>NZ_QUMT01000013.1 GCF_003387155.1 Roseateles depolymerans | reverse complement strand
CCACTGACGCTGCCGCTGATACCCGCCCCCGCGGTCATGCTGCCGCCCACCTGGGTGCTGTCGCTCTTGAACTTGCTGGTGTCTTGCAGGCTCTCGATGCGAAGGTTGCCGCCAACGGTGGCCTTCACCCTCTCCCCGCTGACCACCGCGCCCTTGAGGGTTGTGTCCCCGCCGGACTCGATGCTCACCTGCTGGCCTTGCAGGTGGGTATTGCGCTGGATGACATCCTCCCCGTCGGACCTGCCGCGGGCCAGGCTTGCGCTGGCGGTGAAGCCGATGGTGGCGCCGCTGGAGCCCACACCAATGGCAGCTCCCACCGACGCACTGCTGGACGAGTTGCTGCTTTGCTGCTTGACCGTGTCCTGCACGGCGGTGAGTGACACGTCCCCTTCGGCCTTCAAGGCCAGGCGCTGGGCCGCGGAGAGGTCCGAGCCCTGGACGGTGATGGTGCTTTCCTTGCCGGCGCCTTGCGCGGTCAAGCGGATGTCGCCGCCTGCGGTGATCTCGCTGCCCTGATGGGTGGTGGTGGTGGTCTCCGTCCGGCTCTTGGACTGGCTGGAGCCCAAGGTCACGCTGATGGAGAGCCCGCCTGCCGCCTTGGGATCGGCTTGAAGCGCCTGTACCGCTTCCTTGGCCTTGATGGCGGTGGACGCCGCGCCCAGCGCTTGCATTCGGGCATCGCTGACCTTGCCGATGTTGTCGGCCATGTCCACGGTGGACTCCAGCGCGCTGACCAGCGGCGAGCTCACCGACACGGACAAGCCGCTTTGGCGGAAGGACGTGGTTTGAACGTCCTTGCCCTGCTGAGTCGCAGCTGAGATGGAGATCCGCTGCGCCGTCACATCCACATCGCCCTTGGGCGTTTGGACGATCGAGCCGACTTGCGAATAGTCCCGGCCGGCGACGATCGACACGTCCCCGCCTACGCTACCCACGGTGGAGCCCACCACGGTCTGGCTGTTGCCGCTCTGGCCGGTTCGCTGGTCGCGCGTGCCAATGCTGAAGCCTGCCCCAGCACCGGTCAGCCCCTTGGTGACGACTTGACGCTCCTGCTGGCGTTGACTGGTGTCCAGCGCGTTCTCAAGCTTGACGTCCCGCCCCGCCTGCACGGCGGTGGCGGCGTCAGACACCACATTGGAGCCCTGCACCCGAATGTCCTG
>NZ_QUMT01000012.1 GCF_003387155.1 Roseateles depolymerans | reverse complement strand
TGACCCGTCCTGAACTACGTTGACAGTCCCGGACGGTTGTAAAGGTCGGCGTCAGCCAACCAACTGCGCCCGATGCACAGCATCGGGCGTTTGCATTTTGAGCGACAGGTGCAGTCGCTCTTCGTTGTAGATCTGGACCGACTCTCCCACCATCTGCCTGGCTTCCTTCAGGTCGTTGGGCCTATCCAGCAGGAACTCCATCTTCAGGATCCCGTTGATCCGCTCGGCCAAGGCGTTCTGGTAGCAGTCGTATCCGTCCGTCATCGAGCAGCTCAGCCCGTGGCGCCTGTGCAGCTCCTGGTAATACGTCGAGCAGTACTGGATGCCTCGGTCCGAGTGGTGGACCAGCCGCTGACTCGTCCTTCGTCCTCTGAGCGCCACCTTCAGCGCCTGCGCCACTTCCTCCGTCTGCAGGCTCGCGTGCACGTGCCACCCCACGATCTTTCGCGAGTACGCGTCTGTCACCAAGCTCAAGTAGACGAACTTCCCCGCCGTCGGCAGGTACGTGATATCCGCCACCCAGACCTGCTCCGGTCCCGTGGGGCGGACCTGCTCAGGCCCCGGCTTGAGCAGGTTCGGGTGACGCCTGAAGCGGTGATGACTGTCAGTGGTCTTGTGATACGCCCTGCGCGGCGCCACCAGCAGCCTCGCATTGCGCAGCACGTCAAACATCGCATCCCGCCCCACGCTGATGCCTTGGCAACCCAGCGGCTCTCGCAGCATGCAATGCAGCTTGCGCGTGCCCACTCTCGGCTGGCTCATTCGCCTCTCCCGCACCAGATCCACCACCACCTGCGCTCTCTTTGCCAGCGCTGCCTGGCGGCAGCGGTCCTGGTAGTAAGCCTGACGGCTTATGCCCATGTGTCGGCAAGCCCCGCTGACGCTCAACCCTTGGACGAGGTCTTGCTCGAGGACTTGCCTGAAGGCTTTTTTACGACGCGCACTCCGTAATCCTTCTTCAGCACATCGATCACGGCTTCGAACAGCTGCGCCTTCTGCTGCGCTTGCTTGAGCTGCACTTGCAACGCCTTGATCTGCTGCTCCGGCGTCAGCGGTGTTGGGGTCTTGTCTATCGGCATGGCTGCCGATGATGCCGCAACTCCCCAGCTCAGGCGACCGTGCTTGCGAAGCCACGTCAACACCGTCGACCGACCTTGGATGCCGTATCGGGCTTGCGCCTGCCTGTACGTCAGCTCGCCCTTTTCCACCTGCGCCACCACCGCCAACTTAAAGGCCATCGTGTAATCGCGCTGCGTTCTCTTCACCCTCGTATCCATCAATCTCGCCCTTTTAGCGAGTCCGAGGTGTCAACGTGGGGCAGGACGGGTCACG
>NZ_QUMT01000011.1 GCF_003387155.1 Roseateles depolymerans | reverse complement strand
TAGCCTGACGATGACCTACTTTCACACGGGAATCCGCACTATCATCGGCGCTGAGTCGTTTCACGGTCCTGTTCGGGATGGGAAGGGGTGGGACCGACTCGCTATGGTCATCAGGCTTGACTGGTTGGCCAGCTGCGTCTCCATCAAGGGAGTGGGCAGCTCGCCCAATTCGTAGAGTCTTGGTGAATCAGCTTTGATTTGATTGCGTCGCTAGACTTCAAGCAGACTTGAAGAACGACTGATCGATTCTAGGATCGATCTGCGTGACCTCAACACTCTGACTGACTGTCAAAGTTATAGGGTCAAGCCTCACGGGCAATTAGTACTGGTTAGCTTAACGCATTACTGCGCTTCCACACCCAGCCTATCAACGTCCTGGTCTTGAACGACCCTTCAGGGGGCTCAAGGCCCCGGCAAGACTCATCTTGAGACGAGTTTCCCGCTTAGATGCTTTCAGCGGTTATCTCTTCCGCACTTAGCTACTCGGCGATGCCACTGGCGTGACAACCGATACACCAGAGGTGCGTCCACTCCGGTCCTCTCGTACTAGGAGCAGGCTCTCTCAATCTTGCAGCGCCCACGGAAGATAGGGACCAAACTGTCTCACGACGTTTTAAACCCAGCTCACGTACCTCTTTAAATGGCGAACAGCCATACCCTTGGGACCGGCTACAGCCCCAGGATGAGATGAGCCGACATCGAGGTGCCAAACACCGCCGTCGATATGAACTCTTGGGCGGTATCAGCCTGTTATCCCCAGAGTACCTTTTATCCGTTGAGCGATGGCCCTTCCATACAGAACCACCGGATCACTTAGTCCTACTTTCGTACCTGCTCGACTTGTCAGTCTCGCAGTCAAGCACGCTTATGCCTATGCACTATCAGCACGATTTCCGACCGTGCCTAGCGTACCTTCGAACTCCTCCGTTACACTTTGGGAGGAGACCGCCCCAGTCAAACTGCCCACCATACACTGTCCCCAACCCGGATCACGGGCCAAGGTTAGAACCTCAAACACACCAGGGTGGTATTTCAACGTTGGCTCCACCTGATCTAGCGACCAGGTTTCAAAGCCTCCCACCTATCCTACACAGATCTGTTCAAAGTCCAATGTAAAGCTACAGTAAAGGTTCATGGGGTCTTTCCGTCTTTCCGCGGGGAGATTGCATCATCACAAACATTTCAACTTCGCTGAGTCTCTGGAGGAGACAGTGTGGCCATCGTTACGCCATTCGTGCAGGTCGGAACTTACCCGACAAGGAATTTCGCTACCTTAGGACCGTTATAGTTACGGCCGCCGTTTACTGGGACTTCAGTCAAGAGCTTGCACCCCATCATTTAATCTTCCAGCACCGGGCAGGCGTCACACCCTATACGTCGACTTTCGTCTTTGCAGAGTGCTGTGTTTTTAATAAACAGTCGCAGCCACCGATTCTCTGCGGCCTCATTGGGCTCCCCAAGTCAATGGTTCACCTACTAAAGGCACACCTTCTTCCGAAGTTACGGTGTCAATTTGCCGAGTTCCTTCTCCAGAGTTCTCTCAAGCGCCTGAGAATACTCATCACGCGCACCAGTGTCGGTTTGCGGTACGGTCGTCTATAGCTGAAGCTTAGTGGCTTTTCCTGGAAGCAGGGTATCACTCACTTCGTCTGCAAGCAGACTCGTTATCACACCTCAGCTAAGCCCTCCGGATTTGCCTAGAGGGCACGCCTACATGCTTGAACCGGGACATCCAACACCCGGCTGAGCTAACCTTCTCCGTCCCCACATCGCACTATAGATCGGTACAGGAATATTGACCTGTTTCCCATCAGCTACGCATCTCTGCCTCGCCTTAGGGGCCGACTCACCCTACGCCGATGAACGTTGCGTAGGAAACCTTGCGCTTACGGCGAGGGGGCTTTTCACCCCCTTTAACGCTACTCATGTCAGCATTCGCACTTCTGATACCTCCAGCAGGCCTCACGACCCACCTTCACAGGCGTACAGAACGCTCTCCTACCACGCACAGATAAACTGTGCATCCGCAGCTTCGGTAACTGGCTTAGCCCCGTTACATCTTCCGCGCAGGACGACTCGATCAGTGAGCTATTACGCTTTCTTTAAATGATGGCTGCTTCTAAGCCAACATCCTGACTGTTTTAGCCTTCCCACTTCGTTTCCCACTTAGCCAATTTTAGGGACCTTAGCTGGCGGTCTGGGTTGTTTCCCTCTTGAGTCCGGACGTTAGCACCCGGTGCTCTGTCTCCCAAGCTGTACTCTTCGGTATTCGGAGTTTGCATAGGTTTGGTAAGTCGCCATGACCCCCTAGCCTAAACAGTGCTCTACCCCCGAAGGTAATACTTGAGGCACTACCTAAATAGTTTTCGGAGAGAACCAGCTATCTCCAGGTTTGTTTAGCCTTTCACCCCTATCCACAGCTCATCCGCTAGTTTTGCAACACTAGTCGGTTCGGACCTCCAGCACCTGTTACGGTACCTTCATCCTGGCCATGGATAGATCACCTGGTTTCGGGTCTACACCCAGCGACTAATTCGCCCTATTCGGACTCGATTTCTCTACGGCTACCCTATTCGGTTAACCTCGCCACTGAATGTAAGTCGCTGACCCATTATACAAAAGGTACGCAGTCACCCCAAAGGGCTCCTACTTTTTGTATGCATGCGGTTTCAGGATCTATTTCACTCCCCTCCCGGGGTTCTTTTCGCCTTTCCCTCACGGTACTTGTTCGCTATCGGTCGATTACGAGTATTTAGCCTTGGAGGATGGTCCCCCCATGTTCAGACAGGATTTCACGTGTCCCGCCCTACTCTTTTCGTGCCTAGTTCCACAATCGACATTTCTCATACGGGGCTATCACCCGCTATGGCCGGACTTTCCATTCCGTTCTGATATGCCAACTGCTAAAACACGAGGGCTACTCCGATTTCGCTCGCCACTACTTTCGGAATCTCGGTTGATGTCTTTTCCTCGAGCTACTGAGATGTTTCAGTTCGCCCGGTTCGCCTTGCATGCCTATGTATTCAGCATGCAATACCTCTTGCGAGGTGGGTTTCCCCATTCGGAAATCTCCGGATCAAAGCTAATTTGCCAGCTCCCCGAAGCTTATCGCAGGCTATCACGTCCTTCGTCGCCTGTAATCGCCAAGGCATCCACCACATGCACTTAGTCACTTGACCCTATAACTTTGACATCACGCAGATGTCGTCAAGGACAGACGCTCAACAACTTGAGCGTTTTATTGAGTATCACGCGTTTTCGCCGTTCTTCAATTTCTTCTCTTGCCTTGCGGCAGAGTTGAAGTCTGGTGACGCAATCAAATGTCGCTGGCGGCACGGTGCCAGTCTGCCCCTTTACGAGCAGCCAGCTTTCCGCCAGCAACGCTGATTCGACTCTACGAATTGTTAAAGAACAACAGTAACGCCCGAAGTAATCACTAAGGGCAAGACTGGCAAACCAGAACATCATTATCACTCAAAAAGTGACTTGATATTATGGTTTGCCAACCATCTGTCTTCAAACTACAGCCAATAAGTGTGGGCGCGCTGAATGTCGGCGTTTTGTGGACCTTGCTCATTCAACAACCGGAGTTGCTGAGTGGCTCGGCCGTTCTCTAGAAAGGAGGTGATCCAGCCGCACCTTCCGATACGGCTACCTTGTTACGACTTCACCCCAGTCACGAACCCTGCCGTGGTAATCGCCCTCCTTGCGGTTAGGCTAACTACTTCTGGCAGAACCCGCTCCCATGGTGTGACGGGCGGTGTGTACAAGACCCGGGAACGTATTCACCGCGGCAAGCTGATCCGCGATTACTAGCGATTCCGACTTCACGCAGTCGAGTTGCAGACTGCGATCCGGACTACGACCGGGTTTCTGGGATTAGCTCCCCCTCGCGGGTTGGCAGCCCTCTGTCCCGGCCATTGTATGACGTGTGTAGCCCTACCCATAAGGGCCATGATGACCTGACGTCATCCCCACCTTCCTCCGGTTTGTCACCGGCAGTCTCATTAGAGTGCCCTTTCGTAGCAACTAATGACAAGGGTTGCGCTCGTTGCGGGACTTAACCCAACATCTCACGACACGAGCTGACGACGGCCATGCAGCACCTGTGTCCAGGTTCTCTTTCGAGCACTCTCACATCTCTGCAAGATTCCTGGCATGTCAAGGGTAGGTAAGGTTTTTCGCGTTGCATCGAATTAAACCACATCATCCACCGCTTGTGCGGGTCCCCGTCAATTCCTTTGAGTTTCAACCTTGCGGCCGTACTCCCCAGGCGGTCAACTTCACGCGTTAGCTACGTTACTGAGAAGAA
Organism: Roseateles depolymerans; assembly: GCF_003387155.1. GTDB lineage: Bacteria > Pseudomonadota > Gammaproteobacteria > Burkholderiales > Burkholderiaceae_C > Roseateles > Roseateles depolymerans. Next base: position 933 of record NZ_QUMT01000011.1, on the reverse strand, counting down.
ACCCTCCCAACAACCAGTTGACATCGTTTAGGGCGTGGACTACCAGGGTATCTAATCCTGTTTGCTCCCCACGCTTTCGTGCATGAGCGTCAGTACAGGTCCAGGGGATTGCCTTCGCCATCGGTGTTCCTCCACATATCTACGCATTTCACTGCTACACGTGGAATTCCATCCCCCTCTACCGTACTCTAGCTATGCAGTCACAAATGCAGTTCCCAGGTTGAGCCCGGGGATTTCACATCTGTCTTGCATAACCGCCTGCGCACGCTTTACGCCCAGTAATTCCGATTAACGCTTGCACCCTACGTATTACCGCGGCTGCTGGCACGTAGTTAGCCGGTGCTTATTCTTCAGGTACCGTCATCCCTCCGAGGTATTAGCTCAAAGGATTTCTTCCCTGACAAAAGCGGTTTACAACCCGAAGGCCTTCTTCCCGCACGCGGCATGGCTGGATCAGGGTTGCCCCCATTGTCCAAAATTCCCCACTGCTGCCTCCCGTAGGAGTCTGGGCCGTGTCTCAGTCCCAGTGTGGCTGGTCGTCCTCTCAGACCAGCTACAGATCGTAGGCTTGGTAGGCCTTTACCCCACCAACTACCTAATCTGATATCGGCCGCTCCAATTGCGCGAGGTCTTGCGATCCCCCGCTTTCACCCTCAGGTCGTATGCGGTATTAGCTGCTCTTTCGAGCAGTTATCCCCCACAACTGGGCACGTTCCGATACATTACTCACCCGTTCGCCACTCGTCGCCAGGTTGCCCCGCGTTACCGTTCGACTTGCATGTGTAAGGCATGCCGCCAGCGTTCAATCTGAGCCAGGATCAAACTCTACAGTTCGATCTTGAATAACTCAACGGAATCGAACAAAGACTACTTTCATAGCTTCATTCATTTCCGTGAGCGTCTAAAGATTTAACCTTCTCAGGTTGCCTCTAT
>NZ_QUMT01000010.1 GCF_003387155.1 Roseateles depolymerans | reverse complement strand
CACTTATAAAAGGTGGCATCGCTGAAGCCGCCCTGCCGGCAGAGCTCCTTGACCGGCATGCCTGCTTCGGCTTGCCTGAGGAAGCCAATGATCTGTTCCTCGGTGAATCTGCTCTTCTTCATGTCCGTCATTCTCCTGGTTGACGGACTTCACTGCCTTGACGTTGGTACGGCTGGAAGGGGGCAGGTCATCGAGGCCATCTCAGCATCAAAACAAGGGGCGGCAAGTTCAAGCAAACACGTTCATGGTCATCACCGTCAAAGCCCTTGCAACACATCGGTGAAATACGACGGGTATCGCTGCAACACCTCCGAGACAACGTCTCGATGCTCTGCGAGAGCCGGGATAAAGTGGTGCCCCGCGTAGCCGAAGAGCGACAGCGACAAGGCAACGTCGTACGCGATGAATCGGTCCGCAAGACCAGCCTCGTAGACAGACACGGCCAGCTTGCTTGGCAGGCCGTATTTCAGCGCCTTCTGGAACTCCGTCAACGATGCCGTGCCCTCCGAGTTGAGCCCGGTTGCACCGAACAGGAACTGCCCAATTGCGGCGACTACCAGCGAGCAGTCAAACCCTAAGCATCCCTCCAAGAAATCCAACACATCGGCATCGCTCACCTTGCGCCGACGCTTCTCTCCCCATGGTTTGGTTGCCTCTGTAGCTTTCGCAAACGCTATGAGGCCTTGATAGGTGGAGCCCTGTATCCACCCCTGCGCCAGCTGAAATGGAACCTCAGGCGGCTCCGTCCCTGTGAGAATCTTGTTATCGACGACCTCCAAAAACAAAGACCATACCGCGCGCAGCCACTCGTCATTTGTCGTCAGCGCTCGCAACAGCTCCGCGCGTTCACTCACCCACGCCTCAACGCGGGCAGCATCTAGCACGCCCAACAGCGTCTTGGCGTAAGTAGCCTGACGAGCTGGGTCTGGAAGCACCTGTTCAATGTGGGCGGCGGCCAGCTCGAACAGTCTGCCCAAAGCCGCCTTGGAGCCTTCATCGGCCAAAGCGTGGGCCAGGGTGGATTGAGCCAATAGTCGCACTCGAGGCGTTAGCTCTTCGAAGCTCTCCGCGCCGCGGTTTGCCATGAGATAGCTCTCGAGAGCGGTGACCAACTTCTGTCGCTTGGAAATCGCCTTGATGACGTCGACTTGCTTGAGCCCGTACTGCGGAAGGGCCGCCACAACCTCGTCCGCCCAAGCACTGAGCTGCTCACCCCGCAGGAAGTAGGCCGCAAGCAGCGCGTCGGTTGCCAGGGGCAAGCTTATGCCTTCGGGTGACGTCAATGGCGCCAGTAATGTCAGGAGCGAGCTTGAAGTCGCCTCTGCGTTCTCCGGCTGCATGAGCCCAATCGCGGCGTTCATGCGCCAGTCCCGCGCAGGCCAGCGGTCGACAACTCGCGGGTCCGCGAAGAGGACCAGACCTTCGGTGTGCATGCCTGCTCGACCGGCCCGGCCCATCAAATTCTGAAAGTCTCTTGTCTTGATTTGGTCTTCGCCCTGGTTCACTCCTGAAACGATGAGGTAGCGAATGGGGAGGTTGACGCCTTGGGCCAGCGTTGAAGTACAGACGACCAGCTTGATGAGCTCCCGCTGCATCGCATGCTCAATTGCCAGACGGAGGCCCTGAGGCGTCGTTCCATGGTGAACGAAGACGCCGAGCGCGGCGGCCTGAGCCACCGTGGACTCCGCACCGAAATGCATGGTCGCTAGATGGGTCAGAGTTTGAATCTCGGCAGCATTCGACACCGTAGCCGGCGGAGGCAACGCAAAGCCGCGGCCGTAGACCTCCACAGCGCGCTCGGCAAGACCGGACGCCGTATCCTTTCGTCCGCAGAAGACCGCCACAGCGCCGCTGGGAGCAAGTCGAATCCCAAGGTACAGCGACACGTCCTTCCACGAATCGTCGCCCTTCTCTGGGAAGAAGCGCACCTTGCGCTCCTTGCCCCGTAGCTGCAGTTCTTGGGCTTCAATCGCACGCGGGACGAAGTAGTCGGACTGCTCGTATGCACCCGACTCAAAGAACAGAAGTTGGCCGCGCTGCTCGGCCCATCTCGCGAACGCTACCGACCTAGCCGTAGAAAGCAGTCCGGTTCCGTCAACCACGTTTGGCTCGGCTCCAATGAGCCAGGTCCCCACGGCGGTTGCATTCGTGATGACGGCAGAAATGAGAACGGTCTGGGCAGCTTCCTGAAGCAAGCTCTTAATCTCCGTCAACAGCAGCTCGTAGGTGATGCCTCGCGCGCCGGTGTCGAACTGATGGCCTTCGTCGTAAACAACGAGACCAATGTGCGCAACCAGGCTGGGCTCCTGCCTCAGCACGTAGAGCAGCTTCTCGGGAGTCAGGACCAGCAGATTTCGGGTAGCAGGTGCAACCGCGCCCAGCAGCTCCGCGAGCTGGTCCACGAAATCCAATTGGAGCGCATCGGACAGCTCATTGACCTTGACGTCCTCCCCCTTGAACGCAAGCCTAAGGGAGCCGGCTATCTCGTGGCAAAGCGCGCGGAACGGCGCGACCAAAATTGCCACACGGGTCCTGTCAGCCAGGAACGCGCCCCTCAGGATGACCTCAACCGAGCGTGTCTTGCCTGCACTCGTTGGCATCTGAACGATGCCCGACCGACCAGCAAAAATACCTGCCTCTCCCAGCAGCTTCTGCGAAGGCCAAAGCTCTTTGGGAAAGCCGGCCTTTCGAATTGCGGGTGCCCAGTCTGCTGCGGTCAAACCGCTAAAACCAGGCAGTAAGTTCCAAGACGAACTCTCCAGGCGCGACTTCACTATGGCAGATGAGACCTCGGTCAGAACGACCTCGCGTGACGTGCCATTCGCGTAGGCTTGTCGTCGAAGCTCAAGTAAGACCTCTTCAACTGGCCGTGAAGCGGCTCCATCGTTGAAGTGCGCCCTAATCCTGGCCACCAGCTCAGCAAGCCAGCCACCGACGGGATGGGCAGCAAGGACGGGAACACGACGCCAGTCCGCTTTCAATGCCCAGACGAGTACCTGCTGTAGGGCATCGCCCGTATCGGCAGGAAGGCGGCGTGCAAGTACGAAGCTGCTGCCGGGTCGCTGCCCAATGAAATAGGCAGCAGACGCGAACAGCATCACTTCGTCAGAAATATCTTCATTGAAACGTGAGCTGAGGTAGGCATCGAAGAAACTAGCTGCAAAGCCAAGTTCGCTTCGTAGCTCAGCAGGCAAGTCGTGGTGCGGGTTGACTGCGTCGTTGAGGGATGCAGCCGCGTCCATAAGCGTGGCTATGGATAGTGGGAAAAGGGCTGCTGGCTCCACGCCTGCCGGCACGGCAATGTGAGTCTCTTCGGGCAGCCCGAGTTCGTACATCTTGCCCTTCGAGCGGGTGATTCCCAAGTACCGGCGACTGTTGAACTCAGGCCTCATCTGCGGCTCGCTGGTAGAGGTAGTGTGCCAACAGCATGAGCTTGCTACCTCTCACTGTGATGAGCCTGAGACTTCCACCATTATTGTGGGCAGCGATGCTCGTTCCTTTGAGAGAGTCAGCGTCAAACGAGTCGTCAGATAGAACTGCGGCCGCGCCTGAGAGCAGACGGTATGGCCGGTCGGCGACGTTCTGAAATCTCTGAACGACCAAGAGCTGCTCGTGCTGACCTGCCAAGTGCATCCGACGCTTCATCGCAGCCAGCGTTTCACCGGCACGTAGATAGTCCTTGCCCGAATCGTCGACAGCCACTTGGAGGCGGTTCGTGTATTTGCCTCCGCTGAGCTGAGCCTTGACCTCGAAGGTCAGCATTTCGTCGGTCGGTTGGTGCCCATGAGCGTTCCACCGGAAGCCAACGATGTCGACTCCCTTGACTGACTCGTTGCGAACGCTCTTCTCGGCGTACTTGGTGCGCGGCACCCAATAGCCGAGCATGAACTCGACGAAGTCTGAGATCAGCAACTCCGCAAAATCTCCGGAGCGAACACCTGGGCCTGGCGCGATGCTCTTGTCCGGGAAGACGAGGTCGATGAGGTACTCGGCGCGAGTTTTACCCGTACCGTGACGGAGAATGTCTATGTCGCTGTCGAGGCAGTACGTCTGCCGGAACCGCCAAGCCCAGTCCTTCAGGCAGGCCTCATCGGCTGGAACATCGAGCTCCCAAACCTCACAAGCCTCGCCGGAATTCAAGGTCAGCGACTCGTGCTGCTTCAAATATTGCAGATATGCCGGAGCTGGCACTGTGCATCCTCCCAGACGCTTGTTTTCGGCTCATCGTACGACGACTTTGGCGGTCGTTGGAAGGAGCCAGCGACGTCGCTCTGCTGTCGTCTGATACGCTCCAAAAAGACAGCAGAACACCAACACTTCGGCCGCGATGAAACCAAGCAGCATTCCGGCTCTAGTGGACGCTCTCGCTGCAGAGGTCAAAGCCCGCAGAGCCGAGTTGAGCTGCACCCAAGAGGATCCATCTGCGAAAAGCGGTCTTAACCGCCCCTACATCTCGCTGAGGGAGGTTGGCAGGAAACAGCTGACCTTGAGCGTCATCTTCCGCCTCGCATAGGGGCTGGACCTGATACTTGAGGAACGCGCCGGCCGCATCGAGCGTCGCTACTGTCGCCACATGCCCGACTAGAGCTTTGGGTAAGCCGGCTGCCGGCTCACCGAAGTTGCCCTTCAACCTGCGCAAGCAGGCGGTCTTGCGCCGCCGTAGCTTTTCGGAAGCTTGGTATGCCTGTGCCGACGTCCGCTTCGGGCACATTGCTGCCGCACGATTGCCAAATCTGACCGGCTGCAACCAGACCCTTCCGGACCTAGTAGTACCACACCTGACCCGAAATTCACGGCAATCAACTGCAACGCGCCAACTATCGACAACTGCGGCTTTCCGATAGTTGGCATGTCCGCCTGTCGCAGCAACAGACCAGCCGTTAGCGACTGCTTTTCGGCAGCGAGACCGGCGATTCGAAGATCTGCTCAGGGTCGATAGCTGCCAGCGACGACGCCCATTGCGAACGGCAGCACCCAGCCTGAAGCCGTCACTAAATTTGGCACTCTGAAGATCTGTCGCCAATCCGTAGGCGAAAAGCTGGACATTGAGTCCAACGACGCCGAAGAAGGCCGCTGCGCGGTCTCATCATCAAACGGACCGGGCACACGAATGTTGGCTTCACTGCCGCCCCCCTCACAACGGCAACGCCGTCGTGTGCTTCACCTCCTCCATCACCGCATACGTCCTCGTCTCCCGCACCCCCGGCAGGGTCCAGATCGACGCCCCGATGAATTCCCGATACGCGGCCATGTCCGACACCCGCGTTTTGAGCAGGTAATCGAATCCCCCCGCCACCAGGTGGCACTCCAGAATCTCCGGCCGCGACTGCACCGCCGCCCGGAAGTTGTCCATGACGTCATGCACCGTCCGGTCCAGCAGGATCTCGATGAACACCAGCATCGACGCCCCCAGCTTGGCCGGGTTCAGCCGCGCCTCATAGCCCAGGATGTAGCCCTCCCTGGTCAGCCGCTTCACCCGCTCCAGCACCGCGGTCGCGGACAGGTGCACTTCCTCCGCCAGCTTCAGGTTGCTGATGCGCCCATCCTGCTGCAGCACGCGCAGAATGCGCAGGTCAATCTTGTCCAGGTCGTCAGGCGGGTTCATGGCTGAATAAATGTCGGTGAAATGCAATTGGAACCGAATTTAATCCAGTCCGAGCCTGCCTACATTAGCGCCACTCACTAATCTGCCTCGAGTCTCGCTCCCGAGAGGACTGTCATGACCGCCTTCGCCCTGCCGCCGGAAACCTCACGCCTGCCGGACCCCTACCGCGACGAACTGCCGCTGGTGCGCGCGCTGGCCGAAGAGCTGCAAAAGCTCAACTGGGCGTCGGTCATCGATCAGGCCCGTCCCTGGGTGCAGCAGGTGCGCAACAACCCCGCCCCGTTCTGGGCGATGGAATCCCTGCTGCGTGAATATCCCATCACCAGCGCCGAGGGCCTGGCCCTGATGCGTCTGGCCGAAGCGCTGCTGCGGGTGCCCGACGCCGAAACCGCCATCGCCCTGACCGCCGACCAGCTTGGCCGGGCCGACTTCGACGGCAGCTCCGACGGCCCCCACAAGATGCTGGCCGGCCTGGCCGCCAGCGCCATCTCGCTGTCCAAGAAATTCCTGCCCGACGCCGAGTCCGACACCGGCCTGTTCAAGCGCCTGGGCGCGCAGACCGTGGTCGCCGCCACGGTGCGCGCCATCCAGTTGCTGGGCCGCCAGTTCGTGCTGGGCCGCAACATCGCCGAAGCCATGGCCGAGGCCGATGCGGCCCGCAAGGTGCAGCGGCAACTGCGCTTCTCCTACGACATGCTGGGCGAAGGCGCCCGCACCGAGCGGGATGCCGAGCGCTACCAGGCGTCCTACCTGGCCGCGATCGCCGCCATCGCCGGTGGCCGCCGTGCCGAGTCGCCCGAAGGCAGCGATGGCATCTCCATCAAGCTGTCGGCGCTGTTCTCGCGCTATGAAGTGCTGCAGCGCGAGCGCGTGTATGCCGAGCTGCTGCCCCGCGTCTGGCAACTGGTGGAAAAGGCCGCGCAGGCCAACATCAACCTGACCATCGACGCCGAGGAAGTCGACCGCCTGGAACTCTCGCTCGAACTGCTGGACGCGCTGGCCGCCCGCATCGCCGGTCATTTCCCGGACTGGCGCGGCTTCGGCCTGGCCGTGCAGGCCTACCAGACCCGTGCCCGCGCCGTGGTCGACGAAGTGGCTGCCATCGCCCGCAAGCATGGCCTGCGCTTCATGGTCCGCCTGGTCAAGGGCGCCTATTGGGATGGCGAGATCAAGCGCGCCCAGGAACAGGGGCTGCCAACCTACCCGGTCTTCACCCACAAGCCCCACACCGACGTGTCCTACCTGGCCTGCGCCCAGGCGCTGCTCCAGCATCACGACGTCATCTATCCCCAGTTCGCCAGCCACAACGCCGGCACCATCGCCGCCATCCTGCAGATGGCGCGGTCCCTGGGCGCCAAGTTCGAGATGCAGCGCCTGCACGGCATGGGCGAGGGCGTCTACCGCGAGGTGCTCAAGGACGGCAGCATTCCCTGCCGCGTCTACGCGCCCGTGGGTGAGCACCGCGACCTGCTGGCCTACCTGGTGCGCCGCCTCCTGGAAAACGGCGCGAACTCTTCGTTCGTGCATCAGCTGGCGGATCCGCTGGTGGCGCCCGAAGAGCTGCTGGGCTCCCCGCTGACCCTCATCCAGAGCCAGCCCAGCCTGCCGCTGCCGTTCGACCTGTTCCGCAACAACACCGGCCGCGGCCGCGACAACTCCCGGGGCCTGGACCTGGCCGTGCCCGAGCACCGCCAGCCCCTGCTGGACGCGCTGGCCACCTGCCAGGTGCCCATCCTGGCCGAAGCCACTGACGCCGATGTGGACGAGGCCATGACACGTCTGAAGGCCGGCTTCCCGGCCTGGAATGCCACGCCGGTGGCCCAGCGCGCCGCCGTGCTGCGTCGTGCTGCGGATGCCCTGCAGGCCGCGCTGCCGGCCTACTGCGCCTTGCTGGTCAAGGAAGCGCACAAGAGCTTTGGCGATGCCATCTCCGAGGTCCGCGAGGCCATCGACTTCATGCGCTATTACGCCGATGAAGCCGAACGCCTGTCCGACGACGGCGTGGCGCTGAACGGACGCGGCGTCTTCGTCTGCATCTCGCCGTGGAACTTCCCGCTCGCGATCTTTGCCGGTCAGGTGGTGGCCGCGCTGGCCGCTGGCAACAGCGTGGCCGCCAAGCCCGCTGAGCAGACGCCCGTGGTGGCCCGTGAGTGCGTGGCCCTTCTGCACGCCGCCGGCGTGCCGGCGGATGCGCTGGCCCTGCTGCATGGGCAGGGGGAGACCGTTGGCGCCCGACTGGTCGCGTCGCCGCACACGGCCGGTGTGTGCTTCACCGGCTCCACGCAGGTGGCCCAGATCATCAACCGTCAACTGGCCAGCAAGCCCGGCGCCGGGACGCTGCCGCTGATCGCCGAGACCGGCGGCCTGAACGCCATGATCGTGGACTCGACGGCCCTGCCGGAGCAGGTCATCGATGCCGTGGTGCAGTCCGCTTTCCGCAGTGCCGGCCAGCGCTGCTCCGCCCTGCGCCTGCTGGCGGTGCATGAGGCCGTCGCCGACGGGGTCATCGAAATGCTGCGCGGTGCCGTCCGCGAATTGCGGGTGGGCGACAGTGCCAACCTGGCCACCGATGTCGGCCCGCTGATCGACGACGAGGCCTTCCAGTCCATCTCCGGCGAAGTGCAGCGCCTCAAGAGCGGGGCCCGGGTCATCGCCGAGGCCTCCGTGGCGGATGGCGGCCCGCGCCTGCTCGCGCCGATCGCCGTCGAGCTGTCGGGCATCCAGGATCTGAAGAAGGAAATCTTCGGCCCGGTGCTGCATGTGGTGCGCTGGAGCGGGGACGTGGAGAACGTCGTCCGCCAGATCAATGCGCTGGGCTATGGCCTGACCCTGGGCATCCAGACCCGCATCGACAGCCGCGCCCTGCGCCTGGCCTCTGAGGCCCGCATCGGCAACGTCTATGTGAACCGCAACATCATCGGTGCGGTGGTGGGCGTGCAGCCGTTCGGCGGTGAAGGCATGTCCGGCACCGGTCCCAAGGCCGGCGGTCCGCACTACCTGCTGCGATTTGCAGCGCCGGCCACGCCGACGCCGGTGGTGGACGAAGCCCCGGCGGTCCTCACGCTGTCGGCCGGCGCGGATCTGTCGGGCCTGTTCCAGGCGCATGAAGCCTGGGCCGCGCGGGCACTGGCCGAGCGTGCCTCGCTGATCGAGCGTGCCGCAGCCGGACAGGGGCCGGACGTGACCCAGTCCTGGCAGGACATCGCCCGCTGGGCCCGCACCGCACTGGCCGACCAGTCGCTGCCCGGACCCACGGGTGAGAGCAACGAACTGCGTCTGCATGGCCGCGGCGTGATGGCCGTGCTGGCCCAGGGCCTGACGCCGTTGGAACTGGCGCGTGCTCTGGCTGCCGCATTGGTGGCCGGCAATGCCGTGGCGGTGGTGGGCGGCAGCGATGTGGCCCGTGAACTGCGCGAGGCGCTGCTGCGCGGCGGTGTAGCCGCCGCTGCGGTGGCGCTGCTGCCGGCGGATCAACTGGTGCCGGTGCTGGCCGCGAAGCAACTCGCAGGCGTGGTGGCGCCCGCGACGCTGCTGGCGTCGGTGCAGCGGGCGCTGGCCAGCCGCGACGGTGCCATCCTGCCGGTGATCCCGGCGGCCGAGGCGGGTCATCCGCGTCAGCTCTATCGCTTTGTCGCCGAGCAGACGCTGACCATCAACACCGCAGCGGCGGGCGGCAATGCGGCCCTGCTGGCAGGCGTGCACTGAGTCGCTACACTGCCGCCCATGAGCTCCTGCATCGCATTCATCGGTGGTGGCAACATGGCCAGCGCCATCTTGGGCGGCTTGCGCCGGGCGGGTCATCCGTCGGGGGACTTGCTGGTGGTGGAGCCCATGGCCGCCCAGCGCGACCGGCTCCAGCAGGAGTTCGGGGTGGTCGCCCTGGCCGAGGCGGATGCCTCGCTCAGCCGGGCCAGTACCGTGGTGTGGGCCGTCAAGCCGCAGCTGTTCCAGGACGCCGCTGCGCCGGTGGCTCCGCACGTCGGTGGCGCGCTGCAGTTGTCGGTGATGGCCGGTCTGAGGACGGAGGCGATTGCCACGGCCACCGGGGGCGCCCGGGTGGTGCGGGGCATGCCCAACACCCCGGCGCTGATCGGCGCTGGCATCACCGGCCTGTTTGCCGGCGACGGTGTGTCGGATGCGGACCGCGCCGTGGTGGACCAGTTGCTGCGGCCCACCGGCCGAACGGTGTGGGTGCGGCAGGAGTCGGATCTGGACACAGTCACCGCACTGTCGGGCTCCGGACCGGCGTATTTTTTCTATGTCATCGAACACATGGTCACGGCCGGCGTGACGCTGGGCCTGGATGAAGCCCAGGCTCGCGAGCTGGCCCTGGCCACCTGTGCCGGCGCTGCGTCGCTGGCGCTGCAGTCCGACGAATCGCCTGCCCAACTGCGGGCCAAGGTGACCTCCAAGGGCGGTACGACGCATGCGGCGCTCACCCGGCTTGAAGCCGAAGGCGTCGGCCAGGCCATCCAGCATGCCGTGGCTGCCGCGCACCATCGCGCGCAGGAGCTGGGCGATGAATTCGGGCGTCCGCCCATCCCGAACTGATCCTCGACCGGAATGGGCATTGCCGACCGTTGGGGGTTGCGCGCCTGGCTGCGCGCCCCTGGATCCCTGAGCAAGCGCCTGGCTGCGACCGGCCGCCGCTACGAAGTGCAGGTGCTGCGCCAGGGTGTGGCGCCCCTGCGGGCGGCCGAACGGGCCGCGCTGGGCCTGCCGCGGCGCGGATGCACCGTCGTGCGCGAGGTGCTGCTGCGGGTCGATGGGCAGCCACTGGTCTGGGCGCGGTCCGCGGTGCATGCCAGTGCGCTGGCGGGCCCCTGGAAGGCGGTCAAGGGGCTGGGCGCTCGTCCGCTGGGGCATCTGCTGTATGAAGATCCCCGCATCCATCGCAGTGAGCTGCAGCCCAGGCGCTTGACCCGTCATGGTCACACCCGTCGCCAGATGGCCCGGCAATGGCAGGCTGCCATCGGCGAGACGCCGCCCACGCAGATGCTGTGGTCGCGTAATTCGGTGTTCACGCGGCACGGCATGCAACTGCGAGTGATGGAGCTGTTTGTGCCGGAGGTGGCACAGCGCTCGCCGGGGCCGCTGCGGCTCAAGCGTCGGCGGCGCTAAAGCATCGGTAAGGCAGCCGTGACCTCCTCTCCTTCACGTTCGCGCCGGATCGGGTCGGCCTTGCGACAGTGGGTCCAGGCGTTGCGACCAGCGCCCATGAAGGTGGATGGGCGGGAGCGGCTCCGTGTGGTGCTGGGCGCCTGCATCGGGCTGCTGATCACGGCGGGATTGAGCGAGTGGCTGATGCCGCACGGGGGCGGTGTTCCCTGGCTGGTGGCGCCGCTGGGGGCCAGCGCCGTGCTGGTGTTCGGCGTGCCGGCCAGTCCGCTGGCCCAGCCTTGGGCGGTGGTGGCCGGCAATGCCGCATCGGCCCTGGTGGGCATCGCATGCGTGCACGTGCTGGGGGCCTGGCCGGAAGTGGCTGCGGCGGTCGCGGTGGCGCTGGCCATCGGGCTGATGTTCCTGCTGCGCTGCCTGCATCCGCCCGGAGGTGCCGCGGCGCTGCTGATGGTGCTGGCGGGTGTGAAGGACTGGTCCTTTGCCGCCGAGCCGGTCCTGCTGAACTCGTGCCTGATGGTGGCCGCCGGCATGGTCTACAACACGCTCACGGGACGTCGGTATCCGCATCCGCAAGGGGCGATGCCACCGGCCGCGCCCGTGGCCACCCCAGCCCCGGATCCCGCCGGCAGCCTGTTCAGCGAAGCCGACCTCGACGCCGTGCTGGCCCGCTACAACCAGGTGCTGGACGTGCCCCGGGACGACCTGCGCGACATCCTCAACGAAGCGGGTCTGATGGCCTCCCGCCGACGCATCACCACCCTGCGCTGTGCAGACGTCATGTCGGGCGACCCCAAGGCGGTGGAGTGGGGCACTCCGCTGCAGGACGCCTGGGCCTTGCTGCGCGAGCACCGCATCAAGGCATTGCCGGTGATCGACCGGGCGCGCCGGGTGGTGGGCATCGTCACGCTGCACGACTTCATGCGTGAGGCCTCGCTGGACCTGCATGAGGACTGGCCCACCCGCCTGCGCCGGTTGCTCACCCCCAGCCCGTTGACGCACAGCACCAAGCCGGAGGTGGTGGGGCAGATCATGACCCGCCAGGTACGGGTGGTCAGCGCGGACCGGCCATTGGCGGAGCTGGTGCCGCTGTTCGCAGCGACGGGCCACCATCACATCCCGGTGGTGGGGCCGGAGGCTCGCCTCGTGGGCATCCTGACCCAATCGGACCTGGTCGCGGCACTGGCCCGCATGGACGCGCTCTGACGCTCCCGCAGGTGCGGGGGGCGGCTGATCGACGCCGTGCGGTTCGTGCATCCCCGGGTGTCTACACTTCCGTCGCGCAGTCCACCCGCCATGCGCCATCGCCGTTGTGTTCCCACCGAACCCGTTGTGCCCCGACCCCATGGACATCGATCCCGAAGAGCTGATTGAAAACGCACGCCAGGTGAATGACCTGCCGCCGGAGCCCGAGAAGCCGCGCTCGCGGCTGAATGCCACCGTGGCAGTGACGGTGGCGATCCTGGCCACCTTCATGGGCATCTGCAAGGTCAAGGACGACAACATCGTCCAGGCCATGCAGCAGGCCGAAGCCGACCGCATCGACCACTGGGCCTTCTACCAGGCCCGCAACATGCGGGAAGAACTGGCCCGCTCGACGCTGGTGCAACTGGAGCTGCAGGCCGCGGTCTGGCCGGCATCACCGCCCGCGTCTGCGGTGCAGGCGCATCAGAAGGCGGTGGATCACTACCGCGCGCTGGCCGAGGAGCAGAAGGTCAAGAAGGAAGAAGTGCGGCAGCAGGCGCTGAACGATCAGAAGACCTATGACGCGCTGAACTACCGGGATGACCAGTTCGACCTGTCCGACGCGCTGCTGGCGATTGCCATCGCCATGCTGGCCATCACGGCGCTGACGCAGATGTGGATGCTCTATGCGGCGGCGCTGGTGCCCACCGTGCTGGGCGTGGTGATGGGGCTGGCCGGATTGGGCGGCTGGGCGCTGCATCCGGATGCGATCGTGCGGCTGCTGTCCTGAGGCTCCGGCCCAGGGGGTGGCGAGGCAAGGCTGCTGCGGGGCCTGAACGGGTCGGAGCCCCCGCGCGTTGCCTACTGGCGCCAGGTCTCAGCGCAGCGCCAGGTCCAGCACCGTGCCAGCGAAGGTGGCAAAGCCCACCCAGTGGTTTTCGCGGAAGGCGCGGAAGCAGCCTTCCCGGGTGCGGTCCTTGATGAGCCGGTAATGCCACACCACCTGCGCAGCGGCCACGGCCAGACCGGCCAGGAACCAGTGACCCATGCCCAGCTGCAGGCCCAGGAGTGCCCACAGGCCCAGCGACAGCACATAAAAGCTCATGATGCCGATCACATCGAATCGGCCGAGCGTGAGGGCAGAGGTTTTGATGCCGATGCGGATGTCGTCGTCCCGGTCGACCATCGCATATTCCGTGTCGTAGGCCAGCACCCAGAACAGGTTGGCCACGAGCAGGCCCCAGGCGGCCAGCGGCACGGAGGCCTGCACCGCCTGCAGCGACCATTCCCGTCCGCCCTGGACCGCCGAGAAGGCCATCGGGATGCCGAAGGAGAACGCAACGCCCAGCACCGCCTGCGGCATCGACACCCAGCGCTTGGTGAACGGGTAGAGGATGGTCACCGCCAGCGCGGCGAAGGACAGCAGGATGGTGGGCGCGTTGGTGGTGAGCACCAGGCCGAAGGCGATCAGGGACAGCGCCGCCCCCAGGGTGAGCGCCTGACGGACGGTGATCTGCCCGCTGGTGACGGGGCGCTGGGCGGTGCGCTTGACGTGCTTGTCGAAGTCCCGATCGGCCACGTCGTTGACGGCGCAGCCGGCGCTGCGCATGAGGAAGGTGCCCAGCACGAAGACCAGCAGCAGATGCCAGCCCGGCCAGCCGTCCGCCGCCATCCACAGAGCCGCCAGGGTGGGCCACAGCAGCAGATAGGTGCCCGCCGGCCGGTCCCAGCGGATCAGGTTCAGGTAGAGGGAAAGCCGGGATGGCAGGCCCGGGGAGGGAGCAGCGGAGTTCATGCGGTGATTGTCACGCCTGCCACGCCCCCAAGGTCAGCGGAGCTTGCGCCGAAGTTCAGGGGTGGGCAGGTCGGCGGCTGACCTGTGTCGCTATGGACATCAGAAGTTGAGTTCCTCGAGCTCTGCTTTTGTGAGGCCCCTCACCCGCTGGCCCTCATTTCGCGCGTGCCACTGAGTGAGTGCTGGATCACGCTCGTTCAATAGGTCGGTCAGCGTGGCTCCCGGAGCAATGGCATCCAGGTAACGCAGAACCTGACCCAGGGCGATGCCGGGCTCGCCGCGCTCAATCCGGTAGGCCGTGTTTCGGGACACGCCTGCGCGGATAGCCGCATCAGACTGCCGGATTTGGCGAGCTTTTCGCAGGCGCGTCAGCAAGCTGCCGAGTTGTTCGGCCTGACGCAGGAGGTGGTCAGGTGTCGAGGCGGTTAGAGAGGTTTTCATGCTCGTGATATCGAGCCTTAAGTGGGTTAAGGATCGATTTATCGAGCATTCTGCCCCGACCGCCGCATCCGCTCCCACAGCGCGCCGACCTCTCCCACCAGCCCACGCCGGAAGCTCAGCACACACAGGATGAAGATCAGCCCCGTCACCAGGCTGACCGACTCGCCCAGCCCCGCGAACCACTGGATGCCGGTCAGCCCGGCCAGCCATTGGCCCAGATCGCCGATCTTGTTTTCCAGCGCGATGATCAGCAGCGCGCCAATGATCGGCCCCACCATCGTGCCCATGCCGCCCACCAGGGTCATCAGGATGACCATGCCGGAAGTGGTCCACAGCGCATCGGTCAGCGTGGCGAAGCCCAGCACCAGGGTCTTGGTCGCCCCGGCCAGCCCCGCCAGCGCCGCCGACAGCACAAAGGCCAGCAGCTTGAAGCGGTCGGTGTCGTAACCCAGGGAGATGGCCCGCGCCTCGTTCTCCCGGATGGAGGTCAGCACCTGGCCGAATGGGGAGTGGACCGTGCGGTAGATCAGCCAGAACGACAGCGCAAAGATCAGCAGCACCAGGTAGAAGAGCGTCGTGTCGTTCTCCAGCGAAATCCCCAGCACAGCGCCCCGTGGCACCGACTGCAGTCCATCCTCCCCGCCGGTGAACGACGCTTGCAGGAAGAAGAAGAACAGCATCTGCGCCAGGGCCAGCGTGATCATCGAGAAATAGATGCCCGAGCGCCGGATGGCCAGCAGCCCGAACACCAGCCCCGCCAGCGCCGCCATCGCGGTGCCGAACAGGATGCCCAGCAGCGGCGGGAAGCCCCACACCTTCAGGGCATGCCCGGCCGCATAGGCCGCCGTGCCCAGAAACGCCGCATGCCCGAAGCTCAGCAGCCCGGTGAAGCCGATCAGGAGGTTGAAAGCGCAGGCAAACAGCGCATAACACATGACCTTCATTGCGAAGATCGGATACACCCCCAGCCACGGCAGCAGGGCCACCGCCGCCAGCAACACCGCATAACCCGTCGTTTTCTTGTCCATGACCTGCCGCATCCTGATGGGATTCACTTCTCTTTGCCGAACAGGCCAGCCGGTCGCACCAGCAGCACCAGCGCCATGACCACGAACACCACGGTGTTGGAGGCCTCCGGATAGAACACCTTGGTCAGGCCTTCCACGATGCCCAGCCCCAGCCCGGTGAGGATGGATCCGAGGATGGACCCCATGCCGCCGATCACCACCACCGCAAAGACCACGATGATCAGGTTGGACCCCATCAGCGCATTCACCTGCAGGATGGGCGCGGCCAGCACACCCGCAAAGGCGGCCAGGGCCACGCCGCCGGCATAGGTCAGCGTGACCAGGCGCGGCACGTTCACGCCGAAGGCCTGCACCAGCCGCGGGTTCTCGGTGCCGGCCCGCAGCGTGGCGCCCAGCGACGTCTTCTCGATCAGCGCCCACACGCCCAGGCAGACCACCAGCGACGCCACCACCACCCAGGCCCGGTAGTTGGGCAGGATCATGAAGCCGAGGTTGGTGGCACCCGCCAGCGCATCCGGCACGGCATAGGGCTGCCCGCCCACGCCGTAGAACGAGCGGAAGATGCCCTCGATCACCAGCGTGATGCCAAAGGTCAGCAGCAGGCCGTAGAGATGATCCAGCTTGTAGAGCCACTGCAGCAGCAGCCGCTCGATCACCAGCCCGAACACCCCGACGATCAGCGGGGAGAGCACCAGCATCAGCCAGTAGTTGATGCCGAAGTACTCCAGCCCCATCCACGCCAGGAACGCGCCCATCATGTAGAGCGCGCCGTGGGCGAAGTTGATGATGTTGAGCATGCCGAAGATGACGGCCAGTCCCAGCGACAACATCGCATAGAACGAGCCGTTCACAAGCCCGAGCAGCAACTGGCCCAGCAAGGCGGGCAGGGGCACTCCAAAGATGTCAGTCATTGCGCAGACCTGTGAGCGATGCGATGGACCTTACTTCTTCACCAGCGGGCACTTGGAATCGGCCAGCTTGGTGAATGCCTCTTCGCCGGGAATGCGGGTCACCACCTTGAAGTAGTCCCAGGGCTCGGTCGACTCCTTGGCGGACTTGACCTGCAGCAGGAACATGTCGTGCACGCCGCGGCCGTCTTCCTTGCGGATGCTGCCCTTGGTGTAGAAGTCGTTGATCGGCGTGGCCTTCATCTGGGCGACGACCTTTTCGCCGTCATCGGTCTTGGCCGCTTCCACCGCCTTGAGGTAGTGCATGGTGGCCGAGTAGTCGGCTGCCTGCAGCGAAGACGGCATGCGCTTCATCTTCTCGAAGAAGCGGCGGCTCCAGGCACGGGCTTCGGGGCTCTGGTTCCAGTACCAGCTGTCCGTCAGGTACATGCCTTCGGTGGTCTTCAGGCCCAGCGAATGCACGTCGTTGATGAACATCAGCAGGCCTGCCAGCTTCATCGTCTTGGTGATGCCGAACTCGTTGGCCGCCTTCACCGCATTGATGGTGTCGCCACCCGCATTGGCCAGGCCCAGGATCTGCGCCTTGGAGGTCTGGGCCTGCAGCAGGAAGGAGGAGAAGTCGCTGGCATTGAGCGGATGCTTGACGCTGCCCAGCACCTGGCCGCCGGACTTGGTCACAACGGCCGAGGTGTCGGCCTGCAGCGAGGTGCCGAAGGCATAGTCGGCGGTCAGGAAGAACCAGGTCTTGCCGCCCGACTTGGTCACCGCCGCGCCGGTGCCGTTGGCCAGGGCCACGGTGTCGTAGGCGTAGTGGATGGTGAAGGGCGTGCATTCCTCGTTGGTCAGCCGCGACGTGCCCGCGCCGATGGAGATGAAGGGCTTCTTCTTCTCCGCGGCCACCTTGGCCATGGCCAGGCTGGTGCCGGAATTGGTGCCTCCGATCAGCAGGTCCAGCCCCTGCGTGTCGAACCACTCCCGCGCCTTGGAGGCGGCCACATCGGCCTTGTTCTGGTGGTCGGCGAAGACGAATTCGATCTTCTTGCCCGCGACCATGCCCTTGGCATCGGCAATGGCCATCTTCACCGCCTCGACGCCGCCGGCGCCGTCGATGTCCGCATAGACGCTGGACATGTCGGTGATGATGCCGATCTTCACGACATCCCCCGAGATCTGCGCGCTCGCGCCCCCTGCGGCGCCCGCCAGCAGCAGGGCGGCGGCCAAGGGTTTGAGGGCGGCGGGTTGGGTCCGGACTTGCATGCTTGTCTCCTGGTTCGCGGCCTTATGGGAGGTGGCCTGTTGGGGGGAAATCACACACTCAGCAGCTGGTCGAGCAGGGCGCGCTTGGCGTCCAGCTCGGCCGCGGGAAAGGACTCGACGACCTGCCCGTGCTCCATCACCACAAAATGGTCCGCCAGCGGCGCGGCGAACCGGAAGTTCTGCTCCACCATCACGATGGTGAAGCCCTGCGCCTTGAGCGCGCGGATCATGCGGGCCAGGGCCTGGACGATGACCGGCGCCAGACCCTCCGAGATTTCGTCCAGCAGCAGGATGTCGGCGCCGGTGCGCAGGATGCGGGCCACCGCCAGCATCTGCTGCTCCCCGCCGGAGAGCCGGGTGCCGGGACTGTGCCGTCGCTCCGCCAGGTTGGGGAACATGGCGTAGATCTCGTCCTCCGTCATGCGCTTGCCGCGACCGCCTTTGAGCAGCGGCGGCAGGCGCAGGTTTTCTTCGGTGGTGAGCGAGGCAAAGATGCCGCGCTCCTCCGGGCAGTAGCCCAGGCCCAGCCGGGCCACGCGGTGGGTGGACAGGTGCACGCACTCCTGCCCATGCACCTTGATCGAGCCGCTGCGGCGGTCGGTCAGGCCCATGATGGCCCGCAAGGTGGTGGTGCGGCCGGCGCCGTTGCGGCCCAGCAGCGTCAACACCTGGCCCTGCGGCACCGCCAGGTCCACGCCGTGCAGGATGTGGCTCTCGCCATACCAGGCCTGCAGGCCCTTGATCTCCAGGGCGGGCGCGCTCATCCGTGCGCTCCCTGCAGTTCGGTGCTGTCCGAGCCCATGTAGGCCTCCAGCACCGCCGGATGGCGGGAGACGGTGGCGTAGTCGCCTTCGGCCAGCACCGCGCCGCGCGCCAGTACGGTGATGCGGTCGGCGATGGAGCTGATCACCTTCATGTTGTGCTCCACCATCAGCACGGTGCGGCCTTGCGCCACCCGCTTGATCAGCGCCGTCACCCGGTCCACGTCCTCGTGGCCCATGCCCTGGGTGGGTTCGTCCAGCAACATCAGCTCGGGCTCCATGGCCATGGTGGTGGCAATCTCCAGCGCCCGCTTGCGGCCATAGGGCAGATCGGCGGCGCGCAGCCCGGCGGCGTCCCGCAGATCCACCAGTTCTAGCAGCGCCAGGGCGCGGTCGTCCAGGGTCTTCAAGCCGGTCAGGCCGCGCCAGAAGTGATAGCTGGTGCCGGTGAAGCGCTGCAGTCCGATGCGCACGTTCTCCAGCACGGTGAGGTGGGGGAACACCGCCGAGATCTGGAACGACCGGATGACCCCGCGGCGGGCGATCTGGGCCGGCTTCTCGCCGGTGATGTCGATGCCGTTGAAGAGGATGCTGCCGCGCGTGGGAATGAGGAACTTGGTGAGCAGGTTGAAGCAGGTGGTCTTGCCGGCGCCGTTGGGGCCGATCAGGGCGTGGATGTGCCCGCGCTGCACTTGCAGGTCCACGGCGTCCACGGCGGTGAAGCCCTTGAACTCCTTGGTCAGTTTGCGTGTCTCCAGGATGAGTGTGCTCATCGGCGCAAGGGTGGGCATCGGTGTCCGGTGCCTCTGTAGTGGAGTGTGGAATTTAGGGTGCGGCCCGCCGCAGCGGCGAGCGTAAAACCCTTTACGTAGCATTGCGCAAGGGCTAACCCTCGGATGGGAAAGCGGCTTGCACCTGCGCCTGTCAGTTCGCCTCCGCTGGCTTTCAGCAGGCTGACAGGCGTGCCTGCGGACCCGTGTTCGCGCGGGGGCGACGCATCACTATCGGTGGGGCAACCCACTCAGTGGCTCTCCCCCAAAGGAGAAGGTCTTCTCCTGGGTCGAAGGCACAGCCTTGATGCTGTCGATATGCTGCGACCCCGTTGAGTCCCGCACGCACAACCCCTCTCACAAGGAGCGTTTAAATGATTCGTCTGACCCCTCGTTTTGCCACCCTCGGTCTGGCCCTTGCCCTGGCGGCGGCCGGCGTGCAGGCGGCCGCGCCGCAGATCAAGACCCAGGCCCCGGGCTACTACCGCATGATGCTGGGTGACTTCGAGATCACCGCCCTGAACGACGGCACGCTGGACCTGCCCGTCGACCAGCTGATGGACAAGGCCAAGCCCGGCACCGTGGTGAAGGCGCTGGAGAAGAGCTACCTCAAGCCGCCGGTGGAAACCTCGGTGAATGGCTACCTGGTCAACACCGGCACCAAGCTGGTGCTGATCGACACCGGCGCCGCGGGCCTCTTCGGGCCGACCGCCGGCCGGCTGCTGGCCAACCTGAAGGCAGCGGGCTACCAGCCCGAGCAGGTGGACGAGATCTACATCACCCACCTGCATCCGGACCATGCCGGCGGCCTGACCCAGGACGGCAAGCCGGTCTTCCCGAATGCCGTCGTGCGCATGGACCAGCATGATGCGGAGCATTGGCTCAACGAGGCCAATGCGGCCAAGGAACCGGAGGGCCACCGCGGCTTCTTCCCCGGCGTGATTGCCGCACTCAAGCCCTATCAGGATGCCGGTCGCGTGAAGACGTTCGACGGCGCCACCGACCTGATGCCCGGCTTCCGCGCCGTGCCTGCGCCGGGCCACACCCCGGGCCACACGGTCTACATGGTGGAGAGCAAGGGCCAGCAGATCGCGTTCTGGGGGGACATCATGCACGTGGCGGCAGTGCAGTTCCCCACGCCGTCGGTGGCCATCAACTTCGACAGCGATTCGAAGAAGGCCGTTCCCCAGCGTGAGAAGGCCTTCGCCGACGCCGCGAAAAAGGGCTACTACGTGGCCGTGGCCCATGTGTCCTTCCCGGGCATCGGCCATCTGCGCTCGGAAGGCAAGGGCTATGTCTGGGTGCCGGTGAACTACAGCATCAAACCCTGACCCCAGGCCGTTGAAGGTTTCGTTATGCTCCGGGCGCCTCCGTGGAGGGGGCGCCGTGGGGACTCTGCGAGTCCCTTCCACCTAGGGAGCAAAATGAAACCAAGCAAGAAAAATGGTCTGGCCGCACGGATGATGGCGGCGGGATTGACGGCAGGACTCACTGCAGGCCTGACCGCCGCTGGCGCGGCCCATGCCGACACACCGGACTCGGCGCTGACGCCGGGGCTGTACGGGCAGATGCTGATCGGCGGAGCCAAAGGCCACAGTGCCAACTACGACAGCGGCACCAGTCTGTCGGTGGGGTGGGGGCTGGGCTATCGCTTCACGCCCGAGCTGGGCGCTGAGCTGTTCCTGCGGGGCCTGGACTTTGACATCAGCCCCTTTGCATCGAACCGCACCGAGCCCTATCCCGAGCGTCATGCGGGCGTGGCGCTGACCGGGTCGCTACCGGTCAACAGCCTCTTCAACCTGACCGGACGCCTGGGGGTCGGAAGGACCACCCTCAAGCGCGACAACGGTGAAGACAGAAGCCGCACCAATGCGTCGCTGGGCGCCGGGGCGGCCCTGCAGCTGGGCAGCCATATGGCGCTGACCGCCGGGTACGAGCGCTACACCGGCATCAACGTCAATGTGTGGAACGTGGGGTGGGAGCTGCGGTATTGATCGGTCGCGCCGCGACCTGACCGGTGCGGCGCTATCCGTCCCCTCAAGCGTCCATCTGCTTCTGGAACACCAGCCCCGCATGCTCGCGCAGTGCGTGGAACTTGATCTTGGGCCAGTTCTCCTGCATGGCGCGCAGCTCGCCGGCATATTCCAGCAGCACAGTGGGCGCATTCACCGCGTCCCAGGCCACGCGGTGGGCGTTGTGGTCGATGAAGCGGCGCAGTTCCTTTTCGCCGCCATCGGCCTCGTCGCAGGTCACCCAGCGCGCCACGTTGTAGCGCGCGGCCGTGATGCGGGCCTTCACGTTGTACTCATGCTCGAGCCGGTGGGCCACCACTTCAAACTGAAGCTGACCCACCGCGCCCAGCAGCAGCACGCTGCCCGCTTCCGGACGGAACACCTGAATCGCGCCTTCCTCACCCAGCTGGCGCAGACCCTCACGCAGTTGCTTGGTCTTGAGCGGGTCCGCCACTTCCACCGACCGGAACATTTCCGGGGCAAAGAACGGCAGGCCGGTGTATTGCAGGGCTTCGCCTTCGGTGATGGTGTCGCCCAGTTGCAGCACCCCGTGGTTGGGGATGCCGATGATGTCGCCGGCAAAGGCTTCATCCAGCAGCTCGCGACGCTGGCTCAGGAAGCTCACCACCGTGTTGGGACGCAGCTCCTTGCCGGAGCGCACCACCTTCAGCCGCATGCCCCGCTCGAAGTGGCCCGAGGCCACCCGCAGGAAGGCGATGCGGTCCCGGTGCGCCGGGTCCATGTTGGCCTGGATCTTGAACACCACGCCGGTGAACTTGGGCTCTTCCGGCTGCACCACGCGCTGCATGGCGGCGCGCTCGGCCGGGGCCGGGGCCAGTTCCACCAGCGCATCCAGCACTTCCTGCACGCCGAAGTTGTTGACCGCCGAGCCGAAGAACATGGGCGTCTGCCGGCCGTTCAGGAAGTCGTCCAGGTCGAAGGTCGGGGCCGCTTCGTTCACCAGCTCGATCTCGCCTTGGGCGTTTTCATACTGCATGCCGAAACGCTCGGCATAGGCCGGGTTGTCCAGGCCGTCCAGCACTTCCTCGTCACCGGCGACCCGGTCTTCGCCCGGTGCGAACACCCGCATGCGCTTCTGGCGCAGGTCCATCACGCCATGGAAATGCTTGCCCATGCCCACCGGCCAGGTGAAGGGCACCACCGTCATGCCCAGTTCCCGCTCGATTTCGTCCATCAGCGCCAGCGGCTCCTGGACTTCCCGGTCCATCTTGTTGACGAAGGTCAGGATGGGCGTGTTGCGGGCGCGGCAGACCTGCAGCAGGCGCCGGGTCTGGGGTTCCACGCCGTTGGCCGCGTCAATCACCATCAGTGCCGCATCCACGGCAGTCAGCACGCGGTAGGTGTCTTCAGAGAAGTCCTGGTGGCCCGGGGTGTCCAGCAGGTTGATGACGCAGTCCCGGTATTCCATCTGCATCACCGAGGACGCCACGGAAATGCCGCGCTGCTTTTCGATCTCCATCCAGTCCGAGGTCGCATGGCGCGAGGCCTTGCGGGCCTTGACCGAGCCGGCGATCTGGATGGCGCCGGAGAACAGCAGCAGTTTTTCCGTCAGCGTGGTCTTGCCCGCGTCCGGGTGGGAAATGATGGCGAAGGTGCGACGACGGCGCACTTCGGACTGGATTCGGCTGGGTTGGTCGGTAGACATGGCGCGAAAAGTGGTCTCGCACCCGGGCCCGGGGACAGCCCCGGTCAGGCGCGCAAAAGCTGTGAAGGGCCCCGTAAGAGCCCCGTAAGAGGCCCCACAGGCCACAAAAGGACCACAAGCGGGGCCAAATGGGCAACGGGGCGCAAAGGGTCCGATGGGGCTGCCGAAGTGGCGAACCCGCAATTATGGGCGATGCCCGCCGATCAAGGCGGACCGGGGGGCGTGGACACCGCCATGAAAGGCTTCACCACCGCCATCAGGCCGTCCACATACTCGGTTTTCTGGCCGACGGGGGCGGCATGGCCGAGCACCTCACGGGCCGCCTGCTCACCGGCTTTCTCCCAGATGAGCCAGGCGGAGAGATACAGCGACGCCAGGCCTCCCCCCGCGGTGGCGACCGGTCCGCGGGCGTAGAACGGCTCGCTCAGCACCCGGATGCCGGCCTCCACCAGCCAGGGGCGGGCGCTGCCGTCGGTACAGGCGGGCACCTCGCCCAGCAGGCCCAGGCGGGCGGGCAACAGGGCACCAGCACCGTGGGCCGCAAAGCGCTGGCGGGTGGGGTCCAGTTGCAGCCGGTCCAGCAGGGCGGCGTTTTCCGCGATGGCCCGGGTGTACAGACCCGCACCGAACCATACGGCGTCCGCCTCGTTGGCCCACTCCAGCGGACGCTGGAGCTGCACATTCACCCCGTTCATCGACGTCACCATGCTGCCCGGGCCGCACAGCTCGGCGGACCAGCCCATCGGCTTGAGGCGATTCAACAGGCTCAGCGGCACAAAGCAGTCGAGCTCATTGAATCCGTCGAAGGAAAGAATGGCGATATGCATGGCGTGATGCGCGGGCAATGCCGCCGACTGTAGCGCTGCCGGGGCGCGGGCCCAAGCAAAACCTTCAGGAGACTCAGGCCCCCCCGGCCAGCACCCGGTAGGTGTGCCGGGCCACCATCAGCTCCTCATCGGTCGGGATCACCCAGGCTTCGCAGCGGCTGCTGTCGGCGCTCAGCCGCGTCGCGGCGTGCGGCGGGGTGGGGCGCTGGTCATGACCCGGCGCCTGCGGCACCAGTCCCAGCCAGGCGCAGCCCGCCATCACCCGTTGGCGGATGACCTGCGCATGCTCGCCGATCCCGGCGGTGAACACGATCCCGTCCAGTCCGCCCAGTTCCGCGGCCAGGGCGCCGATCTCCCGCACGATCCGGTGGACAAACACATCCACCGCCAGCCGGGCGCGTGGGACGTCGCTGGCCAGCAGGGTCCGCATGTCGCTGGACACGCCCGAGAGCCCCAGCAGCCCGGACTGCTGGTAGAGCAGGCGTTCCAATGCGCGCGCATCCAGCCCCTTCTGGTCCATGAGGTACAGCAGCACGCCCGGATCGACCGATCCGCTGCGGGTGCCCATCGGCAGCCCTTCAACGGCGGTGAAGCCCATGCTGCTGCCGATGCTGCGTCCCCGCTCCAGGGCGCAGGCGCTGACCCCGTTGCCCAGGTGCAAGGCCACGACGCGTCCCTGGGCCAGCCGGGGGGAGACCTCCGGCAGGCGAGACGCGATGTACTCATAGCTCAGCCCATGAAAGCCATACCGACGCACCCCGCTCTCATACAGCGCATAGGGCAAGGCATAGGGCTGGGCCACCTGCGGCTGCGTGCGATGAAAGGCGGTGTCAAAGCAGGCCACCTGGGCCAGGCCCGGCAGGCCGCTCAATGCGCGGCGGATGGGGGACAGGTTGTGGGGCTGATGCAGAGGCGCCAGCGGCACCAGCGCTTCCAGCTGCGACAACACCTGCGGGGTGACCACCACAGGCTGGTCGAAGTCGGTGCCGCCGTGCACGACCCGGTGACCGATGCCCAGCATCTCGATCCTCGGAAACTCCTCCTGCACGAACGCGACCAGGTGATCGATCGCCTGATCATGCGGCAGGTGGTGCACCGGCCAGTCCCGCTGGCCGGCCGGGCTGCCGTCGGCATGGCGGGCTTCGAAATGCGGTTGCGTGCCCAGGCCTTCCACCTGGGCATGCAGCTCCAGTCGCAGCGGGGGCGCCGAGCCCACCTGTTCGCGGGCGTGCAGCGAGAACATCGACAGCTTGACGCTGGACGAGCCCGCATTCACCACCGCAATGAATTCACCTTCCAGCCGGGGATCCATGCCTGCTCCCATCTTTGCTCCCACATCTCTTCCCACATCTGCCCCCTCACCTGCTTGCATCCATGCCTGCGCGCCGGTTCATGACCAAACCACGCTGCCGGGCAGGGGCCCGGCCTGTAGGATGCCTGGGACCAGCCCGGGAGTCGATCCATGCCGTCCGCTCATCCTCACTACGACCGCCTGATTGATGCGGTTCGTCAATTTCCGCCGCTCCGGGTGGCGGTGGTGCATCCCTGCAGCGACGTGGCGGTGCACGCCGCGGTCGATGCGGCCCAGCAGGGGCTGATCCAGCCGGTGCTGGTGGGCCCGTTGGCGAAGATGGCGGAGGCGGCCGCGCGGGCCGGGGTGGACCTGTCCCCCTATGAGCAGCACGACGTGCCGCACAGCCATGCGGCGGCCGATCTGGCGGTGCAACTGGCGCTGCGGGGTCAGGTCGATGCGCTGATGAAGGGCAGCCTGCACACCGATGAGTTGATGGGCGCCGTGGTGCGCCGCGACGGCGGTCTGCGGACCTCGCGCCGCATCAGCCACTGCTTCGTCATGGACGTGCCGGGTCATCCCCATCCGCTGATCATCTCGGATGCGGCGATCAACATCGCGCCGACGCTGGAAGAGAAGGTGGACATCGTCCAGAACGCCATCGACCTGGCGCATGCGCTGCGCCTGCCCGAGGTGCGGGTGGCGCTGCTGTCGTCGATGGAGACGGTCAACCCCAAGGTGCCGTCCACGCTGGAGGCGGCGGCGCTGTGCAAGATGGCCGACCGCGGGCAGATCACCGGCGCGGTGCTGGACGGGCCGCTGGCCATGGACAACGCCATCGATCCGGAGGCCGCCCGCATCAAGGGCATCGTCTCGCCGGTGGCGGGGCAAGCGAATGTGCTGATCGTGCCGGACCTGGACGCCGGCAACATGCTGGCCAAGAGCCTGAGCTTCCTGGCCCATGCCTATGCGGCCGGCGTGGTGCTGGGCGCGAAGGTGCCCATCATCCTCACCAGCCGGGCCGACTCCCAGGCCGCCCGGCTGGCGTCCTGCGCACTGGCCTCGATGCTGGTGGCCGCCGGGCGGGACGGCCGCATCAAGGCCGTGGGCTGATCAGCGGTCTTCCAGCAGGCTGCGCAGCATCCAGGCGGTCTGCTCGTGCACCGTCAGGCGCTGGGTCAGCAGGTCGGCGCTGGGCTCGTCGCTGGCCTTGTCCACCAGCGGGAACAGCGAGCGGGCGGTGCGTGCGGCGCCCTCATGACCTTCTACCAGGATGCGCACCATCTCCAGCGCCTTGGGCGGCGTGGCGGGCGCGTCCGGCAGGGAGCTCAGTGCGGCGAACTGGGCGTAGGAGCCCGGCGCGGCATGGCCCAGCGAGCGGATGCGCTCGGCGATCGGGTCCACCGCGTTCCACAGCTCGGTGTACTGGGCCATGAACATCGCATGCAGCGAATTGAACATCGGACCGGTCACGTTCCAGTGGAAGTTGTGGGTGGTCAGGTACAGCGTGTAGGTGTCCGCCAGCAGCTTGGACAGGCCTTGGGCGATGGCAGCGCGATCCTTGTCGCTGATGCCGATGTTGATGGAGGGCTGACCCTTGGCATGGATGGGGGCGGCGGGGGACTTCTTGGCCATCTGCGGACTCCTCTGGAATGTCGGTGAAGAACGGGTGACCCTTGAGTGGCGACCCGGACAGGGTGGACAGCCTACCCGATCCGGAGGTCGCACGTCAGACCGTGCCGTGGCGCATCCAGTCCACCAGCATCTGGGCGTTGAGCGCTGCGCCGACGGCCACGATGACCAGTCCGAGGAGTTGGCGTCCGGGTTTGATGTTCATGAGAGGCTCCTGGTGGGTGGGGAGCGAGCGCCGCAGCGCCCGCCGTGATCCAGAACGGTCCTGCGACCGTCAGGCGGTGAACTCGATGTCCAGTTCGCTCAGTGCGGTGCGCACCACGCGGCCGTAGTCGGGATCCGCCTTGTCGAAGTGGGCCAGCTGGCGGTCGATGATGAACGCCGGCACGCCTTTCATCGACGCGGCAATATTGCGTCCCAGTCGTTGCTGCTGCTCCGCGCCGAGGATGCGGAACAGCGCGCCGGGCTGGCTGTAGTCGTCATTGCCGTCCCGATGGTTGTAGCGGGCCGCGTCGCCCTGCAGCCGCAGCGGCGGCTCGGCCACCGACGGGTCCTGCGTGGCGCCGCCGAAGCTGTTGGGTTCGTAGTAGGCGTCGGCATGGCCCGTCGGGGTGCGGAAGAACTTCATCGACCCGTCCTTGTGATAGTGATGGACCGGGCACTTGGGCGCGTTCACCGGCAGGGCTTCGTAGTGCGTGCCCAGGCGGTAGCGGTGCGCATCGGCGTAGGCGAAGATGCGCGCCTGCAGCACCCGGTCCGGGCTGAAACCGATGCCGGGCACGATGTTGCTGGGCGAGAACGCGGCCTGCTCGATCTCCTCGAAGTAGTTGTCCGCATTGCGGTTGAGCTCCAGCACGCCCACCTCGATCAGCGGGTAGTCCTGGTGCGGCCACACCTTGGTCAGGTCGAAGGGGTTGTAGGGCGTCTTGTCGGCGTCCAGCTCAGGCATGACCTGCACGAACATCGTCCAGCGCGGGTACTCGCCCGCCTGGATGGAACCGAACAGGTCTTCCTGATAGCTCTCCCGGGTCTGGCCGATCACCTGGGCCGCATCCGCATTGCTCATGGTGCGGTGGCCTTGCTGCGTCTTGAAGTGGAACTTCACCCAGAAACGCTCGCCGTCGCGGTTCCAGAAGCTGTAGGTGTGGGAGCCGTAGCCGTTCATGAAGCGCGGGCTGACCGGAATGCCGCGGTCGCTCATCAGGATGGTGACCTGGTGCAGGCTTTCAGGGGACAGGCTCCAGAAGTCCCAGGCGGCGGTGGCCGAGCGCAGATGGCTGACCGGATGACGCTTCTGGGTGCGGATGAAGTCGGGGAATTTCAGGGGGTCGCGGATGAAGAACACCGGGGTGTTGTTGCCCACTAGGTCCCAGTTGCCTTCTTCGGTGTAGAACTTCAGGGCGAAGCCGCGCACATCGCGTTCGGCATCGGCGGCGCCCAGTTCACCGGCCACGGTGGAGAAACGGGCCAGCATCGGGGTGCTCTTGCCCACCTCGCCGAACAGCTTGGCGCGGGTGAAGCGGCTGATGTCGTGGGTGACGGTCAGGGTGCCGAAGGCGCCCCAGCCCTTGGCATGCACCACTCGCTCCGGAATCCGCTCGCGGTTCTGGTGGGCCAGCTTTTCCAGCAACTGGTAGTCCTGCATCAGCACCGGGCCGCGGGGGCCGGCGGTCAGCGAATTCTGGTTGTCGGCGATCGGGGCACCGGCGGTGGTGGTCATCACCGGGCACTGGGCGGGATGGGCGGAAGCGGTAGGTTTGCCACTCATTTGAAGCTACTCCTCGGAAGCGTTGAGGTCCGGGCCAGGCCCGGGGCGGGAAGCTGGCGGACCTCGGAATCGGTGTCGCGTTGCGACGTGAGGAGAACTGTAAAAACCGCCAGCCGATAGATCAACGCAAATAGCTTAAGAGCGGCGATAGAAAAAATCGATTCCCCAAACGGAAGAGGGGAGAGGGGCCGGATGGAGGCCCTGGCGGTCTCCCCGGCGGGTCATGCGCGGTGATGCGGACGCCCACGCGCCGGCGCTTGCAAACGTTAGCTTGCGAACGCCAACGTGCGAGTGCGTGCGGGGCTTCAGGACAGCAAGGTGACCCGGTCCAGCTTGCAGGCGTAGACCGCATTGCGCAGAGCCGCCACCGCCTCGTAGCGGGTGAAGGTGCGGCGCCAGGCCAGCACCACGCGGCGGGTGGGGGCGGGGGCTTCGAAGGGGATGTAGCGCAGATGGTCCGGCACCTGGGCCGGCACGCTCAGGGCGGGCACCACCGTCACGCCCATGCCGGAGGCGACCATGTGCTTGATCGTCTCCAGCGAGCTGCCCTCGAAGCTCTTGCGGATGCCTTCGGCGTCGGTGGAGAAGCGGGCGAACTCGGGGCAGACCTCCAGGACATGGTCCCGGAAGCAGTGGCCGTTGCCCAGCAGCAACATGGTTTCTGCCTTCAGCTCTTCCGCCGAGATGCGCTCGCGCTTGGCCAGCGCATGGGAGGCGGGCACGGCCACCACAAACGGCTCGTCATAGAGCGGGGCCAGGGCCAGGCCGGCGTCCGGGAAGGGCTCGGCCATGATGGCGCAGTCCAGCTCACCGGTGCGCAGCATGTCCAGCAGCTTGGTGGTGAAGTTCTCCTGCAGCATCAGCGGCATGCGCGGGTAGAGCTCGATGCAATGCTTCACCAGCTCCGGCAGCAGGTAGGGCCCGATGGTGTAGATGATGCCCAGGCGCAGCGGGCCGTCCAGCGGATCCTTGCCGCGCTTGGCGATGTCCTTGATGGCGCTGGCCTGCTCGATCACCGACTGGGCCTGGCGGACGATGTCCTCGCCCAGCGGGGTCATGGTCACTTCATTGGCGCCGCGTTCGAAGATCTTGACGTCCAGTTCCTCTTCCAGCTTCTTGATGGCCACGGACAAGGTGGGCTGGGAGACGAAGCACGCCTCGGCGGCGCGGCCGAAATGGCGTTCACGGGCAACGGCAACGATGTAGCGCAGTTCGGTCAGGGTCATGTCGCCATTGTCCTCAGAAAGCAGGCATTCTGGGCGCGCCCGGTACACTGCCGCCCCACCCATGGGACAACACCCGGGGAGACGCATGACCACAGACAGAAAACCCATCACCCTCCAGCGCCTGCTGGATATGCATGCCGCGGGCGACAAGATCGCCATGCTCACCTGCTATGACGCGGCCTTCGCCCACCTGCTGGACACGGCCGGCGTGGATGCGCTGCTCATCGGCGATTCGCTGGGCAATGTGCTGCAGGGGCAGGAGACCACCGTGCCGGTGCGTCTGGAGGACATGGTCTATCACACCCGGTGTGTGGCGCGGGCGCGTCGGCATGCCTGGATCGTGGCGGACCTGCCCTTCGGCACCTACCACACGTCCCCGCAGGACGCGTGGCGCAGCGCCATGCAGCTGGCCCAGGCCGGCGCGCACATGGTCAAGCTCGAGGGCGGCGGCTGGACCACCGAGACGGTGCGTTTCCTCACCGAGCGCGGCATTCCGGTGTGCGCGCACCTGGGGCTGACACCGCAGACGGTCACGGCGCTGAGCGGCTTCAAGGTGCAAGGCCGGGACGAGCAGGGCGCCGCCCAGCTCAAGGCCCATGCCCGCGAACTGGTGCAGGCGGGGGCGCAGATGCTGGTGCTGGAAATGGTGCCGGCGGCGCTGGCGGGCGAGCTGACCCGCAGCCTGGGCATCCCGGTGATCGGCATCGGGGCCGGCGCGGACTGCTCGGGCCAGGTGCTGGTGCTGCATGACATGCTGGATGTCACCCCGGGCCGCCGGCCGCGTTTCGTCCGCAACTTCATGCAGGGCGCGACCTCCATCCAGGATGCGGTGGGACGCTATGTCGCCGACGTGAAGTCCGGGGCCTTCCCCGCGCCCGAACACACCTACTGACGCCATGCAGATCCATCACGACATCAGCGGCCTGCGGGCCGCGCTGCAGGGCGACGCGCCCGTGGCCTTCGTGCCCACCATGGGCAACCTGCACGAGGGCCATCTGGCGCTGGTGACGCAGGCCCGTGAGGCAGTGGGACCGACCGGCCGCATCGTGGCCTCGGTCTTTGTCAACCGGCTGCAGTTTGCGCCGCATGAGGACTTCGACCGGTATCCGCGCACCTTGCAGCGGGATGCCGAGCTGCTGGCGGGCGTGGGCTGCGACCTGGTTTTTGCGCCGGACGAGAAGACCATGTACCCCGAGCCGCAGGGCTACAAGGTGCATCCGCCGACGGAGCTGGCCGACATCCTGGAGGGGCACTTCCGTCCCGGCTTCTTCGTGGGGGTGTGCACGGTGGTGCACAAGCTCTTCAACATCGTGCAGCCGGATGTGGCCGTCTTCGGCAAGAAGGACTATCAGCAGCTGATGGTCCTGCGCCGCATGGTGGACCAGATGGCGCTGCCGATCCGGATCCTGGCCGGCGAGACCCGCCGCAGCGACACGGGCCTGGCCCTGTCCAGCCGCAATGGCTACCTCACCGATGACGAGAAGCAGCGCGCACTGCTGCTGTCGCAGACGCTGCGGGGGCTGCTGACGGCCTGGCGCGACGGCGCTCGCGACGTGGCCCGCCTGGAGGCCGATGCGATGCAGACGATGCGTGATGCGGGATGGTTGCCGGACTACATGACGCTGCGCCGCCAGCATGATCTGGGGGCACCGCAGGACGGGCAGCCGATCGTTGCGCTGGGCGCGGCCAAGCTGGGCCAGACGCGCCTGATCGACAACCTGGAAGCTTGAGCGGCTCCTGACGTCCGGGCCTGGATCAGGCCTTGAGGTATTCCGTCTTGTGCCCCAGCCAGCGCTCGACCTGACGCAGCGCGGCCTGCGGATAGTCGTCCAGCAGCCGCGGTGCCAGGGCGCGGGCGGCGCTGAGCAGCGGCGCGTCTTCCTGCAGGTCGGCAAAGCGCAGCAGTTGTGCGCCGCTTTGCCGGGCGCCCATGAACTCGCCGGGTCCGCGGATGTCCAGGTCGCGGCGGGCAATCTCGAAACCGTCGGTGGTCTCGGCCATGGCGCGCAGGCGTGACTTGCCGGTGTCGGACAGCGGCCCGGTGTAGAGCAGCACGCAGACGCTGGCCACCGAGCCTCGCCCGACGCGTCCGCGCAGCTGATGCAACTGGGACAGCCCGAAGCGTTCGGCGTGTTCGATCACCATCAGGCTGGCGTTGGGCACGTCCACGCCCACTTCGATCACGGTGGTGGCGACCAGCACGCTCATCTCGCCGCTGCTGAAGAGCGCCATCACCGCCGCCTTTTCCGCTGGCGGCATGCGTCCGTGCAGCAGGCCGACGCTCTTGCCGTGCAGGGCCGCGCTGAGCTCCTCATGGGTTTCGGTGGCGTTCTTCAGGTCCAGCGCCTCGGATTCCTCGATCAGCGGGCAGACCCAGTACACCTGCCGACCGTCCTGCACGGCGGCGGCGATCTTTTCGATCACCTCGTCGCGACGGCCGTCGGCGAACACGCGGGTGACGATTGGGCTGCGCCCGGGCGGCAGCTCGTCGATGGTGGACACGGCCAGGTCGGCGAAGTAGGTCATGGCCAGCGTGCGCGGGATGGGGGTGGCGCTCATCATCAGCAGATGCGGCTCCATCGGCACGGCGCCGGGCGTGTCGTCGTTCAGGCTGTCGGCCAGCTTCTTGCGCAGGGCCAGTCGCTGCGCCACACCGAAGCGGTGCTGCTCATCGATGATGGCCAGGCCCAGGCGGGCGAAGCTCACCTTGTCCTCGATCACGGCATGGGTGCCCACCACCAGCTTGGCTTCGCCGGAGGCGGCGGCGTCCAGCATCTTCTGGCGGGCCTTGCCCTTCACGCTGCCGGTGATCCAGGCCACCTCCACGTCCAGCGGTTCCAGCCAGCCGATCAGCTTGCGGAAATGTTGTTCGGCCAGGATCTCGGTGGGGGCCATCAAGGCGCATTGCCAGCCGGCGTCCATGGCCACGGCGGCGGCAATGGCGGCCACCACGGTCTTGCCGGAGCCCACGTCGCCCTGCAGCAGGCGGTGCATGGGCTGGGGCAGGGCCAGATCGGCGGCGATCTCTTCGGTCACCCGCTGCTGGGCGCCGGTCAGGGCGAAGGGCAGGGCGCCGAGCAGCCGTTCATGCAGACCGCCCTTGCTGCCGCGCAGCACTGGCGCGCGCAGGTGGGCCCGTTCGCGCTGTGCCTGCTGCTGGCTGAGCTGCTGGGCCAGCAGTTCCTCGAACTTCAGGCGCTGCCAGGCGGGATGGGTGTGGTCTTCCAGCGTCGACAGGCCGGCCGAGGGCGGCGGATGGTGCAGGAACTGCAGCGTCTCTCGCAGGGACGGCAAGCCGGCGGGAATCATGGACGGCGGCAGCACCTCGTCCAGCGGCGCGCGCTTGAGCGCGGAGGCCACGGCCTTGCGCAGATAGGCCTGGGGCAGCTGCGCGCTGGTGGGGTAGACGGGGGTCAGCGACGTGGCCAGCGGCGTCTGCTCGTCCACCTTGCGGAAGCTGGGATGCACCATCTCCCGCCCGAAGAAGCCAACGCGGATTTCGCCACGGGCGCGGATGCGGGCGCCAACCGCCAGGGTCTTCTGATGGGCCGGATAGAAATGAAGGAAGCGCAGTTGCACCTGACCGCCTTGGTCGTCGCGCAGCTTCACCAGGAGCTGACGACGGCCGCGGATCTCGATGCGGCTCTCGATCACTTCGCCTTCGCACTGGACGGTGTCGCCGTCATGGGCGGCGGCGAGCGGCGTGATCTGGGTCTCGTCCTCATAACGAAGCGGCAGGTGCAGGGCCAGGTCGATGTCCCGGGTCAGGCCCATGCGTTCCATCGCCTTTTGCGGGGCGGACTTCGCAGGGGCGGCGGCCGGTGCGCTGGCGGCGGAGGCCTCGGGCCCGGACGCAACTGCGCCCGCCCGCTTGCTGGCCGCTTTGGTGGCCGTCTTGTTGGCCGACTTGGGCGCGCGCGGGGCTTTGGACGACACGGACGGGACCTCGGACATGGGTCGGAATTCTGCCTGTGATCTGAGCGGGCCCGAAGGTCGTGTCGAGAATGCTGGGGATGGGAGAATTCGGGCCTTCTCATTTGATCGGCACGGGTCTGTCCGGCCCTCGTCATCCATGTCCCGACTTTTCACTGTCAGCGACTTCGATTTCGCACTTCCTGAAGACCTCATTGCCCAGCATCCGGCCGAGCAGCGCAGCGCGTCGCGCCTGCTGGATGGGCGCACCGGCACGCCGGTGGACCGCATCTTCCGCGACCTGCCGGAGCTGCTGGACCCCAAGGACCTGCTGGTCTTCAACAACACGCGGGTCATCAAGGCGCGGCTCTATGGCGCCAAGGCCAGCGGCGGTGCGGTGGAGGCGCTGATCGAGCGCGTGCTGCCGGGCACCCACGAGGTCTGGGCGCACATGCGGGCCAGCAAGAGTCCCAAGCCGGGCGCCGTGGTGAGATTCGCAGAGGCCTTTGATGCCGAGGTCCTGGGGCGCTGCGGCCCGGACAACGGCCTCTTCCACCTGCGCTTGTCTGGCGACCCCTTTGAGCTGCTGGAGCAGCACGGCCACGTGCCGCTGCCGCCCTACATTGCCCATGACGACTCGGCGGATGACGTCCGCCGCTACCAGACCGTTTTTGCGCGAGAGCCGGGCGCTGTTGCTGCCCCGACCGCGGCGCTGCACTTTGACGAGCCCTTGCTGGAACGACTGGCGGCCCGCGGCATCCAGACGGCGCATGTGACCTTGCATGTGGGCGCCGGCACTTTCCAGCCGGTCCGCGTGGACAACCTGGCCGACCACAAGATGCACAGCGAATGGTTCCAGGTGCCGGAAGAGACCGTGGCGGCCATTGAGCGCTGCCGCGCCGAGGGGGGACGCGTCACGGCAGTGGGCACCACCACCTTGCGCGCGCTTGAATCGGCGGCGGTGGGCGGTGCGCTGCGCGCGGGGGCCCGCGAGACTGACATCTTCATCACCCCGGGCTTTGACTTCCAGGTGGTGGACCGTCTCATCACCAACTTCCACCTGCCCAAGAGCACGTTGATGATGCTGGTGTCGGCCCTGGCCGGCTACGAGCACATCATGGCCCTCTACCGCCACGCCATCGACCAGCGTTACCGCTTCTTCAGCTACGGCGACGCCATGCTCCTGGACCGTCGCCGCGCCGACGCCTGACGCCGTGCGGTGGACGTGCTCATTCGGTGCGGGGCACCGGCGCGGCGCGTGCCTGCTCACCCTGCTGGTGCGCCAATCGCCCGCAAATCGGCGTTGCGGCAACGCCCGTTACCCCATCGTTACCAAAGAAGAGGCCTGACCCCCGTGTGCACGGGGGGCATAAAGTCACACATTTTGGAAGAATCGGATCCACGACAACGGGCCCGGCACTTGCTTGCATGAGGACCGAGGGAGGCGGGCGAGGCCCGCGTTGCCACCACACTGAATATCGGGAGTCTCATGAAGCTGCTTGCAATCACCCCTATCG
This sequence comes from Roseateles depolymerans, assembly GCF_003387155.1. Classification (GTDB taxonomy): domain Bacteria; phylum Pseudomonadota; class Gammaproteobacteria; order Burkholderiales; family Burkholderiaceae_C; genus Roseateles; species Roseateles depolymerans. The sequence continues at coordinate 979 of NZ_QUMT01000010.1, read as the reverse complement.
CGCTGGCGGCCACCTTGCTGGGTGGCGTGGCGGTGGCGGACACCATTGGGGGTCTGGTCAACACGGGCAGCGGCTTGAGCGCCGGCGACACCGACAAGAACTACACCTACACCGTCTCGGGCGGTGACTATTCGGGCCTGACGGGTTATGGCGTGGTGAGCACGGGCTCGACCGATCCGTTCCCGCACTGGATTGCCAACACCGAGTCATCTTCGTGGCTGATTCTGGGCGGTGACCAGCAGACCAACTACAGCTCGGCGACGGACAGTGTGGTGACCTGGTCGCTGAACTTTGACCTGACGGGTTACGACGTTTCCACGGCCTCGATCACGGGTCGCTGGGCCTCGGACAACAGTGGTGTGTTGTTGCTCAATGGCCAGGCCATCTCGACGATTGAGGGCAACGGCTACACGGGCTGGACGAATTTCAGCAGCATCGCCAGCTACTTCACCAGTGGCGTGAACACGCTGAGTTTCGTGGTGACGGACGATGCCAACTCGGTCTACAACTACACCGGGGTGCGCGTTGAATTTGCGAGCGCCATTGCCAACGCGGTGCCGCGCAACAACCCGACCATCAGCCCGGTCCCGGAACCTCAGACCTACGCCATGATGATTGCGGGCCTGGCCGCCCTGGGCTTCCTGGCCCGCCGCCGCAGCTAAGCGAGCGCCGCGAGGCGCGAGCCTATCCGGCCCAGAAGGCGGCCGTACGACTGCCTAGCGACCCTCCATTTCGCCAAGAACTCTTCGCCCTGCTCGATCCGGAAGGAGACAGGGAGGGGGATTCCGCGGAAGTATTAGGAGGAGCCCGCGAAGCGGGCGGGGGACATGGAGCGGAATCCCCCTCCCTGTCTTCTTCCAGCGCAGTACTCCAGCCATCAACGCTGACCCGTCCTGAACTACGTTGACAGTCCCGGACGGTTGTAAAGGTCGGCGTCAGCCAACCAACTGCGCCCGATGCACAGCATCGGGCGTTTGCA
>NZ_QUMT01000009.1 GCF_003387155.1 Roseateles depolymerans | reverse complement strand
TGCAAACGCCCGATGCTGTGCATCGGGCGCAGTTGGTTGGCTGACGCCGACCTTTACAACCGTCCGGGACTGTCAACGTAGTTCAGGACGGGTCAGCGAAACGTGTGGATGAGAAGCACCGGTCAGGCGCTCTCCGGATGAGGGCCCGACCCCGCCTTGAACGGCTGATGCCGCTCCAGCTCGTCGATGTATTCCCCCATCGCATCGCCCTCCCTGGCGAGGAACTCCGCCACCGCCTCGCGGAACTGCGGATGGGCCAGCCAGTGCGAAGAATGGGTGGCCACCGGCAGCAGGCCCCGCGCCATCTTGTGCTCGCCCTGCGCGCCGCCTTCGAAACGGTGCCAGCCCTGGGCCAGGCACCAGGCCAGCGGCTGGTAGTAGCAGGCATCAAAGTGCAGGTTGGGGATGTAGCGAGTGGCCCCCCAATAGCGTCCATAGGCCGCCCGCTGACCTTCATCCAAGGCCACCAGCGACGCAGCCACCCGCTCGCCCTGCTCATCCCGCGCCATGAACATCAGCCAGTGCGCCGGCAGGTCCGCCGCCATGCGGGCAAAGAAGTCCCGCTTGAGATAAGGCTTGTTGCGGTGCGCCAGATAGGTGAGCGTGTAGCACTCGTAGAAGAAGTCCCAGTCCTCGGGCGTGATGGCGCTGCCGCGCAAGGCCTCGAAGCGGATACCCGCCTCGGCCACCTTGCGCTGCTCCTGCTGGATCTTCTTGCGCTTTTCCCGCTGAAGCGTCTGCAGGTAGTCGGCAAAGCTGCGCGGCGTGCCGTCCCCCGTCCAGTGGAACTGCACCTGCTGGCGGGCCAGCCAGCCGTCCTGCGCCAGCGCGGCCTGGTCCTGCTGATCGCCGAACAGCACATGCACCGAGGAGAGTTCCAGTCGCTGCGTCAGGGCCCTCAGGCCTTTCACCAGCCAGGCGCGGGCGTCCTGGTCCCGGGCCAGCAGGCGGCTGCCCGGCACCGGTGTGAAGGGCACGGCCACCAGCAGCTTGGGGTAGTAGTCCAACCCGTGCCGCTGGTAGGCGTCGGCCCAGGCCCAGTCGAAGACGTATTCGCCGTAGGAGTGGCTCTTGAGGTAGGCCGGGCAGGCCGCAATGAGCTGATCCCCCTCCCAGACGCTCAGGAACTGGGCCTGCCAGCCGGTCTTGGGGACCGCCGACCCGGACGCCTGCATCGCGCGCAGGTACTCCAGGCGCATGAAAGGGGAGGGCAGCGGGGAAGCCGCGAGCAGCCCGTTCCACGCATCGAGCGGAAGTTCGGACAGATCATCATCGACCCGGATGAGGGGGGCAGCGGAAGGGGTAGTGGTCATGCAGCAGTGCGAGTGTGGCGAAATCTTAGGGCCAACCCAAAACCCTGCGCTTTGATGGCAGGATGCTGACCATGCAAGCGACGTTTCCCTCCACTGGCTCGGCGCAAGGGTCTCCCACCCGCCCGGGCAGCTTCGACAACCTCTATCTGCACGATTTCGCCCGGCTGGCCGTGGGTGTGCCGGTCTGCCGCGTGGCCGATCCCGCCTACAACGCGGCACAGACCGCCGAACTGATGCAGCAGGCCGCCAAGGACGGCGCGGCCCTGGTCGCCTTCCCCGAACTGGGCCTGGCCGCCTACACCAGCGACGACCTGTTCCATCAGCGTGCGCTGCTCGACGGCTGTGAAGCGGCGCTGTCGCATCTGCTGGAGGTCTCCCGCGACCTGCCCACCCTGGCCATCGTCGGCCTGCCGCTGCGGGTGGACCACCGACTCTTCAACTGCGCCGTTGCGCTGCAGCGCGGTCGCCTGCTGGCCGTCTGGCCCAAGACCTACCTGCCCAACTACGGCGAGTTCTACGAAGCCCGCCAGTTCAACGCGGCGGACGAAGCGCTGAGCACCGAGATCGACCTGCTGGGCCAGCAGGTGCCCTTCGGCACACGGCTGGTCGTGCAGGCGCAGGACCTGCCGCTGCTGCGGGTGCATGTGGAAATCTGCGAGGACGTGTGGACCCCCATCCCGCCGTCGTCGTATGCCGCCCTGGCCGGTGCCACCGTGCTGGTGAACCTGTCGGCCTCCAACGTGACGGTGGGCAAGGCGGGCTACCGGCATCAATTGGTGTCTCAGCAGTCGGCGCGTTGCCTGGCCGCTTATGTCTACACCTCGGCCGGCGCAGGGGAGTCCAGCACCGACCTGGCCTGGGATGGTCAGGCCCTCATCTACGAAAACGGCACCCTGCTCAGCGAAGCCGATCGGTTCGTGCGCCGCTCCCAACTCCTGACCGCCGATGTCGATCTGGAACGACTCTCCCGCGAGCGCATGCGGCAGACCAGCTTTGGCGACTCGGTGCGCCACCATGCCGCGCTGCTGAAGGACTTCCGCACCGTGCGCACCGAACTGGGCCTGGACCTGACACAGCCCCTGCCGCTGCGACGCCGCATCGAGCGCTTCCCTTACGTGCCATCGGACCGCACCCGTCGCGACGAGCGCTGCAACGAGGTGTTCAACATCCAGGTGCAGGCGCTGGTGCAGCGACTGGTCTCCAGCGGCATCCACAAGCTGGTGCTGGGCGTGTCCGGGGGCCTGGACTCGACGCATGCGCTGCTGGTCGCCGCCCGGGCGATGGACCTGATGGGCTGGCCCCGCAGCAACATCCTGGGCGTGACCATGCCGGGCTTTGCCACCAGCACCCGCACCCGCGACCAGGCCATGCGCCTGATGGCCGCCATCGGCTGCGAAGCGCGCGAGATCGACATCCGCCCCAGTTGCACCCAGATGCTGGCCGACCTGGGGCATCCCTATGCCAAGGGCGAGGCGGTCTATGACGTCACCTTCGAAAACGTCCAGGCCGGTGAGCGCACCAGCCATCTGTTCCGCCTGGCCAACCACACCGGCGCCCTGGTGCTGGGCACCGGCGACCTGAGCGAGCTGGCCCTGGGATGGTGCACCTACGGCGTGGGGGACCACATGTCCCACTACAACGTGAATGCATCGGTGCCCAAGACCTTGATCCAGTACCTGGTGCGCTGGGTGGCGGAGACCGAGCAACTGGGACCGCAGGGCAGGACGGTGCTGCTGGACATCCTGGGCACAGAGATCAGCCCGGAACTGGTGCCGCAGGACGGCAAGAGCAGCAGCGGCCTGCAAAGCACCGAGTCGACCATTGGCCCCTACGAGCTGCAGGACTTCAATCTTTTCTACACCATCCGCCAGGGCTGTTCGCCCGCCAAGATTGCCTTCCTGGCGCGCCATGCCTGGGGCGACCGCAGCCGCGGCGACTGGCCGGACGGCGAGCATGTGCGCCGCAATGAATATCCGCTGCCGGAGATCAAGCGCGTGCTGCGCATCTTTGTGCAGCGGTTCTTCAAGGGCAGCCAGTTCAAGCGCAGCTGCGTGCCCAATGCACCCAAGGTGGGCAGCGGCGGCTCCCTGTCGCCGCGCGGAGACTGGCGCGCGCCCAGCGACTCGGAAGCCACCGTCTGGCTGGCCGACCTGGACCGGATTCCGGACTGACTCGCTGTCCGGCGCGCTATCTGGTGGAGAGGCAGCGCAACGGGGGATGGTTTCGGCGGGGTTCCGTGCTTAAATCACAGACAGTTCTTCCCTCTCCCGGAGTCCGCGATGAAACAGATCACCGCCATCATCAAACCGTTCAAGCTCGACGAAGTCCGTGAAGCCCTGGCAGAAGTCGGCGCGTCCGGCCTCACCGTCACCGAGGTCAAGGGGTTTGGCCGCCAGAAAGGTCACACCGAGCTCTACCGCGGCGCGGAATACGTCGTGGACTTCCTGCCCAAGGTGAAGGTGGAGGTGGTGGTCAAGGACGAAGACGTCGAGCGCAGCATCGACGCCATCCTCAAGGCCGCCAAGACCGGCAAGATCGGCGACGGCAAGATCTTCGTGACCCCGGTGGAGCAGGTGATCCGCATCCGCACGGGTGAAGAGGACGAAGCCGCGGTCTGATCTTCATCGAGCGTCGTCACGCAGCCTGTGGCGGCGGCCGACGCTCCATCTGCCGCTCCGACCTGTCCGCTTAAAGCCGCGGGGCCACGTGTTGCCACACCGCGGCGATCCAGATGCCGCCGCACAGCAGCAAGGCCAGCAGCACTGCTGCGCTGGCAATGTCCTTGGCGCGCTTGGACAGCTCATGCAGCTCGAAGGACACGCGGTCAATCGCCGCTTCCACCGCTGAATTGAGCAGCTCCACGATCAGCACCAGCACCAGCGACCCCAGCAGCAGGGCCACCTGCACCCAGTCCCGCCCCAGCCAGAAGGCCAGTGGCGTGGCGATGAGGGTGAGCCAGATCTCCTGGCGGAAGGCGCTTTCGCCCTGGTAGGCGGCGCGCAGGCCCGCCCAGGAATAACCGGCCGCATGCAGGATGCGGTCCAGGCCGGTGCGGCCCTTGTGGGGATTGCTCATGTCGTCGGTCGAGAACGGGCAGGGAAGGTCAGGACGGGTCAGGACGGGTCGCCCACGGGGGCTGAACCCGGCTTGGGTCGAGGGACCGGTCGTTGGGTGATGATCTGCGTGCCGGCGAGCACGTCATGCAGGAACTGCCGGCGCGGATGCAGCCGCGCAATCAGCAGGTAGGCCGCCATGCCGCCCAGTACCGCCGACCAGAGCGCGCCGGGGCTGTGGGTCCAGCCCATCAGGCCGATGGTGACCAGTGCCGGCATGAACCACAGCCAGGCCAGCAGATACCGCAGCAGGGCCCGCCAGGGGCTGACCGGGGCGCCTTTGAGGTCCACCAGTCGCAGATGCCAGGTCTTCTGGGCGAGCGTCTGTCCGCCTCGGCACCAGAACCAGATGAAATACAGCCCGATGACCACGAAGCAGGCGGCCTGAAGGCCGTGCTGGCCCTTGAGGGCATGGCGCTGGTTGGTCAGGGGCGAATAGATGAGCGCCGTCAGCACCACGACGCCGAACAGCAATACGCCTTCGTAGAGGAAGGCGGCCATTCGCCGCCGGAGGCTGGGCGGAGCGGTGTCTTGCAACTGCGTCATCCGGCCAGTTTAGCGGCTGGACTCGTCCGCCTGACGGCTGGCTGCCGGCTGCGGCAGCAAGGTTTGCGGATTCAGATGTCCTTCGCGCGGGGAGCGTAGGGGACGCACCGTCCCTCCCACCGCGGCACCGACCGGACCGCTCAGGGCCGCCGCACCCGTCAGCGGGGCGGGGGGGCGCTGGGTCAGCAGCACGGTCGTGGCGCCGGGCCGGGCCAGCAGCACCGTCGGGCCGGAATTGCTCAGGGTCAGCGCCGGCGGAAGACCGGCGGCGGGCGGCGGGGCGAGCAGGGCGGCGGACTTGCCGGGCGCGGCATCGGCCGGCAGGGCCGCACTTTCCTTGCCGGGGCGGTGGCCGGAAGCCTTTTCCGCGGCGCGCTCGGCCAGACGCTGACGCATTTCCGGCGACAAGGCCTGGTAGGCCTCCCACTTGGCCTGAAGGCGCGAAGCCTGCTCTTCCGAGCGCAGGTCGCCGGCATGCTGGTAGCCGATGCGGGCCTTCTGGCGCTCGGCCGGGCTCAGGCGGGTCCAGGCCACCATGCGTTCACGCAGGCGCTGCTGATGTTCGGGGGACAACTTGGGATAACGGGCCGCGATTTCCAGCCACTTGCCCTTGAGCGCGCTGTCCAGCCGGTCCCATTCCGGTTGCAGCGGTGCGAGGCACTCCTTCTGCGCGGGCGTCAGGGAGGCCCAGCTGGGACTGAGCAGGCTGGTGGGGCCGGCGCCGGTCGCACCGCTGGCGGCGGTCTTGACGGCGCTGGCAGGGTGCGCGGGCGAAAGTACTGCGGAAGAAGCCGCCGGAGCGGCCGCTTCCGCCGGGGACGAAGCCCCAGCCGTGGGCAGGCTCTGCGCATGAGCGGCCGGTGCCAGCGTCAGCGCAGACAGCAGGGCCGCAGCAGCCAGGGCCAGCGGCGCCAGATCCAGGGGCAGCGACCTCACTCTTTGGTCTCTTCGGCGTTGGGGTCGCTCGGATTGTTGGGGTCGGCCTGGTTTTCGTTCAGGTATTCACGGAAACCCGGATCGCTGTAGGCGGCCGGCGGCAGCGGCTTGGACAGCAGGTCGGTGTCCAGCTCGGCGGCGCTGCGGATCTGCTCATACCACTGGCTGTGCTGGATCAGCAGCAGGCCGCCCACCAGCAGCGCGATGGGCAGCAGCGCGGCGGCTTTGAGCCAGCGCGGCGTGCGATCTCCGCCGCCCAGTGCCAGCGTGCCGCCGCCAGTGGCCTGCACCGAGGGAGCAGCGACGGCCGGCTGGGCCGCCCGTGCAGCCACGGCTTTGGCGAGCGCTTGCTCACGGGCAAAGCGCAGCCGTTCCTGAATATCACCCGACAGGGAGTTGCTATGTTCGGTCAGCCCGGCCGACACCCGCAGGCCAAAACGGGCCATGCGAGCGTCCAGCTCCTGCGGGAGGGCCGTCGGCGGCGAGGTCTTGTTCATAGCGTAATTCCCTTGGCTTTGAGCGTTTTGGCCAGCGCATGCACAGCGCGGGAGCAGTGTGTTTTCACACTGCCCTCCGAGCAGCCCATGACCGCGGCCGTTTCCGCAACATCGAGTTCTTCCCAGTAACGCAGCAAAAAGGCTTCCCGTTGACGCGCGGGCAGCGCTGATACTTCTTCGTCGATCAGGGCCAGGATCTGACCCCGGGAAACTTCGTCCGCAGCCGACAGCGCACCCATCGCGCCATCCTGCGATTCCAGGCTTTCCAGCAGGTCGAAGTCGTCCGACGGGTCCGACCCTTCAAAGTCGGACAGGTTGCTGAAGACCGCATTGCGGGTCTTCTGCCGACGGAAGTGGTCCATCGTCGCATTGGAGAGGATGCGCTGGAACAGCATGGGCAGTTCCTCGGCCGGCCGGTCGAAATATTTTTCGGCCAGCCTGATCATGGCGTCCTGGACGATGTCCAGCGCCGCATCCTCATCCCGTACGAGATAGACCGTGCGTTTGAAGGCACGTTTGTCTACCGTCTTCAGAAAATCGTTGAGTTCTTTGTCTGTGGCCAAGGGCTGTCGCCACGCGGTGGCGGTCGGGCTGGCAAAACGCCGCGGATTATTGCATTGCCGACACGGCCAGTGCGGCGCGACCGCCTTCATCTGGGTGTCCCCCCTCGCCAGCGGGGTGTCGGACTGTGGTTTTTGTCACTGCGACCGGGCTCTGGCGGCCGCACCTGCAGGCCGCCGCAGGCCTTGACCGCCGCCGATGCTCCATGGGATGGCATCGACCAGGCTTCGCGCAGCGGCGGGTGACGCACGGAGATCAGCCGTTCACCGGGGGTGAGCCTTCGGCTCCCGCAAAGGCTCCGGTGGGGGTTTCCATGCATAATCTTCGCTCGTACCACGCAGTATGGGTCTCAAGCAGGTTGCCCGACCCGGGCCTCCTGATTTTTGACCGCGCCGTTCCGAGTCCGCTTCACAAGAGTGAGAGGAGGAGCACCGATGGTTTTTCGTCAGAGAAAATCTCAGAGGTTCGACATATGGAAATGTCTGCCGCGGACACCAAACGTGCAGCGATCTCGGAAGCTCGCTCACAGCCGCATTCTTCTTCCGGCCCTTCTTCAGGGCATCCTTCCGGCCCTGGTCCCCAGGAGCTGAACGGTTCCGAAATCCTGGTTCAAAGCCTTCAGCATGAAGGCGTGAAGTTCCTTTGGGGCTATCCAGGCGGCGCCGTCCTCTACATCTACGACGCGCTCTACAAGCAGGACGCCATCCAGCATGTGCTGGTCCGTCATGAGCAGGCTGCCGTGCATGCCGCCGACGGGTATGCACGCGCCACCGGCGAGGTGGGCGTGGCGCTGGTGACCTCCGGGCCCGGCGTGACCAATGCCATCACCGGCATTGCCACGGCCTACATGGATTCCATCCCGATGGTGATCATCACCGGACAGGTGCCCACGCCGGCCATCGGCCTGGACGCCTTCCAGGAATGCGACACCGTCGGCATCACCCGGCCCATCGTCAAGCACAACTTCCTGGTCAAGGATGTGCGCGACCTGGCCATGACGCTCAAGAAGGCCTTCCACATCGCCCGCACCGGCCGCCCGGGCCCGGTGGTGGTGGACATCCCCAAGGATGTGTCGGTCGCCCGCGCGCCGTTCAGCTACCCCGACCGTGTGGAGATGCGCTCCTACAACCCGGTCAAGAAGGGGCACAGCGGCCAGATCCGCAAGGCGGTCCAGCTGTTGATGACGGCCAAGCGTCCGTATATCTATACCGGCGGCGGCGTCATCCTGGGCGAAGCCACGGCGGAACTGCGCCAGCTGGTGGACCTGGTCGGCTTCCCCTGCACCAACACCCTGATGGGGCTGGGCGCCATGCCCGGCACCGATCCGCGTTTCCTGGGCATGCCCGGCATGCATGGCACCTACGAGGCCAACATGACCATGCAGCACTGCGATGTGCTGCTGGCCGTCGGCGCCCGCTTCGATGACCGGGTGATTGGCAATCCCAAGCATTTCGCGTCGGTGGATCGCAAGATCATCCACGTGGACATCGACCCGTCCTCCATCTCCAAGCGGGTGCGGGTGGACATCCCCATCGTGGGCGACGTCAAGGACGTGCTGCAGGAGCTGATCGCCCAGATCCGCGAAGCCCAGGCCCGTCCGGACGCCGAGGCGCTGAACGCCTGGTGGAACCAGATCAACGACTGGCGCAAGCGCGACTGCCTGGCCTACAAGCAGTCCAGCGAAGTCATCAAGCCGCAATTCGTGCTGGAAACGCTGTGGAACCTCACCCACGAGCGGGACACCTACATCACCTCCGATGTGGGCCAGCACCAGATGTGGGCCGCCCAGTTCTACCGCTTTGACGAACCGCGTCGCTGGATCAACTCCGGCGGCCTGGGCACGATGGGCGTGGGCCTGCCGTATGCGATGGGCATCAAGCTGGCCAAGCCGGAGTCGGATGTGTTTTGCATCACCGGCGAAGGCTCCATCCAGATGTGCATCCAGGAGCTGTCCACCTGCCAGCAGTACAAGACCCCTGTGAAGGTGGTCTCCCTGAACAACCGCTACCTCGGCATGGTGCGGCAGTGGCAGGAACTGGACTATGGCAAGCGCTACTCGCACAGCTACATGGATGCGCTGCCCGACTTCGTCAAGCTGGCCGAAGCCTACGGGCATGTGGGCCTGCTGGTGGAGAAGCCGTCCGATGTGGAAGGCGCGCTGCGCGAAGCCATCCGCCTGAAGGACCGCACCGTCTTCCTGGACGTGCGGACCGACCCGACCGAGAACGTCTGGCCGATGGTCCAGGCGGGCAAGGGCCTGTCGGAAATGCTGCTCGGATCGGAAGACCTCTGACGCGGCGGCGGCCGCAGGCGCGTGGCGCCGGACACGTTACCGCGTGACCGGCGACCCCCGCCCCAAGCCGCCAACGCCCGGAGCGACCCCCCGAGCCTCCCCTGTCTTTGACCCCGTGGCCAAGGGCCGTCGGTTACCGCCGCCGGTCTGAAGAGCGCGAAGGACAAACGTCATGAAACACATCATTGCATTGCTCATCGAGAACGAGCCGGGCGCGCTGTCACGCGTGGTGGCCCTGTTCTCCGCCCGCGGCTACAACATCGAGAGCCTGACGGTGGCGCCCACCGAAGACGCGTCGCTGTCCCGCATGACCATCGTGACCAGCGGCAGCGACGACGTGATCGAGCAGATCACCAAGCATCTGAACCGCCTGATCGAAGTGGTCAAGGTGGTGGACCTGACCGAAGGCCGCTACATCGAGCGCGAGCTGATGCTGATCAAGGTGAGGGCGGTCGGCAAGGAGCGCGAGGAAATGAAGCGCACCGCCGACATCTTCCGCGGCCACATCATCGACGTGACCGAGAAAACCTACACCATCGAGCTGACCGGCGACGCCTCCAAGCTCGATGCCTTCATCGATGCGATCGACCGCGCCTCCATCCTGGAGACGGTCCGCACCGGCACCAGCGGCATCGGCCGCGGCGAGCGGATCCTGCGCGTCTGAGTCCACTCAGACGGCGCACCCGATCGATCGTTTTCATCCCATTCCTGATTTTTTGCCCCGGCCAACAGCCGCAGAACCCCTGGAGAACCCACCATGAACGTCTACTACGACAAGGACGCTGACCTGAGCCTGATCAAGGGCAAGAACGTCACCATCATCGGTTATGGCTCACAAGGCCACGCCCATGCCCAGAACCTGAACGAAAGCGGTGTGAAGGTCACCGTGGGTCTGCGCCGGGGCGGCGCTTCCTGGGCAAAGGCGGAAGGCGCCGGCCTGAAGGTGGCCGAGATCGCCGACGCGGTGAAGGCGGCGGACGTGGTCATGATCCTGCTGCCGGACGAGCAGATCGCCGACGTCTACAAGAAGGACGTCGAGCCCAACATCAAGGCCGGTGCGTCGCTGGCTTTCGCCCACGGCTTCAATGTGCACTATGGTCAGGTCCAGCCCCGCGAGGACCTGGACGTGTGGATGGTGGCGCCCAAGGCCCCGGGCCACACCGTGCGCAATACCTACAAGCAGGGTGGCGGCGTGCCGCACCTGATCGCCGTGTATGCCGACAAGACCGGCAAGGCGCGCGACCTGGCCCTGAGCTATGCGGCGGCCAATGGCGGCGGCAAGGCCGGCATCATCCAGACCAGCTTCCGTGAAGAGACCGAAACCGACCTGTTCGGCGAGCAGGCCGTGCTGTGCGGCGGCACCGTCGAGCTGATCAAGGCGGGTTTCGAGACCCTGGTCGAAGCCGGTTATGCGCCGGAAATGGCCTACTTCGAATGCCTGCACGAGCTCAAGCTGATCGTGGACCTGATCTATGAAGGCGGCATCGGCAACATGAACTACTCCATCTCCAACAACGCGGAGTATGGCGAGTACGTGACCGGCCCGCGCGTGGTGACCTCGGCCACCAAGGACGCGATGCGCCAGTGCCTGAAGGACATCCAGACCGGTGAATACGCCAAGAGCTTCATCCTGGAGAACAAGGCCGGCGCCCCGACCCTGATCAGCCGCCGCCGCCTGACGGCCGAGCATCCGATCGAGCAGGTGGGCGAGCAGCTGCGCGCCATGATGCCCTGGATCAAGGCCAACAAGCTGGTGGACAAGAGCAAGAACTAAGCCCCCGACAAGGGGGTGTTTCCGGGGTGTAACCTCGGTCAAAAGCCGCGCGGGGCAGGGCCTCGGGCGGCTTTTCTCATGGACCGCTGAGGTATCCTCCGGGCCCATGAATGCATCGCAGAACAACAAGGCGGATCTGTTGGACGAGGACGAGGAGGCAGATGCCGAGGTCCTGGAGTCGCCACGCCGCCGCCGCAAGGGCATCTACATCCTGCCCAACCTGTTCACGCTGGCCGCGCTGTTCAGTGGCTTCTATGCCATCGTCATGGCCATCAGCGGACGTTTCGAGCAGTCCGCTTACGGCATCTTCGCCGCCATGGTGCTGGACAGTCTGGACGGCCGTGTCGCCCGGATGACCAATACCCAGAGCACCTTCGGGGAGCAGATGGACAGCCTGTCCGACATGGTCTCCTTCGGGGCCGCGCCCGCGCTGATCATGTATTCCTGGGCCCTGCAGGGCCTAGGCAAGTGGGGCTGGTTCGCCGCCTTCGTCTACATCGCCGGCGCCGCCCTGCGCCTGGCCCGGTTCAACACCAACCTGGCCGTCGTGGATCGCCGCTTCTTCCAGGGCGTGCCCAGCCCGGCGGCTGCCGCGCTGGTGGTGGGCTTCATCTGGGTGATGGACGATGCCGGCTACAAGCTGGTCTACCAGGATCCGGTCCTGGCCTGGGTGGCCTTCGGCTTCACCGTGTATGCGGGCCTGACGATGGTGACCAACGCCCCGTTCTACAGCTTCAAGGATGTGAGCTTCAAGCGCTCGGTGCCCTTCATCGTGATCGTGGCCATTGCCCTGGCCATCGCGGTGATCAACATCCATCCGCCGTCGGTGCTGTTTGCCGTGTTCTGCCTGTATGGGGTCTCCGGCTACGTGGTCTACGCCGTCAAGCGGGCCAAGGGCAAGCCGGTCAGCGTGATCGCCACCTCCACCGACGAGCCGGATGAAGCCGGGCTTCATCGCTGACGAAGGCTGGGCGGCCCGTCTTTGACGCGAATCCGCCCGGATGCCGGTTTTGGCCGTTGACGGCGCCAAGGCACGGCCCCTATATTCAATGCCCATGACGTTCTCTGCACACATTGCGCTGCTACTACGAAGCGACCTCCGGGTTCGCTAGATCGCGCACGTCCCTGCACCACCAGACGTCTCCCCCAGATCAACGGCCCGAATGCAACCCGCAGCGGGCCGTTGTTCATTTCCAAAGGCTGCGAGTTGCGACCCTGACCCCCAGGAACGCCCATGCTCAAGCAACCGCACCTCAAGTACCGCGCCTTCGCCCCTATCGAACTCCCTGATCGCCGCTGGCCCAGCGTGCAGATCACGAAGGCGCCGCTGTGGCTGAGCACCGACCTGCGGGACGGCAACCAGGCCCTGATCGAGCCAATGGACCCGGAGCGCAAGCTGCGCATGTTCCAGATGCTGGTGCGCATCGGCTTCAAGGAGATCGAGGTCGGGTTCCCCTCGGCCTCCCAGACCGACTTTGATTTCGTGCGCCTGCTCATCGAGCAGGGCCACATCCCCGACGACGTGACCATCCAGGTGCTGACGCAGGCCCGCCAGCCCCTGATCGAGCGGACCTTCGAGTCGCTCAAGGGCGCCAAGCGGGCTGTCGTGCACCTCTACAACGCCGTGGCGCCGGTGATGCGCCGCGTGGTGCTGGGCATGGACGAAGACCAGATCGTGGACCTGGCCGTCACCCACACCCGCATGATTCGCGACCTGGTGGCGGCGCATCCCGAAACCGAGTTCGGTTATGAATATTCGCCGGAGATGTTCTCCAACACCGAGCTGGCCTTCTCCAAGCGGGTGGTGGATGCGGTGACCGAGGCCTGGGGGGCCACGCCCGAGCGCAAGGTGATCATCAACCTGCCCACCACCGTCGAGAACGCCACGCCCAACTGCTTTGCCGACATGATCGAGTGGATGGTCCGCAACATCGAGCGGCGTGACAGCGTGATCCTGTCGGTCCACCCCCACAACGACCGCGGTACCGGCACCGCCGCCGCCGAGCTGGCCCTGATGGCCGGTGCGGACCGCGTGGAAGGCTGCCTGTTCGGCAACGGCGAGCGCACCGGCAACCTGGACCTGGTCAACGTGGCCCTGAACCTCTACACCCAGGGCGTTCACCCCAATCTGGACTTCTCCGACATCGACGACATCCGCCGCTGCGTCGAGCATTGCAACCAACTGCCGGTGCATCCGCGCCACCCGTATGTCGGGGAGCTGGTCTACACCTCGTTCTCCGGCTCGCACCAGGACGCCATCAAGAAGGCCTTCTCGGTCCGCAAGGACGGCGACGTCTGGGAGATCCCCTACCTGCCGATCGACCCCAAGGACCTGGGCCGCAGCTACGAAGCGGTCATCCGCGTGAACAGCCAGTCCGGCAAGGGCGGCATCTCCTATCTGCTGGAGACGGAATACGGCATCGAGTTGCCGCGCCGCCTGCAGATCGAATTCAGCCAGATCGTGCAGCAGGTGATGGACACCCACGGCAAGGAACTGGGCGCAGCGGACCTCTGGCAGATCTTCGACCGGGAATACGGCGTCAAGCAGGCGCCGGCGCTGCAGCCGCAGATCGGCACCACCGAGGACGGGCAGACGCAGGTGGTGGCGCAGGCTGACCTGTGCGTGCGCATGGTCAAGGTGCAAGGGCAGGGCAAGGGCCCGATCGACGCGTTTGTCGAGGGCCTGAACCGGGTCCTGCAGACCCAGGTGCGGGTGCTGGACTACCATGAGCATGCACTGGGCAGCGGCGCGGATGCGCAGGCCGTGGCCTATCTGGAACTGCGGGTGGGCGAGCACACTTTGTTTGGCGTCGGCATGGATGGCAACATCGCATCGGCGTCGCTCAAGGCCATCGTCTCCGGCTTGCGCCGGGCGGCGCAGCGCGGCCAGCTCAAGCTGGTGCGGTTGCAGGCGGCGTGAGAGCCCTCTGTCCGCATGACCGTCCTCATTGCGCCCTGATTGCGCCCTGATTGAAGGAAGCCCGACATGTCTGCCTCGCAATTGATCATCTTCGACACCACCCTGCGCGACGGTGAACAATCGCCCGGAGCGTCCATGACCAAGGACGAAAAGCTGCGTATCGCGCGGCAACTCGAGCGATTGAAGGTGGACGTGATCGAGGCTGGCTTCGCCGCCGCCAGCCAGGGCGACTTCGAGGCGGTCAAGGCCATCGCCGAGGCCATCCGCGACAGCACCGTCTGCTCCCTGGCCCGCGCCAACGACCGCGACATCAGCCGCGCCGCCGAGGCGCTCAAGGGCGCGGCCCGCTCCCGCATCCACACCTTCATCGCCACCAGCGAGCTCCACATGGAGAAGAAGCTGCGCATGACGCGCGAGCAGGTGCTGGAGCAGGCCATTCAGGCGGTGCGCTTCGCCCGCAACCTGACCGACGACATAGAGTTCTCACCCGAAGACGGTTATCGCTCCGACCCCGTCTTCCTGGCGCAGGTGGTGGAAGCGGTCATCCGGGAAGGGGCCCGCACCATCAACATCCCCGACACCGTCGGTTATGCCATCCCCGAGCTCTACGGCAGCTTCATCAAGGAACTGCGCGAGCGCGTGCCCAATTCCGACCAGGCCATCTGGAGCGTGCACTGCCACAACGACCTGGGCATGGCGGTGGCCAATTCCCTCGCCGGGGTGAAGATCGGCGGCGCCCGTCAGGTGGAATGCACCATCAATGGCCTGGGCGAGCGGGCGGGCAACTGCTCGCTGGAAGAGGTGGTGATGGCGGTCAAGACCCGCCGCGACTATTTCGGGCTGGACGTGCGGGTGGATCCGTCGCAGATCGTGCCGGCCTCCCGCATGGTGTCGCAGACCACCGGCTTCGTGGTGCAGCCCAACAAGGCCGTGGTGGGGGCCAATGCCTTCGCCCATGCCTCCGGCATCCACCAGGACGGCGTGCTCAAGGCGCGTGACACCTACGAGATCATGCGGGCCGAGGATGTGGGCTGGGCGGCCAACAAGATCGTGCTGGGCAAGCTGTCCGGCCGCAATGCCTTCAAGCAGCGCTTGCAGGAGCTGGGCGTGCAACTGGCGTCGGAAGCCGAGGTCAATGCGGCCTTCCAGCGCTTCAAGGACCTGGCCGACCGCAAGGCCGAGATCTTTGACGAGGACATCCTGGCCCTGGTGATGGATGAATCCGCCGGCAGCGAGCAGGAGCATTACCGGCTGGTGGCCCTGTCCCAGCGCTCCGAAACCGGCGAGCGTCCGCATGCCCAGGTGGTGTTCTCGGACGGCGACCAGGAAGTGCGCACCGAGAGCGACGGCAACGGCCCGGTGGACGCGGTTCTCAGAGCGATCGAGACCAAAGTGCAAAGTGGTGCCGAATTGCTGCTGTATTCAGTGAACGCAATCACCAGCGGCAGCACAGAATCGCAGGGTGAAGTCACGGTGCGGTTGCAACATGCCGGGCGAGTGGTGAACGGGGTCGGGGCAGATCCTGATATCGTCGTCGCCTCCGCCAAAGCATATTTGAGCGCGTTGAACAAGTTGCAAAGCAGGACGGAACGGGTCGCGGCCCAGGGCTGAAACGGTCGAGGATTCTTTACTTTAAGAGCGTGAAGTAAGTCCTTGATCTTGCCGGTCTTTCTGCGATCCTCTACACTCAGGCCCGACTGATCTGGGGACCGGATTGAAGACCATAGCGATATTGCTGTCTGGTGCCGCCTACCGCGGAGTCTGTGGCGGAGTTTGTGGCGGCGTGCAAGGCGTGCAAAGCGCACTCAGGGGAGTGCGCGGCGCCATGCTGGGCGGCGTGCTCGTGCTCGCGGGTGCCTGCGTTTCGCTGATGCCCGCTCAGTCGGCAGAAGCGGCCACTGCCTCCAAGGCCAGCACCAAGGCGTCCTCCAAGGCTACCAGCGTGCGCAAGGCCAAGCCGGCCCCGCGTTCTCCCCGCAAGGTGGCCGCCCGCGCGGCAGCCCGGGAAGTGGCGGTCGTCCCCGCCAAACCCTCCTTCGGCCAGATGTATGGCCTGCATGACACGGAAGATCCGCTGGACCTGAAGTCCAGCGTTGCCCT
The DNA here is from genome assembly GCF_003387155.1 of Roseateles depolymerans. Taxonomy (GTDB): domain Bacteria; phylum Pseudomonadota; class Gammaproteobacteria; order Burkholderiales; family Burkholderiaceae_C; genus Roseateles; species Roseateles depolymerans. The sequence continues at coordinate 31,998 of NZ_QUMT01000009.1, read as the reverse complement.
CGTGCTGGACCAGGACACCAACGAAGTCCTGTTCTCCAAGAATCCCCAGGCCGTCCTGCCCATCGCGTCCATCACCAAGCTGATGACGGCGTTGCTCGTGGTCGAGGCCAAGCAGGACCTGGAAGAAAAGATCACCATCACCGACGACGACAAGGACACCGAGAAGTTCACCAGCTCGCGTCTGGCCGTCGGCACCACGCTCACCCGCGGTGAGTTGCTGCATCTGGCATTGATGTCTTCAGAAAACCGCGCTGCGCATGCACTCGGGCGCAGCTACCCCGGCGGTCTGGAGACCTTCGTCGCAGCGATGAACACCAAGGCGCAACTGCTGGGCATGGGCGACACGCACTATGTGGAGCCCACCGGCCTGTCCAGCCGCAACCAGTCCAGCGCGCGCGACCTGGCGGTGCTGGTCAAGACGGCGCATCAATTTCCGCTGATCCGCGAGCTGTCGACCTCGCCGGAATACACCGTGGCCCTGGGCCGGCGGCTGGTGCGTTTTGGCACCACCAACGGTCTGGTGCGCAAGTCGGATTGGGACATCGGCCTGCAGAAGACCGGGTTCATCAATGAAGCCGGGCAGTGCCTGGTCATGCAGGCCCAGATGGCCGGTCGCAAGCTGATCATGGTGTTCCTGGATTCGGCCGGCAAGTATTCGCGCATCGGCGATGCCGAGCGCGTTCGCAAGTGGCTGCTGGGCACCAGCTCTCCCATCGGCGGACCCGCTGGCGCGATCACGGCCTCGACGGCGGTGACCCTGCCGACGCCGACGGCCCAGGCCGTGGCCATCACTCCGGCGGTGAAGTGAATGAGTGGGGGCCGGGTGATGGACCCGGCCGACCCACAAGGCGCTTTCGCGCGCAACGCACAGCGGGCTTCGGCCCGCTTTGTTGTTTCCGGGCCTGACCAGAAGCCGCCCTCTCGACCCATGACATACCGGGCATGCTGCTTGCATCCAGGCCGGGCCGCCAAGCTTGCAATCGCGGCCCCGGGCCGCATCTGATCGCCGATGCGCACGGCCGCCCCCTCCCTCCAGATTCACAGGAGCTCCCATGAAAACCATCGATGAAATGCTGAGTCTGGACCTGCTGACCCCTGAGCAGCACCAACAAATCGGCCTGTGGATCTCCGAGGCGGATTCGCCCGAGGCCATCCTTCAGATGCCGACGGACCTGTGGCAGGCGGTGGAGCGCGCCAGCGAGATCATGGGCGTGGATGCCGACCTGCTGCGGCCGCCCGCGCTGGACGCTGGCGGCGTGGTGCCGGGCTGAGAGGTGAAGGGCTGACCAGCGGAGGCGCTGAGGAGCGGATGAGCCAAGGAGCGGAAGCGCCGAAGCCCGCCGTTCAACCCCGGAAGCCCAGCGCAGCGGAGATCCGCGCGGCGGTCTCTTTCAGACGCGGCATCCAGGCTTCTTCCAGCCGGTCCGCCGGTGCCGAAATGGACAGGCCAGCGACCAGCTTGCCCTGGTCGTCGTAGATGCCGGCCGCCATGCAGCGCACGCCCAGTTCCAGTTCCTCGTCGTCCCGGGCGACGCCGCGTTGCCGCACCAGCGCCATCTCGCGCTCCAGCAGGGCCACGTCGGTGAGGCTGTTGCGGGTGTGGCCGCTCAGGCCGGTGCGGGTGGCGTAGGCACGCACCCGCTGCGGATCGTCGCTGGCCAGGAACAGCTTGCCCACCGAGGTGAGATGCAGCGGCGCCCGCCCGCCGACCGCGCGCACGACCTGCATGCCGGAGCGCTCGCTGTAGGTGCGCTCGATGTAGACGATCTCGTCCCCCTGCCGCACCGACAGGTTGACCGGTTGATGGGTGAGCTTGTGCAGTTCCCGCATCGGGCCGATGGCGGCTTCCCGCACGTCCAGCCGCGCCTTGACCAGATTGCCCAGCTCCAGCAGGCGCATGCCCAGCCGGTAGCTGCCCGCCTCGGGGCGGTCGACAAACCGGCCCAGGGCCAGGTCATTCAGGATGCGGTGCGCCGTGGAAGGGTGCAGGCCGGTGGTCTCGCTGATCACCTTCAGCGACACCGGGTCCTGATGCTGGGCCAGCACGTCCAGCAGGGAGAACATCCGCTCCAGTACCTGGATCGCGGGGGTCTGCAGCTCCTTGGATTTCATGCGGCCATTGTGAAGGATTTCCCTTCGGTTGCGCATGGCGAAAACTAGGGCCAGGGCTCCACCGTCGCTTTCGCCCATCAGTGGTGCGCCCTGGCGCTGCGTTACCGCATGACGGAACGCGCGGCGGCCAGGCCGCTCATCACCGCGCCTTCCAGGGTGGCGGGGTAGGGGCCTTCCAGATAATCCCCGGCCGCCACCAGCCCCGGCAGCAGGGCGGCTGGCGGACGCTGCAGCCCGGGCGTGCAGGCGAAGGTGGCGCGCTTTTCGCTCAGCACGCGGTGCAGGCGCGGCGGGGTGTGCCAGGACAGCGCCCGGCGGGCCTGCGCCAGGGTGGCGTCGGCGGTGGCCTCCAGCCCGCGCGCCACCCAGGGCGCAGCACCGCTGATGACGAAGCTGAAGAGACCGGGACGCTGGGCCAGTTGGCCCAGGTCAAAGGCGAACTGGGCTGGCTCGTTGGCCGATTCATGCAGTGCCACCATCGGCGCCGGCAGCGAGGAGCCCGGGCTTTCCAGGTACACCGTGATGATCGGCTGGAATTCGAAAGCCGCCGTGCGGGCGCTCCAGTCGGGGGCCAGGGTTTGCGTCAGGCGTGCCGCTTCCACGGAACTGGTCGCCAGAACAACTGCATCCACGGACACCGTCTCCTGCGCGGTATGGACCTGCCACGCAGTCCCTTCGCGACTCAGGGCCTGGACGCGCGCGGTACGCAAGTCGGCACCCGCAGCCAGCAGATGAGCGCGGGCCGGCTCCGGCAACAGTGCACTCAGGCCCTGGCTGGGCAGCAGCAGGTCCGCGCTGCCCGGGCCACTGAAGAGGGCGTCCTTGAGGACACGCAGGAAGACCTGCGCGCTGGCCTGTGACGCGGGGGTGTTCAGCGCCGCGACACACAGCGGGTCGATCAGGTCCTGCCGCACACGCGGCGGCAGCGCAGCGGTCAATGCCGCCACGCTCAGCGAAGGCGCGCAGCGAAACCCGCTGGCCATCCAGCGGCTGCTGTGCATCAGGAAGCCCAGCCGCTCGCGCCAGGACCAGGCGCGGCAAGCCAGCACGCCGCGAGTGAACGCCAGCCAGGGCGGGCCGCCGGGCAAGGTCAGCGTGTCGTGATCCGGATAACGCAGCCGCAGCCGGGTGCGGAGCAGCGCGCGGTCGGGGTCCACGCCCACGCGGCGCATCAGCGCCAGACTCTGGGTGTAGGCGCCGATGAGGATGTGCTGGCCGTTGTCCAGGGCGTCCGGGCCGTCGCCGAGGCTGCGGGCGCGTCCCCCCAGCCGTGGCGCCATCTCCAGCAGAGTGACGTGAGCGCCGAGGTCGCTGGCCTGCAGTGCCGCGGACAGGCCGGCCCATCCGCCGCCAATCACCGCGATGCGCCGGCCCGGGGCTGGAGCCTGCGGCAAGCCGCTCATCGACCGCGCCAGTTGGTCCGCATCGCGATCCAGAGCTTGCGCACCGGTGTCAGCGAAATCCGCTGATGCAGCACCTGGAAGTTCTCGGCTTCGATCTCCCGCAGCAGCGTGCGGTAGATGTTGGCCATCATCAGGCCCGGCTTCTGCGACTTGCGGTCTTCCTCGGCCAGCAGGCCGAAGGCTTCGTCATACAGCGCATGCGCCCGTTCCGCCTGGAACTTCATGAGCGCGGTGAAGCGGTCGCTGTAGCCCCAGGGCGCTTCACGCTTGAGGATCTCGTGCGCCTTGACGTCGAACTGCTGCAGCTCCGACACCGGCAGGTAGATGCGGCCCCGGCGGGCATCGTCCCCGACGTCGCGGATGATGTTGGTCAGTTGCATCGCCAGGCCCAGCTTGTGGGCGTAGGCGACGGTGCTGGCCGCGCGGCGGCCGAAAATGCCCGAGGCCACTTCCCCCACGACACCGGCCACCAGGTGGCAATAACGCTGCAGGCCGGCGAAGTCCAGGTAGCGGGTCTGGTCCAGGTCCATCTGGCAGCCGTCGATCACCGCCAGGCAGTGTTCGGCCCGGATGTCGTAATCGGCGCAATGCGGCATCAGGGCCTTCATCGCCGGATGCTGCGGCTGGCCGGCAAAGGCACCCATCACCTCCTTGCGCCACCAGGCCAGCTTGGTCGCGGCCACGCCGGGGTCGGAGACTTCATCCACCACATCGTCCACCTCGCGGCAGAAGGCGTAGAACGCCGTGATGGCGGCCCGCCGCGGTGGGGGCAGGAACAGGAAGGCGTAATAGAAGCTCGAGCCGCTCTGGGCGGCCTTTTGCTGGACGTACTGTTCGGGCGTGGACGGGGCGGTGGGCGCGGTCATGGGGTGATCTCCGGATGCCGTGTGCCCGCCTGCGGCGCGGTAGGCCGCATGCGCAGGGCCGCCCACAGCAGCGCCGGCGCGTCCAGGGCGCGCAGGCGGGGGCGTTGCACCAGGGCAGCAAAGTGCATGGCTTCCAGTTTCTGAAGAATTCGCAGGCCGCCTTGTACCACCAAGCGCAGCTCCCAACCGGCTCGCCCTGGCAGTTGAAACACCAGTGGCGCGCCTTCCAGCATCAGTGCGTGGGCCCATGCGCACAGATCGGCGATCAAGGCCCGGGCCGCCGGGCTGTCTTGCAGCGCCAACAGTGACTGTCCCTGGAGGCCATGACGCTGCAGATCGGTCTCGGGGGCATACACCCGGCCCCGCGGACCGTCGATGGTGAAGTCCTGCCAGAAGTTGATCAGCTGCAGGGCGCTGCAGATGGCGTCCGACCGGGCCAGGGCCACCGGGTCGTCCAGGCCGTACAGATGCAGCAGCAGGCGGCCCACTGGATTGGCGGAGCGGCGGCAGTAGTCCAGCAGTTCGGCGCGGTCGGCGTACGAGGTTTTCACCAGGTCCTGCTCGAAGGCGTCCAGCAGGTCTTCCAGGAGCTGGGGCGGCAGCCGGTGTTCGACCAGCGCCACCCGGAGCGCGCGGAACACCTGACGCTCCCAGCGCGGGGAGGGCGTCTGGCCGTTCACCACCGCCCGCAGATCGGCGCGGTAGGCGGACAGGTCGGCAAGGCGCTGGGCAGGGCTGGCGTCACCCTCGTCGGCCAGATCGTCGGCAGTCCGGGCGAAGTGATAGATGGCGGTGATCGGCGGCCGCAGCGCAGGCGGACACAGCCAGGAAGCCACCGGAAAGTTTTCGTAGTGCTCTATGCTCACGGGCGGCATTGTCCGCGCTTCGAAGCGGTGTGCCGAGGAAGATGCCGTCTGGCGTTTGACACTTGGATACCCTCTGAATACATTACTGACCGGTCAGTCAGTTACTGCAAGCGGCGGCTCGCTGGGCGCGCCGCCTTCACGTCGAGGTGCTTCATGCCCCATCAGTTTCTTGTATCGTCGGGTTCGCGGCTGCTCAGCCGGGTGTTGCTGTCCCTGCCCGTGGTGGCGCTGGTCGCGTGCGGCCAGCATGAACAGCCGCCGGAACCCGAACGCTATGTGCGCACCCAGGTGCTGAGCGCCCAATCGGCCGGCATGCAGCGCGAATATGCGGCGGAAGTGCGGGCCCGGGTGGAATCGCGACTGTCGTTCCGGGTGGGCGGCAAGCTGCTGGAGCGCAAGGTGGACCTGGGCACGGTGGTCAAGCCGGGCCAGGTGCTGGCGCGTCTGGACAGCCAGGACCTGATCCTGGCCCAGGAAGCGGCCAAGGCGGCGGTGCTGGCCGCCAAGGTCAATCGGGACCAGCTCGGCGCCGACTACAAGCGCTACATCGACCTGCACCGGCAGGGTTTCATCAGCGCCGCGGAACTCGATCGCCGGGATGCCGCCTTCAAGGCCGCCCAGGCCCAGTACGAGCAGGCCCGTGCCCAGTCCGACGTGCAGCGCAACCAGTCGCAATATTCCACCCTGGTGTCCGACACCGCCGGCGTGGTGACCAGCGTGGACGCCGAGCCCGGCATGGTGGTGGCCGCCGGCACGCCCATCGTGCGGGTGGCCAATGACGGCCCGCGCGACATCGTGTTCTCGGTGCCGGAAGACCAGTTGCCGCTGGTGCGCGCCGCCGCGGCCCGTCCAGGCGGCCTGAGCGTTCGCCTGTGGGCCGACACCAAAGACACCCCCCGCCCGATCGAGCTGCGCGAACTGGCAGCGTCGGCCGATCCGGTGACCCGCACCTTCCTGGCCAAGGCCGAACTCAAGGGTGCCGACGTGCGACTGGGCCAGACGGCCACCGTGCTGCTCACCGGCACGCAGTCGGACCAGGCCATCAAGCTGCCGCTGAGTGCCGTGGCCGAGATCCAGGGACGCAGTGCCGTGATGCTGCTGGACGGCAAGACCATGACGGTGCAGCCGCGTCCCGTGCAGGTGGTCGGCGCCGAAGGCAACGACCTGATCGTGCAGGGGCTGGCGCCCGGCATGGAAGTGGTGACCGCCGGTGCCCATGTGCTGACCCCGGGTCAGAAGGTCAAGCGCTTCCGTCCGCCGGGCCCGCCCGCGGAAGGCACGTCGCCGACCGCGACCGCGCCGTCCGCCTCGGCCGTGCCGATGGCCAGCGCCTCGTCCAAGCCCTGATCGGAGCGGTCCCATGAGCAACCCGAGCCGCGCCGGATTCAACCTCTCGCGCTGGGCGCTGGAGCATGCCCCGCTGACGCGCTACCTGATGGTGGTGCTGATGATCCTGGGCTTTGCCGCCTATTTCCAGCTGGGGCAGGACGAAGATCCGCCCTTCACCTTCCGCGCCATGGTGGTGCAGGCCTATTGGCCGGGCGCCACGCCGCAGCAGATGGCCGAGCAGGTGACCGACAAGATCGAGCGCACCCTGCAGGAAGTGCCGCATGCGGACAAGATCCGCTCCTACACCAAGCCCGGCGAGTCCCTGACCATCTTCCAGGTCAAGGACAGCACCTCCCCGGGTGAAGTACCCAACCTCTGGTACACCGTCCGCAAGAAGATCGGCGACATGAAGGCCACGCTGCCGCAAGGCGTGATGGGCCCATTCTTCAACGATGAATTCGGCGATGTCTACGGCTCCATCTTCGCCCTGAATTCCGATGGCGGCTTCAACCTGGAGGAGCTTCGCCAGCAGGCTGAAGCGGTCCGCTCCGAGCTGCTGCGCCTGCCGGACGTGGCCAAGGTGGATCTGTTCGGCGTGCAGGCCGAGAAGCTGTTCGTGGAGATCTCCCAGAAGCGGCTCGCCGAGCTGGGCCTGGACTTCAACCAGGTGGTGGCGCAGCTGAATGCGCAAAATGCGGTCGAGAGCGCCGGCGTGATGGACGCGGGCACCACCAAGGTCGAGATCCGCGTGGAGGGCCAGCTCAATTCGGTGCAGGCCCTGAATGAATTCCCCATCCGCGGCGTCAACACGACCACCGGCGTGGCCAGCAGCCTGCGCCTGGGCGACATCGCCACGGTGCGCCGCGGCTTCGTGGACCCGGCCTCGACCATGGTGCGCTACCAGGGCCACCAGGTGGTGGCGCTGGGTGTGTCCATGGGCAAGGGCGGCGACATCATCGCCCTGGGCAAGGCCCTGAAGGCGGCGACCAGCCGCATCCAGAAAACCCTGCCAGCCGGCATGTCGCTGGCCCAGATCCAGGACCAGCCGCAGGCGGTCAAGACCTCGGTGGGCGAGTTCGTCCATGTGCTGATCGAAGCCGTGGTGGTGGTGCTGGCCGTGAGCTTCATCAGCCTAGGCCTGCACACCAAGCCGCTGCGCATCGACGTCTGGCCCGGCCTGGTCGTGGGCATCACCATTCCGCTGGTGCTGGCCATCACCTTCGTGGTCATGTATTACGCCGGCGTGGGGCTGCACAAGATATCGCTGGGCTCGCTGATCATCGCGCTGGGCCTGCTGGTGGACGACGCCATCATTGCGGTGGAAATGATGGTCCGAAAGCTGGAAGAGGGCTACGACAAGATGCATGCGGCCACGTATGCCTATGACGTCACCGCCATGCCGATGCTGACCGGCACCCTCATCACCGCCGTGGGCTTCCTGCCCATTGGCCTGGCCAAGTCGACGGTGGGGGAATACACCTTCGCCATCTTCGCCGTGACGGCAGCGGCCCTGGTGATTTCCTGGTTCGTGTCGGTGTACTTCGTGCCCTACCTGGGCGCGCTGCTGCTCAAGACCCGCGCCGGCCAGGAAGGCGAATCGCACGAGGTCTTCGACACGCCGTTCTACACGCGCTTTCGCCGCGTCGTGGCCTGGTGCGTGCATCACCGCTGGAAGACGATCAGCGTGACCATCCTGGTGTTCGTGCTGGGCCTGGCGGGCATGGGCAAGGTGCAGCAGCAGTTCTTCCCCGACTCCAGCCGGCCCGAGATCCTGGTGGACCTGTGGCTGCCCGAGGGCGCGACCATCGAGGAAAGCCATGCGGTGGCCAAGCGCTTCGAGGCCCGCATGATGAAGGAGCCGCTGGTGGGCAGCATCACCACCTGGGTCGGCTCCGGCGTGCCGCGTTTTTACCTGCCGCTGGACCAGATCCTGCCCAACTCCAATGTGAGCCAGGCCATCATCCTGCCCAAGTCGCTGGCCGACCGGGAAGTGCTGCGCAAGCGGCTGCCGCAGCTGCTGGCGGCGGAGTTCTCGGAAGTCCGTGGCCGCGTCAAGCTGCTGCCCAACGGGCCGCCGGTGCCGTACCCGGTGCAGTTCCGCATCGCCGGCGACGACCCGGCCCTGCTGCGCCAGGCGGCGGACAAGGCCAAGGAGGTCATGCGCGCCAATCCCAACATGCTGGGCGTGAATGACGACTGGAACGAAGCCATCAAGGTGCTGCACCTGGATGTGGACCAGGACAAGGCGCGCGCCCTGGGCGTGACCAGCCAGGGCATCTCGCAGGCGGTCCGCCTGCTGCTGACCGGCAACACCGTCGGCCAGTACCGCGAGGCCGACCGGCTGATCGACATCGTGCTGCGCCAGCCGGTGGCCGAGCGCGACACGCTCACCAAGCTGGCCAATGCCTACGTCACGACCGCCTCTGGCCGCGCCGTGCCGCTGACTCAAGTCGCCAAGCCGCGCCTGAGCTGGGAGCCGGGGGTCATGCACCGGGAAGGGCGCCAGTACGCCATCACCGTGCAGGGCGACGTGATCGAAGGGCTGCAGGGCGCCACCGTCACCGACCAGGTCTGGCCCAAGATCCGCGAAATTGGCAAGGAAATGCCGCCCGGCTACAACATCACCATCGCCGGTGCGGTGGAGGAGAGCAGCAAGGGCACCGGCTCGATTGCCGCCGGCGTGCCCATCATGCTGTTCATCACCTTCACGCTGCTGATGCTGCAGCTGCACAGCTTCTCGCGGGCGATGCTGGCCTTCCTCACCGGCTTCCTGGGCATCGCGGGCGTGTCCGCCGCGCTGCTGCTGCTGAACCGGCCGTTCGGGTTCGTGGCGCTGCTGGGGGTGATTGCGCTGATGGGCATGATCCAGCGCAACTCGGTGATCTTGATCGACCAGATCGAGCAGGATCGCAGCCGCGGCGTGCCGCCAGCCCAGGCCATCGTGGAATCGGCCGTGCGCCGTCTGCGCCCGATTGCACTGACGGCGGCCGCTGCCGTGCTGGCGATGGTGCCGCTGTCGCGCAGCGTCTTCTGGGGTCCGATGGCCGTGGCCATCATGGGCGGCCTGATCGTGGCCACCGTGCTCACCCTGCTGGCCCTGCCGGCCATGTATGCGGCCTGGTTCCGCATCGAGCGGGATCCCTCGGTCGGCCGCAGCTGACCCCAGTTTCCGCACCCCCGGGCTTACCCGCCCCCGGGGGCGCGGAAACCGCTCACTGAACGGCTACAATCGCCGGTTTCCCGGATTCAACGCCGGATCCCTACCAAGGAAGAGCGGACTCACTGCAAGCCTATTGCTGACCATTGCGAACCAACGGCGAACCAAGGGCAACCCCATGGCCAAAGCCATGGCGATTGCGCTGCGGATGCACACAGGTCGCCTGCGGGTCGATGCAATGAGCAAGCGGTGAGAAGCGCTTTTCCTGTTACCCAGCGCGGGTGGCGAAATTGGTAGACGCACCAGGTTTAGGTCCTGACGCCTTCACGGGCGTGCCGGTTCGAGTCCGGCCCCGCGCACCACTCCAACTGTTTCCGAGTCCACTATGGCTGTCACCGTCGAAACTCTCGAAAAGCTCGAACGCCGCATCACGCTCACGCTGGCGGCCGCTGACATCAACAGCGAGGTCGAGGCCCGCCTGAAGAAGCTGGCCCGCACCGTCAAGGCTGACGGCTTCCGTCCCGGCAAGGTGCCGATGTCCTTCGTCGCCCAGCGCTACGGCGCGTCGGTGCAGTACGAAGTCGTGAACGACAAGCTGGGCCAGGCGTTCAGCCAGGCGGCCAACGAAGCCAAGCTGCGTGTGGCCGGCATGCCCCGCATCGAGCAGAAGGACGGCGCCGCCGAAGGCGACCTGGCCTTTGACGCCACCTTCGAGGTCTATCCCGAAGTGAAGCTGGGTGATCTGGCCGACGCCAGCGTCGAGCGCGTCTCGGCCGAAGTGACCGAAGAAGCCATCGACAAGACCGTCGAGATCCTGCGCAAGCAGCGTCGCAGCTTCGCCCAGCGCGGCGCCGCTGACGTGGCTGCCGACGGCGACCGCGTCACCATCGACTTCGAAGGCAAGATCGACGGCGAACCGTTTGCTGGCGGCAAGGCCGACGGCTTCCAGTTCCTGCTGGGCGAAGGCCAGATGCTCGAAGCCTTCGAAAAGGCCGTGCGCGGCATGAAGTCGGGCGAGTCCAAGACCTTCCCGCTGGCCTTCCCGGAGGACTACCACGGCAAGGAAGTGGCCGGCAAGGAAGCCGACTTCCTGGTGACCGTCAAGAAGATCGAAGCCCAGCATCTGCCGGAAGTGAACGAATCGTTCGCCAAGGCCCTGGGCATCAAGGAAGGCACGGTCGAAGCCCTGCGCGCCGACATCAAGAAGAACCTCGAGCGTGAAGTGAAGTTCCGCGTGCTGGCCCGCAACAAGGCCGCCGCCATGGACGCCCTGGTCGCCAAGGCCGAGCTGGACGTGCCCAAGGCCCTGATCGAAGGCGAAGCCGAGCGCATGGTCGGCAATGCCCGTGAAGACCTGAAGAAGCGTGGTGTGAAGGACGCCGACAAGGCCCCGATCCCCGCCGAGCTGTTCAAGGACCAGGCTGAAAAGCGCGTCCGCCTGGGCCTGGTCGTGGCCGAGCTGGTGCGTTCCAACAACCTGCAAGCCAAGCCCGAGCAGCTGCAGGCGCACATCGAGGAAATCTCGCAGAGCTACGAGAAGCCGGCGGAAGTCGTGCGCTGGTACCTGTCGGACCGTGAGCGCATGGCCGAAGTGGAAGCCGTCGTGATCGAGAACAACGTCACCGATTTCGTCCTGGCCAAGGCCAAGGTCGAAGACAAGCAGGTGCCGTTCGACGAACTGATGGCCGGCAACTGATCCTGCATCAGGATTGCATCGCCTGAAGGCGCCGCGCCGCGAGGCCGGCGCCTTTGTTTTTCGCTGTCTCGCCCCCATGTGAGGGAGTCCTGCGCCTGAGGGCAGGGCCCGGGGGCGACCGCTGCCGGACGCTCCCCAGGACCTGCCCGGCAGGGGCTTGCGTCGCGGGACATAATCAAGCACGTGACGCCAACCACAACAGAGGATTTCATGAGCGCTCTGGAAACTAGCAACCTGGGCATGGTGCCCATCGTCATTGAACAGTCGGGCCGCGGCGAACGCGCCTACGACATCTACAGCCGGCTGCTGCGCGAGCGCATCGTCTTCCTGGTGGGCCCTGTGAACGACGCCGTGGCCAACCTCGTGGTGGCTCAGCTGCTGTTCCTGGAAAGCGAAAACCCGGACAAGGAGATCTCGCTGTACATCAACTCCCCGGGCGGCAGCGTCTCGGCCGGCATGTCCATCTACGACACGATGCAGTTCATCAAGCCGCAGGTGTCCACACTGTGCATGGGCATGGCCGCCAGCATGGGTGCATTCCTGCTGGCCGCAGGTGCCAAGGGCAAGCGTTTCTCGCTGCCCAATGCCAAGATCATGATCCACCAGCCGCTGGGCGGCGCGCAGGGCCAGGCCACCGACATCGAGATCCACGCCCGCGAGATCCTCAAGACCCGCGAGCAGCTCAATCGCATCCTGGCGGAACGCACTGGCCAGCCGCTGGAGAAGATCCAGGCGGACACCGAGCGCGACTACTTCATGTCGGCCCCGGAAGCCCAGACCTATGGCCTGGTGGACCAGGTCATCGAAAAGCGGGGCTGAACCCGCCTTGTCGCCTGAAACGGGTGGGTTGAACGAATGGCGAACTCTCGCCTTCGTTCATCCACTCAGGCCCCGGTTCAAGGCCCGCAGGAACTCCTCAATCCTGATGACCGGATCCACCGGCCGACCGGCCCGGCACCCACCGATTGCCCAGGACCGTAACTAAGCCACCTTAGGGGCTTTTATCCCCTGGCAGACGGTCCCGGCAATTGAACTATCATCAATGCAGGCACAACGCCTGTATCTAGCAGCACTTCCATGGCCGAGAAAAAAGGCAACTCCAGCGAAAAAGTCTTGTATTGCTCCTTCTGCGGCAAGAGCCAGCACGAGGTCAAGAAGCTGATCGCGGGTCCGTCCGTGTTCATCTGCGATGAGTGCATCGAGCTGTGCAACGACATCATCCGTGACGAGGTGCCGGCCGAAGCCGCGCCCGGTCGCGCCAGCAAGTCGGACCTGCCGGTGCCCAGCGAAATCAAGACCACGCTGGACCAGTACGTCATCGGCCAGGACGTGGCCAAGCGCACGCTGTCCGTAGCGGTCTACAACCACTACAAGCGGCTGCGCCATGCGGCGGACACCAAGGACGGTGTGGAGCTGTCCAAGAGCAACATCCTGCTGATCGGCCCGACCGGCTCCGGCAAGACGCTGCTGGCCCAGACCCTGGCCCGCGTGCTCAACGTCCCCTTCGTGATTGCCGACGCCACCACGCTGACCGAAGCCGGTTATGTGGGGGAGGACGTCGAGAACATCATCCAGAAGCTGCTGCAGAACTGCAATTACGACGTCGAGCGTGCCCAGCGCGGCATCGTCTACATCGACGAAATCGACAAGATCAGCCGCAAGGCGGACAACCCGTCCATCACCCGGGACGTGTCCGGTGAAGGCGTGCAGCAGGCCCTGCTGAAGCTGGTGGAGGGCACCATGGCGTCCGTCCCCCCGCAGGGTGGCCGCAAGCATCCCAACCAGGACTTCCTGCAGATCGACACGACCAACATCCTGTTCATCTGCGGCGGCGCTTTCGACGGCCTGGAGAAGGTCATCCAGAACCGCTCCGAGAAGTCGGGCATCGGTTTTGGCGCATCGGTCAAGAGCAAGAGCGAGAAGAAGGTCGGCGAGCTGTTCCGTGAAGTGGAGCCGGGCGACCTGATCAAGTTTGGTCTCATCCCGGAACTGGTGGGCCGTCTGCCGGTCATCGCCACGCTGGGCGAACTGACCGAAGACGCGCTGGTACAGATCCTGACCGAACCTCGCAATGCGCTGGTCAAGCAGTATCAACAGCTGTTCTCGATGGACGGCGTCGAGCTGGAAGTGCGTCCCTCGGCCCTGAATGCGGTGGCCCGCAAGGCGCTGGCCCGCAAGACGGGCGCCCGGGGGCTGCGCTCCATCGTCGAGCATGCGCTGATCGACACCATGTTCGAACTGCCGTCCCTGGACGGCGTGGCGAAGGTGGTGCTGGACGAGCACAACATCGAGGAAGACTCCAAGCCCCTGCTGGTGTATCGCGAAGCCAAGGCCAGTGCCTGATCGGGCGCAGGCTCAGTTCAAGCGATGTTCAGCCAGGAATTCCAACGGTTCCGCCCTGGCTGCAAGGCCCCGGTGAGTACGCTTGTTGCACTTGTGCAGGCGGCCCACCTTGTAATAGGCCCCTCGGACCCAAGATGGGTCTGAGAAAGAGAGGTTTTCATGTCCGGTCATCCGATCCTTCCCGCGGAACCCATCACCCTCCCGCTGCTGCCGCTGCGGGACGTGGTTGTGTTCCCGCACATGGTGATCCCGTTGTTCGTGGGTCGCCCCAAGTCCATCAAGGCCCTGGAAGCCGCGATGGAAGCCGGGCGGCAGATCATGCTGGTGGCGCAGAAGGCCGCCGGCAAGGACGAACCCAAACCCGACGACATGTTCGAGATGGGCTGCGTCTCCAGCATCCTGCAGATGCTGAAGCTGCCCGACGGCACCGTGAAGGTGCTGGTGGAAGGCCTGCAGCGGGCCACCACGCAGGCCATCCATGACGGCGAAGAACACTTCACCGCCGACGTCCTGCCCATCCCGCCCGAAGCGGATGAGCAGCCTGAGGTCGAGGCCCTGCGTCGCGCCGTCACGCAGCAGTTCGACCAGTACGTCAAGCTGAACAAGAAGATCCCGCCGGAGATCCTCACCTCCATCGCCGGGATCGACGATGCCGGCCGCCTGGCCGACACCATCGCCGCGCACCTGCCGCTCAAGCTCGACGCCAAGCAGTCGGTGCTGGACCTGTCCGAAGTGGGCAAGCGGCTGGAGAAGCTGCTGGACCTGCTGGAGCATGAGGTCGACATCCTGCAGGTGGAAAAGCGCATCCGTGGCCGCGTCAAGCGCCAGATGGAAAAGAGCCAGCGCGAGTACTACCTGAACGAGCAGGTCAAGGCCATCCAGAAGGAACTGGGCGACGGCGAAGAAGGCGCCGACCTGGAAGAGCTGGAAAAGAAGATCCAGGCCGCCCGCATGCCCAAGGAGGCGCGCAAGAAGGCCGAGGCCGAGCTCAAGAAGCTCAAGCTGATGTCGCCGATGTCCGCCGAAGCCACGGTGGTGCGCAACTACATCGACACGCTGGTCAACCTGCCCTGGAGCAAGAAGACCAAGATCAAGCACGACCTGGCCAATGCCGAAGCCGTCCTGAACGAGGACCACTACGGCCTGGACAAGGTCAAGGAACGCATCCTCGAATACCTCGCGGTGCAGCAGCGCGTGGACAAGGTCAAGGCGCCCATCCTGTGCCTGGTCGGCCCTCCGGGCGTCGGCAAGACCTCGCTGGGGCAGTCGGTGGCGCGCGCCACGGGTCGCAAGTTCGTTCGCATGGCCCTGGGTGGCGTGCGTGACGAGGCCGAGATCCGCGGTCACCGCCGCACCTACATCGGCTCCATGCCGGGCAAGGTGCTGCAGAGCCTGTCCAAGGTGGGCACGCGCAATCCGCTGTTCCTGCTGGACGAGATCGACAAGCTGGGCATGGACTTCCGGGGTGACCCGTCGTCCGCGCTGCTGGAGGTGCTGGACCCCGAGCAGAACCACACCTTTGCCGACCATTACATCGAGGTCGATTACGACCTGTCCGACGTGATGTTCGTGGCCACCTCGAACTCGCTGAACATTCCGCCGGCCCTCCTGGACCGGATGGAAGTGATCCGCCTGTCGGGCTACACGGAAGACGAGAAGGTCAACATCGCCCAGCGTTACCTGCTGCCCAAGCAGCGGGGCAACAACGGTGTCAAGGATGAAGAGCTGGACGTCACCGAAGCGGCCATCCGCGGCGTGATCCGCTACTACACCCGTGAAGCCGGCGTGCGTTCGCTCGAGCGTGAAATCTCGAAGATCTGCCGCAAGGTGGTCAAGGGCCTGCAGCTGGGCACCTACCAAAGCCGTGTGGTGGTGGACGAAGACAACCTGAACGAATTCCTGGGCGTTCGCAAGTACGACTTCGGTCGTGCCGAGAAGAAGAACCAGGTGGGTCAGGTGGTCGGTCTGGCCTGGACCGAGGTGGGCGGCGACCTGCTGACCATCGAGGCCACGTCCATGCCGGGCAAGGGCAACATCATCCGCACCGGCTCGCTGGGCGACGTGATGAAGGAATCGGTGGAAGCGGCTCGCACGGTGGTGCGGTCGCGGGCTCGCCGCCTGGGCATCAAGGACGAAGCCTTCGAGAAGCGCGACGTGCACATTCACGTGCCCGATGGCGCTACCCCGAAGGATGGCCCGAGCGCAGGTATTGCGATGACCACCGCCTTCGTCTCCGCGCTGACCGGCATTCCGGTGCGTGCGGATGTGGCGATGACCGGTGAGATCACGCTGCGGGGCGAGGTCACGGCCATCGGCGGCTTGAAGGAAAAGCTGCTGGCAGCCCATCGCGGTGGCATCAAGACCGTGATGATTCCGGAAGAGAACGTCAAGGACCTGCAGGACATTCCTGAGAACGTGAAGAACCAGTTGGAGATCGTTCCGGTCCGCTGGATCGACCGTGTGCTGGAAGTGGCCCTGGAGACCCTGCCGCAGCCAATTCCGGAAGACGAGGTCGCAGCGCCGCCTCCGGCCGAGAAGGTCGGTGAAGCCAAGCCGGAGGCCGGTGGCGATTCGCTGAAGCACTGAGCGTCACTCGCGGCTGAGTCTTCAGACTGCGAAGACCATTAGCAATGCCCACGGCCCTGGCCGTGGGCATTTGTGTTAAAGCTCTGTGCGATAAGAGCACCGCAGCACCACTTCTCGGCGCAACTCTTGCGCCGCTCCAAAAAATCGTTCTATACTCTCGGCTTCAGCGCAAACGGTGCTGCAGACGAATCAGCAAAGAAGACGTCAGTTGACTTTGCATGAGCCTCAAAGCTCAAACGTCAGATACCAGCAATGGTTAGCAGCAGCAGGCAGTGTGTTGAAATCAGCGAAAGCTGAAATACGCGGATATCTGCGGGAATAGCTCAGTTGGTAGAGCGCAACCTTGCCAAGGTTGAGGTCGCGAGTTCGAGCCTCGTTTCCCGCTCCAGGTTCTGAAAAGGATGGAAGCCTTGGCTTCCATTTTTTATCGAGGCTGAAGTCACCAAACTTCGGTGCTCGATCAGGGGCGCGATAGCAAAGCGGTTATGCCCCGGATTGCAAATCCGGTTAGTCCGGTTCGACTCCGGATCGCGCCTCCAGGTATTGGGTTTGAGGGCAGCGCAGCTGCTGTCAGGCCAGTTAGTTTTGCGGGAATAGCTCAGTTGGTAGAGCGCAACCTTGCCAAGGTTGAGGTCGCGAGTTCGAGCCTCGTTTCCCGCTCCACTTCAAGTGTTGAAGGTGGGGTTTGATGGGCACCTAGTGCCGGTCGGTTCCTCCTGCGATGCGGGAATAGCTCAGTTGGTAGAGCGCAACCTTGCCAAGGTTGAGGTCGCGAGTTCGAGCCTCGTTTCCCGCTCCAAACTCCAAAAAGGGAAGTCCTTGCGACTTCCCTTTTTTCATTGGCGCGCCGCACGATAATGCGGGCCATGCCTTGCGGCCTGGGTGGTGAAATCGGTAGCCACAGCAGACTTAAAATCTGCCGCTGTCACAAGCGTACGGGTTCGAGTCCCGTCCCAGGTACCAGCCCCCTGCATTCCAGTCACTGCGTCCCTCGCGCAAGTCGGCCTGGCTTTGCAGCTTCCGCCCGATCTTGACCGGATCGAGGTTGCGGCCGTTCTCTTGACCCAGCTCAAGAGGCTTTTTTCCTAGCATCCCAGACTTGCCCGCCACAGGCGGCCCAAATCATGTAGCATTGGGTGGCACGTTATATGGTGCAGTTTGCGGATCTTCCCAAGGTTCCGATGGTCTTCTACCGCTCGCTCTCCGGCCATGAGCCGGTGCGCGAATGGCTCAAGGCCCTGGATCGCGCGGACCGTTTGGCTGTCGGGGCCGACCTGCAGCGGGTGCAGTACCGCTGGCCGGTCGGCATGCCGCTATGCCGGGCCCTGGGTCAGGGGCTCTGGGAAGTGCGCACCCATCTGCCGAGCTGCGCTGTTGCACGTGTCCTCTTTTGCTTCCATGCGCATGCGCTTTACGCCTTGCATGCGTTTGTGAAGAAAACCCAGACCACACCGGTCGAGGCGCTGCGCCTTGCCCGCGAACGGATGAAGGAGATCCAGCATGGTGAATCGACACATGGGGTCCAGCGTGGACGACCTCCTGGCCGAGGAGGGTGTGCTTGAGGCATTCCAGGCGCAGGCCATCAAGGAAGTGATTGCCTGGCAACTGCTGCAGGCCATGAAAGACCAGAAGCTCAGCAAACGCAAACTCGCCGAGCTGATGAACACCAGCCGCACCCAGGTGGACCGAGTGCTGGACCCGACCGACGGCAATGTCACCCTCGCCACCTTGCAGCGCGCGGCCGCCGTCGTGGGGCGCCGGGTGCAGGTCGCGCTGGTCTGAGCCGTCCGGCGCCCCGGGCGCACGCACGGCAGCCGTTTGTGCGCACACAGGTCCGCATGACCGTCGGCAGGGAAGTCACGGGCTTTCGCAGCGTCTTCCCAGCCGCCGGCTGCTCTTACACTCGACCTCATGTTCGGTCAGGACCTGTTGAACCCAGGCGTGCGTCGCCGGGAAGTGTTGGGGTGGTCGATGTACGACTTCGCCAACTCCGGCTACACGACGGTGGTGCTGACCGCTGTCTACAACGCCTACTTCGTGGCCGAAGTGGCCAAAGGGCAGCCGTCCGCCACGTTGCTCTGGACGGTGCTCATCGCCGTCTCCAGCCTCATCGTGATGGTGACCATGCCGGGCCTGGGCGCCTGGGCCGACGCGCACGGTGCCAAGAAGCGCCTGCTGGCCTTCTGCACCGGCGGCTGCGTGATCACGACGGCCGCGCTGGCCTGCTTCGGCTCCGCGGCCTTGTGGTGGGCCGCCGCCGCGGTGGTGCTCTCCAACGTGTTTTTCTCCTATGGCGAGTCGCTGATCGCGGCATTCCTGCCGGAGTTGGCGCGTCGCAATGCCTTGGGCCGCGTCTCCGGCTGGGGCTGGGCGTTCGGCTATCTGGGCGGCATGCTGGCGCTGGGGCTGTGCCTGGTCTATGTGCTGCAAGCCCAGGCGCGCGGCCAGGCCGCCGCTGACTTCGTGCCCATCACCCTGCTCATCACCGCAGGGCTTTATCTGATCGCGGCCATTCCCACCTTCCTGTTGATGCGCGAACGGGCCGATCCGTGTTCCATCCGACGGGCCACCCGCCGGCGGTCCGGCCTGTCGGAACTGCTGGCGTCCTGGCAGCGGGCCCGCGCCTATCCCGATTTCCTCCGGCTGCTGGCCTGCGGCACCGCCTACCAGGCCGGCATCGCCGTGGTGATCGCGCTTGCGGCGGTGTATGCCGATCAGGCCCTGGGGTTCAGCCAGGCGCAGACGATGGCGCTGGTGTTCCTGGTCAACATCGCCTCGGCGATCGGGGCCTTTGCCTTTGGCTACTACGAGGACCGCATCGGGCACCAGCCCGCGCTGGCCGTCACGCTGGTGGGCTGGATGCTGATGACGGTGCTGGCCTTTGTGGCCACCAGCAGCTGGCTGTTCTGGATCGCTGCGCTGATCGCCGGGCTCTGCATGGGGTCCAGCCAGTCCTGCGGGCGGGCACTGGCCGGTGCATTGGCGCCCCACGACCGGCTGGCGGAATTCTTCGGCCTATGGACGTTTGCCACGCGCTTGGCGGCCATCATCGGCCCGCTGACCTATGGCGCGGTGACGGTGCTGACGGCCGGCAATCACCGCCTGGCCATTCTGTCCACCGGCTTGTTCTTCGTGGCGGGTTATGTGCTGCTCAAGCGCGTGGACATGACCCGGGGGATGGCACGGGCGCTGGTCTGAACCTGCCTTCACACGTGGATGCGTGACACCACGGCCTGACGCCACCCCAAGGCCTCGCGCGCCACATGTTGCAGCGGCGCCGGATCGCCGGTGCTCTGCAGCACCAATGGCGCGTCCGGCTGGGCCGGCAGCTTCAGCGTTTCCCACAGCCGCTGGGCCTGCCGCGCAACCGCATCCTCGATATTGAGCAGACGCACGCCGTCTCCCAATGCGGCCTGGATGCGGGTCTGCACCAGCGGATAGTGGGTGCAGCCCAGCAGCACCGTGTCCACCCCGGCGGCCTTGAGCGGTTCGCAGTAGCGATCGATGAGGGCGCCCAGCTCCGGATTGTCCAGGTCGCCCTGTTCGATCAAGGAGACCAGTCCGGGGCAGGGCTGGCTCACCAGGGACACATCCCCCGCATGCGCAGCCACCAGCGCTTCATAACGTCGGCTGGCGATGGTGGCGGACGTGGCCATCACGCCGATGCGGCCGTTGCGAGTGGCGGCCACCGCCGGCTTGACGCCAGGCTCGATGCCCACCACCGGCCAGTCCGGCCAGCGCTCCCGCATGGCATTGACCGCGTGAGCCGTGGCGGTGTTGCACGCCACCACCACCATGCGCGCGCCCGCCGCCCGCAGGTGCTCGGCCACCCGGAGGCTGCGTTCGCGGATGTAGTCGCTGCTGCGCTCGCCATAGGGCGCATGGGCGGTGTCCGCCACGTAATGGAGCGCCACATCCGGCATCCGCGCCCGCAGCGCCTGCAGCACCGTCAGCCCGCCAAGGCCTGAGTCGAACACGCCCAGCGTGGGAGGGGGTGTGCGGGCGTCAAGGCGGGCGGACTCGGACCCCGGGGCCACATTGGCAGCGGCGAGGGGCGGGCTGGCCTGCGCTGATGGGGAGGCAATGGAATCGGCGGACATCACGATGGGTAACGATGAGGGCAGGACGAGGGCACCACGACGGCAGGATGCGGGCAGAGGGAGCGTGACGAGGGTAGGGCGTCAGTCTGAGTGGCAGCTGAAAGAACGGTGATTGTGGAACGCGTGGCGCAAGGCTCCATGCAGGGTGCGGCAGGGCAGACCACCGTCAAGGTGACCACCGCACGAGCCCTGAGTGGACCTCTCCAGGACATCAGGGTGGGCAGTCTAGAAGATTCCAGCACTTTCACTTGGCAGCCCGGCTCTCATGGCTAGAATAGAACGATCGTTCGTTTTATTTTCCGATTTTCATCCCGAGGTCGGACCGCCAAGGACGCAGTGTCCCTTCGGTCCTGATGGATCGGTGACACGGGGGCGGCGCAGGCCTCCCATAGAATCGAATTAACGTTAACGTCAATACGCCTGGAGTGCTTCGATGAAGGTATTGGTCCCCGTCAAACGAGTCGTCGATTACAACGTCAAGGTGCGCGTCAAGAGCGACGGCACCGGGGTCGACATCGCCAATGTGAAGATGTCGATGAACCCGTTTGACGAAATCGCGGTCGAAGAAGCCGTGCGCCTGAAGGAAAAGGGCGTGGTCACTGAAGTGATCGCCGTGTCCTGCGGCGTGGCGCAATGTCAGGAAACCCTGCGCACGGCGATGGCCATTGGTGCCGACCGTGCCATCCTGGTCGAAACCGATGCCGAACTGCAGCCGCTGGCCGTGGCCAAGCTGCTCAAGGCGCTGGTGGACAAGGAGCAGCCGCAACTGGTCATCCTGGGCAAGCAGGCCATCGATGACGATTGCAACCAGACCGGCCAGATGCTGGCCGCACTGACCGGCCTGCCGCAAGGCACCTTCGCCTCCAAGGTGGAAGTGGCCGACGGCAAGGTGGCGGTCACCCGCGAGGTCGATGGCGGTCTGGAGACCGTCAGCCTGACCCTGCCGGCCGTGGTCACCACCGACCTGCGCCTGAACGAGCCGCGCTATGTGACGCTGCCCAACATCATGAAGGCCAAGAAGAAGCCGCTGGAAACCGTCAAGCCGGCGGACCTGGGTGTGGACGTCGCGCCGCGCATCAAGACGCTGTCGGTGGCCGAGCCGCCCAAGCGCGGTGCTGGTGTGAAGGTGCCGGACGTTGCGACGCTCGTCACCAAGCTGAAGACCGAAGCCAAGGTCATCTGAGCCCCCCACAGCCGTCTGAATGGAGATTCGAGAATGACCATCCTCGTCATTGCAGAACACGACAATGCCTCGCTGAAGGGGGCTACCTACAACACCGTGAGCGCTGCCAGCGCCATCGGCGGTGATGTGCATGTGCTGGTGGCCGGCGCCAATGCCGCTGCTGCGGCCCAGGCTGCCGCCAAGATCGCCGGCGTGGCCAAGGTGCTGCATGCCGACGGCGCCCAGTTCGCCGACGGCCTGGCCGAAAACATGGCCGCCCAGGTGCTGGCCATTGCCAAGGACTACAGCCACATCCTGTTCCCGGCCACCGCCGCGGGCAAGAACGTGGCGCCGCGCGTGGCAGCCCTGCTGGACGTGGGCCAACTGAGCGACGTCACCAAGGTCATCAGCGCCGACACCTTCGAGCGCCCGATCTACGCCGGCAACGCCATCGCCACCGTGCAGTCGACCGACGCCATCAAGGTGCTGACCGTGCGTACCACCGGTTTCGATGCCGCGGCCGAAGGCGGCAGCGCCGCCGTTGAAACCCTGAGCGGTGTGGCCGACAGCGGCAAGAGCAGCTTTGTGGGCCGTGAAGTCACCAAGAGCGACCGCCCGGAACTGACCGCAGCCAAGATCATCGTGTCCGGCGGCCGCGCCCTGGGCAGCAGCGACAAGTTCAACGAAGTGCTGACGCCGCTGGCCGACAAGCTCAACGCCGCGCTGGGTGCATCGCGCGCCGCCGTCGACGCGGGCTATGCCCCCAACGACTGGCAGGTGGGCCAGACCGGCAAGATCGTCGCGCCGCAGCTCTACATCGCGGCCGGCATCTCCGGCGCCATCCAGCATCTGGCCGGCATGAAGGATTCCAAGGTGATCGTGGCGATCAACAAGGACCCAGAAGCCCCGATCTTCTCGGTGGCCGACTACGGGCTGGAAGCCGACCTGTTCACCGCCGTTCCCGAACTGGTCAAGGCGCTGTAAGCGCGCCTTGCCGCATCGCCCCAAGGGCCTGCGGCCACGGCCACCGCAAGGCGGGTGGACTCGAGGCGGACTCGAGCCTGCCTGTCTTGCCGACCGATCCAGGGCGCCCCGTTGTCGATACGCGGCGCTCTTTTTTCATCCGGAGACAAGACCATGACATACCGCGCCCCGATCAAGGACATGCTGTTTGACATGCAGGCACTGGCCGGCCTGCAGACCCTCGCCGAGCAGATCCCCGCCTTCGCCGATCACGGCCTGGACACCGCGCAGGCGGTGCTGGAAGAGGCGGCCAAGCTCAATGAGGATGTCATTGCACCGCTGAATGTCGAGGGCGACCGGAACCCGTCGTTCTGGAAGGACGGTCAGGTCTTCGCCACGCCCGGCTTCAAGGACGCCTTCCGCCAATACGCCGAAGGCGGCTGGCAGGGGCTGCAGCATCCCGAGGCCTACGGCGGACAGGGTCTGCCCAAGACCATCGGCACCGGCTGCGCGGAAATGGTCCAGGCGGCCAATGTGAGCTTTGCCCTGTGCCCGCTGCTGACCGACGGCGCGGTGGAAGCGCTGCTGGTGGCCGGCACCGAGCAGCAGAAACAGCTGTTCATTCCCCGTCTGCTGTCCGGTGAATGGACCGGCACGATGAACCTGACCGAGCCGCAGGCCGGCTCCGACCTGGCGCTGGTGCGCAGCCGCGCCGAGCCGCAGGGCGACGGCACCTACAAGATCTTCGGCACCAAGATCTACATCACCTGGGGCGAGCACGACATGACGGACAACATCGTCCATCTGGTGCTGGCGCGCGTGCCGGGAGCGCCGGAGGGCGTGAAGGGCATCAGCCTGTTCCTGGTTCCGAAGTTCCTGGTGAAGGAAGACGGATCGCTGGGGGCCCGCAACGACGTGCACTGCGTCTCCATCGAGCACAAGCTAGGCATCAAGGCCAGCCCGACGGCGGTGCTGCAGTTCGGCGATCACGGCGGCGCCATCGGCACGTTGATCGGTGAAGAGAACCGCGGCCTGGAGTACATGTTCATCATGATGAACGCCGCCCGTTTTGGCGTGGGCGTGCAGGGCCTGGCGGTGGCGGATCGGGCCTATCAGAAGGCAGTGGCCTATGCCAAGGACCGGGTGCAGTCGCGCCCGGTGGACGGCTCCGCCGCCGGGCCGGTCGCCATCATCCATCACCCGGATGTGCGCCGCATGCTGATGACCCAGCGCGCGCTGGTGGAAGGCTGCCGCGCCATGGCCATCGACGCGGCTGCGGCCTATGACATCGCCCATCATCACAGCGATGAACAGGCCCGCAAGGAAGCGCAAAACTTCTACGAATTCATGGTGCCGCTGGTCAAGGGCTACAGCACCGAGATGAGCCTGGAGGTGACCTCGCTGGGCGTGCAGGTCCATGGCGGCATGGGCTTCATCGAGGAAACCGGCGCGGCGCAGTACTACCGTGACGCGCGCATCCTGCCCATCTACGAGGGCACCACCGCCATCCAGGCCAATGACCTGGTGGGCCGCAAGACGATGCGCGACGGCGGCGCCTTTGCGCGCAGCCTGGCCGCGCAGATCGAGGAGACCGAAGGCGCGCTGGCCGCCAATGCCAGCGCGGCCGCGCTGGCGGTGCGTCAATCGCTGGCGCAGGCCCGTGCGTCCTTTGTGCAGGTGGTGGATTTCGTGGCTGCGCATGGCAAGTCCAAGCCCAATGCGGCCTTTGCCGGCTCGGTGCCCTACCTGATGCTGGCGGGCAACCTGGTGGCCGGCTGGCAGCTGGCCCGCTCGCTGCTGGCCGCGCAGGAGCTGCTGGCAGCTGGCGAGGACGTCGAGTTCATGCAGGCCAAGATCACCACGGCGCGGTTCTACGCTGAACACATCCTGCCGCGGTGCCAGTCGCTGCGCGATGCGGTGGTGCATGGCGCCGACAGCGTCATGGCCCTGCCCATCGACGCGTTCTGATTCCGCCCCAGCCCCAGCAACGGTTCAAACAATCCGTCTTTCACCACGAGGAGACACGAGGTGGCACTTCCCCCGCTGTTCAACACCCTGCGCCTGCCGGTCATCGGCTCGCCGCTGTTCATCATCAGCAACCCGAAGCTGGTCATTGCCCAGTGCAAGGCCGGGATCGTGGGCTCCATGCCTGCGCTCAATGCGCGTCCGGCGGAGCAACTGGAGGACTGGCTGGCCGAAATCACCGAGACCCTGGCGGCGCATGACCGTGCCCACCCCGAGTCTCCGGCCGCGCCCTTCGCCATCAACCAGATCGTGCACAAGAGCAATGACCGGCTCGAGCACGACATGGAAATGTGCGCCAAGTACAAGGTGCCCATCGTCATCACCTCGCTGGGCGCCCGTGAGGACGTCAATGCCGCGGTGCACAGCTGGGGCGGCATCGTCCTGCACGACATCATCAACAACAAGTTTGCCCACAAGGCGGTGGAGAAGGGCGCCGACGGGCTGATCGCCGTGGCGGCCGGGGCGGGTGGACACGCCGGCGTGAAGAGCCCGTTTGCGCTGATCCAGGAGATCCGTGAGTGGTTCCAGGGGCCGCTGGCGCTGTCCGGCTCGATTGCCAGCGGCGACGCCATCCTGGCGGCGCAGGCTGCGGGCGCGGACCTGGCCTACATCGGCTCGGCCTTCATCGCGACGGAAGAAGCCCGCGCCAGCGATGACTACAAGCAGATGATCGTGGACAGCAACAGCGACGACATCGTCTACAGCAACCTGTTCACCGGCGTGCACGGCAACTACCTCAAGGGCTCGATCGTCAAGGCGGGCCTGGATCCGGACAACCTGCCGGAAAGCGATCCGACCAAGATGAACTTCGGGGGTGGCGCGGCGGCCAAGGCCTGGAAGGACATCTGGGGCAGCGGGCAGGGTATCGGTGCCATCCGCGAAGTGCTGCCCGCCGGCGAGCTGGTGGCGCGTTTCGGGCGCGAATATCAGGCCGCTCGCCAGCGACTGGGTCTTGCCGCCGCCTAATCGTTGCCAAGCGTCACGAGAGCTCCCTTCGGGGAGCTTTTTTTATGTCTGTACGGAGAGTGAATTTCATGAAGCGCAACCGCAGTCTCTCGAACACCACAGGGTCATTCCGCATGGAGAAATGACGGGCGGGTGACAGACCAAATGCCCTTCCCAGTTGTGAACAACTGCCTACCTCTACCACTTGAATCAGGGGATTGACAGTTGTGTGTGGTTACAGGCTAGACAGCCAAATGTAAGCAATGGTTTGATAGCGGGACATTTCCAATAACTCACTGTCCTGGGAGCTGCTTTCATGAAACTGGCCGACCTTCGCATTGGCACCCGCCTGGCCATCGCTTTCGCTGTCACCTTTGCCCTGCTGCTGGTCATCCTGGCGGTCGGGATCGGTGTCATCAATGGCGTCAACCGCACGATGAGTACCGTCGTCGAAGACCGCTATGCACTGATTGCCCTGACCACGCAGGTCAAGAGCGTGGGGGATCGCGGTGCCATCACCATCGGACGCCTGCTGCTGTCCAGCACGCCCGAAGCGACCAAGAAATACATGGATGAGTACGCCGCCATCCGTCAGACCAATTCGGAGAACCTGGCCAAGCTCGAGAAGATGCTCAGCAGCGACGAGAGCAAGCGGCTCTTTGAGGAGCAGTCCGTCGCCCGCAAGGAATACGGCGCCGTCGTGCGCAAGGTCTTCGACCTGCTGGCCGCCGGTGACCGGGAGGGCGCCCTGGCGGTCTACCAGGAACAGATGGCCGGCCCGCAGGCCCGCTATTACGCGCTGATCGACAAGATGGTGAACTACCAGGCGCAGAGCATGGAAGACGACGTGACCGATGCCAACGATCGCTCCGCCGCCGCCAAGCGGAACATGATCATCGCCTCCGCGCTGGCCCTGCTGGGCGGCGTGGCGACCGCGATCCTGATCACCCGCTCGATCACCGTGCCGATCGACCGTGCCATCCATCTGGCCGAATCGGTCGCGGCCGGGGACCTCACCTATCGGATCCAGGTCGAAGGCAAGGACGAGGTGGCCCGCCTGATGACGGCGCTGCAGAACATGGTGGTCAACCTGCATCGCATCGTGACCGATGTGCGCAGCGGTGCCGACACCATCGCCAATGCGGCCCAGGAAGTCGCGCAGGGCAACCAGGACCTGTCCGCCCGTACCGAGCAGCAGGCCTCTGCCCTGCAGGAAACCGCTGCGGCCATGGAGCAGCTCACCGCCGCCGTGCGACTGAGTGCGGACCATGCCCATCAGGCCAACAGCTCGGCCTCGTCCGCCTCCCACATCGCCACCGAGGGCGGGCAGGCGGTGGGGCAGGTGGTGGAGACGATGAATTCCATCGCCACCGCGTCGCGCCGCATTGTCGAGATCATCAGCGTCATCGACGGCATCGCCTTCCAGACCAACATCCTCGCCCTCAATGCAGCGGTCGAGGCCGCCCGCGCCGGTGAGCAAGGCCGCGGTTTTGCGGTGGTCGCGTCGGAGGTGCGCAGCCTGGCGCAGCGCAGCGCCACGGCGGCCAAGGAGATCAAGCGCCTGATCGATGACTCCGTCCAGCACGTGGACGCAGGCAGCCGCATGGTGGAGCAGGCCGGCAGCACCATGGCCCAGGTGGTCAGCAGCATCCGGCAGGTCAGCCACATCGTGGCCGAGATCACCGCGTCCAGCCAGGAGCAGAGCGCCGGCATCGAGCAGGTCAATGTGGCGGTGGTGCAGATGGACGATTCCACGCAGAAGAACGCCGCCATGGTGGAGCAGAGCACCGCAGCCGCCCGCGCGCTGCAGGAGCAGGCGCGTCAGTTGAACGACGCGGTGCGCACCTTCGCGGTCTGACGGCCGCTGTTCGGAAGGGGATAGGGAAGGGGACAAGCATCGAGCCGGCCGCAGAGCTGGCATCCGCAAGGCCGGGAGGATCCGACCGCCTTCAGCAGCCCTTCGCCTGGCGACGGTCTGCGGGCACAAGACGCCGTTTCGAGCGTTGACGGAGATCCCTGGCCGATCGCTGGGTCTTGTTGATCGCTCAAGGGAGTTGATATGTCAGTGAACCGCCTTTCCGTCGGGCCCGTGTGGGCGCCGGCACGTCGTTGTGATCGCGATGCCGACACTGGTGCGGGCGTGGCGCAGGCCCACGCCCACGCCCACGCTCCGCAACTGCGGCCGGGTGTGGCCGCATTTATCGAGACTTATCGCTGGCACGGGCATCGTTTCGCCCGGCTGGATCCCCTGGCTCCGCAGGAGGCACCGGATGGGGACGGCTCCGCGTGGTCCGTCGGGTCGGGCGATGGGCCGACGCTGGCCCAGTTCGGCCTGAGCGATGACACGGCGCTGAGCGAGGACCAGCGTCCGGTGCTGGGCGCCACAAAGGCCAAGGACCTGCACCAGCGTCTGCGGCATTGGTACTGCGGCACGGTGGCGCTGGACGTCACAGCGGTGCGCGATGAACAGCGACGCGCCTGGCTGTATCAGCAGTTCGAGACGGAGGATGCCACGGGCGCGTTCGCTGACCGAGTAGCGGCGGATCGACGCCAGACGGGCCCGAGTGCTGAACGCGCTGCAGCGGCGGAATCGCCCAAGTTGGAGGGGGACGCTCATTCCAGTGAGTCCGCCGAGCCCTCCCTGGTTGCTGAGCGTGCTGAACATCTCCTCCGGCGCCTCGCGCAGGTGGAAGGGTGGGAGCGCTTCCTGTCGCGGCGCTACCCCCATGGCAAGCGCTTCTCGCTGGAGGGGCATGAGGCCTTGATTCCACTGCTGGAGGCGGTGCTGGCGAGGGCGGCGTCACAGGGCATCTCCCGCTGCGTCATGGGCATGCCGCATCGGGGCCGGGTCAATGTGCTGGCCAACCTGCTGGGGCATCCGGTGGACGAGATCATGGATTTCTTCGAGCCGCAGCCGGCGCATCCGGAGCGGCAGAAGGACCTGGTCTATCACCTCGGCGGACGCTACGACGTGAGCACCCCGCACGGGGCGATGGCGGTCACCCTGGCCAGCAATCCATCGCACCTGCAAAGCGTCTATCCGGTGGTGGTGGGCATGGCGCGCGGCAGCAATCTCCAGCACGGCGCGGGGCGAAGCCTTGCGGCTGCTCAGGCGCTGAGCGCAGGTCGCCTTCCGGCGCAGCGCTGCCTGCCGGTGATGATGCACGGAGATGCCGCCTTCGCCGGGCAGGGGGTGGTGATGGAGACGCTGGCCCTGGGCCTCAAGACGGGGTATGAGGTGGGCGGCGTCATCCACATCATCATCAACAACCAGGTGGGCTTCACCGAGCCCAACCGCATGGACCCGGAGCAGTCACGCTTCTGCACCGATGTGACCCGCACGGTGGATGCACCGGTGCTGCGGGTGAGTGCCAGCGACCCGGAGGCCGTGCTGCGCGTGGCGGCGATGGCGGTGGACTATCGCGCCCGCTTCGGGACGGACGTGGTCATCGACCTGGTCGGCTTCCGGCGGCTGGGGCATTCCGAGCATGATGAACCGATGCTGACCGCGCCCCGGTTGTATGCGCAGATGCCGGAGCAACCGGGTGTCGCGACCCGCTATGCACACAGGCTGGTCGCGCGAGGGGTCCTGACTGACGCCGCTGCCCATGCGGCCTTGCAGGCGCTGGAGGTGTTCGATCCAGCGGTGCTGCGGGCGCCGGGACATCCGATGCCTGGCGCCAAGGCGTCCACAGCAGTGCAGGAAGCGCCGCAAGCGCAGCGCGCCAGGCGCGGCGATGAGGGCATGCAGACCCAGGGGGCGCCTGCGGACATCGGGAGCGCGCCGCGATCGCTGGCGGGCATTCCATGGCCCGCGTCCCTGCCTGCGCCCCAGGCCGCCGCGCCTGTTGGCACCATGCCGGACGCGGATGCGCTGCGCTGGGTGCTGGCCAACCTGGCCGATGTGCCGACAGCCTTCGAGCCGCATCCGTTGTTGGCCCGTCTCGCCGCACGATGGCAGCGGCTCGCGGTGGGTGAACTCACCCCGCAAGGGCGACCCGAGGCCATCGACTGGTGCACGGCCGAATCGATCGCGCATGCGCTGACGCTGTCGGCGGGCGTGCCACTGCGCATCTCCGGCCTGGATGTTCAGCGGGGCACCTTCATGCATCGGCATGCGGTGTGGCACAACCAGTCGGCATCGGGCCCGGCCCAATGGATGCCGTTGTCTCACTTCACGGCGAAGGCGTCACTGGAGGTGCACAACTCCATCCTGTCGGAGGAGGCGGTGTTGGGCTTTGAGTATGGGCACAGCGTCGCAGCGCCGTCGGCGATGACGGTGTGGGAAGCCCAGTTTGGCGACTTCGTGAATGGGGCACAGGTCTTCCTGGATCAATATCTCAGCTGTGGAGAGGAGAAGTGGGGATCTGTGAGCGGGTTGACGGTGCTGCTGCCGCATGGGTATGAAGGCGTTGGGCCGGAACATTCCAATGCCTTCCTGACGCGCATCCTGCTGCTGTGCGGTGCGGACAACCTGCGCGTGGCGATGCCGTCCACCGCGGCGCAGTGGGCGTTGCTGCTGCTTCAGCAGGCGCTGGATCCGGTGAAGAAGCCGCTGGTGGTGATGACGCCCAAGGCGGTCCTGCTGGGCGAGCCGCGCAGCCACACGACGCTGGAAGCGCTGGCCGGGGCACGGTTCCAGCCGGTGATCGATGATGAGGCGGCGGTGCGGGCCCAGGTGCAGCGGGTGCTGGTGTGCAGCGGCAAGGTTTATTACGACCTTCTGTCGGCACGCGCATCGCTGCCCGTGAGTGAGGCGCGGGAGGTGGCGCTGGTCAGGGTGGAGCGGCTGTATCCGTTTCCGTCGGACGAGCTGGCGGATGTGTTGAAGGGATATCCGGCGGCGACGTCCTTGGTGTGGGTGCAGGAGGAGACCCGCAATCAGGGCGCCTGGCCGGTGGTGCGGGATGAGCTGCAGGCGCTGGTGAGCGGGTCGGAGCGGCTGAGGCTGAGCGAGGTGTCAAGGCCGGTGACGGCGGCGGGGGCGACGGCTTCGGCGGTGGTGCATGGGGAGCAGCAGAGGGCGCTGGTGGGGAGGGCGCTTGGGGGGATCTGCTCTTGAGGCACACGCCGGCGTGAAGGTGTCCCGGCTGGCTGTGAAGGCGGTCTCACCGACATGGCTTCCGCCTGATTGGATTGGGTGCTGACGCGGGTGCTCGCCTGGTGGGGAGGACGCTGGGTGGTCCCGTGCCAACGCGAAGTCAAGCTCGTCACTGCCCTGTATAGGTGGGTTGCCACCTCGCCTGGGGTGATGGGGGCCGCATGTCTTGCATGCAATCAGTTTGATGACTGACAACCGCGGCTTCGGTTTTCAGTTGAACCAGGTAGTTGGGTAGCTAATCCTTGCTAGTGGGTCATACGAGCTAGCTTGTTTTGGCCATTCTGCGAGGGAAGGGTGATTTCTAGACTGCGAAGGCGCTTCAACGGGAAGCAACCTCCGCTGTCAAAGGAACATCATGAACAAGCCCCTCTCCCCGGAACAGATCACTTCTCTCCAGTCCACCGCGCTGCCGGCTCAACCTCCCATGCCGAAGGTCGCCGGCTCACTGCGCAAGCGCAAGCTCGATGAGCAAGACTTGGTGTCGGAAGAGCAGCAAGCGTCGCAGGCGGCGACGGAAACGTCGGAAGCGGGCGAGGCGTCAGCTTCTGAAATGTCTGCTGCACCGTCGGCCGAGGCCGGCGTGAACTCGGCGGCCGCGGAAGTGGCCCAGGGTATGGCGGTGAGCGCCCAATCGGGTCAGGCCGCTTCAGTGGTTGCCAACGCGACCTCCTTGTTTGGCGGCGTTTCGACTTTGTCGGTCGCCGCCGGCGCGGCCGCAGTTGCCGGTGTTGCTGCCGTCGCTGGAGGCGGGGCTGGCAAGGACTCTGCCGCCGGAGTACCTGCCGTCGTGGTACCCGTTGGCAATGGAAACACTGGTGCTGGTACTGTGGCGGACCCGATCATTGTCAACGCCGACGGCTCCGTCCAGATTGGCGCGCAAGATGGTGGCGACTGGAGCTACAGCACCGACGGCGGTGTAACTTGGAAACCCGGCACGGGAGCCGGCATTCCTGCCGATGAGCTCAACGAAGGCAACAACACCATCCAGATCGTTCAGATCGACAAGGCGGGCAACCCCAGCGCCCCGACGACCGTTACTGTCGTGAAGGACACGACTGCACCGGAGGCACCGGTGCTGGATGTGACCCACTCGGGCACCGGCTCGCAAACGGGAGCTGTAGTCGGCACTGGCACGGCTGCTGACCCGATCGTGATCGGCTCCGACGGCAAGGTCAGCATCAGCGCAGAGTCCGATGCGGACTGGCGTTTCAGCACCGATGGTGGCGTGACCTGGCAACCGGGCACCGGCACTGGCATCTCCGCCAATGACCTGACCGAAGGGACCAACACCATCCAGATCGTGCAGATCGACAAGGCAGGCAACCCCAGCGCTCCGACGACCGT
>NZ_QUMT01000008.1 GCF_003387155.1 Roseateles depolymerans | reverse complement strand
TTGAATAACTCAACGGAATCGAACAAAGACTACTTTCATAGCTTCATTCATTTCCGTGAGCGTCTAAAGATTTAACCTTCTCAGGTTGCCTCTATCCAGACGCCCACGCTTATTGGCTGTAAATTTTTAAAGATCATCGAAGCAGCCAGGCTGTCTTCGTTTGCGTCGCTGTCGTCGTTTTGTTTACGTCGTCAGCAGCGCAGAAGCGAGATTATGAACTATTCTTTTTGATTTCGTCAAGCAGTCAGTGCAAATTATTTTTTACGCTGACTGCGAGAAGCTCATCCAGAACATTTGGCTTTCGCCAACATCTTTCACATCTCGCCGCTGTGAAGCATCGCAGTATATCGCAACTTTCACAGCTTGGTTTGAATTTAGTTTCTTTTCAGATCTCAAACTCAAATCAACTTCTGAATCACCGCTTATTTCTGGCTTTGAACTTGCCGCCAAGCTAATTGGCTTTGTCGGCAAACTCTCTATCAGCCTTGCAGGCCCCGCAGTATGCAGAGCCGGTGAAAACTGCCAACAAACTTGTCGTAAGCAGCGAAGACCAAGAGTCTAGCACGCATTTTTTGGCCCGCACAAGTCCTGGCTGAAAAATTCACACGATGGTCGTCATTTGGGCAGCAAGAAGTGCTGACAAGCGGCCCGGCCAAGCCCGGCCAAGCCCGGCCATCGCGCACCGGCGCACAGCCAAGACGCCTCCCCGTGGGTTCAGTGCAGGCGCTGCTGCGCCAGCACCTCCAGCGCGGTGCGTCCAGGCTCCTCGCTCTCCAGGATCTTGGGAATGGCGGCAGCCAGCCGCTGCGTGTCGGCCCGCAGCACCCGCTGCTTCACCGAGGGGATCTGCGAGGGGTGCATGGAGAAGCAGTTGAGCCCCATGCCCAGCAGCAGGTCGGTAAAGAGCGCATCCCCCGCCATCTCTCCACACACGCTCACGCCCTTCCCGGCGGCACGCGCCTGGGAAATGGACGACGCCAGCAGATGCAACACCGCCGGATGCCACGGGTCATACAAGTGGGCCACGGCCTCGTCTGCCCGGTCGATCGCCAGGGTGTACTGGATCAAGTCATTGGTGCCAATGGAGATGAAGTCCACATGGCGCAGCAGCAGCGGAAGCATCAGTGCCGCTGCCGGCACTTCCACCATCACGCCCAGCTCGACCAGACCATAGGCCTGCCCGGCATCGTCCAGCTGCTGCTTGACCCGCCGAATCGCCTCCTGCACCTGGCGGATCTCGCTGAGGTGGGCCACCATGGGAAGCAGCAACTTCACATGGCCGAACGCACTGGCTCTATATATAGCGCGGAGTTGCTGCCGGAACATGCTGGGCTCCGCCAGACTCCAGCGAATCGCCCGCAGCCCCATGGACGGATTCAGCACATGTTCATGCCGCAGCTCATTGACGCTCATCCGGTCCAGGGGCTTGTCCGCCCCGACGTCCACCGTCCGGATGGTGACCGGCATTCCCCGCATGGCCTCCACCGCCGCACGATAGGCCTCGAACTGTTCATCCTCGCTGGGCAGTTCCCCGTTCCGGTTCATGAACAGGAATTCGCTTCGGAACAATCCCACCCCGGTGGCGCCGGCTTCCAGCGCCGGTCCAGTATCCCCAGGCAGCTCGATATTGGCATGCAGCTCGATGCGTTGGCCGTCCAGCGTGATAGCCGGGGTATGTCGAAGCCGCGCCAGACGCGCCCGCTCCAGTTCGGACTGCCGCTGGCGGAAGCGATATTCCTCCAGCACGATCGGGGACGGATTCACGATCACCGTGCCCGCATCTCCGTCAATGATCACCCAGTCGTCCTGCCGAATCAGCCGTGACGCCTCCCGGGTACCGACCACCGCCGGAATATCCATGCTCCGCGCCACGATGGCGGTGTGCGAGGTTTTCCCGCCGATATCGGTGATGAATCCCTGGAACACGCTGCGCTTGAACTGGATCATGTCGGCCGGCGCGATATCGGCAGCTACCAGCAGCAGCGGATCTTCGCCCGCGAAATCGCGTGCCACGACGGCAGCCGCGCCCGGCGCGCCCTTGTCCTGGGCATGCGCCAGCGCGGACAAGACCCGCTCCACCACCTGCTCCAGATCCGCCTTGCGTTCCCGCAGGTACTCATCCTCCATCTCGTCGAACTGGCGGGCCAGCACTTCGAGCTGGGCCGACAAGGCCCACTCGGCGTTGTAGTGACGCTCCTGGATCCATTGACGGGCGGCATCCACCAGGGCTTCGTCATTCAGCAGCAGCAGATGGACGTCCAGCAAGGCGTCCAGCTCATGCGGGGCATCGGGCGGCAGGTCGGTCTTGAGGTCCTGCAGCTCCTGGGTCACCGCGTCGCGCGCCTTCAGCAGGCGGGCGAATTCGGTCTCGACCTCGGCGGCCGCCACAAAGTAATGCGCCACATCCACCCGGCTGGACGCGACCAGCACGGCGCGGCCAATGGCCACGCCACGCGAAACGGGAATGCCAAAGACCTGAAAGCTCATGCGCTGACTGTAGCAGCGCCGCCTGAATCGTTCATGCCGATTGGGTCACGAACGGCAACCCTGCGTGCGAACGGGTGACCCGGTGTTCACGCTGTGGGGAGCAGGCACCACGGGCCCGCGCCCCCACCGGGCGTGACGGCTCCGCTGTCACGATTCGTTCATGGGCCGGTCACCGACAAGTCACCCCGCTCCCGCAGCATGACGGCATCCCATCCAACAGAGGCTCCGCCATGAGGGATCTGCCGCTTCCGACCCTGCCCTTCTCCGATCTGCGCCCCTCCGAGGCGTCCCGGAGGTCACTTCCAGTTGCACCGCAAGGGGACGCTGTCGCGCCTTCGCGCGCTCGCTTTCATGTGGGCTGGGCGCGGTCCGAAGAAGAAGTCCGGCAGGCCCAGCGCCTGAGGTACCGGGTCTTCGTGGAGGAGATGGGGGCGCGCCTGAGCGTGCCCAAGCATGCGCCGGTCGGTCACGACGTGGACATCTTCGACCCGTTCTGCGAGCACCTGCTGGTCCGCCTCATGGATGCCGACGGCCAGCCCGGCGAAGTGATCGGCACCTACCGGGTGCTGACGCCGGAAGCGGCCCGCCGCGCCGGCGGCCTCTATACCGAGACCGAATTCGACCTGACCCGCCTGCGCTCGCTGCGTCCCCGCATGGTGGAACTGGGTCGCTCCTGCGTGCATCCGGAGCATCGCAACGGCGGCGCCATCATGGCGCTGTGGGGTGCGCTGACCGAGTTCATGGTCCGCAACGACCTGGACACGATGATCGGCTGCGCCAGCATCAGCATGCGCGATGGCGGCCACTATGCCGCCAGCATCTGGAAGCAGCTGGAAGACCGGCACATGGCCGACATTGAGTGGCAGGTGCGCCCGCGTCTGCCGCTGCCGGTGGATGAGCTGCGCCAGGACCTGACGGTGGAGCCGCCTCCGCTGATCAAGGGCTACCTGCGCTGCGGTGCCCGGGTGCTGGGCCGTCCCGCCTGGGATCCGGACTTCAACACCGCCGACCTGCCGATGATGATGCGCATCAACGACCTGCCCGCGCGCTACCGGCGCCACTTCCTGGGCGGGGATCTTTAAGGCGATCCGCCATCCGACCTGCCCTGGCGGCGGCGAAGGTCTCGCCCCGCCGTCAGGCGCTCACTGGCCTTCGCCGAACTTGTCGTTGACCAGCGCGGTGATGGCGTCGTGCGCCGCCTGCTCGTCCTCGCCCTCGGTCTCCAGCTCGACCTGAGAGCCGATGCCCGCTGCCAGCATCATCACGCCCATGATGCTCTTGGCATTCACGCGGCGGCCATTGCGGCTGAGGAAGACCTCCGCCTTGAACCCACCCGCCAGCTTGGTCAATTTGGCTGAGGCACGGGCATGCAACCCCAGCTTGTTGCTGATGGTGAGCGTGGACTTGATCATGAGCAGGAACGTTCAGGCGGAAGTTGTTGGATCTGATCACACACGATGCCCTGCTGGCCCCCCTGGCTGGCACGCTGCATCAGCGCGTCCAGGCCCTCGCCGGCATAACAGAGTGAACGCCACAGCATAGGCACATTCACACCGGCCAGGACCTTGACCTGTTCGCCCTGCAGACGAAGCGCTGCATTGGAGGGCGTCGCGCCATAGACATCGGTCAACACCAGCGTTTGCACATGCCCGGACGCCTGGATCAGGGCCCGGGCGCGGGCTTCCACCTCATCGGCGCCCATGTCGGGCGTCACGTCCAGCACGCTCAACTGCAGGGAGCAATGCGGAAAAGTGTGCTCGGCCACCTCTTTCAAGGCGGACGCAAGCGGCGCATGGGCGATCAGTAGCAAGCCGGACATGGCTTCATTATCTCCATTCGTCCCGATCGGGGTGCGAGACGCGCCCGCAGGCGGGCCAACATAATGGGGAATGACCGTCCCGATCTCGATCCCGCGCATCGCTGCGCTGTTGCTGGCTGGCTGGATGGCTGGCTGCTCCCCGGCCCTGGACTGGCGGGAGGTGGCGCCGGAGGGCGCCGGGGTGAAGCTCATGTTCCCCTGCAAGCCCGAGCGCGAATCCCGTGCGCAGCCGGGGCCGTCCGGTCGGCCCATGGAGGTGCAGACCGCCAGTTGCAAGGCCAAGGGAGGCCAGTATTCACTCACCTGGGTGGATCTGGGCGACGCCACCCAGGTGCCGGCTGCGGCGCAGCGCATGCGCGACCGCATGGCGCAGTTGCTGACCCCGGGCGAGGCGGCCCCGCTGAACCTGCGCGGTCTGACCCCTGTCTTGGCCACTGGCCAGCAGCGCTTCAGCGCCCGTCCGGGCGGGCCGGTGCAACAGGTCCGCCAGGCGGTGTTTGCCCGAGGCACCCATGTCTATCAATTGCTGCAACAGACTAGCAAGCCGGATGAGGAAGCCTGGGATGTCTTTGTCAGTTCCGTGGTCCTGGGTCCGCAGTGACCCCTCGGCGGCCCCCCGACGGCTTCACAATCCCTGGCCATGAACCAAGCGACGACACCTTCCGCTCCCCCTGCGATGGCCCTGCAAGGGGTCCGGGTGCTGGATCTTTCCCGCGTGCTGGCGGGCCCCTGGTGCAGCCAGACCCTGGCCGACCTCGGCGCCGACGTCATCAAGGTCGAACGCCCGCCCACGGCCGGCCATCCGGGTGGGGACGACACCCGCGGCTGGGGACCGCCCTATCTGCGGGACGCCGACGGCGCGGACACCTCGGAGGCCGCCTACTACCTGGGCGCCAATCGCAACAAGCGCTCGATCGCCATCGACATCGCGTCGCCGCAGGGCCAGGCACTGATCCGGGAACTGGCCGCGAAGGCGGACGTGCTGCTCGAGAACTACAAGGTGGGGGACCTGGCGCGCTACGGGCTGGACGCCCCAGCCCTGCTGGCGCTCAACCCGCGGCTGGTCTTCTGCTCGGTCACCGGCTTCGGACAGGACGGCCCCTACAGCGACCGCGCTGGTTATGACTACGCCGTGCAGGGCCTGGGCGGTTTGATGAGCGTGACCGGCGAGCGGGATGCGCTGCCGGGCGGCGGCCCGCAGAAGGTGGGCGTAGCGGTGGCCGATCTGTTCACCGGCATGTATGCCACCGTGGCCATCCTGGCGGCGCTGCGTCACCGGGACGCCACCGGCCAGGGTCAGGTCATCGACATGGCGCTGCTGGACACCCAGGTCGCGATGCTGGCCAACCTCGGCGCCAACTATCTGTGTACCGGCCAGGCGCCAAGGCGCATGGGCAATGCCCACCAGAACATCGTCCCCTACCAGACCTTCCAGGCGGCGGACGGTCACCTGATCGTGGCGGTCGGCAACGACCGGCAGTTCGCCAAGTTCTGCGAGATCCTGGGCGCACCGGCCTGGGCCGAAGACCCCCGCTTTGCCACCAATGCGCAGCGGGTGCGGCATCGCGACATCCTGGTGCCGATGCTGGCCGAGCGCATCGCCGGCCAGCCACGCCAGCACTGGCTGACCGCGATGGAGGCGGCCAAGGTGCCTGGCGGGGCCATCAACGACCTGGCCGAGGTGTTCGACGACCCGCAGGTCCGCCACCGCGAGATGGTGGTGCCGATGGCGCACCCGCTGACCGACCGGCTGCGGCTGGTCGGCAGCCCGATGAAGCTGTCCGCCACCCCGGTGGCCTATCGCTTGCCCCCTCCGTTGCTCGGGCAGCATACCGACGACATCCTGGCGGAATTGGGCCATGGGGCCGACCGCATTGCGGCCTGGCGTGAACAAGGAGTGATTGCATGAATTCCCACATCCCGAACGGCGCGGCCGTGGTGCTGGTGCACGGCGCCTGGGGCGGTGCCTGGATCTGGCAACGGGTGCTGGGCCCGCTGCGGGCCGCTGGCCACCGCGTGTGGGCGGTCAGCCTGAGCGGAACCGGCGAGCGGGCCCATCAGCGCCACGACGACATCACGCTGCAGACCCACATCGACGACGTGAAGGCGGTGATCGAGTGCGAAGAGCTGACGGATGTGGTGCTGGTCGGCCACAGCTACAGCGGCATGGTCATCACCGGGGTGGCGGACCAGATGCGGGACCGCATTGCGCAACTGGTCTATCTGGACGCCGTGGTGCCGCTGCCGGGAGAGTCCTGGTCCAGCCGCCATACCGAGGAAACGCGCACCCAGCGCCGGGCGCTGATTCAGGCGCACGGGCATCTGCCGGCCACGCCGCCCCAGAGCATGGGGCTCAATCCCGAGGATTTCGACTGGGTGGAACGCCATCAGAAACCGCATCCAGGTGGCGTGTATGACAGCCCGCTGTCGTTCGATGCAAAAGCCTGGGCCGCGCTGCCGCGGACCTTCATCGACTGCAACCGGCCCGCGCTGCTCACCATTGCGGACTTCCGCCGGCGGGTGCGCGAGCAGCCGGGCTGGCAGGTGTTCGAGATTCCGACCGGACACGATGCGATGGTGTCCGCCACTGCCGCCTTGCTCGACATCCTGCTCCCGTTGGCGCAAGCTCAGGTGCATGCCAGCGCTAGCAAGTAAGGGGCGGTCGGCAAGGGCCTTAGATGTAACAGCCGCCCTCTCGCGCCCAGAGTTCCGGAGCACCAACCCAGTGCAAATCCCCTTGGGCAGTGATCTTTCCAACAGTTCGGCCAGCGCATTTCGTGAGAAATTCACGGCGTAACAGAGCGTGTCAAATGTACACCGACTCGGGGGATGGACGCTCTGGAGCCTCGTCGGAACGATGGCGGCCTTCTGACCGCGGCGGCCGATCGCGGCTTAAATCACAAAACCACGAGAAGCCATGCCCAGCTCCCCCCCGACCGCTGCAGGGACAGCCGCCGCCAATGACATGGCGCTGCGGGTGAATGACGCCCAGTGGGGAGAGATCGTCCAGCAACTGGGCGCGGAAGTGGCGGGCCCGCTGAGCACCGCCCTGGAGCGTATCCAGGAACTGATCACCACCGGCCAGATCGACCGGCAAGGCCTGCGGGCCCTGCGGGAGTCCGTGGCCCAGGCACGGGAAGCGGGCATGGTGACCCAGCAGCTCGCCCGGCTGGCCTCCGGCCGACTGCGCCTGGCGCGCGAGCGGGTGCATTTGACCCAGGTAATGCGCGGGGTGCTGGCGCAGCGCAGTCGCGAGACCCAGGCCCGCGGCATCCAGGTGCGGCAGATGCTGCAGCCGATCGAGATCATGACCGACGGCTCGCTGCTGTTCTCGCTGCTCAATGCGGTGATGGACTGGGCGCTGGTCAACACCCACTCCTCGCTCGAAATGCGCCTGGACCTGACGCCCTGGCCCACCAAGGCACGGCTGGTCTGCCGATTTGCGCACCGCTCGCTGGATCTGGGCAGCGCTCCGACGGTGACGCTGTCGGACACGCCCGAGTCGCTGAACTCTCTGACCTGGCGGCTGATTGAGCAGACGGCCCTGACCCTGGGTGCTTTGCCGCTGCGGGAGGACGAAGCCGGCATCACGCTGTTGACGCTGGAGTTCCCGCACATTGCGTCCGAGGAGCGCCCGGCGCCGGGGGCTTCGCCATCGTCCAACGGGTCTGCCGGGGCTGGAGGGGCCGGTGGGCGCTCGCCCTCTGCGGGCGCATCGCTGCACCCATTCGCCGCAAGCGCGCCGTCCGCGCCGTCTTCCGACAGCCCCTCACGCGCCGCGTCTCCGCCCCCTTTCCATTCGTCGTCCCATTCGTCGTCTCATTCCCCCTCCGTCTCCGACCTGCTCGAACGCGACGACACGCTGCCGCCCCACAACTCCAAACCGCTGGCCGGCTGCCATCTGCTGATCGTCTCGGCGCAGAAGGAACTGCGCCAGGAGATCCAGGCGGCGGTGCGGCACATGGGCCTGATCGTGGACACGGTGGGATCGATGAACGAGGCCCTGGCTTTTTGCGAGGAAGGTCTGCCGCACGGCATCGCCTTCGAGCAGAGCCAGCACGGCCCGGACTTCGACCGCCTGCATGCCGACGTCACCAAGGAGGTGCCCGGCTTCAGCTTCATCGAAGTGCGGGAGGGCGAGCATCCGACCCAGCTCTCCACCGCCACCCCCGACCGGTTGGCCCGCATCGCCCGCGCCAACCTGGGGGATGCGCTGCCCTCGGTGCTGCTGTTCG
Organism: Roseateles depolymerans; assembly: GCF_003387155.1. GTDB lineage: Bacteria > Pseudomonadota > Gammaproteobacteria > Burkholderiales > Burkholderiaceae_C > Roseateles > Roseateles depolymerans. The sequence goes on along the minus strand of NZ_QUMT01000008.1, from coordinate 87,358 downwards.
AGTTGTCCAAGGCGATTTGACCGGACGCTGGCAGGGCTGGCGCCGGCTGTCCTACACTTGGGCGCATGAACAAGCTGCCTCGCTGGACTGGATGGGTGGTGCTGGGCGTCGCCCTCGCGGCAGGCGCCGGCTTTGCATTCAAGGGATCGCTCGCGCGCGATGTCGCGCCCCCGGTCCGTTACGTGCTGCTGGACGGCTCCCATCATGAGTCGCAGCAAGCCTGGGCCGGCAAGGTCATGCTGGTGAATTTCTGGGCCACCTCCTGCACCACCTGCGTCAAGGAGATGCCGGAGGTCGTGGCCACCTACCAGAAGTACAAGGACAAGGGCTTCGACACCCTGGCCGTGGCCATGAGCTACGACCCCCCCGCCTACGTCGCCAACTTCGCCGAAAGCCGGCAGCTGCCGTTCAAGGTCGCCATGGACAGCACCGGCGACATCGCCCGCAGCTTCGGCCAGGTGCAGCTCACGCCCACCACGTTCCTGATCAACAAGCGCGGTGAGATCGTCAAGCGCTTTGTCGGCGAGCCCGACTTCAACGCGCTGCACGCCACCATCGAGAAGCTGCTGGCGGAAAGCTGAGTCCGTCGCCGCGGTGCGCACAGGGGCCGGCGTTCTTGGGCGTTCTTGGGCGCTCTTGGGCGCTCTTCAGCACACTGCGACATTGCCCGGGTTCACCTCGGCCGCGATCTAGTGTGGCTGCGGCTGCGCATGCCCGCCGTGCCCCCCGCCAAGCCTGACCCTCACCGGCCACGGGCGCCATCCCTCCCTCGCGCCTGCGCAGAATCAGGCTCCGCCCGCCACGGGATCTGCCCTTTGCAGATCTTTTCCTGAGGGACACCAGAGCGTCTCCACCGGATACTAGGGTGTGAACAGTGGCCCAGCCGATCCGGTTCCCTTGCGGACCTCCGGACTCGCCAGCGGCCGAATTCTCCCAAGCAGTCCCTTCGAGCTGGCCTCCTCCTTGCCGGGTGGAGGGCCGCGACCCTACGCCTCTGGACCCATCGACGGCCCGCATGAACACTACTTTGAACCGCCTTCCGTCCTCGCTGCCTCCCACCGTCACCGCGGCCACTGCCGCGACGGTCGTACCCGGCCCCGCGCACTCCCGCGTCGATCACGTGCGCGCGGCGCTGGAACGCCTGCCGCTCGCCGCCACTGCTGCCGGGTCCTCGCCCAGCCTGCGCGCCCGGCATCAGTCCGGCAAAGCGACGCCCTGGATCCTGGCGCTGGTGCTGCTGGCCGCAGCCGCAGGCGGTTGGTGGTGGTGGAAAGGCCGGGGAGAAGCCGGGGGAGCGAACGGACCCGGCGCGGCCAGCGGCCAGGCCAGGCCCGGTGGCGCCAGCGGTCCCGGCGGCGCTGCTGGCCCTGGCGGCAATCGCCGCTTCGCCGCCAACCGGGTGCAGCCGGTGTCGGTGGCGCAGGCGAGGCTGCAGGACGTCCGTCAGACGGCTTCCGCCATCGGCACCATCACTGCATCCAACACCGCGGTCGTCCGCGCCCAGGTGAGCGGGGTGCTCCAGGCCCTGCACTTCAAGGAGGGCCAGCAGGTCAAGGCGGGACAGCCGCTGGCGCAGATCGACCCACGCGCTTTCCAGGCCGCCCTGGCCCAGGCCGAGGGCACGCTCGCCCGCGACAAGGCGCAACTGGACAACGCCCGCATCGACCTGGCCCGCTACAAGGACCTCGTCGCCAAGGACGCCCTGGCCCGCCAGACCCTGGACACCCAGGAAGCCACGGTCCGTCAGCTCGAAGGCACGGTGAAGGCCGACCAGGCCAGCGTCGACAGCGCGCGGCTGCAGGTCACCTACACCCGGGTGATCGCGCCCATCAGCGGCCGGGTCGGCCTCAAGCAGGTGGACATCGGCAACGTGGTGCAGACCGGCGACACCGCCGGCGTGGTGAGCATCACCCAGACCCGCCCCATCGCCCTGACCTTCGCCGTTCCGTCCGGCCTGCTGCCGCAGATCACTGCCAGCCTGAAGTCCGGCACGCCGATGACGGTGGAGGCCTGGAGCCGCGATGGCAAGACCCGTCTGGCCACCGGCAAGCTGGCCACCGCCGACAACGCCATCGACCTGGCCACCGACACCATCAAGCTCAAGGCCGTGTTCCCCAATGACGACGACGCCCTCTATCCCAACCAGTCGGTGAGCGTGCGGCTGCAGCTGTCCACGCTGCAGAACCAGCTGGCAGTGCCGTCAGCCGCCGTCCTGCGGGGCGCACAGGGCTTTTATGTCTACGTGGTGGGCGACGACAACAGCGTGTCCACGCGGGTGGTGCAGACCGGCGCGGTGGACGGGGACTGGACCGCCATCGACGGACCGATCAAGCCGGGGGAGCGGATCGTCATCGACGGCGTGGACCGGCTGCGTGACGGCGCCAAGGTCGAGGTGATTGCCGCCGATCCCAAACTGCGTGCGGGCGCCAATGCAGCGCCTCGCCGCCAGCGGGGGGCCAGCGGGGCCATGGGCGGCGGCGGCGCCAACGCTCCGATGGGTGCAGCCTCCGGCGCACGGCCGGGCTCGCCGGCGGACGGCGCCATGCGTCCGGCCTCGGGTGCTTCGGGTGCTTCGGGTGCTTCAGGGGCTTCGAGCGCCAGCGCCCAGGCCGGTGCAGAACGTCCCGCCTGGCTGGATCGCCTGCCGCCGGAGGTGGCCGAGAAGGTCATGAAGATGAGCCCCGCCGAGCGGGAAGCCTGGATCGCCGAACGCCGTGCGCAGCGCCAGGCCGCCCGCGGTGCCTCCGGCGCCAACGGCCAATGACCCCCGGCCCGATTCGGAAGCTGCGGCGATGAACCCGTCACGTCCCTTTATCCAACGGCCGGTGGCCACCTCGCTGCTGATGCTGGCCATCCTGCTGGCGGGCCTGCTGGCGTATCGGCTGCTGCCACTGTCGGCCCTGCCGGAGGTGGACTACCCCACCATCCAGGTCACCACGCTCTATCCGGGTGCGAGCCCCGACGTCATCTCCACCACGGTGACCGCCCCCCTGGAGCGGCAGTTCGGCCAGATGCCGGGCCTGAGCCAGATGACCTCGTCCAGCTCGGGCGGCGCCTCGGTCATCACGCTGCGGTTCTCGCTGGGTCTTTCGCTGGACGTGGCCGAACAGGAAGTCCAGGCCGCCATCAACGCCGGCAGCAACCTGCTGCCCAGCGACCTGCCCATGCCGCCGGTCTACAGCAAGGTGAATCCGGCCGATGCGCCGGTGCTGACCATCGCGGTCACCTCGCCGTCGCTGCCCGTCATCAAGGTGCATGACCTGGTGGAGAACCGTCTGGCGCCCAAGCTGTCGCAGGTGGACGGTGTGGGACTGGTGAGCATCGCGGGAGGCCGACGTCCCGCCGTGCGCATCCAGGCCAATCCGCGCACGCTGGCGTCGCTGGGGCTGTCGCTGGACGATGTGCGCAGCGCCATTGCAGCGGCCAACGTCAACCAGGCCAAGGGCAGCTTCGACGGCTCCCAGCGGGCGTCCACCATCGATGCCAATGACCAGCTCCGCTCCGCTGCGGAATACCAGGACCTGATCGTGGCCTGGAAAAACGGCAGCCCGCTGCGACTGCGGGATGTGGCCGAGATCGTGGACGATGCGGAGAACCTGCGGCTGGCCGCCTGGGCGGACGTGCCCTGCGGCGCCTCGAACGACCCTGCGGCCAGTGCCGACTGTGGCGCCGGCGCCGCCGCCCCCCGCTCGCTCGCCCAGGGCGTCATCCTGAACGTGCAGCGCCAGCCCGGCGCCAACGTCATCCAGACGGTGGACCGGGTCAAGGAACTGCTGCCCAAGCTGCAGGCCACGTTGCCGGCGTCGGTGGACGTGCAGGTGCTGGCCGACCGCACCACCACCATCCGCGCCTCGGTCGATGACACCCAGTTCGAACTGCTGCTGGCCATCGCCCTGGTGGTGATGGTGATCTTCATGTTCCTGCGCAGCGCCAGTGCCACGCTGATTCCCAGCGTGGCGGTGCCGCTGTCGCTGGTGGGCACCTTCGGCGTCATGTACATGGCCGGGTTCTCGATCAACAACCTCACGCTGATGGCGCTGACCATCTCCACCGGTTTCGTGGTGGACGACGCCATCGTGATGATCGAGAACATCGCCCGCTTCGTCGAGGAAGGCGACTCGCCGATGGAGGCAGCCTTCAAGGGCTCCAAGCAGATCGGCTTCACCATCATCTCGCTGACGGTGTCGCTGATCGCCGTGCTGATCCCGCTGCTGTTCATGGGCGACGTGGTGGGGCGGCTGTTCCACGAGTTCGCCATCACGCTGGCGGTGGCCATCCTGATCTCGGCCTTCGTGTCGCTGACGCTGACGCCGATGATGAGCGCCCGGCTGCTCAAGCCGGAGAGCCAGCACAAGCCGTCGCGCCTGGGCCGCTGGACCGCCGACCGCTTCGATCGGCTGATCCAGGCCTACGGCCGTGGTCTGGACTGGGTGCTGGACCGACCCACGCTCACGCTGCTGGGCTTTGTTGCCACGCTGGCGTTGACGGCGCTGCTGTATGTGCTGGTGCCCAAGGGCTTTTTCCCGGTGCAGGACACCGGCCTCGTGCAGGTCATCACAGAGGCGACGCAGAGTACCTCCTTCGATGCCATGGGCGAGCGGCAACGCAAGCTGGCGGAGGCCTTCCTGAAGGATCCGGACGTGGACCACATCACCTCCTTCATCGGGGTGGACGGCTCCAACACCTCGCTCAACACCGGCCGCATGCAGATCACGCTCAAGCCATTTGCGCAGCGCCACAGCAGCGCGTCCGAGGTGATCGCGCGCCTGACCGAGGCCAATAGGCAGGTGCCCGGCATCACCGCCTACATGCAGCCAGTGCAGGACCTGACCATCGAGGACCGGGTCTCCAAGACCCAGTACCAGTTCCTGATCAGCTCGCCCGATGCCAACGACCTGGCACAGGCCAATGAAGCGTTGCTGGCGCACCTGCGGACCCTGCCGCAGCTGACCGACGTGGCCAGCGACCTGCAGAACCAGGGCCTGCAGGCCTGGGTGCAGATCGACCGGGAGGCGGCCGGACGGCTGGGCGTGACGGTGGCGGCCATCGACACCGCGCTCTACAACGCCTTCGGCCAGCGGCTGATCTCCACCATCTACACCCAGTCCAGCCAGTACCGCGTGGTGCTGGAAGCCGGCCCGGAATTCCGCACCGGCCCGCGGGCGCTCGAGGGCCTGTACGTGCCGGGCAGCACCACCACCACGACCAACGGCGTGAACACCACCACCTCGGTGCAGGTGCCGCTCAGCTCGGTGGCGCAGATCCAGGAGCGGCCGGCGGCGCTGGCCATCAACCACGTGGCCCAGTTCCCGGCCGCCACGATTTCCTTCAACCTGCCGCCGGGCGTCGCGCTGGGCGACGCGGTCAAGGCCATCAAGGCCGAGCAGGCGCAACTGGACCTGCCGGTGAGCGTGGAGACCAGCTTCCAGGGCGCCGCCGAGGCCTTCAGCAATTCGCTGTCCAGCACCCTGCTGCTGATCCTGGCGGCGGTGGTGACGATGTACATCGTGCTGGGGGTGCTGTATGAGAGCTACATCCACCCGCTGACCATCCTCTCCACCCTGCCCTCGGCGGGCGTGGGCGCGCTGCTGGCGCTGCTGCTGGGGGGATTGGACCTGGGCATCATCGCCATCATCGGCATCGTGCTGCTGATCGGCATCGTGAAGAAGAACGCGATCATGATGATCGACTTCGCGCTGGAAGCCGAACGGGAGCAGGGCATGGCGCCGCGAGAGGCCATCCACCAGGCCTGCCTGCTGCGGTTCCGCCCCATCCTGATGACGACCATGGCCGCCCTGCTCGGCGCCCTGCCGCTGATGCTGGGAACCGGCGTGGGCCATGAACTGCGCCATCCGCTGGGCGTGACCATGGTGGGCGGCCTGATCGTGAGCCAGCTGCTGACCCTGTTCACCACGCCGGTCATCTACCTGGGCTTTGCGGGCCTGGCGCAGCGCTGGCGGGACCGTCAGGCGCGCAAGGCGGGGCCGGTGGACGCGGTGGTCGACGACCAGGGGACGCCATGAACATCTCCGCGCCGTTCATCGCCCGGCCGGTGGCGACGACGCTGATCACCCTGGGCATCGCCCTGGCCGGCATCCTGGGCTTCCAGCTGCTCCCGATCGCGCCACTGCCGCAGGTGGACTTTCCGACCATCTCGGTCTCGGCCTCGCTGCCGGGGGCCAGCCCCGACACCATGGCCGCCACGGTGGCCACGCCGCTGGAGCGGGCCCTGGGCAGCATCGCGGGCGTGACCGAGATCACCTCGCGCTCGTCGCAGGGGTCGGCCAACATCGTGCTGCAGTTCGACCTCAGCCGCGACATCAATGGGGCTGCACGCGACGTGCAGGCGGCCATCAATGCCGCCCGCTCGCTGCTGCCCACCGGCATGCCCAGCAATCCGACCTACCGCAAGGTCAATCCGGCGGATGCGCCGATCATGATCCTGGCGCTGACCTCGCAGACCCTGAGTCGCGGCCAGATGTACGACGCTGCCTCCACCGTGCTGGCCCAGCGGCTGGCGCAGGTGGAGGGCGTGGGCCAGGTGAATGTGGGTGGGGGCGCGTTACCGGCGGTGCGGGTCGAGCTCAACCCGGACAAGCTCGCGGCCAACGGCATCTCGCTGGACACCGTGCGCACGGCCATCAGCAGCACCAATGCCAACCGGCCCAAGGGGTCGGTGGAGGAAGGCGGCCGCTACTGGCAGATCGGCGCCAACGACCAGGCGCGGACGGCGGCGGACTATGCCCCGGTGGTGCTGTCCTACCGCAACGGTGCGGCGCTGCGCCTGCGGGACGTGGGCGAAGTGACCGACTCGGTGCAGGACGTGCGCAACTACGCCGCCTCCAATCGCCAGCCGGCCATTCTGATGTTCATCCAGAAGGAGCCGGGCGCCAACATCATCGAGACGGTGGGCCGCATCCGCGAGCTGCTGCCACATCTGCAGGCCTCGATTCCGCCGTCGATCGAGCTCAAGGTCATCAGCGACCGCACGCCCACCATCCGGGCCTCGCTCCAGGAAGTGGAGCGGGCGATGGCGGTGTCGGTGGGGCTGGTGATCCTGGTGGTGCTGCTGTTCCTGCGCAGCTGGCGGGCCACGCTGCTGCCGGCGGTGGCGGTGCCGGTGTCGCTGGCCGGCACCTTCGGCATCATGTACCTCTTCGGCTATAGCCTGGACAACCTGTCGGCCATGGCGCTGACGGTGGCCACCGGCTTCGTGGTGGACGACGCCATCGTGGTGCTGGAGAACATCTCGCGCTACATCGAGCAGGGCTACCCACCGCGGGAGGCGGCGCTCAAGGGCGCCCAGGAAATCGGCTTCACCGTGATCTCCATCAGCCTGTCGCTGGTGGCGGTGTTCATTCCCATCCTGCTGATGGGTGGCGTGGTGGGCCGGCTGTTCCGGGAATTCGCGGTGGTGCTGTCGGCGTCCATTCTGGTGTCGATGGTGGTGTCGCTGACCACCACGCCGATGATGGCCTCGCGGGTGCTGCGCGCTCGCAAGGACGCGGGGACCGCCCATCCCGCCGTTGCGGCGGCCGGCGCAACGGCACCGCGCCGTCGCCCCTCGTGGCTGACCCGCTGGTCCAGCGGCTTCAGCCGCGGCCTGTCGCGCGGTTACCGCCGCAGCCTGATGTGGACCTTGCGCCATCAGCCGGTGGCGCTGCTGTCGCTGCTGGCGGTGATCGGGGTCAACGTCTATCTCTATGGCGTGATTCCCAAGACCTTCTTCCCGCAGCAGGACACCGGCGTGCTGTTCGGTGGCGTGCAGGCCGACCAGGGCAGCTCCTTCGGCATGATGCGGGCGCGGGTGGACCGGTTCATGGACATCATCCTGTCCGACCCCGCGGTGGAGAACGTCAACGGCAGCACCTCGGGCGGCAACTCGGCCAACTTCTACATCACGCTCAAGCCGCTGGCCGAGCGCAGGATCTCGGCCGACGGCGTGGTGAACCGGCTGCGGGACAAGATGGCCCATGAGCCGGGCGCCAACCTGTTCCTGGTGCCGGTGCAGGACATCCGCATCGGCGGCCGGCAGTCCAATGCGCAGTACCAGTTCACCCTGCAGGCGGACGACCTGGAGGTGCTGCGCACCTGGGAGCCGCGTGTGCGCAATGCGCTGTCGCAGCTGCCTGAACTGACCGACGTCAACACCGACCAGCAGGACAAGGGCATCCAGACCACACTGGTCATTGACCGCGAGGCCGCGGCGCGGCTGGGCATCACCGTCAGCAACATCGACACCACGCTGAGCAACGGATTCAGCCAGCGGCAGGTGGGCGTCATCTACAACCCGCTGAACCAGTACCGGGTGGTGATGGAGCTGGCGCCGGACTACCTCAAGGGGCCCGAGACACTGAAGAAGCTCTATGTGACCAGCAGCAGCGGCGCGCAGGTGCCGCTGTCGGCCTTCACCCGGGTGGAGACGACCAACACGCCGCTGTCGGTCAACCACCAGGGCGGCACGCCGGCCTCGACCATCAGCTTCAACCTGCCGCCAGGCGTGTCCTTGTCGCAGGCCACGGACGCCATCAACAATGCCATGGCCGAGCTGGGCGTGCCGGTGTCGCTGCGCGGCACCTTCGCCGGCACGGCCAATGCGTTCCAGGATGCGCTGAAGTCGCAGCCGCTGCTGATTGGGGCGGCCATCATCGCCATCTACCTGGTGCTGGGCATGCTCTATGAGAGCCTGGTGCATCCGGTCACCATCCTCTCGACCTTGCCGTCGGCGGGGGTGGGGGCGCTGCTGGCGCTGATGCTGTTCAACACCGAGTTCTCGATCATTGCCTTGATCGGCGTGATTTTGCTGATCGGCATCGTGAAGAAGAACGCCATCATGATGATCGACTTCGCCATTGCGCGGCAGCGCACCACGGCGCATCTGTCGGCGGGCGCGGCCATCTTCCGTGCGGCCAAGCTGCGGCTGCGGCCCATCTTGATGACCACCTTTGCCGCCATCTTCGGTGCGGTGCCGCTGGCGGTGGGCAGCGGGGACGGCGCCGAGCTGCGCCAGCCGCTGGGCATTGCCATCGTCGGCGGCCTGATCCTGAGCCAGCTGCTGACGCTCTACACCACGCCGGTGGTGTTCGTGCTGATGGAGCGGCTGCGCCAGAAGCTGCAGCGCCTGCGCCGCCGTAGCGCCAGCGGCGACTCCGCGTCGGGAAATGCGCCATCCGTCTTGTCTGCCGAGCCGCCTGCGGCTCCGTCCCTCCAGGGTTGAGAGATCCATGAAGATCCGTTGTTCCGAATCGTCCCCTTCTTTCCCCTTGCCCCGGTCGAATGGTTCGGCCCGGATGCCTGCCATGGCGCTGCTGGTGCTGGGCCTGAGCGCGGTGCTGGGCGGCTGCGCCATCACCCGCAAGGATCCGCCGCCGCCGGTAACGGCGCCTGCCGAGTACAAGGAGACCGATCTGTGGCGTCATGCCCAGCCGGGCACGGCCGAGGTGGTGCCCGAGTCGTGGTGGACCCTGTTCCAGGACCCGGTGCTCAATGACTTGCAGGCCCGGCTGGTGATCGGCAACGAGAACCTCAAGGTCTCGATTGCGCAGGTGGCCAGTGCGCGGGCGGCGGTGGACGCGAGCAGTTCGGCGCTGCTGCCGACGCTGTCGGTGGGCCTGAGCGGCACCCGCAGTGCGAGCCCGGATGGCAATGTCAGCGGCGGCTCCATCAGCCGCGGGCCGACCAACAGTGCGCAGCTGTCGCTGAGCACCAGTTGGGAGGCGGATCTGTGGGGCCGCTTGCGGCTGGCCAGCGAAGGCGCGCAGGCGAGCTTGCAGGCCAGTGAGGCGGACCTGGCGGCAGCGCGGCTGTCTGCGCAGACGACGCTGGCGCAGAGCTATTTTTCGCTGCGGACGGCCGAGGCGCAGGAGGCGCTGTACGAGCGCAGCGTCAAGTCCTATGAGCGCTTCCAGGCGCTGACGGAAGCGCGCTATCAGGGCGGGGTGGCGGCGCGCAGCGATGTGCTGCAGGCGCAGACCCAATTGCGGTCGGCCCAGGCGCAGTTGCTGGAGACGCAGGCGACGCGGGCGCAGCTGGCGCATGCGATTGCGGTGCTGCTGGGCCTGCCGCCGTCGGCACTGGCGCTCAATGCCAACGCCAGCTTGCCGGCGCCGCCGGCGGTGCCGCGCATGGTGCCGTCGCAGTTGCTGGAGCGCCGGCCGGACATTGCGGCAGCGCAGCGGCGCGTGGCCGTGGCGTATGCGCAGATCGGGGTGGCGGATGCAGCGTTTTATCCGACCCTGTCCTTGTCGGCCAGTGGCGGGTATCGGAGCAGCACCTTGTCGAACCTGGTGAGCGCACCGAATCTGTTCTGGTCGATTGGCCCCTCGCTGGCGATGTCGATCTTCGACAACGGCCAGCACAAGCTGGCGAGCGCGCAGGCGCGGGCCAGTGCGGATTCAGCGGTAGCCACCTACCGGCAGACGGTGCTGACGGCGATGCAGGAAGTGGAGGACAACCTGGTGCTGGCGGACCGGCTGGCGCGTGAAGCGCAGCTGCAGCAGGAGGCGGTGGACTCGGCCCAGCGCAACCTGGACCTGGTGACGGAGCAATACCGAGCCGGCACGGTCAGCTCCCTGGAGGTGACCTCCGCGCAGAACAGCGCACTGACCGCCGAAGCGTCCCTACTCTCCATCCGCAACCGCCAACTCGCCGCCGTGAACCTGCTCCTAAAAAACGTCGCCGGCCGTTGGTGAGCCCCTAGCGACAGTCGCAAAGCGACTGAGCGCCCAGCCAGCCACGCCCGCGGAACTGGCTTTGCCAGGCCGCAGGGCGGCGCCCCTCGGGGGCAGGAGCGTTAGCGACTGGGGGGCCCTATCCAGCCACGCCCGCGGAACTGGCTCCGCCAGGCCGCAGGGCGGCGCCCCTTGGGGGCAGGAGCGTTAGCGACTGGGGGGCACCACTTCCCCAGGCCGCCGGGCGGCGCCCCTTGGGGGCAGGAGCGAAGCGACTGGGGGGCAGCGTTAGCGACTGGGGGGCATCTTTTCCAGCGCGGCGTGGGCTTGCTGGTCGGCGTGGTAGCTGCTGCGCACCATGGCGCCGACGGCGGCATGGGTGAAGCCCATCTTGTAGGCCTCTTCCTCGAACATCTTGAAGGTGTCAGGGTGCACGTAACGACGCACCGGCAGGTGGTGACCCGACGGGGCCAGGTACTGCCCGATGGTCAGCATGTCGATGTTGTGCGCGCGCATGTCCCGCATCACCTGCAGGATCTCTTCATCCGTCTCGCCCAGGCCCACCATGATGCCGCTCTTGGTCGGCACGTTCGGCACTTCTTCCTTGAAGCGCTTGAGCAGGTTCAGGCTGAACTGGTAGTCCGAGCCCGGACGCGCTTCCTTGTACAGGCGCGGAGCGGTTTCGAGGTTGTGGTTCATCACGTCCGGCGGCGCCGCACGCAGGATGTCCAGAGCGCGGTCCATGCGGCCGCGGAAGTCCGGCACCAGCACTTCGATCTGGGTCAGCGGGCTGAGCGCACGCACCTGCCGGATGCATTCGGCAAAGTGGCCGGCGCCGCCGTCACGCAGGTCGTCGCGGTCCACGCTGGTGATCACCACGTAGTTCAGCTTCAGCGCCGCGATGGTCTTGGCCAGGTTCATCGGCTCGTCCACGTCCAGCGGATCGGGGCGGCCATGGCCCACGTCGCAGAACGGGCAGCGGCGCGTGCACTTGTCCCCCATGATCATGAAGGTGGCCGTGCCCTTGCCGAAGCATTCACCGATGTTGGGGCAGGAGGCTTCCTCGCAGACCGTGTGCAGCTTGTGCTCGCGCAGGATCTGCTTGATCTCATAGAAACGGGTGGTCGGCGAACCCGCCTTCACCCGGATCCAGTCCGGCTTCTTCAGTTGCTCGGCCGGCACGATCTTGATGGGGATGCGTGCGGTCTTGGCCTGGGCCTTCTGTTTGGCGGTCGCGTCGTAGTCGGCCGCGCTTTTTGCTTCGTGCGTGATGTTCTCGGTTGCCATGGCAGGCGATGCTCCGTCGGAAGCTCAGGGGCTCAGCTGCGCGTCAAGACGCTCGCCGAACCGCCGGGCCACCGTGGCCCAGTCCGTGAAAACCCCCAGTGTAGCGAGGTCCACCGTTGCCAGCCCGGCATACCCGCAGGGGTTGATGCCGTAGAAGGGCTTCAGGTCCATCGCCACATTCAGGGCCACCCCGTGATACGTACAGTGTCGGCTCACCTTGATGCCCAGCGCCGCCACCTTGCCCAGCCCTTTGAACGGGTCGGCCGGATCGGGCGGCATGGACAGTGCGGCATGCGCCCCGGGATCATCCAGCCGCACATAAATCCCGGGGGCGCCTGCGACCCGGTGGCCGGTCACGCCGACGCCTTCCAGGGTCTGGATCACGGCGGTCTCCAGCCGGAACACATATTCCTTGACGTAGATGCCCAGCCGCCGCAGGTCGATCAGCGGATAGGCCACCACCTGTCCGGGGCCGTGATAGGTCACCTGACCGCCGCGGTTGGTCTGGATGACCGGGATGCCGCCCGGTGCCAGCACATGATCGGCCTGACCGGCCAGCCCCTGGGTGTAGACCGGGTCGAACTCACAGAGCCAGAGTTCATCGGGGGTGTCGGGGGTGCGGGTGTCGGTGAAGGCGCGCATCGCCTCCAGCGTGGCCGCATAGTCGACGCGGCCCAGGGTCTTGATCAACATGTGGGCATGCTAGCGGCGATCTGCATAGGATGGGCGCAGTCGGGACTTTGAGGACGAAGCATGGCGGCAAGATTCTCACGCGGCGGGTCGCGAGGCGCTGGACGGGCCCAGATGATCGTGCTCGGCATGCTGCTCGCGGTCGCGGCTTCGGCGCGCTCGGAGCCGCCTCAGGTGCAGGCGCCATCGCCCATCGACGGGCGCGCGTCCTTAACGGCCTCCTTAGCGGCCTCCTCGGACCAGCGGGCAGCCTCAGATTCGCCGGGCCCTGCCTCCGCGGTGGAGGCGGCCTCGAGCGCTTCCGCACCGAATCCGGGCTCAAAGGCGGGCCCAGCGAACGGGGCGGCCGCAGCGAACCGTGCCATCACTCTCGAAACCGCGTTGGCCGCGTATGAGCAGCGCCGGTGGCGACAAGCGGAGCGCCAGTTTGGTGAGCTGGCGGCGCGGGGAGAGGCGCTGGGCGACTACAACCTGGCCATGATGCATTTGCGCCGGGAGGCGGCCCGTCCGGATCTGGCGCTGGCGCAGCAATTGCTCAAGCGCGCGTCCGAGCGCGGCCTGGTGCGGGCCGAGCTGTCGCTGGGCCAGTTCTACGAAGAAGGCGTGCTGGGCCGACGCGATCTGGTCCAGGCCCATGCCTGGTACCTCAAGGCAGCGGAGCACGGCAGCGTCGATGCGCAGGTGGCCGTGGGCACCGCGTTCTACCTGGGACGCGGCGCACCGCTGGACATGGCCCAGGCGGCGCGCTGGTACCGGGAAGCGGCCAATGGCGGGGACGAGGGGGCGCAGTACCTGATCGCCTCCATGTACGAGACGGGACTGGGCGTGGACCGGGACCTGCGCCTGGCCAGCTACTGGTATGCCGCGGCGGCGAGCAATGGCGACCTGGCGGCGAAGGCCAAGGTCAAGGCGCTGGCGGAAGCGCTGTCTGCGGAGGCGGCGGCGATCTGAATCCGGGGGCCCGAAGCCCCCTCGGCGCGGCCAAGTGCTTCAGGCCTCAAGCCTCATGCCTCATGCCTCAGAACACCACCTTCACCATCGGATGCGTGGTGAGGGTGCGATAGAGCTCGTCGAGCTGTTCACGGCTGGTGGCGGTCACGGTGATGGTGATGCCCAGATAGTTGCCGCCTTTGCTGGGCCGGTGCTCGACCTTGGACTCGTCGAAGGCGGGGTCGAACTGGCGCGCAATGGACACGATCGCCTCGGGGAAGCCTTCCACATGTGCGCCCATCACTTTGATGGGGAACTGGGACGGGTACTCGATCAGGGACTGCTCGGGCGGAATCGGGGAATTGAATGCGCTGGTCATGGTGACATCCTACTTGGGGTCGTTCAGACGCTCTGCAAGATCTTGGCCTTCTGGTAGGCCTCATACAGCTGCGCGTACACCGGTCCGGGCCGGCCGCGCAGGGCGCCGTGGCCGACGGGATCGTGATCGAGCCGGGTTACCGCGACCACTTCCTTGGTGGCGGAGCTGAGCAGGATCTCATCGGCGGTGAGCAGCTCCGACTCCGCGATCGGGCACAGGTTGTAGGCCAGCCCCAGCTCCTCGCACAGCTCGGCCAGCAGCCCGACCCGCACGCCTTCGAGCAACAGCTCGCCGGGGGGTGGGCCAAGCAGGGCGCCGTCCCGCACGATCCACACATTGCTGGCGGAGGCTTCGGTCAGATAGCCGTCGCGGACCATCAGGGTCTCGTCCGCGCCCTGGTCGGCGGACATCTGCCGCGCCAGCACATTGCCCAGCAAGGACGTGCTCTTGATGTCGCCGCGCTGCCAGCGGAAATCGCGCGCCGTCACGACGGACAGCCCTTGATGACGCTGCTCCGCCGTCAGCGCTCGCTGGGGGGACGCATAGACCAGCACGGTGGGCTCCAGGTCTTTGGGCATGACGTGGTCACGGGGCGCCACACCGCGCGTCACCTGCAAATAGATCCACTGATCTTCGTGATCGGGCAGATGCGCCACCAGGCTGCGAAACAGATCGAGCCAAGCCTCACGCTCGTAGGGGTCCTCGATACGCAGGGCTTTGAGGCTGCGTCCCAGCCGATTGAGATGGTCCTGCACGCGGAAGAGCCGGCGCCCGTACACGGGAATCAATTCATACACGCCGTCCCCGAACAGAAAGCCGCGGTCCATGACGGACACGCGGGCGTCGCCCAGCTGGCCGAGGTGGCCATTGAGGTAGCAGGGCAGCTCGGTCCAGGGCGTGGTCATCAGCGGTTCTCCCGTGCAACGCTCCCATTATCAACATCTGGCGCGTGGCCCGATGCTGCCCGATCAACGGCTGAAAGGTCTTGATGGGGAATGAGGGTCTGCACAGTATGAGCCGTTAAGCACCACTGAGGTCTCCATCGCAGGAGGACCATCGCCTACTGAACCGAGGACAGCGCTGGATTGGCCTGTTTAAAGCGTTTCCCAACGCCAAGGGGCCCCGCATGCAAAGAATCGATGCGGACCTGTCCCCGAGGACAGCAGAGGGCTGGGGGGTATTGACGGAAGTTAAGAAGGGAATGGCCGGCGAAGCCGGACAGGAATGACATGGAGTCAATACCCCCCAGCCCTCTGCTGTCCGGGCGCAGTCAAAGAACCTGGCGGCCGACCCCAAAAGCCCAAAAGCAAAAACGCCACCCGCAGGTGGCGTTTCGATAACAGTCAGCCGGGATCAGCCGCCCCGCCTCACTTGATCCACAACCGAATCGCATCCCAGGCGCGCCCGAAGATCCCTGCGAGCGGGACTTCCTGCTGCACCACCAGCGGCACTTCTGTCACGGTAGCGCCGGAGGACGTGGTGACTTTGAGCGTCCCGACGCGTTGCCCGGCGGCGAGCGGCGCCACCAGAGGATCCGTGCGCTGCACTTCGGTCTTCAGCTTGCTGCCTTCCCCGCGCGGCACTGCCACGAACACCGGACCTGCAGCGCCCAGCTTTGCTTCCGCGCTGGTGCCCTTCCACACCTGCGCGGTCGTGATCGCCTGATTCGCATCGAACAACCGGACTGCATCAAACGCCGCATAACCCCAGTTGAGCAGTTTCTGGCTCTCCGTCGCACGCGCTTCCTTCGAGGCCGTGCCCATCACCACGCTCAGCAGACGGCGTTTCCCATTCGGAACGTCCCGCTGCGCGCTGGCGGCCAGACAGTAACCAGCGGCGTCGGTGAACCCGGTCTTGCCGCCATCCACCGTCGGATCGCGCGTCAGCAGCAGATTCCGGTTGTACTGGCGGATCTTGTTGAAGGTGTATTCCTTCTTCGAATAGTAGTCCGCGTAGTACTGCGGAAAGTCCTGGATCACATGCGCGAACACCACCGCGATGTCCCGCGCGCTGGTCTTGTGCCCCGGCTCGGTGATCCCGGTCACGTTCTTGAAGCTCGTGTTCTTCAACCCCCAGGCCTGTGCCTGCCGGTTCATCATGGCCACGAACTGCTCCACCGACCCGCCCACGCCTTCTGCCAGCGCCACCGACGCATCGTTGCCGGACTGGATGATCATGCCGCGCAGCAGCTCATCCACCTTCGGCGTCATCGTCGTGTCGATGAACATCAGCGACGGATCGCCCTTGCGCTCGTCCCACGCCCGCTTCGAAATCGGCAGCGTCTGGTCCAGCGTCAGCCGCTTGGCCTTCAGCGCGTCGAACACCACATAGGCCGTCATCAGCTTGGTCAGCGACGCGGGATCTTGCGGCACATCCGCGTCCCGCTCGGCCAGCGTCTGATGCGTCGTCAGGTCCATCAGCACATAGTTGCGAGCCGCGATCTCCGGCGGCTGCACCTGTGCGTGCACGGTCACAGCGGTCACAGCGGTCAACAGCCCCGTGGCCAGGGCCATCAGGGGGGCAAGGAATCGTTTCATGCGGGGAAGGTCCTCAGGGGGAGCGCAACAGGCGGGGTCAGGCAGGATCACACCGGATCAGGCGGGTGCGGTCCCCGCAGGATGCCAGCTGCGCAGCACCAAATTCTTGAGCAGCGGCAACTGCCCATGGAAGAAATGCCCGACGCCGGGCACCACGATCACCGGCAGCGCTTGCGGGCGTGCCCAGTCCAGCACCGCGGTCAGCGGCACCACATCGTCTTGTTCACCGTGGATCACCACGGTGGTCGGCGGCACCGTGGCCACGCCAAAGCGGCTGGCGGCAGGCCCCACCAGCAGCAGCCGCTCGGCAGGATCGTCCAGACGCAACGCCGCCTGGGACGCCACAAAACCGCCGAAAGAGAAGCCGGCCAGCGCCAGCGGCAGACCGGCTTCCCGGAAGGCGGCCACCACGGCCAGCGCATCGTCCACCTCGCCGCGGCCTTCGTCCCAGCCGCCTTGCGACTGCCCGATGCCCCGGAAATTGAAGCGCACCGTCCGATAGCCCATGTGCAGGAACCCGCGGGCAACCGTCTGGACCACCTTGTTGTCCATCGTCCCGCCCTGCGTCGGATTCGGATGGCAGATCACCACCACGCCGCGCAGCGCCTGGCCGTCCGCCAGCGCGGGTTCATCCACGGCGCATTCGATCTCGCCGGCCGGCCCGGCGATCTGCCGGCGCTGGGTCTGTGCATTCATGCAGCGGCTCCGTTCAGCGACCGACGTTGTCCGGCAGCACCAGACGGTCCACCACCTCGCCCTGCTTCAGATGGCGCTCGACGATCTCGTCGATGTCGCTGCTGTCCACAAAGCTGTACCAGACCGCATCGGGGTACACCACCGCCACCGGCCCGCCGGCGCAGCGGTCCAGGCAGCCGGCCTTGTTGACCCGCACACCGCCCTTGCCGGCCAGACCTTCGGCCTTGACCCGCTTCTTGCAGTGATCAAACGCTTCCTGGGCGCCGTGTTGAGCGCAGGCGTTTTCACCGTCGCGCTGATTCAGGCAGAAGAAGATGTGACGCTGGTAATAGCTCATGGTGCCATTGTAGGGTCGGGGTTTTCACCAGCACGAGAGGTGTGCGATATGTCACGCGTCGAAGCGTCCTCTGAAGGGCGGTCCAGGCGCGACCGCAGGGGAGAAGGCGCTGAATCGCTCTGCGTCACCCCATACAGCAGCCAGGCCAGTGCGGCAAAGGGCCACAACCAGCCCACCCATTGCGCCAGCCCATACAGATTCACGAAGCGCCCCTGCTCCCAGGCCTGCAGGCTCTCCGCCAGATAAGGGTCGGCGGGTGCTTCCGACATCAGCGCAATCAATGCGGTCAGCACCACCAGGCCCCAGGCGGCATTCGCGCGGCGGGACATCAGCGCGGCCATCAGCGCCAGGACGCCGCCGATCAGCAAACCCGGCCAGGTCGTCGTGGTGAACCAGGCCCAGGCGTGGTCCGGTCCGAAGTTCAGCACCGTGGAGGACGCGGTCGCAGCCAGCCCCAGGCAGCCGGCGCCCATCACCAGCATCACCCGCCGCAACCAACCTGCCCGCGCTACCGACAGCGCCAGCAGACACGGCGCCAGCAGCCCCATCGCAATGGCAATGGCTTCCAGCCCCGGCGGCAGCGGCAGGTCGCTGACCGACTCATCCGGCATCAATTCCCAGGGCGTGCCGGCCAGCACCTGCTCGGCCAATTCCCGCAGACGGGGAAACAGCTGTCCCAAGCCCAGCGGCACCGGGGCGGGATAGAGCAGCCCCACCGGCCACACCGCCAGCAGCGCCAGTGCGCCGGCACTGTGCGGCACGAACCAGCGCTCGCGCCAGCCGGTCCAGCGCTCCAGGCCGCCGAAGCGATGCAGCGTCCAGGCAATGACACCGCCCAGCCATGCCCCGGCACTGTTCAGCAGGAAGTCCGCCAGCGACGGCACGCGGCCGGGCAGGAAGTACTGCAGCGTCTCCATGGCGAAGGACAGCAGCGGCAGCCCGACGCCCACCAGCAGCCAGGCGCCCCACAGCCCCTTGCCGCTGCGCACCACCGCAAAGAGACACAGGAAGCCCAGCGGCGCATACCCCACCACATTGGTCCACAGATCGAAGCGGCTCCAGTACCGCGGCCAGGGCAGGCCCACCACCCCGGGCCAGGGCAGGCTGGGCGGCAGACGCCAGGGCCAGAACGGATACAGGCTGGCGTAGAACACCAGCACCGCATACCCCAGGGCCAGCCAGGTGGCGGAGCTGCGCCGCGTGACCATCCCCGGTCCGATCAGAAGGGTTTGACGACCACGAGGATCACGATGGCCGAGAACAGCAGCACCGACACCTCGTTGAACACCCGGTAGAAGCGATGGCTGCGTGTGTTGGCCATGCGCTCGAAGCGGCGCAGCATGGCGCGGCAGACGTGGTGATAGCCGATGGCGCCGACCACCAGGGCCAGCTTGGCATGCATCCAGCCATTGCCGGGTCCGCGGCCGATGCCGTAGTACAGCCACAGCGTCGCGCCGAAGACCAGCGCCAGCACCATCAAGCCGCTGGAGAAGCGGTAGAGCTTGAGGCCCATGAGCAACAGTCGTTCGCGCTCCGGATGGCTGTCCGCCGGAACCATGGCCAGGTTCACGAAAATCCGGGGAAGATAGAACAGGCCGGCAAACCAGGCGGCCACGAAGATGATGTGCAGCGCTTTGATCCAGAGCATGCGTGCATTATCAACGCGGCGAAAAAAAACCCCGGCTTCACAGCCGGGGTTGGAAAGCCTTATCGCTGTCATCACGCTAAGGCTCCTGCTCAGGGAGGAAAAGCAGGGAACAACAGCCGAGCGGCTATCATTCAGGAGCGACTTTAACAGATCTGTCGAATTTGCGTCGCTACGTCTTTCTACGTAAGGCCCCCCATACCGGTGGAATTTCTCGGAAATTTCACATCAAACATGCAATTGCCAGCCCCCTACCCCGCCAGTCGCCCCCGCCGTTTGCGCCGGGATGCCTTCACCCGCGCCCTGGTGCGGGAGCATCGTCTGCATGCCAGCGATTTCATCTATCCGGTGTTCGTCCATGAGGGCGAGAACCGGGTGGAGCCGATCAGCTCGATGCCGGGGGTCTCCCGCCTGAGCCTGGACCGGCTGCTGCCGGTGGCCGAGGAATGCGTGAAGCTGGGCATTCCGGTGCTGGCGCTGTTCCCGGCGATCGAGCCGCAGTACAAGACGCCGGACGGCATCGAGGCCACCAATCCGGACGGCCTGATTCCCCGCGTGGTGCGCGCGCTCAAGCAGCATTTCCCCGAACTGGGCGTGCTGACCGATGTGGCGCTGGACCCCTACACCAGCCACGGGCAGGACGGCGTGGTCGATGAACACGGCTACATCCTGAACGACATCACGGTGGACCTGCTGACGCAGCAGGCGCTGGTCCAGGCCCAGGCCGGGGTGGACATCGTCGCCCCCAGCGACATGATGGACGGCCGCATCGGCGCCATCCGCAATGCGCTGGAAGGCGACCTGCACATCCACACCCGCATCATGGCCTACAGCGCCAAGTACGCCAGTGCCTTCTACGGCCCCTTCCGGGATGCGGTCGGTTCCCGCACCAACCTCGGCAAGGCGGACAAGAAGACCTACCAGATGGACCCCGGCAACAGCGACGAGGCCCTGCGCGAGGTCGGTCTGGATCTTGCCGAAGGCGCCGACATGGTGATGGTCAAACCCGGCATGCCCTACCTGGACATCGTGCGACGCGTGAAGGAAGAGTTCCGGGTGCCGACCTTTGCCTATCAGGTCAGCGGCGAATACGCCATGCTGAAGGCGGCGGCGGCCAATGGCTGGCTGGACCATGATGCGGTGATGCTGGAATCGCTGCTCGCCTTCAAGCGGGCCGGTGCCGACGGCATCCTGACCTACTTCGCCATGGACGCCGCCCGGCTGATCCGGGAAGCCTGACAACGCCGCCTGCGCATGCGCATCTTCCATCTCAGCGAGAACATCTACGAAGAGCTCTCCGAGCTGCCGTTCGACCTGCCGCCGCAGGGCTTCCTGTGGCTGGGTCTGCCCCGGCGGGAGTTCGAGCTGCAGCTGCCGACCCTGCAGCAGCGGCTGCAGCACTGGACCGGGGCCCAGTTGCTGGACCTGCATGCGTCAGACCTGCTGAACCAGCAGTTGCCGTCACACTTCGACTACACCAGTTGGTATGACCTGATGGTGTTCCGTCGTCTGGCGGCGCAGCCGGGGGCCCTGCCGGGCGGGGGGAATGGTGGCGCTGCTGGCAGCGCGAACGGCAACATGAACGCCAGCGCGGCACCAGCGCCTGACGACGTGCCTCGCACGGTGGCGCTGGCCGACCAGGCGTTCAAGTCCATCGACACCAGTCCGGTCGGCTTTGCGGTGTTTGACCGGGTGCTGATCACCGTGCATCCCGGTGAATGCACGCTGCGTGACTACTTCGCGTCCAAGCTGGGCCAGCAGCAGGAGGGCCGGGACCTGCGCGGCAGCACCCGTTTGCCCACCAGCCCCGCGGAACTGATGCTGCGGATGGTGAACCAGATGGTGGACAGCTACCTGGACCTGCGCCGTCTGCTCACCCGCGACCTGACCACGCTGCAGCAGCTCCTGCTGGACCGCCGCAGCCATTTCCGGGACTGGAATGTGGTGCTGGTGGCGCGAGACACGCTGTCCCGGCTGGAGGACATCTGCGAGGACCAGCGCAGTGCGGTGCAGGAATGGATCGATGCGCTGGGCGAGTGGCCGATGGGCAGCCTGGAGGAAGAGCGGGAGCGGGAGCTGCTGCGGGTGCGGTCGCGGGATGTGCTGGAGCACGTCGAGCGGGTGCTGACCCATGTGCGGCGGCTGGAGAGCTCGGCGGAGACCTCGGTGCAGATGCATTTCTCGCTGACCGGCGAGCGCACCAACAACATCATGCGGACGCTGACGGTGCTGACCGCCATCTTCCTGCCGCTGAACCTGATCACTGGCGTGTTCGGGATGAACTTCGACAACCTGCCGCTGATCCACCAGGCCACCGGGTTCTGGGTGGCCGTGGCGCTCATGGGCGCCCTCGCCGTGGGCCTCGGCGCCTTCTTCTGGCGCAAGCGCTACCTGGGTACTAGCTGAGCCCCCCAGTCGCTGCGCTCCTGCCCCCAAGGGGCGCTGAATCGATTGCCCCCCAGTCGCTACGCTCCTGCCCCCAAGGGGCGCCACCCTGCGGCCTGGCAGAGCCAGTTCCGCGGGTGTGGCTGGAGGGGGCCGGAGCTGCGCTCCGGCGTTTGGGGGGACTACTTCTTGTAAGGGTCGGGGAAGCCGAGGGCGAGGAGGATCTCGGTCTCGCGGGCCTCCATGCATTCGGCTTCGTCGTCCTCTTCGTGGTCGTATCCCTGCGCGTGCAAGGTGCCGTGCACCAACATGTGGGCATAGTGCGCCGTCAGGTCCACGCCCATCTCCCGCGCTTCTCGCTCCACCACCTCCGCACAAATCACCAGGTCCGCTGCCACCACGGGCTCGTGCGTGTAGTCGAAGGTCAGCACATTGGTCGCGTAGTCCTTTTGCCGATACTCGCGATTCAGCGTGCGTCCTTCCTCCGCATCCACAATCCGCACCGTCATCTCGCCAGGCAACTCCAGCGCCGCACGCATCCATCGCATCACCTTGTGACGCGGCAGCACCGCCTTGTGCCGCGGATCCGCAAACTGCAACGACAGGCTCAGGTCCGGTTGACTCATCATTGACCTCCCGGAGTCCGGCGCCTGGCGGATGACTTGGAAGTCGGCTTGGCAGACGCTTTGGGAGACGGTCTGGATGACGCTCCAGTCGAGAGCTTTGAAGGCGACTTGGTCGGCGCTTTCGTTGGCGATTTGGTCGGCGTTTTGGTCAAAGCCTTGCCGGGCACCTTGGCGAGTGTCTTGGCCGTCGTACGAGAAGACGCTTCGCCCTGCTTGCGCAAAGGCGCCTTCACCGAAGCAGTGGCAGGCGCCGTGGCGGTCGCCTTGGTCGTTGACTTGCCACGGGGCTTGGCGCCTGTCTTTGCGCCTGTCTTTGCGTCTGGCTTGCCGCCTGTGTCGCTCGCCTTGGCGTTGGGCCTGACCTTGGAGCTTGCGGCAGTGCCCGTCGAGGGCTTGCTGGACGCCTGTTCCGAAACGCTGGCACCGCTGCGCGAAGCAGCGCTGCTGCTCGGGGCTGCACCATTGCGGGCGGATGCTTCAGCCCCATCGCGCGCCTCCCGCGCTTCCTGCAACTGCCGCGCCGACTGGCGCTCCTCATACGCCTGCACGATGCGCGCCACCAGCGGATGACGCACCACGTCCGCCCGGGTGAAGCGCGTCATGGCAATGCCTTCCACGCCGTCCAGCACCCGCTGCGCATCCACCAGCCCACTCACCATGCCGCGCGGCAGGTCGATCTGGCTGGTGTCCCCGGTCACCACGCATTTGCTGCCAAAGCCAATGCGGGTGAGGAACATCTTCATCTGCTCCGGCGTGGTGTTCTGCGCCTCGTCCAGAATGACAAAGGCATGGTTGAGCGTGCGGCCCCGCATGAACGCCAGCGGCGCAATTTCCAGCTGCCCCTTCTCAAAGGCCTTGGTCACGCGGTCAAAGCCCATCAGGTCATACAGCGCGTCATACAGCGGCCGCAGGTACGGGTCCACCTTCTGCGCCAGATCGCCCGGCAGAAATCCCAGACGCTCCCCCGCTTCCACCGCCGGACGCGTCAGGATGATGCGCTGCACCGACGACCGCTCCAGCGCATCCACCGCGCAGGCCACCGCCAGGAAGGTCTTGCCCGTGCCCGCCGGCCCAATGCCAAAGCTGATGTCATGCGACAGGATCTGCGCCAGATATTGATGCTGGTTGGGCGTGCGGCCCGCCAGGTCGGCACGGCGAGTGCGCAGCACGATGCCGCCGTCCGGCGAGACCGCGCCGTCCGCAGCACCGGCGCCGTTGCCGCCCGGGGCTCGGACATCCCCGGCCGCCTCGATGATGGCCAGCCTCAGGTCGTCCGGATCGATCGGGCGGTCCGCGCGTGCATACAGCGACTCCAGCAGCAGCAGCGTGCGTTGTACGGAAGGTTTGTCGCCTTCGATCTGGAAGTGTTCTGCACGGTGGCTGATGCGCACCCGGAGGCCCCCTTCAATGGCGCGAAGGTGTTGGTCCAGGGTGCCGCACAGATGCGAGAGTCGATGGTTGTCGACAGGGGTGAAGTCGTGACGCAGGTTCAAGACGGACGAAGCTCCGTATTCAGGGGGGTTAAGCACGCTATTGTCTCCCGCGCAGCCTTTGGCGTGTGTCCGGGCCTGCACAATCGTCCTCATGCAGCGCATCCCAGCAAACGAGAGTCCTTCGTTTCACCCCTCCCCCTTGCGATCCACGCTCCGTGATCTGTCCCCCCTGCCGGCCTGCCGCCGCGCCTGGCGCAAGGCCGGCACACTCGCCACCGCCGCATCCCTCACCCTGATCGGGATGGTCGCAGCGGGGGTGCCGCCGGTCCTTGCCCAGACCGTGGCGGTCAGTGTGTCCCCGTCCCCCGCGCAGGACCCGGCCGGGCTGCTCGTCCCCCCACCGCTGGCGCTGGCCCATGCCCATCCGCTGGACTGGCTGATCGGCGGCCTCAATGCCATGGTGCTGACCCTGGCCGTGGTGTTGACCTTGCTGATCTGGCAACGGCGCGCGCAGCGCCACATCGGCTGGCTGGCCGGCCTGATGGCGGGCTGGGTGGTGCTGGCCGGTGCCGTGCCCCACACGCCCTGGCCCGCCGCGGTAGCGGTGCTCGTGGGCCCGTGGCTGGTCCTGATGGCCGTGCAATATCTGATGCGCCGCGTGCGTCGGCAGGACCGCCGACTGCGGCGCCTGCTGCTGTTCCAGGCCCTTATGCTGCCCCTGACCCTGCTGCTGCCGCTGCCCCATGCCGCGCTGGCCCAGGCCGTCACCTGGGTGCTGGGGGCGGAACTGGTGGCCGCCATGGGCTGGCATGTCTGGCATCTGTGGCAGGACCTGTTCCTGCCGACCCTGGAAGAGCGTTATCCGCGCAGCGACTTCATCGTCACCTGCGTGCTGCTGGGCCTGGCCGCCTGCGCGGTGCTGACGGCTGTCTTCCTGCCGGGAACCGGCGCGACCAGCATCCTGGCCGCGCTGTCGCTCATTGGCCTGGCGCTGCAGCGCGTGCGGGAGTTCTCCCGGGCCCTGACCCAGGCCGAGCTGCAGGTCCTGCAAGGCGAGTTGCGGATGCAGGAGCGCATCGCCGAGCTGGAGCGCCACTTCGACCAGGTGGCCGAGGCCAAGCTGGAACAGGTCACCGAGCGGGAGCGCAAGCGCATCGCCGCCGACCTGCATGACGACCTGGGCGCCAAGCTGCTGACCATCGTGCACACCAGCGAGTCCGACCGGATCTCGACCCTGGCACGCGAGGCGCTGGAAGAGATGCGTCTGTCGGTGCGGGGCCTGACCGGCAAGCCGGTCCAGCTGCTGGACGCGCTGGGCGACTGGCGGGCCGAGGTGGTGTCGCGGCTGGCGCAGGCCAACATCCTGGCCGAATGGAAATCCCCCGCCGAAGACATCGACCACACCTTCCCGGCACGGGCCTATGTGCAGACCACCCGCATCCTGCGCGAGGCGGTGAGCAACATCATCAAGCACAGCGGCGCCACCCACTGCGTGGTGGGCTGCTCGGCCCAGGACGGCTACTTCTCGGTGGTGATCCAGGACAACGGCCAGGGCATTCCGCTGGAGCTGGAAGGTCGCCTGGACAAGGGACACGGCATGGCCAGCATGAAGTCGCGCGCCAAGCAGATGCATGGCCAGTGCCTCGTGGAATCCGGACCCGGCTGGGGCACGGTCATCCGGCTGACCATTCCGCTGTGATGGGACGGACACTGCACGGCACTTTTCAGGCGCGTCCCGGCGTGACGCTTTCCCCACGCTGGCCGAGACTGGCCACAAAGTGGGGTAGGCATGCCGCCGAGAAAGCCGTAGTGTTGCATCGGGGCCCACTGCATCCGCAGCCGGGCCGTTCCTCCTGGAAATTGAGCAAGAATCGCGCGCCATGAACCACATCCTCCTGCTCGAAGACATTCCCGAAATCCGCGCCTGGCTGAAGGTCCTGATCAAACAGGTCTTTGCCAATGCGGTGGTCACCGAATGCTCGCGGGTGCAGGACGCCCTGCAGCAGGTGGGCAGCCAGCGCTTCACCCTGGCCCTGCTCGACCTGGGCCTGCCGGACGGCTCCGGCGTGGAGGTGATCACCGCCCTGCGCGAGAAGCAGCCGGAAGTGCAGTCGGTCATCGTCACCATCCATGACGACGACGAACATCTGTTCCCCGCCCTGCAGGCCGGTGCCTTCGGCTACCTGCTCAAGGAACAGTCGCGCGAGCTGCTGGTCGAACAGCTGCAGCGCATCAGCCAGGGCGAGCCGCCGCTGTCCCC
The DNA here is from genome assembly GCF_003387155.1 of Roseateles depolymerans. GTDB lineage: Bacteria > Pseudomonadota > Gammaproteobacteria > Burkholderiales > Burkholderiaceae_C > Roseateles > Roseateles depolymerans. Next base: position 61,483 of record NZ_QUMT01000008.1, on the reverse strand, counting down.
CAGCATCGCCCGCAAGGTCATCGCGTATTTCACGTCGCAGCGCCGCCCGCAGGCCGCCGCCGTGCTGCACGAGGTGTCGCTGACCGACCGCGAAACCGAAGTGCTGCTGCGCGTGGCCAAGGGCTTCACCCTGCCGGAGATTGGTGTGCAGCTGGGCCTGTCGCGCCACACCATCGCGGACTACGTCAAGCAGATCTACCGCAAGCTCAATGTGAGCTCGCGCGCGGAAGCGGCGCTGGAAGCGCAGCGCCTGGGTCTGTTCGGCCGCAACTGATCGGCCGCAACTGATCCGCCGGGTCGCCACCGGTGCCAGCGGATAATGCCGACATGATCGGCAGACTCACTGGCGTCATCGCGGAAAAATCGCCCCCGCAGATCCTCATCGACGTTCAGGGCGTCGGCTATGAAGTCGACGTGCCGATGAGCACCTTCTTCAACCTGCCCGGCCTTGGCGAGCGGGCCAGCCTGCTGACCCACCTCTCCATCCGGGAAGATGCCCACGTCCTGTTCGGCTTCCTCACCGCCGAGGAACGCAACACCTTCCGCCTCTTGATCAAGATCAGCGGGGTCGGCCCGAAGATGGCGCTGTCGCTGCTGTCGGGCCTGTCGGTGCCGGAGCTGGCGCAGGCGGTGTCCCGCCAGGAAGCCGGCCGCCTGGTGAAGGTGCCGGGCATCGGCAAGAAGACGGCCGAGCGGTTGCTGCTGGAACTCAAGGGCAAGCTGGGCCCGGACCTGGCCTTGCCGGTCACCGTGGCCAACGATGCACAGGCCGACATCCTGCAAGCCCTTGTGGCCCTGGGCTACAGCGAGAAGGAAGCGGGCGCGGCGCTCAAGAGCCTGCCGCCGGACGTGTCGGTGAGCGACGGCATCAAGCTCGCCATGAAACATCTCTCCTGACGGCCTGACGCTGCGCAGCCGCCACAATCCTCTCCGTCATGAGCATCCAGACCGACGACTTCACCCCGGCGCCCCAGCAGGCGCGGCTGATCAGCGCCCATCCCACCTCGCCCAACGAGGATGCGATCGAACGCGCCCTGCGGCCCAAACTGCTGGACGAATATGTGGGCCAGGCCAAGGCGCGCGAGCAACTGGAGATCTTCATCGGCGCGGCCCGCAAGCGGGGCGAGGCACTGGACCATGTGCTTCTGTTCGGCCCGCCCGGGCTGGGCAAGACCACCCTGAGCCACATCATTGCCGCCGAGCTGGGCGTGAGCCTTCGCCAGACCAGCGGTCCGGTGCTGGAAAAGCCCAAGGACCTGGCGGCCATCCTCACCAATCTCGAACGCAATGACGTGCTGTTCATTGACGAGATCCACCGGCTCTCCCCGGTCGTCGAGGAAATCCTCTACCCCGCGCTGGAGGACTACCAGATCGACATCATGATCGGCGAGGGACCAGCCGCCCGCTCGATCAAGCTGGACCTGCAGCCCTTCACCCTGGTGGGCGCCACCACCCGTGCCGGCATGCTGACCAATCCGCTGCGGGATCGCTTCGGCATCGTGGCGCGGCTGGAGTTCTACACGGCGCAGGAGCTACAGCGCATCGTCACCCGGTCGGCCGCCCTGCTCGGCGCGCCGATCGAAGCGGCCGGCGCTCTGGAAGTGGCGCGGCGCTCGCGGGGCACGCCCCGCATCGCCAATCGGCTGCTGCGCCGCGTGCGCGACTATGCGGATGTGAAGGGCGACGGCACCATCACTCTTCCGATCGCCGAGAAGGCCCTGGCCATGCTGGATGTGGACCCGCAGGGCTTCGATCTGATGGACCGCAAGCTGCTCGAAGCGGTGGTGCACCGGTTTGACGGCGGCCCGGTGGGCCTGGACAACGTGGCGGCCGCGATCGGGGAAGAACCGGGCACCATCGAAGACGTGATCGAGCCCTATCTGATTCAGCAAGGTTTCCTGCAGCGCACCCCGCGGGGACGCATTGCCACGCTGGCCGCGTACCGGCACCTGGGGGTGGCACCACCGCGTCAGGCGGGACAGCTGTTCGACGAGTAGAAGACACCGGGCCCGTCTGCTCCGGTTGCCACATCGGCTCCGGCACTGCCCATGAAAAAAGGCGCCTCTTGCGAGGCGCCTTTCTTGTTTGAACTCCCGCTGAAGGGGCACCGGGCACCAGGCCCGGTTTCCCCATCAACAGCGGTGATCAGAAGTTGTGGCGAATGCCCACGGCGAACGAGTTGAAATCGTCGGCCTTGTTGGCGGTGGTCGCGTCGATCGCCGTGTAGAAGCCGTACACCTTGGTGCGCTTGCTCAGGTTGTAGTTGTAGCCCAGGGTGTACTGCTTGCCACCGTTGCGGCCACCGTTGAAGGAGTAGCCACCAGCCTTGGTGCCGCCCACGTTCAGGTGGAACTCAGACTGGCCCACGGTGTACATGCCGGACAGACGACCGATGGTGCGGGTTTCCTTGGCGCCGATCGACTGGGGAGTTCCGCTGTCTTCGCGCTGCACATAGCCGCCGAAGGTGAACGGGCCCAGTTCATACAGGGCGCGCACGGCGTATTGGTTGGCAGAGCCTTGCTTGGTGTAGCCAGCACCCAGGTGCAGAGGACCTTGGTCGTAGTTCAGCGCGACGTCATAAGCGCGCTTGTCCACGCCTTCACCCGCGTGCAGGGCGATTTCAGCATTGAAGCCTTGCAGGTTGGGAGTGAAGTAGGCGACCTTGTTGCTCTGCGGATTGCCGTTCGGGGTGAAGAAGCCCACGCCGGAATACAGGGCGTCCGACGAGGTGCCGGTGTCATGGTTGTGCATGGACACGTAGTCGGCGGTGGCGTAGTAGCTGCCGTTGGTCCAGCGGCCCAGGCGCACGGCGCCGAAGTCGCCCGCCAGTTGCACGCTGGCTTCACGGTTCCAGAACTGGGTGCCGCCGGTGGCCGCGCCGTTGTCGGCATTCAGGCCGTGTTCCAGCGCGAAGCTGGCCTTCAGGCCGCCGCCCAGGTCTTCCGTGCCCTTGAAGCCCAGCCGCGAAGCGTTGTTCTGCAGGACGGAGACGCGATCGCCGTTGCCGACCTTTTGCGACTCCATCGTGGTGTTGATACGTCCCCACAGCGTGACGGAGCTTTGGGCAAACGCCGGAGCGGACAGCGCCGCAACGGCAGCAGCAAGAGCAATCTTCTTCATATTCACCTTCATCTGTTGGAGAAAGTTGTCGCGAATGGCGCGAAGGGCGTACTGCAGAGTGTGCGCAGTATAGAAGTGCGTTGCACGCACCTCATACCTTGCGACGCGAAATTGCAACAGTTCTAGGCTAGGGAAATCAACAACTGACGAAAGCCATTCGAATCAGGGACTTGCACCCGGAAATGCCGATGAACACGGGCTTCCGGCGTTTCCGCCCATTGCATGTCAATGCCAACGATTGAATGCTGACTGCGCATTCGCCGACAAACCTGCGGATGAATCCCACCAAAGGGTGCGTTAGGGAAACCCCGGGGGCGCAGAGCAATCGGGGCCCTTGCCGGGGGTGGGGCGCCACTCGCGCGGCAGAGCGCCTGAGAACGCAGCAGCGCGCAAGACAGCGCAGAGAAGGAAGAACCCGCCACGCAACGCCGCGCCGCGCCGTGCCTTGCCGTGCGGAAGGCCGGTCTTCGCTCAGGCCCGGCTGGGCTCCGCGCGCGGCATGAAACCGGGCACGCCCGCATCGTCCAGGGCCAGCCCCTGCAGGTGGTGGTCGTCGTTCCAGCCCACCAGGCTGAACCCTTGCGGGGTGTGCAGCAGCCGGTTGATGCTGGCGTTGCCCAGCAGCCAGCTGCGCGGCGCCTGGAGGTCCACATGGGTGGCGGCGCGATAGAGGCAGTCCAGCACGCCGCCATGGGCCACCAGCGCAACCGTCTGCCCCGCATGCGCCAGGGCAATCGAGGAGGCGGCTTCGATGCAGCGGGCATAGAAGGTGGTGAGACTCTCCCCGCCCGGCGGCTCGAAGGTGGGGTCCCGCTGCTTCCAGCGCACCGCAGCCTCCGGATAGTCCGCCTCGATGTCGGCCCACAGGCGCCCTTCAAAGCGGCCAAAACTGCGTTCGCGCAGGCGCGGGTCGGTGTGGACCGGCAGCCCGTGCGCCGCTGCCACCGCCTTCGCGGTACTCAGGGCGCGGTCCAGGTCGCTGGCATACACGGCATCGATCGCCTGGTCCGCCAGGGCGGCCCCCAGGCGCCGGGCCTGGGCCTGCCCCATGTCATTGAGCGGCAGGTTCAGATGGCCTTGCAGGCGCCCTTCCCGGTTCCAGGCGGTTTCGCCATGACGAAGGGCAAAGACCAGCGTCGCGTCCACTCAGACGCCCCAGACCACATCGGTCTGCGAGGCCGATGCCGCCCGCATCAGCTCCAGCAGGGGCCACAGCCGCTGCCGCAGGGCCACTTCGGGCGCGGGAGGTGCCTTGCGGCCCTCGGCCTGCGCCTCGGCCTTGGCCCGTTCATGGGCCGCCTGCTCTTCCTCGATGGCGGCCTCGCCGCGCTGGATGAGCCCCGGCAGGTCCGCCGACTGGAAGATGCCCTGGGCCGACGGCTCGCGCCCCAGCACCTGCAGGGCCTGGTCGCCGTGCGGCTGCAGCATGATCACGTCCGCGCCGGCCTTGGATTTGAATTTGTACAGCACGCTGGTCTCCGTTCCGCCGGGCATGCGGCGGCCTACATGCATTGTGCCCTCAGGCGCCGCGCACCAGACGCACTGTCGGCTTGGAAGGGCCGGCCACCGGCTCGGCGGCGGACACGGGCACCGGCTTTGCCGACGCGTGCGCCGCCGGGGGCGTACCGATGGCGTCGGCCGGCTTGAAGCGATGCTCGAAGCTGCGCGGATCCAGCGCCGGCGCGCACAGGAAGCCCTGGTATTCCTGGCAGCCGCAGCGCGCCAGGAAGGCCAGTTGGTCCTCGGTCTCCACGCCCTCGGCGATGACCTGGAGCTTCAGCGCCCGCCCCATCTGCACGATGGCATTGACGATGCCCTCGTCGCTCGCATCGCCCGGCAGGCCCTTGACGAAGCTTCGGTCCACCTTCAGTCGCTGGATGGGGAAACGTTTGAGGTAGCCCAGGCTGGAATACCCGGTGCCGAAATCATCGATCGCCAGTTGCAGCCCCAGCTCGGACAGCGCCTGCATGCGGTGCAGCGCTTCGTCCGCGTCACGCAGCAGCACCGACTCGGTCAGCTCCAGCTCCAGCAGGTCTGGCGGCAGCTGTGCGGCGCGCAGGGTCTGAGCCACGGTGTCCACGAACTGCGGTTGCTGGAACTGCAGCGCCGAGACGTTGACGGCCACCGGCACCCGCAGGCCCTTCTTCAGCCAGTCGGCCGCCTGCGCCACCGCCTGCTGCAGCACCCATTGGCCGATGGCGATGATGAAGCCGCTTTCTTCCGCCACGGGGATGAACTCCGAAGGCGGCACATCGCCCCGATGCGGGTCCCGCCAGCGGATCAAGGCTTCCGCGCCGATCAGCGCGCCGCTGTCCACCGCGATCTGGGGCTGGAAGTGCAGCCGGAACTCGCCCTCCTGCAGCGCGCGCCGCATGGCATGGTCCAGCCGCATGCGCGAGAGCAGGTCCACATCCTTGCGAGGCTGGTGGAAACGGAAGGCACTGCGGCCGCTTTCCTTGACCCAGTGCATGGCCCGCTCGGCGCTGGCCAGCAGGTCGTCGGCGCTCGCACCGTCGCCGGGGAACAGCGCAATGCCGATGCTGCAGGTGACGGTGAAGCTCAGCGTGTCGAAGCTGAAGGGCCGCGACATCGCTTCCTGCACCCGGCGGGCCGCATGTTCGGCGCCCCGGGCATCGGCCTGGTGGATCAGCAGCGCGAATTCATCGCCGTCCAGCCGGGCCACGGTGTCCACTTCCCGCAGCGATTCCTTCAGCCGCACGGCCACTTCCTTGATGACGCGGTCGCCGTAGGAATGGCCGAGGGTGTCGTTGATCTGCTTGAAGCGGTCCAGGTCGACATTGAGCAGCGCAAACGGCGAGGCCTCGCGCCGGGCCATGGCCTGCGCATAGTCCACCCGCTCCAGCAGCGCGCGGCGGTTGGGCAGGCTGGTGAGCATGTCGTTGTGGGACAGCTCCTCGATGCGCTGGCGGGCCGCCAGTTTCTCGCTCAGGTCGCGGAAGGAATAGACCCGGCCAATTGGCCGTCCGCGGCTCCATTGCGGCAGCGAGACCCGCTCCATCACCCGCCCGTCGATCAGCTTGATGTTGTCGCTGGTGTGCAGCAGCGGGGATTCCTGGATGGCGGTCAGCCGCATCGCATAGCCCTGGCCGTCCACCACGCTGCGACGCATCCAGGCCTGCACCGCGTCGTCATTGCGTTCGTTGAGCAGGTCCTCGGGGATGCCCCACAGCGAGGCCAGCCGCTGGTTGAAGCTGCGGATGCGTCCGGCCAGGTCGGTCACCAGGATGCCGTCGGCGGTCGATTCCAGCGTGGCGCGCAGCTCGGCGAGCAGGGTTTCACGCTCCTCGTCGTGGTGGCGCTGCTGGGTCTGGTCCCGCATGGCCACCAGCCACAGGCCGTGTCCTTCGGGCTGCGGCACATGGCTGATGCGCCGGGACACCCACAGCATGCGGCCGTCGGCATGGCGCATCATGGTGTCGGTGTGCAGCGGCTCCCGGCGGCCGATGGCGGCGTCCATCCAGAACAGCGCATCTTCCGGCGTGGCCGCCAGCGACTCGATCTGGCTGCCGACCAGGTCCCGAGCGTCCAGGCCCAGCAAAGCCTGGGAGGCGGCGTTCACCGCCACCACCGCATGGGTGCGGGCACAGACCAGCCAGACCGCTTCCTGCAGGCCATCGATCAGGCGCAGGAAGGACGGGTTCAGGAGGACTGCCGGGGATACGAGGTCCGACGGGCCCTCCGGCGCCTGTGCGGCGCCGCGAGCAGGACGCACCGGTTTCACGCGGCCAGCTCCCGGGACTGCGACGGATTGGCGGGTTCGAAGAAGTAGGCGATACGGCCACGCGGCGACAGGTAGTCCATCGAGGCGCGAGGCAGTTGCTGCGGCTTGAGGCTGCGGCGGATGCCCAGGTCCGGCATCTCTTCCAGGTTCAACAGCAGGGCCTCGTCACGCGGCACCTTGGCGTCGTGCACCATGACCTTGGGCTTGAGCGGACGGGAGGAGTTCACCGCCACCACCAGCGCATAACGGTCGTCGGTCAACTGCACCGCCGAGCCAGGGGGATACACACCCATCATGCGGATGAAGGCATTGAGCATGGTGGCGTCGAAGCGGCTGCGCCCCTGCGCGAACATCAGCGACAGCGCCTCGTGCGGCGTCATGGCCTTGGCGGCGATCAGCGGATTGCACAGCCCGTCGAAGCGGTTCACCAAGGCGACGATGCGGGCCAGAATGCTCATCCGATCGGCATTGAGATGCTGCGGGAAGCCGCTGCCGTCCGCATGTTCATGATGCTGCGCGATGACCAGCAGCGGGGCGGCACTGACGCCCATCTTCTGCGCCAGCGCCACGCCCTTGGCCACGTGCTGCTGATAGGCCTGCACTTCGGCCACGGTGAAGCTCTCGTCACGATGGCGAAAGCGCGGGGTCAGCTCCAGCTTGCCCAGGTCGTGCAGCAGCGCGCCCTGGCCCAGGTCGGCCAGTTCCTCGTTGCCCAGGCCAAAGGCCCGGCCCAGCAGCATCGAGATGATGGCCACGTTCAGCGCATGGGCCGATGCCCGGTCGCCGGCGCCTTCATTGAGCAGGCGGATGTTGATGTCGCCCTCCACCAGCATCTTGTCCAGCAGCGCGCGGGACAGAGCGGCGGAGCGGTCCTTGGCATTCACCGGCTCGCGGGGCACCAGGTCCATCAATTCACGCAGGGCCGAGGCGGCTTCCGCATATTGACGCTCGCACAGCAGCAGGGCTTCCCGCTGCTGTGCCAACGCCAGACGGTGCTGGTCTTTTTCAGGGTCGTTGTCCGCGGCCGCGGCCGTGGGCGCGGCGGCCGGCGCAGGCACGGCCGGCATCGGGGCCGCTTCCAGCGGCAGGTCGCTGCGGCTGGGGCTCCAGCGCACCTGTTTGAGGCCCAGCCGGCGAAGGATCAGCAGTTGCTCTTCCGAGCTGAGCTTGAAACTGCTCAGCGGGAACGGGTGCGACATCCAGCCCAGGTCCAGGTGGATGAACATCCCCACCTTGAGCTGGCTGACATCGATCAACGGATCGGCCGACTTGTCCTTCATTTTGATTCCACAGGGTTTCCGCCCTCATCCGTGCTTCGGCTGGAGAGGGGCGGAAGTTAAGCCAATTTCGCGTCTGCAGCGCGACACGGCGGACGTTCCAACCGCTTGCGTGCAACTTGTCACAGCTTTTTCCCCTGCCCCCCTATGATCGTTCCCGACCCACCATTCTCATAAAGATTCCGGAGACTGTCATGTTTGCCTACATTTGTGACGCACAGCGGACGCCCTTTGGTCGCTATGCGGGCGCCCTTGCAACGGTTCGTGCGGATGATCTGGCTGCCGTGCCGATCCGGGCGCTCATCGCACGGCATCCGGGCCTGGACTGGAGCGCGGTGGATGACGTGCTGTATGGCTGCGCCAACCAGGCCGGCGAAGACAACCGAAACGTCGCCCGCATGGCCGCGCTGCTGGCGGGCCTTCCCGTGGACGTGCCCGGCATGACGCTCAACCGGCTCTGCGGCTCCGGCATGGATGCCGTGGGCACCGCCGCCCGGGCGCTGCGCAGCGGCGAGGCCCACTTGATGATCGCCGGTGGTGTGGAAAGCATGAGCCGCGCCCCCTTCGTCATGCCCAAGGCCGAGTCCGCTTTTTCGCGCAGCAGCGCGCTCTACGACACCACCATCGGCTGGCGCTTCGTGAATCCGCAGATGAAGGCGCAGTACGGCGTGGACGCGATGCCGGAGACCGCTGAAAACGTCGCCACCGACTTCGGCATCGAACGCGAAGCGCAGGACCGCATGGCCCTGGCCAGTCAGACCAAGGCCCTGGCGGCGCAGCGCAGCGGCTTCCTGGCCGAGGAGATCTGCCCGGTCACCCTGCCGCAGAAAAAGGGCGAGCCCATCGTCGTCAGCCAGGACGAGCATCCCCGGGAGACCAGCCTGGAGGCGCTGGCACGTCTGAAAGGCGTGGTGCGTCCCGACGGCAGCGTGACGGCGGGCAATGCCTCCGGCGTCAACGACGGGAGCGTGGCCCTGCTGATGGCCAGCGAAGAAGGGGTGCGACGCCATGGCCTGACGCCGCAGGCGCGGGTGCTGGGCATGGCCACGGCGGGCGTGCCACCGCGCATCATGGGCATCGGCCCGGCGCCGGCCAGCCGCAAGGTGCTGGCCCAGGTGGGCCTGACGCTGGCGCAGATGGACGTCATCGAGCTCAACGAGGCGTTTGCGGCGCAGGGGCTTGCCGTTCTGCGCGACCTGGGGCTGCAGGACGACGACCCCCGCGTCAATCCGAACGGCGGGGCCATTGCCCTGGGCCATCCGCTGGGGGCCAGCGGCGCGCGGCTGGTGGCCACCGCTGCCCACCAACTGCAGCGCACCGGGGGCCGGTATGCCCTGTGCACGATGTGCATCGGCGTCGGCCAGGGGATTGCGGTGGTCATCGAGCGGGTCTGAGCGGTCCAGAGCGACGCTGAGCGCGTCGCCTCACCCTTTCGGGGGGCGTTTGGGCGTCCCACGCGCAGCCGTACGCGTAAGCCAATCATGAGCAAAAGTCAGCGGACGCTGAAAAATTGTCATGACAACGGTCCCATTCGGGGAAGCGGTAATCGCACATCGCATGGGATACTGACGGCGTCTGGTGGCGCATACCGCTCATATATGAGCGGCATGACCACTTTTCATAGGTCCCCCTCGTCATTTCTTGTTGCCAATCGCCCGTCACCTGCCCGCTCCTGCGCCCTGATTTGCGATTGCCGCCCTTGATCACCCATTTCGTGTGGGTGCCGGGCGCATATCGTCTTGAAATCACCAGCATGGTGCATGTTCGTGCGGATAGCGTTGGAAACAATGGCCCTGGCAAAGATACTTCACAGGGTTGTCCCTATAGTGACGGGCATCTCCTGCCCACGCCCAGCAGATTTGGGCGTTAAACGCACAAACGGTTTACCATGTCCGCTGAACGCTCCCTAGACGACGAACTGACCGCTGCGGTCATTCCCGACGCCCCCACGGAAGAAGTCCGTACCGGCCCGCTGAAGCGGGATCTGGTGGCCGGCCTCGAAAAGGGCCTGGCCGTCATCGAGGCTTTCGACCAGGAACGTCCGCGCCTGACCATCAGTGAAGTGGCCGGCCGCACGGGCCTGACCCGCGCCGCCGCCCGCCGTTACCTGCTGACGCTGACCCACCTGGGCTTCGTCTCCCAGGACCGCAAGATGTTTGCCCTGACCCCCAAGGTGCTGCGCCTGGGCCAGAGCTACATGCACTCCGCCCGTCTGCCGCGCATCATCGAGCCCGAGCTGCACAAGCTGGCCTATGCGATGAAGGAAGCCAGCTCGGCCGGCGTGCTGGACGGCAATGACGTGATCTGCATCTCGGCCACCAGCGCCGGCCGCGTCGTGTCGCCCACGCTGCAACCTGGCACCCGCGTGCCGGCTTACTGCACCGCCAACGGCCGCGTGCTGCTGGCCGCCCAGTCGCAAGCCGATGTGGATGCCTTCATCGCCCGCCAGGAACTCAACGCCCTGACGCCGCACACCATCACCCATCCGGAGCGCCTGCGCATCGAGATCGCCCGCGCCCGCGCCCAGGGTTATGCGCTGATCGACCAGGAACTGGAACAGGGCCTGCGTTCGGTGAGCGTGCCGCTGAAGAACTACAAGGGCGACACCGTCGCCGCGATGGCCATCAGCGTGCATGCCTCGCGCATGAGCATGGAACAGATGGTCGAGCACTGCCTGCCGCCGCTGCTGCAGGCTCAGGCTCACCTGCGCATGCTGCTCTGAACGGCGCACCGCGCCTTCGATCAACGCCGCCGCGGTTCGCCGCCGCGGCGTTTTTCTTTGGGGCGCGTGCTGCGTTCCGACGCCAGCGGTCAGCGTCGCGGTCAGCGGTCAGCCTCAGCCTCAGCCTCGACCGTCAGGCAGCCCAGAGCCGATGCTTCAGCAGCGGGCTCACCCGATAGCGCTCGCTGCGGTAACTGGTGAACAGCCCCTCCAGCAGTTGCACAACGGTGGGCGCACCCAGTTGCTCCAGCCATTCGAACGGGCCGGCCGGATAGTTCACGCCCAGCTTCATCGCCGTGTCGGCGGCCGGCGCGTCGCAGACTCCCTGCCAGACCGCATCGGCCGCTTCGTTGACCAGCATGGCAATCGTGCGGGCCACCACCAGTCCGGGGATGTCCCGCAGGGTCAGCAGCTCCCAGCCCAGATGGCGAAGCAGCTCAGCGGCCATCGCCTGCTGGGCCTCGGTCACCTTCGGTCCGAACGCGACGGCCAGACCGTCCGCCCGGTCCGGCGCCACCGGCCAGTCCATCACGGCCAGGGCCGGCTGCTGCCGATGGTGGGCCAGTTCTGCAGCGCAGCGGCCGTCGGTCAGGTGCAGCTCCAGGCCTTCCAGCGCCAGCCCCTGCCAGCCCGCCTCGGGTGCCGTCGCCACCGTCAGCCCCCGATGGGCCAGCCAGCCGGCCAGATGCTCGACCAGCGGGCCCTGGCCACAGAGCGTCACGGCGGGCGCCGGGGTCGTGGGGACGGGGACTGGAGGCGCGGCCTGCGGCACCCCCTCATAAAACCCCTTGCCGACCTTGCGCCCCAACCGGCCGCCATCCACCAGCGCCCGCTGGACCAGGGACGGCTGGAAGCGCTTGTCGCCGAAGTTCGCCTCGAACACCGACTGGGTCACCAGCGCATTGGTGTCGTGGCCGATCAGGTCCATCAGCTCGCACGGGCCCATGCGAAAGCCGGCCCCGCGCAGCGCGCGGTCCACCACCGCGGGGGTGGCCCCCTGCTCCTGCAGGACCTGAAGGCTCTCGGCGTAATACGGCCGTGCAATCCGGTTCACGATGAAACCGGGCGTGGACTTCGCATGCACCGGCGTCTTGTTCCAGCGCCGGGCCAGGGCGTCGATGGCCTGGGCAGCGTCCGGGTCGGTTTCGGCGCCCCACACCACCTCCACCAGCTTCATCAGCGGCACCGGATTGAAGAAGTGCATGCCCACCAGCCGCTGCGGCGTGGTCATGCCGTTGGCCAGGGCGGTGATGCTGATGGACGAGGTGTTCGACGCAATCAGCGCGTCCGCCGGCAGCAGCGTGTCGAGCGCCTTGAGCAGCGCCTGCTTCGGTGCCAGTTGCTCGATGATCACTTCCACCACCAGCGCTGCGTCGGCCAGGTCGTCCACGGAGGCGGCCGGACGCAGACGCGCCATCACCGCCGTACGTTCCTCGTCCGCCATCCGGCCCTTGCTGACCAGCGCGGCCAGGGCCTGCCCGATCTTGTCGATCGCCGCTTGCGCTGCGCCCTCCCGCAGGTCCATCAGTTGCACCGGATGCCCGGCCTGGGCCGCCACCTGGGCGATGCCGGCGCCCATCACGCCGGCGCCGATCACCGCGACCGGAGCGTCCGCAGGGGCGGCGGTCGTGATTCGCCAGGGCTTGTGTGCTGCTGTCATTGCATGTCTCCTCAGCGGCCTCCCATCGGGGGGGCCTTTCAACTCGGTCATCGTGGAACGCGCCGGCAGCGCCGGGCCGGGCCCGAGGCGTCCGGGTCGCCGGTCGGTCCGGCCCTGACGGGTCCTTCCAGCAGGGCGTCAAGCCCCACGGCGTCAGGTCCTCGGGACGGTCTCCGTCCTGAGTGCTCAGCCCCGACTGCTCAGTCCTTCGTCGGCGGCGGCACCCACGGCGCCGGCTGCTTGGCCAGGAAGGCCGCAAAGCCGTCCCGGGCTTCCGCGCCGGTGCGCACCCGGGCAATGGTCTGGGCCGTCAGCTCCCGCACCTGCGGCGTGATCGGGCCGACCGACAGCTGCGTCATCAGCCGCTTGATCTCCGTCTGGGCTTGCGGGCCGCCGGCCAGCAGGTCGTGGATGCACGCCTGCACGGCGGCCTCCAGCGCATCCGGCGACACCACCTGCTGCACCAGGCCCAGCTGCAGCGCCTCCTGCGCGCCGATGCGGCTGGCGGTCAGCGCGAGGCGACGGGCATGCCGCGGTCCCACCGCATTCACCACATAAGGGCCGATCACCGACGGCAGGATGCCAAAGCGCGCCTCGCTGACCGCAAACTGCGCCCCTTCGGACGCAATCGCCAGGTCGCAGGCCAGCGTCAACCCAACCCCGCCGCCCAGCGCCACGCCGTGCACCTGGGCCACGGTCGGCTTGGGGCAGCGGGCCAGCCCGTCGAGCATGGCGGCAAACTTGCGGGCATCCTCCAGGTTCCAGTCCTGTGAGGCTTCGGCGGCGCGTTTCATCCACTGGATGTCGGCGCCGGCGCTGAAGGCCTTGCCCTGCCCCGCCAGCACGACCACCCGCACCGTGGGGTCCTGCCCCAGCCGGTCGAAGGCGTCGGTCAGCTCGGCAATCATGGCCTCGTTGAAGGCGTTGAACACCTCCGGCCGGTTCATCAGCACCCGGGCCACGCCGCGGGCATCGGTTGTGATCTGCAGTGTCTCCACACATTCTCCTGGCTCTGCCGGGGGGCGGCGCGCAGCGCGCGACCGGCTCCGGCGGTCCTGTTGTGTCCCAAGTATCGCAGTGCGGCCGGCGCCCTCCCCTGCAACTGCGGGACTCATGGCTTTTGGCAGACCCTGTCTTTTGGCATAGGCTGGAAGTTCCGCCGGGCTTGCCCGCACTCCTTTCATGCGCTTGTGATGAAAAAAGCCATCCGTCTGACCCTGCTGGCGACCGCGATGCAGTTCGCCGCCCTTGCCATGGCCGCTCCTCCGCAGTCGGGCCTGGACCTGTCCGGCGCGGACAAGACCGCCCGCCCGCAGGACGACCTCTTCCTGGCCGCCAATGGCCACTGGCTCGCCCACACCGTCATCCCGAACGACAAGTCGTCTTTCGGCGCCTTCACCGTGCTGGCCGACATGACGGACAAGCGGGTGCGCAGCATCGCCGAGGAACTGGCCGCCAAGAAGGCCAAGACCGGCAATGACCAGAAGATTGGCGACTACTACAAGGCCTTCCTGGACACCGCCGCAATCGACAAGGCGGGCCTGGCCCCGCTGCGCCCGATGCTCGACAGCATCAACGCCATCCAATCCCGCGAGCAACTGGCCGCCTGGATGGGCAAGGCCAGCGGCGTCGTCAACACGCCGGTGGGCCTGGACATCGAGGCCGACTATGCCGAGCCGGGCACCAACCGTCTGCAGGCAGGCCAGGCCGGCCTGGGTCTGCCGGACCGGGATTACTACCTGAAGAAGGACGACGAACGTCTGGCCAAGGCACTGGGCGCCTACAGCAACTATCTCGAGACCCTTGCCCGCCACGCCGGCCTGAAGGATCCGGCCGACGCCGCCCGGCGTGTGCTGGCGCTGGAGCGCAGTCTGGCGGAGGTGCAGTGGGACAAGGTGGACCTGCGCGAACCGACCAAGGTCTACAACCCCATGACGCCGGACGAACTGGCCGCCAAGGCGCCCGGCTTCGACTGGAAGGCCTACCTCGCCGCCGCCTCGCTGCCGCAACTGGACAAGCTGGTGGTGCTGCAGCCGAGTTACTTCACCGCGGCGGCCAAGCTGCTGGGTGACGCCTCGCTGGACGACTGGAAGCTCTACCTGACCCTGCACACCCTGGACAACCATGCCGAGGTGCTGCCCAAGCCCTTCCGCGAGGCGCATTTCGCGTTCCACGGCCGGGCGCTGAGCGGCCTGAAGACCGAGCAGGCGCGCTGGCAGAAGGGCGTGGACCAGGTCAACGCCGCGCTGGGCGAGGCCGTGGGCCAGGAGTACGTGAAGCGCTACTTCCCCGCCGCCGACAAGGCCCGCATGCTGGACCTGGTCAACAACCTGCTGGCCGCCTACAAGACCTCGATCGACGGCCTGAGCTGGATGACGCCCGCCACCAAGGCGCAGGCGCAGGACAAGCTGTCCAAGTACATGATCAAGATCGCGTACCCGGACACCTGGCGCGACTACAGCAAGCTGGAGGTGCGGGCCGGTGACGCGCTGGGCAACGACACCCGCGCCGCGCAGTTCGAATGGCAACGCAAGGCCGCCATGGCCAGCAAGCCGGTGGACCGCCGCGACTGGCTGATGACGCCGCAGACCGTCAATGCCTACTACAACCCCACGATGAACGAGATCGTGTTCCCGGCCGCCATCCTGCAGCCGCCCTTCTACAACCCGAAGGCGGATGATGCGGTGAACTACGGCGCCATCGGCGCGGTCATCGGCCACGAGATCAGCCACGGCTTCGACGACCAGGGCAGCCAGTTCGACGGCAACGGCGCGCTGCGCAACTGGTGGACCGACGAAGACCGCAAGGCCTTCGACGCGATCGGTGCGCGCCTGGTGGCGCAGTACGACGGCTACGAGCCCATCCCCGGCAAGCATGTGAACGGCAAGCTGACCCTGGGCGAGAACATTGCCGACCTCTCCGGCCTGCAGATCGCCTACAAGGCCTACCTGCGCTCGCTGGGGGGCAAACCGTCGCCAGTGATCGATGGCTACACCGGTGAGCAGCGCTTCTTCATGGGCTGGGCGCAGGCCTGGCGCCAGAAGACCCGCGAAGAGCGCGAGCTGACGCTGCTGACGGTGGACCCGCACTCGCCGCCGGCCTTCCGGGCCAATGGCGCTGCGGTGAACCACGACGGCTTCCATGACGCCTTCAAGACCCGCCAGGGCGACAAGATGTACAAGGCGCCGGAAGACCGTATCCGCATCTGGTGAGGACCTTGGCCCGGGCGGGGCGCATGAGCGCGGCCCGGGCGTCCCGCCAAAAGAAGGGGCCTCGCGATCCGCATGGATGGCGAGGCCCCTTTGTTTGGGTGAAGCTCAGCGCATCAGCGCATCAGCGCATCAGCGCTGCCGCCCCTCACGGCTGCCGGTATTGCCGGATCACGTCGCGATACCAGTGCGCGCTGTCCTTGGCCAGCCGCTGCTGCGTCGCATAGTCGACGTGGAACAGGCCGAAGCGCTTGAGGTAGCCGGAGTTCCATTCGAAGTTGTCCAGCAGGCTCCAGTAGAAGTAGCCGCGGACATCCGCCCCCAGCGCCACCGCCTGCGCCAGCGCCGAGAGATGGCTGCGCAGATAGGCGATGCGCTCCTTGTCCGGCACCGTTCCGTTCACCACGCTGTCGGCATTGGCCATGCCGTTCTCGGTGATGTAGAGCGGCGGCGGCGTGTACTCGCGGGTAATGCGCAGCAGATGCTGGGTCAGCGCCTGCGGATAGATCTCCCAGCCCATGTCGGTGAAGCCGAGTTCCCCGGGTGGGGCCACGGCCGGCTGCTGGGTACTGATGAAGCTGCGGGTGTAGAAGTTCACCCCCAGGAAGTCCAGCGGCTGCTGGATCAGTGCCAGGTCACCCGGCTGGATCTTGGGTGCATCGGCGCCCAGGTATTCGATGACATCGGCCGGATACTGGCCGCGGAAGACCGGGTCCATGTACCAGCGGGTGCTCAGGCCATCATCGATGCGGGCCGCGCGGCGGTCCGCCTCCAGCAGCGGCTCGGCCGGGAAGGACGGGGTGAAATTCAGCACGATGCCCAGCTCCGCCTTGGACCCGACCGCCCGCATCGCCTGGATGGCCGCGCCGTGCGCCATCAGCAGATGGTGCGACACCTGCGCTGCTTCCGCCCGGCTGGTGTGGCCGGGTGCGAACTGCGCGGTCTCGTAGCCCAGCGTCGCGGAGCACCAGGGTTCATTGAGGGTGGCAATGCTGCCCAGCCGGTCGCCGAAGCGACGCGCCACCTCGGCGGCGTAGTCAGCAAACAGCGGCACGACATCGCGGGAGAGCCAGCCGCCGATGCCGTCGTCCAGCGCCTGCGGCAGGTCCCAGTGATAGAGCGTGGCATGCGGACGGATGCCCGCTTCCAGCAGCTTGTCGATCAGCCGGTCATAAAAGGCAAAGCCGGCTTCATTCCATGCGCCGCGGCCCAGCGGCTGCACGCGGGGCCAGGCGAAGGAGAAGCGGTAGGCGTCCAGGCCCAGCCACTTCATAAGGTCCACATCCTCCCCGTAGCGGTGATAGTGGTCGCAGGCGACGTCGATGTTGGAAGCGTCCTTGATGCGGCCGGGCTGGGCGCAAAAACGGTCCCAGATCGACTCGCCCTTGCCGTCCTCGCGGGCGGCGCCCTCGATCTGCGCGGCGCTGGTGGCCGAGCCCCACTGGAAGCCGGCGGGCAGGGTCGCAATCAGGTCGCGGATGAGGGCGGTATCGGTCGCGGGCGTGGCGTCGGAAGGCTGCATGGTCTTTCTGTTCATGGCGGAGTCAAAGGCAGGGAGCGGCACGGCCCGCCATCGCCCTCAAGCAAGGCGGTGCTGTGCAGGAGAAACAAGGACGGACCGGACACGCTCCCTTCACCAGCCCGTCAGAAGTTGTAGCCCGCGTTCAGGCCGAAGGTGCGCGGTGCGGCGTATTGCGCCACCCAGATCGGGTTGGCGTAGCTGCCGGCACTGCCTGCACTGGTCTTGATCTTTTCGTCGCTCACGTTGCGGACGTAGAGGTCGGCATACCAGTTGCGCTTCGAGCTGTAGCGGACCGCGATGTCGGCCGTCGAATACGCCTTCTGGCGGTCTCCGTCGCCGAGGTTGAACACCGACAACCAGTTCGCGCTCTGGTAGTGGAAGCTGATGCGCGGTGCCACGGCATCCCCGTTGGACAACGGAATGTTGTGCTCATACATGAGCTGCAGCGCCACCTTGGGGGCATGGGGCAGTTCATTGCCGGTCACGTTCACGCAGTTGCCGCCCAGCGTTGCATCGAAGCAGGCCGGCAGGGCGTAGTCGTTGGAGGACGCCACCAGCTGTCCCAGCTTCGTCTTGGTGTAGCTGGCGCTGAACTGCAGCTTGTCGTCCGGCGTGATCAGCACGGCGGTTTCCAGCTCCAGGCCGGAGACCTTCGCACCTTCGGCATTGCTGTAGGCGAACTGGCGGTTGCCGTTGACGATGACCGGGGCGCTGAACTGGAAGTCCTTGAACTTCATGTGATAGGCGCTGGCATTGAAGGTCATGCGCCCGTCCCACAGCGTGGCCTTGTAGCCGACTTCGTAGTTGGTCAGCGTCTCGGGGCCGTACGGCAGGCCGCCGTCACCCGTGCCGCCGGACTTGTAGCCGGTGGAGACGCTGCCGTAGACCATGGTGGTCTTGTTCAGGTCATATGCCGCGCGGGCCAGCCAGGTGGTCTTGTTGCCGGTGTAGTGGGCATCGTTGATGTTGCCCGCGGTGTAGCCGTTGGCAGGGATCGTCGGGTCCACCGATGGATTCAGCGGAATCTGTGGCGCTGCCGCATTGCCCGCCCAGAACCAGCCACGGCCGCCCTTGTTCTTGCGGTCGTCATGGGTGTAGCGCAGGCCGCCGGTCACGTGGAAGGCTTCGGTCAGGTTCCAGGTCGCCTGGCCAAAGGCGGCGGTGGAGTCCACCGTTTCCTTGGGCTGGATGAAGGAACCCTGCCAGTTCACGGTGCCCTGCTGGGTACCGTTCATGATGGGGATGTCGAAGCGGATGCCGTTGTCTTCCGCGGCGTAGTACAGGCCCAGCACCCAGTCGATGGTCTGACGCTCATTGCTTTGCAGCGTCACTTCATGGCTGTGGCTGGTGTACTTGCTCCACACCGTGTTGTCGGCCTGTTGCGGGCCGCCGGTGGTGAAGCTGGTGGGCACGTTGACGCCGAAGTCCTGGTCGTAGGTGCCCGATCCCTTGAAGTGGGTGTAGCCCGCCACATAGGCCAGGGCCATGCCGCCCAGGTCGTACTCCAGGCGGCTGCGGATGGAGGTGGAGTCCCGCTTGAGCGAGGGCGCGGTGTCGATCAGGGCCGACCAGAACTTCTCACCTTCGCGAGGCGTCTGCATCAGGCTCATCGACGGTGTGCCGCGGTCGGCGAACTGCTCCAGGGACACGTCCCAGCGCAGCTTGTCGCTGGGCTTGACCAGGAAGCTCAGGCGCGCCGCGGTCTGGTTCTGGGCGTTGTACTTGTCGCCGCCCTGGACGAACAGGCTGGTGTTGATCGGCTGGAAACCGACGGCCGTGCCGCCGCCGGCCACGTAGGCCGCATAGGCCGCCTGCTGCGACGCCAGGGAGATGTTGGGAGGACGCTGGTAGGAGACGTAGCCGTCATGCTGCTCATGGGCAAAGGCCACGCGCGCCGCGACCGTGTCGCCCAGCGGGATGTTGACCGCGCCCTTGATGCCCATGCGGGCATAGTTGCCGACGCCGCCTTCGACATAGCCGGAGGTGTCGCGCAGCACCGGCTTGGCCGTCTTCATGTTGATGGTGCCGACGGTGGAGTTGCGGCCCCACAGCGTGCCTTGCGGGCCGCGCAGCACTTCGATGCCGTCCAGGTCGAACAGCATGGTGGCGGCGCCTTCCGGACGCGGCGCAAACACGCCGTCCACGAACAGGGCAACTTCCGGGTCGGCATATTCGGTCTTGGCGCTGTCGTTGCCAATGCCGCGCAGTGTGATGCTGACGATGCCGTGGTCCCCCTGGCCAGTGCCCTGCATGCTGGGCACCAGATTGAAGACGTCAAGCATGCTCTTCACATGGTTGTCTTCCAGGGTCTGGGCATTGATGGCGGTCACCGAGACCGGGGTCTTTTGCAGCGAGGTGGCACGCTTGGTGGCCGTCACCAGCACTTGCGGCAGGGCCTGCTTGCCGTCGGCGGTGGTGGTGGCGGTGCCGCTCTGCGGCGCGGTGTCCTGCTGCGGCGCTGCCTGGGCGACAGTTTGTGATGCCGGCGTTTCGGAGGCCTGCTGGGCCTGCACAGTCCCCGCCATCAAGGCGAGCACGGCGAGTTGGACGGGGGTGACCAGCCCGATGGCGGGCCTGCGGGACGAAGCTGATGTCATGTTGTCTCCTGGGTGGCTCTGAAAGCTCTTGAACGTTGTTCTTGTCGTTTGCAGGCATCCTAGGCAATCGCTGACAACGTTGTCAACGGGAAGATTGACATCGTTGTCATTTCGGGCACTATCATTTACCCGTAGTGGGTCCCGTGATCGAAGAGCGGCCGCAGAGCCGATGGACACGGGCCTGCCGCTCGACTGATGCCTTTGCACAACACAGCACAAACACGGAGACACCTCGGCATGAAGGCGATTGAAGACATTCTGATTGTTGGGGGTGGGACAGCCGGATGGCTGACAGCCGCCTTCCTCGCCCAGCAACTGGGCACCGCGCACGGCGGCGTCCGGATCACGCTGGTGGAGTCCAGCGACATCGGCATCATCGGCGTGGGGGAAGGGACGTTTCCCTCGATCCGGGGGACGCTGTCGGCGATCGGCATCTCCGAATCGCGGTTCCTGCAGGCTTGTTCCGCCACCTTCAAACAGGGGGTGCAGTTCAATGACTGGGTGCGCCCGCCGGTGAACGACCGCGGACCTGGGGAATCCGGTCGCGATCACTACTTCCACCCCTTCAGCCTGCCCAGCCAGCGTCCCGGTGCGCCAGAGCTGCTGCCCTACTGGCTGATGGGCGAGGCCGGGCCGGACCGGGCATTCGCCGAGGCGGTGACGCTGCAAAAGGCCGTGGTCGATGCACGCCACGGGCCCAAGCGCCCCACCGACGGCGACTACCTGGGTGCGCTGAACTACGCCTATCACTTCGACGCTGGACGCTTTGCCGGCTTGCTGGCCGAACAGGCGCAGTCGCTGGGCGTGAAGCGGGTGATTGCCACAGTGGACCAGGTGGAGCTCGACGAGCAGGGCGCCATTGCGGCTGTCGTGACTCGGGAGGCTGGCGTGCTGCGCGCCGGGCTTTATGTGGATTGCAGCGGCTTTCATGCGCGGCTGATCGGGCAGGCGCTCGGCTCGTCGTTCACCTCGCTGAACGACGTGCTGTTTGTCGATCGCGCGCTGGCAATGCAGGTGCCGTATGCGCGGCCGGATGCGCCCATTGCGTCCTGCACCTTGTCCACCGCGCAGCGCAATGGCTGGATCTGGGACATCGGGCTGCAGGAGCGCCGCGGCATCGGGCATGTCTACAGCAGTCGCCATACGGATGACGAGCAGGCGGAGCGGGAGCTGCGCCGCTATATCGGCCCGGCCTCAGACGCGCTGAGTCCGCGCAAGCTCACGCTCAATGTCGGGTATCGCGAGACCCAATGGGTGAAGAACTGCGTGGCGGTGGGGCTGTCCGGCGGCTTCCTGGAGCCGCTGGAATCGTCCGGCATCGGGTTGATTGAGACCGCGGCCTATCTGATTGCGCAGCTGTTTCCGTTCGATGGGGACACGGCGCCGGTGGCACGACATTTCAACCGCTTCATGGCCGAGCGGTATGCCCGCATCGTGGACTTCATCAAACTGCACTATGCGCTGACGAAGCGTCGGGACACGGCCTTCTGGCGCGACAACGCAGATCCGGCCACGCATCCGGACAGCCTGAAGGACAAGCTGGCCATGTGGCGCCAGCGGCCGCCGCAGCGGCTGGACTTCATCACCGATGTGGAGATGTATTTGCCGGCAAGTTGGCAGTATGTGCTCTACGGCATGGAATACGAGACGCAGCTGGACGCGGCACGCGCGCCGCTGCAGCGGGCAGAGGATGCGCGCAAGGAGTTCGGCATGATCGCGCAGCTGGGGCAGCATGCGGTGCGGGATCTGCCTCGGCATCGGGATCTGATTGAGACGATGCTCAGTCGGGCTGGGTTGAAGATGGCGGCGTGAATCGGCGGTTCAGCGGTTCAGCAGATTGACGCCGGAGAGCATCACTGCACCGCAGCACCGCTGTGTCGCAGCTCAGGACGCCTTGCGCGCGCGGGTCGGCTTGTCCACCGAGGCCGCCGTTGAATCGCGGACGATCAGCTCATGCTTGAGCACCCGGTGCTGCCCCCCAGCACCGCCCTCCTGAGCAGCCCCCTCCCCGCCCCGGGTCCCAACCAGCAGGTCCACGGCCGCACGCGCCATCTCATCCATCGGCTGACGCACCGTCGTCAACGGTGGCCAGACTCGTGCGGCGGCAGGTGTGTCGTCAAAGCCGGCAATCGACAGGTCACCCGGCACTTCCAGGCCCAGGCGCTGCGCCGCCACCAGCACACCCAGCGCCATTTCGTCATTGCTGGCAAACACCGCCGTGGGGCGCTGGCGCCGGCTCAGCAATTGATAGGCCGCCTCCACGCCCGTTGGGAAGGTGAAGTCGCCCTGCACCACCATGTCCTTGTCCAATGCAATGCCGTGGGCCTTGAGCGCGGCGGCATACCCCTGGTAGCGGCGCTTGGACGCCACCTGGTCGCGCGCGCCCTTGATGATGGCGATGCGCTGGTGGCCCAGGCTGATCAATAGGTTGGTGATCTCTTCCGCCGCATGCACATCGTCCATGCGGACACTCGGATGCTCGGGGTTGTCGGCCGCCGGGGAGATCAGCACACAAGGGGTCTGGCTGTCGCGCAGGGCTTGCAGCACTTGAGGGTTGTCGCACAGCGGCGGCGTGAGGATCATGCCGTCCGGCCGCAGCGCAGAGACCATGCGGTCCACCTGCATCGGCAGGTCGGGGGCGTCGTTGTGCAGGGATTCGACCACCAGGTGATAGCCGGCCTCGCGGCAGCGCAGCGTGGCGCCTTGCTGGACGCCGCCGACAAAGGCCGCGCTGGGGTCGTAGTAGAGCAGCCCAATCAGGAAGGACCGCCCACCCGCCAAGCTCCGGGCGGATTGCTTGGGCCGGTAATTGAGACGGGCCATGACCCGCTCCACCTGCTCCCGCGTCTCGGCATGCACGCCTGCCTCACGATTCACGACGCGGGAGACAGTCTTGATCGACACCCCCGCCTCACGGGCGACGTCGATGATGGTGGCGGGTTTGGGCATGCGGGGATTTTGGCGCAATGCCGGGGGTTCGTGCGCGGGGGTGGGGGGCTCGGTACGGGGGGCGGGTTGGAGCGCTGGGGGGAGGCCGCTCGTCCGTGCACTGCGTTGGAGGACTCGGTCACGCAAGCGCGACCCCGGTTTGGACCTCACGGTCCAAACCATTCGAGTCCTCGCGTGATGTCCACTGGACATCACTTCCTGGGCGTCAGAATGGGAAAAGGGGTCAGCTTTCGCTGACCCCTTTTCAGATTTGGTGCCCAGGAGAGGACTCGAACCTCCACGGAGTTACCCGCTAGTACCTGAAACTAGTGCGTCTACCAATTCCGCCACCTGGGCTTTCAGGATTTATTCACCACTCGCCACCCTCAACAACCACCGCTATTTGTCTAGCGGCACTTGTTTCTTGCGTCGATCAGCGAAGAATTAGACTTTAGCACAGGTTCAATGGTTGGCAAGCGTTTTTATCCGCCCCAATGCGTGCTTCCCAATCGACCGTGCGGATCAAAGAGAACTTGTACGCGCTTCGCCCATTCCAGGGTCGCGGGCGAGACCTGGCGCCAGTGGGCCGCATAGGCCTGCTGCAATTGAGGCCCCACCCCATGCTCGGCACTGATGGATCCGCCGTGCGCCGCCACCAGCCGGTACAAGCCTTCCCGCAGGGCCAGCTCTTGCGCAGGCGCCAGCGGTCCCGCCTCCGTCGGCCACACCATGTTGAAGTGCATGCCGCCATCCCCCAGGTGACCGAAATCCGCCAGGCGCATTTGCGGGTGATGCAGCGCGAGCCAGGCGGAGCCCTCCTCGCGAAACACCATGAAGGCCCGGCGCGGCAAGGACAGATCGAGCCCGATGACCTTGCCCTGCGCCCGCAACCCTTCGCTGATGCGATGCCGCAGGCCCCAGATGGCCTCGTCGGCATCCAGCACGGCATCGGCCACCCGGCCGCTTTCGAATTCGGACTCCAGCCAGCCCTGCAACAGGCCGTTCAGGTCCAGCTGCTCTGCGGGCAACTCACTGCTGAGCTCGATCAGCAGCGCGTAGTCGGGCAGCGTCCCACTGAACCAGCGAGACGGATCCTGCCCGTGCAGTCCGGCCTCCAGGGCGGCGCGGCTGATGCCTTCGAAGGCAGAGACCAGCACACCCCATCGCTGCATCACCGTCTGGTAGAGCGGAAACACCGGCCCCAGCCCGCTTGGTGCCACCAGCGCCACGGCCCGCTGACGCGGCAACGGGCTGAGCTTGAGCGTCGCTTCGGTGATCACCCCCAGGCTGCCGGACGACCCGATGAACAGATGGCCCAGCGCCAGGGCCGAGTTGTCCTTCTGCAGACCCTGGCCACAACGCAGCACCTGACCGGCCGGCTCCGCCAGCACCACCTCCAGGCCCAGCGTGTTGGCCCGCACATCCCCGTATCGCAACATCCGCGTGCCGCCCGTGTTGTGCGCGAGCATGCCGCCAATGCTGGGGTCGGCACTCAGGTCCACCGGGAACCAGAGTCCGTGTTCGGCCAGACGCTCATTCAGCTCCGACAACCGGAACCCCGCGGACAGCCGCACCGTGCGGTCCAGCAGATCCAGTTCGAACACCTGCTTGAGCCGTTCGGTGCTCAGCAGCAGGTCTCGCGAGGCGTCGGTGGGGGTACCCGCGCGCACGAGCCCCGTATGCGCCCCCTGCGCAATGACACGGGCGCCATGCTCGGCCGCCAGCGTCATCAGCGCGGAAACTTCCGTCACCGTGGCGGGACGCACCATGCCCGCGGCCTGGCCCGCGCCATAACGCGCCGGCTGCAGATACCGGGCTTCGATGCCGTCGCCGGCCTGCACCTGCGCATCGCCGCACAGGCCGCGGGCCTGTGCCAGCAAGGCGCTCAGCATGCAGGCGCCTCGTCCGCAGCCGCCTGGCCCGCTGTCTGACCTGCTGCCTGGCCCGCCGTCATCTTGAAGATGCCGGTGGCATTGCCAGCGTCAAAGGCCAGGTCCAGGGCGGTCGAGCCCGGCAACGGTTCGCGCTGGATGAACTCGTGAAAGCTGCCCGGGACTTCGAGCATCACCCGCTGCCCACGGTCATGGAATTCACGCATCACCCGCGCCGCGCGGAAAGCGGTCTGGCGCACCCGGCCGGTGGCCGAGGTTTCGATGCTGTCCTTCACCGGCCGGCCCAGATCGCGCTGGGCCTGCGCCACGGCGGCTACATCGGCCACGCGGTCCGTCGCATGGTTGAACGCATTGCCTTCCGTCGAGATCCAGGCCATCTCGGCCGACTCGCTCAGCAGGGCCTGATAGTCGTCCGCCTCGAACAGGCCATGGTGGCGAGCAAAGCAGGCGATCAGATGCGGCAGCAGCACTTCGGCGGACGCCCGCGGCAACTGACGGTCTCGCGCCAGCTGTTCCAGCAGCGCCAGGTCCGACGGAGACAGCGGGTCTTGCGAAGTCGCCAGCACGCGGGTCACCGTCGCCTGGAAGGCGTCGGAGAAGCGCTCCGGATGCAGCTCCGACACGAAGTAC
This sequence comes from Roseateles depolymerans, assembly GCF_003387155.1. Taxonomy (GTDB): domain Bacteria; phylum Pseudomonadota; class Gammaproteobacteria; order Burkholderiales; family Burkholderiaceae_C; genus Roseateles; species Roseateles depolymerans. The sequence goes on along the minus strand of NZ_QUMT01000008.1, from coordinate 36,184 downwards.
TGGGCGATGTCCTCCGGCAGATCCGCATGTCGCCACGCACGGCCGGTCATCTTCAGCTTCGTCAGCGGATAGGTGGCGGCCAGCTCGAAGCCCAGGGGCCGCAGCACCCGGGTGATCGAGGCCTCCCCGGGCGGCAGCGCACCGCTGGGCCAGGCCACGGTGCGCAAGGCGCCGTGGTCAAACACCAGCCGCTGGCCGGCCCGCTGCAGGTCCGCCACATAGGCCGAGGCCATCGGCACACGGCGCGTGACGTCCAGGAACAGCGCCATGTTCAGCGCCTGCGCCAGTTCCGCACGGCTCACCGTCTCGCTCACCGGACGCAGCAGCGCCGGCACCACGTCGAGCTGGGCAAACGCCTGACGGGCCGGGACCTCGCCCAGGGCCACCGTCAGCAGTCGATACACCCCGCTGGTTTCGAAGGCCGTGCCCGTGGCAGGAACGGCCGCGCCGGTGCTGATCTCAGACATCGAACTTCACACCCTGCGCCAGCGGCAGCTCGCGCGAATAGTTGACGGTGTTGGTGGTGCGGCGCATGTAGGCCTTCCACGCATCCGAGCCGGACTCGCGTCCACCGCCGGTTTCCTTCTCGCCGCCAAAGGCGCCGCCGATTTCCGCACCGGACGTGCCGATGTTGACGTTGGCGATGCCGCAGTCCGAGCCGGTGGCGCTGACAAAGGTCTCGGCCTCACGGATGTCGTTGGTGAAGATGGCCGAGGACAGCCCTTGCGGGACGTCGTTCTGCAGGGCAATGGCTTCGTCCAGCGTCTTGTACTTCAGCGTGTAGAGAATGGGCGCGAAGGTTTCCTGACGCACCACCTCGGTCTGCGCCGGCATGCGGACCAGCGCGGGGACCGCATACCAGGCTTCCGGATACCGCGAGGCCAGCGCACGTTCACCGCCGGTCACCTCACCGCCCTGCTCGCGCGCGGCAGCCAGGGCCGACTGCATGGCGTCAAAGGCGGCCTTGTCGATCAGCGGGCCAATGAGATTGCCGGCTTCGATCGGGCTGCCGATCTTGAGCTGGGCCCGGGCGCGCTCCAGTCGCTGGACCAGCTCGTCGTGGATGGACTCATGCGCAATGACGCGCCGGGTGGTCGTGCAACGCTGACCGGCCGTGCCGTAGGCGCCGAACAGGATGCCGCGCACGGCCAGGTCCAGGTCGGCGCTGGGCGTGACGATGATGGCGTTGTTGCCGCCCAGCTCCAGCAGGCAGCGGCCAAAGCGCGCCGCCACGCGAGGACCGACGGCGCGACCCATCCGGGTGGACCCGGTCGCCGAGACCAGCGCGACGCGGGAGTCGTCCACCAGCGCTTCGCCGACGGCCGCGCCGCCGATCACCACCTGGGACAGATGGTCCGGCGCGCCTGCATAGCGGGCCACCGCCTTGTTGAACAGCGCCTGGGTGGCCAGGGCGGTCAGCGGCGTCTTCTCGCTGGGTTTCCAGACGCAGGTGTCGCCGCAGACCAGGGCCAGCGCCGAGTTCCACGCCCACACCGCCACCGGGAAGTTGAACGCCGAAATGATGCCGACCACGCCCAAGGGCAGGTACTGCTCCATCATGCGGTGGCCGGGCCGCTCGCTGGCGATGGTCAGGCCGTGGAGCTGGCGGGACAGACCGACCGCGAAATCGCAGATGTCGATCATCTCCTGCACTTCGCCCTCGCCTTCGCTGGTCACCTTGCCGGCTTCCAGCGACACGAGACGGGCCAGGTTCGCCTTGTGGGCGCGCAGTTCCTCGCCGAACAGGCGCACCAGCTCACCGCGCTTGGGCGCGGGCACCTGGCGCCAGGCCAGGAAAGCGGTGTGGGCACGGGCCACGGCGTCGGTCATGGCCGCGCCGCTGGCTTCCGTCACCGCGCCGATGACGGCGCCGTCAATCGGGCTGCGGACGGTGAGGGAGCCGCCGGTGTAGGCGGTGGCGGGCACGCCCAGGGCGGCCAGCAGGTCGGTGCTTGTGATGCTCATGGCGCGATTCTCCTTCAGCCGATCGACTCCACCTGGCGCGACTGCTGGTACGCCTGGCCGAAACGGTTGGCGAGGAAGTCGGGCAGCGCCACTTGTTCCTGGCGGATGAAGCCCTTCTGCGGCAGGCGGCCTTCGCGGAACAGGTCCACGGCGGCGCAGATACCGGCGGCGGTCGTGATCTGGATGGCGGACAGCGGCTGCTCGCCTTCGCGCTGGGCGAAGATCTTGCGGGCGAACACTTCCTGCATCAGGGTGCCGTTCTTCATGCCGGAGACGGTGACGAACACCAGCACCACGTCCTGCATGGTGGCCGGCATGCTGCGGCGCATGATGTCCTTGAGGGTCTGCTGGTCGTTCTTGAGCTGCAGGTCGTCCAGCAGCAGCATCATCAGGTCGCGGTGGCCCGGATAACGAACGGTTTTGTAGTCCAGGTTGCGCACCTGGCCCGACCAGGTCTCGCACAAGGTGCCCAGTCCGCCGGAGGTGTTGAAGGCTTCGTACTCGACACCGTCCAGCGAGAAGTGCTCCAGGCCTTCGAGCGGCAGCGCGGAGATCGGTGCGCCGTCATGGATGGCTTCACACGGGTGGCAGTACTCGTTGATCAGACCGTCCACGCTCCAGGTCAGGTTGTACTTGAGCGCATTGGTGGGGAAGGCTGGCAGCGCACCGACCCGCATCTTCACGTCATGCAGTTCGTCAAAGCGCTTGGCCAGGTGATGGGCCACGATGCCGATGAAGCCGGGCGCCAGTCCGCATTGCGGCATGAAAGCGGTCTTGGCGCCTTCGGCGATGCGCTTGATCTCCTTGGTGGCGGCGACGTCCTCGGTCAGGTCGAAGTAGTGGCAGCCGGCTTCCAGCGCCATGTGGGCGGCGGGAATGGCCAGGTGGTAGGGCAGCGCATTGACCACCGTCTGCTGGCCGCGCAGGGCGGCCGCCAGGGCGGGCTGATGCTCGGTATTCACCTGCTGGGTGCCGATGCCTTCCTTGGCCAGCAGGGCCAGGGCCTGCGCATTGCGGTCCATGACGGTGACTTGATAGTCGCCGCTGCCGTGCAGCAGTCGAGCGATGGTCTGGCCGATGTGTCCGGCGCCCAGCAGTGCCACTTTCATGAGATGTCTCCTTCGTTCCTGATTGCGATCCCGGTGTTCGATGCGGGCGAGTCACGCCACGCGCTGACTTGCAGTCTCCCCAGGGCCGGTGACGAAAGAAAGCCTCAGTTCGTCGGAAAACACTGCTAGGCTGACGAATCGTCATCTCCTACCCGCCATTTCGTCGAAACCGAGGGTTTGTCATGAGCAAGGCATTGACTGACACGGCGCCCGCCGCCTTGCGGGACCGGCTGGACCGCGACCTGATCACGCTGCTGCAGGCCAATGCACGTGAATCCACCGCCAACCTGGCACGCAAATTGGGCATTGCCCGCACCACCGTGGTGGCTCGGCTGGCGCGGCTGGAAGCGGAGGGCTTGATCGCAGGCTACACGGTGCGCCTGGGCGGAGAGGCGGTGGAGCGCGGCGTGCAGGCCTTCGTGGGCATCACGGTGGAGCCCAGGGCCGGCCGGGAGGTGGTGAAGAAGCTGTCGCGCTTTCCGGAACTGCGCCAGTTGGCCTCGGTCAGCGGCGCGTTCGACTACATGGCCACCTTGCGGGCGGAGAGCACGGCGCGTCTGGACGAACTGCTGGACGACATCGGGGAAATCGACGGGGTGCTGAAGACGCACACCTCCGTGCTGCTCGCACTGCGGGTGGACCGCAACGCGTAGCCCCCCCCTCACATAGAGGATCGATCGCGCTGCGCGAGAGGCTCACCGGGAGCGTCCCGTGCCAACGGACCCGCCATCGCCAGGCATCTGCTTGTGAACGTGAGTAACGCACGGCAAGCAGGGGTCTGGCCCGTCAACGGAACAGCTTGGCACGGCGTTTGCACGTGAAGTCGGCCAGCTCAAGGAGCGCACCATGTTGAAGACTGCCCCCACCGCCAAGCGCGGACATCCCATGATGATCGGACTCAAGGCACTCGGCCTCATCGCCGTGGCCTGGGGGGCCGTCTACCCGGCCCTGCTCTGGGGGCTGGGCACGGTCCTGCCCTGAGCCCGGTCGGCCGACAGCTCCCACGTTGAAGGCATGATCATGAAAGCCCCTTTGCATCTTCCCGGGTCCCTGGCGGACACCGGGTCTCAGCGACGACAAGCCGCCGCGCGGCGTCTGTGGCGACGACGATTGCTGCGCGCGGCCAGCGTCCTGCTGGCGGTGGCGCTGGTCTGGGCCGCGATGGCGCTGCTCAATGAGGCGGAAGGCGATCTGCGGCAGGTCCGTGCGACGGATCCATCGCACGCTGTGACCGCTAACGCCTAAGGCCGGCGCACACGGCCTGCTTCTGCTTGGTCAGCCGGCGCACCCGGCCTGCTCGCGTAGCCGGCTCTTCCGCCCTGCTCGGTGAGCCGACGTCCCCGCCCTGTCCGATCAGCCAGCGCGCTTGGCGGGCCCGCTCAGCCGGCGCGCCAGGCCTTCCCGCTCAGCCCGCGCGACGGCGCTGCCACACCATCAGCGCAAAACACCCCACCGCCACCAGCAGCCCGCCGATGAAATGGGCGCTCCAGGTCGCTTGCACGGCCAGCAGCATGTCCTGCGGCGCCCAGGTCGGGAAGCGGTAGAGGGCGTCGTAGAGTTCCTCCATCGGCAGGCTCTTGCTGCCCGCCGGGAATGTCGCCAGGCCCGGTGCCCCGGCCACCAGCGCCACTTTGGCCCCTTGCACCTGCGCACCCAGCAACTGCAGCAGCCCTTGCGCGTCATAGAGCTTGATCAGCCCGCCCACGCCAAACATCAGCAGCGGGGCCCCCCAGCGCTTGAGCCAGGCACTGGCGGCCATCAACGCCAGCACGAACGGAGAGAGCCACAACAGGGCCAACACCAAGCCGACTGCCAGTCGGGCAACGAACCACAGCGTGGCCAGGCCAACGCCCGCCCACTGCATTTGTCGCAAGCCGTCGGCGCCCAGCTCCTTGTAGGTCATGGCCACGCCCACCAGCGCACCGCCGATGGTGGCCAGCACCAAGGCCGCCAGCGGCAGCAGCAGCGCATGCGCCAGCAAGGGCGCCGCCAGGCTCTGGGTGTCGGACCCGGGCAGAGATTTCCAGAACTCGATCGAGCGGTCCTGCTGATCCCGGCGCGGCAGGGCGATGAGCTGGTAGATCGTCGAGGCCAGCGTTACCGCCAGCACCAGCCACAGGGTGAGTCCGGCGCTGATCATCGCGATCGGCTCCGGCGCCACGATGTCCAGGCCGTCGACCTGACTCACCGGCACCAGCGCCAGCAGCAGCACCACCGGGATGATGATGATGCACATCCAGGCCCGGCGGTACTGGATCCATTCGCGCAGCAGCAGCGTATTGAAGAGTGTCATGGAAGGAGCTCCGGCGCAGTCAGGCTTCGCGGGCCTGGATTTCAGGCTTGCGGGTGAGGGCCATGAAGAGGTCAACGAGGTTGGGGCGCAGACGCTGGCCCAGTTGGCTGATGGTGTCGGGCGGCGGACCGTCGAACAGCGCAGCGGGGCGGCCCTGCACGCGGTAGCGCAGCAGCGGGTGACCGGCAGCCACGGCGTCGGCCGCCTCGGGGTCGTGGGACAGGGCCACAAAGCGCTGATCGATCTCGGCCAGGCTGATGTTGAGCACCACCCGGCCTTCGTCCAGCATGATGACGTCCGACAGCAGCGTCTCCACCTCTTCCACCTGATGGGTGGAGATGATGACGCTGCGCTCGCCGTCGCACCATTCGTCGATCAGCATCTCGTAGAAGCTCTTGCGGGACATGACGTCCAGCCCGAGCGTCGGTTCGTCCAGCACCATCAGCCGGGCGTCGATGGCGGCCACCAGGGCCAGATGCAGCTGCGTGACCATGCCCTTGGACAGATGCTTGACCTTGTCGCGCTCGGTCACGGAGGTGCGGCGCAGGAGCGCGCGGGCGCGGTCGGCGGAGAACCTGGGCTGCAGCCCGGCCATCAGTGTGATGAGGTCGCCAGCGCGGGCCCAGCGCGGCAGCACGGCCACGTCCGGGATGTAGCACAGCGATTGCAGCAGCTCGGCGCGGTGGGCATGGGGGTCCAGCCCGAGCACCTTGAGCTCGCCCTTGACCGCCTTGGTACCGACCATCGCCTTCATGAGCGAGGTCTTGCCGGCCCCGTTGTGCCCCAGCAACCCGACCACCCGGCCTGGCGGGATGGTGAAGCTCACCTCCTGCAAGGCGGCCTTGCGGCCGTAATGGAGACTGAGGTTGTGCGCCTCGATCAGGTGGGTCATGGGTGCTCCCGGTGGCGGAGGGGGACGGAGGGATGGACGCGGTGGATGCGGTGGCTGCGGCGGATGGTCGAAGAGGGGTACGACGGGCTTCATGCGTCCTCCCAGCGCAGGTCTTCGGGGCCGAGGCCCAACCGGTGGAGTTTCTCCCGAAGCCGGGGCCATTCATCACGCAGGAAGTGTTCCCGCTCGGCTTGCAGCAGCCGGTGGCGGGCACCGCTGCGCACGTACATGCCCATGCCGCGGCGGCTTTCCAGCAGGCCTTCGTCCACCAGGGACTGCAGGGCCCGGCTGACGGTCAGCGGGTTGATGACATACCGGCTGGCCAGCGCCCGAACCGAGGGCATGGCATCGCCTTCATGGGGATCGCCGTCCAGGAGCTGCGCGGCCAGTTGGTCGGCGAGCTGCTGGTAGATCGGCGCATGGTCGTTCCAGCTGTGCATCGGTCATGGCGCCGGGGCGCCGGTGTGTTGGTGAGGTAGCACACCATAACGATAGCGGTGGGGGCGGCGCCAAGGGGGGGCGACGAAATGCAGAAAAGGGGGGATGAGGTGCAAGGGATGCGCAGCTAGGGATGGCGCCATTCGCCATTAACCATCAAGGTGCATCATCCCATCGACGAGGCAGCATCATGAAGTCAGCATTGATCGGCCTCTTGTTGGCCGCCCTCCTCCCGACGTCCTTCGCGCAAGGCGTTACCGGCGACGTGAGCTTTGATTCAGCTACCAAGCTCTACACCTACACCTACGAAGTCGACTTCAGCGGATATCCGGAGACCGGGACCCTGATCTTCGGCCTGTTCTATCACCGCTACCTGCCGGAGACACCGGTGGCGCACACCCAGCCGGAGGGCTGGTACATGGGGATGGCCTACGGGGGCTGGTTCTCCGAGAATCTCAACGGCCAGGTCCTGCAATGGCTGCCATTCGACCTGCAAGCGCCGCGGAATCTGACGGAACCCGTCACTTTCTCATTCACCACGCCACGCGGCCCCGGCACCGCCCCGGACACCGATCTCGTCCCGAACTACTACATCTACACGGGCCGAGTCCCCAACAACTATCCGAACGTGTTCGGTCACGTGGTCGGACCCGATCTGTTCTGGACTCCGCCGACACCGCCGAGCCCCGTGCCTGAACCTTCATCGGCGCTATTGCTGCTGGTGGGCGTTGGCGCGCTCGCCGCCCTGGCGTCCCACCGTGGCGCCGTCCGGAGACGAACGGACTGCTCGTGCAAGGCACCCGTCTGACCCTGGCTGCGCCTTACGCGGGACCCGTTGGCTCAGCCCGCCGCCAATCGTGCGCGCACTTCCATCAACGCGAACCCCAGCAGATTCAGCCCGCGCCATTGGTGAGGCTGCAATGCTCGCTCGTCGTTCGCGGCCACTCCAATCCCCCAGATAGGATCCACGGGGCTGGCCTCGACAAGCACACGATCTCCAGTGCCGAGCAGGAACGCCTGGAAACCGGGGTTCTGTGAGAACTTGGCTTCGTTGGCGCGCACGACGATGTCAAAGCGTGACTGGTCCCAAGTCGCGTCGTCGAATCCCTTCACCCGTCGGCCCAGCGTCTTCGCCTCGTCGGGCGACCGGGCTGACAGGATGCTGGCGCGGGTCTCCAAGTCGCCGAACACTCGGGCCTTCTCAGCCATCATGAAATGCTCGGCCGTCGGATAGCGCTGGCCCTCCACCTCAAAGCTCGCTTCGAACCACTGACTGAAGCAGCTCTTGCCGATCGCCCCGTCCGCGCTGGGCCGGTGCCCCCAGAAGAGCAGGTAGCTCGGCGCTGCACCAGCGTCGAGCGCACGCTTCAGATCGTCGATGCTTCGGACGTTGAGGAGGTCAGTCATTTGGCTGTCGCTGGTAAACGCGCTCAAGCGGCGTCATCAATTGCGGGTTGTCATCCTGGGCGTGCTGGCGTTGTTCTGCGACAAAGCCGGTCATGTCGATGACCTCCATCAGTTGGGTCGTCGCAAACTCACGCAGGAGGCTGCCGCGCAGACCGAGCTGAATGGCACGACGCTTCAACTTGGCGCCGCTCGGGGCATGGTCGGGATCCCACTGGCGTCGGACTTCGGACGTCGTCACCGCGCCCTTCCATTCCTGCTGCGTGGCGGCACTCTTCGGGTCGAATGACGAAGACACCGCGGCATCGAGCAAGGTGTCGAAAAAGCTTCGGCGGATCCGCAGCCCCAGGACGATCTCCTGCCCTTCCTTCATTCCCCAGCCGCAGCGATACATCATCCACAGGAAGTTTGGCTTCACCCAGCTCATGCGGTTGAAACTGTAATCCGGGCCTCCGAAATGGCCGTGCTCGATGGCGTAACGACCAATCGAGGGTCGATACGCCTGATAGACGACAACGCTGGTGTCGTCATGGTGGGCCAGGATGTGTTCGCCTTCCGCGGGCCATTCGGCGGCTTGCCGCATATAGGCGGCGGTTGAAAGATTCATGTGTTGTTCTCGTTGTTGTTGTTCTTGTCGGGAAAGCGCCGGACCACCTCGATGGTGCCCACGATGTTGTCGTTGAGCACTTCCAATTCCTCGGCCGGCACCCACCATTCAGTGTGGTGCGCTGCGCCAACCTGATGAACTGCATAGCGGTCCATGAATGCCTTGCGCACTTCACTGGTCCGGCAGTCTGGGCGGCCAACGGCGATTGCCGCTGGCTTCCACCAGCGCCAGTTCCTCAGGACCAGTGGGACGGTAAAGAGTGACGGTGCTTGTCATCGGCCTCCCTCATACTTCAATAGTTGTTCTGTGCAACCTTATAAAAGTTGCACAATACAACTCTGACAGGGTGGCGTCAAGGCTCAGTTCCTCGTCCCCTTCTCCCCGCCCACCACGCCATCCGAGCTGCGCTTCGGATCCAGGGGTCGCAAGATGCCACCGGTGCGGGTGTCAAACAGGGCGCGGCCAATGACGACGCCGGGGCGCTTCTTGTCGTAGACGGCCACTTCCACATTGTTGGGGTCCGTCCCCGGGACGATCAGGAAGCCGCCCGGCTCCACCGCCACATCGGGCGAGCACTTGAAGGGCTGCGGCTGCTCGTTGCCCTTCTTGTCGGGATACCAAAGCCCACACAGGCCCTTGGGCGGCAGGCGTCCGCGGGGGATGCGTACCCGGCTGTTGGTGTGGAAGTAGGTGTTGTCGTCGCCCATGACCTCCCGCTCGCCGTCATGAGACTTGCCGGGAGGCGCGGTGTTCGCTTGAGCGTGGACGTTGAACGACGCGGAGGCGGCGCCCATCAGGGCCATCAGGGCCAGGGATCGAAGAAGAACGGTACGGGGCATGAGGGGCTCCAATCTGGAAGAGTCCCCTCACAGCAATGGACATTCCCAGCCTTACTTGATCTCCACCGACGACCCCAGCGCAAACGCCCCCAGCGTGGCGTCCCACTTCTGACCGGTAGCCGTGTCATCTGCATTGGCCCAGCGCACGGCATAGCGGACGTCGCTGGCGAGTGCGCTGTCGCCATCCGGCAGCGCCAGCCACAGCGAATAGCTCCCCACCGGCAGGTCGGAGGGAATCGCCACGGACACTGCCGCGGTCTGGTCGGCCCCGGGCATCCAGCTGCGCGGATCGGCACCCGTCGCCGTCAGCTTGCGGACCGTGCCGGACGCGTCCTTCAGCAGCAGCTGCACCCCGCGCGGATTGAACAATCTCGCCCAGCCGGTGTTGCGCACGGTCAGGTTCAAGCTCAGCGCCTGACCGCGCGTCACCGCGCTGGCATGGTTCGCCGACACCAGTTGCACCCGGTAACCCATCTTGCGCTTCACTTCCGCCATGCAACCGTTCTGGATCCACTTGGCATGGAAGAGGTCGCGGTAGTAGTCGTCATTCAGATAGGTCAGCCGGTATCGGGCGCCCTCGGCCAGAATGTCTGCACAGCTGGTGCGGGCCACGGCGCCGGCTTCATCGGCGGGGTTGCAGGTCTCGCCGCCAAAGGGCGCCAGGTCGCCCAGCCGTGCCACGTAGTCGCGTTGGGTGGCCTGGGTGCTGCTGTTGTCGTCGTAGGTGCCGACGTCGGTGGCGCTGGCCAGGAAGCAGTCGTTGTGCACGCCGATGCGGTAGCTGCCGCTGAGCACGGCTGACAGGCTGGGCAGCGTGGGGGTCCACGCCATCACGTAGGGGGGATACCGCACGTCAATGAAGCGGGTGCTGGGCACGGCGGCCAGCAGGGCGTCCCGCACTGCGGTCCGGTTGGCCGCCGTCGTCAGTTGATTGGACGAGGTATGCCACTCGCCCCAGGCGCCAATGAACCCCGCCTGCACGTAGGCGATGACATCCGCATTGGCCTGCAGCACCGGCTTTAGCTGGCTGAGGTGACCTTGGATCCGCGCCAGCGTGGCGTCCTGGGCATTCTGGTATTCGGTCTCGGACTGCGGATAGTTGTAGACCGCGCGGATCACCAGCTTGATGCCGGCGCCGCGCGCATTGGCAAAGGCGGTGGTCAGCTGGCTCAGCAGACTGGCCGGCAGGTCCGTGGTGCGCCAGTTGGCCAGGTTCAGCGGTGCGTAGACCAGGCGATAACCATTGTTGTAGGCGTCCTGCGCATCGGCGGCGGTGAGCCCGTCGAGGTTGGTCCAGGCCCAGCGGTAGAAGCCGCGTTCCGGGTTCGGAAACTCGGCGTCGGTGGCAGTGAAGGTGAGGGAACGCAGCGTGGGAGGCGAGGTGCCGTCCCCGGTGCCGGTGCCGGTGCCGGATCCAGTGCCAGTGCCAGTGCCAGTGCCAGTGCCAGTGCCAGTGCCAGTGCCTGTGCCTGTGCCAGTCCCAGTACCAGTGCCTGTACCAGTACCAGCTCCATTTCCTCCCGTGGGCGCACTCGCCACGGGGGAGGACGGGTCCGTGCCGACCGGGTTGGCACCAGCACTGCCCTCACCCCCAGCACTTCCACCGCCACAAGCGGCCAGCGTGCCCAGGGTCAGCACAGCCACTGCGTGGCTCATCCACGGCCAGCGCCGATTCGGGCGTTCATTCGTCTGCATACCACCACTTCCGCAAGTCGAGTCGCTCCCTCCGGAACAGACTGCGACGGCAGTTGCCGGCAAGGGCCTGCGGATTGTCCCCAGTCGGCGACGCCGCGGTGTAACGAATCCTAGCCGCGTGGGGAACGTGCCCGACCGATCGGTCAACGCAGGTCTTGCAAGCGGCTGACCCGCACCCAAGCGCGGGGCGCGAAGGGCTGAATGCGCGCGCCGGCTGACTGAGCGCCAACCGGCTCAGCGATCAGGACTTGCGCGTCAGAACCACCCGCGTCTTGGGAATGCTGTCATGCCATGGGCGTTGCGCGAAACAGGACAGGGCCTCGAAGGGAATGAAACGGCACGCCGACCGGCCCAGGACCTGCCCCCAGCTGGGCTTTCCGCCGGCTTCATTGATCACCCGCGTGCCGCAAATGAACTTGCCGGGTGAGCGCGCCCAGATGCCTTCGAAGAACACGTAGTAGACGAAGAAGATCGAAGAGCCCAGCACGATGTCGGGAGTCTTCTGGAGGAACTCGACGCCGCGATCTCCGAAGACCAATGCGGCGCCAATGCCCACCATGAACGACAGCACCAGGAAGAAGATGTAGTCCACGACAAAGGTCGCAAACCGTCGTCCCTTGCCTGCGGCTTCGCTGGCCAGGGCGCTGGTCTCGTCGGAAGCGCGGTCCGCCACGGTACTGACGGGCGGCAGATAGGGGTTGTGTTCGACAGTCATGAATTCCTCCGCAATCGGCAAATCGCCTTGTTGTGTTGGGAGGAGGTCTATCTCGGCCCGTGACGCCCCCTCCGGGCATTGGCCTTCGATTCGAATCTTCCCCCTCCGATCTGTTCGGCAAGGGTACTAAAGAATCCCGGCGCGCCAGCCAGGGTTAGAACCGACCTGCACTTCGGCGTGTGCGGAATTCAACGGTCCGAACGGGCGTGATTCGTCCTCAACGAGTGTCATCTCGCCGCGAATCACACAAACACTTAGCCGCTCTTGCCCTCATTGAGCTGCTTGCACAACTGATTCCCTCGTTCTGCAAGGAATCCGGACCTGGCGCTGCCCGCTGTAGGCGTTACACACCAGTGGATCGCCCGATCGAGCCGTGACGACTCGATACGGACCGGCATTCGGCGGAACAACATATCGGGGCATGGTTCAGGGATAGTGAACCCGCGCGGCCTGCGGGTCATACAGGGCCAGGCCATGTTTTCGCGCGAGGGATTGCAGCAAGTCGCTGACGTGATCAGCCCGTGACCAGACGCAGCACATGATGATGTGCCCGTCCGAGCGGTCGAATGCACAACTCCACGGGCAAAGATCCAGATTGTCGATTTGATCCTCTGGGACGTCGTCGATTTCCGGATGCAGGGCGACCAGCTCGGCATAAAACGCATCCACCGCCGGATGTGGCTGCACCCCGGAGGTATCGCCTTCGCACAAGGCGTTATGAAGCGCCCCAGCTTCTTGGTGGGAGAGGCGCTTGTCAGGGAACCACACGGAGTGATCGCAGCTCATCGATGACCTGTTTGGCGTTGACGGAATACACGGCTCGATTCTCTGCCAGAACGGCCCACTGCAAAGTCAAATGAAACACCGGACAGCGGCATCACGCCCTGTCGCACCGTCACTGCGACACACCCCACACCGCCATCGGAATCAAGTCCGCCAGAATATGCGCATAGACCGACGGCCACAGGCGCCCCGTCCTGACATAGACCAGGGTGACCGTCAGCCCGAAGGCCACCACGCCGATGGCGCCCAGCGGGCCCTGATAGGTGTGATAGAGCAATCGCAGCAGCAAGGGCAGTCCGATGGCCAGCCCCAATCCCCATTGCCGCAACCCGCGGGTCAACACGCCCAGCAGGAACACTTCCTCGAACAGCCCATTGACGATGGAGAACCCGACCAGCGTCGCGACCGTCAAGCCGGTGAACGAAAACTCGACCACATCCCGCGCCGCCGCGGGCGGCACCACCGACTCATACACCGACGCACACACCGTCTCCAGCGCCCAGGCCGCCAGATAGGTCAGCGCGCCCAGCAGCGTGTCCCACCAGGTCGGGCGCGGCAGCAGCGACACGACATCAAAGCCACGCACCCGCAGAAAGACCAGTGCGGCGGCGGCCAGCGCCAGCTCCAGCCCCATCATCTGCAGCACGCCGTCGTTGGAATACTGCGCCGTCGGGAAGCCGGCCAACACGGCCTGGATCGACCACAGGCTGAAGAGTCCAAAGCACAAGACCGCCACCACCACGGCCTCGGCGGCGGACAAGGTGGATTTCACAGGGGCCACCGTGCTCATCTCAGCGCGCCCCACCCGACGGAGGAGCGCCCGGTGCCGAAGCGGCAGCAACCGATGCAGAGCGCCGTGCTGACACGGTCAGGCACACCCACGCCATCACCGCACCACTGAGGGCGCCCGTCAAATGCGCCAGCGGCGCAATGGCAATGCTCCAGCCGTCCCAATGCCGCAAGGGCGGCTCCGCCAGCGGCCGTTCACCAATGATCTTGGCGACCAGGCCCAGTGTGATCAGCAGCCCGATGGCCCGCACTCGACCATGCGCCCGCGGCTCCCGCAGCAGCGACACCGCCGCCACCGCCACGCCTGCATGCAGCACGCCAGACAAGCCACCAAAACGAGCCAACTGAGGCTCCATCAGCAGCGCCCATTGCGTCAGCGGCCAGGCTAGCAGCCAGGCCAGAGTTTCCGGTCGTCCCAATCGGGCGGTGATGCCCAGCAGGCCCACCACCGCGCAGCCCGCCAAGTTGGCCACCAGATGCTGCGGACTCCAGTGCACCCAGGCGGCGGTAAAGGCACGCCACGGCTGGTCCCAGGCCCGTTCGGGGCGCCATTCCAGTGCGGCCTGCACCGACGTCGGCTGCAGCCAGACGATCAGCGACCCGGCCGTCAGCCCCAGCGCCAACAGCATCCACAGACGGGCCACCGCGCGTGGCTCGGAGGCGGTGTCCGTCACTCGCCGAACACCGCCCGCCACAGCGCCAGCACCGCTGCGCGCTGATCTTCAAGCGCCTTGGCCGATTCCGCATCCAGCGCGGTGGACTGCTCATTCAGGCGCGCCCGGTGCTGCACCCGGCGCAGTTCCCGATAGGCGTCCGCGGCCGCGCGGCCCACGCCCGGCGGCAGCAGATCCGCCGCTTCGGCCCGCTGCAGCAGCGCGATGTTGCCGGCATTGGCCAGCAGTTCCTCATGCGCGCCTGCATGGGCCAGGATCAGGTATTGAAGCGCGAACTCGGCATCCACCATGCCGCCCGGGCTGTGCTTCACATCAAAGAAGCCCTCCCGCACCGGTCGCGCCGCGCGAAGCTTGTCCCGCATCGCCACGACTTCCTGGCGCAGCGCCTGCGGGTCCCGCGTGGAGGTGATGACCGCACGCCGCGTTTCCTCAAAGCGCTCCGCCAGCGACGCATCCCCGGCGCAGAACCGCGCCCGGGTGATGGCCTGATGTTCCCAGGTCCAGGCGGTGTTGCTGCCGCGGCCAGTCTGGTAGCGGTTGAACGATTCCAGCGACGTGACCAGCAGCCCGGAGTTGCCGTTGGGCCGCAGTGCCGTGTCGATGTCGAACAGCTCGCCGGCGGCGGTGCGCAGCGTCAGCCAGGTGATCAGCTTGCGGACGAAGGTGCCGTAGATCTCCGGCGCGTTTTCGTCGTCATCGTCGAAGAGGAAGACCAGGTCCAGGTCACTGCCATAGCCCAGCTCCTTGCCGCCCAGCTTGCCGTACGCCACCACCGCCAGTCGCGGCGACGGACGGTGCTTCTGCTTGTGCCGGTCCCATGCCCAGTCGATGACGCATTGCAGCGTGGCATCGGCCAGCAGCGACAGCTCGTCCGCCACCTGCTCCACGCTGATCTGGCCTTCCACGTCCCGCACCAGCGTGCGGAAGACTTCGGCATGGTGGGCGCGGCGCAGGCTGTCCAGCAGCGCGTCCTCACTGGCCTCGCCGTGTTCGGCCCAGGCATCATGGCGGGCCTGCAGGTCCTGGATGAAAGCGGGGCCGTCGAATCGCTCATGCAGCAGCCGGGTGTCGGCCAGCTCGTCGATCACGCCGGGGTGCTGCATCAGATAGCGCATGGGCCAGCGCGCCAGCCCCAGCAGACGCAGCAGCCGTCCCTGCACCGCCGGCCGCTCCACCAGCAGCGCCAGATAACTCTCCCGGCGCAGCAAAGGCTCGACCCAGTCCACAAACCGCTGGGCTGCCTCCAGGGTGCATTCCCCCTGCTTGACCGCCAGCGAGGCTCGGCCGACCAGCTTGGCCAGCCGCAGCCGTGACTCTTCCCGCAGGTTCTGCACCCGCGGCTGCTGGGCCCAGCGGCGCACGTTGGCGGCCAGGTCCGGTTGCAGCTTTTCCAGGAATTCCTCGCTGTCGATCGGCAGCGGCGGGCCGCCGCACATGCCATTGCGACAGCCGCCGGAAGACGGTGCCACGCCGTCGTGCAGCAGCGCGTCGAATTCGGTGGCCACCAGCTCGCGCACTTCCAGCAGCCGGTCCAGCAGCTGGCAGGTGTCGTTGCGGCAGATCAGGCCCATGCTGCGGGCGATCCAGCTCAGGTCTTCGTCGCCGCTGGGCAGGCAATGGGTTTGCTGGTCGTCCAGGTACTGGATGCGGTGCTCCACCCGGCGCAGGAAGTCGTAGCCCTTGGCCAGTGCCAGGGCGGTGTCCGGCTTCATGAGGCCCCGGGCGGCAAGACGGTTCAGCGCCTTGAGCGTGGAGCGGGTGCGGATCTCCGGGAACTGACCGCCGCGCACCACCTGCAGCAATTGCACGATGAATTCAATCTCGCGGATGCCGCCGCGGGACAACTTCACATCATTGGCCCGCTCCGGACGACCGGCCGCGCGGCGCTGCGCTTCATCACGGATCTTGCGGTGCAGTTGCCGCAGCCCTTCGAACACGCCGTAGTCCAGATAACGCCGGTACACAAACGGCGTCACCAGATGCCGCAGTTGCAGCGCGCGCCCATTGGCGACACTGGCCCGGGGCGCAATCACCCGGCTCTTGAGCCAGGCAAAACGCTCCCACTCGCGGCCCTGCACCAGGAAATACTCTTCCAGCATGGCCATGCTCACCGCCGGCGGGCCGGAATTGCCGTTGGGCCGCAAGGCCAGGTCCACGCGGAACACCTGTCCGTCTTCCGTCACATCACCGATCAGCGTGGACAGGCGGCGCGACAGATGCGCGAAATATTCATGGGCGGAGATGCGCTGCGGGCCATCGGTCTGGCCGTCGTCCTCATAGACATAGATCAGGTCGATGTCGGACGAGACATTGAGCTCGCGTCCGCCCAGCTTGCCCATGCCCACGACCCAGAAATCGATCTCCTCCCCGCTATCATTGCGAGGCTTGCCATGCACGGCATCCAGCTCGGCGCGGCAATGGGCCAGGCCGATGTCCAGGCTGACTTCCGCCAGGTGGGTCATGGCCTGCGTGACGTCGGTCATGGGCGCGGACTGCTCGACATCCAGCACCGCCAGCCGCTCCAGCACCAACTGGCGCATCACCCGCAGGGCCGCTGCGAGCGGGCGCCCTTCTTGCCCGAGACGGGCCACCAGCGCGCGCATGACCGTGTCATCCGGCAGGCCGGCTGGCAACAGGGACAATTCCGACCCATACCGGCGCCGGATCCTCTGTACAAAACGGCTATGTTCGGCGGTCACCGCTGCTGCAACTGAATCCATCGGTAAAGAAAACTCTCGTTGGCTCATGGCCCTGAAGGGCTGTGCTAGATTCGGCGTCCGCCGTTCCCTCATACATGTCTTCTCCCGCCGATCCCAGCACTGCCTCCGGGTCCCCGGTCGCGACGCGACGCTGGTGGACCCGTTGCGCGCTCTGGATCGTCGGGCTGTCTGCGGGCTTGCTGGCCTTGCTTTTGACGGCCTGGCTGGCGTTGCAGTGGGCGATTCTGCCCCACATCAATGACTGGCGTGCCGACCTGGAAAAGCAAGCCACCCAGGCATTGGGGATACAGGTCCGCATCGGCAGCATCCAGGCCCAATCGACCGGCTGGAGCCCCAGCCTGGACCTGCGGGATGTTCGCCTGATCGACCCCGCCGGCCGTCAAACCCTGCACCTGCCCCGCGTCAGCGCGGTGCTGTCGGCGCGGTCGCTGCTGGCCATGGAGCTGCGTTTCTCCCAGCTGCAGCTGGACAGCCCGGAGCTGCTGCTGCGCCGCGATACCCAGGGCCGGGTCTTCGTGGCGGGCCTGAGCGTGGACGAAGGCTCCCAGGACACCTCCGCTTCCGACGAAGCCGCCGACTGGTTTTTCCAGCAACATGAATTCGCCATCCTGCATGGCCGCATCCGCTGGGTGGATGAACTGCGCCAGGCACCGCCGCTGGAACTGTTCGACCTGAACCTGGTGCTGCGCAACGGCCTGCGCCGGCATGAGCTGCGGGTGGACGCCACACCGCCGGCCGGCTGGGGCCAGCGCTTCAGCCTGCGCGGGCAGTTCACCCAGTCCCTGCTGGAGCGTCCCGGCGCGCTGCAGCACTGGAGCGGCCAGCTGTATGCCGACCTGCCGCGGACCGATGTCCGTGAACTTCGTCGCTATCTGGACCTTCCCTTCGAGCTCAATGAGGGCGACGGCGCCCTGCGCGCCTGGCTGGACCTGCGCAAGGGCACGCCCAGCAACCTGACGCTGGACATGGGCCTGCGGGCGGTGAAGCTGCGCGTGGCGCCCAGCCTGCCGGAGCTGGACCTGGCCCGCATCGAAGGCCGTCTGGTGATGAAGCAGACGCCGACCCAATTCCTGCTGCAGGCCCGGCAACTGGGCTTCAGCGCCGGCGATGGCCTGGAGTGGCCCCGGTCGGACTGGTCGATCGACCTGCAGCGGGATGAACGCAGCGGCCTCGTCACCGGCGGGGACTTCCAGGCCCAGCAACTGGACCTGACACTCGGCGCGCAGATCGTCTCCCGTCTGCCGGTCGGCGACGCGCCCCGCGCCCTGGTGGCGGACATGAAGCCCGCCGGCATGCTCAATGCGCTGGAGGTGCACTGGGATGGTCCGCTCGAGCGGCCTCGCAGCTATCGGGCCAAGGGTCAGCTCCAGGGCTTGCAGCTCGCCGCGGACACCACCGCCTCACCCGCGGATCCGGCGTCCGCCCCGCCCACCGGTCGCCCCGGGGTCCGCAATGCCGATCTGCAGTTCGAAGCCACCGACCAGGGCGGCACTGCCTCGCTCGTAATCCGGGACGGCGAGGTCACGCTGCCCGGCGTCCTGGTGGAACCGACGCTCACGCTGCGTCAGGCACAGGCCTCGCTGGCCTGGCGCCGGCAGCAGCCCGCAGCCACGACCGCCCCGGTGGGCGGACTGACGGTGCTGGCGGCCAGGAAGGCCCCGTCCGCAGCGCAGGCCGCTTCGGTGCCGACGGCCGCCGCGCCCCAGTGGACGGTGCAGTTCAGCAAGGTGCGCCTCGTCACGGAGGACCTGCAGGCCGACATCGATGGCAGCTGGCAGAGCGGCGGCCAGACCCGCGGCGGCCAGGCGCCGGGCCGACTGGACCTGACCGGCCACATCGAGGAAGTGCGGGCCGAGCGGGTGCTGAAATACCTGCCCGCCAGCATGGGCCCGGACACCATGCGCTATGTGCGCGACGCCATCCGCGACGGCACCGCCCACAAGGTGTCTGTGCGCCTGCAGGGCGACCTGATCGAATTCCCCTTCGACGCCCCACGCAGCAAGGGCATCTTCAAGGTCAGCACGCAGCTGCGCGATGTGACGCTGGCCTACGTGCCCAGCCATCCAGCGGAGAACGGCCACGCCGCCTTCACCTCGCCCTGGCCGGCCATGGAGCAGCTCAATGCCGAGCTGGTGTTCGACCGCGCCAGCATGGCCATCCGCAACGGCCGGGCCAAGCTCAGCGGCATCGAACTGACCAATGTGCAGGGGCTGATCCAGGATCTCTATCACCACAGCCCGGTGCTGGACATCACCGGCGACGGCCGCGGCGCGCTGGCCGACGCCTTGCGCTACGTGAAGCACTCGCCGGTCAACGAGATGACCAGCCATGCGCTGGACACGTCGGTGGGGACCGGCCCGATGTCGCTGCGGCTGGCGCTGAAGCTGCCGCTGGTCCACATCGACGACACCACCGTCAAGGGTCAGGTGCTGCTGACCGGCAACGACCTGCGCCTGCGCCCCGACGCCCCGATGTTCACCCAGGCCCGGGCCCGGATCGACTTCGACGAAAAGGGCCTGCAGATCCGCGGCGGACAGGCCCGGGTGCTGGGCGGCGACACCAGCTTTGAAGGCGGCTCGCAGCCGGACGGATCGATGCGCTTCGTGGCCAACGGCACGGTCACCGCCGAGGCGCTTCGCAATGCCCCCGAGATCACGCTGGGCTCGCGACTGGCGTCGGTGATGACGGGGCAGACGCCGGTGCGTTTCGAGCTGGGCATCGTCAAGGGCCAGACCGAGATCGGCCTGAGCAGCACTCTGCAGGGGCTGGGCGTGGACCTGCCGGCCCCGCTGCACAAAGGCGCGGACGAGACCTGGCCGCTGCGGGTGAGCCTGCGCGCCATGAATGCGCCCGCCGGCAGCCTGCGCGACGAATTGCGGGTGGAAGCCGGCCCGCTGTCGGCCCATTACCAGCGGGACGTGACCGGCGAGACTGCCAAGGTGCTGCGCGGCGCCCTGGCGCTGGGCGAGCGGCTGCCGGAGCTGCCCGCCCAGGGCGTGGTGGCCCGGGCCGCCCTGCACCAGCTGAGCGTGGACACCTGGCAGGCCGTGATCCCGACGCTGGTCGGCCCGACCACCAGCGGCATTGCCAGTACCCCTGAACCTGCTGCTGCGGCGGCGGCTGGAAGTGCGGGTGCGGCGGCCGACGCCGACAGCCCCTACCTGCCCACCCAACTGGCGCTGAAGGCGCAGACCCTGCAACTCAGCGGCCGCACCCTCAACCGCGTGGTGGCCGGACTGACCCACGACGTGCCGGCCAACACCTGGAGTGCGTCCATCGACGCGGAGCAGCTCAGTGGCTTCCTGCAACTGCGCATGGCCCGGCCCAACCAGCCCGGACGGGTCTTTGCCCGACTGGCCCGGCTGTCGGTGCCCAAGAGTGATGCCGACTCGGTCGAGGAGTTGCTGGACAGCCAGCCGCGCTCCTTCCCCACCCTGGACATCGTGGTGGACAACTTCGAGCTCAAGGGCAAGCGGCTGGGTCGCCTGGAAATCGAAGCCCAGCAGCAGACCGATGCGCGTGACTGGAAGCTCAGCAAGCTGCTGCTCAAGAACGAAGACGCCACCCTGACCGCCACCGGCCAATGGGCGCCGGAGCCGGGCCGCCCGATGCGTCGCACCGACCTGGACTGGAAGCTGGACGTGGAAGACGCCGGCAAGCTGGCCGAGCGCATGGGCCAGGGCCAGGTGCTGCGGCGCGGCAAGGGCCAGCTGACCGGGCAATTGGCCTGGTCGGGCTCGCCCATGTCGCCGGACTATGCCTCCATGACCGGCAAGATGAACATCGCGCTGGATGCTGGCCAGTTCCTCAAGGCGGAGCCCGGCGTGGGCCGGCTGCTGGGGGTGCTGAGCCTGCAGTCGATCCCGCGCCGGCTGACGCTGGATTTCCGGGACGTGTTCTCGGAGGGCTTTGCCTTCGACAATGTCAGCGGCGACATCCAGATCGCCCGCGGCGTGGCCCGCAGCGACAACCTGCGCATGAAGGGCCTGCAGGCGGCCGTGCTGATGGAGGGGTCGGCCAATCTCGCCGCCGAGACCCAGGACCTGCATGTGCTCGTGGTGCCCGAGATCAACGCCGGCGGCGCCGCGCTGGCCTACGCCGCCATCAACCCGGCCATCGGCCTGGGCACCTTCCTGGCGCAGTGGCTGCTGCGCAAGCCCATCGTGGCCGCCAGCACCGAGGAATTCCGCGTGACCGGCAGTTGGACCGATCCCAAGATCGAGCAATTGCCGCGACGGGCTGCGCCAGCGGCCGAGGCGGGCAGCGCCAGCAGCCCAGCGCCCGCCAGCGCGGCGTCAGCCTCGGAAGTCCACAATGCGGGTGGAGATCGCAGCAATCGCAACAATCGCGACAGCAGCAACAGCAACAGCGACAGCAACAACAGCACCCGCAACGGCCCCACCCGCAGCCAAGGAGACAGCGCACCATGAAAATCGCCGCCGTCCAGATGGTGTCCGGCCCCCAGCTCCAGGTGAATCTGGACCGGGCCCGGCATTGGATTGAACAGGCCGCCGCCCAGGGCGCACGGCTGGTGTCCCTGCCTGAATATTTCTGCCTGATGGGCCAGCACGATGGTGACAAGCTGGCGTATGCCGAGCAGGCCGGGGACCTGAACGCGCCCATCCAGGGCATGCTCAGCCGCGCAGCGCGCGAGACCGGCGTCTGGGTGCTGGGCGGCACGCTGCCCATGGCCCTGGAAGGCCGTGCAGCGCCGGCCGAGCGGGTGCGCAACACCACCTGCGTGTTTGCCCCGGACGGCAGCCTGGCCGCCCGCTACGACAAGCTGCACCTGTTCCGCTACGACAACGGCCGCGAGCATTACGACGAAGGTCGCGTGCTGGAAGCGGGCGATGCGCCGGCCACCATCACCGCCCGCATGGGCCAGGGAGATCCGGACCTGCGCATTGGCCTGTCGGTCTGTTATGACCTGCGCTTCCCGGAGCTGTACCGGGCGATGAGCTTCGAGGAAGGCCAGCCCCCGCTGGACCTGATCAGCGTGCCGGCCGCCTTCACCTACACCACCGGCCAGGCCCACTGGGAGCTGCTGCTGCGGGCCCGTGCGGTGGAGAACCAGGCCTTCGTGATCGCGGCGGCCCAGGGCGGCCGCCATGAGAATGGCCGGCGCACCTGGGGCCACAGCATGGTCATCGACCCCTGGGGCGAGGTACTGGCCTGCCTGCCCGAAGGCGAAGGCCTGGCGCTGGCGGAGATCGACCCGGCGCGGCTCAAGCAGGTCCGCACGCAACTGCCGG
This sequence comes from Roseateles depolymerans, assembly GCF_003387155.1. Lineage (GTDB taxonomy): Bacteria > Pseudomonadota > Gammaproteobacteria > Burkholderiales > Burkholderiaceae_C > Roseateles > Roseateles depolymerans. The sequence goes on along the minus strand of NZ_QUMT01000008.1, from coordinate 14,009 downwards.
CGCTGAATCACCGGCGGCTTTAAACGTCCAAATCCGGGACTCCGCGGGCTTTCCCGGGCAGTTCCGGCGATCACGGCCCCCGGCTTCTTGGCAAGATGATGGGCATGATCGACCCTCGTCCCGCCCTGCCCCGCTGGACCGGCCCTGCGCTGGTCAGTCTGCTGGCCAGCCTGCTGGCCTGTCTGCTTGCCGCCATGCTGACGGGCTGCGGTGCGCCGGCGCGCCCGCTGGAGCTGTCCATCACCGACATGGACTCCCTGCAACTGCGCTCCTGGCTCAGCCCGCAGCTGCGGCGCAATGTGGACCTGCTGCCCGTGCTGGGCGGCCAGGAGACCAATCCGCTGTGGGGCACCCGCATGAGCGACATGAGCCTGAACCAGGCCTATCAGGAGTCGCTGCGACGGGTGGGCCTGATGCCGGATGTGCCGGACACGGGTCGCTACCAGCTCAAGGTCGAATTGCTGGCCATGGCCCAGCCCAACCTGCCGGTGGCACCGGAAGTGGCGGTGTCGGTGCGCTACACGCTGACCGAACGCGGCGGCAAGGCGCCGGTCTATCAGCGCATCCTCCGCACGACCCAGAAGGCGGGGCTGGACGACAGCCTGAGCCCGACCCAGCAACTGCGCATCGCCACCGAGGGCGCCTTGCGGAGCAACATCGGCGAGCTGCTGCGCGACCTCGCCTCCCTGCCGCTGCCTGCATAAGCCGCCGCCCAATCCCCCACCCGGCATATGCATATGAAGAATCAGTGGTTGCCAAATTGGGGGTAATCCCTAAGGATCACGGGTTTTCCGCCCTTACCGCCAGTTGGCCGTTCCGTGATCCAGCTCGAAGCCCTGCACAAGTCCTACACGGTCGATGGCCGTCAGATCGCTGCCCTCCAAGGGGTCGATCTTCAAGTCCGCCCCGGTGAGGTGTTCGGGGTCATTGGCGCTTCCGGCGCCGGCAAGAGTACGCTGCTGCGGGTGATCAACCTGCTGGAGCGGCCGGACCAAGGGCGGGTGATCGTCGCCGGCCAGGACCTGCTGTCGCTCGATGCCGCCGGACTTCGCGCCGCGCGCCAGCGCATCGCGATGATCTTCCAGCACTTCAACCTGCTCAGCTCCCGCACCGTGGCGCAGAACGTCGCCTGGCCGATGCGCATTGCCGGCTGGCCGACGGCGCGCATCGACGCCCGGGTCCAGGCCCTGCTGGCGCGGGTGGGCCTGACCGAGCACACCCACAAATATCCCGCTCAGCTCTCCGGCGGTCAAAAGCAGCGGGTGGGCATTGCCCGCGCCCTGGCGCTGGAGCCCCAGGTGCTGCTGTGCGACGAGGCCACCAGTGCCCTGGACCCCGAGACCACCCGGTCCATCCTGGACCTGCTGGCCGAGATCAATGAGGAGCTGCAGCTCAGCATCGTGCTCATCACCCACGAGATGGACGTGGTGCGCCGCATCTGCGACCGGGTGGCGGTGCTGGAGGGCGGCCGCATCGTGGAAGAGGGGCCGGTGGCCGAGGTCTTCCTGCATCCGAAGTCGCCCACGGCACGCCGCTTCGTGATGGCCGCCGAACATGTGGATGAAGGCGAGCAGCGCGACGACCATGCCCATGTGCAGGGCCATCTCTGGCGTCTGACCTTCCTGGGCGAGCGCACCTATGAACCGCTGCTGGGCGAAGTGGCCCGGCATGCCCAGCTGGACTTCGGCATCCTCTCCGGACGCATCGACCGCATCAAGCGCGTGCCGTATGGGCAGCTGACGATTGCCGTCACCGGTGGGGACCTGCCCGCTGCGCGTCAACTGCTGGCCGACCGCGGCGTGCAGGTCGAGGAGCTGCGCGCATGAGCACACCGCTGCTGCAAGTGCTGACCAGCCTGGACTGGTCGGAGATCGCGCTGGCCGGTGGCGACACGCTGCTGATGCTGGGCGGCTCGCTGCTCTTCACCACGCTGCTGGGGCTGCCGCTGGGCATCCTGCTGTTCCTGCTGGACCGCGGCCAGTTGCTGGCCTCGCCGCGGCTCTATGGCTTGCTGTCGCTGGTGATCAATGTGCTGCGCTCGCTGCCGTTTGTCATCCTGCTGATCGTGCTGATCCCCTTCACCCTGCTGGTCACCGGCACGTCGCTGGGCGTGGCGGGTGCCATCCCGCCGCTGGTGGTGGGGGCCACGCCGTTCCTGGCCCGCCTGGTCGAGACGGCGCTGCGCGGCGTGGACCGCGGCATCATCGAAGCGGGCCAGTCCATGGGCGCCACCACCGGCCAGATCGTCTGGCAGGGACTGCTGCCGGAGGCACTGCCGGGCATCGTTTCGGCACTCACAGTCACCGCCATCACCCTGGTGTCCTACACCGCCATGTCGGGCGTGATTGGCGGCGGCGGCCTGGGCGACCTGGCCATCCGTTTCGGCTACCAGCGCTTCCAGACCGAAGTGATGGTGGTCACCGTCGTGCTGTTGTTGCTGCTCGTGCAGGCCCTGCAGATGCTGGGGGACTGGCTGGTCAAGCGGGTGTCGCACCGCTGACCTTGGCGAGCCACTGCGCACGGCACCCCTTTTGTTTCTTAGTCGAGGAGTTTGAACATGAAGAAGATGCTGGTTGCCGCCCTGGCAACCCTGTCCACCCTGGCTGCCGGCACTGCGCTGGCCGAAAAACTCACTGTGGCCGCCACCGCCGTGCCGCATGCGGAAATCCTCAACCTGATCAAGCCGGAGCTGGCCAAGCAGGGCGTGGAGCTGGAGGTGAAGGTGTTCACCGACTATGTGCAGCCCAATGTGCAGGTCAGCGAAAAACGCCTGGACGCCAACTTCTTCCAGCACAAGCCCTATCTGAATGAATTCAACAAGGGCAAGGGCACGACGCTGGTGCCGGTGGTGGCGGTGCATGTGGAGCCGTTCGGCGCCTATTCCACCAAGCACAAGACCCTGGCCGACCTGCCCAAGGGCGGCACCGTGGCCCTGCCCAACGACCCGACCAACGGCGGCCGTGCGCTGATCCTGCTGGACAAGGCCGGTGTGATCAAGCTCAAGGACAAGACCAACATCCTGTCCACCGTGAAGGACATCGCGGACAACCCCAAGGGCCTGAAGTTCCGCGAGATCGAGGCGGCCACCCTGCCCCGCATCCTGCCGCAGGTGGACCTGGCCCTGATCAACACCAACTACGCGCTGGAAGCCAAGCTCAATCCAACCAAGGATGCGCTGACGCTGGAAGGCGGCGACTCGCCCTACGCCAACTGGCTGGTGACCCGCACCGACAACCAGGATGCGCCCGCCGTGAAGAAGCTGGCCGCTGCCCTGCAGACCGAGCAGGTGCGCCGCTTCATCCAGACCCAGTACAAGGGTGCGGTGGTGCCGGCGTTCTAAGCCCCGGTTGTCTTCCCCGCCAAGCCTGCCGTGCGTCACTGCCGGCAGGCTTTTCTTTTGTGCCCCAGCGCACCGTTGCGCTGTCATTCGTCAGGAAAGATGCCGCACGCCGCCCCGGTCTAGGGGGAGCTCTCCACCGCCGACCCTGAAGCCGAGGATTTGTTCCATGCTGTAACCGCTGCCAGGCGCCACCATCGAGGACCTCGCCATTTGCCCGCCGGGTTCCGTCCTCGCGGCCCTGCCCTGGAACGCGCCCCGTGTCCGACCTCGCCACTTTGCTGCCGCGCTTTTTCATCTTCAGAGATGGCGCGCCCACCCTCCTGCTGACCGGCCAGTATTCGGTCTGGCTGGTGCTGCTGTCCGTGGTGGTGGCTTCCCTCACGTCGGCCCTGGCCATGCAGGTGGCCGGTGTGGCCCGGGGCACGCGGGGGCTGCATCGGCAACTGGTGGTGCTGACCGGTGCCCTGGCGCTGGCCGGTGGCATCTGGTCGATGCACTTCATCGGCATGCTGGCCTTCCAGCTTTGCACCTGGGTGAGCTTTCATGCCGGCATCACGGCGGCGTCGGCCGTGCCCGCCTTTTTGGCCTCCTGGGTGGCGCTGGACCTGATCTCCCGGGGGCAGCTCAGTACGCGTTCGTGGGTGCTGGGCGGCATCCTGGTGGGCGCCGGCATCGGCACCATGCACTACGCCGGCATGGCAGCCATGGAGATGTCCGCTCAGCTGCGCTATGACCCGCTCTGGTTCGGCGCGTCCATCGTCGTGGCCGTGCTGCTGGCCATGCTGGCGCTGTGGATCCGCTTCGGGCTGGCGCATCGCTGGCGTCCGGTGTGGGTCATCTCGCTGGGGGGCCTGGTGATGGGCTGCGCCGTCGCGGGCATGCACTACACCGCCATGGCCGCGGCCCGGTTCATCGGCGTGGGGGACGGCCCCTGCAACACCGGGCTGGAAGACAACGGCCTGCTGGCCCTGGCCATCACCGTGGCCACCCTCACCATCAGCGGCACCACGGCCGGCGCCAATGGCCTGATGGCGCTGCGCCGCTTGAACCACCAACTGCTCGCGGAGCGCCAGCGTCAGGACATCACCGACCAGGCCCTGCGCGAAAGCGAAACCAAATATCGCACCCTCATCGCCAACAGCCCCGGCGTGAGCTTCCGCTGCGAACTGCAGGCGCCCTGGCGCATGATCCTCATCAGTGACGCCGTCGAGACCCTGACCGGCTGGCCCGCCCCGGACTTCATCGGCGGCCAGCTGCATGTGGGGGATCTGATTCACCGCCATGACCGCCGACGCGTCGAGCAGACCGTCGAGGAAGCGCTGGCGCTGGGCCAGCCCTACACCGTCGAATACCGGCTGCACACGCGGGATGGCGGCGAGCGCTGGGTGTCCGAACGCGGCCGCTTCATCGCCGGCGAGCGCGGCCGGATGCAGTGGATCGACGGGGTGATGCTGGACATCACCGAGCGCATGCGCCTGCATCTGCAGCTGGAGGAAGCCAAGCACCGCGCCGAGTCGGCCGCCGATGCCAAGAGCGCCTTCCTGGCCAACATGAGCCACGAGATCCGCACGCCGATGAACGCCATCCTGGGCTTCACCGAGCTGCTGCTGGACACCACCCTCACCGAATCCCAGCGCCGCCATCTGAGCACGGTGCGCAGTTCCGCCCGCTCCCTGCTGGGCCTGCTCAATGACATCCTGGACACGGCCAAGCTGGACAAGGGCGCCATGACGCTGGAGGACGCGGACTTCTCCCTGCGCCGCGTCTGTGAACAGGCCATCGCCTCGCTGGGCCTGCTGGCGCAGCGCAAGGGCCTGCGACTGCATCTGGACTATCCCCGCAGCCAGCCCGAGCTCTTCCGCGGCGATGCGCTGCGGGTGCAGCAGGTGCTGCTGAACCTGGTGGGCAACGCCATCAAGTTCACCGAACGCGGCGACGTGACGCTGCGCATGCGGCATGAACAGGGCCGCATCCATTTGAGCATCATCGACACCGGCATCGGCATCGCCGCGGACCGTCTGGACCGCATCTTCGAGGCCTTTGCGCAGGCGGATGCGTCCACCACCCGTCGCTTCGGCGGCACGGGGCTGGGCACGACGATCTCGCGTCAACTGGTGGAATGCATGGGCGGCCGCATCACGGTGGACAGCGTGGAGGGCGAGGGCAGCGTGTTCCACGTCTATCTGCCGCTGCCGGCGGGACAGGCGCTGGTGAACGAACCGGGCGAGGCCTCCACAGCGTCCCCGCTGCCGCCGCTTCGCCTGCTGGTGGCCGACGACGTGCCGCAGAACAGCGAGCTGCTGCAACTGATCCTGACCCGGCAGGGCCATGAGGTCCGCACCGTTGCGGACGGCATGGCGGCGGTCAAGGCGCTGACCGATGAGCGCTTTGATCTGGTGTTGATGGATGTGCACATGCCGGTGCTCGACGGGCTCGGCGCGACGCGACGGGTGCGGAATTTCGAGCAGGCCAACGGGCGGCCGAGGACGCCGATCGTGGCGCTCACGGCCAGCGTGCTGGAGGAAGATCGACAGGCCGCCCTGGCTGCCGGCATGGACGGCTTTGCGGTCAAGCCGGTCGAGCCGGCCCGGCTGATCGCGGAAATGGCCCGGGTGATGGGCATCACGCCAGGCCAGCCGCTGCGTGACGAACCGGCGCCTTCGATGGCGTCGACGCTGGCGGCCCGTCACGGCGCTCCCACCCAGCCGATGGGGCTGGAGGTGACCGACCTGGACTGGCCGCACGGCCTGCACCTATGGGGCAACGCCACCGCATGGCATCGCGGGCTGCGGCGGTTTGCGCAGGACCAGCGTGACGGCGTGTCGCGTCTGCACCAGCTGATGCGTCAGCGGGACTGGACGGCGCTGAGGGAGCTGGTGCACCGCTGGCGCGGCGCGGCCGGGTCCCTGGCACTGCCGGTGCTGTTGGACGCCGCCACCGCCTTCGAGGAGGCGCTGGCCGACGACGACCAGGAGGAATTCGCCGCCGGGGCTGATGCGGTCTGCACGGCGCTGGATCAAGCGCTTCGGGCCATCGACCGTCTGGAAGATGACTCGCAGCCGCAGGCGCATGCACCGTCCATGTCGACCGCCGATCCGAAGGTGGCGCTGGCCGCGGACAGCCTGGCGCTCGCTCTGCGCGGCAGCCAGCTGGACGACGAGGCCCTGCAGGTCCTGTGCGACGCCTGGGGTCTGCAGCGCTGCGAGGCGCTGATCCGTGCCATCGGTGATTTTGATTTCGACCAGGCCCTGCGCGCCTTGCAGGGCTTGCGTCAGCAGCTGGTCCCCGCCGGGTCGTCTTCGGGCGGCGGTTCTCTCCGATCTCAAGCTTCCGCCACGCCATGACCGCTTTCACCGCGTCCGTGCCTGGGACATCACAGGCCACTCGGCAGACTCAGCCGGAGATTAAGCCGCAGATGCAGCCGCAACCACAGGAGGTGCAGGCTGCGGCAGCCGCGTTTGAGCAAGCCACAGCGTCGCAGCCGTCAACGTCCACGGTGGCCCCTGCCGCGCCGTCGCGCGCGGCAGCGGACCACCGCCCCAAGCTTTTGCTGGTGGACGATGAACCGGCCAATCTGCAGGTGCTGCGCCATGCGCTGCAGGATGACTACCGCCTGCTGTTTGCGCGAGACGGTCACAAGGCGCTGGCCTTGGCTCGCGAGGAACAGCCGCAGTTGATCCTGCTGGATGTGATGATGCCGGAGCTCTCCGGCATGGACGTCTGCCGGACCCTGAAGGTTCAGAGCGCCACGGCCCACATCCCGGTGATCTTCGTGACGGCGCTGGCTGATCCCGGGCACGAGGCCGAGGGTTTTGAGGTGGGCGCGGTGGACTACATCACCAAGCCGCTGAGTCCGCCGGTGGTGCGGGCGCGGGTGCGCAATCATCTGTCGTTGGTGCGGGCGCAGGAGCTGCGCGAGACGCGGCTGCAGGTGGTGCAGCGGCTGGGCCGTGCGGCTGAGTTCAAAGACAACGAGACCGGGTGGCATGTGGTGCGCATGAGCCACTTCAGCCATCTGCTGGCGCTGGCGGCTGGGTATTCGGAAGCGGAGGCGGAGGAGCTGCTGCATGCCGCGCCGATGCATGACGTCGGCAAGCTGGGCATTCCGGATGCAATCCTGCAAAAGCCGGGCAAGCTGGATGAGCAGGAATGGGCGGTGATGCAGCGGCATCCGCAGATCGGGGCGGAGATTCTTGGGGAGCATGCCACCGGGTTGCTGGGCCTGGCTCGACGCATTGCGCTGGGTCACCACGAGAAGTGGGATGGCAGCGGGTATCCCGAAGGACTGGCGGGGGAGTCGATTCCGGAAGAGGCGCGCATCGTGGCGATTGCCGATGTGTTTGATGCGCTGACCAGTGTGAGGCCCTACAAGCGGGCCTGGCCGGTGGAGGATGCGGTGGCCCATCTGCGGGAGCAGGCGGGAAGGCACTTTGATCCGCGGTTGGTGGAGCTGTTTATTGGGATCCTGCCGCAGGTGTTGGAGGTGCGGGCGAGGTTTCAGGAGACTGATTGACGGGTGGGGCGGGTCAGACGTGACGGGCGCGGTCCTCCGGGAGGGGGACGTGTTCCGGGGTGATTAGTCATCAGTCAATTCCGGGAGGTGATAGACCTGCATCAGGCTCACTCCGTGCTCGCCCGGCTGTATTCCGTGTCTTCCGGCTGGAAGATCAACAAATTGCCCTGCGGATACTTCGACGCGCTCTGAATCCACGCGGTACGTGCAGCGGCCTGAAAATACATAGATACGGACTGGGCACATGTACTGCCGGAAGAATTCTGCTTCGTTGCCGTATCGATTGGGATAGAACCTGTAGCCGGAGCTGGTCGTGAACCTTGACCGGATTTCTGACTCAGACATTTCTGCGCTTGAGATTTCAGACCAGTTCTGCGCTCTCATTTTCTTGCAGTCATTTCAAATAACGGCCTTGCAGCTCTTAGCCAGCGGTCTCCAAAGTTAGTTCGAACGCGAGGAATCAAGCATTACTTCGCCGCGAGATTTCTCTACAAACGCTGCGAATGTCGATGTTGCCTTTCATTATTTCGCGATTGAATTCTTCATCATGGAATTGATACGCCCTTATTGAATCTTCTGCACCGACTGCTCCTCCAAGCGTCGATAGAATTTTGCTCCCAACACGAACCGTCAACGAAAAGCTTCCATCGGCATTTTCACTAAAATCAATCACGTCAGCCATAAACAATTTCAAACTCCTTATTCGCACTTCATTGATTTTCGATCGAACTCTTGGCTGGACCAAAATTCCGGAAGCCTACCCCGTAGTCAATTTTATTTACTTAGCTGCGGTGGCAATCCGAAGACCTTCACCAAGTGAACAGGAAAGTCTGAAACTTCGAAACCGTACATGCCAGGAAGAATTTCCAGAAATTGCCCGGAGGAAAGAGAAAGCTCCCTTTCTGAACTTGAATAACGACAATTGCCTTTGATTACGTAAACTGTCACTTTCCACCCAACGCATATCGGAAATTTCTCATGGGCACCATAAAAATTCACTGACATTCGATATCCCGAAGCTGCGGGGAATCGTTCTCGCAAAACTCTTTCGGAAAGCTCTTTGTCAGACACGTCCGCCCAAGAGTTAACTATCATTTCATCAAGTTTATTGAGTCAAGTTATCGAGTGCCCGCGTCACGCACGCGCCTTCATGACAGCAAAACAAGTTCCATTGACTGCAATTTGTTTTGTGCAGCAATGAAATTTAACCATTGAGCAAGTACATTCCGGAATTCCAAAGTATTAACTTTCTCCGAAACACTATCTTCGAGTAGCGAATATATCTTTGTTTCAGTTTTGCCAAGTTCAGCACCCCAACACTCCCGAGCCCAAAAAAGACTTTGGCGTGCTTCTGCTGAAAGGGCCCTGTCAACACGAGCTATCCCTTCCTCCAACCAACTCGAAGCAGTTTTCCAATCGAGACCGCCGTCATCCATTAGCAGGCAGCATAGCGGTGAAATGCCGCTTGAATCGAGCACATCGGAAGTGCAGAAAGCCAATGAACCTGCGGGTGTATGACACCAATAAAATTTCAGTTTCATTTTTTCCTGTCGATTTGGAAAAGGGCCGAACCAAGGTTGGAACATTGCGTTTGCTCGCTGACTTGGCTGCCGCTGGTACCCCGCACAGGCTCGGCTGAGAGGGTTTTCGCTGGACCTTGGCTTTAGCGATAATTACTCCAATCTGTGGGCTCGTCTGACGGATTTTCCGTCTCGTCAGTGGCTAAGCGCATCAATTTCTCACCCGTCAGCCAAAGAGGAACCATGAGCGTTTCGGAAGGTTCATCAATTGGAGTCAAGGCGATATTCTCAGCGCGGGACAACTGTCTGCAAACGCGAAAGCTCTACCTTCCAATTCAAAATCCATAATGCGATGCATATCCGGATACTCACCACAACCAAAAGAAACCACCTTAGGATTGGAAGCAGTTATTTCGCCAAGTTCGGTCGCATCGCCCTACTCAAGAAAACCGACTAACGCATCTCTCAGTTGATCTTGAATAGCCATTTCATGACCTCAGTCGCCGGAAATAGGCAGCTGTAGACAACGGCAGATTGCAAAAAAGCTTGGTCTAATCCCTCGCACAATTTACGAAAATATCGCCACGGCAGCAAATTTTTGTAAGGCGAGCAGATGCGCGCACTAGCCATCTAAATTGTCGCCAGCTGCGGCAAATAAGCCACCCGCATGAGGTGAACGGGAGAAGAACTGGTGTCAAAAACATAATCTCCCGGAACTAGGTCGATGAACTGACCACGAGCCACTTCCCAAATTTGACCCGCCTGTTTACAGGTGCAAACTCCGTCAATAACATACATTCTTACATTCCAGCCAATTAATGTATCCATACTCAACCCCTTTTCGTACGTATTGGGGTAGAAACGGTATCCCCTCTGATAGTCAAACTTCTTCCGAATAGACTCCTCAGACATTTCTTCGTTCGAAATTTCGCTCCACGAACGGACTATCATTGCATTCATCCTCTGGTTACTGTTTTGTTATGCCAACCTTTTCAAAGGCTTTCTTTGCAAGGTAACGATACATCGGTTAACCACTGCCCCAAGCCCCCTTTCGTTAGCGGTCCTACGCTAGGTCCTCATGCCTCAAAGCGACAAAACCGCTAGCTCGTTGGCGGATTTTCTCCTGCAATTCTTTGGAGCGCGGCGTGTTATTCAGATAGAGGAGAGTGTTGTAAACAGGAAATGAAATTTCCGCGGGGTCGCCATCAATGGGGTCAAGATTTCGCTTTAGAACAAAGTTTTCACCACTGCTCATCCCCCACTGAAAATACTCCCCCCCGTGGTATTCGCTCTCTCTAACTTTGAATTTTACTTCGAGGGCCGATTCGAGAACTTTCTTTGCCTGATGGAATTCTTCTGAAGGTGAGCCATAAAGGTCGTAAGTGGCCATACTTAGCCAACTCCGTACGGAATAATGGTCTTGCAATACTTACCGTACCGGTCTGCAATCAGAAAATCCTAGTTCGACTAGTACGGCTGCCAGTTGCTGCGAACACCGCACATACCCGGTGCAATCAGGTTCTTCCGAGCAAAAGGTTGGCCGAAGTATTGGCGTGACGGCCTCTTGCGCCAGTTTTTTGGACAGCGAGGTCGTGTACGTTATTTTGAGAATACACTCCCGCTCTTCCTGTTCAATTGATGGCCCAAATAGAATGATATTTAGGTCGCCATCACTACCGACATAAGCCGGGACTTCGTCGAATCTGCCGGAATTTTCTTTGCACGATTGAATCTGAAGTACTTTTGTCAGCTGTTTTGCAAGATCGACTAGTGAACGAGTAGCGTCAAATTCCACTGCAGCGAGAAAATGAATGGTCATGGTCGCCTAAGCATGAAATAGATATGCAAAACGTAGCGAAATATCCCGTCAACACCAACATCTGAGAAGATTCCCACTGGACCAATCAATCCAAACGCCACGTTTCTTATTTTGCCTTTAGCGATATTTACTCCAGTCCGTGGGCTCGTCTGCCGGATTTTCCGTCTCGTCGGTGGCCCAGCGCATCAATCTCTCCCCCGTCAGCCAAAGAGGAACCCCGGGCGTTTCGGAAGGCTCATCAATTGGAGTCAAAGTGATATTCTCAGCGCGAGACAACTGTCTGCAAACGCGAAAGCTCTTGCCGTTCAGTTGTAAATCCATTACGCGATGCACATCCGGATAATCCCCACAATTGAAAGACACCAAGTCAGGATTGGAAGCAATTATTTCGCCAATTTCGGTAGCATCGCCCGACTCAAGAAAACTGATCAACGCATCTTTGAGTTGCTCTTGAATACCCATACCGTCATCTCAATCGCCAAAAATAATTGAACCTTTGGGTGGCTCGCCGTGAGGCCGAAACTTAATTGACAGCCCTTTCTTGCCAGACTTAAGCCCCTTGAACAATATGGGAAAATCGTTTACAAGTTCTTGCCTCAGAATCGGCACCGCTCTTAGCTTCCCGCCCAACTGATCCAGAAGTAAGTCGCTTTGGACGAAAAGGTCCAAATCAAATTCGTTCATATTGATCGGCTTTCCAAATGTTTCCTTGTTTGGGTTACCTACCCGCCCAGTCGCGGAGCTACCTGTAAGGCCTATTTTGGCTGTCGGGTCCAACACTCTAAATTCGGCCAACTCGGCTGAATTTATCTTCGTTTCCAGAGCCCCGTGCACGTCTGCGATGAAGTCCTCAACACTTCGTTCCGCATTGCCGACTTTGCAACATGGGGCGTTATGTGCCCACACCCGCAAGGTTCCGACATGGTAAGTGTGATGCTCCCTGACCTCAAGATTGAAAACATCAGCATTCCATCCTGCGGCGCCTTGCCTAAGAACAATTAATTCCGATCCCAGCCAATCAACCAGCCGCATTCCCGGCATGAGCGATGCCGCTCGCACCCATTGCGACTCAAAAACTTCGGAGAAATACTCACCGCGTTCGTCCGCAGCATTGATTACCCAAAACGGATGCTCCGCTGTCGTATGTAAGGTCTCGGTCTCGCCCTGAGCGTTCTCGATCACCACTTCATAGATCGGCTGATCCTTCGTCGCAACCGTCGCCACGACGGGTCGCACCCCTGCCTCTCCTGTGTGCTCATGACGTGACAGCACCAGTTCCCCACCGACAAACGTCTCAATCGCCTTGGGGCCGTCAACGGTGTGGATCAACGTACCGGCCACGAAGCACTGCGGAGGATTGGCGCAGCCCACGCCCTCCTCGGCGGTTGCTTTGTTTGTCGTCGCCTGCGGCCCAGCATCGCTGTCCGCACCAGGCCCCTTTGTTGACGATGAAGTCGAGGACTTGTCTGGCGCATCCGTCCTGACCGGTTCCAGCGACTGTTCCGCTTTGACCGAAGCCGCTGGCGCACCACCCGGTTCCTGATGAACTCCCGCTGGGTTGGTGGTCGAACCCATCTCAGACGGCACCCCCGCCGTGCCGCTGGGTTCCATCACTTTGCTGATGGACGGCAACTCCGTGGTATCCACCTTCATCGGCCGCAGCGCCTCCACATCCGTCTGGATGGGCTTCACCGAATTCGAGGCCGAATCCTGTGGCAATGACTTGACCACCGGTTCCTGCGGCAGCTTCTTGACGACGGGCTCCTGTACGGGAGCTTTCGCGCTGAGCTCACCCGACGGAGGCGCCTCGGCATGTACCGCTGCGTTGGCGGTGCCAGGCCTTGTTTCAGCGGATCCGGCCGTCTCCTTGATCGGCTTCCTGGGTGCTTTGGAATCAGGCAGTGACACTGCTCCGAGCACATCGACCATCGTCGAAAGCCGTCGACGTTTCAGTTCCGCCGCTTCTTCGGCCGTGAGGAGTCGGGCTTTTGCCAGCTCATCGGGGCTTGCATAGAGGGCGCCAAGTTGCTCGTTGGCGCGGTAGGCCAGGATTTCCAACCCTGTGCGAATCTTTTCTTCGACCTGCTTGAGGTTGTTGCTCGTTTCGCTGACAAACTTCTTTTGCCCCTTGCTATCGGGATTCGATAGCAACTCCGCGAGATCGGCACCAAGCTGCTTGAGCTCGGCACGGCAGTCCGCCGTCGTCCCATTCACGCAGGCTTCGAGCGCGGCCATGTTGGCTGCCTTGCTGATCTCGATCCAACGCTGTCTGACTGCGTCCTCACAGGCGGACGTCTTGCACGCCGCCAGCTCAGCCCTCCTCTGCATCAACTGGGCGTGATTCAGATAGTTGTTCGTGACCTCGTTGTAGGCAGTGACTCCTCCTGCCGCACCGCCCCCGGCTGCGGCCCCCACCGCCGTGCTGGCCAGCGCCGTCAATCCTTTTGCAAGGTCTCCTTCCACGCCAGCGTTCTTCAGCGCATCGGCCACCGCAGGCGCGGTGAGCGTGCCAGCGGCTGCGCCAACCGCCCCGCTCGCGTTCCCGGTCAATCCTCCAACGACCGTGTGGGCAGCCAGGCGCAGCACCCCGTAGTCACCCCAGTCGCGTTCAATGGCGGCAGCCTGTTTCTCAAGCTCGGCTTTCTTGACCGGATCAGTCTCCCCTTCCGCCTTCGTTTGCAGCGCCTGCGCCAGATTCATCTGCTTCTGCGCGAAGTCGCCGATCTGCTGGGAAGCTTCCTTCCCAAACGTCTGCGTAATCGCCACCTGCGCCGCTAGGTCCTGCTGCACCTTCTCCTTGTCGAAGATCTGCTTGAT
>NZ_QUMT01000007.1 GCF_003387155.1 Roseateles depolymerans | reverse complement strand
TGCAAACGCCCGATGCTGTGCATCGGGCGCAGTTGGTTGGCTGACGCCGACCTTTACAACCGTCCGGGACTGTCAACGTAGTTCAGGACGGGTCACCGCCTCAATCCTCGATATTGAAAACCAAGGCTCTATATTGTTTCTCCTTGAATTCCAGATATTTGCGGAATTGCAAATCAAGGTGGAGAAACACACGGGACATCGATTTCATCCCGTTAGCGAACATTTCCGCTTCCATTCCGCGACAAGTTTGATGTGTCGAGATTCAGATAATCCCTACAGACGCCTCTTGTAATTCCTGCGTAAAGGCCACCGGATGTGGTGCTAGCACGACCGTTTGATCGAATTCCGGTCAGGGAAAACCCTTTTTTCGAAGGCAATTGCGTCGAAACTGAATTGATATGCGCGATTGGCGCACGAACCCCTCCCGTTATTCGAATTTCTCTGCAAACTTCCTACACGCCTCGCCTGCCCGCGGGGCCTTTTTATTTCCGGTCTGGAAGCGCCAAGAACGCGACCGACGACTGATTTCTGTAGGAGCGTGTAGACATGCACAAACTGAATGCGGTGAGCCTGGCTGTGGCCACCATCGTTGCCGCCGCCACCCTGCCGGCCTTTGCGCAGGAAGCGGACCAGACCCTGGAGCGGGTCGTCGTGACCGGTTCGGCGATCAAGCGGATCGACGCTGAAACCGCTGTCCCGGTGACCGTCGTGAAGATGGACGACCTGAAAAAGTCGGGCATCACCTCCGTCGAGCAGGTGATGGCCAACCTGACGGCCGTCCAGTCGTCCACCAACACCACCCAATCGGTGGGCAGCAGCAGCGGCGGCGCTTCGTTCGCCGACATGCGCGGCATCGGCGCCGACAAGACGCTGGTGCTGCTCAATGGCCAGCGCATCGCCAACAACGCGGTGGACGGCTCGGCCCCTGACCTGAACATGATCCCGTTCGCCGCCATCGAGCGCATCGAAGTGCTGCGGGACGGCGCCTCGGCGCTGTACGGCACTGACGCCATCGGCGGCGTGATCAACTTCATCACCAAGAACAGCTACCAGGGCGGCTCGATCACGCTGGGTTACGACGACCCCCAGCACCCGGGCGGCAAGCAGCGTTCGGTGAATGCCGGTTTCGGTTATGGCGACCTGCAAAAGCAAGGCTGGAACGTCTTCGGTTTTGCCAGCTACCGCAAGCAGGATGCCATCACCGGCACCCAGCGTCCGTTCAACCAACGCATTCCGGGCGGCCTGTCCTACAGCACGGCGCCGGCCAACTACACGCAGGACAACGCGACCTTCTACAACCCGACCGGCACGGCCTGCACCGGCACGCAGATGCTGCTGTCGGGCGATGCCTGCAAGCTCAACACCAGCTCCTTCGTGGACTTCACGCCGAAGTCGGAGACGGCCTCGGGCATGATCAAGGGCAGCCTGCTGGTCAACGACAGCCTGACCCTGGGCGCCGAGCTGTTCGTCACCCAGAACAAGGTGACGACCTTCGTCGCGCCCGTGCCTTACGGCGGTTATCTGATCAACCCCGGCACCAAGTACTACCCGAACAACCCGGCGCTGGACCCCAACTTCTCGGACCCCAACACCGCGGGCGCTCCCGCGTTCAATCCGACTTCGCAGTTCGCCAATCCGGTGAACGTGCTGCCGGGCTACACCTACGTCTACTGGCGTGATTTCGAAAACGGCTCGCGCGGCCAGGAAAACAAGAACACCCAGAACCGCCTGCTGCTGACCGCGGACGGCAATGGACTGGGCTGGGACTACTCGGTGGCCTACTCCTATAACCGCAACAAGGTGGACCAGTCGCTGGTGAGCGGTTATGCCGACGGCGACATGATTGGTGAAGGCCTGCTCGAAGGGGTGATCAACCCGTTCGGCCCGCAGGACAACGCCGGTACCGCGCTGCTCAAGGCGGCTGCCCTGAACGGCCTGCTGGAGTCCGCCACCGGCACCGTGCACAACGTCAATGCCCACGCCAGCCGTGAACTGGGCGACTGGCTCAACACCGGCCGCAACAGCGCGCTGGCCCTGGGCGTTGAATTCCGCCACGAGAAATTCCACTCGGCCGCCAACACCGACTTCGCCGCCAAGGTCTCGGCCAGTACCGGTGTGGACCCGAACTCGCTGTCGGAAGGCTCGCGCAATGTGAGCGCCGTGTATGGCGAACTGAACGTGCCGGTGCTCAAGAGCCTGGATGTCACCGGCTCGGTCCGTTATGACAAGTACAGCGACTTTGGCAGCAGCACCAATCCCAAGGTGTCCTTCCGCTTCCAGCCGATGAAGGAACTGCTGTTCCGCGGCTCGGCCTCCACCGGCTTCCGCGCGCCGACGCTGTATGAGCTGTATGGCAATCCGGCCTTCACCAACACGGCCGGCAACTACGCCAACCCGCTGCTGTGCCCCGATGGCAAAACCGGCAGCCAGTGCAAGGCCCAGTTCCAGGTGCTGAACTCCGGCAACAAGGCGCTGAGCCCGGAGAAGTCGAAGACGGCCACCCTGGGCGTGGTCTACCAACCCATCAACAACGCCAGCGTCGGCCTGGACTTCTGGTGGGTGCACCTGAAGGACTCGATCGGCTCGATTCCGCAGTTCGCGCTGTTCAGCAACTACGACACCTATCCGCAGCTCCAGCAGTACTTCCACTTTGCCCCTGGCAATGTGCTGTCCCTGTCCAGCAACTGCCCGGGCCCGAACTGCGGCTATGTGGACCAGACCCTGCAGAACCTGGGCAAGGTGCGCACCAACGGCGTGGACCTGAGCGCCCAGTACCGCATCCAGGCCGCTGGCTCGACCATCGACCTGGCGCTCAACAGCACCTACGTGGCCAAGTATGAGTTCCAGGACTTCAAGGACGGCTACTGGGTTCAGGCCGTGGGCACCTATGGGGAGTCCGGCCCGGTGTTCCGCTGGCAGCACAACCTGAGCGCCAACTGGCGCTACGGGGACTTCGGCGCGGGCGGCGTGGTGCACTTCAAGTCGCACTACAAGGACTTCGATCCGAGCACCAATGCCAAGGTGGCCAACTACACCACCATGGATGTCTTCGGCTCCTGGCAGGCCCGCAAGGACCTGTCCCTGACCCTGGGCGTGCGCAACCTGTTCGACCGCGATCCGCCTTACACCAACCAGGAAGACCTGTTCCAGGGCGGTGGCTGGGATTCGCGCTACACCGACCCGACGGGTCGCGCGTTCTACGCCCGCGCCACCTACTCGTTCTAACGGCGCCGGGCGTCACCCGCCCTTGGGCGGGCCGCCGGAGCTCCGAGCCTCTACGGAAAGGGAAACGGGAAGGGAAACCTTCCCGTTTTTATTTCAAAGAGGTTCGTCTTTTACGAAGTTATGGGCGCAAGGCATTTGAATGTCCGACCAACTTGTCACGGTAAAGCCGATGTAAAGCAGCGTGTCTGTGGCGTTGCTGCGACCGGGTATTCACGGATATCTCAGTGTTTACCCGGACTTTCATGTCAATTTGAGGTCGAAATGAGCGGCGATGCGCGGCATCCGCACCCCGCTGCCAAACCCTTTGTGAAACCTTGCAAACTCAGACACACACCCCGGCGCCCCCGGGGTGTGCTTTTTTCGTCCGTCGCTCACGAGCAGTTGCAGTGACGGCATTGAAATTTTTGGAGTTTGTAGATGCACAAGCTGAGTGCGGTGAGCCTGGCAGTGGCCACCATTGTTGCGGCTGCGGCCTTCCCGGCGCTGGCCCAGGACGCAGAACAGACCACGCTGGAGCGCGTGGTGGTGACGGGGACCGCCATCAAGCGTCTGGACGCTGAGAGCTCCGTCCCGGTGACCACGTTCAAGATGAACGAAATCCGTGAGGCCGGCCTCACGACGGTGGAACAGATCCTGAGCACGCTCACGGCCAGCCAGGCTTCGCTGGGCACCAGCCAGTCGGTGGGCTCGTCCACCGGCGGCGCGTCCTTCGCGGACATGCGCGGCGTGGGCGCCAACAAGACCCTGGTGCTGCTGAACGGCCGCCGCATTGC
This sequence comes from Roseateles depolymerans, assembly GCF_003387155.1. Classification (GTDB taxonomy): domain Bacteria; phylum Pseudomonadota; class Gammaproteobacteria; order Burkholderiales; family Burkholderiaceae_C; genus Roseateles; species Roseateles depolymerans. The sequence continues at coordinate 148,913 of NZ_QUMT01000007.1, read as the reverse complement.
CAACAATGCCTTCGACGGTTCGGCCCCTGACCTGAACATGATCCCGCTGGCGGCCATCGAGCGCATCGAAGTGCTGCGTGACGGCGCCTCCTCGCTGTACGGCACCGACGCCATCGGCGGCGTGATCAACTTCATCACGAAGAAGGACTACACCGGCGGCTCGGTGAACATCGGCTACGAGTCGCCCCAGCATGCGGGCGGCAAGTCGGGCAACTTCAACATCGGCTACGGCTACGGTGACCTGGACCAGCAAGGCTTCAACGTCTTCGGTTTCGTGGACTACCAGCAGCAGGACAACATCGCCGGCGACCAGCGCAATTACAACCAGCGTTATGCCGGCGGCCTGTCGACCAACACCGACCCGGCCAACTACTACCAAGGCAGCGGCCTGACCGTCTACAACCCGGCGGCTCCGGACTGCACCAACGGCACCAACCTGATCAAGGCCGGTACCTTCTGCCGCATGACGACCTCGTCGTATGTGGACTACGTGCCCAAGAGCGAGCGTTCCTCCGGCATGCTCAAGGGCACGCTGAAGCTGAACGCCGACCATCAACTCGGCGCCGAATACTTCATCACCCGCAGCGTGGTGGAGACCCGTCTGGCACCGACGCCCTACGGCGCGCTGTCGATGCAGCCGGGCAACGTGTTCTTCCCGACCAATCCCGCGCTGGACCCCACCCTGCCGCTGACCGTCAAGTGGCGCGACACCGTCAGCGGTCCGCGTGAGGACAAGAACACCAACCTGCAGCAACGCTACCTGCTGACGCTGGACGGCGTGATCGCTGGCTGGGACTACTCGTCGGGCCTGAGCTACAACCAGAACCGCGTCTCCGAGAAGCTGACCGGCGGTTATGCCGACGGCAGCAAGATCGCCGCGGGCGTCACCAACGGCATCATCAACCCGTTCGGCAATCAGTCGGACGACGCCATCCAGTACATCCGCAATGCTGCGGCGCTGGGCACGCTGATGAACGGCAAGGGCGAGACCTACAACTTCGACGCCCACGCCAGCCGTGAGCTGGGCGACTGGTTCGGTGCTGGTCGTGCCGCCGGCATCGCGGTGGGCACGGAATTCCGCAAGGAAAAGTTCAGCCAGAAAGCCAACAAGGACTACGCCACCCTGGTGTTCGACTCCACCGGTGTCGATCCCCAAACCTACTCGGTGGGCACCCGCAAGGTCTATGCCGTCTACACCGAGCTGAATGTGCCCCTGCACAAGACGCTGGATGTGACTGCCGCCGTCCGCTACGACAAGTACAACGACTTCGGCAACACGACCAACCCCAAGGTCAGCTTCCGCTTCCAGCCGAACAAGGAAATCCTGGTCCGCGGTTCGCTGTCGACCGGCTTCCGCGCGCCGTCGCTGTATGAGCTGCACGCTGCCAACACCTTCACCAACACCGGCACGGTGAGCGATCCGGTGCTGTGCCCGGGCGGCGTGGGTGCTGGCATCAACTGCGACACCCAGTTCACCGCCATGAACGGCGGCAATGCCGAGCTCAAGCCTGAAAAGAGCAAGAGCGGCACCCTGGGCTTCCAGTTCGCCCCGACGACGGACCTGTCCTTCGGCGTGGACTTCTGGTGGATCCGTGTGAAGAACCTGATCGGCACGATCGGCGAGGCGTCCCTGTACGACCCGGCCAACTACCAGCAGTTCAGCGAGTACTTCCACCGCAACGCCGACGGCCAGCTGTCGCAGGCCACCAATGTCTGCCCCGGCCCGACCTGCGGCTATGTGGACGTGCGTCAGCGCAACCTCGGTGGCAACAACACCAACGGTTTCGACCTGACCGGCAACTACCGCGTTCGCACTGGCTTTGGCACGCTCACGTTCGGCCTGAACAGCACCTACGTGACCAAGTATGAGTACCAGGAGTACCAGAACGGTCCGTGGATCCAGAACGTCGGCAAGTACAGCGGCGCCGGCCCGGTGTTCCGCTGGCAGCACAACGTCAATGCCGTGTGGAGCTACGCCAGCAAGTACTCGGTCGGCCTGACCGGTCACTACAAGTCGTCCTACCGCGATGACCCCAACGGTGACGACAGCAACATCGTGGCGTCCTACACCACCTGGGACCTGTACGGCACCTACAAGCCGGTCAAGACCCTGTCGCTGACCGCTGGCGTGCGCAACCTGTTCGACCGCGACCCGCCGCTGTCCTTCCAGCAGGCCGTGTTCCAGGCTGGTTACGACCCGCGCTTCACCGACCCGACCGGCCGGACCTTCTACGTCCGCGGTTCCTACGAGTTCTAAGCCCTCACCGGCAGATGGAACAAGGGGCCCCTTCGGGGGCCCTTTTTTTGTGTCCGGCTCGGCGAGAATCACCCCATGATCGACGCCCGCCCCGCACTCCCCACCCGTACCCAGGTTCTCATCATCGGCGCCGGCCCGGCCGGCTCCGCCGCGGCCCGCTGGCTGGCCCGCGCCGGCCTGGATGTGGTCATGGCCGACCAGCACCCGCTGGGCCGCGACAAGATCTGCGGCGACGGCCTGATCCCGGACGCCCACAAGGCGCTGGAACGCCTGGGCCTGCTGGAGCGGGTCATGGCCCGGGCCCAGCGCTCCGGCCATGTGCGCTGCGTCGGCCCGCGTGGGGGCAGCATCGACGTGCCGGGTCACCTGGCCGTGCTGCCGCGCAAGCAGCTCGATGAAATCCTGAACCTCGGCGCCCAGGAAGCCGGCGCGCGCTTCCTGTCGCCCGCCCGCTTCGAGGCGCCGCTGGAAGACGCCCAGGGCCGCGTGCGTGGCGCGCGTTTCCTGATCGACGGCCAGGCCCATGAGATCGAGGCCGACTGGGTGCTGCTGGCCACCGGCGCCGTGCCCAAGGCCCTGACCGCCGCTGGCATGTGCGAGCGCCACACGCCCAGCGGCGTGGCCCTGCGCGGCTATGTGCATGCGCCGTCCCTGGTCGATGAGATCAAGGCCCTGGAAGTGGTGTGGTGCAAGCCGGTGCAGCCCGGTTACGGCTGGATCTTCCCGGCGCCGGACGGCCACTTCAACATCGGCGTTGGCGTCACCGACAGCCATCGCGACCTCGCCGGCAAGGGCCAGAAGAAGGACGTCAACCTGCGCGCCATCTTCGATGCCTTCATCGGCTACCACCCCCTGGCCAAGCGGCTGATGGCCGAAGGCCAGCTGGTGGGCGACCTCAAGGGCGCGCCGCTGCGCTGCACCCTCAAGGGCGCCCGCTGGACCCGCCCCGGCCTGCTGGTGGTGGGGGAGGCTGCCGGGTCCACCTATTCCTTCACCGGCGAAGGCATCGGCAAGGCCATGGAAACCGGCCTGCTGGCCGCGGAGGCCATCCTCGCCCATCGCCAGGAAGATGCCGCGGTCCGCGCCGCCTACGAGGAAGGCCTGCGTTCGCTGCAGCCCAAGTACGACCTCTATGAGCGCGGCAACCGGGTCAATGCCTTCCCCTGGCTGGCCGACCTGCTGATCTGGCGCGCCCGCAAGAGCCCGCGCCTGCTCAACCGCATGAGCGGGGTGCTCAATGAGACGAGTAATCCCGGCAACCTTGTGAGCGTCAAGGGACTGGCCCGCCTGTTTCTCGAATGAGCGATCATCAGGAACCCCCGGATGAGACCGGGTGCCTGACTTTCGGAGTGTCGTGATGTGCCAGCTGATGGGCATGAATGCCCGCCGCCCCACCGATGTGATGTTCAGCTTCGCGGGCCTTGCCACACGGGCCGACGAACACAAGGACGGTTTCGGCATCGCATTCTTCGAAGGCCGCGGCTTGCGGCATTTCGTGGACCACCACAGCGCGCGCGTGTCGCCACTGGCCGAGCTGGTCAAGCACTATCCCATCCAGAGCGACGTGGTCATTGCCCACATCCGCAAGGCCACGCAGGGCGTGGTGTCGCTGGAGAACACCCATCCTTTCGTGCGGGAGCTCTGGGGCCGGTACTGGGTGTTTGCGCATAACGGCGACCTCAAGGCCTTCCAGCCGCGTCTGCATGCGGCTTTCCGGCCGGTGGGCCAGACTGACAGCGAGCGGGCCTTCTGCTGGCTGATGCAGGAGCTGGCCAAGGCCCATGCCGACATGCCGGCCATCGAAGAGCTCAACCACACCCTGCGGGAGCTGCTGCCTCAGCTCAACCGCCATGGCACCTTCAACATGCTGCTGTCCAACGGCCAGGCGCTGTGGGCGCATGGGTCCACCCGGCTGCACTACCTGCTGCGCCGCCCGCCCTTTGGCCCGGTGACCCTGCAGGATGAGGACCTGAGCATCGACCTGGCCGCCAAGACGACCGATGCCGACCGCATTGCCATCGTCGCCACCGAACCCCTGACCCGCGACGAGCCCTGGTGCGCCATCGAGCCGGGCCAGCTCAAGGTCTTCCAGGGCGGCGAAGCCCTCTGCTGAGCCGGTCGGGATGAACAGGTCGCCGGTCCGTCCAAGGTCCGGCTCCGGCTGCTCGTCCCGCCAGCCCGCCGTTCGCCGCAGTGCAGGCGCTGTCCGGCCGGGGCCTGCCTAGACTGCAGTCTGGCTTGCACCTGTCCCGATCATGCATCCCACGCCCACCCTGCCCACCATGCCTGTCGCCCGCCGCTTCGACTGGACCCAATGGCTGTTCCCCGGCCCGCGCCGCACCTTCACCGAGGCGGAACTGGCGCGGGTCGGCCCGCAGCGCTGGTCGCTGGGCATCGACTGTTACGTCTACAGCAACGTCGTGGTGCTGGTGGTGCTGTTCTACAAGTTCCTGCCCGCCATGGTGGCCACCGCGGTGCTGGTGGTGGCGCTGGCGGCCGCCGCTGCCGGCCTGGGCGTGGGCCGCTGGCTGTGGCGGCGACCGACCCGGGCGCGCTTCAACCTGGCGTCGCTGGGAGCGGGCCTGCTGGCCGCCATGGTGCCCATCCTGATGGTGAACGCCGGCCACAAGAGCCTGATGCGGGACACCATGCCGCTGCTGGCCGGGGGCCTGGCGGTGATGCTGTCGTCCTGGTGGTTCCTGACCATTTACCGGTCCCAGCAGCTGGAGAACCGGCTTCGTGAACTGGACGAGCAGCAGCAGCGCGTGGCCATGGCGCAGCGCCTGGCGGCCGCGCAGATCCAGCCGCATTTCCTCTTCAACACCCTGGCTTCCCTGCAGCACTGGGTGGACACGCAGGATGCGCGCGGCGGTCCGCTGCTGCGGTCACTCACCCGCTACCTGCGGGCCACGCTGCCGATGTTCGAGCACGACCGGCTTCCGGTGGCGCAGGAACTGCAGATCGTGCGCAGCTACCTGGACATCATGCAGGCGCGGCTGGGCGCGCGGCTGACCTGGACGGTCGATAGCACGACCGTGCCGGACCCTGTGCTCATCCAGGCCACGCTGCCGCCCGGCACGCTGCTGACGCTGGCGGAAAACGCCATCACCCACGGCATCGAGCCCAGCCTGCGCGGGGGCCACATCGCCGTGACGCTGAGCCTCACCCAGGACAGCCGCTGGCTGCGGCTGGAAGTGCAGGACAGCGGCGCCGGGCTGGTGTCGGGGGCCTGCGACGGGGTGGGGCTGCACAACACCCGCGAGCGGCTGGCCGCGCAGTCCGGCGGCGCGGCGCAGATGGGGCTGGAGGCGGCCACGCCAGGGTGCCTGGCCTGGATCGAATGGCCGCTTGCGGAGCCGGTTGTCGGTCAGGCCGCCGTGCCTGAGACGCCGCGCAGCGCGGCCCCCGAGCCCCCGCCCGTCCACGACCTCAAGACCCGCCAGGAGGACCTCCGGCCATGAGCATCACCACCCTGATCGCGGATGACGAAGAAGGCCCACGCGAGCAACTGCGCGCGGCCCTGGCTCGTCTGGCCCCGGACCTGACCCTGGTGGCCCAGAGCGCCAACGGCGTGGACGCCTGGGACGACTGCCTCGCCCTGGAGCCTCAGTTGTGTTTCCTGGACATCCGCATGCCGGGTCTGTCGGGCCTGGAAGTCGCCCAGCGCCTGGCCCAACTGGCGGAGCCGCCCCAGGTGGTCTTTGTCACCGCTTACGGGGACCATGCCCTGTCCGCCTTCGAGGCGGGTGCGGTGGACTATCTGCTCAAGCCCTTGGAGGACCACCGGCTGGAGCAATGCCTGCAGCGCCTGCGTGCGCGTCTGCCGGTGGCCACTGCGACAGGCGGTGGGGCGTCGGCGCAGGCGGATCTCGACCCTCGCGCTGACCGCCATGCGGGTCAACACCCCGACCCGCATCCCGGCCAGCATGCCAGCACCGGCATGACCGCGCAGACCCTGGAGCTGCTGCGCCAGCTGCTGCCCGCCCATCGCCCGCCGATGCGTCCCATCCAGGCGAGCCAGGGCCGGGAGGTGCAACTGATCGCGCCGGAGGATGTCCTGTTCTTCCAGAGTGACAGCCGCTACACCCGCGTCGTCCACCGCGATGGCGAAGCCTGGATTCGCACCGCCCTGAAGGAACTGCTGGCCGACCTGGACCCCCACCTCTTTTGGCAGGTGCACCGCTCGGTGGTGGTCAACAGCCGCTTTGTGGCCAGTGCCACCCGTCTGGACGAGAACACCATGCAGCTCAGTCTCAAGGGCAGTGCGGAAAAGCTGCCGGTGTCCCGCCAGTTCCAGGGGCTGTTCAAGGGGCAGTGAGCCATGCCGGGCGGCTTCCGCACGCCGGGTCGTTGGCGCTGCGGCGCCCTAGCGTTTAGACCGAGGCCAGGGCTTGGGGCCGGTCGGCACAATGCCTGGGTCGCTTTGACTGACCAGGGATGTCCATGACCGCATTGCCCACGCCCCGCTTCGACGAATTCCCCCGGCACGAAGCATTGACGGAGCTGTTGATGGCCTATGTGCAGGCGCGGCCCAACCTGGTGTCGGTGCGCTCCATCGGTCGCAGCCATGAGGGGCGGGACATCTGGGCCGTCATCATCACCAACACGGCCACCGGCGCCGATGTGGACAAACCGGCCTTCTGGCTGGACGGCAACATCCACGCCGCCGAGCTGACCGCCTGCACCGCCTGCCTCTACTACCTGCATCATCTGGTCAGCCACTACGGCCAGGATGCGCAGGTGACCCGGTTGCTGGACACCCGCACCATCTACCTCGTGCCGCGGCTGAACCCCGACGGCGCCGAGCTGGCCCTGGCGGATCGCCCCCGGCACATCCGGTCGTCCACACGGCCCTATCCCTATGACGAGCCACCGGTGGAGGGCCTGACCCTGGAGGACATCGACGGCGACGGCCGCATCCTCACCATGCGGGTGCGGGATCCGCATGGCGGCTTCAAGAAGCATCCGCAGGAGCCGCGGCTGATGGTGCCGCGCGAGCCCGGTGAATTCGGCGGAGAGTACTACCGGCTGATGCCGGAAGGGCTGGTGCTCAACCACGACGGGCTGACGATCAAGGTCAACAAGGATGTCGAGGGCCTGGACCTGAACCGGAACTTTCCGGCCGGCTGGCGGCAGGAATTCGAGCAGCCGGGCGCTGGTCCGTATCCGGCCAGCGAGCCGGAAGTGCGGGCCATGATGGACTTCATGGTGAGCCATCCCAACATCGGCGCGGCCATCAGCTTTCACACCTACAGCGGCGTGATCCTGCGTCCTTGCAGCACCCGCTCGGACGATGACATGCCGCCCGAGGACCTCTGGGCCTACCAGCGCTTCTCGGCCCTCGGCGAAAAGCACACCGGCTATCCGGTCGTGAGCATCTGGCACGAGTTCAAGTACCACCCCAAGGAAGTGGTGACCGGCACGCAGGACTGGGTCTACGAGCACCTGGGCGCGCTGTTCTGGGTGGTGGAGCTGTGGTCGCCCAACAAGGAAGCGGGCGTGTCCGGCTACAAGTGGATCGACTGGTTCCGCGACCATCCGGTGGAGGACGATCTCAAGCTCCTGAAGTGGAGCGACGAGGCCTGCAACGGGCAGGCCCATGTCGACTGGAAGCCCTTCCTCCATCCGCAACTGGGCGAAGTGGAGATCGGTGGCTGGGACAAGATGAACTACTGGCGCAATCCGCCGCCGCACCTGCGCGAGCGGGAAGCGGCCCGGTTCCCGGCGTGGATGATGCAGATCGCGCTCAGCCTGCCCAAGCTGGAGCTGCTGCGCACGGAAGTACGGGCGCTGGGGCCGGACACCTGGCGGGTGCGGCTGGCGGTGGCCAACAGCGGCTGGCTGCCGGCCTATGTGACCAAGCAGGCGCTGAACCGAAAGCAGGTGCGGGGGGTGATGTTCGAGATCTTCCTGCCCGAGGACCCGGCGGTGAGTCTGGTCAGTGGCAAGCCGCGCATGGAAGGCCCGCAGCTGGAGGGCCATGCGCCGCAGCAGTCGCAACTGTCCTTCCTGCCGGAGCTGGACATCACTGGCGACCGCGCGGTGGCGGAGTGGGTGGTGCGCGCACCGCAAGGCACGCGGCTGCAACTGGTGGCCAGCGCCGAACGTGCGGGAACGGTGCGGACTGAAGTGACGCTGGACTGAGGCAGTCGTCCGGACGGTCATGCGCAGCGGTCATGCCGAGCGGTGACACCGAGCGGTCATGCCGAGCGGTGACACCGAGCGCTGGGGCCGCCGCGTTCAGTGTCTCGGTTCGGTCTTGTCCTGCTCCGCGGCGGTCAGGACTGCCTCGCGCCACAGGCGTGCCGGGATGAAGGTGCGCAGCTGCTCCATCGCCCGATCGATCAACTGCGGATGCAGCTCATGGCCCACATGGGGCAACACGTCCGCAGTGATGTCCGCGCCCAGCGACACCAGCTCCTGCGCGGCGCTCAGCAGCGGCGGATAAGGCAGCTCGGTGTCGTCCTTGCCATGCAGCAGGTGGATGCAGACGTCCTGCGGCGCATGCTGCGGCCAGTAGGCATAACCGCCGGCAAAGGCCAGCACCCGGCCGGCCAGCGCCTCTTCCTGCTGCAGCGCTTCCAGCGCCAGCATCGCACCCTGCGAAAACCCGCCCAGCGCCACCCGGTCCCAGGTCAGCGACAGCTTCTCCGCCCACTGGCGCACCAAGGCCACCAGCGACGGCACGGCCGCGGAGAGTTGCAAAGCCCGCAGCGTTTCATCTCCGCGTTCGGAGAACCACTGGAATCCGGCGCCGCCGCCCGGAATGCCCTCAAAAGGCTGGAAACCGTTGGGCATCACCAGGGCCGCGCGCGGATACTGGCGATGCAGCGCCTCGGCCAGCGGGCGCATCTGTTCACCGTCCGCGCCGGCGCCATGCAGCAGCACAAACAGCAGTTCCGGGGGGCCGTCCTGGGGGACCAGGACATGGGCAGTCTGAGTCATGGGCGGATTGTCGCGCGATCGCCTGGCCCTTGCTCGTGTCCGTCAATCGCCAGCAGGGCGCGCCGGATCTCATCCGCGCTGGTGGGGCGCACCAGGCGCTGCACTTCCTGGCCGCCCTTCATGAAGATCAGCGTCGGCCAGAGCTTGACCTTGAACGAGCGTCCCAGCGCCTGACCCTTGCCATCTTCCACCTTGATGTGGCGAACGTCCGGATGGCCGCCCTCGAAGGCGGACTCCAGCAGCGCCTGGGCGCTCAGGCAGTGCGGGCACCAGGGCGCGCCAAACTCCACCAGCACGGGGCCTTCCTGCGACAGGGTGTCCACCGCATCGCGCAGCGGCTCGGTCAGGGCGTAATGAGGATTCATCGGCATGGCTTCTCCTTGGCATCAGACGGGCGCGCTCACGGTGCGCAATCCCAGCTCGAACACCACCCCGTCCGGCAGGTTGCGCGCCTGCAAGGTGCCGTCCATCTTGGACAGGTAGGTCTTGGCCACGAAGAGACCCTGACCGCGGCGCTCCCCACCCGGCTGCGGCTCGGCATCGGACACGCCGTATTCAAACACCTTGTCCAGCAGCGCGGCGTCGATCTGCGGCCCCTGGTTGCGGATGGCCAGCACCACGGTGGCGTCCTCACCGGCATGAAGGCTCAGGGCAATGGCGGTGCCGTGCACGCGATAACGCTGCGCATTGCGCAGGATGTGGGTGACCGCATCTTCCAGCGCATAGGCCTCCGCACGTACCCATTGCGGACCGGGCAACTGCGATTCGAACTGCACGGCCTCGATGCCCGCATAGTGGGCATTGGCGGCCACGTCCTCGCAAAAGGCCACCAGGTCCAGGGCCTCGGGATGCAGGTCGGCGCCCGCCAGGGCCTCGCTGGGCGATGCACTGCCATACAGCACCTTCACCGCCTGCTGCATCCGCTGGACATACCGGTGGCTCGGATCGTCCGGCGCGCCATGCAGCAGCATCAGCGACTGCAGCGGCGACATGATCTCGTGCCCCACCGCATGCCACATGTCGCGCTCCCGCTCGGCGCGCAACTGCTCACGGCGAAGGCCGTCCTTCACCCGCTGCAGCAGGTCGGACAGGCTGCCGGCCAGAATGCCCAGCTCGTCGCTGCCGCGCAGGTCGGTCACGTCCAGCTCGCCGATGCGGGCGTCGGCCCGTGCATCCTGCATGTTGTAGCTGACCGCGGCGGCGCGGCGCGTGAGCACCGCAATGCGCCGGATCAGCCCCAGCTCCACCAGCAGCCACGCCATCGCGATGGCCGCCAGCATGGCCGCGGCCAGCCAGGCCAGCGGGCGGGCTTCCAGGGCCAGTTGCCGGTCCAGGCTGCGCAGGTCCCCCCGCAGCGTCAACTGGTAGCGGCCGCTCGGCGCGGTGACCACGTCGCGGGCCTGCAGCCAGCGGCCCGCCTCGGCGTCCATGCCCTCCACCGGCAACTGGCGGATCAGGTGGATGAGCCAGGGCACGGCCTGCTCGGGCAGATCCGGGCCGCGGCGCTCGGCGATCGTCTGGGGTGCCTTGAGACGGTTGTTGGGCAGGCGGTCGATGCGCAGGGTCTCGCCCGGCTGCAGCCCCGCGCCCAGCCGGTCCAGGGACAGGGCCAGGGATGCGCCTGGGCGGGCGCTGTCAAACAGCACCGGGGGAGGGCGGGTGTCGTCGCTGGAGGGGCCGAGCAGCTCCACCCGCACCCGTGTCCGGGCCAGGTCCGCCGGCGGCCACACCGGAGGGCTGCGCTCGAACAGCGATTCCCGCCAGGCTTCGACCGGCAAGCGGATTGCATAAAACGCGCGGCGTGCACAGTCGCCGCCGGAGGCCGCGGGCTCGCCCTCCACACAGGGCCCTTCGCGCCACAGCCAGCCCCGGAATTCCCGGACCGGGCGTGACTGCCGCTCGAGCACGGGCCCGGTCTCGACGAACCCGGCCAGGCGACCGCGCTGGCTGCCCGCGCTGCCCGCTCCGTTGGTGGCCATCGCCTCGAAGGGGGCGATCCAGGTCTCCCCGCCGCCGGGCACTGACAAGGTGACCCGGGCGCGGTGCACCTGACGGATGTCCAGCGCACCTCGCTCCCGGCCCGACAGCAGCGGCAGGTCCAGACCCCCCACCACATACACAAAGCTACCGGCAAAGGCATTGGAGCCAATCGCCACGCACAAACTCGCGCCGTCAGGCCAGCGCAGGCCGCAGCCGGCCATCTCCACCGCCCGCTGGGCTTTGTTCTGGTCGTCGAAGTCGATGGCGGAATAGGGCAGCATCACCGGCGTCTGGCCGGCGGCGTCGCCCGTGCCCATTTCCGGATTCAGCAGTGCCAGCTGGCCGCTGGGATGCCGCAGTTGCAGCACGATCTCCGACAGCGACTGGCGGAAGCCCTGCGCATACCGCTGGTAGCTGCGTTGCTTCTGGTCCTTGAGCACGGTGAGCACCAGCAGCACCGTGGCCACTGCCAGCAGCAGGAAGGCCAGATGCACCACCAGCCGTCGGCGGAAGGCCGCCAGGCCCAGGCGCGGCACAGCCAGGGCCGGCAGCTCGACGGGGCCGAGTCTCATCGCGGACCGGACCAGCGGAAGCCGCGCATCGGCACGTTCTCGATGGCGTCGAAGCCGGGGTCCACTTCGCGCAGCGCTTCCCGCAGCGTCGAGACATGCTTGCGCACGTTGTCGCGGGTGCGGCCACTCTTGACCACGTCATACAGCTCTTCGTAGGACACCACCTGCGGCGCGCGCTGATGCAGCGTGGCCAGGATGCGCTGCGCGGTCAGCGGCAGGTTGATGCGCTGGCCCCGCCACAGCGGACTGCGCTGCCACAGCGGATCGAGCTGCAGCGCTTCCGGGGCGCTGTCCACCGGCGCGGCATCCGGCCGGGCGCGGGCGGCGCGCAGGATGTCCAGGAAGGTGTCGGTGAACTCGGCTTCGTCGAAGCTGGTCTTTTGCAGGTAATCCCAGGCGTCCAGGGCCTTCATGATGCCCCGGTAGATGGCCGCCGGCATGGCCGACACCACCAGCACCGGCGTGCCTGCATTGAGCTTGTTGAGCGCATTGATCAGCGCCACGCCGGCATGGCGCTCGCGGCCGAGCTCGATGTCCAGCACCACCATGTCGTAGGCCTCGCGGGCGAGGGCGGCCTCGGCCGAGTCGCGGTCGAACCACTGGTCGACCTGCAGTTCAGGGCGGGCGGCCCGGATCCAGCCGGCCAGTTGCTCGCTGGTGGGGCGGTCGTCCTCGATCACCGCCACCCGGTTCTTGGGATGTGCCATGGGGTCGGATTATCAGCAGGCCCGGCAGGGCCCGGCGTGAAGGTTTCTTCCGGGGTGTGAACACATGTGCCGGCGGCTGCATTGAGCCTTCCGCGGTGTCTGCGGACCATGACGGACATCAACCACAGCCCCGAATGACCGGGGCGATCCCGGAGGACCTCATGACCCAGCCTGACCTGCCCGACTCGAAGCACCCGACCGCCGCCCCAAGCGGGGTTGCGTCCAGCGATACGGCGGCTTCCCGTTCATCCGACTCGACCGGCGGCACCGAGCAGGGCCGCAGCGATCAAGGCGGCCAGGCGGGGCCCTCGGCCCAACGTGCCGCGTTGGCCCAGGGGGTGAAGCGGCTGGGCGAATCGCTGTCCGGCGCATTCGGTAAGGTGTCGAACGCCGTGTTCAAGAGGACTGCCCGTCAGGGCGCTGGTGGACGCGCCGCAGGCTTTGCTGGCTCTGCCGGCGGACAGTCGTCTGGGGAAGGCTTGCGCCGCGTCGGCCGCGGCCTGCTGCGCTGTGCGCCGTGGATGCTGGGTGTCACCGCCGTGGCCGCTGCCATCGGCCTGCTGGTGGCCCATCCGCCGGCCCACGAGGTGCCGCGCGGCGAAGTGAGCGTGCGTCAGAACCTGCTCACCGGCAGCGTCGTGGAAGCCCGCAGCGGCACGCTGCTGGTGGTGCCGGGCCTGCACACGGTGCGGGACCTGCCGCTGCGCGACCGCAGCTACCAGCCCACCCGTTTTGCCCGTGCCGACGGGGAAGCGCCGCTGCAGTCGCTGGAAGGCCTCTCCCTGGGCCTGGACCTGACGGTGCGCTGGGCGCTGGACAGCAGCCGCATGGCCGCCCTGGCGAGCAGCCTGCCGGATGACATCGAAGGCGAGGTCATCGCCCCGGCGCTGCAGGGCATCGTCTACCGGCAGATCGCCACCCACACGGTGCGGGAGATCTTCTCCACCCAGCGCGGCCCCATCCAGCAGGCGTTGGAAGCGGAACTGCGCAGCAAGCTGGCGGCGGACGGCATCGTGCTGCGCAGCGTGCAGATCGGCAATGTGGACCTGCCGCAGGACTACCGCACCGGCCTGGAGACGCTGCTGTCCGAAGGCCTGGCCAGCGAGAAGATGCGCTACACGCTGGAGCTGCAGGAAAAGAAGGTGCGCCAGACCGAGCTGGAAGCCGCTGCCGACAAGGTGCGCCGCGAGACTGCCGCGGAGGCGGCCGCCCGTGAGCAGGTCATTGCGGCCCGCGGCCAGGAAGAGGCGATGAAACACGTGCTGCCGTTCAAGCAGCGTCAGGTGGAGCAGCGCCAGCTGGAGGCCGAGGCCGACCGGGTGTCCCGCATCCGCATGGCCGAAGGTGCGGCGCAGGCTCGCAGCATCGAGGCGGACGGCGAAGCCAAGGCCCGCGAAAAGCTGGCCGATGCCGAAGCCTATCGGCAGACCCGCATCGGCAAGGTGGCGGTGGAGCAGATGGCGGCGGAAGGGGCGCTGCTGAGCCGCCATCCGCTGCTGATCCAGAAGGCGATGGCGGACAAGCTCTCCGACAAGGTGCAGGTGATCATTGCGCCGCCGCCGTCCGATGGCGGCTTCATCGGCAAGACGCTGCTGGGCAGCCGGGAGACCGGTCAAAACGCAGCAGCGGGCGCATCCGCCGATGGTGCCCAGACCGCCGCCGCGCGCACGCAACAGGAGCAGGAGTAAGCCATGCGTCCGATGCTGTGGACGGCCGGCGTGGCCGTGGTGGGGGCTTTGGTGCTGACGCTGTCGTCGCAAGCGCAGGCCGCAACGGCCCTGGTGGTGCAGGACAACGTGGCGCTGCGGGCGGCGGCCAAGGACTCGGCGCCGGTGCAGGCGCAACTGGCGCGCGGCGAAGCGCTGGAAATCCGCGGTGAACGCATGGACCACTTCCAGGTCTACGACTACCGCCGCGAGCGCGGCGGCTTTGTCCGCAAGAGCCAGCTGCTGCCGCTGGACGGCCCCGCCGGGGAACCGGCGTCCCTGCTGGCTGCGCTGCGCCTGGTGCGTCAGCAGCCCGGCGCCGAATCGCTGGGCCTGGGCCTGGCGGCCGCCTATGTGCAGGCCGCCACCGCGCAGCAGATGAATGGCGCCACTGGCGTGGAGGTGCTGGATGCGATGGCCACGCTCTCGGAGCGCCTGGCCGACCGTGCGTCCCGCAACACCCCGCGGCCGGACGGCTCGCCGTCGCCAGCCGATGTGCAGGTGGCCGCGCAGCTGGATGTGGCGGCGCGTTATGGCATCCGGTTTCGCACGCTGGAGCGGGAATCCGGCGTGGTGCAGCTTTGTTATGACGGCGAAGCCTTTCGCCGGGTGCTGGCCATGCCGGCGGCCACGGCCGAGCAGCAGGCCCGCGCGGCACTCGCCCTGACACGGGCGGACTGCATGGCACCGGCCACCACGCCCGCCCAGCGCGAGCCCATGGAGCAGTGGCGTGCCGACGTGCTGGATAAGGTCGAGCTGCGCGCGCTGGCGCCCTACTGGAAGAATCGCGTGCTGATGCGTCAGGTGGCGGTGTGGAGCAGTCTGGCGGATGTCCGCGCGCGTCGGGCCCAGATGACTGCCACCAACATCGCGCAGCCCCCGACCCCGAGCGCCCAGCAGGCCAGCGCACAGACCAGCGCACAGACCAGCACGCAGACCAGCACGCAGACCAGCGCACAGATGGTGCCCCAGCCCGGCCCGGTGCCTCAGGAAGCGGCAGCGCGGGCCTTGTCCGCCTTTGCCCTCATCCAGCCTTCCGACCTGGCCGATGACGACCAGGCCGCCTTCAACGAGGCCGTGATGCGCGGCAATGCGGCTCGTTGGCTGGCGCTGCCACCAGCGGCTGGTGAACAGACCCTGGCGGGACTGCGCCTGACGGTGCAGCCGGGTCAACCGGGTGAGACCTGCCTGACCCTCAGCGCGGTCGGCGGCCGAGACACGCTGCTGCGCCACTGTGGATGGGGTCTGGTCGCCGCCTCGTCGGCGCGGGTCAATCGCGAAGGCACGGCGGTGGCGCTGGCGTCGGTGCCGACCGACGGCTGGCGGGAACTCTGGCTGCTGCGCAAGACCGCACAGGGCTGGCGTCTGACGGTGCTGCCGCCGGTCGCCGCCCAGCCGGGCATCGGCTATGCAGAACTGGCCGGATTCGCCCCGGGTGGCAAGGAGATGCTGGTGGCCCGGGAAGCCCGTGCCGAAGGCCGCTACCGCCGCAGCTATGAGGTGGTGGACCTGGACTCGCTGGAGACGCGTCGCCAGGCGCCGGACCCCTCGCTGCTCGGCGCCTTCCAGCGCTGGCAGGCACCGGACTGGAAGGCCGCCAGTCTCAGCCTGCGCTGAGCGGTTCCGAATCCGGGTGGGGCCGTGCGGAGCCGGTGGGAGCCGCGCCAGCGTCGGGCCCCGTCGGCCGCCCTCAGGAGCAGGTCAACCCCACCAGCACTTCCCGCAGGCGCTGCGCATCGATCGGCTTGGTGAGGAACTCATTCATGCCCGCGGCCAGCGCCTCGTCCCGTTCCTGCGTCAGGGCCGCGGCGGTGAGCGCGATGATGGGCAACTCGCGGGCATTGAAGCGCCGCCGCAGCTCGCGGGTCGCTTCATGGCCGCCCATCACCGGCATCTGCACATCCATCAGCACCGCATCAAACGGCCGGCCCATGCTGGCAGCGGCATGGACCGCCTCCACCGCCTGTCGGCCATCGCTGGCCTGGGACACCTCCGCCCCCCACTGCTCCAGCATCGCCACCGCGATCAGCATGTTCACCGGGTTGTCCTCCACCATCAGCACGCGGCATCCCTTCAGTGCAGGCATCTGGACCGACTCCCGGGGCGGGCTCATCGGCGCCGGTGCGGCCGGCAGCGGCAGCTCGGCCCAGAAGGTGGCGCCCTCGCCGGGGCGGCTGATCACGCCCACGCGGCCGCCCATCAGCTCGGCCAGTTCGCGGCAGATCGACAGGCCCAGGCCCGTGCCGCCGTAGCGGCGGGTGGTGGATTCATCGGCCTGGGTGAAGGGCTGGAACAGTCGCTCCTGCATGGCCAGGTCGATGCCCGGGCCGGAATCGCTCACCTCGATGCGGAGCCGTCCCGCATCCAGGCTTTTCACCCGCACGCTGACGCTGCCCTGGTCGGTGAACTTCAGCGCATTGCTCAGGTAGTTGCCCAGGATCTGCCGAGTGCGGACCGGGTCCCCGAAGACCCAGGCCGGCACCGCTTCGTCCACCGCCACGCTGAAGGTCAGGCCCCGTGCCTGCGCCAGCGTGAGGTAGCCCATGCGCAGCGTCGAGAGCATCTCGCGCAGGGCGAAGGGGACGGTCTCCAGCGTCAGCCGTCCCGCCTCGATCTTGGACAGGTCCAGGATGTCGGACATCAGGCCGGACAGGCTCTCCGCGCTGTCCAGCATCTGGTTGAGGTAGTGGCTGCGGGTGTCCGGGTCCAGGTCCGACTGCTGCAGCAGCCGGGCCAGCCCGACCAGGCCGTTGAGCGGCGTGCGGATCTCGTGGCTGATGTTGGCCAGGAAGGCGCTCTTGGCTCGGTTGGCGGCCTGGGCTTCGTCCTTGGCCTGCGCCAGCGCCGCCTCGACCCGGCGCCGCTCGGTCACGTCTTCCATGATCCAGATGGTGCCGCCGCGGCTGGGGTGCGTGGGATCGACGGCGCGGGCCAGGATGCGGCACAGGAAGCGGCTGCCATCACGGCGACGCATGAGCCGCTCCACCTCCACCTGCTCGCCGGCGGCCAGGCGCGGACCGAATTCCCGCACGAAGCTGCCGCCGTCCTCGGTGCTGGGCCACACCACGCTGTCGGGCTGGCCGACCAGGGTGAGGGAGGTCCAGCCGAACATCTCGTCGGCCAGACGGTTGGCCTGCACAAAGCGCTGGTCGCGTGTCAGGGCAATACCGATGGATGCGTTCTCCAGAATCGCCGCATGGACCAGCCGGGTGCGTTCCGACTCGGTCACGTCCCGCGAGCTCACCACGAAGTAGGTCACGCCGTCCATCACGAAGGGCGCGGCCGACATCAGCATCGGCACCACATGGCCGGTGCGGGTGACGAAGTTGGCCGGCACGTCGTTCAGCCGGCCGTGCAGCTGCAGCATCTCCACCAGCCGGGCCCGGTCCTGCGGGTCCTGCCAGATGCCGATCTCCTCGGTGCTGCGGCCCAGCACCTCGTCACTGGTGTAGCCGGTCAGCCGCTCGAAGGTCTTGTTGACCATCACATAGCGGCCGGTGGCCGCCTCGGTCAGCGTGACCACGTCCGGGCTGGTGGCGAAGAGGTGGGACAGCAGCGCCTCGGAGCGGCGCAGCGCTTCCTGCGCGCGCGACGCTTCGGTCTGGTCGATGAAGAAGGACAGCGTGGCGGGGCCGCTGGCGGCGTCCACCCGCACGCTGGTGGCCTGCACCAGCCGGCGCCGACGCGACAGCGTCCGCAGCCGGAATTCCATCATCGGCAGCATGGCGCCGACCGGCATGGATTCGATCTTGGTGGCGCGCTGCCGGCCTAGTTCCTCGTCGCCCGGCTCGTAATGGGAGAACAGGTCCTGCCCGATCATGCTGGAGCGCTGGGTGTAGCCGAACATCGCCATGGCGGCGGGGTTGGCATCCAGTACCCGTCCCCAGCGGTGCAGCACCAGCGGCGATGGCGAGCGGCGGAACAGCTCGCGGTAGCGGGTCTCGGTGGCGAGCATGGCCTGCTCGGTCTGCACCTCGTCGGTCACGTCGCGGCCCACGCCCCAGTAGCCGCGGAAGTTGCCCTTGGCGTCGAACCGCGGTTCGCCGCTGACGGAGACATAGCGCGGGCTGCCGTCCTCGCCGGTGCGCCGGGCCATCAGGGAGCGGAAGGGGCGATGGGATTCGAGGTCGGCCCGGTGGGCGTCCAGGTCCTCGTCGGACAGGCCCAGGTTGTCGATGTCCCAGGGCGCGCGACCCAGGCGGCTGCCCAGCGAGAGTCCCGATGCGCCCGGCTGGCGCTCGGCCAGATGGGTGAAGTGGTACTGGCGATCCATCTCCCAGTACCAGTCGGCCGCCATGGTCAGCAGATGCCGGAAACGCGCGTGCCGGTCGTTGACTTCCTGCAGGGTGCGGCGGATGAGCCGCGAGGTGCCCAGACCCACCACCAGGCCGGTGAGCAGCAGGATGCCCTGGGTCAGCAGCCGGCTTTCGAGGCTGGTGACCGGCGTGGTGGCCAGCAGCCAGCCGCCCAGCTCGGCCGAGGCCAGCCCGCCCAGGATGGCCACGCCCAGGCCGAAGATGGTCAGGCCGGCTTCCAGGCCGATGGTGGCGGTGGCCAGGGCCACCATCAGCCCCATCACGCCCAGCGCCTGCGACCCCAGGCCCTGGTGACGCGACACCGCCACCGACAGCGCCACAGCCAGCGTCAGCGACAGCATCAGCAGCATGGCCGCCGGCACCCGCTGCGGGGGCAGGCGCCACAGCAGCAGCAGGCCCACGCCGGTGGTCGTCAGGGCCACCAGGGGCGGCAGCAGGCCGGACCAGGGTTCCACCGGCTGGATGCTGAAGGCCAGCAGCAGTCCGGCCAGGGCTGACAGCACCACGCACGCGGCAATGAACAGCCGCGCCGCGCGCCATTGCAGTGCGGTCGGCAGGCGGTCGCCCTGCGACAGCTCCTGTCCGACCAGACTGCTCAGATCATCCTGGGAATCCTTGCTCACCCTTGTCGTCCAACTTTGTTGTTCCGGACGTGTGACGTCCGGTTACGAAGTCTCGACGACGCGCGAGGAAACTGGATCGGGGCCGAACCCCGAAAACCACGCTCAGGTGTGCGCGCTGCGTGTTTCCGCGAATTAGTTGGCGCTCGCCTTGCTGGCGGTGCCGACCGGGGAGGCCGGGCGCAGCGATTCCCGCGTCGCCTGCGCGACGCGGCGGGCCGCGGCCGCGAAGTCCTCGCCCGAGGAGGCATACAGCACCGCCCGTGACGAATTCACGATGACCGTGCCACCGCCCTGGGCGACCCGCCAGCCGGCGGCCACCGTGGCCTGCGCATCGCCGCCCTGAGCGCCAACACCCGGCACCAGCAGCGGCAGGCTGGGCGCCAGGGCCCGGACCCGTTCGATTTCCTGCGGATAGGTGGCGCCCACGACCAGGCCAAGCTGGCCGTTGAGGTTCCAGTCGCCCTGGGCCAGGCGGGCCAGATGTTCAAAGAGGCGCGGCTGGCCGGGCTGGTCGGCCAGCCGCTGCATCTGCCAGTCGTCGCCGCCGGGGTTGGAGGTGCGGCACAGCAGGAAGGCGCCCTTGTCCGGGTAGCGCAGGTAGGGTTCGATGCTGTCGCGGCCCATGAAGGGCGAGAGGGTGACGGCATCGGCCTGGTAACGCTCGAAGGCTTCGCGGGCGTATTGCTCGGCGGTGGCGCCGATGTCGCCGCGCTTGGCGTCCAGGATGACCGGCACATGGGGCGCGGTGCGCTTCATGTGGGCCATCAGCTGTTCCAGCTGGTCTTCGGCGCGGTGGGCGGCGAAGTAGGCGATCTGCGGCTTGAAGGCGCTCACCAGATCCTTGGTGGCGTCCACGATGGCAGCGCAGAAGTCGTAGATGCGGCCCGCGTCGCCCTTCCAGTGGGTCGGAAACTTGGCCGGATCGGGGTCCAGGCCGACGCACAGCAGCGAATCGTTCAGGCGCTCAGCCGCGCGCAGTTGGTCCAGGAAGTTCATGGGCACTATTGTGCCTGCACCGTCGTCGGGATCGCCACCGGGGCGCCGGCCGGGGAATTCGGGGATGATGGGCGCTGATCGACCTGGGGAGAGGGCATGGAGGTCTTGAGGACGGCGCGGCTGCGCCTGCGCTGGTTTGCCGAAGCGGATGCACCGCAGGTGCTGGCGCTGCTGAACGATCCGGGCTGGATCGCCAACATCTACGACGCCGAAGTCCGCACTGAAGCGCAGGCGGTGGACTGGCTGAAGCAGCGCCTGCTGACCCGCTACTGGCATCTCGGCTATGGGTTCTGGGCCGTGGAGCGGCTGGAAGACGGCGAGTTCCTCGGACTGTGCGGCGTGATCAAGCGCGATGGACTGGACCACCCCGACATCGGCTATGGGTTTCTCTCCCGCCACTGGGGGCAGGGCTACGCCCGGGAAGCCGCGGCGGCCACCTTCGCCTACTGCCGCGAGGTGCTGGGCATGCACCGGGTAATGGGCACGACCGGCCCGGAGAACCTGGCCTCGGGCCGGGTGCTGCTGGCCATCGGCCTGGACGACCGGGGGGTGCAGCAGACGCAGGCCCATGAAGGGCTGTCCCGCGTGTTCGAATGGACCGACGACCATCCGGTGGATGCGGCGGCCGACATTGCCGCCCTGCGGGCCCGCTGGCGTGATGCGCTGACCCGGGCAGACCGCCTGTGCACCTTCAGCGCCTGTGTCACGCCCGAGGTGTCCGCCCGGTGGGTGACCGGCAGGGAGGACTTCTCCGCGGCGGCCTACCGGGCGCTGGTGCAACAGCATGCAGCGCTGGCGGACGATGTGGGGCTGCGGGCGGTGCCAACCCCCCTGGGATGGCGGCTGCATCTGCCCTGATCGGCTTGCGCCCGATACGTCCCCCCAGCGTCGCCCGCCTCGCCCCCACATCGTTCCGCATCGCCCGTCGCAGGCACGGTTTCGCCAGCTCGCCTATGCTTGCGGCCATGGATGCCGTAGCCCGTATATTGCTGATTGAAGATGATGAACGACTGGCCCAACTGGTGGCCGATGCCCTGCGCAAATCCGCCTATGCGGTGACCATCAGCGGTGATGGCCTGGCCGGTGAGGCGCTGGCGCGGCAGGAGAGCTTCGACCTGATCCTGCTGGACGGCCACCTGCCGGGCAAGGACGGCTTCGACGTGCTGCGCGACCTGCGCCGGGACTACACCGGCCGCATCGTCATGCTGACCGCTCGCGACGACGACATCGACCAGGTGCTGGGCCTGGAAGGCGGCGCGGACGACTACATCACCAAGCCGGTCGCCCCTCGGGTGCTGCTGGCCCGCATCAAGGCGCTGCTGCGCCGCGATGCCGCACCGGCGGCGCATCCGGTCGGCGAGGCGCTGCACTTCGGGCCCCTGACGCTGCTGCCGCAGTCCCGCGAGCTGCGGCTCAACGGCGAGCCCGTGCCCCTGACCACCGCCGAATACGAACTGCTGACCTTCCTGGCCCAGCGCGCCGGCCAGGTGGTCAGCCGCGACGACATCATGCAAAGCCTGCGCGGCCTGGAATTCGACGGCCTGGATCGGGCCATCGACGCCCGCATCTCCCGCCTGCGCAAGAAGATCGGCGACGACGCCCATTCCCCCACACGCATCAAGACGGTTCGCGGGCAGGGTTATCTGTTCGCCATCGATTGATGGCTGCGCTGACGCTGCGCGCCTCGCTGCTGCGGATTGCGCTGGGCCTGGGGCTGGCGGTGCTGGCCCTGGCGCTGCTGGTGGAAGGCCTGGTGCTGGTGGGCGCCTCGGAGGTGACCGACAACTACGTGCGCAGCTTCATGCGCGGCACGGTGGACCTGCTGGTGCGGGACCTGGCGCCGCTGGACCCGCCCGCTCGTCGCGAACGGGTGAAGGAGCTGGATGCCCAGTTCGACTATCCGGTACGCCTGATTCCCGTGGAAGAGAGCCGCCTGTCCGCCGAGCAGCGACGCAAGCTGGGCCGGGGCGAGGTGATCGTCACCGGCTTCAACCGGCGGATCTATGCCGCCATGCCGGGCGAGCCGGACCAGTTGCTGCTGCTGGGCCCGCTGGACTCGCGTCGTGGCGGTGAGCTGCCCAAGGAACTCGCATCGCAACTGGCGGTGGCGGTGGTGCTGGCGCTGGCCGTGGCGGTGCTGGCGTGGTGGCAGTTGCGTCCCTTGTGGCGGGACCTGCGCGGCCTGCAGCGCGCGGCCGAGCGGCTGAGTGCCGGCCGGCTCGATACCGAATTGCCGGTGCTGCAAAGCCGCCTCTTTGCACCCGTGGTGGTGGCCAGTCGCGCCATGCTGGAGCGGCTGGCGGCGGCCATGGCCACGCAGCGCGAGGTGACCGGCGCCATCTCGCACGAGCTGCGCACGCCACTGGCGCGGCTGCGATTTGCCATCGATGCGCTGGTGGACGAAGAGGACCGCGAGGCTCGCGAGCAAGCGGTGCAGGCCTGCGAGCGTGACATCGATGAACTGGACACCCTGATCGATGCGAGCCTCACCGCAGCCCGCATGGACATGGGGGCCATGCAGCCGACCTTCATCCGCGGCGACCTGGGCGCGTTGCTGACCCAGGAGGCGCGGTCCCTGGAGCCGTTGATGGACGGCAAGCTGCTGGAGATGGAGGTGCGGCTGCCCGACCTCGTGTCCTTCGATCCGAAGCTGGTGCCCTACGCGCTGCGCAACGGACTGCGCAATGCGGCGCGCCATGCGCGTTCGCGGGTGCATCTGTCCGCATGGGTCGAGGCCGAGCAGTTGTGGATGGCCATCGATGACGATGGGGACGGCGTGCCACCGGCCCTGCGGGAGGCGGCGTTCGAGCCCTTCAAGCGGCTGGACAAGAACCCGCGCACCGGCACACGCGGTTTTGGTCTTGGCCTGTCCATCGTGCGGCATGTGGCGCAGGCCCATGGCGGTCAGGCGCGGCTGGGCGAGGCGCCGCGCTTGGGTGGGGCGCGGCTGTTGCTGCACTGGCCGGTGAATGGGCCCTGATTGGCGCTAACAGGCGCTCACTGGCGCTGCCCGGCGCTGCCCGGCGCTGCCCGGCGCTGAGCGGCCCTGTGCGTGCCCGGTAGGCTGAGGTCAGCCGAGCTGGGCGGCAGTGGTGCCAGGGCTTGCGTGAACATTCGCAAAGCGCCCTACCGCACACCGTCAACAACCGTCACAAACCCCCTCAACAGGCGCCACAGACAGGAGGGGCCCCGGTTCCCAGAATGAGGTCCATGTCGAACGCGAACCCCACCGGATCTCCCGGAGGCGCAGAACGACAGGAAACCCCGGCGCCGCGACGCATCTCGCGTCAAGCGCCCAGCTCTGAAGGAGAGTCCTCATGAACCGCAACAACAAGAACACCGTCGTGTCCCATGGCAAGAAGGCCGGCCTGCTGGCTGCTGCCGCTGTGGCGCTGACCCTGGGTTCGGGCCTGGCCATGGCTGCTGACACCCCCTACTACATCGGTGGCGACGTCGGTAAGGCGAGCCAGCGTGTCGACGGCAACTCCCAGAAGCGTTCCAGCGACAGCTACAGCATCTTCGGTGGCTACAAGCTGAACGAAAACTTCGCCGTGGAAGCCGCGTACACCGACCTGGGCAAGGTCGACTTCGGCGGCGTGACCGCCAAGAACAAGGTGTATTCGCTGGACGGTATTGCCCGCGCGCCGCTGGGCAACAACTTTGGCATCTACGGCAAGGTGGGTGTGGCCTACGCCCAGCGTGACTACTCCGCGGGCCTGGGTGACGAAGACAAGACCGGCCTGAAGCTGGGCGTGGGTGTGGACTATGCGCTGACGAAGAACGTGTCGCTGCGCGCCGAAGCCACCCGCTACAACAACATGCCGGACGCCAATGGCTTCAACAAGAAGGTGGACCGCCTGGGCGTGGGTCTGGCCTACCAGTTCTGATCCCCATCTGATCTGAGTACTGAGTACTGAGTTCTGATGCCCTGACCAGGCATCAGCCCGTCCGGACACGCTCCTGAGCGACGTTCCTCTCCCTCCCCCAATGCCGGACGGTGATGGGCGGTACCTCTCCCGAGGTACCGCCCTTTTTTACGTTCCGGCGAGGCCCGATGCGCGACGTCTGCTCATCGGTGGCTGGAGGTAGCCTGCTCGGTCAAGAAAAAGCCCGCTTGAAGCGGGCTTGCGGTCCTCAGCGGAGCATGAAGATTAAGGGTCTGCGATGTGCTTGCAGGAGGCGATGGTGCTGCGCGGCAGGCAGATTGAGATGGGCTTAAGCCCCATCGCTTCGTCCACCTGTGCTTCGAGCTCGGCTGGCGCGCGTTTGGCGTGAGCCTGGGTGGCTCCCAGCTGACCAGACTCCCAGGCTTCGATGGTGCCTCGGATCAACTTGTCGGACATAACGGACTCCCATCCGATTACTGACTTGCCCACCGCGCGAGCGCTTGGGCAGAAGGCCGCGGCACGCGGGTGAGGACGAAGCGGAGACGTTATCTGGTCGGCATGTCTGCGCCCATGGCACGAATGTGCAGGGCGCAACATCGCACTACTCCTTCCAAGGGAAGGAGCAAGCTGTCGATGGAATGCGTGGCGCCTGGAGCGCGCAGCGATGGGGCGAGACGGCCCGCCGGCAAGGCGGGCGGAGCGATCAGATGCGGCGCGCCAGCGCTTCGGCCTTGCCGGTGTAGGTGGCCGGGCTCATGGCCAGCAGGCGCTGCTTCTCGGCTTCCGGCAGTTCCAGGCCTTGCACGAACTCGCGGATGGCTTCGGCGGTGATCGCCTTGCCGCGCGTCAGTTCCTTCAGGCGCTCGTACGGGTTGGGCAGCGCATACCGGCGCATCACCGTCTGGATGGGCTCGGCCAGGACTTCCCAGGCCGCGTCCAGGTCCGCTTCCAGCGCGGCAGGGTTCAGCTCCAGCTTGTCCAGACCCTTGCTCAGCGAGTCGTAGCCCAGCAGCGCATACCCTAGCGCCACGCCCATGTTGCGCAGCACGGTGGAGTCGGTCAGGTCCCGCTGCCAGCGGCTGATCGGCAGCTTCTGGCTCAGGTGCGTCAGCACCGCATTGGCCAGGCCGAAATTGCCTTCCGCATTCTCGAAGTCGATCGGGTTGACCTTGTGCGGCATGGTGGACGAGCCGATCTCACCCGCCTTGGTCCGCTGCTTGAAGTAGCCCAGCGACACATAACCCCACACGTCCCGCGACCAGTCGATCAGGATGGTGTTGGCACGGGTCACGGCGTCGAACAGCTCCGCCATGTAGTCGTGCGGTTCGATCTGGATGGTGTAGGGGTTGAAGCTCAGGCCCAGCTGCTGCTCGATCACGAGCTGGCTGAAGGCTTCCCAGTCGATGTCCGGATACGCCGACAGGTGGGCGTTGTAGTTGCCGACGGCCCCGTTCATCTTGGCCAGCAGCTTGACGTCCGCGATCACCGTGCGCGCGCGGCGCAGGCGGGCCACGACGTTGGCGATTTCCTTGCCGACGGTGGTCGGGCTGGCCGTCTGGCCGTGGGTGCGGCTGAGCATCGGTGCCGCGGCCATGGCCTGGGCCATCTCGGTCAGCTTGGCGATGACCTTGTCCAGCGCCGGCAGGATCACCTGCTCACGGGCGGCCTTGAGCATCAGGCCGTGGCTGGTGTTGTTGATGTCCTCGCTGGTGCAGGCGAAGTGCACGAACTCACCGGCGGCCTGCAGCTCGTCCTTGCCGGCGAACTGCTGCTTGATCCAGTACTCCACCGCCTTCACATCGTGATTGGTGGTCTTTTCGATGTCCTTGATCGCCTGGGCATCGGTTTCGCTGAACTGGCTCACCAGGCCGCGCAGGAAGCTGCGCGAAGCGTCCGACAGCGGCTTGAACTCGGCCAAGCCCGCGTCCGACAGGGCGATGAACCACTCGATCTCCACCTGCACCCGGCGGTGCATCAGCCCGAACTCGGACAGCAGCGGACGGAGCGTCCCCATGCGCGAGGCATAGCGGCCGTCCAGGGGCGACAAGGCGGTAAGGGCGGAGAGATTCATGGCAATGCGGCTCAAGGCCTCGGCTGGGGCAAACCCGCAGATTCTACAGAGCCGACCTGTGGCATTCGCACGCCGTCCCGGCGTGGCGGGCCGGTCGGTGCGCGCACAGCCGCGACAATAGCCGCGCAGTCCAGACAATCTTGCATGAGGGATGGGATGAGCTTGAATCAAAGGCCAGGCAGCACGCCGGCCGTTTGCGTGACCGTTTGCGTGACGAAGTCCGAGCATGAAGCGGCTGACCGGCCAATGGCGTCAGCGTGGCCATTGCAGCCATTGCAGCTCACCGCCCGCCGGCCCGCCCTCCCATGGCGCTCCCGCCCCCTGGCGCTGACCCTGCAGACCGTGCTGGGCCTGACCGCCGCCGCGCTGCTGTCGGCCTGCCAGAAACCGTCCGACAGCCCTGCCTCCAGCCCGACCCCGGCCGTGGCCGCATCGGCCAGCCCCACAGCCAGCGCCTCCCTGGTGAGCCAGTCGGACCAGCTCCTGGCCCGCTATCGCCAGATGATCGTGCTGATGGACGGCGAGTCCGCGCTCAAGGCCAGTGAACGCGAGGCGGTGCGCAGCGTCGGCCTGCTGCTGTTCCACGACATGCAGGACAGCCTGCAGACCCTGGTGGCCACCGCCACCGCACAGGGCCAGGACCCGGCGGGCCTGGCTGCCCTGAGCCAGTTGCTGGACCGCATCGAAACCGAACCCAGCTGGTTCGACGCCGACCGCCTGGCCTTCAAGGAATTCCTGACCCAGCTGGAGCAGACCTTCTCGACCTCGCAGAGCATCTCCGGGCTGAAGCTGGCCAAGCGGGCCCATGAGGACCTGGCGGTGCTGGCCGAGGTGGAGCAGGCCTACGCGCAGGAATTGCGTGACACCTTCGGACGCTTCGCCCAGCGGGGCATCACCCTCAAGCGGGAGAAGTGGACCGACTATGTGGCCAAGCTCAAGACGATCTACACCCGCGAAGGCATTCTGAAGGATTACGCGACCATCCTGCCCGACCTGTCCGCGCGGCCTTCGGATGTGGGCAATGCGGCCGCTTCCCCCACGTCTCCCGCCGCGACCGCAAGCACGGCGGATGCGCACGCCGACGCCACTGCTGCTGCAGCCTCCGGCGCCGCAGGTACCGCAGCCGACCGCAGCACTGCAGCGGCGCCCGCTGCCACCACCCGCGGTCCCAGCAAGGAAGAGCGCGAACTCTTCGGCCGCGCCCTGCCGCCCAAGACGGTGCTGCTCACCTTCGACGACGGTCCCCATCCGCGCTACACCGACGAGATCCTGGAGATCCTCAAGCGCTACCAGGCCCCGGCCGTGTTCTTCGAGCTGGGCCGCAACCTCGGCAGCGTCGATGCCAAGGGCCAGATCAAGCCGGGCCCCGGCGTGCAGGTAGCCAAGCGGGTGCTGGCCGCCGGACATCCGATTGCCAATCACAGCTTCACCCACGGCGTGATGTCCAAGTTCCAGCTGGATCAGGTCAAGCAGGAGGCCAGCCAGACCGAGGCCCTGCTGGACGCCGCCGGCCGGGCGGGACAGCCGCTGTTCCGGTTTCCCTACGGAGCTCGCACCGACAACGCCCTGGGCGTGATCGAAGGCCTGAAGCTGCGTTCGATGATGTGGAACGTGGACTCGCTGGACTGGTCCGACCCGATTCCCAAATCGATTGCGGCCCGAGTGATGAACGAGCTGTCGAAGCAGCAGCGCGGCATCGTGCTGTTCCACGACATCCATGCCCGCACGGTGGAAGCCCTGCCGCTGGTGCTGGACCAGCTCAAGGCCGAGGGCTACCGCCTCGCGGCCTGGAAGGACGGCCGCATTGAACCGCTGGCGGCCGCGACAGCGGAATCCCCGGCGCCCGACCTGGCCGGCGCCAACCTCTACCGCGACAGCTATGCACTGGTGATCGGCATCGACCAGTACCAGCGCTGGCCGCGTCTGCAGCATGCGGTGCGGGATGCGCAGGCCATCCGCGACACGCTGCAATCGCAGTTCGGCTTCCGGGCTGAGAACATCACCACGCTGACCGATGGGGACGCGACCCGGGCCAACATCCTGCGCGCACTCAACGGACTGGCCCGCGACAAGGCCGGCCAGCCGCGTCTGAAGCGGGACGACCGGGTGTTCGTCTTCTTCGCCGGTCATGGCAGCACCCGGCGCCTGCCCAGCGGGCGCGACGTCGGCTACATCATCCCGGTGGACTCCAGCACCGACGATCTGCAGACCGATGCCATCGCCATGCCGCAGTTGCAGGAGCTGGGCGAGGCCCTGCCCGCCAAGCATGCATTCTTTGTCATCGATGCCTGCTACTCCGGCCTGGGCCTGACCCGCGGCGCTGCACCCGGCAGCAACAACTTCATCCGCGACAACGCCCGCCGCCTGGGCCGTCAGATGATGACGGCCGGCGGGGCCGACCAGCAGGTGGCCGACGACGGTCCCGGCGGCCATTCGGTGTTCACCTGGACGTTGCTGCAGGCGCTGTCCGGCAAGGCAGACCTGAACGGGGACGGCCTCATCACCGCGACCGAACTGGCCGCGTATGTGGCGCCGGCGGTCTCCGCCATCGCGCACCAGACCCCGGCCTTCGGCAGCCTGCCGGGCTCGGAGGGCGGCGAGTTCATCTTTGAACTGGCGTCCGCACCGGAGCAGGCGCTGAGCACCACCAGCGCCCAGCTGGATGTGCAGGCCAGTGCCCTGGCCAAGCGGGCCGACGACGCGCGCAATGCCCAGCTGCAGCCGATGGCCGCGGCCAGCGCGGTGCCCGGCGTCACGGCGCCTGCCGCAGCGGGCAGTGCCGCAGCGGTGCAGGTGACGGTCAAGGGCCTGGACGGCAAGGACACCGCCATCGCCACCAGTGCCACCGCAGCGCCGGTGAGCGCGCGCGTGGCGGCACAGCGGGCCAACGACCGGGGACTGCAGCTCTACAAGGAGCGCCGTTACGACGAAGCCGAAGCCGCGTTCACCGAGGCGCTGAAGCTGCAGCCCAAATTCGCACTGGCCGCCAACAACCTCGGCTTCATCTACTTCAAGCGCAACAAGCCGGCGGAGGCGGCGCGCTGGTACCGCCGTGCCATCGAGATGGACGGCAGCCGCGCCCTGGCCCACCTGAACCTGGGAGATGCATTGCTGCTGGCCGGTGAGGACAAGGAGGCGCAGGCGGCCTACGCCAGCTTCATCGAGCTCTCCCCCAGCCATCCGCGTGTGGCCGAGCTCAAAGCCTGGCTGGCGCAGCCGGACGCCGCCCATCGTCCGCAGCCGCCGCGCTGAGGCTGGTCAGGCCACTGACGCCACTGACGCCACTGACGCCACTGAGCCCTGATCCCGCTGCCGTGTGCAGAACACACGGCAGCGGGCGGGCCGCCAGGGTTGTCCCGGATGTGAGGGACGTGGGCTTGCTGCTTAATCCGCTCTTTCCTGTTTCAACCGCTGGTTATTGCGTCCGTTCCATGGCCTCCCTGGCTTCTGATGGCGTCGCACCGCGCCTGACACGAGTGCATCAGATCGAGCCCCTTGCGTGGGCGCCCCTGCTCGCCGCCGCCGAGGCGGAAGGCTGGCGCATGCTGAGCCGCTTGATGGATGAATGGCGCAGCGGTGCGAATCGCTACGACCAGCCCGGCGAATCGCTCTGGGCCTGGCTGGATGCCCGCGGCTTCGTCATCGCCGTGGGGGGCCTGAATGTGGAGCCTGCTCCGGGGCGTCCGGGTACCGGTCGGATGCGGCGCTTTTATGTGCATCCCGGCTGGCGGGGCCATGGTCTGGCGCGGCGGCTGGTGGCCGCGGTGCTGGCCAGTGCGCAGGGCCATTTCTCGCGCCTGCACGTGAATTGCGAAAGCAGCCAGTCCGCTGAATTCTGGTTGCGTTGTGGCTTCACCGCGGTCGGCGCGGATGCCGCGTCCATGACCCGTCCGGCGCTCTACACCCACGTGCGGTTGCTGCCGCAGATGCAGCCCCAGCCGCAGTGGGCGTGAACCGCAGTCAGCCCCAGTGGCGCTTGAACACCGCCGCCACGATCGGCAGTGCCTCGATGCGCTGAAGCACTGCGAAGAATTCGGGCCGATGCTGCTGCAGATGCGCGCGCGAGCCCGACCAGCGCGAGACGATCACCGCCATGGCATCCAGCGCACCGGGCTGGTCCCCGCTGAGCCAGGGACGCCCCGGGAACTGATCCGCGAACATCTCCCAGTGCAGATGCAGCCGCTGCGTGGCGCCCGCCTTGACCGCCTCGCGGTCGGCCGGTGAGGCGCTGGTGGTGAAGCGCTCCGGGAAGTCGATGATGGTGATCTGGCTGTAGCAGTTCGCCGCGATGAACACGAGGCCGCGCAAGATCTGGTCGCGCATGGCCTCGCTGTGCCCCAGCAGTCCGGCCTGCGGAAAGCGCAGCCCCAGATGCATCAGGATGGCCGCGCTTTCGGTGAGGACGTCGCCGGAGGGCGTCTGCAGCGTGGGGATCTGCATCAGCGGGTTGAGCTGGCGCAGCGCGTCCTGCGCGGAATCGTCCTCCCAGGACGAGGCCTGCACGACGCGATAGGGCGCGCCGCACCAGTCCAGCCCAATCTCGGCGATGGCCGAGCCGGAGCGCTTCGTGCCGTAGAGCACATACATCGGGGCGCTGGGCGCATCGTCCGTTGCGGCCTGCTGCACGGCACCCGGGCCGGAGGCGGGACCGGCACTGGCTGTGGCACCACGGCGCTGGGGGGCGTTCATCGGCCGAGTGTAGGCGGGCCGCAGCGGCGGCGCAGCAGTGTGCGTCTCCCCGGTGCCAGGGACAAGCCACCTGAATGGGTGCATGCCGGACGTTGTTTCGTGGCCTCAGTCCGGGGAAGCGAATCGCTAGAATCAACCGCAGCATCCCGAGGTTGTTGGTCCGGATAAGAATGAAACTCATCGGTTCACTCACCAGTCCCTATGTCCGCAAGGTCCGCATCGTCATGGCGGAAAAGAAGCTCGACTATCAGTTCGAGCTGGAGGACGTCTGGGGCAGCGACAACATCCTCAAGATCAATCCGCTGGGCAAGGTGCCTTGCCTGGTCATGGAAGGCCAGGACTCGATCACCGGCGCGGTGTTCGATTCGCGGGTGATCGTCGAATATGTGGACACCCTGTCGCCGGTCGGCAAGCTCATCCCCGAGCGGGGCCGCGAGCGCTGCGAGGTGCGCACCTGGGAAGCCCTGGCCGATGGCCTGCTGGACGCTTGCGTGGCGGCCCGCCTGGAAGAGACCTGGAGCGGCCGCACCGACGCCGAGCGCAGCCCCGCCTGGGTGCAGCGCCAGATGAGCAAGGTGCATGCCTCGCTGCAGGCCATGGGCCACGGCCTGGGCGACAAGACCTGGTGCTCCGGCAACCACTTCACCCTGGCGGATATTTCGCTGGGCTGTGCGCTGGGGTATCTCGATTTCCGCTTTGCCGCCATCGACTGGCGCGCGAACCATCCCAACCTGGCCCGCCACTTCGAGAAGCTGATGACCCGCAGCAGCTTCCAGGACACGGTTCCGCCGGCGGCAAGCTGAGCCGATCCGGGCTCCGGCCCAGGTTTTTCATTCGGCGCTGCGCTGGGCGAACGCTTCTCTGCTCCGCGCCCATCATCGGCGCTGAGTGCACGGCCGCGCCTTGCAGCCCGGCCTCCCCGCGCCATGCCCGGCCTGCCTTTCCCCTGACCCTGCTGTGACCAGGCATGACCTGTGGCACGGGCTGTTCCCCTGAGGCATTCTGGGTCCACAATCAACCGGTTGCGCCTTCGTGCAGGCGCGTCATCGAGAGGGAGGATTGAATGGGATTAAAAGCCGTGTTTTCGCCGATCGGCCGCGTCTTCCGCGGGGCCTGGTGGCTGCTGGACGGCACGCGCCGTGTGGTGCTGAATCTGCTGTTCCTGATTGTGCTGATTGCGCTGCTGTGGGCGATCTTCTCCAAGGGCAAGACGCTGCAGCCCCAGACCACGCTGGTGCTGGACATCCAGGGTGACGTGGTGGAGCAGTTCTCCGGCTCCGCGCGGGACCAGGCCATGGCGCAGCTGCAGGGCGAGAGCCGGGCCCAGACCCGTCTTCGGGACCTGCTGGCCGTGCTGGACGCCGCCGCCAAGGACGACAAGATCGTGCAGGTCTACATGGACCTGAACCACATGGGCAATGCCTCGCCCGCCACGCTGCATGAGCTGCGGGCAGCGCTGACCCGCTTCAAGGAGAGCAAGAAGCCGGTGGTGGCCTTTGCCAACAGCTACGACCAGCGCAGCTACTACCTGGCCGCGCAAGCCAACGAGGTGTATGTGCACCCGATGGGCACGGTGATGATCGAAGGCTACGGTCGTTATCGCAACTACTACAAGGACGCACTGGACCGCGTGGGCATCTCCGCCAACGTCATGCGGGTGGGCACCTACAAGAATTTCGCCGAGCCGTATTTCGCCAACGCCCCGTCGCAGGCGTCGATGGAAGCCGAGAGCTACCTCTACGACGAGCTGTGGGCCCGCTACCAGCTGGATGTGGAACAGGCCCGCAAGCTGGACAAGGGCGCGATCGCCAAGGCCATCGAGGAACTGCCGCAGCGCCTGGCGGCGGTGAACGGTGACGCCGCCAAGCTGGTGCTGCAGGAAAAGCTGGTCGACGGCCTCAAGACCCGTGACCAGGTGGACCAACTGCTGGAACAGCGCGGCACCAAGGACGACAAGCAGCTGCGGGCCATCCCCATGGGCGCCTATGCGGCGCAGTTGCCGCCCAAGCTGCCCAAGGCTGACGGCCAGGTGGGCATCATCGTGGCGGAAGGCGAGATCGTGGACGGCCAGGCCGCGCCCGGTCGCATCGGCGGTGATTCCACCTCCGCGCTGATCCGCCAGGCCCGCCAGGACGACAAGATCAAGGCGGTGGTCCTGCGCGTGAACTCCCCGGGCGGCAGCGCCTTTGCGTCCGAGCTGGTGCGGCGCGAACTGGAACTGACGCGCGCAGTGGGCAAGCCCGTGGTGGTGTCCATGGGCGGTGTGGCGGCCTCGGGCGGCTACTGGATCTCCATGTCGTCCGACGAAGTGATCGCGGACCCGTCCACCATCACCGGCTCCATCGGCGTGGTGGGCATGCTGCCCACCGGCGAGAAGCTGATGGACAAGCTGTCCATCCACACCGGCGGCTACACCACCACCTGGCTGGCGGGCGCCTATGACCCACGCCGTGCGCTGGATCCGCGCCTGGCCGCGGTGGTGCAGTCCTCCATCGAGCACACCTATGCCGAGTTCACCGGTCGTGCCGCATCCGCTCGCAAGAAGAGCGCGGCGCAGATCGATGCGGTGGGGCAGGGCCGGGTCTGGACCGGTTCCCAGGCGCTGGAACGGGGCCTGGTGGACAAGATGGGCCTGCTCCAGGATGCGGTGGCCAGCGCGGCCAAGCGCGCCAACCTGGGGGAAGACCCGTCGGTGAAGTATGTCGAGGCCGAGCGCAGCACGCTGGAGCGCCTGGTGTCGGGTCTGACCGAGACCGCCGCACCGACGGTGCGGGCGGAAGTGCTGCGGGCGCTGGGCGGCGTGCCGCAACTGCCGGCACCGCTGAAGGAAGCCCAGACCGACATCACCTGGCTGGCCGAGCAGGCGCAGCCGGACACCAAGGCCGGGGCGTCTCGCGCGCCGGTGAAGTCGATCGTGCATTGCCTGTGCCTGGCTCCTTGAGCTGATGGGGCTGGCGGGGCCAGCACCCCGGCCAGTCCTCCTTTTGCAAGCCCGCAGCGGTCTTGATGACCCTGCGGGCTTTTTCACGTCTGCCCGCCGGCTCCGTATCCCTAGCTTTTTGGAGGCGGGGTGTCGGCGAAAGGCGTAGCCTCTCGATCGCCCGTACACCGAACGCTGGCGCTCGTCGCCTGGGAGGACGCCATGGACCACCCCGCCCGCGAACCTGCCGGTTCAACCGCCTGGGGACCGATGAGACGGGAGGTCTTCGACCGGTCCCGCATCGCCGTCATCCAGCGCGACCTGTCCAACCACGTCATCTATGCCAATGCGGCGGCGCTGGCGATGTGCGGGGTGAAGGAGGTTCAAGACCTGCGCCTGGACCAGGTGTTCGCCGGCGAAGCGGGCCGGGTGCTGGCGGAAGAAACACGCCACCGTCGGCAGGGGGAGCTCGGCGCCTACCGCGTCACGCTGACGCGGCAGGATGACCCGGGCCGGCAGGTGGCGGTGGAAGTCACCGGCCTGCCTGTGATGGACGAGCACGACGCGGTGGTCGGCTCGCTCGGGTTCTTTCGCAGCCTCCAGTACCAGGCGCTCGGCGACGACCTGCGCGCCATCACGCTGCGGCACGCCGGACATGAGTCCTTGCTGCCGCTGGTGGCGCAGGCCTTGCATCGGGAGCTGCCCTTTGACCTGATGTTCGTCTCCCGCGTCGTGGAGGACCGCGATGCCTGGGAGTTCGAGATCGTCTTCAACTACCCGCCCTTCGAGCAGCAGGTGCCCACGGCCTGGTACGCGCTGGACGGCGATCAGCGCGCCTTCATGGAAGCGACCGAGGGGGGCGTGCATGACTTCGAGCAGGTGATGAGCAATCCGCCGTGGTCCAGCATGGCCGAGGAGCCGATCTGCCGCCAGATGGCCGCCATGAACCTGAAGACGAGCATGTGGCGGCGCATCACGCGGGGCGAAGGGGACCGAAAGCGGACCGTCGCCATCATGACCCTGCTCAGCCGCACCCGCGATGCCTACGACGAGACGCACCTGGCGCAGTTCAATCAGCTGCCGCTGGTCGAGGCGGTGCTGTGCAGCCTGGACTTTTCCGAGCGGGCACGCAGTCAGCGGCAACTGCGCATGTTCCGGGACCTGAACCGCTGCGTCGATATCCAGGGGGCCTGCCGCTGCCTGGCCGATGCGCTGGTGGAGATTTTCGACTGGAGCCGGGTGTCCCTGTTCCGGATCGACAGTGCTCGGGAGAAGGTCGTGCGGGTGGCTTCGGCGCGGCGCGGGGACGACGGCCTGGCCATCGACACGGGTGCGTCCTGGGGCGACTACCAGCAGCATGTTGACGAAGGCGTGCTGGGCCGGGTGGTGCGGACCTTGCAGCCGCAAAAGGTCCCGGACGTCCGGCAGGACCCCGACTACATCGAAACGCCGGACGGCGAGTCCATTCGCTCGGAGCTGGCGGTGCCCATTGTGTTTTCCGACGGGGAACGGGTGCGCTTCATCATCAACGTCGACGACCCGCGGATCAGTGCGTTCTCCCGCGAGCATGTGCGCCAGCTCACCGACATCGCGCAGGAGCTTGCGGGCGCGATGGAGCGCATCAGCGACCTCACGCTGCTCGCTGAATGCGTGGACAACGCCTCCGACCCGATCATCGCCACCGATGCCCGGCTGCGGATCCGCCGCGTCAACCGGGCGGCCGAGATGCTGTTCGACTGCAACCGGTCGGCCCTGATCGGCAAGAGCCTGCTGGAGTACTTCGAGGATCCGCGCCCGCTGGAGGCCTTGCTCGACGGCACCGAGGCGGGGGAGCGCATCGGAGAACTCACCGTCCGCATCGCGCCGGGCGCTTCCGCCACTTCGGCCAGTTCTGCAGCTGCCGCAAGTTCCCAAGCCTCCCCCGCGTTTGCCGACCCCGTCGCCCTTCAAGCGCATGGTTCAGAGTCCTCGCTCGCAGGGGTCGATGGCATGCACGCGCCGGCGTCCTCGAGATCGGTCTTTGTCACCCGTCGTGACTTTCCGGAGCGCCTGGGCGGCCATGTCTTCGTCGCGAGGGATCTGGCGCCGATCCGGCGATCGGTGCAGCTGGAGTTCCTGGAGCAAACCGCGTATGAGCTGGCGGTGGAGACCCAGGCGCCGCTGAGCCTGGCGATGGCGTGGTTCGAGCGACAGATCGAGGCGTCCATGAGCCCCACGGCCCATCGTGCCGGGTCCGCCGACGCCGCTGATGCCGCTGACGCTGCCGCCTTGACGACGGATCTCGTCTCGGTGCTGCGGCAACTGGGCCGCGTCAAGCATGCCTTCACACGGCTGGCCATGTACAACCGTGAGGCCAGGAACCGCTCCCGCCAGCTCTGCACCATCCGGCTGGACAGCGAACTGCATGCATTGCTTGCAGGCCTGACCGTGACGGAGCGCGCCAAGGTCCAGCCGCAGACCTTCGACCAGGTGGTGGAAATCGAGGCGGACCACACCCAGCTGCATATCGTGGTGGAGAGCCTGTTGTCGGGCCTGCTGCGCGCCGCGCCGGAGACGGGGAAGGTTCTGCTGACGCTGGTGCCGGATGACCAGACCGTGTTCCTGCGGCTGCAGGGCAAGATGCCGCCGGGCCGCCGCCGCGGCAACCGGTTTGGCAGCCTGGAAGCCGCACAGGCCGACATCCGCCTGGCCCATCCCTTGATCTCCCGGCTCATGAAGGGCCAGAACGGCAGCTTCAAGGTGAATGCGCTGCCGGACGACGTCACCGAGTTCGTGCTCGGATTTCCGCGCGGGGGGACCCATGGCTGACTTCCTGTTGGTGTTGAATCGGCTGCAGGCCGAGGTGGACGGTGAGCTGATCAAGAAGCAGCTTCGGCAGATGGGCGCTCGCACGGTGCAGCATGAAAGCAATGCCGAGACGGCGCTGGAGTTGCTGCAGATGCAGGCCGTGGACTTCCTCATCGTGGGCAGCCAGCTCGCCGCCGATGCGGGCGCCGTCGTGACGGAGGACGGCGGACTGGCGTTCTGCCATCAGGCGCGTCTCCTGACCACCGCCCCCATGATGCTGCTGGCACCGGCCCTGACGTCGGATCTGGTGCGCGAGGCCAGGCAGGTGCAGGACCTGACGCTGTTCAGCGACCCGACCACTGCCGGGGCCTTCGCGCTGGACCTGCTCCGACCCGGTCGCGCGGTGGAGCCCGCGTTGCAGATCCGGATCACCGCCCGGCCCAGGGACTGGAGCTTCGTCATGAAGGGCGTCGGCTTCAATTTCCGAGGCGACGGGCCCCTGGCCATCAGCGCGGCAGCCTCCTGCCTGTGGGTGACGGATCTGCTGCGTCCGGACTGGTACACGGCGTTCTCCGGCATCGGCAAGAGCATTCGAACAGCCCTGTGCGAGGACAACCCGACCTTTGAACTGCAGCGCAAGTTTGCCCACGCAAAGGCGGTCGAGCAGTTGGGCCCGGCGGCTGCGGCGCTGCCGGAGCAGCTCATCTTCGAGGTGTCCAGCGACTGCTATCCGCTGATGCTCGAATCCGTCTTCGATCCGTCGCCGCTGCCCGAACCCTGGCTGGCACGGGCGTCCTCGGTGGCGCGCCGCTTGCAGGGCGCGGATGCCGATCCGTCGGCCGACCTGTTCGCGGGCTCCCCCATGGCCCGGCGCGCGCTGGTGATCTGCGCCGACACCCACGGCACCGTCTTCAGCGACAAGCTGGCCGGCGGCATGACCAAGCTCGATCCGCTGCAGCTCGTGCGGATCGAATGCAACCGGGTGCGGCGCTGGCTCACGACCGTCTCGCCCCGTACCGGACAGCCGCTGTTCCTGGCCCGCAACGTCCAGATGCTGGGCCTGAATGAACCGGTGACACGCGGCGCCCTGGAAGCGGCCCTGCGGTCCGGCAACTGGGACCTGATCCACTTTGCCGGCCACACCTACTACCAGCCCTTGGGAGCGGAACAGAACGGCGGCACCGGCTTCCTCTTCGTCGGCCCTCCGGACGCGCCGGAGTGCATCGACTTCGGCGACGTGGTGAGCTACATGCGGTCGGCGCGCTTCGTCTACCTGAGCAGCTGCGAGAGCGGCAACTCCGGCTTTGCGTCGCTGGCGGCAGCGGCCGGCATTCATGCGGTGCTGGGCTACCGCTGCCGGGTCAACGACCGCACCGCGGCCATCCAGGCGCGGCAGTTCTACCAGATGCTGCTGCGCAGCCAGTCGCTGGGGGCAGCCTTCGGGCTGGCGCGCCGCCGCATCTACCGGCGCTTCCGGGACCGGGACAACGCCTGGGCCTCCGCGATGCTGGTCACTCCTGAGTTTCGCGCCTGACCGGGGTGCCGGAGAGAAGATCCATCACCACGCCGCCGTCGGCATCTTCCGGGTAGACCGTGGTGTGGCCATGGGCGTCGCGCAGTTGGGGGTCGTCCCATGGGGCGGTGAATTCGGAGCGGTAGTTGAAGACCAGCGTCGCGCCTGGCTTGCGACGCACGATGGCATGGAGCGCGGCCGCATCGGGATGGCTGAACAGCTGGCCATTGGTGGAGACCAGCCAGGTGTCGCAGTCCACGCTGTCGAGGAAGGACTCGTCCAGGTTGCCGGCGGAGCCGTGGTGTGCGAGCTTGATGGCGTCGAAGCGCACGCGTGACCGTCGGCTCGTGGCGCTACCCGTGGCGCTACCCGTGGCGCGACCCGTACCGTTACCCAGACCGAAAGCCGCATCGTCATCAGCAACGCCGACCCCCCCACCCCTCGAGCCCGTGGCAAACCGAGCCAGCGACGCGGTCAGCGTCGGCGCATGCGCGTCTCCGAGCAGCGCGACGCGTCGCCCCTGGTACTCGGCCACCAGCGCAATGCTCGACCCATTGGCAACGGCCTTGTCCATCGGCCCGGCGGCCAGCGCGGCGCTGTCCAGGATCTGCTCGAACCGCGGTCGCAGCCGCGCTCCCACGCCACGGAATGCGGCCTTCATGTCCAGCCGCCTGGCGAGTGCATGCACGTCCTCGGGCGCAATCTCGGCGGCCTCCAGGGCCTTCAGATAGGCGGTGCGCAGCTTCTCGAGTTCCACTTTGCGGGGCGACAGCAGCGTCAGCCGCAGGCCACCCGGCAGCTCTCGCACCGGCAACGGCCCTGCGGCAGGCACAAACACCGGGGCGCCCCGGAAGGCAGCATTCCATGAGCGATTGTCGATGCGCACGCTGATTTCCATGCCCTGCATGGCACTGCGCTGGCCCGGCGGCAGGGGCGCGCCGAGCGCATAGTCCGTGCCCACCGGCTCGGACAGCTGCTGGCCCACATGCGGCCAGCCGTTGAACCAGATGTCCTTGAAGGTGGCCAGTTCGGGATGATTCAGCAGCTTGAGGCATCCCTCGATGTGGTCGGCGTCCACATGGGTGATGACCAGCAGCTCGAAGTCCCGCTGGCCGCTGGGGAGGGCGTCGAGGCGACTGGACAGGGCCGGGTAGGCGCCGATCGGGCCGCCGTCGATCAGGACGCGGTGGGGGTGGTCGGGGTCGCCGTACTCCAGCAGCAGGCAGTCGCCGTGCAGGGCCGGCAGCAGTTCGAGGCGGAAGATGTCAGCCATGGCGGTGCTTCGTACGCGGGGCCATGCTTGTGCCTTGGCTCATGGTCGTGTCGTGTCGTGTCGTGCCGCGCCGTGCCGTGCTGTACTGCGCCGTGCCGTGCCGTGCCGTGCAGTGCAGTGCAGTGCCGTGGCGCGTCGTGCAGCCTCAGCCGAGCGCGTGGCCTGGATACGGCCATGCCGGCGCCTGCGTCCGGAACGCCAGGTGCGATGCGCGGGAGCGGATCGCGACATCGCTGATGGCGTAGCCCCAGTTGATGAGTTCGCACTGCTCCTGCTCCTTGAACCGGTCCAGCCGGGTGCGGATGGCGGCAAGGTCCTTGATGCGCTCCGCAGCCACCGGCAGGCCGGGCAGCTCCATGGCCGGATAGTCGGCGGGATTGCCGTTGATGGCCCAGAATGCACCGCGGGCGTCTCCGCGCTCATAGGCGGCGATAAGCATCCGCTTGCGCAGGGCCAGGGCCTGGTTCAGTCCGATGTCCATGGTCCGCAGCAACTGCCGCGGAGCCACGGTGCCCACGCCTGCATCGATGTCGAAGGGCTTGCCGGCATCGCTGACCAGGATGTCCTCGTACCGTCCCCAGACGGTTTCCAGGCCCAGGTTGTCGTAGACCCCGCCATCCCCCAGCGGAAGGCGGCGACGGAAGTCGATCTCGTCATACAGGTCGGCCCCTTCAACCCGGGTGAAGTCTTCCGGTTTCACTTCCAGTTCGATCGGGCCGAGGACCGGCGGGAAGGCGCTGGAGCAGCAGACCGCGGTGGCGACGTCAAAGCCCGGGTTGGGGATGAGGCCGATGCGGTAGTCGCCGGCAAAGGGTTTGGAGAAGCGGAAGCTGACGCCGGTGGCGTAGTTGGTGGCGTTGAAGACGAAGCGCGGGTGGTCGGGCAGGGTCTGCAGGGAGACACCCAGCCCGAGATGCTTGCGGTAGGCCTGGGCGACGACGTCGCCAGCGGAGCGGAACGGGTTCAGCGCACCGGTGATGACCGAACTCACGTCGATGTTGCGGCTGCAGAAGTCGCGCAAGGGCTGCACCACTTCGGCGTCGAACCTCTGCGCGCGCTGCTCGCCGTCGAACGCGAGTTGGCTCCAGCGGGTGGCGACCACACCCAGGGTGATGGAGCCGCCGGAGATGCTGGAGACCCGATCCAGCCGGCCCAGGATGCCGAGCTCATTGAGCCGCCACAGCACGCCGACATGGAACAGCACGGCACGGAAGCCGCCGCCGGAGAGCGCCAGGCCGATGCCTTTTTCGCGCGAAGCGGCATTCAGTGGCATGTCCGTCTCCTGTCCACGGAAGATCTCGAGCCTACGCCCGTCAGGTCCTCGTGACCATCGATCACCTTGATGATGTCGGGGGCGGTGCTTACCGGTCGGCGGCAGCGGGTCGGGGAGACGCTGGAAAGGCCGTGTCCGCCGGGAAGTCGGCGTCCGACTCCCACAGGCCCTGCTGGGTCCGCGAGGTGACGCGCCAGTGGCCACGGCTCAGGTCATAGCGAGAGAACGTCGTGGTGAAGCGTCCCTCCGACGGCTGGCTGCGCACGGCCAGCAGCGCTTCCCCCTGGCCGTCATCCACCCGCTTCCACGAGGACTTCAAGGTCTGGGTCAGCTGGAGGGGGACGGTCCGCCCCTTGCCGCCGGCCGGTCGCACCATGACCACTTGCAAGCGGTTCGACACCACCTCCATCGCGGTGGTCAAGGGCCCGTTGTAGCTGCCGGCTTCCTGCGTGAGGTCGGCCGACACCAGGAAGGTCGGATGGGAGGCGCCCCGCAGCGGGCGAGGATCCAGCCGGGCCAATGGCGCGGCCAGCGGCAGTTGCGACAGCACCTGGCCGTCGCACCCGACCCACTGCAACGAGGCCGGACGCTCCTTGCGAGGCTCGCCGCTTTGCCACTCGCGCTCCACCGCTTCCTCGGTGAGCGCTGGGTCCAGGTCAATGCGCAGGCGCTGGCATCCCAATTCGGCGTGCTGCGCCGCCTGGGCCGTGGGGGTGAGGCACAACAGAGGCAGTAGGGACAGCAGACACCACTTCTTCACGAAAGCCTCTTCACTTCAATGCCGGTTGGGGAGAAATTTATGCCATGGTGTCGGAAAAACGGGGACGGCGTCCCATCACCAAAGTCATCTGCCGGCCCGCCCTTCCACCTGCCACTCGCCGTTGATCTTGCGACCCACTCCCGCCTCCCGCCGCGCCCACGCCGTTGAACTCCTGAAAGAGCGCCTCGTCCGGGATTCCTTCCCCCGCCTGCAGATGATCCTGCTGGTCTCGCTCACCGGCGGTTTCGGCCTGCTGTCGTCCTTTGTGCTGCTGCATCTGGGCGTGGACGCGATGGCGCTGCGGTATCCGCTGGCCCTGGCCTGTGCCTATGTCTTTTTCCTGTTCCTCATCTGGCTCTGGCTGAGGAGCAATGCGCAGGACTACCTCGACGCCCCCGACCTCACCGACCTGCTGCCCGGCCGCAGCTCCGGCTTTGCCGACTTCAGCGGCGGTGGCGGGGACTTCGGGGGAGGCGGGGCCTCCGGCAGTTTCGACGGGCCGTCGGCGCCAACGGAGGTTCCGGGCGGCTCCTCGCTGGGAGCCGTCAAGGACGCGGCCGAAGCCGTCACCGATGCCGATGAGTTCACCATTCCCCTGGTGGTCATCGCCCTGGCGGTTGGCATCGCGGTGGCGTCGCTCTACATCGTCTACATCGCCCCGGTGCTGTTTGCCGAAGTCCTGCTCGACGGGGCCCTGTCCTATGTGCTGCTGCGCCGCCTGCGCAAGCAGGACCGCCGGCACTGGATCGCCAGCGCCTTCCGCCGCACCCTCTGGCCCTTCATCGGCACGGCCGTGTTCCTGATGATCGTGGGCGCGGCCATGTCCGCCTACGCGCCCGGCGCTCATTCCCTGGGTCAGGTGATGCACCATTCGGCTCCCCACCGCTGAGGCCCCTCCCGCAGCACCGCAGCGCCCGGGTATACTTTTTACCGGCGCCGATTTGTCCGGCTTGCGGGCGCCTAAAAAGTTCAGCTAAAGGGGGACAACCGACAAGCGCCCCGCGCGATGCACCCGGTGTTCCGCTTCAAGCAGCGGCGCCGGGTTTTTTGTTGGATGAGGTGTTTTATGGGTTCCGTCGGTGACGTCACACCGCAGCGACTCCTGTTCGACCAGCCCCTGCCGCTGCGCAGCGGGGCCAGCATCGCCGATTACGAGCTGATGGTCGAAACCTATGGCGAGCTCAATGCGGACCGCTCCAATGCGGTGCTGGTCTGTCATGCGCTCAATGCCAGCCACCACATTGCCGGCACCTATGCGGGCGTGGACAAGAGCGAAGGCTGGTGGGACAACCTGGTCGGCCCCGGCAAGCCGCTGGATACCGACAAGTTCTTTGTCATCGGCATCAACAACCTGGGGTCCTGCTTCGGCTCGACCGGGCCGATGCACCTGAATCCCGCCACCGGCCGGGTGTACGGGGCCGACTTCCCGGTGGTCACGGTGCATGACTGGGTCGATGCCCAGGCTCGCGTGCTGGACCGCTTCGGCATCCAGCAGCTGGCGGCCGTGCTGGGCGGGTCGCTGGGCGGCATGCAGGCGCTGGACTGGTCGCTGCGGTATCCGGAGCGCATGCGCCACTGCATCGCGGTGGCCACGGCCCCGAGCCTGTCGGCGCAGAACATCGCCTTCAACGAAGTGGCCCGCCGCGCCATCATCACCGACCCGGAATTCCACGACGGCTTCTTCTACGAACACGGCGTGGTGCCGCGGCGTGGGCTGCGGGTGGCCCGCATGATCGGCCACATCACCTACCTCAGCGACGATGTGATGGAGCAGAAATTCGGCCGCCAGATGCGCGCCGCCGAGCTGGGCTATTCCACCCACGACATCGAATTCCAGATCGAGAGCTACCTGCGCTATCAGGGCGACAAGTTCAGCGAATACTTCGATGCCAACACCTATCTGCTGATCACCCGGGCGCTGGACTACTTCGACCCCGCCCGCGCCCATGGCAATGACCTCAGCCGCACTTTCGCCAGCGCGCTGTGCAAGTTTCTGGTGGTGAGCTTCACCACGGACTGGCGCTTCTCGCCGGCCCGCTCCCGCGAGATCGTCAAGGCGCTGCTGGACAACCGCCGCGACGTGTCCTATGCGGAGATCGACGCGCCCCATGGCCACGATGCCTTCCTGCTGGACGATCCGCGCTATCACGGCGTCCTGAAAGCCTATTTCGACCGCATTGCCAACGAGTTCCAGGGAGGCCGGGCATGAGTGACCGCGCCGTGATGCAGATGATCGCGGACCTGGTGCCCGCCGGGTCCCGCGTGCTGGACCTGGGCTGCGGCACGGGGGAGTTGCTGGCCCATCTGCAGGCCACCAAGGGCTGCACCGGATACGGGGTGGAGCTCAACGACAGCAACGTGCTGGCCTGTGCCCAGCGCGGGGTGAATGTGATCCAGCTCAACCTGGAAGAAGGCCTGGCCATCTTCGAGGACCAGAGCTTCGACGTGGTGCTGCAGCTGGAGACGCTGCAGAACCTGCGCAACACCGAAGCCATGCTGCGTGAGACCGCGCGGGTGGGGCGCATCGGCATCGTCAGCTTCCCCAACTTCGCGCACTGGCCCAACCGCCTGCAGGTGCTCACCGGACGCATGCCGGTGACCCGGGTGCTGCCCTACCAGTGGTATGACACGCCCAACATCCGCGTCG
The DNA here is from genome assembly GCF_003387155.1 of Roseateles depolymerans. Taxonomy (GTDB): domain Bacteria; phylum Pseudomonadota; class Gammaproteobacteria; order Burkholderiales; family Burkholderiaceae_C; genus Roseateles; species Roseateles depolymerans. Next base: position 104,991 of record NZ_QUMT01000007.1, on the reverse strand, counting down.
GCACCTATGCCGACTTCGAGGTGCTGGCCCGCAAATGTGGCCTGCGGGTGCTGGACAGCTTCGGCGTACAGGCCGGCCGGGCGGTACGCACGCTGCCCAACCTGCGCGCCAGCATGGCGGTGTTCAAGTTCGACCGGCAGTGACCGGCAGGTCCTCGTAGCGACCCAGCCGCACCATCGTCTGGCCGGCCCGGCCTGCGCGCAGCATCGGCATGATCAGCACGCAGTGGTCGTGCGGGGTGATCCAGCGCTCGCCGTCGTCCTCCGCCAGCAGCGTGCCGGCGTGCGGAATCTCCATCAGATGATGGACCGGCCGGGTGAAGCGGAACGCATGGCTGCGGGCCGTGACCCCCTGGCCCACCCGCACCAGGCGCTGGCGCGGCGGTGCGGGGCAGCGCAGGTGGGCGTCGGCCCAATCGGCCGGCACCATGCCGGTGTGGCGCAGGAAGCGCAGGCTGACATCCAGCGCCATGTCGGCCGAGGCGGCTTCCCAATGCGCGCCGCATTCCACCAGCACCGCCTGGCGGGGGCTGGCCGGGTCGGCAAAGCCGCCGCGGTCGATCAGACGCAGCCCGGCGGCATGTCCGGTGTCCACCAGCAGGGTGGACGGCTGGCCCAGCGCGCGGGCCAGTGGGACGCTCTTGTCGGTCATGCCGCAGATGGTCAGGGCCGGCGCGCCGGGTTCCTGCATCGAATGCAGGTCCAGCAGCAGGTCGGCGCCGTCCACGAAGGGGCGCAGCGCCCGGGCGCGATGCAGCTCGGCCGAGGTCCGCGGACCGCGCAGCACGGCGTCGCCCCATACCCGGTTCAGGTCTTCGTCCACATAGCGGGATGCAAACGGCTGAGCCGGATCGAAGCGTTCAAAGGCCTGCACATTCGCAAAGGCCAGCACCAGGCGGCCCTGGCGCGGACGCACGTCCTGCCGCAGCAGCCAGTCCAGCGCCAGGGCGCCGCACAGCTCGTTGCCGTGGGTCAGGGCCACGAGCATCACTGTCGGGCCCGGGCGGCCGGAGTCGCGCAGGTGGACATGGTCCACGCCGGTGCCGCCGTCCCGCCAGGGACTCAGGTCGGGCGGATGCAACTGGACCTCCGGCGCTTCGTCGGCCCCCTCGGACGGGAGGGCCGCCGCCTGCCCATCCGGACCATCACTGGGCGAAACTGTAGTCTTGGAGCGATTGGAAGGTGACGGACCCATGGTCAGGGATCCTACACTTCCGCTTATGAGAACACTGACCGGCCATGACGGCCTGCCCCTGCATTGGCGGGAGTGGGGCGCTGACCCCGCCCAGCGTCCGCAGGGCACCCTTTTGATCGTTCACGGCCTTGGCGAGCACATTGGCCGTTATGCCCACGTGGCCCGGCGCCTGAATGCCTGGGGCTGGCATGTGGTGGGGTATGACCAGCGCGGCCACGGCGCGTCCGGTGGCGCCCGCGGGGATATTCCGGAAGCGGACAGCCTGCAGCGGGACCTGTCCTGCGCCATCGACGCGGTGCGCAGCGACGCCCGCATGAACCAGGGCCCGCTGGTGCTGCTGGGCCACAGCATGGGCGGCGCGGTGGCCGCCAGCTTCGTGGCCGGGGCGCTGGTGCCGACTGAATGGTCGCGCCTGGTGGACGGGCTGGTGCTCAGCTCACCGGCGCTGGACGTGGGCATGTCCCTGGTCCAGCGCGGCCTGCTGGCCACCACGCTGCCGCTGGTGCCGCACGTGGCGGTGGGCAATGGGCTGAATCCGGCCTGGCTGTCCCGGGATCCGGCCGTGGTCGAGGCCTACAAGGACGACCCGCTGGTGCACAACCGCATCACCCCCATGCTGGCCAAGATGCTGGCCGATACCGGTCCGTCCTTGATGGGGTATGCAGCGCGCTGGCCGGTCCCCACGCTGCTGATGTGGGCGGGGGCGGACCGCTGCGTCGCCCCGGCCGGCAGCGCCAGCTTCGCGGCCGCCGCCCGCAAGAGCGGGGACGGGTCCGGCGTCGAGGCCGAATGGTTCGAGCCGCTGTTCCACGAGATCTTCAACGAGCCGGAGCAGGACCAGGTCTTTGACCGCCTGAAATCCTGGCTGGCCGCCCGCTTCTAGAATCCCCCTCTGACCAAGGCGGCCGCACCGGCCGCGCAGGAGCCTCTCATGAACGCACGTGATCCGTCGTTGCCGCTGCAAGCCGATGAAGTGAGCGCCCTGGGCGCATTTGCCGAACAGGTCTGGGATGAGGAAATCATCCCCGCCCTGAAGGACTACATCGCCATCCCGGCCAAGAGCCCGATGTTCGACGCCGACTGGGCTCAGCATGGCTACATCGACCGCGTGGTGCGGGACGCCGCCAGCTGGGTGGAGAGCAAGAAGGTGCCGGGCCTGAAGCTGGAAGTCATCCGCCTGGAAGGCCGCACGCCGGTCATCTTCTTCGAGCTGCCGGCCACCAAGTCGGGCAGCACCGACACCGTGCTGCTCTACGGCCACCTGGACAAGCAGCCCGAGTTCAACGGCTGGCGCAATGACCTGGGCCCCTGGACGCCCAAGTACGAGGACGGCAAGCTCTACGGCCGTGGCGGCGCGGACGATGGTTATGCCATCTACGCCTCGCTGACGGCGCTGATGGCGCTGGACCGCCAGGGCGTGCCCCGCCCCCGCTGCGTCGGCCTGATCGAGACCTGTGAGGAATCCGGTTCCTTCGACCTGCCCGCCTATGTGGACGTGCTCAAGGACCGCCTGGGCACCGTCTCGCTGGTGGTCTGCCTGGACTCCGGCGCTGGCGACTACGACCGTCTCTGGATGACCACCTCGCTGCGGGGCATGGTCTCCGGCGTGCTGAAGGTGGAAGTGCTGACCGAAGGCATCCACTCCGGCGACTCGTCCGGCGCCGTGCCGTCCTCCTTCCGCATCCTGCGGCATCTGCTGGACCGGCTGGAGGATTCTGCCACCGGCCGCCTGCTGCCCGAGAGCTTCCACTGCGAGATCCCCGGTGCGCGCCTGGAGCAGGCCCGTGCCACCGCCGCCATCCTCAAGGACGAGGTCTACAAGCGCATGCCCTGGGCCTGTGGCGCGGACGGCGGCCCGGTGCTGCCGGTCACCACCGATCCGGTGGAGGTGCTGCTGAACCGCACCTGGCGTCCGACCCTGTCGGTCGTGGGAGCCGAAGGCTTCCCCGAGCTGAAGAACGCCGGCAATGTGATGCGTCCCTACACCGCCTTCAAGCTGTCGCTGCGCCTGCCGCCGCTGGTGGACGGCAACGAGGCGGCGCTGCGCCTGAAGGCCCTGCTGGAGGACAACGCGCCCTACAACGCCAAGGTCAGCTTCGTGCCGGACGGCCGCGCGGGTGCCTTTGGCGCCAACGGCTGGAACACGCCCGACCTGGCCCCCTGGCTCAGCCAGGTGCTGGAAGAAGCCAGCCAGGCGCATTTCGAGGCGCCGGTGGGCTACATTGGGCAGGGCGGCACGATTCCGCTGATGGGCATGCTGCAAAAGAGCTTCCCCGCTGCGCAGATGATGGTCTGCGGTGTGCTGGGTCCCAAGAGCAATGCCCACGGCCCCAACGAGTTCCTGCATGTGCCTTACGGCAAGCGCCTGACCGCCGCCGTCGCCCAGGTCATCGCCGCGCATCCGTAAGCCGCAGGGTCAGCGGCGGGGTCAGCCCGTGGCCGTCCCTGCTGCGGGACGGCGCGGTGCAACGGTGAGAGGAGCGGCATGGACCAGGTCAGAGCCATGCGGGTGTTCACCCGCGTCATCGACGAAGGCAGTCTCGCCGGCGCGGCCCGCGCCCTGGACCTGGCCCCCGCCGTGGTCACGCGGCTGATCGCCGACCTGGAAGAGCATCTGGGCGCCCGGCTGCTCAACCGCACCACCCGCCGCCTGTCGCTCACCGATGTGGGCGAGTCCTATCTGGAGCGCTGCCGGCGCATCCTGATGGACATCGAAGAAGCCGAGGCCCTGGCCTCGGCCGCGGTGACCGAGCCGCGCGGCAACCTGCGGGTGCTGATGCCGCCGGCCATCGCGGTGCATCAGCTGGCGCGGCACATGGCGGGGTTTCATGCGCGGTATCCGCATGTGACGCTGGAGCTGGCGGTGCCCGGGCCGGTGAGCGCGCTGGACGAGAGTTTCGACCTGACGGTGATCAGCACCCGGGCAGAGCTGCAGGGCGATTTCATTGCCCGGCGGCTGGCCCGGACTGAAGTCATTTTGTGCGCGTCCCCGGAATACCTGAACCGGCATGGGCGTCCGCAGCATCCGTCGGAGCTGAAGCAGCATGCGCTGATGCTGCCGCCGGTGCATGAAATGTCCCGCGGGGTGACCTTCGAGCGCTGCGGCGCGGACGGGGAGCCTCAGGAAAGTTACTTCACCATCCCCTCCCGGCCGGTCATGGCCACCGCCTCCACCGACACCAAATATGCCTGCGCCCTGCATGGCCTGGGCGTGGCGGGGCTTCCCTCGTTCGTGGCGGGTGATGCGCTGATGGAGCACGCGCTGGAGCGGGTGCTGCCGCAGTGGCGGCTCTACAGTTTCACCCTCTGGGCCGCCATGCCCAGCCGCAAGTTCATGCCGGCCCGCACGCGGGTGTTCCTGGACTTCCTGCTGGAGGTGTTCGGGGGCAAGGACGAAGACCCGTGGCTCGCAGCCGCGGGGTGCCCGACCTGGCGGCCGGCGGCGACCGGCGCAGCCGAGGCGGCTGGCGCTGTGACCGATGCCGATGCCGCCGTCGAAACGGTGCCCGGCGCGAAGTGATGGCCGCGCAGCGGCGCGCTCAGCGAAGATGCCGCAGCGAAGACGCCTCAGCGAAGGCTGAAACCGGTCTGCAGCAGTTGCGGCTGAAGGTCTTCCATCAGGCGCAGCAGCGGGGACAGCTCGACATACCGCGTCGCCGTCTTGACGACGTAGGCATAAAACCGGGGCAGGTCCTCCGCATAGTGCGGTTTCCCGTCCCGATGCTTGAGGCGGCAGAAGATGCCCAGGATCTTCAGGTGCCGCTGCAGCACCGTCCATTCCAGCGCACGCCAGAACACGCCGAAGTCCTGCGCCATCTCATGCGGGTCCTCGCCGCTGGCGTCCAGCCCGAAAAGACCGGCCCGGCGGGCGCCTTCCCAGTAACGTACGGCCCAGTCGATCTCCTCGGCTTCGTCCCAGGAGAGGAAGGCGTCGCGCAATAGCGAGCCGATGTCGTAGGTGATCGGGCCCAGTACCGCGTCCTGGAAGTCCAGCACGCCGGGATTGGTCGCAAGCGGAAGGGCCTCTGCGCCCGGTGAGGCCGATGCAGCCGATGCGGCTGATGTGGCTGATGCAGCCGATGTGGTCGATGCAGCTGATGTGGTCGATGCAGCCGGTGTGACCGGTGCGGGTGGCGTGGCCTTTGTTGCCTGTGCGGTAGACCCGGTCCCGGCGCCGCCAGCGTTTGTGCACACCATGAGATTGCGGGCCATGTAGTCCCGGTGCATCGGCACCATCGGCTGCGACGCGATGTTGGCGGCCAGCGCGGTAACCGTGCGGTCCCAGTAGTTTTGCTGCTGAGCCGTCCACTGCTTGCCGTGGTGGGCTTGCACGCACCAATCCACGAAGATCTGCAGCTCGCGTCGCACGAAGGCGTCATCGAAGCGGGGCAGGGCGTCGCCGTGGCCGCTGGCCTGCCAGCGCAGCAGGGCGGCGGTGGCGTCCCGCATAAGCGCCTGGGCACTGCCCAGGTCCCCCGACTGCTGGGCCGCCTGCAGCGCTTGCAGATAGCTGGTGCTGCCCAGGTCTTCGAGCAGGGCGAAGCCGTTGACTTCATCGTGGGCGTGCAGGGCCGGCACATGCAGGCCGCAAGCGGCCATCATGCGGCCGACCGACACGAAGGCTGCCACCTGGTTGGGCGTGGCCGGAGCGTCCATGACGATGAGACTGCCCCTGTCCCGGGTCTGGAGGCGCAGGTAGCGCCGGCTGCTGGCATCGCTGCTGGCGGCGGCCAGCGTGTCCGGCAGCAGTCCGTGCGGGCCGACCAGGGGCGCCAGCCAGGACTGGAACAGCAGGGCGCGTTGCGGGTCGGGCCAGGTCACCGGCGTGGCGGAGAGGGTCATGGAATGGGCAGAGGACTAAGAGGGCGGGCCAGAGTGAAGACGGAGAGGACGGGCCAGAGTGAGCGCTGAGCGGACAAGCCAGAGTGAGCACTGAAGGGACGCGCCCGTGTGGGGCGTGAAGGGATGGGCAAGCCACGCATTCGGGCGTCGTCCCGTCGCGGCGGCCCGCCTCGTGGATAATGATTCTACAAACCCTGGGCAGCGCCTCGCGTTCTCGCGCGGCTGCCTTGACCTCCGCAAGACGCCGCCCTGCTTGATGCGCTCATCGGTTTTTCGACTCCGCCCCTTGCCCCTGGCTGCCCTGTTGGCTGTGGCCCTGCCCGCAGCGCCCAGTGCGTTCGCGCAGGAATCCGCCGGCGAACCGCTGGCGCTCAAGCCCGCCAAGCAGCTGAACCAGACACGCCGCAAGGATGTGCGCCCCGCCATGGCCTTGCAGGCCGACCGGATCACGTCTGAACTGGACCAGCTCTCCACCGCTGAAGGCGATGTGCAGTTGCGCTACGGGGGCCTGCTGCTCAAGAGCCGCACCCTGCGCTACGACCACGAGCAGGACCTGGCCACGGCCGAAGGCAATGTCGAGCTGAGCCAGAACGGCGCCGTGCTGCGCGGTCCGTCGCTGAGCCTGTTCGTGGACCGCTTCGAAGGCCAGCTGGACAGTCCCAACTATTTCTTCTCCACCACCGGCGGCAGCGGCAACGCCAAGGTGCTGCGTTTCCTTGGCGAACAGCGCATGCGGGCCGAGGAGGCCACCTACAGCACCTGCCCGGTGTCCGAGGACGGCGAGAAAAAGCGGGACTGGGTGCTGATCACCAAGAGCCTGGAGCTGGACTTCGAAGCCGGCGAGGGCGTGGCCAAAGGCGCGACGGTGCAGTTCCTGGGCGTGCCCATCCTGGCAGCACCGTCGCTGAGTTTCCCGCTGGGCGATCAGCCCAAGTCCGGTCTGCTGCCGCCCAACGTCAACATCGACAACCGCAGCGGTTTCGAATTCGGCCAGCCCTACTACTGGAGCATCGCGCCCAACCGCGACGCCACCTTCACGCCCTACGTGATGACCAAGCGCGGCGCGGGCGTGGACAGCGAATTCCGCTACCTGGAGCCGCAACACCGCGGCGCCGTGAATTTCGCGTGGCTGCCCAATGACCGGGTGGCCGGACGCTCGCGCTGGGACCTGCGCCTGCTCAACCAGGGCGACTTCACCGACACCTGGCGCTACGACATCAATGCCGAGCGGGTGTCCGACGACGACTACTGGAAAGACTTCCGCCGCCGCATGAGCACGCAGACCCCCCGTCTGCTGCAACAGGACTTCCGCACCCAGAAGGACTACAACTTCAACTGGGGGGATCTGCAGACCTACGCCCGTGTGCAGCACTGGCAGGCCCTGCAGGTGCCGGAAGTCGCGGACCAGTTCACCACGCCCTACCAGCGCTCGCCCCAGATCGGCATGCGGCTGCAGACCGGCGCGGACGATTCCGTGCTGGCGGGCTACCTGCCCACCGGTCGGCGTGCGCGCCTGGAAGGCGGCGTGGAGGTGGAATACAACCGCTTCGACCTGCCCACCGGCTCGCTCAGCAGCCAGACCCAGACGGGCGAGCGGATGCACATGCTGGGCCATGTGAGCCTGCCCTTCAGCGGAGCCGCCTGGTGGCTGATCCCGAAGGTGTCGCTCAATTCCGCCAGCTATCACACCGACCAGCCGCTGCTCAACGGCCAGCGCTCGATCAGCCGCACCATCCCGACCTTCAGCGTGGACCACGGCTGGATCCTGGAGCGCGACACCACGCTGTTCGGACAGAACGCCCGCCAGACGCTGGAGCCCCGGCTGCTCTACGTCAACACCCCTTACCGGGACCAGACCGACGTGCCGAATTTCGATTCGGCGCCGCGCGACTACAACTTCGACTCCGTCTTCGCCGAGAACCAGTTCTCCGGCGTAGACCGCGTCAGCGATGCCCACATGGTGGCCTTCGGCGCAACCACGCGCTGGATCGAGGACGAGCGCGGCGAGGAACAGCTGCGTCTGGGCATGGTGCAGCGCTACCTGCTGCGCGACCAGAAGATCACCCCCGACGGCACGCCGCAGACCCACCGCCTCTCCGACGTGGTGCTGCTGGGCTCCGCCCACCTGAACCAGGCCTGGTGGACGGACAGCACGCTGCAGCTCAACTCGTCCGATGGCAAGGTGGAGCGGACCGTGCTGCGCCTGCGCTATTCCCCCGGCCCCTTCCGCACGCTCAGCGCGTCCTACCGCCTGGCGCGCGGACAGAGCGAGCAGCTGGAGCTGGCCTGGCAGTGGCCGCTGTTTGGCCCGGACCGCAAGGCCGTCCAGGGCGGACCGGGTTGCAAGGGCGCCTGGTATGGCGCCGGTCGTCTGCAGTATTCGATGCGGGACAAGCGCTTCACCGACTCGGTGGTGGGCGCCGAATACGATTCCGGCTGCTGGATCCTGCGCATGGGGGTGGAGCGCGAGGCCACCGGCCGTGCCGAAACCAATACCCGCCTGATCCTGCAGCTGGAGCTGGTGGGCCTGTCCCCGCTGGGCTCCAATGCGCTGAAGGTGTTGAGAGACAATATCCCCGGTTACCGTTCGCTGAGCTCGGAACGCTCGGCCTTTGGCACTTATGACTGAACTGCGTTCGATGCGAAAACTCCAGCCTTTGGCCGCTGCCACTCTCCTTACCCTGGCGGCCACCGCCGGATCCGCCTGGGCGCAAGGGGGCGAATCCGCCGCGGCCAAGGCGGCCTCGCGCGGCGCATCGGCCCCGGCGGCTGCGGCACCCGCAGCGACCCCTGCGTCGGACGCCGCAGGCGCTGAAGCCGGTCGTGCCGCTGCAGCGCGTGCGCCGGTGGAGCAGCGCACGCTCAAGCCCGGCGACTACATCGCCGCCGTGGTGAACTCCGACATCGTGGCGGCCTCGGAAGTCGTCCAGCGCCAGGAGCGCATGAAGGAAGAAGCGCGCCGCCGCAATGAAAATCCCACCAACGAGCTGATCCACAAGCAGGCGCTGGACAGCCTGATCGACGAGCGGGTGGTCACCACCTATGCGCGCGAGAACGGCCCGCGGGTGGATGAGCCCGAACTGGACCGGGTGGTGGCCAACGTGGCCACGCAGAACAAGCTGACGATGGACGAGCTGCGCAAGCGGCTGGCCGCCGAAGGCATCGACTTCAAGCGCTTCCGCGAGAACCTGCGCGACCAGATGCTGAGCGAGCGGGTGCGCGAGCGTGAAGTGCAGGGGCGCATCCGGGTGACCGACGGCGAGATCGACAAGTATCTCGATGAACGCCAGGCCGCCCTGCAGGACCGCGCCCAGCTCAACATCGCCCAGGTGCTGGTGCCGGTGCCCGAAGGCGCGCCCGCCGCGGTGGTGGAGGAGCGCCGCGCCAAGGCCGAGGCTGCCCTGCAGCGCATCAAGAATGGGGAATCCTTTGCCAAGGTCGCCCAGGAGATGTCCGAGGACGCCAACAAGAGCAAGGGGGGCGAGATCGGCCTGCGCTCTGCGGACAAGCTGCCCGACGTGTTCGTCGATGCGGTGCGGGACCTGAAGTCCGGCGAATTGCGCCCCACGCTGCTGCGTTCGGCGGCCGGCTTCCATGTGCTGAAGCTGGTCGAGCGCCAGGCGAGCAAGGCGTCCATCAACACCATCGTGCAGACGCATGCCCGTCACATCCTGCTGCGTCCGTCCGAGCAACTGAGTCCGGAACAGGCGACGCGTCGCCTGGCCGAATTCAAGCGGGCGATCGAATCGGGCCGGGCCACCTTCGAACAGCTGGCGCGTGCCAACTCGGAAGACGGCAGTGCCCAGGAGGGCGGCGATCTGGGCTGGGTCGGCCCGGGCAGCTTCGTGCCGGAATTTGAAGAAGCGATGGACCAGCTGCCGCTGAACGGCATCTCCAATCCGGTGGCTTCGCGCTTCGGTATCCACCTGATCCAGGTGCTGGAGCGCCGCGACGTGGTGCTGGACAACAAGCAGTTGCGCGACCAAGCCCGCATGGCCCTGCGTGAGCGCAAGTATGAAGAGGCCTATTCGGACTGGATGAAGGAACTGCGCGCCCGCGCCTTCATCGAGACGCGTGAGTGGCTGGACTGATCGGCTGACACCTCATGGCACATATCGCGCGCAAGCGCTTCGGCCAGCACTTCCTGACCGACAAGGCCGTCATTGACGCCATCATCGACGCCATCGCGCCTGGGGACGACCAGTCGATGGTGGAGATCGGCCCCGGGCTGGGCGCCATGACCTTGCCGCTGCTGCAGCGCCTGCCGGCCAGCAGCCAGCCGCTGACGGTGGTGGAGCTGGACCGCGATCTGGCGGCACGGCTGCGCAAGCGGGGCGACCTGACCGTCATCGAATCCGACGTGCTCAAGGTGGACTTCGGGGCGCTGGCGCAGGAGCGGGGTCGCAAGATCCGGGTGGTGGGCAATCTGCCCTACAACATTTCCTCGCCCATCCTCTTTCATCTGCTGCAGTACGTCGAGCAGGTGGTGGACCAGACCTTCATGTTGCAGAAGGAAGTCGTGGACCGCATGGCGGCGGGACCGGGCGGCAAGGAATATGGGCGTTTGAGCGTCATGCTGCAGTGGCGGTATGACGTCGAGGCCCTGTTCGATGTGCCGCCGGAAGCCTTTGACCCGCCGCCGCGGGTGGATTCGGCCATCGTGCGCATGACCCCCTGGGCCACGCCGGCGGTGCTGGACGAGGCGCTGTTCAGCGAGATGGTGGCCTCGGCGTTTTCCCAGCGGCGCAAGCTGCTGCGTCACAGCCTGGGCCGGTGGCTGGAAGCGCGGGGGTATGGCGGCGACTTCGATCTGCATCGGCGTGCGGAAGAGGTGCCGGTGGCGGAATTCGTGGCGCTGGCGCAATCGCTCTGAACCCTCGGAACGTTCTGAACGTTCCAAGGTCCGGGGGCTCAGATGCAAAAAAGGCCTTCCGTTGCCGGAAGGCCTTTTTGTTCCCTGGTGCGTCGATCTTGCGGAAAGACGGCTCAGACGGCGACGAGCTTCACGCGGCGTTGAGCCACATGGACGTGTCGAAAGCGCTGCACATCATCGGCATGTTCATGCCGAAGTTGGGGTTTGGATTGGTCTTGGTGCTCTTGAGCACCGGCTTCTCTGCGGGGGCCACCTCAGTCGCCCGCTCCCATGACCCGATTTCTTGGGAGCGGGCTACTGAAAAGAATAAAAACACCTGAAGGGTATTTTTCTTTCTCCCCAGAAGTCGGCCGCTTCGCGGAAGACATCGAGCAGTTGTTCGCGTGCTTCGCGGTCGAAGCGGGCGTGGTCGGGCAGTTGGTCCAGGACCACGACGAAGCCGGGCTGGCTGCCGGACTTGTGGACCAGGTCGGTCATGCAGTCGTAGAGCGCATCGAGGTTTTTGCCGAAATGCGCCGGGAACAGGAAGGCGCTGGCGATCATTTCCAGCACGTCCTGCTTGGTGTCCGCTGCCGCCAGGTTGGCGTACAGGAAATGCTGGCCGGCATCTTGGGCAGCCTGCATCAAGTCCTCTACCCGGTAGGCTCTGATCGCCTGCACGATGTTGGGACGGACTGTCTGCAATTGCATGGTCGCGTTCCTCCTAGATGGTCACAGATTGCGGTTCCGCCGGGTCACGGCGTGATCTTTGAGAAGCTCACGTAGTGGTCGTCGGTGTAATAACAAGCATCAGGTTTCGTGGGTGGGGTTCCGCCGCACACCAGACGCCGGGCGCCGCGATTGCGGGCCTTGGGGGTCTTGACGGTGTATTCGCGGTAGTAGCCACGAGCCTTGGCGGGCAATTGCCGTTCGCGGTTCCCGAACACGGTGCCGTCCTTCTCGAAGGGGAAGGGGCCGCCTGACAGCACGAGCTGGTAGGTGGTTTGGGCTTCGGCGGGAAGTGCCTGCAAGGCGACCGTGTCACCCCACCGTTCGCGGGTGGTGCTGTTGTCGCGGCTCTCTCGGGCGAGGGCGGCACTGGCGCCCAGAAGGGCGCTGGTCAGCGTGGCGGTGGTGGCCAGTGCTGTCCAGAAAGAGTGCCATCCTCGGCGAAGCGGAACCGCTCCGGTGCGCCCTTGATTGTGCGAAAACACGGGTTTACCCTGAATCCTGAAGCGCAAATGGTACAGAAAGGGCCATCAATGCTCAAGCCAGGGTCTGCCGCAATGCCCTAAAAAGCGGCATTGTTGGCACGCGCTCACACTCAAAGAGGAGTTGATCAACTCACAATGTCACGTGTCGTTCTTCGTGTGGTGAGCTTCTACAAACTTTTTCTGTCGGGGCGATTTCCGACAACACCAATACCCCTGCAACGCAGGAACTTTTGACAGAACGCATCCCCGCGCTCCCGCGCGCGATGCTCCGCACGGCGCCGATCCAGGCGCTTTCCCACGCATAAAAAAGAGGCCCCGATCGAAGCCCCTCTTGGCACCTAGTCCCGCCCGACGCCCGAATCTGAAGCCCACCCCTCCACCGAAGCCACCTCTAGGCACGTAGTCGCGCCAGACGCGCGTAGCGCCGTCCAAGCGGGGGTGTAGGTTAGCGAGAGGGCCGGCGCCGGGCCGCCCCAAGCCGGCCCGCAGCCCCCTTGGGGGGCGGTTTTGCGCGCGCTAGGCGCGCAAAACCGGGGGCTCCATCATCGTGCCGCGTTGGCGTCGGCGACCACCATGGCGGTCATGTTGACGATGCGGCGCACCGTTGCGCTGGGCGTCAGCACATGCACCGGCTTGGCCGCACCCAGCAGCACCGGCCCGATGGCAATGCCGCCACCAGCCGCCGTCTTCAGCAGGTTGTAGCTGATGTTGGCCGCATCGATATTGGGCATCACCAGCAGATTGGCTTCCCCGCTCAGCGTGCTGCTGGGCATCAGCTGCTGCCGATAGTTCGGATCCAGCGCCGCATCCCCATGCATCTCGCCGTCCACCTCCAGCCACGGCGCCGTCTCCTGGATCAGCGCCAGCGCCTCGCGCATCTTCACCGCCGACGGGCAATTGCTCGACCCGAAGTTGCTGTGCGAGAGCAGGGCCGCCTTGGGCTTGAGCCCGAAGCGCATCATCTCCTCGGCCGCCATGATGGTGATCTCGGCGATCTGCTCGGCGGTGGGGTCGTAGTTCACATGCGTGTCCACCAGCATCACCTGCCGCCCCGGCAGGATCAGCCCGTTCATGCAGGCGAAGTTCTTCACCCCCGGCCGCTTGCCGATGACCTGGTCGATGTACTGCAGATGCATCGCGGTGTTGCTCCACGTGCCGCAGAGCATGCCGTCCACTTCGCCCTTGTGCAGCAGCATCGAGCCGATCAGCGTCAGGCGGCGGCGCATCTCGATCTTGGCCAGTTGCTGGGTCACGCCCTTGCGCTGGGTCATCTCCAGGTAGGTCTGCCAGTAGTCGCGATAGCGGTGGTCGAACTCGGTGTTCACCACGTCGTAATCGCGGCCTTCCTGCAGCCGCAGGCCAAAGCGCTCGCAGCGCTGGGCGATCACCTGCGGACGACCGATCAGTGTCGGGCGCGCCAGGTTTTCGTCCACCACCACCTGCACCGCACGCAGCACGCGTTCTTCTTCGCCTTCCGCATAGGCCACCCGCTTGTGCTGGGCCTTCTTGGCGATCTGGAAGATCGGCTTCATCGTCGTGCCCGAGGCATAAACGAAGCTCTGCAGCTTCTCCAGGTAGGCATTCATGTCCTGAATCGGACGCTGCGCCACGCCGGAGGCTTCCGCCGCCTTCGCCACGGCCGGCGCGATCTTCATCATCAGGCGCGGGTCGAAGGGCTTGGGGATCAGGTATTCGGGGCCGAAGCTCAGGTTGGCACCGGCGTAGGCCGCGGCCACCACCTCGCTTTGCTCGGCCTGGGCCAGCTCGGCAATGGCATACACGGCGGCGATTTCCATCTCGTCATTGATGGTGGTCGCGCCGCTGTCCAGGGCTCCCCGGAAGATGTAGGGGAAGCACAGGACGTTGTTGACCTGGTTGGGGTAGTCCGTCCGGCCGGTGGCCATGATGGCGTCGTCGCGGACCTGCTTGACTTCCTCGGGCAGGATTTCCGGGGTCGGATTGGCCAGCGCGAAGATGATGGGGTTGGCGGCCATCGTGGCCACCATGTCCGACTTCAGCACGCCGCCGGCGGACAGGCCCAGGAAGATGTCGGCGCCCTGGATGACCTCGCGCAGGCTGCGCGCCTCGGTGGGCTGCGCATATTCCGCCTTGTCCGGGTCCATCAGCTCGGTGCGGCCCTGGTAGACCACGCCCGCCAGGTCGGTCACCCAGATGTTTTCGCGGGGCAGTCCCAGCTTAACCAGCAGGTTCAGACAGGCCAGTGCCGCGGCACCAGCGCCGGACGTCACCAGCTTGACCTGCTTGATGTCCTTGCCCTGAACCTTCAGGCCGTTGATCAGCGCCGCGCCCACCACGATGGCGGTGCCGTGCTGGTCGTCGTGGAAGACGGGGATCTTCATCCGCTCGCGCAGCTTGCGCTCCACGTAGAAGCAGTCAGGGGCCTTGATGTCTTCCAGGTTGATGCCGCCGAAGGTGGGCTCCAGCGCGGCGATCACGTCCACCAGCTTGTCCAGGTCGTGCTTCTCGTCGATCTCGAGGTCGAAGACGTCGATGCCGGCAAACTTCTTGAACAGCACCCCCTTGCCTTCCATCACCGGCTTGGAGGCCAGTGGGCCGATGTCGCCCAGGCCCAGCACCGCGGTGCCGTTGGAGATGACGGCCACCAGATTGCCGCGCGAGGTGTAGCGGAAGGCGTTGGCCGGATCGGCCACGATTTCCTCGCACGCGGCTGCCACGCCCGGGGAATACGCCAGCGCCAGATCCCGCTGATTGATCAGCTGCTTGGTGGCTGCGATGGCCACTTTGCCGGGGGTCGGGAACTCGTGGTATTCGAGGGCTGCCTTGCGCAGTTCAGCGCGTTTTTCTTCGGACGTGGACATGAAGGACTCAGTCGGGTTGGGGCCTTGACGCCGGTCTCGATGTCTCGAAAAGCCCGGCCGCAGCTGATTCAGCAATGGGTTGGGTGAGCGATTGTAGGAGCCCGTCCGCCAACGATCACTACGTACTATGCGTATGCTGCATGCCAGCGAACCCCCATTGGATACGCGATACCGCGCATTCCGGCGCGCGCTGGCGGGCGCATACTGCCTGCCTCCTCGAGGCCGGCGATCGGGCCGCAAGATGCTTCTGCGCCGATCCGGTCGGATCGTGCCACCTTCTGCCGCCTCCTGGGCATTTTTCAGCGCTCATGCCGTCCACCCTGTCCCCGTCCACCCTGTTGCCGCCGGTGCCGCGACCCCGCCGCCGGCGTCGCGCCGCGCTGTGGGGCGCCCTGGTCGCCTTGCTGCTGATCGCACAGTCCTTGCTGCTGGCGTTGACGCTGAGCCACGAGGCGTCGCGGGCGCAGGAGGCGGCGGACCAGGCGGCCACGGAAGTGGCGGCTCATGCCAAGCAGCTGATGAGCCGCGACCTGCAGGGCCTGCAAGGCCTGATGTGGGCGAATGAGGCCGAGTGGCGCGGCAATGCCGCCGGTCTGGTGCGTCAAAGCCGCATCATCCTGCGCATCGAATCACGAGACCAGCAGCGCCGCATCGAACGGGTGGTGGAATCGCCCTTCCTGCCGCCGCTCTTCGCCCGCCTGGGCCGCGAGCAACTGCAACTGGAGACCGAGCTGGCCTGCGCGGGTGCGATGCGCCAGGGCACGCCGCTGTTCTCGCGCTCCTACTTCGTGCCACTGCCGGACGGCGAAGGCCTGGAGGTCACCGACCTGTGCCTGCCCCGTGTGCGGGCGGGCGAGCCGCCGTCCTACGTCGTGGCCACCGTCGGCCTGCGGGCCCTGCTGGAAGAGTCGATCTCGCCGGAGCAGGCCCGCCAGTTCGAGATGTCCTTCGTGGAAGGCGACGGCACGCGTCTGGCCCGCACCGGCCTGATCCGCGGCAGCGGCATCTACCTGGCCGAGCGCCTGCTGGACCTGCAGGGCGTGAGCCTGCAACTGCGAGTGGACAGCGGCACCGGCAAGCCCAAGCTGATCCCCAATCTGGCCACGGCGCTGGTGCTGGGACTGTCCCTGGCGCTGCTGGCCCTGGTGCTGGTGCTGGCCCGCGACGGCCGGCGCCGCGCCCAGGCGGAACATGCGCTGGCGGAAGCGCTGGCTTTCCGTCAGGCGATGGAGAACTCCCTGATCACCGGCCTGCGCGCCCGCGACCTGGACGGCAACATCAGCTATGTGAATCCTGCCTTCTGCGCCATGGTCGGTTATGGCGCGGAGGAACTGGTCGGCACCGGCCGGCCGCCGCAGGCGCCGCCTTACTGGCCACCGGAATTCATCGAGGAATACTGGCGCCGCCACCATGACCGCGAAGCGCGCTGGGAAGCCGGTCTGCCGCCGCGCGAAGGCTTCGAGACCGTCTTTGCGCGCAGCACCGGCGAGCGCTTTCCCGTCATGATCTACGAGGCGCCGCTGCTCAATGCGCAGGGCCAGCAGACCGGCTGGATGAGCGCGGTGCTGGACCTGAGCGCGCAGCGCAAGGTGGAGGAACTCTCCCGCCAGCAGCAGGAGCGGCTGCAGGCCACGGCGCGCCTGGCCACCGTGGGTGAGATGGCCTCGCTGCTGAGTCACGAACTCAACCAGCCGCTCGCGGCCATCGCGAGCTACGCCACCGCCTCGATCAACCTCATGGTCCGCGAAGCCGACGATCCGCAGACGCCCGACATGGTGCGGCAGGCCGTCACCCGCATTGCCGAGCAGGCCGAACGGGCCGGCCGCGTGATCAAGAGCGTGCATGACTTCGTGCGTCGCCGCGAGCAGTCCCGCGAATGGGTCCGGGTGGAGCAGCTGATGGACGCGGTCTTGCCGCTGGTGCGGCTGCAGGCCCGCAAGAGCGGCACCCGCATCGAGCTGGACCTGCCGGAGCGACTGCCCCGGGTGCGCTGCGACCGGACCATGGTGGAGCAGGTGCTGCTCAACCTCACCCGCAACGGCATTCAGGCGATGGACGGCCCAACAGCGCTGGCCGACCGGCTGCTGGTGATCCGGGTGCGTCCGCTGCAGCCGCGCTGGCTGAGCATCGCCGTCATCGACCGCGGCCCCGGCATTCCCCCGGAAGTCGCCCGCCAGCTCTTCACGCCCTTCTTCACCACCCGGACCGAGGGCATGGGCCTGGGCCTGAGCCTGTGCCGCACGGTGGTGGAACAGCACGGCGGCGCCATGGACTTCGACAGTCGCGTCGCGCCCGACTCTCCCACCGGCACCGAGTTCCGCTTCAGCTTGCCGTGCGAGGATACGGCTGGTGGCGAACGGTCCACCCTCACTGGAGAAACCTCCGCATGAAGCCGCAGTCCCTGCCGATGGTCTACCTCGTGGATGACGAGGATGTGGTGCGCGACGCCCTGGCGTGGCTGCTGCGTTCGCGCCGCCTGCTGTCCGAGGGGTTCGGCAGCGCCGAGGCCTTCGAGGCTATGCTGGACCACCTGCCGCGCCAGGGGGCCGACTGGCCCAATGCCCCGAGCTGCCTGCTGCTGGATGTGCGCATGCCCGGCATGAGCGGCCTGGCGCTGTTCGAGCGGCTGGTCGAGCGCGGCCTGCTGCGCACCCTGCCCGTCATCTTCCTCACCGGCCATGGCGACGTGCCCACCGCGGTCGCGGCGGTGAAGCAGGGCGCCTACGACTTCGTCGAAAAACCCTTCTCCGACAACGCCCTGGTGGACCGGGTGGAACAGGCCCTGGCCCGCAGCGCCGAAGCGATCGAGGCCCGCGATGCCCAGGCGGTGCTGGGTCACCGCGTCGCCGAGCTGACCGAGCGGGAGCGGGAGGTGATGCAACTGGTGGTGCAGGGTCTGCCCAACAAGCTGATCGCCGACCAGCTCAACATCAGCGTGCGCACGGTGGAAGTGCACCGCGCCCGGGTGTTCGAGAAGATGGATGTGAAGTCGGCCGTCGAGCTGTCCAACCTGCTGCGCGGCGACAATGCCGCCCATGGGTGAATTCGATCTGATTGCGCGCTACTTCGCGCGCGCCGGCGCTGTGTCCGGTTCTTCCGGCTCCACCGGCTCCACCGTCGCGCTGGGCATCGGCGACGACTGCGCGGTGCTGACGCCCGCGCCAGGCCACCAGTGGCTGGTCTCCACCGACATGCTGGTGGAGGGGCGGCATTTCCTGTCCACCGTGTCGCCGCGCCGGCTCGGCCACAAGGCCCTGGCGGTGAACCTGAGCGACCTGGCCGCCTGCGGCGGCACGCCGCGCGCCTGCTTCCTGTCCCTGGCGCTGCCCCGGGTCGATGAGACCTTCCTGGCGGGATTTTCGGAAGGCCTGTTCTCCCTGGCAGACGCCCACGGCGTGGTGCTGGCCGGCGGCGACACCACCGCCGGGCCGCTCAACATCAACATCACCATCATGGGCGAGGTGCCGCAGGGCCAGGCGCTGCTGCGATCCGGCGCCCGGGTGGATGACGACCTCTGGGTGAGCGGCACGCTCGGCGATGCACGACTGGCCCTGGAGGTGTTCCGCGGGACCGTGTCCCTGCCGGGCGAGGCCTTCGAGGCGGTGCGCCAGGCCATGGAGCTGCCGCAGCCACGTGTGGCGCTGGGCCGGGCCCTGCGAGGGCTGGCCACCAGCGCCATCGACGTGTCGGACGGCCTGGCGGGTGATCTGGGCCACATCCTGCGCCGCTCCGGCGTCGGCGCGCGACTGCACCTGGCGGACCTGCCGCGCTCGGCCATCCTGGGCGCCATGCCGGAAGATCTTCAGCGCCTGTGCCTGCTGACCGGCGGCGATGATTACGAGCTGGTCTTCACCGCTCCTGCCCAGGACCGGTCGCGCGTGATGGAGGCTGCACAGGCGTCCGCCACGCCGGTCTACCGCATCGGGCGTATCGAGTCCCAGCCCGGCCTGCGGGTGGTGGACGGCGAGGGCCGCGAGCTGGACCTGGCGCTCCAAAGCTTTGATCACTTCAAGTCATGACCCCTTCGCCCACCGACGAATCCGACCGCTTGCCGACGGGGCGCATCGCGCCGACGATGCAGACGCCCGCGCAGTCGCCCGCTGAGTCGCCCGCTGAGTCGCCCGCTGAGTCACTCGTTGAACCGCAGCCTCATGAGCCGCCTATCGAGCCACGAGTACAGGCGCCCCGCGTGCCGACCTTTGGCTTCATGCTCCGCCACCCCGCCCGCTGGCTGGCCCTGGGCTTTGGCAGCGGTCTGTCCCCGAAGGCGCCGGGCACGGTGGGCAGCCTGTGGGGCTGGGCGGGTTTCCTGCTGCTCTATCCTGTCCTCACCCCGCTGCAATGGGCCCTCGTGATCGGCGTGGGCCTGCTGGTGGGTTGGTGGGCCTGCACCGTCACCGCCCGCCATCTGGGCGTCAGCGACCCGGGTTCGGTCGTCTGGGACGAGATCCTGGCCATGTGGATCATCCTGTGGCTGCTGATGCCCGCCGGGCTGGCCTGGCAGGCCGCCGCCTTCGGCATCTTCCGCTACTTCGACGCCGTCAAGCCCGGGCCGGTCGGCTGGGCGGACCGGCTGTTCAAGTCCCAACCGGGCACGCCGATCGGGGCGCGTCAGGGTTTCGGCATCCTGTTTGACGATCTGGTCGCCGCTGGATGTACGCTGCTGGTGCTGGCGGTTGCGCGCCAGCTGTTGCATTGAATCCGGAGGTCCCCATGGTGCTGCCTGAAGAATCCGAGCTGATCGAACGCATTGCCCTGGCCTTGATCCAGCGGCGCGAACGCATGGGCACCGCCGAGTCCTGCACCGGCGGCCTGATCGCTGCGGCCTGCACCAGCCTAGCGGGCTCCAGCCAGTGGTTCGAGCGGGGCGTGGTGAGCTACAGCAACCAGGCCAAGACCGAACTGCTGGGCGTGCCCGCCGCCATGATCGACCTGTACGGCGCGGTCAGCGGCGAGGTGGCCGAGCAGATGGCGCGGGGGCTGGTGGCGCATGCGCCGGTGGACTGGTCGCTGGCCGTGACCGGCGTGGCCGGGCCCGGCGGTGGCAGCGAGACCAAGCCGGTGGGCACCGTCTGGCTGGCGCTGCTGCATGGCCGCACGCCGGTGCGGGTGTGGAAGGAGCTGTTCAGTGGCGACCGCCATGCCGTGCGGACCCAGACCGTGCGCGCCGGTCTGCAGGCGCTGTGTGATGCGCTGGAAGATCGCGACAGCTGAGGCGCCTCAGCCCGCCGCCCGCCGGCTTCAAAGCCCGGCCAGCACCGTATTGGCCACCGCGTCCCCGAGGTCCGGCGGCTCCCAGCCGCGCAGCCACTGCGCGAACTGATCGCCCGGCATCGGACGGGCCAGGAAATAGCCCTGCGCCTGGTCGCAGCCCAGCGTCTCCAGCAGCGTCCAGGCCTTGCCCGTCTCCAGGCCCTCGGCCACCACCCGCAGGCCCAGGTTATGGGCCAGCTCGATGGTGGAGCGCACGATCTTGGCATCGTCCAGATCCCGCTCCATGCCCATCACGAAGCTGCGGTCGATCTTGAGCTCGTCCACCGACAGCTGCTTGAGATAGGCCAGCGACGAATACCCGGTGCCGAAGTCGTCGATGGACAGCTTGAAGCCCAGCGCATGCAACTGCTCCAGCGTCTGCAAGGCCCGCTGCGGATCGTCCATGATCGCGCTTTCGGTGATCTCCAGGCACAGCGCCGAAGGCGGGACGCCGCCGGCCAGGTCGGCGATCTTGATCGGCAGGTCCTGGTCCATCAGGTCGCGGGTGGACAGGTTGACGCTGATCGGCACCGCCAGGCCTTGGCGATGCAGATCCAGCCAGGCCTCGGCCGACGCCCGCAGCATCCAGCTGGTGAGCTGGCGGATGAAGCCGGTCTGTTCCGCGAAGGGGATGAAGTCCATTGGGGGCACCAGCCCGCGCACCGGATGCTGCCAGCGCACCAGCGCCTCGGCCCCGCCGATGCGCTGGGTGGCCAGGTCCACCTTCGGCTGCAGGTACAGCCGCAGCTCGTTGTTCTCGATGGCCTGGCGCAGTTCGCTGATCAGCGACAGCGATTCCTGGCTCGCCGCATCCATGCTGGGCGCGTAGATCTGGAAACCGCTCTGGCTGCGCTTGGCGGCATGCATGGCCAGCTCGGCGCGGCCCATCAGCTCGCTCATGTCGCGGCCATGCTGCGGATACAGCGCAATGCCCAGGCCGGCGGACAGGTCCACCGTCTGGTCATCGATCGTCAGGGCCCGCTCGAAGTCCCGCTGGATGCGGTGACACACCGCCTCGGCCC
Source organism: Roseateles depolymerans (assembly GCF_003387155.1). Classification (GTDB taxonomy): domain Bacteria; phylum Pseudomonadota; class Gammaproteobacteria; order Burkholderiales; family Burkholderiaceae_C; genus Roseateles; species Roseateles depolymerans. Next base: position 83,774 of record NZ_QUMT01000007.1, on the reverse strand, counting down.
GCGTGGCGCCTGCGCCTTCCACCAGCAACACGAATTCATCGCCGCTCAGCCGCGCGATCAGGCGTGCCTGGTCCTTGAGCAAGCGCTGCAGCCGCTCGGCCACCGCGCGCAGCAGGCGGTCGCCAAAGGCCCGTCCCAGCACGTCGTTGACATGCTTGAAGCGGTCCAGGTTGAGCATGATCAGGGCAAAGCGCACCTCGCTGTCGGCCATGCGCCGGGTCAGCGTCTGGCTGAACTGCTCGCGGTTGGGCAGGTCGGTCAGCGGATCCCAGAAGGCCAGCCGGTTCACCTGTTCTTCCCGCTGGCGGATGCCCAGTCGCATGGCCTCGAAGGCTTCCGCCAGGTCGCCGATCTCATCGCCGGACGGGCGGGCCACCGGTTGTTCGTAGTCGCCCCGGCCCAGCCGCTGCGCCTCGTGCGCCAGCCACTTCACCGGACCGCTGATGCGCCGCGCGGTCAGCACCGCGCCGAGGGCAAAGGCGGCCACTCCCGCCAGGCTCAGCCCCAGCAGCGACCACTGCAATTGCCGGTAGGGCGCACGGGCCTCGTCCACCGAGCGCAGCAGCAGCGACGCCATGATCTGGCTGCCGTCGCCGGCATGCTCCAGGCGCTGCAGGCGGGCCTGGTATTGCTCGTCGCCCAGCGTCAGGTGCAGGGTGAGCGGATCGTCGCCCAGGCCACCGGGCAAGGCGGCCAGCAGGGCCGCATGGCTGGCCGGGTCCATGATGCTGGACAGCACCTGCCACCGCCCCTCCACCCGGGCCAGCAGCACGCCCTGGATGTTGGCGATGCGCTGCAGTTCCTGGAGTTGCTCCTGCCGCAGCTCAAAGCCCATGAACACCCAGCCACCCAGGCCGGCCGCGCGCATGCGGGCCACCACCACCTGGTAGGCCTTGCCCTGGAGCAGCACCAGGTGGCCCTGCTTGGGGCTGTCCGCCTCCCGCGTCATGCCGGGCAGCAGCGGGGCCACCTGGCGAGCCAGCGCCTGGGTGGCAGTGATGAAGCGGTAGCGCTCGTCGGCATAGCCGATGAAGCTGGCCTCGCCGCGCTCGCTCAGGTTGGTGAAGACGTCCTCGAGGGTGCTGGTGAGTTCGTCGCCGGTCACGCCCTCGGCGAGCGCGCGGCGCAGGCCGAAGTCGGCCTGCAGCAGGTTGGCCACCATGCCGCGCTGTTCGGCATCCTGGCGCAGCAACTGGTCGAAGACCCGCTCGCCCGAGGCCAGCTCTTCCCGCACCGAGGCGCGGGCATTGCGGTCAATGCCCTGGTTGAGCAGCAGCAGGCTGATGCATTGGACTGCCAGCAACAAGGCCAGGAACAGCGCAACGATGCGCCCTTCCAACCGCCGAAGGTTGAGGAAGTCCGGCCAGCGCATCAGTCACGCAGCTCCAGCGCCAGGCTGCCTGGAGGGCCAGCCGGCACTGTCAGGGGCTGTCTGCGGGGCGCATCGTTGCCCAGCCGGACATGCCAAAGCGCCACCTGGTGCTGACCGGGCGGCAGCTCCAGCTTGGCGTGTCCTTGGTTGTCGGTGGTGGCGAAAAGGGGCGTGTCCACCACGATGATGCGGGCGGTCATCTTGTCGTGAATGTTGCATCCGAGCTGTGCAACGCCCGGCTTGTCGAAGACTACCGGCTCTGCGGGTGTCCCGGCGTACAGCTTCAGTTCGAATCGCTTGATTGGCGAGAACGAATACACATGGTGCCGGACCGTGTCGAAATTCGGGAAGTTGACCGCCGTGCCGGTCTGCACCACCAGGGTGCCGGGCTGGAACTGCCGGTCCCGCTGGGCCATCTGGGCGACGGTGCCGGGGGCGGCCTGGCTGGGCTGCCCCTTGAGCTCCACGGCGACCACCGCGCCGGCCAGGGGATTTCCGCCGGCATCACGGACCTGCAGGGTCCAGGGGGCGGCCTGGGCGCCCTGGGGCGTCAGCGTGAGTGCGGTGAGCGCAGTGAGCGCGGTGAGCGCGGTGTGGAAGGCCAGCCCAACCGGGGTGCGGCGAAAGACCATGGATGACAGCCTGCGAGAGATCGACAGGCTTCAACCATAGCGGGTTTTGACGGCGGTGGGGGCAGCGTGCGCGGCGGCGCCCGGCGCGGGGGAGGGGCGCAAGGCCTGCTCCAGCATCATGGCCAGGCGGCCCAGGGCCTCCCAGGGGTCGGTCGGCCATTCGGGATGGCGCAGGCCCTTGACGATGCCGTCGCAGATCTGCGCCGCCACCAGCAGGCGGGACAGCGCGGCACCGCCGAGCTGCGGCACCAGGCGCTCGAACAGGCGCTCCTTCGGGCCCCAGACCCGCGCTTCCCGCAGCGCCATGGGCAGCGGCTTGCCGCTGGCCATCGCGTCATGCACCCGCTTGAGCGCGCGAATGTCCTCGGCCATGGTCCAGTGCACCAGCACCGCGGCCTCGCCTTCTGCCTTGAGGCCGTCCAGCATGCGCAGCACCCGGGCGACCCGGCCACTCAGCAGGGCTTCGCTCAGCTTGAAGACATCAAAGCGTGCAACGTCCAGCACCGCCGCCTCGATCTGCTGCAGGCTCAGTTCCCCCTGCGGGTGCAGCAGCGCGAGCTTCTGCAGTTCCTGGTGGGCCGCCAGCAGGTTGCCTTCCACCCGGTCGGCGAAGAATTCCAGGGCCTGCTGTCCCTCCGGACCCGCGGCCACCGGCTGTCCCTGCTGCTGCAGGCGCCGGGCGATCCAGGCGGGCAGTTCGCGCCGCTCCACCGGGTCCACCCGCACCGTCACGCCGGCCGTGTCCAGGGCGGTGAACCAGGCGCTGGAGAGCTGGGTCTTGTCCAGGCGCGGCAGGGTCACCAGGGTCAGCACGTCCGGCGGCAGGCCTTCGCAGTAACGCTGCAGGGCTTCGGAGCCGTCCTTGCCGGGCTTGCCGCCCGGGATGCGGATCTCGATCAGCTGGCGCTCGGCAAACAGGCTCATCGCCTGCGAGGCGGCAATCACCGGCCCCCAGTCGAAATACGCGCCGCTGACGATGAAGACCTGGCGCTCGCCATACCCCTGCCGGCGCGCTTCCGCCCGCAGCAGGTCGGCGGCTTCCTGCGCCAGCAGCGGCTCGTCCCCGTGCACGGTGTAGACCGGCTTGAGGCCCTTGGCCAGATGGCCCGCCAGGGCCTCCGCTTTGATCTGCATGTCAGGCCGGCAGGCGCACGGCCGCCAGGCGGCGCAGCAGCAGGCCCACCGCTTCGACCTGCATGGCCTTCTGCAGCGAGGCTTCCTCCTGCTCCTTGGCCAGGGCGGCGCTTTCGCTGTAGTTCATGTCGCGGGTCAGGCGCAGCTCGGTGCGGGGCAGCAGCACCTCACCCCCGGCCGTGCGCAGCGAATAGTCCAGCTGCAGGCGCAACTGCCATTCGGTGATCTGCCCGGCGGTGGTGGTGGCCACCGAGGTCTTGTCCCGGACCTCGCGCTCGATCTCCAGCACCACATCGGCGCGGTTGGGATCTTCCAGCAGCTTGAGTGTGCTGCGCTGCACCTGGCGGCGCAGCTCCTGGCTCAGCGGGGAATGCGGGATGAAGCCCTTCAGGGCCAGGGTCTTGAAGTGGTACTCGGGCTCCTTGCGGAGCTCGAAACCGCAGCCGGAGAGCACGGCGGCAGCGCCGCCAGCGGCGACGACGGCACAGGTCTTGAGCAGATGACGGCGCTGCATGGCTCAGACCACCAGGTTGACCAGGCGACCCGGCACGATGATGACCTTCTTCGGCGCCTTGCCCTCCGAGAACTTCTCGAAGTCCGGGCTGGCCAGCGCGACCGCTTCGATGGCGGCCTTGTCGGCACTGGCGGCCACCTTGATGGCGCCGCGCAGCTTGCCGTTGACCTGCAGCATCAGCTCGATCTGGTCCTGCACCAGCGCGCCTTCGTCCACCGCCGGCCAGGCCGCGTCCAGCAGGTCGCCCAGCTCGGCGGCCAGGCCCAGCTCCACCCACAGCGCGTGGGTGATGTGCGGGCAGGCCGGGTAGATGACACGCAGCAGCACCGAGAAGCCTTCGCGCAGGACTGCATGGTCGCCCGCGCCGGTGCCCTTGAAGCCTTCCAGCGCATTGAGCAGCTTCATCGCGCCGGAGACGACGGTGTTGTACTGCATGCGCTCGTAGTCGTAGCTGACCTGCTTGAGCACCAGATGCACTTCGCGGCGCAGCGCCTTGGCGTCGTCGCTCAGCGCGGAGAAGTCCTTGCCGGCGGCCTTGATCGCGTCCGCATGCTTGGCGCCAAAGCCCCAGACCCGCTTGAGGAAGCGGTGCGCGCCTTCCACGGCAGCGTCGTTCCACTCCAGGGTCTGCTCGGGCGGGGCGGCGAACATCACGAACAGGCGGGCCGTGTCGGCGCCGTACTGGTCGATCAGGGCCTGCGGGTCCACGCCGTTGTTCTTCGACTTGGACATGGTCGTCATCTCGTATTCGAGCGGCAGACCATCCGCCTTGAGCGTGCCGCCCACGGGCTGGCCATGCTCGTTGCGGATCACGTCGACGTCCTGTTCCCAGTAATAGTTCTTGCCAGCCTCGGGCGGCTTGCGGAAGAAGGCGCCCTTGAGCACCATGCCCTGCGTCAGCAGGTTGGTGAAGGGTTCGTCGAACTTCACCAGGCCCAGGTCGCGCATGACCTTGGTCCAGAAGCGCGCATACAGCAGGTGCAAGATGGCATGTTCGATGCCGCCGATGTACTGGTCCATCGGCATCCAGTAATCGCTGCCGGCGCCCACCATGGCCTTGTCATTGCTGGCGTCGCAATAGCGCATGAAATACCACGAGCTGTCCACGAAGGTGTCCATCGTGTCGGTCTCGCGCTTGGCGGGCTTGCCGCAGCTCGGGCAGCTGCAGTTGAGGAAGTCGGCGCGCTTGTTCAGCGGATTGCCGCTGCCGTCCGGGATGCAGTCTTCCGGCAGCACCACCGGCAGGTCCTTTTCGGGGACGGGCACGGGGCCGCAACTGTCGCAGTGGATGATGGGGATCGGCGTGCCCCAATAGCGCTGGCGGCTCACGCCCCAGTCGCGCAGACGCCAGGTGGTCTTCTTCTCGCCCAGGCCCTTGGTGGCCAGCAGGGCAGCGACCTTGTCGACGGCGGCCTTGTAGCCCAGGCCGTCGAGTTCACCGGAGTGGATCGTCACGCCGCGCTGCTTGTCCCCATACCACTCGGCCCAGGCCTCGGTGGAATAGGTTTCGCCGTCCACCGCCACGACCTGGCGGATGGGCAGGCCGTACTTGCGGGCGAAGGCGAAGTCGCGCTCGTCGTGGGCGGGCACGCCCATGACGGCACCGTCGCCGTAGCTCATCAGCACGTAGTTGCCGATCCAGACCTCCACCTGCGCACCGGTCAGCGGATGCGTCACGAACAGGCCGGTGGGCACGCCCTTCTTGTCCTGCGTGGCGAGTTCGGCTTCGGTGCTGCCGCCCTGCTTGCATTCCTCGATGAAGGCGGCCAGCTCGGGCTTGAGCGACGCCGCATGGGCCGCCAGCGGATGCTCGGGGGCCACGGCGCAGAAGGTGACGCCCATGATGGTGTCGGCGCGCGTGGTGAAGACGTAGAGCCGTCCGTCCTGGATCAGCTGGCCGTCGGCGCCCTTGATCTCATGCGGGAAGGCAAAACGCACGCCCTCGCTCTTGCCGATCCAGTTCTCCTGCATCAGGCGCACGCGTTCGGGCCAGCCGGAGAGATAGTTCTTGTCCGCCGGGTCGGCCACCGCGGCCAGCAGTTCCTCGGCGTAGTCGGTGATCTTCAGGTAGTAGCCGGGGATCTCGCGCTTTTCCACGACCGCGCCGGAGCGCCAGCCGCGGCCATCGATGACCTGCTCATTGGCCAGCACCGTCTGGTCGACCGGGTCCCAGTTCACCACCTGGGTGCGGCGAACGGCAATGCCCTTTTCCAGCATCTTGAGGAACAGCCACTGGTTCCAGCGGTAGTAGTCCGGCTTGCAGGTGGCGATCTCGCGCGACCAGTCGATGGCCAGCCCCATCGCCTGCATCTGCTTCTTCATGTAGGCGATGTTGTCGTAGGTCCAGGCCGCGGGCGGGACCTTGTTCTTCATCGCCGCATTCTCGGCCGGCAGGCCAAACGCGTCCCAGCCCATCGGCATCAGGACGTTGTAGCCCTTCATGCGCAGCTGACGGGTCAGCATGTCGTTGATGGTGTAGTTGCGCACATGGCCCATGTGCAGCTTGCCGCTGGGGTAGGGCAGCATGGAGCAGGCATAGAACTTGGGCTTGCTCGCATCTTCGGTGACGCGGTAGGCGTCGGCGGCATTCCAGTGATCGCGGGCGGCCTGTTCGACCTCGCTGGGGGCGTATTTCTCGTTCATAGGGGCTCGATGGGCGAATGTGCCCATTGTAGAAGGCTGGGCCTTCAGCGGGACGGGGCGTCCCGGTCGGACACGAAGGCGATGCGGCTGAGATGCACCGACTGCGCCCAGTCGATCAGCGCCGCCACCCGGCCGTAGGGGACGTCGCGGTCGGCGCTCAGTCGCAACTCGGCGTCGGGGCGCTGGGCGGCCAGCGTCTGCAGCCGGGCTTTGAGCACGTCCGGCTCCAGCGCCTCGTCGCCCAGGAAGTAACGCCCCTGCGCGTCGATGCTGATGGCGATGACCTGCTGGCTGCCGGTGCCCGGCGTGGCCGCCTCGGCCTTGGGCAACTGCAGCTTGAGCGCGCTGGCCATCAACGGCGCCGCAATGATGAAGATCACCAGCAGCACCAGCATGACGTCGATCAGCGGCGTCATGTTGATGTCGCTCATCGGCTTGGGCGCGTCACGGCGCTCGAGTCGGCCGAAGCTCATGGGGCAGGCGTCGCCAGCAACTCGCGCAGGTCATGGGCGAAGCCTTCGAGCTCCGCCTCACAGGCGCCCACCCACTTGCCGAAGAGGTTGTAGGCCAGCACCGCCGGGATCGCCACGGCCAGGCCAGCCGCCGTCATGATCAGCGCTTCACCGACCGGGCCGGCGACCTTGTCCAGGCTGAAGTTGCCCGCCGTCGAAATGCTCACCAGCGCGTGATAGATGCCCCAGACGGTGCCGAACAGGCCGATGAAGGGGGCCGTGCTGCCGACGGTGGCCAGCACCACCTGCCCCCGGTTGAGGCCGCCCAGCACCTGGTGCAGGGCGTCGCGCAGCCGCCGCGTGAGCTGGGCCTGGATCTGTCCGCTGGCGGCCAGGCTGCCGGGGCGGCTGTCGGCCAGTGCGGCGTCCACCAGCGGGACCATCAGGCCCTCGCGGTCCATGTGCAGCACGGCCTGGCGACCCGCCGGCAGCGCTTCGGCCGCCCAGAAGAGCGGCAGGCCGCGCTGCAGGTCGCGGCGGGCGCGGGTAAGGGTCCAGGTGCGCCATAGAATCAGCACCCAGCTGCTGACGGACATGGCCAGCAGCACGAGGGCCACCAGACGGGACACCCCGTCCGCCGCCTGCCAGTGGGCGCCCAGCGCCGGGAGTGCCGACAGCGACTGCATCGGTCCGGTCAGGCCAGGCCGAGCACGGCGTTCATGTCGAACAGGCCGGTGCGCTGGCCCGCCAGGAAGCGCGCTGCACGCAGGCTGCCCTGGGCGAAGGTGGCGCGGCTGGAGGCCTTGTGGCTGATTTCGATGCGCTCGCCGATGCCGGCGAACAGCACGGTGTGGTCGCCGATGATGTCGCCGCCGCGGACGGTGGCAAAGCCGATGGTGGAGGGATCGCGCTCGCCGGTGACGCCTTCGCGGCCGTAGACGGCGCAGGCTTTGAGGTCCCGGCCCAGGGCGTCCGCGATCACCTCGCCCATCTTCAGCGCGGTGCCGCTGGGCGCGTCCACCTTGTGCCGGTGATGGGCCTCGACGATCTCGATGTCATAGCCTTCGGCCAGTGCCTTGGCAGCGCTTTCCAGCAGCTTGAGCACCAGGTTCACCCCCACGCTCATGTTGGGGGCCATGACCACGGCGGCCTGTTCCGCGAAGCGGGCGATGTGGGCCTTTTCTTCGTCGGTGAAGCCGGTGGTGCCGATGACGGTGCGCACCCCCAGCTCGGCGCACAGGGCCAGATGGGCCAGCGTGCCTTCCGGGCGGGTGAAGTCGATCAGCACGTCCGACTGCGACAGGCCGGCGCGCACGTCGCTGGTGATGGCCACGCCGGTGTGGCGGCCCAGGAAAGCGCCGGCGTCCTGGCCCAGCGACGGGCTGCCGTCACGGTCCAGGGCCGCGCTGAGCTGGCAGTCGGGCGCATTGAGCACCGTCTCGATCAGCATGCGACCCATGCGGCCGGAGGCGCCGGTGATGGCGATGCGCAGGGGCGCAGTGTCCAGCGGACGGGGCACGCTGCTCATCGACGCTGCTCCAGCGGCGGATAGTCGCGCACCGGGCCGATGGGCTCGGGTGTCGCGGCGGCCTGTCGCACCGGCGGCGGCAGCGCCTTGCGTTCTTCTTCCGTCATCTCCAGCTTGGGCGGGGCGCCCTTGATCTTGGTGGTGTCGATGGCGGCGATGAATTCCTTCTCCGAGGGCAGGTCTTCCGGCGCGTCGATCTTGGCGAGCTGGTCGCCTTCGAAGGTCAGCTGGATGCGGCGGTTTTGCGGGGCTGCCCCCTGGCGGCGGATGGTGAAGACGTAGTCCCAGCGGTTTTCATGGAACAGGTCGGTCAGCAGCGGCGAGCCGATGGCGTCTCGGACCTGCAGGCGGGTCATGCCGGTCTTGACCTGCTGCATCTGCTCCTTGGTGACGACGTTGCCCTGGACGATCTCCACCCGGTAGGGCTGGACCAGGCCCAGCACCTTGTCGCCACTGACGGAAAACACGTCCATCTTGGGCATCTGCGAGCACGCGCCCAGCGCGGCGACACCGGCCACAACGGCCGTGCATCGCGCGATCGAGGCGATTTGGGAATTCAATGACATGGCGGGGCTTCGCGGAAGTGCTAGGGCTATGATGCAGGGAATTCTAGCGGGAGGCTTTCGTCCTGCCGCATGCGCAAACCCCATGAACCGTTCTGAAGAAATCAAGAACAGCGGGCTGAAGGCCACGCTCCCCCGCATCAAGATCCTGGAAATCTTCCAGAAGGCGCAGCAGCGCCACATGACGGCGGAGGATGTTTACAAAGCTTTGCTCGATGAGCGGGCGGACATCGGCCTGGCCACTGTGTATCGCGTGCTCACGCAGTTTGAGCAGGCGGGGCTGCTCTCGCGCAATCATTTCGAATCCGGCAAGTCGGTCTTCGAACTGAACGAGGGGCATCACCACGACCATCTGGTGTGCCTGACCTGCGGCCGGGTGGAAGAGTTCTACGACCCGCAGATCGAGGAGCGCCAGCGCGCCATTGCGGAAGAGCGCGGCTATGCGCTGCAGGAGCATTCGCTGGCGCTGTATGCGTCGTGCGTGAAGACGGATTGCCCGCACAAGAACAGTCGCTGATACGGCAGGCGATACAGCGGGTGGTGGGCTCGCGCCGCGGCCGCTGAACGGGCCTTCAACGGCCAGCGCGCCTAGCCGGCCGCCGAATCGTTCAGACCTTCTTCGATCGCCCGCTGGTGGCGTTCCACGAATTCGCGATAGGTGTCGATGCCGCGCAGCTGCAAGATGGTGTTGCGCACCGCCGCCTCCACCAGCACCGCCAGGTTGCGACCGGCGTCCACCGCGATCACCACCTTGCGCACCGGCATGCCCAGCACGTCCTCGTACAGGGGCTCGTAAGGCAGGCGCTCGAAGTCGCGCTCCATCGTTTCCTTGCGGACCAGATGGACGATCAGCTTGAGTCGCATCTTGCGGCGCACGGCCGTCTCGCCAAAGATGGCCTTGATGTCCAGCAAGCCAATGCCTCGAACTTCCAGCAGGTTCATCAGCAGATCGGGACAGCGACCTTCGATGGCCGTCTGCGCGATGCGGAAGAAGTCCACCGCATCGTCGGCCACCAGGCCATGGCCGCGGGAGATCAGCTCCAGGCCAAGTTCACTCTTGCCCAGGCCCGATTCCCCGGTCAGCAGCACACCCAGGCCCAGGATGTCCATGAAGACGCCATGGCGGGTGGTGCGGTTGGCGCAGACATGGGCCAGGTAGGCACGCACCACGTCGATGACATGGCCGGCGGATTCGGTGGTGGTGAACAGCGGAATCTCGGCGCGGTCGCACATGGCGATCAGCCGGTCGGGCGGCGTCTGTCCGTCCGCCACGATGATGACCGGAGGTTCCAGCGTGACGATGCGGGAAATGCGCCGGTCCAGCACGTCGCCGGAGGCCTGGCTTAAGTACGCCACTTCGCGCGTGCCAACGATCTGCACGCGGTAGGGATGGATGTAGTTGAGGTAGCCCACCAGGTCGGCGGCGGACTGGGCGTCCAGCAGGGCGGCTTCGTCGAAGCGGCGCTCCGGATGCGCATGGCCGGCGATCCATTCCCAGCGCAGGGCTTCGCGGTGCTCTTCGAAGAGCCGGTCCGCGCTGATGGAGGTGGGTTTCACGAAGCCGGGTGCCTCAGGCGACCGACTTCAGCGGTTCCCAGTCGGCAATCAGCCGATGGACCACGCTGGCTTCCGTCTCGGTCTTGAGGCGTTCACGCAGTTCGCGATCGGACAGCATCTCCGCAATTTCGGAGAGGATTTCCAGATGGCGCTGGGTGGCGGCCTCGGGGACCAGCAGGAAGATGAGCAGGTTGACCGGCTCGTCGTCCGGGGCGTCAAAGCCGATGGGCTGCTGCACGCGAAGCACGGCGGCCAGCGGATTCTTCAGGCCCTTGATGCGGCCATGCGGAATGGCCACGCCATGACCCAGGCCAGTGGAGCCCAGCCGTTCACGGGCGAAGAGATTGTCCGTGACCGCGGCCCTGGCGATGGCGTGGTTATTCTCGAACAGCAGTCCGGCCTGTTCGAACACGCGCTTCTTGCTGGATGCGTCCACATCGACCAGCACGTTGCTGGCGGGAAGGATGGCGGCGAGACGGTTCATCGGGCAATGGCGCCAGTAGGTCAGAGACAGCGAGGATTATAGGAACCCCGCTGCAATCAGGGGGCGGGTGCTTTGCGACGCCCCGTTGAAAACAACGGGATTGGTGTTGCATCGCAACATTATGCGGCGATCGAGTAAAAGCAAAGGCGGCCTTGCGGCCGCCTCCCGGATCTACGCTAAGTAAAAACCCTAGACCGCGGGCAGGTCCATGCGCTTGGCGGAGGCATGGTGATGATCCTGCACCCGGTCCTTGTGGCGGCACACCTGCCGATCCAGCTTGTCCATCAATTCGTCAATGGCCGCGTAGAGGTCCTCGTGGGAGTTTTCCACAAAGATCTCGCGACCCTTCACGTGCAGCGTCACTTCTGCGCGCTGCCGGCGGGCCTTCTCCTTTTGCTTTTCCACGGTGAGCAGGACGTTGACGTCCACGACCTGGTCAAAGTGTCGCAACACCCGGCTGAGCTTCGTGAGAACGTATTCACGCAGGGCCGGGGTCACTTCGAGATGGTGGCCGCTGATGGTCAGGTTCATAGAGCCTCCTTTCACAGGGCTGGTCGGAAAACTACTGCGCCTTCGGGCGCCGTGAGAGTGTGGGAACGCTGAAGTTGGATGGAATCGCTGGGTCTTGATGCTGAGGTCAGGGTGGAGGAATCGTCGGGCCCGGTGGGGCCTGGGTCTTCTGGAAAAAATTTGCGGTGATGCGGGGGCGTTGCCGAGGCCGGGAGGGCTCGGTGTGCCGGTTGAATCTGACGTGGATGAATCGGACGTAGAGGGGTCGAAACCAAGGTGCCGACAGTTGCGGACGCACTCGCTAAACAAGCTGCGGAACAAGCCGCCGAACAAGCCGCGAAAGCACGTGCGGACACTGGGCTGAATGCGGGAGGCAGAGGTCTTGGAGGGCTTTTGAATATGTCTGCGGTAAGACTCTTCGGGTGGCCTGGACGAGCTCAGTCTGCGCCCGTTCGATGGCGAACACAAGTGATGAAAAGCAAGGTTTGGGGGTGAATCTTTCCGCCTTGCCTATCACCCCGGTCCGTGCTGGAATGCTGGATGTTGTCGGGGAGGCGGGAGCCTTGCTGGCGCCAATCCCGCAGTGTGATAATTGCGCGTCCCCATCACTGGAGTCCCTCTTGGACAGCGACCACCCTCGGTGGCCGTCCACTCCAGCGTCAAACCGCCGCAGCTGAAGGTCAACAGCCGCCAGTGTCCACCCGTGACAGGTCGCTCGTTGCCGCTGTGCCGCTTGTCCGGAGTGAGACGGGCCCCTTTGCCCCTCCTCCCAGAGACCCCGCGCGCCTGACTCTCCTTCCTCGTCAACGCGCCACCCTGCTCGAGCGTTCGCCCAGACGCGCGCCGACGCAGACGAAGGACCTGCATGCTGAATGTGTTCACGCTGGACAATGGCCGCCTCAAGGGCGGCATGGTTCAGGAAGAGATTTCCACCGCGGCTGAACTCAGCGCGGTCACCAGCCACCAGCGACAGCCGATCTGGGTGGACCTGGAATCCCCGAGCGCCGAAGAAAAAGACTGGATCCGTGAACGATTTGGCCTGGTCATTCCCGAGGACATCGTGGACGAGGACCTGGAGGAATCGGCCCGGTTCTACGAGGAAGACAACGGCGAGCTGCACATCCGCTCCGACTTCCTCATCGACGACATGGAAGCCCCGCGCAACGTGCGGGTGGCCTTCATCCTCTTCAACAACGTGCTGTTCTCGGTGCATAACGAGGACCTGCCGGTGTTCCGGCTGCTGCGGCTGCGGGCGCGCCGCATCCCCGCGCTGATCGAAGATGCCAAGGACGTCCTGCTCAAGCTCTACGACGCCGACGCTGAATATTCCGCCGACGTGCTGGAGGGCATCTACGACAACCTGGAAAAGGTCAGTGCGCGGGTGCTGAAGAAGGATGTGAACGACACCGAAGCCGGTGAGGTGCTGGCGGCCATCGCCCGTGAGGAAGACTTGAACGGGCGCATCCGGCGCAATGTGATGGACACCCGTCGAGCGCTGAGCTTCATGATGCGCAGCCGCATGCTCAATGCGGAGCAGTTCGAGGAATCGCGGCAGATCCTGCGGGACATCGACTCCCTGGACAGCCACACCGCCTTCCTCTTCGACAAGATCAACTTCCTGATGGACGCCACCGTCGGCTTCATCAACATCAACCAGAACAAGATCATCAAAATCTTCTCGGTGGCCAGCGTGGCGCTGCTGCCGCCGACCTTGATTGCCAGTATCTACGGCATGAATTTCCAGGCCATGCCCGAACTGCGCTGGGAATACGGCTATCCGTTTGCGCTGGTGCTGATGCTGGCGTCGGTGGTGGCGCCGTTTGTGTACTTCCGGCGCAAGGGGTGGTTGGCCTGATCAGGGCATCCCCCCGACATTTCCGCCTGCATCTCCATCGTCCGACACAGGGTCGCTTCATGCGGCCCTTTTTTCTGGGCTCAGCGCCAGCGAAGACGTGCGGCGCTGGCCAGGCCAGGACGCCCGCGCCAAACAAAAAGGGCTTCCGCCGATGCGGAAGCCCTTGGGGGAATAAAAGAAGCCTCAAGACGCCCCGTGGCCAACGAGGGAGGGAGGGAGGAGGAGGAGAAAGGCCTCGGGATTGCAGCTTGCGAACAAGCAGGTCTTGCGGCTGAAAGAGGATGAAACTGGACTGTACTCCCATCAGCTTTCGGGATTGGTAGAAACCCTGAAAGCCCTCGGTAGATCTCGGTTTTTGCAGAGGCTCGGCCGCTTGCGTCCTTGAGCCTGGTTCGAACCATCACTACGGCAAGCTGCGTACCCGCTATGGGTGCCCGCCGTCGTGATGCGTTCGGGTGATTCAGAAGCTCAAAACAGACGCTCGAAACAGAAGCTCAAGGCGCTGAAAGAGTGGCCGTTGCGCACTGCACTGATGCCTATAGTGCAGCGCAAGCCGGCGCTTGTCATCCCGATTCCGTGGGAAAAAGTGAGCAACTGTCACGGTTGTACCGACTAGCCGGGACAGATTTTTCATTTCCAAAATCGGGTCTGCCGATTGCCGGAAGAGGGGTTGGCCTGACGCTGGACGGCCTCAAAAAACACTTGGCTATCGCAGTGCGACGTCAGGCGTTTCCTCAGTGACTCGTGCCGGCTCAGTTCTGCTGGAGCATCTTTTCCAGCGCCTGGGTGAACTCCCGCCCTTCAGGATCCACCTTGGAGCCAAAGCTCAGCACCTGCTGACCGTCCTTCGAGATCAGGTACTTGTGGAAGTTCCACTTCGGCGACTGTCCGGTGCGCTTGGCAAGATCTGCAAACAGCGGGTTCAGATCGGTCTTGCCGGCGGCAACACTGGACTTGCTGAACATCGGGAACTTCACATTGAAGGTGTTCTCGCAGAACTCGGCAATCTCCTTGTTGCTGCCGTATTCCTGATTTCCGAAGTCGCCCGATGGGAATCCCAGCACCGCCAAGTCCTTGTATTTGGCCGAAAGAGCTTCCAATGCCTTGTACTGCGGGGTGAAGCCGCAGAAGCTGGCGGTGTTGACCACCAGCACTACCTTGCCTGCCCACTGGCACAGCGGCTGGGGTTTTTCGTCTTGCAGGCGCGGGAACTGCCGTTGAAGCAGGTCGGGACATGCGGCGCTGCCGGCGGCGGTCGTGGCCGGCGCGGCGGTGGTGGTGCCGGCGGCATGGGCTGCCAGCGGCGCGCTGGCCACCATCAACACCAGCGCCAGTTGTCGAAAGAACGGCTGGAACAAGATAGAGACGCAAGACAGATTCATGACAGTGCTCCTCGTCGGCATCAGTGGTGCCGTGACATGTGACAGCGCCGGATTAGGCCAGATCCTGGCTTCCTCAAGGGCTTGTCAGGTTTGTCATCTTCCGCCCGATAAAATGCGAATTGCTCTTCCCAAGGACTGACCATGCTTTACCCCGAACTCTTCAAGCAACTCGAAGCCGTCCGCTGGAACATGGACACCGACATCCCCTGGGACACGTTCGATGCCTCCCTGTTGACCGACGATCAGGCGCGCACCATCAAGATGAACGCCATCACCGAATGGTCCGCCCTGCCGGCCACGGAGATGTTCCTGCGTGACAACAAGGATGACAGCGACTTCTCGGCCTTCATGAGCGTGTGGTTCTTCGAGGAACAGAAGCATTCGCTGGTGCTGATGGAATACCTGCGTCGCTTCCGCCCGGACATGGTCCCCACCGAAGCCGAACTGCACGAGGTGCGTTTCGAATTCGACCCGGCTCCGGCGCTGGAGACGCTGATGCTGCACTTCTGCGGCGAAATCCGGCTGAACCACTGGTATCGCCGTGCCGCCGAGTGGCACACCGAGCCGGTCATCAAGGCCATCTACGAAACGCTGTCCCGGGACGAAGCCCGTCATGGCGGCGCCTACCTGCGCTACATGAAGCGTGCCATGGTCAAGTTCGGCGACGAGGCCAAGGCCGCCTTTGCCAAGGTGGGCGTGCTGATGGCCAGCGCCCGTCGCACGGCCCAGGCCCTGCATCCCACCAACTTGCATGTGAATGCCAAGCTGTTCCCGCGTGACACCATCCAGAGCCGCCTGCCGGACCCGGAATGGCTGGAGCGCTGGCTGGACAAGCAGATCCAGTTCGACAGCGTCTGGGAAAACAAGGTGGTGGACCGCATCCTGCACAACATGAGCCTGCTCATGGAGCGCAGCTTTGCAAGCGTCCAGGAGCTCAATCGCTATCGCAAGGAAATCTCGCAGCGGGTGGCCCAGGCCGCTCAGCAGCAAGGCGGTGGCGACCTGGCCCCGCAGGGCGCCTGAGCCGAGCCCGGCTGCCGCCCCTGACAACAGCCCGCTTCGAGCGGGCTTTTTTGTGGGCCGTGGTGAGCCGTGTGGGCCTGCGCGATCGCGTCGCCCGCTCACTGAGGTCGTGCGTGAGGTCGTGCGGCCTCGGCGGCCTGTCGGTCATGCGAGCGGTTCGGTCCAGGTGTGCGCGTGGGCAGCCTCAGTTGGCGACCTGCGCCCGCTTGTCGTCGAGCCTGCAAGCCCTGACACGTGCAGCCGGCACCGCTCAACGCCACAATATTCCCATCGCCCTTCGTGGACGAGCAGTCGGGGTCCGCACGACCCACTGTCTCTTCCCTCTCTGCGCCCTTTTTTGAGAAGACTCATGAAATACCTCCACACCATGGTCCGCGTGACCGACCTCGAAGCCTCCCTCAAGTTCTACCGCGATGCCCTGGGCCTGCAGGAAGTCCGCCGCTCGGAACATGAGGCGGGCCGCTTCACCCTGGTCTACCTGGCAGCGCCTGGTGACGAAGACGCACAGATCGAGCTGACCTTCAACTGGGACCCGGAGACCTACACCGGTGGGCGCAACTTCGGTCATGTGGCCTATGCGGTGCCCGACATCTATGCTGCCTGCCAGCGACTGATGGACCATGGCGTGCTGATCAGCCGTCCCCCGCGCGACGGCCGCATGGCGTTCGTGCGCTCCCCCGACAACATCTCGGTGGAACTGCTGCAGGACGGACCGGCGCTCCCGCCCGCGGAGCCGTGGATCTCCATGCCCAACACCGGCGCCTGGTAAGTCCGTCTCGCACACCTTGTGGAAGGGCGTGGACCGGGCTGCGATGCAGTCCGGTGTTGATTCAGGGAAGATGACGTGATGACACCCACGGCTTTGAATTCAGGCTCTCATGCGACTGTGGCGCTCATCGGGCGGAAACGCACTGCGGCCGAGGCGGCGGAGGGTGCTCCCATCAAGGCCGGGGTGCGGCTGGCGGTGGTCTGGATGGGCCTTGGCTTGGGGCTCGGCTTGGGACTCGGTTTTGGTGGCGCTGCGATGGCGCAGACCGCAACGGGTGGCGCACCCGCTTCCTCAGCCTCGTCTTCAGCACTTGCGTCACCACCGCCTGCGTCGTCATCCGCACCCGCCCCCAGTCCCTTCTGGTCTCCCAAAGGCAAGCTGCTGCTCACCGGCGGCGTCAGCAGCATCGATGGCGCGGCTGGGGGAGGGCTCACGCCCTGGGCGCTGACCGGCAGCTACGCCACCGAAGGGCAGATCGGCACCACGGCCTACTACACCCGGCTTCCCACCCAGGACTATGGCCTGACCGGGTACGGCGCCCTGGTGGCCTTTGGCGAGCGGGCAGAACTCTCCATCGCCCGCCAGGATTTCTCGGCCGGAGGCACTGGCGCCGCGCTCAACCTGCCGGGTCTTCATCTGAAGCAGACCATTCTGGGCGCGAAGCTGCGGCTGGGCGGCGATGCCATCCTAGATGCAGACACCTGGATGCCGCAACTGGCGCTCGGGGTCGAATACAAATCGGTGGATGCCGCGGGCCTCAATCCCACGCTGTCGGCGCTGGGCGCCAAACGCCATGGCGTGGATGTCTATCTGAGCGCTACCAAGCTGCTGCTGGCGCAAAGCACCCTGGTCAATCTGACGCTGCGCGCCAGCCGCGCGAATCAGAACGGGCTGCTGGGGTTCGGTGGTACCGCAAGCCATCGATATTCCCTGCTGCCGGAAGTGTCGGTCGCTTACCTGATCAACAAGAATTGGGCCGTTGGTGCCGAATACCGGATGAAGCCGGACAAGCTCAATCCCTCTGTGCTGGGTGACGCGCTGAAGGAGCAGGACTGGAAGGACGTGTTCGTGGCGTGGGCGCCGACCAAGAACTTCTCGCTGACGGCCGCATATGTGGACCTGGGCAAGGTGGTGCCAGGGGTGCAGCCGCGCCGGCAGCGAGGCGTGTATGGGTCGATCCAGTTGGCGTATTGAGCGCTTGGCTGCTTTCGCTGGCTCGGCTCGAATGGCGAGAGCTGCCGACCGGTGCTGCAAGCTGCTTGATCAAAAGGACTTTCCAATGACTCCGCGCATGTACCTCCAGTCCCTCGCTCGATCGAGCGTCCGCATGACTCCGTGGGTGGGACACCCGAATAGGGGCGTTCATGCGCTAGGGCACGGCGACGGCCGTAGCCGCGATCATGTCCACGGATATGTGGGGCGCTGCTTGGCCGTCCTGCTGGCCTTGCTGATGGTCCTGGCCACGCCCGCTCGCGCTGCCGACGACTCGCTGTTCCGCGCGTTGGGCGGTGAAGCCGGCGTGGCGGCGATCAGTGCAGGGCTGGTGGAGCGGGTGTATGCGGATGAACGCATCAAGCACCTGTTCCAGGAAACCAATCCCCGCTTTCTGACGGAGCAACTGCGCAAGCAGTTCTGCGAACTGAGCGGCGGCCCCTGCAAGTACGACGGTGAGACGATGAAGAAGTCCCACGCTGCCTTGGGCATCAACAAGGCCCACTTCAATGCGCTGGTGGAAGACCTTCAGCTCGCGATGGATGCGCAGGGGGTGCCCTTCGCGACGCAGAACCGGTTGCTGGCTCTGTTGGCGCCGATGTATAGGGATGTGGTCACGCGCTGACCGAGTTCATCTTCTCAGCGTGGCTGCAAGTGGACCCAGCTTCCAGGGCCTTCATGCGAGTCGCGGATGAGGCGCAGCATGAATTCCAATTGTTCTTCCTTGAACACTCGAGGACTCGGCTTTCCCCCGATGAAGTGGGGCCTGGCGGCGAGTCCGAACTCGCGGCCCGCATCGTCGCGTCCAATCAGGAATGCCTCCTTCCTCGGCGGCGCCATCAACATGACCTGGTTCGGCTTGAGCGCTTCGATGGCCGGATTCATATGGTTCTTCACGTACCAATGATTGAACTCGGTGAGCGTAAGACGCCTTTTGGGCGGTGTGGGTTCCGGTAGAGGGACTTCCTGAAGGCTGCCAGGGGGGAGCTTCTTCGAATCCCGATTGATGCCGCTCTCCGCAGTGAGCGACTCCTTGTACATGCTCAAGGTGAGCTTGGCGTGTGCACCGCCGTCTTTGCACATCAACACCTTCTGCGGCCATGAATGATTCAGCGAAGGAGAGAAGGGAGGGGATGGCTGCTTCAGTTGGGCGCTCACCGGCAGCTTGATCGCCGTCTCCGGTGGAGGAAAGTTCTTGGTGGCGTGGCGGATCGCGTTGGCGAAGCTGTCCTCAGAGCCGGTATTCAGGAAGTCGAAGAGAATCGTGTAGGCATCGAGGACATCGACTTTGACTTGCAGCAGTGTGCCCAGCATGCCTTCTGCGCGAGTCAACGCGCCTTGCGTGATCGGGGGAGCCGAATGGGCTGAGGCTGCGCTGGAGGCTGCATCGGTGGGGGCCGGCGTGTCCACGGTGGGCGGCATGAAAGGGGCCGCGGTTGGGGATTGCACATACATCGGGGAACTCCTCGCTGGCATCGTGCCAGCATGCCGATTCAGTGCGTACGCCCGGGGCCGGGTTCAGCCGCGATCCCAAAAGAAAAACCCCGGACAGCTGAGCTGTGCGGGGTTCTTGATGGATGCCAACAGACGCATCCTCGAATTCTGGTGGCCAAGGGCGGAATCGAACCACCGACACGCGGATTTTCAATCCGCTGCTCTACCAACTGAGCTACTTGGCCTTTGAAGCTTGCTGGATGTTGTCTTCGACTTCATCCGCTTCATTTGTCTTCAGTGACAGCTGCGCTGAGCACCGAAGACCATGACTATAACACTAAATTCCGCCCCCGCGCTTGTTTCGCGAAAGATCGACACCGAGTTGTTTCAGCTTGCGGTACAGATGGGTGCGTTCCAGCCCCGTCTTCTCCGCCACGCGGGTCATCGAGCCATTCTCCTTGGCCAGATGGAACTCGAAATAGCTCTTCTCAAACGCGTCCCGCGCCTCGCGCAGCGGACGGTCCAGCTCGAACATTTGCTCCGAGGCCAGCCCCTGATGCTGGACCGGCGGCGGAGACACCAGGCTGGGCACGCTGCCTGGCAGCGTCACGCTGGACGGCATCACCGGCAGCGTCTCCGGCCGCGCATAGGACGGCAGGCCCACCACCGGAGCCGGCGGCGCCGGGCGCGGGGCCGTCTTGACCAGCGCCTGCTCCACCGCCCGCAGCAGCTTCTGCAGCGTGATCGGCTTTTCCAGGAACGCCATGGCGCCGAACTTGGTGGCTTCCACCGCCGTGTCGATCGTGCCGTGGCCGCTCATCATGATGACGGGCATCGTCAACTGCCCGGTGCTGCCCCATTCCTTCAGCAGCGTCACGCCATCGACGTCCGGCATCCAGATGTCCAGCAGCACCAGGTCCGGACGCGAGCGCTCACGCGCCGCCCGAGCCTGTTGTGCGTTCTCAGCCAGTTCGATGGTGTGCCCCTCGTCCGAGAGGATTTCTGAGAGCAGGGCACGAATGCCCAGTTCGTCGTCAACAACAAGAATGGTTGCCATGTATGCCTACTGTTCACGCGGGCCGAGGCGCGTCTGGCGCAGGGCTCGGTGCAGTCGCGAGTTTTGAAAATGATAACGAAACTTGCGCGCCTATCGGTGCCTGTTCGGGGTGACCTGCCGGCTGAAGATTGACCAAACGGATCCGCGCCCCATGTTCATCCGCAATTTTCTTCACCACGGCCAGTCCCAGGCCGGTGCCTTTGCTCTTGGTTGTGACGTATGGCTCGAAGGCCCGGTTCAGCACTTTCTCCGCAAAGCCAGGCCCGTTGTCCAGGATGACCAGCCGCAAGGCGCGCAATTCGCCCATTTCATTGGTCGCCTTTTGAGTCCGCACTGTCACACGTCCGTCCGGCCGCTCACTGACTGCATCCAGCGCGTTCTGGACCAGATTGTGGATGACTTGGCGAAGTTGCGGCGCATCTCCCAGGATCAAAGGGGGGTCCTGCGCCAGATCCGCCACCAGCCGGCCCGCTTCCTGCGCCTCCGCGTACAGCGTCAGCACCTCGGCCACCAGCGCATTGACGTCCAGCGGCGCCAGCTTGGCCGCAGGCAGCCGCGCATAGTCCCGGAATTCGTTGACCAGTTGCTTCATCGACTGCACCTGGTTGACGATGGTGCCCACCGACCGCACCAGCATGGCCTGGTCCGCCCCCTCCAGCTTGGATTCCAGCTTGAACTGCAGACGCTCCGCCGACAGCTGAATCGGCGTGAGCGGATTCTTGATCTCATGCGCCAGGCGCCGCGCCACCTCGCTCCAGGCGGCGGAGCGCTGGGCCGACACCACTTCGGTGATGTCGTCGAACACCAGCAGTCGCGCGTCATGCGGCAGCGCCGCGCCGCGCACCAGCAGGGTGACGGTGATCTCCTCGGTCAGGCGCAGTTCGAAGGAGTCCTGCCAGTGATCGCGCTCGCCCGCCTCCGGGGATTGCAGTTCAAAGCGCTGCCAGATGGACTTCGCAAACTCCTGCAGCGGCTCCAGCTCATCGAGATGGCGGCCGACATAGGCCGACAGCGGCAGCCGCAGGATGCGGGTCGCGCCCGGGTTGACCGACTCGATGCGCCGGTCCGCGCCGAACACCATCACGCCGGCGGTCAGGTTGTCCAGGATGGTCTGCAGGTGGGTGCGCGCACTTTCCACCTGCGCCACGCTCAAGTCCACCTGCGCCCGTGCATCGGCCAATTGCTCGGTCATGTCGGCAAAGGACCGCGTCAGGCCGCCCAGCTCGTCGCGTGACCGGAACACCGGCTTGGCCTTGAGGTCACCGGTGGCCACCTCCCGCATGCCTTCGGCCAGCAGCAGCAGGGGCTGGACCAACTGGTTGGACAGCGCCACCGCCAGCAGCAGCGCCGCAAACACCGCCAGGATCAGCACCAGCGTCAGCGTGCCCAGGTACATCTGCCGCAGGCCGTCCCGCAGCAAGGAGCGCTGCAGATACTCCTGGTTGGCGGCCTGCACATTGAGCGCATTGCTCACCACCTTGCCGCTGATGGTCCGCACCACCATGAGGTAGCGGTCGCTGTTGGTCAGCTGCAGTGCGCTGCTGGGCAGCAGGGCCACCGCGCGGATGCGGGCTTCGCCTTGCACCGCCTTCTGTTCATCCTCCAGGCCCTCCAGCCGCGACGACACGCCGTTGCTGCGTGCCTGGCTGAGCATGCTGGCGGTGGGCCGCTCCGGAATGCTGTCGTTGTCCGGACCAGCCGTCAGCAACACCTGGCCATTGCCCCCCAGCAGCGCGACGCTGCGCGCGGAGAGCTGGTCCCGCAGCCGCTCCAGCGCCAGCGGGGCCAGGGCGCCGTCTTCCCAGCGCTCGGCCGCACTGCGAGTGCGGGCGCTCAGTTCGCTGCGGGCGTTGTCGAGCGTGTCCTGGCCCAGCGCCAGGCCGGCTTCCAGGGCACTGGCCAGCCGCTGGTCAAACAGGCTCTCGATGCTGCGGTTCACGAACTGGTAGGAGACGGTGTAGATGAGCAGGCCCGGCACCACCCCGACGAAGGCGAAGATGAAGGCCAGCTTCAGCAGCAGTCGGCTGCCGAAGCGCCCGCGCTTGACCCGCAGCGCCAGCCGGGTGCCGGCCACGCCGATGACGATGATCAAGGCGGTGGCGACCGCCACGTTCACCCAGAACAGCCACAGGTAGTGCCGTTCCAGGAAGCCGCGCTGGGCCGTGGTGCTGATCGACAGCAGGAAGGCCAGCATGCCGCTGGCGCCCGCGATCGCCGTCACCGATACCAGCCAGGCCAGGCGTGCCGCTTTGGTCACAGGGAGCAGTCCTTCAGGGTCAGTGCCTCAGGGGTCGATCGGAAGGGGGAAGCCGCAGGGCGTCGTCCGCAGGCGGGTCTCACGGCTGGGGCCGGTTGGGCGGCGGTGTGGAAGGCGCGTCCAGGTTCAGCTGGAGATTGCGCTCCACCGACAGCGCCCAGCCCTGTCCGGCCCCCAGGCCGATCTGCATCGGGCGGGGCAGCTGGCTGGTGTCCAGCTTGTAGCTGAACTCCAGGTAATAGTTGCCATCGTCCTCGATCTCCTTGGCGTCCGCCACTCGCCAGCCGGACACGCCGCGCAAGGACGCCACCGCTTCGCCCAGCGTGTCAAAGCTCTGGTGCAGCCCGCCGGTGCTCACCCGGTACTGGCGGGTCAGGGGTTGCCAGGTCAGGCGCCAGGTGCGGGTGGCCCGGGCGACGCGGGCGTCACGCCAGTACCAGCGGTTGCGCAGCACCTGCACCTCGGCCACGAAATAAATGGCCACGCCCTTGAGCAGTGCATCTTCCGCGGGCCTCGGCAGCTCGAAGCGGCTGCTGAAACTCAGGGCCAGTCCGTCCTCGACCCGTTCCGCATTCAGCTGTTGCAGCGTCACGCCCTGGGCCAGCGCCCAGGCGTGCAGGGTCAGCAGGGCGCCGACCAGGGTCAGGCGCCGCGACCAGGCACGCAGCAGAACGAACGGACTCAACAGGCTCACGCGGACGGCAACTTCTGGAGCAAGGCGTAGAAGAAGCCGTCGGTCACGGCCGCGTCGCCTCGCAGTGGGTGTTGCGAAGCATTGTCAGCGAGCGGAAGGAGGTGACCGGCTCCACGGGTGAACAGACGCAACCGCGCATCGCCATGGCGTTGCAAAAACGCGTCGATTTGATCCTGACCTTCGGCCTTGAAGACCGAGCAGGTGGCATAGAGCAGCCGGCCGCCCGGCTTGAGCAGCGGCCACAGCGCCTCCAGCAGCTCGGTCTGGATCTGCGCCAGTGCCGGGATGTCGGTGGCGCGGCGCAGCCAGCGCACGTCCGGGTGGCGGCGCACGATGCCGGAGGCGCTGCAGGGCGCGTCCAGCAGGATGGCGTCCAGCGGCTGGCCGTCCCACCACGCCTTGGTGTGGCGGGCGTCGGCGGCCTTGACCCGGCCGTCCAGATGCAGCCGGGCGAGGTTCTCACTCACCCGCTCCAGCCGCTTGGCGTCGGTGTCCAGCGCCAGCAGATCCAGCCGGTTGCCTGCCAGTTCCTGCAGATGCGCGGTTTTGCCGCCCGGCGCCGAGCAGGCGTCCACGACCCGCGCCCCACTCCCGAGCACCGGCCAGTCCTCACCGGGCGCCAGGTCTTGCGGCTTCATCAGGCCCAGCAGCAGCGGTGCCGCCAGTTGGGCCGACGCGTCCTGCACCGACGCATCGCCGTCTGCAAAACCGGGCAGGGCCTGGACCGGACGGGGTTCGTCGAGCACCAGGGCCTGCGGCCACAGGTCACCCGCCGGCCCGGCGGCGATGCCGACGTCTTCCAGGCGCTGGCGGTAATGCTCCGTGCTGCCCTGGGCCGGATTCACCCGCAGCGTCATCGGCGGACGCTGCTGATTGGCGGCCAGCAGGGCCTGCCAGTGATCGGGCCAGTCCTTCTGCAACTGTTCCTGCCACCAGCGGGGATGGTTCCAGGTGGCGATCGGATCGTCCTTCAGGGCCTCGACCAGCGCCTCGCGCTCCCGCAGGAAACGGCGCAGCACCGCATTCACGAAACCGGCCTGCTTGGGCGTTCGGCGACGGGCCGCCTCCACGCACTGATCCACCAGGGTGTGTTCTGCGTATGAGGTCTCACCCGGCCAGAGCAAGGCCAGGGCGGTGACCAGCAGCGCATCCACCCGCGGCGGCGGCGCCTTGGGCGCCAGACGGGACCGCACGGCCTGTACCGCCCCAAGGCGGCGCAGCACGGTAAAGCTCAGCGCCTGGGCGCCGGGACGCAATTCGGTGGCGCAGCGGCCCAGCCAGTCGGTGAGGGAATGGCCGTCGCGCACGGCCTGGACCGCATCAGCGCTGGCGCTCAGCAGCCGGTGCAACGGAGGAGAGGAGGAATGGGGGGTAGACACTGGTGAAGTTTAAGGGGTGGCTGTCCCGCACCGGGCCGCCTGTACGCCCTACGGATCACAATGACATCGCCCCACGCAGACAATTACCGGGCAGACTCTCCCACGGCGGAGCGCATCTGCGCTTTCCATTCGACCGACCTTTACCTTCGGGATACGCTTCATCGCGCCCCCTTCATTCATGACAGGCACCCCCACCTTGAGCGCCGAGTCCCTGGCGGCCCTGCCGGCGTCCGAACGCGTCCGTTACCGGCTGGTCCACGCCAAGAAGCGCTATCACGCCAACGACAACATTGCCGACTTTCTCGAACCGGGCGAACTGGAACAGATTCAGGCGGAGGTCCAGGCCAAGATGCAGGATGTGCTGCAGGCCCTGGTGATCGATACCGTCAGTGACCACAACACCCAGGAAACCGCCAAGCGGGTGGCCAAGATGTTTGTGCGGGAAGTGTTCGCCGGCCGTTATGCGCAGGCCCCCGCCGTCACCGAGTTCCCCAATGTCGAGCGGCTGAACGAGCTGATGATCGTTGGCCCGATCACCGTGCGCAGCGCCTGTTCGCACCACCTGTGCCCGATCATCGGCAAGGTGTGGATCGGCCTGCTGCCCAATGAGCATTCCAACCTGATCGGCCTGTCCAAATATGCGCGGCTGACCGACTGGATCATGAGCCGTCCGCAGATCCAGGAAGAAGCCGTCACCATGCTGGCCAATGAACTGCAGGACCGTGTGCGTCCCCACGGTCTGGCCATCGTCATGGATGCGGACC
Source organism: Roseateles depolymerans (assembly GCF_003387155.1). Taxonomy (GTDB): domain Bacteria; phylum Pseudomonadota; class Gammaproteobacteria; order Burkholderiales; family Burkholderiaceae_C; genus Roseateles; species Roseateles depolymerans. Next base: position 58,559 of record NZ_QUMT01000007.1, on the reverse strand, counting down.
ATTTCTGCATGCACTGGCGCGGCGTGAAGGACATGGAATCCACCATGATCAACAGTGTGATGCGCGGCGCCTTCCTGAAGGATCCGAACCTGCGACGGGAATTCCTGTCACTGGTGCGCAGCAAGAGCTAAGAGGACTCCCCATGCTTGTTCGCCTCGTTTACGCCAGCCGTGCCCGTCGGGACTTGAGCCCGCACGATCTGCAAGACATCGTGCGCCGCTCCCGGGAGCACAACACCGTGGAAGGCATCACCGGCCTGCTCTGCCATACCGACGGTGTCTTCATCCAGGTGCTGGAAGGGTCGCGGGAAGCGGTCAACGTCCGCTACAAGCGCATCGTTGCGGACGAGCGCCATGACCAGTGCACCCTGATCGCCTATGAGGAAATCGGCGAGCGGCGGTTTGCTGGCTGGTCGATGGGGCAAGTCAATCTGCATCGGCTCAATCCGGCGCTGCTGCTCAAGTACGGAGAGACGCAGAAACTCGATCCGTTCCGCATGACCGGCCGTGCCCTGACCACCCTGTTCGAAGAACTGGTGACCGCTGGCGCCATCGAGTGCCACTGAGCGGTGCCGTTCACCGGGGTTTCTGGGAGCTGCGCGCGGGGTCTCTAACCGCCCCGCCCGGAGTCTCCAAGCGCCCCCGGGGGATTGGGCCCGGTGACCTGCCTCAACCCAGCATGTCCTGCCAGAGCGTCCGGGCCCAGTGCCAGGCGTAACGGGACTCAAGTTCGTTGGGCTCGTCGGAGACACCGCCGGAGCCCGGCACGGTCCGGTAGGTGCGCTCCTGCGCGACATAGCGGTGCACACTGGCCACGTGGATCACCTGGCTGCCGTCCACATGGCTGTAGCAGGTGTTGGTCAGCATGGGCTGCGTGTCCGGCGGCAGGCCCGCCAGCTCGCTGAGGATGGCCGCGGCGGCCACCTTGGCATGGGCATTGGCCATGTGGCCGCTCTTGGGCATCGCAGGGGCGACCTGAATGGCATCACCGATCACGTGAACGCCAGGCGTCTGCGAGGACGCGAAGGTCAGATACTCCACCGGGCACCACCGTCCACCGGCGGCGCCGATGCGCCCCACCAGCCCGGCTTCCCGCGCGATGGCGCCGGCCTGCATGGCCGGCAGCACATTCAGCACGTCCGCCCGCTCCGGCGACTGCAGTTCAAACCGCACCGTCCCGCCCGGACCTGAGCCGGTCTCCACCGCCACCGCCTTGTGCAGCGGGCGATAGTCCAGCAGCCCGGCATAACGCTCCGCCCAGACCTTGCGGAACAGCGCCGCCTTGGAGGTGATGTCCGGGTTGGCATCCAGCACCAACAGCTTGCTGCGGGGCCGGGCCTTCTTCATCCAGGCGGCCACCACGCTGGCGCGTTCATAAGGGCCTGGCGGGCAGCGATACGGCGCCTCCGGGATGGTCAGGGCGAAGACGCCGCCGTCCGGCATGGCTTCGAGCTGTTGTCGCAGGGCGAGCGTCTCGGGGCCGGCCTTCCACGCCTGCAGAATGCGGCCGCTGTCATGCGCGGCCTCCAGGCCCGCCACACTGCGCCAGTCCAGGTCGATGCCGGGCGACACGATCAACCGGTCATAGCGCATGGCATCGCCTCGCGCGAGCAGCACCAGCCGCCGCTCGGTGTCGATGTGGGTGACGGTGTCCCGGACCCGTCGCACACCGGATGCGTCCAGCGTCGACATGGGGCGGGTCAGCGTCTGCATCGATGTGAAGCCGCCCAGCACCAGGTTCGACATCGGGCAGGACACAAACGCGTCTTGCGGGTCGACCAGCACTACCTCGAGGGAATGTCCGGACCACAGCCGCAGATAACGCGCGGCGGTCGCACCGCCGATGCCTCCGCCCACCACCACGACCCGGGCGCGTCGCCAGCCGGGCTGGGGCTGGGGCTGCGCAGCCTCTGCAGCATGGGGGACCGAAAGGGCGGCAGCGGGAAAGGCCGCCGCGTAAGCGCCGGCCCGCAGCCAGTCACGGCGGCGCATCATGGCTGGCCTCTCTTGGCGGCATGCGCGGCATTTGCGGCATCCGCGGCATTCATGGCGTTGGCGGCTTTGGTGGCTTTGGTGGCGGGGGCGGCCGACTGTGCAGCGAAGTAACACGCCAGCAGGTCGATCTGGGCGTCGTCATAGCCCTTGGCCAACTGCGGCATCACCGTGCCTGGCCGGGCGCCGGATTTGAAGGCGCGCATCGTCTGCGCCAGTTCCTCGGCAGGTCGGCCTGCCAAACGCGGCAACGCATCATCGGCCGTGGAGCGTCCGTCGGTGCCGTGGCAGGCCGCGCAGGTCGCGGCGAGGGCCCGCATCCTGAGGTCGGCGGCTGGCGGTACCAAGGCGGACGCGGCCGGTTCAGGCGCGGCCCGTACGGTGGTCGCCACGATGAGCCCGGCGCACAGCACCCATGGCCCTAGAAGTCCGGTGGCACGGATGGAGGTCCGACCCCGATCTGCAAGCTGGAGCCTGATGGACTCGGATTCCCGCATACCTGTCCTCCCGCATGGCCGTGTTGGGCGATGTGTGTGGCGACGTAGTGGCGACGTATTGGGCGCTGTGTATGGCGCCCCATATAGAGCGCCGTATAGAGCACCGCGTAGACCACCATGTAGAGCGCCATCCATGGCGCCGCGGGGCTGAGTGTAGGGAAACCGGCGCTCAGCGGCCAGTTCAGCGAGACACGATCGCCGGCGCGACCGAGGTCCCACGAAGCCTCACAGGCTGCGCGACTCCGAGAACCCGAAAAAGCTCACCAGCACCCGCGTCGGGAACTGCCGCACCGCCTCGTTGTAGTTCTGCACCGCCTGGTTGAAGACCTGCCGCGCGAAGGCGCGTTGCCGGTCCACCAGCTTGAGTTCATCCACCACGCCATAGAGCTCGGCGTCCGACACCAGCTCCGAGTGATGCTCCACCAGCGAGATCAGCCGGGTCAGCGCCGCCCCATGCACGGCCGAGGTGATGGCCAGTTGGGCAATCGGGTCCGCCGCATGCGGCCGGGCCCGCACTGCTTGCGCGGCCGCCTGGGCTTCGGCCTGGGCGGCCGCCAGGGCGTCGATGCTGGCCTGCTCGCTGGGCAGGCGCTCACGCAGATGACCCAGCAGGGCGTCGCCCAGCGTCGCGCGCCGGGTCAGCGCCTCATCCAGCTGGGCGAAGGCCTTGCCGATCTCATTGCGCAGCAGCATCACGCGGTTGTAGGCGCCGATGCCCCAGAACAGCAGCACCGCACCGATCACCCACAGGGCTCGCTCCCAGAACACCGTCACGCTGACTCCTCAACGACCGCCGGCCCGGGCCTGCACAAATTCCTGGTAGCCCCGCGCCCGCAATTCGCAGGCGGGGCACTGGCCGCAGCCCCAGCCCCACGCATGGCGGGTCTCGCGCTGGCCCAGGTAGCAGGTGTGGGTGTGCTCGATGATCAGCTCGTTCAGCGGCGCACCGCCCAGCCCCTCGGTCAAGGCCCAGGTCTGGGCCTTGGTCAGGAACATCAGGGGCGTCTCCAGCGTCATCGGCGTGTCCAGGCCCAGGCTCAAGGCCACTTGCAGCGCTTTGAGCGTGTTGTCCCGGCAGTCCGGATAACCGGAGAAATCGGTCTCGCACATGCCGCCCACCAGCACCGAGGCGCCGCGGCGGTAGGCCAGGGTGGCGGCGAAGGTCAGGAACAGCAGGTTGCGTCCTGGCACAAAGGTGTTGGGCAGGCCGTTGGCCTGCAGCTCGATGGCCCGCTCCTGCGTGAGGGCGGTGTCGGAAATCTGGCCCAGCAGGCTCAGGTCCAGCAGATGGTCTTCGCCCAGCTTTCCGGCCCAAGCCGGAAACTGCTCGCGGATCCGCTGGCGCACGACCTGCCGGCAGTCCAGTTCAATGCGGTGGCGCTGCCCGTAGTCAAAGCCCAGCGTTTCCACTTCAGCGAACCGATCCAGCGCCCAGGCCAGGCAGGCGGTGGAGTCCTGGCCGCCCGAGAACAGCACCAGGGCCTTGCGGCTCGAGGCATTGACGGCCGGCGGCAGCGGGGACGGGAGCGAGGAAGCAGGCGAATGGTCGGACATGGCAGCAAGGGGCACGGGGAGCGGGCGGCGCTCCCTGCGCCCAGGGCAAGAGGGCCGTCAGTGTACCGGCAGCCCCCCATCCGCCTTGTTACTGACGGATTTCTCCCTGGCCCAGCACCACCCATTTCATCGAGGTGAGGCCCTCCAGGCCGACCGGGCCGCGGGCATGGAATTTGTCGGTCGAGATGCCGATTTCCGCGCCCAGGCCGTATTCGAATCCGTCAGCGAACCGGGTGCTGGCATTGACCATGACGCTGGCCGAATCCACTTCCCGCAGGAAGCGCATCGCGTTCCCATGCAGTGTGGTGAGGATGGCGTCGGTGTGGTGGGAGCCATAGCGGTTGATGTGGGCGATGGCCTCGTCCAGGCTGTCCACCACCTTGATGCTGATGATGGGCGCCAGGTATTCGGTGCTCCAGTCGGCCTCGGTGGCCAGCGCGAGCTTGGCGTCCGGCACTTCCAGCAGCGCTGCGAAGGCGCGGGGGCAGGCCCGCATCTCCACGCCCTTGGCCGCGAAGAGGCGGCCGATGCGCGGCAGGAATTCGGCCGCCTGGTCCGCATGCACCAGCAGCGATTCGGTGGCGTTGCAGGGGCTGTACTTTTGCGTCTTGGCGTTTTCCACCACCACCAGCGCCTGCGCCAGGTCCACCTGGGCATCCACGTAGCAGTGGCAGTTGCCGTCCAGATGCTTGATGACCGGCACGCGGGCGTCACGGCTGATGCGCTCGATCAGCCCCTTGCCACCGCGCGGGATGATGACGTCCACGAAGGCCGGCATGGCGATCAGCAGCCCCACGGCCGCCCGGTCGGTGGTGTTGATCAGCTGCACCGCCTCGGCCGGCAGGCCGGCCTCCTCCAGGCTCTGCCCCACCAGCGCGGCCAGCGCAAGATTGCTGTGCAGCGCCTCGGAGCCGCCGCGCAGGATGCAGGCATTGCCGCTCTTGATGGCCAGCGACGCCGCTTCGATGGTCACGTTGGGCCGGCTCTCGTAGATCATGCCGAACACGCCCAGCGGCACCCGCATCTGACCGACGCTGATGCCGGTGGGGCGACGCTTGACGCCGGTGATCTCGCCGATCGGGTCCGGCATGGCGGCGATCTGCTCGCAGCCCAGGGCCACCGTCTCCAGGGTCTTGGCATCGAGCTTCAGGCGGTCCACGAGGGGCGCGTCCAGGCCGGCTTCGCGGGCGGCGGCCAGGTCGCGTTCATTGGCGGCGGCCAGGGCCGGGCCGCTGTCGCGCAGACGGCGGGCCAGGGCCAGCAGGGCCTGGTTCTTGGCGGCGGTCGGCGCGGCAGCCATCTGCGTCGCGGCGCGACGCGCGGCCTCGCCCACGCCGTTCATGTAGGCAACGAGATCGGTCATGACGGGATTCTGAACCATCACGCGCCGCCCGCGACCGCGCAGCAAAAAGCCCCTGGCCCGCATCCATCGAAAGCCGGCAGAGCAGGCTTCGTCAGGATGAGGGCCAGGGGCCGAGGGGAGGACCGGGGCGGCCGTGGCAGGCGTCCCGGGAATGGCGACCTCATGGCCGCCGTCCCCGGATCACCCCGTCAGGGCTTGGCCGGCGCGGAGGCAGGAGCCGCCGGAGCCGCAGGAGTAGCCGGGGCCGCAGGAGCCGCCACCGGCAGCAGCGCCCCGTTCACGTCCCGGATCTCCAGCGGCTTGCGTCCCCAGCTCTGCAGCTGCGGCAACACCTTGGCCTGGTCGCCCACCGCCACCACGATGAGGCCGGCCGGGTCCACATAGCTGCGGGCGGCCTGCAGGGCGCTGGTCGCTGTCACCGCGTTGTACTTGCGCGGCAGGCTGGTGATGCTGTCCAGCGGCTGGCCGACTGCCCACTCGCTGGCATAGCTCGACGCCATGACGCGGTTGGTGTCGAACAGCCCCGGCAGCGCCAGCAGCTGGGCATTGCGCACCCGGTTCAGTTCGGCGGCGCCCATCGGCTTGGCGCGCATGCCTTCGATCTCCTTGAACATGTCGCTCAGGGCCGGTCCGGTCACATCGGTGCGGACGCTGCCGCGGATGCCGAAGCTGCCGCTGTCGCGGTTCATCGAGAAGCCCGAATAGACGCCGTAGGTGTAGCCCTTGACCTCACGCAGTTGCGTGTTGATGCGGGAGGTGAACAGGCCGCCCATGGCCGCATTCATCACCTTGATGTCGGCGGCCTGCGGCACGCCGGCCTTCGGTCCCGGTGCGACGACCGCCAGGGCGGTCTGCGGGGAATTGGGCTTGTCCACCAGCACCACGCGGGCGGCCACCGGCTTGGGCGCCGCGGTGCTGGGCACCGGCGCGGCGGAGGTGGGCTTGACCCAGCCGCCGAAGAGCTTCTCGGCCAGCGGCTTGAGCTCGGCTTCGGTCAGGTCGCCGGCCACCACCAGCGCGGCCTGGTCCGGACGGTAATGGGTCTGCCAGAACTGGCGCAGCTGGGTGGCGTCGGTGGCCTGGATGGAGGTTTCCGTGCCCAGCCCGTTGGCAGCCAGCGGATGACCCTCGCCATACACCACCCGGTTGCCCACCAGCGAAGCCACGGCCGGGGCCTGCTCGCGCTGCTGCGCGAGTGCGGCCAGCCGCACGCCCTTGAGTCGCGTCACCTCGTCCTCGGCAAAGGCCGGGTTCTGGGTGACGTCGGCCAGCAGGGCCAGGCTCTGCGCAAAGTTCCGCTTGAGGCTGCTCACCTCCACGCGGGCCTCATCGCGGCTGGAGCTGCTGGTCAGCGTGGCGCCCAGACTGCCGGCCTCGTCGGCGATCTGCTGCGCGCCGCGCGACTGCGTCCCCTGCTCCAGCATGGCGGCGGTGAAGCTGGCCAGGCCCGGCTTGTCCGCCGGGTTGGCCGACTGGCCGGCGCGCACCACCAGCGAGGCGCTGACCAGCGGCAGGCCGGGATTGGCCACCTGGATCACGGTCAGGCCGTTGGCGAGGGTGAAGCGATGGCCTTCCGGCAGCGTCAGCGGCTTGGCCTTGGTGCCCTTGGGCTGGGTCTTGCGCCAGGCGGCGTCCGCATTGAGCGATTCACGTTCGCCCTTGGCGGCCTTGGTGGGCATCGGCGGCGTCGGCACTTCCGGGGCCAGCTTCTGCTCGCCCGGCGTGGCGTAGAGCACCACTCGCGACTGCTTCTTCAGCTGCTGGGCCACGGCATCCCGCACCTGGGCGGCGGTCATGCTCTGGTAGCGGCCCAGGTCCTTGGCGATGTAGTTCGGGTCGCCGGCCTGCTGGTTGTAGTAGTTGATCTGGTCCGCCAGCCCCTGGAGTTTTTCCAGGCGGGACAGCAAGCCAGTCTCGATGGCGGCGCGGGCGCGGCCCATTTCTTCCGGAGTGGGCGGGTTCTGGGAGAGTTCGGCGACGGCGTCGTCCACCAGTTTCTCGATCTCCTCCAGCGACTTGCCGGGACGGGCCACCACCTCGATGCCAAAGACCGAGCCCAGCGACAGCGAATACTGCTGCACCGACACCGACTGGGCAAGCTGCTTGTCATACACCAGCGTCTTGTACAGACGGCTGGACTTGCCGCCGCCCAGCACGTGCGAGGCCACATCCAGCTCGGCGTCTCCGGGCTGGAACACCGCCGGGGTCTGCCAGGCGATGTTCAGGCGGGGCAGCTCGATCCGGTCGGTGACGGCGATGCGCTTTTCCTCGGTGATCTTGGGTTGCGGCACCTGCACCGGCGGCACGGCCTCACCGGCCTTGAGCGGACCGAAATACTTTTCCACCAGCTTGCGGGCTTCGGCCGGGTTGAAGTCACCAGCCAGCACCAGGGTGGCATTGTTGGGACGGTAGTAGCGGCGGGCAAACGCCTTCACGTCTTCCAGCTTGATGGACTGGATGTCGGCATGCGAGCCGATGACCGAGGCGTAGTAGGGATGGTCTTCCGGATACAGCGCATGGAACAGCGCTTCTTCCACGATGCCGTAGGGGCGGTTTTCCACCGACTGGCGACGCTCGTTGCGCACCACGTCCTGCTGGTTGGCCAGGGCGACCGAGTCGACCTCGTCGATCATGTAGCCCAGCATGTCCGACTTCAGCCACAGGCCCAGCTCCAACTGGTTGGACGGCAGGGTGAAGAAGTAGTTGGTGCGGTCGAAGTCGGTGCTGCCGTTGGAGTCGGTGCCGCCGGCCGCGTCGATGATCTGGTCCGCCTGGCCGCGCGGGATGTGGCGCGTGCCGGCGAACATCAGGTGTTCGAACAGATGGGCAAAGCCGGTCTGGCCCTTGGCCTCGTTGCGGGGGCCGGCATGCACCCACAGGTTGAAGGCCACCAGGGGCAGGCGGTGGTCCTCCACCAGGATCACTTCAAAGCCATTGGCCAGCTTGACCTTCTCCAGTTTGACCTGCAGCGTGCCGCCGTCGGCGGTGATCGCGCTGCCGGGTTGGGCGGGGGCGGCGGCCCAGGCGGAGGCGGCACCCAGGCCGCCCACGTTCAGGGCGGCCCAGACGGCCAGGGTCAAAGTCTTGATGCGCATGACAGGGATCCCGCGGGACGCGGACATGTTGTGGAAGGCCGCACCCTACACAGGTGGGCGCCGGCTCACAAGTGCGGGAAGCAAGAGGTTTGACCGGACAGCCCCTGGCCGTGGGGTCAGCGGGGAGTGTCCGGGGTCAGGGTGCGCTGCATCCAGAGCTGATGCAGTGGCATCTGCGAGGCGCCCAGGGCCCGCAGTGACTGGCCGCCCAGGTCGTCCCGCTGCAACTGCGGCACCCGCAGACGGCGCTGTGGATAGACCCGGGCAAGCGCCTGCAGCAGCGCCTGCGCGTCCCCCGGATCGGGGGCGATGAAGCTGTTCACCATCACCGTTTCGTCGGGGAGGGTGAAGATGAGCTGGGCGGTGGCCCCGCTGGTACCGGTGCCGGTCGTGCCGGAGGCGACGGCCGCCTCCACAGCTTGAAGGGGGCGCATCTGCCACGCATGGCCGCCGGTCAGGTGACCCAGCGAGGCCCGCGTGACCTGCAGCGGCAGGTCAGGCCAACGATGTTCGGCCGCATCGAGCCACTCCAGCGCTGTTGCAAGATCGACCGCCTGCGGCGCGGCGGCTTGCTTGTCGCCAGTGCCGCCCCCCACCGCCAGGTCAGCCAGATCCGCCTGCCATCCATGCAAGGGGTACACCGCCTCGAACCCCCGGCTTTCGTACAGCCGCCGGGCGCGCTCGTTCTGCGCGAACACTTCCAGCTCCACGGCTTGCTGACCATTCGCCGCCGCACGGGCCAGGACGTCATCGAGCAATGCCGCCGCAGCGCCGGTGCCCCGGGCCTGCGGACGAGCGCCCATCGTGGCCAGTCGCCAGCGCCGGTGCAGCGGCCGCTGTGCCACCAGGGCAAAGGCGAGTGCCTGACCCTGGCTGTCAAACGCCACCCGCGACAAGCCCAGGTCCGCGCCCTGGCGCGCCAGAAAGGCCGGCCACTGGCTGAGCGGGACTTCGAACGGCCCGATGAGGTAGTCCGCAAAGGCCTCCCGGAAGAGGGCATGCAGCACGTCGGCCGGCACCTGGTCACCGGGGCGCAGATCCAGGCTGGGCACGTGGGTCCTTCGGTTCATGCGGTTCTGTTCATGCGGTTCGGTTCATGCTCAACGTCCCAGCCACACCGGTATCGCCAGCCACAGCGGCGCCGTGACGGCAAACAGCAGCGTGGCCACCACCACCGCGCCAGAGGCTTCCTGCTCCAGGGTGCGATAGCGCTGCGAGAACATCATGGCATTGGAGCCGGGCGGCAGGGCGGCCATCATGACGATGACGGCAAGGCCCAGTCCCGACAGGCCAAAGACCCAATGGGCCACCACCAGCACCAGCGCAGGCAGCAGCAGCAGCTTCACGGCCAGCAGGCCCATCATGTCGCGCCAGGCCCGTGGCCATCCGTAATACGACAGCGACATGCCGATCAGCACCAGGCACAGCGGCACCACCGCGCTGCCCAGCATCTGCAGCACTTCGTCCAGCACCCGGGGCAGGGCCAGACCGGTCAGGTTCCAGGCGAACCCTGCCAGCACCGGCAGCACGACTGGATGGATGATGGTGTTGCGCATGGTGACCCCCAGCGTCGAGAGCAGGCTGGCGCCGGACGCATGATGACGTGCCAGGTCCGACTCCACCAGTACCGTGGCCAGGCTCAGCAGCGTCAGGGCATGCAGGCTGACGATGGTGATGTGTACCGCCAGGCCGTCTTCGCCAAAGACGCCGGCCACCAGCGGCACGCCCACCTGCAAGGTATTGCCGAAGCAGGCCGTGATGCTGCGCACGGCCGGCACGGCAGGGTTGTCCGGCCGGCGCGAGCGCTGCCACAGGTAGACGCCCAGCAGCGCCAGCACCACCGGTGCAAAGAAGGCGGCAATGGTCAGCCAGGGCAGGGTCTGGAAGTCCACCCGCGCGGTGGTGCGGAACATCAGCGCGGGGACAAAGAGATAGAAGGCCAGATTGGACAGCACACGGGCGGGGTCGGTCTCACCGCCGGCCTTGCCGAGCCAGCGCATGTGGCCGACGAACCAACCCATCGCTGCGGCGATGAAGATCGCCAGCAGCTTGGAAAACAAGATGCCTGTCATGGCGGCGAGTATGCCGGGGCAGGGCAGGCGTCCGTGCGCAGCCGGGTGCGCGGGTGCGTGCGCCGCACAATCCCGGGAAACGCCGGCTCACGCCAGCGGCGCCGGCACTGGCCAGAAGCCCGAACACTCGCCCGTGGCCCCACGTGCCAGCAGCCTCGGCAGTTGCCAGCACCCTCGACAGTTGCCAGCAGTCTGCGCGTCGCTTAAGAGGCCAGCGGCAGCTCCAGCGCAAAACTGAAGCGGCTGCCGTGGCCCGGCAACGTCTCCACATCGATCATGCCGCCCATCAGCTTGACCAGTTGCTGGCTGATGGCCAGGCCCAGCCCGGTGCCGCCGGCGCGGCGGGACTGGTCCGCCACCTGTTCAAAGGGTTGGAACAGCCGCTGCACCTGCTGCGGCTCCATGCCGATGCCGGTGTCGGTGACGCTGAAGCGCAGCACGATGCTGCTGGGGCCGCGCGCCATCAGGTCCACCATCAGGCCCACCCGGCCCCGGTCGGTGAACTTGACGGCGTTGGACAGCAGGTTCAGCAGCACCTGGCGCAGCCGCTGCCCGTCCGCCCGCACCCGCGCGGGCAGTTCAGGGTCCAGCGACACGTCAAAGGCCAGGCTCTTTTCAGCGGCCCGGGGACGCATCGACTCACTGCACATTTCCAGCAGCGCCCGCAGGTCCAGCGGATTCAGCTGCAGGGTGAGCTTGCCGGCCTCGATGCTGGCCACATCCAGCAGGTCGGTGATCAGCACCAGCAGATGCTCGCCCGATTCCCGCATCAGCCGAATCTTGGACTGCTGGCTTTCGGTCAGCGACTTGTCCATCTGCAGCAGTTGCGCAAAACCCAGGATGGCATTGAGCGGCGTGCGGAACTCATGGCTCATCGTGGCCAGGAAGCGGCTCTTGGCCTGGTTGGCCGCCTCGGCCCGCTGCTTGGCCTGGGACAGCTCCACCGTGCGTTCGGTCACCAGCTCTTCCAGATGGTCCCGGTGCTGGGTCAGCTCCTGCTCGGCCAGTCGGCGCTGGGTGATGTCGCTCACCAGGCCCTCGACCCGGGAGGCGCCGCCGTCCTGCACCAGGTGCAGGCTCAGTTCCATCCACAGGTCACGGCCGTCCCGGGTGGTGACCAGCAGCGGCACCTGCTGCAGCAGGCGATGCCGACCCAGCGCGCGGGCCAGTCGCCGGTATTCGTCGGGTTCGATGCGCACCACGCGGCGCAGGGTGAGGCCTTGCGCCTGCTCGGGATGCGGCAGGCCCAGCATGTGGGCCAGGGCCTTGTTGATGCGCAGCAGGCGGCCGTGGCCGTCGGCCTGGAAGATGCCCTCGGCGGCGTTCTCGAACAGGCTGCGGTAGCGCTGCTCGCTGCTGCGCACGCCTTCGGCAAAGGCCTGCAGCTTGGCGCTCATGGCGTTGAGTTGGTCGGTGAGGTCGCCGATCTCGTCCGCATGCTCGGGCGCGATCTGAGCCCCCAGTTCGCCGCTGGCCACCCGCTGGGCCAGCCCCCGCAGGCGCGAGACGGGCCGCTCCACCAGCCGGCGCACCAGCACATAACTGGTCAGGCCGATGGCCAGCAGCACCGTGGCCAGCAGGCTGGCCACCAAGCGCCGGGTTTCCCCGACCCGCTGGTCGATGTAGGCCCGGGTGTAGACCAGGGTCGCCCGGCCCAGCGCACCGGCCGGGCCGCTGTCCACGCTGGAGCGGTGGCTGAGCTCGAACTCCATGGTCTCGGGCCGCACCGGCGGGTCGGTCCGCTCGCGGCGCAGGGTCTCCAGGCCGGGAGCGGTGAGGGTGATGGCATGGACCTCCGGATCGGCCATGACCGCATCCAGCAGTTCGGACAGGGCGGCGCTGTCCAGATTCCAGACCGGTTCGGCAAAGCCTCGGGCCACCAACTGGGCCATGCGGCGCTGGCGTTCCAGCAATTCCGCGTCCAGCTCGCGTTCGTGGCGGTTCACCCAATACAGGCCGATGAGACCCACCAGGATGGTCGCACTCAGGCTGAGCGCGGCCACCAACCGTGTCTGGATGCTCAGCGTCGACCGACCCATGCACTCTCCCTATGCCTGGGCGCAGTGTCGCAAAAAAACGGGGGCTTACGGACGTGTTCACGTCCCCTGGCTGGAGGTCGACGAAGACGAGCACTCATCCTCCACCGGGATGGGCTCCTCAAAGACCTCCATCACCAGGGGCTCGTCCTCCAGGGGCGACGGCTCCAGCGGCACCGCCACGGACCTCGGAAACACCAGGGTCACCATGTCCGGGTCCCACCCGGTTGGCGGGTACGAAGAGGCGTGTCGCGGCCGAGTGGTGCTGGTACTGGTACTGGTACTGGTACTCGTGCGCTGCACCACGGTACGGACGTCCAGGCGTTTCACGGTACTGATGACCGTGTGAGCGGATAGGCGCGTGGAAAGGCCAGGCACCTCACCCGCGGGGCGCTTGCGCCGGGGGGGAAGCTTGGTGGATTCCGTGCCCGAGTCGGTGTCGACCTTCGTGTCGACCTTCGTGCTGGTGTGCTTGTCGGCGCTTTTGCCTGCGCTTTTGCCTGCGCTTCTGCCCGCGGTCGTGCCCGCGGTTGTGCCTTGCAGCCGCGCGGCGTCAGGCAACTGCGAACGTCGGGCCCGTCGTTTCCCCGGCGCCTGCGCATCGGCTGGGAGTTGCAAAGGGGCAGGGCCAGACTGCGGTGCGCCGGCTTCCCCGTCACGCTGGCCAGCACCGGCAACGGCGCCGGTCCCTCCATCCCCCACATCCGGCTGGAACATCCAGGTCGGTGAGCCCCGCACGGTCATTGGCAGCGATTCCAGCGGGACCGCCTCTTCCGCGCGAAACAGGAATGTCGGATGCGGGTCTGCTTGGGGCGCTGGGAGCCGGACGGTTTGCGGCGACGGGACCCGGCCGTCCTCGGGAGAGGGCAGCCGACCTGACGCAGTTCGAGCATCGGTGTACCCACGGGCTGGACCATCGGGGGGAGATCGCAGTGTGCCGCAGGAGCGCACAGGGGCGGCGCCCGAAGACCCGCCATCGCGCAGGGCATACGCTCGGGCACCGGATGGGCCGCGGGATGAGTCATCTGGCGCGGCAGATAGCGCGGCTGGCAGCACGGGAGAGGGCTGGACATACGGCGCCGGCGAATAGGGTGGCGGCAGCCATGGCGGCAGATGTGGTGGCAGATGTGGCGACGAATGGAGCGACAAATAGGGCGAGGGATGTCGCGACAGATGCGGTGGGGTGGACGAAGAGGGACGGGGTGCGCCATACGTCGACTGCATGGTCTGGACATCTTGCGGGGCCGAGGCTCGTTCCCATGGCGCAGGGCGGATGGAGGCAGGGGCAATGCTGGGCGAGCCTGAAAGGAGGCGTTGCGTCACGTACTCCTGTTGCAGATGTCTCCGACGGGTGTCCAGCGCCGCCATGGCCGACCGGCAGGATTCCAGGGTGCTGCAGCGATCCAGGCTGAACAGCAGGTGCTCCAGCTGGTGGCGCATCGCCAGCGTGCTGGCACTGGGGGGCTGTTCATCTTCGAGTTGCCGCAGCAGCCGTCTTGCCAAGTTCACGCTGGCGCTGATCTCCTGCAGAAGGACAGGGATGGAGGGATCGTGGGCTTGGCGCAGCAGCTGTGACAGCGACCAGAGGGCGATGCGGAACTGGTGAATCTTCTCGACGAAGAAGCGTTCCTTGTCCTTGCCGAAGGTGCCAGGGAGCAGCTTGCTCAGTGCGGCAGTGAGGGCGTCATAGCGCTGGAAGCGATCGCTCACCACGTAATAGATCCACGGGTTCTTTCGCAGGAGCGCATCCTGCAGCCTGTGCTGGGCGTCCATGACGTCGGCGAGACAGCGCCTCCACTCGCGTGAATCCGAGCCGTAGTTCACCGGCTCGGGCGGCTCCTGCGCCAGGATGTCGGAGGTCATCTGCGGATCAGGCGGTGCGACGTCGGGTGCGTCGGGGAAGTCCGGCGACATCACGAGGGCTTCCTGAGAGGGGCCCGCGGAGGATGTGAGGGAGAAGCTCATGGCGGCTCACCGAAAAGGAAATCCCTCAGTTGGCCCATGGACCAATCTGGGTCGCCCCTCAACGCCTGCGAGCCTGCCTGCGCCGAACGGAAGCTCTCAAGGCCTGGTCGAGCGGGTGCCGGCCTAGCCTCGGCGCCGCCCCCGGCCCCTCCCCCGGTCTCTCCCCACCTCTCGCTCAGTCGTTCCGCCAGCCGTCGCTTGACGGAGGGGGCGGGGCACGGATCACCGCTCCCACCGGCAAGCCCATGGCTGGCAAGCCCTTGGCGGCCAGCGTCAGGAGACGGGCCTTGCAAAGGGCGCTTGCGGTCTGGCGAGCAGCCAAGCACCAGCGGGCCCGCAACGGTCGTTGGCCGGGCCTGGACGGCCAGCGGCGGGCTCAGACCGAGTGCGGCGCCGGCGGCCGTCGCGTCGGGGGACAAGCGAGCCCGGATCTCCAACAGGACGTCCTGACAGTCTTGGCAGCTTGAACTGCGCTCGAAGCGGCAGAACAACGAGTCGTGGATTGCACTGGCACTGGCGTTGGCACTGGCACTGGCACTGGCACTGGCACTGGCACTGGCACTGGCACTGGACTCCTGTTGCGCACTGCTGGCCTGACGCTTTAAATATCGCGCCACTTTGATCCAGTTGAAGCACTCCGAAAAAACCGGTTGGAGATGTTGATCATGCTCGTGCGCCAGCAACTCCCTCAGCGCCCAGTTGGCGCGCTGAAACTGCAAGAGGCCCTCGATCATCCGCTGCTGGCACCTAAGGTCAAACGGCTTGCGGTCCAGCACGTCTACGAGAGCCGCTTTCAGGAGGTGGTAGCGCTCGACACGAACCTTCACGTAGTCATAGAGACACCGTCGCTGATCGAGTACGTAGTTTTCGAGCCCATTGAGCGCCTCGTTCGCCTCCGCAAGCGCCGATGCGGCTTGCCTGACGGTGATCGGACCCTGCAGACGGGTCGGGGCCGGGCCACCCGGAGGGAGCTCGAAGGTCCTGCTCGCCGGCGCCGACGAGGTCTTCCCGAACAGGAGGTCGTCCAACAAGGACAAGTCCGAGAAGATGTCGGGACTGCTGCTCAAGGGCTGGAAGCTCATGAGGGTCGGGGTGTCAAAGGGGCATGCCACCCTGGCGTGACCGGGGAAGCGGGAAGCGCGCCAGCGCCGGTAGCACTCCGGAAGACGAATAGGTCAACGGCTCCAGGTAGGTCCGCAATTGCGCCAGTGACCGGCGGCCATCGTCCAGCGTGGCCGCCCTGTCCATTTTGAGAATCAGACCGTTGATGGTGGTCAGGTGGTTCCTTGTCGAGGGGTCGTCGCCCCGGCGCGAGAGGTGCCGGGTCACGGCAGAGGCCTCATCCACACCCTGGGCCATGTCGCGGAACAGGATCAGCGCATCCGCCACCGGATGGTCTCGCAGAATCCCGCAGATCGCCCCCAGATTGGCCTTGATTTGATTGAAGTCATTACGAGCGCGCACGTCTTCGGTCGTTTCAAAGCGGCTCTTGAAGGGGCCGTTCCGCGCCTCGAAGATGGAGTTCTCGAGTTCCTTGCAACGATGGAAGCGCGCGGTCAGGTGCGGCGTCAGGGTGGGTTCGTGCTGAGCAATGTGCGTCTCCAGTCGAAGCCTGAGCGACATCGCCCTTTCATGCCAATACTCGACCGTCTCACGCGTGATGATGGCCGGGGTGGGATCCGGCAGTGCGCTGAAGTCCAGCTTGGCCAAACTTGTCCGCCGCCTCCCGGACGGAACGGGGTCGCTGTCGGTGCCGTCCGCGTGGTGGGCGGCGGACGGCACAAATCCGGAGGCGGAAGGAAGGGGAAAGCTCATCGCGGCTGACCAAAGGTGAAACCCCTCAGTCAGCCCAACCCGCTTTCCGGATCGCTCAGGAGCTGGCGGTGGCCTTCTTCGCGGCCGCCTTGCGGACCACGGTCTTCTTGGCCGGGGCCTTGGCGGCGGTCTTGCTGGCGGCTTTGGCGGGGGCCTTGGCCGCAGTTTTGGCCGCTGTTTTGGCGGGCTTGGCGGCAGCGCTGGCCCCAGCCCCCTCGGCGCCGTCCTCCGCCGCTGCGCCAGCCCCCGCACGCCCGACCGTGGCCGACTTGCGAGCCGCAGGCGCGCCCTTGGCGGCACGTGGCTCGAACTCGAACACCACCTTGCCTTCCTTGCGGTCGTAGGTGAGGTAGGCCTTGAACTTGCGCCGTGTCTTGTTGGAGACGAAGTTCTCCAGCAGGTCGGTCTTGCCGTGCTCCAGCAGTTTGCTCATCTGCGCCGCCTCGATCGGCTGCTGCAGGATGATCTTGCCGCTCTTGAAGTCGCAGGCGATGTGGCTGCCCACCGCATGCTCGCAGACGTAGTTGGAGCCGTGGTCGAACACCCGGCCATTGCACTTGGGGCAGTGGCCCAGCGGCGTCTGGGCGCTGAAGTCCACCGGCTCGCCGGATTCCTCCGCCTTGCGGGCGTCCTCGCCGAAGTCGAACTCCAGCTTCCAGTTGTTGATCTCGTCGTCAAAGACCAGCGCCAGTTCGGCCGTGAAGGGCCAGCCGGCCTTGGACCGGAATCCTTCCAGGGGGCCGACCTTCTTCTCGCGCAGGAAGGTCTCGACCTCGGGCAGTTCGAAGCTGCGGCCCCCCGGGATCTTGGGGATGGAGAAACCGCATTCGTCGCCGTGCCCGGTCTTGCCCACGCAGGTGAAGCGCCGGTAGTTCTCTTTCACCACGCCGCCGCACTTGGGGCAGGGCGTCTTGAGGGTGGCGTAGTCGCCGGGAATGGTGTCCCGGTCGTATTCCTTGGCCTTTTGCACGACGCGCTGCGTCATGGCGGCGATCTCGGCCATGAAGGCCTCGCGCTTGAGGCGGCCCTTCTCCATTTCGGAGAGCTGGAATTCCCAGTTGCCGGTCAGCTCGGGCTTGGTCAGCTCTTCCACGCCGAGGCCGCGCAGCAGCGTCATCAGCTGGAAGGCCTTGGCCGTGGGGATCAGCTCGCGGCCTTCGCGCAGCATGTACTTCTCGGCCAGCAGGCCTTCGATGATGGCCGCGCGCGTGGCCGGGGTGCCCAGTCCCTTCTCGGCCATGGCTTCGCGCAGTTCATCGTCGTCCACCAGCTTGCCGGCGCCTTCCATGGCGGACAGCAGCGTGGCTTCGGTGTAGCGGGCCGGCGGCTTGGTCTGCAGCGCCTTCACGTCGGCGCTTTCGGTGCGCACCAGCTCACCGGCGGCCACCGGCACCAGCATGGCACCGCTGGTGCCCGGTTCGGCGTTCTCGTCGGTGGCTTCCTTGCCATACACCGCCTGCCAGCCCGGCTTGACCAGCACCTTGCCGTTGGTCTGGAAGCTGAAGGACTTGCCGGCCGCCTTGACCGTCGAGATGCGGGTGGTGACCTGGAATTCCGCTGGCGGGAAGAACACCGCCAGGAAGCGCTTGACCACCATGTCGTACAGCTTGGCTTCGGCTTCGGTCAGGCTGGACGGGGTTTGCAGCGTCGGGATGATGGCGAAGTGGTCCGACACCTTGCTGTTGTCGAACACTTTCTTGGTGGGCTTGATGTAGCCGTTGGACAGGGCCGTCTGCGCATGCGGTGCCAGGGCACGCAAGGGGCCGGGCATGTCGGACGTGGCAATCATCTGCGCGGTCTGCTTGGCCACGCTCAGGTAGTCTTCCGGCAGATAGCGGGAGTCGGTCCGGGGGTAGGTCAGAACCTTGTGCTTTTCATACAGGGCCTGCGCCAGCGACAGCGTCGTCTTGGCCGAGAACCCGAACCGCGAGTTGGCCTCCCGCTGCAGCGTGGTCAGGTCATACAGGCCGGGGCTGGCCTGGGTGCTGGGCTTGGACTCTTCGGTCACCGTGGCCGGCTGGCCGCGCACCGCGGCGGCAATGGCGTCGGCTTCCTGCTGGGTCCAGACGCGGTCGGCCCGCTGCTCGGGGTCCTGCTCGTTCTTCTTCCAGGCGGGGTCGAACCACTTGCCTTCGTACTGACCGGCCACGGCATCGAAGGTGCCGCGGATTTCCCAGTAGTCCCGATAGACGTGCTTGCGGATCTTTTCTTCCCGCTCCACCACGATGGACAGCGTGGGCGTCTGCACGCGGCCCACGGTGGTGAGGAAGAAGCCGCCATCGCGGGAATTGAAGGCGGTCATGGCGCGGGTGCCGTTGATGCCCACCAGCCAGTCGGCTTCCGACCGGCAGCGGGCGGCATCGGCCAGGGGCAGCATCTGCTGGTCGCTGCGCAGGGCGTCGAAGCCGTCGCGGATGGCTTGCGGCGTCATCGATTGCAGCCACAGGCGCGACACCGGCTTGTTCACCGGCGCCTTGGCCGAACCGGCGTATTGCACGATGAGGCGGAAGATCAGCTCCCCTTCGCGGCCCGCGTCACAGGCATTGATCAGCGAGGTCACGTCCTTGCGCTTGATCAGCTTGACCAGTGCATTGAGCCGGCCCTTGCTCTTGTCGATCGGGTTGAGGTCGAAATGCGGCGGGATCACCGGCAGGTGGGCAAAGCTCCACTTGCCGCGCTTGACGTCGAATTCCTCCGGTGCCTTGATCTCCACCAAATGGCCCACGGCGGAGCTGACGATGTACTGGTCGTTTTCAAAGTACTCGTCATGCTTGTCGAACTTGCCCGACTGCGGGGTCAGGGCACGGACGATGTCCTGCGCCACCGAGGGCTTCTCCGCGATCACCAATGCCTTGCTCATGTGCTTTTGCTTCTTTCCTGTCGAAGACAGCGTCTGAAGGATCAAAACGCCTGCCTACAATCCGGCCTCGCGCGTACACGCGCGCGCACCCATGATTTCAATGTAACGGACTCGCTCCATGCCGCAACAAAGCCCCGACACGCGTCCGCCCCGCTCCACCCCCAAGGCGGATGAAGCCCCCCGCAAGGGTAACCGGGCCCAGGCCGCGTCGTCCGGCCGGTCCCGGATTCAGGTGCGGGCCTCGGGCGTGCATGGCCGCGGCGTGTATGCCCTGACCGACATCCAGGCCGGTGAACGCATCATCGAATACAAGGGCGAGCGTATCGACTGGGACGAGGCCCTGCGCCGTCATCCGCATGATCCCTCCCAACCGGACCATACGTTCTTCTTCCATCTGGAGGAGGGCGGCGTCATTGACGCAGCGGTGAATGGCAACAATGCCCGCTGGATCAATCATGCCTGCGCCCCCAATTGCGAGGCCCGGGAAGAACAGGGGCGGGTTTTCATCCATGCCCTGACGGATATTTCGGCCGGCGAAGAGCTGTTTTACGACTATGGTCTGATCATCGACGAACGCTACACCGCCAAAGTGAAAAAGCGGTTCGAGTGCCGTTGCGGCAGCCCGAGCTGTCGTGGCACGATGCTCGCGCCCAAGCGCTGAAGCGGCCGGGGCAGCGACTTCCTCCATCCAGCACCGGGCCTGGACCGCACCGCTGACCGGCGGCGCTGGCCCAGGACCGGGACGACCAAGACTCCTTCTCGAGGCGATGCAAGAACATCAACAGTGGGGCGTTGAAGCCCTGTGGCAAGACCTGGAGCCGCTGCTGCCCGGCCTGAGCATTGAAGTGCTGGCCCGGGTGGAATCGACCAATGCCATGCTGGTGGACCGGGTGCGACGCGAGAACGCCTCACCCGCTCATCAAGCGGGCGATGCTCGCACGGCTGATGGACGTGGTGATGGTCGCGCGGATGGCCGAGCGGACGGCCGAGCGGATGGCCGGACCGAAGGTCGCCTTGACGGTCGCTCTGAAGGACGCGCCTTCAGCCGCGCCGGCGACAACCGCCCCTACGGCCGTCGGCAGCATGACCTGCAGCCCTGCCTGCTGGTGGCTGAGCACCAGACCCACGGTCGCGGCCGTCAGGGTCGGGCCTGGCACAGCACGGCGGGCGCCTCGCTGACCTTTTCCATCTCGCTGCCGCTGGACGTGGCCGACTGGTCGGGACTGTCCCTGGTGGTGGGGACGGCCATCGCCGATGCGCTGGACCCGGACGGCCAGCGCCTGCAACTGAAGTGGCCCAACGATCTCTGGCTGGACCAGCGCAAGCTGGGCGGCATCCTCATCGAGACGGTGCCGGCAGGCAGTTCCCGCATGGCGATCATCGGGGTGGGCCTGAATGTGTCGGACCGCGCGCGGGTGGCCGATTCGCAGCTGAGCACCGGTTTTTCGGCCCTGCAGGAATTGCTGCCCGGCATCACGCCGCCGCAGGCCCTGGCCCGTCTGGCGCCGGCCCTGCTCAAGGCGCTGGCGGGTTTCCCGAAGGAAGGCTTTGGCGCCTGGCGGGAGCGCTTCGCGCGGCGGGACCTGCTGCTGGGGCAGTCGGTGACGGCCGGCATGCTGGAAGGCACCGCGGCCGGCGTGAGTGAACGCGGCGAACTGCTGGTGCACACACCGGCGGGCACCACGCCGGTGACGGGCGGCGAGGTGAGTGTGCGTCTGTCCGCAGGGGCGGCGCCTGGTGCCGCGGCGAACGGCGATTCCAGCGCCAGCAAGGGGTGAGCCGCTGATGTTGCGCGCCTTGGTGGTTCTGCTTCTGCTGGTCAACCTGCTGCTGCTGGCGTGGCGGGGCGGATGGATCAATACCGGTGCCACGGCACCGTCCCGGCTGGAGCAGCAGGTCCGGCCCGAACAACTCAAGCTGCTGGGGCAGCAGGCCGCCAGTCAGCTGAACAAGCTGGCCTGCGTGGAACTGGGACCGCTCGAGACCGACGAAGCGCTGCGCCAGACCATTGCCGTGCTGACGCGCGCGGGTCTGACGGCGGCGTCGTGGCAGGCGCAGACGACCGCCACCGGCGGCACCTGGGCGCTGGCCACCATCAAGATGCCCAGCAAGGAATTCCAGGCCCGCAAGGAAGAAACCTATCGCAATGCGCGCATCGCCTTCGAGCCGCTGCAGGGATTCCCGGACGAGCAGCCGACGCTGGTGCTGAGCCGGCATGACAGTGAAGCGGCCGCCGAGGCCGCGCTGGACGCGATGAGCAAGCGCAACTACAAGGGCTTGCGCGTGCTGCGGCTGCAGTCGCCCAGCCAGCAAACGACGCTGCGGGTGCCGCGACTGGACGGCTTGCAGCTGTCCCGGCTGGATGCCGTGGCCAATCCGCCCTGGGGGGAGCGGCGCAAGAGCTGTGAGGTGGCGCCTGCTGCTGGGGCCGCTGCTGCGGTGCCGTCGGCATCAGCGTCTTCTCCCGCGCCTGCCACGTCTGCTTCCGGCGCTGCCGGCACGGTCGGGGGCGCCGTGGCGCCGCAGCCGGCCGCGAGTCGGGCCGCAGCACGGGCCGCCAGCCGCTGATCTACAGGCGGCGCACCGCTTCCTGCCGCCGCGCCAGCAACGCGCACGCGACCAGCAGCGCCAGCAACCATCCTGCGGACATCGCACCGCCACCTCCGCCGCCGCCACTACTCGTGTCCGTCGTCGGAGCCGGTGCCGGTGCCGGTGTGCCACCGGACCGCGACGCGAGCACCGACCGCACCGCCTGGTACGCGTCCACCATGCCGCTTCCGCAGGTGCTGGTGGTGCAATAACACTCCAGTTGCGCGCTGGTCCCGACCGACGCAGGGTCCTGGCATTGCTGCGCATTGGCGGCCTGCGCGCCCGTGGTCGGGAAGGGCCGCGTGCTGCTCATCAAGAAGCCCTTGACCTGGGCCGGTGTGAGGCTGCTGTCCGCAGCCAGCATCAGCGCCGCCGTTGCACTCACCAGGGGCGTGGCGAAGCTGGTGCCGGTCCCGGCGTAGTTGTAGGCATTGTCCGCCGCGACCGGTGTGGTTCTGCCGCTGTTGGAGGTGGACAGGATCGGGTAGAGGCATCCGGTGTCAGTCACGCAATTGCCGCCCGGCGCGCTGACGGAGACCTCCGGCCCGAGATTGGAGAAACCGACCTTAGTGCCGGAATGGCGCACTGCGGCCACGGCCACCACGTTCCGACAGTTGGCCGGACTGCCGACGGCAATGCCGCCGCTGTCGTTGCCATTGCCGGCGGCAGCCACCACCACCGCGCCTTGCGACACCACCGCATTGACTGCGGACTGATAACTGGCGGAGCAGTTCCCGTCGCTTCCCAGGCTCAGATTGATCACCCGCGCCGGATTGCGGTTGGTGGGCAGCCCCGGCACCAGAATGCCGGCCGCCCAGCGCATGCCGGCTTCAATGTCAGACTGCCAGCCGCCGCATTTGCCCAGGGCCCGCACCGGCAGCACCTTGGCCCCATAGGCCAGGCCCGCCATGCCCAGGCCGTTGTTGGTGCTGGCGGCGATCAGGCCGCTGACCCGCGTGCCGTGCCAGGAGCTGGGGCCAATGTCATCCGACGTGCAGGAACTGCCCAGCCGGCCTGAGTTGATGTCGGCCTGATCCACCCAGTCGCCGGGGTCGCTGGCATCGCTGTCGGCCCCGTCGCCATCATTGGCCGTGGCGGTGGATGTGCTGCTGGCGCTGGCGAATCCGATCACGTCGTAGCCGGGCAGCAGTTGTCCGCTGAGGTCGGGGTGGTCATACCGCACCCCGGTGTCGATCACGGCCACCACCACGCCGGCGCCGGTGCTCACATCCCAGGCGGCAGGGGCATTGACCGGCGAGAGCAGCGTGCTGTCCGGCGTCTTGAGATACCACTGGCCCGCCGTCACGCCGGCGTCGGAGGCGGTAGCGTAGAGCGGGTCGTTGGGAACTGCGTACGGGCGCCACCAGCGGTCCGGCTCGACGGCGTCCACCTCCGGGTCGGCGGCCAGCTGGCGGGCCAGCGCGGCGGAGCTCAGGCCGGTGGCGGTGAAGACATGGGTGCGGCCGTCCAGGCTGCGGCGGGCGGTCAGGCGGTGGCCCTGGCGCAGGCCCAGCGCGGTGGCGCGGACCTGGCTGATGTCCCGGGCCTCGTCGGCGGTGGCCCGGGCCTGCAGCGGTCGGGCACGGACGGAGGCGGCATCGCTCTTGAACCGGACGATGACACGAGCATAGTCGCCGCGCTGGTCGGGTGCGGCCTGGGCGCGCGCCGTGGTGACAACGCCCATGGGACGGCTGACGGAACCCGCAGCAGGTGTCGAGGGGACGGTGGCGGCTGCGGAGGCACCGGTCGGGCCGAGCACTGCTGCGCCGAGCAGCAGCGCCGTCGAGGCGGCCTTGAGGAGGCCGGTCACCGCTGCGCGGCCAGCGTCGGCCCCGGTGAGGGCCTTGTTGCGGCCAGTGCTTGGCACGGAATGGACGCGGCCCGCGTCGAGTCTCCTGACGGACATGTCGGCTCCAGAAGCAGAAGGGGTCAGGTGTCATCCATCGCGTCGGCCGTGCTGGCGCTGCCGACGCAGGACACACGCCTGCTGTCTCTGGATTAAACCTCCATCGCCGGAAAAAAGGAAAGCCCGGGAAGCCCACCCAAGACCCACACAGGTCCCCCAAAGGGCCGCGGCGCTGCGAACCCACTTCAAAAAGGCTTCGCGGTCCGCGCATGAAAAAGCCCCGCAGAGCGGGGCTTGTTGGGGCCGGGTCATGCTGGCAGGCCAGCAGGTACCCGCAGACTTGGGCCGCGAGGCCCTCGCCTTACTTGGCGACGACGCGCACCATCTCCAGCACCTTGTTGCTGTAGCCCCATTCGTTGTCATACCAGGAGACCAGCTTGACGAAGGTGCCGTCCAGCGCGATGCCGGCATCGGCGTCGAAGATGGAGGTGCGGGGGTCGCCGCGGAAGTCGGTGGCCACCACCTTGTCCTCGGTGTAGCCCAGCACGCCCTTGAGCGCGCCTTCGCTCTGGGCCTTCATTTCGGCGCAGATCTCGGCGTAGGTGGCGTTGTTGTTCAGTTCCACCGTCAGGTCCACCACCGACACGTCGGAGGTGGGCACGCGGAAGGACATGCCGGTCAGCTTCTTGTTCAGCTCGGGGATCACCACGCCCACGGCCTTGGCGGCGCCGGTGCTGCTGGGGATGATGTTTTCCAGGATGCCGCGACCGCCGCGCCAGTCCTTGTTGGACGGGCCGTCCACCGTCTTCTGGGTGGCGGTGGTGGCGTGCACCGTGGTCATCAGACCGCGCTTGATGCCCCACTTGTCGTTCAGCACCTTGGCCAGCGGGGCCAGGCAGTTGGTGGTGCAGCTGGCGTTGGAGATGATGGCCTGGCCGGCGTAGGTCTTGTCGTTGACGCCGAAGACGAACATCGGCGTGTCGTCCTTCGACGGCGCGGACATGATCACCTTCTTGGCGCCTGCGGTCAGGTGCTTCTCGCCGGTCTCCTTGGTCAGGAACAGGCCGGTGGCTTCCACGACGATGTCGGCACCGATCTCGCCCCACTTCAGTTCAGCCGGGTCCTTCACGGCGGTCAGGCGGATGCGCTTGCCGTTGACGATCAGGGTGTTGCCATCGACCGAGACTTCGCCGTCGAACTTGCCATGCACGCTGTCGTACTTGAGCATGTAGGCGAGGTAGTCAGGCTCCAGCAGATCGTTGATGCCCACGATCTCGATGTCCTTGAAGTTCGCCACGGCGGCGCGGAACACCATGCGGCCGATGCGGCCAAAGCCGTTGATACCGATCTTGATCGTCATGAGAAAGTCTCCGTGATGAAGTGAAAAATTCGTGTGCCGGGCGGGGCCGGGCCTGGGTCTGATTGGAACAGATCAGGCGAAACCGGAATGCAGAAGGGGTGCCTGGGCACCCCTTCGTCGGTCTTACTTCAGCCGTGCTTCGCCAATGGCCACCTTGACGGTGTCGGCGACGTTTTCAGCGGTGAAGCCGAAGTACTTGAACAGCACGTTGGCCGGCGCGGACTCGCCATAGGTGTCCAGGCCCACCACGGCCGAGACGCCGTACTTCCACCAGAAATCAGTGACACCGGCTTCCACGGCCACGCGCGGCAGACCGTCCGGCAGGACCGACTTCTTGTAGCGGACGTCCTGGCGGTCGAAGACGGTGGTGCTGGGCATGGACACGACGCGCACCGCGATGCCGGCCACGGCCAGTTGCTGCTGGGCCTGCAGGGCCAGTTGCACTTCCGAGCCGGTGGCGATGATGACCGCCTGGGCCTTCTTCTTCAGGCCCACGGCAGCCGGCTCGGACAGCACGTAGCCGCCCTTGGTGATGTCGTCCACCGCCTGGCCGGTCTTGGCGGCGTAGGGCAGGTTCTGGCGGCTCAGGGCCAGCACGCTGGGGCGGTTGTGGTGGGCGATGGCCATGGTCCAGGCCACGGCGGTTTCAGCCGTGTCGGCCGGACGCCAGACGTCCAGGCCCGGGATCAGGCGCAGGCTGGAGACATGCTCGACCGACTGGTGGGTCGGGCCGTCTTCGCCCAGGCCGATGGAGTCGTGGGTGAAGACATGAATGACCCGCTGCTTCATCAGCGCGGCCATGCGGATGGCATTGCGGCTGTAGTCGCTGAAGGTCAGGAAGGTGCCGCCGTAGGGGATGAAGCCGCCGTGCAGCGCCAGGCCGTTCATGATGGCGGCCATGCCGAATTCACGCACGCCGTAGTTGATGTGGCGGCCACCGTTGCTGCTGCCGTCCTCTTCCAGGCGGAAGGCGGGCGTGCTCTTGGTGTTGGTGAGGTTGGAGCCGGTGAGGTCGGCGGAACCGCCGATCAGCTCGGGCAGGGCGGCCGTGAAGGCTTCCAGCGCGATCTGGCTGGCCTTGCGGGTGGCGACGGTCTCGGCCTTGTCATGCGCGCTGATGGCGGCCTGGGCAGCGACATCGGCGAAGTTGGGGGGCAGCACGCCGGCGATGCGGCGGGAGAATTCGGCAGCCTGTTCGGGGAAGGCGGTGGCGTAGGCGTCGAAGCGTTCGTCCCAGGCCTTCTCGGCGGCTTCGCCAGCGGCCTTGGCGTCCCAGGCTTCATACACTTCCGCGGGCAGGACGAAGGGCTCGTGACTCCAGCCCAGGGCTTCGCGGGTCAGCTTGATTTCTTCCGCACCGAGCGGCTCGCCGTGGGCCTTGGCGGTGTTGGCCCGGTTGGGGCTGCCCTTGCCGATGTGGGTCTTGGCGATGATCAGGGTGGGCTTGTCGGTGCTGGTCTTGGCCAGGCCAATGGCGGCATCCACTGCGTCCACGTCGTGGCCGTCCACGGGGCCGACCACGCGCCAGCCGTAGGCTTCGAAGCGGCGGGCGGTGTCGTCAGCAAACCAGGGGGCGACCTGGCCGTCGATGGAGATGCCGTTGTCGTCGTAGATGGCAACCAGCTTGTTCAGCTTCCACGCACCGGCCAGCGAGCAGGCTTCGTGGCTGATGCCCTCCATCAGGCAACCATCGCCCAGGAAGACATAGGTGTGGTGGTCCACGATGGTGTGGCCGTCCCGATTGAATTCCTTGGCCAGCAGCTTTTCCGCCAGCGCCAGACCCACCGCATTGGTGATGCCCTGGCCCAGCGGACCCGTGGTGGTCTCCACCCCCGGGGTGATGCCCACTTCCGGGTGGCCCGGCGTCTTGCTGTGCAACTGGCGGAACGCCTTGAGCTGCTCGATCGGCAGGTCATACCCCGTCAGATGCAGCAGCGCATAAATGAGCATCGAACCATGACCGTTCGACAGCACAAAACGGTCGCGGTCCGCCCACAGCGGATTGCCGGGGTTGTGACGCAGATGACGGTTCCACAGCGCCACAGCGATGTCCGCCATGCCCATGGGTGCCCCCGGATGACCCGAATTGGCCTGCTGGACAGCGTCCATGGCCAAGGCGCGAATGGCATTGGCCATCAGCGTGGAAGTGGAAGGAACGGCAACAGCGCTGGTGGACTCAGCCATGGCAAAAATCGGTCGGGTTGGCGGAAAACCCGGATTCTAAAGCCCGTGAGGGGGAGGGGGGGGTTGCGCCCGGGAAGCGCTGGCCGGGGGCCTTTCCCTTCATGTCCTCCGCCCCTGCGGGGCTCCCCCTCTTACTTCCGGGAAAGGCCCCCGGCCAGCGCTTCCCTCGGATCGTGGTGGGCGGGGCATCCTTTGGCGCGGGAATTGACGATTCCGAGGGCTCGGGTGGGGGCAGCGGCTGCGTGGTGGGTGGCTTGCGCTCGGGAAGCGCCGGCCGGGGGCCTTTCCCTTCATGTCCTCCGCCCCTGCGGGGCTCCCCCTCTTACTTCCGGGAAAGGCCCCCGGCCAGCGCTTCCCTCGAGGCTTGGTTTGCGGAGAACAATGAGCGTTGGGCGGGGCGAGCGGTGCGCGAGAGGCTGGTGTCGGTCGTGGTTGATGAGTGGTGTGGGCTATGCCAGTTCAGAAGGTGCGTTTAAGGCCTCAAGCTGCTCAGGCGTGCCCACGTTGGCCCACGGGCCGGTGTACATCTCAGCAGTGACCGCACGCGCGGTAATGGCACGGTCCAGACTCCAGCGGATGCGCTGGTGCTGGCCCGCCGGCACGCCATCGAAAAAGGCGCGGCGGTAAAGGCCAATGTTGCTGTACACCTGCAAGTCGCCGTCCAAGGTCGCGTAACCCTGCCCGTCAATGCCGAAGTCGCCCTTCGGATGCAACGGCTGGACCGGGACGAACCACAAGTGCGCCAGGTGAGGACTCGCCGCAAAGGCAGTCGCCAACGCCGGGTCGTAGCGGAACTCCGGAATGAAAATGTCGGCAGAGACCGCCCAGAAACAGTCGTCTCCGTCCGCGCACAGCAGGTCCAGCGCCGTCGCAATGCCGCCGCCCGTTTCGAGCGCACCACCAAACCGCCGGCCCTCATGGCTGTAGTGCAGGCGGATGCCCCAGCGGCTGCCATCCCCCAGCACCTCGGTGAACTGCTCTTCCAGCCACGCCGTATTGATCACGATGTCGCGAATACCCGCCGCGACAAAGGCCTCGATGTGCCACTCAATCAGCGGTTTGCCGCGCACCACCAGCAAAGGCTTGGGGGTGTGGTCCGTCAACGGCCGCATGCGCTCTCCGCGCCCAGCCGCCAAAATCATCGCTCGCATCAGGTCCGTCCAGAATCGCAAAACATCGGCGTTGGAGTGTAGAGGCCACGCAGGCAGGCGGAGCCAGACAGCCCCAGCAAGACGGACTTGGCGGTACGGCCTCAGCGAGACAAGAACAGCGCGACGGAGTGAGCGAGGCGGCCTCAGCAAGACCGAATCAGCGAGACGGCATCTGCCCAGCCGTTCCTGCCGTCGAGGGATCACCGTCGCAGGTGGTTTCCTGGATCGCGCAGATCTGGTCCAGCCAGGTGCGGAAACGTCCCCGCGGCTGACCCGCCCGGGCCGCCGGCAAGACCTGCACCAAGGGCTTGATCTCGTCCGACAGCCGCGACTCATCGAACTCCACCTGCGCCCATTGGCCCTGGCATCCCACCAGCCGTCCCGCCCGGATGGTGCTGTTGCCGTCAAAGCTCGCATCCTCCTGCAGCCGCACGCTCACCGGCGCCTTGGCATCCGGACGCTGCCGGCCCACCTGCGCCTGGGACTTGACCACCAGCATGCGTCCGCTGACCCATCCCTCCCCGGCGTACAACGGTCGCGCCGGCTGGCCAGTGAGCGAGGTGTCCTCGAAGGCATCACGAACCTTGAACCAGCCGTGGGCCGCTTCGGTGACCTTCACCGACACCCGCACCCGCATGCCGTCCCCATCCGTCCAGACCGGCGGCAGGGTGCCCAAGATGCGGGCCTTGGCATCCGGCGCTTCGCGCACTCGCAGGCCCGCAGGGTCCTGATCCTCCACGAATGCCGTGAACGAGCAGGACTGGCTCGGTGCAGCGGGCGTTGCGCTCAGTGCCTGGGCCGCTGCCTTTGCAGGCGCGGCAGACATTTTGTCCGTCCCCAAGGCCGCCCCTGCACCCGTCCCCGCCATCGCGAGGCCCACAGACAAAGTCAGGCTCAGTGCGCACAGGGCCTTCGCCGGAGTTAGCGCTGGCCGGGGTCGCAGGGGTCGCAAGGATCGAAGGGGAGTCATGGTGCGTTCATTCGCCATCAATCAGCACATAGTAGAACGACGGGCGTGGTCCCACCGCCGAGAGGAAGCCGGCGAAGTGGTTCTTGGGGATCGTCTGGCAGCCCGCCGACCAGGTGTTCACCACCGGCGCATCGTCTGCGCCTCCCCAATGGATGTACATCGTGCGGCCGACATGCTTGGCGTCGATGCGCGACGGGTCACTCAAGAGGAAGCGGCCATCACCGTCGGTGTCACGTTCCACCGTCTGGTTCTCCGCCGAGCGGAAGGCGCGGGCGCCCAGGAAACCGTCCGGCTTCTCCCGGAAGAAATAAGTGCCCGCGCGCAGGCGGCCCGCATCCTTGATGCCGTCCTGATTGACGTCCTCCCCCGCCACATGAGAAGCCGGCTT
The DNA here is from genome assembly GCF_003387155.1 of Roseateles depolymerans. Classification (GTDB taxonomy): domain Bacteria; phylum Pseudomonadota; class Gammaproteobacteria; order Burkholderiales; family Burkholderiaceae_C; genus Roseateles; species Roseateles depolymerans. The sequence goes on along the minus strand of NZ_QUMT01000007.1, from coordinate 28,823 downwards.
GGCCGCGACGCCCTTGTAGCGTGCATCGATCAACTGCCCACCCTGCTTCTGCGCGCGGTGGGCATATTGCGCCGAGGGCTCGGTGTTGCCCGGGAAGAAGGCCACACTGCCGCGGCGGCGCCAGCCGTTGAGGACCACGATATGGTCGTCGTAGGCCCCCCGTCCGTCATTGACGAGCGTGGAGGTGTCGCGCCGCAGACCCAGCACCAGCAGGCGCCCCTGCTTGAAGGCGTTCACCGCCGGCGCCGAGGCCCGTTGAAGGACCAGACTGGCACAGTACTGGTACGCCGCCCGCTTCGACAGGAACGGCAGGCGCGGCAGCGCGGGCCGATACAGCCGGTCCTCGCTCCATTCACGCAGCAATGCGGCCCCGCCCGGCGCCCGGGCCAGCGCCTCACGGGCCGGCCACCGGGACGCCAATGCCGCGGCCGCCATCCGATGGGCAGCGGCTTTCATCGGCGGGTCCAGCAGCGCAAGGCCCTCGGTCCACGTCGATAGCGCCCCAGCAGGGTCGCCGACGACCCTGGAGGACAGGTCGGTCGCCAATTGGTCGAGATCCGGGTCGATGCTGATCACTGCTGGGCTCCTGGTGACGTGGCCCCGCGGAATCAGGGTTGCAGGGCCGTGCCCGATTGTGGCGACGCCGCCGGCCGATTCATTGGCCAAAAGTCACTCGCCCTCCACAGGCGTCATCACCCGCCCCCGGTGGCGCAGGGGCCGCTGGCTTGCGTCAGGCCGCCCGCCCCGCCCAACGCTCGCATTGCTGCCGCACCAGTTCGTTGAGCAACTGTTCCTTCTCCACCACGCCGCGTGCCCAGGTGGCGTCGTTGCCCTGCCAGCGCATCTCCTCACGGATGAAACGCAGCGCCGGCTCGGCCCGCAAGGCCGCTGCATGCGGCTCCAGCGCATGCAGCGTGACGTTCAGGTCCTCGCGCAGGCTGCGGTGCTCCCCCGTCTTGGGATCGACAAAAGTGCCGTCCAGCCCGAACCGGCAGGCCTGGAAACGATTGAAGGTGTAGGGCAGGTAGTCGTCCTCGGCCAGCGCAAAGGGCTGGTCCTGGCTGATCCAGCGCGCCAGACACTGGATGAGCCCCGCCAGCGCCGAGGCCTTCTCGATGGTCAGCGGCGTGTCCAGCACCCGGACCTCGATCGTGCCGTATTCGGGCTTGGGGCGGATGTCCCAGTAGAAGTCCTTCATGCTCTTGACCACCCCGGTGCGGGTCATCTTCTCGAAGAAGACGAGGAAGTCGTCCCAAGTCAGCAGAAACGGCGCACGCCCGCTGAGCGGAAAGGCAAACACTGAATTCAGGCGGGCAGAGTGAAAGCCGGTGTCATTGCCCTGCACATACGGCGAAGAGGCCGACAGCGCAATCAGATGCGGAATGAAACGCGAGAGGCCATGCAGCAGCCGCAGCGCCTGGTCCGGCCCTTCGCAACCGATGTGCACGTGCTGCCCGAAGACGGTGAACTGCTTGCTGAGGTAGCCGTACAGCCCCGAGATCTCCTGGAAGCGCGGCTTGTCGAAGATGCGCTGCTTGCTCCAGTGCTGGTAGGGATGCGTGCCGCCGCCCGACAGCCCCAGATTGAGCTTGTCGGCGCTGCGCACCAGCGCGTCGCGGGTGACGGTGAGCTGGTCCAGCACCTGCTCGTAGCTGTCGCACACCCCGGTGCACAGCTCGATCATGCTGTCGGTGATCTCCGGCGTGACATCGCCCGGCAAGGCCACCCCCTTCATCACCCGCAGCAGGTCCTTGGAGCCCGGCGTGAGGTCGTAGTCGTGACGGTTGACGATCTGCAGCTCCAGCTCCACCCCCATCGTCAAGGGGCGTGAGGTGGCAAAAGGTTCCAGACTCATCGCTTGGGCTCCGAATGCGAGGTGTGCGGCTGATGTTCACCGGCCAGGCGCAAGGCCCACTGCACGGCAATCGGCCCCACCAGCTCCATCAGCGCAATGGTGGACAGAATGACCGGCGCCAGCACCGCGGCAATATCCGGATGCCGCATCTGCACCTCGCTGTACAGCACCAGCGTCGTGCCGGACAGCGGACTCAGGCACACCGCCAGCGCAATGCCCTGCCGCGCATCGATGCCGCTGACCCGGGCCAGTCCGACCAGCGCCACCGTCTTGCCCAGCAAGCGGAGCAGCAGCAGCGCCAGCGCCAGCACGGCCCCTGTGGCCAGGGCCTGCAGGGTCCATGCAGAACCGACCACCACGAAGAACATCAGCACCAGCACGCCACCGGCCGTGCCAAAGTGGCGCGGCCAGACCCACGGCCGCTCGGTGGTGTTGCGCAGCACCATGCCCGCCAGCAGCGGCACGAGCAGGGTGGAGAGGTTCAGCACCCGCGCCACGCTCAGCGCCACCAGCACCAGGCCCAGCAGCATCAGCACCGAGTTCTCGTTGCGCAGGTCCAGGCGGCGCATCAGCCACGCGGTCAGGCGCGCGAGCACGATGGCCACGACGATGGAGCCGATGAAGGCATACAGCGGCTGCGCAATCGCTTCGAGCCAGTCACCGCGCTGGTCCAGCTGCAGCCAGCCCATCATCAGCTTGTGGGCCAGCACGCCATAGATGGTGTTGAGCGCCGCCAGCGCCGCCATGCGCTCGCTGACCTGGCCGGCGGCCTTGAGCTCGGAACCGACACGGCCGATCACTGCGGCCGATGAGGCCATGGTCAGGATCGCGCAGCTCAGCGCCATCAGCGGTGCGACGCCCAGAAGGGTCAGTCCATAACCCACCACCACAAAGGACGCCACCGCTTCCGCAGCGCTCGACCAGAGCAGGGCCTTGTTGTTGCGCAGCCAGCGCAAGTGGACGCGTGCGCCCATCTCGAACAGCAGCAGGCCCAGCGCCAGGTCCACCACCAGACGCAGCCGCAGGTCCATGGCGCCGTTGGCAAAAATGCCATGACCCAGTGCAGCCAGCAGCATGCCCACGACGCTGTAGCCCACCACACGGGGCAGGCCCAGACGGCGGTTGACAAGTTCCCCCAGCAGCCCGGCGGCCACCATGGTCAGCGAGGCCCAGAACAGCCAGTCCAGCCGCGGGGGCCAGGTGGTGAACTGAAGAAAGTTCGCAAGGTCGTTCATCAAAACGGAGGGTCTCTTCGGTTGGTGAGCGGCCGGCCATTCTAGGGGTCGATCGGGCTCGATGGATCGAGGGATGCAGGCACCGGCGGCTCACGCGCACGTAGGCAACCCGCGTGCCCGGTGTGCGGGAAGGCCCATGGCAGCGGGCCTTACTGAACCTCGCAGCCGCCGGTGGAAGAGCGCGGCTTGGACTCACGCGGCCATCGGCAATTGACGCTTGCCGTTGTGTCGCCGAAAGCAGCGTGAGCGTGCTGGATGCAGGCTTGGTACGAGCCTCATGCAGGCCCGATGCAGGCCCGATGCAGGCCTGATGCTGCCCTTACGCCGCCAGCGGCGAGGTGATGTCGTCGATGCGCTTGATCAGTTCCGGCGTGAGCTTGGGGGTGACCGCCAGCGCGCCCAGGTTGTCCTGCAACTGCGACAGACGGCTCGCCCCCAGGATGACGGTGGAGACATGCGGATTGCGATTGATCCATGCGATGGCCAGTTGCGCCAGCGTACAGCCCAGCTCCCTGGCAATCGCTTCGAGCTGGGTCACCGCTTCATTCTTGGCCTTGTCCTGCAGTTGGTCCCGCATCCAGCTCATGCTCTCCAGCGAGGCGCGGCTGCCTTCGGGAATGCCGCTGCGGTATTTGCCGGTCAAAAGGCCAGAGGCCAGCGGACTCCAGGTGGTCAGGCCCAGGCCGATGTCCTCATAGAGCCGCGCATATTCCTTTTCCACGCGTTGACGATGGAACAGGTGGTACTGCGGCTGCTCCATGACGGGCTTGTGCAGGTGGTGGCGGTCGGCAATGTCGTAGGCGGCCCGGATGTCGGCGGCGCTCCACTCGCTGGTGCCCCAATACAGGGCCTTGCCTTGCGTGATCATGTCGCTCATGGCCCACACGGTCTCCTCGATTGGCGTGTGCGGGTCCGGGCGGTGGCAGTAGACCAGGTCGATGAAGTCCAGTTGCATGCGCTTGAGCGAACCGTCGATGGCCTGCATCAGGTACTTGCGGTTGAGCGTGTTCTGGAAATTGACCGTCACGCCTTCGCGTTCCAGGCCCCAATAGAACTTGGTCGAGACGATGTAGCTGTGACGCGCCCAGCCCAGCTTCTGGAACACCTGGCCCATGATTTCTTCGCTCTTGCCCAGCGCATACACCTCGGCGTTGTCGAAGAAGTTGATGCCGGCGTCGCGTGCAGCGGCCATCATCTCGACGGCGGCGCTGATGTCGACCTGGTTGTGATACGTCACCCAGGAACCCAGGGACAGTTCAGAGACTTGCAGGCCACTGCGGCCAAGACGGCGATATTGCATCGGTTGCGTGAGAGGCATGATGGGGGTCCTCGTTGGTGAAGCGCTTTTGTGGCGCTGCGCGTCTGACGCTGCAGGCCGGCCGAGCGCGAACGGCGAGACTTTGGACAGCGGGCAAGCGTAGCGGAGTTGCCGCAAGCTTGCTTCTTCGCAGAGAGCCCACTGGGCGGAGGGCGGCATCCGCGCCGCTGCGGGCCGGGCGCGCGGACCCGGCGCTATAGTGATTGCAGTGTGCTGCCGCTGTCGGGCAGCACCGGTCGTTCGGGGTCCCCCGCCATGCCTGAGTCCACTGCCAGCCACTCGTTTGATCTTCCCTTCGGTGCCGCGCGCCGCGATGCCATGCGCGATGAGGACACCCGTGCGCGGTCCGCTGCCGCCAGTGGCGCCGGTGTGTCGTCGCTGAGGCTGGCGGTGGTCGGCGCCGGACCGGCGGGTCTGGCCCTGGCGCTGCTCGCCGCGCGTTATCTGCCGCTGGCGCAAATCAGTCTTTTCGACGCCCGCCCGCCCGAGCGGGACGTGTCCGCCGACCCGCGCACCCTGGCCCTGTCGCTGGGCAGCATCCAGTTGCTGCAGCGCTTGAAGGTCTGGCCTGCAGCCCAGGCGCAGCCGATCCGCGAAGTGCATGTGAGCCAGGCGCCGCCGACGCTGCGCAGCCCCTGGTTCGGTCCCGCCGGAGAACCGGAAGTACATATCTCTGCGCAGGAGCAGGGTGTTGAACAACTGGGCGCCGTGCTGAGCTACGGGCAACTCGTGGCCCCGCTGCAAGCCGCCTGGATGGCCGCAGCGGCGCTGGAGCCGGCGCGGCTGTTCACCCGCTTTGGGCAGCCCGTCGCAGCCATCCAGCAGCCGCACGGCGGCGAGGTGGAGGTGGACGCCGGCATCGTCGAGCGCTTTGATCTGGTGGTGGTGGCCGAAGGCGGGGTGTTCGCCGAGCAGGCCCGCAAGGCGCTGAGCCATGACTATCAGCAAAATGCCTGGGTCGGCACGGTGACCTTGTCGCCGGGCAGTCCTGCCGGCGTGGCCTATGAGCGGTTCACCCGTCGCGGGCCGCTGGCCTTGCTGCCGCTGCCGGAACAGCAGGGGCGCCGACGTGCCGCGCTGGTCTGGTGCCAGCCGCAGGCGGAGGATGATGTCGCGTCCCTGAGCGATGCACAGCGCCTGATGGTCATCCAGCAGCAACTGCCGGAATCGGTGGGGCCGCTGCTGGAGATCAGCGCGCTGAAGTGTTTCCCGTTGGGCCTGAATGCCGAACGGACCTTGGTCGATGGTCGCTGCGTGCGCATCGGCAATGCCGCGCAGACGCTTCATCCGGTGGCGGGGCAGGGGCTGAATCTGGGCCTGCGGGATGCGTTCTCGCTGGTGGAATCGCTGCGTCGTCAGCCATCGGTGGAGTCGGCCCTGCGGCGCGTGGAATTCCAGCGTGCACCGGACCGCTGGGCCACCATCGTGACCACGGATGCCCTGGCGCGGACCTTCGCCTGGCGCTGGCCGGGCCTGCCGGCCGCGCGGGGCCTGGGTCTGGCCGCCCTGCAGGCACTGCCGCCGGTCAAGCGCCTGCTGGCCCAGCAGATGATGTTCGGGCGCCGGTGACCGCGCCCGCCAGTGACTGGGCGCAGCCCGGCACCCCGGCGTATCGCCGCATCACCATCGCGCTGTTCCTCGCGGGCTTCACCACCTTCTCGCTGCTCTACAGCGTGCAGCCGCTGCTGCCGCTGTTTGCGCAGGAATTCCAGGTGGGCGCGGCCGCGAGTGCCTTGTCCTTGTCCCTGGCGACCGGCTGCCTGGCCTTCGCCATCCTGTGCGCAGGTGCCTTGTCGGAGACCATGGACCGGCGGCGGCTCATGTTTGCGTCGATGACGCTGGCCGCGCTGCTGAATCTGCTGGCATCGGTGCTGCCCAGTTGGCATGGCCTGCTCGCGGCCCGGGCGGTGGAAGGGCTGGTGCTGGGCGGCGTGCCGGCTGTGGCCATGGCGTATCTGGCGGAAGAGATCCATCCCGGCGGGCTGGGGCGGGCCATGGGCCAATATGTGGGCGGCACGGCCTTCGGCGGCATGATGGGCCGTGTGGGCGTGAGCGTGCTGAGCGATGCCTTTGGTTGGCGACCGGCCTTGCTGATCGTGAGCCTGATCGGCCTGCTGGCTGCCGCGGGCTTCTGGTGGTTGCTGCCGCCGTCCCGGCATTTTGTAAAGCGGCAAGGTGTGAAGCTGTCCGACCATGTGTCGGCCTGGCGGGCGCACCTGGCGCATCCGGCATTGCCTTTTCTGTTTGCCATGGGCTTCCTGATGATGGGAACGTTTGTGGCGTTCTACAACTACGTGGGCTTCCGGTTGCTGCGCCCGCCGTTTTCGCTGAGCCAGAGCGCGATCGGACTGATCTTCTGCGCCTACCTGTTCGGCATCGTGGCCTCGACCACGGCGGGTGGACTGTCGGATCGGCTGGGGCGCGCACCGGCGCTGCTGACCGGCATCGGGCTGGCTGCCGGCGGGGTGCTGCTCAGTCTGTCGACCTCGCTGCCGGTGGTGATCCTGGGCATCGTGCTGCTGACCATCGGTTTCTTCGTGGCCCATTCGGTCAGCAGCGCCTGGGTGGGCGCGCTGGGCGGCCGCAGCAAGGGGCATGCGGCGTCGCTGTACCTGCTGGCCTATTACATTGGCTCCAGCACGCTGGGCGCCTTCGGCGGGTGGTTCTGGGACCACAAGGGGTGGCCGGCACTGGTGGGCTATGTGATGACCTTGTTGGTGGCGGCTCTGGCAGGCGCCTTGGTGCTCAAGCGGCGGACCTCGACGCGCCCCCAGTGATCCCTTTCAAGCAGTAGGGGCCTCCCAAACTGACGTGTCCACCAGCACGGTTTCCATCGACTTCACCTTCAAGAACGCCGGGGAATCGAGGGCATGTGAGGCGCTACGCCGTGGAGGGCACTGAGCCTTTGGCCAACCTTCACGCGAATGAAAGTCTGCAGAGCCTCTTGAACCAGAGCCGACGAGTCAAGATGAGGGTCGATGAACGATAGCGCTTCTTCGTAAAGCGAGGCGTCGATCGTGAGTGTGAGAGGAAAAGGGCGACCTGAAGAGCCGCCTGATGAGCCGCCTGGTTTTTTGCCTGATGATGAGCCTGACGTCGTGTGCATACCTCCTGCACGCGAATTGCAATGACGTGATGCTAAAAGTTTGAGCTTGGACGCGCATCCCCCAGCCTGACGCATTTCAACCTTCAACAAGTCAGTGCTGCTGCCACGCAGCTCCTCCTTCCATGCTGCCCGACTTCAGGCGACAAAAGCGTCTTCCCTGACACCACGCTGAATCCCCCGCTTGGGGTTTCCGAGTACGTATTCGTGTGTGTGCATTTGCCGCCGTTTGATGCACCATCTTCCAAGATGGCCGGTTTCCCGCGCCGCGTGCGTTCGTTCGGTGTGCAACGGCGCGACGCCCGGTCTTCAGTGCCCTCATGTTCACGAGATCAAAGACGGAGACAAGACATGAAGTTCAGCGCGCGTTGGATGGGGATTCCCCTGCTGGCCATTCCGATGGCCCTCCCCCTGGCCTTGACCGCTTTTGGTGCACAGGCCGCCGATCCCATCAAGATCGGGGTGTCCGGGCCCTTCACCGGAGGATCCTCCTCCATGGGGGTGAGCATGCGGGACGGCGTGCGCCTGGCCGCCCAGGAAATCAATGCCGCCGGCGGGGTGCTGGGGCGCCAGATCCAGCTGGTGGAGCGGGATGACGAGGCCAAGAACGAACGCGGCGTCCAGATCGCCCAGGAGCTGATCAACCGGGAGAAGGTCGCCGCCACGGTCGGCTTCATCAACACCGGCGTGGCCCTGGCCGCGCAGCGCTTCTACCAGGAAGCCAAGATCCCGGTGATGAACAACGTGGCCACCGGCTCGGTCATCACCCAGCAATTCGCCAATCAGCCGGACAACTACATCTTCCGCAACGCCGCCCACGACAGCATCCAGGCGCCGATGATCGTGGAAGAAGCCGTGACCCGCCGCGGCTTCAAGAAGGTGGCGATCCTGGCCGACTCCACCAACTACGGCCAGCTTGGCCGGCAGGACCTGGAAAAGGCCCTGGACCTCAAGGGCATCAAGCCGGTGGCCGTGGAGAAGTTCAACATCAAGGATGTGGACATGACCCCGCAACTGCTCAAGGCCAAGGAGGCCGGGGCGGAGGCCATCCTCACCTACGGCATCGGCCCCGAGCTCGCCCAGATCGCCAACGGCATGACCAAACTGGGCTGGAAGGTGCCGATGATCGGCAGCTGGACCCTGTCCATGGCCAACTACATCGACAACGCCGGCCCGGGCGGCGAGGGTGCGCGCATGCCGCAGACCTTCATCCAGGAACCGACCACGCCCAAGCGCCAGTCCTTCATCGTCGCCTACCTCAAGACCTTCAATCCGAAGAACAGCCGCATCGACTCGCCGGTGTCGGCCGCTCAAGGGTATGACTCCATCTACCTGCTGGCCGCCGCCATCAAGCAGGCTGGCAGCACCGAAGGTCCCAAGATCAAGGCCGCCCTGGAAGACCTGAAAACGCCGGTGGAAGGCGTGGTCACCACCTACAACAAGCCCTTCTCCAAGACCGACCATGAAGCCATCACCGCCAACATCCCGGTGTTTGGCGAAGTGAAGGGCCAGCGCGTGGTCTACGCCTATGAGGCTGACTTCAAGAAGGCCTCCGAGGTGCGCGTCAAGGACGTCAACGCCAAGGGCGCCCTCAGCCAGAAGAAGTGACCCCAGCCACGGCCGCCCTCAGCGGCCGTTTTGTTGTCCCCTCGTGACGCCGGCCGCCTCCGCAGGGCGGCAGCCGGCGTGACGTCAGCAGTCCCGGACCCGGTATGCAGATCCTGACTCAACTGGTGTTCAGCGGCATCGCGCTCGGCATGATCTATGCGGTCATTGCCTTCGGCTACCAGCTGACCTTCTCCACCTCCGACACGCTGAACTTCGGCCAGGGTGAATCCCTGATGCTGGGCGCGCTGGTCGGCCTGACCCTGGTCACCCAGCTGGGGCTCAACTACTGGCTGATGATCCCGCTGGTGTGCCTGTTCGGCGCGCTGCAGGGGGCCGTGGTCGAGCGCATCGGCGTGCGACCCGCCATCAAGATCAAAAGCGAGTTTGGCTGGATCATGTCCACCATCGCGCTGGGCATCATCTTCAAGAACGTGGCGGAAAACGTCTGGGGCCGCGACGACCTGCGTTTCCCCTCGCCGCTGCCCGAAGCCCCGCTCAAGTTCCTGGGCGCGAATGTGCTGCCGATGGAAATCCTGGTGGTCGTGGGCGCGCTGCTGATGATGCTGGCGGTGGAGCTGTTCAACCGCCGCTCCATCTACGGGCGTGCCGTGGTGGCCACCTTCAATGACCGCGATGCCGCCAAGCTCATGGGCATCAACACCGGCCTGGTGATCACCTTTTCGTATGCGCTGTCCTCGTTGACGGCCGCGTTCGCCGGCGTGCTCATCGCGCCGCTGACCCTGACCGGCGCCACCATGGGCGCGGTGCTGGGCCTCAAGGCCTTTGCCGTGGCCATCATCGGCGGGCTGACTTCGGGCATGGGCATCATCGTCGGCGGCATCATCCTCGGCATTGCCGAGACCACCACCGGCTTTTACCTCTCCACCGGCTACAAGGACGTGCCGGGCCTGGTGCTGCTGCTCATCGTGCTGGCCGTCAAGCCGGCTGGTCTCTTCGGCAAGACTGCGATCAAGAAAGTATGAACGCCAAGAAACTTGTCGCCGGCCTGGTGGCCGTGATCGTGCTGTTCGGCTTCCCGCTGGTCTCGGGCAACCCGTATTACATCCACCTGGTCGAGACCATCATGATCTATGCGATCGTGCTGTTCGGCCTGGACATCGTGGTGGGCTATACCGGGCAGGTGTCGCTGGGGCATGCCGGGTTGTTTGGCATCGGGGCCTATACGGCCGGGGTGCTCATCATGAAGATGGATGCGCCGGTGCTGCTGACGCTGCCCATCGCGGTGCTCGTGACCGCGGGCTTCGGCGCCCTGCTGGCGCTGCCCGCCCTGCGGGTGACCGGGCCGTATCTGGCGATGGTGACGCTGGCCTTCGGCACCATCGTGCAGATCCTGATCAACGAGATGGACTTCCTGACCAACGGTCCGATGGGCATCACGCTGACCAAGCCCTCGTTCTTCGGTCATCCCATGGACGAGACCGAGTATTACTGGCTGGTCGCGGTGATGCTGATTGCTTCGCTGATCTTCGTCCACCGGGTGCTGCGCTCCCATCTGGGCCGTGCCTTCGAGGCGCTGCGCGGCAGTCCGGTAGCGTCGGACTGCATGGGGGTGTCGGTCTACCGCTACAAGGTCTACGCCTTCGTGATCAGCGCGGGCCTGGCCGGTCTGGCTGGCGGGCTCTATGCCTATTCCGAGCAATACATCTCGCCCAACACCTACAACTTCGAGCTGACGGTGCTCTTCCTGCTGGCCATCATCATGGGCGGCCGCAAGACCCGCACCGGCGCGCTGCTGGGTGCCGCCATCATCGTGCTGCTGCCCAAGCTGCTGGATGACCTGTCGCTGTTCCGCTGGGTGTCGGTGATCTTCGCCATCGTGGTGACCGCCGCCACCCTCGTGGCCCTCAAGCGGGAGAAGGTCACCGTGGGCCAGGCGGTGATCCCGGTGGTGGGCAGCATTGCGCTGGCCGGCCTGTCGTTCGTGCTCCAGACGATGACCGACTGGCGCCTGTCCGTCTTCGGGCTGATCACCCTCTTTGTTGTGTACTACCTGCAGGACGGCATCGTGGGCTTCGTCCGCCAGGCGCTGCGGATCAAGGCCAAGCCGGTGGGCGTGCCTGGCGCCGTGGCCGCGACCGGCTCGGATGCGATCTCGCAAGCCGCCGCCGGCAACGGTGAGGTGCTGCTGGATGCCAAGGGCGTGTTGATGCAGTTCGGCGGTCTCAAGGCCTTGAACCAGGTCGACCTGCAGGTGCGCCGCGGCAGCATCCACGGATTGATCGGCCCGAATGGCTCCGGCAAGAGCACCATGATGAATGTGCTCACCGGCATCTACGTGCCCACCGCAGGCAGCCTGCAGTTTGCGGGGCGCTCGCTGGTGGGCCGCACCTCCGCGGACATCGCCCTGTCCGGCGTGGCCCGCACCTTCCAGAACGTGCAGCTCTTCGGCGAGATGAGCGCGCTGCACAACGTGATGGTGGGCCTGCATCACAGCTTCCGCAGCGGCCTCCTGAACGTGGCCCTGCACACGCCCAAGTACCTGCACGAAGACAAGACCACCCAGGCCCGCGCGCAAAGCCTGCTGGACTTCGTCGGCCTGGGCAGCCTGGCCACGGAAGAGGCCCGCAACCTGCCCTACGGCAAGCAGCGCCTGCTGGAGATTGCCCGCGCGCTGGCGCTGGACCCGCAGCTGCTGCTGCTGGACGAGCCGGCCGCCGGCCTGACCGCGCCCGACATCAAGGAGCTGATGCGCATCATCGGCAAGATCCGCGACCACGGCATCACCGTGATCCTGATCGAGCACCACATGGACGTGGTCATGGGCATCTGCGACACGGTGTCGGTGCTGGACTTCGGACAGAAGATTGCGGAAGGCCGGCCGGCCCAGGTGCAGGCCGATCCCAAGGTGATCGAGGCCTACCTCGGCGGCCAGGCAGCCTGACAGCGAGGACCCCACAGCCATGTTGAAGATTGACCAATTGCATGCGGGCTACGGCAAGGTGGAGGTGCTGCATGGCATCTCCATCGAGGTGCCCAAGGGCCAGGTGGTGACGCTGATCGGCAGCAACGGCGCCGGCAAGACCACCACCATGCGGGCCGTGTCCGGCATGATCGCGCCCAGTGCCGGGCAGATCTCGCTCAATGGCCGCCGCATCGACGGCCTGGAGTCGTATCACATTGCGAGGCTGGGCCTGGCCCATTCGCCGGAAGGGCGCCGGGTGTTCGCCACCATGACGGTGACCGACAACCTGCGCCTGGGCGCGTTTCCGCGCTACACGGGGGCACGCCCGCGCGGAAATGTGGAGGCGGACCTGGAGCGGGCCATGGAGCTCTTCCCGCGGCTGAAGGAGCGGCGCCAGCAGCTGGCCGGCACCTTGTCCGGCGGCGAGCAGCAGATGCTGGCCATGGCCCGGGCGACGATGCTGAATCCGGAAGTGGTGCTGCTGGATGAGCCGTCGATGGGGCTGGCCCCCATCCTGGTCGATGAGGTGTTCAAGATCATCGAGCGGCTCAAGTCCCAGGGCGTGACGATGCTGCTTGTGGAGCAGTTCGCGGCGGCGGCGCTGGCGGTGGCGGACTACGGCTACGTGCTGGAGAACGGCCGCATCTCGCTGCATGGGCCCGCGGACAAGCTGCGGACCGACCCGGCAGTGAAGGCGGCTTATCTGGGCGGCGGGCACTGAGGGCCAGGCGCGGCCACCCGCAGCCGCACCCCGAAAGCCGAATTCCGCCCCCGCACGCATCGGGCGCCAAGGGGGTGGTGGCCGGCCGGACCGCCTCAAGAGCGGCGGTGGGCCGGACTCACAGGAACATGCCGCCGCTGGCTTCAATCCGCTGACCGGAGATCCAGTGGCTGTCCTGCGACAGCAGCGACGCCACCACTGGCCCGATGTCATCCGGCAGGCCAGCACGCCCCAGCGCGGTGGCATTGGAGACGAACTGGTTCAGCGCGGCATTGCTGCGCAGTGCGCCGCCGTTGAAGTCGGTCTCGATCGCGCCCGGGGCCAGTGAATTGACCCGGATGCCGCGGCTGCCCAGCTCCTTGGCCAGATAACGCGACAGCACTTCCAGCCCGCCCTTCATCGTGGCGTAGGCGCCATACCCCGGTATCGAGAAGCGGGTCAGTCCCGACGAGATGTTGAGGATGCTGCCGCCGTCCTGGATCAGCGGCAGCAGCGCCTGCGTCAGGAAGAACGGGCCCTTGAGGTGGGTGGCCATCAGCTCGTCGAACTGGGCTTCGGTGGTCTGGGCGATCGGCAGGTGCAGTCCGGTGCCGCCGTTGTTGACCAGATGGTCCAGCCGCTCGCGCTGCCAGTGGCGCGCCAGCAGCGCCTTCACCGATTCCACGAAGGCCGGAAAGCTGGCGGTCTGGCTCACGTCGAGCGGCAGCGCCGCGGCGCGCCCGCCCTGGGCTTCGATCTGCTGCACGACGGCCTGGGCTTCGTCCTGCCGGCTGCGGTAGGTGAGGATGACGTCGATGCCTTTTTGCGTCAGGTGCAGGGCGGCATTGCGGCCCAGGCCGCGGCTGCCGCCGGTGATCAGGGCGATGGGGTGGGCGGTGGGGGTCGAGAAACTCATGTCAGTCTCCAGGGCTACAGAGTGAAGGAATGACTGGCACTCTATTGATCGATCGAAGTCAGATAAATCGCCTGCGTTTGATTTGACTGTTCATCCATAATGAACAAATGAATGCCCTTCCTTCCCTGGAAACCTTGCAGGTGTTCGTCAAGGTGGCCGAGCTGTCCAGCTTCACCCAGGCTGCGCTGAGCCTGGGGGTGCCCAAGGCCAGCGTGTCGACCGCGGTGCAGCGGCTCGAGGCGGCGCTGGGCACGCGGCTGTTCCATCGCACGACGCGGCGGGTCCAGCTGACGCAGGACGGCCAGGCCTGCCTGGAGCGCTCCCTGGACCTGCTGTCGGACCTGGGGGACTTGCAGACCATGTTCCAGCCCTCCGCCAGCGGGCTGACCGGCCGCCTGCGGGTGGACATCCCGCTGCGCCTGGCCCGGGACCTGGTCACGCCGGCCCTGCCCGAGTTCTTTGCCACCCATCCGGGCCTGGAGCTGGAGCTCAGCAGCACCGACCGGCGGGTCGATGTCGTGCGAGAGGGCTTCGACTGCGTGCTGCGGGTGGGGCCGCTGACCGATTCCAGCCTGGTCGCCCGGCCGCTGGGCTTCCTGGACATGGTGAATCTGGCCAGCACCGACTATCTGGCTCGTAGGGGCGAGCCCCGCACGCTCGAGGATCTGGCGCAGCATCAGCTGATCCACTACGCGCCGCTGCTGGGCCAGCGTCCCATCGGCTTTGAATGGCAGGACGAGCAGGGCGTGCAGCATCTCGTGCCGATGGCCGGCAGCCTGACCGTCAACAATTCGGAGGCCTACATCGGCGCCTGCCTGGCGGGCCTGGGCATCGTGCAGGTGCCCCGGCGTGGCAACGATGGGGAGGTCCTGGCCAACCGCCTGCGGGAGGTGCTGCCCCAGTTCCGGGCCGCGCCGATGCCGGTGCACCTGCTGTATCCCCACCGGCGCCAGTTGCCGCGCCGCGTGCAGGTCTTCATGCAATGGCTCGCGGCGTTGATGTCACCGCGGCTGATGCCGATGAACCCATCGGGCCCGCCGATCCCGTTATCCTGACACCCCAGCCACCTCAACCGCATCACCTGCCAGTGCCCAGCCCTCCCGCTTCCGCCTTGGACCTGCTTCACGCGGCCCAACAGGCCCAGGCCGTCTTCCAGACTGGTGATGCGCAATCGGCGCAGGCGCCGGGCGAGGAATGGCTGCTGCTGGCCATGGAGGCCGGCGACCGGGCGCAGCAGGCGCAGGCGCTGCTGCATCTGGCCCGCTGCGACCGGGCGCTGCACCGTCCACGGGAGGCGCGTCCGCGCAGCGAGCTGGCCGCTCGGCTGTTCCGCCATGTGGGCGACGCCGCTGGCGAGGCGGGGGCCTTGTCCGTGCTGGCCCATACCGCGTCGCTGGCCGGCCATCATGAAGAAGCCATCGAGGCGGCGCTGCTCGGCCTGAGGCTGGCGCAGGCGCAGCAGGGCGGCGTGGCCCAGGTGGTGGCCCTGCAGGATCTGGGCGCCTGTTATGTCTGGGCCCGCAGCTTCGAACCCGCCCAGCAGGTGCTGCGTCAGGCGGCCGATGCGGCCAATGCCTGCAAGCCGCGCCAGACCCCGCTGGCGGCCTGCCTGTGGCTGGCCACGGCTGAACTCCTGCGGCTGGCTGGCGAGCGCGAACAGCGCGGCCAGTTGCCGACGCTCGGCGCCCTGGAAGCGCATCTGATCAATGCCCGCCATCTGCTCGGGGAAGTGCTGGAGGGCGCCGTCGGCGGCGTGACCGGCGAGCTGGCCGGCGAAGCCCAGTGCTGGTGGACCCTGATGCAGACCCTGGCCCAGATCTGGAAGGGTGCATCGGGCCTGGCTCAACCCGAGTTCCAGCAAGCCCTGGCCCTGCTGCCTGGGGGAGACCGCCACTGGCTCGCCGCCCTGGCTGCTTGGGTGCAGGCGGAGCTGGCCTGGTCGCGGCGTCTGTGGCCGCAGGCCCGCCGGGCGGCCTCCCAACTGGTGGCCCAGGCCGATGCGGTCCAGCACGAACCGCTGGCGCAGCTGGGGGAGCTGATCGCCAGCCAGATCGAGGAACAGCAAGGCCAGCCGCAACGCGCCTTGCAACGCATGCGCGCGCTGCGCGAGCGTGAGGCCCGCGTGCGCATTGCCAGCCTGGACAGCCGCGCCGAGGCGGTGCAATGGCAACTCGATGCCCGGCGCAGCGAACGCGACCGCGCCGAGCTGGCCGATCAGGCTCAGCGCCTCGAAAAGCTGTCGATGGAAGACCCGCTCACGGGCCTGGCCAACCGTCGCAGCTTCGAGGCGCAGGCCGAATCGCTGCTGCGCGCCGGCGGCTTGGTGAGCGTGGCGCTCATCGATGTGGACCATTTCAAGCAGGTCAATGACCGGCATTCCCATCTGGTCGGCGACCAGGTGCTCACGCAGATTGCGCGACTGATGCGCCAGCATGTGCGGGAACACGACCTCGCAGCCCGCCTGGCCGGCGACGAGTTCGTGCTGCTGCTGCGGGGCGCCACCGAGGAGATCGCCCAGCAAGCCTGCCAGCGCCTGTCCAGCGCGGTGCAGGAGCACGACTGGAGCGCCATCGCCGAGGGTCTGGCCGTCAGCATCAGCATCGGGGCGGCTCAGCGTCAGGACGGGGACACGCTCCAGACCTGGCTGGCCCGCAGCGACGCGGCCATGTACGCCGCCAAGCGGGAGCGCCACGCCCTGGACCTGGCGGACGGCGAAGGCGACACCCTGGACTGAGCGCCTTCCTTACTTGAAGAACCAGTAGCCGACGATGATGGTGCCCACCAGCCCCACCGCATCGGCGATCAGCCCGCAGGTCAGCGCATAACGCGTCTTGCGGATGTTCACGCTGCCGAAGTAGACCGCCAGCACATAGAAGGTGGTCTCGGTCGAGCCCTGAATGATGGCGGCCAGCTTGCCTTCGAAGCTGTCCACGCCATAGGTCTTCATTACGTCCACCATCAAGCCGCGCGCGCCGCTGCCCGAGAGCGTCTTCATCAAGCCCACCGGCAGTGCCGGCACGAAGTCGGTCGGCAGCCCGACTGCCGCCACGGCTGCGGCAATGCCGCGCACCACATAGTCCATGCAGCCGGTGGTGCGGAAGACCGAGATGGCCACCAGGATGGCCACCAGGTAGGGAATGATCTGCACGGCCACGCCGAAGCCTTCCTTGGCGCCCTCGACGAAGCTCTCATACACGTTGATGCGCCGCCACGCCCCCACCGCGATGAAGGTCACGATGATGCTGAGGATGACCAGGCTCCCCAGCAGGCCGATCATCTGGGACATCACCTCGGGCGGGTACTGGTGCAGCCAGCCAAAGACCCCGGCCATCAGCCCGACGAAGCCCAGCACCAGGGCAATCACCGGCGCGGTGAAGAGATTGATGCGCTGATACACCGCCACCGCCACCAGCCCCGCCATGAAGGAGATGAAGGTGCCGATGAGGGTGGGCAGGAAGATGTCCGCCGCATTGAAGTTGACCAGGTGCTGGTCCACCGCAATCGCCTGCCGGATGGCGATGACCGACGTGGGGATGAGCGTGATGCCTGCGGTGTTGAGCACCAGGAACATGATCATGGCGTTGCTGGCGGTGTCCTTCTGCGGATTGAGGTCCTGCAGCTCGCGCATTGCCTTCAGGCCGAGCGGCGTGGCGGCGTTGTCCAGCCCCAGCATGTTGGCCGAGAAGTTCATCACCATCGAG
The DNA here is from genome assembly GCF_003387155.1 of Roseateles depolymerans. Lineage (GTDB taxonomy): Bacteria > Pseudomonadota > Gammaproteobacteria > Burkholderiales > Burkholderiaceae_C > Roseateles > Roseateles depolymerans. Next base: position 11,464 of record NZ_QUMT01000007.1, on the reverse strand, counting down.
CCGCCCGCCGGATGGCCGCGCGGCACGTCCGGAAAGATCCGGGCAAAAAAGGGCCCCATGATCCGGGCAAACAGCTGGATGACGCCGGCCTGCTCGCCGATCTTCATGATGCCCAGCCACAGGCTCATCACACCCACCAGGCCCAGCGAAATGTCGAAGCCGGTCTTGGCCGTGTCGAAGATGCCGGTGAGCACCTGGGTGAAGATCGTCAGGTCGCCCTGAAGGAGCCGCAGCAGGGCGACCGCGAAGCCGATCAGGAAGAAGCTGATCCAGATGATATTGAGCACCATGGGGGCGGATTATTCCTGGCCCTCGCGCCGGGATCGGGCGGTCTGCGGGTTGACGAGCATGACGGGCGCGACAGGGGTCATAACCTGGTTGCGGGGCTGACTTTCAGGAAGGGAAGCGCTTTGCGGCATAGTGCGCGCACTTTCCATCCAGCGGGCGTGGCGGCCCGGGCCGCCGGCCTGACATCACCGCTGCACCGATCAGGGGTTTTCATGAAACGATCGATTTCCAACGCCCGCCTGTCCCGGCTGGCGCTCGCCACCGTCCTGGGCGCCACCGCTCTGGCGGCTGGTGCCGCCACACCGGCCGATGCGGCCGCGCCGACCAGCCAGGCGGCGACCCCCGTCAAGGCGGGCAAGACGGCCAAGGCGGCCCGATCCGCACCGACCCGGCAAGAGGCCGAGCGCTTCGTCAAGGACGCCGAATCTCGCCTGGAAGCGCTGCTGATTAAGTCGCAGCGCAATGAATGGGTGGCGGAGAACTTCATCACCGACGACACCCAGCAGATCACCGCTGAGGCGAACGAAGAACTGCTCAAGGCCACCGGCGAACTGGCCCTGGCCGCCCGCCGCTACAACGGCCTGACGCTGCCGGCCGACACGGCCCGCAAGCTCAAGCTGATGCAGCTGACGATGATGATTCCGGACGACCAGGAGCGCGCCCGCTTCACCCGTCTGGCCACCCGCATGACCAGTGCTTACGGCACGGCCAAATACTGCCCGCAGCAGCACGGCGACACCAAACCGGCCTGCCTGGCGCTGGACGATCTGGAAAAGATCATGGCCGAGAGCCGTGACCCGGCCCAGCTCGAGGACGCCTGGGTGGGCTGGCATGCCCAGTCCCGTGCCTACAAGCAGGACTACGTGGATTACGTGGCCCTGTCCAACAAGGGCTCGCGAGCGATGGGCTTCGCCGACACCGGCGCCCTGTGGCGCTCGGGCTATGACATGACGCCGGACGCCTTCTCCGCCGACATGGCCCGTGTGTGGCAGCAGGTGCGTCCGCTGTATGAGTCGCTGCACACCTACGTGCGCTACAAGCTGCGCCAGACCTACGGCCCGGACCAGGTGCCCGCCACCGGCCCGATCCCGGCGCATCTGCTGGGCAACATGTGGAGCCAGAGCTGGGAGAACATCTATCCCCTGGTCAAGCCGGCCGCCAAGGCGGGGGACTATGACCTGAGCCAGGTGCTGGTGCAGCGCGGCACCTCCGCCAAGGAGATGGTGAAGTATGCGGAGGGCTTCTACACCTCGCTGGGCATGGAGACCCTGCCCGAGACGTTCTGGGAGCGCTCGCTGCTGACCAAGCCGCAGGACCGGGAAGTGGTCTGCCATGCGTCGGCCTGGGACATTGACCAGCAGCAGGATGTGCGGGTGAAGATGTGCATCCGTCCGACGGAAGAGGACTTCATCACCATCCATCACGAACTGGGCCACATCTACTACGACCTGGCTTACCGGCATCAACCCACCCTGTTCCGCAACGGCGCCAATGACGGGTTCCATGAAGCCATTGGCGACACGGTGGCCTTGTCCATCACGCCGGACTACCTCAAGCGCCTGGGCTTGATGAAGGACACCGACCGCCCCGGCGACGACATCGACAACCTGCTGATGCAGGCGCTGCGCAAGGTGGCCTTCCTGCCTTTCGCCTACAAGGTGGATGCATGGCGCTGGCAGGTCTATGGCGGCCAGGTGCAGCCGCAGGACTACGACAAGGTGTGGTGGTCGCTGAGCGAGACCTACCAGGGCATTTCGCGCCCGGTGCCGATGCAGGAGGGCGGCTTTGATGCCGGTGCCAAGTTCCACGTCGCGGCCGATGTGGCCTATGCGCGGTATTTCGTGGCCCACCTGTTGCAGTTCCAGTTCCAGCGCGCCCTGTGCCGCGAGGCGGGTTATACCGGGCCGCTGCACAGCTGCTCGATCTTCGGCAACAAGAAGGCGGGCGAGAAATACCAGGCCATGCTGAAGCTGGGCGCCAGCAAGCCCTGGCCGCAGGCGCTGCAGGCGATGACCGGTGAGCAGCAGCTCGACGGCAGCGCGCTGATCGAGTATTTCCAGCCGCTCAAGGTGTGGTTGGATCAGCAGAACGCGCAGCTGGCCAAGAGCGACGCGGTGCTCAAGCGCTGAGCGGGCGTGGCCACGGGGCCTGCGTAGCCTCGCTCCCTCATCATCGAGCGGCATCGCCACGGTGGGGGAGCGTCTGAGGTTTCGCAGTGAGCATCCCCGCCAGATCAACAGCAACGGCCCTTCGGGGCCGTTTCTTTTTGGAGGTCAGGGTCGAGCGTGGCAATCCCCCGGAGGGGCGTTGTCGCCTGGGAATGCCGGCGCGGGATGGCATGCATAGGTCATATCTGAGCCCAGCACCGCTCCCTAGAGTTCGCGGCCAAGTGGCCCGCTGGCGCAAAGGCTGGCGGGCCGTGGGATGAACCCACCAGCACGCGAGCCATGAACCGACTTCATTTCCGGATTGTTTTCAACAAGCGGCGCGGCCAGTTCATGGCGGCGGCAGAGACGGTGCGGTCTCGAGGGAAGGCGCCCGGGGAGAGCGGGGCGTTGGCGGCCGTGGCGCTCGTTGCGTCGCAGGGCGATCGTTGCGACGCGGCTGTTGGTGGCGGTGGCCGGCCGCCTCAAGGGATGAGGCTTTCTGTGACCGCCCTGGCGGTCGGTGTGGCGGCGGGAATGGCGCTCTTCGTGGCCGAACCCTTGACGGTGCGTGCGGAGCCGTCGATGTCGGCCCAGTCGCCGGGCAGCGGGCGCGGGGGAGCTCGGGGCGATGAAGCGTCGCAAGCGCGAGCCCGGGCCGAGCTTGCGATTAAACAACTGCAGGCAAAGGTCGCCACTGTGCGCGACGAGGCGCGGTCTGCTGTGCTGGCGCAAGGAGGTGCCCATTCGCAGGGAGCTGCCGGTCCGCAGGGAGGGGCAGCCTTGAAGGTTCAGGGTGTCCACGCGCTCCAGGGGGCGGCTGCTCCATGGGACGGGGCATCGTCTGTGGCCTCTCGGGTGATTGCGGATCCGTCTGCCCCCGGCTCTCAGCGTCCCACGGTGTTGACCGCACCGAATGGCGCGACGCTGGTGAATATCCAGACCCCCAGTGTGGCGGGTGTGTCCCGCAACACCTACAGCCAGTTCGATGTCGGCGCGACAGGCGTCATCCTCAACAACTCGCGGACGGATACGAGCACCCAGTTGGGAGGCTGGGTGCAGGGCAATCCGTGGCTGGGCCGGGGCGAGGCGCAGGTGATCCTCAACGAGGTCAACAGCAGCGCGCCGAGCCAGCTCCATGGCTATGTGGAGGTGGCGGGGCGCCGTGCGGAGGTGGTCATTGCGAACCCGAGTGGCATCCAGGTGGACGGGGGTGGGTTCATCAATGCAAGTAGCGCGACGCTGACCACGGGGACGCCGCGGTTTGACGCAGCGGGGCATATCAGCGGCTTTGCGGTGCAGGGGGGCCTGATTCGCATCGACGGGGCAGGTCTCGATGCCCGCTCAACCGACTACACGTCGTTGCTGGCGCGTGCGGTGGAACTCAACGCCGGGCTCTGGGCCAAGGACGTGCGAGTCCAGACCGGGACGCAAGTGATGTCTGCGCAGACCGCCGGTGCGGGAGAGGGCGCCGGTGAAGCGTTGGCTGCACATGGCGAGCGGCCCCGCTACGCGCTGGACAGCACGGCGCTGGGCGGGATCTACGCGCAGCAGATCACGCTGGTGGGTACCGAGGCCGGACTGGGCGTCCGGCAGGCAGGACAGATCGTTGGCAGCCGCCTGACGCTCCGTGCGGATGGGTGGTTGGACAACACCGGCGCGGTGTATGCGCAGCGGTCGGATGCGGAGGCTTCGCTCCCAACGGACGGAGACGCTTCGGGCGTTCGTTCGGGAGAGCGGCCACCGCTCGTGATGACGTCGGCGCAAGGGGTGCGCAATGCGGGGCAGATTGCTTCGTGGGGCTCCGCGGAACTTCGAGCGCCGCAGCTCCAAAGCCTGAGCGGTAGCCTGACGGCGGCGGGGGTCGGGGCGGATGGGCAGATTGCTGCTGGCGCGGTGGAGAGTACCGCATCGCTGGTGCTGACGGCCAGTCAGTCGCAGTCACAAGCGGGTCAGCTGTTGGCATCGCAGCGGGTCCAGGTGCAGGCCCCCGTTGTCGACCTCGGCGGGGCCCAGGCGAAGGCGAACGTCATCGCAGTCTCTGGGAACCAAGTCGACGCGCGGGGCGCAACCTTGGTGGCTTCGGAGAATGTTGCGGTGACCGCCACCGGCGCGGCGGACGTCTCAAGAGCGCAGACGGAAGCGCCCGGGATCTTGATCGCCGGCGCATCCGTCACTGCCGATGGCAGCCAGTTGAATGCAGGTCAGACGCTTCAGGTTCAAGCCATGGGCCGTCTGTCCGCGATCCAGGCAACCTGGATGGCCGATGCGCTGAAGCTGTCCGCCGGGCAAGCGGATCTGAGCGGCGGCGAGTTCCTTCAGACCGGTACGCAGACGCTCAAGCTGGGCTTCGATAGCGCACTGACAGCCGATGGCGCGCGTATCGCAACGAATGCCAGTGACCTGACGCTGACCGCGGAATCCATCCGCGCCCGTGAGGCCAGGCTTGAGCACTACGGCGCGGGAACGCTCGCCCTCACCACCAGCGGGTTGGACCTCAGTGGCACCCAGGTTCTGTCCGGTGGACGGTTTGAGTTGGCTGCGACCCAGGCTACGCTGGACCGGTCGCAAGTCGCCGCGCAGGCTGTGGACTGGCAGACCGGACAGCTGTCGCATCGAGGGGCGCATACGCAGATGGCGGGGGCCGAGGCTTCACGCATCGTTACCCAGAGCGTGCTCGACAACCGATCCGCCCGCATCGAATCGAACAGCACGTTGCTCAGTCTGCAGGCCTCAGCGATTGAGAACGGCGGCGGGGTGGTGTCGTCGGTCGGTGACCTGCATGTGGACGCCGACAGGCTGGGCAACCAGGCCGGATGGCTTCTGTCCAACCAGCGGCTGATCGTGGGATCGTCCCAACGCCCGGCCTTGGTAGACAACATGAGCGGCCAAGTGGGCGCCGCTGAGCTGGCGCTGTACGCGGGGCAAGTCCTGAACGCGGGCGGCACCGTGCTGGCAGCGCATGACGCGGTACTCGACGTGGGCCAATGGCAGCACGGGGAAGGACGGCTGGAGGCCGGCACCTTGACCGTGAACGCAGCGCGGTGGGAGGGCGGCGGAACCGTCTACGCGCGTGACGACGCCACTCTCAAGGCGGGGACGCTGCAAACCTCAGGCTTGCTGGCCGCTGGCCAGTCGCTCACGGTACGGGCGGATCAGCTGTCTACCTCGGGCCTTGTGGCAGCCGGACTTCTCGCTGACGGGACGCTGGCGACAGCCACTGAAGGGCAGTCCGGTGCCACCAGCCAGATTGATCGTCCGCAAGCGGCTGACGGCAGGCTCACCTTGCTGGCCGATTCACTGAACAACACGGGAGCTTTGCAGAGCAGCGGTAGTACTCAGATCGCCGTCAGTCATGCCTTCAGCAATGGCGGACTGCTTTACGCCCAGGGCGCAGCAGCGGTCAGTGCGGCGCAGGTGATCAATCCAGGCACGCTGGCGTCGCAAGGGGATCTCAGCGTCGCCGCCTTGCAGATCAGTGGCTCCGGCGGATTGGCGTCGGGTCTTCGCCGCGACAACACGCTGGCCCAGCAAGGGCGTCTGACGGTCTCGGCCATCGAGCAGCTCCAGTTCAGCGGCGCCATGACGGCGGCCAGCGAGCTGTCTGCCAGCGCTGCTGCAATGCAGCTGCAAGGCGCGCAGTTGCAGGCACGCACAGTCAGCCTGCGTGCGAGTGCGGGAGATCTCTCGCTAGAGCGCGCCGCCCTGGCAGCCAGCGATCTGTCGATGAGCGCGCAACAAGACCTCATCACCTCGCGTGCACAGATCGGTGCTGGCCAGGTTCAGTTGACCGCGCGTGACTGGATCAACACGGGTGGACGCCTCACGCAGACTTCGGCCGATGGTGCTCTGGCGTCGTCGCTCTCCCGCGATCTGAACAACCAGGGCGGGACGATTGAATCGGCTGGGCGCCAACTGACGCTCGGCGCAGCGGCGGTCAACAACACGGGCGGTCGCATCGCCCAGGCTGGCGGGGCTCTCCAGCTTCAGGCCGCGACGTGGAATGGCGCGCAAGGTCGGGTTCTCGCATCTGGAGCGCTGGACTGGACCGTGGCACGGGATCTGGCGCTGACCGGTGCCAGCACACAAGCGGACAGCATCCAGATTCGTTCGGACAGCCTGACGCATGACGGCGCGCAGATGGCCAGCGCTCACGCCACGCATCTGGCGCTGATGGGAGCGCTGAACAACCAAGGCGGCACCCTTGCCGCTGGCACGTCGCTGACCGTTGAGGCTGGCCGGGTGACGAACGCCGCTGGCGGTGTGATGCAGGCGGGGAATGCCCTGTGGATTCACACGACTGGTCTGACCGCCGCGGCTTCCGCCATCGCCACTGCCGTTTCAGCAGAGCCGATACACCCGGGCGGTTCACCCGATTCGGGCGAGCGCAACACTTCCACAGCGCCGGGCAAGGTCGATGGACTGGACAACCAAGGCGGCCGACTGCGCAGCGGCGGCGACATGCGCCTGGATACGGCCACGCTGGACAACCGCGGCGGCTGGGTGGGCAGCGACGGCGCTTTGACGATTCAGTCAGCCAGAGCGGTGCGCAACAGCCAGGGAAGCTTGCTGGCGCAGCAGGCGGTTGCCGTGACCTCGGGCACGTTGGAGAACCAGACGGGGCGCCTTGTCAGCGGACGTGATGGCGTCTCGGTCACCACTTCGGGGCTGCTCGACAACACAGGGGGCGCCGTCCTAGCAAGCAGCGGCATTGCGCTGACCTCCGCCGGTCTGATCAACGACCGCGGCGAGCTGTCGGGCACCACGGTCCTCTTGGACACTCTGGGCCAGTCGTTCAGCAACCGTGCTGGCAAGGTGCTGTCTGGCGAGAACCTGACGCTGCGAAGCGGCACCCTGGACAACTTCGGGGGCTTGTTGCAATCGGGTCAGACGTTGTCGATCAACACCGGTGGGGAGGCGCTGATCAACACGGTGGATGCCTCCATCAGCACGCCAACGGGACTGCGGTCGCAAGGCGCGATGCTGATCGATGCGGGCAGCGTTGAGAACAGCGCAGGCATTGGTGGCACCGCGGTCACGCTCAATGCGACTTCGCTGACCAACCGGCAAACCGTCTCTGGACAGACCCTCGCGCTGAGCATCTCTGGCGCACTGGATAACCAAGGCGGGCAACTGGTGGGCGTTCAATCCATTGCAGCTACCGGCCGGGATGTCCTGAACGAGGGCGGCCTCATTTACGGCGGTGAGTCGCTGAACGTGCGAACGGCCGGACTGCTGGACAACCGCAGCACCGCAGGGGCCAGCCAAGGTCTGCAAGGCGGCGCGATCACCCTTCACGCCGCCAACCTGGGCAACCGCAACGGCCAGGTGCGAGCCAACGCCGACCTGCTTGTGACGGCGACACAGAGCCTGGACAACAGCAGTGGGGTCCTCAGCGGCTTGGGTCAGACAGTGGTGACCGGCGCCGACCCCTTAATGCTGCGCGGATCCGACCCGATGGCGCAGCTCGGCTCCTATCCGAGCCTGCAGATCAACCGCAGCGCTGAATCGTTGCCCACAAGTTCAGCCGCCAAACCGGTCAGTGCGCCAGGGGCAGCGTCAGGGGCCAACCCGGTGTCCAGCGATGCCAGCGCCCTGGCGACCCAGCCCGTCGGACGAGCGTCTGGCCTTATTCTCAGCAATCAAAGTGGCACGGTATGGGGCGGCAAGGCAGTGTCGGTGAACGCGGCCAGCCTCTCGGGCGGCGGCATGTTCTCCAGCGGCGGCTCGCTGGCTCTGACGCTGGGCGGGGACCTGATCTACGGCACCGGCACGTTGCTCCAGGCACGCGGCGACCTCTCCCTGGCGCTCACCGGCAGCTTCGTCAATGAAGGCATCCTTCGGGCCGGCGGCTCCCTGGACATCCAGGCGCAGTCCATCGACAACCGCGCAGCCGGTGAACTCAGCAGCGCTGATACACGCCTGACGGCGACGGACACGCTCACCAACCGCGGCCTGATCGACGGTGACCGAGTCCGTGTGAATGCAGCGGCCATCACCAACCTGGGCACCGGCCGAATCTACGGCAGTGACCTGACGCTCAGCGGCGGGCAACTGACCAACGGCGCGGAGAGCGGCCAGTCCGCCGTGATCGCTTCTCGCGGCGCTCTGACGCTTGCGCTGACAGGCGGGGTCACCAACACTGACCAGGCGCTCATTTTCTCGGACGGCGACTTGCGCCTGACAGCGGCCAGCGTGGTGAACCAGAACGCCACGGTCGAGGCCACCCGTAGCCTGCAGATGGACGTCGGCGGCGCCATCACCAATCGCAGCGTCCACGACGGCGCGGATTCCCTACCGCAAGACCCCAACGCCCCGCGCGTGCTGGTCAGCAAGGCCTTCATCAGCAGCGGTGGCGACATGCGGCTGAGCACGGGCCAACTGATCAACAGCGGCGCCACGGTCGAAGCACGCGGCAATCTCCTGCTGCAATCCGCTGACATCCAGAACCTGAACCCCTATCTGCAGTGGCAAAAGGTTAGCGGCCCCACCACCACCGGTTGGGAGTTCCAGGCACCTGGCAGCACGGTGCGCTACACGCCGGACCAGATCCGCGTGCTCTGGGAGGTGACCTACAACGGCAGCACCTGGTTCAGCCAATGGGGCAGTGACGCGCAGGCGTCGCTGGAGCCGTTTGTGTGGGAGTTCCATCCCAAGACCTCCAACTGGTCCAAGGACACCTACAACCGCAAGATGCTGCTGCCTTCGCAGCGGTATCCCAATGAGGTCTTTGGGCGGTACTTGGGCGGCTTTGGCGGCGACGTGAGGGGCTCTGCCATGCGCGGCTTCGAGTGGCACCCCAGCGCGGACCATGACCGCGAAGTCTGCGACAAGGATGACAGTTGCAAGATCATCCTGGTGCCGGGTGCCCATTACCCGGCCTCGGACCGCATCTGGTCCGACTTTGGCGTGACACCGGGGGACGACAACGCCCTGGATGCGGCCGTCGCGGCCTTCTTCGCGGACGCCAACAGTCGCCTCGTGGGGGACTTCACCGCGTTCAACTACAGCCGCACCACCGAATCGGCCAAGGTGACGCAAAGCGCGGCGGGGCAGATCATCGTGGGCGGTACGCTGTCGGTGCAAGGCGGGCGCATTGTCAACGAAATGAGCCGAATCATCGGGCGCGATGGGGTGCAGATCCAATCCGACTCCATCGACAACCGCAGCACGGACGTGGCCGTGTCCGGCACCGAGCATGTGGATGTCTACCGGACCTACAACGGCGGCTCCGGGGTTCCCAACACCCACTACGAATACAGCACCACCGATGCCGCCATCAACGGCACAGTGAAGCTGACCTTGCCGGTGGTGGGGGTGGGTGGCGCTGTCTTGGGCACAGCCCCGGAAGGACGCCAACAGGCCGGTGTGGTCGGCGGCGGCTCAGGCGCTCAGGTGCAAAGCATCGTCTCGGCAGGCTCCTTGAACGCCAGCGACCGAGGCGGGTTGGGCAGTCTGTCCGAGGTGCTGGACCAGTCCGTAGGCCGCGGCGGTGACGTGACAGCAAAGAGGGCAACAGCGGCGATTCGGGCCGCGTCCGGCGGGTTGGCTGCTGCGCTGCGCTCAGCCGCGAGTGTCCAAGGCTTCGATGCCAGCGGGAAGTTGCGCGCGGTGCCGCTGTCCCTGAGTCTGCCCACGAGCAGCCTCTTCAAACTGCGCACGGACACGAGCAGCGGCTACCTGGTCGAGACGGACCCGCGTTACGCGAACTACCGCAACTGGCTCTCCAGCGACTATCTGCTGCAGGCCTTGGCGGTGGATCCGGCGACGGTGCAGAAGCGTCTGGGTGACGGCTTCTATGAGCAGCGACTGGTGCGCGAGCAGATCGGTCAGCTCACCGGGTCCACGTTCCTGCAGGGGTATTCCAGCGATGAGGAGATGTATCGCGCCTTGCTGACCAACGGCGCGAGCTTTGCAGCTGCCCATGAGCTTCGCCCAGGCGTTGCGCTGACGGCCGAGCAGATGTCGCAACTGACCACCGACCTGGTGTGGCTGGTGGAGCAATCGGTCACGCTGGCCGATGGAAGTACGCAGCGTGTGCTGGTGCCGCAGGTGTACCTGCTGCCGCGTGACGGCGATTTGCAGGCGAGCGGTGCCTTGATTGCCGGCAGCCGTGTGGACCTGGCGCTCAGCGGCGCACTGAACAACAGCGGTGACCTGCAGGCGTCCGAGGGACTGCGAGCCACGGCGCAGAACATCGTCAACAGCGGAAGCATGCGGGGCGCGCAGTTGGCGCTGAGTGCGGCGGACGATCTTCGCAACATCGGTGGCTCGCTCACGGCGACTGACGCGATGAGCCTGAAGGCCGGCCGCGACCTGATCGTGACCACCACCACGGCGAGCAGCACGACCGCCACGAGCCAGCGGACCGTGCTGGATCGGGTGGCCAGCCTGACCGCGGGCGGGGTGATGTTGCTGCAGGCGGGCCAGGACGTGGTGCTGGAGGCAGCCAGGATCCGGCAGACGGGGATGGATGCCGGCACTGGTGCTGTGGCTGGCAACGGCACAGCGACCAACGCTGGCGCTGGCATCAGTCCAAGCGGCGTGTTCGTGCAAGCCGGCCGGGACCTGAAACTCACCACCGTCCAGACCGCCAGCAGCGACCGCGCCACCTTCGACGCCAACAACCACCTCTACCAAGGCAACAGCCAGCAGGTGGGTACCTCTCTGGATGCGAAGGGCACGGTGTTGCTCAGCGCCGGTCAGGACCTGACGGCGCATGGGGCCTCGGTCAACAGCGCTGGGGCGATGCAGCTGAACGCTGCGCGGGATGTGCAACTACTGGCGGCGCAATCGACCGAGTCGCTGGACGAGGCGTCCAAACACACGGTCAAGGGTTTCCTGAAGTCCACGACCACCACCAGCAAGACGCAGCTGGAGCGCACCACCGCAACCGGCACGACGATCTCCGGCGATACCGTTGCGATCACGGCCGGCCAGGACATTCGGGTGCAGGGCTCCAATGTGGTGTCTGACGCCGCCACCGCCGTGCAGGCGGGGCGGGACGTCAAGCTTGAGAACGCGCTGGACAC
>NZ_QUMT01000006.1 GCF_003387155.1 Roseateles depolymerans | reverse complement strand
GGCATCACCTGGCAGCAGGGCACGACCGCCGGCATTGCGGCGACGGACCTGAAGGAAGGCAGCAATGCCATCCAGATCGTGCAGATCGACAAGGCAGGCAACCCCAGCGCCCCGACGACCGTGACCGTGGTCAAGGACACGACGGCGCCGGTGGCCCCGGTGCTGGATGTGGCCAACTCGGGCACGGGTTCTCAAACGGGCACCGTGGTGGGTTCGGGCACTGTGGCCGATCCGATCGTGATCGGCTCGGACGGTAAGGTCAGCATCGGTGCAGAGTCCGATGCGGACTGGCGCTTCAGCACCGATGGTGGCGTGACCTGGCAACCGGGCACCGGCACTGGCATCTCCGCCAATGACCTGACCGAAGGGACCAACACCATCCAGATCGTGCAGATCGACAAGGCAGGCAACCCCAGCGCTCCGACGACCGTGACCGTGGTGAAGGACACGACGGCCCCCGTGGCTCCAGTGTTGGACGTGACCAACTCTGGCACGGGTGCGCAGACTGGCACCATCGTGGGGTCTGGCACGGCAGCTGACCCGATCGTGATCGGCTCGGACGGCAAGGTGAGCATCGCTACCGAAGCTGGCGCTGATTGGCGCTACAGCACGGACGGCGGCATCACCTGGCAGCAAGGCACCACCGCCGGCATCGCAGCGACGGACCTGAAGGAAGGCACCAACGCCATCCAGGTCGTGCAGATCGACAAGGCCGGCAACGCCAGTGCACCGACGACCGTCACCGTGGTGAAGGACACCACGGCACCGGTGGCACCTGTGCTGGACAAGGCCAGCTCGGGCACGGGCTCGCAAGCGGGCACCGTGGTGGGCACTGGCACGGCTGCTGATCCGATCATCGTCAGCTCGACCGGCAAGGTGAATATCGCCACGGAAGCGGACGCCAACTGGCGTTACAGCACGGACGGCGGCATCACCTGGCAGCAAGGCACGACCGCCGGTATCGCGGCGACGGACCTGACGGAAGGCACCAACACCATCCAGATCGTCCAGGTCGACCGGGCCGGCAACGCCAGTGCAGCGACGACCGTGACCGTGGTGAAGGACACCGCAGCTCCGGCGGCTGCAGGATTGGACTTGAGCCATTCGAGCACCGGCTTGGAAGCAGGCGTTGTGGTTGGCACTGGCACGGCTGCCGATCCCATCGTGCTGGGGAGCACAGGATGGGTGAGCATTCTGGCTGACGCCAACGCCACTTGGCGCTACAGCACAGATGGCGGGATCACGTGGAAGACAGGTGTCAATGGTCAAATTACAGCTGACAATCTAAATCAAGGTGTTAACACCATCCAGATCGTGCAGGTTGATGCGGCTGGAAATAATAGTGAGCTGAGCACCCTCACCGTCGTAAAGGATACTATCGCGCCGGCAGCGCCGGTCGTGGACTTCGCCGCGTCCGGGACAATTGACATTAAAGGTTTCGTACTCGGTAAGGGTACTCCTACTAATCCGATCGAAATCGCGAAGACTGGCTATTTGAAGCTGAAGACGGAACCCGGTGCGGAGTGGCATTTCAGTATCGACGGAGGTGCCACCTGGAAAGTCGGTTCTAGTGAGGGTATTCGTATGAATGACCTGGTAGACGGGCTCAATACGGTTCAGGTCATTCAAATTGACAAGGCTGGTAACGCAAGTGCGATGGGTATGGTGACCGTTTTGGCAGATTTCACCCCGCCGCCGAATCCAACCGTAGATTTCGCCACGTCCGCAACCGCAGCTCAAGAAGGTGTTGTTCTGGGAACCGGCAAGGCTGAGGATCCAATCATGATTGACAGCCAGGGCAAACTCAGAATTGCATTTCCAGAAGCGATCGGCTTTGGTTACTACTTGAATGGCGGTCAGTTCAAGCAAGGTCCAACAGGGGGGTTGACGGCGGATATGTTCAATGAAGGGCTTAATACGCTTGAAATTGAATCCTACGATAAATTCAATAACTCGAGTGAGCGGGTAACATTTGCGATTTTTAAAGATACACTTGCTCCAATCGCGCCGGACTTGGATTTTGCCAATACGGCCACTGGTATCCAAGCTGGTGTGGTGATTGGCACAGGCTCGGCCGCGACACCCGTATTGTTAAACAGTGCAGGTAAACTGCAATTCTCCACAGAAGCAGGTGCCGAATTTAAATACAGTTTGGATGGTGGTGCCACATGGCGCTCCAGCGCGGATCGAACGATTGCCTCGTCTGAATTGGCAGAGGGAGATAACACGATCCTTGCGTACCAGACGGACAGGCTTGGACATGTGAGTTCAATCGCTACTGTTTCGGTTGTGAAGGATACAATTGCTGCCGCCCGCCCTACCGTGGAAATCGTAGGGGGAACCGGATCCGGCGTCGAAGGAGATCCTTGGATATTCAATAACCAAGGAAGCCTCTCTGTCACAACTGAAAGCGGCGCTACATGGCGCTACAGTGTGGACGGCGGTGTGACTTGGCGCGTCGCTAACCGTAGTGATATCAGCGCATGGGACCTGCCCGAAGGTCCGACCACCGTACAAATTGTGCAGACGGATAGGGCTGGCAATGATAGCGAGGCCACAGCGGTCAAGGTGATCAAAGACAGTATGGCGGGTGGTCTTGTCGTGTCACTCACCAACATTGTTGGTTATACGAATGACGGCTTGGCAATTGTGGATGCGAAGATGGGCGGACAATACCGCTTCGGCAACTTGGAAGACGGCGCGAAGGTCCAGTATTTGGTGGCGGGTGCTAATCGTTGGCAGGATTTGACGACGTCTGATTTCCTAGACGTCAACAGCTTGCAGACAGTGCAAGGCCGCCAGGATTACCAGTTCCGCCAAGTGGATGCTCTTGGTAATGTTGGCCCAGAGACAAGAATTACCATTGAAATCGCTAGGCCACCCATCTCTCTGTCATTGGTCACCAACGCTTCGGGTGAAGCTGTAGGGTCGGGAACCAATGCGGATCCCTATTTCCTCGCTGGGGACGGACGGCTCACCCTTACCGATGGGAATGAATTTGGCTGGCGTTACAGTACGGATGGCGGCGCAACGTGGGTGGCGGGATCTGGGAACACCCTTTCCGCATCCAGCTTTGCCGAAGGCACAACCCAACTGCTGATCGGCTATGTAGATGTTGCCGGCAAGGTGTCATCGCCTGTCGAATTCACGCTCGTCAAGGATGTGACGGCCCCGATTGCGCCGACCGTGGATGTGTCAGGGTTTACGGCAGGGTATGTGGCGCTGAATGAGGCAGGTAGTGTGAATGTTGGAATTGAGGAAGGTGCAAGCTGGAGATTCAGCATTGATGCTGGAAAAAGTTGGACAGCGGGTATTGGTAACTCAATTTCAGGTTCGCAATTGGCTCTTGGTAGCAACTATATCTTTATTGAGCAAACGGATAAGGCGGGTAATACAAGCGAAAAAACCCCTCTCACGATTATCAAGGATGTGTCTGCAGACCGATTGGGGATTACGCTCGATGGGATTAGCGGACTTGATGACGAAAACTTGCCAGTCTTCAATTCAGCCTCCGGCTGGGTTAACTTCAGTCATCTTGAAGTTGGTGCAGTGGTTCAAATGTTCAACAGTGCCACTGGCACGTGGACGGATTTGGGAACCAACCCTTACGTCAACGTTCAGGATTTGGGGTTGACACATGGGGCGGAACATTTGGCTTTCCGTCAAGTGGACGTTGCTGGCAACGTGAGCGAAAATATGGACATTACCTTCCTGTACACGCCCATTAACTTGACGACAATTGCAACGCCGTCTTCTAGTTACTCGGTCGGGGTTTAATAGCGCCTCCCCGGCGGCACGTATAATATAGCTGCCGGACACAAAAGGGCCTGTCGTATCGACAGGCCCTTTTTTCTCGCCCTCGCAACATCTCCGCAACCCGCATGAGCATTTGGCTTTGCTGTGTAGGTGCCAATCCGCCTAAGCCTGCAAAGGCTCTTTGTGCTCCTCCTCGCGGCTTGGCATCATTGAAGTCGTGAAGGACACGGCGGCGCCGGCCGCGCCTGTGCTGGATGTGACCCAGTCCGGCACGGGCGCTCAGACGGGCACGGTGGTCGGCACCGGCACGGCAGTGGATCCGATCGTGATCAACAGCGCCGGCAAGGTGACCATCGCGACCGAAGCTGGCGCTGATTGGCGCTTCAGCACCGACGGTGGCAGCACTTGGCATTCAGGCACTTCGGCCGGCATCTCGTCGAACGATCTCCAGGAAGGCACCAACACCCTCCAGATCGTGCAGATCGACAAGGCGGGCAATGCCAGTCCGGCGACCTCTCTGACGATCGTCAAGGACACGGTGGCCCCCGAAGCTTCACACTTGGCGGTGGTGGGCGACCTGCAAAGCGGCATCAGCGCTTCGGGCAGCATCGCCATCGGCTCGTTGGAACCGGGTGCGACCTGGGACTACAGCCTGGATGGCGGACAGACCTGGGTGCACGGACAAAACGCCAGCCTTGACGCATCCGTCCTGACCAAGGGTGTTAATCACATCGACGTGGTGCAGATTGACGCGGCGGGCAATCGTGGCGCGGTGTCTTCCCTCGATGTCTTCAAGCCGGCGCCGCTGCATCTGACTGCCGCGACCGGGGTCTCAGACACGGTGGACGGTCATCTCTTCAACCTCAATACACCGGAGAGTTTCGATGTAGGCGGGCTCCGTTTTATCGATTTCTCAGCGTCAACATTCACGATGTGGTTGAAGGGCTCTAGCGTTGAAGCCTCAGTCCTCTACACCAAGGCGCTGTCGACCACGGAGATGGAGGTGCTCGTCGGTAAGCAGTGGGCTGGCTTTACGTCGGAGACCAGCGAATGGTGGGACTGCGTCCGCATGAAGCTCACGGAACAAGCCGACGGGAGAGTGACCGTTTCCATGATCAGCGAGAGCGGTTATGTGCTCGACATTGGCGCTGACCGGGGCACAGGACCCTTCGCATTCGAGAATCAGCGATATACGTCCACCCCAACCTCGGGCGGGATCGGCCTGCAGGCCGTGACTCTGAGCACCCGCGGCGATGTGGTGCACATCACCTCTCCGGAGCAGGGCAGCGGCTGGCAATACAGCACCGACGACGGCGTGACCTGGACCACCGGGCATGGCGACTGGCTGGCGCTGGACCAGCTCCCCGGGACCTCGACCGTTCGTCTGGCGCCACTGGATGCGGATGGTGTTCGCGGCGAAGTCACGATGCTGAATCGCGACGGGTCCGAAGTGGTGGCGGCTTTCGCCAGTCCCTTTGGCCTGACGAGCCCGCTTGACCATCTGCTGAGCGGGGCCGAAGCGCTGCCCACTGACCTGACGGGTCACGGCACATCCTCGGCCACCGACGGTTTGCAAGATTCCAGCCTGCCACCCCCAAGCGCGTATGCGCTGGACCCGTCGCACACGGGTGCCGTCATGCCCGTCTGATCGTTGTTAAGGGTCCTGCGCTTCCCCGACCCTTCGGGGAAGCGCCTCCTTCATGCGATGGTCAGCGTCAAGCGCTCACATCGAGTCAGGGCGTGCCGCTCACTTGATCGTGGTGAACCTCGCCTCCGGCCGATCATTTGACCGATGCAAGGTCTCGACCGTCGTCTTCATGGCCCAAGGCCGCACCTGGTGATGCAGCGGAATGAACAGCGCCTGGTCCCGCACCAGGATGAGCGCCTCGCGAATCAGCGCGTTGCGCTTGTTCACGTCCATCTCGCTTTTCATCGCGTCAATCAGCTTGTCCAATGCTGGATCACTGACCTTCGAGAAATTGAAGCTGCCATCGGGCCCGCCGCTGCGGGTGCGGGCCAGCGCTTGCAGGGTGTAGAGCGCATCATTGGTCGACACGCCCCAGCCCAGCATGTATAGCGGTGATTCGAATCGCTGGAACTGCTGACTGTGCTGGGACATTGGCTGCGCCGTGAGGCGGGCGGTCACGCCGATCTTGGCCCACATCGACACGACGGCCAGGCACACTTCCTCGTCGTTGATGTAGCGGTTGTTCGGGCAATTCAGCGGAATCTCGAAACCATTCGGATAGCCCGCATCCGCCAGCAGTTTCTTGGCCTTGGCGAGGTCCGGCGCTTGGGGCTTGTCGAGCTCGGTTGAATAGCCATTCACACCCGGCGGCACGATCAAGGCTGCTGGCACGGACATGCCGCGCATGATGCTTCGCTTGATGGCCTCGCGGTCGATGGCGATGCTCAGCGCCTGCCGCACCCGCACATCCTTGAACGGATTCTTGCCCTTGACGGAAGAACCGCGCAGCTCATCGCTGCCGAGATCCGGCGCAAAGAAGATGGTGCGCGTCTCAGGCCCTTCGATGACCTTGAGTTTTCCATCGTTCTTCAGTCGGGCCACGTCCTGGGTGGGTAGATCGGTGAGCAGGTCGACTTCCCCCGACACCAAGGCGGCCACCCGGGTCGGGTCCGACTTGATCGGCATATAGGTGATTTCGGTGATGTTGCCTTTGGGCTTGTCCCACCAGTCCTTGTTGGCCACCATCGTGATGCGCTGGTCGGGCTGCCAGCCGGTGATGCGGAAGGCGCCGGTGCCGATGGCATTGCGGCTGGCGTAGTTTTCGTCCTTGGACTTGTAGTCAGCGAGCTGGGTGGCCTTGTTCTTTTCCGCCCAGGTCTTGCTCATGATGCGGAAGTCGATCAGGTTGCGCAGCAAAATGGGTTGCGGCGAATCCAGCATCACATCGATGGTGTAGTCATCGACCTTTTTGATTTCCTTGATGCCGGTCACGTAGATCTGCATCGTGCCTTGGGGCTGGCGGATACGCTGGAAGCTGAAAATGACGTCATCGGCGGTGAAGGGGGATCCGTCCTGGAACTTCACGCCTTTGCGAAGCTCGAATCGCCACTGCGTCGGATTGACGGTCGTCCACTTCGTTGCCAGACAGGGCTCGACTTCCCACTGCTCGTTGTAGCGGGTCAGCCCTTCATAGCTGTGCTGCAGGATGGCGCTGGTGGTGCTGTGATCCTGCGAATGCGGATCGAGCGTCAGGATGTCGTTTTGGGCGGCCCAGCGCAGGGCGGCGGCCTGGGCGGGGCTGGCCAGGGACAAGGCCAATGTGGCGGTAGCGGCAACCGCGCTGAGCGTGCCAGCGCCGGGCAGCGTCCAACCCCGCAAGGCATGCTTGAACGTCCCGATCGAGGGCGCCTGAGCGCGAGACACAGACCCGCGAGACCGGGAAGCACGGACGGTACAAACCAAAGGCATGTCGACTCCTGAGCAGTTTCTGGAAGAAGCAAGTCGAGGGCCATGCTAGTGGCTGAGTGGAGCGTCGGTGCTTAGCGATTGTCCTTAGACAGTGGCGGGGGAGGCGGTCCTGAAACAGGGGCGATGGAGCGCGGAGAAGCCTCCGTCGAGTGCTCCAGCGAGGCCCCCAAACTTCCCCGAGGACTGGCTGGCGCAGCGTCCCTATCAGTACCCACCGATGAAGCCGCCGACGGGCTGAGATCGGCGTCGCACCCGATGCCGGCTGCGATCATGCGCGAGGCCCAGCGGCGCAAGAGCCGGTTCAGCAGCGACGCGGGGCGCCAGCGCTTCATCCCAGGGAGCCCCAGATATCGCGTGGGGTGGTTCAGTACGCCGCATTCATATCGGACGGACGAAGTCGACCACTCCAGTGCTTTGCACTCACCCTTTGTTCTGCGGCTCACCAATACGCCCACAGGACAAGGCTCGGCCAGGCAACACAGGCCGCAACCGTTGCAAGGTGCCCCGACCTCAGGTTTCTCGGGGGCTTCCGGATGGATCCACACAATGCGCGAAGGCATGCAGAGACTTTACGCGCTCCTGGCGGACCGGCTGCGGTTGGTGGGGCTAAAGAGGGTTGGTTAGGGGCGCGGTGCGAAGGGGGGAGGCTGGGCGTTGCCCTTTTCCTCCATGTCCTCCGTCGCCTTCGGCTCCTCCCCCTTGACTTCCGGAAAAGGGCAACGCCCAGCCTCCTGCATCGACCGCGGTGTGAGGGAGAGGGGAGGGTGGTGTGCGGAGATTGAGCGCTTAGACCGACGCACGTGCCCTAGTGCGACCCCGCATCGTTCCATCGTTGCATGGCCGCCTGGCGCTTTGGCACTTAGGCGCATACGCCCCCACGCCCCCACCCACCTAAGCACCTAGGCACCTAGGCACCTAGGCACCTAGGCGCAGCTGCTGAGGCATTTGGTTGGGGTGGCCCTTAGCGGCTCGGATGTCCCGCATGAGGTCGTGGCGCGGCTCGGTGATGGAGAAGAGAGGCTGCGCGTTGCCCCTTTCCGGAAGTCAAGGGGGAGGAGCCGAAGGCGACGGAGGACATGGAGGAAAGGGGTGACGCGCAGGCTCTCGCCCGCGCCAACCGTGGCAGCCCGCCAACCGTGGTAGTCCTCCAACCGTGGTAGTCCTCCAACCTTGTCAGCCAGCAGCAACCGCAGTAACCGCAGCGACCGCCGCAGACGGCAGCAGACCGCCGCCGAGCGCGCTTACTTCTTGACGCCCAACTCGCGAAGCCGCTCTTCGAGGTAATCGTGCGCCGTGTACCGATCCGACAGGACCACGTCTTCACGCGGATGCAGGAACAGCGGCAGCGACACCCGGCTCTTCTTGGCGCCTTCGCCGGTGGGATTCACCACCCGATGCTGCGTGGACGGGTAGTAGCCCTGAGACGCTTCCTGCAGCATGTCCCCAATGTTGATGATCAGCATGCCGAAATCGCTGGGCACGTCCACCCAGCTGCCGTCCTTGGCCTGCACCTGCAGCCCCGGCTCATTCGCCGCCGGCAGAATCGTCAGCAGATTGATGTCCCCGTGCGGTGCCGCACGCAGGGAGCCTTCCGGCTCGTTGCCGGTCAGTGGCGGATACCGCAGCACCCGCAGCAACGTGAGGCGGCTGTCCTTGATCATGTGGGACAGCGGCTCGCGGTAGTTGCGCGCAATGTCCGCCGGCGTGTGACGCTCCACCCACGACAGCAATTCGGCCGCCAGCTCGTTGGCGATCTCGTAATACCGCAGCGCATCCGCCTTCAGCGACTCAGGAATCCGACCCCACGGGTAAATGTGGAAATACTCCTTGATGTCCTTTTGCTGATGCCCCTTGGCTGTCTCGGAAATCTCGGTCGAGAAATAGCCGTCCTGGGTCTCGGGGGAATAGGCAAAGTCGTGCTTGCTGCCCCCGTTGAAAAATCCCAGCCAATCGCCGTAGATCTTTTCGACCAGACTCTGCGGCAGGGGATGGTTCACCAGCACACCAAAACCGGTCTCGTGCAGGGAACGTGTGAACTGCTCGGCTGCGTCCGCAGCACGATAGTCAACGACTCGAACTTGCATTGGGATCTCCTGTCTCCCCGCGGCCCACCATTCAATCGCGGGGCGGAACCGCGGCCGCAAGTCTAGGGGAACCGGATGGGGGTCGCAATCGTTTGAGCCCCCGCCACCCGGGCCTTCGGCCAACACGATCCGCAGCAAAGTGGCGATCTCCCTTCAGCGGTTCCCACCCCGCCTGGCCAGCAACGCCCGCCCCGCACCCATCCTCCCGGAAGGGTTAAAGCGACGCTCCGCGGCGCCCGGGTGCACATCTCGTACTCGGCTGTACCCGCGTGCGATTGGCGACTGCCATGCTTCAGCGCTTGTCCCCGTCCGCTTGGCGCGCAACGTTGTAGCGGTTAGCCGCCGTAGCCGACCAATACCTGCTCGATGAACGGGGTGGTCCGTCGTTTTGCAGCCACGGCCCCTTCCCGCATGGCCTAGACTTTTCAGTGAAAAGTGGACGCCTTCAGTAACGCGCCGGAATTGCCGAAGTGCTACAGTGCGGCGCTTGTGACTTGAGGTCCTTCCCGTCCCCTTTTCTGGCAACAGTGAAGGCGGGTCGCAATCCGCCAACCGGTCAAGCCGTGTCGCGGAAGGTTTATCAACCAGCCGATAGCCCTGGAAGCCGGGGCAAAAGGTGAGCGAAGATGATGCAGCAATACAGGTCGAATTCCTACCTGTTCGGGGGCAATGCCCCTTATGTCGAGGAAATGTACGAACAGTACCTCGACAACCCCGGCGCCGTGCCAGACAACTGGCGTGCCTATTTCGATGCCCTGCAGCACGTGCCTGCCGTGGACGGCAGCGACAAGCGGGACGTTCCGCACGCACCGGTCATCGAATCCTTCGCGCAACGCGCCAAGGCCAACGCCTTCAACACCAAGGTGTCCAGCAACGAGCTGGCCGTCGCTGGCAAGCAGGTGCACGTGCAGTCCCTGATTGCCGCCTACCGCTTCCTGGGCTCCCGCTGGGCCGACCTCGACCCCCTCAAGCGCACCGAACGCCCCCAGATCCCCGAACTGGAACCGGCGTCGTATGGCCTGACCGAAGCTGATATGGACATCAGCTTCAGCGCCACGAACACCTATTTCACCAAGGCCGAGAACATGACCCTGCGCGAGATCGTGCAGGCCTTGCGTGACACCTACTGCGGCAGCATCGGCGCCGAGTTCATGCACATCAGCGATCCGGTCGAGAAGCGCTGGTGGCAGGAACGCCTGGAAGCTCCCCGGAGCAAGGCGAACTTCACCGCCGAAAAGAAGAAGCACATCCTCGACCGCCTGACCGCGGCCGAAGGCCTGGAACGCTACCTGCACACCAAGTACGTCGGCCAGAAGCGCTTCTCGCTGGAAGGCGGCGAAAGCTTCATCGTCTCGATGGACGAGCTGGTGCAAAGCGCCGGCGCCAAGGGCGTGCAGGAAATCGTCATCGGCATGGCCCACCGCGGCCGCCTGAACGTGCTGGTCAACACCCTGGGCAAGATGCCCCGCGACCTGTTCGCCGAGTTCGACCACACCGCCCCCGAAGACCTGCCCTCGGGCGACGTGAAGTACCACCAGGGCTTCTCCAGCGACGTGTCCACCAGCGGTGGCCCCGTCCACCTGAGCCTGGCCTTCAACCCCTCGCACCTGGAAATCGTCAACCCGGTGGTGGAAGGCTCGGTCAAGGCCCGCATGGACCGCCGTGGCGACAAGACCGGCGACCAGGTCCTGCCCGTGCTGGTGCACGGCGACGCCGCCTTCGCCGGCCAGGGCGTCGTGATGGAAACCCTGGCGCTGGCCCAGACCCGCGGTTACTACACCGGCGGCACCGTCCACATCGTCATCAACAACCAGATCGGCTTCACCACCAGCGACCCGCGCGACATCCGCTCGACGCTGTACTGCTCCGACGTCGTCAAGATGGTTGAAGCCCCGGTGCTGCACGTGAACGGGGATGATCCGGAAGCCGTGGTGTTCTCCACCCAGCTGGCCCTGGAATACCGTCAGCAGTTCAAGAAGGACGTGGTGGTGGACATTGTCTGCTTCCGCAAGCTGGGCCACAACGAGCAGGACACCCCCGCGCTCACCCAGCCGCTGATGTACAAGAAGATCGCGGCCCACCCCGGCACCCGCAAGCTGTACGGCGACAAGCTGACCGCCCAGGGCGTGCTGCCCGCCGACGGCGCCGACGCCATGGTCAAGGCCTTCCGGGCCGCCATGGACGAAGGCCGCCACACGGTGGACCCGGTGCTGACGAACTTCAAGAGCAAGTACGCCACCGACTGGACCCCGTTCCTCGGCAAGAAGTGGACCGACAGCTGCGACACCGCGCTGCCGGTGGCCGAGTGGAAGCGCCTGGCCGAGAAGATCACCACGATCCCGGCCGACTTCAAGGCCCACCCGCTGGTGGAAAAGGTCATCGCCGACCGCGCCGCCATGGGCCGTGGCGACATCAACGTCGACTGGGGCATGGGCGAGCACATGGCCTTCGCCTCGCTGGTGGCCTCGGGCTACCCGGTGCGTCTGTCCGGTGAAGACTGCGGCCGCGGCACCTTCACCCACCGCCACGCCGTGCTGCACGACCAGAACCGCGAGCGCTTCGACACCGGCACCTACATTCCGCTGCAAAACGTCGCGGAAGGCCAGGCCCCGTTCGTCGTGATCGACTCGATCCTGTCGGAAGAAGCGGTGCTGGGCTTCGAATACGGCTACGCCGCCGCCGAACCCAACACGCTGACCATCTGGGAAGCCCAGTTCGGCGACTTCGCCAACGGTGCACAGGTCGTCATCGACCAGTTCATCGCCTCCGGTGAAGTGAAGTGGGGCCGTGCCAACGGCCTGACGCTGATGCTGCCGCACGGCTACGAAGGCCAGGGCCCCGAGCACAGCTCGGCCCGCCTGGAGCGCTTCATGCAGCTGGCCGCGGACAACAACATGCAGATCGTCCAGCCGACGACCGCCTCGCAGATCTTCCATCTGCTGCGTCGCCAGATGCTGCGCATGTTCCGCAAGCCGCTGGTCATCATGACGCCCAAGTCGCTGCTGCGCGCCAAGGACGCCACCTCGCCGGTCAGCGAATTCACCAAGGGTGAGTTCCGTACCGTCATCGGCGAGCTGAACGCCGAGGTCGACGCCAGCAAGGTCAAGCGCATCATCGCCTGCTCGGGCAAGGTGTACTACGACCTGGTCAAGGCCCGTGGCGACAAGAAGGACGTGGCCATCATCCGCGTGGAACAGCTCTATCCGTTCCCGCACAAGGCCTTCTCGACCGAAATCAAGAAGTACCCGAACGCCACCGAAATCGTCTGGTGCCAGGACGAGCCGCAGAACCAGGGCGCCTGGTTCTTCGTCCAGCACTACATCCACGAAAACATGCTGGATGGCCAGAAGCTGGGTTACGCCGGCCGCCCGGCCTCCGCATCGCCGGCCGTGGGCTACTCCCACCTGCACCAGGAACAGCTCAAGGCGCTGCTGGAACAGGCCTACGGCAAGCTGAAGGGTTTCGTGCTGACCAAGTGAGTTATTGCGGACGCTGAGCGCCGCAATAACACCGGCCGCCCCGCATGCATCGCTCCGGATCTCCCGTGAGAGGCATGCGGCGGCAGCCGGACAGGCGCAAAGCTCCGGTTTACTGAAAAACCGAGAGAACAAACATCATGGCAATCGTTGAAGTCAAAGTCCCCCAGCTGTCCGAGTCGGTCGCCGAAGCGACCCTCCTGCAGTGGAAGAAGAAGCCCGGTGAAGCCGTGGCCGTGGACGAGATCCTGATCGAAGTCGAGACCGACAAGGTCGTGCTGGAAGTGCCGGCCCCCTCCGCCGGCGTGCTGACCGAACTGGTGGCCGGTGACGGCGCCACCGTGACCTCCGACCAGGTCATCGCCCGCATCGATACCGAAGCCAAGGCCGGCACCGCCGCGCCCGCCGCTGGTGCCCCCGCGCCGGCCGCCGCACCCGCTGCTGCAGCCGCCTCCAGCGACAGCGCCTCCAAGGCCGGCGTGGCCATGCCCGCCGCCGCCAAGCTGATGGCCGACAACAACCTGGCCTCCGGCTCCGTCGCCGGCACCGGCAAGGACGGCCGCGTCACCAAGGGTGATGTGCTGGGCGCCCTCGAAGGCGGCGCCAAGCCGGCCGTCGCCGCTCCGGTCGCAGCCCCCGCCGCGCCGGCCGCCAAGCCGCTGCCCGCCGTGGCCGCACCGGTGTCCGCCAACCTGGGCGACCGCCCCGAGCAGCGCGTGCCGATGAGCCGCCTGCGCGCCCGTATCGCCGAGCGCCTGCTGCAATCGCAGTCCACGAACGCCATCCTGACCACCTTCAACGAAGTGAACATGGCCCCGGTCATGGAACTGCGCAAGAAGTTCCAGGACAGCTTCACCAAGGAACACGGCACCAAGCTGGGCTTCATGAGCTTCTTCGTGAAGGCCGCCGTGCACGCGCTGAAGAAGTACCCGGTGCTGAACGCCTCGGTGGACGGCAACGACATCGTCTACCACGGCTACTTCGACATCGGCATCGCCGTCGGCTCGCCGCGTGGCCTGGTCGTGCCCATCCTGCGCAATGCAGACCAGATGAGCTTCGCCGACATCGAGAAGAAGATCGCCGAATACGGCAAGAAGGCCCAGGAAGGCAAGCTCGGCATCGAAGAGATGACCGGTGGCACCTTCTCCATCTCCAACGGTGGCACCTTCGGCTCGATGCTGTCCACCCCCATCATCAACCCGCCGCAGTCGGCGATCCTGGGCGTGCACGCCACCAAGGACCGCGCCGTGGTGGAAAACGGCCAGATCGTGATCCGTCCGATCAACTACCTGGCCATGTCCTACGACCACCGCATCATCGACGGCCGCGAAGCCGTGCTGGGCCTGGTGGCCATGAAGGATGCGCTGGAAGATCCGGCCCGTCTGCTGTTCGACCTGTAAGCCAAGGACTCCAGCGACATGAGCAAGCAATTTGACGTCGTCGTCATCGGCGGCGGCCCTGGCGGCTACATCGCCGCCATCCGCGCGGCGCAACTGGGCTTCAACGCGGCCTGCATCGACGAGTGGAAGAACGACAAGGGCGGCCCCGCCCCTGGCGGCACCTGCACCAACGTCGGCTGCATCCCGTCCAAGGCCCTGCTGCAATCCAGCGAGCACTTCGAGCATGCCGGCCACGGCTTTGCCGACCACGGCATCTCGATGTCCGACCTGAAGATCGACATCGCCAAGATGATCGGCCGCAAGGACAGCGTCGTGAAGCAGAACAACGACGGCATCCTCTACCTGTTCAAGAAGAACAAGGTGACGTTCTTCCACGGCCGCGGCTCGTTCGTGGCGGCGAAGGACGGCGGCTACGAGATCAAGGTGGCCGGCGCCGCCGAGGAAACGATCACCGCCAAGCACGTGATCGTGGCCACCGGCTCCAATGCCCGCCAGCTGCCGGGCGCTCCGTTCGACGAGGTCAACATCCTGTCGAACGACGGCGCGCTGCGCATCCCGGCCGTGCCGAAGAAGCTGGGCGTCATCGGCTCCGGCGTCATCGGCCTGGAAATGGGCTCGGTGTGGCGCCGTCTGGGCGCGGAAGTGACCATCCTGGAAGCGCTGCCGGCCTTCCTGGGCGCCGCTGATGAATCGGTCGCCAAGGAAGCCGCCAAGGTCTTCAAGAAGCAGGGTCTGAACATCGAGCTGGGCGTGAAGATCTCGTCCGTCGAGAACGCTGCTTCCGGCGTCACGGTGAAGTACACGGATGCCAAGGGTGCTGAGCAGACGCTGGCGGTGGACAAGCTGATCGTCTCGATCGGCCGCGTCGCCAACACCATCGGTCTGAACCCCGAAGCCGTCGGCCTCAAGCTGGACGAGCGCGGCGCCGTGGTGGTGGACGATGAGTGCAAGACCAACCTGCCCAACGTCTGGGCCATCGGTGACGTCGTGCGCGGTCCGATGCTGGCCCACAAGGCGGAAGAAGAAGGCGTGGCCGTGGCCGAGCGGATTGCCGGCCAGCATGGGCACGTCAACTTCAACACCATCCCCTGGGTCATCTACACCAGCCCGGAAATCGCCTGGGTGGGCAAGACCGAGCAGGCGCTCAAGGCCGAAGGCGTGGCCTACAAGGCCGGTCAGTTCCCGTTCCTGGCCAACGGCCGCGCCCGCGCGCTGGGCGACACCACCGGCTTCGTCAAGTTCCTGGCCGATGCCAAGACCGACGAAATCCTGGGCGTGCACATCATCGGCCCGATGGCCTCGGAGCTGATCTCCGAAGCCGTGGTCGCGATGGAGTTCAAGGCCTCGGCGGAAGACATCGCCCGCATCTGCCACGCGCATCCCTCGCTGAGCGAGGCGACCAAGGAAGCGGCCCTGGCCGTGGACAAGCGCACGCTGAACTTCTGAGGCCCGCCTCGGATGCAGTGACAGGGGCGGCGAAGAGTCGCCCCTTTTTTTTAGCGCCGGCGCGCAGGGCATCCCCGTTGCCCGGTGAGCCGGCACGGATCGCCGTCCCCGGCGTCCGATGGCCCTTGAACGACCCT
Source organism: Roseateles depolymerans (assembly GCF_003387155.1). Taxonomy (GTDB): domain Bacteria; phylum Pseudomonadota; class Gammaproteobacteria; order Burkholderiales; family Burkholderiaceae_C; genus Roseateles; species Roseateles depolymerans. The sequence goes on along the minus strand of NZ_QUMT01000006.1, from coordinate 233,397 downwards.
TCAGTCGCATGACCACCGTCACCGAGCTCTACAACCAGACCCTGGCCGAACGCGGCTACACCGCCGACCCTGCGCAACTGCGTGCGGTGAAGGCGTTGCAGCGCTGCCAGGATGAATGGGCCGCCTACAAGGCGCGACGCTCCAATGCGTTCAGCAAGCTGCTGGTGCGGCCGCCGCTGCCGCGCGGCGTCTACATGTATGGCGGAGTGGGGCGGGGCAAGAGCTTCCTGATGGACTGCTTCTTCCAGGCCGTGCCGCTGACCCGCAAGACGCGCCTGCACTTCCACGAGTTCATGCGTGAGGTGCATCGGGAGCTGCAGGAGCTCAAGGGCATCCAGGACCCGCTGGAAGAGCTGGGCAAGCGCATCGCACGGCGCTTCCGGCTGATCTGCTTCGATGAATTCCACGTGGCCGACGTGACCGACGCGATGATCCTGCACCGACTGCTGGATGCGATGTTCCGCAACCGCGTCTCCATCGTCACCACGTCCAATTTCCATCCGGACGGGCTGTATCCCAACGGCCTGCACCGCGACCGCATCCTGCCGGCCATCGAGCTGCTGAAGACCCACCTGGAGGTCATCAACGTCGACAACGGCACCGACTACCGTCAGCGCTCGCTGGAGCATGTGCAGCTTTATCACTGCCCGCTGGGTCCGGAAGCCGACCGGGCGCTGACGGCCACCTTCGAATCCCTGGCCGAGGCCCGCGAGCAGGAGCCCACGCTCTACATCGAGCACCGCCAGCTGCACGCCCGCCGGCGCGCCGGGGGCGTGGTGTGGTTCGACTTCAAGCAGTTGTGCGGCGGCCCGCGCTCGCAGAATGACTACCTGGAGCTGGCCACCCAGTTCCATACCGTCATCCTGTCCAACGTGCCGGAGATGCCGCCCAAGCTGGCCAGCGAGGCGCGACGCTTCACCTGGCTGGTGGATGTGCTCTATGACCGGCGCTGCAAGCTGGTCATCTCCGCGGCCGTGCCGCCCGAGGCGCTCTACACCGAAGGCCCGCTGGCCCATGAGTTTCCGCGCACCGTGTCAAGACTCCAGGAAATGCAGTCGCAGGAGTATTTGTCTTTGGAGCGCCGGGACGTCGATACTTCACTCACCTGAACTTCCTGACCTGTCATGACGTCTGCGCCTGTGCTGCTTCCTTCGGCCCTTGCTTCGGCGCTCGTATCAGCGCTCGCTTCCGCGCGCGTTTCAGCGCATGTCGGCGTGCAGCGGTCGTTGCGCGTCGCCGTGGGCCTGACGGCGGGGAAGGCGGGGAAGGCGTCCGAAGGGGGACGGGTGGCCGGGCTGGGGCTGGTGGCGGCGGCGGCCCTGGCGGCCTTGGCCATGACCTTGATCTCGCGCCCGGCAGTCGCCGCCACCGTCCAGGACGCCCAGGACGCCGCCAACCAGCACACCCGCGCCGAGCTCGATGCCAAGCGGGCGGCGGTCCAGAAGGCCTACGACGAGAAGATCAAGGAATGCCGCACCCGCTTCGTGGTGACGGGCTGTCTGGAAGAGGCCCACGCCTGGCGCATCGAGGCCTTGCGGCCGATCCAGGCGCAGGAGATCGAGGTGAATGCCCTGGAGCGCCGGCAGCGCGCTGCAGCGCAGCGTGAGCGGGTGATGGCCAAGGACCAGGAGGCGCGGGAGGGCCGGGAAGCCCGGGACGGGACGTCCGGACATTCGGCGCCGGCGGTGAAGGCATCGGCCCGTGCGGCCTCGGCGGCTGTTTTGCCGCCATCCCGCCAGCCCCGGGCCAATCCGGAATCGCATCAAAAGCAGCTCGAGCGTGAGCAGCAGGCGGCTGAGCGCAAAGCAGCGGAGCGCCGCCAGGCGGCCGCCGTCCGGGCGGCCAAGCAGCAGGAATTGCAGCGCAGTGCCAAGGCCCAGGCGGACAAGCACGCCGCCAAGCCGGCCGACCCCAAGAAGCCGGCACCGGCGCATCTGCCGACGCCCGCGGCGTCGGACATTCAGGCCTTGCCGGGACGCTGACGCGTCAGTCCAGCGGATCCACCCGAACGATGGCCAGCGACAGGTTGTCGCCAGTCCCCTTGGCCCGCTGACGGGCCTTGCTCACCAGCAGTTCCGCGCCATCGCGCGGGGCCAGACTGTGCAGCACCGTGCCCAGCTCTGCCGGGGTGAAGTAATGCCAGAGGCCGTCGCTGCAGCACATCAGGCTGTCGCCCACGTCCAGCCGCTCGATGACTTTCTCCACCGGCGTCGGTTCCTGCACCGTGCCCAGGCAGGCGGTCAACAGGTTGGACTGCGGATGCACCTGCGCTTCTTCCTCGGTGATCTGGCCTTCATCCACCAATCGCTGCACATAGGACTGGTCGAAGGAGCGCGACACCATGTTGGGTCCGCGGAAGTGATAGATGCGGGAATCGCCGGTGTGGATCCAGAAGCAGCGGCGAGCGCCCGTGATCAGGAAGGCCGCCAGCGTGCTGTGCGGCTCTTCCTCCGCCGAAATGGCGGTCAGGCGGATCATCAGATGCGATTCGGACACGATCTGCCGCAGCAGGTCGATCTCGTCTTCCTCATCCGGCACGAAGCGCTCGAAGAGTTGCTGCGCCGTGAGGATGACCTGGTCGGCGGCCTTGCGGCCCCCGCTCTTGCCGCCCATCCCGTCGGCGACGATGCCCAGCACCCAGCCGCTTTGTCGCGGATGGGCGAAGACCTGGACCTGGTCTTGCTGATAAAGGCGGTCGCCTCGATGAATGCCTGTGGCGGCGCTGAGGCGATAGCCCGGTGGTGTGCGGCTCATATCCCAAAACTATAATCGGAGCGCTTGACCTTCCGGTCGAGTGGTTCCCCGGCATGGATGAACAACTTCACTCTCCCGCAAGACTTCTGATCGAGCTGCGCATGGAACATGCGGAGCTGAACGGCCGCATCGACATGCTGACGGCCACGGCGCCGGTGGACGAGCTGAGCCTGCGGCGTTTGAAGAAACGCCGCCTGGCCCTGCGGGACCAGATCGCCGCGCTGCAACTGGCCGATGAGCCGGACGAGCCAGCATGACATGATGCCTGGCCTTTGCGCTCGTCCTGTAACGGCCCTTGAACGTCACGCCCCCCCCCTTCATTCCCCCACATTCCACTCGAACCCTCCCGTAGCAGTGGCCCAACTCAAGTCGCTGCGCTCGGATTGCCCTCGTCACCTTCCCCTGGACTTCCTCGCCCTTGGACGCCGCCGACCTTCCCCCGCACGATGCCGCCGCGCCCGCCAGGCCCGATGAACTGAAGCCTGGCGAGCTGGAGCAGGCCGTCATCGCCGCCTTTGATGCCGGCGGCCCGCTGGCTCGGGCCAGCGGCGGTTATGCGCCGCGCGAGCCGCAGCAGCACATGGCCCTGGCGGTGGCGCAGGCCATTGCCGCTCGCGAGACCCTGGTGGTGGAAGCGGGTACCGGCGTGGGCAAGACCTTCGCTTATCTGGTGCCGGCGCTGCTCTCGGGCGGCCGCACGCTGGTGAGCACCGCCACGAAGAGCTTGCAGGACCAGCTCTTCATGCGCGACCTGCCGCGTCTGCTGGAGACCTTCTCCCTCCCGCTGCGCACCGCGTTGCTGAAGGGGCGGGGAAGTTACCTCTGCTTGCACCGAATGCAGCAGGCGCGCCACAGTGCGGAGTTGCCCGACCGACGTGCCGTCGCGCAACTGGCCCGGATCGAGCGGTGGGCGATGCAGACGACCTCCGGCGACTTTTCCGAGATCGACGGGCTGGACGAGCGCTCCCCGATCATTCCGCTGGTCAGTTCCACCCGGGACAACTGCCTGGGCACCGACTGCCCCTCCTATCGCGACTGCCATGTGGTGCGCGCCAGGCGCGAGGCGATGGAGGCCGATCTGCTGGTGGTCAACCACCACCTGTTCTTTGCGGACATGGTGCTGCGCGACAGCGGCGTGGCGGAACTGCTGCCTGGCGTGGAGGTGGCGATCTTCGACGAAGCCCATCAGTTGCCGGAAGCCGGCCTGAATTTCCTGGGCCGCAGCCTGGGCAGCGCCCAGCTGTTCGATTTCGCCCGCGACATGATCGCGCAGGGGATTCAGCATGCCCGCGGCCTGCAGGAATGGCAGGCCATTGCCGGGGGAGTGGAAAAGGCCGCGCGGACGCTACGTCTGGCCTGTGCCGGCGACCGCGACCTGCGCGGGGTGCTGAAGCTGCGATGGAACGAGGTCGCCGGACGCGAGCCCTTGATCGAGGCGCTCGCGCAGACCTCCGAGGCGCTGGAACTGTCGGTGGACGCCATGGCGTCGGTGATGGAGATGGACCCCGACCTGGCCCGCCTGCATGAGCGCTCGGTCGAGCTCTACAAGGCCACGCAACTCTTCGCCCGTGACCCGGACCCGTCCGCCGTCCGATGGGTGGATGTGGGCATGCAGCATGTCCGGCTGGTCGAGTCGCCCCTGGACATTCGCGAGGCGATGCAGGAACAGCTCGAAGGGCCACCGCGCGCATGGATCTTCGCGTCCGCCACGCTGGGCGAGGATGAATCGCTGCGCTGGTTCACCGAACCGGCCGGCTTGCAGGACGCGCGCACGCTGCGTGTGGGCAGTCCCTTCGACTATCCGGCCCATGCCCGGCTGTATGTGCCGCGCCATTTCCCCAAGCCCTCGGAGCCGGACCACGGGGAATCGGTCGGCCTGCTGGGCGCGCGCCTGGCGGCCCGCCTGGGCGGGCGCACCTTCATCCTCACCACCACCTTGCGGCAACTGCACACGGTGGCCGATGTGCTGCGGGAGCGGTTCGAGGTCGGCGGCCATGCCATCGAGGTGCTGGTGCAAGGGTCAGCGCCGAAGCGTCAGCTGCTGCAGCAATTCATCGACCAGCCGGCCTCCGTGCTGGTCGGGTCAGCCAGCTTCTGGGAAGGCATCGACGTGCCGGGCGAAGCCCTGCAATGCGTGGTGATCGACAAGCTGCCGTTCCCGCCGCCCAACGACCCGCTGGTGGAAGCGCGGGTGCAGCGCCTGGAGGCGGAAGGGCGCAATGCCTTCACCGAATACTTCGTGGCCGAAGCGGCGATTGCGCTGAAGCAGGGCGCGGGGCGCTTGATCCGGACGGAATCCGACCGCGGCCTGCTGGTGGTGTGTGACCCGCGTCTGGCGGGGAGTGCGTATGGGCGTCGCCTGCGGGAGGCGCTGCCGCCGATGACCCAGGTGGCCGATGAGGCCGAGGCGCAAGCGTGGCTGGCCCAGCTGGCGCAGGATCACGGCTAGCCCTCAGCTTTCGCGGTTGAGGTCTAGGCTCTCATCGCTGATCGCTGATCGCTGATCGCTGATCGCTGATCGCTGGATAGCGACTATGCGATCGCCGGGTCACCGTCAGGCGACCCCCGCGATCACCAGAGCTGCCACCAGGGCTTGTCCTTGCGGAGGTTGCCGCTGAGATAGGCGCTGTCGGGGAAGCTCTGCTTGAGCACGCGCTCCGAGTCGTCCCGCAGCTGGGTCAGGCCCAGCTTGTCGTAGCTGCGCACCATCAGGTAGAGCGCTTCTTCGAGGGCAGGGGCGTACTGGAACTCCAGCAGCGCTGCCTGCGCGCGATTGGCCGCGGCCAGGTAGGCGCCGCGGTTGTAGTAGTAGCGCGCCACATGCACCTCATAAGCCGCCAGGCTGTTGGTGATGTAGTCGATGCGGGTGCGGGCATCGGGCGCGTATTTGGAGTCAGGGAACTGCTCCACCAACTGCTTGAAGGCCTGCATGGAATCGCGGGCGGCTTGCTGGTCGCGCTCGCTGATGTCCTGGCGGGCAATGCGGCCGAACAGGCCCAGGTCGTCGTTGAAGTTGACCAGGCCCTTCATGTAGAGGGCATAGTCCAGCGCAGCGCTGGAGGGGTTGAGCTTGATGAAGCGGTCCAGCACGGCCACGGCCTGCACCCGCTCGCCGCTCTTGTAGTTGGCCCAGGCCAGGTCCAGCTGGGCCTGCTGGCCCAGCGTGGTGCCGGCGGCGCGGCCCTCGATGCGTTCCAGGGTCTTGATGGCGCGGTCGTAGCTGCCGCTGATCATGTCTTCCTTGGCCTCCTCGTACAATTTCTGGAGGTTGGCCTGGGAATTGGGATCGTCCTTCGGTGTGGAGGAGCAGGCGGCCAGGCCGACTGCGGCGGATACTGCCGCGGCAAGAGCCACGGTGCGGCAGGAGGCTCGCCAGGAGGTGCGCAGGGAGCGCATCACCGAAATTTCCATCATGGGTCCCGAGGGCTGGCGCAGGCGCCGCCCCTATCTGAATTTGGAGCGTTGATTATATGGTTCAGGCAGGCCCGACCCCGGCCCCTGGGGAGCTGCTTTACCGGGCAGGGACAACCCCAGGGCCTGAGGTGCTGGAATCCCCCGAGGACGTGCAGGATGTGGGGGGCGAAACCCCCGAGCGGCGCGAGGCGGAAGCCGGTCCGCAGGAGATCGGCCAGCGGCTGGACAAGTGGCTGGTGCAACTGGCGCCGGAGTTCTCGCGCAGCCATCTGCAGACGCTGATCGACCGGGGCTGCGTCACGCTCGATGGTGCCGTCGTCAGCCAGGCCTCGCGCAAGCCGCGGCTGGGGCAGCATCTGGTGCTGGAGCTGCAGCCCACCGAGGAGGCACTGGCCTTCCGTCCGGAGGCGATGAGCCTGGCCATCGTGCATGAGGACCCGCATCTGCTGGTGGTCAACAAGCCTGCGGGCCTGGTGGTGCACCCGGCGGCGGGCAACTGGTCCGGCACCTTGATGAACGGATTGCTGGCCCATCACCCCGGCGCCGCGACGCTGCCGCGGGCGGGCATCGTCCACCGGCTGGACAAGGACACCTCCGGGCTGATGGTGGTCGGCAAGACGCTCGCGGCGGTGACGGCGCTGGTGCGCATGATCGCGGCGCGGGAGGTGCACCGGGAATACCTGGCCCTGGCCCATGGCCGCACCCCCGAAGACTGGACGGTCGATGCGCCGATCGGCCGAGACCCGCAGTCGCGCACCCGCATGGCGGTGGTGGGCAGCGGCAAGCCGGCGCGCACCGACTTCCATCGCCTGGCCGAGGTGCAGTGGCAGGATGACCGCGGCCTGTCCCGCACCGTGTCCGCCTTGCACTGCGTGCTGCACAGCGGGCGCACTCACCAGATCCGGGTGCATGCAGCCCATCAGGGCCATGCGCTGGTGTCGGATGCGCTGTATGGCGGCGCGCCTGCGCTGGGGCTGGTGCGGCAGGCGCTGCATGCGGCCCGGTTGAGCTTTGCGCATCCCGTCACCGGCGAGCCGCTGCGCTTCCAGGCGCCGCTGGCGTGCGAAATGGCCGCGGCCTGGGAGGTCGCGGGTTTGCCCGAGCCGGTGTTTTGAGGCGGGTGCCGAGACTGGCGCTACAATGAGCCCAGAATTTGCGCCAAATCGCCGCGGGCCTGTAGTTGTAGCCCGGGTGCAGCGCCAGGCGAAGCACGTGCGACGCATGTCACGGGGTCCGTCCCCGGTCACTGCTTTGCCCACCGTCCCGCCCCACCCGGCGGTACCCCAGATCCCAAGCACAAGCAGATCGAACTGGTTCGGCACGGCTGTTGCCGCTGCCGACGCCCAAGATGGCGAAAGACACAGACCTGACCGGCTCCCGGGCCGGCTGCATGACTGACTGCACATGAACACGCTGGAGGCCAAGCGCGTCCTCGAGACGGCGTTGTTGTGTGCACAAGGGCCGCTGACATTGCGAGACATGCGCTCGCTGTTTGCGGACGAGCTCAATGCCGACAGCATCCGCCTGCTGCTGGATGAGTTGCTGCGTGAATGGGAAGGGCGCGGGGTGGAGCTGGTGGCGCTGGCCTCGGGGTGGCGCTTTCAGAGCCGTCCGGAGCTGCGTGAACATCTGGACCGGCTCAATCCCGAGAAGCCGCCCAAATACTCGCGGGCGGTGCTGGAGACTTTGGCCATCATCGCCTACCGTCAACCGGTGACGCGGGGCGATATTGAAGACATTCGCGGCGTGGTGGTGGCCACGCCCATCATCAAGCAGCTGGAAGATCGCAACTGGATTGAGGTGATCGGCCACCGTGAAGCACCGGGACGACCCGCGCTGTACGCCACGACCCGTCAGTTCCTGGATGACCTGGGACTGTCGAGCCTGGAGCAGTTGCCCGCCTTGATCCAGGCGGGCGATCCGACGCCGATCCCCGGCAGCGTGCAGGGCTCGCTGCTGGACGAGACCCCGGCGGTGGTCGAGGTGGAGCCGGAAGAGGGCGCGCTGGCGGTGGGTGTGTCGGAAGCGGCGGCAGTGGAAGACGGGGCGTCGCCTGAGGCAGCAGCCCAAGAGGGCGTGCACGAAGAAGGGATGCCCGAGGGCTCTGCAGCGTCGGTTGAGTCGCCGGGGGCGCCACAGGCAGTACAGTCCGGGGATCAGCCTTCCGCATTGGCGGACGATGCTGAGGGTGCTGAAACGGTCTCTGCAGCGGACGCGGCACCTGCATCGGAAGAGACAGGCGCTGTGCTGCTGTCCGAGGCATCCGGTGATGAGGATGCGCGGCCGGGTGCGGCGGGTCGCAAGTCGGCGGGATCGTCGCCTGCCCTGGCAGGGGCGCCTGCGCCGATGGGCGGACTGTCGGCAGCAGCTTTTGCGGCATTTGCCGCATCGGTGGCGGCTTCGGTGGACGACGGCTCGGAGCCGGCCGCCGGGAACGACGCTGACGACACTGACGACACTGACGAGAATGTGGACGCCCAGGCCGATGGCCTGGACGTGGACGAAGGTCCCGAGGGCGATGCCGACCGGCTCGCGTCCGACGGAACCGGATCGGAAGACACGATCGGTGTCCTCCCCCAGGGGCGGGAGGAACCGGACGCTCTCGCCGAGAACAAACCCCAGGCCGGGACTTTCGCGGACAGCGAAGCTCCGGCCGGGCGTCTGGCAGGGGATGCGCCCGCCAGGGACGACAACACCGCATCGGCCTTGCCGGCGACTTCCATCGCTGAAGAGACCTCCGAACCGACGGCCGCCGAGCGCGCGCCGACTGAAGAACAACCGCCCGGGACGGTCAATCCCGTGGCTGATAAGAGTGCCTCGTGAGGGGCCGTGTCCACCGCTGACAAGGTGCAAGCCGACACATGAATTCAAACGATATTGACGATTCCAAGCCCGACGCGCTGAACGCAGCTGCGACGGATGCGACCCCTGATGCGCCGGCCAAGCCCAAGCGCACCCGCAAGACGGCCGCCGCCGCGCCTGCAGAGGCGACGGATGCGGCAGCGCCTGCGGCCGAGGACGCGCCCAAGCCGCGCACGCGCCGCAAGGCGGCTGCACCTGCAGAGGCCGCAGAGGCTGCGCCCGCCGCCGAAGCGAGCGCAGCGGCTCCGGCCGATGCCGCGTCTTCGGACGAAGAGGCCGCCGCCAAGCCCAAGCGCCGCACCCGCGCCAAGGCCGCAGCGACCGATGACGCATCGGCGGCTGTGTCCCTGGACGCCGCTGCCACGCCGGCCGTGGCCACTCCGCCCCAGGCTCGCACCGATGTGGCTGCGGCCGTGACGCCCGAGTCCGCCCCCGCGGCGGCGACGGGCCCCCGTTTCACGCTCGGCGACGAAGTGGTGGCTGAGCCGGTGCACGGCGAAGAAGCGGCTTCGGCCTCTGAAGAGGGGGACGATGGTGATCGTGGTCCGCGTCAGGGCCGCAATCGCCGCGGCCGTGGTCGCAACCGTGACGGCCGCGAGGCGCGTGACGGCGCTCCTGATGGCGCACAAGCCGCTGCCGACGGCACGCTGGCCGCCGAGGCACCGTCCGCCGATACCGCCGAGCTGCAAGCCCTGGCACAGGCCCGCTTCGATGACCTGCTCTCCGGCGCCTTCGACGCGGACGTGGATGCTGGCGCCCAAGCCGGCGCCCAGGCATCGGCCGACGACGAGGCCTCCGATGACGCCGACGCCCTGGCCGACCAGGACGGCGACGCCGGTGCCGATGCCCCCGCCAACAAGCGGGTGCTCGCGCCCGAGCCGGACGCTCCCAAGCTGCAGAAGGTGCTGGCCCAGGCCGGTGTCGGCTCGCGCCGGGACATCGAGGACATGATTGCCAAGGGCCAGATCACCGTGAACGGTGAAGTGGCCCATGTGGGTCAGCGCATCTCCTACGGCGACCGCGTGGCGGTGGCCGGCAAGCCGATCAAGGTGCGCATTGCCCCCGCGGCGCCGCGCATCCTGGCCTATCACAAGCCGGTGGGCGAAGTGGTGACCTTCAACGACCCGGAAGGCCGTCCGACGGTGTTCCGCAACCTCCCGCGCCTGCCCCAGGGCAAGTGGCAGTCGGTCGGTCGCCTGGACCTGAATACCGAAGGCCTGCTGCTGTTCACCAACTCCGGTGAACTGGCCAATCAGCTGATGCACCCGCGCTTTGGCGTGGAACGCGAATATGCGGTGCGCGTGCTGGGCTCGCTGAGCAATGAGCAGAAGAACACGCTGCTGACCGGCGTGGACGTGGATGGCCAGCAGGCCAGCTTCAAGAGCATCGTCGATGGCGGCGGTGAAGGCGTGAACCGCTGGTACCGCGTGGTCATCACCGAAGGCCGCAACCGCGAAGTGCGCAAGCTGTTCGAGACGGTGGGCCTGGCGGTGAGCCGCCTGATCCGCATCCGTTACGGCACCGTCGTGCTGCCGCGCGGCCTGCGCCGCGGCGTGTATGTGGAGCTCGGCGACGCCGACGTCCGCATCATCCGCCAACTGGCCGGCCATGTGCAGCAGGAACGTTCGGACCGCGGTGATCGCGGCGGCGACCGGGGTGACCGCAATGCCAAGCGCCGTCGTGGCGGTGGCAACGGCGGCCCGCGCCCGAGCCGTCCCGAACCCCGCCAGGAACGCGCCGACCGGCCGGACCGTGGCGAGTATCGTCAGCAGGAGTCGCGCCAGCAGGAGCCGCGTCAGTACGAGCCGCGCCAGCATGACCAGCGCCAGCACGAGCAACGCGCCCAGCATCAGCAGCGTCCGCAGCAGGAACGCGAACGCGAGCGCGATCGTGACCGTCCGCGCCGCGAAGAGGATGATGACGACTTCATCCCGCGCCATGTCAATCCGCTGGAGCAGACCTTCGACCGCCGTTTCGCCACCAGTGGCAAGCGCGGCATTCCGGCCGGTTTCGGCCGGGGTGGCAGCGATCCGCAGCACAACGGCGGCCGGGGTGGCAATGCCCGCGGTCCCGGCGGCGAGCGCCAGCCGGACCCGATGAAGACATCGATCGGCTATATCGGCGCTGATGCTTTCATTAACCGCAACAATCGCGGCGGTCGCCGTGGGGGTGGCGGCGGAGGGGGCGGCGGCGGTGGCGGTGGACGCGGCCGGCGCTGAGCGGGCAGGCCCTCACCCGTCTCTGCGCAGCACCTTCAGTAACCCCGGCGACATCCCGATGTCACTGGGGGCTTGACTTCACGCATTACAATCCCGGGCTTTGCCAAGTCCACGATTTCAAGGAAAAACATATGGCCATCGAACGCACCCTGTCCATCATCAAGCCCGATGCCGTGGCGAAGAACGTCATCGGCCAGATCTACGCCCGCTTCGAAGGCGCTGGTCTGAAGATTGTGGCCGCCAAGATGGTGCACCTGTCGCGTGGCGAGGCTGAGGCCTTCTACGCCGTGCACAAGGCGCGTCCCTTCTTCAACGACCTGGTGAACTTCATGATCTCGGGCCCCGTGATCATCCAGGTCCTGGAAGGCGAGAACGCCATCCTGAAGCACCGCGACCTGATGGGCGCCACCGACCCGAAGAAGGCCGAGAAGGGCACCATCCGCGCCGACTTCGCCGACAGCATCGACGCCAACGCCGTGCACGGTTCCGACGCTGCGGAAACCGCCGCCCAGGAAGTGGCGTTCTTCTTCCCCGGCATGAACGTCTACAGCCGTTAATGGCAATTGCCTCTGGACTCTGGGCCAGGAGGCCATAGAGAGAAAGAGGTCACCACCATGGACGCGGTCAACCTGCTCGGATTCGATCTGCAAGGCCTGGCCGCGTACTGCGATCAGCTGGGGGAAAAGCGTTTTCGCGCGACCCAGCTGTTCCGGTGGATTCATCAAAAGGGCGCTTCGGACTTCTCGCAGATGTCCGACCTGGCCAAGTCCCTGCGGGACAAGCTGGCCGGGCGCGCCCTCATCACCGGGCTGCCGGTGATCTCCGAACATGTCTCGGCCGACGGCACCATCAAGTGGCTGTTCGACGTCGGCCAGGGCAATGCGGTGGAAGCGGTCTACATCCCCGAGGATGACCGCGCCACGCTCTGCATCTCCAGCCAGGCCGGTTGCGCCGTTGGCTGCCGTTTCTGCTCCACCGGCCATCAGGGCTTCAGCCGCAATCTCGAGACCTGGGAAATCCTGGCCCAGCTCTGGCATGCCGAGCACAGCCTGCGCAAGCGCCTGAACCAGGACCAGCGCATCATCTCCAACGTGGTGATGATGGGCATGGGCGAGCCGCTGCAGAACTACGGCGCCCTGGTGCCCGCGCTCAAGGTGATGCTGGACGACCACGGCTACGGCCTGTCGCGCCGCCGCGTGACCGTTTCGACCTCGGGCGTGGTCCCGATGATCGACCGCCTGCGCGAAGACGTGCCGGTGGCGCTGGCCGTCTCCTTGCACGCCCCCACCGATCCGCTGCGCGACCAGCTCGTGCCGCTGAACCGCAAATATCCGATTGCCGAGCTGCTGGACAGCTGCAACCGTTATCTCGAATCCGCCCCCCGCGACTTCATCACCTTCGAGTACTGCATGCTCGACCATGTGAATGACTCGCCGGAGCAGGCGCGTGAGTTGATCCAGCTGCTCAAGGGCAAGGTGCCCTGCAAGATCAACCTGATTCCCTTCAATCCCTTCCCGGCTTCCGGCCTCAAGCGCAGCAGCAATGAACGGGTCAAGGCCTTTGCCGATCTGCTCATCCAGTCCGGCATCGTCACCACCGTCCGCAAGACGCGCGGTGACGATATCGATGCGGCTTGCGGCCAGTTGGCCGGTGAAGTCCAGGATCGCACCCGCGTCCATCTGCGGATGGTGAGGGCGCCGGTGGTGGTGCATCGTGGCGCGGCGGATGCCGCTCGGGGCACGGCCCCGGCCCCCGGTGGCACCCCAGCGTCGGCGGCCACGGGTGCATCCTCCAGTCCCGGTTCTCAACCCCCGCTACGTCCTCGCACATGACCACACTGACGCCTGGCTTCCTGCACACCCGCCGTACGGTCCGCATCCTGTCTGTTGCGCTGATGGTGGGCGCGTTGTTGCCAGGCTGCGGTGCACCCGCCGTGAATCGCCAGGAACCCAAGACGGCCAGCGATGCCACCGATGCCGACCGCCGCGCTGCTGTGCGGATGGAGCTGGCGTCCGCCTACCTGGGCCGAGGTCAGTATGAAACCGCGCTGGACGAGCTCAAGCAGGCGCAGGCGATCAAGCCGGACGTTCCGGGCGCGGTCAGCCTGCGGGCCCTGATCTACGCCGCCATGGGCGACTACGACGCGGCCGAGGACGGTTTCAAGAAGGGCCTGGCCAGTGGCCGCCCCGATGCCGACCTGATGCACAACTACGGCTGGTTCCTGTGCCAGCGCCAGCGCTACGACGAGGCCGCCCGCCAATTCGAAACCGCCCTGGCCGTCCCCCAATACCGCACGCCCGGCCGTACGCTGCTGGCCTGGGGCGTGTGTGACGCCCGCTCCGGCAAACTGCCGGCCGCCCAGCAGCATCTGCTCAAGGCCTTTGAATACGAACCGGGCAACCCGACGGTGGCCGTGAACCTCGGCGAAGTGCTGTATCGCCAGGCCGACTACGAACGGGCCCGCTTCTACGCGCGCCGCGTCAACAACAATCCTGAACAGGCGAACGCGTCCAGCCTCTGGCTGGAACTGCGGATTGAACGCAAGGCCGGCAACACGGCCAACATGGAAGATCTGGCGAAACAGATGCGGAGCAAATATCCGCAGTCGCCGGAGACACAGGCCTTGAACAATGGTCGATTCGATGAATGAGGGACATCGCATGACATCCACGGCGGCCGACGAGGCGCCGGCGTCGCTGGACGCCGCCATCCAGTCCGAGGTGACGGCCGGAGCCGCCCTTCGCCGGGCGCGGGAGGCCCGCGGACTGCACATTGCGGCCCTGGCCGCCACGCTCAAGGTGCCGCAGTCCAAGCTGGAGGCGCTGGAGGGCGACCGCTACAAGGAACTGCCGGACGCCACCTTCGCACGGGCCCTGGCCCGCTCGATGTGCCGGGCGCTGAAGATCGATGCCGAGCCGGTGCTGGCCATGCTGCCGCGCGGCGGCAACGAGGCCTCGCTGGACCGGGTGACGCCTGGGCTGAACCAGCCCTTCCGCGAGCGCGCGTCCAGCCAGGAACCGATGGTGTCGGCGGCGCTGCTGAAGAACCCGGTGCTGCTGGGCGGCGCTGCGCTGCTGGTGGCGGCCCTGGCGGTCTATCTGGTCCCCGCCAGCGTGGTGGACGATCTGACCCATCGCTTCCAGCGTGAGCCGGAGACTGCGTCCCAGACGGGCACCACGACCGAGCCGCTGCAGGTGGAAGCACCGACCGTGGCCGGTTCCGCGCCGGGCATGGCGGAGGCTGCATCGGCAGCGGGTGCGACCGGTCAACCGGTGGTCGCCGTTGCAGGGCAGGGCGCCAGCGCGCCGGTCGGCACGGTGCCGTCCGCAGGCGCCACGGGCACGACTGCCCCGTCTGGCACCACGAGCACCACGGTGGCGACGGGCGCTGGCAGCACGTCCGGAACCGGCAGCGCCGCAGCCACGCCGAGCGTCGGCGGCCTCGCGACGCCGTCCGGCACGCCCCCTCAGACGGCCGCTCAAACGACCGCTCAGACGACTGCTCAAACGACGCCCCAAAAGCCCGCCCAGACCCCCGTCCAGGGCGCAGCTCCCACGCCCACCCAGACCGCGGCCACCACCCCCGCAGCGTCCCCGTCCGCCCAGGCGGCCCCGGGCGCCAGCCTGCTGCGGGTGCGCGCGACCGGCGAGACCTGGGTGGAAGTGGTGGACAGCCAGGGCCAGACCCTGCTGTCGCGCCTGCTGCGCAATGGCGAGCAGGTGGACCTGAACGGCACCGCCCCCCTGAAACTGCGCGTTGGCAATGTTTCCGGCACTGAGCTGGTCTTCCGCGGCAAGTCCGTGGATCTGGCCGCTCGCGCCCGCGACAACGTGGCGCGCCTGGAATTGAACTGATGAGGGTGGGGGAGGTCGCTCCACCAGCCACCCTCCCAACCTGACTGCACGACCATGGACCATCCGACCGACTCCTCTTCCGACCGCGAGACCGCCAACAGCGTCGACAACGCCGACAGCGACCTGATCCTGGCGGCCTCCCCCGCCGCGCGCCGCAGCCGTCAGGCGCGGGTGCGCTGGGGCGACCATGAGGTGACGATCGGCGGCGACGCACCGGTGCGGGTGCAGTCGATGACCAACACCGACACGGTCGATGTCATCGAGACCGCCATCCAGATCAAGGAACTGGCGGTGGCCGGCTCCGAGCTGGTGCGCATCACCGTCAACACGCCGGAAGCGGCGGATGCGGTGCCGCACATCCGCGACCAGCTCGACCGCATGGGCATCAACGTCCCGCTGGTCGGCGACTTCCACTACAACGGCCACCGGCTGCTCACCGAGCATCCGGCCATGGCGCAGGCGCTCAGCAAGTACCGCATCAACCCCGGCAACGTGGGCAAGGGCGACAAGAAAGACCGCCAGTTCGCCCAGATGATCGAAGCGGCGGTGAAGTACGACAAGGTCGTGCGCATCGGCGTCAACTGGGGCAGCCTGGACCAGGAACTGTTGGCCCAGATGATGGACGACAACGCCCGCCGCCCCGCCCCCTGGGACGGCAAGCAGGTGATGTACCAGGCGCTGATCCAGTCGGCGCTGAGCTCCGCGACCTATGCCCGCGAACTGGGCATGAATCCGGACAACATCATCATCAGCTGCAAGGTCAGCGGCGTGCAGGACCTGATCTCGGTCTACCGCGCCCTGTCCCGCCGCTGCGACTACGCACTGCACCTGGGCCTGACCGAAGCCGGCATGGGCACCAAGGGCACGGTGGCCTCGGCCGCTGCGCTGTCGGTGCTGCTGCAGGAAGGCATTGGGGACACCATCCGCGTGTCGCTGACGCCCCAGCCCGGTGAGTCCCGCACCCAGGAAGTGGTGGTGGCGCTGGAGATCCTGCAGTCGCTGGGTCTGCGCGCGTTCAACCCGAGCGTGACCGCCTGCCCGGGCTGCGGCCGCACCACCAGCACCACCTTCCAGGAACTGGCCAAGCAGATCGACGACTTCCTGCGCGCCCAGATGCCCATCTGGCGCACGAAGTACGCCGGTGTCGAGAACATGAAGGTCGCGGTGATGGGCTGCATCGTCAACGGTCCCGGCGAGAGCAAGCATGCCGACATCGGCATCAGCCTGCCCGGCACCGGCGAAGCCCCGGCCGCCCCGGTGTTCATCGACGGCCAGAAGGCGCTCACCCTGCGTGGTGACAACATCGCTGGCGAATTCCACGCCCTGGTCGAAAACTACATCGAAAAACGTTTCGGCGGCCACTGAGGGCCGCACCCGACATGACAGACGTGAAGAAGCTCCCGCCCTTGCAAGCCGTCAAGGGCATGAATGACATCCTGCCGCCGGAGTCGGCCCGCTGGGAATGGCTCGAAGGCCTGATGCGCGGCGTGCTGCAGCGCTACGGCTACCAGAACGTGCGCACCCCCATCGTCGAGCCGACCGCGCTGTTCGTGCGCGGCATTGGCGAGGTGACCGACATCGTCGAGAAGGAGATGTACGCCTTCGAGGACCGTGCGGACAAGAACGGCCAGGCCGAGCATCTGGCCCTGCGTCCGGAGATGACCGCCGGCGTGGTGCGCGCCATGATGGAGCATTCCTTCCTGCGTGATTCGGGACGGCGCCTCTACTACTTCGGCCCGATGTTCCGCCGTGAAAAGCCGCAGAAGGGCCGCTACCGCCAGTTCCACCAGATGGGCGTGGAAGCGCTGGGCTTCTCCGGCCCGGACGTGGATGCCGAGGTCATCCTGATGGGCAGTCGCCTGCTGCGCGAGCTGGGCCTGGTGCAGGGCGACCACTTCGAGCTGGAGCTGAACTGCCTGGGCCAGCCGGACGAGCGCCGCGCCCACCGCGAGGCGCTGATCCAGTACCTGCAGCAGCATGAAGACCTGCTGGACGAAGACGGCAAGCGCCGCCTGCACAGCAATCCGCTGCGGGTGCTGGACACCAAGAACCCGGCGCTGCAGGACATGGCCAACAACGCGCCGCGCCTGCTGGACTTCCTGGGCGAGGCGTCCCTGGCGCACTTCAACGGCGTGCGGGCCATCCTGGACGCGGCGGGCGTGAGCTACCGCATCAACCCCCGCCTGGTGCGCGGCCTGGACTACTACAACCTGACGGTCTTCGAATGGGTCACCACGCGGCTGGGCTCGCAAGGCACCATCTGCGGCGGCGGCCGTTATGACTACCTGATCGAGCAGCTGGGCGGCAAGCCGTCCCCGGCGGTCGGTTTCGGCATGGGCATGGAGCGCATGCTGCTGCTGCTGGAAGAAGTCGGCACGCTGCCGGCGTCCCCGGTGCCGGACGCCTACGCCATCATTCCGTCCGCCGACGGCCTGCCTCAGGTCATGGTGGCGCTGGAAGCGCTGCGCGCGGCCGGCGTGTCCGTGGTGATGCATCCGGGGCAGGGCGGCATGAAGTCTCAGTTCAAGAAAGCCGATGGCTCCGGCGCGCGTTTTGCGCTCATCTTCGGCCAGGACGAACTCGCTCGCGGCGAAGTCTCGGTCAAGCCGCTGCGCGCCGAAGGTGGCGAGCAGGTCACCCGCAGCCTTTACCAAATCGCTGACTGGGCAGGCGAACTCCGCACCGCATAATCGCGGCTTTTGCACACTCAACCGACCCCCTCTCTCTCATGGCGTCTCATCTCGATCTCGAAGAACAGGAACAGTTGGAGCAGCTCAAGGCGTTCTGGCAACGCTGGGGCAATCCCATTGTGTGGGTGCTGACCCTGTGCCTGCTGGGTTACGCGGGCTGGACGGGCTGGAACCTCTGGCAGCGCAACAAGGCGGCCGAAGCGTCGGTGCTGTTCACGCAGCTGGAGCAGTCCGTGAAGACGGGCGACCTGAACGGCAGCCAGGGCCTGTGGGCGCAGTTGCAGAAGAATTACGGGTCGACGGCCTACGCGTCACAAGGCGCGCTGCTGACGGCCAAGCTGCAGCTGGACAAGGGCAAGGTGGATGAGGCCAAGGCGTCGCTGAACTGGGCGGCCGCCAATGCCAGCGATGGGGCCTATGCCGACGTGGCCCGCCTGCGCCTGGCCGCCCTGCAGATGGATGCCAAGCAGTGGGACGAAGCCGGCAAGACGCTGGACGCCGTCAAGGGCGCTGAATTCGCGCCCCTGGTGGCCGACCGCCGCGGCGACATCGCACTGCTGCAGAACAAGCCTGACCAGGCCAAGACCGAATTCAAGAAGGCCTACGACGGCCTGGACAAGCAACTGGACTACCGCCGCATGGTGGAGATGAAGCTGGCCAGCCTGGGCGTGGCGGTGGACGCTGACAAGGAGGCTGCCCAATGAGCCGCCGGCTGAGTGCGCTCCGGCCGCTGATGCGTGCGGCCGTGGTGGTCGGTGCCGCGGCGGCGCTGGGCGCCTGCTCGCTGTTCAGCAGCTCCAAGGACGTCAAGCCGGCCCCGCTGGAAACCTTCACCCCGGCGCTGAATGTGCGGGTGGGCTGGGAAGCGCGGGTCGACAGCGTCAAGTTCCCGCTGTCCATCACCGCGGTGAACAACCAGTTCGTGGTGGGCGGCTCCGACGGCGTGATCACCGCGCTGGCAGCCGACACCGGCAACGTGCTGTGGCGGGTCGAGATCGGCAAGGGCCTGAATGCCGGCGTCGGCAGCGACGGCCGCTTCGCCGCTGCGGTGAACCGGGACAACGAACTGGTGGTCAGCGAAGGCGCCAAGATCCTGTGGCGCAAGAGCCTGACCGTGCCGGTCATCACCTCGCCCTTCGTGGCGGGTGAACGGGTGTTCGTCATGACCCTGGACCGCATGGTGCAGGCCTATGACGCCCTGGACGGCCGCAAGCTGTGGGAACTGCGCCGCCCGGGCGAGCCGCTGACCCTGCAGCAGCCTGGCGTCATCGGTGCCTACCAGAACACGCTGCTGGTGGGGCAGGGCTCGCGTCTGGCGGGTGTGGACCCGCTGCGCGGATCGCTGCAGTGGGAAGCCACCATCTCCAACCCGCGCGGCACCAATGAGGTCGAGCGTCTGGCCGATCTGGTCGGCCCGATGGGGCGTGACAACGCCACCTTCTGCGCCCGTGCCTTCCAGTCGGCCGTCGGCTGCATCAACGCCGATCGCGGCTCCGCCATCTGGACCCGCACCGTCGGCGGCACCCGCGGCGTCAGCACCGATGCCGTCATGACGGTGGCGGGCGATGCCTCCGACCGCCTCTCCGCCTGGGGCACGCCCACCGGGGACGTGATCTGGACGGCGGACCAGTTCCTGAACCGCAAGCTCAGCGCGCCACTGGTGACCGACAAAGCGGTCATCGTCGGCGACAGCGAAGGCTATGTGCATTTCCTCTCCCGCGACAAGGGCCAGACGATCCAGCGTCTGTCCACCGACAGCTCCGGCGTGGCTGCAGCGCCCGTGCGCCTGGGCAATGTCGTGCTGATCGCCACCCGCAGCGGCAAGCTGTTTGCGCTGCGCCTCGATTGATTGATTGATGAAACCAGTGATTGCCCTGGTGGGCCGCCCCAATGTGGGCAAGTCCACGCTGTTCAACCGGCTGACGAAAAGCCGTGACGCCATCGTCGCGGACTTCGCCGGCCTCACCCGCGACCGCCACTACGGCGACGGCCGCCTGGGCGATCGCGAGTACATCGTCGTCGATACCGGCGGCTTCGAGCCGGACAGTTCCACCGGCATCGTCAAGGAAATGGCCAAGCAGACCCGCCAGGCCGTGGCCGAGGCGGATACCGTCATCTTCGTGCTGGACGTGCGCAACGGCCTGTCCGGTCAGGACCAGGACATTGCCCGCTACCTGCGCCAGTGCAACAAGCGGGTGCTGATCGCGGTCAACAAGGCCGAAGGCATGCAGGACTCGCCGCTGCTGGCGGAGTTCCACGAGCTGGGCATGGGCGAGCCCCATCCCATCTCCGCCGCGCACGGCCAGGGCATCCGCAGCCTGCTGGAGGCGGCCCTGGAAGGCTTTGAGACCGACGAGGACGACCTGCTTGACGCCGAAGAGGGTGACAAGCCGCAGGTCATCCGCCTGGCGGTGGCGGGCCGTCCCAATGTGGGCAAGAGCACGCTGATCAACACCTGGCTGGGGGAAGAGCGCCTGGTGGCCTTCGACATGCCCGGCACCACCCGCGACGCCATCAGCGTCGACTTCGAGCGCAACGGCCAGAAGTTCAAGCTGATCGACACCGCCGGCCTGCGCCGCAAGGGCCGGGTGTTCGAAGCCATCGAGAAGTTCTCGGTGGTCAAGACCCTGCAGGCCATTGCGGACGCCAACGTCGTGCTGCTGCTGCTCGATGCCACCCAGGGCGTGACCGACCAGGACGCCCACATCGCCGGCTACATCCTGGAAAGCGGCCGGGCGGTGGTGGTGGCCGTCAACAAATGGGATGCGGTGGACAGCTACCAGCGCGAGGTGCTGGAGCGCCAGATCCAGACCCGCCTGGCCTTCCTGCGCTTCGCGCCCATCCTGCACATCTCGGCGCTCAAGCGCCAGGGCCTGGGCCCGCTGTGGAAGGCGCTGGCCGATGCTTATTCATCCGCCTACCGCAAGATGACCACGCCGGTGCTGACCCGCCTCATCCATGAGGCGGTGGAGCACCAGCAGCCCAAGCGCGCCGGCACCTTCCGGCCCAAGCTGCGTTATGCCCACCAAGGGGGCATGAACCCCCCGATCGTGGTGATCCACGGCAATTCGCTGGAGCATGTCAGCGAGGTCTACAAACGCTACCTGGAGGGCCGGATCCGCGATCATTACAAGCTGATCGGGACGCCGATGCGCATCGAGATGCGCTCCTCCAAGAACCCGTTTGCAGACGAAACCTGATTCACGGCCGGTCCGGGGAAACCCGGGGCTGTGATAAGGTCCGGGTTCCAACACCTTCTCTCCCCCTCACAACACGGAGCATATCGTGAGCAACAAAGGACAACTCTTGCAAGACCCCTTCCTGAACCTGCTGCGCAAGGAGCATGTGCCGGTGTCCATCTATCTGGTCAACGGCATCAAGCTGCAAGGCCACATTGAGTCCTTTGACCAATACGTGGTGCTGCTGCGCAATACGGTCACGCAGATGGTCTACAAGCATGCCATCTCCACGGTCGTGCCCGGCCGCGCCGTCAACTTCCACGCTGGCGACGGCGGCGAAGCCAACTGATCCAGGCGGGCCTCCCGGCCATTCCTGACCCGGGCCTTGATTGGACGCCGACCACCCCCATCTAGGGTGAACATGCGCGAACCCGCACATGGGTTTTTGAACGCCGTCCAGACGAGGCCCGACACACATCCATCTTGAACAGCCAAGATCCCACTCATCAGTCGCCGCCCCCCGAGGCGGCGCGTGCCATTTTGGTGGGCGTCGACCTGGGCCGCGGTGAGCCCTTCGACCCCACCCTGGACGAACTGGCCCTGCTGGCCGAATCGGCCGGCGACACCCCCGTGGCCCGCATCGTGGCCAAGCGCAAGGCGCCGGATGCTGCCCTCTTTGTCGGTTCCGGCAAGGCGGACGAAATCAAGCTGATGGTGCAGGCCCATGCGGCCCACACCGTGCTTTTCGACCAGGCCATCTCTCCCGCGCAGCAACGCAACCTGGAACGCCACCTGGGCGTGCCGGTGGCCGACCGTACCGCGCTCATCCTGGAAATCTTCGCCGCTCGGGCGCAGAGCTTCGAGGGCAAGCTGCAGGTGGAACTGGCGCGCCTGCAGTACCTGGCCACCCGGCTGGTGCGGCGCTGGAGCCACCTGGAGCGTCAAAGCGGCGGCATCGGCATGCGCGGCGGTCCGGGCGAGCGCCAGATCGAGCTGGACCGCCGGATGATCGACGACCGGATCAAGACCATCAAGGAACGGCTCAAGAAGGTCGAGCGCCAGCGCAGCACCCAGCGCCGGGCCCGCGCCCGCAATGGCGTGTTCCGCGTGTCGCTGGTGGGCTATACCAACGCCGGCAAGAGCACGCTGTTCAATGCGCTGACCAAGGCCCGCACCTATGCGGCCAACCAGTTGTTCGCCACGCTGGACACGACCACCCGCTCCCTCTACCTCGAGGAAGCGGGCAGCAGTGTGTCGCTGTCGGACACGGTGGGTTTCATCCGCGACCTGCCCCACAAGCTGGTGGAGGCCTTCAAGGCCACGCTGCAGGAGGCGGCAGACGCCGACCTGCTGCTGCATGTGGTGGATGCCGCCAGCCCGGTGCTGACCGAGCAGATGGAAGAGGTGGAGCGGGTGCTGGCCGAAATCGGCGCCCAGCACATCCCGCAGATCCTGGTCTACAACAAGCTGGATCTGCTGGAGCCCACCCAGCGCCCCCGGGAGATGCAGGACTGGCTCCCGCGCCTGGGCGGCGAACATGGGGGCCAGCGTCTGCCCCGCATCTTCGTCAGCGCCGCCGGCGGGGAAGGGCTGGACCTGCTGCGTTCGCGAATTGCGGCGCTGATGCAGGCGTCCCCCGTGCCGGAAACATGGGATCCCGATTTCAAGAGCGACGAGCTTCCGCAAGACCTGACCCAGGATCTCCCCGCACCGAAGGATGCTTCGGGGCATGATCCCGGGGAATGACGGCTGGGATGCCCGATACTTGCAACAAGACTTCCTCACCAGGATGCGTATGAACCAACACAACAGCATGCCCGCCGGCTCCGGCCGGACGCCTCAGGGAGGCTCCCGCATTGGAGGGCGCTTGCGTCAATGGGTGGGCCTGTGGATGAGCAACGGCCGCAATGAAGGCCCGCCTGACCTGGACGAACTGTGGCGCGACTTCAACCGCAAGCTCTCCCGCCTGTTCGGCGGCCGCGGCGGCAATGACGGCAACAGCGGCGGCAGCGGCGGCGGCAACAACTACCAGCCCGACATGCGCGGCGCCGGCATCGGCGTGAGCCTGGTCATCGGCGTCGTGGTGCTGGGCTGGCTGGCCAGTGGCCTCTTCATCGTGCAGGAAGGCCAGCAGGGCGTGATCACCTCCTTCGGCAAGTACAGCCGCACGGTGGACGCCGGCATTTCCTACCGGCTGCCCTATCCGTTCCAGGCGCATGAAGTGGTGTCCTTCACCCAGCTGCAGTCGGTGGAAATCGGCCGCAGCCAGGGCACGACCGGCGGTCTGAAGGATTCGTCCATGCTGACCCAGGACGAGAACATCGTGGACATCCGCTTCACGGTGCAGTACCGCCTGAAGGATTCTCGCGACTTCCTGTTCGAGAACGTGGACGCCAACCAGGCGGTGGTGCAGGCCTCTGAATCGGCGGTGCGCGAGATCGTGGGCCGCAGCAGCATGGACTCGGTGCTGTACGAGCAGCGCGATGCCATCGCCATCGACCTGAGCAAGTCCATCCAGGCGCAACTGGACCGCCTCAAGACCGGCATCCAGATCGTCAGCGTCAACGTGAACGGCGTGCAGCCGCCCGAGCCGGTGCAGGCCGCCTTCGACGACGCCTTCCGCGCCAACTCCGACCGCGAGCGTCTGAAGAACGAGGGCGAAGCCTACGCCAACAAGGTCATCCCGACCGCGCAGGGCCAGGCCGCCCGGGTGCGTGAAGAAGCCGAAGCCTATCGGGCCAAGGTGGTCTCCACCGCCGAGGGTGATGCCGACCGCTTCCGCAGCGTGCTGACCGAGTACCAGAAGGCCCCGGGCGTGACCCGCGACCGTCTCTACATCGACGCCATGCGGGACATCTACTCCAACGTCACCAAGGTGATGGTGGACAGCCGCAACAACTCCAACCTGCTGTATCTGCCGCTGGACAAGCTGATCCAGCAGCAGGGCACCGGTTCGTCTGGTGTCACCAGCAGCACGCCCAGCCCGGTCGCTCCGCAGGATCCGACCACCAGCGGCAGCACCATGCTGAATCCGGACAACCGCTCGCGGGACAACCTGCGCGGTCGTGACCGCGACAGCCGCTGATCGAAGGGGAGACTCAGACAATGAACCGCATCGTTTCCGTCGTCCTCGGCCTGCTGATCCTCTTCATGGTGGCCAGTTCCACCCTGTTCGTGGTGGATCAACGTCAATTTGCCGTCGTCTATTCGCTGGGTGAGATCAAGGAAGTGGTCACCGAGCCGGGCCTGAAGTTCAAGCTGCCGCCCCCGCTGCAGAACGTGATCTTCCTGGACCGTCGCATCCAGACCCTGGACAGCCCGGACACCCGTCCCATCTTCACCGCTGAGAAGAAGAGCATCGTCATCGACTGGCTGGTGAAGTGGCGCATCGTGGATGCCAGGCAGTTCATCCGCAACAGCGGCCCCTCCATGCGCAACCTGGAGAACCGCCTCAGCCCCATCGTGCAGGCGGCGCTGAATGAGGAAGTGACCCGTCGCACCGTGCGGGCCGTGCTGGCCACCGAGCGCGAAAAGGTCATGACCGATGTGCGCAAGCGCCTGGAAGAAGAAGCCAAGCAGTTCGGCATCGAGATCGTGGACGTGCGCGTCAAGCGCGTGGACTTCTCGCCCACCATCACCGAAGCCGTCTACAACCGCATGAAGTCTGAGCGCATCCGCGTGGCCAACGAACTGCGCGCCACCGGCGGTGCCGAAGGCGAGAAGATCAAGGCCGATGCCGACAAGCAGCAGGACATCATCCTGGCCGAGGCCTATCGGGACGCGCAGAAGATCATGGGTGAGGGCGATGCCAAGGCGTCGGCCCTGTATGCCGAGGCCTTCGGCAAGGACCCCAACTTCGCGCAGTTCTATCGGTCGCTGGAAGCCTATCGTGCGTCCTTCCGCAAGAAGAGCGACATGATCGTGGTGGATCCGTCGTCCGACTTCTTCAAGGCCATGCGTGGGGCCGGCGGCGCCAACGCGCCAGCCGCTCCGCAGAAGAAGTAAACCCAACCCCGCAGGCACCGAAAGGTGCCTGTGTCGTTTCATGAATGGCAAAAGCTGGTGGGCAGCCCTCGGGCTGATGCTGGTGGTGGAGGGGCTGATGCCCCTGCTTCGCCCGATGGCCTGGCGCGAGGTGTTCACGAAGCTGCTGGCGATGAGTGACGGCCAGATCCGTTTCATCGGGCTGTGCAGCGTCGTGGCGGGGGGTGTGCTGCTGGTGCTGATGGCCGGCTGAGTCGCCCGGCCGTAGGGGTCGCCCGCCCTCAAACGTGGCGAAATACCGCAGTCGGCGCCGCTGCCGACGGTGCGGATGACCCTTGCTCGTGCGTTCAGCAACGCCAGCGCTGCGCGACCCCGGTACAATGCCGTTTTTAACCCCCTCCCTGAACGTCCATGGCCTCTGCTTGGCTGCTGCCCGAGCACATTGCTGACGTCCTGCCTTCCCAGGCCCGCCGCATTGAAGAACTGCGTCGAGATCTGCTGGATATGGCCCGGACCTACGGTTGCGAGCTGGTGATGCCTCCCATGTTGGAGCACCTGGACTCGCTGCTGTCGGGTACCGGCCAGGCTTTGGACCTGATGACCTTCAAGCTGGTGGACCAGCTCTCCGGCCGCAGTCTCGGCCTGCGGGCGGACACCACGCCGCAGGTGGCGCGCATCGACGCCCATCTGCTGAACCGCGAAGGTGTGACCCGGCTGTGCTACTGCGGCCCGGTGCTGCACACCCGTGCGGAAGGCCTCACCGCCACCCGCGAACCGCTTCAATTTGGCGTCGAGATCTACGGCCATGCCGGCCTGGAGGCCGACCTGGAAGTGCAGGAACTGGCACTGGATGCCCTGCATCGCGCCGGCCTGACCCAGATCACGCTGGACCTGGGCGACGCCCGGCTGGTGCGGGGCGTGCTGGGCGACCACCGTCTGGACGAAGACCGTCTGGCCGTGCTGGTCCAGGCCATGGGCGCCAAGGATGCAGGCGGTGTCGCCTCGTTCGAAGGCGAACTGCCCGCCGCGGTGATCGACGGCCTGCAGACGCTGCTGGGCCTGTATGGCGACATCGAGCTGCTGGCCCAGGCCCGTGAACGTCTGCCCCGTCACCCGCTCATCACCGCGGCGCTGGACGACCTGGACTGGCTGGTGCGTCACCTGCGCGCCACCCATCCGGAACTGCGCATCGGCCTGGACCTGGCCGACCTGCCCGGCTACGCGTACTACAGCGGCGTGCGTTTTGCACTGTATGCCCAGGGCTGCAGCGATGCCGTCCTGCGCGGCGGCCGCTATGACGAGGTGGGGGCCGTGTTCGGCCGCCGTCGTCCGGCGGTGGGCTTCAGCCTGGACCTCAAGACCCTGGTCGGGCTGATCCCGGCCACCCAGTTGCGCGCCGCCGTTCGTGCACCCTGGGGCGTGGCGCCGGACCTGCGCGCCGCGGTGCGTCGCCTGCGGGAGCAGGGCGAGACCGTGGTGTGCGTGCTGCCCGGCCATGAGCACGAGAACGACGAATTCGAATGCGACCGCGAGCTGGTGAACACCAGCGGTCAATGGGTGCTGCGAGCGCTGTAAGCCTCGCCCCCACCAACAACCTCTTTGATCGGATGAACAACATGCAAAGCACTGAGATCGCGCGCGGCCGCAACGTGGTGGTCGTTGGCACCCAGTGGGGTGACGAAGGCAAGGGCAAGGTCGTGGACTGGATGACCGATCACGCCGAGGGCGTGGTGCGTTTCCAGGGCGGCCACAATGCCGGCCACACGCTGGTGATCAAGGGCGTGAAGACGGCCCTGCAGCTGATCCCCTCGGGCATCATGCGCGACGGCGTGGCCTGCTACATCGGCAACGGCGTGGTGGTGGACCCCTCCCATCTGCTGTCCGAGATCGAGCGCCTGGAGAAGGCGGGTGTGGAAGTGCGTTCGCGCCTGTTCATCAGCGAATCCTGCCCGCTGATCCTGCCCTTCCACGTGGAAGTGGACCGCGCCCGCGAAGCCCTGCGTGAAAGCAGCGGCAGCGGCAAGATCGGCACCACCGGCAAGGGCATCGGCCCGGCCTACGAAGACAAGGTGGCCCGCCGCGCCCTGCGCGTGCAGGACCTGAAGCATCCGGAGCGTTTTGCCAAGAAGCTCAAGGAGCTGCTGGACATGCACAACGTGGCGCTGTCCGGCTATCTGAATGCCAAGCCGCTGGAATTCCAGCCGATCTTTGACCACGCCATGTCGCTGGCCGACCAGATCAAGCCGATGATGGCCGATGTGGGCTACCTGCTGCACAAGGCGCATCAGGCCGGCCAGAACATCCTGTTCGAGGGCGCGCAGGGCACGCTGCTGGACATCGACCACGGCACCTACCCCTACGTGACCTCCAGCAACTGCGTGGCCGGCAATGCGGCGGCGGGTGCGGGCGTGGGTCCGCAGATGCTGCATTACATGCTGGGCATCACCAAGGCCTATGCCACCCGCGTCGGCAGCGGTCCGTTCCCGACCGAGCTGGACTGGGAGAACCCGGGCACCGTCGGCCACCATCTCTCCACCGTCGGCCAGGAGCGCGGCACGGTGACGGGACGTGCCCGTCGCTGCGGCTGGCTGGATGCTGCAGCGCTCAAGCGCTCCATCATCATCAACGGCATCACCGGCCTGTGCCTGACCAAGCTGGACGTGCTGGACGGGCTCAAGGAAGTGAACATGTGCGTGGGCTATGAGCTGCATGGCCAGCGCATCGACATCCTGCCGCTGGACGCCGACGACATCCTGGCCTGCAAGCCGATCTACGAAGTGTTCCCCGGCTGGACGGAAAGCACCTTCGGCGTGACCGACTGGGATGCGCTGCCGGCCAATGCCCGCGCCTACCTGAAGCGGGTGGAAGAGGTGATCGGTGCGCCGATCGCGATGGTGTCCACCGGTCCGGATCGGGACCACACCATTTTGCTGCGTCACCCGTTCCAGGCCTGATCTTGGCTTGACCGCGGTCTGATCGCCATTTTTTGACCCCTTATCTGTTTCTTTCCTGAGGAGCCCTCCCCATGTTGACCGACGACGGCAAGCATCTGTATGTGTCGTGGGATGAATACCACTTGCTGATCGAACGCCTGGCATTGAAGGTGCACGCCTCGGGCTGGGAATTCGATCAGATCCTGTGCCTGGCCCGTGGGGGCATGCGCCCGGGGGACGTGCTGTCGCGGGTGTTCGACAAGCCGCTGGGCATCATGTCCACGAGTTCGTATCGCGCGGAAGCGGGGACGATTCAGGGGCGGCTGGATATTGCCAAGTACATCACCATGCCCAAGGGGGAACTCGCCGGCCGCGTGCTGCTGGTGGATGACCTGGCGGATTCGGGCGTGACGCTCAAGGCGGTGGTGGAGCGTCTGCGTGGGATGCCGGCGATTCAGGAGCTGCGTTCGGCGGTGATTTGGACGAAGAGTGTGTCTACGTATACGCCGGACTATTACGTTGAGCTGCTGACGACCAGCCCTTGGATCCATCAGCCGTTCGAAGACTACGATTCGCTGCGGCCGGATGCTTTGGCCAAGAAATTCGCGATCTGAGCTCCCCCCCTACCGGCTCACGCCGGCCCCCCCCGGGGGGCGAGCGCGGTGGACTGGCAGAGCCAGATCCACGCGCTCCGCTTGGGTGGGAGCGGCGCTTCGCGCGCTCCATTTGGTGAGGAGCGGTGCTTTCGCGTTCCGATGCGTGGGCGGCAACTGCCGGGTGTGCGTGAAAATGAAAGGTGGCCTGAGGGTCGCCTTTTTTTTGTTCTGGCGCGGTTGGGGATGGGCTTCAGCTGCGCTTTTGATTGGGGGCGGAGAGAGATGAGCGAAGAGAACAGTCAAGGTGTCAGCGACGATGACAAGGCGATCGCCAGGAAACTGGCGGCTGCGTTCAATCGTCCGATCAAAGTCTTCTCGCATCGCGACGATGAGCAGGACGACCTTGAGGTGAACGTCTTCTATGCGCCAGACGCCCCCGCGCGTGGAGTGGCGTCTTACGGCACCATCGGGCTGTCCAATTCCCCGCTTTTCACGCCAAAGGGGGAGGCGCAACATCGGCTCGAATTGGTCGGCGCCTGCGCTTCCGAGGTGGAACACTTCCCCAATGCGCTCGCCACCGTCGCCATGAAAATCATGGGAGGACACCCGGCGTTTCCCGGTGCCATCTTCCACGGGGTGATCGATACCTACAAGCTGTCCCCCACCATGAGCAGCATGATGCTGGTGGATCCGTTTCTCTGGGACGATTCATTTGCCGCTGAGACGCTCAGCGCAAAAACAGTGGCGTGGCTGCAGGCCATTCCCATCAGCAAGGAAGAGGCACAGTTCGCGCAAGCAAATGGGGCGGATGCGTTGACTGATCTGTTCGTTGAGGAGCAGATTGATGTGTACGACATCGAGCGCAGCAGTGTGGTGGGCCGCGGGGCGTAGAAGCTCAGTCACTTGGCGGTGATGTGCCGGTGGTGGGGCGGTAATGTGCCGGTGATGGCCGCGGCACGCGATGGCGCAGCTCTTTCTGGCGCCCCTCGGCACTCCTGTGCACTGCCCCGAGGACTCGGTCACGCAAGCGCGACCCCGGTTTGGACCTACGGTCCAAACCATTCGAGTCCTCGCGTGATGTCCACTGGACATCACTTCCTGGGCGTCAGAATGAGAAAAGGGGTCAGCTTGCGCTGACCCCTTTTCGAAATTGGTGCCCAGGAGAGGACTCGAACCTCCACGGAGTTACCCGCTAGTACCTGAAACTAGTGCGTCTACCAATTCCGCCACCTGGGCTAAGTTCCAAAAACCGACCCTCTCTGATTCCCCAGTTCCACATCACCTACATTGGATAGCTTCAGTCTTCAACCTCAGGTATCCTAGGAACCAAGTTCTCGAGAAGCGCTTTTGCGTTTCAGGAAAGACAAGGATCATACTATCAAAAACTTCAAGAACGCAAGCTCGCAAACGCCCAATTCATTGATGGGCGAAGTCGAAGGGACCGTGCAAGGCCATCGCGACGGCCACGGCTTCCTGATGCCGGATGACGGCCAGCCCGACGTCTACCTGTCCTCCCAGGAAATGCATGCCGTGATGCACGGCGACCGGCTGCGCGTGCGCATCGTGCGCTTCGACAAGCGCAATCGCCCCGAAGGCCGCGTGCTCGAAATCCTGGAACGCCGCAAGAAACCCATCATCGGCCGCTTGCTGCTCGAATCCGGTATCTGGCTCGTCGCCCCCGAAGACAAGCGTTATGGGCAGGACATCCTCGTCCCCAAAAACGCCATTGCCAATGCGACCGCCGGCCAGATCGTGGCCGTCGAACTGACCGAGCCGCCGTCCCTGTATTCGCAACCCGTTGGTCGCGTGACCGAAGTGCTCGGCGAGATCGACGACCCCGGCATGGAAATCGAGATCGCCGTGCGCAAGTACGAGGTCCCGCACGCCTTCAGCCCCGACACCCTTGCCCAGGCCGCCAAGCTGCCCGACAAGGTCCGCGCCGCCGACATGAAGCACCGCGTGGACCTGCGCGACGTCGCCCTGGTCACCATCGACGGTGAAGATGCCCGCGACTTCGACGACGCCGTCTATTGCGAACCCCACAAGCAAGGCCGCGGCAAGAACGCGTTCAAGGGCTGGCGCCTGCTGGTGGCCATCGCCGACGTGAGCCACTACGTCAAGCCCGGCGAGCCGCTGGACCGCGATGCCTACGAGCGCGCCACGTCCGTCTACTTCCCGCGCCGCGTGATTCCCATGCTGCCGGAAAAGCTGTCCAACGGCCTGTGCTCGCTCAATCCTGACCAGGACCGGCTGTCCATGGTCTGCGACATGCTCGTGGACGAAGCCGGTGAGGTCCAGGCCTACCAGTTCTTCCCGGCCGTCATCAATTCCCATGCACGGCTGACCTACACCGAGGTCGCTTCGATCCTGGGCAACACCCACGGTCCCGAAGCCGCCAAGCGCCGCGACCTCGTGCCGCATCTGCTGCATCTGCATGAGGTCTACCGCGCACTGCTGTCCCAGCGGGCCAAGCGCGGCGCGGTCGATTTCGAGACGACGGAAACCCAGATCGTCTGCGACGACAACGGCCGCATCGAGAAGATCGTCCCCCGCACCCGCAATGAGGCCCACCGCCTGATCGAGGAGGCCATGCTGGCCGCCAACGTCTGCGCCGCCGACTTCATTGCCGGCGGCAAGCATGCGTCGCTGTTCCGCGTCCACGAAGGGCCGACGCCGGAAAAGCGCACCGCGCTGCAGGCGTATCTGCGCGCGCTGGGCATCGGCATGGGCATCAGTGACGATCCGGCCCCCGGTGAGTACCAGGCCATCGCGCAGGCCACCAAGGACCGGCCCGACGCCACCCAGATCCACACCATGCTGTTGCGCTCCATGCAGCAGGCCATCTACACGCCCGCCAACTCCGGCCACTTCGGCCTGGCCTACCAGGCCTACACCCACTTCACCAGCCCGATCCGTCGGTATCCCGACCTGCTGGTGCACCGGGTGATCAAGGCCCTGCTGGGCAACAAGAAGTACACCCTGGATGCGCACAAGATGGACGCGGCCAAGCCGCTGCCCAAGCGTCCGGGACGTCCCACCAAGACGCTCAACCCCGCCACCGCCACGACCGAGGCGGAACGCTGGGAGATCGTCGGCGCGCACTGCAGTGCCAATGAGCGCCGGGCCGATGAGGCCTCGCGCGATGTGGAAGCCTGGCTCAAGTGCCGCTTCATGCGCGACCACCTCGGCGAGGAGTTCGCCGGCACGGTCAGCGCGGTGACCAGCTTCGGCCTCTTCGTGCAGCTCGATGCGCTGTATGTGGAAGGTCTGGTGCACATCACCGAACTGGGCGGCGAGTACTTCAAGTTCGACGAGGTGCGCCAGGAACTGCGTGGCGAGCGCACCGGCATTCGCTACGCCACCGGCGCGCGAGTGCAGGTGCAGGTCAGCCGCGTGGACCTGGACGGCCGAAAGATCGACTTCCGCCTCGTGCGGGAGCAGGACGAGGCCCGTCAACTGCAGCGCGCGATGCGCGACAAGCACGGCGACTCGCGCCGTCAGGACCGTCATGGCGACAAGCGGGCCGCTCGCAAGCCGCTGGCCGAGATCGTGAGCGCGCCGGAAGTCGGCGCGGAAACGGTGTCGGCGGTGGAGCAGCTCGAGCGCATCGAGAAGGTCGATCGCGCCCTGAAGGCAGAGCGCCGGAAGGCAGAAAGGTCCGCCAAGACGGTGGCCACGCATCCGGTCAAGGCGGCCAAGCGCACGGCGCGTGGCGCGAAGCGTCCGGCGGCGAAGGCCGCCAATGCGTCGGCACCGACCAAGGCGCCGCGCAAGTCGCGGACCTGAGCGGAAGCGGACCTGAGCGGAGGCGGACCTGAGCGGAGGCGGTCCTCGCGGCGGTGGCCCAAGAGGTCGCTGAAGCAGTTGTGGACGCGGGCACCTCAGTAGGGGGCCCAGCTGCGGCATCAGCGGCTGCCGGATTGGGGCGGGGGGGCGGCCTGCGGTGGCTGTGGACGTTGCGCCATCAAGCGCGTCGCAGCGCCCCCATCGCCTCGATCAGGTCGGCCGCGCGCAGGGGGCCTGCATGGTCCTGCGCGGCTGCTCCATGCCACAGCACCGCTGTGCGGGCGACCGTGTGGGCCTCCGCGTCTGGCGCCTGCGCCCAGAGGCCTCCGGCCCACCCGGCCAGCACATCCCCGGTCCCCGCCGTAGCCAGTGCGGGGGAGCCCGAGCTGTTGATGTCCGGCAGATGCCCCGGCGACGCGATCACGGTCCCCGAGCCCTTGAGCACCACCGTGCAATCAAACCGTTCGGCCAATGCCTTGGCGGCTGCCAACCGGTCGGACTGAATGGCGGCAGCGCCGGCCAGACCCAGCAGGCGCGCAGCTTCCAGCGGGTGTGGCGTCAGCATCGTCTGCAGGCCATGCGAGCGTCGCGCCGCCAGCCGTTTGCGCAGGGCCTCATCGTCCGCGACGAGATTCAATCCATCCGCATCCACCACCAGATGTCTGGCCTCGTGCAGCACCGCATCCAGCCAGGGCAGGATGCCGGTGTCGCCCCCACAGCCGCACACCACCACGGCATCACGCCAGGCTTGCGGCTGGCGCCACCGCTGCGCCGGCCAATGCATCAGCTCGGGGCGTGCCGGCCAGGGTTGTCCGTCGTCGTCCGGCAGGGCCGCATAGACACGGCCGGCGCCTGCGGTGAGTGCGGCGGTGGCCGCCAGCCAGGCCGCGCCGCGCATGCCCGGTGCGCCGCCCAGCACCACCACATCGCCCTGGCGCCCCTTGTGGCTGGTGGCGCCGCGAGGATGCTGCTGGTGCCACTCGGTCAACGCGTCCAGCCCGACCCAGTGCGCCGTGGCGGGCGAGGGCGTCACACCCAGATCGTCGAACCAGAGGCGTCCCGCATAGGCGCGGCCCTCGCCGGTCACCAGCCCGGGCTTGAGCGTCAGGAGCGAAAGCGTATGGTCGGCGCGGATGGTGTCGGCGCCGCAGGTCTGGCCGGTGTCGGCATGCAGACCGCTCGGCAGGTCGATGGCGAGCGTGGGGGCGGGATGGCGGTTGGCCAGACGGATGGCGGCCGCGATGTCACCTTCCGGGGCGCGGTGGGCGCCTAGTCCCAACAGGCCGTCAATCCAGAGGTCGATGGGTGCGGGAGGCGCGCCTGCAATCAAGCCCGAGCCCGATGCCGCACTCGACCCGGGGGAAGGGTGGCCATCCACCGTCGGAAGACCGCGCCGAATCTCAAGCCCCGCATCAACCGCAGCGCGAAGCGCATGGGCCGCGTCACTGCCTGCGGCCGGTTCCGGCCCGAAGCGGTACACCTGCAGGCGCCACCCGCGTGCGGCCAGCCATCGTGCCGCGATCAGCGCATCCCCGCCGTTGTTGCCGGGCCCCGCCAGCACCACGGCAGATCGGCCATGTGGCACCAGCGCCATCGCCAGCCTTGCGACGGCCGCGCCCGCCTGCTCGATCAACTGGTGCGCTGGTCGCTGCTGCAGCGCAGCCTTCTCCAGTTCGCGGCTGGCCGCGATGTCGTGGAGCGGCCAGGTGGCTTGGGTGTGGGGGAGCAAGGCGCGCATGCGCCGACTCTAGCGCAGCCGGGTCGGCTCCAGCACCGAGGCGTCCACGCCGCCGTCCCGTCCCGCCAGCCGTTCTCCCAGCCATTGGGCCGCGCCGCCGGACAGGGCCCAGCCCGATTCGCCATGGCCCAGATTCAGCCACACGCCCGGCACGCCGCTCGCGCCGATCACCGGCAGCTCGTCGGGCAGCAGCAGCCGGGCGGCCTTCCAGCGCTGCTGCCCGCCGGCCTGCAGTGCACCGGGGAACCAATCGTGGGCGGCCTGGTGCAGCGCGCTCATCGACGGTCCGTTCGGCTGGCCGGCGGTTCCGCCCAGCTCCTGGCCGCCGCCGATACGCACCCGCTGGCCCAGTCGCGTCATGCTCACGCCCAAGGCGACATCGATGACGGTTGCGGCGGGGCCGAGATCCGGGTGGGCTTCCAGCTGCCGCAGTGGCGCAGTGAGGGTGTGCGCATGCACAGTGCCCCAGGGCAGGCGAATCCCCAGCGGCGACAGCAGCGCCGGCGCCCCCTTGCCGGCGCACAGGACCACCGCATCCGCCCGCTGGGCGGGTCCGGTGGCCAGGTGCAGCGAGGGCTGGCTGCCCGGTTCGATCTTCAGCACTTCGGCATTGAACTGCCACCGCACGCCCAGCCGCTGGGCTTCCAGTTTCAGCGCCTGGCTGAACTGGCGGGCATTGGCCGATTCGTCTTGTGGCAGATGCAGGCCCCCATGCAGCCGCGTGTCCGGGTTGAGGCCGGGCTCCAGCGCCAGGCAGGCTGCGGCATCGAGCTCCCGATGGGGCAGCTGCGCCGCCTGCAGCCGGGCGATCAACGGAGCCGCCTGCTTGTAGTCCTTGGCGGTGCGCCACAGCAGCAGCACGCCGCTGCGGTGCTCCACCTCCAGTTGCAGCGCCTGGCGCCAGTCGGCCAGGAGCGCCTGCCCCTGAACCGCCAGTTGCAACACGGCGGACGGCACCGGCAGCGGCTGCTGGGCGCTGGCACGCCGCGCCCGCCAGTGGGCCCAGCGCCAGCCGAGTTGCCGGGGCGCACCGCGCCAGGCCAGGCGCGCGGGAGGGCGGGCCGCCAGCAGCGCCGGCGCGATGAGGCCCGGCGGCGCAAAGCTGGCGCCGGTGGCGACGCTGGTGTCCCGCTCGAACACCTGCACGTCGTGGCCTTGGCGGGCCAGTTCGTAGGCGGTGGTCACGCCGGCCAGGCCGGCGCCGATAATGGCCACGCGCATGTCAGTGACCCTCCGGGGCGTTTGCGCGTGCTAACCGCGGTGCGGAGCAAGCGGACCGCATGGGCGTTGCATGCGAAGCGAGGCGCGGATGAGGGCGCGGATCAAGGCGCGGATCAAGGCGCGGATTGAGGCAGGTCACCAGGCCGGCAAAGGCGTGCGTCATGTCATGCATCGGTGCCTGCCGGTCCGGCGGCACCAGGTTTCTTGTCAGGGGAAATCGGGGTTGCGCAACCGTCAGTCTTGCGCGCGGCGCTCATGGTGCCAGGGCGCAGGGCTGCCGCCGCCAATCTTGGTGGGAAGTTGTTGCACTTCAGTCACGGCTGACACGTTAAGTTCACACTTCTGGCGCGCCAGCCTCCACCAGCCCCCGGTGCCCCCCAACCGCGCTCGAGGGACCGACCATGACTGGCCTCGAAAGGCCGCAGAAATCGGGTTATACTCTTCGGGTTTTTGCCAAGGTCGCGACGTGCGGAACGTACGGAACACGTATTGAACGTACCGGCGCGGCAGGCAAAGACGCGGTGGCGACACTGAATGCACAGGAATGGGTTCTGTGCGACAGGTCACATCGCAAATTCGCGGATCCGGCAGTCACTGAACGCTTCAGTGATGACAGACAGCGTCAGCGCAGGCAGCAAGCATGCGGCTGAGGCGGTCCACAAGGTGTTGCAGGGCTTGTCCTGCAATTCGTGCCGGGTTCCAGAAACAACCTTCGGAGTTCATTCATGTCCGTCACGATGCGCGAGATGCTGGAAGCAGGCGTCCACTTTGGTCACCAAACCCGCTTCTGGAACCCCAAGATGGCCCCGTATATCTACGGCCATCGCAACAAGATCCACATCATCAACCTCGAAAAGACGCTGCCCGCGTTCGAGGAAGCCCTGAAGTTCGTGCGCCAGCTGTCGGCCAAGCGCGGCACCATCCTGATGGTGGGCACCAAGCGCCAGGCGCGCGACATCGTCGCTGAAGAAGCCGCACGCGCTGGCGTGCCGAGCGTGAACCAGCGTTGGCTGGGCGGCACGCTGACCAACTTCAAGACGGTCAAGACCTCGCTGAAGAAGCTCAAGGACATGCAGACCCAGGTGGACGCTGGCACCCAGCCGTCCATCAAGAAGGAAGCCCTGATGTTCCAGCGCGATATCGCCAAGCTGGAAAAGAACATCGGCGGCATCCAGGACATGGCCGCTCTGCCGGACGCCCTGTTCGTGATCGACGTGGGCTACCACAAGATCGCCGTGGCTGAAGCCAAGAAGCTGGGCATTCCCGTCATCGGCGTGGTGGACACCAACCACTCGCCCGAAGGCATCGACTACGTCATCCCCGGCAACGACGACTCCGCCAAGGCAGTGGCCCTGTACGCCAAGGCCGTGGCCGACGCCGTGCTGGAAGGCCGTGCCAACTCGACGCAAGAGCTGGTGCAGGCTGTCGCCGCTGAAGGCGACGAGTTCGTCGAAGTGAACGAAGGCGCCTGATCGCCGCGTCCCCGCAAGGGTTCGACCAGGGGGCTGATTCAGCCCCTTTTTTCTAAGCAATTTTCCAAGCAAGATTTCGCAGGCGCCCAAGCTTCCCGTTGAAGGATGGGGCCTGCACCACACGGAGATTGAAATGGCAGCAATTACCGCAAGCATGGTCGCCGAGCTGCGCGCCCGTACCGACGCTCCCATGATGGAGTGCAAGAAGGCCCTGACGGAAGCCGAAGGCGACCTGGGCCGCGCGGAAGAAATCCTGCGTGTCAAGCTGGGCAACAAGGCTGGCAAGGCCGCTTCGCGCATCACCGCTGAAGGCGTGGTCGCCGCAGCTGTGGTCGGCGGCGCTGGCGCCGTGATCGAAGTCAACTGCGAAACCGACTTCGTCTCCAAGAACGACGCCTTCCTGGCCTTCGTGAACGCCCTGGCTGGCCTGGTGGCCGAGAAGAACCCGGCCGACGTGGACGCCCTGTCCGCCCTGCCGCTGTCGCAGGAAGGCTTCGGCCCGACGGTGGAAGATGTTCGCAAGGGCCTGATCGGCAAGATCGGCGAGAACATGACCATCCGCCGCTTCAAGCGTTACGCCTCCGGTGCCAAGCTGACCTCCTACCTGCACGGCACCCGCATCGGCGTGATGGTCGAGTTCGACGGTGACGAAGTCGCCGCCAAGGACGTCGCCATGCACGTGGCCGCCATGAAGCCGGCTGCCCTGTCGTCGGCCGAAGTGCCGGCCGAGCTGGTCGAGAAGGAACGCAAGATCGCCACCGAGAAGGCTGCCGAGTCCGGCAAGCCTGCCGAGATCGTCACCAAGATGGTGGAAGGTTCGGTCCAGAAGTTCCTGAAGGAAGTCTCGCTGCTGGACCAGGTCTTCGTGAAGGCCGCTGACGGCAAGCAGACCGTCGCTCAGATGCTCAAGGAAAAGAACACCACGGTGAAGTCCTTCACCCTGTACGTGGTGGGCGAAGGCATCGAGAAGAAGGTGGACGACTTCGCCGCCGAGGTGGCTGCCCAGGTGGCCGCCGCCAGCAAGGGGCAGTAAGCTCCAGAAACAAAAGGGCGCCCCCGGGCGCCCTTTACACTTGTGCCTGCGCCAGGCGGATGGTGCCTGTGCGCGCGCAACTCCATTGCCTTCAGTGGCTGTATTGACGAGGTAACAATGCCCGCGCACAAACGCATCCTGCTCAAGCTCTCCGGCGAAGCCCTGATGGGGGACGATGCCTACGGTATCAATCGCGCCACCATCGTGCGCATGGTCCAGGAGATCCAGGACGTCACCCGTCTGGGCGTGGAAGTCGCCGTCGTGATCGGTGGCGGCAACATCTTCCGCGGCGTTGCGGGCGGCTCGGTCGGCATGGACCGTGCCACGGCCGACTACATGGGCATGCTGGCCACGGTGATGAACTCCCTGGCCCTGGCCGACACGATGCGCCAGGAAGGCATGACCGCCCGGGTGATGTCCGCCATTGCCATCGAGCAGGTGGTCGAGCCCTACGTGCGCCCCAAGGCGCTGCAATACCTGGAAGAGGGCAAGGTCGTGATCTTCGCGGCCGGCACTGGCAACCCCTTCTTCACCACCGACACCGCTGCTGCGCTGCGCGGCGCTGAAGTCGGCGCGGAAATCATGCTGAAGGCCACCAAGGTGGACGGCGTCTACACCGCCGACCCCAAGAAGGACCCGACGGCCACCCGCTACAGCCGCATCAGCTTTGATGAGGCCATCAGCAAGAATCTGCAGGTGCTGGATGCCACCGCGTTCGCCCTGTGCCGGGACCAGAAGCTGCCCATCCGGGTGTTCTCCATCTTCAAGCCGGGCGCACTCAAGCGCGTGGTGCAAGGTGAGGACGAAGGCACGCTGGTGCACGTCTGAGCGGGTCGGCGCGTTAAGTGATCGGGCGCCCGTGCGGGCGCCACGCCGTCTCCATTGATCGAGGAAAAGAACATGAGCATCGCCGACATCAAGAAGAACGCCGAAGCCAAGATGGCCAAGTCCGTCGAGGCGTTCAAGAATGAACTGCAAAAAATCCGTACCGGTCGGGCCCACCCGGGCATCCTGGACCAGGTCCATGTGGACTACTACGGATCCCCCGTGCCCATCTCGCAGGTCGCCAACGTCAGCCTGCTGGACGCCCGTACGCTGAGCGTGCAGCCCTGGGAAAAGGGCATGGGCCAGAAGATCGAAAAGGCCATCCGTGAATCGGACCTGGGCCTGAACCCCTCCAGCCAGGGCGACCTCATCCGCGTGCCGATGCCCCCGCTGTCCGAGGAACGCCGCCGTGACCTGACCAAGGTGGTCAAGGGCGCCGCCGAAGATGCCAAGGTCGCCGTCCGCAACCTGCGTCGCGATGCGAACGAACAGGCCAAGAAGATGACCAAGGACAAGACCATCACCGAAGACGACGAACGTCGCAGCCAGGACGAAGTCCAGAAGCTGACCGACCGCGTCATCGCCGAGATCGACAAGCTGGTGTCGGCCAAGGAAGCCGAGATCATGGCGGTCTGAGTCCAGACGACGTGAGTGCAGACAAGAAGGCGGGTGTCCCCCGCCACGTCGCCATCGTCATGGATGGCAATGGACGCTGGGCCAAGAAGCGCTTCCTTCCGCGCTTCTTCGGCCACAAGCAGGGGGTGGATGCGCTGGTGCGCGTGGTGCAGGCCTGCATCGATCGTGAGATCGAGTACCTGACCGTCTTCGCCTTCTCCAGCGAGAACTGGAAGCGCCCCAGCGATGAAGTCTCCGGCCTGATGGGCCTGGTGCTGGCGGCGGTGTCACGTTACCTGGCCCGCATGGGCGCGATGGGCGTGCGCATCCGCATCGTGGGCGACCGTGAAGCGGTGTCGGACAAGCTGCGGGCCGCATGGGCCGAAGCCGAGAACAGCACCGCCCACAACAGCAAGCTCACCCTCAACGTGGCCTTCAACTACGGCGGTCGCTGGGACATTGTCCAGGCCTGCCGCAAGGCCATTGAAGCGGGTGTGCCGGCGCATGAGCTGACCGAGGCCAAGCTGTCGCAGTTCATGGCCATGAGCTATGCGCCGGATCCGGATCTGTTCATCCGCACCGGCGGGGAGCTGCGCATCAGCAACTTCATGTTGTGGCAGACGGCGTACACCGAGTTTGTGTTCTCCGATTGCCTATGGCCTGAATTCGGCGAAGCCCAGCTCGATGATGCGATCGCGGCCTTCCAGGCGCGGGATCGGCGCTTTGGCGGCGTCAATGTGCCCGGCGTCGCAGG
This sequence comes from Roseateles depolymerans, assembly GCF_003387155.1. Classification (GTDB taxonomy): domain Bacteria; phylum Pseudomonadota; class Gammaproteobacteria; order Burkholderiales; family Burkholderiaceae_C; genus Roseateles; species Roseateles depolymerans. Next base: position 193,468 of record NZ_QUMT01000006.1, on the reverse strand, counting down.
CGCCGTCCAGGAAGCCTGAGTCCCCACCCGGAAAGGTCCGAGTCCATGCTGTTGCCCCGCATCATCACAGCGCTTGTGCTGCTTGCCCTGCTGCTGCCGGCGCTGTTTGCGTCCACGCCGCTGCCCTTTGCCCTGCTGACGCTGGTGATGATCGCCGCCGGCGGCTGGGAGTGGTCCCGGCTGAACGGACGCCCGGGCGCGCCGGCCCTGGCCTTCGGGGCGGCGCTGGCCGCGGCCTGCGGCGTGTGCCTGTATGCGGTGAATGCGGTGGGTTTTGCGCTGCCGGCCTGGTGCTGGTGGATCGTGGGCGGGCTGTGGGTGCTGGGCGGCGCGCAGGCGCTCAAGACGGGCGTGGCCGGCTGGCCGACCCTGCCGGTGGGTCTGCGCCTGCTGCTGGGGGCCGTGCTCCTGTGGGCAGCCTGGCTGGCCCTCATCAGCGCCCGCGCCCGCGGCATCAATTTCCTGCTGTCGGCCATGTGCCTGGTGTGGATGGCCGACATTGCCGCCTACATCTTTGGCAAGCTGTTCGGCCGACGCAAGCTGGCGCCGGCCATCAGCCCGGGCAAGAGCTGGGAAGGCGCGCTGGGCGGGCTGTTCGGCGTGGTCGTGATGGCGGCCGTGTGGGTGCATGGCATCGACACGCATCTGCCGGTGGACGGCCCCAGCCTGTATCAGATCCTGGTGAAGCGTCTGGGTTGGCTCTCCCTGCTGGCGGTGGTGTTCCTGACCGCCATGAGTGTGGTGGGCGACCTGTTTGAATCGCTGGTCAAGCGGGCGGCCGGGGCCAAGGACAGCAGTCAGCTGCTGCCTGGCCACGGCGGTGTGCTGGACCGTGTGGATGCCTTGCTGCCGGTGCTGCCGCTGGCCATGGCCCTGAGTTCGCTGTGATGGTTCTGTGATGACTGCTTCCTCCCTTCGTCCGCAGCAGGTGTGTGTGCTGGGATCCACCGGATCCATCGGCACCAACACCCTCGATGTCATCGCCCGTCATCCGGATCGCTACCGGGTCTTTGCCCTCTCGGCCATGAGCCGGGTGGACGAACTGCTGGCGCAGTGCCTGACCCATCAACCCCGTTTCGCCGTGCTGCCCGACGCGCGCCTGGCCGCCGACCTGCGCCAGCGTCTGTCCGAGGCCGGCGCCCGCACCGAGGTGCTGGAAGGCCTGCAGGCGCTGTCTGACATTGCCGCCCATCCGGATGTGGATGCGGTGATGGCCGCCATCGTCGGCGCGGCCGGCTTGGCGCCGGCCATGGCGGCTGCGCGCGCCGGCAAGCGGCTGCTGCTGGCCAACAAGGAAGCCATCGTGCTGGGCGGCGCGCTGTTCATGCGGGCGGTGGAGCAGGGCGGTGCCACGCTGCTGCCGATCGATTCGGAACACTCGGCCATCTTCCAGTGCCTGCCGGAAGACCGGACCACCTGGCATGAACGCATCGACCACATCGTGCTGACTGCCTCCGGGGGCCCGTTCCGCCAGCGGGATCCGGCCACGCTGGCCGACGTCACGCCCGACCAGGCCTGTGCCCATCCCAACTGGGTGATGGGTCGCAAGATCTCGGTGGACTCGGCCACCATGATGAACAAGGCGCTCGAGGTCATCGAGGCGCGCTGGCTGTTCAACCTCCAGCCGGAGCAGGTGAAGGTGATCATTCACCCGCAGAGCATCATCCATTCGATGGTGGTCTGCCGCGACAACTCCGTGCTGGCCCAGCTCGGCACGCCGGACATGCGGGTGCCCATCGCCTACGGCCTGTCCTTCCCCGAACGCATCACCTCCGGCGCCAGCCGCCTGGACCTGCTGGCCACCTCCGGCCTGAGCTTCGAGGACGCGGACGAACGCCGTTTCCCCGGTCTGCATCTGTCCTGGCGGGCGCTGCGCTCGGCCGAGGGCAGCACGGCGGTGCTCAATGCCGCCAACGAAGAAGCGGTGGCCGCCTTCCTCAGCCGCGGCCTGCGCTTCGACCAGATCTGCCAGGTCAACCGGCTGGCGCTCGATGAGGTGCAGCCCCAGTCCGGCGAGGTCGATAGTGTCGAAGGCCTGCTGGCGCTGGATGCGCGCGCGCGGCGTCATGCGCAGAGCCAGATCCAGCGTTTGTCGAGCCAGCACTGATGCCCACCACCCTGCTCGCTTTCGTGGTCACCCTTGGGGTGCTCATCATCTTCCACGAGTGGGGCCACTACCGCATGGCCCGTGCCTGCGGCGTGAAGGTGCTGCGGTTTTCGCTGGGCTTCGGGCCGGTGCTGGGGCGCTGGAAACGCGGCGCGGACGGGACCGAGTTCGTGCTGAGCCTGCTGCCGCTGGGCGGATACGTCCGGCTGCTGGACGACCGCTTCGACGCCGTGCCGCCGGACCGGCTTCATGAATCCCTGAACCAGAAATCCCTCTGGCAACGCTCGGCCATCGTGCTGGCCGGGCCGATGGCCAATCTCGTGCTGGCGGTGCTGCTGTTTGCGGCGGCGGGCATGGTGGGGCAGGAGGAGCCCGTGGCGGTGCTCGGCTCGCCGCAGAGCGGCAGCCTGGCCGATGCCGCGGGACTGCGCGCGGGGGATCGGGTGCAGGCCTGGTCCGACGACGGGCAGGACTGGCAGGACGTGCGCGGCATGCCCGATGTCACCTGGCAGCTGGCGCGTGCCGTCGGCGACCGCCGGCCGCTGTACCTGAGCGTGAGCCAGGGCGAGGGCCACAGCGCCCGACAGGTCAAGCTGGACACCGACGCCTTGGGCAGCCGCGACCTCGATGCCGACAACCTGCGCCGCATCGGCCTGGGAGGCGTCTGGATGGAACCGGTGCTGGGGGCCATCCAGCCCGACAGCCCCGCCCAGGCCGCGAACCTGCGCGCGGGTGACCGTGTGATCTCGGTCAATGACCGCGCCATCGCGGACCTGTCCGCCTTCCAGCAGGCGGTGCGCCAGTCGCTGGTGGAGGGCTGCGTGCAGCCGATGCGTCTGGTGGTGCAGCGCGGCGGCGAGTCCATCGAGACCGTCGTCACCCCCCGTCTGGAGGGGGCGAACGGGCAATTCATCCCACGCATCGGGGTGGGCTTCGGCGGAACACCCGCGCTGGTGACGGTGCACTACGGGCCGATGGAAGCGGTCCAGCAAGGACTGACCCGCACCTGGCAGTTCAGCACCCATTCGCTCAAGACGCTGTGGCGCATGCTCACCGGTGAAGCCTCGGTAAAGAATCTCAGCAGCTTCATCACCATTGCAGACTACGCAGGTCAGTCCGCACGCCTGGGAGCCGCAGCATTCCTGGGTTTTCTGGCCAGTGTCAGCGTGAGTCTTGGCGTGCTGAACCTGCTGCCGGTGCCGATGCTCGATGGCGGACACCTGATGTATTATCTTTTCGAGGGTCTGAGTGGCCGCCCAGTCTCCGAGCGGTGGCGCAGGTTGCTGGAACGCGTAGGTATTACCGTCCTGCTGCTGATGATGAGTCTGGCCCTTTTCAACGATCTGACCCGTCAGCGGGTCCGCACTGAAACTTCCGCATGTCCCGATTCCTGCCTGAGCCAATGCGCCCCCAAGTGATCCAACTGGCGGTGCTGGCCGCCGCGATGCACGCGGGTGCCGCCTGGGCCGTCGAGCCCTTCGTCCTCAAGGACATCCGCGTCGAAGGCCTGCAACGGACCGACCCCGGCACGGTGTTCGCCGCGCTGCCCTTCCGCATCGGCGACACCTACAACGACGAAAAGGGCGCCGCCGCCCTGCGCGCCCTGTTTGCCACCGGCCTCTTCAAGGACGTGCGCATCAACATCGACACCGACGCGGTGGTGGTGGTGATCGAGGAACGTCCGATCATCGCGAACGTGAACTTCGTGGGTCTGAAGGAATTCGACACCGAGGCCCTGACCAAGTCGCTCAAGGACGTTGGCATCGGTGAAGGCAAGCCCTTCGACAAGGCGCTGGCCGACCGCGCCGAGCAGGAACTCAAGCGTCAGTATCTGACCCGCAGCCTCTACGGCGCGGAGGTGACGACCACCATCACCCCGATCGAGCGCAACCGCGTCAACGTCAGCTTCCAGGTGACCGAAGGCGAGCCGGCCAAGATCGCCGAGATCCGCATCCTGGGCAGCAAGGTCTTCAGCGAGAGCACGCTGCTGGGCCTGCTGGAGCAGACCACCAGCGGCTGGCTCACCTGGTACACCAAGACCGACCGTTATTCCCGCGCCAAGCTGAATGCGGACCTGGAAACCATCCGCAGCTACTACCTGAACCGCGGTTATCTCGAGTTCAACGTCGAGTCCACCCAGGTCACCATTTCGCCGGACAAGCAAAGCATCAGCATTGCCATCACGGTGAGCGAAGGCCAGCCCTACACGGTCAGCGCCATCAAGATGGAAGGCGAGTTCCTCGGCCGTGACGAGGAATTCAAGCGCCTGATCGCGCTCAAGGCCGGCCAGCCCTACCAGGGCGAAGCCGTGGCCCAGACCACCCGCAATTTCCAGGACCTCTACGGCACCTTCGGCTACGCCTTTGCACGGGTGGAAAGCCGTCCGGAAATCGACCGCGCCACCGGCCAGGTGGTGGTGACCTTCGTGGGCGAACCGCAGCGCCGCGTCTATGTGCGCCGCGTGCTGGTCTCGGGCAACACCCGCACCCGCGACGAAGTCATCCGCCGTGAATTCCGCCAGTTCGAATCCGCCTGGTACGACGGCGCGCGCATCAAGGCGTCCCGCGACCGCGTCGAGCGCCTGGGCTACTTCAAGGATGTCACCATCGACACCTCCGAAGTCCCCGGCTCCCCGGACCAGGTCGACGTCACCCTGACCGTGACCGAGCGTCCCACCGGCAACATCCAGATCGGTGCCGGTTATTCGAGCGCCAGCAAGCTGTCGCTGTCGGGCTCGATCTCCCAGGAAAACGTCTTCGGCTCCGGCAACTACCTGGGCATTCAGCTGAACACGGCCAGCACCGGCCGCTCGCTGGGGGTCTCGACGGTGGACCCGTACTTCACCGTGGACGGCATCTCCCGCGCGGTGGACGTGTTCTACCGCACCGTCAAGCCGATCAACAACCTGGGCGAGCAGTACGAACTGGCGTCCTACGGCGGCTCGGTCAAGTTCGGCGTGCCCTTCTCCGAGGAAGACACGGTGTTCTTCGGCATCGGCGCCGAGAACACCCGCATCACCACCTCCAAGGGTCTGCCCAACAGTTATCTGCTGTTCCAGCAGGCCTTCGGCGGCTCGGCCCTGTCCATCCCGCTGACCATCGGCTGGAAGGCCGACAACCGCGACAGCGTCATCACCCCGACCGCGGGCACGATGAAGCGGGTCAACCTGGAAACCAGCGTGGTGGGCGACTCGCGCTACGCCATCGCCAACTTCCAGTACCAGCAGTTCATCCCGCTGGGCCGCAAGTTCTCGCTGATGGTCAACGGCGAAGTGGCCTGGGGTGAAGGCCTGATGGGGCGTCCTTATCCCATCTTCAAGAACTTCTACGGCGGTGGCCTGGGCTCGGTGCGGGTGTTCGAATCCGGAACGCTGGGTCCGGTGGACATCACCGGTTCCTACACCGGCGGCAACCGCAAGTTCAACCTGAACACCGAGCTGTACGTGCCGGTGCCCGGCGCCGGCAACGACAAGAGCTTCCGTCTGTTCGGCTTCTTCGACGTCGGCAATGTCTGGGGCACCGACGAAAAGCTGAATTTCAGCGAGACCCGTGCCGCTGCCGGCGTGGGCATCAGCTGGCTGTCTCCCATGGGTCCGCTGCGCCTGAGTTACGGCACACCGATCCGGAAGCAGCGGACGGATAGAATCGAGCGATTCCAATTCCAGATCGGGACGTCATTCTGATGAAGAGCACGCTGTTGAAGATGGTGGCCGCCGTCGCCCTGACGGCAGCCACGGCTTTGGCTGCCCAGGCGCAGGAACTGAAGATCGGCTACGTCAACAGTGAGCGGATTCTTCGCGAGACCAATCTGGCCAAGGCGTCGGAAGCCAAGCTGCAGGCGGAGTTCAGCCGTCGCGAGAAGAACCTGCTGGAGCAGGAAGGCAAGCTGCGCGCTGCGGCCGAGAAGCTGGACAAAGACGGTCCGGCCCTGACCGAGTCCGAACGCAGTCGCCGCCAACGCGAACTCATCGAGCAGGACCGTGACCTGCAGCGCAAGCGCCGCGAATTCAACGAAGACGTGGCCCAGCGCAAGAACGAAGAGTTGTCCTCCGTGATCGAGAAGGCCAACAAGGTCATCAAGCAGATCTACGAGCAGGACAAATACGACCTGATCGTGCAGGACGCGGTTCATGCGAGCGCGCGGGTGGACATCACCAAGAAGGTGATCGACACCCTCAACGCGCAGAAGTAATGCGTTTTGTAATGCGTTCTGCATGAGGCAATCAGCATGACATCGGTCTCGGTCTCCGACCTGATCGCCGCCTTGGGCGGCGTTTCTGTTGGTGCGTCAGACACGGCCATCCAGCGCATCGCGCCGCTGGACGAAGCCGGTCCGGACGCCATTTCCTTTCTCTCCAACCCGAAGTACGCCGCCCAATTGGCGACCACGCAGGCCGGTTGCGTCATCGTGTCACCGGCCGCGCAGGACGCCGCTGCGGCCCGCCGCGGCGACGGCCAGGTGGCCAGCTGCATCGTCACGCCCGACCCCTACCTGTATTTCGCCCACCTGACCCAATGGTGGGTGCAGCACATGCGTGCAGCGCGTCCGGCGCCGTCGGTGCATCCGACGGCGAGCGTTGCGCCGGATGCCCATCTTGGCGCCGGCGTGGACATCGGCCCGTTCGCGGTCATCGAATCCGGCGCCCGCATCGGCGATGGCGCCCGCATCGGCGCTCACACCGTGGTGGAACATCATGCGGTGGTGGGCGAGGGCGCCCGCCTGGAGCCTCGTGTGGTGCTGGGCTTTGATTGCACCGTGGGTGCACGGTCGCTGATCCACAGCGGCGCGGTGATCGGTGCGGATGGGTTCGGTTTTGCGCCGACCAAGGGCGAGTCCGGCATGCGCTGGGTCAAGATCGAGCAGCTCGGCGCGGTGCGCATCGGGGATGACGTGGAGATCGGCGCCAACACCTGCATCGACCGCGGCGCGTTGGGTGACACCGTCATCGCGGACCGCGTGATCATCGACAACCTCGTTCAGATTGCCCACAACGTGAAGATCGGCGCGGGCACCGCCATCGCCGGTGCCGTGGCCATTGCCGGCAGTGCAGAAATCGGTGCCAATTGCATTGTTGCAGGCGCGGCCCGAATCAATGGGCACATCAAGATCACTGACGGTGTGCAGATCGGCCCCACGGCCAACATCAGCAACAGCATCGACAAGCCCGGCGCCTACGCCGGCATGTGGCCCTTCGAGGACGCCGCATCCTGGCAGAAAAATGCCGCCGCGCTGCGCGGGCTCTATGAGCTGCGCCAGCGTGTGCGAGCCCTTGAGAAAAAGACGACATGAACGAGAGCAGCAAAATCGACATCCACGGCATCCTGGCGAAGCTGCCGCACCGCTATCCCATCCTGCTGGTGGACCGGGTGCTGGAAGTGGAGAAGGGCGTGCGCATCCGTGCACTGAAGAACGTCAGCATCAACGAGCCGTTCTTCCAGGGCCACTTCCCGCATCGTCCGGTCATGCCGGGCGTGCTCATCCTGGAAGCGCTGGCCCAGGCGGCCACGCTGCTGGCGGTGCAGAGCTACGACTTCTCGCTGGACGAGAACCATGTCGTGTACTTCGCCGGCATCGACGGCGCGCGTTTCAAGCGTCCGGTGGAGCCGGGTGACCAACTGCTGCTGGATGTCACGCTGGAGCGGGCCAAGGCCGGTATCTACAAGTTTGGCGCCAAGGCCCTGGTGGGCCAGGACATCGTGGCCGAAGCCGGCCTGATGTGCACCATGCGCCGTCTGGACTGCTGAACGCCGACCATGGCCAAGATTCACGCCACTGCGCTGGTTGACCCCAAGGCCCAGATCGATGAGGGGGTCGAGATCGGCCCGTACGCGGTCATCGGTCCGCAGGTGCGCATCGGCGCCGGCACGCGGATCGGTCCGCACACCGTGGTGGAAGGACGCACCACCATCGGCCGCGACAACCACATCTACCAGTTCGCCTCCATCGGCGCGATGCCGCAGGACATGAGCCACGGCGGCGAGGTGACCGAGCTGGTGATTGGGGACCGCAACACCATCCGCGAGTTCTGCACCTTCAACACCGGCACCTTCAAGGAGCAGGGGGTGACGCGGGTCGGGTCGGACAACTGGATCATGGCCTATGTGCATCTGGCCCATGACGTGGTGGTCGGCGACCACTGCGTGCTGGCCAACAATGCGACGCTGGCCGGCCATGTGCATGTGGGCGACTGGGCCACCATCGGCGGCCTGACTGGTGTGCATCAGTTCGTGCACATCGGCGCGCACGCGATGATTGGCTTCCAGGGCCATGTGGCGCAGGACGTTGCGCCCTACATGACGGTCGATGGCAATCCGCTGACGGTGCGTGCCGTCAACCTGACCGGCCTGCGGCGCCGGGGCTTCAGCAACGAGCGCATCGGCATCATCCGCCAGATGCACAAGCTGCTGTTCCGGGATGGCCTGACGCTGGAGCAGTCGGTGCAGCAGATCGAAGCGCTCAAGGCCGACCAGGCTGCCGACACGGTGGCCGATGTCCAGTTGATGCTGGACTTCCTCGCGGCGGCCAAGCGCGGACTCGTACGCTGACATGAGCAGGATCACGGACCCTCGACTGGGCCTGGTGGCCGGCGAGGCCTCCGGGGATCTGCTGGCCAGCCTGCTGCTGCAGGCCCTGCAGGCACGCTGGCCGGGACTGACCAGCGCCGGCATCGGCGGACCCAAGATGCAGGCGCTGGGCTTTCAGGCCTGGTGGCCGAGCCACAAGCTGTCCATCTTCGGATATTGGGACGCGATCAAGAACATCCGTGAGCTGCTGGCCATCCGGCGTCAGCTGGGGGACCGGTTGATCCAGGAGCGCCCGTCCGCCTTCGTGGGCGTGGATGCCCCCGACTTCAACTTCGGCCTGGAGCAGCGACTGCGCGAGGCCGGCATCAAGACCATCCACTTCGTCTGCCCGTCCATCTGGGCCTGGCGGGCGGAGCGGGTGCACACCATCCAGCGCAGTGCGGACCACGTGCTGTGCCTGTTCCCCTTCGAGCCGGAACTGCTGCAGCGGCATGGCATCGGCGCCACCTATGTCGGCCATCCGCTGGCGGACAAGATTCCGATGGAGCCGCCGCGGGACGAGGCACGTGCCCACCTCGGCCTGGCGCCGGAGGCCACGGTGGTGGCCGTGCTGCCGGGCAGCCGCCGCAGCGAGCTGAACTACATCTTCCCCCCGCTGCTGGATGCCGCCCGCCGCATGGCGGCGCAGCGCCCCGGACTGCGCTTCATCGTGCCGGCGGCGCCGGGTGTGCGCGAACTGGCCGAGGCCCTGGTGCGCGAGCACGGACAAGGCCTGGACCTGCAACTGCTGGACGGCCAGGCGCATGAGGCGCTGGCCGCCTGCGACCTGACCCTCGTTGCCAGCGGCACGGCCACGCTGGAGGCCGCGCTGTTCAAGCGGCCGATGGTCATTGCCTACAAGCTGCACTGGTTCAATGCCTGGCGGATGAAGGGCAAGGCGCTGCTGCCCTGGGTGGGGCTGCCCAATGTGCTGGCCCGCGAGACGCTGGTGCCGGAGTGCCTGCAGGACGACTGCACGGGCGAGACCATCGCCCGTGAAGGCCTGGCCTGGCTGGACGACGCGCCGCGTCGTGAGCGGCTGCGCCAGCGCTTCATCGAGATCCACGAGACGCTGCGCTGCAACACTGCGCAAAGGGCGGGCGATGCGATCGCGCAAATCCTCGGCGCCTGAGCAACTCGGTCTGGACTGGCAGCGCGAAGGCCTGCTGGCGGGCGTGGACGAAGCGGGCCGCGGGCCGCTGGCGGGCCCGGTGGTGGCTGCGGCGGTGATCCTGGACGACATGCAGCCCATCAAGGGCCTGAACGACTCCAAGGTGCTGAGCGAGAAAAAGCGCGAGCAGCTCTACGACGAGATCCGCGCCAAGGCCCTGTGCTTCTGCATTGCCGAAGCGACGGTGGAAGAGATCGACCGCATCAACATCCTGCAGGCCACCTTGCTGGCCATGCGCCGGGCGGTGGAAGGGCTGCGCCTGACGCCGGCCCAGGTGAAGGTGGACGGCAACCGGCTGCCGGTGCTGCGCATTCCGGCAGAGGCCATCGTCAAGGGCGATGCGCTGGTGCCGGCCATCTCGGCGGCCAGCATCCTGGCCAAGGTGCATCGGGACCGCATGTGCCTGCAGATGCATCATGCCCACCCGCAATACGGCTTTGACAATCACAAGGGCTACGGCACGCCCGAGCATCTGGAAGCGCTGCGGCTGCATGGGGCCAGCCCCTGGCATCGCACCAGCTTCGCGCCGGTGCGCATGTGCCTGGAGACGGTGTCGGTGAGCACGCTCGCCACCGCCACCACTTCCACCTCCACCTCCACCTCCACCTCCACGATACACAGCACGACGGTGGTCCGCACCGCCGCCAGCGCCACGCTGTCCGCCACCATTTCCTCTTCCTTCACTTCCAGGGTCGACCCAGAATGACCACCGGCCCCGTCTGGCATCCCATCAGCGCCCGCGACAACCCGCAACTGCAGCGCTTGCGCAAGCTGGCGCAGGACGCGACGGCCTATCGCAAGATGGGCGGCGTCTGGCTGGAAGGGGACCATCTGGCACGCGCCGCGCTGCAGCGCGGCTTGCGGCCGGCGCTGGCGCTGATCACCGATGTGGCCGCCGCAGACGAATCACTGCGGGCGCTGGCAGACCAGGCCAGCAAGGTGCTGGTGGTGTCGCCGGCGCTGTTCAAGACGGTGTCGGGGCTGGAGTCGCCGGCGCAGATCGGTTTTGACCTGCAACTGCCGCCGCCGCTGCGCATCGAGCCGCAGGCGGATTCGGTGGTGCTGGACCGTCTGCAGGATGCGGGCAATGTCGGCACCATCCTGCGCAGCGCGGCTGCCCTGGGCTTTCGGCAGGTGCTGGCGCTCAAGGGCACGGCGGCGCTGTGGTCCCCCAAGGTGCTGCGCGCCGGCATGGGGGCGCATTTCGGGCTGCGGCTGGTGGAAGGGCTGAGCGTGTCCGACCTGGACGGCCTGAAGGTGCCCTTGCTGGCCACCAGCTCCCACACCGATGCGCTGCTGCATGAAGCGGAACTGCCGTCGCCCTGCGCATGGGTGATGGGCCACGAAGGGCAGGGCGTGGATGAGGCGCTGATGGCGCGCTGCGCCCTGCGCATCGGCATTCCGCAGCCGGGCGGCGAGGAGTCGCTGAACGTGGCGAGTGCGGCGTCGATCTGCCTCTATGAATCGGCCCGTCGCCGCCTGACGCGTCAGGGCTGAACTCGCAAGCGTCAGTACATCAACCGGTCCGGCCGGATGTCCCGCAGGATGGTGGTGGCGATTTCCTCGATCGACTTGTGGGTGGACGACAGCCACGAGATGCCGGCCTTCTTCATCATCGTCTCCGCCTCACGCACCTCGTAGTGGCAGTTCATCAGGTCCGCATACTTGCTGCCGGGACGGCGCTCGTTGCGTACCTGGGCCAGGCGCTCGGGGTCGATGGTCAGGCCAAAGCACTTCTTCCGGTGGGGCACCAGCAGCGAGGGCAGGGCGCCGCGATCGAAGTCTTCCGGGATCAGCGGATAGTTGGCCGCCTTGATGCCGTGCTGCATGGCGAGGTAGAGCGAGGTCGGCGTCTTGCCGCAGCGGCTCACGCCCACCAGGATCACGTCGGCTGAATCCAGGTTGCGGGCGGACTGGCCGTCGTCATGGGCCAGCGAGAAGTTGATCGCCTCGATCCGGTCGTGATATTCCTGGCTCTTGGCCACATCCGAGAACCGGCCGACCCGGTGGTTGGACTTCACCCGGAACTCGTCTTCCAGCGGGGCGATGAAGGTGCCGAACATGTCCAGCACCAGGCCTTCGCAGTGCTGGCGCACCACGTTGAGCACCTCTCGGTTCACCAGGGTGGCGAACACCACGGGCCGCTGGCCCTCGCGCACGCCGGTCTCGTTGATCTCCTTGACCAGTTGGTGCGCTTTCTCGGCGTTGTCCACGAACGGCCGCCGCACATGCCGGGCTTTGACCGAAAACTGGGCCAGGATGGAGTTACCGAAGGTTTCAGCAGTGATGCCGGTGCCATCCGAGACGAAATAGACGGTGTGCTGGGTCATGGCGAGCCTGACTGGCGAGGTGCCGCCGGGGGGCGGACGGGTGGTGGGAAGGGACGCGGAAACGGACGCGGAAAGGGAAGCGGAAAGGAAAAACCGCCTGGGGTTGCGGGCACGTCACATGCCCAAAAGGGCCGGACCGGTTGCGCGCAGTCCCCGAACCGGGGTTTACATCATAGAGGCGCGAACCCGTAGAATCGTCCGCAACTTGCCCCTGCCCATCATGAACGCCCCGCTGCGACGCCCACAAGAATCGACAAAACCTGTCGCGCGCGCCGTTCTGTCTGCTGCGTTTGCAGCCCAATGTGCAGCCCGCCTTTGTGCCCGCTTACCTGCCCGCTTTCCTGCCCGCAAGCGCGTCCCTGCGCATGACGCTTCCCGGCAGGACATGCCTCACGGCCCCGGGGCCCCAGTTTTCCAACATCACGGAGTTTTCCCATGTCTGATGCACGCTTCGAGGCGACCGCCCTGGTTGTACCCTTCGAGAAACTGAGGATGACCGACGTCGAGTCGGTCGGCGGCAAGAACGCCTCGCTCGGCGAGATGATTTCGCAACTGGCGGATGCCGGCGTGCGGGTGCCTGGCGGCTTCGCCACGACGGCCCATGCCTTCCGTGAGTTCCTCAAGTACGAAGGCCTGGATGCCCGCATCCAGAAGCGCCTGGCTGACCTCAATACCGACGACGTGCGTGCCCTGGCGGAAGCGGGTGCGCAGATTCGCGGTTGGGTGGAAGCCCAGCCGTTCCCGCAGGATCTGGAAGCGGCCATTCGGGCGGAGTTCGCCCGTGTGACCGAAGGCCAGCCGGACGCTTCGTTTGCCGTGCGGTCTTCCGCCACTGCGGAAGACCTGCCGGATGCGTCCTTTGCCGGTCAGCAGGAAACCTTCCTGAACGTGGTGGGCATCGAAGATGTCCTGCACAAGATGAAGGAGGTGTTTGCCTCCCTCTATAACGACCGCGCCATCAGCTATCGCGTCCACAAGGGCTTTGCTCACAGCGATGTGGCTCTGTCGGCCGGTGTGCAGCGCATGGTTCGCTCCGATCTGGGCGCGGCCGGCGTGATGTTCACCATCGACACCGAATCCGGTTTCAAGGATGTGGTGTTCATCACCTCCAGCTACGGTTTGGGCGAAACGGTGGTGCAGGGCGCCGTGAACCCGGACGAGTTCTACGTGCACAAGCCGGCGCTGACGCGCGGCAAGTTCCCCATCATCCGCCGCAACCTGGGCTCCAAGCTGATCCAGATGACCTTCTCCACGCCGGAGGAGAAGGCGGCCAGCGGCAAGCTGGTCAAGACGGTGGATGTGGAAGTCGAGCAGCGCAATCGCTATTCTCTGACCGATGAGGATGTGATCCAGCTGTCGCGTTACGCCCTGATCATCGAGCAGCATTACGGCCGCCCGATGGACATCGAATGGGGCAAGGACGGCCAGGATGGCCAGCTGTACATCCTTCAGGCGCGTCCGGAGACGGTGAAGAGCCAGTCCGAAGGCCAGGTTGAGCAGCGCTACAAGCTCAAGGGCCAGGGCACTGTGTTGGTCGAGGGCCGGGCGATTGGCCAGAAGATTGGGACTGGTCCGGTTCGGCTGGTCGAGAGCGTGGCAGAAATGGAGCGGGTGCAGCCGGGTGACGTGCTGGTCACCGACATGACCGATCCCAACTGGGAGCCGGTGATGAAGCGGGCCAGCGCCATCATCACCAACCGCGGTGGCCGCACCTGCCACGCCGCCATCATCGCGCGTGAGCTGGGCATTCCTGCCGTGGTGGGCTGCGGTGACGCAACCGACAAGCTCAAGGATGGCCAACTGGTCACCGTGGCTTGCTCGGAAGGCGACACCGGCTACATCTACGACGGCCTGCTGGAGACGGAGGTCAGCGAAGTCCATCGGGGTGAGCTGCCGTACTGCCAGGTCAAGATCATGATGAACGTCGGCAATCCGCAGCTGGCTTTCAACTTCGCGCAGATGCCCAACAGCGGCGTGGGGCTGGCGCGTCTCGAGTTCATCATCAACAACAACATCGGCGTGCATCCGAAGGCGATCCTCGACTATCCGAATGTCGACAGCGACCTGAAGAAGGCGGTCGAATCGGTGGCGCGGGGTCATGCTTCGCCGCGTGCCTTCTATGTCGACAAGCTGGCCGAAGGCATTGCCACCATCGCGGCGGCGTTCTGGCCGCAGCCGGTCATCGTGCGCCTGTCTGACTTCAAGAGCAATGAGTACCGCAAGCTCATCGGCGGCTCGCGCTACGAGCCGGACGAAGAGAACCCGATGCTGGGTTTCCGTGGTGCGTCGCGCTACATCAGCGGCGAGTTCTCGGACGCGTTCGCCATGGAGTGCGAGGCCCTGAAGCGGGTGCGCCATGACATGGGCCTGACCAACGTCGAGATCATGGTGCCGTTCGTGCGGACCGTGACGCAGGCGGAGAAGGTGGTGGCCATGCTGGCCGAGCGAGGCCTCAAGCGTGCTGCTGCCGGTGGCAAGGACGATCTGCGCGTCATCATGATGTGCGAGGTGCCGAGCAACGCCATCCTGGCCGAGAAGTTCCTGGAGCATTTCGACGGCATGTCGATTGGCTCCAACGACCTGACCCAGCTGACCCTGGGTCTGGATCGGGATTCGGGTCTGGAGCTGCTGTCGGGCGACTTTGATGAACGTGACCCTGCCGTGAAGGCGCTGATCTCGCGCGCCATTGCCGCTTGCCGTGCAACCGGCAAGTACGTCGGTATCTGCGGTCAGGGCCCCAGCGACCATCCGGACTTCGCCGACTGGCTGGCGGAGGAGGGCATCGTGTCCATCTCCTTGAACCCGGATACCGTCATCGAGACCTGGACGCGGCTGGCGTCGAAGTAAGAGCATCATGGGGGGCGATGCGCTTCCCTCTGCTGACACTACCGAAAGGGCAGCATCGCTGCCCTTTTTTTTCGCTTGCGGTGGCGGTCGGGGTCTCGGTCGCGGTCGGGGCGCAGGGCAAAGACCGTAGGACCGAGGTCCGCAGCGAAGGTGAGGCATGCCGGCGGGTTTGGGGGTGTGAGTCCGGAGGTCTTGAGGGCGGACGCCCTCAAGACTCCCCTGCGGTGCTCGGAAGTCGGGGCGGGCCCAACTCGCTTCGCTCACCTGCGGCTCGCTCCGCTCAAACAGCCGGTCCCTCTAGCTAGTCATTGACGCGCGCTTCGCGCGCCCCCGACTTCCTCCGCTCCTCGGCTCCTCCCACACACCCCCAAACCCGCCGGCATGCCCCACCTCAGCGCTCGCCCCCGCCACGCCCCACCCCCAACCCCACTCCACCCTCAACCGCGCCCCACACACATCGCGCCGTATCCAGGTCCCATGCCACCGTGCAGGAAATAACCGATGCGCCCAGCAACGCGACTGGCGAAGATCCATAGGCGATGTCCAAACCCACTCTCTTCAACCCCCAACAGTCGCCGCAGGCGCAGCAGGCCCAGGCGCCGCAGGAGCAGCAGGCGCCTCATGGCTTGGCGTCGGCGAGCGCTTTTCGCCGGCGTCTGAACCGCAACTACGCGGCCTATACCGTGGGCGTGGTGATGTTGGTCGGCGTGCTGGGTGTGCTCGAGCATTTCGGCATGTCCAAGCAGTGGCTGGGCTTCAGTTTTCTGCTGCTGACCGTGCTGGTGTATGCCGGCATCGGCGTGCTGAGCCGGACCACCGACCCGGTGGAGTACTACGTCGCTGGCCGGCGCGTTCCCGCGTTCTACAACGGCATGGCGGCAGGCGCCGACTGGATGAGTGCGGCGTCGTTCCTGGGCATGGCGGGGAGCCTCTACTTGTCGGGCTACGGCGGGCTGGCGTTTGTGCTGGGCTGGACCGGGGGGTTTTGTCTGGTGGCCCTGCTGCTCGCGCCGTATCTGCGTCGCTTCGCCAGGTTCACCGTCCCGGACTTCCTCGCGGAGCGCTTTGACAGTCGCGGCCTGCGAGTCATGGGCGCTGCGGCGGCAGTGCTGGTGTCGTTCATCTATCTGGTCGCGCAGATCTACGCCGTCGGGCTGATCACCACCCGGCTCACAGGGCTCACCTTCGAGATCGGTGTATTCGTCGGCCTCGGCGGCGTGCTGGTCTGCAGCTTTCTGGGCGGCATGAGGGCGGTCACCTGGACGCAGGTGGCGCAGTACATCATCATGATCCTGGCCTATGTGCTGCCGGTCATGTGGCTGTCCGTCCAGCAGACAGGTGGCCCGCTGCCGCAGCTGACGGCAGGCCGGCAGCTCCAGCAGATCACCGCCCGGGAGCAGGCCCTGCTGCAAGACCCCAAGGAACTGGAGGTGCGCGCCCTCTACGAACGCAGCGCCCGCGACTACGAGCGGATGATCGCCGAGCTGCCGCAGTCCCTGGACCTGGAACGCCAGGCCGCCTCCCAGCGCATCGCCCGCCTCAAGGCCGAGGATGCCCCGCTCGCGCAGATCCAGGCCGCCGAAAAGCTGCGGGCCGCGCTCCCCCGCACCGAAGTTCAGGCTCGCGAGCAATGGGCCTGGGCGGCGCATCAGCAGCACCAGCGCGCTCAGCCCCTGGCCGGCATGCCGCCCCACGCCCGGCCCTTCGCCGGCAACCCGGACGGCACCCCGGAAGAGCGCGAAGCCTTCGAACTCTCGCGCCGCAACTTCGTCGCCCTGGTGTTGGTGCTGATGGTCGGCACCGCCGGCTTGCCGCACATCCTGACGCGCTACTACACCACGCCCAGCGTCGCCGAGGCGCGCACCTCGGTTGCCTGGTCGCTGTTCTTCATTGCGCTGCTCTATCTCAGTGCGCCCGCGCTGGCCGTGCTACTCAAGCATGAGGTCTTCACCCACCTGGTCGGCATGCCCATCGCGGAGCTGCCGTCATGGGTCCGGCAATGGATGCGGGTGGATCCGGGCCTGCTCAGCATCCAGGACGTCAACCAGGACGGCATCCTGCAGCTCGCGGAGCTTCGCGTGGGGGGCGACGTCATCATGCTCATCACGCCAGAGCTGGCAGGGCTGCCCTATGTGCTGTCGGCCATGGTCGCCGCCGGCGCGCTGGCCGCAGCGCTCTCCACGGCGGACGGCCTGCTGCTGACCATCTCCAGCGCCCTGTCCCACGACATCTACTACCGCGTGCTGCATCCCGCCGCCTCGGCCACCCAGCGAGTGACCGTCTCGAAGGCCCTGCTGCTGGCCACGGCGCTCACCGCCGCCGCCGTCGCCACGCAGAAGCCGGCGGACATCCTGCTGCTGGTCTCCGCGGCCTTCTCCCTGGCCGGGGCCACGCTGGTGCCGGTGCTCGTGGGCGGCATCTTCTGGCGCCGCGCCAACAAGCACGGGGCCGCCGCCGCCATGCTCACCGGGCTGGGCGTCACGCTCTACTACATGATCAGCGCCCATGCGGGCCTGCGCCAGGCCCTGGGGCTGTCCGGAGACCCGCAGCTCTGGTGGGGCATTCAGCCCGTGGCCGCTGCGCTGTTCGGTCTGCCCGCAGGCATCCTGGCCCTGGTGGCGGTGAGCCTGCTCACCCCGCCACCGCCGGCGCCCGCTCAGGCGGTGCAGCGTCGCCTGCACGAGATCTAGCCCGGCATTTCCGCACGGCCGCAAATGCCCGGTGGACGCAACCCTGCGACTTGCACTAGAATCGCGGGCTTCCCTTGCCGGACCCAGGAGACGCTGGGGTTCGGCTTTCAGACCCTCTGAAACCCACAAGGAGTATTTATGCGTCATTACGAGATCGTTCTGCTGATCCATCCGGATCAAAGCGAACAAGTTCCGGCCATGCTGGAGCGCTACAAGGGCCTGGTCACCAACGGTGGTGGCAAGGTGCATCGCGTGGAAGACTGGGGCCGCCGTCAACTGGCCTACATGATCCAGAAGCTGGCCAAGGCACATTACCTGTGCCTGAACATCGAGGCATCCAAGGAAATCCTGGGTGAGCTCGAGACCGGTTTCCGCTTCAACGACGCCGTGCTGCGTCACCTGACCGTTGCCAAGGACAAGGCGGAGACCGCCCCCTCGGTGATGATGAAGGCTGTTGAGCGCGAAGAAGCCCGCAAGGCTCCCCAAGAAGCGTCCGCCTGAACTGGCCGTCGCGATTCCTGAAGTTCTCTGTTTCTGAATCAGCCGCTCGTGGCGATCCGGTTCCTGAAGACTGCGCTTTGAACCCTCTGGTCTGAACCAACTGGTATGAACCAACTGGTTTTAAGCGCACGAATCCTCGAACTCGCCGCAGTCCGCTACACCCCCGCCGGTCTTCCGGCCCTGGACCTGATGCTCACGCATGAGTCCCAGGCCGAAGAAGCCGGGGCCCGCCGCAAGGTGGCCCTGGAGATCAAAGCGGTGGCCGTGGGCGAGATCGTCAAACGGGTGCAGGCCCTGGGCCTGACGGAAGCTGCGGTGTTCACCGGGTTTCTGTCAGCACAGCGGCAAGGCCGAGGCACGGTGTTCCACATCACTGCCGTCGATCGCTGAGTCAGCGCTGGTACAGACGTCCTTCATTCAAGGTTTCGCGCACATCGTTTTATCTGGATAGATTCGAAGAGGTCAATATGCCCCCGCCACGTGGTAAAGGTCGGTTCTCGAAGGACCGCAAGCCCAAGCGCAACCAACAATCGCTGCTGTTCCGTCGCAAGCGTTTCTGCCGCTTCACCGTCGCCGGTGTTGAGCAGATCGACTACAAGGATGTCGACGTCCTGCGCGACTTCATCAGCGAAAACGGCAAGATCGTGCCCGCACGCCTGACCGGCACGCGCGCGTTCTACCAGCGTCAGCTGTCGGTCGCCATCAAGCGCGCCCGCTTCCTGGCTCTGCTGCCTTACAGCGACCAGCACAAGGTCTGAGGAGTACACCATGCAAGTGATCCTGCTTGAAAAGGTGGCCAACCTCGGCAACCTGGGTGACGTCGTCAAGGTCAAGGACGGCTACGCTCGTAACTTCCTGATCCCGACCCGCCGCGCCCGTCGCGCCACCGAGTCGGCCATCAAGGAATTCGAAGCCAAGCGCGCTGAGCTGGAAAAGGCTGCTGCTGAAAAGCTGGCCGCCGCCCAAGCTCTGGGCGAGCAACTGAACGGCAAGACCGTCACCATCAGCCAAAAGGCTGGCGTGGACGGCCGTCTGTTCGGCTCCGTCACCAACGCTGACATCGCAGAAGCACTGACCAAGTCCGGCATCGCCGTGGCCAAGTCGCAAGTGCGCCTGCCCAACGGTCCGCTGAAGACCGTCGGTGAATTCGCTGTGACCGTGGCTCCGCACACCGACGTGGTGTCGGACGTGACGGTGCAGATCGTCGCCGAAGCCGAGTAATTGGCACCTGATGCGTCGGTGGTTTGTCCACCGCGCATGCCCTAATGGTGGCCTCTCCGGAGGCTGCCACACTAGGACAAACGAAAGCCGACAGCTGAAAAGCGGTCGGCTTTCGGCATTTCAGGGCCTGGGGTTGTCCACGGGATGTCCCGGACTCTCCAGAGCTTGATCACCGCTTTCCCACAGAGTTGTCCACATGTCCGCGATTTTTTCCGCCAACCCGCCCGGTTCCGGCGCCCGCGACGACGATGTCGCCCGCCTGCGTGTGCCGCCCAATTCGGTGGAGGCCGAGCAGAGCGTGCTGGGAGGGCTGCTGATCGACAACACCGCCTGGGACAAGGCGGCTGACACCCTCAGCGACACCGACTTCTACCGCTTCGAGCACAAGCAGATCTATGCCGCCATCGGCAAGCTGGTGAACGCCGGCAAACCTGCGGACGTGGTGACGGTGTTCGAGGAACTGACCTCGCTGGGCAAGGCCGAGGAATGCGGCGGCCTGGCCTACCTGAATGCGTTGGCGCAGGGCGTGCCCAGTGCCGCCAACCTGCGCCGTTATGCGGAAATCGTCCGGGAGCGGGCCATCCTGCGCAAGCTGGTGGCCACCTCCGACGAGATCGCCACCGCTGCCCTCAATCCGCAGGGGCGTCCGGTCAATGAGATCCTGGACGAAGCCGAAGGCAAGATCTTCCGCATCAACGAAGAAGGCTCCCGCGGCGGCCAGGGCTTCCAGAGCATGGACCGGCTGATGGTCGAGCTGATGGACCGGGTCAATGAGCTGGCGGAGCAGGGGGCGGAAGACGTCACCGGCGTGCGCACCGGCTTCTTCGACCTGGACCGCATGACCGCCGGCCTGCAAAAGGGCGACCTCATCATCCTGGCGGCACGTCCCTCCATGGGCAAGACCGCTTTTGCGATCAACATTGGCGAATCGGTGGCCATCAATGAAGGCCTGCCGGTTGTCATCTATTCGATGGAAATGGGCGCCGCCCAGCTGGCTTTGCGGATGGTGGGCTCCATCGGCCGCATCGACCAGAGCCATCTGCGCACCGGTCGCCTGCAGGATGACGAATGGGGCCGACTGGCCGAGGCGGTCGACAAGCTGGGCAATGCGCCCATCTTCATCGATGAAAGCCCGGGCCTGTCGCCCAGCGAAGTGCGGGCCCGTGCCCGTCGCCAGGCGCGCATCTGCGGACAGCTGGGCCTGATCATCATCGACTATTTGCAGCTGATGAGCGGCAACGGCGGTGGCAGCGAGGAAAACCGGGCCACGGTGGTGGGCGAAATCTCGCGGGGCCTGAAGGCGCTGGCCAAGGAACTGCGGTGCCCGGTGATTGCGCTGTCGCAGCTCAACCGTTCGGTGGAAACGCGGCCGGACAAGCGGCCCATGATGTCGGACCTTCGTGAGTCCGGCGCCATCGAGCAGGACGCGGACATCATCATGTTCATCTACCGCGACGAGTACTACACCAAGGACGAGTGCAAGGAACCCGGCGTGGCGGAGATCATCATCGCCAAGCAGCGTAATGGCCCGGTGGGCACGGTGAAGCTGGCCTTCCAGCGACAGAACACCAAGTTTGAAAATCTCGCGCCGGGCTATGTGAGCCCGGGCGGCGACGAGTACTGATCCGGGGCCTGGCAGATGAGCGCAGAAGTGGCGGTGGTGAACACCCAAGGCAAAGGCCCCCAGGAGATCGTCACCGATGTGGTCGTGATCGGCGCTGGCGCCGCTGGCCTGATGTGCGCCGCGCAAGCCGGTGCACGTGGCCGGCGGGTGCTGGTGCTGGACCATGCCAACAAGGCCGGCAAGAAGATCCTGATGTCCGGCGGCGGGAACTGCAACTTCACCAACCTCTACACCGAGCCGGCCAACTTCCTCTCGGAGAACACCCACTTCTGCAAATCGGCCCTGGCCCGCTACACGCAGTGGGACTTCATTGCGCTGGTCAACAAGCATCGCGTGCCGTATCACGAGAAGAAGCTGGGGCAGCTCTTCTGCGACAACAAGTCCATCGACATCCTGAAGATGCTGCTGGCTGAATGCGAGGCCGTGGGGGCCACGGTGCAGCTGAACACCAGCGTCGAGAAGATCGAGTGCATTCCGCGAGTGGACGCAATGAGCGGTGAGGGCGCGCAGGTCGCGGAAGGTGTCGTTGCATCCAACTCCACGCCTGCCAAGGCCACCAAGGCCGACAAGCGCGCCAAGGCGGCCAAGCCCTCCAAAGGCGCCTCCGCAGCCCCCGCCGCACCGCCCAACGACGGCTACCTGCTGCACACCTCCATCGGCCCTGTCCGCTGCCAGTCGCTGGTCATCGCCACCGGCGGCCTCTCCATCCCCAGCATGGGCGCCACCGGCTTCGGCTACGACGTCGCCCGGCAGTTCGGCCACCGCGTGCTGCCCACCCGCGCCGGCCTGGTGCCGTTCACCATCACCGATCAGCTCAAGGACCTGTGCACCGAGCTCTCCGGCACGTCGGTGGACTGCCTGGTGAGCTGCAACGGCAAGAGCTTCCGCGAGAACATCCTGTTCACCCACCGCGGGCTCAGCGGCCCGGCCATCCTGCAGATCTCGTCCTACTGGCTGCCGGGCCAGGCGGTGGAGATCAACCTGCTGCCCGACCGCTCGGTGCCGGACTGGCTGGCCCAGCAGCGCCTGGACCGTCCCAATGCTGAGCTCAAGACGCTGCTCGGCGAGGTCTTCACCAAGAAGATGGCGCAGTTGCTTTGCGAGCAATGGTTCCCGTCCAAGCCCATCAAGCAATACACGCATGCGGAGATGGAGGCCATCGCCGACAAGCTCTCCGCCTGGCAGGTGGTGCCGGCGGGCACCGAGGGCTACCGCACCGCGGAAGTGACCCTGGGCGGCGTGGACACTCGGGAGGTGTCGTCCAAGACGATGGAGTCGCTCAAGTCGCCGGGCCTGTACTTCATCGGCGAGGTGCTGGATGTGACCGGCCATCTGGGCGGATTCAATTTCCAATGGGCCTGGGCCTCCGCCCACGCCGCCGCACAGTTCGTCTGACCTCGCTCAGCACACCCGCGACGGCCGGGTGAGCGCCTGGCGGCCCTCAGCGGCCGCTCCCCGCATCTGCTGTTGCCAAAATCCGCCCACCAGGGGCGATCTCTGTACTTGGTTTCGCCAGATTAGTAGTAACACTAATCAAGTGGTGCAACTCAGTATCTTCTGATGGACCACTGGGTACCACCGCGGCATTTCTGCATCGGTATCGTTCGTGTCGTCGGCGCTGCTCCCCCACGCCGGACATGAAAACCAACAAACAGGAGACTCCCCGATGCACGCTTCCATTCGTGTCGCGCGTGCCGCTCGTGTAGCGGCCGCGGCTGCGGCGGTGATGTGGTCCTTCGCCGGTGCGGCGCAGGCGCAGACCGAGCTGGTGATTGCCACCGTGAACAACGGTCACATGATCGAGATGCAAAAGCTCAGCAAGCATTTCGAGCAGGCCAACCCCGACATCAAGCTCAAGTGGGTCACGCTGGAAGAAGGGGTGCTGCGCCAGCGCGTCACCACCGACATCGCCACCAAGGGCGGCCAGTTCGACGTGATGACCATCGGCCTGTACGAGGCGCCGATCTGGAGCAAGAAGGGCTGGCTGCAAGAGCTCAAGCCCGATGCCGGCTATGACGTGGACGACCTGCTGCCGGCCGTGCGCGCCGGTCTGTCGGTGGACGGCAAGCTGTTTGCCGCGCCGTTCTACGCCGAGAGCTCCATGCTGATGTACCGCAAGGACCTGGCCGACAAGGCGGGCGTGCAGGTGCCCGAGCGTCCGACCTGGCCGCAGATCAAGGACCTGGCGGCCAAGATCCATGACCCCAAGAACGGCATCTACGGCATCTGCCTGCGTGGCAAGCCGGGCTGGGGCGACAACATGGCGCTGATCACCACCATTGCCAACACCTTTGGCGGTCAGTGGTTCGACATGCAATGGAAGCCGCAGCTCGAGTCCAAGCCGTGGAAGGAAGCGGTCAGCTTCTATGTGGACCTGCTGAAGAACTACGGCCCGCCCGGGTCGTCGGCCAACAGCTTCAATGAGATCCTGGCGCTGACCAGCTCCGGCAAGTGCGGCATGTGGGTGGACGCGACGATCGCGGCCTCGTTCGTGTCGGATCCGAAGCAGTCGAAGGTCGCGTCGCAGATGGCCTTTGCGCAGGCGCCGACGATGAACACGCCGAAGGGCGCCAACTGGCTCTGGTCCTGGAATCTGGCGATTCCGGCGGGCTCGAAGAAGGTGGCGGCGGCGCAGAAGTTCATCACCTGGTCGACCAGCAAGGAGTACATCCAGCTGGTGGCCAAGACCAATGGCTGGGCGAATGTGCCGACCGGGACCCGCAAGAGCACCTATGCGAATGCGGAGTTCCAGAAGGCGGCTCGGTTTGCGGCTGCGGAGAAGACGGCGATCGACTCGGCCAATCCGACCGATGCGACGCTGCCGAAGAGCCCGTATGTGGGCGTGCAGTTCGCCGCGATTCCGGAGTTCCAGGCGATCGGCATCGCCGTCGGACAGCAGATGAGCGCCGCTGTGGCAGGGCGTGTCTCAGTCGACGACGCATTGAAGGCGAGCCAGGTGACCGCCGACCGCGAAATGCGCAAGGCCGGCTACTACAAGTGAACAAGGGCTCGTAAGGCTACTGCGCGGTCCGATCTGCCGGTGGTGTTCCTCGCCGTACGGGAGTACGGCTCCGGGACAGCACCGGCACCACTCGCTACGCCTTCCAGGCACTTGTTCCCTACGTGGCGACGTCGCCCTTCGCCGCTCTCGGCGTCCCTGAATAGACCATCATGAAACGACTGCTTCCGCGTTTGCTGCTGGCGCCAGCCATGGGGACGCTCTTCCTCTGGATGATCGTGCCTCTGGGCATGACCATTTACTTCTCCCTGATCCGCTACAACCTCATGCAGCCGGATCAGACAGGATTCGCAGGGCTGGAGAACTTCGAGTTCTTCGTCACCGACCCATCGTTCGGGCCCGCCGTCGTCAACACCCTCCTGCTGCTGGGCAGCGTGATCCTGGCCACTGCCGTGCTCGGCGTGCTCATCGCGCTGCTGGTCAACAGCCCGTTCCCCGGTCGCGGCATCGTGCGCGTGCTGCTGATCTCGCCGTTCTTCGTCATGCCCACCGTCAATGCACTGATGTGGAAGAACATGATGATGAACCCCATCTACGGCGTGCTCGCCCAGGTGTGGATGTTCTTCGGCGCCCAGCCCGTCGATTGGCTCACCGACCATCCCCTGTTCTCCGTCATCGTGATGGTGTCCTGGCAGTGGCTCCCGTTCGCCACCCTCATCTTCATGACCGCGCTGCAAAGCATGGACCAGGAACAGCTGGAAGCCGCCCGCATGGACGGCGCCACCTACCTGCAGCAGCTTCGCTACCTCTACCTGCCGCACCTGGGCCGCTCCATCGCCGTGGTGGTGATGATCGAACTCATCTTCCTGCTCAGCGTCTTCGCCGAGATCTACACCACCACCAGCGGCGGCCCCGGCGACGCCAGCACCAACGTCACCTTCCTGATCTTCAAGCAGGCCCTGCTGAACTTTGACGCCGGCGTGGCCTCCGCCGGTGCCCTGTTCGCCGTGCTGCTGGCCAACATCGCCGCGGTGTTCCTCATCCGCCTCGTTGGCAAAAACCTGGACAAGTAAGGAGCGCCCCCAATGTCGTCCCGTCGTCGTCCCATCCTGCCGCTGGGCCTCGTGCTGCGCACCCTGTCCGCCTGGGCCGTGGCCCTGCTGCTGTTCTTCCCGCTGGGCTGGCTGTTCCTCACCGCCTTCAAGACCGAGCTGCAAGCCATCGCGGTGCCGCCGCAGCTGTTCTTCTCGCCCACGCTGGAAAACTTCCACGAGGTTCAGGCCCGCAGCGACTACCTGCTCTATGCCAAGAACTCGGTGATCACCAGCGTGCTGTCCACCGTGCTGGGCCTGCTGCTGGCCGCACCCGCGGCCTACGCCATGGCCTTCTTCCGCGGCAAATACACCCGCGACATCCTGATGTGGATGCTCTCCACCAAGATGATGCCGGCCGTCGGCGCCCTGGTGCCCATCTACGTGCTGGCGCAGAAAAGCCATCTGCTGGACACGCAGCTGGCCCTGATCATCGTGTTTGCCCTGTCCAACCTGCCCATCATGGTGTGGATGCTGTATTCGCACTTCAAGGACATCCCGCCGGAAATCCTGGAAGCCGCCCGCATGGACGGCACCACGCTGTGGCAGGAAGTACGGCTGGTGCTGCTGCCGCTGGGCATGGGCGGCATCGCCTCCACCGGGCTGCTGTGCCTGGTGCTGTCCTGGAACGAGGCGTTCTGGAGCCTGAACCTCAGCGCCGCCAAGGCCGGCACGCTGGCCACCCTCATCGCGTCCTACTCCAGCCCCGAAGGCCTGTTCTGGGCCAAGCTCTCCGCGGCCTCGCTGATGGCCATCGCCCCCATCGTCGTGTTTGGCTGGTTCAGCCAGAAACAGCTGGTGCAGGGCCTGACCTTCGGCGCCGTCAAGTAAGCCGCCTCCCTTCGATTGTTTGCAGTCCAGATTTCAGGAACCACTGTCATGGCCTACCTCCAACTGCGCGGTGTCGAGAAATTCTTCGGTCGCCATCGCGCCATCAAAGGCATCGACCTCACCATCAACAAGGGCGAGTTCATCGTGTTCGTCGGCCCGTCGGGCTGCGGCAAGTCCACGCTGCTGCGGCTGATCGCGGGCCTGGAAGGCATCGACGGCGGCACGCTGGAGCTCGACGGTCGCGACATCACCGACCTGCCGTCCAGCAAGCGCGACCTGGCGATGGTGTTCCAGAGCTACGCGCTCTATCCGCACATGAGCGTCTACGAGAACATGAGCTTCGCGCTGAAGCTGGCCAAGGTGGATCCTGCCGTGATCCGCGAGAAGGTCGAACGCGCCGCCACCACGCTCAACCTCACCAGCTACCTGGAGCGCACGCCCAAGGAACTGTCCGGCGGCCAGCGTCAGCGGGTGGCCATCGGTCGCGCCATCGTGCGTGCGCCCAAGGTGTTCCTGTTCGATGAGCCGCTGTCCAACCTGGACGCGGCCCTGCGCGGCCAGACCCGGGTGGAAATCGCCAAGCTGCACCGGGAGCTGGGCGCCACCACCATCTACGTGACTCACGATCAGGTCGAGGCCATGACCCTGGCCGACCGCGTCGTCGTGCTGCGGGATGGGCTGATCGAGCAGGTTGGCACGCCGCTGGAGCTCTACGACCGCCCGGCCAATCAGTTCGTGGCGCAGTTCATCGGCACGCCGCAGATGAATGTGGTGCCCGCTGTCCAGCTGCCGCCGCAGATGCGCCAGCAGGGCCCGCAGGCGGCTGCCGATGGGGCCATTGGCCTGCGCCCGGAAGCGGTGAGCGTGCTGCCCAAGGGGCAGGGCGCAGTCAGCGGCCGTGTCGAGCTGGTGGAGGCGCTGGGCGCCGAGACGCTGCTGTATGTGCGCACCGCCGAGGGCGCGCAACTGGTGGCCCGCCAGAGCGAGCGCACGCAGTTGCAGGCCGGGGACGACGTGTCCCTGAACGTCGCCACCGACCAGGCCCACTGGTTCGACAGCGCCGGCCGCGTGGTGCAGGCCGCCGCTCAATGATCCCCTGTTGAAGACCCTCCCGATCTGCCATGACGACTGCTCAAGACACTCTCACCATCCTGCATCTGGGCCTGGGTTCCTTCCACCGTGCCCATCAGGCGGTCTACCTGCATCAGCTGCATGCACTGGGCGACACCCGCTGGGTGCTGGCCGGTGGCAACCTGCGGCCGGACATGCAGGAGACCATCGACGCCCTGGTGGCCCAGAACGGCGCCTACACGCTGGAGACGGTGACAGCCCAAGGGGAGCGCCGCTACACCTGGATCGATGCGATCCGCACCGTGGTGCCGTGGACGGCGGATCTGTCGGGCCTCGTGGCGCTGGCCTGTGCGCCCACCACCCGCATCATCTCCTTCACCGTCACCGAGGCGGGTTACTACCTCAACAGCCAGCACCAGCTCGACTGGGACAGCGCTCCGGACCTGAAGGCCGATCTGCAGGCGGTGCGCGAAGGCCGTGCCGGCAGCACCCTGTACGGCGCGCTGACCACGCTGCTGCGCGCCCGCATGGCGTCGGGCGCGGGCGATGTGACCCTGCTGAACTGCGACAACCTGCGCCACAACGGCGAGCGGTCGCGCCACGGCCTGCTGCAGTTCGTGCGGGCGCTGGGCGATGATGCGCTGGCGCAATGGATCGAGACCCACACCACCAGCCCCAATGCCATGGTGGACCGCATCACGCCGCGCCCCACGCCTGAAGTGGCCGCGCGGGTGCTGGCCGCCACCGGGCGCCAGGACCGCGCCGCGCTGATGGGCGAGAGCTTCATCCAGTGGGTGATCGAGGACCGCTTCATCAATGGCCGGCCCGACTGGGCGCGCGTGGGCGTGGAGCTGGTGGACTCGGTGGCCCCCTATGAGGAAGCCAAGATCCGCCTGCTCAATGCCACGCACAGCTGCATCGCCTGGGCCGGCACGCTGGTGGGCTACACCTACATCCATGAAGGCACGCACGATCCGGCCATTCGCCAACTGGCCTTCAACTACGTGACCGACGACGCCATCCCGGTGCTGCAACCGAGCCCCATCGACCTGGCCGCCTACCGCGACGTGGTGCTGGATCGATTCAGCAACCCGGCCATTGCCGACACCAACCAGCGCGTCGCGATGGACGGCTTCAGCAAGATCCCGGGCTTCATCGCGCCCACGGTGCGTGAGCGTCTGGCGCGCGGGGAGAGCATTGCCAGCGTGGCCGTGTTGCCGGCGCTGTTCCTGGCCTACCTCCATCGCTGGCATGCCGGCCAGATTCCCTACACCTACCAGGACCAGGCCATGGACCCGGCCGTCGCCCATGCCATCTGCGCCTCGGCCGACCCGGTGGCCGCGTTTGCCGCCGACCCGGTGCTGTGGGGCGAACTGGCCGGGGATGCACGGTTGGTCCAGGCGCTTCGCACCGCCACGGAGCAGGTGGATCGCTTTGTGGCGGGCCATTCTTCCCAGCATTCCTCGAAGCATTCCACGTCCACGCCGCCTTCGCACCCTTGATCCGGTTGGGGCGGGCCCGTCGCCGCTGCGATGATGGGGCCCAGCCAACCCTCGCCACCCTCGCCGGGAGCCTTCATGTCCTCGCTTCATGCCTTGCCGCGCCAGACCAAGCCCGAGCTCGAGCATGCGTTTTCGCGTGTGCCCGAGCTGGGCTACGAGCCGCCGGAGACGGCCGGATTCATCCGCTGCCTCTCCCACGGGTTTCCGACGCCGCTGGCCCGCTGGCACTACCACGATGAATACGAGCTGCACCTGATCACCGCGTCGTCCGGCAAGGTGTTCGTCGGGGACTGGATCGGCCAGTTCCAGCCGGGGCAACTGGTGCTGACCGGGCCGCGCTTGCCGCACAACTGGATCAGCATGGACGTGCCGGAAGCCGGCTATGCCGAGCGCGACCTGGTGGTGCAGTTTCCGCATCAGCCGCTGGCGCTGGCGGCGGAAGGCATCGCCGAATTGCGGGAGGTGATGCCGCTGCTGGAGCGTGCGCGCCATGGCATCGAATTCTTCGGCATGCAGGACAAGGCGACCGAGCATTGGCACCGCATCAAATCCAGCCAGGGCCTGGCCCGCTTCGCGGCCTTCTGCAACTGGATGAGCGAGCTGGCGCGCTGCACCGACTTCCGCCTGCTCTCCAGCGCACAGCTGCAGAGCGAGGACAGCGACACGCAACTGGCGCAGATCAATGCCGTGGTCAGCCGCATCACCGACAACATGGCCGCGCCGGTGTCCGCGGCCGACCTGGCCCGGGAACTGGGCATGACGGAGAGCCGCTTCTCGCGCTTCTTCCGCCGCGCCACCGGCAACACCTTCACCGACTTCGTGAACCTGATCCGGGTGAACCGGGCCTGTCAGCTGCTGCAGGAGTCGGAGCGCTACATCACCCACATCGCCTACGAGGTGGGTTTCAACAACATGGCCAACTTCAACCGCCGCTTCCTGGACATCAAGGGCATGACGCCCACCGAATACCGCAAGCAGGCGGCGGGGCGGTTCGGCGGGCGTTGAGGCCTGTGGGCCAACGATTCGACTGAATAGCCGCGTCCGTGAGGACCCATCCCATGACTTCGACATCCTTCCAACCTCTCGACACCGCCACCGACACCAACACCGGCAACGCCCTCCAAGTGGCGGTGGCTGGCGAGGCGCTGATCGACCTCATCCGCCGTGAAGACGGCAGCTACCTGCCGTGCCTGGGCGGCGCGCTCTACAACCTGAGCCGTGCGCTGTCGCGGCAGGGCGTGGGCATCCAATATCTCAATCCGCTGTCGCGTGACCGCTTCGGGCGGGAGCTGCGGGCACAACTGGTGGCCGACGGCGTGCAACTGGCGGTGCCGGAAGCGGTGCAGCAGGTGACGTCCCTGGCAGTGGTGAACCTGGACCCCAACGGCCATCCCGACTACGCCTTCTACCGCGAGGGCGTTGCGGACCGCGCGGTCTCAGCCGCCACTCTGACGGCGGCCTGTGCCACGCTGCCGGCCCTGGAGATCGTGTGCAGCGGCGCGCTGGCGCTGGATGCCCGGGACACGTCGATCTATCTGCCGTGGCTGGAAGCGCAGCGGCAGGCGGGCCGCTGTGTGGTGGTGGATGCGAACCTGCGTCCGTCGGTGATGCCGGACCTGCCGGCCTACCGGGCGGCGGTGCATGCGGCCTTGTCGCTGGCCCATGTCATCAAGGTCAGCGACGAGGATCTGGAGCACTTGGGCGTGCGCGGCACCGACGTGCTGGACCAGGCGCGGGGCCTGATGGCGTCACACCCGGGTTGTGAGCTGCTGGCGCTGACGGTGGGGGCCGGCGGCGCCTGGCTGATGCAGCGCAGCGGCGCCACCTGCTACGCCAAGGAGGCCGCCCCGCTGGAGGTGGTCGACACGGTCGGCGCGGGCGACAGCTTCCTGGCGGGGCTGCTGGCCTATCTGCTGCGGCAGTCGCGCCGGTCCGCGGACGGACGCTTCGTGGACGATCTGCGGGCGCTGTCCCCGACCGTCTGCCATCAGGCGCTCCGCCATGCATTGGCCAGTGCCAGCCTGTGCGTGCAGGAGCAGGGCTGCGTGCCGCCGAGCTGGGAAGCAGCGAGCCGGTGGGCGGTGGAGCGGCCGGCGCTGGGCTAAGTCGCTAAATGCCGTGCGCCTTCTATAGAAGGCGCTACGTGCTATATTGCCTTCCATGAAAGGCGCCGTCGAACGCATTCCCGGAATTCCCGAACCCGTCAGCCGGCGTGCTGCGGAGTTGGGACAACGCGTGCGTGCGGCACGAATCCGTCGCAAGTGGCGGCGCGAGGACCTGGCCTCCAGGTCAGGCCTGAGCCGCACAGCCGTGGAAGCTGTTGAGAACGGAAAGCTGTCCACCGGTCTTGGAACTTATTTGCGGGTGCTCTGGGCGTTGGGGCTGGACCGTGAATTCGATCTGCTTGCGGACCCAGGCCTCGATCGAGATGGCATGGCATTGGAGTTCCACCTTCAGTCCAAACGCGTTCGTGTTCAGAGGAAGCTGGACAACGACTTCTGAAATCCGGCTTCCGCGCACACTGTGCGCGGACTGTCACTCCGCATCCCCTTGCCGCGCCGGTGACGCCGCTTCAAACGCCGGCAGCTGGTTGCAGTGGGTCCACACCCGCTCGATGCGGGGATAGTGCTCCAGCGTCACCCCGAAGCGCAGGGCGTTGAAGACCTGCGGAATCAGCACCACGTCGGCCAGCGTTGCCTGCTCGCCCACGCAGAATGGGCCCGGAAGGCCAGCCGGGCCCGCCAGCCGCTGCTCAATGGCCGCAAAGCCGGTGCGTATCCAGTGCTGCACCCATTGCCGTCGCTGCTCATCCGTGGCGCCGAAGGCGGTGGTGAGATGCTGCAGCACCCGCAGGTTGTTCACCGGATGGATCTCGCAGGCCACATCCAGCGCCAGGCTTCGGATAAAGGCACGCTGCTCCGGCGTGCCGGGCAGCAGGGCAGGGGTGGGATACCGCTCCTCCAGATATTCCAGGATGCTGAGGGACTGCGTCAGCACATGGCCTTCGGTCTGCAGCACCGGCAGCAGTTCCGCAGGGTTCAGCGCCTTGAACGCCGGCTGGTGATGCTGGCCGCCGTCCCGCACCAGATGCACCGGCACGCTCTCATACGGCAGCCCTTTGAGGTTCAGCGCAATCCGCACGCGGTAGGCCGCAGAACTGCGAAAGTAGGTGTGCAAGGTCAGCAAGGTGTTCTCCCGCCCATCTGGCGCATGAGGTCCTGCGCAGCGGCGCGCAGGCGTGTGGCAATGTCTCCGTCCCAGGCCGCGTCGAAGGCGCCGGAGGGGCCGATGGCCGTCAGCGCCAGCGCCAGTGCGCCCTCGCTGTCAAAGACCGGCACCGCCAGGGCGCTGACGCCCTCCACGATGCTGTCGACCGAGCGATGCATGCCGCGGCCCCGCACCTGCGTCAGCAGCGCCGCAAACTCGTCCCAGGTGGGCGCCGGTGCCGCCGCTGCGGAAGACCGGCTGCCCGCGCCGCGTGTCAGGTCCATGTCGCCCAGCCGCAGGAAGTCGGCCCACAGCGCGCGGACCTCCTCCTCGGGCCGGTAGGCCGCGAACAGCGGCCCCGACGCGGTATTCCACAGCGACACGACCGTGCCGTGCCGCATCGTCACGTGGATGGGGGCGGGCGAGGCGGCGGTCCGCACGATCGTGGCCCCATGCGAGCCCCACACCGCAATCGCCACCGTGTGTCCCAGCTCCGTCGCCAGCGCATCGAGCTGCGCGGTGGCCAGCCGGATCGGATCGACCTGCTGGATGCCGATCAACCCCATCTCCATCGCCAGCGGCCCCAGTCCGTAATAGCCGGTGACCGGGTCCTGGCTCATCAGCCCCAGCTTGCAAAAGCTCACGAGGTAAGGATGGGCTTTGGCGGCACTCATGCCCGCGGCCTGGGACAGGGTCTTGAGCGGCAGCGGATGGCCCTGCGCCGCCGCCGCCTTGAGCAGCCGGCCGCCCACCTCGATGCTCTGGATGCCACGTCGGTCGTCCGCGCGCTCTTCCGTCTGGTCTTCGATGCTCATGCGTATTCACCCCACATTCAGCATTGTTGAATAAATTTGGCGTCGTCGGCTATATTTGCCAATATGTAATGCGTTTTCTTTGGATGAACGGAGACCCCACCCATGAGCAAGCAGTTCGCCAGCCACGCCGACCTGGAGGAAAAGCGGGTCTCGTTCGTCAAGCTCAGTGACAACGCCTATGCCTACACCGCGGAAGGCGACCCGAACACCGGCGTGATCATCGGAGACGAGTCGGTCATGGTCATCGACACGCAGGCCACCCCCGCCATGGCGCAGGACGTCATCCGCCGCATCCGGGAGGTGACCGACAAGCCCATCGATTACGTGGTGCTGAGCCACTATCACGCGGTGCGGGTGCTGGGCGCCTCGGCTTACCAGCCGCGCCACATCATTGCCAGCCGCGACACCTACGACCTCATCGTCGAGCGCGGTGAGCAGGACAAGGCCAGCGAGATCGGCCGCTTCCCGCGGCTCTTCCGCAATGTCGAATCGGTCCCCGCGGGCCTGACCTGGCCGACGATCACCTTTCAGGGCGCGATGAGCCTGTGGCTGGGCTCGCTGGAAGTGCAGCTGCTGCAACTGGGGCGCGGCCACACCAAGGGCGACACGGTCGCCTGGCTGCCGCAGCAGAAGATCCTCTTCAGCGGCGACCTGGTGGAGTTCGATGCCACCCCCTACGCAGGTGATGCCTACTTCGCCGACTGGCCGCAGACGCTGGACCGCCTGGCGGCGCTGGAGCCGGTGGCGCTGGTGCCTGGCCGAGGCGCAGCGCTGACGACGCCCGAGGCCGTTGCCCAGGGCCTGGCCGGCACGCGCGCCTTCATTGCCGACCTGCATGCCGCCGTGAAAGCCGGTGTGGCCGCTGGCAAGGACCTCACCGCGGTCTACCGGGACACCTATGCCTCGATGAAGGCGCGCTATGGGCACTGGGTCATCTTTGACCACTGCATGCCCTTCGACGTCACCCGCTGTTATGACGAGGTGACGGCGCATCCGCATCCCCGCATCTGGACGGCGCAGCGCGACATCGAGATGTGGAAAGCGCTGGAAGGCTGAGAGGCGAGGAGGCCCTCCATGACACCGCCCCTGAGCGACTCTGACTTGTCGCCGTCCCTGGGTTACCGGCGCCATGCCGACCAGGACGCTGCCGCACCGGTGCGTCGGCCGGTGGTGGTGGTCGGCGCCGGGCCGGTGGGGCTGTCGCTGGCGATCGATCTGGCGTTGCAGCAGGTGCCGGTGGTGCTGCTCAACAACGACGGACGCTTGTCGGTCGGCTCCCGGGCGCTGTGCTTTGCCAAGCGCACGCTGGAGATCTTCGACCGCCTCGGATGCGGCGAGCCGATCGTGGGCCAGGGCGTGTCCTGGCATGTGGGGCGGGTGTTCTTCCGCGACCAGCAGGTCTATCAGTTCGACCTGCTGCCCGAGGCGGGCCATCGCCGTCCGGCGTTCATCAACCTGTCCCAGCACGACCTGGAAGCCCACCTCGTGGCCCGAGCGGCGCAACTGCCGCTGCTGGATCTGCGTTGGCACCATGCGGTCGTGGGCCTGGACGCGTGTCCCACCCATGCTCGGCTGACCGTCCGCACGCCGGAGGGGGACTATCTTCTGGACGCAGACCACGTCGTCGCCTGCGACGGTTCCCGCTCGCCGCTGCGAGGCATGCTGGGCCTGGACACGCAGGGACGCAGCTTCCGCGACCGCTTCCTGATCGCGGATGTGCGCATGCGGGCGCCGTTTCCGGCGGAACGCTGGTTCTGGTTCGACCCGCCGTTCCACCCGGGGCAAAGCGTGCTGCTGCATCGTCAGCCGGACGGCGTCTGGCGCATCGACTTCCAGTTGGGCTGGGACGCGGACCCTGAGCAGGAGAAGCGGCCCGAGAACATCCTGCCGCGCGTGCAGGCGCTGATGGCACAGGCCTCGCGGGCCGCCGGCGGGAATGGGGAGATTCCGGAGATGGAGCTGGTGTGGGCGTCGGTCTACACCTTTGCCTGCCAGCGAATGGAGCGCTTCCGCCATGGCCGCGTGCTGTTTGCCGGGGACGCCGCGCATGGCGTGTCGCCGTTCGGCGCGCGCGGGGCCAACTCCGGCATCCAGGATGCGGACAACCTGGCATGGAAGCTGGCGTGGGTGATCCGGGGGCAGGCGCCCGAGTCCCTGCTGGAGACCTATGCGCGTGAACGCGAGGTCGCAGCGGACGACAACATCCGCCATTCCACGCGGTCTACGGACTTCATCACGCCCAAGTCGGCAGTGAGCCGCTTGTTCCGCACGGCGGTGCTGGATCTGGCCAAGGACTTCGAGTTTGCGCGCAAGCTGGTGAACAGCGGTCGGTTGTCGCTGCCCACGACGCTGGTGGACTCGTCACTCAACACCGAGGATGGCGAGCCATTTGGCGGCGTGCTGGCGCTCGGTGCACCGATGGTGGATGCGCCTGTCGCTCTTGTGTCCGCTGCAGCAGCGATGAGCGCAAGCGCCAGGACTGGATGGCTTCTCGACACGCTGGTGCCGGGTCGTTTCAGCGTGGTGATGTTCCTGGATGTTGCGCAGAGCGGCTCGCAGGTTCAACACATGCTGTCGAGCATCGGCAACGCGCTGCAGGGGCAGCCCGCGACGACGGTGTTGCTGCTGCTGCCGCCAGATGCTGCTGACGTTGGTGACATGCTGTGCGAGCCCACGCCCCCCGGTCTGACGGTCCACTTGCTTCGAGACCTGCAAGGCCTCGCTCAGACGCGCTGTGATGCGCAGCCAGGCACCGTTTTGCTGCTGCGTCCCGATCAGCATCTGTGCGCCCGTTGGCGGCGCTTGAAACCGGAGCTGCTTCGTGACGCGATGCTTCGCGCAGCAGGCCTGCCCAGCGCCACGATGGCAAAGGAGGAGCTGGCATGCCACTGATCACCGCGCCGCATCTGGACGCGCCCGATGACTTCTATGAAGCCTTGCTGGCCGCCCACCAGGGCTTGAGCGAGGCCGACAGCCACGCCTTCAATGCAAGGCTGATTCTTCTGCTGGCCAATCACATCGGCCGTCTCGATGTGCTGCGCGCGGCGCTGACGGCCGCAGGTGCCGAAGCCGCGGCAGCAATGCCGAGGGCATCGACGACAGACGCTGCATGGACGTCCGCAACGGTGTCCACAACGACCTCCGCGACGCCCGCCACAACGCGCTCCGCAACGCCTCTTCCCACGACTTCCCCTCAGGGACTGCCATGAACGCTCCCCAAACCTCCGACCACTTGAGCCAGGCCGACGGCGCCACGTCGCTGCGCTACCAAAGCGGTTTCGCCAACCAGTTCGAGACCGAAGCCGTCCCCGGCGCGCTGCCCAAGGGCCGCAACAGCCCGCAACGCGCACCGATGGACCTCTATCCGGAACTGCTCTCCGGCTCGGCCTTCACCGCGCCGCGTGTGGAGAACCGCCGCACCTGGCTCTACCGACGCCAGCCGTCGGTGGTCACCAGCCCGTTCCGGCCCTTCGAAGCGCCGCTGTGGACCACCGGTGCCGCGGGCGGCGTCTCCGTGCCGCCAGACCCCCTGCGCTGGCATCCGTTCCCGTTGCCGCAAGGCGCCGAGTCCTGGGACTTCGTGGAGGGCATCCGCACCGTGGTGGCCAATGGCGACCCGGACGCGCAGACCGGCATGGCCGCGCTGGTGTACCTGTGCAACCGCTCCATGCAGCAGCGCGCGCTGATGAATGCGGATGGCGAGATGCTGATCGTGCCGCAGCAAGGCGGCCTGCGCCTGGTGACGGAGATGGGCCTGCTCGACGTCATCCCCGGCGAGATCGCGCTGATGCCGCGCGGTGTCACCTTCCGCGTGGAGCTGCATGAAGCGCAGGCCCGCGGCTACATCTGCGAGAACTACGGCGCTCCCTTCCGCCTGCCCGAGCTGGGCCCCATCGGCAGCAACGGACTGGCCAACCCGCGCGACTTCCTGGCGCCGGTGGCGGCGCATGAACCGCAGCAGGCCTATGAAGTGATCCGCAAGATTGGCGGGGAGCTCTGGCATAACCAGCAGGCGGTGACGCCCTTCAACGTCGTGGCCTGGCACGGCAACCTCACGCCGGTGAAGTACGACACCGCAAATTTCATGACCATCGGGTCGATCAGCTTCGACCATCCGGACCCGTCCATCTTCACCGTGCTCACATCGCCGAGCGACACACCGGGCACGGCCAACTGCGACTTCGTGATCTTCCCGCCGCGCTGGCTGGTGCAGGAGGACACCTTCCGTCCGCCCTGGTACCACCGCAATGTGATGAGCGAATTCATGGGCCTCATCTACGGCCAGTACGATGCCAAGCCGGAAGGCTTCCGGCCGGGCGGTGCCAGCCTGCACAACAGCCATGTGCCGCATGGCCCGGACACCGAGGCCTTCAATGCCGCCAGCACCCGCACGCTGACGCCGCAAAAGCTCGACCACACGCTGGCCTTCATGTTCGAAAGCCGCTGGCGCTTCCGACCCACCCGCTACGCCATGCAGGGTGGGGCGCTGGACACCCAATATGCCGCCTGCTGGGCAGGCCTCCAGGATCAATTCAAAGGCTGATGATGACTTCGCTGAGTTCCCTCTCCATCGACCACACCCACGACCCGGCGCTGCGCAGCTGGGTCTCGGGCGCCAACGATGAGACCACCGAGTTCCCACTGCAGAACCTGCCGCTGGGCATGGCGCGGCCAGCCGGCCAATCCGGCGCCTTCCGGCCCTTTGCCGCCATCGGCGCGGAAGCGGTGGACCTGATCGCCGCGGCGGCGCTGGGCGTGTTTTCCGATGAGCTGGCCGCCGTGCTGCGGGCCTGTGAAGGACAGGGCCTGAATCCGCTGATGGCGGCGGGTCCGGCGCTGCGGCGCCAGTGCCGCCACGCACTGGTGGCCGTGCTGGACGAGAAGGCGGATGCGGAGTGGCCCGGCAAGCTGTCGGCGGCCCTGGTGTCGCAGTCTTCGCTGGAATTCACGCTGCCCTGCCGCATTGGCGACTACACCGACTTCTATGCCGGCATCCATCACGCCACCGCCGTGGGCAAGCTGTTCCGTCCGGACAACCCGCTGCTGCCCAACTACAAGTGGGTGCCCATCGGGTACCACGGCCGGGCGTCGTCGATTGGCGTGAGCGGCCAGCAGTTCCACCGCCCGCTTGGACAAAGCAAGGCGCCCGATGCCGAGGTGCCCAGCTTCGGGCCCAGCAAGCGGCTGGACTATGAGCTGGAAGTCGGGGCCCTGGTGGGGCTGGGCAATGCCCAAGGCACGCCGGTGGCCCTGGCGCAGGCCGAGGACCATCTGTTCGGTCTGGTGCTGCTGAATGACTGGTCCGCGCGGGATGTGCAGGCCTGGGAATACCAGCCGCTGGGCCCCTTCCTGGCCAAGAGCTTTGCCACCACCGTGTCGCCCTGGGTGGTGACCATGGAAGCGCTGGCGCCGTTCCGCCGGCCCTTCAGCCGCGCTGCGGACGATGTGCAGCCGCTGCCCTATCTGCAGGGGGACACGAATGCCGCGCAGGGCGCGATCTCCATCCAACTGGAAGTGCATCTGCAGACGGCGGCCATGCGCGCCGCGCAGCAACCGCCGCATCGCCTGATGCGGTCGGACTTTGCCGACTGCTACTGGACCTTCGCCCAGATGCTGACCCATCACGCGAGCAATGGCTGCAACCTCCAGCCGGGCGATCTGTTCGGTTCAGGCACCCAGTCGGGGCCGGCATCGGACCAGGGCGGGTCGCTGCTGGAGCTGACCCAGGGCGGCAAGCAGCCGCTGACCTTGCCCCATGGCGAGCAACGCACCTTCCTTCAGGACGGTGACAGCGTGGCGCTGGTGGGATTCTGCGAGGCCCCCGGACGTCGCCGTATCGGCTTTGGGCCCTGCGTGGGCACGGTGCTGCCGGCCATCGGCGCGGCCTGAGCTCAGAGGGGATCGGGCGGATCGACCTGCGTGGGCTCGAAGCCCGCATCGTCCTGGTCCGCCCGGGCCATGGCGGGCTGGCGGCGCTGGTCGTTGCGCTGAAGCATCTGGGACACTTCCTGGGCACTGGCCCGGGGAGGGGCGGGCGGCGGCGGAGGCACCTGCACCGGCGCGGGTGCCGCAGGCTGCTCGGCCAGCGAGGCCAACTTGCGCCGGGCACGATCGGCAAACAGGCGAAGGTCAGCGAGCTCGGTCTGCAGTTGCTCCACCTGACGGCGGGCCTGCGTGTTCTGCTGGTCCAGCAGATTGCGGGAAGCGGCGAGGTGGTCGGACATGCGCTGAACCGCGCTGAGCCTGCGCCCCCAATGCCAACTGGCGCCGGCCACGCCGACCCCCAGGCCGGCCACGACGCCGACTGCGGCCATCCACGCTTGCACCTGACTCATCCCACCTCTCCCTGAACGACTGCGACCGATTTTTTTGGAGGACCGTTGACGGCGGTCGCCAGCTTACGCCGTAAGCGAAGGCACTCTAGCGGGGCGCACTGCGGACGGCTATCGGGGGCACCCTCTAAAACGTCGCGTAACCGCACCAGCCGTGAAATTGCAACGGCGGCGGTCGCGTTCACTGCAGCGGCCACTCTCCGCGGCAAGAGGGCGGGGCGTTGAAAGCCCGCGCGGGCCGCAAGGTGGGACTGGAACTTTGCGAAAATACTGGATAGATTAACAGTATGTCGCGCCCCACTTTTACCCCCACCCCCATCGCCGGTCCGGAGTTGTACGTCCAGCCTGACGCGCTGAAAGGGCGGGGCAGTGCCTGGGCGATTCCTCACCGCTTCGAACGCAACGACCGGGACCAGTTCGATGACGGCTGGGGCACGCTGGACCAGGAAGCCCGCGAGGAACACCTGCCCCCGCGCACGGAGGTGATGGAGGAGCATGCGAAGAAGATCCTCAGCTCCAACCAGTCTCCGGACATCGGCTTTGATTACTCCATCAATCCGTACCGCGGTTGCGAGCATGGCTGCATCTACTGCTTTGCCCGCCCCACCCACAGCTATCTGAACCTGTCCCCGGGCCTGGACTTCGAAACGCGCCTGGTGGCCAAGGTCAATGCGGCGCAGCGCCTGCGGGAGACGCTGGCGTCACCCAGCTACCAGCCCTCGTATCTATGCATCGGCACGGCGACGGATGCCTACCAGCCGGTGGAGCGCAAGCTGGGCATTACGCGCCAGATCATTGAGGTGCTGGCGGAGGCGCAGCATCCGTTTTCGCTGGTGACCAAGTCCAGCGGTGTGGAGCGAGACCTGGACCTGCTGGCGCCAATGGCGCAGCGCAATCAGGTGTCGGTCTATGTGTCGGTGACGACGCTGGATTCGGAGCTGGCGCGCACGCTGGAGCCCAGAGCGGCAGCACCGCACCGGCACCTGCAGACGATTCGTGCGTTGTCCGAGGCAGGCGTGCCAGTGGGCGTGAGCGTGTCGCCGCTGATTCCATTCCTCAATGAACCGGAGCTGGAGCGCATTCTGGAAGCTGCGGCGGAGGCGGGCGCGCAGCGGGCGTTCAGCATTCCGCTGCGCCTGCCGTGGGAAGTGAATCCGCTCTTCCAGGACTGGTTGCAGCAGCATCAGCCCGCCAAAGCGGCGCGCATCATGGCCCGGCTGCGGGACATGCGCGGCGGCAAGGACAACGATGCGCGGTTTGGCACCCGCATGAAGGGCGAGGGCATCTGGGCGGAGTTGATGCATCAGCGCATGCGCAAGGCCTGTGAGCGCTTCGGCCTGGGGCGGCAGCGGCATGAGCTGGATTTCAGTCAGTTCCGCGCGCCGGCGATGGAGGCGGGGCAGCAGTCGCTGTTTTAGGGGATTCCAAGGCGAACGTCAGAGAGCGGTCTGGGCCCGAACGTCGACGACATTGCGGGCAAGTCGCCGACATTGCAGAAGGAGACTCGGCGAATCACCCCGCCTACAACGCCGTTTACGATCCGTCTATGAAGGATGGCAACGCGGGCGCAGCAAGAGACCAGATCGGCATGGTCTTCGGAAATGGCGAGTGCGTGTCCGTGGCGACGAATCCGGCTCACAACGAGTATGACGGCGGTTGATATGACAAGGCATTCCCCGGCAAGCCATGCGGTCCAAAAGACCTGTCGCTGGATCTCCATCGTGGCATGGTGCTGTGCCGCCACAATCGCTTCTGCCCAATCCCCTTCCTCGCCAAAGCCCAGGACCATGAATCCACTCGACCTCTGGACCCTCGTGGACGACTTGCCGACGCGCACGCCGTTCGACAAGGAGAAGATCGAACAGGCGCTGCGCATCGTCCTGATCCAGGATGAAGAGCTCACGAACGAGTACTTCACCGCGCTCAAGGGCGGGCCAGTGAGTCTCGCGCGGGAAGTCGACATCGAGGCGGTGAGCTTGCGTGTCTCTGTCAAGGAACCGACCGAAAAGTGGCTGCTGAACCTCACGGTCGCCGGCAAATGCGTGGCGCGCAGCGACGTCCTCGCGCGCTACCCACGTCTGGAAGTGACAAACGCGCCTCGAGGCCGATCTCCCAACGAGGAGACCTCCTACTCCCGCAAGGAGTTGTGGGGCAAGTTGAGCTTCGGATTTGCGCAGCGCAATCCGGACTGCCTGAGTTCGGTGCTTTTCACGGGCCCCAAGTGGTGACCGGGTACCCAGAACACTGATAGAGGACTTTCGATGTAACCCGCCGCTCGTCGCCGGCTTCCCGACCGTGCTGATCGGCGCGAATGTATTGACCCAGTGAAAACCTGCTCAGGTGCTACCGTTGAGAGGAAGACACCATGAGTTCGTTGATGAACGAAGAAATCAAGCGCTGGACGGCCAAGCGCACGACGCTGTGTCTCACACCGGCGGTGCGTCGATCGTCACGGACTCCAAATCTTGATACCGAAGGAGTCTCATGAGTTGGAAACTGGTGTTCCCCAAGATCGAGTCCTACCCCGTCGTCACTCTGCAAGACGTGCGCGAGTTTGAGACGCGCCATCAGATGTCCTTGGCGCCGGACTATGTGGACTTCCTCGTCAGTCATCGGGGTTCTCCTCCGATGTTCGTGAACGAACAGACTGAGTACACATGTCCTGAGTTCACCGTCGACTGGGGCGACAAGCCCGCGC
Organism: Roseateles depolymerans; assembly: GCF_003387155.1. GTDB lineage: Bacteria > Pseudomonadota > Gammaproteobacteria > Burkholderiales > Burkholderiaceae_C > Roseateles > Roseateles depolymerans. The sequence goes on along the minus strand of NZ_QUMT01000006.1, from coordinate 151,908 downwards.
GCGTCAGCGGGCCGACGGTGCGACTTGAAGCGACCTACAGCATCTTCACCGGCAAGGACGTGCAGTCCGCCTTCGACAGCGGCTATGACTTGGACGACAGCATCAGTTGGAACGATCATCTGTACCCGCCCGGCCTGCTGCCGATCGGATCGAATGCCGGCAACTCGCTGTTCATGCTGGGCGTGAACCAGGAGCATGCAGGCAAGGTCTTCTACCTGTCGACCTTCCACGTGCCCGACCCCATCTCGTTTGAGCACATCGGATTCATTGCCCCGACCTTCACCGACTTTTTGAAGTCGGCTCGCCCGGCCGAGCGGCCTTAGTGCTCGCGACAGGGCAGAGACGGGTGAGGACTCGATCGTGAAGGATGCTCCATTCTGAATTTTTTCAAGGACCAGCCATGACTTGGCGAATTGTTTATCCGTTCTTGAATGACTTTCCGGTGATCACGCGGGAGGACATTGCAGCTTTCGAGACGCGGAACAGTCTGAAGCTCCCGCAGGAATATGCGGCATACCTGGTAGAGCACAGAGGCGCGCCACCGATGTTGCAGAACGACGAAGGCGAGTACCGCGGTGTGTTATTTCCCATCGATTGGGCTGGCAAGAAAGCGCAGTCTTACGGTCCTGAGGCGCTGCTGGAAACAACCTTCAGCCTGTTCGAGGGGAAGGAGACCACATCTCCGTATCGAGGCGGCGCGAACCTGGACGATTGCATGATCTGGAATGAGCATTTGCATCCTCCTGGCCTCCTGCCGATTGGCACGGATCCCGGCAATTCGTTGTTCCTCATCGGGCTCGAAGGTGAGCTGACGGGAAAGGTATTTTTCCTTTCGACGTGGGCAATTCCTTCTCCGATGTCGTTTGAACACATCGGGCTCGTGGCTCCGTCATTCAATGAATTTCTTCGTTCGGCGCGCCCAGACGAGGCGTCTTGAACCCGCCAACAGATTGATCGTCAGACCATCGCCTCACACACTCGCCACCGGCTTCACCCCCCGCCCCCGCGTCGGCAACCACCGCGCCATCTCCGTGAGCATCGGTGTCATCACCGCCCATCCCGCGCCCAGTACCAGCATCGACTGCGTCGTGTCCGGAAACTTCCCCGCCCCCAGCCGCACCGCAGCCAGATACGACATCGGCCCGCCCACCGCCCCCAACACCGCGGCCAGCACCGGCCGCCCATGCAGCCATGACAGCGGCCCGCGCACCAGCGTCGCAAACAGCGCCCACAGCGCCAGGATCCACACCGGTGCCCACATCGCCAGCGGCCCGGGCGACGCGTACTCCACCCAGCCTGCACGAAGCATCCAGGTGTCCCACACCACGCCCATCAGCACTGCCTGCACCGCCAGCACCCCATCCACCCAGCGCTGATCACTCAGCGTCCAGCTGATGGCCACCCAGGCCATCACCGCCAGCACGCCCCAGCCCACATGCCCGTGGGCCGCCCCCAAAATGCAGGCGAACCAGGCGCCCTGGAACAGGCAGAACTCCACAAGACCTCTCACGATCTTGTTCACGGCAGGACGTTGGGCCATGGTGCGTTGGCGCTCAAAGGCGCGTTGATTCCAAAAACAAGGCGGTGAGCCCGAAAGCCCACCGCCATTCTTGCTGGCATTCTTGCCATCATTGCGGCGTCCGTCACCAGACGCCGCAGCACTGCCTTACAGCGGGTTGGGGATCAGCACCTTGTCCACCACGTGGATCACGCCATTGCTGGCCAGCACGTCGGTCGCCACGATCTTGGCGCGAGTGGTCGTGGAGTCGGTGATGGTCGGCGGCGTGCCCGCGTTGATGGTGATGCTCTGGCCCAGCACCGTGGTCACCGGCGTGCCAAACGGAATGTTGGCGGCCAGCACCTGGCTCGGCAGCACGTGGTAGGTCAGCACGTTGGTCAGCTGCTGCGTGGTCAGGCCGCTCACCGTCGAGGCAATGGCCGCGAAGGCATCATTGGTCGGAGCAAACACGGTGAAGGGACCGGCGCCGCTCAGCGTGCCCTGCAGGTTGGCCTGCACCACCGCGCTCACCAGCGTGGTGAAGCTCGGGTTGACCTGCGCCATCTGCACGATGTTGAGCAGGCCGGGGGGCACCAGCACCTTGTCCACGGCGTGGATCACACCATTGCTGGCGGCCACGTCGGCCGTCGTGACCTTGGCCGTCGTCAGCGCGCCGTCCTGGATGTTCACGCCGCCGGTGAAGTTCAGCGTCAGGGACACGGTGTTGCCGTTGAGCTTGTACAGCGTCGCCTGCGTCGTGCCGCCAGCGGTCAAGTCAGCCGCGGACTTGCGACTGCCCAGCACGTGGTACTGCAGGATGCTGGCCAGCGTGGAGGCCGGCAGCGCGGTGACCATGGCGTCCGCGCTGGAGAAACCCAGCTGCGTGGCGAGTTTGGTGAAAGCGTCATTGGTCGGCGCAAACACCGTCAGCGACACCGAGGTGTCCGCCAGCGTGCTGGCCAGGCCGGCCTTGTTGGCCGCCGCCACCAGTGCGGTGAAGCCGCGCTCCTGGGCCGCCTGCGCGATGGTGGGCGGCGGCGAGTCGTCGTCGCCGCCACAGGCCGTCAGCATCATCGATACCGCCGCGGCTCCGAGGAACCATTTGAAGAAGCGCATCATGTTCGAGTCTCCTGTATTGAAGGGGTAGGACCGGCGCTGCTCATCCGGGCGCCGGATCGCTAGCCTCATACGGTGACTTCTTCACGCTGGATCAGGAATTTTTTTGTTTGTTACTCTGGGTGCGATGGCGCACATCTTCGATGAACACGGGCTGAACGTGCCATCGGTCCCGATGGGCCTGGGCCTGCGCCGTGATCGCGGAAAGCTCTTCATTCGAGAGTCGGTCCAGGTTCCTCACCTGCGCACCCAGGCGCGGATGACGCGCAAACTTCGAGCGGTGACGGATGAGGAAGTCCCAATACAGCGTGGTGTACGGGCAAGCCTGAGGGCCGACGCGCTGATCGGGCCGGTAAGCACAGTCGGCACAATATTTGCCGCTGCTCTGTCGTTCGATGTACTTGCCGCTCGCAATGTAGGGTTTGCTGGTGATGGCGCCGCCGTCCGCAAATTGGCTCATGCTGAGCGTGTTGGGCATCTCCACCCATTCCACCGCATCCACGTAGACGGACAGATACCACTCGTGCACTTCGCTGGGCCGCACGCCCAGCAGCAGCGCGTAGAGACCGGTGATCATCAGTCGCTGGATGTGGTGGGCATACCCGAGTTGCAGCGTCTGCTTGAGCGCATCGGCCAGGCAGCGCAGATCGGTATCGCCCGTCCAGTAGAAAGCGGGCAGGGGCTGCTGCGCATCCAGCGCATTGGCCTGCGCCAGCTCGGGCATGCGCGTCCAGTAGACGCCGCGCACATACTCGCGCCAGCCCAGCACCTGGCGGATGAAGCCTTCCACGCTGGCCAGCGGGGCATGCCCGTTGCGCCAGGCCTGCTCTGCCTGCGCCACCACTTCCTTGGGGCTGATCAGCTTCAGGTTCAGTGCGGCCGACAGATGCGCATGCCAGAGCCACGGCGTGTCCGGCCACATCGCGTCCTGCCACTGGCCGAAGTCGCACAGGCGTTCATTGATGAAGCGGGTCAGCGCGTGCTGTGCCTGCGCGCGGGTGACGGGCCAGTCGAAGGCGTCCAGCGATCCGGGGTGGTCTGCGAATGCGCGGTTCACCAGGTCGATCACTTCCTGCGTGATCGCATCTGGCGGAAAGCCCACCCGCTCCGGCAGGAAGCCGGGTCCATCAGGACCGAAGGCCTGCTGGTTCTCGGCATCGAAATTCCAGCGGTCGCCAGCGGGTTCGTCTCCGTCCATCAACACCCGATGCTGCTTGCGCATCATCCGGTAGAAGGTCTCCATGCGGAGGCCCTTGCGCTCCTTGGCGAACGCGGCGAATTCGCGCACGGTGCAGAAGAAGTGGCGGTCGTCCCGGACCTCCAGGGGCAGGCCGGCGTCGCTCGCCGCCGATCGCAGCGACTGCAGCACACGCCAGTCGCCGGGCGCGGTCATCACCAGGCGCTGGGGCTGCAGTCGCTGGACCGCGCGGGCCAGTTCACCGGCGAGGCTGCCGGTGTTGTCGGCATCGTCCAGCGTGACGTAGTCCAGCGGACGGCCCAGGCTGACCATCTCGTTGGCAAAGTGCCGCATCGCGGAGAGGAACAGCGCAATGCGGATGCGGCTGGACCACACATGGGTCGATTCCTCGCGCACCTCGGCCATCCAGACGCGGTCGGTGGCGGCATCGAAATCGTCGAAGGCGCTGGCGTCGGCGTCGAGCTGGTCCCCCAGCACGATCACCAGCGTGCGCACCGGTCCCAATGCGCTCATCGCGAAGTCCCTTCAGCAGCGCCGCGCTTGCGGCAGGCGTCGGAGCAGTACCGGACCTGGTCCCAGTTGCGGGCCCAGGCCTTGCGCCAGGTCATGGCGCGGCCGCAAGCGACGCAGGGCTTGGAGGGGAGGAAGGACTTGTTCCCGCGGAACCCGCTGGATGCGCCTTGGCCGCGGCTCATGGCGGACCTTCAGGGCGCGGAAGGCGCCGGCAGCGCAGCGGGAGCCGCGGCGGGCTGTACGGCAGTCAGGGGCTGCGTCTGCGGCGTGGCCACGAAAGCATCGGCATCAAAGCCCAGCGCCTTGGCCCGCTGCAGCAGCGCGTCCACGCGCGCCTGCGGCATCGTCGGCGTGCGCGACAGGATCCAGGCATATTTGCGGTCCGGCGCCCCCACCAGCACCTCGCGGTAGTCCGGGTCCAGGGCCAGCACCCAGTAGTCGCCGTAGAAGGGCCAGAAGAAGGTCACCTTGAGCTTGGCATTGCCGCTGCCCGGCACGACCTTGGCACGGCCCTTGATGTCGTCCAGCTCGCCGGTGGAGGTGCGGCAGCGGTTGATCACCCGCACGATGTCCCCGTCCAGGCGGTACTCGGCCTGCGTGTCCGCCACACATTGCTTCTGGAAGCGGTTGGGCAGCTTGGTGATCTCATACCAGCTGCCGGCATACCGGGCGAGGTCCACCGTGCTGACGGTGGGCAATGGCGCTTCGTCCGCATGCACCGGGTCGGCTGGCAGCACCATCAGCGCCGCAGACAGACAGGCCAGCATTGCCAGCGAGCAGAAACGACCCAGCCCGGTGACGGGCCGGGCTGTTGTGCTGGGCGTCGGAGCGGTCCGCGAGCGCATGGCGTGCGCTTCGTACGCCGCACCCTTGTCGTGGGCGGCCACGGCCGTCGCGCCGACGGGTCGGGTGACGCCGTCATCGGCCGTGGCCGGCCGACGGGAGAGAAAGGGCAGAAGACTCATGGGCAGCAGATGCCGACGGCGGGGGCCTCCATCACCGGACGCCCCCGCCGCCTGCCGGAAGGTGATTGAGCTGCTGCTTCTACGGGTCGTCCGCCCGGCTGGATCACCCCCAGTCCGCTGGAAGCCCCGCTTTACTTGAACGACAGGTTCACACTGGCGTAGAAGGTCCGGCCGCGCGGGTCGGTGTAGGTGGGGTCATAGGTGGAGAGGAAGTAGTAGCTCTGGTTGGAGAACGGCGGCGCGGTATTGGCCAGGTTCTGGATGCCGGCTCGCACGCGCAGCATGCGGTTGATGCGCCAGGCCCCGGACATGTCCCACAGCGAATAGGCCTTGACGCGGCGGGGCGCCGTGTCGGGCAGATAGCTGTCGTCCTGGTAGCCGCTGTAGAAGGTGTTGCCCAGGGTGACATTGAAGTCCCCATATTCCCAATCCAGCGAGGCCCGATGGCGCCAGCGCTGGATGACCTGGTCATTCAGGAAGCGGCCCAGGTTGCTCACATACGGCTCCAGCGGTCCGAACTGGCGCTTGTACTCCAGCACGTAGGTGCCGCTCAGGTTCAGGCCGAATCGGCCCCAGGCGGTGGGGCTGCTGCGAACGTTGGCTTCCAGGTCCAGCCCCGAGGTCTTGAGCCGGCCCTGGTTCTCCTTGCGCAGGATGATGGTCGGCTCGTCGAACTCGTCGCGCTCGATGTAGGCCGCATAACGCTGCGGGTTCTCCAGAATCGTCTTGCCGTTCAGGTCGCTGATGACGTCCCGCTTCTTGATCAGCCAGTAGTCGAGGCTGACGCTCATGTCGCGGGCCGGCTCGAACACCACGCCGGCCGAGAACTGCTGCGAGCGCTCCGGCTTCAGGTCGGGATTGGATTCCTTGCGGGTGGCCCACTGGTCGAAGGTGTCCAGCACCGGGTCGTAGAGGAAGGCGGGGCTGGAGCCATAGCTGGTGGGGCGATAGAGCTCGCTGAACGACGGTGCGCGAAAGCCCGTGCCGGCCGAGGCCCGCAGCAGCAACTGGCGGCTGGGCTGGTAGCGCAGGCCCAGCTTGGGATTGGTGGTGTTGCCCACGCCCTGGTAGTGGTCGAAGCGCAAGGCGGCCTGCACCTCCAGGGTCTTGAGCAGCGGTGCGCTCAGCTCGGTGTAGGCGGAGGCGATGTTGCGGCGGTTGCTCGTGGCCTTGAGCGACGCGTCCGCCTCGCCGGGTGCCAGCGAGCTGTCCCGGTCGCCGCCGATGTTGTTGGACACCAGCAGCGCCGACGGGGTGAAGGACTGTGTCTCACGACGCAGCTCCGCGCCCAGCGCCATGCCCAGCGGTCCGCCGGCCAGCTCCATCAGCGAGCCGGTGAGCTTGGCATCCACGCCCTGCGTCGTGCCGCTGGATTTGCGAGCGACGTCGTTGACCCGGATGCTGTCGATCACCGCCTTGCCGGCGTCCGACGACGGGCCGAAGGGATTCACATCGCCCGACTTGATGGCGGCATCGAGCTTGTCGAAGAGGAAGTAGCCGTTGACGTATTTGTCCTGCGACTTGTTCTTGGCATAGCTCGCGGCCAGCGAGTAGTCCCAGTCATTGGCGAAGGTGCCGGTCAGGCCCGCCACATACCGCTCGGCATCGCTGGTGACTTCGTTGGAGCGGTTGCCCAGCTCGGTGGCCCGCATGCGGATGTCCACCGTGCCGTTGTAGTTGATGGGGCGCTGCAGGTTGCGATTGAGCGCTGCGACGCTGACCCCGGTGAAATTCGTCGGGTTGGGCGACAGCACATAGGTGGTCTCCGCCCGGCTGCGCAGCACTTCCAGGAAGGCCTGGCTGCGGTCGTTGATCTTCAGCACGCCGCGGCCGAGGAAGCTGGTCTTGCTGGCGTCCGGATAGATCTCGGTGTCGGCCATGTAGTCATAGCCGCAGGTCTGCGTGCCCGGCGTGAAGACGCTGGCGGGCGGGTTGCAGTCCGGCGCGAACAGGTTGATGTTGCGGTCGGTAAAGGGCTGGCCGCTGATGGAATACCCGGCCGCATTGATGGCCGCCAGCTGCGCCGCACGGGTCGCCGCGGAGCCTGACAGCCGCAGGTTGGCCGGATAGGGGCGGGTGGACATGTAGTAGGGCAGCAGCTCGGACAGCGGCCGCTCGCGCAGGAACTTGCGCTGGGTGGAGCGCAGCGCATCGAGCTTTTGCACATCCAGCACGCCGAAGACGTTGAAGCCGGCAGCGGCCAGGTCGCCATATCCGCCGGACACCGAGGCCGCCCGCTTGCCCGCACCGCCTTCGTCGGTGCCGGCGGCATACACATTCAGGTCGACGCCACGATAGTCCTTGCGGGTGATGAAGTTGATGACGCCGCCGATGGCATCGGTGCCGTAGATGGCGGACGCGCCGTCCTTGAGGATTTCCACGCGCTCGATGGCGCCGGCGGGGATGTTGTTCAAGTCAACGCCAGCACTGTCGCCCGGCGATGCGAAATTGGCCAGGCGCCGGCCATTGAGCAGCACCAGCGTGCTGGAGACACCAATGCCGCGCAGGTTGGCCCCATTGAAGCCGCGCTGGCCGCCGTTGTTGTCGCTGATGCTGGCGCCGTCGGTCAGGCCGGCGGCATTGCCGCTGATGTTGCGCATCAGCTCGGCGGCGGTGGTGGCGCCGGTCTTGGCAATGTCTTCCCGCCGCACGGTCTGCACCGGCAGCGCGGTTTCGCCTTCCAGCCGCTTGATGCTGGAGCCGGTGATCTCCACCCGTTCCAGCGTCTGGCTGTTGCCCTCCTGGGCATGGACGGCGGCGGCGGTGGACAGCAGAAGCAGGGCGGTGGCCTGGGCGATGGCGTGCGGACGCAAAACCTTGGTGATGACCATGACGAACTCGGGTAGTTGGGGGGGCTCAGGCCGGCGCCGTGCCGTCCTTGCGATGCACTCTAGAAGTCGGTGTCCACCGCGACACATCGGGTTTTGGTGAGGCCGTCGCTCCAACGCAAGACGGCGTCGCTTCGCTGCAAGCGGCGCGACAACGGCCCCGCAGCCGCGTCGTGGCCTGCACCACCTGCTTGCAGCATTGCGACAAAGCCTTGCAGGGAATTCACCACTCAGGTGCAACCCTGTCTGCATTCCCCCGGCGCGGTTGCACCATGGGGCCATGCACATCTCTTGCAGTTCTTTGTGGAGCGCCCGGCGGTCAACGGCCGGTGCTGATCTTGGCGGCGTGCGGCGTCTCAGCTCGCAGCGCACGGGGCATGACTTGCGGTGCTCGTCGCGGTGCTCCTCGTGGGGCTCGTCATGGCGCTTGTCGTCGGGCTCCTCGTGGGCCCCATTGCGGCATCGTGCCCGGTGGGCGCTGGGTGCGGCGCTGCTGCTGGGCAGCACGCTGGCGCAGGCGCAGACCGCCGTCGTCATCGGCGGTGCGCTCAAGTTCGACAACGACAGCGTGTGGCAACGCGTGGTGGATGAAGCCGGTGGGCCGCAGGCGCGCTTCGTGGTCTTCGGCACGGCGGCGGCCAATCCCGCGCGCTCGGCAGCCCAGATTGTGGAGGCGCTGAACCGGCGAGGAGCCAGGGCCGAGGCCCTGGCCATCACGCCGCAACTGCCCGCGGATCAACTGGCTGCCGCGCTGCGCGACCCGGTCCTGCTGGACAAGGTCCGGTCGGCGCGCGGCGTGTTCTTCTCAGGCGGCGCGCAGGAACACATCACCGCCACCTTCCAGCCTGGCGGCAAGCCCACGCCGATGCTCGATGCCATCTGGGACGTCTATCGCCGCGGCGGCGTGGTGGCCGGCACCAGTGCGGGCGCGGCCATCATGAGCCGCGTGATGTTCCGCGATGCGCAGGATGTGATGGAGGTGCTGGGCGGACAACTGCGACCGGGCCGCGAGATCGACCAGGGGCTCGGATTCGTCGGGCCGGACCTGTTCATCGACCAGCACTTCCTCAAGCGAGGCCGCATCGGCCGCATGCTGCCGCTGATGGTGGCGCAAGGCTTGCGCGTGGGGCTGGGCATCGAGGAAAACAGCGCGGCGGTCATCAAGGGCCATCAGGCCGAGGTGATCGGCGCACGCGGCGCCTTGTTCGTGGACCTTCGCGACGCCCGCACCGACAGCACCCTGGGCGCCTTCAATCTGCAGAATGCGCGGCTCAGTTACCTGGAGCGTGGGGACCGGATCGATCTGAAGACCGGTGTGGTCACTGCGTCCGAGGCCAAGCGCAGCAGCAGCCCGATCGATCCTGCCGCATCGGACTTCAAACCCTATTTCAAGAACGAGCCGTTTTATCCGGACATCCTGGGCGACAACACCATCGCGCAGGCCATGGCGCAACTGCTCGACAGCCCGGCCTCCGAGCTGCGGGGACTCGCCGCACGGCTGGGGCCGCAGGGTGAGGTGCGGGGGCAGCCCGGTTTTGAGTTCCGCCTGTACAAGGGTCCGGGCACCCGGGGCTGGTTCACCGGCGCCTTCGGCGGCGAGGACTACACCGTGGTGAACGTCCACCTGGACGTGCGGCCGGTGCGGGTGAACAGCCCCCTGTACGTCCCGATCGTGGCGCCACAGGGCGCTCCGCTGCCGGCCTCGTCGCCGACCGGGAGGCCTTGAGCATGGAAGTCCGTGACCATGAATTGCCTGGCGCCTCGCGCGGCACCCGGCGTGTGGTGACCAGCCTGCATTTCGGCCAGCGCATGAGCGGGCGCAAGGTCTATCTGCAGGCCTCGCTGCATGCGGACGAGGTTCCGGCCATGCTGGTGGCCCACCATCTGCAGGCCATGCTCCAGGGCCTGGAGGAGACCGGGGCCATTGCCGGGGAAATCGTGCTGGTGCCGATGGCCAATCCGATCGGGCTGTCCCAGACGGTGCAGGGCAGCCACTTCGGGCGCTTTGACCAGGCCTCCGGCATCAACTTCAATCGACAGTTCCAGCATCTGACGGCGCGTATCGCGGAGCGGGTGCAGCCGCTGCTGGGGCCGGATGCAGCGATGAACACGCAATGGGTGCGCGAGGCGGCGCAGCAGGTGCTGGCCGATCTTTCCCCGCAGACCGAGACCGAGGCGCTCAAGCAGTTGCTCCAGCAGTTGGCCGTGGATGCCGACATTGCGCTGGACCTGCACTGCGACCATCAGGCCTGTCTGCATGTGTATGCAGGCACGCCGCAGGCGTCCACCGCACGGCTGCTGGCGCAGCGGCTGGGGGCCAAGGCGCTGCTGCTGTGCGAATGCTCGGGGGACGATCCCTTCGACGAATCGCTCTCTCGCCACTGGTGGGAACTGCCTGAGCGCTTCGGGCCAGAGCATCCGCTCACGGCCGGCTGCTTTGCGGCGACCGTGGAGTTGCGCGGGGAGACGGACGTGGAAGATGGCTTGGCCGTCCAGGACGCCCAGGGCCTGATCGAGTTTCTGCAGGACACCGGCCATGTCGCGGGACCGGCGGCGATGCTGCCTGCCCCGCGCTGCGCGGCCACGCCTCTCGCGGGCGTGCAGCCGCTGGTGGCGCCGGGCAGCGGCATTCTGGTCTTCCTGCGGCAGCTCGGTGAGCGGGTGGCGGCCGGCGATTGCGTCGCCGAGATCGTGGACCCGGCCAGCCGCCTGCGCGTGCCCGTCCGGGCGGAGGTCGACGGGGTGCTGTTTGCCCGGATCGCACGGCGCTGGGTCACGCGCGGCATGCGGCTGGCCAAGATCGCCGGGCCGACGCCGTATCGGGCGGGGCCGTTGCTGTCACCTTGATGGGAGGGGCTCTTGCGGGGCTCGGCGCGTGAGGCGCTCCCGTTCACGCTGATGTCGTCCCATTGCCTTGTCACTGTCCCCTCTCTGGTCCCTCCCAATCCATTGACCGCCTTCCAGGTGCCCCATGACGCCACCCACCCTGCACGCCGCGTCCACGCCGCCGTCCTCGATCTCCGCGTCCGCCGCTGGTGACCCACCACGGCGCATCGACGCGGGCCAGCCCCCGCCGTCCTTCCTCCGTCGGCTGAAGCTGCCCAACACCTTCGTGTTGATCTTCGGCCTGCTGGTGCTGATCGCGCTGCTCACCTGGTTCGTGCCCGGCGGCAAGTACGCCACGGTCATGGTGGACGGCAAGCCGGTGATCGACCCCAGTTCCTATCAGGCTGTGCCCAGTCATCCGCAGGGGCCAGCCGCGGTGTTGATGGCACCGATCAAGGGCTTTGTGGAAGCGGGACTGATCATCGGCTTCGTGCTGATCGTGGGCGGCGCCTTTGCAGTGCTGCAGGCCACCCAGGCCATCGATGCGCTGATCAAGTCGGTGGCGAAAGCGCATGAACGCTCCGCCCTGGTGCGGGCGCTGCTGATCCCCGGCTTTGTCGGGCTGTTCTCGCTGGGCGGGGCGACCTTCGGCATGGCGGAGGAAGCCATTCCTTTCGTGCTGATCTTCGTGCCGCTGGCGCTTGCCCTGCGCTACGACACCTTCATCGGCGTGGCCATCCCGTTTGTTGGGTCCCAGGTGGGATTCGCCACCGCCTTCCTCAATCCCTTCAACGTCGGTGTGGCCCAGGGGCTGGCCGGGCTGCCGCTCTTCTCGGGGCTGGGCTACCGCTTCGTGTGCTGGGTGCTGTTCACCGGCGTCACCATTGCCTTCCTGATGTGGCATGCGGCCCGCATTCGTCGGCATCCGCAGGCCAGCGCCTGTTTCGAGGACGACCAGCAGCGCCGCGCCGACCTGGACCTGGCGGCCATGCGCGCCTTCACCGGCATCCAGATGCGGCAGCGCCTGGTGCTGCTGGCCTTTGCCGGCACGCTGGTGACGATGATGGTGGGCGTGGTGAAGTACGGCTGGTACATCGAGGAGATTGCCGCCGTCTTCCTGGCGATGGCCATCCTGGTGGGCGTGCTGGCCCGCATGGGCGCCGAGTCCTGGGTGCAGCACTTCCTGGCCGGGGCCAAGGACCTGGCAGGGACGGCGCTCGTGATTGCGCTGGCCAAGGGCACGGTGGTGCTGATGCGGGACGCGCAGATCATCGACAGCCTGCTGCACAGCCTGGCGCCGCTGGTGGCGTCCGAGCATGCGACGCTGTCGCTCTACAAGATGTTCGGCATCCAGTCCGTCATCAATTTCTTCATCCACAGCGGGACCGGCCAGGCCGCGCTGACCATGCCGGTGATGGCGCCGCTGAGTGACCTGGTGAATGTCAGCCGTCAGAGCGCCATCCTGGCCTTCCAGTTTGGAGAACTGACCACGCCCATCATCCCGACCTCCGGCATCACCGTGGGGGTGCTGAGCCTGGCCCGCATTCCATTCGGCCGCTGGGTGCGATGGATGCTGCCCTTGCAACTGGCCTTCGTGGTGCTGGCGCTGATCATGCTGGCCGTGCCGATGCTGGCCCCGCAATGGGTGGGATGGTGAGTACCGCGGCCGCGCTACAGTGCGGCGTGCATGCTGCCCGCCCATGAGTGACTCCCGCTACGCCCCGACCGCGGCCCTGGTTCTGCCAGGGTGTTCGGCATTGGCGTTGGGCGCGGCGCTGTCCACGCTCCAGGCCGTGGCCGATCTGCTCGACCAACCCTATCTGCTGGCGCCGCGGGTGGTGTCGCTCCGGGGCGGCGCCATGACCGGCAGTGCCGGCCTGCGGGTGGAGACCGAGCCGCTGCGGGTCGAGTCGCCCTGGGGGCTGATGGTGCTGGTGGGGCAGGAAGCCCATATCGACATTGGCTTTGATGGGGCCGGACTGGCGCCGTCGGACAGCGGCCCGATGATCGACGCGCTGCGCAGTCTGGCGAGCCAGGGCTGCACCCTGTGCGCCAGCGGCAGCGCGGTGAGTCTGCTGGCTCAGGCGGGGCTGCTGGATGGCCTGCGCGCGGCCTGCCCGTGGAGCAGCGCGGAAGCGCTTCAAGCCGAATATCCGCAGGTGCTGTGGACGACGCAGCTGTGGACCAGTGCGACGGCCCACATCGCCGCTGCGGGCACCCATGTCGGAGCGATGGGATCCCAAGTCGGCGCTTCAGGGATCCACGCCGGCTCCGCAGGCATCCATGCCGGATCTGCGGCTCCCCATGGCGGATCCGCGGGCACCCATGCAGGCGCTGCTGTCAGTCACGTCAGCTCGCCCGCAGCGCCTGGCACGCTCGTGCTAACTGCCACCAGCGGCACTGCGCTGATCGACGCCTTGCTGGCCTGGATCGGAGAGCGTCATGGCGACCACCTGCTGCCCGACCTCGCCCCGCTGCTGGGCCTGGAGCGGGGCCGGCCCGGTGATGAATCCCAGCCGCGTCCCAACCGCCTGAGCCAGACCGCCAGCCCCAAGCTGAGGGAGGCCCTGGCGCTGATGGAAGCCAACCTGGGCGAGCCGCTTCCCACCGAGGACGTGGCCCGGCTGTGCGGCGTGTCCCGCCGTCAGCTCGAGCGCCTGTTCAAGCGGCATCTCGACACGCTGCCCTCCCGCCATTACCTGGAGTTGCGGCTTCAGCGGGCGCGCCGGCTGCTGCTGCAGAGCGGCCAGTCCATCCTGCAGGTGGGGCTGAGCTGCGGGTTCTCGTCGGGACCGCATTTTTCCAATGCCTACAAGGCCCGCTTCGGCCGTACGCCCCGCGAGGAACGCTCGCCCGGCGGACCGACCGAGGCCTCCGCCCGTGATCCAGGAGAGGGTTCATGAATCCGCAAGACCTGTGGCTGCGCCCGGCGGGCGTGGCCGATCTGCCGGCGCTGGAGCGGATTGCCGCCTCCAGCGTGCACGGCATCGGCTCGCTGCCCAAAAACCCGCAGCGGCTGCTGCGACGGCTGGAACTGGCCGAGCAGTCCTTCCAGTCCGAAGACGTGGCCAGCGGGGAGGAGTCCTACCTGTTCCTGCTGGAGTGGCAGGGCAGGGTGATTGGCTGCAGCGGCATCGCCGCCAGCGCGGGATTCCGGGAACGCTTCTACAGCTACCGCAATGAATTCATGGTGCATGCCTCCAAGGGGCTGCATGTGAACAAGCGGATGCACACGCTGCACTTGTGCCATGACCTCACCGGCTCGACGCTGCTCACGTCGTTCTTCATCGAACCCGAGTTCGAGGACACGGTGGCGCCGGAGCTCCTGTCGCGGGCGCGTTTGCTGTTCATCCGGCGCTTCGCGGATCGGTTCCCGGGTCCACGCGTGGCGGCCGAGATGCCCGGCATCTCCGATGGGGAGGGGCATTCGCCGTTCTGGTCGGCGGTGGGTGAGCGATTCTTCAAGATGAGTTATCCGGAGGCGGAGCGCGTCAGCGAGGGTCGCAGCCGGTCGCTGATTGCCGATTTGATGCCCCGCACGCCGGTGTATGTGGGACTGCTGCCGCCGGCGGCGCAGATGAGCATCGGGCAGTTGCATCCGGTTGGGCAGTTGCCCTTTGAGATCCTGTTCCGGGAGGGCTTTGAAGCGGATACCTACGTGGATGTGTTTGACGCCGGGCCGACGGTGGTGGCGCATCTGGACCAGATCGCCACGGTGCGCGCGGCGAGGAGCCTCACGGTGCAAGGGGCTGGGGCGGGGCAAGGTCCGCTTGATGGCGGAAGTAGCGGCTCGAATAAGGTCTCGAGTCAACGCCCGGGTCTTGACCAGGAGCGGCCAAGAGCGCAGGCCCGATCGGCCGATGCGCCTCCGGCCTGGGGCCTCATGGTGGCGGGAGACCGTTGCTCGTTCCGGGCCTGCCTGGGTCTGCTGCCGACGAGCGGGACTTTGCCGGCCGACAGCGAGGCGGCGCGGCGGCTCGGGGTGAAGGCCGGGGAGCGGGTGGACGTGACGCCGCTGCAACTGGACGATGTCGCGCAGGAGGACGGTGATGAGGCTTGAACGTGTGGACAGTCAGGCAGCGTGGCCGACCTCATGGCGCACTTTGATGAGCGGCTGGCGAAATCAGCTGGGCGAGCCGCTGTCGATGAGCCTGGGCGCGGGCCAGTCCTTGTGGGTGCTGGTGGACCCGGCGCGGGACCGGCCGCTCGCCTGTGCGCGGGTGGTGCCAGCGCTGCCTGCCGTCACGCTGCCACCGGCGCAGGCCAGTGCGGCCAGTGATGGACTGCGCTTCCATTTCCGAGTGGGCAAGCTGGTGCATGTCAGCGATGAGCTGCAGCTCTACAACCCGCAGCAGATTCTGCTGATGGGCAACGACCTGTGTGATGCCACCGAGATCACCGACCTGGCCGTGGACCCCGAGGCGCAGGAGGGGGCGCTGAAGCTGGGGCATCTGCTGCAGGCGATTGTGGGGGGATCGATGGGCTTGGCATCCCCGACGTCGGCGAGGTCAACGACGTCCACGGCGGCATCGGCGTCACCTGCGCTAGCGACGTCACCGGCACCTGAGGCGGTGCCAACGACCTTTTATGTGGAGCTGCAAGGCCACCGGGATCCGAAGGGACAGTCGCCGTTCTGGCGCGGGCTGGGCGAGCGGTTCCTGCCGGAGCAGGGCCAGGCGCCCGGCGTGGGGCCGAAGTGGCGACGCGATCTGGCCGACCTGCTGCCGGCGCTGCCGCTGTATGCGTCGCTGATGGATGACGCATCGTGCGGCTGTATCGGCCGCACCGGTCCGGCGGCGCAGACTGCGGTGGAGGCGCTGCAGGCCGCTGGATTCCGCGCCGGTGCCTACGTCAAGATCGACGATGCAGGGCCGTGCTGGCAGCGGGAGGTGGTGCCGGGAGTGGTGGCGCCACCGGTGACATCGGCCTGACCGCATCCCGCCCTGGTTTTGACGGCATCGATGCTCGCTCAGCTTGCCGGCCGCGTCCATGCCGGCGGCACCTCGAAGCCGGCGCGTTTCACCGCTTCGTCAATGCCAGGGCGCAATTGACGGGCCTTCTCCAGGTCTCGATCCGCGCTGACGTTGTCCTGCTGACGCCATTCGCTCAGCGCGCGCCCGAAGTAGGCCCAGCTCAGGCGGCCATCCTTTTCAATGGCCGCATTGAAGGCGCTGATCGCTTTGCTGGCATCGCCTTGTCGCAGGTAGACCCACCCCAGCGTCGAGTGGAACAGCGCCACGTCGCCATCTTTCTTCAGGGCACTTTGGCAGTCTTGCAGCGCATCGGCCAGTTCCGTGCCGGTGCGTGCGCGCAGCCAGCAGCGCTGGTTGAAAACCCGGGCCTGGCGGAGGTCGTTGCCATGGCTGGCCAGCCACAGCTGATATTGCCGCAGGGCGTCATCCTTCTGGTCCAGGCTGGCGTACAGGTCACCCATGTCGGCCCGCTCGCCGGCCGTGGGCGGCAATTGCGCGTCCAGTTGCCGCAGGTCGGCCAAGGCCGCTGCTCGGTCCGGCTTGGCGGCAATGAGTTCGGCGCGCAGCAGTCTGGCCGTATGGAGGGCCGGGTCCAGGCGCAGCGCTTCGCCCACATCGACCAGCGCCTCCTTGCTCTGTCGCAGGGCCTGATGCACCCGCGCCCGCGCGAGGCGGTATTGCGCTTCTTCCGGCTTCAGCGCAATGGCACGGTTCAGGTCCTCCAGGGCTTCCCGGGGCTTGCCCTGGGTCTGCAACGCCATTCCGCGTCGGGCCAAACCGTCCGCATCATCCGGCGCGATGGCGTCTGGCGTCAGGGCAAAACGGGTATCCCATTCAGTGCGAGCGGCGCCGGGGTACTGCGCGAAGACCCCGGTGCCATTCCAGGTAGCGTACACCTTGCCTTGCAGGCGCGACACATACACGCGGTGAGCGAGGAAGTAGTCCAGCCCCAGCAGCAGGTCGTAGTGGTCGTTTTCCACGTCGTCCACCAACAGCCGCTGGTGGGTGAGGGTCTCGCCGCCGATCTGGAAACTGTCGAAATCGGCCAGCCAGCGTCGTGCCTTGTCCTCGCCCAGGCCTGCGGCCCGCCCGAACGGCGTCATGGCGCCTTCCTGCAGGCCGGCCTTGCGGGCGGACGACAAAGCAATACTGGTGGACGGCGCGCCGGTGTCCATCAGCGCCGTCATCGGCACGCCATTGACCTTGACCTGCACCCGTGCGGCATCGCTTCCGCCACGGGGCTGGGGGGCGAACCGGGCGACGATGACGGGCGCGTCCTTGGCCCAGTAGGCCATGCTCACCGCTTCGCAGTCCCCCTTGGGAAAGACCAGGCGGACGATGCCGTGGGCCAGGTCGTATTCGGTGTCCCCGAGGGCCAGGATGTTGCGGCCCAGGATGCCCTGGATGCCGTTCCCATGCTCATGGCCGCCCACCACGAACAGCACGTTCTTCAGTTCCGCGCTGCCGAAGCCCAGCGTTTTCACCCAGGTCCGGTTGGCTTCCATGGAACCGGTGTGGCCATACATGTAGGTGCCGAAGGGCATCATGTGGAGCGTGAGCTTGAGTTGCTCGGCCGTGGCGGCGGGCAAGATGCTGACCGACGCACCGCTGTCCACCAGCATGTCCAGCGGCTGCCCGTTCACCGTGACCGTGGCCACCGCGCGGTGCTCCACCAGGCGTACCGGGAGCGTCATCGGCTCCATCTCGCAGTTTGCAGCCCGGGCCGCTGGGGCCACGCCCAGCAGGGTCGTTATCGCCGTGAGGGCCGTAAGTGCCCTTACGGCCCTTAGGACTGGCAGCAACTTCATCAAAGACAGCATCGGTTTCAACGTGATCTCCCTGATCTGAATGAAAGCGGTCGTCCGTGGCTGCCGCGGCTGCGCCATCACTGCGGATGGCTTGGGGGACAGACGGG
The DNA here is from genome assembly GCF_003387155.1 of Roseateles depolymerans. Classification (GTDB taxonomy): domain Bacteria; phylum Pseudomonadota; class Gammaproteobacteria; order Burkholderiales; family Burkholderiaceae_C; genus Roseateles; species Roseateles depolymerans. The sequence continues at coordinate 134,076 of NZ_QUMT01000006.1, read as the reverse complement.
CGTCACAGCGGGGCCTAGCATCGCATGACCGGACTGTTGCGAGCTACCTTCCGAAGGGGGGCTGCCGATGGGTGAGTGACGATCAGCGCCCATCCCAGGACACTCGCCGATGTCGGTTCGATCCAACCTGACAAGGAGACGCTTCCATGGCCACCGCCATCCCCAAGAACACCATCTGCCTCTGGTATGACGGCACCGCGCAGGAAGCGGCCGAGTTCTACGCCAGGACTTTTCCGGACAGCCGTGTGGACGGCGTCTTCCTGGCGCCCAGCGACTATCCCGCCGGCAAGGCGGGCGACGTGCTGACGGTGTCCTTCACCGTCTGCGGCATTCCCTGCATCGGCCTCAATGGCGGCCCGGCGTTCACCCATTCCGAGGCGTTTTCCTTCCAGATCGCCACCGACGACCAGGCCGAAACCGACCGTCTCTGGAACGCGATCCTCAGCAATGGCGGCCAGGCCAGCGCCTGTGGCTGGTGCAAGGACCGCTGGGGCCTGAACTGGCAGATCACCCCGCGGGTGCTCATCGAGGCCCTGGCCGATCCGGACAAGGCGGTGGGGCGCCGCGCCTTCGAAGCAATGATGTCGATGACGAAGATCGATGTCGCCGCCATTGAGGCGGCGGCGCGCGGCTAGTCGGATCCGCCTTCGTCACGCAGCGGGCACCGCGCTCACGCAGCAGGCACCGCGCTCACGCAGCAGGCACCACCATCGTCATGCAGCCGCGACCGCTCTCGTCAGGCAACCGGCACTGCCGACTCAGCCACCACACTGTCTCCCGACAGCTGCGCGGCCACGGCCACCACCAGGGCCAGCTCATCGCCCTGGAAGAAGCCGGTGTCAAAGGCCTCCGAGTCGAGGATGCCGATGACCTGACCTGCGGCATTGAACAGCGGCAGGCAGGCTTCGGCCTTCACCTTCGGATCGCAGGTGTAGTAGCCGCCGCCCTCGGCGACATAGGCCGCCACGTCGTTGATGATGCGGCCGCGCCCGCTCAGGCCGACGGCGCTGTTGTTGCTGCCCTGGGCAAAGGCTTCGGTCAGCGGAAACTCCGCCCGGCTCTCCGCGCCGAAATACGCCAGTTTCACCAGCACCGGCTCGCCGGCGGTGTTGGGCCGGGCCTGGTAGATGCCGAACCAGTGGCTGCGGCTGTGCTGCTGGTAGTAGGCCGTGACGGCGGTGGCGGTGGCCAGCAGGGCCTGGGTCTGCGCAGTGACACCGCCCAGGATGCGGGTCAGGTCATAGGGCTCTGCGGCCAGTTGTCCGAACAGGGAGCAGGCGCCGCCTTCCCCCAGCTCGGGCACCTGGAACTGCCACTTCACCGGCACGCCTGCCAGTGCCTGCGCCTGCGTGAGGGCCGCCAGCGCGGCCTGATGCTGGCGCACCTGCGCGGCAAACGCCGGCGAGCCGCTCACGGCCTCGAATTGCGCGGCCACGCCGCAACGGTCCCAATAGGTTTCAAACTGCATTTGGCTTTCTCTTGTCGTCCCCGCTCCGGCGTCCTGCCAGCGCGGCCTGGCTCATTCCACCAGAATGTTGCGGTGCTTCAGCGCCAGGTGAATCTTGTCCCCGATGGTGTCCTTGTTGAACGGCTTCACCACATAGCCGGTGGCGCCCAACTGAGCGGCCCGCAGGATGTCTTCCTTGCGGCCTTCGGCGGTCACCAGCAGGACGGGAATCTTCTGCAGCGGGTCGCCCTCCGGCCGGGTGCGCAGCGATTCCAGCATCTGGAAGCCGTTCATCACCGGCATGTTGACGTCGCTCAGCACGAAATGCACCGGCTCGCCAGAGCCCTGCGCGCCTTCCAGCACCCGCAGGGCGACCTTGCCGTCTTCCGCTTCCAGGATCTTCTTGAACCCCAGCTCGCGCAGCAGTCCGGAAATGATCCGGCGCATGGTGGCAAAGTCGTCCACCACCAGAAAGCAGAAGTCCTCGCGCTTGATCGTCGTCACCATGGTCGGCTCTCCTCTGGGGGGAATGCTAGCGCGAGCCCATGCCGGGGCCACCCACCCGCGGCGAGCAGCGGGCGCTATTTGGCGCAATTTGGCGATATTTGGTGCGATGCGACTCAGCCGGCGGCCGGGATGCTGCCGTCACAGCCGTCGGAGCCGTCGGAGCGATCAGCGCCGGCAGGCCCCCACCCAATCCCAGTCCTTGCGGTAGATCGAGGTCTGCACACCGGACAGGCTCAGCACGGTGTGATAGAGGCCGTCATGGGACATGGGCGTGTCGCGCCGGGCGGTCAGGCAGTCGCTGTCCAGGCGCTGGGCGGCCCGGGTGGACGGCGGCAGCCACAGGATCAGTGGCACATGCTTTTGCTGCACCGGGGCCAGTGCATACGGCATGCCGTGCAGGAACAGGTTGTTCTCGCCCAGCGACTCGCCGTGGTCGGACACATACAGCAGGCTGGGGTCGAAACGCGCTTGCTGACGGTCCAGCCAGCCAATGGCCTGGGCCAGCACATGGTCGGTGTAGGCGATGGAGTTGTCGTAGCCGTTGCGGACCTCCTCCAGCGGGCACTGCTGCAGCGCGCTGCTGCGGCATTCCGGCTGGAAGGGCTTGCGGTCAGGCGGCGTGCGCTTGAAGTAAGCCGGGCCATGGCTGCCCATCTGATGCAGCACCAGCACCACACCCTTGGCGACCCGCTGCGGGTCCAGTGCGGCAATGCGCGCATCCAGGTCATGCAGCATGGCTTCGTCGAAGCACTCACCGTCCGCGCCGCACAGACCGGCGGGCAGCGGGTGGTCCGCACGGGCCGGGTTGATGGCCTGGGCATTGGGCACGCGGTCACACACGCCCTTGCAGCCGGACTGGTTGTCCAGCCACAGGACGGCCAGGCCGGCCCGCTGCAGCACGTCCAGCAGGGTTTCCTGGTAGGTCGGACGGTCGACATACACCTCACGACCCAGGTGCGAGAACATGCAGGGCAGGGAGGCGGCGGTGCTGGTGCCGCAGGACGACACCTCCCGGTAGCTCAGCACCGGCAGCTTGGCGAGTTCAGGATTGGTTGGCTTGGCATAGCCGTTCAGCGAGAAATTCTCCGACCGGGCCGTCTCGCCCACCACCAGCATGACCAGCGGCGGCTTGGCGCCCGCTGGACGCGCTGCCAGCGTGGCATCCGCGCCCACCACTTCCGGCGGGCCCTTGGGCACTTTCTGCTTCTGCACACCCAGCGCCACCGTGGCCCAGATGGCATTGACCGGGCTCACCATCTTGGTCAGCATCTTGTGATTGCGCAGGGTGGAGGCGAGGTCGGCGGTCCGCAGTGCCCCCAGGCCGGCGCCCAGCCCCAGGGCCACGACCACCGACAGCAGGTTCCAGCCCAGGCGCTTGATCCAGCGCGTGTCCCTCACCGACTGGCGCCACAGCCAGATCATTGGCAGCACGCTTAGCACCAGCGCATTCACCAGCAGGCCCCAGCCCAGCAGGTCGCGGGTCTCGCGCACATCGGTCTGCAGCGCATTGGTGATCATGGTGCTGTCGATCACCACCCCATAGCTGCCGATGAAGTAGGCCAACGGCGCCGTCATGATCAGCATCAGCGACAGCAGCGGCTTGACCGCCACCCGCCAGGCCATCAGGCTGAACAGCGCGCCCAGCACCATCACCACCATGCCGGCGAACACGCCGATGAACAGGCGACCGCTGGCGCCGGCAAAGTCCGGCATATCCAGCATCCGCTGCCACAGGGGCCAGTTGCCCAGCAGTCCGATCCAGAGGGCGGTGGCCCAGGCCAGCGTGAGAGGGGATCGCTCGGCTTTCACGCGGCGGGTCAGGGAATCAGCAAGCATTGACTAAGGAAGACGTCTGAGCGATTAATGCTTGTAATTGGACCACCTGAAGATGCACTGAAGTCATTGGGTACACCCGGATAGACCGTGCGACCTTCACCCACGCAGTGCCATGCCGCCTGCGGCCCGGGCCGCCTTCAGGCCCTGGCTGCTGGTGCGTGCGTAACGGTCCTGCAGCTGCTGGATGCGGGGCTCCAGCACATCCGGGTCAGCGATGCGGTCCCGGTAGCGTCGAAGCACCAGCGCGGCCATGTCGATGAGTTTCGCATTCATTGTCTGCGCGCCCTGGTCCAGCAACAGCATGACCCCCAGACGGGCGTCACCGCGCATGGCGTGCCGCATCGCCGTTTCGGAGACGGCAAACACCCGGGCATGGGCGTCGCGCAGCAACTGCGTGGTGGGTTCGTGGCCTTCGGACATGCTGGCCATCACTTCGGTGGCTGACTTGGAGCTGCAAAAGCGCAGGCCCAGGCGCTGGGCCATGTCGTCCATTTCGGCCAGCTCGATGTCCTGCCGGCTCATGCGCACCCACAGCGCCAGCAGCAGGCTCGCCGACTCCAGGTCGAAGTCTTCATCGGGCAGCATGGCGGCAAACCGGCGGGCCAGGCTCAGCGCATCCGCCAGCCGCCGGTCCAGCAGCAGGCGAAGGCCCTGCAGCAGCAGGTCAAAGCGCTGCAGGCGGCGGTCTTTTGGGGCGCGGTCCATGCCCATCATCAGCGCATCCTGCGCGTACTTGAGGCCCTTGCTGTCCTTGGCGTCAAAGCGCATGAGAGCGATCAGGGCGACGCTGTGGAAGTCGAAGAGCTTGGACTTCAAGCCCTGCGCCACGCTGCGCTCGAGCATCTTCAGGGCTTCCGCCCGCTCGCCGGCATAAAAGGCAAGGGTGCCGCAGTGCTGCTGGCGGGAGAGACAGCCCGGGGTGAGGGTGGCGGCGGTCCGGTAGGTGGCCAGCGCGGCACTGATCTCGCCCTGGTCCATCTGCACCCGGCCCATCAGGTCGTAGGAGTCGGCCTGGTCCGGCAGCTCGCCGATGAGGGTCTGCAGGGTCCGCCGTGCGGCGCTGAGGTTGCCCGAGGCCACCTCGGTGCGGGCGACCCCCAGCCGGGCCCAGGGCACGGTGCGGGCGGCGATGATGGCCTCGTAGAGTTCGCGCGCCTGGTCATGCCGCTCCAGGCGCAGCAGCAGTTCGGCGCCGATGCGGGCGGCATAGAGCCAGTAGGCCGCGCGGCATTCGAAGCGGGCCAGGCACAGGTCGGCCGCCTTGCCGAAGTCCTTGCCGTCGATGGCCTCGAAGATGTCCTTGAGTTCGTGCTTGCGGTGACGGGCGCTGGCGAGCCGCTCGGCCAGTGCGGCGCTGGTATAGGGCTTGACCAGATAGGCGTCGAGCGCAGCCTCCGCGGCTTCGGCCACCTTGGCATAGGACGCCTCGCCGGTGACCATCACGAAGACGGTGGAGTAGGGCAGCAGTTGCTCGCGGCGCAGTTCGTCCAGCAGGTCCTGGCCCGACAGCTCCGAGCCGTCGAAGTAGTAGTCGCACAGCACGATGTCGTAGGGCTGTGTTTCCAGAATCACCCGCGCATCCCGCGTGCGGGTGGCCTGACGGACATGGCCCACGCCGAGCTCCCGCAATTGCGCCGTCATCAGGCTGCGCGAGGTCGCATTGCTGTCGATCACCAGCGCCTGGGTCTTGGCGAAAGCTCCGTTGGCGTAGCTCATGATGCAAAAAAGCCCACCGCGTCCAAGGCTGGACTCGGTGGGCTGTGGCGCCCGGGACGGCAGAAGCCGCGGGACGACTGACCGGAATGCGGGGTGGACATCACCATTGCATTGTCAGTCTGATGCCCGAGCTTGTTAGCCCGAGTTTGTGGGGGTGGGCCGGTCGAACTGTGCGCTGTTGACGAAATCGTCAGACGTATCGCGCAGAGAGGCCTGATCGACCCATCACCCCATCCACCGCCAGCCGCGTGGCCGTCGACTTACTTGAACAGGTCCTTGACCCGGTCCGTCCACGACTTGGCATTGGGCGAGTGACGGTCGCCGCCCTCGCGGAAGCTCTTGTCCAGCTCCTTGAGCAGCTTGCGCTGATGCTCGGTGAGCTTGACCGGCGTTTCCACGCTGATGTGGCAATAGAGGTCTCCGGGGTAGCTGGAACGCACGCCCTTGATCCCCTTGCCCCGCAGGCGGAAGGTCTTGCCGTGCTGCGAGCCTTCCGGCAGCTCGATCTCGGCCTTGCCGCCCAGGGTCGGGACCTCGATGGTGCCGCCCAGGGCGGCCGTGGTCATCGAGACCGGCATGGTGCAGTGCAGGTCGTCGCCGTCGCGCTCGAAGATGTCGTGCTGCTTGATCCGGATCTCGATGTAGAGATCTCCGGAGGGGCCGCCGTTGACGCCCGGCTCGCCGTTGCCCGCCGACCGGATGCGCATGCCTTCGTTGATGCCGGCCGGAATCTTGACTTCCAGCGTCTTGGTCTTCTTGATCTTGCCGGCGCCGTTGCAGGTGGTGCAGGGCTCGGGAATGATCTTGCCGGTGCCGTGGCAGTGCGGGCAGGTCTGCTGGATGCTGAAGAAGCCCTGGCGCATGTGCACTGTGCCGGAGCCGCTGCAGGCGCCGCAGGTCTTGGCGCTGGTGCCGGGCTTGGCGCCGGAGCCATGGCAGGTTTCGCAGCTTTCCCAGGACGGGATGCGGATCTGGGTTTCCTTGCCGCGAGCCGCTTCTTCCAGCGTGATCTCCATGGCGTAGCTCAGGTCGCTGCCGCGGTAGACCTGCTGGCCCCCGCCACGACGACCACCGCCACCGCCGGCACCGCCGCCGAACAGGTCGCCGAAGATGTCGCCGAAGGCTTCGGCGAAACCGCCAAACCCTTCCGCGCCCGGGCCGCCGCGGAAGCCGCCGGCGTTGGGGTCCACGCCGGCATGGCCGTACTGGTCGTAGGCGGCGCGCTTCTGGCCGTCGGAGAGCATCTCGTAGGCTTCCTTGGCCTCCTTGAATCGCTCCTCGGCTTCCTTCGAGCCTTCACCCTGGTTGCGGTCAGGGTGGTACTTCATCGCAAGCTTGCGATAAGCCTTCTTGATGTCCTCTTCGCTGGCGTTCTTGGCGACGCCTAGGACTTCGTAATAGTCACGCTTTGCCATGGGGTTTCCTGGGCCTGCTGCTCATCCAGCTTCAAACCAAAACGCCGCGCGAAGCATGCAGCTCTCGCGCGGCGGGCTGTCACGCCGACGGGAGGGTCGGCATGAAACGCTTACTTGGTGTCCTTGACTTCCTTGAACTCGGCGTCCACCACATTGTCGTCGGCCGGCTTGGAGGCACCTGCGCCTGCGCCTGCACCCGCTGCCGGACCGGCCTGCGCGAAGTCGGCCCCTGCGGCGCCCGCGGCACCGGCCGCGCCCGCACCGGCGGCTGCCTGCGATTCAGCGTAGATCTTCTCGCCCAGCTTCTGGCTGGCGGTCATCAGGGCTTCGGACTTGGCGTCGATGTCGTCCTTGTCCTCGCCCTTGATGGCTTCTTCCAGCGCAGCCGCTGCGGCTTCGATCTTGTCCTTCTCGCCGGCGTCCAGCTTGTCGCCGTGCTCGGCCAGCGACTTGCGCACCGAGTGCACCAGACCGTCGGCCTGGTTCTTGGCGGTCACCAGTTCGACCTTCTTCTTGTCTTCGGCGGCGTTGGCTTCAGCGTCCTTCACCATCTTCTCGATCTCGGCTTCGGACAGGCCAGAGTTCGCCTTGATGGTGATCTTGTTTTCCTTGCCGGTGCCCTTGTCCTTGGCGCCGACGTGCAGGATGCCGTTGGCGTCGATGTCGAAGCTCACCTCGATCTGGGGGATGCCGCGCGGTGCGGGCGGAATGCCTTCCAGGTTGAACTCGCCCAGGCTCTTGTTGGCCTGCGCCAGTTCACGCTCGCCTTGGTAGACCTTGATGGTCACGGCCGGCTGGTTGTCTTCAGCGGTCGAGAAGGTCTGGCTGAACTTGGTCGGGATGGTCGTGTTCTTCTTGATCATCTTCGTCATCACGCCGCCCAGGGTTTCGATACCCAGGCTCAGCGGGGTGACGTCCAGCAGCAGCACGTCGGTGCGTTCGCCGCCCAGGACCTGGCCCTGGATGGCAGCGCCCACGGCAACGGCTTCGTCAGGGTTGACGTCCTTGCGCGGTTCCTTGCCGAAGAACTCCTTGACCTTCTCCTGCACCTTGGGCATGCGGGTCATGCCGCCGACCAGGATCACGTCGTCGATCTCGCTCACCGACACGCCAGCGTCCTTGATGGCGGTGCGGCAGGGGGCGATGGTGCGCTCGATCAGCTCTTCCACCAGCGACTCCAGCTTGGCGCGGGTCAGCTTGATGTTCAGGTGCTTCGGACCGGTGGCGTCTGCCGTGATGTAGGGCAGGTTGACGTCGGTCTGCGAGCTGTTGGAGAGCTCGATCTTGGCCTTTTCAGCGGCTTCCTTCAGACGCTGCAGGGCCAGCACGTCCTTGGTCAGGTCAACGCCTTGTTCCTTTTTGAACTCGCCGATGATGTAGTCGATGATGCGCTGGTCGAAGTCTTCACCGCCCAGGAAGGTGTCGCCGTTGGTGGACAGCACCTCGAACTGCTTCTCGCCGTCCACGTCCGCGATCTCGATGATGGAGATGTCGAACGTGCCGCCGCCCAGGTCGAACACGGCGATCTTGCGGTCACCGGCGCCGTGCTTGTCCAGGCCAAAGGCCAGGGCCGCGGCGGTGGGTTCGTTGATGATGCGCTTGACGTCCAGGCCGGCGATGCGGCCGGCGTCCTTGGTGGCCTGGCGCTGGGCGTCGTTGAAGTAGGCCGGGACCGTGATGACGGCTTCGGTCACTTCTTCACCGAGGTAGTCCTCGGCGGTCTTCTTCATCTTGCGCAGCACTTCCGCAGACACCTGCGGCGGGGCCAGCTTCTTGCCGCGCACTTCCACCCAGGCGTCGCCGTTGTCGGCGGCAGCGATGGTGTAGGGCATCAGGTCGATGTCCTTCTGGACTTCCTTCTCGCTGAACTTGCGGCCGATCAGGCGCTTGACGGCGTAGAGCGTGTTGCGCGGGTTGGTCACGGCCTGGCGCTTGGCTGAGGCGCCGACCAGCACTTCGCCGTCTTCCTGGTAAGCAATGATGGACGGGGTGGTGCGAGCGCCTTCCGCGTTTTCGATCACGCGGGTGGTGTTGCCTTCCATGACCGCGACGCACGAGTTGGTGGTGCCGAGGTCAATGCCGATGATTTTCTTCTTTGCCATGTGAGGACTCCTGAATTCTGGGATTGGTGTGATCCGGATGCTTCTGATCTGTGGATAACTTCTGCGGTTTCAAGAGCAGCGACCCTGAAAGACGCTTCAATTGGCTTGAAAACCGGGTTTCCGAGGATCGATCTGGGGGTTTTGGGCTTTTTTTGAAGATCCGGACTGGGATCAGATCACTTGGGGGCGGCCACGGTGACCAGGGCGGGGCGCAGCACGCGTTCGTAGATGGAGTAGCCCTTCTGGAGGACGGTCACCACGGTGTTGGCTTCCTGGTCGGCGGGGACCACGGAGATGGCCTGGTGCTGGTGCGGATCGAACTTGGTGCCGGCGGCCGGGTTGATTTCCACGACCTTGTTGCGTTCCAGGGCGGCGGCCAGTTGGCGGCGCGTGGCGTGGACGCCTTCGAGGACCTGTTCGACGGAAGCGTCGGGGCGGCCGATGGCGGCTTCCATGCTGTCCATGACGGGCAGCATGGCGTCCGCGAAGCCTTCGACGGCGAACTTGCGGGCCTTGGCGACGTCTTCGTCGGCGCGGCGGCGGATGTTTTCCACTTCGGCCTTGGCGCGCAGGTAGGCGTCGGACATCTCGGCCAGGCGGTTTTCCGTCTCGGCCAGCTTGGCTTGGAGGTCCACGGGCTGGGCGTCTTCAGGCGAGTGCGGGTCGATGTTTTGGTTCTCGGTGGTCATGTTGATGGCCCTAAAACGAAGCCCGAGGGGGAGGGTTTGGCCCCCATACCGGGCGATGCGCGGTATTTGCGGGCGTCCCGACGGGTTTCAAGGGGCCCCGGATTCTATGCGCGCAGATTTTTTGGGGAACCGGATGGGGCGCCGGTGCCACGGGGGCGGCTGGCCGTTTGCGGACCCTCGGACGAGGGGCCCCGGGGGAGCACGTTCGAGCAGGCTCCCGTCATCGGTCATCGGATGGGTCAGTCGATGGACGCGGACCAGCGGTCCCATTCGGCGAGGCGGCGGCGGTCCTGCTTGGTGGGCCGGCCTTGTTCGATGGTGCTGGCGGGTTCGGGGGCGAGGCGACGGGCCTCGGCGGCGCGTTCGCGAGCGGTGATGCTGTCCGGGGTTTCTTCGTACAGTGTCTGGGCGACGGGGGCGGGGCCGCGGATGCTGCTGATGGCGACGACTTTGACTTCGCGGTCGATCTGGCCTTGGCGGAAGCGGACGAGGTCGCCGGGGCGGACATCGCGGGAGGCTTTGGCGGCTTGGCCGTTGATGGTGACGCGGCCTTTGCCGATTTCCTCGACCGCGATGGAACGGGTTTTATAAAAGCGTGCGGCCCAGAGCCACTTGTCCAGCCGAAGGCTGTCGAGGTCCGACGACGTGCGGGCGCCGGTGCGAGAGGAAGCGGAAGCAGAAGACATTGCCGTCGATTTTCCTACGCTGAATCCACCAAGGAAAGTGCTCTTTCTCAGGGCATTCCGCAATCCCGGGGGCTCCAAATACGTTGGATTGCGGATGGTAGAGCCCCGAACGACCGGCGACGATCGACAGGATATCCAGAGAGATAACCCGGAGAAACAAACATGCGCAGAGACGAATTCCTCAAAACTGCCGCCGCCCTGGCCGCGCTGGGCCTGCTGCCCACCGCCGCCCGCGCCGCCGGCAACCTCAAGATCATGGTCCCTGCCAACCCGGGTGGCGGCTGGGACATCACCGGCCGCGCCCTGGGCAAGGCCCTCCAGGACGCCGCCGCCGCCAGCACCGTCACCTTCGAAAACAAGGGCGGCGCTGCCGGCGCCATCGGCCTGGCCCAGTTCGTCAACGCCAGCAAGGGCGACGCCAACGCCCTCATGGTCATGGGCGCCGTCATGCTGGGCGGCCTGATCACCGGCAAGCCCCCCGTCACCCTTAGCCAGGCCACCCCCATCGCCCGCCTGACCAGCGAATACAACGTCTTTGTCCTGCCCGCCAGCTCCCCCCTCAAGACGATGAAGGACGTGGTCGAGCAGATGAAGAAGGACCCCGGCAGCGTCAAGTGGGGCGGCGGTTCGCGCGGCTCCACGGAACACGTCGCGGCCGCCATGCTGGCCCGCGAGACCGGCGTGGACGCCGCCAAGATCAACTACGTCGCCTTCCGCGGCGGCGGTGAAGCGATTGCGGCCATCCTGGGCGGCAACGTCACCGTCGGCGGCAGCGGCTTCAGCGAATTCCAGCAATACATCGAGAGCGGCAAGATGCGCCCCATCGCCGTCACCTCGCCGCAGCGCCTCAAGGGCCTGGATGCGCCCACCATGAAGGAGCTGGGCTACAACGTCGAGATCGGCAACTGGCGCGGCGTCTACGCGCCCCCCGGCATCACGCCGGCACAGCGCCAGGCGCTGACCGACCTGGTCGTCAAGGCCACCAAGTCCAAGGCCTGGGCTGAGGCCCTGGAAAAGAACGGCTGGACCCCCGCCTTGCTCACCGGCAAGGAGTTCGAGGACTTCGTCGACCGCGAGTTCGCCGCGCTGCGCGCCATCATGGTCAAGTCGGGGATGGTGGGATGAGCACGCCGCATGCGGACCTGCAGGATCCGGTCTCCCCACACCCCACACCCACCGCCACGCCGTCCCCGCTGCACCAGACCCTGGTGGGCGGCGGGGCGCTGCTCATCGGCATCGTGATGGCGGTGGGCGCCGCCTCCATTCCCTCCGAAGCCGGTTACGGCGGCGTCGGGCCCAACGCGCTGCCCTGGCTGGTGGCGGCGGTGCTGCTGCTGTGTGGCGCCTGGCTGATCTGGGAAGCGCGCACCGGAGGCTTCCGCCAGATGGAGCCGCCGTCCGGCGCCCCGAAGGCCGACTGGCTGTCCGCAGCTTGGGTGGTCGGGGCGGTGGTGGCCAATGCGATGCTCATCACCACCATCGGCTTCGTGCTGGCCTGCACCTTGTGCTTTGCGCTGGCCGTGCGCGGCATCCGGCGGTCGGAGGGCAAGGTGGGCGGCGGGTTGCGCCAACTGATGATGGACCTTCTGACCGGGGTGCTGATCGCGGCGCCTGTGTTCTGGCTGTTCAACAAGCTGCTGGCCCTGAACCTGCCGGCCATCACCCCTGGCGGCTGGATCTGACGCGGTTGATGCGCTGAATTGATGCGCCGGACTGATGCGCCGGATTGATGCGCCGGGTTGATGCGCCGGGTTGATGCGCCGGGTTGATGCGCCGGGTTGATGCGCCGGGTTGATGCGCTGAATGAACGCGCTGAATTGACGGGCTGGACGAGGGGCCACCAATCGCCCGGTCCAGCCATCGATGGGTCGCACCGGGACCGACCCGGCCGGTGCGCCCGAACTGGGAGAGGACAACACCATGAATGAGCTCTGGACGCAGCTCCTGGGGGGCTTCGCCACCGCCGCGACCCCCGTCAACCTGATGTGGGCCTTCGTGGGCTGTGCGCTGGGCACCGCCATCGGCGTGCTGCCCGGCCTGGGACCGGCGGTGACGGTGGCGATGCTGCTGCCCATCACCGCGCAGGTGGACCCGACCGCCTCGATGATCTTCTTCGCCGGCATCTATTACGGCGCGATGTACGGCGGCTCCACCACCTCCATCCTGCTCAATACGCCGGGGGAGACCGGCACCATGGTGACCGCGCTGGAGGGCTTCAAGATGGCCCGCAGCGGGCGTGCCGGTGCCGCTCTGGCCACGGCGGCCATCGGCTCGTTCGTCGCCGGCACCATTGCCACCGTGCTGGTGACGCTGTTTGCCCCGGTGCTGGCCGACTTCGCCGTCACCCTGGGCCCGCCGGAATACTTCTGCCTGATGCTGCTGGCCTTCACCACGGTGAGCGCGGTGCTGGGCCAGAGCACGCTGCGCGGCATGACGTCGCTGTTCATTGGCCTGGCCATGGGCCTGATCGGCCTGGACCAGATCACCGGCCAGGTGCGCTACACCGCCGGGGTTCCCGAATTCATGGACGGCATCGAGACGGTGCTGGTGGCGGTGGGCCTGTTCGCCGTCGGGGAGACGCTGTATGTGGCCTTGTACGAAGGCCGCAGCGCCCTGCAGCTGAACACCATGGGCCGGGTGCACATGTCCCGCGGGGAATGGCGGCGGTCGCTGCCCGCCTGGCTGCGTGGCACGGCGCTGGGCTTCCCGTTCGGGGTGATCCCGGCCGGCGGCACGGAGATCCCGACCTTCCTGAGTTATGCCACCGAGCGCAAGCTCTCCAAGCACCAGGAGGAATTCGGCACCGTGGGCGCGATTGAAGGCGTGGCCGGCCCGGAGGCGGCCAACAATGCCGCCGTGACCGGCACCCTGGTGCCGCTGCTGACGCTGGGCATTCCGACGTCGGTGACGGCCGCCATCCTGCTGTCCGCCCTGCAGAACTACGGCATCCAGGCCGGGCCGCAGCTGTTCCAGACGTCGTCCGCCTTGGTCTGGGCCCTGATCGCCTCGCTCTACATCGGCAATGTGATGCTGCTGGTGCTGAACCTGCCGCTCGTGGGGCTGTGGGTCAAGCTGCTCAAGATCCCCAAGGCGCCGCTGTATGCCGGCATCCTGATCTTCGCCACCGTGGGCGTCTACGGCATGCGCCAGAGCGCCTTCGACCTCTATGTGATGCTGGCCATCGGCCTGCTGGGCGTGGTGATGCGGCGCTTTGACTTCCCCACCGCGCCGGTGGTGGTGGGTATGATCCTGGGCCCGCTGGCCGAGGCGCATCTGCGCAACGGCATCTCCATCGGCGGCGGTGACTGGCGGGTCTTCCTGCAGCGCCCGCTGTCGGCCGGACTGCTGGGCGTGGTGGTGCTGGTGCTGGTGATGCCGCGCCTGTGGAAGTGGTGGCGCGGCCGCCAGGCCATTAGCTAGAGCCTTAGCGCGACGCGCCCAGCATGAGCGCAGCGTCGCGCTGGCGCGCCAGCGCGGCGGTGTCGGGCGCGGCCTGCGTCGGCCAGCCCTGCAGATGCTGCTCCACCACGGCGGTCAGGGCGCGAATGTGGCCCGGGCTGTCATTCAGGCAGGGGATGTAGCTGAAGCGCTGGCCGCCGCTGTGCAGGAAGGCCTCGCGGGCTTCCATGTCGATTTCTTCCAGCGTCTCGATGCAGTCGGCCGCAAAACCCGGGCAGATCAGGTCCACCGACTTCAGGCCGTTGCCGGCGAGGCTGCGCAGCGTCGGCTCGGTATAGGGCTCCAGCCAGCGGGCCTTGCCGAAGCGGCTCTGGAAGGTGACCTTGTACTGCGCGGGCGACAGGCTCAGCGCCTCGGCCAGCAGGCGGCCGGTCTTCAGGCATTCGCAGTGATAGGGATCGCCCAGGGTGAGCGAGCGGGCCGGCATGCCGTGGAAGCTCATCACCAGCATGTCGGCGCGGCCTTCCCGTTGCCAGTGCTGGCGCACGCTGTCAGCCAGCGCGGCAATGTAGGCCGGATGGTCGTGATAGCGATTGACGAAGCGCAGCTCCGGCAGGTGGCGGTGGGTGAGGGTCCAGCGCGCCACATCGTCCACCACACTGGCCGTGGTGGCGGCGCAATACTGCGGATAGGCCGGCAGCACCAGGATGCGGGTCGCGCCGGCGGCCCGCAGCGCATCGAGCTGGCTGGCGATCGACGGCTGGCCATAGCGCATCGCATGACGCACGATCAGCTGATGCCCACGCTCGCCCAGGTAGCCCTGCAGCAGGGTCGCCTGGCGCTGGGTCCAGACCATCAGCGGCGACCCCTCCTTCATCCAGATGCTGGCGTATTTCTTGGCCGAGGCGGCCGGTCGGGTGCGCAGGATGATGCCGTGCAGGATGGGCCACCAGGCCAGCTTGGGAATCTCGATGACCCGCGGATCGGACAGGAACTGCGCCAGGTAGCGCCGGGTGGCGGCCGGCGTGGGGGCCTCCGGCGTGCCCAGGTTGCACAGCAGAAGGCCGGTGCGGGCAGGGCTGCCGTGGTCGAAAGCGGGTTCAGGCTGGTAGCTCATGGAAAACAGGGACCTCGGTGGCCCGGGCAGGATGGCACCGGGCAAGACGGCGATGTTAGCGAGGCGGCGTGGCGCTGGCGCGTCACGGCGTGAAAACCGCAGGGGGAGGGGGCCTCAGACACCGCGCCGCATCACCAGCGGCGATCGATCGGTCTCGGCATGGTGCAGCACCTCGAAGCGCACCGTCGGCGCCAGGGTGTCGGAGGGCGGGCCGCCCAGTCCGATCGCACCGGCGCCGTGCAGGGTGCAGGCGCCGCGCCGCAGGCTCAGCGTCTGGCCGCCATGGCCAAAGCGCACGAAGGTGCCGTTGTAGCTCAGGTCGGTCAGGCTGAAGCTGCTGCCCTGCCAGTCGATGCGGGCATGGGAGCGGGACACCCGCACGTCGGTGATGCAGTAGGTGGCCTGGGTGCTGCGGCCCAGCACGATGGGCATCTGTTCGATGTCGAACACACGGTCCAGGTCCTGCCACACCAGCCGGATGCCGTCCGGGGCGGCGGCGCGGATGACCTCGCCGAACTGCGTGGCGCCGGCATCGCCCTGGCCCTGGTCCAGCACATACACATGCACCGGTTCCACGCGGCCGCGGACGCTGATCTGGTCCAGGCTGCGAAAGCGCGCCTTCTGGGTGGTGGACAGGCCATGCACCACTTCCGCGGTGACCACGGTTTCGCCGTCGCCGGCATGGTCCAGCAGCCGGGCGGCCACGTTGACCGCATCCCCGAAGCAGTCCCCGTGGATCTCCACCACCTCGCCGCGGGCCAGCGCGATCTGAAGATGCATGTTGCGCAGCCGCTCGATGCGGTGGGCGGACTTGATCAGCAGTTCCTGCATCCGCATGGCGGATTTGATGCCGTCCTTGGGATTGTCGAAGGCCGCCATCAGGCCGTCGCCCAGGGTCTTGATCAGGTGACCGCGGCATTCCCCCACCGCCTGGGCCAGCAGGCCCACCGTCTGAGTGACCAGACCGGTGGCTTCGGCATTCCCCAGCGTCTCGAACAGCGCCGTGCTGCCGCGCAAATCGGCAAACAGGACGGTGCGCTCGCGTATCTGGGTCATTGTTGACTTATTCGTGTGACGAATGTCTCAGTGTAGCGGTCGCCCAGACCCCTCTGACTCGTGAATAGCCCTTGCCTTGGGGGCCAGTTGTCCGGGATGCCACACCTGTCCCGCATGCGAGTGCGGTGTGCGGTCGACTGTCCCCCAAAAGTGGAGGGGAGGGAAGCCCGGAATGAGGCGTGGCGCGGCCTGGCAGCGGCCGCCGGCCCAAGAAAAAGGGCCGCACGATGTGCGGCCCCGGTGCAGGTCAGCGCTCCTGACGGAGCGGTGAGGATCAGAGGTTGTCCAGATAGGTACGCAGCTTGTCCGAGCGGCTGGGGTGCTTGAGCTTGCGGATGGCCTTGGCTTCGATCTGGCGGATCCGTTCGCGGGTGACGTCGAACTGCTTGCCGACTTCTTCCAGCGTGTGGTCCGTGCTCATTTCGATGCCGAAGCGCATGCGCAGCACCTTGGCTTCGCGCGGGGTCAGGCTGTCCAGGATGTCCTTCACCACCTCGCGCAGGCCGGCCTGCATGGCGGCTTCGATCGGCGCGGTGTTGTTGGTGTCCTCAATGAAGTCGCCCAGATGGCTGTCGTCGTCGTCCCCGATCGGCGTTTCCATGGAGATCGGCTCTTTGGCGATCTTCATGATCTTGCGGATCTTGTCCTCCGGCATCTCCATCTTCTCGGCCAGCGTCGGAGCATCCGGCTCGAAGCCGAACTCCTGCAGGTGCTGCCGCGAGATGCGGTTCATCTTGTTGATCGTTTCGATCATGTGAACCGGAATGCGGATGGTGCGGGCCTGGTCCGCAATCGAGCGGGTGATGGCCTGACGGATCCACCAGGTGGCGTAGGTCGAGAACTTGTAGCCGCGGCGGTATTCGAACTTGTCCACCGCCTTCATCAGGCCGATGTTGCCTTCCTGGATCAGGTCCAGGAACTGCAGACCGCGGTTGGTGTACTTCTTGGCGATGGAGATGACCAGGCGCAGGTTGGCCTCGATCATTTCCTTCTTCGCATCGCGGGAGGCCTTTTCGCCTTCGTTCATCCGCTTGTTGATCTCCTTGAGATCGTCCAGCGGCACCACGGCCTTCGCCTGCACGTCGATCAGCTTCTGCTGCAGCTCCTGGATGGCGGGCAGATTGCGCGACATCACGTTGCTGTAGTTCTTGCCCGAGGCGACTTCCTTCTCGGCCCACTGCAGGTTCAGCACGTTGGGCGGGAACACCTTGATGAAGTGTTCCTGCGGCATGCCGCACTTGTCCACGACGATCTTGCGGATCTCGCGTTCATAACGGCGCACGTCGTCCACCTGCGAGCGCAGGATGTCGCACAGCTTCTCGATGGTCTTGACGGTGAAGCGGATGGTCATCAGCTCGCTGCTGATGGCCGCCTGGGCCTTGTTGTAGTTGGCCGACTTGTAGCCGTCCTTCTCGAAGGCCTTGCGCATCTTGTCGAAGTTGACGGCCAGCGAATCGAGCTTCACCAGCGCGGCATTCTTCAGCTCTTCCAGCTTCTTGGTCAGGGCCTTGGAACCACCGGCGCCGTCATCGTCGTCTTCTTCGTCGAATTCGTCGAAGTCTTCCTCGGCCACGTAGTCGTCGGCTTCGTCGTCGGAGACGAAACCGTCCACGGCTTCGGAAATCTGCATTTCACCGGCGCGGATCTTGGCCGCCATGGCCAGGATTTCAGCAATGGTGGTGGGGGAGGCGGAAATCGCCAGCATCATGGCCTGCAGGCCACCTTCGATGCGCTTGGCAATTTCGATTTCGCCTTCCCGGGTCAGCAGTTCCACCGTGCCCATTTCGCGCATGTACATGCGGACCGGGTCGGTGGTGCGGCCGAATTCGGAGTCCACCGTCGAGAGCGCGGCTTCGGCGGCTTCTTCGGCTTCTTCTTCGGTGGCGGTGGGCGAGGTGCTGCCCTGGATCAGCAGCGTGGCGGCGTCCGGCGCCTGCTCGTACACCGCAATGCCCATGTCGTTCAACATGGACACGATCGCCTCGAGGATTTCCTCGTTGATCAGCTTTTCAGGCAGGTGGTCGTTGATTTCCTGATGGGTCAGGAAACCCCGGGTCTTGCCCATCTTGATCAGCGTCTTCAGCTCCTGACGACGCTTGGCCACTTCCTCTTCGGTCAGGGCGGTTTCGTCCAGACCGAATTCACGCATCAGCGCGCGCTCCTTGGCGCGGCTGACCTTCATGCGCAGCGGCTTGGCCTTGGGCTTGTCCTCGCCGGCGGCCTCTTCGACTTCCGCGTCCGCGTCGACATCCGCTTCGGCATCGGCCTCGATGTCGGCGTCCACATCGCCAAAGTCTTCTTCTTCCTCTTCCACCTTGGCCTTGCCGGTCTTCTTGGACTCGGTCTCCGCCTTAGGCTTGCGGCCGCGCTTGGGCTTGGCCTCGTCCGTGGCGGCAGCCGCCTTGGTGGTTTTGGCGGCAGCCTTCGCAGGCTTCTTGATCTCTTCAGTCTCTGCGGCGGCAGCCTTGGAAGCGGTCTTTTTGGCGGTCATGCAGTTCCTCGGGTCGGCGAGTGATTCGGGAATTCTTTGGGGGCGTGCAACGCAAACGGCCACCTGGGTCGCCGGCAACCGCTGGGTCAGCGGTGCGACGAGCCCAGGCGGCTCGATCTCTGCCTTGAGCCTTATGTGGGGGGTGTTCCCACCAGCTCAAGGTTGCGCGTGAAGGCTAGCGTGATCGTTTGGAGTTGCAGTCCAGGCGGTGAAGGTTGGCCACTTTTTCATTGCCCAGGGTCAGTGGGGGGCCGGGGACCGGTTGGTGCTGCCGTCACTCTTGACGCGCGAAAGCGCTGGATTATCCACCAGATTTGGGCAATGGTCAAAATTCGGGGGTTAAACGGCCTTCAATTCCTCAATTTGGTGGCGGATCAACTTCAATTTGCCAATGTCGGGGGATTTGCTGACGGCAATTTGGGACGCTTCCTGCTCCAGGCGAACAATCCAGAGTTTGCGCATCACATGCCGGAATTCGTCGTGGACGGCTTCGTCAGGGGGAGGGGCGGTGAGCGGGCCGCCGCACACGCGCTGGGCCAGCTCCAGTTGATCTGCTTCCACCAGCGCGACCTGCAGCACGGCCCATGGGCTGGGGCCGTGATCCATCATGAAGCGCTCCAGCCAGGCGATGAGTTGACCGTGTTCGGCCGGCAGTTCGTGCAGCAGCTGCAGGTCCTGCTCGCTCAGCACCTGCCAGAGCTCGCCGTGCAGCAGCAGCATGCGCACGGCATGGTCCATCGGGGCCGGAGGGGCCTTGCGGGGCATGCCGATGGTGGGGTCCTGGTCGCGACGTTTCCAGTCGCCCCATTTGCCGCCCTTGCCTCCGAATTTGCCCTTGAAATCGCCCTTGCCCTTGAAACCGCCGCCTTGACCGGAACCGCCGGGGCCGCTGCCGCCGCCGTATTGGCCATAGCCACCCCCTGCACCGCCTGCGCCGGAGCCAGCGGGACCGGACGAGTACCCTCCGCCCTGCGGCTGCGAAGGCCAGCCGGGGGCGGCACCCGCGCCGTAGGCATCGGCCGGCGGGGCGACGTCGTGCAGTTCCCCATGGAACTCACCGTCGTCGCCATAGGCCGAAGCCGGAATATCGGGGAAGTGATGGCCTGGATCGGCGCTGTCCGCGTGCGGGGTCGCCCGCATCGGGCGGCCGTTGGCGGTGTGGGGGTCGGCATGACGCTCATTGCGCTCACCGCGTGGGCGCGGGGCGGTGGCCTGCCACAGGCCCAGCAGTTCCTGGTCCGGCAATTGGGCGCGGCGGGCCAGTTCACCGAGCAACTGGCGCTTGAGCAGGCCGTCGGGCAGGGCGAACCACAGCGGCCGGGCATTGGTCAGCATGCGGGCACGGCCTTCGGGGCTGCCCAGATCGCAGCCTTCAGCGGCGCTGTCCATCAACTGGCGAGACAGTGGAATGGCCTGCTCGACGCAGCGCTCGAAAGCCTCCGGCCCCAGTTCCCGCACATAGGAATCGGGGTCGTGCTCGGCCGGGAGAAACAGGAACTTGATGCTGCGCGTCTCGGTCGCGTGGGGCAGGGCAGCCTCCATGGCGCGGGCGGCTGCGCGCCGACCGGCGGCGTCGCCGTCGAAGCTGAACACCACCGATTCGGTGAAGCGAAAGAGCTTTTGCACATGGTCCTGGGTGCAGGCGGTGCCCAGCGTCGCCACCGCATTGCCAAAACCGCTCTGCGCCAGCGCCACCACGTCCATGTAGCCTTCCACGACCAGCGCGTAGCCGCGGCGGCGCATGTCCGGACGGGCCTCGTACAGGCCGTACAGCTCCTTGCCTTTGCTGAAGACCGGGGTTTCCGGGGAATTCAGGTATTTGGGCTCGCCTTTGTCCAGCACCCGACCCCCAAAGCCGATGACGTCGCCCTGGACGTTGCGGATGGGGAACATGATCCGGTCGCGAAAGCGGTCGTAGCGGCGCTGTTCCGCTTCGCTCTTGCCAGGGTCGTCCTGCAGGATGACCAGGCCCGTTTCCACCAGCAGCGGGTCGTCATAGGCGGGGAAGGCGCTGGCGAGCGTGCGCCAGCCTTCCGGGCTGTAGCCCAGGCCAAACTGCGCGGCGATCTGGCCGGTCAGGCCGCGGCCCTTGAGGTAATCGATGGCGCGGGGGCTGGTTTTGAGCTGCTGGCGGTAGTGCTGGCCGGCTTTGGCCAGCACTTCGGTGAGGGTGGCCTGGCGCTGCTTGACCTGCTTCTCACGCTCCCGGTCTGCCGGGCTGCGGTCGTCTTCGGGGACCTGCATGCCGGCTTGCTGGGCCAGGTCGCGGACGGCGTCCACGAAACCGATGCCCAGGTGCTCCATCAGGAAGCCGACGGCATTGCCGTGCACGCCGCAGCCGAAGCAGTGGTAGGTCTGGCGGGAGGGGCTGACGATGAAGCTGGGGGACTTTTCGCCGTGGAAGGGGCACAGGCCCTTGTGATTGATGCCCGCTTTTTTCAGATCGACGTGGCGGGATACGACCTCCACGATGTCGACACGAGAAAGAAGATCTTGAATAAAGCCAGGCGGGATCACCCCTGGATTCTACGTCCCCGGTGGATTAGCACCCCCCCACGCGCTGCGCGCGCCCCCCAGGGGGCAAGACGGAGCCCGGTGGATTAGGCCCCCCCCCTACGCGCTGCGCGCGCCCCCCAGGGGGCAAGACGGAGCCCGGCAAAGCCGGATCTCCGGTCTTCGCTGGGGGCGGGCGGCAGGGAGACTGGCGCGGTGGGGGAAGGGGAGTGGCCGCCCTCTATTTTTTTGGCGAGGTGGGGGTGGGGGGCGTGAGGGGGATGGGTTGCGGGAATAAAAAAAGCCATCAGGGACTGATGGCTTTTTGTTTTTGCTGCGGGCAGCAGCGGGGGATTACAGGGCGAAATCTTCCAGCTTGGCGCCGTTGGCAATCGCCGCCTTCAGCCACTTGGGCTGCAGGCCGCGGCCGCTCCAGCTTTCGCCAGTCGCCTGGTTGCGGTACTTGGCGGCAACCTTCGAAGCCTTCGCGCCAGCCGTCTTGGTGCTGCGTGCCGTCAGATCCGCCACATTCAGTCCATATTCGGACATCAGCGACTTCACTTTGGCGATCGCGTCAGCGCGTTCACGCTCCTGGGTTTCCGCGATTTGCTGTTCAAGAGCGGCCCGTTGGGCCAACAGGTCTTTGAGCGATGCCATTTATGCAATTCCTCACAAGGTTCAACAGCCAAGGCCCGAAATAGGGCATGTGCCATTATATGCAGCGATATCTATAACTCTGCAAGAGGGTAATTGCCAACGGACGCAAATTTGACAACGAATGAGGGGCGACCTACCTGTCAAAGTCAGGCTTAACCGGCGGTGGGCGGCACATATCCCGCCGGCTGTTCCGCGCCGCCGCCAAAGAAGAACTGCTCCATCTGACGGGCCAGGTATTGGCGGGCGCGCTGGTCCGCCAGATTCAGGCGGTTTTCGTTGACCAGCATGGTCTGGTGCTTCATCCAGGCCGCCCAGGCTTCCTTGGATACATTTTCATAGATGCGCTTGCCCAGTTCGCCAGGGTAGACCGGGAAGTCCATGCCCTCGGCTTCCTTCTTCAGATAAACGCATTGGACGGTACGAGCCATATCAACCTCGATGCTCAAAGAGTGTGGGGACAGTCGCGAAAATCAGTCGCGACCGAATGAAACAAATGTTCAACCGGCGGTCAGGCCAGTTTCTTGACCAGCACCTGGGAGCGGCGGTCCCAGTTGTACTTGCGCTTGCGCTCTTCCGGCAGCCAGTTTGGATCCACCGGCTGGAAGCCTCGTTTGATGAACCAGTGCATGGTGCGGGTGGTCAGCACAAAAATGCTGGTCAGCCCCATGGCACGTGCACGCTGCTCGATGCGCTTGAGCAGCCGCTCCCCATCGCCCTGGCCCTGCACGGCGCTGGAGACGGTCAGTGCCGCCATTTCCGCGGTGCGCGCTTCCTGATACGGATACAGCGCGGCGCAGCCGAAGATCACGCCATCGTGCTCGATGACGGTATAGGCCTCGACATCCCGTTCGATTTCGCTGCGGTCCCGTTTGACCAGCGTGCCGTCCCGCTCAAACGGCTCGATCAGGGCAATCAGGCTGCCAATATCGTCGTGGGTGGCTTCGCGCAGGCTTTCCAGTTTCTCGTCCACCACCATGGTGCCAATACCATCGTGGGTATAGACCTCCTGCAGCAGGGCGCCATCCACCGCAAACGGCAGGATGTGGCTACGCTCCACGCCCGCTTCGCAGGCTTTCACGCAGTACTGCAGATAGAAGCCGACATCGGTGGGCTGCGTGGGCGGCGGCAGCTTGGCCATCAGCCGTTTCGCATCGGCCAGGGCCAGTTCGGTATCGATGTTGCTGTCCGGGTCTTCGGGGTTTTCGCGCACCCCCGCGACTTCCGTCATGAACAGCAGCTTGTCCGCCTGCAGCGCAATGGCGGTGGCGGTGGCCACATCTTCCATCATCAGATTGAAGGCGTCGCCCGTCGGCGAAAAACCAAACGGCGACATCAGCACGATGGCGCCAATATCAATGGCCCGCTGGATGGCGGCTGCATCCACGCGCCGGACAATCCCGCTGTGCTTGAAATCCACCCCGTCCACGATGCCCACCGGCCGGGCCGTCAGGAAATTCCCGGAAACCACCCGCACGGTGGAATTGGCCATTGGCGTGTTGGGCAGGCCCTGCGAGAAAGCGGCCTCGATTTCAAACCGCAACTGACCCGCCGCCTCCTGGGCGCAATCCAGGGTGATGGCATCCGTGATGCGCATGCCATGGCTGTAGAGCGCCGGGTGGCCCTTGGCCGCCAACTGCTCATTCACCTGCGGGCGAAAGCCATGCACCAGCACGATCTTGATGCCCATGGCATGCATGATGGCCAGATCCTGGACAAAACTGTTGAGCTTGCCGGCGGCAATCATTTCCCCGGTCATGCCGACGACGAATGTCTCGCCGCGGTAGGCGTGGATATAGGGGGCCACCGCGCGGAACCACGGAACGAAGGTGTGGGGGAAGACCAGGCTCATGAGCGCGAATTGTGCCGTACCCTGTCCCCGGGGCGCGGGTTTACGGCCACTTGATGTGCGCAGGCCCTCGCGCGAGCATCCAGTCTTCACACAAGGGAGCCTGCAATGGATGTGTTCAAGACCCACGGCGCGTTCAGCTGGTCCGAGCTGATGACCTCCGCCCCGGACCAGGCGGCCGAGTTCTACGGCAGCCTGTTCGGCTGGAAACTGGAGTCGATGCCCATGCCCGGCGGGGCCAGCGGCGAGCTGTACCGCGTGGCCAAGGTGGCGGAAACCGCCGTCGGCGGCCTGTTCAAGACCCCCGACGGGGCGCCGATGCCGCCGCAGTGGATGACCTACGTCACCGTGCAGGATGTGGACGCCACCGCCGCCAAGGCGGTGGAACTGGGCGGCAAGATCCTGATGCCGGTGACCGACATTCCCACCGTCGGCCGCATGGCCACCGTGCAGGATCCGCAGGGCGCGGTGCTCAACATCATCACCTACTCGCCGCGGATGTCCTGAGCGGCGCAGGGGCGGCGGGGCCTGGCGCACCGACAGTCCGGAGCGGGGGGCGGATAATGCGCCCCCCGTGAGTCAAAACAATTCATCCTCCGTGTCCGCCTCCAAGGCCTCGCCGAATTCCCCCGCAGACTCTGACGCCAGCGCGCCCAGCAGCGCCCAGGAGAACCGGACAGAACCGCATCAAGATCGCCAACCGGATCGCCAACCGGATCGCCACCCGGATCGCCGTACGGAGCCCCGTAGCGAGCGCCGTCCCGACCGCGGTGCGGATCGTCGTCCTGAGCGTGGTCCCGATCGTGGCGCCAATCGTGGGCCCAATGGTGGGCCCAATGGTGGCCCCAATCGTGGATCTAATGGCCGCGACCAGCCCCGCCACGAGTCCTCCCGCGCCCCGGCACCGGCCACCCCCATCCCGCCGATCGAGTTCCCGGAATCGCTGCCCGTTTCCGGCCGTCGCGAGGAGATCATGGCGGCGCTGGCGCAGCACCAGGTCGTCATCGTCTGTGGCGAGACCGGCTCCGGCAAGACCACCCAGTTGCCCAAGATCGCTCTGGCCATGGGCCGCGGGCGCGGCAATGGCGGCGGCCTGATCGGCCATACCCAGCCGCGGCGGATCGCCGCCTCCAGCGTGGCCAAGCGCATCGCGGAGGAACTGAAGTCCCCCCTCGGCGAGGTGGTCGGCTACAAGGTCCGTTTCCAGGACCGGCTCTCGCCCGGCGCCTCGGTCAAGCTGATGACCGACGGCATATTGCTGGCCGAGACCCAGACCGACCCGCTGCTCAAGGCCTATGACACGCTGATCATCGACGAGGCCCACGAGCGCAGCCTCAACATCGACTTCCTGCTGGGCTATTTGCGGGAGATCCTGCCGCGCCGGCCAGACCTGAAGATCATCGTGACGTCGGCCACCATCGACGCCGACCGCTTTGCCCAGCATTTCGCATCGGCCAAGGGGCCGGCGCCGACCATCATGGTGTCGGGCCGCCTCTTCCCGGTGGAGCAGCGATACCGCCCATTCGAGGAATCCAAGGACCACGACCTCAGCGACGCCATCTGCGAGGCGGTCGATGAGCTCTGGCGCGAAGGCTCCGGCGACGTGCTGGTCTTCCTGCCCGGCGAGCGGGAGATCCGCGAGGCCGCCGAAGCCCTGCGCAAGCATCATCCGCCCGGCGTGGAAGTGCTGCCGCTGTTTGCGCGGCTGTCCCAGCAGGAGCAGGACCGCGTCTTCCAGCCGCACGGCCAGCCGCGCATCGTGCTGGCCACCAACGTGGCGGAAACCTCGCTGACGGTGCCCGGCATCCGCTACGTGGTGGACCCGGGTCTGGCGCGGGTCAAGCGCTACAGCTACCGCAACAAGGTGGAACAGCTGCAGATCGAGTCGATCAGCCAGGCGGCCGCCAACCAGCGCGCCGGCCGCTGCGGACGGGTGAGCAACGGCATCTGCGTGCGGCTGTATGACGAGAAGGACTTCCTGTCCCGCCCGCGCTTCACCGACCCCGAAATCCTGCGCAGCTCGCTGGCCGGCGTGATCCTGCGGATGAAGGCCCTGCACCTGGGCCAGGTGGAGGACTTCCCGTTCATCGAGCCGCCGCCCCGCAAGGCCGTGGCGGACGGCTATCAGCTGCTGGCCGAGCTGGGCGCAGTGGATGAGCGCAACGAGCTGACGCCAATTGGCGAGGAACTCTCGCGCCTGCCGCTGGACCCCCGGGTGGGCCGCATGATCCTGGAGGCCCGCAAGCGGGATGCGCTGACCGAGGTGCTGATCATCGCCAGCGCCCTGTCCGGCCAGGACGTGCGCGACCGGCCAATGGACCAGCAGCAGCAGGCCGACGAGAAGCACAAGAAGTTCGACGACGAGCGTTCGGAGTTCATGGGCTATCTCAAGCTCTGGAAGTGGCTGGGCGAGTCGCGCGGCAGTGCGCCGGAAGAGGGCGCCAGCCCACACGCCGGGGCCCCCGGCAACGGCCAGGCGCCCCGCACGCACAAGCTGAGCAACCGCCGCCACGAGCAACTGCTGCGCGACAACTTCGTCAGCCCGCGCCGGGTGCGCGAATGGCGCGACATCCACTCCCAGCTGCACACCGTCGTGGCCGAGATGGGCTGGCGGCTCAACGGCGCCGCGGCCACCTACGAGCAGGTCCACCTGTCCATGCTGGCCGGCCTGCTGGGCAACATCGGCTGCAAGGCGGACGATGACGACTGGTACCTGGGCGCCCGCGGCATCAAGTTCTGGCGCCATCCGGGCGCTCACCTGAGCAAGAAACCGGGCCGCTGGATCGTGGCGGCCGAGCTGGTGGACACCACTCGGCTGTTCGGCAGGGGCATTGCCGCCATCGAGCCGCAATGGCTGCCCGGCATCGCCGGCCATCTGATCAAGACCCAGCTGCTGGAACCGCACTGGGAGAAAAAAGCCGCCGAGGTCATCGCCCTGGAGCGGGCCACGCTGTATGGCATCGTGATCTACAACAACCGCCGGGTGAACTTCGGCCGGGTCGATCCCGTGGCGGCGCGCGAGATCTTCATCCGCGAAGCGCTGGTGAATGGGGAGTGGGAGACGCGCCTGCCTTTCCTGGCCCACAACCAGAAGCAGATCGCCAAGGTCGAGGAGCTGGAACACAAGTCCCGTCGGCAGGACGTGCTGGTGGATGACGAGCTGATCTACGCCTACTACGACCAGCATCTGCCGGCCGACGTCTGCTCCGGCGCCACGCTGGAGAAGTGGTGGCGGGAAGCCAGCCGCGGTCAGCCGCGCCTGCTGCATCTCAGCCGGGAAGAGCTGATGCGGCACGAGGCCGCCGGTGTCACCACCGATGCCTTCCCGCGGACCGTGCGCCTGGGCGGCGTGGATTGCAGCGCCACCTACCTGCATCAGCCCGGCGATGCGCGCGACGGCGTGACGGTCACCGTGCCCATCTACGCGCTCAACCAGGTGCAGGACGACCGGGTGGAATGGCTGGTGCCCGGCATGCTGGAGGCCAAGGTGCTGGCGCTGCTCAAGAGCCTGCATCAGAAGCCCCGGGCGCGCCTGACGCCCTTGCCTGATTACGTGCGGGAGTTCGTGGAGCTGACGCCGTTCGGGCAGGGCAGCCTGCTGGAGGTGCTGCTCAAGGCGGTGAAGGAGCGGACGCAGCTGGCCATCCAGCGCAACGACTTCAAGCTGGAGCAGGTGCCGGTGCACCTGTTCATGAACATCCGTGTGGTGGACGAGCACGGGCGCCAACTGGGGCAGGGGCGCAACCTGGCCGCGCTCAAGGCGGAACTGGGCGGACAAGCCCGGTCGGCCTTCCAGGCGCTGGCGGCGCTCAAGCTCAAGGGTGAGGCGGCGGGCGCCCACGACGGAGCCGCTGGGGATTCAGCGGATGCCCGGTCAGGGATGCAGCGCAGCGGCGCAGCCGCGGGATCGTCGGGCGGCGAGGACCGGCCTGACCGCCGCCAGGGCCGTGATGGGGGCGGCCGGGACACGGCGCCCCAGTCCGGCCGCGGCGCACAACGCCAGGCCGCACAGGCCCCCGGCAGCGCAGACGCCGTGGCCACGGGCGGCCCTGGCGGCATCCGTGCCACCGTCGCGCCGCCGCCCAAGCCGGCCGCCGAAGCCACCAAGACCTACACCAGCTGGACCTTCGGCGAACTGCCGGAGCTCATGGAGATCAAGCGCGGTCCGCAGACCCTGATCGGCTTCCCGGCCCTGATCGACCGCACGACCCATGTCGAGATCGAAGTCTTCGACGAGCCGGACGTGGCCGCTGCCAAGCACCGCGCCGGGCTGCGGCGCCTGATCGCCTTGCAGTTGAAGGAGCCGCTGAAGTATCTGGAAAAGAACATCCCCGACCTGCAGTCCATGGCCGTGGCCTACATGAGCCTGGGCACCAGCGAGGAGCTGCGTGACCAGATCATTGCGGTGGCGCTGGAGCGGGCGTTCCTGGGCGACCCGCTGCCGGTGGACGAATTCAGCTTCAAGGCGCGGCTGGAGGAAGGCCGGGCGCGCCTGAACCTGATCGCCCAGGAAGTGGCGCGGCTGGCCTACAGCGTGCTGCTGGAATATCAGGCGGCGCTGCGCAAGCTCAAGGACACCCGGTCCGCGCCCAAGGAGGTGGCCGAGGACATCCAGGCGCAATTGCAGCGGCTGATGCCCAAGCGTTTCGTGTTGCAGACGCCCTGGTCGCAGTTACAGCATTACCCGCGCTACCTCAAGGCCATCACCTTGCGCCTGGACAAGTTCCGCACCGACGCGGCCCGCGACGCCAAGCTGATGACCGAGCTCAAGCCGCTGGAGCAGCGCTGGCAGCGCCGGGTGGCTGAACGCAAGGGCGCAGCGGACGCGCGGCTGGATGATTTCCGCTGGCAACTGGAAGAGCTGCGGGTGAGCCTTTTCGCACAGGAGTTGCGCACACCGCAGCCGGTGAGTGTCAAACGCCTGGAAAAGGTGTGGGCGCAGTTACAAAACTGAGAGGAAAATCCCCGTTACTTTCGCGTGGCGAAGACATCGAGTTTTCTGTCCAATCGTCTACCTATAAGGACAGTGGCCCCTGGATCAGGCCGGGAGCCACCCACATCGCGTGTCTGAGACAACTTCCCCCCCTTCCGCCGCCCCCCTGCGGCGCTTTGGCCGTTTCGAGCTGAGGGCGCTGCTGCACAAGAGCCAGCGCAGCATGCTGTGGCTGGTGTTTGACACGCACCACGGCCAGGAGATGCTGCTGATGGTGCCGCGTGAGAAGCCGGCCAGCGAGGCGGCCATGCTGCAGTGGCTCAAGGCCATGGACGCCGCCTCGCGCATCCATCATCCGAATCTGGGCCATGTGGTGGAGACGGGCCGGGTGGATCCCTGGCCCTATGTGACCTACGACCGCGCGCTGGGGGAAACCCTGGAAGAGCGCATCGCCCGCGGCGCACCGCTGCCGCTGGATGCCGCCAAATGGGTGGCCCAGGCGCTGGAAGGACTGGCCTTCGCCCATGAGGCCGGCCATGCCCACCGTGACATTCAGTTGGCCCATCTCCTGATCGACCCGGCGGACCATGTGCGGGTGATCGGGCTGGAAGTGGCCCAGGAAACGCTGCCGCCGGATGCGGACTTCAACGCCACGCGCCGCGCGGTGCGGGAATCCGCCGAAGAGGACGTGGTCTCCATCGGCCTGGTGCTGCACCGGCTGCTGTCGGGGCGACCGGTGCTGGACGAGCCGGACCTTCGCGGCGTGCTGCAGCGCATGCAGCCGCAAGGGCAGGAACTGGTGCGCATGGGCTGGGAAACGCCCTATCCGATTCCGGACCCGCTGCGGGCCATCGTCAATCGCGCCACGGACCGCCAGGCCCGCCAGCGTTATCACCTGGCGCGCAGCTTCTGGCGTGCGCTCGACGGCTGGCGCCTCTCGGCGGAACAGGACGACGGCGGTCCGATCGCGCTGCTCAAGGACAAGATGCAGCGTTTCGGCCATCTGCCCAGCACCACTGCGCGCCTGGTCTCCACCGCCATGTCCTCGGCCATGGCCTCGCAGCATGCCAGCGAGCTGGCGGCGCTGGCGCTGAAGGACATGGCGCTGACCCTGGAGCTGCTGCGCCGCGTCAACAACGCGATGCGCCAGCAGGGCCACCCCAACAGTGGCGGCACGGTGCTCAACATGCAGCGGGCCATTGCCATGATGGGCCTGAACGGGCTGGAAGATGCCGCCCGCGCGCTCAAGCCGTGGCCGGGGCCGATGAACGAAGGCCAGGCCACCTTCATGCAGAGCCTGATGCGCCGGGTGCAGCGAGCCGGACAGGTGGCGCAGGCGCTGCGGCCCGCCGGGTATGACGGCGAGGTGGTCTACCTCATCAACCTGATGCAGAACCTGGGCCGCCTGCTGGTGCAGTACCACTTCCCGGACGATGCCCAGCAGATCCGGCAGCTGATGGTGCCGCCGGAGCCGACCGAGGAACATCCCAATCCGCGCGGCCTGACCGAGCAGAGCGCCGCCTATGCGGTGCTGGGCTGCGACCTGGAAAGCCTGGGCCTGGCGGTGGTCCGCTACTGGGGCCTGGGCGAGGAGCTGCAGCACATGATGCGTCGCCAGCCGCCCGATGCGGCGGTGCGTCATCCCGATGGCGACCTGGACATCCTGCGCCTGACCTGCAGCCTGGCCAATGAATTGATCGATGCCCTGCTGCTGCCCGAACGCAAGCGGCAGACCGGCATCGAGCTGGCGACGCGTCGATATGCCCGGGCCCTGGACCTGGGGCTGCGCGAGGTCTACGACGCGCTGGGCGCGTCGCAGGCCCAAGGGGAGACCACCAGCGGCGTGAACGACCCCACACAGGGCGCCGCCGCAGCCGCCGCACCGCGGTCCCGCCTGCGAGAGCGGGCCCAGCAGCAGACCTCGGCGCCCCGCAAGGACCCACCATGACCCCTGTGCCGCCCGCTGTCGGGCGCTTCAAGCCGCTGCGCAGCCTGGGGCGCGGCGCCCAGTCGCAGGTCTGGCTGGCCCATGATCCTCGATTGGACCGCGAGGTGGCGCTGAAGGTGCTGACGCAGGCGGTGGACCGGGCCAGTGTGGATGCCTGGCTGCATGAGGCCCGGGCGGTGAGCCGGCTGACCCATCCGAGCATCGTGCCGGTCTTCGAGGCCAACATGGAGGGCGGGCAGGCCTACATGGTCTTTGAATACGTGGCCGGCGGCACGCTGGCCGAGCACATGCGTCAGCGCGGCCGCTTGCCGGCGCGGGATGCGGTCGGCCTGATGCTGGGCGTGCTGGACGGGCTGCATGCGGCGCATGGGGCCGGTGTGGTGCACCGGGATCTCAAGCCGTCCAATGTCATGCTGGATACGCAGGGCCGTCCGCGCGTGATGGACTTCGGCATCGCGGCGCGCCTGAGCGGCTCGGCCAGCCTGGCGCCGAGCAACCGCATCGTCGGCACGCCGGGTTACCTGTCCCCCGAAGCAGCGCGGGGAGAACCGGCCTCGCCCGCGATGGACGTGTTTGCCGCAGCGGTGATGCTGACGGAGATGCTGTCCGGCCAGCGCCTGAACTACGACCCGGACCCCTGGCGGGCGGTGCGACGCGTGGCGGACCAGTCGCTGGAGCCGCCGGCCGATCTGGGCCCGGACAGTGATGATGCGCTGCGCGCCGTGCTGCTGCGCGGCCTGGCCCGGGATGTGGCGCAGCGCTGGCCCAGTGCCAAGGCGTTTCATGATGCGCTGGCGGCTTGGCTGCATCCTGCGGCGGAGGCGACCTCCGCGAGTGACGGCGGCAATGCCACGCTGGAATTCCTGCTGCGCCGCATGCGACACCGCAGCGACTTCCCCGCCATGGCGGACTCGGTGGCCCGCATCCAGCGCATGACGCAGTCGGAGAACGAAAGCCTCACGACGCTCTCCAATGAAATCCTCAAGGACGTTGCGCTGACCAACAAGCTGCTGCGGCTGGTCAATACCGTGCAGTTCAGTCATGCCGGCGGGGGGCACATCAGCACCGTCTCCCGGGCGGTGGCGCTGGTGGGGTTTGGCGGCATTCGCAATCTGGCGCTGTCGCTGGTGCTGCTGGAGCGGATGGAGAACAAGCAGCATGCGCAGCGGCTGAAGGAAGAGTTCCTGCGGTCGCTGATGGCCGGTTCACTGGCGCGGGAGCTGTGCCTGGTGCCGCGGGAGAACGAAGAGTCCTTCCTCACCACCATGTTCCAGGGCCTGGGCCGCCTGCTGTCGGAGTTCTATCTGCCGGAAGAGGCGCAACAGGTGCGACGCCTGGTGCGGCCGGAGCGGGGCATGGGCGACAAGGCCGCGCCTCCCATCAGCGAGGCGGCCGCTTCCGCCCAGGTGCTGGGCCTCAGTTATGAAGCGCTGGGCCTGGGCGTGGCGCGGCAGTGGGGCTTCCCGGACACGCTGCAGCGGACGATGGTGCGGCCCGACGGCGAGGCGCCGACCCGTCTGGTGGAGCATTCCCCGGACCGCATGCGCTGGCTGGCGCGCGCCAGCAATGACGTGGCCGACCTGATCCTGAACAGCGACCCGTCCGAAGCCTATGCCAAGGTGCGCGCCATGGCGCAGCGTTATGCGCGGGCGCTGGGCGTCGAGGCCAAGGCGATCGAGCAGGCGGCGGATCAGGCGCGCCAGCGGCTGTCCCAGCTGGCGCAGGCCATGGACATCCAGCTGCCCAAGAGTTCGCCGGCGCAGCGCCTGCTGGCGCCGTTGACGCCGTCGCTCGAGGACACGCTGT
Organism: Roseateles depolymerans; assembly: GCF_003387155.1. Lineage (GTDB taxonomy): Bacteria > Pseudomonadota > Gammaproteobacteria > Burkholderiales > Burkholderiaceae_C > Roseateles > Roseateles depolymerans. Next base: position 101,932 of record NZ_QUMT01000006.1, on the reverse strand, counting down.
CACCGCATCAACTGCAGGCCACGCTCGTGCAGGGGCAGATGCCCGGGGGAGGACTTCCGCCGGAGGAAGCCTCCGCGGTGCTGGCGGCCGGCATCCAGGACATCACCAATGCGATGGTGGAGAGCTTCAAGCTCAATGAAGTGCTGCGCATGATTCTGGAGACCATGTACCGCGGCCTGGGCTTTCGGCGGGTGATCTTCTGCCTGCGGGACCCGAAGACCGAGACGCTCACCGGCCGCTTCGGCCTGGGCGACGGCGTGGAGGCGGTGGTGCCGCTGTTCCGGGTGCCGCTGCGGGTGATGCCGGGCTTGCAGCCGGATCTCTTCAGCGCGATCTGCATCAAGGGCGCCGACACGCTGATTGCCGATGCATCGCAGCCGAGGATCGCGGAGCGTCTGCCCCACTGGTTCCTCAACGGGGCGAAGGCGCACAGCTTCCTGATCCTGCCGATGGCGCTGCGCGGCGCACCGTTCGCCATGATCTATGCGGACAAGGCCGAGGCTGGCTCGGTGGTGCTGGATGAAAAGCAACTGGCGCTGCTGCGCACGTTGCGCAATCAGGCGGTGATGGCGTTCAAGCAGGTGAGCTGAGGCGACGGCTCAGGCTTGGGTGTCGGTGCCTCGCTGCATGGGCTGGATGCAACGTCTGGTTACTGCGTGTCCATCAGGTAATGACGAGCCGCAGCGGTCATCGGGACAGCCTGCCGATGCGTTGGACTCCACAAGGCGACAGCCTTGGAGAACTGACATGCGAGCAATTCGTCTGATGGTGGGTGCGAGCGCAGCCGCGCTGCTGGCCTCGGCCCTGAGCGGGTGCATCGTGGTGCCGCCCCGGCACTATCGCGGGGGCGGCGGTTACGGCTACAGCGAGGGCTATGGGCCTGCGGTGGCAGGCCCGCCAGCGGTGGGCTATGTGTGGATCGACGGCTGCTGGGAATGGCGCGAAGGGCGCCGCACCTGGGTGGACGGCCACTGGGGACCGCCACGCCGCTGAATGGACGCTCAATAAGGCCCTTGCGCCAACCAGCGTTCCAGCTGGGGCAGCCGGTCGTTGCCCCAGAAACGCTCGCCTTCCACGATGAAGAACGGTGAGCCGAACACCCCGCGCGACTCGGCCAGGTCGATCTCGGCCTTCAGGCGGGCGCGGTTGGCGCTGTCGTTGACCAGATGCTGCAGCTCCGCCGCGTCCATCTTCTGCGCAGCACACAGGTCCTGCAGCGTCTCGAGCTGGGCAATGTTGCGGTCTTCCACGAAATAGGCCCGGTAGGCCGCTCGCGCGAAGCAGCGGCCCTGTTCCGGGTCGCGGTCATTGAACCAGTGGAAAAGGCGGGCCGCCATTTCAGTGTGCAGGCCGAGCGACGATGGCGTCTTGTAGTCCACGCCGGAAAACGCGGCCAGCCGCTCCACGTCGCGGCGGATGTAGTCACTGCGCATGACGCTGGTGGGAATGCGGATGCGTTCGAGCGACTGAAAATTCGCGTCCAAGACGATGGCATGCCAGTTCACCGATCGGCCGTGGCGCTGGGCCAGCTCATCGATGGTTTGCGAGGCGATGTAGCCGTAGGGCGAGGCGAAGTCGAAATAGAAGTCGATCGGGGCGGCCATGCGGGCTCCTGGGGTGGGGGGACTGCAGCCTCCGGGACGAAGACCACGAGCGGCGCGGATTGTAGGAGGAGGATGCCGCAGGGGCGCCGGCGGGGCATCGTCCATTGGAGGGGCCTGAAGGCGCCCGGCAATGCCCGGCAATGCCCGGCAAGGCCCGGGATTGACCGGGAACGCCCGGGAATGCCCGCCGGCGTCACGGCAACGCCACTATCGCGCCGTGTCCTCCGGGACGTCGGCCGGCCACGCCACCACCACGCGCTGGCGATCTGCTTCCCGCTCAAAGCGCAGTTGGCCCCGCATGCGCGTCACCACTTGCCGCACGATGGCCAAGCCCAGCCCACTGCCAGCCTGCGTGCGGGCACTGTCGCCACGGCGGAACGCCTCTTGAAGCGCCTCCAGCTGATGCGGGTCCAGTCCGTCACCGGCGTCTTCGACGGCCAGCCTCAGGCCGCCCTCCGCATCCCTGTCGAGGCTCACCCGCACCGGCGGCCGTCCATGCTTGAGTGCGTTGTCCACCAGATTGGCCACCAGACGTTCCACGAGCAGGCGATTGGCCCGGGGCAGCCACAAATGCGCGGGCGCTTCCAGCCGCAGTTGCTCCGGGGCCTGCTCGAAGGCCTGCACCACGGCCCGCGCTGCATCGGCCAGGTCCACCGTGTCTTGGCAGGGAAGTTCCCCGGAGCGGACAAAGTCCAGAAAGCTCTCAATCAAGCGATCCGCCTCGCCCACATTGCGGATCACGACTGCCTTGCGCCGGTCGATGCCCGGCTCGTCGGGCAGCAGTTCCGCCGCCATGCGGATGCGTCCCAGCGGGCTGCGCAGATCGTGCGAGACGCCGGCCAGCAGCAGCGCACGCTCGCGTTCATGCTGCTGCCAGCGAGCCAGCAGTTCACTGTAGGCCGCGTCGATCGCGGTCACCTCGGGAGGCGCATTGCGCAGAGGCAATGGGGGCGACGCGTCCGTCGCGCCGGGCTGCTGCGCCTGCAGCCGCTGCCGAAGCTGCACCAGCGGCTGGGCCAGTCGGCGGGCCGTCCATCCGCTCAGGCCCAGCACCAGCGCCAGGCACAACACCAGGGCCAGCAGCGCCCGTCCCGACCACTCCGGCGCCACCATGCGACCGGGCACTCCTAACCACACCGGACTGGCGGCGGGCCGCTCCACCTGCAGCCAGATGCGCGGCTCGTGGCGGCCCAGCTCCAGACGGATCTGCGAGGCCGGAACGCCGTGATTGCGCAGCACCTGGCGCAGTGCCACGAATCGCGGGGCGAAGTAGGACGTGCGGCGGGCGGAATCGGGTGGGGCGTCGCGTACCAGCACGCTCGAGAGGAGCGGCGAGGGCGATAGCGCTGAGGATGATGGCGACGATGGCGACAGCGAGCCCGACGGTGTGCCGTCCTGCGCGGTCGATAGTCCCGCCGCCTGGGCCAGTCGGGGGGCCCAGAGGTCGGCGAACAAGGTGGCCACGGTCACATTGCGCTCGACGTAGAACAGCAGTCCGATCACCACCGCCAGTCCGAGCGCCAGACCGAGCTGTGCCAGCAGCAGCCGGCGGAAGAGACTGGCGCGCCGCCAGCTAGCGGGCCACAAAGACATAACCCTCGCCACGCACCGTGTCGATCCAGTCCCGGCCTGGCGCGGCTTCCGCCAGCTTGCGGCGCAGGCGTGCGATCTGCACGTCCACCGTGCGGTCCAGCGGTCGGTAGCCACCGCTTTGCACCGCGTCGCTCAGGGCGTCCCGGTCCAGCGCCTGACCCGGCGCACGCGCCAGTGTCACGAGCAGCTTGTATTCCACGCCGGTCAGGGCCACCGACTGCGTGCCGGCCAGGACCTCGCGTTTGAGCAGGTCGATGGTCAGGCCCTCGAAACGCAACTGCGTGCTGCCTTCCGCGCGGCCCGGTGCCTGGCGGCGGAGGAGGGCGCGCACGCGGGCCACCAGTTCGCGGGGTTCGAACGGCTTGGCAAGATAGTCGTCCGCACCGATCTCCAGGCCCAGCACCCGGTCCATGGGCTCGCCGCGGGCGGTCAGCATGATCAGCCCCAGCGTGGCATGGTCCGCCCGCCAACGGCGGCACAGGTCAAAACCGTTGGCGTCCGGCAGCATCACGTCCAGCAGCACCACTTCGGGTTGCCATTGGCGCAGCGAACGTTCGCCGTCGCCGCCGGTCAGCGTGGTCAGCACTTCCCATCCTTCGCGCACCAGAAGCTCGGCCACCATGTCCGAGAGTTCGGTGTCGTCGTCAACGATCAGCACGCGGGGTTTGCTCATGTCGCGAGTCTAGAGGGGTGCTGGGTGGGTGACGGAAACATTGCAATGTTGTCGCAATTCGTCGTGTGGCGTGGGCAACGGCCGGCAGCGGACGACGTTCAATGGAGGCGACGGATGCAGCAGGCGGGAGCGTCAGGGCAGATCGGCCTTCGGGACCGGCGGCCCAGGTGCCGCGCCGTGATGCCCCCCGGCGCAGGGTGTTCTCGATCTCATCACTGGCCTCGTCCGCGATGGCCAACGAACCCAGCAAAGGACTCAACATGACCATGACCCAACTCATGACCCTGATGGCCACGACCACCGTGGTGGCGGCAACCCTGGTGATCACATCGCCGGCCGAGGCCCGCAGCCGCCAGACGACCGTGACCGGCGCGCAAGGCAAGACCCTGTCGCGCCAGGTGACGCGCGACCACGGGGACGTGTCCTCCAGCACGACCGGCCCCAATGGCAAGACGGCCAGCCGGGTGGTGGACCGCTCCCCCGAAGCAACGACCGCGACAGTGACCGGACCGAACGGACAGACGGCAACGCGCACCACGACACGCACGACGCCGCGCCCCGCGACGGCCCTTCACCGCCGCAACGAGCCTTGATGGCGCGGGGCTTCGCCTTTATCCATCCATTCGTTCATCCATCCATACTCGGAGATTCCGATCATGACCTTCATGATGATGCGCCCCTTGCTGGCGCTGACGATGGCGGCGGCGCTGTTCGCGATGTCCTGGTCCGCCCAGGCGCGGGACGCAGTGACCGGGCCGATGGGCAAGCAGGCCGCGCAGGCCTGCCGGGCCGACTACAAGAAGCTCTGCGACGGTGTGAAGCCCGGGGAAGGTCGTGGCCTGGCCTGCCTCAAGCAGCATGAGTCCGAGTTGAGTGACGGATGCAAGTCCGCGCTGAGCGAAGCGAAGGACTGTGCCGCCAAGGCCAGGGAACTGTGTGGTGCCGAAGGCGGTGACGCCGACAAGCACCGGGCATGTCTCAAGGCGCATGCGGCCGAGCTGAGCCAGTGCAAGGCGGACAAATCCGGCAAGTCGGAGACGGCCGGATCATGACTGTCGCCCACCTCGTGCTGCCGTCCGAGGCGGGTCCCTGGCTGTTGTGGTTCCTGGTGGCGGCCATCGCGCTGGCGGTGCTGGAAGGCGTCGTCATGACGCTGCTGCGAAAGGGCTATGACTGGCAGGCGTTCGCGGCCTCGATGGGGGACGTGGTGGGCCGCCGGATCGTGGACGCACTCGGACTGTCGATCACGGTGCCGGCGCTTGCCTGGGTGTATGCGCACCGCCGAGGCGACTTGGCGCTGACAACGCCGGTGGCCTTCGCGATCCTCTTCATCGGGCAGGAGTTTTGCTATTACTGGTACCACCGGGCCGCACATCGGATGGCCTGGTTCTGGGCGACGCATTGCGTCCACCATTCACCCAACCAGCTGACGCTGGGCACGGCCCTGCGCTTGGGGTGGACCGGCAAGCTCACCGGGACCGGACTGTTCTTTGCGCCGCTGGTGTGGCTGGGGTTTCCTCCGCAGGCGGTGCTGGCGGCATTGGCGACGAATCTGCTCTACCAGTTCTGGCTGCATGCAGCGTGGATCCCCAAGCTCGGGCCGCTGGAGTGGGTGTTCAACACACCCTCCCATCACCGTGTACACCACGGGTCAAATCCGGAATATCTGGACTGCAACTACGGTGGGGTGCTGATCGTCTTCGACCGGCTGTTCGGGACTTTCGTGGAGGAGCGGCCCGAAGTGTCCATTCGGTACGGACTGACCGAGCCAGTGACCACGTACAACCCGCTCAGGATTGCGACCCTGGGATGGGTGCAGTTGGGGCACAGGCTCCTGCAGGAGCCTCAGTGGGGAGAGCGGTTGAGGATGCTCGCGAGGCCGCCGGGGGAGTCCACGGGAGGGCGAGCATCCAGCGGGCTGGACGCTTGAAGGAGTGCGGTCAAGCGCGGTCTACGAACACGTAGCCGTTTCCCCGATGGGTTCCGATCCAGTCGTGGTCGGGATTCGCTTCCATCAGCTTTCTGCGTATTCGCACGATGTGCTGATCCACCGCGCGCTCGCCAAGCGCCAGTTTGCAGCCGGTTAACAGTCCTTTCAGCGCTTGACGACTCACCCCCCGTCCCGGCATTTGTGCCAGGGTGAGCAAAATGCTGTATTCCGTGTTGGTCAGGGCCACTGGGCGCGTCCCGACCAGTACTTCCTGCTTGACGAGGTCAATGGTCAGGCCATTGAACCGGAGAGAGGCCGGGCCCTGCATGGCCTGGGCACGCTGTCCTTGCATATTCGGCTGCGAGGGCATTTGCCAACCGCTCCAGGGGCCCATTGGCATGTCATCACCGAGCGAAAACAGGCCTGGCGGGGGGAGCGACACCCCCAGCGGAGAAGGGTGTGCGATGGTCCCGTCCCAATGGCCCTGATCATTGGGTCGAGCCTGGAGCGCCAACATTGCGGCTTGTGGACGACAAGGCACGGGCCGCCTGATCGTCGGGAGCGTCTCCAACCATTGCGCGAGTGCTCGGCGAAGGGGCAGGCCGGGGGGCGATGCAAGCTCACTCAGATCGCGACTGCTGAGGAACCGCCGCTCCGGATCCGCGCGCTGCAAGGTCTGCATGATCACGTCAAAGATGTCGTGCGAGCGGCAGTCATACCGACAGTAAGGCGGCAGATGCGCAGGCAATGTGGCCTGTCCGGCCCCGAGCTCAGAGGCGAGGGCGGCGTGCAACTCCCATCCCGTGTTCGTGAAGGCTGGCATTAGCAGCACGCAGTGCGCCCGCTGTGGGTCAGGCGTCTGGATGGGCTGGCCGGGTTCGCACCAGACCACCCAAGGCCAGTGGATGACGGACGGGTAGGACGACGCGGCTTCTCGCATCAGCGTCACGAGTGTCAAGGTGACATCGGGAGCGAAGCGTTGAAGCGGGTCCCGGAGTCGGTCCACGAAATCGTGGCGCTTGTCCAGACTCAGATCCGCAGCCCGGCTGACGATGGACGCGCTGAAGGGCGAACGCGGTCCAGTTTCGCGCGCCGTGTCGGCCGACGCCATCGGGTTGATCTCAAGGGAGGAGTGTGTCGGGAGCAGGTGCACGCGGATTCCTCGAGGCCGCACGTGCGACCCGAACCGCTATGTCCCGACTGGACCCGAGCAGGTTCGGTCATCCAGCCACCTGGCGGAGACGCTGGAGAAGAAGACTCACCGTCCCATAGCATCGAGTGAATCAAGTGGTCGCCACGGCCATCCTCGACCGGCTCCTACACCACAGCCATGTCATCACCATTCGCGGCGACAACTACCGGCTCAGCCTCCGGGACGAAGACCACAAGCGGCGCGGATTGTAGGAGGAGGCGGCCGCGGGCCGCTGCGACCGGCTCGCTGGATGGACAAGCGATTGCCGCGTGGTTGGAGGACGGAACACGCCAGGCGACGTGCCATCATCGGCCTCTTCACTGACACCGAGGCGAGGGAATGATGGAGTTCGACCGACCGACCGCAGGGACCCTCTGCGAGGCCTATGACCGCGCACTCAACGCGCTGGCGGAAGCAGAGTCGGTCCTCTGGACGTTGCCTGATAGCCCCGAGCGGGCAGACTACATCCGAGCGCACTCCAACGTGGTCATTGAAATTCTTTCCACGCTGAAAGGGCCCTTGGTCATACAGCATCCGGACCTCAACCCGGATCGCCCCGACGGGCCGCCGGACACGGATTTGGACGACGAGGAAGAACGATTCGCCGCGCAGCTGTCCCCGACGCAGGTCGCCGCGATCGATGATGTCCTGCTTGCTGGCTGCGGGCCTCATTTTCGGAAGGTGGCCCGTATCGTCGGTGGCGCGCTCAGCCAGCGTACGGACGATTTGGGGGACGTGCCCTTGGGGTTCTTCGCCACGCGGGTGAAAGCACTCGTTGAGGCGGGACGACTGGAGGCCCAAGGGAAGCTGGACTACATCCGCTTCAGTGAGGTGCGTCTGCCATTGGGCCGGTCGCGCACTCCTTAAGTTTCGCGGTCTACGAACATGTAACCCGAGCCCCAAATGGTTTCGATCCAGCGGTGGTTCGGATCCGCTTCGTGCAGCCTTGCGCGCATTCGCGAGACGTGCTGGTGCACCGAGCGCGGGCCCAGCTTCGGACGGAAGCGTATCAACATGTCTTTCAGCGCTTCGCCAGTCACCACCCGCCCCGCGTTTTGTGCCAGATACAGCAAAATTCTGTAATGAGTCAGGGATAGGTTGAGTGGGCGCGTCCCGACCAGGACTTCATTCTTGACGAGGTGAATGGTCATGCCGTTGAACTGAAGAGGCGGCGGGACCCCCGTGGTCTGGGCACGCTGACCTTGCACGTGCTGCTGAGAGGGCGTTGGCGGTCCGCTCCGAGCGTCTGTCGGAATGGATGGGCTGGGGGACGGCGGTGAATTCGAAGAAGTCGAAGACGCCGAAGAAGTCGAAGAAGTCGAAGAAGTCGAAGAAGTCGAAGAAGGCGGTGACGGCGACACCCGCCGCGGAGAGGCGCTTGCGGAGGCGCCACTTCCATGAGCCGCGTCATGGGCCGCAGGTGTGCGGGGCGACATCGCGGTTGGCTGCTGACCAGGCAGGGGCCGTCGGAGCAGCGGGCGCGTCTCCAACCACTGCGCCAATGCTCGCCGCAAGGGCAGACCGGGAGGCGATTCGAGGGCTGCCAGTTGGCGGTCGCTGCTTCCTTGCCGATGCCGGTCCGCGTGATGCAAGGTCTGCATGATCACGTCGAAGATGTCGTACGAGCGGCAGCGATATTGGTTGAATTGCGGCACGTGTGCAGGCAGTGAGAGGGGGCCGGTGCCGGGGTCAGCAATGAGGGCGGAATGCAGTTCCCATCCGCTGTTGCTGCTGACAGGTGCCACCAGCACGCAGTGCCCGCCGCCCTGCGCGTCATGTGGCTGGACGGTCTGGCCCGGTTCGCACCAGACCACCCACGGCCAGGGGATGGCGGGCGGCCTTGACGATGCGGCTTCTCGCATCAGCGTCAACAGGGTCAGGGTGTCCCCGGGGGCAAAGCGCCGATGCGGGTCCCGGAGTTGATTCGCAAGCGCCAGGCACGTGGCCGGGCTCAGATCCGCTTCTCGAGTCACGACGGGCGAGGCGAAGGGCGAACGCTGCACAGGTTCGAGCGCCGCCTCGGCCGACGCCATCGCGTGGATCTCAAGGGGGGACGAGGGTGTGGGGAACGGGTGCACGCGGATTCCTCGAGGCCGCACGCGCGACCGATTCCGCTATGTCCCCGGCTGGGCCCGATCAGGTTCGGTCATCCAGCAACTGGCGGAGACGGTGAGATTCGAACTCACGGAGGGGATAAGCCCTCGGCGGTTTTCAAGACCGCTGCCTTAAACCACTCGGCCACGTCTCCAGCGAATGGTGCAGGCGCGCATTGTAGGGGCAATACAGTGCGGCCAGCACCGCGCCCCCTCAAGGCGTCAATCCGCCCCTGGCTTTTTCGCCTGCGCGCAGGCCACCTGGATGATCTCCAGCGTCTTCCCGTCCGCCACCCGCGCCGCGGTGAGCTGTCCGCCCCACACGCAGCCGGTGTCCAGCGCCAGCAGGTCGTCCCGCTGCACCAGCCCCAGCGTGGACCAGTGCCCAAACGCCATCGGCTGACCCGCCGTGCGGCGACCCGGCACGTCGAACCACGGCATGTAGCCCTCCGGTGCAGTGCCCAGTCCTTCCTTCGTCTTGAAGTCCAGCTTGCCCTTGGCATTGCAGAAGCGGATACGGGTCAGCACGTTGATGATGAAGCGCAGCCGCGCCACCCCGGTCAGCCCGTCGGTCCACCGGTCCGGCTCATTGCCATACATCTGCGGCAGGAACTCCGCCAGCTCAGGCCCTCGCAGCAGCGTATGCACCTCGTCGGCCAGCGCCACCGTCTGCGCCGCATCCCACTGCGGCACCACGCCGGCATGCACCATCAGCCAGCCTTGCGCATGAATGGCCAGACGCTGCTGACGCATCCAGGCCAGCAAGGCTTCGCGGTCCGGCGCCTGAAGAATGGCATCCAGCGTGTCACTCTTGTGCGGGGCGCGCACCCCTGCGGCAGTGGCCAGCAGATGCAGGTCGTGGTTGCCCAGCAGGCACTGCGCGGAATCGCCCAGCGACTGCAGTCGGCGCAGCGTGGTGAGGGAATCCGGGCCCCGGTTCACCAGGTCGCCCAGCAGGTAGAGACGGTCCCGAGACGGGGAGAAATCAATCTTCTCCAGCAGACGGGCCAGCGCATCGCAGCAGCCCTGAAGATCGCCAATGAGGTAATGCATAGCGGGATTTTGCGGTGTCGGCCGTCATACGGGTCTGCTACCCTTGTGGGCCTTGTGTTTTGGGCGCGACTCAGGGTTTGTACCGAGTCCGCGCTATCAATGGATACTGCCCTAGTTCTCTTCCTGATTTTTATCAACGGTTTGTTCGCCATGTCGGAGATGGCCCTGACGGCCGCCCGCAAGGCGCGTCTGCAGGTGATGGTGGAAAGCGGCGAGTCCGGCGCTCAAGCCGCCATGGACCTGCATGAAAATCCCACCAAGTTCCTCTCCACCGTGCAGATCGGCATCACCTCCATCGGGGTGCTGAACGGCATCGTGGGCGAAGCCGCGTTCTCCGGCCCGCTGGCCGAGGTGCTGCGCGCGAACTTCCCCTTGAGCGAGAAAGTCGCCGACATCACCGCCACCGCCCTGGTCGTGGTGGTACTGACCTTCCTGACCATCATCTTTGGTGAACTGGTGCCCAAGCGCCTGGGCCAGATGTTCCCGGAAACCGTCGCCCGGCTGGTGGCGCCGCCGATGGAAATCATCTCCCTGGTGGCGCGCCCCTTCGTCAAGCTGCTGAGCTTTTGCACCGAATTCGCACTGAAGCTGCTGGGCCTGTCCGGCCGCGCCAATCGGTCGGTGACCGAAGAAGAGATCGCCGCCAGCCTGGAAGAAGGCCGTGATGCCGGCGTCATCGAGGAACACGAGCACCAGATGGTGCGCAACGTGTTCCGGCTGGATGAGCGCCAGATCGGCTCGATGATGATTCCCCGCGCTGAAATCGCCTGGCTGGATGTGACCGATCGCCCGGAGCAGATCCTGCCCATCCTGCGGGCCCATGGTTTCAGCCGTTATCCGGTCTGCCGCGGCGGCCTGCATGATGTGCTGGGCGTGGTGAGCGCCCAGAACCTGCTGGCCCGTCAACTGGCCGGCGAATCGATGGACCTGTCCGAGGGCCTGGACGCCCCGGTGTTCGTGCCGGAAACGCTGTCGGGCATGGAACTGCTGGCCCACATGCGGGGCACGGAGACACCGCTGGCGTTCGTGGTGGACGAGTATGGTGAAGTGCAGGGCGTGGTGGCCCTGCGCGACGTGCTCGAAGCCATTGCCGGCGAATTCAATTCGTCCGATGGGGACGACGCCTGGGCGGTGCAGCGCGAGGACGGAAGCTGGCTGATGGATGGCCTGATTCCCGTCACCGAACTGAAGGACCGCCTGGACATCAAGGAACTGCCCGAGGAGGACCGTGGGCGCTACAACACCCTGGCCGGCATGGTGATGCTGCTGCTGGGACGGTTGCCGCGCACGGCCGATGTGGTGGAGTGGAACGCGTGGAGGTTCGAGGTGGTCGACCTCGACGGCAAACGTGTGGACAAGGTGCTGGTGACAAGACTGGCCGAAGATGGAGTGAGTGAATGAGCAACCCCCCGATGTATGGCAATCTGGTCCCCCTGGACCGCACGCAGCATGCCAAGCTGAAGCTGAGCACCGACAAGTCGTCCCTGGACCGCATCCAGGGCCTGAACTCGTTGTTCCTGGCCGTGGCCGAGTTCTCCGACGCCTGCAAGGAATTCCCGGTGGTGTTCGTGCGCGTGGGTGCCGCGGCGGAAGGCCAGCGTCAGGCCATCGCCCCGCTGGCCGTGTTCGGCCTGAAGCAGGGCAGCAACCTGTTCGTCAAGGACAACCAGTGGACCGCCCGCTACCTGCCCGCCTATGTGCGTCGTTACCCCTTCGCCATGGCCCGCATGGACGACGGCGACAGCATGGTGCTGTGCGTGGACGGCGCCTGGGACGGCCTGAGCGAGGCGGCTGGCGCCCCGCTGTTCGATGACAAGGGCGAAGCTTCCGAGCTGCTGCTCAACGCCAAGAACTTCTGCGAAGAGTTCGAGCGCGAAGCCGACCGCACCCGTCAGGCCTGCGAAATCCTGCAGGACCTGAACCTGCTGCAGGACATGCGCTTCGAAGCCACGCTGCCCAATGGCGAAAAGCTGGATGTGGACGGCTTCATGACCATCAACGAAAAGGCCCTGGCTGAGCTGCCGGATGCCAAGGTGGTGGAACTGCACCGCAATGGTCTGCTGGAGCTGATCACCATGCACCGCCTGTCGCTGGGTCACATGTCCCGCCTGGCCACGCAATATCAGGCGCAGAACTGAGCGTCTGAATGAAATGACCTCCACGAATCGCGAATGCCGCGATTCGTGCGAGGTAAAACGATTGACCTTTGAATGCGGTGCTTTGCAATGGCCGCATTCAGGCTCCATCGAGATGCGGCCCGATTCGGCGGCCGCTCCCATTGATTGCCTCATTCGAATCACGCCGTCGTGCGACCTTCACCCGATTCCCGGGGGAGACGGGGTTTACATGAGGGCAATAATCCAACAAGCTCGATAGCATCGCCAGGCCCGCAAGAGGTCATTGGAAATGCTGTTTGAGGTTTTTTTATCCACCCCTGCAATGGAGGCGGTGTTTTCACCGGCAGCGGTGGTTCAGTCCATGATGGACGTGGAAGCGGCGCTGGTGCGCGCGCAGAGCAAGGCGGGCTTGATGCCGGCCTCGGCGGCTCAGGCCATCAGCAGTCTGTGCCGCGCCGAACTCTACGATGTGCCGTCCTTGCTGGCGGCCGCGCCGGCCGCTGGCAGCCTGGCCATGCCCACGGTGCAGCGCCTGCGCGAAACCGTGGCGCTGTTTGATCCCGCGGCCTCCGTCTATGTGCACCGCAATGCCTGCGCGCAGGACATTGTGGACACCGCCATGGTGCTGTGCACCCGGCAGGCCCTGCGCATCCTGGATGACGATCTGCAGGCCCTGTGTGGCCAGTTGCTCGATCTGGCGCGCCGCCACCAGGCGGTGCCGATGTTGGGCCGCACCTTGATGCAACCGGCGCAGGTCATCAGCCTGCGCTACAAGGTCATGAACTGGCTGATGCCGCTGGTGCGCAGCGCGGAGATGCTTCGCAGCCATGCACGCGAAGCGCTGCGGCTGCAACTCGGCGGCCCGGTGGGTACGCTGGAGAGCCTGGGCACGAATGCCGACCCGGTCAGCCGACTGCTGTCCGAAGACCTTGGCCTGCCCGTCTCGGAGATGTGCTGGCACACCCAGCGGGACCGCTGGATCCGCCTGGCCACCGAACTGGGCGTGCTCTGCGGCAGCATGAGCAAGCTGGCCCAGGACCTGGCGCTGCTGGCGCAGCCCGAAGTCGATGAGATCGTGGAAGCGCCCACCGACGGCCGCGGCAGTTGCATCGCCCTGCCGCACAAGCACAACCCGATCGCCGCCCAGCAGGCGCTGGCCGCCACGCTGCGGGCGCCCCACCGGGTAGCGGCGCTGATGTGCTGCATGAACCAGGCGCATGAGCGGGGCCTGGGGCAATGGCCCGCCGAACTGGCGGAATGGAGCAGCCTGATGGGGGCCACCCATGGCGCCCTGATCGCCTTGCGCCGCGCCATGGGCGCGCCGGATGTACGCACCGCGAAGATGCGAGCCAATGTGGATGCGCAGCTGGGGCTGGTCGGCAGTGAGCGGCTGGAACTGCTGCTCACGCCGCGCCTGGGCCGCCAGCGCACCGATGCCATCGTCCAGGAACTGATTCGCCGTGTGCGTCAGGGGCAGGGATCGTTGATGCAGATGGTCCGCCAGGCGCTGGAAGAGGGCGAGCTGCCTGAAACCGCCATTTCCATGCGGGAACTCTCGGACCTGTTCGACGTCGTGTCCATCGCCGCCTGGGCGGACAGCCGGGTCGAGCAGAGTCTGCAACAAGCCGGCCAACGGCTGGAACTGCTGGCGGGCCAGCCCTTCGTGTAACGAATGGAGCGCTGAGCAAGCGCTAAATCGTCCCGCGCTTCGAACGCAGACGCCCCAGAGCGGGCGTTTCGTTCATATCCCGAAAGAAGACCCCTGGCCCTAGTGGGTTTTATCCTACAAAGAGGGACAACTTGGCGCGCCGATTTCGGCTTCCGAACGGCGCTGGAGGGTCATTTCTACGGCAGGGTTTTCCGCAAGCTCGTTTCAGGCACGAATGCCCCAAAGCGAGGCGTGGCGCGGCATACAGCGTAGGCAGCCACTCTGTAACCCGGTTCCCTCATTCGCGGGGGGACTCGTCAATGGGGGATTGACCCGCCCCCTCCAGTAGCGACAGGTCCGTAAGCCCTTCGTCGCAATTGTTAACTATCGTAGCGGCCGGATCTATTACCTGGGGCGGCGCCTAGACTTTGGCTCCATAACCGATGAGTCTGGAGTTGGGAATGAGCGATGAAGCGCCTGGTTTGAGCATCGAGCTCGAAGCCCCTGCAAGCCCTTTGCAGGCCTTCCAGCCATTCAATCGGCAAATCGCGTTCCCTCGCACTGATTCCGTCCATCTGCTTTTCCGGGACACGGAAGCTGGGCGCCTGGAAATCCGCGCGCTGATGGATGACGCTGCAGGCCTGGACCTGATGGAACGCCGTTACGCATCTCGCGGGTACAAACTCACCCGTCCGGCGGACGTCACCTTCGGCGCTTACTTTGAAGGCCGGCTGGTCTCCACCGTCGGCATTCGTCGGGACGCTGGCGTTCTGGGTGCGGACCAGAGTTTTTCTGATGAACTCGGGCGGATGCGCCGCCAGGGCCTGCAGCTGTGTGAATTCACCCGGCTGGCGGCCGAGCCGGATGCGCCGTCCAAGCTGGTGCTGGCCAGCCTGTTCCACTTCGCTTACCTGCATGCCTTCCATCACTGGAATGCCAACCATCTGGTGATCGAGGTGAACCCCCGCCACAAGGCCTTCTACCAGCGCATGCTGGACTTCAAGATCCACGGGGATGAGCGGCTGCACCGCGGCGTTGGCGCTCCGGCGGTGCTGATGAGCCTGAAGGTGCAGGACGGCCTGCAGCATCTCAAGCGGCTGGGTGGCACCCTCAATGAAACCGGCCGTTGCCGCTCGCTGTTCCCTTACTTCTTCCGCAAGAACGAAGAGCCGCAGCTGCTGCGCCGGCTCGCCGACGTCTACGGCTACGGTCTGAACGACTGATCCAGCCTCCCGGCCGATCAGGCCTTCAGCCAGTGCAGGCTGAACCAGTTCTTGTCATCGGTCCAGCAGTGTTGCGGATCGAAGCCCGCCTCGCGGGCAATCGCCTGGAAGCCCTCCACGCTGTACTTGTGTGAGTTCTCCGTGTGCAGGCTCTCGCCCGGAGACAGCCGGTAGCGACGCCCCTGCAGTTGCAGCTCCTGGACGCCTCGGGGCATCAGGTGCATCTCGATGCGGTGATGGCGTGGCTCGTAGAACGCGTAGTGGTCGAACCCTCGCGGATCAAACTCCAGCCCCAATTCCCGCTGCGCATGGTGCAGCAGGTTCAGATTGAAGCGCCCGGTGATGCCGGCGGCATCGTTGTAGGCGGCATGCAGCACCCCCGGTTCCTTGATCAGGTCGGCGCCGATCAGCAGGGCGCCGCCATCCAGTTCCTCGCGCAGCATGCGCAGAAAGCTCAGCGCTTCCTCCGGCGTGAAGTTGCCGATGCTGGACCCCGGAAAGAACCCGATGCGCTGGCCGCCGTCCGGGGCTGGCGGCAGCTCATGGTCCCGGGTGAAGTCCGCCACCACCGGCGTGATGGACAAGGCCGGGAAGTCCCGCTGCAGGGCCTTGCAGGCCTCCAGCAGATGGGGCCCGGAGATGTCCACCGGCACGAAGCTGTGACAGCGATCCAGATGGGCCAGCAGCAGCCTGACCTTCATCAGCGCGCCGGCGCCGTATTCGATCAGCTGCGCCTGGGGCCCCATCCGCTGCGCCAGCTCGGCGGCATGACGCTGCAGCAGCGCCACCTCGGTGCGGGTGGGGTAGTACTCCGGCAATTCGCAGATCTGTTCAAACAGCGCGGAGCCTTTGGCGTCGTAGAAGTACTTGGGGGAGATCGAATGGTCCGGTCCCGCCAGGGCGGCGTGAAGGTCGTCGGCGAAACTGCTCATGCGGAGGTCTCCGGGCTGGGGGAAGGGCGCTGCGAGTCCGACCCGCGGTGGCTGGCATCGCGGGCCAGACGCAGCCCGCTGAACTGCCAGCGTGCGCCCGGGGGGAAGAAGTTGCGGTAGGTGGGCCGTGTGTGACCCGGTGGTGTGGCCAGGCTGCCGCCGCGCAGCACCAACTGGCCCACCATGAACTTGCCGTTGTATTCCGAGGCCACGCCCTCGATCGGGCGGAAGCCGGGATAGGGGTGGTAGGCGGAGCGGGTCCACTGCCAGGCCTGGTCCCACAACTGCTGCATGCCGGGCAGGCCGATGGCGGCTTCCCACTCGGCTTCGGAGGGGAGTCGGGCGCCGGCCCATTCGGCGTAAGCGGCGGCTTCATAGAAGCTCAGGTTCATCACCGGGGCGGCCGGGTCCAGGGGTTGCACCCCCTGCAGGCCGAAGACCGACCAGCGGGCGCCGTGGCCGCTCGTGCCGTGGTCGGCCCGTAGGGCGGTGGCGGTGGCGCTGTCGCCGACGCTTCGGCTGCTCTCGCTGCTGGGGCTGTTATCGCCGATGTCACCGTCTTCCAGCCAATAGACCGGTGCCTTCCACTGCTGCGCCTGCACCGTCGCCCAGCCTTCGGACAGCCACCAGCGCGGCTCCTGATAACCGCCGTCTTCGATGAAGCGCAGATAGTCCCCGCAGCTCACCAGGCGGTCCGCAATCTCGTAGGGCTCCAGCCAGACGCGGTGCCGGGGGCCTTCATTGTCGAAGGCGAAGCCGCCGCCTGCATGCCCGATCTCCACCAGGCCGCCCGGATGACTGCACCAGCCCATCGGCGTGACGCGGCGCTCCATCGGCGGATGCATCAGCAGCGCAGGCCGCCAGGGGTGGCAGGAGAGCAGGTGCAGCGCGTCGGTGAGGATCAGCTCCTGATGCTGCTGCTCATGCTGCAGCCCCAGCTCCAGCGTGTCCGACACCTGCGGCCACAACGCATCGCTGCACTGCTCGATGAGCTGATGCAGATGCGCCTCCACATGCTCCCTGTACCGACGCACCTGCGCCAACGACGGGCGTGTCAGCAGCCCGCGCTGCGGACGTGGGTGCCGCGGCCCCAGGCCTTCGTAATACGAGTTGAAGAGGTAGTGGTAGCGCTCATCCAGCGGCTGGTAGCCGCTCAGGTGCGGGCGCAGCAGCAGCGCTTCAAAGAACCAGGTGGTGTGGGCCTGATGCCATTTGGCGGGGCTCGCATCGGGCATCGACTGGGCCGATTGGTCCTCGGGCGACAAGGTTTCCACCAGGGCCAGGGTGTGCGCGCGCACAGCGTCAAAACGACGCGCAAGTTCATGCCGCTGCGGCAGCGGCCTGTGGAAATCCGACATCAAGCGACTCCTGCGGCCCGAGGGGGCGAGCCGCTTCTCTACGGTATCTGATTTGGCCTGATTGCGCCCGCCAGGTGCCACTCCCATTGGGCGCATGACCTTCTCAAACTGCCAACGGATGTCAGGATGGGCAAGTCCGGTTCCCGCGCGCTGGGACACTCGGGACAGAGAAGCAGGGGACAGGCGCTGGCAGCTTCATCGCCGCGTCATGCAAGGCGGGCAGTCTGCCTGCGTCACGGCTCACGCATGGACCCATGTCGCTGATTCCACTGTCTTCCGAAAGCCCTCACGACCGCGCCTGGATGGACCGCGGCGACACCGTTCCGCCGGACTGGCTGCAGGACCGGCTGGTGGTCGAGCGGGTGCTGGAGGCGCTCTGGAGTGCACGGCAGCCCACCACGCCGGCGCAGTTCTTCGTGTGGAGCCAGAGTCGCTTGCAGCCGCTGGTGCCGCATCAGGTGCTGGTGTGTCTGGGCGCCGTGCCACCGGGTGGTCGTCTGGCGGCGCAGATGTTCAACCTCAAGGCGGTGCCGCAGACGCTGCAGGCGCAACTGGAGGCGCCGGAGCACGGCCTGTGGCTGCACCTGATGCGCCGCTGGGCGCCGGGACGCCGTCCACTGAGGGTGGCCACCGATGAATCCGCGCTGTTCGCGCCGCTGCTGGAGGCCGGCCTGCGCAGCGTGCTGGTGCATGGCGTGGGCGCCGATGGCGAGCGGCCGGACGGGCTGTTCCTGTTGGCCGGGGAGGGCTGGACCGAAGAACAGGTCCAGCAATTCGAGCTGATGACGCCCGCGCTGCAGGCGGTCTGGCGCCGGTCGCGCGTGGCGCCCAAGCCGCAGGCAGTAGCAGCCCGTGCCGGCGCGCTGGTGACGCCGCGGGAGCAACAGATCGTGGAAGGTCTGCGTGCGGGCTTGAGCAACGAGGGCATCGCGGTGCAGCTGGGCATCAGCATGTTCACCGTGAAGAACCATGTGCGCAAGATTCTGCGCAAGCTGGGCGCGAGCAACCGGGCTCAGGCGGTGGCCATTGCCATGGCGCGGCGGGATTTGAGCGAGAGCTGGGCCAGCGAAGGCTGAATCCGCCAGCGGCAAGCGGGGGCAAAGCAGCAAAGCTGCTGGGCGGCGAAGCGGGTCGTCGGCTAGTCAGCAGGATCGTGGCTACCCTCAGCGCGTGAACCGCCGCACGCCCCACATCGCGACGGCATGAACGGCCAGGCCCATCACAGCGCCCATCATGTCGGCCAGTACGTCCTGTGCGTCGGCATCGCGACCGGGGATCTGCGACTGCACCAGCTCGATCAGCACGCCGAACGCCAGCATGGCGGCCAGCACCCACCACGCGCGACCCGCGCGGGGTCGCAGGCACTGCATGCCCAGGAAGGCGAGCGTGCCGAAGGCGGTGAAGTGATTGGCCTTGTCCCAGCCCAGGTCGGCCGCTGGAGGCGGATTGGGCGTGAAAGCCAGCCAGCTGACGCCCACCACGGTGATCACACACAGCAGACGCCAGACCTGACGCCAGGTCTCGCCCTGGGCCACGTCCGCCAGCCAGGACGACGGACGGTTGCGCGGTGTGGCGGAGGGGGACGGAGCGGGGGCGCGGGCGGGAGCGGTGGCGGACGATGCGGGCGGCATCAACGGGGACTTCGGGCGTTCCGGGTGCAATCACGACTCCTCAACAACACGGGCTTGCGCAGGGCCGCCGGCCTGGAGGAGGCTGGCGGCTGCTCGCGCCGCGCAGTGTGCCATGGGCGGAAGGCCTCAGCCTTAGCCCAGATTCTCGTGATGATGCGCAGTCCCGCGCTTCCAGTAAGCCGCCGCGCGGATGGCATGGCGGTCATGGCCTTTTTCCTCCACCAGGATCTGGCGCATTGCCGCCATGGTCTGCGCTTCGCCCGCGCACCAGGCATACCCTTCGCCGGCGGGCAGCGTGAGGGCGCGAGCGGCGTCCAGCAGCGCGGCATCGCTGTCCACCCAGTGCAGCATCACATCGGCTTGCGATGCGAGCGGCCGGCGATCCGCCGGCGCCACCTGCAGCAGCACGATGGCGCGTGTGCCCGCCGGCAACTCTTCCAGACGGCGGGCGATGGCCGGCAGCGCCGTCTCATCACCGGCCAGCAGATGCCAGTCGTAGTCGGTCGGGATGATGAACGAGCCGCGCGGTCCGCCGATGGTGAGCGTGTCGCCTGGCTGCGCAGCGGCGGACCACGATGCGGCGGGGCCGTCCCCGTGCTGGGCGAATTCGATCACCAGTCGGCGCTCGGCATTGCTGAAGGCGCGTGGGGTGTAGTCCCGCATCGCGGGCGCTTCGCCCTCTCCGGGGAAGAACAGCTTGATGTGGTCATCGAAGGACGCGCTGATGAAGTCCTCTAGCGAGTCGCCCGCCAGGGTGATGCGGCGCATGTTTGGCGTGATCGATTCCGCCGCGACAACGCTCAGCTCACGCTTCTTGATCTCATGGCGGACGCGGCGCACGCGGCTCGGGCTGTCCGCCTCGTCGGCTTTGGAATGGGGCAGGGAAGCAGTCATTGCGGGGATGGGATCTATCGTTGACAATGTCATCCATCATTCCGAATTCAATTGACAATGTCAACCAACACCACTGACGGCAGGGGCATGGGCCGGGGCGCGTCGGCTGCCGATCGATCCCGGCGCTCGGACGACGATGTGCTGGAGCTCATCCACACGGTGATGCATCAATACCGCGCCCGGCAGTACCGCGTGTTGAAGGACGGCCCGCACGACATCACGCACATGGACGGCAAGGTGCTGGGCTTCTTCCATCGTCACCCGGGCGCGACCCAGAGCGACCTGGCCCAGCACAGCGGACGTGACAAGGCGCAGTTGGCGCGGCTGATCAAGGGCCTGCGTGAGCGCGGCCTGCTCACGGCCGAAGCGGACGAGCAGGACCGCCGTCAGGTGCGTCTGCAACTGAGCGAGCAGGGCCGGGCGGTTCAGCAGGCGCTGCGTCGTGCGTCGCGGCATCTGTCGGTGAATGCGGTGCAGGGGATGTCCGCCGAAGAGCAGCAGCAATTGCTGGCGCTGCTGGGCAAGGTCAAGGCCAACCTCGATCGCGAAGAATGAGGGGCCGGGCGGCGTCGGGCGGGCCTTGCCCCCGGTGCTGCGACGCGCTTCAGGCCTGTGTCGGGCCCGTCGTCCCCGGCGCAAAGGCCTCCGCAATGCGGTCCATCAGCGCGCGCACCCGCCGCGGCTGCACCCGCGTGGCCGCATAGACGATCTGCACTGCCGAATGCTCGCTGGCGAATTCCGGCAACACCTCCACCAGCCGCCCGCTGTCCAGGTCCGCCTGCACGTCCCAGACCGACTTGCGGCACAGGCCGTGGCCCGACAGGCACCACTGCCGCACCAACTGACCCTGATTGGCCACCCGGCGGCCTTTGACCGTCACCGTGTGCGGCTGGCCGTTGAGGTGGAAGGTCCAGGCCCGGTCGCTGTGCACGCCAAAGCGCATCACGATGCAATCGTGGTGGATCAGGTCGTCCGGATGCTGCGGCGTGCCATGCGCCTGGAGATAAGCGGGTGATGCGCAGACCACCCGTCGGTTGTGGCCCAGCGGACGGGATTTCAGGCCGCTGTCCGGCAGAGCGCCGTACCGGACCGCGAAGTCCATGCCCTGGCTGACCAGATCGACCACGCCGTCGGTCAGGTCCAGATCGACCGACACCTCCGGGTGCTCGGCCAGAAAGCGGTCCAGTACGGGCACGAGGCGCTGGTGCCCCAGGTCCACCGGGGCGCTGAGCCTCACCGGCCCGGACAGCTTGTCCACCCCCAGCCGAATGCGGCTCTCCAGCTCTTCCGATTCCGCCAGCAGGCGCCGGGCGCCCTCGGCCAGCACCCGACCCTCCTCGGTGAGGCGCAGCGAGCGGGTGGTGCGCGTCAGCAGCGTCACGCCGTAGTGCGCTTCCAGCGCTGCCAGACGCTCGCTCACCGAGGCCGGGGACAGGCCCAGCTCCCGCCCGGCCGCAGACAGGCCGCCCTTTTCGAGGATGGTCAGGAAGAGCTTGAGGCCGTCGAGCATGGGCTTATTGTTCGGATGCGCCGAAATATCATTTAACTGGCCAACCCATTATCAACCCAGGTCGGAATATCTAGAGTCGCTCCCAGCGTTCTCCGCGCTCGACCCTTCCGGGCGGCGCGCTTCATTCCAGGAGTTGAGTCATGAGCTTTTCCGACCAGACGGTCTCAGTGGTGGTGGGCGGCCATACCGGCATTGGCCGGGCGGTGGTGGACGCGCTGCGTCAGCGTCCAGGGCGTGTGATCGAGGCGGGCCGCCGCAGCGGGCTGGACCTGAGCGATGCGCCCGCCGTGGAGCGCTTCTTCGAGTCGCTGGGGCCTGTGGATCACGTGGTGGTCACCGCCGGCTCGCAGGCACCTGCCGGCCCGTTGACGGATCTGTCGCTGGAGGCTGCCCAAGCCGCTTTCGAGGTGAAGTTCTGGGGGAGCCTGCGGGTCGCGCAGGCCGCAGCGCGGCGCCTGCGAACCGGTGGCAGCCTGACGCTCACATCGGGCTTCCTGTCCCGTCGCGCGGTGCCCGGCACCCTGGTGAAGACCGCCATGAATGCCGGCCTGGAGGCCGTGGCCAAAGTGCTGGCGCGCGAGCTGTCGCCCCTGCGCGTGAACGTGGTGAGCCCGGGCCTGACCGACACCGAAGCCTACGCGGCGCTCACCCCGGAAGCACGGAGCGCCATGCTGGACCGCGCCGCGCGCAGCCTTCCCGCCGGCCGCACCGGGCGGCCTGAAGAGGTGGCGCAGGGCTATCTGCTCGCCATCGACAACCCCTTCATGACCGGCGCGGTCATCGACCTGGACGGCGGGGCGCTGATCCAGTGACGCGATAACGGCCGCCTGACCTGCCTCTTCTTCCATTGCTTCCCGCTATAGCCATGACCGTTTCCCATCCCCTGTTCACCCCGACCCGCGCGGGTCCTCTCGACCTGCCGCACCGCGTGGTGATGGCGCCGATGACCCGCGCCCGCAGCACCCAGCCCGGCGACATCCCCAATGCCATGAACGCGCGCTACTACGCGCAGCGGGCCAGTGCGGCGCTGATCGTCACCGAGGCCACCCAGATCTCGCCCCAAGGCAAGGGCTACTCCTTCACGCCGGGCATCCACAGCGATGCGCAGATCGAAGGCTGGCGGCTGGTGACGGACGCGGTCCATGCAGCGGGCGGGCGCATCGTCCTGCAGCTGTGGCATGTGGGGCGGATGTCGCATCCGGATTTCCACGACGGCGCGCTGCCGGTGGCTCCGTCCGCCTTGCCGTTCGAGGGCAGCATCTGGAAGGTGGATCCGGTGACCGGGCAGGGCGGCATGCATGCCTGCCCCACGCCCCGCGCGCTGACCCGCAGCGAGATCCACGCCATCGTGCAGGACTTCCGCCTGGCCGCCCGCCGGGCCATGCAGGCCGGCTTTGACGGCGTGGAGGTGCACGGCGCCAACGGTTATCTGATCGACCAGTTCCTGCGCACGACATCCAATGCGCGCACCGACGAGTACGGTGGCTCCCGCGAAAACCGGCTGCGTTTCCTGCAGGAGGTGATGGAGGCGGTGATGGACGAAGTCGGGGCCGATCGAGCTGGCCTGCGGCTGGCACCCTTCCTGACCGCGCGCGGCATGAACTGCCCGGACATCCTGCCCACGATCCTGGAGGCGGCCGAGTTCCTCCAGGCGCGGGGGCTGGGGTATCTGCATCTGGTGGAAGCGGACTGGGATGACGCGCCCGTCTTCACCGAAACCTTCCGGCAGGAGGTTCGTGAGCGCTTTCACGGCCCCATCATCGTGGCGGGTCGGTATGACCTGGACAAGGCGCGGTGGGTGCTGGAACAAGGCTATGCCGATCTGGTGGCCTTCGGGCGGCCGTTCGTGGCGAACCCGGACCTGCCGCGACGCCTGGCCGAAGGGTTGCCGCTGGCCGAGATGGACGGATCCACGCTGTTTGGCGGCGGGGTGCAGGGGTACAGCGACTATCCGGCCTGGCAGGCCTGAGGGCGGCGGATGCTCGGGCTCGGGCGCAGTGTCGGTCTCGGCCTCGGCCTGGGTCTCGGTATGTCGCCGTGGAGCGCTCAGTCCCAGAGTTCCGAATCGTCCGCCCACTCCTGCAGCAGCTCGGCGCGGGAGGCCAGCATCGGTGCAAGCTCCGCATGCTGGCTGCCATCGCCGATCATGAACGTGGGATGACGCTCCCCGCGGGCCATGTACGTGGCCGCCTCCGCCCACAAAGTGGCAAACGCGCGCATGGCTTCGCGCGGGTCCGCAGCGCGGTCCACGCTGACGTGATCGCCGGGCACGTCGCCGCAGATGGCCCAGCGGGTGACCGTGTCCGGGTCCTGGCTCGACACCACGCCCCAGATCGCTACATACGGCGCCACCCACCAGGCCGGTTCCTCGCCCACCCTCGCATCCTGCAGGCCTTCCCCGTGCAGGTAGGCCAGGATCTCTTCACGGCGCTCGTGGAGCCAGCGGGCTTCCACTTCGGGGTCGTCCAGGTCGTCCATGGCGTCCGGGTGGTCGGAATGGTCCGATGGGTTCTCGATGGAGGGATCGTTCGGCTCGGTCATGGGCGTGGCGTCGTGGGGGAGGTCATCAGAGGGGAGGACGCAGGTAATGCGTTCCCCGTCAGGCTCCCACCGAGGATATAAGAACCCGTTGTTGCGGCGTTCCACATCATGGCTCCCACGCGCTTGAATTCGCTGGGCCGAGTCTGCTATAGTCGCGGTCTTCCTGAGGGATGCAGCCTTGCAGTTGATGCAGGGCAGCGCTGCCAAAGGAAAGGCCGGTGTAGCTCAGTTGGTAGAGCAGCGCATTCGTAATGCGAAGGTCGGGAGTTCGACTCTCTTCACCGGCACCACTATTCAAGTGTGCAGTCCTGAACCGCTTCAAGACTGCACCGAGCCAGGAGCCGATCTTTTAAGACGCTCCAAGGTGCTCGATCAAAGCCGCCTCAAGCAATTGACGCGGCTTTTCTTTTGCCGCGCGGTTGGCCTATCCGAACGAGTGACGGCAGTGCCGGCGTGTCGAGCCGCTCACTTCATGGCGACCGCCATCAAGCCCGCAAGCCCAAACCGTTCCTCGAATTCCGCCGCCGACACCGGCCGTCCGAACAGGTAGCCCTGTCCTTCCTCACAGCCGAACTGCTGCAGCCGCGCATGCTGGTCCGCGCCTTCGATGCCCTCGGCAATCGTCTGCAATCCAAAGCTGCGCGCGATGTCCAGCAAGGCGCGCACCACCGAATCGTCCCGGGCGGATTCCGTCATGCTCTGCACAAACGATCGGTCGATCTTGAGCCGGCTGAGCGGATAGCTCTTGAGCAGACTCAGCGACGCATACCCCGTACCGAAATCATCAAAGGCAATTCCCACCCCCAGTGCCCTCAGCCGCTCCAGGCTGCTGAGCACCCGACCATCCTGATCCAGCGCAATGTTCTCGGTGATCTCCAGCTCCAGCGCATGCGCCGGCAGGCCATGCCGGGCCAGTGCCGACGTCACCTGCGCGACCAGGTCATCCACATGGAACTGCGCGGCAAAGAGATTCACGCCGATGCGGAACTCATTCGCACCCTGGCTGCGCCACCGAGCCGCCTGCGCGCAGGCTTCATCCAGCACCCAGAAACCCACCACAGCGGCCAGCGGTCCGGTCTCCAGCGCGGGCAGGAAGGCGGCCGGAGACAACAGCCCGCGCTGGGGATGCTGCCAGCGGATCAGGGCCTCCGCGCCGGTGAGTTGGCCGTCACTCAGCCGGATCTGCGGCTGGTAGAACAGCACGAACTCCCCGTCGCTCACCGCGCGGTGCAGTTCGATGCTGTAGAGCCGCCGGGCTGCCGCTTCGGTGCGCAGCGCCGGCACATACGCAAACGCCTGTCCACGGCCCAGCACCTTGGCGCGAAACAGCGCCAGGTCGGCATCGCAGATCAGCTCCACCGCCTCCATCGCATGCAGCGGTGCCAGCGCCACGCCGCAGCTGGCATCCACACGCACCGCCTGCCCCTCGACAGAGAGCGGGGCGCGGATGCGCGCCAAGGCCGTTTGCGCCAAGGCCCATGCCGGGGCCAACTGTCCTTCGTCCGGCATCAGGATCGCGAACTCGTCGCCGCCCAGCCGCGCCACGGTGGCGCCCGGCGGTGAACACTGCAGCAGGCGCCGCCCGATATCGCGAAGCACTGCGTCGCCCAGTGCCGGGCCCAGGGTGTCATTGACGTCTTTGAAACCGTCGATGTCCAGCATGAGCACCGCTGCCGCACGGCCTTGAGACAGGATCTGTTCAAGACAGCGATAGAGATGCGCGCGGTTGGCCAATCCGGTCAGTGCATCGGTCTCGGCCAGTCGGTGCCGCTCCTCGCTCTGCCGGTGATGTTCCGTCAGGTCCTGCAAATGCGCGTTGAGTGTCCAGTGCCCTTTGTCCCGCCAGCAGAACACCGACAGGCCGAGCAGGAACTCCGAGCCGTCACGCCGCCGTCCCCGCAGGTTCGTTGGCATGAACACGCCTTCGGTCGAGCCCTGCCGCACCGTCTGTGCAATCAAGGCCTGAATCGCGAGTCGATCCTGCTGCGGCACCAGCAGGTCCATTTGCAGCCGTGCACCGTCCGACAGTTCATAACCGAACAGCGATGCCGCCGCCTGATTCCAGGTCACGATATGTCCCGATTCATCCAATCGCACCACGGCGGTTGGTGAATGCATGGCGAATTCATCAAAGGGTCGCCGAGCCTGTTCGGTGGACAGCTCCACACGCCGCAGTTCCAGCCGGTCCGCCGCCATCTGTGCCAGGTCGCGCAGGCGGCCGCGGTCCTCGTCGGTGAAATCGTGATGAGCGCGGCTGTCCAGCACGCACAGGGCGCCCAGCGGATGTCCTTCCGGTGAACGCAGTGGCACCCCGGCGTAAAAGCGCAGATGGGCCGGACCGGTCACCAGCGGGTTGTCGTGGAAGCGATCGTCCTGCGTGGCGTCTTCCACCACCATCACCTGGTCCTGGGCCATGGCGTGGGCGCAGAAGGACGCATTGCGGCTGAGATCCAGGCCAGGGCCCTGCAGCCCCGCACTGGCTGCAAAGAACACGTGTTCACTGCCCACAATGTTGACCGCCGCCATGGGCATGCCAAATACATGGGTGGCCAACTGCACCACCTGATCCAGGCTGGGCAACGGACGATCATTGCTGAGTCCGTATTCAGACAAAGCCTGGAGCCTCTCCTGCTCATTGGCGAAAACAGGGGGACACTTCATTGCGTGCTCCTCCACCCTCTGCTTTGGTGTCTGTTCTGCGCGCGGAAATTCCGGCGCAATGGGGCCATTATGGGGGAGGCGTGCGGCGAATGGCATCCTCATGGAGAAGGGCCATCCCGTGCTTCATTCCACCGAATCGGGCGGAAGTCGGACGGAAGTCAGGCGCAAATGAAAAAAAGGCGACCGGGTCACGGTCGCCTTTTTGCCATTGCCTGAGTGCGAATCGTCAGGACTTGGCTTCGAGGTGATAACGCGTCACGCGTTCCACCTCATTCTTGGACCCCAGCACCACCGCCACGCGCTCATGCAGCTTGGTCGGGGTCAGGCCCATGATGCGTTCGCGGCCGTTGGTGGCAGCACCACCGGCCTGCTCGATCAGGAAGGCCATCGGATTGGCCTCATACATCAGCCGCAGCTTGCCCGCCTTGTTGGGCTCACGCTTGTCCCACGGGTACATGAAGATGCCGCCGCGGGTCAGGATGCGATGCACGTCCGCCACCATCGAGGCGATCCAGCGCATGTTGAAATTCTTGCCGCGCGGACCTTCCTCACCGGCCAGGCATTCGTCGATGTAGCGCTTCACCGGCTCGTCCCAATGCCGCATGTTGGACATGTTGATGGCGAATTCCTTGGTGTCTTCCGGCACCCGCACATCGTCGGCAGTCAGCACCCAGGAGCCCTGTTCGCGGTCCAGCGTGAACATGGCCACACCGTCCCCCACCGTCAGCACCAGCGTGGTCTGCGGTCCGTAGACGCAATAACCGGCCGCCACCTGCGCGGTGCCGGGCTGGTGGAAGTCGTCCTCGCTCACGCCCTGGCTGCCCTCGGGCTTCTTCAGCACCGAGAAGATGGTGCCGATGGAGACGTTCACGTCGATGTTGCTGGAGCCGTCGAGCGGGTCGAACATCAGCAGGTATTCGCCCTGGGGGAAACGGTTGGGCACCACATAGATGCCTTCCATTTCCTCGGACGCCATGGCCGCCAGATGGCCGCCCCATTCATTGGCCTCGATCAGCACCTCGTTGGCGATGATGTCCAGCTTCTTCTGCACTTCGCCCTGGACGTTTTCCGAGCCGGCCGTGCCCAGCACGTCCCCCAGTGCGCCCTTGTTCACGCTGATGGCAATGCGCTTGCAGGCGCGGGCCACCACCTCGATCAGGAGCCGCAGCTGCGACGGGATATGTCCGTGCAGGCGCTGCTGCTCCACCAGGTACTGGGTCAGGCTGACGCGAGAACTACTCATGAACTTCTCCGGATGGTTGCAAATCGGGGGAGGCCCTGCCGCGCGCGTGAGGCCACGGCGGGGCAGGGCGGCCGGCGGTCGTCCTCAGCCTTGGACGGCCGACGGGTCGCTGGCGGTCACGTCGATGACGGCGGCCGGCGGCAGGTCCGGGGCGGGCTGCGTGGGCGCCTCGACAGCAGCGGGCTCCACCGGAGCGGCCACAGCCGGAGCAGCCGCCACAGCGGTCACAGCGACGGCTGCAGCAGGCGCAGCGGCAGGCGCAGCCGCGGGCGTGTCCATGGCCAGCTGACGGTCGATGATCTCGCGCACATCGTTGGACAGCTCGGCCTTGGCGGCCACACGCGCAATCGCCTCGCGGGCGGCGCTGCGATAGGGCGTGGCCAGCGTGGTCCAGCGGTCCATCACGCGGGCCAGGCGACCGGCCACCTGCGGATTGATGGCATCCAGCGCCAGCACCTGCTCCGCCCAGAACACATAACCCGCCGCATCGGTGCGGTGGAAGGCGGCCGGGTTGAACATGCACAGCGAGAAGATCAGGCTGCGGGCCCGGTTCGGATTCTTCAGGGTGAAGTCCGAATGCTTGGCCAGTTGCTTGACCCGTGCGAAGGTCTTGCCGTCGAGCTCGGTGGCACGGCCTTGCAGGGCGAACCACTTGTCGATGACCAGGGCCTCGCCCTTGAACTGGGCATGGAAGCGCTCCAGCGCCGGCTCGGCCAGGGCCGCATGGGCCTGGACCAGGGCCGACAGGGCGCCCATGCGGTCGGTCATGTTGGTCGCGTCCTTGAAGCGCTGGTAGGCGCGGCCCGGCCAGACGCCATCACCGCTGCGGGTGGCATGCAGCACCAGCATGGACAGGGCCAGGTTGGTCAGTGCGCGCTTGCCGCTTTGCACCGGGTCCGGCTGATAACCGCCGCTGACCTGATGGGTCTCGAAGGCCCAGGCCCAGTCCGCCTGCAGGGCCGCGGCCAGTTGTTCCTGCGCCTGCGTCACGGCGGCGTGGATGGCTTGCGGGTCCACCACCGTCAGCTGTTCGGCAATGTAGGCCTCGTCGGGCAGTTGCAGCGCCAGCGCCTTGAAGGCCGGGTCCAGGTCCGGGTGACGCAGCACCGCACGCATCGCGTCCAGATAGGCGTCGTCCAGGCGCAGCGGCTGGCCGTTGCGCACGCTTGTCAGCAGACGCGACAGGGCCAGGCGCTGGCTGGCTTCCCAGCGGTTGAAGGCATCGCTGTCGTGCTTGAGCAGCACCAGCAGTTCTTCGTCCCCCAGGCCGTCGTCCAGCACCACCGGGGCGGAGAAGCCGCGCAGCAGCGACGGCACCGGGGCGCTGTCCACATTGACGAACACAAACGACTGCTCGGCGCTGTCCAGCACCAGCACGCGGTCGGTGCCGGCGGCCTGGGCTTCGCCGTCGAGCTGCAGCGGCAGGGCGGCGCCGTCGCGGCTCAGCAGCCCCAGGGCCACCGGGATGACCTGCGGCAGCTTGTCCGGCTGGCCGGGGCTGGGCGGGTTCACCTGTTGCAGCGACAGGGTGTAGGTGCGGGCCGCGGCGTCGTACTGGCCACGAGCCTGCAGGCGCGGCGTGCCGGCCTGCGAATACCAGCGCTTGAAGGTGTCCAGGCGCTTGGAGAGTTCCGAGCCGGGGTTGGCGTCGGCGATCGCCTGGGCGAAGTCGTCGCAGGTCACGGCCTGGCCGTCATGGCGCTCGAAGTACAGCGCCATGCCCTTGCCGAAGCCTTCACGGCCGACCAGCGTCTGGTACATGCGCACCACTTCCGAGCCCTTTTCGTAGACGGTGGGCGTGTAGAAGTTGTTGATCTCGGCGTAGACATCGGGGCGCACCGGGTGGGCCATGGCGCCGGCGTCTTCGGGGAACTGCATCGAGCGCAGGGCCCGCACGTCCTGGATGCGGCAGACCGCGCGCGCGCTCGGCGTGGCGGCCATGTCCATGCTGAATTCCTGGTCGCGGAACACCGTCAGGCCTTCCTTGAGCGACAGCTGGAACCAGTCGCGGCAGGTGACGCGGTTGCCGGTCCAGTTGTGGAAGTACTCATGCGCGACGATGGACTCGATGCGCTGGAAGTCCGCATCGGTGGCGGTGGCCGGCGACGCCAGCAGGGCCGACGTGTTGAAGATGTTCAGGCCCTTGTTCTCCATCGCGCCCATGTTGAAGTCGGACACGCCGACGACCATGAAGCGTTCCAGGTCCAGGGGCAGGTTGAAGCGGGCTTCGTCCCACACCACCGACGCGATCAGCGAATTCATCGCATGTTCGGTCTTTTCCAGGTCGCCGCGGCGCACGTAGACCTGCAGCAGATGGTCCTTGCCGGCGCGGGTGCGGATGCGCTGCTCGCGAGCCACCAGGTCGCCGGCCACCAGGGCGAAGAGGTAGCTGGGCTTGGGGAAGGGGTCATGCCACTTGGCCATGTGGCGACCGTTGTCCAGGTCGGCGGTGTCCAGCAGGTTGCCGTTGGACAGCAGCACCGGGAAGCGCGACTTGTCCGCCCGCAGGGTCACCGTGTAGACCGCCATCACGTCCGGACGGTCCAGGAAGTAGGTGATGCGGCGGAAGCCTTCGGCCTCGCACTGGGTGAAGAAGCCGCCGCCGGAGGTGTACAGACCCGACAGCGCGGTGTTCTTGTCCGGGCAGCAGGTGTTGCGGATCTCGAGCACGAAGTCCGCATCCGGCACGTTGTCGATGATCAGCTCATGCCCTTCCTGGCGGAAGGACACGCTTTCGCCGTTGATCAGCACGCGCAGGAGGTTGAGCTCCTCGCCGTGCAGGCGCAGCGGGCCGTGCGGCACGGCGGCGTTGCGCTCCAGTTGCATCTTGCTGGTCACCAGCGTCTTGGCCGGGTCCAGGTCGAAGGTCAGGTCGACAGTGCGGATCCAGAAGATGGGGGCCACGTAGTCTTCGCGGCGGATCAGGGTGACAGTGCCTTCACGCATGGCGGGCATCCTTCATTTAAAGCGGGTGCGCAAGGCACCCTGCAGAGTCACTGGAGGGCTTAGACGCCCTGCTTGAGCGAAGCGGTGATGAACGCATCCAGGTCGCCGTCCAGCACCTTCTGGGTGTTGGAGATTTCGACGTTGGTGCGCAGGTCCTTGATGCGGCTCTGGTCCAGCACGTAGCTGCGGATCTGGTGACCCCAGCCCACATCGGTCTTGCTGTCTTCCAGCTTCTGCTGCTCGGCCATGCGCTTCTTCATCTCATGGTCGTACAGGCGCGAGCGCAGACGGCGCCAGGCGACGTCGCGGTTGCTGTGCTGGCTGCGGCTGTCCTGGCACTGCACCACGATGCCGGTGGGCAGGTGGGTCAGGCGCACCGCCGAGTCGGTCTTGTTGATGTGCTGGCCACCGGCGCCGCTGGCGCGGTAGGTGTCCACCCGCACGTCGGCCGGGTTGATGTCGATTTCGATCGAGTCATCGATTTCCGGGTAGACGAACAGCGAGGCGAAGCTGGTGTGACGGCCGCCGGAGGAGTCGAAGGGGCTCTTGCGCACCAGGCGGTGCACGCCGGACTCGGTGCGCAGCAGGCCAAAGGCATATTCGCCTTCCACCTTGATGGTGGCGCTCTTGATGCCGGCGACTTCGTCGGGCGTTTCTTCTTCCACTTCCGCCTTGAAGCCCTTGCGTTCGCAGTACTTCAGGTACTGGCGCAGCAGCATGCCGGCCCAGTCGCAGGCTTCGGTGCCGCCGGCGCCGGCCTGGATGTCGATGAAGCAGTTGCTGGGGTCGGCCGGGTTGTTGAACATGCGGCGGAACTCCAGTTCCTCCACGCTCTCGGCCAGACGGGCAGCGTCGGCCTGGATGGTTTCCAGGCCGGTGATGTCGTTCTCTTCCTTGGACATCTCGAAGAGTTCGAGGTTGTCCGCGAGATTGGTCGTCAGGTGGTTGATGGTTTCGACCACCTGCTCCAGGGTGCGCTTTTCCTTGCCCAGTTCCTGGGCGCGCTTGGGCTCGTTCCAGACGTTGGGGTTCTCCAACGCGGCATTGACTTCATTCAACCGCAGCGCTTTGCGGTCGTAGTCAAAGATACCCCCTTAGCGCGTCGGTACGCGCTTGCAAATCGGTCAGGGTGTTGCCGATCGCATTGATGTGTTCGATGTCCATGATGTCTGGATGCGTGGGGACAGGCCCCGAAATAGCAGGCCCGCTGATGGCGGACCGGCACAAAAGCGGCCCGGACAGCGGGTGAAGAAGGGTATTTTCTCATGCTGCCACGCATGGGCTGCCTAAGATGTCGGGATGGACCCGACACGCCCTGTCCCCCAACGCGGCGACCGCTCTCCGGAGTGGGCGGTCAGCGGGCCGCCGGACCGGCACGCCGGCCGTCCGGCCGCGGCTTCCACCCGCGTGGTGGTGCTGCTGACCTTGTCCCTGCTGCTGCTGTGGGGCGGGGTGACGTTTGGCGTGGCCTGGTATGCGCGGGACCTGAGCTTCGAGTTCTTCGGCTGGCCGTTCAGCTTCTGGGTCGGGGCCCAGGGCGCGCTGCTGGTGTATTGCGCGATCGTCTGGATCTATGCCCGGGTGATGAATCGCCACGAGGCCGCCGTCGCAGCGGCCCCGCCGGAGCCTACGCAGTCCGAGTTTTGAGTCGCCCGACCGGGATCGGGCGCCAGGCCATTACCGCCATCACGCGGCTCTTACCTGGCCATCACCCGGCCCCCTTGGCCGGGTTGAGCCCCGATCAGGACGCAGCGGCGTGCCTGGCCGCAGTCAGCTGGGCCTGCAGATCCGCCACCTGAGCGCGCAACTGGGTGTTCTCGTCCTGCAGGGCGCTGACCTGCGCCCGCAGCAGTGCGATGCGCGGATCGGATTCCGGCTCGCCCTCATCGGTCGTCGGCACGCCCAGCACCTCCACGGCCACATCGGCCACCGCATCACCGGTGGACTTCTTGCCGCTCTTGGCCTCACGCACCCGCTTGGCCGCCTGGCGCAGTTCCTTCTTGCCGCCGGCCGCCGCCGCCGCCTGCTCTTCGGCCGACAGCTCCGCAATGACCGCCGCGGCGCTGATCGACACCTCGCCGGCCTTCACCGCCGCCACCAGCTCCGGCGCTGCCGCCTTCTGAATCTTTTCGATCTGGCTCACCGTGGCCGCGCTGATGCGGGCGGCCTTGGCAATCGCTTCACGGCTCTTGAGGGGCGGCGCGGCCGGCACGGCGGCCTCCACCGGCGCTGTCGGGGCGCCTTCGCCCTCCCAAGGCGCCTCGGCCGCGGCAGCCAGTTCCTCGGCCGGCTTGTCCAGCACCGACAGGCGCCGCGCCTCCAGGATCTCCTTCTTGCGCAGGGCCAGCACCCCCCGCTGGAAGTCCGACACGCTGCGGCGGCCCAGATGCTGGTCGATCATCCACAGATGCACGTCTTCCATCGTCTTGAAGCGGGTGTTCTGCACCGTCTGGAAGGGCAGGCCATGCTTGCTGCAGATGCTGTAGCGGTTGTGACCGTCCACCAGAATGTCCCCCCACAGGACCAGCGCGTCGCGGCAGCCTTCGGCGAGGATGCTGCGCTCCAGGGCGGCATATTCGTCGTCGGTCAACGGGTCGATGTAGATGCGGAGTTCTTCGAGGACGGTGATGTTCATGACGGAAACTGAGGCCAGACGGAAGAGAAACACGGCAGGCGCGACCGACGGCACCGGGTGCACCGCCGCGACAGACCTGCCGCTTGTGCGACAGCCGCGCAGGCCGCTGTCGCAAGAGAATCAAGGGGCGGCATTCTGCCGAATTTGCAGCCGGGGCGGCGTCAGGAGGTCACGGCGGCGACGGATCTCTGTGGCGAGATCTGGCATTCAGTAGCGCCCTGCGGGGCAGGAGACAGGCATGTCGGTGGAGCAAGGGGCAGGGCGGGACGCAGGTGTGGACGGGATCAACCAGGGGGACGGCTGGGACTACCCGCGACCCCACCTGCTGGAGGTGTCCCCGCAGGCGGCGGACATCGACGGCCTGGACCACACCAACAATGCGGTCTATGTGCAGTGGTGCGAGCGTGTGGCCTGGTCGCATTCGGAGCACCTGGGCCTGTCGCTGCAGGACTACCGCCAACTGGACCGCGCCATGGCCATCCGGCAGGGCGTCTACGACTATCTGCTGCCGTCCTTCCAGGGCGAGCGGTTGTGGCTGGGCACCTGGCTGACGGCGGGCGACGGCAAGCTGGCCATGGAGCGCCGCTTCCAGCTGCGCCGCGCCAGCGACGGCCAGACGCTGATGCGCGGGCGCTGGGACCTGGTGTGCATCGAGATCAGCACCGGCCGACCGCGCCGGATGCCGCCGGCCTTTGTGCAGGTGTACCAGGCGGCCGTCGTCACAGCAGGGGCTTGAGCCGAGCCACCTGCCACCTGCTACCTGCTACCTGCTACCTGCCACTGGTCACTCGCCACTCACTGCACGCTGCGCCCTGGACGCCGCCCATTGCGGTGTTCACGCTGCCCGCGGAAGGCGCCTCAGCCCAGGAACGATTCCACCTCCCGCGCCAAGGCCTCGGGCTGGTCGTGATGCAGCATGTGCCCGGCCTTCTGCAAGGTCACACGGTCCAGCTTCGGCACCACGCTCAGCCGCGTTTCGAAGTCTTCGCGCGGATACCGGTTGCCCCACCACTGGGTCATGTCGGTCTCGCTGCCTTCCACCCACAGCGTCGGCGCCTGGATGCGGGACCAGCAGGCCAGCGCTTCAGCCCTGCGGTAGAGCACCGGGTTGGTCCGTTTGTGGACCGCGTCGCCGAGGATGTGCCAGTGGCCATCTTCCCCCTGACGCGACCAGTGCTGCGCCAGCCAGGCCGCCTTGTCGGCGGGCACTCGCGGGTTGGTCTTCATCAGCCGGTGCGCCACGCCCTCTACCGACTCATAGCTCTTCAGGCTCTGCGGGGTCTTGAGCTCATCGAGCCAGTCGGCGAGCCGCGCAGGGGCCATCTCCGGAATCGTCTCGGGCAGGCCGAAGCCTTCGAGATTCACCAGGCGGCGGATGCGCTGCGGCCGCACGCCGGCATAGGTCATCACCACATTGCCGCCCATGCTGTGACCCAGCAGATCGACCGGGGCGCCCGGGCTCAGATGGTCCAGCAGCGCGTCCAGGTCGCCCAGGTAGTCGGGGAACCAGTAGGCATCGCCCGGCGTGTTGTCGGTGAGGCCAAAACCGCGCCAGTCCATCGCGACCATCGGCCGCTCCTCGCGAAGGGCATCCACCATGAACTGGAACGAGGCCCCGACGTCCATCCAGCCGTGCACCATCACCAGCAGCGGACGTGTGTCGGACGGCGAGGGCGGCGGGCCCCAGTGCATCAGATGATGGCGCAGCCCCCGCAGCGTCACGAATTCGCTGCGATGCGTCCGGCGCGGCACATACGCCGCTGTCGGCAGCGCCGAGGCGGACGGGGAAGTCGGGCGGGTGTCGGTGCTCATGGACACGACTGTAGGCCTTGCATCGCCGGGCCGCTTTCGCCATGGAGACAATGCAGGCATGAACGCCACACCCAACTCCCCATCCCTGTCCGCAGCCGCCGCGGCCGATGTGTCCACCGACAGCACCCCCGTGCCCAGCCCGGCGTCCGAGGCCTACAGCTTTCGCCCGGCACGCCCGGAGGATGTACCCGCCCTGGTCGGCCTGATCACCGAGCTGGCGGAATTCGAGAACCTCACCCATCTGCTGTCCGTCACGCCCGAGACCCTGGCGCCGCATCTGTTTGGCGACAAGCCGGTGGTGGAGTCCTGGGTGGCGGAGCACCAGTCTGGGGAGGTGGTGGCCTTTGCGCTGACCTTCATCAATTTCTCCACCTTCCTGGCCAAGCCGGGCCTGTATCTGGAAGACCTGTACGTGAAGCCCGCCCATCGCGGCGCGGGCCTGGGTCGTCGCATGCTGACGCTGCTGGCGGGCATCGCCAATGAGCGCGGTTATGGCCGCTTCGAATGGTGCGTGCTGGACTGGAATGAAAACGCCATCCGCTTCTACGAGAAGATGGGCGCGGCCCTGCTGCCGGATTGGCGTCTGTGCCGTCTCTCCGGCGAGGCGCTGCAACGCTACGCGCCCTGAGGCGCTAACGCGGGGCATCACGCCCCACCGGCGTGCTACGGGCTTTCCATGAAGACCGGTCGGGCCAGCGTGGCTAGCATCCACGCTCTTGTTCGAGAGGAAGAGCTCCCCATGACCGCGAGGCGTCCGGCCCGTCACGTACCCGACCCATCCGAGACGTCCCCGCCCGGCGACCTCTACCCCCACATGCACGCCCGCTTCCAGTGGCAGCTGCCGGCGCAGATCAGCCTGGCGGAGCTGTGCTGCGGACGCTGGGCGCGCGACACGCCCGACGCGCCCGCCATCCTCTCCGACAGCGACACCGGCTGCCGCGCGCAATACAGCTACGGCCAGTTGCAGCGCGCCGCGCACCGACTCTCCAATGCCTTGCAGCGCCTGGGCGTGAAGGCGGGGGACCGGGTGGCGCTGGTAATGCCGCAGCGCTTCGAAACGGCGGTGGCCCACATCGCCCTGAACCAGCTCGGCGCGGTGGCCATGCCGCTGTCCATGCTGTTCGGGCCAGAGGCCATGGCCTATCGGCTGCAGGACAGCGGCGCTTGCCTGGCCATCGTGGAAGCAGCGGCCCTGGCCACCTTGCGTGAGGTGAGGGCGGATTGCCCCGCGCTCTCTCATCTGCTGGTGGTGGGCGGCACGTCGCCGCAGGACGGCGAAAGCGACTGGATGGCCGCGCTGCAGGCGGAAGATGCACGCTTCCAGCCGCGCCTGCACGCGGCGGATGACCCGGCCATCCTCATCTACACCAGCGGCACGACCGGCGCCCCCAAAGGCGCGCTGATTCCGCAGCGGGCGCTGATGGGCAACCTCACCGGCTTTGTCGCGAGCCAGAACTGGTTCGGCTTTGATCCGCGCGATCCGTCGGTGGCGAGCGAGGCCGTCTTCTGGAGCCCGGCCGACTGGGCCTGGACCGGCGGACTGATGGATGCGCTGCTGCCCACGCTGTATTTCGGGCGGCCGATCCTGGCCTACCAGGGCCGCTTCACGCCGGAGCGAGCCTTCGAGCTGATGCAGCGCTATCGCATCAGCCACACCTTCCTGTTCCCGACCGCGCTGAAGGCGATGATGAAGGCCTGTCCGCATCCACGCCGGCAGTACGAGCTGCATCTGCAGGCCATCATGAGTGCGGGCGAAGCGGTGGGCGACGCGGTCTTCCACTGGGTGCAGGACGAGCTGGGCCTGACGGTCAACGAGATGTTCGGCCAGACCGAGATCAACTATGTGGTGGGCAACTGCGCCCGGCTGTGGCCGGCCCGTCCGGGCAGCATGGGCCGCGCCTATCCCGGGCACCGCGTGGCGGTGATCGACGACGACGGGCAGGTCTGCGCCCCCGGCACCATCGGCGAAATTGCCGTGCATCGGCGCGATGTGCACGGCACGCCGGACCCGGTGTTCTTCCTCGGCTACTGGAACAACGAGGCTGCCACCCGCGCCAAGTTCACCGGCGACCCCGACGACAGCTGGTGCCGCACCGGCGACATGGCCCGCATGGATGCACAGGGCTACCTCTGGTACGAAGGGCGCTCGGACGATCAGTTCAAGGTGGCGGGCTACCGCATCGGGCCGGGGGAGATCGAGAACTGCCTGGTCAAGCATGCGGCGGTGGCCAATGCCGCCGTCGTGCCCAAGCCGGATGCGGACCGGGGCAGCATGGTGAAGGCATTTGTGGTGCTGTCGCCGGGGCATGAAGGATCGGCGCAACTGGTCGCCGAGCTACAGGCCTTTGTCAAAGGGCGATTGGCGCCCTACGAATATCCCAAGGACATCGAGTTCATCGAGAGCCTGCCGATGACCACCACCGGCAAGGTACAGCGCCGGGTGCTGAAGCAACTGGAGCTGGAGCGCGCCAGAGAGCGCGACGGGAGCGCGCTGCAAGGGTGAATGGGTGAAGGCGTGAAGGGCCGCGGCGCAAGACCGCCGAGGCCTTCGGTGCTCGCTACACTCGGGTCAGCATCGACCTGGCACCGTCTTTGGCATCGCGCCTCTGCACAGTGCTTCTGCTCAGCGCTTGTGGCCTTATGAACTCCAGACCGTTCCCCCTCGATCCGCTCGACGACGACACCAACCGGCCCCGCCCGGACACGTCCGGCCACCAGGACTCGATGTCCGGCGGTGCGGTGGATCTGGACGAGCCGGTGGACCGCCGCAGCTCGCCCCGTCAGGCGATGCCGCTGGGGCCGGCGTTCCATGCAGACCTGGCGGTGCTGGGGCGTTCGTTGAGCCTGAGCCTGGAAGACGTGTCGCTGGGCGGCGTGGCACTGCGGGCCAGCAAGGCCGAGGCAGGCGCGCTGCTGGTGGGTAAACGGCTTCCCCAGGTGCGCCTGAGCCTGGGCGACTTCGGTGTCGTCACGGTGGCGCTGGAGGTGCGCGCGCGCCGCAGCTTCCGCTCCTTCCTGGCTGGCGAGCAGGTGTATGTGGGCTGCCGGTTCGTGGACCTGGAACCCGCCGTGCAGGAGCGGCTGCGGATCATCATTGATCAGTTGCAGGGCTGAGGCAGCGCTAAGGTCTTGCTGAGGCTGCGCTGAGGGGGAGTCCAGACCCAAGCACGCCGGCTGGGCTTAGCATGCAGGGTTTCCCCTGCAAGCAGTATTGTCATGAGCTGGATCTACCTCGTCATCGCCGGCCTTCTCGAGATCGGCTGGCCCGTCGGCCTCAAACTCGCCCAGACGCCGCAATACCGCGGCCTGGGCATCGCCATGGCGATCGCCTTCATGTCCGGCAGCGGCTACATGCTCTGGCTGGCGCAGCGCGCCATCCCCATGGGCACGGCCTATGCGGTGTGGACCGGCATCGGTGCCGCAGGCGCTTTCGCCGTGGGCGTGCTGGCCTATGGAGACCCGGCCACGCTGGGCCGGTTCGTCGGGGTCGGGCTGATCATCGCCGGCGTGGTGACCCTTAAGCTGATGCACTGACCCGGTCAGGACGGGCGCGTCTGCCGCAGCCGGATGTAGAGCTTGGGCTGGTCCGCCGCTGGTGACAGCAGGCGGGCGCGGTCCGGAAACTGCTCCTGGCCGGTGAGCACGGTGCAGGGACGCGAGGGCTTGTCCTTCTCCGTATCCGGTTCCTTGGCGGACGCGTCGGCCGGCAGCGGCAGCACCCAGTTCTGGCCGTTCTCGGCCCAGCCCAGTTGCCAATCCGGCCGGGCGCTGCAGACCGTCACGCCGTCGATCTGCGGCACCAGCCAGCGCACATACCAGGGCAGCAACTCATCACGCAGATGCTGGCCGACCTTCACGACGCGGCGAACGGTGGCCATGTCCAGTTGGTCGGGCGGGGTGGTGAGGTCGATGCGCAGCTGGATGCCGGTCGTGCCCTTGGGCACATTGCTGCCCAGCTCCATGTCCTTGGCTTCCTCCTTGGGAAACGTCGGCAGCTCAAAGCGGCCTTCGGCATCGACCGGGATGTTGATGGTGCGCTCGTCGGTCATCAACGCTAGGCGGATGTTGGGCGGCAGCGGCTGGCCCTTGTCGCTCGGGCGGATGCGAAGGCGGCTGACGAAGAGGCCTTCTCCATCGGTCTTCAAGGCGAGAAGCACCTGGTTGATCTGCTTGTAGGGCATGAAGCTGCCGCGTTGCAGGCTGGTCTGCACCGTTGGCAAGGACTGGGCGGCGTCGTCCGGCGCGGAGGCCTGGCTGGATGGAGCGGATTGCACTGTTTGAGCGGATTGCGCGTCGTGGGCAACCTGAGCGACCGCGGCCTGCGACAGGCCCGCGGCGTACAGCCCGCCCGCCAGAATCCGCAGGGCCGTCCGCCGGTTGCGCATTAAAGGGCCGACAAAACCCGCCATCCGGGCGGCCAAGGTGTTCACAGCATGCATGGGCAAGGGCGCGCAGGGCGCAGGTGGAAGAATCGATCGGGTCACAGCGTGGCTCCTGGAGGAGGTCGGTGCGGGGCTTACTTGGCGCATTGGCCGCGTGCCTTCGCCAGCAGCAGGAACGGCGCGCTGAGCAGGCCCATGCCGCCGCCGGCGTATTCGCCCTTGAGGCAGTCTCCATGGCCGGCTTCCTTGATCTCGCGTCCCAGGCGGGCCGAAGCGTCGAGCCGTTCAGGGGCCTGGCTGGCCTGGTCGGCGCGCTCGGACAGCAATGGCGTGCCGCGGGTGGACTGTCGGATGGCCAGCCGGGTGGCCGCGCCGTCCATCAGCTCACGGCCACTGGGCCCGGACGCGGCAGGCGACGGCGACTGAAGCGCCGACTGAGCGGCCGGCTGGGGCAGCGATTCAGGCGCAGATGCCGGAGGTTTCCGTGCGTCGACCGCCAGGGGTTCGGGCGCGGGTGCCGTCCTTGCCGTGGACGCCTTCGTCGCGGTTGATGCTGCCTTCGCGGCCAGCGGGGCCGCATCGACCTCGGCGGTGGCGCGCGCCGTGTCGGTCGCGAGGGGGCGCTGTCGTGCGGGGCGCTGGGGTTCGCGGGCGGAAGGCACCGGCGTGGGGGTGGGCGTCGCCTCGCGGTGGCGCAGCGGGGACAACTGGATCGTGACCATCTTCACCGTGCTCGTCGGCTGACGCGTGGGACGTAGTTCTTGCGCGGACGGCAGCGCCCGATGTGTCTGCCCGAGCCAGACCAGCAGCAGGGCATGCACGGCCACCACGGCCAGCATTCCCCTCCATCGCGGCGGGGTGTCCAGCACCAGCATCGGAGGGGTCTTCACGGCGTCTAGTCCTTGCGCACTGACCGACGAACGGCAGGCGGCGGATCGTCGCGATCGGCCTCTTCGCTGCCGAGGTCCATCCCGTCCTGCGGCCCCGGCTCATGCATCAGCAGGTCGCCCGGCTGGCAGTCGAGCACCGTGCAGATCCGGGCCAGCGTGTCAAAGCGCACCCCGCGGACCTTGCCGGACTTGAGCAGCGACAAATTGGCCTCGGTGATACCGATGGCTTCGGCCAGGTCCTTGGAGCGCATCTTTCGCTGCGCAAGCATCACATCGAGCCGGACAACAATGGGCATGGCGGTGGCGCGGCGTTCAGACGAACTCCGCGTTCTCCTGGGCCATGCGCTGGGCTTCCAGCATCACCTGCGCAATGGCCAGCAGCACCAGGCCCACCATCAGCTGCAGGTAGTGCTCGCTGCCGATCTGCACCATCAACTGCCGCTTGCCCGGCGGATTGAACCAGGTCAGGCCCAGCACGGTGAGCGTGTCGGACAGCACCATGACTGGTGCCAGCGCAGTGACCGCCTGGCCGAAGCGACGCAGATGGTGGATGGCGCGCGGATGAAAGATCTCGCCCCGGCCATACCAGCCGAACAGGGCCCAGACCTGCCACAGCACCCACAAGGCCAGGGCGAATCCGGGCGCACTGCCAAGGGCTGCGAGGAAGCGGGAGAGGGCGTCGGTCTGGAGCGACCCCGCCGGCAGCTTCCATTGCGACAGCGCCACGCGCTGCACCCACTGCGGACTGCTCCAGAACGCCGCCGCGAAGGTCAGCACGCCGACGGCGCCTCCCAGCGCCAGGGCACGGACGCTGCGGGAAATCCAAAGCAGTCGGGGGGCAGCGGGGCGGGGCAAGGCGTCGTGCATGTCACTTACCGTGAGAAGGTAAGAAATTACTGTAAAACAATAATTTCTCGGCCACAAGCCCCCCGCTTTATCAGACGGTGAGCGTGAAGACCCCCGACGCCATCCGCTGCCCGTTCACCATCACCTCCACCCGATGGTCGCCGGCGTAGTGCACCCGTGTCGTGAAGTTGCGTAGCGCGCGGCGAATGCGGATGGGCTGGACCTCGCCAGCAGGCAGGGCCACCGTCTTGAGCTTGAAGACCTTGGGCGAGGGCGCGCCGTTTTTCTTCACGTAATGGACCACATAGTCCACCACCAGCCGCTGGTCGCTGCCCGACTGCGAGCGAAGCTCGAAGGCGATCTCGACCTCACCGCCCAGGGTCACCTGGGAGGGGCTGATCGACAGCTTGTCGATCGAGACCTCCGCGCCTTCGCTCGCCCCGATCAGCCGCAACGCACGCGGGTCGCCCTTCTTGATCTGGCTGCGCAGCGCATGCTTGACGATCCAGGCGCAGTGGGCGTGGTCCAGGTCCCAGCCGGCCACATGGTCGAAGACCCAGTCGGGATGGTCCTTGGTGATGTCATTGAGGCTGTTGGCGACGGAGCGCCGCACATACAGGCTGCTGTCCTGGCGCAGGGCGTGCAGCAGCGGCGCCAGCGGGGTCGGGTCGGCGACCAGCGCCTCCAGCCGGAAGGACCAGGGCAGTCGCGGCCGGCAGCCTTCGCTGGCCAGACGCCGCACATGTTCGTTGCGGTCCTCGGTCCAGGTCCGCAGGGTGCGCAGCGTGCCGTGCAGGTCCTGCCGCAGGAAGGGGCGGACGGCGAATTCCGCCGTGCCGTAGGGGGTGAGGCGGCGCAGCGCCTTGAGCGACCGGGCCGGGTCGGCCAGCCCATAGCTGGCGACGAAGTCGCCGAGCGCCATGTTGAGGAAGGCCCCGCTCAGACGCGGGCCCGCGTCCACCACCACCGCCAGTTGCTCGGCATAGGCGCC
Organism: Roseateles depolymerans; assembly: GCF_003387155.1. Lineage (GTDB taxonomy): Bacteria > Pseudomonadota > Gammaproteobacteria > Burkholderiales > Burkholderiaceae_C > Roseateles > Roseateles depolymerans. The sequence goes on along the minus strand of NZ_QUMT01000006.1, from coordinate 59,534 downwards.
CGGCAGCGCCAGGGCCAGGCTTTCCGCCACGCGGTGCACCCGTTGCAGGATGGACAGCGCATCCAGCCCGTTCGTTGCGGCCTTCAGAAACCCGCGCGAATCGAACGAGGGGGTCAGGTCCTTGAAGGTGCCCGCCACGTCCCGCAGCGCGGCTTCGTTGATCAGGTCCTTGAGCAATGGAGCAGAGGTATCAAGCGGCATGGCAATTCCCGTTACGGGCCGCAGCCTAACCGCACCGCTGCCAGGCGTTGTCAGCAATCCTGTACAAGCCGCGCCGCGGGGGCTGCTTCACAATGCAGGCCCATGAGCAAGAAAGGTTCTCACGTCAGCGAAACGCCGGCCACCCAATGGCTGCGGCAGCACAGCGTCGCCTTTGGCGAGCATGTCTACGACTATGTCGATCATGGGGGCACCGCCGAATCGTCCCGCCAGCTCGGCGTGCCGGAGCATGAGGTGGTCAAGACCCTGGTGATGCAGGACGAGAAGGCGCAGCCGTTGATCGTGCTGATGCACGGCGACTGCACCGTCAGCCTCAAGGAACTGGCGCGCCAGATTCCCTGCAAGAAGGTGGAGCCGTGCAAGCCGGATGTGGCGCAGCGGCACAGCGGCTACATGGTCGGGGGCACGTCGCCATTCGGCACGCGCAAGGAGATGCCGGTGTTTGTCGAGGCCGGCATCCTGGCGCTGCCGCGCATCCTGATCAACGGGGGCCGCCGGGGGTATCTGGTGAGCCTCGAACCAAGGGTTTTGACGGAGTTGCTGGGCGCGCGGCCGGTCGAGTGCGCACTGAAGTCCGGGGCAGAATAACGCCCCATGCAAGACGTATTGTTTTCGGTTGGGGCGATCATCGCCGGTTATCTCTTCGGGTCCTTGTCCTTTGCGGTCATCATCAGCCGGATGATGGGCCTGTCGGACCCGCGCAGCTACGGCTCCGGCAACCCGGGCGCCACCAATGTGCTGCGCTCGGGCAACAAGGCGGCGGCCATCCTCACGCTGCTGTTCGATGCGCTCAAGGGTTTTGTGCCGGTGCTGCTGGTGCAGCACTATGGCGCGCCTTACGGCATGGAGCAGGGCGTGGCCGCGCTGGTGGGCCTGGCGGCCTTCATCGGCCATCTGTGGCCGGTGTTCTTCCGGTTTCAGGGGGGCAAGGGCGTGGCGACGGCGGCAGGTGTGCTGCTGGCCATCAATCCCTGGCTGGGCCTGGCGACGCTGCTGACCTGGATCATCATTGCCTACTTCTTCCGTTATTCGTCGCTCGCCTCCATCAGTGCGGCCGTGTTCGCGCCCTTTTATGAAATGCTCATCTGGGGTGTGGGTCCGGAGCTGATCGCCATTGTGCTGATGAGCCTGCTGCTGATCTGGCGCCACGAGGCCAACATCCGCAAGCTGATGGCGGGCACCGAAAGCAAGCTGGGCCAGAAGGCTGCCGGGGCGCATGGCGCTGGTGGCGCCGCAAAGACTGGTCCTGCGGGTCATGCTGGCCACGCCGGCAAGGCTGGCAAGGCCAAGGCCCATGCTCCCTCCCACAGCAAGCATCACAGCAAATGAGCAACATCGAACGCTTTGACGTCGGTCCCCGACTGTCTGAAATGGCCGTGCACAACGGCGTCGTGTATCTGGCCGGGCAGGTGCCGGACGATGCCACCCAGGACATCAAGGGGCAGACCGCCCAGGTGCTGGGCATGGTCGACCGGCTGCTGGCACGTGCCGGCACGGACAAGACCAAGATCCTGCGGGCCCAGCTCTACATCAAGGACCTGGCGGATCTGCCGGGGATGAACGAGGCATGGGACGCGTGGGTGCCGGCCGGGCATACGCCGCCGCGGGCGACGGTGCAGGCGCATCTGGCCAAGCCCGAGTGGAAGATCGAGGTCGTCATCACCGCAATGGTGTGATTGGCCCCCCAGTCGCTTCGCTCCTGCCCCCAGGGGGCGCCACCCAGCGGCCTGGCAGAGCCAGTTCCGCGGGTGTGGCTTGATGGGCCCCCCAGTCGCTTCGCTCCTGTTTAGGCGTCCTGGTCCTGCAGCTCCAAGCCCAGCAGGGCCGGGTCGCCGCTGCCGCGGCGCACCAGCACCGGGGGCTCCTCGGTCAGGTCGATCACCGTGGTGGGCTGCATGGCGCAGGCCCCGGCGTTGATGATCACTTGCACCAGCTTGTCGTAACGCTGCGTGATGTCGTCCGGGTCGTTGAGCGGGTCGGACTCGCCCGGCGGTATCAGCGTCGTGGCCAGCAGCGGCTGGCCGATCAGGGCCAGCAGGTCCTGCGTCGTGCGGTGGTCCGGCACTCGCAGGCCGATGGTGCGGCGCGAAGGGTGCGACAGGCGACGCGGCACTTCCTTGGTCGCCTCCAGAATGAAGGTGAACGGGCCCGGCGTCGCATTCTTCAGCAGGCGGTACTGCTTGTTGTCCACGCGGGCGTAGCTGCCCAGCTCGCTCAGGTCGCGGCACAGCAGCGTCATGTGGTGCTTGTCGTCCACGCCCCGGATGCGGCGAAGCGCCTCCGCCGCCGCCTTGTCGTCCAGACGGCAGACCAGCGCATAGCTGGAATCGGTCGGAATGGCGCCGATGCCGCCCTGGTCCAGGATCTGCGCGGCCTGCCTCAGGAAACGGGCCTGAGGGTTGTCGGGGTGGACTTCAAAGATCTGGGCCATGGGGTGTCAGTGGGCCAAAGGCCAGTGAATGCGGTCCTGGAGCACGCTCCAGACCGGCGTCAGCCGGCCCGAGAGGTGATCCTCCAGCTTGCCCAGGTCTACACGGCTCTCTTCCGGACTGTGGAAGTCCGAGCCGCGTGACGCGAGCAGGTCAAATTCCAGCGCCGTCTCCGTGTACTGCAAGACATCCGCCGCCGTGTGGCTGCCCGTCACCACTTCGATGCCACGCCCGCCATGGCCGATGAATTCGGTGATGAGCGCATATTCCTCGGTCGGGGTGAAGCCATACCGGCCCGGATGGGCAATGACGGCCAGCCCGCCCGCCTCGCGGATCCAGCGCACCGTGTCCCCCAGCGTCGCCCACTTGTGAGGCACGAAGCCAGGTTTGCCTTCGGTGAGGTAGCGGCGGAAGACATCCGGCACATCGGTGCAATGCCCCGACTCGACCAGGAAGCGCGCAAAGTGGGTGCGGGAGATCAGCTCCGGATTGCCGGCGTACCTCAGCGCGCCTTCATAGGCACCCTTGATGCCGGCGCGGGCCAGGTCGTCGGACATGTCCTGCGCCCGAGCCCCCCGGCCGCCGCGCGTGGCACGCAGGCCGTTTTGCAGCTGTTCATTGGTGTGATCAAACCCCAGGCCCACGATGTGCACCACCTTGCCGGCGAAGGTCACCGAGACCTCCACACCGGTGATGTAGGGCAAGCCCTGCGCCCGGGCTGCCTCGATGGCGCGCTGCTGGCCGCCGATCTCGTCGTGGTCGGTCAGGGCCCAGAGTTCCACGCCGTTCGCCTGGGCACGGGCCGCCAGCAGTTCCGGCGTCAGCGTGCCGTCCGACACCACGGAGTGGCAATGCAGATCGGCGTTGGACAGGGCATGCAGAGGTGTGTTCACCCCACCGATTCTAGGAGCCCCATGAGGCTGGAGCGTCCCGCATCTCCGATACCCCGCCTGCGGTCCACGAAATAGCGGCTGGGACCGGTGCCACACTTGGCCACATGCTTGGGCTCGGCCAGTGCGGCCGAGAGGGCGCGTACGCCGTCGAACATGCCCGGCTGCACCTGGATCACGCCCGCGCTGAGGGTGGGCAGCGGGTTGAAGGACTCCTGGTTCTGGCGGTTGAGGGTGATGTAGCCCCCCAGGGCCAGATGCTCGGCAGAGAAGAAGGGCCGCACCTGACGGTCGAACTCGCGGCAGACCTGCTGCAGGCGGGCCTGCCAGTCGGCAGAACTCAGCACCATGACGAAGTCGTCGCCGCCGATGTGGCCGATGAAGTCCAGCTCCGGGTCGCCCGCGCTGACCAGGATCTGGGCGCAGAGCTTGATGATGTCGTCGCCCGCGGCATAGCCGTAGACGTCGTTGAAGGGCTTGAAGTGGTCGATGTCCCAGGCCACGGCCACGAAGTCGCCCCCTTCGTGGAGCAGGGCGTCGAGGTGCTGGTCGGTGGGCACGTTGCCGGGCAGCAAGGTGAGCGGATTGGCGTAACGGGCGCTGTGGACCTGCAGGTCGGAGACGGCCTTGAGGAGGTCGGTGCTGCGGCCGGTGCCGAAATACTCCCCGTCGCGGGTGACGATGAAGCCGTCCACCATGAGGCGGTCGTCCAGGCTGGCGATGGCTTCGCTCATGTCCCGCAGGGAGGTGCCGGCATCGAAGATGAGCGGTTGGGCATCCATCAGCGCGGTGCAGCTGCGTTTTTCATGGATGTCCATGAAGTAGCGCTCCGCGCTGCGTTTGAGGACCTGCAGCGATCGCAGCAGGCCGATGGGCCGGTTGGCGGCGTCCAGCACCGGCATGGAGAAGAGCTGTTCGTCGCGCTGGAACATGTCGACGACGGCCTGGCACGACAGCTTGGGCGTGACGGTGTGGCTGCGGCGCGCTAGCTGGGCGGCGGAGGTGATGGCGTCGGGCGGAAGCCGGCGCCAGTCGGTGCTGCGGCGGCGGTGTTCCGGGGTGAGCAGGGCGTCGACGTCGGTGTGCAGGACCGACCGTGGGTCGGCGCAGGGGCGGGCGAGCAGGTAGCCCTGGCAGACGGGAACGCCCAGGCGGCGCAGCACGGTCAGGTCGCCCAGTTGCTCCAGGCCTTCGGCAACGACGGTGCAGCCGCTGGTGGCCGCCATTTCCAAAATGGAGCGCACAAACTGCTGCTTGAGGGGGTCCAGGGCGATGCCGTCGATGAAGTGGCGGTCGATCTTGACGAAGTCGGGACGGATGTCCATCCAGCGTTTGAGGCTGGCAAAGCCCTCACCCAGGTCATCCAGGGCGACGACAAAGCCGAGCTCGCGCAGGCTGCGCATGCTGTCCTGCAGGCGTTCGGGCTCCAGGATGGGTCGGGTTTCGGTGAGTTCGATGACGACGCGGGAGGCGGGCAGGTCGAGCTGCGCGAATTCGCGGGCGATGAGGGTGCCTTGCTCGCCGGTGGCCAGCAGGGTGTCCGCGGTAAGGTTGAGGAAGAGCTGGCCGGGGAGGTTGAGTTCCTTGAACCGGCGGATGGCGCGGCGCACGACGAGGCGCTCGAGTTCGACGAGGCGGCCGAGGCGGGCAGCGGTTTCGAAGAGCGCCAGTGGGGCGTGGAGCGGGGTGCCGGCTGGGCCGCGGGTGAGGGCTTCGAAGCCGAGAATTCGGGCGCGGTCGACTTCAATCAGCGGTTGGAAGTGGATGTCGAGACGGGCGTCCCGGATGACGGCGGACAGGACCACGGCCAGAGGATCGGGCGGGAGAAGATGGGTGGGGGGCATGACGGTGGGGGCGAGGGGCTGTCCCCATTTTTGGGGCCTCCTGTGTCATGCTGTTGACAAGTTGTTACGCCAGGGGGTGGAGTGACATCGTCGTGTCGTTTTAAGGGGCCAACGCCTCCAGGGCGTTGGCCGCTCAGACCTCACGCCTTGCGTTGGCTGAAGTCGCGCTCCGGGAACAGGCGGGTGGTCAGCGCGCCCAGGCTTTCGTGGACGACGTCCACGTTGGTCTCGTCAATCACCAGCTTGCTGACGTTCGCACTCAGCGATTTGCGCAGCAAGCCCAGGAATCGGGGCGCCGCCACAATCCGCAGCTGGGTGAAGTCGCCGTTGTTGTAGCCATCATCCAGGGTGCGGGCGACACGGGTGGAGAAGTCCATCGCTTCCTTGTGAAGCTCATCCACGCCCGCCGACGAAGTGGTGCTGTTGCCACGACGGCCCTCAGCATCGCGGCGAAGGTCCGCCTTGTCGGCATGAGCGGCCGCATCGGTCAGGGTGGTGACGTCCTCCAGATCGCCACCTTCTTCCGGCAGTCTCAGCAGGCGTGCGACACCTTCGTCAGCAACCAGGACCCAGAGTTTTCCGTCGTCTTTGTAGTTCGGCATGGGGATGTCCTTTCAGGAGTGGAGGGGCGACTTGAGCGCGATCGCTTTGAAGCGAGACACACTCAAAAGCGCTGTTGAGTGCTTCGGCGGCAAGTTGCATTCCTGTCTGGGGGCGCGTTCTTTGCGGGCGCGCCGGAAACCGCCGACCCGGCACCCTTTTCCTCCATGTCATTCCTGTCCCGCTTCGCGGGCCATTCCCTTCTTAACTTCCGGAAAAGGGCACCGGGTCGGCGGTTTCCTCGAACCGAAGACTGTGTGGGAGGGGACGTGATCGGCGCCACCCCCTTCAGGACGCTTCCAAACGGGGGAGTCCAACCGGCAAAGTTTTGGGCATGATGCAGGGCATCTGATTTGCCGCAGGTGAGCATCCGCCTGACCCGCGCAAGGACTTCAACATGGACACCTCCACCCAAGCGCTCAGCCTTCACATCGTCTGCCCATCCTGCGGTGCCAAGAACCGCGTCCCTCGCGAACGGCTGGCCGATGCGCCAGACTGCGGCAAGTGCGGCACGCCTTTGATGGCCGCGCGTCCCGTGGATGTGTCCGCCGAAGTGTTTGACCGGTACGTGGCCGGCACAGAGCTGCCGGTCGTCGTGGATTGCTGGGCCGCGTGGTGCGGGCCCTGCCGCAGCATGGCGCCCCATTTCGAGAAGGCCGCAGAGATGCTGCCGGAGCTGCGCTTCATCAAGCTCGATACCGACCGCGCCCCTCAGCAAAGCGCGCAGTACGGCATTCGCAGCATTCCCACGCTGCTGCTGTTTCTTGATGGCAAGGAAGTGGCGCGTCAGGCCGGCGCCATGCCGGCCCAGGCCATCGTGGAGTGGGTGAGGCGCTCGCTGGGCGCGTGATGGTTCAGTCGGCCATCGCCTCCACCACCATCTGGACGTTCTGTTGGCCCTGGTATTCGTTCAGCGTGAGCCGGTAGGCCAGCGTGACCTGCTCCGGCAGCGACTCCGTGCGGCCAAACCAGATGGCATCACGCAGCAACGCACCCTGGCGCAGGCGAAGTTTGAGGTGGCGCTCGCCCACAATCCGTTGGTGGACGACCTGAACACTGTCGCAGAACAGGGGCGCTTCAAAGGCCTGGCCCCAGACTTGCGCTTCGAGTTCCTGCACCGTCTCGACGCAGAAGGCCTCCGCTGGCAGAGGGCCGTCGGTACGCAAGGTGCGGGTGAGGGCCGCTTCGTCCAGCCACTCACGCGCGACCTGCTCGAAGGCAGCGCCGAAGGCCTCGACGCCGCCAGGCGCCAGGGTGCAGCCCGCCGCCATGGCATGACCGCCGAATTTGCGCAGGAGGTCCGGGTGGCGTTTGGAGACGAGGTCCAGCGCGTCGCGCAAGTGAAAGCCCGGGATGGATCGGCCCGAGCCCTTGAGCTGGCCATCCGCGCCGCGTGCGAAGACGAAGACGGGTCGGTGCAGGCGGTCCTTGATGCGGGAGGCCACGATGCCCACCACGCCTTCGTGGAAGTCCTCATCAAAGAGCGCAAGTGCGGGCGGCGGCGCGCCGTTCAGGCGCGGGTCGTCCATGAGACGGTCCAGCAGCGCCAGCGCCTGTTCCTGCATGCCGGCTTCAATGTCCCGGCGCTCGCGGTTGATGCGGTCCAGCTCCTTGGCCAGTTCCAGAGCCTGCCCACTGTCATCCGTGGTGAGGCAGGTGATGCCCATCGTCATGTCGGCCAGGCGGCCCGCCGCATTGATGCGAGGCCCCAGCGCAAAACCCAGGTCGAAACTGTTGGCCCGCAAAGGGTCACGCGCCGCCGCCGTGAACAAGGCCGCCACACCCGGCTGCATGCGGCCGGCCCGCATGCGTCGCAGGCCCTGCGCCACCAGGCGCCGGTTGTTGGCATCGAGCTTGACGACGTCCGCCACCGTGCCCAGGGCGACGAGGTCCAGCAGGCCGTCCAGACGCGGTTGTGCACCATCGGCGTAAGCGCCGCGCCGGCGCATTTCGCCGCGCAGCGCCAGCAGAACATAGAAGGCCACACCGACACCCGCCATGTTCTTGCTGGGGAAGGTGCAGCCCGGCTGGTTCGGGTTGACCAGGGCATCCGCCTCCGGCACGGTGGCCACACCGTCCGCATCCACGGCCGGCAGGTGATGGTCCGTGACCAGCACCTTCAGGCCCAGCGCCCGCGCATGAGCCACACCCGCATGGCTGGCAATGCCGTTGTCCACAGTCACCAGCAGCTGCGGCTGGTGCTGCAGGGCCAGCTCGACAATCGTCGGCGTGAGGCCGTAGCCATGCACCGCGCGGTCCGGCACCACATAGCAGACGCTGCCCGGCCGCGCCCCCAGCATCGTCAGGCCGCGCAGCATGACCGCACAGGCCGTCGCACCGTCGCAGTCGTAGTCGGCAACGATGCAGATGCGGTCGCTCTGAGTCAGCGCGTCGGCCAGCAGCGTCGCCGCAGCCTGGATGCCCAGCAGACCGTCCGGTGGCAGCAAATGCTTGAGATCAGCGTCCAGTTCTTCGGCGGAGACCACCCCGCGCGCCGCCAGCAGTCGCGCCAGCAACGGCGACAGGCCGGCCTGCTGCAGCGCAAAGACCTGGTCCGGCGGCACGTCTCGCGTCAGGATGCGAGGGCCGCGAGGGCTCGAGGAGGTCGGGTTCGCGGCGGTCATGCTCACAGCCCCTCCATCGCATCGGCCACGCTCACCCGCGCCGGCGTGAAGCGCTCTTTCAGGCGCTGCCATCCACCCGCAGCCCGGCGCTCCCAGCGCCGGGCCGACCGTTCGCCGCACAGCGTGAGCTGCAAGGCGCCGCCGCCCTTCACATGCCGCAAGGCCTCCGACAGCAGGCCCGCATCCAGCGCCTTCCAGGCTTCGCCCCAGGCCTGCAGGTCGCCACTCATCATCGGGCCCCGCAGGCTGTGGTCCACCAGCAGATCCTCGGGCAGCGCCTGCCCACGGTCTCGGCCGCAGCCGCTGATCCAGGCCGCGTTCAGCGGACGCAGGCCTCTTGCATCGCGTTCCTCATTCAGCTTCAGGCCGTGCAGGACCATTTGCAGTTCATTCATCAAGGTGCGCAAGCGGCGCCCGCGCGGCATCCAGGTCTCCACCGCACGGTTGAGGATGCGGTCCGGGCTGGCCGCCTCCTGTCCCTCCAGCGAGGGGTGCGACACCGCCCAGGCATCCGCCGCCAGCCAGAACGTGCCCCATCCCTCATGGGCCGGGAACACCTGCGGCGTGAGCGCGTCGAGGTAAGCGCGGGACTCTTCGTCCGTCAGGCCCAGGGTGGCAGCGCCCAGTGCCGTCACCTGGTCGGTGCCGACCGCCAGATGCAGCGGCGTGACCAGCGCCCACACCGCCTCGCCCGGCGCCACACCGGCATCGCGCAGGCGCCAGGCCGCCGTCGGCGGCAGGTCGTCCGTCACCCCTCGCAGGCGCGCCAGGGCACGCTCGTGCGGGGGCAGGGGGGCATGGTCGTCATCGCCCAGCGTCTCGCTGGCCGTCAGCAGACCCAGCAAGGCGCTCAGGGCCGGCAGTTCCAGCTCCCGCAGGGCCGCCTCGACGTGCGGTTCCTGGGCGCTGGCATGGGGAATCAACAAGTGCATGGACGTGATTATCGGTCTCTGACGGTCATCAAGGTTTCACGCGACGTCCGCAAGCTATGGGGCCATGCTGACCGACACGCTCATGGCCGCCGCAGCGGCCACCGAACCGCCCTCCACCGAGGCGGAAGATGGCGGTTCCATCCGCGTGCGCACCGTCTGGATTTCCGACCTGCATCTGGGCACCCCCGGCTGCCAGGCCCGCGCGCTGCTGGATTTTCTCCGGGAGGTGGACTGCGAGCAGCTGTTCCTGGTCGGCGACATCGTGGACGGCTGGCAGCTGCGCCGCAGCTGGTATTGGCCGCAGGCCCACAACGACGTGGTGCAGAAACTGCTGCGCAAGGCCCGCAAAGGCTGCCGCGTGATCTACGTGCCGGGCAATCACGACGAGTTTGCCCGCAAGTACCTGAATCACAGCTTCGGCGGCATTGAAGTGGCCCATGAATGGATCCACGAAACCGCCGACGGCCGCAAGCTCTGGGTCACCCACGGCGATCTGTTTGATGGCGTGATCCAGTGTGCCAAATGGCTGGCCCATGTGGGGGATTCGGCCTATGAGTTCACCCTCAAGCTCAACCGCCACCTGAATTCGCTCCGGGCCCGCATGGGGCTGCCGTACTGGAGCCTGAGCAAGTATCTGAAGCTCAAGGTCAAGCGGGCGGTGTCCTACCTCAACGACTTCGAAGAGGCCCTGGCCAAGGAGGCGCGCAAGCGCGGCGTGCAGGGCGTCGTGTGCGGACACATCCACCATGCCGAGCTGCGGGACATCGACGGCATCCTCTACGCCAACGACGGCGACTGGGTGGAGAGCCTGACCGCACTCGTCGAGCATGCGGACGGTCATCTGGAAATCCTGGACTGGAGCGAGCGGCAGCGGGAGCGTGCCGAATCCGCAGTCAAGGTGGTCGAGGCACTGCGCACACCCGCTTGACTGAAGTCCCATGCGGGCCACCGCAGCGTACGCCTGCCGCCGCGCGTCACAGACAGGGGGCTCTTTCAGGTCATGGGTCTGTCACGATAGCTTCATAGAATCACTTCATGACCTCGTCTGCCGTTTCCCTGCTCAATCGCGAACAAGCCATCCTCGAGTTCAATCGTCGCGTCCTGGCCCAGGCCCAGCGCAGCGACGTCCCGCTGCTGGAGCGGCTGCGCTACATCTGCATCGTGTCGTCCAACCTCGACGAGTTCTTCGAGGTTCGTTTTGCCGACATGCTGGACGCGCAGCGCGACGGCAGCGGCTTGGTCACCTCCCGGGATGTGGAGCGCGTGGCCCGCGCCGCCCATGAACTGATCGACCAGCAATACGGCATCTTCAACGACCAGGTCATGCCCGCCCTGCGCGAGCACCGCATCCAGATCCTCAACCACGCCGACCGCACGCCCGAGCAGCGCGCCTGGGTGGCCCGCTTCTTCGAGCGGGAAGTGCGGCCGCTGCTGGTGCCCGTGGGCCTGGACCCGGCGCATCCCTTTCCGCAGGTGGCCAACAAGTCGCTGCATTTCGTGGCCCGCCTGTCCGGCAAGGATGCCCTGGGCCGCGACACCCGCATCGCCATCGTCAAGGTGCCTCGGGTCCTGCCGCGGGTGATCAAGCTGCCCCCCGAGGTCAGCAGCGGGGGCCAGAGTTTCGTGCTGCTCACCAGCGTCATCCGGGCCCATCTGGAAGAGCTGTTCCCGGGCCGGCAGGTGGAGGCCTTCTCCCAGTTCCGCGTGACCCGCGACTCCGACCTGGAAGTGGACGAGGAAGAAATCGCCAACCTGCGCCATGCGCTGCGCTCGGGCCTGACCACGCGTCATTTCGGCAAGGCGGTGCGGCTGGAGGTGGTGAACACCTGTCCCGAAGAGCTGTCGCGTTTCCTGCTGGAGCAGTTTGCGCTTCCCGAAGCGGCCCTGTACCGGGTGAACGGCCCGGTGAACCTGGTGCGGCTCAACGAGCTGATCGACCAGACCGACGCCGACGACCTGCGCTTTCAGCCCTATGAGCCGAGCTGGCCCACCCGCCGCCTGCCTCGCGGCAAGTCCATCCTGGACAAGCTGCGCAGCAAGGGGGACATCCTGCTGCACCATCCCTTCGAGAGCTTCGACCCGGTGGTGCAGTTGCTGCGCGAGGCGGTGGAAGACCCCGATGTGCTGGCCATCAAGCAGACCATCTACCGCACCGGCAGCCAGTCGGTGCTGGCCGACCTGCTGATCGAGGCGGCGCGGCGTGGCAAGGAAGTGCTGGCGGTGGTGGAGCTCAAGGCCCGCTTCGATGAAGAGGCCAACATCAATTGGGCGGAGCGGCTGGAAGCGGTTGGCGCGCAGGTGGTGTACGGCATCGTGGGCCTCAAGACCCATGCGAAGCTGATGCTGATCACCCGGCGCGAGGGCAGCCGGCTGCGGCGGTATGGCCACCTGTCCACCGGCAACTACAACCCCAAGACGGCCCGTTTCTACACCGACCTTGGCTACCTCACCGCGGACGCCGACCTGACCTCCGACATGGACCTGGTCTTCCGTCAGCTGGCGTCACTGTCCAAGTTCAAGGCGCCGCGCAAGCTGCTGCTGGCTCCGTTCAACCTGCATCGCACCATGTGCGAGACGCTGGCCCTGGTGGAGGCCGCCGCGCGGCGCGGCGAGCCGGCGCGGGTGGTGCTCAAGATCAATGCGCTGACCGATGCGGAGCTGATCCAGTCGCTGATCAGCGCTGGACAAGCGGGCGCGCGCATCGACCTGATCGTGCGTGGCGCCTGCATGCTGCCTCCCGGACTGCCCGGCATCACCGACAACATCCTGGTGCGGTCGGTCGTGGGCCGCTTCCTGGAGCATTCCCGGATCTTTTATTTCCGCTGGGGCAAGACCGAGGCGGAAGAATCGCTCTACCTGTCCAGCGCCGACTGGATGAGCCGCAACATGCTGCGTCGCATCGAGGTGGCCTGGCCGGTGACCGATCCCAAACTCCGCCAGCGGGTGATCGACGAGGGCCTGGTGCCCTACCTGCACGACACGCGCGACGCGTGGCAGCTGCGCTCCGACGGCACGTCGCAGCGTGTCAATGGCGTGGATGGCATCAGCGCCCAGCAGGCCCTGATGCGGCTGTTCCACGCGGAAGAGGAATAAGCGGAAACAGCGAAAAAAGCGGGCTGAGCGGTCCGATCGGCGGACCAGCCTGTGGGCCGTGGAGGCACAGCCCGTCTCGGATCAACCGATCAGTTCCAGCTGCACCCGGCCCAGCTTGGCCCACGCTTCCTGCTCCTCTCGAAGCAGGTAATGCGCCCGCGGATGCGCATCCGACCAGCCCTTGGCCATGCGGATGGTCACCTGCAGACCCTGTCGGCTCAGGTGCATGGCGGACGCGTCCACCTGCCCGCGCGCGTGGCACTTGATCGCCGCCAGCCGCAGCGCCAGCAACTGCCACGTCAGGCTCTCGTCCCGCAACTGGTCGTCCAGCTTGCGCAGGCCGCCGCGCTGGCCCAGGGCCAGGTCGCCCAGGCGCCGCAACTGGCTCTGCGAGAACCCCGGCGCATCCACATGCGACAGCAGATAGGCGCTGTGCCGGTGGAAGTCGTGGTGCGACACCATCATGCCGATTTCATGCAGCGCCGCGGCCCAGCCCAGCTCGCGACGCTGTTCTTCATCCGCCTTGGGCAGCAACTGCTGGTGCAGCTTCAGGGCGACGCTCTGCACTCGCTGCGCCTGGGCACGGTCCACCGCAAAACGGCGCTGCAGCTCAGCCACCGACTGCTCGCGCATGTCGCGCCCGGTGCCCAGCAGGGCCGGGTCCAGCCGGGCCGCCAGATCGAAGATCACGCCCTGGCGCAGCGCGCCCTTGGCGGGCACCAGGCGGTCAATGTCGAAGTGGGTCAGCAGGGTGTAGAGGATGCAAAGCCCCCCGGCCACCACCGCGCGGCGGTCTTCCTTCAGGCCGGCGAGCTTGAGCTGGTCCACATGGCCGGCTTCCAGGCACTGCTGGATGCACCAGCGCAGGCCGTCCAGCGTGATGGAGCCGTCCGACAGTTGATTGGCGGCCAGGATCTGCGCCACCGCCCCCACCGTGCCGGAAGAGCCCAGCGCCGCGCGCCAGCGGGGCTGGGCGGTGTGGCGGGCGAATTCGGTGAGGGCTTCTTCCAGCTCGGCGCCGGCTGCCACCTGGGCGGCGCGGAAGGCTTCGGCGGTGAAGCGTCCTTCCGGGAAAAAACGCATCGACAGGCTGACGCTGCCGACCTGGAACGACTCCGCCTTGAGCGGCTGCGTGCCCCGGCCCAGGATCATTTCCGTGGAGCGCCCGCCGATGTCGATCACCAGACGCGGATCTTCCGACGCCTGCAGCCGGCACACCCCCGCGTAGATCAGGCGCGCCTCTTCACGGCCGGAGATGACTTCGATGGGATAGCCCAGTACGTCCTGGGCACGCTCCAGGAAGGCATTGCGGTTGCGAGCCTCCCGCAGGGTCTGCGTGGCCACCGCCCGCACCTGGCGCGTCGGCACGCCTTCCAGCCGCGCCGCAAACCGGCGCAGGCAGGCCAATCCGCGTTCGCTGGCTTCGTCGGTGAGCATGCTCTGCGCATCCAGACCCGCGCCCAGGCGCACGGTTTCCTTCAGATAGTCCTGTCGCCGGTACTGGCCATGTTGCAGGTGGGCGATCTCCAGCCGGAAGCTGTTGGATCCCATGTCGATGGCGGCCAGGATGGGGGGGACTTGCGCTTGATTCATGCGGCGCATTGTCGCGGGGAAACTGGGTGTTTTCGTGTCGAGCGCGTTCAGACGCGTCCCCCTAGAATCGCCCGGCCTCTTGTCTTCCATGCTCAACAATGGGCCAGCGACGCCCTGCGCGTGTCGACCTGGCCCTCCACTGGTTCTTGAAGGAGACCTGCATGACGACCGAAGATTTCGACAGCCTGGTGCCCCAACGCTCGTTCAGCCGTCGCGACTTTGTCGGGACCGCGGTGGGCAGCGGCTTTGCCGCCGCCGTCTTGCCGGTGAGCGCCCAGACCATCACCACCGACACTCAGGGCCTGGACGCCGGCCCGGTGACCGTGCCGGTGGGCGACTTCAAGATGCCGGCCTATGCCGCGCGGCCCGCCGGCAAGAAGAATGCGCCGGTGGTGCTGGTCATCAGCGAGATCTTCGGTGTGCATGAGCACATTGCGGATGTCGCACGGCGCTTTGCCAAGCAGGGCTATCTGGCGGTGGCGCCCGACCTCTTCGTGCGCCAGGGGGATGCCAAGTCGGTCTCCGACATTGCCCGCCTGATGTCCGAGATCATCAGCAAGGTGCCCGATGAGCAGGTGCTGCGCGACCTGGACGCCACCGTCGCCTGGGCCAAGGCGCAAGGTGGCAACACCGGGCACCTGGGCATCACCGGCTTTTGCTGGGGCGGCCGCATCACCTGGCTGTACGCCGCCCACAACCCCTCGGTGAAGGCCGGTGTGGCCTGGTACGGGCGACTGCAAGGCAGCTCCACCCCGCTGACGCCCAAGCACCCCATCGACCTGGTGGGCCAGCTCAAGGCGCCGGTGCTGGGCCTGTATGGCGGGCAGGATGGCGGCATTCCCGTCTCCAGCGTGGCGGCCATGCAGGAAGCCCTGCAGCAGGGCAGCGCAGCGGCCAAGGCCAGCGAGTTCGTGGTCTACAAGGACGCCGGCCACGCCTTCCATGCCGACTACCGTCCCAGCTACCGCGCCGAGGCCGCCAAGGACGGCTGGGCCCGGTGCCTGGCCTGGTTCAAGCAGCACGGCGTTTGAGCATGGGCGATGCTCGCCCCTCCGCCACCGGGGAGGGGCTTGACGAGTCTGAGACAATTTTGAGATCCCATACCGGCGCACCCTCCGTGGTGCGCCTTTTTTGTCCATGACCCTGTTCTATATCCTGCTGGTCACGCTGGCCGGCGGCCTGGCGTCCGTCTCGATCGCAGCGATGCTGACGGTCGGGCTGCTGAGCCGCATCGTCAAGCATCTGGTGAGCCTGTCGACCGGGGTGCTGCTGTCCACCGCCCTGCTGCATGTGCTGCCGGAAGCGTTCGAGAGCGGCGCGGACCCCCACACCCTGTTCCTGGTGCTGCTGGGCGGCCTGATGTTCTTCTTCCTGCTGGAGAAGGCCGAGCTCTACCGCCATACCCACCACCATGAGGGGGACGGGCATCACCACCATCATCACTTCGACCGGGAACAGGCCGGGCGGGGCGGGCTGTCGGTGCTGGTGGGCGACAGCATCCACAACTTCTGCGACGGCATCATCATCGCCGCGGCCTTCCTGGCGGACCATCATCTCGGGTGGGTCACCGCCATGGCCATCGTGGCGCATGAAATTCCGCAGGAGGTGGGCGACTACATCGTGCTGCTCAATGCCGGTTTCTCGCGCCGCAAGGCCCTGCTGTTCAATGCGGTGTCCGGGCTGGCGGCCGTGGCGGGCGGGCTGCTGGGGTACTTCGTCGTTGGCCCCTGGCAGTCGATGTTTCCTTACCTGCTGGTGGCGGCGTCCAGCAGCTTCGTTTATGTGTCGGTAGCCGACCTGATTCCGCAGTTGCAGCGACGCCTGCCGGCCAAGGACACCGCCTTGCAACTGCTGTGGCTGGGCGTTGGCATCGTGTTTGTGATCATCGTGGTCGGGGGCAAGCACAGCCACTGAGGTGGCGGGGGAGGGCTGCCAGGGCCAGCCAGGGTGTGCCAGGGTCTGCGCGGTTGACATTCGTCAGCACGGGGGCACCATGACGGCGCCAGACTCCGGCTCGTGTCCACGACCTTTCCTGATCCAGGAGGCCCGCCATGTTCCAACGCATCCTCGTCCCGACCGATGGTTCCGACATCACCGCCAAGGCTGTCGAAACCGCTGTGAAACTGGCCCAGGTGCATGGGGCTCAGTTGTTTGCGGTCAGCGTGAAGGAGCCGTTTCCCTACAGCGCGGTGTCCGAAATGCAGCCCACGCCGCCGCAGGAGTTCTTCGACGCCCAGGAGCGCATCGCGCAGGAGCGGCTGAGCCATGTCGCGGAAGCGGCGAAGGCGGCGGGGCTGGCGGTGCAGACGCAGAGCATGGAGGCGCTGCACGCCTGGGAAGCCATCATCGAATACGCCGGCCAGGTCCAGGCGGACCTGCTGGTGATGGGCTCGCACGGGCGCAAAGGCTTCACCGCGCTGCTGCTGGGCAGTGAAACCCAGAAGGTGCTGAGCCACTGCCAGTTTCCGGTGCTGGTGGTGCGTTAAACGCGTTCACCCACGCGCAAGGGGCATGCGCGGGTCGGCGCTCCATTCGCTCCAGGAGCCGGGATACAAGCGGCTGCCCGGCAGCCCCGCATGGTGCATCGCCAGCAGGTTGTGGCAGGCGGTGACCCCGGACCCGCACTGATGCACCGTGTCGCTGGCGGAGAACTCGCCCAGCAACTGCTCGAATTCCGCTTTCAGCTCGGCGGCGGGACGGAAGCGCCCGTCGGCGCCCAGATTGGTCTTGAAGAAGCGGTGGCTCGCGCCAGGAATGTGGCCCGCCTGGCGGTCCAGCGGTTCCACCTCCCCACGGAAACGCTCGCCCGCACGGGCATCCACCAGCCGCACCCGGCCCAGCTGCGCGAGCAGGTCCTGCTTGGACCAAGGCTGCTCCAGGGCTGAGCCGGCTTCGAAGGTCCCTGGCTGGGGGATCGTCGGGGCCTGCGTGCTGATGGCCCCGCCCGCCGCCTGCCAGGCTGCGAAGCCGCCGTCCAGCACCGCGACCGCGTCATGACCCAGCCAGCGCAGCATCCACCAGAGCCGGGCCGCGTACATGCCGTCCGCAGCGTCGTAGGCCACGACCTGTTGGCCCGGCTGCAGGCCCAGGCGCCGCATCAGCGCGGCAAAGCGGTCCCGGTCCGGCAGCGGATGGCGACCGAAGAATTGATCGCCCTGCTGCCGCGGGCCGCTCAGGTCCCGATCCAGATGAAGGTAGTGCGCCCCGGGAATGTGACCCGCCGCATGCTGGGATTCCCCCAGGTCCGTGTTGGACAGGTCGAACCGGACGTCGATCACCAGCGGTGCCGGCTGAGCCGCCAACAGGGTCCGCAGGGTGGGGGCATCGATCAGGCTGGTCTGGCGGGGGGAAGCGGCGTCGGTCATGGTCGGGACAGTTCAGGCTTCAGGATTCACTCACCGAGTGTTGCTCATCCTGCGGCGTATTGCGAGCCCGCAGCAGGGTTGCCCCCAGGCCGGCCACCACGATCAGGCCGATGCCGACCCAGGCGGTCCAGGGCAGCAGGTCCTGGAAGATCAGCACGCTGTAGAGCGCGGAGAACACGATCCCCAGGTATTGCAGCGATGCATTCACCAGCGGTTTGCCGATGCTGTAGGCGCGGGTCATGAGCAACTGGGCGCCGGTGGCCAGCACCCCGACGGCCAGCAGCAGTGCTGCACCGGTCCAGGTATGGCCATGCCAGCCGCCGGCGGTGGCCAGGCTGACCAGCGCCCCTGCGACCGCACCGCCCATCGAGAAATAGAACACCACCCGGTATTCCGGCTCCCCGACCCGGCCCAGCGCGGTGACCTGCAGGTAGGCCATGGCGGACAACATCCCGGAGGCCAGGCCCGCCAGGCCGTGCCAGAACTGGTCTTCACTCATGCTGGGTCGCAGCACCAGGGCCACACCGACGAAGCCGATCAGCACCGTGGTGATCAGCCGCGGGTCCACCCGCGCCCCGCCCATCATCACCGCCCCGCCAATCAGGAACAGGGCCATCCAGATGGAGGACATGTAGTTGAGCGTCATGGCGGTGGCCAGCGGCAGCTTGCTGATGGCGTAGAACCACAGCGACAGGGCGATCACCCCCGAGAGACTGCGCCAGAAGTGCATGGCCGGCACCTTGGTCTTCAGACTCAGGCCCTGGGACCGGGCCAGGGTGAACAGCGCCAGCGTGCCAACGAGGCCGCGATACATCACGATCTCGCCAGCGGTGTAGCCGAAATGGAGCGAGGCCACTTTGACGCACAGGCCCATGGTGGCGAACAGCAGTGTCGCCAGCACCATCAGAAGAGGAGCAGACATGCCGCTGATTCTCTGCCCAAAAACAAACGCCCCGCGAGGGCGGGGCGTGGTGCGTCTGCCGAAGCGGGGCAGGGCGGGGCGGTCTGCGGATCAGGCGGGTGGGGGCAAGCGCCGGACCGCGGAGCGGGTTCAGCGCTTCATCAAGCCCCGGTACCACTCATGGAAGTGCTTCATGCCGTCTTCCATGGGCGACTGGTAGGGGCCGACCTCGTTGTCCCCACGCTCCATCAGGGCCTTGCGGCCGGCGTCCATGCGCAGCGCGATCTCGTCGTCTTCCACGCAGGTCTCCATGTAGGCCGCCTGCTGGGCGTCGACGAACTCGCGCTCGAACGCGACGATTTCCTCGGGGTAGTAGAACTCGACGATGTTGGTCGTCTTCTGCGGACCGCGCGGGAACAGCGTGGAGATCACCAGCACGTTCGGGTACCACTCCACCATGATGTTGGGGTAGTAGGTCAGCCAGATCGCGCCTTGCGCAGGGGCCTGGCCCTGGTTGAAGCCCAGCACCTGCTGATGCCACTTCTCGTACACGGCGGACCCGGGCTTGGTCAGCGCCTTGTTCACGCCGACCGTCTGGACGGAGTAGTCACGCGCAAATTCCCAGGCCAGGTCTTCACAGGTCACGAAATGCCCGAGGCCCGGGTGGAACGGACCGACGTGATAGTCCTCCAGATAGACCTCGATGAAGGTCTTCCAGTTGTAGTCGCACTCATGCACATGGATGCGGTCCAGCTGGTAGCCGGTGAAGTCCAGGGCGCCCCGCGGGCCCAGGTGGGCAAGGTCCGCGGCAATGTCGCGGCCGTTGTCCTCGAACAGGAGGCCGTTCCATTCCCGCACGCCGTAGCGGTTCAGGTGCAGACAGGGGTCCTGCTTGAAGTGGGGCGCGCCCACCAGCTCGCCCTTGAGGTCGTAGGTCCAGCGGTGCAGCGGGCAGACGATGTTGCTGCGGGTATTGCCGCGGCCTCGCAACATCACCGCCTGACGGTGGCGGCAGATGTTGGAGATGAGCTCCACCCCCTGCGGGCCGTCGGCGCGGCGCACCAGCGCGCGGCCTTCGCCTTCCTGGGGCAGGGCGTAGTAGTCGCCGACCTCGGGCACGGCAAGCGCGTGCCCCAGGTAGCGGGGACCATGCTGGAAGATCAGTTCCTGTTCCCGGCGGAACAGGTCCTCGTCGAAGTAGGAAGTGACTGGCAGCTGGGTGACAGAGGGGGCCGTGCTGCGTTCAAGGGCGCTGAGAGGGATGCTCAGGTCGGACATGATCCAAGAGGGTCTCCAAGAAACCAATGTCAACCGTGACCGGCCACCCCCCAGGATCGGGTAAGCCGGAATGTTGGACGTGAAGGACAAAATGCAGCGTGCCACCCGCCATCCCAAACGACTTGTGGTTCAACGAAAAGTCAAACCAGGGCCAGCCGCGGACCCGCAGGACCGTGGGCGACAAGGGGTGGGCGACAAAGGGGCGATGCGCCGCAAAGGGGAACCGGGAATTGTACCCGCGCCGGCTCGGCCCGTCCCGCGCAGGCGGTACCTGCGATGCGGCCACGCTGCGGGCGCGCTTCTTGCCCCCTTCGCGCCCACCTCGCCCCCACCTTGCCTGCGCCACAATGGGGCGATCCCGGCACGATCCGGGGCGCGGTTCAGGGGCGATGGGCGCCCTTGTCACCACCCCGCCACCGGTCGAAATATCGGCTGTGGTGTCCATGCATATCCCCCAGAGGTCTGACCTGAGACCCCGTGGGTGGGATGCTTACAATCAGTTTTTTCGCGTTTTGAAATGAGCAAGCCTTCCGCAAGCGACCAGACCCGTGCCAGTTCGGCATCGCAGCCTGACGACGGCCTTCCGGTCGGGCCGGAGCCTGCCAGTTATGAACTGGCCGTGGAGGAGCTCGAGCGGCTGATCCAGTCCATGGAGGCCGGCCAACTGCCCCTGGATCAACTGCTGGCCAGTTACCAGCGGGGGGCGGAATTGCTGAAGTTCTGCCGGGCGCGTCTGCAAGTCGTTGAACAACAAGTACAAGCGCTGGACGGTGGCGAAATGCGGCCTTGGGGAGAAGCATAAGTGGATGCAGGTGTGTTCGATCATTGGATGAAGCGAGCGTTGCTCGACGTTGAGACCGCGCTGGAGACCTGGGTGCCCGAGAGCGCCCCGGCGGGGCTCGGTGAGGCCATGCGTTATGCGGTGCTGGGCGCAGGCAAGCGTCTGCGCCCGCTGCTGGTGCTGGCCGCCGCCGAGGCGGTGGGCGGCGAACGCGAGGCCGCCATGCGCGCCGCCTGCGCGGTGGAGCTGATCCATGCCTACTCGCTGGCCCATGACGACATGCCGTGCATGGACAACGACGTGCTGCGCCGGGGCAAGCCCACGCTGCATGTGAAATTCGGCGAGGCGCAGGCCATGCTGGCCGGCGACGCCATGCAGGCGCTGGCCTTCGACGTGCTGACGCCCGACACTGGCGTGGCCCCGGCCCTGCAGGCGCGCCTGTGCCGCCTGCTCGCCCGCGCGAGCGGCTACGACGGCATGGCCGGCGGCCAGGCCATCGACCTGGCCAGTGTTGGCAAGCCGTTGGATGAGGCGCAACTGCGCGACATGCACCGCCGCAAGACCGGCGTGCTGCTGCAGGCCAGCGTGCTGATGGGCGCCGCCTGTGGCGACATCAGCGAGCAGGCCTGGTCCTCCCTCAGCGCTTACGGCGCCGCCATCGGCCTGGCTTTCCAGGTGGTGGACGACATCCTTGACGTCACCCAGGACTCGGAAGTGCTGGGCAAGACCGCCGGCAAGGATCAGGATTGCAACAAACCCACCTATGTGAGTGTGCTCGGCCTGGAGGCCGCCCGCGCTTACGCGCTCCAGCTGCGCGACCAGGCCCACAAGGCCCTGGCCGCAAGCGGACTGGCCGACACCGCCTGGCTCAGCCTGCTGGCTGACAAGGTCGTTGAACGAGACAACTGAAAAGGTCCGGTCATGAGTGACACCCCTGTGAACCCGCTGCCGCTGCTCAGCACGATCGACAGCCCGGCCGACGTGCGCCGTCTCTCCCGCAGCCAGCTGCCGCAACTGGCCGACGAAGTGCGCAGCCATGTGCTGGACAGCGTGTCCAAGACGGGCGGCCATCTGTCGTCGAATCTGGGCACGGTCGAGCTGACGATTGCCCTGCACTACGTCTACGACACCCCGCGAGACCGCCTGGTGTGGGACGTGGGTCACCAGACCTATCCGCACAAGATCCTGACCGGCCGGCGCGACGCGATGTCCACGCTGCGCCAGCAGGGCGGCATCTCGGGCTTCCCGCGTCGCGACGAGAGCGAATACGACACCTTCGGCACTGCCCACTCCAGCACCTCCATCTCCGCCGCCCATGGCATGGCGATGGCGGCCCGGATCAAGGGCGAGAGCCGCCGTGCCGTGGCCATCATCGGCGACGGTGCCATGACCGCCGGCATGGCCTTCGAGGCGCTGAACAACGCCGGTGTGGCCCATGGCGGGCTGCTGGGCGATGTGCTGGTGATCCTGAACGACAACGACATGTCGATCAGCCCGCCCGTGGGCGCGCTGAACAAGTATTTCACCCGCTTGATGAGCGGCAAGTTCTACGCGGCGGCCCGCGAAGGCGCCAAGTCGGTCCTCAAGCACACGCCGCTGTATGAATTCGCGCGGCGCTTCGAGGAGCACACCAAGGGCATGTTCGTGCCCGGCACGATCTTCGAAGAGTTCGGCTTCAACTATGTCGGCCCGATCGACGGGCATGACCTGGACTCGCTGATTCCCACGCTGGAGAACCTGCGTGACAAGAAGGGGCCGCAGTTCCTGCACGTGGTCACCCGCAAGGGCCAGGGCTACAAGCTGGCGGAAGCGGACCCGGTGAAGTATCACGGGCCGACCCCCTTCAACCCGGCCGAGGGCATCAAGCCGGCGACCACCCCGCCCAAAAAGACCTTCACCCAGGTCTTTGGCGACTGGTTGTGCGATATGGCCGAGGCCGATCCGAAGCTGGTGGGCATCACGCCGGCCATGCGGGAAGGCTCGGGCATGGTGGAGTTCCACAAGCGCTTCCCGACCCGCTATTACGATGTGGGCATTGCCGAGCAGCATGCGGTGACCTTCGCCGCCGGCCTGGCCTGCGAGGGGCTCAAGCCTGTGGTGGCGATTTATTCGACCTTCCTGCAGCGCGGCTACGACCAGCTGATCCATGACGTGGCCCTGCAGAACCTGCCGGTGCTGTTCGCCCTGGACCGTGCCGGCCTGGTGGGCGCGGACGGCGCCACCCATGCCGGCAACTACGACATCGCCTTCACCCGCTGCATTCCCAACATGAGCGTGCTGACGCCGTCGGACGAGAATGAATGCCGCCGTGCGCTCTACACCGGGCACCTGCACAACGGACCGGTGACGGTGCGTTATCCGCGTGGAGCCGGGGTGGGCGAGCCGATCGCCAAGGAAATGGTGGCGCTGCCGTGGGGCAAGGGCGAAATGCGCCGCCACTCGGCGCAGCCGCAGACCCATGGCGATGGGGCTCCGCGCATTGCCATCCTGGCCTTTGGCACGCTGCTGTATCCGGCGCTGAAGGCAGCGGAAGCGCTGGACGCCAGCGTGGCCAACATGCGTTTTGCCAAGCCGCTGGACACGGAGCTGGTGGCCGAGCTGGCCCGCACCCACGACGCACTGGTGACGATCGAGGACGGCTGCATCATGGGGGGCGCTGGCAGCGCCGTCATGGAAAGCCTGCAGGCGCAGGGCTTCAGCCTGCCGGTGTTGCAGCTGGGCTTGCCGGACCTTTACGTCGAGCACGGGGAACCCGGCAAGCTGATGTCGCAGATCGGTCTGGATGCTGCGGGCATCGAGCGCTCGGTGCGTCAGCGCTTCCTGAATGTGGCGGAAGTGCGGGCAGTCGCGAACAAGTAAGGGCCTGGTAGTCAAGACTTGGCCGGGCGGTGCTGCTCGGTGCTGCCGGTGGTCCGGGACGGCCGCCGGCTTGCGGCCCTCACGGGTTCCCACGATCAGAACGCTTTCGCGAGGGTCAGGGAGCGGGTGCAGGAGGCTGCGCCACTTCGATGAGCACCTCCCTGACGGCTGCGATGAAGTCCTCCGCCAGCGCCTGCGTCGGGCGGTGCAGCGGACGCAGCACCTGGATGCGAAAGGGCACCGAGACGGAAAACCGCCGCACCACCAGGCCCGCTCCCCCGGTAAGGGCGGCTGCCGGTGTCATGACGGCAGGTGATGCGGAGGCTGCGCCCTTGCCTGGGTCGATCTGCCGCCGCGGCGGTCGCTGCGCAGCCGCGCCCGGCACCTGGGTAGCGCAGGCCCAGGCCGTCAACGGATTGACCAGCGCAATGCCCAGCCCTTGCTGGACCAGCGCGCACACCGCCATGGCACTGTGGGTCTCGATCTGCATGCGCCGCTGCACCTGGGCCGCCTGGAAGATGGCATCGAACTGACGGCGGTAGGGATCGTCAGCGGACAGGCTCACGAAGGGCTGGCCCTCGAAGTCACGAGGCTCCAGCACCGCTTTGGAGGCGAGGGGATGATCCACCGGCAGTACGCACACTTCGTCCAGTTCCGCAAGCGTCTCCACCTGGGTTCCCGGCACGCCGACACCCGCATCGCGTGGGGACCGGACGCCCGCCTGACCGTGCCCTGATCCTTCCCCCAGTCCCAAATCAAACCGCTGCGCACTCATCCATTCTTCCAGCAGCGGGGAGTCCTGCGGCGTCAGCGACAGCGAGGCATGGGGATGCCGCGCCAGCCAGCGGGCACTCGCCGCCGGCAGCAGCGCCTGGGCCAGTGCAGGCAAGGTCAGCACTTCCAGCCGCTCCGTCTCCGCTCGC
Organism: Roseateles depolymerans; assembly: GCF_003387155.1. GTDB lineage: Bacteria > Pseudomonadota > Gammaproteobacteria > Burkholderiales > Burkholderiaceae_C > Roseateles > Roseateles depolymerans. The sequence continues at coordinate 35,203 of NZ_QUMT01000006.1, read as the reverse complement.
CCAAGCGCCTGAGCGCGAGCGACCACCTGGTCCAGCCCCTGATAGACCCGCTGCACTTCCTCAAACAGCGCCAGCGCGCGAGCCGTGGGCCGCACGCGCCCGGGACCCCGCTCGAACAGCGGGTAACCCAGCAGGCTTTCCATGCGGGCCAGCTCCCGGCTGATGGTGGGCTGGGAGGTGAACAACAAGGACGCGGCCCCGGTGACGCTGCCTGCGGTCATGACGGCGCGGAAGATTTCGATGTGGCGGTGGGACAGCGGCATCCCGTCAGCATATCAAGCATGAATGATGCGGTGAAGATAAAGCATTTGAATGAATGCCGGCGTTGCGCCATGCTTTGCCAATCGTCCCCCTCTCCATCCCCCGCCTCTCAGCCTCATCGACCATGCCGCAAGCCCTCACTCCCGACCGCGCCCGTTTCCTCCAGGCGCTGACCCAGCGCTTCGGCACCCCGCTGTGGGTCTATGACGCCGAAGTCATCCGCGACCGGGCAGCCGCCCTCCAGCCATTCGACGTGGTGCGCTTCGCCCAGAAAGCCTGCTCCAACACCCACGTGCTGCGCCTGATGCGCAGCCTGGGCGTGAAGGTAGACGCCGTTTCGCGCGGCGAAGTCCTGCGGGCCCTGACGGCGGGCTACACCGTGGGCACGGGCGCGGACGCGGTCCACTCGGACATCGTCTTCACCGCCGACCTGCTGGACCGCGACACCCTGCGCCTGGTGGCCGAGCACCAGGTGCCGGTCAATGCGGGCTCCATCGACATGCTGGGCCAACTGGGCGCGGTCTCCCCCGGTCATCCCGTCTGGCTGCGGCTGAACCCCGGCTTCGGCCACGGCCACAGCAACAAGACCAACACCGGCGGCGAGCACAGCAAGCACGGCATCTGGCACGAGCAGTTGCCGCAGGCGCTGGCGGCCATCCGCACCCATGGGCTGCGCCTCATCGGCCTGCACATGCACATTGGCTCGGGCGTGGACTACGGGCATCTGGCGCAGGTCTGCGGCGCGATGGTGTCGCTGGTCGGGCAGGTGCGGGACGCCGGCATGGACCTCAGCGCCATTTCGGCGGGCGGCGGCCTGTCGATTCCCTACAAGGCGGGCGAGGACCGGATCGACCCGGCCCACTATTTCAGCCTCTGGGACACCGCCCGGCAGCAAGCGCAGGCGGTGATCGGCCACGCGCTGTCGCTGGAAATCGAGCCGGGCCGGTACCTGGTGGCGGAATCCGGCATGCTGCTGGCGGAGGTCCGTGCCGTCAAGCAGCAGGGGACGCAGCATTTCCTGCTGGTGGATGCCGGCTTCAACGAACTGATGCGGCCCGCCATGTATGGCAGCTTCCATGCGATGGACCTGATTCCCGCCGACGGCGCCACTCGCCCGACGCAGCCGACGGTCGTCGCCGGCCCGCTGTGCGAAAGCGGCGACGTGTTCACCCAGGGCGACGGCGGCGTGGTGCTCACGCGCGAACTGCCGCAGGCGCAGGTGGGCGACCTGCTGGTGATCCATGACACGGGCGCCTATGGCGCGTCCATGTCCAGCAACTACAACAGCCGCCCGCTGATCGCCGAGGTGATGGTGGAGGGCGGCGAGGCCCGCCTGATCCGCCGGCGCCAAACGGTGGAGGAGTTGCTGGCGCTGGAAGAGATCTGAGGCTGAGGGGGCGGGCGAGGCTCAGCGGATCAGTAGCGCTGCGCGCCCGCGCGGCGCACGGTACTCGGTGCGCGAACGGCTTGAACTTCCGCCGCTCCTGGCCTATCAATGATGACTATGAGATGACGCAAATCAATGGTCTTCGTCAATAGCCTGGGACAATAGGCCTCATTGGGGAATTCAACTCCGCCAATAGGGATGCGCCCCTATGATCTCTCCATCCCATCAACCCAACAGCGAGACGAGAGATGTCCCTGATCAATACCCAAGTGCAACCCTTCAAGGCACAAGCCTTCCACAACGGCAAGTTCATTGAAGTGACGGAAGAGTCGCTCAAGGGCAAGTGGTCTGTGCTGATCTTCATGCCGGCCGCCTTCACCTTCAACTGCCCGACCGAAGTCGAAGACGCCGCTGACAACTACGCCGAGTTCCAGAAGCTGGGCGCCGAGGTCTACATCGTCACCACCGACACCCACTTCTCGCACAAGGTGTGGCACGAAACCTCGCCGGCCGTCGGCAAGGCCAAGTTCCCCCTGATCGGTGACCCGACCCACGCCCTGACCAACGCCTTCGGCGTGCACATCCCGGAAGAAGGCCTGGCCCTGCGCGGCACGTTCGTGATCAACCCGGAAGGCGTGATCAAGACCGCTGAAGTGCACGACAACGCCATCGCCCGTGACGTCAAGGAAACCCTGCGCAAGGTCAAGGCTGCCAAGTACGTGGCCGAGCACCCGGGCCAGGTCTGCCCCGCCAAGTGGAACGACGGCGAGAAGACCCTGACCCCGTCGCTGGATCTGGTCGGCAAGATCTAACGCCTGCCCCCGCCGGATTCGGTTGAGGATGCTCCTCACCCAATCTTTGCCAATGCAACACTCGCGGGCCCTCGGGGCTTGCGGGTGGGATGCTGGCCGCCCCGTGATCATTCAAAAGGATCGGAATGATCCGGGGAGGCCGGTTCTCAAAGTCGCTTAGCGCTTGAACAAGACAAGCAAGAAAGGAAGTAACGATGTTGGACGACAACCTGAAGGCGCAGCTCAAGGCCTACCTGGAGCGGGTGACGCTTCCGTTCGAGATCGAGGCCTCGCTGAACGACTCTGAGAGCTCGGCGCAGCTCAAGCAGCTGCTGCAGGACATCGACGCGATGTCCGACAAGATCACCCTGAAGCTGGACGGCAACGATGCCCGCCGCCCGTCGTTCAGCCTCAAGCGCACCGGCACCGAGCAAAGCCTGCGCTTTGCCGGCATCCCGCTGGGCCACGAGTTCACCTCCCTGGTGCTGGCCCTGCTGTGGACCGGCGGCCATCCGCCCAAGGTGGAGCAGTCCACCATCGACCAGGTCAAGGGCCTGGACGGCGACTACGCCTTCGAGGTGTACATGTCCCTGTCCTGCCACAACTGCCCGGACGTGGTGCAGGCCCTGTCGCTCATGGCGGTGCTGAACCCCCGCGTCAAGACCGTGATCATCGACGGCGGCCTGTTCCAGGACGAGGTCAATGCCCGCGAAATCATGGCGGTGCCGGCGGTCTACCTGAACGGCTCGCACTTCGGCTCGGGCCGCATGACGGTGGAAGAGATCGTCGCCAAGCTGGACACCAACGCCGGTGCCAAGGACGCAGCCAAGCTGTCGTCCAAGGAAGCCTTTGACGTGCTGGTGGTGGGTGGTGGCCCGGCCGGTGCTGCGGCCGCGGTGTATGCCGCTCGCAAGGGCATCCGCACCGGTGTGGCGGCCGAGCGCTTCGGCGGTCAGGTCAACGACACGCTGGCCATCGAGAACTACATCTCGGTGCTGTCCACCGACGGTCCCAAGTTCGCCATGGCGCTGGAGTCCCATGTGAAGGACTACGGCGTGGACGTGATGAACCTGCAGCGCGCCGACAAGCTGATCCCGTCGGCGACGCCGGGCGGCCTGATCGAGGTGCAACTGGCCAACGGGGCCTCGCTCAAGAGCAAGACCGTGATCCTGTCGACCGGCGCCCGCTGGCGCAATGTGAATGTGCCGGGCGAAGAGGAATACAAGAACAAGGGTGTGGCCTACTGCCCGCACTGCGACGGCCCGCTGTTCAAGGGCAAGCGCGTGGCGGTGATCGGCGGCGGCAACTCCGGCGTGGAAGCCGCCATCGACCTGGCCGGTCTGGTGGCCCATGTGACGCTGCTGGAGTTCGGTGACCAGTTGCGTGCCGATGCGGTGCTGGTGAAGAAGCTGGAGAGCCTGTCCAACGTCACCATCATCAAGCAGGCGCAGACCACCGAGTTCACCGGCGCAGGCGGCAAGCTCAACGGCCTGAACTACACCGACCGCGCGACCGGCGAAGCCCGCCGCATTGAACTGGAAGGCGTGTTTGTGCAGATCGGCCTGGTGCCCAACACCGAGTGGCTGCGCGGTGTGGTGGAACTGTCCAAGCACGGCGAGATCATCGTGGATGCCAAGGGCCAGACTTCGGTGCCCGGTGTGTTCGCCGCCGGGGATGCGACCACCGTGCCCTACAAGCAGATCATCATCGCGGCCGGTGATGGTGCGAAGGCGGCCCTGTCGGCCTTTGATCACCTCATCCGAAACTGATCCGCCACTGATCTGCAACGGATCCGCTGTTGTCCTTTGGGATGACCTTGGCGCCGCCGCCTTCGGGCCGCGGCGCTTTTTTACGTCTGCAGCGAGCCGCCCGGCAGGACGTCGGTCGCGCGCAACGCTGACGCTGGGACATCCCGCGCTGCGCTCAGCATGCTGCGGATATTGCGCTTCCAAAACGCCGCGATCGTGCCCCCAGGCCTTTCCAACGCCCACCCACTCGCCATGATCGAGCCACGCCGATGGTGGCGCAGTGGCGGGAGTCGGGAATGTCGCGCATGAGTGTGGGCGTGCTGCTGGTGCTGGCCGCCGTGTGGTGGCTGTGGGAGGGACGGCTGGAGCAGGTGATGCCGCCGGCCCAGGTGGTGATCCAGGCAGGACCGGTGGGCGGCTCCTTCGACACGCATGCGCGGGCCTACGCCGGCATGATGCAGGCCCGCGGTTTTCGGGTGGAGGTGCGCAACCAGGAGGACAGCCTGCACATCATCGACCGGCTGGAAGCGCCGGACGCGCAGGTGCAGATCGGCTTCACCGCGCAGCGGCTCAGGGCGGCGGATCATCCCGAGGTGTTTTCGGTCGGTGCGGTCGAGATGCAGCCGCTGTTTCTCTTCATGCGGCGCAGCCTGCCGCCGCCGACCTCGCTGGCGCAGCTCGCGGGCCTTCGCCTGGTGCTGCCCCAGCGCAGCAGCGCCACTGCGCAGGCGACGGCCGATGTGCTGCAGCGTTATGGCGTCACACCGGACAACACCAGCTTCACCCACAGCTCGCTGAGGCAGGCCGCCGAGGCCTTGCTCATGGGGCAATACGACGCTGGTTTCTTTATGGTGGCGCCCAACAACCCGCTGGTGGCGCGGCTGGCGGCGCATCCGGACCTGCGCATGGTGAGCTTTGCTGATCACCTGAGCATTGCCCGCAACCTGGACTACCTGAAACCGGCGACCCTGATCCGTGGGGCCCTGGACCTGCGTGCGCCGGTGCCGCCCTCGGATGTGGCGCTGGTGGCCGCCACCGTGAACGTGGTGGTGCGCAAGGACATCCATCCGGCGGTGCTCTATGCCCTGCTGCAGGCCATGGAGGAGATCCACAAGGGCCAGACGCTGGTGTCCGATGCGGGGGACTTTCCGCGACGCAGCGGGACCGACCTGCCGGTGCACACGCTCGCGGTGGAGTGGAGCAAGAGCGGCACGCCCTGGCTCTACGCCCATCTGCCCGCCACGCTGGCCGGCATCGTCGATGCCTATTGGGCGCCGGCGCTGTTCGTGCTGGCCTCCGTCTCGGCGGTCGGCACGCTGCAGTCACTGACCGGCTTCATCGACGGACTGGTGATGGGCCTGGCGCTGCACTGGCTGGGCTGGCTGGAGCTGGGCGTGGCGCGCGGACGCAAGCCCGGCTGGCTGGGGCGGCATCTGTTCCGTCTGGTGGAGTCGGTGTTCAACCGCAAGGGGCGAGACCAGATTGCCCGGGACCGATTGGAGCATCTGAGGCCGCATATGTAGCCTGCACAGGGCAGTGGGGCTTGAGAAGTGCCGCGAGACTCAGGGTCGCGGGCGAGGCGCACGCGCCGGGATCCAGCGGCGCAGCGCGGCCATGCCGGCCTGGACCGCCTGTCGCAGTGCGATGAACACCAGCACCACGCAGGCCATCAGGCCCAGCCGGTCGGCGGTGGTGGGCAACTGCTCGAGCGCACGGAGCGTGACGGCGGTGGCTTCCACCACCCCCACGGCAGCGCCGAAGCCGCTGGACAGCACCATCACGAAGAAACAGCGCACGAGCCCGGTGAGAAAGAGCTGCGCCCCGGCGGTGCCGCCGATGCGCCAGTCCTGGACGGCCGGCTGCAGGGTGTCGGCCACATAAGCGGCCGCATAAAACGCCAGGGCCAGCGCAACGGCCGCCTCGGGACCGATGCCCCATTGGGGCGGCATGGCGTGCAGCAGCACGTACATCACAACAAACGCGGGGGCGGCGCGCAGCAGCGCGGTCAAGACGCGGGCCAAGCCCGCGCCGACCCGCAGCAGCGATGCCGCTACTGCTCCACGCGCCTCATGCGCCTCATGTGTTTCATGCGCCCCATGCGCCGCTTTTGCCCGATGCGCGCCATGCGCCACGCGTGCCACGTGCCCGCCCTGCGCCTGCGCCGTCCCTGCCTTGCTCGCTCCACCCGTCCGTTCATCCAGAGTCGTGCTCATGGATGTTTGCATCGGCAACTGGGCCACGCCCAGGGCCACACCAACGGGGAACCCCACGCTCATCGCATGCGCCGCGACCGTCAGGTTGACCCCCAGAGCCTGCAGGAAGTGGGGGGCGAAGTCCGGCAGGAACCGGATCAGCGTCATCGACATGTCTTCCTCCTTGAATCACTTCAGGCCTGTCTTGGCGTCGTTGCAGGCGCGTGAGCGGGTTGCATCCCTGCCGCGGTCCAGCCACCGTCTGGACACAGCCCCGCACGGTCACGCCACCGGTTGCAAACGCGCCTGCAGCCGGTTGAGCAGCATCACCACCAGCGACACCAGTGCCATGTAGAACACCAGCAGCAGTCCAAACGTGGTGGTCGATTCGGCGGAGAAGGACGCAATGTCCGTCTGCGCCGCCAGCAGTTCCGGCACGCCGATCAGCGACGCCACCGGGCTGCCCCGCGTGGCATTCGCCGCGAAGGACGCCAACTGCGCCCGCGCCTGCAAAGCCGCCGCCATCAGGCCGCTGGGCCGGCCGCTCTCGCGCAGGTCGCGCCGGGCTTCGGCCACCGCTTGTCCGGCATTGCTGCCATTGAACAGGCCCAGCACCACGACGGCGACTGCCCAGGCCTTCATCGGCGTGACCATGCCCAGGCTGCTCAGCAGCATGCCGGCGGCGGACATGAACAGCACCATGGGCGTGGACTGCATCACCAGCAGCGCGCAGGACAGCGGCCATCGCAGCACGGCCCTCCGCGCCGACAGCCCCGCTCCGAAGCCCATGGCGATCAACACCGTTGCCAAAACCGCCCCTGCCACCAGTGCCAGCGAATAGCCGACGCCGTCCAGGAACAGCTGCAGGGCGATCTGGGTCTTGAGCATGGCCAGGGTGACCTCCACGTCCAGATGCGTCTGCAGCCAGCGCTCCACGGCCTGGGCCGCGCCAGCGATGCGTGTCGGGGCCAGCCGGTTGTCCCGCGGTGGATCCAGGCAGGCGGCGACATCCGGCGCCGAGGCCGCGCTGCAAGGCGGCGCCGACCATCGCACCTGCTGCGCTGCCAGCCAGGGCGTCACCACGCCATACGTCCGGGCGAGTCGCATCAGCGTGCCGTCCCGATGCAGCCAGCGTAGCTCAGTGGCCAGCCACCGCGCCAGCGTGTCGCTGCGCCGGTTCACCACAATGCCCCAGGGCAGTGGCGCGAATGAAAGCTTGACCTCGTGGCCGGGCGGCAGCACCGGCAGCAGCAGGCTGTCGTCATGCGCTGCCAGCGGGCAGGTGCCATTGCGGATCTTCTCCACCAGGCGCCCCGCGCTGCCGAACAGCATCAGGCGTGCGCCGTGGACCGCCAGTTCCGCATTCGTCGAATTGCCGATGGTCACGCACACGGTGCGGCCGGCCAGGGCATCGAGGCTGCGCAGCGCATGCAGGTCGGACTGCCTGGGGCCCACCACCACGGTGGAGGATTCGTAGTAATGCGGGCGTACAAACAGGGCCTGCTCGTCCCGCTGCAGCGTGTGGCCGGTGGTGGCGATCAGCGCGTCCACACGGTCCTCGCCAAGCACCACCATGCGGTCTGCGGCGCTGACCTCCACGAAGCGGACGTCCACGCCCATGCGCTCTGCCAGCAGCCGGGCCAGCGCGGGTTCGAAGCCCTGTGGCCCGTCAGGCGTGGAGCGGCCGAACGGGGGATAGTCCGACCGCACACCAATGCGGATTTCCTTTCGGCAGCGGATGCGATCGAGGATGTCGAGGTCAGGATCGCAGGGATCGCCGGGGTCCTGGACGCGCACGCCCGCCAGCGGGGCGGTTCGGTCGAGGGCGGCTGCGCTCCAGGCCGGGCAGGGCAGCAGGGCCAGCGTGGCCATCAGCAGCGAGGCCACCAGCAGGCCAGCGCGGCGCGACCCGCCGTTCCTTCGGGGCCGCAGCGGGTGCGCACCTTGGGCCATCGGATCACCCGGCCGCTGCGTGGCGGATCTCCAGCACATCGAAATCCGAGAAGAGATAGGGTCCGAGCCTTCGCAGCCCGCGGCCTTCGTGATGATCCGCCCATCCCGGCGGCAGCACCTCGAGTTTGCAGGGCGGCATCAGCACCGTCACGGTCTGGCAGACCTGGGCCTGGAGTCCGCAGCGGTCCAGATGGACGCGCGTGCGGTCCGCATCGAGAAAGCTGCTGTGGGTGATCAGGGCACGTCCCTCGCGCGTGAGCCGCAGCGGAAGTCCTTCCAGGAAACGGTCCAGCACGCGGCGTCCCTGCGGGCCGCCATCGCTCCAGCTGCGCAGCCGCGGCGACGGCGGCGCGTCACCCTGCACCGGCAGCTGAGGGGGATTGAAGACGATCAGGTCAAACGGCTGCGTGCCGACCGGATCCCACAGATCGCCTTGCAGTACCGAGGCCGACGAGAGGCCCAGCGACTGCAGCAGTTCGCGTGTGCGCTGCACCGCGTCGTTTTCGATGTCCACGCCCACCACCTCGCGAGCGCCCGCCTGCGCCAGCGCAGTGAGCACCACGCCACTGCCGGTGCCCAGCTCCAGCACGCGGCCGGTGCAGGGCGGTCGTGTCCACAACTGCCGCAGCAATGCGGCGGTGTACTCCGAGGGGCGGAAATGGTCGTCGTGGCACATGGATGGCAGCTCCGGCATGGGCTGCCATGCTGGCGCCCATCGGGTGGGTCAGCCATCGGCAATTCGCTGAGAATGCGAGTCGCAGCGCCTGACTTGATGCATCAGGCTCCGTCGCGAAGCATCGGTATGCCGGTATGCCGGTATGCCGGTATGCCGGTGTGCCTGTCTGCCGGCCAGGCGTGCACCGGCGTCTGCCCGTCAGGGCATGTGGGGCAGCACGCTGAGGTAGTCCACGGCACGCGTCGGCTGGAAGCGGGCCGACGCCATGGAACTGCCGCGCAGGCCGCATTCCACCAGCAGGATCAGCAGGCCTAGTCCGGGAACCAGGGCGACCAGCAGCCACCACGCCGAATGACCGCGGTCATGCAGGCGCCGGCCCCAACTGGAGACGAGCAGCACCAGGGCCACGAGCAGGGCGGGCCATGCCATCACCGTCTTGAGCCCCGTCATCACGATCCACGCGACGAAGGGGATGAGCACGCACTGGCGCGCCCAGAAGCCGGCACGCGTCAGGGTGCCGGTGGTCTTGATTTCACTGCACGCCGCATCGATCAGGCGCATGTCACTTCCTCCCGGCGCGCATCATGCCTGAAGGAGGGGGTGGTGCCCGGATGCCCCCAGTGGCGCATTGCAACCAGCTGTTGGCATCGTGGGCCCGATGACACAGAGGGGCGATCAAAGAAAAAGCGCGGCCAGGCCGCGCTTGTCCTTGTTCAAGGGCTCAGGGAGAGAAAGCCGCTCCCCGGCTCAAGCGCTCAGCGCTTGTTGGCGTCCTTGACCACTTCCTTGGCGTCGCCGAAGGACTTTTGCACCTTGCCTTCAGCCTGCTTGGCCAGGCCCTTGGCTTGCTGCTCTTCGCTACCGATGACTTCACCGGTCTTCTGTTGCACCTTGCCGGCGGCGTCCTTCACAGCGCCCTTCACTTGGTCCTTGTTCATGGCTTGACTCCTTAGGTTGGTTGCTAGCCCGCTGCTCTGGCCGATGTGGCTGGATTTGCGGGAGACAGAGTCATGGTAGGCAGGGGCGGGCGTGCGCGGTGCAGGTCTTGCAGTGGTTCTCGTGTCAGCGCGCGCCTACGTCGTCACCGATGCAGCCGCACCTGTCATCACCGATGGCGTCACCGATGCCATCATCAAAGCGCCCGATATCCGAACGTTTACAACTTGGGCTGGCGCGAGCGCCACAGCCCTTCCAGCGAATACACCGCCAGTGCTGCCCAGATAAAAGCGAAACCCGCCAGCCGCGCGGTGCTCAAAGGCTCGTGATAGAGCCACACGCCCAGCGCGAACTGCAGCGTGGGCGCGATGTATTGCATGAGGCCCAGCAAGGTCATGGTGATGCGGCGTGCGCCGGCGGCGAACAGCAGCAGCGGCACCGCCGTCATCGGTCCGGCCAGCAGCAGCCAGCCCAGTTGCGAGCCGGTGCCGGTCACCAGCGCGCTGCTGCCCTGCCAGGTCCACACGGCCAGTGCCACGGCGGCGACGGGCGCCAGCAGAAGGGTCTCCAGCGTGAGACCTTCCAGCGCGCCCAGCGGCGCGGTCTTTCGCATCAGGCCGTAGAAGCCGAAGCTCACCGCCAGCACCAGGGCAATCCAGGGGAGTTGACCGGCGCTGACGGTGAGCCAAAGCACGCCCGCTGCAGCCAGCGACACGGCGAACCACTGGCCGGGACGCAGACGCTCGCGCAGCACCAGAAAGCCCAGCGCCACATTCACCAGCGGGTTGATGAAGTAGCCCAGGCTCGCATCCACCACATGGCCGTGCTGCACCGCCCAGACGTAAGTGAGCCAGTTGACCGACAGCAGCAGCGCGGACAACGCAAAGGTGCCGATCAGACGCGGCGAGCGCAGCACCGGCCCCAGCCAGCCCCAGCGCCTGAGCACGGTCAGCACGACGGCGACAAACACCAGCGACCAGACCGTGCGGTGGGCCACCACCTCCATGGCATTCACACCCACCAGCTGCTTGAAGTAGAGCGGGAACAGACCCCAGGCCGTGTAGGCCAGCGCGGCGCAGATCATGCCGCTGCGGATGTCGCGGGCGGTGGGGGCAGCAGGAGCGGTAGGGCTGGCAGAGACGGAAGACGGGGAGGCGCTCGAAGCGGGCGACCCAGTCGTCGCAGGGCTGGAAGAAGAAGTGGCAGTCACGGTAGGAGGCGTCCGGATGCTTGCAAAGGCATCAGAAGGAAGCAGAAGAGGAGGCGGGAATAAAACCGCGGATGGAAGCGGCGGTGGAATCGCGGATGAAAGCAGGCATGCAAGCAGCGTCACAGCGTCCGGTTGCGCCCATTGTCCCCAAGAACACGGACGGCCGGTGCTCCGGCCGAAGGAAGCCCTGGAGTCCGGGGGGAGCACCGTCTTTTCACCGACCTGCAAACGGCGCAGGATTCCCGCCCATGGCGCACCTCGAATTCACCGCCCAGCTTCATCGCTACGTGGACACCCCGGTCCTGGACTGCGACGCCGACCGCCTTGGCGACGCGCTGGCCCGCGCCTTCGAGGTGAACCCGCGGCTGCGTGGCTACATCCTGGATGAACAGGGGCATCTGCGGACTCACGTGGCGGTGTTCATCGACGGACAGAAGGCCCGCGACCGGCAAGGCTTGAGCGACCCGCTGGGACCGCGCTCCCAGGTCTACGTGCTGCAGGCGCTGTCCGGCGGCTGACGTGGATGAAGGCACCCGCACAGGAGACATCATGACGACCACAGCCTGGATCGGCACCCGCAAGGGACTGTTTGAGCTGCAGCAGCGGGACGGGGACGCTTGGTCCATCGCCCGACATCATTTCGTGGGCGATCCAGTCACCATGGTGCTGCCGCCGACCGCCTCCGGCGGGCGCTTGATCGCCGCGCTGAACCTGGGCCACTTCGGCTGCAAGGTCCATGCGTCTGAAGACGGCGGTGCCCACTGGCAGGAACTGCCCGCACCGGCCTTTCCCACCCAGCCGGAAGGCGCGCCGGGACCGGCCTGGAAGCTGCAGCAGATCTGGTCGCTGGAGCGCGGCAGCGATGGGCGCCTCTGGGCGGGCACCATTCCTGGCGGCGTGTTTGTCAGCGAGGACGAGGGCGACAGCTGGTCGCTGATCGAGTCGATGTGGCACCGGCCGGAGCGGCTGGGCTGGTTCGGCGGCGGGTATGACGCGCCGGGCGTCCACTCCATCTGCATCGACCCGAAAGCGCCGCAAGAGGTGCTGCTGGGCATTTCATGCGGCGGTGCCTGGCGCAGCCGGGACGGCGGCGCGAGCTGGCACATCAGCGCCAAGGGCATGCGGGCGGACTTCATGCCGCCGGACCAGGCCGGTGAGGAAAACACCCAGGACCCGCACCGCATCGTCGCCTGCGAGGCGGACCCGAAGGTGCTCTGGTGCCAGCATCACAACGGGGTCTGGCGCAGCGAGGACGGCGGCGCCTTCTGGCAGGAGATCAAGCCGCCGGTGTCCGGCTTCGGCTTTGCGGTGGCCGCCCATGCGTCCGACCCGCTGACCGCCTGGCTGGTGCCGGCGGTCAAGGACGAGCGACGGCTGCCGGTGGAAGGCGCGCTGGTGGTGAACCGCACCCGCGACGGCGGCAAGACCTTCGACACGCTGCGCGCCGGGCTGCCGCAGCAGCATTGTTATGACCTGATCTACCGTCACGGCCTGGCGGCCCATGGGGACGGCCGGCGTCTCTTGATGGGCAGCACCACCGGCAATGTCTGGGCCAGTGGCGACGCGGGCGACCACTGGCGGGCGGTCTCCCACACCATGCCGCCGGTGTACTGCGTGCGCTTCGGCTGAGGTCAGCGCGCGGCGGCGGGCGGCAGCCACCGCGCCCACTCGGGCCCCGGGGGCGCTTCCAGGGTCAGGGGCGCGCCGGTCACCGGATGCTGCAGGCGCAGGGTCAGCGCATGCAGCCACATCCGCTGCACGCCGAGGTGGGCAGCCAGGGTGCGGTTGAGCGGCCCCTTGCCGTGGTTGGCATCCCCGACGATCGGGTGGGCCAGGTGCTTGAGATGTCGCCGGATCTGATGACGACGGCCCTGCACCGGCTCGCAGGCGAGCAGGCTCAGCCGGGTGTCCGGGAACTGCGGATGGGTGGACACCGGCACGGTGAAACGCTGCAGGCATTCCCAGTGGGTCTGTGCGTCCAGCATCGGTTGCCCGGCCGATGGCAGCTCGGGATCCCGGGCCAGCGGATGGTCGACCGTGCCGCGGTCCTGGGCGGGCCAGCCGCGCACCAGCGCCAGGTAGCGCTTGTGGGTCAGGCGCTCGGACAGCGCCACGCCGAGCTGGCTGGCCACCTCCGCTTGCAGCGCAAACACCAGCACGCCGGAGGTACCCCGGTCGAGGCGGTGCACCGGCCAGACCGGTCGGCCGAGCTGATCCCGCAGGCGCTGCAGGGCGGCGTCGTCCTCGTGGGCATCCAGCGTGGTGCGGTGCACCAGCAGACCGGCCGGCTTGTCGATGACGGCCAGGTGGTCGTCCAGGTGCAGCAGGGTCAGGGGCACCCGTGGCGCGGGCGCCTCCGGCGAACCGCCTGGAAGCGAAACGTCGGGAAGCGAAGCGTCGGGAAGTGAAGGCGGACGCGATGTCATGGCGGGTGGGGACGGCAATCGTGGCGCCGATGCGCCATTTCATCGGGGAAGTGACTGGTTTTTGGTTCGTCTCCCCGTTTCGGGGGTGAGACGAAGAAGGGGGCTTTTCGCCAAAATTCTGTCATCGGAGCGGCTCATCATCATCGCAGCGGATGGACGTTCCATGTTTGGCAGTTCGGAAAGCTCAAGCAGGTGCTTTCCTCAGGAGTCGGTCATGCCCCAGGAGTTGCGCGTCGGTCATCGTTCCAGTCTGGTCTCTCTCTTGGGGCTGGGCCTGATGGTGTTGGGTCTGCTCGGAGGGCTGTTGGCCGTCTGGCGGATGGAGCCGTGGCTGGGCGCGTCGCTGGGCCTGTGGGGTGCCTTGGCGCTGGTGACCGGGCATGCGCTGTGGCGTCGGCTGGAATGGGCGCTGCGGGCCAGCAGCTGGGTGCTGGTGAGCCTGGTGCCGGTGGCCCTGGTGGCCGTGGCCGTGATGGCCGATGAAGTGCCGATGCTGGCACTGGTACCGCTGGGCGGCGTGATGGCGCTGGGGCTGTCCTGGGCCGTGCGCCGACTGCACTCGCGCGGTGTGCGGCAGGAATTTGCCTGATCGCCCCCCAGGGGTGCTGAGAGCCTGAGGCTCCGACGGCAAGCCGTTGAGCGGCGGGCCCTTCCGGTCACTTCAGGTCGCCGTCCTTGTAGAGCCACACGCCGTCGATGCGTTCAAACCGGCTGATCTCATGCAGCCGGTAGGCGCGCCCGCCGAGCTTGCTGCGCGCCACGAATTCCACCGTGGCATGGGTGTCGTCCTGCACCGCATGGCGCTTGACCTCCAGCCCCAGCCAGCGCAGGCCGGCTTCATTGGGGGCCACCGTGTCCGGGCGGGTCTGGGGATGCCAGGTCGCGCGCAGGTAGTCGGTCAGGTCCAGCACGAAGGCGCTGTAGCGCGAGCGCATGAGCGCCTGCGCATCCGGCGCGGTCAAGGCGCCGGACTGTTCGAACGCCGCATGCAGCCGTCCGCAGCAGCGGCTGTAGGGGGCGGCTTGGCCACAGGGGCAGGGGGCGTCGGGACTGAAATGCAGGGTCTTCATGGGGCCGGCATCATGCCATCCTAGAATGGCTGGATGAATTCCCAGGATTTCGGCGCGGCCGGCGCCCATGATGCCCGCAACGGCCAGGATGCTCAGGACGAAGAGGGTCAGTCCGACCTGTTTCGGCCTCGTGCGCCCCGTGGCCTGCTGGACAACCTCAACCCCGAGCAATACGCCGCGGTGACGCTGGGCCAGGAGCCTGCGCTGATCCTGGCCGGGGCCGGTTCCGGCAAGACGCGGGTGCTGACCACCCGCATCGCCTGGCTGATGAGCCAGGGCCTGGCCACGCCTGCCGGCGTGATGGCCGTGACCTTCACCAACAAGGCGGCCAAGGAGATGGTCACCCGGCTGTCCGCCATGCTGCCGGTGAATGTGCGCGGCATGTGGATCGGCACCTTCCACGGCCTGTGCAACCGCTTCCTGCGCGCCCACTGGAAGCTGGCCGGACTGCCGCAGGGCTTCCAGATCCTGGATGCCGGAGACACGGTGTCCGCCGTCAAGCGGGTCATCAAGGCCATGAAGCTGGACGAGGAACGCTTCGTTCCCAAGCAGGTGTCGTGGTTCATCGCCGGGGCGAAGGAAGACGGCCTGCGTCCCAAGGACATCGACCTGCGGGACGAGCAGACCCGCAAGCTGGTCGAGATCTACCAGAACTACGAAGACCAGTGCGCCCGGGAAGGCGTGGTGGACTTCGCCGAGCTGATGCTGCGCTCCTACGAGTTGATGCGGGACAACGCCGCCATCCGCGAGCACTACCAGCGCCGCTTCCAGTACGTGCTGGTGGACGAGTTCCAGGACACCAACAAGCTGCAATATGCCTGGCTGAAGATGTTTGCGCCGCCCGGTCGCGGCCAGGGCGTCTTTGCGGTGGGCGACGATGACCAGAGCATCTACGCCTTCCGCGGTGCTCGCGTGGGCAACATGAGCGACTTCGAGCGGGAATACCGGGTGCGCCATGTCGTCAAGCTGGAGCAGAACTACCGCAGCTTCGGCAACATCCTGGACGCGGCCAATGCGCTGATCAGCAACAACACCCGCCGCCTGGGCAAGAACCTGCGCACCGACGCGGGCGCCGGCGAGCCGGTGCGCATCAATGAGGCCAGTAGCGACTTCGCCGAAGCGCAGTGGCTGCTGGAAGAAGCGCAGGCCCTGCATCGGCAGGGGCTGCCGCGCAGCGAGATCGCGGTGCTCTATCGCAGCAATGCGCAGTCACGGGTCATCGAATCGGCGCTGTTCAATGCCGGCATTCCTTATCGCGTCTATGGGGGCCTGCGCTTCTTCGAGCGCGCGGAAATCAAACACGCGCTGGCCTATCTGCGGCTGATCGAGAACCCCAACGACGACACCAGCTTCCTGCGGGTGGTGAACTTCCCGGCGCGCGGCATTGGCGCTCGCACGGTGGAACTGCTCCAGGATGCCGCGCGCCAGAGCGGCCGCTCGCTGTATCAGAGCGTGGCGGCGGTGGCCGGCCGTGGCGGCGCCAGCCTGGGCAACTTCGTGGGCATGGTGGACGCCATGCGCGAGGCCACCACCGGGCTGACGCTGCGCGAGATCATCGAGCACGTCATCGAATCGTCCGGGCTGGCCGACTTCTACCGTGCCGAGAAGGAAGGCGAGGAGCGGCTGGAAAACCTGGGCGAACTGGTCAACGCCGCCGAGGCGTTTGTCACCCAGGAAGGCTTTGGCAAGGACGCGGTGGCCTTGCCGGTGGACGAGCATTCCCCCGGCCAGATCGCCGACGGTTTTCCGTCTGCGGTGGCGCCTGCGGCACCCGCCACGCCGGATGCGGAGACGGGGGAGATCATGTCGCCGCTGGCGGCCTTCCTCACCCATGCATCGCTGGAGGCCGGGGACAACCAGGCCCAGGCCGGGCAGGACGCCATCCAGCTGATGACGGTGCATTCGGCCAAGGGCCTGGAATTCGATGCGGTCTTCATCACCGGCCTGGAAGAGGGGCTGTTCCCGCATGAGAACTCGATGTCCGATGCGGACGGCCTGGAAGAAGAGCGCCGGCTGATGTATGTGGCCATCACCCGGGCGCGGCAGCGGCTGTACATCAGCTTCTGCCAGACCCGCATGCTGCACGGGCAGACCCGCTACAACATCAAGAGCCGCTTCCTGGAAGAGTTGCCGGAAGAAACGCTCAAGTGGCTGACGCCTCGCAACCAGGGCTTTGGCTCCGGCTTTGCAAAAGATTACCAACAGGCCTGGCAGCGGGGCTCGGGGCTGAAGTCCATGGTGGGCGCGGGCCGTGTGGAGCCGCCGAGTTTCGCGTCGGCGCCGGTGCCGGCCTCGATGAAGCAGTCGGCGGCCCAGAAGACGGGCGACGAGCACGGCGGCCTGCGGGTGGGCAAGGGCGTGTTCCACAACAAGTTTGGCGAAGGCGTGCTGGTGACGCTGGAAGGCACCGGGCCGGATGCGCGAGCGCAGGTCAACTTTGGTCGTCACGGCATCAAGTGGCTGGCGCTGGGTGTGGCCAAGCTGACCCCCATCGATTGACGGGGGCCAAGACGCGTTAGAGTCGGGGCGGGGCGCCAGAGAGTCCGGACATCCGGACCGACCGAGCGGGGAGGGAGGGGTGAAACTTTCTCTGCAGTCTGGAGACCCATGCGTACCGTTGTTCCTCTTGATCCGCCTCACGATCCCACCGTGCTGGACGCTGCCTCGCTGGGTGCGGCCATCCGTTCGGCCCGCACACGGTCCCGCATTCCTCTGGTTGAAGCCGCCGATGCCATCGGGGTGTCCCGGCAGACCATGATCAATATCGAGAAGGGCGGGGCGGGTGTGGGCTTGCCCACCGTGCTCAAGGCCGCGCGCGAACTGGGCGTCACCCTGTTTGCCGTGCCCGCTACCGAACGCGAGGTGGTGCGCCGCGCCATCCTGGCCACTCGCGACGAGGCTTGAGGCCGTGCCCGTGCAGGTGTGGCTGGGAGACCAGCCCGCCGGGGAGCTGGCGCCACTGCGGTATGCGCCGGAGTGGCTGGCCCAGTGGCGGGCGTTTCCGCTCAGCCCTCGACTGCCGCTGAACGCAGTGGCGACACCGTCTCTTCTGAAGACCTCGCTCCTGAATGCAGGGCCCCGCTATCTAGGCGCCCGCGATGCAGGTGCCCGCGATGCAGGCGGCCGCGAGCGACTCGCTGAAGAGGCCAACGACGAGTTGGCGACCTATCTAAGGCTCTTGCTGCCGCAAGGACTCGCACAGGACGGCTTGCTGCGGGCGCTGCGCTCACCGGCTGAGGCGGCCAAGACGGCCAAGACGGCCGAGGCGGCCGCAGCCGGTCTTCCGTCCACCCAGGGCATGAGCACCGAAGAGATCGTGGCGATGCTGAGCGCGGCCGGCGACGATCTGCCCGGCGCCCTGAGCCTGCGCGACACCCGCGCGAACGCTCGCCCCCGGAGCCATGGAATGCCGCTGCGGGCTTTGTCAGTCGAGGCGATGAGCGAGCGGCTCCAAGGACCTCCCGAGGCGCGGCTGCTGCTGGATCCTGGCGCTGCGCCGCCGGTGCTGCCATGGTGGCCGGCTTCGTCGGGCGAGCCGCTGATCGGCGTCTACCTGGACCAGGAGCGATGGTGGTGGACCTGCACGCCGCAACTGGCGTCCACTCATCTGCTTGAAGCGCCGGGAGAGGCGGGTGAGCGGCGACTATGGAACAAGCTGTTCTGTCTGCGTCTGGCCGCACGGTTGGGCCTGGACGTGGCGCCGGTGGAACTGCTGCGGTGCCCGATGCCGGTGCTTCAGTTTCAGCGCTGGGATCGGCAGCGTCTGGAGGATGGGCGCGTGCGTCGGCTGCATGCGGTGTCGGTGGCGCAGGTTTTCGGGGGCGCGGTGACGCGCTCGGCCGGGATGAGCCCTGCGGCCATTCCCATCGAAGCTCCCTTGTGGATGCAACTGGGCGCCTTGCTGGAACACAGCCCGCAGCCGTTGGTGGACCGACGTGCCCTGATCCGATGGTGGATCTTCCAGGGGCTGACCGGCCACTTCACGGCCAGTTCGTTGGATCTGTGGTGTTATCTGGATGCGACCGGTCTGCGTCTGGCACCGGTGATGAATCTCTGGTGCCCGGCTGCGGAGCCTGCCGCGGAGCCTGCCGCGGAGCTTGCGGCGGAGCATGCGGCGGAGAGCGGCGTGGCTCCCAGCTCGATGGTGCCCATGTGCCTGCAGGCCAGCGACTGGGCGCTGGTGGCCCGGGCTTGCGGCGCGAACCCGCGCAGCCTCGCCCATGAGTTGCGGCGCATGAGCGAAGCGGCGCCCCTGGAGGCGCGCGCAGTGGCCCAGCAGCTCAACGGGACCGTGCCTGAAGATCTGATGCAGGCGGTGGTGGACGCCATCACGGCGGCGGCTACTGTGCAGCTGGACTGCGTGGACGACCTGCTGCACACCGACCATCGCGACTGAGGGCCGGACATGACCGAACCCCCAAGCCCTTCAGCGAGGGCGACTGTCGTCGGTGTTCTGATGTTGCGGCTGTGAGGGCTGTGCGGGCTGTGAGGGCTCTGCGGGCTGTTCGGGCTGTTGGGACGGCTGGGCCTGCGGAGCCTGCGAAGGTGCCGCCGGCGCTGCCCCCTGATCTGCTGAGGCCTGCGGCCGATCGGTCTGCCCCACTGTGCCGAAGTCACTCGACGGGGCGGATCCGTTCACCGGCCCCGACGGCTCCTGCAGCTTGTGCGGTTCGGATGAGCCGGCGTCGCTGGGCGCGGGCGCCACCGGTTCAATCGGCTTAACCGGCTCATGTGTCTGCCCGCCAGACGGGGTGCCGACGCTGCTGCCGGTCGTCCCGATGCCGCTGCTGAGGGTGTTGTTGCCACCGTCAGGCGTGCCGGCCTTGCGGGCGGGGGGCACGGGCAGGTCCCTGGGGGCGCCAAACATGAAGCAGTCGATGAAGGTGAAATACAGCGAGCAGAGGAATGCGGTGAACAGCACGAAGAACACCGGCACCTGCAGCAACGTCGCCAGCATGGGCGAGCCCAGCAGGGCGGCCACCAGGCTCACTGCGATGGAGCACACGAAGGTCAGCACGACCCAGGCGAGCCCCGACACGAAGAAGGCGCCTCTGTTCTTCCAAACGCCCAGCGTGCTGGAGAACAGCGACTGGATCACGCCCTGTCCGCCCCAGTGGATCAGCGCCGGCGCATGCCACAGCGGGATGCTGACGAGGGTCAGCAGGCCGAAGAAGGTCATGGTCGCCTGCACCATACGGGGGTCGGTCATGACCGCGACCACGGCAGCGGGGTCTGGCTGCGTGCCGGCCTTGGCCATATCGGCGAGTTGGTCCATGGCGCCGCCGGCCACCCAGATGGAAATCTGGCTGATCACCACGCTCAGCACGACGCTCAGCAGGCCCAGCAGCAGTTGGGCCTTGCGACGTTCCGGGGTGAGCTGAAGCGGCTGCGTGAACACGGCCACGGTGGGCGTATGGGACTGCAGCACCTGATGGGAGGCCAGCATGAAGCCCAGGCAGACCAGCGGCACTGAGGCCACGGTCACCAGGGAGCCGACCACGGTCAGGCTCAGCAGCGTCCAGACCAGCATCGTCAGCGAAAACAGGCCGATCAGCGCGAACGGCTGGCGTTGCACCACTTTCAGGCCATGCCGAACCCAGATCAGCCCATTGCGGGCGGGAACGGTCTGCAGGTGCAACATCATGGCAGGGACTCCAGCGCATGCCACGGACGGGCGATACGCTCGCGCAGCACGCGCTCGAAATGGGTGGGATCGTGGGGCTTGAGCAAACTGGCTTCCCGGGGCAGGTGAAAGTCCCACAGCCGGGAGATCCAGAAGCGCAAGGCGGCGGCCCGCAGCAGGCCGGGCAGCAGACGGTGTTCGGCGCCGGTCAGCGGCCGCACCGTCTCGTAGGCGCTGACGAAGGCGCTGGCGCGCTGCTCATCGAGCCGGCCGCTGGCCAGGTCGATGCACCAGTCGTTCAGGCACACGCACAGGTCGAACAAAAACGTGTCCACCCCGGCGAAATAGAAATCGAAGAAACCGCTCAACCGCTCCCGGCCGGGCAGGCCTTCGAACATCACGTTGTCGCGGAACAGGTCCGCATGCACGGGCCCGCGAGGCAACTGCGCGGTGCCTGGCGCCAGCTGTTCCTGGAAGGCCAGCTCGTCCTTCAGCAGCGTGGCCTGTTCCGACGACAGGTAGGGCAGCACCACGGGAACGGTCTCGCGCCACCAGGGCAGGCCGCGCAGGTTGTCCTGATGCATGGGGAAATCCGTGCCGGCCAGATGCATCCGGGCCAGGCCGGCGCCGACCTGCTCGCAATGGAACTGATCGGGCGCCAGCTGATGGCTGCCGCGCAGCTTCTCCACCACGGCGGCGGGTTTGCCGGCGAGGGTGTGCAGGATGCGGTCCTGGGCGTCGGGCTGGGGGGCGGGCACCGGGATGCCGCGCCGGGCCAGATGGCGCATCAATTCCAGATAGAAGGGCAGCTGCTCGAAGCTCAGGCGTTCGAACAGCGTGAGCACGAACTCGCCTTTGTCGCTGGTCAGAAAGTAGTTGGTGTTCTCGATCCCGGCGGAGATGCCTTTGAGCGACTGGAGGGTGCCCAGGTTCAGGGTGTCGAGGAGCGTCTGCGCCTCTTGGGGCGTGACGTCGGTGAATACGGCCATGAAGCGGATGGGTGGTGATCGGAGCGGGGCGTTCGCGGGGTGGGCTGGACGCGTTGGGCAGCGTGTGGGTGACAGGCTGGCGGGGCGTTCAGCGGGCCGTGTGCGAGCGGGCCGGCGTCGGATCAGAAGCTGAGCACGCGCCAGACGCGTTGACCGGCGTTACCGCGATCAGCGCCCTGGCGGACGGGGATATCTTTGCCGGAATCGCCGAGCAGGATCTCGTACTCGGGCGTTCCGTCCTTGCGCTTGACCACGACCTTTTGGGTCAGGCCTCTCACCCGCGTCTCCTCGATGCGAACCTTGTCGTCTTCCTGGACGATCTGTTCCACCTTGGCGTCCGGCACCTCGCGGACCTCGCGTGCGCTGGCATCGCTGCTGGCGGTGCGTGCGGTGGACGCAGCCGGCGCCGAAGCGGCCGGTGTGATGGAGACGGGAGCCTGGGCGGACGCTGCGGTCGCAGTCGCTGCTCCTGCGGGCGTCTCCGCCGCATGGGCCGAGGCGCCGATGCCGAGGGCGGCAGCGCAAGCGACGGCCAGCAGCGCACGGCTGGGCGAGGAGGCGAAGCGGATGCTCATCATGATCCCCCCATTCTAGATGTGTTTGGCCCCCCAGTCGCTTCGCTCCTGCCCCCAGGGGGCGCCGCCCAGCGGCCTGGCAGAGCCAGATCCGCGGGCGTGGCTTGATGAGCCCCCCAGTCGCTTCGCTCCTGCCCCCAAGGGGCGCCACCCAGCGGCCTGGCAAAGCCAGTTCCGCGGGTGTGGCTGGAGGGGGGCAAGGCGCGGGGCGCCTTGCCCGTTCGGGGAGGGAGGGGGCGCAGCGTCGTGAGGGGTGATGGGGGAGGGCTGGGGCGGTGGAATGGGTGTGTTGATGGTGGGGGAGCTCGGTGGTGTGCGGCGAAGGCCAGGGGTGCCCTGTTTCCGTAAGTATTAGGAGGAGCCCGCGGAGCGGGCGGGGGACTGAGCCCGGACACAAACAGTCCGGTGGACTGTTTGTGCCTGGCGAAGGCCAGGGCCTCTGGCCCTGGCATGGAGGAAACAGGGTGCCCCTGGTCTTCGCTGCTCGCTCGGTCCCAGCACGCTGGCCGCTCGTCACCCGCACTCTACTTCCCACCCGCTGCTCAGACGGTGACTGCTGTATTCCCCACCCACCAAAGGCATCGCCCCCGACGCCCCCGCTGCCCCCCAAGTTGAGCGCACACCCTGGAAGGCGGCGGAAGCCCACCCCCCACCGGGGCACAATACGCCCCATGAATAAGCCTTTGATGTTGCTGGTGGACGGCTCCAGCTATCTGTATCGCGCCTATCACGCGATGCCTGACCTCCGCGGCCCTGACGGCCGCCCCACTGGCGCCATTCATGGCATGGTGGCCATGCTCAAGCGACTCCGCGATGATGCCGGCGCTGAGCATGCAGCCTGTGTCTTCGACGCTTCCGGCCCCACCTTCCGCGACGAGTGGTACCCCGAGTACAAGGCCCAGCGTTCCCCCATGCCCGACGCGCTGCGCGAACAGATCGAGCCCATCCACGAGGTGGTGCGCCTGCTCGGCTGGCCCGTCCTCACCGTCCCTGGCATCGAGGCGGATGACGCCATCGGCACCCTGTCCCGCGTCGCGGCCCAGGCCGGCCACCAGGTCCTGATCTCCACCGGCGACAAGGACCTGGCCCAACTCGTCACCCCCGACGTCCAGCTGATCAACACCATGTCCAACGAACGCCTGGACGAAGCCGGCGTGCTGGCCAAGTTCGGCGTCCCACCCGACAGAATCATCGACTACCTCACCCTCATGGGCGACACCGTGGACAACGTCCCCGGCGTCGAAAAGGTCGGCCCCAAGACCGCTGCCAAGTGGATCGCCGAACACGGATCGCTCGACGGCGTCATCGCCGCCGCCGACAAGATCAAGGGCGTGGCCGGCGACAACCTGCGCAAGGCGCTCGACTGGCTGCCCATGGGCCGCAAGCTGGTCACCGTCAAACTCGACTGCGACCTCTGCGAGCATGTCCCCGGCTGGCCCGCCCTCGAAGCCCTGGCCTTCAAGCCGGTCGACGAGGCCGGCCTGCTGGAGTTCTACAACCGCAACGGCTTCAAAACCTGGCGTCGCGAACTCGAAACCCGCCTGGGCGGCAGCTCCCCCAGCCACGGCGCCACCGTCGCCCCCAACCTGCAAGCCGGCCAGACCACGGGCCCAACCACTGGCCAGAGCGACCTCTTCGCCGACCCTCCCGTCGCCCCCACCCCGGCCGAAAAGCACTACGAGACCATCACCGACTGGCCCCGCCTGGACGACTGGCTCTCCCGCCTGCAACAAGCCCCGCTGGCCGCCCTCGACACCGAAACCGACTCCCTCGACGCGATGCAGGCCCGCATCGTCGGCATCAGCTTCAGCGTCAAGCCCGGCGAAGCCGCCTACGTCCCGCTGCGCCATGAAGGCCCGGACGCCCCGGTGCAACTGCCCCTGGACGAGGTCCTCGCACGCCTGAAACCCTGGCTGGAGGACGCGACCCGTCCCAAGGTCGGCCAGAACATCAAATACGACACTCACGTCCTGGCCAACCACGGCATCCAGGTCGCCGGCTACGTCTTCGACACCATGCTGGAGAGCTACGTGCTCGAAGCCCACCGCAGCCACAGCCTGGAAGCGCTCGCCGACCGCGTCCTCGGCCGCAAGGGCCTGAGCTACGAAGACCTCTGCGGCAAGGGAGCCCACCAGATTCCGTTCGCCCAGGTCGAAGTGGCCAAGGCCGCGGAATACTCCTGCGAAGACTCCGACATGTGCCTGCAGGTGCACCTGGCGCTCATGCCGCGCCTGGAAGCCGAGGCCAAGCTCAAGTTTGTTTACGAACAGCTGGAGATGCCGGTGTCCCAGCTGCTGGCGCGCATCGAGCGCACCGGCGTGCTCATCGATGCCGCCCGCCTGCAGGCCCAGAGCGCCGAGCTCGGCCAGCGCATGGTCGCTGCCGAACAGGCCGCCCATGAGATGGCCGGCCAGCCCTTCAACATGGGCTCGCCCAAGCAGATCGGCGAAATCCTCTTCAACCGCCTGGGCCTGCCCGTCGTCAAGCGCACCGCCACCGGCGCGCCGTCCACCGATGAGGAAGTGCTCGAGAAGCTGTCCGCCGACTTCCCGCTGCCGGCCAAGATCCTCGAATACCGGGCCCTGTCCAAACTCAAGAGCACGTACACCGACAAGCTCCCGCTGATGGTCAACCCCCAGACCGGCCGGGTGCACACCACCTATGCCCAGGCCGTGGCGGTGACCGGACGGCTGTCCAGCAACGAGCCCAACCTGCAGAACATCCCCATCCGCACGGCCGAGGGCCGCCGGGTGCGCGAGGCCTTCATCGCCCCGCCGGGTCACCGCATCGTGAGTGCCGACTATTCGCAGATCGAGCTGCGCATCATGGCCCACATCAGCGAAGACCCCGGCCTGCTGCGCGCCTTCCAGGAAGGCCAGGACGTGCACCGCGCCACCGCGGCCGAAGTGTTCGGTGGCGACGTGGGCAGTGTCACGCCGGAGCAGCGTCGCTATGCCAAGACCATCAACTTCGGGCTGATCTACGGCATGGGCGCCTTTGGCCTGGCCCAGTCGCTGGGCATCGAGCAGAAGGCAGCCAAGGACTACATCGACCGCTACTTCACCCGCTTCGCCGGTGTGCGCACCTACATGGACGACACCAAGCAGTTTGCCAAGGCCAAAGGCTATGTCGAAACCGTCTTTGGCCGCCGCCTCTGGTTGCCCGAGATCAACTCCGGCAACGGACCGCGCCGCAGCGGGGCCGAGCGTCAGGCCATCAACGCGCCGATGCAGGGCACGGCGGCCGACCTGATCAAGCTGGCGATGATCGCCGTCCAGCAGGCCCTGGACGAACAGAACAAACGCACCCGCATCGTCATGCAGGTGCACGACGAACTCGTCTTCGAAGTCCCGGAGGACGAGCTGGACTGGGTCCGCGCCGAAGTGCCGACGCTGATGGCCGGGGTCGCTGCGCTGAAGGTGCCGCTGCTGGCGGAAGTCGGCGTCGGCAGCAACTGGGATGAAGCGCACTGACCCACTGTTAGCATCCACGCCCTATGAATTGGCCTTATGAATTGCAGGTCGGCTGGCGCTACACGCGCGCCGGCCGCGGGGGGCGGCGCAATCGCTTCATCTCCTTCATCTCCGGGGTGTCGATGTTCGGCATCGCCTTGGGGGTGGCGGCGCTGATCATCGTGCTGTCGGTGATGAACGGCTTCCAGAAGGAAGTGCGCGACCGCATGCTGTCGGTGGTGGCGCATGTGGAGCTGCTCAACTACACCGGCGAGGCGCTGCCGGACTGGCAGGCCGTCGCGGCCAAGGCCAAGGAGAATCCGCAGGTGGTGGGGGCAGCGCCGTTCGTCAGCTCCCAGGCACTGATTGCCCGGGGCGAGGACATGCGCGGCGCCATCGTGCGCGGCATCGATCCGGCGCTGGAGCCGGCGGTGACCCCGGTGGCCGCCTCGCTGGCCAAGGAAGGCCTGCTGCAACGTCTGCAGGCCGGGCAGTGGAACATGATCCTGGGCGTGGAACTGGCTCGCCAGCTCGGTGTGCAGGCCGGCGACAAGATCACCATCGTTGCGCCCAGCGGCCAGCTCACCCCGGCGGGTGTGGTGCCGCGCTACAAGCAGTTCAACGTGGTGGGGGTGTTTTCCGCGGGTCACTATGAATACGACAGCGGCCTGGCCCTGGTGCATGTGGACGATGCGGCCAAGCTCTTCCGCACCGGCGGACCGAGCGGCGTGCAACTGCGGCTGACCGATGTGCAGCAGGCCCGGGCCGTGGGCCAGGACCTGCAGCAGCGCTTCTCCCGCGACATCCTGGTGCGCGACTGGACCCGCACCAATGCCAACTGGTTCGATGCCGTGCAGGTGGAAAAGCGCCTGATGGGCATCATCCTGACGCTGATCGTGGCGGTGGCCGCCTTCAACCTGGTCTCCACCCTGGTGATGACGGTGACCGACAAGCAGGCCGACATCGCCATCCTGCGCACCCTGGGCGCCAGCCCGCGTTCGGTGATGGGCGTCTTCATCATCCAGGGCGCGCTGGCCGGGGTGATGGGCACCTTGTCCGGCCTGGGCCTGGGCCTGCTGGTGGCGCACAACCTGGATGTGATCGTGCCCTTCATCGAACGGGTGCTGCACACCACCTTCCTGCCGGCGAGCATCTACCTGATCAGCCACATGCCCAGCGATCCGCAGTGGGGCGACATCATTCCCGTGACCGTGACCTCCCTGATCCTGTCCTTCGTGGCCACTCTCTATCCGAGCTGGCGTGCCAGCCGCGTGCAACCGGCGGAGG
Source organism: Roseateles depolymerans (assembly GCF_003387155.1). Classification (GTDB taxonomy): domain Bacteria; phylum Pseudomonadota; class Gammaproteobacteria; order Burkholderiales; family Burkholderiaceae_C; genus Roseateles; species Roseateles depolymerans. Next base: position 8,627 of record NZ_QUMT01000006.1, on the reverse strand, counting down.
CGCTGCGGTATGAATGAGGCAGTGAGAAATGAGGCGCTCAGGAATGAGGCACTGAGGAACCCCATAGCCGTGCTCCAGGGCCTGGGGCTGGGTAAGCGCTTCGTGGAAGGCCCGCTGGATGTGCAGGTCTTCCAGAATGTGGACCTGACGGTGCTGCCCGGTGAGACCATGGCCGTGCTGGGCGCGTCCGGCTCCGGCAAGAGTACCTTGCTGCATCTGCTGGGCGGACTGGACAAACCCAGCGCCGGGCAGGTGATGTTGATGGGGCAGGAACTCTCGGACCTGGGGGAAGCGGCCCGGGGGCAGTGGCGCAATCAGCATCTGGGCTTCATCTACCAGTTCCACCACCTGCTGCCGGAATTCAGCGCGCTGGACAACGTGGCCATGCCGCTGCGCATCCGCCGAGTGCCGGTGGAGCAGGCGCGGTCGCAGGCGGCGGCGGTGCTGTCCCGCGTCGGGCTGGCCGCACGGGCGCAGCACCGGCCGGGCGAGCTGTCCGGCGGGGAGCGGCAGCGGGTGGCGATCGCCCGCGCGCTGGTGACCCGTCCCGCCTGTGTGCTGGCCGACGAGCCGACCGGCAACCTGGACCGCACCACGGCCGGCACGGTGTTCGACCTGATGCTGGAGCTGGCTCGGGAGCAGGGCACGGCCTTTGTGATGGTCACTCACGACCAGGACCTGGCGGCGCGGTGCCAGCATCAGCGGCGGCTGGTGGGCGGCACTTTGCAGATCGTCGGCTGACGCTGGCGGTGCGGCCGACGCCGCGCTGTTGGTTGACGCCGACGCTACCGGTGAGCTGCCTGGGATCCGGTGGCGCCGCTGACCGGGGCGATGGCCCCAAGCCGGCCACCTTCGTTCACCATCCCGCCAGTCTCGCTTCACCAATGGCGAGGCAGGCGAGAGGCCGTCCGGCCTTCGGTGGGCCGAGCCGGCCCGGCCCGTGAATTACCATGGGTGCATCATGACGATCCCCACTGCCTCCCTGTCCGCAGGCGTCTCCGCCGCACCCGGTACCTCGCCGGCTGGCGACGCCGGCTCCCGCCGCTTCATCCTCAAGCTCAGTTGCCCCGACCAGGCCGGCATCGTCCATGCGGTGACCGGTGAGCTGCTCGCGCAGGGCGGCAACATCCTGACCTCGGCCCAGCATGGGGATGCGGACCACCAACGCTTTTTCATGCGCATCGAATTCGAATGCGCCGAGCCCCGGCCGGTGCAGGCGCTGCGCGCCGCCTTTGCGCCGCTGGCGCAGCGGCTGTCCATGGACTGGGAACTGGTGGACGCCCAGCGCAAGACCCGCGTGCTGCTGCTGGTCTCCCGCCTGGGGCATTGCCTGAACGACCTGCTGTTCCGGGTCCAGACCGGGCATCTGGCCATCGAGATTCCGGCCATCGTGTCCAACCACCGGGATTTCTATCAGCTGGCCGCCTCCCACGACATCCCGTTCCACCACTTCCCGCTGCTGCACGCGACCGAGGCGCAGAAGCTGGCCCAGGAGCGCCGCATCCAGGAGCTGATCGAGGAGCAGCAGATCGACCTCGTCGTGCTGGCGCGCTACATGCAGATCCTGTCGCCGCAGATGTGCCGCTACCTGGAAGGCCGCGCCATCAACATCCACCACAGCTTCCTGCCCAGCTTCAAGGGCGCCCGTCCTTATCACCAGGCGCATGAGCGCGGGGTGAAGCTGATCGGGGCGACCGCGCACTACGTGACCTCCGACCTGGACGAAGGACCGATCATCGAGCAGGACGTGGCTCGCATCGACCACAGCATGACGCCGGACCAACTGGTGGCCATCGGCCGGGACGTGGAATGCGTCACCCTGGCCCGGGCCATCCAGTGGCATGCCGAGCATCGGGTGCTGCTCAACGGCCATCGCACGGTGGTGTTCCGCTGATGCGCCGCTGAGTCATGTGGATCGACACCCACTGCCATCTTGACGCCGGAGAGTTCGACGCCGACCGGGCGGAGGTGGTGGCGCGCGCCCGCGCGGCGGGGGTGCAGCAGATCGTGATTCCAGCGGTCTCGGTGGACAACTTCGAGACGGTGCGTCATCTGGCCCATCAGCATGGGTATGCGTATGCGCTGGGCATCCACCCGCTCTATGTGATGGGCGCGGCGGAGGAAGACCTCGCCACCCTGGATCGTGCGCTGACCGCGCATCGGGATGATCCCCATCTGGTCGCAATCGGCGAGATCGGACTGGACTTCTTCGTGAAGTCGCTGGATGTGCAGCGGCAGCAATGGTTCTACCTGGAGCAGCTCAAGCTCGCGCGGCGGCACGGCCTGCCGGTGATCCTGCATGTGCGGCGAAGTGCGGACCAGCTGCTGGGCGGCCTGCGCCGGATCGGGGTGACGACCGGCGGCATCGGCCACGCCTTCAATGGCAGCCGGCAGCAGGCGGAGGCCTTCCTGGCGCTGGGCTTCAAGCTGGGGTTCGGGGGAACGCTGACCTTCGACCGCTCGCTGCAGATCCGCCGCCTGGCCGCTGAACTGCCTGCCGACGCCCTGGTCACCGAGACGGACGCCCCGGACATCCCGCCGCAATGGCTCTACCGCACCTTCGAGGAGCGGGCCGCCGGCGCCTCCATGCGCAACGAACCGGGCGAACTGCCCCGCATCGGCAGTGATCTGGCGGCGCTGCGCGGCTGGACGGTGGAGGAGGCCGCTTGCATCACCCGGAACAATGCGCTGCAGGCGCTGCCAAAGCTGGCGGGATTGCAGGCTCAGCCGGCTCCCCGCGCCTGATGCGCTGGCAGGGCCTGGCGCCGGTGATGCGCCCAGACGCGCAATGGCTGCTGCTGGGCAGCTTCCCTGGCCTCGCGTCCCTGAAGGCGCAGCAGTACTACGGCCACCCCCGCAACCAGTTCTGGCGCCTGGTGGGTGACGTACGCGGCGTCGATCTGGTCTCGCTGCCCTATGAAGCACGCCTGGCCGCCCTGCAGGACCTGCGCATCGCCCTGTGGGACGTCATCTCCGAAACCGAACGGGAAGGCAGCCTGGACAGCGCCATCCGCCGCCCGGACGTCAGCGACCTGGCCCGGCTGCTGCGCGAACTGCCGGCGCTGCGGGTCATCGGCTTCAACGGCGGCACCGCCGGCCGCCTGGGGCAACGGCTACTCGGGGACCTTGCAAAGGTTTACCGGGTTCTGGTGCTTCCTTCCTCCAGCCCCGCCCACACGATGCCCTACGATGACAAGTTGCGGGCCTGGCGGGCGCTGAATACGGTCAGCGGGCCCCCGATTCGTCAGGAGTGACACGCCGATGCGGTCCCCCTGGCCTTCTTCACTTCAGGACGACGCAGTGGGCAACAAGCGGGACAAGAACAAGACAGACTGGGTCGAGGCCACACTGAGCGAGTTCGACGGTGTGCGCTACCTGCATCTGGATTCCATCTGGGTGCAGGGCGCCATGCGGGTGAAGAAGCCCGACCGGCTCGAGCTGGAGTATGTGCAGCGCATGATGGCCTGGATGCTGTGGCGCGACGCCGCCGACATGACCAGCGGCCGGGCGGTGCAACTGGGCCTGGGGGCCGGGGCGCTGAGCCGCTTCACCCGCCGGCAGCTGAAGATGAAGACCACGGCGGTGGAGATCAACCCGACGGTGATCAGCGCCTGCCGTCATTGGTTCCACCTGCCGGAGGACGACGACCGCTTCCAGGTGCTCAACCAGGATGCCGGTGCCTGGGTGGCCGACGCGGCGCACTGGGGCACGGCGGCGGTGCTGAATGTGGACCTGTATGACCACGAAGCCGCTGCCCCGGTGCTGGACGACCAGCAGTTCTACAGCGACTGCCGCGCCGTGCTGGCCGACGGCGGGCTGATGACCGTCAACCTCTTTGGCCGCAGCGCCAGCTTCGCCCGCAGCGCCGCCCGCATCGCCACCGCCTTCGGCTCCGACCAGGTCTGGCATCTCACCCCCACCCGCGAGGGCAACACCATCGTGGTGGCCGCCCGCGGTGTGCAGGTGCCCGACCGGGAGGAGCTGGAGCGCCGCGCCGCCTTCATCGAGGAGCGTTTCGACCTGCCGGCCCGCAAATGGCTGAAACTGGTGCGCCCGCTGCCGATGAACATCATCAACCAGATCCGCGATTAAGCCATGAAGACCTCAAGCCCCGTGAAGGCCCCGGCGACCACCGCCGCCGCTGCTGCCCCCCCCGCCACGGGCAAGCTGGAATGGCGCAGCTTGCTGAAATGGCTGGTGGAGGATGGTGTGATCGAGGCCGAGGCAGCTCGCCAGACCGAAGCCCGCTTTGCCGCCGGCAACAGTGCGCTGCATCCGCTGGTGCGGCTGGGCAATGCCGGACTGACGCGCGCGGACACCGGCCGGGTGATGGATGTGGAGGCCATGACCGAGTGGCTGGCTGCGCGGCTGAAGATGCCCTACCTGCGCATCGATCCGCTGAAGGTGGATGTGGGCCGGGTGGCGGACGTGATGTCGGCCAACTATGCGGAAGCCCGTCGATGCCTGCCCATCCAGGTGGGGATGACCGAAGTGACGGTCGCCACCGCTGAGCCGCTGGATGCCGGCTGGGTCTCGCAGATCGAGTCGCACACCCGCAAGCGGGTGAAGTTGGTGCTGGCCAATCCGCAGGAGATCAGCCGCTTCACGACTGAATTCTTCACGCTGGCCCGGTCGGTGCGGGCCGCGTCCAAGAGCGGGGAGGTCAGCCAGACCGCCAGCTTCGAGCAACTGGTGGAGCTGGGCCGCAGCAATAAGCAGCTGGATGCCAACGACCAGGGCGTGGTGCAGGTGGTGGACTGGCTCTGGCAGTACGCTTTCGACCAGCGCGCCTCGGACATCCATCTGGAGCCGCGCCGGGACATGGGGGCCATTCGCTTTCGCATCGACGGTGTGCTGCACACCGTCTACCAGCTGCCCCCCTCGGTGATGGCGGCGATGACCGCCCGCATCAAGCTGCTGGGGCGGATGGACGTGGTGGAAAAGCGCCGGCCGCTGGACGGCCGCATCAAGACCCGCAATCCCGCCGGGGAAGAGGTGGAAATGCGTCTGTCGACGCTGCCGACCGCCTTCGGCGAGAAGATGGTGATGCGGATCTTCGACCCGGACACCGCCGTCAAGGACCTCTCGCAGCTGGGCTTCTCCACCCATGATGCGGAGCGCTGGACCCGTCTGACCGCCAAGCCGCACGGCATCATCCTGGTGACCGGGCCCACCGGTTCGGGCAAGACGTCCACCCTTTATTCCACCCTCAAGCGCCTGGCGACGGACGAGGTGAATGTCTGCACGGTGGAGGACCCGATCGAAATGATCGAGCCGTCGTTCAACCAGTCGCAGGTGCTCGCGTCCATCGACTTCGGCTTCGCCGACGGACTCCGGGCCCTGATGCGTCAGGATCCCGACATCATCATGGTGGGGGAAATCCGCGACCTGGAAACCGCCGAGATGGCCATCCAGGCCTCGCTGACCGGCCACCTGGTGTTCTCCACGCTGCACACCAACGATTCGGTCTCCGCCATCACCCGCCTGACCGACCTGGGCGTGCCCAACTATTTGATCGACGCCACCGTGATCGGCGTGCTGGCGCAGCGGCTGGTGCGAACCCTGTGCCCGAGCTGCAAGGTGCCGGATCCGGAGGTGACGCTGGACACGCTCAATGAGACGCTCAAGCCCTGGCGCCTGAGCGGCGGCGTCAAGCCCTACAAGCCGGTCGGCTGCCTGGACTGCCGCAATACCGGCTTCCGCGGCCGGGCAGGGCTGTATGAGCTGCTGATGCTGTCCGACACGGTCCGCCGCCACCTGCATCCCCACACGGACATGACCGCACTGCGCCGGCAGGCGGTGCAGGAAGGCCTGCGGCCGCTGCGCCTGGGGGGGGCGATGAAGGTGGCCGAAGGCCTGACCACCATGGAGGAGGTGCTGCGCAGCACGCCGACCTGGGAAAACCAGACCTGAACTGGTGTTGTCCCAGGGGCCGCAGCCGCGCTGTTTTACGTGGAAACCACAGACGGCGGGGCGCGGCCGCTCCCTAGAATCGCGCCCATTCAAGCCTCTAGAGGGTCCCTCGATGAAGATCAAGAGTCAGCGCGACTTCTGGTCAGGGCTGTTGTTTGTGATCGTTGGTGTCGCGTTTGCGAGCGGTTCCCTGATCCACTACAGCTTTGGCAGTTCGGCCCGCCCCGGGCCCGGTTACTTCCCGTTCGGCCTGGGCGTGCTGCTGGCACTGCTGGGCGCTGCAGTGCTGTTCAAGGCCCTGACGATCGAATCGGACGGCGGCCAGCCCATTGGCGCCATCGCATGGCGCCCGCTGCTGGTCGTGGTCGGCGCCATCGCGATGTTCGGCTTCGCGCTGCCGCGCCTGGGCCTGGCCATCACGCTGCCGCTGCTGATCATCGTGTCGTCCTTTGCCAGCGATGAGTTCCGCTGGCGCGATGCCATCCTGAGCAGCGTGGTGCTGACGGTGGGCAGCTGGGCGATTTTTGTCTGGGGATTGAGTCTCGTGATCCCTGTGTGGCCAACCTTCCTCGGCGGATGAGGAGTCGCGCATGGATCTGATCAACAACCTCCTGCTGGGCTTTCAGACAGCCCTGACCCTCCAGAACCTGCTGTATGCCTTCGGCGGCGCGGTGCTGGGGACCCTGATCGGTGTGCTGCCGGGCCTGGGGCCAGTGGCCACCATCGCCATGCTGCTGCCGTCCATCTATTCGCTGGATGCGACGCCGGCGCTGATCATGCTGGCCGGCATCTATTACGGCGCGCAGTATGGGGGCTCGACCACCGCCATCCTGATCAACGTGCCTGGGGAATCGTCGTCGGTGGTGACCGCCATCGACGGCTACCAGATGGCCCGTCAAGGCCGCGCCGGGTCGGCGCTGGCGGCGGCAGGGCTGGGCTCGTTCTTTGCGGGCTGCGTCGGCACCATCATCATTGCGGCCTTTGCGCCGCCGCTGACGGAGCTGGCCTTCAAGTTCGGCCCGGCGGAGTATTTCTCGCTGATGGTGCTGGGCCTGATCGGTGCCGTGGTGCTGGCGTCCGGGTCGCTGCTCAAGGCGATCGCGATGATCGTGCTGGGGCTGCTGCTGGGGCAGATCAACACGGACGTGATTTCGGGTACGCCCCGTTTCTCGTTCGACATCCCGGAACTGACCGACGGCATCAACTTCGTGGTGATCGCCATGGGCATCTTCGGGTTTGGCGAAATCATCGCCAACCTGGGGCAGCCGGCGGAACATCGTGAGGTCTTCACCAAGAGCGTGAAGGGCCTGTGGCCGACCAAGCAGGACTTCCACGACGCCTGGCCGGCGGTGCTGCGCGGCACGGCGCTGGGCTCGGTGCTGGGCGTGCTGCCTGGCGGCGGGGCGCTGCTGGCCTCGTTTGCCGCCTACACGCTGGAGAAGAAGGTGGCGAAGGATCCGAGCCGCTTCGGCAAGGGCGCCATCCAGGGCGTGGCGGGTCCGGAGTCGGCCAACAACGCCGGCGCACAGACCTCCTTCATTCCGATGCTGACGCTGGGCATCCCGCCCAATGCGGTGATGGCACTGATGGTGGGGGCGATGACCATCAAGGGCATCCAGCCCGGCCCACAGGTGATGACAAGCAACCCGGAGCTGTTCTGGGGGCTGATTGCGTCGATGTGGATCGGCAACCTGATGCTGGTGATCCTGAACCTGCCCCTGATCGGGATCTGGATCAAGCTGCTGACGGTGCCTTACCGCTTCCTGTTCCCGGCGATCGTGGTGTTCTGCTGTATCGGCACCTACACGCTGAACAACAACAACTTCGATGTGTTCATGACCGCAGGCTTTGCGGTGGTGGGTTACCTCTTCTACAAGTTGAGCTGTGAACCGGCGCCGCTGCTGCTGGGCTTCATCCTCGGACCCATGATGGAAGAGAACCTGCGCCGGGCGCTGCTGCTGTCGCGCGGCGACTGGAGCACCTTCATGACCCGCCCGCTGTCGGCAGGGCTGCTGATTGCAGCGGCGCTGATGGTGGTGGTGGTGATGTTGCCGTCCATCAAGAACAAGCGCGAAGAAGCCTTCCAGGAGGACTGACGCTGCTGGACACTGGGGGTAGCGAGGCTGCCGCAGTGAACGTGAAGTGACGAAAAGGGCCCGCTGTGCGGGCCCTTTCTCGTTGGTGGGCTGTGAAGTGGCGGGGGTCTGCGCAGTACGGGTTCCGTCGCAAAGGGCGAATATCGCCACTATCTCACTGCCTCTGTTGTCTTGCTGGAAAGTGCTGTGCTACAGTCGCGGTCTTCGCTGATCAGCAAGACGTTCTGAACAAGGTTCTGAACAGACGGCCGGCAGCGACATCAGTAGTTAAGAAGTGACGGTTCGCAGTATGCGGGCCAGACGCAGATAACTACCGGTGGCGAGTGATTGATCTTGATGATGAATCTTTCGCAGTCAGCGTAAAAAATAATTTGCACTGACTGCTTGACGAAATCAAAAAGAATAGTTCATAATCTCGCTTCTTCGCTGCTGATGACGTCAACGACGACACGGCAGCAAACGAAACAGCCTGGCTGCTTCGATGATCTTTAAAAATTTACAGCCAATAAGCGTGGGCGTCTGAATAGAGGCAACCTGAGAAGGTTAAATCTTTAGACGCTCACGGAAATGAATGAAGCTATGAAAGTAGTCTTTGTTCGATTCCGTTGAGTTATTCAA
>NZ_QUMT01000005.1 GCF_003387155.1 Roseateles depolymerans | reverse complement strand
GAGAGCCTGCAAGACACCAGCAAGTTCAAGAGCGACAGCACCCAGGTGGGCGGCAGCATGACCGCGGGGGCGGGTATCAGCGGCAGCGTCAGTGGTGGGCAGAGCAAGATCAAGAGCGACTTTGCCAGCGTCACGGAGCAAAGCAGCATCCGCGCCGAGGACGGTGGCTTCCAGGTGGAGGTCAAGGGCCACACGGACCTCAAGGGCGGCGCCATCACCAGCACGCAGGCGGCGGTGGACAGCGGGGCCAACAGCTTCAAGTCCGGGTCTCTGACGCTGAGCGATATCGAGAACAAGGCGGACTACAAGGGGTCCAGCTTCAACGTGTCGGCTGGGTTCGGGAAGAAGGAGGACGGCAGCAAGAAAGAAGGCGAAGCGCCCAAGCCGACCGACGGGTCGTACCAGCTGACCGTGGTCAAGCCAGGGGGAGCACCGGGGAGCTCTGCCGGCTTTGGCTACTCCAGCGACAGCGCCAGCAGCGTGACGAAGGCCGGGATTAGCGGCGTCGCAGGTAATGCGTCCGCACGCACCGGCGACGCGGAGACTGGGATCAAGCAGATCTTCGACAAGGAGAAGGTGCAGCAGGACCTGGCGGCGCAGGTGGCGATTACGCAGACGTTTGGGAAGGAAGCTTCCCAGCAGATTGGCGACTTCGCGCAGAAGCAGATGAATCTGGCGCAGGCGCTGCAAACGAAGGCGGAAGGGGAGACGGATCCGGTCAAGAAGGCCGAGCTTGAGAAACAGGCAGCCGCCATTGAACGCGACTGGGGTGACTACGGGGTGCTGCGCCTGGCCGCCCATACGGTCGTTGGCGGACTGACCGGCAACGCGGGCGGGGCGGTTGGAGCAGCCGCTGGCACGCTCACCGCGCCTGCGATGGCCGATGCGCTCAAGAGCGCTGGCGTGGAAGGAGACCTCGCAAAGAGCTTGACGGCACTGGCCAGCACGGCGGTGGGGGCCACAGCCGGGGGCGGCGCTGCAGGAGGAGTCACTGCCTACAACGAGGTCACGAACAACTTCCTGAACCACTACCGGCCGAGCAAGACATCGCCGCGTCATTCAGAAAAGGAGCAGTACGAAGCGGTGGTGGAGGCCTGCCAAAAGAACAACGCCGACGCTTGCATAGTGATGCAGCAATTGAGCGAGCTCTCGCGATCCAGAGACAAGGCCCTCGCGAAAGCTTGCGGACCTGACGGCAATTCCCTCGATTGCAAAAGCTGGACCCGCGAAGCCTGGTCGATGGGCAATCAGGTGTTCTCTCAGCCCCTTGGCGGGTTCACTTATGCCAACAGCCCGGAGCAAGGCTTCATCAGGTTCTTGAACACGGCGGTTATCCAGACGACAGAGACGGCTGGGGAGCGAGCCAACCGGGAAGCTCACCAATGGCAAGCGGACGCCGGCACGCCGGCAGTGGGATTCCTCTCAGGGCCCGCTGGCTTATTCGTCCGGGGTGTGATGCTGCTGGAAGGCGCCCAGTCCCTTGGCACGGGTGCTGCGCAGTTCGCGAACGGAGACTATGGCGCTTCAGTTTGGAGCGTCGTAAACGGCGCGCTCGGCGTGGGAGGCGCGGTGACAGGGCAGGTGGTGACGAAAGCTCCCTCCGTCACCTCCACGCTCAAGTTGCCTAAAGAAGGGGTTCAGAGGCTTGAGCCCGTTGGGGTCGCGAGGCTGGACCCTGTGGAGTTGCCGGGACTTACGCCAGCACCAGCACTTGCAGAAATGGAATCCGGTCGGTCCGGAAGCAGCTTGATCGGCAAGAACGGTGAATGGCTGCCAGAACCAAAAGTGAGTTCGATTGGGTCAGAACGTCCAACTGATCCAGTTAAACCGGTAGGCCCGGAACAGCCAAAAACTGATCTGGACACTTCAGCCAGTAAGGGGCAAGGTGCCGACAAAGAGATCGCTGTTGGAAGGACGGAGAGCGAGGCGTCAAGTGATGTTGCGACGGCGTGTGCGAATCCGCCGCTTTGCTTTGTCGCCGGAACGTTGATTCACACCGTCGACGGACCCAAGGCGATTGAGACGTTTGTCGGTGGTGAACTGGTGCTGTCACGTCATGAGCACACTGGTGAAGCAGGTGTGCGACCCGTCGTTGCGACTATTGCGACCAAGGACCAGCCGGTCTACGAGGTGGTGATCGAGGATGCTCATGGCAATACTGAAGTGCTGCATACAACCGCCGAGCATCCGTTTTGGGTAGCCAATGCAGTTGCGGAAAGTGGAGAACCATCATCAAAAGTCTTCAAGTCGCAATGGGTAAGGGCGGCGTCTCTCGTGTCGGGAATGCGGCTTACCAGTTTGTTGGGATCTGAATGGGTTGTACGAAGGCAGAGAACTGCTGGATGGCGTGCGGATGTTTTTAATATTGAAATCCATGAATTCCATACGTACCACGTCGGTGCTTCGGGCGTTTGGGTCCACAATGCGCCATGTTGCAAGATTGGTAACCCTGCCGATCCCTTTGCGTCACATCCAAACTACGTGGACGATCTGCCGTTCGCGTATAAACCCGTTCCGTTTCAACGTTTTGTTCAGCGTTTTAGTGATGAACTTTCGGCAGTTGGATTTGACGATGCTCAAGGATTCATGCAGGGAAGCGCAGCATCTGGCATTAAACACTCTTCGCGCACGCCACTGGACGCTCGCATGGGCGTCCTCCCCTCTGACTACGACATTGCAGTGGTAAGCCCAAAGCTAGTGCAGCGAGCGCAAGAACTTGGGTTAGATGTTTTTAATGGGCCGCTAGATTTCAATGACCTTGCAGCTTTGGGTTTGATTAATGCAAAAAATGCTCTAAGTGCTGCTTCGAAATATGAGAGGCCTGTAAATTTCAAGATATACAGGTCCGTTCAAGACGTGTTCGATGCTCAAAAGACAATTCCCTTTAATAACTGGAAAAAATAATGTATTTCTTAACAATAAAGTCTGGAAAAGATATTTTGTGCAACCGTGTTGAATTCGCAGATTATGCGGACGCGATGGCGGCATGTGGCGCTTATTACGATCCCAGGTACGCGGGGTCAACGTTAAACTTCACATCCGTTGTTGTAGGAAAGAAATTTTTGCGGTCATATGCTTCTCTAACAAAGTTAGAAGACCTGCGCGATGTACCTCGTAACTCTCCCCAGGCAATTGCCGCAGTAAAGCAGGACAACGCTTTTTTGTTCGAAAAATCATATTTTTTCTTAATTGAAAGCGATGAGGGTGTACGCGAGGCGCAGCGAAGAGAGCGCGAAGATGATGAATAAACGAGTGAGCATTGCAGATGAGCCGCCGAATCGTAAATTTAGGTCTTCGGTAGGCGTAACCCGATTCAATGAGAGGATCATCAAACTCGCAAGCTGAGGCCAAATGATGAAATGGTTTAATCTGCTGGATTATCCGTTTAATGAGGTGTATGGCGGTTCCATAATTCGTGTGCCCACGATGAAGCCGTATAACGGTGAGTGGTACATAGATCCAGTGGTAGATTTTCTTGTTTTTGAGGCGTATTCGCTGATGCCAGATGCGGGTCTTGGTCTAATGGTGATATCTGGCCCGAAGGCCGGTAAAGTGAATGTCGTTTTCCCCAATTCCTCTTACACTCCAAATACCAGGGGTTTAAATAAACGATGGCTAATAGATAATTGGAAAAAATTCTTCTATCGGGATGGTGAGCCACATCAGGCTTGGATTGTTAGCGCTGGATCGTTGAGCGTGCTTCCAAATGGGGATGAATGGGACATTCCCGATGCTTGAGTAGGGTTTGAATCACGGGTCGCAATGCTGCAAGAAACCGTTAATGCTGGTTCCCTTGCGGGAGCCGAAGCGCTTCGAAAGTACGAGGCTGGCCTGCGCGTAGTCTGCCCTGTGTGCTCTGCAGCGCTTCATTCCATTCCCGCAGGTGTGCAGCAAGGGCATTCCCTATCCGGCCTCGTGTGCCCGACAGACCAGCGGCATTACTTGCTGTATGGTGAAAGCGAGGTCGCCATGAAGAGCATGCGAGCTCTCATGAAGGACCTTGCGGCAAAGAGGAAGTAGGCCCCTTCCGCGCAGAGCCAATTGCGCAGCAGGTTCAAGGTTGGGCGTAGGCCCACCCGCGAGGGCTCGGCCTTGACGCGGTGGAAAGCCGACCGACGCTCGCCGTGCGCGGTGCCTGGCCGTCGATGGCCTGGCACCGCTCACGGCAAAGGGCGACTCGCTCCCTTACTTGGGAAGGTCGGGGGATGGGTCGGAGTCGCTGCCGTGAGGACAGCGGGCAGCACCGACCTGGGCCGGTGCTGAAGCGAAGGAGTACCCGTCCCCAGACGGGTTCACGCAGCGCTGTGGGGCCGACCTCGAGATGACGCGAGCAAGTTGGCGAATTTATTCAACGAATCAAGAAGACAGCCCCGCGATGAACAGCGTTGAGTTTTACGTCCGAAACGTGCTGAGTACACCTGAGGGGGAAACGCTGGTGGTCGGCGTTCCGAACAACGGTGAAGCGCTCGTGCCTGGTGCTGGATTCGAAACCAGGTACGAGATCAGCCGCGACGATGTCATGAACGGCACTCCGAACCCCGTGCTTCTGAACAGCGTCGCGGTTGAGCTGGTGGTCGAGAAGATTGACGTGATGCGCAAGGAGGTGAAGCAGGTGCCCCGCGGCATGACGGCCGCGCTCTCGCTATCAGGCACTGGCCTTGAGCACGTAAAAACCGGGTGCTTTCTTCGTACAAAAGAGCAGTAGCTTGGTCGTTTGGCGAGCGTCCGGGTCAGGGCTAGTCATTGGCCGCCCGTGAGAGCTTGGCCAGGAAGCGAAGCGTAGGCAGCGGCGCCAATGACCGGTGACCGCGGGCTTCCAGGCCACAGATAGCGCGTGCGGCAGATTAAGGCTTTTTGCAGTTCCAAGCACTTGGAAGGCAAAAGAAAATATAAAAGTCTGTTATGGATATTTCTAACAAACTGATGGATGAGATAAAAATCAACGATTTGGAGCAGCCAGATCCAAAAACGCTGTTAGAAATAGATCGGAAAATGCGGCGAGGGATCGTTTCCTACCGAAGAGCGAGTTTCTTTAACTGGTGCTTCGGCTCAAATGTAAAGAGAGTCTTGGATTCCGATCTCGGCGGTGATCTCTCATACTACGAATATGTTACCAATAAAACATACTTTGATCCTTGGGTCAACTCCGGCTTGTTTGCCGCCGCTCTTGCTGGGTTCGATGTGCTGTCTACTCACTGGTGCGACACAGTGAAACTGGATGTCGATATCGTGCTCTTGTTTCAAACAGGAGGGGAGTTTGGTGAATCTGCAGCGATTTCTTTTTATCTGCGTCGCGATGGGCTTCCGGTCTTTCACGAGCGAAATGTTGCGGCTTTCAATAGCCCTATCTTGTTACGGCGTTTGAGGTTCGAAGCGTAAAGGGTTCGATCATTTCGGCGGTCCTACATGAGACGTGCACTACTTTGATAAGCCGGAAAGGTATCGAGAGGAGAGACAGGCAAACCGCTTGAATTAGGCCTGAAATCCTCGAAAACTTAGCAAGCATCGCGCACTTCACCCGCCAAACTGATGTTGAGTTTTAAGTACCAGCGCGCGCAGAGCGTCGTCCGAAATACTTTGGCCTCCCGCTAGGAGTGAAAATTGATTGAAATCCATGCAAGCTCGACGATGGAGAAAATCGTCGAAAAGTTTTCCGAACGGGAGGTTGGCTTGCCTGACGTACTGATTAGCCGGCTTGCCAGAGGATTTGCAAAAATTGGGCCTTGCCTATTCCTATCTTCGTCGGTAGATGATGACGTGTGCAGCGTAATGCAACATTCTCCCCCGAAAGACCCGCCGTACCACGAATATACGTTCAATAAAGCTCATATTGAAGATGCGGTGGATATCGACCTGTTTGCGGTCAGCTATTGTTATGCCCTCTCAATAGCCAAACTAGTAGAGGCGAATGTTGGTTTATCAGTTGATGTAATATTTGCCTGTCATCCAACAACAGAATTTGGACCCCAGGCTATAGTTACATTCTATCAAGCTGGATTTTCCCCAGTAATAGACGTCGGCCAGCTCGATAGTTTTGCCGAGCCAATTTTGGTTTTCAGAGTTAAAGGTGACTTGCAAGCTATCGATTGCGCTTTGTCGGCGTAATGACTGTAGGAAAATGGGGTTCAAGTTTGCGTCGCAAGGATAATAAGCGCAACCACCGTCGATTATTCTGGTTTTGCCAACTGTGAAATAAGAAAGTGCCATGCTGGAGATTAAATTTGAGCGGCCCTTCAGCGTGCATATGGAGGTTGTAGAAACTAGTGACTATTTGCCGTCGTTGCGCATCGAAGCGCAAATCGTAATTGCGCAATTTCAGCACATGTTCAGCTATCAAGGAACATTCTGGCTAGAATGTGCATGCTGGACTGACTTTGCGAATTCCTTGAATGATCCATCGCGAGATGCTGTGTTAAACGATATGAGCAATAATTTCGCTCTCGCAATTTATAAAAAGGATGGGAAGAAAATCATTTCTTGGAAATTTAATATGACGGATGTGAGTGGGTCAAGTACAACGACGGTTGCGTTCTCTGCTGAAATTGACGATGACATGTTGGAGGCAATAAAGAGGGAATTTGCGGAGTTTCCTGTATGGTGGTAACACCGTATGGGCAGTGCGATTTGGCAATGCCGGAAGTGTTGGCCTTGAAATCGTGCCAATTAACGAGGCCACCTGCACAGAACCGCTCGGGTTCAACCCTCCAGAGCAGTTCACGACCGCTGCCCAGCAGCTGAGAGATGCACTCGTCCTGAGCGGGGGCACGGATGCGACCGTAGGAGTTCGTGGAAGCACGGCGACGGGGGTAAGCCTCACCAAAGGCACACCATCCGGACCAAAGAGCGATCGCGACTTCTTCATTGAATGTCGGGAGCTCACGGAGGGATGCAAGACGTCGAAGAACATTCCTGGCTTCGTGCACCCGAGCAAGATACTGGCGGACTACCCAGTGCTTCAAGAATGGGCAACAACCTGGACGAAGGCGCTGGGTCGTGACTTGGCGCCTGGAGCCTTTTTGCCCGGGATGTCGCCTTCGCAGCCGTCGATTGTGGTGAGGCCAATTGGTCCAGTCATGCCTTCCATCGGGAGATAAGAAATGCAGTACGTCAACTTGCTATGCGCGCACGCCGAGAAAAACAGTCTGCGTGAATTCGCTGAAGCCTTCTTCGGCGCGGTTGGCATCGTGGATGGTCAAGAGAGGGAGAGCGCGAACTACGCAGAAGGCCATTACTTCAGAGGCACGCACGATGGAACCAAATTCACCGTGTCGCTTTCGGACGAGGAAGGTAACGAGGACTTACCTGTGTGGGTGCAAATTGTGGACAAGGTGGACGCGCACGCCTTGGACGATGTCGTGAGCCATTTAGTTCGAGAGCGACTTCTCGCTGTGGGCTTCCGTGTAGCCCGCTTGGTGAACTTCGGCAGGCGTGACGAGCAGCGTATCGAATACTCGTGATTGCGGCTATGGCGGGCCAACTCGTCAAAGCCGGCCGTCAGCCGCGAGAGCGGGCTTGGCAGTGCTACCTGCGCACGAAAGAGTAGCGTCAGATCCAATGGCGGGCAGCCGGTAGATGCTATCGCGAGATGCATGTGTGGACGCTGAACAGGTAGCGCCAAGGGGCGACGTTGCTGCAACGGTTGATCGCTGCGGATGGCTCGCGTCAATAGGAAAATCTGGACTTTACGGCTGAAATTCGGGGAGCAAGTTATGTCGATCAGCATGTTCTTTGTGTCTCCTCAGACCCCCGAGGAAAAGAAGTTCAATCTTCCGGTGTGCACAGAAGATGTGTTTAAGCGAGTGGTATTGCCGGCCGCAGAAAGAGTGGGGGCACAGTATGTCCAATTGTTTGAAACTGGAATTGAAATTTTGGCGGACGATACTTCGGCGATTTCTGAGGAATTGCGCTGTGTTGCAAATCAAATCGAGGCTGACGCCTCCGATGCTACGTTGTATATATTGCCGCGTCTAAAAAATTTGCAATGGGAACTTGAGAGGATATTTAATTATTGTCCCGAAGCTGTGCTATATATTGGTTAGATCGGCGGGATAGAGAATCGCAGGCTGAAGGCCTTGCTCCATCAGGGTGGCTTTGGATTGGAGGTTAAATGCTGACGAATGCAACAATGAACATCTCATGGACAGAAAGGATGACTAAATTTTCGTCCAACAGCGGCGGAAATATGACGAGCCCGCAATGGCAAGACATCGAGGATAAACTTGCTCTAGTACTAATTAATGGAGGTACAGTCACCTTGGACGTGGAGCATGAAGATGGCTGCCAGAGTTCGCTGCAAGTTAGAGCCGAAGGGGGTAATTTCGTCGTCATGCTCGGCAAGGAAACAAATGATGGTTGGAAAGTTCGTGCGTACGAAAATCTGACCGTTCGAAATACAGAAATTTCTATTTTGGGTGACGTGTGGAACGGTCGAATCGTGTGTCAAAGTATCGATTTTGTGATTGCGGCATATCGCGAATTTTTTGAAACTGGCGACGTTTCCGAGTGCATACTATCCGGATGAGAATGTGTCGGGCGTACACTGAAGAATGGGTTTGCATCGCTTCGCCGAAGACTGCCACCTGGGTTATTTCCCGTTTCGCACTGAACTAAATGGCAACGCCTGATACCGGACGTTGCAACGTCAGCGTTGTTGAGTCAGCAGCCTATTAACAGGTAACGCGGTTCGCACCGTCGGTTGACGTGTGAGTGCGCTGACAAAAAGCACGTCGACTTTGGTCAATTACCCAAGCCCTGCCTACCGTTAACCGAACAGCTGCCAATGACTGCTGGCGACGAGGGTTGCCGTCTGTTGGTAGCGTTCAGCGATCAGGCCGTGCAAGGCCTCGCTGGCGGGCGCGCGCGACGGCTTCAGGCCGAAGTCATCGATGATTAGTAGCAGCACCCGGACCAGCGTGGACAGCTATGCGCTCATAGCTGCCAGTGGCCCATGCCGCTTTCAGGCTCTGCGCGAGGCTGGCGCAAGTGGTGAGGACCACATCCACGCCTTGGCACACCGGGCAGTGGGCCAGCTTCTGGGCCATGTGCCTCTTGACCGTGCCGCAAAGGCCGACGACGAGCACCGGCGCCTTCTCCTCGAGGTATCGCCCGGTGGCCAAGTCATAGACCAAGACCCGGTTGAGCTGGGGCAGGCGCTCGAATTGGAACTGCTCCACGATCTTGGTGGTGCGGAACTGTCCTCGGCGCAGACGGGTGCTGAACTTCTTTTGCTCACGCCGGGCGACCTTGTCGCTGATCAGCAGCGTCAGGAAGTCCAAGGGATTAACGCGGAAGTGCAAGTGCAGCACTCACTACGAGTGCCAGCACTTGCAGATGTCGAAATCGACCAAACTGGACGCGTCGTCGTCGCTCACACCGTTGAAATGGAGCTGGAACCAAATGCACGATGTCTTTGAGATTGCATTTCGTGAGCTTGTGTCCGAGCATTTGCTAAAAGATCTTTTGTCAAACTATTTTCAGCTCGATATTGCCTCAATAGTATCTGAACATGACTACTGGTCGGACGCTTGGGATGGATTGCCGAGAATTGGGATTTCTATTGCAATTGCGGATGACGGATTGAAAACTAACGTTTCAGGGTACTCGTTTCAACCGATAGCGGACCCCGTCCTAGGCGATCTTGCTAAAGAAGCAGCAAAAGTCTTTCAATCGGAGGCTGTGATTGGAGACTTTGGCAAGCATGGAATTGAGGCAATTGGCCGTTTTCTGTCTTACTTACCAGACGGATCCATTTGGGAGTCGGTTGACTCTTCCGACGGTCCTATCGACGATGTGATGCCGATTCGGAGAATCGAGTAAAGATATTTCTATCCAGAATTCAAAAACTTAAGAATGGTAGAAAATCGCAATGAGTAAGAACTTGCTAATGATGGTCGAAACGTTTGTCAGTAAAGAAATAACTGCTGAAGTTTTCGCCGAGCAATTCATTGCTGCATGGAAGCGAGAAAGGGAGTCCGGGGACGCGCTGCTAGATAGTGCCCACTTAAGCGAAAAGCTGTCCAGCATATTTTGTTTTCCGGATATGTTTAATCCAGCGCCGGACAAAGATGAATACGAGTTGGATGAAGCTCAGCTGCTGGCTGAAGTGACCTCGTTAATTTCAGGCCATGTTACTTACCGTTGTGCATGTAGCTGATGCGCAAGCAGCTACTGTTTGCCACTGAGGCAGATGATCACCAGAACCTGGAGGCTCTTTTGGCGGACTAGCAGAACCATGGCAGACACTAGCCCCAGACGAGCCACATCTGTATGGATTTGAGTAAGGGCTATGCCATGGGCGCTGCACTCGCACAGGCGAATGCGGCCATCAGCCATGAACGCATCCATGTCCTTGCGCTGACCATTGAAGCGATAGACACGGTCTGAGGCCAGCAATTGCAATCCAAGTGGCCGTTCGTTCAGCTAGGGCTTTTGTCAGCCGGGCAGATGGCTGGGCCGCAATTGATGTGGTTCAGAGCGTCCAATGGCTCGTATGTTCTAACGCCAAGGAAAGCACGAAAACTTTATGGTCTAGTTGACTTTTCACCAATTGAGCATCAATGAAATTGATTTCTTTGGAGAATTAATATGACCGGTTCGTTTATTCTTTCAGAAGATGAATCGCTAGATGTTCGAACGGTGGATTTCGAACGAATTGCCGACGTCTTTCGACATGCAGCGGCAACGTCTGCCGCGGCTAAGAAGCTTCTAGTTGCGCGGGATGATCACGGAATGGATATGCTGTGCGCCGATGAATTGAATTCCGAGGAGTTCTTTGAGTTCTACATGCTATTGGATGCAGTGCGAATGAAGGTCTCAGACACGCCTGGATTGGTTCGGTTCGTCGATCAAGTTAAAGAGGTGGCAAAGGCGGACAAACGACTTGCTGGAAAAATTTGATCGGCCACGTCAATTCGAGCAGCATCGTACCAAGCTGCTGTAACTCATTTACCGAAGTTTTTCCGACAATTCGTTCAACGTGTATGCGGGCGCCTCGAAATGACTACTGATGTTGATTCAATTTTTGCTACCCTTGACGATGTAGGCATTCTTCATCGCGACAGCTTAGTCGGATGTACCGCCAAAGAAATTGACGCGGTGCGCTCGCATTTTTCGCGCAAACTTCCACTGGCTTATGAAGACTTTCTGCGCTTGGCTGGCGGTGGTGCTGGAAGGCTGTTCCGTGGCAGCGACATTTTTTATCCTAGACTGCTCGCGTTGCAGAATTTTGCTAAAGAGCTATTGATTGAGAACGGCGAGTCCATTTCCCTGCCGGCAGATGCGATGGTCTTCTTTATGCATCAGGGATATGAGTTTTGCTTCCTATTGCCTGTAAATGAAGACCCCCCAGTCTTTCAGTACGTTGAGGGACAGGTCGGCTTCGCAAATCCTTGGGGAAAGTTTTCCGAGTTTCTGAAGGCCTCGATTGCAGCGCATTTGGAAGGATGGGCCAACCTCAATCGATGATTACGGCAGTACATCTGCCTATTTAACTTTGAAGCAGACAGTACGCGCAACCCTGAGGGGAGAACTATATTCACAAGGGGGTGACGGATGCCGCAAAGTGCGATTAGATACGCAGGCCGTTCGGCTTATGTAAAAGACGAAAAATTGCGAGGACTTTTAGGCTTGATTTGCTTGCATCTTCAGGATGTGGTGACGAAACCTGATGATATTAAGTGGATCACAAATGCCTTAATGGATTGGGTAAATGACCATGAAAGCATGCCCCCTGGACTTCGCGATATTGAATTGGATGGGGTCTTGACTGAATCTTCCAGGGTGGACTTTTTTGTTCAATTGCTTAACTGCATTTCGATGCTACCGCCTAGAGAATGCGGAGCTTGCGACAAAAAGACTATTGATCAGATCGTCCAACTGTTGATGAGTCATACAGTTTAGGTTTTGCGGCCCAAATGGTTGGGAGTATCCCTGCGCATAATCTGAAATTCACAATGGAAAATGTCTGGGCCTTGTATTAATCTTTTTTGACGCTTTCAAGCGCGCATAACCGGCCCGATCATCCCTTATCGAGAAAGCAATACAAGTTGGCAGTTTATGCTGATATTCACGGATATGTTACATTTCCGTTTGGCGTAGAACCGTCGAAAGTGTTCGTAGCATTGGAAAATGATTCGAGATTCAAAGTTGTAGAGTCGGAAGCTCATGAAAGCTTTCAATATCTATACGCGCCATTTTCGGGTGAGGCTCGTCTTTCGGGTTCAAGCGATGATCAAGCTTGGTTGGAAAGCATAGAATCCAGGTTGGCGGAGATTGATTTCTTCAGTTTGGTATTGTTCGTGTCTTATGAAAATTCGCCAACACTTTTGTTTTCTTACTTCAAAATCGGGCAGATTCTAAAGTCTGTTGGTAGGTTGAGTGAAGAAACGATCTCTGAGACTCACACTGAGCGGCTATGCAAAACACCTCGCTCCGGATTTGATGCCAAGTAATTTGGCGTGAATGCTGATGGCTGGCACCCTCAGAATCAAATCTCTTGTTCTCGGCCTTCGGCAGCAATGAAGGGTTTCAGATGAATTCCGCCAACATTGTTCGCGTTTCGCGGAAGGGCATGCTGAATACCCGCAAACTGCTTGCAGTGCTTGAAGGCATTAGAGATTCTGAAGATTTTTAAATGTGAGGATTTGATGTTTTGATGTCGCGTCATGTTGAGGAATTTGATCTACAGCTATCCTTAAGCGAGGCGCTTCGATTAAATCCGAGTCAACTTATTGTCATTCCAGATTATCCAATGCATGATCTTGCGGACGATATTTTGGTGATCTGCATGACGGCAACCTTGGCTGGCGATTTTCCTTTCAAGCTTTCAATCGATTTCATACGCGGAAGTGTTGAATTTAATCGTATTGAAGTCGCACGCAAAATCTCACGTTTACTCAACGTCAGGCTGCTGATTGACGATGGGTCGCCCAGTCCCAACAGCATGATGCTTATTCATGGAGATGAAAAGCCATGCGTTGTAACCCTCGACGGCGATGCTGCCGATGAAGGGATATATCGCCTGAAAAATGGCTGAACAGCCTGCTCTGAAAAGGTCGTTGTTACTGCCAGACGGAAGGGACTGCGGTGACTATTAGCAACCAAGAATTTATCGTTAGCGCCAATGTCTCTGGGGTTAGAGAATGAGAATCTTGAAACTGATGGCTGACTACGACTGTTTCCCCCTGTGGGAGGCAACGCCTGGGCAGGTAGGTAACGTCGATCCTGGCAGCTTGCCGATCTCAGAGCAACTCCAAACGGAGTTGGCGGCCTGGGCCCAATCTTTCAATCACACTCTTAATCAGGATGACCCTCAGCACTCTGGGTTCGTCTGTACTGAGGAAGAAGAGAAATTCAAGGTGATGGGACGAGTGTTAGGTGAGCGTCTTCAAGCTGAGCTCGGTGTGGACTTCCTGATAAAGGTCAAAGTCTGATAAGTATTCTTAGAGGGTGGACGGCCCGCATTGAGCAGTAATTGTTGTAGTAGGCAATGGCCGGAATGAAACCGAGACCGCTGTGACGACGGGCCAGATGGATTACGCATCGCAATTCACTGCTGATCTGCAGCTCGCCATCCTAAAGGTCAATTGGCCTGAGCTATGGTGTATTGCTGGGCACGCTAGAGGCTGAATAACGATTGCCCAAGCTCCCATATTTTTCAAACCTTCTAGAAGTAGGTTCAATCCGCATAATTCAAGACGGAAATGTCTAAATTTCTTGAGCAGAATCCGGCTTTGCCACATCGATTTTTTTCCGCAGAATATAACCTTGCCTTATTTGATTTCATACTGCATGGAAATCGTGAGTTCTTCCAAGCTTTGTAGAATGAATTCGGCGTGAACGTAGCGATCACGGTGCTAAATTCTGACGGATTCACTCCGCTGAAGAAGCTTGAACCTGAAGGCAATTGGGGTAAATCAATTGCGGAGCTGTATAACGTGCGCGTGTCGGCAGCCGAATACCACAGCGTATGTGTTGTCGAGCAGAACGAGCGTTGGCTCGGTGCTCAATATTTGGATATCTCTATGGGCGTGGCACTTTTTAAAGGATCAGAGCCTGAAGCCGTGGCATTATTTGAGAGGATGCGGGTGTCGGATTGGTTTTTTGACCTTGAATATGTTAAAGAGGCAGCGAGCGACCCTTTGTCCGGCCTCATGCGTGACTATGGAGAAAAGTTCCTGGAAATCCTGCTGAAGAATTATTCGCCGGATATGCCACACGCTGGTGAATGAAGAAGGACTGAACGATGCCTAAATTCGCTTGTCGGTGTGGACACGTCATAAACCTTTCGCTCGATTGGGATGACGCGGAACTTTTGTTAGTTCCGCAAAAAGATGTAGAACGTCTCGGCGAAGGAATCGATGAGGGTAATGTGAAGTCTGCTGAAGCAGCCTATGAAATAATCGATTCATCAAGCAAGGCAGTCTACGATTGCCCTAAATGCCATCGCCTTCACATGGAGGTAGGCAGGAACACGTTTATTACGTATGTGCGCGAAATGTAGAAGCCGACTCACCGCAGCCAATTAGGAGTGTTCCGATATCGAGTGGCTGCCTCAGCGTTGACGTACATGCATGTCACCGGTCACAGGCTTGCCCCCGCACCCCAACGCTTCCGCTAAATCTGCTACTTCGCCGCTCCCGGCCCCGCCTTCGCCGACGGCGGCACATCACTGCCCTCCGGCAGTTCTTTCGGTGCATCCAACTCGCTCTCCGTATCCCCGTCCTCCAGCACGCTCCCCCCATTCCCCGTCCGCTCAGCGCCCGCGTTGGAATCTCCGTCTGTAGCGGGCAGCCTCCCATCCTCGTCTTCGGGCTCCTGGTTCGTGCTGGGGTCCCCCACCGGATCTGCGTTTTCGTCCTCAGGCGGTGACGTCCTGGGGGAAGGGGAGGAAGCGGTACCTGCGCTGCTGTTCATGATGTGCACCTCGATGACAGCCGAAATGGCTGGACACCCTCCCTGGGGCATACGACGCCCCTGACTCAGCGCAAGCTTGCGCAACCGCCCAAGCAAGTGACCGCGTCCCCAGTCGAGGCGGGTCACCCCGAGGACGCCTCAACCCTTGACGCATCCCCACTGTCCGCAGACAGTCGAACAGCCGCCCACAAACGATCCACCCTCTGGATGACTGTCCACCTGACCCACGAGCGCCTGCTCACCGAACTCCCGCCCGGCGTTGACTACACCGACGACGTCGCCGACCTCGACCGCGACGACATTCCCAAGGACAGAATTCCCTTGCTGCAGCAGCTCATGGTCGATGACCAGGCGCCGGAGGATGTGCAACTTCGAGCGGCCCTGCTTTTGTCGAGCTGGGGCGAGTCGCAAGGAGCGCGCTACCTCATTCGCTATGTCGAGCACGCGGGCGGAGCCTCACCCGGCTGGTTCCCGCATCGACTGAGGAATTACGACGAAACGTATACCCACATCTGTTGGGCGCTGGCGCGTTATTGGTCATCTCAGGAAGGCGTTGCGGATCAGGCATCCGCCAAAGCCGACATCCTTCCAACCCTGAAGAAGCTGGTGCAGCTCGCCGGTCATGAGAGTTTTGAGCTGCCGCTTGAATATCTGGTGCTGACAGCCGGATTCACAGAGCTGATACCCGATGTGAAAGCGATGTTCCTCAACATCCTCAAACAGCCGGAACGCCATCACTGGAAGGTGGAGGACACCGCCAAGCTTTTGGACCAACTAGCGCATCACCCCACGTACAACCGCGACGACTTCGGCACACTCGCCAGCAGAAACTCCATCTGATCCGCCAGAATCCGTCGCCCGCGCAGGATCATGTCCTCATGCAGGCTGGGCACGTACGGTAGGTACAGCAGCGACATCCCCGCCTCTTCCGGCGTGCGATTCCCCTTGCGCCCATTGCATGCGCGGCAGGCGGTGATGCAATTCATCCAGCTGTCCTTGCCCTTGCGGGAGACTGGCTGGATGTGCTCCCGGGTGAGCTGTTCCGGATGGAACCGATGCCCGCAATAAGCGCAGACATGCCGGTCCCGGGTGAACAGCTTGGGATTGGAGAGTGCGGGCGCCTGTCGCCACGCCCGGCTGGGAATGGCGCCGCGCACCGCGATGATGGGGTGCAGCTCGATGCGGGACTGCAGCCCGGTGATCCGCTGATAGCCTCCCCGCAGCACATGGCAAGGCTGGCCCAATGTCCAGGCGACAGCGTCGCTGGCATAGAGCACGGCGGCTTCCTTGGTCGAGATCCAGGCCTGAGGGCGGCCCGAGATATCCAATTGCAGAACATCCACGGTCAATGACCTCCGCCTCAGAGGGTAATCCAGTCGGGCAGGGCAACTCAAGTGCCCAGGGGGCCGCCAGTCGCGTCAAAACCGACATTTCGTCGGCGCCGGTGCCCGGTTTTGCCTCCGCGCCCTCTGGCGAGTCCCTTTCACGCTCCGAGCCGCTGCTCGCCCGGTGACAAACTCGCGACACCTTGGATGATCCGTCGGGACACGCCTTGGGACGCTTCTGCGGCGCCTGTCACCGATCATCGGCCTGATCCCGGAGCCCTTATCGTGGGCGCCAGTTACCCGCACCCGCACCCGCAAAGGCGCCCGCGACCGCGCCCCCTCAGATCCTCAGCAACGCCCTCGCCAGCAGCGCCTCCCCGGAGAACCCATCCTGCGGCAGCCGCGCCGTCCGGCGGCGCCACCCTGATCCAGCTTCCCAACCGTCCGCCAGCCCCGCTATCGTCCCAGCCGCAAGCCCAACCGGCGCCCCGGCCCCCAGTCCGCCCGCCGCGCCGTCCGGCAAAGCGCTCTCCGCCTCCGGCACCGCCCACGCCACAACCTGCTCACCAGCGTCTTCCCACGCCCCGACCAGATCCCCAGGCTCCGCCGCCTGCTGCAGCGCCCGCGCCAGCTCGGCACTGGCACCGGCATCACCGCTCCCGCGCCAGACCTGAAGCGTCAGATCACCGCCGTCCCGCTGCGCCAGCAAGGCCGTCTGATCCAAGCGCACCACAAACTCCTGCCGCCCCAACGGCAACGCCGGCGGTGGCACCGCGCCTCCACCCAGCGCCCGCAGCAGTTCATCCAGCTCTTCCGCCTTGTCGAAAAACCCATTCGCACCCGCCGCCACACAGGCCGCGCGATACGCCTCCGGCGTCTGATGCGACAACACATGCACCTGCCCCGCATACCCCTGCCGCCGCAGCTGCTTGAGCACCTGCAGCCCGGAGCCGCCGCCCGCCAGCGACAGATCCAGCAGCACCGCATCCGGCTGCGTTGCCGTGACCAGCGCCAGCGCCAGGGTCTCATCCGGCGCCTCGCCCACCACGCGCAGCCCCTGCACACTCCTCAGCCGCTGAAGAATCTGACGACGAATCGTCACCGAATCCTCCACCAGCACCACGGTCAACTCCGGCATCCAGGCTCCTTGGTTCATCCGAGCGGGTCGAGGTCGCCCCAGCTCGTGCGGCTGATCGCCCGCTTCACTTCATCCATGAATCGCTTCTGCGGCGCCGGCCCTGCGGCGTCTGGCCGCGCCCCAGCCGGCGCGGACACCGGCCCTTGCGCCCGCTGCACATGCCGGTTGAGCAGCTCCTTGTCCCGCGCGGTGAGCTGCGAAGCCGCCACCACGATCACAGGAATGGCCGCCGTCAGCGGGTCCCGCTGCAAGGCCTCGACCACGCCGATGCCGTCCACCTCCGCCATCAGCAGGTCCAGCACGATCAGGTCGGGCACATGGCGTCTGGCCAGCGTGATGCCTTCCTGCCCGCCGGTGGCCCGCAGCACCGAGAACCCCGGCTGCGACAGATGCGTGCTGAGCGACTGCAGGTCCCCGGGCGCCTCACTGATGGCCAGCACCAGGAACTTGCGCGTGGCCGTCGGCCGGAAGCCCAGCACCTCCAGCTCCTGCAGCAGCGTCGCTCGGCTGACCGGCTTGTGCAGCACCGCCGCAGCCCCCAGCGACAAAGCCACTTCCGCACCCGCGGCCACCGACACCACCACCACCGGAATGTGCGCCCATCCGTTCAGGTTCTTCAGTCGCGACAGCAGTTCCCAGCCATCCAGATGGCCCGGCAACTGTGTTTCCAGGGTGATGAGATCCGGCCGCAGGTGCTGGGCCAGCTCCAGCGCCTCCTCGGCGGATTCCACATGCTGCACCCGAAAGCCCACGCCTTGCAGCTGGGTCTGCATCAGCGCCGCCGCCTGCAGGTTGTGTTCGATCACCAGCGCCAGCGGCCGGTTCGCCGGGTCCGCCGGCTGCGGCATGCCGGGCGCCACCGGCTCCCGCCACGGCAGCCACACGGTGAAGCAGCTGCCCTTGTCCAACTGGCTGGTCACCGCCACCGCGCCGCCATGCAGCTGAACGAGCCGCGCCACCGTCGCCAGACCGAGTCCCGTGCCTTCCACCTTCTGCGTCAGCACGTTCTTGATCTGGTTGAAGGGCTGGAACAGCCGCTCCAGCCCCTCGGGCGGAATACCGATACCGTTGTCGGTCACGCTGATCTGCACGAATTCCTTGAACTCGCTGGCCGGCAGCTCCGAGCGGCGGCCTGCCGCGAACCCCGGCAGCGATTCCTCGGCCCGCATGCGATTGACCCGCCGTGCCTCCAGCTGGATCAGCCCACCCTTGGGCGTGAACTTGGCCGCGTTGGACAGCAGGTTGTAGAGAATCTGCCGCAGCCGGCGCCGGTCCACCATCAGCCGCTGGTCCACGCCGACGCCAAACAGCTTGAGCTCGATCTGGCTCAGCCGCACCCGTTCCTGCACGATGGCCATGGCGTCGCGCAGCAGCTCGTCCAGGTCCACCACCTCGTAGTCCAGATCCACCCGGCCGGCCTCGATCTTGGCCATGTCCAGCAGCTCATTGACCAGCGACAGCAGATGCTGCCCCGCGTTGTGGATGTGCTGGCAGAACTCGGCCTGGCGGTCGTTGACCGGGCCGGCAGCGCCGTCGCGCATCAGCTGCGCAAAGCCGATGACCGCATTGAGCGGGGTGCGCAGCTCATGCGACATGGTGGACAGGAACGCCGTCTTGGCACTGCTGGCGCGGCTCAGCTCCGCATTGAGCTGCTCCAGCGCATCGTTGCGCTGCTGCAGGGCCGAAAGGAGCTCGGCCCTGCTGTCCGCCAGCTCCTGCGCGGCCCGCGCAGACGCCGCTTCCATCGCGGTGTTGTGCAGCTCGGCATGGGTGCGGCGGGCTTCGTCCTCGAACTGCTTGCGTCGCAGCTGCGCCCGCATGCGCGCCTTGAGCAGTTCCAGCTCGCCGCCGGCCTTGACCACATAGTCGTCCGCCCCGGCCTCCAGCCCGGCCAGCATGCCGTCGCGGCCGTCGAAGGCGGTGAGCAGCACCACGGGAATGTCCCGCATCGCCGGCGCGGCCTTGATGCGGCGGCAGGTCTCCAGCCCGCCGATGCCCGGCATCTGCACGTCCAGCAGCACCGCATCCACCGTCTGCACCGCCAGCAGCTCCAGCGCCTGCTCACCGCTGTGGGCGGGCACCACGTCAAAGCCATCGTCACGCAGCGACGCCCCCAGCTCCGCCAGCACATTGGGGCTGTCGTCCACCAGCAGCAAGCGCTTCGGGCCCAGCAGGCTGGCGCCCTGTTCCGGCAGGGACGCAGTGGCGCTGCGCAGCATGGCCGCCATGCGGGCCAGGATCAGGTCCACATCGTCCTGCTTGCGGGCAAAGGCATCGGCGCCGGCTTCCAGCGCCCGCAGCTCCGCTTCGGGCCCTTCGTCGGCGGTCAGCAGCAGGCACGGGGTGTGGCGCAGGGCAGGGTCCAGGCGAAGACGGCGGATCATGGACGCGCCATCCAGGCCGGGCATGTGCTGGTCCACCACGATGGCATTGGGCCGCAGGGCCGCGGCCTGTCGCAGGCCGTCCTCGCCGTGCACGGCCAGGCGCACGCGGTAGCCCATGGGCTCCAGCGCTTCGCGCAGCGCATGGCGGAAGGTCTCGCTGTCGTCCACCAGCAGCACGGTGGCCCGCTGCGGCGTGGCTTCCGTCGAAGGCTGCTGCATCTGCCGATGGCGCAGCAGCTCGCGCGCACGGTCCACCACATAGCCGCGGTCGTAGGGCTTGCCGACGAATTCGTCCGCGCCATAGGCCAGGCCGCGCAGCCGGTCGTTGGCCTGTGCAGTGTTGGACAGGATCAGCACCACCGTCTGGTCCCCGCCCGGCGCGGCGCGCAATTCCTGCAGCCACACGTCGCCGTCGCCGTCCGGCAGCTGGGTGTCCAGCAGCACCAGGCGGGGCGCGCCCAAGGCCAGGGCCTCGCGGGCCTGTGCCAGGTTGGCGCATTCCACGCAGGCGAATCCGGCGTCTTCCATCGCTTCCCGCAGGTCCATGCGGACCGTCAGGCTGTCCTCCACGATGAAGGCCTTGTCCCTGTTCTGATTCATGGTGATCCTGCTCCCCATGGCACACCGCTCAATGACTTCATGGCGGGGCCTATTTCGTTCAGCGGCAGGATGCGTTCGGCCGCACCCAACTGCGCGGCCTCACGCGGCATGCCGTAGACCATCGAGGTCTGTTCGTCCTGGGCAATGGTGCTGCCGCCTGCGCGGCGGATGGCCAGCAGGCCGGCGGCGCCGTCGCGGCCCATGCCGGTCAGCAGTGCTGCCACCACGCCGGCCCCCAGGTCGCGGGCCAGCGACTCGAACAGCACATCCACCGAGGGCCGGCAGGAAAAGCGCGGAGGCGCATGGCTCAGCAGCAGCCGGCCCTGCTGCACCGTCAGATGCACGTCCGGCGGTGCCAGGATGATGTCGCCACGGGTCTCCAGCAGCGCTTCGCCGTCCCGCGCATACCGCACCCTATGGGGCGTCTGGCCGTCCAGCCATTCCGCAAAACCGCGGCTGAAGATGGCGTTGATGTGCATCACGATCAGCACCGGCAGCGGCGCCGGATGCGGCAGCGACTGCAGCACCTGCATCAGCGCACCGGGTCCGCCGGTGGAGGCGCCCAGTGCCAGCACATGACGGGCTTGCAGCAGGGCGGATGGCGCGGGCGCGGGCACCAGGTGCCGGGCCCTCACATGCGTGATGACGCGGATGCGGGCCACCAGCCGCAACAGCCGCAGATAGCGCTGTTCCCATTCCCCGTCGGGCTGGCGGCCGTTGGGTTTTTCCAGAACTTCGACGGCGCCGGCCGCCAGGGCCTCGTAAGTGCGCAGCAGCTCGCCGCGATTGGTCGAGGAGGACACGATCAGGATCGGCGTCGGGCAGTGCGCCATGATGGCTTCGGTCGCCGCCTGGCCGTCCATGCCCGGCAGCATCATGTCCATCGAAATGACGTCCGGTCGCAACTCGCCACACAGCGCCACCGCCTGCTTGCCGTCGTAGGCTTCGCCGACGATCTCGATATCGCCCTGGCTTTGCAGCACCTCGCGGATGTGAGCCAGCACGGTGGGAGAGTCCTCCACCAGCAGCACCCGCAAGCGCTTGGTCGCGCCACTGCTGGACGTCATGGGCCTACCCCCACCCCTTCACCGACCGGGTCGGGCTGCCGGGCGCGCCGCTCCAGCCCCGCCACCTGCGAACGCGCCACCAGCTCCGCCACCTTGTCCAGGAAGCTGTTCTGCGAGAACTCGCCCTTGATGATGTAGCCGTCCGCGCCCACCGCCACGCCACGCGCCAGGTCTTCCGGCGCGTTGCGGGAGCTGACCAGCACCGCGGGCAGGTCCCGCAGGGCCTCGTCGGCACGCAGTTGCGCCACGAAGCTGAAGCCGTCCATGCCCGGCGGCATCTCCACATCCACCAGGACCAGGGCATAGGCTTCCCGGCGCACCGCTTCCAGCCCGTCCTCGGCGGACGAGGCCATGTGCACGCGGTAGCCGGCTGCCTCCAGGATGCTCTGCTCCAGCATGCGGGTGGTGAGCGAATCGTCGATGACCAGGATGGTGGCGACTGACCGCGTGGGCACGACCGGCAGGGGGCGCGCACGGCGGGCTGCCTCGATCAGGCCGTCCGGGCTGAGCACGGCCAGCGGCTGCTGGGCCGCGTCCAGCGTCAGGCCGGTGACCACCGGGCTGGGCGGCAGCAGATCGGGTGGCGGGCGCCAGACCACGGTGGACACGCCATCCACCGCATCCACGCCCAGGGCCGCGCGCCGTTCGCCGCAGCGCAGCAGCACGGCCGTGGCGGGAAGTCTGGCCGGCGCGGGCCGGGTGGGCATCAGCAATTCGGAAAGACGCACATAGGGCAGCAGGTCCTGGCCCAGCATCAGCTGCTGTCCGTGAATCTGCGGCTGCTGCACCACCTGCTCGACCGCATCCAGCGGCACCCAGGCGGCGACGCCTTCACTGAGCACGCC
Organism: Roseateles depolymerans; assembly: GCF_003387155.1. Lineage (GTDB taxonomy): Bacteria > Pseudomonadota > Gammaproteobacteria > Burkholderiales > Burkholderiaceae_C > Roseateles > Roseateles depolymerans. The sequence continues at coordinate 310,595 of NZ_QUMT01000005.1, read as the reverse complement.
CAGGGCTCGCACGGCGCCCAGGCGCAGTGGGACGCGCAACTCCAGTGTCGTGCCCTGTCCGCGCGTGCTGCGAAGGCTGAGCTGGCCGCCCAGCCGCTCGGCCGTGTCGCGCACCAGGTCCATGCCGACGCCGCGTCCGGCCAGCGTGTTGACCTGACGCGCCGTGCTCAGGCCGCCGCGCAGCAGGCGGTCGATCAAGCCTTGCTCGTCCAGCGTCGCAGCATTGGGCACGCCCTTGGCCAGCGCGGTGCGGCGCAGGGCCTCCAGGTCCAGACCCGCGCCGTCATCCTGGCAACGCAGCCGGATCTGACGGCCTTCGCGGATCACCTGCAATTCGATCCGTCCCGCGGCCGGCTTGCCGGCGGCCAGGCGTTCCTCCGGCGTCTCGATGCCGTGGGCCACGGCGTTGCGGATCATCTGCACCAGCGCGCCCAGGGCGGCATTGAGCACGCCGCCTTCCAGCTTCACGTCGCCACCGCTGCCGTGGAACTGCACCTGCTTGCCCACGGCGCGGGCAGCATCCCGCGCCGCGCGCTGCAGCGGCCCGAACAGCACCGAGGCAGGCGCCAGGCGCAGTTGCTCGGCATGGTCGCGCGCTTGCAGCAGCTCGCGTTCCAACTGGCGTCCGCCCCGTTCCAGATGCTCCTCGATGCGAAGCAGCCGGGGGACCAGGTCCTCCGGCGCCAGGGGTAGCGCTTCCCGCAGCTCAGTGATCTGCGCGGCCAGGCGCTGGAGCGTGATGACGTGAGTCAGGGTTTCGGCAATGCTGTCGCTCAGCGTGTCCACCTCCTGGGTGGCCACTTGGGGAATCTCCATGATGGGCAGCGGAAGGGCGTCCACATCGGGCGGCTCGGCGGTCTCAGCCGTTTTCGCTGCCTCAGCCGGCGGTGGGGTGGCGGGGGAGGAGGCATCTCTGATATGCGGCGCCAGCGTGGCGTCAGAGGCTGACGGAGAGGAAGACGCCTGCCCAGCCCCCAGTGGCGGACTCGCTGATTGCGACCCCCCAGCTGCGGTCGCTGCCGAAGCCGTGCTGCCGGCCGCCGAAGGCGCAGCCAACGCCGAAACAGTCGCCAGCGCCTCGTCGATCAGCACCAGCGTCGCATCCAGATCGATGCGGGACAACGCCTGCCCGGCGTCCCGGAGCGGCGTGAGCAGATCCTCGATGGCATGCGCCATCGCCGCGATCTCCGGCAGCCTCACCACGCTGGCGGCGCCCTTGAGCGTGTGGGCCCAGCGCAGCATGCGGCTGGGCAGGGCGATCTGCTGGTCCAGGTCGCCGTTCTCCGCCGCCAGCACGGCGTCGCTCATCTGCGTCAGCAGGTCACGTGCCTCGACGCGGAAGTAGCGGTAGGGGTCCTTGGCCACGCTGCCGTCTCCGATGCCCGGGCCCGCCTCAGGTCGGCTGCGCCTGGACCAGGCTCAGCAGCTGACGGGAGGTTTGCGCCAGCTCGGTGGCGGTTTGCGAGGTCTGGCCGGAGCTGGTCTCGGTTTCGCGGGACGCCTGGGCGGTGTTGCTCAGCGCGATGTTGAGCTGCTCCACCGCGGTGGCCTGCTGCTTGGTGGACAGCTCGATCTCCCGCGCCGCCTCGGTGGTCGTCACCACCTGGCCGGCGATGCGGGCAAAGGTCGAGGCCACGTCGTCGAACTGGCGGGCGCCAGCATCCACCGCCTTGGAGCCGGCCTCCGTGGCCATCACCGTGGTGTTCACCGCGCCGCGCATGTCGTCGATCTGCAGGCGGATTTCCTTGGTGGACGCCGTCATGCGGTCGGCCAGCTTGCGGATCTCGTCGGCCACCACGCCGAAGCGCCGGCCGGCATCCCCCGCCACGGTGGCCTCGATGGTGGCATTGATCGCCAGGATGTTGGTCTGCTCGGCCAGCTCGCTCACCAGGTCCAGCACCACGCCAATGCGCTGGGACTTCTGGCCCAGGTCCAGCATGTGGCCCACCACCTGGTCGATCTGCCGGCGCATGGCCACGATGGTGTCCCGCGCGCCTTGCAGCGTGCCCTCGCCGCCGCGTGCATAGGTGGCCGTCTGCTCCGCGATCTGCACCACGCGCTGCGCGCTGTCGGCAATCTGGCGCGACGTGGCGAGCAGCTCGGAGATGGTGGTGGAGATCTCCGTCATCGAGGTGGCGGTCTCGCGGGCCCCGGCGGCCTGCTGGTTGGCGGCTGCCTGCAGCTCGGCCGCGGAGCGCTGTACATGGCGCACCGCCGCGCCCACCTGGCCGGACAGTGCACGGTTGAGCACATAGCCCGCGCCCAGCACCAGCAACAGCCCGGCGATCGTGCCGCTGAAGATGGCGGTGCGCACATTGCTGGCGGTGGTTTCCACATCCGCAGCGCGTTGCTTCAGCACTTCCTCTTCCGCATCCATCATCTGGTCGATGATGGCCCGCAGGTCATCCATGCGCCGCTTGCCCTCACCGGTGCGGATCAGCTTGAGCGCGGACTCCGCCGGCGAGTTCCTGCGGATCTCGATGCGGTCCTTGTGCAGGGTCATCAGGTTCTCGATCATGATCGCGGCCTGATTGAGCCGGGTCTGCTGCGCCGGGTTGTCGCGGATCAGCGGTCGCAGTTCAGCCAGCAGGCGCGGGATGTCCGCCAGCGCTGTACGGTAGGGGTCCAGGTAGGCATCGTCCGCCGTCAGCATGAAGCCACGCTGGCCCGTCTCCGCGTCCTTCATCGCACTCATCAGCGCCGCGATGTGCGCCTGCGCCTGATGGGTGCGGGTGACCTGGTAGCTGGTGGTCGTGAGGGTGTCGACCGCGCGGTACGACATCACCCCGATGATCAGCAGCAAGGCAAACGACAGGCTGAACCCAATGGTCAGCTTCCGGCCAAACGTCCACATGGTGTCTCCTCCTTCAATCAGGCCGAGGCCACGGGTTCGACGTTCTTCTTCGCGGCAAGACTTGCCGTCAAACGTTCGACCAGGGGTCCCAGTGCAATGAGCGGCCGCAGTTCACCGTTGCATCTCAAGGTCCAACTGCTGACATCGTCGTGGCTGCCGGCCTGCTGCAAGCGGTCCTCGGGCGGCAACCGCCACTGTCCGTCAAATCCCTCCACAGCCAGGGCCACCGGCGCTGCCCGCAGGATGACCCACCAGCGAGAGCCGCTGCTGGCCCCCCGCCCGAGCAGGGCCCGAAGGTCGTACAGCGGCAGCGCCTGGCCCCGATGGCCAATGAGCCCCAGCAAGGCGGGAACATCGGCCGGATAAGGCGCGGGCGTTTGCGAAGGCAGCAGTCCGGCGAGTTCGTCCAGTGACAGCGCGAAGGGCTCTCCGGCAATCCGGATGCCCAGCACATTCCAGGCATCGCCCCAACCGTCGGTGATGCGCGGCTCCGCGAAGGACTGGTCGAAGGATTCCCGCCAGCCTTGCAGTTGCGCCAGCAGCGCTTCATTGGAGGCTTGTGAGGACGGACTCATCGGAGGTCTCCCAGATCGTGGGTGCACAGTTGTCGCAGGGCTTCGCGCTCAAAGCCCCCACCGAAACGCCGCAGCCGGTCTAAGGACTCGCTGTCCAGCAGCTCCAGGGCGCGACGCAATTCGCGGCGGGCGGCCACGGGTTCGCCGCGGCGCCGGGCCAGCAGGCCCAGGCGCAGATGCGGCATGGCGAAGTCGGCATCCTTGGCTGCGGCGCGCTGGTGATGCCATTCAGCCGCCGGCAGCTCACCGCGCTCCTCCAGCGCCAGTGCCTGGATGTAGAGGGCATCGGCATGCAGCTGGGACGCGGCCGGGTCGGTCATTAGGCGGGTGCAGGCGCGCAGGCCTTCGTCCAGTTGACCGGTCTCCACCAGGCGCAGGGCCTTGTCGAGCTGATGGGTGGCGTCGGAGGAGGAGCGGGAGGGGGAGGGCGGCTGCGTGTCGGTGTCCAGAGTCGGCCACACCGTCGTGGGCACGGAGGCCAGGGCGCCGAACAACGAGTCCGGCGGCTCCGGGTTGACGGGGCGGGTGTCCGCAGCTTCCACCGGGAACGGCCAGGACGTCGGGCCCTTCTCCACATCCTCTCGCCGCTGATAGAAGAAGCAACCCCCGCCCTGCTGCAGGACCAACTGGTCGGTCAGGCTGTGCAGCGTCTCGGCATGGCCCAGGAACAGCGTGCCGCCGGGCGCCAGCACGGTGGCCAGGTGCCGAACCGCCTGCTGCAGGGACGGGCCGTCCAGGTACATCAGCATGTTGCGGCAGAAGATGACGTCGAAGCGACCGGAGGACCAGAAGGCCGGGTCCGGCATCGCGATCTGGCGCTGATGGAACTGCACCCGGCGGCGCAGGGAGGGCAGCGGCGTCCAGCCCGATTCGTCCTTGCGGAACCACAGGTCGCGCCAGGCTTGCGGGGTCGCCCGCAGGCTCCAGGCGTTGTAGTGCGCCCGCTCGGCATGGCGCAGCGCGGCGGGGTTGACGTCGAAAGCGGTGATGTCCCAGTCCACGCCGCCCGGGCCCAGCACCGACCGCATCAGGGTCATGGCCAGGGTGTAGGCCTCCTCGCCACTGGCGCAGCCGGCGCACAAGGCGCGCAGTCGGCGGGGCGCCGGGTGACGTTTGACCCAGCGGGGCAGCACCACGGTGCGCAGCGCGTCGAGTTGCTCGGCGTGGCGGAAGAAATAGGTTTCTCCCACGGTCAGGGCGGCGGCCAGCGCGTCCTGGTCGGCCTGGCTGGTGAAGCGCTCCATCCGGGTGAGCCAGGCGGCCGGTGTTTCAGGGCCTGCCAGACGGCGCAGGGTGTCCCGCAGGCGGTCGTCCTGGCTGGGGTCCAGCAGCAGTCCGAGATGGCGCGCGACCAGGGTGCGCAGGCGCTCCAGCAGTCCAAAGGCCTGTTCGCCTTCCAACAGGTCCGGGACGAGCTCCCGCGTCATGCGGCGCTCTCCTGGATGGTCGGGGGATCGTGGGGGCCGGGGGGCGCGTCCGGCGTGTCGGGCCCGTCGGCCCGGCTGGGTGGGGGCGGTAGGTGCGGCGTGTTGGGCTCGTCGTCCGCCGGCGCCTCCAGACCGGGCGGCGGCATCAGCCGCGCGGGGTCCAGCAGCGCCACCAGCGCCTCATTCAGTGTCGCCAGTCCGTCCAGCGGTGCCTGCGAGCCGTCTCGCAGCAGCGGCGGCAGGGCCTCCAGCGCCGCAGCGTCCAACTGCTGCACCCCCGTCACCTCGGTCACGGCCAGTGCCGCCACCTGGCCCTGGTGATGCACCACCACCAGTCGCCCGACGGGCACCTCGCCCAGCCCGACCGCGCCGGCCACATCCACCACCGGCACCCAGCGCCCACGCACCCGGGCCAGCCCGGGCACATGGTCCACCGGGGCCATCAGGGTGCGCAGCGGCCGGGGCCGCAGGATTTCATCCACGCCGTCCAGCGGCCAGGCGCACAGACGCGTGCCCACCCGGCAGACCAGGACGGCCTTGTCCTCCCTTGATCCCTGCATGCCGGAACTCCGGTCAGGCAGGACGTGGGGCCGAGGAGGGGCAAGGATTCCGGAAGGGGCGACTCATCCAGGACATTGGCATTTTTATGGCTCCCTGTGAAGAACGTTCCGCAGTGGGCAGCCCAGCGCCGTGCGCCAGACCGGGGCAAGACCTGCGAAGCGTCTTGCCTCGAATATATGTCAGCAGGCGGCGCGCCTGACATGAAGCGCTTGCGCCCCCGGATGGCTTGGATTTTTAGGCCGGCGCCACTAAAAAAGCAGGGGGAAGGATTGCGCAGGGACCCCGGAAGTCTGCAAAATAGAACGACCGTTCGTTTTATTATTTGGGCAACCGTGTCCCCCACCTCCGTCACCCGCCAAAAGCCTGCCGCTGCCAGCACCGTCCCCCGCCGGGGCGCGCGCTCGCTGCAAAAAGGCCAGCAGACCCGTGCCGCCATCCTGGATGCGGCCCTGGGTCTGGCGTCGCACATGGGGCTGGAGGGCTTGTCCATCGGCGCGCTGGCGGACGTCACCAAGATGAGCAAGTCGGGCGTCTTCGCCCACTTTGGCTCCCGGGAAGAACTGCAGATCGCGGTGGTGCGTGAATATCACGCCAAGTTCGAAGAGGAAGTCTTCTTCACCGCCATCCGTGAGCCGCGCGGCCTGCCTCGGCTGCGGGCACTGTTTGAGCGCTGGGTGCACCGGGTGTCCATCGAAGTGGACTCCGGCTGCATCTACATCAGCGGCGCCGTTGAATTTGACGACCGGCCCGGCCCGGTGCGTGACGCCCTGGTGAGCATGGTCAAGGACTGGCACGACGCACTGCGCAAGGCCATCCTGCTGGCGCAGGCCGAAGGCCATCTGGCGCCTGACGCCGACGCGGACCAGATCCTCTTCGAAATGCACGGCCTGATCCTCTCCCTTCACCACGATGCCCGCTTCCTGCGCAGCCCCGGCGCCCTGGCCCGGGCCAGCGTGGGCCTGGCCCGCATCGTGGACAGCTTCGCGACCCCCGCCGGACGCGCCGCCGATGTGCTGGCGCGCCAGCGGACGGCCGCCCCCGGCACCCCTTCTCCGGACTCCGCCGACGCGCCCGCCGCGCGACGACGGGCCTGACCCAGACAGCGGCACCCCCGCTTCGTTCTCCACCCACAAAACCTCGACATCAGGAGTTCCTCATGCCCCAGTACAACCCGCCCCTGCGCGACATGCAGTTCGTTCTGCACGAGCTGCTGCACGTCGCTGACGAACTCAAGATGCTGCCGGCCCATGCCGAGGTGGATGAGGACACGATCAATGCGGTGCTGGAAGAAGGCGGCAAGTTCGCTGCTGAAGTGATCGCCCCGCTGAACCTGTCCGGCGACGCCGAAGGCTGCGTGCTGGACAAGACCACCCATGAGGTGAAGGCGCCCAAGGGCTTCAAGGAAGCCTACGCCCAGTATGTGGAAGGCGGCTGGCCGGCCCTGTCCTGCGACCCGGAATTCGGCGGCCAGGGCCTGCCGGTGGTGGTCAACAACGCCTTCTACGAGATGCTGAACTCGGCCAACCAGGCCTGGACGATGTATCCCGGCCTGAGCCACGGCGCCTACGAGGCCCTGCATGCCCACGGCACGCCCGAGCAGAAGCGGCTCTACCTGCCCAAGCTGACCTCCGGCGTGTGGACCGGCACCATGTGCCTGACCGAGCCGCATTGCGGCACCGACCTGGGCCTGCTGCGCTCCAAGGCGGAACCCCAGGCCGACGGCACCTACAAGATCACCGGCCAGAAGATCTTCATCTCCGCCGGTGAACACGACCTGGCCGAGAACATCGTCCACCTGGTGCTGGCGCGCCTGCCGGACGCACCGGCCGGTTCCAAGGGCATCTCGCTGTTCGTCGTGCCCAAGTTCAATGTGAATGCCGATGGCTCGCTGGGTGAGCGCAACGCCATCTACTGCGGCGGCCTGGAGCACAAGATGGGCATCCATGGCAACGCCACCGCCCAGATGGTGCTGGACGGCGCCGTGGGCACGATGGTGGGCCAGCCCAACAAGGGCCTGCAGGCCATGTTCGTGATGATGAACGCCGCCCGCCTGGGCGTGGGCAACCAGTCCCTGGGCCTGACCGAAGTGGCCTACCAGAATGCCGTGGCTTACGCCAAGGACCGCATCCAGATGCGTGCCCTGTCCGGCCCGAAGGCCCCGGACAAGGCCGCCGACCCCATCATCGTGCACCCCGACGTGCGCAAGATGCTGCTGACCGCCCGTGCCTATGCCGAAGGCGGCCGTGCCCTGACCGGCTACGTGGCCCTGCAACTGGACAAGGCCCTGTCCAGCGACGACGCCGACGAGCGCAAGGCCTGCGAAGACGAAGTCGCCCTGCTGACGCCCATCATCAAGGCCTTCATCACCGACAACGGCTGGATCGCCACCTCGCACTGCATGCAGGTCTTCGGCGGCCACGGCTTCATCCACGAGTGGGGCATGGAGCAGTTCGTGCGGGACTCCCGCATCAACATGATCTATGAGGGCACCAACACCATCCAGGCGCTGGACCTGCTGGGCCGCAAGATCCTGGCCAACAATGGCGCTGTCCTGAAGAAGTTCGGCAAGAAGATCGCCGAGTTCGTCGAGGAAGAGGGCACCAACGAGGCGATGCAGGAGTTCATCAACCCGCTGGCCGACATCGGCGACAAGGTCACCAAGCTGACCACCGAGATCGGCATGAAGGCCTTCCAGAATCCGGACGAAGTCGGCGCCGCCGCCGTGGACTACTTGCGCGTGGTGGGTCACCTGACCTTCGCCTACATGTGGGCCCGCATGGCCCGCCTGGCCCTGGACAAGAAGGACAGCGGCGATCCCTTCTACACCGCCAAGCTCTCCACCGCCCGCTTCTATTTCGCCAAGCTGCTGCCGGAAACCGCCGGCCTGATCCGCACCTGCCGTGCGGGCCTGAGCTCGCTGATGGAAATGGACGAAGCCCTGTTCTGATCGTCCCCGCGGGGCTTCCAGCGGATGCCCCCAGCACGCGCCCGGGTTTTGACGCCCGGGCGTAGTCCGCTCAACATCGCATCCAATAAAGCAGGAGAGAGACACGATGAAACCGCTGATCGCGACCGCCATGGCCCTGGGCCTGAGCATGTCCGTCAATGTGGCCCTGGCCCAGAGCAGCTCGCCGGTCGGCGTCTGGAAGACGATCGACGACGAGACCCGCCAGGAGCGTTCCACCGTCCGCATCAGCGAGGTGGGCGGCGTGCTGGTCGGCAAGATCGAGAAGATCAGCGACCCTGCCAAGCAGACGGCCGTCTGCGAAGAATGCAGCGACGACCGCAAGGGTCAGCCCATCCTGGGCATGACCATCATCCGCAACGTCAAGAAGAACACCGGCGACACGCAGCTGTGGGACGGCGGGGACATCCTCGATCCGTCCAACGGCAAGGTCTACAAGGTGCGCCTGCGCCCGGTGGACGGCGGCCGCAAGCTGGAAGTGCGCGGTTTCATCGGCATGCCTTTGTTGGGGCGTACACAGACCTGGGTGAGGGCTGAATAAGCCCCCCGTAGATTTCATACATCCGAGTGATGTTCATTGGAGAAACCATGAGTCGATTCCAAGTTCGCAAGGTGGCCGTGCTCGGCGCCGGCGTGATGGGCGCGCAGATCGCCGCCCATCTGGTCAACGTGAAAGTGCCGGTCGTGCTGTTCGACCTGCCGGCCAAGGAAGGCCCCAAGAACGGGATCGTGACCAAGGCGGTCGAGGGGCTGAAGAAGCTCAAGCCGGCCCCGCTGGGCGTGCCGGAGAACGCCGCGCTGATCCAGCAGGCCAACTATGAAGAGCACCTGGAGCTGCTCAAGGACTGCGACCTGATCATCGAGGCCATCGCCGAGCGCATGGACTGGAAGCTGGATCTGTACACCAAGATCGCGCCGTTCGTGGCCCCGCATGCCATCGTGGCCTCCAACACGTCCGGCCTGTCGATCACCAAGCTGAGCGAAGTGCTGCCCGAGGAAATCAAGCCGCGCTTCTGCGGCATCCACTTCTTCAATCCGCCGCGCTACATGTACCTGGTGGAGCTGATCAACACGCCGACGACCCGTCCGGAAGTGATCGACCAGCTGGAAAGCTTCGTGACCACCGCCGTCGGCAAGGGTGTGGTGCGTGCCAATGACACGCCCAACTTCGTTGCCAATCGCGTGGGCATCGCCGGCATGATGGCCACGATGATCGAGGCCGAGAAGTTCGGCCTGAGCGTGGACGTGGTGGACGACCTGACCGGCAAGAAGCTGGGCCGCGCGTCATCGGGCACCTTCCGCACCGCGGACGTGGTGGGCCTGGACACGATGGCCCACGTCGTCAAGACGATGCAGGACAACCTGAAGGACGATCCGTTCTATTCGACCTATGCCACGCCCAAGGTGCTGGCGGGCCTGATCGAGAAGGGCGCACTGGGCCAGAAGGCCGGCGCGGGCTTCTACAAGAAGGTCGGCAAGGACATCCAGCGCCTGGACTTCGCCACCGGTGAATACGTGGCCGGCGGCAAGAAGGCCGACGAGATCGTGGCCCGCATGCTGAAGAAGCCGGCAGCGGACCGCATCAAGCTGCTGCGTGAATCGACCAATCCGCAGGCGCAGTTCCTGTGGTCCATCCTGCGCGACAGCTTCCACTACGTGGCCGTGCATCTGGACACCGTGGCCGACACCGCCCGCGAAATCGACTTCGCCATGCGCTGGGGCTTCGGCTCGCAGCAAGGCCCGTTCGAGCTGTGGCAGGCGGCCGGCTGGAAGCAGGTGGCGGAATGGGTGAAGGCCGACATCGACGCCGGCAAGACGCTGTCGTCGGCACCGCTGCCCGCCTGGGTGTTCGAAGGCCCGGTGGCCGAGAACGGCGGCGTGCACAGCAAGGACGGCTCGTGGAGCGCTGCGGAAGGCAAGTTCAAGCCGCGCGCCAAGCTGCCGGTGTATGAGCGTCAGGCCTTCCCGGAATCGCTGGTGGGCGAGGGCGCCGTCGAGCCGCTGAAGGCCGGCACCGAAGAGTTCAAGAACGAAGAAGTCCGCGTGTGGTCGCTGGACGGCGACGTGCTGATCGCCTCGATCAGCGCCAAGCTGCACCTGATCAGCCCGACGGTGACCGAAGGCCTGCTCAAGGCGGTCGAGATCGCCGAGGCGAAGTACAAGGGCCTGGTGATCTGGTCGCCGGACGACGTGTTCTCCGCCGGTGCCAACCTGGAAGCGCTGATGCCGGTCTTCATGACCAAGGGCGCCAAGGGCATTGCGCCGGAAGAGAAGAAGCTGCAGGACATGATGCTGCGCATCCGCTACGCCAATGTGCCGGTGGTGGCCGCCATGCGCGGTCTGGCCCTGGGCGGCGGCTGCGAGCTGGCGGTGCATTGCGCCCGTCGCGTGGCCCACATGGAGTCGTATGTGGGTCTGGTGGAAGTGGGCGTGGGCCTGATCCCCGGCGGCGGCGGTCTGACCTACATCGCCCGTCGCGCGGCCGAGATGGCATCGGCCGGCAATGCCAATGCCGACATCTTCGCCTTCCTGAAGGACGGCTTCACCAATGCCGCCACGGCCAAGGTGGCGACCTCGGCGCTGGAAGCCCGCAAGCTGGGTTACCTGCTGGACAGCGACGTGATCGTGCCCAACAAGGACGAGCTGCTGTTCGTGGCCTCGGCCCAGGTCAAGGCGATGGCCGACTCCGGCTACCGTCCGCCGCTGAAGGCCACCTTCCCGGTAGCCGGTCGCTCGGGCATCGCCACGGTGAAGGCCCAGCTGGCCAACATGCGTGACGGCGGCTTCATCAGCCAGCACGATTTCCATCTGGCTTCGCTGATCGCCGATGTGGTGTGCGGCGGTGAGGTGGAAGCCGGCGCGCTGGTGACCGAGGAGTACCTGATGGCCCTGGAGCGCAAGCACTTCTGCTCGCTGCTGGAGCATCCGAAGACCCAGGAGCGGATCATGGGCATGCTGCAGACCGGCAAGCCGGTGCGCAATTGATTTTTGCTGATCGTTGAAAGGATCAGAAATGACCAAACAAGTTCAAGACGCCTACATCTGCGCTGCCACCCGTCTGCCGATCGGCAAGTCGGGCCGGGGCTATTTCAAGAACACCCGTCCGGACGAGATGCTGTCCCGCGTGATCCAGGCCGCGCTGGCCCAGGTGCCGGGGCTGGATCCGTCGGTGATCGAGGACGCGATCATCGGTTGCTCGTTCCCGGAAGGGGAGCAGGGCATGAACATCGCCCGCGTGGCGGCGGTGCTGTCGGGCCTGCCCAATACCGTGGGTGGCGTGACGGTGAACCGTTATTGCGCGTCGGGCATCACGGCGCTGGCGATGGCGGCCGACCGCATCCGCGTGGGTGAGTCGGAAGTGATGATTGCCGGCGGCGTCGAATCGATGTCGATGGTGCCGATGGGCGGCAACAAGCCGTCGTTCCCGCCTGCGATTTTTGAGCGGGACGAGAACATCGGCCTGGCCTACGGGATGGGGTTGACCGCCGAGAAGGTGGCGGCGCAGTGGAAGGTGTCGCGGGAGGCGCAGGACGAGTTCGCGCTGGAGTCGCATCGTCGCGCGCTGGCTGCGATCGAAGGCGGTTTCTTCAAGGACGAGATCACGCCCTTCGAGGTGAAGGACCGTCAGCCGGATCTGAATGGCGATGGCGTGGTGGTGAAGTCGCGCACGGTGGATATCGACGAAGGTCCGCGCAAGGACACGTCGATGGAAGGACTGGCCAAGCTCAAGCCGGTGTTCGCCGCCAAGGGCAGCGTGACGGCCGGCAACAGCTCGCAGACGTCGGATGGCGCGGGCGCGCTGATCGTGGCGTCGGAAGCGGCTGTGAAGCGCTTCGGTCTGACGCCGCTGGCTCGCTTCGTGTCGTTCGCGGTGCGCGGTGTGCCGCCGGAGATCATGGGCATCGGCCCGATCGAAGCCATCCCCGCGGCGCTGAAGCTGGCAGGCATCAAGGCTGAGGACCTGGGTTGGGTGGAGCTGAATGAAGCCTTCGCCGCCCAGTCGCTGGCCGTGCTGAACGACCTGGACAGCAAGGGCATCGTGCTGGACCGCAGCAAGGTGAACCCCAACGGCGGCGCCATCGCCCTGGGCCACCCGCTGGGCGCCACCGGTGCCATCCGCGCCGCTTCCGTCATCCACGGCCTGCGTCGCACCGGTGCCAAGTACGGCATGGTGACGATGTGCGTGGGTGCGGGGCAGGGCGCTGCGGGCATCATCGAGCGGCTGTAAGTCGAGCGGCTCGTTAGCCATCAAAGGGGGGGAAGGGAAGCTGCTGTTCCATTGAAATGGGACGGGGGCGGGTCTTCTCCCCTTTTTGTTTTATCGATAGGCAAACAGCCCGAGGGTAGTGGTTGCGAACGACCGAGCGCCAGCAAGAGGGGGATGGGCCCCCTGTTTTCTCCATGTCCTCCGACCGCTCCGCGGTCTCCCCCTAATACTTCCGAAAACAGGGGGCCCATCCCCCTCTTGCGATTCACCGAGCCAACCAGCGTAGAACACGCAGCAGTGCCGCCACGGATCGGCGCTGGCAAATGCGCAGATCGAGTCCGTACTCAACCGCTTCCTCCATCAAGACCGTATTCGGGCTCGTGGCAGGAATCCAGGTGGGCATCGAAGCCTAGAAGCTTCGAAGCCTCAGGACAGGTGGATCACCGGTAGCATCATGCAATTCGTTTTGAGAGGAGTCGCTCCATGAGCATCAAGACCGCCATCGTCAACGGCGTGTTGACCATCGAGATCGCGCGTCCCGAGAAGAAGAACGCACTGACCCGTGCGATGTACCAGGCCATGGCCGACGCACTGGTCGCCGCCAACGACGACAAGACCGTCCGCGCGGTGCTGATCCAGGGCCAGCCGTCCATCTTCACGTCGGGCAACGACATCGAAGACTTCATGGCCAGCCCGCCCCGGGACGAGGAAGCCCCCGTCTTCCAGTTCATGAAGGCCATGATCGGCTGCAACAAGCCCATCGTCGCCGCCGTGAACGGCGCCGCCATCGGCATCGGCACCACGCTGCTGCTGCACTGCGATCTGGTCTACGTGGCCGACGATGCACGCCTGGCCATGCCCTTCGTCAGCCTGGGCCTGGTGCCGGAGTTCGGTTCAAGCCTGATCGTGCCCCGCCTGATGGGCCAGCGCCGCGCCGCGGAGAAGCTGCTGCTGGGCGATCCGTTCACCGGCGAACAGGCCGTGGAATATGGCATTGCCAACAGCGTGCTGCCCGCCGGCGAAGTGGTGAACTACGCCCGCCGCGTCGCCGAGCGCTTCAACAGCCTGCCGCCGACCGCCGTGATGGAGAGCAAGAAGCTGATGCGCCGCAGCACCGAGGAAGAACTGCTGAACACCATCCAGGTGGAAGCAGAGATCTTCGGCGCCCGCCTGCGCAGCCCCGAAGCCATCGAAGCCTTCCAGGCCTTCTTCCAGAAGCGTCAGCCGGACTTCTCCAAGTTCTGATCTTCAGGGCGCAGTAAAGCGGTAGAGGTTCCCGGGCTCAACGAAGGTGGTGGTCCGGGGCTCGCCCGCAGGGACGAAGCGCCTCCCCTGGAGACGCCAGGGGGTCAGCGTCAGTCCCAGCGCCTCCGGTTGCCCTTCGGGCCAGCGGTAGCTGGCCTTGAAAAATCCTATGCCGTCCGGGTCTCGGGAGAGAGCCAGGCAACTGGCAAAGAGGCTGGGCAGTTCGAAGCGCTGCGCCTGTGGGCCATAGGGCTGCTTGATCAGCCACACCCGCACATGCCGCACCGCCGTGCCGCTGGCGCTGCTCGGCACACCTTCGACGCAGACGGCCTCTTCATTCGCAAAGACCCGGGCCGTGCGGCCCAATGACGGGGCCGGCGGTTCCCCCTCGAAGCGGATGGCACGCGCGGCAGCGATGCGCCGTCCATCCAGGATGACGTCAGGCCCCCGCAGTTCCAGAACATGCGCCGCACCCCCGTCCAGGGTGAACTTCCAGAAGTCGCCCGCCGGCTCCCCCAGTCCGCCGCGGGCGACCTTGCGAAGGTCTGCGGGGCTGAACAGTCGTGAAGGCAGGCTGCTGTAGAAGTCGTCGTATCCCTCAAAGACGTTGGCCTCGCCATCGGCAGCGTGCGCCATACTCATGGCAGCGGCAAGCAAGGCCGCAGCAAGGTTTCGGTTCATGGTGTCAGCGGTAGCTCTTGCCGCCAGTGGCGGTGAGATAGTCCTGGGGATGCGTCCAGAAAATCGTGGACCCATGTGCAGCGGTGGAGACCCACACCGCAGTGTAGCGACCCCGCTCCTTGACGTTGACCAGCACCCCATTCTTCTTGGCAGTCCAGTAGGTCACCGTCTCGTCGTTCACCGGCTCTTTCACCCCGAAAATGTTGTGGGACGGGTCGCCAAAACGGAAGCCGTCCTTGACCTTGGGATGGTTCTTGAAGTTGGTCTTGAAGTCCTTGCCGTCCCACCAATAAGCACCGTTGGACGGGTCCTTGCCCCGGCTGGCCAAGGCGTTTTCGGCCCATTCCCTGGCGAGTTTCATGCCAGGGTCGGCAGCAATCTGCGCAGTTGTGGCCCCCATGAACTGACCATAGCGCGCATTGCCGTCCTTGACCGCATAGGTGTAGTTGGGATCGGCCGTGAGCAACTGGTCCACGGTCTTGCCGCCCCAGGCTCTGCAGCGGTTGGCAACGGCCCAGGCGATGCCGCCGATTTCATCCGGATCATTGGCCGTGGACGCCTCACCAAACGCAATGGCCGCCAGCTTGCGCGTCTGCGCATCCAGCGCCGGCGCCGCCGTGGCGGCGGGTCCGGTGACCCCGCACAAGGGCCCCGGGGGCTTGGACTGCTGAAGGCACAAGGTCCCCGCGTCCAGGGCCGGGGTGTTGGTGTCGAGTCCGAGAGGTCCAGGAGCGGGCGGCACGATCACTGCTCGAAGTGGCGAAGATCCGCAACTTAACGGCCCCGCGCTCCGCTGGCGAGTGACTTTGGACATCTCGGCCCGGAAACAGGCACGGGCCCCGCAGGGCCCGTGTGTTCATCCAGGTACCGCGAAGGTCCTCAGGCGATCGGGGCGTCGTCCGGATCGACCGGCGAATTCAGGGCCTCCTGGAGCTTCTTCATGTCCAGCGCGCCTTCCCACTTCGAGACCACTACCGTGGCCACGGCATTACCGATGAAGTTGGTCAGCGAACGGCATTCGGACATGAAGCGGTCCACGCCCAGAATCAGCGCCATGCCCGCCACCGGTACTTCCGGCACCACCGACAGCGTCGCCGCCAGGGTGATGAACCCCGCCCCCGTCACGCCCGCCGCGCCCTTGGAGCTCAGCATCGCCACCAGCAGCAGCGAGATCTGGTGGCCCAGCGTCAGTTCAGTGTTGGTGGCCTGCGCAATGAACAGCGCCGCCAGCGTCATGTAGATGTTGGTGCCGTCCAGGTTGAACGAATAGCCGGTCGGGACCACCAGGCCCACCACCGTCTTCTCGCAACCGGCCTTCTCCATCTTCTCCATCAGCGAGGGCAGGGCCGATTCCGACGAAGAGGTGCCCAGCACCAGCAGCAGCTCGGCCTTCAGATAACGGATCAGCTTCAGGACCGAGAAGCCGCACAGGCGCGCCACCAGGCCCAGGATCACCAGCACGAACAGCAGCGCCGTGATGTAGAAACTGCCCACCAGCCACGCCAGGTTCACCAGCGCTGCCACCCCGTACTTGCCAATGGTGAAGGCCATTGCGCCCAGCGCACCAATCGGCGCCGCACGCATCAGGATGTGCACCAGACGGAAGACCGGCACGGTCAGCGATTCCATGAAGGTCAGCACCGGCCGGCCGCGCTCGCCCGACAGCGACAGCGCCACCCCGAACAGCACCGCCACGAACAGCGTCTGCAGGATGTTGCCGTCCGACAGCGAGCCGAGCAGCGACTTCGGAATGATGTCCATCAGGAAGCCGGTGATCGTCAGCTCATGGGTCTTATCCACGTAGCCGCGCACTTCCTTCTGGTCCAGGTCGGCCACGTTCACATTCATGCCGGCGCCCGGCTGCACCACATGCGCCACCACCAGGCCAACGATCAGCGCCAGCGTGGAGAAGAACAGGAAGTACACCATCGCCTTGCCAAACACCCGGCCCACCGATTTGAGGTGGGTCATGCTGGCGATGCCGGTGACGATGGTCAGGAAGATCACCGGCGCGATGATCATCTTCACCAGCTTGATGAAGGCGTCCCCCAGCGGCTTGAGCGCCACCCCATACTTCGGCTCGAAGTAGCCCAGCAAGACGCCGATGACGATTGCCACCACCACCTGGACATACAGCTGCTTATAGAAGGGCACCGGCGCGGGACGCGCGCCAGTGTGGGCGGATGATGCGGGGATGGGCTGCATCGGGGGTGTCTCCTGGGAAATGGCGGCTTTCATACTGCAGGACCGCCTGGGGGGATGAAAAGTCCCATAGGGAGGTCCTGGACACCTGCCCCATGGTCCGGATTGAAATTCAGAGGGACATCAGCGCGAAGCCTTGTCCACAAACGCTGAGTCGCCGCTGCGGCAAGCCTCAGGCCTGCTCGGCAAACGCCCGCGGCTTGCCTTCACGGTCGATCGCCACATAGGTGAGGTTGGCCTCGGTCACCTTCACCACATGCGGATTCGCCGGGTTGCGTTCGGCAAACACTTCCACATGCACAGTGATCGAGGTGCGGCCAATGCGCTTGACCTCGGCATAAAAGCTCAGCAGGTCCCCGATGGACACCGGCTGCTTGAAGATGAATTCATTCACCGCCACCGTGGCCACCCGGCCCCGCGAGATACGCAGCGGCAGCACGGAACCGGCCAGGTCGACCTGCGCCATGATCCAGCCGCCGAAGATGTCGCCGTTGCCGTTGGCATCCGCCGGCATGGGCATGACCCGCATCACCAGTTCACGGGGGCCCAGCGCGTCGGCAGGCGGCAAGGTGTCAGGAGACTTGGGGGTAGGGGTGCTCATGGTCAGCAGCAGGGAGAGCCCGGGGTGAGAATGGGCGCCATTGTCGTCCAGCACGCGCCAGAGCACACGACCCTACCCATGCGCCGGTCTTCTTCATTGCCCAACCCTGTTCCCTCCTCGCCCACAAGCGACGCCAGCACCCCTCGCCGGGGCGATTGGCGGACGGTGGGCCGGCTGCTGCCGTATTTCTGGCGCTATCGCTGGCGGGTCGCCGTGGCCCTGGCTTTCATGATTGGGGCGAAATTCGCCAACGTGAGCGTGCCGCTGCTGCTCAAGCGGCTGGTCGATAGCCTGGACGTGCAGCCCGGCAGCCCACAGGCGCTGATGGTGGTGCCGGTGGGCCTGCTGCTGGCCTACGGACTGCTGCGGCTGTGCACCTCGCTGTTCACCGAAGCCCGGGAACTGATCTTCGCCAAGGCCACCGAAGGCGCCTCCCGCAGCATCTCGCTGCAGGTGTTCCGCCATCTGCATGACCTGAGCCTGCGCTTCCATCTGGAGCGCCAGACCGGTGGCATGACCCGGGACATCGAACGCGGCACCCGCGCCGTGCATTCCCTGATTTCCTATTCCCTCTACAGCATCTTCCCGACGCTGGTGGAAGTGGTGCTGGTGCTCAGCCTGCTGGCCGTCAAGTTCGACGCCATGTTCGCCTGGATCACCGGCGCCGCACTCGTGTTCTACATCGGCTTCACCGTGATGGTCACCGAGTGGCGCACCCAGTTCCGCCGCCGGCTGAACGAGCTGGATTCGGTGGCCCACAGCAAGGCCATCGACTCGCTGTTGAACTACGAGACGGTGAAGTACTTCAACAACGAGGACTTCGAGGCCGCCCGCTACGACCAGAGTCTGGAGCAACTGCGCCGCGCCCAGCTCAAGTCGCAGACCACGCTGTCGCTGCTCAACAGCGGGCAGCAGGTGATCATCGCCTCGGCCCTGGTGGCCATGCTGTGGCGGGCCACCCAGGGCGTGGTGGACGGCCACATGAGCCTGGGCGACCTGGTGATGATCAACGCCTTCATGATCCAGCTCTACATCCCGCTGAACTTCCTGGGGGTGATCTATCGGGAGATCAAGCAGAGCCTGACCGACCTGGACAAGATGTTTGCCCTGCTCTCCAAGGAGCGGGAAGTGGCCGACACGCCGCAGGCCCAGCCGCTGCAGGTGCGCGGCGCGACCGTGCGCTTCGAGGACGTGGTGTTTGCCTATGAGCCGGACCGGCCGATTCTCAAGGGCGTGTCCTTCGAGATTCCGGCCGGACGCAAGGTGGCGGTGGTGGGGCCCAGCGGGTCGGGCAAGAGCACGCTGGCGCGGCTGCTCTATCGCTTCTATGACGTGGACGGGGGCCGCATCACCATCGACGGCCAGCCGCTGGTCCAGGTGACGCAGCAGAGCCTGCGCCGCGCCATCGGCATCGTGCCGCAGGACACCGTGCTGTTCAACGACACCATCGCCTACAACATCGCGTACGGACGCCCGGAAGCCAGCACCGAGGAGGTGGAGGCCGCCGCCCGCGCGGCCCACATCCACAGCTTCATCAGCAGCCTGCCGCAGGGCTACCAGACCATGGTGGGCGAGCGGGGCCTGAAGCTCTCCGGCGGGGAGAAGCAGCGGGTGGCCATCGCCCGCACGCTGCTGAAGAATCCGCCCATCCTGATCTTCGACGAGGCCACCTCGGCCCTGGATTCCCGCAACGAGCGGGCCATCCAGGCCGAACTGGAAGCCGCCGCCGAAAACAAGACGGTGCTGGTGATCGCCCATCGCCTGTCCACCATCGTGGATGCGCACGAGATCCTGGTGATGGAGCATGGCGAGATCGTGGAGCGGGGCACCCATGCGCAGTTGCTGGCGCAGCAGGGCCGTTATGCGCAGATGTGGTCCATGCAGCAGGACGGGCAAGGCGGCAGCCCCGCCGGCACGCCGGCCTCAGCACCCAGCGCGTCGGAATGAGCGCTCGGCGCGTCCGGATGAGCACGAGGCGCACCGGCCTGAGCCCTTGGCGCGCGGGCATAATCCCGCCTCGTGGAAACCAAGTGGCTTGAAGACTTTGTGAGTTTGGCGGAGACGCGCAGCTTCTCGCGTTCGGCCCAGCTGCGACACGTGACGCAGCCCGCCTTCTCACGGCGCATCCAGGCGCTCGAGGCCTGGGCCGGCGTGGATCTGGTGGACCGCTCGTCCTATCCCACCCGGCTGACCGCTGCCGGTGAGACCCTGCTCGGGCAGGCGGTCGACCTGCTGGGCAACCTCCAGGCCACGCGCAACATGCTGCGCAGCCACCAGTCGGCCGGCCAGGACATGATCGAGTTCGCCGTCCCGCACTCCCTGTCCTTCAGCTTCTTCCCGCACTGGCTCATGGAGTTGCGCCAGCGCTTCGGCGAAGTGAAGTGCCGGCTGAATGCTTTGAATGTGCACGACGCTACCTTGCAACTTAGCGAAGGCAACTGCGACCTGCTGGTGGTCTATCACCATCCCAGCCAGCCGCTGCAGCTGGACCCGGAGCGTTACGAGTCGGTGTCCCTCGGACACGAAACCCTGTCCGCCTATGCGAAGGCGGACGCTGCCGGGGCGCCGATGTTCCGCATCACCGGCCATCCTGGGCAGAAAATCCCGTTTCTGAGCTACGCCTCGGGCGCCTATCTCGGGCGCCTGGTGGAGCTGATCGTCAAGGACGCCGCACTGCCGCTGAATCTGGAATCCGTCTTCGAGACGGACATGGCCGAAAGCCTCAAGGCCATGGCCCTGGAGGGGCACGGTCTGGCCTTCCTGCCGGCCAGCTCGGTGAAGAAGGAAGTGAAGGCCCGTCGGCTGGTCCGCGCTGCGGAACCCGGCCACTATGAACTGAACATGGAGTTGCGCATGTACCGGGAGCGCCAGGCCACCACGCGGCGTGTCAAGCCCGTGGCCCAGGCCCTGTGGTCGTTCCTCAACCAGCCGGGTGGTGGCACGGCATGAATCGTGCATGACATCTGGGCGCCCCCCTTGAGATGCGTAATACTCCCTATCCGTCAGACCGCCCGTACGTGGTCTGCTTCGCCCGTTCACAGACACAATTCGATTCCGAATTTGCAGGAGCACTTATGAAGAAGGCAATGCTTGTCCTGGCCCTTGGCGCCGCTCTGGCCGGTGTGGCTCAGGCCGATACGCTGAAGAAGATCAAGGACTCGGGCAGCGTGACCATGGGCGTGCGCGAATCCTCGGGCGCCCTGTCCTACACCCTGGGTGACGGCAAGTACGTGGGCTACCACGTCGAGGTCTGCCAACGCGTGCTGGCGGACGTGCAAAAGCAGCTGGGCCTGGCCAAGCTGGACATCAAGTACCTGCCGGTGACCTCGCAGAACCGCGTGCCCCTGGTGCAGAACGGCACCGTGGACATCGAATGCGGCTCCACCACCAACAACGCCACCCGCGCCAAGGACGTGGCTTTTGCGGTCACGACCTATGTCGAGGAAGTGCGCATTGCGGTGAAGGCCAACTCCGGCATCACGTCCATCAGCCAGCTCAACGGCAAGACGGTGGCCACGACCACCGGCACCACCTCCGTGCAACTGCTGCGCAAGCATGAGCGCGCCAACGGCGTGGACTTCAAGGAAGTGCTGGGCAAGGACCACGCCGACAGCTTCCTGCTGCTGGAATCGGGCCGCGCCGATGCGTTCGTGATGGACGGCCAGATCCTGGCTGGCAACATTGCCAAGTCCAAGAACCCGGCTGAGTACAAGATCGTGGGTGAAACCCTGTCGGTCGAGCCGATCGCCATCATGATCCGCAAGGACGACCCGGCCTTCAAGAAGGCTGTGGACGACAGCATCAAGGGCATGATGAAGTCGGGCGAGATTGCCAAGCTGTATGACAAGTGGTTCGTGCAGCCCATCCCCCCGGTCAATGCCAAGCTGAACATGCCGGCCTCGGAAGCGACGAAGGCGGCCTGGGCGAATCCGAACGACAAGCCGGTCGAGGAATACGCCAAGAAGTAAGCCGTTCCGGCCAAGCCTCAAGGCGCCCCGCGGGGCGCCTTGTCGCAAGCGCTGGAAGGTGGGTGATGGGGCCGCGGCCAAGGCGGCCCCTTTTGTATGGATGAATGGAGGCTGGCCATGAGCTGGGACTGGCAGTTGTACTGCACGGACATGGTGACCGAAGAGGTCGCACCGAAGTGTTTTGGTGCGAAGGGGTATGAGACCTACCTGGATGCGATGGTGCATGCCTGGGGCTGGACCATGACCCTCGCGTTGCTGGGTCTGGCCGTGGCCCTGGTGGTGGGCATCCTGGTGGGCATCCTGCGCACGGTGCCTAACCGCAAGGTGGCCTGGCTGGGCGAGGCCTGGACCGAGCTCTTCCGCAACATTCCGCTGATCGTCCAGCTCTTCCTCTGGTATCACGTGCTGCCGCGGCTGATTCCGGGGGCGCAGTCGGTGCCGCCGATGGTGCTGGCCTTTGTCGGCCTGGGCCTGTTTACTTCGGCCCGGATTTCCGAGCAGGTCAAGGCCGGCATCCTGACCTTGCCCAAGGGGCAGCGCTATGCCGGCCAGGCCCTGGGCCTGACGCTGCCGCAGACCTACCGCCATGTGCTGCTGCCGATGGCGCTGCGCATCGTGATTCCGCCGGTGACCAGCGAAAGCATGAACATCGTCAAGAACTCTGCCGTGGCCTTTGCCATCGGCATTCCTGAGCTGACGCAATATGCGCAGCAGGCGTCCGAGCAGTCCAGCTTCCTGCAGATTTTCCTGCCGGTGACGGTGCTGTATTTCGTGTCGGGGTTCGCCATCAACCGGGTGGCCAAGCTGATTGAAGTGTCGGTGCGTGTGCCTGGCATCCTGGGAGCCAAGTGACATGACGGATCTTGATTTTTCCCGGCTGACCTGGGAGACGCTGTCCGCGTATGTCTCCAAGGGCCTGATCTTCTCCTTCCAGCTGACCCTGATGGCCATGCTGGGCGGCATCATTTTGGGCACCTTGCTGGCGATGATGCGGCTGTCCGGCCGCAAGTGGCTGGAGGTGCCGGCGGCGATCTATGTGGACACGCTGCGCTCCATTCCGCTGGTGCTGGTGATTTTGTGGGTGTATTTGCTGCTGCCCTATGCCACGCAGGCCATGGGCTGGGGCAATTTCGCGCCCGAGACCACGGCGCTGATCACCTTCACGCTGTTCGAGGCCACTTACTACTCTGAAATCATGCGGGCCGGCATCCAGTCGGTCAGCAAGGGTCAGAGTTTTGCTGGGTATGCCTTGGGCATGAACTACCGCCAGACCATGAGCCTGGTGGTGCTGCCGCAGGCGTTCCGCAACATGCTGCCGGTGCTGCTCACGCAGACCATCGTGCTGTTCCAGGACACGTCGCTGGTGTATGCCATCGGTGCGTATGACCTGCTCAAGGGTTTCGAGACCGCTGGCAAGAATATTCAGCGTCCAGTTGAAACCTACCTGGCGGTTGCCGCCGTTTATTTCGTCATCTGCTTCAGCCTGTCCATGCTGGTCCGCCGTTTGCAGAAGAAGATCGCCATCATTCGCTGAGGTCCCTGCGCCATGATCGAAATCAAGAATGTCTCCAAGTGGTACGGCCCTTTCCAGGTGCTGACCGATTGCACGACCAGCATCCGCAAGGGCGAGGTCGTGGTGGTGTGCGGGCCGTCGGGCTCGGGCAAGTCCACGCTGATCAAGACGGTGAACGCTTTGGAGCCGATCCAGGCGGGCGACATCGTGGTGGACGGCACCAGCCTGACCGATCCCAAGACCAACCTGCCCAAGCTGCGTTCGCGGGTGGGCATGGTGTTCCAGCACTTTGAGCTGTTCCCGCACCTGTCGGTGACGGACAACCTCACGCTGGCGCAGATCAAGGTCCTGGGGCGGAGCAAGGACGACGCCAAGGCGCGCGGCCTGAAGATGCTGGACCGCGTGGGCCTGATGGCGCACAAGGACAAGTTCCCGGGCCAGCTCTCTGGGGGTCAGCAGCAGCGTGTGGCGATTGCCCGTGCGCTGTCGATGGACCCGATCGTCATGCTGTTTGACGAGCCCACTTCGGCCCTGGACCCGGAAATGGTCGGTGAAGTGCTGGACGTGATGGTGCAGCTGGCCAACGAGGGCATGACCATGATGTGCGTGACCCACGAAATGGGTTTTGCGCGCAAGGTCAGCAACCGGGTCATCTTCATGGACGCCGGCAAGATCATCGAGGACTGCACCAAGGACGAGTTCTTCAACAATCCGGAAGCTCGTTCGCCGCGCGCCAAGGACTTCCTGAACAAGATCCTGCAGCACTGATTGACCGGGGCCTGGACGGCCCTGAGGCCACCAGCGCCGCCCCTTGTGCCGTTACTGGTGCCGGTACTGATGCGGTGACTGGTGCCGTTACCGGTGCTTGTCCCTGTGCCGATGCTTGCATGGTGATTGCACCGATGACTGCCTAAGGCCCGCTTCCCAGGAGGCGGGCTTTTTCTTTTTGGGCAGTGCGACAATCTCCGGCCATGAGCGACACCCTTTCCCTGATCCGTCCGGACGACTGGCATGTGCACCTGCGCGACGGCGCTGCGCTGCAAAGTGTTGTGCCTTACACCGCCCGCCAGTTTGCCCGCGCCATTGCGATGCCCAACCTCAAGCCGCCCATCACCACGGCGGCGCAGGCTGAGGCGTACCGGGCCCGCATCATGGCGGCCGTCCCTGCGGGCGTGGACTTCACGCCGCTCATGACGCTGTATCTCACCGACCGCACCACGCCTGAGGACATTGCCGCGGTCAAGGCGGCGGGTGTTGTGGCGCTGAAGCTCTATCCGGCCGGCGCCACCACGAACAGTGACCACGGGGTCACTGACATTCGCAAGACCTACGCCACGCTGGAGGCCATGCAGAAGGCGGGCCTGCTGCTGCTGGTGCATGGTGAGGTGACGGACCCGGAGGTGGACGTCTTCGACCGGGAGGCGGTGTTTGTGGACCGCATCATGCGGCCGCTGCGCAAGGACTTTCCTGAGCTGAAGGTGGTGTTCGAGCACATCACGACCAAGGAAGCGGCGCAGTACGTCACCGACGCGGACCGCTTCACGGGCGCCACCATCACGCCGCAGCATCTGCTCTACAACCGCAACGCCATTTTCATGGGGGGCTTGCGTCCGCACTACTACTGCCTGCCGGTGCTCAAGCGGGAAGAGCACCGCCTGGCCCTGATCAAGGCGGCGACTTCCGGCAGTCCCAAGTTCTTCCTTGGCACGGACAGTGCGCCGCACGCGTCGGTCATGAAGGAGAACTCGGTGTGCGGGGCGGGCTGCTTCACGGCGCTGTCTGCGATGGAGCTGTATGCGGAGGCTTTTGAGGCTGCGGGTGCCTTGGACAAGCTGGAGGCGTTCGCCAGCTTCCACGGCCCGGACTTCTATGAATTGCCGCGCAACACGACGCGCGTCACGCTGCAAAAGACTGAATGGACGCTGCCTGAGGCGGTGCCTTTCGGCGAGGCTGCGCAGCTCAAGCCACTGCGCGGCGGCGAATCCCTGCACTGGAAAATGATCTAGCCGAGAACCGTTGGCCCCCCAGTCGCTTCGCTCCTGCCCCTGAATGAAGGGCCCCCCAGTCGCTCACGCTCCTGCCCCCAAGGGGCGCCACCCAGCGGCCTGGCAAAGCCAGTTCCGCGGGTGTGGCTTGAGGGTGGGCTAGGCGCGGGGCGCCAGCCCAATGTGAGAAGAGGGGGCGGGCAGGGTGTCCGTGAAGCGCTGGTTTTTCTTGTCCGGGCTCGGTGGTGGTGAGCGGAGACCAGGGGTGCCCTGTTTCCGGAAGTCAAGGAATGAATGACCGGCGCAGCCGGGCAGAAGGGACATGGAGGAAACAGGGTGCCCCTGGTCTCCGCGTCCGCTCAGCCCAACCGAATGCGGCGGTTCTTTGCCCATCCCCCACCGGCGCATCCGCGCCACGATGTACGCTTGAGCCCTCGGGATCTCCCCACGGTTTCCCCGGGGTCCTAGAAGGAGCAATGTCGCTTGTCTGAGCTGTTCACTGACTTCACCTCTCGCCAGGGCCTGCGCAGGTTGTGGATCCGCGTCGGCCTGGCTCTCAGCCTCAGCGCTGTAGTGCCGTGGGCCGTAGCAGCAAACCCACCGGCAACGCCACCAACGCCTGCTGCGGCCTCAACGTCGAACGCATCCCCGGCCCCCACCGACCCGGCCGCGCCCAGCGCCAAGCCGCTGTCGCCCGACAAACACCCCGCCCAGTTTTCCGCCAGCGCACGCCGCCTCTACGACCGCACCCGGTCCCAACTGCTGCAGGTCCGCACCCTGCTCAACGGCAGCCAGGCTTCCGTCGGTTCGGGCTTCGTGGTGACATCGGACGGCCTGGTCATCACCAACTACCACGTCGTCAGCCAGCATGCGCTGGAGCCTGAGCGCTACCACCTCCAGTTTTCCACCCCTGACGGCGAAAGCGGCGACCTCCAACTGCTGGACGTGGACGTCCGCCGCGACCTCGCCCTGCTGCGCCTGAGTGGCAAGGCCGAGCTCGTGCGCCGCATGACGGCGTCCCCTCTGCCGTTCCGCCCCGCCGACCGTCCCCTGGCCAAGGGCGAGCGCATCTACTCGATGGGCAACCCGCACGACGTGGCCTTTGCCGTCGTCGAGGGCACCTACAACGGGCTGGTTGAGCGCAGCTTCGACCCGCTCATCTACTACTCCGGCTCCATCAACCCCGGCATGAGCGGCGGCCCCGTGCTGGACGAGGAGGGCGAGGTGGTCGGTGTCAACGTCTCCACCATGTTCTTCTCCCAGCAGATGAGCTTCCTGGTCCCGGGCGGCCACGCCTCCGCACTGCTGACCCGCAGCCGCACCGCCGCGCCCATGAAGGGCCCGGCCTGGCCCCGCATCAAGGAACAGCTGATGGCCTACCAGGATGAGCTGGTGCGCAACTTCACCGCCCAGCCCTGGCGCAGCCTCGACCACCCACGCTACCGCCTGCCCATCCCGCCGGAACAGTACATGCGCTGCTGGGGCAGCGCCTCCGAGGCCGATGCCCAGGGCTTGCAAATGCAACGCACCCAATGCCGCATGGAGCAGGCGCTGTTCATCAGCGAAGAACTCCAGACCGGCTACCTGGGCGTCACCCAGGAAGCGTACGACGGCAGCAAGCTGGGGGCCCTGCGCTTCTCCCGCCAGTTTTCCGCCAGCTTCCGCAATGAACGCCTGGGCGGTGCCGACAAGGACCGCACCGCGCCCTACTGCACCGAAGACTTTGTCCAGCAAAAGGATGGCCCGCCGCTGCGCGCCGTCGCCTGCCTGCGGGCCTATCGCAAGCTGGAAGGCCTGTATGACGTCTCCGTGCTGGTGACCAATGTCGATGCGTCCACCGAAGGCGCGCTGGGCCGCTTTGATGCACGCGGGGTGAGCTTTGCCAACGCCACCCGCCTCACGCGCCACTACCTGCAAGGATTCGCATGGACCACGCGGTAATCGAGATCCTGGACCGCGAGGGTCACTGCCGCGAGACCCACAAAGTCCGCCAGTGGCCGCTGACCATTGGCCGCGCGCCGTCTGCCGACCTGGTGCTGCCCGACCCGCATCTGGCGGGCGCCCATGCCCTGCTGCACTGGACCGAGGCAGGCGCACGACTGGAGCTGCTGGAGAGCCGCAACGGCGGCTGGCTGGACGGCCAGCGGCTGGGCGCCGGCGCCACGGCCCCCTGGACCGCCCAGAACGTCGTTCAACTCGGCAGCACCCGGTTGCGCCTGCGCACCGCGCTGGACGCGCTCCCGGACGAGCAACCGCTGCCCCGCGCCGACGAACCCATGCGCCGCGACGCGCGTCCGGCCTGGGCCCTGCCGGCGGTGAGCGTGCTGTGGCTGCTGGTGCTCTGGCTGACCAACTGGTCCGGCACTGACGGCAGCAGCACCTGGGTGGACACCATCAGCGGCGTGCTGATGCCGGTGGCGCTGGCGCTGACCTGGGCGGCGGCCTGGGCGCTGGTGACACAGCTCTTCCGCCACTGGTTCGCCTTCGGCGCCCACCTGTGGCGGGCGCTGGTGGTGAGCCTGGTGTTCCAGTTGCTGGACGTGACGCTGCCGGTGCTGGCGTATGCCTTGTCCTGGCCGCGACTGATGGCCCTGGACACTTTGGCGGTGTCCGTTGGCGGCGCGGCGCTGCTGTGGTGGCATGCCACGGTGGTGTGGCCCCGTCCGCGTCGCCGTCTGGCGCTGGCCATTGGCGGCATGGCGCTGCTGGGCCTGGTGCTCACGGTGGGTCGGCGGACTGAACAGCAGCACTGGCTGGGCCCCAACTACCTGAGTGCCTTGCCTCCGCCTGCGCTGCGCCTGGTGACGCCCAAGCCGGTGGACAGCTTCGTGGACGGGATGCAGCGCCTGGAGGCCCCTTTGCAGAAGCAGGCCCGCAAGCGCAATGACCAGGAGCAGACGTCCGGGGATGATGAATAAAGTGTGAAGCAAGCCGATAGGCCGGATTCTGTGCACAGGCGGGTCCTTGCGGACCTGCCTGCGTGACCGCCATTCCTCTGGGCCGGGCATCACTGCCACGGCTCGGTGCCACCTACCCGCCAGCTCTGCGAGCCGCATCAACGCTGGCCTACTTGGTGTTGCTGCGCGTAGAGATTGCCCGTTTCACCCGGACGGGGCGGGCCCCGTCCGACTCGTCTCTGTTGCTCTGATCCTCGGCTTTCGCCGGGCAGCCGTTAGCTGCTACGCCGCTCTATGCAGTCCGGACCTTCCTCCAGTGCCGTGTTTCCACGATTGCACCAGCGGCGGTCTGGCTTGCTTCACCGGCGCATTGTAGGGGACGGCGGGTGTCCGGCCGGGCGGGCACTCGGGTGGTTTCTGCCGGGAACGGGAATTGCCCGCAGGCGGACATGCAGATCGTAGCCCTTGACCCCCGCAGCCAGGCGGCCCAATCCCTGCTGGCGCAATCGCAAGCCGCTTCGGCGGCTTCCGCGGACCCGGCCGGTGACGCCATGCCGTCCTCCGGTGCCAAGGAGCTCTTCCTGGGCGTCTGGCTGGCGGAGTGGCTGGCCGGGTGCGGGGCGGTGCGCGTCGTCAAGGATGCGGACGCCGAGCCTTACGGCGAAATCAAGGGCATGTTCGTGCAACCGCACTTCCGGGGACGGGGTTTGTCCAAGGCGCTGATGGAGCAGCTCGAGGCCCATCTGCGGGCCCAGGGCATTCCGCTGGTGCGGCTGGAGGCGGGCGTGCACCAGGCGGAAGCGCTGGCCTTGTATGAGCGCATGGGCTATGACCGGCGTGAGCCGTTCGGTCCGCATGCGCCGGACCCGAGGCTGGTGTTCATGGAAAAGCGGTTGAGCAGCTGAGCCGCTGAGGGTTGTGGCGCCAGCGTCCCTGCCAGCCCCCCACGTCCACACGCTTATCGCCCGACCCGCGTGCCCATGGGGCTGATCTCTTGTTGGCCCTTCTGTAGGAACGCACAGGCTCCCAGGGCCTCCCATTTCCTCTTAGCATGGGGGCTTCATTGCAGGAAGCTCCCATGAAAGCAGACAACGTTCTGGCCACCATTGGCCGCACGCCCCACATTCGTCTTCAGCGCCTGTTTGCCGGCCAGGCGTCCGAGGTCTGGATCAAGTCCGAACGCAGCAACCCGGGCGGCTCCATCAAGGACCGCATTGCGCTGGCCATGATTGAGGATGCAGAGGCGCGAGGCGTGCTGAAGCCGGGCGGCACCATCATCGAGCCGACCTCTGGCAACACGGGCGTGGGCCTGGCCATGGTGGCGGCGGTGAAGGGCTACAAGCTGGTGCTGGTGATGCCGGACAGCATGTCGGTGGAGCGCCGCCGCCTGATGCTGGCTTATGGTGCCACCTTTGACCTGACGCCGCGTGAGAAGGGCATGAAGGGCGCGATCGCCCGGGCCGAGGAACTGGCCGCCCAGACGCCTGGGGCCTGGATTCCGCAGCAATTCGAGAACGGCGCCAATGTGGACGTGCATGTGCGCACCACCGCGCAGGAGATTCTGGAAGATTTTCCGGAGGGGCTGGATGTGCTGATCACGGGGGTGGGCACTGGCGGCCACATCACGGGTTGTGCGCAGGTGCTGAAGAAGGCCTGGCCGAAGCTGAAGGTGTTTGCGGTGGAACCGGCTGCCTCGCCGGTCATCAGTGGCGGGTCGCCGAGCCCGCACCCCATCCAGGGCATTGGTGCTGGCTTCATTCCCAAGAACCTGGACACCGCGCTGCTGGACGGCGTGATCCAGGTCGATGCTGAGGAAGCCCGCGAATACGCGCGGCGCAGCGCCCGTGAAGAGGGGCTGCTGGTGGGCATCTCCAGTGGTGCCACGCTGGCGGCGATTGCCAAGAAGCTGCCCGAGCTGGGCGACCACCCGCGCGTGCTGGGCTTCAACTACGACACGGGCGAGCGCTACCTCTCGGTGGAAGGCTTCCTCCCGACCTAAGCGGGAACGGCCCTCCTCGAAGACGCCATGCAGAGCGCCGCTCTCCCACCGGTGTAGGGGAGGGCGCCGGGGAACTGCTGGCGCTGTGCCGATGACAAACGCGGGATTGAGGACCCTCGTCCCCGCTTGCTGGGCCGGCTACGGCTTTTGCTGGGTGGGCGACTGGGGTCTGCCTGATTTCCCCTGGCTCCTGAGGAGCGGCTGATGACCCCTTACGACGATCCCTGGGCCTACTGTGCCCGTCTGTTTTTCACCCGCTTGATGATGTTTCTGGCGCTGAGCCTGCTGCTGTGGCTGTGCGTCTGGGCGGCGCTGCTGCATTGGGTGTTTGGCGCCGACGGCATGGCCATTCTGAATGCGACATGGACGCTGCTCAAAGGGGCAGAGCTGCTTTGGCGAGTGGTCTTCTGGCAGGCGGGCGCTCTGGCCCTGCTGCTGACGACGGTGGTTTATCTCCTGCTCATGACGCGCACCCGCACCGCCAAGGACACTCGCGTGCGCGGGCCCCGCCTGGCGAGTGTGGCGACGGGATGAGCGATGCCGCAGCGCGACAGCCTCTGCCATGCCGCTCTGCCCCTTCAGCAGTACTCGAGTCCGAGATCAGGAAGGCGGGAGCCCCTTCCCCGGAAGTCAAGGAATGAATGGCCGGCGAAGCCGGACAGAAGGGACTGAGCTCGGACTCAAACAGTCCTGTGGACTGTTTGAGCCTAGCGAAGGCCAGGGCCTCGGGCCCTGGCATGGAGGGGAAGGGGCTCCCGCCTTCCTGATCTAGCGCAGGCAGAGAACCCGCCGCACACCTCCAGCAGAGTCCCCCGAGAAGCTTCACCCCGCCCCGATGAGCAACCGCTCGACGGTACGCTGCACTGCGAGGGCTTCCGCAAAGCTGGGCAGGCTGTGCGACCGACCTTCGAGCATGGCGGACCAATGGCTGAGCTGGTCGTTCATGCCGGTCATGCGGAGCATGTCGGTGTCCCCCAGGCTCTGTGCCTTTTCCCCATGACGATGCTGGGTCACCCCGAACCAATCGCGCAGTTCGACTTCCCCTTCGGTGGCGCGCCACCACATGCGGGTGTCGTCGGCCTTATCGCCGCCGATCCCGGCGCGGATGCTGACGGCCACACCGGCTGCCTGGAGTTCTGCTTCCAGGGCTGTCTCGGCACTGATGCCGTCGTCCGGCCAGGTGACCCGGCTCGACACCACGTCTGCGGGCCCCAGCACCCGTTGCAGCACGAAGATGAAGTGGGACAGCACCTCGCGGGTGAAACCGCCTTCCGTGCGCTGAGCCAACCAGGGCCCGGCCTGACGTTGCCACGGCCGAGGCCAGGCCGAGAAACGCGCTTCGATCCGCACTTCCTGCAGCGTGCCCAGCGTGCGCCGCGCGCCGATGCCGAAGGCGAGTTGCAATGTTGCCAGCCCCGTCGACGATGCCAGCGAATAGTTCACTGCAGCACGCCGCTGCTCCCGCTGAATGCGCGAAATCGCGACCTTCGCCGCCTCGAAATCCGTGGTCAGGGGCTTCTCGCACAACACCGACAGTCCGGCATCGAATGCCTCGTCGGTGAGTGCCATGTGGGACGCGGGCGGCGTGGCGATATACACCCCATGCAACCCGGGCTCCTGCATCAACGCCTGCGCACTGCTGGCAGCACGCAACAGCGGATAGTGGGCCAGCGCCTGCGCCAGCACTGCGGGATTTTCGTCCCACACCCGGGTCACCCGCAAACGGCCATGACCGGCCAGACGGGCCAACATGCGTTGCCCCATCACACCCAGTCCGATCACACCAATACTCAACACCCCAGGCACGCCCGCTGCTCCTCGCCCGCAAAACCGTCGCAGTGTAGGGGCCGCCGCTACACTGCCGTGCGCCGCCGATCTCCCATTCCACCGCAAGGGCGGCAATCGCACAGCCTGTTTGGCTGACGACCACCCAACGCATACACCTTGCAGGTCCATCCCGGATGAATCCACAAGCCAGCCAACTCTGGCGCGCCCCGCGCTGGGCGCTTTCCATCCTTCTGGCGGCGCTGGCCACCGTGGGCCCATTTTCCATCGACACGTTCCTGCCTGCCTTTGCCGGCATTGCACGTGCCCTGGATGCGACGCCGGTGCAGATGCAGCAGACCTTGTCTGGCTACCTGCTGGGCTTTGCGGTGATGAACCTTTTCCACGGCGCCTTGTCCGACAGTTTCGGACGTCGTCCGGTGGTGCTGGCTGGCATGGCGGTGTTCACCCTGGCCTCAGTCGGCTGCGCGCTGGCGGGCAGCATTGGCCAACTGGTGTTCTGGCGCGTGGTGCAGGGGCTGTCGGCGGGGGCTGGTGTGGTCGTGTCCCGCGCCATCATCCGCGACATGTTCCCGCCTTCCGAAGCGCAGCGGGTGATGTCCCAGGTGACCATTTTCTTCGGCCTGGCGCCTGCCATCGCGCCGATGATTGGTGGCTTCCTGTTTGCTCACGCCGACTGGCACGCCATTTTCTGGTTCCTCAGCGGCGTAGGCGCGCTGCTCTTCGTCTCCAACTGGCGCCTGCTGCCCGAGACCCTGCACAAGGACCACAAGCAGCCCTTCAACGTGCGGGCCCTGATGCGCGGCTACCGCAGCCTGGTGACCAGCCGCCGCTTCCTGCTGCTCACCCTGGCCAGCGGCATTCCGTTCAACGGCATGTTCCTCTATGTGCTGGCGGCGCCGGTCTTCCTGGGCGAGCACCTGGGCCTGGCGCCCACGCAGTTCTTCATCTTCTTCCTCTTCACCATCGGCGGCATCATGGGCGGGGCCTGGCTCAGCGGACGCTTGGCGGGCCGTATTCCGCCGGCCCGCCAGATCAAACGCGGCTTCCTGATCATGGTGATCACCTCCCTGCTGAACATCGCCGGCAACCTTCTGCTGCCGGTGAGTGCCTGGTGGTCCTTCCCGCTGATTGGCGGCTTCGCCTTTGGCTGGGCGCTGATGGTGCCGGTGGTGACCTTGATGGTGCTGGACCAGGCGCCGGAGCGGCGCGGCATGGCCTCGTCGCTGCAGGCCTGCGTGGGCAGCGCGGCGAACGGTGTGGTCGCTGGTGTGCTGGTGCCCCTGGTGATGCACTCGACGCTGGTGCTGGCGCTGACATCGGCCGGCCTGCTGTGCATCGGCCTGTTCTCCTGGACCTGGATCCGACGCGAAGTGGCCTGACCCCGCAGACCGGGCCTGGATCTGCGCAAGCGCACCTCTGTGGCACGCGCCCCGGCCTACCCACGTGGCTGATGGACGTTAGCGACTAGACCTACAGCGTTGCCCACAGCTGCGCGGCGACCGCAGTCCTCCGCCCTGCTGGCAGTACTCGGTGCAGGAAAGAGGGAGCCCGGGGCCCCTTTGCGGAAGTAAAGAGGGGAATGGCCGGCGCAGCCGGACAGGAGTGACATGGAGCAAAGGGGCCCCGGGCTTCCTCTTTCCGACGCGCCCGCCACCGATCCCCCGCCCCATCTGCCCCCCGATCCCCGGCAGGATTTACCACCCCGACACCGTTCGGCGTCTCAAGTCGCCGCTCCCGCTGCCGACATTCAGAGAAGAGGCGCCGCAAAAAGCGCCTTGGCTGCGCCCACCTTTGGGCCGAGCCTGACCGCTGTCGTCCGGAGTTCTGCCATGTTCTCGTTTGCTGCTGGCCGCCGCTGGCTGTCTGCCCTGGTTGCTGTGTCTGCTGTGATGGCCTTGACCGTCACCGCGGTGCCGCGCGTTTGGGCGCAGGGGGAGGAGACGCCGGAGCAACTGCGTCAGCGCTTGGCTGAGCGGTTGAAGGAGGACATTGGCAGCACGACGAAGGTCGGCACCGGTACCCGAACCGGCAAGAGCCAGGAAAACAGCCAGGACAAGGACCGCGCCCCCCGCCGCTCCGGAGGCAAGTCGACCACCTTGCCCGCCGTCGCAGTAGCCGCCTCCGCCGCGCGCCCCGAGGTGCCTTGGTCCTACACCGGCGACAACGGCCCGGACCGCTGGGGCCAGCTGTTGCCGGAGTGGAAACAGTGCGCCGTCGGCACCCGCCAAAGCCCGATCGACATCCGCGACACCATCCGCGTCGACCAGGAAGCCATCCGCTTCGACTACCGCGCCAGCCGCTTCTCCGTCGTGGACACCGGCCACACCATCCAGGTGAATGTCTCGTCCGGCAACTTTATCGAGATCATGGGCCGCCGTTTCGAACTCCAGCAGTTCCACTTCCACCGCCCGAGTGAAGAGCGCATCAACGGCCGCCAGTACGACATGGTCGTGCACCTCGTCCACAAGGATTCAGACGGCCGCTTCGCAACGATTGCCGTCCTGCTCGAACGCGGACAGGACCAGCCCCTGGTGCAAACCGTCTGGAACTACCTGCCCCTGGAGCGTGGCGACCAATACGACGCCCCGGTCAGCATCGACCTCAACCAACTGCTCCCCAAAGACCGGGCTTACTTTACCTACATGGGCTCGCTCACCACCCCCCCGTGCAGCGAAGGCGTGCTGTGGATGGTGCTTCGGCAGCCGGTGCAGGTGTCCAGCCAGCAGATCTCGATTTTTTCGCGTCTGTACCCGATGAACGCCCGCCCCCTGCAAGCGGCCGGCGGCCGGCTCATCAAGGAATCGAACTAAGACGTCGAAGACACCGCTCCGACATCCGGACGCCCCGTGCGAGGAACGGGAGCCTGCGCAAAACCGGCTGTGAACGCATTCACGACGTCCCCATCTTCCTTCGTGGAAACCCTCGAATTGCAGGCGATACGTGCGCAAAATGGGCGAGTGGCGCATATTCCCAGTTGAAGCTTGACCCTCGTCAAACCGCGGGCGGCTGACAGCCCCGCACCGGGACGCGGCTGCCTCTGCGGTGAACGGGCCGAACAACCTGGGAAGGTGGCCGACATTCCTTAGTAGTCACAGGAACTTTCCGTGTTGAAGACCATCAAATCCCGGCTCATTGCCCTGACCATCCTCATTGTCGTGGGGGCTGTCTCGCTGGCCACGCTGGCCAGTTACCTGACGGTCCGCA
Source organism: Roseateles depolymerans (assembly GCF_003387155.1). Taxonomy (GTDB): domain Bacteria; phylum Pseudomonadota; class Gammaproteobacteria; order Burkholderiales; family Burkholderiaceae_C; genus Roseateles; species Roseateles depolymerans. Next base: position 275,923 of record NZ_QUMT01000005.1, on the reverse strand, counting down.
GCCATACCCAGCGCGAAGTGCAGGACCAACTGTCCAGCCTGGCCGATGCGCATGCCGCCGGCATTGCCGCCTGGGTGCGCACCCAGAAAGACGTGGTGGCCGCCCTCGCGCCCGCCGCCGCACTGGAAGACCCTCGTCCGGCCCTGACCCAGGCGCTGCAAAGCGGCCGACTGGACCTGGCCTATGTGGGTGGGGCCGACAAGCGCATGATCTCCATCCCCGACCGCAAACGGCCGGCCGACTACGACCCCACCGCACGTCCCTGGTACAAGCTGGCCTCCGGCAGCGACCAGCCGGTGCTGACCGCGCCCTACGTCGCCTCGTCCAGCAAGAAGCTGGTGGTGACCTTCGCCAGCGCGGTGAAGCAGGGCGGTGAGCTCAAGGCGGTGACCGGCGCGGACGTGGCGCTGGACGACGTGATCGCGACGATGAAAGCGATCAAGCCGACCGAACACGGCTTTGCCATGCTGCTGGACAAGTCCGGCAACATCATTGCGCACCCCGATGCGGCCCTGACCCTCAAGCCGGTCAAGGACCTGGCCGCGGGCCTGGACGAGGCGCTCATCCAGCGCGCCGGCGGCAAGGACCTGACCGAAGCCGCCATCGGCGACGCCCGCTACTTCCTCAAGGCGGCGGACATCGCCGGGACCAACTGGGTGCTGGTGGTGGCGGCGGATCAGTCGGAGGCGCTGTCGGCGCTGTCCAGCGTGCTGCGCCTGGCGGGCCTCACGCTGGTGGTGGTGACCGTCGTGGCGGCGCTGCTCGCGGCCGTGGCCGTGGGGGTGCTGCTCAAGGGCTTGTCCGGCATCAAACGCGCGATGAACGACATCGGTGCGGGCGAGGGCGACCTGAGCCAGCGCCTGCAAGTGCGCGGTGACGACGAGATTGCCGACATCTCCCGCGGCTTCAACCAGTTCGTGCAGAAGATCGAGCAGGTGATGCTGCAGGTGCGGGAGACCAGCCAGTCGATCGCCGTGGCGTCGCGCCAGATCGCCGCAGGCAACCATGACCTGAGCCAGCGCACCGAGGAGACCGCCAGCAACCTGCAGGAAACCGCCAGCTCGATGGAAGAGCTCACCAGCACCGTCTCGCACAGCGCGGACAACGCCTCGCAGGCCCGGGACCTGGCCGACACCGCCAGCCGTGTGGCCCAGCAGGGCGGCGAGGCGATGGGTCAGGTCGTGTCCACCATGCAGTCGATCAGCGAGAGCTCGCGCCAGATCGGCGACATCATCGGCGTGATCGACGGCATCGCCTTCCAGACCAACATCCTGGCGCTGAATGCGGCGGTGGAAGCGGCCCGGGCCGGTGAACAGGGGCGCGGCTTCGCGGTTGTGGCTGGCGAGGTGCGCGCACTGGCGCAGCGTTCGGCCAGCGCGGCCAAGGAAATCAAGACGCTGATCACGCAGAGCGTGGAGCGGGTGGAGACCGGCACGCGGCAGGTCAGCACGGCCGGCACCACCATGGGCGATGTGGTGAGCAGCGTGCAGCGGGTGGCGCAGATGATCGGCGAGATCAGCCACACGGCCAAGGAGCAGAGCCATGGCATCGGGCAGGTCAACGAGGCGATCGCGCAGCTGGACCAGGTGACGCAGCAGAATGCGTCGCTGGTGGAGGAATCCGCGGCGGCGGCGGAGAGCCTGAAGGAACAGGCGCAGCGCCTGGCGGACGTGGTGGGCACCTTCCGCCTCAGTGGCGAAAGCGCTGGCCGCAGCGGCGCCGGCGGTTTTGCTCAGCATTGAGCCCGAGGGGCGATCCGGGGCGGGGCGTGAGCCCGCCGCGGTCCTCGCCGACACCGACAAAAAAGGCGCCTTCGGGCGCCTTTGCTATTGAGAGGCCGCGCTGTCCGGCGTCAGCGGTCCGTGGCCCTGGCGTAGCTGCGCAGGAACAGGTCGGCGGTGGAGGCGGCAATGCGCTGCTGGTCGGCCTCGCCCAGCGGCGGCTGGCCCAGGGTGATCTGCGGCCAGAAGGCAAACCCCTTCACCAGCGCCTGCAGCTGGGCCGACGCGAAGGCCGGGTCGGCCACCTCCAGCCGGCCGTGCGCCGCAGCCGCACGCACCCAGACCGTCATGCCTTCTTCCTTGCTGCCCAGCCGGGCCAGCATGTCCCGGGCGCGGTCCGGCGTGTGGATGGCCTCGGCGATCAGCACCCGCGCCAGGTTGATGAACTGCTCGTCCTTCATCATGCCCAGCTTGCGCTGGATCAAGGCCACCAGTTGCTCGCGCAGCGGCTGGTCCGGCTGGTAGGCGACATCCGCCAGGTCCTGGGTGGACTGGAACAGCCGCTCGACGATCGCCTCGAACAGCGCGTCCTTGCCCGCGAAGTGGTTGTAGACGGTGCGCTTGGACACCTGCGCCCGCGCCGCGATGCGGTCCATGTTGGCCACCTCGAAGCCGTGTTCACGGAACTCCGCGATGGCGGCGTCCACGATGGCCTGGCGCTTGCGGTCGGTCAGGCGCAGGGGGCTGCAGTCGTCGCCGGTGGGCGTCGGGCTGGATTCGGAACACCCGGCGTCAGCAGCGATTTCAGCGCCAGCATCGGCGCCGTCCATGGCATCGAGGGAAGAGGGAGGCAGATCGGGGCACATGGCCTCATGTTACACGGGGGAGTTTACTTTTGCCCAGAGCCTGCCTACACTCCGCTGAAACTACACTGTGTAGTGCAAGTTTGGCTTTGAGGGTGATCCCAAAGGCGTTCGCCAACGTAAGTGCAAGTGCAGGCGGCCTGGCATCGGGCTGTCTGCCGACACGGAGAAACACGCATCGGGAAACGTCCTTCCGGACCCCTGCTGCCGACGCCCGTGGCCATCTGGAGCCGTGATGTTGATGTCCATCCCCCGCCTGGCCTGGGCGATCTTGATCTGTTTTGTGGGAGTTGTTGCCGTGACCGTTTCTCTCTCCGTTCCCCGCACCGCCGCCGCGTCGGTGTCCCTCCCTGCTGATGCGCAAGTCGCGGCGCCCGGCGCGTCGGCGCCCGCCGGCACGGCCTACCGCCGCGACACCGACGGCACCTTCCACAACCCGGTGAGCGAACCCAAGCAGGGCTTCTGGAAAACGATGGGCCTGTTCTGGGACGTCATGTTCCGCAAGCCCGCCGGCACCGCGCCCTCGGCGGCCCAGGCCGTGCCGGTGCAGCCCCTGACGCTGGCGCAGCTCCAGGCTGCCGCCGATCAGACGCTCTACCGCCTGGGCCACTCCACCGTCCTGCTCAAGCTGCAGGGGCGGTTCTTCATGACGGACCCGGTGTTCTCCGAGCGCGCCTCGCCGTTCTCCTTCGCCGGCCCCAAGCGCTTCCATGCGCCGCCGCTGGCGCTGGAGGACCTGCCGGAGCTGGAAGCGGTGATCCTGTCCCACGACCACTACGACCATCTGGACGAAGCGACGGTCAAGGCGCTGGCGCCGAAGGTGCGTCATTTCCTGACGCCGCTGGGCGTGGGGAAGCGGCTGATCGACTGGGGCGTGCCGGCGGAGAAGGTGCAGCAACTGGACTGGTGGCAGTCCACCCGTGTGGGGGGCGTGACCTTCACCGCCACGCCGGCCCAGCATTTCTCCGGCCGCAGCCTGTGGGACCGCAACAGCACGCTGTGGGCGTCATGGGTGATGGAAGTGCCGGCCGGGATGTCCAAGGATGTCCCCGCAGACGTGCCGGGAGACGTGCCTTCACAACCCGCATCCCCCGCGCTGCGCGTTTTCTTCAGCGGCGACACCGGCTACTTCGACGGCTTCAAGGCCATCGGCGAGCGCTTCGGCAGTTTCGACCTGACCCTGATGGAAACCGGCGCCTACGACGCCCGCTGGCCCTATGTCCACATGCAGCCCGAGCAGACGCTGCAGGCCCACCTGGACCTGCGTGGCCGCCGCCTGATGCCCATCCACAATGGCACTTTTGACCTGGCCATGCACCGCTGGCAGGACCCGTTCGAACGCATCCTGTCCCTGGCGCGTCTGCGGTCGGTGGAACTGGTGACGCCCATCATGGGCGCTCCTGTGGATATCCGTCAGCCGGCTCCCACATCCGCGTGGTGGCAGAGCCCGACCTGACGCCTTTGGGCCCAGTTATTCACAGGCCGTGCCCCCTGTTTCGTGCCGGTACATCCCGGCATTTAGTTGATCCATCACTTGCATAGACCTATTTAAGTCCTTCATTTAGAAGGACTTTCTTTTTTGAGGATCGCTTGAGAAGTGCCGCTAAGTAGTTGATTTGATTGGGAAAAACGCCAGATTTTCTTGACCGGACGCTCGACCGCCATTAAAGTGGGAGAAAGTGCATTTCGGTGGGGCAAAGTGGCGAATGTCGTGTTTCAAGGGGCGAGTGCCTTGGCGTTGGACGCCAAGGGGCGCTTGACCGTCCCTGCACGGCACCGCGAAGTCCTGCAGGCACTGTGCAATGGCGAGCTCACGCTCACCAAGCACCCGGAAGGCTGCCTCATGGTCTTCCCCCGTCCAGCCTGGGAGCAATTCCGCGATCGTGTGGCCGCACTGCCCATGTCCGCTGCCGGCTGGAAACGTGTCTTTCTGGGCAATGCGCAGGATGTCGAGATCGACTCCGCCGCCCGCGTGCTCGTCGCCCCTGAGCTGCGCGCGGCTGCCGGCCTGCAGAAAGACGTCATGCTGCTCGGGATGGGCAGCCACTTCGAACTGTGGGACGCGCAAGCCTATGCCGCCCACGAAGCCGCCGTCATGCAGTCCGAACTGCCGGATGCGCTCAAGGATTTCAGCTTCTGATGAGCGCCACCCCTTTCACCCACACCACCGTCCTGTTGCAGGAAACGGTGGAGGGCGTCCTGAATTCGCCGGATGGCATCTATGTCGACGGCACCTTTGGCCGCGGCGGGCATTCGCGCCTGCTGCTCTCACGGCTGTCCGAGCGGGGGCGATTGATCGCCATCGACCGCGACCCGGAAGCCGTCGCGGCCGCCACGTCCGGTCAGACGCGGGTCGATGACCCGCGTTTCTCCATCTGCCACGCCCCGTTTGCCGACATGGGCGCGCAACTGGATGCCCTGAACATTCCCCAGGTCCATGGCGTGCTGCTGGACCTGGGCGTTTCCAGTCCACAAATCGACAACCCGGAGCGCGGCTTCAGCTTCCGCTTCGATGGCCCGCTGGACATGCGCATGGACACGACGCGGGGCGAAAGCGCCGCCGAATTCCTGGCGCGGGCGGAAGTCAATCAACTTGCCACGGTGATACGCGACTATGGGGAAGAACGGTTTGCTCTGCCGATTGCAAAGGCGCTTGTGGCTCGCCGGGAAAGCGGGCGTCCTGTACGAAGCACCGCCGAGCTTTCCCAAGTCGTGGCTGGTGCGGTCAAAACCCGCGAACCGGGCCAGGATCCTGCAACGCGCACATTTCAGGCTCTACGGATTTTCGTCAACGCCGAGCTTGAAGAGCTGCAGCAGGGGCTGAATGCCGCGCTGGCGCGGCTGGTGCCGGGCGGGCGTCTGGCGATCATCAGCTTCCATTCGCTGGAAGACCGCATCGTCAAGAACTTCATCACCGCGCACAGCAAGGATGAAGTGGACCGCCGTGCCCCGTTTGCCGCGCCCAAGCCGCTGGCCCTGAAGGCGATTGCCCGCATCAAGCCGTCCGAGGGCGAAGTGCGCGCCAATCCCCGCTCGCGCTCGGCCATCCTGCGGGTGGCGGAGCGCACCGATGCGCCGCTGCCCCCACCCGCGCCTGAAGCCACCGGCAAACAGCGCCGCGGAGGAGGGCGCCGATGATCACCCGGCTGAACCTGCTGCTGATGCTGGCCGTGTTGGTGTCTGGCATCTACATGGTGCGCAGTGCCTATGAGGCGCGGCGGCTGTTCACCGAACTCGACCGCTCGCAGAGCGAAGCCCGTCGCCTGGACGCCGACTACCAGCGCCTGCTGGCCGATCGCCAGGCGCAGGCCACCAACCTGCGGGTGGAGCAGGTGGCGCGTGAGCGTCTGAAGATGCGGGCCATCACGCCCGCCATCACCTTCAACCCCGACGCCCCGGCGCAGGTCGCCAGCGGCGCCCGGGGGACCGGAGCCGCGCGATGATCGGCCGCAAGCGCGCCAGCGCCGCCTCGCGCAGCGTCAGCTATTCCAGCAGCCCGCTGCTGGCGTCCAAGACGCCGCCGTGGCGTTCGCGTTTCCTGGTGGCGCTGGTGGGGCTGGCCTTCACCGGGCTGCTCGGGCGCGCTGCCTACATCCAGCTGATCGGGGAAGACTTCTTCCAGCGTCAGGGGGAGGCGCGCTACGCCCACAAGATGGAAGTGCCGGCCAGCCGCGGCAAGATCAGCGACCGCAGCGGCCAGGTGCTGGCTGCCAGCGTGGCGGTGCCCTCCATCTGGGCCTTTCCGAAGGACGTGGACAACGACCCGGACAAGCGCAAGCAACTGGCCAAGATCCTGGGCATCAGCTACGCCGAACTCGAAAAGCGGCTGGACCCGTCCAACCGCTTCGTCTACCTGCGCCGCCAGGCCGACGACCAGACCGCCGCCAAGATCAAGGACCTGGGCCTCAAAGGCATCTTCCAGGACCGCGAATACAAGCGCCAATATCCGGAAGGCGAAGCCGCCGCGCACGTGGTGGGCTTCACCAACCTGGAAGAACGCGGCCAGGAGGGCGTGGAGCTGGCATTCCAGAAGGACCTGCAGGGCCGCGACGGCTCGCGCTCGGTCGTGCGCGACCGCCTGGGCCGCGTGGTGGAAGACATCGGCGAGCAGGTGCCGGCGCTCAATGGCAAGGACATCGAACTCTCCATCGATGCCAAGGTGCAGTTCTTCGCCTACCAGCGCGTGCGCGATGCCGTGGCCGAGAACAATGCCAAGGCCGGCTCGGTGGTGGTGCTGGACGTGCACACCGGCGAAGTGCTGGCCCTGGCCAACTACCCCAGCTACGACCCCGGCCATCGCAGCAACCTCTCCGGCGAGCAGTTGCGCAATCGCGCCCTGACCGACGTGTTTGAACCGGGCTCCACCATGAAGCCCTTCACCACCGGCCTGGCGCTGGAGACCGGCCGGGTGAAGCCGGACACGGTGCTGAGCACCGGCCCGCGCAGCGTGGTGATTGCCGGCTGGTCCCCGACGGATTCCCATCCGCACGGGGACTTGACCGTTCAGCAGGTCATCCAGAAGTCCAGCAACATCGGTGCCGCCCGCATGGCGCTGATGATGCAGCCGCGCGAGATGTACGACATGTTCACGGCCATCGGCCTGGGGCAGCGTCCGCAGATCAACTTTCCCGGCGCGGTGACCGGCAAGCTGCGTCCCTACAAGAGCTGGCGGCCGATCGAGCAGGCCACCATGAGCTACGGCTACGGCCTGTCGGCCTCGCTGCTGCAACTGGCGCGCGCCTACACCGTGTTCGCGCGGGACGGCGACATCATCCCCGTCACCATGACCAAGCGGGCGCCGGATGAGCCGGTGGCCGGCATCAAGGTGTTCTCGCCCAAGACCGCGGCCCAGATCCGCGAAATGCTGCAGATGGCCGCCGGCCCTGGCGGCACGGCGCCGCAGGCCATGGTGCCCGGCTACAGCGTGGGCGGGAAGTCCGGTACGGCCCACAAGCAGGAAGGCAAGGGCTACGCCAGCCACAAATACCGTTCGTGGTTCGTGGGCATCGCCCCGATTTCCAAGCCGCGCATCATTGTGGCGGTGATGGTGGACGAGCCCAAGAACGGCCAGTATTTCGGTGGGGCCGTGGCCGGCCCCGTCTTCAGCCAGGTGGTGGCCCAGACCCTGCGTCTGCTGGGGGAGCCGCCGGACCTGGACGTCAAGCCACAGATCGTCGCGGCCCAGAAGCTCCAGGCCGTGGATGAAAGTTTTTAAGCGGGCCGCCTCATGTTGATGCACCTCAAATCTCCCGAAGCAGCCGCCCGCTGGCTGCAGGAATGGACCCCCAGCGGCCAGCTGCGCACTGACAGCCGGCTGGTCGGCGCGGGCGACGCCTTCATCGCCTGGCCCGGCTACGCCAAGGACGCGCGCCAATTCGTGGCCGGCGCGCTGGCGGCCGGCGCGGCCACCTGCCTGGTGGAAGACCAGGGCGTGGCCGAGTACGGGTTTGTGGATGCGCGCATTGCCTCGCTGCCGGACCTCAAGGCCCGTTGCGGCCAGATTGCCTCCGCGTTCTACGGCGAGCCCAGCAGCCAGCTGAGCGTCCTGGCCGTGACCGGCACCAATGGCAAGACGTCCAGCGCCTGGTGGATCGCCCAGGCGCTGACCCTGCTGGGGTCGCGCTGCGGTGTGGTGGGCACGCTCGGCGTCGGCCAACCGCCCGTTCCGGGCGCGATCACCCACAGCTCGATCGAGGCCACGGGCCTGACCACGCCCGACCCGGTGCGGCTGCAGGAGGCGTTTCGCCGCATGCGGGATGACGGCTTCGGCGCCTGCGCCATCGAGGCTTCGTCCATCGGCATCGAGGAACACCGCCTGACGGGCACCCGCATCCAGGTGGCGCTGTTCACCAATTTCACGCAGGACCACCTGGACTATCACGGCAGCATGGACGCCTACTGGGCTGCCAAGCGCCGTCTGTTCAGCTGGCCCGGCCTGCAGGCCGCGGTGCTGAACATCGACGATGCCAAGGGCGCCGAATTGGCTGCGGAACTCACCGCGGGCGCTGCCTCGGGCCTGGACGTGTGGACCTACGGCCTGAACCGCAGCGACGCCCGCCTGTGGGCGGAGAACCTGCGCCATGAGGCCCAGGGCCTGGCGTTCACGCTGCGCGAAGGCGAGCAGTCGGTGGCCGTGCAGACCGGCCTGATCGGCGACTACAACGTCGCCAACCTGTTGGGCGTGATGGCCGGCCTGCGCGCATTGGGCCATGGCCTGGACGACATCGCCCGCGTGGCGGCCCAGGTGACGCCGGTGCCCGGCCGCATGCAGCGCGTGGGCAATGGCCGTGAACTGCCGCAACTGGTGGTGGACTATGCCCACACCCCCGACGCGCTCGAAAAGGCGCTGCAGGCGCTGGCCCCGTTGGCGGCGGCACGCGGCGGTGAGCTGCGCGTGGTGTTTGGCTGCGGCGGCAACCGGGATCCCGGCAAGCGTCCCCTGATGGGGGCCATTGCAGCGCGACTGGCGCGGCATGTCGTGCTGACCAGCGACAACCCGCGGGATGAAGATCCCGCCCGCATCCTGGCCGACATCGAAGCCGGCCTGCCTGCTTCAGCACAGCGCCTGGTGCTGGCGGACCGCGCCGAAGCCATCGCCACCGCCGTGCGCAACGCAGGCGCCCGTGATGTGGTGCTGATCGCCGGCAAGGGCCATGAGGACTACCAGGAGATCCGCGGCGAGCGCCGTCCGTTCTCCGATGTGCAGGCTGCCCGTGCGGCGCTGATCGAAAGGGCCGGCCTGTGATGACCCTCGGCCAGGCCCATGCCCTGCTGCAGCCGCTGCTGCCGCAGGTGCAACTGCTGGGCGACGCCGCCACTCCGATCCAGCGGGTGAGCACCGACACGCGCCAACTGCGTGAAGGCGACCTGTTCGTGGCGCTGCGCGGCGAGCGTTTCGACGCGCATGATTTCCTGCCGCAGGCGCGCGCCGCTGGCGCGGTCGCCGCCGTGGCCGAGCGCGGCCTGGCCGAAGCCGGCCTGCCGGGGCTGCTGGTGCCGGACGCCAAGCAGGCGCTGGGGCTGCTCTCGCAAGCGTGGCGCGCGACGCAGCACCTGCCGGTGATTGCCGTCACTGGCAGCAATGGCAAGACCACGGTGACGCAGATGATCGCGTCCATCCTGCGCGCCTGGCTGGGTGACACCGGCATGCTGGCCACCGAAGGCAACTTCAACAACGAGATCGGCGTGCCGCTGACCCTGCTGCGCCTGCGCCAGGACGATGCCGTGTGGCACCGCGCCGCCGTGGTGGAGCTGGGCATGAACCATCCGGGCGAGATCGCGCCGCTGGCCGCCATGGCCCAGCCGACGGTGGCCCTGGTCAACAACGCCCAGCGCGAGCATCAGGAATTCATGCACACCGTTGAGGCGGTGGCGCGCGAGAACGGGGAAGTGATCCGCGCCCTGGGCCCGGCCGGAGTGGCGGTGTTCCCGGCGGAAGACGCCTGCGCGCCGGTGTGGCACGAACTCGCGGCCGGCCGCGGCATGCTGACCTTTGCGCTGCAAGGGCAGGCGGACGTGATGGGCCGTGCGCAATGGGTGCCTCCGTCCGATGGCGAGAACGTCATCGCGAACGACAGCGCTCACAACAGCGCCAACGACAACAGCGCCAACGACACCGGCGCCGGCCACTGGGCCCTGGACATCCACACTCCCGCCGGCGACATCCCGGTACGCCTGGCCATGGCCGGCCAGCACAACCTGCGCAATGCACTGGCCGCGGCGGCCTGCACCCTGGCGGCGGGCGCACCGCGGTCCGCCATCCGCGACGGGCTGGAGCGCTTCAAGCCGGTCAAGGGCCGCTCCGCGCTGCAGACGGCGGTGTGGCAGGGGCGCCGCATCACCCTCATCGACGACAGCTACAACGCCAACCCGGACAGCGTCCGCGCCGCCATCGACGTGCTGGCCGAACTGCCGGGCAGCTCCTGGCTGGTGCTGGGCGACATGGGCGAGGTGGGCGAACAGGGCCCGGCCTTCCACCGCGAGGTGGGCGCCCATGCCGCCGACCAGGGCCTGGCCGCGCTGTGGACCGCCGGTGCCGCTGCCTGCGATGCTGCCGCCGCTTATGGCGCCGGCGCCCGCGCCTTCGACACCGTGGATCAGCTGATCCAGGCGCTCAACGAAGCCCCCCAGGTGCAGAACGTCCTGGTCAAGGGCTCGCGCTTCATGAAGATGGAACAGATCGTGGCCGCCCTGCAGTCCGGCGGTCGAGGAGAAACCCATGCTGCTTAGTCTGGCCCAATGGCTGCAGACCTATTTCCCTGAACTGGGTTTCCTGCGCGTTTTCAACTACATCACCTTCCGCGCCGTGATGGCGGCGCTGACCGCGCTGCTGATCGGCCTGGCCTTTGGTCCCTGGGTGATCCGCCGCCTGACCGAGCTCAAGATCGGCCAGCCCATCCGCGAATACGGCGTGCAGCAGCACCTCTCCAAAAGCGGCACGCCCACCATGGGCGGGGTGCTGATCCTGATCGGCATCGGGGTCTCGACCCTGCTGTGGTTCGACTGGTCCAACCGCTTCGTCTGGGTGGTGATGCTGGTCACCATGGGCTTTGGCGCCATCGGCTGGGTGGATGACTACCGCAAGGTGGTCAACAAGGACCCCGAGGGCATGCGCAGCCGCGAGAAGTTCTTCTGGCAGTCCATCATCGGCCTGATCGCCGCCATCTACCTGGCCTTCAGCGTGTCGGAGACCAGCTTCTACGCCGTGGTGGAGCTGTTCTTCCGCTGGGTCTCCAGCGGCTTCTCGACCGAGCTGCCGCCCAAGGCCGACCTGATGCTGCCGTTCTTCAAGTCGATCAGCTATCCGCTGGGCGTGTTCGGCTTCATCGGCTTGTCCTACCTGGTCATCGTGGGCACCAGCAATGCGGTGAACTTCACCGACGGGCTGGACGGGCTGGCCATCATGCCGGTGGTGATGGTGGGCTCGGCGCTGGGCGTCTTTGCCTATGTCACCGGCTCATCGGTCTACAGCCGCTACCTGCTGTTCCCCTACATCCCCGGTGCCGGCGAACTGCTGATCTTCTGCGCGGCGCTGGCCGGTGCGGGCCTGGCCTTCCTGTGGTTCAACACCCATCCGGCGCAGGTCTTCATGGGCGACGTCGGCGCGCTGGCGCTGGGCGGGGGCCTGGGCACGCTGGCGGTGATCACCCGCCAGGAAATCGTGCTGGGCATCATGGGCGGCGTGTTCGTTGCCGAGGTGCTGTCGGTGATGCTGCAGGTGACCTGGTTCAAGTACACGAAGAAGAAGTACGGGGAAGGGCGACGCATCTTCAAGATGGCGCCGCTGCATCACCACTTCGAGAAGTCGGGCTGGAAAGAGACCCAGGTGGTCGTCCGGTTCTGGATCATCACCATGCTGCTGTGCCTCGTGGGCCTGGCCAGCCTGAAACTGCGCTGAGCGCCGGGACCCGCACCATGCACTTCCCCGCGCTTTTCCAGGACAGGCCCGCCTTGGTGCTGGGCCTGGGCGACTCCGGCCTGGCCATGGCGGCCTGGGCGGCGCGCCTGGGTGCGCGCGTGACGGTGTGGGACAGCCGCGAGCAGCCGCCGCAACTGGCCACGCTGCGCGAGCGACTGCCGCAGGCTGGTTTCATTCACGGGCCGCTGTCGTCCGACCTGCTCTCCGGCTTGCTGGACGCCAGCGCGCTGGTGTTCAAGAGCCCGGGCCTGTCGCCCCTGGATGAGCGCTTGAAGCCGGTCTATGACGCGGCTGCGGCGCTGGGCCTGCGGGTGCAGGGCGAGCTGGACCTGTTTGCGCAGGCGCTCGATCAGCTCAAGCAGCTGTATCGCTACGCACCGGGCGTGCTGGCCATCACCGGCACCAATGGCAAGACCACGACCACCAGCATGACCGCGCTGCTGGCCGAGCGGGCCGGCCGACGGGTGGCCATGGCGGGAAACATCGGCCCGACACTGCTGGGCACGCTGGCCGATGCGCTGGACCAGGAGCCGCAGCCGGTGGATCCGGAGGCGCTGGCGGAGGCCGAGGCCGTGACGGAGGCGGATGCGGCGAAGTCGGAAGCCGACGCCGAGGTGACTGCCCCAACGACGTCGGCCCCTTCAAGCGCACCTCTTGAGCACGACACCGCTGCACGCGCCACCGTCGCGCTGCCGCTCGACGGCGATGTGACGGTCGCCTCGGATCTGCCCACTCCGGCAGACCACGTTGCTGGTGCTGCCGAAGCAACCAATGTTGAGACCGAAGCGGCGGTCTCCACTGACGCGGGTGCCGACACCGTTGGTGTGGTTGCCGATGCTGACACCGTTGGTGCTCCTGCCGATGCCGAGACCGCGGGCGTGCCTGCCGATGGCGAGGCCGTTGGTGTCGCTGCTGCCGCTGATGGCGTCGCTGCCGACACTGCCGCGGACATCGCTGGTGTCACCGCTGCCGACACTGCCGCCGACATCGCTGGCGCCCCCGCAGCCGACGCCGCTGGTGTCCCCACTGCCGCCGTGGCTCCCGAGGCCGACGAGCGCAACGTCCTCGACACCGTCGCAGAACTGCTCGACGAAGCCCCGCTGCCGATCAAGCCGCCGCCGCCGCGCCCGCCTGATTTCGAGGTGCTGCCACAGGTCTGGGTCCTGGAGCTCTCCAGCTTCCAGCTCGACGGCGTGGTGGGCTTCGAGCCCTCCGCCGCTGCGGTGCTCAACATCACCCAGGACCATCTGGACTGGCACGGGGACATGCCGTCCTACGCCCGCGCCAAGGGTCGCATCTTCGGCGAGCAGGCCGTGATGGTCATCAACCGCGACGACCCCGAAGTCGAAGCCCTGGTGCCCGCGCCGGTGCAGGTCAAGCAGGGCCGGGGCCGCCCGAGCAAACTGGTGGAACGCCACGTGGTGCGCTTCGGCCTGGATGCGCCTCGCCGTCCCGGCGACTTCGGCCTCGTCGTCGAAAACGGCATGGCCTGGCTGGTGCGCGCTCGTGAACTGGAAGAAGGCGTCAAGCGTCGCAAGGGGGAGGAGGAAGAACCGCTCTCCCTGCAACGCCTGATGCCCGCCGATGCCCTGCGGGTGCGCGGCCGCCACAATGCCGCCAATGCACTGGCGGCCCTGGCCCTGGCCAGCAGCATCGACTGCCCGCTGGCGCCGATGCTGCATGGCCTGCGTGAATACCGGGGTGAGCCGCACCGGGTGGAATTCGTCACCGCCATCCAGGGCGTGGACTTCTACGACGACAGCAAGGGCACCAACGTCGGCGCCACCGTCGCGGCCATCCTGGGCCTGGGCGTGGACCGCGCGCCGGCCAAGCTGGTGATGATCCTGGGCGGCGACGGCAAGGGGCAGGACTTCTCCCCGCTGGCCACGCCGATGGCCGTGCATGCCCGTGCCGCGGCGCTGATCGGCCGCGATGCGGCCCAGATCGAAGCGGCCCTGCAGGGCACCGGCGTGCCGATGCAGCGCCACGACTCGCTGGAAGCCGCCACGCGCTGGGCGTTGGATCAGGCGCATGCCGGTGACAGCGTGCTGCTGAGCCCGGCCTGCGCCAGCCTGGACATGTTCCGCAACTACGCCCACCGTGCCGAGGTCTTCATCCAGACCGTGCATGAGCTGGCGCAGGACCAGGGGCTGATCGGATGAGCGCCCTGGCCAGCACCTTCAGCACCCTGGGCGACCGCCTGCGGGGCCTGATGGCCCGCCGCCAGCGCGGCACGGCCAGCGTGGGCACGGGCGGGGTCGATGTGCCGGTGCGGGACTGGGTGTCCACCTCCGCCGGCCAGCCGACGCGCATCCTGGGCTTTGACCTGACCCTGGTGTTCGTGGTGCTGTGCCTGATGAGCCTGGGCCTGCTGATGGTCTATTCGGCCTCCATCGCGCTGCCGGACAGCCCGCGCTTTGCCAAGTATTCGCCGATGCACTTCTTCGTGCGTCAGAGCTTCTTCATGGTGCTGGGCCTGCTGGGCGGCTGGCTGACGGTCATGGTGCCGGTGAATGTCTGGGAGCGCCATGCGCCCAAGATCTTCGTGGTGGCGCTGGTGCTGCTGGTCATCGTGCTCATTCCGCATGTGGGCAAGGGCGTCAACGGCGCCCGCCGCTGGCTGCCGCTGGGCGTCATGAACTTCCAGCCGTCCGAGCTCGCCAAGCTGGGCATCGCCATGTATGCGGCCAACTACATGGTCCGCAAGATGGAGGTGAAGGAAAACTTCTTCCAGGCAGTCTGGCCGATGGCCTGCGCGCTGGCCTTTGTCGGCGTACTGCTGCTGGCCGAGCCGGACATGGGCGCCTTCATGGTGATCGCCGCCATCGCCATGGGCATCCTGTTCCTGGGCGGGGTGAACGGCCGCATGTTCTTCCTGAGCGTGGCGGTGCTGATCGGCGCCTTCGTGCTGATGATCACCTTCAGCGATTTCCGCCGTGAACGGATCTTTGCCTATCTGAACCCTTGGGACGAGAAGTACGCCCAGGGCAAGGCCTACCAGCTGACCCATTCGCTGATTGCCTTCGGCCGCGGCGAGTTCTTCGGCCAGGGCCTGGGCTCGAGCCTGGAAAAACTGCACTACCTGCCCGAAGCCCACACGGACTTCCTGCTGGCCGTCATCGGCGAGGAACTGGGCTTCATCGGCGTGGCGCTGGTCATCTTCGCCTTCTTTTGGCTGTCGCGCCGGCTGTTCCACATCGGCCGTCAGGCGGTGGCGCTGGACCGGGTCTTTGCCGGGCTGTATGCCCAGGGCATCGGCATCTGGATGGGCGGACAGGCCTTCATCAACATGGGCGTGAACCTGGGCGCGCTGCCGACCAAGGGCCTGACGCTGCCGCTGATGAGCTATGGCGGCTCGGCAACTGTTTTGAACTGTGTGGCATTGGCGATCGTTTTGCGTATTGATATCGAGAACCGGCAGTTGATGCGGGGAGGGCGGGCATGAGCACGCGCCACCTCGTTGTGATGGCCGCCGGCACCGGCGGCCATGTGATCCCCGGACTGGCCGTGGCCGCTGAGATGCAGCGGCGTGGATGGACCGTCTCCTGGCTCGGCACCGAAGCCGGCATGGAGAACAAGCTGGTGCCGCCGTCGGGCCTGCCGATCGACCGGCTGGCCTTTGCCGGCCTGCGCGGCAAGGGCCTGCGGCATGCGGTGCTGGGCATTGGCCGGCTGTTCCGCGCGCTGGCCCAGAGCGCCCATGTGCTGGGCGAGCGCCGCGCTGATGCGGTGCTGGGCATGGGTGGTTATGTCTGCCTGCCGGGCGGCCTGATGGCCTGGCTGATGCGCCGCCCGCTGCTGCTGGTCAATGCGGATGCGGCCCTGCTGCTGTCCAACAAGGCGCTGGCGCCGGTGGCCCGCAAGATTGCCTTCGGCTTCGACGGCCTGGCCGCGGCTCAGCAGCGCAAGAGCGTCGTCACCGGCAATCCGGTGCGCACCGACATCGAAGACCTGCCTGCGCCCGAACTGCGTTTTGCCGGCCGCAGCGGCCCGCTCAAGGTGCTGGTGGTGGGCGGCTCGCTGGGCGCGCGCGCCATCAATGACGTGCTGCCGCAGGCGCTGGCGCTGTGGCCCGAGGACCAGCGTCCGCAGGTCACCCATCAGACCGGCGAAGCCAACTTCCCGCTGGTGCAGGCGGCTTATGCCAAGGCCGGTGTGCAGGCCGAGGTGGTGCCCTTCATCCACGACATGGCCGAGCGCCTGGCGCAGGCCGACGTGGTGATCTGCCGCGCCGGTGCCGTCACCGTGTCCGAGCTCTGCGCCGCTGGCGTGGCCAGCATCCTGGTGCCGCTGGTGGTCAGCACCACTTCGCATCAGCGCGACAACGCGGCCTACATGGCCCAGCATGAGGCGGGTGTGCATCTGCCGCAGGCGGAGCTGAGCGCGCAAAAGCTGCATGAATTGCTGCAAGCCCCGCGCGAGCACTGGCTGAAGCTGGCCAGCAAGGCCCGCAGCCTGGCACGTCCGCGGGCAGCGTCCCGGGTGGCCGATGAAATCGAATCCATGGTGAAGCGGGAGGGCCGCGCATGAAACACGCGCTGCAACGCATCCACTTCACCGGCATCGGCGGCGCCGGCATGAGCGGCATTGCCGAGCTGCTGGTGGCGCAGGGCTACCAGGTCAGCGGCTCCGACCAGGGCGAGAGCGACACCACGCGGCGTCTGCGCTCGCTGGGCGTCACCGTGCAGATCGGCCATGCGGCCGCCAACGTGGGTGCGGCCCAGGTGCTGGTCAAGTCCAGCGCCATCAAGGCGGACAACCCGGAACTGATGGCCGCCCACCAGCAGCACATCCCGGTGCTGCTGCGCGCCCAGATGCTGGCCGAACTGATGCGCCCGCGCATGGGAATTGCCGTGGCCGGCACCCATGGCAAGACCACGACCACTTCGCTGCTCACCACCGTCCTGCTGCAGGCCGGGCTGGAACCGGGCTATGCCATCGGCGGACAGTTGCTGGCCAGCGGCGCCAATGCGGCGCTGGGCCGGGGACCGCTGATGGTGGTGGAGGCCGACGAGTCGGATGCGTCCTTCCTGCATCTGCTGCCGCAACTGGCGATCGTGACCAACATCGACGCCGACCACATGGACACCTACGGCCATGACATGGCCCGTCTGCGTCAGGCGTTTGTGGACTTCCTGCATCGCATGC
Source organism: Roseateles depolymerans (assembly GCF_003387155.1). Taxonomy (GTDB): domain Bacteria; phylum Pseudomonadota; class Gammaproteobacteria; order Burkholderiales; family Burkholderiaceae_C; genus Roseateles; species Roseateles depolymerans. Next base: position 258,773 of record NZ_QUMT01000005.1, on the reverse strand, counting down.
CCTTCTGGGGTGCAGCGGTGCTGTGCGGCGACGATGCGGGCGTGCGCAGCATCGTGCCGATGCTGTCGCGTCCGGTGATCCGCTATGGCCTGGACGTCGAGGGTCCGCATGGCGAGGACCTGGACGTGCGGGCGATCGACATCCAGGCGGATGCTGGCGGCCAGATGCGCTTCACGGCGTTGCGCCGCGACCGTCAGGGCGTGGAGCGCGCGCCCCTGGCCGTGCAACTGCGCCTGGCCGGCCGCCACAACGTGCTCAACGCGCTGGCGGTGATCGCCATGGCGATGGAGCTGGGCGTGGCGGACGACGCCGTGCTGCAGGGTCTGGCCGGCTTCAGCGGCGTGGGCCGGCGCTTCCAGTCCTATGGCGAGCTGCCGGTGGGCGATGGCACGGCGCTGCTGATCGACGACTACGGCCATCATCCGGTCGAGATGAAGGCCGTGCTGGCCGCCGCTCGCGGCGCCTATCCGGGCCGGCGCCTGGTGCTGGCCTTCCAGCCGCACCGCTACACCCGCACCCGCGACTGCTTCGATGAATTCGCAGCGGTGATGGCGCAGGCCGATGCGGTGCTTCTCACCGACATCTATGCGGCCAGTGAAGCCCCGCTGCCCGGCATCAGTGGCGAGAGCCTGGCGCAGGCGGTCAACGTGCAGGGATGCCCGGCCGCTTATGTCGGGGACTGGCAGCAGTTGCCCCAGGCGCTGGCCGACCAGGCGCGCGACGGGGATGTCTTGATCGTGATGGGCGCGGGCTCGATTGCCGCCGTGCCGGCCCGCACCGTGGAACTGATGACGCAAGGGAAGGGCCGGCCATGACACTGGACCTCAACATCGATGTGAAGAAGCTCGGCAAGGTCGCCGTGCTGTTTGGGGGCGACTCGGCGGAGCGCGAGGTGTCGCTCATGTCGGGCGCTGGCGTGCTGGGCGCGCTGCGCGCCAGCGGGGTGGATGCGCATGGCTTCGATCCGGCGGAGCGTTCGCTGCTGGCGCTCAAGGATGAGGGATTCGATCGCGCCTTCATCGCCCTGCATGGTCGTCACGGTGAGGATGGCACGGTGCAAGGCGCACTGGAGCTGCTGCGCATTCCCTACACCGGCTCTGGCGTGATGGCGTCGGCCATTGCGATGGACAAGATCACCACCAAGCGGGTGTGGGTGGCCGAAGGTCTGCCGACGCCGCGCTGGGTCAGCCTCAAGAGCCAGGACCTGCAGCGGGAACGGGTGCGCACGGTGCCGGATGAACTGGGGCTGCCGCTCTTCGTGAAGCCGCCGCATGAGGGCTCGTCGATGGGCGCGAGCAAGGTCATGGGCTACTCGGACATGCAGGACGCGGTCCAGCTCGCGGCGCGGTTCGACACCGAAGTGCTCTGCGAGGAATTCATCGACGGCCAGGAGCTGACCTGCGCGGTGCTGGGCGAGGGCGATGCCGCGCTGGCGCTGCCGGTCATCGAGATCCGTGCCGAGCAGGGCAACTACGACTACCAGAACAAATATTTCACCGACACCACGCAATACCTGATCGGTCAGCTGCCTGCGGACCAACAGGCCCAGATCCAGGCGCTGGTGCTCAAGGCCTACCGATCGTTGGGCTGCCGGGGCTGGGGGCGTGCCGACCTGATGCTGCGCAAGAGCGACGGCCAGGCCTTCCTGCTGGAGATGAACACCTCGCCGGGCATGACCTCGCATTCGCTGGTGCCCAAGGCGGCGGCTGCGGTGGGCGTCAGCTACGAGCAGCTGTGCCTGTGGCTGCTGGCCCAGGCGACGCTGGACCAGAAGACGCCGCTGTCGCCGCTGTCACCAGCGACGCCGACGACCTGAGGACTCCGTCCCCCACCACGAGCCATGGGCGCCACCTTCACCTACACCCCGCAGCCAGTGCCGCCGGACATCCGCGTGATGAACGGCGTGGCGGCATTGCTGTTGGTGCTGGTCACGCTGGGCTGCGTGGGCGCGGGCCTGCAGTGGCTGGTGCAGCAACCCTTCTTTGCGGTGGGGGCGATCACGGTGGAAGGCGACGTCACGCGCAACAGCACCGCCTCGCTGCGGGCCAATGCACTGCCCCGGTTGCGCGGCAATTTCGTCACGATGAATTTGCAGAATGCCCGGCAGGCCTTCGAGGCCGTGCCCTGGGTGCGGCGGGCCACGGTGCAGCGCATCTTCCCGCGCAAGTTGCTGGTGCACCTGGAAGAGCACCGTCCGGCCGCCTACTGGGAAACCAAGGCCGACAACGCGGATGCCGACAGTGATGCGGTGGTGGACACCCGCCTGGTCAACACCTTTGGCGAGGTCTTCGAGGCCAACCTCGGGGATGTGGAGGACGAGGACCTGCCCACCCTCTCCGGCCCCGCCAAAACCTCGGCGGCCATGCTGGCCATGTGGAAACAGCTGGACCCGATCAGCCACGCCAAGGTGAATGAAGGCGTGGACCGGCTGGATTTGTCGGGCCGCGGTTCCTGGAAAGTCACGCTGGAAAAGGGCGGGGTGGTGGAACTGGGCCGTGGCACTGAGGCGGAAGTCGTGGCCCGGTATACCCAATTTATGGACAGCATTCCCCGGATTACTGCCCGCTATCAGACATCGATGATTTCTGCGGACCTGCGACATGAGCAGGGCTACGCTGTACGGTTGGCTGGGGTGACCACCGTTTCCAATGCGCCCAAAGGCGCTACCAAGAAGAATTGAGGACTGGCATGGCCAAGGAATACAAGGATTTGGTCGTTGGTTTGGACATTGGCACCGCCAAGATCATGGCGGTGGTGGCCGAAGTGATGGGCAATGGGGAATTGCGCATTGCCGGCCTGGGGGTTGCACCCAGCCACGGACTCAAGCGGGGCGTGGTGGTCAATATTGATGCCACCGTCCAGTCCATCCAGCAGGCCCTGAAAGAGGCCGAAATGATGGCCGACTGCCGGATCTCGAGGGTTTTCACCGGGATTACCGGCAGCCATATCCGCGGCCAGAACTCCACCGGCATGGTCATCGTGCGGGACAAGGAAGTCACGCCGGTGGATGTGGCGCGGGTGGTGGAAACTGCCAAGGCCATCAATATCCCGAATGACCAGCGACTGCTTTTGGTCGAGCCCCAGGAATTTGTCATTGACGGCCATGAGGTGAAAGAGCCCATTGGCATGAGCGGCGGCCGCCTGGAGGTCAAGGTCCATATCGTGACCGGGGCCCAGAGTGCGGCGGAGAACATCGTCAAGTGCGTCCGCCGCTGTGGCCTGGAGGTGGAGCAACTCGTTCTGAATCCAAGCGCTTCCAGTTTGGCAGCACTAACTTCCGACGAGCGGGACCTGGGCGTTGCGCTGGTGGACATCGGTGCCGGCACCACGGACGTGGCGATTTTCACGGGCGGCTCCATTCGGCACACCGCGGTGATTCCGATTGCCGGGGACCTGATTACCAGCGATATCGCCATGGCGCTGCGCACGCCGACCAAGGATGCCGAGGAAATCAAGGTCGAGCATGGCGTGGCCAAGCAATTGCTGGCGGACCCGGCGGATCAGGTGGAAGTCCCTGGTTTGGGTGACCGGGCCCCCCGAATGCTCTCCAAGCAGGCTTTGGCCGGCGTCATTGAACCGCGCGTGGAGGAAATCTTCTCCTTGGTTCAACAGGTCATCCGGGAATCGGGTTACGAGGAGCTGTTGTCGTCCGGAATTGTGTTGTCGGGCGGCTCGTCGGTGATGCCGGGAATGGTGGAACTGGCGGAGGACATTTTCCTGAAACCTGTACGCCGGGGAAATCCCACCTACAGCGGCGCCTTGTTCGACATGGTGGCCAATCCGCGATCGGCGACGGTCATGGGGTTGCTGGAGGAAGCGCGGCTGTCGCGGACGCGGGGTTTCAAGGCGGCGCAGCAGGCGGGCTCGGTCAAGACGTTGTTTGGACGTGCCAAGGACTGGTTCCTTGGAAATTTCTAGTTTTTTCCTGACTCATTCTGGATCAGTCGTCGGGATTTGGCCCCGGAATGAGTGTCAAAAATGTGGCCAAGCCACTTCATTTTCGCTGATGGTAGTTGCACAATATGGACAGGAGGTTTGATATGGCCATCGAGATGATCGAAGAGTTTGATCAGGGCACGCAGATCAAGGTGATCGGTGTCGGCGGCGGCGGCGGCAACGCGGTTGAACACATGATTGCGCAGGGTGTGCAGGGTGTGGAATTCGTGGTTGCGAACACCGACGCTCAGGCCCTGAACCGTTCCAAGGCAGATCAGCTCCTGCAACTGGGCCATACCGGCCTGGGCGCCGGCGCCAAGCCGGAGGTGGGCCGCACTGCTGCCGAAGAGGCCGAAGCGCGCATCCGCGAATCGATCGCGGGCGCCCACATGCTGTTCATCACGGCAGGCATGGGCGGCGGCACTGGCACGGGCGCTGCGCCGGTCATTGCCCGCGTTGCACGCGAAATGGGCATCCTGACGGTGGGCGTGGTCACCAAGCCGTTCGAATTTGAGGGCTCGCGTCGCTCCAAGGCGGCCGACCTGGGCCTGGCCGAACTCGAAGCCAACGTCGACTCGTTGATCGTGGTGCTGAACGACAAGCTGCTGGAAGTGCTGGGTGACGACGTCACGCAGGACCAGGCTTTCGCGCACGCCAACGACGTGCTGAAGAATGCGGTCGGCGGCATCTCCGACATCATTCACATGCCGGGCCTGGTCAACGTCGACTTCGAAGACGTCAAGACCGTCATGAGCGAGCCCGGCAAGGCGATGATGGGCACGGCTGTTGCGGCCGGTCCTGACCGCGCCACCAAGGCTGCCGAACTGGCTGTTGCCTGCCCGCTGCTGGAAGGCATCGACCTCTCCGGCGCCCGCGGTGTGCTGGTCCTGATCGCGGCCAGCCGCGCCAACTTCAAGCTGGCCGAAAGCCGCAACGCGATGACCACCATCAAGCGTTACGCCGCTGAAGATGCGCACATCATCTACGGCACGGCCTACGACGAAAGCCTGGGCGACCAGCTGCGCGTCACCGTCATCGCCACTGGCCTGAGCCAGCGCGGCCGCGCCCAGCAACCGCTGCAGGTGGTCCAACAGACCACCACGCTGCGCACGGGCACGGACAACATGCCGGTGCTGACCCAGCCCGTCGTCATGCCCGGTTCTGCCGCTGCTTCCGGCCCCGCCACGCCTGCGGCCACCATGACCGCCCAGGACTTCGGCAGCATGAACGTGCCGAGCGTCTGGCGCCATGGCCGCACTGCGGCTGCCAAGGTCGAGGCGCTCTCGTCCAACGGCATGGACGAAATCGAGATTCCGGCCTTCCTGCGCAAGCAGGCGGACTGAGATCCCGATGGGGATGGCGGCGGCCTGACCCCGCCCCCCACTGCTCACCATCAGCGATCAAGGCCATGCCTCCCGGCATGGCCTTTTTTCTTTTCGCCCACTGATTCCTGATGGCGGATGAGCTCATCTGTTCCCGCGCCATCTGGCACCTGTACCCAAACCGTTCCCATGATGGATGGTGATCCGTAGAGGGTCAGCGCATGTTTGTGCTGGCGGAGCAGACGTGGAGGGGAGGAGGGTGGGAAAGAGTGGCCCCCGCAAGTGGACGGTGTCCGGGGATCGCTTGTTGCAATTCCGGGCTCGTGTGTCCATGAGAAGTTGGGCATAGTTGCCGCGCCGCGCGAATGACGCGTTTCGAAGCGAATGTCCCCCCCTGAAGAGCCGCGCCGGTTGAGCCCGAGGAAGTGCACGACTCGAGCATGCCGACAGGGCGGGGGGTATTTGCGGAAGTTAAGAAGGGAATGGCCGGCGAAGCCGGACAGGAATGACATGGAGCAAATACCCCCCGCCCTGTTGGCATGCGGGCGCAGTCAGAGGATGGTGCGCCGATGGAGGGGTGCGTACGCGGGGGCCCTGGGTTTGCGGCTGTTGATGCTGGTGTTGCCGCTGCTGACGTTGATGCTGTCCTCCGCAGCCCCGCCAGCCACCGCATCCACTGCATCGACAACAGCGCCCCCCGCAGCTTCCCTCACACAGACCGCGCCCCCTGGCCTGGACGTCGGCGCCAACACCCCCCCGAGCCTGCTGGGCGTCCTCGCGACCGAAGGCACGCCTGCGGCGAGCGCCGGCACCGGTCTCGACCCCACGGCGACCCATGGCTTGATCGAAGGCCCAGGCGCCCAACGCGCCACCGAGGCCCTTGTGGCCACCAGCGACTGGTCCGTCGCCCAACTGCAGGCTTGGCGCAGTGCCTTGCGCTCCATGGACGGCGGCGCCGGCCAACTCCCCGCCGACCTGCTCCCCCCCGACGCCAACACCGCCTGGTCCCCCGTCACCCTCCCCGACGTCCGCCAACGCGAAGCCACCCAGGACGTCCCTGCCAACAGCCGCTACCAGATGCGCTGGTACCGCATCCGCTACGCCCCTCCGCAGGGCCGCTGGCCTACCAGCGTGGCGCTCTACATGCCGCGCCTCGTCGCCCAGGCCGCGGCCGTCCTCGTCCGCACCGACACCGGCTGGCGCCCCGTCTTCGACAATCAGTCCGGCGCCCGCGAACAATGGGTGCGCCCCCTCTGGGTCGTCCTGCCCGCCGCCCTCACTGAACTGCGCGACGAACGCGAAATCGAAGTCGTCATCGCCGTCCCGGTCATGCAGGGCCTCTACTACGCCGTCTCCAGCGTCTGGCTCGGCGCCCGCGAAGACCTCGAACCGCGCCACGACCGCCGCTGGGTCCTGCAGATCGGCGTCCCCCAGGCCACCAGCCTCACCCTGGTCACCCTGGGTCTGTTTGCCCTCGTCCTCTGGTTCAAACGCCGCGAAGACCCCGCCTACCTGCTCTTCGCGCTGGCCAGCGTCGCCTGGCTGGTCCGCAACCTCCACTACCACCTCGACCTGCCCCGCACCCGCGAGGCCCTCGAATGGTTCTGGTGGATCACCCATGCGTCCATGTCCTGGGTGATGCTGCTCACCTTCCTCTTTGCCTTGCGCTTTGCGCGAAGACGCTTCGACCGCTTCGAGCGCACCATCACCGCCTTTGTCCTCATCGCCAGCATCGTCTCCCTCCCGCTGTGGGGCCGCGGCATGGACATGCTGGTGATGATGCACATCTGCAATGCGGTGGTCGGCCTGGCCGGTACCGCCTTCGTTGCCAACATCGCCTGGCGCCAGGGCAGCCGGGAGCTCAAGCTCATCGCCACCGCGCTGGTCATCGGCATTGGCCTGGCCATCCACGACCTGGGCCTGCTGGCCGGCTGGTGGTGGCCGGAGCACATCTACCTCATGCCCTTCGCCACCCTGGTCATTTTGGCCAGCTTCCTCTATGCGGTGCAGCACCGCTACATCCAGGCCTTGCGCGGCGTGGAGCAGGCCAACGAGGAACTGGCCACGCGCCTGCATGAGCAAAGCGAACAGCTCAAGGCCCAGCACGACAAGCTGCGCGAGGTCGAACGCCAGCAGGCGCTGCTGCTCGAGCGCCAGCGCATCATGCAGGACATGCACGACGGCCTCGGTTCGTCGCTGCTCTCCGCCATGGTCGCCGTCGAACAGGGCTCCATGGCGCAGGACCAGGTCGTGACCGTGCTGCGGGAATGCGTGGACGACCTGCGCCTGGTCATCGACTCGCTCGAGCCGGTGGGGCATGACCTGGTCTCCCTGCTGGCCACCATGCGCTACCGCCTGGGCAAACGGCTGCAGCTCGGCGGCCTGCGGCTGGAATGGGACGTGCACGACCTGCCGGTGCTGGAATGGCTGGAGCCGCCCGATGCGCTGCATGTGCTGCGGCTGATGCAGGAAGCGCTCACCAACGCCCTCAAACATGCCCGCGCCACCCGCGTGCGCGTGGTCACCCGGGACCTGGGTCGCAAGGTCGAGATCCGGGTCGAGGATGACGGGGAGGGCTTCGACATCCAGCAGGTCACTGCCGGACGCGGCCTGCGCGGCCTGCAGCGCCGGGCGCGCCAGCTCGGCGGCAGCCTGCGGGTGGACAGCAGCCCCGGCCACGGGACCGTGGTCACCCTGCGTCTCCCGGTAGAACGCACGGAACCGGAACCTTCGCTTCAGCAGGGTTGACGCGCTTTTGGGAGAATGACGGCATGCTGAAGCAAAGAACCCTCAAGTCGCTGACCCGTGCCGTCGGCGTGGGCATCCACAGTGGCCAGAAGGTGGAAATCACCCTGCGTCCGGCGGCGCCGGGCACCGGCATCGTCTTCCGGCGGGTGGACCTGGCGCAGCCGGTGGACATTCCGGTGCGCACGACCAATGTCTGCGACACCCGCATGGCCACCACCATCAGCCCGGACGGGGATCCGGGACAGCCCAAGGTGCAGACCATCGAGCATCTGCTGTCGGCCTGCGCCGGCCTGGGTCTGGACAACCTGATGATCGACATCAATGCCGATGAAGTCCCGGTGCTGGACGGCTCGGCGGCGAGCTATGTCTTCCTGCTGCAGTCCGCCGGCATCGAGCTGCAGGACGCGCCCAAGCAGTTTCTTCGCGTGAAGAAGCCGGTGGAAGTGCGCCGCGGCGAAGGCAAGAGCCTGATGTGGGCGCGGCTGGTGCCGCATCACGGCTACACCCTCAGCTTCGAGATCGAGTTCGACAATCCGGCCGTGGCAGCCACCGGCCAGCAATATGTCTTCGACATGGGCAGCGGCGGCTACAAGCGCGAGATCGCCCGGGCCCGCACCTTTGGCATGACCAAGGACATCGAGCTGATGCGCTCGCGCGGCCTCACCCTGGGCGGCAGCATGGACAACGCCATCGTGGTGGACGACTACCGGGTGCTGAACTCGGAAGGCCTGCGCTACGACGATGAATTCGTGAAGCACAAGATCCTGGACGCCATCGGCGACATGCAGGTGGTGGGCCACCCGCTGCTGGCGGCCTACACCTCGTTCAAGGGCGGCCACGCCCTCAACAACCTGCTGCTGCGCGAGCTGCTCAAGGACGCCGAGGCCTACGACATCGTCACTTTTGAGGATGAACGGGAAGCTCCCCCGGGGTTCGCGGAGCTGGCGCCAGCGTGGTGAAAAACCTGACGCGCTGCTTAGTGACGGCAAAGTGTGCGCCGCATCCCGAGCCGGGTTCAGACCTGGCTCCGTGCGCAAGATTCGACGCCAGATTCCATGGCGCGCATGACTGACAGGACAGCTCCGCCATGATGGTGATCCGGCTGGTAATCGGGCTTTTGCTGGCAGCAGGCCTTGTTTGCTTTGCGGTGTATGTGGGCACCCGTAACCCCGTCTGGCGCTGGCGCGGCATCGTGCTGGTCAAGTGGACGGTGATCGCTGGCATCGGCGCCTTTGCGGTGCTGGTGCTGGAAACCGTGGCCCGGCTGCTCTAAACCCCCCCGCTAAACCTCCGCTGTAGGCAATCTCAGCACAGCCGATTCAGGCTGGCACGGACTTTCCTTGCGCGGACGTCCGTCCTACAGTTCTCCCCAAGGGCCCGGTGACAAGGGCTCCGTCCTCCGCGTCATCCCCACAAGGGCGGCGCGGTTCCAGGTCACCTCGGGAGACGCCTTTCATGGCGGGGAGATGTGCCATGCGGATTCTGTCAAATGAACGGCTGCTGGATCTTGTGGCGGTGCTGATGGTCGGCGCCGCGGCGGCAAGCTCCGCGTCAATGGGGGCCTGGGTCAAACCCTCTGAATTCCGGGCCAAGAGTGACCGCGTCGCGCGGCTGCACCAGCTGCAGGCGCAGCAAGTCGCGAACAGCACGGCCGGGCGCAGCGCCACGCTGGCGTCAACGTCGGCACGGAGCGAAACCACGGTGGTGGTGGCCGACGCCCGCTGAGCAGGCTCTAGACTCCCGAGAGCTTGCTTGAGATCTCCGACTCATGAACCTGACCGTGCTTCTGGCCGGGATTGGCCGGAACTAACCGGAACGGGCCGGAACCGGCCTGCACAGGGTCAGTCCTCAAGCGCCTGCAACTGCACCAGCCGCTGATAGATCCCGCCATCGATCGCCATCAGCGCTTCATGCGTGCCGCGTTCCGACAGACGGCCGTGGTTCAGCACCACGATCTGATCGGCTTCGCGGATGGTGGACAGCCGGTGCGCAATCGCCACCACCGTCACCTGGCCGCGCAAGGCACGCAGCGCTTCGCTCACCTGCGCTTCGGTGGCGCTGTCGATGTTGGCCGTCGCTTCATCCAGTAGCAGGATGCGTGGGTCGCCGGCCAGCGCACGCGCCAGCGCGATCAACTGCTTCTGCCCGGTCGAGACCGCCAGCCCGCCATCCCCCAGCCGGCTGTCCCACCCCTGCGGCAGCGCTGACAGGAAGTCATACGCCCGGGCCGCCTTGGCGGCGGCTTCCAGCCGCTCGTCGCTGATGGCGCGGCCCATGCGAATGTTGTCCCGCACCGTGCCGGCCACCAGATACGGCTCCTGCGGCACCAGCCCCACCGCCTGATGGAAGGCCTCGTCCGGCAACTGCGCCAGCGGCTGCCCATCCACCAGAATCCGCCCGGCACCGGGTGAATAAAAGCGCAGCAGCAAAGCCAGCAGCGTCGACTTGCCGGACCCGGTGTGCCCCGCAATGCCCACGAAACTGCCGGCCTCGATCTTCAGGTCCAGGTTCTGCAGCACCGGCTGGTCCGGCTTGTAGCCAAAGCTCACATGGTCGAAGTGGATGGCGCCGTGCGGCACCGTCAGCGACGCCTGTTGCTGCGTCGCCGGCACCGGCTCGCGCAGCAGCGCCCGCACCCGCGAGGCCGCCACCAGGGCCTGCTGCAGCTGGCTGAACTGCATGGTGATCTGGATCAGCGGCTCCACCACTCGCGCGATGTAGGCCAGGAAGGCATACAGCAGCCCGACCTCCACGCCCGACAGCTCCCGCTGCCCAAAGCCGAAGATCACGGTGACGATCAGCAGCACATTCAGCAGGTCCAGCGCCGGCCGCAGCAGCCAGGCATTGGCCCGCAACTCCTGCACCCGGGCGCCGAGCTGCGCCTGATTGACCGCCTCATAGCGCTGCGCAAACCGGGCAGTGGCGCCGGCCGACTGCAGCATCGCCATGCCGGCCATGCTTTCGGCCATCTGCGCATTGAGGTCGGCCCGCAGGGCTCGCGCGCGCTGCACCGGCCCGCTGCTGGCGCGCTGGTACAGCCAGATGATGCCGGAGCTGGCCGGCACCAGCGCCAGCACGATCAGCATCAGCCGCCAGTCCAGCCAGGCCATGGCCACCAGCGCACCCAGCACCACGATGCTGGAATCCAGCATCACGAACAGCACCTGGCGGTAGAGGTTGTTGACCGCGTCGGTGTCGTTGGTGATGCGGCTGAGCAACTGGCCGGTGATGCTGCGGTCGAAGAAGGTCATCGGCTGCGCCATCACATGCGCATAGACCTGTTCGCGCAGCCGCAGCACCGACCGGCGCGCCACTGCCGCCATGCGTCGCAGCTGCGAATACCGGGTCAGGCTCGCCACCCAGCCGGACAGCAGCATGGCCGCCAGCAGGCCGGCCATGGCGCCCAGGTCGAACTGCCGCGGCAGCACATGGTTGTCGATGAAATGCTTCCCCAGGATGGGGCCGATGGCTTCCAGCGCAGCCGCCACCGCCAGCCAGCCCAGGCCCTTGACTAGGCCGCGCCGCTCGGGGGCTGCGGCCTGTGCCAGCAGGGCCAGCGCCTCGCGCGGGGAATGTTCTTGCGTCTGCCCGGCGGCAGTGCCGTCCGTGGCCTCAGGCTGCGTCAAGGCTGGCCTCCAGTTGTTGATAGCGCCATTGGCTGGCATACCAGCCGTCCAGGGCCAGCAGCGAGGCATGGGTGCCGCGCTCCACGATGCGGCCCTGCTTGAGCACGACGATCTCGTCCGCTTCCATCACGGCCGACAGCCGGTGGCTGACCACCGCCAGGCTGCGGTCCGGATACTTCTGGCGCAGCTCGCGCCAGTGCGCCAGGATTTCGGTTTCGGTGCCGCTGTCCACCGCCGACAGCGCATCGTCCAGCAACAGCAGCGGCGCGCTGGCCAGCAGGGCGCGGGCAATGGCCACCCGCTGGCGCTGTCCGCCGGACAGCGTCACGCCGCGTTCGCCCACCAGGGTGTCGTAGCCCTGGGGCAGGGCGGCAATGTCCGCATGCACGGCGGCCAGCTCGGCCACGGCCATGATCTCCTCTCGGGTGGCGTCGGGCTTGGCCAATGCGATGTTGTCCGCGATGGAGGCCGAGAACAGGAACGGCTCCTGTGGCACCCAGGCAATGGCCGCTCGCAGCGCCGCCAGCCGGATTTGCGGGGCGTCCAGGTCGCCCACGCGCAGGCGGCCATGGGTCGGTTCGTACTGGCGCAGCAGCAGCTTGATCAGCGTCGATTTGCCCGAGCCGGTCGGCCCGACGATGCCCAGCGTGCGCCCGGGCGGCCAGTGCAGGTCGATGCCGCTGAGCGCCGGCGCGGTCATGCCGGGATAGTGGAAGTCGATGTGGTCCCAGCTCACCGTGGCCTGAACCGGCATGTCGTGCTCGCCGACGTCCTTCAAGCCGTCCGGGGCATTGAGCACCGGCTCGAGTCGGCTCCAGCCCGCGCGGCCGCGCTCCAGCAGGGACAGCACCCAGCCGGCCGCGAACATCGGCCAGATCAGTTGGGCCAGGTACATGGTGAAGGCGGTCAACTGGCCGATGGTGATCTCGGACCGCGCCACCAGCCACGCGCCGGTGCCCAGCGCAATCACCGTGGCCGCGCTCAGCGACAGGCCCACGGCGGGTTCGAACATCGCTTCCCAGCGCTGGGCCTGGTAGGAGGCTTCGCCCGCGTCCCGGGCCAGCTCGGCAAACTGGGTGCGGCTGCGCTGCACCAGGCCGAGCGCCCGCACCGTGCGCACCCCCGCCAGGCTGTCCTGCACCTGCTGGTTCAGCGCGGAGAAGCGCGTGAGCGAATCCGACCAGGCCTTGTGGACCCGCTCCGAGATTCGCCAGAACGCGTACGCCATGAACGGGAACGGCGCCAGTGCGGCCAGGCCCAGGCGCGCATCGACGCTGAGCGTCATCATGCTCACCACCAGGATGAAGGTCAGGCTGCCGTCGAAGGCGGCCAGCAGCGCTTCACCCGCAGCCATTTCGATGGCGTCGATGTCGTTGGTGGCCAGGGCCATCAGGTCGCCGGTGCGCTGCGCATGGAAGAAGGCGGGGCCCTGGCGGGTCATCTGGTCATACAGGCGCTGGCGCAGGCCACGACCCAGCTCGTAGGCGGTGGCGTACAGCGCCAGCCGCCAGCCCACCCGCAGCAGATAGATGCACAGGCCCGCCAGCAGCAGCAGGCCGAGCTGCGTGGCCAGGTTCCAGCCGGTGAGCCGCTGGGCCACCAAGTCGTCCACCACATGGCCCACCTGGCGGGGAATCCAGACGGTCAGCACGGCAATGGTGCTGAGCATCAGGGCACTGGCGGCATAGGGCCGCCAATGGCGGCGCATGTGGCCGCCGATCAACTGTTGCAGGGTCATGCGGGGCGAGCGAATGGGGGAGGGCCCCTCAAGTGCGCAAAGGGCCTCGGGGGTCAGAATGGCGGCATTGTCTCTCCGCCAAGTCGCTGAGGCGGATCGTCATCCCGGAAAGGGGACTGGGGGCCAGGGGATCGGGATGCAGTGGCGGCAAGATGTGTTCCCCCAAACGCCGCCGGCCCGCTGCAAGGCATGCGGGCCGGCGGGTCAAGTCGTGCTAACTCGAGTCGTGCTAACTCAAGTCGTGCTAACTCAAGGCTTGGCGGTATGCCAGACGTTGTTCACGCCGTCACCGGTGCGCTCACCGGCCTTGGTGTCCTTCACCCAAAAGTACAGCGGCTTGCCTTTGTAGGCCCACTGCTTGGTGCCGTCGTCGCGGGTGATGATGGACCAGTCGCCCGACGCAATGTCGTCCGCCTTGGCCATCAGGGGCGGCCAATTCTTGGCGCAGGGGCCGTTGCAGGCGCTCTTGCCGTCGCTGTCCTTGTCGAAGGTGTAGAGCGTCATCTGGTTGTGGCCCACCAGCGCGCCGTCCTTGACCATGGCGGGCGCCTGCTGGGCCGAGGCGATCCCGGCGGACGCGGCCAGGGCCACGGCCAGTGCGAGGGTACGGAGTCCACGGGCGCCGACGACGCGCGACGGGACCTGGGCATGCAAGGGTCGGAAAGCGTTCATCCTGTCTGTCTCCTGTTTGGAATGGACCCGGCGCTGGCCGGTGCCGAGGGTGGGGACCGCAGCGGCCGGCGTGACCGGGTGCCGCGAAGGGGCGCTCCGCAGGCGGCCGATCATCGCGCCGGCGCGTGACGACCGCAAGCGGGCGGGGCCCTCGGCTCCGGAGATAATGTCCCCATGTTCTTAGCCGACACCACCGGCCTCTTCCTGGCCTGGCTGGCACGCCTGATCACCGGCGCGCAAGGTCACTGGAAGGGTTGCCCGCCGACTGCGGACCAGCGGATCTACTTTGCCAACCATCAGAGCCACTTCGACTGGGTGCTGATCTGGGCATCGCTCCCGTCCGAATTGAGAGCCCGAACCCGACCGATCGCCGCCCGCGACTACTGGACCGGCAGCAAGCTGCGCACCTGGCTCACCACGGCGGTCTTTAATGCCGTGTATGTCAGCCGCACCCGCGCCACGCCGGACGAAGACCCGCTGGAGCCGCTGGTGGACGCCCTGCAGTCGGGCGATTCGCTGGTGATCTTTCCGGAAGGCACACGGTCCAACAAGGGCGCGCCGCAGCCGTTCAAGGCGGGCCTGTTCCATCTGGCCGAGCAGTTCCCGGAGGTCGAGCTGATCCCCACCTGGATCGACAACGTGCAGCGCGTCATGCCCAAGGGGGAAGTCGTGCCCGTGCCCATCCTGTGCACCGTCACCTTCGGCGCGCCGCTGCGGCTGGCGCCGGGTGAGGACAAGCGGGCCTTTCTGGAGCGCGCCCGGGAGGCCGTCATGGCCCAGCGGCCGGGAGGGTGGAAGGAATGAGGTGGCTCAAGACCCTGACGACCAGCGAGCAGGTGGCGGCGCTCTTCGTGGTGCTGTTCGGCATGCTGATCCTGGTGAGCATCGGCTCGCTGCTGTGGTCCCTGCGCGAAAAGGCCGATCAGGACAACGACGAGTGGCAGCAGCGGCGTGCCAGGTTCCGGCATGAACTCAACATGGTCTGGGTGGGCGCCTGCCTGTTCTGGGCCGCCTGGGTGTCCGGACCGGTGGGGGCGACGCTGCTGTTCGGCGTGTTCTCCTTCCTGGCCTTCCGCGAGTTCATCACCCTGCTGCATACCCGCCGGGCCGATCACCGCGGGCTGATCCTGGCCTTCTTCGTGATCCTGCCGCTGCAGTATGTGCTGGTGGGCACGCGTCACTTCGACCTGTTCTCGGTGCTCATCCCGGTCTACGGCTTCCTGGCCATTCCGGTGGCCAGTGCCCTGGCGGACGACCCGGCCCGCTTCCTGGAGCGCAATGCCAAGATCCAGTGGGGCATCATGGTGTGTGTCTACGGGCTCTCGCATGCGCCGGCGCTGCTGTTGCTGGACATTCCGCGTTACGAGGGCCGCGGCGCCTTCCTGCTGTTCTTCCTGGTGGCCGTGGTGGCCTGCGGGCAGATTGCGCAGCAGGTGGCCACCGGCAAGATGCGGGCGCGTCCGGTGGCGCGGCACATCAGCCGGTCGTTCTCGATGCGGGCCTGGTGGATCGGGGTGTTCACCGCCGCCTTCGTGGGCGCGCTGCTCTACTGGATCACGCCCTTCAAGGCCGGGCAGGCGGCCATTGCCGCGCTGGTGGCGGCCGGATGCGGCAGCTTCGGTGCGTTCGTGATGCAGGCCCTCAAGCGCGATGCCGGCATCAACGCCTGGGGCAACCGCAGCGCCATCACCGGCGCCGTGGGCCTGCTGGACCGCATTGCGGTGATGTGTTTTGCCGCGCCGGTATTCTTCCATTCAGTGCGCTGGTATTTCAGCAAGCTGACCTGATCCTGGACCCCCCTCATGCGCATCCTCGGCATCGACCCCGGCCTGCAGACCACAGGCTTTGGCGTCATTGACGCGGAAGGCCCGCGCCTGTCGTATGTGGCCAGCGGCACCATCAAGACCAGCAGCATCGCCACCGGCGACCTGCCGGGACGCATCAAGGTGCTGTACGAAGGCGTGCGGGAAGTGGTGGCCCGTTACCAGCCGCAGTGCGCGGCGGTGGAGATCGTGTTCGTCAACGTGAACCCGCAGTCCACGCTGCTGCTGGGGCAGGCCCGTGGGGCGGCATTGACGGCGCTGGTGTCCTGCGACCTGCATGTGTCGGAATACACCGCGCTGCAGATGAAGAAGGCGGTGGTGGGCCACGGCCATGCCAAGAAGGAACAGATCCAGCTGATGGTGCAGCGGCTGCTCTCACTGCCGGGCGAACCCGGCAAGGACGCCGCGGACGCGCTGGGCCTGGCCATCATGCATGCGCATGCCCGCGTGAGCTTCGAGGCGATGAGCCGCAGCACGACGCTGGAGCGGCGTCAGCATGCGCAGTTCCGCAAGGGGCGGACGTACTGACCGGCTGACCGAGTGATCGGATCAGCGACGGTTCAGGCGATCTTGCGCATCAGCGCCATCAGCCGGTCAAAGCGCGGACCGTAAGGCGGATAGAACAGCCGCGTCCCCGCCAGGCCGGACTGATAGAACACCGGCTTGAGCTTGCTGAAGGTGTTGAAGCCCCAGACGCCGTGATACGCCCCCATGCCGGACGCCCCCACGCCGCCGAAGGGCTGCTCCTCCTGACCCAGGTGCCACAGGCAGTCGTTGATGGTGACGCCGCCCGCATGCGTCTGCGCCAGCACCTGGTCCCGCGCTGCATCGTCCCGGCCGAACCAGTAGAGCGCCAACGGACGGTCGCCGGCATTGATGTGGCGCAGCGCGTCGGCGGGGGTGTCGTAGGGCAGGATGGGCAGCAGCGGGCCGAAGATCTCTTCGCGCATCACTGTCATCGCTGGCGTGGTGTTCAGCAGCAGCGTGGGAACGATGCGGCGGTCCTGCGGCGATTCGTCATGACTGCGTCGCACCGTCGCGCCTTGCTGCGCCGCTTCCTCCACCAGGGACAGCAGTCGGGCATGGTGGCGCGGACTGACGATGGCCGTGTAGTCCGGATTGCCGTCGATGCGCGGATACAGGCGCCGGATGGCGGCCACCAGCGCGTCGGCGAAGGCCGGGATCGATTCACGCGGCACCAGCGCATAGTCCGGCGCGACACAGGTCTGGCCGGCATTGAGCAGCTTGCCGAAGGCGATGCGTTCGGCGACCTGGGCCAGGTCCGCGCTGCGGTCGATCAGGGCCGGAGACTTGCCGCCCAGCTCCAGCGTCACCGGCGTGAGGTTGCGTGCGGCGGCCTGCGCCACCAGGCGGCCCACCTGCGTGGAGCCGGTGAAGAAGAGGTGGTCGAAGGGCAGCTCGGTGAAGGCGCGGCCCACCTCGGCATCGCCGGTCAGCACCGTCATCTCTTCCGGCGCGAAATGCGCCGCCACCAGCTTCGCCATGAGGGCGGAGGTGGCCGGGGTCAGCTCCGACGGCTTGATCATCACGCGGTTGCCGGCCGCCAGTGCGGCCAGCGCCGGTGCCATGGCCAGGTAGTAGGGATAGTTCCACGGCGAGACGATGCCCACCACGCCCAGCGGCTGCGGCATCAGCCGGTTGCGGCCGGGCAGGAAATGCAACGCGGTGGGGGAGCGCTTGGTGGACATCCACGACTTGAGATGCTTGAGCGCGTGGCGTACGCCCGATTCCACCGTGAAAAGGTCGGCCAGTTGGCTTTCATGGTGGGAGCGATGGCCGAAGTCCTGCGCCATGGCGGCTTGCAGCTCGGCACGGTGCGCGGTGGTGAGACGGCCCAGGCGCTCCAGACGGTCACGCCGCTGGGCGAGACTGGGCATGCGCTCCGCATCGAAAGCGGCGCGCTGCTGCTCCAGCACAAGGCGCAGGCGCTCCTGCAGGCTCTGGTCCATGGTGTCCCTCTGATCTTGGAATGGCGGTGAGAGCGCAAGCGTACGGCGGCGCCGGGGCATCGCCAAGCGGATGAACCTGGGGAGCAGTGACGAAAAAGCCCGCCGAGGCGGGCACCAATGAAAAAGCCCGCCGAGGGGCGGGCTTTGGGGCTTCAGGACACTGGCAGCGCCAGCGCCCGATCCGCTGCAATTAGAAGCGGTAGCCGACGTTGATGGCGAAGCCGTCGACCTTCACGCCATCCTTGTCCAGGTAGTTCGTGTAGTCCATCGAGCCGTACCACTGCTTGTTGAACTTGTACGAAGCGCCCAGGCCCCAGGCCACGTCGCCTTCGTTGGTGGTGACGCTGCCATTGACCACGGTCATCTCGCCCTTGGTCTTGGCGTAGCCGATGCGGCCGAACACTTCGAACTTGTCGTCCAGCGCGTACTTGGGCTTGATGAAGGCGCCGTAGCTGCTCTTGACCTTGACCTTGTTGGCGAAGTCGCCCAGTTCGTCGTCAGAAGCGCCGCCGGCCACCATCGCTTCGATGGCGACGTAGGGGTGCAGGTCCACACCCAGGATGCCGCGCACGGCGGTCGGGTTGGCCTTGGGGTGCAGCACTTGATTACGCGTCAGGTCCAGCACCGGCACTTGGGCCGACAGGAACACATAGCCGAGTTCGCCGTAGACGGCCGGAGCAGCGGCCTTGGTCTGGGCTTGAGCAACGCCAGCGGCCAGCAGAGCGGCGGCGATGAGGGCAATCTTCTTCATTGTCTGAATCACTTCCTAAACAGCACCCGTGTGGTGCGGACGCGAACGGTATCAACGTTGACACAATCGGGTCAACGCAATCGCATCCATTCATGTCAATTCCTTCACACGCAGTTGTGAGGGCGACACGACCTGTGCGCAGAGGTGACAGATGTATCCCTCTTCAGTGGGGATTGCTGCGACGAAGGCCTGCCTATTGGGCGGCGGCGCTGACAAGAAAAAGAGCCCGCACGGGGCGGGCTCCTTCGTAGGGCTTCGATGCAGCATCGATGCGCCATTAGCGCGTTGACCGATGCCATCGGCGGTTCAGTCGATGTTCAATGCCGGAAATGCCGAACGCCGGTGAAGACCATCGCAATGCCGCGCTCATTGGCGGCCGCAATCACTTCATCGTCCCGCATCGAGCCACCCGGCTGAATGACGCAGCTCGCGCCGGCATCGGCCAGCACGTCCAGACCATCGCGGAACGGGAAGAAGGCATCACTGGCCACGGCCGAGCCCTTGAGCGTCAGGCCTGCGTTCTCCGCCTTGATCGAGGCGATGCGGGCCGAGTCGATGCGGCTCATCTGGCCGGCGCCCACGCCCAGCGTCATGCCGTCGCCGCAGAAGACAATGGCATTGCTCTTGACGTACTGGGCCACGGTCCACGCGAACATCAGGTCGTCCAGTTGTGCGGCCGTGGGCTGCAGCGTGGTGACCACCTTCAGGTCGGCCTTGGACAGGAAGTGGTTGTCGGCGGTTTGCACCAGCAGGCCCGAGCCCACGCGCTTGACGTCCTGCGCATTGCGGCCCTGGTCCCACGGACGGTCACCGCCCGGCGGCAGCGCAATCTCCAGCAGGCGCACATTGGCCTTGCTGGCGAAGATCTCGCGGGCCTGCGCGCTGAAGGACGGCGCCATCAGCACTTCGACGAACTGCTTGGCCACCAGTTGCGCCGCGGCGGCGTCCACTTCGCGGTTGAAGGCGATGATGCCGCCGAACGCGCTGGTGGGGTCGGTCTTGAAGGCCTTGCTGTAGGCATCGGCCGCATTGGCGGCCACCGCCACGCCGCACGGGTTGGCGTGCTTGATGATGACGCAGGCGGGCGCCTCGAAGCTCTTGACGCATTCCCAGGCGGCATCGGCATCAGCGATGTTGTTGTAGCTCAGCTCCTTGCCCTGCAACTGGCGGCCGGTGACCAGCGAGCCGGGGGCGGGATACAGGTCGCGGTAGAGCGCTGCGGTCTGGTGCGAGTTCTCGCCGTAGCGCAGGTCCTGCACCTTGATGAAGCTGCTGTTGAGCTGCGCCGGATAAGCCGACAACGAGCCGTCGTCCTGACGGGCGCTGAGGTAGTTGCTGATGGCCGCGTCGTACTGCGCAATGCGGTTGAACGCCGCCACCGAGCAGGCGAAGCGGGTGCGGTCGCTGGTCTTGCCGTGGGCCTTGAGCTCCTCCAGCACTTGCGCATATTGCTGCGCATCGGTCAGCACCGTCACGTCCTTCCAGTTCTTGGCGGCGCTGCGCACCATGGCCGGACCGCCGATGTCGATGTTCTCGATGGCGTCTTCCAGCGTGCAGCCGGGCTTGGCCACGGTGGCCTCGAACGGATAGAGGTTGACCGCCAGGATGTCGATGGTGGCGATGCCGTGGTCCTGCAGCGCCTTCACATGCTCGGGCACATCGCGGCGGGCCAGCAGGCCGCCGTGGATCTTGGGATGCAGCGTCTTGACGCGGCCATCCAGCATTTCCGGGAAGCCGGTGTGGTCCGCCACCTCGGTGACCGGCAGGCCGGCATCGGCCAGCAGCTTGGCGGTGCCGCCGGTGGAGAGCAGCTTCACATTGAGCGCATGCAGCGCCTTGGCGAAGTCAACGATGCCGGTCTTGTCGGAAACCGAGATCAGTGCGGTGAGTTGTGCCATGGACAGTCCTTGAGAGAAATCGTTGCGGTGCTGCCGCGCGCTGGGAGTCGAGCGCCGGGCGCCGGGCGCTCAGATGAGCTTGTGTTCCACCAGTTTGCGCCGCAGGGTGTTGCGGTTGATGCCCAGCCACTCAGCGGCCTTGCTCTGGTTGCCTTCGCTGTGCTGCATCACCACTTCCAGCAGCGGCTTCTCCACCAGGCGGATCAGCATTTCATGCATGGAGTGGGGTGCCTCGCCGCCGAGGTCCCGGAAGTAGGCTTCCAGGTTCTCGCGGACGCAGGCCTCGATCGGTTTGGGCGTCATGCCGTGAGCCTTCTTTCTTCGTGTGCGCTGTTGTCGTTGTTGTCGGGAGAGACGCCGTCAGGCTCGTCATTGGCCGCCTGTGCCAGGTAGGGCAGGCGGTCATGGTCCTGGGCCAGTGCGTCGAGCCAGTCGCCGAGGGTGCGGACCTGGTCCTCGCAGCTGTCCAGGGTGTTCATGTGGCGGCGGAACTCCTCGCCGCCGGGCAGGGCGCGCACGGCCCAGCCGATGTGCTTGCGCGCGCTGCGCATGCCGGTGAGCTCGCCGTAGAGGGTGTAGTGGTCGTGCAGGTGCTCGATCAGCCAGCGCTTGGCATCGGCGATGCGCGGTGCCGGCAGCAGTTCACCGGTCTCCAGGAAATGCGCGATCTCGGCAAAGATCCAGGGGCGGCCCTGCGCGGCGCGGCCGATCATCAGCGCATCGGCGCCGGTGGCCGCCAGCACGTCGCGGGCCTTGTGCGGGCTGCTGATGTCGCCATTGGCCACCACCGGAATCCGAAGTGCAGCCTTGACTGCCGCGATGGTGTCGTATTCGGCATGGCCGGTATAGCCCTGTTCCCGGGTGCGGCCATGCACGGTGACCATGGCCACGCCGGCCTGCTCGGCGGCGCGGGCCAGGCGCACCGCGTTTTTCTCGGCCTGGCACCAGCCGGTGCGCATCTTCAACGTCACCGGCACGCCGCGCGGCGCACAGGCAGCCACCACGGCCTCGATGATCTCCAGTGCCAGCGGCTCGTCCTGCATCAGCGCCGAGCCGGCCCACTTGTTGCAGACCTTCTTGGCGGGGCAGCCCATGTTGATGTCGATGATCTGGGCGCCGCGGTCGATGTTGTAGGCGGCCGCCTCGGCCATCATCAGCGCATCGGTGCCGGCGATCTGCACCGAGATCGGCGCCGGCTCGCCTTCATGATTGGCGCGGCGCGAAGTCTTGAGGCTGTTCCACAGGTCCTTGCGCGAGGTCACCATCTCGCTGACCGCATAACCTGCCCCCAGCTTCTTGCACAGCACGCGAAACGGCCGGTCCGTCACGCCCGCCATGGGAGCAACGAACAGCCGATTGGGCAGGCGATAGGGGCCCAGCGTCATGGGACCGGGCAGCGGGGTGGGCATGGGGGAACTGCACAAAAAAGAGGCAGAAGTATAGCGCTGTCGCGCTGGCCGCCCGGCCCGTTGGGGGATGACTTTGGTGGGATGTCAGTTGACTTGTGCGCGGGGAGGCCTCAGGGGGCCTGCTGCTTCCACAACTGGATGCCTTGTTCGATGAAGCGGTTCATCGTGCGTTCCTGGCTCAGCTTGTACAGGGCCCGGGTCAGCCGGCCGCGCAGTTCCGGCGTGTTGCAGCGGGAGCGGTGAGCCAGGGTGAGGTACAGGCCTTCATGGGCCACCGCCGGCATCAGCGGGCGGATGGGGACGCCGCCTGCACGCGCGGCATAGGCCTCGGCGGGGGTGTCTTCGTAGATGAAGTAGTCCACCCGGCCGCGCTGCAGCATCTGCAGGGCCTGCTCGACGGTGGCCACCTGCGTCATCTTGAGGGACTGCCTTGCGAACTGGTCAAATTCCACGCCGAAGCTGTTGTTGATGACGGTCACGCCCTGATGGCCGGCGAGGTCGGTCCAGCGCTTGTAGTTGAGCGACGAGGTGGCGCGGGTCAGCACCACCGACCGGGTTTCCCGGAAGGCGGGGAAGAAGTAGTCCAGGTACTCGGTGCGCGGCAGGGTGAAGAACGCCCCGGCGATCAGGTCGATGCGACCGGCGCGGGCTTCTTCCTGCACACGGCCCCAGGGGCCCACATAGCGGGTGTCGATGGGAATGCCGATCTCGCGGGCCAGCCATTGCATCAGCTCGGCATTGGCCCCCACCAGACGCGGGTCGTCCTCGGTGGGACGCCAGAGATAGGGCGGATATTGCGGATTGCCGGAGGCGACCAGCTGCGTGCAGGCGCCGCCGGTCACCGCCGGCAACGGCGGCAGGGCCGCGGCCGCGGGCACCGGGGTTGCCGACGGATTGGCATTCGGGGTCGAGCCGGAAGCCGAGGCGGGGGCAGGGGGCTGGGCCTGGGACGACACGGTGGCTGTGAACAAGGCCACCATCACGGGGGACACCGGAGACACGATCAGCGCCGCCATGGCGGCAACAGACGCACAGAGCGACATCACCCAGGATGTCGCGAGGGTGCGCAATGACATGAAGACCTCAGCGAGAACGGACTAGTCCGGATAATCCCACGCATGGAAGCATGGCTGCAACACATGATTGACCTGATGCTGGAAGCGTTATCGCTTCCTCAAGTCGGGTTGGGTGCTGTCTTTGTCGTGGCCTTGATCTCGGCCACGCTGTTGCCGATGGGGTCGGAACCCGTCGTGCTGCTGCTGGTGCATGAGAAGCCCGAGCTGTTCTGGGCGGCCATTGGCGTGGCCACCGTGGGCAACACCCTCGGCGGCGCCATCAGCTGGTGGATGGGCTGGGGCGCCGAGCGGGCCTATGAGGCCGCGGTGCATCACACCCCGCGGGACCAGCGGGTGCTGGGCTGGCTGCGCCGCTTCGGCGCCAAGACCTGCCTGCTCAGCTGGTTGCCCATTGTGGGCGATCCGCTATGCGCACTGGCGGGCTGGCTGCGCCTGCCGTTCTGGCCCTGTGTGGTCTACATGGCCATCGGCAAGTTTGCACGGTATCTGATCATGACCTCGGTGGGTCTGTACTTCCTGCCTTGATGCGGATCTTCGCGTCGCACCACTCTTTCGGGGGAGTGTGGCGCAGGCGGTGGACACCGCCACAATGCAGTCTCGAACTGCCCTTCTTTCGCAGCAGTCCGCATTCAGGAGACCCCGCATGACCTCTTCCGCCAGCACGCCGGCCTACGACGACCTGTGCCAGCGCCATCGTCGCAAGCATCGGCTGCAGCATCTGCATGCCATGGCTTCCTGGGACCAGGCCGCCTTCATGCCGCCCGGTGGCGCCGTGCCGCGTGCGGAAGCGCTGGCCGAGATGGAAGGGCTGTTGCACCAGCTGGGCACCGACCCGGCGCTGAAGGACCTGCTGGCCCGGGCGGAGCAGGAGCCGCTGGACGATGTGCAGCGGGCCTCGCTGCGCGAAATGCAGCGGGTGTGGCGATCGGCCAATGCCTTGCCGCAGAGCCTGGTGGAATCGAAGTCCCTGGCCATCTCGCATTGCGAGCATGCCTGGCGCAGCCAGCGTCCCGCCAATGACTGGGCGGGCTATGTGGAGAACCTGCGTCCGGTGGTGCGGCTGATCCGTGAGGAAGCGCGTCTGCTGTCCGAGTCCTCGGGCCTGAGCAAGTACGACGCGCTGCTGGACCAGTACGAGCCGGGCATGCGCTCGGCCGAAGTGGACCGTGTCTTCGGCGACCTGCGCCAGTGGCTGCCGGGTCTGATCCGGCAGGTGATGGAGCGCCAGGCCGGTGAAGCGGTGGTGGCGCCCCAGGGGCCGTTCTCCACGGCGGCGCAGCGTGCGCTGGGCCTGGATGCGATGAAGCTGCTGGGCTTTGACTTCGCCGCCGGCCGCCTGGACGAAAGCACCCATCCGTTCTGCGGCGGCGTGCCGGAGGACGTGCGCATGACGACGCGTTATCGCGAGGACAGCTTCCTGCAGAGCCTCACCGGCACCATCCATGAAACCGGCCACGGCCGTTATGAACAGAACCTGCCGCGGGACTGGATGGGCCTGCCGATCGCAGCGGCCCGGTCGATGGGCCTGCATGAGAGCCAGAGCCTGTCCTTCGAGATGCAGCTGGCGTCGCACCCGGGCTTTGCCGGGCTGCTGGAACCGCTGGTGCGCCGCCATCTGGGCGACCAGCCGGCCTTTGCCGCGGACAACCTGCACCGGATGATGACCCGAGTGGCGCCGGGCTACATCCGCGTGGATGCGGACGAGGTGACCTACCCCGCGCATGTGATCCTGCGTTATGAGATTGAGCGTCCGCTGATGGAAGGCGAGATCGAGGTGGAGGACATCCCGGCGCTGTGGGACGCCAAGATGCAGGAGTTGCTGGGCCTGGACACACGTGGCAACTTCAAGGACGGCCCCATGCAGGACGTGCACTGGGGCGCGGGCCTGTTCGGCTACTTCCCCTGCTACACGCTGGGCGCGATGTATGCGGCCCAGTGGTTTGCCACCATGCGTCGCGAGCGTCCGAGCCTGGATGCGGACATTGCCCGGGGCGAGCTGACGCCGGTCTTCGACTGGCTCAAGGACCGAATCTGGCAGCAGGGCAGCCGTTATGAAACGCCGGAACTGGTGCAGCGCGCCAGCGGCGAGCCGCTGAACACGGCGCACTTCCGGCGGCATCTGGAAGCGCGCTATCTGGGCTGAGGATCTGGCTGAGGATCTGGCTGAGGATCTGCGCTGACATGAAAAAAGGGCATCCCGCGGGATGCCCTTTTTGCTGGACCCTCTGCGGGGCCCTGTGAATCGCGCTGCATCGCCGGAGCGATGTCCCAACGCGTCCAGACGGTGATCAGACGTTGCGGCGGCGACGGCGCGACAGCAGGCCGACCGTGCCCAGGCCCGCCAGCATCAGCGCATAGCCTTGCGGTTCCGGCACGGTGGACAGCACGCTCAGGCTGACGTTGTCCAGCGAGGTGCCGTAGGAATCAGCGCGGCCGATGGCGGCGAAGGTCAGGGTCATCGGATTGCCGGTGCCGATGAAGCTGGTGGTGTAGGTGGTCCAACTGGTGGTGGTGTTCTGGCCGACCGTGCCCGACAGGCTGCCGACGCTCCAGGCGATGCCGTTGCTGACGGCGCCCCGGTTGTCGCTGCGGTTGGCGTAGGAGAAGCTCAGCTCGTAGGTGTAGCCCGCCACGGTGGCGAAGCTCTGGCTGATGCTGCTGTTGCCGGTGGTGTCCAGCTCCACGAAGTTGTGGCCGTCCAGCGCGCTGCCGGACACGTTGTTGCGCACTTCCACGCCCTTGCTGCCGACCGTCCAGCCTTCGATGCTGGTGAAGTTGGACCAGCTGCCATTGCGCAGCAGGTTGGATTCGAAGCTGCCGTTGGTCAGCAGGTTGTCGTCGGTGGCGGCGAAGCCTGCGAAGGGCAGGGCAACGAGGGCGGCGGCAAGGATGCGCTTCATGGAATTCCGGTGGAGATCTTGGGGCGCGAACAGTCGCGCGGAACTTGTGTGAGATTGTTCGTTCGGCGGTGAGCCGGGGCATCCCCCTGGGCGATGGGGGTCACGAAGGGGTTCGTGATGAACTGCACGGCTGCGGGCGGGGGTGCGGGCGCATGGCGCCCGGGTGCTCCGCAGGTAGAAGCGCCGCGCGGGTGTGCGCGCGGGACCTCCATGGCGATACGACGGGTCAGCGCTTGGCGCGGGTGCCGGGTGTTGACTTCCGGGCAGCGGGTGAGGCGGTGGCAGCCTGGGTTGCGGCTTTCGCGGTGGTCTTCGCGGCCTTGGGAGACTTCTTGGTGGTTTTCGACGCAGCTTTGTTTTTCGCCGCAAGGACCGGCTGGACCGCTTTGACAGTCTTCGCGGCCTTGGCAGGCTTGACCGGCTTCACATTCTTGGCAGCCTTGGCCGCCTTCGCCGGCTTCGCATCCACTGGCGCAGAAGCCGAAGCCCTTGCCGCCGGCACGCTGCCCCCTTGCGCCTGGATCGCCTGCGTCAATGCATCCAGCCGCTGATGCAGCGCCTCCAGGTCCTTGGACGTCGGAACGCCCAGCCGATGCAGGGCCCGCGCCACGCGGTCCTCGAAAATCGATTCCAGTTTGTCCCAATGCTGGCCGGCGCGGGTGCCCACCTCGCCGGCCATGTCGGACATGCGCGAGGCCACGGCGCCCAGACGCTCTTCCGCGCTGGCCTGGGTTTTCTTCTGGATGCGGGCGCCTTCTTCCGCGAGCGTGTCGAAGGCCTTGCCGCTGTTGTTCTGGGCTTTGGCAAAGGCAGCAAGACCGGCGGACCAGATCTGCTGGGCCGACTCCTTGACGAGCTGCCCGAACTGGCTGTCCAGCAGGCCGGGACCGGCCGGCATGGCCTCCCCGATCGGCGGGCTGCCGGCAGTCTTCTTCACCTTCTTGACCATGGACGTTCCTCGTGCAGTGCTTCAGCGCCATTCGGCGCCACAGCCCGCACTATAGGGCGAGTCCGGCGGTGCGGCGTGGCCGCGCGTGCAAGCGTTGGCCCGGTCTCAGAGCTCCAGCACCTGGATGGCCGAGGCGCAAGCCGCCGGTGTCCCGCCGCCGCGCACCACGAAGGGCATGTTGCTCCAGGGGCTGCCGTCCTTCGGGCAACCGTCGCGCAGCGTGCCGCCCGGGCATCCGCAGCCCTTGGACTTGACCAGCTTGTCCAGCGTCTGGGACTGCTGCGGGCTCATCTTGGGCAGGTGCGGGGCAAAGACCAGTTGCAGGGCGGTGGTGGGGGCTGGTGCATCGGCGGCAGGCACCGGGCCCAGCAGCGTGGTGCTGCCCTGGGTCTCGCGCAGGGCCACGGCGGCCTTGCCGCTCTTGGCCCGACGCAGGTAGTTCAGGGCCAGCTCCATCGCTGCATAACCGCGCGCGGCGGACGGCGTGATGGGCTTGCGGAAGGCGGCGGTGTAGGTGTTGGCCACCTGGTCCCAGCGGGTCTTGTCCACGGCCAGCACCGGGCACAGCACCGCATCCACCCGCTCGCTGAGCGTGGCCTCGAAGTCCAGCCAGCAGGAGGTCCGTGCGCTGATGCGCAGGCCGGTCTCGCGCCGCAGTTCGGTGGCGATGCGCTCGGCGGCATAGAGCTCGATGCGACCGAGCTGCACCTGCAGGTCCTTGCCCGGCACGCGCTCGGCATTGCTGGAAATCAGCGGGATGCCCGCTGCCTTGAGTCGATCCGCGCCGTTGCCGATCTCGCACCAGTTGCCCAGCACGATGTCGACCTTGGCCTGGATCAGTTCGTCCGTGGCCAGTTCGGCCTTGCGCGCGTCACAGGCGCTGTCCTTGACGATGAGGGTGGGCACCGAGTCGCCGGGCCAGGTCTTGAGGGCCAGCGTCATGCCCTGCTGCAGGGCTTCGGCCTGCTGCACACTGGGCCAGCTGCCGGGCAGGATCACACCGATGGTGGCCGCCTGCGCCGCAGAGGCCACACCGAATCCGGCGACCACCGCCAACGCAGCGGCAGCAGCCCGAGCGGCTGAGCCTCCCAGCGGTCCCCACAGTCGTGCCATCCGGCGCGCAGCACCAGCTCCCAGCAGTCGAGCACTCATCCGAATTTCCCTCGCCGTCCCGGCATTGTTTTTCGAGGGGCTCAGGTATCGCTGTTGTGCGTACTGCGGTCACCCAGGATTTCCCCTGAGTGGTCCGCCTCCTTGTCAGGAGGCGGTAAGGTTTCACGAATCGGTCGTGATCCAGGACCTATCAGAAACCCTGAAGGACCAGCTTGCCTTGCTGGCGTTGACGCTCCTGCAGCTCATGGGCACGACGCAGCGTGGCCGCATTGATCGGGCCCAGCACCTCCGCCAGCGTGGTGCGGACCTTGCCTTCATCCACCAGGCGCGCCACCTCGGCCAGCAGGCGGCCCTGCTCGGCGATGTCGTGTGTGGTGAACAGACTGCGGGTGAACATCAATTCCCAATGCAGCGAGAGTGCCTTGCGCTTGAGGGCCATGACGTCGATGTCACCCGCGCCGAAGTCGTCGATCAGCGAGAGCTGGCCCTGCGGTTCCAGCAGTTCGACCAGGTCCTTGAAGTGCTGCGGCGTGTGGGTGAGGCTGGCCACATGACGGACCGGTGCCAGGCCCTGGGTCTGCAGCGCGGCGACCTGGGGCGCCAGCGGCTCGCGATGGTTGATGACGTGGTGAGCGCCGAGCTGGCGCAGCCAGTCGCCGCCTGCACCGTCCGGGTCGGAGCTGGTGCCGATGACCGTCAGGTGGGGAGACTGGCGGGCGAGCTGGACCAGGATGGAGCCCACCCCACCGGCCGCACCGGTCACCAGCAGGCTGACGGGACGGCTGTCGCGGTTCACCTGGAGTCGGTCATGCAGCATCTCCCAGGCAGTGATGGCGGTCAGCGGCAGGGCGGCGGCTTCGGCATCGCTGAGCGAGGTCGGGGCCTTGGACACGATGCGGTGGTCCACCGCCTGGAACTGGGCATTGCTGCCCATGCGGGTGAGGTCGCCCGCATACCAGACCCGGTCGCCGACCGCGAAGCCCTGCACCTGCGGACCGATGGCCCGCACATGGCCCACGGCGTCCCAGCCCAGCACCACCGGGGCGTTCTCCGCGGCGGGGCGGCTCTTGCGGATCTTGGTGTCCACCGGGTTCACGGCCACGGCGGTGATCTCCACCAGCAGGTCGCTGGGACCGGCTTGCGGCATGGGCACATCCAGGTCGATCAACGACTCAGGGTCGGTAATGGGCAGGTTCTTGAAATATCCAACAGCTTTCATGAGGGGCTCCGGTTCAGCAGCAGGTTGTCATGGGGCAATTCCCACAGGATGGCCGAGATCCTCCCGCTTTGAGCACAATCAATGAAGCCCGTTCAATCGCAATCAGTTTTAAATGGAAATTGAAAATACCGCCGAGCTGCGCCTGCTTGTGGAGTGCGCCCGCGGGGGCAGCCTGACCGCGGCCTCCAAGGTCATGAACATCACCCCCGCCGCCGCCAGCGCGATGCTGAAGAAGATGGAGGCGCGTCTGGGCGCGCGGCTGGTGGAGCGAAGCACCCGCGCCCTGCGGCTGACCGCCGCCGGGGAGCGTCTGCGGGATTACGCCCAGCGGGCGCTGGAGCTGCTGGAGGAAGGCCTGGCCCAACTGCACGAGGGTGAGCCCGGGCGCGGCAAGGCCTCCGCGCCGGTGCTGCGGGGACGCATTCGGGTGAGTGCGTCCAGTGACCTGACGCGCCGCGTGGTGCTGCCGCTGCTGGACAGCTTTCTGGAGCGGCATCCGGGGGTGGAACTTCACCTCAACGTCGGGGACGGCCTGCAGGATGTGGTGAGGGACGAGGTGGACGTCGCCCTGCGCTACGGGGAACTGGCCGATTCCCGTCTGGTGGCCCGCCGGCTGTTTGACGGTCGGCGGCTGCTGGTCGCGTCGCCGGAGTATCTGAAGCGGCACGGCCGGCCCCAGCATCCGCAGGACCTGGCGACGGCACACGAGTGCATCCGCTTCAAGATCGGCGACCGGCTGGAGCGGCAGTGGAAGTTCTGGCGCAAGGACCAGTTGAACGGACCCGCCGTGGAAGTGGCCGTGCAGGGACGACGCAGTGCCGACGACGGCGGCATTGCCCACCTGTGGGCGCTGGAAGGCCGAGGCCTGACCTACAAGAGCGAGCTGGACGTGCGCGAGAGCCTGGCCAGCGGCGCGCTGGTGGATGTGCTGCCCGACTGGGTCGGGCGGCCGATGCCGCTGCATGCGCTGATGCCGAGCCAGCGATTCATGCCGCAGCGGATCAAGGCGCTGGTGGACCATTTGGCCGCTGGGCTGGCCCGGCCCGCGCGCTGAGGCCGGGGGCGTGCAGCCTCAATACTGGCCGTCAATGTTGGCGGTCAGTCATCAGTGCTGACGCTCAGTGCTGATGTCCGCCGTGCCCGCCGTGTTCATCCATGGCAGGCGCCGCCGCCCCCAGCGGCTTGACCGTGGCCTTGACCTGCACGGTCTCGCGCTTCTGGTCCGCGCCTTCAAACACCAGGGTCAGCGGCACGGTGTCGCCCGCCTTCACCTGGCCTTTGAGGTCCATCAGCATGACGTGATAGCCGCCCGGCTTGAGCTCGACCATCTTGTCGGCCGGCAGTTCCAGCGCAGGCACGGCCCGCATCCGCATGACCTGGCCGTCCATGGTCATCTCGTGCACTTCCACGATGCCTGCGGCCGGGGTGGTGACCGAGACGAGCTTCACGGGCTTGGGCGACTTCAGTTGCATGAAGGCGCCGGTGGACGATTGCTGGGCCACGGTGGCGCGCACCCAGGGCGCGGTGACGGTGACCTGGGCCAGCACCGGGCCGGCCACGGTCAGCAACGCGGCAGACAGCGCAGCGGGGAGGGCGGCACGGACAACGGACAAGGAAGGGAGCAGCTTCATGGAGGGCACCTGCCTGCAGAAATGAATGACGCCGGGGAGTATCGGCCATCTGCCATGGCCGCGCCGTCGCTTTGGTCAATCGCTCTGGTGAAGGTTTTCCGATCCCTGGCCGGCCGTCTGCGCAGGCCCCCCGGCAGCGCGGGTGGGTCAGTCCAGGTAGCCGAGGGTGCGCAGGCTGTCCTTGACCACGGCCTCGCGCTTGGGACCGAGGTCGTCACGCACCATGTCCATGTTGAGCGCGAAGTAGACCGGCCGTGGGTCCCGATCGCGCTCGAGCCAGCCGACGAACCAGCCGATGGCGGGCTGGGTGCTGTCGCCCCAGCCGGTCTTGGCATAGAGCGTCCAGCCTGGGCCGGTATCCCGTCGCATCACCGTGCGGGCCGTGTTGTAGGTGGCGTCGGAGAGCGGCAGCTCGCGGTCGTGCAGGCGGCGCAGGAATTCGATCTGGCCGACGGCGCTGATGCGCAGGTCTCCCTCCAGCCAGAAGGTGTCCCCGACCGGGCCGGCCTTGGCATTGCCGTAGCGGAAGTCGTAGAGGAACTGCTGCACGGTGGGCTGGCCGACGGTGCGGGCCAGATGCTGGAAGACCCAGACGGCGGAATACCTGTAGGCACTGGCCAGGGTCTGGTCCTGGTTCCAGTCGGGCATGCGGCGCTTTTGACCGTCCCAGGGGAAGCGGGTGTTCTGGTCCTGAGCGGCGCCGGTTTCCAGGGCGATGAGGGACATGGGGATCTTGAAGGTCGACGCGGGGATGTAGCCGGCATGGGCACGGACCGAGTCGGAGGCCATCCACTGGCGGCTGGCGGTGTCCATGAGCACGAGTGTGCCGCGGGTCTTGAGCGCGTCGAAGGCGCGCTGGAGGTCGGGGCGGGGTGTCCAGTGCTCGCGGTGGTCGGGGATGCCAGCCTTGGCGTCTTGCGAGTTTGGTTGGGCGACGGCCGCATTGCAGCCGGTCAGGGTCAGACAGAGCGCAACGACTGCGGTGATCACGGAGACCGTGGGGACAGTGTGTCGCTTGGGCGCGTGTGGCGAGGTGTTCATGATTGGGCTCCCGGTGGTGTGTCGATGGGGTGTCGATTCGAGAGCGCAGTGTTGACTGGACCTCCGCAGCGCGGGCGCCGTTCTGTCGTTACGCGCGTTGCGGCTGATGGCTGAGGGCGCGGGCCTCTTCCAGGTAGCGCAAACGGGCCTGCGGGTCGCGGAGCTTGCGGGCCTGCAAGCGAGCCTGCCGGATGAGGTCCGCAGCGGTGAAGCTGTCGCATTCGGCCGCCGCATGGCGGGCCCAGAGCAGCAGGAAGGCGCAGCGCTGATCGGCCGGAATCTGAGACTGTCTTCCGCGGCAGGCTTCCCAGCGTTGGGCGGCGAGCGCGGCGTAGGAGTCGGCCTGGAGCGGGTGGCCCGCAGCGTCGGCTAGGCGGCGGACGGCGGAGAAGCGAAAGCCGCCGAGGCCGCACAGGCGCAGCAGGAAAATGGTGTTGAGCAGGGAGCTGCGACCCAGTTGCCATCTGCTGCAGATGGCATCACTGAGCAGCAGCCAGCGCAGAGCCTCCTCGAGGCTGTTGGCGTCTCCGAGCAGGCCCGCATGGGCGAGCTGGCCGATGCCGTGGGCCAGGTTGGCGGCGCAGATCTGCAGTGCGTCGGGCAGGCCGGCCAGGGAGGCGCTTCGCAGGGCGTCACCCAGTGCGGCGACGGAGGCGGCGGCAAGGTCGCGGTCGGATTGAGCCAGGGCCAGTTCACGCAGGGCGATGCCGCGCAGGTTGCCGTGGTCGCATCGCAAGGTGGGGTCGAAGGCCAGCGCCACGGGCGGGACGTCTTCGAGGCGCGCCAGGGCGGCAGCCGGTTGGCCGAGGCTCCCATACCAGTGCCACGCGGCCAGGATGGCGATGCGGGCCTGGAGCTGCTGGCGTTCCGGGGCCGCGAGGCGGTTGTCGTTGAGGGCGCTGGAGAGGTCGCGCAGTTCGTCCTGGAGAGCGCCCCAGTCGCCCAGGCGGCGGGCAATGCGTGCGCGGCGCCAGCCCAGGGCGGCGGCGGCGAGTGGGTCGTCGGCGGGCAGGTGGGGGGCTGCTTGCTGGAGCGCCAGGCGGGCGGGGTAGAGCTCGCCGCGATCGAGCAGGTGGTCGGCGCGGGCGAGGGCTTCGGTGTAGGTCCAGGGCAGGAGGGGCGCGGTAGGGGCGGGTGTTGCCGTCCGGCGCTGACCGAGCCAGTCGGCGAGGGCCGCGCCTTGGGCCAGGGCGCCTGTGTCCAGGTAAAACCGGCAGCGGGACAGCAAGGGCTCGTGCAGCCAGAAGGGACCACCGCTGGGGGTGTGGGCGGCAATGAGCGTTTCCAGCGCGGTGCCAGCGAGCTGCGCCATGGCACGCCAGACCTGCGTGCGGTGGAGCTCGGCCATGCCGGCAATGCGCGCGCACAGGTCCGCGCGGCTGCAAGGGCTGTCGCGTCGGGCCAGGCCGTCTTCATGGGCCTGGAGCAGCGCCGCCATCAGGCGTGGGAGCAGGCGGCTGCGGATCAGCGTGAGGTCAGCGCCCAGGCGAAGGCCGGTGGGGTGCAGTTCAATGCGGATCTCTTCAGGAAGGTCCGGGGGAGGGGGGCGCACTTGGGACACTGCTGGGGGGACGGTGGTAACGGTGGGGGGGCGTGCCGGATTTTGCTTGGGGGATTCTGAGGGGTGGGAGGGATGTGGGTAACGGGCGTTACATTGCGGGTGCACTGCGCCGGAAAGGAAGGGGCCAGGGGCCATTTGCTCCATGTCATTCCTGTCCGGCTGCGCCGGCCATTCCCTTCTTAACTTCCGCAAATGGCCCCTGGCCCCTTCCTTTCCCCACCGAGGACTGCCACGCGTCTACACCGCGCTTTGCCGACTATGCCGCCGTGCGGGGACGCGTAAGTGCAGCAGAAATGGGAGAACGACAAGGCCCCGGCCAACCTCCCCCATCAAGACCTTGCATCCTCCGCGAACCACGAACTCCTCAAAAGCGCTTCGACCTTCGACAAGCCTGCATGCCAGCAGCAGCAGCAGCAGCAGGACAGAGGCTGATTGCGAGAGAACGAATCAGCGATGAAAGTTGCGCCGGCTGCCCGCCACCGGCTGGTCCAGCCGCCAGTCCGCGCCGTCGAAAAGATCCTGCAGCGGATGATGGTCCCGCGTGAAATGCAGTTCAGTGCCCGTCGGCATGCCAGCGTCCAGCAGGAAGGCACGTAGCAGTTGGCGTGCGCCGTTCAGGTCGTCCGCCTCGATGTCGATGCGCAGAAAGGCCAGCGGACGCATCTGGCCCGGTGGCGCATCCCCCAGCGAACTGCCCCAGCCCAGCACCGTTCCCACGCCCGCCTCACGCAGCGCCTGGTCAATGCGGTCCTCCAGGCGATGGTCCGCCGGGAGCTGGTGAGTGGGAAGCTTCAGGTAGATGAAGGCGGTCGACATGGTGAGATTCTGCGCCTGCGGCCGGCAGGACGGCATGCGGCGCATACCGGTTTTTGAGGGCAAGGGGCGAGAAGCGGTCGGGGTAACGTCCCTCGGATGGGTCTTCGCGCTGCGCTGGGTGCGCGGCTTGCCAATGGTGGTCATCATCTCAAGGAGACCGTCATGGTGGCGAACGAAGCCTGGTACAGCAGTGAGGCCGGCGCACTGCGCTCAGCCAGTAGCGGAACATGGTCCGCCGTGTCATGGGCATCCGTGTTGGCCGGTGCCGCCGCCGCCGCCGCACTGTCGTTGATCCTGCTGGTGCTGGGCACAGGGCTGGGCCTGGCCGCCATGTCGCCCTGGGCCGGTGAAGGCGCACAGGCCCAGACGATCGGGGTGACCGGCATCGTGTGGCTGGCACTGACGCAGTTGGCCGCGTCCGGCCTGGGCGGCTATCTGGCCGGTCGGCTGCGGACCCGCTGGCGCGACACCCATGTCGATGAAGTGCATTTCCGCGATACCGCCCACGGCCTGCTGAGCTGGGCCGTGGCCACGCTGTTCACCGCAGCACTGCTGGGCGCCACCATCAGCGGCATCCTCGGGGCTGGCGTGAAGGCGGCCTCTACCGTCGCCGGTGGCACAGTGGCCGCCGCAGGAGCCGCAGGAGCCGCAGGAGCCGGCGCAGGGGTCGGTGCAATCGGCAGCGCAGGACGCGATGCCGGCTCTGCATCCATGACAGGCGGGGGCAGTGAGTCCGGCCTGCGTGACGCCACCGGTTTCGATCTGGGCTACTACCTGGATGCGATGCTGCGCCGGGATCCGGCTGCGACATCGGCAACATCGGCGACAGCGGCGGGCAACACCGCGGCTGGAAGCAGCATGGGCACCGCAGGAGCGGCTGGCAGCACGGGCAGCAGCAATGCGGGCCTGAATGGCGCCAACCCCGCCACGCTGCGGACGCAGCCGGATGTGGGCACGGCGAACCTGCTGCCGGAGCTCAGCCGTCTGCTGATGCACGCCTGGCGTCAGGGCGGCACGCTGTCGCCCGAAGATCAGCGTCAGGCCGGCGCGCTGGTGTCGCAGCGCACCGGGCTGAGCCAGGTGGATGCGGAGCGGCGCGTGAATGAGCTGCTGCAACGGGCTCGCACCGATGCGCAGGCCGCCGAGGCTCGCGCGCGTGATGCCGCCGACACCGCCCGCAAGGCCGCCATGCAGGCTGCGTTGTGGATGTTCGTGGCGCTGCTGATCGGCGCATTCACCGCCAGCTGGCTCGCCACCATCGGCGGCCGTCAGCGCGATCAGCACGATTAAGGCGTCATCCCCCTTCATCACTGGAGACTCTCATGCGATCCATTCTTCTGTATCTGCTTGGCGTGCCCATCCCCATCATCATCCTGATTGCGCTGATCCGTTAATTGCGCACGTGGTGTAGGTCACGTCCGACCTGATTTGCAGGCCTTCAGGGGGTTCCCAGCGCAGGACCCGGGCCTGAATATCGGGCTTCACTTGAAACGGGGTCCCTGCATCATGAAGTCCGCCATCCTGTCCCCGTCCTGGACCCTCCTGGGCATCGAGCCGTTTCGAGCGGCCTTCGAGTACGCCAGCAGCCGCTGGATGGACCACAGCCGCTTCGAAGCCGGCGACGGACATCCCGTCGTCGTGTTCCCCGGACTGGCCACCGATGCCCAGACGGTCTCGCCGCTGCTGGAGTTCTGTCGCAAGCTCGGCTATGACGCCCGCGACTGGGGCCGCGGCATGAATACCGGCCCCAGCGGCAACGTCGAGGCCTGGCTCGACACGCTGGCCGAAGAGGTCAATGACCGCTTCAGCCCCGCAGCGGACGGCATCACCCTGATCGGCTGGAGCCTGGGCGGCATCTACGCCCGCGAAATCGCCAAGCGCATGGCCTTGCCCATCCGGCAGGTGATCACCATCGGCACCCCCATCACCGGCGAAGCCGCGCAGACCAATGTGAGCCTGCTGTACCACTGGATCAGCGGCGCCGTGCCCGAACTGGATCCGGCATTCAAGCAGCAGTTGATGACCGCACCGCCCCAGCCCCTCACCGCCATCCACAGTCGCAGCGACGGCGTGGTGGCCTGGGAAGCCTGCCTGCAGCCCGAAGACCACGACCAGATCGAGAACGTGGAAGTGGACGGCAGCCATTGCGGACTCTGCTGGAACCCCGCCGTGCTCAGCATCATTGCCCAGCGGCTGGCGCAGGCGCCGATCCCGGCGCCCATGCCCCAGATCTCCCAGCCGACCTCCGCGCTTGGCGAGCGGGCCGCAGCGCGGCGCCTAGCCTCCGCGGCCTGAACGCTCGCCGTCAGTGGAAGTCCCGGCTCTCGGTCTGCAAGCGGCCGAGCAGCGGCGTGAGGTCTTCCAGGTGACCGGCAATGAGGTTGCGCACCTCGCCCTTGCGCTGCCATTGCCCCCGCACCGCCAGCAGCCGCGCATGCAGCATCACCTGACGCTGCCGCTGCCACAGCGCGCGGTGCACGATCACCTGCACATCCCCCGTCTCATCCTCCAGCGAAATGAAGATCGTGCCCTTGGCCGTCGCCGGCTGCTGCTTGACGGTGACGATGCCGCAGCCGCGCACCACCCGTCCATCCGGTGAGGCGTCCAGCTCCGCCGCCGTCATGAGGCGACGCTGCTGGAGCAGCGGACGCAGCAGCAGCAGCGGATGGCTGCGCAGCGTCAGGCCCAGCGACGCATAGTCAAAGACGATGTCCTCGCCCTCCGGCGCCTGCGGCAACTCCAGGAAGTCCTCCTGCACC
The DNA here is from genome assembly GCF_003387155.1 of Roseateles depolymerans. Classification (GTDB taxonomy): domain Bacteria; phylum Pseudomonadota; class Gammaproteobacteria; order Burkholderiales; family Burkholderiaceae_C; genus Roseateles; species Roseateles depolymerans. The sequence continues at coordinate 221,815 of NZ_QUMT01000005.1, read as the reverse complement.
GGGGCCGCGCGCAGCAGGGGCGGCGGTGCATGCTGGGCCGCGGCGTCCCACATCTGCTGGCGCCGGTGGCCGCTGAGGCTGGCCAGGGCATCCCCCGCCGCCAGCATCGTCATCTGCTGCTGGTTGAGGCCCGCCCGCCGCGCCACATCTTCCGCATCTTCAAAAGGCGCCTGCGCACGCGCCAGCCGGATCTGCTCGGCCGAGGCCTTCTGCAGCCCCTTCACCAGCCGCAGCCCCAGCCGCACCGCCATCGGCGCACGGGTCTGGGCCGCGCCGTTCCAGGCATCCGCTGCGCGGCTGGACTCGCAGGGCTCCAGCGTGCAGTCCCAGTCGCTGAACATCACGTCCGGCGGCATCACCACCACGCCGTTGCGCTTGGCATCCTGCACCAGCTGGCTGGGGGAATAAAAACCCAGCGGCTGGGAATTCAGCATGCCGGCCAGGAATTCGGTCGGGCGGTGGCACTTGAGCCAGCAACTGCTGTAGACCAGCAGCGCAAACGAGGCCGCATGGGATTCCGGAAAACCGTATTCCGAGAAGCCCTTGATCTGCTCGAAGATGGCCTGCGCAAAAGACAGTTCATAACCGCGCGAGGTCATGCCCTGCACGATCTTGTCGTAGTACTTCTGCAGACCGCCCTTGCGCTTCCAGGCCGCCATCGAGCGACGCAGGCCGTCCGCTTCGCCGCCGGTGAACCCCGCCGCCACCATCGCGATCTGCATCACCTGCTCCTGGAACACCGGCACGCCCAGCGTCCGCTCCAGCACCACCTTCAAGGCTTCGCTGGGATAGTCCACCGGCTCGAGCTGCTGGCGCCGCTGCAGGTAGGGATGGACCATGCCACCCTGGATCGGGCCCGGGCGGACGATGGCGACCTCGATCACCAGGTCGTAGAAGCAGCGCGGCTTCAGACGCGGCAGCATGCTGCGCTGCGCCCGGCTTTCGATCTGGAAGACGCCGATGGTCTCGGCACGCGAGATCATGTCGTAGGTCTTGCGGTCCTCCGAAGGAATGTCCTGCACGCCAAAGACATCGCCGTCCCGATCGCTGATCAGCGCCAGCGTCTTGCGCAGCGCCGTCAGCATGCCCAGCCCCAGCACGTCCACCTTCAGCAGGCCCACCGCATCCAGGTCGTCCTTGTCCCATTCAATGACGGTGCGGTCCGGCATGGACGCGTTTTCCACCGGCACCATGCGGGTCAGCGGCCCTTGCGTCAGCACGAAGCCGCCGGGATGCTGCGAGAGGTGACGCGGAAACCCCAGCAGTGTGCGGGTCAGGTCCAGCAGCTGACGCACCGCCAGCTGCTGCATGTCCAGCCCCACCTCGGCCAGTCGCGCGGCATCGATCTCCATGCCGTCCCACCACTGGTGATTGCTGCACAGCGCATCCAGCGCCTCCGGGTCGAAACCCAGCGCCTTGCCCACGTCGCGCAGCGCGCTCTTGACCCGGTAGGAAATGACCACCGCCGCCAGCGCCGCACGGTCCCGCGTGTATTTGCGGTAGAGGTACTGGATGACCTCCTCGCGGCGCTCGTGTTCGAAGTCGATGTCGATGTCCGGCGGCTCGTTGCGTTCCTTGCTGATGAAACGCTCGAAGAGCACCTGCATGCGGGCCGGGTCCACCTCGGTCACGCCGGTGCAATAGCACACGACCGAATTGGCGGCGCTGCCCCGGCCCTGGCAAAGAATGCCCTGGGAGCGGGCGAAGTCGACGATGTCGGCCACGGTGAGGAAGTAGTGCTCGTACTGCAGCTCCTCGATGAGCGTCAGCTCCTTCTCGATCTGCTCGCTGACCGACGCCGGAATGCCCTGTGGCCATCGGCGTCCCGCGCCTTCGTAGGTGAGGCGGCGCAGGTGCGACGCGGGTGTCTCCCCGTCCGGCACCACTTCGCTGGGGTAGCGGTAGCGCAGCTCGTCCAGGCTGAAGTCGCAGCGGGCCATCACCTGCAGGGTTTCCGCCAGCAGGTCGGGCGGGAAGCTGATGCCCAGGCGGCCCCGGGCGCGTAGATGCCGCTCCGCATTGCGCTCCAGGGCCTGGCCGCATTCGGTCAGCGGCTTGCACAGGCGCGTGGCGGTGAGCACGTCCTGCAGCGGCTTGCGGCTGCGCACATGCATGGTGACATTGCCCACGGCCACCAGCGGGATCTCGGTGAGCGCGCTCAGTTCACGCAGACGCAGCAGGCGGATCTCATCGTCGCTGCGCCGCAGTTGGTCCACTCCCAGCCAGCAGCGGCCCATGAAACGCGACAGCAGCCAGCGCGCCAGCGCCATCAGCGGCTGGGGCTGCGCAAAGCGGTCGGGGCAGGCCACCACCACGCAGTCGTCCAGGTCCTGCGGGCCGATGTCGCGCAGGGTGCAGCGGTAGGTGCCCTTCTCACTGGCGCGGCGCAGACGCGAAATGAGCTGGCAGAGATTGCCGTAGCCATTGAGGTTGCAGGCCAGCACCACCAGGGTGAAATCGCAGGGCGCTTCCTGGATCTCGAACTGGCTGCCCACCAGCAGGCGCAACCCGTGTTCCTTGGCCGCCATGTGGGCCCGGACCATGCCGGCCATGCTGCATTCATCGGTCAGGGCCAGGGCCTGATAGCCCAGCGCCTTGGCCCGCTCCACCAGTTCCTCCGGCCAACTGGCGCCCTTGAGGAAGCTGAAGTTGCTGATGCAGCGCAGCTCGGCATAGTCCGGCAACTGCGGCGCTTGACTGCCCATCGCCTGCGCGGCGGCGGAGAGATCCAGGGAGGGGCGGGGGGCCGCGGGGCGGTCCGCGGAGGATGACGTCATGCAGCCTCCGTCCCATCAGGCGTAGACGCCGTGGAGATACCAGGCGCCTTCACCATCGGCCAGGCGTTCCTGGAAGATGGCCAGCACGCCGGCGTTCTCGTTGACGGCGACCCAGTAGTCGCGCATGACGTTGCGGTGGCCGGGGTGGGGGGCGGTGGGCACCGTCACGGTGGTGTGGGCGGCGCGTGGGGCGCTGGCTGTGGCGGATGCGGTGGCGCTGGCTGGGGTGGATGCTTTGGCGCTGTGCGCCTTCTCCGTGGCATCGGTTCCCTGGGCATCGGGAGCCGGGGCGGCCGGGGCCTCGGGCAGGCGGTCCCACCAGCCGCCTTCGACTCGGTCCGGGCCGATCAGCAGGGTCAGCGGGCCTTGGTAGTGTGGGCGATGGTCCCGCACCGCCAGGCGCAGCGGCTCGTCCAGCAGGAAGGCCGGCTCGGGCGTCTGCGGCGCCGCGCAGGGGCGGGGCCGGCCGCCGCGTTTGGCGCGGCCCGGGTCGCAGGGCTGCCAGCGGGTCATCCATTCCAGGCGGTGATCGTCCGCGAGCGCGGGCTGCAACACCTGCTCCGGACCCAGCCGCGCGGCAATGCGCTCCAGCGTGAGGTAGAGGGTCTCGCCGGTGCGCACCTCGTCGGGCAGCAGCGAAGCGCTGTCCTCCTGCAGGGCCTGCACGCCCAGCGCTTCCAGGCGCAGCTCGCCGACCGGCGCCAGCAACTGGGTCTTGGCCAGATGCTCGGCCAGCAGACGGCAGAAATGCTCCAGCTCCCGGATGGGTTCGGCCGTGCGGACGGTCAACTGGCCGTGGTCGCCAACGTCCCGGGCTCGCATCGAGTCATGCACCCAGTGCAGGGTGATGCCGGTGGCGCCGGCATGCCGCGCGGCCAGCCAGCCGCACAGCTGCATCAACAGCGGGCGGGCGCTCATCAAGAGCGCCGGGGCGCGGTCTTCGCGACTGGGCAGTTCGAGTCGGGCATGGAAGTCTTCGGGCAAGGCCTCCCAGGCATGCACTTCCGGACGCAACCCGTAGGCCTGGTCTAGCGCGGCCAGCAGAGGCGCCCCGAAACGACGGCTCACGCCGCCGCGTGGCAACTGACGAAGCTGCCCCAGCGTACGCACGCCCGCGCGATTGAGCGAAGCCGCATGCGTCGCCGCAGCGGTCAGGGCGTCCAGCGGCAGCGGGTCCAGCACCGCCTGCAACAGCCGGTCGCCCAGCCCGGAGATGCCGCAGCGGGCCAGGATCAGGGCGGCAGTGGCGGTGGGCGCCCAGCCGATGCTGCACACGCCCAGGTCCGGCGCCTCATCGGCCAGCCGGGCCTGCAGCGCAGCCCGTCCGCGGAACAGACGCAGGCTGGCCGCCACCTCCATGACCACCGCATCTTCCATGCGGGCCACCCGGGGCGTGAACTGCAGACACCACACCGCCAGCCCGCGCAGTGCATCGGGCGAGACAGCCGGCGGCGCCTGCGGGTCGTCAGTAGGAGAGGGCGGAAGAATCAGGGCGACCCACAGCATGGTGGACCTCCTTCAGGGCAGACGCAGCGAGGGGGACCACGCCCGGCGCGGAGAGGGCAGCGGTGGAGGCCACCGCCGTGGAAACGCCAGGGGCCACGACGCGATCAGGAGCGGACCGCCAGTCGCTGGGCCGCATGACCCGGGGCGTCAGCACCAGTTCCAGGCCGCCCGGGATGGAGGGCAGCACCACTGGCTGTTCATGGGCGGGGCCTTTGCGCTTGATGAGGGTCACGCGCAGTTGCCAGTCCACATCCAGCTCGACGGTGACCCGCAGCGGGGCCGGCGAAGGGTCATGACGGGCTTGCAATGGGCGGAAGAGGAACACCGGGCCGTCAAAGGACTGCGCCAGCACTTGCAGACGACGCAGCTGTTCCGGCGCGGCCTGAGGCAACCAGGCCATGATGGCGCCGGCGGCATTGGACTTGATGAGCTGCTCAGCGCACCACAGCCGCTCCGACGGGGCGCGGGCGGAGATCCAGACGAGTTGACGGTCGTTCAGACCGAGGTGCATGAGGCCGGGCAGGTGCGGACGTTTGGGCGGACCGACCAGGGCGACTGCGGCGCCATCGGCCACCACCTCCCGCAGCGAAGGGCCGACCAGGCGCCATTCGGCCAGTGAGAACTGGGGCTGCAGGATCTCGGTGATCTGACGGGACGGCCATCCGCCGTCCGGCAGTTCAGCGTCCAGCGCGGGGAAACCGCTGGACCAGCGGGTGTTGCAGGACCGGCCCAGCGAGTCTCCGCGCCACAAGGCCTCCGCCACATGGGGCGGCAAGGGGGCGGGCGCAGACCCGGCGGCATTCTGGGAGGGGGACAGCAGTCCCGCTGGAGAGGGCAGGGCCCCCCCGTCGGCAAGCTGGGGTGACATGATCGAAAAAGACTGTATGGGCATACAGTATAGGAGTCGATGTCACGCCGGCAAGCAGGTTCAGGTCACCCGAACAGGGGCATGGGGCGGATGGCGGGCGGGATGCGGGAATCCGGCACGGAGGGCGGGTGCGGGGTTCGTTAGGCGGGCAAACCGCGGCAGCCCGGTTAGAGGTGAGCGGTGCTCTCAGGCTTGACAGATCAAGGTGAGCAGCCAAACGTGACATTTTGTGGCTTCGCTCCCCCGCAAGTGCGATGGAAATCGCTTCACCCCCGCGGCTCCAATTCTCCTCGGGGACGACCCACCCCACTCATTCAATTCAAAGTTCAGAGGGAGCTTCATATGCAAGGGTACGGAGGATCTTTCAGCAGCAGCGGCCAGTCATGGCAGCCGCATCCGTCGGGCCGAGTGGCCGGTTCACTCAAGATCGTCGGGTACCTGTACCTGGCCTTCGCGGCGTTGGCAGCACTGGCGCTTTGCCTGTCGCTGAAAGGCGGCATCGACATGGCTCAGCTCTCTACGATGGTCGTTCTGGGAGTGCTGGGTGCATTCCACCTGTTTCTGTCCAAAGCGGCGGACCGGAAGCAGGAATGGGCGCGATTCGTCAGCGTGGTCGCAGCCTTACCGCTGATGTTTGCCTTCCCGATCGGCAGCATCTTGGGCTTCATCATCATTGCCAATGCGCTGAAGAGTTGGGACGTTAATCCGGAATAAGGCTGCCTGCTGCTGGGGGACGCTGTTTAGTCAACTCCGTCCGTCACGGTGATCTGTCTTTGAGCATGTTGGTTATCGCGCAAAGATTTCCGCGACTACATTCCACTTTCACGGCGAACAAGGTCGTGTGAGTGGAAATTAGGTTCCAGCCAGAACGGCTTTTCGGTTAATGCTTCATAGTCAGCCAACGAGTGCATTTTTTCAATAGTCAGCCAAACATTATCTGATCTCACAAAGCGCACCGGCTGATAGATATTGAACGCGTCATTAAAAGCAAGGGCTGAATCGCAACTTTCAATAAAACTATCAAAGTATTTTGCGAAAACCTCTGCGAGATTGTTTTGGTGCCGGTTAAGTAAAGAACTTTTTGTGGATTCTAACCATTCAACAGAGCAGGCTGGCTTGGTCTCAAATATTGCTCGTATTTGATCCATTTTTGAACTTGCGGCGGATAATTCATCCAGCCTTAAATATCTTCGATAAAGGCGGTCCGTAATAAGGCTCCAGTCCTGCACAGTCCTTTCTTCGCCAATAAATGCTTGTACGCAGTCGAAGAATAGAACAGTGTCAGAAACAGTTCCCACCTCATAAACGGAACTTCCGCCCAAGATGCCAATATTCATGTGGGTACTTTCTGAGAGCTATCGAACATAGGCGTTCGGTCATTTGGGCCTGACGAATTCGGCCTACCGGACTAGTTGATTTCTCCGGCTTCCATGCGCCCGCCGCCTCAAAGCCGGCGCCAGGACGATACCGCGGATTTTCTTGGAACTCGCCTTGCATTTGATCCGTTCGTAGCATTCGCTGTTCATGGTGCGTTGGCTAGTTTGCGTCAACTCGTTTGCGTGGCTATCAACGACTCATCTTCCCAAAGATTAACATGCTTAGGTTGGATGGTTTAGCGAGAAATTGAAGAAAATATGGTCTCCCAGTTTCCTGAAATTGGTTGGCCGACAATATATCTTTGCCTGATGATCGCTAGGTCAAGCCGCATCTGCATCAGGTCCTGACCTAAATGCTTGTCTGACAGATCGTTAGGTGGGGCTGTCTTAAACGCAGGGTTACGGATGACGTCAAACTGGCTGTCGAAAAGCATTGTCTGTTCAGCAGTTGCTTGATGAAATTGCGCGCCAGGCGCAATGAAGTTAAGTACGTTGACCAGCCATTGACGGTGCGCGTTCACGTACTTGAAATTGCGGCGAGTCTGTAAGGCAGACCGAGCGAGATCAGCTTTTCCAGCAATCATGAAGAGCTGGATGGCTCTCAAATATCCCCCTTGTGCAATATAAGTGTTCCAATCCTCCCCTTTCATTTGAAGCCCGCAGTCCTTTATTTCATCGGCTGCTTCAACCAGCTTTAAGACGCCTGGGTCCGAATTACGTTCGATAGCTTCTGCAAGACTTGAAATCGCAAGAACGACGCCATGATTGCCCGGAAAGATCCCGGGGTTCTTCCAGCCATTCCTTGAATTTTCCGATCGAATGCTAAAACGTGGATCGGCTAAAGCCAAATTGGCCGATTCTCGCGTCCATTGAAGAAAAAGTGTCTTGTACGGGTGGTGCCATGCGCCAATCGCGACCTCGATGAACAATTCATAATTCATCCCAACAGCCAGTTCCGGGAGCGTCACCCGATGCCAATTAGCGAACCGTCCCCCGCTTAGTTCCTCAGCGGCCACAATGCTGGAGAACCCGGTGGCACTCTGAATATTTGCTAAGACGAAATTATTCCAAGCGTCGCGAAATTGCATCACTTCACTTCCGTTGGATATTTTGATTAGTTGTGGTTTTGTCGCGGACTGCGTCGAGTTCGGTAGGAAACCTACGCGCAAAGCGTTTGGGTGTCCCATTCAGTCAGAGATTGACTGCCCGGGTAATAGAAGGCCTTGTGGCACTGTTTCACGAGGGTTTTTCTAAAATAAATGGGGAGTCGCCCAAATTTACCCCAAGGCTCTCAAATTGATTTATGACACCGTCCAGAAACTTTTTCCTATTTTCTGCTTTATCGTCGCCGACTGTATCGCCAAAACTTAATCCGGAATTTTCTAATACCTCACGACCCAAGGCGGACAGCGCAACTTGTGGCCCGCCCCAAGCGACTCTTCCTGCGAACACTTCGTCGTAGTCAAATGGGTTAAATTTTCTTAGCTCTTGTGCGTAGTCCAAAGGCCCATGAAAACCAAACTCTCCTCCTTTGAACAAAACACCCTGCGGTAAAAGCTCAAGAATGCCAGACTTTAGTCCAGCATACATGAAATCGACCGCAATCTGGTGCGATTCTGACTCTGATAATGAAGAGGCTGACACTAAAAAGTTAGGGGTTATTGAGTCGTACGTTAGGAAACTTACAAGCCAAACTTCTAACCAGTCATATATCTCTTGTTTCATAGTGGGCCTTAGAGATTAGAGCGGTTTGGGCGCAGATTTGCATCTGTCGTACGCGTTCAGCGTCTTAGCTGCAGCTCAAGCAAACTTACTGGCGTTTGGGTGACCAATTCTCGTAATCGCCTTCAAAATGTGTCCAAAAATCGAATTCGGCTAAAAACGGCCATGGATCCACGTACGTAGGAAGCGGTGCTATCGGAAGCCATTGCCGCGGCACCCATGGCGAATCCACGCCGATTTCATAGCCGTTGCACCAAGCAATCTTTGCGTAGGTCGTCGCGTGTGTGGCGATGAGGTTTTCCGTCAGACCAAACGCAAAATCGAAGTTTCGTCGAGGGGCGAGCACGGGCCCCGCCAACTCGTCAAGTGCGGCCTTCATTCCCCTTTTGTCTCCCTCAGCCAACGCGAGGAAGAAGCGATGGTCGACCAACAGATCTTTCCATTCAGTTTCCGATGGGTGAGACAAGATGAGCGCGCAGCGTCGATGGAGCTCCTCCCATTCACGTCTTAAAGCAAGTGAGGTCTGATAACTATGGAAGGTTATCGTGGCCGGATCGTCCTTGTTCGTTGACTCGTTTCCCCTGAGATCATCTTCAACGAAGAATGGAACTCGATGATTGGAGTACCAAGCGATAGCGTCCAAGTGGTCAGAAATCAGCGCGAAGAGAGGTTCATAAGCGGGAAAGGAGGACCATGGGGTCATTTGAAACATCATTCGCCTTACTTTGGCGGCGACATAGGCCCATTGCTTAGCTGCGGCGAGGTCCTTGTTTTTAAACCAAGACAGTAGGCATTCAGTCTTTGCGTGAGTGAATACGAGACTCAGACAGCCAGAGCGAGAACCCTGGTTGCTGTTCAAGAGTTGAATAGCCTTATCTGCATTCCCGCCCGAGAGGTGATTGATCCCCTTCTTTATAAGGTCTTCGTAATTCAATTCTGCTCCTCAAATAATGAAATTATGGGGAGGTTGGATTGATCGTCTTAACGATATGGTCGCGGACCCAGCGCCGGAATCCACGACGTTTCAAGTCAGATGAGTCTTTATGGCTTGTTCTAAACGCCCCGGACTGACGTCTGGCGGGACGACCTCCGATGGATCGGCCGCGGTGGACATAAAGTCCTCACTTTTTCATTTTCGTCTCGTGGCCCTCACCAAGATTCCATCGCTGGTAATGGATGCCAAGGCATGCTTCATTTTCTTAAAAAACTCTTTCCGGTTTGCAAATCCAAACCGCTCAGCTGCAGCTTCGGACTGTTCATCCACGGTGATCTGAGGCGTGCGATCAGCAATCAGTTGCAAAAATTCGTGGAGTTGAAGAATTTATTTCCATTCTGAGTCAGCCACGCCTTCTAGCTCTGGAAATTGTTCCTTTTCCCAAGACCATTGCGGCTCTTCATCAATGCAGCTAAGCATAACGTCAAGTTTAAGAAGGCACCCAAATCCATTATCTACAATGCAGTTTGAGCTTCTGTCCTGGAGAATCGTTCCTAGTTTTCTCAGCGCATCCTTGGCAATACTTGGGTCTCTGTAGTAGACCGTTAGGGTAGATTTGCATGCTGTAAGCATGCTTTTATATGAGGCGCTTGGGCGAGTCCAATCCATTATTTCGCGGATTAGAAGGCAATCGTCAGCCTTGTGTTCGATAGCCAAGCGGCTTTTGCCCGCTCCCTTTTGGGCAGAAAAGTCAAAGCTAAAGCCGCGGGAAGTCGGAATTACATCGACGTTTAGGGAAAGATCTTCTGCTAAAACGGTTAGCGCACTTTTGTCTAACGAAAATTCAGGAATGAAAACGATCAATTCTTTCGCAGACATTTTTTCCCCATTCGAATCGCTACAGAGTGCGTCAAATTTAATTGAACCTGGAATATGTCGGAGTGCTTGCAGAGCAATAGGGGCCGCTTCGATGTTGTACTGATCCAGGATGGCAATTCTCAGTTTCTACTTGACATTGCTAAAGACAAGGTATAGCCAAGTTCCGTTCCCGGTATCGACACGATAACCGCCGTCCGCCGGCAGTCAAGCCTCTATCGTCAGTCGCCGTCATGGGATCGCTGATGGTGCGCATATCTTCCTGCGCGTTCAGCGCTAGCTCCGTCCCGCGCATCTCCCGTTGTTGGTTACGTCTTGCCGACAAACTAATTCGCCAATTGTGATTTCGATTACCATCCCATGGCTGATGTGTAGACAAAAACGCTGAAATTCAAATTCAATAATTTATAGATTGTGCTGATAGTTTGAATTTCGCCTGATGACTTGCTCGGTTATTTTTGTGTCCATAAAGGCCCTGCCGGGCAACTGCTGCTGAAAAACCAAAGTCCACCATTCATTTCCACTGGGTCAGTCGGAAATGACGATCGAAAAGTGTTCAAGCGTTCTTCAATCGGGCCATTCAACGGCTGCTTGGTGTACATATTGACCAGTTCAATGGCGCCGGTTTGAATTAACTCTTCTAAAACCTCGAAAAAGAATTCGCATTGGTCGCTGTAGTCTGGGCTTGCCTCAATAGCGTAATCCCATAGCGCGTCCAGCTCCATGCCCTCAATATTTTCTCGTATGTGATTGAAGAATTTCTTATCCATATGCCATTTAAGTTTGATTTCGACTCGACGAGAGCCAGCGGGTCAAGACCAGCGGGGACTAGCGATTCGTGTGGCTCGAAGAATCGAAGCGGATCAATGGCCTGCATGTCGCTGGGCCGGGCTCACGTAGCTGATGCCGCTATGCCGGTATTCAACGCTGTACCAACGCGTGAACTCCGCCGCCCAGTTGCGCGCTGCGTCGACATCATCGAAGCCGCGCTCTGGGGGAGTACCGCGCCGTAAGGCCGCGTGAATGGCAGTGCCAGAGACGCCTTGCTCCGAAACTCACCGGGAGCGGGTTTGCGCCTGGGTGGCACGGCACGGGCCCTGTAACACCGCCGCAATGGCCTCGCCGTCCGGCAGGGGGATCTGCGGATCGAGCCCCAGCCCTGCGACCTCGCAATATGCCGCCACTGTGCAGCCTTGGGCCGGTCCATGACCCGGGCCGCGGCGATGTCGCGGTCGGAGTCGCCCTGCCGCATGCGCAGCAACGACTGTAGATAGTGATGCATGTCGAATCTCCTGCGCGCCATCCCTGCTCCCTCGGGCAAAAGCCCAAGGGTAGAGATGGTCTCGCTCAATTCGAGACGCCCGTCACCGCGCCTGCTGGCTCCTATGTGCCGATCCGGCACTGGCTCCAATACGCCAATCACGCAGTGGCTCCCATATGGTGGTCCGCGCCTGACTCCTACATGCCGATCACAAATTGGCTCCTATGTGGCGGTCGGTGAGAACACCGCCAGACTTGCTAGTGGTTCCATGGTCAGCCATCTAGGCGTAGCCGAGCGAGGTACTTCAGAAGGCCAGACGCCCATTGCGCTCGACGACATCGATGAATGCGTCGATGACCTCGCGCCCCTCTCCTTGATTGCAGTTGCCTACTCGGGGGGGAGTTTGCGGCTCAGGCGGACTGTGGACCACAGCAGCCAGCGAACGAGCCCTCCAGAACTCCCAGGCACCTCAACCTTGAGCCGGCCTATTGTCTATATTGGCCTGACATTGCTGAAAACAAGGTAGAGCCAAGTGCCGTTTCCGGTGTCGACACGATATCCGCCGTCTGCATTCGATAATTGCGCGGCCAACGCGGTCCAGCTCCAGGCTCGCAGTTCATCGACCGTTGTTTTCGTTTCTAGGAATTCGGGCAATCCACGCGTTTTTCCCCATTGCCGTAAGGTGTTGGCTGCCTGCCGCAGTGCTTCTGGGACGGACGGATTCGACCAAGCCCATCTAAACTCCGAATTCTCCTTTTGAAGCGTCCCAATCAACTGCACCGAAGCGCTACGCATGCTGCCATCCGGAAAGGTCCAGTGAATATTCCCGCTCTCTGTGTTTATGTTCCAACTTTTCTCTTTACCGAGATTCCAGGCGGCGGTCTGATTATTTGTGGTTGATTGCAACCAAGCCATCGCGGCGCGTTCTTCGTCTGACTTCGGGCCTATCAGAGCATCTTCGGATATTTCATCGTCGTCATCAGAATCTATCCAGGACGGTTTGTCATAGATGTATTCCAATCGAAAACTGCCGTTAGGATCTAAAACAAAATTGAAACCCCAAGCTTTATGGCTTGAATTTTCATTAAGAGCTTCAAGGATTGTTCGAGCTGCTTTGCAAGCCGACCTCTCCAGTTCTCTGGGAATGGTCGGCCCAGTCCCTGTCGTCACAGAATCCTTTTTGAACCAACGCGCGGTCTGCGTCAATTGATTCGATACTATATATTCAACATATGCAATGTCGAATGGCCTGTTTGCGATGAAGGCAACTAGCTCTTCACCAATGATGGAACATTCTTGCGTAATATCGCGCATAAATTTTTTATTGAGTGAAAGTGAAGTTTCGTTCAATGTTGGTTGTGCCGTCCCCGATTAATGCTGTGACCTTAAATTCTTGGGGTCGAATCCCATCGGCTGGATACGAAACCTCAATCTTTACAGATACGCTTTTTCCGGATTGGAGCTCCTCAACCAACTTCCGCTCCATGTCTCTCCACGGCCCTCTGTTAAGTACACGATCTTGAGGAACAATATTTATTCCGTCGCCTGCTCCACCCAAAACGGTGGCGATCAAATGTCCGCCTTCATCCCCTGCATTTCCGCACTTTCCGACCGTGCACTGAACATATCCATTTCGATCCAGCTTGTTTAGATTCAAATCACCCACTACCTCTTTCACTCGGCCAGAAACATCCGTTATATAAGCGTGGCCGTTGGTCAAAAGATATGCTGATTCCTTTTCTAGCTCCCCGTTTAGTACTTTCCCCCAATCATATTTACTGCCGGGTTGGACAACCGTAATTTTGCGGACGTCAGCGGCTTCAGTGAGTTCGTCAAGGCGTTTTGTCACTGTCGCCACGTCAACTGTCGATCCAGAGAGCTTTGCTGCTTCCGCCAATTTGGCGGCTGCTCTTGCCGTATCGCCAGCAAAAAGAAACGCTTTTGCGTCATCTACAGCTGCACTAACCTTTCCTGCGACTGTTGTAGGTACGCGGCGGAACACAGCCCCGAACACAGGCAACGCGCCAACGGTCGCGAGCAACTGGTCGGACTCCTCGCCGGAGAGCGACGCCTTGCCGGTGATCGCCTGACGTAAAGACTCCGCAGTACCAAATACAGGTAGAAGCTCTGTTAAGAACTGCGCGAGTTCTTTAGTCTCTTTGGTAGTTAGTGCTTTCCCTGCAACCGCCAAATGGACGAGCGTTGCAGCACTTTCAACTTTCGCAAGTTGAATGTCAATCTGGCGATAGCGCTCCTCTGAACAATCGGCACCGCATGCGGCGTATAGCTGAACCGAAGCTTTAGTTACCGCATTGCGTACATCTCGGTAAGGGCTTGTTGAGCGGTAGTTATTTTCTGCCTCATTAAGCGCAGCAACCCCGCCGTTGGCACCGCCCACAGCGCTGCCAACGAGCGCGCTCGTAAGCGCTACCAGGTTCTGCGCCAGATCGCCATCGACGCCCGCTGCAGTTAGCGCATCACCAAGCTTTGGAGCGAGTGCCGTTCCGGCAGCCGCGCCGAGGGCGCCTTCAATGTTCCCGGTCAAGCCTCCGACGACAGCGTGCGCTGCGATTCTGAGTGATCCATCTACATCCCACTGACTACGAAGCTTTGCAGCCTCTGCTGCTAGTGCGTCGCCTTCTGGCGTGTCTTTCAAAGCGATTGAACGGGCTTCAAGCTTTGCTGCCTCACTCAGCTTCTCCTTCGCGAAGGCCGCAACTTGCTTCGCCGCCTCGGCCCCAAAATCCGCCACGATCTGCGCATTAAGCTTCGCCTGCTCCCCCAGCTTCTGCCCATCCCAGCCCTGGGCCAGCTTGCCGGCGGTCGCGTCATTGGTCGCGCCCCGGTCCAGCTTGTCCAGCGCCGCTTGACTGGAAGCATCCCCACTGGTGATGGTGGTCGCGCCGGCACTGATCGTGCTCTTCGTCGTGCTCCGCTCGTCCCCACTGTCCTTGAAGCCCCCAGCCATGCCACCGCTGGTCCCAACGCTCACCGTCACCGCACTCGCGCTGTACTGACTGCGGTTGTTGATATCGCTGGACGTCAGCGTCCCGGTGGTCAGCGAGTTCTTCCCGGCGTCGATCGCAGCTTGGCTGCTCGTGATCGCACCGCCCTTGAGGTCGGTATTCCCCGCCACCACCACGTTGAACCCGCCATCCCCCGCACGAATGCCGGCCTGCGTGCCCACCGCCGCATAGTCGGCAGAGACCTTGGAGTTGCTAAATGAGGCATTAGCCCCTGTCACTGCAGGTCCAGTAAAGGTCACACTGCCGCTGACGCTGGTGCTCTTGCTGTCGAAGGTGGCCGTGTCCTGCAGGCTTTCCACCTTCAAGTCACCACCCACCTTTGCCGTGACCTGCGGCGCCGTCACCACCGCCCCCTTGAGCGCCGTGTTGCCACCGGACTCCAGCGTCACGCTGTTGCCGCCCTTGACGTCGGTGGTGGTGAAGCTGGTGTTCAGTCCATCGGAATTCCCGGTGGAGACGCTGCCACTGACGGTCACGCCGAACTCGCGCTTCTGTCCCAAGGAGAAGCCAACCCCCACCGAGCTGCTGGTGCTCTTGTTGTTGCTGTGCTGCTCGCTGTTGTTGGCCGCCGCGACCAGGTTGATGGCGTTGTCCGCCTTGATCGTCACGTCCTGGCCCGCCAGCGAGCTGCCGCGCACTGTTACGTTGGAGTCCTTATCCGCACCCGCGGCCACCAGGCTCAACGCGCCGCCGGCCAGCACGCTGCTGCCAGCGGCCTGATCCGCCTGATTGGTTTGCTGGCTGGTGCTCTTGGAGCTGCCCACCGAAATGCTGACGCTGATGCTCTTCTTGGCGTCGTCCGCCTTGATGGCGTCATAGAAGCCGGAGATCTCCTTTTGAGCCTGCATCGCCTTGGAGATCGCCGTGGCAGCGGCAAGCGCCTTCATCCGGTCGTCTTCGGTCTGCGTCGCGTGTTCCGCCGCAGAGACGGCGCCCATCGCTGCAGCCACACCCGGGGCGCTGATGGACACCGTCAAACCACTCTGCTTGAACTTCGTCTCACTGTTCTGCACCGACTTATTGCGCGCCTCCTCGATGTCGATGCTCTTGGCCAGCACGCTCACATCGCCGGCGGGAGCGGAGACGGTGGATCCCACCTGCTTGTAAGCCCCGCCCGCCACCACGGTCACATCGCCTTGCACGCTGGCCACTGTCGAGCCCGCGCTGGTCAGCTCGGTCTTCTTGTTGGTCTGCTCCAGCGACTGCTTGCCGATGGTGAAGCCCAGGCCACCACCGCTCATCAACCCGGACTTCACCGTCTTGCTGAAGTTCTGGCTGGTCAGCGTGTTGGTGACGCTGTCGATCGTCACGTCACGGCCTGCCAGCAACGTGGTCCCGGCATCGGAGACAACGTTGGAGCCGCTGATCAACAGATCCTGGTTGGCCTGAACGGACACCGTGTTCCCCGAGACCGTAGTGGCCACGGCCACGGTCTCATCGGTCTTGCTGTAGGTGGTGGTCACCTTCTTCTTCAGGAAGCCGCTTTTCTTCTTCTGGGTCATCTGCTCGATGACCTGATTGGCTTCCCCAGCCAGCAACTCGACATCACGCCCCGCGCTGAGCGAAACCGCACCGCTCGTGCTCTTGATCTCTGCCGCGGTGGCCACGAGGTCCTGGCCGGCTTTGAGGGAGATGGCGCCCTGCGCAGCGATCGATGTGCCGTTGTCCTGGCTGACGCTTTCCTTCTTGTAGTTGTTGGCGTTCTTGATCTCGTCGCGAGAGCTGGAGGTCTGCACCGTCGACAGCGTCAGGTCGCGCCCAGCGCTGATCAGCACTCCGCCATTGGCTCCAGCTCCATCGGCCCCGCCTTGCGTGATCTTGACCGCTTCCAGCGACACGTCCCGGCCAGCCTGCATCACCATCACGCCGCCAGCGCTCAGCGACGCCACCTGATCCAGCACCGTGGCCTTGGTTGTCACATTGCCGACCTTCATGCCGCCGCTGGCCGTGGTGGTCTCCATCACGATGTCGCGACCGGCGGCCAGGCTCATATCACCCGTCGCCGCAAGGGAACCGCCGATATTGCGCAGATCCTCCCTCGCACTCAGCGCCAGCGTCGTGCCGCGCATCTCCCCGGTGTTGGACACGTTCTGCGCCGAGATGCTCACATCCCCGCCGCGCACGCTGCCGCCGTTGTTGAAATCCCCGCTCAGCGCCATCTCCACCCGGCCGCCTGCAATCAGCGACCCACTGGGTGTCAGATCGCCTTCACGCGGCACCAGGTAGACCTGCGGCACCAGCACGCGCTGCGTGGAGCCGTCGGCCAGCGTCACGGTCTGCTCGACCAGCCACACCAGGTCGCTGGTGAGCTGCGACATCTGCTCCGCCGTCAGCGCCACGCCCGGCACCAGTTGATGCTCCTTGGCGAAGGTCGCGCCGTTGTTCAGCAGGGCGCGGTACTGCGCCTCGTCGTCGGCGTAGCCGCTCAGGTAGCCGGATCCCGTCAACTGGCCGATCTGCTCGCGCACCAGCCGTTGTTCATAGAACCCATCCCCCAGCCGCTTCTGCGTCACCGTCGGGTCCAGCGCCAGGGCCTGCAGCAGATAGTCGCTGGACAGCCACTCGCGATAGTTGGCAAAGCGCGGATCGGTCTCGATCAGATACTTGGACGTCGGCTCCTTGTGCGTCTTGAACAGGCTGTTGGACGGTGGCGTCAGGTTCACCCGCACGCTCAGTGCCAGCGGCTTGCCGTTGAACGTGGCACCGGAGCCCCGCAGCGTCACGCCTTGCGCAGCCCCCGGCTTCTGCGATGCAGATGCCGACGACGCCAGGACCTTGCCGGCCTGCGTCACCGCCTTGCCCGCTGCTGCGCTGGAGCCATCGGCCTGAGCCGCCGCTGCCGCCCGCAACGCCTGCGCCACGGACAGGCGGCCTGTGCGGGTCTCTCCCTGCACCTGCCCATCGGCGCTGCCCGACTGCACATCACCAATGGCGCGCACCATCATGTTGCTGGCGTTGCGGACCTCCACCTGAGCACCGCCCGCTCCGCCGCTCGCCGCGCCAGCGTCCACCGCCTGCGCCACCAGCACGCCACCGCTCCGCACCACGGCCATGGGCTTGCCATTGGCTTGCGCGGCCTGTCCGCCGTTCACCATCGCCAGCGCGCGGGAAAAGAAGCCGCCCAGCCCACGCCCGCCGCCTGCCGTCGCGCGGCCCCCACCGGCCGCCGCCTGCTGCGAGGCCCCGCTGCCAGCGCTCACGCCACCAGCCTGCTGACGGTCCTCCACATCCTGTGGTCCCGGAATGAAGGATTGCGCCTGGGAGGGCAGGGTGAGCGCCACCTTGCGCGTCACGCCTTGCGAGTCCACCACGTCCACCAGGTGCGCGACGTTGTTCACCTGCCCACCGCTGATGGCCACGCCGGTGTAGCCCACCACGCGGCTCATGTCGTTGGTGATGGACGACGCGCCCACCACCGTCAACTGTCCGCCCACGATGATGTTGGCCGCCAGCGACTGCGTCACCGTGGCCGACGGGCCGGTGGAATTGGTCGTCCACGCCAGATACGGATTGACGTTGTCGATGGTGCTGGCCTGCAGCAGCAGGTCGCCGCGCGCCTCGATGTTGGCGCCGCTGTTGAGCAGCGACGCGCCCTTCAAACTCATCGCGCCACCGCTGCGAATAAAGGCCTGAGGCGTCAGGAAGGTCGTGGTGTCCCCAGCGGTGCCGCCGCCAGTGCCATCCGGCACAGGCTGGTCCATCTCGATGGTGCGCATGGCCATCATGCGCTGCTGCTGGTTAATGGGCTGGTCAATGCCACCGCCGGGCCCGCCGCCACCCCCGCCGCCACCACCCCCCGTGCCGCCGCCGCTGGTGCCGACGTTGCCGGTGGTGATGCCGCTGAGTACCGTGCGGTTGACGAGGGCCCCGGTCATGTTGAGGCCCAGGCCGCTGCTGGCCTCGATGATCGAGTTCTCGTTGAGCAGGCTGGCGCCGGACATCGTCAACACGCCGTCCGCGAAGATCAGCGCACCGCCGGTATTGGACAGGTCGCGCGTCATGGCCGCATCGATGGAGCGTCGCCCGGCGATCACAGCCGATGCGCCGCCTTCTGCACCATTCACCAATTGCCCGCCGTCGATGACGATGTCACCGCCATAGATCCGGCCAGTGCCGATGTTGACCAGCCGGTCCGCCGTCAGCATGACGCCGTCTCCATCGATCAAGCCGCGGTTGGTCAGCTGCCCTGCGGCACTGAGGATCGTCAACGTGCCGCTCAGTTCTCCGCTGGCGGCGTTGTCGATATTGGACGCCGCGATGGACAGCGCGCCGCCGCTGCGCAGCACGCCCTGGTTGCTGAAATTCCCCGCGACGTTCAGCGTCATGTCCCCCGCCGACTGGAACTGGCTGCCCGCGCCGTAGCTGAAATCCCCCGCCAGCTTCACCGACAAGCCGGCCGCGCTGCGGATCTGCCCTCCGACGCCACCGGCCAGCTCACGCAGGTTGAGCCCCATGGCATCACCGGACCAGATGCGTCCCCCGGCGTTGTTCAGCGACAGCGCCGAGGCCTGAGTGCCATCCCCGATGGTCTGCACCCCCGACGCACCGAGCGCGCCGCCGCTGTTGTTCAAGGACTGGCTGATCGTCAGCGCCAGATTGCCGCTGGCCAGCACCTGGCCACCCAGGTTGTCCAGTTGCTGGGCCTGCAGGCTGACATGGCCGCCCTGGATGCCCTGGCTGCTGCCTGCATTGCCGGTGTTGTCGATGCGGCCTGCGGCGCTCAGCGACAGGGTATTGCCGCCATAGATCAGGCCGTGCTGGTTGAGGACTTGCTGAGCCGACGCGGTCAGCGACTGGCCGCCGATCAGGCGACCGCCCTGGTTGTCCAGGGTGCCGCCGACGGTGAGCCCCAGTGCTGCCGCAGAAAGTTCTGCGCGATTGGTCAGCTGGCTGACCGAGATCTGCGCGGAGCCGTCCGCATGCAGCCCGGTCTCATTGACCAGCGCGCCCGCGTTGACCGTCAGGGTGCCTCCGGCGACCACGCCTGTCGGAGTGCCGATCGCCGCATCCCGCGTGTTGTTCAGGGCCGCGCCGTGGGTCTCGATCGACAGGTCACCGCCGGATTGCAGCAGGCCGCCGCGGTTCTCCAAGGTGCCGCTGTCCACCGTCAGCGATTGCGAGGCCATCAGGCGACCGCCGCTGTTGTCCAGGGTCTGACCGCGTGTGTCGATGCGCACCGCAGCGCCGGACACCTCGCCCAGCCGGTTGGTCAGGGAGGTCGATTGCAGATCGACCGTCTGCGCCGCCTGGATCACGCCCTGCGTGTTGTCCAGCGCGCCTTGGGACCGCGCCGTCAACGGGCCCTGCAGGCTGCTGATGACGCCGCCCTGGTTGCCGATGGAGGCTGCGGTCAGGGACAGGTCCCGCTGCGCCAGCAGGTTGCCGCCCGCATTGAGCAGGGCGCCGCCCGAGGTCACGGTGAGCGCACCATCGGTGGCGGCCCAGCCGCCGCGGTTGTCCACGGTGCCGGCGTTGAGCGTCATCGCCCCGCCGCTGCGAAGGCGACCACCCTGGTTGTCCAGCGTGCCGCCGACCGTCATCTGCAAGGTGGAATCACTCTGCACGACGCCGTTGCCGCCGTTGACCACGCTCGCCGCGCGCAGCTCCAGCGGACCGGCACTTGCCAGTGTGGCGCCGGAGTTGTTGAAGGCACCGTCCACCGTCACCTGGGCCGCGCCGGTGCTGACCAGGTTGCCGCCCCGATGATCCAGACTGTTGGCGGTGAGGCTGACACCGGCCCCCTGCGTCTGGGCATTGGTCAGCAACACGGCGCCAGTGGCGTTGAGCGCCAGTGTGCCGTTGCTCAGCACCTGGCCGCTGGCGCCGGAGAAGCTGCCGGTCGAGACCGTCAGCGGGCCGCTGCCGGCTTGCATCAGCACGCCGCGTGTGTTGTCCACGCTCTGGGCCTGCAGCTGGAGCAGGGCGCCGCTGGACTGGATGCGGCCGTCGGTGTTGACGATCTGTCCGGAGACCGTTGCGGTCAGCGATCCCGTACTGCCCAGTTGCGTCAGGGTGCCGCCGACGTTGCGCCAGTTGGCGGCCGTCAGGCCGATGGACGAGGCGCTGAGGGCCGCACCATCTGTGGCCAACAGGCCCGCGGTCGACAGCATCAGGCCGCCCGCGCTGGCTAGCACGACGCGGTCCAGACGCAGGTCGCCGGCGGTGGCGTTGAGGGTGGCGGAGCCCGCCTGCACGCGGCTGTCTTGCAGCGCCAGGTCGCGTCCGCTGAGGGTCAACGCGCCCGCCGCGATGATCGGGCCACCCGCTTGCAGTTGGTCTCTGGTGCGGACGGTAAGGTCGCCCTGCGCGGCAAGTGTGTTGTCCGGCCGCAGTCCTGCCGCCAGCGAACCGGTGCCGGACAGCGATCCGGCGTCCACCGTCAGCGACCCTTGCGCGCCGATGGCGCCGGTGTGGTCCAGCGCCTGGCCGACCGCCAGCACGGCATTGCCTTGCGCATACACCGAGCCGCTGTTGCTCAAGCCGCCCGTGACGGTGAGCCGCGCATCCGTGCCGGCTTGCAGGGCGCCGGCGTTGGTCATCTGCTGCGCGTCGACCGTCAACTGGCCTTGCGCCGCGATCAGGCCCGAGCTTGCGTTGTTCAGCACGCCCGCTGCCAGCTCGACCGTGCGGGCGCCGATCTGGCCGCCCGTGTTGTCCAGGCTGCCCGACTGAGCATGGAGCGTGCCGGCGGCCACCAGGGCACCGCCGGTGTTGTCCAGAGCGCCCGACACATTCAAATGCGCATCACCGGTGCTCAGCAGTTGACCGCCTTGATGGCGCAGGCTGCCCGCGTCGAGGGTGATCTGGCTGCCCTGGGTCTTCGCCTGGCTGAGGTCCGCGGCGCCGGTGACGTTCAGCGTCACGGCTTGGGCACCAAGGATCTGCCCCCCCACACCGGACAGCGAGCTGGCATCGATGCGCATGCCGTCCGCGCCTGCATGCACGACGCGGCCCTGCGTGTTGGTCATCGCGCCGCTGCTGATGGACAGGGTGCGGCCCGCCGCGGCAATCTCACCGCGCGTGTTGTCGAGCGGCCCCTGCAGCGTGGCGCTGAAGGCACCGGCGGTGCCGGTCTGGGTCACCGTGCCATCGACGTTGGACCAGCTCTGCGCCCGGATCGTGATCTGGTCGCCGGAGACCGAGGCCTGGCTGGAATCCAGCGCGCCGGTGCTGGTCAGCGTCAAGCCGCCGCTGCTGGCCACTTGCGCGTGCGTCAGTTGGAGCTTGCCCGCCGTGGCGTTCAGGTCCACCGACTGCGCCTGGAGCTTGGCGTCCTGAAGCTGCACAGTGGCGCCGTTCAGGCTCATGGCGCCGGCCGCCATGGTCAGGCCGCTCTGCTGCAGCGTGCCGCTGATGCGAACGGACAGGTCGCCCTGGGTGCCGAGCGTGTTGTCCGCGTTCAAGCCGGCGGCCAGCGAGCCACTGCTGCTGAGCTGACCTGCCGTGAGCGACAGCGCCCCTTGCGATGCCATCAGGCCGGCGTTGCTCAGCGCATCACCGACCGAGACGGTCAGCGGGCCGCGGGCGTAGGTGGTGCCGGTGTTGGAGAAGGTCCTCTGCGCCGTCACCGCCATCTCGGCCTGCGACTGGAGCGCGCCGGCATTGGTGATGCGGCCCGCGCCGATCGTCAGCGCCTGCGAGGCCGTCACCAGCCCTTGCGCGCCGTTGGTGAGCGCGTCCGTGACTGAGAGCGTGACGCCTCGGCCGCTGATCTGCCCGCCGCTGTTGTCCAGGGCGCCCGCATCCACCTGCAGGTCCTGCGCGGACTGGAGCAGGCCCTGCGTGTTGTCCACGGCGCCGCTGGCCGTGAGGTGAAGCGTGGTTTCGCTGACGAGCTGCCCGCCGCGATGGCTGAGGCTGCCCGCGCTCAGGTCGATGCGGCGGGCCTGGGTCAGGGCGCCGTCGAGCGTCACGGCCTCGTCGGCCTGCAAGGTGAGGGCGCCCTTGCCGAGGATTTGTCCGCCCGCGCCGTCCAGACGCGCCACGGTGATGGCCAGCGTGCCGTTGGCATCGCCCGCATGGACGATGGCGCCTGCGCGGTTGTCCAGCACCTGCGCCGCGACGGTCACGTCGGCGGCGTTGCCGGCGATGGCCCCTCGCTGGTTGTCCAGCGTGCCGGTGACTGCCACCGTGAGTTGGCCGTTGGCCGAGGTCTGGGCCAGGTCGCCGGCGGTGTTGCGCCAATCCGCAGCCGTCACCGAGATCGAGCCCGCGCTCAGCGTGGCGGACGAGGTGTCCAGCAGGCCCGCGCTCGTGAGCCGCAGTTGCTCACCGCCTGCGAGTGCCGCACCGTCCAGGCGCAGGTCGCCGGTGCTGGCGTTCAGCGCCACCTGCTGCGCCTGGAATTTGCCGCCCTGCAGCGCGAGCGTGCCGCCGCTCAGCGTCATCGCGCCGCCGGCCAGGGTGGTGCCGCTCTGGCGCAGCAGGCCGGTGGTGGTGACGGTCAGGTCGCCGGTCGCGCCGACGGTGTTGTTGTCCTTCAGGCCTGCCGCGATCGCGCCGCTGCTGTCGACGCTGCCCGCGTCGACGTGGACAGACTGCTGCGCGGCGAGGGTGCCGGTGTGGGTCAGCGTGTCGGCCCGCACGAGGGCATTGCCGGATGCGCGGATGAGCCCGCTGTTGTCCAGGCGGCCGCTTGCGCGCAGATCGACGTCGCCACCGGACTGCAGGGTGCCCGCATTCGTCAGTTGCGCCACGTCCATCGACAGCCGCTGCTTCGCCAGAACCAGACCCTCACCGCCGTTGTCCACGCTGCCACCGGTCAGCGCTACATCGGTGCCGCCGATTTGGCCGTCGCGGTTGATCAGCGAGCCCGCCGACGCCACCCAGGCGCCGCCGGACTGCTGCAGGCCCCCGGTGTTGTCGATCTCGCCGCTGACCGCAAGGTGGACCGAGCGCTGAGCGTTGAGTGTGGCGTCGCGGGTGCTGAGGCGCCCCGCGGTGATGCTGATGCGGTCGCCCTGGGTCAGGGCTTGCGTGCCGCTCAGGTCCGCCAGGCCCGTCACCTGCAGCGTCACGCCGCCAGCGCCGGCCAGCGTGCCGCCTGCGCCGCTGAGCGTCTCGGCCTGAATGCGCAGTTCGCCGCTCGTGCCGCCGGCCTGAATCACTTGGCCGGCCACGTTGCTGAATTGCTGCGCACTGAGGGACATCACCGCGCCGTTGCCGGCGATGCGGCCGCTGCTGTTGTCCAGGCTGCCGCTGACGGTGGCCGTCAGCCGGCCGGCCGTGTCGGTCTGACTGAGTTCACCGCCGACATGGCGCCAATCGCCTGCGGACACCGTCACGCTTCCGCCGCTGAGGCGGGCCTGGTTGGAGACCAGCTGCGAGGCCGCCGTCAGGTCAAGGGCGTTGGTGGCGACCATGGTCGCGCCTTCCAGGCGGAGGTCTCCGCTGCGGGCGGTCACCGACACATCGCTCGCCTGCGTCTGGCTGCCTTGCAGCTGCACCTGCGCGCCGTCGATGCGCGCGAGCCCGCCGGCCAGCGCGGTGCCGGTGTGGGTGAGCGTGCGGCTGCTGCGAAGAGTCAGGTCCCCCGTCGTGCCCACGGTGTTGTCCGTGCCCAGGCCCGCGGCGAGGGTGCCGCTGCTGGTCAGGTCGCCCGTTCGCACGGTCAGGGACTGGCCGGCGGCGATGAGGCCGGTGTGGGTGAGGGTGTCGGCATCGACAGTCGCCGCACCGCTGGCGCGGATCAGGCCGCTGCCGGTGTTGTCGAGGAGACCGCTGGTGAGGGCGATCTGGCGGCCGCTGAGTTCCCCGTCGCGATTGCGCAGTTGGTCGGCATGGACCGTCAGGTCGCCGGCTGACGCGACCGTGCCGCCCTGGTTGTCCAGGGTGGCTGCCTGCAGCGTCAGCGACTGCCCGCCGCCGACGATCTTGCCGCCGCTGTTGTCCAGCGCCCGAGCGCTCAGGGACAGGGCCGCGGCGTTGGACTGGATGATGCCCTGGCGGTTGTCGAGCTGGCCAGTCAGCGCGACGGACCAGTCGCCGCTGCCGCTCAGGGCCAGTTGGCCGCCGGCGTGGTGCCAGTCCTGGGCCTGCAACGTCATCGCGCCGGCGCTCAGGCGGGCGCCTTCGGTGGTGAAGGTGCCAGGGGTGCTCACCGCCAGCGTCTGGCTGGTCTGGACCTGCGCGCCTGCCAGATCGACCGTGGCGCCGCTGAGGCGGGTCGCTCCCGCCAGCAGTTGGCCCCGCACCGTCAAGTCGGTGCCGGCGCTCATCTGCAGGGCACTCTGGCCGTCGATGCGGCCGTCCGTGCCCAGTCCAGCGGCGATGGTCGCGGTGGTACCCGCCTTGAGCTGCTGCGCCGCCGTGGCGGTCACGGCACCCTGCGCGGCCAGCAGGCCGTTGACGCCAAGATCCGTGCCGGCGGAGACCGACACCTGGCCGCCATACACCGACCCGCCCAGCGACGCTGCGTCCCGCGCGGACACCTCCAGCGATCCGCCCGCCCGCAGTTGACCTTGTGCCGACACGGTCTGGGCCTGCATGTTCGCGCTGCCGGCGGCCGACAGCGACGCGGTGGCGTCTTGCCGGAAGTCGCCTTGCAGCGAGAGCGACACGGTCTGCCCGCTCAGCGCCGCGCCCTGGTCCTGGGTCAGCGATCGCGCCTGCAGCGACACATCGTCGCGTGCCGCGATCGTGCCAGCCTGCTGGCGGATGTCGGCTTGCCCGGTCAGGCGGATGCCGCCCGCAGCGGACAGCAGTTCGCCGCGGTCATGCAGCCATTCGCTGCCCACCTGCGCGGTGACGCCGCTGTCGGCGACGAGACGCGCATCGCGGGTGTCCAGTCGCTGGCCTTGCAAGTCCGCCACGCCGGGGGTGCGCACGGTGGCGCGCTGCAGGCTGAGCAGGGTGTCTGCCTGGAGGGACAAGGCGCGCGCCTGTACGTCCGCGCCGCTCAGCGTCACCTGGGCACCGCGGGCCCACAAGGCGCCGTTGGACCACAACGTCGCGCCGCTGAAGTCCAGGCTGCGGCCTTCCAGACCCAGGGCGCCGGAGCCGTAATGCTCCACGCTGGCACCCAGTGCGCTGAAGGCATCGGCGGCCAGCGTCAGGCTGGCGCCGTTGCTGGCGATGCGGCCGCCATCGGCGGTGATCGTGCCGCCCGCGCGAACGGACAGGGCCTCGGTGCCGATCTGCAGCCATTCCGCTTGGCGCAGGTCGATGTCGCGTGCTGTCACGGACAACTTGCCGCCCGCCAGGCTGGCGGCGCGGGTGCTCAGGGTGCCTGCCGACTGCAGGCTCAGGGTGCCGCTGGCGGACCACTGGGCGCCGTCCGCCGTCAGTGTCGGAGCCGTGGCGGCGATGGACGCGGCCTGAACCTGGGAACGGGTCAGATCCAGGGCCGTGGACGCGGTCGCTTCAACCGCGCCCGTGGCCACCAGCAATGCCTCGCGCGCAGCGACGGAACCGCCGCTCAGCGTGAGGGTCCCGGCCTGCGCCTGCGCACCGCCGAGCTCCACGCTCGGTGCCTGCACCGTCAGCCGCTCGGCGGCGAGCAACTGGCCGCTCTGCGACACCGACTGCTGGGCCGACAGCGACAGCGACCCTGCGCCCGCCACCAGCGTGCCGTCGGACGCCATGCCGGCTGCCGTGACGCTGCCGGTGTCGCCCTTCAACTGCGGCGCTTCGACTTGCGCCGTGCCGCGAGAGGCGATCCAGCCGGCATTGCGCACGCCGCTGTTCGATTGAACCGTGAGCGCCGGGGCTCCGTTCGCGTCCGCCTGCTGCGCATACACGGTGCCGGTGTTCTCCAGCCAGCCGTCTGCCCGCAGCGTCAACTGGCCCCCGACGACCTGGCCGTCCTGCCGCACGCCCAGCCCCGCCTCGGTGCCCACCAGGGTGATGCGCTGCGCATAGATGCCGCCCAGCGCGGTGCTGTCCAGCGCGTAGCGGGGGCGCTCGCCCGTGGGCGCGAGGGTCTCGCCGGCGGTCACGCCGTTGCTGTCCACCGACATGACCTGCGTGCCGGTCTGGATGCGGGCGTCCTTGGCCCACAGGCCGGCGTTGATTTCGACGGCGCGGGCGAGCAGGGCGGTGTAGTCGGTCTGCGAGGCATCCAGCCCCTGGCCGTCGATGCGGATCAGGCCGCCCTGGACGCCGTAGCCGGCGATGCTGCCGTCGGTGTTGAAGCGGGGCGTGCCGGTGGTCAGCACCGCCGCACTGGCATTGATGAAACCGCCGCCGTCCACCTGGATGCCGGCCGGGTTGGCAATGATCACTTCGGCGCGCTGGCCGGCCACTTCCACAAAGCCCTTGAGCTGGCTCGGCGCGCTGCTGTTGACCTCGTTGAGGATGACCCGCGCGCTGCCCTTGGCCAGCCAGGGATTGGCCTGCACATAACCGCCGAGCTGGGTGCTGGCATCGGTGCGGGCGTTGTTCAGGATCACGCCCTTGGCGTTGACGTCGAACTGGCTGTAGGTGTTGCGTGAAACGCCCGCCGCGCTGGGCGTCTGGATGTTGACCTGCGTCGTGCCGTTGGCGGTGGTGACCACCGTGGGCTGCTGGTTCTTTGGTGCATTCGGATCGGCGACCACTTGCGCCAGCACATCGGGCGTCAGAGTCACCGCGGCGCCCATGGCCAGGGCGGCCGCCAGCGCCAGCAGCGTGGGCGGACCGCGGGAGGTGGCCGGCACGGTCTCGGCGCTGGTGAGGGCGGGCGCGGTGGGGCCGGTGCTTTCGCCGTTGCTGCCTCCCTTGACATGGCTCAGCGCGGTCTCTGCCACGGCCATCAATTGGCCGCGTTGCTTGTTGAAGACGATTCGGTACTGAAGACGGTTCATGGCGATGTCAATGGAAGGAACTCAACACGGACGGTCGATGAGCGGGCAGGGCGGCTGGATGCAGGCCGAAGGGCGGATGCATGAAGGACGCACGGCGCATGCACGACGGATGCACGACAGAGGGGCGGTGGATGGACCGCAGCGGGAGGACGGCCGGTGCAACGGAAGACGGACCCGATACCGCGAGCGCAGCGCGGGGAGCCCACCGCCAGCGGCCGCCAACCACTAAGTCCGGCGGCAGGCAGGCGCGAGGGGGGGCTTGGCGGCCCAGGGCGCCATCAAGGCGGCGATGGAGATCGCCACCCCTGTGCCGGGGTCTGGACACCAAAAGAGTCGCCACCCCGAGGGGCGCGAGACGGAGGTCCGCGGTGCGGTCCGCTGTGTGCGTCGTTGCTTCATCCCTGCCTGCTTCTTGTTGGATCTCGGTCCAGGGCGGACCGGCAGGCGCGGCGATGCGGACGAACCGGCGTGACCGGTCCGGCAACCCCGCTATCTCAACCGAGACCGGAGGCTTTGCGTCGCCGGCTCACGCCGGTTTTGCCCTGATCAGTCGCCACTCGATGTCCGGAGCGGGCAGCGAGGGCTCGAGCGACTGATGTAGCCAACTGTATCCGACGGAAACATTTTGGATACACCTCCCCCCACGGGTGGTTGACCTGATGGCGCGGATTGCAGTACCGCGCTTGAAAGCGAAAGGCTGGACGCCTTGTTCGTTCGCATCGCGTCAAATGGCCTTGATTTAGAGTCGGCGAACCATCTCTTTTGCGGTGATGTGACAGTCGCGGCGCATAATTTAGGTACTTACCCTATGTTTATGCCGCATACCCCCTCTCCCGGCCTGGCATCGGACGTGCTCACGGCACGCCTGCGCTTGCGGGCCCCCGCCCCGGGTGACCTGCGCGCGCTGCACGATGCGCTGATGGACCCGGCCAATTTGCGCTTCGGCAACGAGTGCTCCGGTGCCGCAGCCCGCCTCGCCGGATGGCAGGCGTTGTGGGCCACTGACGGATTCGGTCCCTGGTCCGTCGAGCTGCGCGAGCATCCGGAGTGGGGCGCCATCGGCTTTGGGGGCCTCAGCCGGGCGCTGGTCACCGGCGTGCCGTCCCTGCTGTTGGAGTTCCACTTCCGCTCGGACTTCTGGGGCTGCGGTTACGCGGCCGAGATGTCGCTGGCGGCGTTGCGGATGGCCTTTCTGGAATTGAAGTCGGGAGAGGTGCAGTCGCTGTTGCCGCCCGGCAATGTGGCGGCGCGCAAGACGGTGGAGCGGCTCGGTCTTCGGCTGAAAGGCTCGGTGGCGGACCATCCCGGTGAAGCTGCCAGCCTGCTGTACGAGATCAACGTGGCGCAGTTCCAGGCGTGCCCGCCTGAGCAGCCGGAGCCGACGCCCTTCGGCGCTTGAGCTGATCCGCTTTCGCGGCTGAGACCTCGCCCATTGCCGCGCGCCGATCCCGGTTCGTGCGTGGGCCGATGCCTATTCGCGCTTGGGTCGGGCGCTGTGGGGGTCTCTCAGGCAGCGGCGATGTCGGGATACTGATGCAGGCGCTGCCAGTTCATCACCTGCACCCCGCCATACGCCACCTGGATGAGGCGTGATGTCTCCAGCCGGCCCAGCGCCTCATTCACCCGTTGGCGCGACAGCCCCACCAGTTGACCGAGTTCCTGCTGGGTGATGCGCAGCAGATCCCCGACGCCTGGATGAAGGC
Organism: Roseateles depolymerans; assembly: GCF_003387155.1. Taxonomy (GTDB): domain Bacteria; phylum Pseudomonadota; class Gammaproteobacteria; order Burkholderiales; family Burkholderiaceae_C; genus Roseateles; species Roseateles depolymerans. The sequence goes on along the minus strand of NZ_QUMT01000005.1, from coordinate 192,984 downwards.
GAGGATGGGAGAGCGCCGCCAGATGGCGCGCGACGCGCAGGTCGGGGTCGCTGCGGCGTTCCATGTCGCGCAACGTGCTGAGTTGGGCCATCCGCTCATTCATCTGGTGCAGCAGATACTGGTTGAAAGCAAGACTGACGGCCAGCAGCGCATGGAAGTCTTCCAGCGACAGCGCGGCCACCTTGCTGCGACGCAGCGCCCGCAGGTCCTGGCGATACGGACCACGCCGCAGCAGCGTGTCCTCGCCGCACCAGCCGCCGGGCGCCACGCCGTGGAACCCGCTTGGTCGGGCGGTGCTGGTGCCGGCGGGCTTTGCGGCGCTGGTGGGCTCGCTGAGTTTCAAGAGTCCCTCGATGACGCCGAACCAGTAAGCGGCGGCCGGGCCGCTGGCACACAGCAATTCTCCCCCTTCCACCTCGGCCACCTGCAAGCCGGTGGCGACCTGTTGGCGCTCCGCGGGCAGCAGTCCTGCCATCCAGGGAATGGTCGCCAGCTCCGCGGGCGTGGCCGGCCTCGCGCGTTCGTGCACACAAGGGCGCGGCGCCACACTGGGCACGGGGCGGGCTTCGGCAGAGAAGGAGGTGTCAGAGACGGACATGGCGCGATCATCCTGCCGTTGGTTGACACCGTACGGACAGTCCCTTTTCGGGAAAATACGCCCCCGTGTTCACCCTAGGAATGTCGCGATTCATGGGAGGGCGCGTCAAATCCACACAGAGCGCGCGGCACGATGCTGACGACTCCCTCCCGGCTTGCTGGAGATTCCCATGACTGCCGATGCAGACAACGACCCCGGATCCTTCTTTGCACTCCCGCCCTTCAATGCTGAAACGGCCCTGGTGCAACTCAAGCGCGCGCTGCGGGACCAGCGCACGCTCAAGGAGCGGGGCGACAGCTTCAGCTTCGAAGGGCAGGACGTCCTGACGCTTGAGGCCCAGGGGGATCAACTGCTGGCACGGCTGGCCAAGCGGCCCGCGCGAAGCCCCGAGTGGGACAGCCGGGTCTGCCGAAATGCGGCCGATGTGCGCAAGCTGCAGGACGAGCTGAAACGCCGCCTGCTGCAGTGGCAGGACGATTGAGGGGCTTGAGGGCGCTGGTCCCGGCGCCGGGCTCTGTCAGGCCTGCGAGAGAGGCACGGCAGGGACGTGGCCGGTCAGACTGGCGATGGCTTCCAGCTCATCCAGTTGGCCATACAACCGGCTCCAATCGCGCTCTATGGCGGCCTCTTTGGCGTTTTTCAAGTGATTCAAGTAGGCCGCCTCCATCAAGTGGTGTCTCCCTTTGGGCGCGCCGGCGTCGGCGAAGGGTTTTACCAGTTCGAGGGCGCGGCAGCATTCCTCGACGCGGGACTTCAAAGTGCGGAGCGCTTCAAGGTCGCGGTCCCTCTCCAGCTTGAACGCACCCGCGTTGTGGTGCCTGGGGCCGAGGAGCGATAAAAATTCGGCCGCGCGGCGAAGAACGGGGGGCTCCACGGTCATGTGTTTGGCGAGTCGTTGCAACGTGCGCATGCTTTGCTCAAGCTGTCCGCGCGCATCCTCGCGGACCATTTTCGACACATGCGCGAGTTCGCTCATGAAGATGTTCAGCATCGCGCGGTCCTTCTGCGCAAGCTCGACATGTTTGGGCAGTAGTGGCGACGGTGGCTTGAAGGAACCGGTGTGGTGTGAGCGGTGCGTTCCGGCGGCAACGTCGTTCGACAGGGTTTGGTAGTCGCAGACAGCGTTGCAGTAGTCCATGATCTCCTGCTGCCGTTCCTTCCGCAGGCTGATCGACTTGGGATCTATTGTCTTGATGTGGGAGAGGATTTCATGCGCGAGAGACCGGTTGTCGATGATCGTATTCATCAGGCGACGGGTATCACGTGGGCTCAGAGACGGCTGGAACATCACCGGCTGGAGGTGAGCGTCATGGAGAGCCACAGGTGAATGTGCGATGCGGAAAGCGTACATGGGGAAGACGCCGAGGCGTCACGAATGAAGACGCCTCTGGGTGCCTCCCGCTGCACCGGCCGGTTCCGCCTGGCCCCGGCACGCGCTTACGTAGTTTCCGCTAGTCGCACGGGGGTCTGGTTCTTTAGCATTCCTGGCACCAAACACTCCTGATGGAAGACAGCCATGAAGAAGACTTTGCTCGCCTGCATCGCGGCGTTGAGCGTGGGCGCCGCCTGGGCCGACTACCCCGAGAAGCCGGTGACCATCGTCGTGCCGTTTGCCGCTGGTGGCCCGACCGACAAGGTGGCGCGTGACCTGGCAGAGGCCCTGCGCAAGCCGCTCAATGCCACCATCGTGATCGAGAACGTCGGCGGTGCCGGCGGCACGCTGGGTGCGACCAAGGTGTCCAAGGCATCGCCGGACGGCTACACGCTGCTGCTGCATCACATCGGCATGGCCACGTCCCCGTCGCTCTACCGCAACCTGCAGTACAAGACGCTGGACGACTTCGAGTACCTCGGCCTGATCAACGAAGTGCCGATGACCATCATCTCGCGCCCGACGCTGCCGGCGAACAGCTATGCCGAGCTGGCGAAGTGGATCGACGGCAACAAGGGCAAGATCAACCTGGCCAATGCGGGTCTGGGGTCAGCGTCGCATCTGTGCGGGCTGCTGTACCAGAGCACGCTGAAGACGGACATGACGACGGTGCCGTACAAGGGCACGGGCCCGGCGATGACGGACCTGATCGGCGGTCAGGTGGACATCATGTGCGACCAGACGACCAACACCACCAGCCAGATCGAGAGCGGCAAGGTGAAGGCCTTTGCCGTGACGACGCCCAAGCGGCTGGGCGGTGGGCTGGCGAAGCTGCCGACGCTGGAGGAAGCCGGTCTGAAGGGCTTCAACGTGACGATCTGGCACGGGCTGTACGCGCCCAAGGGCACGCCCAAGCCGGTGCTGGAAAAGATCAATGCCGCGTTGAAGACGGCGCTGAAGGACGCCGACTTCCACAAGCGCGAGGAAGCGCTGGGGGCGGTGATCGTGACGGATGCGCGGGTGAATCCGGCGGACCACAAGAAGTTTGTGGAGGCGGAGATCAACAAGTGGGGGCCGGTGATCAAGGCCGCCGGGCAGTACGCCGACTGATCGAGTGGGGAGGATCTGGCCGCGAGGAGCGGTCAGAGGCCCTGAAGGAAAAGCCCGCCAATTGGCGGGCTTTGTCGTTGTGGGTGGGGCCGATGGGGCCTGGCGCGGTGCATGGCCATCCATCGCGGTCCAGCGCGGTCCTGGGTGGACCAATAGGGGCGGTCCGGTCTGGTCCGGTGGATCAGGCCGGGGTGCGGCAGACCACCGCCAGTTTGTGGCCCTCCGGGTCGCGGAAGTAGGCGGCGTAGTAGTTGGGGCCATAGTGGTCGCGCAGGCCGGGGCGGCCTTCGTCGCGGCCGCCCGCCGCCAGTGCCGCCGCATGGACCTGGTCCACTTGCGCCCGCGTGGAGGCCGACAGCGCCAGCATGCTGCCGTTGCCGGCCGTGGCGTCCAGGCCGTCATAAGGCTGAACGACCCAGAGCTGGGTCTCGCCGCCAGCAGGACCGTAGCCGATCATTTCATCGTCGGCATAGGTGGCCGTGAGGCCCAGGGGGGCGAGTGTGGCATCGAAGAAGGCCTTGGCCTTGACGCGGTCGTTACTGCCGAGGGTGACGTAGCTGATCATGAGGGCAATCTCTTTCTGAAACGTTCACAGACGGATAGGGATGGTGACAGGGCCATCGTTGACGAGGCTGACTTTCATGTCGGCTCCGAATTCTCCGGTGGCCACGGTGGGATGCTGCTGGCGGGCGTAGGCGACAGCATGTTCGTAAAGCTCACGGCCGAGTGCAGCCGGCGCGGCACCCGTGAAGCTGGGACGGTTGCCGCTGGAGGTGTCGGCCGCGAGCGTGAATTGCGAGACGATGAGCAAGCCCCCCGCCGTGTCCTGCAGGCTGCGGTTCATCTTGCCCGCGTCGTCGCTGAAGACGCGCAGCTTGAGCACCTTCTGGATCAGCTTTTCCGCAGTGGCTGGGGTGTCTTGCGGTTCGGCGCACAGCAGCAGCAGGAAACCGGCATCAATGGCACCGGTGCAGCGGTCGCCAACATCCACTCGGGCTTGTTGGACGCGTTGGAGGAGGGCAATCATGGGTGTTCTTGGGGGCTGGGTTGGGGTGGGGGAAGAGGGCGTTCTTTGCAGGCGCGTCGGACGCCGCCGGGGCGGGGGGTATTTGCTCCATGTCATTCCTGTCCGGCTCCGCCGGCCATTCCCTTCTTTACTTCCGCAAATACCCCCCGCCCCGTCGGCGTCCTGCACCGTGCACCATCACGATCGGGCACCGAGGCGTGCAAAGGGTAAGCAGCAGCGTAGCGCTTCGGCCAGCGTCTGACTTGGAACTCCATCCAGGCTGGCAGGCCAATGGCCGCAACGACGTCCGTCTGGCCTGCGCCGACCACCTTCCCCATCAAGACCTAAGCCCCCGTCGATGGACCCAGGGCCTGACTTTTGTCCGCCGGCTCCTGCATGCGTGGAGTTGTCGGCGAGGCGTCAGAAGAGGTCGATTCGCTAACCGGTGTAGTGGGGGTGCGCTCCAGTTCGTCGAAACGCGTCTCGGCGTTGACCGGCAGCAACTGGATGCTGGCTCGCAGTCCGGGCAGCGCCTGCATCAGCGCTTGTTCCACTTCGCCCCGCAGTGCCGCGGCGCGGCCCAGGGTCCAGGGCGCGGGCACGTGCAGGTGCAGGTCGACGTATCGGCGCTGGCCCGCCATGCGTGTGGCCACATGGTCAAAGCGCAGGTCCGGGCCGGTGAAGCGCTGGAGCACGGCATGGATGGCTTGTTGGTCCTCCGAGGAGAGCGCCTGGTCCATGAGGCCGCCGGTGGAGCGCCACATGAGGTGCACCGCCTCGCGCAGGATGTTGAGCGCGACCAGCAGGGCCAGCAGCGGGTCGAGCCAGGTCCAGCCGGTGAAACGAACGCCCAGCAGGCCGATGACGACGCCGACCGAGGTCCAGACGTCGGTGAAGAGGTGGCGGGCATCGGCTTCCAGGGCGATGGAGCGATGCTCCCGCGACGCCTTGAGCATGGCCGAGGCCAGCACGCCATTGATGACGGTGCTGATCAGCGACAGGGCCAGGCCAATGTCCAGCGAGTCCAGGGGCTGGGGTGTGCGCAGACGGTCGATGGCCGTCCAGGCAATGCCGAGCGCCGCGACCAGGATGAGGGCCCCTTCGAAGGCGCTGGAGAAGTACTCGGCCTTGTGGTGGCCAAAGGGATGGTCCTCGTCGGGCGGGCGCCGGGCAATGGTGACCATGCCCAGGCCAAAGAGGGCGCCCGCCAGGTTGACGAGGGACTCCATGGCGTCGGAGAACAGGCTGACCGAACCCGTCCAGTGCCAGGCCGCCATCTTCAGGGCGATGGTCACCAGGGCGACCACGACCGATAGTTTCAAATAGTGCTGGACTTGCATGCCCGGCATTGTGCCGGTCCTACAATCCTGCGGAGTTTTGTCGGACTGCATCCCGCACCCGCCGAACCCCGCTGTCTGCTCCAAACACCTCGCTCCAACCTTTGGCTCCAAGCGTCTGCTGAGCATCCATCACCATGAAGCAAGATCCTTCCGCCCCCGCTACCGCCACCAGCCACGCCCAGGGCGACTTGAGCCACATCCCGCCGCGGGACAAGGCCGAGCTGCTGTCCCAAGCGCTGCCGTACATCCGCAAATATCACGGCAAAACGATCGTGATCAAGTACGGCGGCAACGCGATGACCGATCCGGCGCTGCAGCAGGATTTCGCCGAGGACGTGGTGCTGCTCAAGCTGGTGGGTCTGAATCCGGTGGTGGTGCACGGTGGCGGCCCGCAGATCGAGGACGCGCTGAACAAGCTGGGCAAGAAGGGTCACTTCATTCAGGGCATGCGCGTGACCGATGAAGAGACCATGAGCGTGGTGGAATGGGTGCTTGCCGGTGAGGTGCAGCAGGACATCGTGGGCCTGATCAACGTGGCCGGCGGCAAGGCCGTGGGCCTGACCGGTCGCGACGGCGGCATGATCCGCGCCAAGAAGCTGAAGATGGTCGACAAGGACGACCCGGCCAAGGAACACGACGTGGGCCAGGTGGGCGACATCGTGGCCATCGACCCGAGCGTGGTGAAGGCGTTGCAGGACGACCAGTTCATCCCCGTGATCAGCCCCATCGGCTTTGGTGAAAGCAACGAGAGCTACAACATCAATGCAGATGTGGTGGCGGGCAAGCTGGCGGAAGTGCTGAAGGCGGAAAAGCTGGTGCTGCTGACCAATACGCCGGGCGTGCTGGACAAGGCCGGCAATCTGCTGACGGACCTGTCGGCCCGCGAGATCGACGAGCTGTTTGCAGACGGCACGCTGTCCGGCGGCATGCTGCCCAAGATTGCCTCGGCCCTGGATGCCGCCCGCAGCGGCGTGAAGGCCGTGCACATCATCGACGGACGCGTGCCCCACGCCATGCTGCTGGAGATCCTCTCCGAGCAGGCCTACGGCACCATGATCAGGTCTCATTGACCCCCCCCCTACTGGCTTCGCCAGCCCCCCCAGGGGGGCGCCTCGGGGCCCGGCAAAGCCGGATCCCCAGAGTCCGCTGGAGGGTGCCCGGGCTGCGCCGGGCTTTAAGGCGGGAGGGGTTTGGGTTGTCGCTGCGCAGGGGAGGGTTGGCGGATCGTTGAGGGCAGAGGGGCGTGATGCGGGAACGGGTCTGGTTGTTTGATCTGGACGATACGCTGCACCACGCGTCGGCTGGCATCTTTGGGGAGCTGGGCGTGGCGATGAATGACTACATCGTCCGCCACCTGGGGGTGAGCAGCGATGAGGCCCAGGAGCTGCGGCGGCGGTATTGGCGACGGTATGGCGCTACGCTGCTGGGGCTGGTGCGGCATCACGCCATCGTGGGCTCTCACTTCCTCGATGAGACCCATGCGCTGCCTCGGTTGGAGGAAGGGCTGCGGGCCTCGGCGCCGGATGTGGCCTGGCTGCGCCGGCTTCAAGGGCGCAAGGTGCTTCTGACCAATGCGCCGGCGCGTTATGCGCGTCGCGTACTGCACGCCTTACAACTGCAGCAGACCTTTGATGAGGTCATCACGGTGGAAGAGATGCGCATCTTTGGCCACTGGCGGCCCAAGCCCGACGTGCGGATGTTTCGGCATGTGTGCGCTCGTCTCAAAGTCCATCCTTCCCAATGCATTTTGGTGGAGGACAGCCTCGCCAACCTCAAAGCCGCGCGCAGCCTGGGCATGCGCACGGTGTGGATGCGCGGCTGGGCTCCCACCGCATGCGCGCAGCGTCCTGCCATCGTGGACCGACGCGTCTCGCGCCTCCGCGACCTGAAGTCATGGCCATGAAAGCATCCGCGGCATGCTGCAGCGCATGTCACCGCGCCAACCTCCGCACGCCTGCTCTCTCCCCACCCCTCGGTGCAGGACATTGGGAGCCCAGGGGCCCTTTGCGGAAGTAAAGAAGGGAATGGCCGGCGGAGCCGGACAGGAATGACATGAAGCAAAGGGCCCCTGGGCTCCCAATGTCCGTGTCCACCGCTCCCAACCCACCCCCCCTGATTCGCGGGGCCGGCCGAACCTTCCACCCCCGAGCCCAGTGACGTTTAGAAACTCCTCGGGATCACCCCTTGCCCTTGACGCCTCCTCGAGGGAGACCCAGTCATTTCTACCAGCGCCACACACCGCGACCTGTCTTTGGTCACTCCACTCCAAGCTGGGGATTGCCGGTGTGTTGTGCTGACACACAGAATGTGCTGGGACGGCCTCTAAGCCGTGAGGGAATGCATGTCACTGTTCAGCGTCTTGATTGTCGAGGACCAACTTCGCTTCCGCGAAGGGTTTGCCCATGCGCTTGAGAAGGCGCCAGATATTCGGCTGGTCGGCATGGCCACCGACCTTCCGCAAGGCCGGAAGATGTTCGACCAAACGCGGCCGGATGTGCTGCTGGTCGACCTGGACCTGCCGGGCGGGTCTGGCATCGAGCTGATCCGTCATGCGGCGCATGTGGCGCCGGAATGCGAGGTCATGGTCATCTCGGTGTTTGGGGATGAGCAGCATGTGCTGTCCAGCATCGAAGCCGGTGCCACGGGTTATCTGCTCAAGGACTCCCTTGCCCTGGACCTGCCTGGCCAACTGCGCTCCCTGCGCGCGGGCGGCAGTCCCATCAGCCCGGTCATTGCCCGGCGCCTGCTGCTGCGCCTGGCTCCGCAGAATGGCCACAGCGGCCGCCCCTTCACCGACTCGGCCTCCATGCCCCTCGTGGATGAGCAGGTGGTGGCCCTTTCCGAACAGGAGTCCCGCGTGCTGCACCTGGCCGCCAAGGGCTTCACCTTTGATGAGATCGCCCAGTTCATGAATGTGTCGCCGCACACCATCATGACTTACGTCAAACGCACCTACCGCAAACTGCAGGTGCGCTCCAAGGTGGAAGCCATCTACGAGGCCCGCCGCCTCGGCTGGCTGCGCGACTGAGCGGGCCCGCGGCAGTTTTCCCAACCGTCGCGCCACAGACGTTCCAGCACCCACCCCCGGGCCACACGAACCGCCCGGGGCGCGATCATCACCGGGCAAGGGCAAAGCATGTGCCAGAATCCACGCACACGTTCCGGCCCCGCCTATGCACACCAGCCCCCCCGACACCACGGATCCCGCCGCGCCCAAAGCCGCCGAGTTGCCGCGCAAGCGCCTCAAGCCCGGGGAACGACGCGTCCAGATCCTTCAAACCCTGGCCAGCATGCTGGAACAGCCCGGCGCGGAACGGGTCACCACCGCCGCCCTGGCCGCACGCCTGGAGGTCAGCGAGGCCGCGCTCTATCGCCATTTCGCCAGCAAGGCGCAAATGTTCGAAGGGCTCATCGAATTCATCGAGTCCAGCATTTTCTCGCTGCTCAACCAGATCGCCGAACGCGAACCCTCCGGCCTGGCCCAAGCCCAGCGCATCGTGGCCGTGCTGCTGCAGTTCGGCGAACGCAATCCCGGCATGGCCCGTGTCATGGTCGGCGACGCGCTCGTCTACGAGAACGAACGACTGGTTGCCCGCATGAACCAGTTCTTCGACAAGGTCGAATCCGCCCTGCGCCAGGCGCTGCGCTCCGCCGCCGAAGCATCGGGCTCCAGCACCCCCACCGTCGAAGCCCAGGCCCAGGCCTCGGTGCTGGTGAGCTTCATCATCGGCCGCTTGCAGCGTTATGCCCGCTCCGGCTTCAAGCGCCTGCCCACCGAGCAACTCGAAGCCGCCATGCGGATGCTGGCCTGACGCAACTTCCGATTCGCTGGCGCCAGGGGCTGGCCCGATTGGCTGCCCCGAATGGCAGTCAGGATTGGCTGCCCCGATTGGTAGTCCCGATTGCCTGCCTCATTCAATGGCAGACTGTCAGCCTCAGTGGCTGCCAGACGATCTGCCAGTCCCGCTCCCAGAGCCGCTTCCCGAGCCGCTTCCATGTCCGACGCCTTTGATGCCCTGCTGCAGCGCGCCGACGCGCTGCTGAGCCGCCTGGAGGCGGTGCTCCCGCAACCGCTGACCGCGCCGGACTGGTCCGCCGCTGTCGCCTTCCGCTACCGCAAGCGCGGCGCCAGCGCCCGCCTGGAACCGGTGCGGCACCTCTCCAGCATCCAGCTGACAGACCTCAAGGAAGTGGAGCCGCAAAAGGAACGGCTGCTGCGCAACACCCGGCAGTTCGTCGCCGGCCAGCCCGCCAACAATGTGCTGCTCACCGGCGCCCGCGGCACCGGCAAGAGCTCGCTCATCAAGGCCTGCCTGAATGAATTCGCCTCGCAGGGCCTGCGGCTGATCGAGGTCGACAAATCCGACCTGGTGGACCTGCCCGAGCTGGCCGACCTGGTCGCTGACCGGCCGGAACGCTTCGTCATCTTCTGCGACGACCTCTCCTTCGACGAAGGCGAGGCCGGCTACAAGGCCCTCAAGTCGATGCTCGACGGCTCCATCGCCGCGGCCACTGACAACCTGCTGATCTACGCCACCAGCAACCGCCGCCATCTGCTGCCCGAGCAGATGAAGGACAACCTGGCCTACACCCATGGCGAGCGCGACGGCAACGTGGAGGTGCACCCCGGCGAGGCGGTGGAGGAAAAGATCTCCCTGTCCGAGCGTTTTGGCCTGTGGATCAGCTTCTACAGCTTCAGCCAGCAGGAATACCTGACCATCGTCGGCCAGTGGCTGCAGCACTTCGGACTCAGCCCGGCCCAGATCGAGGCGGCCCGTCAGTCCGCGCTGGTGTGGGCGCTGGAGCGCGGCTCCCGCTCGGGCCGGGTGGCCTATCAGTTTGCCCGGGACCTGGCGGGGCGCGGCGTGACCGACGATGCAGGCGTGCCGCTGGCGGCTGGTGCTGCCGCCACGTCCACCCCTTCAGCCACGTCGTCCGCACCGTCAGCAGCCTCCGCAGGCCATCGGACAGGCGCCCCATCCGGTCACGATCCCGATCTCGACGCCCCTCAGGGCCTGGACCATGTCTGACGTATCTCCCGCTCCCGCGCTCGTTTCTGCGCCCGCCTCGGCACCTGTTTCTGCGCCTGCTTCGGCACCCGCGCCCGCTGCGCCCTGGCCCGAAGACCGCATCCCCGTGGATGTCGCCGTGGGCGTGCTGGTGCGCCGCACCCCGGACGGCCAGGAAGGCGAATTCCTGCTGACCTCCCGCCCCGAAGGCAAGGTCTACGCCGGCTATTGGGAATACCCCGGCGGCAAGCTGGAGCAGGGGGAGACCGTCGAGCAGGCCCTGCGCCGGGAACTGCAGGAAGAACTGGGCATCACCATCGGCCCGGCCCACCCCTGGAAAGTGGAGATGATGGACTACCCCCACGCCCGGGTGCGCCTGCATTTCTGCAAGGTGTTCGACTGGGAGGGCGAGTTCGAGATGCGCGAGCAGCAGGCCATGGCCTGGCAGACCCTGCCGGTGCAGGTGCAGCCGGTGCTGCCGGGCACCATCCCCGTGCTGCGATGGTTCGCCGAAGAGCGGGGCCACACCGGCCCCACCCACGTCGGCTGAGGGCTACACTGCCGCCATGGAATGGCTCGATCAGATCAAGTGGGACGCCGATGGCCTGGTCCCCGTCATCGCGCAGGAGCAGGGCTCCGGCGATGTGCTCATGTTTGCCTGGATGAACCGCGAAGCCGTGGCCCGTACCGCCGAGCTCGGCCAGGCGGTGTACTGGAGCCGCTCGCGCCGCAAGCTCTGGCACAAGGGCGAGGAGTCCGGCCATGTGCAGCAGGTGCACAGCATCCGCATGGACTGCGACAACGACGTGCTGCTGCTCACCATCACCCAGCACGGGCATGAGCCCGGCATCGCCTGCCACACCGGCCGGCACAGCTGCTTCTTCCAGCGCCTGGACAACGGCCGCTGGACTTCGGTGGAGCCGGTCCTCAAGGACCCGGCCCACATCTACAAGAGTTGAGACATGAGTGCCCACCCGCCCCTGACCGGCCCGGATGTGCTGGCCCACCTCGGTGAGGTGGTGGCGCAGCGCCGGGATGAAGGCGAACCCGACAAGAGCTATGTGGCCAAGCTGTTTTCCAAGGGCCTGGACCACATCCTGAAAAAGGTGGGAGAAGAAGCCACCGAAGTGGTGCTGGCCGCCAAGGACGGCGACCCGCAGAAACTGGTCTACGAAGTGGCAGACCTGTGGTTCCATTCCATCGTGGCCCTGGCGGCCTTGAAGGTGGAACCGGGCCAGGTGCTGGCCGAGCTGGCGCGGCGCGAAGGGCTCTCCGGTCTGGAGGAGTTCGCCGCCCGGTCGCGGCCGCAGGCCACGCCCCAGCCCGCCACCGACACGGCCCCCCCACCGTCCGCCTGAATTCCATTCACGACCACTGACACCCAGGGAGAGCGCACGATGAACGAAGAACTGAGCCTGAATCCGACGCCCGCTGACCGGCTGGCCAATCTGAAGCAGCTGACGATGATCACGTACATCCTGTACGCGCTGAGCTTCTTCACCGGCCTCACCGGCATCATCGCGATCATCATCAACTACGTGAAGCGCGAGGAGACCGAGGGCACGATCTACGCCAGCCACTTCACCTGGCAGATCCGCACCTTCTGGTGGAGCCTGCTGTGGGCCGTGCTGGGCATTGCGCTGCTCATCGTGGGCATCGGCTTCGTGGTGCTGGCGGTGGACACGGTCTGGGTGATCTACCGGCTGGTCAAGGGCATCCTGAACTGGAACGACAACAAGCCGATGCCGGTTTGAGCGGGAATGCGGCTGCGGCTGCGGCTGCGGCTGCGGCTGCGTTTAACGCCCCGATTTCCGAACTTTCAACGCCTGATTTCCCGAACCTCAGCACACCATGAGCCACGATCCCAACTGCATCTTCTGCAAGATCGTCGCGGGCCAGATCCCGTCGAAGAAGGTCTACGAAGACGAAGAGTTGCTGGTCTTCCACGACATCCATCCGTGGGCGCCGGTCCATGTGCTCCTGATTCCCAAGCTGCACATCGCCAGCATGGTGGACCTGCAGCCCGAACATGCCGCGCTCATGGGCCGCATGACGGTGCTGGTACCCCAGTTGATGAAGCAGCTGGGCGTGACCAACGGCTTCCGCACCGTGGTGAACACGGGTTCGGATGGCGGGCAGGAAGTGTTCCATCTGCACATGCATGCCATGGGCGGTCCGCGCCCCTGGGCCAAGGGCTGAACAGGCCCTGGGTGATGCGAACTCACGCCGCACGGCTGCCGCGGGGGTGCTGATCTCTCCCGGCCGGGGCATAAGTCGCTCATGCTGGAAGGGCTTGAAGGCCCGGCGCCGTGTTCATGTCACGCGGGGCCACTAGAATTTCGATATCCACTCTGGAGAATGTCATGGGTAGTATGAGCATCTGGCACTGGCTGATCGTGCTGGTGGTCGTCATCGCAGTGTTCGGCACCAAGAAGCTGCGCAATGTGGGCGGCGACCTGGGCGCTGCGGTCAAGGGTTTCAAGGACGGCATGAAGGACGGCGGCAGCGATACGCCGCCCCAACAAGTGGCCAACGCCCACAAGGCCGCCGACCCCAACACGGTGGACGTTGACGCCAAGACCCGCAACTGAGCGTCCGCATGATCGATTTCGGCTTTGACAAGCTGATGCTGATCGGCGGTGTGGCGCTGGTCGTGCTCGGCCCGGAGCGTCTGCCCCGGGTCGCGCGCACCGTGGGCCACCTGCTGGGCAAGGCACAGCGCTATGTGTCCGACGTGAAGGCCGAGGTCAACCGCTCGATCGAACTGGAAGAGCTTCAGAAGATGAAGACCCAGTTCCAGACGGCGGTGAACGACGTGGAGAACACCGTTCGGCAGGAAGTGGACTCGGCCCATCAGGCCATTCACTCCACCTGGTCCGACCTGTCCGTCGAGGGCGGCTCCAGTGAAGCCGCCATGGCCGCTTCCGCGCCCCCGCCAGCCTACAGCCACCCCGGCAAGAACTGGCGCCTCAAACGCGGCGCCACGCCGCTCTGGTACAAGCAGCGGCAAGGGGTGCGCAGGCATACCCAATCCGGCGCCGCCCGCGTGGCGCGCTTCCGTCCTCCACGCCGAGCTTCATGAGCAGCCCCCAAGACGACGCTTCCAAAGACGAACTGGCCGGTACCGAGCAGCCCTTTGTCTCCCACCTCATGGAGCTGCGCGACCGGTTGATCCGCGCGTTGCTGGCCGTGGGCGTGGCCTTCGGCGTGCTGTGCCTCTATCCCGGCCCGGGGGGACTGTTCGACCTGCTGGCCGTGCCGCTGGTGTCGCATCTGCCGCAGGGCAGCTCGATGATCGCCACCAACGTGCTCTCGCCCTTCCTGGTGCCGCTCAAGATCACGCTGCTGGCCGCTTTCCTGGTGGCACTGCCGGTGGTGCTCTACCAGGTTTGGGCCTTTGTGGCGCCGGGTCTGTATTCGCATGAAAAGCGGCTGGTGCTGCCGCTGGTCGTCTCCAGCACCCTGCTGTTTTTTGCGGGGGTGGCGTTCTGCTACTTCGTGGTGTTTGCGAAGGTGTTCACCTTCATCCAGAGCTTCGCCCCGAAAAGCATCACCGCTGCGCCGGACATCGAGGCCTATCTGGGCTTCGTGATGAACATGTTCATCGCCTTCGGCGCCGCCTTCGAGGTGCCGGTGGTGGTGGTGGTGCTGGCCCGCATGGGCCTGGTGACGGTGGAGCAGCTCAAGCAGTTCCGCGGCTACTTCATCGTGATCGCCTTCGTCATCGCCGCGGTGATCACGCCGCCGGACATCGTCTCCCAACTGGCGCTGGCCATCCCGATGTGCATCTTGTATGAGGTGGGCATCTGGGCCTCGACCGCCTTTGCCCGCTACAGCCGCGCGCCGGATGCCGATCCGGCCGAGAACGGGCAGGGACCCGCGGCCTGATCAGGCCTGGGCTGGCGGCGTGGCCGACCGTCGCTACCCGCGACGCAGCCGCCGCCAGCACTCAATCTTCCGGCGCGCCCTCGTCGTTCTGCGGCTTGCGAAGGCCCACCTGCAACTGCAGATTGAGGCTCTGCCGGCCGCGCTGAACCTGCACCGTCACCTGGCTATCCGGCTTGAGCGCGGCCACCACGTTGATCAGCTCCCGCGGCGTGCGCACCGGCCGGCCGCCGACTTCGGTGACCACGTCACCCGCTTCCACCCCCGCCTTGGCGGCGGGGCTGGCCTTGAAGACCTCCTTGACCAGCACCCCCTGCTGGACCGAGAGCTTCATCATCTCCACCACTTCCGGGTTCACCTCGCCGGTGATGACACCGATCCAGCCGCGGCTGACCTTGCCGTCCTTGATCAGCGCTTCCAGCACCTGGTAGGCCGAGTCCACCGGAATGGCGAAGCCGATGCCCAGGCTGCCGCCGCCGGTGCGGGAATAGATGGCGGTGTTGATGCCCACCAGCCGCCCCTGCGCATCCACCAGCGCGCCGCCGGAATTGCCGGGGTTGATGGCGGCATCGGTCTGGATGAAGTTCTCGAAGGTGCTCAGGCCCAGCTGCGAGCGGCCCAGCGCACTGACGATGCCCGAGGTCACCGTCTGGCCGACATTGAACGGATTGCCGATGGCCAGCACCACGTCGCCCACCTGCAGCTCTTCCGCCCGGCCGGGATGGATGACCGGCAGCGGCGCGGCCAGCTCGATGCGCAGCACGGCCAGGTCGGTTTCCGGATCGGTCCCGACCAGCTTGGCTGCGGCTTCCCGCCCGTCCGGCAGTTGCACCCGGATCTCGGTGGCGCCGGACACCACATGGTTGTTGGTCAGCACATAGCCTTCCGGCGACACGATCACGCCCGAGCCCAGCCCGGTCTGCTGACGCTGCGGAATGCGACGGCCGAAGTGGAAGCGCAGCCACGGGTCCGCATCGATCTCTCGCTGGGTGAGCGCCGGCTTGTTGGCCAGCACCGCCACCACGGCCGGAGAGGCGGCCTGCGCCGCGGCCGCATAGCTGAACTGCACGGCCGCACGCGGCGGCGCGCCGACGGCCGCAGGCAAGGTGGCCAGCACCGAAGGCCCCTGGTGAAGCCATTCCGGCTTCAGCGAGGCGACCACGAAATACCCTGCCAGCGCCACGGTGGTGGCCTGGGCGAAAATCAGCCAGGTTTGACGCAATTGAGACCCTGTCATGGCACATCGCACGGAGCTGGAGCGGCTGCTCACCGCCACATTGGAGCCCTCGCGCTTCAAGGATTATGGGCCGAACGGTCTGCAGGTCGAGGGCAGGGCGCAGATCGGTCACCTGGTTTGTGGGGTCACGGCCAGCCTGGCCCTGATCGACGCGGCCATTGAAGCCCGCGCGGATGCGGTGCTGGTCCACCACGGCCTGTTCTGGCGCGGCCAGGACGGACGGGTGGTGGGCTGGATGAAGCAGCGTCTGTCGCGCCTGCTGGCGCATGACATCAACCTGTTTGCCTACCACCTGCCGCTGGATGCGCATCCGGAACTCGGCAACAACGCGCAACTGGCGTTGCATCTGGGCTGGTCGGCCGACGGTCGTTTCGGGGAGCAGGACCTGGGCGCCATCGGTGATCTGCCCGCCGCGCTGGGGGACCTGCCGTCGCTGACCCATCATCTGGAGCAGCGCCTGGGCCGGGCCACGGTGCAGGCGATGGGGGACGGGCGTCCGCTGCGTCGTGTCGCCTGGTGCACGGGCGGTGCGCAGGGCTACTTCGAAGCGGCGATCGCGGCGGGGGCCGATGTCTTCATTACGGGGGAGATCTCCGAGCCGCAGGCCCACTATGCGGCCGAGACCGGTGTCGCCTTCATCGCAGCCGGCCATCACGCCACCGAGCGTTACGGGGTGCAGGCCCTGGGCCGCCAGGTCGCGCAGACCCTGGGCCTGGGCTATCAGTTCATCGACATCCCGAATCCCGCATGAGCCGGCCGCTGTTGATCACGATGGGCGACGCCTGCGGCATCGGGCCGGAGGTGGCGGTGGGCGCCTGGGCGGCCGACCGGGGCGCGGACCTGCGGCTGGTGGGCGATGTGGGGGTGTTCCGACGCGCCGTGCAGGTGCTGGGGCTCACCCTGCCGGTGGTGCAACTGGAGACCTCGACGGAGGCGGCCCCGCCGGACTGTCTGCCGGTGTGGCAGCCGCCGGGGTTGCTGGACGGCGCCGCCGGGACTTTGCTGGATCAACCCGTCGGCCACATCAGCGGCGTGGCGGGCCTGGCCGCGGCGCGCTGCATCGAGGCGGCGGTGGCCGAGCAGCAGGCAGGACGGTCCTGCGCGCTGGTCACGGCGCCCATCCACAAGGAAGCGCTGCATGCGGCGGGGGTGACCTATCCGGGCCACACCGAAATGCTGCAGGCCCTGTGCGCCGATGCTAAGGGCCAGATGTCGCCGGTGCGCATGATGCTGGCCAACGATCAACTGCGGGTGGTGCTGGTGACCATCCATGTGGCGCTGCGCAAGGCGGTGGACCTGATCACCGCCGGGCAGGTGCTGCAGACGCTGCGCATCACCGATGCGGCGCTCCGGCGTGCCGGCATCGAAGCGCCGCGCATTGCCGTGGCGGGCCTGAATCCGCATGCGGGGGAGGGCGGGCTGTTCGGGGACGAAGAGATTCAGCACATTGCGCCGGCCATCGAGCAGGCGCGGTCACTGGGCATCGACGCCACCGGGCCTTATGCCCCGGACACCATCTTCATGCGGGCCCGGCATGCGCCGCCGGGGCACCCGGGCGAGTTTGATGCGGTGGTCGCCATGACTCATGACCAGGGGCTGATTCCGGTCAAGTATCTGGGCGTGGAGGACGGCGTCAATGTGACGCTGGGGCTGCCGCTGGTGCGCACCAGCCCGGACCACGGGACCGCGTTCGACATCGCTGGCACCGGCCGCGCGGACCCGTCCAGCATGCGGGCGGCGATCCGGATGGCGCGGCAGTTGAGCGCAAGCGCCTAGACGTTCGGCTTGGCGGTCGGCGCCTGCGCCTTCACGCTGGCGCTCAGTGCCGCCAGCTGCTTGCGGGCGCGTGCCGTGGCACGTTCCAGCAGATAAGCGCTTTCAAAGGCCCGCAGACGTCCGCCCTCGCACATCTTGCGCAGCATGCGCGAGGTCATCGTCAGCGTGCCCTGATGCCGGTCGCCATGGGTGAAGATGAAGAAGCTGCGTCCGCCGCTGATATGGGCCAGCCGCACCTTGATCCACTTGTTGTCCCGGTTCATCTGGTAGGCAAAGCCCAGCTGCAGATGCTCCAGCAGCAGCACCCCGCCGGTCGGCTCCGGCGCTTCTTCCGCCGCCGGCAGGCCGTCGATGCTGATGTCCACCGCCATCAGCGGACGCTGGTCCTCGCCGCTCAGGTCGATGTCGACCTGGCCGTCCCAGTCCACATGCTGGTCGTCCACCAGGCCCAGCCGATTGGCTTCCTCGTCGGTCAGGCGCTCGCTGAGGTCCAGGTCCAGCGGCGTGTGGGCCGGCAGGTCCTGCTCCTTCGGTGGCGCAATGCCGAAGACGGTCTCCAGCTGCTTGGCCAGCAGGTTGTATTCCAGCGGGCTCAGGGCCTGGCCCTTGAGGGAGTCCGCATGCGCCGGCAGCAGCTCGGCAAAGAATTTCTTGCGCTCGGCCTCCGGCCAGCGGACCAGGTCCAGGCCGTCGTTGAGCGTGCGCATCAGCACCGGCAGCGAGGCCAGGAAGGCCTGGCGCTGCTGCGGCGAGGTCTTGGGCTGCACCGACAGCACCAGGTCCCGGCCCATGTTGCGCAGCCGCTCGACCAGCCCCGCATCCAGGTCCGGATGGCGGGAGGCATGCACCAGCACCTGGCTCCAGGTCTTGGTCAGGAACTCGCGCAGGAAGTCGCGCATGTCCACATTGGCCATGGCCTGCTGCAGCTGCTGCATGTAGCGCTGCTGCAGCCGCAGTTCGGTTTCCTTGCGCTCCACCAGGCCGGCGGCATCGCCCTGCGACTTCAGCGCCTGGGCCGTCTGCTCCGCAATGAACTGCTCCAGCTGGTTCAGCTTGGCGTCATACAGGTCCATGCGGTCGAAGTCGCCGCTGACGATGTCCTGGATGAGTTCACGCACCAGGGCCAGGAAGCTCTTGCCCGGGTCTTCATTGAAGTTCTCGTAGGCCATCGCCAGCGAGGCGATGCGGTTGACCAGCCGGCGCACCGGGTGGCGCCTGGACGAGAAGAAGCTTCGATCCCCCAGCGCGGCGCGCAGCACCGGCAACTGCAGCCGCGCAATCTGCTGCGACATCTGCGGCGGCAGCTTGGGGTCGGACAGGATCTGGTCGAACAGCCCGGCCACCACATCGATGACCATGTGGTCGAGCGAGCCGGTGGCGGCCTGGCGCAGCTCCTCCCGGTGCATGTGGATGAGGTTGGGCGGCAGCACGATGGGCGTGCCGTCCATCATCGGAAGGCCGGCGCCGACGGTGTCGCCCTCCCAGTGCTGCCACTGGCTGGGGGTGCCCAGACCCGGGCCCAGCGGCATGCCGCCCGAGCCCATGCCGTTCATGCCCCCGGCGATGCTGCCGCCGAAGGAGGGCACCGGGGCCTGCGCAAGGCGGCGCAGCAGGTCCATCAATTGCGGGTCGACGGTGCCCACCACCGGATAGCCGGGATGGAAGGCGCCATGGCCGCTGTGAGGCACGCCAAGACCACCGGCGGGGCCCATGACAGGCGCCATTCCTGGCACGCCGCCATGCAGGCCGCCCGGGCGGGTGGGGAAGCCCTGGCCGCTGAGGCTGTTCAGTGCGCCGGGCTGCGTGGCGTAGCGGCTGTCGGTCCCCAGGGGGCCGTGGCCGCTGGGGCTGCCCATGCCGCCGCGCAGTGACTGGCCGCGCGAGTTGTCGCCGGCGCGCACCCGCATGTCCTGCGGACGCAGGCCGCGGCTGCGGAACAGGTTGGCGATGTCCGCATAACAGGCCTTCATTTCATGGGCCAGTGCGCGGGTCAGCTCATCGATCAGGATCTGGCGGGTATCGCTGTCATCGGTGGCGGCATAGACGCCGTCGATCAAGGCCTGGGCAATGTTCTGGGGACGCAGCGGATGCCGGTCTTCCTTGCCCGACATGCCGGGGATGCTGCCGATGTAGCCGTCCACCTCCCGCAATTCCCACTCGCTCTGGTGACCGATGGCCAGGCCGATGCGGTCCGCCGCGACCAGCGCATTGACCTGGTCGTCATCCATCAGCGAGAGCTCGTCCCACTGCGTGTTCTTGGGCTGGCCGGCGTTGGAAGGGGCGCTGGTGTCCTCCGCCTGTCGGCGCATGGACTGATCAAACCGCTGCGAAAACAGCGCCTGCTGCTTGCGGAAGATGAATTGCGCCGACAACAGGGCATCGCGCCGCTTGGCCTGTCCAGCGGACAGGGCGGCGAGGCCCAAACCTTCGGCGCCGCGCTCTGCGGCTTGTTCCACCGCGGAGCGCACGCGCTGCAAGGCCGCGTCGAGGTGGGGATTGAGACGGTTCATGAATGCATCTGGCACGCATTGTGGTGACCACACCACAGCATGCAGTATCGTCCATGCAAGCCCCCCGATCGGGCGGGGCACGCACGGGCGTTGCGCAAAAGCTGACGTTTCTAGAAGGCTTTACGCTTTGTCACGAATGAGGGCGTCACGAATTTCGCGAAGCAGCTTCACATCGTCCGGTTCCGGCGCTGGTGCGGCGGGGGCAGCGGCCTTTTCAGGGGCACGTTTGAGGCGGTTCACCTGCTTGATCATGAGAAAGATGATGAACGCCAGAATGATGAAGTTCAGCAGCACGGTCAAGAAGCTGCCATAGGCAAAGAGGGGAACACCGGCCTTGGTGAGTGCCTCGTAGGTCATGGGGCCGGTGTAGTTCGCCGGCGGGTTGCCCAGCATGATGAAGTAGTTGCTGAAGTCCAGCCCGCCGACCACCTTGCCCACGATGGGCATGATCAGGTCCTTGACCACTGAATCGACGATCTTGCCGAAGGCGCCGCCGATGATCACGCCCACCGCCAGATCCATGACGTTGCCCTTGACGGCGAATTCGCGAAATTCAGAGAGAAATCCCATGTCCTTGCTCCATTGACCTGTTGTGGACTGCGGTCTCTTGCCGCGAGCCAAGCATCCTAACGGGGTTCGCGTCACGATAAATGTCAACTTGGTGCGCTCATGCACATCGGTAGAGCGCCTTAGAGTCAAGGTGATTTTTCATGCCTAGAATCTTTGGTTGCCCCCTATCAGAAGTTCCCTTTAAGGACCCTCATGAGTGACCAACAAGTGGACAAAGGCAAACGTACCTGGATCATCGCCACCGGTTGTGCGGGGGCAGTGGGCGGTGTCGCGACAGCGGTCCCATTCGTCAGCACCTTCGCCCCGTCCGAACGCGCCAAAGCAGCAGGTGCTGCCGTAGAAGTCGATGTGGGGGGGCTGGCCCCCGGTGAGAAGCTCACTGTGGAATGGCGGGGTAAACCCGTGTGGATCGTGCGCCGCACGCCAGAGCAGCTCAAGGCCCTGCCCGGCAACGACCCCGAGCTGGCCGATCCCAAGTCGGACCGCAAAGCCTTCCCCATGCCCGAGTACGCCAAGAACGAATGGCGCTCGATCAAGCCTGAATACCTGGTCGTCGTGGGCATCTGTTCCCACCTGGGCTGCTCGCCCAGCGACAAGTTCCAGTCCGGCCCTCAGCCGTCGCTTCCGGACAACTGGCATGGGGGTTTCCTCTGCCCGTGTCACGGCTCGACCTTCGACATGGCGGGACGCGTCTTCAAGAACAAGCCGGCCCCCGACAACCTCGAGGTGCCGCCCCACATGTATCTGTCGGACACCAAGCTGTTGATCGGTGAAGACAAGAAGGCTTAACCCGGACCCGAGGCAGACGACATGGCTGAATTCAAGGAAGCTCCCGCCGGCGCCCCTGCAGGCGTCCGGTTCATGACGTGGGTGGACAACCGGTTCCCCGCGACCCAGCTCTTCAAGGAGCACATGTCGGAGTACTACGCTCCGAAAAACTTCAACTGGTGGTACATCTTCGGGTCATTGGCCCTGCTGGTGCTGGTCATCCAGATCACCACCGGCATCTTCCTGGTGATGCACTACAAACCGGATGCATCACTGGCCTTTGCATCGGTCGAATACATCATGCGGGACGTCCCCTGGGGATGGCTGGTCCGCTACATGCATTCCACCGGCGCCTCCGCCTTCTTCGTGGTGGTCTACCTGCACATGTTCCGCGGGCTGATCTACGGCTCCTACCGCAAGCCGCGTGAGCTGGTCTGGATCTTCGGCTGCGCCATCTTCCTGTGCCTGATGGCCGAGGCCTTCATGGGCTATCTGCTGCCCTGGGGCCAGATGTCGTACTGGGGCGCGCAGGTCATCGTGAACCTGTTCGCCGCCGTGCCCGTCATCGGTCCGGACCTGGCCCTGATGATCCGCGGTGACTATGTGGTCGGTGACGCCACCTTGAACCGCTTCTTCAGCTTCCACGTCATTGCGGTGCCGCTGGTGCTGATCGGCCTGGTGGTGGCCCACATCATTGCGCTGCATGAAGTCGGGTCCAACAACCCGGACGGTGTGGAGATCAAGGCCAAGAAGGACGCCCGCGGCATCCCGCTGGACGGCGTGCCCTTCCACCCGTACTACACGGTGCACGACATCTTCGCGGCAGGCCTGTTCCTGATCGTGTTCTCGTCCATCGTGTTCTTCGCGCCGGAGCTGGGCGGCTACTTCCTGGAGTACAACAACTTCATCCCGGCCGACCCGCTGAAGACACCGCCGCACATTGCGCCGGTTTGGTACTTCACGCCGTTCTATTCCATGCTGCGCGCCACCACCGATGTGATGGTGAAGGTGCTGTGCGTGGTGGTGGCCCTGAGCGTGTTCATGACCTTGATCAAGGGCCGCATGTCGCTGCTGGCCAAGGGCGTCATCGTCGGGGCCGGCGTGGTGGCCATCTGGCTGCTGCTGAAACTGGACGCCAAGTTTTGGGGCGTGCTGGTGATGGGCGGTGCCGTGGTCATCCTGTTCTTCCTGCCCTGGCTGGACCACAGCCCGGTCAAGTCGATCCGCTACCGTCCGCGCTGGCATCTCTGGATGTACATCCTCTTCGTGCTGGTGTTCCTGATGCTGGGCTACCTGGGCATCCAACTGCCCAACGACGCCTTCACGCTCATGTCGCAGGCCGGCACCCTGTTCTACTTCGGGTTCTTCCTGCTGATGCCGTGGTGGTCACGCATGGGTACCTTCAAGCCGGTGCCGGACCGCGTCACCTTCCATCCGCACTGATCGCCACGGAGTCGAGACGAATGAAAAAACTCATCGCTTTGCTGGTGGCGTCGCTGGCGCTGGGCACGGGCCTGCTCCCGTCCGCCCAGGCCAATGAAGCCGGACCGGCCTGGGACCAGTTCCCTGTTGCCAAGATGAACGACGTCGCCGCCCTGCAGCGCGGGGCGAAGATGTTCGTGAACTACTGCCTGAATTGCCACTCGGCCGCTTACATGCGGTACAACCGGCTCAAGGACCTGCAGCTGACCGACGAGCAGATCAAGAACAATCTGTTGTTCGCCGGGGACAAGGTGGGGGAGACGATGAAGGTGTCCCTCGATCCGAAGCAGGCCAAAGCCTGGTTCGGAGCGGCGCCGCCCGACCTGTCCGTCATCGCCCGTTCGAGGGCAGACGGCAGCAAGGGTTCGGGGGCCGACTACCTCTACACGTATCTGCGAAAATACTACCGGGACGAAACCAAGGCCACGGGATGGAATAATCTCGTGTTCCCCAGCGTTGCGATGCCGCATGTGCTGTGGGAGCTCCAGGGTGTCCGCACCGCCAAGTTCGAGGAACGGAAAGATCCGCATGACCCCAGCAAGGTCACGCATGTCTTCGCCGGTTTCGAGCAGGTGACCCCCGGGACGATGTCGCCGCAGCAATTTGACGATTCGGTCGCCGATCTGGTGGCCTATCTGCAATGGATGGGCGAACCGGCCCAGGGAACACGATTCCGTCTCGGCGTGATCGTGGTGCTGTTCCTGCTGGTGTTTACCGTATTCGCGTGGCGCTTGAACGCCTCCTTCTGGAAGGACGTCAAGTAAGTCGATGATCCAGCCCTGGCTGGATCCTCCCGCGCAGTGGGTGCCGAAAGGCTCCACTGCGTTTGCCTTTTGTTTGGTTAGAAAACGAGGAAGCCGAGAGGCTTCGATCAGGAGTCCACTGCCATGATGGTGCTTTATTCCGGAACGACTTGCCCTTATTCGCACCGTTGCCGTTTCGTGTTGTTCGAGAAGGGCATGGACTTCGAGATCCGGGACGTTGATCTCTTCGCCAAGCCCGAAGACATCGCGCTGATGAATCCGTACAACGAGGTGCCCATCCTGGTGGAACGCGACCTCATCCTGTACGAATCGCACATCATCAACGAGTACATCGACGAGCGTTTCCCGCACCCGCAGCTGATGCCCGGGGACCCGGTGGCCCGCGCCCGCGTGCGTCTGTTCCTGTTCAACTTCGAAAAGGAACTGTTCGCCAACGTCAACATCCTGGAAAACCGCGGCCAGCCGGTCAAGCCGACCGAAAAGCAGCTGGAAAAGGCCCGCGCACAGATCCGCGACCGCCTGACCCAGCTGGCGCCGATCTTCCTGAAGAACAAGTACATGCTGGGGGACGACTTCAGCATGCTGGACGTGGCGATCGCCCCGCTGCTGTGGCGCCTGGACTACTACGGCATCGACATGTCGAAGAACGCGCTGCCGCTGCTGAAGTACGCTGAACGCATCTTCTCGCGTCCGGCCTACATCGAGGCGCTGACGCCGTCCGAGAAGGTGATGCGCAAGTAATACACTGCCACGCATGGACGACAGCAAGGATGGCAGCGGCACCGCTGCCAGCTCGACGCGGCCTTATTTGATCCGCGCCCTGCACGAATGGTGTACTGACAACGGTTTCACGCCCTACATCGCGGTTCACGTAGACCGGACGGTGCAGGTGCCCCTGGAATACGTGAGCAACAATGAGATCGTGCTCAACGTCGGTTTTGAAGCGACCAGCAACCTGGACCTCGGCAACGAGCTGATCCAGTTCAAGGCGCGCTTCGGCGGCATGGCGCGCGAGATCATGGTGCCGGTGGATCATGTGGTGGCCATCTATGCTCGTGAAAACGGGCAGGGCATGGCCTTCCCGCCGCCTTCCGCGGAAGACGCGGCGGCCCAGCGTCCGTCGGCGGTGCCTGGTGCACCGGCGTCGGCGCCTGCGGCAGCCAGCGCGCCTCGCGGCCTGCGGCTGGCCACGGAAGCGGACGGGGAGACGGCGGGTGGCAAGCCCGAATCGCCGTCCGCGCCGACGGCCGTGCCGTCTGGTGACGGTGAGGACGATCCCAGCGGTGGTCCGTCAGGGGGCCGGCCAGCCCTCAAACGGGTGAAATAAGCCGGAACTTGTCCGGCGGGGGTCTGGACTGCGTCTAGAATGCAGCCCACGTCATCGGCGCCTCGCGCGGGTGACGCCCGTTTTGTTTTTCGTGTGCCGGCTTAGCTCAGTTGGTAGAGCAACCGCCTTGTAAGCGGTAGGTCATCAGTTCGAATCCGATAGCCGGCACCATCCAATCCCCCTCGTCCCCACGTTCCCACCGATGCAGCGCGACGTTTGGGGAGTGTTCCACGATGGCATCCTCGCCGTGATCGAGGGCTCCGTGCCCGGGAACCTGACGATTCATCTCCAGATCGACTACCTGCGACGGCAGTTCGATGAAGACGGCGACTTCTTCATCGTGGAGCTCGATGCCTGCACGAAGTTTCGATACTGCGAGTGGGACGCTGCACCCACTGAAGATCTTCAGGACATTCAACGCCGAGAGATCGAAGTTCTTTCCGTTGCCTCGGAAGATCCTCTGGTGCTGAACAGTTCCACGGGGACCTTGGAACTCGACTACCAGTCGATGCGTGTGCGACTGCCCTCGGGCCGTGCGCTGACCGGCGAGGACCTCAGGGCTGCGAGCCAGCGGTACTGGACGGCATGGGCCGCAAAAGCCGCGAGCAAGGCCCCATGACGAAGCGACGCATCGTTCTCACCCTCGGACTGTCCATTGCGGTGATCCTGGGTGCGGCCGCGTTATGGATGTTCGGTTACCCCAGCCATCCAGACCGCCTGTTGCTCGTCAAACGCGGCGTTGCCCTGGTGGACTTCTCTGACTACGCGCCGAATTGGGCACGGTCCACGCCAGCCCTGGCCTTGACCTTCGAAGGCGGTGCGCCGTTTGCGGCCATTCAACATGAGGGACGTCAGGCCCAATTCCGCTGCGACGTGGTCAATGCCGCGGGGCGTGCACAGACGGAAACGGAGTCGGGGTGGGTCTTTTTTGAAGGCCCTGCAGCGCTCCCGCCCAATGCTGCGCGCTCGAATCCCAACAACATGGCGGGACACGATGAGCGCTACCGCTACAAGGCGGTTCTTTATCCAGCCCTTAAGAAGCCGAGGCAGGTCAATGGCCCCGCGGATTTCGACCTGCTGACGCACGACTACGACCGAATCCAATGCCAGTTGGTGGGCGTTCGAATGATCGGCGCCTTCATGTATTCCAACGAATTGACGATCACCAAAGCAGAACTGCTGAAGTTGGTCGAATCGCAAGGACGCGGCGCCCTGAAGCCCTAGGCCCCGAGGCTCGCGCCCGGCCCGTGGCGCATGACGCTCATCGACGCCGGTGCGACCGTGAAGGCCCGACCGAGGTTCCCAGGCCGCCAGCGTGATCAGTTGTCCGGCTTCACCTTCGCCCGCTCCAAGACCGGTTTCCAGCGCTTTTGCTCCACCCCGATGAACTGAGCAAACTGCGCGGGCGTGCTGCCCACCGCCAGCGCGGCTTCCTTGCTCAGATGCTCAACGGCGGACGGTGTCTTGATCGCTTTGGCCGCAGCGGCCGCGAGGATGTCTCCGGAATGCGCGGGCAATGTCGATGGCGCCAGCAGCCCATACCACTGCGTCATTTCAAAGCCCGGGAAGCCCTGTTCCGCCACGGTGGGCACATCCGGCAATTGGGCCAGGCGCTCGGTGGTGCCCGTGGCGATGCAACGCAGCTTGCCGGTCTTGATGAATTGCATCACCGCAGGCGCCCCGACGGAAGCGGCCTCCAGCCGTCCCGCCAGCAGGTCGGTCAACTGCGGGCCGGTGCCGCGGTAGGGCACATGCGTCACAAAGATGCCGGCGGCCATCTTCAGGTATTCAAAGGCCAGATGCCCGGCGCTGCCATTGCCCGCGGACCCGTAGTTCATCTGCCCCGGCTTCTTTTTGGCCAGCGCCACGAATTCCGCCAGATTGCGAGCTGGCACATCCGGGTGCACGAGATACAGCGAAGGCACCTTGGCCAGCAGCGAAATCGGCCGGAAGTCCTTGATCGGGTCGTAAGGCAGCTTGGGGAAGATGAACGGGTTCACCGCCAGCGTGCCGATATGCCCCAGGATGACGGTGTGCTGGTCTTCCGCGCGCGCCGCTTCCTGCATGGCCACGTTGCCGGCGCCACCGGGCTTGTTGTCCACGTAGACGCTTTGTCCCAGCAGTTTCGACAGCTCTGCCGCCGTGGTGCGCGCCACGATCTCCGAGCTTCCCCCGGGCGCAAACGGAACGATGAATCGCACGGACTTGGTCGGCCAGGCCCCCGCCTGCGCGGACGCCAGGGAAGGCAAGCTGAGGGCGGCGCCAGCGGCTGACAGGCGCGCCAGCAGGGTGCGTCGGTCCATGGAATCAAAGGTCATGATGAGGCCTTGCATCAAGCGCCTGGGCGCTTCGGGGATGGGGAGACTGATGGGCGCGATCGTAGGTTGGGACAGGGGCTGCACCGGCTCGGTGCTAACCCCCACTCCTTCTTCGACGGGGGCGATCAGCGGCTCAGTGGCTCAGTGACTCAGCAGGCCATGTCGCCCAAGGCGGCCAGCCTTTGGCGCGGGTCAAGGCCCGGCTCCCTGCAGTCCTTCAGAATCGGTGGCATCCTTGTCCACAGTCTTTTTGGCTCGAACGGACCCAACCGCTGCATGTCTTCCTCCGCCACGCTCCCCGCCGACCGCCCCCAGACGCTGGGTGAAGAAATCGCCAACGCCATCAGTCACGGGCTGGGGGCCCTGCTGGCCATTGCAGCCCTACCGATTCTGGTCATCCGCGCCTTGAACCACGGCGGCACGGCTGACGTGGTGGCCGCTGCCATCTTCGCCAGCACCGGCATCCTGCTCTATGGCATCTCCACGCTCTATCACGCGCTGCCCGCGTCGTTGGCGCAGGGGCGTCTGAAGTCCTGGCTGATGCGGCTGGACCATGCTGCCATCTATGTCTTCATTGCCGGCAGCTATACGCCGTTCACCCTAGGGGTGCTGCATCAGGGGCCGGGGGTCAAGCTCTTGATTGCCGTCTGGGCGGCGGCGGCATTTGGCGTGACCATCAAGCTGCTGAACCGGCTGCGCCACCCGCTGGTCTCCACGGCGCTGTACCTCGCGATGGGCTGGGTGGTGGTGTTCGCCATCGGCCCGCTGATCGAGCGCACGCCCGGTCCGGGTCTCGTGCTGCTGGTGGCCGGGGGCCTGAGCTACACGCTGGGCGCGATCGTCTTCCTGTTTGACAACAAACTGCGCTACGCCCATTTCGTCTGGCACCTCTTCGTGCTGGGCGGCAGCGTATGCCACTTCTTCGCGGCGCTGTTCTACGCCTATCGGTAAGGGTGACGCGCAGAGCCTGCGCGCCGGTCAGGCCCCAACGTCAACGGGATCCTGCCTGAAAGCGTCCTCGCGGTTGGAGGGCTCAGCGCGTTCATCGGTCTGCGTATTCGCAATTCGCGAATTGCGAATGTCCCATACCTGACAAGCACTTAGCGATGTTTCAACGCGGTGCCGATCCTTCGGCAGTGCCGGACGAGCAGATCCCCCAAGCCGGCGCCTCAGGGCAAGGGGATCAAGACTGTCTCACCTTGATCCGCAGTTCGCCCTGCTGCAGCAGCCCTTGTTCCTGCAGCAAGCGCAGCAGCACCGGCTGCATATGTCTCAGCTTTGTAGCAATCGCAGCGTTGTGTGCCACGACCGTCCAGCCGTTTTCATCCAGCGTGCCGGCTTGAATGAATTGCCGCATCGGCTTGGGCAGCGCCACGCTGATGACCGCCAGATGGTGCTGCGACGCCTGCAG
The DNA here is from genome assembly GCF_003387155.1 of Roseateles depolymerans. GTDB lineage: Bacteria > Pseudomonadota > Gammaproteobacteria > Burkholderiales > Burkholderiaceae_C > Roseateles > Roseateles depolymerans. The sequence continues at coordinate 164,501 of NZ_QUMT01000005.1, read as the reverse complement.
CCGCTGCCCCAATTGGGCCAGCGTCCCGTGACGCGACAAGGCCTGGCCGAAATCCATGGGATCCGGCGCCTCCGGTCGGGGGCGGGGCGGCAGGTAACGCGTCGTCATGCCCCGCAGTGTACGAGACCCGGTCCGGAGAAGCGCGATCCCGCGAGCACCGATCCGGCCGGACCGTACCAGGCGAGCCGGATGCCGAAAGTCCGGGTGCTAAACTCCGCCGGTTTTTCTACGCGTGGATGCTGCCGGGCGCGTGCCCTGCCGCAGCTGTCCAGGCGAGGCGTTTGATGAGGGTTTGCCCCAGGCGCTTGCAGAGCCGCCGCTGAGGGGCTTGCAATGCCCCGCAGGACCCTCACCTGACGGCATCCCGTGTATCCACGACAAGAACTCCATCCAGCTTCATGTTGCCCAAGCTTTTGACCCAGATTTTTGGCAGCCGCAATGAGCGGCTGCTCAAGACCTATCGCAAGGTCGTCCAGCAGATCAACGCGCTGGAGCCCCAGTACGAAGGTCTGAGCGACGAGCAATTGCGTGGGAAGACCGAAGAGTTCAAGAAGCGGATCGCCGGCGGCGAATCGGTGGACGACCTGCTGCCCGAAGCCTTTGCCGTCTGCCGCGAAGGCAGCAAGCGCGTCCTGAAGATGCGCCACTTCGACGTGCAGCTGATCGGCGGCATGGTGCTCAATGCCGGCAAGATCGCCGAAATGCGCACCGGTGAAGGCAAGACGCTGATGGCAACGCTGCCGGTCTACCTGAACGCACTGGCCGGCAAGGGCGTGCATGTGGTGACGGTGAACGACTACCTCGCCCGTCGTGACGCCGAATGGATGGGGCGCCTCTACAACTTCCTGGGCCTGAGCGTCGGCATCAACCTGCCGCATGCGCCGCGCGACCAGAAGCAGGCCGCCTACGCCGCCGACATCACCTACGGCACCAACAACGAATACGGCTTCGACCATCTGCGCGACAACATGGTCTACGAAGTGCAGGACCGCGTGCAGCGCGGCCTGCATTACGCCATCATCGACGAGGTGGACTCCATCCTGATCGACGAGGCCCGCACGCCGCTGATCATCTCCGGCCAGGCCGAAGACCACACGGCGATGTACCACGCCATCAACCAGGTCGCGCCCAAGCTCAAGCGCCAGATCGGCGAGATGGACCCGCGCACCGGCGAAGGCGTCATCGAACCGGGCGACTTCACGGTGGACGAGAAGTCTCACCAGATCTACCTGACCGAAGACGGCCACGAGAATGCCGAGCGCCTGCTGAGCCAGACCGGCCTGCTGGCCGAAGGCGCCAGCCTCTACGACGCGGCCAACATCACGCTGATGCATCACCTGTATGCATCGCTGCGGGCCCACCACGTCTATCACCGTGACCAGCACTATGTGGTGCAGAACGGCGAAGTCATCATCGTGGACGAATTCACCGGCCGCCTGATGACCGGACGCCGCTGGAGCGACGGCCTGCACCAGGCCGTGGAAGCCAAGGAAGGCGTGCAGATCCAGGCCGAGAACCAGACCCTGGCCTCGGTGACCTTCCAGAACTACTTCCGCATGTACGGCAAGCTGGGCGGCATGACCGGCACCGCCGACACGGAAGCCTACGAATTCCAGGAAATCTACGGCCTGGAAACCGTGGTGATCCCGCCCAACCGTCCGACGGTGCGTCGCGACGAACTGGACCTGGTCTACAAGACCGATGACGAGAAGTACAACGCCGTCATCGAGGACATCCGCGACTGTCATCAGCGCGGCCAGCCGGTGCTGGTGGGCACGACCTCGGTGGCCAACTCCGAGAAGATCGCCGAGATGCTGGTCAAGGTGGGGCTGCCCCACCAGGTGCTCAATGCCAAGCAGCATGCCCGCGAGGCGGACATCATTGCCCAGGCCGGTCGCCCGGGTGTGATCACCATCGCCACCAACATGGCCGGCCGCGGCACGGACATCGTGCTGGGCGGCAGCATCGAGAAGGACGTCGAGGCCATCGAGGCCGACGAGTCCCTGTCCGAGGCCGACAAGCAGGCCCGCATCGCCACGCTGCGGGACGAGTGGAAGCAACTGCACGAGCAGGTCAAGGCTGCTGGCGGCCTGCGGGTCGTCTCCACCGAGCGTCATGAAAGCCGCCGGATCGACAACCAGCTGCGCGGCCGTTCGGGCCGCCAGGGCGACCCGGGCTCCTCGCGCTTCTACCTGTCGCTGGACGACCAGCTGATGCGCATCTTCGCGGGCGACCGCGTGCGGGCCATCATGGACCGCCTGAAGATGCCCGAGGGCGAGGCCATCGAGGCCGGCATCGTCACCCGTTCCATCGAAAGCGCCCAGCGCAAGGTCGAAGCCCGCAACTTCGACATCCGCAAGCAGCTGCTGGAATACGACGACGTCTCCAACGACCAGCGCAAGGTCATCTACCAGCAGCGCAACGAGATCCTGGAAGCGTCGGACCTGCTGGAGCAGATCACCCATCTGCGCCATGGCACGTTGACGGACATCGTCCGCGGTTTCGTGCCGGAAGAAAGCCTGGAAGAGCAGTGGGACCTGCCGGCCCTGGAGCGCGTGCTGCGCGAGGACTGGCTGCTGGACGTGCCGCTGACCGCGCTGCTGGAAAAGAGCGAGACGCTGACCGACGAGGACATCCTGCAAAAGGTGCTCGCCGCCGGCGACGCCGCCTTCCAGGACAAGCTGGACCGCGTTGGCCTGGAGCAGTTCACGCCCTTCATGCGCATGGTGCTGCTGCAGAGCATCGACCAGCACTGGCGTGAGCATCTGGCCTCGCTGGACTACCTGCGCCAGGGCATCCATCTGCGTGGCTATGCGCAGAAGAATCCGAAGCAGGAGTACAAGCGCGAAGCCTTCGAGCTGTTCTCCCAACTGCTGGACACGGTTAAGACCGATGTCACGCGCGTGCTGCTGAAGGTCCGCATCCAGAGCGAGGAAGAAGCCAGCGCTGCGGCCGAAGCCATCGAGCAGCGGGCCGAGAGCGTCAGCAATGTGACCTACACCCATCCCAACGAGGACGGCTCCATCTCGCAGGACGCCGAAGCGACCGGCCCGGCCGCCATTCCGCCGGAGTGGGGCCATGTGGGTCGCAACGATCCCTGCCCGTGCGGCAGCGGCAAGAAGTTCAAGCAGTGCCACGGCAAGCTGGCTTGATCTTCACGACGAGCGCGGGTCGCTGAGACCCGGCGCAGTCCCCAGTCACCAGCCCCCCAGCGGCACCTTCGGGTGCCGCTGTTGTTTTTGCTGGACGCGCCAGGGGGCCGTGACGGCGCCTGGCTTGCGAGCCGTGTGATTTGTCACGCAGATCGCCCGCATGGTGGGCGCTCCCCCGCGAGGCGGGGAGACCGGCCTCACGCACCTCTCGATACAGTCCACGCAAGACCCGTCCCTTCGGGTGCTGACTGACAACGACCATGCCCATGTTTCACCGTCTGACTCTCGTCGCCCTCCTGGCCACCAGCGCCGCCGCCGCACAGGCCGCACCGGTGCTGGCGGAACAGTCCGTCGCCCTGCAGGCGAGCAAGACCGGCGCCACCCAGACGGCCACGCTGAAGTCGGTGCACACCGTCGCCGGTGAGTTCATCGACACCTTCACCCTGACGGGCCTGGACGGCTGGGCCAAGATCAATGCGAGCCTCACCACGCTGGGCTCCACCCAGGTGCTGGACATCGACTTCGTGTCGGCCAGCATCAACGGCGTCGCCTACTCGCTCACCAAGAGCCTGCTGGGCAGCAATCCCGATGGCGTGGAAACCGGCAGCTTCGTCAACACGCTGCTGAGCGCGCCGCTGGTGCTGACGGTGCACGGCTACGCCGGCGCTGGCCTGGCCGCGGGAACGCCGATCAACGCCAGCTACTCGGGCACCTTCAACGTGACGCAGGTCTCGCAGGTGCCGGAGCCGGCCAGCCTGGCCCTGGCCTTGGCCGGTCTGACCGGCATCGCCGTGTCGCGCCGCCGCAAGGCCTGAGAGGCGGTGCTCGCCCCTTGCTGCCTGCCCGCATCGTCCGAACCTCCTTCAGATCGCCCCTCATGAAACGTCTGACCCAACCTCTGATCGCCCTGCTGGGTGCTGGCCTGCTGGCCCTGACCGTGGCAGCGCCCGCAGCCGCCCGCTCGGTGGATGTGGACCTGATCTCCGGCACCGATGGCAGCAGCGCCACGGGTGCGAATCCGGTGTCCTATTTCGAGGTCGGCAGCTTCACCGACACCTTCAAGCTGCACCTGACCGGCAACTCGCTGGTGGAAGTGGGCCTGATCACCATCGGCGCCAGCGACGACCAGTTCATCACCTTCAGCAAGGTGCTGCTCAATGGCGTGCCGCTGTCCATCCAGACGACCGTCCAGCCGGACGGCACCCGCACCAGCCTGGGGTATCTGACGCAGACGGGCCTGAGCGGCGATGTGCTGCTGACGGTCGAGGGCTACGCCGGCGGCGAGCTGCCGCTGGGCTCCAGCATCAGCGCCAGCTACACCGGCACGTTCAACGTGCTGGCCTCGCCGGTGCCGGAACCGGCCAGCGCGGGCCTCATGCTGGCAGGCCTGGGCGTGATGGGGATGGTGGCCCGTCGCCGTCGCAAGGGCTGACCCACGCCAGGCAACCCCGCTCAATCGCCCCGGACTGCCTCCAAGGCCTCGCATTGCGAGGCCTTTTGCTTTCCAGGGCGCCCCATGCAGGCCTGCACATTGCCGACCTACAAGCATTGCCGACCTGCAAGCCCAGGGCCGCTCCTACAATGCGCGCCACGATCATCCGGTCCCGGCCCGGGGCCGTCCCCCTCTCACTTCCTGAGCAGCACCGCCATGCCTGTCAACCTCACCGCTCCCGATCCCCACTCCCTGCTGCCCGTGCCCGGCGTGCGGCTGGGCGTCACGATGGCAGGGGTCCGCAAGGCCAACCGGCGTGACCTGACGGTGGTGGCCCTGGACCCTGGCGCCAGCGTGGCCGGTGTCTTCACCCGCAACCGCTTCTGCGCCGCGCCGGTGCAGGTCTGCCAGGAGCATCTGGCCCAGCGCAGCGACATCCGCGCACTGGTCATCAACACCGGCAATGCCAACGCGGGCACCGGCGCCGACGGTCTGGCTCGTGCGCGCCAGACCTGCGAAGCGCTGGCCGGCCTGATGCAGCTGGAGCCGCAGCAGGTGCTGCCGTTCTCCACCGGCGTGATCATGGAAACCCTGCCGGTGGACCGCATCGTCGCGGGCCTGCCCGCCGCCATCGCTGCCCTGGGCGTGGACCAGTGGGGCGAAGCCGCCGCCGGCATCATGACCACCGACACGCTGCCCAAGGCCTGCTCCCGCACCGTGGTGATCGGCGGCAAGACGGTGACGCTGTCGGGCATCTCCAAGGGCGCCGGCATGATCCGCCCCAACATGGCCACCATGCTGGGCTTTGTGGCCACCGATGCGGTCATCGCGCCCGAGCTGCTGCAGCCGCTGGTGCGGGAAGCCGCGGACCTGTCCTTCAACCGCATCACGATTGACGGCGACACCTCGACCAACGACTCCTTCGTGCTGATCGCCACCCACCAGGCAGGCCATGCGCCCATCACCTCGCTCAGCAGCGAGGAAGGCCGCCTGCTGCGCGATGCGGTGGTGGCCGTGTCCCAGCAACTGGCCCAGGCCATCGTGCGGGACGGCGAAGGCGCCACCAAGTTCATCTCGGTGGTGGTGGAGGGCGGCAAGACCGAAGACGAATGCCGCAAAGCCGCATATGCGATTGCGCACTCGCCGCTGGTCAAGACCGCCTTCTTCGCCAGCGACCCCAACCTGGGCCGCATCCTGGCGGCGGTGGGATATGCCGGCATCGACGACCTGGACCAGAGCCTGATCGAGCTGCACCTGGACGACGTCCATGTGGTCACCCGCGGCGGCCGCCGCCCGGAGTACCGGGAAGAGGACGGCCAGCGGGTGATGAAGCAGAGCGAGATCACCGTGCGCGTGGGCCTGAACCGGGGAGCGGCCAGCACCACCGTCTGGACCTGCGATTTCAGCCACGAGTACGTGACGATCAACGCCGATTACCGGTCCTGAGGGCTCGCCCCTGCGGGGACCGGTTCCTAAGCCTGCCGCGGCCGGGGCCCGTCAGAAATCGACGGCCCGGGCCCGCACGCCTCGCGCCAGCAGCGTGGCGTTGATGAGCTGAGCCTCCTCCCGGCTGCCAAACGGCCAGACGGCCGCCCGCCACCCTTCCTTCGTCTGGAACACCGCGCCGGAGAGGACCTGGCCGCCGCCGCGCAGCGTTTGTCCCACCATCTCCTGCATGCGGGCGAGCTGGGCTTCGGCTTCCGGTTTGGTCTTCTGCGGCAGGCCCACCAGGGCCACCAGCTTGGCGCCCGGCGCGCTGCGGTTGATCAGCTTGCCCAGGCCTGCATCGTCCACGGCGAGCCGCTGCTCGGCCTCGTCGGGGGCCTTGGCCGTCCCCGCCTTGGCACCTGCTGCCTGTGGGCTGGGCGATGGCGAAGCGGGCGCCTGCGAAGTCGACGCCGGTGACGGCTTGTCGTCCTTGGCAGGAGCGGGTGAGGGCGCTGGCGCCTGCGGGGTCTGGCCCTGCGTGGCCTGCGCCTGCTTCTGTGCCTGTTCTTCCTTCAGCCGCTCCACGCCGGACTGCAGGCTGGGACGACCGCCGTTGCTGCGCGGTTTGGGCAAGGGCAACTGGGCACCACTGGCAGCGGTCGCCGAAGAAGCCGCTGCCGAGGGCTCGCTGGCGGCGCCAGAGGCTGCTGAGGCCGCTGCCTGGGCCGCTGGGGTCCCCATCGCTGCGGAAGCCGCGGCGGAGGCGCTGTCTCCCGGCACGGCGGCGGATTCGCCGGCATCCACTTCGCTGGCGGCTGACGATGCAGCGGCCGAAGCGGCCATGGCCGCCTTGGCTGCCGCATCGCTGGCGGCGCTGGACGCACCAGCGGCGGCCGATGCGGATGAAGCCGCCGAGGCCGCCGCAGCCGCAGACTGCGCGGCATCGGATTCCTTGGCCGCGTGCGGCCACAGCCCCCAAAGCAGCAGCGCCAGCAGCACCACGGCCACTGCGGCGACGGCACCCAGCCGCTTGGGGTCCAGCGCACGCTTGCCCAGCACCTGGTCCCTGCGCCCGACCAGCACGCGGGTGCGCGCGGGACCGGCGTCGATGGCGGCGCTCAAAAGCACCAGCTCCATCGGCCAGGCACCGCTTTGGGTCGCGCCGCCCGATTCCAGTTCACTGTTGCTGATCTCCACCCGGCGCAGCGGCAACTCGTCCGGGGCGCTGGTGAAGCCGTAATCCAGCGCCATGGCGGCCACGGCATCCGGCTTGAGCCCGGGGATGAACACGTCGCTCCAGGCCCGGCGCGGTCCGCCCGCAGCGGCCTTTCGGCGTTGCCAGGGCCAGCGTCGCTTGGGCTTGGCCGGGGGCGCGTCCTCCGGCGAAGCCACGGTGGAGGCGGCATCCAGGCTGGGTTCCTTGGGCAGCGGCTGGGCCAGGAAGGGCAGGGCGACGGCACCGACCGTGTGCACGTCCTGCACACCGATGCGGCGAGCCAGCGGATGTTTGTTGTGCCAGTTGACCAGCAGCCAGGCCACCGCATCCGGGGCAGGGCCTTCCCACGGCGCGGCCGGCGCTGCTGCGGGCGACGCGGTCCCCGATGATGCGTCAGCCGCTGCGGCGGAGGCCGGGGAGGGGGCAGCTACCGGCGCGGCGGACGGTGCAGCTGCCGGCGCGGCAGCCGGCGGGAGGGCGTTGTCGTTGGAACCGGGCTGTTCGTCCATACCGGACGATTATGTCGTGCAACGAACCGCGCAAACCCCGTCCCGGGCCGCACAGCCGCGCAGGAAGGCGTCAAAGCGGCCGCCTTGCGGGCTTTGTTGACCGATGTTCAGACTCTCTCCATTGGCGCTTGTGCACCGGGCATGGGATTTGTATGGTGGAGACATATGCCCGACCTGATGTCCGAAGAGAAGTCTCCCGCTGCGCAGCGGCTGCTGATCGTCCAGGCGCTCTCGGTCCAGCCGCTGGCCGAGGTGCTGGAGGAGAGCGGCTATGAGCTGACCCGCGCCGGTGATGTCCCGTCCGCTCAGGCCGCGCTGGCGGACCTCACCGCGCTGCCGCGCCTGATCCTGATGGACATGGAGCTGCCCGACCTGGCCTGGCCCGCCTGCGTGAGCCTGCTTCGCGAGCTGGCCGCCAGCGGAGTGCCGGTCATCACCCTCAGCCGTCGGCAGGATGCGCAACGCGGCGCCGCATTGCGGGATGCCGGCGCGACCGACTGCCTGCTCAAACCCGTGCGGCTGAGTGAACTGCTGGCGCTGATCGAGCGTCGCATCCATCCGGTCAACCGTGCACCGGTGGCCGAACCGCAACGGCCGGTGGCCAGCATGACGGTGCGGGAGCGGGACGGTCACTGCAGTTGGCAGACCCCGCAGGCGCGCCTGTTGATGTCGCAGTATTTCCCGGCGCCCTGGGCCGACCATGCCCGCTTGCCACCGGAAGTGCTGGCCTGGCTGCACCGGGAGGCGCTGCGGCGACGCGCGGGCGCCGCGCCGTCGGGCCTGACGGTGGCGCCGAGGGCGGGGCAGTTGCGCCAGCGGCTCAGCTTCAACCTGATGCCGGCGGACCCGGAGGTGATCGGCGCCGGGCACTGGTTGCTGGTGTTGCATGAAGGGGATGAAGCGGCGCTGGTGTCGCGGCTGGCCAAGTCGCTGGACCTGCCGCTGTCGGACGCGGAACTGCTGTACTGGACCCTGGGGCAACCGTTGCCGCGCCAGCAGGTGCATGAACTGGGGTTGAGCGAGCAGGCCTACGACGGCCGCATGCGCACCCTGTGCGAGCGGCTGGGCGTTCAGGACGCCGCGCAGGCAGTCGCCCGGGCGCGTCATGCGCTGATGCCGCAGGGGTGATGCCGAAGGGGTGATGCCGCAGGGGTGACGCTGAAAGGGCCTCCCACCCCGGAGCCAGCGACCGCCGAAGATTCCGCGACAATTCACGGCTGTCCCCCGCCCTGGTTCCCATGTTCAGCTCTCTTGTCCCGCCGCCCCCCGGATCGCCCGCCGCTCCCGATGAACGCGAGCGCTTTGTACGCCTGCTGCGAACGGCGGTGGCTGAACGCCGGCTGGAGCGGTTGCTGCTGAGCAAGTACGAAGGGGACGACGACATCGAGCGTCTGACCATTCGTCTGATCGAGCTGCGCGGGGAGCCGACGCTGACCTTTCTCTGGCGTCACGCCACCAAGGACATCACCCGCAACCATGCGGTGGAGGACGGCGTGAACGAGATCCAGCGCCTGCTGGGCGCTTCCTTTGCGCAGGCCAATCTGGACACCGCCACTCAGCAGGTCCAGTTGCGCTTTAGCCGCAAAGGCAAGCCGCTGCTGCATGTGGCGCGCAAGGTGGCCGACGCCGGTCGCGCGGGGGGCGAAGAGGCCGGCCACGACCGCCAGAAACCCCGGGCCCTGTCGCTCGACAGCCCGTTCTGGCGCGAGCTGGGCGTGACCCATGAGGTCAAGGGTCGGGTGGACCTGGTGCCGGCGATGGCGCGCAAGTGGAAGCAGATCAACAAGTTCATCGAGATCTTCGCCGCGGCGGTTCGCCATGCCGGCCTGGCCGACCCCGGCACGCGGGTGCGGCTGGCTGATTTCGGATCGGGCAAGGGCTACCTGACCTTTGCCATGCACGACTACCTGCAAGGGCTGGGGCTCTCGCCTGACGTGCAGGGCGTGGAGCTGCGGCCCGACATGGTCCGCGTGGGCAATGAGGCGGTCGCCCGTCACGGCCTGCAGGGGCTGCGGTTCGAGCAGGGGGATGTCCGGGCCCGTGAAGACATGCGGTTGGAAGTCATGGTGGCCCTGCATGCCTGCGACATCGCCACTGACTACGCCATGCATGTGGGCCTGCGCAGCGGCGCTCGCATCATCATGTGTGCCCCGTGCTGCCACAAGGAAGTCCGTCCGCAGATGCGCACGCCCGCTGCCCTGCGACCGCTGCTCCAGCATGGCATTCATCTGGGTCAGGAAGCGGAGATGGTGACCGATTCGGTCCGTGCGCTGCTGCTGGAGCTGATGGGGTATGACACCCAGGTGATCGAGTTCATTGCGCTGGAACACACCAGCAAGAACAAGATGGTGCTTGCGGTGAAGCGGCCGCAAGGCGTCTCCACGGCCCGCCGGGCGGAGCTCGTGCAGCAGCTGCAGGACATCAAGCAGTTCTATGGGCTGCGCCAGCAGACGCTGGAGACCTTGCTGATCCAGGACGGCCATCTGGCCACGGCCTGAGACCGCCGCTGCCTCATTCTTGAGCAGAGGAAGCTTTTCTCTGCAAGATCAAGGACTTGCGGCAGCCGGCCTCAGCTTCTCCCACGACTTGTCCACAGTCTGCGGGGGTAAGGTTGATGATCCGGGGCAGGCAAGCACGCGGGCTCAGGGGCGCCTGGGGGCGGTGCGAGGAGGGAGCCGGTGCGGTACTGGCGGAGGCAACTCCCCGGACGCTGGCGTTGGCCGCGCCACCGCGTGTGGACGGGGATACGCCGATGGAGGGGTCCCCCTGGGACGCGGCGTTGGCGGCGTTGCCCATGTTGGGGCTGATCCGCTGACGTGGATCCACGCCTGCTGCAATTGGGCATCGACCGGTCCGTGGTGCAGCTTCTCGGTCTTGGCTTGCTTCATCAGCGGCTCCAGGATCAACAGGAGCGCCTCAGTGGGGTGCCGGCCCAGCGCTGCACGTACGCCCATGCCGACGCCCACATCGGCCTCCATCAATTGGTAGCCCCACCAGTTCGCATGGATGCGCCCATCCGAGGTGCTGGAGAGTGAGGTGTCCAGCAGGCCTTCAAGGACGGTGCGAAAGGCTTCAGCGCGGTGGGCGGCCATGGGCGTGAGGCGATATCGCGCCAACGCATGCAGCAGCTTCAACACGGGCAGCCCCTGCAAACGGCCTTGCTGGCCCAGTTCAAGCACACCGAGCAGATACGCATGCAGCGGGGTGGCCGGCCCAGGCTTCCCATTCGGACCCTTGCGCGACGCCAGAAGACGTTTGGCCACGGCTTCTCCCCCCACCTCGCGCAACACCAGCAGCCTTGCCAGCTCGTCATCGGACAGCAGCTTCTGCTGATGGGCCACGCCATACAAATGGATCAGGGACGTGATGGCGGAGGTGTCGCCCTGCTCCTTCATCGTGCTAAAGAGCAAGCTGCGCGGCGCCTGCGCGGGGTTAGCGGTGGCTTCCAGCAGCCGGACCACGCCGCCCGGGGGGAGTGAGCCGGACAGTGCCCCGATCGTCTGCAGCCAGGCCTTGGCTCGCGCCAGCCCGTCCTTGCCTGCAATCAGACGCGCCAGCAGCGGTTGTCCGGCCGCATCGTAGGCCGCCAGGAGGGTGAGGAGCTCCTCTGGCGTCAGATGGGTGCGGAACGTGGCTTCCTTCAGAGACAGTGTCCAGCGATCCAGGCAGGCGCCGGCTTTGGGCTCCGTGAGCATGATCTCGAAACCGGGCATCCCTTCCATGTCTCGGAAGGCCAGCAAATCCGGCATTTCCTCTTTGGCGAGCATGCCGGTGGAGACTGCATACTGAAGCTGGCCCATTTGCTCGTAGAGCGCCTGAGCATGGCCATTGCGCAGGGCCATCACGGCGCCGGAGTCGCAATCCTGCGGCACGCTCCTCACGAGTGCAGCGGCCTGTTCATCGGTGAGATGCCCATGGCTGTGGTGAAGGCGCACCCGCCTGTGAAACCAGTTCACCGTTTCGAACTGACCGCTTTCCAAGGCACCCCGGCAGCCGTAGCCTGGCGCCAGGGCGCCTTCCATCAGCACCGGCAAGCTGTTCGCGGGCAGCAGGCCCCGTTGGACCATCTCCATCACAGCGTCTGCATGCGCCTCCAGCATGTCCACCTTGCACTCTCCCATGAGGGGCTGCATGGGGATGGTCACCAGGGTCTGCAGCGTCTTGCCGGACACACGGCCGAAGGTCGCGGCCACGCGCAGCAGCCACAGGACATGGGTCAGGCTGGAAACCCGTCCGACTTTCGCAACTTCCTCGACAAGACCTCGCTCACCCAAGGTGAAGAGTTGCTTCGTCTCTACTTCCGACAGGGCCGGCAGCGCATCCTCGATCTTGCCGACCCACACGCGCTCCACGTCGGGCGATGCGTCGGTGCGCATCAAGCGGCCCATGGTTCGTTCCACCCCCACCACCCGGGCCAGCAGGGCGGGGCCACCTCCCCAGTGGAACCAGTCGTGCGCACGCGCTCCCTCGGGGCTCTGCATCAGCTGTGTCAGCGCTTTGTGCATCCCGGCACGGGTGAGCACCGGCAGCAACAGCCGCACCCGCTCCTGACCGATCGGCCGATGCCGCGCGATCCAGTCCCGCATGCTGTCATCGTCCATGGACCGGCAGAAGGTGGTGCAGAGCCCGGTGTCGGTCAGCCAGTGGGGCGGCAAGGACATCAAGTCCCTCGGCAGGTTGGCGCGTATCACCGATTCGGTCAGTGCAGAAGGCGGGGCGTCCCCCCGCCCATGTTTTTGCATGGACAGCACATGCGCGACCTTGGGAGGGACCGCCTGACGGGTCGAGTGGCCCTGTCTCTGTTCCTTGACGATGAACAGCTGCCAGTTGATGTGCGAAATCTCCCAGGATGCATCATCGTCATAGCCCATTTGCAAGGGCTTGTTGGGCTGTTCGACGATCAAGCCCTTCTGGGCCAACACCGTCAGCAGGTCCCGGGTCAACAGCGACAGATCCTCCTGCCAGAAGATATGCCGGGTCTGCGCGTCCTCCCTCACCAGATGCTCGAGGGGGATGGGCCCATACGTCGCGTTCACCCTGGCATGCTCCTGCCTGATGAAGGGCATCATCAGCGACAGGTCCCGTCGCGTCAGCGATTGTCCGGGGTGGGTCGCCTCGCGCAGGCGGGTCATGTAGCGTTCCGCCAGGTCTCCGGCCAGCGCCACGGGATGCAGACGGTGACGCAGGACGCTATGAGCGCTCGTGAGCAGTTCCCCCGTGATCAGGTCGGTCCGGGTGCTGAGGGCGCCATCGACGGGGCCGACGGGAAGACCCAGTTCCAGCTTCAAGCGCTGGATCACGTGCTTTTCATGGGCCCGGAGCCATTCCGCCCAAGCGGCACGCGACCGCAGGGGGACGGGAGCGTCGGTGGGCGGATGGCTGATCGTTTCCTGCAGCAGAGCGTCGATGCGCGCCACCAGCACCTCATGGAATTCACCGCGCAGGCCGGCTGGGTCGCTGTTCAGGCGAAGGGCCGCTTCATGAAGCGCCGGGCAGACGTTGCCGCAGGCACGCAACTCGCTGGCGAGTTCACGCAGCGCGGTCTTGCGGTCTTCCAGGTCCGCACTGTCTTGGGCCAGTCGTGTGCAGAAGCTGTCGAAGTGCCGTTTGCCGAGCCCGTACAGCGGCTCGAGCGAGTCCCCAAAGTGCTGCACCCCATCGGCCCGGGTGAGCCGTTCTGCAAAGGTGTCGAGCCCAGTCAGGACGACATCCGCCTCCTGGAGGGTGAAGTGCTTCTCGGCGAAGGCCTTGCATTGCTCGATCCGTTCCAGAAACTGTTGTTGGACGGCCAGAAACTGTGGGGAGTTTCGGAAGCTTGCAAAGTTGCCTCTGCCGGCCGAGTCCAGCGGTTGGAAGGACACCCAGTCCTCGCGGGGGCGCTGCGGCATCAGTCGCTTCGGATCCTTGAAGCTGTCGGGCGTGAAGAGTTTCGGGACAGCCGCGAGGAAGCTGACGGAGGGGGACGGGAACATATGGAGTCAGGAGCGCGGTGGAAGGAATGGCGGCGGCCCAAGGCACTAGGCCAGGCGTGCAAGGAGGCTTTTTGCTTGCTCCCAGGAGAGGATCTGCAAACCGTTCGCGGTGATGATGGTGTTGTGGATGAAGGCCAGCGCTGCGGGGTCTCTCACGCGGAGCAGGGCCGTCAGGGGTGAATTCGTTGGGTTCTGAGGTTGCAGCAGCGTCAACCAGTCCTGGGCCGTGATGGCACCGAGTTGGTACAGCGTCAGGGAGGTATTGATCAGCCGGGTCAGCATGGCCCCCTTCTTCTGTTGGATGGCCACGAGGAGGGCGGATGATCCCGGCCGTGGGGGGCCTGCGTCGGCCACTCGCCCGTCCAGCACCCGGATCAGGGCCGCCGACGACAGCCGTCTCTCGCGTCCCAGCTTGATGAGGACGTCCAGGAATGCATCGACCGGCGCCGGTTTTCCGCGATAGGTGGCCGACACGATGGCGGGGAACGGGGTTTTAGCGCCGCAGGAGCAGAGCAACGCCTCAAGTACGTCCGAGGGCAACACGCGCCGCTGATGGAGGTGGGTCAGATGGCGGATGTAGGCCCTGAACGGCGTGGGGTGCACCTCTTTGAGCAGCAGGTCGTGCATGATCGGCAAGCACGAGTCGGGGTCGCGGGCGGGCGGTCCGCTTCGCAGCAGGCGGGTCAGCTGCGACAGGTCCAGCGCCTGGGCATGGTGGAGTTCGGTCAACGTGTGCATCCAGTTGCGCAACGGCCCCGCCAAGGGTTTGCGCACCAGTGCATGCAGGAGGGGAACACCCGCCAGGTTCCTGTCGGTCAACATCCTCTCGACATCGCGCCGCTCGATCAGGTCTTCAAGCGTCGCACTCGACACTGCGTCACACCATGCGTTCAAGCAGGCCGTGTTCTTGTCCTCCAGCAGATGGACGAGGCCGGATTCATGCGGTCCTTCGCACCCCAGTTGCAGCAGCAGATGGCCCTGGCTGATGAGCTTGTCTCTCGCGGCGCGGAGCAGCCAGTCCAGATACACGCCCAGGGTCACGGCTTGGCCTTGCAGCACCGTGTCGTAGGTGACCGCCGATCCGTTCGAACGCGGTTGGGTGATCAAGTCCAGCAAGCCGTCCTCGACGCTGAGAAGGTCTCTGCGGTGCAGGGTGTGGACGAAATCCAGATACCAGCGCAGGCATTCGCCCTGGCCTTGGACCATCGCGCCTTCGCAAGCCTCACCCGGGCGGTTTCCGCCCAGCAGCGCCACCAGGTCCCGACGGCTGATCCACGAGTGCTGCAGCGCGTCGATGAGGAAGGGCGCCAGTGCCTGGATCGCCTCGAGATGCCCATGCTCCATCGCCGCCTGGAACGGGCAGTCGACCTGCGCGGGGACTTCCTTCACCGACACGATTCCGCGGGTCAGGCCGGCCTTCAGGAGCGACACCGCCACCGAGACCGGGTGACCGCGTCCCTCCATCATGGCGGCGAAGACCAGATTGAGCCCACGGCGCGGAGACAGCAGGGCGTGCACCTGGTCCGGCGGCAGGTGCTCAAACGCGCTGCGCAGGTAACTCAGCCAGATCCTTTGCGTGCGGGGATCGGTGGCGCTCATGGCCATCGTCAGCAGCTTGGCGTCTGCCTCTTGCAGCCAGCGAGGTCCGCCGAGCGAGGGCTTTGCCAGCAAGGGTTCGAGCCAGTCGCTGCTGCCTCGCGAGGTCAAGGCGTCTGCCAGGGTCAGCGCGGTGTCCGGTCGAAGGTGAGGCGTGGCCTGCAGCCATTGCAGCCAGTCATCGCGGTCGATGCGGCGCAGCCATTCGAGCACCTGGCGCCGGTCGGTCAACCAATGCTCGGGAATGTGGCGCAGGCGCTCACGCGATTCGCCGCGAATCACGGTCCAGACCAGTGCGGCCGGCAAGGCCTGGGGCTCTCGTTTCAACTGTTGATCGAGCGCGAGTACGTGGTCCAGCCGAACAGGCACGAGGAAGGTCTGCGAGGGGCCGCTGGGCCGCTCCACGACATGGAACAGCCGCCCTTGCACGCTCTTGAGTTGCCAGGTGCCGTCGCGGCTGGTGGCAGTTAGCAGGGTCTCGCGGGCTTGGGGCATCACCAGCCGCTCGGTCTCCAGCGCCTTCAGCAGTTCCAGGGCCAGACAGGAGGCGTCGGTTTGCCAGCGGTAGCTGCCGCTGGATTCGTCCGCCACCATCAGGCTGGTCATGGACACCGGTGTGATCGCCTTGTTCACACGCGCGACCGCGGCTTGAATGTCCGGCATGACGTCGTTGAGATCGGCCCCGGACCCCAGACCGGGGACATGCGGCGGCAGGAGGGCCTGCAGCCTGCCCCAATACACGTCCGCCAGATCCTCGGCCACTTCGGTGGGCTGCAAGCCCCGGCGCAGCTCGGCCACATGATGCGGTTCATGCTGGGGGAAGAACAGTTTCGGGCCCAGGCTGTGGATGTCGGACCTGTCAGCGCCCGGCAGGCGGTACTCCAGCCTCAGCCGGTTGACCCCATGCACTTCCATGTCGAGCCGCCAGGCTTCGGTCTCGTAGTAGCGCTGCTCGAGCTGATAGACCTCCCGGCAGACGGTGTCTCCCCGGTTCTGGATGACCCGCAGCATGGCGCTGCGCAATCCATCGGGAGCGGTATCCAGCGCCTGCGCCGTCTGGATGAAGGCCGGGCCGGTGGACAGGCATTTATCCAGGAGCGCGGCCATCTCCTGCAACTGGGCTTTGCGAAAGTCCTCCGGCAGCTCTTCCTGCTCCAGCCGCTGGCAGATCCGGTCCATGGCCCGTTTACCCTCGCCAAAGAGCAGCGGCATGTTGTCGGTGACATAGGACTCACCCCATCGATCATTCAGGCGATCACGAAAGACATTCAAGGCATCGCTGATCCGCTCCGCTTCCTGGGGGAGGCAGAGCTTGCGGGCCATGCGCTCACAGTCGTCGACACGCGCCAGCCATTGCCGATGAGTCTCCAGGAACAGCGGGGAGTTCCGGAACTGTTTGTACTCCGGGGAGTGGATGTTTTGAGGACCTGTGTAGGACACCCAGTCAGGATTGGGCGCAGGCGCGGCGACCGGCGTGACGGGAGGGTCGAACGCGCTTGGGGTGTAAAGATCCCGCGCATGATCGAGGAATGAAGTGACCGATGGCGTGAACATGCCGCTGAGTGCCGGTGGCAGGCAGCTCGGTGCGCAGCTTCAGTGGGTCAATTCGCGGTCGGCGCCCACTCGTTTCACCGGTCGCCTGCCTCATTCTTGAGCAAAGGACCTGATTCCCTTGTCAATCAATGACTTGCGGCGTCCGACCTCAGCTTCTCCCACGACTTGTCCACAGTTGGCGGGAGTAAGGTCGTGCACCCCGCCGAGCCTCGCACAGGCAATGAGATCAAGGCCGCGCGCGGGCGGGTCAGGGCATGGATATTGCCATCCGGGGGCATCGCATTGTCTGGAAGCCACGTCATGGCCGCCGTCCTTTCCCGAATTGCTGCACCGGTTCCTCTCCTGGCCCGCCTGTTTGGCGGTGTGCTGCTGCTGCTGGGCTTTGTGCTTCTGGCGGCGGGCGGGTGGCTGGCCTCCGTCGGAGGCAGCTGGTATTACGCCCTGGCCGGCTTGAGCCTGGCGTTCATCGGGGGGCTGATGTGGGGACGGCTCCGGGAAGCCTATCTGCTGTATGCCGTGTTTTTCCTGGCGAGCCTCGCCTGGAGCCTCTGGGAAGTGGGCATCGACTGGTGGCCGCTGGCGGCACGGCTGGATGTGCCCTGGGTCATCGGCGCGCTGATGCTGGCGCTGCTGCCCTGGCTGCATCCTTCGGTGCCGGACACCGATCCCAGGCGGCTGCGCTGGAGCAGCCGACCCAGCCAGTTCCTGATGCTGTCGCTGGCGGCTTTTGTGGTGGTGGCCGTGGTGTCGTGGACCCGCGATCGGCATGCGCTGGAGGGCGAGATCGCGGAGACGCCGGCTGAGCCCGCAGCGGCGACAGCGGCGACGGCGGCGGCCGCGTCAGCCTCCGACGCGCTGCCGGACGGTGAATGGCATGCCTATGGACGCACCAACCTTGGCCAGCGCTATTCACCGCTGAACCAGATCACCCCGCAAAACGTGGCCCAGCTCAGCATGGCCTGGGAGTTCCGCACCGGCGACATGCGCGGGCAGCCCGGCGACCCGAAGGAAACCACCTTCGAAGTCACGCCGCTGAAGATCGGCCAGCGGCTGTTCCTGTGCACGCCTCATCAGTCGGTGCTGGCGCTGGATGCGACCACCGGCAAGGAGCTGTGGCGATACGACTCCAAGGTGCAGGGCCAACTCGCCTTGCAGCATCTGACCTGCCGCGGCCTGTCCTACCAGGCGCCGCCGACGGCAGAAGCAGGCGCGGCGCAGGCCACTGCGACGACCGCCTCCGCTTCGGCACCCGGGGCCGCACAAGGGGCCGCACCAGGCGCCACACCAGGCGCAGCCCTTGGCGCTACGCGCGCGTCGGCCGAATGCCCGGCCAAGCTCTTCATGCCGACTGCGGACGCTCGTCTCATCGCACTGAATCCGGACACCGGCAAGGTCTGCCAGAGCTTCGGCAAGGGCGGCGCCATCAACCTGTGGACCGGCATGCCCAATGCGCAGCCCGGGGCCTACTATTCCACCTCCCCCGTGGTGGTCACCCGCCGTCTGCTGATCGTCGGCGGCACGGTGCTGGACAACGCCTCCACCAAGGAGCAGTCCGGCGTGATCCGCGCCTACGACATCGAAACCGGCGCGCTGGTGTGGAACTGGGATTCGGGCAATCCGGACGTCACCACGCCGCTGCCTGCCGGTCAGACCTACACACCGAATTCCCCCAACAGCTGGTCGGTGGCTAGTGCGGATGAGCAACTCGGACTGGTCTACCTGCCCATGGGCAACCAGCCGCCCGACCAGTGGGGCGGCCGCCGGTCTGCGGCGGTGGAGCGCTATTCCTCGTCGGTGGTCGCGCTGGACATTGCCACCGGCCAGGTGCGCTGGGTGTTCCAGACGGTGCATCACGACCTGTGGGACTACGACGTGCCGGCGCAGCCCGTGCTGGTGGACCTGACCGTCAACGGCCAACGGGTGCCGGCGCTGGTGCAGCCCACCAAGCAGGGCGAGCTGTTTGTGCTGGACCGCCGCACCGGCCAGCCGATTCATCCGGTGCAGGAGGTGGCGGTGCCGCAAGGGGCGGCCACCGGCGACCACACCGCGCCCACGCAACCGGTGTCCGCGATTTCCTTCGAGCCGCCCAAGCTCAGCGAAAAGGACATGTGGGGCGCCACGATGCTGGACCAGCTCTGGTGCCGCATCGCCTTCCATTCGCTGCGGTATGAAGGCCGCTTCACGCCGCCCAGCACCCAGGGCTCCATCATCAACCCCGGCAACTTCGGTGTGTTCAACTGGGGCAGCATTGCGGTGGACCCGGTGCGGGGCATTGCCTTCACCACGCCGGCCGTGCTGGCCTTCACTTCACAGCTGGTGCCGCGCCAGGACGACTCCAGCCTGCTGGTGCAGGACGACGGCAAACCCACCGGCGCCCTGCCGGCGCTGAACGAGAACTTCGGTGCGCCCTTCGCATCCCGCATGAAGCCCTTCACCTCGCCGCTGGGCGTGCCCTGCCAGGCGCCTCCCTGGGGCACGGTGGCGGGCGTGGACCTGAACAGTGGCAAGGTGGTCTGGCGCCATCGCAATGGCACGGTGCGCGACCTCTCGCCCGTGCCGGTGCCCATCCGCATGGGCGTGCCCAGCCTGGGCGGCCCCTTGATGACGGCCGGCGGCGTGGCCTTCCTGTCGGGCAGCATGGACAACTACGTGCGTGCCTATGACGTGCGCAATGGACGGCAGCTGTGGGAAGACCGACTGCCCGCCGGCGGACAGGCCACGCCGATGAGCTACCAGGATGCGCAGGGCCGGCAGATGTTGCTGGTGGTGGCCGGTGGCCATGGCTCCACCGGCACCAAGCCCGGGGACTATGTGCGTGCGTATGTGCTGAACAAGCCTTGAACATGGCTAAGGCGCCGGGTCTTCGAGGCGGGTGCACTCAGAACCGAGTGTGAAAGGCAGCAGTCGAAACGCCAGCGGCGCCACGGCTGGCCCCGCCGCTGGCCCCGCCGCTGGCCCCGCCACTGGCGTTACCGCTGGCGCCAGCGGCGGAGGGGCCCGGACGAGCCGGCCGCGGCGCAACAGGCGGCGGCATCAGCGTTGATGAAGGCGGCTGGGCAGACCCCTGACCAGCCGTTGCCGTTGACGTTTGAAACCGTGGCAGGGGCTGCGGTTTGCGCGGTTTCTGCGGGGGATGCGCTTGTCCATGCGTCTCGTGCAGTTGTCGGATTTCAGCGAGGTACTGAACCCCGTCGGCGCTCGGAATCATGCGACGTTGCTCCGCCTGAATCACTGCGTTCTCGAGGAGCTTCAAGATCGCGACGGCGTCCTCGCGGCTGCCTGACGTTGCGGCCCTCGGCTCGTCGCAGTTCAGCAGCAATTCGCCCCAAAAGCGACCCTGGACGCGCTGCTGGTCCGCGGTGGCGACTTCGGTCCCCAGCAGCTTTTTGATGAAGCGCTGCAAGTCGGATTCGGCCAGCACACTCACCGACGAAAGGCGCAACCGGGCGATGGCGTGCAGCAGCGTGAGCAGGGGGGCGCCGTTGAGCTGACCGGCCTCGCCCAGCGCCAGCAAGCCCTCCACCATCGCTCGCCAATGCGCGCTCAGCGGAAGCAGCTTTTTCAGGGCCGTTGGCCGGGGGGAGAACTCTGGGTCTTGAAGGGGGATCAGCAATTGCGCCAGCTCCCCCTCGGACAGCTTGTAGCGCTCGTAAGCAAAACCCATCAACTCAAGCAATTGAGTGACGTTGTCAGGGGATTCACTGGCTTGCATCGCCTCCAGCAACAAGCCGTTCTCCGGGTAGTCTGCCATGCGCGGATAGCCGCCCAGCAAGGCGGTGAAGGCTTGCTGATTCAGGATGCCGGCGTCTTTGATCCTCGCGGCTTCAGCCAGCCAGGCTTTGCCGCGCTGCACGCCGCCCGCGCCGTCGAACAGAGTCAGGAGGAGGTGTCTGCCGTCTTCCGTGCGCGGGGCCAGCAGCCCCATCACCGCAGACTCGGGCAGGCGCTTGGTCCTGGCCGCTTCGACGATGGCCCGCCGCCAGGGTGCAAGGCAGGGGTGAAGGTCCGATTGTCCGAGCATGGTGAACAAGCCGGAGCGGCCCCTTGCATCCCGGCAGGCCAGGACTTCGGCAAACTCTTCCGGAGAAAAAACACTCATCTCGAAAGCGCGGTGCAACTGCGTGAAATGGGCGGACAAGGCGTCATCATGGCCATTGCGGATGGCTTTCACCGCCCCTGAGTCCTGGCAGGGCGGTCTGCAAGACAGCAAGCTGGCCACACGCTTGGCCATGAACACGTTACGGCCGTGCAGATGCAGCACCTGCCGGTCATACCACTCCACCACCTCCTTGCTTCCGACTTCCAAGGCGCCGGAGCAGCCCTGGCGGTCCTCGCCGTCCAGCAGGGTAAACAGCGAGTCAACGCTGACGGTCCCGCGCAAGTGCAGTGCAACCACTTGCTCGACATAGGAATTCAGGGTGACGAAGTTGCCGTTCTTCATCATCGCCTGGATGTCGATGTCCAGAAGGTCGTGCAACTTCCGGGCCTCGAAGCCCGCTTTGTCGTGTGCCGCGGTCACCAGGTGGAGGTAGTCGAGGATTGAGCCGAAGCCGGCGCTGGTCAATGCCCGTCGGGTGCGTTGGGTGGGAAGCTCGAACCACGCTTTCACCTCCTCGGTGCTGGTCTTAGGGACGGCATCCCTGAAAGTTTTGAGCCACTGCCTGCGCGTTTGATCGCAGGAGTGAGTCAAGGCCCTCAGCAACATCTTCTGGCCGCCCGCCGCCCGCACGCAGACCTCTGAGTGATTGTTTTTCGGATTGAACACTGTGGACAACGAGCGCCACATGCTCAGATCGGTCAGCGTGGGCAGCAATAGCGACAAGTACGAGCAGTCCAGAGGCCCTTCCCGTTGCAGCACGGTCTGGATATGGGCGTCTCCCTGGGAACGGCAGAATCGGCTGACATGGGCTTCGGTCGTCAACCAACTGATGGGCATTTCGCGCCAGTTCTCCGGCTTGTCTGTCAACACCGCGGTGGTGAGTGCAGCAGGGGGGGGCTGCATGGGCAACTGGTCCATCAGTTTCAATGCGTGATGCATCCGCGCCGGCGTCCTCTCCGCCGGGGCCGTGGGCGTTGTGCGTTGCTCCACCAGGAAGAGTCGCCAATCGACCTGCATCAGGTCCCAGACGCCATCTTTGGAGCCGTCGCGCAGCACACTGGAGCAGGGTTGCGGGACGATCAGGTTCTGCCGGGCCAGCGACTCCAGCAGATCGAGCGCCAGCAGCGACCGGTCTTCCTGCCACTGGCACTCGCCGGCGTCGTCGTCCATCGTCAGGATGCTGTGCAGGCTCACCGGGCCAAAGGTCGCATTCAAGGCGCGCTGGGCTTGTTCAATCGCAGCCATGTGATCGCCGAGCTTGGCGCCCGGCGCGACCGCCTCTTTGGGCAATTTGCTGCGCAGCTGCATCATGTAGCGGTCCGCCAGGTCGCGTGCCAGCAGCACCGGTCGCAACTCGGCTTTGAGCAGGTCCTTGGCTTCATCGATCTGATAGGTTTCGACCAAGTTCGCCGCACCCATAAAGCGGTCCAGCGCGCCCACATTGGGAAGATCCAGCTCCACCTTCAGGCGATTGATCATGTGGACTTCCATGCGTTCGAGCCTCCTCAGCCGTTTGGTCACGTTCTCCGGCGTTTGCGGGACGCCTCGCATCGGACGGTTCACCACCTCTCGCAGCAGCGCATCGATGCGCTGCATCAGCAGCTCATGGAACTCACCATGCAGGCCCCCAGGCGCGCGGTCCAGGGCCAACGCGGCGTCGTGGAAGGCCGGGCCGGTCGACCGGCAGTTGTGCAGCTCGCTGGCGAGCTCTCGCAAGGCCGCCTTGCGTTGATGCAGGTCGATGT
Source organism: Roseateles depolymerans (assembly GCF_003387155.1). Lineage (GTDB taxonomy): Bacteria > Pseudomonadota > Gammaproteobacteria > Burkholderiales > Burkholderiaceae_C > Roseateles > Roseateles depolymerans. The sequence goes on along the minus strand of NZ_QUMT01000005.1, from coordinate 141,798 downwards.
CCTGCTGCAGCCGCAGGCAGAAGGTGTCGAAATGACGTTTGCCCGACCCATACAGCTGCGACAGGGTATGGCCAAAGTAGGTGTCACCGTCGCCGACCAGCAGACGACCCCGGAACTTGGCCAAACCATCGAGAATGCTCAGCTGCTCTTCGCGGGTGAAATGCGCGTGGGCAAACTGCTCGCATTGCGCGATGCGGTCGAGGAACTGCTGCTTCGCGAGCTCGAAAAGGGGGGTCTTCCGGAAGGTGTCGAATTCGCCGTCGCTGGAGGCGGCCAGCGTGTTGAACGACACCCAGTCCTGGGGCAGGACGGGCGCGTCCAGGCGCGGCGGCGGCTCAAAGCTGGTGCTGGTGTAGAAATGCGGCACGTCCCTCAGGAACGGCGATGGGTGGGTCGGGGTGAACATGGCAACACGGTGTCAGTGAGGGAGCGGGCTCTGCGCGGATGCGGGCGGCTGGTTCGCGGCCCCCCGCATCAGGCGCTCAGGGGGAAGCTTGGGTTTGGGGGCGACGGGTGGGGGCGTTTTCAGTGGGGCATCGGCCGGCCCGAGGCGTCGGATTTCCCGCAGGTAATTCGCCATTTCCGTGGCCCCGATCATGCCCAGCTGCTCCGCGCGGGTGACGGCCTGGTCCACCAGGCTCAGAAGGCCGATCACTTCGCTGCGCTGGTCGGCCGGGTCCGGGGCGGGACCGTCCTGCGGCAATTTGGCATTCAGCAGCAGTTCGCCCCAGAATTCGGCGTGAACGCGCGGGGGTTCCGAGGTGGCCACAGCGGTCGCCAACAGGCTTTGGAGCAGGCTGCTGATGCCGGCTTGCGTCGGGCCGCTCAGTCGAGCCAGGCGGAAACGGGCGATGGCATGCAGCAACATGAGCTGCGGACTGCCGCTCAGGTGATTGGCTTGGCCCAGATCTCGCAATCCCTCGAGCATCGCTTCCACATGCCGACCCAGGCCGGCGATACGCAGGATGGCCTGCGCGTTGCGATTCGAGTCCAGGTCCTGGATGGGGATGAGCAACTGTGCAAGGTCACGCGGAGCGAAAGCATGGCGCTTGTAGGCAAACCCAAAGAGGTTGATCAGCTGCTTGACCGTGTTGGGAAACCGATCCGGCTGCATGGCGTCCAGCAGCAGGCTGCTGTCCCAGTCCTGCGGATGGCGGGGATACCCGTCCAGCAGCGCGACCAGGGCATGCTCCCCCAGGGCCCCCGCTGCCTGGAGCTTGTGCGCCTGCTCCAGCCAGTCCGAACCGTAGTGCGCGCCTGCGGGGTTCTCGAGCAGCGACAGTATCCAGGGCGCGCCGTCTTCCGAACGCGGGGCCAGCAGACGCATCACTTCCGGCTCACGAAGGAATCCGCCCTTGGCGGCCGCTGCAACGGCCTGCCGCCAGGCCGGCAGGCAGGGGTGGCGACCCGACTGCAGCATGACCATCAGCCCTGGCCGATTCGCCGCGTCCCGGCAGGCGAGCTGATCGGAAATCTCCTCGCGCAGAAACACTTGCAGCTGGAAGGCTTTTTGCAGGTGAGCGAGATGCTGCGAGAAGGCGGCCGCATGGCCGTTGCGAATCGCTTTGGCGCTTCCCGAGTCGTGGTTGCGCTTCGGTAGGCCCAGCAATCGGGCCACGTGGTTGTAGCCCAGGACGTTTTGCTTGAACAACCTGACCACGAACTCATCGAAGGCGTCCACCACGTCCGTCTGTCCGTGTTCCAGGGCGGCCGAGCAGCCCTGGCCGTCTTCGCCCCCCAGCAGGTCGACCAGGGAGTTGTCGGGCAGGACGTTTCGCCGTTGAAGCGCTGCCAGTCGATTGAAAAGGACGGTCAGGGCCTCGGCGTTGCCTCGAGCCATCATGGACTCAAGGTCCAGGCACAGCAGATCTTCCAGCTTCTCAAGCGGAAAGGCGCATTTCGTGTGGGCGGCTTCGATCAGGTCCACAAATCCATTGATGGTGGCTCCTGTTGCACCGACGAGAGCGCGGCGGAGGGGTTCAGCCGGCAGCTCGACCAGGGCTTTCACTTCTTCGGTGCTCAGGGCGGGGAGGGCGCTTTCGCATTGAGCCATCCACCGTCTGCGAACCGGATCGCTGGAAGCGGTGAGCGCCCGCAGCAACATGTCAGCACCTCCTGCGCGCCGTACGACCTCTGCAGCGGGCCAGGGGGCCTGGTCGAGCACGGCAGCGAACGACCGCCACATGCCCAAGTTGGCCAGGGTGGGCAGCAGCACGGACAAGGAGGCCTCCGCCAGATTCTCTTTACGCTCGATCCAGGTCTGGAAGTTCCGGTCTCCCTGGGCGCGGCAAAAGGTCGTGAGATTGGCTTCATCGTTCAGCCAGGACATGGGGACCTGCCGTTGCACGCCTGGGGTGTCCGACAGCACGGCGCTGACCAGCGCGGCGGGCGGGGCCATTCGCATCTGGTTCAGGAAGGCCATGGCGTGATGCATCTGTACAGGCTTCTTGGCGGGTGGGGCCTGGGGCGGCTCACGCGCCTCCACCAGAAACAGACGCCAATCGACCTGCATGAGATCCCAGATGCCGTCCTTGGAACCTTCCTGCCAGATGCTGGAGGTGCGCGCAGGCACGATCAGGTTCTGGGCCGCCAGGTGTTCCAGCAGGTCGTGGGTGAGCACGGAGAGGTCCGGCTGCAAGCGCCACGCGTCGGTCTCTTCGTCGCACATCAGCAGGTGGTGCAAACTCACCGGACCATAGGTGGCGCTTACGGCACGGTGAGCGTCGTTGATCGACTTCATGTGGGAGTTCAGATCGGCGTCGGGCGCCAGCGCCTCGGGGGGAAGCTTGCTGCGAAACTGCTCCATGTAGCGCTCGGCCAATTCGCGTGCCAGCAAGACGGGCCGCAGCTGTGCCTTGAGCAGGTTCCTGGCCAGCCCAATCTGATAAGGCTCGATGAGATCGGTCCCGCCGACAAACCAGTCCAAAGCGCCTGGATTGGGAAGATCGAGTTCCATCTTCAGTCGGTTGACCATGTGGACTTCCATGTCTCGGAGCCGATCCTGCCGCTCCGAGAGATGCTGCCGGGTCTGGGCCACGCCGAGCAATGGACGGTTCACCACCTCCTGCAGCAGCGCATCGATGCGCTGCATCAGCAAGTCATGAAACTCGCCGTGGAGCCCGCCAGGGGCGCGGTCCAGGGAGAGTGCGGCGTCGTGGAAGGCGGGCCCGGAGGAGCGGCAGTTGTGCAGCTGTCCGGCGAGTTCCCGAAGGGCCGTCTTGCGTTGATGCAAGTCGATGTCCTGCTCCAGCCGCAGGCAGAAAGTGTCGAAGTTGCGCTTGCCGGACCCGTAGAGCTGCTTCAGCGCGTCACCAAAGAAGGCGCCGTTGTTGTCCAGCAGATTCCGACGGAACGCGCTGAAGCCTTCGCCCATGCTTCGCGCCTCTTCAGGCGTGAAGTGCTGCTTGGCAAACTGCTCGCATTGCTCGATCCGTTCGAGGAGCTGCTGCTGGGCGAGCGTGAAGTCGGGTGAGGCCCTGAATGCCTCGAATCCATCGGAGCCAGTGCTTTCCAGCGCATTGAACGACACCCAGTCCGCTGGGCGGGTGGGCGGCTCCAGCCTGGGCGGCGGCGAGAAGCTGGTCGTCGTGTAGAAATGCGGGACGTCGTTGAGGAACGGCGACACAAGGCGGGGATCAAACATGGCGATAGGGGCTCAGTGAGGGAGGGGGCGGGCGTGGGTGATTGCGTCAGGGGGGGCGTCGTTGGAGGTGTCGAGGGAGCTGTCGTGGGAGGTGCCTTGCAAGGTGTCATGCACGGCGTGACTGGCGTGACTGCCGTGACTGGCGGGCGGCAAGCGGCTGTGCAATTGCTGCCACTGAGGTTCGGTGAGAAGGCCCTGGCGTCGTGCCGCTGCGAGACAGCCGCGGAACACGTCCAGCGACGGTGGGTGATGGACGCGTAGCAGCGCCCTGACGGGGTCTGCGTCCTTGTGATCGGGGAACAGCAGCGTGAGCCAGTCCGACGTGGTGACCGAGCGCTGGGAGGCCATCGCCAGGGACGCGTCCAGCAGCAGTCTCAGCGCCTGCGCATCCCTGTGGCGGATGGCGGTGACGAGGGCGGTCCGGCTGCCGGGCGTCAGCACACCGCGGGCCACGGGCGCACCGGGCGCACCGGGCGCACCGGGCTCAGCGGAGACCTGGCCATTGAGCAACTGGACCAGCGCTGGCGAATGAAGGCAGCCTTTCCCTCCCATCAGGATCAACTGCTTCACAAGGTATTCAAGCCCCTGTCGGTCTCCTTTCTCGATCAAAACCACCAAGGCCGGCCGCATTTTTCGCGTGTGGGGGGCACCGATGAGGTAAGCCAGTTCCTCGGCGGTGAGCAGTTGGGCTGCATGGAGTCCGATCAGGTTGGACAGGTAGCTGGACGAGCGCGCCTGATCCTGGCGCGCCACGATCAAGCGGTACAACAGTGGCGGTCCAAGGCCGAAGAGCTGGTCGGCGCCGCCGCGCAGCAACCGGATGAACTGCCGGCCGTCCAGCGCATGGTCCCGCCGCAGTTCCGCCACCGTCCTGAACCAGGCGGAGTGGGGAGGATGGGAGTCACTCGGAGGGTGAGGCCGCGCACCGACGTCCTCGATCACACGGTGCAAGGCCGGTTGGCCGTCTTCATCCCTGGCTGTGAGCAGGGTCGCCACCGACTCGGTCGTGATCAGCCCTCGCTGGACCGCACTCAGCAGCACGGCCTGCCAGGCTTTCAGGCAGGCCTCGTCCATGTGGTCCAGCAGGGTGTCCAGCCCCAAGGCCTCTCTCCAATTGCAGGTCAGCTGCGGCAGCAGGCGGTCTTTGGGCACCCGTTGGGCCTCAATGGCGTCCATCAGCCAGCCGAAGTAAGTGGTCAGGACCTGGGCATGGCCGTGGAAGACCGCCTCGTGGCTGACGGCGGAGCCGTCTTCCTTCAGATCGGCCACCAGGCGGCGCACCTGCGCAGCGTCGAGCAGTCGCTCGGACTGCAGTTGATCGATGAGCGACAAATACCACTTCAGCGGCTCATCTGTCGGGCACGCCATGGCCCCGTCACAGCCGCAGCCGGCCCCCGATTCGCTCAACCATTTCATCAGGTCATTGCGGCTGATCCAGTGCTCCCGGATGGCGGTGAGCATCATGTTGCGCAGAGGTTCGAGCAGGACGCGTCTTCCCTTGGTCATGACGGACTGCAGCGGGCAGTCCAACAGGGCCATCGCTTTGGATCTCGGCACCTCCCCGCAGGCCAGCGCCAATGTGACCAGATCCGCGATCAGCGACACCCCAAACCGCATCTCGCGCTGAAGCATCTGGGTCAGCAGATTGGCTCGGCCGGCAGGGGCGAGCAGCGCCATCTGGGTGCCGGCATTCAGTCGGGGGAGGGTGTGCTGCCAGTACTGACGCCACGCCTCGCACGCAGACGAGGTGATGGCGTTGACCGCGACATCGAGCAGCGGTTTGGCCTGCACCTTTTGCCAGTGTGCATCCGACAGCGCATGGCCCTGCAACAGGCTTTGGAGCCGGCCGTTGCGGTCCAGGCGGTTCAGGGCTGCGGCCATGTGGAGCCAGTGTTCGGGTGAGAGTCTGGGGTGATCACCGAGCCATTGCGTCCAATGCGTGTCGTCGATGCGGGCCAGCCAGGACCGGCACAAGGCGGGGGTGCAGAGCCAGCGTGGCGGAATCTGCGCCAGAGGCGACGTGGTGTCGTCCCGCAGGGTGGTCGCGAGCAGCGCGTCCCAATAGGCCGGTTTGGGCTTGAGAAGCGTGGGCGCCAGCGCCAATAAATCCGTGACGCGGACCGGACGCAGGCTGGCTGTGGGGGACCCAGGAACGGACTCACTGATCAGGAACAACCCGGTCCCGACCCGCATCAGCACCCGCCGCGACTCGGCGTCCTGCAGCGTGGCCAACGTGTCGCGCGGCTGTTCCACCACGATGGCTTCCCGCTCCAGCGCCTCAAGCATGTCCAGCGTCAGCAGCGACGACCGGTTCTGCCAATGGACTGTGTTCATGTCCTCGCCCAGCGTCAGCAGGCTGTTCATCGACACGGGATGAAGGGCGACTCCCAAGGCGGTGACCGCCTCATGGATCTTCGGCATCGCGGGATTGAGATCCTCCCGCGAGGTCCGCCCTGGCACCTCGGCTGCAAGCTGGCTGCCCAGCGCTTGCCAGTAGCGGTCGGCGAGGTCCTCGGCTACCTGCACAGGGTCCAGGGCCTCGCGCAGGATGCGGTGGTGGCGCGGCTTTTGATCCGGGCGGAACAGGTTTGGGCCCAGGCTGTGGATGTCCGAGTGCGTTGCGCCCGGCAGTCTGTATTCCAGCCGCAGCCGGTTGACCCCATGCACCTCCATCAACGCCCGCCATCGCGCGTCGGTGTGTTCGCCTTCGAAGATGCGGCGCAGCGCGTCGTCTGACCGGTGGGCGAAGATGTCCCAGAAGGCGCCGCGCAGGCCCTCCACCGGCGCTTCCATGGCGTCGGCCGCTTTCAGAAAGGCCGGGCCCGCCGCCTGGCAGAGGTGCAGGGCGCTGGTCAGTTCGCGCAGGCGGGCGCGGCGGAAGTCGAGCGGAAGCGCCTCCTGCGCCAGTCGCTGGCAGAAGCGGTCCATGGCCCGTTTGGCTGGGCCGTAGAGCAGCGGCATCTTGACGCCTGCGAAGCGGCTGCCGTACTGGTCTTGCAGGACGCTGCGCATGCGTTGCAGACCCGCGAGGATCTCGGCGGCCTCTGCGGGCGTGCAGCGCTGCGTGGCGAAGCGTTCGCAGTCGTCCAGTCGCTCCAGCCATTGCCGATGGACCGCCAGAAACGCGGGGGATCGCTCAAACGCCTGGTACTCCCGCGAGAGGAGCTTGTCCGGCCCTTCGTAGGACGTCCAGTCCGCACGCGGGGGCGGCGCTGGCACGCTGGCCGGGGGCGGGTCCAGCGCGGTGGGCGTGTAGAGGTCGCCCGCGAACGCCAGGAAGGGTGTGGTGGGACGAGGGAACATGCCGCTCAGTCATCGGCGGCGGCCCGCAGTGCGCCTCCCATGCGCCGCAAGCTTAGGTCAATTGCATCCGTATGGTGACAAGAACGGTGACAAGAAAAAAGCCCGGCCTGCACATGCAAGCCGGGCAAGAGCGCGGGACACCGCCTGGACACCGGTTCAGGCCGGTGTGGAGCTGCGGCGTGGCGAAAGCGCAGGGGCGCCGGACCGGGCAGCCTGGGTCAGGCTGCATCCTGGGCGCGTCTGAGGGGCGACGATCAAGCCACAGTGGTGTGGCGCGGCGGCCGGGTTCCCCACGAGACCGTGTCTGCGGGACGCCGGGGCGTGGAAGCAACGGGGGTGGGGTCAGGCCGTGTCGTCATGAGCAGCATCTTCGCCGCACGGACGACGGCTGTCCGGTGGAGAACCGGGGGCAAATCCAGCCAAACAAGTAGCCGGTTTATCCCCGTCAGTTCCGGGCAGATTCAGCCGCCGGTCACCCTCAGCGGACGTCCATGCCAAAGGTGTTGGCGATGAAGGCCAGGATGTCGGCCCGCTCCTCGATGATCTTGGAGGTGGGCTTGCCGGCGCCATGGCCGGCCTGCGTCTCGATGCGGATCAGCTTGGGCGCCGGACCGGTGTTGGCCGCCTGCAGCGTCGCGGTGTACTTGAAGCTGTGGGCCGGCACGACGCGGTCGTCATGGTCGCCGGTGGTCACCAGCACCGCCGGATAGCGCTTGTTGTTCTGGATGGTGTGCAGCGGCGAGTACTTGATGAGCCACTGGAAGTCCTCCGGCTTGTCCGAGGTGCCGTAGTCCGACACCCAGGCCCAGCCGATGGTGAACTTCTGGAAGCGCAGCATGTCCATCACGCCCACCTGCGGCACGGCCGCGCCGAACAGGTCGGGGCGCTGGTTGACCACCGCGCCCACCAGCAGGCCGCCGTTGGAGCCGCCGTTGATGGCCAGGCGCTGCGGACGGGTGTACTTGTTCTGCACCAGCCACTCGCCGGCCGCGATGAAGTCGTCAAAGACGTTCTGCTTGCGTTCCTTGGTGCCGGCTTCATGCCAGGAGGCGCCGTATTCACCGCCGCCGCGCAGCACCGCCAGCACATAGACGCCGCCCATCTTCATCCAGGTGGCCGCCGTCACGTTGTAGCCGGGGGTCATCGGCACATTGAAGCCGCCGTAGCCATACAGCAGCGTCGGGTTGTTGCCGTCCAGCTTCAGGCCCTTGCGATGGGCGATGAAGACCGGCAGTTTGGTGCCGTCCTTGCTGGTGACGAAGGCGCGCTTCATCTCGAACTGGTCGGCCTGGAAGGCGGTCTTGGGACGCTTGAACAGCTCCGTCTTGCCGGTCTTGGCATCCAGGCGGTGGATCTCGCCGGGCGAGGTCAGGCTGGTGAAGCTGAAGAAGGTCTCGCTGTCCTGCCACTTGCCGCTGAAGCCGGCGGCGGTGCCGATGCCGGGCAGGCGGATGTCGCGGATGTGTTTGCCGTTGGCGCCGAATTCACGCACCAGGGTCGAGGCATCGGCCAGGTAGCTCAGCAGCAGCCGGCCCCCCACGCCGCTGGCGCCCACCATGGCTTCCTTGGCCTCGGGCACCAGGGTGGTCCAGGCGCTTGCATCCGGCACGGTCCAGTCCTTGCCCAGGTCCACGGCCAGCAGGCGGCCGCGCGGGGCGTCCTTGTCGGTCTTCAGGATCAGGCGCTGGCCGTCCAGCACCACCGGCACGTATTCCGCATCGAAGGCCAGCGTCAGCGGCACCGGCTTGGCGCCGGCATAGCCGCCCTGCGCATCCAGCGGCAGCAGCATCAGGCCGTTCTTGCGGCCAGATCCGGTCCAGATGTTGATGATGGCCAGGCGGCCGTCATCGGTCACATCGGCGCCGAAGCCCCATTGCTTCTCGTCCTTGTTCTCGGCCACCAGCACGTCGTCGGACTGCGGGGTGCCCAGGCGGTGGTAGTAGAGCTTCTGGTAGTAGTTGGCGCCGGTCAGGGCCTCGCCGGCCTTGGGCGCGTCGTAGCGGGCGTAGAAGAAGCCCTTGCCGTCCGGCGTCCAGGAGGCGGAGGAGAACTTCACCCATTCGATGGTGTCGGGCAGGTCCTTGCCGGTGTCCAGGTCCCGGACCTTCCAGGTTTGCCAGTCGGAGCCGGCGCCGGCGATGCCGTAGGCCAGCAGCCGACCATCGCGGGAGAAGGCGGTGCCGGACAGGGCCACCGTGCCGTCCTTGGACAGCGTGTTGGGGTCCAGCGCGATCTGCGGCGTGTCCTTCAGCGAACGGGCGGTGTAGAGCACCGCTTGCTGCTGCAGGCCGTCATTGCGGGTCCAGAAGTAGCGGTTGCCTTCCTTGACGGGCACGCCGAACTTCTCGAAGTTGTAGAGCTCGGTGTAGAGCTTGCGGGCAGGCAGGCGCTGCGGCATGGCCTGCAGGAAGCGGTCGGTGACGGCGTTTTGCGCCATCACCCAGGCCTTGGTTTCCGGGCTGTTGTCGTCTTCCAGCCAGCGGTAGGGGTCCTGGACGATGGTGCCGTGGTAGTTGTCGGACTGCTCGACCTTGCGGGTGACTGGGTAGGTCAGCGGCGCTGCAGGCGCGGCGGTGCTGACGCTGGCGGCTGCGGCGGGAGCGCTGGCCGACTCCTGCGGGGAAGGTTGCTGGGAGGGCGTCTGGGATTGCGCCACGGCGGACAGCTGGGCGCAGACGCTCAGGGCCAGGGCGGCACCGAGGGAGAGTCGGAAAGTCATTGAGCGGAACTCCAGGGAGTCGATGAGACATCGCCGCGCCGTGGGGCTCGTGGCCCCGGCGGGCGGGGTGCGGTGCGGGCATTGTGCACAGTCTGGGCGGGCATGACTTCGGTCACTCAGGGGAACTACCCAGGCAAAGCCTGCCCCTGGGACGGGTCACGCGCGGATCATCCGGCTTTGAGCAGGTCGTAGAGCGTGCGCGCCACCACCTTCGTGGCGCGGCGAAGGTCCTCCAGCGACAGGCGCTCGTCCGCCCGCTTGGCATGGGACTCCAGCACCGTGCGCGGACCGGCGCCGTAGATGGCCGCGGGAATGCCGTGCTCGCCGTACAGCCGCACGTCGGTGTAGAGCGGCGTGCCGGAGGTCGGCACTGGCTCGCCGAAGACGGCCTGGCCGTGACGCTGTAGCGCCTCCACCAGCGGCTGGTTGCCGGGCAGCGGTTGCAGCGCGCGGGCCAGCAGCAGGCGGCGGATGTCCACGGTGATGCCCGGCAGGCTGGCGGTTGCGGTCTGGATGACGTCGCGGATCTCCTGTTCCACCGCCACCGGATCTTCTTCCGGAATCATGCGGCGGTCGAGCTTGAGCACCACCTTGCCGGGCACGACATTGGTGTTGGTGCCGCCTTCGATGCGGCCGACATTCAGATAGGGATGGGTGATGCCGGCCACCTGCGAGCGGATGCCGCGGTAGACCGCATTGCGCGCATACAGCGCCTGCAGCAGCACGACCGCGGCCTGCAGGGCGTCGACGCCGGTGTCCGGAATGGCGGCGTGGGCCATCTTGCCGTGCAGCGTCACCTCCATCTGCAGGCAGCCATTGTGGGCGGTCACCACCTGGTAGCTGAAGCCGGCGGCCAGCAGCAGGTCGGGGCGGGTCAGGCCTTGTTTCAGCAGCCAGCCGGGGCCGAGCTCGCCGCCGAATTCCTCGTCATAGGTGAAGTGCAGTTCCACGCCGCCGCGCAGCGGTTGGCCCAGGGCCTCCAGCGCACGCAGGGCGAAGGTGTAGGTGGCGAAGTCGCTCTTGCTGACGGCAGCGGCGCGGCCGTAGAGCTGGCCGTCCTCGATCTGCGCGCCGTAGGGATCATGGGTCCAGCCTTCTCCCGGCGGCACCACGTCGCCATGCGCGTTCAGGGCCACGACCGGGCCACCCTCGGCGTAACGGCGACGCACGATCAGGTTGGTGATCGAAGCCAGGCCGTAGTCGCGCACCTCGGCCTCGGGGACGGCATGCCGCTCCGCTGTCAGCCCCATGGCGTCGAGCAGCTCGGCGGTGCGCTCGGCATGCGGCGCATTGTTGCCGGGCGGGGTGTCGGTGGGCACGCGGACCAGGGCCTGCAGGTAGGCCACCTCGTCATTGAAGTGGACGTCGATCCAGGCGTCCAGGGCTTCGTAGGCAGTCATCTCGGACATCGGTGACATCGGGGGCATGGCGTTCTTGGGGTTCATGGGATCACAGACCTTCCAGCAGCGCCAGGAACGCCTGGACGCAGAGTTCGGTGTCGTCGGTGGTGACCGACTCCAGCGGGTTGTGGCTGATGCCCAGGTTCAGGCCGCGCTGGAACAGCATGGCCTGCGGCATCACTTCATGCAGCTTCATCGCGTCGTGGCCGGCGCCGGACGGCATGCGGTAGACGGGCAGTCCCAGGGCCTGCACGGCGGCTTCCCAGCGCTGCTGCCAGGCGGGGGCGCTGGGGGCCGCGGGGACGGCCATGGTGCGCTGCAGCTGCACATGCACGCCGCGGCGCTGGGCGATGGCGTCGAGCGCCGCACGCACGTCCTGGTCCAGCAGGTCGCGGGCCTCATTGGTGGTGGCGCGCAGGTCCAGGCTGAACAGGCAGCGTCCCGGCACGACATTGATGGAGCCGGCCGGCACCTGCAGTTGGCCGACAGTGCCGACGGCATCGGGGATGGCGGCCGCCCGCTGTTCCACGAAGAGGATCAGCTCGGCCACGGCGGCGGCCGCGTCCCGGCGGCGATCCATCGGCGTGGTGCCGGCGTGGGAGGCCAGGCCGCGCACCTCGCCCACGTAGCGGACGCTGCCGTTGATGGAGGTGACCACGCCCAGTGGCAGGTCCAGCTCGGCCAGCACCGGGCCTTGTTCGATGTGGACCTCGACGAAGCCCAGGTACCGCGACGGATCCCGCCGCAGGGTCTCGATGGCCGCCATGGTGCCGGGCAAGCCGGCGTGCAGCATGGCCTCGCGCATGGTGACGCCGTCGGTGTCGCGCTGGTCCAGCCAGGCCGGGTCGAAGTGGCCGGTGAGGGCACTGGAGCCGAGGAAGGTGGCGCCATACCGCTGGCCTTCCTCTTCGGCAAAGCCGACGACCTCGATGCCGCAGTCCAGCCGGCGCCCTTGCAGATGCAGCTCGCGCACGCAGGCCATCGGCACCAGGATGCCCAGCCGCCCGTCGTACTTGCCGCCGTTGCGCACCGTGTCGTAGTGGCTGCCGGTGAGCAGGCGCGGTGCATCCGGCGAGTGGCCGTGATAGAGGCCCACCACGTTGCCCACTGCATCGAGCGAGACCTCGTCGAAACCGCATTGCCGCATCCAGGCCATCAACTGCGTCGCCGTGGCTCGATGCGCCTCGGTCAGGTAGGTGACGGTGAGCTGGCCCTGCTCGGCAAACCCCGGGTCGGAAAACCGCGCCAGCGATTCGGCCCAGTCCCACACCTGTTCCCCGAGGGCAGGACGCACCCCGAAGCGGTCATTCAGGCGGATCTCGGCGATGCGGTGGATGTTGCGCAGGCATTCGGCCCGTTCCACGTCCGGGTGGCCCAGCAGTCGGCGCGCGAAGGTGTCGATGATCTGCTGCCGACTCAGCCCCAGGCCTCGCGGCCCTCGCACCGCCAGGATGAAGGGCCAGCCGAAGCGCGCGTTGTAATCGGCATTGAGCTGCTGGAGCTGCTTGAATTCTTCCGGCGTGCAGTGGGTCAGGCCGGCCTTGCTCTGCTCCTGGCTGGATTCGGCGGTCAGGCTGTTGTCCACCATCGCCTTGCCGGCCAGTTCCGGATGGGCGCGGATCAGGCCGAGTTGCTCGTCCGTGGTGGCGGTGCGCACCACTTCGGCCAGTGCTTGCTTGAGGCCCGCCAGGCTGGTGAATCCGCCGGCGGGCTGACGGGCATGGGCGCGCTGGGCGATCCAGGGCGAGTGCTCGTAGATGCCGTCCAGGGCGGCCACGAAGCCGGCTTCGTCGGCCGTGGCCAGCTGGGCCAGGGTCAGCGGCGAGGCGGACGCAGGGGTGGGGCTTGGGGCGCCGGAGGCGCTTGCGGGAATGCTGCTCATCGTAGGGCTCGGGGCTCAGCCCCAGACAAAGGCGGTGGCGGGATCGAAGGGATGGGTCTGGCGCCAGTGGCGGGCGATGTCCACGCGGCGGGTGATCCAGACCCGGTCATGTTTCTCGATGTGGTCCAGGAAGCGCTGCAGCGCCCGCATGCGGCCGGGCCGGCCCAGCAGGCGGCAGTGCATGCCGATGCTCATCATCTTCGGATGCTCCGCACCTTCGGCATAGAGCACGTCGAAGCTGTCGCGCAGGTACTCGAAGAATTCATCGCCGTGGCTGAAGCCTTGCGGCAGGGCAAAGCGCATGTCGTTGCAGTCCAGGGTGTAGGGCACCACCAGATGCGGCGCCAGCGAGCCATCGGTCTTGCGCACCTGCAGCCAGAAGGGCAGGTCGTCCCCGTAGTAGTCGCTGTCGTATTCAAAGCCGCCGAAGTCCGCCACCAGGCGACGGGTGTTGGGACTGTCGCGGCCGGTGTACCAGCCGGCCGGCCGCTCGCCGGTCAGGCGCTGCAGGATGTCCATGCCGGTTTCCATGTGCTGGCGCTCGGTGGCTTCGTCCATGCCCTGGTAGTGGATCCAGCGCCAGCCGTGGCAGGCGATCTCGTGATGCAGCTGCACCAGCGCCTGCGTCAGCTCCGGATGCCGCTCCAGCGCCATCGACACGCCGAACACCGTCAACGGCAGGGCGCGTTTCTCGAATTCACGCAGCAGCCGCCACACCCCCACGCGGGAGCCGTATTCGTAGATGCCCTCCATGCTCAGGTGGCGGGCGGGGTAGGCGGCCGGATTGAACATCTCGGAGAGGAACTGCTCGCTGCCGGCATCACCGTGCAGCACGGAGTTCTCGCCGCCTTCCTCATAGTTCAAGACGAATTGCACGGCGATGCGGGCCTGACCGGGCCACTGGGCCTGCGGGGGATGCTCTCCGTAGCCGATCAGGTCCCGCGGATAGCCGGGCGATCGCTGCAGGGAGGCGGGGGACGGTGCGGGGGCCATGGGCATGAGGGGGTCTCCGGGAATCGTCGCGGTCAGGGGCGGTTGGGTGCAAGCACCGCCTTGAGGTCCTGCACCCGGGGATGCAGCCGCAGGTTGGCCTCGACATTGCCCAGATGGCTGTCCAGCAGGCGCAGTACGGCCGCCTGGTCACGGGCCTCCAGCGCGTCCACGATGGCTTCGTGCTCGGCCTGGGATTCGGCGGCGGAATGGGAGCTCTGGTACATCAAGGCGATGAGGGAACTGCGGGAGAGCAGGTCGGCCAGGATCTGCGCCAGCACGGCATTGCCCTGCATGCGGGCCAGCACCACATGGAAGTCGGCCAGCAGCCGGGTGCGGCCGGGGACATCCGTGCGGCGGACGGCCTCCCGCTCCTGCTTGAGATGGCTGCGCAACTGACGCAGTTGGGCCGGCGTGATGCGCTCGCAGAGGTCGGCCAGCATGGCGGACTCCAGCATCTTGCGCACCTCGAAGACCTGGCGCGCTTCCTCCACACCGGGTTCGGCCACGAAGGCCCCGCGGGCCGGCTCCAGCTTGACAAGACGGTCCCGGCTGAGCTGGTTCAGGGCCTGGCGTACAAGGGTGCGGGAGCACTGGAAGATGTCGGCCAACTGCTGTTCCACCAGCTTGGTGCCGGGCATCAGGCGCCGCTCGACGATGGCCTGGGTGACGGCGGCGGTGATCCGCTCGGTGACCGAGCCGCCTGCGGGCAGGCCAGCGGAGGCAGAAGAAGACAGGGGCGACACGCTCATTGTGTTCCGGAGTGTATACACTTTGGCTCATTCACAACCTTGCGGCGCTGAGCGCCGACGCTCGATGGGCAAGCTCACCACCCACGTCCTGGACACGATGCATGGCGCCCCTGCGGCGGGCATGTCGGTCCGCCTGTTCCGTCTGGAGGGGGCGGGCGAGCCGCAGTTGCTCAAGTCGCTGCATCTGAATGCGGATGGCCGCGCCGACGCGCCGTTGCTGGAAGGCGAGGCGCTGCGCACCGGCCGTTACCGGCTCGTCTTTGCGGTGGCGGGGTATTTCAGCGGGCGTGGCGTGTCGCTGCCGCAGCCGCCCTTCCTGGATGAAGTGCCGCTGGACTTCGGCATTGCGGACGCATCGGCCCACTATCACGTGCCGCTGCTGGCCAGCCCCTGGTCCTATTCCACCTACCGGGGCAGCTGACATGGCGCTTCGCCCCTGGCAGACCCTGGCCCTGCGGCTGGCCCATGCGCCGGCGGTGCTGGTGCGGGTGGGCCGGGTGGATGGCAGCGGGCCGCGGGAGGTCGGTGCCTGGATGGCGGTGACGCCATCCGAAGTGATCAGCACCATCGGCGGCGGCCAACTGGAGTTCGAGGCCATTGCCCGCGCCCGTGCGGCGTTGGCGGCGGGGCGTGTGCTGGAGCCCCGCCAGCGGTTTGCGCTGGGCGTGAATCTGGGGCAGTGCTGCGGCGGCGTGGTGTGGCTGGATTTTGAATGGCTCGATGGCGCGGCCATCGCCGGTCTGGACGAACGTCTGGGCAGCCAGCAGGGCTGGCGGCCGGTGGCGCTGTTCGGGGGCGGGCATGTGGGGCGGGCGATCGTGACGCTGCTCTCCCGCCTGCCAGCACGGGTGCAATGGCTGGACAGCCGGGAAGGCGTCTTCCTGGACCCGCTGCCGGACAACGTGCGGGCGGAGCAGTCCGAGCCGGTGCAGGCGGCGGTGCCGTCGATCGAGCCCGGGTCGCGGGTGCTGATCATGAGCTTCAGCCATGCGGAAGACCTGGACATCCTCGCGGCCTGTTTGAAGCGGCAGCGTGAGCAGGCAGACCTGCATTCCATCGGCCTCATCGGCAGCAAGAGCAAATGGGCGGCCTTCCGCCACCGGCTGGAGGCGCGAGGCTTCACCGAAGCGGAACTGGCCCGTGTCGTCAGCCCGATCGGCATTCCGGGCATCCACGGCAAGCAGCCGGAGGTGGTGGCGCTGGCCGCGGTGGCGCAACTGATGCAGGACTGACGTATACACTTTCACCCCGTCGCCGCGGCGCCCAGGACACACAAGCGCGACGCTCGGCCGGATCACAGCGCCCGCTGTGGTGATCCGGTGTCTGAAGAATGTCTCTGATGGACAGTTATCTGCTCGACTGGGCCAACCTGCTGCTGCGCTGGCTGCATGTGGTGGTGGCCATTGCCTGGATTGGCGCCTCGTTCTATTTCGTCTGGCTGGACAACCATCTGGTGCCGCCCACCAGCGACGACCTGCGCGCCCGGGGCGTGGGTGGTGAACTATGGGCGGTGCACGGCGGGGGCTTCTACAACCCGCAGAAATACCTGGTGGCGCCGGCCCACCTGCCCAAGCACCTGCACTGGTTCTATTGGGAAAGCTACTGGACCTGGATGAGCGGCTTTGCGCTGTTTGCGCTGCTCTACCTCTTGAATGCCGACACCTACCTGATCGACAAACGGGTGCATGACTGGAGCGCCCCGGCCGCGGTGACCGGCGCTTTGTGCTTTCTGGCGGGAGGCTGGCTGCTGTACGACCAGATCTGCCGGCGCTTTGGCCGCCAGGCCGATGGCAGCATCGGCCACGACGGGCGGGTGCTGGGCCTGGTGGCGGTGGTGATCGCGGTGGCCGCGTGGGGGGCCTGCCAGCTGTTTGCGGGGCGTGCGGCCTTCCTGATCGTCGGCGCGATGATGGCCACGATGATGACGGCCAACGTCTTCTTCTGGATCATTCCCGGCCAGAAACAGGTCATCGAGGACATGCGTGCCGGACGGCCGGTGGACCCGATCTTCGGTCAGCGTGGCAAGCAACGCAGCGTGCACAACACCTACTTCACGCTGCCGGTGCTGATCGCGATGCTGTCCAACCACTACGGCATGCTCTACAGCCATGCGTGGAACTGGCTGGTGCTGATCGCACTGATGCTGGTGGGGGCGCTGGTGCGCACCTGGTTCGTGAAGCGCCACAAGGGGGTGAATGCGTGGCCGCTGCTGGTGGGGGTGGGGGTGCTGCTGATGGGGTTGATCGTTGGGCTGGCGCCGTCGTCCTTGCCGGTGTCGGCATCGTCATCGACGTCAGCGTCAGCGTCAGCGTCGGCCTTGGGCGCCAACACTGGCTCAAGCGCAGGGTCGAGCATTGGCTCAAGTGCGGGCCCAAGTGCTGGGGCAAGCGCTGTGGCAAGCGCTGGCACTGCGGCGCCCGACGGGCCACCCAGCTTTGAGCAGGTGCAGTCCATCATCCACAACCGCTGTCAGTCCTGCCACAACGCCGCGCTGGCGCCCAAGCGCATCCAGCTGCACACGCCGGAGCTGATCGAGCAGCATGCGCAGGACATCTACCAGCAAGCTGTGGTGCAAAAGGCCATGCCGCTGAACAACGCAACGGGCATCACCGAAGAAGAGCGGGCGGTGCTGGGGCGCTGGTTCAAATCTCGCTGAGCACGCTGTGACGCTGTGACGCTGTGTGGGCCGATGCGCCGAACCCTGCACCAAAACAAATGGGACCGCCTCGGCGGTCCCATGTTGCGTCTAGGCCGGGCTCCCGCCCGACGGCGCTGCGTCAGACGCGGAAGCGGCCGACCTGTTCCACCAAACGGTGGGCCTGCTCGCGCAGGCTTTCCGCAGCGGCGGTGCTTTCCTCGACCAGCGCGGCGTTCTGCTGCGTGCCCTGGTCCAGCTGCGCCACGGCGCCATTGATGCGGGAGACGCCCTGTGCCTGCTCATGAGCGGCGGTGGAGATCTCGCCAATGATGTCGGTCACGCGGCGCACGCTGGTGACGATGGCCTGCATGGCGGCGCCGGTGTCACTCACCAGTCGCGCGCCGGATTCCACCCGTTCGCCGCTGGTGGTGATCAGGCTCTTGATCTGCTTGGCCGCCTCGGCGCTGCGCTGCGCCAGTTGCCGCACTTCCGAGGCCACCACGGCAAAGCCGCGGCCCTGTTCGCCGGCACGGGCGGCTTCCACGGCGGCAT
The DNA here is from genome assembly GCF_003387155.1 of Roseateles depolymerans. Taxonomy (GTDB): domain Bacteria; phylum Pseudomonadota; class Gammaproteobacteria; order Burkholderiales; family Burkholderiaceae_C; genus Roseateles; species Roseateles depolymerans. The sequence continues at coordinate 123,919 of NZ_QUMT01000005.1, read as the reverse complement.
TGAGCGCCAGGATGTTGGTCTGGAAGGCGATCGAGTCGATGGTGCCGATGATGTCGCTGATCTGGCGGCTGGCGCTGCTGATCTCGTCCATCGTGGTCACGACCTGCTGCACCACGGCGCCACCGCGCTGGGCGGCCTGGTCCGACTCACCCACCAGCTGATGCGCCTGCTGGGCCGATGCGGCGGTCTGGCTCATCGAGCCGGCCAGCTCTTCCAGGGCCGAAGCAGTCTCCTGCAGGTGGCTGGCGGACTGCTCGGTACGCGAAGACAGGTCGCGGCTGCCGGCGGCCACTTCGGCACTGGCGGTGCCGATACTGTCGCTGGCGTGGCGCACTTCCGTGATGGTGCTGGCCAGTTGCTGGCGCATCTGCTCCACGCTGGCGGCCAGGGCGCCCATGTCGTCCTGCTGGTTCACCCGCACCGGGTGGGTCAGGTCGCCACCGGCCACTGCGGCCACGGCCCGGTTCAGCTGTGCCATCGGCTGGCCGACCCAGCGGCCCAGCAGCCAGGTCACGCCCAGGCCCAGCAGCACCACGGCCAGTGCCATCAGGCCCCACAGGGCCCACAGCGTGCGGTAGTGGGACGCCAGGGCGGTGGAACGGGAGGCTTCGGCCACCACATACCAGCCGGTGGCCTTGGAGCGCTGCGCCACGGCGAAGGCGTCCTTGTGGTCGGTGCTGAAGACGCCGGGCAGCTCTTCCAGCACGCCGTCCTTGTCTTCGGCCAGGCGCTTGACCAGGGCTTCTGCCGCGTCGGGCTTGAGCACGTCCGCGAGCTTCTTGCCCTTGGCGGTCGGGTGGCCCTTGAGCATGGCATCGGCGGGCGTCTTGCCCGGGTCCAGCAGATACAGGCCGCCGGTGTCGAACAGCTTCACCGCGCCGGCCAGTTGCACGAGTTCTTCCTGCAGGCCGCGCATGTCAAAGCCGATGAACAGAATGCCCACGATCTTGCCGCCAGCGTCCTTCACCGGGGTGTAGCGGGTCATGTAGGGGACGCCGAACAGCGTGGCCGGGCCGACATAGGTCTCGCCGGCGCTGGCCTTGGCATAGGCGGTGCCGGCGGTGTCCAGCAGGGTGCCCATGGCGCGGCTGCCGTCCTGCTTCTTCAGCGAGGTGGTGATGCGGATGAAGTCGGTGCCCTTCTTGGCGAAGATGGTGGCGACACCGCCGGTGCGGCGCGTGAAGCTGTCCGGCAGGTCCAGGTTGCCGTTGATCTTGCGGCCGTCGTGCGACAGCTCGCCATCGGCGTCCAGGGTGAACTTGCCGTCGGGCAGGTCCGAGGCCAGCACGTCATACAGACGGTTGGCGGAGTCGCGGGCGGTGCGGTCCAGGGCGTCGGCCACGCGGGCCACCGAAGCGGCTTCGCTGGCCATGTAATCGTCGGTGCGTTTGCGGGCCTGCTCGGTCAGCACCCAGGACAGGGCGCCGCAGATCACCACCAGCAGGGCGGCGATGCCCAGGCTGGCAAGCAGGGACACACGACGGGCGACCGTCGTCCGGACAGACGATTGTGGGTTCATAGCGCAGGCCTACACCAACAGAAAAGGTGGCGAGAAGCACCGGCAAAAGAGGCGGTGCCTTCGGATTGATTTTTTGGTTTAAATCAAACTGTAAGCTGCCGTAAGGCGATTAGCGCGCCTCACAGACGACTATCGCGGGAATAACCTAATGCTATTGGGCTTCCACGTGAAGTAATGCGCGGCGCTTTGACGCCTTTGTGACACTGTCCGGTAGCACTGGTACCGGACTCGTTGGTCCGCATTGCGGACAAATGCAGGGCTCCGTGCGACTCGTCACGATTCGGTCAGGCTACTCGGCGGAGATGCCGCGGCTGCGAATCAAGCCATGCCACTGCGTGGTTTCCTGCTGGATGAAGCGGGCCAGCGTCGGTCCGTCGGTGGGGACGACTTCCAGCCCGAACTCTTCCAGTTTGGTCTTGACGTCAGGCTGCGCGAGGGCCTTGAGCGTTTCGGTGGCCAGTCGCTGGACGATGGGCTCCGGCGTGCCCTTGGGCACGAAGAGGCCCTGCCAGGCGCTCACGTCCACGCCTTTCACGCCGGTCTCCTCGAAGGTCGGCACCTCCGGCAGCGCGGCGACGCGTTTGCCGGACAGCACCGCCAGGGCCTTCAGCCGTCCGCTGCGCAGATGGGGCAGGGCAGCGGCGGTGTCCAGGATGCCCATGGGCACCACGCCGCCGATGATGTCCTGCGTGGAGAAGGCGGTGCCCCGGTAGGGCACATGCACGATGTAGCTGTGGGTCCGGTCCTTGAGCAGTTCCATGGCCAGGTGGTGCGGACTGCCCACTCCCGGTGAGGCGTAGCTGTACTGACCCGGCTTGGCCTGCATCTTCTTCAACCAGTCCTGCACCGAGCTGAAGCCGGCTTGCGGATTCACCACCAGCAGCAGCGGGAAGCGGGCCATGAAGGCCACGGGCGTGAAGTCCGACGGTGCATACGGCAGCTTCTTGTAGAGCGCGCCGTTGAAGACCATGGCGCCGTTGTCACCCGTCAGCAGTGTGTAGCCGTCGGGGGGTGACTTGGCGGCGTTGTCGGTGCCGATCACGCCGGCGGCGCCGGGCCGGTTGTCGATGACCAGGGTCTGGCCGAGTTGGCGCCCCAGCACCGGCGCGAGCTGCCGGGCCAGAAAGTCCGAGCCGCCGCCGGCCGGATAGGCCACCACCCATCGGATCGGCTTGGCCGGCCAGGTGTCCGCGCGAACCTGGGTGGGGGTGGCGGCCAGCAGCGTGGTGGCGGCGCTGCCGAGCAGCAGGGTGCGGCGGCGGACAGAGGTCGGGCGAAGGGCCATGAAGTCTCCTGGGGCTGGGCTCGGCTAGAGTCGAGCCGATCTTAGCCAGCGGCCCGGTCCGCCTTTGCCCATGGAACACCCTGATTGCCCCTTGTGCCGCGACATTGGCGGACTGTCCGTGGCCAGCGCTGAGCGCTGGCGTGTCATCCGCGCAGTCGAGCCGGATTTCCCGGCGTTCTACCGCGTCATCTGGACCGATCACGTGGCGGAATTCAGTGACCTGCCGCCTGCGGATCGGGACGCGATCATGGCGGTGGTCGTGGCGGTGGAACAGACGCTGCGACGGGCCCTGTCGCCGACCAAGATCAACCTGGCGACGCTTGGCAATGTGGTGCCGCATCTGCACTGGCATGTCATTGCCCGCTTTGATTGGGACAGCCACTTTCCCAATCCGGTGTGGGGCGAACGTCGCCGGACTTTGACTGGCACTGAAACGGCCGAGGCGCGTCTGGCCGTACCGCTCCCCGAGCTCGATGCGCTCGTGCGTGAGGCGGTCCGCGCCCTGGCGTGAATCAGCGGCAGCGTCCGGTGAATCCGCTGGATCAATCGTTCGGGCCGACGCGGCGCTCGGCGATGGCCGCGGCCACTTCGCTGAGCTTCAAGCGATCGGTCGCGGTCTCATCGGATTGCGCCAGGGTGCTGGCACTGGCCGACCCGTCGGTGAAGGCCACCTTCATCACATAGGTCTTGCTGTTGCTGCCGTTGTCGCAGCTCAGGTGGCGGACGGCGCGACGCAGGTCGCTGCGGTAGACCACCGGCCCGCCGTACTGGCGGACGTCCTCGATCACCGTGCCGTTGAGGCGGAAGCTCACGACGGCGGTGCCGACGTCGCGATAGCGCGCTTGGGACTTGCCGAGTGTTTCCGCCAACTGCGCTTCAATCTGAGGGCAGACGGCCTTGACCTGGGTATCGAGGCCCGGGGTGCCGGCTTGCGCACCCGGTGCGCGGCTGGCGTCGGCGGGCGCCGCATGGGCGACGCTGAAGGCCGCGGCGACGCAAAGCCCCAGCAGCGCTGCGATGCGGCGGGAGGCGGAATGAACGGTGGATGAATGCATGGTGACAGCTCCTGATGGGCAAGGGACTGCGGTGACGCGACACGCGGCGCAGTCGATGAAGACGCACTTCAGGTTAGGCAAGGGCGCCCGCGGGACCAAACGGGAAGCGACCAACCGTCACGGGGCGGGGCTGCACTGCATCTGTGACGCGACGAACTGCAGGAAGGCCGGACGAGCCGCTGTTCGGCTCAATGCGCTGCCCATGTCCACTGACATGGGTCGGAAGTCATGGCGTTGCGCCGCCGGCAGAGCGGGCCTCTTCACCGTGCAGCATCAAATCGCGCAGAGAATCGCTGCAAGCCTTGGGGCCGCCCTCTGACGCGTGGTGGTCTCTGGCGTTCAGTTCCTGATGTCATGAAGGAGTTCTTGCGGATGTCTGCTGTGCCTTTGAAACTGCCTCACACCTTGGCCCTGGCCGCATTGCTGGCCTGTACATCCGCCCCGACATGGGCGCAGCGGGCAGGCCCGGCGGCGCCGCAGTCCGCTCCGGTGTCCGCAGCCAAGGCATTGCCCGCGCGCGCCGGACAGGCGCAGTTCGTGCGGGAGCTGGGGGGTATCTCCGAATACCGACTGCCCAACGGCTTGCAGGTGCTGCTGTTTCCGGATGATGCGCAGAGCACCACCACGGTGAACATCACCTACCGTGTCGGCAGCCGTCATGAATCGCCGGGTGAATACGGCATGGCGCACTTGCTGGAACACCTGATGTTCAAGGGCACGCCCCGCCACCGGGACCTGGCGGAAGTTTTTGCCAAGCGCGGCATGCGTTTCAACGGCACGACCACCAGCGACCGCACCAACTACTTTTCCAACTTCAATGCCGACCCGGCGACGCTGGACTTCGCCTTGACGCTGGAAGCCGACCGCATGCTCAACAGCTTCATTGCCAAGTCCGACCTGGACAAGGAAATGACGGTGGTGCGCAATGAATACGAGCGCGGCGAGAACGAGCCTTTCCAGGTGCTGAACAAACGGGTGCTTGGCGCGGCCTATGACTGGCACAACTATGGTCACGACACCATCGGGCCCAAGAGCGACATCGAGAATGTGCCCATTGAAAAGCTGCAGGCCTTCTACAAGCGCTTCTACCGGCCTGACAACGCGACGCTGATGGTAGCGGGCCGCTTTGACGCGGCCCGCACGCTCACGCGCATCAGCCAGCTCTTTGGCGGCCTACGCAACCCGGCGACTCCGGTGCCGCAGCCCTACACCGTCGAGCCGCCGCAGGACGGCGAACGCACCGTGGTGGTCCGGCGTATTGGGGGGCAGCCGATTCTGCTGAGCTACTACCACGTGCCGGCGATGGCGCATCCGGACAGTGCGCCGCTGCTGGTGCTGGGCCTGATGCTGTCCCTGCAGCCCAGCGGTCAGCTCTACAAGGACCTGGTCGAGCCCAAGCTGGCCCTGGCGGCGGGCCTGACCGGCCTGGGCGGTGCCGACCCTGGCGGCATACGGGCCTATGCGGTGCTGCCGCCGGATGCAGACAAGGCTGCGGTCGAGCAGCGTCTGCTGGACATCGTGGAGGGACGCAGCGGCAAGCCTTTCGAGGAATCGGAGCTGGTGCGGGTGCGGGACCTGGCGCTCATGTCCTACCGGGAGCAGATGAAGAATCCGGAGGCGCTCATCCAGCAGATCTCCAGCCTGGGCGCGACCGACTGGCGCCTGCTGTTCCAGCTGATGGAAGACATCCCCAAGGTCACGCTGGCGGACGTCGAGCGCGTGCGCAAGGCTTACCTGCGGCCGGCCAACCGCACCTTGGGCCGCTACCTGCCGGCGGAGCAGGCCGAGCGTGTCGAGATTCCGGCGGCGCCGCCCCTGGACGCACGCCTGGCCGGCCTGCAGGGGCCGCCCAAGGTGGACGAGGGCGAACGGTTTGATCCCACTCCGGCGCACCTGGGCGAGCGCACGGTGATGCGCCGCCTGCCTTCGGGCATTGAATTCATGGCGCTGAACAAGCGCACCCGTGCCAACACCGTGCAGCTGGAGATGCAGCTGCGCTGGGGCGAGCGCAACGAGACCTTCCGCCACCGCGGCACGGACCTGGTGGCGCGGCTGATGGATGAAGGCACGCCGACGCTGTCCAAGCAGGCCTTGCAGGACCGCCTGGTCCAACTGCGGGCCAACCTGAGCATCAGCAGCGAAGACCAGGGCGCCACCCTGCGCATCTCCGCCGAGAGGGACACTTTGCTGGAAGTGCTGCGCATGGCGGCGGACCTGATGCAGCACCCGCTGCTGCCGCAGGATGCCTTCGACCGTGACCAGAAGGCTTCGCTGGCTGGGCTGGAAGGGCAGCGGCAGGACCTGGAGACCTTGCGCCAGGCGGCGGTGCGGGAGCATTACAACCGCGCGCGCGGCGTCAAGCTGGGCGACCCGGACTACCTGATGAGCATTGACGAGCAACTGGCGCAGCTCAAGGCCACCACGCTGGAGGACGTCAAGGCTTTCCATGCGCAGTACTGGTCGGCTAACGATGCGCGTGTGGCGGTGGTGGGCGCGGTGCCGGAGGGCCTGGACAAGGCGGTGGACCAGCTCTTTGGGGCCTGGAAGAAGCCGCAGGCGCCGGCGTATGTCCGTTACGAGGCCAAGGCCGACCACATTCCGCCGGCGCGCTTTGATGCGATGGCCAAGGACAAGGCCAATGCGGCCATGCGCTGGCGGCTGGACTTTGCGCTCAACGACCGGGACCCTGACTACCTGCCGCTGATGATGGCCACCCATATCCTGGGCGGTGGCTCGCTGGAGAACCGACTGTCGGTCAGCATCCGCCAGAAGGCGGGCCTCAGCTACGGCGTTGGGGCGTCCCTCTCCGCGCCGCATTTTGGGGACGATGCCGAACTGGTCATTGGCGGCACTTTCGCGCCGCAGAACCGAGACCAGGTGCTGGCTCTGGTGAAGGAAGAACTGGTCCGCATGGGCCGGGACGGCATCACGGAGGCGGAACTGGCGCGTGCCAAGTCCGACATTCTGGCGAGCCTGCGCCAGGGCCGTGCCGACGACGGCAACCTGGCGGCTGCCATGCTGGGCATGGCGGAGCGTGGCGACACCTGGAAGACGGTGGCGGAGCGCGATGCGGCGCTGCAGGCCGTGACCGTGGAGCAAGTCAACGCGGCGTGGCGCAAGCGCATTGCAACCGATGGATTCGTGGTCTCGACCGCGGGTGACTTTAAAGAAGAAGCGAAGACGCCACCCGCAACGAAGAAGGACTGACGGTCTCGAGCGAGGCGCCACGCGCGATGCGCCATGCGCCGTGCGCCATCCGCGCCCCACCCAGCGATGCTGGGATAGCCGACCTGTACCGGCACGCGCTCGTGAGTTCTCGCGAAGTGCTGGGTGGTGATGGGAGTGAGGTTGGCGCGGGGCTGTGGGTGGGGTGTGGGAGGAGCCGAGGAGCGGAGGAAGTCGGGGGCGCGCGAAGCGCGCGTCAATGACTAGCTAGAGGGACCGGCTGTTTGAGCGTAGCGAGCCGAAGGTGAGCGAAGCGAGTTGGGCCCGCCCCGACTTCCGAGCACCGCAGGGGAGTCTTGAGGGCTGAGCCCTCAAGACCTCCGGACTCACCCCACCCACAGCCCCGCGCCAAGCTCACGGCCGCTCCGACCTCACGTCCACGCCGCAGCCCGACCCCGACCCCGACCCCAGCTTAGGCCATCCCTTGATGCCTCAACAGCGCATCGATCTTGGGCTCCCGCCCGCGAAACGCCTTGAAGTTATCCATGGCATCCCGCACCGACCCCATGGAGAGGATTTCGTCGAGATACCGCCGCCCGGTTTCCGGATTGAACACGCCTTCTTCCTCGAAGGCGCTCCAGCAATCGGCGGAGAGCACTTCCGCCCACTTGTAGCTGTAATACCCCGCGGCGTAGCCCCCCGCGAAGATGTGGGAGAAGCTGTGCTGGAACCGATTGAATTCAGGGGGCGGGTTCACCGACACCTCGGCCCGGACCTCTTCCAGCAGCGACTGGATGCGGTTTTCCGACCCTGGCTCCGCGTGAAGCCGCATGTCGAAGAGTGCAAACTCGATCTGCCGCAGCGTCTGCAACCCCGCCTGGAAATTCTTGGCCGCCAGCATCTTGTCGAACAGCTCACGCGGCAATGATGCGCCGGTGTCCACATGCCCGGACAGTTGCTGGACCACTTCCCATTCCCAGCAGAAGTTTTCCATGAACTGACTGGGCAGCTCCACGGCGTCCCATTCCACGCCCGAGATGCCGGACACGCCCAGTTCTTTCACCTGCGTCAGCAGATGGTGCAACCCATGGCCGCATTCATGGAACAGCGTGATCACATCGTCGTGCGTCAGCAAAGCCGGTTTGCCATCCGCGCCTTGCGGGAAATTGCAGACCAAGTGGGCCACAGGGATCTGCTCCGCGCCGGCGCTTTGCAGATCCGGCCGGTTCCAGCGACTGCGGACCTCGTCCATCCAGGCGCCGGGCCGCTTGCCATTGCGCGCGAACAGATCGAGATAAACCTGCCCGATCAGTTGCCCGTCTCGACGCAGCTCGCAGAACTGCACACTCTCATGCCACACAGACGCCTTGGCCGGCACCAATTGCACCCCAAACAGCCGGTCCAAAATCCGGAACAGACCTTCCAGCACCCGCGGCAGCGTCAGGTACTGCCGCACCTCCTGATCCGAAAACGCATACCGCGCTTCCTTCAGTTTCTCCGACACATACGCCAGGTCCCACGCCTGCAGCGTTGGCATCTGCAGCGCCGCCTTGGCGAAGTCCTTCAGCTCGTCCAGATCCCGCTGGGCATACGGCTTGGCTCGTGCGGCCAGGTCTCGCAGGAAGTCCATCACCTGAGCCGGCGAGCTGGCCATTTTGGGCACCAGCGACGCCTCCGCGAAATTGTTGAAGCCCAGCAGCCTGGCCTCTTCCTGGCGCAGCGCCAGCAACTCCTGCATCAGCGGTGAATTGTCGAATTCAGGCTTGTCCGCCAATTCACTGGCGCGGGTCACGTAGGCCCGATACAGACGCTCCCGCAGCGAGCGGTCTTCCGCGTATTGCATCACCGGCATGTAGACCGGGAAATGCAGCGTCAGCTTGAAGCCCTCACGACCGTCCTTCTCCGCAGCTGCACGGGCATTGGCCTGCACATCCGGCGGCACGCCCTGCATTTCCTGCGCAGTGGCGAACAGGCTCCAGCCATCCGTCGCATCCATCACATGTTCCGAGAAGGCCTGCGCCAACTCCGCACTGCGCTCCTGGATTTTGGCGAAACGCTCCTTCGCTTCCCCGGACAATTCTGCACCGGACAACACGAAATCCCGAATCGCATGCTTGAGCAATTGCCGACGCTCCGGCGTCAAGTCGGCACTGCCAGCAATGGCCTTGTACTTGGCATACAGCGCCTCATTCGACCCGAGCCCGGTGTAGAACTCGGTCACGGCTGGCAGCACCGCGTTGTACGCTTCACGCAGGGCCGGCGTATTGGCCACTGCATTCAAATGGCCCACAGCGCCCCAGGCCGTGCCCAGCCGCTCGGTGGCCACATTCAGTACACGCGACAGCGACTCGTAATCCGCCGGCGCCTGCGGGTCGGTCACTTCAGCAAGCGCCTGACGTGCCTGATTCAACAGCTCGGAAATGGCGGGCTGAATATGCCCCGGTTCAATCGCGGCGAAATCGGGCAGCGATGCGGTGGAGAGCAAGGGGTTGGGCACCGTGGCGGTCACGGCGGCGGGGGAAGCAGCATTGGCGTCCATGCAATCCTCTGGAAACTGATGGCAGGCGAGAGGTTCAAGTGTCTCAGTGTTTCAGCACACCTGAACCATGGGGTTTCTATCGCGTCCGTTGAAGGAGGCTATGGACCCTGACTGTCTCACCTGAGGGCGATGGCCGGCGCTTCAAGCTGCGTGCCCGCCCCCCCTGAATCGGGGTCGTTGCTCAGTGCAACGTCCAGGGCGGAATGTTCGCTTCGGAGCCCAGGCCCCGTTCCCGGTGATTGCCTCGGCCATTGCCTCGGCCGTGGTCTCGGCCATATGGCCGAAAAAAAGGGCGCTTCACGCGCCCCTTGTGCCGATCCATGTCGAATGACCATCAGGCCCGACCGGCCCGACCGGCCCGACCGGCCGACTTACCCGCGCGCCGCAGCGGCCCGCTCGGCCGATTCCATCGTGTTCACCAGCAGCATGGTGATCGTCATCGGCCCCACGCCGCCCGGCACCGGGGTGATCCAGCCCGCCACCTGGCTCACGCCGGCGAAGTCCACGTCACCGCACAGCTTGCCGTCTTCGGTGCGGTTCATGCCCACGTCCAGCACCACCGCACCGGGCTTGACCATGTCGGCCGTCAGCACATTGCGCTTGCCCACCGCCGCCACCACGATGTCCGCCTGCCGCGTGAAATGCGCCAGATCGGGCGTGGCACTGTGGCAGACCGTCACCGTCGCATTGGCCTGCAACAGCAGCATCGCCATCGGCTTGCCGACGATGTTGCTGCGCCCGATCACCACCGCATGCTTGCCGCGGGTGTCGTAACCGATGAACTCCAGCATTTTCATGCAGCCATACGGCGTGCAGGGCTTGAAGCCTTCCTGGCCCACCATCAGTGCGCCGGCGCTGGCCACATGGAAGCCATCCACGTCCTTCTCAGGCGCGATGGCCTCGATCACCTTGTGCGCATCGATGTGCGCCGGCAGCGGCAACTGCACCAGGATGCCGTGGATGCTGGGGTCCTGGTTCAGGGCTTCCACCCGCGCCAGCAACTCCGCCTCGGTCAGGCTGGCGTCGTACTTCTCCAGCACCGAATGCAGGCCCGCCTCTTCACAGGCCTTGACCTTGTTGCGCACATACACCTGGCTGGCGGGGTTGTCGCCCACCAGCACCACGGCCAGGCCGGGCTTCAGGCCTTTGGCCGTCAGGGCGGCGGCGCGGGCGGCCACCTCGCCACGCAGCTTCTTGGACAGGGCATTGCCGTCGATCAGTTGTGCGGTCATGCGAAAACTCCAGGAACTCCAGAAAGCAAAAGAGGCCGCTGATGCAGCGGCCTCGGGAATGATCGGGGGCGGTCAGCCTGCCTTGGCGGTCGCGCCCAGCGCGATCTTCAGCAGGTCGGCCACCGTGTTGGCATTGAGCTTTTCCATGATGTTGGCGCGGTGCGCCTCCACCGTCTTGATGCTGATGCCCAGGTCGTCGGCGATCTGCTTGTTCAGGCGGCCGGCCACGATGCGCTCCAGCACCTGGGCTTCACGCGTGGTCAGGCGGGACAGCAGGGCGTCGCGGCTGGCGGCTTCCTGCTGGGTGGCGAAGGCGCCACGGGCCTGGTCCAGCATACGCTCCACCAGGCTCAGCAGTTCCTCTTCCTTGAACGGTTTCTCGATGAAGTCCACCGCGCCTTTTTTCATCGTCTGCACCGCCATGGGCACGTCGCCGTGACCAGTGATGAACACGATGGGCAGCGGGCTCTTGCGTTCCAGCAGCTTGTCCTGCAGGTCCAGGCCACTCATGCCTTCCATACGGATGTCGGCGATCAGGCAGGCCACTTCGCGAGGGTCATAGCGGCTGAGGAAGGATTCGGCCGAGTCATAGCACTTGACCCGGTAATCCTTGCCTTCCAGCAACCACTGCAGGGAATCTCGCACGGCCTCATCATCATCGACAACGTAGACAGTACCCTTCTTCGGAATCAGGCTCATGGTGTTGCGGCGGTGTTGTGAGCAGTCCCTTCGTCCTTGTCATGGATCTTTTCAGGGATCTTGTCAGGCAAGGAGGGCTCGGGTCGCGGAATATCCACGGGGATCGTGAATGCAAAACGGCACCCGACGACGGCTGCCCCATTGTATAAGTTCTCGGCGCGTATCCTGCCCTGATGCGACTCGATGATGGACCGGCATAACCCTAGTCCAATCCCGAGTCCATCCGCCTTGGTCGAGAAAAACGCCTCGTACATCCGCTCGATCACTTCTTCCGGCAGGCCCGGCCCCATGTCCGTCACCGAAAACTCGATGTTGGCGCCCAGCTCGGCGGTGTGCTTGGGCACCACCCGCAGCTCGATGTGGCGGCGTGACGGCGGCAGCGCGGCGTTGTCGATCGCCTCGGCGGCATTCTTCAGCAGGTTCAGCAGCACCTGCTCGATCAGGATGGGGTCCACCCGCATCACCGGCAGCCGCTGCGCCACATAGGTGTGGATCTGCACATTGCGCCGGCGCAGCTCGATGCCGGCCAGTTCCACCGAGTCTTCCACGATCGATGCGGCAAAGGCCGGCTGTCGCTGCGGCTCGCTCTTCTTCACGAAGGCGCGGATGCGATGGATGATCTGCCCGGCCCGCTGCGCCTGCTTGGCCGTCTTCTCCAGCGCGGCCATCAGGTCTTCCTTGCGGATGTTGTCGCTGCGAACGCGCGACAGCATGCCGTTGCAGTAGTTGCTGATGGCGGTCAGCGGCTGGTTGAGTTCATGGGCCACGCTGGAGGCCATCTCGCCCATGGTGATCAGGCGGCTGGTCACCTGGGCCTTCTCCGCCTGCTGCTGCTGCTGCGCTTCGGCATGGCGGCGGGCGGTGATGTCGGTGGCGATCAGCATCTGCGCCAGGCGACCGTCGGTCCACTGCAGATAACGCGCGCGCACGTCGAACCACATGTCCAGCTGGGCGATGAACACCTCCCGCGAGTCCGCGCCGATCTCGGTCAGATGCGGCGCGGGCATGCCGTCCAGGTCTTCGACATCCTCTTCCGTGTCCTCCGCCGGCTCCTTGGGGGCAGCCAGTCCCAGCTGCGAGCCGGCCAGCATCGCATGGCCCTTGGGGTCGGCGCCGAACCACAGCCGGTAGCTGCGATTGGCGAACAGCAGCTCGCCCTGCTGGACCGACAGCACCGACACGGCCGCATCCAGCCCTTCCAGCACCGTGGTGAAGCGCTCATGCGACGCGGACAACTGGTCGCGCACCCGCTTGGCCTCGGTGATGTTGGTCATCGAGGTCATCCAGCCGTTCTGCTTGCCCTTGGGGTCGATCAGCGGCGAGACATACATGCGGGCGTCGAAGATGCTGCCGTCCTTGCGCATCACCTTCACCTCGGACCCGCCCGCCGGGCTGCGCCCCTGCATTTCCTGCTGCAGCAGCCGCACGTTCTCCTCGTAGCGGTCGGGCGGCCAGTAGGGGAAGGGCGGCTTGCGGCCGATCAGCTCGGTCTCCGAGAAGCCGGTCATCGCGCAGAAGGCCGGGTTCACATAACTGATGCGGGTTTCCAGGTCCATCGCCCGCATGCCGGTCAGCATGGAGTTTTCCATCGCCCGGCGGAAGTTGGTTTCGGCCGCCAGCGCGTTCTGCACATGGGCCCGGCGCCGCATGTGCTTCCAGGTGCCCAGCAGCATCCAGACCGTGAGCACCGACAGCGCCATCACCATCCAGAACAGCGTGTTGGAGATCAGGCCGATGGACGTGCGATAGCCCTGGCCCCGCAGCACCAGGCCCGGCGCCGGCGCCATCGGCACCTCGTAATAGATGGGCGCGCGGGTCAGGCGCCGGCCCGGCATGGGCGTGACCGTGCTGGCCACCACCTGCTCGCGCGGGTCCAGCACCGCCATCGCATGCCGGTTGGTCACTTCCGACGGCACCGAATACCGCACCAGCGCCTCGACCGCATATTCCGCCACCAGCACGCCGCCAAAGCCGTTGCGGTCGCTCAGCGGCAGTTGCAACTGGAAGACGATGGTGTTGTTCGCATCGGGGAAGGGGCCGGAGTAGACCCGCAGGCGGCGGTCCCGGGCGGACTGGAAGGCCTTTTCCGGTTCGCTGCTGGCGTGGCCATTGGGCATGGACGGATCGCCGCCCTCCAGCGTCATCAGGGTATCGGCCTGGTCGCCGATGGCCGCCACGCTGGCGCGGCGTTCCCGGCGCTGGTTGATCCAGGAAATGTGGGTGATCTCGGGGCGGTTGCGGGCGATGGTCATCGCGCGCTGGCTGAACTCCAGCGGGTCCATGGCCCGGGTGGTGATGTCCCGCTGCAGCAGGATGAGCTGGTCTTCGTTGTCGATCAGCCGGGAGCGGATCAACTGCTGCGCCATCTCGGTGTCCCGCTTGACCGCTTCGGCCTCGCGTTCGATTTCCTCGTTCCGCAGGTACCAGAAGGCCGACACGATGGCTGCCAGGAACAGCAGCACCGACAGCAGCGGCCCCAGGGTGGCAAACCGGTCCTGACGCGACGGCGACTGCCGCCGCCACCAGGTGGACACGAGGCGTTTGGCAGGGGTCAGGGCGCGGCGCAAAAAGCCTTGGACAGCGAGGCGGGACAACATGCCGGCGATTATCCCGGGCGCCGCAGGCCCACCCCGGAGTCCGGTCTCGGGGCATTCCCTGATCGCCCAGGGACCCCGGTCGGTGGGATCGGCCGCCGCAGCGAATGGCCTCCACATTTCATAAAGTGAAATGACATGGCACTATTTGGAAAATGCCAGGCTTATGCGAAACTCCGCCGCCGTGGGCCCCAGGGGCCTCCATCTTCTGGCAGGTGCCTTGCCCCTGGCATTTGCCTAAGCTAGTCGTGTGGTCCGGGGTGCCGGGCCGTGAAAACAGGAGACAAGACCATGTCCGCGCAGCCCCAGTCGTTCCTCGGCGCAGCCGCCAATGACACCGACGCTCTCGAGACCAAGGAATGGCTGGACGCGCTGTCCGCCGTCATTGGCACCGAAGGCGGCGACCGTGCCCACTTCCTGCTGGAGACGCTGATCGACCATGCCCGCCAGGCCGGCATCGACGTTCCGTTCTCCGCCACCACCGCCTACGTCAACACCATCCCGCCGGACCAGGAAGAGCGCTTCCCCGGCAACATCGAGATGGAAGAGCGCCTGCGCGCCTACATGCGCTGGAATGCCATGGCCATGGTGGTGCGTGCCAACCGCCTGCATCCGGAAGACGGCGGTGACCTGGGCGGCCACATCTCCAGCTTTGCCTCGCTGGCGACCATGCTGGGCTGCGGCTTCAATCATTTCTGGCATGGCGACGACGGCGTGCACGGCGGCGACCTGCTCTACATCCAGGGTCACAGCGCGCCCGGCATCTATGCCCGCGCCTTCCTGGAAGGCCGCATCACCGAGGAACAGCTGAACAACTTCCGCCAGGAAGTGGACGGCAAGGGCCTGTCCAGCTACCCGCATCCGAAGCTGATGCCCGAGTTCTGGCAGTTCCCGACGGTGTCGATGGGCCTGGGCCCGCTGATGGCCATCTACCAGGCGCGTTTCCTCAAGTACCTGCATGCCCGCGGCATTGCCGACACGTCCAAGCGCAAGGTCTGGGTGTTCCTGGGCGACGGTGAAATGGACGAGCCGGAATCCCTGGGCGCCATCGGCCTGGCCGCCCGCGAGAAGCTGGACAACCTGATCTTCGTGGTGAACTGCAACCTGCAGCGCCTGGACGGCCCGGTGCGCGGCAACGGCAAGATCATCCAGGAACTGGAAGGCGAATTCCGCGGCGCCGGCTGGAACGTCATCAAGCTGATCTGGGGCTCCTACTGGGACCCGCTGCTGGCCCGCGACAAGCAGGAGCTGCTGCGCAAGGTCATGATGGAGACGCTGGACGGCGACTACCAGGCCTACAAGGCCAACGACGGCGCCTTCGTTCGCAAGCACTTCTTCGGCAAGCATCCCGAGCTGCTGAAGATGGTGGAGAACATGAGCGACGAGGACATCTGGCGCCTGAACCGCGGCGGCCATGATCCGCAGAAGGTCTATGCGGCCTACCACCGCGCGGTGAACACCGTCGGCCAGCCGACCGTCATGCTGATCAAGACGGTCAAGGGCTACGGCATGGGCAAGATCGGTGAAGGCAAGAACACCGCTCACCAGACCAAGAAGCTGCAGGACGAGGACATCAAGGCCTTCCGCGACCGCTTCAACATCCCCATCCCCGATTCCGAACTGGCCAAGATCCCGTTCTACAAGCCGGCCGACGACACGCCCGAGATGCAGTACCTGCAGGAGCGTCGCAAGGCCCTGGGCGGCTACCTGCCCAAGCGCCGCCCGCAGGCCGAGGAAGCCCTGAAGGTGCCGGACCTGGCCACCTTCCAGGCCGTGCTGGACCCGACGGCAGAAGGCCGCGAGATCTCCACCACCCAGGCTTATGTGCGCTTCCTCACCACGCTGCTGCGTGACAAGGAACTGGGCCCGCGCACCGTGCCCATCCTGGTGGACGAAGCCCGTACCTTCGGCATGGAAGGCCTGTTCCGCCAGATCGGCATCTACAACCCCAAGGGTCAGCTCTACACCCCGGTCGACAAGGACCAGGTGATGTACTACCGCGAGGACGTGGCCGGCCAGATCCTGCAGGAAGGCATCAACGAAGCCGGCGGCATGGCCAGCTGGATTGCCGCCGCCACCTCGTATTCGACGAACAACCGGGTGATGATCCCGTTCTACGTCTACTACTCGATGTTCGGCTTCCAGCGCATCGGCGACCTGGCCTGGGCGGCCGGCGACATGCAGGCCCGCGGCTTCCTGCTGGGCGGCACGTCCGGCCGGACCACGCTGAACGGCGAAGGCCTGCAGCACGAGGACGGCCACAGCCACATCCTGGCCGGCACCATCCCGAACTGCATCAGCTACGACCCGACCTTCGCCCATGAAGTGGCGGTGATCCTGCATGCCGGTCTCAAGCGCATGGTGGAGAACCAGGAGAACGTGTTCTTCTACATCACGCTGCTCAACGAGAACTACGCCATGCCGGGCCTGAAGGCCGGCACCGAGGAGCAGATCCTCAAGGGCATGTACCTGCTGGAAGAGGCCGCGGCGCAGCCGCTGACCGTCAACCTGCTGGGCTCGGGCACCATCCTGCGCGAAAGCCAGGCGGCCAAGAAGCTGCTGGAAGCGGACTGGGGCGTGGGCGCCAATGTGTGGAGCTGCCCCAGCTTCAACGAACTGGCCCGCGACGGCCAGAACGCCGAGCGCTGGAACCTGCTGCACCCGACCGAGCTGGCCTGCGTGCCGTATGTGACGCAGCAGCTGAGCAAGGTGCAGGGCCCGGTCATTGCCTCGACCGACTACATGAAGAGCTACGCCGAGCAGATCCGCGCCTACATCCCGGCCGGCCGCAGCTACAAGGTGCTGGGCACCGACGGTTTCGGCCGCAGCGACTTCCGCTCCAAGCTGCGCGAGCACTTCGAGATCAACCGCCACTACATCGTGGTGGCCGCCCTCAAGAGCCTGGCCGACGACGGCAAGATTCCGGCAGCCAAGGTGGCCGAGGCCATCAGCAAGTACGGCATCAAGGCTGACAAGATCAATCCGCTGTACGCCTGAGCATTCCTGCCGGCCTGTGTCGGCGCCCTCCCATGACGGGCGGGCGTCCGGCCCACAGGCCGCAGGGGCCATCCCGCACAGCAATCGACATTTCCCGGAGACATCCCCATGGCATTGGTTGAGGTCAAGGTTCCCGATATCGGCGACTTCTCTGAAGTCGCGATCATCGAACTGCTGGTCAAGCCCGGCGACACGGTGAAGGCAGAGCAGAGCCTGATCACGGTGGAAAGTGACAAGGCATCGATGGAGATTCCCTCCTCGCATGCCGGCGTGGTCAAGGAACTCAAGGTCAAGCTCGGCGACAAGGTCGCTGAAGGCGCCGTGATCCTGGTGCTGGAAGCAGCGGACGCTGGTGCCGCCGCACCCGCTCCCGCTCCCGCAGCAGCCCCCGCTGCAGCAGCGCCGGCACCGGCCGCTGCCGCCGCACCCGCGCCTGCTGCCGCACCGGCTGCGTCCGCCCCCGCATCCGCCGGTCCCGTCACCGTCGTGATCCCCGACATCGGCGACTTCGACGAAGTGGCCGTGATCGAAGTGCTGGTCAAGGTCGGCGACACCGTCAAGGTCGAGCAGAGCCTGATCACCGTCGAAAGCGACAAGGCGTCGATGGAGATCCCGTCCTCGCATGCCGGCGTGGTCAAGGAGCTCAAGGTCAAGCTGGGCGACAAGGTCGCCAAGGGCACGGCCATCGCGGTGATCGAAGCCACTGGCGGTGCAGCGGCTCCGGCGCCCGCCGCCGCAGCGGCTGCTCCCGCAGCAGCCACCGCCAGCGCACCGGCCCCGGCCGCTCCAGCTGCTGCACAGGCGGCAGCGCCGGCCGACCGCCAGGTCCCGACCGCCGCACTGCCCCCGCACGAACCCACTGCGCCCAAGGGCCAGTTGCCGCACGCCTCGCCCAGCATCCGCAAGCTGGCGCGTGAACTCGGCGTGCCGCTGGAAGAGGTCAAGGGCTCCGGTCCCAAGGGCCGGATCACCGAATCGGACGTGCAGGGCTTCGTCAAGGCCGTCATGGCCGGCTCGGTGCAGACCGTCGCCCAGAAGGCCGCCGCTCCCGCGGGTGGCACCGGCGGCGCCTTCCCCGGCCTGCTGCCCTGGCCCAAGGTTGACTTCGAGAAGTTTGGCCCGGTCGAGCGCAAGGACCTCTCGCGCATCAAGAAGATCAGCGGCGCCAACCTGCACCGCAACTGGGTCACCATTCCGCATGTCACCAACCATGAAGATGCGGACATCACCGAGCTGGAAGCCTTCCGCGTTCAACTGAACAAGGAAAACGAGAAGTCCGGCGTGAAGGTGACGATG
Organism: Roseateles depolymerans; assembly: GCF_003387155.1. GTDB lineage: Bacteria > Pseudomonadota > Gammaproteobacteria > Burkholderiales > Burkholderiaceae_C > Roseateles > Roseateles depolymerans. Next base: position 105,538 of record NZ_QUMT01000005.1, on the reverse strand, counting down.
CTGGCCTTCATGATCAAGGCAACGGTCGCGGCGCTGAAGAAGTTCCCCGAGTTCAATGCCTCGCTGGACGGCACGGGCGACACCGCCCAACTGGTGCTGAAGAACTACTTCCACATCGGCTTTGCGGCGGACACGCCCAACGGGCTGGTGGTTCCGGTGATCCGCGATGCCGACAAGAAGGGCATCTTCCAGATCAGCCAGGAAATGTCCGAGCTGGCCAAGAAGGCGCGCGACGGCAAGCTGGCCCCGGCCGACATGACCGGCGGCTGCTTCTCCATCTCGTCGCTGGGCGGCATCGGCGGCACCTACTTCACGCCCATCATCAATGCGCCGGAAGTCGCGATCATGGGGGTGTGCAAGAGCGTGACCCGTCCGGTGTGGGACGGCCAGCAGTTCGTGCCGCGCCTGATCCTGCCGCTGTCGCTGAGCTGGGACCACCGCGTCATCGACGGCGCGGCCGCGGCCCGCTTCAACGTCTACTTCGCTCAACTGCTGGCGGACTTCCGTCGCATCGTCCTCTGAAAGAGAGACAGCTATGGCATTGGTAGAAGTCAAAGTCCCTGACATTGGCGATTTCAAGGACGTTGCGATCATCGAAGTCCTGGTCAAGCCGGGCGACACCATCAAGGCGGAACAGAGCCTGGTGACGGTGGAAAGCGACAAGGCATCGATGGAGATTCCGTCGTCGGCCGCTGGCGTGGTCAAGGAGCTCAAGGTCAAGCTGGGCGACAAGATCAACCAGGGCGACCTGCTGGTCACGCTGGAGAGTGATGCAGCTGCCGCACCGGCGCCTGCGGCACCCGCACCCGCACCCGCAGGCTCACCCGCACCCGCAGCGGCTGCTGCAGCACCGGCCCCCGCCACAGCGCCGGCCCAGCCGACCGCTGCTCCCGCTGCAGGTCCGGCCCCACAGGCCGCCACCTACACCGGCAGCGCCGACGCCGAATTCGACCTCATCGTCCTGGGCAGCGGCCCGGGCGGCTACTCGGCCGCTTTCCGCGCCGCGGACCTGGGGCTGAAGGTGGCCCTGGTCGAGCGTTATGCGACGCTGGGCGGGGTTTGCCTGAACGTCGGCTGCATCCCATCCAAGGCCCTGCTGCATGTGGCGGCGGTCATGGACGAGGTCAAGCATTTCGCCGACCTGGGCGTGGCCTATGCCGAACCCACGGTGGAGCTGCCCAAGCTGCTGGCCCACAAGCAGAAGGTGGTGGGCAAGCTGACCAAGGGCCTGGACATGATGTCCAAGATGCGCAAGGTCACCGTGGTGCGGGGCTACGGCCAGTTGCTCGACGCCCATCACCTGTCGGTCGAGGAGACCAGCGGCACCGGGCAGGAGCGCAGCGGCAAGACGCAGACGCTGAAGTTCAAGAAGATCATCCTGGCGGCAGGGTCGCAGGCGGTGCGCCTGCCCTTCATGCCGAACGACCCGCGGGTGATCGACTCGACCGGCGCGCTTGAGCTGACGGCCAAGCCCAAGCGCATGCTGATCGTGGGCGGCGGCATCATCGGCCTGGAAATGGGCACGGTGTACTCCACCCTGGGCGCCCGCCTGGACGTGGTGGAGATGCTGCCCACGCTGATGACCGGCGCGGACCGCGACCTGGTCAAGGTGTGGCAGAAGATGAATGCGCCGCGCTTCGACAACATCATGCTGAACACCAAGACGGTGTCGGCCGAGGCCACGCCCGAAGGCATCAAGGTGACCTTCGAAGGCGAGGGCGCGCCGAAGGAACCGCAGGTGTACGACCTGGTGCTGCAGGCCGTGGGCCGCAGCCCCAACGGCAAGAAGATCGGTGCGGACAAGGCCGGTGTGGTGGTGACCGACCGCGGCTTCATCCCGGTGGACGTGCAGATGCGCACCAACGTGCCCAACGTGTTTGCCATCGGCGACCTGGTCGGCCAGCCGATGCTGGCGCACAAGGCGGTGCATGAAGGCCACGTGGCGGCGGAAGTCATCGCCGGCGAGCTGCTCGGCGACGAGGCCCTGGCCAAGTCCCGCTTCGATGCCCGCGTCATCCCCAGCGTGGCCTACACCGATCCGGAAGTGGCCTGGGTGGGCATCACCGAAGACGAGGCCAAGGCTCGAGGCATCAAGTACAAGAAGGGCCTGCTGCCCTGGAATGCATCGGGCCGCGCCATTGCCAACAACCGCGATGAAGGCTTCACCAAGCTGCTGTTCGATGAAGAGACGCATCGCATCATCGGTGGCGGCATCGTCGGCACCCATGCCGGCGACATGATCGGCGAGATCGCGCTGGCCATCGAGATGGGCGCCGACGCGGTGGACATCGGCAAGACCATCCACCCGCATCCGACCCTGGGCGAAAGCATCGGGCTGGCGGCGGAAGTGGCGCACGGGTCCTGCACCGACGTGCCGCCGGCTCGCAAATGACGGTCGCTCGCTGAGCGCATGGCCCTGACGGCCCCGAAAGCCCGGCTCTGTTGGCCGGGCTTTTTTTCTTCTCGCAAACCCCCAGGCCGTGACCATAGGCCGACGCGCTGCTCCTCGATATGCTTGTGCCCATGACCACCGACCCCACGCAGTTGCCCGGCCTTCGCATGCTCGATGGTCCTGCCACCGCCCGGGCCTTGCCCTGGGCCCTGCTGATGGACGAAGTGGCGCAGGTCTGCCGCGAGCATCACGAGGGGCGGCTGATCTGCCCGCCGCGACAGGTGCTGCCGCTGCGCCAGGACGGCGTGCTGCTGGTCATGCCCTGCATGAGCGACACGCTGACCATCACCAAGCTGGTCAGCGTGCATCCGCTCAATGCGGCGCTGGGTCTGCCCACCATTTCCGGAGAGGTCGTTGCCCTGGACAGCCGCACCGGCCAGCGCCTGGCCGTGCTGGACGGGCCCACGCTCACGGCCCGCCGGACGGCCGCCGTCACGATGCTGGCCGTCAAGCATCTGGCCCGTCGCGTGCCGCGGCGGGTGCTGGTGGTGGGCGGCGGGGTCCAGGCCCACAGCCATGTGCAGGCGCTGCAGGCCCTGCATCCGCAGGCCACCATTCATGTGCAGGGTCACCAGCAGGTGCCTGCCTTCGTGGAGTCGCTGGGCGTGGAGCCGCTGCCGCCCGAATCGCAGAGCCGCCATGACTGGGACCTGATCATCTGCGCCACCACCAGCCGTGTGCCGGTGCTGCGGCCGGGCGTGGGCGAAGGGGCACTGGTGGTCGGCGTCGGCGCCTTCCGCGAGGACATGGTGGAACTGCCACCGGAGCTCGTCCGCGAGGCCCAGGTCTGGGTGGACGACCCGGTCGGTGCCCAGGCCGAAGCCGGGGACCTGATGGCGGCGGGGCTGTTCCAGCCGCAGGCCTCCCTGGAGGACCTGGTGCTGGGACAGCAGCCGCTGGAGGACGGCCGCACCCGCGTCTTCAAGAGCGTGGGCTGCGCCCGCTGGGATCTGGCCGCCGCCCGCGTGGCGGTGCATCAGCGATGACGGCGCCGCGGTGACGCCCGGCGCGCGCCGTCGTCAGGCTTCGTCGAGCAGGGGACGCAGCGTTTCGTCCCAGTGCTCCAGGTCCTCGTGCGTCAGGTGCAGCCAGGCCAGCGCCGCTTCGCGGTTGGCCGCCCAGTCCGCATCTTCGTCCAGCCCTTCATGCTGGCGCATCAGGTGCTCGGCAATCACGCCCGCGGCAATCAGGCTGCGCACTTCCGGCTCCACGCTGTCGTCGCCGAGGGCGTCGAAGTCGTGATGCAGGCGGATGGCCATCATCAGCTCCGGCGCCAGATGCCACACCTTCACCACCAGTGCGCCCACGACCGCATGGTCGGTGCGGTGATTGGCGTTTTCGGTGGCAATGTAGGGCCGGTCGATCCGGGCGCCGGCTTCCACCATGGTGGCGCCGTAGCCGCGCACGCTCTGCAGCAGCACCGGCATGCCCACATGGCAGAACAGGCCGTAGCCATAGGCCAGGTCGACCTGCATGCCGGGCAACTGCCTGGCGATGAACGCCATGGCGACCGCCCGCTTGGTGGACCGCTGCCAGAAGCGCGACAGATGCGGGCTGTTGACCGGAATCGCGTGCCGCACCAGGAAGGCCTGCATCAGCCGGGCGCTTTCGTCCAGGCCGATGCGGTACATGGCCTGCCCGACGGTGGTGCAAGGCACATGGCCTGCCACCAGATGCAGCGGACTGTTGGCCACCCGCAAAAGCGTGGCGGACATGGCCACGTCGGCAGCGGCAATGCGGCCCACTTCCTCCAGGTCCGGATGGGGATGGGCCGTCATCGCTGCCCGCAGGCGGGTCAGCAGTTCGGGGCAAGGGGGAATCTGGATCTGGCGCAGCGGACCGGTGGCCCGGGCGCGGTCCAGTTCCTGGTGGACGGCTTGTGTCTTCATGATGCTTGTGTTGCAGATTATCTCGTCCGGTATCCGGCCCCCCGGCACAAGCGCTGCGGCAAATTGCCGCTTGTTCCCGCCCTCGTCGCTCTTCGCCCGGGGATACCTTCTGATACAGATACATTGCAGCGCATGTTGAATCCGACCCGCCTGCTGGCCTGTCAGCTGTCCCGCCGCGCCCGCAAGGGCCTGGCGGTGCTCGGCTGCGCGGTGCTTCTGGGCGTTTGGGCGGACTTGCCCCTGCGGGCCGACCCGTCGCCGGGCTGGGACCGCGAGAAGCTGGAGGCGGCCGCCGCTGCGCGATCACCGCGCACCTTGAACGAGGTGCGCGCCATGATCCAGATGGTGCAGCGGGCCGGCGCGCTGCCCCAGGAGCGACAGCGGCTCACAGTCGTCAACAACTTTTTCAATCAGCGCATCGCCTTTCGGGATGACACGGAGGTGTGGGGTGTGATCGACTACTGGGCCACGCCGCTGGAGCTGCTGGACAAGGGCCGGGGGGATTGCGAGGACTATGCAATCGCCAAATACATGAGCCTTCTGGCGGCGGGCGTGCCGCAGCCGCGACTGCGCATGGTCTACGTCCGGGCTCAATTCCAGGGACGCAGCCAGGCGCACATGGTGCTGGCGTACTACCCGGACCCGGAATCGGAGCCACTGATTCTGGACAATATCAATCCGGAGATCCGTGCGGCGTCCCAGCGCAATGACCTGACCCCTGTCTTCAGTTTCAACGGCGAGGGTCTGTGGACCGGCGTGGGCGGCACCACCGCGGGCAATCCGCTGGTGCGGCTGTCGTTGTGGCGGGATTTGCTGGCCAAGGCCAAGGAGGAGGGGTTCTGATGATGACAAGACAGCAGGGAAGACCGCAGAAAAAAGCCGTCCTGGACAGGGGAGAATCCAGCCCATGTCCCTGATCCGACAAATCTGGTGCCTGGTGCTGGGCGCGGTGCTGGCGTCCGTGCTGGGCGGCGTGGCCGTGAGCACCTGGTCCCTGCGCGAGCTGCTGCAGACCCAGGCCCAGCTCAAGAACAACGACAACGCCAATGCGCTGGCGCTGGCCCTGTCCCAGCAGAAGGGCGACGTGGAACTCATGTCGCTGCTGATCTCGGCGCAGTTCGATGCCGGCGCCTATGACAGCGTGCGCTGGCGCAATGGCCAGGGCAAGGCCGTCTTCGAGCGCCATCAGGACAACACCCGGCCCACCAGCGCGCCTGCCTGGTTCGTGGCCTTGCTGCCGCTGAATGTGGCGCCGGGCCAGGCCAAGGTGTCCGACGGCTGGCGAGCGGTGGGCGAAGTGGAAGTCCGCGGCCAGACCGGCTATGTGCATGAGGCCCTGTGGAAGGCCACGGTGCGCTCCACCCTGTGGCTGCTGCTGGTGGGTGGGGTCACCGGCGTGGCGGCGGCCCTGGTGCTGGCCCGCCTGCGCCGTCCGGTGGACACCGCCGTGCGCCAGGCCGAGGGCGTGACCGAAGGTCGCTTCGAGACCGTGATGGAGCCGCGCGTGCCGGAAATGCGCAAGCTCACCCGCGCGATGAATGCGATGGTGGTGCGCACCCGCCAGATGTTCGAGGCCCAGGCCGAACAGCTGCGCACGCTGCACCATCAGCTGCTGTGTGACGAGCTGACCGGGCTGTCGCACCGTCGTCAGTTCGTGGCTGAACTCAGCTCCGCGCTGGAGCGGGACGATGGTCCGCTGCGCGCCGGCCTGGTGCTGCTGCGGCTGAAGGATTTGCAGGGGCTCAACCAGCGTCTGGGTCACGGTGGGACCGACCAGGCCCTGCTGGCCATGGCGCAGGCCCTGCGGGTGTATCCGGAGCAGGTGCGGGGCTGCCTGGCCGGGCGCCTGAATGGGTCGGACTTTGCGCTGTGGCTGCCCGCCCCCAAGGTGGTGGGTGACACGGCCAATGCGCTGGCCGATGCACTGCGGGCGGGCCTGCAAGGTGTGGATCCCGGCATCGGCGTGGCGCTGGGTGCGGTGGAACTGCCGCGTGACCAGCCGATGAGCGCCTGGTTCGCCGCCGCCGATGCGGCCCTGGCCCAGGCCGAGCAGGGCGAGGGCGTGGTGCTGGAGCTGCGCCAGGCCCCGCCTTCCGAGGAAGTGGCCCAGGGCGAGCGCGCCTGGCGGGCGCTGATCTCCGATGCGCTGGTGCATCAGCGCAGCCGTCTGCTGGAATTCCCGCTGATCGGCCGCGAGCGCCAGGTGCTGCACCTGGAATGCCCGCTGCAGCTCAAGCTCAACCCGCTGGGCGAATTCGAGCCGGCCGCCCGCTGGCTGCCGCTGGCGCTGCGCCATCGTCTCAGCGCCGAGGCCGACCTGCAGGCGCTGGCCCTGGCACTGGCGGCCATCCAGCAGGACCAGCGCGCCCGCTGCGTCAATGTGGCGCCGTCCTCGCTGAATGACGGCAGCTTCATTGCGCGGGCCCGCGAACTGGTGCAGTCGGCGCCCGCGTCGGTGCGCCGGTCGATTGGTCTGGAACTGGCCGAGCCGGCGGCCGTGCAGCACTTCGAGGTGCTGCAGGAGCTGGGCCGCCAGTTGCGCCCGCTGGGCGTGCAACTCGGCCTGGAGCATGCGGGCGCGGGTCTGGCGCAGATCGACAAGCTCTTCCAGGCCGGGCTGGACTACGTGAAGCTGGACAGCTCGGTGGTCTCCGGCATCTCCGGCGACGCGGGCCGGGCCGCCTTCGTCCGCAGCCTGGTGGTGATGCTGCGCAGCCTGTCGCTGAAGGTCTATGCCGAAGGCGTGACCGATGCCCTGGATGCGCAGGCGCTGTGGGACTGCGAGCTGGACGGCATCACCGGGCCCTGGGCTTCGGCGCAGGACATCAAGCCCTGAAAGGGCGCGGGGCGTTTCGGCCCTGAAAGGGCGCTGGGCATTTCGGCCCTGAAAGGCCGGCCGAGGCCCGCTCAGGCGATATCGGCCGTGTGCAGCGGGAAGCCCTGACCGCGCCGGCGGTCCTCGAAGAACCGCTCCAGCGCATACCGCACGGTGTGGAAGGCCAGCTCGTCCCACGGCACCTCATGCTCGTGGAACAGGCGGGCCTCCAGCGTCTCCGGCCCCGGGTCGCAGTCCGGCGCCAGCATGCGGGCCCGGTAGAACAGGTGGACCTGGCCGACCCGCACCACGTTCATCACGCAATACAGGTCCTGCATCTCGATCTGGACACCGGCCTCTTCGTCGGTCTCCCGCTGCGCGCCTTGCGCCAGCGTCTCGCCCAGTTCCATGAAGCCGGCCGGCAGGGTCCATTTGCCCAGCCGCGGCTCGATGGCCCGGCGGCACAGCAGCACCTGATCGCCCCACACCGGCAGCGTCCCCACCACATTCAGCGGGTTCTCGTACTGGATGGTGCCGCAGACGGTACAGGTGGCCCGCTCACGGTTGTCGTCCGCAGGAATGCGGTATTCGATCTGCCCGCCGCAGACCGGGCAATGCTGGAAGCGCCGGGTTTGGAACATGCGGCCAGTGTAGCGGGACACGCATGGCATCATGGCCGCATGGAACTTCATGATTGGTTGCTCCCTTCGTGGAGCGCGACGGGGACACAGGCTTTCATGACCACCCGCCAGGGTGGCGTCAGCCAGGGCGGCTACAGCAGCCTGAACCTGGGCCGTTCGGTGGGAGACGATCCTGCGGCGGTGGCCGAGAACCGGCGCCGGGTGGGCGAAGCGATCGGCGCGACGCCGGTGTTTCTCAAGCAGATGCATGGCACGCGGGTGATCCGTCTGACGGCTGCGCATGCGGTGCCCGGCATCGAGCCGGAGCAGGCCGATGCCAGCATCAGCCTGGATCCCGCGCTGGCCTGTGCGGTGATGGCGGCCGACTGCATGCCGGTGCTGTTCGCCGCGCCGGGCGGCGTGGGGGCGGCGCATGCCGGCTGGCGCGGTCTGTCCGGCGGCGTGCTGGAGAACACCGTGCTGGCCCTGTGCGAGGCCACCGGCAGCGAGCCCGGCGCCGTGCAGGCCTGGATGGGGCCCTGCATCGGGCCGTCCGTGTTCGAGGTCGGGGCCGATGTGCTGCAGGCCTTCGGGGTGACTCCCAAGCAGGAAGACCAGCTGCATTTCCGCTTCCAGCCCAATGCGGCCGGCGAGCCGCGCTGGCGCGCCGACCTGGTGGGCCTCGCCCGGCAGCGCCTTCAGGCCCTGGGCCTGACCGAAATCCACGGCGGGCACTGGTGCACGTACAGCGAGCCCTCCCGCTTTTTCTCCTATCGGTGGGAGCAAAGCCAGGGTCACGCGGGCGGACGGATGGCGGCTGTGATCCGCCGCCTGTAAGAGACGCTCAGGGCGGCGGTGGCTGGTGCGGTTGCCGCTTCTGCACTTCGCCACCAGCTTGGCCGTCCACCGGCGCATCGACCGACCCATCCACCGGCGCATCGGCAAGCGCCTGCGCTTCCTCCGCCCGCCGCCGCGCCTTGCGCCGCGCCGGCGTGCCCATCACATACAGCACGATGGACAGCGGCAAAACGCCGTACATCATGAAGGTGAATGCGGCGCCCAGCAGCGTGCCTTGGGGGCTCATCGCTTCGGCCGCAGCCATCATGAGTACGACATACATCCAGGCGAGCGCAACAAGGACCATGCGAGATCAAAGAAGAAGCATGTGGGTGTCCGGATCGCCGGACAGGCGCTGGTGAAAGAGCATCACACAGCGGTAAGCTCAATAGGCTAAAAAGCCATTGAGCATATGCGAAGCTTGGCCTGTGGTGAGGCGCGCTTGCTGTGGCAAGCTTCTTGCTCGGTTCTGAACGAGGAGACGTATGAGCGATACGCATGCTGCCGGTACCCCGGGCCTGCCTGATTTCTCGAGCTTCCAGCATCTGGCCACCCAGATGGCCGACGCTGTGAGCGGCATGACCCGCCAGATGGGCGACACCCTGCAGCAGATCCAGTCCCTGCAGATTCCCACCGATGCCTGGCAGCAGCTCCAGCAGGAGTACCTCAGCCAGGCCGGTGAGCTGTGGAACCGTGCCCTGCATGCCCCGCATGACGGACGCGCCGAGGACCTGGCCCCGTTGCAGGACAAGCGCTTCACCGACGCGTCCTGGAACAGCAACCGACTGTCCCACTTCAGCGCCGAGCTCTATCTGCTCAATGCCCGCATGCTGCAGCGCATGGCCGAGCAGGTCGGCGGTGACGACAAGACCCGCGCCCGCTTGCGTTTTGCGGTGCAGCAATTCATCGAGGCCTCCTCGCCGAGCAACTTCCTTGCCTTCAATCCGGAAGCCCAGCAGCGAGCGCTGAACACGCAGGGGGAAAGCATCGCCCGCGGCATGCAGCAACTGCTGGCCGACCTGCAGCGCGGCCACGTGTCCCAGACGGACGAAAGCGCATTCGAGGTCGGACGCAATGTGGCCACCACCGAAGGGCAGGTGGTGTTCGAGAACGAGTTCTTCCAGCTGCTGGAATACAAGCCGCTGACGGCCGAGGTGTATGAGCGCCCGCTCCTGATGGTGCCGCCCTGCATCAACAAGTACTACATCCTGGACCTTCAGCCGGAGAACTCGCTGATCCGCCATGCGGTCTCGCAGGGCCACCGCACCTTCGTGGTGAGCTGGCGCAATCCGGATGCGAGCTGCGTGCACTGGACCTGGGACGACTACATCGAGCAGGCCACCATTCAGGCGATTGCGGTGGTGCAGGCCATCAGCGGCAGCAAGACGATCAACACGCTGGGCTTCTGCGTGGGCGGCACTTTGCTGGCCACCGCCCTGGCGGTGCTGGCCGCACGCGGCGAGCATCCCGCCGCCAGCGTCACGCTGCTGACGACGCTGATCGACTTCGAGAACAACGGCGTGCTGGACCTTTTCGTGGATGAGGCCTCGGTCCAGATGCGGGAGCTCACCATCGGCGCGCAGGCGCCCAACGGACCGGGGCTGCTGCACGGCCAGCAACTGGCCAGCACCTTCAGCATGCTGCGGCCCAACGACCTGGTGTGGAACTATGTGGTGGGCAACTACCTCAAGGGCGAGCCGCCGCCGCCCTTCGACCTGCTCTACTGGAACAGCGACGCCACCAACCTGCCGGGCCCGATGTACTGCTGGTACCTGCGCCACACCTACCTGCAAAACGAGCTCAAGCTGCCGGGCCGGCTGACGGTGGCCGGGGAAGCGCTGGACCTGGGCCTGATCCGTGCGCCCGTCTACATCTACGGCTCGCGGGAAGACCACATCGTCCCGTGGGAAGCGGCCTATCGCAGCACGCAGATCTTCAAAGGCAAGAAGCGATTTGTGCTGGGCGCTTCCGGGCATATCGCCGGCGTGATCAATCCGCCGGCCAAGAAAAAGCGCAGCCACTGGATCGGCAAGGGCACCGCGCTGCCGGCCCAGCCGCAGCAGTGGCTGGCGTCGGCTACCGAGCATGCCGGCAGTTGGTGGCCAGACTGGTCCGACTGGCTGGCGGCGCAGGCCGGGGCCCTCAAGGCCGCACCCCGGTCCTATGGACGCGGCCCTTATCAGGCGATCGAACCGGCGCCGGGCCGTTATGTGAAGGAGCGCGCGTGATCCCTCTGCATCGCCTTCACCGGCCTTTTTAGCCGTCCCAGACTTCCGCAGCCTTCAGCAGCCTTCCAACCCAGGAGAGAGACATGAGCACAGCACAGGACATCGTCATCGTCGCGGCGGCCCGCACGCCCATCGGCAAATTCGGCGGGTCGCTGGCCAAGATCCCGGCCAGCGAGCTGGGCGCGCTGGTCATCCAGGACCTGCTGCGCCGCAGCGGCCTGCAGCCGGATCAGATCCAGGAAGTGATCCTGGGCCAGGTGCTGCAGGCGGGCACCGGCCAGAACCCGGCCCGTCAGGCGGTCATCAAGTCCGGCCTGCCGGTGACGGTGCCGGCCATGACCATCAACAAGGTCTGCGGCTCCGGCCTCAAGGCCGTGATGCTGGCCGCGCAGGCCATCCGCGATGGCGACTCGGACATCATCATCGCCGGCGGCCAGGAGAGCATGAGCCTGTCCCCGCATGTGCTGCCCGGCTCCCGCGACGGCCAGCGCATGGGCGACTGGAAGCTGGTGGACACGATGATCACTGACGGTCTCTGGGACGTCTACAACCAGTACCACATGGGCATCACGGCCGAGAACGTGGCCAAGGAATATCACATCAGCCGCAGCCAGCAGGACGAGCTGGCCCTGGCCAGCCAGCAGAAGGCGGCGGCGGCCCAGGACGCCGGCCGTTTCGTGGCCGAGATCGTGCCGGTGACCATTCCCCAGAAAAAGGGCGACCCGGTGGTCTTTGCCGCCGACGAATTCATCAACCGCAAGACCAATGCCGAAGCGCTGGCCGGGCTGCGTCCCGCCTTCGACAAGGCCGGCTCGGTGACGGCGGGCAATGCCTCCGGCTTGAACGACGGCGCCGCCGGCCTGCTGGTGATGAGCGCCGCCAAGGCCCGTGCACTGAACCTGGAGCCGCTGGCCCGCATCGCCTCCTACGCCAGCGCGGGCGTGGACCCGGCCACCATGGGCATGGGCCCGGTGCCCGCCTCCCGCAAGGCGTTGGACCGCGCCGGCTGGCAGGCCAAGGACCTGGACCTGCTGGAGATCAATGAAGCCTTCGCGGCCCAGGCCTGCGCGGTGCATCAGCAGATGGGCTGGGACACCAGCAAGGTCAATGTGAATGGGGGCGCCATTGCACTGGGCCATCCGATCGGTGCTTCCGGTGCCCGCATCCTGGTCACCCTGCTGCACGAGATGATCAAGCGCGATGCGAAGAAGGGCATCGCCAGCCTGTGCATCGGTGGCGGCATGGGCGTGGCGCTGTGCGTCGAGCGTTGACCGTTGACCGTTGACCGTTGAGGGTGGGCGCTGGAGAGCGTCCACCACGGAGCATTCAAGAAGGCCCAGCACAGGGCCGGACATCGGGATTCAGAGTATTTCGCGCGTCGATGAGCGATCAGTCAGCTTTCCCGCCGAGGCGCGCGTCGGGGAGCCCACAACAGGAGGCAATCAAATGAGTCAGAAAGTGGCATACGTGACAGGGGGCATGGGCGGCATCGGAACCTCCATCTGCCAGAAGCTGGCCGATGACGGCTTCAAGGTCATTGCGGGCTGCGGGCCCAGCCGCGACCACGCCAAATGGCTGGGCGAGCAGGAGGCGCTGGGCTACAAGTTCTACGCCTCGGTCGGCAATGTGGCGAACTGGGAGTCCACCGTGATGGCCTTCGAGAAGGCCATCGCCGAACACGGCGCGGTGGACGTGCTGGTCAACAACGCCGGCATCACCAAGGACCGCATGTTCCTCAAGATGACCCGCGAGGATTGGGACGCGGTGATCGACACCAACCTCAACAGCATGTTCAACGTCACCAAGCAGGTGGTGCCGGGCATGGTGGACAAGGGATGGGGCCGCATCATCAACATCTCGTCAGTCAACGGCGAGAAGGGGCAGATCGGCCAGACCAACTATTCGGCGGCCAAGGCCGGCATGCACGGCTTCACCATGGCGCTGGCGCAGGAGCTGGCAGCCAAGGGCGTGACGGTGAACACCGTCAGCCCCGGCTACATCGGCACCGACATGGTCAAGGCCGTGCGGCCCGACGTGCTGGAGAAGATCGTGGCGCAGATCCCCGTCAAGCGACTGGGGGAACCGCGGGAGATCGCCTCGATCGTTGGCTGGCTGGCCAGCGATCAGTCCGGCTTCACCACCGGCGCTGACTTCAGCTGCAACGGTGGCCTGCACATGGGCTGACCCATGCGCTGACCCATGGGCTGAGGACGGGCCGTCAGCCCTTGATCTGCAGGAGCCGCGACAGCCCTTGCGCGGTTTCCTGCAGCTTGGGCAGCCCTTGCTCCAGCAGCAGCTGAGGCGAGGTGCGGCTGGTCTGCGCATGCAGGGCGATGGCGGCGATCACCCGGCCCTGGCGGCCGTGGATGGGCACGGCCAGCGTGGCCAGCCCTTCCTCGAGCTCCCGGTCCAGCAGGCACCAGCCCTGCTGGCGCACCTGCTCCAGCGAGCGGCGCAGTTCCTCCAGGCTGCGGACCGAGTCGGAGCCCCCGCCGGCGCCAGAAGCCCCCGGGCTGTCCAGGGCACCGGATGGTGTCGCAGGGAACGACGAGGGGAACGAGCCCGGAGCGGTAGACGCAGTCGCTGACGAGGAAGCTGACGCCCCAACCGGTGCGGAAAAGCCATCCATTCCCGCCGGGTTTGCCGAAGCCGCCGCCGTCTGGCCCGCTGCCAGCAGTCCTGCGGGCAGGCGCGCTTCCAGCTCTTCCGGTGGCAGCGCCGACAGCAGCACCCGGCCCATGGCGGTGGCCCAGGCGGGCAGCCGGCTGCCCACGCCCAGTGCTTCATTGAAGATCTTGCGGGTGGGGGTGCGCATCACAAAAACGATGTCCTGCGCGTCCAGCACGGCGATGGAGCAGGACTCCTTCAACTCGCCGGTGAGCTGCAGCATCTGCGGCTCGGCGAACTGCCACAGCGGCTGCGACGAGAGGTAGGCGAAGCCCAGGTCCAGGATCTTGGGCGTGAGTTCGAACAGCCGTCCCTCGGCGCGGACATACCCCAGCGTCTGCAGCGTGAGCAGGATGCGCCGGGCGCCGGCGCGGGTCAGGCCGCAGCGCTTGGCCACTTCGGTCAGGGTCTGGCGGGGGGCATCGGCCCCGAAGGCGCGGATGACGGACAGGCCGCGTGCAAAAGACTGCACGTAACTGTCCCCGGGCTTGAGCGAGGGATCGAGTTCTTCGCTAGGCATAGGCGTCATATCCCAGGTGATTGAAAGGTGGGCGAAACGTTAATATCCCGGCCGATCGGGTCCCCATGTCCTGGTCTGCCTCCGCCGCAGCGGGAGGGCAGCGGCAGGGGCAGGGGGCCCGGACCCAGTATCAACGCAGTTTCAGTCAGAAGGTGAATCAAATGGCGATGGATGTGGTGGACTACGAAATCAAGGGTGCGGAGATGCAATTCGTGGAGGTCGAGCTCGACCCCGGCGAAGCAGCCATCGGCGAAGCCGGTTCCATGATGTTCATGGACGCCGGGATCAGCATGGACACCGTCTTTGGGGACGGGTCCGCCAACCAGGGCGGCTTCTTCGGCAAGCTGCTGGGCGCTGGCAAGCGCCTGGTCACCGGGGAATCGCTGTTCACCACGATCTACACCAATCAGGCTCAGGGCAAACAGCGGGTCGCCTTCGCGGCGCCGTACCCGGGCAAGATCCTGCCCATGGACCTGCGCCAGCTCGGCGGCACGCTGATCTGCCAGAAGGACGCCTTCCTGTGCGCGGCCCGCGGGGTGTCCCTGGGGATCGCAATACAGCAGCGGCTGTCGACCGGCTTCTTCGGTGGTGAAGGTTTCATCATGCAGAAGCTCGATGGGGACGGGCTGGCCTTCGTGCATGCCGGCGGAACGGTGGTTCGTCGCTCCCTCCAGCCGGGTCAGACCCTGCTGGTGGATACCGGCTGCGTGGTGGCCTACACCCCCAACGTCAGTTTCGAGATTCAGTACGTGGGCAAAATCAAGACCGCCCTGTTCGGCGGCGAGGGTCTGTTCCTGGCCAAGCTCACCGGTCCAGGCGAAGTCTGGCTGCAGAGCCTGCCGTTCTCGCGCCTGGCGTCCCGTGTTTTCGCGGCTGCTCCGCAGCGCGGCGGCTCGCGGGAAGAGGGCTCGGTGCTGGGCGGTTTTGCCACCGGGGGACTGCTCGGCGGCCTGCTGGGCGGCGACGACGAATAAGCCCGCAGCATCGGACTTCCGGGGCTCCGCAAGCCCATTGCAGGCCCTTTCCAGGCACTTTGCGGGCACTTTGCGGACACTTCGCGGGCACTTCGCGGGCACTTTGCGGGCACTTCGCGGGGTGGCCAGCGGCGGTCTCCGCAGGCCCTGCACGCCTGTGCGAATGCCGCCATCCCCGCATCTGGCGGGCGTGGACCGGCCTGTTCCCGGCGGTGGCGTGAGTCATCCCGCCTACACTTGAGGCAGCGCATGCGCTGCCTTTGCTTTTTTTCAGGTCGCCCTCAGTCAAGGGGCGGATAGTTGCGCAAGGTGCGCTGTTCGGCGGGTGCCCAAGTTCGGCTGATGTCCAAATTTGGCGGCAACCTTTGCCGATCCCTGGCTCTGTTGAGCTCCTTGAGCTCCCTTGAGGATTCCTGATGCTGTTCTTGTCCGCGCGGCCCGTCGCCGCGGCCCTGGTTCTCACTGCCACAGCCCTTGCCGGCAGCCTCCTGACGGCCCAACCGGCCCAAGCCCGACGCACCGCGCAGGCCGCCCATGGCGCGCATCACGCCCAGGCGGCGCATGCGGCGGCCCCGACGGCGGCACCGGCCGCAACCACCGCCACAGCCGCAACAGCCGCAACAGCCGCTGCCAGCGCGGCCACGGCCAACGGCGGCGCATCGACCGCGCCCAAGGTCGCCACCAGCCCCATCTTCGTGCTGAACTCGCTGGATGCGGACGTGAGCGTCATCGACCCCCGCACCTTCCGCGAGGTCAAGCGCATTCCCACCGGCAAGGAGCCGCATCACCTCTACCTGACGCCGGACCGCAAGACCATGGTCGTGGCCAATGCGCTGGGGGATTCGCTGACCTTCCTGGACCCGGTCACCGCCGAGGTGCAGCGCACCATCCACGGCATTTCCGACCCCTATCACCTGCGCTTCTCGCCGGACATGAAGTGGCTGGTGCTGGCCGGCAACCGGCTGGACCATGTGGACCTCTATAAGTGGCAGCCCCAGAACCAGGCGCAGCCGCTGGTGCTGACCAAGCGCTTCTCCGCGCCCAAGACCCCCAGCCACCTGTCCATCGACACCAAAAGCACCGTGGTCTACGCCAGCATGCAGGACAGCAGCGAGATCATGGCGATCGACCTGAACACCCTGGCGGTGCGCTGGAAGGTGCCGGTGGGCAAGCTGCCGGCCGACGTCTACCTGACCCCCGACGACAAATACCTGCTGGTGGCCCTGACCGGCGACCACTATGTGGAGGTGTATGAGGTGGGAGGCCTGCCGCAGCCGCGCCTGGTCAAGCGCATCGACACCGGCGACGGGGCCCACTCCTTCCGCGCGCTGGGGGACCGCCGCCATGTGCTGGTGAGCAACCGCGCCGCCAACACCATCAGCAAGATCGCGCTGGACAGCCTGTCGGTGGTGGACGTGCTGAAGGTGCCGGGCGGCCCGGACGACATGGAAATCCTGCCCGATGGCCGCACGCTGCTGGTGACCTCCCGCTGGGCCCGCAAGCTCACCGTGGTGGACCTGCAGACCAAGCAGATCACCACGCAGGTGAAGGTGGGCAAGTCGCCGCACGGGGTCTGGACGCTGGACCAGATGCCGCGTCAGTGAGACTGAGGTGGCTGTGAGCGATGTGATGACTCGAGGGGCCGAGCCGGGTGCCGCCATGGATGCGGCGGGCCGCGCCACGGTCGGTCGCTCGTCCGGCGACCCGCGCTGCGCGCCGGTCGGTCGCTCGTCCGGCGACCTGCGCTGCGCGCCGGTCGGTCGGCTGCGCAGCCTGCCGCGTCGTCTGCTGCTGTCGCTGCTGGGCACGGCCCTGCTGGCGCCTGGACTGCATGCCCAGCCCGCCGCACCCACCCCGCCTTGCGACAAACCGGTCTACCTGACCTTCGACACCGGCCACATGGGCGTGGCCCCGCTGATCGTGGACACGCTCAAGCGCTTCGATGCCAAGGCCACCTTCTTCCTGGCGCAGGAGCCGACCAAGGACGGTGGCCAGACGCTGGACGACAAGTGGGCGCCGTGGTGGAAGGCGCTGGCGGAGCAGGGCCATGATTTCGGCTCGCACACCTGGTATCACGATGCGTGGGTGGCGGACCTGCCTGACGGCCGTTTCCGCTTCCGCCGTGCCGCCGGTGAACAGGTGCCGCAGATCGTCGAGATGTCCGCCGCCGACTACTGCGACGAGCTGCGCCAGCCCGCCCGCCGTTTCGCGGAAATGACCGGCCGGCCGATGTCCATGATCTTCCGCGCACCCGCGGGACGCACCTCGGCGGCCCTGCTGGCCGCGGCCCGTGTCTGCGGCTTCCGGCATGTGGGCTGGGCCCAGCCAGCCGGCTTCCTGGGCGATGAATTGCCCAGCGACCGCTTTCCCAATCATGCCTTGCTGGAACAGGCGCTGCGCCGCATCAAGCCCGGCGACATCCTGATGGCCCACCTGGGCATCTGGTCCCGCCAGGACCCGTGGGCGCCGGCCGTGCTGGAGCCGCTGATGCAGGGCCTGAAGGACCGCGGCATGTGCTTCGCACCGCTGCGCGATCATCCCGACTATGCTGCGTGGATGCGGCGACCGCCGGAATCCCTCGCCATGGTCCGGCCGCGCCGGATGAATTGATCGACCCGCAGGGAGGCCGCTCTCGTGATGGACTGGTTCACCGATCTTTTTGGACAGGCCCAGCAGGCCCTCTTCGAGGCCGTGGTGCAGCCCGTGGTCTTCGGCCTTGGCTTTGGCAACCTGCTGGAAGACGCCTTTGATGCCACCGGCTGGCTGCTGGTGGGCTTGCTGCAGATCGCCGTGATGCTGGTGGTGATCGGCAGCCTGCAGCGCTGGCGGCCGGCGGAGCCGGTGACCGACCGGCGCGCCATCCGGGTGGATGTGATCTACACCCTGATCCAGCGCCTGGGCCTGTTCCGGCTGGTGATGTTCTTCACCCTGGAACCGGCGGCCGATGCCGTTACCGGGCAGCTCCGCCTGTGGGGCATTCCCACCTTCCAGCTGGATGCCGTCTGGCCCGGCGTGACGGACATTGCCTGGGTCAGCTTCATCCTCTACCTGATCGCGTTCGACCTGCTGAACTACTGGCTGCACCGGGCGCAGCACCAGTGGCATTGGTGGTGGTCACTGCATTCGCTGCATCACAGCCAGCGGCAGATGACGATGTGGTCGGACAGCCGCAACCATCTGCTGGACGATCTGATCATCGACGCCGCCGTCGTGCTGGTGGCGCGGCTGATCGGCGTCGGCCCCGGCCAGTTCGTGGCGCTGGTGGCCCTGTCGCAATTGCTGGAGAACCTGCAACATGCGAACCTTCGGCTGAGCTTTGGCCGCATCGGCGAGCGGCTGCTGGTGAGCCCGCGCTTTCATCGCCTGCATCATTCCATCGGCATCGGCCATGAAGGCTTCGGCGCGGGCACGCTGGGCGGCCACAACTTCGCCGTGCTGTTCCCGATCTGGGACGTGCTGTTTCGCACCGCCAATTTCGAGGACCGCTGGGACCCGACGGGCGTTCGCGACCAGTTGCCGGAATCGGGCGGGCGGGACTACGGCCAAGGCTTCTGGGCGCAGCAGTGGCTGGGGCTTCGGCGCCTCTTTGGCCGGCGCGCTGGTCACACAACCCACACCGTTCCCACACCCACCACGGACACGGCCCGCACAGCGGGGCCCACAATCACGGCACCCGGCCTGCGCGCCGCTGACACTCAGCCACAGTCCACAGGAGGGGACGACTGATGATCAAACCGATGGGCCGGGTGGCCGACTCCTTCTGGCGTGCAGCCATGTACTGCCTGCATCCGCAGGTGATTGGCCTGTCGCTGCTGCCGGTGCTGCTGCTGGGTTTGCTGACCGGCGTGCTGGGCTACTTCTTCTGGGAAGGCGCAGTGGCCGCGGTGCGCTCGACGATGGAGTCCTGGAGCCTCATCGACGCGATGCTCAAGTGGCTGGACAGCATGGGCGGGCAGGGCCTGCGTGCCTTGCTGGCGCCGATCATCGTGCTGGGGGTGAGCCTGCCGGTGCTGGCGGCGCTGAGCATGCTGCTGGTGGCGATGATGATGATGCCCTCGCTGGTGAACCTGGTGGGGCGTCGTCGCTTCCCGGGTCTGGAGCGCAAGCGGGGCGGCGGTTTCGTGTCCAGCCTGATGTGGTCGCTGGGCCATACGGTGCTGTGCCTGGTGCTGCTGCTGGTGTCGCTGCCGTTCTGGCTGATCCCGCCGCTGTTTGCGGTGCTGCCGCCGCTGATCTTCGGCTGGCTGGGCTACCGCGTGTTCACCTTCGATGCACTGGCCGATCACGCCTCGGCGCCGGAGCGTCGCCGCCTGCTGCGGGAGCATCGGCTCCCCCTGCTGCTGCTGGGCGTGTGCACCGGTTATCTCGGCGCGGCCCCTGCGGCGCTGTTTTCGCTGGGCCTGTTTGCCATCGCCCTGAGCCCGGTGCTGCTGCCGCTGGCGGTGTGGCTGTTCACCCTGGTCTTCGCCTTCAGCTCCCTGTGGTTCATCCACTATGCGCTGGCGGCGCTGCAGGAAATGCGGCGTGAGGACACCGTGGCACCCGGCACCCCGCTCGACGATGTGATGGACGCGCTGCCGGCCAACTACGCCACGCCGCCGCCGCGGGTGGAAGACTTTCCGCCGGATGCGCCCGTGCCGCCTGCTTCGCCGGGTATGCCTGCCGCGCTGGATGCCGGCGCCCCCCGTCGGCTGCCGCCGTCTTCAGGGTCCGCTGTGCCGGGCGCCCAGGGTGGTTCGGGTGGTTCGGGGGGGCCGGGCGTCCCTGGCGTTCCGGGCCTGCCGGGCGCCTGAGGCGCAGCGGCAAATCCCCGCGCCGGCATGACCGTCCTGGCGACGGCATCATGCGGTCGCTTTGCAACCTTCAGGACTTCGCATGAACATCGGCCTCATCATCATCGGCGACGAGATCCTCTCCGGAAAGCGGCAGGACAAGCACCTGGCCAAGGTGATCGAGCTGCTGGGCGCGCGAGGCCTGTCCCTGTCCTGGGCCAAGTACCTGGGCGATGACCGGGACCAGTTGACCCGCGAGCTGCGCAGCGCCTTTGCCAGCGGCGACCTGGTGTTCAGCTGCGGCGGCATCGGCGCCACGCCGGACGACCACACCCGGCAGGCCGCCGCCGCCGCGCTGGACCGTCCGCTGGCCCTGCATCCGCAGGCCGCCGAGTTCATCTGGCAACGCGTCCAGCAGATGGCCGCCGAGCAGGGCACGACGCCGGACCGGGACCACCCCGACACCCAGCGCAGGATGGAAATGGGCGTGTTCCCCGAGGGCGCCCGCATCATTCCCAACCCTTACAACAAGATTCCCGGCTTCTCGGTCGGCAGCGTCTACTTCGTCCCCGGCTTTCCGGTGATGGCCCATCCGATGATCGAATGGGTGCTGGATGAGCAGTACGCGGCCCTGCATCGCCAGGTCAGCACGCGGGAGCGATCGATGATCGTGCAGGGCGCGATGGAAGCGTCGCTCACGCCGCTGATGGAGCGGGTGGAAGCCGACTTCCCCGGCATCAAGGTGTTTTCGCTGCCCAGCGTCGACCATCCGCAATGGGGTCGCCATATCGAGCTGGGCGTGAAGCCGGCCGGGGCGGAGGTGTCCAGCGACCGTTTCGAGTCCGCCTACGCGGCCCTGCGTGAGGGGGTCGTCCAATTTGGTGCTGTCATCAGCACTGAAATGGTGCGATGATGCACCGCGCTGGACATGGCTGCCCACGGGTCGCCGCCCAGCGCCTCACTGTCGTGATTCCCTGCCGCTGAACCTGCGGCCCCATTCCGGCATGCACCGAGGTGGCGCCTGCCGCCCGCGGCGCTGTGCCAGCGCTGTGCCATCGGTGGGCCCGTCATGCGCAACCGCTGTGCATGGCGTGTGCAGGGAATGTGCGAACGTGGCGCATGGCGGTGCCTTTGTTGGCATGCAACCTGCTAAATAGTTGGCGCTCGAGATTGGCTGCTCGATTCCGGTGCCGGTGTTTTGGCAGGTCGTGGTCAAGTTCTAGCCGGGTCGCGTCCCACCAGTCGCCGGCCTGTCCGCCGAATCTTTCTTCTTATCCCCAGTCCCCCTAGGAGTGATTGATGGCCACCAAGACCGTCGCCGACGTGATGAACATGGTGAAGGAGCATGAAGTCAAGTTCATTGACTTCCGCTTCACTGACACCCGCGGCAAAGAACAGCACGTGTCCGTGCCCGTGTCCGCCTTCGACGAAGACAAGTTCGCGTCGGGTCATGCCTTTGACGGTTCCTCGATCGCCGGCTGGAAGGGCATCGAAGCCTCGGACATGCTGCTGATGCCGGACCCCAACACGGCCAACATCGATCCGTTCTTCGAAGAACCCACCCTGATCCTGACCTGCGACGTCATCGACCCGACCGATGGCAAGGCCTATGAGCGCGACCCGCGTTCGCTGGCCCGTCGTGCCGAGGCCTACCTGAAGTCCTCCGGCCTGGGCGACACCGCCTACTTCGGTCCGGAACCCGAGTTCTTCATCTTCGACAGCGTCCGCTGGAACGTGGACATGTCCGGCTGCTTCGTGAAGATCGAATCCGAAGAAGCTGCCTGGAACACCGGCAAGGAATACGAGCACGGCAACAGCGGCTACCGTCCCACCGTCAAGGGCGGCTACTTCCCCGTGCCCCCGGTCGACAGCGGCCAGGACATGCGCTCGGAGATGTGCCTGATCCTGGAACAGATGGGCATTCCGGTCGAAGTGCATCACCACGAAGTGGCCAACGCCGGCCAGATGGAAATCGGCACCAAGTTCAGCTCGCTGGTCCAGCGCGCCGACTGGCTGCAGCTGCAAAAGTACATCATCCAGAACGTGGCCCATGCCTACGGCAAGACCGCCACCTTCATGCCCAAGCCGATCGTTGGCGACAACGGCTCCGGCATGCACGTGCACCAGTCGGTCTGGAAGGACGGCAAGAACCTGTTCGCTGGTGACGGCTACGCCGGCCTGAGCGACTTCGCGCTGTACTACATCGGCGGCATCATCAAGCACGCCCGTGCCCTGAACGCCATCACCAACCCCGGCACCAACAGCTACAAGCGTCTGGTCCCTGGCTTCGAAGCCCCGGTGAAGCTGGCCTATTCGGCCAAGAACCGCTCGGCCTCGATCCGCATTCCGTATGTGGCCAACCCCAAGGGCCGCCGCATCGAGGCGCGTTTCCCCGATCCTTCCGCCAACCCCTACCTGGCCTTCGCAGCCCTGCTGATGGCCGGCCTGGACGGCGTGGAAAACAAGATCCATCCGGGCGAAGCCGCAACGAAGGACCTGTACCATCTGCCCCCGGAAGAAGACGCGAAGATCCCGACCGTCTGCCACAGCCTGGACCAGGCCCTGGAATACCTGGACAAGGACCGTGCGTTCCTGACCAAGGGCGGTGTGTTCACCGACGCGTACATCGACGCCTACATCGACCTGAAGATGCAGGAAGTGCAGCGCTTCCGCATGACCACGCATCCGGTCGAGTTCGACATGTACTACTCGCTCTGATCGAGCGCCATGTGTCCCTCGGGACTCTGCCAGCCCGCAACCCGGGCAGCCGCCCGGACCGGGCAGCGCCCTCCGGGGCAGCCTCTCCAGGCGGCGGCAGAGCAGCGAGGCACCACACACAAGGGATGGCCCGCGCGGCCATCCCTTTTTTTCTGGGGCCGGCCGTGGAGAGTTCCCGGACCGTACACCTCGCAACAGCGCATTGCAAAGCTTCCATCCCGTAAAACCCCAGCTTGCGTCACAATGAGTATCGACTTCGGTCAATTGGATGCGAGCAATGCGAATCAAGCGGGTTGGGTCAATACAGAGGGGCGCGAGCCTGGCCGGGGTGGCCATGGTCATCGGGCTGGCCGGTTCGGCGTCGGCGCAGGCGGTGGTCTACCGCTGCCCGGGACCGCCGGTGCTCTACACCGATGCGCTCTCGGCCAAGGAAGCCCAGGAGAAGGGCTGCCGCAGCATCGACGGCACGCCCATCACGGTCTTCTCGCCCATCAAGCCCAAGGCCGGCACCGCCGCGCCGGCGGCCTCCGGAGCGCCCAATGAGCGGGTGGACCCCAAGGACCAGAGATCCCGCGACAACGAACGTCGCCGGGTGCTGGAGCAGGAGCTGCGTGAAGCCGAAGAGCGGCTGGCCAAGCTCCAGAAGGAATTCAACAACGGCGAGCCGGAACGCCAGGGCAACGAGCGCAACTACCAGAAGTACCTGGACCGCGTGGCGGAGCTCAAGGCCAGCGTGGCTCGCCAGGAAAGCGACATTCAGGCCATCAAGCGCGAGCTCTCCAAGATTCCCAACTGACCTGACGCGGCCGGCCCGGCCCCTCGGGCTGGCGCGGGACCTTCGGAGCGGGCGCATCGATGGTGATGCACGGTGACTCCGATGACTCCCAAGACTCCGCCGCCCACCGCGGCGCATCCCTTCCAGGCCTTTGACCTGCTGGCCACGCTGGTGGCGGTGGTGCGGCCGGACGGGACCTGCGAATTTGCCAACACCGCCGTCGAGACGCTGTTCAACCTGCCCCGCCGGGCGGTGCAGGGCAGCAATCTGCTCGACTGGTTCCCCGACACCAGCCGTCTGCTGGAAGCGCTGGAAGGCGTGTCCCGCAACGACTTCTCCAGCAGCCGCTTTGATGCGCAGATCCGTCGCGGGCCGCGGGCCCATGACGATGTGCTGCCGGTGCATGTGATCGTCAGCCAGACGGACGATCCGCAGCGCCTGGTGATCGAGCTGATCGAGAACGAGCAGCAAAGCCGCCAGGATCGGGAGGAGCGCAACCTCGACCAGGTCCGCTCCACCAAGGAGCTCACCCGCAACCTGGCCCACGAGATCAAGAATCCATTGGGCGGCATCCGCGGGGCGGCCCAGCTGCTGGCGCTGGAGTTGCAGCCCACCGAGCTCTGGCCGGAGCTGGAGGAATACACCGAGGTCATCATCCACGAGGCCGACCGGCTGCAGTCCCTGGTGGACCGCCTGCTCGCGCCGCACCGCCGTGCGCAGGTGGTGGGCGATGTGAACATCCACGAGATCTGCGAGCGGGTGCGCACGCTGGTCCAGGCCCAATATCCGCGCGGCCTGCGGCTGCAGCGCGACTACGACATCTCGCTGCCTGATTTCCGGGGCGACCGGGAGCAGCTCATCCAGGCGGTGCTCAACATCGTCCAGAACGCGGCGCAGGCATTGCACGAGCGTATTGCCGCCGGCGACGCCGTCATTCATTTGCGCACCCGCGTTGCCCGTCAGGTGACGATTGGCAAGCAGCGCTGGCGCTTGGCATTGGAATTGCATATTGAAGACAACGGCCCGGGCGTGCCCGAGGAGATCAAGGACCGCATCTTTTTCCCGCTGGTGTCGGGCAGGGATGGGGGCTCTGGTCTCGGGTTGACGCTGGCACAGACGATTGCCCAACAGCACCAGGGGATGATCGACTGTGACAGCCAGCCGGGCCGGACCGATTTCCGAATCACCCTGCCTTTACCCTGACGCATTGCCACAAGCGCGCGCATAAGGTGAAGGGGAGCCTTAGATGAAGTCGATCTGGATTGTTGACGACGACCATTCCATTCGTTTTGTGCTTGAGAAGGCGCTGACGCGCGAAGGACTGCCGGTGCGCAGCTTCAGTCAGGCGCGGGAGGTGCTCGCGGCGCTGGAGGAAGATTCACCGCAGGTGCTGGTGTCGGACATCCGCATGCCGGGCGGATCGGGGCTGGAGCTGCTCAGCAC
Source organism: Roseateles depolymerans (assembly GCF_003387155.1). Classification (GTDB taxonomy): domain Bacteria; phylum Pseudomonadota; class Gammaproteobacteria; order Burkholderiales; family Burkholderiaceae_C; genus Roseateles; species Roseateles depolymerans. The sequence goes on along the minus strand of NZ_QUMT01000005.1, from coordinate 80,828 downwards.
CATCAAGAAACAGCTGCCGGGTCTGCCGGTGATCATCATGACGGCGTATTCCGACCTGGACAGTGCCGTCTCGGCCTTCCAGGGCGGGGCCTTCGAATACCTGCCCAAGCCCTTTGACCTGCCGCGGGCGGTGGAGCTGATCCGCCGTGCGCAGGAGGAAAGCCAGCGCGAATCGGTGGCGGAGGAAACGCAGGTCCAGATGCCGGAAATGCTGGGCCAGGCCCCGGCGATGCAGGATGTGTTCCGTGCCATCGGGCGGCTGAGCCAGAGTCATGTCACGGTGCTGATCACTGGCGAGTCCGGCTCGGGCAAGGAGTTGGTGGCGCGTGCGCTGCACAAGCACAGCCCGCGGGCGGAGGGGCCCTTCGTGGCCATCAACACCGCGGCCATTCCGAAGGACCTGCTGGAGTCGGAACTCTTCGGTCATGAGCGCGGCGCCTTCACCGGCGCGCAGGCCACGCGGCGCGGCCGCTTCGAGCAGGCCGAGGGCGGCACGCTTTTCCTCGATGAAATCGGCGACATGCCGCTGGACCTGCAGACGCGCCTGCTGCGTGTGCTGTCGGACGGACAGTTCTATCGCGTCGGCGGCCACAGCCCGCAGCGGGCCAATGTGCGGGTGGTGGCGGCCACCCATCAGAACCTGGAGACGCTGGTCAAGGAAGGGCGCTTCCGCGAAGACCTGTTCCATCGGCTCAATGTCATCCGGCTGCGTCTGCCGCCGCTGCGCGAGCGTCGTGAAGACGTGCCGCTGCTGGCGCGTTATTTCCTGCAGCGCAGTGCGGCCGAGCTGGGCGTGGAGCCCAAGCGTCTGTCCGAGGCGGCGCTGCAGCGCCTGGTGAATTTCGATTTCCCCGGCAACGTGCGGCAACTGGAAAACATCTGCCACTGGCTGAGCGTCATGGCGCCCAGCCTGGTGGTGGAGGCCAAGGACCTGCCGCAGGAACTGCTGGCCCCTGCCGGCGGCGTGGGCAGCGCACTGTCCGAGACGGTGCCGGTGAGCAGCGGCCTGACCAGCAGCCAACCCCTGCCGGTGGCACTGCCCGGCGCCATGCCGGTGAACCCCTCGCCGGACGCGTGGGTGGCCGAGATGGCCCGTGAAGCGCGCCGCCTGCTGGCCGCGGGAGAGCCGGACGTGTGGGATGTGCTGACCCGTCGATTCGAGGCCAGTCTCATCCTGACGGCGCTGGACCTGACACGCGGCCGCCGCATTGAAGCCGCGCAGAAGCTCGGCATCGGGCGCAACACGATCACGCGCAAGATCCAGGAACTCAACCTGGATGCGTGATCGGGCGCCTTGACGCGGATGGGTGGAGCGGCGTGGACGCTTGATGCCGATCCGGATCCGGATCCGGGTGCGGGTGCGGGTGCTGGCTGCTGATGTGGCTTGGTGATGCCTGAGAGCTCTGAGGCTCTCGGGCCCTTCGGCTCTCCGGCTCTCCGGCTCAGCCCCCGTTGCTTCGTGCTCCGTCCTCGGTCCGCGGACGCTGCTTGTCCAGCCACACGCCCAGCCCCTGGGCGTTCAATTCCACATCCATCGACAGCAGCTGAGCCACCTGCTCCGGCGACATCGCGTCGCCCAGATGCGCCGCCACGCCGCGCTGGTAGAGCGCCAGCAGCTCCCGCTTGAGCGCCAGGTGACGTTCCGGCGCGTCCTGCAGAGCCCGTGCGATGCGGGCCATCTCCTGGATCTGCTCGATCAGCAGGCCAGCCAGTCGCCGCACATCGGCTGCATCGCGCCCGACGGCGCTGTAGTGGGTGAGGAACATGCGCCGGGGCTGTGTCTGCATCAGGCGCTGCAGGGACGCGAGCAAGGCCTCGGGTTCGAACTGCACCGGCGTGCTGGTGGGCAGGATCCAGGCCCGCCCTTGGGCGTCATCGAATTCGCGATAGGACAGGCCGAAGGTATCGCCGGTGAACCAGCCGCCGCTGGTCTCATCCCACACGCAGTGGTGATGGCGGGCATGGCCCGGGGTGTCGATCAGGCGAAGCTCGCGCTGGCCCAGCCTCACGCGTTGCTCGTCGGTGCTGGCGACGGTGCGTGACTCCGGCACCCCAACCAGGGTGCCATAGGAGCGCTGCATCTCCTCCTCGCCGTACACCGCCAGCGCGCCGGCCCACAGCGCGGACGGATCCACCATGTGTCGCAAGCCGCGGGGATGAACCAGCAGGCGCGCCGATGGCAGTTGCTGCATCAGCGGTCCGACGCCTCCGGCATGGTCCAGATGCACGTGGGTGGGGATGACCCAGTCCACGGCCTGGGTGGAGAGCCCCACGGCCTGCAGGGTGTCCAGCAGTCGCGGCACTGCGTGGCGGGTGCCCGTGTCGATGAACGCGGCGCGGCCATCGTCCACGACCAGATAGGCGGCATCGAAGTGATCGCGCTGGAAGGCGGTGTCGATGGCGTAGATGCCGTGGCCGAGGGCCTGGGTGAAATGCGGAAGGGGCGGAAGGGACGGCAGCGGCTGGCGGGACATGGCGGTCTCCTTGGAAGGCCTCGGCATTTTCCACCGCGGGAACCGGCTGTTGAGCCATGGGCGCCAACAAGTGCACTTCCTATGCTGACCCTACTGCTTCACGACGCGGCTCAGCTGCCGCGGGGGGGCGGTCAGCACCCGGGTGCGATCAAGCCTGCGGGTCGCGGTCGGGTCGGCCCTGGATGCCGGCTCTTTTCATCCCATTGCACATGAAAGTAGAGGTGACTCATGACGCTCCAAGCAACCAAGAACGACATCATCCTTCTGGGCCACGGTGGCTACAAAGGCGGATATGACAACATCACGCTGCCCGCGGGTCTGGACCTGTACATCCTGGGGCCTGTGGGGGCAGTGCTGCTGGTCTCGGCGGCGAAGCTGCTGATCGACGCCAAGGAAATCAAGACGCTGACGCTGACGACGGGTAGCAAGACCAGCACGCTGATGCCGGACAACGGCTTCCCCCACAAATATGAGGGCGGCAAGCCCGCGCCCAACTTGCGTCTGTATTCGCTGGGCGCCTCGAATGACCCGATCCGCACCGGGCTGCTCACGGGCAATGTACTGACCCCCGTACTGGTGGATCAGGAGACCACGCTGGCGGACCTGGTGAAGCTGCCGGCACTGGCCAGCAAAGCGGCTGAAGCAGCCAAGGCCGGCAAGTCGGTGCGGGTTTTTTGGGCCGCGTGTGCCACTCAGGGCGGCGATGACTCCGTGATCTCGGCAACCGCCTGATCCGTCCCTGGTGCCGATCTCCGGGATCGGTCCAGTCGTCCCTGGGCGGTGGCCCGCAGCAGTCGCCCGGGGGCCGATGCACTGCCAGCGGCGGGCCACAGGGAATGAGGAGGGAGGCGTATGCCGTTATCGATCTATCAATTGCCGGTCTGGCAATTCTGCGGCTTGATGCTGGCGGGATGGATGGTGCCGGCGCAAGTCTGCTATGAGGCGGTGCACCGTCTCTGGAAACCGCTCTTCAGCGACAGCGAACGCGGAGTGGCCATGACGCTTCTGGCGCTGGTGGCCACGCTCAATTCCCTGCTGCTGGCCTTTTGCGCGGTATCGGTGTGGGACGGCTTTCGCTCCGCCGACACGGCCGTCAACAATGAAGCGATCAGCCTGGCGCAGCTCGGGCGGGACCTGGCCGTCTACGGCACCCCGGAAGCGCTGGAGGCCCGCGAGCGCACCCGTGAATACGTGCAGTCGATCATCGACATCGAATGGCCGCAGATGCAGGAGGATCCCACCCGTTACGACAACGGCGTGCGCATTGACCGGATCTTTCGAGCCCTTCAGCGGATCGAGCCGCACAGCGCGCGGCAGGAGGTGCTGCTCGCGGAGATCTGGAAACGCTCCAATGAAATGCTCCGGTTTCGCCGCGAACGCATCAGCTCCGGGGAGGCCTGCGTTCCGGTGACCTTCTGGTTTGTGATCGTGGTGGGCGGCGTGCTGTCCCTGGTGCCGCTGCTGGTGCTGCCCGCCAATGCCTTCAATCGGCTGGCCATGGCCTTCGTGGCATTGTCCACCGGCATGGTGTTCTTCTTCATCGCGTACATGGACCGTCCCTATGTGGACGATCAGAGCGTCTCCCGGCAGCCCTTCCTCTACACGCTGGCCGGCATGCAAGTCTGGGATCAGGGCGCCCAATAGCCTTATCGCTCAATCGACAATGGCCTTGGCGAGTCGCCCGCGATTCACAAGGCTCATTCAAAGGCCCTCGTTTCTTTGGAAGCGAGGGCCTTTCCCATTGGTGCCGCCCGAATGAGTGCATGCCCTTTCCTGACCTTGGCAGCATCACCTGTTTCCATTCAATGACCATGCGGCAGGCATTGCAAAGCGCGCCTTGGTCAGCGCCGGTCCTACGACATTGGCGGTATTGGTCTCTGTAATGAATTGAATCACTATTGCCGGACCAATAACGCTCCATGAAGAGCAATCAGGGGGAAACATGCATACACGAGTCATGGTGATGGCCCGGCATCAGCTGGTGCGCGAAGGCCTGGTGGCACTGCTGAGCCGGCAGGGCGACTTTGCATTGATGGGCAGCTTTGGCGATGGGCGGGAAGGGGCCGCGAAGGCCGTCGAGCTCAGGCCCGAGTTGGTCATGATGGAGCTGCAACTGGAGGGCCTCCACGGCGTGGATGTCATCCGGCGGATCGCGGCAGGCTCGCCGCATACGCGCGTGCTGTGCCTGGCGGCGGATGAGCCGCATGAGCTGATGCGGACCGCGCTGGACGCGGGCGCACGCGGCTTCCTGGCCAAGGATGCGAGCCCCGAGGAAATGCTGCGGGCGCTGTCCGCCGTGCGTCATCGGCAGCTCTATCTGAGTCCCTCACTGGCGGAAGCGGCGGTGATGGCCACGACGCCGGAAACGCATCGCTCCTACGCCTTCTGCAAGCTCACGCCCAAGGAGCGCGAGGTGGTGCAGTTGCTGGCGGAAGGGCTGTCGACGAAGGAGGCCGCCGCCCGTCTCAACCTCAGCGTCAAGACGGTGGCGACCCATCGCGAGCATGCCACGGGCAAGCTGGGCATTCGCGGCGTGGCCGCGCTCACCCGGTTTGCGATCCGGGAAGGTCTGGCGCATCCCTGAGGCTGCCTGGCACCGGCACCGGCGCCGGCGGTACTGGCGCTGTTGCGAGGACCGGGACCGGCGCCGCCACGCTCTTGTCGGGCGGGTTGCGCTGGCCATCGAACATGAAGCGGACGGCATCGACCAGGCGCTGCAGGACCAGATGGACCAGTTGCACCGAGAAGCCGCCCAGCAGGGCCAGGACCGGCCGGGCGATCGACTCGCCGTTCTTCGCCTCCAGCGGCACCAGCACCGCCAGCATCAGGCCGGCGACCAGCCCGAGGCCGATGCGAATCCAGTAGGACGCGTCGTAGACGGGGTCATAGGTCGCTTCGGAGACGTAAGCCTGCGCCTTGAACAGGGCCTGGAAGGTACTGCCCATGCCGGCGGCCGCGAGCAGAAAGGCCATCACCACCAATTGTGTGATGCCGTCCAGCCGATAGATGCTGCCGGCGAGCGTGGTGTCGTTCACGTCCGGAGACATGGACAGCCCGACGAAGCAGAGCACGCAGATCAGGGCCGCAGCCGTCAGCCGGCGCAGGTTGGTCAGGGGCCCCATCATGGCGCTGAGGCCGGTCTTCTGCAGCCCTGCCTGCAGCAGCCGCAGCGTGCCCGGCCGTGCCGGTGCCACCAGTTGGGCCAGGTCGGCATGCAGTTGCGCCAACAGGGCCAGGGACTGCCCGGACGCCTCGGCGTCTTGAGCGGCCCGCTGTTCCTCCACGGCCTGCGCCAGACTGGCGGGCAGCGCGCGTCCTGCGGAGAGCGCATGGCGCAGCATGACGGCGACTTCCACTTCCAGTTGCCGCTTCAGGGCCGCCACCCAGGCGGCCCCGGCAGGAGAGGGCGTTTCCATGACAGGGCTCCAGGGTGATCAGCGCGATGAGGCGGGGGACAGGTCCACTTCCAGCACCGCTTTCCGCTTGGGGTCTTGAATCTGCGCGTGGAAGCCCGACTGGCCATCGGGTGCGAGGACCAGGAGGTGATCCCAGAAGCGGTCACAGGCGGGGGCCATGCCGGAGGCGCCGTTCTTGAGCGGGCCGATCAGGTAGCTGATCTGCTTGGCCTGCGACTGGAGCGGCTTCAGACCCATCGCGCAGCGGCGTCGCTCCAGGCGCACCTTGCCCTCCTGATTGCCATTGAGTGTGAGCGTCACCGGCGTCGTGGTTTCAGCGTCTCCTTCTCGGATGCCGCTCCAGGTCCCCTGAGGGAATTGCGGAGCAGCATCGGCCGACGCGGACGCGGATGCAGGGGCCGAAGATGCGCTGGCGGATGCGGACGCGCCGCTGTCGGCCGCCGCTGCAGGCGGCGCCTGCCAGACCAGCACCAGCGCTGCGAGCGCCGCGGCCGCTCCCTGCGCAAGGCTGAGACGCAGGCCTTGGCCGGGAGGCTGCGACGCAGTCCGGTAGGAGGCGGGAATCGAGAGCAGTCGTTGCATGGTGAATTCCTGAAAAGTGCTGAATGGGGGGATGCCGCTGGCGCGACATCGACGAGGGCTGGGACCGGGGTAGGGGAGGAGTTACGGGAAGCGTCAGAGGCCCGGACAGAGGCCCACACAGTGGGACTGACACAGGCCCAGACAGCGGCGTTGAGTGGCGGCGGCACGCAGGGCCGCCGCCTTCTCTCACTCAGGCCACCGGTGCCGGCGCATCCACCTTCTTCGGGGCGATCGAGCTTTGCAGGATGTCAAGCACCCGCGACAGCCCTTCCGGCACGCCTGCGTCCTCCGCATGCACCTGCACGGTGTACTTGGCGGAGTTGTCGGAGGAGCGTGTCTGTTCCGACTTGCTGGAGATCGTGCCGCTGACGCTCACGCTGGCCTTGAAGGGGCCGAAGCCGCCGCTGGCGGATGCGGACAGCGTGCCCGACCGGCCGTTTTCCTCCTTGGCGGTGAAGGAGGACTTGACCTCCATGTTGAAGGTGACGTCCACGGTGGTGATGCTCAGTGCGGGAGTCTTGACCAAGGCCAGAAGCGGAACGCTGATTTCCACTTCCTCTTCGTAGAACGCCCCACCGGGGACCGAGGCATCCGGGCCCGTGGTGGGCCGCTTGAACTTGAAGTCGGCATAGCGGGTCTCGCCGCGGGTGCCGTCGTCGTTCTGCTTGAAGCCGATGGTCTCGATGAAATTCGCCGTGGCCTGCGCCAGGCGGATCTGCGCGTCGCAGGCGGCCGTAAGGGGCGCACCGATCAGTTCCCCCATGGGCAGTCCCTTGTACTGCTCCGCGATGTTGACAAGCTCTGAAGCCATGAATCACTCCTTGTTTCGGCATAGGGGCGGCTCCGCCCGATTGCGGGGCCGCCATCGGCGCTGCCGGACGCCGACTCGGGACGACCGTGGGTCCGGTGCCCTGGGGCGACCTGAACCCGGGCCGCACTCATTCCGGATCCTGGGTCTGGAAGACGCCCTGGACCTGGATCAACTGATGCACCATGCGGGCCACGCCTTCGCTGGGCTCCACGCCCTCCACGCGCATGACCACATGGGCGCTGCTGCGCGTGCCCACCAGCGGGCCGCGGGTGTGGACCTGCACGGACTTTTGAGGTCCGCCGGCCGCGGCGGTGGCGTCCCAGGACCTGCCGGTGGGGGTGGGTGTGCCGTTGGGCAGTCCGTCGTCGGCGATGGAGCCCAGGTCCACGTCGAAGCTCATCTCGACTTCCTTGATCCGCAGCGCGTTCATCGCCACCAGGGGCAGCAGTGCTGCGCGGTAGAGGTCCTCGCTGCCGGGCACTGCGTCCGGGCGGACGGAGGGCAGGCGCAGCAGCACGCTGCGCGGCCGGTTGTCCTCGTCGAAGTAGTTGCCGATGTTGGAGATCTGGTGCTGCTCGATGCGGTCCTGGGCCTCGATGACCGCTCCTGCGAGCGCCTCGATCAGGTCCTTCAATTCCACTCTGGAGCTCATGATGGAAGTCCTTGCTGAAGGGGGTCAGAGGACCGGAAATGCGTTGACCCGGTTCGTCCATCCCTTCAGGAACTTCTGCAGGCGGGGATTGGTTTCGCAGATCCGGTGGTAATAGGCCAGGCGCCGTTCGCGCAGGGCGCGATAGGTCTGCAGCGGATCTGCGCTCAGCAGGGCGGCGGCGGTCTTCTCGCCGAACATGCCGTCATCGCTCAGCGCGCCGGGCGGGTTGACCGACATCAGATGGCGCTGCAGTTCCTTGACGGCGTTGGTGCCGGCATTCACATAGAAGTCCACCAGCAGTTCGGCCAGCGGCTGCAAGGGAATCTCATCGCCGCGCAAGGGGTCCCAGTAATGGACTTTGTAGATGCGACCGGCTTCTTCGTCGGTGATGCGCAGCAGGGCGGCCAGGCTGGTGTCGGTGAAACCGGCGCGCGGGCCGAAGTGCTGGAAGGTCTTGAGCGTGATGCCCTTGTTCGTGGCGCCGCCGGGGTCGTCCGGGTCATTCACGAAGCCGCCTTCGAAGCGAAGGAGCAGCGGCAGGAACTTGTCAAAACTCGCCATTGCATTCACCTGTTGAAAGAAGAGGACAGAAGGGCGGCCGATGCAGCGTGTGCTGAAGGGGCCGCGAGGTGAACCAATGGTCGGCGTGGCGCGGCGTGTGCGATATCCGCCAAAGGCCGATTGAACGGGGCTCAAACGCCCTGTCGCTGATCCGGAAAGTGGCGTCAGACAAATGGAGAAATGAGTTGCGCCGCTTCGCCGGGCGGGAATGCCCATTCCACCGATGTTTCCGGGCGTCATCGGCCCGCAGCATGGGGCGCCGCCTCATTGCGGCGGGGCGGGGTTGCCTGCCGATTGCAGTGAGGGACGGGCAGGTCGGCCTGCATCATTTGACAGCTAGCCCTGGAATGCCGGACTTCCCATACTCCCGGCCGAGGCGGGCAGTGGCTGCGTGAGACAGGACGCTATGAAGCCCTCATTACTGCGACAACATCACGATCAGTCCAAGAGAACTGCAGGTGCTGCTCACCATGGCTGACGGACTCAGATGCAAGGAAGCGGCGGCGCGGCTGGGCATCAGCGAGGAGACGCTGAAGAAGCACCGTTCGCGGGTGCTGCATGCATTGGGAGCCAGAAATGCGATCGAAGCCGTCACGCTCGGGCGGGCGCGGGGTCTGATCCCGGGCCAGTCCAGCGCCGGGCCGGACTGGCGCCAACTGCTCACGCGCCGGGAGGCCGAAGTGGCGCGCCACCTGGTCAAGGGGCTGAGCAGCAAGCAGATCGGGCGGGTGCTGGGCACCTCGGACCTGACCATCCGCAAGCATCGCGAAAACCTGCTTCGCAAGCTCGGCTTGCGGCATACGGGACAACTGGTGGGCCTGCTGGGCGAGGACCCCGCTGGCTAGTGGCGGCAGGCTGCGGCTGCGTCACTGCAACGTATTGAGCCACCGCACAAAGCCCATCACGCGCATCGACGGCATGGGTTTGCCGCGTTCCAGTTCTGCGGCCAGCAGGCGGGCGCGCAGGAAGCTTCCTTTTTCACCGGGGAACTGAACGGTGGCGGGGGGCTGTTGGGGCCATTCGTCGCCGCAGATCTTGCGGGCGTCCGACTCCCGCACGAAGAAGACGCCATCCATGAGCCGCACGGCGACGGGCACGCTGCGGAATTCCCGCCATCGTCCTTCCTCCGGGCGCAGGGCCATTCCCTTGGCGGAGCGGAGCAACATCTCGCAGAGTTGCATCACGGGCGACGACAGCATCACGGCGCTCAGCCCGACCAGATTCACTGCGGCGACGACGGCCACCAGGGTATTGCCGCTGCGCCAGCCGTGAACCAGCGCCGCGGCCAGCGCTGCGACCACGCCCAGCCGCACTGCCAGCGACAGCCATTCACGCGCGGTCATGACCCATCGCTCCCCGCCAAGGAAGATGGGGGGCATGGGGGGACATACATCATGGGGAGCCCTTGCTGCGTCACAGGCCTGGAGTTTCCGGCAAGATGTGGACTATTCGTGATGAGACAACCTCTCGGAGACAAGATGGCTGTGAAACAGATCCTGAAGATGGGGGATCCCCGTCTATTGCGCCAGGCCAAGCCGGTGGAGCGTTTTGACACGCCTGAGCTGCGTGACCTGTTGCAGGACATGTTCGACACCATGGTGGCGGCCAATGGCGCGGGTTTGGCGGCGCCGCAGATTGGTGTGGACCTGCAGGTGGTGGTGTTTGGTTTCAACCGGAACGAGCGGTATCCGGAGGCGCCGCCGGTGCCGATGACGGTGCTGATCAATCCGACGCTGACGCCGATCGGGGACGAGCAGGTGGATGGATGGGAGGGGTGCTTATCGGTGCCCGGGTTGCGAGGCGTGGTGCCGCGCTGGCAGCGCATTCGCTACCAGGGTTTTGATGCCAAGGGTGGCGTGATTGACCGCGAGGTGGATGGTTTTCATGCTCGGGTGGTGCAGCATGAGTGTGACCACCTGATTGGCGTGCTCTACCCCATGCGCATCAAGGATTTCAGCCAGTTTGGTTTCACGGAAGTCTTGTTCCCTGGCATGGACCCCCGCAGCGACGACTGAATCGCCCCCCAAGACGCCCGATGAGATCGGGAGCATGAACGCACCGCCGTGCCCCCAGTGAGTCGATGACGACATCGACATGGCACCGCTGATGACTGCGCGCCTGACTTCGCGGAAAACAGCGAGTGTTGCTGGACAGGCGGGAGGCGGGGGGTATTGACGGAAGTCAAGGGGGAGCCCGCGAAGCGGGCGGAGGACATGGAGTCAATACCCCCCGCCTCATGCCTGTCTCGCTCGCCCCCACCGCCAACAGCCGCGCCCCTAACAGTCACCCCCAGCAACACCGCGTCAAGTTGTAAGCACCGGTCCACCAGATCATGTCGAAAGCGTTAAAGAGATTCCTACCGGCGGAGCCGATTGCATGATCTTCCTGTCGTTCTCCACTCGCCTCCCGGGCCCCCAATGTTCCCCCGACGTACAAGACCGCCTGGACGTCTCGCAACCGCTGTGGCCGCGCCGCTACGTGGGTGCGATGGCGTCGGCGTTGGCGGCGTTGCTGGCGCTGTCCACCGGCTGCACTGCCATGGCCGAGCCCCCCGGACAGAGCAGCCAGAGCGGCCAGAGTGTCCAGGGCATCCAGGGCGACGTCCCCACCCGCGCCGGCCGCGTGGCCGAGGTCAGCAGTGGGGCCTGGATCTACGACCCTGAAGGCCGCGAATGGCTTCAACTGCAACGCAACCAGAGCGTTGGCGAGGGCGACCGCCTCCGCACTGACGAACGTGCCGGCGCCACCCTGACCATTGGTTCCAGCACCTTCTGGATCGACGAACGGTCGGAAATCGAATTTAACGCCCTGTCCGAACAACGCGTCTCCGTCCAGATCGTTCGCGGCGGCGCCGGCGTCCGCCTGCGCTCCCCCCAGGCTGCGGATGAATGGACCTTCCAAACCCTCGAAGGCCGCTTCTCCTTCGAACGCGAGGGCCTCTACCGCATCAGCCAACTGGACCGCGGCACCCAGTCCCAAACTTGGCAGGGCAAACTGCGCTTCGACTCCCGAGCCATGGACGTGCCACCCGTCTTCGTCGCCACCAACGAACAAGCCGAATTTTGGTGGGACAACGGCCCCCGCACTGAACGCCAGCCCCTGCAGCGCGACGCATTCGCCCAGATTTTGCTGACCGACGAACGCGCCGCCATCGAACTGCCGGTGCCGGCCAACGTCGTCTCTCCGGAAATGACTGGCGTCGAGGAACTCAGCCGCTACGGCGCCTGGCAGCAATCGCCGGAATATGGCACGGTCTGGGTCCCCACCACCGTGGTGGTCGAAGACTGGGCCCCCTACCGCTACGGCCGCTGGGTCTGGAGCGCCCGCTGGGGCTGGACCTGGGTGGACGACATGCCCTGGGGCTTTGCGCCTTTCCACTATGGCCGCTGGGCTTACTGGCAGAACCGCTGGTGCTGGGTGCCGGGCCCCTATGAGCGGCGCCCGGCCTATGCGCCGGCGGTGGTCGGCTGGGTGGGCGGTGCCGGACTGAGCATCAACATCTGGAGCGGCGGACGCCGCCCGCCACCGCCGCGCTACGGGGCCTGGGTGCCCCTGGCCCCGCGCGAGGTCTACTACCCGCCGGGCCGCTACTCCAATGAATACTGGCGCCGCGTCAACCCGCGCATCGAGCCGGGCCGCGTGCCGCGTCCGAATGATCCGGTGCCGCAGTTCCGATTTGAGCGCGAACATGGCCGCCTGTTCACCGCCATGCCGGTCAACCGACCGCTGCCGGTGGTGGAGCCGCGCATGCCGCTGCGCTCGGGGCAGGAGCGTCCGGGCATGGCGACGGGGGGCCGGCCTGACGGCCGACCGGACTCACGCGGGGACGGTCGTCCTGATGGCCGCCCGGATGGTCGCCCTGATGGTCGCCCTGGTGGCACCGCCCCAGGCCAACTGCGTCCCCTCCCGGTGACGACCCCGCCGCCGGGCGTGCAACCCGGCCATGGCAACGACAATCGCCCGATCCAGCCTGCACCGGTCACCAACGGCGTTCGCCCGGTGACGGGCGCCCCGGACAACACCCGTGACGACCGCTTCCATCCGAACCGCGGCTGGCGCGAAGAGCAGTATGAGGACGGGCGCCGTGACGGGGACCGACGCGATGGCGGTCGCCGCGATGACGGCCGATTTGCCGTCCCCGTCCCGTCCCGCGTGGAGCCTCGGGTGGAACAGCCGCGAGTGGAACAACCGCGCTTCGAGTCCCCTCGCGTGGAGCAGCCTCGGGTCGAATCACCCCGAACAGATCCGCGCTACGACCCGCGCTGGCAGCCCATCCGCGAGCCGTCCCGGGAGATCCGGGAAGCACCGCGCGTGGAGACGCCGCGCCCAGTGATGGCGCAACCGCTGCCCCAGCCCCAGGTGATGCCCCCGCCGCAGGCGATGCCGCAACCTCAGCCGCAGCCCCAGTCGCCTCGCGTCGAGCCGCCCCGTCGGGACGTTGGCGGCCGTCCGGGCCCCCAGCCGCAGATCCGCGCAGTGCCGGAGCAGAAGGCGGAGCCGATGCGCCAGCGCGGCGAAGAGCGTCGGCAAAACGAGCGCTGAGCGCGGCCCATCAGGGCCTGGCCAGCGCCTCCACCGGATCCAGCCGCGCCGCATTACGCGCCGGCAGGAATCCGAAGATCACCCCGATCAGGCTGGACACGCCGAACGCGCCCAGGATGGCAGTCGTCGAGATCAGCATCCGGAAGCCCGCGGCCCCGGCGGCGTAGTCGAACAGCAGGCTCACGCCCACCGCCAACCCCACCCCCAGCGCCCCGCCGATCAGGCACACCAGCACGGCCTCGATCAGGAACTGCCGCAGGATGTCGCTCTGCCGCGCGCCCACGGCCATGCGCACGCCGATCTCCCCGGTGCGCTCGGTCACCGACACCAGCATGATGTTCATCACCCCGATGCCGCCCACCAGCAGCGAGATCAGCGCGATCGACGAGATCAGCAGCGTGATCGTTGCGGTCGTCTGCTCCACCGTCTTGCGGATGCTGTCGGTGTTCATCATGAAGAAGTCGGTGCGCCCATGCCGCTGGGTCAGCAGCGCCTGGATGCCTTGCTCGGCCGCGGCATTGGGCACCGCGTCACTCACCCGCACCGTGATGCTGCGCAGGTAGTCCTGCCCGGTCATGCGGCTCATCGCGGTGGTGTAAGGCAGCCAGATGTTGATCGAGTCGTCATTGCCAAAGGCGCTGGCCTTCTTCTCGGTCACCCCCACGATCCGCACCGGCACGGTGCCCAGCAGGATGACCTCGCCCAGCGCCGGCTCTCCGTTGGGGAACAGCGTCTTGCGGGCGTTGTCGTCGATCACCGCCACCTGGGCCTGGCCGCGCACATCCTGCAGGTCGAAGGGCTGGCCCTGGGCGAAGCGGTAGCCTTGCACCCGGAAGAACTGCTCGCCCACGCCGGTGATGCTGGCGGTCACGTCGATGTTGCGGTAGCGCAGCCCCGCGCTGACCGCCACGGACGGCGTCACGCTGTCCACATAGTCCAGTTGCCCCAGTGCGGTGGCGTCGCCGGTGCGCAAGGTGCGGATGGCATCGGCGCGCCGGTCCCCAAAACCGCTGCCCGGCATGATGTTGATGGTGTTGGTGCCCATGGCGCTGATGTCAGCCAGCACCTTCTCCCGCGTGCCCTGGCCCAGGCCCACCACCGACACCACCGAGGCGATGCCGATGATGATGCCCAGCATCGTCAGCAGCGTGCGCAGCCGGTGGGCCACCATGGCGCGCAGGGCCATGCGGGCGGCTTCCGCCACCCGGCCGATCACCGCCTGCCAGGAGGCGCTGGTGGGCGCGGCAGGCGCGGCGGCCTTGGTCACCGGGGCGGGGGCGTCCTCACGGCGCCGGTCGGCCACGATGACCCCGTCGCTGATCTCGATCACCCGCTGCGCGTGGGCCGCCACCTGCGGATCGTGCGTCACCAGGATGATGGTGTGGCCGTCGGCATGCAGCTCTTCCAGGATCTTCATCACCTCCCGGCCGCTGGCCTGATCCAGCGCGCCGGTGGGTTCGTCGGCCAGGATCACGTCGCCGCCGTTCATCAGCGCCCGGGCGATCGACACCCGCTGCTGCTGACCGCCCGACAGCTGCCCGGGCCGATGCTCCAGCCGCTCGGCCAGACCCAGCCGCGTCAGCAGCTCGCGTGCGCGGACATGGCGATGCTCCGCCTGGGTGCCCGAATAGATCGCCGGAATCTCGACATTGCCCACGGCATTGAGATCCCCCAGCAACTGGTAGCGCTGGAAGATGAACCCGAAATGCTCACGGCGCAGCCGCGCCAGCTCGTCCGGGCCCATGGCCCCGGTCTCCTGACCGGCCACGCGATAGCTGCCGCGGGTGGGACGGTCCAGGCAGCCCAGGATGTTCATCAGCGTGGACTTGCCCGAGCCGGAGGGCCCGATGATGGCCACCATCTCCCCGGCTTCGATGCGCAGGTCCACATCCCGCAGCACGGCCACCACGCCGTCGCCGGCCGGGAATTCGCGGACCAGGCCGCGCAGTTCCAGCAGCGCTGCCATCACATCGGAGGCGGGCCGCGACGGCCGCCGTCATTGGAAGCCGCCGAGGCCAGGGCTTCACTGGTCACCACGCGCTCGCCTTCCTTGAGGCCTTCCAGCACCTCGACCCGCACCCGGTTGTTCAGCCCGATGCGCACCGTGCGCGGCTCCATGCGACCGTCGGGCTGCTGCACCCGCACGGTGTAGCGGCCCTGGGCATCTTTTTTTCCGAGCGCGGCGGCCGGCACGGTGAGCACGCCCTTGGCCTGGTTCAGCACGATGGTGCTCTGCGCGGTCATGTTGATGCGCAGCTGGCCGGACGGGTTGGGCACATCGAAGATGCCGTTGTAGTAGATGGCGCTGGTGGTGCTGGAGCTGGACGAACTGGTGGACGAGGTGGTGGTGGTGTCCGCCAGCGTGGTGTCGCCCGGTTCGATGGCGCGCAGCCGGGCCTGGATGCGACGGTCCGGCTCGCCCAGCAGCGAGAAGTAGACCGGCATGCCGGGCTTGACCCGCGGCACGTCGGCTTCGGAGATCTTGGCCTTGATGGTCATGGTGTCCAGCCGCGCCAGCTTGATGATGGTGGGGGCCGACTGCGTGGCATTCACCGTCTGGCCCTGTTCGGTGACGATGGCCACCACCGTGCCGTCCATCGGCGCCGTGACGCGGGCGTAGCCGAGGTTGACCTGGGCCGTGTCCACGTTCACCTTGGCCTGCGCCACCAGGGCCTCTTGCGACTCCACGTCCGCACGGGCCGTGCCGAGGGTGGCTTCGGCGGTTTCCAGATCGGCGCGGGCGCCGGCATCGGCGTCGTTCAGCGCGCGCTGGCGCTTGAGCGTCAGCTCGGCCTGGGCCAGGGTGGCGCGTCGCGACGCGAGCAGGGCCTGCGCGCTGCGCAGCGAGGCCTGTGCGTCGCGCAGCGCGTTTTGCTGCGTCAGCGCATCGATCTCGGCGATGAGCTGGCCTTCCTTGACCTTGTCACCCAGGGCCACATGCAGGCGCTTGACCTCGCCGGTGGCCCGCGCACCGACGCTCACCAGCTTGTAGGCATTGATGGTGCCGGTGGCCAGCACCGACTCTTCCAGGTCACTGCGTTCGACGACCGCGGTGGTGACCTGCGGCGGCGGCGGTGCGGTGAACCAGACCCGCTTGACGATGAAACCCAGCACCGCCACAACGACCAGCAGCAGCACCAGCCGCCCTGGCCTCAACCATGTCTTCATTCGGAAATCCTCAGGATGGGAGGGTGTTGTCGTCGCTCCAGCCGCCACCCAGCACCTTGTAGAGCGTGATGCGGTTGAGCTGTTCGGTCAGTCGCAGCGTGATCAGCGACTGCTGCGCCGCATACAGCGAGCGCTGTGCGTCCAGCACGTCCAGCTGCGTGCTGCTGCCAGCGCGCCACTGCACGTCGGCCAACTGGACCTGCCGCTCGGTGGCGGCCAGCAGGGTCTGCTGCGCGGCGAGTCGGTCGGCCAGGGTGGCGCGGACGGACAGGGCATCGGCCACTTCGCGGAAGGCGGTCTGCACCGTCTTGTCGTAGCTGGCCAGGGCGATGTCCCGGCTGATCTCGGCCTGGCGCACGGCGGCCCGGCTGGCCCCGGCATCGAAGACCGGCAGCGACACGGACGGGCCGATGGACCAACTGCCATTGCCGGCCTTGAACAGGTCGGACAAGGCGGTGCTGGCGCGGCCGGCGCTGGCGGTCAGGCTGATGGTGGGGAAGCGGGCGGCGCGGGCGGCGCCGATGTCGGCATGGGTGGCCACCAGGGACTGCTCGGCGGAGCGCACATCCGGGCGGCGCAGCAGCACGCTGGAGGGGACGCCGCTGGGCAGGTCCACGAGCGCGCTGACGTTGGTTTGCGCATCGGCGGCCGTGGGGTGCAGCGCGTCGGGCAGGGCGGAGCCCAGCAGCAGTTCCAGGGCGTGGCGGTCTTGCTGCAGCGTGGCGGGATAGGTGGCCACGTCGGCCCGGGCGCTTTCGACGGCGGTGCGGGCCTGGGCCAGCGCCAGTCCGGAGACGGCGCCGACGGCATGGCGGCGCTCGGTCAGCGACAGGGTCTGCTGTTGGCTGGCCAGGGTTTGCTGGGCCAGGGCTTGCCGCTGCAGGTCGGCCGCCCAGGTCAGCCAGGCGCTGGCGACTTCGGCCACGAGGCTGATCTGCACGCTCTGGCGGGTGTCGTCCAGGGCCCAGACGGAGGCCTGGGCGGAGGCGCTCAGGTTGCGGACGCGGCCGAACAGGTCCAGCTCGAAGCTGGTCAGGGCCAGTTGGGCCGAGACGGACTGGCTGGTGGTGGCGGTGCTGCCGGCGCCTGAGCCGGAACGGCTGGCACTGACGCCGGCGGTGACGGTCGGCCAGCGCTGGGCGTCGGTCTGCACCAGGGCGGCGCGGGCCTTGTCCACATTCAGCGCGGCGACGCGCAGGTCCCGGTTTTGCGTCAGCGCCAGCGCGATGGTGTCCTTCAGGCGCGTGTCGATGAAGACGGTGCGCCAGGGCAGGCGCGCGGCATCCTGGAGGGCTTCGGTGCCTTCGTGGGGCACGGCGGGGGCAGGGCGGTGGTAGTCGGGCGCCAGGTTCACGCAGCCGGCCAGCGCCAGACTCAGCACCAGGGCTGAGGCGGGACGCCAGCGCGGCCGCAGGCGCGCTCGGGCGAGAGTCATTCGGCGATCAAATCAATGAGGTCCCCGTCATCATGCCGCACCGGCACCCGTACGGTGTTGGCTCAGCGGTAAAGCGAGCTTGTCAAACTTGATGCAATGCGGTGAAGAACTGCTACGGCGTCGTCACAGCATGGGACGAAGTTGCTTCCAGACGTTCTCCAGCATGACAGGATGGGCCTTGGCCAGGGGATGGATGCGGTCGGGCTGGAACCAGTCGGCGGCGTCGCTGCGGTCGGCGACGCCGGCCAGGAGGAAGGGCACCAGGGGGACTTTTTCTTCCTGGGCGACGGTTTTGAAACCGGCTTCGAATTCGCGGGTGTAGCTGGGGCCCATGTTGGGCGGGATCTGCATGCCCACGAGCAGGACCTTGGCGCCGGCTGCCTTGCCGGCGCGGACCATGGCGCGCAGGTTGTCCCGGGTGTTGGCCAGGGGCAGTCCGCGCAGGGCGTCGTTGCCGCCGAGCTCGATCACGAGCAGGGTGGGCTGGTGCTGCTTGAGCAGGGCGGGGAGGCGGGCGAGGCCGCCGGAGGTGGTGTCGCCGCTGATGCTGGCATTGATGACCTCGGCGGGCAGTTGCTGCTGGTTCAGGCGCTGCGTCATGAGGGCAACCCAGCCGGTGCCGCGGGCCAGGCCGTATTCGGCGGAGAGGCTGTCGCCGAGCACCAGGATGCGTCGGGGGGCATCGGCCTTGGCGGCGGTGGCGGACTTTCCTTGTGCGGCGGCAGGTCCGGCCAGAGACACCGCCAAGCTCGCGGTGAGGAGAGAGGCGCTAGAGTAGAGCATCCACTCACGGCGGCGCATCTGCGGTTGATTCATGGTTCTAAACATCCTCGAGGTCGATCACGTCAACAAGTCGGTGCAGGACGCCAGCGGCGTGCTGACCATTCTGCATGACATCACCTTTCAGCTGCAGGCACGGGAATCGGTCGCCATCGTGGGCGCATCGGGCTCGGGCAAGAGTACGCTGCTATCCATCCTGGCGGGCCTGGACACGCCCACGAGCGGCACGGTGCGTCTGCGGGGTCAGGACATGTTTGCCCTGGACGAGGACGGCCGTGCGGCGCTGCGGGGGGCGCATCTGGGCTTTGTCTTCCAGAGTTTCCAGTTGCTGGGCCATTTGACCGCGCTGGAAAACGTGATGCTGCCGCTGGAGTTGCGGGGCGAACGGGATGCCCGGGGGTTGGCGCGCCAGATGCTGGACCGGGTGGGGTTGGGGCAGCGGCTGTCCCACTACCCACGGGTGTTGTCGGGGGGCGAGCAGCAGCGGGTGGCGTTGGCGCGGGCGTTTGTGCAGCAGCCGGATCTGTTGCTGGCCGATGAGCCCACCGGGAGCCTGGACTTCGCGACCGGGGAGCAGGTGATGAAGCTGATGTTCGATCTGAATCGCGAGCTGGGGACGACGTTGGTGATGGTCACCCACGATCAGAACATCGCGAGGCAGTGCGATCGGCAGCTGAAGATCGCGGCGGGGCATCTGCAAGACATCACGCTGGCGGATCTTCCTGCCTGAGTCGGGTCGCTCTCCATACGCGAACCTCAGGTGAGTGTCGCTCGCTCTTGCTGATGAGCGTGGGGGGCGGGCGGGGCGCTTCTTTGACTACGCCCGAAGCCGGCAAGCGGGCCCCCTTTTGCTCCATGCCAGGGCCAGAGGCCCTGGCCTTCGCCAGGCACAAACAGTCCTCAGGACTGTTTGTGTCCGGGCTCAGTCCCCCGTCCCCTTCGGGGCCTCCTCCTAATACTTACGCAAAAGGGGGCCCGCTTGCCGGCTTCTCGCACCCAGGACTTCCCACAGTCCTCCTGCCATCATCGAGCGAGCCTGACCGGGACCAAGAACGTCCTCGGCATCCATCCTTGCCTCAGGTAACCCCCCTCATCACCCTCGCCAACCTGGTGAAGCGCCACGGCTAGATATCCCCTCGCGCTCTGCGGCGGCGTCATCCGGGGACGCTCCGTGGCCCGGTTGCGCCAGTTCCACGAACTCCGTTCGCGGGGGCTGAGTTTTGTCATGCCGCCCGGTAGCCCGAACTCCCATGAGCGCCGCTCGCGGGTGTCGCCAGGAGGGCGACCATGGGCGGCGGAGGTCAAAGATGGGAGTGGCACGCTGGCTGGTGGCCGGAGTTCTAGGAAGTCCTCCGTTCGAGAAGCCGGCAAGTGGGCCCCCTTTTGCGTAAGTATTAGGAGGAGGACCCGGAGGGTCCGGGGGACATGGAGCAAAAGGGGGCCCACTTGCCGGCTTCGGGCGAGGTCAAAGAATGAATGAGCAACGCCGGCATGCATGCCCCCCGGAGAGGTCGCCGTCAGAAAGTCGAGGGAAGCTTCAAGAGGGGAGTCTCAGCTCCCGCTCCCGCAGGCGCCGACGGCGTTCGGTGCGGATGACGAGCCACCAGCCGATGTAGACGATGACGTAGAGGCTAGCCCCCAGCACCACACCGGCCAGCGGTAAACCGACCAGCAGCGGCGTGCCGAGCTCTGTGAACCACTGGGCAATGGCATGCCACCAGGTGGAGGGCTCGCTCCAGTTCAGCGCCAGTTCACGTGGGGCCGAGATCGGCCCGTGAATGCCCAATACCTGCCGGCCTAGAAAGATCGCCAAACCCCAGATCGGGACCAGCGTCAGCGGGTTGGTCAGCCAGGTGGCCGCAATCGCTGCCGCCACATTGGCCCGGAAAACAATTGCCGCCAAGGCCGCCAGCAGCATCTGCGTCGGCAGCGGAATCACCCCCACCGCCAGACCGACAGCCGCGCCCAGCGCCACACGCCGCCGGTGCGCCACCCACAGCCACGGCCGCTCCCGCAGATAGGCCCCCAGCCAGCCCAGGCCCCGCGTGCGGGACAGCATCTCAGGCGAAGGAAGCAGTCGCCGAGCCAAGCGGGAAGCCGTCATGAAAAATCATCCATCCAGAAAAAAAGCCCGCGGCTGAACATCAGCATCGCGGGCCTGCATCATGACGGCCACCGCAGCGGCCGTCGAGTGCTTTTGGTTCGGAAATCAGTTCGAGAACTTGTAGTCCGTCTTGGCCTTGGTACGCAGCTCTTCCTGGAAGGCTGCGACCTTCTGCTGGCTGATGCGCTGGACGATCTGGGCCTTCACATCGTCAAAGGCCGGGAACTGCGCATCACGCGTTTCTTCCAGCTTGATGATGTGGAAACCAAACTGCGTCTTCACCGGGGTCTGCGTCATTTCGCCACCCTTGAGCTGGCTCAGCGCCTGACCAAATTCGGGCACATACGTGTCCGGCGTGGACCAGCCCAGGTCGCCACCATTCTTGGCCGACTCGGTGTCGATCGAGTTCTTGCCCGCCAGGTCGTCAAACTTGGCGCCGCCATTGAGCTGCTTGATCAGCGCCTTGGCTTCGTCTTCCGTCTTCACCAGAATGTGACGGGCGTGGTATTCCTTGCTCGGAGCCTGGGCCTTGAACTTGTCGTATTCGGCCTTGGCTTCCGCATCGGTCACCGGGTTCTTCTTGGCATAGTCCGCAAACAGCTCACGGATCAGCAGCGACTGACGGGCCAGCTCCAGCTGAGCCTTGTAGTCGTTCGAAGCCGCCAGGCCACGCTTCTCGGCTTCCTGCATGAAGATCTCACGCAGGACCACCTCGTCCTTGACCTTGCTTTCCATCTCCGGGCTGCGCGGTTGGCCGCTCTTGGCAATCTGCGAGATCAGCTGGTCAGCACGCGCCTTCGGAACGGGCTTGCCGTTCACGATCGCAATGTTCTGCGCCACAGCCGGCAGGGACAGGGCGCCGAAGGCCGCCACAGTGGCGGCAAGCACAAACTTCTTCATGGATAAAGGGCCTTTCAGAGACTCCCGGTGAGCGTCCAATCACGCTCCAAAACAAAGCGCCGTCAACGGCGCTGCTCATGGACCTTGTTCTGCTGTTCGTCGGGCGCTCGCGCCTCAATCGCCAGCGCGTGAATGCCCTTCTTCATCAGATCGGCGAGGGCATCATATACGAGCCGATGCCGCGCCACCCTGGGTAAACCGGCAAAGCGCGCGCTCACGATTTCGATGTAGTAGTGCCCCCCTTCGCGGGCCCCCGCATGCCCGGCGTGCAAGGCACTGTCATCCCGTAGCTTCAAAAGGTCGGGGCTCAGCGCGGCCCGGACACGCGCTTCGATCTCAGCCGACAGCGGCACCGACCCGGCGCCCGCCAGGCCCGATTCCATCGGGGTTTGCGGGCCGCTCATCGTCCCTGCTCCTTGGCGTCGGCAGCGCCGTCCGTGGCCTCGTCCGGCGCCGGCAGGTGGCGGCTCATGTAGATCCCCTGGGCCAGGGTGAACAGCACAATCAGGCCAGTCGATCCAAAGGCCTTGAAGTTGGCCCAGGCCGAGCTGCTGAACTCGTAAGCGACGTAAAGATTGGCAAACCCCATGGCGCCGAAGAACAGCGCCCAGGCCCAGTTGAGCCGGGCCCAGACGTCATCGGGCAGTTGCAGCTCGCCGCCCAGCATCTTGCGCAGCAGGTTGCGGCCCAGCACCAGGTGACTGACCAGGAAAGTCAGGGAGAAGGCCCAGTACAGCAGCGAAGGCTTCCACTTGATGAACATTTCGCTGTGGAAGTAGATGGTGGCGCTGCCCATCACCACCACCAGCACCAGGCTGATCCACAGCATCAGGTCCACCTTGCGGCGGGTGAGCTTGAGGAACAGCACCTGCGCCACCGTGGCCGCCATGACCACCACGGTGGCCAGCAGCACCGGGGCCACTTCCGCAGGCACCTGCCCGCCAGACACCAGGAAACCCAGATGCTCGGTGGCAAAACCGGCGGCCCACTCCGGCTGGGCGTCCGCGTACTTGAAGGTCGCGAAAAACAGCAGGAGCGGCAAAAAATCGAGGAGCAACTTCATTCGAAAGACCGGTGGACAGTCCGGCAGAAGGACCGGAAGGAGCGCTCAGCGCTGAGGTTCGAAGTCTATCGCGGCCGAGTTGATGCAAAACCGCTCGCCGGTCGGTTCCGGGCCATCGGGAAAGACGTGACCGAGATGGGTGCCACATTTGTTGCACCGCACTTCCACCCGCACCATGCCGTGGCTCTCGTCCACCACCCGCTCCACCACTTCCGAGTTGATCGGCTCGTAATAGCTGGGCCAGCCGCAGCCGGCGTCGAACTTGGTGTCCGCCTGGAACAGCGGCGTGCCGCAGCCCACGCAGTTGTAGCGGCCCGCTTCCCAGTGGTCCCAGTACTTGCCGGTGAAGGCGCGTTCGGTCGCCGCCTGGCGCGCCACCTGGTATTGGATCGGGTCCAGTTGCTCCCGCCACTCGGCATCGGTCTTCTTGACTTCGTAGTCGCTGTCGCGGTCGCGTTCTTGATGGTTCACAGGCTTGCTCATGATGAACAGGAGACCTCCAGATGTTGCGCCCAGTCGGGCGGAAGACTGGCGTCGGCGGGGTTGAGGGGATCGTCGTACGGGCGGCTGAGCACCTGTGCCAGCCGCTGCACTTCCGAGAAATCGCCCGCTTCGGCCTGCTTGATGGCGGTTTGCGCCAGATGGTTGCGCAGCACGACCGCCGGATTGACGGCATTCATGCGCGCCGCACGGGATGCAGATGAGTCCGCCGCCGCCTTCTTCAAGCGCTGGGCATAACGCAGCGCCCAGGCATCAAAGGCCTCGCGGTCCAGGAAGAGGTCGCGCAGCGGCGCATGCACCGGGGCCTCCGGCGGCTGCTCCGGGTCGAAGGCGGACAGGCGACGGTGGGCCAGGGTGTAGTCGCTCTGGTGCTTGGCCAACAGTCGCAGCCAATCGTCGATCAGCAGACCATCCTCCTCCAGCGCATCCAGCAGGCCCAGCTTGGCCCGCATGGCGCCCAGCAGCGACTGGCCAAAGCGTTCGCGGTAGACCTCCAGCGCCTCCTGCAGGGCTTCGGCCGCTGCGTCGGCATCGGTCTCGGCCGTGGGCATCAGCGGGAACAGCGCCTGGGCCAGCGCATGCAGATTCCACAGGCCGATCTGCGGCTGGCGGGCAAAGGCATAACGGCCCTGATGGTCCGAGTGGTTGCAGATATGGCCCGGGTTGAAACCGTCCATGAATCCGAAGGGGCCGTAGTCGATGGTCAGGCCCAGCATCGACATGTTGTCGGTGTTCATCACGCCATGCATGAATCCAACCGCCTGCCATTGCGCGATCAGATCGGCGGTCTGCCCCGCCACCCGCGCCAGCACGGCCACCACCGGATTGGGCGCGTCCGCGCAATCCGGCGCATAGGTCTGCAGGAAATAGTCAAACAACTGCCGCAGCTCGGCATGCTGGCCGTGATGGGCGAAATGCTCGAAGTGACCGAAGCGCAGGAAGCTCGGCGCCACGCGGGTCACGACCGCAGCGGTCTCCACCGTCTCACGCTGGATCTTCAACTCGCGCGAGCCCACCAGGCACAGCGCACGGGTGGTGGGAATGCCCAGGGCCGCCATGGCTTCCGAGCAGAGGAACTCGCGAATGGAAGAACGCAGCACCGCGCGGCCGTCGCCGCGACGCGAGTAAGGCGTCGGGCCGGCGCCCTTGAGCTGCAGCTCCAGGGGGCCCGCCGGCGCTTCCACTTCCCCCAGCCACAAGGCACGACCATCGCCAAGCTGACCGGCCCACACCCCAAACTGGTGCCCGCTGTAGACACTGGCCAGCGGCCGCATGCCCGGCCAGGACGCGTTGCCACTGAAGGCGGCCAGGGCGCCCGGGCGCTGCCACCAGTCCTGCGGCCAGCCCAGGAGGTCGGTGCAGGCGCTGCTTACCGCCACCCAGTGCGGATCCGGCAGGGGCGATGCCGCAAGCTCGGTGTAGAACCTGGAGCCCAGATCGAGGAAACGGTTGGAGAACCGGGGAGCAAAGGAATCAGCCGCCACCCCGTCAGGCGCGAACATCTCTGGCGCATTCATGGGGCCAGTGTACCGATCGACCGGTGTCGTCACCGCGGTAGGGGCAAGCACCGCCCACCCCCCTCGCTCTCGCTGCGTAAGTAAATATCCTTATGCCGTACGGTCCGCAGCGTCACTAGGGTGACGTTACCCGCACCGGGGCGGACATAGACTGATCCAAACACAGGACTGCAGACCCCACCGGTCTGACGGCCCCAAGATCAAGGAGACATGGATGGCACTGTTGGGCCAGATGATGTCGATGCCGTTGCTGATCTCTTCATTGATCCAGCATGCGGCCCGGCACGCCGGAGACACCGAGATCGTGAGCAAGCGCTGTGAGGGCGACTTGCACCGGAGCACCTGGGCAGAGGTGGAGCTGCGGTCCCGCCAGCTTGCGCAGGCACTGGCGCGGCTGGGCCTGACCGCTGGCGAGCGCGTTGGCACGCTGGCATGGAACGGCCATCGTCACCTGGAGATCTACTACGGGACGTCGGGCTCCGGCCTGGTCTGCCACACCATCAATCCGCGCCTGTTCCCCGAGCAGATCGCGTGGATCGCCAACGATGCGCAGGACCAGGCCCTGTGCCTGGACCTGAGCTTCCTGCCGCTGGTGGAGAAGATCGCGCCGCAGCTCAAGACGGTGCGCCATTTCATCCTGATGACCGACCGGGCCCATATGCCCGCCGAGTCCTCGCTGCCCGGCCTGCTCTGCTACGAGGACCTGCTGGCCGCCGAAGACGGCCACTACACCTGGCCGCTGATGGACGAGGACACCGCCTCCACCCTCTGCTACACCAGCGGCACCACCGGCCACCCCAAGGGCGCCGTCTACAGCCACCGCAGCAGCGTGCTGCATGCCTTCGGCGCAGCGCTGCCGGACGCGATGGCCTGCACCCGCCGCGACGTCATCCTGCCGGTCGTGCCGATGTTCCACGTCAATGCCTGGGGCCTGCCCTACAGCACGGCGCTGGTGGGCGCGAAGGTGGTCTTCCCGGGCCCGCATCTGGACGGCAAGTCGCTGTATGAGCTGTTCGAGCAGGAGCAGGTCACCTTCAGCGCCGGCGTGCCCACCGTGTGGCTGGGGCTGCTCAACTACGTCGGCAGCCAGGGCCTGAAGTTCAGCAGCTTCAAGCGCACCGTGATCGGCGGCTCGGCCTGCCCGCCCGCGATGCTGGCCACGCTGATGGACGTGTACGGCGTCGAGGTGATCCATGCCTGGGGGATGACCGAGCTGTCGCCCTTGGGCACGCTCAGCCGCCTGAGCAGCAAGCATCTGTCGCTGCCGCCGGAGCAGCAGCGTCATCTGCTGGAGAAGCAGGGCAAGTCCATCTACGGCATCGACATGACGGTGATCGACGATGCCCGCCGCGAGCTGCCCTGGGACGGTCGCAGCGCCGGCAACCTGGTGGTGCGCGGCCCGTGGGTGATCGCCAGCTACTTCGGTCATGAGGAAAGCCCCTTGATCCCCGTGACCGGGCGCGACGGGCGCGATGCAGGCCTGTGGTTTCCCACCGGCGACGTGGCCACCATCGATGAAGACGGCTTCATGCAGATCACCGACCGCAGCAAGGACGTGATCAAGTCCGGCGGTGAGTGGATCAGCTCCATCGAACTGGAGAACATCGCCATGGCGCATCCGGCGGTGCATGAAGCGGCGGTGATCGCGGTGGCGCATCCGAAATGGGACGAACGTCCGCTGCTGGTGGTGGTGACCAAGCCGGGCGCGACCGTCAGCCGCGACGACATCCTCAAGTTCTATGAGGGCAAGATTGCCAAGTGGCAGGTGCCCGACGACGTGGCCTTCGTGAACGAGATTCCCCACACCGCCACCGGCAAGATGCTCAAGCTGAAGCTGCGTGAGCAGTTCCGCGACCACGTGTTGCCCACCGCGTGAAAAGTCCCCTGCGCGCTCCCCGGCCGATGGGCCTGGCCCCACCCGACTGACGGACGCGCCCTTCGCTGTTCCAAGCCGTGCCTACAACCATATCAGGAGACAAACCCATGATCCCGCACAGCCCCCAGCGTTCCCTCCGACTGTTGATCCAACCCCTGGCCGCGGCCGCCTTCCTGGCCCTGGCCATGGGCAGCGCGCAGGCGCAAAAAGGCGAGACGGTGAAGATCGCCTGGATCGACCCGCTCTCGGGCCTGATGGCGCCGGTGGGCCAGAACCAGGTCAAGAGCTTCCAGTTCTTCGCCGAGAAGTTCAATGCCACCAATCCGGCCGGCGTGAAGTTCGAGATCATCGCCATCGACAACAAGCTCAGCCCGGCGGAATCGCTCAATGCGCTGAAGTCGGCCATCGACCAGGGCGTGCGCTATGTCACCCAGGGCAACGGCTCGGGCGCGGCACTGGCCATCATCGATGCGGTCAACAAGCACAACGAGCGCAACCCCGGCAAGGAGGTGCTCTACCTCAACCACTCGGCGGTGGACCCGGACCTGACCAACAGCAAGTGCAGCTACTGGCATTTCCGCTTCGATGCGGACACCTCGATGAAGATGGAGGCCATCACCACCTTCCTCAAGGACCAGCCGGAGGTGAAGAAGGTCTACCTGCTCAACCAGAACTACGCCCACGGCCAGCAGGTGGCCAAGTACGCCAAGGAGATGCTGGCCAAGAAGCGGCCCGATGTGCAGGTGGTGGGCGAAGACCTGCATCCGCTGGCCCAGGTGCGTGACTTCGCGCCCTACGTGGCCAAGATCAAGGCGGCCGGGGCCGACACCGTCATCACCGGCAACTGGGGCTCGGACCTGGCGCTGCTGATCAAGGCCGCCAACGAGGCGGGCTACAACGGCAAGTTCTTCACCTACTACGCCGGGGTGAGCGGCACGCCCACCGCCATGGGCGCCAGCGGTGCCGGACGCGTCTTCCAGGTCGCCTACAACCACAACAACATGGGCGGCCAGATGGACCAGTGGGCCAATGAGTACAAGGCCAAGTTCGGCGACGACTTCTACACCGGCTCCATCATCCACATCTACAGCGCCCTGGGCACGGCCATGGCCAAGGCCAAGAGCACCGACCCGGTGAAGGTGGCCGCCGCGCTGGAAGGGCTGCGTTTCAAGACCTTCAACGGCGATGTGGAAATCCGCAAGACCGACCACCAGTTGCAGCAGCCGCTGTTCATCTCGGTGTGGCAGAAGGTCGATGCCAAGCATCCCTACAACGTGGAGAACACCGGCTTCAACTTCGCGCCGGTGAAGACCTACGACGCCTATGTGTCGTCCACGCCGACCTCCTGCCAGATGAAGCGTCCGGGCTGAGACCGCCCATGGCGGTGACGGCGGTGAGGCTCCTCGCACCGTCGAGGCCGGCTCAGCCGCCGTCACCGCGAATTTCTGGATAGGCTGCGGCCTGCACATCGGGCCGTCCGGTCGGCCCGCGGGGAGGGGTGCTTCTTGTGGAACAACTGCTGATCAATCTGCTGAACGGGCTGTCCTCCGGACTGCTGCTGTTCATGCTCAGCTCCGGCCTCACGCTGATCTTCAGCATGATGGGCGTGCTGAACTTCGCCCATGCCAGCTTCTACATGCTGGGCGCTTACGTGGCCTACAGCATGGCCGGCTGGCTGGGTTTCTGGCCGGCGCTGTTGCTGGCCCCGCTGGCCGTGGGCGCCCTGGGCGCGCTGTTCGAGCGCGGGGCACTGCGGCGGGTCCACAAGTTCGGCCACGTGGCCGAGCTCCTGATCACCTTTGGCCTGTCCTATGTGGTGCTGGAGCTGGTGCAGCTGGTGTGGGGCCGCACGGCGGTGCCGTTCTCGCCGCCCCCGTCGCTGCAAGGTGCCGCTTTCACCCTGGTGCATGCGCCGGGGCAGGGTCTGCAATGGGTGTGGGGCGAGGCGGCGCCCGCCCTGTGCGCGGCCGCGTCCTGTTCCAAATTCCCGATGACCCGGGCCTTCATGATGCTGGTGGCGCTGGGCATGCTGCTGGCGCTGTGGCTGCTGCTCACCCGCACCCGCATCGGGCTGGTGATCCAGGCGGCGCTCACCCATCCGGAGATGGTGGAATCGCTCGGCCACAACGTGCCGCGGGTCTTCATGCTGGTGTTTGGCAGCGGCTGCGCCCTGGCGGCGCTGGCCGGCGTCATCGGCGGCATCACCTTTGTCACCGAGCCGGCCATGGCGGTCATCGTCGGCTCCATCATCTTCGTGGTGGTGGTGGTGGGCGGCGTCGGGTCCTTGGCCGGCGCTTTCGTCGCCTCCATCCTCATCGGCCTGCTGCAGACGATGCCGCTGACGGTGGATGCCTCGCTGGCCAGCGTCTTCAAGGCCACGCCGGACACCTTCGGCTATCCGCTGCTCAAGCTGACCCTCGCTCAGGTGGCGCCCATCCTGCCGTACTTGCTGATGGTGCTGATCCTGATCTTCCGGCCCAAGGGCCTGCTCGGTAACCGGGAGGACTGACCATGTCCGTCGTCATGCCCTCTGCGCAGGCCGGTCCGGCCACGTCCGGCGCCGGTTCCGGCTCCAGCGCCGGCTCCAGCACCGGCATCAGCGCCGGATCCTCGCCGCAGCTCCAGCGTCCCGGCCGCGTGCCCCGGGGCCAGAGCTACCACTTCAAGCCCTACAACGTCGGCCGCTGGCTGGTATGGGGCGTGTATGCGCTGGCCTTGCTGGTCGCGCCCCTGCTGTGGACCAGCAGCCTGGCGCAGACGATGCTGTCGCAGATCGGCATCGCCATCATTGCCTGCCTGTCCTACAACCTGCTGCTGGGGCAGGGCGGCATGCTGAGCTTCGGGCATGCGGTCTACAGCGGCCTGGGGGCCTACCTGGCCATCCACACCCTCAATGCAGTCTCCGGCGGACAGCTTCAGTGGCTGCCAGTGAGCCTGATCCCCATCGTGGGCGGGCTGGCCGGGCTGGGCTTTGCGGCGCTGTTTGGTTATGTCTCGACCAAGAAGTCGGGCACGCCCTTCGCGATGATCACGCTGGGCCTGGCCGAGCTGATCTGGTCGATGTCGCTGATGCTGCCGGAGTTCTTCGGCGGGGAAGGCGGCATCTCCGGCAACCGCGTCGTCGGCGCGCCGGTGCTGGGCATCAGCTTCGGGCCGCAGGTGCAGGTGTACTACCTCATCGCGGTCTACTGCTTCATCTGCACCGGGCTGATGTTCGCTTTCACCCGCACGCCGCTGGGGCGCATGCTCAATGCGGTGCGGGACAACCCCGAGCGGGTGCAGTTCATCGGGTACGACACGCAATGGGTCCGCTTCCTGGCCTTCCTGATCGCCGGTTTCTTTGCCGGGGTGTCGGGCGGCCTGTCAGCGCTGAACTTCGAGATCGTGACCGCCGAGGTGGTGGGCGCGGCCCGCTCCGGCGCCTACCTGCTGTTCACCTTCCTGGGCGGGGCCACCTTCTTCTTCGGCCCCATCATCGGCGCGGTGCTGATGGTGGTGGCGCTGGTGCTGCTGTCGGAGCTGACCAAGGCCTGGCTGCTGTACCTGGGCCTGGTCTTCCTCTTCATGGTGATGTATGCGCCCGGCGGCTTTGCGTCGCTGATCATGATGAACCTGCGCCTGGCGGCCTTTGGCCGGCTGCGCTCGATCTGGCCGGCCTACCTGGCCCTGGGCGGCACCGCGCTGCTGGCGTTGCTGGGCGGCTCGGTGATGGTGGAGATGCTCTACCACCTGCAGCTCAATGAAGCCCTGGGGCCGCAGGCGCGTGTGCTGGGCGTGGAGCTCAACACCAAGGGCCTGGATGCCTGGTTCGGGGCGGTCTTTGTCCTGGTGACCGGGCTGGGGCTGTTCGAGCTGGCGCGGCGGGAGTTCCGCCGCCACTGGAACGAGGCCCAGGAAGAGATCGAAAAAGAGATCAAGCGCAGGGAAAGCCTGTGAACGCCGGGAGCACCCCATGAGCACATCGACGGACACGACCCCCTGGGCCCTGGAACTGCGCAGCCTGCGCAAGAGCTTTGGCCGCAGCGAAATCATCCGCGGCGCGGAACTGGCCGTGAAACCCGGCGAGCGGGTGGCCATCATTGGCCCCAACGGCGCCGGCAAGTCCACGCTGTTCAACCTGATCAGTGGCCGGTTTGCGCCCAGCAGCGGCGAGATCCACCTGTTTGGCGAGCGCATCGACCAGCTGGCCCCGCATCAGATCAATCGCCGCGGCCTGTCGCGCAGTTTCCAGGTGTCCAACCTGTTCACCCGCCTGTCGGTCTTCGAAAACATCCGCTGCGCGCTGCTGTGGTCGATGGGCCACCGCTATGCCTTCTGGAAATTCCTCGCCGGCCTGGACGACCTCAATGACCGCGCCGATGAACTGCTGGAGATGCTGCATCTGGACAAGAAACGCGACGTGCCGGCGATGAACCTGACCTATGCCGAGGCGCGGGCGCTGGAGATCGGCATCACCATTGCCGGCGGGGCCAAGGTGATCCTGCTGGACGAGCCCACCGCCGGCATGAGCAAGAGCGAGACCAAGCGCTTCATCCAGCTGATCCGGCAGGTCACCGAGGGCCGCACGCTGCTGACGGTGGAGCACGACATGGGCGTGGTCTTCGGCCTGGCCGACAAGATCGCGGTGCTGGTGTATGGGGAGGTGATCGCCTTCGACGTGCCGGAAGCGGTGCGGGCCAATCCGCGGGTGCAGGAGGCCTATCTGGGCTCGGTGCTGGCCGAGGCGCAGGCGGAAGGAGCGCACGCATGAGCCAGGCGACACGAACGCTCACGCTGGAGAACCTGCATGCCTTCTACGGCAAGAGCCATGTGCTGCACGGGGTGACGATGGAGGTGCGGCCGGGGGAGATCGTCAGCCTGCTCGGGCGCAACGGCTCTGGCCGGTCCACCACGGTCAAGACCATCATGGGCCAGGTGGAAGGCACCGGCGCGGTGAACTGGGGCGGCCGGGCGCTGCTGGGCCGCAAGGCCTATGAGATCGCCCATGAAGGCATCGGCTATGTGCCGGAGAACCGGGACATCTTTCCCAAGCTCACCGTGCATCAGAACCTGATGCTGGGGCAGAAAAGTGGACGCCGCGCCCAAAAGCCGCGCTGGGGCTTCGACGACATGTACCAGATGTTCCCCCGCCTGAAGGAGCGTCAGCATACCGAGGCCGGCGTGCTGTCGGGCGGCGAGCAGCAGATGCTGACCCTGTGCCGCACGCTGATGGGCGACCCGGACCTGATCATGATCGACGAGCCGACGGAGGGCCTGGCGCCCAAGATCGTGGAACTGGTGGCGGACTATCTCAAGGAGCTGAAGCGGCGCGGGGTGTCGGTGCTGCTGGTGGAGCAGAAACTCGCCATTGCGCTGGAGATCTCGGAGCGCTGCTATGTGATGGGCCACGGGCGCATCGTGTTCGAGGGCACGCCGGCCGATCTCAAGGCCAATGCCTACATCCGCAAGGAGTGGCTGGAGGTCTGAGGCCGGCGGGGACCGACCGGGCCATCGGGCGATCGGGCGCCGCAGGCGCCCCTGGCGATCACGCACCCCGGTTGTAGGCGACCGCTGCGCGGATGAGGTCCTGGAAGGCGTCCTCATCCAGCGGGTCCTGTTCCTTCAAGTCGATGGCGCGCCGGGTGCCGCCATCCAGGCTGGCATTGAAGAGCTGATGCGGGTCCGGCAGCCGGGCGCCCTGCGCAAAGGTCAGCTTGATCTTGTCCTTGTAGGTCTCGCCGGTGCAGAGGATGCCGTGGTCGGACCAGGTGGGCACCCCAGCCGGGTTGGTGGGTTTTTTCCACTTGGCTTCTTCGGTGGCCTCCGGCGCCGCGGCGCGGATCAGCGACCGGAGGTGATCCAGCCGGCGGGCGCGCCAGTCGGGGACGGCTGAGCGGGGGGAAGGCGTCATCCATCTGCTCCTCAAGGGGTGACCATCTTCGGATGCTAGCAGCCGCAAAACGGTGCCCCATCGCACGCTCGTGAGCTCATCAAGGTGAAAACTTGTGTCGCCCGTCGCGAAACCCCGACCCGGGTCCCCTGTTCCGGGTGGGTGGGTGGCGTTACAGGCCCGTGACAGCACACTACATTGGCCTGAAGCGGCGCCCGCCAGGGGCGCCGGCCCCTGCGCAGCGGTGCCTCGGCCGGTCGCAGCGGACATTCAGAAGTTCCAGAAGGAGCCAAACAACATGGACATCGGGCAGGTTTGGAGCATCGTGGCGGGTGCTGTGGGTGGTGGGGTGGTCGTCGGGGTCGGCGCCAGCCTGTGGTGGCACAACCGGCTGGGCAAGGCCCGGGGGCTGATCGAGCAGCTCAAGGCCTCGCGGGATCTGCTCAACCAGCAGAACAGCCAGGCGCGGCGGCAGATCGAGCAGCTCCAGCTGGAGCTGGGTGAGCTGCGGCTGATCGCCGAGCGGGTGCGTCGCCGCGCGGCCAACACCGTCAGCCCGCCGGACACGCTGGGGCCGCCGATCGAGCCGCGTGTGGCCTCGCCCCTGGCCCCGCAGGGCATGCCGATGCAGGCGCGGGTGGCGCAGGGCGGCGGCGCTTTCCTGCCGACCCAGCATGAGGATCTTGAGGACAACAGCGGGTTTGCGCCCACGCAGATCGACCGGCCGCGGGGGCGCTGAGCGCCATCAGTGCGGCTGATCAGGGCCGCTGTGACACGACCTGATCGCCGTCCAGCACGGGCGTGTGACCCTGCAGCGCGGCATCGATCAACTGGCGCCGCCATTGCTCATCGCCCCATTGCTCGGACCTTCGCGCAAAGGCGGCCACCCGCTCGCGCTGCCCCGCGATTTCCTGCGGCGACGCACTCAGCACCCAGAGCTGCAAGGCCGCCAGCGCTGCAAGCTCGTCCGGCGCTCGCCGTTCATAACGGAATGAATCGTTCTGACGCGCCACGACGTCCCAGCAGGCCTTCAGCATGGGCCTCACGAAGTTCAACAGCTCCGTGTAGCTCAGACGCATGTTGCGCCGGTCGGAGAGGCGTTTCAGGACGTGCGCATGGTTGGCCGCGTCCACACCGCTGAGCAACTCGGCGGGCACGGCTTGCATCAGGGCGGGTGCGCAGCTTTGGAATCTCGGGGTGACCCAGAATCCATCGCGGAATTTATGGGCAGAGTCCAGCACATGGCGTTCCACCACATCCCTGATGGCGACGAACTCCGCATCGCTCAGTTGGGGCAGCGTCTCTGGCGTTTGCGCCCATCCCCGCAACCGGTCCAGGGTCAGGCCCGGGTCCGGGTGCGGAGCCAGATCCTGGGGCACCACTGCGCGGGCCTTGAGCCCCAAGTACAGCGGGTTGGGCCCAGGCGGGAACGTCCGGAAATAACGCAGCTGCTGGGCCTGCACGGCGGATAACGGCCTGCCGTCTTCCACGATGTCCAGCGCAGTGATCTCCTCGATGTCCGGGCAGGCCCTGAGCCATGCGCGGACCGCCTCCGCCGTGCAGCCGCGGGGCAGGGTCAGCCGCTTGCAATCGCGACCCATGGCTCGCATCTGGTCCTGGGACAGCGCCATGAAGTCGCGCCGTCTCATGCCGGACATGTCCAGATGACCGGTGGAGGAGACGGCAGGAACCGGCCCCCCACCCAGGCCAGAGTCGCTGCCGGACGAAAACACGCTGTCCGGGCCGTTGCTGCCCTCGGACCGGAGACTGAGCGTCCTGCTGCCATCCAACGTGCCTCGGCGCGAGCGGCGCTGCAACGCCTCCGCCGTGGGGGCGGAAGGCTGGCTCAGCGCCCGAAGCAGTGGCACCTTGACCCGCGAGGCGCCCGGCCGGTCCGGGGCTTCGCCCTCGGGGGCCTCCTGCAGCGAGCGGGGCCGTTCATGCCGGGAGGGACGGCCCGCGCCGTCCGCCGGCCGCCAACCCTCGGTACCGGGCGACGGGTCGGGCTCCACCTCGGGCTCTGCATCGGTGGCAGCCTCAAACGCGTGGGTGCCGGCTCCGGCATCTGCGCTGTGAAGGGGTTTGGGGAAACAGCACCGCCACATGGAAGCTCCTCAGCCAGGTTGAATCGCCATGTGTCGCCGAACAGGGCCAAGAGGTTCCATGTCTGGGCGGGTGCCGTCGGTTTGTCGCCGCAGGGACATCACAGCGGCGAGCGCTCTGCCTAGAATCGAACGACCGTTCTTTTCAAGGAACACGCATGAGTGCCAACTACGAAGTCCGCGGCTCGGTGGCCGTGATCACGCTGAACAATCCGCCGGTGAATGGCCTGGGCCATGCCACCCGCAAGGCGACCGCCGAGGGGATCGAGCGGGCCGAGAACGACGCGGCCATCAAGGCGGTGGTGATCGCCGGCGCCGGCAAGGCGTTTTCCGGCGGTGCCGACATCCGTGAGTTCGGCTCCCCCAAGGCGCTGGCCGAGCCCAACCTGCTGTCGCTGATCGCGCGGGTGGAGTCCTGCAGCAAGCCGGTGGTGGCCGCCATCCACAGCGTCTGCATGGGCGGTGGCCTGGAGCTGGCGCTGGGCTGCCACTACCGCGTCGCGGCGCCCGGCACCAAGGTGGCCCTGCCGGAAGTGAAGCTGGGCCTGTTGCCCGGCGCTGGCGGCACGCAGCGACTGCCGCGTGCGCTGGGCGTGGAGCCGGCGCTGAACATGATCGTCAGCGGCGAGCCGGTCAACAGCGAGCTGCTGGCCCAGGTGCCGGGCCAGGTGCTGTTCCAGAAGATCGTCGAGGGCGACCTGCTCGATGGCGCCGTGGCCTTTGCCATGGAGGTGGCGGACAAGCGCCCGCTGCCACGGGTGCGGGACCTCAAGGCGCAGCATCCCGAGCCGCAGGGCTACTTCCAGTTCGCCCGCAACACGGTGCAGGCGATGAGCAAGCATTTCCCCGCGCCGCTGCAGTGCGTCGATGCGGTGGCCGCGGCGGTGAGCCAGCGCTTCGAGGACGGCATGAAGGCCGAGCGCGATGCCTTCGCCCAGCTGATGCTGACGCCGGAATCCAAGGCGCTGCGCCATGCCTTCTTCGCCGAGCGTGCCGCTGCGAAGATTCCCGATGTGCCGGAGGACACGCCGCTGCGGCCGATCCAGAAGGTCGCCATCATCGGTGCCGGCACCATGGGCGGCGGCATCGCGATGAACTTCCTCAATGCCGGCATTCCGGTCACGCTGCTGGAGATGAAGATCGAGGCGCTGGACCGCGGCATCGAGACCATCCGCAAAAACTACGAAGCCCAGATCCGCAAGGGCAAGCTCAAGGAAGACAAGTACGCGCAGCGCATGGCGTTGCTGCAAGGCACGCTGAGCTACACCGAGATCGGCGATGCGGACCTGGTCATCGAGGCCGTGTTCGAGGACATCGGCGTCAAGGAGCAGGTCTTCCGCCGCCTGGACGAGGTGATGAAGCCTGGTGCCATCCTGGCCAGCAACACCTCGACGCTGGACGTCAACAAGATCGCCAGCTTCACCAAGCGTCCGCAGGACGTCATCGGCACCCACTTCTTCAGTCCGGCCAACGTGATGAAGCTGCTGGAAGTGGTGCGCGGTGCCGCCACCGCCAAGGACGTGCTCGCCACGGTGATGGCGCTGGGCAAGAAGATCCGCAAGACCTGCGTGGTGTCCGGCGTCTGCGACGGCTTCATCGGCAACCGCATGATCGAGCAGTACAGCCGGCAGGCCGGTTTCCTGCTGGAGGAAGGCTGCACGCCGCAGCAGGTGGACAAGGCGGTCGAACGTTTCGGCTTCGCCATGGGCCCGTTCCGCATGGGCGACCTGGCCGGCAACGACGTGGGCTGGTACATCCGCAAGCGGCGCTACATCGAAAAGCCGGACCTGCGTTATTCCAAGACCGCCGACCTGCTGTGCGAGATGGGTCGCTTCGGCCAGAAGACCGGTGCGGGCTGGTACGACTACCAGCCGGGCAAGCGGGATGCGATTCCCTCCCGCACCGTGCTGGAGATGATCGACATGCATCGCTCGGCCCTGGGCATCACGCCGCGCAAGATCAGCGACGAGGAGATCGTGCAGCGCCTGGTGTTCGCCCTGGTCAACGAAGGCGCCCGCATCCTGGAGGAAGGCATCGCGCTGCGCGCCTCCGACATCGACATGGTCTACCTCACCGGCTACGGCTTCCCGCTGTGGCGCGGCGGCCCGATGTGTTATGCGGACACGGTGGGCCTGTACAACGTGGTCCAGACGATGAAGCGCTTTGCCCGCAACCCGCTGGATGACGGCAAGTTCTGGGAACCCGCACCGCTGCTGGCCCGTCTGGCCGAGCAGGGCAAGGGCTTCACCGACTGAGAACAAGGAGCTAGGAATGAGCAACGCACTGATCGTGTCCACGGCCCGCACCCCGCTGGCCAAGAGCTGGAAAGGCTCCTTCAACATGACCCATGGCGCCACGCTCGGCGGCCATGTGGTGCGCGCCGCGGTGGAGCGCGCCGGCATCGAGCCGGGCGAGGTGGAAGATGTGCTGATGGGCTGCGCCACGCCCGAAGGCGCCACCGGCAGCAACATCGCCCGCCAGATCGCGCTGCGGGCCGGTCTGCCGGTGTCGGTGTCCGGCATGACCATCAACCGCTTCTGCTCCAGCGGCCTGCAGACCATCGCCACCGCGGCCCAGCGCATCATCGCCGGCGAGGGCGATGTGTTTGTCGCCGGCGGTGTGGAGAGCATCTCCTGCGTGCAGAACGAGGCCAACCGGCACATGATCCATGAAGGCTGGCTGTCGCAGCACAAGCCCGAGATCTACTGGTCCATGCTGCAGACTGCCGAGAACGTCGCCCAGCGCTACAAGATTCCGAAGGAGCGCATGGACCACTACGGCGCCGGCAGCCAGCAGAAAGCCTGTGCGGCCCAGGCCGAAGGGCTGTTCAATGCCGAGATCGTGCCCATCACCGTCACCCGCGGCGTGGCCGACAAGGTGCGCGGCATGATCACCCAGGAGGCCACCGTCAGCATCGACGAAGGCCTGCGCGTGGGCACCACCTACGAGAGCATCAAGGACATCCGCACCGCCGTGCCCGGCGGCGTGGTCACGGCCGGCAATGCCAGCCAGTTCAGCGACGGCGCCGGCGCCTGCGCCGTGGTCAGCGAAGCCTATGCGCAGCGCAAGGGCCTGAAGCCGCTGGGCCGTTTCCTCGGCTTTGCGGTGGCTGGCTGCGAGCCCGATGAAATGGGCATCGGTCCGGTCTTCGCCGTGCCCAAGGTGCTCAAGCGCCTGGGCCTGACGGTGGCGGACATCGACCTGTGGGAACTCAACGAGGCCTTTGCCGTGCAGGTGCTGTATTGCGCCGACACGCTGGGCATCCCCATGGACCGCCTCAACGTCAACGGCGGCGCGATCGCCCTGGGGCACCCCTACGGTGTCTCCGGCCAGCGCTTGACCGGCCATGCCCTGATCGAAGGCAAGCGCCGCGGCGCCAAGCGGGTGTGCGTCACGATGTGCATCGGCGGCGGCATGGGCGCTGCGGGCGTGTTTGAAGTGCTGTGACCGCCCCGGTGGACTGAAACCCTCGAGGTCCGGCAGCCCCTGTGAAGGGCGGCCGGACCGGCGCCGACCGGCGCGGAGACCTTGCCATGCGTGACACCCTCGATTTCCTGCTGTACGACTGGCTCCAGGTCCAGCGTCTGCAGGACCGCCCCCGCTTTGCCGACCACTCCCGCGAGACCTTCGACGCGGTGCTGGACACCTGCGAGCGCATCGCCCGCGACAAGTTCGCGCCCTTCAACCGTCTGGCCGACACCGAGGAGCCGCGCTTCGACGGCGAGCGGGTGCATCTGCCGGCGGCCACCCATGCGGCGCTGGCGGCCTATGTCGAGTCCGGCATGCTGGCGGCGGCGCAGGACCATGAGCGCGGCGGCATGCAACTGCCACTAACGGTGGAGATGGCCGCCAATGCCTTCTTCAGCAAGGCCAGCGTGGCCATGGGCGGCTACGCCATGCTCACCCAGGGCAATGCCAACCTGCTGATGGCCCATGGCACGCCGACGCAGCAGGAGGTCTTCGCCGCCAATGAATTCAGCGGCCGCTGGTTCGGCACCATGTGCCTGTCCGAGCCGCAGGCGGGCTCGTCCCTCAGCGACGTGGCCACCCGCGCCGAGCCGGACGGGGATACGTTCGAGGCTGACCCGCTGGGTCCCCGCTACCGCCTGACCGGCCACAAGATGTGGATCTCCGGTGGGGAGCACGAGATCACCGAGAACATCGTGCATCTGGTGCTGGCCAAGATTCCGGGTCCGGACGGCAAGCTGCCGCCTGGCGTGAAGGGCCTGTCGCTGTTCATCGTGCCCAAGCACCTGGTGGATGGGCAGGGCCGGCTCACCGGCGAGCGCAATGACGTGTCGCTGGCCGGGCTCAACCACAAGCTGGGCTATCGCGGCACCACCAACTGCCTGCTCAATTTCGGGGAAGGGCGCCACCGTCCCGGCGGCCGCGGCGGGGCCGTCGGCTACCGCGTCGGGCAGCCGGGCGACGGCCTGCGCTGCATGTTCCACATGATGAACGAGGCCCGCATCGGCGTCGGCCTGGGCGCGGTGATGCTCGGTTATGCCGGCTATGAGGCCAGCCTGGCCTATGCCCGCCAGCGACCGCAAGGACGGCCGTTGACGGCGGCCGGCAAGGATGCGGCGGCACCGCAGCGGCTGATCATCGAGCATGCAGACGTCAAGCGCATGCTGCTGGCGCAAAAGAGTTATGTGGAAGGCGGTCTGGCCCTGGCGCTGTATTGCGCCCGGCTGGTCGATGAGCAGGCCACCGGCACGCCCGAAGCCGCCGCCCAGGCGCAACTGATGCTGGAAGTGCTCACGCCCATTGCCAAGAGCTGGCCCAGCGAATGGTGCCTGGAGGCCAATTCGCTGGCCATCCAGGTGCTGGGCGGCTACGGCTACACCCGGGACTTCCCGGTGGAGCAGTACTGGCGGGACAACCGCCTGAACATGATCCATGAAGGCACCCACGGCATCCAGGCGCTGGACCTGCTGGGGCGCAAGGTGGTGATGGACGGCGGCAAGGCGCTGATGACGCTGGCTGGCCGCATCAACGAGACGGTGCAGCGGGCCGGGCAGGTGGAAGGCTTGGCCTCGGCGGCGACCGCGCTGGCCGGCGCGCTGGCAGCGGTCGGATCGGCCACCAAGAAGGCCTGGGCCACCGGCGTGCCGGAAGAGGCGCTGGCCAATGCCACGCCGTATCTGCAGGCCTTTGGCCACACCGTGATGGCCTGGATCTGGCTGGAGCTGGCCCTGGCCGTGGAAGGCCGCGATGACGATGCCGCGCAGGGCAAACGGGCCGCGCAGCGCTATTTCTATGCATACGAGCTGCCCCGCATCGCGGCCTGGCTGTCGGTGGTGGAACGCCGCGAGCCGCTGGTCCGTGAGATGCAGGACCGCTGGTTCTGAACCATAACCAAGGAGACACCGATGAGCAGCAAAGTGCTGGACCTGTTTGACCTCACAGGCCAGGTGGCCCTGGTGACCGGCGGGTCGCGCGGGCTGGGCCTGCAGATCGCCGAAGCGCTGGGCGAAGCCGGTGCCCGCGTCATGATCAGCTCCCGCAAGGCGGCTGACCTGGAAGAGGCGGTGGCCCATTTGAAGGCGCGCGGCATCGATGCGCAATACATCGCCGCCGATGCCGCCGATGAGGCGCAGGCGCGCAGCATCGTCAGCCAGACGGTGCAGCGGCTCGGCCAGATCGACATCCTGGTGAACAACGCGGGCGCCACCTGGGGCGCACCGGCCGAGGACCATCCGGTGGAGGCCTGGGACAAGGTGATGGACCTGAACATCCGCAGCCTCTTCGTGATGAGCCAGGAAGCCGCCCGTCAGAGCATGATTCCGCGCCGCCAGGGCCGCATCATCAATGTGGCGTCCATCGCGGGCCTGAGCGGCAACAGCGGTTTGATGAAGACCATTGCCTACAACACCAGCAAGGGCGCGGCGGTGAACTTCACCCGCGCGCTGGCCGGGGAGTGGGGCGAATACGGCATCACCGTCAACGCCCTGGCGCCGGGCTTTTTCCCCAGCAAGATGACCAAGGGCCTGATGGCCAGCATCGGCCAGGACAAGCTCGCGGCCCACGCGCCGCTGCGCCGCATCGGCGACGACGACGACCTCAAAGGCGCCGCGCTGCTGTTTGCCAGCCGGGCCGGCAAGCACATCACCGGGCAGGTGCTGGCGGTGGACGGAGGCGTCTCCGCCGTGCATGGCGGCTGAGCGGTATCCTCGCGGCCATGACGACCTCTCTTGCCTTTCCGGTGCACATCCCGTTTGTTCAGCAGCTCGGTTTCGAGCTGATCCGCCTGGACGACGGGGAAGCCGAACTGAGACTGTCGGTGCGCGAGCTGCACCTGAACTCCTGGGAAGTGGCCCACGGCGGCGTGTTGATGACGCTGCTGGACGTGGCCATGGCCCATGCGGCCCGCAGCATCCATCGGGACCAGCCGGACTTCGGCCCCGGCGTGGTGACGGTGGAAATGAAGACCAGCTTCATGCGGCCCGGGGAAGGGCAGTTGCGGGCGGTGGGGCGGCTGCTGCATCGCTCCACCACCATGGCCTTCTGCGAAGGCTCGGTGCTGGGGGAGGACGGCAAGCTCTGCGCCCATGCCACCGGGACCTTCAAGTACCTCAAGGCGCTGCCGGGGCGCGGCCGCAGTCTCAAAGCGCTGCAGCGCACGACCGGCTGAGCCCGGGCAGGCCTCAAACGGTGACGGGGTTGCGGTCGGGGCGCGGGTGCGGCAGCGGGGGCGCGGTGTCATCTGCCGGCAAACGGCCCAGCACGGCCAGACCATCGGCCAGCGTGGCCACCTCCGTGCGGGACAGGCTGGAGGTCTTGCCGGCGGCCACCCGCTCGATCACGTAGGAACAGGAGAGCAGCGCGAGCCGATCAGGAGTGGCCAGGGCAGGACTCCATGCCGCCCGTCGGACCAGCGGCTCCAGCGGCGCCAATTGCAGCGGGGAAATGTTCATCCGCGCAGGCGGCATGGGGGCGGTTTTCATCCATTCCAGGAACGGCGCGAGCTGGGTGCGTGCGCGGGCCAGTTCGCCCGAGGGGACCGAAGCGCTCGGACGGGAGCGTGGCTGCAGCCCTTTGACGCCGTTTTGAAAGTGCGCCTTGAGCTGGTCGTGGCAGAGCTGGAGGTCGCGTTCGAAACCGGCTTCGCGGGTGCGGCGTTCGTGGGTGGTGGCCCCGACGTTTTCCCATTCGCGCAGTTGGTGCAAGCGCAACTGGTCGGCAGCGTCCGACACACGCAGGCCCTTTTCCATGGGGACGAGGAAGGCCAGTCGGGCCTGAGTGATGGCCGTGTGCAGGTGACGGGCCTGCTCCGGGCTCAGCTCACTGCGGCCCCCTTCCGCCAGCCACTCGCAGGCCAGACGGGCGGCGTGGCGGCCTCGCACCGGAAGCAGCTCGGTCGGCACGGCCTGCAGCAGGTCGTGCAGCTCAGCCGCTTCGTGCGACTCCAGCCCGGGCGCGGCATCCACGGACGCCAGCCGGGCCTGCGGCTGATGCGCCGCCATCAGCTTGTTCGCCTGGGTCGCCGCGGCGTTCCAGCGCGCGACCGTCACCGGGGTCTTCGGCTGGCTCTGCGTCGTGTCCGGGGCGCTCAATGCGGTGTGGCGCATCGGGCGCAGTGGCGCTGTGCGGGCGCCCACGGTGTCCAGCACACGGAGGGTGGAGGCCCGGTCAGCGGCGGGCATCAGGCCTTCATCGCAATGAAGGACCACCAGCCCCGACGGCAGGTCCCGGTCCCGCACGGCGCCGCGAGGCTGCACATCGTGAGCGGTCAGCTCCCGCAGATTCAGCTGCTCGGCAAAGTTCAGCACGGTGGCCGCTTCACAGCCGGACGGCAGCGTCAGATTATCCAGAGCAGGGCGCAAGGCCCGGATGCAGTCGCGCGGCAGCGTGGACACCAGTTGCGGTGAATGCCGCGACAGGTCCAGCTCGCGGGGCTGGCTGAGCAGCGCCTGCTGCAAGTCGCCGGCCAGCGCCATCGCTGCCTTGGACGAATGGCCCGGCTGGGCCTTGCACCAGGATTGGAGCTGGGGGTCCTTCAGCGGGACGGTGTGGGCCTTGGGGGTATCGCCCCGAAGACGATGGAATTGGGATTGGATACTGTGGATCAAGCTCATGGCGCGTACTCCAGACGGTGGGCACCACGTAGTCGCGAGACAACCTGCAGGGTTCGCAGTCGACAACTGTGGTGACGCGCGCTGTGTCAAAAGCTTGATCAAATTTGAGTTCAACCGGCGTGCCCCTTGAGAGCATGCTTGTCACGCAAGGGACTTCAGCCCCACGAATCAACGTGGTTCAATGACCAAAATTTGCTATTTCCCAGCAGGCCCGCAGGTGCGCGGTTTGTTGGGAAGCCTGATCCCTCAGAGGAGCGTTCCATGACCCAGATCAACCGCCAGATCCACCTGGCCTCCCGCCCGACCGGTGAACCCACCGCCGACAACTTCAAGCTGGTGGAGACACCGGTGCCCGACCTGGCGGACGGCCAGGTGCTGGTGCGCAACCACTACCTGAGCCTGGACCCGTACATGCGCGGCCGCATGAGCGAGAGCAAGAGCTATGCGGACCCGCAGCCGCTCAACCAGGTGATGATCGGCGGCACGGTGGGCGAGGTGGTGGCCTCGAAGAACAGCCACTTCGCCGTTGGCGACAAGGTCGTGGGCATGGGCGGCTGGCAGGAGTTTCAGGTGGTGGATGGCCAGCAGCGCGGCGTGCTGCAGAAGGTGGACACCACCCATGTGCCGCTGTCCGCCTATCTGGGCGCGGTCGGCATGCCGGGCGTGACCGGCTGGTATGGCCTGGTGAAGATCATCAACCCCAAGGCCGGCGAGACGGTGGTGGTCAGCGCGGCCAGCGGCGCGGTCGGCGGCGCGGTGGGCCAACTGGCCAAGGTGCGCGGCGCGCGTGCGGTGGGCCTGGCCGGTGGGGCCGAGAAGTGCCGCTATGTGGTCGAGGAACTGGGCTTTGACGCCTGCATCGACTACAAGCAGCACAAGGATGTGAAGTCGCTGGCGGCAGCGCTGAAGGCCGAATGCCCGAATGGCATCGACGGCTACTTCGAGAACGTCGGCGGCATGATCCTGGACGCGGTGATGCTGCGTGCCAATGCTTTCAGCCGCATTGCCATGTGCGGCATGATCGCCGGCTACAACGGCGAGCCGATTCCGATGACGGCGCCGCAGCTGATCCTGGTCAACCGCATGAAGGTGGAAGGCTTCATCGTCTCCGAACACATGGACGTGTGGCCGGAAGCGCTGAAGGAGCTGGGCACGCTGGTGGCCACCGGCAAGCTCAAGTACCGCGAGACCGTGGCGCAGGGCCTGGACAGTGCGCCGGAGGCCTTCCTGGGCCTGCTCAAGGGCCGCAACTTCGGCAAGCAACTGGTCAAGCTGATCTGATGAGCGTGCATGAATGGCGCTGCGAGG
This sequence comes from Roseateles depolymerans, assembly GCF_003387155.1. Lineage (GTDB taxonomy): Bacteria > Pseudomonadota > Gammaproteobacteria > Burkholderiales > Burkholderiaceae_C > Roseateles > Roseateles depolymerans. Next base: position 37,089 of record NZ_QUMT01000005.1, on the reverse strand, counting down.
CGCTGCCGTCGATGAGCGCCGTGGCGCTCTATCGCATGCTGAAGCTGCGCTCGGAGGTGTTCGTGGTGGAGCAGCAATGCATCTACCTCGACCCGGACGGGCTGGACGAAGGCGCCTGGCATCTGCAGGCGCTGGACGCGAACGGGGCGCTGCTGGCGTATGCGCGCCTGCTGGCGCCTGAGGCTGCGGCGAGCCATGCGCAGGGCTCAGTAGCGCCGACGCCGTCACGCGCGGCCGCTGGCCGGCCGGGCCAGCCTGCGGCTCGCATCGGGCGGGTCATCACGGCGCCTTCTGCGCGCGGGACCGGGCTGGGCCGGCAGCTGATGCAGCAGGCGCTGGCCGCCTGTGAGCGGCTGTGGCCGGGCATGGCCATCGAGCTGGGCGCTCAGGCGCATCTGCAGGACTTCTACGCCAGCTTTGGCTTCACCGCCATTTCCGACGTCTACGACGAGGACGGCATTCCCCACATCGACATGCGCCGTTCCGTGTCGGGTTGATCGCGAGCGGGGGCGGGCGCACCCCCCGCGCCGGCCCCCGACCGCATCCACGGGCCGTCAACACACATCAGACCGGCACCAGACCGGCAGGCCCGCTTCGGAATCGTTTTGGATTCGCTTTGAAATCGCTTTGGAGACAACGATGAGCGACCTGATCCTCCACCACTACGGCAGTTCGCCGTTTGCCGAGAAGACGCGGCTGATGATGGGCCTCAAGGGCCTGGCCTGGCGATCGGTCACCGTGCCGATGATGCTGCCCAAGCCGGATGTGGTGGCCCTGACCGGCGGCTACCGGCGCACGCCCTTTTTGCAGGTGGGCGCGGACATCTACTGCGACACCGCCCTGATCGCCGAGGTCCTCGAACAGCGTCAGCCGGCGCCCAGCCTCTACCCCGAGGGAGTGGGCGGCCAGGCGCGTCTGCTGGCCCAGTGGGCCGATACCGACCTGTTCTGGACGGCACTGCCCCACGCCATGCAGCCCGACGGCATCAAGGCCATCTTTGCCGGTGCACCGCCCGAGGTCATCAAGGCCTTCGCGGCGGACCGGCGGGCCATGTCCGAAGGCACGCCGCGCATCAGCGGCCCCGATGCCAGCGCGGCGCTGACGCACTATCTGGCCTGGCTGTCGGACCTGCTCCAGGACGGTCGTCCCTGGCTGCTGGGCGCGCAGCCATCCATCGCCGATCTGAGCGTCTATCACCCGCTGTGGTTCGTCTCACGCGCAGGCGCCATGGCAGACATCCTGGCGCCGCATGAGGGCCTCAAGACCTGGATGTCGCGCGTTGCGGCGCTGGGCCATGGCGAGCGCGCCGGCAAGCTGGACGGGGAGGAAGCGATTGCCGTCGCCCGCGCCGGCACGCCGGCCGCCGCTTCGGTCCAGCCGGGCCTGGGCTTCACCGCGGGTGAGCGTGTCAGCGTCACCCCGGCTGACTATGCGCGGGATGCGGTGACCGGGGTGCTGGTGGGGCTGGACACGGGCCGCGTCACCCTGGCGCGGGACGACGAACGGGCGGGCCGGGTGCATGTGCACTTCCCGCGCATCGGCTACATGCTCAAGAAACAGGAGACAGGCGCATGAAGGACTATCAAGGCAAGACGGCGGTCATCACCGGCGCGGGCTCGGGCTTCGGCCTCGAAGTGGCCCGCATTGCCGCATCGCGCGGCATGAACCTGGTGCTGTGTGATGTGCAGCAGGATGCGCTGGACCGCGCGGCGCAGGAGTTCGCCGCCCATCCGGTGCTGGCACGCCGGGTGGACGTGGCCAAGGCCGACGAGATGGAAGCGCTGGCCACGGCGGTGCAGGAACGTTTCGGGGCGCCGCACTTCGTCTTCAACAATGCGGGCGTCGGCTCCGGCGGACTGATCTGGGAGAACAGCCTCAGCGACTGGGAATGGGTGCTGGGCGTGAACCTGATGGGCGTGGTGCATGGGGTGCGGCTGTTCACGCCCATGATGCTGGCGGCGGCGCAGGCCGACCCATCCTGGCAGGGCCACATCGTCAACACGTCGTCCATGGCCGGCATGCTGAACCCGCCCAACATGGGCGTCTACAACGTGTCCAAGCATGCGGTGGTGTCGCTCAGCGAAACCCTCTACCAGGACCTGTCCCTGGTGACTGACCAGGTCAAGTGCTCGGTGCTGTGCCCGTTCTTCGTGCCCACCGGCATCACCCAGAGTCATCGGAACCGTCCCGAGGCCTTGCGGGGCAGCAAGCCCACGCGCAGCCAGCTGATCTCGCAGGCGCAGACCGACAAGGCGGTGTCCTCCGGCAAGCTCAGCGCCGCGGACGTGGCCCGCATGGTGTTCGACGCCATGGACGAGGAGCGCTTCTACATCTTCAGCCATCCGCAGGCCCTGCAGGGCGTGCAGACGCGGCTGGAGGATGTGATGCAGGGGCGCAATCCGACCGATCCGTTCAAGGATCGGCCGGACATCGGCGCCGGCCTGCGCAAGGCGTTGCGGGAAGGCTGAAGCCATCCGGGACCGAAAGGGCGCCGCGTCTGGCACACTGCCGTCCCGGCGCCCTGATGTTGATGGAGTTTTGCGCCGGGTCTCAACATGCCCGATCACAACGCTTCCTCCCCCTTTCCCTCGTCCTCCCAACCTGATGCCACGCCCGGCCCCGGTGGCCGCGTGCTGGTCATCGGCGGCGGCCCCGCCGGCCTGATGGCCGCCGAGCGCCTGGCGCTGGCCGGTGTGCAGGTCGATCTCTTTGATGCGATGGCCTCCGTGGGCCGCAAGTTCCTGCTGGCCGGCAAGGGCGGTCTCAATCTCACCCATTCGGAGGCGCGTCCCCGTTTCGAGGAGCGCTATTTCGAGCGCCAGTCGGCGGTGAGCCCCTGGCTGGACCGTTTCGACGGTGAAGCGCTGCGCCGCTGGGCGGCGGACCTGGGGGTGGAGACCTTTGTCGGAACCTCCGGACGCGTGTTTCCCAAGGACCTCAAGGCAGCCCCGCTGCTGCGCGCCTGGCTGCATCGCTTGCGCGGGCAGGGCGTGCGCCTGCACATGCGGCATCGCTGGCTGGGCTGGACGGAGGAGGGCGGTTGCCGCTTCCAGGGTCCGGACGGCGAATCGGTGTGGCGGGGTGATGCGGTCGTGCTGGCCCTGGGCGGTGCGTCCTGGCCGCAGCTCGGGTCCGATGGCCGGTGGGTGCCGCTGCTGACCGAGGCGGGCGCCGACGTGCGTGCGCTGCGGCCGGCCAACTGCGGCTTTGATCTGGGTCGGCGCCGCGCCGATGCTAGCGTGGCGGGCGACACGGCGCAGGCGACCGGTGCTCAGTCGGCTGGCACCGTTGGTGCCGCTGGTGCTGCCAGCCGCGAGGCCGGCTGGACACCGTTCTTCGTTGAGAAGTTCGCCGGCCAGCCTGTCAAGCCGGTGGCCCTGAGCGTGTCGTCGCCGGACGGCCGGGAGTTCTCGCGGCAGGGCGAGTTCGTGGTCACCGCCACCGGCATCGAAGGCTCGCTGGTGTATGCCGCGTCGGCGCTGATCCGTGACGTCATCGAGGCGCAGGGCGAGGCGCTGATCCATCTGGATCTGCTGCCAGGACGTGACACGGCCTGGGTGGCGGAGCAGGTGGCGTATCCGCGCGGGTCGCGTTCGATGTCCTCCCACCTCAAGAGCCGTCTCAACCTGGACGGGCTCAAGGCCGCATTGCTGCACGAAGTGCTGGACAAGTCCCAGTACGGCGACGTCGTCACGCTGGCACGAACCATCAAGGCCTTGCCGCTGCATCTGGCGGCGCCCCGGCCCATCGCGGAAGTCATCAGCACCGCCGGCGGCGTGCAACTGGAGTCACTGGATGAGCACCTGATGGTCAAGCGCCGTCCCGGCGTCTTCGTGGCCGGGGAGATGCTGGACTGGGAAGCGCCCACCGGCGGTTATCTGCTCACGGCCACCATGGCCAGTGGCGTGGTGGCGGGTGACGGTGCCGCCACCTGGCTCCGCCACGCGAAGCGTTGATCAGCGCTGTGCGGCGCTCACCACCTGCTGCCAGAGGGTGACGACCTCGTCGTCCGTCCAGTCCTGGGCGGCGTTGCCCACCACCACCTCGACCATGGCGCCATCGGCGATCTTGTGGGAGGGCGTGGTGCGCGCGCCCAGCCAGAATCCTTGCTCGCGGGCGACGGCCAGCATGGTCTCCCGAAGGGCATCCGGCGCCACCGGCAGGTGCAGCTGGAATGAATTGGTGGGGGGCGGCTCCGGCGCGACGTGCCAGGACGGCACACGCGCCAAGTGGGCGGCCAGGTTCCGCGCCCGGTTGCGATAGTCCGCCATGTGGGGCAACTGTTCCCGCAGCCCCTGGAACGCGCTCAGCACGAAGGGGTACAGGGTGTAGACATTCCCCGCCAGGCGGCTTTTCCAGGGGCGCAATGCCTCGATGAAGGCCTCGCTGCCCAGCAGCATCGCGCCGGACAAGCCGCCCAGGCCCTTGTAGAAGGACACGTACACGGAATCCGCCAGCGCCGCGATCTCGGCCAGCGGCCGCTCGTAATGAGGCTGGGCTTCCCACAGCCGGGCGCCATCCAGATGCAGCGCAATGCCCTCGCGACGGCACCAGTCGCTGATGGCCACCAGATCGTCCCATGCCGTCAGTTGGAAGCCTGCGCGGCGCAGGGGAAGTTCCACCACCACCACCGCCGGTTTCTCCGGCAGGGCCTGCAGCGCCTGCACGGTGAACGGCGTGTCGGGCGCGCCGACCTGAAGGCCGCGCAGGCCCATCAGGTGCTCGAAGGCATCGGACTCGTCCACGGCAATGTGGCATTGCGGATGCAGAGCGACGGGGCCCTGGCCCTCCCCACACCAGCCGCGAAGGGCGGCGAGCTGGGCGGCAACGCCCTTGTGGAAGAAGCTGGCAGCGGGCTTGCCCAGCAGGGCGGCCACGTCCGCTTCCAGCGTCTGCATGGCGATACCGTCGCCATAGACGTCCAGCGGCAATGACGCTTCCGCCACCTGGCTCAGCGCGAGCAGCGAGGCCTGCATCGAACGCGCGGGGCGATGGCCGTTCAGCCAGCGGCTGCACTGAAGACGAAGGGTGGTCTCGAGGTGGGAAGGGCGGATGTCAGGCATGGCGGCGATTAGAGCATTGGCCTGCAGGCGACTGGGGGCGGCCGCGTGCGGTCGCGCACGGTTGGCCAGGCCGTGACGACGGCGCTGCCAGGCCAGAGCCAAATCCCGCAGAATGGACACGATGCCGCGGGCCTCAGGGCCGGCCGATGCTTCGCTCCGGGAGATCGAGATGACGGACTCATCATGGTGGACGCATGACGTCAGCAACCAGGTCGATGAACTCACCGACTATTCGTTGCTCGACACCGATGCTGCGCTGCGGGAAGGCTTGGACCGCGCCGGCGCCCAGGCGTTCGTGCCGGGGTTGTCGGACTACGCCCGGCAGTTGGGCCGTGCGGAGACCTTTGCGCTGGCGGAGCGGGTCAACCGGTTGACGCCCGAGCTGGCGCGCTTCGATGCGCGGGGCCGACGCGTGGACCGGGTGGACACCGACCCTGGCTGGCACACGCTGCTGGCGATGTACCGCAGCGCCGACCTGATCGCGATGCCTTTTCGTGATGCGCAGGTCGGCCGCTGGTCCGCCTGGGCCGCAGGCTTTTATCTGCACGGTCAGGTGGAAGCAGGGAGTCTGTGTCCGGTGACGATGACGCAGGCCAGCCTGCCGGTGCTGCGTCGCGAGCCGGCCTTGTGGGAGTCCCTCCAGGCGGGTCTGCTGAGCCGGGAGCATGACCCACTCGACCTGCCCATCCCGGACAAGCGCGGTCTGCTCATCGGCATGGGCATGACGGAGAAGCAGGGCGGCTCCGATGTGCGGGCCAACACGACGCAGGCGGTGCCAGCGGGCGCGGGCGGTCGCGGCGCGGAGTACCGTCTGACGGGGCACAAGTGGTTTTTCTCGGCCCCGATGAGTGATGCGCACCTGGTGGTGGCCAAGACCCCGGACGGTGCGCCGGGGTGTTTTTTCGTGCCGCGCTGGCGGCCGGACGGCACGCTCAATGCGGTGCACATCCAGCGACTCAAGGACAAGGTGGGCAACCGCAGCAACACCAGTTCCGAGGTCGAGTTCCAGGGCGCCTACGGCCTTCTGGTGGGCGAGGAAGGGCGCGGCATTCCCACCATCATCGAGATGGCGGGCCATACGCGGCTCAACTGTGTGGTGGGCAGCGCCGCGATGCAGCGGCAGGCGCTGGTGCAGGCGCTGCACTATGCGCGGCACCGGCGCGCGTTTGGCCGGCGGCTGGTGGAGCATCCGCTGATGCGGGCGGTGCTGGTGGATCTGGCGCTGGAGAGCGAGGCGTCGCTGCAGTTGAGCCTGCGTCTGGCGCAGGCCTTTGAGCGGCAGGACGATCCGGCGGAGCGGGTGTGGATGCGGCTGATGACGCCGGCCGCCAAGTTCTGGGTCTGCAAGCGCACGGTCGAGCTGACCGGTGAGGCGATGGAGGTGCTGGGCGGCAATGGCTACATCAATGACGGCATCCTGGCGCGGCTCTACCGGGAAGCGCCGGTGAACAGCATCTGGGAGGGCTCGGGCAACGTGATGTGCCTGGATGTGCTGCGGGCCGTGGCCCGCGAGCCGGAGGCCTTCGCCGGGCTGCTGGAGGACATGGCGCGCCGGTCCCACGACGACGCGCCCGTGCGCCACGAGATCGACCCCCTGCGGCGCCTGCTGACGATGTCTCCGGAGCAACTGGAAGGGCAGGGCCGCCGTCTGGCCAGCCGGCTGATCCTGGTGACGCAGGCCCTGCTGCTTCGCGAACGCGCGCCGGCGGTGGTGGCTGACGCCTTCATCGCCACACGTCTGGATCCTGCGGTCTCAGGCTGGGGCACGACCGTGGGGCAATGCGAGCTGGCTGCCGCGCAGACTGACGCTCTGCTGGCCCGGGCGTTCCCGGAGTGACCGTTTCGCGCCGAACCTCAACGGGGAGAGGCCGGCAGGAAGGGGCGACCCAGGCGCAGGGCCACCTGCAGCGCGAAGCCGGCCAGGAAGATCAGCAGCCATGCCAGCAGCGCGCCCTTCACGATGGGATCGTCGGGGCCGTGGGCGATGGGATGGCCGGCCGGCAGACGGGAGAGGGTTTCGTTGATGCCGGGCACCATCAGCAGGAAGAAGCTGAAGGACAGGCCGAAGTTGCTGAGGTGAAAGCGCAGGCGTTCGGGAAAGGGCAGACGCGGGATTGCCCAGGCGCCTGAGAAGGCGGCGATTAGGGCCAGCACGCCCAGCACGTGCCCGGGGTTCACGCCGCCGGTGCTGGACAAGCCGAAGGACGTCAGCACGGCTGCGGTCAGTCCCAGCAGGTAGACGCGGCCGGAGCGTGTACGCGGTTCAATGCGACGGAAGCGACTGAACGCATGGACACCGGCCACCAGGGGAATCAGGCTGATGAGGGTGTGGACCGCGCCGAGCGCAGAAAGAGGGTGAGTCATGATCGCTCTACTAGTTGGTAGGGTGTGAGGGTCAAAAAATGGGAGGCGTGTGGCCTCCCGGTGCGGGGAATCAGTGAGACCGCTGGAGCCTGTGGAGGGCCGCATGGGCCACTGAGGAAAAGGCCGAGGGGTCTGCGGAGACGCGGGCGAGCAGCATGGCGCCGTGGACGGCGGCGAGCACGGTGTGGGCGGCCCTGGTGGCGTTGCCGGCTTCATCGAGCTGGAACTGCTGGCGAGCGACGCCTCGTTCGATGACGTCGGCGAGCCAGGTGGTCATGCTGTCGAAATGAGCGCGGACTTCTTGGGCGACGTCGCTGGGGATGCTGGGCATTTCGGTGGCCAGCATGACGCAGACGCAGAACTCTGATTCGCCGCGCGCGATGCAACTGGCCCAGTAATCGACGTACGCGCGCAGCTCGGCGATTGGATCATTGAGCTGGCCTGTCAGGCCTGCCAGCGCCTGGGCTGCATCCTGCCGATAGTGGGCGACCACGGTTTTCACCAGCTCTTCCTTGCTGGGGAAGTGATGGTGGATGCTGGCCTTGGTGATGTTGACCTGCTCCGCGACGTTGGCGTAGCTGAAGCTGTTGTATCCGCCGCGGACCAACAGCTGCCGCGTCACGGCCAGGACTTCAGCGGCTTTGGGCGAGATCTCCGAACGCATGAACATCCTCAATGAGGTTCGCAATCTACTAGTTGGTAGGCTGCTTGTCAAGCCACCTGCCTATCAAGCCACCCCTTCGCTCGAGAGCAGGCCCTCCGTCACCGCCCTTGACGGTGGCCCGCTGCGTACCGCTTGCCGCCACTGCGTCGGTGACATGCCTTGCCAAGCCCGGAACGCGCGCGCGAAGGAGTTGCTTTCTTCAAAGCCCAGATAGAAGGCAATCTCGCCTTGCTCCAGGTCCGTCTGCTCAAGCATCTGGCGCGCCATGACGTGGCGAACCTTGTCAAGCTGCTCTTGATAGGTCGTCCCCGCCTCTTCGAGCCTGCGCTGCAGCGTCCGAGGCCCGATGCCCATGGCGCTGGCCACACGCTCGACACTCGGGCGAGCGCCCTTGAGCTGCCCGTGGATGGCCAGTTGAACGTCAGTCACCGTCGATCCTCCGGCCCTGAATCGTCCAAACGCGGCTTCGAGCCCTGGAATCATGAGGCGCACCAGTTCCTGGTTGTGCGTCAGGAACGGATCCTCCAGGGAGGCGGCATCGAACACCATCACGTCACGTGGTGCGTTGAACCGGATGGCGCATTCGAAGGCGTCACTGAGCAGGTCCTCACGGTTCGGCCTCCTTGTCAGCTCAATCCGCCTGAGCTTCAAAGCACGACCCGTCCCGCGGCGATACAGCTCAGCCACGTAGGCAAAACCGCCATCGGTCAGAAAGTCCGGGGCCAGATGGTCACCGGCGAGCAGCCACTTGAACTCAAGCGAAGCAACGCCGTTCTCGACGTCAAGGACCCATCGGCCCGGACAAACCATCTGCTTGTACCGAGCAAGCGCGTTGATGGCATCCCGGAAGGTCTCGGAGTGCAGAGCCGCGATCGACGCCACGTCGTAGTGACCTTCGATCCGCTGCATGCTGCCGAGTCGAAGGCCAAAGTCAGGCGGGAGCCCAAGTCCGCTGGCCGCATCCCAGAGGGCAAAGTAGTCGCGTGTCGACACCCAGCTTCTGCCTTCTGCGTCCTTCGTCACCGTTGCCCGTGCGAGCGACACCAGCCGCCCGAAATCAAGCCCGATGGACGCGAGGAATGCCGGAACGAACGTTGAAATCATGACGGCGTCTCTGTTCATGCGGGCATCGTACTGACGTTCCTTCCCCCATGCTGCGCTGCAGGGGCCCTGTCGTCTTTGGCATGCGCGATGTCGCGCTTGGATTTGTCCCAAGTGCACGCTTGGGCACAGAGTCAAGGACCTTACGAGGTGAGGCCTGTAACGACACCTCCCCTCCCCCTGGTTGTTGAAGGAAGAGAACGATGAAGGTTGCGATTGTGGGCGCCGGCCGGATTGGCAGCGCGTTTGGATATCACCTGGCTCGCGGCGGGCATGACGTCACGCTGGTCGCGCGCGGCGGGCGGCTGGAGGAACTTCGCCGGGAGGGGGGTGTGATTGAAAGCATCGCTGGCGACCGAGCATCGGTGAACGTCGATGAGCAGTTGGAACCTACAACGCCCTGGGACCTGGTGCTCGTCACCGTCCTCGCCCATCAGGTGGATGCGGTCCTGCCGGCTCTGGTGTCTTGCCGAGCCGCGACGGTGATGTTCATGTTCAATACCTTCGGTGAACTGGGTTCGCTGAGGGACGTCGTGGGCGCCCACAGGACGCGATTCGCGTTTCCCAACATGATCTCGTTCTTCGAAGCAGGCAAGCTCCGAAACGTGGTGGGCGGGCCGGGTATGGTCACCGCCACCGACTCCGTCGAATGGGTCGAGCGGTTCAAGGCAGCTGGAATGCCTGCAGAACTGCGTGCGGACATGCAGAGCTACCTCCGCAGTCACGTCGCCTTCGTGGTCCCCCTGATGGCAGCCGCTCACATGACGCCTCCTCAGGGCCCTGGCGTCACGTGGCATCAAGCGCGACAACTAGCGACCGCCTTGAAAGCCGGGCTGACGCTTGTCACCGAGCTCGGACATCAGTGGATGCCAGGGTTCGTTGTGGTCCTGGCCAGGTTGCCGCATCGCTTGGCCGCAGCGATGCTCTGGGCGTTCAGTCGAACAACGACCAACCGGGACCTTGCACGATTCGGCCCCGACGAGGTTCGATCCCTCATCGACACGATGGCAGCGGCAGGACCCCAGGCAGCGGCTCCGCTCCAGGCCATCAGGCCTTGAAGGCCCGGCTCCATCGCCGGCAGGGCCCACCCTATACTTGGGGTTTGGTGCATTTGCCCTCAGGGCCGTAGTTGTCTTGGACAAGATCCTCCTTCAGATTGCCGCCGAGCTGAACGTCCGCCCGGCACAGGTCAACGCCGCTGTGGAATTGCTGGATGGTGGCGCCACCGTCCCCTTCATCGCCCGCTACCGCAAGGAGGCCACCGACGGCCTCGACGACACCCAGCTGCGCGAGCTCGAAGTCCGCCTGTCCTACCTGCGCGAGCTGGAAGACCGTCGCGAAGCCGTGCTCAAGAGCATCGAGGAACAAGGCAAGCTCACGCCCGACCTCGCCGCCGCCATCGCCGCCGCGCCGACCAAGCAGGAACTGGAAGACCTGTACCTGCCCTACAAGCAAAAGCGCCGCACCAAGGGCATGATCGCCCGTGAAGCCGGCCTGGAGCCGCTGGCCGACAAGCTCTTCGCCGACCCGTCGCTCGACCCCATGGCCGAGGCCGCGAACTTCCTCAACCCCGACGCCGGCTTTGCCGATGCCTATGCCGTCCTGGACGGCGTGCGCGACCTGCTCTCCGAACGCTGGGCCGAAGACGCCGCGCTGATCGGCAAGCTGCGGGAATGGCTGTGGGAAGAGGGCCTCTTCAAGTCCAAACTGATGGACGGCAAGGACGAGAACAACCCCGACATCTCCAAGTTCCGCGACTACTTCGACTACGCCGAACCCATCCGCACCGTCCCCTCCCACCGGGCGCTGGCCGTCTTCCGCGGCCGCACGCAGGAATTCCTGGACGCCAAGCTGGTGCTGGACGAAGAAGTCGTCCCCGGCCAGCCCACCATGGCCGAAGGCCGCATTGCCCGTCACCTGGGCTGGACCCACACCAAGCGCGCCGGCGATGAACTCATCCGCAAGACCATCGCCTGGACCTGGAAGGTCAAGCTCTCGCTGAGCCTGGAGCGCGACCTCTTTTCCCGTCTGCGGGAAGAGGCCGAAAAGGTCGCCACCAAGGTCTTCGCCGAGAACCTGCGCGACCTGCTGCTGGCCGCTCCGGCCGGCAAGCGCGTGGTGATGGGCCTGGACCCCGGCATCCGCACCGGCGTGAAGGTGGCCGTGGTGAGCGACACCGGCCGCGTGCTGGACACCGCCACCGTCTATCCGCATGAACCCAAGCGCGACTGGGAAGGCGCCATCCACACGCTGGGTCGCCTGTGCGCCACGCACGGGGTCAACCTCATTGCCATCGGTAACGGCACGGCCTCCCGCGAGACCGACAAGCTGGCCGCCGACCTGATCAAGCGCATCCAGCAGATGCTGTCGCAGTCGCAGGGTGCTCCTGCGGCCGAGATCCAGAAGGTGGTGGTCAGCGAAGCGGGCGCGTCGGTGTATTCCGCGTCTGAATTCGCCTCCAAGGAACTGCCGGAGCTGGACGTGTCGCTGCGCGGCGCAGTGTCCATCGCCCGTCGCCTGCAGGACCCGCTGGCCGAGCTGGTCAAGATCGATCCAAAGTCGATCGGCGTCGGCCAGTACCAGCACGACGTCAACCAGAGCGAACTGGCCCGCACGCTGGACGCCGTGGTGGAAGACTGCGTGAACTCGGTGGGTGTGGACCTGAACACCGCCTCGGCGCCGCTGCTGTCGCGGGTGTCGGGCCTGTCGGCCAGCGTCGCCAATGCCATCGTGCGCTGGCGGGATGCCAACGGCGCTTTCCGCAGCCGCCAGCAACTGCTGGACGTCACCGGCCTGGGCCCCAAGACCTTCGAGCAGGCCGCCGGTTTCCTGCGCATCCGCGACGGCGACAACCCGCTGGACATGAGCGGCGTCCACCCCGAGACCTATCCGGTGGTGGAGCGCATCCTCGGCAAGGTGGAGCGGCCCATCCAGGACCTGATGGGCAAGAGCGACGTCATCCGCACGCTCAAGCCTGAAGCCTTCGCCGACGAGCGCTTTGGCGCCATCACCGTCAAGGACATCCTGGCCGAACTGGAAAAGCCCGGCCGCGATCCGCGCCCCGACTTCAAGGTGGCCCGGTTCAACGACGGTGTCGAGGACCTCAAGGACCTGAAGGAAGGCATGGTGCTGGAAGGCACCGTCTCCAACGTGGCCCAGTTCGGCGCCTTCGTGGACCTGGGCGTGCATCAGGACGGCCTGGTGCATGTGAGCCAGCTGTCCAACAAGTTCGTCACCGACGCCCGGGAAGTGGTCAAGACCGGCGACATCGTCAAGGTGAAGGTGCTGGAGGTCGATCTGGCCCGCAAGCGCATCTCGCTGACGATGAAGCTGGACGCCCAGGCGCCGCGCGGTGGCAGCAAGCCGGACAACAGCTTCCGTCCGGCCGCCCGCCATGAGCGCCAGGGCGGCGGTGCACGCCAGGGCGGCGGAGATCGTCAGGCGGCGCCGGTGGGCAATGCGATGGCGGCAGCGTTCGCCAAGCTCAAGCGCTGAACCGGGCTGGGCCCAACCCGCCAGCGCCGCGTCCACAACCTCACACTTGTGGACGCCTTCCGCGCCGGATGTCTGAAGCTCGCCACTGACCTTCAGCACGGTCACACATTCCTGCCATCATGTCCTCATCGTGGCAGCCGTCCGAACTCGGACCCCCAGATCGAGCAGGCATCCGCCCCAAGAGCGGAGTCTGAGCAGGGGAGGGGTGGGTAGGAGGCCGGCCACGCGCCCTCCATCCCTTGCCCATTGCGGAGTTCCGCTTGAACGACTGCCTGTTTGACCGAGGCCTGGCCCCGGTCCGCCCTTTCCTGGCCGCTGCCCGTCTGCCAGCGGCCGTCCGGCCCGTTGCCGCACAAGCGGCAATGCGGCCCGTCGCCGCGCAAGCGGCCATGCGGCCTGTTGCCGCCCATGCGTTCTGCACGCCGGCCCTGCTGGCGGCGCTGGGGGTGCTGGTGCTGGCCACGACCGCCGCCCCGCGCGTCCAGGCTCAGGAGATTCCCGGCGCGCCCGGTGCGGAGGCGCCGTCCCGTCGCCTGGACCGCGTGGAGATTGCCGGCCGGCCGCAGAGCGACACCGACCTGCGCCGCCGTGCGGCCGTCGCCAAGCAGATCTATGGCCGCGACGAACTGGACAAGTTCGGCGACACCAACGTGGCCGATGTGCTCAAGCGCCTGCCCGGCGTCAGCGTGGCCGACGGCTCGCCGCGCATGCGCGGGCTGGGGTCGGGCTACACCCTCATCCTGATCAATGGCGATCCGGCGCCCCCCGGCTTCAAGCTGGACCAGTTGGACCCGTCGCAGGTCGAGCGGATCGAAGTCACCAAGGGCCCGACCGCCGACCAGAGCGCTCAGGCCGTGGCCGGGGCCATCAACATCATCCTCAAGGAAGCGCCGCGCGTCAGCCAGCGCGACCTGCGGGTGGGGATGAACTACAACATCGAGCATCCGGTGCCCAATGCCACCTTCACCTTTGGTGAGAAGGTCGGGCCGGTGTCGCTGTCGCTGCCGCTCTCGGGCTTCCAGTGGCTGGCACGCAGCACGCTCGATGCGTCCCGCCCGGGCACCGACGCGAACGACCAGCCGGTGGTCGCGAGCCAGCACGGCTATCAGTACAACCATGGCCACGGCTTCAACAGCGCGCCGCGGGTGAACTGGCGCATCAGCGACGACCAGAGCCTGAGCCTGCAGGGCTTCGCGCAGAAGGGCTGGTGGACCACCGACATCCGCACCACGCCGGATGCCGTCTACAAGACGCCGCGCCTGGACCAGAACTCCGACAACGACGGCACCTGGCAGATGCTGCGCGGCAACCTGCAGTGGAACAACCGCTTCAGCGAGACGCAGAAGATGGAGCTCAAGGCCGGGATCCAGGACGCCCGCGCCACCTTCAACAACCACACCGAAGACCCGCTGCTGCCCATCGATGCCATGGGCGGCAGCCAGGACCGCAGCTACACCCAGGCCGGCAAGCTCAGCCAACTGGTCGGTGACGATCACACGGTCACCGTGGGGTGGGACCTGGAGTGGCGCCGCCGCACCGAAAGCCGCACCACGCTGGTCAACGGTCAGCCGCAACTGGCGGTGCTCAACGGCGAAGCCTTCAACGCCCGCATCCAGCGGCAGGCATTTTTCATCCAGGACGACTGGGAGATCAGCCCGCAGTGGTCGACCTATCTCGGGTTGCGCCAGGAGCGCATCGTCTCCACCAGCCAGGGGGTGGGGGTGCAGGCCCGCAACGTCAGCAGCGTGCTCACGCCGCTGTGGCACCTCAACTACAAGATCGACCCCAAGGGCAAGGACATGATCCGGGGCAGCCTCACCCGCAGCTACAAGGCGCCGGAGCTGACCCAACTGATGGGCCGCTACACCCTCAACAGCAAATACCAGGTCGAGACCGGGACCAATGATGAGCTGTCCCCGGACCGCGTCGGCAACCCGGCGCTGAAGCCGGAGCTGGCCACCGGGCTGGATGTGGCCTATGAGCATTACCTCAGCGGCGGCGGGCTGTTCAGCCTGGGCTTTTTCCATCGCCACATCAGCAACCTGATCCGCAATGTGACCACGCTGGACCCGGCCACGGCGCTGGTGCCGGTGCCGCGCTACGTGCTGCGTCCGACCAATTTCTCCAGTGCCCAGACCTCGGGCGTGGAGCTGGAGCTCAAGGGGCGGGCGGGTGAGCTGCTGCCCGCCGTGTTCAGCCCCAAAACGGCGCTGAACCTGCGCAGCGCGCTGAGCCTGTATCGCTCCAAAGTGAAGGCGGTGAACGGCCCGGACAACCGTCTGGACCAGCAGCAGCCGTGGATGGGCAGCCTGGGCTTTGACTACCGGCTCAGCAGCCTGCCGCTGCTGACCGGCGCCAGCCTGAGCTTCACGCCGGGCTATGTCACCCGCCAGACCGACCGGCAGACGCTGGAGTCCTCTCGCGCGCGCCAACTGGATGTCTTCGCACAGTGGACGTTCTCCCCCAGGACATCGCTGCGCGTCTCGGCCAATAATCTGGCCCCGCTCCGCACCCAGGCGCTGACCACCATCGGCAGCGACTATGCGGATGTGGAGCGTCGCACGCGCACTGCGCTGGGCGTGACGCTGGACATGAAGCTCTGACCCACCGCGCCCTCGGCCGCCTCGCTGCGCCGGGCGCCGAGAAAGGATGATCCGCCGATGCAGGCATTGCAGATTCTGGCTGGCCCCAAGGCCCGGGCGCGCCTGCGCGAAAGGGGATTGCAGGCGGCGGACGTCCATGTGGTGCCCGGGGCCGCGGGTGGGCCCAAGGGGCTGATCCTCAATCCGCTGGACCAGTTCCTGTTCGGTGAGTTCCTGCCGTCCGGCGGTCAGCCGGTGCATCTGCTGGGCGCCTCCATCGGGGCCTGGCGCATGGCCACGGCCTGCGTGGCGCGCAGCGGCGCCGAGATCCAGGCCGAGTTCGACCGCCTGGCGCATGACTATGCGCACCAGACCTACGACTCGCTGCCGGGGCGCCAGCCCTTGCCCAGCGTGGTGTCGCGGACCTTCCTGGGCAAGCTCGAGGAAGTGTTCGGCGGACGGGAGGCGCTGGTGCTCAACCATCCGCAGTACCGGCTGCATGTGTTCACCTCCCGCGGCCGGCACCTGCTCGGACGCGAGAGCCGCTGGCGCACGCCGCTGGGGTATCTGGGGGCGTTTGCCACCAATGCCGTGTCGCGCCGGGCCATGGGCGGCTGGCTGGAGCGAGTGGTGTTTTCCGATCCGCGTGCGCCGCTGCCGATGCCGCTGCACGACTTCCGCAGCCGGCAGGTGGCTCTGGACGAGCGCAATCTGCTGCCCAGCGTGCTGGCGAGCTGCTCCATCCCGTTCTGGCTGCTGGCGGTGCATGACATCGCAGGCGCGCCCGCCGGCGCCTACTGGGACGGCGGCATCACCGACTACCACCTGCATCTGAACTACTCGGCGATGGTGGGCGACGGGCTGGTGCTCTACCCACACTTCCAGCGCCAGGTCATCCCGGGATGGCTGGACAAGGCGCTGCGGCATCGCCACCGGCCCAGCGCCTTCCTGGACAACGTGGTGCTGCTCACGCCGCATCCCGACTGGGTGAAGACACTGCCCAACGGGAAGCTGCCGGACCGCAACGACTTCAAGTTCTACGGCGACGATGTGGGCGCCCGGGCGCGGGACTGGCTGCGCGCCGTCAGCGAAGCCCAGCGGCTGCGGGACGAGTTCGCGGCCGCCTGCCGGCGACCGGGGCTGGAGGTCGAGCCGTTGTGAGTGTGTGGGCGGATCCTTGAGCGACCCACGGTTTTACTGGGGCAGGGCTGTGGCCTCGCTGCGCGCTCGGTTATCATTGGCCCCATGCGGCTCCACCCTCAGGGGCCCCAATCAACAAGGACCGGGAAAGGCGAATTGGTTATGACACCGCGAACTACGACCTCTACCTCGAAGGTTTAGTCGGCCGCGGCTCGTTCACGTCTTTCCAGCTGCCCCCTCGGGCAGCCCCCAGAAAAAGCGCGGCAAGTGGCCGCGCTTTTTTGTTTTCTGGAGCAATTTCATGATTTCCATCCAACTGCCTGACGGTTCCAAGCGTGAGTTTCCCCAACCGGTCACCGTGGCCGACGTGGCGGCCTCCATCGGCACGGGCCTGGCCAAGGCGGCCCTGGCCGGCCGTGTCGGCTCGGGCGACGACGCCAAGCTGGTGGACACCAGCTACCTGATCGACCGTGACATGCCGCTGGCCATCGTCACCGAAAAGGACCCGGACGGCCTGGAAGTGATCCGTCACTCGACCGCCCACCTGCTGGCCTATGCCGTCAAGGAACTGTTCCCCGAAGCCCAGGTCACCATCGGCCCGGTCATCGAGAACGGCTTCTACTACGACTTCTCCTACAAGCGTCCGTTCACGCCCGAGGACCTGGCGGCCATCGAAGCGAAGATGACCGAGCTGGCGAAGAAGGACGAGAAGGTGACCCGCTCGGTGCTGCCGCGCGACGAGGCCGTGAGCTATTTCAAGGGCATCGGCGAGGCCTACAAGGCCGAGATCATTGCCAGCATTCCGGCCAATGAAGATGTGTCGCTGTATGCCGAAGGCGGCTTCACCGACCTGTGCCGCGGCCCGCACGTGCCTTCCACCGGCAAGCTCAAGCACTTCAAGCTGATGAAGGTGGCCGGCGCCTACTGGCGCGGCGACCACCGCAATGAGCAGCTGCAGCGCATCTACGGCACGGCCTGGGCCACCAAGGACGACCTGCAGGCCTACCTGCGCATGCTGGAAGAGGCCGAGAAGCGCGACCACCGCAAGATCGGCAAGGACCTGGACCTGTTCCATATCGACGAGCATGCGCCCGGCGTGGTGTTCTGGCATCCCAAGGGCTGGACGGTCTGGCAGGAGGTGGAGCAGTACATGCGCCGCGTCTACCGCGACAACGGCTACCAGGAGGTCAAGGGCCCGCAGCTGCTGGACAAGTCGCTGTGGGAGGCCACCGGCCACTGGGACAAGTACCGCGACAACATGTTCACGACCGAATCGGAAAAGCGCGACTACGCGCTCAAGCCGATGAACTGCCCCGGTCACATCCTGATCTTCAAGCACGGCATCAAGAGCTACCGCGACCTGCCGCTGCGCTTCGGTGAATTCGGACAGTGCCACCGCAACGAGCCCACCGGCGGCCTGCACGGCATCATGCGCGTGCGCGGCTTCACGCAGGACGATGGCCACATCTTCTGCACCGAAGACCAGATCTTGGCCGAATGCGTGGCCTACACCGCGCTGCTGCAGAAGGTCTACAAGGACTTCGGCTTCACCGACATCATCTACAAGGTCGCCACGCGTCCCGAGGCCCGCATTGGCTCGGATGAAGTCTGGGACAAGGCCGAGTTCGCCCTGATGGAATCGCTGCGCGCCTCTGGCGTGGAGTTCATCATCGCCCCGGGAGACGGTGCCTTCTACGGCCCGAAGATCGAATACACCCTCAAGGACGCTATCGGCCGCCAGTGGCAATGCGGCACCATGCAGGTCGATTTCTCCATGCCGGGCCGCCTGGGCGCCGAGTACGTGGCCGAGGACGGCGAGCGTCACACCCCCGTGATGCTGCACCGTGCCATCGTCGGTTCGCTCGAGCGCTTTATTGGTATCCTGATCGAACAGCATGCCGGCGCGCTGCCGGTTTGGCTGGCGCCGACCCAGGTGGTTGTGGCCAATATCACTGATGCGCAAGCGGATTACGTCAGTGAAATTGTGAAAACGCTGCAAAAACAAGGGGTTAGGGTCCAGGCCGATTTGCGGAACGAAAAGATCACGTATAAAATCCGTGAGCATTCCCTGCAAAAGACTCCGTTCATCCTCGTCGTTGGCGACAAAGAGAAGGCGAACGGGGCTGTTGCAGTGCGCGCCCGTGGCAACCAGGACCTGGGGGTGATGTCGCTGGAAGACTTCGCTGCAAAGCTGTCTTCCACCATTGCTGAGAAGGCCTGAGTCGGGCGCGCTTTGCTATTTTTTGATCATCCGGGCCCTGCCAAGGCTCGCTGAAAGGTAACCACCATCGCTACTTTTGCTGACCGTCGTGCGATTCCCGAGCGTAAGCATCGGCTGAACCGTGAAATCATCGCCCCTGAAGTCCGTCTGAATGGTCCTGAGAACGAGCCCATCGGCATCGTGAGCATTCAGGAAGCACTTCGCATGGCTGGTGAACTGGACGTCGATCTGGTCGAAATCGCCGCCACTGCCAATCCGCCGGTCTGCCGGCTGATGGACTACGGCAAGTTCAAGTACCAGGAGCAGAAACGCGCGGCGGAAGCCAAGTCGAAGCAGAAGGTCATCGAGGTCAAGGAAGTCAAGTTCCGTCCGGGCACGGACGAAGGCGACTACCAGATCAAGATGCGCAATCTGCGCCGCTTCATTGCTGAAGACGGCGACAAGGGCAAGGTCACGCTGCGTTACCGCGGCCGCGAGATCACCCACCAGGACATCGGCATGCGCATGCTCGAGCGCATTCGCGATGAACTGGCGGATGTGGCGGTGGTGGAACACATGCCCAAGCTCGAAGGCCGCCAGATGATCATGGTGCTCGCGCCCAAGAAGCGCTGAGCGTCCGGTCGCAGTTTCAGCCCGTCGATCTGGTCGTCGGCGGGCTTATTAGTCTCCTTCAGGCCATCAAGTGCAGCGGTTTCCCCGAGGCCGCCTGGAGGGACGCATTTCTAAGGAGCAGTCATGCCCAAAATGAAGACCAAGAGCAGCGCGAAGAAGCGTTTTCGCGTTCGTCCGGGTGGTACCGTCAAGCGCGGTCAGGCGTTCAAGCGCCACATCCTGACCAAGAAGACCACGAAGAACAAGCGTCAGCTCCGCGGCGCCGCGAACGTGCATGAGACCAACATGGGCCACATCGCTGCGATGTTGCCTTTCGCTGGTCTGTAATCCAGCTGTAGAGAAGGAGATACAACATGCCTCGCGTCAAACGTGGTGTTACCGCACGTGCTCGTCACAAGAAGGTCCTGGCTCTGGCCAAGGGCTTCCGTGGTCGTCGTAAGAACGTCTTCCGCATCGCCAAACAGGCGGTGATGAAGGCGGGCCAATACGCCTACCGTGACCGTCGTGCCAAGAAGCGCGTGTTCCGCCAGCTGTGGATTGCCCGTATCAATGCGGCAAGCCGTGGCCTGGGTCTGAGCTACAGCAAGTTCGTGGCTGGCCTGAAGAAGGCCCAGATCGACATCGACCGCAAGGTCCTGGCTGATCTCGCCGTCAACGATCCTGCTGGTTTTGCCAGCATCTTCGCCAAGGTGAAGGCCGCTCTCGCTTAATTGCCGCACGCTGCCTGCGCAAGCAGGTGGCCGTGGCAGCCTCGGTTCGCCGAGGCGCCCTTTTCAAAGGCCGACACCTCGGTGTTCGGCCTTTTCTTATTGTCTGTTCCGAATTGAGTCGCCCCGCGATGAACGATCTCGATCAATTGCTGCAACAGGCCAGCGGCGAATTTGCCGCCGCCGCCACCCCCGCCGACCTGGAAAACGCCAAAGCCCGCTTCCTGGGCAAGTCTGGCCAGGTGACCGAGCTGATGAAGGGGCTGGCCAAGTTGCCGGTCGAAGAGAAGAAAACGCGCGGCGCAGAGATCAACCAGCTCAAGCAGGGCATCGAGACGGCGCTGAACGCCCGCCGCCAGGCCCTGGCGGATGCCGAGCTCGAGAAGCAGCTCAAGGCCGAAGCCCTGGACGTGACCCTGCCGGGACGCCAGCGCGGCACCGGTGGCCTGCACCCCATCACCCGAGCCATGGAACGCATCGAAGCGATCTTCGGCTCGATGGGGTTTGACGTGGCCGACGGTCCGGAAATCGAGAACGACTGGTTCAACTTCACCGCGCTGAACACGCCGGCCGATCACCCGGCCCGCTCGATGCACGACACCTTCTATGTCGAGAACGGTTTCGTGCTTCGCACCCACACCAGCCCGATGCAGATCCGCTATGCGGTGCAGCATGTGAAGAAGCATCGTCATCTGATTGATGCGGGTCAGGCCATGCCCGAGATCCGCGTCATCGCGCCGGGCCGCACCTACCGGGTGGACAGCGACGCCACCCACTCCCCCATGTTCCACCAGGTCGAAGGCCTGTGGGTGGGCGAGAACATCAGCTTCAAGGATCTGAAGTCGGTCTACGTGAACTTCATGCAGCAGTTCTTCGAGACGACCGACATGGAGATCCGTTTCCGCCCCAGCTATTTCCCCTTCACCGAACCCAGCGCCGAAATCGACATGATGTTTGGCTCCGGTCCGCTCAAGGGCCGCTGGCTGGAGGTGTCCGGCTCCGGCCAGGTGCATCCGCAGGTCATCCGCAACATGGGCCTGGACCCGGAGCGCTACATCGGCTTTGCCTTCGGCTCCGGCATCGACCGTCTGGCGATGCTGCGTTATGGGGTGAACGACCTGCGCCTGTTCTTTGATGGCGATCTGCGTTTCCTGTCGCAATTCAAGTAAAAAAGCCCGAAAGACATCGACATGCAATTCCCTGAGTCCTGGCTGCGGGCCTTTTGCAATCCTGCGCTGAATACCCAAGAACTGGCCGAGCTGCTCACCATGTCCGGCCTGGAGGTGGAAGAACTCCGTCCGGTCGCGCCCCCGTTCCACGGCATCGTCGTGGCCGAGATCGTCGAGGCCGTGCAGCATCCGGATGCGGACCGGCTGCGTGTGTGCAAGGTCAACGCCGGCGGTCCGGAGCTGCTGCAGATCGTCTGCGGCGCGCCCAATGCGCGCGTGGGCATCCGTGTGCCGCTGGCCACCGTGGGCGCTGAACTGCCGCCCGGTGAAGACGGCAAGCCGTTCAGGATCAAGGTGGGCAAGCTGCGCGGTGTCGAGAGCTTCGGCATGCTGTGCTCGGCCCGGGAGCTCAAGCTCTCCGAGGACCACGGCGGCCTGCTGGAACTGGCGGCCGACGCGCCGCTGGGCCAGAACATCCGCGAGCACCTGAATCTCGACGACACGCTGTTCACCCTCAAGCTCACGCCCAATCTGGCGCACGCGCTGAGCGTCTACGGCATCGCCCGCGAAGTGTCGGCGCTGACCGGCGCCCCGCTGCAGGCGCCCTCGATCACCCCGGCGGCCGTGGCCCATGCCGACAAGCTGCCAGTGCGCGTGGAAGCGGCCGACCTGTGCGGCCGCTTCTCCGGTCGCATCGTGCGCGGCGTCAACACCAAGGCCCAGACGCCAGCCTGGATGGTGGACCGCCTGGCCCGCTGCGGTCAGCGGTCGGTGTCCCCGCTGGTGGACATTTCCAACTACGTGATGTTCGAGTTGGGCCGCCCGTCCCATATCTTCGACCTGGACAAGATCCACAACGAACTGGTGGTGCGCTGGGGCCGCAAGGGCGAGCAGCTCAAGCTGCTGAACGGCACCACCATCGAGCTGGACGAGACGGTGGGCGTCATCGCCGACAGCCAGCAGGTCGAGTCCCTGGCCGGCATCATGGGCGGCGACGCCACGGCGGTGTCGGACGACACCACCAACGTCTATGTCGAAGCCGCCTTCTGGTGGCCCAAGGCGGTGATGGGCCGTTCGCGGCGCTTCAATTTCTCGACCGATGCCGGTCATCGCTTCGAGCGCGGCGTGGACCCCTCCGGCACCACCGACCACATCGAGCGCATCACCCAGCTCATTCTGGAGATCTGCGGGGGCCAGGCCGGCCCGATGGACGACCATGTGGTGGCCCTGCCCGAGCGCAAGCCGGTGGCCCTGCGGGTGGACCGCGCCGCCAAGGTCATCGGCATGCCGGTGACCCAGGCCGACTGCGAAACCGTCTTCACCCGCCTGGGCCTGGAATTCAGCGTCACGGCCCCTGGCGTGCTGACCGTGGTGCCGCCCACCTTCCGCTTCGACCTGCAGATCGAGGAAGACCTGATCGAGGAAGTCGTGCGGGTGCTGGGCTACAACCGTCTGCCCGCCACGCCGCCGCTGGCGCCGGTGGTCGGCAAGGTGCCGAGCGAGACCCGCCGCAGCGTGCATGCCCTGCGCCACGCGATGGCCGCGCGCGACTACTTCGAGACGATCAACTTCAGCTTCGTGGAAGCCCGCTGGGAACGTGAGCTGGCCGGCAATGAACAGCCGATCCAGCTGCTCAACCCGATCGCCGCACCGCTGGCGGTGATGCGCAGCAGCCTGATGGGCAGCCTGATCCAGGTGCTGCGCAACAACCTGGCCCGCAAGGCACCACGGGTGCGGGTCTTCGAGATCGGCCGCGTGTTCCTGCGGGACCCGTCGGTGGAAGAGAGCGACACCACCATTGCGGGCGTGCGCCAGCCGCTGCGCCTGGCCGGTCTGGCCTGGGGTCCGGCCGACCAGCAGCAGTGGGCCGAGCGCGACCGCGCAGTGGACTTCTTCGATGTGAAGGGCGACCTGGAAGCACTGTTCGCGCCGCGCCAGTTGCAGTTTGAAGTCGCCGACCATGCCGCACTGCATCCGGGCCGCAGCGCCCGCGTGCTGCTGGAGGGCACCGAGATCGGCGTCGTGGGCGAGCTGCATCCGAAGTGGCGTCAAAGCTACGAGCTGCCGACCGCGCCGGTGCTGTTCGAGCTGTCGCTGGATGCGGTGCTGGCCCGTCACGTGCCGCAAGGCAAGGGCGTGGCACGCCTGCAGGCGGTGCATCGCGACCTGGCGGTCATCGTCGGTGATCAGGTGACCCATGCGGCGCTGATGAATGCCATCCACAGCAGCGGCGAGACCCTGGTACGCTCCGCCCGTTTGTTCGACGTCTTCAAGCCCGCGCAGCCGACCGCCGAGCTGAAGGCGGGTGAGCGGAGCCTGGCCGTGCGCCTGGAACTGCTGGACGACAACAACACATTGACCGACGAACGGATCGAGCAGGCCGTGAACCGGGTGGTGAGCCGCCTGGCGGAACAGCTCGGGGCCCGGCTGCGCGGCTGAGGCGCCGCGGGCACGCCGGGTCCGGCACCCCCGCAGTCAAGGGGGCGCCGACCTGGCGCATGAGGAACGAGGACGCGGGAGAGGAGAGGGAAGCCGATGAGCGACGACGACATCAAGGAACAGGCGCGGGTGCTGCTGGGCAGCCTCGAAACGCCGACGCTGACCAAGGCGGAGCTGGCCGAACTGCTGTTCGACAAGCTCGGCCTGAACAAGCGCGAGTCCAAGGACATGGTCGAGGCCTTCTTCGACATCATCCACGACAGCCTCTCCAGCGGTCGCGAGGTGAAGCTGTCCGGCTTTGGCAACTTCAACATTCGTCGCAAGGCACCGCGTCCCGGGCGCAATCCGCGCACGGGGGAGTCGATTCCCATCAAGGCACGCAATGTCGTGACCTTCCACGCCAGTCACAAATTGAAAGAAGCTGTGCAAGGGAACGCGCCCGGTGCCGGAGACTTCGAGTAGAGTCTGACCTCCGTCCCAGCTGCCGGAGCACCTGATTCCAATGGACATCACGCTTCCCGCCATTCCCGCCAAACGTTACTTCACCATCGGTGAGGTGAGTGAGTTGTGCGGCGTGAAGCCGTATGTGCTGCGCTATTGGGAACAGGAATTCACCCAGCTCAAGCCGATGAAGCGGCGCGGCAATCGCCGCTACTACCAGCACCACGAAGTGCTGCTGATCCGCCGCATTCGGGACCTGCTCTATGACCAGGGCTTCACCATCAGTGGAGCCCGCAATCAGCTGAGCGATTCGGCCCACGGCACGCACACCGGCCACAGTCCGGCCACGCAGGCACAGGAGTTCCGCGCGGAAGCACAGGCCGCGGCGGAGCAGGCGTCGCAGGTGTCGCATCTGGAACTTGAAGACTCGCTGGGCCTGGCGTCCTACCGCGAAGTGGCACGTGAGGCCTATCGCGACAGTTACCGCGCGCGTGCAGCGGAGGTGTCCGACGGTTCAGCGCACACAACGGTGTCGCTCGAAAAACTCTCGCTGGAAGAGGTGAGAGAAGAATTGTTGGCCATTCGAGAGAGTTTGCTTGCGTGAGCATTAAAAACGCGTATAGAATCTAAGTCTTCGTCGGGGTGTAGCGCAGCCTGGTAGCGCACTTGCATGGGGTGCAAGGGGTCGCGAGTTCGAATCCCGCCACCCCGACCATTTATAAGAAGACTGAACGCCTGGTACTGCAAAGTACCAGGCGTTTTGCTTTGTCGGCCGTTTTTTTGGGCCGCTTTCCACCGCGGGGGATTCAGCAGGGGAGCGCCTCCCTCATCCGCGGTTCGCCACACACGGTTCGCCACACACGGTTCGCTCTGCACGGTTCGCTCTGCACGGTTCGCTCTACACGGTTCGCTCTACGCGGCGTTCTGTTTCTCTTCCACACGAGCACCGCGCCGGCCCGTTATGCTGTGCGGGTCATGACACCCACTCCTGTCACCGATCCCACGCCGCGCTTGCTGCGCACCGAGTCCGGCGCGCAGGTCCAGGCCCGGCTGGAAGGCGACTGGACCCTGCTGGCCCTGCGGGACCGGGTAGACGCCCTGCGCACTGAACTGGGCACGCTGCCCAGCTCCGGCGTGCACTGGGACCTCAGCGCCGTCCACCGCATGGACCCCACCGGCGCCTTGCTGCTGTGGCAGGCCTGGGGCCGCCAGCAGCCGGAGCAATTGCAGTGGCCCACTTCGGCCGCCGCCGCCATGTTCCAGGCGCAGTTCGCGCGCCTGAGTGCCAAGCAGGGCAAGGCCACCCGGCCGCATCGTCGCGAAAACCCCTGGAAGCTGGGCCAGGGACTGTTTCAACTGGCCGAGCACCTGATCGATGCCGTGGCGCTGTTCGGCCAGGTCGTTCGCGACTGCGGCCGCATGCTGCGTCATCCCGGCCTGGTCGCCTGGTCCGACATCTCTGCCCACATCTACCGCAGCGGCGCCCAGGCGCTGGGCATCACCGCGCTGGTGGGTGTGCTGGTGGGCATCACGCTGTCTTATCTGATCGCGCGGCAGCTTCAGAATTTCGGCGCCGACATCTATGTGATCAACATCCTGGGCATCAGTGTCTGGCGGGAGCTGGGGCCGCTGCTGGCAGCCATCCTGGTGGCCGGGCGCAGCGGCTCGGCCATGACGGCGCAGATCGGGGTCATGCGGGTCACGCAGGAACTCGATGCCTTGTCGGTCATGGGCATCTCTCACACCGTGCGGCTCGTCTTCCCGAAGATGGTGGCCCTGGCCATCTCCCTGCCGCTGGTCACCGTCTGGACCAGCAGCATGGTGCTGCTGGGTGGCATGCTGGCTGCCCGTGCAACCCTGGGCCTGGACTATGTGCAGTTCCTGCAGGGCTTGCCGGCTTCGGTGCCGATTGCCAATCTGTGGCTGGGCGTGTCCAAGTCGGCCGTGTTCGGCGTGCTGATCGCCTTTGTGGCCTGCCACTTCGGCCTGCGCATCCGGCCCAACAGCGAAAGCCTGGCCGCCGGCACGACGCAGTCAGTGGTGGCCTCCATCACGCTGGTGATTGTGGTGGATGCGATCTTTGCCGTGATGTTCTCCAACGTGGGGCTGAAGGTATGAGTGGCACCTGTGAAGACGTTCGTGGGAGCGGCGCGGCTCCGGCCGTCGCTGCCTCTGTCGCCTCGGAAGCGCCAGCGCCTGTGATCTCGGTGCGTCATGTCGGCACCGTGCTGGGCGGCGTTCGCATCCACAAGGACATCAGCCTGGATGTGAAGGCCGGCGAGGTGCTGGGCATCATCGGCGGCTCCGGCAGTGGCAAGACGACGCTGCTGCGGCTGATGCTGGGCCTGGAGCGCCCCAGCGAAGGCGAAGTGCTGGTGCTGGGCCAGCGGCTGGGCAACTGTGAGGCCTCTGACCTGGCCCGGGTGCGTCACCGCTGGGGCGTGCTGTTCCAGCAGGGGGCGCTGTTTTCCGCGCTGACCGTCTTCGACAACATCGCGCTGCCGCTGCGGGAGCTCAAGTCGCTGCCCAAGGACCTGATTGCCGAGCTGGTGATGCAAAAGCTGGTGCAGGTGGGGCTCAAGCCGGAAGACGGCGCCAAGATGCCGGCCGAATTGTCCGGCGGCATGATCAAGCGGGTGTCGCTGGCGCGGGCCCTGATCATGGATCCGCAACTGCTGTTTCTCGATGAACCCACCGCCGGCCTGGACCCCGCCAGCTCCAAGCGTTTTGTGCAGCTGATCGAAAGCCTCAAGCGCGAGATGGACCTGACGGTGGTGATGGTCACCCATGATGTGGACACGCTGTTCGCGCTGGTCGACCGCATCGCCGTGCTGGCGGACCAGCACCTGATCGCGCATGGGCCGCTGGAGCAGGTCGTCCAGATGCAGCATCCGTTCATTCGCAATTTCTTCCTGGGGCATGTGCAGCGCTGCGCGGAGGAAAGCCTGCGCAGCTACCGCGATGCGCTGTCTCATCAGGACGACCCGCAACCCGCCTGAGGGGAGGGTCGTCACCACCCCCTTCCCACCTTCCCACCGAACGCCCAGAGGACCCGACCGATCTCATGGAAAACAAAGCCCACGCCCTGGCCACCGGCCTGTTCGTGCTCCTGCTCAGCGCGGCACTGATCGTGGTGGTGCTGTGGTTCCGCGACGACCGGGGCGAGACCCAGGCCTTCACCGTGGTGTCCCGCTCCGGTGTGCCGGGTCTGAATGTGAAGGCACCGGTGAAACTGCGCGGCGTGGTGATCGGCAAGGTGGGCGGCATCCGCTTCGACCCGGCCGAGGCGCGGCAGATCCTGGTGGACATCGAGGTGGACGCCACGGCACCGATCGCCCCCGGCACGGTCGCGAAGCTGGGCTACCAGGGCATCACCGGGCTGTCCTTCATTGACCTCAATGACGGGGAACCGTCGGTGCCACCGGAGCAGAACGTCATCCAGACCCGGCGCATTCCGCTGGCGCCGTCCATCCTGGACCAGCTCACCGACATCGGCCCCAAGCTGGCGGCCAATGCGCTGGACACGATGAAACGCATCAACTTGGTGCTGAGCGATGCCAATCAGCAGCAGTTCAGCCAGACCCTGGCGCAGCTCAAGGAAGCGTCGGCGGGGCTGAACCAGCTGGTGAATGAAATGCATCCGACGGCGCAGGCGCTGCCTTCGCTGGTGAAGAATGCCGATGGCCTGGTGGTCGCCGGGCAGAAGACGCTGGGGCAGGTGGACCAACTGGCCGTCAAGGGCGGCGACATGGTGGACGCCTACAAGGCACGTGCGGCGGAGATCGAGAAGATCGGCGATGCAGCGGCGCAGTTGCAGGCGTCGATCAAGCGCATCGAGCTGTCGCTGGTCGGCAGTGGTGAGCGGCCGCGTGAGCATGCGCTGCTGGAAGAGCTCTCCCGGGCGGCGCGGACGCTGGAGCGTGCCGCGCAAGGGCTGGCGGATCAGCCGCAGAGTCTGTTGCTCGGTCCGCAGCCGGGACCGGCCGGGCCTGGAGAAGCGGGCTTCCAGCCTGAGCGCAAGGAGAAATGAGTCGATGCGTGCCTTGTCGATCGTCAGCTTGCTCATCCATGCACGGTATCCCGCACGAGCTCCTGCTGGAGGTCGGGTCAACCGCTTGTCCAACGCCGCGGCGCCTGCCGCGCAACGCTACGCATCCTGCCATGGCTGAATCCCGCCTTGCTTCCATGCTCCATTCAGTGTCCGGGCCGCAGACCACCCGGTCGGAGGCCGACGCTCACTTCGCGGGTTTACCGCGGCGCCGCGTGATCCTCGGTGGCCTGGTGCTGGGGGCAGCCGCGCCGCTGCTGGCGGCCTGTGGCAGTCGCCCGGCGCCGGTCCGTCAACTGGACCTGGGGCCGGCACCCGTCTGGCCTGCCGGCACGATCCTGCCGCGCCGGGTGGACATCCAGGCCGTGTCGACGTCGGAGCTCGCCCGCGGCACCGCCATCGCATACCGCATGGACGATACCGACCCCTTCACCCGACGCAGCTACCGCGACAGCCGCTGGGCGGCGCCCCTGTCCACCCTGCTGGGCGACCGGCTCAAGCAGCTCAATGCCCGCGCGGTGCTCGCAACCGGCGCGGAACCCTTGCCTGCGGTTGCGATTCTGGTGGAGGTGGAGGACTGCCTGCAGCGGTTCTCCAGCCCCACCCAGAGCGAGGTGACGCTGCGCGTGGGCGCCTCGACGGGCCGCCAGCGGCGACTGTTCGAAGCCAGTGCGCCGGCCGGCGGCGATGCAGAGGGCGGTGCCCGTGCAATGGCGCAGGTGCTGGATCGATTGGGTGTGGAAATGCTGGCTTGGGCGGCGTCCCTGAGCCCGTCGACAGGCAAAGCCTGAGCAGGCGCCTGACGTCCAATGGAGACTGCAGGCTTCAGAACGAAGCCGCGATCCCGCCCCCCATGCGCTGCTGACGCTGCCGCAGGAAGGCCTCGGCCATGCCCGACTCGGGCTGCAGGCGCTGGCCGATGTAGAGCTCCTGACGGCGCTCGGTGATCTGTGCCCGCAGTCGGTTGGCCATGATGGTCAGCGGCTGCAGGCCTTTTCGCTCGGCGCGCTCGATCGCCTGGCCGAGCTGATGCATCTGGTGATTGACCAGCAGCGCGGTATGCGCCTGCACCACCCGCAGGCGACCCTGGACGCTGCGCTCGGCATGACGCAGCCAGGACAGCACCGCATCCGCATCACCGCCCTTGACCTTGAACGCACTCTCGCCGGCCGCCAGCAGCAACTGTTCCAGCCGGGGCCGGTCGGACGCGGCATAGGCTTCGTTCACTTCCACCATCTTCTGCTCGCGGATGCGTCGCTCCTGGTCATCCGGCGCCAGGTCCGGATGCAGGCGCATGGCGGCGCGGCGGTAGAGCGTCTTGAGCGGCGGAGGGCCCACCTGCACCAGCCCGCCCTCCGGCTGCGGCGGCAGCGGAGCGCCCGGGGGCAGTTGCGGCAGCAGCGGTGTGCCGGTGGCGCGGGGAGGTTCGGGGGGGCGGGTGTCCACGCCATTGCGGCTCAGCGCGTCATGCAGGTAGCGCATGGCGCAGTAGAGCTGGGATTCGAGGGAGTCCAGCTCCATGTAGAGCGGACCCAGGGCGGCCACGTACCGGTCGATGAAGGCCTGCAGCCACCGGCGGGTGGTTGCATAGGCCTGTTCCTCGTCAGCCAGTTGGCGCTGAAGCTCCGCCAGCGCCTCGCGACGAGCGTCGAGTTCGCGAGGCGTGATGGCCTGGCTGGTCATGGTGGCAAGCGTCCCTGAAGATTCTTTGGTGGAGTGTGCCTGATTCTGCCGTGCCAGGCCCTCGGGTCAAAGCCCGAAGTGGCCGTCCGGGGGCGGTATTTCTTGGCGTTCTGTCGCGCATGGGCGGTTCATGGGGCCGCTGGCCGGGATGTGCAAGCGAGGGAGGCAGCGGCGGAACGTGGCGGTAGACGGGTGGCGCGGGCCGGCGGCGGCGGACGTGGCGGATGGGCCACCACCGGGCCACCCACCGCCGACACTTTTCAGGGCTGCGATGCTGCCGTGCCCGCCTCGCTGGCCGCCATCATCGGACCGCTCGCCACGACCTCCGGCATGCTTGGCATCGAGGCCTCCGGTGCCGGGGCACTGATCGGTGCAGGGGTCATGGCGGGGCCGCCGTGAGCCGGATTGCCTCCGGCCGGTCCGGTGCTGCCCACCGCCGGCAGCAGCGGCACGATCAGCAGGGCCACGATGTTGATGATCTTGATCAGCGGATTGACTGCGGGCCCGGCGGTGTCCTTGTACGGGTCGCCCACGGTGTCGCCCGTGACCGCGGCCTTGTGGGCGTCACTGCCCTTGCCGCCATAGTGGCCGTCCTCGATGTATTTCTTCGCGTTGTCCCACGCACCGCCGCCGGTGCACATGGAGATGGCCACAAAGAGCCCGGTGACGATGGTGCCCATGAGCAGACCGCCCAGCGCAGCCGGTCCCAGCACCAGCCCCACGATGATGGGCACGATGACCGGCAGCAGCGACGGCACGATCATTTCCTTGATGGCCGCGGCCGTGAGCATGTCCACGGCCTTCCCGTATTCCGGCTTGCCGGAGCCGTCCATGATGCCTTTGATGTCGCGGAACTGGCGGCGCACTTCCTCGACGACGGAGCCGGCCGCCCGGCCCACCGCTTCCATCGCCATGGCCGCGAAGAGGTAGGGGATGAGGCCGCCGATGAAGAGGCCGACGATGACCATGTGGTTGCTGAGATCGAAGCTGACGGACAGGCCGCGGCTTTCCAGGGCGTGGGTGTAGTCCGCAAAGAGGACCAAAGCCGCGAGGCCCGCCGAGCCGATGGCATAGCCCTTGGTGACCGCCTTGGTGGTGTTGCCGACGGCATCGAGCGGGTCGGTGATGTCCCGCACGCTGTCGGGCAGGTCGGCCATTTCGGCGATGCCACCGGCGTTGTCGGTGATGGGGCCGTACGCATCCAGCGCCACGACGATGCCGGCCATGCTCAGCATGGCGGTGGCCGCGATGGCAATGCCGTAGAGGCCGGCCAGCTTGAAGGCGGCCAGGATGGCGGCGCAGACAAACAGCACCGGCCAGGCGGTGGAGCGCATGCTGACGCCCAGGCCGGCAATGATGTTGGTGCCGTGGCCGGTGGTGGACGCCTGGGCAACGTGCTGGACCGGTTTGTAGTCGGTGCCGGTGTAGTACTCGGTGATCCAGACCATGGCGGCGGTCAGGATCAGGCCGACGAGGCAGGAGAAGAACAGGGCGTTGGCGCCGATGGTCTGGCCGCCGGGCAGGGTGATGTCCTGCGGGAAGAGGGCGCGGGTGATGAAGTAGAAGGCCACGGCAGAGAGGACGCCGGCGACGATGAGCCCCTTGTAGAGGGCCGGCATGACGTTTTTCATGCCCGGGGTGGCCTTGACGAAGCCGCAGCCGATGATGGAGGCGACGATGGAGACGCCGCCGAGCACCAGGGGGTAGACCAGGGCGGCCGGGGACATGCCGCCGAAGGTGAGGGCGCCCAGGGCGATGGTGGCGATGAGGGTGACGGCGTAGGTTTCGAAGAGGTCGGCAGCCATGCCGGCGCAGTCGCCGACGTTGTCACCGACGTTGTCGGCGATGACGGCCGGGTTGCGTGGGTCATCCTCGGGGATGCCGGCTTCGACCTTGCCGACGAGGTCGGCGCCGACGTCTGCGCCCTTGGTGAAAATGCCACCGCCCAGGCGGGCAAAAATGGAGATGAGCGAGGAGCCGAAGGCCAGGCCGAGCAGGGGCTTGAGGGACTGGCTGTCGATCTGCTGGAGGTCGTGGCTGACCCACAGGAAGAAAATGCCAACGCCCAGCAGGCCCAGGCCGACCACCAGCATGCCGGTGATGGCGCCCCCTTTGAAGGCAACATTGAGGGCCGGGGCCATGCCCTGGGTGGCCGCCTGCGCCGTGCGGACGTTGGCACGGACAGAGACGTTCATGCCGATGAATCCACAGGCGCCGGAGAGGACCGCGCCGACGACAAAGCCGACCGCGGTCATGAGGTCGAGCGCAACGGCGATGAGCACCGCCAGCACAACACCCGCGATGGCAATGGTCCGGTATTGCCGGGCCAGGTAGGCCGCAGCCCCCTGCTGGATGGCCTGCGCGATCTCCTGCATGCGGGCATTGCCCGCATCCTGGGACAGGATCCAGCTCCGCTGGATGAAGCCGTAAAGCACCGCGGCCAAGCCGCAGGCCAGCGCAAAGTACAGCGCCATACTGATCGACATGTGTTGTCTCCTTGTTGTGAGACGCCCTGATGCCCACAGCGCCGGTCCTGCGCGCAAGCACACATACAGGCCGTGAATCGATGCTAAATCCGGCGGGGCGGTTCGGGGTAGGCGTTTACCAGTGGAGGGGACAAGGGGGTGTCAGGGCTTGCAGGGGGCAGTGTGTGGCAATGCGGTTCTCTCCTTCTTCCCTGAGAAGGCCGAGCACGGCAATGCCTGCCGCAGGCGAGGCACCGCTCGCTGTCCATCTGCCATGGCGCCCCTCGCGATTGGGGGCTCTCGGGCGGTCCAGTTCTTGCCTGGACCGAGCCAGGCAACGCTGCAGTGCCGGCCTGCCCCGGCCCCTGTCCCCTCCATGCCAGAGCCAGTGGCCCTGTCCTTCGCTAGGCATAAACAGTCCACTGGACTGTTTAAGTCCCAGCTCAGTCCCTCCTGTCCGGCTCCGCCGGCCATTCCTTCCTTGACTTACGGGGACAGGGGCCGGGGCAGGCCGCCACCGCAGCGTTGCCTCCCACGCTCGCTGGGTGCGAAGGAAGGCCGTGGCCATGGCTGTGGCTGTGGCGAGCGCGGGCAGTGGCGAGAGGAGCCAGGGAGGCGTCAGAGAGTGCCTCTAGAATCAGGGGTTACCCCATTCGTCAGCTGTCCAACCATCATGAGCCTGCACAAAGTCACCCCGGGCCCCAAGGCCCCCGAACAGTTCAACGTCGTCATCGAAATCCCGATGAACGCCGATCCGATCAAGTACGAGGTCGATAAGGAAAGCGGCGCCCTGTTCGTCGACCGCTTCATGACCACGGCCATGCACTACCCGTGCAACTACGGCTACGTGCCCCAGACCCTCGCCGACGACGGCGACCCGGTCGACGTGCTGGTGATCACGCCCTTCCCGCTGACCCCCGGCGTCGTGGTGACCTGCCGCGCCATCGGCATGCTGGACATGGACGACGAAGCCGGCGGCGACGCCAAGCTCCTGGCCGTGCCCACCACCAAGATCCTCCCGATCTACGAGCACTGGACCAAGCCCGAAGACATCAACCAGATGCGCCTGAAGGCCATCCAGCATTTCTTCGAGCACTACAAGGACCTGGAAGCCGGCAAGTGGGTCAAGGTCAAGGGCTGGAAGGGCCCCGAAGAAGCCAAGGCCGAAATCACCAACGGCATTGCCAATTACGCCAAGGCCCAGCAAGGCTGAGCGTTCCCCCGGTCAGCATCCGTCTGACCCCCTGCAAAGGCGCCCTCGGGCGCCTTTGTTGCTTTCTGCGTGGGCGCGGTGCTCGAGAGGACGATGTTCGGGACCTGGATCACGAAGTGAGCCACCAGTCGCGCACAATGACTCAACCCCGCAGTTTTTAGCGCTGCCACGGGAACCACCCCAGAAGAACCGGGACTACCGGTCCGTAGGGGTCCAGTGGTCAAGTGAAAACCGCGAGGCCGGTGGACCGGTTGGACACCGTCAAGAACATCAGGGAAGAGACATCATGGCGCAGGATCAAGGCGTGACGGAGCGGCAGGACGGACAAGCACCCGTCCAGGCCCGGACGCGGCCGTCGGAGGTCACCGCCGGCGGCAGCGACGGACTGCGGTGGGTCGCCGGGCTTACAGGCGGGCCCGCGGCTGACCCCGGTTGGGCGGCGCCGCGCCCGGGCGACGCCCAAGGCCCCGGTGACGACTCGGCGGATGCCGAGGCGCCCCGGTCCTCGTCGGCGGCGCGTCCGTTCCGGATCTTTCATTTGTCCGATGTCCACTTCGGCAACCACTTCGATGAGTCGGTGTGGAACTACGTGGGGGAACTGGCGCGTCGGGAGCGGCCGGATCTGGTGGTCTGCACCGGAGACCTGGTCGACCATGGCGGCCTGTTCATGCTGGCCGCTGCACGGCAGGAGTTCGAGGCCTTCATTGGTCATCTGACCGCCCTGAACGTCAGCGAGGGGTCGAGCCGGCAGGTGCAGTTGCGCTGCGTGCCCGGCAATCACGATTGCGGCCCCTGGGGCAATCTGAAGTTCCGTCCGTTTTCAACCAACTTTGGCGCGGTGTTCGGGCCCGGCGCGTTCGAGCTGCCCGCCGGCATGCCGTCGTACATGGCCTATCGGCGCAGCTCCTGGCCGGTGCGCTGTCTGACGCGCCTGCGCATGACGCCTGCGCTCTACGCCCGCAAGTGGTGGACCTCCGCCAAACGCTTCCTCGCCCGGCAGGAGAGCGGCTATCGCATCGAGCTGCTGCGCAGCGACGATCCGCAGGAGGTGGTGCTGGTCTATCTGGACAGCAATGACTCCATGCGCCTGGCCACTGGCAATGTGAATGCGCGCGAGGTGACCAAGCTCAAGGCCCTGATGCTGAACCTGCGTGAGGCCCAGGGCGCCCGGCCCTTCGTGCCGCGCATCGCCCTGTTGCATCACCATCCGCTCCCCATCCCGGAAGCCTCCATCGCCGAAGGGCTGACCTCCTTCGAACCCTTCCTGGTGCTGCGCAATGCAGGGCTGGTGCTGAAGGAACTGAACAAATGCGATGTGGACCTGATCCTGCACGGCCACAAGCACTACGCCGCCTTCGGCCGACTGGGCTATTCCATCGACCACCACACCGAAGGCGAGATCGCCGTGCTGGCCGCCGGCAGTGGCGGCGTGACCCACTCGGAGTCCGGGCGCAATTCAGTCAACCTGATCGACATCCTGGAAACCGGTCGTATGTCGTTCCGCTCCATCCATTTCGGCGCCGGTGGCGGCGCGCCGGTTCATGAGATCGCGCGCGGCAAGAAGGAGATCCACGGCATCGAGATGCACAAGGCCCGTGTCCATCGACGCGCGGCCGAGCGGCAGGGGCAGTGGATCGATACCGTCCGCCATGCCGTGGGCGTCGATGCCACCGGCGTGGCCGTGGTGCAGCAGGACGTCAGCCAGCACTGGTTCGAGCGGCCGCTGCCCACGCAGGTGGTGCCGGTGGTGTGCTCGGTGTCCCTGGGGCGCATTTCCCACAACACGATTGAACTCAGCGAGATCTCCAAGAGCGCCGGTTATCAGTGGGTGAACCGGCCGCAAGGACCGGTGCAGCGGGTGCGGGCCGGCATCCATGTCGGGCGTCGGCTGACCGGCCCCGCGCTGGACTACGGCTACCGCTACAAGTGCTTCAACACCTACGCCATCACCCGCTGGGAGACGATCGCCGCCTGCGAGCGCGAGTCCCTGCAGCGGGCCCGGGTACCCGCCGGTCAGGCCCGTCGGCCTCGGGTGCGGCTGGCCGAGCTGGAGGTGACCTCCTATGTGGTGCGTGCGCCCCTGCGCCAACTCGTGTTCCGGGTGCAACTGCCCGGGGGCCAATATCCGCTCAAGCCCTTCGTGCAGGTGATGCGCTGGAGCACCTATCCCGCCACGCCGCTGGATGAGCATCTGCAGTTCCATGAACACGGCACCGAAGGCGAATGGGTCAACGACGCCGAACTGACCGCCCATGAGTCGGGCCATCTCTCGCAGATCGGCGAGGATGTGTGGGAACTGCGGGTCAGCTATCCCATGGTCGGCCACCGCTACGACGTGCGCTGGCGGGTGGAGCCGTTCCGGCCCGCCGTGCCGCTGCAGGACACCACCCGCATCCGCGGCCGGACCCTGGCCATGCGCAGCACGCTGCTCAGCCGCGAGACCATGGCCGCCTACGAGGGCCCGCTGCGCGCCTGGGAAAGCGAGTTCCGGGACGTGCTCAACAGCATCGGTTCAGCCGGCCGTGAGCTCGACGACGTCGAGATCGCCATGTTCACCTACGACGAGTCCCGCCACGATCTGGTTCAGACCCTCGTGCTGGCCCCGGGCAAGGACGAGGTCGTTCCGCAGCATCCGCTGGTCGTGCCGCTGGGCGAGGGGGTGATCGGCGCCGCCTTCAAGCGGTCCCTGCCGGTGATGTATGTCGATCCGCAGCTCAGCGGCAGCCCGCATGAGGCGGCCTACCTCTACTCCGAAGATTCGCCCGGCCACTTCGGCGCCGCACTGCCGGCCACCCGCTGGAAATATGTGCTGGCCTTCCCCCTGTCGTCCTATTCCGCCGGGGTGACACCGGACTGGGGCCCCCACACCACGGTGGGCGTGCTGACCCTGTCGTCCGAGCGTCTGGACAGCGGCCTGGTGGAGCTGGTGGGGCCGATGTCGTGGCTGGCCGATGGCGCCCTGGCGGAAGGGTTCCTGACCGATGACGCCGTTCAGGAGGCCGGACAGCCGCTCGAGTCTGGAAGCGATCTCGAGAACGGGGAATTCGCCGACGGCAGCGATGCCCCCACCCCCCGCCGGCGGGACCTCGGCAAGGTCCTGTGGGTGTGCGCCCACCTGCTGGTGGACTATCTGCCCGAAAGTCCGGAAACCTCAACGTCCACCGCCGCCCGCGATTGGCCGAATGCGCCCTGACTGCTAAACTTTGAACACTTTCGGAGCGCTTTATGGCATTTGTTCGTACCACGGGCGGTTTGCTGCAGCTGCAGTCGCACAAGCTGACGAATGCAGATCTTCGCCAGGCCGCCGACTTCGCACGAGAGGTGCTGAAGAAACCCGAGCTGAGCGACCGCATTCTGGCCGCCCAGCGCAAGCAGGGCCCGGCCCCGTCCGCCCCTGCGGCGGCCAATGTGCGGTCGCTGTCCCGCCATCCGCTGTCTCGACATCCCGATCGTCAGGCCCCCGTGCTGGACGATCTCGACGCGTTTTCGCCCGAACTCTTCCGCGCAGCCTGAGGACTTCAGTCCCCGCTGGCGTTTCGCGCGCTCCGAACAAAAAAAGCCGACGCTGTGTCGGCTTTTTTTGTGGGCGTGACCCGTCCTGCCCCACGTTGACACCTCGGACTCGCTAAAAGGGCGAGATTGATGGATACGAGGGTGAAGAGAACGCAGCGCGATTACACGA
>NZ_QUMT01000004.1 GCF_003387155.1 Roseateles depolymerans | reverse complement strand
TTCATGGCCTGGGCGCAGGCTCACGGCGTGCGGCACATCCTGATCCAGCCAGGGCGGCCCATGCAGAACGGCTACATCGAGAGCTTCAATGGCAAGTTCCGTGATGAGTGCTTGAACGAGCACTGGTTCCAGACGTTGCCGCAGGCGCGCTCGGAGATCGCCATCTGGCGCCAGGACTACAACCAGGTACGGCCGCACAGCAGCCTGGGACGGATACCGCCGGCGGAGTTTGCCCAGCGCCACCGCACAAAGAACCAGCCGCCACCGGTTTCAAGCAACGAGATCAAGTAACCTTCAACCCGGACTTCCGCCTGATTGGTACGGCGGGAGGGGGCAGGTCAGTTCACACAGGCGCCGGACGTCAGGCGTCCTCAGGTCACGAGCTTCCTGCGCCAGCACGGCCTGATGCCGGCCAAGGACTGAGGGCGAAGGCGAAGGCGACGCCGGTGCAAGGACCCTCAAGGGGCCCCTCTCCAACCGCCCCAGAGCGGGCTGCCCTCAGGGCCCGCAAGGGCGGACAGTCAGCGGCTTGATCCACTGCCCGGCGCCCTCCCCGGCCCGTCCTGCCCCATGGTCTCCCTCTCCGCCCCTGGCCTGCGGCGCTTTGCCGCATCGCCACCGCTGAACGCGTCATCCAAGACGATCCCCGTCCCCATCCCAGCAGCGCTCTCCGCCGGCCGCTCGCCACATTCCCCGCCTGCAGAAGCCAGCCCTCACGGCTGGTTCGACTCCAGCTACCTGCTGCGCCGTGGGCTGGAAGTCCGCGAGATCACAGCACGCGAGTGGCTGATGCTGACCCGTGCCCATCCCCCATCAGCGCCACCGGCGACACCGCCCGCCGGTGCATCTCCCGCCGCGTGTAGGGATGCTCCCGCCCCGACAGCGCCAGGCTCAGCGCAGTCACCCACTGGTGGGTCCGCGCCGGCGGCGTGAACCACGGTGCGGCCATCAGCATCGCCACCATGACCAGCGACAGCCCGGCACTGCGCCGCAACACCCGCACCGAGGTCTCGCCGTCGGTGCCGGGCCGCGCTTCCCACAAGGCAAACAGCGCCACCGCCGCCCCCAGGTCGAACCCCAGCAAGGCTTCCGATGCCGAATGCGCGCCCACCGGCAGACGGGAGTACGCAATCAGCCCCGCCAGCCCCAGGGCGGCGCACAGCCCCAGCGCACGCAGACGGGCAGAGCGCACCGCCTGCAGGCCCAGCCACGCCAGCAGCGGAAACACCGCCGAGGCGCAGACCGCATGGCCCGAGAAACCAGTGAAGTCCCAAGACGCGATGCCCAGTTCCCAACCCATGAATGCCACCTTGGACAGCAGCGT
Organism: Roseateles depolymerans; assembly: GCF_003387155.1. GTDB lineage: Bacteria > Pseudomonadota > Gammaproteobacteria > Burkholderiales > Burkholderiaceae_C > Roseateles > Roseateles depolymerans. The sequence goes on along the minus strand of NZ_QUMT01000004.1, from coordinate 399,277 downwards.
CAGGCCGAAGACCAGCACAAAGCCGGTGACCCACCGCTTGACCACCGTGCGCTGCCGCTTGCAGGCCCAGAGTCCCGCCACGGCCACCGCCGCCAGGGGAAGCAGCAGCTGCGCCTCGCCTAGACGGGTGAGCACATGCCAGAACGCGGGAGCGGAAACAGTGGAATCAGGTGCCAGCACGATGAAGCGGGATCCAGCAAAGGGGGACGAAGAGGCCGTCGACGGCACGGCCGGCGACCGGAGAGGCCGCAGCTTAGCGCCTGGCGCGCCACTCGGGCGCGTGGGGGACGGTCGAGTCGGGGCGGGTCGTGCGAGTCGGACGGCTGGCGCCGTCGCCCCCGCCGGCTCAGGCGAGCTGCAGGCGCTTGACCGGCGGCTGTCGCAAGGCCTCGGGCGGCAAGGTGGTGATGAAGCTCTCGGACGGCATCGGGCGGCCGTACAGCCAGCCCTGGGCCCAGTCGCAGCCTTCCCGGCGCAACCATTCCGCCTGCTCTTCCGTCTCCACCCCTTCCGCCAGCACCTCCATCTGCAGGCTGCGGGCCAGCACGATGACCGTGCGAGCAATGGCCGCGACGTTGGCGTCGCTGCCCAACTCATTGACGAAACTGCGGTCGATCTTGAGGGTGCTCACCGGCATGCGCTTGAGATAGGCCAGCGAGGAATACCCGGTCCCGAAATCGTCGATGGCCACCCGCACGCCGCGCCGCGACAGTCGGCTCAGCAGGCTGATGGCCTGTTCAGCATCTTCCAGCAGCAGGCTTTCGGTGACTTCCAGCTCCAGCGCCTGCGGCGGGCAGCCGGTGTCGGTTAGGATGAAGTCCAGTGTGTCGATGAAGTCCGGCTGCCGCAGTTGCCGCGCCGACACGTTCACCGCCACCTGCTGCGGCTTGCCTTCCTGGCCTTGCCAGCGCGCCACCTGCGCGCAGGCCTGTTCCAGCACCCATCGTCCGATCGGAACGATCAGCCCGGTCTCTTCCGCCAGCGGGATGAAGTCGGCCGGAGAAATCGGACCGCGCGTGGGGTGCCGCCAGCGCAGCAAGGCCTCCGCGCCGATCAGGCTGCCATCGGACAGCCGCACCTGCGGTTGATATTCCAGCCGGAACTGCGCGGCTTCGTTGGCCTGCCGCAGCGCATGGGTCAGCTCGAAGCGCTGCTGGACCGCCTGCGTCAGCTCAGGCCGGTAGGACTGCACCGACCCCCGCGCCTGGAGCTTAGCCCGGCACATGGCCACTTCCGCATTGCGCAGCAGCTCATCCACCTGCACGCCGTCCGCCGGGAACAGCGCCAGGCCGACACTGGCGCCGACGTTGAAGCGATGGTGATCGATGATGACCGGCTCGCTCATGGCCTGGATCAGCCGGTCGCCCAGCCGCATGGCGGTCTCTTCATCCACGAGCCCGGACAGCACCACCACGAATTCATCGGCCCCGACCCGGGCCACCGAGTCGGACCCCCGCACCACATTGACGAAGCGCGCGGCTGCGGTCAGCAGCACCTGGTCGCCGGCGGCATGGCCGGCAATGTCGTTGACGTCCCGGAATCCGTCGAGGTCGATGTAGAGCACTGCCACGCAGGTCTGGTCGCGCTGGGCGTTGCCGATCTCGCGGGCGATCCGGTCGCGCAGCAGCGCCGCATTGGGCAGACCGGTCAGGCTGTCATGCAGGGACTGGTGAAGCAGCTCCGCTTCGGTCATCTTGATGCGGGAGATGTCCGTCAGCACGCTGATGTAGCTGAACTGGGAGACCTGCCCGGCGCCACCCGCGTCCAGCGGCACCTTGACGAAGGTGGCCCACATCGGGATGGTGTCGCCATTGCTGTGGCGCTCGGTGACTTCACCGCTCCACTTGCCGTGCTGCTGCACCTGCGCCCAGAGGTCACGCAGCTTGTCCGGGTCCTGCTCGCCTTCGCGCAGCATCAGCGGACGCTTGCCCAGCAATTCCTCGCGCGTCTGGCCGGTGATGGCGCACAGGGCAGGATTGACATCGCAGATGCGCAGTTCGGCGTCCAGCATCATGATGCCTTCGCCGCAGTGCTCATAGACCGTGGCCGCGCGGCGGGCCGCCTCGGTGGCGCGCTGGAGCTCGGTCACATCACGGGCGATGGCCACCTGGCCCAGCGTCTGGTCTTCGTCGCGCACTTCCGCACTGAGCACGTCCAGGCAGCGGGAGCGTCCCTGCTCATCCACACGCCAGCTCAGCGAGCGGCCGGCTTCGGCGCCGGTGTCCCAATGCAGCGGGCGCCGCAATTCTTCGTCCCGGCGGCCCAGCAGTTCGCCCTCGGTCATGCCGACCAGTCGCTCGAAGGCCGGATTGCAGCCTTCATAAGCGCCCGCGGCGTCCTTGAAATACATGGGGTCGGGAATGGCATTGAGCAGGGCGCTCAGCCGGGCCCGTTCACGGCGCACCCGGCGCAATTCGTCGCGGCGCCGGCGCAGCCGTTCCCGTTGCTGGAAAAACAGGCTCACCATCCAGCCCATCGCCACGCCGCCCACCACGCAGGTGGCGCCCAGCCAGAAGACCGCGCCCTCAGCGGCCAGGAGCGATTGCACCGGCGACATCGGCGCGGCCACAGCCGGCCCTGCCGCCATGGACAGCACAACGCTCAAGACTGGTACCGGTACGTTCACGGACCTGCTTCCCCATCGGATCAGGCGACAGCTCATGGCTCACCTATGTTTTTTGGGCGGGGGACGCCGACTGCGCGTCATCGCCCGCGGGGCTCGCGGATCGCGGCCCTCCCTCCTCGCACGACGGCGAAGTATGGTCGGCACGGCTTGTCAGGCGCCAACCGGGCTTCCTACGCAAACTTGAGTTCCCTGCAGGATTACACGTTTTACGTTTACTTATTTCCTGCAACAGATGGACCGGCTGATGAGATCTGGTAGCTGGACCGTGTACGCCTGGAAAAGGGCGTTAATCGCCCTGGCAGGGGGGTGTTGTCGTGCGGGGCTTTTCTCAGCAGAAACCCTTTCTTTACCCGCTCTGTCATGCCTTCCTGCATACACTCGCGGTCTGTGTCCAGATTGATCCCGAACTTCACACACCTGTCATGACGCAACAAGCCTTAGCAACATGCCCGTCGTCCAATACCTCCAACCGAGTGGGGAGCCGGACGATGCGATTCAAGACCTGGGCCTGGGGCCTGAGCGTGGCCACCATGGCCCTGCTGACTGCCTGCGGCGGCGGCGGTGGTGACGGCGGCAGCGCAGATGTGCGCCTGCTCAATGCCAGCATCAGCTACAGCGCGCTGGACATGGCGGTGGGCACGGACCAGAAGACCGTGAACACCGGCATCGCCTATGCCAAGGCCGGTGAGTACGCCAGCGTGAAGACGAGCGACTCGGGCACCTACATCCAGAACTCGACCGTCGGCAGCACGCTGTCCTCGACCACCCCGACCCTGAGCTCGGGCAGCAAGTACACCCTGATCGCCTACGGCACGACCGGCAATGTCCGCACCACGCTGCTGCAGGAGAACCAGGACAAGCCGGACGCCGGCAAGTCCAAGTTCCTGATCCTGAACCTGGCCCCGGATGCCGGCGCCCTGGACATCTACGAAACCTCCACGACCGTCACCACGCTGGATGACGCAGCCATCGTGGCCAGCGGCATCGCCTCCGGCGGTGGCAGCGGTTATGCGTCGCTCAAGTCGGGCACCTTCCGCTTCGTGGTGACCGGCGCAGGCGACAAGAACGACGTGCGTCTGACCATCCCGTCGCTGGTGCTGCCGGATGCCGGCGTGTCCACGCTGATCCTGACCGGCTCCAACGGCGGTGTGCTGGTCAACGGCATGCAGCTGATCCAGCAAGGCGACGTGACCAACTACGCCAACACCACCGCCCGCGTGCGTCTGGTGTCCGGCCTGCCGTCGGGCAATTCGATCAGCGGCAGCGTTGCCACCACGCCGCTGCTGACCACCGCCAGCTCGCCGGCCATCGGCAACTACGTGCAGGTGCCGGCTGGCTCGCAAGCAGTTGCGGTGTCGGTCAATGGCGCCACCGTGTCCAGCAGCAATGGCACCTTCACGGCCGGTAATGACTACACCATGCTGGTGTACGGCAATGCCGCGAGCCCCACGCTGAACCTGCTGTCTGACGACAACAAGCTGCCGACCAGCTCGACCAACGCCAAGATCCACCTGATCAACGGCCTGAGCAACTCCAACGCCAGCCTGAACCTGAACGTCAACTTCGCTGCCTATGCATCGAACGTGGCGCCGGGCACCTCGTCCACGCCGGTGCAGATCGCGGCTGCCTCCGGCGTGCTGCTGACGGTGACGTCCTCGTCGTCCTCGTCCACGCTGTTCCAGGCCCCCGACAACACCAACATCACCGCCAACAACATCTACACGGTGTTCCTGCTGGGTGATGGCAACGGCACCGTGTTCGGGTCGCTGCGCCGCGAGCGTTAATCGCCAGGCGTTCATCGCCTAGCGCTGAGCGCCAGATCAATATCCTCCCTGTTGGCCACGTCCTCGCAAGAGGCGTGGCCATTTTTTTTGGAGGCAAGATGGCGGCATGGATCCGGTCACCCCTTTGATGCCCACCACTGCGCAGGTGCGCCGTCTGCGACAGCTGTGGCGGTCCGCCGGCTGGCCCTGCCAGGACATGCTGGAGCTGGAACTGCTGGCCCACGGCTGGCTGGAGCGACTGCGGGACGGCCACGGCCGTGAAACCCTGCGCCTGACCGACAGTGGCATTGCCGTGCTCTACGCCGGCTTGCAGAAAAACCGCGCGCTGCGGGACCGACACGAGACGCTGGTGGAACGCACGGCCGTGGAGCTGCAGCGGGCGGGACGGCTGGTCTGGCGCGGACTGACGCTGCGCGCCGGTCTGCCCCGCGAGGACGAACCGGAGCGCATGCGTTGGGTCAACGCCATGCCCGACCTTTACTCCGTCCGCAACACCACGGTGGAAGACTATCTCGAGCCCACGGTGCACGAGATCAAGGTCAGCCGCGCCGACCTGCTGGGGGAATTGCGCCGGCCCGCCAAGGCGCAGGCCTATCTGGCGCTGAGCAGCCAGTGCTGGTATGTCCTGCGGGCCGGGATCGCGCAGCCGCAGGAGATTCCTGAGCCGTTCGGCGTGCTGCTGGCCCATGAGCCGCGCACCGAGGGCGGCTCGATGCAACTGGAGCTGGCGCGACCGGCGCCCCGCCGGGCGCAGCGGCCGGATTTTGCGACCTGGATGGCCCTGGCCAAGGCCACCCCCACCGCCCCGCCGCTAGACAGCGGGCAGGACGGGTTCTGACGCTTAGAACGGGCGGAACGCGGGAACTGGGCTGGGGGGAGGCGCTCGAAGAGCTGCCAGGCGCTCAGAGGGCCGAATCAGCCTTTCTTGAGCAGGCCTTCGCAAACGGCCTTGTCGGAGGCTTCCGACTGCTTGGCGCAAACGCCATCAAGCTGGGCACGCAGACGCTTGAGGCTGTCCGCATGCTGCCCCTTGGCATTCCAGGCGGTCAGCTGGCTGCCCACCTTCTGCAGCGAGCGGGCACTGCGCTCGTAGAAAGCGCCCTTGTCCTTCTCTGCTTCGGCCAGCAACTGCGACGCGGCCTTTTCGATGCGGGCGCTGTCCTGCGGCGTGAGCTCCACCAGGGCGCCGAGGTAGTTGGACCCCCACTGCAGCCGCGTGGCGGGGCCTTCGCTGCGATTGAAAGCCTCCTCATACCAGCGCAGCGCTTCCTCGGTGCGGCCCTGCTTGCGGGCATTGCCGCCGAGGTAGCTCATCAGGTAGTAGGGCGAATGGCTCTTGGCCAGGCTGGCCTTGAGCAGGGCATCGCTGTCGGTCCACAGACCGGCGCGGCCCAGCACATGGGCGGCGGAGGTGATCACCGCCTGGCGCTCATATCCGTCGGTGGCCTCCTGGTCAGTACGGGCCGCAGCGGCCTTCACCTCGGCCAGCAGCGCCGGGTCGAGCTTGGGACGCAGCTCGGTCTTGGGCTGGTCCAGCCGCGCCAGTTCCACGCGCGCCAGCAGGGCCTGCAGGCGGTCGGCGCGGGACAGTGTGGCGTCCGCCTGGAAGCGCTTGAGCGCGGCGTCCAGACGGGTGATCAGGGCCTGGCGGTCCGGCCCGGCGGTCGGGGCCAGGGCCACGGCGATGTCGTCGGCCGAGTTGGCGATCACGTCCACCTGCACGCGGGAAGCGGCGGGGTCGGCCAGCACCTTGTCGATACGGGCGCGCAGGGCGGCATCCGCCTTGGGCGGTTGACCGCCCTCGCCGGCCGAGGCCAGCGCTTTCAGCCACAGCCGGGTGCTGGTGTCGTCATCCACACCCTGGCTGGCCTGGGCCAGACGGGCCAGCAGCGCAGGACGCTGGCTGGCTGGCACCAGTTGCTGTTCGTCGGTGTCCCAGCCGTAGAAGCCCAGCAGCTTCCATTCGCTGGCCGAGAGCTTGCGGCCGGCCTGGGCATCGGCCAGCACCGCCTTGACCGGACGGCCGCGCGCCAGGCCCAGCTGCAGCACCTGCAGCACCTGGGCGGCATCGGCCTCGCCGGGCAGGCGGGTCAGTTCCTGGCGCTGGTTGTTGAAGAGGATCATCGTCGGGTAGCCGCGCACCTTGAAGCGCGCGCCCAGGCGCTGGGCGCCGGGGTTGTCCCCGTCGATATGCACCGCGACGAAAGCCCGCGACTGCTCGATGAAATCCGCCCGGTTGAACAGGGTGGCCTTGAGCTGGTTGCAGGGGGGGCACCACTTGGCCCCCCAGTACAGCAGCACCGGCTTTTTCTCCGCCGCGGCTTGCTGGAAGGCGCGATCGATGTCGGCATCCCCGGAGGCTTCCTGCCAGGCAATGGCGGCGCTGCTCTGCGCGGCGGCGGCCGTTGCGGCGGGCAGGTACGGGGTCAGCGTGCCCAGGGTCGCCACGGCAGCGGCCAGCAGGGTCACGCGCAGGGCGCGGTGCATCGGGACAGAACGGGTCATGGCGGTACGGGTGGGTACGGGCGGAAACAACCGTCATTGTGGCCCGCCCGTCCGGCGACGGTCATGCGTAAAACGCGCATGCACATGCGCCGGACCGGGCTGGGCCCGAAGCATGCTGAACTTACTTCAGCAGCCCTTCCTGCTTCATGGCTTCCTGCACGGCAGGACGGGCCGCCACGCGTTCGCGGAAGGCCACCAGCTGGGCAAACGGGCTGACGTCCACACCAACGAGGCGCCCCCAGCCGGTGACGGTGAAGAGATAGGCATCCGCCACGGTGAAGGTCTCCCCCATCAGATAGCTGCGGCCTTCCAGCTGGGCATCCACCCACTTCAGGCGATCCAGCAGCTTGGTGCGGAACTGCGCCTTGGCCTCCTCCGGCATCGCCGGATTGAACAGCGGGCTGAAGCCTTTGTGCAGCTCGCTCGTGATGAAGTTGAGCCACTCCTGCAGCCGGTAGCGCTCCATCGTGCCGTTGGCGGGTGCCAGACCGCTGCCGGGCGCCAGGTCGGCCAGGTATTGCACGATGGCCGGGCCTTCGCTCAGGCGCTGGCCGTTGTCCAGCTCCAGCAGCGGCACGTAGCCCTTGGGATTGAGCGTGTAGAAGTCGGTGCCGTCCTGCAGCTGATGGGTCTTGGTGCTGGCCAGCACGATCTCCACGTCCAGGCCCGCCTCACGCGCGACGATGTGGGGCGACAGGGAGCAGGCGCCGGGGCTGTAGTAGAGCTTCATGGGGGTCTCCTTCTGGGGCGGCGGCACGATTGGGGGGAGGCGCCGCACACGTGTTGCGATCAGGCCCGGCTGCCCTGTTCAGCAGGACCACCGGGGGGGAGGCAGCACGTTACGCGGCCTGGGGCCCGCTCGCAATGCCCGGTTTCACCGCCGGGCGGCTGTCATTCTGCCTGGGCGGTGGCATGCGCCGGCGAGCCGGGCCATGCGGCCTCTGCGCGCGGCGTCATCGGCCCCTCGCAAGAGCGGGTCGACCTGCATGTCTGCAAGGGGTCGGGCATGGCCATAATCGGCCCGCATTCAGCATGGAGGAGCGCTTAGATGGTGAGTCTTCAACGGATCTGGCCGGACACCGACCGGATTCAGGATCGGTCCAGGCCCAAGGGGCCTATGCCCCCTTCGCATCGAGGGTTCGCCGCATCGGCCGGGGCGGTGGCGCTGGCCCTCGCGCTCGCGTCCACCGGAGCCGCAGCCCAGGCATCGGACGCCGCAGCGGACGGCTCAGTCCTGAAGCCCTGCCGCATCGAGGGCGTGTCCACCGAGGTGCAGTGCGGCCGTCTCAGCCGTCCTCTGGACCCCACTCAGCCGCAGGGTCGCCGCATCGACATCCATTTTGTCGTGGTCCCCGCCATGGCCCGCAACAAGCAGCCGGACCCGGTGGTGCTGCTGGCCGGCGGGCCCGGTCAGAGCGCGATCGCCCTGGCCGGCACGGTGATGCCGCGACTGTCCCGCCTGAGCTACCGCCGCGACCTCGTGTTCGTCGACCAGCGCGGCACCGGACGCTCCGCCCCGCTCGACTGCAGCGACGATTCCCCGCAGACGCTCAAGGAGGCCCTGGAGCCGGGTCGTCGGGATCGCATGCTGGACGCCTGCCGTCAGCGCCTGCAGACCCTGCCCTACGGTGATCTGCGTCAGTTCACCACCACCATCGCCATGCAGGACCTGGATGCCGTGCGGCAGGCCCTGGGCGTGCAGAGCTGGAACCTGCTGGGAGCCTCCTACGGCACCCGCGCCGCGCTGGAGTACCAGCGCCAGTTCCCGCAGAGGGTGCGCCGCAACATCATCGACGGCGTGGCCCCACCGGACATGGTGCTGCCGGCGTCCTTCTCCCAGGATGGACAGGCGGCCCTGGATGCGGTGTTCAGCCACTGCGAGGCGGACGCGCCCTGCAAGGCCCGCTACCCGACGCTGCGCGCCGATTGGCAGGCGCTGCTGCGCAGCCTGCCCAAGACGGTGACCCTGCAGCATCCTGTCACCCTGCGCAGTGAAGAGGTGACCTTGACCCGCGAGACGCTGATGTCGGCGGTGCGCCCGCCGCTGTACGTGCCGACGCTGGCCGCGGCGCTTCCCGAGGCCCTGCATGAAGCCAGCCAGGGCCGGTTCAATGCGCTGGGCGCGCTGGCGGGCATCACCGGCGGGGGCGGCCCCTCGCGCCTGTACACCGGCATGCATTTCTCGGTCATCTGCGCCGAGGATTTCCCGCGGCTGGCCACCGCCACCGATGCGCCGGGAACCGATTTCGGCACGCTGGACCGAGAGCAATACACCCGCGCCTGCCAGCAATGGCCGCGCGGCGACGTGCCTGCAGCGTTCTACAGCATTCCAGCGGCGCAGCATCCGGTGCTGCTGCTCAGCGGTGGCGCCGATCCGGCCACGCCGCCGCGTCACGGGGCCCGGGTCGCCAAGGCGCTGGGCCCGATGGCCCGCCATGTGGTGGTGCCGCAGGCCGGTCACGGCGTGGCCCTGACGCTGAGCTGCATGCGGGATGTGCTGTTCCGCTTCGTGGATGCCAAGGACGACGCGGACGCGCTCAAGGTCGACGCCAGCTGCGCCGAACGCATCCCGCGTCCGACCGTGTTCCTGCCGCCGACGCCGGAGACGGTGGAAGCCGCCGCGTCCGCCGCCCGTGCGGCAGAGCGCGCCCGTGAGGCCCGCCGTACGTCCCTGCCCTCGTCTCCGGAGACTGCCCGATGATCCGCATCCAAGGCCTGCGCAAGGCATTCGAGGCCCGCACTGGCGGCGGGCTTTTCAAGCGCGGCGGCAAGCGTTCCGTTGTCGCCGTCGAGCATCTGGACCTGGACGCGCCCGATGGCGTGATCACCGGCCTGCTGGGCCCCAATGGGGCAGGCAAGACCACCTCGCTGCGCATGCTGGCGGGGCTGTTCAAGCCGGACGCGGGCGACATCCGGGTCGACGACATCGATGTGCTGCAGCAGCCGCGTGCAGCGCTGGCGCGCATGGGCGTGCTGGGCGATGCCCATGGGCTGTATCCGCGTCTCACGGCGCGGGAGAACATCGTCTATTACGCCCGTCTGCAGGGCATGGCGAACGACCAGGCGCAGGCGCGTGCCGAAGCGCTGTCGGAACTGCTGGACATGCGGACGATCCTGGAGCGCCGCGCGGACGGTTTCAGCCAGGGCGAGCGCATGAAGACGGCGCTGGCCCGCTCGCTGGTGCATGACCCTGCCAACATCGTGCTGGACGAGCCGACCAACGGCCTGGACGTGGTGGCCACCCGCGCCTTGCGGGAGGTGCTGCGCCATCTGCGGTCGCCGGCGGGGGGATCCAAATGCATCGTGTTCTCCAGCCACATCATGCAGGAGGTGGAGCAGTTGTGTGACCAGGTGGTGGTGATGTCGCACGGGCGGTCGGTGGCCACGGGCAGCGTGCAGGAACTGCAGGCCCGCACCGGGACCGACCGGTTTGAAGACGCCTTTGTGGCGCTGGCCTTTCCGGAGGTGAGCGCACCGTCCGCCCAGGAGATCACGGCATGAGCAACACCACCTTGAGAGCCTTCTTCACCGTCCTTCGCAAGGAGGTGGTGGACGCGATGAGAGACCGCCGCACGCTGCTGCGGCTGATGATTCCAGCGCTGCTCATGGGGCCGCTGATGCTCATGATGATGTCGGGGCTGGTCGCGTCCTTCGAGGAGCGGGCCGAGAAGCGGGAGATCCAGGTCGTGGGCATCGAGCATGCGCCGACGCTGCGCAACTTCCTCGAGCGGCAGACCTACACGATCAAGACGGCGCCGGCGGACTATGAGGCGCAGCTTCGCAGTTCGAAGCTGGGCGACCCGGTCATGGTCATTCCGCAGGACTTCGAGGTGCTGCTGGCAGGCGGCCGTCCGGCGCAGGTCGAGATCGTGAGCGACAGTGCCAACCAGCGCGCCTCGGCCGGTGTGAGCACGCTGAACCGTCTGCTGCAGTCCTTTGGGCAGGAGAGGGCGATGCTGACGCTGGCGCTGCGCGGCGTGGGCACGGAGCAGTTGCAGCCGGTGAAGGTGGAGGAGCGGGACCTGGCGAGCTTGCAGGCGCGGGCCACCCGCATCACCGCCATGCTGCCGATGTTCATCATGATGGCGGTGCTGTATGGGGCGCTGACGGCGGCGCTGGACAGCACGGCGGGGGAACGCGAGCGCGGGTCGCTGGAGCCGCTGCTGGTCAATCCGGCGCCGCATGGGGCGATCGTGGCGGGCAAGTGGGGCGCGGTCGTGATGATGGGGATGATGGTGGCGTTGCTGTCCAACATCAGCTTCCTGCCGGCGCAGCAGCTCATGCGCAGTGACAGTTTGCAGGCCATGTTCCAGTTTGGCTGGCATGAGGCGGCGCTGTTCCTTCTGCTGCAATTGCCGCTGGGGGCGGGGCTGTCGGCGGTGCTGATGGCGCTGGCGATCCGCACCAAGACCTTCAAGGAAGCGCAGGCCAGTGCCACGCTGGTGATGACGGCGGTGTCGCTCACGCCGATGGTGTCGATCATGAATCCGGGCGCTGAATCGGCCTGGCACCTCTGGGTTCCGGGCCTGGCGCAAAACGCCTTGATGATGACGGTCCTCAAGGGCGAAGCGTTGACCTTCATGAAGGTCATGCCCAGCGTCGTCGTCGGCGCCCTGCTGACCCTCGCAGGCCTGGCCTTCGTCACCCGCTCGATGCGCGCCGCGGTCTCCCGCTAAAGCAAGTGGGGACCACAAGGTCCCCGCTCAACGAGCCGCAGGGAAGTTCGCCGCACCTCTTCGCCTCAAGTCGCTCAGTACGAGTGCGGGTGTGTTTGTGGGAGGCCGTGGCCAAAAGGCGCGCAGCACGCGCGAAGCGCCGTGCCAGCGGGGCTGCAAGTTCGCTGAAGGGGGCCGCCGCCGGGCCGCCCCAAGGCGGCCCCTCAGCCCCCTCGGGGGGCAGTCTGGCTCGGCCCTAGGCCGAGCCAGCGGGGGCCTGCAGGGCCAGTTGCACGTGCTGCTGCCACGGCAGCGTATGGACGATGCCATTGAGCTGGATGGCCGATTCCAGCGGGGCCAGCACCTCCCCAGCGCGATTGAGGAATTGCAGATTCGTCACCAGCGCCATCGGGTCGACCATCGACACCATCCCGTACGGCATGCAAACCCAGTCCCAGGCCACACCCGCCGCGCCCAGCTCCGATTCTCCAGACCACAGGGTTTGCCCCATGGCTGGTTGTTCCTCGTCTCCCACGACCAACACGCGCGTGCTCAAATGCGCGAACTGCATGCGAGGAAGCCGCTGAACATCACACAATATTCGCGGCCATGCGTACACAATCCAGGCTGGAGTCATTGTCAGAGTTGTTGAGTTGAATTGGCGGGTTGGTGCTCCCTGACCAGCAGTGTGGGCATGATGTGCCCCCGCCGCCAGCTGTAAACCCTAGCAGGGGCGTGTATGCGTCACGACGCGTCAGGCACACTGCAGGCCAGATACAAGGAACGGCCCTGTCGGCCGTGGCGATCGATGCTGCAAGGCGGATACCAGTCAGTGCTCGAGGCTCGTTCCCGGGATGAATTCCGGAGCGAACTCACACGGTTTGCAAACGATCTGGACTTCGAACGGTTCTCGGCCATCCTGGTCGTGGACCGGGCCATGGGCAGTTCGGAGTTCATCACCGTGGGGAATACCCCGGCCGGCTTCACCAGCATGTTCAATGACCCGCGGCTGGGCAAAAAAGACCCGGTCATGCAGCATTGCAAGCGGCAGAGCGTGCCCATCGTCTGGAACCAGCAGACCTACCAGAAGCACGACGCGCCTGAGCTGTGGGAGGCGCAGGCGGCTTTTGGCTACAAGGTGGGCATCTCGCTGGCGCTGCACCTGCCGGAAGGCCGGCACTTCGTGCTGGGTGTGAACCGCGAGGAAACGCTGCCAAACAATCCGGTCACGCTGACCCGCATGGTGGCCGACCTGCAGCTGTTTGCCGTGCATGCGGTGGACGCAGCCCTGCGGGTGCTGCTGCCGCATCCTCACGCACCGGGGGATGTCGACGCGCCACGCCTCACGCCCCGGGAGCTCCAGTGCCTGCACTGGACGATGGAAGGCAAGACGGCCTGGGAAGTGGGCACCATCCTCTCCATCACGGAGCGGACCGCCGTGCTGCACATCAACAATGCCATGCACAAGCTGGGCTGTACCAACAAGCATCAAGCCGTGCTGAAAGCACTACGGCTGGGCCTGATCCGCTGATGCTGCCCGGTCGGATAGCCGGGAAACACTGTAAGAGTTGACAGTTATGCGGGCTGGCCACCCCTGATTCAATAGGTCCTGTGCTCACCGGATGTGACGCACCCCACCGAATCTGGAGCCTCTCATGCAAGCCCAACACACTTCTGTCTTTTCCAACACCGAAGAACAAGCGCTGGTCGAGCTGGACCTGGAGATCTTGGTCCACGTCGGCGGCGGCACGCCCAAGGGCACCTGGAACGAAGAGTCCGTGGCGGCAGCGGCCGTGGACACCGATCCCACGCCCAAGGGCACCTGGTAATTCCTGCGCGGCTCTGCGGAGCCGCGTTTTGAAGGCAGTGTCATGGTGGCGCCGTCGCGCGCCAAAGCCCGGGCTGCTCTACGGCAGACCCGGGTTCATTTCATTGCGCTCCACACACACGAATCGCTGTCATCGCGACGCCTGCGCCGCACGGAGCGGTGGGTCCAGGACCCAACCGATTCCGGCGAGCGGATCCAGGCCATCAGGGAGGAGCTACTTGGCCTGCAGGCCCAGCGGCAGCCAACAGCGCAGACGCGCGGGGCTGTACCGGGAGGCGCTGTGCCTGCAGGCTGAGTGGCCTGAGGGGTCCTGAGCTCAGGGCGCCGTTTCCTGTTCCATCCAGCCGAGCCACCTCATGGCCTGCTCGCGGCTGTCTCCGCACATCTCCTCACTGGGCATCAGGGAACTGCACACCTCAGGCCGATCGGGATGACCGAAGATGCGGCAGCGATTCTGGTCATCCAGCTGCACGCAGCGCACACCCGCCGGCTTGCCCTGCGGCATGCCAGGAATGGCACTGCTGATGGACGGCGCAATGCAGCAGGCGGCGCAAAAAGGTCGGCATTCCATCGTGCCAATTGTCGCTGCCCGGCCTTGTGTGGATGCCCTTTCTGCTGTGACTTATCCACAGGCCCGCGTAAAATCGGCGCCCTTCCCTCCAGCCCAATACACCTGGTGCCAGACCGCTGATGGCGAGCCCGCCCCGGGCCGCATCTGCCTGCATCGGGCCATGCGCCATGCTTTATCCCAAAGAGTTCGATGTGATCGTCGTTGGTGGCGGCCATGCCGGCACCGAGGCCGCCCTGGCCGCGGCCCGCATGGGCGTCAGCACCCTGCTGCTGACCCACAACATCGAGACCCTGGGGCAGATGAGCTGCAATCCGTCGATCGGCGGTATCGGCAAGGGCCACCTGGTGAAGGAGGTCGATGCGCTGGGCGGAGCGATGGCCGCGGCGACCGATGAAGGGGGCATTCAGTTCCGCATCCTCAACGGGTCCAAGGGTCCGGCCGTCCGGGCCACACGCGCCCAGGCCGACCGCATCCTCTACAAGGCTGCCATCCGTCAACGCCTGGAGAACCAGCCCAACCTGATGCTGTTTCAGCAGGCGGTCGACGATCTGATGGTGGAAGGCGACCGGGTGGTCGGCGCCGTGACCCAGTCCGGTCTGCGCTTCCGGGCTCGGGCCGTGGTGCTGACGGCCGGGACCTTTCTCGATGGCCGCATCCACATCGGCCTGGACAACTACGCGGCCGGCCGCGCCGGTGATCCGCCTGCGGTGACGCTGTCCGGTCGTCTCAAGGAACTCAAGCTGCCGCAGGGCCGGCTGAAGACCGGGACGCCGCCGCGGCTGGACGGTCGCACCATCGACTTCTCCCGATGCGCCGAACAGCCGGGCGACCTGGATCCGGTGCCGGTCTTCAGTTTCATGGGCCACGCCGGACAGCATCCGAAGCAATTGCCCTGCTGGATCACCCACACCAACGAACGCACCCACGAGATCATCCGCTCCGGCTTCGACCGCAGCCCGATGTTCACCGGCGTGATCGAAGGGGTGGGCCCGCGCTACTGCCCGTCCATCGAAGACAAGATCAATCGCTTCGCCGACAAGAACTCGCATCAGATCTTCCTGGAGCCTGAAGGGCTGACCACGCACGAGTTCTATCCCAACGGCATCTCCACGTCCCTGCCCTTTGACATCCAGCTGGCGGCGGTGCAATCCATTCCAGGTCTGGAGCAGGCGCACATCCTGCGGCCCGGCTACGCCATCGAGTACGACTACTTCGACCCGCGCGAGCTCAAGTCCACTTTCGAAACCCGCGCCATCCAGGGCCTGTTCTTCGCGGGCCAGATCAACGGGACGACCGGCTACGAAGAGGCAGCGGCGCAAGGTCTGTTTGCCGGGCTGAATGCGGCGCTGCAAGTGCAAGGCAAGGCCGGCTGGGTGCCGACTCGTGACCAGGCCTATCTGGGCGTGCTGGTCGATGACCTGATCACCAAGGGCGTGACCGAGCCCTATCGCATGTTCACCAGCCGCGCCGAGTTCCGCCTGCAGCTGCGCGAGGACAACGCGGACCTCCGGCTGACGGAGGTGGGACGTGAACTGGGCCTGGTGGACGACGCGCGCTGGGACGCCTTCAACCGGAAGCGCGACGCTGTTTCACGTGAAACAGAGAAGCTGAAATCGACTTGGGTGAACCCCAACATCCTCCCGGCTGCCGACGCGGAGCGTCTGGTCGGCAAGGCCCTGGAGCGTGAGTACAACCTGATGGACCTGCTTCGCCGTCCAGGGGTCACCTTTGACACCGTTGAAGAAGTGGCGTCCATTGCCCGACCCCACGCAGGCGTCTCTCGCGCTGCGCTGTCCGAGCAACTCGGCAGCACGCTCGCCGATGCGGTGGTGGAACAGGTGGAGATCAGCGTCAAGTACGCCGGCTACATCAGCAAGCAGCAGGATGACGTGGCCCGTGCGTCCGCCTACGAGCATCTGCGGCTGCCCGAGGATCTGGACTACGGCTTGGTGACCGCCCTGTCCTTCGAGGCGCGCCAGAAATTGAACAAACATCGGCCGGAGACACTGGGGCAGGCTTCGCGCATCTCGGGCATCACGCCCGCATCGATTTCCCTGCTGCTTATCCATCTGCGCAAGGGCCGCTTCAAGGGCTTCACTGACGCCGAGGGACAAGACCGGGATGCCGCCTCACGGGCAGCCTCACAGTCTGACTCCCAGGCCGCCTGAGTTTCCTTGACCGACTGACTGCCCACAGGGGTGGTGACACTGGACCCCATGCGCCATCCGTCCGCCCCGCTCACTGAGTTTCCATGACCGATCTCGACCTGCGCACCCGACTCGCTCAAGCCGCCGACACCCTGCAACTGCCTTTGAGCGACACCCAGCTGGATCAGCTGATGGCCTATCTTGCCCTGCTGGGGAAGTGGAACAAGGTCTACAACCTCACCGCTGTGCGTGACCCGGCCGCCATGCTGACCCAGCATCTGATCGACAGCCTGAGCCTGCTCCCCGCCCTGCAACGCCATGCGGCCGGAAAGGCGCTTCGCCTGATGGACGTCGGCAGCGGCGGCGGGCTGCCTGGGGTGGTCATTGCCATCGTGGATCCCACCATCGATGTCACCTGCGTGGACGCCGTCGGCAAGAAGGCCTTCTTCATTGCCCAGGTGGCCGCTGAGCTGGGCCTGCCCAACCTTCACGGCGAACACGCGCGGGTCGAGCAGCTCAAGGCGCCCCCCTTCGATGTCATCACCTCGCGGGCTTTTGCCTCGCTGGCGGACTTCACCGACTGGAGTCAGATGCACCTCAAGTCGGGCGGTGTCTGGGCCGCGATGAAGGGACAGCATCCAACGGAAGAGCTGGCAGAGCTCCAGCAACGCGCCCCGGACCGCGAGGTGTTTCACGTGGAACAGCTGGCCGTTCCAGGGCTGGACGCCCAGCGCTGCCTGCTGTGGATCCGCCCAAAAGCCCCGTCCCCCGCCGCCAGCGCTTGAATAAACGACGTGTCAGCGACACAGATCGCTGCACAGCGCGCAAAGCCCTGGTCTCTTCTCTGACCAGAGCGGACAACAGCGGTTAAGCTTCCCGCCCTGCCCTCTCCGACCGATCGCGTCCATGGCCAAGATCTTCTGCGTAGCAAACCAAAAAGGTGGTGTCGGCAAAACCACCACCACTGTGAACCTGGCTGCCGGGCTGGCGAAGATCGGCCAGCGGGTGCTGGTGGTCGACCTGGACCCGCAGGGCAATGCCACCATGGGCTCAGGGATCGACAAGCGCGCGCTCACCGCCAGCGTCTACGACGTACTGCTGGAGTCCACGACCGTGGCGGAAGCCCGCCAGCGTGCCGAGGCATCCGGGTACGACGTTCTGGGCGCCAACCGTGAACTGGCCGGCGCCGAAGTGGAGCTGGTCGAACTCGAGCGCCGGGAGCAGCGCTTGAAGACCGCCCTGGCCGCGGTGGACAAGGACTACGACTTCATCCTGATCGACTGCCCGCCGTCACTGTCCATGCTGACGCTGAACGGCCTGTGCTCCGCCCACGGCGTGGTGGTGCCAATGCAGTGCGAGTACTTCGCACTGGAAGGGCTCACGGACCTGGTCAACACCATCAAGCAGATCCACGCCAACCTGAACGCGGACCTGCAGATCATCGGTCTGCTTCGGGTGATGTTTGATCCCCGCATCACCCTGCAGCAGCAGGTGAGCGAGCAGCTCAAGGCCCACTTCGGCGAGAAGGTGTTCGACACCGTCATTCCACGCAACGTCCGCCTGGCCGAAGCACCGAGCTACGGCATGCCGGGCGTGGTGTTCGATGGCGCCTCCAAGGGCGCGCAAGCCTTCATCGACTTCGCCAAGGAAATGGTCAAGCGCGTGGGATCGATGCGATGAGCCGCTTGCCCGCTCCTCCGGAAGCCCTGCGCGACATCGCCTGGCGTGCCGAGGAAGCCGGCCTGCATGCAGCCGCCTCTCCACGTGAAACGCGGGTGGACGGCTGGTTGATCCGCCTCTCTCCCGGCAAGGCCCGCCGGTCGCGCTGCGTGAATGCGCTGGGATCGACCGGCGAGTTGCGCTTGGACGAACTGCTGGTGCGTTGCCGCCGCAGCTTCGAGCAGGCCGGTCTGCCGGTGCTCTTCCGCATGACGCCCTTCAGCCAACCCGAGGCGCTGGACGACTGGCTGGACGCGCGGGGGTGGAAGGCCTTTGACCCAACCGACGTGAAGGTGCTGCCCAGCCTCGACGCCGTGGCCCTGCCCGCAGCGCCGTCCGACGGGCTGGGCGGCTCGGTCGACGCTGCGCCTCAGCTCCGTGCCCTGTCACCGGAGGACTATGCGGTTCTGGTCGGTGCGCAGCGAGGATCGTCGCCGGAGGAGATTCGCGGCCACGCGGAGCGCCTGAAGACTGCCCCCGTCCGCCACCAGGCTTTCTGCCTCCACCGCGCCGATGGCGAAGCGCTGGCGTATGGACAGATCGCCATCGATGGCACGCTGGTGGGGCTGTTCGACATCGTCACGGTCGACAAGCACCGCGGCCAAGGCCACGGACATCGTCTTTGCGCCGAATTGCTGATCGAGGCCCGCCGTCAAGGCGCGACCGAAGCCTACCTGCAGGTGGCTGTCGACAACACGCCTGCGCAAGCGCTGTACGCCGGTTTGGGATTTCTGCCGGCCTACCGCTACCACTACCGCAGCGACGACCCCAGCACCTGGCCTGAGGGCCTATAAAGCCGTCCAAGGCCGCATAAGGCCCCCTGAGGGACTCTCAGCAGGGCCACGGGCCAACAGCCCCCGATCGCTCAATCCCGGGGCGTCCAGACCTTGAGCATGATGTGGCGGGTGAAGCCCGGCACGTAGTCGTGAATATGGGCCATGCAGACATAGCCCAGGTGCTCCAGCAGCTCGGAGACATCATCCAGCAGGGTCTCGACCATCGCGTCCACGCAGCCGCGGCGCAGCGCCTGCGCCTCCAGCTGCCTCAGGCAATCGCCGCCCAGCCCCTGCCCCCGCCGATCCTCCCGGACCCACAGGTAGCTCACATACAGCCGCTGGAATTCAGTCCGGCCCCAGCCGCCAGCAATCAGTTCATCGCCGTCCCACAGCGCTACCGCAATATCGCGGGCGTCACTGCCCTGGGTCTGCTGCCGGCCGTGCAACACCACGGCCCGCTGGATCTCGTCCCGCACGGCGGCCGGAACCTCCTCGTCCCGCCGCCATTGCCGATCGGCGCTCACACCAGGCCGGTGGTTTCGTCCACGCCCAGATGAACGTTCATCGACTGCACCGCGGCACCGCTGGCGCCCTTGCCGAGATTGTCGAGCCGGGCCATGACGAGGATCTGCTGGTCATTGCCGAAGACAAACAGGTCGACGTCGTTGGTGTCGTTGTTGGCCTGCACGTCAAAGAACCCGTGGGCCAGGGTGTCCGGATCCCGCAGCGGCATCACGCGGACGAAACGCTCGCCTTCGTAATGGGCGGCCAGGGCGTCGCGCACCTGCTGCGGCGTGGTGCCGGCACGCAGGTCGCTCAGGTGCAGTGGCACCGTCACGGCCAGGCCCTTGTAGAAGTTGCCCACGATCGGCATGAACACCGGCGCGACGGTCAACCCGGTATGGGCCATCATCTCCGGAATGTGCTTGTGGGCCAGGCCCAGCGCATACGGACGCGGCGAGGTCAGCTTGGCATTGCCGCCAGCCTCGTATTCCGCAATCATCGACTTGCCACCTCCGGAGTAGCCGGTGATGGACGTGGCCGTCACATGCGCCGCAGCCGGCAGCAGGCCCGCATCCACCAGCGGACGCACCGCCAGGATGAAGGCGGTGGCGTGGCATCCCGGGTTGGCGATGCGCTTGGCGCCGCGAAGGGCCTCACGCTGCCCGCTCGACAGCTCCGGCAGGCCGAAGACCCAGCCTGGCGCCGTCCGGTGGGCCGTGCTGGCGTCGATCAGGCAGGTCCTGGGATTGGTCACCATGGCCGCAGCCTCGCGGGAGGCTGCATCCGGCAGGCACAGGAAGGCGACATCGGCCGCATTCAGCAAACGTGCCCGCTCGGCAGGATCCTTGCGCTTGTCAGCCTCGATGCGCAGCAGTTCGACGTCCGTGCGGCGCGCCAGATATTCATTGATGCGCAGGCCGGTCGTGCCTTCCTGTCCGTCCACATACACCGCGTACTTCATCGCGCCGCTCCTGCAAAATCCGCTGCTTGTTCAGAAAACGCGAAGCATAAGGCCAATAGATGACCGAAACCGCGCCCGCGACCGATCTCCCCACCGACGCAACATCCGCTGGCTTGCCGGACACCCGTTCGCTGGCGGCGCCCGTGTACCTGCTGCCAGGCTGGCTCAATTCCGATCCGGACCACTGGCAGAGCCTGTGGGAGCGTCAGTTCGGTGATCAGCGCGTCGAGCAGGCCGATTGGCAATGGCCCCGCCGAGGCGACTGGATGGCGCGCCTGGACGAAGTCCTCCAGCAAGACGCTCGCCTGGACGACACACCTGCCGTGCTGGTCGCGCACAGCCTGGGATGCCAGCTCGTGGCGTCCTGGGCCGAGCATTCACAGCACACCCACCGGGTGGCCGCCGCCCTGCTGGTCGCGCCGCCGGATACCGAACGCGACGACATGCCACCTCAGCTGCACAACTGGCGGCCGATCCGCCGCAGCCGCCTGCCCTTTCGCAGCCTGGTGGTGGTCAGCAGCAACGACCCCTTCTGCGCTCTGGAGCGTTCCACCGCCATGGCGGCCGACTGGGGCGCGCACCTGGTCATTGCAGGGGCGCTGGGTCACCTAAACGCGGCGAGCGGCCTGGGAGACTGGCCCGAGGGCCGCGCCCTGCTGCACAGGATCGCGGACAATCGCGCCCCATGGTGACCAAGAAACCCAAGGGCCTCGGTATGGGCCTCGAGGCCCTGCTGGGGCCGAAAGTCAGTGATGCCCCCGCCGTGCGCGAGGGCGAACCCGGGGTGCTGCCCCTGACGCAGATGCAGGCGGGCAAGTACCAGCCGCGCACCCACATGGACGAGGGCTCGCTGTACGAGCTGGCCGAAAGCATCAAGGCGCAGGGCATCATGCAGCCCATCCTGGTGCGGCCCATCACGCCCAGCGGCGCGGTGCGCTACGAAATCATCGCCGGGGAACGCCGTTTCCGGGCCGCCAAGCTCGCCGGCCTGGCCGAGGTGCCGGTGCTGGTCAAGGCGGTGCCGGATGAGTCCGCCGCCGCCATGGCGCTGATCGAAAACATTCAGCGTGAAGACCTCAACCCGCTCGAAGAAGCCCAGGGCCTGCGCCGGCTGGTCGAAGAGTTCGGCTTGACGCACGAGCAGGCTGCCCAGGCGGTAGGCCGCTCCCGCAGCGCGGCCAGCAACCTGCTGCGCCTGCTCAACCTGGCCGAGCCGGTGCAGAACATGCTGATGGCCGGCGATCTGGACATGGGCCATGCCCGCGCCCTGCTGTCGCTGGATGGGGCCCACCAGATCACCAGCGCCACTGAGATCGCCGCGAAGAAACTGAGCGTGCGCGAGGCTGAAAAACTGGTGCAGCGCCAGCAGGCATCCGCCGGTCGCCAGGCACCGCTGCTGCGCGTCAAAAGCGACAAAAGCCGCGACGTCCTGCGCTTGGAAGAAGAGCTGTCCGACCTGCTGACCGCCCAGGTGGAAATCCGCGTCAAAAAGAAGACCAAACGCGGTGAACAGGGCGAAGTGGCCATCAGCTTCGGCTCGTTGGACGAGCTGAACGGCTTGCTGCAAAAGCTGCGCGGCGAGACCGGGTCGGACTGACCCGGGAAATCCCCCAAGCCTCCCCGTCAACGGGGAGGAATACACGCCGTTGAAGGTGTGGGGTCACCTGTTGCTATCGCGGATCCGCGCTGATGGGCGTAGCATCGACCTGACAAAGCCTCGTCGCCAGCACAGGCTTCATGCGGTGGCCGCAGCAGCACATGAGGCTTTGGTCCAGCATGGGGTGCCTGTTTGCCAGTACCGTCGACACGAAAGGGACTCATGAAGGTCGGACGGAAAAGGCACGGATAAGGACTCTCCACATTGGGTGATGAAATCCATTGTGGAGACCGAGCGCTTTCAGGTAGTGTTGATCCATCGACCCGTGAGACCCGTATTGACCTTGAAGCCTTCGAACCGTTGATGCATTGAGACCGCTGAATCCTCGCTGAGCTCGGAAAGCTCTGATGACGCCTTGAGTCACGGACGTCGCCAGAACTTCCTGGACGATGCGGGCCCCCCAGGGCCACGCCTCGCCTCCCAAACGACTAACTGTTGGAGGTCAGCATGGATGTGATCAGCCATTTCGCGGCACGATACGAACGGAGCAAGGTCGAAGAGCTCACGCTGGAGGAGTACCTCCAGGAATGCAAACGCAACCCCCTGGCCTATGCCACCGCTGCTGAGCGCATGCTCAAGGCCATCGGTGAGCCGCAGATGCTGGACACGCGCAATGACCCGCGTCTGTCACGCATCTTCCAGAACAAGGTCATCAAGATCTATCCAGCCTTCGCCGAGTTCTTCGGCATGGAAGACGCCATCGAACAGGTGGTCAGCTACTTCCGCCATGCGGCCCAGGGCCTTGAGGAAAAAAAGCAGATCCTGTACCTGCTGGGCCCGGT
Source organism: Roseateles depolymerans (assembly GCF_003387155.1). Lineage (GTDB taxonomy): Bacteria > Pseudomonadota > Gammaproteobacteria > Burkholderiales > Burkholderiaceae_C > Roseateles > Roseateles depolymerans. The sequence continues at coordinate 376,762 of NZ_QUMT01000004.1, read as the reverse complement.
GGGCGGCGGCAAGAGTTCCATCGCGGAGCGGCTCAAGCAGCTGATGGAGCATGTGCCGTTTTATGCGCTGAAGGACTCACCAGTGAACGAGTCCCCGCTGGGTCTGTTCGATCCGGTGGAAGACGGCCCCCTGCTGGAGCGCGAATACGGCATTCCGCGTCGCTACCTCAACCGCATCCTCAGCCCCTGGGCGGTGAAGCGGCTCGATGAATTCGGCGGCGACATCCGCAAGTTCAAGGTGGTCAAGCGCCACCCCAGCGTGCTCAAGCAGATCGGCGTGGCCAAGACCGAGCCCGGCGACGAGAACAACCAGGACATCAGCTCTCTGGTGGGCAAGGTCGACATCCGCAAGCTCGAAACCTACGCGCAAGACGACCCCGATGCCTACAGCTATTCCGGCGGTCTGTGCCTGGCCAACCAGGGCCTGCTGGAATTCGTGGAAATGTTCAAGGCGCCCATCAAGGTGCTGCATCCGCTGCTGACCGCCACGCAGGAAGGCAACTTCAAGGGCACCGAAGGCTTTGGCGCGATTCCCTTCGACGGCATCGTGCTGGCGCACAGCAACGAAAGCGAGTGGAAGAGCTTCCGCAACAACAAGAACAACGAGGCCTTCCTCGACCGCATCTACATCGTGAAGGTGCCCTACTGCCTGCGCGTCAGCGAGGAAGTGAAGATCTACGAAAAGCTGATCCGCAACTCTTCCCTGGCGGAGGCCAAGTGCGCCCCCGGCACGCTCAAGATGATGGCGCAGTTTGCGGTGCTGACGCGGCTCAAGGAACCGGAGAACTCCAGCATCTTCAGCAAGATGCAGATCTACGACGGCGACAACCTCAAGGACACGGACCCCAAGGCCAAGTCGCTTCAGGAGTACCGGGACTACGCCGGTGTGGATGAAGGCATGGCCGGCATTTCCACCCGCTTTGCCTACAAGATCCTCTCCAAGGTCTTCAACTTCGATTCCACCGAAGTGGCGGCCAATCCGGTGCACCTGATGTATGTGCTGGAACAGCAGATTGAACGCGAGCAGTTCACCCAGGACTCCGAGCAGAAGTTCATCGGCTTCATCAAGGAGATCCTGGCGCCGCGGTATGCCGAGTTCATCGGCAAGGAGATTCAGACCGCCTATCTGGAGAGCTACAGCGAATACGGCCAGAACATCTTCGACCGCTATGTGACCTATGCGGATTACTGGATCCAGGACCAGGAATACCGCGACACCGACACCGGTGAGGTGTTCGACCGCTCGGCGCTGAATGCAGAGCTGGAGAAGATCGAGAAGCCCGCCGGCATCAGCAATCCCAAGGACTTCCGCAACGAGATCGTGAACTTCGTGCTGCGGGCGCGGGCCAATCATTCGGGCAAGAACCCGGCGTGGACCAGCTATGAAAAGCTGCGCACGGTGATCGAGAAGAAGATGTTCTCCAACACCGAGGAACTGCTGCCGGTGATCAGCTTCAACGCCAAGGCCAGTGCGGACGAGGCGAAGAAGCACGAGAACTTCGTGCAACGGATGGTGGACAAGGGCTACACGCCCAAGCAGGTGCGACTGCTCTGCGAGTGGTACCTGCGCGTGCGCAAATCAAGCTGATGGATAGGCCCCCCCCTACTCGCTTCGCGAGCCCCCCCAGGGGGGCGCACCCAGGGGACTGGCAGAGCCAGATCCCCGGGTGCCGCTGGGGGAAGGCGGGGCGGGTGAGAGACGTGTGTGTTCGTTGGCGTGATGGGCGGCGGGTTCATGGGGTGGGATGAATCTTGCTGGTCCATCGGGGGTGATCCCCAGAGGTTGTTTTATGACGCTGCAACAGATCATCGATAGACGGCTTTCGGGAAAGAACAAATCGATCGGGAATCGGGAACGCTTCCTGCGCCGTTATCGCGACCAGATTCGCGACGCGGTGCGGCGTGCAGTCGACCAGCGCGGCATCCGCGATATGGAGCGCGGTGAAGATGTCCACATTCCCAAGCGCGATCTGAAGGAACCCGTGTTCAGCCACGGGGACGGCGGAACGCGGGAAGTGGTGCGGCCCGGCAATACCGAGCACATCAAGGGCGATCGGGTACCCAAGCCCCAGGGGGGCGGACAGGGCCAGGGCGGCGGCCAGGCCAGCGATTCCGGCGAAGGCGAGGACGACTTCGTCTTTCACCTGAGCAAGGAAGAATTCATGCAGGTCTTCTTCGAAGATCTGGCACTGCCCAACCTGGCCCGCACGACGCTCGCGGAAACCCCGGAATACAAGACCGTGCGCGCCGGTTATGTCACCGACGGCACCCCCACCAATCTGCATGTGGTGCGCTCCATGCGCGGCGCGCTGGGACGTCGCATCGCCCTGGGCATGGACAAGCGTCGCGAGCTGCATGAGCTCGAAGCCCGCCTCGAAGCCCTTCAGCTCGAAGACCCGGCCAAGCCCGATGTGAAGGCCCTGCTGGCAGAAACCGAAGCCCGCATCGTGCTGCTGCGCCAGCGCATCGCGGCCATCCCCTTTCTCGATCCCATCGACCTGCGCTTTCGCAATCGCGTCAAGGTGCCGCAACCCACCACCCGCGCGGTGATGTTCTGCCTCATGGACGTGTCCGGCTCGATGGATGAAAGCCGCAAGGACCTGGCCAAGCGCTTCTTCATCCTGCTCTACCTCTTCCTGACCCGGCACTACGAAAAGATCGACGTGGTCTTCATCCGCCACCACACCCAGGCGCAGGAAGTGGACGAGCAGAACTTCTTCCACGCCACCGAGACCGGCGGCACGGTGGTGTCCTCGGCCCTGGTGCTGATGGAGGAAATCATCCGCGCCCGTTATCCGGCCAACGAATGGAATATCTACGGCGCCCAGGCCAGCGACGGCGACAACTGGCACCACGACAGCGGCCGCTGCCGTGAACTGCTGGCCGACAAGATCCTGCCCCTGTGCCGCTACTACGCCTATGTGCAGGTGGCCGAGGCCGAGCAGAACCTCTGGGAGGAATATGCCCGGCTGGCGGAAGAAGACCCTCACTTCGCCATGCGCAAGGCCGTCGAGGTGGCCCAGATCTATCCCGTCTTCCGTGATCTCTTCAAGAAAGAGGGCGTCAGCGCATGACGTCCGACCCGACGCCGCACCCAACAGACCCTAGGGCTGAAGGTGCGGCTGGCAGTCCGGCTGCCAATGCATCCCGGCCTTTGGAGGATGAGTCCATGAGCAGTATTGAAAACCGCCGCATGGTCAGTGCCGGCCTCAACGAGGCCGAATACGGTGGGCGCCGCACCCGGCCCCCCCTGACCCATATGAAGCCCCTGGCCCGGCGCCCCGAGCATCCGCTGCCCTCGCCCAGCGACTGGACCTTCGAGCTGATCGAGCAATATCACGACGTCATCCGACAAACCGCCGAGCGCTACGGGCTGGACACGTATCCCAACCAGCTGGAAGTGATCACCGCCGAGCAGATGATGGATGCCTACGCCTCCGTCGGCATGCCGGTGAACTACCGCCACTGGAGCTACGGCAAGGAATTCATCGCCACCGAGCGCAACTACAAGCGCGGGCAGATGGGCCTGGCCTATGAGATCGTGATCAACTCCGATCCCTGCATCGCCTATCTCATGGAGGAGAACACCCTGGCCATGCAGGCGCTGGTGATTGCCCATGCCTGCTACGGCCACAACAGCTTCTTCAAGAACAACTACCTGTTCCGGATGTGGACCGACGCCTCGTCCATCATCGACTACCTGGTCTACGCCAAGAACTATGTGGCTGACTGCGAACAGCGGCACGGGCTCGATGCGGTGGAAGCCACGCTGGATTCCTGCCATGCGCTGATGAACCATGGCGTCGACCGCTACCGTCGTCCGGCCAAGCTGTCGCTGGCCCAGGAACAGGCGATGCGCAAGGACCGCGAGGCCTATGCCCAGCGTCAGGTGAACGACCTGTGGCGCACCCTGCCCCGCCGCCAGGAGGACGAGGCCAAGGCCGAAGAAAAGCGCCGCTTCCCTGATGAGCCGCAGGAGAACCTGCTGTACTTCATCGAAAAGAATGCGCCGCTGCTGGAGCCGTGGCAGCGGGAGATCGTGCGGATCGTGCGCAAGATCGCGCAGTATTTCTATCCGCAGCGCCAAACGCAGGTGATGAACGAAGGCTGGGCCACCTTCTGGCATCACCGGCTGCTCAACACCATGTATGACGATGGCTATCTGTCCGACGGCATGATGATCGAATGGCTCAAGTCCCACACCAATGTGGTGTCGCAGCCGCCCATGTCGCAGATCAACCCTTATGCGCTGGGGTTTGCGATGTACACCGACCTCAAGCGCATCTGCGAGCAGCCCACGCCAGAAGACCGCGAATGGTTCCCCACGATTGCCGGCGCCGACTGGTTGCCCACGCTGGACCACGCCATGCGCAATTTCAAGGACGAGAGTTTCGTCGCCCAGTATCTGAGCCCGAAGCTGATGCGGGACTTCCGCTTCTTCTCCATCCTGGATGACGAGAAGCAGTCGGAGTATGAGATTTCCGCCATCCATGACGAGGCGGGCTACCAGTACGTGCGGCAGGCCCTCTCGCGGCAGTACGACCTGTCCACTCGCGAGCCCAACATCCAGGTGTGGAATGTGAACCTGCGTGGCGACCGGTCACTGACGCTGCGTCACACCCAGCATCTGGACCGTCCGCTGCATGACGAGGCCCAGGAAGTGCTCAAGCATGTGGCGCGGCTGTGGGGGTTTGGCGTGCACCTGGAAAGCGTCAATGGGCGCGGCGATGTGACCCGCCGCTGGAGCGTGCCCGCGCCGCAGCACTGAGGGCCGCGCCCCCGCCACGGGGAAGCCCACCAGGGGCGCAGAAGGGGCCCTCAGAGGCCCCACCAATGGCGACTTCAACCCAGCGAGAAGATCTTGCCCGGGTTCATGATGTTGTGCGGATCCAGCGCCCGCTTGAGGGCCTGCATCTGTGCCACCGCACCCGCACCAGCCTCGTCCAGCAGGAAGGACTGCTTGTGCAGTCCAATGCCGTGCTCCCCGGTGCAGGTGCCCTCCAGCGCCAGCGCGCGGGACACCATCTGCGCGCTCAGCCGCTCGGCCACGGCACGCTCTTGCGGTTGGTCCGGATCGATGAGGTAGCCCATGTGGAAATTGCCGTCGCCCACGTGGCCGACGATGAAATACGGCAGCCCGCTGTCCTCCACCTCTGCAACCGACGCCTGGATGGACTCCGCCAGCCGGGAGATGGGCACGCAGGTGTCGGTGGTCACGCAGCGGCATCCCGGACGCATCTGCAGGGCCGACAGGTAGGCATGGTGGCGGGCGGTCCACAACCGGGTCCGATCCTCCGGTGTGGTCGCCCATTCGAAGTCGGTGCCGCCCATGTCGCGCGCCAGCTCCTGCACCGTCTGCGCTTGCTCCTGCACACCGGCCTCGGAGCCGTGGAACTCCATCAGCAGCATCGGAGACTCGGGCAGGGACAGGCGGTCATGGCGATTCACCGCCCGCACCGCATGCGCATCCAGCAGCTCGCAGCGCGCAATCGGCACGCCCATCTGGATGATGGCAATGGTGGTGCGGACCGCCGCATCGATGCTGGGGAAGGAACACACGGCCGCCGAGACCGCCTCGGGCAGGGGATACAGCCGCAGCGTCACCTCGCACACCACGCCGAGCGTACCTTCGCTGCCGACGTACAGACGCGTCAGGTCATATCCCGCGCTGCTCTTGCGGGCCCGGGTCCCGGTGCGGATGAGCTCACCCTGCGGGGTGGCCACCGTCAGCCCCAGCACGTTCTCCCGCATGGTGCCGTAGCGAACGGCATTGGTGCCGCTGGCGCGGGTCGCGGTCATGCCGCCCAGGGAGGCATCGGCCCCGGGATCGATCGGGAAAAACAGCCCCAGGTGCCGCAGCTCCGCATTGAGCTGGTGGCGGGTCACGCCGGCCTGGACGGTCACCGTGAGATCGTCGGCATGAACGGCGAGGATGCGGTTCATGCGCGAGACATCCAGGCTCACGCCGCCCTGAACCGCCAGCAGGTGGCCTTCCAGGGACGTGCCGGCCCCGTACGGAATCACCGGCACGTGGTGGGCATGGGCCAGCGTCAGCACGGCCACCACATCCTCGTTGCTTTCGGCAAACACCACCAGGTCGGGCGGCGCCACATCAATGGGCGATTCGTCCCGTCCGTGTTGTTGGCGCACCGCCAGCGCCTCGCTGCACCGAGGGCCGAAATGCGCGCGCAGCGCTGCCCGCATGGCGTCGGGAACCGGTCGATGGGTCAGCGTGGCCCAGGGCTCTTGGGGCGCTTCAAACGCGTGCGGCGCATTCATCAGAATCTCCTGCGGCTGCTGGATGCCTAGGACCCGCCGGATGGGTGGAGCGGGGTGGGCCGGATGGGCCATTGTAGGAAGGCCGTCATCAGCACCCGGCCTGAAGCGTGCGGGCCACCCCGCGACCCACGCTGGCAAGCGCTTGCCCCTTGTCAGCGCTCGTCCGGAGTGACAGCATCAGGCGTGCGGTGAGCCCGCGCTGTCCCGGCTGCTGTTGAAAGGAGTTCCCTCATGTCCTCCGTCCTCAGTTCCTCCGCCTTTAGTGCCTCGGTGAACTCGACACTGTCATCGGCCCACACCCTCTGGATGTCTGCGGATGTTGTGTGGGCGCTGTTCCTCGTGCTGCTGGCCCTGTCGATGCTGGTGTCCCTGCGTTTTGACTGGCTGCGGGTATGGTGGCTGGACCAGTGGCGGCAACTCTCCGGCGCAGACACCGCGGAAGACCCTCTCAGCGACGCCATCTCGATGCCGCGCTCAATCTCGCGCTCCATGCCGCGGCCTCCCCAACAGCTGCGCGCTCATTCGCCGCGAACCGGCCATTCCCTGACCCCTGCGCACCGCCTGGACCGTCCTCACCCCCCTCTGCTCACCACCGCCGGCACGGCGCAACGTCCGCTGTTCCACCGCAGCGGTCGCCGTCATTGAACGGGGGTTTGCGTTCTGCGGCAAGATGCTGGGTTTTCCAGACCCAGACGCAGACGCATCCATGGCCAATCGACTCTCTCAAATCGCCACCCGTACCGGTGACGACGGCACCACCGGTCTCGGTGATGGCACCCGTGTGCCCAAGGACCATCTGCGCGTCCAGGCCATGGGCGACGTGGACGAGCTCAATTCGCAGATCGGCGTGCTGCTGGCCGAGCCGCTGCCCGACGATGTGCGGGAGCTGCTGGTGGTCATCCAGCATGAGCTGTTCAACCTGGGCGGTGAGCTGTGCATGCCCGGCTACAGCCTGCTGAAGGACAACGCCGTGCTGCAGCTGGACCAGGCACTGGCCGACTACAACGCCACGCTGCCGCGGCTGGCGGAGTTCATCCTGCCCGCCGGCACCCGCAGCGCTGCGCTGGCACATGTGTGCCGCACGGTGGCGCGCCGGGCCGAACGTGCAGTGGTCACGCTGGCGCAGCAGGAGACCTTGAATGCCGCGCCGCGTCACTACCTCAACCGCCTGTCGGACCTGCTGTTCGTGTTGGCCCGCGTGCTCAACCGCGCCAACCTGGATGGCAAGGGCGGGGACGACGTGTACTGGAAGAGCGAGCGGCTGGCCAAGTATGCTGCCGAGAATGCGGCGGAGAACGGCGCCCAGAACGCTCAGAACGCCGAAAACGCATCCGACAGCGGCACCTCAAGCACTCCTTGAGGCTGAGGCGCCGTCGAGCAGGATGGCGTGGCCATCCGCTCGCGACCGGACGCCGCATCTCCGCTCAGGTCTTGGCGACCGCTCCTTCAGCGCTCGCCGAGTCCAGCGTCGCTACAGCACCGCGCAGCCGCTGTGCATAAGCTTCCTTGAGCGCCGGTGGCGACACCACCTCCACCTGGCCAGCATGGCGCAGCAGGTCCATCAGCAGCTCGGTGGCATCCACGAACGGAATCTCCAGCCGCCAGCGCCCATCCGGCAGAAACTCGCTGCGCTGGGATGGGTGCCACTCCTCGCTGGCCACCCAGGGCGCTGCGCTTTCGCTGAACACGAGGGTGGCCCATTGCGGGTCCCCGCCGGCGAAGATGCCGTAGCCCTGATCCAGTTCTTCCTCCAGCTGCGGCAAAGGCAGGCTGTGCAGCGCGGCGCCCTCCACCGGCTCCGCCTGCTCCATCGCATCGAGCGCAAAACGCCGCAAGCCCTGGCTGCCGTGACACCACGCATCCAGATACCAGGTATTGCGGTAATGCACCAACCGCTGCGGTGACACCTCCCGCTCACTGACCGCGCCCCCGCCCTGCCCCCGCTTGCGATAGCGAATGCGCAATCGCTGGCGTTTGACCACCGCGCTGCCCACGGTCTCGAAATGCTCCGACGCCACCCGGCGCCGGGCGGTGGAGATCAGCTTGATGCGGCGCGTCATCTCCTGCGCCTGCTGTCCGTCACCGCCCAGCATGCCGAGCAGCTTGTCCAGCATCGGCTGCAGATGGCGATTGAGCAGGCCGTTGTCGTCCAGGCTGGCCATCAATTGATGCATGGTCAGCAGCGCATGCAGCTCTTTTTCGCTGAACCAGACGCCCGGCAGTTCATGGCGCTGGCCACGCCACTGCTCCCCAAAGCGGTAGCCGTTTTCCGACGCGTCGTATTCGATGGGGGCGTCCATCCGCTCCCGCAGGTATTGCAGGTCGCGCTTGAGGGTGGCTGGCGACACCTCCAGCGCAGCCTTGAGCTCCGCAAAGCTGACGCAGCCCCGGCTGCGGATCAGCATTTCGATCTTGTAGAAGCGCTCGGTACGGTCCACGGACAACTCCCTGCGTTCTGCCCACCTTGGGGCGAAAGGACGTGCAACACGCACTCCAGATTTTTTTGAAGATTTTTGTGATGCCGCTCCCGGTGGCTCATTCTATGAGCTACCTGCCGCCCACACTGGACGCAAGCCTGAACCCTGACCCTTTCAAGGAGCGTCCCATGGTTGCTACCGTTCAACGATCTCACGACCTGTCCGTCCAGCAGTTGCCGTTGCCGATGGCCGCCGAGGGCCCGGAACCGGTGGCCACCCGCTCCAGCCATGAGCGTCTGGGGTTTGAGCTGGGCTGGGACTACGCCCACCACGGCCTGACCCCGCCGGTGGAGCAGCTCTTCAACCAGTCGCCGCTGCAGCAAGGCTGGCAGCTGGGCCGTGCCACCTTTGGCGGCCGCACGCTGCGCACGCACCGCCACACCCAGCTGTGGCTGGCCCTGCGTCTGCATGCCTGGCAGCGGGGGCGCCAGTTCGAGACCTTGCTGGTCACGCCCAACTATCTGCAGCAGCTGGACACGTCGCACTGCCCCGTCAGCCGCCAGCCCTTGAATGACCAGGCGGCGGACCCGCACCAACGCAGCGTCGACCGCGTCCGCAATGACGCCGGCTATGCCGCTGGCAACCTCGCCGTCATCAGCCGCGCCGCCAACACGGCCAAGGCCGACCGCAGCTGGCAGCAAGCCTGGGCCCTAGCACAAAGCCTGCGCCAGGGACCGATGACGATGGCGGGTGGGCTGGATGCCGCTGCCTGGGAGCGCATGGCCATCCTGACCAGCTTCGTCTCCGAAGTGCCGCATGAGCTGGCCGCTCAGTTGCCGATGCTGGTGCTGCCGCCCAATCGACTGCGCCTGTTCAATCCGATCCAGGCCTTGCAGGCCCTGGTGACCCGTCAGCTCGCCACACCCGGCTGGAGCCAGCGCCTGCATCGCCTGGAAGCGCTGCTGAGCGACGAAGCCCGTGCCGACTTCGCACGCTTCGTGATGGCCCTGGTGCCACGCGTGCTGCCCTCGCAGTCACTCAGCGACCCGATGGCCATTCGCTGGGCGCTGGAAGACGCGTGGCGAGACCCGCTGATTCAAAAGCGCTGGACACGCTTTGCCATGCGCCTGACGGCGCAGCAGGCGGAACAACTGGTGCAGAGGGCGGCCAGCAAGCGCCTGAGTACGGTGCATGTGCAGAGCCACGGCGCTGCGGCCACTGATGGCTGGGCCCTTGAGCGTCAGGGCTACCGCGAAGCAGCTTGAGGAGCCGGACCCGGCAAGGCGGGGGAGCGCCGCTCCGCCTCAGCTGGGCAGCCCTGGATTGATCTTCTCCATCTCGCCGGTCTGATCCTGCAGCGCCACGTGATAGCCCCGTTCGCAGAACCAATGGGCCCAGTTCGTCGCCAGCCGCTTCTCCGGCAGCCAGGGGCCGGTGCGGTCGACGTGAACACGGTTGCCGCGGCGTTCGTAGAACACCACGCGCCACATGTTGCTGGGGATGCGATTTTGGAAACTGCTGCTCATAGCGAGCGCGCAATTTAACAAAGCAGCTGGGTGCGCTGGCTTGGGGTCAACACCCGGTACCAGGATGAAACCGCCACGACCGTGCACTGGTCGCGCAGTTCACGTTGCAAGCGTCCGGCGGCCGCCGACCAGGCCAGCAGGTCCTCGGACGCGGTGATGAGCCAGCGCGCCTGGCCGTGCCGGGCCAGTTGAATCTGCTGCACCTGCACGGGGTCCAGCCTTGGCACTGCGCCGCGCACCAGGCTGTCTGCCCGAACCGCGTCGACGTAGGGCAGGTAGTCCGCCAGAAGCTCCTCGCGCTCGGCAGCGCTCAGGCCCAGGGGCGGGTAGGCCAGCGCACGCACCAGTTGCGCGGCGTCCGCGGCACTGATCAGCGGACGAATGAATCCTTGCTGCCACGCTGCACGCAACTGCCGCGCGGTTTCGTCCGAACGCAGCAGCGCACGCAACACCAGCGCCGGATCCAGCACGACGCGGACAGCGGAAGAGGGACGCGACCGACTCATGCCGCTGAACGACGGGCCTTGCTGGCAGCGGCACGCGGGGCGGCCGGTTTCGCGTTGGACACCGACGGGGTCGAGGTCGACCGCGTGGATGTCTTCACGTCCTTGGAAGCGGACTTGGCAACGGCCTTGACCGCCGACGCTGCGGTCGCCTTGGGTGCTTTGGGCGCCTTGACGGCTTTGGCGGTCGACGGCTTGTTCACCGACCGCGCCTTGCCAGCGCCCGCCTGGGCCTTCGTGGCCACGACGGACGGTCCGTCAGCCGCCCACGTCAGCGCCTGCGCAAACACCTCATCCCCCAGGTCCAGCTCCGCCAACTTGGCACGCACCGCGTCACCGCGCTGGATGCGCACCGGGGTCAGCACCACCTGGCCGGCTTGCACCTGCACCTCGAAGTACTGCACCGGGCCGAGGCTGTCCGTGACGCTCTTGGGCAGCGTCAGTTGATTCTTGGAAGTGAGCTTGGCCAGCACGGGAACTACCAAAGTTGAAAGCGAGCCCGGCTGGCCCCGTGACGGGATCAGCAAGGGCTCGCTGGAAGAACAGAGACCGTCGGGAGACCCGCTCAGATGAGCGAACGATGCAGGCGCATCTGCTCCAGCGGCTTGCCTTCGACATCGACCGCCTTGACGCTGTCCGCTTCAGCGCGGAAGCCGGCGATCTCGAAGAAGCGAAGGGCACGGGTGTTGTTCTTGTAGGTCCAGAGCGTCACTCGCGTGCAGCCCTCTTCCTGCAGACCTTCCTGCGCCGCTTCGACCAGGGCCTGTCCGACCCCCTTGTCCCAATGGGCAGGGGCCGCATACATGGCCCAGATCTCACCCGTCGTGGAGGGCGTACCCTTGTCACGAGAGCGATCGAAACCAACAAAACCCATCACTTCATTGTCCAGATGCGCGACCAGCACTTGCGGCTCGCACATGTTGATGGCCTCGCGCCAATACGCTTGACGCTGGGCGACGGACAAACCATTCAAGGCTGCATCGGGCCAGAAGTCCTTGTAAGCGTCCTGCGCAGAGGCAACCTGGATCTGGGCGATGGCCTTGGCATCACGCAATGTGGCCGGGCGAACCTGAATACTCGACATACCTGAGAACAAACGCAAATCGGGGAAAGCGCAAGATTGTCCCAGCCAATGAGGCGAAACAGGCATCTTGACAGCAAATGATTTGCTGACCTGCAATTTGACGGTCACCGAAGCGGTGTTCATCTGCAGACCAGCGGCGGGTGTGGGAGAGGCATGCACGGGCAATGCACGCCCCTCACTCACGATCGGTCGTTCCTACACCAGCGACACCTGTTGATGCCGCCTCACATCACGCACGTAGCCCGTCACTGCCTTGGTCCACATGGGCCGCGCCACGGCTTGAAGGCGCAGCATCAACTCATGTTCGACATTCAGTTCACCAAGTGACTCGGCCAGTTCCGCAGCGATGTCGCGCTGCATGCGTTGCACCAGTTGAGCCGTGGTCATCGCATCGGCCAGGGCCCGGTGGGCGCGACCATTGTCGGGCAACTGGTGATAACGGGCCAGCGTGCCCAGCTTGCAGTTCGGCGATTCCGGATAAAGACGTCGAGCCATCTTCACGGTACAGACGAACTCCGGCGTGAAGCGGGCAGACCTGGGGTCGACGTCGACCACTTCATGGGCACGTGCCAACTCAGCCATCCAGAACCCGCGATCGAATGCGGCGTTATGCGCCACGAAGCCGCAGCCTTGGGTGAAGGTCGCCACTTCGCGCATGACCTGCTCTGCATCGGGCGCGTCTTCCAGCATCTCGTTGCTGATGCCGGTCAGCCGCTCGATCATCGGAGGGATCCACGCCCCCGAGCGCATCAGGCTCTGGTAGTGGCCCACGATCTCGCCGTCCTTGAGCAGCACCGCGGCGATCTCGGTCGCACGACCTCCGCCCTGCGGCGAATGTCCGGTGGTTTCAAAGTCGATGACGGCGATGGTCCGATTCATGAGGGCGGGTCAGGGACTGTTCACGGACAGTCGTCCAACGGTTATCAAACGATGGTCAGACGTTTGTCAGACGGTTTTGGAAGCGGGCAGGCCCGCCGGGTATTTGATCGCGTTGAGCGCAAGCTTGCGCTCCACCGCACTGGCCACGTCGACCCCACTGCGGTCGGCGATCTGCAGCAGGTACATCAGCACGTCCGAGATCTCCTCGCCCAGATGCGTCCGGGTCGCGTCGTCCAGCGCCAGCGACTCTTCCGCCGTCTTCCACTGGAAGATCTCCACCAGCTCGGCCGCCTCCACCACCATCGCCATGGCCAGGTTCTTGGGCGTGAGGTAGGGCTCCCAGCCGCGATCGTTGGCGAAGGTGCGCAGGCGCTGCTGCAAAAGGGCGATGTCCATAGCTTCGCAGTGTGCAAGTCCTTGGCCGAGGCTTCAACCGAAGGTGAGGCCACAAGGGCGTTGCAACAACGTCGCGCGGAAAGTTCTCGCCTCTCTTTTCAACATCAAGGTTTTATATATCTCTCTGGTCGTCTTAGTAGAGGGCGCCACTTTCTGTGGACAAGGCTTAAAAACCCAATTACATCAAGCACTTGCCATGGGATAAATGCTGTGTGCGGAGCCCTTGTTTACGCAGGCATGAACTGACAACAGTTGAGCCGAAACCCGCCAGGCTGTGGACAAGCAGGCAGTTGCCAGAAACTTTTCCACAGCCTTGTTGGCTTGACAGCGCGGCCGCTTTCAGTCGATGCCCACGACCTTGTGCATCTGGATGGACAAACGCCACTGCGGATGGTCCATGCAGTAGGCCACTGCGGCCTTGATGTGCTGCTTCTGCAGGACCGAGTCCATCGGTTGCAGGAAGAAGTGGTCGAAGGCCAGGCCCGCGAATCGCTCCGGCTGCGCCAGCGGCTGCGGATAGACCAGCTTGAGCTCGTGCCCACGGGTCAGCACCAGTTCCGCATCGGCCTTCGGGCTGACGCAGATCCAGTCCAGGCCTTCCGGTGCGGGCTGGGTGCCATTGGTCTCGACGGCCACCTCGAAGCCCCGGGCATGCAGGGCCTCGATCAACGCCGTATCCAGCTGCAGGAGCGGCTCGCCGCCCGTGCAGACCACGTAGGGGCGTCCTGCCTGGCCTTGGGGGCCCTGCGGCCATTTGGCGGCCACCGCATCGGCCAGCGCCTCGGCGGTGGCGAACTTGCCGCCGCCCTGGCCATCGGTGCCCACGAAGTCGGTGTCGCAGAAGGTGCAGACGGCGTCTGCGCGGTCCTGCTCCCTTCCCGACCACAGGTTGCAGCCTGCAAAGCGGCAGAACACGGCGGCACGACCGGCCTGGGCGCCCTCCCCCTGCAGGGTGTAGAACATTTCCTTGACGGCGTAGGTCATACCGGAATCAGCTCCTCGAACGGCACCAGGCTGACGATGGCACCGCTTCCGCGGGTCTCGTAGAGGTCGACCCGCTCCAGTGGCGGCAACTGCGCGCGCGACTGCTCGAGGATCCAGGCGGCGAGCGTCGCCGTGTCGGTATCGGCCAGGCCGGGGATCTCGTGCAGCGGATGGTGGTCCAGCGACTTGAAGATCGGATCGAACAGCCGCTTCACATCGCCGAAGTCCATCGCCCAGCCGTAGACCTGGTCCAGCAGCGCGCTCAGGTGCAGCCGCAGCGTGAAGGTGTGGCCGTGAATGCCGGCCAGCGGATGGTCACCGGGCGCGCGGCGCAGTTTCACCGCGCTGTCCAGGGTGAATTCCTTCCAGATCCGGTAACGCTCGCCATCGAAGTTGGCGCCGCTGGAGCCGGTCTCGTAGACCGTCACCCAGCTCAGCTCCGGCAGTTGGGGCTTGATGCGGGCCCACAGCCAGGAGGAAATGATTTCGCTGGTCGGGTTGGACAGGCCTTCGATCTCGTTGAGGCACTGGTAGTTCAGCTGCGCATGGAACGGCGCCCAGATCTCGTCCAGACGGTCATAGTCGATGCTCAGGTCCCGTTCACCCAGGTCCTGGTTCGCATGCAGGATCAGCTCGAAGCCGTGGCCATGCATGCGACCACACTTGTGGCCCATCGGTACGTTGGGCAGCTGATGCGCGGCCTGGAAGCGGTAGCGGCGCCAGACATGGGCCTGTCCCTGCGCGTCGAGGTCGACGCCGCAGTGGGTGGTGCTCTGGATGCCGACCTGGCTGATGCCCGGTACGCCGAATTCGTCCACCAGCCGGCTGCGGATCCAGCGGGCAATGTTCTCGTCGGTGGGTTGGGCGATGTGGTCGTTCAACAGCGCATGGTCCAGCGGGGCGATGCAGCGCTCCAGGCATTCGCGCAGCGCATGCACTTCGCCGCCAGGGAACGGTGCCCAGCCCGCGGGCAGTTCGGCGCGCACGGTGGCCAGATAACTGTGGCCATGCAGCCGGCGGCTGCGATGGCTCTCAGGCAAGGCGTCGATGTGACATGCGGACTCGAAGCCCGCGGACGCCGTGAACAGGGAGGAAGGAAAAGCAGACATCCCGAGAGTGTGACACGCCCGGTTTTTCTTACCCCCCTTGTCTTGTATATCTCCTTAGTTGCAGTAATAGAGGTCGACCATTTCTGTGGACAACCCTGAAAAGCCGTTTGACTTCAATGACTTGTGCGTTCCGCAACCATGTGGGCGGACCCAGGGATGACAGCGGGACGGTTCGGCAACAACTTCGGGCTGCTCAGCCGGACTGTGGATAAATGAGCGGTTGTGAGAAAACTGTCCACACCTTCATGCACCGGGCGTCGACCCGAAAGCGACTGCAGTTCGCCCGGCTGGGCGGCAGGTCGACCGCTGCGCGGGGTATCGCCGTCGGTCGCGGCGCCCCGTCCCTCTCGCGCAGGACGAAAAAAAGCCCCGACCAGCGGGGCTTCGAGCAGAACCAGGCAGCGGCAGGATCAGGGCTTGTCGGGCCAGATGCTCATCAGCAGCTGCGCCAGACGTGCGCCGCCCTTGATCAGCTCCAGCCGAACCTGCTCGGTGCTGCGGGCGTCGTAGTCGGCGGGCAGCGTCGCGGCCCAGCGGGGGCCACGCGGCGTCTGCTGGCGCGGGCCAAAGCGCATCCCGTCGAAGGCCAGCTGCGCTTCCAGAAGCGACTCGCTGGCCCAGACGTCGACCCAGCCGTCCGGCGATCCGCCGGTGGGCGTCACCAGGCGCGCCTGCGCCGGAAGAGCGGCCAGTTGGGCGGCCGTCAGCCGGTTGGGCAGACCGTCCCAGTAGCTGTGCAGGTTGCCGCCGGGGGAGCCATCGGCCCGCGGCACAGTGATGGCATTGGCCCCCACGGTGTGGGTCAGTGGATCGGCGCCCTGCTTGTCCGGGTCGTAGATCTTGCCGTCCGCATCCAGATAGATCGAGCCCATGTGCAGCGGCTGATGCATGTCGCCCAGGGTGTGGGCCACCAGGGCCAGGGCTTCCCGCTCGGTCAGATCCATCGGGGGATTGGCCTTGCCGCCGCGCAGCACCTGGATGGCGGACTTGAGCGCCGGCACCAGGTCATGGTCGCTGGTGCCCACGGCACCGGCTTCATAGTGGCCACGCTGCAGGGCCACATTGGAATAGTGATATTGCTTGTGGCAGCTCTCGTCGCCGGGCTTGGGCTTGCACTGCTCGTTGTTGCGCTGCACGTAAGCCCGCATGCGGGCCTCTTCGTCCGGGTTCTCGAACACCGCGCATTCGGGGAAGCGGCCGGTGGAGGTGTACTGGAAGTCCTTGAGCGGATCGATGCCCTTGACGCAGTCGTCCCACACGGCGATGTCCCGCAGCGGGACCGAGCCCAGGATGCGCTTCACCTCGGCGGCCGCTCGGTGGCCCTGGATCAGCTGGTCGGCGATCTCGCCAACGGTGTTGTGCCCGACGGCGCCATAACCGAAGGCCTGGCTGCAACTGGCTGTCAGCAGCGCGATGACTGCGGCGTGGCGGGTGAATGTGGTGAACATGATGGGATGAGGTGCGATGGCAATCGATTGCGCCCGGAAGGCTCCAGGCACGGCGCGAAGCGATTGTGCACGGCCCTGCGTGACAGTCGTTCAGGGCGAATCCTCAGCCCGGCGGGCTTTACTTGCGCTTAACCGCCGGGGTTTGACGACGATGCGGAAAACAGCGGGTCCTTGGTCAGTACGTCTCCCCTCCCCTGCCGCATCATCGGCCGCGGCCTGTGAACAACCCTGTGGTTGAGCCTGTGGATGACCTTGTGGACGGATGTGTTGATAACGCGGAGGACCGAGCCGAGGACGCCGTCCCCATCGGCCCGCCCGCGCCACGTCAACCCAGGGCCTTATGCGCTAGCCGCATGAAGTTGGATCAAAGGCTTCGTTGGTTGACACAAGGGGGGTGCCTAAGCTGAGGCCATCTTTTCGGAGCCCAGTCATGAGCATCAGCGCGATCAATGTCCGCAACCAGTTCCGCGGCACCATCAAGGAAATCATCGAAGGCCCGGTGGTCTCCGAGGTCGACGTGCAGACCGCCGCGGGTCTCGTGGTCACCTCGGTCATCACCACACGATCGGTCAAGGAACTCAACCTGACCGTGGGCAAGGAAGTGGTGGCCCTGGTGAAGTCCACCGAAGTCTCCCTGGCCACACTTTGAGGAGACCGCCATGGCTGCCCTCCTTCCCCGGGATGCCGCTTCCGCCGAGCCTGCCGACGCTGTGGCCGCGGGTGGCCTGCTGAACCCGCAGGCCACCGGACGGCTGTCCGGCAAGACGCGCAGCGAGGCCCCTCGACTGCTGATCATTCCCGGACTGCATGACAGCGGCTCGGCCCATTGGCAGACCTGGCTGGAGCAGCAGTACCGCGACGCGCACCGCGTGCGCCAGCGGGACTTCAGCCAGCCGGACCTGGAGCGCTGGTCCGACCGGATCCAGACGCGACTGGACCATGCCGGCGACGGGGAATGGGTGGCCGTGGCCCACAGCTTCGGATGCCTGGCCCTGGCGCATTTCCTGCAGCAGCACCCCGACGCGCCCATCCGCGAGGCGCTGCTGGTGGCCCCAGCCGAGCCGGAGAAGTTCGGTTTGTCCGAGCGGCTGCCGCATCAGCGCCTGCCCTGCCCCACGGCGCTGATTGCCAGCCAGAGCGACCCTTGGATGAGTGCTGCCAGCGCCCTGCGTTGGGCCACCCGCTGGGGCAGCAGCTACAGCAATCTGGGCCTGGTCGGCCACATCAATGCCGAGTCCGGCTTCGGGCCCTTCCCGCTGGCCAAGCGCTGGGTCGAGGCGGCCCGGGCGCGGGCGGCGCGGGCACGACGACCGGAGCGGGCCAGCATCCTCGAGTGGTCGTTCTCGATCTGACGCAGCGGTCCGGCCCGAGCCGCTCACCCCCCACCACCCTCACCCTGATCCCACGGAGACTCACATGGCCACGCTGCGCCTGGGCGACACCGCCCCCGACTTCGAACAAGCCTCGACCGAAGGCCCCATCCGCTTCCATGAGTGGCTGGGAGACCACTGGGGCGTGCTCTTCTCGCATCCCGCCGACTTCACGCCCGTCTGCACGACGGAGCTGGGCACCACGGCCAAGCTCAAGGACGACTTTGCCCGCCGCAACACCAAGGTGATTGCGCTGTCGGTCGACCCGGTCGAGTCGCACCACCGATGGGTCTCGGACATCAACGACACGCAGAACACCGAGGTCAATTTCCCCATCCTGGCGGATGCGGACCGCAAGGTGTCGCAGCTCTATGACCTGATCCATCCGCAGGCCAGCACCACGGCCACGGTGCGGTCGGTGTTCGTGATCGATCCGCAGAAAAAGATCCGACTGATCATCACCTACCCGGCGTCGACGGGGCGCAATTTCGACGAGATCCTGCGGGTCATCGACTCACTGCAACTCACCGACCATCACAGCGTGGCCACGCCCGCCAACTGGAAGGAAGGGGACGATGTGGTGATCGTGCCCTCGCTGCAGGACCCGGAGGTGGTGAAGCAGAAGTTCCCGCAGGGGTGGGAGGCTGTGCGTCCTTACCTGCGCTACACCTCGCTGCCGCGCCGCACGGCCGGATGACCGGCGATCGATTCTCAAGCGCCGTTTGAAAGAGGTTCAAGGCGCTCCGGGTTCATTGAAACGAGGAAGGGTCGCAGACTGCGACCCTCTTCTCTTTCCGAACCCCATCATGCAGAACCTCCCTTCATTGCCGGGCCGTCCGGCCGGTCACTGCGCTTCAGGTACCATGGCCTCTGGCCACAAGGCCTCGCGGCGCATCACCACTCGATCCACCAGCGCGCCTTCGCGAACGTCCCACGTCCGCTTCATCAGCAGTGTGCGTCAAGCCCTGCGCCTGGCCGCTGTGGGCGCCTCCTTGGGCGCCGCGCTGGCGCTGTCCGCGACGCCGGCCAGTGCCTATCAGCCAGGTGATCTGGAAGTGGTCGCCGAATTGCCCATCCGCCCTGGCAACGTGGCACCCGCCGCCGATGGCCGCCTGTTTGCCACCGTGCATCCGCTCGGCGCGCCGGCAGATGCGCAGCTCATCGAGATCACCGGTGCCAACCGCTACCGGCCCTGGCCGAATGCCACGCTGCAGCGCGGCACCGGCAGCCCGTCCGACGACCGCATCGATTCCCCGCTGGGCCTGCAGGCCGACCACCGCGGTCGTCTGTGGGTCATCGACATGGGTCTGCAGCTGGGCAAAACGCGCCTGTGGAGCTTCGACATCCGCAGCGGCAACCGACTGCAGCGCATCGAGCTGCCGGCGGACATCGCGCCCAAGGGAAGCTTCGTGCAGGACCTGGCGGTGGATGACGTGGACGGCTGGGCCTACCTCGCGGACATTGCGAACCCCGGGCTGATTGCCGTCAATACCGCCACGGGCCAGGCAAGGCGCTTCAGTGGACATGCGTCCCTGCAGGCGGATTCGCAGGCGCGCATGGTCATCGGCGGCAAGGAGATCCAGTTCCAGGGCGCACCGGCGCGCGTGGGGGTCAATCCCATCACCCTGTCGGCGGACCGCAAAACGGTGTTCTTCGGCGCCATGAACGGCCTGCACTGGTATGCCGTGCCGGCGGCCCTGCTGCGCCCGGGGGTGAGTGACGACACCACCGCGGCGGCCATCCGCATCGTGGGCGACAAACCGGTGTCCGACGGCGCCGCAACCACCGCCGACGGCCGCCATTTCTTCACCAACCTGAACGAGTCGGGCATCGACCAGCTCGACGCCCGCGGTCATGTGCTGCCGCTGGTGCGGGACAAGCGGCTGGACTGGCCCGACAGCGTGCATCACTTCGAGGGCGACTGGCTCTACATCTCGGTGAACCAGCTCTACAAGACCCCGGCCTTCACCGGCGGTGCGGATGAAGGTCGGCCGCCCTACCGGGTGATGCGGGCATGGATTGGAAAGCCGTCGAAGCGGTGAGGGCCTGAGCCTTCAGGCATGCGGCGTACGTCAGCAATCAGGCCGCTGGCAGGGCGCGGAAGGGGTGGGCTGACCCGCCTATCCAGTGCCCCTGCCAGCCGCTAAGGTGGGTCCACAGCCTCCAGGGAAGCGGTCACCCTTCGGTGCTCTTCCGCGACCCTGGGACGCCAACACCTGACGGAGACAGCATGCCCCACACCATCCACCTTCATCGCGTCATCAAGGCGCCACCCGAGCGCCTTTATCGCGCCTTCACCGACCCGCTGGCCATGAACAAATGGCTGCCGCCCCACGGCTTTGTCGGCCAGGTGCATGAGATGGATGTGCGGGAGGGCGGCCGCTGGCGCATGTCCTTCACCAACTTCGCCGGCCAGGCGGTGCACAGCTTCGGCGGGGAATATCTCGAGGTGAAATCCGGCGCCCGTCTGCGCTACAGCAGCCAGTTCGACGACACCCACCTCCCCGGCCAGATGATCACCACGGTGGTCTTCAAGGCGGTGTTCTGCGGGACCGAGCTGAGCGTGACGCAGGAAGGCATCCCGGACATGATCCCGCCGGAGGCCTGCCATCTGGGCTGGCAGGAATCGCTGCAGTTGCTGACGCTGTTGGTGGAGCCGGATATTCCCAACGGCTGAACTTGGTGAAGGGCCGGCGGACGCTGGCGCGCTTACCCGGCCCGACCTTGTCAGGGATTGTCAGGGTCTGCGCATTTTTCTGAGCCCGGATGGCGAATGGGAGGCCCAGGCGCTCTTCCCCTCTCCATGTTTTTCGGTGCGTTTTTTGACCCACGAATCGCGATATCGGGGTGTCGACGTTTTTCCGGGCCGATTGCCGGGCTTGGCCGCGCGCCTTGATGCCGGATCTGCCGCGCCCAAACCGGGTGTCGACGTTTCTTCGCCGCCATTTCCGGGCGTTTTGCGAATGACGGGCCCCGCGGGCCCTTTCCATCGCCTTTCTGCCGCTTTCCAGGTATTGCGCGCCTTCATCCTCACGCCAGGGGGCGACGTCGACTTCCCACCTTCCTTTCCCAGCGCTTTCAGCGTTTCAAGGATGTCGCGTGACACCGGCTTTCCGATCTTCAGATAACCGGGCTTTCCGCATCACCGTGTTCCTTCCCATCCGCAAGTAAGGAAACAAGGAATGCGCTTGCGCCCCACCGTTTCGGGGTGCTCAGCAACGGCCTCAGCAAACGCCTCAGGAAAGCGCTTGCCTTCCAGTGCCCTCAGCGCTTGTGAGGACTCCGCCCTGCCCCTAGCATCGCGGCCATGCGAGCCTGTCTGATCACTTTGCTTCTGGCGTCGACCCCGTGGATGGTGTCGGCGCAGTCCACCGCGCCTGTGGCGCCCACGCCGGCATCTGCAGCGGCCCCGTCGGACCGCTCCGCCACCGACGAAGTCAGCGTCCGCCTGCTGTCCGCTGCGCGCGCCGTGCAACCCGGCCAGACCCTGCTGCTGGGACTGGAGCAGCGCATCGCGCCGCATTGGCACACCTACTGGCGCAACCCCGGAGATTCGGGACAACCGACCAGCCTGCAATGGACGCTGCCCGAAGGCGCACAAGCCAGCGACATCCTCTGGCCGACCCCGCAACGCTTCGACGTGGGTCCCATCACCAACTACGGCTATGAGAACCAGACCGTCCTGCTGAGCGAGATCAAGCTCCCCGCCAGCCTGAAGCCGGGCAGTACCGTCCGTCTGCAGGCCGAAGCCACCTGGCTGGTCTGCCGCGAATCCTGCATTCCGCAGCAGGCCACGCTCGCCTTGCAACTGCCGGTGGCCGCGCAGTCCACGGCGTCTGCAGATGCCGACCTGCTCGACGCGGCCCGCAAGGCTCTGCCCGCCGCAGCGCCAATGCCGGTGCAGGCGACCTTGCAGAACCAGGACCTGCTGATCCGATGGCCGGTCGATGGCTCGAAGACGGCGCAGCCGGATCCCGACAAGACGCTGTTCCTGCCGCAGGACTGGGGCCGCATCCAGCATGCCGCCAAACCGCAGCTCACACAGGCGGATGGCCAGTGGCAACTGCGCATGCCGGTGGGGGAGCAACCGGCGCGCGCCGGCCAGACGATGGAAGGCCTGCTGCTGTTGGGCACGCAGGCATGGGCTGTGTCCGCCAAGGTCGACGGTGTGGCCGGTGCGGGATCCGGTACCGGATCCGGCACTGGCAGCACCGGGACTGCCACCGCATCAACGGCCACTGCACTGTCTCCATCCGGCATGGCCGGCGTCGACAACGCCGCTTCACTCAGCCTGTGGGCCGCTGTGGGATTGGCCCTGGTCGGCGGCCTGATCCTGAACCTCATGCCCTGCGTGTTCCCGGTGCTCGCCATCAAGGCGCTGAGCTTCCTGCAGGGTGACAGCGGCGAGCACCGTCGCCAGGGCCTGGCCTACACCGCGGGCGTGCTGGCGGCCTTCGGCGCGCTGGCCGGTGTCCTGCTGGCGCTGCGCGGCGCGGGGGCCAGTGTCGGCTGGGGCTTCCAGTTCCATTCGCCGCTGTTCGTGCTGCTGCTGGCCTGGCTGATGTTCGTGCTGGGCCTGTCGATGGCCGGCCTGCTGCAGATGGGGGCGGGGCTGGCCGGTATCGGCCAGGGCTTGGCCAGCCGCAGCGGTCTGGTGGGCAGCTTCTTTACCGGCGTGCTGGCCACCGTGGTCGCGACGCCCTGCACCGCGCCGTTCATGGGCGCCGCCATGGCCTATGCACTGGCGCAGCCGGCGCTGGAGCTGCTGGCCGTCTTCCTGGCGCTGGGCACGGGCCTGGCCCTGCCCTACCTGCTGCTGGCCTGCTGGCCGGCCCTGCAGCGTCGCATGCCGCGGCCGGGCCGCTGGATGGACGTGCTGAAGCAGGCGCTGGCCTTTCCGATGTTTGGGGCGGCCATCTGGCTGGTGTGGGTGCTGGCCCAGCAGGCGGGGCCGCAGGGTGTGCTGCTGGCGCTCTCCGGCATGGGCCTGATCGCGCTGGCCTTGTGGGCCCGGGGCATCAGTCGCCACGCCAGCCGGGGCGGGCAATGGGCGGGCGGCCTCACGGCCCTTGCGTCGGTGGCGGGGGCCCTGGCCCTGCTGCCGATGGTGTCGACCGAGGCGGGAGCCAACCCTGCCACCCCCTCGACCTCCGCCGCAGACACTGCCCACACGCGCGAAGAACCCTATTCCCCGGAGCGGCTGGCCGAACTGCGGGCGCAAGGCAAGCCGGTGTTCGTGAACCTCACGGCGGCGTGGTGCATCACCTGCCTGGTCAATGAGCGGGTGGCGCTGTCCACGCCTGAAGTCAAGGCGGCCTTCCAGGCACAGGGCATCACCTACCTCAAGGGCGACTGGACGCGCCAGGACCCCCGCATCACCGAGTTGCTGGCCCGCCATGGCCGCAGCGGCGTGCCGCTGTACCTGTTCTATCCCGCCGGCAACGGCGATCAGGCGCAGGTGCTGCCGCAGCTGCTCACGCCCGGCATCATCACCAGCGCCGTGCAAGGGTCGGCCACTTGAGCCGGCCCGTCTTGCCACACGCTTTCATTCCGCGCAGATGCGCGTTTTACGGAGACTGACCCATGAAGCCACTCTTCAAGACCCCTGCCTCGATCACGTCCTTGGCTCGTCGCCACCTGCTCGTCGGGGCCGCGCTGGTGGCCCTGGCCGGCCAGGTGCAGGTCCAGGCGCAAGCCCAGGCACAGATCGACCAGCCCGCACCGGCCTTTTCGGTCACCGCGGCCGATGGCCGGACGGTCACGCTGGACAGCCTCAAGGGCAAGACGGTGGTGCTGGAATGGACCAATCATGACTGCCCCTACGTCAAGAAGCATTACGGCAGCGGCAACATTCCAGCGCTGCAGAAGGAAGCTGCGGCCAAGGGCGTGGTCTGGCTCCAGGTGATTTCCTCCGCCCCGGGCCAGCAGGGACATGTCGACGGCCCCACCGCGCTCAAGCTCAATGAACAGCGAGGCGCCACGCCCGCAGGCACGCTGCTGGACCCCAGTGGTCAGATGGGCAAGGCCTACGGCGCGCAGACGTCGCCCCATGTCTTCATCATCAATCCGCAAGGGGTGCTGGTGTACAAGGGCGGCATCGACAGCATCGCCACCGCCAAGGTCGAAGACATCGCCAAGGCGGAGCCCTATGTCAAGGTGGCGCTGGGCGAGCTGGCCGCCGGCAAGAAGGTGTCGCAGGCCAACACCCGGCCGTACGGCTGCTCCATCAAGTACGCCAGCTGAGGCGGTGGTCCGCGCGATCCGTCGTGCGGGCGGCGGCATCCGCGCGAGCCACCGCGTTGACCCTGCCAACAGCGCCGGCCACCGCGCGGACGGTCCCATCGGTGCAAGCCTTCGCGCCGACGGCATGACAACGTTAACAAGACCGGCAAATTTGCCGCATCCACCCGCCTGACGGAGCCGGATCTCCCCCATTCGCGGGCATTCCTGTCCTGGCGCCCTCCCTTGAGCCGCTACAGTTCGCACAAAAGATTCGGGCAGTGCGATGACAGAAGAGCAGCAGGCGTTGGGCGAGGGTCCAGGCGCCGGGGCAGGGCCGGGCGACACGGTCCACCGGGGGCGTCGGACAGAGGTGATCCGTGCACGCGGCACACCCCATGCGGGGGTGTGGCTGAAACTGCTGCGTCATGCCTCCCCGTCGGTGGCCGACCTGGCCCGGCTGCGCCGCGAATGTGCGCTGGCGCAGCGGCTGAACGCCGCGCATGTGTTGCGCCCGGCCCGTCTGATCGAACATGCCGGCCGGCACGGCCTGCTGTTCGACGACCCGGCGCTGGAAAGCGCCCTCACCCTGCGCCAGCGACTGCGGGCCGGTCCGCTGGACCAGGCGGCCGTGATTCGCATCGCCCTGGACCTGGTCGACGCGCTCCAGCATCTGCATGCCCAGGGCCTGATCCATCGCAATCTCGGTCCCGGCCAGGTGCTGCTGCTGGCGGGGGCGGGTGAGCGCCTGGGCCGGGTGCGGATCGCCGACCTGGGCCTGGCGGCGGAGATCGAGCGGGAACGCCCGCTGGTGCAGAAGGCCGAGCTGATCGAGGCGTCCCTGGCCACCCTGGCCCCGGAGCTGACCGGGCGCATGAGCCGCGATGTGGACTACCGGGCCGACCTCTACAGCCTGGGCGCCACGCTGCTGGAAGCGCTGACCGGCCAGCCGCCATTTCCGGTCGACGACCCGGCCTGTGCGGTCCATGCCCACCTGGCCCTGCCCGCGCCGCTGGCCACCAGCCGCGACCCCCGCGTGTTCGTGCCCTTGTCGCTCATCGTCGGCCATTGCCTGAACAAGGAACCCGAAGCCCGCTATCAGAGCCACCAGGCCCTGCGAAAGGATCTGCAGCTGTGCCTGGCGGCCCTGGAACAGGGGCGTGGACTGCCCGGTTTCCAGCCCGGTCGCGGCGACATCGCCCTGCGCTTTCAGGCCAGTGGCCGGCTGTATGGACGGGCGGCGGCCCAGGAGCACCTGGCCCAGGCGTTTGAGCGCTCGGGCGTGGGCACCCTGCGGGGCGCCGCGCTGGTGACCATCGCCGGTTTCTCCGGCATCGGCAAGACGGCGCTGGTGATGGCGTCGCAGCGCAGCCTGCTGGCACAGCAAGGCCATTTCGCGGCGGCCAAGGCCAATCAGTACGGACAGGACCGACCCTACGGCGTCGTGCTGCAACTGCTGGCGCAGCGGGCGGCCCAGGTGCAGGCGCTGCCGCCGGCGGGGCAGTCCTTCTGGCGGCAGCGGCTGCAGGCCCTGGCCGGTCCCAATGCGGCCGTGCTGGGCCAGGCCGTGCCGGAGCTGCTGCCGCTGCTGCAGCCGGTGCAGGCGCTGGTGCCGGTGGGCCCGACCGAATCGGAGAACCGCTTCCTGCGCAGCATCAGCCAGGGCTTTGCGGCGATGGCCAGCGAGGGTCAGCCGCAGACCTTCTTCCTGGACGACTGGCAATGGGCGGACCGCGCCTCGCGCCGCCTGCTGCGGGAATGCCTGGCGGATGCGTCGATGAACCATACCCTGTTCATCCTGGCCTACCGGGACAACGAGGTCCGTCCCGGTCATCCGATGGCGCAGGAGCTCCAGGACCTTCGGCCGCTGCTGGGCGAGCGCTTCATGCCGCTGCGCCTGGGCCCGCTGACGCTGGAGGACACCCGCCAATGGCTGGCCGACAGCCTCCACCGGTCCGACGGCCCCCATGCTGGCACCGCGCCGGACAACACCGCCTCCGAGGACCCCAGCACCTCCGACGCCGCCGCCGTGCAGGCGCTCGCCCAGCTGTGCCAGGCCCGCACCGCCGGCAATCCGTTTTTCCTTCGCCGCTGGATGGAAGACCTGGGCCGGCGCGGTCTGTTCCACTTCGATGCCGCCCATCAGCGCTGGACCTTCCTGCTCGACCGCATCGCCGCGACCCGGACCGCCGACAACGTCGTGGCGCTGATGCTGGAGCAACTGGAGCAACTGCCCGATGCGACCTGCGAAGCCTTGAGCGTGGCCGCCCTGCTGGGCACCAGCGTCGACCTCGACACCCTCTCCACCGCGGTATCGGCCGACCCGTCCCGCCTGGCCGAAGATCTGCTTCCCGCGCTGCAGGCCCAGTTGCTGGTGCCCGCCAGCAGCCTCTACCGCTTCGGGCCGCACCTGCAGGGCCAGGCGAGCGACCGGGTGCGCTATGCCTTTGCCCACGACCGTGTGCAGGAAGCCGCGCTGCAGCGCATTGCCCCGCAGGCCCGGGCCGCCCTGCAACTGCGGGTCGGCCGGCTGCTGAAGCAGCGCCATGACCAGGACACGCCGGACCAGGCGCTGCCCTACGCCGTGCTGAACCACCTCAATGCTGCCCGCATGCTGCTGCGGTCTGAAGCGGACGCCATGGAACGGCAGGTCCTGGCGCTGGCCAACATGGCCGCATCGCGACGTGCGCTGGACGCCGCCGCCTTCGAACCCGCCGCTGACTATGCGGAGCTGGCGCTGGAGCTGGATCCGGTGCAGGCCGCGAGCGGACTCTGGCATCACCACGCCGCACGGATGGCCTACCTGGCCGGGCGGCCGCAGCGCATGGAATCCTTGCTGGGGGAAGCGCTGGCCATGGCGACATCCCCGTCGCAGCGGGCGCGGCTGCTGGAAGTGCGCATGGAAGCGTTCTATGCGCAGGGACGGCTGGCCGAGACGGTCGACCTCGGGCTGGAGCTCTTTGCGCTGCTGGGCGCCGAGCTGCCGCAGCTGGATGCGCAGCAGCCGCAGGCGGATCTGGCGCGCCTGCTGGCCGGGCTGCGCGATGAAATCACCACCCTGGGCATCCACACCCTGGCGGCGCGCGCGCCAATGCAGGACGAAGGCCGCCTGCAGCTGATCTCGATCGCCGCCAAGATGACCGCCGCGGCCTACATCGTGCGCCCGGCGCTGCTGCCGCTGCTCACGCTGTTCCAGGTCCGGCTGATGATGGACCATGGCCATGTGCCGCTGGCCCTGTCGGCGTATTCGGTGCTGGGGCTGATGTGCGCGGAGTTCCTCGGTGAATACCGCTTCGCCCATGCCATCGGCCGCATGACGATGGACCTGGTGGCCCGCTTCGGATGGGTGCAGGCCTTTGCCCATGCGGGCTTCTCGTTCCACGCCTTCCTGAGCCACTGGGTCGACGGCCTGTCCGCCAGCATGGAAGGCTTGATGCAGACCCATCGCAACGGCCTGGAGTTCGGCAACTTCCGTCATGCGGGGCTGGGTCTGTATGTGCATGACGTGCATGCCTTCCTGGCTGGTCAGCCGCTGGACCGGCTCGAGCCGATGCTGGCCGAGCATGTGCAGACCCTCAGCGCCATGCGCCAGCCGGTGGCGCAGGACTACACCCGGGCCCTGCTGGGCCTGGTGCAGGCGCTGCGCCGCTCGCCGTTCGACCGGCACGGTCTGGAGAACGTCAGCGACATGATGGGCACCTACCAGGAGCGGCAGGACCAGACCGGTCTCATGTTCCTGCATGGGTGGCAGGCAGTCCTGGCGTGGGTCAGGCAGGACCCCGCCCTCGCGCTGCAGCATGCCCTGGCGTCTCGAGCGCTGTTTGCGGCGGGGCGCGGCATGCATGCGCAGTCCCTGTTCCTCTTTATCGCGGCCTGGGCCAGCCAGCAGTTGGCACTCAGCGGTGAAGCGGAGCGGGACCTGGTGCTGGAGGCGCAGGCCCTCACGGCGCTGACCCGCTGGAATGATGCACGGCCAGGGCCACTGGCCGCCCGCATCGGGGTGCTCAAGGCACAGGCGCTGCAGCTGGACGGAGCGCCGCCGGCGCTGGTGGACGAGCAGCTTGCGCAGGCCCTGGTGGCGGCGCAGGCTGCGGAGCAGCCAGGCATGGATCTGGCCGCCGTGCTGCGCGCCCAGGTCCGCGCCTGGGAGGTGCGTGCGCCGGACCGCGCGGAGGCCGCAGGCGCCGCGTTGCAGGCGGCGTGGCAGGACTGGGGCGTCCGGATGCAGGAGGTCCCCCGCCAGGCCGCCGCATGGAGCGTGCCGGGTCCCGAGGACGGGACTGGCCACGGCGGTGCTGAGAGTGCTGGCGTGAGTGCCGCTGAAAGCGCTGGTGGGCAGGCGAGTACCGGCGCAACGACTGCCGACGACCTGCTTGCTGCCGCGACCCATCAGGGCGATGCAGCCGACCTCAGCAGCTTGATCAAGGCGGTGCAGGCCATCAACACGCAGGCCGACCTGCACGGGTTGCTGCGCCGCCTGCTCGAAGTGGTGGCCGAGAATGCCGGCGCCCAGCGCGCTGCGGTGGTGCTGAGCAGTGGCACGGGCCGCTTTGCGGGACCTTCAGGCCTTGCAGCTGCTGCTGGCCATTCGTCCTCTCCAGGCGATTGCAGCCTTCCTTCGCCGGTGAGCCCGTCCCAGTGGGTGCTGCAGGCCCAGGTCTGCATGAAGGGACCGGTCCCGGTGCACCTGAAGGATCAGCTGCCGCTCGAGGCGGCCACCGGTCCACTGCCGGTCACCCAGATGCAGCAGGTGCTGCACAGCGGACAGCGGATGCTGCTGCAGGAGGCGGCGCTGCAGAGCCCCGACCCCTGGTTCCGCCTCTCCCCGTCTTCCTCCAGATCGGTGCTGATGCTGCCGCTGCTCAAGCAGGGGCAGACCGTCGGCGCGCTGTATCTGGAGAACGGCGCGGTGGCCGGCGTCTTCACCGAAGCGCGGGTGAGCTTCCTGGAGCTGCTGTGTGCCAATGTCGTCAATGCGGTCGACAACGCGCGGCTGGTGGCAGAACTGCGCGAGCTCAACACCAGCCTGGAGCAGCGGGTGGCGCAGCGCACCCGCGAGCTGGCCGACAGCGAGGAGCGTCTGCGCGCCGTGCTGGACCACGCACCGATGCCGATGGTGGTCACGCGGGTGCGGGATGCCGTGATCGTGTATGGCAACGGCCCCTCGGCCACTCTTGGCGGACATTCACTCGAAGGCCTGGTGGGTCGACCGGCGACGGCCTTCTACCGCGATCCCTCGGACCGCGACCGCATGCAGCAGCTCTTCCGCGAGCGCGGCACCTTGCAGTCGGAGGAGGTCTGCCTGCTGGCGGCCGACGGCACCGAACTGTGGATGCTGCTGTCAATGGTCCCGGTGATGTATGACGGCGAACCGTCGGTGCTCAGCACGCTGGTGGATTTCACCGAGCGCAAGCGGCTGGAGATCGAGCTCAAGCGCCTGGCCACCACGGATGCCCTGACCGGCGCGGTCAACCGGCGAAGTTTCCTGGAGCGCGCACAGGCGGAGCTGTCGCGCAGCCGTCGGTATGGCGCGCCGCTGTCGCTGGTGATGATGGATGTGGATCACTTCAAGCGCATCAACGACACCTTGGGCCATGCCCAGGGCGACGATGCGCTGTGCCGCATCGTGCAGGTCTGCGCGCAGGTGGTGCGCAAGGAAGACGTGTTGGGCCGACTGGGCGGCGAGGAGTTCGCGCTGCTGCTGCCGCAGACCTCGCTGGAGGAAGCGCATCATCTGGTCGAACGCCTGCGGGAGCGCATCGCCAGCAGCCGCATGGATGACGGCCAGCCGGGGGCCCCGGCCGTGGTGCTGACGGCCAGCTTCGGGGTGACCTGCATGCGACCGGAAGACAGCTCTGTGGACGACCTGCTGGGTCGCGCCGATGCCGCGCTCTACCGGGCCAAGGCGGCCGGCCGCAACCGCGTGGAGCAGGCGGCCTGAGCGCGGGGCGGGGCGTCGCGCATAGAGGCGCTCAGGGGGTCAGCCGTGAAGGCCGGGCCCGCTCGCGGTAGAAGTGTTCCAGCTGCGGCCCGTAATGGGCCCGTGTCTCCGGGGTGAGCCAGCGCATCAGGCCCCGGCGCAGGGTGGCGGCTGCTTCGGGACGCCCCAGCGCCCGGTCGATGCCCTGGATGGCCGACCATCCCCAGGGGGTGCGGGGACAGGCCACGCCGGCCATGACCAGCTCACTCGCGCCGCGGATGGGGACGGTCATCAAGTCCTTGGGCTCGCCCATCATCAGCAGTGCCATGTCGGAGTCGATGGAATAGTCCGCGCGGTCCAGGCTGACCATCTGCAGCAGGCGACCGCCGAAATCGCGCGGCGAATACAGGGTGACATTGGCGCTCCCCGGACGATGGGCCAGCATCTCGTCGATGGCATTGCCATAACTGCGGCCATCCACCAGCGCGCCGCGCAGGCTGTCATCGGCGAGCAACTGCGGCAGCAGCACTTCGCCGGACGCAGTGCGCGGCAGGCGCGAGAGCCGATCGCGTCGCACCACCAGCTGCGGCGGTGGGGTGAGCTGGGTGTTGGTGAAGTAGACCAGCTTCTCCCGCTCCGGTGTGCGCACGACATTGGCGCGGCAGACCTGTTGGCCATCCTCCAGCATCTGCCAACTGCGCTTGGTGTTGGCGATCAGCACCTCGTGTTTCACACCGGGCCACCAGACCGTCAGCATCTTCACCAGGGTGTCGGTCACACCGTTGACCGCGGGATTGCTGGCGGTGCTGTTGTCCGAAGTCAGCCAGGTGATGCGGTCGACGGCGACCAAGGCGGGTGCTTGCGCGGACGAAGACTGCGCGGGCCGGGCTTGTGCGGGCTGGGCCTGTGCGGGCAGAGCGCCAGCCAGGCAGGCCGTCAGCAGCAGCGCCAGGCCCCATGGCCTGCCGCGCGAACGATCCGTGCACGGAGAAATGACAACGTTTTCCACGGCGGACAGCATAACGGCGGGCCCTGTTGGCGAGGCCGTGCAGGAGTGCCCGGACCGGGGAAAGCGTTGCAGCGGGGTCACTCTGTTACGAGCTGTGTGTGGGTCGGGGAACAATGAGGGCGGACGTCAGGTGCCGGACCTCCCCCGGATTGTCTCGCACGCCGACAGGGTGCCCGGCCGTCGATCCCGCGCTGTCCCCGGCGCTGTCCCCGGTTCACGGCCGACGGACGAAAAAAGGCCCCGCCGGAGCCATGACGGCCGGGCGGGGCTGCTCGGAGAGCAAACGGTCTGGATGGTGTCGGTCCGGAGGTCCGGACGTCGACCGACCGAGGAGACAACAGGAGGGCGTCCGTCCACAACGGACGCCGGGGTCAGGTCAGCACTCGAGGCTGGAGCAAGGTCGGATCAGCGGGCCAGGTTGATCTGGTCGAACACACCGCCGTCATCGAAGTGGGTCTTCTGGGCATTGCGCCAGCCGCCGAACACATCGTCGATGGTCACCAGCTTCACCGGGGCGAACTGCTTGTCGTACTTGGCCGCGACCTTGGGATCACGGGGACGGTAGTAGTTCTTCGCCGCAATCTCCTGGCCTTCCGGCGAGTACAGGTATTGCAGGTAGGCTTCGGCCACCTTGCGGGTGCCCTTCTTGTCGACGTTCTTGTCGACCACCGACACCGGCGGCTCGGCCAGGATGGACAGGCTGGGCGTCACGATCTGGAACTTGTCCGGACCGAGTTCCTTCACCGCCAGATAGGCTTCGTTTTCCCAGGCGATCAGCACATCACCGATGCCGCGCTCCACAAAGGTGGTGGTGGCGCCGCGGGCGCCGGAGTCCAGCACCTTGGTGTTGCCGTAGATGCGCTTGACGAAGGCCTTGGCCGACTCGGCATTGCCGCCGGGTTGCTTCAGTGCATAGGCCCAGGCCGCCAGGTAATTCCAGCGGGCACCGCCGGAGGTCTTGGGATTGGGCGTGATCACGTCCACGCCGCTGCGGGCCAGATCCGGCCAGTCGTTGATGTGTTTCGGATTGCCCTTGCGCACCAGGAACACGATGGTCGAGGTGTAGGGCGAGGCATTGCTCGGCAGGCGCTTTTGCCAGTCGGCCGGCAGCAGCTTGCCGTGGTCATACAGGGCGTCGATGTCGTAGGCCAGGGCCAGCGTCACCACATCCGCATCCAGGCCGTCGATGACCGAGCGGGCCTGCTTGCCCGAGCCGCCGTGGGAATTCTTGATCGTCACCGTTTCGCCGGTCTTGGCCTTCCAGAACTTCGCGAACGAGGCGTTGAAGTCCTGGTACAGCTCACGCGTCGGGTCGTAGGACACGTTCAGCAACGTGGTCTGGGCATGGGCCAGGGCGGCACCGCCCAGCAAGGTGGCGGCGGTGAGCAGCGAGACGGAGCGGCGGAGGAGATTCACAGTGGCAGGGGGGTGAATGACGGGAGTCCTGACTCTAAAGAGCGGGACACGGAAAAGGAACCAAGAAGTTCTGCTTTGCTTTGCACGGAGTGAAGGGTGGGGCCCGGGTGGGGGCCTTCCTCAGTCCGAGCCGCCCGGATGGGCGCGTGCCTGCTCCACCAGCTCGCGGGTGAGCGGCGGGGCGAAGGTCTCGATGAAGGCGTAGACATAGTCCCGCAGGTAGGCGTCCCGCCGCACCGCCAGGCGGGTCAGGTTGTCGGCGAACAGATGGCGGGCATCGATCGCGCGCAACTGGCGGTCACGCTCCTCGTCATAGGCGATTGCGGCGACGATGCCCACGCCCAATCCCAGCTCGACATAGGTCTTGATCACGTCGGCATCCATGGCCACCAGCACCACATTGAGGTCGACACCAGCCGCGGCAAAGGCCTGGTCAATGTGGCTGCGGCCGGTGTAGCCGCTTTCATAGGTGATGATCGGATGCCGGCCGAGTTGCTCCAGCGTCAGCGGGCGTCCCTCGGACGTTTCGCGGGCCAGGGGATGATCGTGCGGCACCAGCACGGTATGCGTCCACCGGTAGCAAGGCAGCGTCAGCAGTTCCGGATGCTCGGCCAATGCTTCGGTGGCAATGCCGATGTCTGCCTCGCCGTCCATCAGCAGACGCGCCACCTGTTGCGGCGTGCCCTGCTGGAATTGCAGGCTCACTTCCGGATGTGAATTGCGGAAATCACGCACGGCCGGCGGCAATGCATAACGCGCCTGACTGTGGGTGGCGGCAATGCGCAGATGACCGCTGTCGGCGCGGGCGAAGTCCTCGCCGGCGCGGCGCAGATTCTCCGCCTCGCGCAGCAAACGCTCCACAATGGGCATGACATTGCGGCCGGGCTCGGTCAATCCGGTCAGACGTTTGCCGGCGCGAATGAAGATGTCAATGCCCAATTCGTCTTCGAGTTCGCGAATCTGCCGGCTGACGCCGGGTTGCGAGGTGTGCAGCGCCTGCGCGACTTCAGTGAGATTGAAGCCACGACGCTGTGCCTCACGGACGGAACGCAATTGCTGAAAATTCATCGTCAATCCAATGGAGGATGCAGGGCTTATTCGGTTTCATTATTCGCATCTACCCCTAAGGTGTCCTCCAACAAATATCGATAAGCATTTCTCAAATGCGCTGAAGCGCTTATGCTGCATCTCAAGAGGACGCCATGAGATCGCTCGCCACAGCGTGGATTCGACGGGTCGCAGTCATTGCAATGATGGTGACCGTTCAGGGAGGCTTCACCGCTCCGAAGGACGCGGCAGGCACGGCTGCGGGGGCGGGCCTGGCCGTTGCGCCACCTGCGGCAGTGGCGTCGACGTCGTCTCCATGGCCTCCTTCGCCGACCAGGGCGGTGGACCGGATCATCTGGCTCATGCCGCAGATCGACGCCACACCCGCCTCCAGCAATGGCGGTCCGATGCCCCGGCGCGTGCTCACCCAGACCACGGTCGACCTGCTCATCTCCAATTGGGGCGGCAGCACCCAGCATGAGCTGGTCATGGCCAACATCAAGCGCAGTCTTCGCATGCTGCAATCCGGAGAGCCGGCCTGCATGCTGGGGATGCTGCATACGGCGGATCGCGATGCGATGGCCTGGTTTGCGGATACGCATCTCGTGCCGCCGCATCACCTGGTGGTGCGGGCCGCGCTGCTGGACAAGGTGCCGCGCAATGCCGCCGGAGAAGCCCGGCTGGACCAGATCTGGCAGGAGAGACGGCTGCGTGGCGCGCTGGTTCAAGGTCGCAGCTACGGACCGGAGCTGGACGAGGTCATTCGTCATCAACCGCCGTCGGCGCTCAGTACCTATGTCACGCCGGACGTCGGTGGCAATCTGCTGGCCATGGTGGGGCTGGGCCGTGCGGACTACACCTTCGAATACGACTTCATCGTGACCGACCACCTGGCGGCCGGCGGCTCCGGTGCGGAGCTGATCACCTTGCCCATCGAAGGCCATGCCGACCCGATTCTGTCGGGCGTGGCCTGCCCCAAGAACGACTGGGGCCAGCGGGTGGCCACCCGCGCCAATGAAGTGCTGGCCCAGCCGCAAGCCCGGCGGCTGCTCAAGGACGAGCTGCTCAATCGCCTCAGCCCGAATGCCCGGACCCGCTATGGCGCGCGCATCGAAGCGTTCTACGCCCGGCCGATGCCGCTGCTGATGTCCAGCACGTCCGCGGGCGCTGCAGGGGCGAGCGCGGCCAGCGGGGGGACCAGCCGCGAGCGGGTCAACCCTCGAGCTCCATCGCCGCCTTCACCCGCTCCTCGGTGAGGCTGTCCACGCATTCCTGCAGGAAGCGGTAGGCGAAGCCTCGCAGGTAGTGGCCGCGCTTGAGCGCGATGCGGGTGGTGTTGACCGGAAACAGGTGGCTGGCGTCGAGCCGCTGCAGACCGGCATCCCGGTTCGGCTCGAATGCGATGGCGGCGATGATGCCCACGCCCAGCCCGACCTGCACATAGGTCTTGATGACATCCGCATCCAGGGCCGACATGACGATGTCGGGCGCCAGGCCCGCCTGCGCAAAACTGGCGTCGATACGGGCGCGGCCGGTGTAGCCCTCGTGATAGGTGATCAGGGGCTGCTCGGCCAGCGCTTCCAGCGTCAGCGGCTGCGCCGCCAGCGGATGACCCTGGGGCACCACCACGGCGTGGTGCCATTCATAGAAGGGGAAGGTGACAAAGGCCTCGTCCCGGCCCAGCGCCTCGGTGGCGATGCCCACATCGGCTTCACCGCTTTGCAGCAGCGAGACGATTTCCGCCGGGCTGCCCTGATGCAGCACCAGGTGCACCCGCGGATAGGCCGCCTTGAATCGCGCCACCACCTGCGGCAGCGCATAACGCGCCTGGGTGTGGGTGGTGGCGATGGTCAGCTGGCCCTGGTCGGCGCTGGAGAACTGCTGAGCCAGCCGTTTGATGTTGCGCAGGTCCTGCAGCATGCGGTCGGCCACCTGGGCCACTTCCTTGCCGGGCTCGGTGAGGCCGAGCAGCCGCTTGCCGCGACGCTGGAACAGCTCCACGCCCAGTTCGTCTTCCAGGTCCTTGATGTGCTTGCTGACCCCCGACTGCGAGGTGAACAGCGCTGCTGCCACTTCGGTCAGGTTGAAGTTCTGCTGCACCGCCTCCCGAATGATGCGCAACTGCTGGAGGTTCATGGCAGGGTCAGGCGGCCTGCGTCAGTCCGAACACGCTCAGGCGGGATGCCTGCAGGCGCACCTGCTGGCCGCTCGACAGGCTCAGGGCCTGCGCCTGTTCACGGCTGAGTTCGGCTTCCAGGTGCTCGCCCTTCGGTCCGCGCAGCTCCACACGGGCGGCTGCGCCGAAGCTCAGCACGCGCTCCACCGTGGCGGGCAGGCCCGGGGCGTCGACCTGCGGAATGATCACCAGCTCATGCGGCCGGGCATAGGCCTGCACCAGGCCTTGCGGATCCTGCGCGGCACTGGCCAGGTCCTGGGCCAGCACCTGGTCGCCCACATGCAGCCGGCCGCCTTCCGAGCGACCTTCGAAGCGGTTCACCGCGCCGAGGAATCCATACACGAAGGGAGTGGCCGGCCGCTCGTAGACCTCGGCGGGGGCACCGACCTGTTCCACGCGGCCATGGTCCATCAGCACCACGCGGTCCGCCACTTCCAGGGCTTCTTCCTGGTCGTGGGTGACGAAGATGCTGGTGATGTGCAGCTCGTCATGCAGGCGGCGCAACCAGCGGCGCAGCTCCTTGCGGACCTTGGCGTCCAGGGCGCCGAAAGGCTCGTCCAGCAGCAGCACCCGCGGCTCCACCGCCAGGGCCCGGGCCAGCGCGATCCGCTGACGCTGGCCGCCGGAGAGCTGCGGCGGATAACGGTCCGCCAGCCAGTCCAGCTGCACCAGTTGCAGCAGCTCATGCACCTTGCGCTTGATCTCCGCTTCCGGCGGACGCTGCTTGCGCGGCTTGACCCGCAGGCCGAAGGCCACGTTGTCAAACACGGTCATGTGGCGGAACAGGGCGTAGTGC
The DNA here is from genome assembly GCF_003387155.1 of Roseateles depolymerans. Classification (GTDB taxonomy): domain Bacteria; phylum Pseudomonadota; class Gammaproteobacteria; order Burkholderiales; family Burkholderiaceae_C; genus Roseateles; species Roseateles depolymerans. The sequence continues at coordinate 340,184 of NZ_QUMT01000004.1, read as the reverse complement.
TGGAACACAAAGCCGACTTCACGCTCGCGCACATGGGTGTCGGAGGCGTCCTGGCCGTCCAGCAGCACCTGGCCGAGGTCGGCGGTCTCCAGCCCCGCGATGATGCGCAGCAGCGTGGTCTTGCCGCAGCCCGAGGGGCCCAGCAGTGCGGTCAGCTCGCCAGTGGGGAAGTCCAGGCTGACATCGCCCAGCGCGGTGAAGCTGCCGAACGACTTGTGGATATTGCGGACTTGAATGCTCATGGGACTCTTTCTTCGGCGTGCCGCTCAGTCAATGACCACGGCGCGCGAGGCACGCCATTCAACGAATTGCTTGAGCACCAGGGTGGCCACGGCCAGCAGGGCCAGCAGCGAGGCCACGGCGAAGGCGGCGGCGAACTGGTACTCGTTGTAGAGAATCTCGACCTGCAGCGGCAGCGTGTTGGTCTGCCCGCGCACATGGCCCGACACCACCGACACCGCACCGAATTCGCCGAAGGCGCGGGCGTTGCAGAGGATTACGCCATACAGCAGGCCCCACTTGATGTTGGGCAGGGTCACATGCCAGAAGGTGCGCCAGCCGGAGGCGCCCAGCACGGTGGCGGCCTCTTCCTCGTCGCGGCCCTGGGCCTGCATCAGCGGGATCAGCTCGCGGGCCACGAACGGGAAGGTCACGAACACGGTGGCCAGCACGATGCCGGGCACGGCGAAGATGATGCGGATGTCGTGGGCCTGCAGCCAGGGGCCGAACCAGCCCTGCGCGCCGAAGATCAGCACATAGATCAGGCCCGCCACGACCGGGGAGACGGAAAAGGGCAGGTCGATCAGCGTGATCAGCAGCTGCTTGCCGCGGAAATCATGCTTGGTGATGGCCCAGGCGGCGCTGACGCCGAAGACCAGGTTCAGTGGCACCGAGATCACCGCAGCCAGCAGCGTGAGCTTGACGGCGGAGATCGTGTCCGATTCCATCAGGGAGGCGGCATAGGCCTCCCAGCCCTTGCGCAGGGCTTCGGTGAACACGGCAATCAGCGGCATCAGCAGGAACAGGGCGAAGAAGCCCAGGCCCAGCGTCAGCAGCGTGTAGCGCACCCAGCGGGCTTCGCGGGTGGCGGGGTTGCCTTGGTAGTGGCCGGCGCTGCGCGCGCGGCCCAGGGTGGCGGCGGTTCCGGCCATGTCAGCGCTTCCCATCCAGTCCGTTGCGACGCACGCTCCAGGCCTGCAGTCCGTTGATGGCCAGCAGCAGCGAGAAGGAGAACACCAGCATCACGACGGCGATGGCGGTGGCGCCGACGTAGTCGTACTGCTCCAGTTTCGTGATGATCATCAGGGGCGTGATTTCGCTGACCATCGGCATGTTGCCGGCGATGAAGATCACCGAGCCGTATTCACCGACCGCGCGGGCAAAGGCCAGCGCGAAACCGGTGAGCAGGGCCGGGGTGAGCATCGGCAACACCACCAGGCGGAAGGCCTGCCAGCGGTGCGCGCCCAGCGAAGCGGCGGCCTCTTCCAGCTCGGTGTCCAGGTCTTCCAGCACCGGCTGCACGGTGCGGACCACGAAGGGCAGGCCGATGAAGATCAGGGCCACCAGCACGCCCAGCGGGGTGAAGGCCACCTTGATGCCCAGCGGCTCCAGGTGACTGCCCAGCCAGCCGTTGGGGGCATACAGGGCCGTCAGGGCGATGCCGGCGACGGCGGTGGGCAGGGCGAAGGGCAGGTCGATGAGGGCATCCACCAGCTTCTTGCCGAAGAAGTCGTACCGCACCAGCGACCAGGCCAGGATGAAGCCAAACACCACATTGATGGCGGCGGCGAGCAGCGCAGCGCCGAAGCTCAGGCGGTAGGAGGCGAGCACGCGTGGCGAGGTGGCGGCGGCCCAGAAGGCCTCCGCGCCGTGTCCGGCCGACTTGAGGAAGACGGCGCACAGCGGGATCAGCACCAGCAGCGACAGGTAGAACAGCGTGAAGCCCAGCGTCGGTGCGAAGCCGGGCAGCACGCGTCGGCGCTTGCGGGCGGGCACCGGCGGGGCCGATGCCGGGGACAGGACGGCGGTGTTCATGGTGGCGGCTTCAGCGCTTCAGGGACGCCATGATCTGGTCGTACTGGCCACCGTCCACGAAGTGGGTCTTGTAGACCTTGCTCCAGCCGCCCAGGGTCTGGTCCACGCCAAACAGCTTGATGGGGGCGAAGCGCTGGGCGTGTTTCTTGAACACGGCGGGGTCGCGGGGGCGGAAGTTGTTCTGGGCGATGATCTCCTGGGCTTCGGGGGTCCACAGGAAGTCCAGGTAGGCCTTGGCCAGGGCGGTGGAGCCCTTCTTGGCGGCGACCTTGTCGACCACGGCCACCGGGGCGTCGGCCTCGATGGAGATGCTGGGGTAGACCACCTCGAACTGGCCCTTGCCGAATTCGTTTTCGATCAGTTCGGCTTCTGATTCGAAGGTCAGCAGCACGTCGCCGATGCCGCGCTGGGTGAAGGTGGTGGTGGCGCCGCGGCCGCCGCCGTCCAGCACCGGCACGTTGGTGAGGATGCGGGTGAGCAGGTCCTTGGCCTGGGCGTCGGAGCCGCCTTTGGCGATCACGCTGCCCCAGGCGGCCAGATAGCCGTAGCGGCCGTTGCCGGTGACCTTGGGGTTGGGGATGATGACCTGGACGCCGGGGCGGGCGAGGTCGTTCCAGTCCTTGATCTGCTTGGGGTTGCCTTTGCGGACCAGGAACAGCATGGTGGAGCTGTAGGGGGCGGCGCCGTTGGGGAAGCGCTGGCGCCAGTCGGCGCTGGTCAGGCCCTTTTCGGCGAGGGTATCGACGTCGGTGGCCTGGTTCATGGTGACCACGTCGGCTTCCAGGCCGCCGATGACGGAGCCGATCTGCTTGGACGAGCCGCCGTGGGACTGGTTGATGGTCACGGTCTGGCCGGACTTGGCTTTCCAGTAGGTGACGAAGGCGGGGTTGACCTGCTTGTAGAGCTCGCGGGCCACGTCATAGGACACGTTCAGCAGGGTCGCGGGGGCGGCGGTGGACTGGGCGTGGACGGGGGCCCAGGCCTGGGCGCCCAGCAGCGGCAGCGCGGCGCCCAGCATCAGGAGCTGACGACGGGACGAGGACACCGGGGAGGGGCGGGCGCTACGAACGTTTTGTTGAGACATGACAGGGCAGGTGGCGATCGACTATGAGCCGGACCGCACAGCATGCCAACACACCCTTATTCACAAAACAATTCTTTATTCATTTCTATATAACTGGCCCCAAGGATTGGGCCCCCCAGTCGCTTCGCTCCTGCCCCCAGGGGGCGCCTCCCAGTGGCCTGGCAGAGCCAGATCCACGGGAGTGGCTTGAGGCGCCCCCGGCTTCGCGGGGGTTAGCACGGGAGAGGCTTGAGGCTTCAGAGCTTTCGGGAGATTGGGCCCGGCGCTTCGCGCGGGGTGGGGAGAGGGATGGGCCCCTTCCTTTAGGTATGAATGCCGCAGGACAGTGCCGCCTACCTCAAAGCGCCTCCCCCAGACTCTGAGAGATCGCGTGTCACGTCCTGGGACTCACCATGCAACTCGGCGCTGGTGGCGCCGCCGGGCCTTCATGGATAGAACCCTTGAAGCACAGTGTGGGCGACCCTCGTCCCGAAGGCCAATCACCATTTCTCCCATGCTCCTGCATTCCCCGCATAAGCCCGCAACCCCCCATCAACCCGTTAACCCCTCCGGGCCCGGAGCGAAGCGATAGGGGCCCATCCCCAGCGAAGCCTGGGGAGCCTCAAGCCACTCCCGTGGATCTGGCTCTGCCAGGCCACTGGGAGGCGCCCCCTGGGGGCAGGAGCGATAGCGACTGGGGGGCTCAACCCCCCCCCCCCGGCGAAGCCTGGGGGAGCCTCAAGCAACACCCGTGGATCTGGCTCTGCCAGGCCACCGGGTGGCGCCCCTTGGGGGCAGGAGCGAAGCGACTGGGGGGCCTCATTCCCTCCAGTATTGGGCGATCCAGGGGACGGGGCGGACGTAGCGGGTCAGGTGGCGCCAGCGGTTTTTCACGCCCTTGCCAAACGTGCCCTTGAAGTGCTCCCACGGGCTCTCGTGCGCAGGCAAATCCTGCGTCCAGCGGCCCACCATCACATCACTCGGGTTCGGGCCACCCGGGAACGTCACGATCTTCGCGCCCTTGGGCAACTTGGCCGACACGAAATACCGCAGCGGGAACGGCGGCATGCAGTGCAGCCGGAAATGCCGCGTCCAGGTCGGCGGCCAGAACTTGATGCCGCCCGGCACCGACGCCGTCACAAAGTGCTGCTCAAACCCATAACGGTCCGCCACCCCCTGCGGGTCCGCACGGAACTGCGCAATGATGTGCGGATACTTGCCCACCGGGAAACGGAACACCGAGGTCTGCCCCAGCTTCTGCATCGGCTTGGCCCAGTTGCGCGCCAGCACCACATCGTCCGGATGCCCGTGCGTGAAGTAGCCGTCAATGTTGTCCACCAGCACCGAGTCCAGGTCAATGAACAGCACCGGCCCCGTCAAGCCCGTCGTCGGCCCCAGGTCCGACCCCCACATCACCAGCTTGCGCCACTTGCCCATCGACTTCTTGGGCCACTCACACCCCAGCTCCGGCAGGTCATACGCGTCCACCTCCGGACGGATGCCCTCCTTGTTGTCGGTCAGGCACACCAGGCGGAAGTCACCCGTGACATGGCGCGTCAGCATCCCATAGAGCCGGTTCACATAGTCCGCCCCATAGGCCGTGCCCCACTTCACGCAGATGACTTGCTTCATTCGCATTCGCTCCCGGACGGTCCGTGCCGCCTCTGTAAAACCGCTAAAAAACCGCCGAAAACCGCAAACGCCCAGACATCCTGTACGTCGCCCCACCATCCCCTGGATTCAAGGGTCGTGTGTGGCAATCCGCCAAGAACCCGCGCCAACAGCGAGGGCGACACCATATCAGAGTCGCAGCATCCTCGAAAAACGACTGAGCTCATGCGTCCTTATTCGTTGGCGTCAGATGCGCGCGTTTTTAGAGTCAGTCGCCATGACTGTCACCGCCTCCCCCCTCCCCAGCCGTTCACCCGCCGCCGATGCCCCCCGCGCGCAGAGCGCTCCGGGACGGTCCTCCCCCGCTGGAGCCTTCGAGATCCGCCCCTTCGAGGGCCCACTCGGCGCCGAAGTGCTGGGCCTGGACTTGAACCAGCCGGTGGACGACGCCACCTTCGCTCAGCTGCATCGCGCGCATCTGGACCACCACGTGCTGGTGTTCCGGGACCAGCGCATCACCCCCGCCGCCCATGTGGCCTTCAGCCGCCGCTGGGGTCCGCTGGAGGTGCATGTGCTGCGCAACTTCCAATTGCCCGGTCACCCGGAAATCCTGCAGGTGTCCAATGTGCGGGATGACCAGGGCCGCCCGCTGGGCCTGGGGGACGCCGGTGTCTTCTGGCATTCCGACCTGTCCTACAAGGAAAAGCCCAGCCTGGGTTCCCTGCTGCACGCCCAGGAACTGCCCGCCGAAGGCGGCGACACGCTGTTTGCCAACCAGCACCTGGCCTATGACGAGCTGCCGCAGGCGCTGAAGGACACCATCCGCGGCCTGAAGGCCGAGCACAGCTATCTCGCCCGCTACGAGGAACTGCGGGCCCGCAATCCCTGGCGCCCCGCACTGACCGAGGCGCAGGTGGCCGAGGTGCGACCCACGGTCCATCCGGTGGTGCGCCGTCATCCCGAGACCGGTCGCCTCGCGCTGTTCGTCAGCGAGCACTTCACCACCCGCATCGTCGGTCTGCCCGAGGACGAGAGCCGCGACCTGCTGCAGCAGCTGTTTGCGCTCAGCACCCGGCCTTCGCTGGTCTATCGCCATCGCTGGCAGCCCCATGACCTGGTGTTCTGGGACAACCGATCGCTGATGCACCTGGCCACCGGCTGTCCGGAGCATTTGCGACGCCATCTGCACCGCACCACCGTCGAAGGGGACGCGGTGCTGGGCTGACGCCGCGTCCGCTCCCGAACCCCCACCCACCTGGCAGCTCCACCGGCCAGTCCCACCGCTAGCTCCACTCGCCAGTTCCACCCGCGCCTGGCTCTCGAGTCCCAACAGCGCCCCCGTTTTCCGAGGTCCTCCCATGAAACGCATGATCGCCGCGGCCCTGGCCGCCGCCCTGGGCCTGAGCGCCCTGCCCGCCCAGGCCGAAGGCCAGCTTCGCATCGCCGAACAGTTCGGCATCGTCTATCTGCTGCTCAACGTGGCCCAGGAGCAGAAGCTCATCGAAAAACACGGCAAGGCCGAAGGCATCGACATCCGTGTGCAGACCGTGCAGCTGTCCGGCGGCCCCGCCATCAACGAGGCATTGCTGTCCGGCAGCATCGATGTGGCCGGCGCGGGCGTGGGCCCGCTGCTGACGCTGTGGGACAAGACCCGCGGCCGCCAGAACGTGCGCGGCATTGCGTCGCTGGGCAACTTCCCCTACTACCTCACCAGCAGCAACCCGGCCGTTCGCACCATTGCCGACTTCAGCGACAAGGACCGCATCGCCCTGCCGGCGGTGGGCGTGTCGGTGCAGGCCCGCATCCTGCAGCTGGCCTCGGCGCGCCAGTGGGGGGACGCCCAGTACAACCGGCTGGACCGCCTGCAGGTCGCCCTGCCGCATCCCGAGGCCACGGCGGCGCTGATCAAGGGCGGCACCGAGATCAATGCCCACTTCGGCAATCCGCCGTTCCAGGAACAGGGCCTGGCCGGCAATCCCGCCGTGCACAAGGTGCTGAGCAGCTACGACGTGCTGGGCGGCCCCGCCTCGGCCACCGTGCTCTACACCACCGAGAAGTTCCGCGCGGAGAACCCCAAGACCTACAAGGCCTTCGTGGCCGCGCTGGCCGAAGCCGCCGACTTCATCACCCGCAATCCGGAACAGGCCGCCGACATCTACCAGCGCAATGAAGGCTCCAAGGTGCCGCGCGAGTTGCTGCTGAAGGTCATCCGCAATCCGGAGGTGCAGTTCAAGATCGCGCCGCAGAACACCTCCGCGCTGGCCGAGTTCATGCATCGCGTGGGCGCCATCAAGAACAAGCCGGCCTCGGTGAAGGACTACTTCTTCGACGATCCTCACAACGCCTCCGGCAGTTGAGGAGACCGTCATGAGTGCCCGTCCCGAAGGACTCGCCCCGCCGCCGACTTCCTCGCAGTCTTCGCCGCAGTCTTCGTCCGCGTCTCCCTCCTCGCCACCGTCACCGGCACTTTCCCCGTCCCTGCGCAGCGCGGGAGAGGATCCCGCCGCCCGGCTGCGTTTGGCGGTGGATGCACGCAGGCCCCTCCCTCTTCCCGCTACCCTTCCCGCTTCCCTTCCCGGCACCCCGCATGACCGCGAGGCCGAGGCCACCCCGCCGGACACGGCCCCCGTCCAGCCGCGCCTGAGCGTGCAGGGGCTGAGCCTGGACTACCGCGTCGGCCCCCGCAGCATCCGCGCCACTCACCGGGTCGACTTCGACGTGATGCCGGGCGAGCGCTTCGTGCTGCTGGGCGCCTCGGGCTGCGGCAAGTCCTCTCTGCTCAAAGCGGTCGGCGGCTTCCTGTCACCGTCGGAAGGCCGCGTGCTGCTCGACGGCCAGGCGGTGCACGGGCCTGGCCCGGACCGCATGGCCGTGTTCCAGGAATTCGACCAGCTCCCGCCCTGGAAAACGGTGCTGGACAACGTCGCGTTTCCGCTGACCGCCTCCCGCAAGCTGGACAAGACTCGCGCCCGGGAACAGGCGCGCCAGTGGCTGGAACGCGTCGGACTGGCCGCTTTTGCCACGGCCTATCCGCATCAGCTCTCCGGCGGCATGAAGCAGCGGGTGGCGATTGCCCGGGCGCTGGCGCTGTCCCCGCGCATGCTGCTGATGGACGAGCCTTTCGCCGCGCTGGATGCGCTCACCCGCCGCCGCATGCAGGAAGAGCTGCTCGCCCTGTGGGATCAGGAGCGTTTCACCCTGCTGTTCGTCACCCATTCGATCGAAGAAGCCCTGCATGTGGGCCACCGCATCCTGGTGCTGTCGCCGCATCCGGGCCGGGTGCGGGCGGAATTCAATGCCCAGGGGCTGGATGCCGTGCAGCGGCAGGCCCTGGGTCAGCGCATCGAAGCCCTGCTGTTTGAATCATGAGCGTCTCGCACCTGCCCCATCCCGCCCGGCGACCCGACCGTTTGCTGGAGCCGCAGCCGTATGTGCCGTCGGCCGCGCAGACCCTGCCGCTGTGGCGACGCATTTTGGAGGCCAGCAGCTGGCGCCAGGCCCTGTTGCTGGTCCTGCTCGCCGGATTGTGGGAAGTCGCGGCCCGCTGGGCCGACAACGACCTGCTGTTGCCCACCTTCACCGCCGCCGCCCGGGCGCTGGTGACGGATCTGGCCAGCGGTGAACTGCTGATGCGCGCCGGTGTGTCGCTACGGCTGCTGCTGCAGGGGTATGGCCTGGGCGTGGTGCTTGCGCTGGGCCTGACCGCACTGGCCACCGCGTCGCGCTGGGGCCGGGACCTGCTGGCCAGCCTCACCGCCATGTTCAATCCGCTGCCGGCCATTGCCCTGCTGCCGCTGGCGCTGCTGTGGTTCGGCCTGGGCGCCCGCAGCCTGATCTTCGTGCTGGTGCATGCGGTGCTGTGGCCGCTGGCGCTGGCGGCCAGCGCCGGTGTGTCCGCCGTGCCCGAGACCCTGCGCATGGCCGGGCGCAACTATGGCCTGACCGGGCCGCGTTTCGTGGCGCAGATCCTGCTGCCGGCGGCGCTGCCGTCCGTGCTGGCCGGGCTGCGGGTGGGCTGGGCTTTTGCCTGGCGTACGCTGATTGCCGCGGAGCTGTTCTTCGGTGCCTCGTCCGGCCAGGGCGGCTTGGGCTGGTACATCTTCCAGAACCGCAACGAGCTGATGACCGACCACGTCTTTGCCGGGCTGGCCCTGGTCATCCTGATCGGCTGGCTGGTGGAGCGGCTGGTGTTCAGCAGCGTGGAACGGTGGACGGTGCAGCGCTGGGGCATGCAGCGCTGAGGCATGCAGCGCCGAGGCCAAAAACAGGAACGCCCCGGCCGTAGCCGGGGCGTCGCTCGCATCGGATGACAAGGTGATCAGTTCATCGGTGGGTGCAGTCCTCCAGGTGGGGTCCAAGACACCAACGCCCGCCGCTCTGCCGGTGGCGTGCCCGGGGGCAGGCGAGGGCGAAGGCGCAAGCCCAGCATGGCGGCGGTGGTGGCCATGATGTGGTGGGCGCGATCGACCATCGCTGCGCGGGCCGGAAGAGGGTGAAGCGTTGACATGGCTGCAGGTTAGGCCGGACGCCGATGGCGGTGAACGAAGGCTTGTTCATATCCACATCAGGTTTTTGATGAGGCGCGCCGTTTGCTCCGGGCGATCACCCGCCGGAATACGGCCGCACCTGCGGCCGCAACCTCGTCTGGGGTAGCGTCGCCGATAGCGTCCACGACAACGCCCTCGATATACGGTGCCGGTATAAGCTGCTGAGTGAACCGCACTTGGCGCGCTGCGCCGGTTCGGCCTACGCTATAGGGTTTTGCCCGCGCATCGCGCCACCCGCGCGTAACGCATCGCGCCACCCGCGCATAAGCGAAGTGGGCGCTGTCCCCCAGATCCCAACAGGATTCAAGGAGCTTGCATGACGACCATCGATACGGCCGCCCCTCACCGGGCCGCTAACACTTCCGCCCCGACCGGTTCGGCCGGGTCCACCGCGCCTGTCCGTGCGCCCTTCGCCGGCGAAAACGCGCGCCCCGCCGTGCTGGACCTGATCGGCAATACGCCCCTGGTGCCGGTGCGGCGGCTGGACACGGGCCCTTGCGAGCTCTTCCTCAAGCTGGAGTCCCAGAACCCGGGCGGCTCGATCAAGGACCGCATCGGGCTGTCGATGATCGAGGCCGCCGAGCGCGACGGCCTGCTGCCCCCTGGCGGCACGGTGGTGGAAGCCACGGCCGGCAACACCGGACTGGGCCTGGCCCTGGTGGCCCGCGCCAAGGGCTACCGCGTGGTGCTGGTGGTGCCGGACAAGATGTCGGCCGAGAAGGTGCTGCAGCTCAAGGCCCTGGGCGCCGAGGTGCACATGACCCGCTCCGATGTGGGCAAGGGACATCCCGACTACTACCAGGACCGTGCCGCCAAGCTGGTCCAGGACATCCCCGGTGCCTGGTACGCGGACCAGTTCAACAATCCCGCCAATCCGCTGGCCCATGAAACCACCACCGGCCCGGAGATCTGGCAACAGACCGGTCACCGCATCGATGCACTTGTGTGCGGCGTGGGCTCGGGCGGCACGATGACGGGCCTGTCCCGCTTCTTCGCCAAGGTGCGTCCGGGCCTGGACCTGGTGCTGGCGGATCCGGAAGGCTCGGTGCTCAAGGACTATGTCGAGACCGGGCATTACGGCGAGGCCGGCTCCTGGGCGGTGGAAGGCATCGGCGAAGATTTCATTCCGCCCATCGCCGACCTCAGCGGCGTGCGCCACGCCTATGCCGTCAGCGACACCGACAGCTTTGCCACGGCCCGCGAGCTCTACCGCGCCGAAGGCATCCTGGCCGGCTCCTCCAGCGGCACGCTGCTGGCCGCCGCGCTGCGTTACTGCCGCGCCCAGACCACGCCCAAACGGGTGGTCACCTTCGTCTGCGACACCGGCACGCGCTACCTGTCCAAGGTCTACAACGACCCCTGGATGTTCGACCAGGGCCTGCTCCAGCGCGCCCACCTGGGCGACCTGCGCGACCTGATCTCGCGCCGCACGGAAGACGGTGCCGTGGTGAGCGTCTCCCCGGAGGACACGCTGGCCACCGCCTTCTCCCGCATGCGCCAGGCCGATGTCTCCCAGCTGCCGGTGCTGCAGCAGGGCCGCCTGGTGGGCCTGCTGGACGAGTCGGACCTGCTGGCCCAGATGCACATGGACGCCCGCCACTTCAAGGACCCGGTGACCTCGGCGATGAGCCATGATGTGCAGACCCTGCCGCCTGGGGCCCCGCTGTCCGCGCTGATCGAGCAGCTGCGCCGGGGCCTGGTGGCGGTGATTGCCGACGACCAGCGCTTCTACGGCCTGGTCACCCGTTTTGATTTGCTGAACCATCTGCGAAAGGGCTTGTCATGAGCCAGGATTCCCGAGACTCCCACGGCGCCGACCTGCGCTTCGACACGCTGGCCATCCACGGCGGCCAGCATCCGGATCCGCTGACCGGGGCGGTGATGCCGCCCATCTACGCCACCTCGACCTATCGGCAGCAGAGCCCGGGCGTGCACCAGGGCTACGAATACGGCCGCACCCACAATCCGACGCGGCAGGCGTACGAGCGGGCGGTGGCCAGTCTGGAAGGCGGCGTGCAGGCCTATGCGTTCTCGTCGGGCCTGGCCGCGATGGCCACGGTGCTGGACACGCTGGAAGCCGGGTCCCACATCGTCGCCGGGGACGACCTCTACGGCGGCAGCTACCGGCTGTTCGAGCGGGTGCGTCGCAAGAGCGCCGGCCTGCAGGTGACCTATGTGGACAGCACGAATCCGGACGAGGTCCGGGCTGCCTTGCGGCCGGAAACCCGCCTGGTCTGGATCGAGACGCCCAGCAATCCGATCCTGAAGCTGACCGATCTGGCCGCCGTGGCAGCCATCGCCCGCGAACATGGCGCGCTGACCATTGCCGACAACACCTTTGCCAGCCCCTGGGGCCAGCGGCCGCTGTCGCTCGGCTTCGATGCGGTGCTGCACTCGGCCACCAAATACCTCAACGGCCACAGCGATGTGATCTCCGGGGTGGTGGTGGTCGGCGGTGAAGAGCGGCAGGCTGCGCTGCGCGAGCAGCTGGAGTTCCTGCACAACGCGGTCGGCTCGATCGCCGGCCCCTTCGACAGCTTCCTGGCCCTGCGCGGTCTCAAGACGCTGGCGCTGCGCATGGCCCGGCACAACGAGAGCGCTTTGTCGCTGGCGCAGTGGCTGGAGGGTCAGCCCAAGGTCCGCAAGGTGCACTATCCCGGGCTGGAGAGCCATCCGCAGCATGCGCTGGCCCGCCGCCAGATGCGCGGCGGCGGCGGCATGATCAGCGTGCAGCTGGACACCGACCTGGCCGGCGCCCGCCGCTTCCTGGAGCGGGTGCGCATCTTCTCGCTGGCCGAAAGCCTGGGCGGGGTGGAGAGCCTCATCTCCCTGCCCGCGCTAATGACCCATGCGTCGATTCCCGCCGACAAGCGGGCGGCTCTGGGCATCACCGATTCGCTGGTGCGGATCTCCGCCGGCATCGAGGATGTCGAAGACCTGCGCGCCGACCTGCAGGCGGGCCTGGACGCGATCTGATCCGGGCGCGGACGGCCCTGGCGCCTTCGCTCAGGGCCGTCCTCCCAGCACTCGGGCCGGGAGGAACAGGATCGCCTTGAGCAGCGCGAACACCGCATCCACGCTCAGGCCGATCAGCCGGAAGGGCAGCAGCACCAGCCAGACCACCGGCCACAGCAGCAGCGCCAACAAGGCCAGCGGCCAGCACAGCACGAACAGAATCAACCACAGCAACAGGCTCAGCATGACGGGCTCCAGGGTCCATCGCGCCGCCGGGAGGGCGGGCTTGGTGGGACTGTAGGCAGGTCGGCGTTGGTCAACGGGTCGATTGCGATGAAACGCGAACGGGGTGGGTCAGACCGCTCCGCGCCAGGACCAGGCGTTGCCAACAAGATCCTTGAACTTCGGTCCCGTCACGGCGGCAGCGGCGTTCAGGAAGGCTCTGACCAAGCCAACCTTCCATGGTCGGCGACGGCGCCGCCGGGATCTGCGAACCCACCTCACCGCGCATCTGTATTGACTCGGAAAATCCATAGGGATGGAATTTCTCGCTCCCGTTAAACCGAAGTTATGTATGATGCGGGTTCGTCTTTTCGGAGAGTCAGATGAGTTCGCTGAATTACCGTCACCTGCACTACTTCTGGGTGGTCGCCAAGGAAGGCGGCTTTGCCCGTGCGGCCGACCGTCTGGGCATGGCCGTGCAGACCATCAGCGCCCAGGTGCGTGAGCTCGAACGTGCGCTCGGCCATCAACTGCTCAAGCCGGAAGGCCGCGGCCTGGTGCTGACCGAAGCCGGCCAGGCCGCCTTCAGCCGGGCCGAGGAAATCTTCCAGATCGGCCAGTTGGTCCCGCATGAGGTGCATGAAGCCGCCACCCAGCGGGTGCAACGTCTGTCGGTCGGCTTGTCCGACGGACTGTCCAAACTGGCCGCCCATGCCCTGCTGGCGCCGGTGCTGGACACCCCCAACCTGCGCCTGATCTGTCACGAAGGCGAGGTCGACCAGCTGCTGGGTGAACTGGCTCTGCACCATCTGGATTTAGTGCTCACTGACCAGCCAGCCCCCGTCAATCCGACACTTCGCATCACCAGCCAGTTGCTGGCCAGCACGCCGGTGGACTGGTGGGGCCCGGCCGACCTGGTTGCTCGCGCCCAGCGTTCACCCGGCCGTCCCTTCCCGTACTGCCTGGAAGAGTTGCCGGTGTTACTGCCCACCCGTCATGCGTCGCTGCGGGCCAGCATCGAGCGCTGGTTCGAACAGCATCACATCCGCCCGCAGGTGGTGGGGGAGTTCGAAGACAGTGCGCTGATGAGCGTGTTTGCCGCCCGCGGCCTGGGCGTGTTTCCTGTCAGCCGGCTGGGCGGGGATGACCTGGCGCTGATGAGTGGGCTGCACCTGCTGGGCCAGAGCGACGTGGTGGAAGACTTGCACGGCATCTATTCCCGCCGCGGTCAGAACCATCCGCTGGTAGCCAAGCTCCTCGCATCCCGGCGCCAGGGCCGCGCCGAAACGGAGTCGTCCGAGATTTCTGACGCTTCGGCTTTGTCTTCAGTGTTGCAAGGGAATTGATGGTTTTTCGGAAGTCGATGAAGTCTTAAGGTGCAGCTTGCGCGCGCGCGGTGAGGGGGCCGGTTGTCGGATCCACACCGCGCGTCCTGTCCACCCAAGGAGTTCAGTCATGAGTGACTTCCAACGATCTTCGGCGTCCCCCACGACCTGGACGCCCGCCACCGCCGGTGGCTCGGTCTTCAGCCAGCCCGGGGACGTGGCCCGCGTGCTGCGCAACACCTATGCGCTGTTGTCGATGACGCTGCTGTTCAGCGGCGGCGTTGCGGCCGCGGCCGTGGCCTTCCAGTGGCCCGCCCCCGGCATGCTGCTGACCCTGGTGGGTTACTTCGCCCTGCTGTTCGGCATCCACCGCATGCGCAACAGTGCGATGGCCATTCCGCTGGTGTTCGCGCTCACCGGCTTCATGGGCTGGTCCCTGGGCCCGCTGCTGAGTCTTTATCTGAAGCTGCCGGGCGGCGCCAACACCATCGCCCTGGCCCTGGCCACCACCGGTGGCACCTTCCTGGCCCTGTCCGCCTACGTGCTGGCGACCAAGAAGGACTTCAGCTTCATGGGCGGCTTCCTCTTCGCCGGCATGATCGTGGCGCTGCTGGCGGCGGTGGCCAACATCTGGCTGCAGATGCCGGTGATGGGTCTGGTGATCTCCGGCGTGGTGGCCCTGCTGTCGATCGGCCTGATCCTGTTCGAGACGAGCAACATCGTCAACGGCGGTGAGCGCAACTACGTGATGGCCACGGTCGGCCTGTTCGTGTCGCTGTTCAACCTGTTCACCAGCCTGCTGAGCATCTTCGGTTTCGCTGGCAGCAGCGACGACTGAGGACGGCGCTGCGCTGCCGGGCCCCGGCCGACACGAGGCCGGACCTGCTCAGCGCTGCGACGGTGACATCAAGGCCGCCTCCTTCGGGAGGCGGCCTTTTCTTTGAACAGCCGGTCCTGTTGCGAATCAAAGCGCATCAAACGGCAGACGCGCACCCAATTGGCGGCGGATCTCATCGATCCAGCCGAGCACGGCCAAGGTCTCCGCATGCGGCATCACCGGGCTTTCGATCTCGCCCGCCCGGATGCGGGCCATGGCATCGGCGATCTGATATTCAAAGCCATTGGTGTTGAACGGCAGATCCACCGTCACCGCGTCCTGGCCAGGGCGCAAACACTGGGCCCGCGTGGCCTGCCAGAAGGTCTCCGGCAGCACGATCGCGCCGCCCTCTCCCATCACATGCAGGGTGTTGGGAGCGAAGGTGTCAAGGCCGCACACCATCTGCGCCACCAGTCCGTCACCGAAATCCAGGCTGGCGCTGACGCGCGCATCCACGCCCGTGGGCGCCAGCAGCCCCTGGACCGCCAGGCCCTGGAGCGGCGGCACCTCGCCCAGCGCGTGCCGCAGCACAAAACGCGTGGCATTGAGGTTGTAGACCCCCACGTCCAGCAGCGCGCCTCCCGCCAGGGCCGGACTGAACAGGCGACTGTCCGGATCGTAGGGCGCCGGGAAACAGAAGCTCGATTGCAGCGCTCGCAGGCGGCCGATGCGTCCTTCGGCGAGCCAGCGCGCCATCTCTTCGTAGACCGGCAGGAAACGGGTCCACACGGCTTCCATCAGGAAGACGCGCTGCTCCTGCGCAGCGGCCACCAGTTGCTGCGCCATGGCCCGCGTCGGCACCAGCGACTTCTCGCAGAGCACCGCCTTGCCGGCCTTCAACGCAGCCAGCGCCGGCTCGAAATGCTGGCCGTGCGGCGTGGCGATGTAGACCCCGTCGATCTGCGGGTCGGCGAGCAGCGACGCCAGGTCGGTGGTGGCGCGCACCGGCGTGTCGCCCTCGACTGACCAGCGCTGCGCGAACTGGGCGGCGCGCTGGGCGTCCCGGCCGCAGACCGTGTGCAGGCGGCAGTGGTCGAGCTGGCTGACCGCCTCCGCAAACACGTGGGCAATGGCACCCGGGCCGATGAGGGCCCATTGAAAAGTGGAAGTCATGCGGGCGAGCGCGCGCTGCGCGGGAGTGGGACCTGGGCCTGCATGCTAGGGCCATCGGAGTCCCCGCAGTGTGAACGGCGGTTCATCCAGCCGGTGCCGGGGTGCTCCATCAGGGTTACCCCCGACTTCGCCGCCGATCAGAGCCCTGCGGGGCGGCTTCCGCCCCCCTCTGCCCATGCCCTTCGGCTGCCACCGATCGATGGGCTAGGCTCTGCGTCTTCCTGAACGCACTCGCACCCCGAGCTCCCCCAATGAGGATCCCCTTTGTCCTGGCCGCCTCGCTGGCCCTTTCCGCGCCGGTGCTGGCGCAGACCGTTCCGGCCCAGGCGGCCTCTGCCGCCATCGCCAATGCGCTGATCGCCCCCAGCCCGCTGCCGCTGCAGTACCCGCCATTCGACAAGATCCGGGACGAAGACATCGCCCCCGCCCTGGAGCAGGGCATGGCCGAGCAGCTCAAGGAAGTGCAGGCCATCGCCAGCAATCCGAAGCCGCCGACCTTTGACAACACCATCGTTGCGCTGGAGCGGTCGGGTCGCCTGCTGCAACGCGCCAGCACGCTGCTGGGCAGCCTGGTCGGCGCCGACGCCAATCCAGCCCGGCTGAAGCTGCAGGGCGACTTCGCCGCCCGCAT
Organism: Roseateles depolymerans; assembly: GCF_003387155.1. GTDB lineage: Bacteria > Pseudomonadota > Gammaproteobacteria > Burkholderiales > Burkholderiaceae_C > Roseateles > Roseateles depolymerans. Next base: position 323,806 of record NZ_QUMT01000004.1, on the reverse strand, counting down.
GGCGGCGCACCGTGATGCCATCGCGCTGAATCCGCAACTCTTCGCCCGGGTGGAGTCGCTCTGGCAACGTCGCGGCTCGCTGGGCCTGGACGCGCAGGAGCAGCGTCTGGTCGAGCGCCACTACAACAGCCTGGTGCGTGCCGGTGCCAAGCTGGACGAATCCGGCAAGGCCCGCATGAAGGCCATCAATGCCGAGCTGGCGACCCTGGGCGCCCGGTTCAACCAGAACGTGCTGGCCGAGGTGAACGACTCGGCCGTGGTGGTGGACAAGGCAGAAGAGCTGGCCGGTCTGAGTGATGAGCAGATCGCCAGCGCGGCCGCCGCTGCGAAGGCACGCGGGCTGGACGGCAAATATCTGATCGCCCTGCTCAACACCACGGGTCAGCCGGTGCTGGCGCAGTTGGACAACCGGGCGCTGCGTGAGCGCATCTACAAGGCGTCGGTGGCGCGCGGCAGCCGCGGCAATGCCTTCGACAACACCGCGCTCGTGTCCCGCGTGGCCACCCTGCGCGCCGAGCGTGCCCGCCTGCTGGGCTTTGCCACGCACGCGGACTTCGTGCTGAGTGACGAGACCGCCCGCTCGCCAAAGGCCGTGAATGCGATGCTGGGCCAGCTGGCACCGGCCGCCGTGGCCGCCGCCCGTCGTGAGGGCGACGACCTGCAGGCCATGATCGACCGTGAGCAGGCGGCCCGTCACCAGCCCAGCTTCAAGCTGGCCGCCTGGGACTGGAGCTACTACACGGAGAAGGTGCGCGCCGCCAAGTACGGCTTCGACGAATCGCAGCTCAAGCCCTATCTGGAGATGCGCAACGTGCTGGAAAACGGCGTGTTCTACGCCGCCGGCCAGCTCTACGGCCTGAGCTTCAAGGAACGCAAGGACCTGCCCGTCTACCATCCGGACGTGCTGGTCTACGACGTGTTCAACGCGGATGGCTCGCAGCTGGCGATCTTCATCGCCGACATGTATGCCCGCCCGTCCAAGCGCGGCGGTGCCTGGATGAATGCGTACGTCGACCAGAACGGCCTGTTCAACCAGAAGCCGGTCGTGGCCAACCACCTCAACATCCCCAAGCCGGCCGACGGCAAGCCGACGCTGCTGACCTGGGATGAGGTCAACACCATGTTCCATGAGTTCGGCCATGCCCTGCACGGCATGTTCTCGAACGTGAAGTACCCCAGCATGGCCGGCACCCGCGTGCCGCGCGACTTCGTGGAATATCCGTCCCAGGTCAACGAGATGTGGGCGACCTGGCCCAGCGTGCTGGCCAACTATGCCAAGCACTACAAGACCGGCGCTCCCATGCCCAAGGAGCTGCTGGACAAGGTGCTGGCGGCCCACAAGTTCAACCAGGGGTTCGCCACCACCGAATACCTGAGCGCGGCCATGCTGGACCAGCGCTGGCACCAGCTGCCGCTGGAGCAGGTGCCTGCGGCCGCCGGTGTGATGGACTTCGAGGCCAAGGCGCTGCGCGAGGACGGCTTTGATTACGCGGCCGTGCCGCCGCGCTATCGCACGCCCTACTTCAGCCACATCATGGGCGGGTATGCGGCGGGCTACTACGCCTACATCTGGTCGGAAGTGCTGGATGCCGACACGGTCGAATGGTTCAAGGCCAACGGCGGACTGAAGCGCGAACTGGGAGACCAGTTCCGCGCCCGGCTGCTGTCCCAGGGGGGCAGCCAGGACGCCCTGACGCTGTTCCGCAGCGTGGTGGGCCATGAGCCGGACATCGCGCCGCTGCTGGAGCGTCGTGGGCTGGTGATCGACAAGCCCAAGGCCACTGCGGCGAAGTAAACGAGGCAGACCGATGGAAAAGAGGGGCGCTGAAGGCGCCCCTTTTTCATGCTCAACGGGTGGATCGGGTGGCCTCGCCCTCAGGGCGATGCTTCCCCGGTGGACACCACCTGCGCCTGCTCCCGCAGCATCTTCTGCATCAATGCGAAGAAGCGGTCGTAGAACTGCCCGGCGGGGATGGTCTCGGAGGCGACCTTCACCAGCGACTCGGACGTGGACGACAGCGGCACCGAGATCGAGCCGATGGCGCTCACGCCCAGACTGGTGGAGTTGGTACTGCGCTTGACGGTGTAGCGGTCCTGCAGGGCAGACACGTAGGCGGTGGAGAGCTTGCCGCCGCCGCCTTCGGGCACGCAGACGATGTTGAAGGCGATCTCCACATGCACCTCGCCTTCCGGCTGGAAGCGCTTGCTGCCGCTGATGGACCCGGCCTGTGCGAGGTTGATGACATAGCCCTGGCTCAGCAGCGCGCGCCGCGCCGCCTCGCAGGTGTCTTCCACGCTGGCGTCGAACAGTCGGGAGAAGGTTTCGTCGGCCTGGAAACGTTCGTTCTGGTAGACCGATCCCTTGCGGCCGCCCGCGGCGGTGTCGCCCCCGAAGCTGCCGCATGCCGACAAGGCGCTGGCCATGGCGACCACACCGAGCAAGCCCACGACGCGGAGCAGGTCGGGAGAACGGGAACGGGAGGACGCCTCGGGCGTGCGGAGCATGCTGGAAATGCGCTGGGTCATGTCATCGGGCCACTGCGGCCAACGAGGACATTATCGCCGCCGACGTCGGCGGGTGGCCGTCGACGGGCTGACAGCCATGATGCGATTCTGTAAAGAAGCCCGGCGGGCGTGCCGCCGGTTCAGTGCTGCACGTAAGCCGGCCGCTGCACGGGCGCGGCCAGGCCGCCATCCAGATCATTGGCAGCGGTGGGCTGCGCTGCCAGCAGCGTCTGCCATTCACCGTCCACGCAGGCCGTCATCCGGCGCGCCTGGCCGCGGCAGCGATGCCAGTGCTCCTGCGCCGCCGACAGCAGCGCGGGCCAATAGGGATGGTCTCCCTCGCAGCGGTTGCGCGAGATCACCAGCGCCACTTCGTCTTCCCGCACCTGGCCGTCCATCACGAAGTCCAGCTTGGCACGCACCACCACCGTCAGCGGCGTGGACAGCAGCAGCTCGGCGCTGACGCAATGCGAGGGCTTGAAAGCCTTGGCGGCCGGGGCCGGCGCAAAGTGCACCTGCGCTGACAGGTGAGCGGGCAGATTCGAGGGCCGGTGTGCGGGTTCCACCAGCGAGGTCGGGAGGGGGGCGTTCATGGCGCTTCCCAACGAGGCGCCCATCGTGTTCTTGTCCATGGCCGTGATCCTAGGGAAAGCATGCTGCCGCACCTGTCGGGTGCTGTCGCAACCGGATGTAGGACAGCATGCCGTGCCCTTGCGAATCCTTCGTGACGCGCAGGCCGATCGGTTGGACTCATGCACAAACGTGGCGCACCCGCCACCATTTCCGTTTGTCCTACAACGACTCGCGGATGTGGACGACAGGCCAGTCTGTTCGGGATACGTAGAGTTCATCTCAGCACGCCACGGGGCGCCAAGGAGCCAGACGATGGGACACACCGACCACTTCCAGACATTTCATCAACATGCCGACGACGGCGCAGCCCAGATCCACTGGGCTTCGGTGTCCGACCATGATGCGGTGCTGGGCCTGGAAGCGGCGCTGCCCTATCTGATGGACCACGCCCCCGCGACGTTTGCCGAGCCGGCCCCTGCCGTCGTGTCGAATCCCCGCCACGCCGCGTGAGCCTGTGTCTGTCATCGACAAGGAGATATAAATGATGATTCGAGCCACCGTTCTCGCCCTGGCCACCGCTGTGGGCGCTGTCACGATGCTGCCGGGCTGCGCCGTCACCCGCGGTCAGTCCTCCGTTGGCGAATACGTCGACGACGCGTCCATCACCACCGCGGTGAAGGCCAAGTTCGTCGAAGCCAAGACCGTGGATGCCTCCGCCATCAGCGTGGAAACGCTGCAGGGCGAGGTGATGCTGTCGGGCTTTGCCAAGAACGCCACTGAAAAGACCAACGCCGAAGCCATCGCTCGCGGTGTGAAGGGCGTCAAGCGCGTCAAGAACGAAATCGCCATCCGCAACTGATGGCGCAGGACCACCACGTCGGGTCTGCCCGGACGGGGACCCTCGTGGTGATCACCCCTGGCGCGGACGATCCGCATGCAATGGCATGTTGACCGTCCGCGCGCCGTCATTGGTACCGCTGCCAGGGCCCGGACACTCCCGTGGAACTGGTCACCGCGGTGCGGCTCCGTTGTTCACCGTCCGCAGTCTCGTGCCAGCGCCCGCCATGGACTCCCCTGTTTCTTCTCCCGCACTCACCTGCTTCCTGGTGGAGGACAACGACGTCATCCGCGAGAACCTGGTGGCGACCCTGGAGGAGATGGTGGACCTGCGCGTGCTGGGTCATGCGGTGGATGAAGATGGCGCGTTGACCTGGATGTCGCAGGAGCAGGGCGGCTGCGACCTGCTGATCATCGACATCTTCCTGAGCCAGGGGACCGGGCTCAATGTCCTGCAGGCCGCCACGGCCCGGATGCCTTCGGCGCGCCGGGTGATCCTGAGCAATTACGCCACCCCGGACATGCGCAAGCGCTGCATGGCGCTCGGTGCCCACCGGGTGTTTGACAAGTCGGCGGAACTGGAAGATTTGCTGGCCTATTGTCAGTGCCTGGCAGAACGGCAAGACCCTGACGCTTGATTCGTCTGGACGAGCGCCGGCTTCGGCCCATTCCTGGCGATACCCGGCGATACCGGGGGATACCGGGCGATACGGGCCGGAGCGCCTACTCGATCAAACCATTCTTCAACGCGTAGTACGTCAGCTCGCTGTTGGTGCTCAGCGCCAGCTTTTCCAGCACCCGGGAACGATATGTGCTCACGGTCTTGACGCTCAGCGACATGCCGTCCGCGATATGCCCCACCGTCTCTCCTCGCGCCAGCCGCAGGAACACCTGCAGCTCCCGCTCGGAGAGGGTGTCGTGCGGGGCCTGGTCCTGGGCGGCACCGAGACCGTCGGCCAGCAGTTCGGCCACGGCGGGCGTGATGTACTTGCGTCCCCGGAACACGGTTCGGATGGCCGTGGCGATTTCTTCGGGGTCGCATTCCTTGTTCAGATAACCGCTGGCGCCCTGGCGCAGCAGCGTGGTGGCGTAATGCGCTTCGGGAAAACCGCTCAGGATGAGGACCGGCAATTCAGGCTTGCGCGCCTTGATGGCGGCCAGGGTCTCGACGCCGCTCTGGTCGGGCAGCGAGAGGTCCATCAGCATGACGTCCACCTCGCCGGCGCGGACGAGATCGAGGGCCTCGCGGCCGGAGCTGGCTTCACCGGTCACGCGCAGGTCTACCTGCTCGGACAGAAATTGCCGCAATCCGGCGCGGACAATCGCGTGGTCATCAACGATGGCGATTCGGATCATGGTGGCTGTGGTCAGTTGGGCTGGATGCCCTGGGGAGTGTAGAGGATGAGTTTCAAAGACACCGTGGCCAATCTGGGCAGCAAGACGTGGGCCTTGCCGCTCGGGCTCTTCGTGGCGCTGCTGATGATGTTGATCAGCGAGCTGGCCTACTTCGGAGCCGTGTCCCAGATGGACCGACTGGTGACCTTGGGCCGTGCCCGGCTGGAGCTCGTCAGGCTCACGGCGCGGGTCGCGGACGCGGAGTCAGGGCAACGGGGATACCTGATCACCGGACGGCCGGAATATCTGGACCCTTACCGCTTTGCCGCCGAGGATGCCTCCAAGGGCCTGAATGCGCTGCAGCACATGTATTCGCAGGTGGGCGCCACCGATGCCGAGGCCCGCAGCAAGGAGATCGCCACCGCCGTCAGCGCCAAGCTCAGCGAGCTGCAGGAAGTGCTGAAGCTGTCGCAGGAGGGGCGCCACCAAGCCGCCCAGGCGCTGATGATGACCGACATTGGCCGCGACCAGATGGAGCAGATCCGCCGCAAATCGTCCGAATTGCTGGCCGATGAGAACCAGCGGATCGCGCTGGGCACGGCACAGGTCTACGACACCCTGATGCTCAACCGCATCGGCGTGGCGGCCATGACGCTGATCAGCCTCGTGGTGTTCGTGCTGTTCCTGCGCAAGAGCCGGGCGATGGACCACCAGCGTGAACAGCAGCAGCAGGACATCCGTGCCGAGCGGGACCGGCTGGAGATCGAGGTGGGGCGGCGCACTGCCGAGCTGACCCAGCTGGCCCGCCATCTGCAGACGGCGCGGGAGGACGAGCGGGCACGGCTGGCGCGCGACCTGCACGACGAGCTGGGCGCGCTGCTCACCGCTGCCAAGCTGGACGTCGCCCGCTTGCGGCCCAAGCTGCAGGCGGGAGCGCCCGAGCTGATGCAGCGGCTCAATCACCTGACCGAAACCCTGAACAGCGGCATTGCGCTCAAGCGCCGGATCATTGAAGACCTGCGGCCCTCCACGCTGGACCAGTTGGGGCTGGTGCCCGCGCTGGAAATCCTGTGCCGGGAGACGTCGGAACGCCTGGGGGTGCCCATCGAGGTGGAGCTGGACGACAGCGTGGAGCTGCCCCGCAGCGCCCAGCTGACCGCCTTCCGCCTGGTGCAGGAAGCCCTGACCAACATGGCCAAATATGCCCAGGCCAGCCACGCCAAGGTGGTGCTGAAGGAGGAATATGCGCAGGCGCTGGTCAGCGTGGTGGACGACGGCTGCGGATTCGATCCCGGGCGCATGACATTGGGCTCCCATGGCCTGCTGGGCATGCGGTTCCGGGTGGAAGCCGAGCGGGGCCAGTTGCAGCTGCGCAGTGCGCCGGGGCAGGGCTGCGAAGTACGCGCCTGGCTGCCGCTTTCGGTGCCGACGGTGGAGACCGGCACCGAGCGGATCGACGTAGGCCCCCTCCTACAGACCGCCGGCACGGCGGGCGACCCCACGTCGTGGCAGCCGCCGACCCCGCGCGAATAAGGTCCTGTCTACAGTGGAGCCATGTCCCGGAGCACTGCTTCCGGGCCCCATGAACCCCTCCCACCCAGGACCGATGCACCGCTTCTCAGGCCGATGACCCGGCCGTGGCACCGCCATCGGATCCTCCCTTCCTTCAAGGAGACCGAGATGAAGAAGCTGCATGAACACCGCCCGATGTTGATGGTGCTGCCGGCCCTGGTGGCCGCCGTCGCCCTGACCGCCTGCGGTCGTGAAGAGGACGATCGCACCGCTGGCCAGCGCCTGGACGATGGCATTGCCAAGATGGAACAGAAGAGCGATCAGGCTCGGCAGGAGACCCGTGAGTCCATGGATGCCATGGGTCAGAAGATGGACCGGGCCGCTGACAAGGTCAGTGCTGATGCTTCGGACGCCTCCATCACCACCCAGATCAAGACCGCACTGGCGGGCGATCCCAAGCTGAGCGCGCTGGATGTGAAGGTCGACACCGACAAGGGTCACGTCACCCTGGAAGGCACCGCGCCGGACCTGGCCGCACGCGAGCGCGCCGGCTCCATGGCACTGGCGGTGAAGGGGGTGCAGTCGGTCAACAACCGCATCAAGGTCAATAGCTGACTTCAGGGATCAGCATGACGGATCACACCTTTCGTTGAGAAAGGTAGCCGATTTTTGAGATCTTGGTGGCCCTTTGCAAAACACTGCAAAGGGCCATTGGCATTGGCGCTGTGCATATCAAGGTCAGGAACTGAGAGACAGGCATGTGACAACTCATGATCGTCCTCGGATGTCTCGAGGGCTCTCTGACCATGAGGATCGACATGACACCGGCCCTTTCTCAAGCGACCCACGCACACTATTCCCCCAATCCCCTTTCAAACGTCTCGTCGACGCATCCCACGGACGGGGACGCTCCCGTCTATGCGCAAGTGCAACCGAAGAAGGCGCAGGAGCTGATCCTTCAAGACTGCGGCATCACGCGCTTCAAGAATCCGGCGGCGGCGGTCGTTGTGCAAAAACTTCTTCCATTGCCCGAACGGTACGGCCTTCCCGACATTGGCGAGTTCAAGCAGTTGGGCATGACGCAGGCCAGCCGGGCCAATGCCACGGTATTGCCTTCCGACGGAATGTCCGGCGAAAGCCTGGTCATGGCGGCCCCGGGTGAAGACTCCAACGCAGTCGGAGCCGACGAACGACTGGCCCGATTCGGCGCCGCGCTGCTGTCGAAAAAAGTGGCGCATGTCGTCTGCGCCAACCACAGTGCCACGTCCGCCGCGGCCCGTATGCCATTCCTGCGCCAGATCCAGCTGCCGGCGCAACTGGGGCCGCTGGAGATGACGTTTTCCCAGGCGCACACGGACGGACCCGCGCCTGAGCAGTTCCGGATCGACGCCCATCTGCCGGGCAATGAATACGAGGATTCCGGCGACATCGGCGTCTGGAATCTCAATTTCGAAGGGGCGACAGCCCAGGACGTGCTGACGACGCTCGGGGCGCTGTATCAGCAGTCCGAAGGTCAGAATGTGGCGTTTTGCTGCCAGAGCGGTAATTCCCGCTCGGGCGCCGCTGCGCTGCTCTTCCACCAACGCAAGGCGGCCGAGGAAGCTCTCAAACGCGGTGAAGTGCCCCGGGCGGCTGATCTGATCAACGGGGCGGCGACATGGGAGAAGGACTGCAAGGCGGCCCGTGGCTCGAATTTCGGGACCAGGATGCCGGAAGGCCTTCTGGAAAGCCATGCGCACGCGCTGGCCGCAGAGATCGGTGACCGACTGGGTGCCCAGAAGTCCAAGCCACGTCCCGCCATCGCGCCCAAGCCTGTTCAGGCTGCTGTACCGGCTGCAGGCCAACAGCCCGCGCAGGCAGCGGCGCTTGCGTCCAAGTCCACCGCGACAGCAGCGCTGGGTAAGCCACCCACCACACCTCCTCAGACTCCTCCCAAACCCGCGCGTTTGCCCGGACCTGTACCCGCTCCTCGGACCCTGAAGTCGTCGGACACCGAATCCATCGCCTCCGGCCACAGCGACACCGAGTCGGAATTCAGCTCCACCTCCAGTACCGCCAGAGAGACCTTCCACAAGCTCGGTGAGCGCCGTCAACCAAGGACAGGGGGCACGCCATCGACCGTCTACAACCCGAAGCCCGGTGAAGGCAAGCCGCTGGGGATCATTCCGCCGACGGCCACCGAAGGCGCGCCTTCTGCATTGCAGACTGCTGGCGCTTCGGGAGGCGACTACTCCGAAGTCGAAATGCGGCCGTCGCGGGTCTATACGGAACCATGGGAAAACCAGATCCCCGCCCAAGTTTTGGCGCGGGGGGTCCAGGCGCCTGCACGCGGACAGTTTGACGCGAGGGCGTCCATCCGCACTCTGAATCGATTGCTGCAACGCACCAGCGAGAATATCTATTCGGATGTGCGCACGTTCAACGACTACTCACTCCCATTGGAGATCGAGCGTGGAGAGCCGACCGTTCACCAAACGCTACATGCCTGGCAAGAATCCCGTCATCCCCAAAGCGCGGAGCTGAAAAAATACGTTCATGCGCTGGCTTTGATGTTCAGCCAGGACGCCAAACAGGGATTGCGCTTGTTCGCGCCGAAGAACGCCTACGGGGTTGGGAAGGCCATTGACTTGGTCGAGAGCGAAGCCAAGAACAAACTCTGGAAAGAGTTGTCCGGCGCATTGGCCACCACGATGAGTGAGGCCGATCCCAGTCAAGAGGCCATGGCGCATGCCCTCCTGATCGCCATCATGAGAACCGAACTGACCCAAGAGTTCAAGCAGCTGGACCGCACAGCTCAGCAGACCTGGATCCGTCGATCGGCCAAGTCAGAAATCAGCGATGCCATCCAGAACCTGCAATCGAAGTGTGACATTCTGGGCACTGAACTGAGGAAAAACAAAACGCCGTCATCTCATGAGATCGAACTCGTGGCGGCCTACAGCCTGACGCTCATGAGCTTTATGGCCCTGCATGACGTCGGCACCGATCCGACGATCAGGATCTGACCAACGGCGGCTCCGCGGTGGCCAGCGAGCGGACCCACCGGCCGCGCCCCCCATAGGGGAGTCGTCGGCCGGCCGCCGCTTGGCTGCCTCAACGGATCAGCAGGTCTTCCGCCTTCTTGCCGGCGGCCAGTGCGTCCTTGAACCAGTTCGGACGCTTGCCAACGCCCGTCCAGGTGCGGCCGGCGCCGTCGTGGTACTTGGGCGATCCCATGGAAGCACGACCGGTGCCCACACGCTTGCCGGCAGCTTTGCGGCCCGGTTTGGTAGCGGTAGCAGCCTTGCCAGCGCGGCGACCCCGCGCCGTGCTCTTCACTGCCGAGCCAAACAGCTCCTCCGGTGTCAGGCCGTAATGGTCGATGGCTTCGCGAATGCGGGCCACCACACCGGAAATCTCCTTGCTCCGAAGCGATTCAGCTTCCTTTTGGAGTTTTTCGATTTGACTGAGAACTTGCTTCAACGATTTGGGCATTGATCTACTCCGGATCAAGCGACGGGCCTCAGGCTCTGTGCCGCATGTGCCTCCCAGGCGGGACTTTATCGCGTTTGAGATTGCAAGTGGGATTGCGTTGTCGCTTGTGCAAAGTCAATCCGCCGATTGATGCACGTCGGCTGCGTCAGACACGGACCGGAAACCAGGCGGTGACGTCTGTGAATCATTTGAGAATGCCGCATCGGTGTTGAGTTCTGGAGCTGCGCTTGAACGACCCCATGCTGTCCACGGCACGCGAAACCCTCCCCTGCATTCAAGGGGGAGGAGAGCGGGCGAGTCAGATCCTGCAGGTGCGTGCCGCGTTGGTGGCGCATTGCTGTCGTGGCGCTGCGCGTCCTTTGGGCATTCATTGGACCGAGGATCTGGAATCGGCCTGGCGTGTGTTGCGCAGTGCGGCGCTGCTGGCCACACCCGCGCGCATGGCCGATCAGGAATGGCGTCTGCGTCTGGCGCTGATGCGGCAGCTCGCCGCGCAGGACACCGGCCTTTGCGCGCGCATGTTGTCCGATGGCGACCGGCAATGCATCGAGGCCAGCGGTGGCAGACCGCCCACCGTGGACGCCGCGCAGCGGATCGCGCTCATGAAGCAACTGATCACCGCACTCCAGGAAGATGATCCGGCCGCTTTGCTGGTCGCCGCGCTTCAACAAGTCGAGTTAGACGGTCACGAGTTGAGGGCATTCATCGCGACATGACTACCCAAGAAGGCAGTCCAGAGATGTCGCCAAATTGATCAACAACAATCTTCACGAGAGACCGTCTCATGACGGGGCTCTGGCCACCGGTCCGCTGTTTACAGTAGTCGGCCCGATTGCCGAAGTGACGCTCCATGGTCCTGTCTCCCCCGTCCCCGCCGATCAACACGCCCACCTATCTCCGACTGAGGATGCAAATCCGCGAGGACATCATGAGTGGTCAATGGCCACTGGGCAGTCATCTCACCCTGCGGGGGCTGGGCAGCCATTACAAGGTCAGCAATGTGCCGGTGCGGGAAGCCCTGCTGCAGCTGCAAGGCGATGGGCTGGTGGAGATGCGGATGAACCTGGGCGCCACCGTCACCCAGGTGGATGCCGCATGGCTGCGCGATTTCCTCGCGGTGCGCGAAGCCTTGGAGGGCATGCTCATCCGCAATGCGTGTGAGCGCCACCGGGTCGAGCACCTGGCCCTGCTGGGCCGCCATCAACGGGCGATGGAGCGGGCGGTGGACACCGAAGACTGGGAAGCGATGTTTGCTGCGGAACGTCAATTTACGAGCCAGCTCCACGAGACCGGCGGCAATGCCCATGCATTGGCCCTGCTGACGCCGCGCAACTGTCTGCTGGAGGCGTTCCGTCGCTCGCATCCCGCGATGGCACCGGTCGATCCCGCCCGCTGGCCTCAGCGGCTGTTGATGATGTGTGAGGCCATCAGCCGCTCGGAGGCGGATGCCGCCATCCAGTTGATGGCGCAGCATCTGGCGGCGCTTCGATTGCATCTGTCGCGGATGCTGCGCGCGCCGCATCGGCTGGCGACACGGTCGGTGCGTTAGGGCTGGGGCACCGGGGCTGGTGGAGCGTCAGGGCCGCTGCGGCGTCGCATCCGGGTGGCGTTCACGCCAGGCCCTGAGTGCTTGCCGATACCGGTCCATCTCCAGGTCATGCAGATCGAAGATGCAGGGATCGCAGCCATTGCCGCAGCAGGCATCGAAATCGGGCTCGGGCGGCGGCTGGGGCATTGGGTCCGCCGCGAGGTCAGCGGCAGCATCCAGGAGGGGGAGGGAGGGGGCCGGCGTGCTCATGACGACATTGTGCCGCCGCAATGGGAAGGTCCCCTGCACCGCAGAGGGCCTCCCCGGACGCATCAGGGTTGGACGGTCACGCACCAACCGGCGTCGGTCCGCTCGGTGGTGATGCTCACCGGCAGAAACTTCTCGATCGTTTCGGCATTGGTGGTGGCATGAAGCGTCAGCTCGGTCGCGGTGTAGGACGCCGTCATGCCCGTCTTCCACACCGCCAGTGCCAGCGGCAGCATCCATTGATCGGCCAGATGCGGTCCGACGGCACCCGGCTGTCGCAGGTAGTCGTTCAGGTCCTTCACCAGACGCTGGGAGACCGTTTCCGCAGCCACGCCTTTCTCACCCAGTTGCATGAACACCTCGGTGACATTCGCATGGGTCAGCGTGGCGATCAGCGCATTGCCCGGCCCTTCGTTCTGCCGCAGCGCGAGCAGCTGCTTGGGATCGAGGGCCCAACCCATGGCTTCGCACAGCACCTCCAGCTCGCGCTGAGGCACGTGACGCGGCAGTCCGGGCGCCAGGCATTCCGCCTGGGTGGAGACCGGCTCGCCGCGGCTCATCAGGTCGAACGGACGCAGGGACTGGGCGGCGGACGCCAGGTTTACCGTCACTTCACCGCCTCCAGCCGGATGGAAACCGGCCCGGCGCAAGTGCAGTTCCGCGGGGGCCCCGAGGCGATGCATCAGCGGCGCGTAGGCCCGCGCAAGAAACTGGAACGGGGGCGCCATCGGGTTGTGCGTGCCGCCGGACAGTTGCAGGCTGGAAGGCCCGTTCGCCAGCATCAGGGCCGGCCACACCGTCTGCAGCACCAGCAGGCAGCTGCCGGCCGATCCCACGGAAAACTGGTAGCTGCCCGGCTGCACCGGCCCGGGCGCGAAATGCAGCTCCCGCGACTGCAACTCGTCTCCCAGCACCTGGGCATTGCTGATCTGCGCGGCCGCCCGCACGCAGGCCAGATGCTGGCGCATCAGACCTGGCTTGGGCCGGCCGGCGCGGATGCTGTGCAGGGTCACCGGCTCGCCGGTGCACAGGGACAGCGCCAGCGAGGTGCGCAGAATCTGGCCGCCGCCCTCCCCGGCGGCTCCATCGATCTCGATCATGGGGTTCTTTCTTTTTCTCTGTTTTGTTGGGGCCCCGGCAGCGCGGGTCAGCCCTTCACACACACCACCTGCTTCAGGGTGTGCACCACTTCCACCAGGTCCTTCTGGGCCTCCATCACCGCGTCGATGTCCTTGTAGGCCATCGGGATCTCGTCGATCACATCGGCGTCCTTGCGGCATTCCACGCCTTCAGTCGCCTTGATGTGATCCTGCACGGTGAACATCTTCTTGGCCTTGGTGCGGCTCATCACGCGGCCGGCACCGTGGCTGCAGCTCTCGAAGCTCTCCGGATTTCCGAGGCCTCGCACGATGTAGCTGCGAGCCCCCATGCTGCCCGGGATGATGCCCAGCTGACCGCGCTTGGCACTGACCGCGCCCTTGCGGGTCACGAACACGTCCTCGCCAAAGTGATGTTCCTTCTGCACGTAGTTGTGGTGGCAGTTCACCGCTTCCACATGGGATTCGAAGGGCTTGGGAATGACCTGGCGCACGACGGCGATCAGGTTGGCCATCATCACTTCGCGGTTGCGCATGGCAAATTTCTGGGCCCAGGAGACGGCGCGGACATAGTCGCCGAAGTACTGGGCGCCCTCCTCGAAGTAGGCCAGGTCCTTGTCGGGCAGGTTGCGCTGGTTGCGCTCGGCATCCTTCTTGGCCAGCTCGATGAAGTGGGTGCCGATGGCATTCCCCACCCCGCGTGAGCCCGAGTGCAGCATGAACCACACGAAGCCGGCTTCATCCAGGCAGACCTCGATGAAGTGATTCCCCGTTCCCAGGGTTCCCAGATGCTTGCGGTTGTTGGTCTGCTTCAGGCGGGGGTGCAGCTCGCACAGCGCATCGAATTCATCGGCCAGCGTGCTCCAGGCCTGATCCACGCGGTCGGGCGGATTCTCCCAGGCCCCGTGGTCACGGCCACGGTTGCGCGGCGAGAAACCGTGGGGCACTGCGCGTTCGATGGCGGAGCGCAGGGGGCCCAGGTTGTCCGGCAGGTCTTCGGCGCGCAGCGTGGTCTTGGCGGCCATCATGCCGCAGCCGATGTCCACGCCCACGGCGGCGGGAATGATCGCCTTGATGGTCGGCACCACTGAGCCAACGGTGGCCCCAATCCCCAGATGCACGTCCGGCATCGCCGCCACATGCTTGAACACCACGGGCAGGCGAGCCGTATTGGAGAGCTGCTGCATCGCTTCGGGCTCCACCGGCACGCCGTTGGTCCACATCTTGACCGGCACTCCCCCGGCCACTTCTTGCGTTTTGTAATTCATGTTCTGGTCCTGTTGATCAGTGCCGCTTCTTGCGCAAGGGCTGTGCCAGCTTGCCCTGTCTCCAGTGGGGGGAACTGCCAAGTGCTTGATTTTCCAATGAAAACGCCGGTGATGGACTTGAACTCCAGCCAAGTGATTGATTGAGAAAGTCCCTCAAAAGAGAACGTCAGCTAGTCCATTTAGCAAAACAGCTTGGCGATTTGGATACGTTTTGGTGTGCCCACACCCCCCGGGACTCGGGAGAGTCATGTGCCCTCTTCAGGGGATTGCCGCATGCGCCAGCAACTATCATGGTGCGGGCAGCACCACAGAAGGGCGAAACTGACAAAAAGCGCCCGCAGATGTCATCAGCGCCTCTCACACGGCCCTGTCGATTGCCGGCTGCCGCACCCCAAAAGTGGGCGGTCGGTGTACGGAGAAATGAAGCATGAAGATCGCGTACCTGATCAATCACTATCCGAAGGTGAGTCACACCTTCATCCGCCGGGAGATCATTGCGCTGGAGCGTCAGGGCGTGGACGTGCTGCGGGTGGCGGTGCGCGGCTGGGACGATGCTGCGCCTGACCCTGTGGACCAGCAGGAGAAGACGCGGACCCACTACCTGCTGCGGGACGGGCTCAAGCCGCTGCTGGGTGCCACGGTGTCCGAGGCGCTGCGTGCGCCGGTGCGCTTCCTGAAGGCCCTGGGCCTGGCCTTGCGGCTGGGCCACCGCGCTGACCGACCGATGCCGCTGCATCTGGTCTACCTGGCGGAAGCCTGCATGGCGCTGCGCCTGCTGCGCGAGCAGCGCATCAGCCATGTGCATGCGCACTTTGGCACCAATTCGACTGAAGTGGCCTTGCTGATCGAAGCGCTGGGCGGCCCGGGTTACAGCTTCACCTGCCACGGTTCGGAGGAATTCGACAAACCGGAATCTCTGCACCTGGGCGAGAAGATCCGCCGCGCCCGTTTCGTGGTGGCGATCACCTCCTTCTGCCGCAGCCAGGTCTACCGCTGGGTGGACCATTCGCATTGGCCCAAGATCCAGGTGGTGCGCTGCGGCGTGGACCCTGCTTTCCACACCTTCCAGCCGGTCCCGGCCAGTGGTCGGCGACTGGTGGCGGTGGGTCGCCTGTGTGAACAAAAGGGCCACCTGCTGCTGCTGGAAGCCGCCGCGCGCCTGGCTGCGGACGGGGTGGATTTCGAGCTGGTGCTGGCGGGCGACGGCGAACTGCGCGCACCGATCGAAGCGCGCATTGCGGCGCTGAAGCTGGAGCGACATGTGCGCATCACTGGCTGGATCGGCAGTGACCAGGTGCGTGAGGAAATGCTGGCGGCCCGTGCGCTGGTGGTGTCCAGTTTTGCCGAAGGCCTGCCGGTGGTGGCCATGGAGGCCATGGCGCTGCGCCGGCCGGTGATCAGCACGGCCATTGCGGGCATCCCGGAACTGGTCGTGCCCAAGGAAAACGGCTGGCTGGTGCCGGCGGGTGACCCGAAGGCGCTGGCGCGCGCCATGGCGGACTGCCTGGCCTGCGAGGACAGCACGCTGCACCGCATGGGCGAAGCGGCCCGCACGCGGGTGATGGCGGGTCACGATGTGGACCAGGAGGCGGCGCGCCTGGCGGTGCTGTTCCGCGACTATGCGCAGCCTGATGCGACTCCGGTGGGCGTGCGCGCCCCTGCCCACGGCGTGCCGGTGGGTGGGCACGGGGACTGAGGGTCCCGGGCGGCACGCTCAGTCGAGCGTTCGAACCTCATCCAGCGGATCGACCGGTTGGCAGTCATCGCCCAGCGATGACCAGCCGCGGTGCACCACCACCTGCCGGTCCCGCAGGCACACCTCGACCCGCCTGGCGGAGGGCACCTGCTGGTGCAGGAATGCCTCCAGCGCGCCTGGCAGGCTGACCTGCATGCGCAGCGCATAGAGATCGTCCAGCGGGTGATCGTCCATATGCAGCAGCGGAATCCACTGCCCGATGAACATCAGGCCGTGGGACCCCACCTGGATGCGGGTGGGCTGGTAGCCGGCGGCCTGTAGCCAGGCCTGCGCGCGACGGCGGTCGTACTGACGCGGCCCCACTGGCTCAACGGCTTGCTCAAAGGCCGGGTCCCACGCAGCGGCCATCATCTCAGCCACCCACTGATTGCAATTCTGGTGCCGCAGGCCGAAGGCATAGGCGTTGGCGCTGTAGCTCGGGCTCAGCAGGGCCAGGGCGGTGGCGGTGTCCAGCAGACGGTCATGCAGCGGGCGCTCCGGGCCTTTCTGCGGATCGGGCGCGGCGCCCTGCGACCCGGGCTGCGAGTCCTCGGGCAGGGTGACGATGGAGACGAAGGTCGAGCCAGTTGCCTTGCCTGCCAGGAGGAAGGCGCCCAGACCCTGATCGAAGAGTCGCGGCCGCGATTCATCACACACGTAATAGAGCTGCCGAACTGCCCAGGTCCCTTCGGGATTGTCCTGAAGCGCCATGCCCGCATGCGAATAGCGGATGCCGAACCGGCGCAAATCCGTGCCTGCACGGGACACCAACGCCGTGCGCGCGCCGCTGCCTTGAAGCTCTCGCAGCACGATGGCGGTGAAGCGCAGGACCAGGTCCTGGTCCGAGGCGGACAGGGACGCGCCCCGTTCACAGAGCCCAAGTGACGCCGACTGGGCTGCCGCAGGCGGGCTGAAGGCCAAAAGGGCCGCCCCCAGGCTGGCCGCCGCCAGCGGAAGCCTATGCGCCACGCGCCGCCATGCGGCCATCAGTCCTGCGCTCACGATGAGCCCGAACAAGATCAGGCCTTGACCACCTTCGTGCGCATCTGCTGCTTCCACGCGTCTTCGAGCACCAGGAAGAAGGGCCGCTGGGACGTGTCGTCAGAAAACTCAAGGCCGTACTCCCGCTCTTTGACCCGCACGGCCTGGCCTTTGACCAGGGGCTGCTGCACCAGGATTTTGTCCGGTACGTACAGATTGAACGATTGCATGGCTTCGGGCGACACGCCTTCGTCGGCGGCGAGTGCCACCTGCATCATGCCGGGGCGACCCTGGGCTGCGGCCACTTCCACGACGCGGTAGCGGCCTTGACCGACCTTGCGATCGTCTTTTTTGGAGCTGTTGCTGGAGGCGCCGATGGAATCGGACACGCTACCGGACGATTCGGATCCGGCGCTGGAGGCGGACGAGACGAAGCTTTCGGCGTGGGTGGGGGCGCCAGTGACGGCCAACAGGGCTGCCAGTGGGAGGGCGAAGAATCGGGGATGCATGGTGTCCGAATCGCAGTGACGGAGTTCTGATTAAAGCAGAGCGATGCCCGCCACATCTTTCTGTTCGGTACAAGCGGATGTAGCAGTTGTGTCTACCCGCACCGCGCTCGCCCACGCAGACCACCGAAGCAGTGAGACGGTCCGGAGGGCGGGAGGCCGGGTGCCTTTTGCGGAAGTGAAGGAGGAGGAGCCGAAGGCGACGGGGGACATGGAGCAAAAGGTGCCCGGCCTCCTGCCCTCCAGCGCGCGCCACCTTAACCCCCCGGTTGCCGCGCGCCCCCGGCACCCAACGCGCTCCGCACCGCGCCCCCTTGGGCGCCAAGCCGCTCTTCGCCCATCCCCAAGCCATTTGCAGCCCTCAACTCTGCCACCGCTCCTCAAGATCGGAGATCATCGAATCCCCGGCCCGCACCCTGGCCATCGTCCCCCATCACTGACTGAGGACCTGCCCATGACCAAGACCTACAAGATCGCAGCCATTGCCGGAGACGGCATTGGCAAGGAAGTGATGCCGGAAGGCCTGCGGGTGCTGGATGCTGTCTCCCGACGCTTTGGCATCCACCTGGCCTTCACCCCCATCGACTGGGCCAGCTGCGACCACTACCAGAAGACCGGCCAGATGATGCCCGACGACTGGCGCGAGCAACTGCAGCCGATGGATGCGATCTACTTCGGTGCGGTGGGCTGGCCGGCGACC
This sequence comes from Roseateles depolymerans, assembly GCF_003387155.1. Taxonomy (GTDB): domain Bacteria; phylum Pseudomonadota; class Gammaproteobacteria; order Burkholderiales; family Burkholderiaceae_C; genus Roseateles; species Roseateles depolymerans. The sequence goes on along the minus strand of NZ_QUMT01000004.1, from coordinate 305,488 downwards.
GTGCCGGACCACATTTCTCTGTGGGGCTCCCTGCTGAAGTTTCGCCGCGAATTCGACCAGTACATCAACCTGCGCCCGGTGCGCCTCTTCGAAGGCGTCCCTTGCCCGCTGGCCGGCCGCAAGCCTGGGGACATCGACTACCTGGTGGTGCGTGAGAACACCGAGGGCGAATACACCAACCTCGGCGGCGTCATGTATGCGGGGACGGACCGCGAGATCGTCATCCAGGAGTCTGTTTATTCTCGATTCGGCGCAGACCGAGTGCTCAAATATGCCTTCGAACTGTCACAACAACGGGCTCGCAAACATCTGACAGTGGCCACCAAGAGCAACGGCATCGCCATCGCCATGCCCTGGTGGGACGGCCGCGCAGATGAAGTGGGGAAAGCGTATCCGACAGTCACCGTGGACAAGCAGCATATCGACATCCTCAGTGCCCGCTTCGTCCTCCAACCCGACCGTTTCGACGTCGTGGTCGCCTCCAACCTCTTCGGGGACATTCTCTCGGACCTCGGCCCCGCCACCACCGGCACCATCGGCCTGGCCCCGTCGGCCAACCTCAACCCGGAGCGCAAGTTTCCGTCGCTCTTCGAGCCGGTGCACGGCTCCGCGCCGGACATCGCCGGCCGCAACATCGCCAACCCGGTGGCCATGATCTGGTCCGGGGCGCTGATGCTGCAATTTTTGGGTCACACCGACGCCCACGACGCCATTTTGCGGGCCATCGAACGCACCCTGATCGAAGGCCCACGCACCCCGGACCTCGGTGGCACCGCCACCACGACCGACATGGGCCGGGCCATTGCCGAGCTGATCTGATTTGATCTGAGCGAGCTTCCGCGCCGACCGTGCCCATCCGTTCAACCGGACGCCGCTCGCTCAAGCGCCGCAGCAAAACACCCGCTACTTGGAAGGCCCTGCATGTCCGAGCTCTTTCCCGGTTTCATCGCCCAGACCGTCCCGACGGAGGACGGCATCCACATCCAGACCCGGGTCGGCGGGGACGGCCCCCCGCTGCTGCTGCTGCACGGCCATCCCCAAACCCACGCGCTCTGGCACAAAGTGACGCCCACCCTGGCCCGCCATTTCACGGTGGTGCTGGCCGACCTGCGCGGCTATGGGGACTCCTCCAAACCCACCGGCCTGCCCGACCACGAGAACTACAGCAAACGGGTGATGGCCCGCGACATGCTCCGGGTCATGCAGGCGCTGGGGCACTCCCGCTTCCGTGTGATGGCGCATGACCGCGGCGCCCGGGTGGCGCACCGCCTGGCGGCCGACCACGGCGATGCCGTCGAGCGCCTGGTGCTGCTGGACATCGCCCCCACCCTGGCCATGTACGAACAGACCAGCGAAGCCTTCGCCCGCGCCTACTGGCACTGGTTCTTCCTCATCCAGCCCGCGCCGCTGCCGGAACGCTTCCTCCTGGCCGATCCCGACGCCTACGTGCGCGAGGTGATGGGCCGTCGCAATGCCGGCCTTGCGCCCTTCGACCCCCGCGCTCTCGCGGAATACATCCGCTGCGCCCGGCTACCCGAAACCGCCCACGGCGTCTGCGAAGACTACCGGGCATCGGCCGGCATCGACCTGGTCCACGACCGGGAAGACCGGGACCGCGGCCACCGCCTGGCCATGCCGCTGCTGGCGCTGTGGGGCGAGCAGGGCGTGGTGCAGCGCTGCTTCGACCCGCTGGCGGAATGGCAGCGGGTGGCGCAGCAGGTGCAGGGCCATGCGCTGCCTTGCGGCCACTACATCGCGGAGGAGGCGCCTGACGAGCTGCTGGCGGCGGCGCTGCCCTTCCTGCTGAAAGACGCCGCCTGAGTCCCTCACCGTTCGGCTTGGAGAGGGCGGCCACCCTGCACCGCCCCAGCGACCCCCTCCCTCACACCGCCTGACGCAGCGTCTGCACCAGCATGCGGTGCAACCGGTCCACCGCCTTCGACCCCTTGGACGCGGTGCTGCGATAGACCGCCACTTCCATCGGCGCCAGCGGGCCCAGCCCCTGCGCCGCGCCCAGAATCTGCAGATGCGGCGGTGCGCTGCACTGCGTCAGCACCGCCACCGCCAGGCCGCTTTCCACCGCGGCGATCTGGCCGGCGAGGCTGGAGCTGTTGTAGACCACCTTGTAGGGCCGGCCCTGCACGGCCAGCGACTGCAGCGCACTGCGTCGGCCCAGGCTTTCGGGCTCGTAGACCGCAATCGGCAGCGGCGTGCGCTGCCAGATGTCGAACTGTGGCGAGCCGACCCACACCATCGGTTCATGAAAGAGCAGCGTGCCGCGCCGTGCATGGTCGCGGGAGATCAGCGCCAGGTCCAGGTCCCCACTGGCCACCCGCGGTATGAGCCGGGTGGACTGCTCGCAGTCCAGCTGGATTTCCACCCCGCCGTGGCGCGGCGCAAAGCGCTTGAGCACCGGGGTCATGTAGCGTGCGGCGTAGTCGTCGGGCACGCCGAGACGAATGAGGCCGGACAGGGCTTCCCCCTGCAGGGCGGCCTGCGCCTCGGCCTGCAGGTCCAGCAGGCGACGGGCGTATCCGAGCAGGGTCTGGCCATCGTCCGTGAGCTGCAGCTGCCGGGTGCCACGCTCCAGCAGGCGGCAGCCGACCGCAGCCTCCAGCTTCTTGAGCTGCATGCTCACCGCGGACTGGGACCGGTGCAGCTCGGGGCCCGCAGCCGTCAGGGATCCGGCATCGACCACCGCCACGAAGCACTTGAGCCAGTCAGTCTGCAGGTCCTGCATGGATTCGAGAATCGAATGGAAGGTCGGCAAATTATGCGCTTGTCACCATGCTCGGGCTGGCGCACAGTCCGGCCCATCATGGGTTCTCTCTCGCCTTCCAACGTTTCCGCCCCGAGTCCATTGGGGGCGGGCCAGACGGCAGTCTCTGGCTCCCCGGTCCGCCTGCCCGGCGCCCTGGACGCCCGGGCCGTGGCCGTGATGACGCTGCTGTGCTTCACCTGGGCCTTGCAGCAGATCTCGCTCAAGGCCATCTCCGACCAGATCAGCCCGATGCTGATGGTGGCGCTTCGCTCCCTGGTGGCGGCCGTGCTGCTGGCAGGCCTGATGGCATGGCGGGGCGAGCGGCTGGAGCGACCGCGCTTTGGCGCCGGGGCGGCGGTCGGCACGCTGTTCGCCATCGAGTTCCTGCTGGTGGCCGAAGCGCTGCGTCTGACCGCTGCCGCTCATGTGGTTGTGTTTCTCTACACCGCCCCGCTGTTTGCCGTGCTGGGCCTGCATCTGCTGCGTCCGGAAGAGCGACTGGTGCGTGGCCAGTGGGTGGGTGTGGCGCTGGCCTTTGGCGGCACCGCGCTGGCGTTCCTGGGCGGACACGGCACCGGCCCCTCGGCGGGCCCGTCCACCAGCAGCAGCCTGCTGGGCGACGCGCTCGCGCTGCTGGGCGGCGCCGCCTGGGGGGCCACCACCATCACCATCCGCAGCACCTCGCTCAGCCAGGCCCCTGCGACCGAGACCCTGCTCTATCAGCTGCTGGGCGCGGTCGTGTGGTTGCTGCCGGCGGTATGGATCACCGGGCAGGCGCACTTCGAGCCGACGCTGCAAGTCTGGGCGCACCTGGGCTTTCACAGCGTGGTGGTCTCGTTTGCCAGCTTCCTGACCTGGTTCTGGCTGATGAGGAAGTATCTGGCCTCCCGGCTCGGCGTGTTTTCCTTCCTCACGCCAATGCTGGGGGTGTTGCTGGGGGCGTGGCTGCTGAAGGAATCGCTGACACCGGCCTTCCTGGCGGGCAGCGCGCTGGTGCTGGCCGGCATCGTGCTGGCCAGCCGGGCGGCGAAGGTGGCTCGATAAGGTGGCTCGACAGGGCGACTCGATAACGCGCCAGGACGCAGCCCACTCAGCGTCCGCTCAGCGCCCACTCAGCGCGCGCGGTCCAGGAAGTCAGCCAGCGCGTCGATGCGGTGCCACCAGAACAGGTAGACGCCCTGCTCCTGCGCTTCCCGCACCTTGGCCGGCTTGAACACGCCCCGCAGCGCGGCCGCCACCAGGTTGGATCGGCCGAACTGGTCATACCAGTCGCCCGCATCGGCCACCACTTCCTTGTTCAGCCGCTTCTCGCCGTTGACCGTGCTGTTGGAGGCCTTGCACTCCACGGCCAGCAGACGGCCGTCCCACAGCATCACCACCAGGTCGGCGTTGTGCTTGCCCAGCTTGCACTGCCGCATGAAGACGCCGCGGGGTGGCAGCATGCCGACGTCGGCGATGCCGCCCCGGGGGGCGGGCGCGCGGGTGTAGCCCTTGTCCACGAGCAACTGCTCCAGGCGACCTTCGAGCTGGTCACGCTCATCGCTGCGGCGACGGGTGTAGACCGTGTTCATGCTGATGAGCACGGCAGTGGCCATGATGGCGGTGTAGCGCTCCACCTCGGTGGGCGGCCGGCCTTGCAGCACCCAGGGGAATCGATGCGGATCCAGGGCGGCCAGCAGCAGGCGTCCGATCTCGTCAGCCAGTGCGGAGTTGCGGCGCACGGCGGTCTTGTTGACGCGGGCGTCGAGCAGCGTGTCCAGGTCGTCCTCGGAGATCGGCGGTGCGGCCAGGGCACGAAGCGCCTGGAACTGCAGCTTGTGGCTCACGATGCTGGCCAGCAGTTCGGCGTCTGCGCCAGCGGGCTCGTCCGAGGGGACGGGCGCATCGGCAGGCAGGTCGTCGAAGAGATCCATCGTGACGCCGGAGACGGCACCCGCACTCGCACCCGCACCCGCACTCGCACTCGCACTCGCACTCGCTCCCCGCTGCACACCCGGGCCGACCAACAGGCACCCCAGCGCATCGATGACAAAAGCCGCCGCATCCACCGCCTCGGGATAGACGCCGTTGTAATCCTTCAGCGGATCCAGCAGCCGACGGCTGCGGAATTCCGCGCGGGCCTGGCGGCAGTCGTCCTGGATCTGTTCCAGGGACGCCCGCTCCGGCAGCGCACGTGCAGTGATCGAAGGTTGAGCCATGACGCGCGTCACTCCAGCAAGTCGCGCGGCAGCAGGATGCGCATGGCCTCGGACGGTTCGAATTTGGTGAGGCCGCCGGCATAGACCCGGCCGGCCTCGATGCTCACATTTGCATTGAGCCACTGCACCAGGCGCCGCAACTGCGCGTCGGTCAGCGGCTGACGGGGATAGAGCCCATGCGCGACGTTGATCAGCCGCGCGCCGGCGGCGTTCAGCGCAAAGGCGGGCGGACGCCGCCCCATGTAGGTCATGACGATGGGCGCCGGTTCCCGCAGATGCACATGCCACCACGGCTTGCGGTGACGGGCGATGTAGCCGTCCTGTGCGCCCTGCTCGCGGGCCCATTCCAGGAAGGTGTCGATCGCGCGTCGGTGGGCCGCTGGCAGCGGCGCCGGGTCGCGCGGGAGGCAGACCACCCGGCGCAGGCGGTCCAGGCTGCGGATCTCCTGACCAGGGGCGGTTGAGATGTCGGCGGCATCCGTGATCGCAGGGACCAGGTAGGCCTCGGGCAGCGCGGGAGCGGCGGACGAATGCACCCACACCCGATTCAAGCCCGTGACCTGCCCGCGTGAGACCTGGAACAGCTCGCCCAGCTCCATCTGCCCGGGCTGACGCGGTGGTCGTCCTCCGCGCAGCAGCATCGACCACTTGCGCTCCTGGCGGGCGGTCTCGCGCGCGACCTCACGGCCCGGCGGCAGGGTCAGCAATTCCTCGGGGGCCTGGATGGACTGAAAGCGCAGGGGTGCTGGCGCCGGAAGAGCCGCTGCGGCAGCCCCGCTCGGGCGGTGGGTCGTGCCTGGCGTTCCACCGGTGGAGGGGCCGGGCGCAAAGCAGGTGATGGCGGCGGACACCATCGCGTCCTCGAACACCTGCAGCTCGGGCGCCACCCCGTAGATCTCGGTGCCGCCCAGGCCATCGGTCAGCATGTCCCGCAGGGCCTGACCGTAATTCACATCCATCCACTCGGCGGCAGTGACGAACACACCAAAGTCCCCTGGCGCCACGAGCTGCCGCGTCTTGAGAAAGAAGTGCAGATGCAGCCCGGCCAGTTGACTGCCCTTCAGGCCTGCATGGGCCAGGCAGTAGGCATACCAGGTCTTCCAGCCCGGGCTGATGTCGTGATGCCGCACATAGGGCGGATTGCCGATGAAAAGGGTCGGTCCGGCGCTGGGTGCCAGCGACAGCTCCCGGTAGTCCCCGACCAGCACCGTCGCCCGGTGCGACAGCCCGGCGGCGGCCAGGTTGGCGCGCAGCAGCAGCGCCACAAGCGGATCTTTCTCGACCGCCACGGCCTCGGCGTCAGGGAAGGCGCGCAGACCGGCCAGCGTGTAGCGGCCGGAGCCGGCCCCCGGGTCCACCAGGCGCGTCACCGGGCGACCCTGGCGCAGCGCCCAGTTCACCATGCCGCGCACCACCGGTTCGGGCGTGAAGGTCTGGCCTTCCGGCCGGCGGGTGGTGGCATGGAACAGCCGGCAAAACAGCGCGCCCAGCGGGTCCTGGCCGGCGCGGATGTCCTGGGTGAGGGCGGTGAGCTGCGCTGCGTCGTCGCAGGCCGGCACGGTCTGCAGCAGCTGCAGTTCGGCCTCGGTGACCGGCGCATCGCCGATCAGCGCCTTGGCCAGCCCGAGCAGGGCCTGTGCGGTCGCTGCCGGCTGGCCGTCCGGCGGCCCGGGCGGCGTCCAGGCGCTCTGCCAAGCGTTCCGATCGTTCACTGCGGCCAATCCAGGCAATCCATGTTGGGGGAGGTCCACGGCCGGGCAAGCTGCGGGCGACGGATTGTAGCGGGGGGCCACTGGGAATCTGCACAGTGCGCCCGGGTCGCCGCAGGTCTGCTGACAAAGTGCAGGCTAGACTCGCCGCTAGTCACAATGGCTGAGCCGCTATGCAGAAAAAGAAGGTCGTCATCGGGTTTCTCGGTTCCCAGCTGGATGCAGGCATGGGGCCTGGCCGCTGGACGAAATGGCGCCCCACCGTGTCCCTGGGTCAGTATGAGGACCTGGCCATCGACCGCATCGAGCTGCTGCATGCCTCCAAGCATCTGGCGCTGGCCGAGCAAGTGGTGAAGGACCTGGCCAATGTGTCGCCCGACACCCAGGTGAACCTGATCCCGATGGACATGGAGAACCCCTGGGACTTCGGCCAGATGTATGCGGCGCTCTACGACTGGGCCCGCAGCTACCGCTTCGACCCCGCCAGCGAGGACTACTGGACCCACATCACCACCGGCACGCATGTGGCGCAGATCTGCATGTTCCTGATGGTCGAGTCGCGCTTCATTCCGGGTGTGCTGCTGCAGACCTCGCCGCCGCGGCGGCAGCGCCACGGAGACCCGGGCAGCTACACCCTGATCGACCTGGACCTCTCCCGCTACGACGTGCTGGCCCAGCGGTTCAACCGCGCCCACGACGAAGCCCTGGACTTCCTCAAAAGCGGCGTGGCCACCCGCAACCAACGCTTCAACGCGCTGATCGAGGAAATCGAACGGGTGGCCATCCGCTCGCAGGCGCCGATCCTGCTGACCGGGCCGACCGGCGCGGGCAAGTCGCATCTGGCCCGGCGCATGTTCGAGCTCAAGCGCTCGCGTCATCAGGTGCGCGGGGAATTCGTGGAGGTGAACTGCGCCACCTTGCGGGGAGACAGCGCCGCGTCCACCTTGTTCGGACACAAGAAGGGCGCCTTCACCGGTGCGGCGGCGGACCGGGCCGGCCTGCTGCGGACCGCACACGAGGGCGTGCTGTTTCTCGATGAGATCGGCGAGCTGGGCCTGGACGAGCAGGCGATGCTGCTCAAGGCGGTGGAGGAAAAGCGCTTCTTCCCGATGGGCAGCGACCGCGAGGTCACCAGCGACTTCCAGCTGATTGCCGGCACGAATCGCGATCTGCGCCGGGATGTGGCGCAAGGGCGTTTCCGCGAAGACCTGTTCGCGCGGATCAACCTGTGGGCCTACACGCTGCCGGGCCTGGCCCAGCGCAGCGAGGACATCGAGCCCAACATCGAGCATCTGCTGGCACGCTTCAGCGCGGAATCGGGCCGGGCGGTGCGTTTCAATGCGGAGGCCAAGGCGAAGTACCTGCAGTTCGCGCGCTCGCCGGAAGCGCTGTGGCGGGGCAACTTTCGCGACCTGCTCTCCAGCATGACGCGGCTGTCCACACTGGCCGATGGGGGACGCATCTCCACCGCCCTGGTCGACGCCGAAATCCAGCGCCTGCGCTGGCTCTGGCAGCCGGCCGAGGCGCCGGAGGCGGCGTCGGGCATCGACCTGGACGCGTTGCTGGCGCCCGAGGTGGCCGCGGCGCTGGATCTGTTCGACCGCGTCCAGCTGGAAGCGGTGGTGCAGGTCTGCCGGAGCTCGGCCACCTTGTCGGAAGCCGGGCGCAAGCTGTTTGACCGATCGCGCACCCAGCGCACCGTGGTCAACGATGCGGACCGGCTGCGCAAATACCTGCTGAAGCTGGGCCTGACCTGGGCGGCGGTGCGAGAGGCCTCATGAGAACACGCCCACTGCGTTGACCAGCACCTGGGACTGCTGTTCCAGCGACTCGGCAGCGGCGGATGCCTCTTCCACCAGCGCGGCATTCTGCTGCGTGGTCTGGTCCAGCTGCGAAATGGCCTGATGGATCTGCTCGATGCCGGCCGTCTGTTCCTGGCTGGCGCTGGAGATTTCGCCCACGATGTCGGTCACGCGTTTGACGCTGCCAACGATGCGGTTCATGGTCTCGCCGGCCTGGGACACCAGCGCCCCGCCGGCCTGCACCTTCTCGACGGAATCGCCGATCAGCGTCTTGATCTCGCGTGCCGCGGTGGCGCTGCGCTGGGCCAGCGTCCGCACTTCCGAGGCGACCACGGCAAAGCCCCGACCCTGCTCCCCGGCGCGCGCGGCTTCCACCGCCGCATTCAGCGCCAGGATGTTGGTCTGGAAGGCGATGCCGTCGATCACGCCGATGATGTCGACGATCTTGTTGGACGACTGGCTGATGGACGCCATGGTCGCCACCACCTCATCGACCACCTTGCCGCCCTGCACCGCGATGTCCGATGCCGAGACCGCCAGCTGATTGGCCTGGCGGGCGTTGTCGGCGCTCTGCTTGACGGTGGCGGTCAGCTGTTCCATGGACGCCGCAGTCTGCTCGATGGCGCTGGCCTGCGCTTCGGTGCGGGAGGACAGGTCGCGGTTGCCCATGGCGATCTCACCGGCGGCGCTGGCGATGGTATCGGTCGAGCCGCGGATCTGGCTGACGGTCTTGCTGAGGCTGCGCTGCATGCGGTCCATGGCGGCGAGCAGGCTGTCGTCATGGGCGCCGCGAAGGTCCACGCTCACATTCAGGTCACCGGCGCCGATGCGGCGCACGATGTCGGAGGCATAGCCGGGTTCCCCGCCCAGCTGACGATAGGTGCGGGTGGCCAGTCGCCAGCCCAGCACGGCCACTACGGCCATCAGCGCCACGCCAATGGACAGCATGACGGCGGCAGTGCGCCAGAACGCCTTGTCGATGTCGTCGATGTAGTCGCCAAAGCCGACGATCCAGTCCCAGGGCTTGAAGTGCACCACCGCATAGAGCTTCTCGACCTCGTCCTTGGTGCCTGGCCGGGTACCCAGGGCGATGACGGTGCCGACAGCCTTGCCTTCCAGCGCCGTCCGATACCGCACGCCGGCTTCCTTGCCGCCCTTGGCGTCCACGATGCCGACGCGCTTGGGATTGGGGTGGACCAGGTTCACGTCGTCGCTGTAGCCGCGCACGAAGAAATAGAGCTCGTCCTTGCGGAAGCTGCTGATGATCAGCTTGCCCTGCTTCTGGGCTTCCTCGCGGGTGAGCTTGCCGGCGGTTTCCTGCTCGTGGAGTTTCTCCAGGGCCGACTGCGCCAGGACCACCAGCGTGGAGAGCTGGGCGACCCGTTCTTTCATCATGGTCTGGCGCAGCGTGGTCAGCGAGACCGCTGCAAGAACCACCATGCCCAGGAGGGCGGCCAGGCAGAGCAGGAGGATGCGGGTGCGGAGCTTCATGGCGGATTTCACGGTCGCCGGTCAGGGCGGCCTGGGGCGGATGGACCAGCCCTTGTTATCGCCCGGTTTGGCGCCTCGCTGAAGCGCCCAGCGCGCTAACGGACGCCGTTATGGAAAACAAGATCACGCCAGGGCGCGGCTGTGCGTGGCGTGCGCCGGCACGCGGTTCAGGCAGGTATCCACCCCCGCCCGCGCCGGCCTTGCCGATCCCGCCATTGCAGGCCAGGGCGCTCGACGAGAAAGTGAAGCGCTGCACCCACCGCGAGGATGGCCAGTGCGAAGACGCAAAAGCGCGGAACGCCGGTGAACGAAGGCGGCAAGGCCTGCGCCACCGCATGCATCACCAGCTTGTGGCTCAGATAAAGGGTGTAGGAGATGGTGGCGATCCAGCCGATGCCGGGCAGGGGCCACCGGCCGATCCAGCTGCGCGGACTTGCGCCGGCGACGACCAGTGCCGCCATGCCCATCGACAGCAGCGGCCAGCCCACCGAGTTGGCCGCCAGACCGGTGCGGTCGCGAAACAGGCACAGGGCGGCGGCCACCAGCGCCAGGCCCAGCAGCAGGATCTGAGAGCCGCGCTTGAGAAGGGCGGCCCACCACGTCGGCCGCCACACCTTGACCAGGGCCAGCCCCACACCGGCCAGCAGGCCGTCCAGTCGCGTCCAGGTCGGGTAGTACAGGTCTTCCACGAACCAGGCTCGAGCGGGGTCGGCCGCATCATCGCGCAGCCAGATGCCGGTGCGCAGCGCGATGCCCGCCAGAACCAGTGCGATGCACACACTCAGCGTCCGGCCGAGGGTGGCACCTCGGGACAGCGCCAAGGCCAGCATTGGAAACACCAGATAGAAATGCTCCTCCACGCACAGCGACCATGCATGAGAGAAGGCCTGGTTGCTGCCGTAATCGATGAGCAGGTTGACGGTGAAGGTGGCGAACTGCCACCACGGCTGCATGCCCGGCGCTTCTCGCCAGGTGGGCGCCGCGACATACACGGCCAACACCACCAGGAAGGCGGGCAGCACTCGCCAAGCGCGCCGCGCATAAAACGCCGTGAAGCTCGGCGCCTGACCTTGGGCCAGCGGCGTGAGCCACTGGCAGCCGATAAGAAAGCCGCTGAGCACGAAGAACATGTCCACGCCGGCCCAGCCAAACCGGGAAAGCCAGTTGAAGTCCTCTCCCAGCCCGCCCACCAGGAAGGTGTGGAACAGCATCACCCAGATCACCGCGAGGGCGCGAAGCAGATCGAGACCGGGGAGACGGGACATTGCGAAGCAGAGAAGTGAAAGCGCGCTGGATTGTGCAGGCGCCGTCACGGGGGCGGACCGGAAGCGCCGTTACTGGCGTGACACGGCTTTGACGCGGCTTTGATGGGGCTTTTCTGAAATGCCGCAACCTTGGCATGCGGCCAACGACTCCCCGCCGGAAAAGCCTGACAGCCCTTCCCATCCCGCCAGACGGGGGCAGGCTCGTGGCATGCCAGGGAGGCATCCATGCTCCCTCTCCCCACCCCTCATGAGCTACCCGGACATTGAATCCCATGGCGTGATCGGTAACTTGCGCACCACCGCCCTGGTGTGCAGCGACGGGACGGTCGATTTTTTCTGCTTCCCGCGCTTTGACTCGCCGAGCGTGTTCCTGTCGTTGCTGGACGACCAGCGTGGCGGACATTTCTCGATCCGCCCGGCGGAGGGCTCGGACATGCGCAGCCGCCAGATGTACCTGCCCGACACCAATGTGCTGGTGACGCGCTACATGGGGCCCACCGGCCTGGTGGAAGTCACCGACTACATGCCGGCCGGGGAGGACGGCCCGCGCAGCGCGCTGGTGCGGCGCGTGCGCTGCGTGCGTGGCCAGGCGAGCCTGCAAGTGCATTGCGAGCCGCGTTTCGACTATGCCCGTGCGGATTGCCACGCCGCGCTGGATGCGGGCGGCGACACCGCGACCTTCACAGTGGACGGCCAGGGCGCGCCGATGCAACTGCGCAGCACCGTGCCGCTGCAGGTGAACGGCGGCGCTGTCCAGGCGTTGCTGGCGCTCAAGGCGGGGGAGGAGGTCGGCTTCGTGCTCGAATGCGTGAAGGAGCAGCCCAGCGGCGATGACCTGCAGGGTTTTCTGCAGACCTCGTTCACCGAGACGGTGAAGTTCTGGGAGCGCTGGAGCCAGCAATCCGCCTACCGCGGACGCTGGCGCGAGGTGGTGCAGCGGTCGGCCCTGGCGCTGAAGCTGCTCAGCTCGGCCCAGCACGGCGCCATCATCGGTGCGGCCACCTTCGGCCTGCCGGAGCAGGTGGGCGGCGAGCGCAACTGGGACTACCGCTACTGCTGGATCCGCGATGCCGCCTTCACCGTCTACGCGCTGATGCGGCTGGGCTACACCGACGAGGCGCAGCGCTTCATCGACTGGACCAAGGACCGCGCTGACGAGCAGGACATGGATGCCCTGCCGCAGGTGCTGTACGCCGTGGATGGCCGAGCGAGCGAGCAGGAGATCGAGCTGACCCACCTGGACGGCTATCGGGGCTCACGACCGGTGCGCATCGGCAATGCCGCCGCGGGCCAACTGCAGCTGGACGTGGTGGGGGAACTGGTGGACGCCATGTACCTGGCCGACAAGCATGGCGAGGCCCCGTCCATCGACATCTGGACCCGGCTGGCCCAGCGCATCGACTGGTTGTGTGAGCACTGGGACCAGCCGGATGACGGCATCTGGGAGATGCGCGGGCAACGGCGGGACTTCCTGTCCGGGCGGCTGATGAGCTGGGTGGCGCTGGACCGGGCGTTGCGCATGTCCCGTCGATATGCGCGGCCTGCACCGCTGGCCCTGTGGGTGGAGACCCGAGACGCCATCGCATCGCAGATCCTCAATGAGTTCTGGCATGAGGGCAAGCAGGCCTTCGTCCAATACCGCGGCGCGGACCAACTGGATGCGGTGGTGCTGCTGATGCCGATGGTGAAGTTCATCAGCTCCAGCGACCCGCGCTGGCAGTCCACGCTGGATGCTGTGGGCCGAGAGCTCGCGGTCGATGGGCTGGTGGCGCGTTACGCCACGACTGACGACGACGGCGCTGCGAATCTGGACGGACTCAAAGGGCAGGAAGGCACCTTCACCGCCTGCTCCTTTTGGTATGTCGAATGCCTGGCCCGCGCCGGCCGGGTGGATGAGGCGCGGCTGTATTTCGACAAGCTGCTGACCTATGCCAATCACCTAGGCCTGTACGCCGAAGAGATCGGCCTGGGCGGCGAGCACCTGGGCAACTTTCCGCAGGCGCTGACCCATCTGGCGCTGATCAGCGCCGCCTATGCGCTGGACCGCGCCATCGACGGGCGCAAACCCAGCTGGTGAAAGCGCAAGGCGCGGATCGTCTTTTTCCTCAACGCAATTGTCTGGAGACTTCCATGGACCGTGAACATGTCTTGAAACAGCAGGTGGCGCTGGTCACGGGCGCCAGTTCCGGCATTGGTCATGCGATTGCCGAGGCGATGGCGCAGGCCGGTGCCTCGGTGGTGGTGAACTACCACTCGCAGGCGGAACCCGCGCAGGCGCTGGTGGACAAGATCCGTGAGGCGGGCGGACAGGCGCTGGCCGTGAAAGCGGACGTGGGCGATGAGGCGGATGTGCAGCGGCTGTTCGACGAAGCGGTGAAGGCCTTCGGCCGGGTGGACATCCTCGTGGCCAATTCCGGCGTGCAGCGGGACGCGCCCATCGGGGAGATGACGCTGGACCAGTGGAACGCGGTGATCAACACCAACCTCACCGGCCAGTTCCTGTGCGCACGCGCAGCGGTGCAGCAGTTCCGCAAACAGGGCCGGGCACCGGTGGCCGGTCGTGCGCTGGGCAAGATCATCCACATGAGCTCGGTGCATCAGGTGATCCCGTGGGCCGGGCATGCCAACTATGCGGCGTCCAAGGGCGGCGTAGATCTGTTCATGCGCACGCTGGCGCAGGAGGTGGCCGGCGAGCGCATCCGCGTCAATGCGATCGCACCAGGCGCCATTGCCACCGCCATCAACGAGGACGCGACACAGGACCCGAAGGCCCGCGAGAAGCTGCTCACCATGATCCCGTATGGACGCGTGGGTGATGTGCGCGACGTGGCGCAGGCCGCCGTCTGGCTGGCCAGTGATGCGGCGGACTATGTCGTGGGCACGACGCTGTTTGTGGATGGGGGGATGAGCTTGTATCCGGAGTTTCGGTTCGGGGGCTGAGTGCCGCCCCCGGCCCGTACCCTGTGCCGTGTTCCACCACGCTTGGCCGTTGGCGTCGTACGACCGACGCCACACCGGCGCCCTGTGCCCGAGCGCGTCAGAGCTTGGTGATGCGCACCCAGTTCAGATTCCAGCCGCCCGCGGGGGCGTAGACGCCCAGGGGGTAGGTGCCCGCAGTCACATTCACGGTGTGCGAGACCGTGGTCCAGTTCTGCCAGCCGCCAGTGGCCGGAATGGTGACCTGACCCAGTTGAATGGAGCCGGCATTGAGGTCCAGCGACAGCTTCGAGCCGCTGGGGCTGGCCACGCGGTATTCCACCTTGTAGGAGCCGCTGCTCGGGAAGTTGACGTTGCCGTAGACCATCCAGTCGCCCGCATCGATCCAGCCGACATTGGAGCCGCCTTCCACGCAGGCTTCGGTCTGCACGCCGCTCTGGTTGGTGAAGCTCTCAGCTTCGATCAACCGCGAGCTGCCGGACGGCGGTGGTGTGCCGATCTCGGAGCGGATTGCCGCGAGCAGGCTGTTGGCGCCGGTGCCGTCCTGCGACAGCTCCCAGATCATCACGCCCGAGCCCTGTTGCAGTGCGAGCCGTGTCTTGGCCTTGATGGTCGGGATGCCGTTATAGGTGATGTAGCCACAGGACGCGCACAGCGTACCGATCAGGTCCTTCTGCGCGGCGGAAGCGCCGAACTGCGCCACGATGTCATTGAAGCCGTAGTCCGCGGCATAGCCGTTGAAGCCATAGCCGTAGAAGGGCACGCCCAGCACCAGCTTCTCCTTGGGCAGTCCCCGCGCCTGCCAGGTGGCAATGTGGCTTTGTGCCATGGCGTAGGACGAATGCTCCGTGCCGACGCTGCCCCAGCTGGGTCCGACGGCGTCGTAGGACATCAGCGTGACGAAGTCGAAATGCGGCAACGAGGACACCGGCACCATGCCGCCTTCATACGTAGCAGTCGCCGCCGTGACCAGCTTCCCGGGCAGGGCGCTGCGCAGGTTCTGGATGAAGGGGGTGTAGTTGCCGGCCTTGTCGATGGCGGTCAGTAGGGCGCCTTCCAGGTCCACGTCCACGCCGTCCAGTCCGAAGGTGTTGACGAATTGAGCCAGGTTGTTGACGAGGTTGCCGCGGTTGCCGGGCTGCAGCAGCGTCTGCCAGTTGCCCGAACAGCCAGGGATCACGCCGCCGGCCAGCGACACCAGTACCTTCACGCCCGCAGCATGGGCCTTCTGCACGACATAGCTGATGTCACCCCCGGTCGCCGATTCCATACAAGTGGGATTCCCGCCGCTGAGGAAGCTCCCATTGGCGGAGGGATTCGCGAAGGCGATGTTGATGTGGGTGAGCTTGCTCAGATCGGTGCGGTCCGCAACGGCTCTCAGCCCCTTGTAGGACGGGATGTAGCCCACGACCTTGGTCTGGGCGAGCGCACTGCCGGCGACACCGCACAGGGCGAGCGCTGCAATGAGAAGGTGAGAGCGAAGGCGGATTGGCAGTGTCATGACATTTCCCGGGGGATGAGGATCGGAAAATTCTGAAAGCGGTTTCACCTATGCCTGTCAGGGCAAACCCTGTTTTTCGTCCCCGGAAACGGGCTGCATTGCAACCGGCTGTTGCGGGTGCTTCGGGCCCTGCAACGGCGCTTCGGGTGGTGACAAAGTCAAGCGGTCCGCTGGTGCGCCCCACGAGCGCCTCCGAGAATTCAGCGATGGCCTTCGGGCTGGTCGCGCCGCGCTGTCATGGCCGCGTCACGCGCGCCGACGAGCATGCGCGCTTTCCACTCGGCAAGCGCCTTCCCATGCTCTCCACCCCTCGCCTGGTCGCCCTGACGGCCTTGGCAGCCGCCTCGCTGGCTGGCTGCAACAGTGACAACAAGAGCAACGAGCCGAGTGCGCCGCCCGCCGCGTTTTCGACGCCCGTGGCGTTCATGACCGATGTGCATTTCGAAGACGTCTATGGCGATTTCAAGACCACGGCGTACACCGGCATCCCGACCGCGGACGGCAAGAATGCAACGATCCGCACGATGTATGCGCAGCTGACCTCGACGCGCCTCTTCAACGAGAACTACTTTGCCTTCCGCGCCGCGCTGGACGACGCCTTTGCCAAGGGCGTGCGGCTGGTCGCTCTGCCGGGTGACTTCTCGGACGATGCGCAGCCGGTCAACATCGACGGCATTGCGGCCATCCTCAAGGAGTACCAGGCCAAAGGCATGCGCTTTTTCATCGCGCCCGGCAATCACGATCCCAACGAGCCGTATGACGACGACGAAGCCGGCAAGAACGACTTCCTGACCCGCGAGGGCAAGGAGCAAAAGGTCTATGCGACGGGCAATGCGGGCTGCAAATCCGGCGATCCGACGGTAGCTTGCACCGATCAGCTCAAGGAACTCGGCTACGACGCCCTGATCGCCAAACTGGCCGACTTCGGCTACACACCGCAGGCCGCCGACCTGCATTGGGAAACGCCGTTCAGCCGTTACCCCGACGGCAAGTATTCATTGGCCGAAGCCCAGAAGAGCGCTGCCGCCGCCAATCGCCAGTTCGAGCTCTGCGCCGAGGGGGAAGGCGGTGCGTACAAGGCGGCTGGGGAGGCGGCGCTGGGCAAGCCCTACACCAAGTGCAGCACCGTGATGGACGCCAGCTACCTGGTGGAGCCGGTCAAGGGCGTCTGGCTGCTGAGCATCGATGCGAATGTCTATCTGCCCAATGCGCGGTTCGACCCGGCCAATCCCAAGAGCTTCAAGGGATTCGACGGCGCCGGCAATGCGGGCTGGAACAAGGTGCTGACGCACAAGCGCCACCTGATGGAATGGATCCAGTCGGTCAGCGCGCGGGCGAAGGCCCAGGGCAAACAGCTCATGGCGTTTTCGCACTATCCGACCATGGATTTCTACGCCAACCAGACGGATGCCATGAAGGCCGTCTTCAAGTCGGGCGCCTTCCAGACGGCACGCGTGCCCGAGGTGGCCACAACGGCGGCCGTGGCGGCCACCGGCCTGCGGCTGCACATTGGCGGCCATATGCATTTCAACGGCACGAACGACCTGACTGATGCGTCGGGCAATTACCTGGTGAATGTGCAGTCGCCGTCCCTGGCGGTGTATGGCGCGGCGTACAAGATCGTCACCTACCAGACGGCCGATACGGTCGATGTGCAGACGATTGCCCTGAACAACGTGCCGCGGTTCAAGGAACTGTTCCCCCATTACGAGACGGAATACAAGTACCTGCAATCGAGCGCCGCCCCGGCCGACGTGGCCAAGCGCTGGAACCACGCGGTGCTGGACACCACCAGCTACGGCGATTTCACCCGCTTTTACTTCGGCGAGCTGTCGCGGCTGCGTTTCATGGACGAATACTGGCCGTGCGAAATGAAGGAGGCGGCCACCAGCCTGAACCTGGCGCAGATGCTGACGATGACGCAGCTGCAGACCTCCGTCACCGTCTCCCAGCTCAAGGACCAGACCGGCGTGGTGCCGCTGACCGCCGCCTGTTATGCCACCGGCACGCCGTCGGGTGCTCCTGCCGCGGCAGGACAGCTGGCGGCGGACTGGGCCACGGCGACCTCCAAGGCCCGGCAGCTGGCCACCGCAGCCGGCGTGGATTTCGACGCCATGGCCAAGGTCACCGCCTATGAGTTTTACGGCGACTTCCACCGCACGGTCTATGCCGGTGAGCTGTCCCTGCGCGACATGGGCGCCGACCGCGTCAAGCAGTACAAGCTGCTCATGAGCGCCTTCCCGGCTGCTCCGGTCAAGCCGGTCAAGATCGGCGACAAACTGTCGGACCAGAATGCCGTGCCGGTGGCGTTCCAGGATCAGTTCAAGCAGGTGTTCTCGATCCTGAAGGGGCTGGGCTCGGGCAAGCCGAGCGGCCATTTCGTGATTGACTTCAAGGCCAAGACGCTGACCAACGCGGAGAGTGGGTCACCCAGTTTCAACTGAGCGACTCCACTGAGTGACTCAGCTGAGGGGGCGCACCGGCGCGGCAAGTCCGCGCTACGTCGAGGCCTTGACGTGCGTCGCCGCGCGCTGGCGCAGCGTCAGGCGAAGATTGAACGCCATGGCAACAATGCCCAGCGCGCCTCCCAGCGAGCAGACGCCCACCCATCCATGGGCGGCCCAGATCCAGGTGGTCAAGGGCGACACGATGGCAGCTGCTGTGAACAGCCCAAGGATGTACAGCGTGCCAATGCGACTTCTCAAACCTGGATCCAGCGAAAAGATCTTCGCTTGATTGGAAACATGGGATGCGGTGGTCCCAAGATCCAGCAGGACCACACCTGCGAACAGTGCATAGAGCGAGTCGCCAAACTCAAAGAGGACGACCCAGCCCACCACGGAAATCGCAGTGGAGACGGCGATCATGACCTGGGATCCGAAGCGATCGATCAAACGGCCGACGCGCGGGGCCGCGAAGACGCCAATGAGCCCAACCGCCGCGAACCAGGCGACTGCGCTGCTGCCCAGCGAATAAGGGGCGCTACCCAGCCATAAAGGCAGGGATAACCAGAAAACATTGAAGGCGCCAAACATCAATCCTTGGGTGAACGCTGCTTCACGAAGCAAGGGCTGCGCGCGCAGGACGCTCCACATTGATCCCAACAGCTGCCGGTAATTTCCCCGGGAGTGAGGCTCGATCCGAGGGAGACGAACGCGCAGCATCAGCGCCACTGCGACGTTCAAAAACGCCCCCACCAAAAATGGCCAGCGCCAACCGTAATGCTCCCCGAGCCACCCGCTCAATCCCCGGGAGATCAGGATGCCGGAAAAGATGCCTGCGGCGAGAATCCCAATGACGTTTCCTCTTCGCTCGGACGACACCAGCCTGGAGGCCAGAGGTGGAAGGAGATACGGCACGATGGTCGTGAAGCCGACGGCCAGGCTTGATGCGATGAGGATCGTGAAACTCGGCGCCAGCCCCACAGCCGCAAGCCCCAGCGCATTCACGCCAAGCAATGTGACGATCAGCGATCGGCCTTCTCGCAGATCGCCGAGTGGCAAAAGCAAAAGGACGCCCAGCCATCCGCCCAGTTGCGATGCCATCGGAATCCATCCGAGATGGCTGATCGGCACCTGGAAGGCTTGCGCCATGCTCAACAGCAGCGGCTGTGCGTAGTACAAGCTGCCAATCCCTATGCAGCATGCGAGGGACAGCCAAATCGGCTGGATGGATTCGCCCTGTATCGTCGTCTTCACGGAAAAGTTCCTGTCAATCGCGCAACGCGGAACGATGGGTCACGCGGCTGCGCTTTCTTGCTTGCCTGGCCTCCGCCTAAGCGGCTCCTGGCCAGTGTCAAGCTGGGCAGGGACGTTGTCGATGCATGGTCGCGCATGGTTGAATTGCAAAAATGAATAGCATGGAATGGAACGATCTGCGCCTGCTGTTGGCCATCCATCGGGCAGGCTCCCTCACGGGCGCATCGCGCATGACGGGGCTGAGCCAGCCCACGCTGAGCCGGCGACTGAAATCCATCGAAGCGGCGTGGGGTCAAAAGGTGTTTCAGCGGACCACGAACGGGTTTGCGCTCACCGACGAAGGCCTGCTGCTGCTGCCTCACGCGCTGCGCATGGAAGAAGAGTTCCTGGCCATGGAGCGTCAGTTCTTTGGCGCTAGTTCGGAGCTGAAGGGGCAAATCCGCGTGGCTTCGTCAGACTGGTTCGGCGCCAGAGTGCTGTCCCGATGGATCGCTGACTTCACGCGTCTGCACCCTGGGGTGGAAGTCGAGTTGCTCACGGATGCCAGGCCCGTGAGCTTGACTCAGCGTGAAGCAGATATCGCGTTCAGAATCACGCCCTTCAACGAAGCCGGCATCGTGCAGCGACTGTTCAGCGAGATGCAGTACGGGCTGTACTGTGCGCAGCATCTGCCGGAGGACTTCCCGCCGTCCGACGGGGCCGTGGAGCTGATCACCTTGAGCGGCGCATTCGAACACTCCCCAGACGTTCTTTGGCTCAAGGGGCAGTTCCCCCAAGGGCGAGTGACTTTTGCCAGCAACAGCCGCGAGGCACAGGCCTGGTATTGCGGACAAGGTGGTGGTGTGGCGGTGCTGCCCAAGGTCTTGGCCTCTTGCATCCCTGGCCTGCGCGAGGTGTCGCTGACCGAGGCGCCACCGAGCAGGAAGCTGTGGCTCGGCTATCACGAAGATCTGCGACAGGCCCCTCGCATCAAGGCGTTCCTGGAACTGGCCTGGAACAAAGTGAACGAGTTGCGCTAGAGCGAAGCTGCGCCCATCTGCGCTGCGAGCGACCACGAGACTCCGCATGGGGCTATTCATTTCTGCAATCTGATCATGCACGCCCATGCGTCGACAGACCCGGGAGCGGCTTGCACACTGACTTCACCCCCTCAACGGAGTGATCTCATGACAACCGCTTTCTCTCCCATTCCTGCGACGATGAAGGTCGCGATCGCCCCAAGCGCTGGCGCCGATCTGGTTATCGACCAGCGACCCATCCCCGAGCTCGACGCTGGCCACCTGCTGGTCCGAGTCATGGCCGCCGGCATCAATCCGCTGGACGGCAAGATCCGCGCGGATCAGGCAGAACATGCCCAGCAGCGCCTTCCCTCGACCATTGGGCTGGACATGGCCGGTGTTGTTGTTGCTGTGGCGCCAGACGTGACAGCCTTCCACGTTGGCGACGAAGTGTTTGGGATGGTCGGTGGCGTGGGCGGTCACCCGGGCACGCTCAGCGAGTACATCGCTGCCGATGCCCGGCTGCTTGCGCTCAAACCGGAAGAGCTCACCTGGCAGGAGGCTGCTGTGCTCCCGCTGGTGTTCATCACAGCCTGGGAAGGACTGGTCGATCGGGCCCAGGTCAAGGCCGGAGACAAGGTGCTCGTGCACGGTGGTGCGGGCGGCGTGGGACACATCGCGATTCAGATCGCCAAGTCCTTTGGTGCCGAGGTCTGGGCGACTGGAACCGCTTCCCAGCATGAGGTGATCCAAGCCCTTGGCGCGACGCCCATCGATTACGAGAACGAGACGGTGGAAGGCTACGTCACTCGCGCCACTCAAGGGGAAGGCTTCGATATCGTGTATGACACGGTCGGAGGAAAGACCATCGACGCCTCTTTTGCGGCTGTGCGCACCTATACCGGGCACGTGGTGACGTCGCTGGGCTGGGGCACCCATTCGTTGGCACCGCTGTCCTTCCGGGGAGCCACCTACTCCGGCGTGTTCACCTTGCTTCCGCTGCTGACTGGCAAAGGGTTGAGCCACCACGGCGACATCCTGCAGCAGGCCGCAAGATTGGCCCGCAGTGGCGCGCTGCGGCCCATCCTCTCCGACAGGCGTTTTGGATTGGCCCAGGTGAACGAAGCTTTTGCGCAGATGGCGTCTCCGCGGAACCGGGGCAAGGTGGCGGTCACGATCCGCGGTTGAGGCCGGGGCAGATCAGACCACGTACCCGCCAGACACTTCGAGGTCCTGCGCGTTGATCCAGCCACTGTCCTGACTGAGCAGTGTCGTGATGACGCGCGCGACCTCCTCAGGCTCGCCGACGCGGCCCAGAGCCGTTTGGGAGGACAGCAGCGCTTCGAAGTCTTCGTTGAGGCCACCCCCCAGCTCGGTGCGGATGGGGCCTGGAGACACGGAATTGACGCGAATGCCGCGTTCCCCCCACTCCTTGGCCATGTAACGCGTCAGCACTTGAAGGCCCCCCTTGAACGCGGCGTAGGGCGCCACGCCGGCAGTGGCCACGCGGGTGGTGGCGCTGGTCAGGTTCACGATGCTCGACCCGTTCTCAAGGAGCGGCAGCAGCGCTTGCGTGAGGAAGAAGGGGCCTTTGAGATGGACATTGAACAGCCCATCGAACTGCGCCTCGGTCACGGTGGCGATCGGTTGGAACAAACCGTAGCCGGCGTTGTTCACGAGGCCAGACAGATGCGAGACGTTCCAGGTCTTCGCAAGCGCGTCTTGCACGTCGGCACGGAAGTCGGCGAAGCTGGCAGCAGCGGCCACGTTCAGCGCCAGCGCGACTGCCTTGCCACCGGCCGCTTCGATGGCTGCCACCACGTCGTGCGCCGCTTCCGGATGGGCGTTGTAGGTGAGAATGACACCAAAGCCACGACGTGACGCTTCGATGGCTGTCTTGGCGCCGATGCCGCGGCTGCCACCGGTGATCACGACCACTTTGCTTTGACTCATTGAATGCTCCAGGAACTGAGGGATTGGGGTGACTGAACGATAGGGAAGCGGCCAATCTGTGTCCCAACCGTTTCTGCCGCATTCCTGCCCATTCCTGCACGCCGTTTGGGCCCAATCGGGCGCCGGGCGAATCGATCTCCCACTCGTCATGACCGAGCCACTCGATGAACTCCGAACACTCGCCAGCCGCGCGGAGAACCGTCCCACGCCCACCGGCATCCCGCGTGTATTCATGGTTCAGGGCCACATCCCGGAACATGAGCTGGCGCTGGTGTACGAACCGATGGTCAACCTGATTCTGAGAGGTGGGAAGACATTGACCGTGGGCGACCAGGCCTTGCACTATGACCCCGCCACCTACTTCGTCATGTCGGTGGACTTGCCGGCCTCAGGTGCTGTGCGGTCGGCAGCAGACGGCGAACCGTATCTGGCGGTGGCGCTGACGCTGAGCCCAGCGGTCCTGGCGGACCTGTTATCGGCGCTGCCGGAGCGTGCGCCCACGACGTCCAGCCAGGCCTTCTCAGTGGCGCCTGTGACGCCTGATTTGCTGGACGCATGGGTACGGATGCTGCGATTGATGGACAGACCCGCTGACATCCCGGCTCTGGCACCAGCTTTCGAGCGCGAGATCCTCTATCGCGTCTTGCAGGGGCCCATGGGATGGATGCTGCGGGATATCGCCACGCCAGATTCCGCTCTGGCGCGGATCCACACAGTCATCCAACGCATCCGCCGGGACTTTGCCCAACCGTTGGTGGTCGAGGATCTCGCCAAGGAAGCCGCCATGAGCTTGTCAGCGTTCCACAGGCACTTCAAGGCAGTGACCTCGCTGAGCCCGCTTCAGTATCAGAAACAGTTGCGTCTGCTTGAAGCGCGCAAGCGTCTCTTGGCCGCAGGGATGAACGTCACGGCGGTCGCTTACGAGGTGGGATACGGAAGTCCCACCCAATTCAGTCGGGAGTATGGGCGCGCATTTGGGCTGCCACCGGCGAAGGACGCTTTGCGACTCTCAGCGGCCATCAAGATGCATGCGCCTTCCGTCTAGCCGTTCAGCAGCCGCGCGACGGCCTCGCCAGAGAACGGCATGGACGGGGCGGCGAGCTGCCGCAGGATGGTGAGGTGCTGGTCAAGCTTCAGTCGTCGAAGGTTTTCAAGCCGCATCCGACCTCCGACCACAAGCGCGGGCTCAAAACCGTAGACCTCATCGGCGTCCAGTGGCCCGAGTTGCTGGACGGCTCTGGCGAACAAGGGCAGGCCATCTTCGTCGTCAAGATCGCATTCGTCCTGGTCCACGCCCAGGAACACACGTATCGACAGGTCTCGCCGCTCCGGCGTTTTTGGCTTCAATGCATTCGGCAGCGCAAAGACCGCATGAGTGGCGCCATTGATCACTGCGGACTGGCCGGACTTCTCCCCACAGAGGTAGAGCTTGCCAAAGCCGGTGCGAGCGATGACATGGAATGAATCGATCTGTTCCAGGGGCGAGTCTTTCAGCCACGCCTTCAGGATGTCCGTGTAGTCGCTTGGATTGACCAGCCAGAATCGCCCCTGGGCGTAGCGGCCCCATCCCTCTTCGCGCCAGTACTGAAGCAAGGCTTCGGGGAGTTTTCCATGCCATCGATCGATATCCGTTGCTGCGATGGGCAAGGTGTCCTCTGCTTCACCGAACTCCTCGATGAACGCCTCAAAATCTTCGTCTCTCAACGTAGATCCTTTCGTGTGCCGGTTTCCAGCTGGAGGGTCATTGTCACTTCTCCACGCAGGTCCTGGCCAAGAGTCCCCTCACGCCAGCAGTTGTGCCCTCAGCTGCTTGGCCTGACCGCTCAACTTCATCTGCGACAGGCTTGACTGCACGTCCGGTGGCAGTGGCCTGGCGCCATCGACTTTCAGCTCGAGCAACAGGCTCAGCAACAGCGCCATATCCCGGGGCGGGCCTTCCGGATTCACCGTGACCGCCGCACACAGCAGCTCAAAGACTAGCGCCTGCATGCGCGCATCGATGCGCAGGGCCGCTTGAAGACTCTTGTGCAGCCGCGCCGGCTTGACCAGCGGCGAGGCGATCAGCACTGTGAGCGGCTCCACCAGCAACTGCGCGGAACTCAAGCGGCCCTCGGTGTGGGCCGCCACCCATGCATCCACCGCGATCGCTGTCTGTCCCGGCTCCTTGCCGAACAGCGCCAGCACCAGCAGCAGGCAGGCCATCGGTGTCATGGCCGTCACCGGATCGAGCAGTCGATCCAGATAAGCACGGTTCTGCCACTGCGCCTCTGACCAATCGAGGTTGTTGCCGACGGCACGGACCCCATCCGCGAAAAAGGCTTCAGGGTCAGACGGCAGCAAGGTGGCTGAATAGCGAACGGCTCCCTCGTCGATCCCTGCAAAGCTCCACCAGCGATAGTGCTCGCGTGCGTTCGGGCCGGGCGGGTGGCGCCGGACTGCAAGCCGGGTGCTGGGTGTTTGAGCGGGGACGGGCGGAGTGTCCACCTGCAGGTCGTAGTAGGTCGTCGTCTTGTCGCCATATCGATGCAAGTGGGTATGGACCCGCCATGTTGGACGGGCCATGAGCGCCCCGTCCGGTCCGAGGTTGGGATGGCAGCCATCCAGAACAAGGTCGTCCTCCCGCGGGTGCCGGATGCGCGCCGCAGCCGCGAAGAGTTCCCGGTGCGTGTCGGGCGTGAGCTCGTCTCCGAGTGCATAACGGAGAGCCCGCGTGAGCGGGGCGTCCACCAACGCGCGGGCTCGCGCGCGAAGGGCGGGCGCTTCGTCGTGCCCCACGATGGGCATCAGGCGCAGCAGGCCTGCCACCTGTTCCAGCTCCGTGGAGACGGCGTTGGCGGCCCCATGTTGCGCCACCCGGTCGATGAAGGCCTCAGCTGCGATGTAGCCGCCTTGATGCGTCGGTGCGGACAAGGGCACAAGGCCGCGCCCTTGGGCCGCGAGGTCCATCAGCGCGTCGATGCGTTCATTCAGAAGCGATTCCACCGGACTGAGGTTGCCACCATGGTCCTGATTCGCGTACCCCGGGGTCCGCACCCCGTCGAGCACATAGATCAGCAGCCGGGCCAACTCGCGCGGGAGCAGCGGTTTGACACGCGCTGCGTGCTTGCGCACGGGACCAAACAGCGGCCTGTCGTCCTCGGCCAGCGGTGTGATGCGGACCAATTCAGCAACGCATCGCTCAAATGCATCGACGTCAGTGGCGTTCTCAAACACATGCGCGATGCATTCGACCAGTTCGTGCAGATCGTCGAAGCGGGGCAGCCTACGGGCGTCGTCCAGCGGATGCGCGGTGGGTAATGGCGAGGAGGCTGCACAGGGCGCAGAGGGCGATGCATGGGCTGCGGAGGCGTTCACATCGGCAGCGACAGCCGTCGGTGCCTCTCCAATCAATTGCAGCAGTTGCGGTCGGTTGACGGCAGCCACGGTCGCCACAAAGTCCGAGAGCTGCTGACGTGTCGCTTGGTCGACGCCCCAGGATTTCAGTCTCTCCAGCACGCTGGCCTGCGCAGCGGCGGAATCGTGCAGCAGCGCCATCGCCACCAGCGAGGAGGTCGACAGTCGGCGTTCGGGCTGACGTGCGACCAGTCGATCCAGCAGCTTCATCGCGGCCTCCAGTTGGCCCTTGATCGACGACGCCATGACCGGTCGCAACGCATTGAGCAAGGCGTCCGCGTCGATGGGGGCCGCGAGGTCCATGGTCTTGAGCGCCTGCAGGGCCAGGGCGACTGTCGGCGGGATGCGGCTGGCACACAGGGCGAGGTAGCGCGGCAAGCGGGCCCGCAGGGTGGCGGCATCTGGGTCCAGTACCGCATGAAAGCGAGAGAACCAGCCCGAGCGGTACTGCGGCCAATCCTTTTCGAGCGCGCCAAGCGTCAGGTCCAGCAGCTCGGCGCGGGTCGTCAGTCCATCGTCCGCCATGGACAGCAACAGCGTCACCCAGTCCAGTCCATGGACACGGTTGTATTGGTCGGAGGACGCGAGGCTGCACTCGGTCGTGCCTTCGATCTCGAAGACGCGCAGCAGCAGCGGGCGCAGCCCTGGGTCCGCATCGAACAATGCCTTCAGGCCTTGGGTGCTGCGGATGACACGGGGCAATGCGATGAGGCCCAGGATGTAGTCGTCCGTGTCTGGGCGAGAAACCAGTCCCGCTCCGATCAATTGCTGCACGGCTTCTATCCGGTTGGGTGAAGCCTTCAGGAAGGTGTCCGCCAGTTCATCCAGGCAGCGCGGGTGGAACTCGCGACCCAGTTCAATAAGGAGATCAATGTCCACGCGCGCGTCCATCACATCCCTGGCGGTTCCGCACAACGCGATGGCGATCGACAAGCTGAGCTCCTGCTGGTCAATCGAGTCTCCGGTCCATGTGCCGGTGGCCACTTTCCAACCCGCGTCCTCGAGCGACTTGAGCATCCGTAGCAGCCCGGCACGATGCGACCGCCGCTGCTCGGGGGTTTCGCTGCGCAGCAGGGACAGCGTCTGATCGGCATCACCGGCAGCAATGGCGGATTCGAGCGGTGTGGTGGGGTTGAACATCGGTGGCGTGCGGAGCGGGTCGCGGTCTGGGATTTACGGGATGCGGCTGCCTTCGGCGGCCAGGACATGCTTGCAGGGCCCTCGCAAGCCGTGGTGGGCGGCGAACCAGGGGCAGGTGCAGTGCAGCTCACCGTCCTTGTCGCGCACGCGGTGCAGGAGATCGCCGCTGCGCACCGTTGCTTCGAACGGTTCACGCTTCAGAACCGTCACGGCGCCTTCGTCCATCAAGGCTTGTGCATCGACCAGACGGGGATGCATGTCGGCAACGGCAGAGAGGTCCAGCGGCAGCACGCGGTGGAAATAGAGTCCCTCCGTCACGTCGAAGCCGGCCAGTCCGCTGGCACCCAGCACGCGTAGTGCATCGGCGACCTGCGAAGGGCAGAGGGCCAATTCATCGGCCAGAAGCTGCGGATCGAGCCTGGCTTGCCACTGCAGTGCCGAGCGCACGCGGGCCAGCAGCGGGGCGCCGCGTGTGCCTGCATCGAGCAGGGCCCGCAGGGCCTGGCCTTCGCCGGAGAAGCCGCGCCAGACCTCGGCACTCAGAGCCAGTGTGAGACGCGCGGTGCCGAAGTCGACGACCCAGGCGCTGGTCTGTTGGGTGTCATCTGCATGGACGGCGAGCGTGAGGGCTTGCGGCAGCAGTGCTTGAAGGACGCGGAGCCGGCGGGTATCTGTGACCCGTACGCCGCCATCGACGGGGCGGGTGGTGGTGTAGAGGCCCCTTGGCCCTGATGCAATCCAGAGCGGTGTGCGGCTCGTCGAGGCCTTGGGCAGGGTGCGCAGGAAGCGAAGGGCTTCGAGGGCTGAGACTTCAAAGCGCTTCTGCATCGCAGCCTGGTAGGACTGCACCTCCACCATGCCGCGTATCCACCGGGTCGGCAATTCGACCTTGCGTTCGGTGACTTCCGCGATGCCGGACCGCAGCGTCAGGGCGTCGGGACCCACGGAGAGTGCCAGGCCGGACGCGTCCCGAATGCCGGCCAATGCTGCCCGCATGGGCGCGTTGAAGTCGATGTTGGTGGTGCCTTTGCCCACCACTTGCCCGTCATAGGCCTCGGGCAGGAGGTCGGCGCGAATGTAGGTGCTGCAGCAGGACGAGAAGCCTTCGAACCGCAAGACGCCCCCGCCAGCAGTCACCACCGGGTCTGCCAAGGCGGCAGCGCGCGCGACGCTGTTGGGCGGTACGAAGAATCTGGCCCCGACGGTCAGGTGGACGGCCGTGAGCATGTCGGCCACGATGCGGGGTGAACGCAGCTGACCTTCGAAGAAGTTGGGGGCGGGGGTTTCAGCGGTGGCGGAGGTGGCGAGCACCAGGCGCGGCTTGTCCTGGGTGGCGACAAACGAGGGATGGGGGTAGCGGTATGAGTGGGAGACGCTGCTCATGAGCGGGGAGTGTGCCAGTTCGGACGCGCAGGCTCGGTGGGCTGGCAACGTCGCACGGGCTGCCGAGGAGAATCACCGACTTTTACTCAGTGTCGGCATTGGTGGGACGCAGAATGGAGCGGCGCCGGCAATGCGTGAATGGGGGCGGGGCGATTCGCATCCAGCAGAGGTGGAGTGGACCGCACGCATGCGGTGGTCGTTGAAGATGGATCAAGGAGTCGGCATTGCTATTCAATCAAGAAACCTGGGCTCGCTTCATGGACGGCTACCTGGTGCGCGATTGCACCCTCGGCTTCGAGGAGGGTCGGCTGGGCTTCCTGCTCTTCGAGGAGCTGGGCGCCGATGACCGCATGGAAGACGGCTTCGACATTTGGCTGCTGGCGGTCAAGCTGGACCAGCCGCCCGAATCCCGTTTCTTCTCCCTGCCGGTCAACCGGCTCAGCGTGGCAGGCCAGCTCAGCAGCGCCTGGTCGCCGCGAGACTCGGAATTCGTCGCCGTTGGTGCCACACGTGAGGTCTATGCCTACAAGCCCAAGGCTTACAAGGGTCGTGAGGAAGACGGCATTCCCTTCGACGTGCGCAAGTTGTCCGAGGAGGCTTACGAGCAGTTCGACTGTGCCATCTACAAGACCGTGCGGGTGGGCCCAACGGTGTTTGCGCTGGGCACGCCGTTTCGTGTCTTTGAGCGGGAAGGACCGCAGCAGTGGCGCGAGCATGAGGGCATTCCTCTACCGGCGGATCTGGGCAGCGCCGATGAAGAGACGTGGGAAGCCGCCATCGATGAATGCGCCTTCCTGGACATGGCGGGCTTGGCCGATAACGACCTCTATGCCGTTGGACATGCCGGGGCCGTGTGGCGCTACAGCAGAGGCGTCTGGAGAGAGCTGCCCTTTCCCTCCGATCTGAGCTTGCACACCGTAGCCGTGTCGCCCGACGGAACGGCCTACATCACCGACATCCACGGCTCTGTCTGGAAGGGCCGTGATGACCAATGGCAGCGGGTGGTGCAGAGCCAGCACATGCAGCCCTATCAGGATGCTGCCTGGTTCAATGGCCGGTTGTATTGCGCCAATGATTCAGCCGGTTGCTTCGTACTGGAGAACGGCGACATGGTGCCGGCTCACCGCGCACAGCGTGATCCGATGCCCGTCCACACTTCCGTGCATGCGCACCGCCTGGACGTTTCGCCGAATGGCCGGCAAATGCTGGTGGCCGGCATGCACGGGGCGTCGCTGTATGACGGCCAAGCGTGGACGCTGCTGTTCAGCGGCACGCCTGAAGCGTGACGCGGGCTGGTGCTGGACGAAGCTCCACCACGATGCTGGGCAGATCCAGCTGCGCGACCTCACGCCTGGACTTGATGTCTTGATACGCGGGGGCCTTGCAAATGAGTTTGACTGCGAAATAGCCGACCAGCAGCGCAAGACCCACCAGAGCAAACCGCTGGGCCGCCGATAGCGCTACGGCCAATGCAATCGTTGCCAGCGAGACGACCACGGGGGCGCGTGAAAGCCAGACCTCTGTGGAATTCGCCTCAACCTCCAGGGTTCGGGTGACCAACTCGTCGGGGAATTCCGTGTGAAACGCTGTGTAGCTATATTCGCCTGGCGGGATGGCTCCATCAGCTCTGATGTTGCGGTTCGGCTTGAAGCCGACAAACGCAGATTCGATGCCTCCGAAGGCGATGTTGCCCTGCTCGGTCTTGAAGCCGCCGGTCAGCGTGTCTTCGGCGAGGCAATAGCGCTGAAGGTCTTCCGGGATCGGTTCGTCCACAAACAGGTGAAGGAGGTAACCCCCATCTCCGCCTGTGGGGAAACGGATCAACCGGCCGGATTCCTCCAGCGCTACAAGTGTTGAATCCTCTGGCCTGCTGGCGGAGAGCGCGTCGATGTCAAAAATCGCGATTCCGGCAACATCGGTGCCTCCTGAAAGGCGAAGAAGCGTCATGGTCTCGAGGTCATCACAGGTTGGTTAGCTGAAGCGCGAGAAGCGGCTCGGGCCAACTGTATGATTTTCCGGATGACAGATCGCGCGTGGATAGTCGATTCGGTGGGTGAGGCGGCCTTTCGTCAGCTGGCAGACGGTTTGACGGGCTCTGCTCTTCAATCGCTGCTGCTTGAAGTGATGCACGCACGAGCCGCGGCGCGATGCGCGAGCGACCTGGTCGATCAGTATGGTCGCGACCGCTTTTGCGCACCGTCGGCGATTGACCTCCGTGCAATGCTGGCCATCGACGCGCAATTGCTCGCGGCCGCCGAGCGCTTCGAGGCGGTTGAACTGTCACCGGTGGCTCCCTTAGGGGCCTGTTCGGTGGTGGGCCCCTCCCATCAGAACCGGGTGCTGTCAGCGTTGCGGTCGACCGAGGTCGTATCGGACCCGACGAATGTTCTCGCGTTGGAGTGTTCGCTGCGAATGCGGGCCTCTTCGGCAATTGATGTTCACCTCGCCACAAGCCACCGCGTCCTGCGAACCCAACCGTTTCCAAAGCAGCCGGGATACGCCCAACACTTTCGTCTGTTCGCGCTTGGGAGCGGGGGCCTTGAACGCAAGGACCACGCGTTCACCGTCGAGGCAGTCGCGCTGCATGTGCGCACGATGCTTGCGGGTTTGAGTCGGCTCGAACAGTTGGGGTACTCACTGCACCGGCCTCGCGTGGAGGTCCTCGTGTCGGCAGAGAAGCGGCAACTCGGGGCCCGGATTGCCGACATCCTTTGCGCCGACGTGCAGCCTCTGGAGCATCCTTATTACTGCGGCGGACTTCGTTATCGCATATGGGTACCGGCGCCCGACGGGGGAGAGCTTCCGCTGGCCGATGGTGGAGTCTTCGACTGGCTTGGCCAGCTATCCTCCAATCGCCGCGCCGTCTTCATCGGGAGCGGACTGGGTTCGCAATTGATTGCACTGCGCTTTGCGCGTCAGTCGCCCAACCACCCACTTCCGCTCACAGGCTGAAGCCGCGGCAGCATCGCAGCGGAAGCGAACCCAGTTGAAGTGAGCTTTGCCCCCATGGACTACCATGGGCCTGTGGCAGGCGGAGCTGGTCGTCAGGACGCTGAATCGTGCTTGATGTCCGTCGTCGGCTTTCGGCTCGGAGGTAGGCCAGAACGACCGACTTCTGCAGGTTGAGCGGCCCGGCCGTGGATCTCGGGAAATGCACGGAGCTCTGGCGAGCATGTGCGCCGCTACGACTCTGACGCCGCTGCCAGATGCTCTGCGAAAGCCCGAACCTTTGCTGAATTCCGGCGTTGGCTAGGACTGACCAGGTGCACCGGCATGGAGGGCGCGGGCCAATCCGGCAGCAGCACCTGCAGATCGCCTTGCGACATCTCGTCTTCAAACAGCCAAGTGGGCGCGAACCCTATCCCCATCCCCGACAGGACCGCAGCGCGCACCACCTCGCTGCTGTTGGTCTGCAGGTTGCCCTGTGCCCGGATCGTCACCTGCGTGCCGACCGCCACTGGTGCCCCCACGCCGGCGGTGAAGGTCCAGGCGTTCTGTGTCGCCAGCTCGGTGTAGACGAGGCAGTTGTGGCGCTGAAGGTCCTCCGGCACTCGCGGCGCCTTCAGACCGCTGGGCAGCGAGCGCAGGTACTTCCGGCTGGCGATCAAGGTGCGATGGGTCGTACCGATTCGGCGCGCCACCAGCGTACTGTCGGCCAACTCGCCGATGCGCACCGCCACGTCGACACCTTGCTCGACGAGGTCGATGAAGCCGTCGTTCAGTCTCAAATCGATCTTCACGTGTGGGTGAAGGGCGAGAAAGCTCTGCACCTGCGGTAGCAGCTTCAAGCGGCCGAAGCCGACGGAGGCCGCCACGCGCAGCAAGCCTGTGAGCTGCTGTTCGCCTTTCCGCAGGGAATTTTCGGCCTCGGCAATCTCAGCCACCAGGCGCCGGGCCTGCTCGAAGTAGCGCTCACCTTCCTCGGTCAGCGCCAGTGAACGCGTCGATCGATTGAGCAGGCGCGCGCCCAGCGTGCGCTCCAGCGCAGCAATCTGCTTGCTCACTCCACTCTGTGTCGTCTGGGTCTCACGGGCGACCGCTGAGAAGCTGCCGCTTTCGACCACCCGTACGAAGGCCTGCATCGCTGCCAGTCGGTCCATCTTCGCCCCCATTCATTCCTCGTTGGACTTGATGTTAGGACAAAACGCCGTCTAGCGCCGTCGTTGGTCATGAATCACAGTTCGCTGATCGCAACCGACTTCTTGCCAGGAGCTATCGATGAACGCTTCAAGACCTTCGTCCTGATGGCCCAGTGCGCCAACGTCGACGGCGGCTTCACCGCCCAATGACACCCACCGTCCTCTCTCAACTTCCTCAAAGAACATTCATGAAATTCCTTCGCACGATCCTCGTTGCCGCCACCGCAGCCATCGCCTTCGGTGCAGCGCATGCCGCCGACCCCGGCTACTTCACCAAGTACGACGGCATGCGCATGTCTCGCAATGGCGCCGGCGTCCTGCTGGTCGAGATGAACACCAAGGGTGGCCCGATCAAGTTCTCGGCACGCGAGCACGAACAGTTCGTCGACGCCTTCTACGACATCGGCCGTGACCGCGGCAACAAAGTCGTGATCCTCACCGGCGCGGGCGGTCAATGGATGGGCGACATCGACTTCGCGTCCTTTGGCAATGTGGCCGATCCTGATGTTTGGTCCAAGGTGCACGACGAAGGCACGCAGATCGTCGAGAACATCGCCAACATCCGCGTGCCGATGATCTGCGCCGTCGAAGGCAAGGCCTGGGTGCACACCGAGTACTGCCTGCTGGCCAACGTGATCGTGGCGGGCAACGGCGCTACGTTCCATGACGCGCCGCACTTCGCTGGCGGCATCGTGCCAGGCGATGGCATCTTCACGACTTGGTCGTACCGAGTCGGGCCGACCCGCGCCGAGGCCATGTTGCTCGCCCCCAAGCCTCTGTCGGCCGCAACGGCGAAGGAGTGGGGCGCCGTGACCGAGGTCGTGCCGGACGGGCGCGCCACGAGCCGAGCCTACGAAATCGCGGCCGACTATCTCAAGAAGCCTGAAGTCACGCTGCGCAACACCCGCATCCACTTCGTGCAGCCGCTGAAGCTGGCGTTGGTCCAGCAGACCGGCTACGGCCTGAGCCTCGAAGGCGCCAGCGCCTCGGCCCTGGTCAAGTCGTTTAACGCCTCGAAGTAAATGATCCCCGCCACGCTTCATCCACAGAGGAACTCCTCATGAACACGCTTCTCAACGTGCCCTCGCGCGATCAAGTCTCGCCCGACGTGCTGGCCAAGTTGGTCAAGCACGTCGCGAGCGACCGTGGCCATGCCGATCCGTCCCTGGTGCGGGCTTTCTTCGCGGCCGGCTGGACGTCCGAGAACCTGGTCGATGCCATCGTCGTAATCGGGGACAAGACGGTCACCAATTACCTGCATGGCACGACACGGGTACCGGTGGACTTTCCTGCCGCTCCCGCACTGCCGGCGTGATCGTTTTGAGCCCGCTCATGGAACACCAGGCGTCGAGCATGCACACCCCCCGCGCTGGCCATTTCCGGCTCGTCGTCGGCACGGCCATGGGCCTACTGGCCGCAGGGATCGGCGCCTTGTACACGGTGTTCGCGCGCTGGGGTATCACCCACGGGCTGCTGTCGCCGGATCTCACCGTGCTGCGCTTTGGCGTCGCGGGGATATTGACGCTGCCCGTGCTGCTCTTCGCGTGGCGACGCGACGCGGCAGGCTTCCTCGCCCGCTGGCGTGCCTGGATCCTGGTCGCGCTCCTGGCGGGGGCGCCGTTCGGCTTGCTGATGTTCGGTGCCTTGCAATTCGCGCCGGCAAGCCACGCCGCCGTGTTTCCCTTCACGGCCATGAGCGTGATGGGCCTGGTGCTGGGAGCAGTCATGCTGGGCGAGCCCCTGAGCGCGCGCAAGGTGGCGGGCATCGTCATCGTGCTTGCCGGCTTGCTACTGCTGTCGGGCGTGGATGCCAGGAGCTTCACGGCCCGAACAGCGGTGGGCGATGCGATGTTCCTGACTGCAGGCACCTTGTGGGCGGGATTCGGCATCGTGCTGCGAAAGCATCGGCTGGACCCTCTGCTCGCCACCGCCGTCGTCTCGCTCTCGGCCCTGCTCACGTATGTGCCAGCGTATCTACTGCTTGTCGGACCCTCACGCTTGACCCAAGCGGCACCGCTGGTGTTCTGGGCCGAAGTACTCGTGCAAGGTGTGATTGCTGGCACCGGGACGCTGTTCACCTACGCCAAGGCCGTCGCGATGCTGGGATCGGCGCGCGCCGCCGTGTTTCCCGCGCTGGCTCCCGGATTGGCGGCATTGCTGGCCTGGCCAGTGCTCGGCCACGTTCCCCTCGCCGCCGAGGCGATCGGGCTCCTCGTGGCGATGAGCGGCTTGATCCTGGCGGTCACGTCGCCGGCAAGGCACTGAGTCGCTTCTATTTCAACCTCCGGATCATTTCCATGGAAAAGCACAAGACATTGGCCGATCAACTGGCCGACTACAAGGCCGGTTTCAAGCAGCGAGTGGCGCCAGAACGCGTGGCGATGATGGAGGCCGCAACCGCTGACCTGCGTAGCAGCGGCATTGAGGCTCGCGCGATGCAGGTGGGAGCCCGCGCGCCGGACGTGACCTTGCCGGACGCCATGAACCGCCCGGTTCGACTCTCTGATCTGTGGCGTCGCGGTTCCCTGGTGCTGATCTTCTACAGGGGTGGGTGGTGCCCGTACTGCAACCTGGAACTTCGAGCCTGGAATGAGCATCTGCCATCGTTGAAGCAGATGGGGGGACAACTGGTCGCCGTGTCCCCGCAGACGCCGGACCACTCGTTGTCGACGGCACAGAAGAACGACCTGGCCTACCCGGTTCTGAGCGATTCTGCGTTGCAAGC
Organism: Roseateles depolymerans; assembly: GCF_003387155.1. GTDB lineage: Bacteria > Pseudomonadota > Gammaproteobacteria > Burkholderiales > Burkholderiaceae_C > Roseateles > Roseateles depolymerans. The sequence goes on along the minus strand of NZ_QUMT01000004.1, from coordinate 270,395 downwards.
GTCCGAAGGCTTCGGCCTGACCTTCGAATTGCCGCCCCAACTGATTGACCTGTATAGCCGCGTCGGCAACGACCTGCCCGTGCTCAACGGCAATGGCCGTTGGGAGCTGCCGGTGCCCGCGACTTACGTGATCGACCGAGACGGCCGCGTGGTCTTCGCTCATATCGAGGCGGATTATCGAGAGCGCGCTGAGCCAAAGATGGTGCTTGAAGCTGTAGCGCATGCACGCGACGCGGACTTGATCTGAGGTCTGCGGTCTGTTCATCGCATTCGACGGTGCAGTGCCGGGACCAGCGACGGCGCATCGCTGGCTCTTGCCACAGGCGCACGTATTGCGCGGCACAGGCCTACAAAGGCCTACATTACGCAGACTGGCGATAACGAGTTAGGCATTAAGGATATTCCTCGCATGAACAACCATTACTCATTCATCGGCGGCACCGATGGCCAATGGCAAGTTACGAGCTGCGAGGCAGTCATCGGCACCTCTCTCGTAACAGTACCGAGAGTAAACGTACTCAACACGCAATTCTCAGGCCCAGCACCGCATGGCACGTGGGTGCTCAAAGGCTTTACAAGCAATGTGCGCTACGCCGAGCGACACGAGATAAATCAGCTTCGTGCAAAGCAGGAGGGGCTAAACCGCCCAAGCTCCAGTTGTGCCGCGCTCATACCCATTAAGAAAAGCCCGGAGTGGTGGGCAATGTCCCAAGAGGAGCGACGGGCTATTTTTGAAGCTGAATCACACCACACCGAAATTGGGCTTGCATATCTACCGCAAATCGCAAGGCAACTTCATCATTCCCGTGATCTCGGCGAGCCTTTTGATTTTTTAACCTGGTTCGAGTTTGCGCCTGAACATACATCTGCATTCAACAAATTGTTGGTGCAACTCCGCGCAACAAAAGAGTGGGCATACGTGGAACGCGAGGTTGATATTCGTCTTGTAAAACAAGCCTAACAAGGCACTCCAGCCTACCGTTTTGGCGTTGAGCGCCTTCTTTTCGGCGGCCGATCTGGGCTGCGCCGATTTCCGCTTTGGGTCGAGGCCGTGTGGAAACGCATTGACTGAGGCCCGCCACGAGCATGGGCCACGCACGTTCCATGCGATGCGCCAACGGGCAACCCGAGGGCTCGTCTGAGCTTGAGGAGTGCTCCGTCCGGGCATCGGAGCTGCGATGCGAGGTTTAAAGGGTAGCAAAGCAGTCGCTCAGACCCGAACAGTTAGCCCGCTCTCGTCGTCTCCATGCCGGCGCGCGCGGCGCGAAACGCAACCAGCGGATCTGGCGCTTGAGCGATGGACCGGCCGACCACAATGTGTGTGGCCCCATTCTGGCGAGCGACCTCGGGCGTAGTGACGCGCGCTTGGTCATTGGTGCCGGCACCCGCGAGCTGGATTCCGGGCGTGACGATGAGCATGCCCTGCGGCAACTGCCTCGAAAGATAAGCGGCTTCATTCGCTGATGCCACGACGCCGTGACATCCACATTCCGCAGCAAGGGCGGCCAGTCGCTCCACCTGCTGCTGCACCGACGGTGCAAGTCCAACTTCCGGAAGCTCGCGGTCGGTGAGGCTTGTGATGACGGTGAGCGCCAATACCTTGAGGCCAGGGAAAGGCGCCGCGGCGTTGACCGCAGCACGAAGCACGGCCGACCCGGCGCAGGCATGCACCGTGACCATGCTCACTCCGAGCTTGCCAGCAGCGCGCACGGCACCCGCTACAGAGTTGGGAATCTCATGCAACTTGAGATCGAGAAAGACGCTTTTTCCCCGCGAGACGAGGTCGCGAACGACCTCCGGGCCTTCTTCGGTCAGAAGCTGCAGGCCGACCTTGTAGAACGCGGATTCAGGGCCCAACAGATCTACAAGAGCCAAGGCGTCTGCCCGGCTGGGATAGTCCAATGCGACGATGACTGGGATTGGCATGTGGTGCTGGGGCCTCAGGCGGAATCAGCTCAGGAACAGGGTGGAGAAACCGATGAAGCCGAGCATCATCAGCGCGACAGCGACGATGACGATCAGCGTTCCAAGGATGCCGCGCTGCCAGCCTTTCAAGCTGTCCCAACGAGCAGAAAGCTCCAAAAACGGGACCCCCGAGACCAACTGGATCAGCCCAGTCAGCGCAAAGGCGGCTGGAATGGCCCAACCGATCCCGACGATGGACCGGCCATGATCCTTGAGCCAAAGCATCAGTGCCTCGATCAGCACGGCGATCACGCCGGCGGTGACGAGCTGCTTCAGCCCGGCTTTGCGAATTTCATTCATTGCATCTCTCCCTCCGCCGCGCTCGGGGAAGTCTCAGGTTGCTCCCCTCAAAACGATCGGCTCAATAACGGCGGCGATTATCAAGTGAACTCGCCTCGTCGAACCTGAGCAACTTGGGTGGTGGCCAATAACCCGGGTCACTGCGGCTGTCGATGTGAGGCCAGGCGACGAAGTTCAGCAACCAATTAACGACGGCGCATCACTGGCTTTCTAGCCACTGTGGCGACGAAATCGAGCGTGAGCACAACCCGTTGCTACGACTCGTGAGCGACGCCTTGACATCTTCTGTCACATCACAGGCTGGCAATTCAAGCAGCAAACTCCTCCGCCTATCCTGCTATGTGGCCGGTCATGACAAGCGAAGCGTTTCCTGAACGCCGGTGGGGTAGAACCGTGTCCGGTGCCGTCCACTCGGGGCGGCGAGGAATTGGAGATCCGAAAGAATGAGCTCATGAAGATGTACATCCTCGTGCGAGACGACATTCCCCTGGGCTTCGGCATGGTCGCCGTCGCCCATGCTTCTCTTGCAGCATTTTTGAAGTTCCAGGACACGCCAGAGGTCAAACAATGGCTCAACCCAGGTCCGTTTTTCAAAGTGATCTGCAAGGCCAGCCCCAGGGAGTTTGAGCAGGCCAAGCTGATCGAAGACCACGTCGTCCTCACCGAATCAGCGCTTGGCCATCAGGAGGTTGCGATCGCGTTCAAGCCACGTGAGGAATGGCCGAAGATGTTTCGCTTCCTGCGCCTGTACCGATAGGCTGCTTGAACGGGGCAGGGGGCATCTTGAACTGAACTGACCCCCGGAAGTTGGACAGCCAATGTCTGTGCATGGGCGCTGGTCTGCGACGGGGTTGAGCAAAGAGGTGAGGCAGACGCCTTTGCAGCGATTGCGACCGGTCAGGTGATTGGCCCGGATGTCGTCTGTCGGCCGAGGCTGTGTGAAAACCCTCCTTGCGATCTGACCGACGCTGCCTAGATTCATCGTGTCGAATGGACAACGTGGAGGTGACGATGGCGCGATTCGTCGAAGGTCAGGGGCGACATCAGGTGACGCTGCTGCCCGAGTGCCTGGATGACTTCGTCGCTGAAGATAACCCTGTGCGCGTCATCGATGCCTACGTTGAAGAGCTTGATCTCGAGGTGCTTGGCTTCTCGGGGGCCACCCCCGCGGCGACGGGACGCCCGGCCTACCACCCGGCGGTTCTGCTCAAAATCTACATCTACGGCTATCTCAACCGCGTCCAGTCGAGCCGGCGCCTGGAGCGCGAAGCACAGCGCAACATCGAGCTGATGTGGCTGACCGAGCGCCTGGCTCCGGACTTCAAGACCATCGCCGACTTCCGCCGTGACAACGGACAGGGCATCCGCAACGTCTGCCGTCGCTTCGTCGAGTTGTGTCGGCAGCTGAAGCTGCTGAGCGGTGACAGTGTGGCGGTGGACGGCAGCAAGTTCAAGGCAGTCAATAGCCGCGACCAGAACTTCACCGCCACCAAGATCGAGAAGCGGCGCCAGCAGATCGAGGAAAGCATCCAGCGCTACCTCGCGGCGCTTGACACGGCGGACAGGACGTTGCCGATCATGGAGTTCGGTCCGAGGTATGCCGAGCTCAGCCACAAGCTCGACGCGTTACGCGAGCAGATCAAGCTGCTGGACCAGATGGAGCAACACCTCCAGCAGCAGCCAGACAAGCAGGTCTCGTTTACGGATCCGGATTCACGCGCCATGGCAACTCAGTCTGCAGGCAGCGGGGTCGTAGGCTACAACGTGCAGGCTGCGGTCGACACCAAGCACCACCTGGTTGTGGCCCACGAAGTCACCAACATCGGCAGCGACAGAGGCCAACTCAGTGGCATGGCACGCGCGGCCCAAGAGGCGATGAACAAGCCAGACCTGAAGGTCTACGCCGACCGGGGCTACTTCAACGCCTCGCAGATCAAGCGCTGCACGGATGACGGCATGAAGCCCTTCGTACCCAAGCCGATGACCTCGAATGCGAAGGCCGAGGGCCGCTTCGACAAGACTGACTTCATCTACATTGCCAAGGACGACGAGTACCGATGTCCAGCGGGCGAGCGAGCCACCTATCGCTTCACGCGCGATGAAGACGGGCTGCAGATCCGTCGCTACTGGAGCAGCGCCTGTCCCGGATGCTCTATGAAGGCTGAGTGCACGCCTTCCAAGCATCGCCGGATTTCCCGCCGGGAGCATCAAGAGGTGCTCGATGCCATGCAGCGACGACTGGACCGAGACACCGACGCGATGATGATCCGACGTAGGACCGTGGAGCATGTCTTCGGCACGCTCAAGCACTGGATGGGCAGCACGCACTTCCTGACGCGCAGGCTCGGCAATGTCAGCACCGAGATGAGCTTGCAGGTCCTGGCCTACAACCTCAAACGAGTGATGCAGATCGTGGGCATCAAGAAAGCAGTGCAGGCGATGAGGCTGGCGGGCGCGTGAGCGCCCTTTAAACCTCGCATCGCAGCTCCGATGCCCGGACGGAGCACTCCTCAAGCTCAGACGAGCCCTCGGGTTGCCCTTTGGCGCTTCGCAGGGAACGTGCGTGGCCCATGCTCGTGGCGGGCCTCAGTCAAAATGCGTTTCCACACGGCCTCTACCTAGAACAGACACTGATAATCGTCCGGTGCGGGGCAAGTCATCTTCGGGTGGCGGAAGGCGTCCATGGTCCGCGCCGCTAGTCGTGCTGGGATCGCCGCCCTCAGTAAGTGTCGTAGTCGAACACGCAGCGGGCCGACCAGAAGGGGTGGTTCGGCGGTGACGGAATTGGTAGGCTGCTGCCCCATGGAAATCCCTATCGAACAAGCTCTCGGACGAAAGCTGCTTGCGAGCGAGAAGACGGCTTCCCACAGTTTGAGCGCGCTGCCGGCCGATGTACTGAGGGACGTCGAGACTCTGGCGAGGCAGCCCAGTACGCTTCCCGTTGTCTACTACCTGCGTCTGCAGACAGGCGCTTCGCTGATGGAGATTTGCCGTTTCGGCGCATCCCAAAACTTGTTTGACGCTGGCGAGCCTGGCGACGAATGATTGATGTCTCATCGCGCCAACGGCTGCTCTTTGGAGGCGAGCCTGGGGCAATGTATGTCCGCAACGGATGGCGAACTGTCATCTCTGCGGCCATCTCACCCGGCGCGACTGGAATCAACTACATGTACATCTGACTTGTCGTATTTGCGCATACGAAAACGGCGGAGGACCGCGAGGCAACAAGATCTTCCGCAGTCGCACGGTGCCGACCCATCTGCCAGGCGCAAGATCGTGGGCTGGGAGGTGCACGACAGCGGCCCGCCGCCGTCGTCTACACGCGGTACCCGGAACGCATGATGGAGCAAGCTTGAAAAGCTGTGGTGTGACAAGTGAGGCGGGGGCCTAAGTCGATCCCTGGGCTCGAATCAGATTTCGACCGATGTCGCGCGGCACGGCGAGGGCATAACCTGGGTGACTTGCGCACTCCCCGGCACAAGAAAAGGGCTGCAGGATGAAACAAACCCTGACGACTCGCGGCCGCGCGCCGCTCACACCCGCGACGGCGCCGACCCGAGAGCCGCCAATGGGCGTTGTCGCAATGCGGCCATCGCCGGCCAACTTGGCAGGCGAATGGGTCAATGAATCTCCCCGCATGACGGCCCAGCGACGCACCATCGCGGCACTCTTCGGTCCGTCGCCTGGCAATCCCCGTGGGCCCGTTGTCGTCCAGCGCGTGAGCTTCTCGGCACAACTGCTGCCGCACTACGGCGCGATCCAAGGCAAAGAGACTGCGGTCGACGGCCTGGCCGCTGGCGCATTGCAAGTCATGATTGATCGCGCCGGCGACCTCGCGCCGCTGGTGGGCAGTTGGCCTCAGTTCATGCAGCTCTACAGCTACCTTAACTGTGCATGGGGGAATCCCGACGACTACGACACCCGAGCGTCGGTCCTGATCGATTACAACCGCCTGTTCGCAATTCAGTCGCGCAGGCCGGACATCCAGGCCGACAAGTTTGACGACCTCCGGGCCCTTCTCACGGACATGGCACTCTTGCCTGTCCTGGATCTTGCGGCGGTGAGGACGGCGGCTGCAGGCACGCTGTTATCCCTGCTAGCCCCCGCCACCAATCGGCGGACGGTGCTGGACATGATCGCCGCCAATCGCCAGACTGCCGGTGTGCCCGGGCTGGTGTCGGCCGCCACGGTTCCCAAGCTGGAGCCCATCTTCGAGGCCTATCCACCGGGCGGATTCAATGGGATCGCAGCGTGGGGCGATGGCAATCACGACAGCCCCGACGAGAACGCGCAGGAGCACTTCCTGAAGCACATCTGCTACGACTTCCCAGTCGGAAACGTCGCGCCGCCGCCCGGGGAGGCGGCCTTCTGGTGGAACGCGATCGGTTTCACGCCATCGCTCCAGTACGTGCTTCCCTTCACCTACAGCATGCCGACGGCCTTGCACCAGGGCCTCCAGCAGGAGTTCGGGGCCAACTACGACACAGCACCGGCAGGTCACGTGTTCGACCCAAACAACGCGGTGCAGTTGGGCCTGTTCGGTAACTTGACGAACACCTTCCCGGGCTTGGCGGCCGATATTCTGAACCGGTATTACGACACCTACATGCAGGACGCCATTCACCGATCCACCGTCATGACCAGCACGCAGGTCCATCTGTCCCAGGATGACTACTTCATCAGCGGCGTGGATGGCAATGTCTACGTCGTGGCCCGCATCGAAGGGGCAGTCGCCGGAATCTCCTCGATGTACTGGACGCCCGCGCCGGCGACCAAAGTGGTCAAGGCGTCGCAGGGGCGGGTCTGGCGGCTTTAGTGAGCGCCGGTGAAGTTCTTTGCGACCGAGTCCACCCGGGCCTCTTCCTGGCCTTCCAGCTGCGCCGCACTGCTGCGCTCGTGAGCTCCCCGTAGGGCATCAAGTGGGGTCCTGACGCGGGTCAGAGTCCAAATCTCGCGCGCCGACATGTCAACCCATCTCTGGGTTGTTCGTGAAGTCCACGAACGGTCCCCAACATTTCTCATCATTTTGGAAGGCAGAGATCAGCATTCTTCTGATCGCCGGCATGGACCTGCGTGCACTAGCCTGTACCACAACAGGTCTCCGCGATAGTCCACCACCGCTTCAGGGAGCAGCAACATGAGCGCATCGCAATCGAACCTTTCCGATCTGCACTACGGCTTCGATCTCGTCGTCGCCGTCACGCAAGCCAGTGTCAACGCCACACTCAAGCAGTTCCTTGCAGGCATTAGTGCGCCCGAGGTGACGGTCTGCTATGTTTATGACAACAACAACGACCTCGTGCCGGTGGACTATCGCACGCTGGTGGGCGACGCCAAAGGCTCTGACCCCTTCAAGGTGCCTGCCGGTTCTAACCCGGCCACCGATCCCGATCTCATCAACTTGTCCGCGGCCAACTTTGCTGGCGCTGTGCGGGCCAGGATCGGCTTGCCCAACCTTCCCGTGGACAGCCTACCCGCCATTGCGACGCTAGGCAGCGGCAGCAATGCGCCCGTGCTGTTCAACTTGCTGTGCAGCGAATTCCAGATCACCGGTTTTCAGTACGGCCCGCGCGGCAGCGCCACCTGGATCAACCAGTCTCAGCCATCGGGCTCTGGTTCGCCCTGGTACTTCTCGGCCAACGTTTCTCTTAACAGTACGACCATCGATCCAAACTCCCCCGTACCGCCGGCCGTCCAGCAACGCATTGCCGAGTTGCAGCACGACCCCGCAAACGCGTTCGCAATCCAGAAGCTGTTTCTCGACTTGGACACGGCGATCCTGCAGTCCTCGCCCACGATCCAGGGCGTACCGTCCGGATGGCCGGTATGGAACCTGATCACCACAGTGTTCCTGGGCAGCTACTTCACCCAACTGCGACAAAACGGAAACCCGGTGCTCAGCTACAGCTTCACCATGGCCGCGCCACGCCCAGCCACGTTGCAGCTTGGTTCGGTGTCTCGTGAGTGCCTGCCGCTGCTGGCGAACGGGCAGCCGATCACCAACCCCACACCGGCGCAACTGGCAGCCACCGCCTTGGTGTACGTGGGTACCACCTCGACAACGCCGCCCATCCCGGTGCCGTTCGCGTGGAACTGGGTGGAACTTGGCGAGGTGTCGTCTTTCTCGGGCGTGCAGTCGGTGCGCCGTGACGTGTTCTTCACCTATTTCGCGGGTTTGGTGAACAGCCAGGTAGCACCGCTGTGCATCGACACCAACCTGTCGCTCACTCACTCGGGCGAAGACTTCACCGTCCAATACTCCTCCGCCCGCTCGCAGAACCCAGCATCGTTTCGGCCTGTCGCGAGAGTCGCGCCTGCTGAGTCTGATGGCTTCACCACGATGCTCACGCTCAATTACGCGTGCAACTCGCATGACGACTCCACCTCGTCCACGCACCTGGTGGAGATCTGGGGCGACTACAACTACACCCTCAACGGCACGGTGGCCGTATCAAGCAACCAGATGCGTGTGCAGGTGCAGGTCCAGGTGTACATGAAGTTCGCGCACCGCGAGGTGTTCGTGAACTACACCGACCTGGATGGCGCCAACTACTACGACAAGACCCTTACCGTCACCTACTCGCTGGGTGTGGATCAGAACGGCGCACTCCAGGTCACTGAGACCCACGGCGTGAGCGACAGTTCCGTGCCCTGGAACTTCGATCCAAAGGGCATCCTGGGCAAATTCGGCTTCGAAGACGCAGTGAGGAATGGCGTGACCAGCGTGGAGAACAACCTTGCGTCGGTGATCGACTCGACTTTCACCAATTACGTGCAGCAGCTCACGGCTGTGATCAACGGCTACCGCGCTTGGGTATTCCCCGGCAACGACGCATTCACCTTCAAAAACGTCGCTTTCTCGTCGGGCCAAGACCTGATCGCGCAGCTGACTTACGTGAACCCGAACTGAATGCTTGAGGAGATTCATCATGGGCGACTACAACGTCACGACCTCGGCAGAGCTGATGGAGAACTACATCCAGGCTGACTTCCTTCTGCCTCAGGACAAGTTCATTGCACTGCAAACCAATGCAGGCGCCTCTCTGCTGTTTTCAATAGGGACCGGGGGTGCGTTCAAACTCACGATTGAGACCCCCGGCGCAATCAACGGCTGGCGTCAGGTGGATCTGGGTGCTGCAAGCATCCAGGCGCTGTTTGGCGGCAAGGCCCACGTCACGACATTCGGTGCCGCGCAATCGGTGTCTTTGCAGTCGGGTGTGCCGGTCAATATCCACTTGGCGATGGTGATCAACGACGGCACCAACGACCACCTGTTCCTGAGCCTCAACAACTCCGATAGCGACTTGCGCTGGGCCGACGAGCCCACCTGGACCGCGAGCCCTTTCAACGCGGTAGATGCGGCGGGCCAACCGTTGGTTCCGCCCAGCCCTCTCAAGATCAACAACGTCTTCTTGAGCGAAGCCGTCGACGGCGAGTACATCGTCGTGGACACGATCCGTAACCCCGCTCAGGCGGTGGGCCTGCTGACGCGCTACTACATCGACGTGTCGGCGCCGGCGAGCCCGGTGTGGAAGCTGCACGATCTAGCCATCGACGTACAGGCAGCGGGCTACAGCTCATGCCTGGGGCGCTCGGCACAGGCCTTTGGCGTGGATGGTCTCTATACCAAGGGCACCATCGGCCCGTCGCCGCAACTGATCTATACGCCGCTATACAACGCGTTCGATCCTTCGCAGCCGCCGCTGCCGTCGCGCCTGCATCTGCCCGGGGACGCAATGGTGGATGCCATTGCCGCGGCACGCAACGCCGACAACAGCTCCGACCTCTACGCTGCCTCGCATGGGCAGCTTTACTGGTTTGCCGCGAACAACCAGAAGGACGGAGCCGCCGGCGTCCTGGTGGCTGCGAACCCGCTGCTCATGGCGGTGAGGTCGCTGTTCGCATACGTAGCCGACGGCAGCATCACGGTGTGGGGGCTCAACGGTAACAACGAGGTGTTCTACCTTTCGTGCCCGCTAGGCCAGCAGGCCAGCGCAGCCTCGTGGACGGTGCCTCTGCCCATCATGGCCGGCAGTGACGCCATTTCGCCTTTCGTGGACCGGGCCTACAGCGCCAACACATTCTTCGCGCATTCGGCCACCGGGCTGGTCAAGCTGGTGAAGTCGCCCACCACCGGGCTGTGGAGCCAGCGCGCGATCGCACTTCCGCCCAGCGTAACCACCCAGCCTGCAACGGCGATTCACTCCTACACCACGCACGTGCAAGTGACCGACGCCTTGGGCAAGGCAGCCGCCAACGTGCCCGTGACGCTGACGGCCACCAACGTCACCTCGGTGTACATCAACCACTTGTACTACGTGGTCGGGCCCTCACCGATCCTGGTCGCCACGGACGCGCTGGGCACCGTAACCATCGTGGAGCTCACCAGTTCGCTGGCCGGCACGCGCTTTTCCGTGGCTGCGGGCTCGGACAAGCCGATCCCGGTGAACACCATGGACTCAGCCTGGCAACGCAACGCGCAGTACACCACTTCAGGCAGCTTAGCCTCAGCACAGATCGTGTCTCGCGACGGCAGCACCCGCAACTTCATTCCGGCCGGCACACCACAGGCCGATCTGGACCGCGTGGCCTATTCCAACCAGTGCCTGGCCAAGGCCTACGCCAGCGTATCCTCGTCCACGCCGCCGCCCGCACTGCGCGCGTTGGCCCGGCCGCGGCCTACGGCGCTGGCGGCGGGTGTGGTGCAGCAAAGCGTGATCCAGGGCATCGAGGTCGATATCGGTGACCTCTTCCGCTGGCTCGAATCGGGCGTTGAGGCCTTTGTGGAACTGATCGAGGACGCGGCCGAAGGCGTCTGGCATTTCGTGGTGACGATCGGCGACGCGGTGTACCACGCCGCACTCGATTGCGTGGAAGCGGTGGCGGCCGCAGCCACCTGGGTCTATAGCGCGATCAAGATCGCGGTGGAAGACGTGATCAAGTTCCTCGAGTTCCTTTTCGGCTGGCAGGACATCTTGGTCACGCACAAGGTGTTGAAAAACCTATTCGTGTGCCTGGGCCAGCATGCGATCGACGGCATCGCCAGCACCAAGACCAGCGTGGCAGCGCTGTTTCAGCAGGTGCAGAGCCAGATCAACTCATGGGCCGGCATTCCGGACTTCAATCAAACCTTGTCCGGTGTGCTGGCAGCCAACCCGCCCGCCAGCGGCCAGAACAGCGCGCCTGCCAACCTGGGGATTCACCATTTCCAGGGCTCGTGCGCGTCCAGCACCTCTGCGCTGTCACCCGACGGTCCGGTCGAGTCGATCTTCAAGGACCTGGTGGCACTGCTGGAGGCCGAGGGTGACACGCTGGCCGCGGCGGCGAATGCCGTCAAGACCGACATCATCGACCCGTTCAGCACGCTCTCGGTGAGTGACATCATCAAGCGATTCGCCGCGATCCTGGCCGACACCTTGCTGCAGTCGGCCGAGAACGTGATCCTCACGGTGCTCGACGTGTTCAGTCAATTGGTGCAAGGCATGATGGACGTGCTAACTGCCAAGCTCGACATCCCCGTGCTCTCATGGCTGTACAACGAATTGACGGGGGAGGATCTCTCCTTCCTTGACGTCATCTGCTTGGTGGTGGCGATTCCGGCGACCATCATCTACAAGGCCGCGGCGCAGAAGACGCCCTTCCCAGCGAATGATGCTTTCACGAAGGGGCTGCTCTCGGCCAGGAACTGGTCGCAGGTGCAGGCGTTGTTTGTTGCCCCAACTCACACGGTGGCGCGCGCCGCAAGGCCGACACCTCATCAAGCCCTCCTCGGCGTCACCACGGCCGAGGCGCCTGCAGCGGACGGTGCGGATTCCGACGAACCAGTGCTTGACCAAGCCAAATTGAAGACCTTCGGCTTCATCACTGGCATCGTTTCGCTATTCGGCGGTTTGACGCTGGTCGTGGTCACGAACATCCAGCGCACCATTGACGTGCTGGGCCTTCCTGGCGCCCGGTTGAAGACACTGGCCACCATTGGCTGTATCGGCAACATCGCCTATGTGTCGCCCAACATTGCCACGCTCGTCAACGCGAAGACTGACAACTGGTACGCGAACCTCAATAACGCCCTCACGGGTATCAGCATCCTCAAGGGCATCGCCGCGATACCGGCCGCCACCAGCAGCCGCCCGGCTGTGGGCAAGAGTTTTGCCTTCTTAGAGAGCTTCATCAACCTGGTGTGGAACGTCCCCGTTATCGCCAACATCGTGGTCAACAAGGACGAGTGGAACACGACCTACAAATCGCTCATTCCAGAGTCGATCGGCAATTTCGCCTTCAATATCGGCGGCATTATGGAGTTCCCGATCGCGATGGTAGAAGACATCAAGCCCAAGGCCATCATGGCGGTCGTGCAGGCGGCGTTGATGGTCAGCTACGGCGTTTGCATGATCATCGCGGGCAGCATCTACCAGTTTGACCCGGACCAGCAACACTAGGATTGAAGCGAAAGGTCGGACGGGATCCGCGGGTTTTCTTGTGAAGTTGCGCGAGTCACTGATTCATAGCGTGACTGCGACCATCCGCGGGGCCACTGCCGCGCAGGCAGCTGGGGCGACTTCGGGCCAGGTCCGCCCAGGACGCTGGCCACCTCCTTCCACGAACTCCTAATTCCGGATTCTCGAATCCGCCCCTATGCTGACTGAGGCAGGTGGCGGAATCTCACATGTTGCTGGGCACGGCTGGAAGGGGGCAGGTCAAGTGGAGTGGCGCATGGGCTCCCGCTCCCGCTCGCTTCAACGTAAAGAGCCCCTGACGCCTTACGAATCAGGGGCTTATGCGCTTCATCGGATAGAAAATCCAGTTTTATCCAGCATTCCCGTCCGACGAATTCGAGACCTGTCCGGTTAAAACCGTCATCTCACAGGCAAACACTCAAACGTCAATATTCGCCGCCCTCAACGCATTCGCCTCAATGAACTCCCGACGCGGCTCCACCTCGTCGCCCATCAGCATCGTGAACACCCGATCCGCCTCGATCGCGTCCTCGATCTGCACACGCAGCAGACGGCGCACCGTCGGATCCATCGTGGTCTCCCACAGCTGCTCGGGGTTCATCTCACCCAGACCCTTATAGCGCTGACGCCCAACGCTGGACTCCGCCTGCGTCATCAGCCACGCCATCGCCGCGCGGAAATCGCCGACCTTGGACTCCTTGGCCTTCTCGCCCTCGCCCTTCTTGATCACCGCGTCCTGCGTCACCAGACCCTTGAAGGTCTTGCCCGCTTCGGCCAGCACTTCATAGTCGGCGCCATGCACGAAGTCTGCGCTGATGATGCTCGAGCGCACATTGCCATGGTGGCGGCGGCTGATGCGCAGCAGCAGCTTGTCGGTGCGCGGGTCGGTCTCGGCCGTCACCACGGCATCGTGCAGTTGCGTCTGCAGCGCCGTCGCCGCGATGTCGGCCGCTTCCTTGGTGTCCAGGTTCAGCGACAGGCCCGAGGCCAGCAGATGCAGCGCTTCCCCGTCCATCCACGCCGACAGACGCTGGATCACGTTCTGCGCCGCGATGTACTGCCGTGCCTTCTGCTCCAGCTCCTCGCCCTTGATCGACGGGCCGCCCACGCCTTGCAGATGCAGCTCCGCATCCTGCAGCGCCACGCGCAGCAGGAAGCCGTCCAGCTCGTTGCCGTCCTTCAGGTACTGCTCGTGCTTGCCCACCTTCACCTTGTACAGCGGCGGCTGCGCGATGTAGATGTGGCCACGCTCCACCAGCTCCGGCATCTGCCGGTAGAAGAAGGTCAGCAGCAGCGTCCGGATGTGGGCACCGTCCACGTCCGCGTCGGTCATGATGATGATGCGGTGGTAGCGCAGCTTGTCCGGGTTGAAATCGTCGCCCCCCGCGCCCCGGCCAATGCCGGTGCCCAGCGCGGTGATCAGCGTCAGGATTTCATTGCTGGTCAGCAGCTTCTCGTAGCGGGCCTTCTCCACGTTCAGGATCTTGCCGCGCAGCGGCAGGATCGCCTGGAACTTGCGGTCCCGGCCCTGCTTGGCGGAGCCACCGGCGGAGTCACCCTCCACGATGTAGATCTCGCACAGCGCGGGATCCTTCTCCTGGCAGTCGGCCAGCTTGCCGGGCAGGCCCAGGCCGTCCAGCACGCCCTTGCGACGCGTCATTTCGCGGGCCTTGCGGGCCGCTTCGCGTGCACGCGCCGCATCCACGATCTTGCCGCAGATGATCTTGGCGTCGATCGGGTTCTCCAGCAGCCAGTCGTTCAGCTTGGCCGCCACGATTTCTTCCACCGGGCCGCGCACTTCGCTGGACACCAGCTTGTCCTTGGTCTGCGAGCTGAACTTGGGCTCCGGCACCTTCACGCTCACCACGCAGGCCAGGCCTTCGCGCATGTCGTCGCCGCTGACATCGACCTTGGCCTTCTTGGCCAGTTCGTTGTCCTCGATGTATTTGTTGATGACGCGCGTCATCGCCGCACGCAGACCCGTCAGGTGGGTGCCGCCGTCACGCTGCGGAATGTTGTTGGTGAAGCACAGGACGCTTTCATTGAAGCCGTCGTTCCACTGCATCGACACTTCCACGCCGATGTTGGTGCCCTGGTCCGACAGCTTGTCGCCCTGCGCGTGGAAGATGTTGGGGTGCAGGGTCGTCTTGCCCTTGTTGATGAACTCAACGAAGCCGCGCACGCCGCCCGAATAGGCGAAGTTGTCTTCCTTGTTGTTGCGCTCATCCGCCAGGCGGATCTTCACGCCGTTGTTCAGGAAGGACAGCTCCCGCAGGCGCTTGGCCAGGATGTCGTAGTGGAACTCGTGGTTCTGGGTGAAGATTTCCGTGTCGGGCAGGAAGTGCACTTCGGTGCCGCGCTTGTCGGTCTCGCCGACGATCTTCATCGGGCTGGTCTCGAAGCCGTCCCGCACCTCGATCACGCGGTCCTGCGGCACACCCTTGCGGAACTCCAGCTGATGGACCTTGCCTTCGCGGCGCACCGTCAGGCGCAGCCACTTGGACAGCGCATTCACGCAGGACACCCCCACGCCGTGCAGACCGCCCGAGACCTTGTAGCTGTTCTGATTGAACTTGCCGCCGGCATGCAGCTCGGTCAGCGCGATTTCCGCGGCGCTGCGCTTGGGCTCGTGCTTGTCGTCCATCTTCACGCCGGTGGGGATGCCGCGGCCGTTGTCGATGACCGACATGGAGTTGTCGGTGTGGATGGTCACGACGATGTCGTCGCAATAACCCGCCAGCGCTTCGTCGATGGAGTTGTCCACCACCTCGAAGACCAGATGGTGCAGGCCGGTGCCGTCGGAGGTGTCCCCGATGTACATGCCGGGGCGCTTGCGAACCGCCTCCAGGCCTTCCAGGATCTGGATCGAATCCGCGCCGTAGCCGCCGTTGTTGCTGGCAGAGTCCGGAGTGTTCTCAGGGGAGGTGTTATCGCTCATCAGAGAGTATTCCAGGCCGCCGTGGCGGCCGTTTGTCCATCTTGTCAGTGGCCCCCATCGGAGACGGGGGCAGGGGTGCCGCAGCGGTCACCCCTTGCGGGGGCGGGCGCCGCGGCTGGGGATCAGATGCGCATCGGCATCACGACATACTTGAAGCCGGTCTGGTCAGGGATGCTGATCAGGGCGCTGGAGGAGCTGTCGTTCAGGTCCACCCGAACCATGTCCTGACCCATGTTGGCCAGCACATCCATCAGGTAGGTCACATTGAAGCCGGTCTCGATCTGGTCACCGCCGTAATCGATCTCGATTTCTTCCTTCGCTTCTTCCTGCTCGGCATTGCTGGAAGCAATCGACAGCAGGCCCGGCTCGAAGGCCAGGCGCACCGCCTTGAACTTCTCGCTGGTCAGGATGGCGGCACGCTGCAGGGCGGCCAGCAGCTGCTGGCGACCCAGAATGACGTGGAAGCGGTGGTTCTTGGGGATGACGCGGTTGTAGTCCGGGAACTTGCCTTCGACCAGCTTGGTCACGAACTCCATGCCGCTGAAGCTGAACTTGGCCTGGTTGCCGGCAAAGCGCATCTCGATCGGCTGCTCTTCTTCCTCGCCCTTGCCGCCGTCCTTGAGCAGGCGCATGAGCTCCAGCACCGTCTTGCGGGGCAGGATCACCTCCTGCTTGGGCATTTCGGTGTCCAGCTCGGCCTGGGCCAGCGCCAGGCGGTGGCCGTCGGTGGCCACCAGCGTCAGGGACTTGCCTTCGGCCACGAACAGGATGCCGTTGAGGTAGTAGCGGATGTCATGCACCGCCATGGCGAAGTGCACTTGGTTGATCAGGGTCTTCAGGGTTTTTTGCGGGACGCTGAACGCCGGGCCGAAGTCGGCCGCTTCCTGCACCAGCGGGAAGTCTTCCGCCGGCAGGGTCTGCAGCGTGAAGCGGCTCTTGCCGCCCTGCAGCGTCATCTTGTTTTGGTTGGAGGTCAGGCTGACGGTCTGGTCCGACGGCATCGACCGCAGGATGTCGATCAGCTTGCGGGCGCCGATGGTGGAGGTGAAGTCGCCTTCATCCCCATCGAACTCGACCGTGGTGCGCACCTGGATTTCCAGGTCGCTGGTGGTCAGCTCCACCTGCGAGCCCTGCTTGCGGAGCAGCACATTGGCCAGGATGGGCAAGGTATGGCGCCGCTCCACGATGCCGGACACCGCCTGCAACGCGGCAAGCACTTTGTCCTGGCTGGCTTTCAACACGATCATGTCAACCTCTCTCCACTGTTGGCTGTTCGCTCATCCCGTTGTTCCGGCACGTCAGGCGCTCGGCCGCCTGCAAACGGAGTCCGGCGCCGGCCCCACCGGCCAGCGCCACTCTGGCAAACGCGCTATTTTCGCTGATGACGGAGCGTTTTTTCGTCATCCCTTGAGCGTCTGTTCCAGCACATGCAACTGCTGGTTCAACTCGGTGTTCTTCTGTCGCTCGCCGCCGATCTTGCGCACGGCATGAAGCACCGTCGTGTGATCCCGGCCGCCGAAGAGTTCGCCGATTTCCGGAAGGCTCTTCTGGGTGAGCTCCTTGGCCAGATACATCGCGATCTGGCGGGGCCGCGCGATGCTGGCCGGCCGCTTCTTGGAGTACATGTCGGCGACCTTGATCTTGTAGAAGTCGGCCACCGTCTTCTGGATGTTCTCCACGGAAATCTGCCGGTTCTGGATCGACAGCAGGTCCTTCAGGGCCTCCCGCGCCAGCTGGATGTTGATTTCCTTGTGCGAAAAGCGGCTGTAGGCCAGCACTTTGCGCAGCGCGCCTTCCAGTTCCCGGACGTTGGCACGCACATTCTTGGCGATGAAGAAGGCCACATCCTCGGGCATGGGGGCGCTTTCGGCCTCCGCCTTCTTGATCAGGATGGCCACCCGCATTTCCAGCTCCGGCGGCTCGATGGCCACGGTCAGGCCGGCGTCGAAACGGCTGGTCAGGCGTTCATCGATGTCCACCAACCCCTTGGGATAGGTGTCGCTGGTCATGATGATGTGGGCCCGCTTGGCCAGCAGCGCCTCGAAGGCGTTGAAGAATTCTTCCTGCGTGCGGTCCTTGCCGGCGAAGAACTGCACATCGTCGATGAGCAGCAGGTCCAGCGAGTGGTACTTGGCCTTGAGTTCGTCGAAGGTCTTGCGCTGGTAGTTCTTCACCACGTCCGAGATGAACTGCTCGGCGTGCAGGTACAGCACACGGGCATCCGGACGGTCCTTGAGCAGGGCGTTGCCCACCGCGTGGATCAGGTGGGTCTTGCCCAGGCCCACGCCGCCGTAGATGAACAGCGGGTTGTACATCTGGCCAGGGGCGCCCGCCACATGCAGCGCGGCGGTGCGGGCCATCTGGTTGGCACGACCCGGCACCAGCGTGTCGAAGGTCAGGCTGGTGTTGATGCGATGGCGGGTGGCGCTGGGCGGCAGGGTCTGCGCGGCCCCCGGGGGCGGCGCATTGCCGACCAGGCTGGCGGCCGTGACCGGCGCGGCCGGCCTGGCGGCAGGGGCGGAAGCACCGGCGCTGCTGGATGCGGCGGCGTTGGAGGCGGCTGCATTGGAGGCCGCAGCCGCTGCAGCCGCCGACGAGCCGCTGCGCAGGCCATGCTGCTGCAGCACCTGGCCCATGGAAGCAGCCGGCGCCGTGTTGCGCGGCAGGGGGGCGATGGTTTCGCGGGGCGCCAGGGACAACTCCAGCCGGGCCGTCTTGCCGGCCAGCTCGCCCAGGATCATCTCGATGCGGCCGGCATACTGGCTGCGGATCCAGTCCAGCTTGAAACGGTTGGGCACGCGCAGGGACACCAGGACGGCGTCCTCGCCATTCCCTTCCTGGAGGTGGATCACTTCGGCTGCGGGCAGCGGCCGGATCCAGGTGTTGAATTGCTGTTCAGGCAGCTCGGTGGCCAGGCGTTCACAAACGCGCTGCCACAAAGTCACCTCAGACACGTCTGCGCTCATTGTGGAAAACTTATTCTTCGAGCGGCCGGATTGTACCGACGAGGGGCCGCCAAGTCCGGGTTATCCACAGAATTTTTGGCAGGGTCAAGATCAGGTAATCCCCCGCTCGCACAATCCCGCAGATTGACCGGCGCTGGAATCTTTGCTGTAATCGCGGGTTTTCCGGACGCCCGGACGCATGTTCGTGGGCCTTTCCAGAAATTAAGCTTTGAGGCATCTACCCCCAGAGGGTTGCGCCTTGCGGCATTGCCAGGGGCAGTCGTTGACTGCAGAGGGCAAGGCTGCAGTGGCCACCTTTGACGGGCGCGCGCCGCCCCTTGCCAACCGATGCATCCGTCAAGGATCGCCCGGGCCGCAAAGAGCGATGTTCCTGATGCCGCTGTCGGTGTCCGACAGTACCACCGTCAAGTCCGACATTCCCGACATTTCGATAGAGGTTCACCATGAAACGCACTTACCAAGGCTCCAAGACCCGTCGCGCCCGTACCCACGGCTTCCTGGTTCGCATGAAGACCCGCGGTGGCCGCGCCGTCATCGCTGCACGTCGCGCCAAGGGCCGCAAGCGCCTGGCCGTCTGAGGCCGGTCGGGCACTGCCTGATCGTCTCGACACGTCGCGTCTTCTTCAGTCCGACCAAGCCGTGACCGGCCGCATCGTTCGATCGGCCGATTTCGAGCGTGTACTGGGCACCCCCAGCCGCGCTCGCAGCCCCCATTTCGCCGTTCATCACCTGGCCGAGAGTCCTTCGCAGCCGGCGCGCCGTCTTCCCAAGTTGTCCACTGCGGAGCCCGTCGAAGGGTCATCCACAGTTGCATCCACAGGAAAGGCGGACTTGTCCACAGGTGATGCGCAGAATCATCCACAGCTTGTGGATGACGCGGTCCCTCACCTGCCTGACGCCGCCTGGCTCGGGTATGTGGTGCCCAAGCGCCATGCGCGACGGGCGGTGACCCGCACCCTGCTGAAGCGGCAGATCCGACAGGTGTTCGGCACACTCCCCACATTGCCTCCCGGCTTGTGGGTCGTGCGCCTGCGCCTGCCGTTCGACCGCAAGCAATTCCCCAGCGCGTCGTCCGATGCGCTGCGGACCGCCGCGCGGGAAGAACTGCAGTCGTTGATCCGCAAGATCGCCGCCGGCAGCAGCGCCCCTGGCAGCAGCCGGACCGAGCGCAGCAAGCCGCCTCCCGCCACGTCCTCCCTGTCTTCCGACGGGCCGGCACCGGCCAGCGCCGGCTGACGGCAGGAGACGCCCATGGCCTCACGACCCAGTCTGCCGACCCGTGTGCTCATGGGGTTGGTGCGCGCCTACCAGCTGCTGTTCAGCCCCTGGCTGCGTGCCGGCTGCCGCTATTCGCCCAGTTGCTCGAACTACGGCATGCAGGCGCTGCGCCAGCATGGCGCGGCAGCGGGCACCTACCTCGCGGCGGCGCGCATCCTGCGCTGCAATCCGTTCTGTCCGGGCGGGCATGATCCCGTGCCTGACAATCCGCCCCGTCTCTTCACCTTCCTTGCTCGGCGCAGGGATGGTCGAGCCTCTTCAACCGCCAAATCAAAAGCTTCCCCATGACTGATATACGCCGCACCATCTTGTGGGTGGTGTTCACCATGTCGCTGGTCCTGCTGTGGGACGGCTGGCAACGGCACAACGGCCATGCGTCGATGTTCGGCCCTGCGCCGGCCAAGACGGCCAGCGTTCCGGGCACGCCCGCTTCCGCCGTACCCGGCGCCACGCTTCCGGCCACGGCCGCTTCCGGGGCTGCCGCTGCTGTGGCGGCCGCAGACGCTGCGTCCGCTCCCGCGCCGGTGAAGAGTGAACTGGTGACCATCACGACCGACGTCGTCAAGGCCACCGTGGACACCCGCGGCGGCGCGCTCGTGCGGGTGGAACTGCTCAAGCATCTGGACGAGAAGGACCCCAGCGGCCATGTGGTGGTGCTGGACCCGCTGCGTCAATACAGCGCCCAGACCGCCTTGCGCAATGTCGCGGGCGCACCGAACCACCAGACCGTGCTGAGCCTGGTCGATGGTCCGCGTGAGCTCAAGGACGGCGCCGACAAGCTCACCGTGCGTCTGGAGTCTCCGGCCATGGGCGGCGTGAAGCTGGCCAAGGTCTACACCTTCAAGCGCGGCG
Organism: Roseateles depolymerans; assembly: GCF_003387155.1. Classification (GTDB taxonomy): domain Bacteria; phylum Pseudomonadota; class Gammaproteobacteria; order Burkholderiales; family Burkholderiaceae_C; genus Roseateles; species Roseateles depolymerans. The sequence continues at coordinate 249,639 of NZ_QUMT01000004.1, read as the reverse complement.
ACTACGCCATCGATGTCCAGCACGAAGTCACCAACGTCGGCACCGCACCGGTGACGCCGGAGCTGTCGGTCTGGCTGGTTCGTGACGACCACGTCGAGCACACCGGTCCGTCGATGGCCCCGAGCTCCTTCACCGGCCCGACGGTCTATACCGACAAGGGCAAGATGCAGAAGGTGCCCTTCGACAAGCTCAAGGACAACAAGGCCGACTACGAACGCCGTGCGGACGATGGCTGGATCGCCATGGTGCAGCACTATTTCGTGGGCGCCTGGCTGCGCAACGAGCCGGGTCCGCGCGCCTTTGACGTGAGCGAGTCGCCCAGCAAGCTGGTGACGCTGTCGATGGTCACCGCCTTCCCGAGCATTGCCCCCGGCGCCACCGGCAAGCTGGACAACCTGCTGTACGTGGGTCCGCAGGAAGAAAAGCGCCTGGAGCAACTGGCGCCCGGTTTTGAACGCGTCAAGGACTACGGGATGTTCACCATCCTGGCCAAGCCGCTGTTCTGGCTGATGGACCAGCTGCACAAGATCCTGGGCAACTGGGGCTGGGCGATCGTGGGCGTGGTGGTGCTGCTGAAGATCGCCTTCTACGGCCTGAATGCCAAGGCCTACCGCAGCATGGCCAAGATGAAGGCCATCAACCCCCGCATCCAGGAACTGCGCGAGCGCTACAAGGACAAGCCGCAGCAGCAGCAGCAGGAAATGATGCGTCTCTACCGCGAAGAGAAGATCAATCCACTGGGCTCGTGCCTGCCCATCCTGCTGCAGATGCCGGTGTTCCTGGCGCTGTACTGGGTGCTGCTGTCCAGCGTGGAAATGCGCGGCGCTCCCTGGATTTTGTGGGTGCATGACCTGTCGCGTCCGGATGCCTTCTTCGGCGTGCTGCCCTGGCTGAACGTGCCGCTGGGCCCGCTGCCGCTGCTGATGACGGCCACCAGCCTGCTGCAGGTGTGGCTGAACCCGCAGCCCACCGACCCGGTGCAGGCCAAGATGATGTGGATCATGCCGATCGCCTTCAGCGTCATGTTCTTCTTCTTCCCGGCCGGTCTGACGCTGTACTACACCGTCAACAACCTGCTGTCGATCGTCCAGCAATGGATGATCAACAAGCAGCTGGGTGTGAACAAGTAACGCTGAAAGCGCGTGCACACGGAGCCCCCGCAGGACGGGGGCTTTTTTTCGTCCGCACACAGGCGCTTAATACGTTCTTGCGGGGCTCGCTTCCCTCGGTCGGGAATCCAGGGAACCGGAGGTGCGCGGTGGTGAAGCACGAGCAACACCACCCGCCCTGCCCCGCGCCATCTTCGAAGGGTCGGTGGGAGACAATGCAGCCATGCTGTCGCGCCACCAGGACCCCATCGCCGCCATTGCCACCGCGCCCGGTCGAGGCGCGGTGGGCATTGTCCGAGTCTCATCTCCCCAGGATCTTTCCGCGCTGGTGACCGCCGTCTGCGGTCGTCCCCTCAAGCCGCGCGAAGCCACCTATCTCCCGTTCCGCAGCGCGCAGGGCGAGGCCATCGATCACGGCCTGGCCCTGCTGTTTCCGGCGCCCCACAGCTACACCGGCGAGCATGTGCTGGAGCTGCAGGCCCACGGTGGTCCGGTGGTGCTGCAGCTGCTGCTGGCCCGTTGCCTGGAGGCGGACCCGGCCCTGCGCATCCGCCTGGCCGAGCCCGGCGAATTCACCCGGCGCGCCTTCCTCAACGGCAAGCTGGACCTGGCCCAGGCGGAAGCGGTGGCGGACCTGATCGATGCCAGCACGGAAGCGGCGGCACGCAGCGCCGGTCGGGCACTGGCGGGGGCGCTCAGCGGTGAGGTGGGGCAGCTCCGCGACGCGCTCATCCAGCTGCGCATGCTGGTGGAGGCGACGCTGGACTTCCCGGAGGAAGAGATCGACTTCCTGCAGCAGGCCGATGCGCTGGGCAAACTCCGGCGACTGCTGGAGCGGCTGGATGCGCTGCTGGATCGCAGCCGCCAGGGGGCCATCCTGCGGGAAGGCATCAAGGTCGTGCTGGCGGGGCAGCCCAATGTGGGCAAGAGCTCGCTGCTCAATGCACTGGCGGGGGCGGAACTGGCGATCGTGACGCCCATTCCGGGCACGACGCGCGACAAGCTGAGCCAGACCATTCAGATCGAAGGCGTGCCGCTGCACATCAGCGACACGGCGGGTTTGCGGGACACGGACGACGAGGTCGAGCGCATTGGCGTGGCCCGCAGCTGGGACGCCATCCGCGAGGCCGACGTCGTCCTGTTCCTGCACGACCTGACCCGCATGGGTCAGGCGGATTACGAGCGCGAGGACGCGGAGATCCGCAGCCGTTTGTCCGGCGTGGAACCGGCGCGCATCCTGCAGGTCTACAACAAGGCGGATGCGTCGGCGCCCAGTGAGGCGGGGGCCGCCGCACCTACCTCTGTGGACGCGCCGAGGGACAACAGCACGGGTGCCACCGCTGCCACGGGTGCCCCCACCACCACCGACGTTCTACGGCTCTCCGCCAAAACCGGCGCGGGCCTGGACGTGCTCCGGCAGCGCCTGCTCCAGCAGGTCGGCTGGCATGCCGTGCCGGAAGGTTTGTTCATTGCGCGCGAGCGTCACGTGCAGGCCCTGCGCCGCACCCGCGAGCATGTGGACCTGGCCTTGCAGCAGGCCGCGCAGGAACCCGCCGCGCTGGACCTGATGGCGGAGGAGCTGCGACTGGCGCATGACGCGCTGGGCGAGATCACCGGCGCCTTCACGGCGGACGACCTGCTGGGCGAGATCTTCAGCCGGTTCTGCATCGGCAAGTGACGGACCGCGCATTCGCACGACCTGGCTGACGACGAGGGCGTATCGCTGACGCTCTCCACGAGCCGTCGAGCGCCACCCGCGATGGAACCCCGCTGGGCGGCTCAGTGCCCCTGGAAATCCACCAGCGCAAACACCGGCAGCCCCTGTTCCCGGATCTTCGCAGAGCCGCCCAGCTCCGGCAGGTCCACGATGACCGCGCCTTCGATCACAGTCGCGCCCAGCCGTTCCAGCAGCCGCTTTCCGGCCAGCATGGTGCCGCCGGTGGCGATCAGGTCGTCGATCAGCAGCACCCGGTCGCCAGGCTTGACCGCATCGGTGTGCATCTCCACCGTCGCGCTTCCATATTCCAGCTCATAGGTTTCCTGCACCGTGGTGAAGGGCAGCTTGCCCTTCTTGCGGATGGGCACGAACCCGATGTTGAGCTCATAGGCCAGCACCGAACCGATGATGAAGCCGCGCGCATCCAGCCCCGCCACGACATCCGGGCGGCTGTCGAAGTAGCGGTGCACGAACTGGTCGATCAGCACGCGGAAGGCGCGTGGATTGGCCAGCAGCGGCGTGATGTCCCGAAACTGCACCCCCGGCTCCGGCCAGTCGGGCACGGTGCGGATCTGCTGCTTGAGAAAGGCGATGGCGTCTTGCATGGGCGTGATTGTCGCGCCGATGGGGTCAGGCGATCTGCTGGCACATCAACCGGGCGCGCCCACTCTGCTTGGCGTCATACAAGGCCCGGTCAGCCGCCTCGATCAGCCGCTGCGGCGGCGTGGCCGGGTCCGGAATGCAGGTCGCCACCCCGATCGACAGGCTGACCGAGCGCCGCACCGGCGAGCCTTCATGCTCGATCGCCGCCAGCCGCACGCTGTCCAGGCAGCGCTGGGCCACCACCTGCGCACCCGCCAGGTCGGTGTCCACCAGCAGCATGGCGAATTCCTCGCCGCCGTACCGGCAGACCGCTTCGCTGCCCCGCGCCACGCAGCTGCGCAGCAGCGTGGCCACCCGCCGCAGACAGTCGTCGCCAGCGACGTGGCCATAACGGTCGTTGTATTGCTTGAAATGGTCGATGTCCACCATCACCAGCGCCAGCGACCGCCCGGACCGGGTGCCCCGCAGCCACTCCTGCTGCAGCAACTGGTCGAACAGGCGCCGGTTGCCCACGCCGGTCAGGCCATCGGTGGTGGATTGGCGGGCCAGCAGTTCGTTGGCGCGGCGCAGTCGCTCCTCCTGCCGTTGCCGCTCGGTGAAATCCGTGACGATGCAGACATACAGGTGGATGGTGTCCGTGCGGACTTCCGCCACGGTGAGCTGCAGCGCCAGCCGCTCGCCGCTGCGGTGACGGGCCGTCAGCTCACGCGGAGCGCCCAGCAATTCCTGTGGATGCATCAGGTCCCCGGTGCTGCCGAACAGCATGCCGATGTGCACCCCCTGCAGCTCGGTGGCGCTGAACCCAAAGAGCTGCTCGGTGCTGGGATTGACCTCCAGCACATGCCCGCCCGAATCCAGCGTCAGGATGCCGTTGACGGCGGCCTCGATGGTCGCCCGCAGCTGGGCCCGGCTGGCGGCCAGGCTCTGCTGTTCATGGATGAGGTCGGTGACCTCCATGCGCACGCCCACGATGCCGCCCGAAGGGGTGCGGCTCTCGAAAATGCGCAGCCACATGTCGTCATGCACCCGCTGCAGCAGCGGCGCGGTCTGGCGGCCGCGGCTTTCCTTACGCTCGCGCAGCCATTCATCTTCCCGGCCTCTTGCCTCCGGAATGCCGCCGCGCTCGAGCGATTCCCGCACCATGTCCTCGAAGGTGGCGCGTCGCTCGAAGGCGCGCAGCATGTGGGGATAGATTTCCACCAGGCGCCGGTTGTAGGCCACCAGGCGGTCCTCATGGTCAAAGATCTCGACGCTGGCGGGCAGGGCGTCGATGGCCTCCTCCAGCGTGCGCTGCGCCCGCTTCGCCCGTTCCTGAGCGCGGGACAGGCTGCCCATCACGCCCACCGCCAGCAGCACGGTGAAGGCCAGGGCGCCGAACGCCAGCCACGGCACCACCGGCTCCCAGCGCGGGAACTCGGACAAGCCCCCCAGCGCCACCATCAGGATGGCCGCCTGCAGGCCCACCAGCAGCGCGAAGGCGAGCAGGGGCCAGAGGCGGGCTTCGGCGAGACGGGTCATGACGGGGAGGAGTGCAACGCAAGGGTGGACGAATCGTATCCACCTGTCGAACGCTCCGGTACGCCCCTGACGGGGGTGGGCGCGAAACAGCTTGTTGCATGCGGGTTTGGCGCGTCCCCGATTTCACCGACGTGTGCGCGAACCCACACCGAATCCACACCGACGCCCCCACATGCGCCCCCGGCGGCCCCGGGGGCAAGCCCCCCCGCCGATGGGTCGATCAGCCGTTCAGCTGCCGCGGGTGATGGGCATGTCCACCCCGCCGGTGGGCAGCTTCATGTGGCGTGCCAGCTCCAGCTTGGCCAGGGAGTTGCGGTGCACCTCATCGGGCCCGTCGGCAAAGCGCAGCGTCCGCTGGCCTGCCCACATGTAGGCCAGCGGCGTGTCCTGGCTGATACCCATGCCGCCATACACCTGCATGGCCCAGTCGATGACCTTCAGCGCCATGCTGGGCGCCACGATCTTGATCATCGCGATCTCGGCCTTGGCGACCTTGTTGCCCACGGTATCCATCATGTAGGCCGCCTTGAGCGTCAGCAGGCGGGCCTGCTCGATGCTGCAGCGGGCCTCGGCGATGCGCTCCTGCGTGACGGTCTGCTGCGCCAGGGTCTTGCCGAAGGCGGTGCGGGCGATGGCGCGCTGGCACATCAGCTCCAGGGCCCGCTCGGCCGCGCCGATGGAGCGCATGCAGTGGTGGATGCGGCCTGGGCCCAGCCGGCCCTGGGCAATCTCGAAGCCGCGGCCTTCGCCCAGCAGGATGTTCTCCACCGGCACCCGCACATTGCGCAGCTCGATCTCCATGTGGCCGTGCGGCGCGTCGTCGTAGCCGAACACGCTCAGATGGCGCTTGACGGTGATGCCTGCCGTGTCGGCCGGCACCAGCACCATCGACTGCTGCTCATGGCGGCCCGCCTCCGGATTGGTCTTGCCCATCACGATGTAGAGCGCGCAGCGCGGGTCACCGGCGCCGGAGGACCACCACTTGGTGCCATTGATGACGTAGTGGTCCCCGTCCCGCTCGATGCGGCATTCGATGTTGGTGGCGTCGGAGGAGGCCACGTCCGGCTCGGTCATCAGGAAGGCGGAGCGGATCTCGCGCGCAGCAGCGGCTCCAGCCAGCGGTCCTTCAGCGACTCGGTGGCATAACGCTCCAGCGTCTCCATGTTGCCGGTGTCCGGCGCTGAGCAGTTGAACACCTCCGGCGCCCAGTGCACCCGGCCCATGATCTCGCACAGCGGCGCATATTCCAGGTTGGACAGGCCCTCCGGCGCACGTGGCGAGCGCGGCAGGAACAGGTTCCACAGGCCGGCGGCGCGTGCCTTGGGCTTGAGTTCCTCGATGACACGGGTCGGCACCCAGGCGTTGCCGGCCTGCCGGTTCGCTTCCACTTCCTCGTGATAGCGCTTCTCGTTGGGATAGATGTGCTGGTCAAAGAACGCCAGCAGACGTTCCTGCAGCTGCTGCACTTTGGGGCTGTAGTCGAAGTTCATGGATCCTCCCGGAGGCAGGGCGCTCAAGCGCGCTGTTGACGGTAGCGCAGGTACTGGGCAAACAGCGCTTCCATGGTGGTGGACCGCTCATCCGCATGCAGCGGATGCAACGGAGCGAAATTGCAGACCCGCAGCAGCCAGTCGGCCGGGCCGGGGCCCATGTCCAGCACATTGATGCAAGCCGGGGATTGGACCCAGCTGCCCATCATCAGCCGCTGACCGCCGCTGACGGCATGGGACAGCAGGGCTGCATTGACCACGCCGTGTAGCACCAGGAGGGCGCAGTCCCAATCGGGGTCGGCCCGCAGCCGCTGGACGCCGCCGAGGACCCGGTCCAGCAGGTCGCCGATGCGCTCGCCGTTGAGGAAGCGCTGGTCTTCGTCCACCGGGCTTTGCTGCAGACCGGTGAAGGCCTTCACCAGGGCGTCGTCCGGGATGTCGCCCAGGCGACCCCCGCGGATTTCCTGCCACTCCGGCCACACCTGCACCGGCAGCGAGGACTGCCCGGCCTGGTTCAGCACCAACTCGGCCGTCTGCACGGTGCGGGGCAGGCCGGAGACGATCACACGGTCAAACCGCACACCGGCCTGGGCAAACACCTCACCCGCGGCCCGGGCCTGCGCCACCCCGTCCTCATTGAGCTGTACCTGCTCCGGCAGCACGGGCCGGCCGGTGGCGCCGTCGAAGTAGGTGACCGCACCGTGGCGCATCAGGTAGATGCGGCGGCGATGGGGGCTGCGGGGCAACGTGTCCAACATAGGGAAGCCAGTGTGGCGCATTGCCTGCCCGCGTTCTGTCGCGCAGGCGGCAGCGTGGTGATTCCGCGCCGCCCTGGCGCCGGGTCAGCCCACCAGCAGCCCGTGTTCCGCGCGGGCCAGCGCTTCGGGCGTCCCGGAAATCACCAGCGTGTCGCCGCCATGCAGCACCACGTCCTCGGCGGCCGCCAGCACCGCGCCGTTGCTGCGCTTGATCGAGATCACGCTCACCCCCCAGGCCACCGTCCCCACATCCCCCAGCTTGCAGCCGTTCAGCACACTGCCAGCGGGCAGGGAGATGGACTGCAGCCGGGCCTGGTCGCGGTCTTCGCCGGTGTCGTCGTCCAGGCCATGGAAGTAGCCGCGCAGCAGGCCATAACGCCGGTCCCGCGCGTCGCGCGCGATGCGCAGCACCCGCCGCATCGGCACCCCCACCAGGGCCAGCGCATGACTGGCCAGCATCAGCGACCCCTCGATGGCTTCCGGCACCACTTCGGTGGCGCCGGCGGCGCGCAGCTTTTCCAGGTCGGTGTCGTCAATGGTGCGCACCACCACCGGCACCTGCGGCGCATGGCTGCGCACCTCATGCAGCACCTTCAGCGCGGAGGGCGTGTCGTGATAGCTGATGACCAGGGCGCTGGCGCGGGACAGGCCGGCCGCGATCAGGCTCGTCAGCCGCGCCGCATCGCCGAAGACCACGCTCTGGCCGGCGGCGGCGGCCTGGCGCACGCGGTCCGGATCCAGGTCCAGGGCCATGTAGGGGATGCCCTCGGCCTCCAGCAGCCGCGCCAGGTTCTGCCCGCTGCGCCCATAGCCGCAGATGATGACGTGGGCGTCGGTCTTGATCGCCTTCTTGGCAATGGTGGTCAGTTGCACCGACTGCAGCAGCCAGTCGCTGGCCGACAGCTTCATCACGATGCGGTCGCTGTATTCGATCACCAGCGGCGTCATCAGCATGGACATGACCATGGCCGCCAGCACCGGGCTGACCCATTGGGCTGCGATCAGGTTCTGCTGGGCGCCCAGGGTGAGCAGCACGAAGCCGAACTCACCGGCTTGCGCCAGATACAGGCCGGTACGCAGCGCCACGCCGGTGGGGGCCTTGAACAGCTTGGCCAGACCCGCCACCAGCACGAACTTGGCGAAGGTGGGCACCAGCGTCAGCACGATGACCAGCGGCCACTGGTAGACCAGGGTCTGCCAGTCCAGCCGCATGCCGATGGTGATGAAGAACAGCCCCAGCAGCACATCGTGGAAGGGGCGGATGTCGGTTTCCACCTGGTGGCGGTATTCGGTTTCGGCGATGAGCATGCCCGCCACGAACGCCCCCAGCGCCAGCGACAACCCCGCATGCTCGGTTAGCCAGGCCAGGCCCAGGGTGACCAGCAGCAGGTTGAGCATGAAGAGCTCCTGGCTCTTGCGCCGCGCCACCAGCGTCAGCCAGCGGCGCATCACATGCTGGCCGCCGGTCAGCAGCAGGGTCAGCAGCAGCACGGCCTTCAGGCCGGCCCAGCCCAGCGACTGGGCCATGGCGCTGCCGCTGCCGCTCAGCGCCGGGATCAGCACCAGCAGCGGCACCACGGCCAGGTCCTGGAACAGCAGCACGCCGATCACCCGGCGTCCGTGCTCGCTTTCCAGTTCCAGCCGCTCGGCCATGAGTTTCACCACGATGGCGGTGGAACTCATGGCCATGGCGGCCCCCAGCACCAGCGCACCCTGCCAGCCCAGCTCCCAGTGGCGCCCGGCCATGGCAAAGGCCCATTCCAGGAAGACGTTGCCCAGGATGGTGCCGCCCACGGTGATCACCACCTGCAGCAGGCCCAGGCCGAAGACCAGCGAACGCATGCTGTGCAGCTTGGGCAGGTTGAATTCCAGGCCGATGGCGAACATCAGGAACACCACGCCGAATTCCGCCAGGTGCTGCACGCCGGGGACATCGCTGGCCAGGGAGAGCGCATTGGGACCGATCACCACCCCCACCACCAGGTAGCCCAGAATGGGCGGCAGCTTGAGCGAACGGCAGACCACCACGCCCAGCACAGCGGCGATGAGGTAGACGAGGGTCAGATCCAGGGCAGTCAGCATGGCCCCGATCCTACTGGTCCGCCCCGCAGCGCCGCCCCCAAAACGGCAAGGTTTCGCCCAGGTTCGCCGGCCAACGACCGGCGCGTGGGTCGGGCGTCTCAAAACGTCCACACCCTGACCGTCCCCTCCTGACCCAGGTCATGCGGCGATTCGCCCTCAAGCGGGAGGGCGCCCACCCCCCACAGAGGCTGGCGTTCCTCACGCCACAGCGGCAAACTTGCAGGCTTATGCATCGGGTGCATGCCCGCATGTGCAAGCGGCTTTGCCGGACGTGGCGAACCGGTGAGGCTTCAGGGTACCGTTCGCGCCACCGAAAAGTTACGGAGCATTTCATGCCCAATCTGTCTTTCGTTTCGCCCACGCGCAACAGTCCCTGGGGCACCTACCTGTCGCAGATCGACGCCGTCGAGCCCTACCTGGGCAAGCTGGCCCGCTGGGTGGAAACGCTGCGCCGTCCCAAGCGCGCGCTGATCGTGGACATCCCCATCGAACTGGACAACGGCACCATCGCGCACTTTGAAGGCTACCGCGTGCAGCACAGCCTGACCCGCGGCCCCGGCAAGGGCGGCGTGCGCTATCACCCGGACGTGACGCTGGAAGAAGTCATGGCCCTGTCGGCCTGGATGACGGTCAAGAACGCCGCCGTCAACCTGCCGTATGGCGGTGCCAAGGGCGGCATCCGCCTGGACCCCAAGCTGCTGTCGACCAAGGAACTGGAAAAGGTCACCCGCCGCTACACCAGCGAGATCGGCATCATCATCGGCCCGACGCAGGACATCCCCGCACCGGACGTGAACACCAACGGCCAGATCATGGCCTGGATGATGGACACGTATTCGATGAACGTCGGCGCCACCGCCACCGGCGTGGTCACCGGCAAGCCGATTCCGCTGGGCGGCTCGCTCGGCCGTGTGGCGGCCACCGGCCGCGGCGTGTTCGTCGTGGGCCGTGAAGCCATGCGTCGCCTGGGCGTGGAAATGGACGGCGCCCGCGTGGCGGTCCAGGGCTTCGGCAATGTGGGCTCGGTGGCGGCCAAGATGTTTGCCGCCAACGGCGCCAAGATCGTCGCCGTGCAGGACCACACCGGCACCATCCTGAACGAGAAGGGCCTGGACATGACCAGCCTGCTGGACCATGTGGCCCAGACGGGCGGCGTGGGTGGCTTCAAGGGCGCCGACCGCATCGAGAACGAGCAGTTCTGGGACGTGAAGTCCGACGTGCTGATTCCGGCGGCGCTGGAAGGCCAGATCACGGCGGAGCGTGCCAAGCGTGTGCAGACCCGTGTGGTGCTGGAAGGCGCCAACGGCCCGACCACCCCGGACGGCGACGCCGTGCTGGCGGACCGCGGCATCATCGTGGTGCCGGACGTGATCGCCAATGCCGGCGGCGTGACGGTGTCCTACTTCGAGTGGGTGCAGGACTTCTCGTCCTTCTTCTGGACGGAAGACGAGATCAATGTGCGTCTGGACAAGATCCTGATCGGTGCCTTCAAGGGCATCTGGGATACGTCGGAACAGCACAAGATCCCGCTGCGCACCGCTGCGTTCACCGTGGCCTGCACGCGCGTGCTGCAAGCCCGCGAAGAACGCGGACTCTATCCTTGATGACCTTGACCCCCCCCTACCGCCTGACGGCGGCCCCCCCAGGGGGGCGAGGACGGTGGACCGGCGGAGCCGGATCCACGGCCTCCGCTTGAGGGGGCGCGGCCCGGAGGGCGCGCAGGTGACAAGGGCTTCCTTTGGGAAGCCCTTTGTCGTTTTAGGAGAGCTGGATGGGGTGAGGGGTGTGGGTCCATCCTTGGAGGCCGGTGAGGACGGTGTCGGGGTTCAGGGTGCGCAGGGGGATCGAAGGGTCGGCGGGGATGCGGTTTTGGGCCACCAAGGCCATGTAGCGCAGGGCGGAGACGCGCAAAAATGAGGCGAAGTTGCCGACGGCGCCGCGGGCTTGCACCAGTTCGTCGTAGAGGCGCGTGATCAGTTGCGTCACTGACATGCCGTCCCGCGCCGCAATCTCCTCCAGGACTTCCCAGTGCAGGTTTTCGAGACGGATGCTGGTCACCACACCGTGCAGGCGCACCGAACGCGTCCGCGATTCATAACTCTGTGGATCCGCACTGATGAAGACCTGACACATCGCATTTCCCCTTTTGGCGTTGCAGGCAACGGCTGGGGTCATTGTGCGCCGCCTCAAGAGCAGCGCCCAGCGCCCACCCGCTCCGTCATGGGGTGATGCGTGTGCCCAGCACCGTCAGGAACTGCGCAATCCACGCCGGATGGGCCGGCCAGGCAGGTGCGGTCACCAACTGGCCATCCGTGACCGCCTGGTCCACCGGGATGTCCGCATAACTGGCCCCGGCCAGCTCCACCTCCGCCGCGCACGCCGGGTAGGCCGACACCCGCTTGCCACGAATCACCCCCGCTGCAGCCAGCAACTGCGCGCCATGGCAGATGGCCGCAATTGGCTTGCCCGCCTGCGAGAAGTGCTGCACCAGCGGCAGCACCTTGGGCATCGTCCGCAAATACTCAGGGGCGCGGCCACCCGGAATGACCAGTCCGTCATAGGACGCCGGGTCGACCTCGTCAAAGGTGGCGTTCAAGGTGAAACGGTGGCCAGGCTTTTCCGAGTAGGTCTGCGCCCCCTCGAAGTCGTGGATCGCCGTCAGGACAAAGTCCCCCGCCTTCTTGCCGGGACAGACCGCGTGCACCTGGTGCCCCACCGCCAGCAAGGCCTGGAACGGCACCATGATCTCGTAGTCCTCCACATAGTCGCCGGCCAGCAACAACAGCTTCTTGCCCATGAATGTCTCCAGAAATCGAGTCGGAAGCCCGATTCTGGAAAGCAAGCAGCCTGCGTGGGTAGTAGCGGGCTATGTCTGCCGGCTATGTCTGCCGGACATGCGCGTCGGACATGCTAGTCCGCCCTGCCAGCCGGATGAGGCCAGCGGGCTAGGTGAGCCGGGCCAGGTCAGCCGACCGTGCCGCGGCCCCATGACGGCGTAGGCGCGGACCGGCCGCGCCGGCTCAGGCGGTGTGCCCGGCAGGCGCAGCCCGCCGCAGGCGCCACTGGCCCTGGCTGATACGTGTCATGCCCACCGTCACCGCCCAGCAGATCCAGGCCGTCCACAGGGTGTGGCTGGGATAGTGGGCGCCGCGCGCCATTTGGGCCATGCCGTAGCAAAAGCCCAGCACCATCACGCCCACCAGCACCACGCCCGCCTGCCGTGGATAGGCCCGGCGCAGCATGAAGAACAGGCTGAAGAAGGCAAATGCCGAACTGGCATGGCCGGACGGGAAACAATGCCCCGGTCCTCCATCCGCCACGCCAAAGCGCCAGTGCGAGACATAACGCGCCGTGCCGCCAAACTCCGCCAGGTCCCAGGGGCAGCTGGTGCTGCTGCCCTGCTTGATCAAGGGAATGAGGATCAGGCAGACCGCCGTGATCGCCACCGCCGTCCAGCGCTCCCGGCGCGTCAGGCCCGGCCACAGCGGACGCACCGCATTGACCAGCAGCATCACGACCAGCCCCGTCGCCAGCCAGCGTCCGCCCTGGTGCATCACGCCCGAGGTCAGCCAGTGGTCGCGCCAGGCAAACCCCCGCAGGTCCCCGAAGAGACGCACCGCCGCCAGGTCCAGCCCCAGGCCGTCCCAGACGACCAGCGCCAGCAGGCCCAGCATCACCGACCAGCCCAGCAGGGACAGTCGCGGCAACCAGCGCGGGCCTGTCACGGCACCCGCAGCCCTCGGCAGGTCGAGGGATGGATCAGACAGTTCGGTCAGCAAAAGTGGCTTCATGGCGCCGTAAGTGGGCTTGACCGCGCTGAAGGATCCCTGAAGCGAACCTGAAGGTATGCTGAAGCGCCGGATCCGCCCCGAATGACCGGACTGCATCGTGATTTCCGAATGGGGCCGATTCGCCCACCGGACAGCTCGGTCCGGCCGGCCTGTTATCGTTCCACCCGATCCGACCCTGCCCGCGCCACTGCCACGATGCGATTGCTCCTGCTTGAAGACGACGAACTGCTGGGGAGCGGCCTGCGTGATTTCCTGGTCTCCGAAGGCCATGAGGTCACCTGGGCCACCCGGTTGTCGGACCTGCTGCCCCGCCAATATGAAGATGCGGAAGCGCTGCTCGTGGACTGGCAGTTGCCCGACGGGTCGGGTCTGGACTGGCTGCGCTCGCTGCGCCAGCGCGGCGTGGCCACTCCCGCCCTGATGCTCACCGCCCGCGACCTGCTGGCCGACCGGCTTCAGGGCCTGGACAGCGGCGCGGACGACTATCTGGTCAAACCCTTCGCCCCCGAGGAGCTTGCCGCCCGGCTGCGTGCCGTGAGCCGCCGCCATATGGGCGCCAGCAGCTCCCATCGCCAATATGGCGACGTCTGGCTGGACCTGGCCGCCAAGCGGGCCCGCCGCGGCGGCCTGGCCGTGGAGCTGACCGCCCGGGAATGGGCGGTGCTGGAAGCGCTGGCCCAGCGCGCCGGCCGGCTCTATCCCAAGCATGAGCTGGAGCTGCGGGTGCTGGGCACCGACGCCGAGGTGCAGAGCAACGCCCTGGAGGTCCACATCTCCAGCCTGCGACGCAAGCTCGGCCGCAGCCTCATCGAAACCGTGCGCGGCATGGGCTACCGGCTGGGCGCATGAGGTCCGCTCCCGCCCGCAAACCGTCGATCGCCGGCCGGCTGGCCCGCCAGCTGCTGCTGATCTCCGTCTTCTGGGCGCTGGTGGCCGGTGTGTCGGTCTGGCTGGTGGTGCAGGAGGAAGTGGATGAACTGCTGGACGAGACGCTGCAGGCCTCCTCCCAGGTGCTGGGCCAGCTGCTGCGCCAGAACAATGCGCTGCTGAGCGCCGAAGTGGCGGACGCGGACGACCTGAGCACCCATTTCGCGTGGCAGCTGGTGTCGTCCGACGGCCAGTTGCTGCATCGCTCCCCCCTGGCGCCGGGCAAGCCCTGGCAACTGCCGGCCGGCTTCAGCGACTGGAAAGACGACGGCAGCGACGGCGACGACTGGCGCGTGCATGTGCGCCCCCTCAAGTCGCCGACCGGCGCGGCCTGGTTGATGGTGGCCCAGACCACCAGCGAGCGGCGGGAGGTCCGATCCCGGGTGGGCATGGCCAGTGCGTTGTCAGCCCTGCTGGTGGGCAGCCTGTGCATGATCTGGCTCAACCGGCGCGCCCGGCAGGAGCTGGAGCCGCTGGCCCGCCTGACTGAATCCCTGAACCAGTACGACCCGCTGGACAGCCGCCAGAGCCTGCCGGAACAGCCGCGCCGCGAGCTGGCGGAAATCCGTGCCGCCGTGCTGGACCTGGGCCAGCGCCTGGCCCAGCGGGTGGCCAACGAGCGCGCCTTCAGCGCCCACGCGGCCCATGCCCTGCGCACGCCCCTGGCCGGCATGGACACCCAGCTGGCCATGGCCCTGCGGGAAGCGCCGCCGGAGCAGCGCGACCGGCTGCAGCGCACCCGGGAAGCGGCCGACCGCCTGCGCCGGGTGGTCACCGCGCTGCTGACCCTGTTCCGCAGCGGCATGAGCCTGCAGTGGCAGCGCCTGGACCTGGCTGCCCTGCTGGCCCATCTGCCGCTGCCCCAGCAACTGGAACTGGACCTGCCGCCCGAGCCCTGGGTGCAGGGCGACCCCGACCTGCTGGCCGCCGCCCTGATCAATCTGCTGGACAACGCCTGGCGCCACCGCGCCGGCCGGATGACGCTTCGCCTGCGGGCGCTGCCCGACGGCGGCACGGTGGTGGAGCTGGAAGACAACGGCTCCGGCGTGCCGGAATGGCGCCGCGAGGATCTCAACGATGCGCTGGAGCGCCAGCAATACGAGGGCCGCATGGGCCTGGGCCTGATGATGGCCGACCTGGTGGCTCGCGCGCACGGCGGGGATCTGCGCCTGCTCCCGGTCAGCACGGGATTTGCCGTCGCGCTGCACCTGGGCCCGCCGCCCCCGTAGACCGGGGCCGCCGGCCGCCGCTGAACCGCTCCCGGCTACACTGCCGCCTGTATGACGACACAAGCTGTTCTCACCCATTCCCGTGCCCTCGAAGTGGCGCGCCAGGCCCTGAAGGTCGAAGCCGATGCGCTGCTGGCGCTCGGGCCCCGGTTGGGCGAGGCCTTCGAGCAGGTGGTGCAGCTCATCCTGTCCAGCAGCGGCCGCGTGGCCGTGATGGGCATGGGCAAGAGCGGCCATGTGGGCCGCAAGATCGCCGCCACCCTGTCGTCCACCGGCACGCCCGCCTTCTTTGTGCATCCGGCCGAGGCCAGCCATGGCGACCTGGGCATGGTCACCCGGTCGGACATCGTGCTGGCCCTGTCCAATTCCGGCGAGAGCGACGAGCTCAACGCCATCCTCCCCACCCTCAAGCGCCTGGGCGTCAAGCTGATCGCCATGACCGGCCGGGCCGATTCCTCGCTGGCCCGTCACGCCGACCATGTGCTGGACTCCCGGGTGGACCAGGAAGCTTGTCCGCTCAACCTGGCCCCGACCGCCAGCACCACCGCGCAGATCGCGCTGGGCGATGCATTGGCCGTCGCGCTGCTGGACGCACGCGGGTTCCGCGCGGAAGACTTTGCCCGCTCCCATCCCGGCGGCGCGCTGGGCCGCAAGCTGCTGACCCATGTCCGCGACCTGATGCGCAGCGGCGACGCCCTGCCCCGGGTCAGCGCCGACCTGACCCTGCTGGAGATGATGCGGGTGATGTCCGCCAAGGGCCTGGGCTGCGCCATCCTGGTGGATGAGCAGGAGCGGGTGGCCGGCATCTTCACCGATGGCGACCTGCGTCGCCTGATCGAACGCGGCACCGACCTGCGCGGCCTGACCGCCGCTCAGGTGATGCATGGCAGCCCGCGCACCGTCTCCGCCGACGCCCTGGCGGTGGATGCCGCCGACCTGATGGAGTCGGCCCGCATCACCCTGGTGCTGGCCGTGGATGACGATCAGCGCCTGGTGGGTGCCATCAGCATCAACGACCTGATGCGGGCCAAGGTGATCTGATGACGGTGGTGCGCGAACTCCAGCCGTCCCTGCGGTTTGATCCCGAGCTGCTGCTGCTGGCCCAAGGGCCGGCCGGCGGCCTGAAGGCGGCCATCTTCGATGTGGACGGGGTGCTGACCGACGGCCGCATCTACATCAGCGAACGCGGCGAGGACTTCAAGGCCTTCTCCACCCTGGACGGTCACGGCCTGAAGCTGCTGGCCCAGGGCGGCATCCTGCCGATCGTGGTCACCGGCCGAGACTCGCCGGCCGTGCGCCGACGCGTGGCGGACCTGGGGCTGACCCATGCCGTCTACGGTGCCAAGGACAAGCTGGCCGCGGCCCAACCGGTGCTGGACCAACTGGGTCTGCGCTGGGAGGCCGTGGCCGTCATCGGCGACGACTGGCCGGACCTGCCGCTGATGGTGCGCGCCGGTTTCGCCTGCGCGCCGGCCCAGGCACATGCCGAGACCCGCGCCGCCGCCCATTACGTGACCCAGGCCGAAGGCGGCCACGGCGCCGCCCGTGAGTTCTGCGACCTGCTGCTGATGGCCGCCGGCCAGTACGCGCGCCTGCTGCGGGGTCACCTGGACACGCTGGACGGGGGCACGCACTGATGGCGGTCCTGGCTCCGCCGCCCACGGGCCCCCGCCGCCGGGTGCAGCCCCTGCTGTGGCGTCTGCAATCCTTCCTGGCGAGTTATGTGCCGCTGCTGCTGATGGCGGCGCTGGCGGGCCTCACCTGGTGGCTGATCAAGAGCACGCCGCAGCTGGAAGCGCCGCGTGAAAAGGTTGCGCCGCGCCATGTGCCCGACTACCGCATGCAGGGCTTCGAGCTGGAGCGCTTCAGCAGCGACGGCCGCCTGGTGGCCCGCATCCTGGGTCAGGAGCTGCGGCACTATCCGGACAACGACACGGTCGAGATCGACCAGCCCGAGCTGCGCGCCTACGGCGAAAAGGGCGAGCTGATGATCGCGCAGGCCAAGCGGGCTTTGTCCAACGGCGACGGCAGCGAAGTGCAGCTGATGGGCGATGTGAAGCTCCATCGCTATCCCAACGGCGACCCGGCCTCCGCCACCGACCTGGAGCTGTACGGCGAGTTCCTGCACGCCTTCGTGCCGGAGCAGAAGATGCGTTCCCATCTGCCGGCCCGCGTGGTGGGCATGGGCGGTGAAATGCAGGTGCGCAGCTTCGAATACAACAACCTGACCGGCCTGCTGACCTTCGCCGGCGGCGGCAAGGCGCAGTTCAGTGCGCAGCCTCGCCGGGCGGCTGCAGCGCCTGCCGCTCCTTCGCCGTCGGCCTCATCGCCGACCCGCCGCTGATCTTTGACCCTGGTCGCAGGGAACTCCATGTCACGTCTTGTCTACATCACCGGTGCCTCCAGCGGCATCGGCCAGGCGCTCGCGCTGCAGTACTACCGCCAGGGATGGTCACTGGCCCTGGTGGCGCGGCGGGTGGAGGAGCTGACGGCATGGGCGCAGTCCCAGTCCCTGGATCCTGCTCGCTGGCGCGTCTACCGCGCGGACGTCAGTGACATCGCCGACATCACCGCCACCGGTCGCCGCTGCATCGCCGAACAGGGCCTGCCGGACGTGGTCATCGCCAATGCCGGCATCAGCATCGGGGTGGACACCGCCATCGAGGCCGACCTGGAGGTGATGCAGCGCATCTACGCCACGAACAACCTCGGCATGGCGGCCACCTTCCAGCCCTTCATCACGCCGATGCGCCAGCGCCGCAGCGGCACGCTGGTGGGCATTGCCAGCGTGGCGGGCATCCGGGGTTTGCCGGGCCATGGCGCCTATTCCTCCAGCAAGGCGGCGGTGTTTGCCTACTGCGAAAGCCTGCGCGGCGAATGCCGTCCGGACGGCGTCCAGGTGGTGACGATTGCACCCGGATATATCGATACCCCGCTGACCCGCAAGAACCGCTACCGGATGCCCTTCCTGATGCAGCCGGAAGCATTTGCTGCAAAGGCTTTTGACGCGATTGCAGCCGGTGCACGGGTGCGTTTCATTCCCTGGCAGATGGGCGTGGTGGCGCGGGTGATGCGCGTGCTGCCCGGCGCCCTCTTTGACCGCGTGCTGGCCGGCCGGCCGCGCAAGCACCGCGAAAACGAGTGATGCGGGCCGAGCCCCAGGACACGGGCAACAAAAAAGGCACTCCGAGGAGTGCCTTTTTGCTGGAAGGGCCGAAGCCCTCCTGGCTGGATGCCGGGGATCAGTAGCCGCCGTTGCCGCCACCGTAGCCGCCACGGCCACCGCCGCCGCCGCCACCGTAGCCGCCGCCACCGCCGTAGCTGCCACGGCCACCGCCGCCGCCGCCGCCACCGTAGCCGCCGCGGCTGCCGCCGCCGCCACCACCACCGTAGCCGCCGCCACCACCGCCGCCGCCGAAGCCGCCGCGGCTGCCGCCGCCACCACCACCAAAGCCGCCACGGCCACCGCCGCCGCCGCCAAAGCCGCCCGGACGCTCTTCGCGCGGACGAGCCACGTTCACCACGATGGCGCGGCCCTCGAGGGCTTGGCCGTTCATGCCGTTGATAGCGGCTTGCGCCTCGGCATCAGTCGCCATTTCCACAAAGCCGAAGCCCTTGGAACGACCGGTCTCGCGTCCATCATGACCTTGGCAGACGTGACGGTGCCGAATTGCGAGAATGCCTCCTGGAGCGTCTCATCTCGCACGCTGTAAGCGAGGTTGCCCACGTATAGCTTGTTTCCCATGGGGAAGCCCTTTCAAAAACCAAATAACCCAATGTGCTGCTTCAACCCATCGTGAACCACTCATACGAAGGCGCTGCATTCAGGCCGTCTGATTATGTGTGACAGGATTGGCGATTCGCAACGCGTCAACCGTGATGTTGTTTTTCGGCTTCTGCGAAGAAACCCCGAGCAGGTGCCAAGAACACACAACCTTCTTTTTGACGAACTGAACCAGGGGCAAAAATGATTCCCAAACCCTAGGTGGGTGAAGGGTAAATTGCAAGTTCCGATGTGGATATCACGCTTTGTCACCGCTTGGAGGGTCAGCCACCCGTGATTCGCATCATTTCGCTGGTCCCCTCCATCACCGAGCTTCTATTCGCCCTGGGGCTCGGCCCGCAGGTGGTCGGACGCACAGGTTTTTGCATTCATCCCCCAAAGGGGGTGGCCGACATTCCCAAAGTGGGGGGCACCAAGGACCTTCGCCTCACGCGGATCCAGGCCTTGGCCCCCACCCATGTGATCGTCAATGTTGATGAAAACCGCCTTGAAGACGTCGCGGCACTGCGACAACTCGGGGCGGAAGTGGTGGTCACGCACCCGTGTTCGCCGCAGGACAACCTGACGTTGCTGCAGCAGATGGTGGACTGCTTCGGGCAGGCGCAGCCGCAGGTGCGCATCGAGGCTGGGCGCCTTGCGCAGCGTCTGGAAGCCGAACTCGCCGCGTGCAAAGCCCAGGCCTGGACGCCGCGGCGGGTGCTGTATCTGATCTGGCGAGATCCCTGGATGACCGTCGCGCGGGACACCTACATCGCCCGGATGCTGGCCGAGGTCGGCTGGTCCACCTGGCCGCCGGTGGACGGCGGGGAGCACGGCGCCGCCCGTTATCCGACGCTGACCGGCCAGGAGCCGTGGCTGCAGGAGGTGGAGGAAGTGCTGCTCAGCTCAGAGCCTTACCGCTTCGATGCGACCCACATCGATGCTGCGCAGGCGCTGTGTCCGCACGCGCGGGTCCGCCTGATCGATGGGGAACTGGTCAGCTGGTACGGGCCGCGGGCCGCCGACGGGCTGGCCTGTCTGCGGGCCATGGCGGAGTCCTGAGCTGACACTGGCCGCTTGCTGCACGGACCTCACACTGAGCACACACACAATCGCTACGCTGTCGCTGCGCCCGCGTCTGCGGCCCGTCCACTCTCTGCGCCACCCCCAGCGCCACTCCCTGCGCCATTTCCGTGAACACCGCTCCCCCGCCGCCCCAACTGCTGCTGCTCGAAGACGACCCCGCCATCGCGCAGACGGTGGAGTTCGCGCTCACCCGTGAAGGCTTCCAGGTGCGCTATTGCGGCTGGGTCCACGAGGCCCGCACCCAGCTGGCCCGGGGCGACCTGGACCTGGCCATCCTCGATGTCGGCCTGCCGGACGGCAACGGCCTGGACCTGTGCCGGGAGATCCGCCAGGGCGCGCATCCCCAGTTGCCCCTCCTCATGCTGAGCGCTCGCAGCGACGAGGCCGACAAGGTGCTGGGCCTGGAGCTCGGCGCGGACGACTATCTGGCCAAGCCCTTCAGCCCACGTGAACTGGTGGCTCGCGTGCGCGCCTTGCTGCGCCGCGCCCAGGCCGTCGCGCCGGCGGCGGTGAAAGGACCGAGCGGCTTCGTGGTCGAGGCGGAAGGCTCGCGTGTTCGCTTCCACGGGGAACTGCTGCCGCTGACCCGCCGAGAGCTGGGTCTGCTGCTGCGCCTGCTGGGCGCACCGCAGCGCATCCACTCCCGCGAGGTGTTGCTGGATGCGGTCTGGGGCCTGGAGGCCGACAGCAGCGACCGCACCGTGGACACCCACATCAAGACCCTGCGCGCCAAGCTGCGTCAGGTCCGGCCGGACCTAGATCCCATCCGCACCCACCGCGGCATGGGCTATTCGCTGGAGTGAGGCATGCGCCTGGGCCTGCGGGTGTTCTTCGGTTTCTTCCTGATCGCGGGCCTGAGCTCGGTGATCCTGCTGCGGGTGGTGCTGGGCGAGGTCAAGCCCAGTGTGCGGGAGGTGATGGAAGACATCATGGTGGACACCGCCAACCTCCTGGCGGAGCTGGCCACCGATGATCTGAGCCGCCTGCCACCCGGCGCGCAGTTGAACGACACGCCCTTTGCACGCCGCGTGCGGGACTATGCCAACCGTCCGGTGGACGTGCACATCTGGGGCCTGCGCAAGCAGACGCTGGACTTCCGCATCTACGTCACCAATGCCCAGGGCCGGGTGATCTTCGACACGGTGCAGGGCGCCGGATCGTCCCTCGGGAAGGACTATTCCCGCTGGAACGACGTGGCCCGCACGCTGCGGGGCGGCTATGGCGCGCGCTCCACCCAGGATGGCTACGGCGGCGACCTGAGCCCCGTGATGTATGTGGCTGCGCCGGTCCGCTCGGACCAGGGCGAGCTGCTGGGCGTGGTGACCGTGGCCAAGCCGGTGGCCACCGTGCAGCGCTTCATCGACCGCGCGGAACGCCGCATCTGGGCGGCGGGGCTGGGCCTGCTGGTGGTGTCGCTGGGCATCGGCGTTGCGGTCACGCTGTGGGTGGTGGGCCATGTGCGTCGCCTTCGGCGTTATGCGCAGGAGGTGCAGCTGGGCCAGCGTCAGCCGCCGCCCAAGGTGCCCGGCGAGCTCGGAGAACTGGCCCAGGCCATGGATGCGATGCGGGAGCGGCTGGACGGGCGCGAACGCATGGAGCATCTGGCGCGCGCGCTGACGCATGAGTTGAAGAGCCCGCTTGCCGCCCTGCGCGGTGCCGGCGAGCTGTTGCAGGAAGACCTGGCCCCCGCCGATCGGCAGCGCTTTGCCACGCAGGTGGTGGCGCAGAGTGAGCGTCTGACGGAGCTGGTGGAGCGGCTGCTGGCGCTGTCCGCGCTGGAGCTGCGGCGCGGTCCGGAGCATCCGCAGGCGGTTCGGCTCGACGAGGCGGTGAATCAGGCGCTCTCTGCCCTATCGGACCGGCTTGCCCAGCGCCAGATGCAGGTGCGCTGGCTGTGCCGCGAGCCGCTGACCCTGCAGGCGGATCCGGAACTGCTGGCCCTGGCGCTGAGCAATCTGCTGAGCAATGCGGTGGATTTCAGCCCGGTGGGCGGGCTGCTCGAGGTCAGCGTCAGCGCACAGGGCGGTTTCGAGCTGCGCGACCACGGCCCCGGCGTGCCTGCGGCCGCGTTCGACCAGCTGGGCCAGCGCTTTTTCTCCACCGCCCGGCCGGGCAGCCTGCGCAAGGGCTCCGGACTGGGCCTGGCCATCGTGCGGCAGATCGCCGGCCTGCATGGATGGCGCCTGCGCTTCACACCGGCGGAGCCCGGCCTGCGGGTCCATCTGGAGCTGCCGCCGTCCTTCACACTGGCCTCACAAACTTCGCCCTGAGCTCACACGGGCTTTTGACACTGCCGTCTTCCCTGTTCTGGAGCAAGACGAATGAAATCGAAGGCGGTGTGGGTGAAGCTGGGCATTTTGATGCTGGTCACGCTGGTGCTGATCGTGGCGCTGACGCGCATCGGATGGCTGGTCGATGAGCGGCAGGCGCGCCAGCAGGAGGCGGTGCTCAGCGTGGCGGCCTCGCAGGCCGGCGAGCAGCAGTTGCTCGGACCGATGGTGTCCCGCTGGTGTGTGGAGAGCTGGGAGGAAACGACCGGCACGGGCGACAACCGGCGGGTGGAGCGCCAGCGCCGTGAGTTCACCCTGATGCGGCTGCCCAACCGGCTGTCGGTGGACGGGACGCTGAACCAGGAGACCCGCTATCGCAGCGTGTTCAAGGTACGGGGCTATGCCGGCCGCGTCATGATCAAGGCGCAGTTTGACGACCTCGCCGCCCTGGTGCCGGTGGCCGAGCATCCCGGCGGTCAGCTCACCTGTTCCGACCCGCAGATGGCCGTGTCGGTGTCGGATCCGCGGGGCCTGCAGGCGGTGGAGATCCGCCGCGGCGCAGATCTGCTGGCGGTGCAGACCGGCACGCTCCACCCCACCTTCCCGCGCGGCCTGCATGCGGCCCTGCGCAATCAGGCGCTGGACCAGCCGCTGGCGCTGAGCGTGTCGCTGCAGCTGTCGGGCACCACCCGCTTCTCGGTCGTGCCGGCGGCCTCGGCCACCGACGTGCAGTTGCGTTCAGACTGGCCGCATCCGAGCTTCGGCGGACGCTTCCTGCCCTCGCCGGCCACGCGCCAGGTCGATGCCAAGGGCTTCTCCGCGCAGTGGCAGGTTTCCGAACTGGCCACCGATGCGATGGCGGATGTTCGCCGTGGCCAAAAGGATCTCGACACGCTGGACTTCTCCATGGTGGATCCGATCAACCCCTATGTGATGAGTGACCGCGCCATCAAGTACGGACTGATGTTCATCGTCCTGACCTTCGTCTGCGTCGGCATGCTGGAGCTGCTGGTGGGCCGGCGGGTGCATCCGGTGCAATACCTGCTGGTGGGCCTGGCGATCAGCCTGTTCTTCCTGCTGCTGCTGAGCCTGTCGGAACACCTGAGCTTTGCCTGGTCCTATGGGGCCGCGGCTGGCGCGGTGGTGGGGCTGCTGGGCTTTTACGGCATGGCCATGCTGGGCCACCGCGGGCGCGGCCTGGGCTTCGGTGCGCTGATCGCCCTGCTGTATGGCGCCTTGTATGTGGTGCTGATCCAGGAACAGGCGGCCCTGCTGATCGGTGCGCTGCTGCTGTTCTCGGTGCTCGCCCTGGTGATGGTGCTGACCCGTCGCATCGACTGGTATGCGATGCAGGCTCAGGGCCAACGCCCTTGCCGAGCCGATGCGCATGCGCCAGCATCGGGCTAATAAAAACGGCCCTGCGGGCAGGCACCAGGCACCATGCGAGACCACAATGGAGACCAGCACTTTGACTACATCATCATCGGCGCCGGCACGGCCGGCTGCCTGCTCGCCAACCGGCTGAGCGCCGATGCGTCCAAGCGGGTGCTGCTGCTGGAGGCCGGGGGCAAGGATGACTATCACTGGATCCACATCCCGGTCGGTTATCTCTATTGCATCGGCAACCCCCGCACCGACTGGCTGTTCAAGACCGAGCCCGATGCGGGCCTGAACGGCCGCAGCCTGCGGTATCCGCGTGGCAAGGTGCTGGGGGGCTGCTCCAGCATCAACGGCATGATCTACATGCGGGGCCAGTCGCGCGACTACGACGGCTGGGCGGCGCTCACCGGGGACGATGCCTGGCGGTGGGATGCGGTGCTGCCGTATTTCATGCGCCACGAGCACCACTGGCGCCTGGACGAGGGGGCTGAACGCCCGCCCGGTTTTGATGCCAGCCGCCATGGTCACGGCGGCGAATGGCGGGTGGAAAAGCAGCGCCTGCGCTGGGCGGTGCTGGATGCGTTTGCAGAGGCCGCGCAGGAGGCCGGTATTCCGGCCAGCTGCGACTTCAACACCGGCAACAACGAGGGCGTGGGCTACTTCGAGGTGAACCAGCGCGGCGGCTGGCGCTGGAACACGGCCAAGGCGTTCCTGCGACCCACCTGCCTGGCGCGGCCCAATTTCGAGATGTGGACCGGCGTGCAGGCGCAGCGGCTGTTGCTCTCGGAGGGCGGTCCGCAGGGCCGCAGCCAGTGCACCGGGGTGGAGGTGCGCACGCCGCAGGGCATTGAATCCGCCCTGCTGGCGCCGGGCGGTGAGGTGCTGCTGGCCGCCGGCGCGATCGGATCGCCGCAGCTGCTGCAGCTCTCCGGCCTCGGACCGAGCGATCTGCTCCAGAGCCTGGGCATTGCGGTGCATCGCGAGCTGCCCGGTGTGGGGGCCAACCTGCAGGATCACCTGCAGATCCGCGCCGTCTTCAAGGTGCAGGACGTCAGCACGCTCAACACACTGGCGGGCAGCTGGTTCGGCAAGGCCCGCATCGGGCTGGAATACGCCTTGCGCCGCACCGGGCCGATGAGCATGGCGCCGTCGCAGCTGGGCGCCTTTGCGCGCAGCGCGCCGGACAAGTCCTGGCCGGACCTGCAATATCACGTGCAGCCGCTGTCGCTGGACGCTTTCGGGGAGCCGCTGCACGGCTTTAACGCGTTTACCGCCAGCGTCTGCAACCTCAATCCCACCAGCCGCGGCACGGTGCGACTGCGCAGTCCGCAGGCGACCGATGCGCCGATGATCGCGCCCAACTACCTGAGCACCGAGGCCGATCGGCATGTCGCCGCGCAGAGCCTGCGGCTGACGCGGCGCATCGTGGCGCAGCCGGCGCTGTCCCGCTACCGGCCCGAGGAATACAAGCCCGGTCCGCAGTACCAGACCGATGAAGAGCTCGCCCGCCTGGCCGGCGACATCGCCACCACCATCTTCCACCCGGTGGGCACCTGCCGCATGGGCCGGGAGGAGGATGAGCAGGCGGTGGTCGACAGCCGCCTGCGGGTGCGCGGCGTGTCCGGTCTTCGGGTGATCGATGCCAGCGTGATGCCCACCATCACCAGCGGCAACACCAACTCACCGACGCTGATGATCGCGGAGCGGGCGGCCGCCTGGTTGCGGCAGGGGGACTGAGCGTCCTTCAACCGCCGAAGCGCTCTTCCAGATACGCCAGCAGCGTGCGGATGGTCTGCGCTTCGCCGCCGACCGGACGACCCGGCCGGGACACATCGTTCCACGCGAAGAGGTCCAGGTGCAGCCAGTCCTGCTGCTCCGGCACGAAGGCGTCCAGGAACAGGGCGGCATTGATGGCGCCGGCCAGCGCGCTGCGGCCGGTGTTGACGATGTCGCCGATGCTGGAGGCGATGCCCTCCTTGTAGGGCGACCACAGCGGCAAATGCCACATCGGGTCGTCCAGCTTGAAGCCGAGGTCCATCAGGTCCCGGGCGGTGTCGGTATGACGCGAGAACAGGGCCGGCAGTTGCGCCCCCAGGGCGATGCGTGCGGCACCGGTCAGGGTGGCCATGTCGATGATCAGCTCGGGCTTGAACTCGGCGGCATAGGCCAGCGCGTCGCACAGGATCACGCGGCCTTCGGCATCGGTGTTGCCGATCTCGATATGCAGGCCCGCGCGCGACTTGATGACGTCACCGGGCCGATAGGCGTTGCCGGCGATGGCGTTTTCCACCGCCGGGATTAGCACCTGCAGGCGCACCGGCAGCTTCAGCGCCATGATCAGCGTGGCCAGGCCCAGCACGTTGGCGGCGCCGCCCATGTCCTTCTTCATCTGGCGCATGCCGTCGGCCGGCTTGATGTCCAGGCCGCCGGTGTCAAAACACACGCCCTTGCCGACCAGGGTCAGGCGCGGATGCTTGTCGCTGCCCCAGTTCAGCTCGATCAGGCGCGGCGCGCGGGTGCTGGCGCGGCCCACCGCATGGATCGCCGGGAAGTTCTTCTTCAGCAGGTCGTCGCCGACCACTTCCTTGAACTTGGCGCCATGCTGCTTGCCCACCACGGCGGCAGCGCGGGAGAGTTCCTCCGGGCCCATGTGCTCGGCCGGCGTGTTGACCAGGTCCCGCACCGCGCTGATGGCGGTGGCCAGGGCCAGGCCCCGCTGGCCGTCCGGCGTGGTCTTGACCAGCAGTTGCGCCGGCGCGCGCTTGCGGGGCTTGTAGAGGTCAAACTGGTAGCAGCCCAGCTCCCAGGACAGGGCTGCGGCTTCGTCCTGCAGCTTCAGGCCTTCGGGAGACAGGGTGTAGTCGCCCTCCGGCAGGGCCATCGGCAGCGCCGACAGGGCATACGGATGCGCCGCATGGGCGACACCCGCAAACACCTGGGCCAGCCTGCCGTCCTCTCCCGGGACCAGCGCGAACGTGTCGGGCGCGGCACTGAAGCCCAGCGTGGCCAGCCATTGCTGGGTGCGTTTGGGCAGCTGAGGGACCAGTGCCTGATAAGCAGCGCGATCCAGCGCCAGGATGGGCGTGGCGCGTGCCACCGAACTCTTGAATTGGACGTTCATCGACTTGCCGTTGGGCTAGGGAGGGGGGCCCTTGTCGGGCCGCGAAGGGTGGAATTCTCCCCCGGAGGGACCGCCCAGTCACAAGTGACCTGCGGCAGGTGCGTGGGACAACGGTTGTCGTGGCGCCACGGTGGACGCCGAAGCGCTGCGCCGGGCGGCAGGCGGATCAGCGTCGCGGCCTCGCGAACTGGGGCGGAGGACCGTCAGCAGGACTGCCGCAGCCGGGTCAGCAGCGCCTGGGCCGCAGCCGTGGTGCCCGCGGGCGCTGACCCGCTGGCGGCGGCCATCGACGGGTTGTCCACGGCGGCCTGGACCAGCCGCTGGGATGCACCAGCCTGGGGCAGCACCGGTCCGATGAAACACAGATGCTCCCGCTGGCCGATCAGCAGGGTGGGGAAAGTCTCCACCTCCAGGTCATCCACCAGCTCGGCATCGTCCTCAATGTCGACCCAGACAAACCGGGCGTGCGGAAACTGCTGGCGGAGCTGGGCGAAGTCGTCATGGAACCCGTCGCAGACCCGGCACCAGGCCGCACACAGGCAGGCCACCAGCAGGTCGGCGCAGGCCGCAGCCTCGGGGGTGGCGGGGTCGGAGGGCGGCGTGGAGGCGGAGGCGGGCACGGACATGGCGGCTAGCTTAGCGACAAACCGCCCCGACCGTGCCGCCCCGTCCGCAAACCCCGTGGTGGGTGGGCCACGGAACGCGGCCTGTGACTTCTGCAACATTTCGGTGCATTTTGCGCCCCAAGGAAATGTGAAGTGCCTGTCAACGGGGCGTGAGGCCCATGCGTTGTGTGCCCAAAGCGGGCCGATCCCGCTCGGAAGCCAGAAGGTCCAAGACCATGATGAAGTCCCAACTCCGCACCGACACCCAGACTCGCCGCGCCCCGCTGCCCGAGTGGCAGAACGACAAGGGTCGCAAGCACGAAGCCTTTGAAGTCGCCAGCCTCGGCTGCGACCGCCGCAGCGTCGCCCGCGCCCTGCGCTTCGACCGCAAGCGCTGATCGGGCGGGCGCCGGGAGCACGCAGGTGCCTCCCGGCTTCCCCACCTCCCGGCATTCCAGGGCGCCGGCGCCGCCCGTCGCGGTCACCCCCCACGCGTGCGCCCCGGCCGGCCCCCTCAGCCCATCTCGTCCCCGTCATCCAGCAAGGGCGCCAGCAGGCGCTCGATGTCCGCGGGACTGAATTTCTCCAGCGCATCCCCGCCATCCCGGCCCAGCAGCCCGTCTGCCAGGGCCTGCTTGCGTTGCTGCAGCTCCAGCATGCGCTCCTCGATGCTGCCCTCAATCACCAGTTGATGCACGAACACCGGCCGGGTCTGACCGATCCGATGCGCCCGGGCCATGGCCTGGGCATCCACCGCCGGGTTCCACCACGGGTCCACCTGGATGACGGTATCGGCCGCGGTCAGGGTCAGGCCCACCCCCCCGGCCTTGAGGCTGACCAGCATCACCGGCACCTCGCCCGCCTGGAAGCGCTGGACGACGTCGCCCCGCTGTGACGCCGGGGTGTCGCCGGTCAGGCTCAGCCAGGGCATGCCGATCTCATCCAGGGCGTCCCGGATCAGCGCCAGCATGCCGGTGAACTGCGAGAACACCAGCAGCCGCCGGCCCTCGGCCACCAAGGCAGGAATCTGCTGCCGCAGCCAGTCCAGCTTGGCTGTTTCGATGCCTGCCGGCAGGGTCAGGCCGGGCACCAGCCGGGGATCGCAGCAGACCTGGCGCAGCTTCAGCATGGCGTCCAGCACCGACATCAGCCCGTCGCCGAACAGCTTTTGCTGCGCCAGCACCCGCCTCACCAGGTGGTCCGCGCCGATGCGCACGCTTTCATAGAGCTGGCGCTGGCGGCCCTGGAGGGCGATGCGCTGGGTGACGACGGTCAAGGGTGGCAGCTCGGGCGCAACGTCTTCCTTGAGGCGGCGCAGGATGAAGGGCCTCACCAGCTGCGCCAGCTGACGCGCCCGGGCCAGGCTCCCCGACTGCTCGATGGGCTTGCGCCAGTGACGGGTGAATTCGCGGCTGTCACCCAGA
This sequence comes from Roseateles depolymerans, assembly GCF_003387155.1. Taxonomy (GTDB): domain Bacteria; phylum Pseudomonadota; class Gammaproteobacteria; order Burkholderiales; family Burkholderiaceae_C; genus Roseateles; species Roseateles depolymerans. Next base: position 220,766 of record NZ_QUMT01000004.1, on the reverse strand, counting down.
TAACCCGGCAGCAGGAAGTCGAACTGGGTCCACAGCTCGCCCAGATGGTTTTCCAGCGGGGTCCCGGTCAGCACCAGGCGCTGGCCGGCCGGCAAGCGGCGCAACGCGCGGGCAGCGCGGGAGCGGGGATTCTTCACCGCCTGCGCCTCGTCCACCACCAGCACGCTGAAACGGTGGCGGGACAGCGCCCGGAGCTCCCGCCACACCAGGCCATAGCTGCACAGCAGCACATCGGTCTGCGCCAGAGCGGCCAGGACCTCGCTGCGTTCTCCCGGGGCCGACAGGCTCGCCACCCGCAGACCCGGGGCAACCCGCTGGGCTTCCTGCGCCCAGTTGAACAACAGCGAGGTGGGCGCCACCACCAGCGCCGGTGCGTCCAGCCGGCCGGCCTGCTTCTGCACCCATAGATGCGCCAGTGCCTGGGCGGTCTTGCCCAGGCCCATGTCGTCGGCCAGGATGCCGCCCAGCTGGTGGGCGGCGAGATACTGCAGCCACGCCAGCCCATGGCGCTGGTACGGACGCAGCTGGAGCCCCAACCCCGTGGGCTCGTCCACGGCCGGCGGGGGGCCGGCATGCTGCAGCCGGGTCCAGAGGGCTCGCAGCGCCTGCGCGCCCTGCAACTGCCAGCGGCTGTCCGGGCCGTCCAGCAGCGACAGCCGCGCTGCCTGCCAGGACGTCAGCATCAGCGGGGCGCGCCGCGAGCGCTGGGCCACCAGCACTTCCAGCAGCGTCAGCATCAACTGCTTGAGCGGCGCGGCCGTTGTGTGCAGTCGCTTGCCCCCGGGTGCGCGCAGGCTGACGACGGCGTCGTCGTCCATCTCGGCGAGGGCTTCGGCCGACACCCAGCGGCGATCCCGTCGGATCAGGTCCCACATCATCGGCGCCAGATCCACCCGCTGGCCCTGTACCGTCACGCCCAGGCTGAGCAGCCAGGACCCCTTGCGCCGGGATAGTCCCAGCGCGGGCAGGCGGTCCTGGTCGCCCGGCGGCGCTTCGCCGTCCGCCGGCACGGCTTCCATCGCCCAGTCGTCGATGGGCTGGCTGTGATGGGCGAATCCGGGGGCGATTTCCACCTCCCAGCCCGCGTCTCGCAGGCGCGGCAGGTCCTCGGCGGCGAAATCCGCGAACTGGTCCTCACGCTCCAGCGTCCAGCTGGGGGACAGCGCCTGGCCGAAGCCCGCTGACCGCCATTGCAGCATCAGCGGGTCCAGCGGCTGCAGGGGCAGCGCGGACCACTGCTGTCGGTGCTCCGCGCGGGTCGGCGCGTGAAGCAGGCGGATCAGGGTGACGCTGTCGCCCCGCGGCCCGAGCTTGCCGTGGGGACGCAGGCCCAAAAGGCCATCGCCCCGGGAGTAGGTGCGCAGCAGCAGGTGGGGCGGTCGGTGGTCGGTCATGGGCACCGCGATTGTCCCGGTTCCGGGCCATGCGTCGGCTCAGATGCAGGCGCAAGCAGGCGTGCACGACAAGGGGTCGCAACCCGCGTCTGTGGCCCTCGCCCCACGTGATTCGAGCCCCTCCCCTTCATTTCAGGGAGATGACGTGCCCGTGTAACGCTGTGCGACCCCCGCCCAGGAGCCAGATGCGTGCAGAGGGCGCTATGCGCAGCGTGTGAGACCACGTGAATAAACTAGCAAGTAAGCGCAGGCCAACCATCCCAAGTTGGTGCATTCCCCGAGTGAAAACCCCAAGTGCGTGCATGGATTCACAGTCCTACGATGCCAATCACTCGACGCGACTGCTGTGCGAATGGTGGTTGCCTACGGGGGCTGAGGAGACAAACAAATCAGAACCAACACCAACGAAATGCGGTGACACTGTCACAATTCGCGGGCACCTGGAACCAGGTGCCCGCTTTGTTTTTGTGGCCCGACTTTCCTGGTTTGCGGCCCGCTCCTGCGAGTCGCTTTTCATGATCGAGCTTTTGACCGTGGCCCTGGCCTCCCTGCTGGCCGGCTTTGTGGATGCGGTGGTCGGCGGCGGGGGTCTGGTGCTGGTGCCGGCCCTGTTCAGTACCTATCCCACTGCGGCCCCGGCCACGCTGTTCGGCACCAACAAGGGGGCCTCCGTCTGGGGCACCGCCTGGGCCACCCATCAATATGCCAAGCGCGTGACGCTCCCCTGGCTGGCGCTGCTGCCCGCAGCCCTGGCCGCGCTGGGCGGCAGTTTCTGCGGTGCGTGGGCGGTGACGCAGGTAGACCCATCGGGCCTCCGCAAGGCCCTGCCGGTGATCCTGCTGGCCGTGCTGCTCTACACGCTAGCCAAGAAGGACCTGGGCCGTCATCACGCCCCGCGCCACACGCTGCGTGCGCAGACCGCCATCGCTGCGGCCATCGGGGTCGTGATCGGGTTCTACGACGGCTTCTTCGGCCCCGGCACCGGCAGCTTCTTTGTCTTCCTGTTCGTGCGCCTGCTGGGTTTTGACTTCCTGCATGCCTCGGCCACCGCCAAGCTGCTCAACACCGCCACCAATGCGGCCGCCCTGGTGCTGTTTGCCAGCAAGGGCCATGTCTGGTGGCATATCGCCGCCGTCATGGCCGTGGCCAACGTGGCCGGCAGCCTGGTGGGCACCCGCATGGCCCTGGCCCGCGGCGCCGGCTTCGTCCGCGGCATGTTCGTCGTGGTGGTGTCCCTGCTCATCCTCAAGACCGGCTACGACGCGTTCTTGCGCTGAACTTCCTGTCGCTGGCCGCTCCAGCCGACTTCCGCCAAAGGCGGGATGACGCGGGAGTCGCCTCTCGCTATACCATTGGACAAACAACCCTCATCTGCCATGCCCGTCGATCCTCAGCTGCGTTCGCTGGACATTGAAATTCCCACCCAGCCGGAAGTGCTGGTCAAGTTGTCCCTGCTCATGGCGGACGATGACATCGACCTGCAGTCCGTGTCCGCGCTCGTGGAAACCGACATGGCCCTGGCGTCCGCCGTCATGAAGGCGGTCAACTCCTCGTTGTACGGCCTGCGCGGCCGCGTGCAGACGGTGCATCAGGCGCTGACCTATCTGGGCATGCGCGAGGTGGCCGCCATCACCTTCGAGATGGGGCTTCGCGCCGCCTTCCCGCCCGCGGCGGAACTCGAGCCGATCTGGCAACGCGCGGCCAAGCGCGGTCTGCTGATGGGACGCATGGGCCAGTTGCTGGGCGTGGACCCCTGGGCCGCCCATTCGGCGGGGCTGTTTGAGGAATGCGGCAAGGCGCTGCTCTACCGGCATGCGCCAGCCCACTACCCGGCCATGCTGCGGGCCGCGAGCAGCGATCAGGAACTGACCATGCTGGAGAGCACGGCCTTCGGGGTCAGCTACGACAAGCTGGGCGCCTCGATGTGCGAAAGCTGGGGCCTGGCCCCTGCGGCAGTGGCCAGTGTCTGGTATCACGTGGAAGTGCAGAGCGAATTGCGCATGCCGGACGCCATGCAGCGTCGCGGCATCGGCGCCATCTCGCTGGTGGCCTGGACGCTGATGAACGACCCGTCCCGGCTGGACGAGAACGTCATGACCATTGCCCCGCAGGCGCAGCTGGACGAAACCCTGGTGCTGCGCGCCGCCCGGAAGGTGGAAGAGCAGTTGCAGCAGGCGCAGGCGCAAGGTCGCTGAACCCGGCGGGGCCCCCGGGCCCTGCCTCAGGACGCCAGGCAGATCCGATCGCGCCCGGTGTGCTTGGCCAGGTACAGCGCCTCATCCGCCGCCTGCAGCATCGACTGGCTGCTGAGGTAAGGCCGACCCGGCTGGTACGCGGCGACGCCAATGCTCACCGTCACCCAGTCCTGATGCAGCCCGGCGGCGTTTGAATCCGGCAACGCCCCATGGGACAGCGCCAGCGCACGCAGGGCGTCCCGCACCGTCTCCATGCGCTCCTGCGCCAGTCGGATGTCCAGTCCCGGCATCAGCACCACGAATTCCTCACCGCCCAACCGGGCCACGACATCGGTATCGCGCTGGAACTGCTCCGCCAGCAGGTCGGCCAGGCGCTTGAGCAGGGCATCGCCGGCCGCCCGGCCGTGGCGCTCGTTGTAGAGCCTGAGGTGGTCCACGTCCAGCACCGCGATCGCGAGCCGGCCCTGGTCCCGCTGTACCCGCTTGAACTCGCGCCGCAATGCCACCTCGAACTCACGGCGGTTGCAGGCCCCGGTCAGCGCATCGTGCCGCTCCAGAGCCGCCAGTTCCCGCCGCTTCGCTTCCAGCGACCGTTCCACTTCCGCCAGCCGCTGATGCTGGCGCACCATCTCATCCCGCAACTGACGCCCGCGCGTCTGCTCGCGCTGCAGTTCACCGCCCAGGGTGCTGTGCACATGGGCAAAGGCGCGCTCGAGCTCCAGCACCTCCTGCGGCCCATGGTCCTCCGGCTCCAGCCAGGACAGCGACTGCGGCGGCATCGTCGCTTCGAAGCGGTGGGCTTCATCGGACAGGCGGCGGAGCTGGCGCAGCAGCCAGCGGTCCAGCAGAACGGCTGCGAGCAGGCCCAGCAGCACCACAAACAGCAGATGACCCAGGGCGCTGCGCAGCAGGGCATCGTGCTGCAGCATCTGCATCAGCGTCAGGCGCTGGGCCTGGACCTTCAAGGCGCCTCCCCCGCCGCTCAGTGCGAATTCGGCACTGGGCCCGGGTTCCCCGACTTCCCCGGATTCGGCGCGGATCTGCTCGCCGGAGCGGGTGAGCAGCTCAATGCTGCGCAGCTCGTGCTGCCGAAGGATGGTGGTGAGCAGGGACTGCATCGCCTCCTGCGACTGTCCCTGGCTGTGCAGCAGGGGCGAGGCGTAGATCAGCGGGATGGCATCCAGGTCCTGCACCAGTTGCTGGCTGCGCCGCTTCACGTCTTGCTGGAGATCCCATCCGGCTGAAACCGCCGACAGCAGCAGGCCGAGCACGAACAACGCCAGCAGCGTCCGTGCGCCGACCGAGATGCGAATGGCCTTTGGGGTCATGGGACTCTGCCGCAAGGATCTCGACTCATTGTGCATGGGCGAACATCGCCCAAACCCCGGGGGAAACGCGCACCCCCTGTCCCTGGGCGGAGGGGGCGCACGGGTCAGGGATCGAGTCGCCGGTCGGGTCGATGGCTGGGATGCACGTCGAGGGCCGCCTCCAGTCTCAATTGAGTGCGGAACTGCCGTGGTGCGCCGGTGACCGGATCGGTGAACGCAATCTCGCGCGCCAGCAGCTGCAGCGGATCAGAGAAGTCCGGCGTGTCTTCCACCGGCAGCAGCACCGGATAGATGCGGTCGCCTTTCAGGGGCAGTCCCAGATGCGCCATCTGCGCCCGCAACTGGTGCTTGGCCCCGGTGCTGGGACGCAGCTCATAGCGGGCCCAGCCGCCCGGCAGCGACGCCAGCCGCTCGACCTGCGTGAAGGCGTTGGGCTCACCGTCCACCGTCTGCATCTGCATGAAGTCCACCGGATGTTCCTGCAGCCGGGTGGCGAGCTGAAGCGGGAATTTCAGCGGCACCGGCAGGCCGTCACTGTCCGGCGCGACGGCTTCGTAGACCTTCTCCACGCAGCGATCGCGGAACAGGCGCTGGTAGGCATCCCGGTGCTGCGGCTGCACGGACAGCAGCACCAGCCCCGCGGTTTCCCGGTCGAGCCGGTGCAGCGGGCTGAGATCGGCCAGGCCGGTCATGCGGCGAAGCCGCGTCAGCAGGGTCTGCTGGACATACCGGCCCTTGGGCGTCACCGGCAGGAAGTGAGGCTTGTCGGCCACCAGCAGGTGGTCGTCCTGATGGAGGATCCGCACCTCCCCGGGCACCTGCGGCTCGTTCTCCAGCCAGCGCCAGTAATAGAGCCGGCGGCCCTGGCAGCGGGCCAGCGGGGTGTCGGGGGGCAGGGGCTGGCCCTGGTCATCCAGCACGTCGCCGCGGCCCATGCGCTCGGACCAGTCCTGCCGGGTGACCAGCGGCAGCCGCTCGGCCAGGAAGTCCAGCACCAGCGGCCAGGGGCCGGGCGGGCAGGCCAGTGCCGAGGCGGCCACGCCGTCCCGCAGGGGCAGGGTCAGCTTGGGTGGACGGGCCACCCGTCAGTCACCCTCGACCCACTCCACGCGGGCGCCCAACCGGGTGATGTTCTCGGCGAACTGCGGATGCGCGCGACGCACGGGTGCGGCGTTGTGGATCACCGACTTGCCGGGGATGCTGGCCGCGACCATCAGCAGCGCAATCGCCACGCGGATGATGTAGGGGCTCTCCACCTCGGCAGGCGTCAGCGGCTTGCCGCCGAAGGTCACCATGCGGTGCGGGTCGGACAGGAAGGCATGCGCGCCGAACTTGGACAGCTCGGTGGTCCAGCCCATGGCGCCGTCGTAGACCTTGTTCCAGAACATCACGCTGCCTTCGGCCTTGACGCCCAGGGCGACGAAGATGGGCAGCAGGTCCACCGGCAGATACGGCCAGGGGGCGGCTTCCACCTTCTGCAGGATGTTGCGGGTGAAGGGCTCCTTCACCTTGAGCTTGCCGTTCACCACCGAGCGGGACCAGCCGTCCTCATGCACGATCTGCACGCCAAACTTGGCGAAGGTGCGGTCGATCAGCGGGAACTGCTCGGGCTGGGAATTCTTGACCCGCACGTCACCGCCGGTGATGGCGCCCAGCGCCAGGAAGGTGACGATCTCGTGGAAGTCTTCGGCGAAGGTGAATTCACCGCCGCCCAGCCGGTCCACGCCATGGATGGTCAGGCGCGAGGTGCCCAGGCCTTCCAGCTTCGCTCCCAGCATCTGCATGAACTGGCAGAACTCCTGCACATGCGGCTCGCTGGCCGCATTCATCAGGGTGGAGGTGCCGTCCGCCAGCGCGGCGCAGAGCACGAAGTTTTCGGTGGTGGTGACCGAGGCGTAGTCGGTCCAGTGGTCGTTGTGGCGCAGTTTGCCGTCCACCTTCAGCAGCAGGCCGTCGGCGGCGCGGTCCACCGAGGCGCCAAAGCGTTCGAACACTTCCACATGCGGGTCGATCTCGCGGGCGCCGAGGGTGCAGCCCTTGACGTCGTCCTCGATGCGGGCGGCGCCGAAGCGGGCCATCAGGCCCGGCACCAGCATGATGGAGCTGCGCATCTCCTCGGGGAGATGGTCCTTGGCCGGGTCGAAGTGGGTGTTCTGGTGGTGCAGGTCCAGCACGCCGGTGCCGAAATCCACCGACACGCTGCTGCCGAGCTGGCGGAAGACCTCCAGGATCTTCTTGACGTCAGTGATTTCCGGAACGCCATGCAGCCGGACCGGTTCCCGGGTCAGCAGCGTGGCGCACAGGATGGGCAGCACGGCATTCTTGTTGGCCGAGGGAACGATGCGGCCCTTCAGGGGGGAGCCGCCGTGGACGATGAGGTTGGACATGGGCCGCGCGAACCGGTTGGAGCAATCAGGCGACGATTATCGACCCAGCTTGCAAGACCGGTGCGCGGCCGCGGGCATGCCGTCACGCAATCTCACGAATCCTGGACGCACCAGCTCGGGAACTGCCCCGAGAACCCCGCTCAGGAATCGCTCACGAATCGCTCAAGAGGCGCTGCAGAAGCGCTCAGGCATTGCCGCCGGGATCCAGGCGCCGGGCCCGCGCGAGCCGCCAGGCTTCGGCCGGATCGTCGCCGTAGACCTGCTCGGCGGTGGTCGCGGTTTCGCGGCGCTGGGTGTCGATGGCGATGCGCTTGTCGAAGACGAAGCATTCGCCCAGCCAGTCGGCCTCCGCATCCGGCATCTGCTCGAAGTAGTTGACGATGCCGCCGTCGAGCTGCCGCACGCTCAGGCCCTGGTCCTGCATCCAGCCGGAGAGCTTCTCGCAGCGGATGCCGCCGGTGCAATACATGGCCACCGTCTTGCCTTCCCGCTTCCAGGTCTCGGCATGGGCCTGGACGTAATCGGGGAAGTCGCGGAAATGGCGCACCTGCGGATCGACGGCGCCGCTGAAGTGGCCCAGCTTGAATTCGAAGTGGTTGCGGTTGTCCAGCACCACCACGTCGTCGCGGCGGATCAGCTCGCGCCAGTCCTGGGGAGAGACATGGGTGTCGGGGCGGTCGGTCAGGCCGGTGACGCCGTCTAGGCCGAAGGCGACCAGCTCGGGTTTTTCGTGGACCTTCAGCAAAGTGAAGGGACGCGAGGTGCAGAAGCTGCGCTTGAAGTGCAGGGACGCGAAAAGGGGATGGCGGCGCAGCTCGGCCTCGAACTCGGTGAGCGCGTCCACCGGACCGCCAATGGCGCCGGTGATGCCTTCCGGGGCGAGCAGGATGTTGCCGCCCACCACACGTCCCTGGCGTTCGTAGAAGTCGCGCAGCTGCTGGGCGAGCGCGGGCGTGTCCTCCAGCGGGACGAACCTGTAGAACGAGCTGTGCTGGTGTTCGACAGAACCGGGAGCGGGGGCGTCGGGCATGGGTCTCAGGACAACATCAAAACGGGAAGCTGCGGGAAGCGGCCGCACCGCCCAGGCGGCCCGGGCATCCAGGGCCGCCAGGACATGGAGCGAGCGCTCGCCCTGGCCCGTCATCGTACCGGGTGGCGTGCACCGCCCGCTGCGATTCCCGCAAGGACGGGCGCTTCGGGGAGCGGTCCAGGGTGCGGCTCTGGGTGAGGCCCTGGGTGCGGCCCGGGCGTCCGCTTTGCCCACCCCCACTAGAATCCCGCGTTTTCGACGACAGAAAGCCCATGGTGTCCGACCGCCTCGCCGTATTGCCGCAGTACCTGATGCCCAAACTGCTGCTCACCCGAATGGCCGGCCGGCTGGCGGTGGCGGAGCTGGGGGACTTCACCACCTGGGTGATCCGCCGCTTCATCGATCGTTACGGCGTCAACATGAGCGAGGCTGCGGAACCCGATCCCGCGGCCTATGCCAGCTTCAACGACTTCTTCACCCGGGCCCTGAAGCCGGGCGCCCGGCCGCTGGCCCAGGCGCCGCTGATCTGTCCGGTGGACGGCGCCATCAGCCAGTTCGGCCCGGTGCATGCCGATCAGATCATCCAGGCCAAGGGGCACACCTATTCCGTGACGGCGCTGGTGGGCGGTGACCAGCAACTGGCGGCACAGTTCCGGGACGGGCATTTCGCGACGATCTATCTCAGCCCGAAGGACTATCACCGCATTCACATGCCCTGCGACGGGCGGCTGGTGCGGATGATCCATGTGCCGGGCGACCTGTTCTCGGTGAATCCGACGACCGCGCGCGGGGTGCCGGGGCTGTTCGCGCGCAATGAGCGGGTGGTGTGTCTTTTCGAGGGGCCGCAGGGACCGTGGATCATGGTGCTGGTGGGCGCGACGATCGTGGGGTCGATGGCAACGGTCTGGCACGGCGTGGTGAACCCGCCGCGCCCGGGACGGATCCGCACCTGGCACTACGAGGACGAACGCTTCAGCTATACGCAGGGGCAGGAGATGGGCCGCTTCCTGCTGGGCTCCACCGTTGTGATGCTGTTCCCCAAGCAGCAGCCGCTCACCTTCAACCCCGCCTGGCTGCCGGGCGGCCCCGTCCGCCTCGGCGAGGTTATGTGCCCCCCAGTCGCTTCGCTCCTGCCCCCAGGGGGCGCCGCCCAGCGGCCTGGCGGAGCCAGTTCCGCGGGCGTGGCTGGGTAGAAAGGCGCACCAATCGCGATGGGTGGCGGGGCGATAATGGGGGGAGCGATTTTGTGAAGAAGGCCTCCATGACTGTGCGTGTCCTGACCGGCATCACCACCACCGGTACCCTGCATCTTGGCAATTACGTCGGCGCGGTGCGTCGCGCGATTGCGGCCAGCCGTGAGCCGGGCGCCGAGAGCTTCTTTTTCATGGCGGACTATCACGCGCTGATCAAGTGCGATGAGCCCGACCGCATTGAGGCCTCCCGCCTTCAGATCGCCGCCACCTGGCTCGCCGCGGGTCTGGACACCCGTCGCGTCACCTTCTACCGCCAGAGCGACATCCCCGAGATCCCGGAACTCACCTGGCTGCTGACCTGCGTGACGTCCAAGGGCCAGATGAATCGCGCCCACGCCTACAAGGCCTCGGTCGATGCCAATGTGGCGGCCGGCGAGGACCCGGACGCCGGCATCACCATGGGGCTCTACAGCTATCCCATCCTGATGGCCGCCGACATCCTGATGTTCAACGCCCACCGCGTGCCCGTCGGCAAGGACCAGGCGCAGCACATCGAGATGGCCCGGGATGTGGCCCAGCGCTTCAACCACACCTTCGGCAAGGGCGAGGACTTCTTCGTGCTGCCCGAGGCCAGCATCGACCAGGAGATGGAGCTGCTGCCCGGCCTGGACGGCCGCAAGATGTCCAAGAGCTATGACAACGTCATTCCGCTCTTCGAAGGCGGCGCCAAGGCGCTGCGCGAGGCCATCGCCCGCATCGTGACCGACTCGCGCCTGCCCGGCGAGCCCAAGGAGACCGAGGGCTCGCACCTGGTCCAGATCTACGACGCTTTCGCCACGCCCGCGCAGCGCCAGGCCTTCCGCGACGCGCTGCACAACGGCCTGTCCTGGGGCGAAGCCAAGCAGCAGCTCTTCGACGTGATCGATGCGGAAATCGGCCCGATGCGTGCCCGCTACGACGAGCTGATGGCCCACCCCGAGCGCATCGAAGAGATCTTGATGGAAGGGGCCGCCAAGGCGCGGGCCATCGCTGGCCCCCTGCTGCAGCGCTGCCGCGAAGCGGTGGGTCTGCGGCGCTTCCAGGTGCTGTCCGCCCCCGGCGCCGTGACGACCAAGGTCAAGGCCCAGGTCCCCACCTTCAAGCAATACCGCGAGGCCGACGGCCAGTTCTACTTCAAGCTGCTGGCCGCAGACGGCACCTTGCTGCTGCAGAGCCTGGGCCTGGCCCAAGGCAAGGATGCCGGTCAGTGGGTGTCCCGCCTCAAGCGCGAAGGACAGGCCGCGCTGGCCGACGCCCCCGTGGTCCGTGAAGGCGACGAAGCTGCGCTGCTCGCGGCGCTGGACGCCCTGGTCGCCGCCGAGGCCCAGGCCGCAGCCGACAAAGCCGCTGCTGCTCAGTCCAACGGCTGATCACGCCCCGCGTCACCCGTCAGACCGGACCACAACGGCACGCCCAACCCCATTCGAATGCACCCGGATGCACTGGAATGCACCCAGGTGCATCCCGCTGAGTGCATCCTGGGGTCCCACGATCCGGCCTGCCGGTCCACTTCTTCACGATCCAGCGCTCCGACATGGGGCGTTGGATGCGTGCTGCGTCGTAGCCTTACGGCAAGGGCGCCCTGTGGCGTCCGCCTATAACCAGGCCCACCTATTCGGCGCTGACTCCGAATCTCTGGGGCTGAGCGACTGCCGTCAAGGTCCCAAAAGATCCCGCCGCACCCGCAGCACCGTTCGAGCCTGCTCGACCCCGGGCGCTGCGCAGCAGCCGCCCACCCCAAGCCACTCCCGCGGAACTGGCTTTGCCAGGCCGCTGGGAGGCGCCCCTTGGGGGCAGGAGCGAAGCGACTGGGGGGCCAAATACTTTGGGGTTTTGATGTCTGTTCCGCGCCTGTCGTCCGATGCCCTGGCCCTGCAGCGCCTCTACCACTGGGAGGATGAAGCGCCGGACCGCCTGACCCTGCGCCAGCCGATGGGCGGTGGCGAGATCAAGGACTTCACCTGGCGCGAGGTGGCCGACCAGACCCGCCGCATGGCGGCCCACTTGAAGACCCTGGGTCTGGAGCAGGGCTGGGCGCCGGGCAGCCGCATCGCCATCCTGTCCAAGAACTGCGCCTGGTGGCTGATGACCGACCTGGCCATCTGGATGGCGGGCTATGTGTCGGTGCCGCTCTACCCGACGCTGACCGCCGACAGCGTCCATCAGATCCTGACCCACAGCGAGGCGCGCCTGCTGTTCGTTGGCAAGCTCGACGGCTGGGAGGCGATGAAGCCGGGCGTGCCGGCCGGGCTGCCCTGCATCAGTTATCCGGTCTCGCCGGAGCAGGCGCAGGACGACTACGACACCTGGGACGCCATCTGCTGGGACACCGATCCCCTGCGGGGCCGGCCCAGCCGCGGCGCGGACGAGCTCTGCACCATCATCTACACCTCCGGCACCACAGGGCAACCCAAAGGCGTGATGCACAGCTTTGGCAGCTTCGCCTGGGCCATCCATTCCGGCCTGCGCCGGGTGAACCTGCACAGTGAGGACCGCATGCTGTCCTACCTGCCGCTGGCCCACGTGGTGGAGCGGGTGCTGGTGGAGCATGGCTGGCTGCGGACGGGATTGACGCTGTACTTCGCCGAAAGCCTGGATACCTTCGCTGCGGACCTCAAGCGGGCGCGGCCGACGGTTTTCTTCTCCGTGCCGCGGCTGTGGACCAAATTCCAGCAAGGCGTCTGGGCGCGGCTGCCGCAGGGCAAGCTGGAGCTGCTGCTGAAGCTGCCGCTGGTGGGCAAGCTGGTGCGCCGCAAGGTGCTGACCGCGCTGGGCCTGGACCAGTGCCGGCTGGCCGCGGGCGGTGCTGCGCCGATGCCGGTGGCCTTGCTGCGGTGGTATCGCTCGCTGGGGCTGCCGATCAACGAGGGTTATGGGATGACGGAGAACCTGGCGGTGTCCCACATCACCACGCCCGGCGAGGACCAGACCGGCACGGTCGGACCGGCCTACGACGGGGTGCAGACCCGCCTGGACCCGATCACCGGCGAGCTGCAGATGAAGAGTCCGGCGCTGATGATGGGCTACTACAAGCAGCCGGAGCTCACGGCGGAGACCATCACGCCGGACGGCTGGCTGCACACGGGGGACAAGGCGGACATCCTGACCAAGGGGTCGGTGTCGGGCTGCGTGCGGATCACCGGGCGGGTGAAGGATCTGTTCAAGACCAGCAAGGGCAAGTATGTGTCGCCGGCACCGATCGAGGATCGGCTGGGGGCGCATCCGCTGCTGGAGGCGGTGGCGGTGGCGGGCGCGGGCCTGTCGCAGCCGGTGGGCATTGCGATGTTGTCGGCGGAGGCGGTCAATCAGGTGGCGACGGCTGGCGGGCGGGAAGCGCTGCTGGCGGGGTTGGCGACGCATCTGGCCGCGGTCAATGCCAAGCTGGATCCGCATGAGCAACTGGACATGCTGGCGGTGGTGACCACGCCGTGGACGGTGGACAACGGCCTTGTGACGCCGACGTTCAAGGTCCGCCGGCCGCGTGTGGAAGAGCTGTTTGGCCCCAAGCTCGAGAGCTGGCTCACCCAGCGCCGCAAGGTCCTCTTGGTGGAGTGACTAGGCCCCCCAGTCGCTAGCGCTCCTGCCCCCGAGGGGCGCCACCCGGCGGCCTGGCAAAGCCAGTTCCGCGGGTGTGGCTTGATGGGCCCCCCAGTCGCTTCGCTCCTGCCCCCAGGGGGCGCCACCCGGCGGCCTGGCAGAGCCAGTTCCGCGGGTGTGGCTTGATGGGCCCCCCAGTCGCTTCGCTCCTGCCCCCAAGGGGCGCCACCCAGCGGCCTGGCAAAGCCAGTTCCGCGGGTGTTGCTTGATGTGGGCCTCAGTCGCTGCGCTCCTGGCCCTAAGGGGTGCAAGGATTGTTGGCCCCCCAGTCGATTTGGTCCGCGCGGTGCGGTCTCTTGGGGCGAGAGGGGCGGGGGGACCTGCTGGATGGGTGGGCAGGGCTGGCGCATGATGGGGGCATGAAACGAGCCTCGCTCAAGCGGTGGGCCGCCCTCATCAAGGGCGAGCTGCTCACGGTGTATTACGCGGCCCGGGATCGGGAAGCGCCCTGGCCCGCCCGGCTGCTGGCACTGGCCGTGGCCGCTTATGCGCTCAGTCCCATCGATCTGATTCCGGACTTCATCCCCATCCTCGGCTGGCTCGACGACCTGATCCTCGTGCCCCTCGGCTTCTGGCTGGTGCTGCGCCTGATGCCGCCCGCCGTGATCGCCCGTGCACGTGAGCGCGCGGCGCTGCAACGCGCCCGCCTGCCCCGCAACCTGCGCATGGCCGTCGCGATCGTGGTGCTGTGGGCGCTGCTGCTGGTGCTTCTGCTCTCTCTGTGGCTCGGACACTGAGGCTCATACGCCGAGTCCGCGCTTCTTGAGCGTTTCCGCGACCCATTCGACGAAGACGCGCATGCGGGACGAGACGTAGCGGTTCGGGGAATAGACGATGTGCACCGGAATGTCGGGGCCTTCCCATTCCTCGAAGAGCGGGACCAGGGCGCCGCTGGCCATGTGCTCCTCCACGGCGTAGGCTGCCAGTTGCACGACGCCCAGGCCGGAGAGACCGGCAGCCAGATACGCATTGCTGTCGTTGACGTCCAGGCGTCGGCGTCCCTGGATCTCCAGGCAGGTGCCGTCGCGCCAGAAGGTGAAGGGGAAGGCGCGGCCAGTGCGGGGAGAGAAGTAGCCCACGGACCAGTGCGGGGCCGCGTCCAGGTCCTCGGGCTGGCGCGGGATGCCGTGCTGCTGGAGGTAGTCGGGCGAAGCACAAATGCGGAAGCGGATCTGGCCGACGCGGCGGGCCACCAGTCCGGGGTCGTCCACCCTGCCGACGCGCAGGACCAGGTCCACGTTGTCTTCGAGCAGGTCGATGGAACGGTCGCTGACGCCCAGTGCCACTTCGATCTCGGGATAGCGGGCATGAAAGTCCGCCATCGCCGGAATCAGCACCTTGGAGCCGGTGAGGGTGGTCACGTCCACCCGCAGGCGGCCGCGCGGGCGGCTGTTGTCGTGCAGCATGCCCTGATCAATGGCTTCGAGCTCGCTGAGCAGTGCGATGGTGCGCTCGTAGTAGGCCGCGCCGTCCTGGGTCACCGTCACTTTTCGGGTGGTGCGAGTGAGCAACTGGACACGCAGGCGCGCTTCCAGGGCCTGGACGAGCCGGGTCAGGCTGGCCTTTGGCAAGTCCATCGACTCGGCCGCCTTGGTGAAGCTGCCGGTTTCCACCACCCGGGCAAACGCCCGCATCTGCACAATCCGGTCCATGTGGCCCCCCAGTCGCTTCGCTCCTGCCCCCAGGGGGCGCCTCCCTGCGGCCTGGCAAAGCCAGTTCCGCGGGAGTGGCTTGAGGTGGGGCCCCTGGGCGCTTCGCTCCTGTCCCCTGAGGCGCCTGCCTGCGGGCTGGCGAAGCCAGATGGACGGGCAAGTCGCGGGTCTTTTTGGGGAGCAGTGAACGGGATGATTTTGGATATTCGGGTGGGGTGGCGCTAGCGGGTATGCCCGTCCCCCCGTTGAATATCGTCACGGTGAGAGATTCCCATGTCTGCGCACAAAAAGGAATACCCTTTGGGTGATACGAATATCTCCCAAAGGGTATAGAGGGGGTCGGTGGCGGCGCGAGGAGGAGTGCGGAGAATCACCGCCACCGACCGAAACTCACCAGTCGCTGCCCGTCAGGCCTGCGGCCTGAGGGCCCCTCCAGCCACTCCCGCGGAACTGGCTTTGCCAGGCCGCTGGGAGGCGCCCCCTGGGGGCAGGAGCGAAGCGACTGGGGGGCTCATCAAGCCACTCCCGCGGAACTGGCTTTGCCAGGCCGCTGGGAGGCGCCCCTTGGGGGCAGGAGCGAAGCGACTGGGGGGCCCAATCAACGGCCTGCGACGGTGGTGGCGGAGGGGGTGCCGCCGAAGCGCTTGACCAGGGTGGCGTAGTAGGGCGAGCGGCGCAGCTCGGCGTACTTGGCCTGAGCTTCCTGGCGACGCGCCACGTCATAGCCGTACGTCTCCGATTGCTCCACAGCCTGCAGGCCCGACTCACGATAGATCTGCAGGTCCGCCAGCACTTCAGCACGGCTCACCTGGCTCGGTGTGTTCACCGGCTGCAGATGCGGGTTGTCATTGGCCATCGCTTGGCCGGAAATAGCGGCCACAGAAGCAAAAACCACGGATGCAATGATGTTCTTGGTGCTCATGATGATTCCTTTCAAATTCAGCCTCAGGGCATTTTGCGAAGGGGCTTTGAGCGGTTTCGACAAGCTCGGAATTGATTTGTCGATGGCGTAACGATAGAGGATTAGGGTTCACCCTTAAATCCATTCGCAAGCAACACACCGTTGAACCTTTTGGAACAATGACCCCCATCGCCGCTATTTGTGCGATTGGCGGTGAGCAACGCCCGCTGAACGCCAGCCCGTGCGCGCTGCGTTCATGACCCTTGGCCCAGCGTCAGCCGCCCACAAACCGCGGGAGTAGGCTTGCCGCCATGAACAGCCTCAACACCCCCGCCGCGGCAACGGCCGGCACCCCGCCCGGCAAGATCCCCGGTCACTACACCCCGCATGAAAAACGCGACCGCATCATGGCGATCGTGGGCGCGTCCTCCGGCAACCTGGTGGAATGGTTCGACTTCTACGTCTACGCCTTCACCTCCATCTACTTCGCCCAGGCCTTCTTCCCGAAGGGCGATCCGGTGGTGCAGCAGCTCAACAGCGCCGGCGTGTTCGCGCTGGGCTTCCTGATGCGCCCGGTGGGCGGCTGGCTGTTCGGCCGCATCGCCGACAAGAAAGGCCGCAAGACGGCCATGATGATCTCGGTGCTGATGATGTGCGGCGGCTCGCTCGCCATCGCCTTCATGCCCACCTACAACAGCATCGGCGTGATGGCCCCCGCCCTGCTGCTGCTGGCCCGTCTGTTCCAGGGCCTGTCCGTGGGCGGCGAATACGGCACCAGCGCCACCTACATGAGCGAGGTCGCCCTGCGTGGCCAGCGCGGTTTCTATGCCTCGTTCCAGTACGTGACGCTGATCGGCGGCCAGCTGTTGGCCGTGGCGGTCGTGGCCATCCTGGAGCTGACACTCACCGACGCCCAGTTGCATGACTGGGGCTGGCGCATTCCCTTCGTGGCCGGCGCCCTGACCGCCGTGGTGGCCTTCTACCTGCGCCGCTCGCTCAACGAGACCGCCAAGTCCGAGCAGCTCCAGAGCAAAACCGCCGGCACGATGCGTGAGCTGTTCAAGCATCACACCAAGGCCTTCCTGATCGTGCTGGGCTTCACCGCAGGCGGCTCGCTCGCCTTCTACACCTACACCACCTACATGCAGAAGTATCTGGTGCTGAGCGTGGGCCTGGACAAGAAGGTGGCCAGCACCATCATGCTGACCGCGCTCTTCTGCTACATGTGCATGCAGCCGCTCTTTGGCGCGCTGTCGGACCGCATCGGTCGCCGCACCTCGATGCTGCTGTTCGGCCTGCTGGGCATGCTGGCCACCTGGCCCATCCTCACCGCGCTGCAGTCCGTCACCAGCCCGTATGCCGCCTTCGGCCTGATCATCGTGGCCATGGCCATCGTGAGCCTGTACACCTCCATCGGCGGGCTGATCAAGGCGGAGATGTTCCCGCCCCAGATTCGCGCCCTGGGCGTGGGCCTGTCCTACGCCATCGGCAACGCCATCTTCGGCGGCTCCGCCGAAGCCACCGCGCTCTACCTCAAGTCCATCAACCACGAGAGCCTGTTCTACATCTACGTGTCGGTGATGTGCGGCTTCGCCTTCCTGGTCTGCTGGCTGATGCCGGACCTGCGCAAGACGGGCTATCTGAACGACGAGCACTGACGGGGCCTCACCCGGCCCGACGGAAGCAGCGCCGCGCATCCCTGCGCCGCTGCTTCCCCCTTCACGGCGCGTCGTCGCGCATGCCCTGGTGGTGGCTCATGAACAGCCGCCCGCGGAACCAGTCCTCCCAGCCGCCGGCCTTGAGCCGGTCCAGCACTGGCCCCTTGACCTCACTGAGGTCCAGGCGCCGGTTCTGGCGGCTCAGCGCGTCCTGAAGCTCCTTGAGCGCACTCACACCGCTGAAATCGATGCTGTTGACCGGCGACATCTGCAGCAGCACCCGGCGTGTCCCCGGATGCGTGTCCAGATGGGCCTGGACCACGTCGGCCAGGCTGCGGCCATTGAGAAACAGCAGGCTCTCGTCGATGCGCAGGCCCAGGACCTGCGGGTCCAGCTCCACCTGGTAACGCTCCACGTTGCGGTAGTGCTCCGTGCCGGGGATGCGGCCGATCAGCGCCACATGCGGACGGGCGCTGCGTTTGAGCAGCAGCGCGATCGCCCCCAGCACGCCCAGCCCCAGGGCAGCGGTGATGCTCACCCCCAGCACCAGCAGCGTGACGGCCCCCATCAGCAGCGCCTCCCCGCGGTCATAACGCCAGGCCTCGCGGTAGGGCTGCAGCGCCAGTCCCGACAGCACCGCCACGATGATGCTGGCCGCCAGCACCGGCTTGGGACACCAGGCCAGCACCGGCGACAGGGTCATCAGCGCCAGTCCCATCAACGCCGCCACGAAGACACCGGTCATGCGGCTGCGGCTGCCTGCATCGCTCATCAGCACGCTGCGGGAAAAACTCGCGGCGGCCGGCATGCCGCCCGTCAGCGCGGCAGCCAGGTTGGCGCCGGCCAGCCCCATCAGCTCCCGACGCGGAAACACCCGCTGTCCGACGCGCCGCGCCAGGGACTCGGCCACCGCCAGGCTGGACACATAGCCCAGCAGCGCAATCAAGGCCGCGCCGGGCAGCAGGGCCATCCAGAGTTCCGCGTCCAGCCGCGGCACGGTCAGATGCAGGGCCAGCGGCGGCAGGGTCCCGACCCGCGCCAGCCCTTGCGGGTCCAGGGCCCAGGTGGCCGCCACGCCGGCCATCAGCACCCCCAGCGGAGCCAGCCGCGCCGGCAGGCCCTTGGGCAGACGGCGCACGGCCACCAGGGCTACCAGCGCCGCCAAGCCGAAGGCGGCACTGATGCCGCGCGCGTCGAAGCCATGCTGCTGCGCGGACGTCCAGAGCTCCGGCAATGTCGCCCCGGAGGCCGTCAAACCCAGCAGCACCGGCACCTGGCTGGCCGCAATCGCCAGGGTGGCGCCGGTCTCGAATCCATGCAGCACCGGCACCGACAGCAGTGCCGCCAGTGCATCCAGTCGCAGGAGTGCGGCAGCGCCCAGCAGCAGCCCCACTTCCGCCGCCAGCACCAGCGCGGCTTCGCTGGGGCTCACGCCTGTCGGTGCCAGCGCCAGGGTCTGCAGGATCATCAGTGCCAGGACCGCCACCGGGCCGATGTTCAGGAAAGGACTGGAGCCCAGCACCGCATACAGCAGCGGCGGCATCAGGCTGGCATACAGACCCACCTGCGGCGGCAGCCCGGCCAGCATCGCATAGGCCAGGCTCTGAGGGATCAGCAGCACGCTCACCACGAGCGCCGCCACCAGGTCGTCCTTCAGGGCCGTCTGGAGATAGGTCTGCACACGCTGGCGCAGCGGCGAGTGGGGGTCGTTCAGGCGCATGAGCGCGAAGATGGCATTCAGTGGGTTCCGTCGGCGGGCTGTTCCGGCCCCAGCAGCGTCTGCAAGCGCACCAGGCCGCGGCTGCAGGCGGCTTCGAAGTCCGTCTCCACCTGCGACAGCGCCTGTGCATCCTCGGCCTGCACCGCCTCGATGCCGTGCGCCCGGTTCCGCCCTTGGGATTTGGCAGTGTAGAGCGCCATGTCGGCCCAGTTGACCGCCTGCTCCCAGTGCTGCGGCAACAGGGCGGGCGCCAGCGGAAAGTGGCCATAGCCGATGGACGCCGTCACCCGCAGCGAGCCCTCGGCAATGGCAATGGGCTGGCTGCCGATGCCGCTGAGGATGCGCTCGGCCAGATGCTGCAGCGCGGAGGGCGCCACCGTCCTGGCGAACACCAGGAATTCCTCGCCGCCCCAGCGCACCACCAGATCGTCCGACCGCACGGCCTGGCTGATCCGCCGCGCGACCTCGCGGATGACCATGTCGCCGGCGGCATGGCCATGGCGGTCGTTGACCTGCTTGAAGTGATCGATGTCGATCATCAGCAGCGCGCCGCGGAAGGCGTCGCCGGCTTCCCGATCCATCACCGACAGGAAGTGCCGCCGGTTGGCCAGCTCGGTCAGCGGGTCCCGTTCACTCTGGGCCCGCAGCAGGCTCTGGTTGGCCTTGAGCCGCTTGTTGGTGTCCCGCACCCGCACCAGCATCACGCCCATCAACACGACGGACAGGCCCAGCAGCACCGCCAGGCCCACGCCCGCATATTGCGCCAGGCGCCGGTTGGTCAGCTCCTGGTCCTGCAGGGCCTGTTGGCGCCGGGCCAGCTCCAGGTCCCGCTGGCGGGCTTCGATGTCGTACTTGTGGCTGAGCTGGCGCAGCGCCGATTCCCGCTTGCGCTGGGCCGTCTCGGCACTGAGGCTGCGCTCTTCGTGATAGAGCCGAAGGGCCTCGCGGGGCTGGTTCACCGCGGCATAAGCCTCGCCCAGTTCACGCAGTTGCAGGATGCGCCGCACGGCATCGTTGTCGCCCCGGGCCAGTTCGATCACGCGGTTGATCTCGCGCCGCGCCGCATCGAACTGGCGCAGCAGCACCAGCGACACTGACAGGTTGTGCCGCAGCGTCCGCTCCAGCTTCTGGTCTCCGAATTCCTGCACCACCGGCAGCGCCTGGCGGGCCAGCATGGCGGCGCGCGCCGGCTGCTGGGTGTGCATGTAGGCATCGGCCAGGCTGGCCTGCATGCTGGCCACCTCCCGACGGGCGGTGGTGTGGGCGGCCAGGCGCAGGCCGTCCTCCAGCAGCGCCAGTTGCGACTTGGTGTCGTTGCGCAGCGCCGCCATGCTGGATTCAACGATGCGCAGCCGGACGGTGGCCCCCACATCGCCCTGGGCCAGCTGCAAGGCCTGCGTGATCCGCTGCTGGGCCACGGCCGGCTGGTCCAGGTCCTGGGCATTGAGGGCCAGCTGCGACAGGACCATCAGCGTGGCGAAGGTGTCGCCCGCCGACTGGGCCAGCTCCAGCGCGCGGAGCAGCCGCACTTCTGCCGAGGCCGGTTCGCCACGGGCGCTCTGGGCCCGCGCCACGATGCGCAGGGCCGTGTAGGTGCTGCGCCAATCGCAGCCGGCCTTGACCTGGAAGGTCGGGGTCTCCTGCGGGCAGCCGGGGTCCAGGTCGGCCAGCGCCTGCTGCGCCAGCTCTCCCGCCTTGACCGGCTGACCCGAGCGATCCTGCACTTCGGCCCGCAGCAGCAGCGCCAGGGGCTGTCCGCCGGGGCGATTCTCGAGCCGGTCGGCCCAGCGCCGCGCTTCGTCCATGTCGCCCGCCATGGCCTGCACGCGGCCAATGGTGTAGTCGATGCGCAGGGCATGGTCCGGGCGGTTCGCCTCCGCGCGGCTGCTGCGCAGGGCCTGCAGGCCTTGCAGGGCTTCTTTGGGCTCGTTGTAGCCGGTGCGTTCCCATTGGGCCAGCTCCGTGTCGAGCTGACGGTCGTGGCTGTCGCTGGCGGACACCGCTGCCGGACCGCTGAGGCCGAAGGACAGCAGCAGCGCCGCGAGGGCCACTCGCGACGCACGGGCCCGGTGGAGGCGGCTCATGACCGCTCCTCCATCTGCGGGCCCAGCAGGCTGATCAGATTCACCTGGCCCTGATGCCAGGCCGACTCCATGCGGCCGGCCAGCGTCAGCAGCTCTTCCCGGGTGCCGGCATGGATCGCCGCCACGCCATAGGCCTTGTTCCGTCCATGGGCCTTGCTCATGTACATGACGGTGTCGGCCATGTCCACCGCACGTTCCCATTCCAGCGTCAGGCCCGACGGCGCCATCGGGAAGCTGGCAAAGCCGATGGAGGCGCTGATCGGGATGGACAGCGGCCCGTGGTTCACCGGCATGCCGCCGATCTGGTCCAGCAGGCGCTGGGCGAGCAGGCGAGCGTCTTCGGTGTTTTCCGAGCGCACGAGGATGAGGAATTCCTCCCCGCCCCAGCGCACCACCAGGTCCTGCTCGCGCAGCACGCTGCGCAGGCGGCGCGCCACCTCCACCAGCACCGAGTCTCCGGCGGCATGGCCCCACTGGTCGTTGATGCGCTTGAAGTGGTCGATGTCCACCAGGAAGAGGCTGCCGCGCAGGCCCTGCTGCGCGTCGCAGCGGGCGGCCACGTCCTTCTGGAAGTGACGACGGTTGGCCAGGCCGGTGAGCGGGTCGCGCTCGCTCTGCACCCGCAGCGATTCATTGGTCTGCGCCAGGGCCGCATTGGTGCGGCGCACCCGTCGGTAAGCCAGCGCCAGCAGCGCGCCGGACAGCAGCACGCCGACGCCGACCTCCGCCCACAGCTTGAGCTGCAGGTCGCGGTTGCGGATCTGCTCGGCCTTGAGGCTGTTGTCCTGGTTCAGCAGCTGGATCTCCCGTTGTCGCTGCTGGTCTTCAAAGCGCGCCTGCGCCTCCAGCATGGCCTTGCGGGTTTCGTCCCGCAGCACGGCATCGAACAGCTGCCGGGAGCGGTGAAACGCATCGACCGCGCCGGCGATGTCATCGGCCTTTTCCAGATAGCGTCCCAGTTCCAGCCAGGACTCGGCGGTGTAGCTGCTGGCCTCGCGCTGGGCGTCCATGGTGATGGCCTGCAGCACGTCGCGCTTGCCCTCTTCCAGCCGCCGCATGCCGATCTTGGCGATGCCCATGTTGTGACGGGCCAGGATTTCGGTGTGGATGTCCCGCAGGTCCTGCGCCAGCACATTGGCCCGCTGGGACAGGTCCAGGGCCCGCGAGTAGTTTTCCTGGCGCAGCTCGAAGTCGGCCAGGTTGCCCAGGGCCAGCGCCTCCAGGTAGCGGGACTGCGCTTCCTGGGCATACCGCAGCGCCTGCTCGCTGCCCAGCTTGTTGAGCGCGGAGTCGGCGTCCTGCGAATGCACGATGGCCATCATCGTGTAGACGCTGTAGAGCAGCACCGGGTCCGGATCCCGCTTGGCCGCTTCCAGCGCCTCGGCGACGATCCGCTTGGCATGGTCGGCCTGCTGGGCGCGGAAGTAGGAGAACGCCAGGGTGATCTGCGCGCTGGCTGCGCGCCAGGTCGAGCCCATGGCCCGGGCCAGCTCGATGGCCTTGCCCAAGCTCTCGGCCGATGCGTCCACCTCGCCATAGTCGCTCTGCAGATAGCCCTGCAGCAGCAGCGCACGGAACATCATGCGCCGTTCGGCGGCGGCGGGGTCCAGGTCGGACAGGGCGGACAACACCCGAATGCCGGCGCCGAGCTGCCCATTGTTCTTGAGCCATTGGGCTTTGGCCAGCATCAGGGCCAGCGGCACTTGCGCGCGGGCCGGAGAGCTGGCGGGCCAGGTCTTGAGGGTCTCGACCGCGGCTTCATGCCCCGTCCGGTCCCGGATCTGGGACAGCAGGGCCGCCCGCTGGCTGACCGCTTCCATGCGCTCGGCGCTGTCCGCTGGCAGCCGCGCTTCGAGATCCAGCAGCTGGCGC
Source organism: Roseateles depolymerans (assembly GCF_003387155.1). GTDB lineage: Bacteria > Pseudomonadota > Gammaproteobacteria > Burkholderiales > Burkholderiaceae_C > Roseateles > Roseateles depolymerans. The sequence continues at coordinate 197,716 of NZ_QUMT01000004.1, read as the reverse complement.
ACATGTTCCTGCGCCTGCGCCACGCCAATGCGCTCCTGCTGTTCCAGCTCCAGCGCCATCGCCCGGTCCAGCGACGCGGACGCGCCGGCGGCCGGGCCCACCGCGGTTTCACGGGCCGGGCAGCCGGCCAGCAGGCCCACCGACCCCAGCACCGCCGCGAGCAGCGAGCAGCGGCCCCACCGGCCCCACTGCCACCACCCTTGCGGGAACCGGGCGGGCGCGATCGGCGGCTGGGCCGTTGCGGCGAGGGTTCGTGGGGTCCGGAACATGGGCGTCGTGCAGGGGGGCGGCGGGTGGCGGCTGAATGGCGACGTTTGTACGTGTTGTTACGGGTTGTTCTGGTGCTGCCCGCCGCTCAACCGTGCACTAGTGCGCGGCGGCGGCAGGATCGGGCCCGACGGGCCCGGTGTGCGTTCAACGCCCGCCACGCCGGAGGACGGCATGCAACAGGATGGCGCCGAAGGTGGCGGTGCCGATGCCGCCCAGGGACATGCCGCCCAGATGCAGCGTGTAGTCCCCGGTGCCGATCACCAGCGTGATCGCAGCCACCATCAGGTTGCGCGGGTCCTTGAAGTCGACCTGATGCTCGACCCAGATGCGGGCACCGGCCACGGCGATCAAGCCGAACACCACGATGCTCACCCCGCCCATCACCGCCAGCGGAATCGCCTGGATCAGCGCGCCGAACTTCGGCGAGAAGCCCAGCAGCAGCGCCATCAGCGCCGCCACGACAAACACGGCGGTGGAGTAGATGCGGGTGGCCGCCATCACGCCGATGTTCTCGGCGTAGGTGGTGACCCCGGTTCCGCCGGACGCTCCGCTGAGCATCGTGGCTACGCCGTCGCCGATGAAGGCCCGTCCGAGGAAGGGCGACATGTCCCGTCCGGTCATGGCGCTTACCGCCTTGAGGTGGCCCAGGTTTTCCGCCACCAGGATCAGCGCCACCGGCACGATCATCAAAATGGCCTGCGTCTCGAAGCGGGGGGCGGTAAAGGTGGGCAGGCCCAGCCAGGCCGCCGTCTGCAGGCCGCTCAGGTCGATCGGCTTGCCCAGCCCCAGGCCGTTGGTCAGCAGCGCATACAGCAGGCTCGCCACGATCAGCCCGGCCAGGATCAGCAGGCGCCGGATCATGCCGCGTCCATGCACGGCCACCAGTGCCACGCAGACAAAGGTCAGCCCCTGCATCCAGGCATCGAAGGGCGTCGGCGCCATGTTCTTGATCGGAACGGCCGCCAGGTTCAGGCCGATCACGGCCACCACGGCCCCGGTGACGACCGGTGGCATCAGCTTCTCCACCCAGCCGCCGCCCACCGCCGCCACCACCAGACCGATGAGGGTGTAGACCAGGCCGCAGATGACGATGCCGCCCAGGGCGGCCGGCAGATTGACGTTGGGGCCGCTGCCGCCATAGCCGGTGGCAGCGATCACCACGCCGATGAAGGCGAAGCTCGAGCCCAGATAGCTGGGTACCCGTCCGCCGGTGATGAAGAAAAACAGCAGCGTGCCCACGCCGCTCATCAGCACGGCCACGTTCGGGTCAAAGCCCATCAGCAGCGGAGCCAGCACGGTGGCCCCGAACATGGCGACCACATGCTGGAGACCCAGCGCCGCCGTTTGTGGCCAGGACAGTCGCTCATCCGGAGCGACCGCCGTCTCGGGGCCGGCCGCCACAGGGCGCCAGCGCATCAACCAACCCATGGTGTTGTCTACCTCAGTGAAACAGCCACCGAGTGTAGTGAGGCTGGCGACCGGTGCTCTCCGGGCAATCCCAGCCCGGTGTTCCCAGGCGCCGGGTCAGGCCACTGCAGCGGTGGTGTCGCGCCCGGTGTAGCCGCGGGGCACCGCGCCCAGCAGGTCGCGGGTGTATTTCATCTTCGGCGCGGCCAGCAGCTGCCGCGCGTCGGCCTGTTCCACCACCGCACCATGCTGCATCACCAGCACCTCGTCGGAAATGAACTTCACCACCGCCAGGTCGTGGCTGATGAAGATGTAGCTCAGCCCGAATTCGTCCTGCAGGTCCTTGAGCAGGTTGAGCACCTGCGCCTGCACCGACACGTCCAGTGCCGACACCGCCTCATCCAGCACCAGCACTTCCGGCCGCAGCGTCAGGCACCGCGCAATCGCGATGCGCTGTCGCTGGCCGCCGGAGAACTCGTGCGGGTATTTATAGAGCGCCGATTCATCCAGCCCGACGCGCTTCAGCAGGGCGCTGGCCGTGGCCAGCCGCTCGTCGTGGGACGCGCCGATGCCGTGGATCTCCATCGGCTCCACCAGCGTCTGGGCGATGGTGAAGCGCGGATTCAGCGACGCATAGGGATTCTGGAACACCACCTGGATGCGGCGGCGCATCTTCTGCCAGTCCGCGCCCGACATCTTCAGCAGGTCCCGCCCTTCGAACAGGACTTCACCGCCGGTCGGCTCGTGCAGGCGCAGCAGCGTCAGGCCCATGGTGGTCTTGCCGGAGCCGGACTCGCCCACCACGCCCAGCGTGTGCCCCTTGCGCAGCTGGAAGTCCACGCCCTTGACCGCCTGGAACTCCTGCTTGCTGAACAGGCCGGACTTGAAGAAGAAGCTCTTGCGCAGACCGCGCGCTTCCAGGATGACCGGTGCGTCCGGGTCCTTGGCCTTGGCCGTGCCTTGTGCCTGGCGGCCGGCGATGTGGTCGTCGATCACCATCAGGCGGGCCGGGTTCTCGGTCAGCGACGGACGGCAGGCCAGCAGGGCCTTGGTGTAGGCATCCTGCGGCGCATGGAAGATCTGGGCGACCGGGGCCTGTTCCCGCACCTCGCCGTGGCGCATCACCACCACATGGTCGGCGATCTCGCCCACGACGCCCAGGTCGTGGGAGATGAACAGCATGCTCATGCGATGCTTGTCCTTCAGCCGGGCCAGCAGCTCCATCACCTGGCGCTGGATGGTCACGTCCAGCGCGGTGGTGGGTTCGTCGGCAATCAGCAGCTTCGGGTTGCAGGCCAGCGCCACCGCGATCATCACCCGCTGCTGCTGGCCGCCAGACATCTCATGCGGATAGCTGCGCAGGCGGCGCTTGGGGTCGGGAATGCCCACCTCGTTCAGCAGCTCCTCGGCCCGCACCAGCGCCTGGCGACGCGACAGGCCCAGGTGCTTCATCAGCGGTTCCATGATCTGGTCCGCCACGGTGAAGACCGGGTTGAGCGAACTCATCGGGTCCTGGAACACGCAGGCGATCTCGCGCCCGCGCACCGCCTGCAGCTGGCGCAGGCTGGTCTTGAGCAGGTCGCGCCCCTGGAAGAGGATCTGCCCGCTGCGCTCGGCATTCTCCGGCAGCAGGTTGAGAATGGACATGGCTGTCACGCTCTTGCCCGAGCCCGACTCGCCCACCAGCGCCACGGTGCTGTTCTCCGGAATGTCGAAGCTCACGCCCTTGACCGCCAGTGCCCGCTGCACCTCGCCGTGAACCTTGCCCACGCGGAAGGCCACCTTCAGGTCCTGAATACTCAACAACATGGTTTTGCTCCTCGGCTTCAGCGCAGCTTGGGGTCCAGCGCATCACGCAGCGCATCGGTGAACAGGGAGAAGGCGGTCACGAACACCGCCATGAACACCGTCACCACCGCCAGTTGCCACCAGTAGCCGAGGATCAGCTCGTTCTGGGCTTCGGACAGCATCGTGCCCCAGGAGACCTGATCGACGCTCACGCCCAGGCCCAGGTAGGACAGGATCACTTCGCTCTTGATGAAGGACACCACATGCAGCGACAGCTGCACCAGCGCCACATGCGAGACGTTGGGCAGGATGTGCTTGAACATGCGCGAGGTGCGGCTGGCGCCGATGGCCTCGGCCGAGCGCACATATTCGCGCACCGAGTGCTTCATGAACTCCGCCCGCACCAGGCGGTAGATGCCGGTCCAGCCCGCCAGGCCCAGGATCATCACCACCGGCAGCACCCCGCGGCCGAACACCACCGCGAAGGCGAAGATCAGCAGGATGTTGGGCATGGCGGTGAAGACGTTGTAGACCCACTCCAGGAAGTCGCCCACCTTGCCGCCGTAAAAGCCGGACAAGGCGCCCAGCACCGTGCCGATCAGCGTGGCCACCACGGCAGCGAGCACGCCCACCATGATGGAGATCTCGGCGCCCTTGATGGCCTTGGACAGCACGTCCCGACCCAGGCGGTCCGCGCCGAAGGGCAGGGTCTGCGCGCGGGGCGATTCATCGGTCTTGTACTGCTTGGCCCGCTCGGTCCATTCGCCGTACTTCGGCGCGAGCGGGTCGATGTCGCTCAGGTCCACATTCGGCCCCTTGGCGGCGGCGACGGTGGCGGTGGTGTCCGTGGCGGCCGGGCCCATGAAGGTCGGCGGTGCATTGGGCACGCCGGTCTCCTTCTGCCAATCGCCGGCCACCAGGCCCAGGCCCGCGGCCAGCACCAGCAGCAGCGACAACGCCACGATGGCCAGTGCCGTCATGCCCACCTTGTCCGCCCGCATGCGGCGCCAGGACGCCACCCACACCCCTTGGGATTTCTGGGCCTTGGGACTGGCCGCGCCTCCCGCTGTCATCACGCTGCTCATGCTGCGATCTCCGTCCTGTTCGCCCTGCTGTCTGCCGTCACGTTCGCCTTCAAGCTCGTCATCACTTCAGCACCACCCGTGGGTCCACCAGCTTGTAGAGCAGGTCGGTGACCAGGTTGACCACCATCGTCATGGCCGCGATGTAGATGGCAAACGCCTGGATGACCGGATAGTCGTTGCGGTTGACCGCCAGCAGAATCTCACGGCCCAGGCCCGGAATCGAGAAGAACACCTCCAGCAGGAACGAACCCACGAACAGGCTGGGCAAGGCCACCGAGATATTGGTCAGGATGGGGATCAGCGCATTGCGCAGCACATGCTTGAGCAGGATGGTCCGCTCGGTCAGGCCCTTGGCCCGCGCGGTGCGCACGTATTCATGGCCGATCTCGTCCAGGAAGAAGGTGCGGTAGAGCCGGGTGTAGGGCGACAGCGCCACGGCCACCGCCACGAACACCGGCAGCGGCGCATAGGTGGTGAGGTTGGTCCAGAGGCTGTCGCTCCAGCCTTGCACCGGGAACCAGCCGAGCTGGAAGGCGAAAACGTACTGGAAGACGATCACGTAGACCAGCAGCGAGATCGACACCGCAACGGTGGTGCCCATCATCACTGCGCGGTCCACCGCGCGGCCCCGCAGGTAGGCCACCGCCAGGGCGAACGGCACCGGCAGCAGCACTTCCAGCAGCAGGATGGGGATCATCACCGTCAGCGTCGCCGGCAGGCGGGTGGCGAACAGGTGCGCCACCGATTCATTGGTGGCCCAGCTCTTGCCCCAGTCGAAGGTCACGATCTGCTGGAGGAAGATCAGCAGTTGCTCCCAGAGGGGCTTGTTGAGACCCAGTTGCTCGCGAATGGCCTGGATCTGATCAGCACTGGCATTGAGGCCGCCCAGCACTTCCGCGGGGTCCCCGCCAAAGAATTTGAAGAGGAAGAACACCAGCAGCACGACCCCCAGCAAGGTGGGGATCATTTGCCACAGGCGCCTGATCAGGTAAGCCGCCATCGCTGGGGGACTCCATTCAAGCGACGCCGCACGGGCGACAGAAAAAGCAAAACCCCGGACGCTTGTGACGGCCAGGGCCCTTCGGGAACCATGCAAATCACGCGCGAGTCTATGTCAGCGTCCGAAGCCCCCACACCGGCATTTGCCCTGAATGCTTCGACGAAAAACCGGGAAGCTCATTCGGTTGTTCCTGCGTGATGGGCGTCCAGCGCCCAGGCCAGGCCGGCCGCCGGGAAGCCGCAGTGCCGTTGAGGGTTGTTGGCATGGTCAAACGGGGCTGCACGCCTCTAGACTGCGCGTTTTATCGCGCGCGGCCACAAGCCCGGCGCGCTGGCTTGCGAGGATGGTGTTTCGATGCGACGTTTGATGGCCTTCACGATGGCCTCGACCCAAGGCCTGGCCACGGCCCTGCTGTTCGGTCTTTCTTCCTGCCTGGCCCAGGCGGCAGAGCCTGCCGCCTCTGCGCCGGAGAAGGTGCTCCGGGTGGCGTATCGCCAGGCCGAGACCGGCTTTGATCCGGCCTATGTGACCGACCTGTATTCGCGCAACATCCTGGCCAACATCTTCGACACGCCGCTGCGCTTCAGCTATCTCAAGCGGCCCTACCAGCTCGAGCCTTCCGTCACCGACGGGCTGCCCGAGGTGCTGGACAACGCCACGCGCTTCGTCTTCAAGCTCAAGCCCGGCATCTACTTCGCCGACGATCCCGTGTTCAAGGGCCAAAAGCGCGAGCTGACCGGCGCGGACATGATCTACAGCATCAAGCGTCACTACGACCCGCAGGTCAAGAGCGGCCATCTCTATCGTCTGCAGGGGGCCGGCATCCTGGGGCTGGACGAGGTGCGCAATGCCGCGCTCAAGGGCGGCAAGCCCTTCGACTACGACAAACCGGTCGACGGGCTGCGTCTGCTGGACCGCTACACGGTCGAGATCCGCGTGCGCAACAGTGACCCGCGCTTCGCCTACCACTTCGCCGACCCCATGCTCAGCCTGGTCGCGCGTGAGGTGGTGGAGGGGTATGCCGGCCGCGTCGGGGAACATCCGGTGGGCACCAATGCCTATGTGCTGTCGCAATGGCGGCGCTCCTCGCTGATCGTGCTGACGCGCAATCCGAATTTCCGGGAGCTCTACTATCGAGAGCCGGTACCGGAGCATCGACCCGACCTGGCCGAGGATGTGAAGAAGCTGCAGGGCCGCCGCATGCCGATGGTCGACCGCGTGGAGGTCTCCATCATCGAGGAAAGCCAGCCGCGCTGGCTGTCCTACCTGCGCCGCGAATTCGACCTGCTCGACGACCTGCCCAACGAATTCGCACCGGTGGCCATTCCGCAGAACAAGCTCGCCCCCAACCTGGCCAAGCAGGGCCAGCGGGCCGTCCGGTATGAACGGGCGGACATCAGCATGAGCTACTTCAACATGGAAGATCCGGTGGTGGGTGGCTACACGCCGGACAAGATCGCGCTGCGCCGCGCCATCGCGCTGGCCATCAACCTGGACGAGCAGGTGCGCCTGCCCCGTCGTGGTCAGGCCAAGCCGGCGCAGGGCATCATCTCCCCGGGGGTGTACGGCTACGATCCGCAGCTCAAGTCCGAGATGGGCCAGTTCGACCGCGCCCGTGCCAAGGCCCTGCTGGACCTGTACGGCTATGTGGACAAGGACGGCGACGGCTGGCGCGACCTACCCGATGGCAGCCCGCTCACGCTGGAATACGCGACCGAGCCCGACGCCCAGAAGCGGCAGCTGGCCGAGCTGTGGCAGAAGAACATGAATGCCATCGGCGTTCGCATCCGCTTCAAGATCGGCAAGTGGCCTGAGAACCTGAAGGCGGCCAATGCGGGGCGCCTGCAGATGTGGGGCCTGGGCTGGAGCGCGGACGTGCCGGACGGCGAGAACTTCCTGGGCCTGGCGTATGGCCCGAGCAAGGGCCAGTCCAACAAGTCGCGCTTCGACCTGCCCGAATACAACCGGCTCTTCGAGCAGCAGCATTCCATGCCGGACGGCCCGGAGCGCCTGGCCATCATGCAGAAGATGCAGCGCATGGCCGTGGCCTACATGCCGTTCAAGGCGGAGACCCACCGGGTGTTCACCGACATCACCCAGCCGTGGGTGATCGGCTACGACAAGAATCTTTATCAGCGCGACTTCTGGGCCTATGTCGATATCGATACCGATGTGCTGCGCAAGTCGCAGTCGCAGTGATCTGATCGCCCCTCGCCGCTGGGCGGCTGCCGCCGCTCCGCTGCTGCTGGCCGCCTGGCTCAGCGGGCCCATGGCCAGCGCGGGCGCGCAGGCCCAGTCGGCCCCGCCCGACGGCAGTCCGCCCAAGGTGCTGCGATTTGCGCTGCGGGTGGCGGAGACCGGATTCGATCCGGCCAAAGTGAGCGACCTCTACTCCCGCATGATCACGCCCCACATCTTCGAGGGGCTCTACACCTACGATCATCTGGCCCGCCCGGCGCGCATGAAGCCGCTGACGGCCGCGGCCCTGCCCGAGGTCAGCGACGACTTCCGCACCTGGACCGTCCGCCTGCGCCCCGGCATCTACTTCACCGACGACCCGGCCTTCAAGGGACAACGGCGCGAGCTGACGGCCCAGGACTACGTCTACACCATCAAGCGGTTTGCGGACCCGGCGGTGTTGTCGCCCAGTTGGAGCGAGGTCGAAGAGATGGGGCTGCTCGGTCTCAAGGCGTACCGCGATGAGGTCCGCAAGCGCGGCATCCCCTTCGACTACGACAAGCCGATCGAGGGCCTTCGCGCCCTGGACCGCTACACCCTCCAGTTCAAGGTCGCCGAAACCCGCCCGCGCCTGATGGAGAACTTCGCGCAGAGCGACCTCTACGGCGCCGTGGCCCGCGAGGTCATCGAGGCCTACCCCGGACAATCCGCGGCCCATCCGGTGGGCACGGGGCCCTTTGTGCTGACCCAGTGGCGCCGCAGCTCGCGCATCGTGCTGGAGCGCAATCCCGACTACCGCCCGCGCTTCTACGACCAGGAGGTCCAGCCGGCCGAGGGGGATGCCGAAGGGCAGGCGCTGAAGGCGCGCTTCAAGGGCCGCCGCCTGCCGATGATCGATCGGGTCGAGCTCAGCATCATTGAGGAGAACCAGCCGCGCTGGCTGTCCTTCCTCAACGGCGAGTTCAACTTCATCGAGCGGGTGCCGGAGGACTACATCAACCAGGCGCTGCCCAACGGCCGGATCGCGCCGAACCTGGCCAAGCTGGGCATGAAGGCCTACCGCGTGTCAGCGACGGATGTGCTGTTCACGTCCTTCAACATGGAAGACCCGGTGGTGGGCGGCTACACGCCGGAGAAGGTGGCCTTGCGCCGCGCCATTGGGCTGGCCATGGATGTGGGACGGGAACTGCGGGTGGCGCGTCGGGGGCAGGGGTATGTGGCGCAGTCGCTTTACCTGCCCAACACCACCGGCTTTGATCCGGACTTCAAGAGCGAGGTCGGGGACTTCGATCCCGCCCGCGCCAAGGCGCTGCTGGACCTGTATGGCTATGTCGACAAGGACGGCGACGGCTGGCGCGACCTGCCGGACGGTCGGCCGCTGGTGCTGGAGAGCCTGACCACGCCGGAAGCCTTCCAGCGGCAGATCGACGAGATCTACCAGAAGAACCTGGCGGCGGTGGGCCTGAAGCTGGTGTTCAAGACCGGCAAGTGGCCGGAGAACCTCAAGGCGATGCGGGCGGGGCGTTATTCGATCTGGTCCCTGGCGACCTCCGGCTCCAAGCCCGACGGGCAGGATTCGCTGGCGCGCATGTATTCGGGCCAGATCAACGGCCAGAACTACGCGCGCTTCTCGATGCCGGCCCTGGACAAGCTCTACAACGAGGCCAGCCACCTGCCCGATGGTCCGCAGCGCGAGGCGGTGTTCCTGGAGACCAAGCGGATTGCCGCCGCCTACATGCCCTACAAGTACCGGGCGCATCGCTACATCACCGACATCACGCGGCCGGAGATCGTGGGCTACCGCCGTGCGCCGTTCTGGCAGAACTGGTGGGAGTATGTGGACATCGATGCCCAGCCCGCCACCGTGGCCGGGCGCTCGTCCGTGACGGCGCAGGCCGGCACCGCTCCTGCACCCCTTCGTTAGATCGCATCGCTGCCACCATGCACCCACCTGCTTCTCTGCCCCGTGATGACTCAGCTGCGAGCCGTGATGGAGCCGGGGGGCGGTGTCGCACGATGGCGGCGAGGCTGACGGCCTGCGGGACGTGGCACCTGGCCGTCCTGTTGGCGGTGACCGCATCGATGGGCTTGGACGGTACCGCCTGGACATCCTCTGGCGCGGCCAGCGCGCAGCGGCCAGTCGCGACGAGTGCCGCTCCTTCAGGGCCCCAATCCGCCACGGACACAGCGCCGGCGGCCGCGACCTCGACTGCATCGGCGGCGCCAACAACGCTATCGACGCTTCCAGCCCCTTCGCCGATCCCGCCGAACCCGTCGGCACCGCCGGGCCGGGAGAAGGTCCTGCGCTACGCCTTCCTGGTCGCCGAAAGCACATTCGACCCTGCGCAGATCAGCGACCTGTATTCGCGGGTGATCACGGCCCACATCTTCGAGTCGCTCTACAACTACGACTACCTCGCGCGGCCCTACAAGCTCAAGCCCAACACGGCCGCCGAGATGCCAGAGGTGACGGACAACTACCGCACCTGGACCATCCGCCTGCGTCCGGGCACCTACTTCTCGGACGATCCTGCGTTCAAGGGCCAGCGCCGGGAGCTCACCGCGCAGGACTACGTCTACAGCCTCAAACGCTTCTTCGACCCGGCGGTGAAATCCCCGCTTTATTCCAGCTTCCGGCAGGAAGGCATCAAGGGGCTGGAGGCGCTGCGCGAAGAATCGCTCAAGCGCAAGAAGCCCTTCAACTACGACAAACCGGTCGAAGGTGTGAAGGCGCTGGACCGCTACACGCTGCAGTTCAACCTCGAATCCCCGCGGCCGCGTTTTCTCTACAACCTGGCTGGTGGCGACACCTATGGCGCGGTCGCCCGTGAGGTGGTGGAGCACTACGGCAACAGCGTCGGCGAGCATCCGGTGGGCACCGGTCCGTTCCGGCTGGACCGGTGGCGGCGCAGTTCCTTCATCCGTCTGGTGCGCAACCCCCAGTTCCGCGAGGTGCTGTATGACGTGCAGCCCAATGCCGACGATGCCGAAGGCCAGGCGCTGAAGGGCCGATTCCAGGGCCGCCGTCTGCCGCTGGTGGATGCGGTGGAAATCAGCATCATCGAAGAGAGCCAGCCGCGCTGGCTGTCCTTCCTCAAGCGTGAGTTCGACCTGATGTACACGCTGCCCGAGGAATATGCGGACATCGCGCTGCCCCACGGCAAGCTGGCGCCAAACCTCGCCAAGCAGGGCATGCATCTGCATCGGGTGCTGGCCAGTGACCGTTATCTCTACTACTTCAACATGGAAGATCCGGTGGTGGGCGGCTACACACCGGAGAAGGTGGCGCTGCGCCGGGCGATCGCGCTGGCCACGGACGTCGAAGCGGAGATCGCGATTGCGCGCAAACATCAGGCCATTCCGGCGCAGTCGGTGGTCAGTCCGATGAGCTGGGGGTATGACCCGCAGTACCGGTCCGAGAATGGCGAGACGGACCTGGCGCGGGCCAAGGCGCTGCTCGACGTCTACGGCTACATCGACCGGGATGGCGACGGCTGGCGCGACTTGCCGGACGGACGCCCACTGGTGCTGGAGGTGGCTTCGACGCCGGACTCCCGGTCCAAGCCCTACGACGAGCTGTGGAAGCGGGACATGGACCGGCTGGGCATCCGCTTGAAGATCCGGCTGGCGCGCTGGCCGGAGAACCTGAAGTCGGCGCGGGCGGGGCAACTGCAGATCTGGCAACTGGGCTTCAACAACTCGACGCCGGATGCGCAGCTGAGTCTGGAGCTGCTGTACGGACCGGCCTCCGGCGGCCAGAACCTGGGCCGATTCAAGCTGGACCGCTTCGACGAGCTCTACCGGCAGATGCTGGTGCTGCCGGACGGGCCGGAGCGGCTGGCCCTGCTGCGCGAGGCACAGCGGCTGACCACGGCCTACATGCCGCAGAAGTACCGAACGCACCGGATGGTGATCGACATCACCCAGCCCTGGGTGCTGGGCTACCGCCGGCCCTTCTTCAACCAGATGTTCTGGCAGTACGTGGACGTTGATGTGGAGAAGCAAACTCGACAGTGACGGGAAACGTGCAAGGGAAGGGCGTGCGCCCCAGGTTCCCTCAGCCCGTCGCTCCTCAGTCACCAGCCGTTTCGGCATCCCCCTTGGCGAGGAAGCCGATAGGACGCTTCGGTGGCTCCGGGGGCGCCATCAGTTGCCGCAGGGCGTCGAACACCTGCTTGAGTTGCAGGCGGGTGGTACGGCTGAATTCGTCGTGGCTGATGGACAGGGCCTCGGTCTTGCGCTCGAGCTCATCCAGCCGCTTGGCCAGATCGCCGTGCGTCACGGCCAGTTCACGCAGGCGGACGAAGGCGCGGACGACGTAGATGGCGACTTCGATGGCACGAGGGCTGTTCAGAATCATGGCGGCCATCAACGCACCGTGCTCGGTGAACACGCGCGGCGCGTATCGGCGTCCGCCTCGCGCGGGAGTCTCTTGCGCGTTTGAGGTCGCAAATTGCGACCTCAAAGCTTCAAACTCCTCCGGCGTCAGGGTGAACATGAAGTCCACTGGGAATCTGGCAACGTTACGCTTGACAGCTTCGTTGAAGCGCTTGGTCTCGACACCATACAGAGCTGCGAGATCGGCATCGACGATGACTCGTTGTCCGCGGATATCAGCAATTCTCAGCGTGGGCGAATCGGGGGTGAGCGGTGGAAGGGTGTGCATAGAAACGGGCCGTGGGTGGGGAGGCGGAAAAGTCTAGTCATGCCTTGCCAGACGCCATGTCGTTTCACGCAAAGTCAGCGTAGGTCGCCAAGTGACACCCTGACCCCAACTCGCCATGCCCCCGGGGCTACACTGCCCGCCATGTCCACCCCCCATGCCCAGCCATGCTCCCGGCGAGAGCCGATGGCGCCGTTGCGCTGATGTTCGGCTTCTTCCGCATTTCCTTCCGCCAGGTGCTGCTGATCGGCTTTCTGCTGATCGCTGGTTTGCTCTCGGCCGCGTCGCTGGGCGCGCTGCTCACGCTGGAGCGGCTGACCGTGCAGGGGCGCGAGGCCGTGCTGCGCGCCGCCCGCATGGGCACCGAAGTGCAGCAACTGGTCGAGCGCAGCGTCGGCATGGAGCGCGCCGCCCGTCAGTACCTGGTGCTGGAAGACCGCAGCCTGCGCCAGCGCTTCGAGGACGACGCCGAAGATGCCGAGCGTCTTTTGCAGCAACTGCGGGAACAGTCGCTGCAACCCGCCGCGCTGGACGCCTGGACCGCCAAGCTGGCCGAGATCCGCAATCTGCTGGACCAGGCCGTCAAACCAGGACCGGCCCGCCGCAAGGAAGCCGACCTCACCGCCAAGTTCCGCGAACTCGGCACCCTGACCGCGCAGCTCGGCGACATGGTGCGGCAGCACACACAGCAGAGCAACGGCTCGCTGCAGGACCAGCTGGAAAGCGGACGGGTCAAACTGGGTCAGCAGGTGCTTGGCGCGATCGTGCTGTCGGTGCTGCTGGCCATGGCCTTCGGTTTCTGGCTCACCCGGCCGCTGCGCCGGCTGGAGCAAGCCATCGTGCGCCTGGGTGAAAACCGCCTGGAAGAACCGATCGACTTCCGCGGCCCCGCCGACCTGCAGTCCCTGGGCCAGCGGCTGGATTGGCTGCGCCTGCGCCTGGGGGAACTCGATGCCGACAAGGCGCGTTTCCTGCGCCACATCTCCCATGAACTGAAAACCCCGCTGGCAGCGCTGCGCGAGGGGGTGTCGCTCCTGGAAGATGAAGTCGCCGGGGCTCTGAATGACAAGCAACGCGAGGTGGCCCGCATCCTGCGCGACAACACCGCCGTGCTGCAGCGCCAGATCGAAGACCTGCTGCGCTTTAATGCCGCCGCCTTCGAAGCCCGCCGCCTGCAGCGTCAGCCGACCGAGCTGGCGTCGCTGATCCAGGGGTCCATCCAGGCGCAGCGGCTGCAGTGGCAGGCCCGCAACCTGCGCATCAGCGTGGAAGGCGGCCCGCAGGAGATCGAGGTGGATCCGGACAAGCTCGGCGCCGCGTTCGGCAATCTGCTCTCGAACGCGATACGCTTCGCCCCGCCCGGTGGCGGAATCCGTTTCGAACTGTCGCGACGGGACGGCCATTTGCTCATTGACCTGAGCGATGACGGTCCCGGTGTGGCGCCGGCCGATCAGGCCCGAATCTTCGAACCCTTCTACCGAGGCGAACGCCAGCCGGAGGACGCCTTGCGCGGCACCGGCATTGGCCTGTCCATCGTCAAGGAGTACATCGCCGCGCACGGCGGGCAGATCGACCTGCTGCCCTCCGAGCGGGGTGCCCATTTCAGAATCAGTCTGCCATGCAGCCACACGCACCTTCCACCCGCCCACGCCTGACGCTGACCCCGGTCCTCACCAGCCTGTTCCTGCTGCTGGCAGCCGGTTGCGCGCCGCTGCCGCCCAAGACGGTGGTGCGCGAGGTCCGTGTGGAGGTGCCGGTGCAGGTGCCCACCGTCAGCCCCGCCGATGCCGCCACCCGCAGCCTGCTGGCCTATCACGACCGCATTCGCCAGATGGGCACGGCCGAGCTGGCGCAGGAAGTGCTGCCGCGCGACGACGCCAACCTGCCGGCGGCCAACGCTGTGCCGCTGGCCCTGGCGCTGATGACCAACCATGCGCCGGGGGAACTGGCGCGGGCGCAGTCCCTGCTGGACCAGGTGCTGCGCCAGCCGGACACGGGCGACTGGAAACCGATCGCGCAATTGCTGCTGGATCGTCTGGTGGAGCAGCGCCGGCTGGAAGACCAGGCCGACAAGCTCAACCAGCAGCGCGCCAGCCTGCAGCAGCGCCTGGACCAATCCAACCAGAAGCTCGAGGCGCTCAAGGCCATCGAACGCAGCCTGGTGGCGCCGCGGCCTGCGTCGCCGGCCCAGCCGCCGGCCGCCAGTGCACCTGCCAACGGGGCCTCCAAATGACCGGTCCGCGCCTGCTGGTGGTCGATGACGACGCCGACCTGCTCAAGCTGCTGTCGATGCGGCTCGATGCCGCCGGCTACGAGGTCACGGCCGTCGCGTCGGCCGAGGCCGCGCTGACGCACCTGGCGGTGCAGCGGCCCGCCCTGGTGCTGAGCGACGTGCAATTGCCTGGCATGGATGGCCTGGCCCTGTTCGATGCCATCCGCGAACGCCACCCCGCCCTGCCGGTGATCCTGCTGACCGCCCACGGCACCATCCCCGATGCCGTGGCCGCCACGGCGCGCGGGGTCTACACCTATCTCACCAAACCTTTCGACGGCCGGGCCCTGCTGGACACCATTGCCCAGGCCCTGGCTCTGACGGCCCCGGCGGGCGATGCGCAGGACGCGGGCGACACCGAGTGGCGCCAGGGCATCGTCAGCCGCTCCAACGTCATGGCCGAGGTGCTGGCCGAGGCCAAGCTGGTGGCCGCCTCCCAGGCCAGCGTGCTGATCCGCGGCGAAAGCGGCACCGGGAAGGAACTGCTGGCCCGCGCCATTCATGCCGCCAGCCCGCGCGCGGGCAAGCCGTTTGTGGCGGTGAACTGCGGCGCCATTCCGGAGGCGCTGCTGGAGTCCGAGCTGTTCGGTCATGTGAAGGGCGCCTTCACCGGGGCGGTCAGCCACCACCGGGGTCTGTTCCAGGCTGCCGACGGCGGCACGCTGCTGCTCGACGAGATCGGAGACATGCCGCTGCCGCTGCAGGTCAAGCTGCTGCGGGTGCTGCAGGAACAGCAGGTGCGGCCGGTGGGGTCCAGCGAGTCCTTGCCCATTGATGTGCGCATTCTCTCGGCCACCCATCGGGACCTGGACGTGGCCATGGCCGAAGGCCTGTTCCGCGAGGACTTGTATTACCGGCTCAATGTGGTCAGCCTCACATTGCCCAGCCTGAGCGAGCGCCGCGAGGACATACCACTGCTGGCCCAGCATCTGCTCACGCGCCTGGCCGACAAATACAACAAGCGGCTCAACGGCTTTGCGCCGGAGGCGATGAAGGCCCTGAGCATGGCCACCTGGCCCGGCAATGTCCGCCAACTGCACAACGTGGTGGAGCAGGTGTGCGCGCTGGCCACCTCGCCGCTGATTCCGCTGTCGCTCGTGCAACGGGCGCTGCGAGTGCCCAGCATGGAAGTGCTGAGCTACGCCCAGGCCCGTGAACGCTTCGAGCGGGAATACCTGGTGGGCCTGCTCAGCTCACCGACGGCAACGTGGCGGACGCTGCACGGCTGGCCGAGCGCAACCGCACGGAGTTCTACCGTTTGCTGCAGCGCAACGGCCTGAATCCAGGGCTTTTCCGGGCGGATCCGCCTGTCGCTGAATAGCGACAAGGAAAAACTCAATCAAATCAATCACTTGGAACAATCGGCGGCAGATCCGTCGCTGTCCGGCGACACATGAACCGGCAAAATTGCCGTTCGGATTCCTAAGTTGTTGATTTAAAAGGGTTAAGTGACATGGCACGGGGGTTGCTTTAACCCCGGTACATGCGTACTCCAGCCCCCACCCTCACCCCCCGATACGCCGGCCTTCTGATGGGCCTGGCGCTCATGCTCCGCTGCGCCGCAGCACAGGCATTCGGCTTCGATGATGTGGCCGAGCGTGCACGTGCGTTGGCGGCCAAGCCCTACCAACCGTCCAGCCAGGCCCTGCCGGCCGAGCTGAAGAATCTCGACTACGACGGCGCCCGCGACATCCGCTTCAAGCCCGCCCGTGCGCTGTGGCGCGAAGACAAGCTGCCCTTCGAAGTGATGTTCTTCCACCTCGGTCACTACCAGACCGAGGGCGTGCGCATCCATGAGATCAAGGACGGCAACGACCAGCCGATTCCCTATCGCACCGAAGACTTCGACTACGGCAAGAACAAGCTGTCCCCGAAGAAGTGGGGCGACTTGGGTTTTGCCGGCTTCCGTGTCCACTACCCGCTGAACAACAACGGCTACAAGGATGAGCTGGTGGTGTTCCAGGGCGCGTCCTACTTCCGCGTGCTGGGCGCGGGCCAGCATTACGGCCTGTCGGCCCGGGGCCTGGCCATCGACACCGTCGGCGGCAAGGGCGAGGAATTCCCGCGCTTCACCGAATTCTGGATCGAACGTCCGGCCGCCGATGCCAAGTCGCTGACCGTTTATGCGCTGCTGGACTCCAAGAGCGTCAGCGGCGCCTACCGCTTCGTGGTCCAGCCGGGCAGCGAGACGGTGGTGGACGTGAAGGCGCGGATCTTCCTGCGCAATCCGGTGGCCACCCTGGGTCTGGCGCCGCTGACCAGCATGTACCTGTTCGGCGAGAACCAGCCGCAGATCGGCGACTTCCGCCCCGAGGTGCACGACTCCGACGGCCTGATGGTCAACAGCAGCAGCGGCGAATGGATCTGGCGCCCGCTGATGAACCCCAAGGGCATCTTCACCACCTCCTTCGGTCTGCCCGGCGTCAAGGGCTTCGGCCTGATGCAGCGTGACCGCCGCTTCGCCAGCTATGAAGACGTGGAAGCCCGCTACGACAAGCGACCCTCCACCTGGATCGAGCCGGTGGGCGACTGGGGCCCAGGCCGCGTGGAGCTGATGCAGCTGCACACGCCTGACGAGACCCACGACAACATCGTCGCCTACTGGGTGCCTGCCAAGCAGCCCGCACCGGGGCAGCCGCTGGACTTTGCCTACAAGCTGCACCAGCAGGGCGACGACCCGCAGCAGCGTCCGCCGGGCGCCTGGGCGGTGCAGACCCGTACCGGCTACAGCTACGCCAAGCTGGCTGCCAACGAGGTCCAGTACATCGTCGATTTCGAGGGGCCCTCCCTGAAGGCCCTGCCGGCCGGCGCCGAGGTCAAGGCGCAGCTGAGCACCAACGCCAACGGACAGATCACCGAAGCCAACGCCTATCCCAACCCGGCCACGGGCGGCTGGCGCATGACGGTCCGAGCCAAGCAACTTCGCCCCGGGCAGCCTCTTGAGCTGCGCGGCTTCCTGCAACACGACAACAACGTTCTGACGGAAACATGGAGCCTCGTACTTCCTCCCCAATGAGTGCCGGCCTCGCCGGCCCGGCGGGCGCCAGCGCTCCGCCGGTCAACCGTGGTGCCATGGTGCCGCGTCCGTGGTTCAGCAGCGCGCCCATCGAGGGTGCGCTGCCCGCGGCGCCGGAACTGGCCCCCTGGGAACGCGCCGCCCGACGTCGGCGCCAGGCCTTGATGCTGTCCATCGGTGCGGCCACCGCGCTGGCGACCAGCGTGCTGGTGCACACACAGGGCGGCTGGGCCACACCGGGTCTGCCGCTGATGCTGCAGTGCCTGCATCTGAGCCTGTTCGTGTTGCTGTTCGCCTGGGTCAGTGCCGGCTGCGTCACCGCGGTCATGGGCTTCTGGGTCCAACTGCGTGGGGACCGGCATGCCTTGTCGGCCCACTCGGCAGGCAATGGCCCGATCAGCGCGGACGCACGCACGGCCCTGGTCATGCCGATCTGCAATGAGGACGTGACCACCGTCTTCGCCGGCCTGCGGGCCAGCTGCGAATCGCTGGCCGCGGCGGGTGCCCTGCGTCTGTTCGACGTGTACATCCTGTCCGACAGCAGTGATCCGGAATGCCGCACGGCCGAGCTGGCCGCCTGGGCAGAGCTGCGCGAGCAGTTCGCCGGTCAGGGCCGCATCCACTACCGCTGGCGTCAGCGCCGCGTGAAGAAGAAGGCCGGCAACGTGGCCGACTTCTGCCGCCGCTGGGGTCGCAACTACCGCTACATGGTGGTGCTGGACGCCGACAGCGTGATGAGCGGCGACTGCCTGCTGACCCTGGTGCGTCTGATGGAAGCCCATCCGCGCGCCGGCATCCTGCAAGCGGCCAACCAGGTCTGCGGCCACGAGACGCTGCATGCCCGCGCCCAGCAGTTCGCCAGCCGCGTCACCGGCCGCCTGTTTGCTGCCGGCATGCAGTACTGGCAGCTGGGCGAGGCCCACTACTGGGGCCACAACGCCATCATTCGCGTCGAGCCGTTCATGAAGCACTGCGCGCTGGCGCCGCTGCATGGCAAGGACATCATGTCGCACGACTTCGTCGAAGCGGCCCTGATGCGCCGGGCTGGCTACCAGGTCTGGCTGGTGCACGACCTGGTCGGCAGCTATGAACAGCAGCCGCCGCACCTGCTGGCTGAACTGCAACGCGACCGTCGCTGGTGCCAGGGCAACCTGCAGAACCTGCGCCTGGTGGCCGAGCCTGGCCTGCATTCGGTCCACCGTGCCATGCTGGTGACGGGTGCGCTGTCCTACTTCACCGCGCCGCTGTGGCTGCTGTATGTGTGCCTGGGTGCGCTGCTGTGGAACGTGGGTGGCAATGACGCCTTCCATCCGTTCACGCCGGAAGGCACGCTGGCCCCGGGTGTGCTGGCCCTGTGGGTGGGCACCATCGGCATGCTGACGCTGCCGCGGGTGCTGTCCGTCGGCGCTGTGCTGCTGCGCGGCGAGCAAGGTCAGTATGGCGGTGCGCTCAAGCTGCTGGGCAGCAGTGCCGTGGAAGCCGTGATGGCGCTGCTGCAGGCCCCCCTGCGCATGGTCGCGCACAGCATCTTCTGCCTGGTGGCGGTGACCGGCATCTCGCTGGAATGGAAGTCGCCCCCGCGGGCGGCTGAGGACGTGTCCTGGAAGGAAGCTTTTGCGGCCTTCGGTCGTCCGGGTCTGGCCGCGCTGGCGGTGGCCCTGGTGCTGGCGGTGCTGCGTCCGTCCACGCTGCTGTGGATCGCGCCGATCGCCCTGCCGCTGATGCTGGCTGCGCCCATCACGGTGCTGACCAGCCGGGCGCGTCTGGGTGCCCGTGTGCGTCAGATCGGTCTTCTGCTGATCCCCGAGGAAAGCCGCACCCCGACCGTGCTGCGCCACGCCTGGGCCTACGGCCAGCAGAGCCGCAGCCTGCCGGGCTGGGCCGACATGCTGAAGAACCGCCACCTGCTGGCGCTGGCCTGCCAGGCCATGGGCCGTCGCGACACCGGTCGCGGGCTGCGGGCGCATGTGCGGGACCTGCATCTGTCGCGCATCGCGATGCTGCCGGGGGCCCTGCACAGCATGGCGGCCAATGAGCGCATGCGTTTCCTGAGCGAGCCGGGCCATCTGCTGCGACTGAGCCAGCTCAAGGCCGCCTGATCCCGGCTGCCTCCCGTTGCTCCGGCGCGGGTCGTGGTGTCCACTTCGGTGGCGCCCGACCCGCGTTTTTCATTGGAGCGGCCGGAAGCTGCAAAAGGTGACACCGTCGACACTTCGCTTGCTGAGCAAGTTCTCCGTGGTTTGGGTGGGATTGTTGGTGGTGCAGTAGGCGTCCAAGGGTGACTGGGCCGGACGACCGTTTCCCGATCTTCGATTCCCGATTGCTTTCGCCGGTTTCGGATTCAGGTTTCCTGTCTCGTCACGGCGGCATCAGTCCAGCCTTTCGATACCAGCGCATGCAGGCAGACTCCAGAGCTAGATATGAGATCACGCTCGGGACGGTGAACCAGGGCCACACAGCAATGGCGGCGCATTGGGGTGCCACGAGAAGCCAGCAAGAAAGCTTGTAGCCCAAAGGGAGCAACCGATATCGATGCCCCTTTTCCGGGCTCCGGCGGAACTCACTCCGATTGAGCATGGCGTGGCCACCCAGCAGCACCAGGTAGGCAAGCAGGAAGACAATGACTTCGGAGCGGCGTGGCATCGATCGTTGAAATACAGTCAGACCAGCGCTGTAGTGAGCAGACATCGCTTCGCCTGGCATGGAGCCGGCAATCTACACGAAAGTGGTTCATGACGACTGGCCGCATTGACAGTAAACAGCCATGACGGATCTTCGCTTTACTATCGCCCGTTGGATCGCAATCCCTGCCGCCCTGTTTCTTGCCGCGAATTGGCTGCTACTGCCTTCGCGGCTGCAGGTCTCCAAAGCAGTAGAGACGACCGCCCTTGTGACTCGATCAGAAGTAAAGGGCGTGGATTACCTCTTTCTACAGACGCCTGACTTCGGTGAAGTCCGGGTGCAGTGCGTTAACGCGCCAACACTCTGCAGGCTGCCCATGCCGCGTCAGGGCACTCCTCTTCATGTCTGGCTGCAAGATACCGGCCTTTTGGGTGGGCGCTGGATCGTGGCCGCTGAGCTTGGCGAAAAACCAGTTGCGTCCGAGGAGTCTCAGGCCCCTGCTTTCCGCACCGCGAAGTTCATTTGGGGTTTCGTCTCTCTCATCGGCCTCGGCGTAGCGTTCGTACTCTGGTACTTTGCCCCGTTTGAGAGGCTTGACGCGCAAGAGACCTGAACACTGCCCTCAGGAGAGGCCTGCGCGCTTGGATCGCCCGCGGTGGTTCCGTTTGCAGGCCTTGCATCGGGTGAGCGTGGCGCAATTGGACGCGCTGGCGAATGAGCTGCCGGATGCGTCCGTGTGGGCCGGGGCGTTGTTAGCATGTGAGCCGATGAAGCGGACGTCCAGAAACCCCAGCAAGAAGAAGAGTCTTCAGCGTCTTGTCCGTACAGCGCTCCGGTGCTGGGACACTGACAAAGGCTGGTGCGCCATCGCAGAACTCCAGATGCGAGGCTCACCGCGCACCTTGGCGAGTGCAAAGCGTTTGGCGCGAAGTGCCAGCTGGCGCCGGCGGAGCTTGGGCCTGTACATCGCTTCTCAGCTGACGCAGCGAAAAGGTGCTTCGAGCAGCGAGTACGCCGTGGAAGAAACGCACAAGCTCCTGCTGGACGGCCTGCACGATCAACACCTTGACGTCGTTCGCGCCGCAGTATCCGGCCTCGGGCACCGCCCCCACCCTTCGGCACTGGCGGATCTCGTCAGGTGGTCGGCGCATCCCCATACGAGCCTCCGGTGGAATGTGGCCGTGACGCTGGGTCGATATGAGGATCCAATCGCCATCGAAGCGCTGCTGAGACTGGCGGTCGACCCCGATGACGCTGTGCGCGACTGGGCGACGTTCGGGCTGGGCTCGCTTCAATCCGCGGACACCCCCGAGATCCGAGCGGCGTTGTGGAGGAACCTGGACGATCAGGACGCAGACGTGCGTGGAGAAGCCCTGGTGGGACTGGCCGTTCGGCACGACGAGCGAGCGGTCGACCATCTGGTGGAGCACTTAGGTCCCCAGTGTCTCGTCTATGACCTGGATGCTGCCCAGGCGCTTGCTGTTCCCAGGTTGCTGAGCCCGCTCCAGGCGATTGCCGGGGCATTGAAGGACGAGGACAAAGAGGGCTATTGGTTCGGACGCCTACAGGCCGCCATTGAGGCCTGTCGCACGGAGTCCTGCGACTCTTAGGAGTTGACCGAGCCCGGCCGCCGGGACTGTGCATCGGCGTCGCCTGCGCTTCAGGGCCGGACGGCCGGTGTTTCCAACCGCAGCCCACTGGCGCGCTGCATCAGATACATCTCCAGCTGCGTGAGTTCGTCTTCATTGAGCGGCGCGGCGCGGACACCGGTGGTGCAGTTGAGCAGGCGCCGCGGCAGGCTCCCCATGCCCTGCCACTCCAGCCGGTAGATCGGATAACCGGTCGCAAGGCCGGAGGGGATCACGGCGCCGGCCAGCCGCCCGCCGGCCCGCTCCTCATGGCACTGGGCACAGGACAGGTTCAACTGCCCCATCCGCATCCGATACAGCGCTTCACCCGCTTTCTGCCAAGGCAACAGCCGCTTGTCCTCCGGCGGTTCGATGGGTACTCCGCGCGACTGCTGGCCGATGAAGGCCGCCAGCGACAACAGGGCCTCGCTCTCGCTGCGCCAAACCGGTTGCGACTGGCGGGTGCTGCGGCAGCGGTTGATCTGCTGCATCAGCGTCAGCGGGCGTTGCAGGGGCTCGGAGAATGCGGGGTAGCGTGCGGCCACGCCCGACATGCCGTCCGTATGGCACCCGGCGCAGGCCGGTTTGCCATTGCCGGGTGCCGACTTCCACAGCTCGCTGCCCTGCGCGACCCACAGCATCGCGGGGTTTTGTGCGTCGCTGCGTTGCATCGCCTGCAGGGACGGGGTCATGAAGTCGAAGCCTGAGCGAGGTGCCGCGCGGGAGGCCGAGAAATGCACGTTCGATGGTGACGCTGTTGCGGACGTGGCAGGCACAGCGGCCGCCGCGGACGCGATGGACAAGGCCGACGCCACCGGCGCGACGCATACAAGCGCAGCAATGGCTAAGCCCCCCACAGCGGTCACCCCGTCACCACCAGAGGTCGCACTTCCCGCTGCTCGAACCCATGATCCCCGGTCCAGCGGAACTCCAGATCCCCGCTGCGATCGGCCACCAGTGTGAACGCCACGTAGGGATTCGCAGCAATGGCGGGAAACAGATCCAGCCCGATCACCACCTGTCCCAGATACCGGCATTCGAAGCGGGTGATGATGTCGCGCGGAACGACCCGGCCCTGGTCGTCACTGCGGTGGCCGGTCTCCATCGGATGGGCAATGAGCCATTGCACGTCCACCGTCTCGCCGCGGCGCGCCGTGGCCGGCATCGTGATGCGGGTGATGGCCATGGTCTCAGCCTCCTTCGATGCAGGCGGCCAGCGTCACGATGACGTCCACCCGATGCGACCACCAGCGGCCATCGGGCGTCTGTGCCACCGCCACCAGTTGCTGGCTGGTGGCCAGCCGGATGCGGGTGGAGAGCCGCGCGCCGGCCGGGCTGGGCTGCAGTTGCGCCTGAAGCACCTCGCGCTGCGGATTGAGTTCGTTGAACAGCGCCAGCACCTGCACCGGCTGCCGGGTTGAGAGCGTCACCGGCACCGCATTGCCGTTCTCGATCAGCGGTGCAATGTCCAGTTGGACCTCGCCGGCATTAAGGGGCTGCCCCTGGGTGAAAGTCCGCAGCGCCTGCTCCAGTTCGGCGCGGCTGGCCAGGGCGGGCCGGGGCAGCAGCGCCGCCAGGGACAGCGCCTGCAGCATCAGGCGACGCGTGGGGCGGCTCACTTCAAGGTCCTCAGGTAGGCCACGATGTCCTCGATCTGCTGCGCATCCAGCACCGGCTTGTTGTCGAACTCACGCGCGACCCGTTGCAGTCCCGAATCCGGCCCCGCGCGATAGTAGGCCGGCATGATCGATTGCGCGTTCACCGCCTGTGGCGCCACCAGGCGCAAGCGAAGCTGCCCCTCCGACAGGCGCCGGCCCACCCCCGCCAGATCCGGCGCAAGGTTGCCTTGCTGCCGCTCCTCCGGAATCGGAGCGGCATGGCACAGCAGGCACAGGCCCTGGGACCGTTGGGCCACGATCGCACGCCCGCGTGCCGCATCTCCCGCGCGCCCCTCCAGCGGTGCCGGAATGGCATCGCCCTCCACCTTGAAGGGCACCAGAAGACTGGTGGCCAGCATCCACTCGAGCAGCGGCATGGTGGTGTTGGGAGCAGCCCGCCCCGCGGCCGTCAGGCCACCTTGGGCTTGAGCGTATGCCGGGACAGCGGCAGCTCCCGGATGCGTTGCCCGGTCGCGGCGAAGATCGCATTGAGCACCGCCGGCGCCGCCACGGCGATGGTGGGTTCGCCCACCCCGCCCCAGAAGCCTCCAGAGGGCATGACGATCGATTCCACCTGCGGCATGTGCTCCATCTTCACCACCGGATAGGTGTGGAAGTTGTCCTGCTGCACTCGGCCGTCCTTCAGCGTGATCTCCCCGAACAGCGCGGCCGACAGCCCATACACGAAGCTGCCCTCCACCTGCGCCTGGATCTGCTGCGGATTCACCGCATGGCCGGGATCGGTCGCGGCGGTGATCTTGTGGATCTTCAGCGTGCCGTCCTTGGCCACTGACACCTCCGCGCAGGCCGCCACGTAGCTGCCAAAGCCCATGATCTGCGCCAGGCCCCGGTAGTGGCCCTTGGGCGCGGGCTTGCCCCATCCCGCCTTTTCCGCCACCGCATTGAGCACCGCCAGATGCTTGGGCGACTGGGCCAGCAGCTCTCGGCGCAGCGTCAGCGGGTCCTTGCCGGTGGCATGGGCGACCTCGTCGATGAAGCTCTCGACATAGATGGCGTTCTGGTTGAGGTTCACGCCGCGCCAAAAGCCCGGCGGCACCGGCGGATTGCGCATCGCGTGGTCGATCAGCAGGTTCGGCACCGCATAGCCGAAGGCGCCTTCGGTGCCGCCCTGGTTCAGTCCCTGGAACACCACCGGATCCACGCCGTTCTTGATGTTCTGCGGGAACAGGTCGGCCACGATGGACTGCCCGGAGATGCGCATGTGCAGCGCCTGCAGCTGTCCCTTGGCATCCAGGCCGGCGGTGAACTTGCACTGGGTGATGGGGTGGTAGCGGCCATGCAGCATGTCCTCTTCCCGGCTCCAGATCAGCTTGACCGGGGTACCCGGCATGGCGCGGGCAATGGCCACAGCCTGTCGCACCCAATCGTGCACGGCACCGCGTCGGCCAAAGCCGCCACCCAGGTGGATCTTGTAGACCTCGCACTGCGCCGGCGGCAGGCCCGCGGCTTCCGCCGTCGCCGCCAGCGCGGCTTCGCCGTTCTGGGTGGGCGTCCAGACTTCGCAGCGCTCCGGCGTCCATCGCGCCGTGGCGTTCATCGTCTCCATGGTGGCGTGGTTCTGATGCGGATAGCTGTAGACCGCCTCGATCTTGCGGGCGGCACCGGCCAGAGCGGCGGTCACGTCCCCCTGTCGCTGGCCGACCGCTGCTTCTGGTGCATCGAGACCGGCCTTGAGCGTGGCGGCGATCTGCGCGCTGTCCAGCTTGGCGTTGGGGCCTTCGTCCCATTCGATGGGCAGGGCGTCCAGGGCGGTCTTGGCCTGCCACCAGGTGTCGGCCACCACGGCCACGGCAGTCTCGCCGACCGGCACCACCTTCTTCACGCCGGGCCGGGCGGCAATCGCTGCGGCATCAAAGCGCTTGACCTTGCCGCCGAAGACGGGGCAATCCTTGATCGCTGCATTGAGCAGACCCGGCATCTTCAGGTCCATGCCGTAGACCTGGCTGCCATCGAGCTTGCCGCGTGTGTCCAGCCGCTTGTAGGGCTTGCCGGCAATCTTCCAGTCTTTCGGGTCCTTGAGGGCGATGTCGGTGGGCGGCGTCTGCGACACCGCCGCCGCGGCGAGCTGGCCATAGCTGAGGGTGCGACCGCTCGCGGCATGGCGCACCTGGCCCTGATTCGTCGTCAGCTCACCCACCGGCACCTGCCACTGCGCCGCAGCGGCTTGCATCAGCATGGCCCGCGCACTGGCGCCGCCCTTGCGCACGTAATCGTGAGATTCCCGCACGCCGCGGCTGCCACCGGTGGAGAAGCTGCCCCAGGCGCGGTTGCGCGCCAGGTTCTGGCCGGGGGTCGGATATTCGGTCCGCACCCGCGCCCAGTCGCAGTCCAGCTCCTCGGCCACCAATTGGGCCAGACCGGTCAGCGTGCCCTGGCCCATCTCCGAGCGGGCGATGCGGATGGTCACCGTCTCATCCGGCTGCACCACCACCCAGACGTTCAGCTCGGGCGTCGCTCCGGCGGCCGGAGCTTCCGCGGCCAGACTAGGCACATGGAAACCCAGCATCAGCCCGCCCGCTGCGGCGCTGGACTGCAGGAACAGACGCCGTCCGGTATCCACCTTCAGAATCTCGTGCTTGTGCGGCGCATTCATGCTTCGCTCCCATTGGGGTCCAGCAGGCGGATGGCGATGGACTTGCGGGGCACCTGGCCGGCTGCCAGATGGATCGCCGCCCGCACCCGGTTGTAGGTGCCGCAGCGACAGATGTTGGTCATGGCGCTGTCGATGTCCGCATCGGTCGGTTTGGGTTTGGCCTTGAGCAGGGCGGCCGCGGCCATGATCATGCCGCTCTGGCAGAAGCCGCATTGGGGCACGTCCAGCGTGGCCCAGGCTTTCTGCACCGGATGGCTGGCATCCCGGGAGAGGCCTTCGATGGTGGTGATGCGGTCGGTGGCCGACACGCTGGAGAGCGGCCGCACGCAGCTGCGCACCGCTTCGCCGTTGAGGTGGACGGTGCACGCCCCGCATTGCGCGAGCCCGCAACCGTATTTGGTGCCGGTCAGCCCCAACTGCTCTCGCAGCGCCCACAGGAGCGGTGTGTCGCCATCGGCGTCCACCTCCATCGTCTTGCCATTGACTTGCAGCTGAGCCATGTCGTCTCCCTGAATGCGGTGGGCCCGCGGGCGCTGGTTGGCGGCCTGGCGCGGGCAGCAAGAGAAGCCGTCACTGTAGCGAGGCGACCCGCCGGCTGCGTTCGGGATTTCGCGGAGACGCTGCCGCCCGGACAGCGGTTTCCCGGAAGGGAGACGCTCAAAAACACAGGGGCGACCTTCCGGAGAAGGCTGCCCCTGCGGCGTTGGGTGTTAAACAGGCGTCAGTGCGGGGTCAGTGCGGCAGCATCTCGCCGTTCATCTTCTCCGCCATCAGCTCGTCCTTGCGCTGCTGGAGGCGTTCGCCCATCTCCACCAGGTCGAGCTTGGACTTCTTCACCTTGGGGAACATCTCGTTCTGTTCTTCCTTGACGTGATGCTTCACCCATTCGCCCATGACGGTGATCTTGGCGTCGTAGTCCTCACCGTCGGGCTCCACGCCCTCCACGGCGGCGATCAGGTCCTTGACGCTCTGATGCTCGACGCGGGCTTCAGGCACCATCTCCTTGTCCTTCAGTGCGGCCTGCACCTCGGGGTAGAGGATCTCTTCCTCGATCTGGGCGTGAACGCTCAGCTCCAGGCAGATCTCGGACACGATCTGCTTCTTCTTGGCGGCGGACCGGGTCTTCTTGAACTGCTCGAAGAGGTCGTTCACCTTCTTGTGGTCGGCGCGCAGCAACGCAATGGCGTCCGGCGTCTTCTTGACCGCCACACGACGGGTCGTGGTGGCAGCACTGCGTGCGCTGGTCTTGCGGCTGGCGGTCGTGGCTTGCGTGGGCATGTAGGAACTCCTTGCGGATGTGCAGGATTGCGTTGGAGACAGCGGGCAAGCGCGATGCCCACTGGGTTTCCAGCCGCCCAGCGAACCTTAATGGTCGTAGCGGGCCACGCGCACTTGCAGCCGGGGCGGCTCCCAGGCATAGGCGGGATCGAGCACGTCGCGTTCCGGACGGTCGTCCTGCCACCGCAAATGCATCAGCGACGCCAGCGTCCACGCCGACCAGTCGACCCGAAACCGTGCGTCCGCCAGCGCAGGGTCGAAAGCACCATCGCTGCGCCACACCACCGCGGGCACGCGATAACCGGCGCGGGTGCCGGGGCTGTGGCCCGCACGGGCCACTTCATGCCCCACCTCCTGCCCGTGGTCCGAGAGGAACATCCAGGCCGCGCGGCCACTGGCCGGCGTGTGCTGGCGGGTCAGGCGCAGCGACTGGGCCACCACGGTGTCGTGATAGGCGATGGCCGTGTCATAGGCGCGGCGGGCAGACCGGATCCACAGCGGCTGTCCGTCGCGCTGCAGGCGCTGCTCCACGGCGTCGTCCACGTCCGCAAACGGCTTGAAGTGCTCGGGCGCCCTCAAGGCGTAGTGCGGATGGGCGCCCAGCAGGTGCACCACGATCAGCTTGCGCGGGGCCGGGTCCGTCAGCGCTTCTTCCAGGCAGTCCAGCAGCTCGCCGTCCAGGCTCACGGTGGAGCGGCCCGGGGCGCGGTTGATCATCTCCACCTCGTCGGCCAGGCGGGCATGCTGCTGCTCGATGGCCAGATCGTCGTGGTTGCTCATCCACCAGACCCGGTAACCGGCCGCGCGGGCCAGGGCCAGGATGTGCTGGCTGTTGCCCGCAGGTTCGCCGATGTCCCGTTCCCCAAAGCTGAACAGGCCGCTGAGCGAGGCCACCGTGCCGGACTCCGCCGACCAGGCATGGCGGATGGCGATCAGCCGGCCCTGTTCCTCGTCACGGAGCGCCGCCAGCTCGGGCGTGGTGGGGCGCGGGTAACCGTACAGGCTCATGTTGTCCCGGTTCACGCTGTCGGTCAGGATCAGCACAACGGTGGAAGGGCCGTCCACCGACAGCACCGGCGCCTGGGCGCGGGCATTGGCCAGCAACTGCTCCCGCTCCAGGCGCTGATCGCTCCAGCCTTGCTGCAACTGGACCACCGACTGGGCCCACTGCGGCCAAAACAGCAGCGGATGGTGACGCCGCCAGGGCTTGATCAGCAAGGCCGCCAGGCACAGCAGCACTAGCAGGCCCAGCACCCAGCGCTGCCATCGCGGAATGGCCGCCTGGTGATGGCCGCTGCGCCACACCAGCGCCGTGACGGCGGCAAGGGCGGAGAGCAGGCCCAGGGCCAGCGGCCAGAGATCCCGTCCATGGGCCTGGAGGTACTCCTGGGTCTCCTGCGGCGTCGTGTTGGCAATGGCGGCCACCACCAGGGCGCTGTCCGGGGCGGCCTGGTAGGCCTGCTGCAGGTAGAGCCGGGCGGCCGCGTCCACTACAAACAGCGCCAGCAGCGCGGTCACCACCACGAGGCGCAGCCGGGCAACTGCGGCGGACCGCAGCGGCCAGCGCAGCCAAAGCAGGGGCCCCAGGGCCAGCACGAACACCTGGGCGACACGGTGTCGGTCGTGGGCCAGGATGAGGGCGGTCAACAGCGCCAGGCTCAGCAACAGGGCCGCAACGGGCGCATTCATACGGCGGCCAGCCGCCGGCAACAGACGTTTGAACATGGGATCGAGGCAATGGACCGCCGCGATGCTAGCGGGCGCGGCGTCCAATCCGGTCAGCGAAGTCGAGCGCTTGTCGACTCAAAAACCGCTGCAGCGGAGGTCATGGCGAGCGCGCACCGGCGATTCAGGTCGGGTCACCCCGAAGCACCCATTGCTGGCCGTTCTTCAGGGCCACGCGCACGGCGATCTGTCCCGCCTCATTGACCGACACCGGGTTCAGGGCGAAATCGGTCACCGTCGAGCCCAGCAGCGGGTCGCCCAGTCCGAGGATGCGATGGTGCACCGCGTCCGTGCCGCAGTAGATGCCGAGCTGGCCGCCCGCTGGCGTGCCATAGAACACGACCGGACCGGCGTTGTTCAGCAGCAGGCCGCGATAACTCTCAAAGGCAGGATCCGGGCCGATCCAGCGGTTCAGGCCGCCCGCGGTGGCGATGAACACGCTCCAGCCGGGTGAGCCTCGCGGTCGGGCCACAAACGCCACGTCTCCGCGGTCGTTCATCGTCGGGAAGGGGGCGATGTCGTCGAAGTCACCGCCGGTCGCGGCAACTTCCAGGCAGGGGCCGTCGAGTTGCCGCACAAAGACGCCTTCGCGCCCGTCACGCAGGCTGGCGCGGAAGGTCACATTGCCCCCGCCGTTGACCACTGGCAATCCGGCGAAGCCGCTGAAGCGCTCGTCCGATTCGGCGACCGTGATGACCTGACCGTCCCGCCAGAGTAGGAGACTGGCTGTACCCCGGTGCGTGGTGGCACGAAAGGCGACGTCGCCGCGCTCGTTCATGGTCGGGCCCAGCGGGCCGATGCCATAGAGCTGCCTGTCAGCGCCGGTCGTCTCCCAGCGTCCACCGGCCTTGCACAAGGCCAGGACTTCCTCGCCCGACGGCTGCCTGGCGTAGACCGTCACATCGCCCGCTGAGTTGAGGTCCGGGTGGCTGGTGAAGGCGGCCAGCGGGCAGGTGGGGGTGCCGGTCACGCCGATCTGTGTGACGGCTTCTCCATCGGCGGTGAAGACGCCGGTTCGTCCATCCCGCAGCCCGGCCTGGAAGCAGATGAGGCCATCACCCCGAATGGAGGGCACGTAGGGCTTGAAGTCGGCGAAGCTGCTGCCGTGACTGAGGTCGGCGCTCCCATTGCCACTCTGATTGCCGCTCCGATTGTCGATGGCGCTGCCAATGCCGTAGCCGCTGTCGATCGTAGTGGTGGCCACCGGGGTGAGGGTGTAGCGTCTGATTGCGGCCGTCATTGCGCGAGGTCTGTCTTTGAGTGATTGAGTCCCTGCGTCCTTGACGCTGCATGATTCTAGAGACACCCCGCCTCACGACTTTGCGCAATTGTTCCGCCTGGGTCACCTCCGCAAGAACAGGCATGAGAACCGGCGCGGCTACCATTCCGGCCACAAGAATGCGCCTGCAGATGCATCCAGGCGGAGGGAGAAGTTGTGACTGAAAACGAAAACACCCGCGCCGAGGCCACCTCTGCGCAGACAGCTCCTGCGGACAGCGCCGCTGCGCCCATGCCAGACGTGAACGCCCCCGGCACCCGCCAGGAGGCTGTGGCACCGGACCCGCATATGCGCCCATTCAGCCACGCCGCCCGGGATTGGCTCAAGGTGGGCGTGCGGGTGCTGACCTTTCGGAAGCCGGATTGGTCCGGACTCCAGGTGCATCCCATCGCCGTCCTCGCGCTGCTGGCCCTGTCCTACCTCATGACGATGGGCTCCCAACGCGGGATGATGACGGGTCCCGTCCACTTTTACCCGAAAGCATGGCTGGCCGGCTGGGCGACGTACGGGATCGTCCTGTGGACATGCTGGGTGGTCAGCCGATCTGCGTCAAAGCGCGAGTCGGCCCCGCCGACTCCGTCCGTGCTGTTCATGGCAATGCTGGTGTCGGATCTCATGGCTTTGTTGCCCGTGTCGGTGCTGCTGGTGTCCTTGCACCGCTGGGTCAAGCCGATGCCCGAATGGCCGGATGTCCTCCGTGGGGCGGTCTACCTCGGCACCACCGCCTGGTGGATCCTGATTCAAATACGGATGCTGATCGGGGTCGCTGGCTCGTGGCTGGTTCGGGGCGCAGTGGTGGTGCTGTTGCCTCTGTCCTTTTTGATCTCCCAACAGTGGCAGCCGGCGATTTTCTGGTGGAAACAGCCCGCCACATCCAATTCCAGTGTTTCCAGCACGTCCAGCGCTTCCAGCACGTCCAGTGTTGCCAGCACATCCAGTGAGTCCAGCAAGTCAAGCAAAGCCAGCGAATCCAGCGAATCCGGTGAGTCTGACGAGTCCAGCTACCAAGGGCTGACCCTGGACGACGAGGTGGTCTTCGGGCAGCCGGAACTGCTCGCCCGGACCCTGAAGGCCGTGCAGCCACCCCGCCCGGGACAGGTCAATCTCTATTCGATCACTTACGCCCCCTACGCGTCCCAGGACGTGTTCATGAAGGAAAGCCGGGTGGTCACCGAGACCCTGGAAAAGCGCTTCGGGGCCCAGGGGCATACCGTGGAACTGGTGCTGAACCCTGCCACCGGCACCACGCTGCCGTGGGCGGTGCCGCTGGCGCTGCGCAAGTCGATCCAGCACATGGCCGATGTCATGGACCGCGACCGTGATGTGCTGTTCCTGCATCTGACCTCGCATGGTGCTCGCTCCGGCGAACTGGCGGTCGATGCGTGGCCGATGGAGAGTGCACCCGTCACGCCGGTTCTGCTGAAGCAATGGCTGGATGAGGCGGGCATCCGCTGGCGCGTGATCTCCATTTCGGCCTGTTACTCCGGCAGCTGGATCGACGCGCTGGTCAGCAAGGAGACGCTGGTGATGACGGCCGCGGACGCGGACCATACGTCCTACGGCTGCGGCTCCCGGTCGCCGCTGACCTTCTTCGGACAGGCCATGTATGTGGATGCGCTGGCCAAGACTTGGTCCTTCGAGGAGGCGCATGCGCAGGCTCGGAAGTTGATCGCGACGCGGGAGAAAGAGGCCGGCAAGACGGACGGTTATTCCAATCCGCAACTGCGGATGGGGACCGCCATCCGTCCCGTGCTGGAGCGGCTGGCCGCGCAGCAAGCCTCACTGGCCAAGCAGTGATGGACGAGCCAGCGGCGGTCAACCCGGCGTGGCGCGATTCGATGGGGACGGAGCCAATCGTGCCTCGAAGCTGCCGCTGCGCGCCACGAGAGTGAGGCCGCCGCGGATGCGCCCCAGGCGGATCAACCCTGCTGAATAGCGGAAATCCTGATGGAACAGCGCGAGGTTGCCCCATGGCGCGTAGTAGGCCAGGTCGCCAGCGACGGGCTTCACGCCGGCAGGGGCGTCGGTGGTGACGAGCTTGCGTGGCAGGGTGGCGATTTTTTCAGTGGCGGCATAGTCCTCCCAGGTGAGCGTCAGCGGCAGCAAGGAGATCAGGTCTCGCGCCGTCGGCGACGCATCGAGGTCGATGCCGATGAGGTGTTCGCCGATCTGGAGCTGGAGAGCGGGCATGGCGGAAGCGGGCGTGTCGGTGACGTGAGCGGAGGGTCGAGGCGCGTTTGACGCGTGCTGTGGCGGCGTGCGCTCAAGCGCACCGGCCGCCGTCCAGGGGGCCGGGCTGGCGATAGCGGTCACTGTGGGCGCCCCAAGCGACAGCGCCGCGGCTGCTTTGAGAGCGTCTCGACGTGAGATCGGATGGCTGGACCGCATCGGCATTGGCATTGGCCTCGGCAATGCCTTCAACGGCCAATCTGCTCGTCGGTGGCCGGTTCCAGCCAGTCCACGCTCTTGCCGTCCAGCGACTCGGTGATGGCGATATGCGTCATGGCCGCCGTCGCGGTCGCGCCGTGCCAGTGCTTGACCCCGGCGGGAATCCACACTACATCGCCCGCCCGAATCGACTCCAGCGGCCCGCCCCAGCGCTGCACCTGGCCCGCGCCGGCGGTCACGATCAGGGTCTGGCCGACGGGATGGGTGTGCCAGACCGTGCGCGCGCCAGGTTCAAAGGTGACCGAGGCGCTGGACGAGCGCCACGGCGCGGTGGGCACATGCAGCATCTCCACACGCACCCGGCCAGTGAAATTCTCCGGGGCGCCATTCATCGAAGGCGCCGTGCCGACCTTCGTCACGATCAACGGGGCGGTCCGGGCGGATGCTGGGGTGGCGGCCTGGGCGGCCGTCGAGGCGTCTGTCGCAGCGGCGTCTGCGGGGGAGCACAGGCCGGTCGCTGACAGGGCGATCAAGGCGGAAGCGGTCGAGGACTTCATGGCGGATGGAGGAGAAGAGGAAGGATGCGATGAATCTAGGGCGGACCGCGCCTGAGCACCAGACCGCCAGCGCGCATGCCCTTTTCACTCCTGCTCATGAATCGCTCGCATGCGTGTCCGAGCCCGGTGGTGGCTCGACCGCTTGCGGCGTTGGCGCACTGATGACCGGCGTTCATAGCCCCTTGCGCCCGCTGCCTCTAGGCCGGCACGGCTGTACTCCCTAGAGTGACGCGGACCTGCTCACCCTCCCACCCATTCGCCGGGGCCGGCCTGCCGCGCGAGTCGCGCCTACGGCCGTGCTGCATCGACTGCCGTGACGTCCCCTACGCCTACCACCCCCGCACTCTCGCCCGCTGCCCCCACCACCGACGGCCCCGATGCCTGGGCCGCCGTGGCCGCCATGACGCTCTGCGTGGCCCTGCTCATTGCCGCCGAATTCATGCCGGTGAGCCTGCTCACCCCGATGGCCACCGACCTCCAGGCCACGCAGGGCCAGGCCGGCCAGGCGATTTCGGTGTCAGGCTTTCTCGCGGTGGCCACGAGTCTGCTGGTGGCCACGGTGGCCAGCCGCTTCAACCTGCGCCATGTGCTGGTGGTGCTGGCGGCCACGATGCTGCTGTCGCTGGTGCTGGTGGCCGAAGCGCGCAGCTTCCCGCTGCTGATGGTGGCGCGCGCGCTGCTGGGCATCACCATCGGCGGCTTCTGGTCGCTGGCAACGGCCACCTTGATGCGGCTGGTGGCGGCCTCTCACGTCAGTCGCGCGCTGGGGGTGATGTACATGGGCAATGCGGCGGCCACGGCATTTGCCGCACCGATCGGCAGCTACCTCGGCGGCTGGATCGGCTGGCGCGGCGTTTTCTGGGCCCTGGTGCCACTGGCCATTATCAACGTGGCCTGGCTGTGGATGAGTTTGCCCTCGCTGCCGCCGCGACGGGCCATCCCGCCGTCGCGCGTGCTCGGGCTGCTGGGCCGGCCGCACGTGCGCCGCGCGGTGCTGGCCTGCATGCTGGGCTTTGCCGGGGCGTTTGCGGCCTTCACGTATCTGCGTCCCTTCCTGGAGATGCGGAGCCATGTGTCCGTGGGCGCGCTGTCGCTGCTGCTGCTGGCCTTGGGCGCTGCGGGGTTCGTGGGCACCTCGGCGGCCACGGCTCTGCTGCAGCGCCACCTGTTCCGCCTGCTGTGGACCGTGCCGCTGGCGCTGGGCCTGGTGACGTTGATGCTGGTCTGGGTCGCGCCACAGTGGCTGCTGGTCGCGGGGATGCTCGCTTTGTGGGGCGCGCTGAATGCGGCGGCGCCGGTGGCCTGGTTCAACTGGCTGGCGCGTGAGGTGCCCGACGAACCCGAAGCGGGCGGCAGCCTGATGGTGGCCGCCATCCAGCTGGCCATCATGGCAGGCGCTGGGCTGGGTGGGGCCCTGCTGGATCATGTCTCGATCGACGCGACCTTTGTGGGCGGCGCCGGGCTGCTGCTGCTGGCCGCGATCCTCGCCGCGAGGCCAGCACGCATGCAGTCGGGTCGCTGAGCGAGCGACCCCCTGCGGCCAAGCGCCGCGGCTCAGTGCTGCGGGGCTGAGGGGCTGCGCGGCTGCAGAGCCCGCCCGCGGCGACTCTGGGACGAGTCGCCGCAGCCCACGTATCAAGCGCGCAGCGTCTCCGGATCCAGCGGCAGCTTGCGCACGCGCCGGCCGGTGGCCGCGAACACCGCGTTGACCACCGACGGCGCACTCAGCACCGTGGCGATCTCACCGATGCCGGTGGGTGCCTCGGCGCTGGGCACGATGTGCGTTTCCATCACTGGAACTTCATTCATCCGCATCACGCGGAAGTCATGGAAGTTGGACTGCTCGATGCGGCCGTCCTTGACAGTGATGTTGCCAAAGAGCGCCGCCGACAGGCCAAAGACGTTGCCGCCCTGCACCTGCGCTTCAACGGTGCTTGGTGTCACCACCATGCCGCAGTCCACCACCGTCACAACCCGCAGCACCCGCACGGTGCCGTCCGCCGCCACCGCCACGTCGGTGACCTGGGCTGCATAGGTGCCGAAGGCCTGCGTCAGCGCCAGGCCGCGGCCCTGGCCTGCCGGCGCCGGGGCGCCCCACTGGGCCTTGTCCGCCAGCAACTTCAGCACATGCTGGGCGCGGGGATGTTTGCCCAGCAGCTTCAGTCGCAGTTGCAGCGGGTCCTGGCGGGTCTCGTGCGCCAGCTCATCCAGGAAGCATTCCACCGGAAAGGCATTCTGCATGTGGCCAACGCCTCGCCACCATCCCGTCGTCAAGCCCGCGGGCGGCTCCTGGCGCACGTACTGGATCTGCAGGTTCGCAAAGTCATACGGACCGGCGGCATCGCGGATCGCATCGCCATCGATGTTGTCTTTGAAGAACGCCGGCGCAAAGCGCGCCATGATCGACGAGCCGGTGACCCGGTGCTGCCATACCACCGGATGGCCCTGGGCATCGAGCGTCGCGCTGAGGCGGTTGTAGTGGTAGGGGCGGTAGACGTCATGCTGGAGGTCTTCCTCGCGGCTCCACACCACCTTGACCGGCACGCGTGCGGCCTTGGCGATTCGCACGGCCTGGGGCACCACGTCCGCATCCAGTCGTCGACCAAAGCCGCCGCCCAGATACTGGTTGTGGATCTCGACCTGCTCGGGTTTGAGGCCAGCGGCTTCTGCGGCAGCGGCCTGGGCCCGGGTGGGCACCTGCGTGCCGGTCCAGACCTCGCAGCGGTCCCGGCTCAGGCGGACGGTGCAGTTCATCGGCTCCATCGCGGCATGCGCCATCAGCGGCTGTTGGTAGATCGCCTCCAAGGTTCGTGCACCTTTGGACCGGGCCGCGGCCACGTCACCCTGGGTCCGCGCGGTCGCGCCTTCGCGGTGGGAGGCGGCCTCCAGCTCCGCTTCCATCGTGGCGGTGGAATAGGACGCTGCAGGACCGGTGTCCCACTGGATTTTGGCTGCGGCCAGACCCTTGCGGGCCGCACCGTTGTGGTCGGCCAGCACGGCCACGAGGTCGCCCAGGTTCAGCACCTGGCGCACGCCACGCACCCGGCGGGCCGCAGCCGTATCGACCGACTTGACCTTGCCGCCGAAATACGGACTGGCGGCCACCGCCGCAATCAGCATGCCAGGGATGCGGACGTCGATGCCGAATTGCGCACGACCTTCCACCTTGGCGGGCGCATCCAGGCGCAGCAGCGGCTGGCCGACATAGCGGAAGTCCCTCGGGTCCTTGAGCGTCAATTGATCCAGCGCCGGCACGGGCAGACGCGCTGCCGCGGATGCGAGGTCGCCATAGGACAGGACCCGGCCGGTGTCGGGATGCACGACGCGGCCGTTCTCGGCCCGGCAGGCGCCGGGCGCCACGCCCCATTGCGTCGCCGCGGCCTGGATCAGCAGCGTGCGGGCCGCCGCGCCGGCCTGGCGCATCGGCAGCCACGCGGTCGCCATCGAGGTCGAGCCGCCCGTGACCTGCGCACCCAGCGCCGGGTTGCCATAGCGCTTGTCATCCGCAGGGGCGTGTTGCAGGGTCACGCGGGTGGGATCGACCTCCAGCTCCTCCGCGATGAGTTGCGACAGCGCGGTGTAGGTCCCCTGACCCATCTCCACGCGCGGCATCACCAGTGTGACGGTGTCTCCGGGACCCACTTGCACCATCGCGTTCAGCGCCGTGGCGGCATCATGGCTGGCATCGCGGGTAGCGACACCGCCAGGTTTGGCGGTGGTTGCCGCGGCAGCGGTGCCTGGCAGTTCCACGCTCAGCATCAGCACACCGGCGGCGGCGCTGGCCTTGAGCAGCGTGCGGCGGGTGAGCGCGGCGGGCGGAGTGGCAGCGGACGCCGGGGACGCGGTGTCGCGGTCCAGATCGAAGTGCTTGTTCATGTCAGCCCTCCTTCTTGGCCGAGGTGAGCGTGACCGAGGCCTCGCGCACGGCTTGATGGATGCGGGCATAGGTGCCGCAGCGGCAGAGGTTGCCGGCCATGCCGGCACGGATGTCGTCGTCGCTGGGGGCGGGCGTGGACTTGAGCAGCGAGCAGGCGGACATGATCTGCCCAGGCTGGCAGTAGCCGCATTGCACGACGTCCAGCTTCAGCCAGGCATGGCGCACGGCACGGCCCGTCGGCGTGTCGCCGACACCCTCGATGGTCGTCACCGACTTGCCCGCCACCGATTCCACCGGCGTGATGCAGGAGCGGGTGGCCTGGCCGTCCACATGCACGGTGCAGGCGCCGCACAGGCCCATGCCGCAACCGAATTTGGTGCCGGTCATGCCGAGCACGTCGCGCACGACCCACAGCAGCGGGGTGTCGGCGTCGACGTCCACGGTCCGTTTCTGGCCGTTGATCTGTAAGGTGAAACTCATCTGCACTCTCGGGTCTGACGGGCAGGCCCTGGCGAAGATGCGGCGTGCCCCTGGGATGGATCGAACGGGCGGTGCCGCAAGGCCTCCGCCGCGTGCGAATCTACGAGGGAGTGCTGATGCGATAAAGCGCCTGCCGCCGCATGGGCATATGAGCGGTGCTCATGAATGCGCGCCGCTGGGCCGGGGGCCTGGGGCCGGGCGCCTGGGGCCGGGCGCCGTCAGCCGCGATGCCGCAGCGCGTCCACCACCACCGTCATCGCCCGGGAGGACGCGCGCCGGCTGGGATAGTAGGCATGCAGGCCGGGGAAGGTGGGGCACCAGTCCTCCATCACGCTGACCAGCGCACCGCTGTCCAGATGCGGCTGCACCAGCTCCAGCGGCACAAACGCCAGGCCCGCACCGCTGAGCGCCGCCTGGATCATCTGATAGACGCCATTGAAGATGCTGCGGCCCTCCACCCGGGCCTGCAGGGCGCGCTTGCCTTTCTTGAGTTCCCACGCATAGAGGCCGCCGCTGGAGGTCAGGCGCAGCGTGATGCAGTTGTGGGTGAGCAGATCCTGGGGCGTGCGCGGCACGCCGTGGGCGCGCACATGGTCTGGATGCGCCACGATGCACATCTTCACGTCCGGGCTGATGCGCACGGCCACCATGTCCTTCTCCACCTGGTCGCCGTGACGCACGCCGATGTCGAAGCGGTCGGCCACGATGTCGGACAGGCCGTAATCGACGATCAGCTCGACTTTCAGATCGGGATAGTCGGGCAGGATCTTCGCCAGCCGGGGCCAGATGTAGTGGTCGATGGCGAAGTCGATGGCGGTGATGCGGATGGTGCCGGCGGGTTTGTCCCGCAGCTCGCCGACGGCGTGGAACTCCGCTTCGATTTCCTCGAAGCGCGGCGTGATGGTGCGCAGCAGCCGCTCGCCCGCCTCCGTGGGGGCCACGCTGCGGGTGGTGCGGGTGAGCAGGCGCACGCCCATGCGGGTCTCGAGCGCCTTCATCGAATGGCTCAGAGCCGACTGGGAGATGCCCAGCTTGGCGGCGGCCCGGGTGAAGCTGCGCTCGCGGGCCACGGCGATGAGGTAGAGCAGGTCTTGAAGGTTCTCTCGCATGATCGGGGGGCGCTTGGCGGGGGGCCGGGGCGCTCAGTCCTCGGGGTCTGCAAAGGCGGCCATGAAGGCCTGCGCGAATTCAGGAGAGGCGCTGAACGTCAAGGTGACGGTGATCCATCCGTCCGCTTCGCGCTGCACGAGCAGTTCGTCGTCCCAGGCGTAACCTTCTTCCACCGGACCCTGGCGACCGCCGAACTCGCGCCGGGCCCAGGCCAGCAGCGCATCAACCTCTTCCATCACCTCCGCATGCTGTGCCTCCCGGGTGGAGGCCATGGCTTCCACGGTGAGGACGTCGTCCGAGCTGTCGGTCAGGTCGAGGGTGAGGAAGCGCAGGGGGGATGAGGACACGATGAAACCTTGATCGCGCCGGACGGATGCCGCATGACGACCGTCAAGCGCCTGCCTTGCGCTGCGCGAGTGTATCGCGGTGAATGCTGACGAGCGTCAAGGTATGCGGCGGTTCAGGGGCTGACGTGCTGGGTCAGGGAACTTCCCGCAGGGTCACGCCTCACTCATCGCCGGTTGACCGCAGGGGGATGTTTCTCTGCGCCATGTCATCTGCGCTTCCCGATGGGTGCTCTGCCATTGACTGATCCCGCCCGCATCACCGCCGCCCCTGCCGGTTTGCCTCGCGTTCTGACGCCAGGCGAGGCGCCGCGCCGTCGGTTTGGCGCTTTCGGCACTTTCGGCACTTTCGGCGCGCTCGGGGTGTCCGGATGGGCGCTCTGTCTGCTGGCCGTCGCAGTGGTGCTGTGGTTCGCCACCCTTGATGCCCGTCATCTGCTGCCCAGCGATGAAGGCCGCTATGCCGAGATCGCGCGCGAGATGTTCCTGTCGGGGGACTGGATCACCCCTCGCTACAACGGGGTTCTCTATTTCGAGAAGCCGCCGCTGCACCTGTGGATGACTGCGCTCTCATACACGCTGTTCGGCCTGGGGGAGTGGCAGACCCGTCTGTGGGGCGCCTGCTGTGGACTGCTGGGCCTGGGCGCGATGGTGATGGCAGCCTGGCGCTGGTGGGGACCGCGTGTGGCGGCGGGTACGGCCCTGGTCATGGCCACGACGCCAAGCTGGTACCTGGGCGGCCACTTCAATTCACTGGATATCAGCGTGTCCGCCGCGCTGACGGTCACCCTGGCCGCCACGCTCATGGCCCAGCATCCGGACACGGTCTCGCACATCGCGCGCCGCCGGCGGTGGATGTTGCTGGCCTGGGCGGGCATGGGTGCTGCCGTGTTGGCCAAGGGCTTGATCGGGATCGCCTTGCCGGGCCTGGTGCTGATTGTGCACAGCCTGCTCACCCGCGATGGGCGGCTCTGGGGGCGGCTGCATCTGCTTCCCGGGCTGGCCGTCTTCCTGGTGATCGTCGTTCCTTGGTTCTGGGCCATTGGAAGCCGCCATCCGTCCTTCCCTTCGTTCTTCTTTCTGCACGAGCATCTGCAACGCTACACCTCCGCCGTGCATCGGCGGGAGGCGCCGCCGTGGTACTTCGTTCCGCAGTTCGTGGTCGGATTTCTCCCGTGGCTGGCGCTCTTGCCGGGCATGTGGCGGGCAGCACGCGACGAGCGCCGGGCCGCGCACGGTCCGGTGAGCTTCCAACCCGCGCGGCTGCTGTTGACCTGGGGGGTAGTGATCATCCTTTTCTTCAGCGCTTCTTCGTCCAAACTGCCGGGCTACATCCTGCCGGTGATGCCTGCGGCGGCCTTGCTGGGAGGGCTGGCCCTGGAGCGGTTGCCGAGGCGCGTGTGGGCGCGCTGGCTGTGGGGAATGCTGGCGCTCTTCAGTCTGGCGGCCGCGTTGTCGCCCTGGACCGGTCGGCTGGGAAAGGGTCCCGATGCGCAGGCCAGCTTTGCCACGTTCGGACACTGGGTGCTGGCAGCCAGCCTCCTCATTGCGCTGGGGGCGGCCGTGGCGCTGTGGCTGAACCGCGTCGGACGTCAAGGACCGTCGCGCATCGCCTATGCGGCCGGCCTCTACCTGGGCTTGACGGTGGCCCTGCTCGGCCACGAGACGTTTGGGCGTCCGGCATCCGGCATTGATCTGGTTCCGTCCATCCAGCGGGTGCTGACGCCCGATATGCCGCTCTACGGCGTCAAGCGGCTGGACCACACCCTGCCGTTTTATCTTCAGCATCCGCTGACCCTGGTCGCCGAACCCGATGAGCTGGCCTTTGGGCTGGGTCTGGAGCCGCAGCGCTGGGTGCCGACGCTGCAAGCCTTCGAGACCCGATGGCGGCAAGGCCCGGCGGCATTGGCCCTGATGTCGCGCCAGACCCATGAGCAGCTCCGGGCGGCGGAGTGGCCGATGTGGACGGTCGCTGCGGATGCCCGCCGTGTGGTGGTGGCCAACGTTCCCCCGGTGGACCTCCAACGGCGCGCTGATCCGACTCCGACTCCGACCCTGACGCCGACTCCGACCCTGACGCCGACTCCGAGCACGGCGCCGGACTCCTCGCCCGCGACGCCGCTGCATCCATGACCCTCCCCTTTCTGCCCTTCACCCGCCCCGAGATCGACGAGTCGGCCATTGCCGCTGTCGCCGATGTGCTGCGGTCGGGCTGGATCACCACCGGCCCGCGCGCCCAGGCCTTCGAGGCGGCCCTGTCCTCGCTGTTTGGCGGCCGCCCGGTGCGCTGCTTCTCCAATGGAACGGCCACGCTGGAAGTGGCGCTTCGCATCGCCGGTATCGGCCCCGGCGACGAGGTCATCACCACCCCGCTGACCTGGGTGGCTACGGCCAATGTGATCGTGGCGGTCGGCGCCACGCCGGTCTTCGTGGACGTGGACCCAGTGACCCGCAATCTGGATCTGGACGCCGTCGAGGCGGCGATCACCCCGCGTACCCGGGCGTTGATGCCGGTCCACCTCGCCGGCCTGCCGGTGGACATGGACCGACTGGCCGCCATCGCCCGTCGGCATTCGCTGCGCGTGATCGAGGATGCCGCGCAGGCCATCGACGCGCGCTGGGTCAGCCCGGGCAGCGTGGGCCGCGTGCGCGGTGTGGAGGAGGGCCAGCGCATCGGCGCCATCGGCGATCTGGTGAGTTTCAGCTTCCAGGCCAACAAGAATCTGACTTGCGCGGAGGGCGGCTGCCTGGTGTTCAACACCGAGGAGGAAGCGGCCCGAGCGGAACGCCTGCGTCTACAGGGCATCGTGCGCAGCGGATGGGACGGCCTGGAGATGGACGAGCCCGGCGGCAAGTCCAACCTCAGCGATGTGCATGCGGCCATCGGCCTGGCCCAGTTGGACAGACTGCCTGAGATCACGGCCCGCCGGGCGCAGTGGGCCGCCCAGTACCTGGAGCGGCTGAACGCCAGCGGCCTGCAGGACCTGGGTGTGGAATTGCCGACCCCGCTCGCCAGCGTGGGCGGCATCACCAACTGGCACCTGTTCCAGGTGGTGCTGCCGGCAGAACGATTGTCCGGGGGTCGGGCCGCGGTGATGCGTCACCTCAAGGAGGCGGGCATCGGCACCGGCGTGCACTACCCGGCCGTCCATTTGCTGAATTTCTACCGCCGCCAGGGCTGGCGACCGGGGCAGCTGCCGATCGCGGAACGCATCGGTCGCGGCACCCTCACCTTGCCGCTGTTTCCCGCGATGTCCGAAGCGGACGTCGAACGTGTCTGCCAACAACTCGACCACGCATGCCGTCTTCTGCTCTCGTGACGCCGCCGGACGCCTGGGAGGTTGCGCGGCCCGCACTGTCGGTGCTGATCCCGGTCTACAACGAGGAGGGCGTGCTGGATGCGCTCTTTGCCCGCCTCTATCCCGCGCTGGATGCATTGGGCGAGGCCTACGAAGTCATCTTCATCAATGACGGGAGTCGGGACCGTTCCGTGGCCCTGCTGCGCGAGCAGTTCCGGCGACGGCCGGACGTGACCCGCGTCGTGCTGTTCAATGGCAACTTCGGCCAGCACATGGCCCTGATGGCGGGATTCAAGCATGCCCGCGGCGACATCACCGTCACGCTGGACGCCGACCTGCAGAATCCCCCGGAGGAGATTCCGCGCCTGATCGCCGCCATCCGTCAGGGGCATGACTATGTGGGCACCGTGCGGCAGCAGCGACATGACAGCGCGTTTCGCCGCGTGGCCTCCCGGCTGATGAACCGTCTGCGCGAGCGCATCACCCGCATCGAAATGACCGACCAGGGCTGCATGCTGCGCGCCTACGACCGGGCGCTGGTCGACACGCTGAATGCCTGCCAGGAGGTCAACACCTTCGTGCCGGCACTCGCCTACACCTTCGCGGCGGCCCCCACCGAGATCGAGGTCCGCCACGAGGAGCGTCATGCGGGTGAATCCAAGTATTCGCTCTACAAGCTCATCCGCCTCAACTTCGACCTGGTCACCGGGTTCTCCATCGTGCCCTTGCAGTGGTTCTCGCTGTTGGGAACCGTCCTGTCGGTAGGGGCGGGCTCGCTCTTCGTGCTGTTGGCGGTGCGACGATTCCTGTTCGGCGCCGAGATGGAGGGCGTGTTCACACTGTTTGCCTTGCAATTCTTCCTGACGGGCATCGTGCTCTTCGGCATCGGCCTGATGGGCGAGTATGTGGGCCGCATCCAGCAGGAAGTGCGGCGGCGGCCTCGTTACCGCGTCAGCGCGGTGCTGCAGGCGCATCCGGTGGTGACTGCCGAGACAGGCCAGACCTCCGCGGAGCCGCTGTCATGAGAGCCGTGGTGTTTGCCTACAGCAATGTCGGCGACCGGTGCCTGCGGGTGTTGCAGGCCGGTGGTGTGGAGATCACCCTGGTGGTGACCCACCGCGAC
This sequence comes from Roseateles depolymerans, assembly GCF_003387155.1. GTDB lineage: Bacteria > Pseudomonadota > Gammaproteobacteria > Burkholderiales > Burkholderiaceae_C > Roseateles > Roseateles depolymerans. The sequence goes on along the minus strand of NZ_QUMT01000004.1, from coordinate 154,055 downwards.
TCACCCGGGGAGACGCTCTGGTTCAGCCGCGTGGCCGATACCGCCGACGAGCTGGGCCTTGATTGGATCTACGGGGATGATCCACGCGCCCCATCCCTGCTCGACGCAGTGGCCGCAGCCAGGCCGGATGTGATCTTTTCGTTCTATTACCGGGCGATGCTGCCGGCCTCTCTGCTCGCGCTGGCGCCGCAAGGCGCCTTCAACATGCATGGATCGATGCTGCCGCAGTTCCGCGGCCGCGCACCGACCAACTGGGCCGTGCTCAAAGGGGCCTGCGAAACCGGCGCCACGCTCCACTGGATGGTGGACAAGCCCGATGCCGGAGACATCATTGACCAGCAGGCCGTCCCCATCCTGCCCCATGACGACGCCCGACAGGTCTTTGACAAGGTCTGCGTGGCCGCGGAAATCACCCTCTGGCGCGTGCTGCCAGCCCTCATCGCCGGCCAGCCACCACGGCGCCCCAACCCCGTGGCGCAAGGCAGCTACTACGGGGGTCGCAGGCCGGAGGACGGCCGCATCCACTGGGAGGCGGCAGCGAACGAGATTGAACGGCTGATTCGCGCGGTGGCGCCGCCGTATCCCGGGGCCTTCATCGAGCGGGACGGACGCCGGCTGGTCATCGCCCGGGCCCGGCACTGGAACGGCGCCCTGGCGCCGCCTGGCGCAGCGCCTGGCCTGTGCCTGATCCAGGACACGCCTGCTGCCATTTGCGGCGACGGCCAGGTCCTGCGCATTCTGGAGATCCAGGAACACGGCACACCACTGGCGCCAGACGCGATGCGGGCGGTCTGTTCACCGCAGATTCCCATGAGCGCCTCGCCCGAAGCGACCGCGTCGATCCCATTGACCCCATCGACCCCTTCATACCCACCCGACCCCCTGGACCCTCCGACCCAAGCCACCCCATGAAGCCTCCCAAGAAAGTCCTCATCCTCGGCGTCAACGGCTTCATCGGCCACCATCTCACCCGCCGCATTCTCGACACCACCCCCTGGGAGGTCTACGGCATGGACATGTCCTCCAGCCGCCTGGGCGACATGAAGCAGCATCCCCGCATGCACTTCTTCGAGGGGGACATCACCATCAACCGCGAGTGGATCGAATACCACGTGCGTAAATGCGATGTGATCCTGCCCCTGGTGGCGATCGCGACGCCGGCCACCTATGTGCGGGAACCGCTGCGGGTGTTCGAGCTGGATTTCGAGGCCAATCTGCCCATCGTCCGCTCGGCGGTGAAGTACCGCAAACACCTGGTGTTTCCCTCCACCTCCGAGGTGTATGGCATGTGCACCGACGCCGAATTCGACCCGGAGCATTCCGAGCTGGTCTACGGCCCCATCAACAAGCCGCGCTGGATCTATGCGTGCAGCAAGCAGCTGATGGACCGCGTGATCCACGCCTATGGCCAGGAGCAGGGACTGAACTACAGCCTGTTCCGTCCGTTCAACTGGATCGGCGCGGGGCTGGACTCGATCTTCGAGACCAAGGAAGGCAGTTCAAGAGTTGTGACGCAGTTTCTCGGCCAGATCGTGCGGGGCGAGCCGATTCAGCTGGTGGACGGCGGACTTCAGAAGCGGGCCTTTGCCGACATCTCCGACGGTGTGGATGCGCTGGTGCGCATCATTGCCAATGAAGGCGGCGCGGCCAGCGGGCGCATCTTCAATGTGGGCCATCCGGACAATGTGCTGTCGGTGAGGGAATTGGCAGAGCGCATGCTGTCCATTGCCAGCGAATTCCCCGAATATGCAGATGTCGCGCGCCGGGTGCGGTTGCAGGAGACCACGTCCTCCCAGTTCTACGGGAACGGCTATCAGGACGTCCAGGCGCGCCAGCCCGACATCCGTGTGACGCGGGAAGTGCTGGGCTGGGAGCCAAAGGTGTGCGTGGACGTTTCGCTGCGTCGCATCTTCGAGTCGTACCGGGGCCTTGTCGAGCAGGCGCGTGGCCTGGTTGAGGCTTGAGGCGTCCAGCAGGTGCATCAGGCATGGCACACATTGCGCTGAAGGTGGATGTCGACACGCTGCGCGGGACGCTGGAGGGCGTTCCCCGGCTGCTGGACATCCTGGATCGGCATGGCCTGGCTGCGACCTTTCTGTTCAGCGTCGGGCCCGATCACACCGGCTGGGCGCTCAAGCGGGTCCTGCGGCCGGGCTTTCTCCGCAAGGTGTCTCGCACCTCGGTGTTGAAGCACTACGGCCTGCGGACCTTGCTCTACGGGGTGCTGCTGCCGGCCCCCGACATCGGCCGGCGAGCCGGTCCGCTCATGCGTGCGTGTGCCGCAGCGGGCCATGAATGCGGGCTGCACGCCTGGGACCATGTGCCCTGGCAGGACCAGGTGCGGCATCGGGATGCAGCCTGGACGCTGCAGCAGATGGAGCTGGGTTACGCCCGCTTTGGCGACATCTTTGGATGCCCTCCTGCCACTCACGGCGCTGCGGGGTGGCAGATCAATGAAGCGGCCTGGCAGCAGATCGATGAGTGGGGCCTGGCGTATGCGTCCGACGGCAGGGGCCGCAGTCCGTTTCATCCGCTCGTGAGCGGGCGGCCGCTGCGACACGTGCAGATGCCGACTTCCTTGCCGACCTTGGACGAGTTGATCGGTCTGGACGGCGTGGACGAACAGCAGATGGACCGTGCGCTTTTGTCGCTCACCGAATCGAGCCAGGACCAGGTGTTCACGCTGCATGCGGAACTGGAAGGCGGTGCGTTCGCGCCTGTGTTGGATCGCTTGCTCAGCGGCTGGAAGGCCCAGGGACATCAACTGGGCACGATGGGCGACCAGTTTCGCGCGATGTCCGGACGCAGGGTCAGGGCGCAGCCGTTGCGCTGGGGGCCTGTGCATGGCCGCAGCGGGGAGGTGGTCTTGGGCTGAGCAGGGGCTGCTACAGTGAGCCTGGGCTGTCCGTGATGACGGATCTCATGGTGCTGTGGGCGCCGTGGCCGCTGAACGCGGGCCCCTTGCAAAAGGTCTCACCGTTGAATCGCCACGTCCTTGCCATTGCTCTTGGAATCGCCTTGTGCCTGACCGTGGGTGCGAGCCTTGTGCCGCTCTTCGTGAAGCCTGCCACCACGCCCTGCGCCTACTTCAGCACGCCGGTGCGCTTCATCCGGATCGACAGTGTTCCGGTGGAGAGCCGTCGAAAGACCTACCGATTCCCGGTGGTGGAGTACAGCTACACGGTCTCCGGCAAGCAATACACCAGCAAACGGATGTTCTGCCGTGACAGCAACACCGTCAGCGTGGATTGGTCAAAGGTGGAGCGATTCTTCGACGATGCCCGGGGTGGGACTGTGGTTGTGGCCTGGGTCCGGCCGTCTTCGCCTGAATCGGCCTGCATTTCTCCGGATATCGAGTTCTCGTATTCGGTGATGTCCAACACGTCGACGCAGTGTCGGGCGAATTGATCACGCGTGGGAGAAGGACCCTAGCCCTTGCAGCTCAGCGTGGCACGCAGCACGCGCGGCGAACCGCCGCGGGTCATCAGTGCTTCGCACTGCGAGGGCGTCCCTTCGGTCTTCATCACGATACGCGCCACCTGGCTTCCATAGTTGCAGGCCAGCCAGACGCCCTGGGCGGAGGGGGACTCGATGCGCCAGACGATTGTCGAGTCGTTCTTTCCAGTATTGGCCGGCATCAGCTCGGCGCCCCGCGCCGGGGGGCCATCAAAGACGCTGACGCTGGACAGCCATTGCGGCCCCGATGTCACCAGCGCCTCAGCGGAGGCGGGGAGATCGGCGGCAGCCACCGTCCCACTGTCCAGGCGGACACGTTCCGGACAGATGAGACGCGAGTCCTGGGCACTGGCAGATAAACTGGCGAGCACCAGACCTGCGAAGACGATGAATTGACGCATGCATTACTCTACAACGGCCCTTCGTGCCACACGTTAGGCTTCATGCATGGGACCCTTTGCAGCGGGCTGGACTGAGGCCGACGTCGAGGCCGTTATCGCTCGCGGAGACCCGAGCGAGCTGCTTTACGTTCCTATCGTGGTCGGCATGAATGCTGCTGACTGCGAGCAAGCGTGGGCAGAGGGCGTTTGTTTCAGCTTGGCCGGACATCAGGACTTCAACGTCCGTGGCAATGCGATCCTGGGGCTGGGTCACATTGCGCGGACCTGTCGAACGTTGAACCTCGAGCGCGCCGTTCCGCTCATCGCCAAGGCCCTTGCCGATCCACACGACTACGTTCGTGGCCAGGCCGACAGCGCAGCTTGCGACCTTCAGCTTTATCTTGGGGTCGCAGTCCCTGGCTACGACACGAGCCATGCTGAGGAGCTGGTCAATGCCATTGAAGCCAGCAGGTCAGCCAATGACGCCTGACTCGCGCGTGGGGTAGCAGCACATGCCAAGATTGCACCCGGTGTCGCCTGGTGGCGCCGATCGCGCTTGCTCCCGTGCATGCCGAGGACAACACGCCGATGTTGTGCCCATGGCGATGCAGAAATGAGTGGGCCCGTCCTTCATGAAACCCGTTCACTTCAGCATCTTCTTGGCGGCAACCATTCTTATCGGACTGTCTGCCCACCAATTGCTGGCAACACAGCCTGAAGTCGTGGCGCACGCTGCGGCGCCGGTAACCTCAAAGCTTCCGTTCCCGGCCGGACCCATGCCAGCCAGCGCGCCGATTCGCCGGGCGGAGCGACCTGTGCCCGATGAGCCACTGCCCACGTCGTTCAACTCAGCGAAAGACCTTTGGAAATTTGCCCAAGGCGCTTTGCAGAGCAACTCTGAAGCGCAGGTCCACGAGGGCTACATGGCCGCAAAGGAATGCTTTGGACTGTCTGCGATTTGGTCAGAGTACTCAAACTTCGCAAGTGGGTCGCCGAGCCCTCGAGTTTCAGGTGTTTTGACGCCAGAGCGGCAGGTTGCAATTCAGGCTCTCGCCGAGAAATGCGGCGGTTTCTTGTTGGCAGGCAAAGCGAAAACGCTGGAGCTTGTCAGGGCGCTAGACCATCGCCAAAAGCAGTTGGGTGGAAGTTTGAGCGCTGCCGAGAAGAGCATCGACATCCCAGCTTCTGCGCCAGCCGCTGTGACCCGACTTCTCCTCTCCGGCAGTCCTTCTGCTGTGGAAGCCGGGCTTGCTGGTTTGCCTGAAATCTGGGCGCAAGCCCACAAGATTGCGCCTTCCGACCCAAGGGTTGAGCAGATGAGCATGGCGTCCCTGCTCGCAGCCTGTAATCTTGGAAAGGACTGCGGCGCTGGTTCCTATAGCGCTCAGCTGCTGTGCGCCATGCAAGGGGACTGTTCGGGGGGGCTTTGGCATCACTGGTCGGACTCTATGGCGCCCGACCAGATTCAAGGGATCAACCAGCTTCGGGAAGCGATTGAATCTGCGGTGAAGGCAGGTGACCTTTCGCAGATCGGGATCGTTGCGCCGAGGGGCACTGGGTCATGACGCTGTTGAAGAGAAGTTTCGCACTCGTTGTCGCTTTGGTGGCGATGATCGTGCTTGCTCCAGCCCATGCTGTGGACGGCACCGCGCCGTCTCAGAAGGACCCAAACGCAGCAGCCGCGCTCAACGCGCAGGGGGATGCCGCCTACCGGGCGGGGAGTTTTGACAATACGCTGGCCTTCCGAAGACTGCATGCGTCGATTTACGATCGGTCGATTCATGCCTTGGGAAACCGCTAAGCCCCTGAGAGTCAATGCTCTGCGCGGTGGTTAGTGGCTTTCTCCGAATGGCGGCGAATGGCAGGTCATCTCCTCTACTTCCACGAAGTCAACCAGTGCTGCCATGAATGAGCATCCCAATGAAGCGGACCTGCCTCGGTTCTGGCACATGCATGGCTCGGCCAGACTGGACGACTACATGCTGCGCCTGTCGAGCGCAAAGCCGCCTCGCTTTCGGATCCGCAACAAGGACGAAGTGCTGGATGCCTTCGCGGCGGGGCCAGCCTTCGTTGGGCAGGGCCCAATCGAGATTCGCGCGCTATCTGGATGTCCGATTCCAGCCTTCGAGGTGACGGCTGAGGACTACCACCCCAGCATTGTCCTGATGGGCCCCGACTTCTATTCGCGGGCGTTGCGCGATGCATTGGATCTGCCGCCCGATCAGATCCAGTACCTCCCGGTGGACACGACTCGGTGCGTCAGACCGTTTCGAGCGCAAGACTATCGGTTGGCGCATGTGCTGGCCGTTGGAGACGTACTGGACCTTAGTGCGTCCGGTTATGAATTCGGCAGCGGACCCGGTTGGGACGGTCATCCGATAGACACCTGGCGGCCGCGCCAACTGCCGCCAACGCCGCTCGAACCCATCCGCTATGCACCGATGACGTTCACCTTTCGCGAAGACGCGACCGCGCCGTCCGCACTCTTTATCTCGCGCTGGTCAGGCCACCTGATGGTCACCGACGAATTGGCGCAGAAGGTTCTCGATGCGGGGCTGGACGATGTGCAGTTCCAGGACATCACCCATCATGACCCACGCGGGAAAACCGTGCGCCTGAAGACGCGGGACGGCGCAGAGGTGGTCGACTACGTGAGTTACAGCAGAAGCCATTAGGCTGGCCAGTCGCCGGCCGCCGCTGTCAAAGGTCTGCTCACAGATAGCGCTTCTTGAGATCCATCATCAGGAGCCTGTTGGTGCCACCTTCGGGCATGCCCCCGCTTTCGATGATTTTGTCCTTGAGCTCGGCGATCCGATCGATCTTGATGTCGGGATTCGGCTCGTCGCGGATGGCCTGCACTGCAGCCGGATGGTTCTTCACTGCAACGGAAATGAGATCGTGGAGTTCGGGAGACACTGTCTTGGCGGGTGCTGGCTTGCTCGAAGCGCCGGGCTGCATGGCGAGAAGTTCTGGCGCCATCGAGGGGCCAATGGTCGCGATGGGGACCAGAGCCACCTTGGAGATGGCGCCGGGATTGACTTTGCGGTCGCCCGTCATGCTGTTGACAAAGTCCCCATCGTGGGCACTTGCAGCGTTACTCGCCGCATCCCATGACTTTCCTGCTCCGATCTTTCCCTCCTTGAACCCAGCCCCTTGCGGTGCCACCACGGCGTACATGACATTGGTCTTGTCAGGCTTGACGTAGTCGTCGACGGGACGATTGGAGGTGTAGAGGCCGGGCCCGTGGATGTTCATCCCGGCAACGCCGCCTGCCAGGCCGTGATTCGCATCGGCAGAAAAGCCTTGATTGCGGATCGCGTCGGCGTTCTCCTGGGTGGTGACGTGATATCCAAACACCTGGACGGGCCCGTGCTGGTCCTGCAACGCTTGCTTGATCTTCGATTCGATCTCGCTGGTCTGCGCTTTGGTGGGCACCTGCGAGTGCAGCGTAAGACCCGGAACGTCGATCACTTTCCCGCCGAGGGGGCGGGCTGCGGCGGCAGGCGATGACAGGGCGCTGATCTGTGATGCCTGTGCGGGCGTGGCTGAAGCCAGCTGCTCCGGGCGATTTGGCAGAACGGCGTTGCGCCTGACCTTCTTCGCGGATGGATCAATCGTGCTGTCCTCTTCACCCGGGCGCTTGGCGGCGGTCGAGTCTGTGGACAGGGGCAGGGAGGGTGGGCGACTGCTGGCCGCGGTCAGGCCCGACAGTTCAAACGAGCCAGGTGGCCGTGCGGCGGCACCTTGTCCCGGTGAGGTGCGCTGGAGCGGACTCGATGGCTGAACCCCGCCAGTCTGGTGTTTCGTCGTCGGCGCGTCGCTGTAAAGCTTCATTGAAGGGCCTCGGGGGAAGTGTTTCCCGCGATGGTGTGGGCCTTTCGAAGCGCTCGATCGTACGCACGCGAATCTGGCGACGAGGAGGCGAAACAGGCCTTGAATCGCAGGCCCAGTTCTGCTGCGCGGAACGTCTTTCGACAATACGCGTGCCACCCCAAAAGTTCGAAACTGAATGGTTCTGACGTTCACTGCCGTGTTGTCTGACTCAGGCAACCCGTCGAAGTCACTGGATCAGGTCTACTGCGTCCACTGCCACCGGTGGACTGAGCCAATCGTCGCCTGTTGAGCCGCTGGCCAGGTTCAAAGTCAGCGTGTTTACACCTGCTCTCGCGGGCGTCTGAACTCAATCGCGATCTGGCGCGCCCAGAGGAAACAATGGCCGGTAGGGCCTTGCCTCGCGCACCGCGCGGGCGAACGATGGGCGATCGAGCAAACGAGCTCGATAGGCGTGAACATTAGGCAGTGAGAGCGAAATCGGGTGAGTCCAATCAGCGTAGAAGAGTGCGGGGCCGGCAGCGCAGTCGGCAAGGGAGAAGGTTGTGCCGGCGGCCCACTGCTTGTCTGCGAGGTGTGCTTCGAGCCACGCGTAGGCGCGCTCGAGAAGTTCTTGCGCCCGGGCGCGGAAGTACTCGCGCTGGCCCGCATCCCCGCTTAGGGCGCCACTCACCGCGCCTTGAACAGGCGACATCACATGCAAGTCGAAGAACCGGTCGAGAAAGCGCACCTCAAGGGCGGCCATGGGGTCCGATGGGAGCAGGCTGATGGGCCCGGGATGAGCGAGTTGCAGGTATTCGATGATGATGCTCGTTTCCCCAATCGCGCGATCGCCGTCCACCAGCAACGGGAACTTCGCCATCGGCCAGCGGCGCAGCCACTCCTGCGCATGGTGCGGATGCTCTGCGTCGATGCATCGGAACTCGAAGGGGACCTCGTTCTCGTACAGCGCGATCAGCGCCTTCTGTGTGTACGAAGAAAATGGATGGCCGTAGAGAGTGAGCGACATGGACATTACCTTTGATAGGTTGCATAGTGCAGCTGGTTGACTCTATCGGAAGCCATTTGGCTTCGTCATCGGCAGAATGAACCGTATCACCGGCACGCTTCGATGCCCCTCCGCGCGCATCTTTGAACTGTGGTTACGTCAGAATCACGACGTCTCGCAAGGGGTGTGGTTGGAGATTGCCAAACCGGGTGCGCCCGAACCGACCGTGGGCTATGAAGAGGCGCTGGAAGCCGCGCTCTGCTACGGGTGGATTGACGGCCAGAAGAAGGCCGGCGAGACGTCGTTCTACTGGCTGCAGCGATTCACCCCGCGTCGATCGCGCAGCATGTGGTCAAAGGCGAATCGCGCCAGGGCGGAGGCGCTGATCGGCGCAGGCCGCATGGAAGCGAGCGGCTAGGCTGAGGTCGACCGGGCCAAGCGAGACGGGCGATGGGATGCGGCGTACGACGGCCCGCGAACTGCTGCTGTACCACCAGACTTGGAAGCGGCGCTCCATGCGCAACCCAAGGCGAAAGAGTTCTTCGCGACATTGAATGCTGCGAATCGCTACGCGGTGTTATGGCGGATCCAGACGGCGAAGAAGCCGCAGACGCGCGCGACGCGCATCGCGACGCTTGTGGCAATGCTTGCGCGGAGCTGAAGCAGCAGATCGTCCTGACCCGCCCCGGCATTGAATTAACCCCGAGATGTTCATCTCGAACTCGGCCGGCGCGGTTCGCTCAGCGGCGCGGGCAGCACGCCCCAGTCGCTTGCGCGGCCTGGTGGTGACCTTGGCCAATCCCTCGCCGACCGACGTCGGCAGTCTCGGCCACGGGGAATTGGAACGCGGCACATCAGTGCCAGTGAGGGTGACAGGCTATTGGCGTCGGCCCAGACGAAGTTGCCGGTGCAGCCAAACTTCGCGCGCCACTCGTAATACGTCGGGTCACTGAAACCGCCCTGACTGCAGAGATCCTTGACCTCCCCCTCCACGTGTATTACCGTACTAATACACACACACGACCCATGGACCCCGATCTCCTCTTCACCGTCAACCCCGGCTCCCCCGAGCCCATCTATCGCCAGCTGGTCGATCAGATGCGGCGCCGCGTGGCCAGCGGGCAATTGGTGGCGGGCCAGGAGATCCCCTCGGTGCGAGAGCTGGCCCAGGCCCTGGCGGTCAATCCCATGACCATCTCCAAGGCCTTCGGCTTGATGGAAGCCGAGGGCTTGGTAGAGCGTCGCCGCGGCCTGCCCATGGTCGTCGCGGCTCATCACCAGAAGCCGCTGCGCACCCGGTCTCGTGTGGAACTGCTGCGGCCCACCCTGGAAAAGGCCGCCGCCGAAGCCCGCCAGCTGGAGGTGCCGCCCGACCAGGTGCTGGCACTGTTCAAAAGCCTGTTGAAGGACCCGGGAGACCCCTCATGACGCAGACCCTGATGCTCGACGCGACCGACGCCGCCCCCTTCCCGCTTGCCCGTCCGCCCGTCCAGGCCATGGGTCTGCATCTTCATTTCGCAGGCCATGGCCCGGTGCTCGACAACCTGGATTGGCAGATCCAGCCCGGCCAGGTGGTGGGGCTGCTGGGGCGCAACGGCGCGGGCAAGACCACCTTGCTCGAGACGCTTCTGGGCCTGCGCGAGCCGTCCCTGGGTCAGGTGCAGCTGTTCGGCGAACCGGCCTTGCAGCCCTCCGATGCCCTGCGCGCCCGGCTGGGCTACGTGCCCCAGCAATCCGACCTGTTCGACGACTTCACGCCCGAGCAATTGCTGCGCTACTTCCGCAGCTTTTATCCGCGCTGGAATGAGGCCAAGGTGGACGGCCTGATGTCGCGTTGGCAGATTCCGGTCAACCGGCGCATCGCACGCCTGTCCCAGGGGCAGCAGCAGCGGCTCTCCATCATCCGGGCGCTGGCCCACGACCCCGACCTGCTGGTGCTGGACGAGCCCGTGGCGAGCCTGGACCCGCTGGGCCGACGAGACTTTCTGCGTGAGCTGGTGGAGCAGGTGCTCGATCGCGGCACCACCGTGGTCTTCTCCACCCACATCCTGTCCGACCTGGAGCGGGTGGCTTTCAACATTGCGTTTCTCAGCGGCGGCAAGATCGCCCTGCAGGCGCCGCAGGACCAGTTGGCGGAAGAAGTGCGGCTGCTGGTGGGCAGCGAGCCGGCGCTGCAGGCCGTGGTGAAAGCGTCCCGCGCGCAGGTGCTGCATCGGCGTAGCCTGCCCTCGTCCCAGCGATGGCTGGTGCGCTTTCCTGAAGGACAGATTCCGCCGCCACAGGCCGGGCTGCAGTGCGAAGCGCTGGGCCTGGAAGACCTCTTCGTGGAGCTGGCCCAGTGAGCGCGCCGGCGATGGGCCTGACGGGCCCGCTGCGGCTGGCCGGGTACACCGCCATCCTGCGGGTGTGGACGCACCGGGTCCGCTACGCCACCCCGCTGGTGGCGGTGCTGCTGGTGAGCATCGTGGCCCTGGTGGCTGGGTGGGCCGAGCCCCGGTTTGTCGTGCCAACGGCGCAGTTCTGCGCCCTCGCCGGCATGGTGTTGCTTTGGGCGGGGTTCTTCGCGGCGGTGCAGCGGCAGAACCATCCGCTGCCGGCGCGATTGCTGCCAGGCCAGCTCCGATGCCTGCGTGAGGTCACCGTGCTGGGCTTCCTGGCCGTGGTGCTGCCCAGCGCCTGGCTGCTGGCCACATCTCCGCTGCAGGTGCCAGGGCCTGCCGCATTGATCCTATCGGCACTGGCCTGCTTGCTGCTGGCCTTCATCGTGCGGTGGCCCTGGTTGTGGGTGGCCGGATGGGTGGTGGGCTCTTCGGTGGCGGCGTGGCTGCCGGTCGGGATCAAGGCCGCCACCAAAACCCGGATGCTGGAGATCTATGAGGACCAGCCGGCTTCGATGGCCGCCTTCCTGCTGGCGATGGCTGGCCTGACCCTGTGGCATCTGTTCCAGTCCGGCGGCCCCGGCCATGTGAGGAGCTGGAAACGACATGCCCAGCTGCGGAACCTGCTCAAGCCACGCATCGGGTCAGTCTCTCAAGAGGCCACGAAGCAAGCATGGTTCGCCGGGTTTGTGGACGGGTCGTCCCGAGCGTTTTCCTGGCTGCGTTTGCTCTGGATGAACTGGTTGATCCGCAACGCCCGCCCCACCGTCCGCTCGGTGATGGCGCGTGCGGAGCTGACCGCCAGTCCGCAGACGCACTGGGCGGCGACCCTTGGCGCGCTGCTGCTGATTGCCTTGGGGGTTGCCATCGGGCTGACGGTCACGTCGATGCTGCGTGCGGACGGGATGGTGCTTGGCGGCATCGTGGTGCAGTCCTTTGCCTTCTCTTACCTGGGCATGCTGATGGGCCCGGTGGCGGGGGCCACAAGCAGCATCCTGCGTCGTCGGCGTGAGCAGGCCTTGCTGCTGCTGCTGCCCGGCGTGCCGCGTGGTCAGGCGCTGAATCGTCAGTGGGCCGCCCGGCAAATGATCAGTCACGCCTTGAATTGGGTGCTGGCCCTGGCACTGGTGCTCGGATTGCAGGCGCTGGCCAGCCACCTCAGCGGGTCCGACACATCGATGTCGTTCTGGAGCCGGGCCGCGGTGGGCTTTGCGGCGATGGTGCTGCCGATGGGGATTCTGCAGTGGCGCAATTGGTCGATCGAAAGCGAGCCCACGCCGACCCGGACCGTACTGCTGTCGATGATGGTGGTGGGCGGCACGGCGGCATTGGCGGCACTGGCGGGCAGCCGGCCGTTCCTGCAGCCGGCCTACCTGCTCGGTGCGTCCGCGCTGATCACGCTGCTGCTGGTGACGCTGCGCTGGCGCAGCATCAACCGCTACCCCAGCTTCTGGCCAGTGGGCCGGGACGTCTGACCAGGCCCCGGACCCCGCCGCATCAGATCGGCAATTCCGTGTAGTAGCGCCCGCCGTGGAAGATCAGCGGCTGGGCCTGCTCCACCCGCGAGCAGGCTTCCACTTCGCCCACGAAGATGACGTGGTCGCCCTCTTCATACTGGCTGCGGTTGGCGCATTCAAACACCGCCGCGCAGCCCTCCAGCACCGGTGCACCGCCGCACCCTTCCCGCCACCGTACGCCGGCAAAGCGGTCGATGTCCCGCGTGGCAAAACGCTGGGCCAGGTCTTTCTGGTCGGCGGCCAGGATGTTGATGGCGTAGTGCGACCCGCGGCTGAACACCGGCATGGAGCCGGCACGTTTGCCCAGGCTCCACAGCACCAGCGGCGGCGTGAGCGACACGGAATTGAAGGAGTTGGCGGTCAGCCCCACCAGCGTGCCGTCCTCCCCGCGGGCCGTCACGATGGTGACGCCGGTGGCAAACATGCCCAGCGCGGCCCGAAACTGTTGGCTGTCGAGCACAGAGGCCACCGCCACCGCGGGGTCGCTGTTGATGTGAAGGGGGGTGGGAGAGGGCGGCAGGGACATGGCTCGTATTGTCACCTCCCGGCAAATCCCCTGCATCTGTGGGCCAGGCAACACTGGCAAATGCGGCAGGACTGCGCCGATTTCATGGCATTCCTGCGTCCCTCCTTCAGAGGAAACCTGCATCCTGGACCCGGGGGACCGCTCGACCGGCGTCGGAGCGTCCCTAGAATGTTGCCCATGGATGAAGTTGATTTCCGCGCGGACGGTCAGCCGTCCCTCACTGGCGCACCCACTCACGGTTTTGGTCACTGCACCTGCGGGGCACCGGCGGCCTCGGGCAGCACTGCAAGCTTGGCCGGCAGGCCGACCTCGCGCCGTCTGTTCACCCGTCTGCTGGGCGCCGCAGGTGGTCTGGCGCTGGTGCCGGCCTGGGCGCGGGAAGGAGTGGACGTCGGCAAGGAAAGCTGGGCCACCCGGCTGGTCTCGGCGGAACAGGTGGAGACCGCCGGTCAGCAGCAATATGCCGCCATGATGAAGGAGGCGCAGCAAAAGCGCGTCCTGGCGCCGACCAATGACCCGCAAGTGCAGCGCCTGCGTTTCATCGCCCAGCGGATCATTCCACTGACCGGCACCTGGAACCGCCGCGCCGACCAATGGCGCTGGGAAGTCAATCTCCTGATGACCGCCGAGGTCAACGCCTTCTGCATGCCCGGCGGCAAGATCGCCTTCTATGACGGCATCCTGCGCAAGCTGCAGCTCAACGACGACGAAGTCGCGATGGTGATGGGTCACGAGATCGCCCACGCGCTGCGGGAACATGCTCGCGAGCGCATGGGCAAGTCGGCCGCGACCAACATCGGTGCCGATCTCCTGTCTTCTGTCCTGGGCTTTGGAGACGTGGGCCGCACGTTCATGGGCATCGGCGGGCAACTGCTGAAGCTGCGGTTCAGCCGGGAGGACGAGTCCGAGGCCGACCTGGTGGGCATGGAGCTTGCCGCTCGCGCCGGCTACAACCCGGAGGCGGGCATCTCGCTGTGGCAAAAGATGGCCAAAGCGTCGGAGGGCGCGCCGCCGCAGTTCATCTCCACCCACCCGTCAGGCCCGACGCGGATCGAGGACATGCGCCGCAACCTGCCCAAGGTGGCAGGTCTCTACCAGCGTGCGGACAAGCCCTCGCAGCGGTTCTCGCCGCCAGCGGCCAGCGCCCAGAATCGCTGAAGGACCGCTGAACGAGCGCTGAAGGAGCGCTGATGGAGCGTTGCCGGTTCGCGCCGCCCTGGCGGCCCGGACCGGTCAGCCGTGCCGGCCGCTCACGAACGGGTTGCTGCGCTTCTCCTCGCCGAAGGTGCTTTCCGGGCCATGCCCGGGGATGAATACGGTCTCGTCGCCCATGGGCCAGAGCCTCTCCGTGATGGAGCGAATGAGCGTGTCGTGGTGTCCGCCCGGAAAATCGGTGCGGCCGATGCTGCCGGCAAACAGCACGTCCCCGACGAAGCAGCGCCGAGCCCCAGCCGAATGAAACACCACATGGCCGGGCGTGTGGCCGGGGCAGTGGCGCACGGTCAGGGTCTCCTCGCCGATGGTGACGGTGTCCCCATCCTCCAGCCACCGGGTGGGGGTGAAGGGCTCTGCCGGCGGGAAGCCAAACATGGCCGACTGCTGCGGCAGGCCGGTGATCCAGAACAGGTCGCCCTGATGCGGGCCGATGATGGGCAGTCCGTCTTCCCGCGCCCACTGACCGGCACCCCCGGCATGGTCAATGTGGGCATGGGTCAGCCAGATGGCCTTGATCGTGACGCCGAGTGATTGGGCCAGGGCCTTGAGCCGTGGCACTTCACCGCCTGGGTCGATCACGGCTGCATCCCGAGTGGCATCGCACCAGACGATGGAGCAGTTTTGCTGGAAGGGGGTGACGGGGAGGGTGCGGTAGTGCAGGGGCATGGGTGCAAGTCTCGATCACATTCGGCCGGCTTCGCCAGCAGCCTTGCAGTTTATGGGCGCAGCGCTGGGGATGGGGGGGCCGCCTCGCGCCGCGTCTCTTACACTCCCCGGCATGCCCATCGGCCGCCCCTTCAACGCCCTCGTCTCATGGATCGCGTGCACCGCGCTCCTGATGAGCCTTTGGGCGCCGGCGCTGGCGCAGGCCTTTCGGACCCCGGTGCCTGCTGGCTGGGCCGACATCTGCAGCGCCTCGGGCATGCAGCGGGTGATGGGGGACGGCGGTAGCGCGACCCAGGCGGACCAGTCTGCCGATTCCGGCCACCCCACTGAGGAGGGCGCCGGCGCGCATGGGCTCAAGCACTGCCCTTACTGCGCAACGCATGCCACCGTGCTGGGCCTGCCGCCCGCGCCGCGAACCGTTCTGCCGCAGGAGGCTCTGGCTTCCCACGTCCCCGCGCTGTTCCTGACCGCGCCGCGGCCCCTGTTCGCCTGGGTCAGTGCCCAGCCGCGTGCGCCGCCGCTTCGAGCCTGAGCGTCAAAGACCGCCGGGCGCGGGCGTGCTGCGCCTGTTCGGCGGGAGGCTGGCGGCCGCCCATGGTCCGCCCTCACCGATCGGCCGGATTGCTCGCGTGAGAAGCCCGGCCCAGGACCCCTCCGTATGAATCACAAAATGACCCCCAAGGGCGGTGACACCGACCGCTTGGGTAGCGGCAGTGACTCCGCGCTGTACCGACGCGTCTGGCGATGGCATTTCTACGCCGGACTGATCTGCCTGCCTTTTCTGGTGCTGCTGGCGCTCACCGGCGGGCTCTATCTGTTCAAGGACCCCATCGAGCAATGGGTCTACCGTCCGCTGCTGACCGTGAACGGGCCGCCGTCCGGCAAGAGCCTTGGCGCCGAGGCATTGGTCGCACGGGCCCTGGCTGCGGAACCCGGTGAGGCGGTTCGCTTCGTGTCTCCAGCATCCCCGGGGCGAAGCGCTGAGGTGGGGGTCAAGACCGCCGCCTCGGGCGTGGTGGCGGTCTACCTGGATCCCTCCGATGGCCGTGTGCTGGGGCGGCTTGCGGACAGTGCGCGCTTGATGAACGTCGTCAAGCGTCTGCACTCGCTGGCGTTGGCGGGCAAGGTCGCCAACCTCTGGATCGAGGTGGTGGCCGGCTGGGCGATCGTGCTGGTCGTGTCCGGCCTGTTCCTCTGGTGGCCGCGGGGACGCTCCGGCGGCGTCCTGCGCGTGCGCGGACAGCCCCGGCAGCGGCTGTGGTGGCGCGACCTGCATGCCGTCACCGGCGCCCTGGCCGCGGCTGCCATCCTCTTCCTGGCGGTGACCGGGATGCCCTGGTCAGCCTTCTGGGGCGAGCAGTTTGGCCGGCTCACCAAGACCTGGGGCGTGGGCACACCGCGTTACGTCTGGGGCGGCGCGCCGGCCTCGACGCTGCCGCTGGCGGGGCTGACCGATGTGCCCTGGGCATCGAGCCAGGCGGCACTGCCGACGTCGAGCAGCCATAACGGCCACGATGGCCACAATGGCCCTACACCGGCGATGGCACCGGCGATGGCACCCGCGACTGCTGCACCCCCTGCACCCCCTGCCCCCCAAGCGTCCCCAGCACCTTCAGTCGGCATCGATCAAGCCCTGCAGATCTTCCGGCGCCTCGGACTGCCGGAGGGCACGCCCGTGCGCCTGCCCAGCGGGCCACAAGGCGTGTATTCAGCGATGCGGTTCCCTGACGACGTGCGCGAGCTGCGGGTGGTCCACCTGGACCGCTACAGCGGCGCCGTCCTGGCCGACATCGGGTTGAAGGACTATGGCGCCGTGGGGCGCCTGACCGAATGGGGCATCAGCCTGCACACCGGCCGGCAGTTCGGGCTCATCAACCAGCTGCTCATGCTGGCGGGCTGCCTGTCGATCGTGCTGCTGGCGGTGTCGAGCGTGGTGATGTGGTGGAAGCGCCGCCCGCGCGGACGTCTGGCCGCCCCACCGCGTCGCGAAGGGGACCGGGCCGCCATCGGCGCGCTGGCCATCGCGGCGCTGCTGGGCCTGCTCTATCCGCTGCTCGGCGCTTCGATGCTGGTGGCGCTGGGCGTCGATGCGCTCATGCCGCGTCACTGGCAGCAGCGGTTTGCGCTCTAGGGGGCCTAAGCCCCCATCAGCCCCGTCAGCCCCCAAAAAGCCCCCAAAAAGCCCCCAAAAAGCCCCCAAAAAGCCCCCGTTAGCCCTATACACTCGCCCTCCGTCGGTATCCCTCCAATCGGGCCACCGACCTCATTCAGTCGAAGGTGCCCGGCCGCAGCGCGGTCGGGTTAAACGGGAAACAGGTGCGGCCCTTTCAAAGGGCCAATGCCTGTGCTGCCCCCGCAACGGTCGGCGGTTGAAAGCGTCCTCACGTCGGGCTCCATGCGCCGACATCCACTGGGTTTGCCGCCTGGGAAGGAGAGGGCGCCGACGCGGAACATGGTCCATGTCCTGCGTCAGCCGCGAGCCCGGATACCGGCCTGCGACTGCTCCGGATGCTGCGGGGTGCGGCGCGCCGTCGAGGCTGCGCGTCCGCTGCGCCGCCTGGGCCGTGCTCATGCCTCAGTGTCGTCATCGACCCACCTGCGGGGACGCAGGGGAATGGACTGTTGCAATGAACACTTTGATCTCTGTGCCCCGCGGTCGCCGCGGGTTCTCTGGCCGGTCCGGCCTCCCCCCTTTGACACGGCGGCGCAGCGCGCTGGCCGGCTGGCTGCTCATCAGCGCGATCGCGCAGACCGCGCTCGCTGCATCGGAATCGGCAGGTGCAACTGCAGCAGCAGCAGCAGCAGCACCTGTGCCCACGCCTGCCCCCACACCTGCACCTGCACCTGCACCTGCACCTGCAGTGGGAACCGCAAGCGCAACCGCAGATCCGGCGACCGCTGACGCCGACCTTGCCCCTTCTGCGACGCGCCCGGCCATCAGTTCCGCCGCCAGTCCGGCCGCCGCCGCACAGACCCGCCTGGAGACCGTACAAGTGCAGGGCCGTCACTATGACAACGGCATCGGCAGCTCCGACGCCGCCTCCCAGGGCAGCATCCGGGCCGAGCTGCTCAAGAGCCGGCCCGCCTTGCGCCCGGGGGAAGTCCTGGAATTCGTGCCCGGTCTGATGGTGACCCAGCACAGCGGCGACGGCAAAGCCAACCAGTACTTCCTGCGCGGCTTCAATCTCGACCACGGCACGGACTTCGCGACCTCCGTCAATGGCATGCCGGTGAACATGCCAAGCCATGCGCATGGCCAAGGCTATTCCGATCTGAACTTCCTGATTCCGGAACTGGTCGATCGCATCGACTACCGCAAGGGTCCGTACTTCGCGCCAAACGGAGACTTCGCTGCGGCCGGGTCGGCGGACATCGTGTATCAGCGGCGTGTGGACGCCCCCTTCGTCTCTTTGACGGCCGGGGAAGGCCGCTACCGCCGGGGTCTGGTGGCCGGCAGCAGTGACTGGGGCCACGGACTCCAATGGATGGGCGCGGCCGAGCTGATGGGCAATGATGGCCCGTGGTCCTTGCCCGAGGGCCTGAACCGCCGCAATCTGGTGACGAGTCTGTCGCGCACGTCGGGGCCGGACCGATGGACGGTGAGCCTGATGGACTATCACGCGCGTTGGCGGTCTACCGACCAGGTGCCGGAGCGCCTGATCGAGGCCGGCACGCTGGCGGGGCGCCCCTTCGGACGCTTTGATGCGGTGGATCCGACGGATGGCGGCCACACGCGCCGCACCAGTGTGTCGGCGCAATGGTCGCGGGATGAGGACGGGCAGCACGCACGACTGGCGGCCTACGCCATCGACTATCAACTGGCGCTGTTCTCCAACTTCACCTATGCGCTGGACCGTCCCGACACGGGCGACCAGTTCGCCCAGGAGGATCACCGCAAGGTCTATGGTCTGAGCGGCAGCCAGGCCGTGGAGCATTCGCTGGGGCCGTGGCCCGCGCGCACCGAGGTGGGCTTCCAGCTGCGGCAGGATCGAGCCCGGGTGGGGTTCTTCCAGACGCAAGCGCGCGTGGTGACCGACGTCACGCGGGAAGACCGTGTCCGCGAAACGATGCTCGGCGTGTACGGCCAGACGAGCGTGGAGTGGACGCCCTGGATGCGCACGGTGCTGGGCCTTCGTGCGGACCAGGGCCGGTTCCGGGTGGACCCGCTCTCGGGCAACGGGGACGCCGGCAGTGCGCGGCAGACGCTGGCCTCGCCCAAGCTGTCGGTGGTGCTGGGCCCGTGGGCGCGGACGGAGCTGTTCCTGAACGCGGGTCGGGGCTTTCATAGCAATGATGCGCGCGGCGTGACGTCGACGGCTGATCCCGCGCCCGGCTTGTCGAAGGCCAAGGGGTACGAAGCCGGACTGAGGACGGAATGGATCCCGGGTCTGCAGAGCTCCCTTGCGCTGTGGACACTCGACTTCGATTCGGAGCTCGTTTATGTGGGTGACGCCGGAGCGACCGAAGCCAACCGGGCCAGCCGCCGCCGCGGCGTGGAATGGAACAACCGGTATGTCCCGCTGCCGTGGCTGCTGATTGACGCGGACTTCGCCTGGACGCACGCGCGTTTTGCGGACCAGGACCCGGTGGGCAACCGCATTCCCAATGCCGTCGACAAGGTGGCCACGCTGGGCGTCACCTTGCAGGCGCTCGGCCCCTGGTCGGCCAGCGTGAACTGGCGTTATCTGGGCAGTGGCGCACTGGTGGAGGACAACAGCGTGCGGTCCCGTTCGTCCTTCACCACCAACCTGCGATTGAGTCGGCGCCTGGGCGACAAGACCGAGCTGACACTGGATGTCTTCAATCTCGCGGACCGCAAGGTCAACGACATCGAGTACTTCTATGAGTCGCAACTGCCCGGCGAGGCCGCACCGGTGGCCGACCGCCATGTGCATCCCGCCGAACCCCGCACGCTGAGGGTGACCTTGCGCCGCAGCTTCTAAACAGCGCAAAAACCGTGAAACCGTCGCTTTCCGCCCTGTTGCGGGAAGCGGCGAACTTCCTACAATCCACGCCATGCGCCGCTGGCTCTCCATCCTGCTGCTGGTTTTGCTGCCCTTCCAGTTCACCTGGAGCGTGGCCGCCAGCTATTGCGGGCACGAGAGCGCCCCCAGCACGCATCACATCGGTCACCACACCCACCAGCATGACGATGGCAGCGCGGAGAAATCCAAGTCCCCTTCCAAGCTGGCGCCGGACACCGACTGCGGCACCTGCCACCTGAGCGCCGCCAAAACCGTCCCCGCCGATGCGGCCGAGCTCCATGCGCCCGCCACCCAGGTGCTGGGCACCGGCGCTGCCTTGCGCTTTTCCTCCCGCGCCCCCGACCATCCTGAACGCCCCAACTGGCGCATCGCCTGATTCGGCGATTGCAGCGGGCGCACCCCTGTCCGTGATGGCGTCATAGCGGCCTGCGCCGCGCTGCCTTCGTCGAATCCTTCAAGCGGTTTTCCCAACCCTGGAGTATTCGATGCCTCAATTGCTGATGCCGCTGGCGTGCGCGGCGCTATTCCTTTTCCAAACGCAGACCCAAGCTCAGGCCCAGGCACAAAGCCAAAGCCAAAGCCAAAGCCAAAGCCAAAGCCGAGCTCCGGCCTCTACCGAGACTCAGGCGGAAGGCCAACGCCAAAGCCCGGGTGAGACCACGGTCCAACGCGGCCTGACCCTGGAGCGCGCCTTGCAGGCCGCGCTGACGCAGAACCCGTCCCTTCGGGCCTTCAGCCATGCGCTGGACGCCCACGAGGGCGCCATCCGCCAGGCGGGCCTGAGTCCCAACCCGACCCTGGGCCTGAGCGCCGAGGACACCCGCACGGCCACCCGCACCACGCAGGTCACGCTGAGCCAGACCCTGGAGCTCGGCGGCAAGCGCCCGGCCCGGGTGGACCTGGCGCAGCGGGAGCGGGACGTCGCCGCCATGGAACTGGAGACCGAGCGCGCCGAGGTGCGTGCCACCACCATCCAGTCCTTCTTCGAAGTGCTGATCGCCCAGGAACGGGTCCAGGTGGCGCAGCAGTCACTGGACATCGCCACCAGCGGCACCGAGGCGGTCGTGCGCCGCGTGACCGCAGGCAAGGTGTCGCCGATCGAGGAGACACGCGCCCGCGTCGCCGCCTCCACCGCGCGCATCGAGCTGCGGCAGGCGCAGGCAGACCTGGCGACGGCGCTGCACGCACTGAGCGCCGTGATGGGTGAGCCCCAGGACGCCGTCGACGTGGTGGACGGGCGGCCCGATGCCCTGCCACCCTTGCCCGACCGCGACACGCTGGCCAGCCGCATCCAGGCGGCCCCCAGCCTGCGCCGCGCCCAGCTGGACGTGCTGCGTGCCGAGGCCGCGTTCAACCTGGAGCGGGCGCGGGGCGTGCCCGACGTCACCGTGGGACTCGGCGCCCAGCGGGCCCCCGACATGGGACGGACGCAGCCGCTGATCAGCGTGTCGATTCCGATCCCGCTGTTTGACCGCAACCAAGGCGCGCAGCTGCAGGCGCATCGCAAGCGCGAGGCCGCGCAGGCCTTGGCCCAGGCGCAGGAGCAGCGTCTGCGGGCCGAGGTGCTGCAGGCGGCAGACCAGCTCCAGGCCCGCACGGAGGAGATCGAGATGCTGCGGCGCGAGGTGCTCCCGGGCGCGCAGACCGCCTATGACGCCGCCCGACGCGGCTTCGAGCTGGGCAAGTTCAGTGTCGTGGAGGTGCTCGACGCCCAGCGCACCTTCCTCCAGGCGCGCGGCCAGTACTTCACCGCGCTGTCCCAGGCCCACCGGCTGTCTGCCGAGCTCGACCGCCGCCTTGGCGATCCGCACGTTGGCCGCTGACCCCGCCGCTGACCCCAATTACCGAGACATCTCCATGAATTCCCCCTACGAATCGAAAGACGGCACTCAGCCCGTCGCCCGTCGCAAGCAGGCCATTGCCATCGCCGTGGTGCTCGCCCTGGGCGTGGCCGCCGGCATCGGCATCCTCAGCACAGGCGGTCGCGCCGGTGCTGGCGGTGAAGCCGCCCACGGCCATGAGGACGGCGAGGACCACAACGAGGGCGACGCGCATGCCCACGCCAAATCCGGCGCCGACAAGGGCCACGGCGGCGAGAAACCCGCCTCCACCGAGAAACCGCACGACGATGCAGGCGCACCGGACGTCATCACCCTGACGCCCGAACAGCAGAAGGCCGCGGGCATCGTGGTGGACACCGCCAAGGCCGCCACGCTCACCGCCACCTATCAGCTGCCGGGCGAAGTGAAGTTCAATGAAGACACGACCGCCCACGTCGTGCCGCGGGTGGTGGGCGTGGTGGAGTCGGTGCCCGCTGCCCTGGGGCAGGTGGTGCGTCGGGGCCAGGTGCTGGCCGTGCTCAGCAGCCCTGCGGTGTCCGACCTGCGCGCGGACCTGCAGGCGGCGCAGAAGCGCCTGCAACTGGCGCGCACGACCTACGAGCGCGAGAAGAGCCTGTTCGAGGCCAGGATCTCCCCGCAGCAGGATGTGCAGGGGGCCGAGCAGGCCCTGCGGGAAGCCGAGATTGCCGTCACCAACGCGCGGCAGAAGCTGATGGCGGTGGGCGCCACGCCCGACAGCAGCGCCCTCAACCGCTTCGAGCTGCGCGCGCCCTTCGACGGCACCATCGTGGAAAAACACATTGCCCTGGGAGAGCAGGTGCGGGAGGACACCAACGTCTTCACCGTGGCGGACCTGCGCACCGTCTGGGCGCAGATCAGCGTCCCGGCCAAGGACCTGCCGCTGGTGCGGGTGGGGGACCGCGTGACGGTGCGGGCCACGGCCTTCGACCAGTCCGCCGTCGGCAAGGTGGCCTATGTGGGCTCGCTGATCGGCGAATCCACGCGGACGGCGCAGGCCCGTGTGACGCTGGAGAACCCGAAGGCCACCTGGCGCCCGGGTCTGTTCGTCAATGTGGAGATGAAGGGCGACGCGGTCGAGGTGCCGGTCACGGTGGCTGCCGATGCGGTCCAGACGGTGGAGGAGCGCCCCGTGGTGTTCGTCCAGACGCCGCGCGGATTCCAGGCGCAGCCGGTGAAGATCGGCCGCAGCGATGGCCAGCGCACCGAGATCGTCCAGGGCCTGACAGCCGGCACGCCCTACATCGCCACCGGCAGCTTCATGGCCAAGGCGGAGCTGGGCAAGTCCACCGCCTCGCACGCACACTGAAGGATGACGCCTCATGTTTGAACGCATCATCCGCTTTGCCATCGAGCATCGGTGGCTGGTCCTGCTCGCTGTCTTCGGCATGGCCGGGCTGGGCGTCTACAGCTATCAGAAGCTGCCGATCGACGCCGTGCCGGACATCACCAATGTGCAGGTCCAGATCAACACGCAGGCGCCCGGCTATTCGCCGCTGGAGACGGAGCAGCGCATCACCTATCCGATCGAGACGGTGATGGCCGGGCTGCCGGGCCTGCAGCAGACCCGCTCCCTGTCGCGGTATGGCCTGTCGCAGGTGACGGTCATCTTCAAGGACGGCACCGATGTCTACTTCGCCCGCCAACTGGTCAACGAGCGCATCCAGTCCGCGCGGGACCAACTGCCGGACGGCGTGACGCCGGCGGTGGGCCCCATCTCCACAGGCCTGGGCGAAATCTTCCTGTGGACGGTGGAAAGCGAGCCCGACGCCAGAAAACCCAATGGAGACCCGTACACCCCCACGGACCTTCGTGAGATCCAGGACTGGGTCATCAAGCCCCAACTGCGACAGGTGGCCGGGGTGACCGAGATCAACTCCATCGGCGGATTCGCCAAGGAATATCACGTCGCTCCAGACCCGTCCAAGCTGTCGTCCTACGGCCTCACGCTGAGTGACGTGGTCACCGCCCTGGACCGCAACAACGCCAATGTCGGCGCGGGCTACATCGAGCGGCGCGGGGAACAGACGCTGATCCGCGCGCCGGGCCAGGTGCAGTCGATGGCGGACATCGGCAACATCGTCCTGCGCAATGACGGCAGCCTGCCGGTCCGCGTGCGCGATGTGGCCACGGTCGACATCGGCCGGGAGCTGCGCACGGGCGCGGCCACCGACAACGGCCGCGAGGTGGTGCTGGGCACCGTCTTCATGCTGATCGGCGAGAACAGCCGCACGGTGTCGCAGGCGGTAGCCCGCAAGATGGAGGAGATCAACGCCAACCTGCCCAAGGGCGTGCATGCAGTGACCGTCTACGACCGCACGCAGCTCGTCGACAAGGCGATTGCCACCGTCAAGAAGAACTTGGTGGAAGGGGCGGTGCTGGTCATCGCCATCCTGTTCCTGTTCCTGGGCAACCTGCGGGCGGCCCTCCTCACCGCGATGGTGATTCCGCTGTCGATGCTGTTCACCTTCACCGGCATGGTGAACCAGAAGATCAGCGCCAACCTGATGAGCCTGGGCGCACTGGACTTCGGCATCATCATCGACGGGGCCGTGGTGATCGTGGAGAACTGCGTGCGCCGTCTGGCCCATGCGCAGCAGCTCAAGGGCCGGTTGCTGACCCGGGAGGAGCGCTTCCAGGAGGTGTTCCTGGCGTCGCAGGAAGCGCGCCGGCCGCTGCTCTTCGGACAGTTGATCATCATGATCGTCTACCTGCCGATCTTTGCGCTGTCCGGCGTGGAGGGCAAGATGTTCCACCCGATGGCCTTCACCGTGGTGATCGCTTTGGTGGGCGCGATGATCCTGTCCATCACCTTCGTGCCTGCTGCCGTGGCGCTGTTCATCGGCCGCAAGGTCGATGAGAAGGAGAACCGGCTGATGACCTGGGCACGCCGCGCGTACGAGCCCTTGCTGCGCCACGTGATGGGGGCCAAGGCGGTGGTGCTGACCGGTGCCGCCGTCACGGTGGTGCTCAGCGGCCTGCTGGCCTCGCGCATGGGCAGTGAGTTCATCCCCAGCCTGAACGAAGGCGACTTCGCCATCCAGGCGCTGCGCATTCCGGGCACCAGCCTCACGCAGTCGCTGGAGATGCAGAAACAGCTGGAGACGACGCTCAAGCAGAAGTTCCCCGAGATCGAGCGGGTCTTTGCCCGTACCGGCACCGCCGAGATCGCGTCGGACCCGATGCCGCCGAACATCTCCGACGGCTATGTGATGCTCAAGCCGCAGAAGGACTGGCCCGATCCCGCGCGCACCCGCGACGATCTGCTCGCCGCCGTGCAGGCGGAGGTGGCGCGGCTGCCGGGCCAGAACTATGAGTTCTCCCAGCCCATCCAGTTGCGCTTCAACGAGCTGATCTCCGGCGTGCGTTCGGATGTGGCGGTGAAGGTGTTCGGGGACGACATGGCGGTGCTGGGCAGCGCCGCCCAGCGGATCCAGTCCCTGCTGCAGGGGCTGGAGGGCGCTTCGGAAGTCAATGTGGAGCAGACCACCGGCCTGCCGATGCTCAACGTGACCGTGGACCGGGAGCGGACCGCTCGGTATGGGCTGAACGTGCAGGACGTCCAGGACACGCTCGCCACCGCGGTGGGCGGCCGGGAGGCCGGGCTGATGTTCGAAGGCGACCGCCGCTTCGGCATCCTGGTGCGACTGCCGGAGGTGCTGCGGTCGGATGTGGAGGCGATCAAGCGTCTGCCGATTCCGCTACCGTCCCAGGCGGGGAAGGCGGACGGTCCACGTCGCTTCATTCCGCTCAGCGAGGTGGCGGATTTCACGAGCACGCCGGGGCCCAACCAGGTCAGCCGCGAGAACGGCAAGCGTCGCATCGTCATCAGCGCCAATGTGCGCGGCAGGGACCTGGGCGGCTTCGTCGCCGAGGCGCAGCAGGTGATCGGCACGCAGGTCCGTCTGCCGACCGGTTACTGGCTGGCCTGGGGCGGGCAGTATGAGAACCTGCAGTCCGCCACCGAGCGCCTGCAGGTGGTGGTGCCGGTCTCACTGATGCTGGTCTTCGTGCTGCTGTTTGCGATGTTTGGCAATCTCAAGGACGGGCTGATCGTGTTCACCGGCATTCCGTTCGCGCTCACCGGCGGCATCGTGGCGCTGTGGCTGCGGGACATTCCGCTGTCGATTTCCGCGGCGGTGGGGTTCATTGCGCTGTCCGGCGTTGCGGTGCTCAACGGGCTGGTGATGATTGCCTTCATCCGCAACCTGCGCGAGTCCGGCATGGCGCTGGACGCTGCCATCCACGAGGGGGCCTTGACCCGCCTGCGCCCCGTGCTCATGACCGCGCTGGTGGCGTCCCTGGGCTTCGTGCCGATGGCGCTGGCCACCGGCACGGGCGCGGAGGTCCAGCGGCCACTGGCGACCGTGGTCATCGGCGGCATCCTGTCCTCGACCGCGCTCACGCTGCTGGTGCTGCCGGTGCTCTACCGCCTGGCGCATCAACGCAGGCGGGGCATCACGGACGATCCACCGCAAAGGTCTTGAAGACGGTGTCGGGCAGTGCATCGAAGTCGAAGAAATCGACCGACTGCGGGTCCTCGATCAGGATCGACCCGTCCGTCTGCGGGTAGGCGATGACGAAATGGCTGGGGAAGTGCACCACGAACGCGACCTGGTCACTGCCCTGGCTGATGTTCAGGATCCAGTGACGCAGGTGATCCCGGCTCAGGCCCATGCCGGAAAATCCGACGAATCGGCCATAGTGCTGAAGCGTCTTGGCGATGTCTTCCAGGCTGAGCCAGTGATTGGACATGCCGTCGCTCAGGTCCTGTTCTTCCATCTCCCGTGTCATCTGGTCGGCATCGCTCTGGCCCAGCAGCCGGGTGAGCACGCAGTAGCCGCAGTTGTCCTCGAAGGCCGATGGATTGACATCGCCGGTGTCGTCTCCACGGGCCAGCGCGTCCTGGCTGGCCTCGCGGCGGCCTTCGGGGCTGCGGGCCGCAACGATCCGCTGCAGGGCCGGTACATCCTCGGCCGTGAGCTCGAACCAGCGGATGGTGATCGTCTCGCCGTAGGGGATGGGCACGCAGACGATCTCCGGCGTTCCTGGCGTGAGAGTGATGTTGTTGCGGGCCAGGTGGTGGACGATGCCGGCGCAGTAGAACCACGGGAGATCGGAAGGCTGGAGCGGATCGCCGTAGAAGCTGTTGGAGTGGGACATGCGCAGTCGCTGCACGGGCGCACGTTCGGTACCGGCAGTGGACGTCGATGCGGACGCTGGCGCGCCGACGTGTCGGTCCGCCGCTTGCTGCCATCGGCCGATGTGCGCGGACCTCGCGCTGCCATCCACCATGGCCTGAAGCGTCCGCGTCTGGGCAGGACTCTGCACGCGCAGTGGGCCCGTCGCGGGAGGCTCTCCCTGCCGCGAGGACGACGAGGAGGCAGTACCGCCCGACCCCCGCGAGGCGAAGGCGTGAGACGCGGGATGTTGTCGCTGCCGAGGTGGCCGTGAATGCATCAAGGACATGCGGGGTGGGCCCCGGTCAAACGCGCCCGCCATCTTGCTGGGCATCGCTCGCATGGTGCAGGGCGCCGGGCATGGCGACCATCGGACTTTGTCGGATTTCCGGCTTCAAAAATGCGGAGAGCTCGCCCCTGCACGTACGGCACTCTTCTCGCCGGCCTCCATCACCTCCGCCATCACCTGCGTCTGCAGGTCGAAGTAGGGGTTGAAGGTCAGCCGCGCATGCACCTTGCCGGCCTCGGTGTAACCCCAGTCGGAGTACCAGACCTGTGCCCCCTGCTCGCAGGCCCGGATGGCGTCGCCGTCCCGGCTGTTGCGGCACAGCTTGAGCGAGCCCTGCGGCCCGTACAACGGGTTGTCCGGGGCGAACAGCACGCCCATGTGGGAGAACTGGCTGATGCGCCACTCCGGCAGTGTGTCGGTCCGGCTGAGCACCCGCGGGTCGCCGTCCGCGGGCGGCTGCTGCTTGCCGTACCAGATCAGCCGACTGGCGGGATGGGTGAAGCGTGCATGGAAGGTGCGGGCGGCATAGGCCACATCCACCACCGAGTCGCCAGCGGCCAGCACCATCAGGACGGGACGGTCGAACGGGGCGCTGGCCAGATGGTCCTGGGCCACACGGCTGCTGCGGTAGAACTGGGCAAAGCCGTTGGTCGGCACCATGGAATAGCGCACGGGGATGGTTTCGCTCTGCAGCGAGGTCTCGATCAGCCAGGGCCGCACATACCGCAGGGCCGGCGCCAGCCAGTCCAGCGACACCGACGACCGGAAGGCCGGTGAGAACAGCAGCAGGCCCGCCACCTCGGGATGTCGGTAGGCATGATCCAGCACCAGGTTCGCGCCGGTGGAAAAGCCGCCGAGGTAGATATGGCCCGCATCCCGCTGCAGCAACGCCGCCTGCGACTCCACGACGTCGCGCCATTGCTCCATGCGCACGTCCAGCATGTCGGCCGGCTGCGTGCCGTGGCCGGGCAGCAGGACGGTGCGGGCCAGGAAGCCCTGGCGAGCCAGCGCCTGTCCGATGTCCCGGAAGGACCACGGCGAGTCGCCCAGTCCGTGGACCAACAGCACCCCGCCGCGCACCGGCCCGATGGGGCGCCACTCCTGCGGCGCGTTCAGGGCCGCTTCCGCGCCGGCACGCTCCCCGCGATAGGCGCGGCCTTCGGTCAGCGTCTTCAGCGCCTGCTGCTGGTAGTCCTGGAAGCTGGCGTTCGCGGGCACGGGGGCTGGCGGTGGCGGGACATGGGTGGCGCAGCTCACAACGCCCAGCGCCAGGGCCAGCAGGAACAGGCACCGCCCGGCGGCCCTGCGCTTTCGCCCACCGGGCAGGGGGGCTCGCCCGGGAGCGAGGGCATCTTCAAGGGTCGGCAAGGGTCGGTGCATGGCCCCATGTTAGGAGACCTGGAAAGACCGGGTGGTGTGTGCTGGCGTCGGCGCACAACATGTCGGAATGGACACGTCCCGGACACGCCCGCCATGCAGCGCACGAAAGCGGGAAACACCGCGCCTCTCCAATCCATGAGTCATTTCATGGAGTTGGAACATGCGATTCAAGCGTTTGGCAAAGGGTGTGGCAAAGGGTTCGGCATTGGGCCTGAGCCTGGTGGCCACCCTGGCCCTGGTGGCCGGCTGTGGCGGCGGTAGTGACGACAAGGCGCAGGTGCGCCTGCTCAATGCGAGCATCGGTGTGGCGTCGCTGGATCTGGCCGTGGGGGACGACGAGAAGGTGGTCACCAGCGGTGTGGCGTATGCCGCCGTGGGGGATTATGAAGGTGTCGCCACAGACGACTCCCTGCTGGAAGTGCAGAACGCCACCAGCGGCGCGACCCTGGTCTCCACCACGCCGACCCTGAGCACCAGCAACAAGTACACGCTGATTGCCTACGGCGTCAGCGGCTCGGTCAAGAGCACGCTGATCACCGAAACCGAAGACACCCCGGACAGCGGCAAGAGCAAGCTGCAAATCCTGAACCTGGCGCCGGACGCCGGTGCCCTGGACATCTACGAAACCGCCACCTCCGACACCGACCTCAGCGGTGCGGCCACCCTGGCCAGCAGCGTGGCCAGTGGATCCGGTTCGGGGTATTTGTCGATCAAGTCGGGCACCTTCCGACTGGTGGTCACCGCCGCCAGCGAAACTTCGGATGTGCGTCTGGAGATCCCGTCCATCACGCTGCCGGACAAGGGCGTGTCGACCCTCATCCTGACCGGCTCCAATGGCGGCCTGCTGGTCAACGGCATGCAGCTGGTGCAGAAGGGGACGCTGACCAACCTGCCCAACACCTATTCGCGAGTGCGCGTCATCTCGGGCCTGACCAGCGGGACGGTGACGGCCTCGCTGGGCGGCACGCAGCTGCTGTCCACCAGCACGTCACCGGCCATCGGTGGCTACGTGAAGGTGACCGCCGGCACGCCGAGCCTGAGCCTTGCCGTCAACGGCAATGCGGTGTCGGCCGATGCCGGCACCCTGGTCGCCGGGTATGACTACACCATGGTGGTCTACGGGGATGCGGCCGCTCCCACGGTGAAGCTGATCACCGACGACAACAAGCTGCCGACCAGCTCCACCTACGCCAAGATCCGCCTGTTCAACGGCCTGAGCAACAACAGCACGGAGATGTCGCTGTTCCTGGATTACTCGACGAAGGCATCCGGCGTGCTCCCGGGGACGGCCTCCACGCCGGTCCAGTTGACGGCCACGACCGATTCGCTGCTGACAGTGAATTCGACGGCGTCGTCCACGCCGCTGTTCACCCAGGCCGACACCGACATCCTGGCGCAGGGCGTCTACACGGTGTTCCTGTTGGGGGATGGCACCAGCGCGTCCACCGTGGGGGCGTCGTTGGTCAAGGAGCGCTGAGCGCGGCGCTGGCGACGAGCAGCCCCTTCGGGGGCGTGGATTCAAGAGGCGGGCCGGTTCAGAGTTGCTCAACAAGCATGCTGGCCGCCCGCTCGAACGACTCAAAGGCGGTCGAGTAGTCCACCTCGTGGCCTTCGTGAATCAAGGGAACCACCTTCTCCCCGTAGTTGGTGCGGAGTTGGTCGCTGCGCCTCGCCTTTTCCAGCACGTCGGTCAGCGCCATTCGAGGGTCTGCTTCGAATCGAGGGTCACGCCCGGAGAATTCTGCGGCGTCTCCTTCAACCAGAGCTTTGAACACCGTGCACGAAAGCGCCAGCTGCTCCGGTTGTAGCGTCAGGATTCGATGGACGTCATACACATGCCTCACCAGGGAGGGGTCCAATGCGTCTTCCTGGAAGCCGGACCACTTCCAGTGGCATCGTCGGAGAAGCGAGAGCACCTTCTCCGCCAAGGTTTCCGCCACATGAATGCATGGGATCGTCACTTCCTTCGTTGAGGGAGCGCTGGCCAGGGTTTCGTACAAGTAGCCAAAGCTCAAAGGCGTCACTTCAAGTCGTGGGTGTCGATGAATGACTTCGAGTTTCAACTCGGGGCGAAGGACTCCCACCACCGATCCTTCATTGTGATACTTCGCATTGATCGCGTAGTAGCGGTGGTTGTCGCGAATGTGCGGATTGGGCCGTTGTGGCGTACCCGGAAGCAATTCGAATCCCAAGTCATGCAGCAAGCTCTCGATAGCGGAGTGAAGGGCCCTGAGGCGAGCCCGCGGCCCTACGTTCTGCTTCAATTCCGAGCGGGGCTCGGACAGGATGACCTTGAGATCGATGTCCTCCGACATGCGCGAGATCATGCGGTGCGCTTTCGAGAGACAGGTCCCACCGGCGAAGACCAGCTGAATTCCGTCATCCACGCGAACGGTCTCGTCCTTCGACAGGCCCTTGAAATGACCATGCGAGACCGACAAATGGCTCAATGCCTCCAGCAGGTCGGTGACGTGGATGTCCTTCTCTGCAACCTGCACAGGCAATCCGCCCAGCAGACCTTCAGCGGAGAGATCTTCCAGCGCTCGTCGCTGCTCGGGTGTAATCGTTTTCATAGACAAGACGGCGTCCACCGACTGCAATCTTGCGCTGAATCCGCCGTTTGCCGGTGTTGACCACCAACTTGCCAGGAATCTGGGTAGTGCCGCCGTCGTTATAGGCTGCGGCGGCACTGCTCGCCGATACGGTGACGCCCAGCCGCTGGAGGGCTTCCTGGGACAGCGATTCCAGTGACCCAGCAGGGACGACTGCGCCCGTGATGGAACTGACCCGTGTCTTGGCGTAAATGCCGGTGCCAATGCGCACCAGCAAGCCGCGTCTTTGAAGCGCCCGGAGTGCTTCGGAAAGCTGCGATGCGCTTCCCAGCGATGCAAGGTCTGACCTGAGGATGACGTTGCCTGCCCGCATCTTGACGGACCTGATCAGTCGTTCTTCAAGCTTCATGGCGGATGCCCTATCGATGGCGCAAAATCTGTCGGTGGAGGTAGTGTAGAACATCTGTCATTTGTAGATAAAAACATCAATATCGACAATGACTTAGTTCTACTGAACTTGCCGGATTAGCCCCATTTTCCAGCCATGGCTTGCCCCGAAGTTTGGGGGCGGTCTTTGGGTGGTGTTGCACCAAAAGCCCGCCCCCGCATGGCCTGCTTACAGCCGCGGTGCCAGACGGTCCGCCGGTGCCACCGGGAACGGTGCACCCAGCACGGTGGATTGGCCCTTCACCTGGTTCTGCGCCTGACACTTGTGAGTGCAAATGGTGGCGGGCGGCGCGACCTCGGTCGCGTCCTCGCCAAACACCATGCCCATGCGGCCGCCGCTGGACACGTCCCAGCGGGACGTCAGGCCGCAGTGCGACACCGTCGCCAGCGAGCCGTCCCGCTTGACGATGCGATTCACGCAGTTGGCGTCGGACAGGCGGGTGGCCACCTGCGGGCTGTCACGGCCGACAAAGCGGGCCGAATAGTCGTTGCCGAAATTCACGCGCGGCGTCACCACCACGGTCGTGTCCTTGTAAGGCACGGCATCGCCTTCCCGGTCCCGGAACTTGCGGTTGTCGAAGTAGAAGGCGTTGAGGCTGGGGTTGCTCGGATGCGTCGCCAGCGTGTGGGTGAACACGGTGGAGGTGCCGTCGGCGCGGGCCACTTCCATCTGGAACACGCCGCCGTTGGCGCAGTC
Organism: Roseateles depolymerans; assembly: GCF_003387155.1. GTDB lineage: Bacteria > Pseudomonadota > Gammaproteobacteria > Burkholderiales > Burkholderiaceae_C > Roseateles > Roseateles depolymerans. Next base: position 121,709 of record NZ_QUMT01000004.1, on the reverse strand, counting down.
CTTGGCCTGCAGCTTCATCGTCACCTGGGCGCCCTCGCGCATCAGCTCGATGCTGGTGTCCTTCAGGTCCACATCCACGCCGCTGGTGAGGGTGGCGCCGCGGTGGTCCGGCATCTTGGCGGCAAAGACCGGGGTGGGCACGCCGCCGGTCATGTCCAGCGCATTGGCCGCACCGGTGAGTACATAGTTGCGGATGCCAAAGCTGGCGGCATCGACTTCGAACTGCACGTATTTGCCTTGCACCAGGAAGCTGCTGCCGACCTGCGCGGCCGGCACGGTGGTGCTGACGGACCCGCTCAGGCCCAGCACCCGGAAGCCGCCGCCTTCGCAGCCCTTGGAGGAGGCCGCCTGCGCCGCGCCGACGGACAGCACAAGCGCCATGCCCAGCAGCAGCGCGCGGGGGGCCTGGACCGCGCAGTGGCGCGCGGCGGTGAACAATGATGAACGATTCAGCATGGGATGCTCCATGGCGGCCAGGAGAAGGGCCGCCTGCCTGTGAATGAAAGGACGGTGAATAAGAGAAGAGCCTGCATCCTAGGAACCGCGACGCCGCACCGGCAGGGGCACAGGTCGGGACTTGAGGCGGCCGATGGTCGCGATCGGTCGGGACTTTGGTCCATGGCGACGGGGCATACCGACTGTTACAGTGACCGGCATGAATCCGGCGCGTTGGCGGCTGTCGCTGTCCCAGCAGTTTCTTCTGCTCAGTTTTCCGATCCTGCTGGCCACCACCGTGCTGCTGGGCGGGTGGGTCGGTCGCCAGGTGCATGACAGCGTGGTGCACCGCATCGGCGCGGACACGGCCTTGTATGTGGACGGCTTCATTGCGCCGCAACTGCAGCAGGTCGATGAGCGCGGCGATCTGACCGAGGCCGAGGCCCGTGCGCTCTTCGAGATGATCACCGACGCCGAATGGGCTCGTCGCATCGTGGCGCTGCGCATCTGGCGGCCGGACGGCACGGTGCTGTTCTCCAGCGACGGGCAGGGCGTGGGCCAGAAACTGGACATCGACGAAGGGCTGGAGGCGGCAGTGGCCGGCAGCATCTTCTCGGAGGTGAGTGTGCGGCGCGGCCAGGCGCAGACCGATCACGGCCAGCCGCTGGAGCGCATGATCGAGACTTACACGCCGATCCACACCTCCGACCGTGGGCGCATCGGCGCCATTGCCGAGTTCTATCAGTTGCCCGACGAGGTCGATCGCGAAGCCGGTGCCGCGCAGCGACGCAGCTGGGGGGTGGTGGCGGGCGCCATGCTGGCCACCTACCTGCTGCTGTTTGTGCTGGTGCGGCGCGGCAGCGGGCTGATTGCCGCGCAGCGCGGTGCACTCAGTGCGCAGGTGCGCCGGCTGACCGAACTGAACCGCCAGAACCGCGAGCTGCATGAGCGGGTGCGCTCAGCCGCCCAGGAAGCGGTGGTGGTGAACGAGGCCCTGCTGCAGCGGATCTCGGCCAGCGTGCATGACGGGCCCTGCCAGGATCTGGGTTTTGCGCTGATGCAGTTGCGCAATCTGCAGGACCGCCTGATGGAAGCACCGGCTGCCGCCAGCGCCGTGCCCCAGCCGGGCGCGCAGGACGTGGCCCGCATCAGCCAGGCCGTGGAGGCCGCCATGGCCGATCTGCGCGCCATCGCCGCCAATCTGGAACTGCCGGACATCGAGCCCTTGGCGCTCGATGAAGTGGCCGAGCGGGTGGTGCGCGACTTCGTCGGCAAGACCCGCCAGGAGGTGCAGCTGAGTTGCGCGGTGGCGCCCGACCTGCGGGTGCCGGGACGCATCAAGACCACGGTCTACCGTCTGCTGCAGGAATCGCTGGCCAATGTCTGGCGACATGCGCGGGGCAGCCGCTGTCAGGTGATGGTGGGGGCCGATGCGCGCAGCGTGGTGATCGAGGTGAACGATCGCGGGCCGGGGTTCGACCTCCAGGTCGCGCTGGCCAGCGGGCGCCTGGGCCTGAGCGGCATGCGGCAGCGGGTGGAGTCGCTGGGCGGGCGTTTTGATCTGCGCAGCACCCAGGGGCAGGGCACCGCGATGCGGGTGTCGCTGCCGTTGACGGAGCCGGAGGCGGACTCTGCCAGCAAGGTGGGACTGGAGTCGGGACGATGAATGAAGTGATCGAGGTGCTGGTGGTCGATGACCATCCGATGTTCCGCCAGGGCGTGGTGCATTCGCTGGGCCAGGAGCCGGGTTTTCGCGTGGTCGGGGAGACCGCCAGCGGCGAGGAAGCGCTGATGCTGGCCCAGGCCCTGCTGCCGACCGTCGTGCTGCTGGACATCAGCATGCCGGGCTGGAATGGCATCGTGACGGCCGAGCGCATCGCCATGGCCTGCCCGGCCACGGTGATCGTGATGCTGACCTCGTCCGAGGACAAGGACAAGCTGCTGGCCGCCCTCAAGGCCGGTGCCCGCGGCTATGTGCTCAAGGGGGTGTCCGCCCGCGAGCTGGCGCAGGTACTGCGGGCGGCGGTGGACGGGGAGGTCTATGTCTCGCCGTCCATCGCGGCCGAGATGCTGGTGTCACTCACCCAGCGCAAGGCGCCGGACCCGCTGCAGGAGCTCACCGACCGCGAGCGCACCATCCTCTCGCTGATCGGGCTGGGCCGCACCAACCGGGAGATCGGGGACGAGCTGCATTTGGCCGAGAAGACCATCAAGCATTACGTCACCAACATCCTGCAGAAGCTGCAGGTGCGCAGCCGGGTCGAGGCGGCGCTGCTGGCCAGTCGCGGCCCCTCGTCGGGATCCTGAGCCGGACCCTGACCCGGCCCGGCCCAGACCTCAGAAGCCCTTCATGTCGTAGCGAAGGCCCACCCAGATCTGGCGGCCCAGGCCCTGGTAGTCCCGCACCGGCTGCACATCACGGTCGGTGGCGTTGAGCAGACGTGTCTCCAGGCGCCACTGCGGCAGGAAGCGCCAGGTGGCACGGAGGTCCAGCAGGGCATAGTCGCCCAGCGGCTGCACCAGGTCGGGACGCGCGCCCACATCGGTCAGCGTGGCGCCGATGCTCCACACGCCCGGGTTGTAGTCCACCGAGACGCTTTCCTGATGCGCGGCGCGACGCGGCAGGCGGGCGCCGGTGAGCTGGTCGCGGGCATCGAGGAAGTCGACCGTGGCCTGCAGGCTCAGATCGCCGATGCGATGCGCACCCAGCAAGCTCACGCCCTTGATCAGCGCGCGGGACACATTGCTCGCGCAGCCGAAGAAGTAACCCGGCGGGCAAGAGGTGCCGGAGGCGTTCGGGTCGTTGCCGATCAGGTTGCGTACCTTGTTGCGGTAGACCGTCGCCGAGGCGCTGCTCACGCCGGAGGTCCAGTTCACACCCAGTTCGATGCTGCGGCCCTGTTCCGGCCGCAGCGTGGCCACGCCGTAATCCGGGTAGTAGAGGTCGTTGAAAGTGGGGGCGCGGAAGCTGGTGCCGGCCAGCGCGCGCAGCCTGAGGGTGGAGGTCAGCGCGTAGCTGGCGCCCAGACCACCGGTGGTGTGTGTGCCGTAAGCGGAATTGTGGTCGCTGCGCAGGCTGGCTTCCAGCGACGCCGGACCGAAGGCCCCGGTGTAGCCGGCGAAGTAACCGTTGTTGGTGCGCTTGGGAGCGTCTGCATAGACGTCGCCTTCCACCGTCTCGGCCACGCGTTCATACCCCAGCACCACCTGCTGGCCTTCGCTCAGTCGCAGCGCGTTCTGCCAGGTCAACTGGTTGCGGTCGGTCTCGAAGCGGGCCAGCTCGGTGGCGCCGCTGCGCAGGTCGTCGGTGTTGCGGGCCAGTTGCACGGTCGTGGTCCACAACGGGCTGATGACGCCGCGGTAGTCGGCCGCGACCTGGCGGGTGACCAGATGGTTGCGGAAGTCCGGCGTGCTGTCCGGCAGGAAGTCCGGCGCGGCGTACTGCGCGCCGTCGTACTGGGCGTTCAGACGGCTCTGGGTGGCGCTCACGCCGATGCGGTGGCCCGCGGCCGGGGTAAAGCCCAGGCGGGCGCTGGCCACGGTGCGTCGGAAGCCGTCGTCGTCCGGGTTGTAGGTGCCGTTCGCGTCACCGGGGCGTACCGCCGAGACGCCGCGGGAGCGGTCATGGCTGAGGCTGGCGGCATAGTCGAAGCCGCCCTGGGCGCCGGTGACGGCCAGGTCGGCCTCGCTCGAGCGGTAGTCACCCACGGCCACATGGCCCGTCAGGTTCAGCGGCCCCTGTCCCTTGCGGGTGAAGATCTGGATGACACCGCCGACGGCATCCGCCCCGTACAGGCCGGAGGCCGGACCGCGCAGCACCTCGATGTGGTCGATCTCGCTCAGGCTCATCGATTCGAAGGCGGCCTGGCCCAGGGTGGCCGAGCCGACGCGCACGCCGTCGATCATCACCACCGTGCTGCTGGTGCCCGTGCCCCGCAGCTGATAACCGGTGGTCTGGCCGGGACCGCCGTTGCGGGTGATCTGCAGGCCGGCCTGGCGACGCAGCGCCTCCTCGACCGAATCAAAGCCGCCATCGCGCAGGGTCTGCGCATCGATCAGCACGACGTCGGCCACGCTGTCCTTCAGCGGCTGGGCTTCACGGGTGCCCACCACGACAACGGGGGCCAGCGCATTGGCCGCGGAGGCTCCGGCCGTCTGGGCCAGGGCCTGGAAAGCGACCGGCACGGCCAGTGGCAAGGCGGCCGAGACCAGCAGGGACGAGGCAAGGGCACGCGGCAGCGCGCGCAGGGTGGGATGAGTCATGCAGCGAAGGAGTACAGCAAGGCGCACGGTGGCCGCTTCCCCGCGGCCGAATGCGAACATGGCCCTGCGCCTGGGATGCGTCAGGGCCTCCTGTTGGCCGGTATCCGGGCTGGCGGACCTGACGCCGTCGCGGCCTTCCCAGAGCAGGGCTCCAGTGGCCATGGATGACGGCGGCGCAACAACCAGGGTGGCCCGGGTTGCGCGGTCTGCTTACCGTTGCGGGGGCAGCTCAGGTTGGGGCCGACGCGCAGGCGTCCCGGGGCCCTTCCTGATTCCCGTTGAACTGCGCCGACCGGACGGCCGGACGCGAGCACCAACGGCCGCGATCATATCGACCCAGGACGCTGCCGGATGTGGCGCGGGCGCCACCGGGGGGCCCTCACTCCAGGTAGTGACCCATGCGCTTGCGCTTGGTCTCGAGATACCGCTCGTTGTGCGGATTGGCGGCGATGCGGATGGGCACCAGCGCTTCCACCTCGATGCCGCCCTTGACCAGCGCATCCACCTTCTGCGGATTGTTGGTGATCAGCCGGACGCTGCTGATGCCCAGCATGCAGAGGATGTCGATGGCGTCGGCATAGTCGCGGGCGTCCTCGGCATGACCCAGTTGCAGGTTGGCGTCGATGGTGTCCACGCCGGCTTCCTGCAGCGCATAGGCGCGCAGCTTCTCCACCAGGCCGATGCCGCGACCTTCATGGCCGCGCATGTAGATGATCACGCCGCCTTCTTCCTTGGAGATCAGGTCCAGGGCCGCATGCAGCTGCGGGCCGCAGTCGCAGCGCAGGGACTGGAACACGTCGCCGGTGAGGCATTCGCTGTGCAGGCGCAGCAGGCCGCCGCGGGCCTTGAGCGGCCCCACCGACAGCACCAGGTGCTCCGACCCGGTGGACGGGCTCCGGAAGGCCCGGGCCTGGAAGTCACCCATGGGGGACGGTAGCTGCACCACTTCCCACTCCTGCGCGCCCTGGGCGCCCAAGGGGATCTTTTCACAGTGATTCACTACAGCCATGGTTCTAACCTGTTCACAGAGGTCGCGGTCGTGGCAGGACCCACCTGCTTTGACCAACGCTCCAGCCCTTCAATGCCGGAAAACCTGTCAATTTAACTCTTCTCAGCGTACATCTGCCGTCAAGGGGTCTGCGCGACGGCGTTTGCCCTGCGCTGGTGCATTGTCGCGGCTCTTGCCGGGTGGGTTGTGGATGCCAATCGCACGCCGCTGTGGTAGGTTTTGCCCACAACTCGGGAGGGTCAAGATGCGAATGCTGTCGGACTTGCGGGTGGGTGTGCGGCTGGGGCTGGGATTTGCGCTCCTGCTGCTGCTGATGCTGGCCATGGGGGTGTTCTCCGTGAGCCGGGTGGGGACGGTGCAGGACAAGGTCGAGGACCTGGCCACCAACTGGCTGCCCAGCACCCAGCAGCTGGGCGACATCAATGAGTCGCTCAACCAGATGCGACGGGCCGAGCTGCAGATGCTGCTGGGCGGCGATGCCAAGGCGCTGAAGGACGAATCCGCCCGCCTGGACACGCAATGGGCCCGTCTGCCGGACCTGCTCAAGCGCTACGACGCCAACGTCAGCAGCCCGGAGGAACGGCGCTTGTTCGACACCTTGCAGCAGCAGATCCAGCGCTACCGGGAGGTGCAGAAACGGCTGGTGGCGCTGATGGCCGCCGGCGAGCGGGATCAGGCCATGACGCTGCAACGCAGTGAATCCCGGGCCGCGTTCCGGCCGACGACCGAGACCTTGAACCAGTTGGTGAAGGTCAACGGCTTGGGCGCGCAGGAAGCGCACGAAAACGCCAAGGCCAGCTATCGATCGGTGTTGTGGGCCATCTGGATCATGGTGGCGGTGGCGGTCGGTCTGGGCGCCGTGATCGGCTGGCTGTTGACGCGATCCCTGACGCATCCGCTGCGCGAGGCCTCGCATACGGCCGACCGTATCGCCGACGGGGACCTGACCGGCGTGGCGGTCAGCACGCGCAGCGATGAGCTGGGGGATCTGTTGCGGTCGCTGGGCCGGATGCGGGAAGCGCTGCATCTGTCGGTGTCGGCGGTGCGGGACAGCGCCGACCAGATCGCCGAGGCCAGCCGCGAAGTAGCAGTGGGCAGCACCGATCTGTCGGCCCGCACCGAGCAGACGGCGTCGAACCTGGAGCAGACCTCCGCCGCGATGCATCAGCTGACGGACGCGGCGCGGCAGAGTGTGTCCTCGGCGCAGCAGGCCAGCTCGCTGGCGACGGAGGCGGCCAGCGTCGCCCAGCAGGGCGGGCAGATGGTGGGGCAGGTGGTGCAGACGATGGATGGCATCCAGCAGTCGTCGCGGCGCATCGCCGACATCATTGGGGTGATCGACGGCATTGCCTTCCAGACCAACATCCTGGCGCTCAATGCCGCGGTGGAAGCGGCTCGCGCCGGTGAGCAAGGCCGGGGCTTTGCGGTGGTGGCGGCAGAGGTGCGGACGCTGGCGCAGCGCAGTGCGCAGGCCGCGCGGGAGATCAAGGCGCTGATCACCACGTCGGTGGAGCAGGTGGAAAGCGGCAGCCGCATCGTCGGCAGCACCGGTGCCACGATGGCGCAACTGGTTCAGGCGGTGGACCGAGTGTCCAGCCTGATCGGGGAGATTGCCGGCACGGTGGGCAACCAGACGCAGAGCCTGACGGAGGTGAATGCCGCGGTGACGCAGTTGGACGGCATGACGCAGCAGAACGCGGCGCTGGTGGAAGAGTCGGCGGCCGCGGCGGAGTCGCTCAAGGACCAGGCCGCGCGGCTGGCGCAGGTGGTGGGGAGGTTTCGGCTGACTGCTTGAGGACTGGACCGCTACGAAGGGATCTTCGTCAGGGGTTCTTGCCGGCTGTCGTTTGTTTCGCGAGGAAGTCCGAGACGGATGGAGCTTGCACCTTCACTGGGACCTGCGGCACGGCCGCGTCATGCGATGCGATGTCCGGACGTTCGACCGTGTCTGCCTCGGGCCGCCCGTGAATGAGCGCATGGACGGCCTTCGCCGATGAGGCCTTGAACTGGCTGTGTTGCACTTCGACTTTGAGTCGGCCGAACCCTGCGCGCTTTAATTCAGAGCGAAAAGTCATCATTTTCAGTTTCCGGTATTTCCCAAACTGTCCCATCCGGCAACGAATTTATCGACTCCACGATAGACACCCATGCCTGATCCGGAGTTCCATCCGAATAAAAATATTCATTCCAATTCTTAACCAGCCATGACTTGCTAATTGCCTGCGCACCTTTCGCCAATGAAACGCCTGGCAGTATCGTGTTTATCTTTCCCGCCTTTGGGCCCGACATCACAATCAAACCGAGACCACAACCCTCTTCATATGAAATAGCATCGAATACCAAAAAATCCACAACCGAATCGTAGTACCAATTTCCGCTGTGCCGCATGGTCGGGACGCGAATAACGGTTCCGGCAAAAAGGTTTTCTGACTCATAATCCAACAGTTTAGTCCAGTTCATTATTTCACCTTTAATTTATGTCCGTGCGGAACCTTGCTGAGGTCAAGGCGTCCCCGTCGTCAGCGTCGCGCTGCTTGCATTGATGAACCCACCGCCGTCCACCTGGATGCCACTCGGGTTCGCAATGACCACCTCTGCACGGCGCCCCGCCACCTCCACGTAGCCATGGGGCTGGCTGGGCGCGCTGCTGTTGACCTCGTTGAGGATGACCTGCGCCTCGCCTCTGCCCAGCCAAGGATTGCCCTGCACCCAGCCTCCCAACTGAGTGCTCGTGTCCGTCCGTGAGTTGTTGAGAATGACGCCTGTCGCGCCGACATCGAACTGGCTGTAGGTGTTGCGGGACACACCCGCTACGCTGGGGGTCTGGATGTTCACCAGCGTCGTGCCATTCGGTGCGGTCAACACCGTGGGCCGCTGAGATCCGGGGGCAGAGGGATCCGCAATCACCCGAGAGTCCGCGGACGCTGCCACGTTCCCCGCCGCGTTACGCGCCCCGTCCCGCACTGCGCCCAACCGTGCCTGCAGTTGCTTCATGGCCTGCTCGACCCGGGCTCGCGCTTGCGACGCTTCATCGCCCCGAGCTCCCCCGCGCCCGCTGCCAGGCGACTGGGTCGCCATCGACGGCTCCGCGCGCGCCGCCAACGGTTCGGCCACGAAGAGCGCCATTCCCAGCGCCCCACCGACCGCCAGGGCGGTCACCGAAAGCCTCAGCCCTGGACCAGGCGGCCCACCGCCACCAACAGCCGCCTCACAACGAGCGCCCTGCGGCGCCACGCGTGCCACGGCCGCCACCGCCCCGCTCTCCCCGGGCGCCTTCCCTCGAGACCGCACCGTCTCCGCCGCCGCCATGAACTGGCCGCGCCGCTTGTTGAAAACAATCCGGAAATGAAGTCGGTTCATGGCTCGCGTGCTGGTGGGTTGATCCCACGGCCCGCCAGCCATTGCGCCAGCGGGCCACTTGGCCGCGAACTCTAGGGAGCGGTGCTGGGCTCAGAAATGGCCTATGCATGCCATTCCGCGCCGGCATTCCCAGGCGACAACGCCCCTTGGGGGGATTGCCACGCTTGACCCTGACCGATCGGGATAGGAGTCAGCCATACAGGCTGCGACCCTCCCACACCATCCGATATGCGCGTCCGCACCGCGCGGTTCGAGAGCTTGAGGCGCAAACAAAAGAAAAACCCGGCCATCGGCCGGGTTCTTGAGCCTCCGCGCCGGCAGATGCCGCACGCGAAGGGAGGGGACGGAGGGCTCAGCGCACGCCGTGCATCAGCTTCTTCATCCAGGGGTTCAGCAGCATCAGCAGCACGCCAGCACCGATCGGGATGGCGGTGAAGATCAGGAAGAAGACCGACATCGAGTAGGTCTCGGAGATCTTGTCGATGTAGCCGCCGGTGAAGCCGGCCAGGAAGTTGGCGATGGCCGCATTCACGAACCAGACCCCGAACATCAGGCCCAGCAGACGGGCCGGCGCCAGCTTCGAGATGTAGGACAGACCCACCGGCGACAGGCACAGCTCACCCATCGTGTGCAGCAGGTAGGCCAGCGTCAGGTAGACCATGCTGATCTGCGCCGTCTTCGCGCCTTGGGGGATGCCCGACGCGCCATACGACAGCGCCGCAAAGCCCAGCCCCAGCAGCACCAGGCCCAGACCGAACTTCACCGGACCGCTCGGGTTCCAGTAACGGGCCCACAGCTTGGAGAACATCGGCGCCAGGATCACCAGGAAGAAGGAGTTCAGCACCCCGAACCAGGTGGCGGGAATCTCGGACTGGTCGAAGCCGAACTCACGGCCCAGCATCCACAGCGCCAGCGCCCAGATCAGACCCAGCGCCAGCACCAGCAGCAGGTTGGAGCTCAGGTAGCGCTTGCCCGTGCCACGCATCAGCTGGATCAGCAGCGCACTCAGGATGGCCACCGGGATCAGCGTCATCAGCGAGTTGGCGATCTTGAAGATCGTGCCGCTGGTGCCCACCAGGGTGCGGTCGGTGTAGTCGGCCGCGAAGATGGTCATCGAACCGCCGGCCTGCTCGAAAGCGAACCAGAAGAAGATGGTGAAGAACGAGAACACGCATATGGCGATCAGGCGGTCACGCACGACGTTCGACGGCGTGTCGTCGGCTTCCTGCACGGCCTGGGCCGGCTTCTTGTCGGGTGCAGCGCCGATGTCGCCGAAGATGCCCTGGCCCAGGTAGAACTGCAGCGCGCCCAGGATCATGAACACCGCGGCCAGGCCGAAACCAAAGTGCCAGGAGATCTTCTCGCCGATGTAGCCGCACAGCGAAATGCCGAAGAAGGCGCCCGCATTCACGCCCATGTAGAACAGGGTGTAGCCGCCGTCCCGTGCGCCTTCGTTGTCCTTGCCATACAGCTGGCCGACGATGGCCGAGATGTTGGGCTTGAACAGGCCGGTGCCGATGATCACCAGGCCCAGGCCCAGGAAGAAGCTCACGCGGGTGTCGAAGAACAGCGCAATGTGGCCAGCGGCGATGATGAAACCGCCCAGCACCACGGCCCGGCGGGTGCCCAGCAGGCGGTCCGCCAGATAGCCGCCCAGGATGGGGGTCAGGTAGACCAGCATCGTGTACCAGCCGTAGAGGCTGGTGGCCGATTCGCGGGTCCAGCCCCAGCCGCCCTTGGAGGCCTCGGAGATGAGGTACAGGACCAGCAGGGCACGCATGCCGTAATAGGAGAACCGTTCCCACATTTCTGTGAAGAACAAGACGAACAGGCTATCCGGCTGGCCGAGGATGGTATGCGGCACTCCGGGGGTTTGAATTTTGTTCAAACGTCGCTCCGTGAAGGATCAGAAGAACGGTGCCGCTGGGACCCGGAAGGTCACCAGCGGCAGGCCCGCTATTCTCCGCGAAAGGCCGTTCGTCACCGCCCCGTCCGTATTAGGAGTGGCCCTAGGTGAGAAAGGTCAGGGTCGCCCGGTTGGGGAAGCCGCGATTCAGGATGGGCGCTGATCGCGCAACAGGCGCAGGCCGTTGAGCACCACCAGCAGGCTGGCGCCGGCATCGGCCAGCACGGCCAGCCACAAGGAGCCCAGTCCGGCCAGCGTGAGTCCGGCCACCACGACCTTCAGGCCCAGGGCCAGCACGATGTTCTGGGTCAGCACCCGGGCTGTGCGGTGCGAGAGGTCGATCAGCACCGGCAACTGGGTCAGGTCGTCGCCCATCAGCGCCACGTCGGCCGTCTCCAGGGCCGTGGCGCTGCCGGCCGCGCCCATGGCGATGGCGACGTCGGCGCGGGCCATGGCCGGCGCATCGTTGACGCCGTCCCCCACCATGCCCACCGGCCCCCGGGCCGCCAGCGCGGCGACGGCATCGAGTTTGTCCTGCGGCAGCAGCGGGGCCTGGACGGCCTGCGTCGGCAGGCCCAGGCGGGTCGCCATGGCCTCGGCGCTGGCCCGGTGGTCGCCGCTGAGCATCACCAGGTCCAGCCCCTGCGCGCGCAGTCGCGCCAGGGTCGGTGCGGCGGCCGGGCGCGGGGTGTCGGCCAGGGCCAGCAGGGCGATCACACGGCCGCCGCGCAGCAGCCAGGCCAGTGTGTGACCCTGGGCCTGCAGCGCCTCGGCGGCGCGCTGTGCCGGCTCCTCCACCGTCGCATGCTGGCGGGCCAGGCGCTCATTGCCCAGCGCATAAGCCTGCCCTTCCATCTCACCGGTGATCCCCAGGCCGGGCTGGTTCTGGAGGTGGTCCACCGGCGCCAACGGCCGGCGCAGCCGCTCGGCCTGCGCCGCCACGATGGCCTGGGCCAGCGGGTGGGCGCTGCCGGCATCCAGCCGCGCGGCCAGGTGCAGGGCATCGTCCTCGCTCAGGGCGGCATCGAAGCTGTGGACCGCCACCAGGGCGGGGCGTCCTTCCGTCAGGGTGCCGGTTTTGTCCAAGGCCAGGGTGCGCAGCTGCCGCATCTTCTCCAGATACAGCCCGCCTTTAATCAGGATGCCGCGCCGGGCAGCCGCGGCTAAGCCGCTGACGATGGTCACCGGCGTCGAGATCACCAGCGCGCACGGACAGGCGATCACCAGCAGCACCAGGCCCTTGTAGAGCCAGGCATGCCAGTCGCCAAAGCCCAGCAGCGGCGGCAGCACTGCCAGGGCCAGCGCCGCCAGCACGACCACCGGGGTGTACACACGGGCGAAGCGGTCGATGAAGGCCTGGCTGGGCGCGCGCTGGGACTGGGCCTGCTGGACCGCCTGGGCCATGCGGTCCAGCAAGGTCTGCCCCTTGATCGAGGTGACCTGCATGAGCAGCAAGCCGTCTCCGTTGACGCTGCCGGCCAGCAGGCGGTCCCCGGGCGCCTTGTCCACCGGCATGGCTTCGCCGGTGAGGGCGGCTTCATTGAGGCTGGAGCGGCCTTGCAGCACCTGCCCGTCCAGCGGCACGCGCTCGCCGGGCGGCACGCGCAGGATGCTGCCAGCGCGGACCTGCTCCACCGGGATGCGGGTGAACGGGTCGCCGCCGGCCGTGCCGCTGTTCATGCCGGCGTGGGGGCCCTCGCTCTTTCCATCGGTCGTTGTGTCAGTCTTGACCCAGGCCGTTTCCGGCGCCAGCTGGGACAGGGCGCGGATGGCATCGCGGGCCCGGGCCAGGCTCAGGCTCTCGATCATCTCCGAGAGGCCAAACAGCCAGACCACCATCGCGGCCTCCGGCCACTGGCCCAGCACCACGGCCCCGATGACGGCCAGGCTCATCAGCAGGTGGATGTTGAGGGTAAAGCTGCGCAGGGCGATCCAGCCCTTGCGCAAGGTGGGCAGTCCCCCCAGCAGCATGGCAGCGACCGACAGGGCGATCACCGGGAGTCCGGCCTCATGCCAGCCGGCAAATGCGAGGACCTCGGCCGTGATGGCCGCGACGCCGGCCACCGCCATGCGCCAGCGCAGGGAACGGCTGACCGCCGGCATCGGCGCCGGGGGCGGGCTGGTGTCGGCCAGCGGCTCGGCGGTCATGCCGGTGTCGGCAATCGCGGCGCGCAGCGGGGCGTCGTCCGGCAGGCGGTGATGGACGTCCATCACGCGGTTGATCAGGTCGAACTGCAAGGCCACCACGCCGGACTCCTGGGTCAGGCGGCGACGCAGCAGGGCTTCCTCGGTCGGGCAGTCCATGCCGCCGATGTAGTAGCGGTTGCGGGTGGTGCCGGCCAGTTCGGCGTCGGTGAAGGCGGGCGCCTTCGGGGATGCGGTCAGGTCGCCCGGGCTGCAGCAGGCGGACTCGCTCGCGTGAGTGTGAGCATGGGCGTGAGCATGACCGTGCTCGTGCTTGTGGTCATGACCGTCAATGTGGCCATGACGATGACTATGCGAATGCCCATGCCCATGCCCATGCTCGTGCCCGTGCTCGTGCTCGTGCTCGTGCTCGTGACCGTGGCCGTGGCCGTGGCCGTGGCCGTGGCCGTGGTGGCGGTCCGACTGGTCGCTCTGTTGCGGCGTGGGTGGGCTGGGGCGGCCGCTCAGGGCCTGATCGTGGTCATGGGATGCCATGGGGGTATTTCACACGCTGGAGCCACTCCAGGGTCAAGCGGCTATGCTGGACGTCATGAGAATCGGAGCACTCAGCCAGGCCACCGGGGTCGATGTGGACACCATCCGCTTCTATGAAAAGAGCGGACTGCTCCCACCCCCGGCCCGCAGCGACAACGGCTACCGCGCCTACACGCAGGACCATCTGGAGCGTCTGGCCTTCATCCGGCACTGCCGGGCGCTGGACATGTCGCTGGCCGATGTGTCGGTGCTGCTGGGCAGCCTGAACACCCGCGATCCGGCCGAACTGGCCCAGGTGGACCGTCTGGTGGCCTCCCAACTGGGCAAGGTGCGTGCGCGGCTCAAGAGCATGCAGGCCCTGGAAGCCCAACTGGTGGCCCTGCAGAACCGCTGCGATGCAGACCACCACACCCATCCCTGCCGCGTGCTGGAGGAACTGGTGGCGGCCGCCCATGGCGAGGCGTGCGCCTGCCATACTGAGGTCCGGGAGGTCCGGGATCTTCGGGAGCCCCGCGACTCTGCGTGAGGCCCAGGGACCCACACGATCCGTGACGTCCTGCTCGCGCAGGCCCACTGCGCGCTTTGCGAACGCCAGAGCTACGGATGGGGGAGGATTCTGCCGATGTAGAGTCCTGAGCCGCACTGCCGCTGCAGGCCCGGCGACCCCTCATCAGCGCCTCTCATGCGTTTCTGCTCCCTGTCTTCCGTCAAAAATCGCATCGTTCTGGGCCACCCGCTGCCGTTCAGCGTGCGGGACTCCGAACGCATGCTGCTGCTGGCGCGCGGACAGATCATCGCGGACGCCGAGCAGCTCAATGCGCTGTTCCTGCGCGGCGCGCTGGTGGACATCACCGAGCTGACCGAGGCGGTCAAGCCCACTCGTCAGGAGAGCCAGGCCGACCGCCTGGCCCGGCTGCCCGCCGAATGGGACCGCGGCATGCAGGACGTCCGCAAGGCGCTGTCCGCGCCGCCGGAGCGGCTGGTGGAGGCGCTGGACGGCGCCACCGAGCTGATGCTGTCGCTGATCCACTGCTCGCCGGAAATGGCCCTGGCCCACATCGTGCGGCAGCCCGGCAACGGCAACGGCCATTACGGCATCAACCACTCGATGCATGCCGCGACCGCCTGCCATGCAGCTGCGCGTTACCTGGGCTGGTCGGAGGACGACCAGCGGCGCGCCTTCCAGGCCGCGCTCACCATGAACCTGGGCATGCTGGACCTGCAGGCCCGGCTCTCCAGCCAGGTCTCCCCGCTGACGCCGATGCAGCGGGAAGTGATCAACGAACACCCGATCCGCAGCGTCGAGATGCTGGAAGCGGCCGGCGTGATGGATGCCGACTGGCTCGACGCCGTGCTGCATCACCATGAAGTGCCGGATGGGTCGGGTTATCCCCACGGGCTGACCGATGTGGGGGAGCTGGCCACCATGCTGCGCTATGCCGACATCTACACCGCCCGCCTGAGCAGCCGGGCCAGCCGCCCCGCGATGAGCGCACAGCAGGCCGGCCGGGAACTGCATCAGATGGGGGCGCAGAGCCCGCTGGCGGCGGCGCTCATCAAGGCCTTTGGCATCTTCCCGCCGGGCAGCCTGGTGCGGCTGGCCAGCGGCGAAGTGGGCCTGGTGATCCGCAACGGCGACAAGGCCCATCGCCCGATGGTCTCGGCCCTGACCAATGCCGCGGGGGAACCCCGGCAGATGCCGGTGATGCGGGACAGCAGCCGGGATGAGCATGCGGTGGTGGCGCTATTGCCCAGCCATGCGGCCCCGATCCGGTTGTCCGATGAACGAGTGGCCGCGCTGATCACCGGCGTTTGAGCAACACCTTCGGCGGCCGATGTCCCTTTTCTGACGGGTTTCGTGCGCGGACACCCGTTCCCGTCAAAGGACGATTTAATAAAAGCGCAAATACTTCCAGCCCTTGAACGGGAGGGCAGGCAAGTGGATCGCGACATTGAATTGCAGGTGGAAGGCTGGCGTGCCCTGGTGGCGCCGGAGGCAGGCGGTCGGCTGCGGTCGCTCACCTCCCTGGACCACGGACGCCGCTTCAACTGGCTCAAGCAGGTGGAGCGCCATGCGGATGTGCTGGTGGGCGGGGCCGGGCTGTGGCTGGAGGCCCCGGGCGATGCCGCTTCCGCAGACGCCGCCGGCGCCTCCTTGGAGGATCGCCCCGACGACTTCCGCCTGTCAGCGCTGGATGCGCCCTGGCAACTGACCGAACTCTCGCCGCGCTGCGTGACCTTGATGCAGGGCTACCGGGACCCGTCCGGGCCGCAGAGGGGATACCAGGCGCATCAGGTGTTCCGCCTCGGCCCGGGCCGGCTGGAAATCGCGGTGGCGCTGCGCAACCTGGGACGCCACCCGCTGGATCTGCGCATGGGCCTGCGCCTGCAGGTGCCGGATGGTTTCAGCAGCCATGTCACCCTGGACCCATCCATGGTCGGCATGCCCCGGCCCGCACGCGGCACCGGCATCCAGCTGGACGACTGGCGGGGGTTGGCGACGCTCGCCATGGCGGATGGTCACCAGATTCGCCTGCGGCTGGCCGGCGCCCTCCCGTCGCTGACCCTGCGGCGCCATCCGGAGCGTCCGTGGATGACCTTGACGGCACTCACCGCCTCCGGGGCCGAGCGGGCCCTGGCGCCGGGGGAGGAGTGGGCCGTGTCGCTGGGCATGGAGCTGTTGGCCGGGGAGGACTGATCGCCTCGGAGCGACAGGGCCTCAGCACCTCAAGGCATCACAGCGTCATATCACCAGATCGTCAGAGCCTCAGATCGTCAGGTCGTAGTCAATCGTCAGCGGCGCATGGTCGCTGAATCGCTGCTCCAGATAGATCGACTCGCGCCGCGCCAGGTGCGCCAGGCCCGGCGTGGCCAGGTGATAGTCCAGGCGCCAGCCCACGTTCTTGGCCCAGGCCTGGCCGCGGTTGCTCCACCAGGTGTATTGGTCCGGCTTGTCGTTGAGCAGACGGAACACGTCCACCAGACCGGTTTCCACTTCCAGCAGCCGGGTCATCCAGGCGCGCTCTTCCGGCAGGAAGCCGCTGTTCTTCTGGTTGCTCTTCCAGTTGCGCAGGTCGATTTCCTTGTGGGCGATGTTGACGTCCGCCACCAGGATGAACTCCCGCTCGGCGCGCAGGGCCATCAGGTAGGGATACATCGCTTCAAGAAAGCGGAACTTCGCGGCCTGGCGGTCCTCGCCGCTGGAGCCGCTGGGGAAATAGCAGCTGATCAGGCTGAGCTTGCGGCCGGGTTTGTCGAAGCGCTTTTCGATCCAGCGGCCTTCGTTGTCGAATTCTTCGCTGCCAAAGCCGACGATCACGTCGCTGGGCGTTTCCCGCGTGTACAGGCCCACCCCCGAATAGCCCTTCTTCTGCGCATAGTGGAAGTGGCCGGTGAGCTGGTCGTAGCTGCCGAACTGGGACTCCACCACGTCGGCCTGGGCCTTGAGCTCCTGCACCCCCACCACGTCCGCCTGCTGCGGAGGGAGCCAGTCGAACAGGCCCTTGTTGGCGGCGGACCGGATGCCGTTGAGGTTCAGGGTGATGAAACGCATGCTTGCTGGAGGAAGTCGGGTCAGGGCGCCGCCAGTGCGGGCGGTGCCGGGCCGGCAGTATCGCAAAGCGGGTCGCCGCCGGGTGTCAGCAGGCCCTGACGGCTGTGCGGCCCCTCGGCCGGAAGAGGCGGTGAGATGAGCGGGGCGCTTGTCGCCAGAACGCCCCGCTTGGGGATCCGACACGCTCCGAACTGGGGATCGCGGGGCGTGGGGCGTCCAGAGTGCAGTGTTTCGACAACAGTCCATGCACCCGGCTGGTGCTTGAGGTGTCGGTTTGATGACGAACTTGCTAGATTCGCCGCATCCGGGCCGCCGCTCGCCCCTTTGCGTGCGTCAGGTCCCCCAAGGTTTCCCGATTTTTCCCCTTCTTATCTGCATTTCCGGAGTTCACGATGACTCGAATCGCCCACCAGCGCCGCCTGGCCCGCCCCGTTCTGCGTGAGGCTGCCGCGGCTGTGTCGCTGGCAGTCCTGGCCTGGCCCGCCTTCGCCCAGGAGGCCGCCCCCAAGGCTGAAAAGAGCCAGCTCGAAACGGTGACCATCACCGCCGAGCGCCGCGTCGAGAACATCAAGGATGTGCCGAACTCGGTGAGCACCATCTCCGGTGAAAAGCTGGACGTGCTGAACTCCAGCGGCCAGGACATCCGTTTCCTGTCGGGCCGCGTGCCCAGCCTGAACATCGAGTCGTCCTTCGGCCGTGCCTTCCCGCGCTTTTACATCCGCGGCTACGGCAACACCGACTTCCGCCTGAATGCTTCCCAGCCTGTGTCGTTGATCTATGACGACGTGGTGCAGGAGAACCCGATCCTGAAGGGCTTCCCGGCCTTCGACCTGCGCGCGGTGGAAGTGGCCGCCGGTCCGCAGGGCACCCTGTACGGCCGCAATACGCCGGCCGGTGTGGTGAAGTTCGACTCGGTCAAGCCCTCGCAGAAGCAGGAAGGCTACCTGAGCCTGTCGTATGGCCGCTTCGGCACCATCAATGCTGAAGGCGCCGCCAACCTGCCGCTGACCGGCGACTGGGCAGCCCGCATCTCGGCCCAGGTGCAGCACCGTGATGACTGGGTGGACAACACCAGCAATCAAGGCCCCACCCGCAAGACGGAAGGCTACGACGACCGCGCCATCCGCGCCCAGGTCCTCTACCAGCCGCACAAGCAGTTCTCCGCCCTGTTCAATGTGCACAACCGCGAGCTGGACGGCAGCCCGCGCCTGTTCCGCGGCGACATCATCAAGCCCGGCACCAACGACCTGGTGGATGGCTTTGACCCGAAGAAGGTGTCGATCAACGGCCGCAATGAGCAAAAGCTCCACGCCACCGGCGGCAGCGCCCGCCTGCAATGGTCCTTCAACGACGTGGTGCTGCACTCCATCACCGCGATCGAGACCGTCCAGCCGTTCTCCCGCGGCGATGTGGACGGCGGCACGCCCGCCAACACGAACATCCCGTTCCAGAGCGAAACCTCGGATGCGCTGCATGACCACCGCCAGGTGACGCAGGAATTCCGGATGGAATACAACCCGGCCGGCCCGCTGCGCTACCAGGCTGGCCTGTTCTACTTCAATGAGAAGTACGAGATCGAGAGCCTGAACTACGCCACCGGCTCCGACAAATTCGTGGACGGCACCGCCACGCGTCAGAAGAACCATGCCTATGCCGTCTTCGGCTCGGTCAACTATGACGTGACCCAGGACTTCAAGCTGCGCGGCGGCGTGCGCTTCACGCGCGACACCAAGTCTCTGTCCACCGTCGCCCTGAACAATCTGCCGCTGAACACCACCTTCGGCCTGGCGGCGGACACCAAGGACAGCAAGTGGAACTGGGACGCTTCGGCCCTGTACGCACTGACCAAGGACACCAACGTCTACACCCGTGTGGCCACCGGCTTCCGCGCCTCCGCCGTGCTGCCGGCGTCGAATTTCGCGCCGCTCAGCCGCACCAATCCCGAGAACACCACCTCGGTGGAAGTGGGCGTGAAGAGCGACTTCTGGGAGCGCCGTGCCCGCCTGTCGGCCGACGTGTTCCGTTATGAGACCAAGGACCTGCAGCTGACCGAAGTCGGCGGCGCCGCTGGCAACAGCAACTCGGTGAAGACCGCCCGCAAGGTCATCGGCCAGGGCGTGGAGTTCAACCTGGAACTGCTGCCGGTGGACAGCCTGTTCATCACCATGGGCGGCAGCTACAACAAGGCCACCATTCGTGACAACAAGCTGGAAGTGTCCGGCTGCAACCCCAGCGCCTGCACGGTGCTGAACCCGGTGGGCCCGAACGGCGGTTACCTGATCAACGGCAATCAGCTGCCCCAGGCGCCGAAGTGGGTCTACAACCTGACGGCCCGTTATTCGATCCCGACCGCCGCCGGCAACGAGTTCTACATCTACACCGACTGGGCCTACCGCTCCAAGGTCAACTTCTTCCTGTATGAGTCCACCGAATTCACCGGGAAGGCCATGACCGAAGGCGGCCTGCGTGGCGGTTACATCTGGAACAACGGCAAGTACGAAGCAGCCCTGTTCGTTCGCAACATCACCAACCAGATCCGGGTGACGGGTGCAATCGACTTCAACAACCGCACCGGCTTCATCAACGACCCGCGTACCTACGGTGTGCAGTTCAAGGCCCTCTTCTGATCTTCTGATCTCCTGATCGACTGAGGACCTGAGGCCGGCGGGGCCCGTCCCGCCAGCCCGGTGTTGCCCTGCCGCCCGCCCCCTTCCGGGGGGCGGGCTTTTTCTTGCGGGCGGCACCTACAATCCCGCGCCAGCACGACTTCCAGATTCCGCCATGACCGCCACTTCCGGTTCCGCCTCGGCGCCCGCCCTCGACGGGCTCGCCCAGGACTTCGTCGCCTTCGCCGTGGAGGCCGGTGTGCTGCGGTTTGGTGAGTTCAAGACCAAGGCCGGTCGCCTGAGCCCGTACTTCTTCAATGCCGGACTGTTCGACGACGGCGTGAAGCTGGGCCGCCTGGCGCACTTCTATGCCCAGCGCCTGATTGCCTCGGGCCTGGACTTCGACATGATCTTCGGCCCGGCCTACAAGGGCATCACCCTGGCCGCGGCCGTGTCGATCGAGCTGGCCCGCCTGGGTCACAACAAGCCCTTCGCCTACAACCGCAAGGAAGCCAAGGACCACGGCGAGGGCGGGACCCTGGTCGGGGCCAAGGTGCATGGCCGGGTGTTGATCATTGACGACGTGATCTCCGCCGGTACGTCCGTGCGGGAATCCATTGCGATGATCCAGGCCGCTGGTGCCACGCCTTGCGGCGTGTCCATTGCCCTGGACCGCCAGGAAAAGGCGGCAGAGAACGGCCAGGATCTGCCTTGGTCGGCAGTACAGTATGTGCGCGAGCAATTGCAACTTCCGGTGATCGCGATTGCCGGGCTCGCTGACTTGCTTCAGTATCTCGGATCGACCAGCAGCGCGGCCGTGGCCGCCCACGCCGCCGCCGTTCACGCCTACAGAGATCGCTACGGAGTCTGATGCGCCCGCCCTCGTTCCTGCCGCTGCCCCGCCTGCCTTCGCTGATGGCTCGTCTTCGTCGATGCGGTCTGATCCCCCGGGGCTTGGACGGTATCGTCCTGGCCGATGCGGGCGTGGGTCGCCAGGGGGGAGCCGCGGGCCGAGGCACGGCGGTGATGCCTCTTGCGGTGTTCATGCCGCTGACGGCAGTGACGGCGGTGACGGCGATCACGATGACGCTCACAGCCCTGCCGGTGCATGCCCAGGACAAGTCCACCACGATCGGCGGCATCTACACCTGCGTGACGCAGGACGGCCGCAAGCTCACCTCCGACCGGCCGATTCCCGAATGCGCCAGCCGCGAGCAGCGTCTGCTCAACACCGACGGCTCTACCCGTCGCATGGTGCCGCCGGCGATGTCGCCCGAAGAGCAGGCGGCCGCCGAGGCCCGCAAGCGACAGCTGGACAACGAAAAAGCCCTCCAGCAGGACGCCATCCGGCGCGACCGGAATCTGCTGCAGCGCTACAAGGACGAAGCCGCCCATCAGCGGGCGCGTGAAGCGGCGCTGGACGACATCCGCAAGGCCATGCAGCTGTCCGAGCAGCGGCTCAAGGACCTGTCGGCCGAGCGCAAGCCGCTGATGGAGGAAACCGAGTTCTACAAGGGCAAGCGGCTGCCGTTCAAGCTGCAGCACCAGCTGGATACCAACGAGGCCGCAGCCGCCGCGCAGCGCGAATCGATTGAAAACCAGCGGGCCGAGATCGTCCGGTTGAACCGGATTTTTGATGACGAGTTGGCTCGACTTCGCCGCATGTGGGCGGGCCAGCCGCCCGGGATGCCGGACAAGCCGGTAGCCACGAAGGTGGCCCCGACGGTGCCACCTTCCGGGCCCGCCAGCCGCTGAAGATCGGCTGCTGAAAAGGGGCCTGCGGATCGAGCCCCACCAAGCTCAGGCCGGGCGCCCGGTCAGGCGCCCGCTGAAATGCCGATCAAGCGCCGATCAAGCGCCCAGCTTCTTCTTCAGCAGCTCATTCACCGCCGCCGGATTGGCCTTGCCCTTGGTCGCCTTCATGGCCTGGCCGACCAGCGCATTGAACGCCTTCTCCTTGCCGGCGCGGAATTCCTCCACCGACTTGGCATTGGCCGCCAGCACCTCGTCCAGGATGCGTTCGAGCTCACCCGTGTCGTTGGACTGCTTCAAATCCTTGGCGTCGATGACGGCGTCCACGTCCGATGCCTCGCCGGTCCACAGGGCCTCGAAGACCTGCTTGGCGGAGTTGTTCGAGATGGTGCCGTCCTGGATGCGGCGGATCAGCTGGCCCAGCTGCGTCGGCGTGACCGGGGCGGACTCAATGTCGCGTTCCTCGGCATTGAGCCGGCGCGAGACCTCGCCCATCAGCCAGTTCGCCACCAGCTTGGGCGCGCCGCTGACCTCTCGGGCCGCCTCGTAGAACCGGGCCGTGGCCAGGCTCTGCGTCATCATCAGCGCGTCGTAGGCGGGCAGGCCATCGGTGTCCTGGAAGCGCGCGGCCATGACCGCCGGCAGCTCCGGCATGTCGCCCCGCACCCGCTCGATCCAGTCCGGCGCAATCATTAGCGGCGGCAGGTCCGGGTCCGGGAAGTAGCGGTAGTCGGCCGCATCTTCCTTGGTGCGCATGGCCCGGGTCTCGCCGGTGTCCGGGTTGTAGAGCACGGTGGCCTGCTGGATCTCCAGCCCGTCCTCGATGCGGTCGATCTGCCAGTTCACCTCATAGTGCACCGCGTCCACCAGGTAGCGGAAGCTGTTGAGGTTCTTGATCTCGCGGCGCGTGCCGAACGGTTCACCGGGCTTGCGCACCGACACGTTGACGTCGCAGCGGAAGGAGCCTTCCTGCATGTTGCCGTCGCAGATGCCCAGCCACATGACCAGCGCATGCAGCGTCTTGGCATATTCCGCGGCCTCGGCGGCGGAGCGGATCTCCGGCTCGGAGACGATCTCCAGCAGCGGCGTGCCGGCACGGTTCAGGTCGATGCCGGACTGGCCGTGATAGTCCTCGTGCAGGCTCTTGCCGGCGTCCTCTTCCAGGTGGGCGCGGGTGAGGTTCACCACCTTGCGCTCGCCGTCCACCATGAACTCGATCTTGCCGCCCTGCACGACCGGGATCTCGTACTGGCTGATCTGGTAGCCCTTGGGCAGGTCCGGATAGAAGTAGTTCTTGCGGGCGAAGATGGACAGCGGCGCCACCTTGGCACCGACGGCCAGACCGAAGCGGATGGCCCGCTCCACCGCGCCGCGGTTGAGCACCGGCAGCGTGCCGGGCAGGGCCAGGTCCACCGCGCTGGCCTGCGTGTTGGGGGCAGCCCCGAAGGCGGTGGAGGAACCGCTGAAGATCTTGGAGGCCGTGGAGAGTTGCACGTGGTTTTCCAGGCCGATCACGACCTCGTACCCGCGCACCAGTTTGCTGTTCTTGCTCATAGCGTTCACACCCCCGCCGGCGCCTTTTGATGCCAGTCAGTGGCCTGCTGCAGCGCATGGGCGGCATGCAGCAGCATTCCTTCCTTGAAATAGTTGCCCAGCAATTGCAGGCCGACCGGCAGGCCACCGTCCCCCACGCCCACCGGGACGCTCATGCCCGGCAGACCGGCCAGCGAGCCGGGCAGGGTGAAGATGTCGGCCAGGTAGGCCTTGACCGGATCGTCCGAGCCTTCGCCGCGCTTCCAGGCCACCGTCGGGGCCACCGGGCCGGCGATCAGGTCGCAGTGCTGGAAGGCCTGCTGGAAGTCGTCGGCGATCATGCGGCGCAGCTTCTGGGCCTGCAGGTAGTAGGCGTCGTAGTAGCCATGGGACAGCACGTAGCTGCCGATCATGATCCGGCGCTTGACCTCGGCGCCAAAGCCTTGGGCGCGGGTCTTCTTGTACATGTCCAGCAGGTCGTCGTACTGCTGGGCGCGATGGCCGAACTTCACCCCGTCGAAGCGGGAGAGGTTGGAGCTGGCCTCGGCCGGCGCAATGATGTAGTACACCGGGATGGCCAGTTCCGTGCGCGGCAGGCTGACATCCACCAGCGTGGCGCCCAGCTTTTCCAGCTCGGCCAGACCCGCGCGGACCGCCTGGTTCACGTCGGCACTCAACGCGGCGGGGAAGAACTCGCGCGGCAGGCCGATGCGCAGCCCCTTGAGCGGCTGGCTGGCCGTGGCGCCGTCGCGTGCCTGATGCAACTGCGCGCTGAAGTCCTGCGGCGGCTGCTGGACGCTGGTGGCGTCGCGCTCGTCGAAGCCGCTCATGGCCGACAGCAGCAGGGCGCAGTCCTCGGCGGAGCGGGCCATCACGCCGGCCTGGTCCAGGCTGGAGGCGAAGGCGATCATGCCGTAGCGCGAGCACACGCCGTAGGTAGGCTTGATGCCGGTGATGCCGGTGAAGCTGGCCGGCTGACGGATGGAGCCGCCGGTGTCGGTGCCGGTGGCGGCCGGCACCAGGCGCGCCGCGACGGCGGTGGCCGAGCCGCCCGAGGAGCCGCCGGGCACGCGCTGCGTGTCCCAGGGGTTCAGCGCCGGGCCATAGGCGCTGTTTTCATTGGCCGAGCCCATGGCGAACTCGTCGCAGTTGAGCTTGCCCAGCGACACGGTGCCGGCGGCATTGAGCCGGTCCACCACGGTGGCGTCGAACGGGCTCATGTAGCCCTTGAGCATGAGCGAGCCCGCGGTGGTGGGCATGTCCTGCGTGACGAAGATGTCCTTGTGCGCCAGCGGCACGCCGATCAGGGCGCCACCGGGCAGGTCGCCGTCGCCCTGGGCCAGGCGGGCGTCGGCCGCACGGGCGCGGGCCAGCGCGGCGGCTTCGTCCACATGAAGAAATGCGCCCAGATCGTTGGAGGCGGCAACACGCGCAAGCAGATGTTGCGTGACTTCCAGGCTGCTGACCTGTTTCTGACGGAGTGCGCGGCTGAGGTCGGCCACGCCCAGGAGATGAAGCGGCGTCGTCATTCGATGACCTTGGGAACCAGGAACAGGCCGTCTTCCACGGCGGGAGCGCTGCGCTGGTTCAGCGCGCGCTGGTCGGTTTCAGTGACACGGTCTTCCCGCAGGCGCAGGGCCACTTCCTGGACCGCCGACAGCGGGGTGTACAAAGGGGCGACACCGCTGGTGTCCACCGCACGCATCTGCTCCACGATGGAGAAGAAACCATTGAGCTGCGGGAGCAGGGCGGCCTGCTCGTCGCCGGAGAGTTCCAGCCGGGCCAGATGGGCGATCCGGCTGACGTCGTCTTGGGTCAGGGCCATGGGATGGGGAAGGCTTCGTGGGAAGGGAGTCCGGTCGGGCCGCTGAAACATTCACCAAACAATCGCCAATCGCTTGTTTGAGGCTTGCCGGCAGGCCAAACCAGGGGTCGATCAGTTATTATCCCCGCTTATCTCCATAAGTCGGGGCTGCCATGGCAGCCTCGCTGCTTATGGTCAGGAATACCTCGTTCGCGTGGCCTTCTTGGGCCACGTGGTGATCGACGAACCGCCCCGAATCGTCCTCCCCCGACATTGCAGCCGCACGGACCGAACACAGACGAAACCGCCTGATGTCCCCCATGGCCCTTGAGGGCCGCCGATGCATCCGATGAGGTCCCCTTCGGAGCAACGGCCAGCGGGTGCAGGCAGATGAGCCAGAACGGTCCGGCAAGTGCCATCCAATATGTTCGCCTCACTGCGCCGCTACATCTCCACCGACCTCGCCATTGACCTGGGTACCGCCAACACGCTGATTTATGTCCGCGGCAAAGGCGTTGTGCTCGACGAACCTTCCGTCGTCGCCATCCGCCACGAAGGCGGCCCCAACGGCAAGAAAACCATCCAGGCCGTGGGCCACGAAGCCAAGGCCATGCTGGGCAAGGTGCCCGGCAACATCGAGGCCATCCGCCCGATGAAAGACGGCGTGATCGCCGACTTCGTCGTCACCGAGCAGATGATCAAGCAGTTCATCAAGATGGTGCACGACACCAAGCTGCTGCGTCCCTCGCCCCGCATCATCATCTGCGTGCCCTGCGGCTCCACCCAGGTGGAAAAGCGCGCCATCCGCGACGCCGCCCTGGGCGCCGGCGCCTCCGAGGTCTACCTGATCGAGGAACCCATGGCCGCCGCCATCGGCGCGGGCCTGCCGGTGTCGGAAGCCTCCGGCTCCATGGTCATCGACATCGGCGGCGGCACCACCGAGGTCGGCGTGATCTCGCTGGGCGGCATGGTCTACAAGGGCAGCGTGCGGGTGGGCGGTGACAAGTTCGATGAAGCCATCATCAACTACATCCGCCGCAACTACGGCATGCTGATCGGCGAGCCGACGGCGGAATCGATCAAGAAGAACATCGGCTCGGCCTTCCCCGGCTCGGAAGTCAAGGAAATGGAAGTCAAGGGCCGCAACCTGAGCGAAGGCGTGCCCCGCAGCTTCACCATTTCGTCCAACGAGATCCTGGAAGCCCTGACCGATCCGCTCAACCAGATCGTCTCGGCGGTGAAGAATGCCCTGGAGCAGACGCCGCCCGAACTCGGCGCCGACATCGCCGAACGCGGCATGATGCTCACCGGCGGCGGCGCCCTGCTGCGCGACCTGGACCGCCTGCTGGCCGAGGAAACCGGCCTGCCGGTGCTGGTGGCGGAAGACCCGCTGACCTGCGTGGTCCGCGGCTGCGGCATGGCACTGGAGCGCATGGAACGCCTGGGCTCGATCTTCACCTCGGAGTGACCGTGATGCGCGGACATCCGGCGGCCCCACCACCGGGGTGGTCCACCGGTGGCCGCTGGCGTCCTTCGGTGGCCAGCAGCAGTTGCTCGTTGGCCCCCTCTTGTTCCCTGACTCTCATGCGTTGAGATGGTCATGCCACTGGGCACTCTGGATCGCAATCCACCGCCTCTGTTCCGCGAAGGGCCGTCTGCGCTGACGAAGCTGGCCTTTTGTGCGGCACTGGCGGTGTTTCTCATGGTGGCGGACGCGCGCTTCAACGTCACCGCCCCGGCCCGCGCCGGCCTGGCGCTGGCCCTGCATCCGCTGCAGCGGGTGCTGCTGGTGCCAGTGGATGCCTGGGAGCAGGCCGGCGACTATTCCCGCGGCATGGAACGGGCCACCGAGGCCGAGAACCAGGCCCGCCGACAGCTGGCCGAACAGGCCGTCATCCTGAGCCGGGCCAACCAGCTGCAGGCGGAGAACCAGCGTCTGCGCTCGCTGCTGGACCTGCGCGAGGCGCTGCCGGTCAAGGGCCTGGCGGCCGAGGTGCTGTACGAGGCGCCGGACCCCTTCTCCCGCCGCATCGTCATCGACCGGGGCGGTCATCGGGGTGTGCGCCTGGGCGCGCCGGTGGTCAACGATGCCGGGGTGCTGGGGCAGGTGACGCGGGTGTATCCGCTGTCGGCCGAGGTGACCCTGCTGACCGACCGCGAGGCGACCATCCCGGTGCTCAATGCCCGCACGCAGCAGCGCGGCGTCGCATATGGCGGCGAGCGCGGCGTGATGGAGCTGCGCTTCATTGCGGCCAATGCCGACATCAAGGCCGGGGATGACCTGGTCACCTCGGGCCTGGACGGCGTTTATCCGCCCGGCTTGCCGGTGGCCAAGGTGAGTGAAGTGGAACGCCGGGGCGACACCAGTTTCGCCCGCGTGGGCCTGGCACCGGTGGCCCAGCCGGACAGCGCCCGCCATGTGCTGGTGCTGGAGCCGCTGGTCGGCCAGGAGGCCGCCCGTGCCGAGGCCGAAGCCGAAGCGGCCAGTGCCGCGGCGACGGCAGAGGCGGCCGGCAAGGGCAAGGGCAAGTCCGGGCGCGCAGCCCGGAGCCCAGCCACGGCCGGTGAGGCCGCTTCCGGTGCTTCATCCGGCGCTTCATCCGGCGCTTCAGCCATCCCGGCGGCCGCCCGCCCCGCATCCGCCGCCCCCAAAGGAGCATCGCGATGATCATGCCGCGTGGCACCAGCCAGCTCCTGCTGCCGGCCAACCCCCTGTTCATCACCTTCAGCCTGGTCGTGGCCCTGCTGGTGGACATGGTGCCGGTGGGTCGCCAGCCCTGGATGCCGGACGTGCTGGCCCTGACGCTGGTGTTCTGGAACGTGCACCAGCCGCGCCGCGTGGGCGTGGGCTGGGCCTTCTTCTTCGGACTGATGGTGGACGTGCATCACGGCGCCCTGCTGGGCCAGCACGCGCTGGCCTACAGCCTGCTGGCCTTCGGCGCCGTGGCCCTGCACCGCCGACTGCTGTGGTTCTCCCTCTGGGCGCAGGCCCTGCATGTGCTGCCGCTGTTCATGCTGGCGCAGGTCATCGCCTTGACCGTGCGGTTGATGGTGGGCGGCATGTGGCCGGACTGGAGCTTCTTCCTGGCACCGCTGCTGGAGGCGCTGCTGTGGCCGCTGGCCACGCTGCTGCTGCTGGCCCCGCAGCGCCGGGCGCCGGATCCCGACGCCCACCGCCCGCTTTGAGCTGAAGGACACAGGCAGCCATGACGGTTCTGAAGAACCTGCATCAGGAGTTGTCGCGCTTCCGGCTGCGGCTGGTCGCGGCCGCCCTGTTCGTGCTGTTCTGTTTCGGGCTGCTGGTGGCCCGGCTGCTGTTCCTGCAGGTGGCGCAGCACGACACGCTGCTGGAGCGGGCGGAATCCAACCGCATCTCGGTCGTGCCCATCGTGCCCAACCGCGGCTTGATCGTGGACCGCAACGGCGTGGTGCTGGCCAGCAACTACTCGGCCTACACGCTGGAGATCACGCCGTCGAAGGTGGCGGACCTGGAAGAGACGATCGACCAACTGGCCGGCGTCATCGACATCCAGCCGCGCGACCGCCGCCGCTTCAAGCGGCTGATGGAAGAAAGCAAGAACTTCGAGTCCCTGCCCATCCGCACCAAGCTGACCGACACCGAAGTGGCCAAGTTCGCCGCCCAGCGCTTCCGCTTTCCCGGTGTGGACATCAAGGCGCGCCTGTTCCGCAGCTATCCGATGGGCGAGGTGGGCAGCCACATGCTGGGCTATATCGGCCGCATCAACCAGGCCGAGAAGAAGGCCATGGACGACTGGCCGGAAGAGGACGTCAGCAACTACCGCGGCACCGAGTACATCGGCAAGCTGGGCCTGGAGCAGGCCTACGAGCGGGAGCTGCACGGCCAGACCGGCTTCGAGGAAATGGAGACCAGCGCGGGCGGCCGCGCCATCCGCCGCCTGCGCAACCGTCCGCCGACGCCGGGCAACACGCTGCACCTGTCCATCGACATCAAGCTGCAGGCGCTGGTGGAGAAGCTCTATGGCGACCGCCGCGGCGCGCTGGTGGCCATCGACCCGCGCAATGGCGAGGTGCTGGCCTTTGTCTCCAAGCCGTCCTTCGACCCCAACCTGTTCGTGGACGGCATCGACGCCGACAGCTGGCGCGACCTGAACGAGAACATCGACAAGCCGCTGCTCAACCGCGCGCTGCGGGGTACCTATCCGCCAGGCTCCACCTTCAAGCCCTACATGGCCATGGCGGCGCTGAACACCGGCAAGCGCTCGCCCAGCCTGGTGATCCAGGACAACCTGACCTACAGCTTCGGCGGCCGCACCTTCGGCAGCGCGGAAGGCGACCGGGCCGGTCCGAAGGACATGCGGCTGGCCATCGTCACCTCGTCCAACGTCTACTTCTATTCGCTGGCCAACGAGATGGGCGTGGACATGATCCATGACCAGCTCGAGCCCTTCGGCTTCGGTCGCAAGACGGAGATCGACCTGCTGGGCGAAGTGACCGGCGACCTGCCGTCGACCGAGTGGAAAAAGAAGAAGTTCCGCCGGCCCGAGCAGCAGAAGTGGTTTGCCGGCGAGACGATTTCGCTGGGCATCGGCCAGGGCTACAACAACTTCACCATGCTGCAGCTGGCCACGGCCATGTCCACCCTGTCCACCGGCGGCCAGCGTTACCGGCCACGCCTGGTGCGGGAGATCGAGGACGTGGTGCGGCATACCGAGCACCGCACCGCCAGCGATGCCCTGGAACCGCTGGCGCTGCGCCGCAATGATGTGGAGGTGATCCGCAATGCGATGCATGACGTGACGCTGGAGGGCACCTCGCGCGCAGTGTTTGCGGGCGCGCCCTATGCCAGCGGCGGCAAGACCGGCACCGCCCAGGCCATCGGCCTGCGCGCCGGCCAGACCTACAGCAGCATCAAGGCGGACGAGCGCAAGCGGGACCACTCGCTCTACATCGCCTTTGCGCCGTATGACTCGCCACGGATCGCGCTGGCGCTGATCGTGGAGAACGCGGGCTTCGGCTCCACCTCGGCCGCACCGATTGCCCGCCGGGTGTTCGACTATGTGCTGGAGGGCCTCTACCCCAGCGAGGAAGACATCGCCAAGACGCAGCTGGGCCAGACCACCGCACCGATTGGCACGCCGCGGCGCGCGGTGGATGTGCCGCTGCCGGGTCAGATGAACGTGCCGGGGGTGGCGGCGTCGGCGGCGTCGGCGGCGTCTTCCGCGTCTTCTGCGGGGCCTAATGCGGGGCCTGAGCCAGCGGCGTCCGGTGCGCCAGCGGCATCCGCGGCATCATCGGTGCCGGCAGCCAACGCGGTGACGCAGCCCGCCCGGCCGGCATCGTCCAGCCTCCGATCGGCCCCTGCGCCGACCCGTCCCACGGCCACCCCCGCCCTCCCACCGTCCGCCCAGCGCGGGGCGTCACGACCCACTCCGGGAGCATCACCATGAGTGCTGTCTTCAGCAAGCCCAGCTGGCTGCAACGCCTCAAGCCCTGGTTCTCCGGCTTTGACCTGCCGCTGCTGCTGGCCCTGTTCTGGATCATGGGGCTGGGGCTGATGTGCATGTACTCCGCCGGTTATGACCACGGCACCCGCTTCGTCGACCATCTGCGCAACGGCGTGCTGGCCCTGGTGGTGCTGTTCGTCGTGTCGCAGGTGCCGCCGCAGCGGCTGATGCAGGTGGCCGTGCCGCTCTACACGGTGGGCGTTGTCCTGCTGGTGGCGGTGGCGCTGTTCGGCATCACCAAGAAGGGCTCGACCCGCTGGATCCGCCTGGGGGTGGAGTTCCAGCCCTCCGAGATTCTCAAGATCGCCATGCCGCTGATGCTGGCCTGGTGGTTCCAGAAGCGGGAAGGGCAGTTGCGCCTGCCGGACTTCGTGGCCGCCTTCGTGCTGCTGACCGTGCCTGTGGGCCTGATTGCCAAGCAGCCGGACCTGGGCACCTCCCTGCTGGTGCTGGCGGCCGGGCTGTACGTGATCTTTTTTGCCGGCCTGTCCTGGAAGCTGATCCTGCCCGCGCTGGTGCTGGCCGGCGCCGGCATCACGGCGCTGGTGATGAGCGAGGACCACATCTGCCAGCCGGACGTGAAGTGGGTGGTGCTGAAGGAATACCAGAAGGACCGCGTCTGCACGCTGCTGGACCCGACCAAGGATCCGCTGGGCAAGGGCTTCCACATCATCCAGGGCGAGATCGCCATCGGCTCGGGCGGGGTCACCGGCAAGGGCTTCATGAAGGGCACCCAGACCCATCTGGAATTCATCCCCGAACGCACGACCGACTTCATCTTTGCCGCCTATGGCGAGGAGTTCGGCCTGGTCGGGGCGCTGGGGCTGCTGGTGGGCTTTACCGCGCTGATCCTGCGGGGGCTGGTCATCGCGCATGAGGCCCCCACGCTGTTCTCACGGCTGCTGGCCGGCGCCATCACCCTGAGCTTCTTCACCTACGTGTTCGTGAACATGGGCATGGTGACCGGCATTCTGCCGGTGGTGGGGGTGCCGCTGCCCTTCATTTCCTACGGCGGCACCGCCATGGTGACGCTGGGACTGGCGCTGGGCATGCTGATGTCGATTGCCCGCAGCCGGGGGGCGATGCAGCGCTGACGGGCCAGAGAGCGGCCGCCCGCGGTTCAGTCGCGATGCGGATGGGCCGGGAAGCGGATGGTGAAGCGGGCCCCCGGGCCTTGTCCCTCCGCCTCGGCCTGGCGCCTTGCACGGGTGTCGTCCACGCTGATGTCCGCTTCATGCTGCTGCACGATCTCGCGCACGATGGCCAGGCCCAGTCCTGACCCGTCCACATCGGTCCCGAGCGCCCGGTAGAAGGGCTGGAACACCTTCTCCCGTTCGGACTCCGCGATGCCGGGGCCCGAGTCCTCCACCTGCAGCACGCACACCTGGCCGAACGGGTCCTCCACCACCCGGACCGTGATCGTGCCGCCCGGCGGCGTGTAGAGCAGGGCGTTGTCCACCAGGTTGCGGATCAGCTCGCGGATCAGCAGCGGGTGCCCGTTCAGCCGCAGGCCCGCATGGTCGGGTTCCGGCCCTTCGTAGCCCAGGTCCAGGCGCTTTTCCATCGCTCGGGGCACGAAGTCCCGAACGGTTTCCATGGCCAGGGTCGGCAGGTTCACCTCGCTGCGTCGGGACGCATGTTCCTGGTCTTCGGCGCGGGCCATGGCCAGCAACTGGTTGACCATGTGCGCCGCCCGCTGGCTGGACAGCGCGATCTGCTGCAGCGAGCGCCGCAGATCCGCCGGCGAACTGCGGCCCTCGTCGATCTCGCGCTGCGCCAGTTCCGCCTGGGTGCGCAGCCCCGCCAGCGGTGTCTTGAGCTGATGGGCCGCGTCCGCCAGGAAGTGCTTCTGGGCGCGGATGGACTGGTCCAGCCGCTCCAGCAGGTCGTTGATGGCCTGCACCAGCGGCGCCACTTCATCGGGAATGCGGTGCTCGTCGATCGGGCTCAGGTCGGAGCTGTCCCGCGAGCGGATGCGGCGCTGCAGTTCATTGAGCGGCGCAATGCCCCGCGCCAGCGCCAGCCACACCAGCAGCACCGCCAGCGGCAGGATGACGAACTGCGGCAGGATCACGCCCTTGATGATCTCGTTGGTCAGCCGTGAGCGCTTGCCCAGGGTCTCCGCCACCTGGACCAGCATCATGCGGTCACTGCCGGCCATGCCTTCCGGGACCACCCACAGGAAGGCCACCCGCACCGATTCGTTGCTCACCTCATCGTCGCGAAAGTGCAGTTCCCAGGGCACCACCGGCGGCTCGCGTTCGGGCACGGCCAGGTGGCGGTCGCCGCTGAGCAGCTCGCCGCGCAGGCCCAGCACCTGGTAGTAGATGGTGTCGGACTCGTCGGCCCGCAGCAGCGCGGCGGCTTCCGGGGCCAGCGCATAGCGGGAGCGGCCCTTGGGCAGGTCTCCCGGGCCCGGCTCGGTGGCCACCTGCAGGCCCAGGGTGCGGGCCATCTCGCCGAGTTCCCGGTCGTAGGGCTTGTTGGCAATGCCCTGGGCGACCAGCCAGGTCAGGGCGACGCTGATCGGCCAGATGACCAGCAGCGGGGCGAGCATCCAGTCGAGGATCTCGCCGAAGAGGGAGCGGTGGCCGCTGGAGGCGCTCATGCCGGCTTCCCGCACGCGAGGCCGATGGGGCGGCGAATGGGGCAGGGGCCGGAGCGTACCCCGCCGCACCGGGGCTTCTTAGCCGGGGATCTTTTCAAGGCAGTAGCCCAGCCCTCGGACCGTGGCGATGCGGATCGGGCCCTGCTCGATTTTCTTGCGCAGGCGGTGGATGTAGACCTCGATGGCGTTGTTGCTGACTTCCTCGCCCCACTCGCACAGCCGCTCGACCAGTTGGTCCTTGCTGACCAGCCGGCCCGCGCGCTGCAGCAGCACTTCCAGCAGCGACAGCTCCCGCGCCGAGAGTTCCACCATCTGGTCGTTGATGTAGGCGACGCGACCGGTGGCGTCGAAGCTCAATGGCCCATGCTTGATGACGCTGGAGGCCGTGCCCAGGCCGCGGCGGGTCAGGGCTCTCACCCGGGCTTCCAGCTCCTGCAGCGAGAACGGCTTGGCCATGTAGTCGTCGGCGCCCAGGTCCAGCCCCTTGACCCGCTCCTCGATGCTGTCGGCGGCCGTCAGGATCAACACCGGCACGGCCGATCCGCGGGCGCGAAGCCGTCGCAGCACCTCCAGGCCATGCATGCGGGGCAGGCCCAGGTCCAGGATCAGCAGGTCGAATTCATGGGAGGCCAGTGCCGCATCGGCCTCGGTACCGCTGCTCACCTGATCGGCAGCGCAACCGGAGGCCCGCAGCGAGCGCAGCAGGCCGTCGGCCAGCACCTGGTCGTCCTCGGCTATCAGGATGCGCATCGATGTCTCCCGTTCTTCTTGAATCAGCCCATTCTAGGGATGGGACGCCAAGGTGGGAGTAGGCATTTGCGAGTCTGGGCCATCCTCCCGACTCGGGAGCCGCCCACAGACTTTCGACGGGATTCGTTGGGGTGGCTCACGCCATGAGCCAGAGAATGTCTACGATGCCTTCATTGCAACCGCTGCGGCGCGGCGACAAAACCACTGTACAGATATACAGATTGGGCCATAATCCGCCGCAGCTACTTGGAGATGCTTCATGGACGCCCCCGTCAAAAACGCCAATACTGAAAAAGCCAAGGCCCTGCAGGCCGCTCTCGCCCAGATCGAAAAGCAGTTCGGCAAGGGCTCCATCATGCGCCTGGCGGAAGGCGAGAAGATCGAGGACATCCAGGTCGTCTCCACCGGCTCGCTGGGCCTGGACATCGCCCTGGGCGTGGGCGGTCTGCCCCGTGGCCGCGTGATCGAGATCTACGGCCCTGAATCGTCGGGCAAGACCACGCTCACGCTGCAGGTCATCGCCCAGATGCAGAAGCTGCAAGGCGTGTGCGCCTTCATCGACGCCGAGCATGCGCTGGACGTCCAGTACGCCCAGAAGCTGGGTGTGAACCTGCAGGAAATGCTGATCAGCCAGCCGGACACCGGTGAACAGGCGCTCGAGATCGTGGACGCCCTGGTGCGCTCCGGCTCGGTGGACCTGATCATCATCGACTCGGTCGCTGCCCTGACGCCCAAGGCCGAACTCGAAGGCGAGATGGGCGACGCATTGCCCGGCCTGCAGGCCCGACTGATGAGCCAGGCCCTGCGCAAGCTGACCGCCACCATCAAGAAGACCAACTGCACCGTCATCTTCATCAACCAGATCCGCATGAAGATCGGCGTGATGTTCGGCTCGCCCGAAACCACCACCGGCGGCAATGCGCTGAAGTTCTATGCGTCGGTCCGTCTGGACATCCGCCGCATCGGCTCCATCAAGAAGGGTGAAGAAGTCATCGGTTCGGAAACCAAGGTCAAGGTGGTGAAGAACAAGGTGGCGCCCCCGTTCAAGACGGCAGAGTTCGACATCCTCTACGGCGAAGGCATCAGCCGCGAAGGCGAAATCATCGACATGGGCGTGACCGCGAAGATCGTGGACAAGGCCGGCGCCTGGTATGCCTACAACGGCGAGAAGATCGGCCAGGGCAAGGACAACGCTCGTGAGTTCCTGCGTGAGAACGCGGACCTGGCGGTCGAGATCGAAAACAAGATCCGCGATTCGCTGGGCATCCCGCTGCTGGGCGCTGTTCCGGACGCTGCGCAGTAAGGAGCGGCTGTGACGCGTCAGCCGCTCTCTCTCAGAGCGCGGGCCGTCACCCTGCTGGCCCAGCGAGACCACAGCGAACTGGAGCTGCGGCGCAAACTGGGCCGGATTGCGATGTCGAGCGCCGCCAGCACGGGCGGCGCAAAGACCGATGACCGTTCCAGTGGCGTCCTCGGCAAGCGAACTGCACGGCGGCGGCGACCCGATGAGACGTTCGATGGAGCGTCTTATGAAGCGCACCATGAAGCGCACGATGCAGAGCTCCACGAACCGATCGATGCGGCGTCTGAAGAAGTCCCCGACCCGGCGCATATCGAGCAACAGGTCGACGAGGTCCTGGTCTGGCTCCGTCAGCAGGGCTATCTGGATGAATCCCGCTTCGTGGAGTCCCGGCTCAACGCCCGTGCGTCGCGCTGGGGCCAGCGCCGTATCGAGCAGGAACTGGCCCAGCATGGGCTGAGCCTGGATGCCGAGCAGCGGTCAGCGCTGTCCGGCACGGAACTGGACCGGGCCTGCGAGGTGCTGCGCCGCAAGTTCAGTGCTGCGCTGCCGTGGGATGCCGCCCAGGAGGCCCGCCAGATGCGCTTCCTGATGGGGCGCGGATTCCAGTCTGATGTGGCCCGACGGGCCATCCGAGCGGTGCGGGCTGCACTCGCCGCGATGCATTCCAACTCGGATGGCGACGCGGATGGCGACGCGGATTTCGGCGCGGATCCCGCCGCTAGCTGATCCCTCAGCCGCGCCACACGCTTCGGCTTGCCGCCCAAGCCTGCCGCGTGAGCCCACCCCCAACGTCCGCGCACCACCCCGCAGCATGGTGAACGCCATCCGCCCACTCTTGCCCTTTTTGCGGTGGTGCCATGCCCCTAATTCAGGCATCTGCGGGCGCGTGTCATTCCCGTGAAAGCCTTGATGCTATGCAGCATGCTACATTGGCGGCTTCGCAAGCTGCCCGCTCGCCCTTGGCCGCGGGCCTGTTTTTGCGTGTTTGCATCGGGTCTATGTCTTCCATCGCCACCTCCGCACGCCACTGGCTGGGTCGTCGCATTGCCGACGGTTTGGTCCATTGGTCCGCCGGACTCTCTGGGTCCGCGCCCATGGCCTTGACCATCGCCGTGACCCGGCAAACCCAATACCCGAGCCAGTGCCACGCTCGCGCCGCGGCCTCGGCTTTCTCTTCCTGATCATTCATCAAGCGAGACCTCCCTATGAAGATTCACGAGTACCAGGGCAAGGAAATCCTGCGCCAGTTCGGCGTGCCGGTGCCGCGCGGTATTCCCGCGTTCACGGTGCAAGAAGCGGTGGAAGCCGCGCAAAAGCTGGGCGGCCCGGTGTGGGTGGTCAAGGCGCAGATCCATGCGGGCGGTCGCGGCAAGGGCGGCGGCGTGAAGCTGGGCAAGAGCCTGGATGACGTGAAGGCGCTGTCCGAGCAGATCCTGGGCATGCAGCTGGTCACGCACCAGACCGGTCCGGAAGGCCAGAAGGTCCGGCGCCTCTACATCGAAGAAGGCGCGGACATCAAGAACGAGCTGTACGTGTCCCTGGTGACCGACCGTGGCACCCAGAAGGTGGCCTTCATCGCGTCCAGCGAAGGCGGCATGGACATCGAAGAGGTGGCGCACTCCACCCCCGAGAAGATCATCACCGAGTACATCGACCCGCTGACCGGCATCACCGCTGACCAGTCCCGCAAGATCGCCACGGCCATCGGCCTGACCGGCGCATCGGTGGACCAGGCCGTGGACCTGTTCGCCAAGCTGTACAAGTGCTACATGGACACCGACGCGTCGCTGGTGGAAATCAACCCGCTGAACTGCGACTCCAAGGGCAACCTGATCGCCCTGGACGCCAAGTTCAACTTTGACGCCAACGCCCTGTTCCGTCATCCGGAAATCGTCGCCTACCGCGACCTGGACGAAGAAGATCCGGCGGAAGTCGAAGCGTCGAAGTTCGACCTGGCCTACATCTCGCTGGACGGCAACATCGGCTGCCTGGTGAACGGTGCCGGTCTGGCCATGGCCACCATGGACACCATCAAGCTGTTCGGCGGCGAGCCGGCCAACTTCCTGGACGTGGGCGGCGGCGCCACCGCTGAGAAGGTCACCGAAGCCTTCAAGATCATGCTGAAGAACCCCGACGTGAAGGGCATTCTCGTCAACATCTTCGGCGGCATCATGAAGTGCGACACCATCGCCGAAGGCGTGATCACCGCCTGCAAGGCCGTCAACCTGTCTGTGCCGCTGGTCGTGCGCATGAAGGGCACCAACGAAGAGCTGGGCAAGAAGATGCTGGCCGAGTCCGGCCTGCCCATCATCTCCGCCGACACCATGGCCGAAGCCGCGACGAAGATCGTCGCCGCCGTCAAGTAAGCCGAAGACCCAGCCAAGGAATACGACATGAGCATCTATATCAACAAGGACACCAAGGTCATCACCCAGGGCATCACGGGCAAGACCGGTCAGTTCCACACTCTCGGCTGCCAGGCTTATGCCAACGGCAAGAATGCCTTCGTCGCGGGTGTGAACCCCAAGAAGGCCGGTGAGAAGTTCTCTGAAATCCCCATCTACGGCACCGTCAAGGAAGCTGCTGCACAGACCGGCGCCACCGTGTCCGTGATCTATGTGCCGCCGGCCGGCGCAGCCGCCGCCATCTGGGAAGCCGTGGAAGCCGACCTGGACCTGGCCATCTGCATCACGGAAGGCATCCCCGTCCGCGACATGCTGGAAGTGCGCAACAAGATGCGCGCCAAGGAAGCCGCTGGCGGCAAGAAGACGCTGCTGCTGGGCCCAAACTGCCCCGGCCTGATCACCCCGGAAGAGATCAAGATCGGCATCATGCCCGGTCACATCCACCGCAAGGGCCGCATCGGCGTCGTGTCGCGCTCCGGCACGCTGACCTATGAAGCGGTGGCTCAGCTGACCGACCTGGGCCTGGGCCAGTCCTCTGCCGTGGGTATCGGCGGCGACCCGATCAATGGTCTGAAGCACATCGACGTGATGAAGGCCTTCAATGACGATCCGGACACCGATGCGGTGATCATGATCGGTGAAATCGGTGGTCCGGACGAAGCCGAAGCCGCCCGCTGGTGCAAGGCCAACATGAAGAAGCCGGTGGTGGGCTTCATCGCTGGCGTGACTGCCCCTCCCGGAAAGCGCATGGGCCACGCCGGCGCGCTGATCTCCGGCGGTGCCGACACCGCCGATGCCAAGCTCGCCATCATGGAAGAGTGCGGCTTCAAGGTGACCCGCAATCCGTCGGAAATGGGCAAGCTGCTCAAGAGCCTGCTGTAAGCGACAGGAAAAACCTGCAGGTTCGTCTGGTGCGTAGTTCCACGCATCGGAAACCTGTGGGGCGGGCGCGGACAATGCGTCAGCTTCCGCCAACGATCCAGGAGGGGCCGCAAGGCCCCTTCTGTCGTTTGCATCCCGCAACCGCTCTACACTGGATGGGCGCCTGACGTCGCATCCAGCAGGTCTTCGCTTATGGACATGCTTCTCCACGCCCCGTTCTGGCTGGCGGTTCTCCAGATCATCGCGATCGACATCCTGCTCGGCGGCGATAACGCCGTCGTGATCGCCCTGGCCTGCCGCAAGCTGCCACCCAAGCTCCGCACCCAGGGCATTCTCTGGGGGACCGCGGGCGCCATCATCCTGCGGGTGGTGCTGATTTTCTTTGCGCTGCAGCTGCTGCAACTGCCGTTCCTCAAGCTGGTCGGTGGCCTGTTGCTGTTCTGGATCGGCATCAAGCTGATGCTGCCGGAAGAGGACGACGACCACGCCAACATCCAGGCCAGCGACAAACTCTGGGCGGCCGTCAAGACCGTCATCGTGGCTGATTTCGTCATGTCGCTGGACAACGTGATCGCCATCGCCGGTGCCGCCGAGGGGGCGGGTCACGATCACCAGCTGATCTTGGTGATCTTCGGCCTGCTGGTCTCGATTCCCATCATCGTCTGGGGCAGCCAGTTGGTCATCAAACTGATGGACCGCTATCCCGCAGTGATCACCCTGGGCGCCATGTTGCTGGGCTGGATTGCGGGTACGATGCTCGTGACGGATCCGGCCCTCCGGGGCTGGGTTCTGGATCAGCCGGGCAGCAAGCCTGGCACGACGGTGGTGGTGCCGTGGCTTCAGTACGGCGCCGGTGTGGTGGGTGCCCTTCTGGTGCTGGGCATCGGCAAGATGCTGGCCAACCGCCGCCCGTCCCAAGCCTGACGAAAGCACCACCATGTCATGACCGCTGCAGGGTTCTTCAAGCGATTGCTGGGACGATCCCTTCCGCCGCCGGCGGTGGAGGACCTGCCCAGCGCGCTGCAGACCACGCAGCCCATGCCCCGGTGGGCCGGCTCCCGGCTGGACAACTATGAGCTCGGCCAGGAAATCGGTCGGGGCGCCATGGCCAAGGTCCACCAGGCGGTGGACCGGCGCAGCGGCGGTTCGGTCGCCATCAAGCGGCTGTCCCTGCAGCGCGAGTTCGCGCCGGAAGACCTGGTGGATGTGCGCGAGCGCTTCATCCGCGAAGCCAGCGCGGCTCTGCATCTGACGCATCCGGACATCCTACGGGTGCTCGATGCTGGCGAAAGTGGCGGCGACACCTGGATCGCGATGGAACTGGTGGTCGGGCACGACCTGAGCCACTACACCCGCGAAAGCCAGCGCCTGCCCCTGCGCGAGGTGCTGCTGCTGGGCGCCCGGCTCGCGCGGGCGCTTCACTACGCCCACAGCCACGGGGTGGTGCACCGGGACATCAAACCGGCCAACGTCATGCTCGACCGGCCCACCGGCAGCGTGAAGATCATGGATTTCGGCATCGCCCGCGTGGCGGACGGCAGCCGCACCCGGACCGGGCTGGTCCTGGGCACCCCCTCCTACATGTCCCCGGAACAGTTGGCCGGATTGAAGGTGGATGGCCGCAGCGACCTGTATTCTTTAGGCGTCATGTTGTTTCAGCTTTTGACAGGGCATCTGCCCCATCAATCGGAGTCCATGGCGTCCCTGATGCATCAAATCGCCAACCAGCCCCCGCCCGACGTCCGTCTGTACCGCCAGGAACTGCCGGAGTCGCTGGCCATGGTGGTGGCGTTGTCGCTTGAAAAGCGGCCTGAACTTCGCTATCAGTCCGGTGAGCAACTGGCGCAGGACCTGGAAGCGGTCCTGGCCGACCTTCCGGTCGGTCTGGCCAACAGCCGGGGCGACGTTTCAGCATCCCCCGCAGGTGGGAGCGCAAAGCGCACCGATGAGGGCGATCCCACCACAACCCCCCCGACAGCGGGGCTGGCTTTCGAGGAAACTTTACGCCTGCGCAGCAGCGCGGCGGTGCACAATCATCCTCCCCCAGACGATCCCGCCCGCAAGACATGACCCTGGAGTTCTTCAGCGCCACCGACACCGGACGAGTGCGCGACAACAATGAAGACTCGATCGCCCTGGATCCAGGCGTCGGCCTGGCTGTTCTCGCGGACGGCATGGGTGGTTACAACGCCGGTGAAGTCGCCAGCCAGATGCTGACGTCCTTCATCAAGGCGGAACTCGGTCGCTGGCTGGCCGAAGCCGGGCAGCATGCCTCCGATGCCGATGTACGCCGTGCGATGGACATCTGCGTGGACAACGCCAACCGCGCCATCTTCAACGCCGCCAATACCAATCCGCGTTATGCCGGCATGGGCACGACGCTGGTGGTGGCCGTGTTTCGGGAGCAAAGTG
This sequence comes from Roseateles depolymerans, assembly GCF_003387155.1. Taxonomy (GTDB): domain Bacteria; phylum Pseudomonadota; class Gammaproteobacteria; order Burkholderiales; family Burkholderiaceae_C; genus Roseateles; species Roseateles depolymerans. The sequence goes on along the minus strand of NZ_QUMT01000004.1, from coordinate 80,963 downwards.
TGCTGCTGGGGCATGTGGGCGATTCTCGCGCTTACCGCCTGCGGGACGGGCAACTCGTCCAGATGACGAGAGACCATTCGTTACTGCAAGAGCAGATCGATGCTGGTCTGCTTACGCCTGAAGAAGCGGTGTTTTCCAGCAACAAGAATCTGGTGACCCGGGCGGTGGGGGTGGAAGACACCGTCATGCTGGAAATCCACCAGCATGAACTGCAACCCGGCGACGAGATCCTGCTGTGCAGCGACGGGCTGTCTGATATGGTGGATGACGCCTCCGTCGCACAAATCCTGCAAAGTCACCCGGATCTTCCCGAGGCTGCGCAGGCGCTGGTGGACGCCGCCAATGACATGGGCGGCAAGGATAATATTGCGATCGTTCTGGTTCGCGCGGAAAGTCGTACCAAGCCGTGGGCATGGTGGCCCTTCAGTCGTAACCACGGGCGTCGCTGAGCGCGCCATCACAACTATAGACAGGACACGAGGTCAAAGATGGGCAAACTGGTGGTTTCGCTCGACGGTGTGGTGATCAAAGAGGTGCAAGTCACCAAGGACAAGACCACGCTGGGTCGGCGCCCCTACAACGACATCGTGATCGACAACCTCGCCGTCAGCGGTGAGCATGCCGTGATGCAGATGGTTGGGTCGGACGTCTTCATCGAAGACCTGAACTCCACCAACGGCACCTACATCAATGGCAAGGCTGTGAAGAAGCAGCTGCTGTCCCACGGCGACGTCATTGAAGTGGGCAAGTACAAGATCAAGTATCTGGTCGAGGACAACGCCGACTACGAAAAGACCATGATCCTGCGCCCGGGCCAGACGGCCCCCAGCAGCGGTTTCGGTCTGCCCTCGTCCTTCGGCGGGCTGGGTGGCGGCGCCCCGGCGGCGACTGCCGCGCCGGCTGCCATCAAGGTGCTCAATGGTCCGGCTGCAGGCCGCGAGGTGGCGCTGTCCAAGGTGGTCACCACCGTCGGCAAGCCTGGCGTCCAGGTCGCCTCCATCACCAAGCGCCCCAGCGGGTATGTGTTTGCCCACGTGGAAGGGGTCTCCCGGCCCGTGGTGAACGGCGCGCCGCTGGCCGCTGAATCGGTCCCGCTCAAGAACGGCGACGTGATTGAGCTGGCCGGCACGCAGATGCAGTTCATGCAGGGCTGAATCGGCTTTGGAGCGTGCGGTGGCGCACGTAACCAAGCGCCAACAACGCGGATTTGACGTCCGCATGGCGCCGCCGATGCACGGCTGGCCCGTGTAGTGCAATTGCCTACACGTGGAGGTTTTCACGGCATTGCCCTGGGCAGTCGTAACCTGAGGCAAAAACTCGGGGATTGCCCAATTCAGCGCTTAGCAAGCACGGTGGCTGGCCCTACAGTGGGCTCATGAAGATTCGCGTGCTCGGGTGCGCCGGTGCCATGGCAGCCGGCCACAAAACCACCTCTTTCCTGCTGGACGACGATGTGCTCATCGACGCCGGCAGCGGCGTGGGCGAGCTGTCGGCCGATGCGATGGCCCGGGTTGATCACATCTTCCTGACCCATTCCCATCTGGACCATGTGCTGTCGGTGGGCCTTCTGGCCGACACCGTGCAGCGCAGCCGCGCGCAGCAAGGGCGACCGGCGGTGCAGGTGCATGCCCTCCCGGACACGCTCAAGGCTTTGAAGGATCACATCTTCAATGGCGTCATCTGGCCGGATTTCACCCGCCTGCCGTCTGTGGAGCGACCGGCGCTGAGTTTTCATCCGTTTGCCGTGGGGGATCGGCTGGACCTGGGCGCCGGGCGTGAGATCGAGGTGCTGAGCGCGGCGCACACCGTGCCGGCCGTGGGATTTGCGGTGAATCCTGGCTCGGGGACGCATTGGGTGTTCACCGGGGATACCGGACCCAACCCCGCGCTGTGGGAGCGGCTGGGCCAGCTCTCGCTGTCCGACCTGGTCATCGAATGCGCATTCGCGAATGACGAATGTGAGCTGGCGGGTATCAGCCAGCATCACTGCCCCTGCACGCTGGGGGAGGAGCTGAAGAAGCTGCGCACACCGATGCGGGTGCACATCACCCATATCAAGCCGGGCGAGCGGGCCGCCGTGATGGTGGCGGTGGAAGCGCTGGAGACCGAGCATCGGATTACGGCGCTGGAGCATTTTCAGGAATTCAGCCTGAAATAGCCCGAATTCGGAGCGGGTCTCGATGACCCCCCGGGCAGCAGCCCGGTAGCGACGGGCGGGGTGCAGTGCCCGATTCGCGGGGCACGACGGACGTCGCAAGCGATGGCGCTAGCGACTGTTACGCCGCAGCCACCCCGAATAAAACGTGACATTTTTCGGCGCCCATCGTGCCAAAGCGACCAACCGCGCCGTGAGGTGCTGACGCAACCTGTCACTTTCATGACAGACGCCGGAGCGGGCACCTATGGCGGGCTTCCACGCGGGATGCTGGGCCGCCGGTGGCATGACCCCTGCAGTTGTGAAGGCAATCCCTTCAACCGCCTCCCGTCATGAAACGCTCTCAACAAGGCTTCACCCTCATCGAACTGGTGATTGTGGTGGCCATCATCGGCATCCTCGCCGCCCTGGCGCTCCCCACCTATGCCGACTACATCAAGAAAACTCGGCTCAGCGAAGTGCTGCTGGCGTTGACACCGCCCAAGGCGTTGGTCATGGAGCATGTGAACACTAACGCCAGTTTTCCCGCGGCCAGTCAGCTGTCATGGTCTGGGGGCAGCAGCAAGTATGTCGACAGCGTGACTTACAACAAGGTCAGCGACGCGGAGGTCAACATCACCGCCGTGGTCCGCAGCGGGTCGATTGCCCCCGATGTGGATGGGCTTCAGCTGGTGCTCACTGGCAAGCCGGGATCCGGCGGACTGTCCAACGGCTCTGTCGAGTGGACGTGCGCTGGCACCATCCCGGCCCGGTACCTGGCGGCCGCTTGCCGGCCGAACGCATGAATTGGCATCGGTAACCGCTCGTTTCGGCGCGACTGACAAATTTTGTCCGGCTCCGACAGGTGGACGAACTTTGCGAGTGCGCCGGACAGAAATCGTCACCCAGATCGTTCCATCACCCCTCGGATGTGCTGTTTTCCACGGATTTTGACCTGCGCAGGCCCTGGCACATCCCCTGCATTCAGAAGCAGTGTCTCGACCGAATCTCCCTCCCTTTTTCCTTAGGAGTTTTTATGAAGCGCGCTATCCAAAAGGGTTTCACCCTGATCGAACTGATGATCGTTGTGGCCATCATCGGTATCCTGGCTGCTGTGGCACTGCCGGCTTACTCGGACTACATGAAGAAGTCCAAGGTCAGCGAACTGATCCTGGCTCTGTCGGCTTACAAGCAGCCGCTGCAAGAGTTCACCACCACGATGAACAAGCTGCCGACCACGGCCGAACTGCCGGTGAGCGGCACCAGCAAGTACATGTCCAAGATCGAGTACAAGCCGAGCGGCAGCACCGCTACGCTGGTTGCCACGGCCCAGAACATCGGCGCCGGTGTTGACGGTGGTACGCTGAGCCTGGTGGGTGTGGCTGACTCCAGCACCCAAGCTCTGGCCTGGACTTGCGGCGCCGCTGGCGACATCGACAATAAGTACCTGTCGGCTTCTTGCAAGCACAGCTAATCAACGACTCGTTGATTCAGCACAAAAGGGGAGCGTTTGCTCCCCTTTTTGCTTTTTTGAAATGTTCCCTGAAGGAAGTGCAGCTCGGAGATGAGAAAAGGCAGAGTGTTGCTCGGGCTTCCCCTCGTGTTGTGGGGCATCCCGCTGCTTTATCCGGCCCTGCAAACAGGCTCCACCGCGCATGACGTGGCCCGAGTCTGTCAGTTGGTGATCATCGCGGCCGCCGCTATCGGACTGTTGTTGTCGACGCCCAACCGGCCTGCTCAGGTGTCCTTGCGGAACGTCGTCCGATGGAGCGCCATCGTGCTGCTGGTGACCGTCTCCTCTCTTCTTGCTGCCCACCCAGTCGTGGCTGTTCACGAAGTCGTGATGTGGGCAGGGCTTCTTGGACTGATGGCTCTGTTGAGCCAGGGTCTGCGATCCGCCGACGAGATCTGCATATTTCTGCGGTTCGTCGTGGTGGGAACGGCTGCGCATGCCATCTTGGTGCTGCTGATTCTTGCCCTTGCCATTGCTGGCGGAGGGAACGTTTACCCCTGGGAAGCGCTGGTGGGATTCGACAATCCTCGCTTTCTCAATCACGCACAGACCGTGGTGCTGCCGCTGGTGGCTGCGGTCGCGACGCACGATGCCCGGCCGCTATGGCGGCGGTGGGCGGTCGTCACGCTGGTCCTGAGCGGCATGATTCTTTTCATCACGCTGGGCCGTGCCACCATCTTGGCCTTGTTACTCGGATTGCTGACAGCCTTAGTCTGTTTCCGCGGCAACGCAGCGGCCTATGCCCGTCGCTCGGCAGGTTTCACACTGTTAGGCATGGGCCTGATGTGGCTGGTCTACCTGCACTGGCTGCAACCGGCGGGCCACTCCATTGACGTGCAGGGACTGTCCAGCGCTCATTTCCGGGACTACCTACTGGCATGTGCTTTCAAGCTTTGGCAGACGTCGCCTTGGGTCGGTGTTGGTCCGATGCATTTCTCGCACTGGTACAACGGGGAGGCTGCACACCCGCACAACATCTACGCGCAGGTCCTGGCGGAATACGGCGCCATTGGCGCGGTACTGATTCTGGGCCCGGCTTTGCAATGGATGGGCCGCATGCTTGGTTCGCTGCGCGCCGCGATCCCGGCCCATGCCGGCATCGCGATCGGCCTGATGGTCGCTTTGGTCGGTGTCGCGGTGGACGGTGCTTTCTCTGGCAATTTCGTCATGCCAGTGTCTCAGTTGTGGATCGCCGTGTTGATCGGACTGTGTATGGCCACCGCTAGGATTTTCGCGCAGGGCGTGGCCATCACATCGGCCCGTCCACCGCTCCTAGCATCGCCGTGGACCCGTGCCCGTGTCCTGCCGACATTTCTCATTTTTGCGCTGAAGGCCACTCTCGCCATCGCCATCTCGGTCATGGCAATAAAGGCATTGGTCACGTGCGCCGTCACCTCATCGCCACAGTTCGACACCTCCGGCCCCGTTGCGGGACGCCCGGACGTAGACAATACCAATCCTCGCTTTTGGACCCACGGCTGGTTTTGATCAAATGAATTGGCGTGTCAGATTTCGTGCGTTCGGCTTCCACTTGCTTGCCTCGCTCCTCGTGGCCGCGCTGGCTGCGGCCGTTGTGCTGCTGATGTGGTATCCCTGGCCCTACCGCATCGTGTCGGGTGGGCAAGAGTTGCTCTTCATCCTGATGGCGGTGGATGTGGTGATCGGGCCGCTGCTTACCTTGGCCGTCTTCAATCTCGCCAAGCCGCGCAAAGAGCTTCGGCGTGACCTGCTCATCATCGTGGTGCTGCAGGTGCTGGCACTGGCTTATGGGCTGCGCACGGTGTATCTGGCTCGGCCCGCTGTCCTGGCGCTTGAAGTGGATCGTTTCAGGGTGACCACCGCGAACGATGTACGCGTCTCAGAGTTGCCCGAGGCGCTGCCCCAGTACCGCTCCCTGTCGATGACGGGCCCCGAACTCGTCAACACGGCCACGCCGACAAATGAGCAGCGCTCCGACGCGATCATGCTCAGCTTCAGTGGTTTTGATCTGGGCGCGCGCCCCAGCTATTGGCGTCCTTGGGACGCCGCTGCGCGCGCACAGACGGTTAAGAAAGGCCAGCCGCTCGACGACTGGCTCAAGCGCAACCCTGAGCAAGCGACCGCCGTCCGCGACGCGGCCGCTCGCACCGGACGACCGGTCGAACAACTGCTGTTCCTGCCCATGCTGGCCCGCCGGACAGACTGGTCCGTCCTGGTGGACCGCACTACCGGGGATCCGGTCGGTTTCGCTCCTATCGATCATTGATCGACATACTCGGCAGTACCTCGCACCGGCGACCTGACGCATTCGGTATCTTTCACCCCTTACACCATCGCTCGCCCCATGCCACCTTCTTCTTCCCAGCAACGCGCCGGGCAATGGTTGATCGCCATCGGGCTTCTGGTGGGCGTGGCGCTTGCACCCCTGTGTGCCTTCAGCGAGCGCCCGCTACTGTCAATCTATAACCAATTGCTGGCTTACGGCGGTTTTGGGTTGTTCCTACTGGGGCTGGCGGTGTCCGGAATCAACGTGCGCCACTTCAGCAAGGACGGGGTCAGCCTGGCGCTCGTGCTGATATTGCTGACCGTGCTGGTGGTGCCCGCCACCACGGGCTTGCCTATGGCCGTCATGCTGACGATGGCCGTGGCGGTGGCGTCGGCCCTCTTGCTGGTGCAAGTGGGGGCCAACTTGGCGGCGTCCACGCGCCAGACGGTGTTTGCATCGCTCTGCGGCGCCTTGGTGGTGGCAGGGCTTGCCAGCCTTGCGGTCGCATGGATTCAGGTTTTCCTGCCCTCGATTGCAGACGGACTCCTCGTAGCTGTGCCGGGTGCAGAAGCACGGGCGATCGGCAACATGCGCCAGCCCAACAATCAGGCCAGCTTGTTTCTGTGGAGCTGCATTGCGCTCGTCGCGCTGAAAGAGAGTGGCGCCCTGACAAGGCTGCTGTGGAGCGCCGCTGCGGCCCGAGCCGCCTTACTGGTGATGCCGTCAGCTTTCGCTGTTGGCGTGCTGCTCACCGCGTCGCGTACCGGAATGGTCGGGATTGCGCTGTTGGTCGTTTGGGTTCTTTGGGACGCCTTTGGTCGGGGCCGCGGTGCAGGGCGGCTGAGCCGCGAAAGCCGCCTCGGCCTGGCCCTGATGGCTCCTGCGTTTGCGGTGGCCTGGCCCCTTGTGAGCGGATGGATGGAAACCCGCGGTTTGGGCTTCTACGCGCAGCAAAAGATAGGGGACCAAGCCACCCATTCTGCGGACCGGATGAGCATTCTTCATGATGCGTGGGTGCTGATCATGCAGCATCCTTGGTGGGGTACGGGCTGGGGCAACTTCAATTTTGTCTGGACGGTGACGCCGTTCCCGCAGGGACATCTGCTGCTGGTGGATCACACGCACAACCTTTTCCTACAGCTGTTTGCAGAAATGGGCCTGCTGCTTGGCGGGTTGGCCAGCCTGCTGCTGCTGTGGGGGGGCGTGCAACTGGTGAAATCCGTCCCACGCGATGCCTCCCCGACCAGCGTGTGCGGCCTGATGCTACTGCTCACCATTGGCGCGCATTGCATGACGGAGTATCCGTTCTGGTACGCCTACTTTCTGCTCCCATCGGCGTTGGTGGTCGGCTGCTGTCTGGCGGTTTTTCGGGCCAGCCCCGGCACTGGGGCGTCAGACAATATGCCGGCCAGAGCGAATAGCAAACTGGCCTTTGCCGGAGTTGTGATGGCGTTGGGTACCGTGCTGGCAGCGAAGGAATACGCGGACATCGTTCGTATTTATCAACCCAGCAGCAGTCCTGCCGAGCTGATCGACCGACTGGGCCAAGGTCAGCGATCCCTGTTCTTCAGCCCGCACGCCGATGGTGCCGCTGCGCAGGTTCTCCCTCCCGGACCTTTGTCGCTGCAATTGGTGCAGCGTGCGTCTCGTCGCTTCATCGACACCCAGACGTTGATCGACTGGGCCAATGCACTGAACGCGACGGGCCAAATGGACAAGGCGCGCTTTCTCGCCGCCATCATCCGGCCGTCGGAGCAGCGCGCCGCGCAGCAGTTTTTCAAGGACTGCAAAGGTGCGCCAGCGGGGGCTGAACAGCCCTATCAATGTGAAGCGCCGATGCAGTCGTATTCCTGGGATCAGCTCCGCTAGAGGACCGCAGCATTCGCACGGGAGGCATTGGGCAGCAGCTATTCCGGAAATGCTCTGCGCTGCCCTCGCGCGCTGCTAGCACCCGGTCGCCCGCCCGGACCGTTTAGAGTTCCGCCTTGTCCGCCGCCTTGGATTTCATATGACGATCGACGCGCGCCCGCCCGTGACGCAATCTGTGCCTGCTTCCGCCGCCGCCCCGAGCTCCCAGGCATCGTGGGGGCGTGGGCACTGGTGGATCGTGATGGGTCTGGCCATCGGCGTCACGCTCGCCCCCCTCTTCGCCTTCAACCAAACCCCTTCAGCCACTCTCTACAACCAACTCCTGGCCCTTTTCGGTTTCGGCCTGACCCTGATCGGCCTGGGCCTGGGCGGCGTCCTGGAGCGCGGTTGGCGACCGGAGCCGGTCACCATCGCGCTGCTGGTCATGCTGGCGGCGGCCTTGACCGCGCCGATGCTCAACGGGTTGCCCTGGTCGATCTCGCTCTCGGGTGCGGCCATGCTGCTGGGCGCCGTGGTGCTGGTGCAAGCCGCGCAGGCCGTGCGAACCGACCAGCGCGACCGACTGATCACCCTGTTCTGCCTGGCCCTGGTGGGTGCTGGCCTGCTGAGCGCCGCCGTCAGCTTTGTGCAGTTCTTCGTGCCCTCCTGGGCGGACGGCACTGTCATCGCGCGCACGGGCCTGGCCGGCCGGGCCGTGGGCAACATGCGCCAGCCCAACCATCTGGCCAGCCTGCTGCTGTGGAGCTGTGTGGCAGCCGTCTGGCTGGGGCAGGGCGGCTGGCTGGAGCGCCGCCTGGGATCGGCACGCCGCGCCACCGTCGCCTTGTGCCTCCTGCTGTTTCTCTTCGTGCTGTGCGTGCTGTTCAGCGCCTCGCGCACGGGCTTCATCGGTGTCGGCCTGCTCGCCGCATGGGGCTTGGTCGAGGCGCTGCTGAGCGTGGTCAAGCCCGCGGCCACCCGCCTTCGATCGGGACCCCGGCTGGCGCTGTCCCTGACGCCAGTCATGTTCGGTCTGAGCTGGCTTCTGGTGCGCTTCTGGACCCATGCCAGCGGCCATGCCTTCGGCGCCGAGACACGCCTGAGTGATGAAGGCGCCGGGTCGCCCTCGCGCCTGGCCATCCTGCGCAATACCTGGTCGCTGCTCCAGCAGAACCCCTGGACCGGCACCGGTTGGGGCGATTTCAACTTCGCCTGGACGATGACCCCGTTCCCCGATCGCCCCGTGGCGTTCTTCGATCATTGCCACAACATCGTGCTGCAGCTGCTGGTGGAGCTGGGGTGGCCCGCCGGCCTGCTGGTCGTGCTGCTGCTGCTGGCCGGGTTTGTGCTGGCCGGCGTGCGCAGCCACGCCGACCGCAGCGGCGCGAGCTTCTGCGCCTTCATGGTGGTCTTGATGATCGGGCTGCACAGCATGTCGGAATACCCGCTCTGGTACGCCTACTTCCTGCTGCCGACCGCGTTTGCCTTCGGCCTGTCCCTGCGGCGCGCGCCGGTCGGATCCGCGCCTGCAACCTCGACGCAAGCCTCGTGGTCCGCTGCCCCTCAAGGTCAGGGCCGCCAGAGCCCTGCATCCAATGCCGCTGTCGCCGCCCCTGGGGCCACCAAGCGCTGGGATCTGGTGCTGCTGGGCGCCGCCGCGGTCCTGCTGGTCCCTTTGACGGTGTGGGACTATCTGCGCATCGTGCACATCTACGCGCCGCCGGCCGATGCCGCGTCGCTGGAAGACCGCATGGCCGCGGGCCAGCGCTCGCCGCTGTTCGATCTGCAGGCCGACTATGCCGTGGCGACGGTCCTCCCGGCCGGTGCCGAGGCCCTGGTCGCCGCGCAGCGGACGGGCCATCATCTGATCGACACCCGCCTGATGGTGGCCTGGGCCCGCTCGCTGGCCGCCGTGGGCGAAGTGGACAAGGCCCGGTATCTCGCCCAGCGACTCAAGGAGTTCCGCAATCCGGTCGGAGACGAGTTCTTCGAGGAATGCAAGATCGCTGACCAGGCCCGGCTCGTGCCCCGGCCCTTCCAGTGCGAAGTGCCGTCACGCGACTATGGGTTCCGCGAGATGCGGTGAGGTGACTTCACCGCTGATGGCGCTGATGTAGCGATGGGCGCGCGCAAGGAGACTGCGCGGGGGCGACTGCGCATGGGACTGCGCAGAGCCTCTCGTCAAACCGTTGCGACCCAATCGCCCGACTTCCCGCCGTGCTTCTCCAGCACCCGGATCTGCTCCATCACCATGCCGCGGTCGGCCGCCTTGCACATGTCGTAGATGGTGAGCAGGCCGATCTGCACGGCCGTCAGCGCTTCCATTTCCACGCCCGTGCGCCCCAGCGTCTCCACCTGCGCGGTGCACACCACCGCATTGGCCGCTTCATCAATCTCGAATTCGATGGCGACCCGGGTGATGGGCAGCGGATGGCACAGCGGAATCAAATCGGACGTTCGCTTGGCGGCCTGGATGGCCGCGATGCGGGCAACCCCCAGCACATCGCCTTTTTTTGCCTCGCCTTTGACGATCAAGGCCAAGGTCTCTGGCAGCATACGGATACGGCCAGCAGCCCGAGCCACCCGATGGGTGATTGCCTTGCCACCGACATCCACCATGTGGGCCTGCCCTTCGGCGTCAAAATGGGTGAGAGGTGAGCTCATGCGTGGGTAGCGCCACAAGGGCAACAATCGGGAAACCAGAATGGCGCCATGATAGATCGTGGTCTTGGAGATGCCTTGAAGCAAGTGAATGCTATCGGTCCCACCGCCCGCCGTGATGCGGGGCGTCATGACACGGGCGCGGTCTGCCCGCCAGCGTCGCGGCGTGAGCCGGTGCGACCGCTCCGGCGCTGCCTAGCCGCGCTGCTCGGTGCCGCGCTGCTGACCCAGAGCGTCACCCCAAGCGCCTGGGCCCAGGTCAACCTGCCGGCGTTGGGGGACTCGGTGTCGGCCGAAGTGAGCATCAGCGCGGAAAAGAAGCTGGGGGATCAGGTCATGCGCCAGATCCGTCCCGACCCCGACTACCTCGATGACCCGCTGCTGCTCGAATACGTGCAGGGCACCTTCAGTCCACTGGTGCAGGCCGCGCGCAAGCTGGGCAACATCAGCGACGACACGTCCGACCGCTTCGCCTGGGAGGTCTTCCTGGTGCGGGACAAGTCGGTCAACGCGTTTGCGCTCCCCGGCGGCTACATCGGGGTGCATCTGGGCTTGATCTCCATGACGGGCGCGCGGGATGAGCTGGCCTCGGTGCTGGGCCACGAACTCTCCCACGTCACGCAGCGGCACATTGCCCGCAGCTATATCGGGGAGTCTCGCAACTCCTTGCTGGCCACCGCCGGCATGATCCTGGGCATCCTGGCCGCCGCCCGCAGCCGCAGCACGGACGGTGTCCAGGCCGCGGTGCTGGGCAGCCAGGCCGCGGCCGCACAGGCCTCGCTGAACTTCTCGCGGGACATGGAGCGGGAAGCAGACCGCGTCGGTTTCCAGGTGATGACCCAGGCCGGCTACGCGCCTGCCGGCATGGCCAGCATGTTCGAACGCATGGAGCAGGCCTATCACCTGATGGACTCCGGCTCCTATCCCTATCTGCGCAGCCACCCGCTGACCAGCGAGCGGATCGGTGAAGCCCGGGCGCGTCTGGGCACCAACGGTGAAACGCGTGTGGTGGGCACCACCGAACATGCCCTGATGGCCGCCCGGTCCAAGGTGCTGATGGATCAGCGCGCCGAGGCCTGGCGTCAACTGCAGGGGCTGGATGCGGGCGCGCGCCAGGGCGGCGCGCCGATGGACCAACTCGCCGCGCGTTACGCCAGTGCGCTGGCATCGATCAAGCTGCGGGACTTCTCCCGGGCAGAAACCACCCTCAAGACGGCCGACGCCATTGCCGGCATGTTGGGCGCGGATGCCGGCGCCAAGCGCATGATGGTCTACCTGCATGCGGAGTTCGAGCTCGCCCGCGGAAAACCAGCCGCCGGCATGGCCGCCCTGGAAGCGCTGAAGGACGAGCGGTCCCGCCCGCTGTTGATGATGAAGGCCGAGCTGGCCAAGGCCGATGAGCGGCCCGAGGTCAAGCGGGCCGTGGCCGATTCGCTGCAGACCTGGCTCAGCCTCAACGGCAACGATGCGCTGGGGTGGCAGGAAATCGCCCCCTTGTGGCAGCAGCTCGATCAGCCGCTGCGGTCGGTGCGGGCGCAGGGAGAAGCACGTGCGGCGATGGGCGATATCGTGGGGGCCATCGATCGTCTGCGGTCCGCGTCGCGGCTGTCGCGGGGCCGGGATTCCGATCAGATCGAGGCCTCCGTCATCGATGCGCGCCTGCGCACGCTGGTCTACGAACGGCGCCAGATGCTGGCAGAGATGTACCCGCGCGGAGTGCCGCCCGGCGCCGAGCAGTGAACGTCTTGGGCCACTGGCGCGGCGGCGTTCACCACAGACAAATACACAAGGGCCTGCCAGCGGTGTCGCGGCAGGCCCTTTTCATTGGGGAGGCGAGGGCCGTCACTCGCTGTCCGGGAACAGCCGTTCCATCAGCACATCGATCGCCATGCCGCACAGGCTGTAGATCAGCGACCCAATCAAGGCAGCCGGGAAGCCGGTCACGGTGAATCCGTCCAGCACCGAAGCCGTCGCCCAGAACAGCAAGGCGTTGATGACGAACAGGAACAGCCCCAGCGTCAGCAGCGTCACCGGCAGCGTCAGCAGCACCAGCACCGGCCGCAGCAGCGTGTTGAACAGGCCCAGCACCAGCGCCGCAATCAGCGCGGTGGTGAAACTTTTCACCTGGACGCCAGGATAAAGATGAGCCACCAGCAGCAGGGCGCCAGCCAGCAGCAACCAACGGATCAAGGTCTTCATACCGTCAGCATACCGGGAGCTGAGCGTAGAAAAAACCGAATTGAAATCTGACGACCCATCCGCATAATCCGAACTTCCGAAAGGGGAGTAGCCACGCGGTTTTGCCGCGGCAGCGATTCGTCAATACGTTGTCTGCGGACAGCCGGACGCTGCACCTGGCGGGGACGCCTCGGTCCCATCGCCAGCCTTGCAAGACCTTTCGGCGTGAAGCGCTTGGGCCCGCACAGGGGACAGGCACTGGTGTCACTCGGAGCGCCGCATCATCATGGGCGCTCTGCTTGCAAGGGGATTTCATGAGCACGATCGTGCCTGTCTGGTTGTGGGGAGTGTTCGTCGGCATCGTGGTGCTGGCGCTCATCCTGGACTTCGTGGTGCTGCGCAAACAGGGCGCGCATGACGTCACCGTCAAGGAAGCGGTGAATTGGTCCATCGTCTGGGTGGCCTTGAGCGTAGCCTTCATGGGACTGCTCTGGTGGGCGGTGCGGGACGGCACCGGCAGCACCGAGCTGGCCAATACCAAAGCGCTGGAGTTCATCACCGGGTATCTCATTGAGAAATCCCTGGCGGTGGACAACATCTTTGTCTTCCTGATGATCTTCACCTACTTCGCGGTGCCCAGCGCCTTCCAGAAGCGGGTGCTGATGATCGGCATCATCGGCGCCATCGTGCTGCGGACGGTGATGATCCTGGTGGGCGGCCTGCTGATCGCCAAGTTCCACTGGGTGCTCTACCTGTTCGGCGTGTTCCTGCTGGTCACCGGCATCAAGATGTGGTGGGCGGCGGGTCAGGAGCCAGACCTGGAAAGCAACCCGGCCCTGAAGCTGCTGCGCAAGATCATGCCGGTGAGCAAGCAGTTTGATGGCGAGAAGTTCTTCACCATCGAAAACGGCAAGCGCATTGCCACACCGATGTTGCTGGTGATCGCTCTGGTGGGCATGACCGACGTGATCTTCGCCGTGGACTCCATCCCGGCCATCTTCGCCATCACGTCCGACCCGTTCATCGTGCTGACGTCCAACATCTTCGCCATCCTGGGCCTGCGGGCGATGTACTTCCTGCTGTCGGCCATGGCCTCCAAGTTCCATCTGCTCAGCTATGGCCTGGCGCTGGTGCTGGTGTTCATCGGCACCAAGATGATCCTGATCGACGTGATCAAGATCCCGGTGCTGATCTCGCTGGGGGTGGTGATCGGCATCCTGGCGGTCACGATGATCATGAGTGTGCGCACCGCGCCCAAGCTGAAGGCGGGCGAGCAGCTCGACACGCAAGGCTGACGGACCAGCCCCGCAAAACCAGCCATTCGGCGGCCTAGGCCGCGTCAGGACAGGGCTGCGGCCCCTCGTCCCACTCCTCACAACGGGCACCCCAGCGGTGCCCGTTTCTCTTTTGCAGCGTGTTTCCGGATCATTTCGTGGTGTGCCCACCACGAACGGATGTCAGGGCCGGCAGGAAGGCTTTGACCACCCAAATGCGAATAATTAGCATCTGCGCTTTCGGATCCGGCGACGGAAACGAGTTGCCGCCAGCCAGTCGTGGACAGGGAGGGGCCGATGCATCAGGTGCGCCGACAAGCGCCAATGCCGACCACCCCACGCAGCCAGCAGAGCCCATCGACCCTATTCAGACAAGATTTCGGAGCTCTTCCTTCATGGCTACGTACATCAAGAGCCGCAAGCATGCGGTGGCACCGCTGGCGGCACTGGCAGCTTCCTTTGCCCTTCCGATGGTCGCCCAGGCCGACCCGGCCCCGGCGCCCGCTGCGGCCGAGACGACCCCCTCGACCAGCAGCTCGACCTTCCTGCCGACCGTGCGGGTCGATGGAACGGCCGCTTCTGACTACAAGGTGGACAAGAGCGCCTCGTCCAAGCTGACGCAGCCGCTGCTGGAAACGCCCAAGACCATCCAGGTGATCCGCAAGGAAGTGCTGCGCGAGCAGGGCGCCGTGTCGCTGATGGACGCGCTGCAGAACACCCCGGGCATCACCATGCAGCTGGGCGAGAACGGCAACACCTCCGCCGGTGACACCTTCCAGATGCGCGGTTTCTCCGCCAGCACCTCCACCTTTGTGGATGGCATCCGCGACCTGGGCGCCGTGACCCGCGACGTGTTCAACACCGAACAGATCGAAGTGGTGAAGGGCCCCGCCGGTGCCGACACCGGCCGTGCCGCCAGCGCCGGCTACATCAACCTGATCAGCAAGCTGCCGCAGGCGGATTCCTTCATCGAAGGCACCGCGACCGTGGGCACCGCCGACCGCAAGCGCGCCTCGGTGGATGTGAACCAGAAGCTGGCCGAAGGCACGGCCGTGCGCCTGAATGCCGTTTGGGAAGACTCCGGCGTGCCGGGCCGCGACGTGGTCAAGAAGAAGACTTACGGCCTGGCCCCGTCGGTGGCCTTTGGCCTGGGCACACCCACCCGTTTCTATCTCTACTCGCAGCACATCCGCCAGAACAACCTGCCTGACGGCGGCATTCCGGCCATCGGCTGGCCGGGCTACAGCCTGGCTGCCACCGTCACCGAGCCGGCCCGCAGTGCGCTCCTGTCCGCCCGTAAAGTGGACACCAGCAACTTCTATGGCAGCGTCCACGACTACGAGGACGTGAAGGCCGACATGGTCACCACCAAGCTGGAGATGGACCTGGGCGGCGGCACCACGGTGCGCAACATCGCGCGATACGGTCGCACCTACATGGACCGCACGGTCACCGGCATCATCAATATCACCGCCGTCACCCCAGCGGATCCGAACACCTGGACGATCAGCCGCTCGCGTCAGCACATCAACCAGACCAACGAGATCCTGACCAACCAGACCAGCCTGAGCACCAGCTTC
Organism: Roseateles depolymerans; assembly: GCF_003387155.1. Classification (GTDB taxonomy): domain Bacteria; phylum Pseudomonadota; class Gammaproteobacteria; order Burkholderiales; family Burkholderiaceae_C; genus Roseateles; species Roseateles depolymerans. Next base: position 65,530 of record NZ_QUMT01000004.1, on the reverse strand, counting down.
ACCACCGCTGGTGTGAAGCATGATCTGGCCACCGGCATTGAGCTGACTTACGAAAGCCAGGACAACAAGGCTTTCACCGCCACGCCGCCGACCGGCCAGAGCGCCGTCCCGGCCGCGAACCTCTACAACCCCAACCCGTACGTGGACCTGGGCGGGTCGGTGCGCAACCCGGCCGGTGACACGTCCGGCAGCACGACGACTCAGGCCATCTACGCCCTGGACACGGTGTCCCTGACGGATGCGCTCAAGCTGACTCTGGGCCTGCGCACCGATCACTACACCAGCAAGTACGCCACCGCCACCGCGTCGTTCAACGCCGGCAAGTGGGTGACCAGCTGGAACACCGCGCTGCTCTACAAGCTGGCGGACAACGGCACGGTGTACGCCGCCGCCGCCAATTCCATCCTGCCCCCGGGCGGCAGTAATTTCACGCTGGCCGCATCCGGCCAGAACGCGACGGCCTCCGACCCGCAGGAAGCCAAGAACTATGAAGTCGGCACCAAGTGGGATCTGCTGAACAAGCGCCTGAACCTCACGGCCGCGCTGTATCGCAGCGAGAACGATGGCCAGGTCAGCGTGGATCCGGTCACCAACGTCGCCACCCAGGGCGGCAAGACCCGGGTGGAAGGCATTGAGCTGGCCGCGGTCGGTCAACTGACCAACTTCTGGCAGATCACCGCCGGTGTGCAGACGATGAACACCAAGCAGATCAACCAGCGCAGCGTGAACACCACGACTGGTGTCCAGACGATCACCGACGGTGTCCGCTGGTCGCCGAAGTGGTCCGCGACGCTGTGGACGTCGTACCAGTGGGGTGACTTCACCTTCGGTGGCGGCGTCAGCCACACCGCCGAGCAAAAACGTGTCATCACGGTGGCGGCCGCTCCCAGCACCGGTCTGGCCGCACTGCCCGCGTATACCGTGGTCAACGCCATGGCCGCCTACCGCGTGAACAAGAACGTCAACCTGCAGCTCAACGTCACCAACCTGCTCGACAAGCAGTACATGTCCTCCCTGAACAACGGCGGCGTGCGTGTAGGCCTGGGAGCCCCGCGCACCACGATGCTGACGGCCAACTTCGGCTTCTGATCCGCATGGTGTAGGGTAGCAGGCCCGTTCCGCCCCGCTCGAGGGGCGGGCGGGCCTGCGGGCATTCAAGACCGAGACCGACATGCTTCTTCATATTCCCGAAGTGCTCAGCAAACAGGACGTGCGCGAGATGCGCCGCCTGCTGGACGCCGCCGACTGGACCGATGGCCGCGCCACCGTTGGCGAGCAGGGCGCACGGGTCAAGCAGAACCGGCAGCTGCCGGTGGACCATCCGGCGGCACGGCAGATCGGGGAGCACATCCAGCAGGTGCTGTCGCGCCATCCGCTGTTCCTGTCGGCCGCCTTGCCGCTGCGAACGCTGGCGCCGCTGTTCAATCGCTACGAAGGTGGCGAGCACTATGGCTTCCATGTGGACGGCGCCATCATGCGCCAGCAGGGCACGCCGCAGCCGCTGCGCAGCGACGTGTCCACCACGCTGTTCCTCTGCGAGCCGGAGGAATACGACGGGGGGGAGCTCGAGGTGGTGGACACCTACGGCACCCATGAGGTCAAGCTGCCGGCGGGCGACATGGTGGTCTACGCCAGCACCAGCCTGCACCGGGTGATGCCGGTGACCCGCGGCGCACGCGTGTGTTCGTTCTTCTGGACCCAGAGCATGATCCGCCAGGACTGGCAGCGCCACATGCTGTTCGAGCTGGACCAGACCATCCAGCGCCTGCGGGCGACCCTGGGCGACAACGCCGAGACGACCACCCTGACCAGCCACTATCACAACCTGCTGCGCCTCTGGGCTGAGACCTGATGTCGCAAGAGATGCCACGATCCAACGCCTCCCGCTCGGCCTGGCTCAAGACGCTGCACCAATGGCACTGGATCAGCTCCGCTCTGTGCCTGATCGGCATGCTGCTGTTTGCTGCCACCGGCATCACGCTCAACCACGCGTCGAGCATCGAGGCCACGCCGACAGTGGTGAACCGGCAGGCGCAGTTGCCGCCGGAGTTGCTCGCCGCGCTGGACCCGGACGCCGCTGCATCTGCTCCGACCCAAGCACAGGCACAGCCACAGGCACAGGCCCCCGCCCCGACGTCCCGCCACACCCAGGACCACAAGGCCGCGCTGCCCACCCCCCTGCGCGACTGGCTCACCAACACCCTGGGCCGCAGGATCGATGACCGCGAGGCCGAATGGTCGCGCGACGAGATCTATCTCTCCATGCCTCGGCCCGGTGGGGACGCCTGGGTGCGCATCGACCGCGGCACCGGAGAGGTTGAATACGAGGACACCGATCGCGGCTGGATCTCCTATCTCAACGACCTGCACAAGGGCCGCCATGCGGGCGTGGCGTGGAGCTGGTTCCTGGATCTCTTCGCGGTCGCCTGCCTGCTGTTCTCGATCACCGGTCTGCTGATCCTGAAGTTCCATGCGGTCAGCCGGCCCACCACCTGGCCGATCGTGGGTCTGGGCTTTCTGATTCCGGCGCTGCTGGCGCTCCTGTTCATGCACTGATCCGTAGCGACCGGAGCCACCAGCCGCCCAGCAAGCCACCAGCCACCCGCAAGCCCCCCGACATCAAGACCCCACACACACGCCAGCAACACCCATCCGCGACAACTCCAGTCCGCCCAGCCGCCGCCAGGGCTCCTGCAAGCCTCCACCCTTGTTGAATCAAGCACCACGAACGATGACCATGAATCCCACCACCCGTCACTCTCTCGTTGCGCTCGGCGCCCTTGGCACCCTGGCCGCCGGATCGTCCGCCTGGGCCGCCACCGCGCAGCTCAAGCTGGAAATTCCCCGGCTCAACGTCGCTGAATACCACCGCCCCTATGTGGCGGTCTGGCTGGAAAAGGCCGGCGAATCGGGTCCGGCCGTGGCCCAGCTGGCCGTCTGGTATGACCTGAAGAAACCCAACAACGGCGGCACGAAATGGCTGCGGGACATGCGCCAGTGGTGGCGCCAGGGCGGCCGCAACCTGACGGTGCCGGCCGACGGCATCAGCGGCGCCACCCGCGCGCCCGGCGAGCAGGTGATCAGCCTGGACAACCACCCGAGCCTGGCCAACCTGCCGGCGGGCAACTACGAGATCGTCGTGGAGTCCAGCCGCGAAGCCGGCGGCCGCGAAGTGCAGCGTCTGCCGCTGACCTGGCCGATCAAGTCGGCGCAAAAGGCTGCGGCGCAAGGCGAGCACGAGCTCGGCGCCCTGGAATTCACGGCCAAGCCCTGAGACGAACTGAGGAGCCCTCCATGAAGACTTTCTCGACCCCTGCTGTCCTGGCCCGCCTGTCCCCGCTGGCCCTGGCCACTGCGCTGCTGTTGCCGCTGTCGGCCAGCGCCCACATGACCTGGCTGTTGCCCAACACCGCCAATGTCACCGGCCGCGATGGCGTGGTGTCGGTGGACGCCGCCGTGTCGGAAGACCTGTTCAACTTCGAACGGGCCCTGAAGCTGGACACGCTGCGCATCACCGGCCCGAACGGCCAGAGCCTGGACGCGGACAACCGCAGCAGCGCCCGTCACCGCGAGAGCTTCGATGTGAAGCTGCCGCAGGACGGCACCTATCGCATCAGCAACGTCAGCCAGTCGCTGATGGGCACCTACAAGCAGGGCACGGAGACCAAGCGTTTCCGCAGCACGCCGGCCACGTTCTCCAAGGACGTGCCGGCCGACGCCGAGATCACGTCGCTGACGCTGATGACCAACCGCCAGCAGACCTTCGTCAGCAAGGAAGAACCGGGCAAGGTGCAGTTCGCGCCGGAAGGCCAGGGCCTGGAACTGCTGCCGCTGGGTCCGGTGACCGATCTGAGCCATGGCGACAAGACGCGCTTTCGCCTGCTGCTGGACGGCAAGCCTGCGGCGGATGTGGCGGTGAAGGTGCTGCGTGATGGCAACCGCTACCGCTACAAGCTGGGCGAGGTGTCGCTCAAGACGGATGCGCAGGGCGAGTTCACCGTGTCGTGGGCCGAGCCGGGCCGTTACTGGGTCGGTGCCAGTGCGGGCGCCAATGCCGGCGGCCCGGCTGGCCCCGCAGGTCAAGGGGGCCCGGGCGCTCAGGGCGGCGCAGCAGGGCCTGGTGCCGGCGGCAATGCCGGGGCTCCTGCAGCCGCTGGTGCCAACCGCGGCACCCGCGATGCACCGCTGCAGCGTGCCGCGGTCAGCGCGACCTTTGAAGTCCTGCCCAAGTAACGCGGCATCAAAAGGTGAGTCGATGAGCGCGACGGTGCCGTCCCGGTCCGGGGAAACAGCTTCCCGTGCGCCCCAGGGTCATCCCCTGGCGCCGCGGGTGGCCGTTCCTCATGAGATCGCGGGCGAGCCGCCAGCGCTCGGACAGCCGGTCCATCGGCTGTCCGGCACCACCATGGGCACCACCTGGTCGGTCGCATTCGTGGGGCCGCCGGGGTTGCGGCTGGGCCCCATCGACAGCGCCATCCAGCGGGTCTGCAACGACGTCATCCAGGAGATGAGTCAGTGGACGTCCGACTCGGTGCTCAGCCGTTTCAATCACGCAGCGCCTGGGTCGGACCATCCGCTGCCGGAAGGCTTTGCGCGGGTGCTCCAGGCGGCGCTGCACATTGCGGAGCTCAGCGACGGCGCGTACGACCCTACTGCGGGCGCCTTGGTCGGCATGTGGGGTTTTGGTCCCGCCGGCCAGTCCGAACATGCTGATGCAGGTGCAGGTGCAGGTGCAGGTGCTGGAGCTGGAGCTGGAGCTGGAGCTGGAGCCGGCGACGCCAGACTTTTCACTTGGCCCCGCCACGACGATCCGCAATTCCGCACCCCCTCGCCAGAGCAATGCGCCCAGGCCCATTGCGGCTGGCAATCGCTGCGCTGGGATGCCGCGCGTCGCCTGCTGACCCAACCGGGGGGCGCCACGCTGGACCTCTCGGCCATTGCCAAGGGCGATGCGGTCGATCGGCTCAGTGAGCTGCTGACCGGCCTGGGCCTTGCGCATCATCTGGTGGAAGTGGGCGGCGAATTGCGCGGCGCCGGTCTCAAGCCGGAGGGCCAGCCCTGGTGGGTGGACCTGGAGCCGCCGCAGTCCGACTTCGCACTGCCGCCGATGCGGGTCGCCCTGCATGGCCTGTCCATCGCGACCTCCGGCGACTACCGAAAGACCTACCTGGACCCGCAGGGCCAACGCGTCTCCCACACCATCGACCCTCGCCAGCGGCGACCGGTGATGCATGGGCTGGCGTCGGTCACCGTGCTCCATCCCAGCGCGATGTGGGCCGACGGCTGGTCCACCGCCTTGATGGTGCTGGGCCCCGATGAGGGTCTGCGACTGGCCGAGCAGCAGCAACTGGCTGCCCGCTTCGTGATCCGACGTCCGTCGGGCCGCTTTGATGAGCGATTGTCTTCCGCGCTGCAGGCGCTTTTGATGTGATGGTTCTGTTGTGATGGGGTCTCGTCCGGCGCTGGCGCTGCTGTTTGTCCTGCTCTATGGCGTACTGTGCGCGGCGGTCTGGTGGCGCCACCGCCGGCTGCAGCGCGCGGCAGCCGCGCAGGCCGCCGCCTTGCTGCCGACCGCCGACGCGGGCCCTCCCGTGCTGGTGCTGCATGCCAGCCAGACGGGGCAGGCCGAGGCATTGGCCTGGCACACCGGCAAGTTTCTTCATCTGGCCGGTATGCCGGTACGGGTGGCGCCGCTGGGAACGGTGAGCGCGCAGGACCTCCAGTCCTCCCGTCATCTGCTGGTGATTGCCAGCACCTACGGGGAAGGGGATGCCCCCGACAGTGCCGCCCCGTTTGCGCGGGATCTGATGGGCCGACCTGGGGGCCTGGACCTGCGTCATCTGAAGATGGGGGTGATGGCGCTGGGCGATGCGACCTATGCCCACTACTGCGGTTTCGGCCGCGCGGTGGACGCCTGGTTGCTGCAGTGCGGCGCCCAGCCGCTGTTCGATCGCATCGAGGTGGACCGGGAAGATCCTGCGGCGGTGGCGCTGTGGCAGCAGCGGCTGAGTCATGTCGCGGGGACGGCGGATTTGCCGGAGACCAGCGACTGGTCCGGACCGGCATTCGAACCCTGGCGTCTGATCGAACGTCGGCATCTCAATCCGGGCAGTCAGGGCGGACCGGTGTTCCATCTCGCATTGGTGCCCCCACCGGGGCAGCCGCTGCCGACGTGGGAAGCCGGGGACCTGGTGCAGGTGCTGCCGGTGTCCCTCCTGCCCAGCGCCGCCGCCGCCACAGTCGTCACCAACGCCACCAACGCCACCAACGCCACCAACGCCGCCACGGCCTCGGCCTCCTCCTCCGCCGATGAGCCTCTCGCCGATCCGGAGCGCACCCGCCCTCGGGAATACACCATCGCCTCCTTGCCGGGCTGTGGCCGCATTGAATTGCTGGTCCGGCAGACCCGCCGCGACGACGGCCAATTGGGCCAGGCCTCCGGATTGCTGACAGAGGGTCTGCCCTTGGACGGCGAGCTCTCGCTGCGCGTGCGCGCGCATCCCAGCTTCCGCATTGGGGACAACCATCAGCGTCCGCTGATCCTGATCGGCAATGGCACCGGGCTGGCCGGACTGCGTGCGCATCTGCAGGCGCGCGCACTGGCACGGGCCCACGCCATGCGCGATGCCGCCGTGCCCTCCCGCGAGGGTGAACCGCAGCCCGCCTCACCACCCGCCGCCGCCTGGCTGGTGTTTGGTGAACGCCAGTCCGCCCACGACGCGCTCTACCGCGACGAGATCGACAGCTGGCTTCGTGACGGTGTTCTGCGTCACGCGGACCTGGCGTTCTCACGCGATCAGGCTGAGCGCCTGCATGTCCAGCATCTGCTCGCCCGGCACGCTCAGCGACTGCGCGAATGGGTGGCGGACGATGCGGCGATCTATGTCTGCGGCAGTCTTCAAGGCATGGCCGGCGCGGTGGATGACGTGCTGCGCGAGGTCCTCGGCGAGCCCGTCGTGGACGCGCTGCTGCAGCAGGGACGCTACCGACGCGACGTCTACTGAGCCCGCGCAGACGCCTGCTGTGGTCGATGCACCGCTTCAAATGATGCGAGACCGCGACAAACAGTGGGCTCGCCATTGACTCGAGGGCCGATTTCTCTCCAGTAAAGCCTTCTCAATGACAGAGGGCCGCAGTACCATTGCCCGCGCAGGGTGCTAACGAGTACCGAAGGCGTCAGACCTTCACCAGGGCCCGGCACATCAACAACCCTTGATGGAGAGAATCGAAATGGCAACTGCGAAGAAGGCCGCGCCCGCCAAGAAGGCAGCACCGGCCAAGAAGGCGGCTCCTGCAAAGAAGGCTGCCGCTGCTCCTGCGAAGAAGGCTGCGCCTGCAAAGAAGGCCACGGAGAAGGCAGCAGCCCCCGCCAAGAAGGCGGCTCCTGCCAAGAAGGCCGCTCCTGCAAAGAAGGCTGCTGCGCCCGCCAAGAAGCGCACGCCCAATGCAGCCTTCATGAAGGCCCTGACCCCCAGTCCCGCCCTGGGCGCGATCGTCGGCGACAAGCCGCTGCCGCGCACGGACGTGATCAAGAAGGTCTGGGAATACATCAAGAAGAACAAGCTGCAGGACGAAGCGCAGAAGCGCGTCATCAATGCCGACGCCAAGCTGAAGGAAGTCTTCGGCAAGGCCAAGGCGGACATGTTCGAGATGACCAAGCTGATCAACAGCCATCTCAAGGACTGAGGTCCAGCGGGCCCTTCGGGGCCTGTGATCAGAATGAAGCCCGCCTCAAGCGGGCTTTTTTATCGGCATCGGGTGGGGCTGGATGGGCCCTACATCCGCTCCAGCGCCAGGCGCAATTGACGCACGTCAATTGGCTTGAGCCAGTAGTCCTGGAAACCGGCCGCGCGGGCGCGCTGGCGCTGGTCGTCCATCACATCGGCGGACAGGGCCACGCATCGCAGCCCGGCCAGGCGCGGGTCCGCCTTCACCAGACCCATCAGCTGCAGGCCGTTCATGTCCGGCAGGTTCATGTCCATCAGCACGAGGGTGGGCATGATCCTGGGCAGCATCTCCATCGCCTGCCCGCCGGTTTCCGCGATGTGCAGCGTCCAGCCGGGCATCAGGCGAAACACTTCCTCCATCAACACGATGTTGATGCGGTCGTCCTCAACATACAGGACGTGGCGGGGGGCGGCGGCGTCGGACATGGCAGCGGGGAACATCTGTCGCCACGATACCAGCGAAAGCGGGGGAGGATCCGTGTTGTCCCTCACGCAGACTGCGGCACTTTGAGCACGGCCCCGCTGCCTGTGCGCTCGGCAGTCCGCCGTGCCTCAACCGTTGAGCCAATCAATGGTTCGTGCGAATGTTGTGACAAGCGCATCACATCCCCCGGATTTGGACACCCTTGCATGAGGGGTTCCGGCGCCGCATGCGATGCAGGCCTCCCTACACTCGGGCGACGTGCCGATACAAGTTGATACGGCGCGACACGGCAAGGTCTGACCCTGAGCAGATCGCCGCAAAGAAAAGATTCCATGTCGTTGGTTGCTACTGTCGCCTTGGCTGCGTCCGGCCTGACGCTGCCGCAGTGTTCCTGGGACCGTCCCGGCGTGAATCCCTTCATGGGAGACCTGGTGGCGGCCGTGGACCGCTACCAGGACATTCCTGCGGCCACCCGGGCGCGACTCAAGGCGCGGATGCAGGCGCGGCAGTATGACGAGATCGTCGACATCCGCCGCGATGCCATCCTCGGCAGTTACGACTACGGTCCCCAGATCCGCGACATGCATTTCGGCACCGGGCAGGTCTGCCGCACCGTCTCCCGCGCCAAGTGGAAGGACAGTGCCCTGGAGCGCGGGCTGGTCTATTGCGAGGACGGCCAGTGCCTGCTGGTGCCCACCGTCTGCCGCAATGTCAGCCGCATCACGCGTGGGGCGCTCAAGGCGGCCGGTGCGCCCGGACGGACCACCGAAGAGGACACCACGCCGCTGGTCTTCGATCCGCCGGCTGCCGGCATGCCGCAGGTCGAAGGGGGCGGCGCCGGCAGCGGCGATGCGGGCAGCTTTGCGCGCGCCGCCGCCGCGCCGACACCGTTGCCGACCAGCGTGCCACTGGGCGCCGGAAGCGTCAGCGTGCCGCCGCCCGGTCTGGGACTGGTGCTGTTGCCGCCCGGCGCCAGCCCGTCCGCATTGCCGGACCCGGCGCCGGCCCCCGTGCCGGAGCCCGGCACCTGGATGCTGTTCGGTGCTGGGCTGCTGGCCCTGTGGGGCGCCGCGAAGCGCCGGACCCGGAACTGATGAACGGCTGGCCCGCTCCGCCTTACGCGTGAACCGTTGGGCCGTTCAGCCTCTGGCATGAACGGCGGCGACTCCGTTCAGCCTCGCGCCAGCAGCGGCTTCAGATAACGCCCGGTGTGGCTGGCCTCGCAGGCAGCCACCACCTCCGGCGTGCCCGCCACCAGCAGCTCTCCCCCGCCGGAGCCGCCCTCCGGCCCCATGTCGATCAGCCAGTCCGCCGTCTTGATGACGTCCAGGTTGTGCTCGATGATGACGATGGTGTTGCCCGCGTCGCGCAGCTGGTGCAGCACCTTGAGCAGCAGTGCGATGTCGGCGAAGTGCAGGCCGGTGGTAGGCTCGTCCAGGATGTAGAGGGTGCGCCCGGTGTCCCGCTTGGACAGTTCCAGCGCCAGCTTCACCCGCTGCGCCTCGCCGCCGGACAAGGTGGTGGCGCTCTGGCCCAGCTTCACGTAGCCCAGGCCCACGTCCATCAGGGTCTGCAGCTTGCGCGCCAGCGTCGGCACCGCGCTGAAGAATTCCAGCGCATCCTCCACCGTCAGCCCCAGCACTTCGGAAATGTTCTTGCCCTTGTAGAGCACCTCCAGTGTTTCCCGGTTGTAGCGCTTGCCGCCGCAGGTGTCGCAGGGCACGTAGACGTCCGGCAGGAAATGCATCTCCACCTTCAGCACGCCGTCACCCTGGCAGGACTCGCAGCGTCCCCCCGCGACGTTGAAGCTGAAGCGGCCGGCGCCATACCCCCGCTCCCGGGCGGTCGGCATTTCGGCAAAGAGCTCGCGGATCGGCGTGAACAGGCCGGTGTAGGTGGCGGGATTGGAGCGAGGCGTGCGACCGATCGGCGACTGGTCCACATTGATGACCTTGTCGAAGGCCTCCATGCCGTCGATCTCGTCATGCGGCGCCGGTTCCTGATGGCTCTGGTAGAGCTTGCGGGACACGGCGGCATACAGCGTGTCGTTCACCAGCGTGCTCTTGCCCGAGCCCGACACACCGGTCACGCAGGTCAGCAGCCCGACCGGAATCTCGACGCTCACCCCCTTGAGGTTGTTGCCGGTGGCATTGACGATCTTGAGGGTGCGGGCATCCGGCAGGTCGGCCAGCGAATGGCGCTTGCGCGGCACCTCGATCCGCTCCAGGCCACTGAGGTAGCGGCCCGTGGACGATCCGGGCGTGGCCGCCACTTCCTCCGGCGTGCCCTGCGCCATGATGCGGCCGCCGTGCACACCAGCGCCGGGGCCCAGGTCCAGCACATGGTCGGCGGCGCGGATGGCGTCTTCGTCATGCTCGACCACCAGCACGCTGTTGCCCAGGTCGCGCAGACGGCGCAGCGTGGCGATGAGACGGTCGTTGTCGCGCTGATGCAGGCCGATGCTGGGCTCGTCCAGCACATACATCACCCCGGTCAGGCCGGAGCCGATCTGGGAGGCCAGCCGGATGCGCTGGGCCTCGCCGCCGGAGAGCGTGTCCGCGCTGCGATCCAGGCTCAGGTAGTTCAGGCCGACATCGTTGAGGAAACGCAGCCGGGAGGCGATCTCCCGGATCACCTTGTCCGCGATTTCCGCCTTGGCGCCCTTGAGCCGCAGCTGCTCGAAATAGGCCAGGGCTTCCCGCAAGGTGGCGTGCTCCACCTCGTAGATGGGCTTGCCGCGCACTCCTTCCGGCGCATCGGCCGGTTGCAGCAGCACATTGCGCGCTTCCCGGCGCAGGCGGGAGCCCTCGCAGTGCGGGCAGGGCTTGGCGCTCTGGTAACGCGCCAGCTCTTCGCGCACCGTGGCGGAATCGGTTTCCTTGAAACGGCGTTGCAGCGTCGGCAGGATGCCTTCGAAGGGATGGGCCCGCTTCACGCTGCGTTTGCGGCCATTGGCGCCTTCGGCCTGATAGACAAAGGTGATCTCTTCATCCCCGGAGCCCTGCAGCAGGACTTGCTGCGCCAGGGGTGGCAGTTCCTCGAAGGGCTGCTCGATGTCGAAGTCGTAATGCTTGGCCACCGACTCCAGCATGGAGAAGGTGTAGGCATTGCGACGGTCCCAGCCCTTCACCGCGCCGCTGGCCATGCTGAGCGACGGGAAGGCCACCACCCGTTCCGGGTCGAAGACCACGACCTGTCCCAGGCCCTCGCAGGACGGGCAGGCGCCCACCGGTGAATTGAAGGAGAACAGCCGCGGCTCCAGCTCCGGCAGCGAATAGCTGCAGATCGGACATGCAAACTTGCTGGAGAAGATGGACTCGGCCTCGGTGTCCATGTTGAGCACCAGCACCCGGCCATCGGCCAGGCGCAGCGCGGCTTCGAAACTTTCGGCCAGACGCTGGCGCAGGCTGTCGGCGCTGTCGTGACGGAGCTTGATGCGGTCCACCACCACGTCGATGTCGTGCTTCTCCGCCTTCTTCAGGGCGGGCAGGTCCGGCACTTCCACCGTGCGGCCATCCACCCGGAAGCGCACATACCCCTGGGCCTGCAGGTCCTGGAACAGTTCGACGAACTCGCCCTTGCGGTCGCGCACGACCGGCGCCAGCAGCATCAGGCGGGATTCGTCCGGCATCGCCAGCACCGCATCCACCATCTGGCCGACGCTTTGTGCCTCCAGCGGCAGGTGGTGGTCCGGGCAGAAGGGCGTGCCGGCGCGGGCGTACAGCAGCCGCAGGTAGTCATGGATCTCGGTCACCGTGCCCACGGTGGAGCGCGGGTTGTGGCTGGTGGCCTTCTGCTCGATGGAGATGGCCGGGGACAAGCCCTCGATGACATCCACCTCCGGCTTGTCCATCAGTTGCAGGAACTGGCGGGCATAGGCCGACAGGCTCTCCACATAGCGGCGCTGGCCTTCCGCGTACAGCGTGTCGAAGGCCAGGCTGGACTTGCCCGATCCCGACAGGCCGGTGATGACCACCAGCTTGTTGCGGGGCAGGTCGACGTCGATGTTCTTGAGGTTGTGGGTGCGCGCGCCGCGCACGCGGATCATCGGCACGTCCACAGGGGCGGGGGCGGGGACCGACGCGGGGACTGGCGCGGTGGTGGTCGGGCCGGGCAGCGTGGGGCCCCGTTGCTCCAGGGCATCGGCCACATCGGACGTCACGGTATTGGCGGGCGAAACATTGGTGGGCATGGGCCTGGACACAGCGATAGGCGAACTCGCCATGATAGAGCCAGGACCGTTCCCCCGCCCAGGGCGGGGCACGGCGCCGCGCAGGGCGCGGGGATCGGGACGGGAAACGGGACGGGAAACGGGAGAGGAAACGGGAGGGGACACGGCACGGGACACGGGCGCGGCTCGCCAGCTCGCCCGCAACACGCGGACCGCCTCGGCGGCCCGCCCGGAGCACGCGGACCGTCTCGCCCCCACCGGCGCCCACCGCCGCTGACGCCGTCTCCCCCCAATGGCGAGCGCCGGTCCCCACTCTGGGGGAAGGCAATCAGGTTCGGCTGCGACTACGCTGCATTCGTGCGGGAAAACAGCAGTTCATCGCTGGACGACCGCAGTTCATCGCGTCGGCATGGCGGTCGCCGTGCCTGTCGCGCACAGTTCATCTTGCGCCGTTGCCCCCGGGTTCCTGAAGGGTGGTCTGCGGCGACCGGGGTCCTTCATTTCTGTTGCTTCGCAGGTCAGTGAGTTTGACTGAACGCCTGTGAAGCCTCAGGGTAGGACCTCGACACCAGCAGATTCGAGACCGAGATCCAAGATAGAGATCCCGCCGATATCCAGGACCGATATCCAGGACCGATTTCCAGGACCGATTTCAGCACCAAGCCAGGGAGAGCCATCATGAGCGACATCACCAAGACATTTTTCACCGCACTGGCCGCTGTGGCCAGCGCCGCCGTCATCGCCGTCTGGCTGGCGGATCGCACCGAGGCCGCGCACCGCATCACCATGCCCGCCCACTGGGCCAGCAGCCAGACGGCGCCGCTGCAGCAGGCTGAGAAGGCTGTGCAAGCCGTGCAAGCCGTGCAGGCTGTGCAAAGCGAAGTGGCCAGCAAACCTCGCGGCTGAGGACCTGGGCTCTCCCGGCTCAGCACCTGCGCCCTCCCGGCCTGGTGGTGTTCCCACCGCTCAAACCCGCCCTGGTGGCGGGTTTTTTTTCGTCCGTGCGATGGATGTCGGCGCGCCGTCAGGCAGCGTCCTTTTTCACCCGCTGAAAACCGATGCATGGGCCCCTGCGTTCGTCGTTGCCGGATGCAGTTCACACCGCCGTGGCGCGCATTCATCGCGAGCGCCTGGAAAGTCCCGAGGCCGTTGCCGACACTGTGATCACTGACGCAGCAACCCCAAGGAGCACATCATGAGCAGCACCAGTTTCAAGGCATTTGCTTTCGGTCTCGGCGCCACCGTCGCCCTCACGCTGAGCATCACGCACCATCAGGTCCAGCAGGAGCGCATGGCCTCGGCCATCCAGCTGGAGACGGTCTACATCACCGGCAAGCGCGCCGACCGCCAGCAGGTGCAGCAACTGCCCACCGTCTACATCACGGGCAGCCGGTCCTCGCAGCGCGGCGACGCGATCACCCTGGCCGGCAACCAGGTCGCCTGCAGCACGCAGCTCTGCTGATCTTCGGCGGAACGCTGCTTCAGAGAGCGCTCCGGCGCTCGCCCCGAAACGCCCGGCCCTGGCCGGGCGTTTTGTTTGCGGGTGCGTTTCATCCAGAGACTTGCGCCTGGCCAGCAGGTTCGTGCTGGATCCGGGTCCCTCACTGCCCGAGTTGGTTTGGGGCCGCACCGACTGGAAGCGGGCGCTGACGCCACAATCGGTGGATGTTGCCAAGTCCGCTGCCGCTCCTCCCGTTGTCCCGCAGGCTGACCCACCTCGTCAGCCCCATGCGTCGCCTGATGCGGGGCCTGCTCCTGTCCCTGCTGCTGGGGGCAACCGCACTCGCGGCCGCCCAGGCGCCGGACAACGCCCCGCCCGACCCTGCCCAATTGCTGGAAGCCGCCCGCAAGGACATGGACGCGGTGCGAGGCCTGCAGGACGACACCCTGGACGATGCCGCCACCTTGCAACTGCGCAAACGCGCCCTGTCCGCACAGACCCAGGCCCAGGAGGCCGCCTCTGCGCTGGAGCCGGAGCTGCAGGACGTGCAGGCCCGGCTGGCGCAGCTGGGCAAGCCGGCCGACGGCGTCAAGGAATCGGCGGACGTGGCCAAGCAGCGGGCTGAACTGATGGCGGCCGTCTCGCGGCTGGATTCGCAGATCAAGCTGGCGCGGCTCATGGCCGTGGAAGCCGAGCAGGCGGCAGCCACGGCCCTGGAGAACCGCCGATCGCAACTCGGCGCCCGCCTGGGTGAAAAAGTCGATGCCCTGGTGGGCGTGCAGTTCTGGCGCAAGCTGGCCCGTGACAGCGGATCGGACCTGCGCCGCCTGCAGGACTTTGGCGATGAATGGCGCACCCGGCTGTCCGGGGTGTCGGCCGGTCAGTGGCTGGCGCTTGGCGCGGCCGTGGCGGTGCTGATGCTGCTGCAGTTCGGGGTTCAGCGCGGCGTGGCAACGCTCACCGCGCACCGGGTCGCGCCGGGGCGGCTGCGGCGGTCCCTCTATGCCGGCGGTGTGCTGCTGACCCGCACGCTGATGCCGGGCCTGATCGGCCATGTCGCCGTGCTGGTGCTGAGCCTGGGCGACAACCCGACGGCACGCCTGGACCGCTGGCTGCAGCATGCGGAAGCCATTGTCTGGTTCGGCGCCTTTGTGTATGGCCTGGCCTCGGCGCTGCTGATGCCGCGCAAGCCGTCCTGGCGCCTGCCTCCCATTCCCGACACCACCGCTTCACGCCTGGCCTGGTTTCCCACCACCTTCGCGCTGACGGTGGTGCTGGCCTGGGTGATCGCCCGGCTGGCCAGCGCGCTGCAGGCCAGCGATGCGATGCTGTGGACGATCAGCGCTGCGTCGTCGCTGGCCTTCATCCTGGTGCTGGGGACGGCTTTGCGTCAGGCGCAGCGCAAAGGCGAGCCACCCGGCGATGCTCCCGCGGACGCCAGCGAGGCTGACAGTGAAGGTGACAGCGGTCACGGTCGTTCTGCCCAGGTCCCCTCCGAGCCGCCGGCCAGCCTGCCGCTGTGGCTGTCGCTGCTGAGAACGGCGCTGTGGCTGGTGCTGGGCGCGGCGATGCTGGCCCTGCTGATCGGCTATGTCGGGCTCGGCAGTTTTGTGGTGAATCAGCTGGTGTGGGGGCTGATCGTGCTCAGCGCCGCCTATCTGATCGCGGCGATGGTCGATGACGTGGGGCAGTGGCTGCTCAAGCGCAGTCAGCAGGCCGCTGCCGGTCATGAAGAGGGCGCTGGCGGCCACGGCGCCCACGGGGCTCGTGGGGCGGCCGGTTCAGGCAGTGCCAGTGGTGGTGCCGGTGCCGCCGCGAGCGCGACGGGTGACCTGGCCGCCGCCAGCGCCGCGTCCCGCACCCGGGCCCAGGCGATCGTCCTGCTGTCGGGCGCTGGCCGGGTGATGGTGGGCGTCTTCGCGGTAGTGCTGCTGCTGGCGCCCTTCGGGGAAGGACCGCTGGAGCTGTTCGCCCGCGCCGGTCGCATCCAGGAAGGGCTGTCCGTTGGGGAATTGAGCCTCAAGCCGATGGCGTTGCTGCAGGGTCTGGCGGTGTTGGTGCTGGGCCTGCTGGCGGTACGGCTGCTCAAACAGTGGCTGGCCACGCGCTACATGCCCACCACCCGGATGGATGCCGGCATGCGCATGTCCGCGACCACGCTGTTCGGTTATGTGGGGGTGGTGGCCGTCATCGCGGCGTCCATGTCCGCGGTGGGCGTGGGCCTGGAGCGGGTGGCCTGGGTGGCCAGTGCGCTGTCGGTGGGCATCGGTTTTGGCTTGCAGGCGGTGGTGCAGAACTTTGTGTCCGGGCTGATCCTGCTGGCCGAGCGACCGGTCAAGGTCGGCGACTGGGTGGCGCTGTCCGGCGTGGAGGGCGACATCCGCCGCATCAATGTCCGGGCCACGGAAATCCAGATGGGCGACCGCTCCACCGTGATCGTCCCCAACTCGGAGTTCATCACAAAGATTGTCCGCAACGTCACCTATGGGGAGTCGCTGGGCATGGTGCAGTTCAAGCTGCCGATGCCGCTGGCCACCGACACCACCCGGGCGCGGGCGCTGATCCTGGAGGCGTTCCGGGCTCATCCGTCGGTGCTGGGGTCGCCGGCGCCCAATGTGCAACTGGACGGCATCAATGCCGAGGGCACGAACCTGATCCTGAATGCCAGCGGATTTGTGAACTCGCCCCGCGCGGCTTACAGCGTCAAGAGCGATTTGCTGTTTGACGTGCTGGACCGGCTGCGCCGTGCCGGCTTGCTGCCCGGCCAAACGCCGGTGGTGGAGGAGGAATCGCCGCCCGCACCGGGTTGATCGGTGCATGGGCGCGGTGCTGACTTCACTTCAGGTCACTGCACGCCACGTCGATCCGCCCTGGCTGCAGTTCACGCCGTCTCCTGGCCGCTTCGTCGCGCACGCCTTTTGAGAGCGGGGCGTGACGACGACACTGCATTCACTGACCCACCCCTGATGCAGCCCCAAGGAGATCGACATGAGCACCGCCCGCACCCTCCGCACCACGTCCCACATTGGCACCAGCGTCAAGGCCCTGGCCTTCGGTGTCCTGGCCACTGCCGCGCTGACCGCCGGCCTGGCCCACGCCCAAGCCCAGCGCGAACGCGAAGCCCGCACCATCAAGCTCGAGACGGTCTACATCACCGGCACCCGTCAGGTGGCCCGCGCTGACGTGCAGACGCTGCCCACCGTCTACATCACCGGCCGCCGCGCCACCACGCTGGACGACACCCAGGTGGCCGCTGCCAGCGTCACCGGCACCAGCATCAGCACCAGCACCACGCAGCCGCTCTGAGCGTCACGGACGCTGCATCAGTCTGGATGGCAAACGCCCGGCAATGCCGGGCGTTTTTGTTGTGTACGGCCCGGTAATGCCGGGCGTTTTGTTGTGTACGGCCCGGCAATGTCGGGCGTTCTTATTTGTTGCGGCCCGGCGGTGCCCAAGATCCGCCTAGCGGGCGTCCAGCACCCGCAACAGATCGGCGCCATACGCCTCCAGCTTCTTCGCCCCAACGCCGCTGATACCCGCGAGCTCATCCAGCGAGCGCGGATGCTGCCGCGCCATCTCGGCCAGCGTGACGTTCTGGAAGATCACATAGGCCGGCAGCCCATGCTCCCGGGCGACCTCAGCCCGCCAGGCCTTGAGCGAATCAAAGCGCTGCTGCGCATCCGGTGCCAGGTCCGGGTCCGCCAGGGCGGTGCGCCGACCGCCGGTGGTGCTGCGGCTGGTCTTGCCCTTGCGTGCCGGGGCGGTCGGCTGCCGCAGCAGCAGCTCCACTTCCCCCTTGAGCACCGCCCGGGCTGACTCATTCAGCGACAGGGTGCTGAACTCGCCTTCAGTGACCACATGGCCCAGCGCAATCAACTGGCGCAGCACGGCCCGCCACTGCTGTTCGCTCAGATGGGCGCCGATGGCCCAGGTGGTCAGATGCTGATGACCGTATTGACGCACCTTGTCCGTGTCCTTGCCCCGCAGCACATCGATCAGGTGACCCGCCCCAAACCGCTGGCCGCCGTTCTGGCGGAAGCGGTAGATGCAGGACAGGGCCATGCGGGCGGCTTCCGTGGCGTCCCAGGTGGCGGGCGGATTCAGGCAGTTGTCGCAGTTGCCGCAGGGCTCGCTCTCTTCCCCGAAGTACGCCAGCAGCCGCTGCCGTCGGCAATCGATGGCTTCCGCCAGGGCCAGCAGCGCATCCAGCTTGCCCCGCTGCACCTGCTTGAACTCCTCGGTCGACGGGCTTTCGTCGATCATGCGGCGCTGGTTCACCACGTCCGCCAGGCCGTAGGCCATCCAGGCTTCAGCCGGTTCACCGTCACGGCCGGCACGACCGGTTTCCTGGTAGTAGCCTTCGATGTTCTTGGGCAGGTCAAGATGCGCCACGAAACGCACATCCGGCTTGTCGATGCCCATGCCGAAGGCGACCGTGGCCACCATCACGATGCCGTCTTCGCGCAGGAAGCGGTCCTGATGCCGCATGCGAATCTCGCTGTCCATGCCGGCGTGATAGGGCAGGGCGGACACGCCTTCGGACTTCAGCCACTCCGCGGTTTCTTCCACCTTCTTGCGGCTCTGGCAGTAGACGACGCCGGCTTCGCCGTCATGGTCGTCCTGGATGAAGCGCAGCAGCTGTTCCCGCGGCTTGTCCTTTTCCACGATCAGGTAGCGGATGTTGGGGCGGTCGAAGCTGGCGATGAAGACGCGTGCGTCATGCAGCTGCAACCGGTCGATGATGTCGGCGCGGGTGATGTCGTCCGCGGTGGCTGTCAGCGCGATGCGCGGGACATCCGGGAAGCGCTCATGCAGCAGGTTCAGCGACAGGTATTCGCTGCGGAAGTCATGGCCCCACTGGCTCACGCAGTGGGCTTCGTCGATGGCGAACAGGCTCAGCAGCCCGCGTTCATGCAGCGAGGTCAGCTGCGCGAGGAAGCGCGGCGTGTTGAGCCGCTCCGGCGCCGCGTAGAGCAGGGACAGGCGACCGGCCAGCATCTCCCGCTCGATGGCCTGGGCTTCCTCCAGCGACTGGGTGGAGTTGAGAAAGGCCGCATGCACACCGGCTTCCTCCAGGGCGCCGACCTGGTCGTGCATCAGGGCGATGAGCGGGCTCACCACCACCGTGACGCCGTGGCCGGCCCGCTGGCGGGCGATGGCGGGCACCTGGTAGCACAGGCTTTTGCCGCCGCCGGTGGGCATCAGCACCAGGGCATCCCCACCCTCGGTGACGTGCTCGACGATCGCGGCCTGCTGGCCGCGGAACGCGCTGTATCCGAACACCTCTTGCAGGATGTGGATGGGGACGGGATGATGCTTCGGCAGACTCATGGAGTCCGCGATTGTCCAGGAGATTGCAGGCCCGGGTCCGCGCGAAGACGCCGAATCCGTCCAAAGGACGCCCGCCCACCCCCCGGGAGCGGGTTACGGAGACCATCCAGCATGATTGCGCCCCCCTTTCCGGCTGACGAAGATGCCCGACGTGCCACGCTTCGGATCCTGCAAATCCTGGACACCGAGCCGGATGAGCGGTTCGACCGCATCACCCGCATGGCCAAACGGATTTTTCAGGTGCCGATCGCCCTGGTGAGCCTGGTGGATGCCGACCGGCAGTGGTTCAAGTCTGCGCAGGGTCTGGACATCCGCGAGACGCCCCGGGACCTGTCGTTCTGCGGCCATGCCATCCTCTCCGATGACATCCTGCTGGTGCCGGACTCCCATCGCGACCCTCGATTTGCCGACAACCCGCTGGTGACCGGTCCGCCGCAGCTGCGGTTTTACGCCGGATGTCCGGTGCGCTCGCCCTCCGGGCACCGCCTGGGCACCTTGTGTGTGATGGACCGTCAGCCCCGCGGGTTCGACCCGGACGACCAGGCGACGCTGCGGGATCTGGCCTACCTGGTGGAGCAGCAGTTCGCGGCGATGTATGCGGCCATGGTGGACGAGCTGACCGGGCTGGCCAACCGACGCGGTTTTGAATCGCAGGCGGGCCAGGTGTTGTCCTTGTGCCAGCGCAACCGGTGGCCGGCCACCTTGCTGTTTTTCGATCTGGACGGCTTCAAGGGCGTCAATGACCGCTATGGGCATGCGGAAGGCGACTGGGCCCTCAAGGCGTTTGCGGACCTGCTGCGCCAGTGCCTGCGCGCGTCGGACGTGGTGGCACGCACTGGCGGTGATGAATTCGTCGCGCTGCTCAGCGGGACGGCGACTGCGGAGAAAGACCGTGCGCTGGAGCGGCTGCGCAGCCAGCTGAACGCCTTGAACCTGCGTGCTCAGCGGGGCTACACGCTGGCGTTCAGCGTGGGGAGTGCGGCGATGTCGGCCGAGGAGCCGCTGGCGCTGGACACGTTGATGGCCCAGGCGGATGCGGCGATGTATGAACAGAAGCAGCGCAGAAGCGAGGCGATACGCGCTGCTGGCTGACCTTCACCCCCTGCGCGAACCCGCCGGGGCGCCCACCGGAACGGGTCAGGCCCGCTGGAATTTCTACCGAATCGGGGAGCGGGGCCAAGCGGCATAATTGAGGGTAGCGCCGCCGCGGCGTGCCTGGACGGGCTCCAGGGATGCCGGGCGGCCGCAACTTTTTAACCATACGCAAGCGGACGGCAACCATGGCCTCGGTCAACAAAGTCATCATCCTCGGCAATCTCGGCCGTGACCCTGAACTGCGCTACACCCCCAGCGGCAGCGCGGTGTGCAATGTGAGCATCGCCACCACCCGCAACTGGAAGAGCCGCGAAGGCGGCGAGCGCCAGGAAGAGACCGAATGGCACCGTGTGGTGTTCTACGACCGTCTGGCAGAGATCGCGGGTGAATATCTCAAGAAGGGCCGCCCGGTGTATGTGGAAGGCCGCCTGAAGACCCGCAAGTGGCAGGACAAGGAAGGCAAGGACAACTACACCACCGAAATCATTGCCGAAACCATGCAGCTGCTGGGCGGCCGTGATGGTGGCGACGACATGGGCGGCGGCGGTGGCGGCGGTTACAACCGCGAGCGTTCTTCCGGCGGCAGCCGTGAGAGCAGCGGCGGCGGCAGCGGCCGTGACGCGGGTGATTTCGACAGCCCGCGCGCACCGGCGCCCCGCAGCGCACCGCGTCCTGCACCGGCTCCGGCGGCCAAGCCGGCCACGGGGTTTGACGATATGGATGACGACATCCCGTTCTGAGTCTTGCCTTTGGCTAGAAGGTGAACAAGAGGCCTCCGGTGCGCGTCACCTGGGGCCTTTTTCTTTTGAACGCAAGCAGCCGGAACATCACAAAGGCAGGTTACGAACTCATGTTGTCTCAGCGTTAACCGCCGTGATCTGAGCCCGCCGATGTCCAAGCAGCGTGTCTACATCAGCGACACCAACATCTGGATCGATTTTGGTCGGGGTGGGTTGCTGGACGCGCTGTTCCTGCTGCCCTTCACCTTCGTCAGCACCGACTTTGTGATGAACGAGTTGGACGAACCTGCTCCGGATGGACTGCTGTCGCGCGGGCTGCTGGTGGAGGTTTTGGCGGAAGACGCAGTGGCGCAACTGTTTGCGTTGATGGCCGAGCATGGCAACAGTTGCCTGGCGGATGTGTCCTGCTATCTCGTGGCCAAGACCCTCGGCGTTCCTCTGCTCACCGGCGATGGCCGATTGCGCAGACAAGCCTCGAAAGACGGCGTGCAAGTGCATGGCGCGCTGTGGCTACTGGATCAGTTGGTGACCCACCACATCCTCCCCGCAGCCCAGGCGGCGGCGGCGCTGCGGGACATGCTGGATGCGGGGGCGCGATTCCCCGTCGCGGAGTGCGACCAGCGGCTGGCGCTTTGGCAGAGCTCCGTCAGCTGATTAGGCGCGCCGGTGTGATGCGAAGCCTCATGCCATGACGGGCTCAATCGGGCCCGACAGGCGGGCCAGGCCAGGATCCAGTTCGGCCACGGGGCACTGCAGCAGCTCGGCAGCGCGTGTTGGGCTGATCAGGTCTTCCGCGAGCGCGCGATACACCAAGGACTCAAAACGCCGGGGCTGCTCGCTGAGTTGAGTTTCAGGCTCCTGGCGCTTCCAGCCTTGACTGGCAAACAGCTTGTTCATGGACAGATAGCCCGGATCGGAGATCAGGCCCAGATCCTTCAAGCGGCGCAGGGCCGCAGCCATGGAAATGCCGTAACGACGCTTGGCATTCAAAAGTTCTATGGGCAAAACGCGATGACGTCGATGCGTGCCGAAATCGGCTTCCACGCGCTGGCGCGGGTACAGCAAGGCACCGGCGAAGCGATGGCAGCAGCGTTCCTGCTCGTCTTCCGGCATCTCGGCCGGCAGGTGCATGACCCAATGGCCCAGCTCATGGGCCGCCGTGAAGCGAACGCGCTCGCCGGCTCGCTCACGGTTCAGTGCAATCAGTACATGAAGCTCGTCCTGGGTGGCCGCGCACGCGCCATCGAAGCCATCGGTGTGGGCCAGAAGCGCCACCTTGATGCCGTGATCTTCCAGCAACTCGGTGAGGTGAGCGATGGCATCGCCTCCGAGCGCCCACCGTTCTCGCAGCTGTTCCGCGGCAGACTCGGCTTCGGCGACGGTGTTCACGGCCAGCGCTCGAGGCGCCTGGAGCGGCACCAGGGCAGGGTCATCCAAAGCAAAGCATTGCTCCAGCGCGATGTAGCGTTCGAGCACATCACGCACCCGCTCTTCGATCTGCTGCTGCCTTTTCCTGGGCATGCTGGCAAGCTTGCGGAACTCCAGCGGCGCCAGCTGCAGCGTGCCGCTGCGGAAGAAGTACTCGGGCTTGACCTCCAGCACGTGCGCCAGCTGCAACAGCCGCGTGGAGTTGGGTGCGGACAAGCCCTTTTCAAGCTTGCTCAGGCCTTGCTTGGTGATGTCGCCCATGCGCTGGGCCACTTCGTCGAGACTCCATCCGCGAAGCAGCCGCGCACGGCGGATTTGATCGTGGATCATGTGCACCTCGTGGTTGACGAATTCTAATCCGTAAGGACGTTTGTCAACTATGGGAGCTTCTGGAACGTGAGCATTGACGCAAAGCTGTGCTGCCCTTGTGAGCCGTCAGTGCGCTGGGCGGACCGGGTCGATGCTGCGATGATTGCGGAGGATCAAACAGGCTCGCACCCTATAGTGGAGCCAGCCTTGCTTCTGCCTGTCCACCACCATGCCTGACATCCGCATTCCGGGCCCCCTGGGGGTCGGCGCAACCGCATTGACATCGACGAAGGCACCCTGATCCGCACCGCATCCGCAGCGCCAGGTCCGGTGGGCGGCACGGTGGCGCCGGCCAGCGACAAGCTCGATGCTGATCGAGCGCCCTGGCCGCCCTGGCCTACGGAGAAAGTTCCACGAAGGACGTCTTCGAGGAAATGGCTGCGATCGCGAACGTGGTCGTCCGCCAGCAAAAGGCACGCGGTTTTGCGACGGTCGCGCAGTTTCTGAAGACCGACAAGACCTTCGCCTTCGCCGCCAGCGACGGAAACGACCGCCACAAGCTGCTCAAGAACTCGTCGGACAAAGTCGTCATGGCCAGCCCTGGCATGAGCATGGCGGTGCGGGCGGCGCGCAACGCGCTCGATCCCAATGGCAAGGACTACTCCAACGGCGGCTATTTCTGGGATGGCGCCGACATTGCCACCAACTATGACGCCCACGTGAAGGTGAAGGACGGCATCAAGTTCACCGACCCCAAGCACAACATCTACAACATCAAGGAAACGGTCGTGCCGGGCGAGGAGTGGTGGTTGGACGCCAAGCGCAAGCCGACCCGGCTGCGCGGCAAGTGGAACTACAAGTACGAGTCCACGGCTGCTTATGGCGGCACCATCTTCTGGAAGTACAACGCTGACTTCCTCCAGGCCACCGGCAACAAGGTCCACAAATGATGTTCCGTGCTCGCGCTGCACACCTCACTGTTGCAACGTCCGCTGGCGGCGGGTCCACGCGTCTGCCGCGGGCTCGCAGGCTTGCGGGAATGCTGGCCCTCGGCCTGAGCGTCCTGGGCGCCCTGAGCGCTGCGCCGGCGCATGCCATGTCCGATGCGCCTGAAGCGCCGCAGACTGCAGCTTCCGATGCGGCCCTGCGCATCGGCAACACCGCTGATCTGGTGAACGCCGTCACGCAAGGATTGCCACCGGCGCAGCTCACGCCGATTGCGGCCCGCAGCGGCTGCGGCCCGCAGGGCTGTGACACGTTCATTGGCCCGCTGCGCATCGATCGTGACCACGGCACGCTGTTCATCGATGGGCAGCAGCGCGCGCTCAAGCGCGCCGACCACGGAGCGGTGAACGGGCAGGACCTCCCGGACATCGACTGGGCCTCGCCACGCGCCTATGCCGTCCAGACGGCGGGCCGCGCTTGGGGAACCTGCATCCAGTTCCCGCATGAGGGCCTCGGAAAGAGCGGCTCGGCGCAGCGCTGGACCAGTGTGGTGCTGGTCCCTGGCGGGCGTTCCCGCGTCCCCGTGCAGGCGCAGCGCTTTGTGGGCTACTGGGCCAGTTGCGACGCCCTCGCGGCAGGGCCTCGTGTGGGGGAGGTGCTGCTGACGGTCGTAGAGCGTTCGGCCCTGGGTACCGCGAGCACGTCGGCGGATGCGGCACCATCGGCGCCCCTGGAAGCGGCGCGCTACCTTTGCAGCGCGACGGGTTGCACGCGCCAGGCCGACACGGCTTCGGTAGGTGTGGACAGTGCCAATGGTGCACTGATCTGGCCACGACGGGTGGCGCGGTAGCTCCTTGCCTGAATGCGTTGGCGCACGCCGCGTAGCTGCGGGCAGTACTGATCGTTAAAATAGAATTTATCGAAATAGCGGTTTTCGATATACTCTATTTGTATGCCGAAACCAGCTCGTGCTATCCAGCAACTGCCACCATCAACGCTCGCGGCGATTGAAAAGCTCGGCGCCGATCTGGCGGTGGCGAGGCTGCGCCGCAAAGAATCTCTGAAGACCTGGGCCCAGCGCATGGGCGTGACGGTGCCGACTCTTCTGCGTCTGGAGGCCGGCGATCCCACCGTGAGTGTGGGAATCCTGGCCTCGGCGCTGTGGCTTCTGCAACGGGACGCCGAGCTGGGGCAGCTTGCAGCACCTGAGCAAGATGGGGGCGCCATTGAGTTGGACGTCCGCGAGGCCATCGAACTCGGCAAGTCGCGAGCGCAAGCTTCCGCCGAGGCACGCCTTCGTAGACTCCAGGAAGGGCGCTGATGCGACACGATGTTCTTCACCTCTGGTACTTAGCTGACCCAAATTCCCCGCGTTACGTAGGCGTGTTGCGCCTGATTGCCTCAGGAAAGGGTGTCTCGCTGCGATACGGTCCTCAATGGTTGAGCGACGGTTTTGCACTCAGCGAAGACTTGCCGCTGATTGATACTGAACACATGCCTCCCGGCCGTCTGGCAGGCGAGCCCAGGGCCGTAGGGGCAGTGGACGATGCCCGTCCCGACCGCTGGGGAGAGAAGGTGATCCGCTTCGTGGACAAACCCAAGCGGACCTCCTTGATGGAGTACCTGTACTACGCAGGGGACGAGCGCTTTGGTGCTCTTGGCGTGTCCAGCTCCGACACTGAATACTTGCCTCGCCCTGGCGGACCTTTGCCGCGTCTCGCCGACGCGCAGCAGCTCAGCGATGTGGTGGCGAAGATCGAAGCTGCGGAGCCCTTGACCGCCCTTGAGGCCCGCATCATCGCGGGTGGAGGTAGTCCCCTGGGTGGAGCCAAGCCCAAGGCGCTCATCGAGATTGAGGGACACGAATGGGTGATCAAGTTCTTCAACAACGAGCCGGTGGACACCCCTTTGATCGAGCACGCGTCAATGACGCTGGCACGAAGAGCCGACATCGTGACTGCAGACACCCAAGTCATACCGCTCAAGGACGGCAACGCATTGGCGGTGCGCCGCTTCGACAGGACCTCCGGCGGCCGTATTCATAGCATCTCCGCAGGAACCGCCATTCGAGCGGAAACGCCCAGCGGCGCAGAACCGGAACTGGGTTACCCGGCGCTCGCGCGTGTGCTTCGGCGCGCCGGTGTGTCGATCAACGACGCGTATCTTCGTGATACCCGGGAGCTGTTCCGTCGGATGGTGTTCAATATCCTCATCGACAACACTGACGACCACGAGAAGAATCACGCCTTGCTGGTGCTCTACCCCCGCGAAAGTGGGCGTCTGAAACTGGCCCCCGCCTACGACGTGCTCCCTACCAATTCCGGGCAAGGGTTTCAGGAATTCATCTGCGGGTCTGCCGGGCAAGAATCCACCCTCACAAATGCCATGTCGCAATGTGAGGCATTTGGGATGACCGCTCCTGAAGCGGCCCTGGAAGTTGCCAAGGTCATCCAGGTCGTGGAGGGCTGGCGTGAGCACTTCGCTGAGGTTGGCGTTACCGCGCGCGACATTGAAGCATTGGCCGAGCGCATCGACGCTGACGAACTGAAGACACAGCGCGAGCGCTTTGACCCTTCGGCCTACGAGCAGCCGGCCATCAAGACAAGGCGGTCGAGCGCATTCTCCGGCCCCCGCCCCAGGTGAAACCTTGACGGGC
This sequence comes from Roseateles depolymerans, assembly GCF_003387155.1. Classification (GTDB taxonomy): domain Bacteria; phylum Pseudomonadota; class Gammaproteobacteria; order Burkholderiales; family Burkholderiaceae_C; genus Roseateles; species Roseateles depolymerans. The sequence continues at coordinate 39,263 of NZ_QUMT01000004.1, read as the reverse complement.
TGGCACATCACAGGCTCCGCAAGCCCGCTCCTGCCGCGTTCAAGCCCCCACCCAGCGCCTGCCCGCCATGCGGGCGATCCCTCACAGCGCGCCCCTCAAACTTTGCTAGAGTCCGCCGTCCCGATACTGCGGCCTTGCATTCAGCCCCAGGTCGGCGCCCCGCTGCCAGCCGGCAGTCACGGTCGCCGCACCTTCTGCGCTGGGGCAGGCCCTGAATTGAATTGAAGAAGTCTTTCCGCCTGCTCCTGGCGTCTGTGGTGTCCCTGGCCGTGTTGATCGGCGCCACCGCCGCCCTGTTTGTGCTCCGCCCCCATCTGGCCACGATCGGCCAGGTTGTCTCGACCAAGGCCTTCGGCCTGACCGCGTTGCTGGCGGTGTACCTCGCCTTCGCCGTCGGTCGTCATGCCTTGTTCAGGCCGTCCCGTCGCCTGCCGGACTCCCGCTGAGCGCAGCCTGCGGCGCGGACGGACGCGAATCGGCCCGAGCTCCGTGAACTGTTTCACGCCGCAGCCTCGCCGTTACGTCCGCTTTCCCCTGCCGTAAAACCGCCGCAGGACACTGCCGGCATGAAAGCCGCCATCGTGGCTGCGTTGCTGAGCGCAGCCGTCCTTCTGACGCCGCCCGCCGCCGCCGCGCCCTGTGACGTGCAGCTCGTCACCGAGCAGGTGCTCAAGCGCCTGAACGAGATCCGCGCGCAAGGCCGCACCTGCGGCAATCAGACGATGGGCCCCGCCACGCCGCTGCGCTGGCAACCGGCCCTTTTGGATGCTGCGCGACGGTACGCCGCCGAGCTCTCCAGCCGCCGGCAACTCAGCCACACCAGTCTCTCCGGCGCCAACCTGCCTCAGCGGCTGGAAGCGGTGCGTTATTCGCTGCGCCTGGCGGGTGAGAACCTGGCCTCCGGGCCGGACTCCCTGGAAGAAGTGCTGCAGCTGTGGCTGGACAGCCCGGGTCATTGCCAGAACCTGATGGGCCCCGACTTCACCGAAGTGGGCCTGGCCTGCGACATGCGGGACACCGGCAGTGCGCAGCCCTACTGGGTGATGGAACTGGGCCGCCCGCAACTGATGCGTCCGATTCAGGCGAGTGCAAGCGTGCGGGGTGTGCCCGAAGGACTGCTGCCGACAGACGGTCCTGCCGTTCGCTGACCGCCAGGCGAGCGCTGCCGGCTGACCGCTGAGCCGGCTGCCCGCCGACCGCCGACCGCTTGCCGGCTTGGCCAGCGGCCCCCGTTCACCGGCCTCGTCAGATCCACCCCAGATCGATCGCCCGCAGCACGGCCTGCGTCCGGTCCCTCACGCCCATCTTGGCAAACACCGATGAGCAGTGGTTCTTGATCACGCCTTCGCTGTTGCCCAGCAGCGCCGCAATCTCGGTATTGCTGCGGCCGCTGGCCACCAAGCGCAGCACCTGCAGCTCCTTGGGGCTGAGCGGCTCGGGCTCCGGCGTGGCACTGAACGCCCGCTCGACCGGTGCACGCTCCATGCGCTCGGTGAGCAGCGGACGCAGCGCCGTGCCGCCCTGCACCACGTCCCGCAGCGCCTGCACCAGCGTGTCCGGGCTGATGGCCTTGAGCAAAAAGCCCCGGGCGCCCGCCCGCACGGCTTCATCAAAAGCCTGCGCATCGTCGAAGGTGGTCAGCAGCACCACCGGGATCTTGAGCGCACGGGCGGCCAGGGCCCGGATCAGCCCGATGCCGTCCAGGCGCGGCATGCGCATGTCGGACAGGATCACATCCGGCTGCTCCCGCGCCAGCAGCTCCAGCGCTTCCGCACCGTCCGAGGCTTCACCCACCAGCTGAATGTCCTCATGCAGGGCCAGCAGGCCCTTGAGGCCTTCGCGCACCAGCTGCTGGTCTTCCACCAGCAGCAGCTTGATTGTTTCGCTCATCTCCGCATCTCCTCAAGGTCCCTGGTGGAACCACTGCACGCATTCAGGCAAACCTCGGGCAATCCAGCTCGATCAGGAACCCGGGGTGATGACGCAGCACCCGCATGGCGCCGCCCAGTTCGGCCATGCGTTCCTGCATGCCCTTGAGCCCATTGCCTTCGCGCAGCTTGCGTGTCCCCCGCCCATTGTCGTCAACCTGGACCCGCACCTGCATCGACGCCCCTTCGCCGACGACGGCCAGGGTCACGCGGACCTGCGTGGCACCGGCGTGGCGCACCGCATTGGTCACCGATTCCTGGACGCAGCGCAGCAGCGCATGGGCACAGCGCGGCGACAGATCCTGGGCTACCGGGTCCAGGCACAGCTCGATCTGGGTGCTGGCAATGCCTTCGGCCAGCGTCCGCAAGGCGGCTTCCAGGTTGATGCGCTGGCTCTCTCGTTCCCGCGACACGGCCGCCCGCACCTCCGCCAGCAGACCGGCCGCGCCCAGCCGCGCCTTCTCCACCGCCTGCGCCGCGCCGGCTTCGTCATGTCGCTTCAGCAGGGCGTCGCTCAGTTGCAGATGCAGATTGAGCGCGGTCAGGTGATGCCCCATGACATCGTGCAGTTCGCGGGCCATGCTCAGTCGCTCGGCATAGCGCAGCTGCTCCACTTGAAGCCGCTCCCCGCTGTCCTTTTCGGCGAGCATCGCCTGGAACCAGCGCCGCCGCTCGGCCTCGGTGGCCGCCAGGCGCCCCAGACCGAAGGCCATGCCATGCAGGGCCACCATCGAAATGGCCAGGCCCAGGCTGTTGAGCCACCAGGGCAGGCCGGCGGTGAGCTGCTCGGTACGCTGCGCTTCGCTCGGGAAGGCCCAGTACAGGGTCACATTGATGAGCACCTGCGCCAGCGCAAAGCCGAAGGCCCGGCGCACATTGAGGATGAGCGCACCCAGCACCGTCACCAGGAAGGGCAGGCCGGGCGTCACCAGCAGCGCCAGGGCGTCCAGCAGCACCACATGTCGCAGGGCGTGGCGGGGAGGATGGTCCAGGTGGCGCTGTCGCGCGATGCGCCAGAAATGCCAGGCAAAGGCCATCACCAGGCCCAGGCAGGTCAGGACAAACGGGGCGTCGTGGGTGTCGCCGCCCAGACGCCGGTACAGGCTGGCGAGCACGCCGTCATAGGGCTCGGTGGGATGCCCCATCAGGCCCCAGACGGCGGAGGCCAGTTCCAGCAGGCACACCGCCAAGGCGGCGATGCGCAGCACAAAGGCCGGCTGGGCGATGCGGGCGAGGAGGCGGTCCAAGGCGGGGAGCTGAAAAGACAAACCGCTAGCCTGCCACAAAGTCCGGCATTTCTGATGTGTGACTGGTCAGGGTGGGCACCGCCGGTGCCCGTCTCAGTCCAGCGGCGGAGTACTGACGATCACGCCGCCACCCAGGCAGACCTCGCCGTCATACAGCACGGCGCTCTGGCCGGGCGTCACCGCCCACTGGGCCTGCGGGAAGTCCAGCCGGATCTCGCCGTCGCCGGGGGTGAGGGCGCAGGCGGCATCGGCCTGCCGATAACGGGTCTTGGCGCCGTAGCCGCCAAAGCCGGGTGCGGTGCCGGTCCAGCTCAGGTCATTGGCCACCAGGCGGTGGCTCTGCAGCAGCGGGTGGTCGTGACCCTGCACCACCACCAGCGTGTTGGTGTCCAGGTCCTTGCGGGCCACGAACCACGGTTCGTGCTCGCCGCCCCCGCGCGGGGCACCCTTTTCCTTGATGCCGCCGATGCCCAGCCCCTGGCGCTGGCCCAGGGTGTAGAACGACAGCCCCACATGCTCGCCCAGCTTGCGGCCGCGTTCGTCCTTGATCGGGCCGGGCTTGTGGGAGAGGTAGCGGTTGAGGAACTCCCGGAACGGGCGTTCGCCGATGAAGCAGATGCCGGTCGAATCCTTCTTCTTGGCGTTGGGCAGGCCGATCTCCTCGGCCAGACGGCGCACCTCGGTCTTGGGCAGCTCGCCCACCGGGAACATCGTCTTCTGCAGCTGGGCCTGGTTCAGGCGGTGCAGAAAATAGCTCTGGTCCTTCAGCGGATCCAGCCCCTTGAGCAACTGCACCTGGTCGCCTTGCTCGCGCACCCGGGCGTAGTGGCCGGTGGCGATCTTCTCGGCGCCCAGCCGCATGGCATGGTCCAGGAAGGCCTTGAACTTGATCTCGGCATTGCACAGCACGTCCGGATTGGGCGTGCGGCCGGCCTGGTACTCGCGCAGGAATTCGGCAAAGACCCGGTCCTTGTATTCCGCGGCAAAGTTCACATGCTCGATCTCGATGCCGATGACATCGGCCACCGCCGCCGCATCCACAAAGTCGATGTTGGAGGAGCAGTATTCGCTGTCGTCATCATCTTCCCAGTTCTTCATGAAGATGCCGACGACCTCATGCCCCGCCTGCTTCAGCAGCCAGGCGGACACGGCGGAATCAACGCCGCCGGACAGTCCGACGACGATGCGTTGCTTCTTGGGATTCATGGGGGCAATTGTCCGCCAAGCCGCGGGCTGCGGCTCGGCTGGGGTCTTGGAATCGCCCACCCCCCGCGTGTAGGCAATCCCCTGACATCGTTTTGCGCCGGGGCGCACACGCGGCCCAGCGTTCGCTGACTCCTGCCGGGGCGCCTGCTCCCGTAACCTCTGTCGCCAGGGAGTCGCATCATGAACCTTGTCCTCGTCGAAAGTTCCACCACCATTCGAAGCCAACTGATCAGCCTGCTGGCGCAGGACAAGCGCCTGCGTGTCGTCGGCGAGGCGGCGGACGAGGCGTCCGCCATCCAGGTGATTGCGCAGACCCAGCCGGACGTCGTGCTGATGGATCTGGCGCTGCAGCCGGGCAGTGGGCTGCGGGTGCTGCGGGCCGTCCGGCAGCTGGGCTGCGGGGCCCGCGTGGTGGTGCTGAGCAACAGCTATTACGACGAGATGCGGCGCGCCTGCATGGAATACCGCATCTCCGGCTTCTTCGACAAGAGCACGCAGATGGGGGAGGCGCTGGCGCTGCTGCGCAGCTGGCTGCCGCCGGTCTTTGCGGACGAGGCACAGCGCGTGGCGGCGGTCCAGCAGCTGGAGGCGCGTCCGCTTGCATTCCCCGCTTTTGACGAGCTCGCCGATCTCGCCCGCGACATCAGCGGCAGTGGCATGGCCGCCATCAGCCTGATCAATGCGGACACGCAGCGTTTCATCGGCACTTCCGGCCTGGCCTTCGAGGCCATGCCCAGCTCCCGCGGCTTCTGCGCGCAGGTGCTGCACCAGGGGCCGGTGGTGGAAGTCCCGGACACCTGGCACGACGCCCGATTCGCGGACCATCCGCTGGTGCAGGGCGCTCCCTACATCCGCTTTTATGCCGCGGTCCCGCTGGCGCTGGCGGGCGGTGAGCGGGTCGGCACGCTCTGCGTGCTGGACCGGCTGCCTCGCCGGCTGCGGGAGCGTCAGCGCGAGGCGCTGGTGACGCTGTCGCGCTGCGCCATCAATGAACTCGAAGCCGGGCGCCGCCATTCGGAGCGGCTGGACCAGGCCGTCAGCGCGGCCATGACCTTCTGAGCCTGGGGCCCGCGCCTCAGCGGTGTTCCGGCGGGTTGTACAGCGACGGATGGGTGTGCAGCGCCTCCATCGGCAGGCGCCGACCCGACGCATGGTCCTCGATGCATTGCAGCACCAGCGGGCTGCGATGCCGCTCGCGGCAGGCACGGATCTCGTCCAGGGTCATCCACAGGGTGCGTTGCACCGGTTCGTCGAAGGCCTGTCCGGGGATCTGCTCGCCGACATCGCCCACAAAGGCGATCCGCACATAGGTCACGTCCTGGCCGCGGGTGGGACGCAGGAACCGGGACATGTAGACGCCCAGCCAGGCCGTGGGCGTGAACGGGCGTGCGGTTTCCTCCAGCACCTCCCGACACACGCCTTCCACGGCGGACTCTCCCTGTTCCAGATGGCCGGCCGGGTTGTTGAGCAGCAGGCCTTCGGAGGTCAGTTCCTCCACCAGCAGATAACGGCCGTCCCTCTCGATCACGGCAGCCACGGTGAAGCTGGGCTTGAAACGTTCGGTCATGGATCTCCTCACCGGACCCGGCGCCGCGGGTCCTGTCCGCCAGTCAGGGCCTGACCGCGGTCCGCCTGCCGGGATGCGTTGTTTGATGGGGCGTCATTGTGCGTCTTCTTCATGACGGCCAGCGGCAGCGGCGACGTTCATTGAAGGGACGCGATGCGCCCGGAAATGAAAACGGCCCCGAAGGGCCGTCCGTGGAAGGCAGGGCTGCACGTCAGGCGCGCAGCGCCGCAAGAGGGGCCGCTTCAGCGGTGATCCCGATCCGGGCCGCGGCGGTCATCGCGACGGTCATCGCGGCGGTCATCTCGCCAGTCATCCCGGCGATCGTCGCGACGGTCGTCATAGCGGTCATCCTTGTCATGGCCGCGCCCATGTCCATGGTCCTTGCCCTTGCCTTTGCCCGGATGGTCATCCCGCCATTCCGGACCACGGGGACCGCCCGGTCCATGCGGATGCTCGCGGCGGTACTGCGGCGCATACACGTCGGTATACCAGCTGTCGCGCACAAAGTAGACCGGACGGCCGCAGGCGCCGTACTGTGCACAGTAACGCCGCCAGTTCTTCTGATGGCCCGGCGGCACGCGCAGGTAGATGGGGGGCGGGGGCGCCGGCACCCGTTCGATGATCATCGGCTGGGCATAGACCACCTGCGGGCGGGTATTGCCGATGTCGATCTGGCCGTAGAAACCAGGTTGGCCGATGGTGACGGACACACCGACGTCGGCGGCCTGGGAGAGGGCAGGAGCCGCCAGGGCCGTCACCGCCAGGGCGGAAGCAAACAGGATCTTGTTGAGCATGGTGGCTCCTTTCTACCTTCCTCCAACGTTCGCCGGGGCATTTCGTGGACCTGCGCTTGCAACTCGCAACAGGTTTGCGGCCTGGTTGTGAAGAGATTGCGGATTCGACGCGCTTGTTCTTAGTGAAATCCCGGGGCTCCAGGGGCGTATTTCGCACGAACCGGCCGGTAAGCTTGGCCCGTCAAGACTGACGGACACCCGCGCGCGTCGTGAGCAGCGTGCCTCGGCACCGTCAGTCCGCCCGAAGTGGGGGCGCCCGTTCTTCCGTATGCACAGTGGAGGGATTCCAGATGCTGATCGGTGTGCCGCGCGAAACCGCTGCGGGAGAAACACGTGTGGCCGCGACACCGGAGACGGTGAAGAAGCTGATCGCGCAAGGGCACCGGGTGGTGGTGGAAGCCTCGGCCGGCCTTCGCGCCAGCGCCACCGACGAGGCCTACGCCACGGCCGGGGCCGAGATCGGCACCACGGCCCAGGCGCTGGGCGCGGAGCTGGTGCTCAAGGTCCGCGCCCCGGATGCGCAGGAGCTGGAAGCGTTCCAGCGTGGCGCGGCGCTCGTGGGCATGCTCAACCCCTTTGACCGTGACGGCCTGCAACGCCTGGCCGATGCCGGACTGACCGCCTTTGCACTGGAAGCTGCGCCTCGCACCACCCGGGCGCAGAGCATGGATGTGCTCTCCAGCCAGGCCAACATCGCCGGCTACAAGGCGGTCATGCTCGCGGCCTCCCACTATCAGCGCCTCTTCCCGATGCTGATGACGGCCGCCGGCACCATCAAGGCCGCGCGGGTGGTCGTGCTCGGCGTGGGCGTGGCGGGCCTGCAGGCCATCGCCACTGCCAAGCGGCTCGGTGCGGTGATCGAGGCGTCGGATGTGCGTCCGGCGGTGAAGGAGCAGGTCGAGTCGCTGGGCGCGAAGTTCATCGACGTGCCGTACGAAACGCCCGAGGAACGCGAAGCCGCGGAGGGTGTCGGCGGCTATGCCCGTCCGATGCCCGCCAGCTGGCTGACCCGCCAGCAGCAGGAGGTGGCCAAGCGCGTGGCCCAGGCGGATGTGGTGATCACCACGGCGCTGATTCCGGGACGGGCCGCGCCGGTGCTGGTCACCGAGGAGATGGTGCGTTCGATGAAGGCCGGCTCGGTGATCGTGGACCTGGCTGCGCCCGCCGGCGGCAACTGCCCGCTGACCGAGCCCGGCCAGACCGTCGTCAAGCATGGCGTCACGCTGGTGGGTGAGACCAACCTGCCCGCCCTGGTGGCGGCGGATGCGTCCTCGCTGTATGCGCGCAATGTGCTGGACTTTCTGAAGCTGGTGCTGCCGGGGGCCGCAGGCGTGGTGCTGCCGCCGGAGGACGACATCGTCACAGCCTGCCTGGTGGCCCATGAAGGCCGGTTGCTGCGATCGTAGAAGGGGCGGCGGCGCCCGCTCGCGGCTGCCCCCGCCTGCGACTGCCTCACGCTGCCTGCGACTCCTGCACCTGCCTGCGACGCTTGCAAATGCCTGTGAATCCACCTGACCGCGCCCTGCGCGCCTGAACGACTCACCTCGGAGGACCCGATGGACGTTGTCTCCCCCACCCTGATCAACCTCACCATCTTCGTGCTGGCCATCTATGTCGGCTATCACGTGGTGTGGACCGTCACGCCGGCCCTGCACACGCCGCTGATGGCCGTGACCAACGCCATCTCGGCCATCGTCATCGTCGGCGCCATGCTGGCCGCGGCGCTCACCGACACCACCCTGGGCCAGGTGATGGGCACGGCCGCGGTGGCACTGGCCGCGGTCAACGTATTCGGCGGCTTCCTGGTCACCCGCCGCATGCTGGAGATGTTCAGGAAAAAAGAGAAGAAGTAGGCCGCCCCGGCGAGACCGCGCCGCGGCTTCTCGCCCCGTGAACCCCTTCGATTCCCGCGATCCGGAGCTCCCGCATGTCCATGAATCTCGTCACGCTGCTCTACCTGTTGGCCAGCGTCTGCTTCATCCAGGCGCTCAAGGGCCTGTCGCATCCCACCACGTCCATCCGCGGCAACCTCTTCGGCATGGCCGGCATGACGATTGCGGTGCTCACCACGGCGGCGCTGATCGTCAAGCTCGCGGGCGGTCATGCCGGCGGGTTCGGCCTGGTGCTGGCCGGACTGGTGGTGGGCGGCGGGGCCGGCGCGGTGATGGCGCAGCGGGTAGAGATGACCAAGATGCCGGAGCTGGTGGCCTTCATGCACAGCATGATCGGCCTGGCGGCGGTGTGCATCGCGGTGGCGGCCGTGGCCGAGCCGCATGCCCTGGGCATCGCGCAGCCGGGCGAGCCCTTGCCCGGTGGCAATCGCGTCGAACTGGCCATAGGCTGCTTCATTGGCGCGGTGACCTTCTCCGGCTCCGTCATCGCCTTCGGCAAGCTCAGCGGCAAGTACCGCTTCCGCCTGTTCCAGGGCGCGCCGGTGGTCTTCCGCGGCCAGCATCTGCTCAACCTGGTGCTGGGCCTGGCCGCCCTCGTGTTCATCGTCGGCTTCTGGCATACGCAGAGCTGGGTCGACTTCCTGCTGGTGGCCGCACTGGGCTTCGCGCTGGGGGTGCTGCTGATCATCCCGATCGGGGGCGCCGACATGCCGGTGGTGGTGTCCATGCTCAACAGCTACTCGGGCTGGGCGGCCGCCGGCATCGGCTTCTCGCTCAACAACAGCATGCTGATCATTGCTGGCTCGTTGGTGGGCAGCTCGGGGGCCATCCTGAGCTACATCATGTGCAAGGCGATGAACCGCTCCTTCTTCAATGTCATTTTGGGCGGCTTCGGGGCGGAGCCGGGCGCGGCAGCTGCGACCGCGGTGCAGCGCAATGTGCGCAGCGGCAGCGCGGACGATGCGGCCTTCATCCTCGGCAATGCGGAGAGCGTCATCATCGTGCCGGGCTACGGCCTGGCCGTGGCGCGGGCCCAGCATGCGGTCAAGGAACTGGCGCAGAAGCTCACCGCCAAGGGGGTGCAGGTCCGCTACGCCATCCATCCGGTGGCGGGTCGCATGCCTGGCCACATGAACGTGCTGCTGGCGGAGGCGGAAGTGCCTTACGACCAGGTGCATGAGATGGAGGACATCAATCCGGAATTTGGCCAGACGGATGTCGCCATCATCCTCGGGGCGAACGACGTGGTGAATCCGGCCGCGCTGCAAAAGGGCACGCCCATCTACGGCATGCCCATCCTGGAAGCCTACAAGGCCCGCACCGTCATCGTGAACAAGCGCTCCATGGCCGCCGGTTATGCGGGCCTGGACAACGAGCTGTTCTACATGGACAAGACCATGATGGTCTTCGGCGATGCCAAGAAGGTGGTCGAGGACATGGTCAAGGCCGTGGAGTGAGCATCCATGGGGGCAGTCCGCGCGCGCCGTCTGGTGTTGCTGCTGGTGCTGCCGCTGGCGCTGCTGTGGGCGGTCCACCTGCTGTCCCAGCAATACGGAACGGCCTTGCCGCCGCAGGTGGTGCGGCTGACCGATGCGCGGCTTCTGCCCGGCAGCGCGGTGGACCCGCGTCAGGTGCCGGGCGCGGTCGCTGGACCCATCGATGCCGAAGCGAGCACCCATCGCCTGCCGGTGCAGATCCACGAATCCGAGGCACCCGGCCCGCTGTGGTTTGCCATCGACTTCCAGATGCCCAAGGCGGCGGACCAGCCGCACTGGCTGGTGATCCAGCACCGGCCGGCGGCCAGCATCTACCTCGATGGCCAATTGCTGGCCAACTCCAGCATGGGCCGCGGCTTCACGGCCGAGGACGAGGATGACTTCGCCCAGCGGGGGCTGCTGCTGGCGGGGCGCCGCATGCAGGTCAGCATTCCACCGGCGCTGCTGGGGGCGGGCGACCACCGCCTGAGCATCCGCCTGGTCAGGCCCGGCTTTGAAGGGGCCGGACTCTCCGCGCCGCTGCTGGGACCGGCGCCGCAGATGCGCGCCCTGCAGGAAGGCCGCCGCTTCTGGCAGGTGCTGCGGGTGACGACCGCGCTGGGCGGCCTGTCCATTGGTCTGTTCATGGTGCTGGTGTGGCTGGCCCTGCGGCAGGAATGGCTCTATGGCATCACCGGCCTGTTCTGCATCTGCCTGGCGGTGCTGATGTCCCCCTATCTGCTCAACGGCGCCCTGCTGCCCGCGCCCTGGTGGCGATTGGTGCTGGATGTGGCGGACGTGGTGTCCAAGGGGCTGCTGCTGTTTCTCGTGGTGCGGCTCAATGGGGATCCCTCCCGGTGGGTGCTGCAGGCGGTCGTCGCCTACCTGACCCTGGCCATCCTCATCGACGGCACCGCGGCGGTGATGGGCTGGAGCTGGACGGACTTCGCCACCCTGTGGCCGTGGTGGGCCCTGGGCAGCCGCGGCCTGGTGCTGCTGGCGGCCACCGTGATCGCGGCCCGCGCGGCGCTGAACAGCCGTGCCGCTGCGCCGCTGGTCGGCGCCCTGGCGGTGGCGCTGTCGACCTGGGTGTGGGTCTACGTGAGCTACTTCGCGCTGGTGGCGTCGCAGCAGCTCAGCGTCGTGGACATCAATGTCGTGGGCCATGCGGTGCTCATCGCCATGGCGGGGGTGGCGCTGCAGCGGCGCTTCGTCGGGTCGCTGCGGGACCAGGCGCTGGCCCGCGTCGTGCTGGAGCGGGCCCTGGAAGACCGCACGCGGGAGCTGCAGGCCCGCTGGCAAGAATTGCAGGACAGCGAACGGCAACGCACCGCCGCCGAGGAGCGGGAGCGGCTGCTCCAGGAGATGCATGACGGCCTGGGCTCGCAGCTGGTCACCGCGCGCCTGAGCGCCGAACGGGGCGTACCGTCCGAGGCGCTGGTGGAGGTGCTGGACGAATGCATCCGCGAAATGCGGCTGACGGTGGATGCGCTGGCCGTCACGGATGGCGACCTGACCCTGCTGCTGGCCAACCTGCGCCACCGCATGGGCCCGCGCCTGGCGGCGGCAGGACTGACGCTGGACTGGCAACTGGCGGACGTGCCGCTGGTGCCGGTGCTGCGCGGCACCGGGGGGCGGGAGTTGATCCGCATCGTGCAGGAAGGGCTGAGCAACGTCATCCACCATGCCCACGCCAGTCGCGTCCGCTTCGCCACGCGGCTGGATGAGGATGGTGGCGGCGTGACGCTCATGATCACCGACAACGGCCTGGGCCTGTCCGAGCAGCGACGCGAAGGCCATGGCCTGCGCGGCATGCGGCGCCGGGCCGAGCGCATCTCGGCCCGCATCGAATGGCGCAGTCCCACGGACGGCAGTGATGACGCAGGCACCGAGCTGGCCGTCTGGCTGCCGCTGCGCTGATGCATGCCTTGCGGGTGCGGCGCCATGGTTTAGTGAACCCACCCTAGGGACTCACGCGAAGCGGCGCGCGTCGTATGGTGCCGGTTTCATCGCTTCCGCACCGGATCGGCGCCGCATCGGCGCGTCCCTGTGCGGTGTATCGAATCCCCTGATGGGGGGCGCACAGGGATCGGCGAGAATCCGCGCCGTACCTTGGAGACAGAACAATGGAGAAAACCTGGCTGAAGCACTATCCGGCAGGCATGCCTGCCGAGATCAATGCGGATGTCTATCCTTCGCTGGTCGAGCTGATGGAAACTGCATTCAAGCAGTTCCCGGCGCAGCCGGCCTACAAGATGCTGGGCCGCTCGGTCAGCTATGCGCAGATCGACGAGGCCTCCCGTGCCCTGGCCGCCTATCTCCAGGGCCTGGGGCTGGAGAAGGGCGACCGTGTCGCCATCATGATGCCCAACGTGCCGCAATATCCGGTGGCGGTGGCGGCCGTGCTGCGCGCCGGCTTCGTGGTGGTGAACGTGAATCCGCTCTACACGCCGCGTGAACTGGAGCACCAGCTCAAGGACGCCGGTGCCAAGGCCATCGTCATCATCGAAAACTTCGCCGCGACGCTGCAGCAGGTGCTGGCCCATGTGCCCACCAAGCATGTGGTGCTGGCCTCGATGGGCGACATGCTGGGCTTCGTCAAGGGCGCGGTGGTCAACTATGTGGTGCGCAAGGTCAAGAAGCTGGTGCCGGCCTTCGAGCTGCCCACTGCCGTGCGCTTCAACGACGCCCTGGCGCAAGGCCGCGGCAAGACCTACTCGCGTCCGGTCGTCGGCCCGAGCGACATTGCCGTGCTGCAGTACACCGGCGGCACCACCGGCGTGTCCAAGGGCGCGGTGCTGCTGCATCGCAACCTGGTGGCCAACACCCTGCAGTGCGAGGCCTGGTACCAGCCGGCCCTGCGCAAGATCCCCAAGGACGAGCAGCTGGTCAGCATCTGCGCGCTCCCGCTCTATCACATCTTCGGTTTCACAACCAACCTGATGCTGTCGATGCGGGTGGGCGGCTGCAATGTGCTGATCCCCAACCCGCGCGACCTGCCGGCCGTGTTCAAGGAACTGAGCCAGCACCGCTTCCACAGCCTGCCGGCGGTCAACACGCTGTTCATGGCCATGGCCAACCACCCGTCCTTCGGCACGGTGGACTGGAGCGGGCTGGTGATCTCGGTGGGCGGCGGCATGGCCGTCCAGCAGGCCACGGCCAAGCAGTGGCTGGACAAGACCGGCTGCCCGATCGTGGAAGGCTACGGCCTGTCGGAGACCTCGCCCGTCGCCTGCTGCAACCCGACCGACAGCACCGCCTACACCGGCTCCATCGGCCTGCCGCTGCCCGGCACCGAGGTGACGCTGCTGGATGACGACGGTCGCGAGGTGCCGCTGGGCACCTCCGGCGAGATCGCCATCCGCGGCCCGCAGGTGATGGCCGGTTACTGGCAGCGCCCGGACGAGACCGCCAAGGTGATGACCTCGGACGGGTATTTCCGCACCGGCGACATCGGCACGGTGGACGAGCGGGGCTACTTCCGCATTGTGGACCGCAAGAAGGACATGATCCTGGTCAGCGGCTTCAACGTCTATCCGAACGAAGTCGAGGATGTGCTGACCCTGATGCCGGGCGTGCTGGAATGCGCGGCTGTCGGCGTGCCGGACGAAAAGGCCGGCGAGGCCGTCAAGGTGGTGATCGTCCGCAAGAATCCGGCGCTGACCGAGGCGGATGTGAAGGCCTACTGCGAAGCCAACCTTACCGGCTACAAGCGTCCGCGCATCATCGAGTTCCGCACCGAGCTGCCCAAGACGCCGGTCGGCAAGGTATTGCGACGTGAGCTTCGCGACAAAAAGTAGCAGTTTCCCTGCCTCCACGGCGGCCGCGACGGCCTAAGCTTCGCGGTCCTGAGGAGGGAAGGCCGTGTTGGAAGAACGCTACGAGAAGTCTGAGGCCGGACGGGCAGAGATCAAGACAAGAGCCCTGGTCCAGGGCCGCATTGCACGCAACCTGCTGCTGGTGATCGACCCGACCAAGACCGGGGGCCAATGGCTGGGCATGGTGCAGGGCGCGACTCAAGCCGATCTGGAGTTGCTGCTGCAGCATGGGTTGGTCGCGCCTGCGGCGGGAGCCGGCCGTGCTGCTGCGGCTGCTGCTGCTGCGGCGGCGTCCGGCGCGAGCGCCGTGGCGCCGGCTGGGTCACCGCCGTCCCGGTCTGCCGGGAGCTTGAGCGTGCATGCCCAGGCGCCCACTTCGACCGTGGCGCCGGGCAGCGTGCCCGCAGCCTCACGTCCGGCGGTGGTCAGTGGCACGCGACCGATGGGGGCGCCGGTGTCCTCGCTGGATTTCCAGCAGCTCTACACGGCGCTGACGGTGTTTGCCAAGCAGCAGGGGCTGCTCAAGGGCTACCGGTTGGCGCTGGAAGTCGAGCAATGCGCCGACTTCGAGCAACTGCAGACGCTGGCGCTCGATGTCGTGGATCGCATCCGCGCCACCAAGGGCGACGCGGCGGCCCACGAACTGCGTGAGACACTGGGATTCAATTGAATCGCTTCCAGGAGGTCCGCCCATGTCCCACCCCTACCGCGTTGCGGTGCTGATCGGCAGCCTGCGAAAAGGCTCATACAACCGCCAGCTGGCCCTGGCCCTGCAAAAGATCGCTCCGCCGTCATTGAAGCTGGAGATCGTCGAGATCGGCCATCTGAGCTTCTACAACGACGATGAAGCCGATGCCCCGCCCGCCGGTTATGCGGAATTCCGCGCGACCATCAAGGCGGCGGATGCGGTGCTGTTCCTCAGCCCCGAATACAACCGCTCGATCCCGGCCGTGCTCAAGAATGCGCTGGACGTGGGGTCGCGGCCGTATGGCCACAATGCCTTCAACGGGAAGCCGGGGGCGGTGATCACCTTGTCGCCGGGCGCACTGGGCGGCTTTGGCGCCCACCATCACCTGCGCCAGGTGCTGGTCTGCCTGAATGTCGCCACCCTGCCCACGCCCGAGATGTATGTGGGCGGTGCGAACACCTTGTTCACCGAGGACCACGGCTTCACCAAGCCTGACACCGAGAAATTCATGCAGTCGTTCCTGACCACCTTCTCCGACTGGATCGGCCGTCAGAAGGGGTGAGCTTGGCAGCGCGACTGTTTGTGGAGCAGCCGCTGGCGGCATTCGCTCCGGATGAGGATTTCGCCCTGCCGCCGGGGGCGGCGCGTCATGTGCAGGTGCTGCGGCTGCAGCCCGGGGGCGAGGTGCTGCTGTTCGATGGCAGCGGCGACGAATGGACCGCGGCCGTCACCGCCATGGGCCGCAGCGAGGTGCGGGTGGTGCTGCGGCAGCGCCACAGCATCGACCGTGAATTGCATCCATCGGTGACATTGGCGGTGGTCATGCCGGCCAACGACCGGATGGATGGCATCGTGGAGAAGGCCTGCGAGCTGGGTGCCTGGGGCATCCAGCCGCTGATGAGCGAGCGTTCGGTGCTGCGGCTCACGGGGGAGCGGGCCCAGAAGAAGCAGGCGCACTGGCAGGGCGTGGCGATTGCTGCGGCTGAGCAGTGTGGGCGCACGCGACCTTTGCAAGTGGCGCCGGTGCTGACCTTGTCGGCCTGGCTGGCGGGTCTGTCGGCGCGCGGGGAGTCTGCCCTGGAGCGGCGCTGGTTGCTGAGCCCGGTGGCGGCCGAGCCGCTGCGGGTGCGCAGCCGGGACGGTCAAGGACCGATCGTGGTGCTGAGCGGCCCGGAAGGCGGCCTCAGCGCGGAGGAAGAGGAGGCCGCCCGCCGCCACGGCTTCCAGGCGGTGCAACTCGGCCCGCGCATCCTGCGTGCCGATACGGCGCCGCTGGCGGTGCTGGGATGGATTGCGCTGGGCGGCATCGAGGCGGCCGCGACCGCCTCATAACGGACGATCGAGGAAGGCAGTGACGAGATCCCGCGCGGTGTGCAGCACGCGGACGACTTCGACATGCCCGCTCCCGGTGATTCGGTAGAGGATGCGGTAGCGGCCATGGATTCGCTTGCGAATGCCTTGCGGCTCGTACCCCTGCAAGAACGGGAAGGCATGCGCCATGGTGCTCAGGCCCATGACCTTGTCTTCCAGCTCCGCGATGAAGCGAGCTGCGGCGGCTGCGTTCAGTTCCGCCAGATAGGCTGCAATACCTTCGATGTCAGCGACCGCCTCCCGATGGAGGCGAACCTTCATGCCGAGCCTGGAGCGTCGGGGTCTGCAAACTGTCGGCGCAGCGACGCGAAGGCCTCTTCAGCCGGGACAGTCTGGCCGTCATCCGCGGAAGCCAGGCGGCGTCGCAGGTCCGCATCAAAGCTGGACAAGGCTTGTTCGCGCTGCTGCAGCAGCGCAACGGCTGCCTGCAAGACTTCGTTTTCGGATCCAAACCGACCCGTTGTGACCAGTTCCACCACGTATGCCTCCAGAGATTCGCCCAGTTCCGCGCGGATCATGGCAGTCCTCCAATTCAGCGTGTGTCGGTGGCACGTGGGATGTGCGTCCAGCCTCAGCTGCCTCAGCGCGAGGCGTCTGACTCTACCGAAGGTTTCCGGGCTGATCCTGCGATCAGATCAAACTTGAACAGGCGGCACTCGATGGGGCCATTCCACATCGGGATGCGCCGCGATTCCTTCAGCCGCATCTTGCTCGGCAGCTTCATCTCCGGGCACAGCAGCCAAGCCGTCCAGCCGGCTGGATGCTGGGTGTAGGCCCGCTTCCAGTGGGCCGACAGGCGGGGGAAGAAGTCGTCCCCGGCATCCCGTTCCTCGGACAGGCCTTCGAAGCCGCCACGGTTGCCGGCCTTGCCGCGCACCTCGATCCGCTCGCCATAGGGCGGGTTGAGCATCAAGGTGCCGGGCATGTCGTCCGGCAGTTTCGGCGCCGGACGCTCCAGCGCATCGCCGCCGTTGAACTGGATGTGGGCCTCCACCCCGGCCCGCTGGGCATTGCGGCGGGCGAAGTCCACCATCCGGAAGGCCACGTCGCTGGCAAACAAGGGCACGGCCGGTGGATGCTCGGCGGCGCGCGCCTCGTCCTTCATGGCGCGCCAGGCCGGCAGCAGCGGCTGGAACGGCTTGAGCTTCTCGAAGGCAAAACGCCGCTGGATGCCGGGTGCGATGCCGCAGGCAATCGTCGCCGCTTCCACCACGATGGTGCCGGAGCCGCAGCAGGGGTCGTGCAGGGCCCCGCCCGCCTCGGGGGTGCCCTTCCAGCCGGCTGCCGCCAGCATGGCCGCCGCCAGCGTCTCCTTCAGCGGCGCATCGCCCTTGTCTTCCCGCCAGCCGCGCTTGAAGAGCGGCTCGCCGGAGCTGTCCACATACAGCGTCGCATGCTGCTCGGTCAGGTGCAGTTGCAGCGGCAGGTCGGGCCAGCGGGTGTCGACGCTGGGTCGCTCGCCGGTCACTTCGCGCATCACGTCGCAGACCGCGTCCTTGACCCGCAGCGTCGCGAAATTCAGGCTGTGCAGCGGCGAATGCTGCGCCGTGGTGTCCACCCGCAGCGTCTGCTGCGGCGTCATCCAGGCGCTCCAGTCGATGCTGTTGGCCAGCGAATAGATGTCGTCTTCCTGGTAGTACTCGCCGAAGGCCACCTCCACCAGCACCCGCTGGGCCAGCCGGCTGTGCAGGTTGAGCTTCATCACCGCCTCCAGCGTGCCCAGCAGGCCGACGCCGCCGCGGAAGGCCTTGGGACCTTCCAGGCATTCCTGCGCCGACAGGATGTCGCGGACTTCCGCCTCCAGCCAGGATTCAACGCCGGCGGGGCAGGGCAGGAACAGGTGGAAGGAGGGCGTGGACATGACGGGAAGGGCCTGGACGAATCGACCCTCACGCCGCTGCCGCAGGAGGTCGCCGGACCTGCGGGTGAGCGGTGGGGTGTCGATGGATTGAGATTCGCGACCGATTGTCCCACTCAGGGCAGCGACGTCGCTTCAGCGTGATTTGCGCAGGTTGGCGGGCGCCAGCTTCAGGGCTTCGCGGTATTTGGCCACGGTGCGCCGCGCCACGGTGATGCCCTGCTCGCCCAGCATGGTGGAGAGCTGGCTGTCCGACAGCGGGTTGCTCGTGTCCTCGGCGGCGATGAACTGCTTGATCAGGGCCCGCACGGCGGTGGACGACGCATTGCCACCCGCCTCGGTCGAAAGGCTGGAGCCAAAGAAATACTTCAGCTCGAAGGTGCCCCAGGGCGTGGCCATGTACTTGGCCGTGGTCACCCGGGAGATGGTGGATTCATGCAGGCCCAGCTCGTCGGCGATCTCCCGCAGGACCAGCGGCTTCATGGCCAGCTCGCCGTGGGTGAAGAAGCCGCGCTGGCGCTCCACGATGGCCTCGCTGACCCGCAAGATGGTGTCGAAGCGCTGCTGGATGTTCTTGATGAACCAGCGCGCCTCCTGCAGCTGACCGCCCAGCGGCGAATTGCTGACGCCGCCGCGCGTGGCCCGCAGAGCCTGGGCATACAGCTCGTTGATGCGCAGCTTGGGCAGCACATCCGGATTGATCATCACCCGAAAACCCCGGCCGGCCTTTTGCACGATCACGTCCGGCACCACCGGCCGGTTGTCGCTGCGCGCGAAGCGGCGGCCCGGCTTGGGCTCCAGCGTGGCGATCATGGCCTGGGCGCCGCGCAGCAGATCGTCGTCCGCGCCGGTGAGCGACATCAGCCGACGCCAGTCGCGCTTGGCCAGCAGCTCCAGATGGCGCCGGCAGATGACGATGGCCAGTGCCTGCTCCGGGGAGCGCGGATGGGTGCGCAGTTGCAGCTCCAGGCACTCACCCAGGTCGCGCGCGCCGACGCCGGCGGGCTCCATCGACTGCAGCCACTTCAGGGCGCATTTGAAGGTGTCCAGCAGTTGCTCGCGCTGCTCCTGGTCGGCCCCGTCCTCCGCTTCTTCGCCGAGCAGGGCCCGCACGAGATCTTCCAGCGGATCTTCCAGGTAGCCGTCGTCGTTCAGGGATTCGATCAGGGCCAGCAGCGCCGCCCGGTCGACCTCGCCCAGGTGCATGCCGGCCATCTGGGCGCGCAGCACATCCTGCAGCGAGGCGTCTGGCGCCTCGGTCTCGGGGCGCTCGTCGTCCTCGCTGCCGCTGCCCGCGCTGCTGGAGGGCTGCTCGCGGATGCCGTCGAAGTCGTCGCGCTCGGTGCCGTTTTCCCAGTCGTCGCGCTCGGTGGTGCCAAAGTCCTCGGCGCGCATTTCTTCCGCGCCGGTGGCTTCCCCGCTGCCGTCGGACTCGCCACCCTCGGTGCTGCGCTCCTCGCGGTCCGGCACGCGTTCGTCGGACACGCGCTCGGCCGGACTCGCGCCGGGCGGGGCGGCGGTGTCGTGTTCCTCGTCGGGTTCCAGCAGGGGGTTGCTGGCGAGCATCTGCTCGACTTCCTGATGAAGCTCGAGCGTGGAGAGCTGCAGCAGACGGATGGACTGCTGCAGCTGAGGCGTCAGCGCAAGATGCTGGGACAGGCGAACCTGTAGCGTCGGCCTCATGCTCATTCCCGCGCTTACATCCGGAAGTGCTCGCCGAGATAGACCCGGCGGACGTCCTGATGCTCGACGATGTGTTGAGGCGTGCCTTCCGCCAGCACCGCGCCTTCACTGATGATGTAGGCGCGGTCGCAGATGCCCAGGGTCTCGCGGACGTTGTGGTCGGTGATCAGCACGCCGATGCCGCGCTGCTTGAGGAAGCGGATGATGCGCTGGATTTCCAGCACGGCGATCGGGTCCACGCCGGCGAAGGGTTCGTCCAGCAGGATGAAGCGGGGCTGGGTGGCCAGTGCGCGGGCGATTTCCACCCGGCGCCGTTCGCCGCCGGACAGGGCGGGGGCGGGGGTGTCCCGCAGCTTCTCGATGGAGAGTTCCTGCAGCAGCTTGTCCAGCTCGGCATTGATGCGGGCGGTCGGCCAGGCCTTGCCCTGGTCGTCGCGCTGCAGCTCCAGCACGGCGCGGATGTTTTCTTCCACATTCAGCTTGCGGAAGATGGAGGCTTCCTGCGGCAAATAGCTCAGGCCCAGGCGGGAGCGCTGGTGGATGGGCATGCGCTGCACGGGCTGGCCGTCGATCTGGATCTCGCCGGCGTCGGCGCGGACCAGGCCCACGATCATGTAGAAGCTGGTGGTCTTGCCGGCGCCGTTGGGGCCCAGCAGGCCGATCACTTCGCCGCTGTGCAGGTCCAGGTGGACGTCCTTGACCACCTTGCGCACGCCATAGGTCTTCTGCAGCCCCCAGGCCTGGAGGCGGCTGCTGGGGGGGGAGGCTCGGACATCACTCATGGGGACTGGCGCGGCGTCAGGTTGAGGCTGGGGCGCAGACCCAGGGGGGCGCTGGCGGCGGAGGCGGGTTCGGCGGGGGCGTTCTTGGGCATCAGCACGACGCGGCCGCGGCCGTTGGGATGGGGCGAGCTGGCGCCGGTTTCCACCAGCAGCCGCTCGGTGCGGTTGTCGTAGTTGAGGGTGGCGCCGGCCATGGTCTGCATCAGCTGGTCGCCGCGCATGACTTTGGCTTCGGCGTTGCCGATCAGGCGGATGGTTTCGCTGCGGGTGTCGTACTCGATCTGGTCGGCACGGCCTTCGATGCGTTCACCGGGGGTTTCGCGGTCCTGGCGGAACTGCACCTGGCGGCTGGGGACGCCGTTGGCGTAGGCCAGGTAATAGCCGTCCTTGGTTTCCTGCACGTCCATGCGTTCGGCGCGCAGCATCAGGGAGCCCTTGGTCAGGATGACGTTGCCGTTGAACTCGGCGCGTTGCTTGACCTTATCGACTTCCCCTTCCTTGTCGAACACCAGGTTCAGCGGCTTCTGGCGGTCGTCCTTGGCCGCCTGCACCCAGGGCGCGGCAAGCGCCAGGGCGAGTGCTCCGGACAACAGCAGGGGACGACGAAGGGGCATGGTGAATCCTGACGGCACAAAACTTGCAACGATTCTAGCCCCGAAGCTTTGTGCCCCCCAGTCGCTTCGCTCCTGCCCCCAAGGGGCGCCACCCAGCGGCCTGGCAAAGCCAGTTCCGCGGGTGTTGCTGGAGGAGCGCGCAGGCGCTTCGCGCCCGACGCTAAGACGAGCGAGCGTCGCGATAAAAGGAGGGTATGGCGGGCCCCCATTTGGAAGAAGCCCGAATCTGGCCGGTGTGCACCGTGCGCCGCCCTTCGTCGGCCATGGCGCAAGCGCCTCTCTGACGAAATCTTCAGCCCGGGCGCTTCGCCCGGCGCCCTTCAAGCCACTCCCGCGGAACTGGCTTTGCCAGGCCGCTGGGAGGCGCCCCTCGGGGGCAGGAGCGCAGCGACTGGGGGGCCAACAATCCACCAGGCCGCTGGGTGGCGCCCCTTGGGGGCAGGAGCGGAGCGACTGGGGGGCTCAAATGCTTACTGGGGGGCTTAGCCCTTCCGCGATTGTTCGATGAGGAAGTTGGCGACGGCGATGGCGCGCTGGCCCAGTTCCTCTTCGCTCACACGCAGGCCAAAACCCGCCATCGAGGGCGAGGTCAGGAAACGACCCCCCACCGCCACCGTCGGGACGCCATCAATGTTGTAGGTGTCCTGCAGCTTCGCCGCCTGCTGGCACTTGGTCTGCACGGTGAAGGAGTTGTAGAGCTCCAGGAACTTGGCCGAATCCACCCCCAGCGGCGCCAGGAAAGCCGCCATCGCCTTCGGGTCGGTCAGGCTCTGCCCGCCACGGTGGATGGCATTGAAGATGGCCGGGCGCACCTGCGCTTCCTTGCCCATCGCCTCCAGCGTGAAGAACAGACGCTGGTGGATCTTCACGTTCTCACGGAAGGCCACATGCACCTTGCGATACACCACGTCCGCCGGCAACTGCTTGGCCCAGGCTTCAATGGTCGGCTCAAACACATAGCAGTGCGGGCAGCCATACCAGAAGAATTCGATGACCTCGATCTTGCCAGCCGGTCCCCCCGGCACCTTGTTGGCCAGGCGCTGGTACTGACGGCCTTCGATCGGACCTCCCTGGGCCAGAGCCGGCTGGACCAGCAGCCCCCCCGCCGTCCCGGCCGCCAGGGCCGTGGCAGCCGACAACTGGGTGAATTCGCGACGCTTCATGTTGTGCTTCCTTTGCGGATCACCGGTCCATGCCGGCGCCGCGATGCTAGGGATACAGACTTAGGCAGGCATTAATGCAGCTGCATGAATGCAGGGGCATCAACGCTGCACTGCCACCAGATTGGCTTCGATGCCGGCGCCTTCCAGCTTCTTTTGCTGGCCTTCGGCCTCTTCCCGGCTGTCAAACGGACCCATGCGGACCCGGTACACCGTCCGGCCCGATTGCTCACGCTCCATCACCTTGGCCGAAAACCCCTGGATGGCCAGCTTGGCCCGCTGCTGCTCGGCGTCCTCCATGCGGGTGAAGGCCCCCGCCTGGACAAAGTAGCCGTTGGCGGCGCGTGCGGTCTCGGCGGGCTTGTCTGCCGGCTTGTCCGCGGGCTTGTCGGCAGGCTTGGCATCGACCCGCGCCTGCGGGCGACCTTCAACGGCCGGCGGGACCATCGTGCCGGTGCCGGCGGCTGTGCCGGTGGACGTACCACCCGCACCCGCCGTCGGCGGCGTCTGGGCCGGCGTGGCCGGCACCACCGCGGGCGCCGGGCCCGGCGTCACGACACCGGACGCCGCCTTGGCCCCCGCACGGCCGGCCAGCGGCGCATTCGGGTCCCAGTTGCGGTTGCGCTCGGCTTCCTGAGCGTCCTGTTCAGCAGTGCGCTGCGGCAGTTTGTTGATGAACGGCACGGGGGCCTTGGTCACGTACAACGCCACACCCAGCGCGATGCCCAGCCCCAGCAACAGGCCTACGATCAGGCCCATGGCGAAGCCGCCGCGCTGTTTCTCCTTGCTCATTGATGCTCCTGGTTATCTCGAGCCATCGTTTCCGGCGCGGACACCCCCAGCACCGCCAGCGCATTGCGCACCACCTGACGGGTGGCCGTCAGCAGCGCCATGCGCGAACGGGTCAGTGCGGCGTTGTCCTCCACCAGGAAACGTTCGGCCGCATAGTAGCTGTGGAAGGCCCCCGCCAGATCACGCAGATAGAACGCGACGTCATGCGGGGCCAGGTCCTGCGCGGCGCTGGTGAGCATGCGGGGATAGTCCGCCAGCTTCTGCATCAGCGCATATTCGGTGGGGGCGGTCAGCAGGCTGAGATCCGCCTCGCCCAGCGTGGCCATTTGGCCGCCCTGGTCCGCCCAGTTGCGTAGCACCGAGCAGATGCGGGCGTGGGCGTACTGCACATAGAACACCGGGTTCTCGTCGTTGGCCTTGAGCGCCAGGTCCACGTCGAACACGAATTCGGTGTCCGCCTTGCGGCTGATCAGGAAGAAGCGCACCGCGTCGCGGCTGGTCCAGTCGATCAGGTCGCGCAAGGTGACGTAGGAGCCGGCCCGCTTGGAGATCTTGACCTCCGCGCCGCCCTTCATCACCGTCACCATCTTGTGCAGCACGTAGTCCGGGAAGCCCTGGGGGATGCCCACGCCGGTGGCCTGCAGGCCGCCGCGCACCCGGGCGATGGTGCCGTGGTGGTCGGTGCCCTGGATGTTGATGCACTTGCTGAAGCCGCGCTTGAACTTGTTGACGTGGTAGGCCACGTCCGGCACGAAGTAGGTATAGGTGCCGTCGGACTTGCGCATGACGCGGTCCTTGTCGTCGCCGTAGTCCGTCGAGCGCAGCCAGAGCGCGCCGCCGTCCTCGTAGGTCTTGCCGTTGGCGATCATGCGCGAGACGGCATCTTCCACCTGCCCGCCGGTGTAGAGGCTGGACTCGAGGAAGTAGTTGTCAAAGCGCAGGCCAAAGGCTTGCAGGTCCAGATCCTGCTCGTGACGCAGGTAGGCCACGGCGAACTGGCGGATGCTGTCCAGGTCGTTGATGTCGCCCGAGGCGGTGAATTCCCGGTCGTCCGCCTTGACGGTGGCCTTGCTCAGGAAGGCTTCGGCGATGTCCTGGATGTAGTCCCCGTTGTAGGCGGATTCCGGCCAGCCGGCGTCGCCCGGCTTCAGCCCCTTCAGACGGGCCTGGGTGGACTGGGCCAGAGTGGCGATCTGCACGCCGGCGTCGTTGTAATAGAACTCCCGACTGACGGTCCAGCCCTGGGTGCTGAACAGGTGGCAGAGCGAATCGCCCAGAGCCGCCTGGCGGGCATGGCCCACGTGCAGCGGACCGGTGGGGTTGGCGGAGACGAATTCCACCAGCACCGAGTCCGGATGGGCCGGTTGCTGGCCGAAACCCTCAGCCGCCGTCAGCACCTCGCTGATCACGGCCTGGCGGGCGGCGGGCTTGAGCCGCAGGTTGATGAAGCCCGGGCCGGCGATTTCCAGCGCGTCCACCCAGCGCTGCACCGCCGGCTGCTCCTGCAGCTGGGCGATCAGCGTCTGGGCCAGTTCGCGCGGATTCTTTCGCAAGGCCTTGGACAGCTGCATGGCTGCCGTACAGGCGAAGTCGCCGTGGCTGGCCTGCTTGGGCGTTTCAAAGGCGGCCGCCGGTGCGGCGGCCATCGCGCCGCTGGCGACGGCGTCCTGGCTCAAGGCCTGGAGCACGGTCCCCAGGGCGTCGAGCAATTCCTGCTTGGCTTGGATCATGTGTCGCATTTTAGGGGGCAGGTCCTGTAATAGACGGTTCAGCCCCTTGCCGCTCGTCACCCTGTGCGGCAGGATGCCTGTAACGATGACCGCCCCCGCCGACTTTTCCACCAGCCACAGCCGTCCGCTCGACGCCCTGGCCGCGCCGGGCCCTGACCTGCCGGAGCAGATCGGCAAGTACCGCGTGCTTCGCCGCCTGGGCGAGGGCGCCACCAGCGACGTCTTCCTGGCGGTGGATCCGTTCCGCGACCAGGAAGTCGCCATCAAGCGCATGCGCAGCTGGATGGGGCAGGGGGCGGAGGAAGACACGCTCAGCCGGCGCTTCTTCGCCTCCGAAGCCGCGCTGGCCGGCCGTCTGCAGCACCCCAACGTGGTCCAGATCCTGGACGCGGTGCAGGACGGCGATGCGCCCTACCTGGTCATGGAATATGTCCATGGCGTGACGCTCAAGCACTTCTGCCGCACCGACCGGCTGTTGCCGCTGGACCAGATCGTCGAGCTGGGGTTCAAGTGCGCCATGGCCCTGTCCTATGTGTTCCGGCAGGGCGTTGTGCACCGGGACATCAAGCCGGCCAATTTGCTGGCGGTGCTCGACAGTGCCGGGCAGGTGACCGATGTGAAGGTCAGCGACTTCGGCAGTGCCCTCAACATGCATGCGGACATGACGCAGGTCCACCGCGTCGGGTCCCTGGCCTACATGCCGCCCGAGCAGATCGAGGGCGGTGATGTCGGCTGCCAGGCGGACATCTATTCATTGGGCGCCGTGCTCTATCACATGATCTGCGGCCGCCCGCCGTTTGACGCGCCCAGCCAGATGGCGCTGATGCATCAGATCTACCACCAGGCACCCCAGCCGATGCAGGGGCAGCGCGGCGGGGTGACCGAGGCGCTGGACGCCGTCATCCTCAAGGCGCTGGCCAAGCATCCGCATGAGCGTCATGCGGACTGGGAAGCCTTCGGGCAAGCCTTGTCGGAGCTGGTGGCCCGGCAACTGGTGCCGCTGGCACGGCTCAACGAGGTGAAGGACTCGGAGCGCTTCAACCTGCTGCGCGGCCTGGAGTTCTTTGACAACTTCGGCGATGTCGAGCTGTGGGAAGTGGTGCGGCGGGCCCGCTGGCGGCGTTATCCGCTGGACTACCTGCTCTTCAAGCGGGGCCAGGAGGGCAACACCTTCCACATCATTGCGCAGGGCGAGGTGGAGGTCTGGCGGGACGGGGCGCTGGTGGCCACGCTGGGCAGCGGCACCTCGGTGGGCGAGATGGCGTACCTGGCGCCGAATCCTGAATTGCGTCGCCACAGCACCGACATCCGGGTGACCGATATCTGCACAACGGTGTCCTTCACGCCGGAGTCGCTCGGACAGCTCAGCCCGGAGTGCCAGCACCGGTTCGACCGGGCTTTCATCCAGGTCCTGGTGCGCCGGCTGCATCTGGCGCATGAGGCACTGGCCCATCCGCGCCGCATCTTGTGAGGCAGTGCCGGACATGACACAGGTCAACCGCGCTTGAGGGGCCTCCGTTGCTGTGGTTCACTGCCCTGAGGTCCTTCCCCCAACCCCCGTAGGAGAGCATGAGATGAAAGCATTGTTGACCCTGACCGCCGGCCTGTTGCTGTCCCTGTCGGTCCTCGCGCCGGCCCATGCGCAGGACGAGAAGAAGAAGGAACTGAGCCCGCAGCAGAAACGCATGGGCAGCTGCAACAAGGAGGCCAAGGAAAAGGGCAAGACGGGCGACGACCGCAAGGCCTTCATGAAGGCCTGCCTGGCCGGCAAGTCCGAACCCGAGAAGAAGATGACGCCGCAGCAGGAAAAGATGGCGGCGTGCAACAAGGACGCCGCCGATCAGAAGAAGACCGGTGATGCGCGCAAGGCCTTCATGAAGGAGTGCCTGACGGCGCATTGAGCGACGCGCGGGGCAGGCTCGGGCTCATCCCCGCGTCCAGACGCCCCGCGCCAGCATCACCGCTGCGATTGGAATGAGCAGCAGCAGGTGCGCCTGCAGCATCACCAGACGCCGGGTGGCCTTGACCTCGTCTTCGTCCGGCAGGCTGCCCGTTTCCCGCAGGGTCTTGGCCCAGCGGCGGTAGGTCAGGGTGGGCTTGATCGACAGCACGCCGATCACCACAAACAGCCCCACCTTGAAATGCAGCAGCGGCTGGTGCCAGTACCAGCCGCCCCCCTTGATGCCCCACCAGGTGCGGATCAGCCCGGACGCCAGGACCGCCACGGCGGTGATGCCGTAGATCATGTCCACCCGCGTCAGCCGTGTCACCACGGCGGCGTTCATCCACTCGGAGCGGCACAGGGCCGCCTGGCTGCTCAAGAACACCACCAGGCTCAGGATGGCCAGGATGTGCAGGCCTGCCAGCAGGGCTTCAAGATTCATGCGTTCTCCATCGAGGGTTGCGTCGTGGTCGGGCCCTCCCAGTAGCGGGGATGGGCGTAATGCTCTTTGAGGAAATCTATCCACAGCCTCACCCGCAAGGGGAGGTGTTTGCGCTGCGACACCACGGCAAAGATGCCATTGGGCGGCGCCGCGAAGTCGTCCAGCACACTGATGAGCTGACCGCTGCGGATTTCCTGCGCCACCTCCCAGGTGCTGCGCCAGGCCAGACCCAGGCCGCGCCGGCACCAGTCGTGCAGCACCTGGCCGTCGCTGCAGTCCAGCCGGCCGCTCGGGCGCAGGTGTTGCACCTGTCCGTCCACCCGGAAGGCCCAGCCACGGGTCTGGCTGGCATCGGAGCTCAGGGTCAGGCATTCATGCCGGGACAGCTCGGACGGATGGCGGGGGATGCCCGCTCGCTGCAGGTAGGCGGGGGCCGCCACACAGAGCCGGCGGTTGTCGGCCAGTCGCATGCTGATCAAGCTGGAGTCGCTGAGGTCGCCCACCCGCACGGCGCAATCGAAGCCCTCATTGACGATGTCCACCACCCGGTCGCTGAGGTTGAGCGACACGCTCACCTCCGGATGGCGCGCCAGGAAGTCCGGCACCAGCGGCGCCACATGCCGACGACCAAAACCCGCCGGGGCGGTGACCCGCAGATGCCCGCTGGCCTTGACGCCGCCAGCCGTCACGCTCGCCTCGGCATTGTCGAATTCCGTCAGCAGGCGCTGGCAGTCTTCCAGGAAGGCACTGCCCTCGTGGGTCAGGCTCAGGCGCCGGGTGGTGCGCAGCAGCAGTTTGACGCCCAGCCGCGCTTCCAGCGCATCCAGCCGCCGACCCATCACCGCCGGCGCCACCCCCTCGGCCTGGGCGGCGGCGGTCAGGCTGCCCTTGGTGGCAACCAGCACAAATGACTCCATTTGCTTGAGGCGGTCCATGAAGGCGGATTGTGGGCGTTGCGCCGTTTTCTGGAATGAATCGAAGCCCTAGCCGTTGTTATTTGTGCAAAAAAGTCAGGGATCTCTTGCAGCCCTCAGCAGCAATCGGACACGGCTCCTGTCCTACAGTCAATGCCAGTCGCCCGCCCCGGGAGACGCTTGTGCGCGGTGTCGTCCGCGCACCGGGGCGGCGTCCAGAACAAGCGCCTTCCATCATTGACCTCCATGCCCAGCCGGGGAGACACCATGAGCACTCGCGTCCAGCACCACCGCCTCCATATTGATGCCGATCTGGCCCGATTCATTGACACCGAGGCATTGGCCGGCACCGGCCTGAGCCCGGACACGTTCTGGGCCGGCTTCGATGCGCTGGTGCATGACCTGGCGCCGAAGAATGCAGCGCTGCTCAAGGAACGGGACCGGCTGCAATCCGAGCTCGATGCCTGGCACCGGGCCCACCCCGGCCCCATCCAGGACATGGCGGCCTACAAGGACTTCCTCACCCGCATCGGCTACCTGGTGCCCACGCCGGCCGACCGCCGCGCCACCACGGCCAATGTGGATGCCGAGCTGGCCATCCAGGCCGGCCCGCAGCTGGTGGTGCCCATCCTTAACGCACGGTATGCCCTGAACGCGGCCAACGCCCGGTGGGGCTCCCTGTATGACGCGCTCTACGGCACCGACGCCATTCCCGAGACCGATGGGGCCACCCGCAGCGGCGGCTACAACCCGGTGCGCGGCAACAAGGTCATCGCCTTTGCCCGCGGGGTGCTGGACCAGGCAGCGCCGCTGTCCGGCGCCTCCCATGCAGATGCGGTGGGCTACCGCATCCAGGACGGCGCCCTGGCGGTCACGCTGCGCAGCGGCGCCACCGCATCGCTGGCCGATCCGGCCGCCCTGGTGGGCTTCCTCGGGGAAGCGAGCGACCCCAGCGCCGTGCTGCTGCGCCACAACGGCCTGCACATCGAGATCCAGATCGACCGCCAGTCCGCCATCGGCAAGACCGATCCGGCCGGCGTGTCCGACCTGCTGATGGAAGCCGCGCTGTCCACCATCCTGGACCTGGAAGACTCCATCGCCGCGGTGGATGCCCAAGACAAGCTGCTGGCCTACCGCAACTGGCTGGGCATTTTGCGCGGCACCCTGACCGAGGAAGTGAGCAAGGGCGGCAAGACGCTGACCCGGCGCCTGAATCCGGACCGCCGCTACCAGGCGCCCCAGGGCGGCGACGTGGTGCTGCCGGGCCGCTCCCTGCTGTTCGTGCGCAATGTCGGCCACCTGATGACCAATCCTGCCATCCTGATGGAGGGCGGCCAGGAGATCCCCGAAGGCATCATGGATGCCGTCATCACCACGCTGATTGCGCTGCATGACCTCCATCAGCTCTCCGGTTCGGGCCTGCGCAACTCCCGCCAGGGCTCCATCTATATCGTCAAGCCGAAGATGCACGGCCCGGCCGAAGTGGCCTTTGCCAACGAGCTGTTTGGCCGTGTCGAGAAACTGCTGGGCCTGCCAGCCTCCGCGGTGAAGCTGGGCATCATGGACGAGGAACGCCGCACCAGCGTGAACCTGGCGGCCTGCATTGCCGCCGCGCCCAGCCGCGTGGCTTTCATCAACACCGGCTTCCTGGACCGCACCGGCGATGAGATGCACACCGCCATGCTGGCGGGACCGATGCTGCGCAAGGGCGACATGAAGAGTTCCCCCTGGATCCAGGCCTATGAGCGCAACAACGTGCTGGTGGGCCTGGCCGCCGGCCTGCGTGGCCGTGCCCAGATCGGCAAGGGCATGTGGGCCATGCCAGACCTGATGGCGGCGATGCTGGAGCAGAAGATCGCTCATCCGAAAGCCGGCGCCAACACCGCCTGGGTGCCCAGCCCCACCGCCGCCACGCTGCATGCGCTGCACTATCACCAGGTGAACGTGGCGCAGGTGCAGACCGACCTGGAAGCCGCCGCCGCGAGCGAAGACTTCCCCGCCCTGCTGGACCGCATCCTCACCATTCCGGTCGTGGCGTCTCCGAATTGGACCGACGCGGAGAAGCAGCAGGAGCTGGACAACAACGTCCAGGGCATCCTGGGGTACGTGGTCCGCTGGATCGACCAGGGCGTGGGCTGCTCCAAGGTGCCCGACATCAACGGCGTCGGATTGATGGAAGACCGTGCCACCTTGCGCATTTCCAGCCAGCACATTGCCAACTGGTTGCTGCATGGCGTCGTGACTGAACAACAGGTGAGGGACACCTTCACAAGGATGTCAGCGGTGGTCGATCAACAGAACGCTGGGGACCCGAATTACCGGCCGATGGCTGCCAATCCGGAGAAGAGTTTCGCCTTCCAGGCGGCGCTGGATCTGGTTTTCAAGGGTAAGGAACAGCCGTCGGGATATACGGAGCCGCTGCTGCACGCCTGGCGCCAGCGCGAAAAACAGCGGTAACCGACCGTTCCAAGCAGGCGCTGTCCCCCTGCCGATGAACTGTCTGACGCCCAGGACACATTGCGCCACCGCGGTGCAATGGTCCCCTCAATTTGCGCGATATTCGCGCAAATGCCTGTTTCTGGGCGTCTTTTTCGGGAATGCCTCTTGGCAAAACGATTGCCAGGCTTCCCTGCGCCGGCTGCGCCGCGCAAGTTTTCAAAATTCCCGTTGCTGTGTCACAACGATTTCGCGCCGGTGAATCTATGACTCCTTCGTGAAATCCCTAAGTTTTGCAGCGTAAATCGACTTTATTGCCTGTGTGCGAAGTCCATTAGGGGGATTCCGGATTGGTGTGTCAGGGGCAGGTGGACAAACTTACAACGCGACACGAATGCCATGCATCTTTTCGGGGCATTCGTCTTCAAACGCATCCCTGAAACACATCGCAGAGAGCTTCTCGCGAAGGAGTGGTTATGTTTAAACGAAACGCCCGTAGCACCGCCGCCTTGGCGTTGATCGGTGTGCTGGGTGCCGGCGCTGCACTGGCCCAAGAAGCCAGCACAGACAAGCTGGAACGCGTCGAGGTCACTGGTTCCCGTATCCGTCAGATCGATATCGAAACGGCTCAACCGGTCCAGAAGATCTCCCAAGCCGAAATTCAAAAGAGCGGTCTGGTGACCGTGGGCGACATCCTGAACCAGCTGTCTTCGGCGGGCTCGCCCGACTTCAGCAAGGGCTCGGTGCTGACCTCCAACCGTGAGCAAGGCGGCCAGTACATCAACCTGCGCAACCTGGGCTCCGAGCGTCTGCTGGTGCTGGTTAACGGCAAGCGTTGGACGACTTCCGTGGCGGGCTTCACTGACCTGTCCACCATCCCCTCCGCCCTGATCGACCACATCGACGTCCTGAAGGACGGCGCTTCGTCGACTTACGGTTCGGACGCCATTGCCGGCGTGGTGAACATCATCCTGAAGAAGACGCTGGAAGGCGGCCAGTTCAGCGCCTACTACGGCGAGAACTCCAAGGGCGACGGACAGACCCAGGACTTCTCCTTCGCCTTTGGTGCGAACTCGGACAAGGCCA
Organism: Roseateles depolymerans; assembly: GCF_003387155.1. Taxonomy (GTDB): domain Bacteria; phylum Pseudomonadota; class Gammaproteobacteria; order Burkholderiales; family Burkholderiaceae_C; genus Roseateles; species Roseateles depolymerans. The sequence continues at coordinate 7,838 of NZ_QUMT01000004.1, read as the reverse complement.
GCATCATGTTCGGCGCGTCCTACAGCAAGCAGGACACCGTCTGGGCCCGCACGCGTGACATCACGTCGAGCACGTACGGTCCGGGCAATGAAGCCGCTGGCTTCGGTACCGGTCCGTGGGGCCGTATCCGCCAAGTCAGTGCATCCGGTGGTGCTACTGGCTTCAACAAGTATCTGAATCACACCGGCGGCCCGCTGGGTGATGGCGTGGGCCAGGCCTCGAACGTGGCCGCGAACTACCACGACTACAAGGGCATCCCGGAAGACACCTTCAATTCGACCAGCCAGATGATGTTCCAGTCGCCGACGGAACTGAAGTCGCTGTTCGTGAAGGGCTCCATCGACGTGGCACCGGACGTCCGCTTCGTGACGACCGCGATGTACGCCGACCGCGTCTCGACCCGTCAGATCGCCGGCTACCCGCTGAACAGCACCTCGCAAGCGGCCTACCCGGTCTACATCGACAAGGACAGCTACTACAACCCGTACGGCAACCAGGCCGTGGGCGCTGGCAATGGCCAGGACCTGTTCTTCTATCGCCGCACGATCGAAGTGCCGCGTGTCACCCGCAACAACAACAAGGCCACCCACCTGGATGCCGGCTTCGAAGGGGATCTGACCATCCTCGGCAAGCCCTGGAGCTGGGATGCTGGCGTGAACTTCAGCCAGTCGGGCGGCACGGTGCTGAGCACCGGCAACATCAACCTGCTGAACCTGAAGAAGGCCCTGGGCCCGTCGTTCATGAACGCTTCCGGCGTGGTCCAGTGCGGCACGGCAGCCAACCCGATTGCGCTGACCTCCTGCACGCCGTTCGACATCCTGGGTGGCCCTTCGGCGTCTAACCAGGCTGCGCTGAACTACATCATGTCCACCGGTCAAGCCACCTACGGCAGCACGGTGAAGAGCGCGACGGTGAACCTGTCGGGTGAAGTGTTCCAACTGCCGGCCGGCGCTGTCGGCGTCGCTGGCGGCCTGGAACACCGCAGCCTGAGCGGCTACGACCGTCCGGGCCAGTTCGAGCAGTCCGGTTACTCGACCGACCTGGCCGGCAACGCCACGGTGGGCCGCTACAACGTCAACGAGGCTTACCTCGAGCTGAACGTGCCGGTGCTGAAGAATGTCGTGGGCGCTGAGCTGCTGAGCTTCAATGCCGCCACGCGCTATTCGGATTACAGCAGCTTCGGCAACACCACCAACAGCAAGGTCAGCTTCATGTGGAAGCCGATCAAGGACGTGCTGACCCGTGGTACCTGGGCCCAGGGCTTCCGCGCTCCGACGCTGGCCGATTCTTTCGGCGGTGGCAGCCAGAGCTTTGACTCCTACCTGGACCCCTGCGACACCAAGCTGGGTTCGGCAGCGACGACGCCGTCCACCCAGGCCAACTGCGCTGCTGCAGGTGTGCCGGCCAACTTCCGCCAGGTCAACCAAGCCGGTACCCCGGTCACGGCCGCCACTCAGGGCATCGTGGCTTTCAACACCGGTGCGGGCAACTCCTTCCTGAAGCCTGAAACGGCCACCACCAAGACGCTGGGCGTGGTGTACAGCCCGTCGCAGATCAAGGGTCTGACGGCAGGTCTGGACTGGTATCGCATCCAGGTGAAGAACCGTATCACTGCGATCAGCGCGACCTACGTGCTGAACCAGTGCTACGTGCAAGGCGTGCAGAGCTTCTGCTCGAGCCTCAAGCGTGATCCGGTCACCGGCATGATCACCTCGCTGTCTCGTGGTAACGCCAACCTGGGCCAACTGGAAACCGAAGGTCTCGACCTGGATGTGAGCTACCAGTTCCCGTCCACTTCCTACGGTCAGTTTGCCGTGCGGACCAACACGAGCTACGTGGACAAGTACGAGATCAAGAGCACGGACACGTCCGATCCGATCAACTACGCCGGTGCGTATCCGTACTACCGCGTGAAGTCCAACATCTCGCTGGACTGGAAGCTCAACGTCTGGTCTGCCACGTTCAGCACCCGCTACTACAGCAAGACCAAGGTCGACTGCGCCTTCACTTGCTCCAACCCGGATGAACCGCTGCTGGGCGATCCCACCGCTGGTTTCGACCGCAAGGGTGCCGTCATGTACCACGACCTGAGCGTGGGCTACAAGACGCCTTGGAAGGGTCAGATCCTGGTGGGCGCCAACAACGTGTTCAACAAGAAGCCGCGTCTGAACATCGACGCGAACAGCGGCTACGGCGGCAACTCGTCGTCGTCGTCGGTGGATCCGGATCTGCCGATCGACCGCTTCTTCTGGGTGCGTTACAACCAGACGTTCTGATGACACCGGGCCTTCGGGCCCTGTGCAGAACACCAGGGCCCTCCAGCCATCGCTGGCGGGCCCTTTTTTCTCGACGGCGGCAGCGGTTCCAGGGAGGAGCTGCCCGCCGCATGATCCACAACAAAAGGCTCCGACGTGTTGAAACGTTTCATTCAAGGGCTGATGCTGGCGCTGTGCGTCAGCCAAGCTCCGTCATTCGCTCAGGAACCGGTGGCACGGATTCCGGCCGAAAAGTTCTTCCAGCCGGCCGAGATGAACGAGGTGCTGCTCAGCCCCTCCGGTCGCTACCTGGCGCTAACCACCACCAAGATTGCAGGGCGCCGCGCGCTGTACGTGTTCGATCTGAACCCCGGCGGCAAGCCGACCCAGGCCGCCCGCTTCGAGGGCCTGGATGTGGTGGGCGTGCAGTGGGTCAATGAGAACCGCCTGCTGTTTAATGTGACCGACCTGTCGCTGGGCAGCGGCTCCAACTACCGCGAACCTCCCGGCTTGTACGCCGTCGATCGCGATGGCGGGAATCTGCGGGAAATCGTGCGACGCACCTTCACCTCCAGCGAAACATCGTCCAAGGTCCGGGACCGCAGCCTGGCACCCAACCACATGCTGCTGAGGGTGCCTCCGGCGCGCGAGGGCGCGTCCAACGAGGAAGTGATCATCGGCGAGCTTCGCTTGAATGCCGCCTATGAGGCGACGGCCATCCGTCCGCTCATCGTGAACGTAAACACCGGACAGTCCCGTCGCATGCCCGACCTGGCGGCGCCGGCCTCCACGGCCGAATGGCTGTTCGACTCAGCGAACGAACCTCGCATCGCCGTGTCGGTGGACGAGATGGACGCCAAGATCCTGTACCGGGAGCCGGGCCAGGCCCAGTGGCGGCAGATCGGTGCCGGCAACCTGCTGGCCATGCCTTTCACCCCGCGCTTCTTTGATGCCAGCGGGCGGCTTTACGTCACCGAGCGCATCGGCGCTGGCGGCGTGTCGGTGCTCAAGCGCTTCGATTTCAAGACCGGTGCGCCCGAGGACAAGCCGTTGATCAGCACCGGCAAGTTCGACTTCCAGGGCGAGCCGGTGTTGTCGCCAGCCGGCGAATTGCTGGGCGTGCGTCTCACGACCGATGCGGAAGACACCATCTGGTTCAACCCCCAGATGAAAGCCTTCCAGGAAAAGACCGACAAGCAGTTCCCCGGTCACGTGAACCGCATCAGCTGCCGCCAATGCGGCCAGCCGGACATGGTGGCCCTGGTGCGCTCCTTCTCGGATCGCGATCCGGGCCAAGTGGTGGTCTATCGTGCCAAGGAAGACGCCTGGCAATCGGTCGGGCCGGTGGTGCGGGGCATTGATCCAGCCCAGATGCCGCGGGTGGACTTCCAGTACTACAAGGCCCGTGACGGCATGGAGATCCCGGTTTGGGTGACGCTGCCCCCTGGCGTGAAACCCGGCACCAAGCCCGCCAAGCCGCTGCCCACCGTGGTGTATGTGCACGGCGGCCCGAATGCGCGCGGCCGTCCCTGGGGCTGGGCATGGAGCCCGTTCCCGTATCCGGAGTTCATGGCCTCCCGCGGGTATGTGGTGCTGGAGCCGGAATTCCGCGGCAGTGATGGCTTCGGCCAGACCTTCCTGGAAGCCGGTTTCAAGCAGTGGGGCCAGGCCATGCAGAACGACCTAACCGACGTGCTGCAATGGGCGCAGAAGCAGGGTCTCTCCAGCGACAAGGCCTGTATTGCAGGCGCCAGCTACGGCGGCTATGCCACGCTGGCCGGCCTCATGGTCACGCCGGACCAGTACCGCTGCGGGATCGCCTGGGTGGCAGTGTCCGACCTGATGCTGCTGGCCCAGGGCTCCTCGTGGATCGAGACCGATGTGAGCGCGCTGTCCCGCAAGGCCGTGCTGTCCAAGCGCCTGGGGGACCCGGTCCAGGACGAGGCGATGCTCCGCCAGTTCTCGCCGGTGCTGCATGCCGACAAGATGAAGGCGCCGCTGCTGCTGGCCATGGGCGCGGCCGACGTGCGCGTGCCGCTGGCGCACGGTGAGCGCATGCGCGATGCGCTGGTCAAGGCGGGCAACCCGCCGGAGTGGGTGGTGTATCCGGGTGAAGGCCATACCTGGCTTCTGCCTGAATCGCACATCGATTTCGCCAAGCGCATGGAGCGATTCCTGGCCAAGCATCTGGACGGGCAGTAATCCTTAGCCAAGAGCGGAGCCTTCCCTGAAGGCTTCCCCAAACGCCCGCGAGTCATCTCGCGGGCTTTTTTCTTTGCGTGTCAGGGTTGAATCCTTGGCTTCATGGAACCGGCAATTGATTGCTGAGTGATCCCAAAATCCCCCCGTTTGTAGGTACTCTGACAATCAATATCCGTTTGCATGGAAATGGCCTTGATACCCCGCATGAAAACCGCTGATGCAAGGGGCATCTCACACGCCCCAAGTCCTTGATTGAATTGGGATATATCCTCGTGTGTCTGCCATCTTTCGGTCAGTATCCAACGCGACAAACAAACCCCCGTATTTCTGATCAGGTAATGCCCGCGTAAAGCCTGAAAGTGTCGCCACCCGGCGACCTTGCTCCTCCATGAAAACCCCCGTTTATGACGTCCTCAAGTCGATTGGCTGAATATTCGGGCGCGCCGCGCACAACTCAATCCCGAAACCCTTAAATCTCTGCAAACTCTGCTGGCGCCTCGCTCACCCGCGGGGCCTTTTTATTTGTGGCGCGTGCCAGTGGATCCACTGGCCGTATCCAACCAGTAGGAGTGTGTGAGATGCACAAATTGAATGCGGTGAGCCTGGCAGTGGCCACCATCCTGGCGGTGAGCGCCGCTCCGGCTTCGGCGCAGGACGCGGAACAGACGCTGGAACGCGTCGTTGTGACCGGATCGGCCATCAAGCGGCTGGATGCGGAAACCTCGGTTCCGGTGACCACCTTCAAGATGACCGAGTTGCGTCAGCAAGGGCTGACCACCGTCGAGCAGATTCTGGGGACGCTCACCGCGAGCCAGTCCAGCATGGGCACCAGCCAGTCGGTGGGCTCGTCCACCGGCGGCGCTTCCTTTGCCGACCTGCGCGGCATCGGGGCCAACAAGACCCTGGTGCTGCTCAATGGCCGTCGCATTGCCAACAATGCCTTCGACGGCTCGGCGCCCGACCTGAACATGATCCCGCTGGCGGCCATCGAGCGCATCGAAGTGCTGCGGGATGGCGCCTCCTCGCTCTACGGCACGGACGCCATCGGCGGCGTCATCAACTTCATCACCAAGAAGGACTTCACCGGCGGCACCCTGAACGTGGGCTACGACAGCCCGCAGAAGTCGGGCGGCAAGGCTGGCAACCTGAACGTGGGGTATGGCTGGGGTGATCTGGACAAGGACGGCTTCAATGTCTTCGGCTTCGTGGACTACCAGAAGCAGGACCACATCAGCGGCAGCCAGCGCAACTACAACACGCGGTATGCCGGCGGCCTGTCCACCAACACCGACCCGGCCAACTACTACCAGGGCAGCGGCCTGACCGTCTACAACCCGGCGGCCCCGGACTGCACCAACGGCACCAACCTGATCAAGGCGGGCACCTACTGCCGCATGACGACCTCGTCGTATGTGGACTACGTGCCCAAGAGCGAGCGCGCCTCCGGCATGCTCAAAGGCACGATCAAGCTGAACAACGACCATCAGCTGGGCCTGGAGTACTTCGTCACCCGCAGCGTGGTGCAGACCCAGATCGCGCCGGTGCCCTATGCCAGCCTGAGCATGACCTCGGACAGCCCGTACTGGCCCGACAACGCGGCCCTGGACAAGACCAAGCCGATCACGGTGAAGTGGCGTGACACGGTCAGTGGCCCGCGTCAGGACAAGAACATCAACCAGCAGCAGCGCTTCCTGGCGACCCTGGATGGCGCACTCGCCGGCTGGGACTACTCGACCGGCCTGAGCTACAACCAGAACCGCGTGACCGAGAAGCTGACCCACGGTTATGCCGACGGCAGCAAGATCGCGGCCGGTGTGGCGGACGGCACCATCAATCCCTTTGGCGACCAGAGCGCGGACGCCATCACCTACATCCGCAATGCCGCCGTGGCCGGCACGCTGATGTACGGCAAGGGCGAGACCTACAACTTCGACGCCCACGCCAGCCGTGAGCTGGGAGATTGGCTCGGGGCCGGCCGGGCAGTGGCGCTGGCCGTGGGCACCGAACTGCGTCACGAGAAGTTCTCGCAGCTAGCCAATACCGAGTTCGCCACCCTGGTGCAGGACTCCACCGGCGTGGACCCCAGCACGAACAGCGTCGGCAGCCGCAGCGTCTACGCCGTCTACAGCGAGCTGAACCTGCCGGTCACCAAGCTGCTCGACATCACCGGTGCCATCCGCTACGACAAGTACAGCGACTTCGGGAGCACCACCAACCCCAAGCTGAGTTTCCGCTTCCAGCCGACCAAGGAAATCCTGATGCGCGGGTCGGTCTCCACCGGCTTCCGGGCACCGTCGCTGTACGAGCTGCATGCCGCCAACACCTACACCAACTCCAGCACGGTGAGCGACCCGCTGCTGTGCCCGGGCGGCACGGCCGGCACCCTGAACTGCAAGACGCAGTTCATGGTCCGCAACGGCGGCAACACCGAGCTCCAGCCGGAGAAGAGCAAGAGCCTGACCTTCGGGCTGCAGTTCTCGCCGACTGCGGACCTGGCCTTCGGCATCGACCTGTGGTGGATCGGCATCAAGAACCAGATTGGCACCGTGGGGGATGCGTCCCTGTACGACCCGGACAACTACGCGCTGTTCAGCCAGTATTTCCACCGCAATGCGGCCGGCGAGTTGTCCACCAGCGGAACGGACTGCCCGGGCACCAACTGCGGTTATGTAGACGTGCGCCAGCAAAACCTGGGCGGCACCAACACGGCCGGCTTCGACCTGAATGGCAACTACCGGCTGCGCACGGCGGTGGGCAACTTCACCTTCGGCCTGAACAGCACCTACGTCAGCAAGTACAAGTTCCAGGAGTACCAGAACGGTCCGTGGGTCAATGGCGTGGGTGTGTTTGCCGGCAGCGGCCCCGTCTTTCGCTGGCAGCACACGCTCACCACGGTGTGGAGCTACAACAGCACGTATTCGGTGGGCCTGACCGGGCACTACAAGTCGTCCTACAAGGATGACCCGTCTACCGATGAAGGCGCCGCCAACACCGTTGCGTCCTACACGACCTTCGACCTCTTCGGGAACTACAAGGCCACGCGGCAGCTGTCCCTGACGGCGGGCGTGCGCAACCTGTTCGACCGGGATCCGCCGCTGTCCTATCAGCAGGCCGTCTTCCAGGCCGGGTATGACCCGCGTTACACCGATCCGACGGGACGGACCTTCTATGTGCGGGGGAGTTACGACTTCTGAGGTGATTGGCGAGGTGACTGCTGAAGTCGCCGATTCGCCTTGACATCAGGCGATCAAAAAAAGGGGCCTCCGCGGAGGCCCTTTCTTATTTCCGTGACCCGTCCTGCCCCACGTTGACACCTCGGACTCGCTAAAAGGGCGAGATTGATGGATACGAGGGTGAAGAGAACGCAGCGCGATTACACGA
>NZ_QUMT01000003.1:708232-1148661 GCF_003387155.1 Roseateles depolymerans | reverse complement strand
TCGTGTAATCGCGCTGCGTTCTCTTCACCCTCGTATCCATCAATCTCGCCCTTTTAGCGAGTCCGAGGTGTCAACGTGGGGCAGGACGGGTCACGCCCAAACAAAAAGGCCGCTGATTTCTCAGCGGCCTTTTTTGTATCTCGACCCAAAGGAGCGCCTCCAACCGAAGGCGCCTGACCCCGACGATCACTCCTTGGGCGGCGTCAGCAACCCGATGCTTCCCACGCTCTGCCCGCCCAGCAACCCGGTGTTGCTATAGACCTGCAGCTTGGCCCGCGTATCCGCGATATCCAGATTGCGCATCGTCAACTGCCCAATCCGGTCGGCGGGGGTGAAGGCGGCGTCTTCGACCTTTTCCATGGACAGCCGCTCCGGCGCGTAGGTCAGGTTGGCGCTCACGGTATCCAGCAGCGTGTAGTCGTTCCCGCGACGCAGCTCCAGCGTCACCTCACCGGTGATCGCGCTAGCCACCCACCGCTGGGCGGTTTCACGCAACATCAGGCACTGCGGATCGAACCAGCGGCCTTGATACAGCAGACGGCCGAGCTTCATCCCGTTCATCCGGTACTGCTCGATGGTGTCCTCATTGTGGATCCCGGTCACCAACCGCTCATACGCGATGTGCAGCAGCGCCATCCCAGGCGCCTCGTAAATACCGCGGCTCTTCGCCTCGATGATCCGGTTCTCGATCTGGTCACACATCCCCAGACCATGCCGACCGCCGATCTTGTTGGCCTCCATGAACAGATCCACCAACGACCCGAACCCCTGCCCGTTAATGGCCACCGGCACGCCTTCCTCAAAGCGCACCGACACCACTTCCGGCTTGATCACGACGTCTTCCTTCCAGAAGGCCACGCCCATGATCGGGTTCACGATGTTCATGCCCTTGTTCAGGAACTCCAGGTCCTTGGCTTCGTGGGTCGCCCCCAGCATGTTGGAGTCGGTCGAATAGGCCTTCTCCACACTCATTTTGTAATCGAAGCCATGAGCGATGAGGTATTCGCTCATCTCCTTGCGCCCCCCCAGCTCATCAATGAAGGTCTGGTCCAGCCACGGCTTGTAGATTTTGAGCGACGGATTCGCCAGCAAACCGTAGCGATAGAAGCGCTCGATATCGTTGCCCTTGAAGGTCGAGCCATCGCCCCAGATGTTGACGCCATCCTCGCGCATCGCCGCCACCAGCGCCGTGCCGGTCACCGCACGGCCCAGCGGCGTCGTGTTGAAGTAGGTCGCCCCGCCGCTCTTGATGTGGAAGGCCCCGCACTGGATTGCGGCGATACCTTCGGCCACCAGCTGCGCCCGGCAGTCCACCAAGCGGGCGATTTCCGCCCCATAAGCCTTGGCCTTACGGGGAATGTCCTCGTAATCACTCTCGTCCGGCTGACCCAGGTTGGCCGTATAGGCACACGGAATCGCGCCCTTGCCGCGCATCCAGTGCACCGCGGCGCTGGTGTCCAGGCCGCCAGAGAAGGCGATGCCGACGCGCTCGCCGGCGGGAATCTTTTGGAGGATGGTTGCGGCCACGGGGACGTCTCGCGCAGTTAGGGGGAACAAAAAAGCTCACGGCAGCCCGCCACACGGACCCCGGAGAAGTGTCCAATTCTAGGCCGCACGACTCCCGGCTCAGTCGCCGAGTTCGCCGGGGCTGCCTTCGCCGTGCGTCAACCAACCGATCCGGCCCTGCCCGGCCTCGTTCAGGCGATGGACGAAATCGGCCGCTGCCGACTCCGGCAGCCGCAGCGTCACGGCCACCAGCGCCCCATGGGTGACCGCCTCCAGCACGGCGCCGCAGCGCTCTGCCTCCCGGCGCAGCAGGCCTTCCTGCGCATAGGGCAGGGTGCAGTGCAACTGGCGCTGGCGCACCATCGGCACCTTCTCGGCCGTCAGCAGCGCCTGCGCCACTGCATCGGTGTAGGCCCGCACCAGACCGCCGGCCCCCAGCTTCACCCCGCCAAAGTAGCGCACCACCGTCGCCAGCACACCTTCCAGGTCCTGATGACGCAGCACCTCCAGCATCGGCCGCCCGGCCGTCCCGCCAGGCTCGCCATCGTCATTCGCAGCCGACTGCCCACCGGCCATCAGCGCCCAGCAGACATGGGCCGCGCCTGGATGCTCGCCGCGCAACTGCTCCACCCGGGCCAGCGCGGCCGACCGGTCCGCCACCGCTTCCACGCAGGCAATGAAACGGCTTTTCTTGATGATCAACTCAGCGTGGACGGGGGCGGCGAGACTGCAGGGCATGGCGGATTATTGCCGTGGCGATGAAGGGCGCCGGGCCTGCGACAATCCGCCCCATGCTGAAGTTTGAACTGCTCAAGACCGAAGGTCGCGCCCGCCGCGGCCGCATGACGCTCAACCATGGCGTGGTGCAGACCCCGATTTTCATGCCGGTGGGCACCTACGGCACGGTCAAGGGCGTCATGCCGCGCTCGCTCGAAGAGATGGGCGCGCAGATCATCCTGGGGAACACCTTCCACCTGTGGATGCGCCCGGGCCTGGACATCATGAAGCAGTTCGGCGGCCTGCATCGCTTCGAGAGCTGGAACAAGCCCATCCTCACCGACAGCGGCGGTTTCCAGGTCTGGTCGCTGGGCGAGATGCGCAAGATCAGCGAGGAGGGCGTCAAGTTCGCCTCCCCGGTCAATGGCGACAAGCTCTTCCTCACGCCCGAGATCTCCATGCAGATCCAGACGGTGCTCAACAGCGACATCGTCATGCAATTCGACGAATGCACGCCCTATGAGACCAAGGGCCACATCACCACCGAGAAGGAAGCCCGCCTCTCGATGGAGATGAGCCTGCGCTGGGCCAAGCGCTGCCAGGACGAGTTTGCGCGGCTGGAGAATCCCAATGCCCTGTTCGGCATCGTCCAGGGCGGCATGTTCGAGAACCTGCGGGATGAATCGCTGAACGGCCTCAAGGCGCTGGACCTGCCCGGTTATGCCATCGGCGGGCTGTCCGTTGGCGAGCCCAAGGCAGACATGCTGCGCGTGCTGGACCACATCGCCCATCAGCTGCCGGAGCACAAGCCGCGCTACCTCATGGGCGTCGGCACGCCGGAAGACCTGGTGGAAGGGGTGCGCCAGGGCGTGGACATGTTCGACTGCGTCATGCCCACCCGCAATGCCCGCAACGGCCACCTCTTCACCCGCTTTGGCGACCTGCGCCTGCGCAATGCCCGCTACAAGGCCGATGAACGCCCGGTGGACGAGACCTGCACCTGCTACTGCTGCCAGAACTTCAGCCGGGCCTACCTGCACCACCTGGACCGCTGCGGCGAGATGCTGGGTCCGATGCTGACCAGCATCCACAACCTGCACTACTACCTCAACCTGATGAAGGAAGTGCGCGAAGCGCTGGACGCCGACGATTTCGAAGGCTTCCGCCAGCGCTTCCAGGCGGACCGCGCGCGGGGCATCTGACGTCGGCCCGGCGCCGGAGCAGAAGAAAAGGAGCGCCGAGGCGCTCCTTTTTGTTGGGTCGGCACGCAGGCACCCGGCTGGTGTCGCCGGCCTCTGCGCCCAGGCCGCTTATTGCTGAATGAAGCTCAGCAGATCCGCATTCAGACGGTCCTTGTGCGTATCGGTCAGGCCGTGCGGGGCGCCTTCATAGATCTTCAGCTGTGCCCCCTTGACCAGACGCGCCGAGGCGCGGCCGGAGATGTCCAGCGGCACGATCTGGTCGTCGTCGCCATGGATCACCAGCGTGGGCTTGTCGAACTTCTTCAGGTCGTCGGTGAAGTCGGTCTCGGAGAACGCCTTGATCGAGTCATAGGTGTTCTTGTGGCCGCCCAGCATGCCCTGCTGCCACCAGTTGTCGATCAGGCCCTGCGACACCTTGGCGCCCGGACGGTTGAAACCGTAGAACGGACCGGAGGCGATGTCCTTGTAGAGCTGGGCGCGGTTGGCCAGTTGGCCGGCGCGCAGGCCGTCGAACACTTCCTTGGGAACGCCGTTCGGGTTCTTGTCCGACTTCACCATGATCGGCGGCACGGCCGACACCAGCACCGCCTTGGCCACCCGCGAGGTGCCATGACGGCCGATGTAGCGCGCCACTTCACCGCCCCCGGTGGAGAAGCCCACCAGCACGGCGTTCTTCAGGTTGAGCGTCTCGATGACGGTGGCCAGGTCGTCGGCGTAGTGGTCCATGTCATTGCCTTCCCAGGGCTGGCTGGAGCGTCCATGGCCGCGGCGGTCATGGGCGATCACGCGGTAGCCGTGGTCAGCCAGGAAGATCATCTGCGATTCCCAGCTGTCCGAATCCAGCGGCCAGCCGTGGCTGAAGACGATGGGTTGGCCGTTGCGCGGGCCCCAGTCCTTGTAATAGAGCTGCACGCCGTCCCGGGTGGTGATGTAGCTGCCCGAGGGCTGGGCGGCGCTGACACGGGCGGCGCCCGGCTTGGCGGCATCGGCGGCGAGGGCGGGGGTGGCGATGGCGCTGGCTGCAGCAATGGCCAGGGTGGAGATCGCCAGCAGGTGGCGGCGGGACGAGCGGGCGAAGGTGCTGATGTTGGACATGAGAGGCTCCTTGAGGTGAGGGGACGTGAGGGAAACGTTGAAGGGACGTGAGAACAGGGGGCGGATGCGCCAGCCCGTCAGGCTGGGTGCCGCTCTTTGCTTAGGTTCCTAATACTTCGCATGCGAGGTATTGGCTGAGGTGAATGAAGGTGACGGCATGGCGATCTGGGTCAACGAAGGCTGGTGAAGGTTGATGAAGGGTGAGGGGACCGTATAGCGAGGGCGACGCCTCACCCCGACTTGCGGGCCATCCGCGCTCGCAGGGCCAGCAAGCGGTCTCGCAACTCGATGATCTCGGACATCTCCGTATCGGAAGCATCCGCCACACACTGCGGAAGATGAGCAGCGCGCTGCTGCATGGCGCGCCCCTCTTCAGTCAAGGCGATCAGAACCTGGCGTTCATCCTGCGACGACCGGGTGCGGGTCAGCAGGCCTGCCGCTTCGAGGCGCTTGAGCAGCGGGGTCAGGGTGGGGGAGTCCAGGAAGACGCGCTCGCTGATCTCGCCCACGGTCAGGCCGTCACGTTCCCACAGCACCAGCAGCACGAGGTATTGCGGGTAGGTGATGCCCAGGTCCTTGAGCAGGTCCCGGTAGACCTTGTTCAAGCCCAGCATGGTGGAGTAGACCGCAAAGCACAGCTGCTGATCGATATCCAGCGGCACGCAGGCGGCGGGCGGGGCTGAGGCCGCTGATGCGCCGGCGCCTGCAACGTTCGCCTGAACACCGGCCGGCAGGTCAGCGGTGCCGGACAGCGGCTTCGCGGGGGTGGGGGAGGTGTTGTGTGCCATGGACGAGAATTTAACTCGCACACAAACTAATTGCAAGCAAAAAGAATGGGCGATGCCGTCAACCCCGTCAATCTGAAGAAAATTCCGCACTCAACAGCGACAAGCATCAGTTTGCACCGGATGCCAACCCGGAGGATGATCCCCCCATGCTGAAAATGATGTTGGCGCCCCTGTTGTGGGCGATCCGGCTCGTGCTGGCCCTGATCATCCTGTTCGAGGAATGGGGCTGGGAGCCGCTGCAGCGGGTGATGGCGCGCATCGGCCGCCTGCCGGTCATCCGTCATCTCGAAGCGGCCGTGCGGCGCTTGCCGCCCTATCTTGCGCTGGCGGTGCTGCTGGTGCCCAGCTTGTTCCTCATCCCCATCAAGCTGTTGGCGCTGTGGCTGATCAGCCGCAGCCATGCCGCGCTCGGCGTCACCGTGATCATTGCCGCCAAGCTGGCGGGCACGGCCGTGGTGGCCCACCTGTTCGCGCTGACCCAGCCCGCCTTGATGCATCTGGCGTGGTTCCGCACGCTGTATGCCCGATGGATCGCCTGGAAGGCGGAACTGCTGGCGTGGGTGCGGGCCAGCGGTGTGTGGCGAAGCGCGCGCGCCTTGAAACTGCGGCTGCGACGCGTATTGCGCAGCGTATTGCGCCGCAGTGCCGCTGGCACGCCGTCCTGAACCGCGGAAGTGACCAAGGTTCATTGGCGACGGCGGTCGGGCTGCTTAGAGTGGCGCCACACTCACCCTCTGTCTGCTTCCCATGGCCACATCCGCCCCCGCACGCAGCTACACCGAGCACCTCGGCGCTGTCCACAATCCGTCCCAACTGGTGGACAAGCCACCGCTCAAGCGGCCCGGCGGCACGGTCACGCCTTGCGTGGAGTTGGTCAAGCAGAAAGCAGGGGCCCCTCCGACGCAGCCAGACAACTGGAAGCGGGGCATGGATTTGACCGGCAAGCTCGTGGCGGCGCTGCCGGTGGGCACGCCCATCGCGACGGGCTGGACCGTCGGCGGCTACTATCCCAACAACGACTCCGGCCAGCACGCCGGGCTGTTCAATGGTGCCGTGCGCGACAAGTCGGGCGAGGTCATCGGCTTCAGCATCATCGAACAGTACAACGGGATCACCCAGATCACCGAACGCACGGTCTACTTTGAGCCGGCCAAGCATGGCAAGCGTGCCAGCTATCTGAATAATGGCCTCGATTACTCCACGATCCAATGGTGAGCTGATGCCCACGTCCCGCTTGATTCCCTGGTGGCTGGCCCTGGCTTCGCTGGGGGGACACGCGTCGCTCCAGGCGGCGCCGGAGCCCTTCAGCTGCCCCCTGCAGATGCCGCTGACCGAGCAGGCCTTGCCGGCGCAGTCCCTGGCCGAGGTCGGGTCCGGATGGACCTCCCATGCCGCCAGGACCCAACACGTCCTGACCAACTTTGCGGTGAACAGCGGCCCGCCCGGCACCCCCAATGGCGAGATCTACGACAAGCAGGAAGAACGCAAGGACGGCAAGGGCGGCGCGACCCGCACCCTGTCCTGGAACCTTCAAGGGATGACGGGCGGCGTGGCCATCTGCAGCTACTTCCGCACCCGGGTGGAGCTGGTCCGGTCGCTCGACGGCTATAGCCGCTGCCAGGTGGTGTACAAGCGCAGCCATAACACCGACTTCGAACTGAGCTCGGCGTCCTGCCAGTGAGCTGCTCGCGGTGAAGTCCGGCGACTGGTGGCGGTGACTCAACGCCACGAGCAGCCGCAACCAGAAGCAGTGACTAGCGCTGCACCTCGAACGACTGCTCCGGCTTGGCCGGCTCAACCGGCCCCAGCAGGGCCTGGACCTTGCCGCGAAGCACCTCCACGCTGACGTCCGCCGGTAGCGGCGCGCCCACATGCGCCTGCAGCCGCCGGCCGGGACGCAGGCTGGCCAGCCGTGCACCGGCCGACTTTCCGTTGCGGGCGAAAGCCGTTTCCCACAGCCCCACCAGCCCGATCGGAATCACCGGCACCGGGCAGGCGTCCAGCATGCGGCGAATGCCGGGCTTGAACTCCGCCAGCTGGCCATCGCGTGTCAGTGCGCCCTCGGGGAAGACACAGACCAGCTCGCCGTTGCGAAGAGCCGCATCCACCGTCGCCAGGGCCTTCTCCAGCGTCTCCGGCTCCCGCTTGGCCGATGCGATCGGAATCGCGTTGACCTGCCGGAACAGCCACGACAGCACCGGCACCCGGAAGATGCTGGCGTCCATCACAAAGCGAATGGGCCGCGGGCACAGGGCGCTGAGCACCAGCGCGTCTACATAGGAGACATGATTGGGCGCCAGGATGGCCGGACCGTCCTCGGGAATGTGATGCGTGCCGGTGGTGCGCAGCCGGTAGAGCGCATGCACGACGAACCAGCTGACGAAGCGCCACAGGAACTCCGGCACGGTGCGATAGATGTAGACCGCCACCAGGGCATTCAGACCGGCACACACCAGGATCAGGCCCGTCACCGACACGCCATAGGCCAGCAGGCCCGCCGACATGCCGGCCGCGATCACCATCGCCACGGCATTGAGGATGTTGTTGGCGCTGATGATGCGCGACTGCCGCTGCGGCGCGGTGCGCAGCTGCACGAAGGCATACAGCGGCACGATGAACAGGCCGCCAAAGAGTCCCAGCAGCGCCACGTCGCCCAGCACCCGCATGCTGCCGCTGGTGGCGAGGAACTGGGACCAGCTCAGCGGCCCCTGCACGGCGGCCGAGTGCATCGCCGCGGCAAAACGCTCGCAGGACCAGGCCAGATCGGCGGTGAAGAGCGTCAGGCCGATGGAGCCGATCGGCACCAGGCCGATCTCCACCTTGTGCCCCGACAGTCGCTCGCACAGCAGCGAGCCGGCGGCGATGCCGATGGAGAAGGTGGCCAGCAGCACCGTCACGACCGTGGTGTCTCCGTGCAGCACGTCCTTGCCCAGCGCCGGGATCTGCGATAGCACCACAGCCCCGACGAACCAGAACCAGGAAATGGCCAGCAGGCTGTTCCAGACGCCTTCGCCCTCATGCTTGCCCATCTTCACCGTGGCCACGGTCTCGGCCACGACGCTGAAGCGCAGCTTCAGGTCGGGGGCGGCCTCGCCGGTGGCGGGGATGAAGAGGCTGGACACCAGACCCAGCACCGCAAAACCCAGCAGCGCGATGGACAGCCACAGCGGGTTGGTTGTGACGGCGGCGATGACGCCTGCGACCAGCGTGCCCAGCAGGATGCTCAGGAAGGTGCCCATCTCCAGCAGGCCGTTGCCGCCGGTCAGCTCCTCCTTGGCGAGCACGCGTGGCAGCAGCGAGTACTTCACCGGCCCGAAGAACGCGGAATGGCAGCCCATGGCGAAGACGGCGGTCAGCAGCACCGGAAGGCTCTTCATGTAGAAGCCGGCACTGGCCACCACCATGATGGCGACCTCGGCCGCCTTCACCGCCCGGATGACCCTGGCCTTGTCGAAGCGGTCCGCCAGCTGTCCGGCATAGGCCGAGAACAGCACGAACGGCAGGATGAACAGGCCCGCCGCAAGATTGGCCACCAGGCCGGCGGACATCGTGGTGTAGTCCGTGGCATGGAAGGTCACCAGCAGGATCACCAACTGCTTCAGGAAGGAATCGTTGAACGCTCCCGCCAGTTGCGTGGCGAAAAACGGACCGAACCTGCGCTGACCGAGCAGTCGGAACTGGGAAGGCGATGCGGGATCGCCGTGAGAGGCTTGAGTCATGGCCGGCTTGTCCAGGAGAAGGTTCAGCGTGAACCGCCATTAGAGCGGTGAACGCAGGGTCTGTGGCGTCTTGCCCGCTGCTCTACGGGATAACCAGGGCAGCGGGGCGGGCCGCTCATTGCCCGTTGCGACCGCGCGGGGTGATGCGCTCGTTGTGCATCAAGGAGGCGCCGATCTCGTTCGGGATGAAGGCGATGGCTTCCCCGGCGGCGGACAGCAGCAGGCCGGTGCCCACCACCACCACCGTCACCGCCGTGCCCACGGCCACCGACGCGCCGGTGACGACCTTGCCGGCAAACCGCACGCTGACCTTCACGCCGTCGGAGACGCGCTTGAGCACCCAGACGGTCCCGGAGGCCGTCACCTCCACCGCGACCACCACCAGTGACGCGCCGGCCGTCAGCACCATCGAAGGCGCCACCACCGACACCGCAATCGGCAGGCCCGACAGTGCGGCACTGGCCTCGCTGCCGCCGTCGCCGTGCGCCAGGGCGGTCTGCGGGGTCATCCAGGTGCAGGCGGCCGCCAGGGCTGCGCACAGCAGCAGATGTGTCGGGCGGTGGATCACGGCGGTGATCCGGGGGAGCAGCAGGGGTTTGAATGCGGGGCTCATGATGAATCCGAATGAGGGTGGAGCGAGGGTGGGGGCAGGGGCTGTTGCACTTGCGGTGTCAGGCCTCAGGCGGCGCGGTCCACTTCCTGCACGGCGCCACGGGCGGCTTCACGGCGGCCTTGCAGGCGGGCTTCCATCAGATCGGCATCGTGGGCGTCACGCAGCATCTTGGCCAGGGTGAACACGTTGGAGATCAGGTAGAGCCAGGAGACCAGCAGATAGGCCTTCCAGACCGGCTGGATGTCCATGCGCCACAGGCCCCAGGCGGTCAGGCCCATGGCCAGACCGAAGCCGCTCCAGACCACCAGGCCCCACATCGGCGTGTCACTGCGCTCGCTTTGCTTGTCACGGATGAACTTGGCCAGGGCAAAGGCGGTGGAGAGGCAGAACACGTAGCCCATCACCATGAAGGCGCGGTCCAGGTCGGCGCCCGGGAGGTAGGCCAGGCCGGTGGCGCACAGCATCACGCTGATGCCGAAGGAAGCCCACACTTGGTAGCGCCAGGCCGAGGTGTCACGTTGGATGCGGTTCATGATCGTTCCTTGAAGGGAAGCAGGGTGTTTCTGGGTGTCGTCGCCCCCGGTGGGGTGGCGATGGATGAATCTTCGGTGGCCGGTTCGCCCGGCTGGGCGGAATTC
The DNA here is from genome assembly GCF_003387155.1 of Roseateles depolymerans. GTDB lineage: Bacteria > Pseudomonadota > Gammaproteobacteria > Burkholderiales > Burkholderiaceae_C > Roseateles > Roseateles depolymerans. The sequence continues at coordinate 1,138,383 of NZ_QUMT01000003.1, read as the reverse complement.
CGCAGCGGTATCGCGCGGTGGCGGGGGTAGTAGCGTGGCGTGATACCCGTCGCGCGATACCTGTCCTCCCTCTGTCATGGTTTCTTTGATGGACCGGGAGTATCTCCGCACCCTCGATCGACGTCTGGGCCGATGGTCACACGAAGTGCCGGGCCGTCGCGAAAACCGACGGGGACAGACGGCTGCTGCCCGAGCGCACCCGCCGCTTCAGCGCCAGGTCAAACAGCAACGGGTGCTGGCGGCGCAGCGCCTCCAGCGGCGGCACGTCGGCCGCGTCCAGCACGCCGGCCTTCACGAGGCTAGGCAGCCGCACCAGCGGCATCACCCCGGGCAGCGGATAGTCGGAGCCGTGCAGAAGGCGGGGATGCCAATCCTGCCGCCGCAGCAGGGTGTGCCAGATCTCCGGGCGCCGGTTGAACTGAAAGACCGCCGACACGTCGCCCAGCAGCAGAGGGCGCCAGTCCGGTTCGTCCATCAGCCTGGCAAACAGATCAAAGGCCGGGACCTGGCGCGGTCGGGGCAGGTCCAGGTCCAGGGCCGTGCCCAGCGATGCGCAGTGCGCGGCGATCACCCGCACGCCCTGTTGCAGGGGCGAGCGCAGATGCAGCGGGTTGCCCAGGCCTTGCTGGCCCGCGCCGGGGACGGCATGTTCTTCGCCGACATGCACGATCAAGGGCACGCGGGCCGCGGCGAGCCGGTCGTAGAACGGCGTGAGGCGGGGCGATCGCAGGTCGATGTTCATGGCGCTGGGCAGCCACTTGACGGCCGCGGCGCCGCTCTGCAGGGCACTGTCCAGTCGCTCCACCGCGTCCGGCCGGGCCGGATGGATGGACGCCACCCAGCCGAATCGGTCCGGACGGCCGGCCGCGACCTGCCGCGCATAGGCATCCGGCACATGGAAGGTGGTCCAGTCGGGGCGCCGCGTGCCGTGGCCGTCCAGGGCCTCGTCGAAGGCGAACAGCAGCCAGCGGGCGCCCACCGGAAAGGCGTCTGCCAGCTGGGTGAGACGGGCGACGTAGGCGTGATCCACCGCCTGACTGTCGGCCGGCACGCAGGCCCCGTTGAGGATCATTCGCTGGCGCAGGTGCTCCACCGGATGCCACCACTGCGTCAGCCGTGGATCCACCCAGCAGCCGGAGCCGCTGTCGCCGGTGCCCAGCAGATGGGCGTGGACATCCAGGAGCTGGGTGGGGTCGATGCCCTCCCAGACGCCGGCCAGCCAGTCTCGCGGCACGCCGTCCAGCTCAGCGTCTGTGGCCCCTGCGCCCGCGGCGGTCGTGGGGATCACCGGACAGGGATTGAGCAGCGGCCCGGCTTCATGGGCCGCCAGGGCGCTGAACAGGCCCACGCCGGCCAGGCCGCCGCAGCACAGCAGATGACGTCGTCGCAACATGAGGCGATGGGCCGCAGGACACACGGCGGCCGTGGAGAGTGGAGACAGCGGATGCTCGCTGCCCGGTGCGCGGAGACGGCCAACGGCAGTTGCCGGTAGCGTCCGATGAGCCGGGCGGTGTCAATCTGCGATACCGTTCTGCCATGGCCAGCACCCAGACCCTCATCGACCTCATCAAGGCGGAACTCAAGACCGCCGGCATCAGCTATGCGCAACTGGCGCGGGAGCTCGACTTGTCCGAGTCGAGCGTCAAGCGGATGTTTGCGGCGGGGGGCGAGATGCCGCTGTCGCGCATCGATGAACTCTGCCGGGTGCTGAAGACCGACTTTGCCGAGTTGTCCCAGCGCCTGTCACGTGCCCAGGCATTGCGTGTGGAGCTGACGCTGCAGCAGGAAAAGGAAGTGGTGGCCGACGAGAAGCTGCTGCTCATGGCCATCTGCTGCCTCAGCCAGTGGAGCTACGAGCAGATCGTTGCGACCTACCGCCTGACCGAAGCCGACGCGACCCGGGCGCTGGCGCATCTGGATCGTCTGGGCATCATTGAACTGCGGCCGCTGAACCGCTATCGGCTCCAGGTGGCCAAGACGTTCCGCTGGCGTCCGCATGGGCCGGTGATGCAGTTCTTCCGGGAGAGCGTGATGCAGGACTTCTTCAATGGAGGCTTTGACGGGGACGGCGAGATGATGATGCTGGTGCATGGCCAGCTCAGCCCGGGTATGGCCCGCGAGCTGCGGGACCGCCTGCAACGCGTGGCCGAGGACTTTGCCCGTCAGCATCTGCTGGACCAGAAACTGCCCGAGGACGAAAAGCGCCAGTTCACTTTGGTGATGGGCATGCGCTGCTGGCTGTTCGAGCGCTTCGCCCACCTCCAGCGACCCGCGGCTGTCGTCAGAGCGTCCCGCGTGCCATGAGGTCGCGACCGTGCGAGGCGTGACGTTAGCGCGAACTGCCCAGAACGTTCGGGCGCCTTCGCTGGTGCCTCACGACCAGCACCAGAAGACCAGGCTCACCTTCCTTGTAAATGATCGCGTAGGGAAAGATCCGCATCGGATAGACGCGCCGACCGCGTGTTGGCGTGCCCAGACGTGGGTGGCGCTCCAGAACGCCCAGTGCACGCTCGAACTCGTCGAGGAACCTCAGCGCGACGCTTCGGCCTGCCTTCTCAAGGTAGAAGGAAAACGCGTCGCTCAGATCTTTCTCCGCCGCTGGGTGCAGCAGATACCTCACGGCGCAGCTCGGTCCCTGAGGCGGGCCAGTGCTTCGTCGACCGGGACGGCATGTGCCTGACCGGTCGCGAGCTGGGCTTCACGTTGTTCCGCCAGCTGGTCCCATTCGAGCTCGGTCTGAGCGTCGACGTCCAGGCTGGCAACCAGCCGCTCCAGTAGATGCGATCTCTCAGGCGCCGTCAGGCTCATGGCCTGCGCTTCCAGCGACTCCAGCAATGTCAGTCGATCGACCATAGGGCCTCCTTCATGCACTGACGTGAGCTTGCCACAAGCGCATTGAAGACACGTCGCCGATCGAGACCATCAACACTGCGTTACCAGAACTCCCAATGACCTGAAGCAATCACCCAGATCCCCAACACCCCATTGGTGACGGCATGGGCGATCACGGCGCAGCCCAGTTTGCCCGTGCGCTGATACAGCAGAGCGTAGACCAGCCCCGCCACGATTGCGGCCAGCCACAGGGTGTGGGCCAGCATGAAAAGAAAGGTCGACAGCACCAGGGCCTTGAGCCCCGATTCCCGCGGGTCCACGCCTTCAAAACGCGGGTTGGCGATCCAGCGCATCAGGAAGCTGCGCCAGAACAGCTCTTCCATCACCGGCACCAGCAGCGCCGCACCCAGCCAGCGCACGACGATCAGCGGCCAGTCCAGCCGTCCGTCCGGTCCCACGGGAATGAAGCTCGCCGTGGGCTCGCTCAACTGCATCCACGGCGCATCCAGCACGATCCACAACCCGAAGACCACCAAACCCAGTCCCACGCTGGCGGCGGCCTCCTTCAGCGTCGGCCAGTTTTGCCGGGAAAACTCCCCATACTGCCGCCAGAACCAGGCCAGCGCCCCGCCCACCACGACCAGGTTCAGCGCATACAGCCAGCGGGGGTCCAGCCCCCAGGCGTTGTCGGCCGGAACGGCGCCGCGCAGGGCCAGCAGGCCCATGAACAGCGCAAACGGGAGCACACGGGCCCAGGCAGCGGGAGTCATCATGCGCCGATTGTGGCGGGGTTTCGCGGCGTTTCCGCGAAGGCCCGGCGCAGGGCGTCGATGGCGTGCCGCACTTTGGCCGGCTGTGCATCCCGCTGCGGGGTCAGGACATGCACCGGCAAGGTCGGCATCTCCCAGTCAGGCAGCAGGCGCAGCAGCCGTCCCTGCGCCACCGACTCATCCACATCGTCCGCGCCCAGCATCGCCAGGCCCAGGCCCGCCTCGCACAGCTGCTGCAGGCTCAACTGGTTGTTGCTGCTGGCCCGTGGCGTCACGCGCAGCCATTGCTCCTCCCCGCCAGGCCCGCGCAGCGGCAGCGTCTGGAACGGGGTCGTGTCCGGCCGCAAGGCCAGCCAGTCGTGCCGCACCAGGTCCGCCGTGCCCGAGGGTACGCCGCGCCGCGCCAGATACCCCGGCGCCGCATACAGCCCCACGCTCTTGGCGCCGATGCGCTGTGCCACCCAGCTGCTGTCGGGCAGCCGGCCAAAACGCACGGCCAGGTCGATGCGCTTGGCCACCAGATCGGTGAAGCCATCGTCCACCTCCAGATGCAGGTGCAGCCCGGGATGTGCGGCCATCAAGGGCGCCAGCGCCGGCCCGAGCTGGCGGGCAAAGCCGACGGTGGCGCTGATGCGCAGTTCCCCTTCCGGCGCATCCCGCAGCCGGTGCAGCTGGGCCTGTGCCTCCTGCGCCGCGGCCAGCATGGCCTTGCATCCCGCCACGAAATGCTCCCCCGCCGGCGTCAGGCTGATGCGGCGGGTGGAGCGGTGCAGCAGCGTCACGCCCGTGTCCCGCTCCAGCGCCCGCAACTGCTGGCTGACGGCGGAGGTGGTGGTCTGCAGATGGCGGGCCGCAGCGACGAGGCTGCCTTGCTCGACCACGGTGGCCAGCACGGCCATGCGACGAAGTTGATCCAGCATTGTGAAGAAAAACTAAACGATGAAGGCGTCAGCGAATGACTTCACGGTGGATTATGAAGTTTCTAAAGTCCATGCATCGATTCAACCCGCTCGGAACACGCCGGGCTTCACAGAAGGATTGCCATGAAAGTCGCGCTGATCGGATCCACCGGATTTGTCGGCAGCCAGGTGCTGAAGGAACTGCTGGCCCGCGGCCATGAGGTGGTGGCGCTGGCCCGCACCCCAGCCAAGATCGAGCCGCAGCCCAAGCTGAGCGTCGTGCAGGCCGATGTCCAGGACAGCGCCCAGGTGGCGAAGGCCGTCCAGGGCGTGGATGCGGTGGTCAATGCCTACAACCCGGGCTGGTCCGTGCCCAACCTGTACGACGAGTTCCTGGCCGGCACACGCGCCATCTATGCCGGCACGCGCCAGGCCGGCGTCAAGCGTCTGTTGGTGGTGGGCGGGGCGGGCAGCCTCTACATCGCGCCCGGCGTGCAGCTCGTGGACACGCCGGAATTCCCGGCGCAATGGAAGAGCGGCGCCCTGGCCGCCCGTGAGGCGCTGAACCTGCTGCGCGAGGAAAGCTCGCTGGACTGGACCTTCCTGTCGCCCGCCGTCCATCTGGAGCCGGGCGAGCGCCGCGGCAGCTACCGGGTCAGCCTGGACACGCCGGTGATGGACAGCAACGGTCCGGCCCACGTCTCGACGGCGGACCTGGCGGTGGCCATCGTGGACGAGCTGGAGCAGCCGCAGCACATCCGCCGCCGCTTTACCGTCGGCTACTGATCGCGAAGCGGGATCCGCGCCCGAATCCGGCTGCACCCCACGCCGGATCCACGCTGGATCAGACCGTCTGCTGCTCCAGCAGATAGTTGGCGCCGTCCCACTGCCCGAGCACGTCCACCAGCATTGGCAGGCATTCGGCCAGCTTGTCATGCAGCACGTACGGCGGGTTGATGACGAACATGCCGCTGCCCAGCATGCCAAAGCCCCGCTCGTCGGGCTGGGCCACGGTCAGGCGCACATGCAGCCAGCCCTTCTTGGCCGTGGATTCCCCCACGGCCTTGAGGCGCTGCAACACCTGGGCCGACTCCAGCAGTTGCAGCTGCGGATACCAGATTGCCACCGTGCCATCCGGGAAGCGCTGCAGGGCCTCACGCAGGGCGCCGATGACCTTGGCGTAGTCCGTCTTGATCTCGTAGGGCGGGTCGATCAGGACCACCCCCCGGCGCGACGGCGGCGGCAGCTCGGCCTTCAGGCCAGCGAAGCCGTCGCTGTTCTGCACCTGGGAGTTGGGCCGGTCGGCCAGGTAGCTCTCCAGGATGCGCTGGTCGGTGGGATGCAGTTCGTAGCAGCGCAGCCGGTCCTGTTCCCGCATCAGCATCCGGGCAATGGCCGGTGAGCCGGGATATTGCTCCAGCGGGCCGCCGGCGTTGAAGTCGCGCACCAGGTTCACATAGTGCTGCAGCGGCTCCGGCAGGTCCTTGCGCTGGTAGAGCGCGGCAATACCGCCCAGGTGCTCGGCGTTTTTCTGGGCATAACGGCCGTCCAGCGCGTAACCGCCGGCGCCGGCATGGGTGTCCACCACGGTGTAGGCCTTGTCCTTTTCTCCCATGTAGCGGAGCACTTCGGCCAGAACCAGGTGTTTGAGCACGTCGGCATGGTTGCCGGCGTGGAAAGCGTGTCGATAAGCGAGCATGTCGGCACTGTACCTGTGATCGGGCCTGCCAAGCCGTCAGACCTGCATCGCGCCCGGGCTGTAGGGGGCGCCGACCGGGACCGGCGCTGTGTCGCACGGGTGGCGGTATTGCGCCACTGGGCGCAGCGGCTGTCCATCCACCACACCCGGATCCACCGCCCGACCCAGCAGCGGCGAATCGGGACGCAGCGCGAAATCGTATCGGTCGGGGGCGACGAAGGCGGAGCGGTCCACAAAATAGTTCTGCCGCTGCTCCCAGCCCGGTCCCGGCGGCAGTTCCCGCTTGCCGCACAGCAGGTTGTTGATCAGGCGCACCTGCTGCGCGCCCGGCGCCATCCGCAGATAGACGCCGCCCGCGGGCCGCAGGTCCACCAGCGTGTTGTTGATCAGATGCAGCTCGTGGCGAGGACCGACCAGGCCTTCGCTGCCGTACGCCACCAGATGGAAGTTCTCGGTCGAGGCGCTTTGCTGGATGAGGTTGCCCACCACCAGCGCCAGTCCGCCGTTCGGGAACTCCAGCTCGAAGCTGGCGCGGCCGGTCTCATCAGTGAGGCGGTTGTAGAACACATGGTTCACCGCGGCGCGGCTCTTGAGCAGGTGTCCGGTGTGGCCGTGATGGAAGTAGCTGCCCGTCACCCGCAGCCGGCCGATGCTGCCCACATAGCAGTTGTGGGTGCGGCCTTCCCCGGGGGCGATGGCGCCGAATTCGCAGCGTTCGATGTCCAGGGTGATGGACGGATCGTTGGCGGCGAGCAGACCGTTTTCATTGTCCTCGAAACGGCAGTCCCGGATGAGCAGGGAGCCGCGCTCCAGCCGGATGCCGGCGCCGTTGCGGTCCGGCACGCGGGCGCCGATGAAGTCGAAGCCGGTGATGGACAGGCGCCGACCGGCGCAGACAAAGATGCCTTTGCCCTGGGCGTGGGCGCCGCTGGCCAGCATCCGCACCCGGCCGCCGACCGCGCGCAGGGTCAGGTCGTCCTGCGTCCAGGTGGCGACATCCGCGCGGTAGTCGCCAGCGGCCACTTCGATGATGCTGCCGGGGCGGGCCTCAGCGGCGGCGGCCGCCAGGGTGGTCAGCCGCTGGCCGGGACCGACGCGCAGGATGGGACGCTCATCGGACGGGCCTCGCTGTGAGTCGGAGGACCGTCCGGGCGGTTGAGACCGAGCTTGAGCTTGAGTCGGCACCAGCCCGGCCAGCCCCACCAGGCTGGTCCCGCCTGTCCCCACGGCCGCCCGGCCGAGCCAGGCGGTCATGAAAGCGTTCAACAGCGCGCGTCGCTCCGGTTGGATGTCAGCGGCGGCGTTCGGCCCTGCCGGGCGCCACGCGTGACCTTGCAGCATGGACGCACACCCAGTGTCGTGTGTTGAAACACGCGAACCACCAGGGCCATCGGGAGGGAGCCGGGAGGAGGACATGGCCGCCAGGAGAGCTGCAAGGCCTGCACGATAGCGGGTCAAGCGCGATGGTGTCGATGAGGACGTGCGATTGGGCTGTGTCGATGCAGCCGCGCCGATACGTCGGCGTGCGGGCGCCCACCGCAGCTCGCGGCAACCCTGTGTGGCCCACCGCACCCTCCGCCTCGTCAGGGGCGCGCGAGTGTAGCCAAGCCGCGCCCCTCGTGCAGGCCGCGCCGCAAGCCCCCAGCCCGAATCCGGACTGTCGCGCAGGTTCAGCACGCGATCAGCATGGCCAGTAAGCTTGCGCCATCCCCGATCAGACGGTTCCGATGCGGTGGGAGCGACGCTGCGCAAAGGGCAGCGGCCACCCGCCCCGGAGCCCCTTTTGACTCTTCATCTTCGAGTGACCAACTATGCCGAGCTTGTTTGATCCGCTGCAACTGGGTGCCGTCTCCATGGCCAACCGTGTCGTGATGGCCCCGCTCACCCGCAACCGCTCGCAGGGCCTGCTGCCCGGCCCGCTGGCCATCGAGTACTACCGCCAGCGTGCCAGCGCCGGCCTGATCATCAGCGAAGGCGCTCAGATCTCTCCGGAAGGCCAGGGCTATCTGGACACCCCGGGGATCTATTCGCCGGAACAGGTCGCCGCCTGGAAGCGGGTGACCGATGCGGTGCATGAGGCCGGCGGCAAGATCGCCGTGCAGCTGTGGCATGTGGGCCGCATCTCCCATGCCGAGTTCCAGCCCGGCGGCGCCAAGCCGGTGTCCTCCACCAACCGCCCGGCCAACAGCAAGACCTTCACCAAGGAAGGCTTCGTGGATGTGGCCGCGCCCCGCGCGCTGAAGACGGAAGAGCTGCCCGGCATCGTGCAGTCGTATGCGCATGCCGCCCGGTCGGCCATGGAAGCCGGCTTCGACGCGGTGGAAGTGCACGGCGCCAACGGCTACCTGCTGGACCAGTTCCTGCGCGACAGCGTCAATGACCGCACCGATGCCTATGGCGGCTCCATCGAGAACCGTGCCCGTCTGCTGCTGGAAGTGATGCGCGCCATCGTGGACGCCATCGGTGCGGACCGCACCGGCCTGCGTCTGTCCCCGGTGACGCCGGTGAACGATGCCGGCCAGGACAGCGACGCCCAGGCCCTGTTCAACTACGTGGTCGAACAGCTGGCACCGATGAAGCTGGCCTTCCTGCATGTGATCGAAGGCCAGACCGGCGGCCCGCGTGACGTGGCGCCGTTCGACTACGCTGCGCTGCGTGAGCGCTTCAAGGGCCCCTACATCGCCAACAACGGCTACACCCGCGAGATGGCCCTGGCGGCGGTCGCCGAGGGCAAGGTGGACGCGGTGGCCTTCGGCCGCAGCTTCATCTCCAATCCGGACCTGGTGCGTCGACTGCGCCTGAATGCGCCGCTGCAAAAGGCCAACTCGGCCACGATGTACGGCGGCGGTGCCGAGGGCTATACCGACTATCCAGCGCTGGCGGACTGAACACCTGATCAGCCCTTGGGCTTCTTCGACCGGAACACCTCGGCGATGGAGACCTCTCGCGGACCCGGGCGCAGTTCAAAGCGCTGTCCGGCCGCGAGCTGGCCGGGCTGACGCACGGCCAGATAAAAGCCGCACCAGCCGCTTTGCACCATCATCTTGGTGGCCTTGTTGAAGCCCATGACGGCATTGAACTTGCTGCAGGGATACCGCGGCTCGCTGATGGCCAGCTCGCAGTCCGGGAACACCAGCACGTCGCCGATCCAGGCGTCGTTCTCCAGCAGTCCCTCGATGCTCAGGTTCTCGCCCATGCTGCCAAAGGGCAGGGGCGCCTGCCAGTCGGCGACCTGCGCCTGGGCCCGCACCGTCTGCCAGAAGGCATAGTGTTCGGCGGGGTAGGCATACACCGCCTTGGCCTGGCCGCCGTGGTAGCGCGGATCGGCCTGCTCGTCACCCGTCAGGCCCAGCGGGCCGACGTCGAGCGGGCCGTCCACCGGCTGCTTGCGGATGGCGCTGAGCACCTGCTTGCCGTTCACCACCAGCGGGGCGATACGGGCCACATTAAGACTGAGGATCTGCATGCAGCGATTCTCCAGGACTTTGCGCCCCGCTGCCGGTGTTCGTTGTTCCTGCCTTTGGCATCACCGCCGCCAGCGCCGCGGCGCCATCGGTGGTGTCGTCCAGATCCACGCTGCAGCCGATCACGCAGTCCTGGCCGTGATACCGCACCCGTCGGGCATACACCCGGGAGGTGAGCACGCGGCCATCACGGGTGTTGGCCCGCACCGGCAGGCCCACCACGTCCATGTGCTGCTGCAGCAGTTCATAATAGCGCTGCCGGTAACTCGGCAGCAGGCCCACGCCCAGGTCCACCAGGCGGCGGCCCAGTGCTTCTTCGCGGGTGATGCCGTAGCGGCGGCACATCGCGTCGTTGATGGCCAGCACCGCACCATCGGGCAGCCGCGTCAGCGCCATGTGCACCGGCATCGCCTGCATCAGGTTGCGCAGCTCGTCACCGGCTTCCCGGGCGGTGACCAGGGCCTGGGCCCGCTCCCGCTCGCGGGTGAGGTTGTCCAGCGCAAAGGACAGGTCGTCGGTCATCTCGTCGAAGAGTCGGAGGACCGTCTCGTCGAAGAAGTCCGGCTCGCCGGCCAGCACGCTGAGGGCGCCGATCACCTGTCCGTTGCGGCGCAGCGGAAACGCGGCCAAGCCCTCCACGCCCGGCGGCACCACCGGCGCACCGGGCTGGATTACCCGCGGATCCTGCAGGGGCCGGTTGATGACCTGGTGGCTGCCCGACAGGATGGCGCGGGTGCTGACCGAGCTTTGACCGAAGGCCGAGTCCTGGGTCCAGCGCGGCGGTGCCCCTGGCATCCAGCGCTCGACATCCCCCGCGGACGCGGCACGCACGTACTGGCTGCCGTCCTGCAGGACCACGTTCGCCACCCGCGAATGGCCGGTTTCCACGCAGATGCGGCACAAGCCCTCGAACAGCGTCTGTTCGGCCGACGGCCCCAGGGCCAGCACCGCCTCCCGCTGCACGATCAGCTGGTTGGTCTGCGACAGCGCCTGGTACATGCGATGCAGCCGCTCCCGGGCGTCGGCACCGGCGCGGCGTTCTTCGTCATACCGCCACCACACGGTCCAGACCATCAGGCCGCACAGCAAGGCGGTGACCGAGACCAGCACCACGCCCAGGCGGGCCGCGTCGCCAGTGGCCTCGCGGGTGCGCTCGGTATCCAGGCGGGCCTGGCTGAGCTGGAAGCCGGCCAAATCGTCCACCTGCCGCATGACCGCCAGCCTCAGCCGGTTGAGCTCGCGGATGTCGTCCGGCGAGGCCTGGCTGGCCGTGACCACTTCCCCGAGCAGGCTGTCCAGCTGCGGTTGCAGCCGCTGGGCCAGCACGTCTTCGGTGGTGTCCAGCCGCGTGCCGAGGTAGGCCTGCCATTGGCGGCGCAACGCCTCCGCCAGCCGCTGTGCATCGCGGTCCGAGCCCTTGGTCCGGATGCCCACGACCGGGTTGATGACGCCGCCCAGGCCCTGCGGACCCAGGTCCCGTGCCATCTCGCGCAGCAGGCTCAGCGGCACCAGCCGGTCGGCATACAGCGACTCGGTGGTGTCCGCCATGCGCTGCGTCTGCCACAGGCCCAGCAATGCCGAGGCCGCCACCAGCACCAGCGACAGCACCAGCGTCAGCAGCAGGCGATTGCGCATGGACAGGCCGGTCACGGCGATGGGCATCAGGCAAACCTTCTTCGGGCAGGGCAGAAGGCCTGATTGTCCTCTGGCCGCACGGCGGGCCTGCAAGCGGTCAGCCCCTGGATCGGGGGCATTTGGCACAGCTTCACGGCCGGGCGTCGTGAATTCTTCGCACAGGGCCGGATTTGACGCAGGCAGCGTGCAGCCGAGTCCGTGGCTAGAATCGCCGCACGGAGATGGCATTCCTCCGCGAACCGCCGAACGACGCCCTCGTCGTGACGCTGATGATGCCTACATCGTCCTGGGAGACCGGGGCCATGTGGGTGTTCGCCCGGGCCTCATCAACCAGTCGTCATTGCAATCCGGGTGCGGCCTTGAAGGCCGTGCTGCTACCGCTGGGTCCCTGATGAAACACCTGCGCCATCTCGAGCACATCCACCTCATCCCTTCCTTGCTGCGCTGGCTGGTGCTGGCCAGTCTGGTCGCCGTCCTGGCCGGTACGGCCTCGGCCTTCTTCCTCTTTGCGCTGGACTGGGCCACCCGCACGCGCGAGGCGCACCGCTGGCTGGTCTGGGGACTGCCCATCGCCGGGTTCTGCGTGGGATGGGTCTACCTGAAACTGGGCCGGGAGGTGGAGGCGGGCAACAACCTGCTGATCGACGAGATCCACGATCCCAAGCGCGTGGTGCCGCTGCGCATGGCGCCCCTGATCCTGGGCGCGACGGTGGTGTCGCACCTGTTCGGGGCCTCGGTTGGGCGTGAAGGCACCGCGGTGCAGATGGGCGGTGCACTGGCCGACCAGCTCACCGACCGCTTCAAGCTGCGGGATGAGGACCGACGCCTGATGCTGATGGCCGGCATCAGCGCCGGCTTTGCCTCGGTCTTCGGCACGCCGCTGGCGGGCGCGGTGTTTGGCCTGGAGGTGCTGGTCATCGGCAGTCTGCGCTATGACGCCCTGTGGCCCTGCCTGGTGGCGGCGGTCGTGGCGGACCAGGTGACCACGGCCTGGGGCGCTCATCACACCCACTATGCCGTCGGGGCGCTGCCGCCGATCTCGGCCTGGCCGCTGCTGGCGGTCGTGTTGGCGGGCATGCTGTTCGGGCTGGTGGCGATGCTGTTTGCCACCGTGACACATGCCGGGCAGGCCTTCATGAGGCAGCGCCTGGCGTATGCGCCGCTGCGCCCGCTGGTAGGCGGCGTGGTTCTGGCGCTGATCATTTGGGGCCTGGATGCATGGCGCTTTGCGGGTCTGGGCATTCCGGTCATCCAGGAGGCCTTCCAGCAGCCCTTGCCCGCCACCGACTTTGCCGCCAAGCTGGCCCTGACAGCCGGGTCCCTGGCCAGCGGCTTCAAGGGGGGCGAGGTGACGCCGCTCTTCTTCATCGGCGCGACCCTGGGCAATGCCCTGGCGCCGCTGCTGCAACTGCCGTTCCCGATGCTGGCAGGGCTGGGTTTCGTCGCAGTGTTCGCCGGGGCCTCCAACACGCCCATGGCTTGCACGCTGATGGCCATCGAGCTCTTCGGCGCCGAGATCGGCGTGTATGCAGCATTGGCCTGCGGCGTGAGTTATTTGTGCTCCGGCCACACCGGCATCTACAAGTCGCAGCGTGTCGGTCTGGCCAAGCATCCGGAGCTGCCGTCCGGCGTCAAGCTGGGCGAGGTGCCCTCGCTTCGGCAACGGGCGGCGCAGGAGGCGTCCGCGGCGCAGCGTGCGCATCCGGGTCAGGAGTGAGCGCGGGCTGGAGCGGGGGCCGGAGCGGGGTGTAGCCCAGCAGGCCTGACAGCACCCGGTGCAGTGCTTCAGGCGCCACCGGTTTGCGCAGCACCAGGAACCCGTCCTCATCGGCCCGGGCCAGGTCCGGATGGTCCAGCTCGCCGGTGACGATCAGCCCCCGCGCCTGGGGATGCCGCACCAGCAGGGCCTGCAGCAGGTCGTAGCCGCTGACGTCCCCGCGCAGCCGCAGGTCGCTCATCACCACGACGGGCTCGAAACCGTCGGCCAGCGCCCGGTAGGCCTGCACCGCATCGGCGGCGAAGCGGCTGTCCAGCCCCCAGTCCTGCATCAGGTGGCGCAGGCCCTGGGTCACGCCGGGATCGTCCTCTACCACCAGCACCTGGCCGCGCAGCGGCGCGGGTGCGGCCAGTACGGGGGCATCGCTGCGACGCACCGGCGGGGGCGTGTCCGGGGCCGCTGCCAGCGTGATGCGAAAGCGCGAGCCCACGTCAATGCGGGACCGCCATTCGATGGTGGCGCCCAGGCGGTGCACGCAGTCGCGCACCACCGACAGTCCCAGACCATGACCTTCCGAGGAATGTCGTGAGGCATCGTCGGCGCGTTCGAAGGCGGCGAACAGCCGTTGCTGCTCCTGCTCGGCCATGCCCACGCCGGTGTCCCACACCTCGATCGCCCATCCCGCCGCGCGCGGACGCACCGCCAGCAGCACGCCACCGCGCGGCGTGTAGCGCAGCGCGTTGTGCAGCAGGTTGGACAGGGCGCGCCGCAGCAGGATGGGGTCTGCCATCACAAAAGCGGGTGTGTCCGGACCGCGCAGCCGCCAGTCCAGCCCGCGGGCCGTGGCTTCCGGCTGGAAGCGTTCATGCAGCTCGCACAGCAGCGGCGTCAGGGCCAGCGCCTGCAGCGGAAGCTGTTCGTTGCGGCTGTCCAGCGCGGAGACATCCAGCAGCGCATTGAGCAGGTCGCTGACATGGCTGGCAGCCTGGCTGATGTCCAGCAGCAGCGGAGACAGCGCCGGATCCCGGTTGCGCTGCACGGCGGCTTGCGCGGTGAGCGTCAGGGCATACAGCGGTTGGCGCAGGTCATGGCTGGCCGTCGCGAGGAACAGGCTCTTCTCACGGGAGGCGGCCGCGGCTGCGTCGCGCGCTTCGCGATGGGCGCTGGCCAGCGCCTCGCTGCGAAGCTTGAGCTGGGACTGCTCCTTCAGAAAGCCATGCGAGGTGCGGGCATGCCGCCACACCAGCCACGGGTACAGCAGGCACAGCGGCAGGACGGTGTGCCAATGGGAGGGGAAGGCCAGCGGAACCCCGAGCACGGCCAGGGCCCAGGCGGGCAGCAGGTAACACAGGAAGACCCGCAGGTCGGCCGCGGCGTAGGAGACGGTGGACGCCGTCGTGCCCGCCAGCATCAGGTAGAGCAGCAGCGCGTATTCGAAGGAGTGGGTCGGCACGCTCAGCCAGGGCAGGGCGCCCCACAGCAGGCCAAAGCCAAGGGCGAACACTTCCATGCGCCGGCTCCAGCGCGTCTGAAAAGCCTGCGCCGACATCTGTGCATGGTCGCGCCGGAACAGTCGGCGTGCGGTGATCAGCAACACGGCCGCCAGCAGATAACAACCCGCCCACAGCCAGGCCCACTGGCGGGACGCATGCGCCGGTACCGCCGCCAGCACCACCGGCGGAATGACCAGCGCCGCGATTTCAGCGGATGCGCGTTGCCCGATGAGCGGCAGCAGATCAGCGCGGGAGGAGGGAGCAGTCATCGGCACATACGGCGTACGGGCGCCATCGGGGGGGAGGAAGCGATGCAGTATCCCTGCTGCGTCCGACTTGGCGCCGTGCGGCACACGTGTTGTCACAGACTGGGAGGCGGTCCGGCTGCGTCAAGCGGCATGCCCGGTGGCGCAACACATGTCACTCGAAACCATCGCGGCCCGCGCTGGAATCGCGGTCCCCGCTTCACTAATGTTCCCGAGGCCCTTCGGGGCCGCTGCGAGACCGCCATGGCGGCAGCGCATCAGGGAGAAGCAACATGACGATCGAGAACCTGCGCGCCTGGGTGGGCACACGGCTGCGTGGATGGCCCCTTGTGATGCTGGCGCTGGTGCTGATGGCACTGGGGCGTCCCGCGCATGCGGACTGGTACCAGTACACCTACATGTCCGATGTCTTCAACATCCATTCCATCACCTACCGTGTCCCTGGGGACAACGAGCGGGACATTCCCGGGCAACTGCGCATCGAGTTCTACACCTGGACGCCGTTGACCGGGCCCGCGACGACCAACGACATCATCAGCTACAAGATGACCATCTGGGGCGGTGGGCCGGCCAACCTCGACTCCCTGACCTGGCCGCTGGTGCCGGACGGATGCCAGATCCCGGGCGGCTGCTACACCAATGACAGCCGTTTCAGCATCGGCGCGCTGGACGTCAACGGTCTGCCCACCAACTGGGACATCTTCCTCAGCCGCGATTTCCTCGTGTCGGGGTTCTCGGAGACCTTCCAGATGGCTTCCACGCAGCAAGGCGGCTCTCTGAACCGGGAGGCCTACTCGTACTACAGCCATGCGGGGAGCTACACCAGTGCACCGAACAGTCTCGGCGGCGTCTGGACGGTCGCCCTCGTGCCGGAGCCCGGCAGCTATGCGCTGATGTTGGTGGGGCTGCTGGCGGTGGGGGGTGTGCTCCGGCGCGGCCGCCGCGCTGACACCGTACCGGGGCTTGCCCACTGAGCCGGAGACCCACCGGGGACCCCCGCTGAGCCGCATCCCGCGAGGGCTACAGCAAACGCACCAGCACCCGGTTGCCGATCGGCTGGCCTTCGATCCAGTGCACGGTCGCTCCATGGTCGGCATAAGCGCGCTTGGCGTAGAAGGCCCGTGCCCGGTGGTTTCCCTCCCACGCGGTGAGCCACAGGGACGGCCGCTGAGCAGCCCGGGCCAGCTGTTCAGCCGCCTCGATCAGTAGACCGCCCACCCCGCTGCGCTGGAAGGCCGGCTGCACATACAGCCGCACGAGTTCCGCCCCTTCCTGCGAGGTGCCCGGGGCCGGACCGGCGTTGAGAGCCATCTCGGCGAAACCCACCAGTCCATCGCCCTTCTCGGCGAGTATCAGCCGCAGATGGGGCTGCTGGGCGCGCTCGGCGAAGGCGCCGGAGGACATCAGGGTCAGCGCTTCCCGGGCAAGGCCTTGGCTCACGCCTTGCGTCGCATAGGTGTCCAGATAGACCTGGATGGCCAGGGCGGACAAGCGGTCTGCGTCGTCCGGCGTGGCCGGGCGCAAATGGGGCGCGTCAGGAGACTCGGGCAGGTGTGTCATGGCGAGGCCTGGAGGGACATCGGTGCCGGCGCCTCTGCGGGTGCCGCCTTGATGAAGTCCACGAAAGCCCGCAGCGGTGCGGGCATGAACGACCGGCTGGGGTAATAGAGAAAGGGGCCGCTGAAGGATCGCCACCAGGGGGTCAGCACCGGCTCCAGCGAGCCGTTGTCGAAATAAGGCTGAAGCCAGCCGTCGAAGAGCTGAAGGACACCAGTGCCGGCGACCGCGGCTTCCACCGCCAACTGCACCCCTTCCCCGATCCGCACCACCAGCGGGCCGGGTGGGTCCAGCAGGATCACTTCCCCGTCCCGTTCGAACTCCATCAGTGGCATGTGACCGCTCGCGAAGCGTCCGCGCAGGCAGGCATGCTGCAACAGCTCACGCGGGTGATGCGGCCGCCCGTGGCGGTCGAGGTAGGCGGGGGAGGCGGCCGTGGCATAGCGCTGCACACGGGGACCGATCGGCACGGCGATCATGTCCTTCTCCAGCCGCTCTTCATAGCGGATGCCGGCATCGCACCCGGCCGCGAGCATGTCCACCAGGCTTTCCTCGGCCATCACCTCCAGCCGGATGTCCGGATACGCGGCCAGGAAGGCGGGCACGATCTGCGGCAGCACCAGGCGCACCGCACTGACCGGCACATTCAAGCGCAGGGTGCCGGCGGGCCGGTCTCGGAAGCTGTTGACCACATCCAGCGAGGCCTCGACCTCATCCAGCGCGGGTGCAAGGCGCTCCAGCAGCCGCTGTCCAGCCTCGGTCGGGGCCACGCTGCGGGTGCTGCGGTTGAGCAGGCGCACGCCCAGGCGTTTTTCCAGGCGGCGCACGGCGTCGCTCAGGCTGGAAGCCCCGCCGCCGCTGGCCCGGGCCGCTTCCCGGAAGCCGCCGGCCCTCACCACCGCCAACAATGCCTGAAGCTCGGTCAAGTCCGTCATTGTTCGTCCAGCCGTACAGCCCGTCCTGATTGAACCATCTTATCGCGCAGAGCTTGGGTGCCTACAGTCCATTGCATTCAACGGAGCCCTTCATGACTGCACCTGCCTCGACCCTGACCTCGACCTCCACCTACCCCCTCGCCGGCCGTCCCATCCGGCGCCTGGGCTACGGCGCCATGCAACTGGCCGGTCCCGGTGTCTTTGGCCCCCCGAAGGACCGGTCCGCCGCCGTTGCGGTGCTGCGCGAAGCCGTGGAGCTGGGCGTCAACCACATCGACACCAGCGATTTCTACGGCCCGCACATCACCAACCAGATCATCAAGGAGGCGCTGCATCCGTATCGCGACGGGTTGACGCTGGTGACCAAGGTCGGAGCGCGCCGGGATGAGCAGGGCGGCTGGCTGCCAGCCTTGTCCCGTGCCGAACTGCGGCAGGCCGTGACCGACAACCTGCGCCACCTGGGCCTGGACGTGCTGGACGTGGTGAACCTGCGCAGCATGCTGGATGTGCATGGCCCCGCGGAAGGATCGCTGGAGGAGCCGCTGACGGCACTGGCGGAGCTGCGCCAGGAAGGCCTGGTGCGCCATATCGGGCTGAGCAACGTGACCCGCCGCCAGGTGGAGGACGGGCGGCGCATCGTGCCGATCGTCTGTGTGCAGAACCTCTACAACATGGCTCGGCGCGCGGACGACGACCTGGTGGACCTGCTGGCTCGCGAAGGCATCCCCTTCGTGCCGTTCTTCCCGCTGGGGGGATTCACGCCGCTGCAGTCGGGCACGCTGGGTCAGATGGCCCGGCAGCTGCAGGCCACGCCGATGCAGGTGGCGCTGGCCTGGCTGCTGCAGCGGTCGGAGAACCTGCTGCTGATTCCGGGCACCAGCTCAGTCTCGCATCTGCGAGAGAACATGCAGGCGGCAGCGCTGACGTTGCCGCCGGAAGCGGTGGCGGCGCTCAACGGGATCGGCCAGGAGGCCGGCTCGGGCCACTGAGCGAGCCGCCCGCACGGGGTTCACTTCTTCGCCTGACCGGCCTGGGCTTCCTTCGCTTCCTTCGCTTCCTCGGCTTCCATGGCTTCCATGGCTTCCTTCGCCGTCTCTTCGACCAGGGTCTTCATCTTGCCCATCATCGATTGCATCATGCGCTGCGACAGCTGCATCGATTTCTGCATCACAACCGGCATCTTGTTGATCATGGCCTGACCGGCCGGGGACGCGTAGAAAGCCAGCATGCCGTCGATCTCTTCCTGCTCGAAACTCTCGCGGTAGATCTGGATGTACTGCGGCTTGAGCTTGTCCCAGGCCAGTTCTTCCTGCATCAGCGCGCGGACACTGGTCTGGAACTTTTGAGCCCATTGCTTTTGTTGAGCCGTCATGGGCTGGCCGCGCATGGACTCTTCAAAGGTCTGGTTGAACATCGGCTCGATGTTGGCCTTTATGCCGTCCATCAGGGCTTCCGCCCGGGTGACCGTGAGCAACTGTTCGACCGACGCTTCGCTGGCCGGGGCGGCTTGCACGGCAAAGGATGCAAACAGAGCGATGAGTGCGAAAGCGCGCATGGAATTCTCCCTGGAATGGATTGTTGGACGATTGGGTGGGCGCAAGTGTGCCTCAGCGGGCATGGGTTCTGGGCGTGCTGGCATTGGAGCGAACCCTGCCTCAGCCGCGGAGCGCGCAGCGGCTTGACGCGGTGGCGCCCACCATATCCGGGCAATGACCAGGGTCTGCCAAAACCGGCATCATCCGGCGCCAAAGTCATCCTGATGCTGTTGATCCCGAGGAGTGCCGCATGGACCGTCGATCCACCTGTCTGGGGCTGCTGAGCCTGCCGCTGATGCTGCAACGCGCCTGGGGCGCCCAGGACGACGGCCTTGCCTGGTTGCGTCGAGGGGGCGTGGTGCTGGTGCTCCGTCATGCACGGGCGCCGGGCACCTTCGATCCGCCCGGGTTCCGTCTGGGTGACTGCAGCACGCAGCGCAACCTCAGCGAGGAAGGCCGGGCGCAGGCGCGGCAGTTGGGGGCGTATCTGAAGTCGCAACAGTTGACCCCGTCCCGGGTGCGCAGCAGTCCCTGGTGCCGCTGCGTGGATACGGCCGAACTGGCTTTCGGGTCGGCCGAGCGCTGGCCGGCGCTCGGGTCGCCGCAGGGGGCTTCTGATCAGGTCAATGCGCAGGCGATGGTGCAATTGCGGCAGGCGGTGGTGGATGCGTCGAAGCGTCCGGGGCAGTTTGAGGTGTGGGTCACCCACATGTTTGTGCAGTCCGCGCTGGTCAGCGGCGACACCGCGTCGGGCGAAGGGCTGGTGGTCGGCGCGGATGACAAGGGACAGCCGAAGATCCTGGCGACCTTTGCGGTGCCGTAGTCGGCGCCGTCCGTGAGACGGCCGAGGTGCGTTGAGTTTTGCACGCTTGCGGCGAGATCCTGAAGCACGTCCCCCCTGAGGTGGTGTTGCGCGTGGACGCGAACTTATATCGTGGAGCGCGTCCTTCGCAACCTCATTGATTGGAAACGGTTCATGTCTCAGTCCCTGTTTGATGCCACCTGCCAGGCGCGCGACGCGCTGTATGCCTCATTCGGCCAGGTGGATCCGGACGTCATCGGCCACATCATCAACCCGGCGTTCATGGGAGGCCCGAGCTGGCCGGCCCTGCGGCAGGCCTTCAGTGTGGTGCGACGCGGCAGCCACACGCTGGTCATCTCCAATGGTCTGTCCGATCCGTTTGACGACTCCGAAGCGCCTAACGCGGGTTTCGGCATTGAGATCTACGCCGAGACGCAGGCCCCTCTTGCGGGTGCGGTGACCGACAGCCCCGTGTTCAAGCTGGTTCATGCGGTGGCGCAGCAGGCGGCCCATTCGGGGCAGGTGGCGCAGTTCGTCAAGACCCATGGCGTGGTCACCATGGAGTTGTTCGCCGATGAGATGGGACTGGAGGACTACCAGAATGAAGCGGGGATGGTCGGCGTCATGATCGGCGTGGACCATCCCGAGATTCCCAAGACGGTGGAGTTTCCTGGCGGCGAAGTGGTGCTCGCGAGCGTCCAATTGCTGACGGCCGAGGAACTTCACTATGTGTCCCAGGCGCGTGCGGCCGGGCGCAAAGCGCTTCATGACAAGCTGAAGTCGTCGGGCCAGTATCACTACGTGGCGCCGGGACGGCCGTCGCTGGTGACAGCTGAGGCCTTGGCCGCGCTGGAGGCCGCAGCGGGGAGCTCTGCGGCCGCAGGGGGCGCACCTGCACCCGCACCCACTGCAGCGACGGGCTCAGCAACCGACGGGGCGAGCCGCTCAGAGACGAAGCCGTGGTGGAAGTTCTGGTGACCCGGGGTTCTGAAGTGATCTGAGCAGATACGGGACGGATTGCTGGCTGCATTCTGAACTGTTCGGGGTGGCGCTCGTTGAGTTCAGAACTTGGCCGCACGGTGCTCGCAAGACCAGAGGTTTGAATCCTCCCGGTCAGCTCATCTGGAAAACAGGCTTGCGGGTCGCAAACGGCAGGCGCATGCCAGTGCTGAGCAGGAATGCATGGTCATGGACCACCTGCAGGTCTGGCTCGCAGAAGCCGTCCGTGATGATCAGGATGGGGCACTCCTTCGCAAAATCCTTTTGCCCCTGAAGCAGGTTGACCGCAGCCTGCAGCACCGTGCCTCCTCGCCCCCGCACCCGAACGCGCGAGGCCAGGGACTCCACCTGCACGTAGCCCTCGTCATAGGGCTGGGCGTCGCAGTAGACCAGGCGGACCTGCTTCACGGCCTGCGCCTGCGAGTAGGCCACGATGGCCCCCAGCGCCTTGCCCAGGTCCGCGCGGTCCATGGACGCGCTGGAGTCGACGATCACCCCGAAGGTTCGCGTCATCCGCTCTTCCTCAGGCTCCACGAAACGCGGTCTGGGGGTCTCCGGCGTGGTGGACTGCCGCCTCGACGGTCTCGCCCAACTGCGCCGGCGCTCTGGGACCGGGAAACGCTCCTGTATCCATTCCGCGAGCTTGGCTTGCCACGGGATGGCGGGTTGATTCAAGGTGCGGATGTCTTCAATCAAGCCGGCGGGCAACAAGCCGCGCCCCGTGGCCTGGGAGTAGTCCAGGCCTTGCAGCAACGCTCGCCTGCAGAATTCCTCGCGGTCGGTGAAGAAGCGGCCGGGGCGCTCGTCCAGGATGTCAACGTCGTCACCTCGCAAGGTCGTGAGCTTGCGGCGTATGCGCAGATCTGCGGCCAGCTTTAGGTAGATGTGTTCTGCGGGCAGGCCACGAAGCTCCTCATCGAAGAGCAGCCCGCTGTCGGGCGGCATGCCGAGATTCATGCTGACCAGCCAATCGTTGATCACGAAGTCGCAGGCCACGTTCCACAGGTAAGGATCGCGGCCCTGTCGTCGGCTGGCGTGGTTCAAGCCGGCATGCAGGATTTCATGGGCCAAGACGAACTTGGCCTGCTCCAGACCCAGTTGCCGGCGCGGGTTCAAGTAGATCTCACCGATCCCGACCTGGATGGCGGCGATGTGGATGCCCAGGCGCTCGCAGATGTCTGCGTCTTCCACCAGCTCGAAACTGGTGAGCAGGGAGCCCAGCAGCGGGTAGTGGGAAATCAGCCAACGCTTCGCCTTGGCGCCTGTGCTGTTGGGGTCATGGCCAGGCCTGACCGGGTGACTGGCCTCGTGCTGCAGCTGCAGGGCCCGCTTGGCGTTGTCCACCAGGGCCTGGGCGAACAGTTGCTCATGGTCCACCGGCTGGCGGTAGGCAATGGCCGGGACTTCCGCTGCGGTACGCATGAGGGCCTCGGGCGACCGGGTCAAGGTCCAGTCGCCGTCAAGAACCTCATTGGGCGGCTCGGAACGTAGGCGCGTGGCGATCAGCTCGATGGGCTGACGTCCCCATTGCAAGATCTCCGGCGGCAGCTCGATGTGTTCCGGCAACTCGCCGACCTTGAGCTGATGCCACCAATGCAGCGCGGCGATCTGCGCAGCCAGATCAGACGTCAATGAGGGAACAGGCAGGCGACGCGGGCCGCCCACGGCGTAGACCAATGCGATCAGCGCAAAGACGCCAAGCCACTGCGAGGTCGAGAGCTTCAGTTCCTCATTGAAGATCACTGTGCCGCTGCCTTCGAGTTGGCAATAGGCCTTGGGTGACACTTGCGCCCGCCCCGCCCGAGCGCTCGGATAGAAGGTCAGCGTGTGGGCCACCGGTCCCAACAGGTAGTGCGCTCGCAGCTTCTCGATGGCCTCCTCGTGGGGTTGAGGCTTGCGCTTGGCGCGGCTACTTTTGCTGCCCATCGGGGGTCCTTTGCTGCAGCAGGCGAGGCAACTCTTTGGCGATGTCCAGGACGAACCAGTCCGGCACGCGGTCTCCGGCGTCGTTGTCGGTGAGCACCAGTTGCGCAAGCTCGCCGTCAATGCGGGCCAGGGATTTCAGCGCGAGCTTGGCCGACTGGGCCAGCTCTCGGCTTTCGCGGCTGAGCTGCGTTTCGCGATCGGGCAACTCCTTGACCAGCAGGTCGCGCAGGCTCTGGGTCAGGAAGTAGGTCAAGTCACGGTCCTCTGCTGCACTGGGCCAGGTTTCCTCGCCCTTGAGGATCTTGTGGACACTGAACTGATTGCGGATCTGCTTCAGGAAGGCCTTGAAGCCGACGGCATGGTCGCGCGTCAGGCTGCCAAACAGGAGCGCATCGAGGTGGTCCGGCGAGATGTCCTCACCAAAGGCGTGTAGCGCATCGCTGACCGCGTGCCAGCTGCGAGGGGTCGAGAACGGCTCTTCCTTGGCCGGCGGCACGTCGGTGGAGAGCTGGCTGGGTCGCGAGCGGACATAGTCCAGCACCCAGCGGTGGATGGCGTTCGCTTCAGCCCATTCCAGCCATTCCCGGTGCGACGCCCGCAAATGCACGTGAACCATGCGGTTGACCAGGGCGCTGGGCATTTGCTTGGCCAGAGCGGCATCGTGGGCCCGGTTGCCGGCGCCGATGATGATGGAGCCCTCGGGAAGCCGGTATTCGCCGATTCGCTTGTCCAGGATCAGGCTGTAGAAGGCCTTCTGGATTTCCGGCGAGGCGATGTTCAGCTCATCAATGAAAAGCACGAATTCGCGGTCGCGCACGATCATCGAGGGCGGATAGAAGCGGCTCACCGCGCCCTCAATCTTTGGAATGCCGATCAAGTCCTCGGGCGCCAACTGCGAGCCCAGCAGTGCAACGCATTCCAAGCCCAGCGAGGACGCGAATTGCTCCACCAGCGAGCTCTTGCCAACACCCGGCGGCCCCCAGATGAAGACTGGGCGCACGGGGGCGACGTTCAGCAGCAGCTCATGAATCTGCTTGATGGAAAGGGTGACGGTTGAATGCATGGGAAATGGATGGGACTGGCGGTTCAGGCGTGACGGGCCTGTTCATTCAGACAGGAAGGCCGAGACGGCATCGACAACCTCTCTGAAGCTCATGCTCATGCTCTTGGGTTTCTGGTCCACCAAGCGCAGGAATGTCGGCTGCATCAGCTTGTTGGCAAAGACGGCCCGGTGGGCCGGTGCGAGCATCCATTGCGCGATGGTTTGGCGAAAGTCGGGGAGGTCGTCGGCGAATGGGTTGGACACTTCCCGGCCCTCCAGGAAATCCCAATAGCAGGTTTCGACATAGTGAACCGTGGACCTTGGGTCTTGGCAGTTGAGCCAATAGTCCAGCAACGGCTCCAGGCGCAGGCCTCCGATATGGAACATCAGCAATACCGACATGGCGTCTTTGAGCACTCGATGCTCAAGCGACGCCAGATGGTCAGCGAAGTAGGTGAGCGCGAATCGATCAAGGATGGCCTGTTCAGACTCGTTGAAGGTGGTTTGCGGACAGCGGCCAATGCGGTTCAGATAGAGCTCGATGGAGTGGTGAATCTCTTCCCCGTGAGCGACCAGTTCGAGCAGACGCGGCAGGAAGTAGAGGACTTCGGAGACCGGTTGAACCTCGCCCTTGGCGGCGCTGTTGTACTCGGAGAAGTAGTGCCGGGAGAGCTGGCGCAAAGGCAGCTTGCGCAGGTCCTCCTGAAGCTCCGGATCCATGCAGCAGGGGCAGGCGTCCAGCGGCAGGCTGGGGGCGGGGTGACGTCCGAACACTTGGTAGGCGTCGGCAATGATGGCGGGCATGGCGTGCATGGAGGGCAGGGTCGGTTCAGCGAGGCGCATCGGGGCCGGATCAACGGTGACGCCTCCCGATTTGCAACAGGTGTGCCAGGTTTGGAGGTTAAGGAATCAGATCTGCCGAAGTGGTTGATTCGCTTGGAAAAACAGATTAGCGAGCTGTACGGGTAGGCACCGCAGACTGCGCCAATGTCTGCCGGGGCTAGATGGCACGCTAGCGCTTTAGCTCGCTGACTACCAGTTGCTGAGAGTCTTCACCCATCGGGGTGGCATCGATCCACTGCCAACGACACCGGTACCACTTGCCTTTGCGCATCAATCTATGCGCCCACGACATAACCTCCCCACACGAGTTACGGCGTGATTACATTGGCCAAGTAGCCAGTTCTTTCGCCCATCCATGGTGCGCGGCATTGGGTCAGCGTCGCGGGTTCTCCTCTGAAAGCGGTGTGTTGTCCACCCCGACGAGGCGTCCCCCAGGCGCTGACCCAATCCCGCTTTTCATATCCTCAAATCGGAAACACCATGAACCAACCCGTGATGGAAGGGCTGCGCTTGAACGTGCCCGCGTACGTGAAACACCAGCGACTGATCGCCTGGGTGGCGGAAATCGCTGCCTTGACGGAAGCCAAGGACGTCTACTGGTGCGACGGCAGCCAGGAAGAGTACGACCGTCTCTGCCAGCAGCTGGTCGACGCAGGCACCTTCCAGAAGCTGAACCCAGCCAAGCGCCCCAACAGCTACCTCGCCTGGAGCGACCCCAGCGACGTCGCCCGTGTGGAAGACCGCACCTTCATCTGCACAGACCGCAAGGAAGACGCCGGCCCCACCAACAACTGGATGGCGCCGCAGGACATGCGCGAGCTGCTCCAGACCGGCGACCAGGCGCTGTTCAAGGGCGCCATGCGCGGCCGCACCCTGTATGTGGTGCCCTTCAGCATGGGCCCGATCGGCTCGCCCATCGCCCATATCGGGGTGGAGCTGTCCGACAGCCCCTATGTGGCGGTCAACATGCGCATCATGACCCGCATGGGTCGTGCCGTGCTCAACGTGCTGGGCGATAACGGTGAGTTCGTGCCCTGCGTGCACACCGTCGGCGCGCCGCTGGAAGCGGGCCAGGCCGATGTGAAGTGGCCCTGCAACAAGACGAAGTACATCGTCCACTACCCGGCCACCCGCGAAATCTGGTCCTACGGCTCCGGTTACGGCGGCAATGCCTTGCTGGGCAAGAAGTGCTTCGCGCTGCGTATTGCGTCCACCATGGGGCGCGACCAGGGCTGGCTGGCCGAGCACATGCTGATCCTGGGCGTCACCTCGCCGGAAGGGAAGAAGCATCACGTGGCGGCGGCGTTCCCCAGCGCCTGCGGCAAGACCAATTTCGCCATGCTGATCCCGCCGCAAGGCTTCGAAGGCTGGAAGGTCACCACCATCGGGGATGACATCGCCTGGATCAAGCCCGGTCAGGATGGCCGTCTCTACGCCATCAACCCGGAAGCGGGCTACTTTGGCGTGGCTCCCGGCACCAATGCGCTGACCAATCCCAACTGCATGGCCAGCCTGAACAAGGATGTGATCTTCACCAACGTCGCGCTGACCGACGACGGCGACGTCTGGTGGGAGGGCATGACCGACACGCCGCCGGCCCATCTGGTGGACTGGCAAGGCAACGACTGGACGCCGGAGATCGCCAAGGCTACCGGCGCCAAGGCCGCTCATCCGAACGCCCGTTTCACCGTCTCCGCCGTGAACAACCCGGCGCTGGACGCCGACTGGGACAACCCCGCCGGCGTGCCGATCGACGCCTTCATCTTCGGCGGCCGCCGCTCGACCACCGTGCCGCTGGTGACCGAAGCCCGCGACTGGGTGGAAGGGGTGTACATGGCTGCCACCATGGGCTCGGAGACCACCGCAGCGGCTGCCGGCCAGCAGGGCGTGGTGCGTCGTGACCCGTTCGCCATGCTGCCCTTCATGGGCTACAACATGAGTGACTACTTCCGTCACTGGCTGGACCTGGGGGCCAAGCTATCCCAGTCCGGCGCGAAGCTGCCCAAGATCTTCTGCGTGAACTGGTTCCGCAAGGGCGCGGACGGCAAGTTCGTCTGGCCGGGCTACGGCGAGAACATGCGAGTGCTCAAGTGGATGCTGGAGCGCGTGGAAGGGCAGGGCCGCGGTGAAGAGCATGCCTTCGGCACCAGCCCCCGCTATGAAGACCTGAACTGGCAAGGCCTGGCCTTCACACCGGAGCAGTTCCACACGGTGACCCACATCTCGGACAGCGACTGGGCCGCCGAGCTCAAGCTGCATGACGAGCTGTTCACCCAACTGGCCTACAACCTGCCAGCGGAATTGCCGGCCACCAAGGCACGCATCGAAACTCGCCTGGCCGCCAAGGCCTGAGCGACGCCGGCCGTCCCCCGGGGCGGCTGGTGAAACCCTCCCGGCGCCAGCCGGAGCCCATGTGCCTTGGGCCCAAAAGCAAAGCCCACCCTGCTCGCGCAAGGTGGGCTTTTTGGATTCTGGTGGACACCAGTGGGCAGCGGTGGCAACAGCCGGCACAGGAGCCGGCACTTACATCACAACACCGTTGTCCCGCTGCGGACCGGTATCCGAAGGCTCAAATCAGCCGTTGTTGCGGCGGGCGTAGGCGGCGCGCAGTTCAGCAGCGAAGGAGGGCATGCTCTCTTCATACTGGGCTGCCAGCGACAGCAGCTCGCGCTCCGAACGGGCGATGCGGGCGGCTTCCAGGCGGGCCTTGATGTTGCTGATGCTGCGGGCCCAGACACGGGCACCGATGGTGGCAAACGTGCCGCCGCGACGCACCGTGCGGCTAACCGGCAGACCGAAGGTTTGAGTAGCGACGCTCATGGCGATTCCTTTTTTTGGTGGTTTGATGGCTCTGTAGAACCAACGGAACGAAGTTTAGGGTTAACCCTAGACGCTCCGCCAATGAAAGGATGGAATCCGCTCCATAAGCCGCGTGAATGCCACGTGAACTTGTACCGCCGGGCGGTTCGGGCCGGCAGGGCACGCCTGGCGCCACTTAAGCAGCGACAATCCGCCCATGAGCATTGCCCACGACCTGACCGACGCCGAGTTCGCCGAACTCGACGATCTCCTCGCCCAGACCCCGGAACCGCTGCAAGCCCTGGATACGTCCATGCTGGACGGCTACTTGTGCGGCGTCCTGGTGCAGCCGCGCCTGATTCCGATCGAGGAATGGCTGCCGCCAATTTTCGACTTTGAGGGCAAGCCCTTGCCGGAGTCGGTGGATCCCGCCTGGCTGGCGCGCATCCGCGGCCTGGTGGAGCGCCGGTTTGCGTCCCTGAACCAGAGCATGCTGGAGCAGGGCTGGTTCTATCCGGTGGTGCTGGACCTGGAAGCCGAAGCTGAGGCTGAGGCGGCTGCTCAGGTGGAAGCGGGCGAGGCACCGGCTGCGGCCACGGAGGCTGAAACCTCTGAAACTGCCGAAGCGGAAGCCGATGCGCTCCCCTCCGACCCTATTACCCGCACGCTCATGCCCTGGGTGGGCGGCTTCGAATACGCTGCCGTGACCTTCCCCGACCTGCACGAGCAGGCCGACGACAACATCGACACGCTGCTGGCCCGTCTGTATCGCCATCTGCCGGTGGAGACGCCGGAAGAGCAGGAAGTGGTCGACACCCTGAACCGCGAACATCCGCTGAAGGATCTGGACGACGCCATCGAAGACCTGGTGCTGACCGTGGTGGATCTGCAGGCCGCGACGGAAACCCAGCGCTTTCATGTGGAGCAGGTGCGCCGGGAGACGCCCAAGCTCGGACGCAACGACCCGTGCCATTGCGGTTCGGGCAAGAAGTTCAAGCAGTGCCACGGGGCCAACTGAAACCCCGCCCGGCCTGACGGACGGCTGAGGGTGCGCGCGCGGATGCCGCGCACCCCGTCGCGCACCCCGCTGCGCACTCGCCGCGTTCAGATCTCCACGATCAGCCCCGGCCGGTAATCCTCCTGCTCGCCCTTGCGCGCATAGCCCAGCGGATTGGCCACGACCCTGCACCGGTGCAGTCCGCCGCCCTCGGTCGGCGTCTCCACCACATAGTCATTCATGCAGTGCAGATGGCCGTGCATCCAGACATCGGCCAGCGGAATCAGCTCGTCCAGGGAATTGCAGAACCCCGCCGTCCCGGGCGCCAGCCCGTACCGCGGGTCGGCACTGCGCAGGCTGGGCGCGAAATGGGTCACCACCACCGTCTTGCCGTCAAACGGGGTGCCAAGCTGCGTTCGCAGCCAGTCCTGGCAGTCCAGCGCCATCTCCCGCAGGTCCTCCGCCAGCAGGTGGCGGCCCCCACGCAGGGTCGAATATTTGCTCAGGTAATAGTTGGCCGCTCGAAATGCCTTGCCACGCGCTGCCAGCTGCTGGGTGGGCGTGGGCAGGCGCGAGGCCAGGGCGTCGAAGTCGCTCCACAGCGTGGTGCCAAGGAACCGGACGCCGTTGATGACCCGCACTTCCCGGTCCAGCCACTCGATGCCCAGATCCTCGCAGGTGCGACGCAGCCGATCGTAGGTGGGCGCGTACTCCAGGCCGTCGAACTCATGGTTGCCCGGCACATAAAGCACCCGCTTCCAGCCGGTGTCCGCGCGCAGCGGGGAAAACCGACCGAGCCCGAAGTCGTCGGTGACGAGCTCGGAGCCGGCCTGATAGGAGCCAACATCACCGGCCAGCACCAGCAGGTCGGCCTCGGGCAGGGGGACGGCCTTGAAGCCGATCTGTCGTTCCAGGTGGAGGTCCGATATCAGTTGGAGGCGCACAGCGGGAAAACTTCTTGTCAGTCGAGGGGAGGCGGCTTGCGCGGGCGTCGTCTGGAGCCGGGGCTCAGGGGGCGTCCCGGCGCGACGGGGCAGTGAGGCGCAGGTCGGGCCTCGATTCTGTCAGCCCTGGAAAAGGGCCGGGACCTGCGGCCATTGTCGGCTCAAGAGCGCGAATGATCCGCCGACTTTGCGACATGTCAGCGACCGCCCTTTTTGCTGAACTGCTGCAGGTTTTTGCGAGCAGTTTCAGTGCCACACTCACCCAGAGCCCCGACCGGGGTGCAAGGAGGGTTGCGACATGAAGATCCTGGTAGCCGTCGACGGCAGTGTCTACAGCAAGCGTATGCTGGCTTATCTCGCGGCGCACGACGAGTGGCTGGGCGACCAGCATGACTTCACCGTCGTGCATGTGGTGCCCCCGGTCCCGCCTCGGGCCGCCGCCGTCCTGGACAAGGCCGTCCTCAGTGAGTACTACGACGACGAAGCGGCCAAGGTGCTCAAACCGATCCGCGCATTCATGGACAAACGCGGCATCAACGCCAAGTACGTGACCAAGGCCGGTCATGCGGCGGAAGTCATTGCCACCATCGCCGCCAAGAACAAGTTCGACCTGCTCATGATGGGCTCGCATGGTCACACCACGCTGGGCAATCTGGTGCTGGGGTCGGTCGCGACCAAGGTGATGGCGACCTGCGAGGTGCCGGTGCTGCTGATCCGCTGACCGCACGCAAGCGCGCACCTGAGACCCGCGCCTGAGATGCGCACCTGAGATGCCTCCTTGAACCGCCCGGCCCCGGTCAGGTCCCGGGCACGCAACCGGCTCAGCTGCGCCGAGCCGTCATCCAGGACAAGGGGGACTCGATGGCGGCCGCAGGCGTGGTCTGCGATTCCAGCCCGTAGTCGCTCCGTCGGAAGTCCTCGTATTCGCTGGCATCGCCGAAGCTCGCCTCCATGCCGAAGGCGGTCCCCATGTCAGCCGGCTCGGGCTCTTGGGTGCCGGGACTGTTGCGACGGAACAGGCGCAGGGCGGAGGCGATTCGCATGATGGACCTCGTCGAAAAGCACGGGGTGAACGCCCGACGCCAGGAACCTCGAGGCGCCGTTGCTATGCCACAGTGTGGGGGAAGTTGTCCTCAGGCAAATCCCCAAATTGGGGGCTCAAGAAAAACACGTTCACAAATCCACACAAAGTGGTGCCAACCTGCGACAGAGTGCAGCCAAATAACCACGTACCCCACTTTGGTAGGACCCCCCCCGACCACGGGGATCACTATGCTTCCGCTCTTGTGTCCTTCGCGCGCCTGTGCACCTCTTCATGTCTCCGTTGATTCATCGATCACTCACCTGGACCATCGTCGGCACCGTGGTCTCGATGTCCGCCTGGTTGGCCGGCAACGTGCAGCAAGCCCATGAGCGTCAGGGACTGCGCATGGGCGCGGCGCCTTCGCATCACGCGTCCTTGCGTCCGGCGATGCCTGTGACCCATTCTGCGCCGGTCGCCCCCCGGGTCGCCACCGTCCAGTCGGTGCATGCCGGAAACCCGGAAACGCAGACCTCGGTCCATCTGGCGTCGAGCCGCTGAACCCGCGGCCCCGGCCGCGAACCGCTGGCTGCTAGGTCCCCCGCTGTTACAAACGGGCATCACCAACGCGGCATCACCTCCCTGCGTAGTGACACGGCGTAGTGACACGGCGTAGTGGCAAGTCGTATAAGGACACGGCGTAGGGACCCTGCCTCACACCGGCATCAGCCCGCATCACTGCCCCCTGCCCTCAGACCTGCAGGGCTTCCCTGGCCCCCAGCGCCAGCGCTTCCCCGATCTGATCCAGCAAGGACGGCGGACTTCCCTGGGCAGCATCACCGTCCGCGCCCAGTTTCCATTGGTGCCAATACAGCGCCACATCCACATGGATGTCCGGCCGCAGCGCCACCAGGTCCCCGCGCATCAGCAGCGGTCGGATCTGAAGCTCCGGCGCCACGCCCACCCCCCACCCCCGGGTCACGGCCTGCACGTAGGCCTCGCTGGACGGCACATACCGCGCATTGAGCCGCGCCGCACGCAGACCCAGCGCCTGCCGCACCCACTGCTGCTGCGTGTCATCCTTGCGGTTGAACACCAGGAACGGCACCTGTGCGATGGCCGACGCCACCAGTCCGCCGGGCAGTTCCCGCTGGACGAAGGCCGGACTGGCGACCGCCACATAGCGCATCACCCCCAGTGGCAGCGCCACGCAGCCGCGCAGCGCCTGACGCACCGTGGTCACGCAGCCCAGCACTTCCCCCTGGCGCAGCCAGTCGTGGGTGAAGTCCTGGTCGTCCACCACCAGCTCCAGCCCGAAGCCCTCGCGCAGGCCGCGCTGTACCAGCGGATCCAGGGCGGGCAGCACCCAGGTGGCCAGGCTGTCGGCATTCACCGCGATCGGGAGCCGCTCCGGCGTCGACGCCCGCACCCCCAGCTCCCGCACCACGTCCGAGCGCAGCGCATGCAGCTGCCGCGCATAGCGCAGCAGGCGCTTGCCGGGCTCGGTCAGCCGCAGGGGGCGGGACCGCACCACCAGCAACTGCCCGACCTGGGCTTCCAGGCTGCGCAGCCGCTGCGACACCGCGCTCTGGGTGATGGCCAGGGTCTCTGCCGCCCGCTCGAAGCTGCGCTCGTCGGCCAGCGCAGCCAGGCAGTCCAGCCCGGCAGCATCCAGGTCTTTCATAAGCTGTCCTAATGATGACGCTGAGATATTAATGCCGCTTCATGATCGGAGAGCGCCCCACCACAATTCGCCCTTCGACCCCACCCGCGGCCGCTGGCCCCACTCGCCCCTTCCTTCCATGGCTTCCACCGCGCTCCTTCAAGGCTGGCTGACCGGTGCCGGGCTGATCGTGGCCATCGGCGCCCAGAACGCGCTGGTGCTGCGCCAGGGCCTGATGCGCCAGCATGTGGCGCCGGTGGTGGCGGTGTGTGCGTTGTCGGATGTCTTCCTCATCTGCGTTGGGGTGTTTGGCCTGGGCAGCCTCATTGCCGCCAGCCCGCTGCTGCTGACTGCCTTCCGTTATGGCGGGGCGGCTTTTCTGCTGGTGTATGCCTTCGCCGCCGCACGGCGCGCCTTGTCGCCCAAGGCCGGATTGCAGGCCCAGGTCGGCACCGCCAGCCTGGGCACGGTGCTGGGCAGCACCCTGGCCATGACCTATCTCAATCCCCATGTCTACCTGGACACGGTGGTGCTGCTCGGCACGGTGGGCGCTCAGCAGCCGGCCGACGCCCGGATGGCGTTTGCAGCCGGGGCCAGCCTGGCCTCGGTGATGTGGTTTTCGCTGCTGGGCTTCGGCGCGGCAGCGGTGGCGGCGCCGTTGCGCCGCGCGGTGGTCTGGCGCAGCATCGACGCCGTGATCGCCCTCGTGATGGCCTGGCTGGGCCTGCAATTGCTGGTGCGCCCGCTGGGCTGAACAAGGAGTTCCACATGAAAGTCATCGTCCTGGGCGCCGGCATCATCGGCGTGCATACCGCGTGGTACCTGATGGAGCAGGGCCACGATGTGGTGGTGGTGGACCGCCAGCCCGATGCGGCGCTGGAGACCAGCTTCGCCAACGGGGCCCAGATCTCGGTGTGCTTCTGCGAGCCCTGGGCCAATGCCGGGGCGCCGTTCAAGGTCGCTAAATGGCTGCTCAAGGACGACGCTCCGCTGCTGTTCCGTCCCCGCCTGGACCCGGCCCAGTGGCGCTGGGGGCTGTCCTTCCTGGGCCAGTGCACGACCTCCGCCTTCGAGCGCAATGTCGAGCAGCTGGTGCATCTGGGCCGCTACAGCCATGAGTCGCTGAAGGCGCTGGTGGCCGAGACCGGCATCGAATACAACCGGCTGGAGCGCGGCATCCTGCACTTCTTCGGCAGCCAGGCCGATTTCGAAGCCGGTGCGCAAGGGGCCGAGATCATGCGCCGCCACGGCGTGGACCGCCGGGTGCTGTCGCGGGAAGAGGTGCTGGCCATCGAGCCGGCGCTGCGCAATGCCTCGCAATATGTGCATGGCGGCACCTACACTCCCAGCGATGAATCCGGCGATGCCCGGGTGTTCACCCAGGCCCTGGCCCAGTTGGCCGCGCGGCGTGGCGTGCAGTTCCTGTGGAACCACGACATCAACCTCTTGCAGCCGCAGGGCGGTGCCCGGGGCCAGGAAGTGGCCGGTGTGAAGATCACCTCCCGCGAGACCGGCCAGTCGCAATGGCTCAAGGGTGATGCCTACGTGGTGGCACTCGCGTCCTACGCGCCTGGCCTGATGAAGCCGCTGGGCGAGACCCTGAACATCTACCCCGCCAAGGGCTACTCCGCGACCATGCGTCTGCTCAAGCCGGAGCAGGCCAGCACCATCTCGCTGCTGGACGACGCGCGCAAGATCGCCATCTCCCGCCTGGGCGACCATGTCAGGATTGCCGGCACCGCCGAATTGGTGGGCCTGGACACCAGCCTCGACAGCCCCACCTCCAAGGTGCGCTGCGAGTCGCTGGTGCGCCGCTACGAAGAGCTCTTCCCCGGCGTGGCCGACACGAGCGAGCCGAATTTCTGGACCGGTCTGCGCCCCAGCACCCCGACCAACGTGCCCTACATCGGCCGCAGCCTGAAGGCCTCCAACCTGTGGATCAATGCCGGCCACGGGACCCTGGGCTGGACCCACGGTGCCGGCTCCGGCCGCGCGCTGGCGGAGCTGATGAGCGGGCAGCGTCCCGCGCTGAATTTCGGCTTCTACGGGGATGCGCTCCCGGCGGCTCAGCCGCGCAGCAAGGTGCCGGCCTGAGCGCGGGCGCCAAGCCGGTCTAGAATCCGCGCCCCCCTTCAGATCTGCGTGGGGCCGCCGCAGCGCCGCTGACGGCGCCCCCGCGGCCCGCATCATGGCTTCCACCTCCAGCGCGCTGCCGCGCGACATCTGCGCAATCGACTTTGGCACCTCCAACTCGGCGGTGGCCGTGCCTGCCCAGGAGGGGGGCCAGCTCACCGGCGGCATGCGCCTGGTGCCGCTGGAGGGCCGCCACACCACCATGCCGACGGCGGTCTTCTATTTCGCGGAAGGCCGTCACGATGCGGACGGTCCGCCGCGCGCCTTCGGTCGTGCGGCGATGGCGGCCTACGAGGAGGGCGTGGACGGCCGACTGATGCGGTCCATGAAAAGCATCCTCGGCTCCAGCCTGATCGACCAGGTCACCGACGTGGGTGGCGGCCGCGGCGTGAAATACGCCGACATGCTGGCCGGCTACCTCAAGCATTTGCGCCGGCAGGCGATCCAGGACGGGATCGAACCGCGACGGGTGGTGCTCGGCCGTCCGGTCTATTTCGTGGACGGGGAACCAGCGCGGGATGCGGCGGCGCAGGCGTCGCTGACGGCCGCTGCCCGGGCGGTGGGCTTCGAGGAGGTGCAGTTCCAGTTCGAGCCGATTGCCGCGGCTTTCGACTATGAACAGCAGGCCACCCGCGAACAGCGGGTGCTGGTGGCCGACATCGGCGGCGGTACGTCCGACTTCTCGCTGGTGCGGGTGGGCCCGGACCGGATGCAGCGGCTCGAGCGCCGGGAAGACATCCTGGCCAACCACGGGGTGCACATCGCCGGCACCGACTTCGACCGCCACATTGAGCTGGCCGGCATCCTGCGTGAATTCGGCTACCGGGCCCTGGGGCCGGCGCGGGCCGGTCAGCCGCCGCGGGAGGTGCCCAGCGGCATCTATTTCGACCTGGCCACCTGGCACCTGATCAACACCTGCTACAGCCCGCAGCGGGTGATGGAACTGCGCAACATGAAGCCCTTCTACGGGGAGCCGCGCCACCACCAGCGCTTGATGACGGTGCTGGAGGAGCGGCTGGGCCATGAGCTGGCCCATCGCGCGGAAGAGGCCAAGATTGCCGTGTCCGGGGGCGGCGGCTGCCAGATCGACCTGGGCTTGATCGAATCCGGCTTGAGCGTCGAGCTGCGGGAAGAAACGGCGGTGGGCGCCTTGCAATCGGACATCGAGCGCATTGCCGCCGCCGGCCGCGAGACAGTGGCCATGGCCGGGCTGACGCCCGCCGATGTGGACGCGCTGTATTTCACCGGGGGCTCCACCGGGCTGCGGCTGCTGGCCGAGCGCATTGCCGCGGACTATCCGCAGGCGCAGCAGGTGCGCGGGGACCGCTTCGCTTCGGTGGCAACAGGCTTGGGGCTGCATGCTGCCCGGTTGTTTGCCGGCTGAGCGGCGCCGCTTGCATTGACGCGCCGGGGGCTCAGTCCCCAGGCCAGGCGGGTGGGATCCGCGTCGGATCCGCCCTGGATTCACCTCGGATCAGCGCCGTCCTCGTGGCGAAGGGCCTCGGCCAGGTCCGCCCGAATGAGGTCCGCCGGACCGGGGTCCACCCGAGCGGGGCCCGCCAGAGCGCGGTCCGCCGCGACCCGCCGGACGCGGCGCCGCCTGGGGCAGCGACACATCGGCCAGCAGCAGGCTGGCACGCACCAGGCTCTCGACGGCTTCGTCGAGCTCCTCCGGGGGCTCCAGGCTTTCGATCTCCTCCAGCAGCGCGTCCGCATCTTCCAGATCGTCCGGATCCAGATGCATGTAGAGCTGCGCCAGCGGTTCGGTGAGCTGGCTTTCGTCCAAGCCCATCAAGCCCGGGAACACATCCGTGGCCAGCGCGAATCCGGCCACCCAGGGCAGCACGGTGTCGGACGGCGAGGCTTCCTCGTCCAGCTCGAAGACCCAGGGGTCGAACCACTGACGGTCGGCGATGGCCTGACGCAGCTCGGTGAAACGGCGCTGCACCAACTGGAGCAGTGCCTGCGCGTCCACGCCGGCCGGGGCCTGACCTTCCTCACTGTCCAGCACCCAGGGCCACCAGGCCGACAAGGCCACCGGGCGCGGCTGCAGGATCACGCCGACCAGAAACCCGTCCAGCATGGACACGTCCAGCGGCTCCGACCGCTGCGCGACCTCGTCCAGCAGCGATTGCAGGCGCTCCAGGTCCTCGTCGCTCCAGGGCTCGGGCGGTGCCGGGGTGCGGGGGACGTAGGCGGCAGGGGCGGACGAGGTGGGCGCGGCCTGCCGACGGCTGGACGGCCCTGTGGAGGGCGCACCGGCAGGACGGGAGGCCGACGACCTCGCCCCCGGGCCGGATGCAGACGCGGACCGCGGACCCGACGGCTTGGCGGCGGTGCCGGTTCCGCGCGGGGCAGGCTTTTTCGACGAAGGCTTGGAGGCACTCATGCCGGCATTATCCGGGAGGCCCTCCCGTCCGACGATTTTCCGCATGATGAAGTCGCGCTTACACCTGCTGACTTTTTCTCACAGGTCTCCTACCTCCTGGGGATGTCCGCCGCTCAGGGTTCGCCCTAGAGTCACTTCCAGGCGCTCTTTAGGGGGCGCACCGATCCCAACGACGTCCTTTCTAGGACTTGCAACGCCCGATCAGCTCGCTGGTCGGGCGTCCTTTTTTGTGCGGTCCGGCTTTCAAGCCGCAAAACTCAAGCCGCAAACCCTGCGCTCATCACCGACCGCAGATGCTCCACCAGCAGTCGCACGCCCTGCGGGGTGTGACCGCTCCATGGGTGAATGGCATAGATCGAATCCCCGAAGAAGCCGACCACGCGCCACTGCGGCAGCACCTCCACCAGGTCACCACGGCGCAGCGCGTCCCGCGCACTGAAATCCGGCAGCAGCGCCAGGCCCAGTCCGGACAGCGCCGCGTCCCGCAGCACCTCGCTGTTGCCCGCCCGCAGCAGGCCCTGCACCGGCACCCGCAAGCGTTCGAGCGCCGGTGTCTGGCGCTCGAAAAACCACTGGGCCGGGCCGGGTCGCAGGTAGGGCAGGCAGCGGTGCTGGGCCAGCTCGGCCGGATGCTGCGGCGTGCCGAAACGTCCGAGATAGGCGGGGCTGGCCAGCAGCAGGGCGCGGGAGGCGCAAAGCCGGGTCGCGACATGCGTGTCGGGCGGTTGGCTGGTGTGGCGGATGGCCAGATCGAAGCCTTCCTGGGCCAGCGGCACCAGCCGGTCGGTCAGGTCCAGTTCGATGCGCAGGGCCGGATGGCGTTCGAAGAAGTCCACCAGGGACGGGGCCACATGCTGGCGGCCCAGGGCCACCGGGGCCGTCACCCGCAGCACGCCCCGCGGCTGGCCGGCGGCTTCGCGGGCTTCGCTCAGGCTCCGGTTGAGCAGCGCCATGCCCGGCTCGGCCTGCTCCATCAGGCGCTGGCCGGCGTCGGTCAGCCGCACCGAGCGGGTGGTGCGCTGCACCAGTTGCTGGTCCAGGTGATGCTCCAGGTCCGCCACGCGCTGGCTGATGGCGGCCTTGGACAGTCCCAGGCGCTGCGCCGCCTTGGTGAAGCTGCCCAGACGGCCGATGGCCACCAGGGCCTGAAGCTGCGGCCAGAGCCACTCGTCGCGCGCCTCGGCGCGCAGAGGCGACGTCACCGGCTGCGCGGGTGCATCGGCCCTGGCGCTGTGACCGTCGGAGCGGCGGACGGAAGAGCTGACGGAGGGGCTGACGGAGCGGCTTTCGCCTTTTGACTTTGCCATGATTGTTCAGTGTACTGAACAGTCTGGCCGTCGTACCCGGCTAGGCAAGCCCATCCGCGCTGCCTAGACTGGCCCCATCCCCCCAATCCTCCAATCCCCCACCCGGCCCCAACGCCTTGCGGAGACCGCCATGTCCTCACCCATCCCTTACACCGACCCGGCCGACCTCACCCACTACATCGGCGGTGCCCGCCGCCCGGCCACCTCCGGGCGCAGCCAGGCGGTCTATCACCCCGCCAGCGGGACCGTGGCGCGACAGGTGCAACTGGGCAGCGTGGAGGATGTGCAGGCCGCGGTCGCCTCCGGACTCGCCGCCTTCCCGGCCTGGGCGGACGCGCCGCCGCTGCGTCGCGCGCGGGTGATGTTCAAGTTCCTGGAACTGCTGAACCAGCATCGGGACCAGCTGGCCGCCATGATCACCGCCGAGCACGGCAAGGTCTTCACCGACGCCCAGGGCGAAGTCACCCGCGGCATCGACATCGTGGAATTCGCCTGCGGTGTCCCCCAACTGCTCAAGGGCGACTACACCGAGCAGGTCTCCACCGGCATCGACAACTGGACGATGCGCCAGCCGCTGGGCGTGGTGGCCGGCATCACCCCGTTCAACTTCCCCTTCATGGTGCCGATGTGGATGGCGCCGATGGCCATTGCCACCGGCAACGCCTTCATCCTCAAGCCCAGCGAACGCGACCCGTCCCCCAGCCTTCTGATGGCCGAGCTGTTCAAGCAGGCCGGCCTGCCCGACGGCATCTTCAACGTGGTGCAGGGCGACAAGCAGGTGGTGGACGCGCTGCTCACCCACCCCGATGTGAAGGCCCTGAGCTTTGTCGGCTCCACCCCGATTGCGCAGTACATCTACGAGACCGGCGCCCATCACGGCAAGCGGGTGCAGGCGCTGGGGGGCGCGAAGAACCACATGGTGGTGATGCCCGATGCGGATGTGGACCAGGCGGTCGATGCGCTGATCGGCGCCGCCTACGGCTCGGCGGGCGAGCGCTGCATGGCGATTTCGGTGGCGGTGCTGGTGGGGGATGTGGCCGACCGGATCGTGCCGCGCCTGGCCGAGCGGGCACGCACCTTGAAGATCAAGGACGGCATCCACCTCGACGCCGAGATGGGCCCCATCGTCACCCGCGAAGCGCGGGACCGCATCGAGGGCTACATCGGCCTGGGCGTGGAAGAGGGCGCGTCGCTGGTGGTGGACGGCCGCGGCCTGCGGGTGCCTGGGCAGGAGAACGGTTTCTTCACCGGCGCCACGCTGTTCGACCATGTGCAGCCCCACATGCGCATCTACCGGGAAGAGATCTTCGGCCCGGTGTTGGCCTGCGTGCGGGTGGACGGCTTCAGCGAGGCCCTGGCGCTGGTCAATGCCCACGAGTTTGGCAATGGCGTGGCCTGCTTCACCAGCGATGGCAACGTGGCCCGCGAATTCTCCCGGCGTGTGCAGGTGGGCATGGTGGGCATCAACGTGCCCATCCCGGTGCCGATGGCCTGGCAGGGCTTCGGCGGCTGGAAGAAGAGCCTGTTTGGCGACATGCATGCCTACGGCGAGGAGGGCGTGCGCTTCTACACCCGGCAGAAGAGCGTCATGCAGCGCTGGCCGGCCACCATCGCCAAGGGCCCGGAATTCGCGATGCCGGTGAGCCGCTGAGCCGAGGCGCCCCGGCCGGTGGGACCGCCCGCCGCGGGCCCCGTCAAGGAGCCCGGCCAGTAGCCCCGTTTGGGGGTGTATCCTCCCCGCCATGCGGGATCTCCTGAACGACTTGTCCGACGACGCGCCTTTGAGTGACTGGCTGGACCTGGCCCGTTTGGCCCAGCGCGAGGCGCGCCTGGACGAAGGCCTGCGCCTGGCCGACCGCATTTGGCGCCGGGCCGAGGCCGAGGGCTACATCATCGAGCAGGCCGAGGCCGGCAAGCTGCGCAGCTTCTTCCTGCTGCGCCAGGGGGATTTGGCGGGCATGCTGGAGGCCGGGCAGCGGGCGCTGCATCTGCTGCGTCCGCTGGGCCCGTCAGTGTCCTTGTGCGAGCTGCTGCGCTGGATGAGTCTGGCGGCTTGCGAGCTGGGCGACTATGACCAGGGCCTGGCCTGCGCCCATGAATGCCTGCGACAGGCGGTGGAGCTGGGCGATGCCCGACTGCGCGCCGTCGCCCTGAACGGACTGGGCGCCTGTTTTGAACGCATGGGCGACCCCTGGCAGGCGGAACGCCTGATGGGCGAGGCCGCTGGCCTGGTCCGGGACTCGGCCACGCCCTTTGAGCGGGTGGTCACCCTCACCAATCTGTGTACCGTCGCGCTCGGGGCCTATCACCTGCAGCGGGACGCGGAAACGCCCGAGGCGGCGGCCCGTACCCTGGAGCGGGCGCTGGAGCTGGCTCGCCAGGCCCGGCCCTTCTCGCTGGAGCTGGGCGACCTCTACGGCATCGCCCTGACCGCCAGCAACTTCGGCGAAGTCCTGCTGCGGATGGGGCGCCTGGACGAAGCCGAGCCGCTGCTGCAGGAGGCGCTTGAGCACGCCAGCCGCTGCGGTTTCCATCTGCTGGGCTGGCGGGTGCGCTGCACCCTGGCCGAGTGGCTGCTGGCGCGGGGCGAGGCTGCTGAGGCCTGGCAACGGATGCAGGACCTGATCACCGAGCTGTCCAGCCCCAAGGACAACGCGCCCCACGCGCCGCAGCCCCTGGTGCCCCCCTCGCTGGACCACCTGCCGCCCCACCTCCATCTGCGCCTGCACCAGGTCGCCTACCAGGCGGCCAAGGCCCTGGACCTGCTCGCCCCGGCGCTGACCCACCTGGAGGCAGCCCGGTCGGTGGAGCGCCGCCGCGGTGTGCGCCAGCTGATGGCCCAGTCCCAATACTTCGTCTCCCGCCTGGAAGCCGAAATCCAGGTGGACGGCGGCGCCTGCGCCGACCGCGACCCCGCCACCTTCCGCGACCCGCTCACAGGCCTGGGCA
Source organism: Roseateles depolymerans (assembly GCF_003387155.1). Classification (GTDB taxonomy): domain Bacteria; phylum Pseudomonadota; class Gammaproteobacteria; order Burkholderiales; family Burkholderiaceae_C; genus Roseateles; species Roseateles depolymerans. Next base: position 1,097,767 of record NZ_QUMT01000003.1, on the reverse strand, counting down.
ACCGCCGCTGCCTGGAGACCCGGCTGCCGCCGATGCTGCGCGCGGCCGAGCAGGAAGACCGTCCGCTGACCGTCGCGCTGATCGATGCCGACGGCCTGGAGCAGATCAACGAGCGGCACGGCCGCGACATCGGCGACCGGGTGCTGCAGGAACTGGCCCAGCTGCTGCGGGAGAACACCCGCACCAGCGACCTGACTCTGCGCTGGAGCGGCGAGGAATTCCTGATCGTCTTCCCCGACACCATCGCCGACCGCGGCTTCGAGGTCTGCGAGCGCATCCGCGCCAGCGTGTCGGTGCATCCGTGGCAGCGCTTGTCGGCGGGCCTGGACGTGACGCTGAGCATGGGCCTGGCCAGCGCGCCGCCTTACGCCACCGACCTGCTGGTGGCCCGCGCCACCCAGGCGGTGCAGCGGGCCAAGCACCTAGGACGCAATCGGGTCGCCCTGGCCTGAGGCAACCGGGCGCGGCCGCTGGTCGGCCGCTTCCACGGCCTGGACCAGGTTGCGCCCCTGGGCTTTCGCCCGGTACAGCGCTTCATCGGCGCGGCGCAGCACTTCGGTCGGATCACTGTCGCCCGGCACCGACTCGGTGATGCCAAAGCTCGCGCTCAGCGGCCAGGACTGTCCGTTCCATTGGAATTCGCTGCGCTCCAGCAGATGGCGCATACGCTCGGCCACCAGCGCCGCGCCGGCCACACCGGTGTAGGGCAGCAGGGCACAGAACTCCTCGCCGCCCAGGCGCCCGAGCAGGTCCACTTCCCGCAGGCAGGGCTTGAGCAGGTCCACCAGGGTCTTGAGCGCGGCATCGCCGGCCGCATGGCCCAGAGTGTCGTTCAGCTGCTTGAAGCGGTCCATGTCCAGCAGCACCAGGGCATAGGTGTGGCCGCGCCGCACCCGCTGATGTTCGGCGGCCATGGCCTCGGCCATCGCGCGACGGTTCAGCGCATCGGTCAGCGGGTCGCGCAGGGTGAGCCGGCGGATCTGCAGCACCAGCTTGAGCATCAGCAGGAAGGCCAGCGTGCCGTTGACCGTGAGTGTCATGACCAGGGCGGTCCACAGCCACACCCCGTTGAAGGCGCCGCGGGTGTCCAGCGAGGCCGGCACGTCCGGCATCCACAAGGTGGCCAGCGGCCGGGCCAGCAGCAGCCCGCCGATCACGATGAAGGGCAGGCCGAAAATCAGGCAGATGGCCGGCCGCAGCTCGCGCGCCCGCAGCAGGCGGGCCGTGTTGCGTGCAGCCAGGAAGCACAGCAGGCCGCCGGTGCCGTTGACCACCAGATGGTGCGTGACATGGCTGGGGCCGGTCGGCAGCTGCGTCAGCAGCGCCACCACGATCGCCAGTGCGGCCAGCAGCAGCGGCCAGCGGGTCGGCTGCTCGTCCATCAGCGGCACCGACAGATGCAGCAGGGCAAAGGCCCCCAGCAGCAGCCCATGCGATACCAGGGCCGGCGTGTGCAGCTGCGATTCGGGCATCCACCGCAGCACCAGGGCCAGGGCCTGCAGCGCATTGGCCCCGGCCAGGCACAGGCAGGCGGAGGAGCATTCCCGCATCCCCGCCGCAATCAGCAGCCAGATGACCGTGGCCACGCTCATCACCGCCAGCAGGGCGGCGACCAGGGTGACCGGATCGCTGGACGTCATGCCGCCACCCTCGCGACGGTCGCGCGCTGCACCCGGTTGCGCCCAGCGGCCTTGGCGGCGTACATGGCGGCGTCGGCCCGCGCCAGTGCATCGCGTCCGTGCGGGTCCTGCTGCCGCATGGCGGCCACGCCGATGCTGGCGCTCATCGGCCAGATCTTGTCTTCCCAGGTCAGCGGCCGCTCCTGCAGCAGCCGGCGCAGCCGCTCGGCCACCAGCACGGCGCCGGGCTCGTCGGTGTCGGGCATCAGCACCGCGAATTCCTCGCCGCCGAGCCGGCCGAAGTTGTCGGTGGTGCGCAGCGCTTCGCCCAGCACCTGGGCCAGGTGACGCAGGGCCGCATCACCGCCCGCATGACCCAGTTCGTCGTTGATGCGCTTGAAGTGGTCCACGTCCAGGATCAGCAGGGCATGCGTGCGGCCGCGGTCCACCTGCGCCTGCAGGCGCTGGAGCTGTTCCTCCAGGGCGCGGCGGTTGAGCAGCCCGGTCAGCGGGTCCCGGCGGGTGAGGTGCCGCACCCGGGCGATCAGCCGCTGCAGCACCAGGGCCACCAGCCCGGTGGTCACGCCCAGGTTCACCACCAGCCGCAGCAGCGCCAGCGGCGCGTTGTAGGACAGGCCCTGCAGGCCCATGCCGGCCGGCATCCAGCCCAGCAGGCCGCCAGCGCGCCAGAGGCCTGCGCCGGCCAGCACGAGATAGGGGAGCACCAGCAGGCCAGTGACGCCGAAGCGAAAGCCGGTGCCGCGCAGGATGTCCGCCACCGCCATCAGCGCCAGCGTGCAGGAGCCCAGGTTGAGCACCGCCCGGGCGGTGTTGAGGTCCGGATAGACCAGCGCCTGGACGACCAGCCCCAGCACCACGACGGCGATGACGTCGTTCAGACCGTGCTGCAGTCGCATCAGGCCCCGCACCCCGGCGGTCAGCAAGCCGGCACAGACCAGCGAGAGCGGCAGGCTGAGCACCGGCTCGGTCCAGTCCGGCAGCGTGGGCCACCAGGCCAGCACCAGCAGGCCGTGGTGCAGGGCCACGCGCCGCGCAGCCCCGGGTGCGATGCGCAGAACCTCACCCAGCAGCAGCCACACCACGCAGGCGAAGCCGTCGACCATGGTGAGCACCATCAGGAGGGTGGCGGCGTCCAGGGCAGGCATTGGCGGCATCATCGCAAAGCGCACCCCTGCGCACAATCGCGTCCCCCGTCCGGGGGGTTAGCGCCGCTCGACCAGCACCGGCGTCAGCGCCATGGCCGTGCGCACCTTGTCGGCGGCGGCCCGGGCATCTTCCCGGCTGTTGAAGGGACCGGCCTGGAGGCGGTGCAACTGCTTGTCCTTGAAGATGGTCAGCATCGGGGCCATCCAGTCCAGGTTCCGGGTGAACTGCTCGCGCAGGGTTTCCGCGCCTTCCAGGCGGGAAAAGGCGCCCAGCTGCAGCCAGAAGCCGGGGGCGGCGGCCAGTTTCATGGCCGGGACGGCGGCGTCTGGACTGGGGGAGGCCGAGACATCGCTCTGCGCGACGGCGGTGGGCGGCGTTGATGGGGCCGATGCGGCGGACGCGGGCAGGTCGCGGCGGCTGTCCAGGTCCGTGCCGGGCGGCAGGGCCACCACGGGGATCGGCACCATGCCGGCGCTGGCGCTCACCGGGGTGGTCGCAGCGCTGGTGGCGACCGACCTGGAGGTTCCGGCCGCAGGAAGGGTCGGGGATGGCCGCAACGCACCGCCGCGTGTTCCAGCCGTTGTCCCGGCGGCCGGGTCCGTGTCCCGCATCTGGGCACCCGTGGTGACTTCAGGCGCCCCGTTGGGCGTCGCCGCCGCATACAGCGGTGCCTGCGGAAGGGTCCGGTCCCCGGGCTGTGCCGGCGCTTCCTTGCCGCGCAGCCAGGCGCCGGTGCGGATGTCCTCATAGGTGATGCGCTCGACCTCCACCTCCGCCACCCCGCGCAGCAGGTCCAGCTTCAGGGCGGCGGTGTAGCTCAGGTCGATGATGCGGCTGCTGTGAAACGGCCCCCGGTCATTGATCCGCACAATGACTTCCTTGCCGTTTTTGGGGTTGCGCACCCGGGCATAGCTCGGAATCGGCATGGTCGGATGCGCGGCCGTCATCGCATACATGTTGTAGAGCTCGCCGCTGGCGGTGGGCCGGCCATGGAACTTGCGTCCATACCAGGACGCCAGCCCGCGCTGCACCAGCGGGTCGTCATCGGTCAGCGGCTGGTAGCGTTGGCCGGCGACGGCATAGGGTTTGTTGGGGCCGCCTTTGCGGATGCTTTCGAGGCGGGGCAGGGCGTCCGGCAGCTTGTCCAGGTCGGCCGGCACCACCGCTTCGGGACCATCCTTGGACGGCCACTGGGTCACTTTGGGAGTGCCGAGCGCCGACGTGGCGGAGCGGTCGGCAGGGGCAGGAGCACGGCTGGCACAGGCGGCCAGCAACAGGGCACTCGTCAGGACGGCCAGGCGCTGGCCGGCGGGGCGGGCTTCAAACATGGCCGCAACCCTAGCAACGTGGCCCGCTTTTGCCAAGGTTATGCTGCACGGGTTCGTGCTTTCGAACGTTTGGTTTCCACCCTCCACACCACCGTCCAGCCATGAGCTCCTACATCTTCCCCCCCGCCCCGCAGGCCGCCGTGGCCGTGCGCGGCACCGATGCCCGTTACGCCGTCAGCCGCATCTTCTGCGTGGGCCGCAACTACGCCGCACACGCCCGGGAGATGGGGAGCGACCCGGACCGTGAACCGCCGTTCTACTTCACCAAGCCGGCCAGCGCGCTGGCGCCGTCGGGCGGCTCCATTCCCTACGCGCCCGGCACCAAGAACCTGCACTATGAGATGGAACTCGTGGTGGCCATCGGCAAACCCGTGTTCCGCGCCACGCCGGAGCAGGCGGGCGACGCCGTCTGGGGTTATGCCGCGGGCCTGGACATGACCCGCCGCGACCTGCAGAACGAGGCCAAGGCCATCGGCCGCCCCTGGGACCTGGGCAAGGGTTTCGAGCACTCCGCCGTCATCACCCCGCTGGTGCCGCGCAGCGAGCTGGGCGAGCTCAAGTCCGGCGCCATCACCCTGAGCGTGAACGGCACGGAGAAGCAGCGCGGCGACCTGTCCGACATGATCTGGAGCATTCCCGAGCTGGTGGCCAACCTGTCGCAGTTCTATCACCTGGAACCGGGCGACCTGATCTACACCGGCACGCCCGAAGGGGTCGGCCCGGTGAAGCCGGGGGATGTGATCGAAGGCGTGATCGAAGGCTTCGGCACGCTGCAGATCACCATCGGCGAGGCCGAATAAGGCGCGCCGACCGCAAGACCAGAACCGCTGAAGCCCGCCATGTTTGACCATAACGAGAGCCTGGAAGAAGCCCGCGCGCGCAACATCCGCGACGCCCTGTTCGAGGACATCGGCCTTGCCGACTGGACGGCCCGCCTGGTGCCGGCCGACCGGCCGGTCCGCGCCCATGTGCGGGTGCGTGAAGCGGCGGTGCTGTGTGGCCGCGACTGGTTCGAAGGCGTCTTCCGCCAGCTCGACGCCGGCAGCCGGATTGAATGGCTGTATGACGAAGGGGCGGACATGGCGGCGGACACGGTGGTCTGCCGGATCGAGGCGGACGGCCGATCCCTGCTGTCCGCCGAGCGTCCGGCGCTGAACTTCCTGCAGCTGCTCTCCGCCACCGCCACCGTCACCCGCACCCATGCGCGGGCGATCGAGGGCGCCAGCCCCAATCCCCGGGGCTGCGTGGTGCTGGACACGCGCAAGACCCTGCCCGGCCTGCGCCTGGCGCAGAAATATGCGGTGCGGGTGGGCGGCGGCGCCAACCAGCGACTGGCGCTGTATGACGGCATCCTCATCAAGGAAAACCACATCGCCGCGGCGGGCGGGGTCACCCAGGCCCTGCAGCAGGCCCAGGCCCTGCAGGCCGGCGTGACCATCCAGGTCGAGGTGGAAACCCTGGACCAGCTGCGCGAGGCGCTGGCGGCCGGCGCGGTCAGCGTGCTGCTGGACAACTTCAGCGAGCCGATGATGCGCGAGGCCGTGGCCCTGACGGCAGGCCGTGCGCTGCTGGAGGTCTCCGGCGGCGTTGCGCTGGATCAATTGCGCTGGATTGCCGCTACCGGCGTGGACCGCATCTCGGTGGGCCGCCTGACCAAGGATGTGAAGGCCATCGACTATTCGATGCGGGTGGACGGCTGATCGCCGGCACCGCCCCAGTGCATCCCCGCGCCCCGCGTTGGGCCGGAACCCCCCGAATCGCAGGCCCCGCACACCAAGCCTGTGCGCATCGCTTGCATACAAGACAGATGAACGCCCTGGCACGGAAGCTGCAAAGCCTGTGGCATGGGCACCTCCGCCACCGACATCAGCCAGCGCATCATCGAAGCCGTGCTGGCCCAGAAGCTGCCGCCAGCCACCCGGCTGGGTGAGCAACAGCTGGCGCTGCTGTTCGACTGCAGCCGCACCATCGTCCGCGAGGCGCTGACGCGACTGGCGGCACGCGGCATCGTCACCGTCAGTGCACGTCGCGGGTGGTACCTCATCGCGCCCAGCCAGGAGGAAGCCCGGGAAGCCTTCGAGGCCCGGCGGGTCATCGAGCTGGGCCTCATCCGTGGGCAACAGGGGCAGGGCGGCCTGGATCCAATGGGGCTGGCTCGCTTGCGAGGCCATCTGCAGCAGGAGCATGCCGCGGTGCGTGGCGACGACGTCGGCACGCGCAGCTTCCTGCTGGGCGACTTCCATGTCTGCCTGGCCGAGTGCCTGGGCAACAGCCTGCTGGCCGACACCCTGCGCGACTTCACCGCCCGCACGACGCTGATCGCCATGCTCTATCAGTCCTCGCATGATGCGGCGCAGTCCTGCCAGGAGCACGTCGCCATCGTGGATGCGCTGGAGCGCGGGGATCTCGCCGCGGCCGAGGCGCTGATGGCGGACCACCTGACCCACGTCCAGGCAGGCCTGCAGCTGCCGGCCAACAGCGATCCGCTGCACCTGCTGCGCCAGGCCCTGGCCCCGGTGCCGGGTGCGGGGGCGCAGCCGTCCGGTGAGGCCGATGACGCCAGTCCACAGGGCCGCTCTTCGCGTGCTTCCCGCTCTTCGCGCTCCTCGCGCGCTCCCCGTTCCGCTTCGTCCGCATCGCCTCTTTCCCCGCGGACGTCCAACGACGCAGACGATCCCCCCGCCGCCTACCTAGGAGCCTTGTTATGAGCCTTGCCGCCCGCCGCGCCCGTCCGTCCTCCCTGTCCCTGACCCGACGCCCTGCGTCCGTGACCCGTCGCCTGCTGCTCGCCGCCGCCGGCATGGGCCTGGGTCTGGCCATGACCGGGGCGCATGCCCAGACAGCGCTGGACACCATCACCAAGACCAAGACCATCCGCATCGCCGTGCCGACCGACTATCCGCCCTACGGCTTTGTCGGCCCCGACATGAAGCCGCAGGGCCTGGACATCGCCATGGCCGAGCTGATTGCCGCCAAGCTGGGCGTGAAGGTGGAACTGCTGCCGGTGACCAGCGCCAACCGCATTCCGTATCTGCAGACGAAGAAGGCCGATCTCGTCATTTCCTCCCTGGGCAAGAACCCGGAGCGCGAGAAGGTCATCAGCTTCAGCGCCGCCTACGCGCCGTTCTACCAGGCGGTGTTTGCGCCCAAGAGCCTGAGCATCAAGTCCTTTGCAGACCTGGCCGGGAAGACGGTGGCCGTGACCCGCGGCGCGATGGAAGACCAGGAACTGGGCAAGGTGGCCCCGTCGTCGCTGGAGTTCAAGCGCTTCGAGGACAACAACGCCACCATCGCCGCGTTCGCGGCCGGACAGACGCAGGTGCTGGCCACCAGCGCCGCCGTGGCGGCCAACCTGATGCAGCGCAACCCGGGCCTGAACATCGAATACAAGCTGCTGCTCAAGGACAGCCCCTGCTACGTCGGCGTGGCCAAGGGGGAGGATGCGCTGCTGGCCAAGGTCAACAGCATCATCGCCGCGGCCAAGCAGGCCGGTGAGCTGGAGGCCCTGTCGAAGAAGTGGCTGGGACGCGGCACCGGCGAGCTGCCGCTCTGAGCCAGGGACACTGCGATGGAGTTCGACTTCGGCGCCGTGCTGATGGAATGGCCGCTGCTGCTGCGCGGCCTGGGCTGGACCGTCGGCCTGACGGCGGTGGCGGTCCCGCTGGGGCTGCTGGCGGCCACGCTGGGCGCCTGGGCCCGTGCCTGCGGGCCTCGCGGGCTGGGCAACGCCGTCGCGGTCTATGTGGAGCTGCTGCGCAACACGCCCTTCATCGTCCAGCTGTTCTTCATCTTCTTCGGCCTGCCGTCGCTGGGGGTGAAGCTGTCGCCCGCGACCGCCTCGGTCATCGCCATGACGCTGAACCTGGGTGCCTATGGCACCGAGATCCTGCGCGCCGGCATCCAGGCCACGCCCAAGGGCCAATGGGAAGCGGCCTACAGCCTGGCCATGGGTCCCGTGCAGACCTTTGTGCGGGTCGTCTTGCCGCCTGCCTTCAAGCGGGTGTGGCCGGCCATGACCAGCCAGATCATCATCGTGATGCTGGGCACGGCGGTCTGCGGCCAGATCTCCACCGAGGAGCTGAGCTACGCCACCAACCTCATCCACAGCCGCAACTTCCGGGCTTTCGAGGCCACCTTCATTGCGGTCGCGCTGTACCTGATGCTGAGCATCGCCGTGCGGCATCTGCTGCTGTGGGTGGGGACGCGCTTCCTCTTCGGCAGCGCGCCCGTGGCCACCGCCCGCGTCCCGCTGAAGCGCCGCTGGCTGGGAGCCCGTCATGGTTGAGTTCACCCTCTGGGACATCCTGCGCAACCTGCTGCTGGCGCTGCGCTGGACGGTGGTGCTGTCGATGATCGCCTTTGTCGGCGGGGGGCTGGTCGGGGCGCTGCTGCTGTGCCTGCGGCTGGGGCTGGGCCGTTTCACCGGTCGCCTCGTCGGGCTGTATGTGCAGGTGTTCCAGGGCACGCCGCTGCTCATGCAGCTGTTCCTGGCCTACTTCGGCCTGTCGCTGCTGGGCGTGGAGGTGTCGGCCTGGACGGCGGCCAGCTGCGCCCTCACGCTCTACACCAGTGCCTATCTGGTCGAGATCTGGCGCGGCTGTGTGGAAGCCGTTCCCAAGGGGCAGTGGGAAGCCGCCAGGAGCCTGGCCATGAATTTCGGCGAGCAGATGCGCCATGTGATCCTGCCCCAGGCCCTGCGCCTGGCGATTGCACCGACGGTCGGGTTCCTGGTGCAGGTCATCAAGGGCACTGCCCTGGCGTCGGTGATCGGCTTTGTGGAACTCACCAAGACCGGCAGCATGATGGCCAACGCCAGCTTCAAGCCCTTCCTCGTGTTCGGCTGCGTGGCCCTGATGTATTTCGTCCTGTGTTTCCCGGTCAGCCTGCTGGCCCGCCACCTCGAAAGGAATCGCCATGGCCGCCCAGCCTGAAGCCGTGCTCACGCCGACGCAGGCGCCGCGTGTGCCCATCGTGCGCATCACCGCGCTGCGCAAGTCCTATGGGGACAACGAGGTGCTCAAGGGCATCGACCTGGATGTGATGCGCGGCGAGGTCATCGCGCTGATCGGCAAGAGCGGCTCGGGCAAGAGCACGCTGCTGCGCTGCATCAACGGGCTGGAGCGCTTCCAGGACGGATCGCTGACGGTGGCCGGCAAGCCGCTGCTGCATGAGAGCGCCATGGCGATGCGGGCGCTGCGGCAGCAGGTGGGCATGATCTTCCAGAGCTTCAATCTCTTTCCGCATCTGACCGTGGGCCGCAATGTGATGCTGGCGCCGACGCTGGTCAAGCAGCGCAGCAGGACCGAAGCGGCAGAGCAGGCGCGGGCCCTGCTGGCACGGGTGGGCCTGTCGGAGAAGTTCGATGCGATGCCGGAGCAGCTCTCCGGCGGGCAGCAGCAGCGGGTGGCCATCGCCCGTGCGCTGGCGATGGAGCCGCAGGTGCTGCTGTGCGACGAGATCACCTCGGCGCTGGACCCGGAGCTGGTGGGGGAAGTGCTGCGGGTGGTGGAGTCACTGGCCCGGGAGGGCATGACGCTGCTGATGGTCACGCATGAGATGAACTTCGCCCGCAAGGTGGCGGACCGGGTCATCTTCATGCATCAGGGCCGCGTCCACGAGATCGGACCGCCGTCGGAGATCTTTGGCGCGCCCCGCACGCCGGAGCTGCAGCAGTTCCTGGCCTCGCTGCATGACTGATGGACGCGGGGCCTGGCGCCGGAAGGCTTGATGCGCTTCAGCCGCCGATCTGATCGGGCAGGAACCAGTCGTCGTCGGGCAACTGCTCGAAGACCCGCTTGAGGCCGCCGCCCCAGCCCTGGCGCAGCCGGTTGAAGTAGGGATCTTCTGCGGTCACGCGGTGCGGACGCGCCGGCGCGAAGCTGTCGGTGCGATAGAGCAGCATGTCCAGCGGCAGACCGACCGACAGGTTGCTGCGGATGGTCGAATCAAACGAGATCAGCGCGCACTTGGTGGCTTCGGTCAGGCTGCTGTCGAAGTCGATGACGCGGTCGATGATGGGCTTGCCGTATTTGGATTCACCGATCTGCAGATAGGGCGTGTCCTCGGTTGCTTCGATGAAGTTGCCCTGCGGGTAGACATGGAACAGGCGCGGCGCCTCGCCGCGGATCTGACCGCCGACGATGAAGTTGGCACCGAAGTCCACGCCCTGGTTGAGCTGCCCGCCGCCGTCGCTGTCCCGGGCCACCACCTCCTTGACGGTACGGCCGACCAGCTCGGCCACGTCATACATCGAGGGGAGGTTCAGCAGGTGACGGCCGCCGCCGCTGGCGCGTTGGCGCAGCAGGCTGACCACGCTCTGGGTCGTGGCCAGGTTGCCCGCATTCAGCAGGGTGACCAGCCGCTCGCCCGGCACCTCGAAGATATTCATCTTGCGGAAGGTGGCGATGTGGTCCACGCCCGCGTTGGTACGCGAGTCCGAGGCGAACAGCAGGCCGGCGCGCAGCCGCATGGCAACACAGTAAGTCATGGCGCGAAAGATTAGCGCATCGCGGACGGGCCTGGCAGGGGGCCCTGGGCCCTCATTGCTGGTCCGGCGTGCCGGGTTTCACGAGGACCTGGGCTCTCATCGTCTCGGTGCCGCCGCCCAGCCGGACGCCGCGGACCGGGCAGGCGTCCAGATAGTCGGCGCCGATGGCCAGCTTCACATGGTGGCCGTCCGCCAGGCACTGGTTGCTGATGTCATACCCCAGCCAGCCACCGCCCGGCGCGTCCGGAAACTGCGTGCCACCGTCCGGCAAACGCACTTCCGTCCAGGCATGGCTGGCCACGTGTTCGGCGTCCGTGGCCAGATAACCCGAGACGTAACGGGCCGGCAGGCCCAGCAGCCGGGCGCAGCAGGCAAACACCTGCGCATGGTCCTGGCAGACGCCGCGTCCGGAGGCGAAGGCCTCGGCGGCCGGGGTCGCGGCATCGGTGAAGCCCTTCACATAGGGCATGTGCTCGACCACCGCCGCCATCATCGCCAGCAGGGCCGCATGGGCGTCCTGGCGGGCGGCGTCGGCGAAGCCTTCGGCGAAGGCCCGCAGGGCCGGATCGGCGCGGGTGAGGGCGGTGTCGCGCAGGAAGACCTCTGGCGGGAATTCATCGTGGGGATCGGGGCGGGGCGGGCCGTCCTCGGTGTCGACTTCGCCCACCGCCTGGAGATGGATCTCCCCGCGCGGGCCGTCCAGGCTCAGCACATGCATGGTGTTGCCGAACGCATCCTTGCAGACGCTGGCCTCGGCCGGCAGTCGCAGGCCCCAATGCAGCACCCGCATCCCCGGGCTGCGCCGGGGCGTCAGCCGCAGGTACTGGGTGCTGCGGCTCAGCGGCGCTGCATAGGTGTAGACCGTCTCATGCGAGATGTGCAGGTGCATGACCGCCTCACTGCGCCTCGAAGTAGGCTCGCTGGATCGCCACGCCCAAGTGGGCCGAGTCGTCGAGGAATCCCGTCAGCCACGGATGCAGGCCGGCGTCCAGGATCTCGTCCACCGAGCCGTATTCCAGCCGCAGCGCCAGTTCGCCCGCCAGCTGCTTGACGATGCGGCCGGCATCCAGCGCGCCTTCGCGGGATTCGATCTGGGGCAGGATGGACCGGATCTCGTCGCAGCAAGCCCGCAGCGAGCGGGGCACGTCGGGACGCAGGATCAGCAGCTCGGTGACGCGCCGTCCGTTGAGGCTGTCGCGATAGGCCGCGTGGTAGGCCTCGAAGGCCGAGAGCGATCGCAGCAGCGCATTCCAGGCGTAGAAGTCCGGCGCGCTTTCGCTCGGCACGTCCACCGGCGCCAGCGAGTCCACCGCCGGGGCAATCAGCTGCGACTTCACATCCAGCAGCCGCGCGGTGTTGTCGGCCCGCTCGATGAAGGTGCCCAGCCGGATGAAGCAGTAGGCGTCGTTGCGCTGCAGCGTGCCGTAGGTGGCGCCGCGGAAGAGGTGGGACCGCTCTTTCACCCAGTCGAAGAAGGAGGACGGATCGACCACGCCGCGGCGGGCCAGTTCCCGGGCTTCCAGCCAGCTGGTGTTGATGGCTTCCCACATCTCGGCGGTGATCTGTCCCCGCACCGCATGCGCGTTCTCACGCGCCTGACGGATGCAGGACAGGACCGAGGCGGGGTTCTCCAGATCGATGCCCATGAAGCGGAACAGCTCCTCGGCACTGAGCCGGGGCAACCGGGCCTGGAAGGCTTCCAGCGTGCCGGTGACCGCCAGCGGCGCGGCCAGCTCGGTCACGGCGCCCCGGCTTTGCGGCAGCAGGGAGAGCGAGTGCGTCACGTCCAGCATGCGCACCAGGTTCTCGGCGCGCTCCAGGTAGCGGCTCATCCAGTAGAGCTGCGCGGCGGTACGGCTCAGCATGCGGCGCTCCTCTCCAGGATCCAGGTGTCCTTGGTGCCACCGCCTTGCGACGAATTCACCACCAGCGAGCCGGCCTTCAGGGCCACGCGGGTCAAGCCGCCCGCCACCATGTTCACGTCCCGCCCGGACAGCACGAAAGGTCTCAGGTCGATGTGGCGCGGCGCGATGCCGCGCTCCACGAAGGTCGGGCAACTGGACAGGCACAGCGTGGGCTGCGCGATGTAGTTGGCCGGATTGGCCTTCACCCGCTCCTTGAAGTCGGCCACTTCGGCGGCGGTGGCGGCCGGGCCCACCAGCATCCCGTAGCCCCCGGCGCCGTGCACCTCCTTCACCACCAGGTCCGCCATGTGGTGGAGCACATGGTCCAGGTCCTGCGGCTTGCGGCACTGCCAGGTGGGCACGTTGTGCAGGATGGGTTCTTCGCCCAGATAGAAGCGGATCATGTCCGGCACATAGGGGTAGATGGACTTGTCGTCCGCCACGCCGGTGCCGATGGCGTTGGCCAGCACCACATGCCCCTGCTTGTAGACCGACAGCAGGCCCGGCACGCCCAGCATGGAATCGGCGCGGAAGGCCAAGGGGTCCAGGAAGGCATCGTCGATGCGGCGGTAGATCACGTCCACCCGCTTGGGGCCGACGGTGGTCCGCATGAACACGAACCCGTCCTTGACGAACAAGTCCTGGCCTTCCACCAGCTCCACGCCCATCTGCTGGGCCAGGAAGGCATGCTCGAAGTAGGCCGAATTGAAGGGGCCAGGCGTCAACACCACCACCGTTGGATTCTCCGCAGGGCTGGCCTGGCGCAGCGTCGTCAGCAGCAGGGCCGGGTAGTGGGCCACCGGGGCGATCGAATAACGGGCGAAGAGCTCGGGGAACAGCCGCATCATCATCTTGCGGTTTTCCAGCATGTAGCTCACGCCGGAGGGCACCCGCAGGTTGTCCTCCAGCACGTAATAACCGCCGTCGGCATGCCGGATCAGGTCCACGCCGGTGATGTGGGCGTAGACGCCCAGCGGCAGGTCCAGCCCCTGCATGGCGGGCTGGTACTGGGCATTGGCAAAGATCTGCTCGGCCGGAATCAGACCGGCCTTGACGATCTCGTGGTCGTGGTAGATGTCCCAGAGGAAGCGGTTGAGCGCATTGACCCGCTGGCGCAGGCCCTTTTCCAGCATGGCCCATTCATCGGCCGGCACGATGCGCGGGACCGTGTCGAAGGGAATCAGCCGCTCCGCGCCAGCCTCGTCCCCGTAGACCGCGAAGGTGATGCCGACCTTGTGGAACAGCAGGGCCGCTTCGGACCGCTTCTTGGCCAGGGCCTCCGGGGTCTGGGCGTGCAGCCATTCGGCGAAGGCCTGGTAGCTGGGCCGGATAGCACCACTTTGCAGCAACATTTCATCGTAATGGCCGGAAGGCGGCAGGGTCAGCGCATGCATGAAGGCTCCAGAGACGGGCCATGAGAGGCCGGTCCGGGGGATTGCAAGGGGCGTGCCCACCCGGGACCGTCCCAGCATGACCGAATTTGGTGCGGTTGGCGATCAGTGAGAGTGCGCAGGTGCACATAGGCGCCGCTGTGGTGCGCTGGCACTATCCCGCGTTGCGTCGGGCCCTGGCAACTCGTCACAATGCCGCATGCAGACTCCGACCCTGGCCGAGGCCGCAGCCTCCCCCTCCGCGGCCTCCGCACCTTCCTCCCACAGCGGTCGCCCGGGTCCCGGGCCCGCGCCGGACCTCGCCGCGGCCGGGGAGGACCGCTTCGTTCCCGAACGCGGTTCGCGGGCCTCGATGGGCCGCTGGCTGACGGCAGTGGTGCTGACGGCGGTGGCGGTGGCCATCCTGGCGTCTGCCGTGCTGATCGAGACCTTTGCCCGCGCCCATGCGGAGCGCCGGGCGGTGCAGTCGCTGCGGCAGGTGGGCATGGATTTCCGCGACGCCCTGGATCGCGGCATGGCCCAGCAGTTCAAGGAAGTGCGGGTGCTGGCCCAGCTGGACACCTTCCGCGGCGGCAGTCCGGCCGACATGCGCCGGGCGCTGGACCAGATCCAGATCGGCTTCGACCATTTCGCCTGGCTGGGTGTGACCGACACGCAAGGCAAGGTGCTGGCCGCCGCCGGCGGCCTGCTGGACGGGGTGAACGTGTCGCAGCGACCCTGGTTCCAGGGCGCCCAGCGCGGGCCGTTTGTGGGCGACGTGCATGCCGCCGTGCTGCTGGAGCGGCTGCTGCCGCGCCAAAGCGACCCGTGGCGCTTCGTGGACTTCGCCCTTCCCCTGATGGACAACAACGGCCAGCCGCGCGGGGTGTTCGGCGCGCACCTGAGCTGGAGCTGGGCCCGGCAGATCAAGTCGGAGCTGATCGACTCCACCATGGCGAGTCATCAGGCGGATGCGCTGATTCTGGCCCGGGACGGTTCGGTCATCCTGGGTCCCGCCAACATGGAAGGCAAGAAGATGGCCTTGCCCGACGACCCTTCGTCCGCCCTGCGTCGTCAGATGGTCGAGGGGAACGAATACTTTGCCGTGACCGTGCCGACCCAAGGCTATGGGTCCTACCCGGGCCTGGGCTGGACGGTGATGGTGCGGCAGCCGGTGAGCATCGCGCTGGAGGACTACTACCGCCTGCGCCGGCAGATCTTCTACACCGCGCTCATCCTGCTGGCGCTGGCGGTCCCGCTGTGCTGGTGGCAGGCGCGACGGCTGGCGCAGCCGCTCAAGCAGTTGTCGCGGGCGATCGCGCGTCGGCAGCACCTCACCGACGAGGCCCTGCCGCAGGTGGGGGGCTACCGGGAAGCAGCCGTGCTGTCCCATGCGCTGACCGAGCTGGCCCGCCGCCAGGCCCAGCAGGAAGCGTCCCTGGCGCAGCTCCATGCGTCGCTGGAAGAGCGGGTGCGCTCGCGCACGCTGGCGCTGGAAGACGCCATGCAGCGTCAGGAAGCCAGCGAACGCCGGCTGCGCACCATCGCGGACAACCTGCCGGTGCTCATTTCCTACATCGATGCCGAGCAGCGACTGCGGTTCCTCAACGCCACCTTCCGCACCTGGCTGGGCACCGAGCCGGAAGCCGCCATCGGCAAGACGCTGCTGGAGACCATCGGCCCGGTGCTGTACGAGCAGCGCCTGCCGGCGCTCAAGGGCGCGCTGGCCGGTGTGCGGCAGCGCTTCGAGACACGCTCGGAGTCCAACGGCGTGATGCGGGACCTGCTCACCGAATACGTGCCCGACCTGCGGGCGGACGGCACCGTGGCAGGGGTCTACACCCTCAGCACGGACGTGACGGCTTTCAAGCAGGTGGAGCGGGAGCTGGACCAGCTCAGCCGCGTCGATCCGCTGACCGGCCTGCCCAACCGGCGCCAGTTTGACCAGCGTTTGTCCGAAGCACTGGCCCGCGCCCGGCGCAGCGGCAACATGCTGGCGCTGATGTTCATGGACCTGGATCACTTCAAGCAGGTCAACGACACCCTGGGCCATGCGGCCGGTGACGTCGTGCTGCAGACCTTCGCCGCGCGCGTGCGCGCCGCCGTGCGGGAAACCGATGTGCTGTGCCGCCTGGCGGGCGACGAATTCGTGCTGATTGTCGAGAACCTCAAGACCCCCACCGAGGCCGGTGCCCTTGCGCAAAAGCTGCTGGGCGCGGTGGAGGCGCCGCTGGAGGTGATGGGCGCCGACGTGCACCTGTCCACCAGCATCGGCGTGGCCTGCACGACGGCGGACTCTGAAAGCGATGTGGCCTTCCTGGCCCGTGCCGATGATGCGCTGTATGCGGCCAAGGCGTCCGGCCGGGGCTGCTGGCACATGGCGCCCCCTGCGGCAGCCGCGTCCACGGAGACCCCGTGGGGATGAGCGCGGTCCACCCCGAATTCAAGCTGCGCATGCGCATCACGCAGGGCGAGCAGGTGGCCATCGGCCCCGGCAAGATCGCGCTGCTGGAGGCCCTGGACCAGGCCGGTTCCATCACCGCGGCGGCCAAGGCGCTGGGCATGTCCTACCGGCGGGCCTGGCTGCTGATCGACGAGCTGAATCACGCACTGCGCGAGCCGGCGGTGACCACCGCTGCGGGAGGGGCACAGGGCGGCGGCAGTGTGCTGACGGACAGCGGGCGCGCGCTGGTGGCGCTCTACCGGCAGATCGAGGCGCGGGCCCAGGCGCACTGCGCCGATGACATCCGCACGCTGACGAAGATGCTGGCGGATTGAGTCACGCCGGGGGCGCGCGGCGCCGCTCGATCCAGTCGAAGGCCTTCATGCCGGCCAGCATGGCCGCAAAGAACACCAGCGCCTGCCCGCTGCCCATGCCCAGGGCCACCAGCGCCGGGCCCGGACAGAAGCCGGCCAGGCCCCAGCCGATGCCGAACAGCAGGCTGCCGCCGATCAGCCGGCGGTCGATGCGGTGACGGGGCGGGTCCTGGATCGGCAGGTCCAGCAGGGACCGGGACCGCTGCCCGGCCACGGCAAAGGCGACCAGGCCGACGGTGACGGCGCCCAGCATCACCAGCGCCAGGGACGGGTCCCAGGCGCCGGCAAGGTCGAGAAAGCCAAGCACCTTCGCCGGCGACGCCATGCCGGACAGCAGCAGGCCCAGTCCGAAGATCAGGCCCGACAGCAGGGCGGTGAAAAGGCTCATGGGGATTCCAGTCGGGGGGCCATCAAACGGCCAGCAGGTGGCGAACGATGAAGACGGTCAGGAACCCGGCGCCCATGAAGGCGGCGGTGGCGGCCAGCGACCGGGGCGAGCGACGGGAGAGTCCGCACACGCCGTGTCCGCTGGTGCAGCCCGATCCATACCGCGTGCCAATGCCCACCAGCAACCCGGCGGGCACCAGCCAGGGCCAGCTCGCGGTGATGTGCAGGTCCGGCACTGTGGCCACCCAGGCATAGACCGCGGGCGAGGCCATGAGGCCGATTACAAAGGCCAGCCGCCAGGATGTTTCCTGCGGACGCGGCGCCAGCAGCCCTGAGACGATGCCGCTGATGCCGGCGATGCGGCCATTGAGCAGCACCAGCATTGCCGCTGCGACGCCGATGAGCACGCCACCGGCGAGCGACGTCCACGGGGTGAAAGAGGCCAGGTCCAGCGTCATGGCTCAGTCCTTCGGGCAGTACAGCGCATGCATCAGCTGCATGATCTGCAGCAGGCGCGGGTCGGCCAGGCTGTAGCAGATGCGCTTGCCGTCCCGCCGGGTGTTCACCACGCCTTCGTTACGCAGCACCCCCAGTTGCTGGGACAAGGTGGGTTGATGGATGTCCAGCGCGGCTTCGAGTTCGCCGACACTCATCTCGCCTTGCGACAACTGGCACAGCAACAGCAGCCGGTCTTCATTGGCCATCACCTTCAGGGCCTTGACGGCCTGGCCGGCGGCGGCGCGCAGGGCCTCGATGTCCAGCGCATGGGGCGGAACATCCGGCGCTGCGGCACCGACTGATGCGGGAGGGAGAGGGGACGAGGTCAGCATGGAGACGCTCCTTGAACTTGACTTCAATATATCAATCAATAAACTATCAATCAATAGATTGAAGGAGATGTGATGTCCGCACGTGCCACTGTTCATGCGTTTTTCGACGACAAAACCTGGACCGTCTCCTACGTGGTCAGCGACAACGCGACCCACTGCGCGGCGGTGGTGGACCCGGTGCTGGACTTCGACATGAAATCCGGCCGCACCTCCACCGAGCAGGCGGACCGTCTGCTGGCCTACATCCGCCACAACGACCTGACGGTGCAGTGGATCCTGGAGACGCATGCGCATGCGGACCATCTCTCCGGCGCGCGCTACATCAAGGAGCAGGCGGGCGGACGCATCGCCATCGGGGAGCAGATCACGCAGGTGCAGAGCACCTTCAAGCGCCTCTACCACCTGGACCGTCACTTCCTGCCGGACGGCACCCAGTTCGACCATCTCTTCCGCGACGGCGAAATCTTCACCATCGGCCAGATGGAGGCGCAGGCGGTGCTGGTGCCCGGACACACGCCGGCGGACATGGCCTACCTGATGGACGACGCGGCCTTCGTGGGCGACACGCTGTTCATGCCGGATGTCGGCACGGCGCGGGCGGACTTTCCGGGCGGCGATGCGCGGCAGCTGTACCGGTCGGTGCGCCGCCTGCTGGCGCTACCGGAGCGCACCCGCCTTTTCGTTTGCCATGACTATCCGCCCGGTGGACGCGCGCCGGCTTGGGAGACGACGGTGGCCGAGCAGCGAGCCCGCAACATCCATGTGCACGACGGCGTCAGTGAAGACGACTTCGTCCGCATGCGCACCGCGCGGGATGCGACGCTGGAGGTGCCCACCCTCATCCTGCCTTCCCTGCAGGTGAACATCCGCGCCGGGCAGTTGCCGCCGCCGGAGGACGACGGGGTGAGCTATCTCAAGATTCCGCTCAACGTGCTGGGCCGCCCGGCTGGCTCAGCGGCTGCGGGAACACCTCCAGCAGCCAGTCCATGAAGACGCGCAGACGCGGCGTGACATGCCGCGCCTGCTGCTGATGAGAAACGCTGGGAGGGCGCTGTGAAGATCTCCGGTAGCCCTGCACGCACCCAGCGTCATATCCTGCGATATATTGCGCTCCGACATCGCGCCCCTGTCCGCCGGTGTTTTCAGGAGCGCCCATGACTCGATCGCAGCGACCGTCCCCCTTGGATCACGAAGGCCCCACCGGGGGCCTGCGCGGCGCACCCGCCGCGGCTCGACGTGCTGCTATGCGCCGGGGCGCCTGGGGGTCGATGCTGGCGGTCGGCGTCAGTCTGGGACTGGGCCTAGCCTGCGGCGCCGCCCGCGCGGCCGATATCACCGTATCGGCCGCAGCCAGCCTGACCAACGCATTCAAGGAACTGGCGCCGGCCTTTGAAGCCCGTCACCCGGGCAGCAAGGTGCAGCTCAACTTCGCAGCGTCCGATGCCCTGCTGGCCCAGATCGCCAAGGGCGCGCCGGTGGATGTGCTGGCGTCCGCCGATCAGGACACCATGGACCGCGCCCAGCAGCAGCAACTGCTGGCGCCCGGCAGCCGCCGCGATTTCGTCAGCAACTCGCTGGTGATGATCACCCCGCTGGAAGGGGGACTGCCCCTGCGTGCCCTGGCCGACCTGCAGCAGCCCGGCGTGAAGCGCATCGCCCTCGGAAAACCTGAAGGGGTGCCGGCCGGCCGGTATGCCAAGGGGGTGCTGGAAGCCGCGAAGTTGTGGCCGGTGGTCGAGCCGCGGGCGGTGTATGCGCAGAACGTCCGTCAGGCGCTGGATTACGTGGCCCGGGGCGAAGCCGAAGCCGGCTTTGTTTATGGCACGGATGCGCGGGTGCAGAAGGACAAGGTCCGCGTCGTGCTCACCGTCCCCACCGAGTTGCCGATCCGCTACCCGATCGCCGTGGTGCAGCAGGGCGCCAATGCGGCGGGCGCCAAGGCCTTCATCGATTTCGTCGTCTCCGCCGACGGCCAGGCCGTGCTGGCGAAGTACGGCTTCGGCAAGCCCTGACGCGGGCCCGGCATGGAGGCTGCCTGGATCGCGCTGGCCCTGTCCTTGAAGGTGGCCGGATGGGCGACGCTGCTAAACCTGGTCCTCGGTCTGGGGGCCGGTTATGCGCTGGCGCGCTGGCGCTTTCCGGGGCGCGAGCTGGCCGATGCCGTGCTCACCCTGCCGATGGTGCTGCCGCCGACCGTGCTGGGCTACTACCTGTTGGTGGTGATCGGCCGGCGCGGCTGGCTGGGCGGCTGGCTGTACGAGCACTTCGGCGTGCAGCTGATCTTCACCTGGCAGGGCGCGGTGCTGGCCGCCGCCATCGTGTCGTTTCCGCTGGTGGCCAAGTCGGCCCGCGCTGCTTTCGAAGGCGTGGACCCGCAGCTGGAAAAAGCCGGCCGTGTGCTGGGCCTGGGCGAGTGGGCCCTGTTTCTCCGCGTCACGCTGCCGATGGCCTGGCGCGGCGTGCTGGCGGGCCTTCTGCTGGCTTTCGCCCGGGCGCTGGGAGAATTTGGCGCCACCCTGATGGTGGCGGGCAGCATCCCCGGCAAGACGCAGACGCTGTCCATCGCCGTCTACGAAGCCGTTCAGGCCGGGCAGGATGACACCGCCAATTTGCTGGTGATCATCATCTCCATCACCTGCGTGGTGGTGCTGCTCAGTGCAGGGCGGCTGGCGCGACCCCGGAGTGCGGCATGAGCGACGCACCCATCAGTTTTGACGTGGCCCTGCGCAAGCGCGTTGGCGCGCCCGGCCGCGTGTTCGAGCTGGACATCCGTTTTCAAACCCAGGCGCGGCGCACGGTGATCTTCGGCCCGTCCGGTGCTGGCAAAAGCCTGACGCTTCAGGCGGTGGCCGGTCTGCTCCGGCCCGATGAGGGCCGCATCCTCGTCGAGGGCGAGCTCCTGTTCGATGCCGCCCGGCGCATCGACGTGCCGGCCCGTGCGCGCCGGCTCGGGTATCTCTTCCAGGACTACGCACTGTTCCCCCACCTGAGCGTGCGACAGAACATCGCTTTTGGTCTGCAGCGGGGCTGGCTCAGTCCCCGCCCGTCCGCCGGTGGGCCGGCCGTGGACCGCTGGCTGCGGGCGCTGGCCCTGGACCGGGTGGCGGACCAGTGGCCGCACCAGCTTTCCGGCGGTCAGCGGCAGCGTACGGCATTGGCCCGCGCGCTTGTCAACGAGCCGCGTGCGCTGCTGCTGGATGAACCGTTCTCCGCGCTGGACCCCTCCCTGCGGGAACAGACCCGTGCGGAGCTGCAGGCGCTGCTGGATGACATCGGCATTCCCATGCTGATGATCACCCATGATCCGGCGGACCTGGACCGATTCGGGGAACAGACGCTGCATCTGGCCGATGGGTGCATCACCCCGCCAGCGCCACCGCATCCGAGCCCGCAGGCAGTCGCATCGGCGCCGTCGGGTCGGTGACGGCTCGCCAGACGGCTTCCGCCACGTCGATGGCCTGGGTGGTGGGCGCGTCGAGGTCTCGCAGCGAGGTGAACACCGCCTGCGTGAAGTCGGCATACGCTGGCGGAACTTGGCCCGGCATGCGCGTCATGGCATTCGCGCCGAAACGGGTAGTGGGCGCGCGACCCGGCAGCACCAGCCGCACCCGGACATCGAAAGGCGCAAGTTCCAGGGCGAGGGATTCGGTGAAGGCATTCACTGCCGCCTTGCTGGCGGTGTAGACCGACAACAGCGGCAGCGGCTTGAGCGTGACACTGGAGGTGACATTCACCACCACCCCCGCACGCCGTTCCCGGAACTGCGGCAGTACGGCCTGCGTCATGGCGAGGGTGCCCAGGGTATTGGTCTGGAACAGCTCCTGCGCCAGTGTCAGCGAGGTGCCTTCCAGCGGCGCCAGCATGCCGACCCCGGCGTTGTTGACCAGGGCATCGAGCGGCCCGGCCTCCTGGAGGCAGGCGGCGATGCTGTCCGGCTGGATCACATCCAGGGGCAGCATCCGCAAGCGGTCGGACCGGGGCAGCAGGTCCGCCTGGGGCTGGCGCATGGTGGCGATCACCCGCCAGCCGCGGTCGAGGAACAGCCGCGCGGTCTCGAGGCCGAAGCCGGAGGAGCAGCCGGTGATGAGGACGGTGGAAGGGGAGGTCATAAGGCACTCGCTGGATACCGTGGAGAAGGCGCCAACGATAGAAGCGACAGACCGGACTGACTACACTGCACCCTCCGTGATTTTGTCGAGATCGTCCAGATGACCGATCCCTTGGCCGAGGTGGTGACCCTGCTGCAGCCGACGGCGCCGTTCTCCAAGCAGGTGGTCGCGTCTGCACCGTGGGCCGTCCGCCGATCCGAGCTGGGTCGGCCGTTTTATCTGGTGGTGCTGGAGGGCGGCTGTCATTTGCGAGTCGATGCTCCCGTGGTTGGACACGGGGAGGCCCAGGCGCCGGACACTGCGCCTACGTCCGGTGAGACGCTGACGCTGGAGGTGGGCGACTTTGTCCTGCTGCCGGCCTCCCAGGGGTTTGCGACATCCAGCCTGGACCGCCTGCCGCCGGGGCCTGATGAGACGGTCCTCACGCCGATCGAAGCCATGGCGGGAGGCGCCCGCGTGGGGAATCCGGACGGTCCGGTCGACACCCGGCTGCTGGTGGGTAGCTGCGAGTTCGGCGCCGTCGATGCCTCGCTGCTCGTCTCCCTGCTGCCGCGATGGATCCATGTCCGCGGCGACCCCCGGCTGGCCAGCCTGGTGCACCTGCTGGGCGACGAAGCCCGCGCGCAGCGGCCGGGCCGCGAGCTGATCACCGCGCGCTTGCTCGAGGTGCTGCTGGTGGAGGCCTTTCGCGCCACGGCGCAGACGGCTTCCACGCCGGGCCTCGTGCGCGGATTGGCCGACGCGCGGCTGGCTCAGGCGCTGAGGGCCATCCACGAGCATCCCGAGACCCCCTGGACGGTGCAGGCGCTGGCTCGTCGTGCGGCCTTGTCACGATCCGCCTTCTTCGAGCGCTTCGGCCGCGTCGTGGGGATGGCGCCGCAGGCCTACCTGCTGTCCTGGCGCATGGCCTTGGCGCGGCAGATGCTGGTGAGGGACGGCCAGGCCGTTGCCGAGGTGGCCGAGCGGGTGGGATACCGCTCAGTCAGTGCCTTCGGCGTGGCTTTCACTCGCCATGTGGGTCAGCCGCCGGGGCGATTTGTGCGCCACCAGCGCTCCGCTGCGGCCTGACCGGAGCGCCAGCTCACGCTCACCAGCGCGTCGGCTTGGGATTGCGGGACGCAAACCCCTTCTGATGCCAGTAGGGATAGGCCGGCTCCTTGTGGCTGGCGTCGTCCAGACGGGCGATGTCCTCGGCGGACAGCTCCCAGCCGAGCGCGCCGAGGTTCTGCTGGAGCTGCTCCTCGTTGCGCGCCCCAATCACCACATTGGCCACCGACGGACGGCGCAGCACCCAGTTCAGCGCCACCTGCGCCACCGTCTTCTCGCGCTGGCGGGCGATCTCATCCAGCACGTCCACCACGCGGAACAGATGCTCGTCGTCCACCGGCGGTCCGCCGACCGCGCCGCCCGAGGCGATGCGTCCGCTGCTGGTGTCCTGGCCGCGCCGGATCTTGCCGGTCAGCCGGCCCCAGCCCAGCGGGCTCCACACCATGGTGCCCACGCCCTGGTCCAGCGCCAGGGGCATCAGCTCCCATTCATAGTCGCGTCCGATCAGCGAGTAGTAGCCCTGGTAGGCCACATAGCGGCCCAGGCCGTATTTCTCCGACGTGGCCAGCGACTTCATCAGATGCCAGCCGGAGAAGTTGGACGCGCCGATGTAGCCGATCTTGCCGGCAGTGATCAGGTCGTCCAGCGCGCGCAGGGTTTCATCGACCGGGGTGAGGGCATCGAACCCATGCATGAAATACAGGTCGATGTGGTCGGTGCCCAGCCGCCGCAGGCTGGCCTCCACGGCCCGGGTGATGTGGTAACGGGACGAGCCCACATCATTGGGGCCGTCGCCCATGGTGAAGGTGCCCTTGCTGGAGATCAAGGCCTGATCGCGTCGGCCCTTCAAGGCCTGGCCCAGCACTTCTTCGGAGCGACCGGCGGAATACACATCGGCCGTGTCGAAGAAGTTCAGGCCATGCTCCAGGCAGATGTCCACCATCCGCCGGGCTTCTTCGACCTGCGTGGTGCCCCAGCGCTCGAAGAATTCACCGCTGCCGCCGAAGGTGCCCGTGCCCAGGCTGAGTGCGGGCACCTTCAGGCCGGAGCGGCCCAGTTGTCGAAATTCCATGATGGCCTTCCTGTGGTGTGGGATTGTGAAGTCAGCACCCTAATGGAAGCTGCGAAGTCCCGGAAGGCGCAGGGAATTGACCGTCAGATCTTCATGGCACTGACGATGCTGTCGTGCGCCGCTTTGTTCAGGCGGATGTCATACGGCAGGAAGGTCAGGCGGTCCACCAGGGTCGTGGCGCTTGGGTTGGAGACGTAATAGCTGCCGCCCAGCACCGTGCCGTCCTTGATCAGCGAGCCGGTGTAGACATTGCCACCGAGCTCGAAGTAGATGCGGAACTCTTCGGTATAGCTCAGGGTCGCGGACTTGGGCCGCGGCGCATTGGCCACCCAGATCTGCACCCCATCGACGGTACGCACGGTGCCATCGGCCAGGTAGTAGGTCACCCCGTCGCTGTTCGAGCGCTGGCCCGAGGTCATGGTCGCGAGAAGCGTCGTGCCGATGCGGCAAGGCGAGACATTGGCGGTGGTCGTGGCGGCTTGGCAGTCGCCGGCGTTGTAGCGGTCCCCCAGATTGGTCTTGGTGAACTTGATGTACTTCGCGCCAGCGGCGTAAGGGGCCGTGGCATCCAGCACCTTCGAATTACCAAACAGCGGATCGTGGAAGCGGGCGAAGTCCGCCGGCGTGGTGGCCATCGTCCCGGTCAGCGAGACCGTCTCGTAGTTGCTGCGAATGGCGGAATACGCGACGGTGGTCTTGTCTTCCGCCAATGCATCGATCTGGACGTCATTGCCGACGTACGAGGTGCGGTTCATCAGGCCATTCGACGGCACCACCAGGATCTTGCCGCCCTTGAGCACGCGCGTGGGCAGCAAGGTCGGATTGCGCAGGGTCTTGGAGATATTGAACGGTTCCGACTGCGCGCTCGTCTGCGGACCATTGGTCAGCGGCGACAGCGGCAGCGTCGTGAAATCCGAATAGGCAGTGACCAGCGATGACTGCAAGCCGGTATATGACAGGGTCCAATGCAGCAGGTAGCTGCCGCTGCCCGGGGACAGCAGGAATTCCTCGAAGGCGGCCTGGTTGGCGCTCAAGGTCGGGGTAGGGGTGGGGGTGTCTGCGGGTGACGATGCAGGCGTCTGCGCATCGGCCGCGCGTGCGGACAGGCCTTTGGTGTCCGGTGACGAATCAGCACTGCCGCCGCCACAGGCGGTCAGCAAAGCGGCCACGGCCGCGAGTACACACGCCGATTGGCGATTGAATGAAGTCATGGAGTCCTCCCATTAATGAATGCTTATCGGCCTGACCGTTGTTCCGTCGAAGGACGGCCGGCTTTTTCAGGCTGGCGCAGTATAGGAGTGACGAATGAATGAACGTCGAAAACCGGATAGGCGCTTTGGCAGGGTCGGCAGGGTCGGCAGCCCTGGCGCGGCGCGACCGCGGCCCAGCAGGCGCGGGTCAGGACGTTCCGCGCGGATGTGAAAAAGGCCCCCGGGAGGGGGCCTTTGAGGGGCGGACCGAAAGGGGCCATCAGCGGCCCCGCCGTCACGTCAGATCGTCAGCGCACCCGCGATGCTGTCGAGCGCGGCCTTGTTCATGCGCAGGTCGTAAGGCAGCGGGGTGATGAAGTCGACCACGGACGTGGCGGTGCTGTTCGGGTTGGGCACATAAAAGCTGCTTCCCATCACGGCGCCGTCCTTGATGAGGCTGCCGGTGTAGACGTTCCCACCCAGCTCGAAGTAGATGCGGTATTCGTCATAGCTGGCCAGGATGGCAGCCTTGGGACGCGGCGCCGTGGCCACCCACACCTGCACGCCGCCAACGGTGCTGACGGTGCCGTCGGCCAGACGATAGGTCTTGCCGTCACTGTTGGAAATCAGGCCTGTGGTCAGGGCGGCGGTCAGCGACGTTTTGGAGGCGCAGGGAGAGATGCTGGCCGTTGTGGTGGCGGCATTGCAATCGAAGGCGTTGTAACGGTCACCGAGGTTGGTCTTGGTGAACTTCGTGTACTTGGCGCCCGGCAGGAAGGTGGCGCCCGTCGCCGTCACGTTCGGATTTTTCAGCAGTGAATCGTGGAAGCGCAGGAAGTCCTGCGGCGCACTGGTCAGGGGGCCGGTCAGGGCCACCGTCTCGTAGTTGCTGCGCAGGGCCGAATAGGCGACCGTCGTCTTGTCTTCTGCCAGAGCATCCACGCGCACGTCGTTGCCAACGTAAGTGATGCGATTGACCAGCCCCTTGGCCGGCACCACCAGAATGACGCCGTCCTTGAGCACGCGGGTGGGCGACTGCGTGGGCAGCGACAGCGTCTTGGTCAGGTTGACCGGGTCGGATTCCACGCTGGTCTGCGGGCCGTTGGTCAACGGCGAGGCATTCAGGGTGGTGGAGTCTGCGAACAGGTTGAGGATTCGCCCCTTCGAAGGCGACGAAAACGACACCGACCAGTGCATCAGGTAACTGCCGCCGCCCGGCGACAGCACGAATTCCTCGAAGGCGGCCTGATTGGCGCTCAGCGTGGGCGTGGTGGGCGGCGTCGGGTTGGTCGGCTTGACGCCCGTGTTGGGGTTGGTGTCGCTGGCGTTGTCGGAACTGCCACCGCCGCAGCCGGCCAGCAGGGCGGCGACGGCCGCGAGTACACACGCCGATTGGCGATTGAATGACATCATGATTTCCTCCCGGGGTAATGGCCTGCCCATGGTTTGATATGCAGTGCGATGCGCGCGGCTTGTATCGCTCGGTCGATGGGATGACCGGCTGGGCTTTGAGGCGGCGCGAAGTATAGGAGTGGGGATTCACGCAACTTCAAGATCGTTCACAAAGGTGAGACGAAAGTCGCGCTCTGAGAAGGGGCGTTGGGGGGGAAGGGGCGTAGCAGCGACGGTACGTGGTGAGCGCGTGAGAGTGCCATGGCGGCTGACGTGCGCCGTGCGGTGATGGAGGAGGCCAGTCAAGCCGTAGGGCGCTCGCCGTGAAGCGATCCAGAGGACGACCTTGGAATAGATGAACTGGGAACCGAGAGCCGGGAGCAGATGAACCGGGAGCGGTTGGACGTGCGGGGGAGGCCAGTGCCGAGCGCCACGGTTGTGCGTGGGCTTGCGCTGATGACGAGCGCTGATGACGAGCGCTGATGACGAGCGCTGATGACGTGCGCTTGGGCAGATCCAGCCAAGGCTGGCTGGTGCGACCGGCAAGAATCGAACTTGCGACTAGGCCTTCGGAGGGCCCAATGATATCCACTTCACCACGGTCGCGGCAGACACGCATTCTAGCCATGTTCTGAGGGCTTCTGGCGGATTCGCCCAAACAAGGCCTTCCCCGGGCCGCCCGCCCCCCTCTCGCGCCCCAGCGCAACACCAGACCCCACGACCCGCCATTGTTCGCCAAGCCACGCACCAACATCGCTCGTTCTTGACGAAAGCCCCAGGGTGCCAAAGAGGTGCGCTGGCTATACTTTGCTCGGTTTTTCGCCCGGTTCTTGAGCCCGGGCCAGCCGGTGGGCCAGGTCCGCCGGGCAGCTCCAGTTCGCCAGCCTTTTGCAACGCGCCGATCGCACACGGCCATTGCACACGGCCATTGCCACAGCCCATCGCAACGAGGACTCCATGAGCGGAACCCACGATCAGTCTCCCGCCACGCACGCCGCTGAGGCGCACGACGCACATGAAGGGCCGATCAAGACGCCCAAGCAGCTGATCGCCGCTGTGTTCTTCGCTTTCGTGATTCCCATCGCGGTGCTGGTGCTGGCCGCCAACTACGTCTCCAGCGACGTCAAGCCCGCCGCCGGCAGCGACATCACCGATGCCGAAGCCGTCGCCGCCCGCATCCAGCCCGTCGGCACCATCGACCTGAAAGACATGTCCGGCCCTGCGGTCTTCCGCACCGGCGAAGAGATCTTCAAGGCCCAGTGCGCGGCGTGCCATGCCACTGGCACCTTGGGCGCGCCCAAGTTCGGCGACGCCGACGCATGGGCCCCGCGCCTGAAGACCGGCTTCGACACCCTGCTGCACTCCGCCCTCAAGGGCAAGGGCGCCATGCCGCCTCAAGGCGGCGGTGAAGCCAGCGACTATGAAATCGCCCGTGCGGTGGTCTACATGGCCAACAACGCAGGCGGCAAGCTGGAAGAACCCAAGGCGCCGGTGGCGGCGTCCGCTGCTTCGCAATAAGCGCCAGCCTCGGGCGCCTTGAGGTTCCTCCAGGCGCTTTCGGGCGTTGTCGAACGCATGAAGCGTTTTTTCAGGCGCTCTCAGCTACTGCTCTCAGCCGCTTTGGTGCGCACCAAGCGCTTTGGCTTTGGGACGCACCAAGCGCTTTCAGCCACCACCAGGCGCCGGCGCCAACACGACCCCGCAACGCGACAGCAGCGCCTGGTGCGTGGTCGTCTCCACCGACCACACCCCCGCCTCGATCGCATCGGCCGCCGGCCCCATGTCCTGGGTATGCACCAGCCCCAGCCCGATGTCGGCAATCAGGAACAGC
Organism: Roseateles depolymerans; assembly: GCF_003387155.1. Lineage (GTDB taxonomy): Bacteria > Pseudomonadota > Gammaproteobacteria > Burkholderiales > Burkholderiaceae_C > Roseateles > Roseateles depolymerans. The sequence goes on along the minus strand of NZ_QUMT01000003.1, from coordinate 1,069,217 downwards.
CGCTCCTGCTCATCCAGCCAGCCCGACGCCACCTGCGCGGCCTGCCCGGTGTGGCTGAGCACCCGGCCATCCGGCTGCAGTCGCCAGATCCACGGCGCCGCCTCCAGCTGCACATACACCCGCTGCGGTCCGTTCTGGAAGAACCAGCAGCCGTGCTCATCCACCGCATAGTTGCGGTGGATGAAGCCGATCAGCTTGTCGTGGGTGATGCGGCTGCCCTTGACCGCCGGAAACGGCCCGGCCGCCTGGATGCGTTCATCCCGCATGTACCAGTCGCCGCGCGCATCCAGCGCCAGCCATCCATAGCAATGCGGGACGTTCGGCCACTTCTTGAGGGCCGCTTCAACGATGGGATCCATGGCCGTTCAACCTCCGGGGGACGGGTCAGAGCGCGCAGGCCAGCCAGTCGCAGACCTTGTTGGGCATGGTCCGCACATGGCCCGGCGGCTTGCCCGAGGGGAAGCCGACATGGCCGCCATCCTGCGGCTGCCACAGGGTGACGCACGGACCCACATGGCTCTGCTCCGGCAAGCTGTGCGCCGGCACAAAGGGATCATTGCGCGCATTCAACACCAGCGCAGGCACGCGGATGCGGGACAGATGCGGCTTGGCCGAGGCGCGCAGCCAGTAATCATCCACATCGCGGAACCCATGCAGGGGCGCGGTGAAGATGTTGTCGAATTCATAGAGATTGCGGGCCCGCCGCAGCTTCTCTTCATCAAACAGCCCAGGATGCTGCCGCAACTTCTTCAGCGCCTTGGGCCGCATGGTCTTGAGGAACATGCGGGTGTAGACCCAGTAGTTGAAGCCCTTGCCAATGGCATGGCCGGCTGCCGTCAGGTCCAGCGGCGAGCAGATGGAGCAGACCGCCTGCACCGTCCGACGCGCATCGTCGCCAGCCTCCTGGGCCCAGCGCAGCAGCGCATTGCCGCCCAGCGAGACGCCCGCCGCGATCATCGGTCCCCGATGGGCGGCGCGCAGCTGGCCCAGCATCCAGCCGATCTCTTCGTAATCCCCGGAGTGGTAGGCCCGCGGCGCGAGATTCAGCTCGCCCGAGCAGCCGCGGAAATACGGCATGGCAAAAGCCCAGCCCCGCTCGGCCGCCACGGCGGCAAAGGCCTGCACATATTGGCTGTCGACGCTGCCTTCCAGGCCATGGAACAGCACCAGCAGCGGGCGTTCCGACCCAATGTCGGCCGCTGCCGCCGAGGGCGCACCGGCCACCAGCCGTCCGCCGGCGGCGGCGGACAGCATCGCCACCGGGGAGCCGTCCGCTGCCGTGCCAGTGGCCGGGCCGGTTTCCACCAGCCGTTCGACATCCACGAAATCGCCGTCCGGCGTGGTCCATCGCTCGCGCCTGAACTGGGGGGCGGGCCCGGTGAAACGCTTGGAGAACAGCACGGGCCAGATGGTCTGGGCGTGACCGCCCGGCAACCAGGACGGTGCGTGATACTGCATGGCGCCTTTCAGTGCAGCGTCGTGGGCGTTGCCGAAGAGACGATCGACGGTTCCTGCTTCACGTCCTGCGTCGTGCCCGGGCTGGCATGGTGGGAGACCATGCGCCAGCCGAGGGCGGTTTTGAGGTAGACATTGGTCGCCACCACCCAGGCACTTTCCATGCCTGCTTCCGTGGCGATCTCCACCCGCTCCAGGACGTGATGGATGGCCGTGTCACCCACCACCAGGCGCCGTTGGCACTCCGGATGCACCGGGATGGCGCCGCGGGCGAAGATGGCCGCGAAGCTGGCACGGATGGCGGGCGCGCCCACCACGCGGGGCCCGCCCGGATGCACGCAGGCGACTTCGTCTTCCTCGCCCCAGATCGCCATCAGCCGCTCCAGGTCGGCCGTCTGCAGCGCCTCGTAGAACTGCGCCTCGGAATCTTCCGGGGTGGCCAGCAGCAGGGCGGACTGGGGTTTGCGCACCATGGGGTGGCCGGGGTCAGTGACCGGCGGGCAGCACTTCGCCGGCCTTGAGCCGGTAGGCGGTGCCACAGTAGGCGCACTGGCCTTCGCCGCCATGGCTCAGGTCGATGAACACCCGCGGATGGTTGCTCCACAGCGGCATCTTCGGGTTCGGGCAGAACACCACGCCAGGGCCTTGCAGGTCCTTGGCGGAGACTTCGACGACAGATTTGGGTTGGGTCATGATGCAGGTCTCTCTCACACCAGCGTCAGCCAGTGTGCATAACGGGGATTGCGGCCGTTGACGATGTCAAAGAAGGCGGCCTGGATTTTTTCGGTGATCGGACCGCGGCTGCCGATGCCGATCTCGATGCGGTCCAGCTCGCGGATGGGGGTGACTTCGGCCGCCGTGCCGGTGAAGAAGGCTTCGTCGGCGATGTAGACCTCGTCGCGGGTGATGCGCTTTTCCACCAGCTTCAGGCCCAGGTCCTGGCAGATGTGGAAGATGGTGTTGCGGGTGATGCCGTTGAGCGCACCGGCCGACAGGTCCGGCGTGTAGACCACGCCGTTCTTGATGACGAACAGGTTCTCGCCCGCGCCTTCGGACACGAAGCCGGAGGCGTCCAGCAGCAGGGCCTCGTCGTAGCCGTCGTCGGTGGCCTCCATGTTGGCCAGGATCGAGTTGGTGTAGTTGCTCACCGCCTTGGCCTGCGTCATGGTGATGTTGACGTGGTGGCGGGTGTAGCTGCTGGTCTTGACGCGGATGCCGCGCTTGAGACCTTCCTCGCCCAGGTAGGCGCCCCAGGCCCAGGCGGCCACCATCAGGTGGATCTTGTTGCCCTTGGGGCTGACGCCCAGCTTCTCGCTGCCGATCCAGGTCAGCGGGCGCAGGTAGCAGCTCTCCAGCTGGTTCTCACGGACGACCTGCTTTTGCGCCTCTTCCACCTGTTCGACGGTGAACGGCAGCTTCATGCGCAGGATCTTGGCGCTGTTGAACAGGCGCTCGGTGTGCTCGCGCAGACGGAAGATGGCGGTGCCCTTGTCCGTCTTGTAGGCCCGCACGCCTTCGAAGGCGCCGCAGCCGTAGTGCAGGGTGTGGCTCAGCACATGAATCTTGGCATCGCGCCAGTCCACCAGCTCGCCGTCCATCCAGATCTTGCCGTCGCGGTCGTCCAAAGACATGGGAATTCCTTGTGCGTCAAAGTGCCGGATTTTATGCAAGCCCGTCCGGGGATGGCGTTTCCGTCGCGTCGGCGTCCACGACCTTGTCGTCCTGCGCCCGGATCAGCGTCCAGTGGGTCACCTTGCCGGCCTTGAGCACGACTTCCACGGCGTCGCCGCCGGCATCGGCCCAGCGGTAGGTGTCAGGGGCAACCTTCACCCCCAGCGAGCGGCACAAGCGGATCAACTGCACCAGCGTCATGCCGGGATGCAGGCGGGACTGCAGCATCAGGGCGCTGCTGACATGGCCCAGCGGCGACTCATTGGCGGTGCGCATCACCTTCATCAACTGGCTGAACTGCAGCAGCAGCCAGAACACGATCAGCGACAGCGCCAGGATTGCGCCCTTCCAGCCGTACAGGGCAATGCCGATCGCCACGGCGGCCACCGCCAGCGCGACTCCGAACCAGCGGTTCATGCCTGGCCTCCTTGCGAGGGCTCATCCCCTGCCGCAGTGAGGAGGCGGATGACGGTGCCCTGTCCGTCGTCGGGTCGGGAGGGGGTGCGCTGACTTCTGAAAATCACGGCGTAGTAGGGGGGCTGAATGGGGAATTCGGGGCGCATAAGTGTCACATGCCTCGCAGGATCTCGATGGCGTCCTCGATGCGGGCCACGGCATGCACCGTCAGGCCGTTGATCGGCTTTTTGGGCGCGTTGGCCTGAGGCACCACGGCCACGGAGAACCCCAGTTTCGCGGCTTCCTTGAGCCGCTCCTGCCCGCGTGGCGCGGGCCGGACCTCGCCGGCCAGGCCCACTTCCCCGAAGGCGATGAAGCCTTTGGGCAGCGCCTTGCCGCGCAGTGAGCTCTGGATGGCCAGCAGCACGGCCAGGTCAGCGGCAGGTTCAGTGATCCGCACACCGCCCACGGCATTCACGAAGACATCCTGGTCCATGGTCGCCACGCCGGCATGCCGGTGCAGCACCGCCAGCAGCATGGCCAGCCGGTCCCGGTCCAGGCCGACGGACAGCCGCCGCGGACTGGGCCCGCCGCCATCCACCAGCGCCTGCAGCTCCACCAGCAGCGGCCGGGTGCCTTCCAGGGTCACCAGCACGCAGGAGCCCGGCACCGGCTCGCCGTGGGTGGACAGAAAAATGGCGCTCGGGTTGGTCACGCCCTTGAGGCCCTTTTCCGTCATGGCGAAGACGCCGATCTCGTTGACCGCGCCGAACCGGTTCTTGATGGCCCGCACCAGCCGGTAGCTGCTGTGGGTGTCCCCTTCGAAATACAGCACCGTGTCCACGATGTGCTCCAGCACACGCGGTCCGGCCAGCGCACCTTCCTTGGTCACGTGGCCGACCAGCACCATCGCGCAGCCGGTGGCCTTGGCGGTGCGGGTGAGTTGCGCGGCGCATTCCCGCACCTGGGCCACCGAGCCGGGGGCGGAGGACAGCTGTTCGGAATACAGGGTCTGGATGGAGTCGATGACGCAGAAGTCCGGCGCTTCCACCTCGATGGTGGCCAGGATCTTCTCCAGCCCGATCTCGGCCAGCACCCGCACCTGGCTGCCATCCAGCCCGAGCCGGCGGGAACGCATGGCCACCTGCGCGCCGGACTCTTCCCCGGTCACATACAGCACCTTCATCTGGCGGGACAGCGCATCCACCGCCTGCAGCAGCAGGGTGGACTTGCCGATGCCGGGGTCCCCGCCGATCAGCACCACGCCGCCGGTGACGATGCCGCCGCCCAGCACCCGGTCCAGTTCCTCCAGCGAGGTGGGGGTGCGGTCGAAATCCTTGGCCTCGATCTCCGACAGGGTGGCCACCGGCTGGCTCCGCGCCAGGGACTGGTAACGGTTCTTTGCCGCCCCGCCGCTCTCCGCGACGGTCTCGACCAAAGTATTCCAGGCACTGCAGGAGGGGCAGCGGCCCAGCCATTTGGCGCTGGAGGCGCCGCATTCGGAGCAGACGTAGTGGGTCTTGGGGGAAGCCATCCCGCGATTGTCGCCGCTGTGCCCCGCCGGCCGCGTCTCGGATGCCAACTGCGGCACGCCAGACCGCCCGGACGCGCACAGACCCCAACAATTGACATGCTGTGACCATCGTCAAGCCGATGTCGGCATGCTAAAACGCCGGCTCCTTTAGGAGTCCATCATGGAGTTGTCAGTCTGGCTGCAGTTTTTCGCAGCCTCCTGGGCCATCAGCCTGTCCCCGGGCGCGGGAGCCATTGCGGCCATGAGCTCCGGACTCAATTACGGCTTCCGGCGCGGGTACTTCACCACCCTCGGCCTGATCCTGGGCATCCTGACCCAGATCGTGCTGGTGGGCGTGGGCCTGGGTGCGCTGATCAAGGCCTCTGAGCAGGCCTTCCTGCTGGTGAAGTGGGTGGGCGTGGCCTATCTGATCTACCTGGGTGTGCAGCAGTGGCGCTCGCCCGGCAAGCCGCTGGTGGCGCAGACCGGCGAGAACAAGCCCGTCACCCGCTGGCAGCTGGTGCGGCGCGGCTGGGGCATCAACGCGGTCAATCCCAAGGGCACCGTGTTCCTGCTGGCCATCGTGCCGCAGTTCCTGGACGTGAACCAGCACCTGGCCCCGCAATACGCGGTCATTGCCGCCACCCTGTCCTTCACCGATGCGGTGGTGATGGCCGGCTACACCGCCCTGGCGGCACGGGTGTTGTCGGCGCTGCGCTCCGAGTCCCATCTCAAGATGCTGAACCGGGTCTTCGGTTCGCTGTTCATTGCGGCCGGCACGCTCCTGGCCACCATCAAACGCACCTGAGCTGACCCTGACCTGCCCCTGACCTGCACCAGCGCGCGACCCGTCGCCGGCTCTCGCGCGCTGTCCGACCCTCGTCAACCGGTTTCGCTGCCGCCGCCCCCCGGCGCCAGCCCCGTGCTTGACGCCTCCTGATCTATTGCGCCTCAACGACCTCGCACCTCGGGGCCGTTGCCTCGTGGTTTCCTTGTGGTGGCCTTGTGATGTCCAAGTTGTCCGATCGATGGTTGTTCTGGGGGCCCACCCTCATCTGGGCCAGCACCTGGCACATCATCCTGTACCAGTTGGCCTCCGGCGTGCCGGTGCTGAACTCCGTGGCCTGGCGCTTTGGCATCGCGGCCCTGATCCTGGTGGGCCTGAGCCGCTGGCAGGGCTTGTCCCTGCGCCTGCCGCTGTCGGCCCATGGCCTGATGCTGGCCACCGGCATCGTGCAATACAGCGGCAATTACTACTCGGTGTATGAGGCCGAGCGCCACATCCCGTCCGGTCTGGTGGCGGTGCTGTTCTGCCTGATGGTGTTCGGCAATGCGCTGTCGGGCCGGGTGTTCTTCGGCCAGCGGGTGTCGCTGCGCTTCCTGACCGCCTCGGTGGGCGGGGTGCTGGGCGTGGTGATGATCTTCTGGCCGGAAATCGCCTCCACCGGCGCCCGCCCCACGGCCGCCTACGGCCTGCTGATGGGGCTGGCCGCGGTACTGGCCGCCTGCATCGGCAATGTGCTGACCCTCACCCTGACCCGCCGCGGACTGGCGCTGGTGCCGGTGCTGGCCTGGAGCATGGGCTACGGGGCGCTGTTCCTGACGACGATGTCGTTCGTGACCGGGCAGGGGATGCAGTTCTCCTGGAAGTTCTCCTACGTGGCGTCGCTGCTCTACCTGGCGGTGTTCGGCTCGGTGGTGGCCTTTGTGCTGTATTTCAAGCTGGCGCAGCGGCAGGGCACCGCCCGTGCCGCACTCACCGGCGTGGTGATTCCGGTCATTGCGCTGGTGCTGTCGGCCTTGCTGGAAGGCTGGCAGCCCACCGTGCTGTCGGTGGCGGGCATGGGGCTGTGTCTGGGCAGCATCTATGTCGCGACCCGGACGCGCTGACCTGGGGGTGTAAAGCCGGACGCGTTGACTGGAATGCGCTGCGTCGGCACTCCGCCCAGGTGCGGGCCGCTGGACACCAGCGCCCGGTGCGCCGTCAGCGCCGCAGCCAGTTGATCTCTTCCGCCGTACGGCGCCCCACCACGGTCTGGGCCAGGCTGGCCGGCATGCGGGCCTCGTTAGGCCGCACGGGGATGCGCCCGGCCATCAGTTCGGCCTGATCCTGCGGCAGGGTCGGCTGCTGGTCAGGCGCCGCATAACCGTCCGGGAAGGACGGCATCAAGGTGGACGGGTCATATTTGTCGGTCGCGCCAAAGGTGTGCAGGGCCTCGTGGGCGATCACCACCTGGTTGGGACCCTCCTGGGCGCGGCTGGCAAACAGGTGCACCAGGCCCATGCGGCCCTTTTCCAGACCGGTGGAGTGGGGCAGGGGGCCGTTGAAATCGCCAGGGTGATAGAGCAGATACAGCCGCACATCCGGCACCGGGGAACTGGGCGGCGTCTTGCGCCAGGCCCACCAGCGCATCTTCAGGCTCCAGCTCATGGCGGACAGCACGCTGGCCTGCGTCGGCACGGGCGGAGGCAGGTCCCGCATGGACCGTCCCAGCACCACCTGGACCGGCGTGCTCAAGGGCAGCCCGAAGGCGCGGGCCTGCGCCTGGAAGAAGGGCGCGATGTCGGCGAAGGCCTGGTCCCCCAACTGGTCGATGTAGGCCTGCGTGGCCGCGTCCCCCTGCAGATTGATCGGGTAGACGGTGATGACCTGCGTCCGTCGCCAGGACTGGGCCTGCCAGCGCTGCATCAGGGCGGTGGACGCGACCACCGCCAGGATCACCAGCAGCACGAAGATGCGAAATACCTTGAACATGTCAGTCCCACTGAATCTTGCCGCGCCCGGATTTCACTTCTCCGCGCTGGGCCTTGCCCGCCAGCCTGCGCTGCTGGGAGCCGAACGTCGGACGGGTCGGACGACGCGTCTTGGGGGTGTGGGCCACGCTCTGCACCAGGGCGATCAGCCGCGCGACCGCATCCGCCCGGTTCTGCTCCTGGCTGCGGGACTCCTGGGCCTTGATCACGACGATGCCCTCGGCGGTGATGCGCTGGTCGGAGAGCGCCAGCAGCCGCTCCTTGATGACCGCCGGCAGCGTGGAGCGGCGGATGTCAAAGCGCAGATGGACCGCGCTGGAGACCTTGTTGACGTTCTGGCCGCCCGGGCCGCTGGCGCGGATGGCGGAGACATCAAGCTCCCAGTCGGCAGGCGTCCACGCCAGGTGCATGGGGCAGGCCGCCGGATCAGGTCAGCGGGTCCAGGTGCACTGGCACCCGGCGCGCCAGGGCGCACATCAGCTCATAGCCGATGGTGCCGGCAGCGGCCGCCACTTCATCGATCGACAACATGCTGCCATTCGGGCCCTGGCCCCAGAGGGTGACCTCGCTGCCGGCGCCCAGCTGCGGCAGATCGGTCAGGTCCACCGCGAGCATGTCCATGGACACCCGGCCAACGGTGCGGGTGCGCTGTCCGCCCACCAGCACCGGGGTGCCGGTGCCGGCATGACGCGGATAGCCGTCGGCATAGCCGCAGGCGACGGTGCCGATGCGCATCGGCCGGTCGGCGACGAAGGTGCTGCCGTACCCGACCGTGTCGCCGGGTTGCAGAGCCTGCACCGCCAGTACCTTGCTGCGCAGCGTCATGGTGGGCTGCAGGTTCCAGTGGCGGATGTCGTGTTCCGGGAAATCCGGGGCGCTGCCGTAGCTCATGATGCCGGCGCGCACCCAGTCCGCCCGCACGCCTGCCCGCTCGCTGTGCCGCAGCACCGCGGCGCTGTTGCTGAGCGAGCGCTCACCCGGCAGGTCCGCCGTCGCTTCCTGGAAGACCGCCAACTGCCGGTCGATGCCCTTGGGGCCGTCGGCGTCCGAGAAGTGGGTCATCAGGGAAATCTCGTCCACCTGGGGCAGGGCATTGAGCCGCGTCCAGGCCGCACGGAAGCCGCTGGGCGTGAATCCGAGCCGGTTCATGCCGCTGTTGAGCTTGAGGAAGACACGGTGCGGCTCATGGGTCTTGTGCATGGCCAGCCAGTCGATCTGCTGCTCGGAATGCACCGCATGCCACAGCCGCAGCCGCGAGCACAGTTCCAGGTCCCGCGGCTCGAAACAGCCTTCCAGCAGCAGGATGGGGCCGCGCCAGCCCAGGTCACGGATGCGCTGGGCTTCGTCCAGGTCCAGCAGGGCGAAGCCATCGGCGGCGCGGAAGGCGTCGAAGACGCGGTCGATGCCGTGCCCGTAGGCATTGGCCTTGACGATGGCAAACACCTGCGCGTCGGGGGCGCATTCGCGGGCCCGGTGCAGGTTGTGGGCCAGGGCGGGCTGATGGATGAGGGCTTCAATAGGACGCGGCATGGCGTGATTGTGCCTTCCCGCTTTGGCCGCAGACAGCCTCCTGCGGGCCCCCCGACATGGGTGGGACCTGGGGGCCAAACGGGGAGGATGGTCACGCTTAACACACAGAAGGGGTGCCGCCCACCGCCTTTACCAAAAGAAGCGCATGCTATAAACCCGCCGCAGCGCTGCTGACCTCTGTGGACCAGCGTTTTCCGCCGCAAGTCGACGCCAGCCGCAGTTCCAGGTAGCCCGGGTCCATGAAAAAAGGTTTCTACACCATCATGTCAGCGCAGTTCTTCAGCTCGCTGGCTGATAACGCGTTGTTCGTGGCTGCCGTCGAGATGTTGCGCACCAATGGCTCCGCCGAATGGCAGCGGGCCGCGCTGGTGCCAATGTTTGCCCTCTTCTACGTCGTTCTGGCGCCTTTTGTGGGTGCATTTGCCGACGCGGTTCCCAAAGGCAAGGTCATGTTCATCTCCAACACCATCAAGGTGGTGGGATGTCTGAGCATGCTGGTGGGGGTGCATCCACTGGCCGCCTATGCCATCGTGGGCCTGGGAGCGGCCGCTTATTCCCCGGCCAAGTACGGCATCCTGACCGAATTGCTGCCGCCGTCCCAACTGGTCAAGGCCAACGGCTGGATCGAAGGCCTGACGATCGCCTCCATCATTCTGGGCGCCGTGTTCGGCGGACAGCTGCTGGGGGAGCGGGCCTCCTCGGTGCTGCTGAGCTTCGACATGCCGTTCATCGACACCGGCATCGACACCGCACCGGAAGCCGCCATCGCCTTCATGGTGGTCCTCTACGGCATTGCCGCTCTCTTCAACCTGCGCATTCCGCGCACGGATGCCCCCCTGCAACCGCTGGCCAGCGGGGCGACCGGCCTGGTGCGGGAATTTGCCAGTTGCAACTCCCGCCTGTGGCAGGACAAGCTGGGTCAGATCTCCCTGGGCATGACCACCCTGTTCTGGGGCGTGTCCGGCAACATGCGCTACATCGTGTTCGCCTGGGCCGCTGCGGCGCTGGGGTACGGCACGACGCAGGCATCGGCCCTGGCCGGGGTGGTGGCCATTGGCACGGCAGTGGGCGCGGTGGTGGCGTCCATGGCGGTGCGGCTGGACAAGGCCACCAACGTCATTCCGCTGGGCGTGGCCATGGGCCTCTTGATGCTGGTGCTGAACTTCATCGACCAGCTTTGGCTGGCCGTGCCCTTCCTGATCCTGCTGGGGGGCGTGGGCGGCTACCTCGTCGTGCCGATGAATGCGCTGCTGCAGCACCGGGGCCACAACCTGATGGGGGCCGGCCGATCGATCGCCGTGCAGAACTTCAACGAACAGGCCTGCATCCTGGGCCTGGGTGCGCTCTACACCATCCTCACCCGATTTGGCGTGTCGGCCTTCGGCTCGATCACCGTCTTCGGCCTGACGGTGGCCGGCATCATGGTGCTGGTGGGCCGCTGGCACCGCAGCAATCTGCGCCGCTATCCCGAAGAAATGGAACGGCTGCTGGCCATTGCCCGCTGCGACAAGCACTGAGGCCCGGCCGCCGGTCTCTGGCGCAGACCAAGAAAAAACCCGCCTGGTGGCGGGTTTTTTGTTTTGGGTGATTCAGCGCCGGCTCTGCCGACCCTTGCCGCCGGGCGAGTCCTGCACCAGGCCGCCGGTGGTGAGCACCTGCTCGATGTGCTCGGACCAGGCCCGGCCGATCTTGAAGCATCCGCTGTGGTTCAGGTGGATCTCGTTGTGCCAATCCCCGCTGATGCCGCTGGCGCCAGGCGCGGCCGGGGCCAGGGGAACGGCGGTGGAATCGAAGACGAACAGGCCCGGGAAGGCCGCCTTGTCCGCCATCAAGCCCTTGAGGAACTGGGCCAGGTGCATCAGCATCAGTCGGCTGACGGCCGCCCAGTCGGCCGAGGGAATGGCATAGGCCTTCAGGGCCGGGTACAGCCAGGGTCCGTGACCGGCATCCTCGGCCCCCGCCGGACGCGGCACCGGCACGGCATAACAATGCATGAACACCGGCTTGCCGGCCGAGGCGCCCTGGTCCCGCAGGGACAGCAGATGCTGCAGATTCGCCTTGAGGTAGGCGGCGAAGGTCGCCCATCCCGGTTCCGAGAAATACCGGCCCACCCCCGCCGAAGGAGGGCCCCATTCCGTCTGGCGGCGCAGCAGGCGAAGCTCCAGCGGTACCGGCTGGCCGTCGATCTGGCTGGGCGTCTGCGCGGCTTTGATGAGGTCATTGCCGCCCACCGACAGCAGGATGCCGTCCCACACCGGCGCGTTGGGGCCGGTCAGCAGGTCGACGAATTCGGGGACCGAGGCCAGTTCCACCAGATGGGCCAGACTCTCCTGCTGGCCGGCGCAGTTCACCGCTGCGGTGGTCTTGGACAGCACCAGCTCCTGCAGCAAATTGGCATGGGCGCTCAGCTTGGCCTGGGCGGTGGAGAACCAGGAATCCCCTTGCGCCAGCAGACGCCAGTGAAAGCCTTGCAGGTCGGGTGCCTGCGCGGAGTGGAGGTCTTCCGGGGCAAAACAGGCCAGGTGGTCCAAGAGGCAGTCTCCCTATAGCTCGAGTGGTGATTCTCGTCATGGCGCGATCCACGCCTGTCCGCCAAGGGTAGGCCCCTCGAATGACAGGCGCGGGGCGACCCGGTTGTAGGTCAGGGTCAGGGCTTGCGCCATGCTATAAACCCTGGGAATTGTTCGCTGGTAACCGCCAGCTTCCAAGCCCCCAGGGGCCATATCCCGACAATCGGCGACGTCCGCAGCGGCGTTGCGCCCTGGCAGCGGCATCCTCCGCGACGCCGCATCGCTGTCCATCGCGTCATTCGGTCTTTCTACCCGCTTTTTGAGAGGGTGGGAGAGAAGATTGCAGCGAAATGTCGGACACCTTGGGGACGGGGTGCTTCGGCGCCTTCCTCCTGTTTTCCTGATACCCCACCCGATCTTGTCCGCCGCAGTCCCCTCCGCCTCCGCTGCCCGCACCCTGCCCGTGTCGCTGCCCATCCTCGCCCTGATGTTCAACGCCACCGTCTGGGGACTCTCCTGGTGGCCATTCCGGCAATTCGAGGCCGCGGGCCTGCATCCGCTGTGGACGACGGTGATCATGTACGCCTTGTCCTGGGTCGTGGTGCTGGTCTCCCAGCGGGGCGCGGCCGCGGAGCTGCTGCGGTCGCCCGGCCTGTGGCTGGTCCTGCTGGCCGCCGGCACGACCAACACCGCCTTCAACTGGGGCGTGGCCACCGGGGACGTGGTGCGGGTGGTGCTGCTGTTTTATCTGATGCCGCTGTGGGCCTTGTTGCTGGCCCGGGTGGTGCTCAAGGAGCCGCTGACCCTGATGGCCGGTGTGCGGATCGCCCTGGCGCTGGGCGGCGCCCTGGTGGTGCTGGCGCCTTCGGGCGGCGGCTGGCCGGTGCCCCGTACCCTGGCCGACGGCCTGGGCCTGCTGGGCGGGCTGACTTTTGCCTTCAACAACGTGATGCTGCGTCGCCAGGCGGCCAGCAGCCCTGGCGCCCGGGCCCTGGCCATGTTCAGCGGCGGCGTGATCGTGGCGGGCGTCTCGGCCTGCTTCATGGCCGGTCGCGGACTGGTCGGCTGGCCGACGCTGCCGTCCCTGCTGTGGTGCCTGCCGCTGCTGGGCATGGCGCTGCTGTTCTTTGCGTCCAACATGTCCCTGCAGTACGGCGCGACGCGTCTGCCGGCCAATGTCACGGCGGTGGTGATGCTGACGGAAGTGCCGGTGGCGGCGCTGTCGGCCCTGTGGCTGGGCGGGGGCTCCCTGAACCTGCCCACGGCCCTGGGCGGCCTGGCCATCCTCGCCGCAGCCATGCTGGCGGCGTGGGAGCGCCGACCTGCGTGACCGACCGCTGCTCACAACCTTGAGCGGACACTGACAAGCTCCCCGCGCTACGATCGCGTCAATCATGTTGGGAGAGGATTCTTATGAGCCAGACAGCTTTTGACTTCGACGCGGTCAGCATCACCGGTGAACCGGTGGCCCTGTCGCAATACCGGGGGCGGGTGATGCTGGTGGTCAACACGGCCAGCGAATGCGGCTTCACGCCGCAATTCAAAGGCCTGGAGGAACTGTGGCGGGAATTCCAGGCGCGTGGCCTGGTAATCGTCGGGTTCCCGAGCAATGAGTTTGGCGGGCAGGACCCGGGCAGCAACGAGGACATCGCCTCCTTCTGCCAGCTCAATTACGGGGTGAGCTTCCCGATGATGGGCAAGACCAAGGTCAATGGCGCGGAGGCGCACCCGCTGTGGCGCTGGCTCAAGGGCGAAAAGCCCGGCATCCTGGGGACGCAGGTGATCAAGTGGAACTTCACCAAGTTCCTGGTGGGCCGGGACGGGCAGGTCATCAAGCGCTATGCGCCGAACGACACGCCCGCCAGCCTTCGCGCCGACATCGAAGCGGCGCTGGGCCAGTGACACGCCTGCATCGCGCTGCGCGTGTTGACCAGCGGGCCATGACCATCACGCTGCCTCGGCGGCTTCGCTGGCGTGCCCACCATCCGGCACTGTGCGGCCCACGACTGCATGCACGCCGGCTGGCGACGGCGCCTGTGGCGTGGCGACGGGCCTAGATCGGTGATGGCCAGGCGGCCAGCACCACAAACGCGGCGACGGCCAAGGTGATGACAAGGGCTGTGGCCGCAGTGGCCTTGAACGGTGGAGCCAATGTGAGGCGCATGGTATCCCCCTGACAAACTGAGGTGATCCGCAGGTCGGCTCCGCGTGGGCCACGCGCAGCGACTTCTCCCAGCCCCAGAGTGCCGCATGCGCGCCGCATCTGCCACCCCTAAGGCGTTGACCCTGATGAGCAGCGGGCTTTGGCGCAGGCGGACAGCGTCCAGCAGGGATCTCAGCGGATGGCGGTCAGACGGATCAGCTCCGGCGGCTTCACCAGCCACGCTTCGGCGCGTGCGGCAAACGCCTGGAAATGCGCCGATTCGCGATGGGCTTCCAGCGCCAGCTCGTCCTTGAACGATTCGCGCATGTAGAAGGTGCCCGGTGCGTCGGTCAGTTCAAAGAGCTGGTAGTCCAGGCACCCGGGCTCCTGCCGGGTGGGCATCACCAGCGCCTGCAGCCCTTCACACAGCGCATCGCGCATGTCCGGGCGCGCCTGGAGGACGGCGATGAAGCTGATGGGGCTGGCGGCAGTGGCGGCTTGGGTCATGATGAGCAGGGGAGGGTGAGCAGTGGGTGCCATGCTAAGCGGGCGACCGGCTTCGCCATCGATCATCATTGGGGAGACAGTTTCAATAGTGGGTTGATGCCGGGCCGATAACGACGCAAACCCCCGACGCATGGCCTGCGCATGGCCTTCGCATGGCGGCGCTGCCAGTGAAGTACCTCCGGGAAACCGCTGCCTCGTCTTCGCACAGGGCTGCGGCTGCGCCCACGCCGCTGCGGGCCGCTGACCTAGCATCGGTGCATCCCGTCCACAGAAGGTGCCCGTCCATGTCGCAGCCCGTGCTCCGTCTTCCGTCTGCCTCCCCGTCCGCCGTGCCGTTGCAATGGCCGGAGGTCGGCGCGGCGCCTGGCGCATCCGCGTCGGCGACCGCCTCCATTCGCCCGCGCGCGCTCCGCCTGCCGCAACTGCTCACCACGTTGTGCCTGGCGGTTGGCGCCGTGGCGGTCCAGGCGCAGACGGCCGGCACGCCAACGCGGGTCGGCACAACCGCCACCGCTTCCGCCACCACCAGCGGCGCCGCGGCTGTCCCCTTGTCGGAACTCCAGGCCCTGGCCGCCCGCGAGCAGCCGGCCCTGCTCAAGACCTTGCAGCAGCTGGTGGAGATCGAGTCGGGCAGCGCCGACCGCGAGGGCCTGGAGCGGATCGCCGCTGTCATCGCGCAGCGTCTCAAGGACCTGGGCGGCGAGGTCACGCTGATTGAGCCAGGCAGTGACACCTATCGGATGTTCGACACCCCCGACAAACCCGGCCCGATGGTGCAGGCCCGCTTCAAGGGCGGCGGGGGACGCGGCAAGGTGCTGCTGATTGCTCACATGGACACCGTCTACCCGCGCGGCATGCTGGCGCAGCAGCCGTTCCGCATCGAGGGCCAGCGCGCCTACGGGCTGGGCATTGCGGACGACAAGCAGGGCGTGGCCACCATCCTGCATGTGCTGGCGCTGCTGAAGTCCCTGGGCTGGAAGGACTGCGGCGAGATCACCGTGCTGATCAATGGGGACGAGGAGATCAGCTCCCCCGCGTCCCGCCATCGCATCACGCAGCTGGGAGGCGAGCATGACGCGGTGCTGTCCTTCGAAGGCGGCGGCGGGCCCGAAGGCCCGGACCTGCTGCGGCTGGCCACCAGCGGCATCGGCGCCGCCACGCTGACGGTCAAAGGGCGCTCCTCCCATGCCGGCGCGGCCCCGGAGCGGGGGGTGAATGCGCTGTATGAGCTGTCGCATCAGGTGCTGCAGGCGCGGGACCTGTCCGATCCCAAGGTGGGACGCCAGGTGCATTGGACGGTGTCCAAGTCCGGCATCGTGCGCAACATGATTCCGCCGAGCGCGGACGCCTCGGCCGATGTGCGGGTGGAGCGGGTGGAAGACTTCGACTGGGTGGAAGCCGAGCTGCGCAAGCGCATCCAGAACAAGCTGTTGCCGGAAGCGGAGGTCTCGCTGAGCTTTGAGCGCCGTCGCCCGCCGCTGCATGCATCGCCTGCGTCCCGGGGGCTGGCCGAGACGCTCAAGTCACTGGCCAGCGATCAGGGGATGGCGCTGACCGTGAAGGAAGTGCCCACCGGCGGTGGGACCGATGCGGCTTTCGCCGCCGCCGCCACGAAGGCGCCGGTGGTGGAGGGCTTTGGCGTGCGTGGGTTTGGCGCCCACAGCACCCAGGCGGAGTTTGTGCAGCTGGACAGCATCGCGCCGAAGATGGTGCTGGTGGCGCGCACGCTCATGCTGCTGGGCGCGCAGGGGGTGCCGGCGCCCAAGCCCTGACCTCAGCCCTTCGGTCAGGCATTTGGTCAGCCCTTCGGTCAGCCCTTCGGATACAGCAGCATCTGCGTGCAGCGGAACAGCGCAATCGTCTTGCCGTTGTGGGTGACCACCGCGTCCCACACCTGCGTGGTGCGGCCCATGTGGACTGCGGTGGCGCGGCACTCGATCACCCCCTCGCGGGCGGTGCCCAGGTGGTTGGACTTGAGCTCCACCGTGGTGAAGCTCTGCGCGCCTTCCGGCAGGCTGGCGATGCAGCCATAACCGCAGCAGGTGTCGGCGAGCGTCACCACGCTGCCGGCGTGCAGATAGCCGTTGGGGGCCATCACGGCCTGGCGCACCGGCATGCGCGCGGTGACCTCGCCGGAGCGGACCTCGAGAATCTCGATGCCCATATGGCCGGGGAGGCAGGCCGCGCCACGTTCGTTGAATGCCTTCTGATCAATCATGGAGGGATAGGTCTCTCAAGTCTGGGCGCCGGAGCGCCATGGGGTGCATTGTCAGTGCTGGGAGCGGCGCGGCGGGATCCCTCCGCTGGAGGACCCGCGGAGGGAACCCGTTGGGGTGATGGCCGTGCCCCTGCCGGACCTGGGGATAATGCGGACCAGCCCTTTGTCCGCATCGTGGAGACCAGCATGTTCCAGCACGTCGACGCCTACCCCGGCGATCCCATCCTCAGCCTCAACGAGGCCTTCCAGAAGGATCCCCGCACGGCCAAGATCAACCTGTCCATCGGCATCTATTTCGATGACGACGGCCGCATCCCCATGCTGGATTCCGTTCGCCGCGCCGAACTCGCCGTGGTGGAACAGGCGGGTGCCCGGCCTTACCTGCCCATGGAAGGCGCCGCCAACTTCCGCACCGAAGTCGGCAAGCTGCTCTTCGGCGCGGACAGCGCCGCGCTGCGGGAGCAGCGGGTGGCCATCATCCAGGGCGTGGGCTCGTCGGGCGGCCTGAAGGTCGGCGCCGACTTCCTCAAGCGCTATTTCCCGGACAGCAGCATCTACCTGTCCGATCCCACCTGGGACAACCACCGCGCCGTGTTCGAAGGCTCCGGCGTCGAATGCCGCAGCTACCCGTACTACGACGCCCAGACCGGCGGCCTGCGGTTTGACGACATGCTGCAGGCGCTGTCCGAGGCGCCGGCCCGCAGCATCGTGCTGCTGCATGCCTGCTGCCACAACCCCACGGGCGTGGACCTGACGCCGCTGCAGTGGGACGCATTGATCCCGGTGCTCAAGGCCCGGGAACTGATTCCCTTCCTGGACCTGGCCTACCAGGGCTACGGCGACGGCCTGGAAGCCGACACCTTCGCCATCCGCGCGCTGGCCGATGCCGGGCTGAGTTTCCTGGTGGCCAACAGCTTCTCCAAGAACATGAGCCTGTACGGCGAGCGCTGCGGCGCCCTGTCGGTGGTGTGCCCGGACGCGGCGCAGGCGGCCAATGTGCTGGGCCAGCTCAAGTTCACCATCCGTCGCAACTATTCCAACCCGCCGCAGCATGGCGGGCAGGTGGTGGCCAAGGTGCTGTCCGACCCGCAACTGCGCAGCCTGTGGGAAGGCGAGGTCGAGGAAATGCGTGAACGCATCCTGGCCATGCGCAACGCGCTGTTCGATGTGCTCTCGGCCAAGGTGCCGGGCCGCAACTTCGATTATTTCCTGACCCAGCGCGGCATGTTCAGCTACACCGGCCTGAGCCCGGCCCAGGTGGACCGGCTGCGGGAGGAATTTGGCGTCTACATCCTGCGTTCCGGCCGCATGTGCGTGGCGGGGCTGAACACCCGCAACGTCGAGGCCACGGCGCACGCCATCAGCCAGGTGATCTGACGCAAGGCCATTCATAGGCCGCAGTTATGGGTGAGGCCCTGGCTTTCATTGGCTGATCACGCCGCAACTCCTTACCCTGCCCGACAGTTCAGGAATGTCCGCAGGGATGAAACAAGTCGTTGTGATCGGTGGAGGGGTGGTGGGGCTGACCACGGCCTGGGCGCTCGTCCAGGCCGGTCACCGTGTGACGCTGGTGGAGCGCTGCGATGCGCTGGCCGAAGGCGCCAGCCGGGCCAATGGCGGTCAGCTGAGCTACCGGTATGTATCGCCGCTGGCGGATGCAGGGGTGCCCCTCAAGGCGCTGGGCTGGCTGCTGGACCGTGATGGCCCGCTGCGGTTCCGGCCGGATGGAACTTGGGCCCAGTGGCGCTGGCTCGGCGCCTTCCTGGCGCGCTGCCGGGGAGACGTGAACCGTCGCACCACCGCCCGGCTGCTGGCGCTGGGCGCCTTCAGCCAGCAGAGCTTCATGACGCTGCAGCGCGACGCAGCGCTCAATGCCATCGAGCTGCGCACCCCCGGCAAGCTGGTGGTCTACCGCAAGCCGGAGAGCTTTGACCGCGCGGCCCGGAGTGCTGATGGGCAGGGGCCGGAGCGGGCCTTGTCCCGCGACGAATGCCTGGCGCTGGAGCCGGCGCTGGGGGACTGCGACACCCCATGGCTGGCCGGTGGCATCTTCACCGCGGGAGAGGCGGTCGCCGATTGCCATGCGCTGTGCCTGCAACTGGCCCAGCGCCTGGGGCAGCACCCCGGTTTTGCGGGCGTGGTGCACGCGCAGGCGCTGGGTTTCCTCCTGCAGGCGGACCGCGTGGTGGCGGTGCGCACGTCGATGGGCGAGATTGCCGGGGATGATGTGGTGCTGGCCGCCGGCCTGCAAAGCGCCGCCCTGGCGGCACCGCTGGGCGTGCGGCTGCCGCTGTATCCGCTCAAGGGCTACAGCCTGTCGGCGCCGATCACGGGCCATCACCGCCCGCCGACGGTGAGCGTCACCGACTTCGAACGCAAGACGCTGTATGCGCGCATCGGCCAGCAATTGCGGGTGGCGGCCATGGTGGACCTGGTGGGGGAGGACACCCGCCTGGACCCCGCTCGGCTGGCGGCACTGCAACGCACGGTGCGGGCGAGTTTTCCGAAGGCGGCGGACTATTCACGGGCTGAGCCGTGGGCGGGTCTGCGTCCGGCCACGCCCAGCGGCGCGCCGATGCTTGGGGCCACGCCGGTGCGCGGCTTGTGGCTCAATGTGGGCCATGGCGCACTTGGCTTCACCTTCTCTTTCGGTTCCGCCCGGATCGTGGCGGACCTGGTCTCCGGCCTGCCCAGTCCGCTGGACCTGGACGGACTTGCACTGCGAGCGGCCTGAATGCCGCGCGGACGTTTCATGAGCGGCGACTGGCTGTTGCCACCGCTGGCGCCGGGGGCATGCCTTGGGGTGATTGCGCCGGCGGGCCCGCCGCGAGAGGGTACCTTGTCCCAGGTGGTGCCCATGATGGAGCGGCTGGGCTGGCGCGCCAAGTTGTTTCCGGGGTGCGCCGGGCCGGCGGTGCTCGGGCATCTGGCGGCCAGCGACGACCAGCGCATCGCGGACCTGCATGCCGCCTTCGCGGACCCGGAGGTGGATGCGGTCATCGGTCTGCGCGGGGGCTACGGCTGCATGCGCTTGCTGGACAGGCTGGACATGTCGTTGCTGCGGGCCAGCAGCAAACCACTGATCGGATACAGCGACCTCACCGCGCTGCATGCGGTGCTCCGGATCGGCTGGCATGCGCCCATGCCGGCCTCCGACTGGCATCGCGGCGACGAAGGCTGGGCCGACGCCCTGGCGCTGACCACCTGCCTGCAGCAAGGCCTGAAAGCCGGCGATGTGCTGGGGCCGACACCGATGCCGCATCGCCTGAACCGCTGTGGCCTCGAAGTGCGGGGCCGATTGACCGGTGGCAACCTGGCGGTGCTGGCCGCCCTGGTGGGCACGCCCTACATGCCGGACCTGCGCGGGAGCGTGCTGTTCCTGGAGGACGTGGGCGAGGATCCCTACAAGATCGACCGGTTGCTATGCCAGTTGCGGCTGGCCGGTCATCTGAACGATTTGGCTGGCGTGGTGCTGGGCAGCTTCAGCGATGCGGACGCCCCGGATGAGGTGCTCGCCGACTATTTCCAGCCGCTCGGCTGCCCGGTGCTGGCCGCCTGGCCGGCGGGGCATGCAACGCCGAATCTGCCGTTGCCGTTGGGGGCCAGTGTGGCGATGGATGCAAAGGCGCGGACCTTGAAGGTGGTCGGCGGATAGGCATTGGAGGTGAGGGCAACCGCTGGCAAGGGCACAATCTGACGCCTGAATACAGCGGTGCTTAATCGGACGAAGACGCCACGCTGATCGTCCCGACCAGGCGGGCACCCACACGGGTTGACCTCAACCTGATGCGGGGGCTCCAAAGAACGGCATACCCCGTCGATCTCGACAGCACGGCAGCGCAACCCGGCAAGATCTTGATTTGACCAGGCCGTGGATATCCAGCCGAGAAGAATCCACGCACCACCCGCCGAATGTCCTTCGGCGGTACGCCGTAGGCAAACGCTCCAAAGACACCCTGCGAGTCGGGGACTCTCGGCGAATGGCGGAACGAGTACCGAATGCCGATGGCCCGCTGAAATTGCGTGGGCAAGGAATCAGACTGAGCGTTCTCTCTCCAGATGCGCCGATCAAAGATGGACCTGGGCGTTGTGGTCAGCCAAATACCGTAGAGACGACGATTCACCAGCGCTCCTGCGCTCAAGACCTTCATTTGACGATGGAGCGAAAGGTGAGGCTGATGCGTTCACCGGCGTTCTGGGCCTTGGGAATGGCGTGCAGCCAATGATCCTGAATCTGCTTGGTCATGTAGAGCAACGATCCGCTGGGGAGCGGATAGCTGAATTCAACCGACCTGTCGGCCTTGCTGCGGAAGATGATGGAGCGGGTGTCGCCCAGCGAGAGGATGGCCACGCCGGTGCCAGGGGCCAACTCTTCGCTGGAATCAGAGTGAAAGCCCATCGATGAAAGGCCATCTTCGTAGTAGTTCAGCAGGCAGTTGTTGGGGAGGAAACCAAGCGCCGCCTGCAGCTTCTGGCACACGGCCTGAAGCTCAGCCGGCATAGGACTTTCAGGGTAGGTGATCTGCGAGTAGTCGTAGGAAACACCAAAGCTTGCAGTCTTGCGGGCCTTCATACGGACATCCCAGGTGACCGATTGCTTGAGCTTCTGGAACAGCGCTTGAGACCCATCCAGAAACTGCTCTTCAAAGCGAATCGTCGGTGAGTTCATACGAGGGCGAACGGTTGGCATGAATAGTGATCTAACGGCGCGGCCGGTTGCGAAAGGTCCGGCACCCATCCAAGCACGGGTGATGCGCTGGTGCAATGCATCGGCTTCACCATTCTTGTCGTCGCAGGAAAAGTAAGCAATGGCGAGCGCGTTGTACTCGTTCGGATACTGAGCCACCGCCTGCATCGCTGCCATCGCGACCGGCACAGGAACATCTGCCCCGACCGCCCCAACCGTACAGCAAGGCTAGCCATCGCTTCAATTTAGCGAGAAACGGCTTCCCCCCCGGACGTACACTGACACTCTCATCCCTCTACTTTCTTTCGCCCATGGACAGCCGAGAGAGCAGCCGGTTGACGGCGCCTCTTGCCTTGCGTGCGGCGGAGGGCGCCGACTCCCGGCGGATCACCGACGCGATCGGCGCGACCTGGACCGACCTCGAGGCTGCCCTCCAGCCCGTGTTCGGCCGCCGCGGCGTCGCGGCGCTATTCAAGCGTTCGCTTCACCGCACCGCCGCCCGCCACGTCTGGCTGGAGCCGGCCAAGGTCGATGGCGAGGACGGTGTCTGCAGCCTGGCCGAGCTCCAGGCCCTGTTTGCCGCCCAGCCCCCCGCGCAGGCCCTTGAGGCGGGAAGCATGCTTTTCATGACGTTTCGCGAACTGCTCACCTCGCTCATCGGTGCCCAGCTGACCGAACAGCTGCTGAAAGCCGTCTGGTCGCCCTCTTCAAGCGCTCCTGCAGCGCAGGATCCCAAGCCATGACAACCAAAGTGACGATCAACAGCCTGGCGACGGGAGTGCCGGGCCTGGATGACCTGCTGGGCGGGGGGCTGCCGGAGTTTTCGTTCAACCTCATCGCCGGCCAGCCCGGCTGCGGCAAGACCACGCTGGCCCACCAGATCATGTTCTCGCTGGCCACGCAGGAGCGGCCGGCGCTGTACTTCACCGTCCTGGGCGAGCCGCCGCTGAAGATGCTGCGCTACCAGCAGCAGTTCTCCTTCTTCGACGCCACGGCCATCAACCGCAGCGTGCGCTTCGTCAATCTCTGCGACGAAGCCATGGCCGGCGACCTGGACGGCGTGCTCGCGCGCATCACTGAAGAAGTGGCGGCGCACGAGCCCGCGTTGGTCTTTGTCGACTCCTTCCGCTCCGTCGTGCTGGCCAGCAAGGAAGAGGGCAACGGTCACGCGCAGCTGCAACGCTTCATGCAGCAGCTGGGCATGCTGATGACCAGCTGGCAGGCCACCACCTTCCTGATCGGCGAATATTTCACCGACACCGATGCCAACCCGGTGTTCACCGTCGCCGACGGCCTCATCTGGATGCGCCAGAGCGTTCAGCGCAACGCCATGGTGCGCAAGATGGAGATCATGAAGATGCGGGGGCAGCCGTCGATGCCAGGCCTGCATGCCTTCCGCATCACCCGCGACGGCCTGCAGGTGTTCGTGCCGGCGAAGGTGGCCCCGGCGTCGGATGCCGACACCGCCAGCCCGCGTGTGACCATGGGCGTGCCCGGCCTGGACGAGATGATGGGCGGCGGATTGCCTCGCGGCTACTCGCTGCTGGTGGCCGGGCCGTCGGGCTCCGGCAAGAGCATCCTGGCGGCAGCCTTTCTGCAGGCAGGCGTGGAGGCGGGCGAGACCGGCGTCATTGCCGCCTTCGAGCGCAGGCCCACGCGGCTGCGCAATCCGGCGCTGGCGCAGGCGATCGCGCAGGGCCGCATCGGGCTGGTGGAGAGTCACGCCCCGGACATTTCCATCGAAGAGATCATGCAGATGCTGAGCGCGGAAGTCCGCCGGCTCCAGGCCAGCCGCGTGGTCATCGATTCGCTGTCCGGCTTTGAACTCGCGCTGGGGCCGTCGTTCCGGGAGGACTTCCGCGAATCGCTGCTGCGCCTGGTCACGTCACTGACCGGCATGGGCGTCACGGTGCTGATGACCTCCGAGCTGGAAGACCGCTACACCGACCTGCGCTTCAGCCCCTACGGCACCGCCTTCATGACGGATGCCATCATCGTGCAGCGCTATATCGAGGTGGACAGCCGCCTGCGCCGCCTGATGGCGGTGGTCAAGGTACGGGACAGCGCGCATTCCGACGAGCTGCGCGAATACGCCATCGACGACAGCGGCCTGCGCATCGGCCAGCCGCTGTTTGGGCAGGAAGGCCTGCTGGGCGGACGTCCTTCGACCCGGGGGCACAGCCCGCCGGTCGAAGCGGTGTAGGCGCCGCCCGGAAATGGTCTGACGCCATGCACCCCCAGCCCCAGCCCGATCCGTCCCAGCGTCATGCGCTGGAAGAAGAGATGGCTGTGCTTGCAAGGGACCTGGCGCAAGCGCGCGCCGAACTGGCGGGCGTGCAGGCTGATCTGGCCGAGGCGCATGCGCAGGTCGGCAGCCACCAGATGTATCAACTGCTGGCCGCCAATGAGCAACTGGTGCTGGACGCCATGCGCTCGCGCGGTGCTGCCGAGTCCACGGCGGAGCTGGTGGCCGAACTCACCCGTACCAGCGAACTGGACCCGCTTACCCACCTGCCCAACCGGCTGCTGCTGGCGGACCGCATGGCCCAGGGGATGACGCATGCCCGGCGCAACCATGGCCGGCTGGCGCTGCTGTTCCTGGACCTGGACGGTTTCAAGGAGATCAACGACAGCCGCGGCCATCTGGTGGGGGACGAGGTGCTCTGCACCGTGGGCCAATGCCTGGTGGATGTCGTGCGTGGCGAAGACACCGTGTGCCGACTCGGCGGCGACGAATTCGTGCTGCTGCTGACGCAGGTGGCGGAGGCGGCGGATGCGGGGCTCGTGGCGGAGAAGCTTCAATCCACCCTGGCTGCGCTGGCGCCCGCGGGGCGCGTGCCGTCACCGGTCTCGGCCAGCATCGGCATCAGCGTGTACCCCGACGACGCCAGCAATGGCGAAGGCCTGATCGACGCGGCGGACCGGGCGATGTATGCCAGCAAGCGTGCAGGGGGCGGCTGCCACCGGTTCTTTTCGATGCTGCAGCACTCGGCGCAGGAGCGGCCGCCGGCCGCCCGGGTGGCGCCGGCCCGCCAGGATGAACGCAGCAGGGCACTGCGCGACGCCAATGAGCGGCTGGTGCTGTCCGCCATGGCCGCCACGGCGGTGGCCGACCAGCAGGACCAATTGCTCAAAGAGCTCAGGGACGCCGCAAAAAACAAGGACGATTTCCTGAGCGTGCTCGGCCATGAGCTGCGCAACCCGCTTGCGCCGCTGCTCACGACGCTGGATGTGCTGCGCATGCGGGGCGGCGGCTACGAGACCGTCGAACATGCCACCATGCGCCGGCATGTCAGCCACATGATCCGCCTGGTGGACGACCTGCAGGACGTGGCCAGGATCGCCTCCGGCAAGGTGGACTTGCGGATGGAGCGGGTCTCCCTCGAGCATGTGGCGCTGCAGGCTGTCGCCATGGCCCGCCCCTTGATGGAGCAGCGGCGGCAGCACTTTGTCCTCCACCATCCTGCGGAGGGCATCAGCTGCTGGGGCGACCCGGTACGACTCACGCAGTGCGTCTCCAACCTGCTCATCAATGCCAGCAAATACACCCCGCCGGGCGGCCACGTGGCGTTGACAGTGCGTCGGGAAGGTTCGCAGGCCCTGGTCACCGTGAAGGACGATGGGCGGGGCATTTCCGCAGCGGCGCTGCCCGATGTGTTCAACCTGTTCTTCCAGGAGCGGGTGGATGCGGGGGCGCTGACGGACGGCCTGGGCGTTGGGCTGGCGCTGGTGCGCAGTCTGGTGGCGCTGCACGGTGGCACCGTGGCGGTGTCCAGCGCGGGTATCGGGCTCGGGAGCGAATTTGTCATTGGCCTGCCGGCTCTGGCCGAGGAGGATCGCACGGCGCCTGCGGCGAGCGGCCCTCCGCCTTCCGTGCCCGTTCAGCCTCCCCCGCGCCGGATCCTTATCGTGGACGACAACTACGACGCCGCCGATCTCCTGGCTGAGCTGCTGCGCTTGTATGGACATCAGGTCTGGGTGGCCACCCATCCGGTCGCGGCATTGAAGATGATCGGCACCGTGGCGCCGGACCTTGCGCTGCTCGATATTGGCCTGCCGGGCATGGACGGCTACGAGCTGGCGGCGCGGATCCGCCAGGTCCATCCGGACCTGCGCCTGGCGCTGGTGGCGCTCAGCGGCTATGGCCGGGCGGCAGACCAGGACAAGAGCCAACGTGCCGGTTTCAGTGCCCATCTCGTCAAGCCGGTGGATATCAGCGCGCTGGAGCACGTCTTGAGCTCTGTCCATGCAGCGCCCTGAAGCCATTGAAGCCATTGAAGCCATGTAAAGCCTTCACAAAGCACCCTGTGCAGCGGTGGGCACCGGTACATTAGAAGACTCTCGGGGCACGCTCGATCCAAGACCGCCCCCTTGTCTTCCTTGCTTGAAGCGCCACCGGCGGAAGCGTCGCCCCTGACGGGACAAGTCCTCTTGATGAGGTGTTCCTTGACGTCCGACCGCCCCCCGCCCCCCGATGAAGAAACCCGAGCGCCGTTGACGCTGGCCGAGCCACCCGGCAGGCCTCGTGGCCGACCTGCCATGGCCGGTGAACATGCCGAGCTCCAGCGGCAGGGCGCCAAGGCAGCCGCTCGCGGCGAGCATGCGCTGACCAATCCGATGCTCGAGGCCGCCAATCAGCCCGATGCCACCGGCGAGAGTTCCAGAACCTGGTCGGATCGGCGCGACGCCTGGTCACGAGGTCACCTCGCGCAGCAGACGGATGTTCCGCGGCTGGTCGAACCCGCATTCGCTTCCACCTTCCGCGAGCCGGCACAGGATCAAGCCCTCTTCGGCGTCACCCGCGTGTTGACCTTCAATGGCTCGATCTCGCTGACAGCGGCCAGCGGCTTCTTCTTCGAGCGCGACGGGCGCCTTTATCTGATCACCAGTCGCCACGTGCTCTTCGACGCCGCCACCGGCCATGCGCCCGACCGCATCGAGATCGAGGTGCATACGGATGCTCAGGACCTAACGCGCATCGGCACCCTGTCTGCGCTGCTTTATCGCCAGGGCAAGGCCGAATGGATCCAGGCGCAGGACAGTGGCGGGCCGGTGGATGTGGCCGCGCTTGCGCTGGAACCGTCGGCGATGCCCGATGGTGCGCTCGTGCGGGCCTTCACCGCGGCGGACCTCCCGGAGCCCTCGTTTGGTGTGGAGGTGGGGGACCGACTGGTCATCCCCGGTTTCCCACTGGGCTTCTTCGACACGCTTCACCACCTGCCGGTGGTGCGCCAGGCCTCGGTGGCGTCCGCGTACGGCGTGCGCTTCCAGGGGGCCGGCTACTTCCTGACCGATGCACGCATGCACCGCGGCTGCAGCGGCTCTCCCGTCCTGGCGATCGCCAGGGACTGGGGCGCGACGGGGCAGCGCTGGCGACTTCTCGGCATCCATGCCAGTCGCATGGACATGGCCAATCGGGACAGCCAGCTCGACGAGTCACTGGGCCTGAACTGCGCCTGGTATGCCGATGTGCTGATGGTGCTGACGGAGGAGCCCCCACAAGGGCGGCCGTCGGACCTGAACCCAGGTTTTGCCTGAACTGGAGAACTGCATGATTTCAATGACACCGACCGCGCTCGCCTCCCGGCGCCCGGAACTGCGCGAGCGAATTCTGGAAACCGTCGATCTGCTCAACCGACGACTGGCCAGCAAGATCGCCAGCGACGACATCGACGACTACGTGGCCCTGCACTGGCTGGAGTGGAACGGCGGTGGCCTGCGGCTGACGACCACCGGCGAGAACGTCTGCAACCAGATGCGGTCGAGTCTGGGCGGGCCCTGAGCGCCTGTCTCAAGCAGACGCCGGGGACGAGGGCGCGATCTCTTCCAGGGACCGACCTTCGGCATCCACCCCAAAGCGCAGCGCCAGTAAGCCCGCTGCAATGACCAGAACGGCGCCCAGTGCATACCCGCCGGCCACGGCTTCACGTGAGCCGCTGTCCACCAGCCATCCGAACAGCAGCGGCGCGGCGAAACCTCCCGCGCCAGTGCCCACGGCGTAGAAGAGCGCGATGACCATCGCACGCATCTCCAGCGGGAACACTTCGCTGACGGTGAGATAGGCCGAGCTTGCCGCCGCGGACGCAAAGAAGAACACTGCGGACCAGCACAGCGCCTGCGAAAACGCGTCCAGCATGCCGGCCACGAAGGCGACGCCGGTGGCTGCCAGGCCCACCCCCGCCAAGCCGTAGGTGAGGGCGATCATGCGGCGACGCCCCACCCGGTCAAACAGCGGACCCAGCAGCAGCGGGCCCAGCACATTGCCGAGCGCGAACGGGAAGATGTAGAGCGCCACCCGCGTGTCCTGCACCCCATAAAAGCGGGTGAGCACCAGGGCATAGGTGAAGAAGATGGCGTTGTAGAAGAAGGCCTGGGCCAGCATCAGGGCCAGTGCGACCCCGCTGCGTGTGCGGTAGCGCTTCAGCAGCACATGCATCACCTCCTTCAGGGACGGCATGGACATGCGGGCGTGTTCCTTGCGGCCCGCCGGCATGGGCGGCAAGCTGCCGTGCTGCGCCGCGACGTCTGCTTCGATCGCCTGCAGGATGCGTTCCGCCTCCTCATGGCGTCCGTGGAGCAGCAGCCAACGGGGGCTCTCCGGCACTTGGCGACGCACCAGCACCATGGCCACTGCCAGGACGGCGCCCATGCCAAAGCCGACTCGCCAGCCGGTCACCGGGCCCAGGACATCGGGGTGGAGCAGGATCAGGCTGGACCCGGCTCCCAGGGCCGCACCCAGCCAGAAACTGCCGTTGATGGCCAGGTTGACGCGTCCCCGAACGCGAGCGGGCACCAGTTCGTCGATGGCGGAATTGATGGCCGCGTACTCACCGCCGATGCCGATGCCGGTGACGAAGCGGCACAGCGCAAAGAAGCTGAAATCGGTGGCGAAGGCCGTGGCGAAGGTGGCCAGGGCATAGACGGCCAGGGTCACCATGAAGAGCTTCTTGCGTCCCAGCCGATCGGTCATGCGGCCGAAGGCCAGCGCGCCCACGATGGCGCCTGCCAGGTACAGGGACCCGGCCCAGCCGACCTGCACCCCGGTGAGCCCCAAGGTGTCGGGGCGCTCCAGCGCGGCGCCGACGGAGCCCACCAGCGTCACTTCCAGCCCGTCCAGCACCCATGCCACACCGAGGGCGAGCACCACCCGCCAGTGCCAGCGTGACCAGGGAAGACGATCGAGCCGATTGGCAATATCGAGAGTCGCTTGCGTCATGCAACGCCGACGGCAAATCGCATGCCGTATGGCGCCTGCTGACGATCACTTGAAGTCGTACTTCACCGACACCGCCAGGGTCCGTCCATACGGGTCGGCCACGCGCGGATCCCAGCCGGCGCCGGCCACATCGTCCACGTCGTGGTGGGTGAACGGCGGGTTGCGGTCCAGCAGGTTGCGGATGCCCACCGTCAGCGTCGTGTTCTTGAAGCCGCTGTAGGTGCCGAACAGATCAAATGTCGTGTAGCTCGCCACCCGCGTGTTGGCCGTGGCCGGCAGCACGCCCTTGGCGCTCATGTCCTGGTCCAGATAGCCGGACTTGTAGATGGTGCTGAGCGTCGCGCTCCAGGCGTCCCGGGACCAGGTCAGGTCGGCATTGAGCTTGTCCCGCAGGTAGAGGGTGCGGGTGGTGAATTTGCCCACGTAGTCCACCAGCGGCTGACCATAGATCGTGCGCTCCTTGGCCTGCAGCATGTGCGTGCCATTGACGTTGGCCAGCCAGGTGCCCGTCGAATGCTTGAACTGGTAGCTCAGTCCCCAGTCGATGCCGCGTGTGGTGCTGTCCGCCGCGTTGATCCAGCCTGCCTGCACCAGGGTGGCATTGCCATTGGCATCGCGCTGGATGCGGTCGGAGAACAGCGCATAGTTGTTGAGCACATCCCCCACCGTCAGCTTGCGAATGCGCTGGTCCAGATCCACGCGCCAGTAGTCGGCAAACGCATTGAAATTCGCGAACGGTGACACCACCACGCCCAGCGTGCCCTGCTTGGACTTCTCCGGCTTCAGGTTGGGATTGCCGCTGTCGGTGTAGTCCAGGCCGATGATCGAGCACTGCGTCGGGTCCGTCGGGCAACGCACCGGGTCGCTCCAGGTGCCGGTGTAGTCCCGCGGGGCGACGTTGGGGCTCAGCTGCTGGAAGCTCGGCGCCTTGAACCCGGTGTTGTAGGAGCCGCGGAACAGCACCATCTGCGCCGGCTGCCAGCGGAAGCCCACCTTCGGATTGGTGGTGCCGCCGATCTTGCTGTACTGGTCATGCCGCAGGGCCAGCTGCAGGTCCAGGCCTTGGATCACCGGCACGGCCAGTTCCCCATAGACCGCACCGATGTTGCGAGACACCTTGGGCACGGCCGTGTTGCCCGGGCACAGCAGCACGTCCCGCGCACCGGTGCTCAGCGACGAGGTGCAGTTGAAGCCATTGGCGTCCGGCGCGAATTCATAGGTTTCGTGACGCAGGTCGAATCCGGTGGCGAACTGCATCATGCCCGCGGGCAGGCGGAACAGGTCACCGCTGATGGAGCCGTCCAGCTGCTGCAGCGTGGTCTCCCCACCCTGCAGGCGGCCGCGGGCCTTCATCGATTCGATCAGGTCCATGGCTTGCTTGCTCTGGGTCTGCCCCGGCATCACAAACGGGTTGATCAGGCCCTGATTCAGCGCGCTCACCAGCGGGGCGGTGTAGACATAACCGTCGATCAGGTTGGAATACCCCTTGGCCCCGGCGATGGACGCTCCCAGCTTGTAGCTGTAGGCGCCGATGTCGCCCTCCAGCCCGGCCAGCAGGCGCGAGTTCTCGTCCACGTTCTCGATCACCCGGTTGCCGAAGTCCTGCGCCCGCCAGCGGTAGGCGATGGGCTTGGTCGGGTCGAAGTCGTTGACGCCGTAGTTCTTGAGGTTGAGGTAGTAGGGGCCATTGACCGGATACAGCGTGCCGGTGCTGGCGGAGGTGCTGAACTGCGCGGGTGTCAGTTCGGCCTTGACCCGGTTGCGGGAGGCGGTGATCTCCAGGAAGGCTTCGGTGCTGTCGCTGATCTTGAAGGTGGTGCGGCCCACCAGGTTTTCAGCCTTGCGGGGGGCGGCCAGCATGAACTGGCTGCCGTAGTCGGTGTTGCACAGATAACGGCCGCCGGCATAGTTGGACGCCTTGGTCGCCGCGCTGGCGGAAGCGGGCGTCCACAGGCCGGGCTGGAACTGCACGCCGTCCGTGACCTGGTCGCAGGCGCCCTGCAGGCTCAGCAGGTTGATGCGGGTGTACTTCACCGCATCACCGCTGCCCGTCACGGTCGAGCCGCTCCCCAGTGCCGTTCCGGTGCCGTTGATGATGTTGGCAAACGGGCTGCTGGAGGAGTTGGGCGACAGGCCCAGCGCCGGATTGAAACCGGTGGCCCAGTCCCGGTCCGCACCGCGCAGGATGGAGTTGTCCGTCAGGCTCAGGCTCACCATCATGTTGTAGCCGTCTCGCTCCAGCGAGCCCCAGCCTCCGGTGATGGACGCCTTGCGCTGCTGACCGCCGCCGGATTCAAACGGCGTGGACGCATCCAGGCTGATGCTGGCGCCCTGGTAGTCGCGCTTGAGGATGAAGTTGATGACGCCGCCCACCGCATCGGTGCCGTAGATGGCCGAGGCGCCGTCCTTGAGGATTTCCACGCGCTGGATGGCGGCCATGGGAATGGCGTTCAGGTCCACCGCACCGCCGCTCATGCCGGAGGTGGAGACGCGGCGGCCATTGAGCAGCACCAGCGTGCTGCCCGGGCCCAGGCCACGCAGGTTGGCATTGGCGGTGCCGCCGGTGAGGCGGTCGGTGTCCGCCCCGAAGACGTTGTTGTTGGAGGTGGCGTTGTCGGCGCCGGTGCCGTTGACGCCCAGCTGCCGCAGCATCTGCTCGGCGCTGGTGATGCCCTTGCGGGCGAGTTCCTTGTCGGTGATCACCTGCACCGGCAGGGCCCCTTCATCCTTGAGCCGCTTGATGCTGGAGCCGGTGATCTCCACACGCTCGATTTTCTGGGCCTCCTGGGCCCAGGTGGCGGCATGGGCCCCCAGACCCACGACGATGAGGCAACGAGCGAGCGGCTTGAGTTTCACGACTTTCTCCTGGTCAACGATGTCAGCGCCAGCGGTCCTCAGACCCCTGTCGCCGTCCACGACGTGGCGGTGTGGCCGGCCCGGGCCACCCGCCGTTCTGGCTTGCGAGCTGAATGCATGATCAAGCACACCGTCGCCCCACTGACATAGGACCGTCACGAGTTTGTTGTGTACGCCACGATGAATGCTTGTCGTCTGTGTATAACCGGACGGAATGTGAAGGCGGAGGGCCGATACAGTCCGGGGGATGCAAGCTCTTCGACCGACCGTGCGGCCGCTGTCCGCGCCCACCCCGAACGCCTGCGGATCCGCACGCATGGCGCGGTCCGCGCTGGCCACCCTGGCCGCCATGGTGCTGGCCGGATGTGCGGCGGTGCCGGCCGGCGAATTGCCCGCTTCGGTGGCGGCCGTGCATGCAGCCACCGGGGTGCCGCTGAGTTCGCTGGCGGTGGTGGCTTATCCACTGGATACCGCGGTGAATGGCGCGCTGAATCCGTCGCTGAACTCGGTGCAGAGTCTGGTGCCAACCCCGCCCGCGCGGGGCCTGCGCCTGAATGGCGACCGGCCGATGCAGGGGGCGTCCACCATGAAGCTGCTGACCGCCGCGGCCGCCCTGGATCGCCTGGGGCCCAACAGCCGCGGTCGCACGGAACTCCTGGTCGAGGGCGACCCATCCGCCGCCCCAACGCCCCCAGCCCCGGACGGTCATCTGCGAACACCCCTCTACCTCAAAGGCGGGGCCGATGCCGACCTGGACTGGTCCGCCTTGTGGCTGATGCTGCGCGAACTGCGTGAGCGACAGGGCGTCTTCGCCCTGGACGGCGGCGTGGTGGTGGACCGCACGATGTTCCGTCCCGCTCGTCCGGAGCTGGGCGCCCCCGCGTTCGACGAGCAGCCCGAGTTCCCCTACAACGTGATCCCGGACGCGCTCAACCTCAACGGCAGCCTGCTCAGCTTCGATCTGGCCACCGATGGGCAGAGTCGGCCCCTGCAGCCCGCCGCGCCACCCGCGCCACCCGCACCACCCGCACCACCCGCACCACCCGCACCACCCGCACCAAATGGGCAGGGCATCCAAGGCGTTCAAGGCGTACAAGTGCGCCCATTCCCGATGTTCGGCGGCCTGGACATCGATGCCGCTCAACTGGGCCTGGTAGACGTCCCCTGCAAGGACTGGGACGATCACTGGCAGCTTCCGGAGTTCCAGCCGCAGCGCGGTGCGCAGCCGCCTGCAACCGGCGCTCGCCTGGTGCTGCGCGGCAGCTTCCCGCGCGACTGCCAGGTGCGCCAATCCCTCAACGTGGTGGACCGTCAATGGCTCACCGCTCAAGCGATCCGCCAGTTGTGGACTTCCCTCGGCGGTACGCTGTCCGGTGACATCCGCGAAGGCCAGGCGCCCGCGCTGACCCGTGTGCTGGTGCGGCACCAGGACCGCCCATTGGCCGAGCTGCTGCGCCCGGTGCTCAAGGCGTCGGACAACGCGACCACGCGCCTGATCTTCCAGCGGCTGGGCGCCGCCGTCGCGCAGCCGGGCGAGGACACCCTGCCCGCGGCCCAGCGAGCGGTGAAGGACTGGCTCCGCACGGTGGGCGTGGACCCCTCGGACGTGGTGCTGGAAAACGGCGCCGGACTCTCCCGCATCGAGCGCATCAGCGCTGCAAAGATGGCCCGCATGCTGGCGGCGGTGCAGCAGGGGCCACACGGCCCGGAGCTGCTGGCCACGCTGCCGGTGGCCGGGGTGGATGGCACGCTGGCCCGTCGCTTCAAGGGCACGCCCGCGGAAGGCCGCGCCCGGATGAAAACCGGCACGCTGCGGGATGTGGTCGCCCTGGCCGGTTATGTGCCGGATGCCTCCGGGCGGCTGTGGGTGGTGGTGGCCGTGGTCAATGATGAGCGTGCGGCTGCCGCGCGACCCACGCTGGATGCGCTGGTGAGCTGGGTGGCGGCGCAATGATCGTCACCGGTAGGCGCGCCTAGGTCCAGGCCGCCCTGCCAGTGCGCCCCGCTCAAGCGTCTGCGGGCAGTTTTGCTTCCTGGTCGCTTGCTTGCGACGCTGCGTGCAAGGGCGCGCGCGAGGGCGCGTTCATCGCCGCGTGCGTCTCCGCGTTCATCGCCGCGTTCATCGCCGCGTGCCCAGGCGTCTGGGAGGCGTCCCGCGAAGGCGTCTGCCCAGGAGTTTCCGTCCGACTGCGTTCACCCCGGGCACCCGCCACGTCGGCATTCGACGCCGCTTCAGCGGAACCTGGCTCGTCCTGATCGGCGTCTCCCGGGAACTCGTCGGTCGCCCCGATGCGCCACAACCAGGCCCGATAAGCACGACCGCCCATCCGCCCCCATTGCCACTGGCCGATCTGCTGCGCGGCCCAGGGCTCCAGGCTGCGCACCACCCAGGCGCCCAGCGCAATGGCCCCCAGCCCGTACACCCAGTGCGCCAGCTGCAGCAGCACCTTGT
This sequence comes from Roseateles depolymerans, assembly GCF_003387155.1. Lineage (GTDB taxonomy): Bacteria > Pseudomonadota > Gammaproteobacteria > Burkholderiales > Burkholderiaceae_C > Roseateles > Roseateles depolymerans. The sequence continues at coordinate 1,035,309 of NZ_QUMT01000003.1, read as the reverse complement.
CGCCCTCGATCCGGCACACCTGCCACATCAGCAGCAAGCACGCCCCCAGCATCAAGAGCGCGCTGCCCACCCACACCTGCAGCCAGGTGCGCCAGCCATCGCGGCCGGGGCCGTCCACCTTCTCCGTGGCGCGCAAGGCCAACTCCTGCCCCCGCGGGGGTGGGATGCAGGACACCGTGCCTACCGCGCCGCGCATCGGCCGCCCGTGCTCCGGGCCGGCATTCGGCGGCGGATGCCGTTCGTGACGCAGTTTCAGTCTGACCGCCAGCGGACGCAGCGGACGCAGCAGGCCCACCAGCACACCGACCGCCAGCAAGGCCAGGGCCGTCGTGGTGTTGGCGCGGCCGCTGGACGTCCCAGGCGTGGCCGCGGGGCTCTCTTCCACGGGACCGCCGTTCTTGCCCCACTTCACCAGATAACCAGACCATTCGTCGGCTCGCTTGAGGTGGTCGAGGTATTCGGACATGCGCTCGGCCGGCACGTGATCCGACAGGCTGGCGTACTGCTGCCGCAATGTGATCGTGCGCCCCTGCCGCTGGTAACCGCGCTTGAAGCTGAACTGCTCGTCGTCCACCTGCATCTGGCCGGCGTCCCGGTCCAGCGGAGACCATTCCGATGGAAGCTGGGCCTCCACCGTCATGTCCAGGCGAAGGGGGTGTTTCCGGGCGAGCGGATGCTCCCGCTGCGACAGGTCCGGCCGTTGCAGCAAGGCATCCATTTCGGGCGTGGACAGGGCCGCTTCCGTGACCCCGGTCCTGCCGCGGCGCCACAAGGACGCCATCCGGTAGTGCTCGACGACGGTGAGCACGTTCTCCTGTGCATCATCCCGCCACTCCAGCGGCGCGGCGACCTGGATGCCCTGGAACGATCGGGCGTAGTAGCCCAGATAGAGCTTTTGCAGCCGCTCCAGCCGGCTGTCGCCGGATCCGAACTGCTGGCGCATGTCTTCGGCGGCGGCGCCGAAATAGCGCGTCGTCACCTCGTAGAGGGTGTCACCGGAGCCCTGGCGCAGATCGAAGCGGGCATGGATCTCCCGGCGGTCCACGGCGGACGGTGCGGTCGGGATCCGGACCAGACCGGTCGTGCCGCGGCCCACCACCAGCGCCTGACCGAAATTGGCCTGCACCAGTTGCTGGAGGGTGCCGCTCTGCGGCGGCCGGGTCGGGTCCAGCCAGTAGCGCTGCCCGTTCCACTCGGCCAGCACGATGGCATGGTCAAAGGCGCCAGCGGACGGCAGCACACCATCGAGGCGATCGCGCAGTTCGGTATTGACGAAGGCCACCCAGGCCCGGACGCCAAGCCCGCGCAGCAGTGCCACGGTCAGCAGCGACTTGTCCTTGCAGTCGCCAAACCGTTGGGCCAGCACCTGCTCCGGCCGACGCGGCGCATGCGACCCGGCGCCGATGGCGACCGACAGATAACGCACCTGCTCCTGCACCAGGCGCAGGGCGCCGGCGATCTGGGCGTCCGGCGTGGGGTACTGCTGCTTGAGGTCGTTCAGCACCTGCTGCACCGAGGCGGCTGGCGTTAACGGCAGCTCATACAGGGGCGAGGCCCAACGCGCCACGGCGCCCCAGTCCTCGAATTCCGACCAGGTCAAACGGGCGTAGGGGTTGAACCAGGAGGGGGTGCCGCTGTCCTGTTGCAGGGCCGGGAAGTCCTTCAGGTCCCACTGCCACTCCTGCTCGCCGCCCGGCAGCAGGCGACGCTGGACGGTCACACCCGCCGAGGCCTGGAATTTGGGGTCGCGCCCGCCGGGCATCAGCAGCCGTCCGAATTGCTGGCCGACCTGCACCCCGTATTGCAGCTCCGTGCCCCCAAACTGCCGCTGTCCAAACACCGGGTTACTGCCTCGCACCGTGTAGGCGTACTCCAGCACGTCGCCCACGCGCAGGTCATCGAGCGTCAGCAGCAGCGTCCGCGTGCCGTCATAGACCCCCTTCTCCAACTGGGTCTCGCGGTCCAGCCAGCGCGCCCGAGCATGCTGCTGCCAGGGCAGGACCCGTCCCTGGCGATGGATCCGCAACTGGTGGATCTGCACGCTCTGGTAGGCCGGGTTGAAGCTCACCTCGATCTGGCCGCTGCTGTCCAGGCCGCGCTCGTTCCGGATGCGATCGACCCGGTGACGATAGTTGAAGCGGTCGCTGGCCGTGACGCGGGTCTGCTGGTCCACCAGCAGGTAGTCCACGCCTCGTGAATCCTCGGGCAGCAACTTGTCCAGCGCCGGGTCCAGGGGCGTCACCCAGGCGGGCAGTGGCGTCATGGCGGGCATGGGGGCGCTTCGGGCATTGGCATCGCCCTGGAGGGCGCCGCCCAGGCGCGACGGCTCGCGGCCGGCCTGCGGGTCCTGTGGGGCGGCCAGGGCCATCCCGGTCAGCATCGATCCGCCCATCAGCGCCAGTGCCGTCTTCACCGCCAACGAAGCGGCCACGGTGGATGACGCCAGGGCGCGGCGCCAGCCCGTCTTGTGTTGTGTCATGACTCTCTCCCGAAGCCGCATGCTAGCGGTCGGCTCGGCAGAGACCTGGGCGGGAGGCCCACCCGGAAGAGGGAGCTGGCGGCAAAACCTCACGGGATCGGAGCCGCGCGCAGCGGCTCCTGCGGTCAACGGACCGCTGAGGACAGCAACCGGACCGTGCCGGCCTGTGAATCGATCTCGGCCATCTGCCCCACCGGCACGGTGAACTTGCGCCGGATGTGGCCGATCATGGCGCCGCGATAGACCGGCACATTCAGTGGCAGGAAATAGTCGTCGAAGACTTCGTCCAGGGTGAGTGTGCCGTAACCCTCGCCGGGGCCGCAGCGGGTGAACTTGCCCAGCACCACGCCCGCCAGCTGGTCCAGCGCGCCCGCCAGCCGCAGCGTCGAGAGGCAGCGGTCGAGGCGATAGATGTACTCGTTGGTGTCCTCCAGGAACAGCAGCGCGCCCCGGCAGTCCGGGAAGAAGGGCGAGCCCGCCAGCGAGGCCAGCACCGTCAGGTTGCCGCCGATCAGCCGGCCCTGCGCTACGCCGGGCCGCACGGTGGTGATGCGGTCCTCGGTCTGCACCAGGTTGTCGCCCTTGTCGCTGACGTTGCGCAGCACGTCCGGCGCGGCGTCCATCACCACCGCCTTGAAGTGCTGCAGCGAGAACTCGTTCCACTCCGAACTCGCCACCGGGCTGTGGAAGGTGATGAGGCCGGTCTGCCGATGGATGGCGTTGACCAGGCTGGTGAGGTCGGAAAAGCCGCCGAAGAACTTGGGCTTGCGGCGGATGAGCGCGTAGTTGAGCTTGTCCACGATGCGGTTGCAGCCCGAGCCGCCGCTCAGGGCGAGGATGCCCGCCACCGAGTCGTCCGCGAAGAAATCGTTGATGTCCCCCGCGCGCTGGGCATCGGTGCCGCCAAACTGTCCGTAGCGAGCCTGCACATGCGGGCCCAGCTTGACCTTGAAACCCATCGCCTGCAGCGACTCGACCGCGATGGTCAGCGGCTCGCGCTCATAGGTCGCATTGGCGGGACTGACCAGGCCGATGGTGTCGCCGGGTTGCAGCCGCCGGGCGCGCAAGGTCGGCGGGATGTCGGTGGGCACCGGGAGGCGGGAAGGGGTCGCCGCTGAGGCCGCTGCAGGGGACGCCATAGGGGACGCCGTAGGGGCGCCAGTGCCGGCCGCAGCAAAGGCGCTGCTCGAGGCCGTCAACGCGCCAACACTGGCCCCAAGCCCGGCCCCGCTGGCCGCCAGGGCCGTGCGCAGAATCTGTCGGCGGGAGGATGTCATGCAGTCTCCTGGAAAGACGGGGTTCAGATCACCAGCGGCAAGGTGCGGCGCACCCATTCCCGGTCGCCGAAATCGAAATGCCACCACTCGGTCGAAATCGTCTGGAAGCCGGCAAACCGCATGGCCGCACGCAGCCAGCCGCGATGCGTCAGCTGCGCCGCCGTCAGGCCGCCCTGGGCCAGTTGCTCGGCCTCGAATTCTGGATGGGACGCCGGCGTCATCTCGTCAAAGCCGGTGCCCATGTCTAGTTCCCGGCCCTGGGCATCCAGCAGCGTCACATCCACCGCCATGCCGAAGGAGTGAATGGACCGGCGCGCCGGATGCGCCAGGTACTGGGTCAGCGGCGTGCCTTCGAGCTCCGCCCACAAGGCCTCCTGCACCCGCTGTGGGCGCAGCGCATCCAGCACCACCAGTTGCACGCCGCTGTGGTGGCGGGCCAGCCAGTCGGCGGCGCGGGCCAGGGCCTCGGCCGCCTCGCGGCGCAGATAGGCGCAATCCAGGCCGCCGTAGACCGCCCGGCCCACGAAGTTGTCCGGCGTTGCATACCGCAGGTCCACCGCGACACCCGGCACGGACAGCAGCGGCTGAAACGCCGGGTGGCTGGCGATGTCCTCACAGGCGATGGTGCGTTCAGCGGCGTTCATGGGCGTCCTTGATCACGACAGGCTGTCCAGGTTGCTGCGGGCGGCATCGCGCAGATAGGCGACCAGCCGCCGCGCCGCCTGCGCCAGCGGCGCGCTCGCCGAGGTCAGCAGGTAGAGCTGTACCGACATGGTCGGCGCCAGCGGCCGCACGCGCACCCGGCTGCGGTCGGCGGCGGCGGCGGTGAATGGGTCCACCACCGTCATGCCCACGCCCGCTTCCACCAGCGACCGGGCCAGCTGATAGGTCTGCACGGTGATGCGGCTGTCCAGATGCTGGCCCAGCGCCTCGCCCGCGTGGTGCAGCATCTGCCCGAGCGGGTCGTCCTCCGCCATAGCGATGAGCTCGGACTCGATGTCCGCCAGCGGCAGCGGCCCGTCGCCCTGCGCCTCGGGGCTGCTCAGCGGGCACAGCGCCATCAGCTCACCGGCCGCCAGCACCTCGGTCTTGATGCCGGGATGCCGCGGGTCGTGCAGGCTCAAGGCCAGGTCCGCCTCGCCCAGCAGCAGCGCCGAGACGATCTCCCGCGTGTGATGGGTGCTGAGGTGGCAGCGGCTGCGCGGGAAAGCACGGGCCCAGTGGGTCATGGCGGCGGGGATGACCGTCACGCCCAGCGCCGGCGTGGCCATCAGCCGCAGCGATTCCGACTCTCCGGCGCGCAGGTTGGCGGCCAGGCGACGGATGGAGACCAGGTCGCGGTTGAGCTTGTCGATCTCCACGAACAAGCGCTGCGCCTCCGGCGTCGGATAGAGCTTGCCGCGCACCCGGTCGAACAGCGGCATGCCCAGCTGCAGTTCGCAGTGCTGCAGCACCTTGGTCACCGCCGGCTGGGAGATGTGCAGCAACTGGGCCGCCCCGCTGATGGTGCCCGCCTGCATGATGGCGTGGAAGACCTCGATATGGCGCAGCCGCATGGTGGCTTACTCTCGGTAGACGTTCTCGAACATCACCCCGCCGTTGGGCTGCATGCGAAAGCCTCGCAGGTCCAGGCTGGTGGGGATGTAGACCGTGGAATGCGCCATGGTGATCCAGGGGCGCTCCCGTTTGAAGATCTCCTGCGCCTGCTCGTACAGCGCGATCCGCCGCGCGGCGTCGGGCGTGGCACGGGCCGTGTCGATCAGACGCTCGAACTCGGCATTGCAGAATTTCACGCCGGTCTTGTTGGTGGCGCAGCTGAGGTTGGGGGAGAGGAAGTCGTCCGCATCCCCGCTTTCCCCGGCCCAGCCACTCATGTAGACCGAATGCTCACCGGCATTGGCGCGCTTGAGGTACTCGCCCCATTCGTAGGTCCGGATCTGTGCCCGCACGCCGATCCGGGCCCAGTCCTGCTGAATCAGCTGGGCCATCAGCTGCCCGTTGGGATTGGTGGGGCGGGTGACCGGCAGGGCCCACAGGTCGATGTCCAGCCCGTCTGGATATCCCGCCTGCCGCAACAGCTCGCGGGCCCGGGCGGGGTTGTATTCGTTGCGCAGTCGCGTGTTGTAGCCGGGGATGGCCGGTGGGAACGGATTGACCGCCTGCATCGCATCCCCGCGCGGGAACAGGGCGCGGAAGATGGCGTCCCGGTCGACGGCGATGTCCAGCGCCTCCCGCACCAGCCGGTTGTCTGTCGGTGGCTTGCGCAGGTTGAAGGACAGGTAGGAGATGTTCAGGGCCTGGATCTTCATCAGCCGGATGCGGTCGGCATGCCGGTCCAGGGCGGCCACGTCGATGTCCCGCAGCGGGGAGGTGATCTGGCATTCCCCCGCCAGCAGCTTTTGCACCCGCACCGCCGCTTCACGGCTGATGGTGAAGATCAGTCGCTGGGTTTTCTGCGGCGTGCCCCAGTAGTCGGGATTGGCCTCCAGGCGGACCACATCGTCCTTGGCATAGCTGCGGAAGCGATAGGGGCCAGTGCCCACCGGCAGCCGGTTGATCTGGCCCGGCTGGCCGTCGCGCAGCAACTGTGCGCCGTATTCCGCCGACTGGATGCCGGCAAAGGCCATCGCGAAGTAGCTCAGGAAGGTGACGTTGGGCTGGTGCAGTGTGAAGCGCACAGTCATGGCGTCCAGCTTTTCCAGCGACGCCACGGCCTTGGCCAGGCCCAGGTTCTGCGGGTAGATGAAGGTGGCGGGGAAGGCCTTGTTGAACGGATGGTCCGGGTTCAGGAAGCGGCCGAAGGTGAACATCACGTCGTCCGCATTGAGGTCGCGGCTGGGCGTGAACCAGGGGCGCTGGTGGAAGTGCACCCCGGGGCGCAGGTGGAAGGTGAAAACGCGCGCGTCCGGGCTGATCTCCCAGCGGGTGGCCAGCGCCGGTTGCAGCGCGGTGCCGCCGCGCTCGAAACGCACCAGGCCCTGGAAGATCTGGTTGTTGACGTTGTTGGTGCTGGCCGAATCCCATAACCCCGGATCAAAGCCTTCCGGGCTGGCGTCGGTGCAGTAGATCAGCGGTTTGTCGGTGGGCGCTGCCGCTTGCGCAGGCATCCCCGCAAACGCCAGCGTCCACCCCAGTAGCGGTGCGGCGCAGCGATTTAGTCCAGCTGCGATCCAGCCTCGATCCCGCAGCCCTTGACGCTGGACCGGCCGATTCAGTCTCGGCAGCACAGGCGGGCGCACCTCCGGCGTGGGAGCCGGATGAGGATCACGGGGCTGAGCAAGACGCGGACGGCGCGGACGGCGATGAAGCAGGTGCATGGAAGGCGGCAGGCGGCGCGCCATTGTTGGAACGGGCGCGTGCCCGTCACAACTGAAATGGCACGGTTTAACCATAACACCGGGTTATGCGGCGGGGAACGCCGCGCGGCGCGGTGAGCGCACGAGTGGGCGCAGCAACTGGGCGCAGCAAGTGGGCACGAGCGCGCACGAGCCTGTGCACGGCTGGTCAGCGCCGTCTGGCCCCTGGCAGCCTCAAAGCACGTCGCATGCGACGAGCCGGCCCTCCACCGTGCGCAACTCGGGCCGGACCTCCGCACAGCGCGCCACCGCCCGCGGGCAGCGTTGATGGAAGGCACAGCCGCTGGGCGGCCGCAGCGGCGAGGGCAGTTCTCCGTGGATGGGAATCCGCACCCGGCGGTCCGCCGCCCGCAGCGACGGCGTGGCGCTGATCAGCGCCTGGGTGTAGGGATGCAGCGGCTGCGCAAACAGCCGCTCCCGCGGGCCTTGCTCCACGACGCGGCCCAAATACATCACCATCACCTCGTCGGCCACATGCTCCACCACCGACAGGTTGTGGGAGATGAACACATACCCCGTGCCGTGGCGCTCCTGCAGGTCCATGAAGAGGTTGAGGATCTGCGCCTGGATGGAGAGGTCCAGCGCCGACGTGGGCTCATCCGCCACCACGATGCCGGGCTGCAGCATCATGGCCCGCGCAATGGCGATGCGCTGGCGCTGGCCGCCGCTGAACATGTGGGGATACCGGCGCAGATGCTCGGGCCGCAGGCCTACCTGCTGCGCCAGCGCCTCCACCCGTTCGCGGCGTTCGGCGGCGGTGAGCCGGGTGTTGATCACCAGCGGTTCGGCCAGGGTCGCCGCAATCGTCTTGCGCGGATTCAGCGCGGCATACGGATTCTGAAAGACCATCTGCACCTGGCGGCGCAGCGCCTGCCGCTGGTCCCGGGACCGGGGGCCGGCCACATCCTGGCCCTGGATGAACAGACGGCCGGCGGTGGGGGTCTCGATCAGCGTCAGCGCGCGTGCGAGGGTGGACTTCCCGCAGCCCGATTCACCGACGACAGCGAGCGTGCGCCCAGCCTGCAGTTCAAAGCTCACGCCCTCCAGCGCCCGCACGGTGGCTTTGGGTTGGAACCAGCCCTGGCTGACGGTGTAGTGCCGCGTCAGGCCTTCGGCGCGCAGGAGGGCCGTCATGGGGCCTCCTCGGACCGGGTGTCCACCGCAGCGCGGCCCAATGGGAAGAAGCAGCGCACCCCGGCTTCCAGCGCCGGACGCTCGGTGCGGCAGCGCGCCTGCACCTGCGGACAACGCGGCGCGAACAGGCAGCCGGCCGGACGGTCTCCCGCCGCCGGCACCATGCCGGGCAAGGCCGGCAGGCGCCGCGCGCCCTGGCTGTGCTCGGGAATGGCGGCCAGCAGCGCGGCGGTGTAGGGATGTCGAGGCTGGTCGAAGACCTGCGGCAGCGGGCCGGTCTCCACCACCTGGCCGGCATACATCACGGCCACCCGATGCGCCATTTCCGCCACCACGGCCAGGTCATGCGTGATCATCACCAGCGCCATGCCGTGCTCGCGCTGCAGTCGCAGCAGCAGCGCCATCACCTGGGCCTGGATGGTCACGTCCAGGGCGGTGGTGGGCTCATCGGCGATCAGCAGGCGCGGGCCGCAGGCAATCGCCAGGGCAATCATCACCCGCTGGTTCATGCCGCCGGACAGCTCATGCGGATAGGCCTGCAGCCGGCGCTCCGGGTCCGGGATCTCGACCTGGCGCAGCAGCGCCAGTGCCCGCTCCCGCGCCGCCCGTCCGCGCAGGCCCAGGTGATGGCGCAGCACCTCTTCGATCTGGAAACCGATGGTGTAGCTGGGGTTCAGGCTGGCCAGCGCATCCTGGAACACCATCGCCATGTCCCGGCCGATGCACTGGCGACGCTGCGCGGGCGACATCGTCATCAGGTCCTGGCCGTCAAAGCGCAAGGCGGCGGCGCGGACCTGGCCCGGTGCGTCCACCAGCCCCATCAGGGCCATCATCGCCACCGACTTGCCGGAGCCGGATTCACCGACGATGCCCAGCACCTCCGCGTCCCCGACGCTGAGGTCCACGCCGTCCACCGCGGTGACGCCGCCAAAGCTCACATGCAGTTGCGAGATCTCCAGCATCAGCCCACCCGCTTGAGTCGAGGATCGAGCGCGTCCCGCAGGCCGTCGCCAATCAGGTTGACACTCAGCACCGACGCCAGGATGGCCAGGCCCGGCAGGGTCACCACCCAGGGCGCCCGCACGATGTAGTCCCGCGCGGACGACAGCATGGTGCCCCATTCCGGGGTCGGCGCCTGCACGCCCAGACCGAGGAAGCCCAGGCCGGCCGCCTCCAGGATGGCGCTGGAAAAACCCAGCGAGGCCTGCACGATCAGCGGCGCCAGGCAATTGGGCAGCACCGCCGACAGCATCAGCCGCAGCGTGGAGGCACCGGCCAGGCGGCTGGCGGTCACGTAGTCCTTGCCCAGTTCCGCCAGGGCGGCGGCGCGGGTCAGCCGCACATATTCCGGCAGGCTGCCGATGGCAATCGCAATGACGGTGTTCAGCAGGCCCGGGCCCAGCACGGTGATGACGCAGATGGCCAGCAGCAGCCCGGGCAGGGCCAGCATCACGTCCATGACCCGCATGACCGCCGGCGACAAGAAGCGCGGATGAAACGCCGCCAGCAGGCCCAGCAGCACGCCGGGAATCACCGACATCAGCACCGACGCCAGGCCGATGCCCAGGGAGACCCGTCCGCCGTGCAGCAGGCGGCTCAGCAGGTCGCGGCCCACTTCATCGGTGCCCAGCGGAAACTGCCACTGTCCGCCGTCCAGCCAGACGGGCGGGAGCAGCATCTGCATGCGGTACTGATGCAACGGGTCATGCGGCGCGACCCACGGCGCCAGCAAGGCGGCGATGGCCATCAGCAGGAACACGATCAAGGCCACCAGCGCGCCGCGGTTGGCGGCAAAGGCCAGGGTCGCTTCCCGCCAGGGGCCGGGCGGCGAGGGCACGGGGCCGTCCAGCGGCACGGGCGCAAGGCTCATCGTCCCCCCCGGATGCGCGGATTCACCACGCCATACAGCAGGTCCACCACCAGATTGATGAGGATGAAGCAGCACGCGGAAATCAGGATGCCGGCCTGCACCACCGGATAGTCGCGGCGGGCGATGGCATCGATCAGCCACTTGCCGATGCCCGGCCAGGAGAAGATGGTTTCCGTGAGCACCGCGCCCGCCAGCAGGCTGCCCACCTTCAGCCCGATCACCGTGATGACCGGAATCAGCGCATTGCGAAGGCCGTGCACCAGCACCACCCGGGCCGGGGGCAGGCCGCGCGCGCGGGCGCTGCGCATGTAGTCCTCCCGCAGCACTTCCAGCAGGCTGGAGCGGGTCATGCGGGCAATCACCGCCGCATTGGAGGTGGCCAGCACGGCGGCCGGCAGCAGCAGGTGACGCAGCGCGGACCACCAGGCGCCGGGCTCGGGATGCAGCGCCGCATCGATCAGCATGAAGCCGGTCACGCGCTGCACGTCGTATTCCACCGCCACGCGGCCGGACACCGGCGTCCAGCCCAGCCCGACCGAGAAGGTCATGATCAGGATCAGCCCCCACCAGAAGACCGGCATGGAGTAGCCGACCGTCGCCAGGCCCATCACGCCCTGGTCCAGCCAGGAACCGCGCCGCAGCGCGGCAGCCATGCCCAGGCTCAGCCCGATGACGATGGCCACCAGCAGCGCCACCAGCGCCAGCTCCGCCGTGGCCGGGAAGAGCGCCAGGAACTCGCGCGACACCGGCTCACGCGAGACCAGCGACTGGCCCAGGTCGCCGTGCAGCAGGCCGGTGACGTAGTCCAGGTACTGGCGCCACAGCGGCTGGTCCAGCCCCAGCTCGTGCATCATCCGGGCGTGGGTGTCCGCATCCAGCGAGCGCTCGCCCATCATGATGGCGACCGGGTCGCCGGGCACCAGGCGGATGAGTCCGAAGGCCACCAGCGTCACGCCGATCAGGGTCGGCAGCAGCGTGGCCAGGCGCTTGAGCAGGAATTGGAACAAGGCGGTCGGGGTCCGGGGTCAGGGGTCACGGGCTGCTGGGGCGCCGTCACCGGCACCCGTCCGCGGCAGCGTCAGTACGCAGACCGATTGTCGGGGGCTGCGGGCACCGGCAGGCGAGTCACCATGCCGCCCGGCGTGGTCACCACGTCCAGCAGGGCGGCGGTTTCCGCGTCCATGTCACCCGAAGCGTTGGTGGGCCGGTACTTCATCTGGAAGGTGGCGATGACCTCACGGGTGGCGGTGTCCATCACACCGGTCTGCGGCGTCTGGTAGCCGACCTGCGCCAGCTTCTGCTGGAACCAGGTGACGTCCGGCACCGGCACGATCTGGAAGACCGCGCGGCGCACCTCCAGCAGCGACGGGTCCGGCCAGGGGATCAGGCCGGCATCGGCCAGCTGCCGCCAGGGGAAGGCGGGGCCCGGGTCCTGCTTGCGGCCCGGTGCGATGTCGTTGTGGCCGAGGATGCGGTCGGGCCGGATCTGGTGGCGCTGCACGATCTGCCGGACCAGGCGGATGACCTCGTCCACCTGCGACTGCGGATAGCCGGCATAGACGCGGCCGGCGGGTGTGTCGGTGAAGCCGGGGTTGACGATCTCGATGCCGATGGAGGCCGAGTTGAGATTGGTCGCGCCGGCCCAGTAGCTGGCGCCGGCATGCCAGGCGCGGCGGTTCTCGTCCACCAGTTGGTAGGTCTTCACCGGGTTGTCGTTGACCAGATAGTGCGCCGACACCTTGCCGCCGGTGGTCAGCACCTTGAGCGACTTGTCGAAGTCGATGGCGGTGTAGTGCAGGATCAGGAACTGCACGCGGCTGTCCTGGTTCTCCGACACATGGGTGCGGTCGATCTGCGGCGTGGGGGTGGCGCAGGCCGCCAGGACAACAGCGGCGGCAAGGGTGAGCAGGCGGGTGCGAACGTTCATGGGTTAGGGCAGTGGAGCAGACCGTGTGCTGCGCAATGTAGCGGAGACTGCGGCGCGCCGGGCGGCCGACAGGGCGGTGTCCGGTTGCGCAAGGGTCAGCGTCAGGTGAAGGGGCAGGGCGGATCGCAGGCCGGTGGCGATGGCGGGATGCAGCGTCAGCACCCGGCCGGCCGCACTGATGGGCAGCGGGCCCAGCCGGCGGCACAAGGCCAGGGCGAGCCGGGCGAGTTCCACACCGGCGCGGTGCAGCAGGGCCAGGGCGTCGGTGTCGCCCTCGTGGGCGGCTTGGCCAACGGCCAGGGCCAGTTGACCCAGGCTGCCGCGACGGGCCGCGGCATCGCCGCCGTAGAGGAAGTGGCGGCTGAGGGACCAGTCGGGTCCCCCCAGGCGCTCGAACATCCGCCGGGCGAGCAGGGACTGCTGCCAGGCGCCAGGTGCCTCGTCTTCGCGCCGCCAGATCAGGGCCAATGCCTCGCGGGCGATCCAGAGCCCCCCGCCTTCGTCGCCGATCAGCGGGCCGCGTCCGCCTGCGCGGTGCAGGGCGCCATGGGTGTCGATGTGCGCGGCGATGGCGCCGGTGCCGGCGTAGACCAGGTGGCCTTCCCCCGGCTGGAAAAGGGCGTGCCAGGCGGCGGCGATGTCGCTGTCGCAGCGCAGGGTGTCCGGGGGCAGGCCGAGATGCTGGGCCAGCAGGTCGCGCAACTGGCGGCCCGCGGGGCCGTCGGGTTCCCCGAGGCCAGTGATGCCGGCGTCCAGGCCGAGGATGCGTCCGTGGCCTGCGGCGGCCCGGACGTCCGCCGCCAACGTCTGCAAGGTCTGGGCGAGGGTGATGCGGCCAGCAGTGCTCTCCAGCAGCAGGGCGGTCAGGCCGCCCACGGCGCCCCGGGCGACACAGGTGCCGTCGGCCTGGGCCAGGCACCAGCGGGTCTGGGTGCCGCCGGCGTCCAGGCCAAGCCCCAGCCAGGGCCGGGACGCGAGGGGCGAGACCTCGGTCCGCGCAGTGGCTGCACGGGCGTCAGGGGAAGGAGGGGCGGAGGAGGGCAGGCTCATGGCGGTCCGATGGGACGCCAGCGTAGGTCGGCGGCCGCGCGCGCACCACTGTCAATGCGGGGCCAGGGTATGAGCTTGGGTCATGGGTGCGCCGACGAAAAAAAACCGCCCTGGCGAACCAGGGCGGTCGTGGATGCCGGAGGGCAGCGGCCCGAGCCGCTGTCCGTGCCGGTCCGCAGGCTTTAGAAGTCGGCGCTCAGGCTGATCGAGGCGAAGCGCGGGGCACCGACGTAATAGAACACGCCGCTGGAAGCCACGGAGTAGGCGCTGCCGTCGCTCAGGGTGGTGTTGTACTTCTGGGCGTTGGTCACCGAACCCGACGACAGGTTGCGGTACTTGGCGTTGCCGATGTTGCTCACGTTCAGGCGCAGCTGCACGTTGCTGGCGAAGCTCACCTCACCGAAGTTGTAGCCGGCGTCGAAGTCGGCCATCCAGTAGGTGGGGATCCATTCGTCGTTGATCATCGTGGCAGCCTGGCGGCCGGTACGCTTGACCTTCAGACGGCCGTAGAAGTTGCCGTATTCATACTGCACGGACGTGGCGACGATGCGCTCCGGCGTCAGCGTGAACTGCTTGCCCGACAGCGGCAGGTAGACGTCTTCCTTGCCACCGTTCTTCAGCGTGGCCTTGGCGATCAGCAGGTCGTTCTTGATTTCGCTCTTCTGCATCGTCAGCGATGCATAAGCGCTGAAACCCTTGAACTTGCCGGTGCCCGCTTCCAGTTCCAGGCCGCGGTTGTTCACGTCGCCCGCGTTCTGGTAGGTGCTCTTGTCGGCGATCGGATCGTAGGCGTTGGCCTGACGGTTCTTGAAAGCCGAGTTGAACAGCGTGGCCGACAGCGACAGGGACTTGCTCTGATAGCGGTAGCCCAGGTCGGTCATCACCGAGGTTTCCGGCTTGGCTTCGCGGATCAGCGAGGCCACACCGTTGGTCACGGCGATGTTGGAGCCGGTGAAGGCGAAGTTGGCCGGAGCGCGGAAGTTCTTCGCCATGCTGAAGAACACCTGGTGAGCCGGCGCCAGGTTGTAGCGCAGGGCCACTTGCGGCAGCAGCTCGCTGTAGCTCTTGTTGATGTTGTAGTTGACGCCCAGCGTTTCGTTGGCGTAGTTGGTCACATCACGCTTGACGTGCGGCGCACGCAGGCCGAGCGACAGCGAACCGTTGTCGTTGTCGAAGGACCAGTTGTCGTTCACGTAGGCCTGGTAGGCGGTGCTGATGGTGTCCCAGTCACGACCTTGGTACAGCGAGCCGTCCGGACGGGCGATACGGCCGTTTTGCAGCCAGATGTCGCTGGGGTTGCCGGCGTTGTCGATCGACACGATCGGCTGGGTCTGCTTGTGCTCGGCACGCTCGAACCACACACCGACGCGCAGGTTGTGGTTGCCCAGGGTCGTGTTCACTTCGGTGGTCACGCCGGGACGCGAGGTGCGGGTCACGCTGGCGCGGGCCACGGTCACGGTGTCCAGGGTGTCGCCGTCGCCGTTCAGGTCCTTCTTGCCGGTGTTGGTGCCCTTGGTCGAATCCAGGAAACCGGATTCGCTCATCGCCAGCTGCGACCAGCCGCCGTTGCCGAAGCCCCACCACAGGTAGGGTTGGACCTTCAGGTAGGTCGCTTCCGCCAGCTTGAAGGAGCCGGACACCGACACCACGGCGTTTTCAAACGGGTTGTTGGCCAGCTTCCAGTAGTTGGGGCTCTGCGTCGGATCCTTCACGCCGGTGCCAGGCGACGGGGCGGCGTGGCCGGCGAACGTGTTGGAGTAGTCCGTGTAGTAGTTCGAGGCGATCTGGGCGGCGCTGAGCGTGTAGAACGAGTTGTTCACAGCACGGTTGTAGAGCACCGAGCCCAGGATGGTGTTGTCAGGGTTGATGTCCCAACGGAAGGCCGCGTCGATGTGGTCCTTCTTCGCTTCGCCTTCGCCCTTCCACTTGTCCGCCTGGGTGTGGGAGTAGCTCAGGAACACCTTGGCGCTGTTGTTCAGGAAACGGCCGGTGTCGTAGCGCACGAAGGTGCGGGTCAGGTTCAGGTCACCCAGCGTCTGGCTGACGCGGACGCGGCGCTTGTCTTCGGGGTCGCAGCTGGTGATGCTCACATTGCCGCCGGTGGCGCCGGCGTGCGGCGAGTCCACGTCCGGGCTGCCCTGCGAGATCGACTGGGTGCAAAGGTTTTCCTGGTCCGCGTACTCCTGCGGATACACGGCAAAGTTGCCGGAGTCATTGACGGGCACGCCGTTGACGGTGAAGCCCATCTGGTCGGAGCCGAAGCCGCGGACCGTCAGACCGCCGCCGAACAGGCCGGTGGCGTCGTGGTTGAAGGTGCTCACGCCCGGCAGCAGGGCCAGGGCCTGGAACGGGTTGCCGGTGGCGCGGTCCTTGTCGATGGCGGCGCGGGTGACGGTGCTGCGGGCCTTGCCGGCATCTTCGTTCAGCATCTGCCCGGTGCCCAGCTTGCCGCCTTCGCCGGTGATCACGATGGTGCCCAGACGGACGGTGTCTTCCTTGGCGCGGGGAGCGCCGTCGTCTTCCGTCTGATCAGCCTTCTTCTTGGCTTCCTGCGCCATGGCCGGCATCACCACAGCCATGGCGGCTGCGGCGGCCAATGCCGTCTTGCTGAAACCCAACCACTTGTTCTGACTCATTCTTGCGCTCCTGTGCGACGAACCGATTTTTTGAAAAGAAACCACCGAATCCGCGGCTGTCATGGAAGGCATCCCTCGCCCCTTCCGGACCATTCGTGCCAAACCTTTGCGGCTTGAAAGCCCGCAAACGTTTTGCATCTGTTGTAGCGGTCCGAAAATCTCCCGACCGCCGGTCTCTATCAACCAGCCACCCTCTACTTGTGTGCAAGGTCGTCCCACGACCTCGCCTTGATCTCAAGCAAAAAGCCTACCAGTCGCGTCACTCCCCAGCAATGCGACCAACACCGGCCCACTAGGGTTTGCTCCCGTCCTGATGACTTTGTGCCAGTGGCGGTTTTCCGGCGCGCCGGAACCCGCCTCGGCGATTCACGGACGCGAGTCTCACGGCGGGATGTTGAAGGTTTGTGACAAGAAATGACAGGAACGCGGGGGTGAGGACCCGCCGCAACAGTCCGCGCCAATGCCCATGACTATTGGCATCTCTGGCGACACAAAGCGGCATTCAAGAGGGTTTTCTCGGGGGTCGAGAAGCGCACCTAGAGACGATCTGACGTTGCGCGGAATCGACAGATTTCAGCGCGGTTACAGACGCTCAGACCACGAAGGTCGCTGCTGGTCCTTCCGCATTCAGTGCGTTCAGCGCGCAGGCGACCAGGGTTTCTCCCGGTTCGGGGGAGGGCACGTGGCCAGCGGGCGGGAGGACCACCAGGCGCCAGCCAGCCTCGCCTCGGTGCACGGCGCGTCGCCAGAGGGCGAAGACTCGAGCGGGTGCGCCATCCTGGGTCACCAGCTGGAGCTGGCCGTCCCGCAGCCGCAGCAGTTGCACCGGTCCGCAGGCAGGTGCGGAGAGCCAGGGCGTGGCCGGAGGTAGCGCCGGCTGCGCGTAGACGCCCTGACGCAATTGCTGGGTCAGTCCGCGCCGGTTTTGCGCCAACGGCACCATGCTGAAGTGCAGATGCCCCCCGCTGACCGGCGGCAGGCGACAGATCTCGATCTGCGCCGCGATTTCCTCCGGCGCCCAGCCCGCCGCATCGGTCACCGCGCGACTGGTAAAGAGGCCGGGCCAGATATGACGCTGCTGGGCGTTGAGCCCCTGCCACGACCGCAGCAGTGTCTCGAAGGCCTGCGGTTTCTGCGCCCGTGGCCAGTAGAGCTGCGGTGCCAGGTAGTCCAGCCAGCCGCGCGCCAGCCACAGCTCCACGTCGGCATAGAGCTTGTCGTATTGGGAAAAGCCTTCGATCCCCGCCGGCCGCAGATCGGGCCGGGGCAGGCCGAACGGGCTGATGCCCAGCCGCGCCGTTGGCCGGCACTCGCGCACCAGCGCATGCAGTTGCTCGACCAGTCGGTCCACGTTGTCCCGTCGCCAGTCGGCGCGGGTCAGCCGTCCACCCTGGGCGACATAGCGTGACCAGCTCGGCTCGTCCGGGAAATCCACCTCCTGCTTGGCGGCATCCTGGACGGGGTAGGGATAAAAGTAGTCGTCGATGTGCAGGCCATCGACCGCATACCGGCTCAGCAGGTCACGACAGACCGCCAGGGTGTGGGCCGCCGCCTCGGGCTCGCCCGGGTCGATCCAGAGCTGATCGCCGTAAGTCCTGACCCACTCGGGATGAGCCCGGCTCACGTGAGTGGCCGCCGGCGCCGACCGACCGCCGCTTTGCCGGGCCCGGTAGGGATTGATCCAGGCGTGCAGCTCCAGGCCGCGGGCATGCGACTCCTCCAGCCACACGGCCAGCGGGTCGTAACCGGGGGACTGGCCCTGCACGCCGGTGAGGTACTCGCTCCAGGGCTCCAGCGTGGACGCATACAGCGCGTCCCCGCTCGTGCGCACCTGCAGCACGACCGCATTGAGCTGGAGCGCCACGGCGGTGTCCAGCAACTGGCGGATCTCGGCCTTCTGCTGCTCGGCCGGCAGCCCGCGCCGGCTGGGCCAGTCGATGTTGGCCACGGTGGCGACCCACACGCCGCGGAACTCGCGCGGCAGCGGCGGCGGTCCGTCGGCCGGCGCGGTGGTCGGCGGCACCGGGCGCGCTGCGGAGGCGCAGCCAGCCAGTGCCGCGACGCCCGCGGCGCTCGCGGTGAGGGCGGGCCAGCCCAGGGCCGCATGGAGCAGATGTCGCCGTTGCATCGGTTCAGGAGTCCAGGTTCCGCGAAATGCACACGATACCGCGCCCGGCCGCAGGTCCTGCCGAATCAGGCCTCAGGCTGCTTCTTCCCAAAGCCGTCCGGCACCCGGATCAGCGCCGTCATCACCAGCGACGGCACCGCGGCCACCAGCACCCACAGGAAGAAGTGCAGATAGCCCAGCTGCGACTGCAGCCAGCCGCTCCACATGCCGGGCACCATCATGCCCAGCGCCATGAAGCCGGTGCACAGCGCATAGTGGGCCGTCTTGTGCGGCCCGTCGGCCACCAGGATCATGAACATCAGGTAGGCGGTGAAGCCCAGCCCATAGCCGAACTGCTCCACGGCCAGCGCGGCGCAGATGGCCCAGAGGGAACCGGGATGGTTCCAGGCCATGGCCACGAACACCACATTGGGCAGGTGCATCGCCAGCACCAGGGGCCAGAGCGCCCGCTTCAGCCCCACCTTGGAAATGATCCAGCCGCCCAGCAATCCCCCCAGCGTCAGTGCCACCAGGCCCACGGTCCCGTAGGCCAAGCCGACGGCCTTGTTGTCCAGACCCAGTCCGCCTTTGGAAGCGGGGTCCAGCAGGAAGGGCGTCGCCAGTTTCAGCAACTGGGCTTCCGGAAACCGATAGAGCAGCAGGAAGCCGATGATCACCATCAGTCCGGGCTTGCGGAAGAACTCGCCGAAGATGTCAAAGAAGTGATGCCACTGCCGCTGCGCGGGTGGCGGCGGCAGATCGGCGGCGGGGCGGGGCAGTCGCCAGGCATGGAAGCCGGCCAGGGCGATGAACACGGCGGCGCACAGCGCCAGCACGACCTGCCAGGCATGGGCCCAGTCCTGGCCTTCGTCATGCAGCTCGCCGGCCAGCCAGACCATGCCACCGTTGCAGGCGATGCTGGCCAGCCGGTAGAAGGTGGAGCGCACACCCACGAAGGCGGCCTGCTGGTGCTGCGGCAGGGCCAGCATGTAGAAGCCATCGGCAGCGATGTCGTGGGAGGCGGAGGCAAACGCCATCAACCAGAACATCGCCAGGGACAGCTGGAAGAAATGGTCCATCGGCAGCGTCAAAGCGACCGCGGCCAGTGCGGCCCCCATGCCCAGCTGGAGCAGGGTGGTCCACAGACGTTTGGTGCCCAGCATCTCCACCAGCGGCGACCACAGGGGTTTGATCACCCACGGCAGATACAGGCTGCTGGTGTAGAGCGCCACATCGGTGTTGGACACCGACATGTTCTTGTAGATCACGGTGGAGAGCGACATCACCACCATGTAGGGGATGCCCTGCAGGAAGTAGAGCGACGGCACCCAGCCCCAGGGCGATACGGAGGGCGACGCGCCGGCATGGGCCTCGGGAGAGGCTTGCGCCCCGGCCTTGCTGGGAGCTTCAGCGCGGGTGCTGTCGGAAGGGGGGATGGGCTGGGATCGGGTCACGGGATCAGACGGGGCCGGCATGGGTGCAGTGTCTCATCCGACGGGACCGACTCGCGCAGGGCCCAAAGCTGACCCGCATCAAGCCCACCCGCTCAATGCCGGGCCAGGGCCTGACGAACACTGCCGGCATGCGCCTGCAGCAAGCGCAGCGCCTGATCCGCCGGCACCTGCTTGAGCAGCATCACCACCGCCGTCTTCACGCTGAAGTCACAAGCCTCCAGCGCCTGCCGTGCGCTGGCCTCGTCCACACCGGCCGCCCGCATGGTCAGGGCCACCGCGCGCCGCACCAGCTTGGCATTGCTGGCCTTCATGTCGACCATCAAGTTCCCATAGACCTTGTTCAGCCGCACCATCAACGCACTGGAAAACGCGTTCAGGGCCATCTTCTGGGCGGTGCCCGCCTTGAGCCGGGTGCTGCCGGAGATGAGTTCGGCGCCGGTATCCAGCAGGATGGGATGGTCGCTGGCGGCCAGGACGGCGGTGCCGGGGTTGTTGGCCAGGCCAATGCACAGGCATCCGGCCGCGCGGGCCGCCGCCAGGGCGCCCAGCACGTAGGGCGTCTGACCGGACGCCGCAATGCCCAGCAACACGTCGCCTGCTGCGGGCGTGACCGCTTCCAGGTCCCGGCGCCCCTGGGCCTCGTCATCCTCCGCGCCTTCCACCGCGACGAACATGGCGGCCTCACCGCCCGCGATCAGCGCGACGGCCCGCTCCCCGGGCCAGGAGAAAGTGGGCGTGAGCTCCACGCTGTCCAGCACCCCGAGACGACCGGACGTTCCGGCGCCGGCATACAGCAGCCGCCCCCCGGCGACCATGCGGGGCAGGGCGGCGTCCACCGCTGCGGCGATCGCAGGGGCGGCGGCTCGCACGGCCTCCAGGGCGGTCTGCTGGTCCTCGACCAGCGCGGACACCAGCCGCGCGCTGTCATAGAGGTCCAGGTCCGGATGCCGCTGGCTGGGGGTCTCGGTGTTGAGGATGTTGAGCATGGCGGCCCCACTCTATGCCCTGGCCGGGTGACCCGCCAATACATGGCGCCGGTGCGCTCATAACCAGCGGCTATCTGGTGGTCAACACTTGGTGGTCAAAGCCGGCCCTCTGCCTGCACCACCGCATCGATCACCTCCGCCAGACTCACCGGGCGGGGCGATGCATCCAGCTCCACCAGCACCAGATAACCCCGGTCCTGGCCGCCCTTGGTGAAGGCTTGCAGCAGGGCTAGCTGGTCGCTGTGGACCATCGTGCCGCTGGCATCCCAGTATTCCATCGCCACCATGCAGCCGTCCGACGGCGTGCCGGGGAAATAGCTCGCGCCCTGGTAATAGCGGGGGTCGATGGTGCTGCCATGCATCAGCATCTCGTCCCGACCCGCCAGGCCCGCCAGCCAGGCTTCCTGCATCGGCGCATAGTCGCGCCAGCTGGCCGGAAGCAGGGCGCGGTAGCGGTCGATGGACCAGCCGGGTTCGGTCGAGCCTGCTGGGCGCTGCTCAAAATCCGCCACGCTGGCTTCGATCGGCACTTTCGAATGCAGATACGGCGTCGGTCCGATCCAGACATTGGTCGCCGCCCGACCGGCGCCCTGGATGGCAAACAGACCCTGCGGCGTATTGCCCAGGGTGATGGTGCCCGGCAGGCCGCTGCTGGACAGGGCCAGCTGGGCGATGTTGAACAGGCCCCCGTCGCTGCGACGCACGAACCGCCCATCGGCCTGCCGCACCAGCGCCAGGCCCATTTGCTGGCGGCCGGGCCGCTGGAAGCTGAACACGACCGGGAACCCCGGCCGCACGGCCAGCAGATCCGCCAGCGGCGGACGGGCGGCTTGCGGCAGTCCCTCGGCAACGAACAGGGCCTGGACCAGGGCCTGCATCCGCGGCTCGGACGTCTCCCGCTGCATCACCTGGGACCGCACCAGTGCCAGATCGGCCGCCTGACGGGTGCGCAGCAGCGTGTAGGCGGCGATGGCGAACTCGCGCGGCGTGCTGAGCAGGGGGAGCAGGTCGCGCAGCAGCGGGGCGGCGTCCTGCGGATAGAGGGTGTAGGCCGCCGTCAGCAGCGGGCGCTGCACGTCCACCGGCTGTCGGTCCAGGCCGGGGAGAGCGGCCAGCAGGGCGGACCGGGCGGTGTCCTGTTCAATGTTGTAGTGCGCCACCAGGCGCAAGCCTTCCGCCAGCTCGCGCAGGGCGGCGGTGTCCTGCGGTGCGCTTCGGGCGACGCCGGCCGCGCCACGGATGCGGGCCCGGTCCAGCTCCATCCGGTCACGCGCCTGGGCGGCGCTGCCAACGGTGGATTGGAACTGCCCGGGGCGTAGCGCCTGGAGTGCGGCTGGGCTGAAATCATTGGATGCCGTCGCGGGCCGTCCCCCTGGCGGCTGTTGCCCCGGCGCGGGAGCCTTTGTGGCGCACGCGGCCAGTAGGGCGGCCACCACGAGGGGTGCCCAGCGCATCAGGCGGGAGGCCGATGCCTCGGACGGCGAAGCGCACCGGCGCGGGGAGGTTAATGGAAGCGGGGACAGGGAGCGGATCATGGATGGGGCTCGGAGGAAGCGGGGTCAGTAGGGGCACGATGGATCAGCAACGCATTGGCCAGCGGGCGCAGCAGGGGCTCATTGAAGGGACGTCCCGTCACTCGCTGACCCTGTAGCAGCAAGGCCGTGCTGCCGCCGCCGTCCAGGTTCAAGGCCTGCGTCACGCCATGGGCCCGCATCTGCTGCGCGAGTTCCGACAAGGTCATGCCCAGCGCCCCAGGCTGCCGGCCTTCGACCAGCACCACGGTGAGGAAACGACGAGTGGCATCCAGGCCAACAGCGGTTCTGGGATGACGCACCTTGCAGAACGCGCACGAGGCATCGTCAGACGGTTGACGGGTAACACCGTCCCGGATCAACCACGGTGTGCCGGCCACCGCCAGTCCGCCAGGAGGGGGAGCGGGCACCGGAGGCGTCAGTCGCATGTCGCATTGCTTCATCACGCTGCACTGGAGCAGCGGACTGTCCTCAGCGGCCAGCACCGGCGCCCACACGTCCTCCCCCGACACGGTCCAGCCGCGGGGCTCGAACCGGCTGGTGAAGAACGAGGCATTCACCGCCACCAGCGCCTGCGTGGCTCCTTCGAACTGGTCCAGCGTGCGGCCTCTGTCACGGGGCGGTGTGAGGGTCAGGACCAGGGTCGGGTCCTGCAAATCCAGTCTCAGCCAGTGCAAGACCTGCCCCGGTGTGGCGACGTCCTTGGCGTAGAGCAGCCCGGCGGCGCCGTCCACGGGCGTCCAGGACAGTCGCGTGGCGGCTGCAACGACATCCGTCGGCGCGGCGCCAGTCGTGACGGCCCCCGGCGTCGCACAGCCGGTCAGGGCCGCGGACGCCAGTGCGGCAAGACCCAGCACCCAAGCGGCCATTCGCCGATGAACCCAATCTCCAAACAGGCCGGAGGGCGAGCGGTGGGTGATGTCGGTCAGCAAAAGGCGACGGGCCATGCCCGCATTCTATGGATGCGAGCCCCCTGCCACCGACCCACTTCGCCGCTACCGGGCACTCCGTTTGCCGTACCGCGCGGCCTTCAAGGGAGTTTTTTGTGAAACATGTCTGTCCACCTGGCCTTGGCGCCGTGATTGCAATGGGAGGCCTGATCGGCACGGTCGGGATGGGGTCATGCCTGGCGCAAGGCGTAACGCCGGCCGGCACCACCGAGGCGACCGCATCAGTGGCGGCTTCAGCGGCCTCCGACCCGGCCGCTGCCGCCGAGCCGCCCCTGTCGGCTGATGCCTGCACCCGCATTCCGGATGCGCGCGACCGCCTGGCCTGTTATGACCGCGCCCATGGCCGCCGGCTGCCGGAACCGGTCACGGCGCCGCCCACGCTCGGCGGCGTGGCCACCAACGACATCGCCATCGTCCCGGCCGCCACCAGCAACCTGCCTGCGGCCAATGACACCCGCGACCCCTGCACCAAGCCGTCCGGTCCGCCCAGCAGTGCCCGGGACTACCTGGGCTCGACCCTGGCCGAGCGCTGGGAGCTGTCCTGCAGCGACCAGTTGCCGGCCTTCATCCCGCGCCCCTACAAGCCGGTCTACCTGCTGCCGGTGTCCTGGACGTCCCGCGCCAACCAGACGCCGCGCGGCTCCGCCTCGCCGGACAACAGCGTGGTCGAAGCCCTGAACCTGGACAAGAACGAAGCCAAGTTCCAGGTCAGCCTCAAGTCCAAGCTCTGGAGCCTGAACGACCACGGCACGCTGGCGGTGTGGGGGGGCTATACCCAGTCCTCCCGCTGGCAGGTCTACAACAGCAAGATCTCGCGGCCCTTCCGCGAGACCAACTACGAGCCGGAAATCATCCTGACGCATGGCATGGGCGTCGCCCTGCCGTTCGGCTGGACCGCCCGCATGGCCAGCATCAGCCTGAACCACCAGTCCAACGGACGGGCGCAGCCCCTGTCGCGCAGTTGGAACCGCGTGATCGGTGAGCTCAGCCTGGAGCGCAACGACACCACGGTGGCCCTGCGCCCGTGGATGCGCATCCACGAGTCATCGGTCGGCGACGACAACCCCGGCATCCAGGACTACATCGGCCGCGGCGAAGCGCTGATCACGCAGAAATGGAACCGCCATGTGTTTGCCCTGCAACTGCGCCACTCCCTGCGCGGCGGGGATCGGTCGCGCGGGTCGGCGCAGTTCGAGTGGGCCTTCCCGATTGCCGGCGGCCTGCACGGGTACGCGCAGCTGTTCAGCGGTTATGGCGAAAGCCTGATCGACTACAACTTCCGCGAAACCCGGCTGGGCCTGGGTATTTCGGTGGTCGAGTGGCGATAAAGGGAAGACACGCGCCGGGCGCCTGAGCGTCCTCCGGCCATGGGAGGGTGACGCCCCGGTGACGCCTGCATGACGAAGCAGCCGGGAACGTCCCCTCCGCGGATTCATCCCGGTTACATGCTGTTGCGTGTGCCGGAATGCATGAATCGGCGGGGCTTTCCAGGCTCCTCCCGATGGCGCTTCTGCCTCAGCCGGGCTAGGCTGGCCCGATGGCTCATGTACTGGATGGGTGCGTGCTCTGGGTGGTGGACTACCGCCTGGACGGCAGACCCTGCCGCTGGATACGCGCCCTGCGGGTCGTGGCGCCGCCGCATGCGTTGATCCAGGAGGAACTGGACGAGCTCTACGGCAGCCGGGCCGAGCTGGTGGAGCTGCGGGCGGCGACGGAGGAAGAGCGTGTGGCCTTCATCCGGGGTGAGCCTCCCCCCAGGCCCTGATGCGCACCGCCAGCGCGGCAATCGCCCGCGCTGGTTCTGCTGAACGCGGCGCCCCGCCGAAATCTCGCGCCAGAGTGCAGCGCCCTCGCAACGAATCCGGCCGGAGTGCCACTCTCGCCACATCTGGCGGCAATGGGTCACTCGCAGGATGCACTGCCCAGCACCTCCCGGCGCCACAATGCCTGCGCGTTGACGAACGGCTGAAGGCCGATGCCGTCGTTGTTCCCGCCCAGCTGCTGTTGCCCATGTCGTCTTCGTCCCCGCGCCTGTTTTCCCTGGCCTGGCCCCTGTTCCTGGAGTTGTGCCTGAACATCGCCGTCGGGCTGGTCGGCACGATGCTGGCGGCTCGGGTGTCGGATTCAGCGGGCGCCGCTTTTGCGCTGGCCAACCAGGTGGCGGCCACGCTGTTCATCCTGTTCCGCATCATTGGCGCCGGCATCAGCGTGGTCATCACCCAGGCGCTGGGCAGCGGCAGCCGGCCGGTGGCCGATGCGACCGCCCGCGCCGCCCTGGGCGCCAGTTCCTGGCTGGGCGGCTCCACCGCGCTGCTGGCCCTGGTGTTCGCCGGGCCGCTGCTGCAGCTGATGAATGCACCCCCCTCGGTGCTGCCGCTGGCCCAGCCCCTGCTGATGGCCCTGGCCCCGGCCATGATGTTCGATGCCTGGAATGCCTCCATGGCCAGTGTGATGCGGGCCCACCTGCGCAGCCGCGACACGCTGGTGGTGCTGATCGTGATGCAGGTGGTGCAACTGGCCCTGTCCGTGGTGCTGATGCCGCGGATCGGCCTGTCCGGTTTCGCGCTGTCGCTGCTGCTGAGCCGTGCCCTGGGGCTGCAGTTGCACCGGTGGCTGTGGCGCGAGCGTCTGTCCCTGCGCCCGTCCTGGTCGGACTGGTGGCGCCTGCCCCGCAAGGAGCTGGCTGCCGTGCTGCACATCGGGCTGCCGGGCGCGGCCGAGAACATCGCTTATCGGCTGGCCTACATGGTGAGCATCGCGGTGGCGGGACAACTGGGGGCGTCGGCACTGGCGGCGCACAGCTATGCCTCGCAGCTGATGTATTTCGTGCTGCTGCCGGGGCTGGCGACCGGCTTTGCGGCGGAGATCGTCGTGGGCCACATGATCGGCGCGGGGCAGTTGCATGATGCGCACCGCCTGGTGCGTCGGGCGCTGGCCCGGGGTCTTGCCATCAGCGTGGCGGTGGCCTCGGCCATGGCGCTGGCGTCCCCGTGGCTGCTGCACCTGTTCACCCAGGACGCCGAGATCGTGCGCACGGCCGTGGTGCTGATGGCGCTGACCATCATTCTGGAGCCCGGACGCACCTTCAACCTGGTGGTGATCAATGCGCTGCGGGCTGCGGGGGATGCGCGTTATCCGGTGATGGTGGGCGCGGGGTCGATGCTGGTGGTGCTGGCCGGTGGCAGCTGGCTGCTGGGCGAGGTGCTCGGGCTGGGCCTGGTGGGCATCTGGATCGCCTACGCGGCGGACGAATGGATCCGGGGTCTGCTGATGTGGCGGCGCTGGGCGCGGCTGGGATGGGTGCCCAAGGCCCGTGCGGTGCACCGCCGGCTGCAGCGGTCACACGCCCATTGATGAGGCCACGGTGCGCAGCAGCTTCAGGTTGGCGGCGCAGCGCTCACGGAAGTCCGCGCTGATGCGCGAGTCGCTGGCTGCGCGTTCCCAGAAGGTTTGCGCCGACCGGGCGGCAACCGTCCAGGCCGCCGCCTCGGCGGGCAGCGGCAGGCGCGGCTGATACTGCCAGGGCGGCAGCTCCACCCCACGCACTGGCGCGTAGGCCATCGGCAGCATGTCGTAGACGGGGGCGAGCTGGAACCGGGCCGACGAGTCGGTGGGTCCAGGGATGAACGACAGGTTGCCGTCATGCATGTCGGTATTGCCGATCAGCTGACCGAACCACCACAGCCTGCGCACCTGCTCCACCGTGTCGCGGGTCAGCCACTTCATGGGCAACAGGGCGGCGAGCGCATCGGGCCAAGGCTTGCCCAGTTTCCCCACGACCGCCGCATTGATCGCGAACCACGACACCACGGGTGATCGACCCAAAGCGCCTTGCCGATCAAAACGGTCCACTTCCAGGAACGTGCGTCCACCACCTTGCAGAATGCGGGAGCGCGACGCCACCAGCCCCAGGGTGTCGCCGGCCACCTCAGCCGCCAGATGTTCACAGATCAGCAGATCCGCCCAGCGCTGCGCGCCGGGAGAAGCATCGGCTCCGGAGAACTTCACCAGCACGTGCTGCTCCGTGCCGTCAGGGCGCTGGCGCAGTGCGGTGAACTTGGGGAACTCGCCGCCGGCCGAGGATCCGACGACCCCGCTCGACAGCGCGTTCGTTGCCAACTGTGCGTAGTCGTCCAGCACGCGGTCCTCGGGGATGCCGAGGCTGCCGGGGTGAGCCTTTGTCGCCTGCACACGATCCAGCCAAAGCCGGCAGGAGGCTTCTCCCAGCAGCAGATTGCCTGGCAGATCGTCCCCGAGGACCGACATGGCATGCAGTGCATCGTCGTCCGACCACAGGCTGGGATCCTCGGTCACCTGCAGAATGGCGGCATACCGCCGCGCAAAGTGCCGACCCAGGAAGCCCTGCGGTCGCATGTCCTGGAGGAAGTAGGGGAGACCTTCAAACCATCCGTCCGACATGGCGTCGTCGAGAGGCCAATGCAAGGGTTGCAGGAACTGGGCGGCCGTTCCGTCGGGATGGACCAAGGAAAGCTGTGCCACCTCCTCAGGCAGACCTTCCGAGTCAATGCGGAACAGCGGCAAATCTGCGTTCAAGCCACGGAGTGAGCGTCGCGCCGCGTAAGTGGTTCGGCGGGCTTGACCCAGCGTGATCACAGCACGGCCTGCCCGCTTGACTTCTCTACTGAGCGTCGCGCGGCTCACGCCCAGCGACAACGCCAGATCCCCGGCCTTGAGAGGACCGGCGCGCCGCAATGTGGTGACGATGTCCATGAAACGATCCGCGCTGCTTTAACAGATTGAATTTAAACATGATTTCGGCAAAATGTGGACTGCAATGAAACGATTCATGAAACGATTCTCCTGACTTGAGCGCTGTCGGTCGCCGGCTCAGATCTTGGAATTTCCCGCACGCCCCTATGATCCGCCCCGCGATGGTGTACCTCTCCAAGCGCTTGGCCCTGCTCCTGACCACACTGCTGGCCGCCTCGGCGCTGATCTTTGTGGCGCTGGACTGGCTGCCCGGCAACGCGGCCCAGTTGGCCCTCGGCCCTGACGCGGCGCCGGAGGCAGTCGCCGAACTGGAGCGCCAACTGGGCCTGGACCAGCCCGCCTGGGTGCGATATGGGCATTGGCTCAGCGGCCTGGCACGCGGCGACATGGGCGTGTCCTCCGCCTACGACGGCACACCCGTTGCATCCCTTCTCTTCGAACGTCTGGCCGTCACCCTGCCGCTGTCGGCGTTGGCCATGGCCTTGACCGTCGTGCTGGCCCTGGTCGCCGGCTGGTGGGCTGCCAGCCAGCACGGCCGCTGGGGCGACCAACTGGTCATGGCGGTCACCCAGCTCGGGTTGGCCGTTCCCAGCTTCTGGCTGGGCATGCTGCTGGTGCTGCTGTTTGCGGTGAAGTGGCAACTGCTGGCCGCTGGCGGGTTTCCCGGCTGGAGCGCCGAACTGGGCGGCGGCTTGTGGCCTGGTCTGCAGGCGCTGCTGTTGCCGGCCCTGTCGCTGGCGCTGGTGCAGGCGGCCATCCTTGCTCGCATCGCCCGTTCGGCCCTGCTGGAAGTGGCCCAGGAAGACTTCATGCGCAGCGCCCGGGCCAAAGGCCTGAGTCGCCGCGCGGCGCTGTGGCGGCATGGGCTGCGTCACGCAGCCATTCCGCTGGTCACGCTGGGGGGGCTTCAGTTCACCAACCTCCTGGCCGGTGCCATCGTCATCGAAAACGTCTTCACGCTGCCGGGCCTGGGTCAGCTGCTCGCCAAGGCGATTGCCAACCGCGACCTGGTGGTGGTGCGCAATGGCGTCATGCTGCTGACCACCCTGGTGCTGGTCCTCAACCTGGCGGTGGATCTGCTGCACGGCTGGATCGACCCGCGCCTGCGCACCCGGACCGCCGCATGAGCCGCCTTCGTCTGACCCTGGGTCTGGGCCTGACCCTGCTGATGCTGGCGGTGGCCGCGCTGTCGCTGTTCTGGACGCCGCACCCGCCCGATGCGATCGACATGAGCCAGCGTCTGGCCGGTCCCAGCGCCACCCATTGGCTGGGCTGTGACCAACTGGGCCGGGACCAGCTCAGCCGGCTGATGGTCGGCGCGCAGAGCGTCTGGCTGGTGGGGCTGGTGGCCGTCGGGCTGGGTCTGGTGGGAGGGACGGTGCTGGGTCTGGTGGCCGCCGCCTGCCGGGGCTGGGTGGAGACGGTCATCCTGCGGGCGTGCGATCTGGGTTTTGCGTTCCCCGCGCTGCTGCTGGCCATCGTGCTGGCGGCGGCTTTGGGGCCGGGGCTGGTGATCGCCATGGTGGCCATCGGCCTGCATGCCGTGCCCAGCTTCGCGCGACTGGTCAACGGCAGCGCCAAGAGCTGGTGGTCGCGCGACTTCGTGCAGGCGGCGCGCGTGGCGGGCCTGGGGCCGTGGCGCATCACGCAGGCCCATGTGCTGCCGCAGCTCACGCCGCTGCTCATCGTGCAGGGCACGACGCAGTTTGCGCTGGCGGTGCTGGCCGAAGCGGGGCTTTCTTATCTGGGCCTGGGCGCACAGCCACCGCTGGCGAGCTGGGGCCGGCTCCTGGCTGAGGCGCAGACCTTGATGTTCGAGGCGCCCCAGTTGGCAATTGCGCCGGGCGTGGCCATCACGCTGGCGGTGCTGGGCCTGAATCTGCTGGGCGACGGCCTGCGCGACTGGCTGGATCCCAAAGGGGAGCCGCGATGAGCCAGCCTCCTTCCCCACCGCTCCTGGACGTACGCGGCCTGAGCGTGTCACTCCCCGGTCCCAAGGGCTCCCGGCTCCAGGCCCTTCGCCATCTGGACCTGAGTCTGGCGCACGGCGAAAGCCTCGCCCTGATCGGCGAATCCGGCAGCGGCAAGACCCTGACCGCGCTGACGCTCATGGGGCTGCTGCCGCCCGGTGCCCAGGTGGAAGGACACGTGTCGCTGCAGGGGCAGTCGCTGCTGGACCTGGATGAAAACGACTGGGGCCACTGGCGCGGACGCCGCGTGGCGATGGTGTTCCAGGAGCCGCTGACCGCGCTGAATCCCCTGCAGAAGATCCTGGCCCAGGTGATGGAGCCGATCGTCCTGCACCGGCTCGCGCCGGACCGGGCCAGCGCCCGCGACCGGGCTCTGGCGCAACTCGCCCGGGTGGGCCTGGCGCCCACGCAGGCCCAGGCCTATCCCCATCAGCTCTCCGGCGGGCAGCGGCAACGCGCGCTGATCGCGATGGCGCTGGCCGGTGATCCGGACCTGCTGATTGCCGACGAGCCCACCACCGCGCTGGATGCGGTGCTGCGCGTCCAGATCCTCGACCTGCTCGACGCCCTGGTGAAGGAACGAGGCATGGGGCTGCTGCTCATCTCCCACGATCTCGCATTGACCGCACGCCGGGTGCAGCGGCTGGCGGTGATGTATGGCGGACGGTTGATGGAGCAGGGCCCGGCTGCCGAGATGCTGACGCGCCCGCGTCATCCCTACACCCGCGCGCTGTGGGCCGCGCGGCCTCGGCTGGGCGGCGGACGTGACCAGCCCTTGCAGGTGCTGCCCGGCGGTGTGCCTTCACTGGCTCAGGTGGGGCCGGGGTGTCCCTTCCATCCGCGCTGTCCGATGGCGCAGCCGCGATGCGCCGCCGAAGCGCCCCCGTGGACCGGCCGCCTGGCCTGCTGGGAGGTCACCGAATGACGCAGCCGACGCCATCGACACCGCCCGGACCGCTGCCGCCCCCGCTGCTGGCGGCCCACCATCTCGCCCAGCGGTATGACGGCAGGGAGGTCCTGCGCGGCATCCATCTCCAACTGGCCGCTGGCGAATCGCTGGGCATCATCGGCGAATCCGGCGCGGGCAAGAGCACGCTGGCGCGTCTGCTGATGGCGCTGGAGCGCCCTAGCCAGGGCCAGGTCCTCTGGTCCGGCGACGACGTGAATGCATTGCCCGCCGCCGAGCTGCGCGCCCGCCGTGCCCGCGTGCAGATGGTGTTCCAGGACCCCTACAGCTCGCTGGATCCCCGCTGGCGTGTCGGCCGCAGCATCACGGAACCGCTGCACCTGCTGCCCCTGGAACCCGACCAGCGCGAGCAGCGTCTGAAGGAGGTGCTCGCCGCCGTCCAACTGGAGCCCGATGCCGCCCAGCGCTTCCCCCACCAGTTCTCCGGCGGACAGCGGCAGCGCCTGGCGATTGCCCGTGCGCTGGTCACCCGGCCGTCGCTGATCGTGGCGGACGAACCGCTGTCCGCGCTGGATGTGTCGGTGCAGGCCCAGATCCTCGATCTGCTGCGGGACCTGCAGCGCCGCGAGGGCATCAGCCTGGTGCTGGTCAGCCACGACCTGCCTGCGGTGGAGCTGCTGTGCGAGCACGCCCTGGTGCTGCGTCACGGTGAAGCGGTGGAGCAGGGCCTCACGCGCGAAGTGCTGGGCGATCCCCGGCATGCCTACACCCAGGCGCTGCTGGCCGCTTTGGCATGATGCGACCCATGGACCGACGTCGATTCACCCTGGGCGCCGCCAGCATGGCCGGTGGCGCCTTGAGCCCCGCACTGCTGGCCGCTGCCGCTGCCGCTTCCAGTTCCGCCCATGCCCAGTCTGCCGCGCAGTCGCCTGCCCGGACGGCCGCCGCCACCGGTGCAGCAGGCCGCCCGGTCGTGCTGGGCATGACCCTGGAACCCAACGGCCTGGACCCCACCACCGGCGCCGCCTCCGCCATTGCCGAGGTGGTGCTCTACAACGTCCTGGAGCCGCTGACCAAGGTGGCCGATGACGGCAGCGCCACGCCGCTCCTGGCCACCGCCTGGACGTCCAGCCCGGACCAGAAAACCTGGACCTTCCAGCTGCGTCCCAATGTCCGTTTCCACAACGGCGAGCCCTTCAACGCCGCCACGGTGCGCTTCAGCTTCGAACGTGCCGCCGCCGACAACAGCCTCAACAAGGACCGCCGCGTCTTTGCCAACATCGCCAGCATCCAGACCCCGGACCCGCTGACGGTGATGCTGACCCTGCGCCAGCCGGAACCGGACCTGCCTGCGCTGCTGGCCCAGTCCACGGCGGTGATCGTGGAGCCGCGCAGCGCCGCCACCAATGCA
Source organism: Roseateles depolymerans (assembly GCF_003387155.1). Classification (GTDB taxonomy): domain Bacteria; phylum Pseudomonadota; class Gammaproteobacteria; order Burkholderiales; family Burkholderiaceae_C; genus Roseateles; species Roseateles depolymerans. The sequence continues at coordinate 1,003,532 of NZ_QUMT01000003.1, read as the reverse complement.
CAGACCCCGGTGGGCACCGGCCCGTACCGGCTGGAACGCTGGCAGCGCGGCGCCAGCCTCAGCCTGACCGCCTGGCCGGACTATCGGGACGCCGCCGCCATCCGCGTGCCGCGAGTGGTGTTCCGTTTCATCGGCGAGCCGGCCGCCCAGGTGGCCGCCCTGCTGGCGGGGGACGTGGACTGCTTCCCCCGCGTGGCGGCCGCCCGGGCCTTGTCCCAGTTCAAGGCGCAGCCGCAGCGTTTCCAGGTCATCACTTCGTCGTCGCGCGCCAAGACCATCCTGGCCATCAACCATCAGCGGGCGCCGCTGGGCGATGTGCGGGTGCGGCGCGCCATCGTCATGGCGCTGGACCGCCAGGCCATCATCCAGGCCAGTGCGGACGGTTTCGGGGTGCCCATCGGCAGCTACGTGACCCCGGACACCCCCGGTTATGTGGACTGCACCGGCATCAACGCCTACAACCCGGCCGCGGCGCGAAAGCTGCTGGAAGAAGCCAAGGCCGTGGGCCTGTCGCTGACGCTGAAGCTGCCGCCGGTGCCGTACGCCCGTCAGGCAGGCGAGCTGATCGTGGCGCAGTTAGCCCAGGTCGGGCTGAAGGTGCGCATCGAGCAGGTCGAATGGGCCCAGTGGCTGTCGGGCGTCTACACCAACAAGGCCTATGACCTGACGGTAATCTCCCACGTCGAGCCCTACGATTTCGGCAACCTGGCCCGACCGGGCTACTACTGGGGCTACCAGAACGCCGAGTTCAATGCCCTCTACCAGCGGATGCAATCCGCGGCCGACCCCGCCGAGCGGCTGCGCCTGTTTGCCGACGCCCAGCGCCTGGTGGCCCAGGACGCGGTGGCCGGGTTCCTCTACCAGCCGCAGTGGATCACCGTGGCCAAGGCGCCGCTCAAGGGGGTGTGGAAACGGTCCCCGCTGTTCGCCAACGACCTGTCCCGGTTGAGCTGGTGACTTTCACACTGCGAACTGCGCGTTGCAGATGGATGCAGTCCGATGCGGCCTCACCACAGGGCAAGCCCCTTGAATGAGGGTGCTGTGCTCTGCTTATCGGCTGTCACATGCCGACCATCGGCCAAGCGGGCTTTTCCCCTACAGTGGCGTCCCTGGCGGATGCTAGCCTGCCGGGTTCGGAGTGGAGAGCCGCATGCCGTTTGAATTGCCCGAATATTTGCAGCCGTTCCTGTTGCCCTTGCTGATTGCGGTGCCGCTGGCCGTGCTGATCTGGATCATCACCGTCCGCCGCGGTGACCATCGCGACCTGGGGGTGCCCCCGCCGCCGGTGCGCCCGCACCCGGACGGCATGCGCACGCCTGCCGCGGCCCCGCGTGCGGCGGCGCCGGTGCGTCCCGCCGCCGTGCCGGTCTCGACCGATCCGGCCGACCGCCTGCCGCTGCTGCTGGTGGACGATTCCGCCGTGGTGCGCGCCAAGCTGCTCAAGCTGTTCACCGATGCCGGCTATGAAGCCCAGACGGCCAAGGACGGCACCGAAGCGCTGGAGCTGATGAGCAAGACCCGCTTCGGCGTGCTGCTGACCGACCTGGAAATGCCCAACATGGATGGCTTCGAACTGATCAAGTCGGTCCAGGGCTCCATGGAGACCGAAGACCTGCCCATCATCGCCATCACCGGCCATGAGGAGCTGCATGCGCGTCTGCATCAGATCCAGGGCCTGTACGGCATGTTCCACAAACCCTGGAACGACCGCGAACTGCTCAAGCGCGTGGACACGCTGTCCACCATGCGGCGGGTCCAGGCATGACCGTTGGGACCTGGCTGCGCCGCGGCGCGGTGTCGGTGACGGTGCTGTCCGCGCTGGTGGCGGCCGGTGCCACCTGGCACCTGCAGCGCAAGCAGCCGGTCCGGGACGGAGAACTGCAACTGCCCGGCCTCAAGGCGACGGTCCAGGTCCAGTACGACAACTGGGGCGTGCCCCACATCGAGGCCGGCAACGAGGACGATCTCTACCGGGCCCTGGGCTACCTGCATGCGCAGGACCGGCTGTTCCAGATGGAGATGCTGCGCCGCCTCTCCCGCGGCGAGCTGGCCGAGGTGCTGGGCCCCAAGCTGGTCGAGACCGACCGGCTGTTCCGCACGCTCGGCATTCGTGAGCGGGCCGACCGCATGGCCGCCCAGGTCACCGCCGCCGCGCTGGCGCAGCCCGGCGCCATGCGGACCCTGCAGGCCTACCTGGACGGCATCAACCACTACCAGGCCACCCGGCCCGCACCGCTGGAATTCGAGGTGCTGGGCATTCCCAAGCGCCCCTACACCATCGCCGACACGCTGAGCGTGGCCGGTTACCTGGCCTACAGTTTCGCGGCAGCCTTCCGCACGGAACCGGCCCTGACGACCATCCGCGACCAGCTCGGACCGGACTACCTGCGCATCTTCGAGCTGGACTGGAAACCCGGTGGGGCCTTGCCGGCCGAGCCGACCGTGGCCCGCCGAACCCCGCCGCCGGACTGGACCGCCACCATGACCCGCCTGGCCGCCCTGAGCGACCAGGCCGCCCAGTTGGCCGGCGTGCCGCAATTCGAAGGCAGCAATGCCTGGGTGGTGTCGGGCAGCCGCACTGCCAGCGGCAAGCCGCTGCTGGCCGGCGATCCGCACATTGCCTATTCCGCGCCCGCGGTCTGGTGGGAGGCGCATCTCAAGACCCCGCAGTACGAGCTGTACGGCCACCATCTGGCGCTCACGCCGATGGCGCTGCTGGGCCACAACGCGCGCTTCGGCTGGACGCTCACCATGTTCCAGAACGACGACGTGGATTTCGTGGCGGAGAAGGTCAACCCGGCCAATGCGAACGAGGTCTGGGCCGGCGGCCGCTGGGTGGCGATGACGTCGCGGCAGGAGGTGCTGAAGGTCAAGGGCCAGCCCGACCAGGTGATCACGCTGCGCCGCTCGCCGCACGGCCCCATCGTCAACGACGCGATTCCCGGCGACAAGGGCAGCCGTCCCATCGCCATGTGGTGGGCCTTCCTGGAGACCGAGAACCCGGTGATGGAGGGCTTCTACCGGCTCAACCGGGCCGACACGCTGGAGAAGGCACGTTCAGCCGCGTCCTTGATCCATGCCCCGGGCCTGAACGTCGTGTGGGCCAATGCGACCGGGGACATCGGCTGGTGGGCGGCCGCGAAGTTGCCGATCCGCCCGGACGGCGTGAACCCGACCTTCATCCTGGACGGTGGCACGACCGAGGCCGACAAGCTCGGCTTCCATCCGTTCGAGGACAACCCGCATGAGGAAAATCCGGCGCGGGGCTACATCGTGTCGGCGAATTTCCAGCCGGATGCCGTGCGGCCGGTGCCGGGGTACTACAACCTGGAAGAGCGCGGCCGCCGACTGGACGGCCTGCTGAGCCAGGGCAAGCGCTGGGACCTGGCCAACAGCCAGGCCTTGCAGCTGGACGTCCAGACGGACTATGGCCAGAAGGTGCTTCGACCGCTGATCCCGCTGCTGCGTGCGGCGGCGTCCGGCGAGGAGCAGCCGCTGGTGGAGGCGCTGGCCCGCTGGAACGGCGCCTATCGGACCGACGGTCTGGCGCCGGTGCTGTTCGTGCAACTGGTCCAGGAGCTGCTCAAGGCGACGATGAAGGACGAGCTGGGCGACGCGCAGTTCGAGAACCTGCGCCGCACCCGGGCGCTGGACCATGCGCTGCCGCGACTGGTGCAGGACGCCTCGTCACCGTGGTGGGACAACCGGGCCACGCCGCAGCGCGAAACCCAGGCGGACATCGTGCGCCAGGCCTGGAAAGCGGCGCTGGCGCATCTGCGCCAGACGATGGGCCCGGAGACCGAATCCTGGCGCTGGGGCACGGTGCACACCCTGACGCATGAGCATCCGCTGGGTCGGCAGAAGCCGCTGGATCTGCTCTTCAACGTCGGACCCTTGCAGGTGCCCGGCGGCCATGAGGTGCCCAACAACTTCGCGCAGCGGGGCGGGGATGCGCCGTGGTCGGTGGTGTATGGGCCGTCGACGCGGCGGCTGATCGATTTCGCACGGCCGCAGGAGACGCTGGGGGTGAATCCGGTCGGCCAGAGTGGCGTGTGGCCGGATTCGCACTACTCGGACCAGGCCGAGTTGCTCGCACGCGGGCAGTACCGGCGGGAGTGGACGGCGCCGGAGGATGTCGCCGCGCATACCGAAGGGCGGCTGGTGCTCAGGCCCTGAGGCCCTGAGGCCATGCGGCCATGCGGCCATGCGGCCATGCGGCCCGTGAAGTTCCGGCGGCTCGGCCAGGCCGGTCAGTGCCTCAGCCTTGACCTCAGTACCACGGCTTGGGCAGCGCCTCGGTCTCCAGTGCCCGGATCACCGCCGGCCGCTCGGCCACTCGGTCCAGATAGGCGCCCAGAACCGGACGGGCGCGCGCCGGATGCGCAAAGCCCCGGGTCCACCGGCACAGCATGAAGGCCAGCGGGTCCAGCAGGGAGTAGCGATCTCCCAGCAGCCAGGGGCCGCCGTGGCGTTCAAATTCCGCGACCAGCAGATCCAGTTGGCCGCCAATGCGGGCTTCGGCCTGCGCCTTCACCTCGGCGCTGCCGGCCGTATTGCCTTCCGCCACCCAGCGCTCGGGGTAGTAATAGGCGATCAGGGACGGCTGCAGGGTGTTGGTCAGCCACATCAGCCACTTGTAGGTGAGCGCGCGCTCCCGCGTGCCCACCGCCGGCACCAGACCCGCCTCCGGATGCGTGTCCGCCAGATGCAGCAGGATGGCGGCGGTTTCGTGCAGCACCAGGTCGTCGTCGCACAGCACCGGCAGCAGGCCGTTCGGATTGAGCTTCAGGAAGTCCGGCGACTTGTGTTCGTTGCGGTTGCGGTCCACCAGTCGCAGCTGGAAATCCACGCCCAGTTCCTGCAGCAGGATGTGGGGCGCCATGCTGGCATTGCTGGGAAAGTAGTGCAGTTCGATCATGGGGCGGGGGTGCGGAGCACCACAACGGCGATGGGGGGATCATCGCATCGGACAGGGGCCGTCCTGCGGAGCAATGGATCTTTACCGCGCGGATACGGGCCCCCGTAGACGCGGCCCCCCGGCCTGGCGTTGAATAAGCACTTGAACTTGTTGGGCCGCTCACGGCATTGCAATCATGAGCCCTCACCGTCACTCTCATCGGCGCTCCCAGTGGCGCTCTCACCGGGGTTATCGCTGGTTGATTCCCGTCACCCTCGCCCTGGTCTCCGGCCTGGCCGCTGCCCAGGACCGCTGGCACGGGCCCGGTCACTGGAGCGGACCCCGCACCAGTGTGAGCATCGGGCTGAATTTCGATTCCCGCTATCACCATGACCACTACTACCCGGCACCCGGGTACGTGGCGCATGGGCTGCCGCCAGGGTCGACCTACGTGGGCGGCCGCTACTGGTACGGGGGCGGCGTCTGGTACGAGCCCTGGGGGCCGCGTTACCGGGTGATCGTGCCGCCGGTGGGGCTGGTGGTGCCGGTGCTGCCGTCGGCGTATGTGACGCTGCGCATTGGCGGCCTGCCGTATTACTACGCCAATGGCATCTATTACAGCGCGGCGCCGGCCGGGTATGTGGTGGTGGCGCCCCCGCCCGGGGCGGAAGTGGTGCCGCAGACGCAGGTGGCGATGACGCCGCCGCCCAAGCCCGACCCCATCATCTATCCGCGTAACGGGCAGAGCGCGGCGCAGACGGAAGCAGACCGGCAGGAATGCAACCGATGGGCGACGACGCAGCCCGCGGCGATGAATGACGCCAATATCTTCAATCGTGCCGTCGAAGCCTGCATGGATGGGCGGGGCTACAGTATGAAGTGACTGCCCCCGCTGGTTCAGCTTAGGGCTGAACCAGACCGCCCCCCGAGGGGGCTGAGGGGCCGCCTTGGGGCGGCCCGGCGCCGGCCCCCTTCAGCGAACTTGCAGCCCCGCTGGACCGACGCTGCGCGCGGTCCAGCGACTTCGTGCGAAGAGGCGGCTCCGGTGGAGGATGCTCAACGTGGGCGGGGCGGTCGTTGGGTGAAGCGAAGTTGCAGCCCCGCTGGACTGACGCTGCGCGCGGTCCAGCGACTTCGTGCAAAGAGGCGGCTCCGGTGGAGGGGGCTCAATGTGGCGGAGGTGGTCGTCGAGCGAAGCGAACATGCAGCCCCGCTGGACTGAAGCTGCGCGCGGTCCTTAGAGGGCGCAGCCGGCATCGATGCCGGCGGGGGCGCTCGGCGTGGCGGAGACCTGCACGCCGTAGCGCTCGGCGGTCATGTGGGCCAGGATGGAGAGCGCGATTTCCGGAGGCGTGCGGGCGCCAATGTGCAGGCCCACCGGGCCGTGCAGGCGCGCCAGCGCTGCGTCGTCCAGGTCGAAGTGCTCTTTGAGGCGGGCGCGGCGCTTGGCCTGGTTGACCCGGGAGCCAATGGCGCCGACGTAAAAGGCCGGGCTGCGCAAGGCTTCCATCAGCGCCAGATCGTCCAGCTTCGGGTCATGGGTCAGCGCCACGACCGCCGTGTGGCCATCCGGCTTGAGCGCCGTCACCACGTCGTCCGGCATGTCTCGCGTCAGCGGCACACCCGCCAGCGTCCACGGATAGTCATCCCGCGGGTCACAGACCTTCACCTGATAGTCCAGCGCCAAGGCCATGCGCGCCAGATAGTCGCTGAGCTGGCCAGCCCCAATGATCAGCAGCCGCCATTGCGGTCCATGGTGCGTGATCAAGGCGTCGTCCGTCAAAACCAGTCGGTCCGCCGCCTCGCTGCCATGCTCGCCCGGCTCCGACAGCTGGACCGCCCCAGTCTTCAGATCCAGCCGGCGCACCACCCGCTCGCCCCGGCCCAGCCGCTCCAGCAGCACATGCAGTGCCGATTGCGGCCCCAGCGGCTCCAGCATCAGCTCCAAGGTGCCGCCGCAGGGCAGACCAAAACGCTGCGCAGCCTCAGCGCCGACGCCATACCGCACCAGCTCCGGCCGCTCCAGACGCAGCGCGCCCTCGCGGATGCGCGCGATCAGGTCGTCCTCAATGCAGCCGCCCGACACCGAGCCGGCAATCGTCCCGTCCTGTCGCACCGCCACCACCGCCCCGACCGGCCGCGGGGCCGAGCCCCATGTGCGCGTGATGGTGCCCAGCACCACTCGCTGATCCGCGTCCAGCCATTGCTGCACCTGGCGCAGCACCTGCAAATCCATGTTGTCCATATCCGGAACATATCCAATTACGCGGCAGGCCGCTTGAAACCCTTCAGGACCGACCCGGAGGACAATGGACCCATGCCCACCCTGACCCTCCACGACGACCTGACCGTGCCGGTGCCCCGTGCCACCGCCTGGGCGTCGCTGCACGATCTGCCGCTGCTGGCCCAGGCCCTGACCGAGGCCCACGGCAGCGGCGCGTCATTGACCGCCCACCCCGATCCCGCCGGCTATCGCCTGACGCTGCCCGGCTTCGAGGGCCACGTGCAACTGCTCGATGCGGAACGCCCCAGCCGCCTTCGCTTCAACTTCGATGGACGTGGCGCCACCACCGGCGCGGTACAAGGGCAAGTGCAGTGCCGCCTGGAATTGCTGGGCGCTGAGCGCACGCTCCTGCACTGGTCGGTAGTGCTCCAGACCGAGCAGCAACCGGGCGGGCTCAAGCTGCGCAGCATCACGGCGCTCAAGCGCCAGCTGCAGGTGCTGGAGCGCGTGGTGCGCCAGCGTCATGCCAGCCACCTTCCGGTCCCCGTGCCCCCAGTGCGCAAGCCGTGGCCACAGCGTCTGCTCGACTGGTATTTGGGCTGGTTCGCGGGCATGTTCAACGGCACGCTGTATCCCGTGCCCAAACCCCGGCCGAAATCCCAGCCAACGCCCCGGCCAACGCGTGAGCGGCGGCAAGACCCTCCCGCCCGGTGACCGCCGCCGGACCGCAGCCGGTGAGGCTCGCAATGTGATCAACCCGGCTCGGCAGTCACCCTGGGCGTCCCGTTCCCATCCTCAGCCCTAGCCCTAGCCCTAGCCGCAGCCGCAGCCGCAGCCGCAACCCCGTTGCCGTTCCCGTTCCCGGTCCCGGTCCCGGTCTGCGCTTTGCCGCTGTTGCGTCGCCCCGTCACTCCGGCCGCTGGGTGCGCCGCTTGCCTCCAGGAGCCCCACCGTCCGTCGCCGGAGGTGGGCGAGGAGCGCCACCCCGTCAGGGTATTCCCGCCCACCCCCTTTAGAATCACGCCCCATCTGACGGCCACCTTGGGTGGCCGCCGTTTTTCCTGATCGTTCTTTGCCATGGCCGCCGCCCGTCTTTTCCCGCTGGACGCCCTCCGTGCCGTCGCAGCGCAGCTGATCGTTCTGCACCATCTGTCCGCTTACGGCCCGATCGCCGAAGCCATGCACAGCCTCTTCCCGCTGCTGACGGGCTGGCTCTTCGATTACGGGCGCATGGCCGTCCAGGTGTTCCTGGTGCTGGGGGGCTACCTCAGCGCGCGGGCCCTGTCGGCGCAGGAACCCCATCTTCATCAAGCCGCTCCGGCCCTGCTGGCTCAGCGCTATTGGCGCCTGGTGCCGCCGTTCATGGCGGCTGTCGTCCTGACCCTGCTGGCCTCCTGGCTGGTGGAGCCGCTGCTGCCGGAGCTGGTGCCGGCCCAGGTCGAGGCTTTCCAGTTGCTCGCCCATGCCCTGCTGGTGCATGACCTGGTCGGCGTGGATGCGCTGACCGTCGGCGCCTGGTATGTGGCCATCGACTTCCAGCTGTTCGCCCTGCTGCTGGGCCTGCTGTGGGCCCTGCGCCGCCTGCCGCTGCGCCGCAGCACGCGGCAATGGCTGGCACCGGTGCTGGTGGGCGCCCTGTGCGCGGCCTCGCTGCTGCACTTCAACCGGATGGCCGCGCTGGACGCCTATGGCATCTACTTCTTCGGCGCGTATGGGCTGGGGTCGCTGCTGTTCTGGTGCCAGTCCTGGCCGCAGCCGTGGCGCCGCGCGGCACTGGCCGGCATGGCCGTGCTGATGGTGTCGGCCCTGGCCCTGCAGTTCCGCGAGCGGCTGGTGGTGGCAGGGCTCACCGCGCTGGTCGTGGCCCTGTGGAAACGCGGTCAGGGACCGGACTGGCTGCAGGTGCGCGTGCAGGGCTTCGCCCGCCATGCCTATGCGCTGTTCCTCATCCACTTCCCCATCTGCCTGCTGGTCAACGCGCTGTATGAGCATCGCGCCGAAAGCCCGGCACCGATGCTGGACGCGCTGGCGCCGATCGCGCTGCTGGCCGCCTGGGCCTTGAGCAATGTGGCGGCGCTGCCGTTCTATCACTGGGTGGAAGCGCCGCTGCTGCGCTGGCGTCCGCGGGCGGCGACGCTGCCGCGCGCTGGCGTCACGGTGCGCTGAAGCGCCGCCGCGACACAGCGCCACAGCACCTCAAGCCCAGTCTTCCCGCGCGCTGTCCAGCCGCTGCAGATCCGCCAGCGTCTTACCGGGTTCGTCCCGAAAGCGCTCGTCCATCACCTCCAGCTGCTGCACCCGGTCCACCCGGAAACTGCGGAAGTCCTCGCGCAGTTCGCACCAGGCCGAGAAGGTCCACACCGGTCCCCAGAAGAAGCAGGCCAGCGGACGCACCACGCGGCTGGTGGTCTGCTCATTGAGGTCGAGATAGGACAGCCGCAGTTTGTTGCGGGACTCGGTGGCCTGCCGCAACTGCGTCAGCCGCGCGCGCGTGGCTTCGTCCAGCCCGCGCTGCAGCGCATAGACGGTCAGGCTTTCCGCCGCGGCCCGAGCCGTGCCCGGCAGCACCGCCAGGATCTTGCTCAGCGCCTCTTCCGCGCGCTGCTCCAGCACCGCATCGAGCTGCGGCTGCGCCAGCCGCACGGCCGCCACCAGCGACTGCGCTTCTTCCGCGCTGAACATCAGCGGCGGCAGTTCAAACCCGACCCGCATTCGGTAACCCACACCCGCCTCGCCATCAATCGGCACGCCTTGCTGCTGCAAGGCCGCCACGTCCCGATAGACGGTGCGGATGGACACCTCCAGACGTTGGGCCAGGAATTCAGCGGTGGTCAGGCGGCGTCCGCGAATGAGTTGGACGATCTGGAACAGGCGGTCGGCGCGGCGCATAGCGGCATTGTCAGCGAACGCATTGACAGAAGAAGGTCGTCATCCCATTACTATCTGTGGCATGAATGCCGAATTGCCTCATGTCTTGATCGTTGGGTGCGGCTTCGGTGGCCTGGAAGCCACCAAGGTGCTGGACGGCGCGCCGGTGCGGGTCACCCTCATCGACCGCAGCAACCATCACCTGTTCCAGCCGCTGCTCTACCAGGTGGCGACGGCAGGTCTGTCGGCCCCGTCGATTGCCTCGCCGATCCGTCACATGCGGCGGCATCAGCGCAACCTCACCGTGCTGATGGCGGAGGTCACCGCCATTGACAAGGCCCGGCGGGAAGTGCATCTGGCCGACGGGCAGACGCTGAGTTACGACCATCTGATCGTGGCGGCCGGCGCCACTCACAGCTACTTCGGCAATGACCAGTGGCAGGCCCATGCGCCCGGACTCAAGACCCTGGCCGATGCCTTCAAGCTGCGCGCGCGGCTGCTCAGCGCCTTCGAGAAAGCCGAGACCCTGGCCGACCGCCCGGCGGAACGTGAGGGCTGGCTCACCTTCGTGGTGATCGGCGGCGGGCCGACTGGTGTGGAAATGGCCGGCACGCTGGCCGAGATTGCCCGCCACACGCTCAAGGACGAATTCCGTCGCATCGACCCCAGCCGCGCCAAGGTGCTGCTGGTGGAAGGATCGGACCGGGTGCTGGCGGCTTTCAAGCCGGCGCAGTCGGCCCAGGCGCAGGCGCAGCTGGAGCGGCTGGGCGTCACCGTGCGGGTGGGCTGCCGGGTGGTGGGCATCGACGAGACCGGCGTGGAGCTGCAAAAGCCCGATGGCCAGCGCGAGCGCATTGCCTCGCACACCAAGGTGTGGGCGGCCGGCGTGGCGGCGTCGCCGCTGGCGCGCACGCTGGACGTGCCGCTGGACCGGGCCGGGCGGGTGATCGTGGACGAGCACATGAACATTCCGGGTCATCCGGAGGTCTATGTGGTGGGCGACATGGCCGCGGCCCACAGCCTGGAAAAGGACGGCAGCCGCAAGCCGGTGCCGGGGGTGAGCCCGGGCGCCAAGCAGGCCGGCCGGCATGCGGCGCGGCAGATCCTGGCGCGGCTGCAGGGACGTTCAGAACCCGCATTCCGCTATCGCGACTACGGCAACCTGGCCACCATCGGCCGAAAGGCGGCCGTCGCGGACCTGGGCACGATTCAGTTCAGCGGCTTTTCAGCGTGGCTGTTCTGGCTGTTCGTGCACGTGTATTTCCTCATCGGTTTCCGCAATCGCGTGCGGGTGTTTGCCGATTGGGCCTGGGCCTATTTCACCTTCCAGCGGCATGCACGCATCGTCGTGGAGCCGCAGCAGCACGGCGATCCGGAAGAGGCTTAGGACGGCTGGCGCTTGGTGTCGAACGTCAAGTGGGTTCCCTGGAAGAATGTGACCCATGCACGTGAACTCCTCAGACCCTCTGGCGTGGTGGAACAGCCTGGCCACCGGCCTGCCGCCGCGAGGCCATCTGCTGCGCGACCATTGGCGCGAACGATGGCTGCGCCTGCACTCGTTGCCCGGCGCCAAACGCTACGCCGATACGCCTGAGGAAGCGCGGGAGATCGTGCAACGGCATGAGGCCGTGGGCTCTGCCCTCTTCACCGCCGGCGAGCCGCTGTTTGTGTTTCGAGCGATCTGGGAGCCGTCGCCCCGACGAAGCCGGTCCCGCCCCCGTCCGCAGATTGCGGGGCGGCAGTTCCGCGAGACGGTGTGTGAAATGGGCGAAGACCCACCCCTGCAGGTTCGCGGACTCGCCACCACCTGGAAGCCCGACTTCTTCGAAGCGCTGGTGGCCTTGGTGGCCGACAACCAGGAAGTGGGCCTCTCGCTGGCTTCTCCCGCCACCGGCAACATGCTCTGCCCCTACGATGGCGGCATGGACGTCTTCAGCGTCTCCGTCGCGCCCAACGAATTGGCCGCCCGCTTCGCAGCATGGCGTTCGTCCCAGCCGGACGGGCTGTGAGACCGCTGCGTCAGCCCATCGGCGAGCACAGTTCCACCAAGGTGCCATCGGGGCACCGGACATAGGACACGACCTGGCCCCACGGCTTGGTGACCGGCTCGGCCAGCCCCTGCGCCCCCGCAGCCAGGGCCTGGGCATAAGCCGCAGCCACATCGTCGGTCGTCAGGCCGATCTCCATGCCCAGCGGTGCGCCGTCGGACGCGCTGCGGTAGTCGTGCCCCAGATTGCCCCGGGCGATGTCGTGATGGGCAAAGGCCAGTGCCGTTGCGCCGGTCTCCACTTCGCCATAAGCGCCCGACTCATGCAGGAAGCGCCGCTGCAGACCAAAGGCCCGCTCGAAGAAGTCCAGCGATGCGGCGACGTCCGCCGTGTAGATGATGGTGTAGGCAAATTTCATGGTGGGGCTCCCTGTGGTGGATCGGCTGTCCCCCAGCTCTGGGGCGCATCCGTGGCGCGGATCATGACGACCGGCTGCTGACACCGCATTGGCAGCTATGCTGTGTGGATGTCCAGTACCAGTATCGAGCCTCAGCGCCTGCCCAATGGGCTGCTCTGGGTGGCACGTCCGGCCCCGGGGCCGCAGGTGGCCGTCCGTGTGGTCTACCGCGTCGGCGCCAAGGACGACCCCACCGGCCGCTCCGGCCTCACCCATCTGACGCTGCGCATGGTGGCCGGCGCCAGCCGCTACCTCGAGCCCGGCCAGTTCAACCGGATGGTCGCCCAGGCCGGCGGCACCACGCAGCTCGAAGCGGATGAGGACTTCGCCGCGCTGCAGACGGTGGTGCCTGCCCATCATCTCGAGCGCCTGCTCTGGGCCGAAGCCGAGCGCATGAGCAATCCACGCCTGGAGCCGGGCACCCTGGACCGTGCCCGCCTGCAGCTCCAGCAGGCCGTGCGCCAGCCGTTGATCCGGCCCTACGGTCGGCTGGACCCGGCCATCACCCGCAACGGCTACCTCAGTCATCCCTACCAGCGCGGTGCGCTGGGGGATCCGGACCAGCTCAAGGACCTGGACATCGAGGCCGTGCGGAGCTTCCACGCCGGCGCATTCCGCTGCGACCGCGCGCTGCTGGTCATCACCGGCGCGTGGGACGAGGCGACCTTGTCCCGCTGGGTGACGCATCACTTCGGCTCCATTCGCGCGCCGCTAATGCCGCCGCTGGAGACCCGCGAGGTCAAGGAGCCGCGCCGTCCGCAGAGCCAGACGGTGAAGATCTCCCTGCCGCAGGCCCCGTTGCCCGCGGCCGCCCTGGTCTGGCAGGCGCCCCGCGCCGACGATGCCACCACGCCGCTCTGGCAGGTGGCCCACGCGCTGCTGGCACGCGGACGCTCTGGCCGCCTCACCGACACGCTGGTCGACGAACTGGCCGTGGCCCATCAACTGAGCCTTCGACTGGTCCAGCGCCAGCAGGCGGGCTTGCTCGTGGCGCAAGGCCTGGCGGCGCATGGCCAAACGGCGGCCCCCTTGGCGCAGGCGCTGCAAAACGAAGTGCTGCGCCTGGCGGATGAGCCGGTCAGCGACGAAGAACTGGACAAGGCCAAGGCGCTGCTCAAGCGGGACTGGCAGGCCAGTGAGTGGACGGCCGACACGCTGGCCCGCAGCCTGGGCACGGCCTGGGCGGTGCGAGGGGACCCGCAGGCGCCCGGTCGCGATGCTGCCGCCTGGACGCGTGTGCAGGCCAAGGAGGTGCAGCAGCTGTGGCGCAGCCAGATCGTCCGCACGCCGGTGCTGACGCTGCTGGCCGATGTGGCGGGCGCTGCGGCGCCCGGTGCCTCCGGAGTGGTGGTATGACGCTGAAACGACGTGAACTGATGCTGGGCGCTGGCCTGGCCGGTGCCTGGCCGATGCTTCAGGCCCGCACCCAGGCGTCCAGCCCCGCAGGGACACCCGGAGGCTTCGACACGCCGCCGGAAGTGCCACCTGCTCCAGCCGTGCCGTCGCTGACGCTGCAGCAGGCGCGGCTGCCCAACGGGCTGCGCCTGATGGTGTTGCAACGCCCGGGTGCCGTGCGCACGTCGATGCGCCTGATCGGGGCCGGCGGCTGGCTGAAGGACCCGGCCGGCCGCGAAGGCCTGGCGGAAGTGGCGCTGACGATGCTGGCGCAAGGCGCGAACCGCGGCAACGAGGCGATGGATTCGGCGGACATCGCCTACGCCTCCGACCTGCTGGGCCGGCCGCTGCGCCTGGACCTGTCGCCCGCCACGGCAGAGGTGGCGCTGGAAGCCCTGCCGGACCAATGCGACGATGCGGTGAGCCTGATGGCGGACCTGGTGGGCGCCCCGGCCCTGTCCTTCGAAGCCCTGGAGCATGTCCGCAGCCGGGCCCAGGACGCCCTGCTGCTGCGCCGCGCCGATGCCGAGCAGCTCGCCCCCTGGGTGGGCCGCCGGCTGTTCTGGGGCACGGCCTATCCGCTGGCGACAGCCGCTTCGCTCAAGCGCCTGCGTCGCGATGAGGTGCAGGCCTTCCACCGTCTGTACTGGCAGCCGGACCGCACGCAAATGCTGTTCTGCGGGGACCTGACCCTGGACACCGCCCGCCAGTGGGCCGAGGACCTCTACGACGACTGGCGCGCGCCGAAGAATCCGCCGGCGTCGCTGACGGCGCGCACTGCCGACAAGGGCGTCGCGGCGGCAGCCCAGCCGGCGCCTGTGGCCCGGTTGATCCCGCTTCCGCGGGCGCTGGGCTGCCGCATGGTGCTGCAGACCGCCGTGCCGCGCAGCACACCGCCGGCGCTGCGAGCACTGGCCCGGCATCTGCTCCAGCAGCGGCTGATGGAGGCCTTGCCCTGGCCCTGGCGCAGCGACATGGAAGCGCCCGGCGGTCCGGTCTGCTGGCGCCTGTCGCTCAGCCTGCCGCCTGAGGCGGTGCCCGATCTGCTGGCCCAGGCCCGCGAGCAACTGCCCAAGCTGGCCGATGCCCCGGTCACGCCGGAAGACCTGGCCATGGCCCAGGCGCTGGCCCTGGGGGAATGGCAGTCGCGACTTCAGTCCGCGCCGGATGCGCTGCTGGCCGAAGCCCTGGGGCAGGGCGAGCTGGACGATGTGCTGCAGTGGCCGCAGCGTCTGCGCGCCGTCAGCGCGCCGGTGCTGCAGTTGCTGCTGGCCAGCAGTTGGCGGGAATCCCGCACGCAGGTGCTGCTGGTGGGCGAGGCCGGCCCGCCCGAGCCCCTGCAGCGGGCATGGCCGGGTGTGTCTGTGGTTAGAATGGCGGCTGTCATTGGGGAGTAGCCGCTGCACCCATTCAGCAGACCTGCGTCAACAGACTTGAGCCTTTGGGCTCATGGCGCGCGGTAGCCAGGAACCCACGGGTTCCCAGCCTGGCGAGACCTTTGACCATGCCCCCCGGGTTGCGGCCGGGGGTGGGCATGGTCATTGGGTTCTCTCGGCCGCTGAGTGTTTGTCATGGAAGCCTTCCTCATCTCGACTGGCCTGGTGGCCCTCGCCGAAATCGGCGACAAGACCCAGCTGCTGGCCTTCATCCTCGCGGCCCGATTCCGGCGCCCCATTCCCATCATCCTCGGCATCCTGATCGCCACGCTGGTGAACCATGCCTGCGCGGGCGCCATTGGCGCGTGGATCACCCATCAGGTCTCGCCGCAGGTGCTGCGCTGGGTGCTGGGCGTGGGCTTCATCGCCATGGCCGTCTGGACCCTGATCCCCGACAAGATCGACGAGGAAGAGACCGGCGGCCGCTTCAAGCTGGGCGTGCTGGGCACCACCATCGTGGCCTTCTTCCTGGCCGAGATGGGCGACAAGACGCAGATCGCCACCGTGGCCCTGGCGGCCCGCTTCAACGACCTGTGGCCGGTGGTCGCCGGCACCACCTTCGGCATGATGCTGGCGAATGTGCCGGCCGTGCTGATCGGCGACAAGCTGGCGCACAAGCTGCCGGTGCGTCTGGTGCATGGCATCGCGGCGGTTATCTTCGCGGTGCTGGGGGTGGCGACGCTGCTGGGGGCGGGCGAATCGCTCGGCGTCTGAGGCGCTGCCAGCGCAGGGCAAGCGCACTGAACGCCCGCTTTGCGCCCGCCTTGCGCGCGATCAGCGCGTGCACGCGCGCCCTGCGCGGGCTTAGCGCGTGCAGGCCTGGCGCACCGCCCGTTCCCACTCGGTCATGAGCTGCTCGGCGCGGTCCCGGGACATGGTGGGCAGGAAGGTGCGCTCGGTCTGCCAGTTCTTGCCGATGTCCGCCGTGCCCCGGTAAACGCCGGCCGTCAGACCGGCCAGGTAGGCCGCGCCCAGGGCCGTCGTCTCGATGACCTTGGGTCGCACCACCGGAATGCCCAGCAGGTCGGCCTGGAACTGCATCAGCAGGTTGTTCACGCAGGCACCGCCGTCCACCCGCAGCTCGCTGACCGGTGCGCCGCCGGCAGCCACCGCGTCCCGGCTCATGGCCTGCAGCAAAGCGGCGCTCTGGAAGGCGATGCTCTCCAGGGCCGCCCGTGCAATGTGGGCCACCGTGGACCCGCGCGTCAGCCCCACGATGGCGCCGCGCGCCTCCGCGTCCCAGTAAGGCGCGCCAAGGCCGGTGAATGCCGGCACGAACATGACACCGCCCGCATCGGGCACGCTCTCCGCCAGGCCCTGCACTTCGCCGCTGGCCTTGATGGCATTGAGCCCGTCCCGCAACCACTGCACCACCGCCCCGCCGATGAAGACGCTGCCTTCCAGCGCAAACTGCGGCGTGGAGGTGGGCTGCGCCGCACTGGTGGTGATCAGTCCGTTGCCGCTGGTCTGGAAACGGCCGCCGGTGTGCATCAGCATGAAGCAGCCGGTGCCATAGGTGTTCTTGGCCATGCCGGCTTCAAAGCAGGCCTGGCCGAAGAGGGCGCTCTGCTGGTCCCCGGCGATGCCGCCGATCAGCACCGGCGCCCCGAGATGGTCCGCCGCCGCCACGCCGAATTCATGGGCGGAGGGATGCACCTGCGGCAGTACCGATTTCGGAATGCGCAGCAGCGCCAGCAGCTCATCGTCCCAGCGGTTTTCATGGACGTTGAACAGCATCGTCCGGGCGGCATTGCTCACGTCGGTGACATGCACCTCGCCGTGCGTCAGCTGCCAGATCAGCCAGCTGTCGATGGTGCCGAAGGCCAGCTCGCCGCGCTCGGCCTGCTCCCGCGCCTGCGGCACGTGGTCCAGGATCCATTGCAGCTTGGTGCCGGAGAAATACGCGTCGATCACCAGCCCCGTCTTGCGCTGCACCAGCCCGGTGTGACCCTGCTCGCGCAGCGCCGCGCATTGCGGCTCGGCCCGTCGGTCCTGCCAGACGATGGCGTGATAGACCGGCTGACCGGTCTTGCGGTTCCACACCAGCGTGGTCTCGCGCTGGTTGGTGATGCCAAGCCCCTTCAGATCGGCCGCGGACAGGTTGGCCTTGGCCAACACTTCGCGCGCGGTGGCCAGTTGCGTGTCCCAGATTTCCTGGGCATCGTGCTCCACCCAGCCGGGCTGCGGATAGATCTGGCGGAACTCCCGCTGGGCCATGGCCACGATGCGGCCCTGGGCATCGAACACGATGGATCGTGAACTGGAGGTGCCCTGGTCCAGGGCCAGCAGGTAGGTCATGGTGTGTCTCGCTCTGTTGTGGTGCCGGGGCGGTCGCGCGTTGGCGTCGTGTCGTGCGTCCTTGCGGCGCCGCCCTCTGGTCGTTCTTTCGTCGTTTTCAGTCGTTCGCGGTGGTTTGCGGCGGTACGCAATCAGCCTCAGTCTGCCACCACCAGCTCCACCCCGGCATCGGTCATCAGGCCGGGAAAAGGCTCGGGCGGCCGTGCATCGGTGAAGAGGGCGTCGATGTGCTGCAGCCGCGCCACCTCGGCCATGGCGGGGCGGTTGAACTTGGTGGCATCGGCCGCGACCCACACCTCGCGGGAATGCTCGACGATGGCCCGCGCCACCATCACCTCGCGATAGTCGAAGTCCCGCAGGCTGCCGTCCGACTCGATGCCGGAAATGCCGATCAGGCCGATGTCCACCTTGAACTGACGGATGAAGTCGACGGCCGCTTCGCCCACCACGCCCCGGTCGCGATGCCGCACCGAGCCGCCCACCATCACCAGTTCGCAGTCCGGGTTGTCGCTCAGGATGGTGGCCACGTTGAGGTTGTTGGTGATGACGCGCAGGCCCTTGTGATTCAACAGCGCATGGGCCACGGCCTCGGTCGTGGTGCCCAGGTTCAGGATCAGCGAGCAGCCCGCCGGAATGCGCGCCGCAATCGCGCGGGCGATGCGCGCCTTGCCATCGGCCTGCATGGCCTGCCGCTGCCGGTAGGCGATGTTCTCGGTGGTGGAGGAGGGCACCCGCACCCCGCCATGGAATCGCGCCACCAGGCCGGCCTCGGCGAGCCGTTGCACATCGCGCCGCACCGTCTGCAAGGTGACGCCGAAGCGCTCGGCCAGCGCTTCCACGCTCACCGAACCACGGGCGCGCACCTCCTGGAGCAGATCGTTCTGGCGGGGATTCGGATTCATGGCGCGCAGACTAAAGCGAACCAAAACGAACACGACACCGGGTTATCCCTGGTCGGAAACGCGGCGAATCGCGCTAAAAAGAAAAAAGAAGAACACAAGCGCGTGCCTTGCGAGGTGCGCCAGGAGACGCCGTGACCGCAAGCCCCGCTGCTGCATTCGAAGGCTCCGCCCCGCCCGCGTCCTGCGACGTGCTGGTGGTGGGCGGAGGGATCAATGGCGCCGGCATCGCCCGGGACCTGGCCGGGCGCGGCTGGTCGGTGGTGCTGGCCGAAGCCTCCGACTTCGCCGCCCACACCTCGTCCTCGTCCACCAAGCTGATCCACGGCGGCCTGCGCTACCTCGAGTACTACGAGTTCTCTCTGGTGCGCAAGGCGCTGCAGGAGCGCGAGACGCTGCTGCGCAGCGCGCCGCACATCATGTGGCCCCTGCGCTTTGTCATGCCGCATGACGCGGCCATGCGACCGGCCTGGATGATCCGCATCGGCCTGTTCCTCTACGACCATCTGGCCCGGCGCGAAGTGCTGCCCGGCTCCACTGGCGTGAACCTGCGCCAGTCGCCGCTGGGGGCGCCGCTCAAGGCGCAGTACACCCGCGGTTTCGTCTATTCGGATGGCTGGGTGGATGACGCCCGCCTGGTGCTGCTCAACGCGCTGGACGCGCGGGACAAGGGCGCCAGCCTGCACACCCGCACGACGGTGGTCGCCGCCCGTCGGCAGGCGGACCACTGGCTGGCCACGCTGCGCGGTCCGCAGGGCGAGTTCACCGTTCGTGCGCGGGCGCTGGTCAATGCGGCGGGCCCGTGGGCCGAGAGCTTCCTGCGTGAGCATGCCCAGTCGGCCAAGACCGAAGCCCTGGCCACCAAGAGCCTGCGGCTGGTCAAGGGCAGCCACATCGTGGTGCGCCGGGCCTATGAGCATGACCATGCCTACATCTTTCAGAACCCGGACAAGCGCATCATCTTCGCCATCCCGTACGAGAACGACTTCACCCTGATCGGCACGACCGACGTGGAGTTGCCGGCCGATGCGCTGGCGGGCTTTGGCAAGGCGCAGATCGAGGAAAAGGAAGTGGCCTATCTGTGCGAACAGGCCAGCCGCTACTTTGCCAAGCCGCTCACCCTGGCCGACGTGGTGTGGACCTATGCCGGCGTGCGGCCGCTGCTGGACGATGCCTCCGGCGATCCTTCCGCCGTCACCCGCGACTATCTGCTGGAGCCGCATTCGGACGGCGGTGCGCCGCTGCTGAGCGTGTGGGGCGGCAAGATCACCACCTTCCGCAAGCTGGCCGAAGACGCGGCCGACATGGTGGGCGGCATGCTCGGCGACCGCCGCGCCGCCTGGACCGAATCGGCCTACCTGCCGGGCGGCGATCTGCGCGAGTGGATCGGCGCCCCCAAGCGCCCGGACACCGACTTCCAGCGCCTGCTCACCGCCCTGGGCCAGCGCCATGCCTGGCTGCCGCCGGCGCTGGCGCATCGACTGGCCCGTGCCTACGGCGGCCGCATCGGCCGCGTGCTGGGCGGCGCGGAAAACCTCAGCGATCTCGGTCCGGAAATCGCCCCGGGCCTGCACGAAGCCGAACTGCTCTATCTGGTCCGCGAAGAATGGGCGCAGTCGGCCGACGATGTCCTGTGGCGGCGCTCCAAGCTGGGCCTGCACTACAGCGACGCACAGCGCGCCGCCGTGCAGGACTGGTTCCGCCAGCAGGCCCTTCCCACCCCCCCTGACAACAACAACATGCAAAGAGACAGGTCATGGAGCTGAGTCTGCACGGTATCAGCCACCGTGTCGGGGCTCAGCCATTCCTCTATCCGCTGGACCTGCGTCCGGTCCCGGGCGCGGTCACCGTGCTGCTGGGCGCCACGCAGGCCGGCAAGACCACGCTGATGCGCCTGATGGCCGGCCTGGACCGTCCCACCGAAGGCCGCATCGAGGTGGACGGCACCGACGTCACCGGCTGGCCGGTGCGCCAGCGCGATGTCGCCATGGTCTACCAGCAGTTCATCAACTATCCGTCGATGACGGTGCGGGACAACATTGCCTCGCCGCTGAAGCTGCGCGGCAAGCTGGACCGTGCGGGCGTGCATGACCGGGTCGAGCAACTGGCCCGCAAGCTGCACATCGAGATGCACCTGGACAAGCTGCCCGCGCAGCTCTCCGGTGGTCAGCAGCAGCGGGTGGCCCTGGCACGGGCGCTGGCCAAGCAGGCGCCCCTGATGCTGCTGGACGAGCCGCTGGTGAACCTGGACTACAAGCTGCGCGAGGAACTGCGGGATGAACTGACCCAGCTGTTCGCAGCCGGCGATTCCACCGTGATCTACGCCACCACCGAGCCGGCCGAAGCGCTGATGCTGGGGGGCTACACCGCGGTGATGGATGCGGGCGAGCTGCTGCAATACGGACCGACCGCGGAGGTCTTCCACCGTCCCGCCTCGCTGCGGGTGGCGCGGGCTTTCAGCGACCCGCCGATGAACCTGCTGCTGGCCCAGGGCCTGGGCGACCGGCTGCAGTTGCTGCCGGGCCTGGACCTGATGCTGCCCGGCCAGGGCGCCGTCACCGTGGGCGTGCGCGCCAATGCCCTGCGGGTGCAGGCGCAGCCGGGGGACATCGCGCTCAAGGGCCAGGTGGAACTGGCGGAGATTTCCGGCAGCGACACCTTCGTGCATGTGCGCAGCGAAGTCGGCGACCTGGTGGCCCAGCTCACCGGGGTGCACGACTTTGACCTGGGCACGCCGCTGACGCTCTACCTGCAGGCCTCGCAGGTCCACGTGTTTGACGCTGCCGGGCTGCTGACGCGCGCGCCCGAGCGACGGGGAGGCCGCTGATGGCTCGCATCGACCTGGATCTGGCGCACGCCTATCGCGCCGACCCGCGCAGCGACGACGACTACGCGCTGCTGCCGCTGCGCATGAGCTTTGAGGACGGCGGCGCCTATGCGCTGCTGGGGCCGTCGGGCTGCGGCAAGACCACCTTGCTCAACATCGTCTCCGGGCTGCTCAAGCCGTCGCAGGGGACGGTGAGCTTTGACGGCAAGAACGTCACCGACCTGTCGCCGCAGGCCCGCAACATCGCGCAGGTGTTCCAGTTCCCCGTCATCTACGACACGATGACGGTGGCGGACAACCTGGCCTTCCCGCTGCGCAACCGCGGCGTCGCCCCGGACAAGATCCGCGCGCGTGTCGGTCGCATTGCGGAGATGCTGGAGCTCAGCGGTCAGCTCAACCAGCGCGCTGCAGGGCTGTCGGCCGATGCCAAGCAGAAGATTTCGCTGGGCCGCGGGCTGGTGCGGGAGGACGTGTCGGCGGTGCTGTTCGATGAACCGCTGACCGTCATCGACCCGCATCTGAAATGGCAACTGCGCCGCAAGCTCAAGCAGATCCACCATGAGCTCAAGCTCACGCTGATCTACGTCACCCACGACCAGGTGGAGGCCTTGACCTTCGCCGACCAGATCGTGGTGATGACCCGCGGACGGGCGGTGCAGGTCGGCAATGCCGCGGCGCTGTTCGAGCGGCCGCAGCACCGGTTTGTCGGCCACTTCATCGGCTCTCCCGGCATGAACTTCCTGCCGGGCCGCTTCCACCCGGAAGGGGTGCTGGACGTGGCCGGCCAGTCGGTGCGGCTGCCGCAGGGCCTGGCGCCCGAAGGACTGACCGCCCTGCGCGAATTCACGCTGGGCGTGCGTCCGGAATACCTGTCGCTGGCCGAGCCGGGCGCGGAAGGCGTGCTGGACGCGACCGTCACCCAGGTGCAGGACCTGGGCACCTACTGGCTGCTGACGGCCTCGCTCGGAGAGCATGTCGTCAAGGCCCGTCTGCCCGCGCAGGCGCAGCCGCCGGCCGTGGGTGACCCCATCGGGTTGCAGGTCATGAATGCCCACACCTGCTTCTACGGCGCGGACGAGCAGCTGATGCCGTCGCCCGCGTCCGTGCTCAAGGAGACCTCCGCATGAAACCGGTCAATCAGAAAGCCTGGTTCCTGGTGCTGCCGGTCATCATCTGCGTGGCCTTCTCGGCCATCCTGCCTTTGATGACGGTGGTGAACTATTCGGTGCAGGACATCATCTCGCCGGAGCGCCGCGTGTTTGTCGGCACCGAATGGTTTGTCGCGGTGATGCGCGATGAAGAACTGCATGGCGCGCTGCTGCGCCAGCTGGGGTTCTCGCTGGCGGTGCTGCTGGTGGAGATTCCACTGGGCATCGCGCTGGCGCTGTCGATGCCGGCGCAGGGCTGGAAGGCTTCGCTGGTGCTGGTGCTGGTGGCCCTGTCCCTGCTGATCCCCTGGAACGTGGTGGGCACCATCTGGCAGATCTACGGCCGCGCCGACATCGGCCTGCTGGGGGCGGGCCTGAGGGCCCTGGGCGTGGACTACAGCTACACCGGCAATGCGACCGATGCGTGGATCACCGTGCTGGTGATGGACGTCTGGCACTGGACCCCGCTGGTGGCACTGCTGTGCTTTGCCGGGCTGCGCTCGATTCCCGATGCCTACTACCAGGCCGCGCGCATCGACGGGGCCAGCAAGCTGGCGGTGTTCCGCTTCATCCAGCTGCCCAAGATGCGGGGCGTGCTGATGATCGCGGTGCTGCTGCGCTTCATGGACAGCTTCATGATCTACACCGAGCCTTTTGTGCTGACCGGCGGCGGCCCCGGCAATGCCACCACCTTCCTCAGCCAGTACCTGACGCAGAAGGCGGTCGGCCAGTTCGACCTGGGCCCGGCGGCGGCGTTCTCGCTGATCTATTTCCTCATCATCCTGCTGCTGTGCTTCATCCTCTACAACTGGATGCAGTCGCTGGGGCAGTCGCAGCAATCGGAGGCCGCCCATGGATGAGCGCCGGTTCAAGAAGAGAAGCCTCTTCCTCATTCTCTATCTGCTGTTTGCGCTGTTGCCCATCTACTGGATGGTCAACATGAGCTTCCGCACCAATGAAGAGATTCTGTCCAGCTTCAGCCTCTGGCCGCGTGAATTCACGCTGGCCAGCTACCGGACCATCTTCACCGATCCGTCCTGGTACAGCGGCTACATCAACAGCATGATCTATGTCGCCATCAACACGGTGATCTCGATCAGCGTGGCGTTGCCGGCGGCTTATGCCTTCAGCCGCTTCAGCTTCCTGGGCGACAAGCATGTGTTCTTCTGGCTGCTGACCAACCGCATGACGCCCCCCGCCGTCTTCCTGCTGCCCTTCTTCCAGCTCTACACGACGCTGGGGCTGATGGACACGCACCTGGCCGTGGCCCTGGCGCACCTGCTGTTCAACGTGCCGCTGGCGGTGTGGATTCTGGAAGGCTTCATGAGCGGCATTCCGCGCGAGATCGACGAGACCGCCTACATCGACGGCTACAGCTTCCCCCGCTTCTTCCTGACCATCTTCCTGCCGCTGATCAAGGCGGGCGTCGGTGTCGCCGCCTTTTTCTGCTTCATGTTCTCGTGGGTGGAACTGCTGCTGGCCCGTACGCTCACGAGCGTGGATGCCAAGCCCATCGTGGCCACCATGACCCGCACCGTCAGCGCCTCCGGCATGGACTGGGCGACGCTGGCGGCCGCCGGCACGCTCACTATCGTGCCGGGCGCCATCGTGATCTGGTTCGTGCGGCACTACATCGCCAAGGGCTTCGCCATGGGCCGGGTGTGAGGAAGGGATGAGAGATGTTTGACTGGATGGTGTGGACCCTGCCCGTGGCCGTGTTCTTCGGCTGCGTGGTGCTGATGCTGGTGGGCATGACGATCTGGGAGATCAAGTCGCCGACCACCTTGCGCAAGGGCTGGCTGCCGCTGCGCACCACGCGCGGGGACCGGCTCTTCATCGGGCTCTTGATGGCCGCCTACATCAACCTGGCCTTCGTGGGCCTGGGCGAGAAGATGATGGGCTGGTTCCAGCTGGAGGCCGAGCCCAGCGTGTGGATCAGTTTCGTGCTGTCGATGTTGGTGCTGGCGCTCATTCTCCGCAAGGGCTGATGGGGCGCTGCACGTCGGGAAGTTGTTGTTGTATCGGGATTCGGTTCCATCTCCCCCGGAACCGCCAATCCGTCCTCATCGGGGGATGCTCAATGAGAAGAAGGAGACAAGCGTGAACAAGAGCAAGTATTCCGCGCTGACCCTGGCCGCCCTGCTGGCCCTGGGGGTCCACAGCGCCTGGGCCGGTGAGGCGGAAGCCAAGAAGTGGGTGGACAGCGAGTTCCAGCCGTCCACCCTGGCCAAGGACAAGCAGCTGGCCGAGATGAAGTGGTTCATCGAGGCGGCCAAGAAACTGCAGGCCAAGGGCGTGAAGGAAATCTCGGTGGTGTCCGAGACCATCACCACCCATGAATACGAGAGCAAGGTGCTGGCCAAGGCCTTCACCGAGATCACCGGCATCACGGTCAAGCACGACATCATCCAGGAAGGCGATGTGGTCGAGAAGCTGCAGACCTCGATGCAATCGGGCAAGAGCATCTATGACGGCTGGATCTCCGACTCCGACCTGATCGGGACCCACTACCGCTACGGCAAGATCATGAACCTCACCGACTACATGGCCGGTGCGGGCAAGGAGTTCACCAATCCGGACCTGGACCTGAAGGACTTCATCGGCACCAGCTTCACCACGGCGCCGGACGGCAAGCTCTATCAACTGCCTGACCAGCAATTCGCCAACCTGTACTGGTTCCGCGCCGACCTGTTCGCCCGCAAGGACCTGCAGGACAAGTTCAAGGCCAAGTATGGCTACGACCTGGGCGTGCCGCTGAACTGGAGCGCCTATGAGGACATCGCCGAGTTCTTCACCAATGACGTGAAGACCATCGACGGCAAGCCCATCTACGGCCACATGGACTACGGCAAGAAGGACCCGTCGCTGGGCTGGCGTTTCACCGACGCCTGGCTGTCGATGGCCGGCGCTGCGGACAAGGGCATTCCCAACGGCATGCCGGTGGACGAATGGGGCATCCGCGTGGCGGACGACAAGTGCACGCCGGTGGGCGCGTCGGTCTCCCGGGGCGGCGCGACCAATTCGCCGGCAGCGGTGTACGCGCTGACCAAGTATGTGGACTGGATGAAGAAGTACGCGCCGAAGGAAGCCACCGGCATGACCTTCGGTGAATCCGGCCCGGTGCCGGCCCAGGGCCAGATTGCGCAGCAGATCTTCTGGTACACCGCCTTCACTGCCGACATGACCAAGCCCGGCCTGCCGGTGGTCAATGCGGACGGCACGCCGAAGTGGCGCATGGCGCCTGGCCCCAACGGCCCGTACTGGAAGCCCGGCATGCAGAACGGCTACCAGGACGTGGGCAGCTGGACCTTCTTTGCCAACCACGATCCCAACCGCACGGCGGCGGCGTGGCTGTATGCGCAGTTCGTGACGGCCAAGACGGTGAGCCTGAAGAAGAGCATCCAGGGCCTGACCTTCATCCGCGACAGCGACATCCGCAGCGACTACTTCACCAAGAATGCAGCGAAGTACGGCGGCCTGATCGAGTTCTATCGCAGCCCGGCGCGGGTGGCGTGGACGCCGACGGGCAACAACGTGCCGGACTATCCGAAGCTGGCGCAGCTGTGGTGGAAGAACGTGGCCCAGGCGGTGACCGGCGAGAAGACGCCGCAAGCCGCGATGGACAACCTGGCCGACGAAATGGATGCGGTGATGGCCCGCCTGGAGCGCGCCGGCATGGCCAAGTGCGCGCCCAAGCTCAACAAGAAGGAAGACGCGAAGAAGTGGCTGTCCGACAAGGGCGCACCGTGGGCCAAGCTGGCCAACGAGAAGCCCAAGGGCGAGACCATCGCTTATGACAAGCTGATCAGCGCCTGGAAGGAAGGGCGCGTGCGCTGATTTTCAGCAACGCTCTCTCAGCGAAGCCGCGTGAGCCTTTGGGCCGCGCGGCTTTTTTTGTATGCATTCAACAAGCACTGACGTGTCCGGTTTGGGCCAGCGCGCAGGCCAACTTCTTGCAGTGGTGGGTCCTCAAGATGCCAGGCGTTGCGAGTAGCGGCATGGGGTCAAGGACGTCTGAAGCGCTTGGGTCTTAGTGCTTTTGCCTCGTCTTCGTACAGCCCCAATTCATCGGAGGCCGACATCATGTCTTGGACCCCCTTTAACTGCCGGTCTTGGGCCTCTTTCAGGTGGCGCATGACCTCTGCTTTCACCAGGCGCCGATGGCCACCCTCTGTCCGTCGGACCGGGCCCAGCACGCCAGCGTCTGCAAGTGCGTTCAGATGAGTCCGAGAGACATGCAGGAGCCTGGATGCGGCTTCGCTGGTGATCTCCTCCGAGCTGTTCGCCGGGCAGGCGGGTGTCGTTTGGGCGATCCAGGCGGCAGTGGCATCATGCCTTTGGCGGACATGCACCGCGTGACTTCGCGGACAGCCGGCTTGAACATGAGGCTCATCTATGCGCGTTTTCCTCGTCACCCTCTTCATGTCGTTACTTTCTCTCAGTGAATCTGCATTGGCAAACCCCAAAAACACCTTCTCTCCCGATGCCAACGTCCAAAAAATGGCCGAGGCATACGCTCAAGACTGCATCGATTTGTCGAAGAAGCAGTTCAACATGACGCTTGATGGGTCCGATGCAAGCATCGCCAAGGTCGAGGAAGCACTCTCACTGATGCATGAATCGTTTCTCAAGATGAGTCCGCGTCCGACAGAAGCCCAGGTGATGTCGTTTGCCAAAGCCTTTGGGAGCTACATCGGTGAGGTCTACCGCAAGAATCACGGCGGCACCTGGGGCATCGTCACCATGGACGGAGAGCGGTTCCCCGGGATTCAAACCAAGTCCGGGGTGAACTTTTGGCCTTGGGCACGTGCGCGCAACCGCATCATGGAGGGGCCGGAGAACAACGTTGCCGACTACTACCGTGTCCTGCTTGAGAAATAGACAGTAGGCGCGCTGCTGGATGTGATGCCGCCTGACCTGATCAACGCGCTCCCTTTGACAAAGGCCCAAATCCTGCCCGGCAGACCCGGTCATGCGCCTTGTGTCACCATTCCCCCATGCTGAAAACCCTCAAAGACCTCTTCGACAGCCTGATGTCGCCCGAGTCCGTGGCCGGTATGCAGGGAGGCGGCGAACAGCACGCGGTACAGCTCGCGGCTGCGGTGTTGCTGGTGGAGGTGATGCGGGCCGATGACGGGCTCGCGGTCGCCGAGCGGACCGCCGTGCGCCGGGCCCTGGTCGAGAAATTCGTGCTGACGCCGGACGAGGCGGATCGTCTGGCGGAGCTGGCTGAAGGCACCGCACGCCACGCCACCGACCTCTTCGCCTTCACCTCCCGGATCGACGCCTGGGACATGCCCCGCAAGCTGCGGATGATCGAGTTGATGTGGGACGTCGCTTATGCCGACGGCCGGCTGTCGGACCATGAGCGCCATGTGATGTGGCGCATTGCCGATCTGCTGCACATCCCGCAGGGTGCCTATGTGCATGCCCGCATGCGGGCGCGGGAAGCGGCCGGCTTGCCGCCGGAGAGCGGTCTATCCGCCCCCGGCGAGCCACACTGACGCGACCCAGCGCTTCCCACCGTCGCTCATCGCGTCTGGAACACCACCCGCTCCGCCAGCTCCCGCGGCGCGACCTTCAAGCGCTGAATCTGGTCCAGCAACTGCGCGGCCCGCTCACAGGTCACCACGCCCGTGGTGTCGCCGCTGGTGTCATCGGACCAGAGCCGCGACAGCAGCCCCGGCGCCTGCGCGCCCAGCGTGCGGTACACCACTTCCAGCTCCAGCCGGGACGCTTCCCCCGCACGGGTGCGCGACGGTGGATCTTCCTGAGCTGCATTGGAGAGCCAGCTGGTCTCCCAGGCCATCACTTCCTGCGGCATCAGTCGGCGAGTGGCCGGTGAACCCGCCAGCCACGCCTGGCAGGTGTCCGCGCCCAGCGACTGCATCGCCCGCAACTGACCGCGTACCACCTGCAGATACCGACGCCGCGATTCCGCCGATCCGGAGATCAGCAGTTGCCGCACCTCCGGTGCAATGGCCATCTGCGCTGCCATCTGCGCCCCATCCATTTCCTGCTCAGTGCCCGCCAGTGCCAGCCGCGCATTCCGCATCTGCGTGGCCGCACGGTTCAGGGTGCCGGGGAAACGCTCATCCAGGTGGAACCACACCGGGTTGGACTTGAACGCTGCCACATATTCCGACAGCGGGGCCGGCTCGCCCGGCTTAGGACCGTCGGGCAGGGCCACGTCCATCGTCTTGGGCGGCTCCTGGATCAGCTGGTGACGCACCAGGTCGTCCGGGCTGGGGTACCACATGCTGCGAGACGGCGTCTTGAGCGTGCGCTGGATGTAGTCCTCCGGCAGTTCCATCTTGCGATAGGTTTCGGCCAGATGCTGATTGGCGATCTCTTCAAAGGCCGGGTTGTAGGTGCCGGTGGATGCCCGGTGGAACCCGAGCTGCGCTCCCGGCATCAGCTGGCGCTGGTTGCCGGCCAGGAACAGCAGCGTGCAGGCGCTCTGGCAGTCCCCGACCGCACGGGTGGTGGCGCCGCGCTTGCGCATCAGCACCACCATGTCCTCGGCTTCGGCCAGCCGGCCACCGGGGGAAGCCAGCTCGAAGGACTTCACATTCGGCGCGGTCTCCAGCAGCTTGCCCATGCGGCGGGCGTCGCCCATGCCGATGGGGCCTTGGAAATGCAGCGTATGCCCGTCCGTGCTGATCTTCATCTCGGCCTGGCCGATCGGGTCGATGCCCCGGGCCATCTTCCAGAACTCCGGCACCTGAGGAATGAAGCCGATGACCAGCGACGCCAGGATCTGCAATGCGCTGAAGAACAGGATCAGCCGGGCCAGTGCCGCCCACAGCAGCGAACCATTGGAGTCCACATACCCGCGCACCGCGCGCCAGCAGCCCACCACGCACCAGGTGTCCAGCAGCAGCATCAGCGGCCAGCCAATCAGCATGGCGATGCTGCCGGCCTGCAGCGCGTCGCCCTTCATCTGGATCCAGCTCATGACGCCCGTCAGGGCGGCCATCAGCGGCAGGGCCAGCAGGATGTTGTTGACCCAGAAGCTCTGCGCCAGGCTCTGCTCGCCGCGCCAGTGGGTGACCATGTAGTCGGCCAGCAGGCCGCGGCCGCTGGCGGGCAGCGGGCGGCTGCGTTCCACCGCCGTGCGGGACAGGCGGTCATGCCAGGTGCGGCCTTCCGCATCCAGCTTGGCCCACCAGAAGCCGGCGAACAGCGGCACCGCGGACACCAGGTAGCCGACCCAGCGGATGAGGGCCTGCAGCGGCGTCGGGCGACGGCCACTCTGGGCATCCACCACCTTCACACCGGCGATCAGCTTGCCGGGCGTGGCGCCTTGCCAAGCCCAGAACAGCACGCACATCACCAGCGGCAGGAGCCAGTTGATGGCCAGCGTGCCGGGCCGCATGTCGTCCCAGCGGCTGACCGGGTCCCCATACACGACCCACATCAGCACTGCGCTGCCCATGGCCCACAGCACGCCGTCAATGACCATGGCCAAGGCCCGCGTGGACGGTGCCGCCGAATGATTCCTCATGTTCCCTCTTCCCCCTCGATTCAGGGGGGAAGTGTAGTGAACCGCACCGACGCTGAGTTCCTGCCTGTGGGGGATGGACGACCAATCCGTCACAGCGCTGGCGATGGCGCACAGTGTCTGCTCAGCGTCGCAAGAGCGGCCGGCGCGCGGCCGCCGTCAGCGCCCAGGCCCTTGCTGCGGGCCTGCGGCAGGGGATGGCGTCAGTCCCAGAGGAAGCGTCGGTCCGGATAGACGACGCTGTAGCTGGTGCGCAGCACCACGCCGTCCTTGAAGTGGACGTTGAAGCGGAGCAGATAGCCGTTCATGTCCGGCGGCACATTCCAGTCCCAGACGTCCTCGCCACTGTTGCGGAAAAACACGCGGCTGCGCTCCCGGCCGAGCATGCGGGTGACCTGCTCCGGCGTCATGCCGGGCTGGACCTGCTCCCGCTGCGCCGGGGCCAGGGCATCGACGGCGCTCACAAACCGGTCCTGCGCATCCAGCCGGACCATGTAACAGGTCTGGCCGAAGGGCTGCGTGGCGTACTCCAGGGTGCGGCCGCCGTCGGCTTCCGGCCACACCCGGCTGGGCTGGCCGTAGTACTGCAGCAGCTCCGCGCCGGTGCTGACGCCGGGGCGCAGGCGTTCGTCCTTGATCGGTGTGGCGCAGCCGCTCAGGCCCGCGGTCAGGACCGCGGCGAGCAGGGCGCTGCTGATGACGGCTCCGAGCTGTCGCATGGGGCTGGATCCTTCAGGCTTGGGTGAGGAACAAGCCATTTTGCGCCGCGCGACAAAACCCGACTCGGTGCGCGGCCGGGGAGCGGGCGAATGATGAAGTCACCCGTTCTTCGCCAGACCCAGCACCGGGGAGAAGAGGTATTCCACGATGCGCCGCTCCTCCAGCACCAAGTCCGCCTGCAGCGTCATGCCGGCCCGCAGCGCATCGGCGCGGCCTTCCAGCCCGGGCGCGCCTTCGTCCAGGCTGACCAGCACGCGGTACACCGGGCCGCTGGCCTGCTGGCCCATCGGCAGCTCCCGCGGATCGACCGCGGAGCGGGACACGCTGATCACGCGCCCCCGGCCAATGCCGAATTTTTGATACGGAAAGGCGTCGAACCGGAGGCGGACCTCGTCCCCCGCCTTCACGAAACCGATGGCGCGGCTGGGCGCAAACAGCTCCACCCGCAGCGGCCCCTGCACCGGCAACAGGTCCGCCACGAGGGTGCCGGCCCGCACCGACGCCCCCGGTTCCACCCGCACGTTGCCGACGCGGGCATCAATCGGCGCGACCAGTTGCACGCGACCGCGCCGCACGGCCTCGGCGTCCCGCTGCGTCAGCGCCGCGAGCTTCTCGCCGACTTCCGCCAGCGCGGCATCCCGCTCGGTGCCGACACTGCTGAGCTCATGCCGGGTGTTGCGCAGGGTGGTGTCTCGCGCCAGCATGTCCTGCCGCACCGACTCGCGGCTTTCGGTGATGGACAGCACCGCATCTTCCAGCTTGTCGGCATCGCGACGGGAGAGATAGCCCTGTCGGGCCAGGTCCGCCTGGTCCTGCACCTGCCGCTGCGCCAGGGCGGCGCGGCGGTCCAGGTTCTCGATCTGACGCCGGTACTGGATGAGCTCCGCTTCCAGGCTGCGGATCTCCTCCTGCAGCCGCGCCTCGCGCTGCTGATAACGGGCGCGGATGGCGTCGCGCTGCTGCTCCAGCTGCTGTCGCTCGCGATTCAGCCCGGCGATGAGGCGGGTGGACAGGCTCTGGCCCTGTTCCAGCTCGCCATCCAGCCGCAGAGTGGCGATGGGGGCGCCCCGATTGATGCGGTCGCCCTCGACCGCCTGGAGCTGTTCCACCACGCCGTCCACCTGCGCCTCCACGCGGATGACGCCGCCTTCGGGACGCAGCCAGCCGGTGACGGTCTCCCGCCGTGCATAGGTGCCGAAGAACAGGAACCCCACCACCAGCACGAAGACCAGCACCACGGTGGCGGTCACCCAGCGGGCACCGGCCGGCACTTGCAGGAGGACCTCTCCCAGCAGCCGCTGACCGCGATGCTCGATGGCCTCTTTTCGGAACAGGGATTTGGTGCTCATGTCAGACGGCCTCGCTCGACGCGCGCGGGCTGGAGCCGGCGGAGCTGTCGTCGCCGGAGCCCGCATTCAAGCCAGCACTCGACGCATTTCTGGATCCGGCGCCGGCGGAGTGATCTGGCGCCTGCTTGGCTGGGTCCGCGGCCCTCGTCTCCTCTTCCGAGGACACCGCCGGAACCCCTGGCCCTTTCCGCTCGATCAAGCGCCCGCGGCTGAGCTCGAACACCCGCGTGGCGCGGTCCACCAGCTCCGGCCGGTGGGCCACGACGATGCGGGTGATGGGCATGTCCTGCACCAGGTCGGCAATGCGTCGCTCGGCCTGCGGGTCGAGGTTGGCGGTGCCCTCATCCAGGAATAGCACCGACGGCCGCCGATACAGCGCGCGCGCCAGCAGCACCCGCTGGCGCTGACCGCCAGAGAGGGTGCTGCCCATGTCGCCCACCATGCTGAGATAGCCCATGGGCATCGCCTGGATCTCGTCATGCACGGCGGCGGCCTGGGCGCTTTCCACGACGCGGGCCATGTCCAGCTGCGGATCGAAGAAGGCGATGTTGTCGGCGATGGTGCCCATCAGCAGTCCGTCGTCCTGCTGCACCACGCCGATGGCGCGGCGCCAGGCCTGGATGCCGAAGGACTGCATCGGCATGCCGTCCACCAGGATCTCGCCCTGGGTGGGCGGCAGCAGGCTGAGCATCAGTTTCAGCAGCGTGGTCTTGCCGCCGCCGGAGCTGCCGACGATGGCGACGTAATCGCCCGGGTCAATGTCCAGCGTGATGTCCTGCAGCAGCATCGGCTCGTTCTGCGCGTAGCGGAAGGAGACGTTGCGCAGGCTCAATGCGCCGCGCACGTCGCGCTCGGGCAGGGAGGCAGCGGCGTCCAGGCCGGTTTCGCGCGGGGTGGTGACGATGTCGGCCAGACGTTCCATGTGCAGACGAAGCAACCGGAACTGGACCATCTGCCGCACCAGCGCCTCGGCACGTTCGCCGAATTGATTGCGATAGAGCAGGATGGCGAACAGCATGCCGGCGCTGAGTTCATTCGTCATGACGCGCTGCGCGCCGAGATAGACGATGACCACCAATTGCAGATTGAACAGCAGGCTGCGGGCGAAGGTGGTGCCGACTTCCACCTTGCCGCTGCCCAGCGTGGCGTTGACGACATTGGCGAAGTGATTGCGCCAGACCATCTCGCGCTGGGCCTCGCGGCCATACAGCTTGACGGTCTTGGAGGCGCGGATGGATTCGATCAGGTAGGTCTGTGCTTCAGCCTGGGCAATGAGCTGTTCTTCCTCCCGCTGACGCCGCAGCGGATACAGGCTCAGTACCACCACGACATACAGCAACATGGAGACCAGCACCACGCCGCCCAGGGCGGGGCTGTAGATGAGGAGCAGGGCGGCGGTGGCGAGGGTCATCACGCCATCGATGGAGGCGGTGACCACGGACTGGGTGAGCGCTTCCTGGATGGGCCGGATGGCGCCCATGCGGGAGAGGATGTCGCCGACGATGCGTTTTTCGAAGAACTCCGCGGGCAGGCGCAGCAGGTGGCGCAGCACATTGCCGGTGAGCTGGAAGCTCATGGCCTGGCCGAGCTGCAGCACGGTGAAGCTGCGCAGGGCTTCGGTGAGGGCCTGCAGCCCATACATCACACCGAAGCCAATGGCCAGGATGAGGAGGAAGTGCTGGTCCATGCGGGAGACCGCGTCGTCCATGGCCAGCTGCAGGAAGGCCGGGGCGGCCATTGCAAACAGCTGCAGCATGATGGAGAGCACCAGCGTCTGCAGCAGCGGACCACGCCAGCCGCGCACCCGGGTCCACAGGTCCCGCATGCGGGCGCGGATGCGGACTTCGACGGGCTTGAAGTGGTTGGTGGGCGTGAGCTCCAGGGCGACGCCGCTGAAGCTCTTGGACATCTGGCGCGGGGAGATTTCGCGGATGCCAAGGGCGGGGTCGTGAATGATGGCGACGTCGCCGCGCAGTTCGCGCAGCACGACGAAGTGGTTCATGTCCCAGTGCAGGATGCAAGGGAGCTGGAGTTTGTCGAGATGCTCGGGCTCCAGACGCAAGGGGCGGCAGGCGAAGTCCAGGCCGTCGGCCATCTTGACGATGTCGGCCATGGTGGCGCCTTTGAGGGAGAGGGCGTAGCGCTGGCGAAGGCCGTTGAGATCGACCTTGTGGCCGTGATAGGCGGCGATCATGGCGAACGACGCCAGGCCGCATTCCGCGACTTCGGACTGATGAAACATCGGCAGCGCTCGCCTGCCACGCATCCAATCAAAGGGATTCAACAGCGGTCTCTTGGGTTGTGCGGGGAGGGCGGGGCTGGGGGGGATTTAAACGGAAAAGGGTCGCGACAAACGCGACCCTTGGGAAGGGGATGTTGCGCAGCTGGAGCGGCTAACCGGTCGCGAGACCGAACAGGTCCGTGATGCGGACAGTCGTTGACCGGCCAGCGGTTGGAGTTTCGTCCCGCTTCAGTCGCTTAGGAGGGGGGGCATGATCCCGTCGTTTGTAACCTGCGGGCCACCAGCGATAGACGCAATGTCTTCCAAGCTCAGCTCGATGATGACCGTGTCCTCATCGGAAATGGTTTCTGGCAGAGGATGTTCTACCGCGTCGATAGTCATACGTGCTCCCTATAAGTTGATTTGAGAGTGTGCGTCCCCGAACCTCCGAACGTCAATCTGCCCGATCGGTTCGATAGTCGGGGTTCCTACCGATGCGATCAACCGGCTCCCCGTGCGAACCATTTGGCCGCAACGAACAAACGGAGCCGTCAGCCCGGTGCGTTTGGACCATCGTTCGCGATTTGCGGGCCGCCTGCAACGGAGGACAGATCAGCCGGAGAGAGTTCAACCATCGCTGATTCGGGTGCCGGTGGCGACAGTGTTGCCTGGTCGTGTTCGGGTAGTTGATTCATTTGACTCACGTTCTCAATCGAAGTTGTCTTGCGAGTTTGGGGTAACTTTGGCACGAAGCTTTCAGCTCGGAGGCTGAAAGCTGTCGTTTGTAATCTGCGGGCCTCCCGAGACGGACGCAATGTCCTCCAGGCTCAGCTCGACGACTACCGCATCTGGGTCAGAAACGGCGGCAGGCGAGTCGTGTTGTATGGTCTCTTGCTTCATAAGGTCTCCCTGTCGAATCAATCTGATCATGCGAAAGCCACCTCATCAGTGCATCCGGACACTCGCATCCTATCGATGGCAGGCGAGGTGGCGTGGGTGAAAACTCAGGCCGGCGGCGTGATGCCATCATTCGTGATCTGTGGGCCGCCAGCAACTTCGGTCAGCTCATCCAGGCAGAGCACTCGCGGGGTCGGATCGGGAGCAGGGTGGGATTCGGATTCCTGAATCTCGTGTTCCTGGTATTCGCGCATACAGGTCTCCGCTCAGATGATGCCGTCATTGGTCAGCTGCGGCCCGCCTGCAACAGCCTCCAGTTCAATCAATGACAAATCAATCAGCTCGGAATCTAGCGAGTCCGAGAGAATTTCAGGGTTGAGAGGCAGGTCTTGATTCACTTTGCTTCCTCAATTCTGCAATGAAAAGACTGAAGATTTCAGGTCTACGGCTGGAAGCCGTCGTTAGTGATTTGTGGACCACCCGAGACGGCCTCAAGATCTTCCAAGCTCAGCTGGGTGACCTCTGCTTCTTGGTCAGATAAGTGGGCTGGCGATTGATGTTGTAAGGTCTCTTGCGTCATAGGTGGGTCTATTGAATCCTTAATCGGTGAAACCGGTCGCGCGGATCTCATTCATCAGAGTCCATCGATCTTGCAATGAGATCCGACCGTTGAGCTGAGGCGATGACTTTTCTAGTCTTTCAACCAGTCACTCCGTTCATTGGGGGCAGAACGCTGTCGTTGAGGATTTGTGGATCGCTACTCGGATAGATGTTATCCACAACATTGGGATTCGAAAAGAGCAGCACGACGCCCTTCGTGCAGATGAAGTTCGTTGGCATGCTGACCTGCACTGAGTGGTTACCGTCGGCCGGACAAAAGTTCCCGCTGTTCATGCCAGGTGTCCCGCCCAGCGTGCTGAAAGTCGCACCGATGAGTGTCAGGTCGGAACCGTTTGCCTCGGTGAAGGTGCATTGACCAGCAGTCTTCAGCACATTGAAGGTTGAGCTCGGGTGCGGACTGGTAGCGTCCTTGTCATTGAAGTAGGTGCACTCGGCAAAGTTACCGTCTGCGCTTGGGGTGGCACGCACAAAAAATTCTGATGTCATGGTTTTCCTCTCTCGTGGATGTGTCATTAGGAAGATCGGTTCCCCACTGCTTGAGACTTCACTCCCAAGCATGATTGGGCAGTATCCCAACCCTTAGTGATTGTCGGATTAACGCCAATGAATTGGGGCATCTTTGCAATTTCATCTGCCAAGTGGCTGCACAGCAGATGTCGTTTAAGTCGGAATCCTTCGGCTTCAGGGAGAAGCTGCAACGCCGCGACAGACGTGTCAACGTAAATCAGCAGAAGAACAAAGTCCTTCTGGACAATGAGCTTGTCGCTGAAGCCCGACAGGATGCGTTCGAACACCGCTGCAGACTCATTAAATCGGCCCGCCGCGGCAAGCGCTTTTGCGTAGCCTCGTTCTGATTGGTAACGCTCTGACATCGCCACGGGAGACGCCTTGGCTCTGGACGTCTTCTCAATCTCTAACCATTCCGCTGCAATAGCTTCCCATGGCTCTAATCGGTTTGCTGA
The DNA here is from genome assembly GCF_003387155.1 of Roseateles depolymerans. Classification (GTDB taxonomy): domain Bacteria; phylum Pseudomonadota; class Gammaproteobacteria; order Burkholderiales; family Burkholderiaceae_C; genus Roseateles; species Roseateles depolymerans. The sequence continues at coordinate 966,821 of NZ_QUMT01000003.1, read as the reverse complement.
TGAAGCGACGTCTCGCCGGTATTCAAGCTGCAGTGAGCGAGTTATCAAAAGATTGATGCGCCAGTTCATGTTTGAAGGGTCTTGCGCATGCAGCGCATCCATCAGTCGGACGGCTTCGTCTATATGCTGTGTGGCCAGTTCCAGCTCACTCAACCTGAGGGCCGTCTGTGCGGCAGATCGATGCATCGCTGCCAACTGATATGCCAAGATTCCGCTTTTTGGTTGACTACTTCTTACTTCCTCGAGCAACGCAATTGCGTTGATAAATGCTTGGAGCGCTTCGTGCGCGTTGCCTTTTCGTGCCCAAGTGGTTCCAAGCCAACTCATGCTGTCAGCCAGTTCAGCCTTAAGTGCCAATGCTCTTTCTGGCGTGCTGTTGGCAATCACCTTTCGCTTGATCGCAATGGAGGCCGTGAAGCTGCGGACCGCCCCATCAAAGTCGGTGTTCTCGAGGCGAAGGGAACCCAGGCTGTTTTCTGCATAAGCCAACTCTGTCAACGCTTCTTCACTGTCCGGTTGGGCATCTAGCCAAGCCTTGCTAAAACTTGCATATCGCTCCAGCGGACCTTGTGCCTTTTCAAACTGGCGCTTTGTGAAATACGAATGCCCCTCCCAAAACGCCGCTACCCCCTGCGCTTTGTACCAAGCCCCTGCCATCTCCTTGCTTGGCGGCGGTCCTTGCAATAGCGCTTGGGCCGCGATCAAAGGCTCGCGCGCGCCCTCCATATCCCGCTTTGCCACTCGCACTTCCCCAAGCACCGTCAACGCCTTCGCCCGCTGCAACCGCTCTTGCGGACTCAGTCCTTCATTCGCTGACAAATACGACAGCGCCTTCGTCCCCACACTGTCCAGCAACTCCAGCCGTCCAATCGGCCTTAGCTTGTCCGCGAACTCCCCCAGCATGAAGCTCAACAGGTCATCCGCCTGTTGCCGCCGTTGCTGCGCCTGATGCTCCGCCTGCTCGGCCCGGTGGGCTTGCAACACGCTGAAGGTCGTCAACCCCACCAGCGCCAACACGGCCGCCGTGCTCGCCCCCACCGCCAGCCGGTGCCGCCGCACGAACCGTCCCAGCACATACCACCGCGTATCCGGCCTCGCCGTAATCGGCTCATGCTGCAGCCAGTGATTCAGGTCGGCAGAGAACTGCTCCGCATTGGCATACCGCTCCGCCGGAGACTTCTTCAGCGCCTTGGCCACGATGGTGTCCAGGTCGCCCTTGAGCAGCTTGGCCTGGCGCGCAATCACCGGGTCCAGTTGCCCACCGGCCACTTCGGACAGCCGCTTGGGCACCAGCTCCACCACCGCCTTGAGCCGGTCCAGATGCGTCTGCGTGTCGTCCGCCGTCGGATGCCGTCCACCGAGCAATTGGTAGAGCAGCACCCCCAGCGCATACACATCCGTCGCCGTGGTCACGTCCCCTTGCTGGATCTGCTCCGGCGCCGCGTATTGCGGTGTGAATGCACTGCCCGCCAGTTGCGTCAATTCAGTGGCCGCCGCGGGCTGCGTGGCATCGTCCATCAACTTGGCAATGCCGAAGTCCAACAGCTTCACCTGTCCATCGGCCGTCACCAGAATGTTGCTGGGCTTGAGGTCCCGATGCAGGATCAGCCGCTGATGCGCATGCGCCACCGCCGCCAGCACATCCTGAAAGAGTCGAATCCGCGCCTCGATGTCCAGCCCGTGCACGTGGCAATAGCGGTCAATCGGCAGACCGTCCACATATTCCAGCACCAGATAAGGCTGGTGCCCCGAATGCACACCGGCATCCAGCAGTCGCGCAATGTGCGGATGAGACAGCCGCCCCAGGATCTGGCCTTCCCGTGCAAAGCGTCCGTTGTCGCCTTTGCCAAAGAGCCCGGCCTTCAGGAACTTGATGGCCACCTCACCCTGGAACCGACCATCCGCTCTCCGCGCCAGCCACACCGCGCCCATGCCGCCCTGGCCGACTTCGCGCTCCAGCTGATACGGCCCAATCGATTCCCCGGTGAGGTCCAGTTCCGCCACGGACTCCCCCACAGGCGTCACCACACCGCCCATCTGCTCTGCTGCCGGCTGTGCCATGAAGCCCTTGGCGTGCAGCGCCTGGTCCTTGGCCAGCAATGCCTCCAGCTCATCGGCCGTCGCAGCATCGTGCGCGCGCAATTGCGCCAGCCAGCGCTGGCGATCCTCCTCATCCCGGTCCAGCAATTGATCCAGCAGCGGACTCAGGGCAATCCAACGTTCTTTTTCCAGAGCGTCCATGGGCGTCTCGATTGATTCTTATCGGGCGCCTCCTCAGACGCCTCCCGCATGTGCATTGGCCTCTCGCGGGCCTCTTTTCTTTTGTATTGGGCAATGCCGTCAGTGTGCAAGCCTCAATCTTTCAGGCTGATGGAAAGAAACAGCCTTGCCTTCTGCCAATCGCGCTGCACCGTGCGTTCCGTCACGCCCAATGCCTCGGCGATTTCCTGTTCCAGCAAGCCGCCAAAGTAGCGCATCTCCACCACTTGGGCCAGCCGGGGTTCCACCTCTGCGAGTTCATCCAGCGCTTCATGAATGCGCAGAATGCTGTCGTCCGATTGCGGCCCCATTTCAATGACCGCCGTATTGAGCGTCAGTTCCAGCTGGTCGCCGCCCCGTCGCTCCGCACGTCGTGCGCGCACCACGTCGATCACGACATTGCGCATCACCCGCGCTGCATACGCCAGGAAATGGCGCCGGTCCGGAAAGCTCTTGGCCTGCGCCCCCGCCAGCCGCAGCCACGCTTCATGCACCAGCGCCGTGGTGTCCAGCAGCGTCACGCTGCCGGACAGCCGCATCCGCTGCCGCGCCAGCCGCTGCAACTCCCCATAGAGCTGGGACACGACCAGGTCGGCGGCCTTTCGGTCGCCTTGGCTGGCCGCTTGCAGCAATTGGGTGATCTCCGTCATGGGCCCGGACTCTACCGGCACTGTATGAATCTGTTACATGTGACCGGTCCCGTTCGCTGTCAAAGCGCACAATCTGACCCCCAACCAAGGGTTTTCACTGAGCAAATTGTGGTCTGCGGATGTCGGGTGACATCCCGATAGCCCGTTTTGATAAAGGAGGGCACGACTTTGAGATGTGGCAAGGGAGGCCGGATGACACGGGCTGCTATAGGCAGGTCGTGCCCTCACCTTGCGCGCGGCAAAGAGGGAGCTGCGCACAAGGACGTGGCAGTCCCGGTCCGGAGTCGTTCAGATGAGTTCTTCCCATTCAAGCGCTGCAGCCTGCCCGGCAGAGGACCGCCCTGTGGAGGCGGCGCCGGTCAAGCCGGTGCGTCACGTGCCCGCACTGACCATTCCGCGGGTGGATTCCATTGGTGAATTTGGACTGATGATCACCCGGCAACTGACGCAGTGCCGGCGCTATGGCGCCAAGCTGGCGGTGATGTGGCTGGAGGCCGAGGCGGTGGAGGCCGCCCAGGCGCTGGTGCCGCCTCAGGAGCAGGCCAGTCTCATGACAGCGGTGGGCCGCCGTTTGCGCAGCCGGGTGCGCGGCACCGATGCGGTGGTGCAGGTCGGCGATAACGGCTTTGCCGTGCTGCTGATCGATGCGGGCGCGCCGGAATCCGAGATCGTCCGACACCGGCTGCATCAGGCGCTGGGCGGCTCCTACGGCGTGGGAGACGGTCAGCTGATGCATGTGCGGCTGCAAATCGGCGCTTCCGCATTTCCGGACGGCAGTACACGGGGCGCTGAACTCGCCCAGATGGCGCGGGACAACCTGCGCGCCCGCGCCGCCTGAGCAATCGGCTCACGCGGCAGGAGCGGGCGACCCACGCCGGCTGCTGCCGCGTTCACGGCATCGCCGCGAGTCGATCCGCCTGGCTTCAGAGCGTGCGTGGCTGCGCCCCGCTCAGGGCATCACCCGCAGCACCTCCGTCCACGGCACCAGCTTGAAGTTCTGACGCCCCAGCGGCCAGCGCTTGTGGCCGTCCTGCACCACCAGCAGCCCCTCTCCATAGGGACCGCCCAGGTTGGCCGCCGTCACATCCAGCCCATCGGTTTCAGACACGGCGTCGATGCCCAGCGCCGCATTGAGCCCCACCCGGAACCGGCCTCGAACGGCATGCGGCGGCTGCGCGTCCAGCACGACGAAGCTGTCGCTCCCTTGCGCCGACACCACCAGCCACGCGCCCTTGGCGCTGCGGTGCACGGCCATGCCCTCCACATCCGCGGTCAGGATGTCCCCGACCGGCAGGATCAGCTGCGCCGCGCCCATGCGGCCGTCCGACTCCAGCGCAATGCGCCAGAGCCCACGTTTCTCCTCGCCGATGAACAGCTGCTGTCCGGCCTCGTCCACCACACAGCCTTCCGGCTGCGTCTCCAGCCGGAACTGCGCCACCGGCTGACCGGTCCAGTGGCTGCCCTGCCGCTGCAAGCGCAGCTGTTGCACCCGTCCATCCTTGTCGTTGACGAAGATATCCAGCCCACCGTCAGGATTACGGCCGCTGCAGATGCCGTAGACCTCGTCCAGCCCGGTGGGCAGCTCAGCGGCCGCGGTGAGGTGCCCGGCGCCATCGATCTGGAACACGACCACCGTCTTGCGGTCCCGCTGGGAGGCGACCGCCAGGTCCCAGGTGGCCTTGCCATAACGAAGACCCTGTCGCAGATCGACGTTGTTCACCCGCCCGACCGGCAGGAACTGCGTCTCGCGGCCTTGCAGGTCATACACGCCCAGGCCCAGCTTCTTGTCGGTGCCGAGGATGCGACTGGCCGACGGCTTGCGCGGATGTACCCAGATGGCCGGGTCGTCTGCCGCATCGCCGCTGCCGCGCACGGGTACGGTCTGGGCGCTGGGCTGCACGACCGGGATGGCGGCCGGGCGCTCGGCGGCATGGGCGGACATCCACAGCGGCAGGTCCGCCGGGGCCAGCCCGGGCGCCACCAGTCGCCGTTCATGCCGCTCGGCATCGGCGCTCTGGGCCCACAGGCCCACACCGGCCTCGGCGACGTAGAGCCGGTTTTCCTCATCCCGCACGGCGCAGCCCTTGGCATCGGGCACGCTGGCGACGCGCCGCATCACCGGCGACCGGGCCGCGCCAGACGCACCGGACGTACCAGACGCACCGGACATGCCAGACGTGCCAGACGTGCCAGACGTGTCAGGGAAGCCCTGCTCGTCGACCAGCCACTGCTCCCCAATACCGTCATCGCCCAGCACAAAGGCCTGCAGCAGCGGCTGCGCGGGGGGCAGGTAGAGGCACAGCGCCTCCAGATTGAAGGCGGGTCCGTCCCAGCGACGACGCTCCTCCAGCTGGCCGCGCCGCGCCTCGATCAGCCGCAGGGCGCCGCTGTCCGCGTCCTGCACCAGGGCCACGGTACGCCCGTCAGGCAGGCGGCGCTGGTCCCAGCGCTTGGCCCGCATCGGCAGCTCGGCCTGCACGTGACCCTGCGCGTCGAGCAGACGCAGGCCGGACTTGGCCAGCTCCAGCGTCTGTGCCTGCAACGGCGTTTGCAACTGGCGCTCTGACTGCGACTGCGACTGCGACCGAGACTGCGACTGCGACTGCGAATTCGCGAGCGAAGGCGTTTGCGGCTGTCCATCTCCCTGCATCGCTGTAGCAGCCTGCGCCGTCCATGGCATCAGGCAAGCCGCCAGCGCGGCGGACGCGACCCAGCTGCGGCCCGTTGCCCGAGGTCCCACTTTGGTGATCCTGCTCAAGGGCGGCTCCTTCAGAACATCGCCAGCTTCACGCTGACCTTGTAGGCACGACCGTAGCGCTCGTACTGCACGTTGTGGGCCTTGTCGCCCTGGTAGACGTAGTAGCGCTCGTTGCTCAGATTGAGCGCTTCCAGATTCAGGTCCACACCCTTGACCAGACGGATGCGCATCGACGCATCCAGCTGGTTCTGCGTATCCACACGGCGGTCCTGCGCCGCATCCAGCACATCGCCCACCTCCAGCAGATACGGCGACTTGTGGTTCAGCGCCAGCCGCGCGGCGAAGGCCGGCGATTCCCAGCCCAGGCTCAGGTTGATGCTGCGGTCCGACTGGCTCGGCAGGGTGATCCGACGTGTGGTGTACACGCCGCCGTCATACGCCCCGATGCTGGCCCGCGAGCGCACGAAGCTGCCGTTGGCGCCCAGCACCAGCCCGTTCCACGGCGCAGGCAGCGTGGTCAGCGCCTGGCTCCACGACAGTTCCAGCCCCCGCACCGAGGCCGCGCCGCCATTGGCATAAGTCTCGACATGGCTGAAGCCTTCCCATCCCGGCGTGCCGGCGATGTCGGTCTGGAAGGCGAAATTCCGGATCTGCTTGTGGAACACGTAGGCCGACACCGCGCCGTCTCTGCCGAGTCGGCGCTCCACGCCCAGGTCCAGGTTGCGGGAGCGCAGCGGCTGGAGCTGCGGATTGCCCAGCGTGGCTTCGTCGCCATCCACCGTGAGACCGGGGCTGAGCTGGTCGAACGACGGACGCACCATCGTATGGGTGACGGCGGCACGCAGCACCGTCTCGGCGCCCAGTTGCTGGCGCAGCAACAGCGCCGGCAGCCAGCGGTGGGTGCTGTTGCGGGTGGCGGTGGGGGCGATCTTGTCATCGACCGACGACTTGCCGTCCGCCTCGAAACGCACCCGCTCGCCGCGCACGCCAGCGATCCACTGCGTGCCACCCTGTTCCAGCTTGGCCTGCAGGTATCCGGCGTCGGTGCGCTCGCGCATGGCGTAGTCGTTGACTTCGGAATCCACCGGATCGCGGAAGTCCTTCAGCGAAGCCGCATAGAGGCCGCGCACCGCGCCCGGATCGATGCCGGGGCCGAAATCGGTCCACGGAAAGTCCACCGCCTCACCGGTGAGGAAATTGCCCATCTTCAACTGGGCCGAGGTCCGGTTGTAGGGCGCCTTCTTGAGCAGCTTGGCGGTGGGGGCGAACACTTCCTGGGCGTTGTCCTTGTCACGCCGGGTGGCCTTGAGGCCGGTCTTCAGGTCCAGGTCCCAGCCCGCCACATCGAACTCACGCTGCAGATCGACCTTGGCATGGCGCACGCGGTCGGTGGCGTGGCTCTGCTCCATCTTGGCCTTGTTGAAGCTGTACTTGCCGGCATCGTTCAGCCCGCTGACCACGGTGGGCATCGGACGTTCGGTGCTGGTGTAGCCCAGGCCGGTGAAGTCGGCGGTGAAGGCGGAGGAACTGAGCGTGTCGGGTTTGTCCTCGCTGGCACGGCCGGCGCCCACTTCGGCCCAGGCCTTCCACACGTCCTGCGTCCACTCGGTGCCCAGCACCACGGCCGAGGACTTGTTGATCTCACGGCGCTGCTTCACCCCGCGGCTGACAGTGCCGGCGCCCACCTCGCTCGGCGCCTGGGGGCTGTTGAAGGCGACCTTCATCGACTGGCGGTTTTCCTCGTCGTTGAAGCGGCTGCTGAAACTGCGCAGGTAGAAGCTGCGGTTGGCATCCGGGCGGTAATCCAGGTTGAGGGCAGCGCCCAGACGCTCGCGGGTGATCTCGTAGCGACGCAGCTCGAAGCTGCCCAGCTTGCCGTCGGACCAATCGCCGCCGGTCTCGACGTTGTCACTGGCGAAGCGGCGTTGATCCGCGGACAGGGCCACGGCCAGGCCCAGCGTGCCGCCGGCAAAGCGGTCGGCAAAGGCCACCGAGCCGCGCGGGCGCGTCTGGCTGGCGTTGGCATCGTGGTTGACGCCGGCCTCCAGGGTGAACAGCCGCCCCGGCTGGTCGAACGCACTGAGCGTGCGCACGGTGACGGTACCGCCCAGGGAGTTGGCGTCCTGTTCGGGCATGAGCGTCTTGTCCACTTCCAGCGAGCGGATCAGGCCGGCCGGCACCAGGTCCAGGCCGGGCGCGCGACGGTCGGACTGCGACGCCGGAGCCACGGCGCCGTTGATGGTGACCATGTTGTAGTCCGGCCCCAGGCCGCGCACGCGGATGAATCGACCTTCGCCCTGGTCCCGCTCCACCGACACGCCCGGCAGACGGGCCAGTGCCTCGGCGGCATTGTTGTCCGGCAGTTGGCCGATGCCGTCGGCGTGCACCACGTTCACGATGCCGGCGGCGGCGGTCTGCTTGTCCAGCGCGGAGCGCAGCGCGGCCGCTTGGCCGACGGTGACCACGGTGTCGAGCTTCTGGGGGCTGGCGGTCGCACCCGCACTCGCACCCGCACTCGCACTCGCGCCAGTCTTCGATGCAGCCGACGCCGCCGCCGCAGGGGAGGGCGCAGCCTGCGCCGGCGCTGTCGATTGAGCCAAGGCCGGCGTCAGCCAGAGGCTGGAGAGGCACAGGGCCAGCAGGGTGGGGCGGGGCGGTGTACGCATGGAAGGCAGTCCGGGAGTCAGCAATGGGGCCGGATGGTGAGAACCCCGCATGGCGCTTGCATGACAGTGCGGCATCCACGCCATGCCCGCTGCCGTACAGCGCATCGAGCCCACCGCCGTGAGCTGTTTGCACCCCCCGCCGTCGCGGCGCCATGAACTGTCACAAACCCTCCCTAGCATCGCGCGCCATGAAACTTGTCCTGCCGCGCCCGCCGCTGGTGCTGGCCCCGGTGGCCGGTTCGCGTCATTTCGGTCATGCGCTGATGCTGATGATGTGCGGCATCACCTGGCTCTTCGCCCACTGGGCCGTGGCCAAGCCGGTGACCGCCTGGCGCTGGATCGACATTCTCAGCGAGTCGCTGGTGGTGGGCATGCTGTCCCTGTGGCTGGTGCAACTGCGGGCGAGCCGCCCCGGGGGACGCGTGACCACCTGGTTGTGCCTGGGTCTTTCGGGCATGCTGATGGGCGGCTGGGCCGACCTGATGGACGAATTCTGGAAGCTGCCGCGGGACTACACCCTGCTGCTGGGCATGGAGTCCGGCTTCCAGCTGATCGGCATGATCGGGCTGACCTGGGGCCTGCACCTGTGGCGTCAGGAGCAGTTGGCGCTCAATGCGCTGCGCAGCGGGCGCGAACGGGGGTATCGGGAACACGCGCAGATCGACCGCCTGACGCAACTGGGCGACGGCGCCTATCTGCTGGACCAGTTGCGCCAGCAGCAGCATCGCGGCGAGCCCGCGCTGCTGGTGATGCTGGGCTGGACCGACCTGGCCGTCTTGTCCCGCCAGCATGGATTGGCCGAAGCAGACCGCCTCCTGCAGAGCACCGGTGCGCTGCTGCTGCTGCAGATGCGGCCGGGCGATCTGCTGTGCCGGTATGCGGCCGACCGCTTCGTGGCGCTGCTGCCGCATGCCGACCGGACGCTGCCGCAGGACCTGCTGGCGACGATGAATACGCATGTCCACCCCTGCGCCGACGGCCGCACCCGGGCGCGTCTGCAAGCCCGCATGGCGCAGACGATGCTGGACCCGGTGCTGGACGCCGAAGCGCAATTGCTGCGCCTGGTGGAGCAACTGCAGTGAGCGAGGCGCTGGCCCAGTTGCGCCGCAGCCTGCCGGCCGGCCAGCCGCCGCATTACGGCGCCGACACCGCCTTCATTCCCTGGGCCTACCAGGGCGCGCTGCTCGCGGAGTTTGCGCACAGCCGCGGGCTGGGCCCACAGGACTGGTTGACGCCGCTGGGTCTGTCGCCCGGACAACTGCTGTCGCCGCGCCAACTGCTGAGCCTGCTGGCCGCCCTGCACCGGGAAGCGCGCGATGTGGGTTTTGTGCTGGGGCAGCTCAGCCTGCCCGGGCACTACGGCCTGGCCAGCCAGGCACTGCAGCAGGCCACCGATCTGCGACAGGCGCTGCAGCTGCTGTGCGCGTATGCAGCGCGTCTGTCGCCGCTGCTCACGCCCCGCCTGCTGGAAACCCAGGACGACCTGCTGCTGGTCTGGACGCCGGCCTGTGGTGCCCCCGCGCCCTTGCAGCCGCTGCTGGTGGACATGCAGATGACCGCCGTCACCGCCATGGCCCGTTGGCTGGGCGGTCGTCCGCTGCCGTGGCGGTTCAGCTTCAACCGTACTCGCCCGCGGGAGTTGTCCCAGCATGCGGCCCATCTGGGCACCGATCTGCAATTCGGCTGCCAGGCGGATGCGATGCGGCTGTCCAAGTCCGAGGCGCTGGTGCCCTGGCCGGCGGCGGCCCGTCCTTCCGCCATGGCCTCCAATGCGCTGGCCCAGGGGGCCGATCCGCAAGCCTTGTGGCGCGGGCAACTGGCGGCGCTGGACGACTGCCTGCTGGCCGCACTCGGCGAGCCGCCGACGCTGGAGGCTTGTGCGCGCCGTTTCGGGGTGAGCCCCGCGACCCTGAAGCGGCAGCTCGCGCAACTGGGCACGCACTATCAGGCCCAGCTGGATCAGGTCCGGGCCCAGGCGGCGCTGTACCTGATGACCGAGCACGGGCAGCGGGCCGACAGCGTGGCCCGCTCCCTGGGGTTCCACGACAAGAGCAACTTCCGGCGGTCCTTCCGTCGCTGGACCGGCATGACCCCGGGGATGCTGTAGCGGCCAATCGCAACGGCCATTCTCTGCGGTCGTTCCCTGCGGCAGGTCCCTACACTACGGCCATGCCGCCCGTGTTCGAGCATGCCGAGGATCACGCCCACTACCGCCGCCCCGCCCATCGGGACGGGGTGGAGCTCTACCGTGCTCACATCCTGCGTCACAGCTTCGAGCCGCACACCCATGAGGCTTACGGCCTGGGCGCCATCACCGAAGGCGTGGGGCGCTTCCGCTGGCGCGGCGGCGAGCATCTGGCGCCCAGCGCCAGCCTGATGCTGATGAACCCCGACGATATCCACACCGGCCAGGCCGCGACGCCGCTGGCCTGGGGCTACCGCATGGTCTACCTGCAGGAGTCGCTGCTGACCCGGCTGTACGGCGGCCCCGCCTGGCGCTTTGATGCGGCAGTGGCCCTGGATGCACCGTCCGCCACACGGGCCGCCGGGCTGATCGCCACGCTGTGGCAGGCCCGCGAGCCGCTGGCCTTTGACAGTGCATTACTGGACTTGGTGCAGGTGCTCAGCCGCCATGCCCATCGCGCGCCGGTGCAGCGCGACGGGGCCGCGCCGCGCTTCCAGCCGGTCATCGACTACATGCGCGCCCATCTCGACCGGACACTGGACACCGACACCCTCGCCGCCGTGGCGGGGCTCAGTCCCTTCCATTTCCTGCGCAGCTTCAAGGCCTGTCACCACGCCACGCCGCAGCAGGCACTGATGGCTTTGCGCCTGAACGAGGCCAAGCGCCGCCTGGCCTGCGGCGAGCCACCTGCGGATGTCGCTGCGGCTGTCGGCCTGACGGACCAGGCGCATCTCACCCGCAGTTTTGCCGGGCGCTACGGGGTCACGCCCGCCCGCTACCAGCAGCAATTGGGTACAAGACCCCGGCGCTGACCCACAGGCACACTGCCGGTCATGGGGATCGGACTTCTTTTTGCGCTGACCGCCGGCCTGATGTGGGGGCTGGTGTTCGTGGCGCCGCTGCTGCTGCCGGACTATCCGGCGGTGCTGCTCACCGCCGGGCGCTACCTGGCTTTCGGCCTGATCGCGGTGCCGCTGGCGCTGCTGGACCGGCGCGAGCTGTCGCGGCTGAGCCGGTCCGACTGGTGGGCGGCCTGCCGGCTCAGCGCCATCGGCAACTTCCTCTACTACCTCACGCTGTCGGCGGCCATCCAGCGCGCGGGCGGGCCGCTGCCCACCATGCTGATCGGCACCTTGCCGGTGGTGATCGCGCTGTGCTCCAACCGGCGTAATGCCAGGCGCGACGGGCAATACCGCTGGGCGCAACTGGCGCCCGCGCTGCTGCTGATGGCCGCTGGCATTGCCTGCGTGAACCAGGTGGAGCAGGCGACCGTGGCCGCAGCGGATCGCGGGCGCTACCTGCAGGGCGCGCTGCTGGCGTGCGTGGCCGTGGCCTGCTGGACCTGGTACCCCATCCGCAATGCCGACTGGCTGCGCACCCACACCGACCGCAGCCCCCGCGCCTGGGCGACGGCGCAGGGGCTGGTGACGCTGCCGATGGCACTGCTGGCCTTCCTGGTCCTTGCAGGGCTGCACACGGCGGGCGTGCCGGTGCTGCCGCACGACTTTGCGCTGCCGGCGGGACCGCGTCCGTGGGCCTATGCCGGGCTGATGCTGGCGGTGGGGCTGCTCGCGTCCTGGCTGGGCACCCTGTGCTGGAACGAGGCCAGTCAGCGACTGCCCACGGCGCTGGTCGGCCAGCTCATCGTGTTCGAGACCCTGTCGGCCCTGGCCTATGCCCAGTTGCTGCGAGGGGCCTGGCCGCAGCCGGTGTCGGTGGCGGGTGTGGTGCTGCTCGTGGCGGGGGTGTGCTGGGCCTTGCGCCTGAAGCCGGTCCAGCCGGTCTTGTCGGCCGAGGAACCGGTCTCCCGGGGATCGGGTGGATGACGCTTGCTGCGGCGTAACGCTTCGGTGATGGGCAGGTAAATCCGGGCCAGCGGGGATGTCAGCGGCGGGCCGGCTCTGCACAATGCGTCATGCCTGTGAACCGCCGACACTTTCTTCGCACCACCTCGCTGTCGATGGTGGCCGCCGCTGGGTCTGCCGTGACCTGGGCGCAGACCGGGACCGACCCCGGCGCACCCGTCCCTGGCAGCGCACGCGCACGTGATCTCGATCGGGACGCGCGTCGAAAAGCCGGACTGGAGAGCCGCAGCGCCGCCGGGCCCGGCATCGTGACGCAAGGCGTCTGGCGCGATCCCGATCGCCAGCGCGACATCCCGTGGCGACTGCGACTGCCCGACACGGCGGTCGCCAGCGGCGCCGTCCCGCTCATCCTGTTTTCCCACGGCCTGGGCGGCAGCCTGGAAGGCGGCGCCGAGTGGTCCCGCGCCTGGGCCGAGGCCGGTCTGGCCACGCTGCATCTGCAACATGCCGGCAGCGACCGGGCGATCTGGGCCGGCGGCCTGAAGGCCGTCAAGGCGGCGGCCAGCGTCGAGCAACTGCTGGCCCGCTGCCGGGATGTGCGCTTCGCCGTGGCCCAGCTCCTGCAGCTTCAGCAGGCGGGCGAGGCCGGCTGGGCCCGCATCCGGCCGGATGCGCTGGGCATGTCCGGCCATTCGTTTGGCGCCCACACCACCCTGGCGGTGGCCGGTCGTGCCTTCCCGGCCCGGCTGGGCAGCGATCTGGCCGAGCCCCGCTTCAAGGCGTTTGCCGCCTTCAGTCCGGCGGCCGGGTCCAATCCCGACGGCCTTCGCACCATCACCCGCCCGATGCTCTGCATGACCGGCAGCCTGGACGGTGACCCACTGGGCAGCGAGCGCTCCGGCGACTACCGCCGGGCCGTGTATGAGCATCTGCCCCCGGGCGCCAAGGCGCAGTTGTGGCTGGAGGGCGCCGATCACCAGACCTTCGGCGGTAGCGGGGAAGTCGGTGCCGGACGTGCGGCCCGACTGGCGGGGCGCGGCCGGCCGGAAGCGCCGGTGGCCCTGGCGGACCACCATGCGGCGGTGATCCGCTCGGTCACGACCGACTGGTGGCGATGCTGGCTGCTGAACGATGCGGCGGCGCGACAGCGACTCCAGTCGCCGCAAGGCCTGGCCGCCGGCGACGCCTGGCAGCAGGGCTGACGGCACCGGCACCGGCATTGGCACCGGCTTTGGCACCGGTATTGGCACGGATGTCGGCACCGGCTCGGGCGTGGGCGATTCATGCATCACCCTAAAGTTGGAACCAAATGTTTAAGTCGTTGCCTCCCATGAATTAGGGGCTATAAATCCGGCTCGCATCATTTCAGGTCAGTTAACAGATGTGGGCAAACCGATACAACACGGGTTCCATATCTTCAGGGAGGACAGTTCAATGACTTTGCCCGCATCTTTGCGGCGCGCCCGTCTGGCTGTGGCCGGCGCGGTGGCGATTCTGGTTCTGCAAGCCTGTGGCGGCGGTGGTGGTTCGGACAGTGGCAGCTCAACGCCGCCGCCCAGCGGCACGGGCAGCGCAAGCTTCGCGCAGCAGTGTTCCCCCAGCAACCTGGAAGCGGCCGCCGGCCTGCGCACGGCCAGCCTGACGACTGAGAAGAACTGGGTCCGCGCCTACATGGACGAGGCCTACCTGTGGCGCGACGAAGTGCCCAATGTGGACCCCTCCGCGGCCCAGTACAGCGGCTCGGACGTTGGGACCGCGCTGGACGCCTATTTCACCGCGCTGCGCACTCCCGCCCGCACGGCCAGCAACAAGGCCAAGGACGAGTTCAGCTTCATGATGTCCACCCGCGAGTGGAATGCCCTGTCCGACAGTGGCGTGACGCTGGGTTATGGCATTGAATGGCATCTGCAGTCGGCCACGCCGCCGCGCCAGATCCAGGTGGCTTATGTGGAACCCAACAGCCCGGCGGCTGCGGCCGGTGTGCGGCGTGGTGACACCCTGGTCACGGCGGATGCCGTGTCGGCCGACGACCCCACGGCCTCCGGCGTGGGCACGCTCAATGAGGCCCTGTTCCCGTCGCGTGCCGCCACCAGCCACCGTCTGGTGCTGACACCCAACGGCGGCGGGACCCGCGACGTCACGTTGGTGGCAACCAACGTCACCAAGACGCCGGTGCTGCAGACGCAGGTCATCACGGCTGCCGACAATGCGAAGGTGGGTTACATGGTCTTCAACGACCACGTCGCCCCCGCCGAGGCCCAGCTGATCACCGCCATGCAGAACTTCAAGAACCAGGGCGTGTCCGACCTGGTGCTGGACCTGCGCTACAACGGCGGCGGCTACCTTTTCATTGCGAGCGAGCTGGCCTACATGATTGCCGGCCCGGACGCCACCACCGGCAAGACCTTCGAACAGCTGCGCTACAACAGCCGGCGCACGTCGGACAACAGCAGCTCGGCCTCGAAGACCGACTTCTACACCACCTCCTGCATCCTGGTGAACGGCCGGTGCAGCAACCAATCGCAGCAGCTGCCCACGCTCAACCTGAAGCGGGTGTTCGTGCTGGCTCAGGAAGGCACCTGCTCCGCCAGCGAGGCCATCATCAACGGCTTGCGCGGCGTGGATGTGCAAGTGGTGATGATGGGCGGCACGACCTGCGGCAAGCCGTATGGCTTCACCGGCAAGGACAACTGCGGCTACAGCTACTTCCCGATCGAGTTCGTGGGCACCAACAACAAGGGCTTCGGTGACTACGCCGACGGCTTTGTGGCGGGTGGCACCGGACCGACCGGCGTGCCCGGCTGCGCGGTGACGGACGACTTCACTCGCCAGCTGGGCGACACGTCCGAGCGCATGCTGGCCGCGGCGCTGCAGTACCGCGCCAATGGCACCTGCCCGGTCAAGGCGACCGGCAGCAGCAACCGCGCGACGGCCTTGTCGGCCCGCTCGTCGTCGGACAGCGTCGCGCTGAGCCTGCAGCGGCTGGCGGCGCGCAGCAACCGCATCCTGGGCGGACGTCCATGATCGTCTGATCCACCGGTCTGTTGACGCCAAACAAAAGGCGCTCCCGAGGGAGCGCCTTTTTTCGTTGCCGCCGCGCCAGGGTCAGAGCTTGGGAATCCGGATCCGGCTGATCATCAGCGAGCCCGACACCGCAAACATCAGCACCAGCGGGTGCAGCAGGAAGCCCGCCACCTTCAGTTCCCCGAACCACAGCGCGTCGCCAATGGCGCCCTGGGCGGCCGCCACCCACATCACGATCACCAGCAGCAGCGAGGTCGGAATGGGGGTGCCCTCGAAGTGGGACACCTTGCCGGACTCGGAACTCAGGCTCTCCGCCGTGATGTTGTAACGCGCCAGGCGCGACACCCCTGCCGCCACGAAGAAGCCCAGGATGATGCGGTCCCACAGGCCCTGCATGCCACAGCCGTAGGCGATCACCGCCGGGGCGACACCGAAGGAGATCACGTCGGCCAGCGAATCCAGTTCCCGGCCCATGGCGGAGCTTTTCTGCCGCCAGCGGGCAATGCGCCCGTCCAGCACGTCGAAGATCAGCGCAGCGGGGATCAGCGCGCAGGCGTAGTACAGATGCAGCAGTTCGCGGTTCTGGAGGTAGGTCATCACCGAGAACAGGGCGCCGACACCACAGAAGGCATTTCCCAGCGTAAACCAGTCAGCGAGATGGAACTCGCGGATCATCGAAAAGGGCTTGGGTTTGTTCATGTTGCGAGCATAAGCGAAGGTCCAAGCCTGACGCAGCAAAGGCCGGTCCTGCCTGATCTGACCGGGCCTTTCGGGCCTTTCAGGCCTGTAGGACCCCACCCTGCATTGGAAACTGCCGCCAGAGGCTGGACCGGCTGCGCGGCCGGCCCTCGCCACGGGCGGGGAACTGCCTCCACAGTCCTCCCGACTAGCGGGCATGATTCGACACACGAAAACGCCCCTCCCCAGCGGCCAACCTTTGACCGCCGAACGCTGGCCCCTCTTGCGCACGGCGGTGGCCGGCACAGGCCTGGCGCTGTTGCTGGCTGCCTGCGGCGGGGGAGATGCCCCGCCCGCCCCCTCCTCGGCCGCCTCACCCCCATTGCCCAGCAGCGTGTATGCCGAGCGTTGCGCTCCGGACAATCCGGACGCCCCGCCCCCTCAACGGACCGGTTCACGGGCCACGGAAATGGCCTGGCTGCGTGCGATGCTGCAGGAGCGCTATCTGTGGAGTGAGGACCTGCCGGCCCTGGACCTTCGTGACGTTCGTTACCAGGGAACGCCAGGCGCGCCGGTGGACCATGCCACGGCCATGGACCGCTGGTTTGGCGACCTGATCCGGCCGGGCGGTAGCACCGATCGAGACCCCTTCAGCTACCGCGTCAACGTGACCGCGGCGCAGGCGTCGATGGCGGGCGAGGAAGCCGGCTGGGGCCTGAACGTCGTGGCCTTGCCCACGGAGCCTCCACGGGTGTTCGTGACCTGGGTGGACCCGCAAGGGCCGGCCGCCGGGTCCGGATTGCGCCGTGGGGACGAACTGCTGGCGCTGGACGACGCTCCGCTGGTGTCGTCCGACCCGGCCCTGCGCCAGAAGATGGAAGAGCGACTGCAGGGCCCCGCAGTCGGAGACAGTGCCACGTTCACCGTGCAGCGCCCGGAAGGGCCTCTGACCCGGCGCCTCGTGGCCGCTCGCTTTGACACCCAGCCCGTGCCGCTGGTCTCCGTGCTCGGTGCGGAGCAAGGCCAGACCGAGCCGGTCGGCTACATGCTGTTCAACGACTTCAACGCCCCGGCTCAGGCCGCCCTGAAGCAGGCTTTTGAGCAACTGGCGGCGGCCCAGGTGCGGGATCTGGTGCTGGACCTGCGCTACAACCCGGGAGGCCTGGGTTTCATCGCCAGCCAACTGGCCTACATGGTGGCGGGCAGCAGCACCACCGGCAAGACGTTCAACCAGCCACGCCGGAATGCCGCGCGCATGGCCACTGCAGCGAGCGACGTGATGCCCTTCCTCACCAAGACCTGCGAGGAGGGGGACGAACGCTGCGAACGGGGTCAGCCGCTCCCTTCCCTGCAGCTTCGCCGCCTGTTCGTGCTGACCGGTCCCGGCACCTGCTCCGCCAGCGAGTTGCTGATCAACGGGCTTCGGGGTGTCGATGTCGAGGTGGTCCAGATCGGCGGCACGACCTGCGGCAAGCCCTACGGCTTCGAGGGTGTCAACAATTGCGGTTCCGCCACCTTCGCCATCGAGGTCCAGGCGCGCAACGCCAAAGGATTTGGCGACTACACCGCCGGCTTCCAGCCCGGCGGCAATGGTCCGACGGGCCTGCCGGGCTGTGAGGCCCTCGATGACCTGACGCATGCGCTGGGAGATCCAGCGGAGGGCTTGCTGGCGACTGCACTGAGCTTCCGTGCCACCGGACAGTGCCCGTCGCAGGCGGCCCCGCTTCAGGGCGCGCGTGCAAGCGCGGCGAGTGCCTTCAGGCCCCTGCGCCGGCCGGCCGCGCTGGATCTGTCGAAGCCAGGCGCGAGCGTGCGTCCGCGCTGAGCGGGCTGGCCCGTCGCTGGCGCGCGCTCAAGCCCTGTCCCCAGCCCCGTCCCCGTGGCCTGGCCCATCCTGGATCGGAGCGGGCGCAGCGGTCAGACGGCTCCAGGCCTTGCGGCCCAGGTGGCGGGCCAGCAGCGGAACCGGCATGCGCAGCCAGTGCGCCCGCACATACAGCGCCAGCTCCGCCAGCCCTTGCCCCGGCAGGCGGCAGCTGTCGTGCGGGGGGCGCAGGGCGCGGCGGTAGGCAGCGTCCAGCAAGGGCTGCGACCAGCGCCGGACCTGGGGGGCCAGTGCGTCCATGACCTCGTCCGGCACCGGGGTGTTCAGCCAGCGGCGGGTGTAGCGCAGGGCCAGGGCCAGCGGACGGGCCAGGCCGATTCGTTCGGCCCGCTGGAGCAGCCGCTGCCAGAAGCCTTCCGAGGCGCTGAACTCGCGGATCAGCGCATCCAGGTCGAACAGGTCCCGCAGGCCGTTGGGCAGTTCGCCCTCGTGGAACAGGTGGGTGGCGCTGTGCAGCAGCATGTCCTCGGGCGGCAGCACGAACAGGCCCGGGTGGCCCGGCAGCGGCCGGGGGTGGTCAAACAGTGCGGCCGTGTCCAGGGGCGTGCGGGCCGTGGGCGGCAGCAGGCTGTGATGGACATCCAGCGAGGTGCCCCGGCGCCGGTGATGCAACGGCGGCAGCTCATGCATCCATTCGCGGTAATAACGCTGGTCGTAGTCGTCCAGCGGATCGAAATCCCAGCCGTGCACCATCAGCGCAATCTCGGCGCGCGGCAGTTGCGCGGCAGGCAGCAGCAGGTCGATGTCGGTGAACATGCGGCCGGGGGCGGGGGCATGGCCGCCCAGCGCATAGGCCGCGCCCTTGAGCAGCACCACCGGCCCCGTCAGCTCGGACAGCGCCTGCGCCAGAAAACGGGCCTCGCGGGCCAGCATCTGCGCCTGGCGCTCCGACAGCAGCAGCGCCGAGCGCAAATGCGGCTGCACCGGGGCGGGCAGGTCGTCCAGCCATCCCCCCGACCGGGCCAGGTGGGCCAGCTTGCCGGCCAGGTTGGCCCGCCGCGCCTGGCGCAGCAGCAGATCCCACTCGGTGAGGGACAGGGTCGAGGCCAGCGTGGGGGACAGCAGCACCCGCACCAGGAGCGGCTGATCGGGCGCTGGCGAGTGCTGCGGCGCGGGCAGGGCGCCGGCCTGCAACTGGGCACTCATTCCGCCCCCTCAGCCAGTGATTCGAAATGCCGCACGGCTTCGTCCAGATGGCTGTATTCGAAGCGGTAGCAGTCGCACTGATCCACCAGGCGGCCCACCGCCTGAAATCCGGCCTGCCCATGCAGGTCGTAATTGAAGCTCTGCTCGGCCAGCGCCATGAAGGCCTGGGCCCGCTCCACCGGCATCAGTTGCGCCGGACCGTCCGCCCGCCAGGCCGGCAGCACCACCCAGGCAGGCTGGGCCGGCAGGCTGCGGCGGTCGATGGCGTCCTCCGGGGCGCGCACCAGCGCCACTGTGCCTTTGGTGGTGTTGGGCATCGACGCACTGAAGCGCGCCTGCGGCGCAAAGGCCTTGAGCAGCGGGATGGAAGCGTTCTTGAGATTGATCGGCCGCGCCATGCCGTGCAGCAGGCCGGTGCGCAGGTCCAGCAGGCCCAGCTCATCGGACAGCAGCCGCCAGCCGCGATGGGCCAGTGCAGCGCACAGGGTGCTTTTGCCGGAGCCCGGCGGCGCCGGCATCACCAGCGCGCGTCCGCCGCGCTCCAGCACGGCGGCATGGATCAGCAGGTATTGGTGGGCATGGGCGGCAATGCACCAGTTGATGCCCCACTCCAGCATGGCCAGGGCCTGGGCGCCGGGCAGCGGGGTGAAGGAGCGCTGTCCGTCGAACCAGAACTCCGCCCGGCCCATCAGCCGCGACCGCCAGTGCGGGCTGCGCAGCACCGCGACATGGAAGTCGATGAAGTCATGATCGGGGACCAGCTCAAAGCGGTCATACAGGCCGACCAGTTCGTCGGCCAGGTGCGGCAGATCGGAGCGCACCTTCACCGAAAACGGGGCGAGTCGCAAGGCCAGGCCGTCGGTGCGCAACTGGCGGCGCACGTCGTCGCGGGACAGCTCGGCGAGTTTCACGGCCCGCTCTCCTGCACCAGCAGTTCAATGTCCACCAGGCGACGCAGATGCAGGTCCAGCAGGTCGGCCATCGCTTCGGGGGAGGGCGTGTCGTCCCAGTCCACGTCGTGGGTCAGGCGGACCAGCAACTGCTCGCGCGTCATCGGCGTGTCCCGCAGCCATTCCGCGAGTTGGGCCCCCAGGGCCGCGATCAGGTGGGTGTCCCCGCTGGCAGGATTGAAAAAGACCGCGTGCTGCTCGCCTTCCCAGGCGCGCAGCACCTCAGACGCGGGATGTGCGCAGCGCCACGTCGCCGTGAGCGCCATCAGCTCACAAGGTAATTGCTGTAGAGATAGTTGCGGAAGTCGCTTTCCGTCCAGGGAGCGGTGCTGCCGGCGTTGTTCGGCTTGAAGCTGTTGGGCCCCAGGGCTGCCATCTTCACCAGCATGTCCTCACCGGTGGACGAGACCACGCACTGCGCCACGTTGTGGCCGGCGAACATCGTGTTGAGCCGGGCCACCAGCATCATCGTGGCGTAGCTGCCGGCGTTGGCCGCAAACAGGTCGGACACCTTGGCGTTGGGGGACACATTCTTCAGCCCCCCCGGAAACACCTTGGCCACCGTCAGATTGTTCTTGCAATAGTTCACCGAGCGGCCGGCATACCAGTAGGTGGCCACGAAGCTCCACGGGGGCGAGCTCGACACGGCTGCACGCACCGAGTTGTTCACCCAGTTGCTGATGGTCCAGCATTCGGTATTGGTCAGCACCGCAGCAGCGGCACGGGCCTGCACGCTGGCGCCGCCATTGCGCAGCACCGCCGAGCCCCACGCCGAGGTGGTGTTGCAGTGCCAGGCCATGACCGGACGGCTGGCCAGGGTCAGACCCACCGGCACGCCGGCCTGCAGGAAGCGGCGGCGGCGCGACGACACCATGGGGCCGGCATTCGGCACCGGGGCCGATGGCTGTTGTGAGTCGCTGTGGTGATCCATATGCTCAGCTTTCGAGTGCACGTGCCCGCAAAGAGGGGCGGATGCTCAAGCCGCCCGCGGTTTGCGGGCTGCGATGGAAGTGTTTCATACAAGGCACGCCGACGCCAAGCCGGTGCACCCCTTGAACGGGTGGCGCCCGTTCTACCTAATCGTAAGGATAAGTTGGTGCTGGCTCACTCGGAATCCATTGGCGCCTGGGCATCCGGGCCGGACACCAGTTGCTGCTGGGTCCAGTCGCAGGCGGATGCGAGGGTGTCGAAGGCACCAAAACGGCGTCCGTGTCGCCGATACATGGCTTCAATCAGGGGCAGCATGATGTCGCGGGCCTCCACCTCCGGCGGCACCACGTAGGCAACGGCCTGCGGGGGCTGGCGCAGGGCGGCCATTTGCTCAAGGAACCGGTCCATCTCTTCCATGGATTCCGGCGACGTGATCATGCTGCCGGTGAGTTCCAGCACATAGCCAAAGGCCGCCGGCGGCGGGTCGCCCTGCAGCAGGTCCACCATGGCCCGACGCAGCCCCAGCACGGCTTCCCGGTTGAACGGGCCTTGGGCGCGGAGGCGGATGATCGGCCCTTCCCGCCACATCTCGATCTGCCCGTGTGCCTGGAACGGCCCCGGCACGAAGGCATGGATGTCGAGTTTCAACGCAAATGTCCCCCATTGATCAACCCGCCATCTTCCCGGGGGGGCGTGTCAGCGGCAACGGGGGCCTGGGTACGACAACGGTCAGTCTGCGGCGTCCTCCACATAATCGCGGTCGGCATCACGGCGGGTGCCAGAGGCGCCCTCACGGGCCGCGTCCGGGGACGCAGTGGCCGAGGAGCGCCGCGGGTCCGCCGCTTCCTGCGCCGTATCGTCCACGTCGTCCTCGACCAGGAAGCCGCCGCTCTGGTGCGCCCACAGCTTGGCATACAGGCCGCCGGCGGCCAGCAGGCTGGCGTGGTCCCCTTGCTCGACGATGCGGCCCTGGTCCATCACGATCAGCCGGTCCATGGCCGCGATGGTGGACAGCCGGTGCGCAATCGCCACCACCGTCTTGCCTTCCATCAACCGGTAGAGGCTGCGCTGGATGGCCGCCTCCACTTCCGAGTCCAGCGCACTGGTGGCTTCATCCAGCAGCAGGATGGGCGCGTCCTTGAGCATCACCCGCGCAATGGCCACCCGCTGGCGCTGGCCGCCGGAAAGCTTCACGCCGCGCTCGCCCACATGCGCGTCATAGCCCTTGCGGCCCTTGGGGTCGGTCAGGCCGTCGATGAAGTCCTGGGCCTCGGCACGCGCGGCGGCGGCACGCATGGCCTCCTCGGTGGCGTCGGGCCGTCCATACAGCAGGTTGTCGCGGACCGAGCGGTGCAGCAGGCTGGTGTCCTGCGTCACCATGCCCACCTGCGCCCGCAGGCTGTCCTGGGTGACCTGGGCGATGTCCTGGCCGTCGATCAACACCCGGCCCCGCTCCACGTCGTAGAAGCGCAGCAGCAGGTTGAGCAGCGTGGATTTGCCCGCGCCGGAGCGCCCCACCACGCCGATCTTTTCGCCGGGGCGGATGTGCAGGGACAGGCCCTGCAGCACCGGCTTCTTGCCGCCGTAGCTGAAGTCCACGGCGTCGAAGTGCACCTCACCGCGGCTGACGGTGAGTGTCTTCGCGTCAGGCGCATCGGTGATGGCGATGGGGCGAGACAGCGTGGTGATGCCGTCCTGCACCGTGCCGATGTTCTCGAACAGGCTGGCCATCTCCCACATGATCCAGTGGGAAATGCCGTTGAGCCGCAGCGCCATGGCGGTGGCCGCGGCCACTGCGCCCACGCCCACCTGCCCCTGGGTCCACAGCCACAGCGTCATGCCGGCGGTCGAGGCGATCAGGCCCATGGACAAGGCGTGGTTGACGATCTCGAAGCCGCTGATCAGCCGCATCTGCCGATAGGCCGTCCCCAGGAAGTCCTGCATGGCGCCGCGGGCGAAGCCGGCCTCGCGCTGGCTGTGGGAGAACAGCTTGACGGTGCTGATGTTGGTGTAGGCGTCGGTCACCCGGCCGGTCATCAGGCTGCGGGCATCGGCCTGTGCGGCGGCGGCCTTGCCCAGGCGCGGCACGAAGAAGATGAGCGCCAGCACATAGCAGACCAGCCAGCCCAGGAAGGGCGCGAGCAGCAGCAGGTCGAAGCTGCCCACCACGCCCAGCATGGTGACGAAGTAGATGGTGATGAAGACCAGGATGTCGGTCACGATCATCACGCATTCACGCACGGCCAGCGCCGTCTGCATCAGCTTGGCCGACACGCGGCCGGCGAACTCGTCCTGGTAGAAGCTCATGCTCTGGGCCAGGAGATGGCGGTGGAAGTTCCAGCGCAGCCGCATCGGGAAATTGCTGGACATGCCCTGGTACTTCACCATCGCCTGCAGGGCGATGAGAACCGGGCTGGCCAACAGGATGCCGGCCAGCAGCAGCAGGTGATGCTGCTGCGTGGACCACCACTGGGCGGCTGGCACGGCGCTGAGCCAGTCCACGACCGAGCCGAGCATGGAAAACAGCAGCGCCTCGAAGGCGCCAATGCCTGCGGTGAGGACGGTCAGCAGCAGGAGCAGCCCGCGGATGCCGCGGGTGGCCGCCCAGACGAACGGAAAGAAGCCCTGCGGCGGCTGCGGAGCCGGGCCGGTGGGGAAGGGGTCAACGAGTTTTTCAAACCAGCCCAGCACGGCTGTCTCCCGGAACGATGGTCACCAATGCGTCGCCCACAGGCGGCTCGGGAGCGGCCTATGGGCAAAGAGTGACAAGCCTACAGGAGAGGCGTGACGCGTGGCCATCCCGAGGGATGAATGGCGCATGGCGCGGTTGAATGGCCGGGGAGAGCAACCGGGAGGGCCAGAGCCGCCTCACCATCCCTGCCCGACCTTTTCGAATTCCGAGGTTTTACTGTGCGTGAAACGGTATCCCTCTAGATCTCCTTTCTGGACCGCCCAAAGGCTACGTGCTGTTCGCAAACCGGCCGAGACATCTTCCTCGTCTTTGAGCTGACGCTCTTGGAGCGAAGGAAGTCCATCTCTCAACAGCGCGCAAACTTCCATCTGTTGCGCCTGACTGGCCTGCTCGGCCAACGCGGAGAGATCGTCGGAGATGCGGATTGATTGCGACATGCACGAGAGTTTGTGGGGGAACTCGCCACATCACAAGCCCTTGGCGCGCGCCTTGAATGCTTGGTCAGTTGCCAGCCCGCTCCAGCCACGGCTGCCACCGATCCCCATGCTCGCGCATCCACTCCGCGGCCGCCTCGTCCGGCGACTGGCCCAGCCGGCTGATGGCCAGGTCCAGCGCGGACACGATGCCGTTGGACAGACGCATCCGGTCCAGGGCCTGGACGGTGTCCTCGGGCAAGGCCTTCAGGCGGTCTTCCCGCGCCAGCAGCACCGCGCGGTCCACGCCCCCGAACAGTTGCCGGGGATCCTTCAGCTCGCGGATCTTGTGCCGGGCGTGCAGGAACTGCGGCTGCCACAGCGGCACCACCCGCCATTGCTGCTCCGCCACCGCCTGCTCGAAGGCGGTGAAGCAGTCTTCCTCGGACCCATTCTGGAAGCGATAACCGGCCTCCCTCAGCCCATAAGCCTCCATCGCCTTCACCGAAAACCGGCTGATGCCGGCGCCAGGCCCGATGCCCTGGATGACCGGATGCATGCGCGCACGGACCTCCGGTAGCAGCAGGTCCTGGATCCCACTCACGATGGAAGACGGCACGTAGTCGGGCACGCCCCAGAACGCATACGGTTGATAGTGCAGGCCCAGCGCCCGCGTAGGCGCCACCTCGTCCACCCGAGCCCGGTAGACCCCGTGGCTGGCATTGAGCCACGCGGACGCCACCATATCGACCGCGCCGGTGCGCAGCAGGTCGAAGCAGGCTTCATGCAGGGCGAAGTGGCGTTCCACGCGGTGGCCCATCCGCTCCAGCAGGGCGGTCACCACGGCGGCGGTGGCGCGGTGAAAACTCAGGTCGATCACGCCCAGTCGGATGGGCGCACGGTCGGGGGAAGCGCCGGTGGCGCGGCCACCGAGCAGAGCGTAGGCGCCGCCGAGCAGGACGGCGCGGCGTTGGTTGCCGGTCATTGCAGAGGTCTCCAGTCACCGTGACGTCACGATGCGTCTGGAGATCATTCCCGGCGAGCGCCTCCGGAGGAAGCCAGCAAGCCGGGAAACAGTCTTGATGGCCGCTTGAAACCGTCGCCCGGCCGGGGCAACGGTCTGCATGCGCCCGTCAGCGTGCGACGGGGGGCGCTGCGGTCGCTCCACCGGGCAGCGGCAGTGGCAGCACCTGCCCCTGCGACTGCGCCGGCGTGGCAATGCCCAGGATGCGCGACAGCGTCGGCGCCAGGTCCACGATCTCCACCCGGGCCGTCACCTCGCCCTGTCCCACCCAGGCCGGCCCCCAGGTCAGCAGCGGCACATGGTTGTCGTACTCATAGGGCGAGCCATGGGTCGTGCCGGTCGTGCGGCTGGAAAACATGTAGCCCTGCCGCGGCACCAGTTGCAGCGGCGCTGCCACGTCCGGATGCCAGGAGCGACGCATCTGCGCCAGATAGGGCGTGGCGGTGTCGTCGCCCGCGAGCTGGGCGCGGGTGAAGGCGGCCTGGATGCCCGGCACCTGCTCGGCCAGCACCTTGGCGGCGGCGTAGACGTCGTCGCTGCGCAGCCCCTTGGACTGGATCAGCTTCTCGTCGAACAGCAGACCGGTGGCCGAGAAGCTGGTGATCCAGCGACCCTCCCCAAAGCGCTCCGACAGCCCCTTGTTCAGGCTGGCGATCAACTGCGCCGGGTTCACCCGGCCGGCCTCCCGGCCCTGGCGCTGCGCCCATTCGGGCGTGTCCATGAAGCCATGGTCGGCGGTCAGGGCCAGCAGGTAGTTGTCTCGGCCCACACGCGCATCCAGGTACTGGAAGAAGCCCTGCAAATACTGGTCCAGTCGCAGCAGATGGTCGTGCGACAGGCGCGACTCCGGGCCGAAGGCGTGGTTCACATAGTCGTGGCTGGACAGGCTCACGCTCAGGATGTCGGTCTGGTCGTCCGCGCCCAGCTGTTCCCCTTCGATGGCGGCGCGGGCGAAGGCCAGCGTCAGCTCGTCGCCGAAGGGGGAGGGCAGCAGGCCGGCGTAGAACTTGGGCCCCGGCTTGTCCAGCCCGGCGCCCATCATCGCGGGCAGGCGGTTGCCGTTGCCCTCGTTGCTCTGCCAGGGCTGACCGTCCGGGGCACTGCGCGAATAGGCCGATTCCGGCAGCAGCAGCGTCCAGGACTTGTGGAAAAACGCGTCCGCCGGGCGGGTGTTGTTGAAGGCATCCACCCAGGCCGGATGGCGGTCCATGTAGTAGGTGGTGGAGGCGAACTGGCCGTCGCTGCTCATGTACATGTAGGCCGTGCCCTTGTGGCCGGCCGGCAGGATGGCGCCGCGGTCCTTGCCCGAGATGCCGATCACCTTCGCACCGGGCCGCACCGTCCGCAGCACGTCACCCACGGTTTCCGCCTTGAAGTTGGCGGGGCTGGTGCCAGCGTGAGGGTCGGTCTCGTGGTTGATGTAGCGGTAGCGCGTGTCTTCGGTGTTGTAGACGACCGCGCCGGTCTTCGGATCGCGCCACTCATTGCCGATGATGCCGCTGCGCTGCGGATAGGCGCCGCTGAGCATGATGGAGTGGCCGGCGGCCGTCACGGTGTAGCCATGACCGTAATAGGCATTGGAGAACCAGGTGCCCCGGTCGAGGAAGCGGCGGAAGCCGTCCGGTTGGAGCTGGTCCCGGTAGCCGAGCACCTGGCGCAGCGGCAGGCCATCGACCGCCATGAAGACGATCAGCTTGGGCGGCCGGGCCGCAGCCACCGGTCCCGTGCGACCCGCCGAGCCACCCGATTGGGCGGACGGCGCGGGTGTGGCGGCTCCGGCGGACGAAGCCCCGGTCGAACCGGACGACGAGGCGGAACTGGACGGTGCCGGGCTGCCGCAGGCGGCCAGAGCCGCGAGCAGGGGCAGCACCAGCCAGGAGCGGCGGGTCTGTGTCATGACGGGGAGGGGTGAAAACGTGACCGGCGCAGTATGGCCCGATCGGGCCCCTGGCGGCACCGGGGCGTCCACGGGCCGGGCGCAGGCTGCACCAGTGAGGCACTCCGCACCAAAAAGGAAAAGGGCCGGTCCCCACATGGTGACCGGCCCGTTCCGTTTTCTGATTGGATCGCTTGCGCGCTCCCCTCCTGTTATTGCCCGCGATTGTGCGGGCGCCGGGCCCTGCGCATGCCGGGGTTTGCCCGGAGAGGAGCCTCCTGGATGCGACTTCTTTCTCGATTTGGCAGCCATTCGGGTCCGAACGACGCAAGAAAGCGACGATTCAGCGGTGATCCGTGGCCGGCCCGCCGCGCGTTCAGGGCATCAAGGCGTCATCCAGCACTTCAATCCAGTGCCGCACGGGCGTCTCACAGCCTGCCTGCAGATGCTGGATGCAGCCGACGTTGCTCGACACGATGACGTCAGCCGCCAGCGGCGCCAGGGCCTGCAGCTTGCGGTCCCGCAACTGCTTGGACAGCGTCGGTTGCAACACCGAATACGTCCCGGCAGAGCCGCAGCACAGGTGGCTGTCCATCGGCGCGACCGAGATCTCGAAACCCAGCTCCCGCATCATCCCTTCCACCCCGCCGCGGATCTGCTGGCCGTGCTGCAGGGTGCAAGGCGGGTGATAGGCCAGACGGGGCCGTTTGGCACCGGGCCGCAAGCGCCGGCCCAGCGTCGCGGCCATGGGCGGCAGCAGCTCGCACAGGTCCCGGGTCATGGCCGACACCTTGGCCGCACGCTCGGCATAGGCCGGGTCATGGGCCAGCAGCCGGCCGTAGTCCTTGACCTGCACGCCGCAGCCCGAGGCATTCATGACGATGGCCTCCACCGGCTGGTTGTGGCCGTCCACCATCGGCCACCAGGCGTCGATGTTGCGACGGGCATCATCCAGCCCGCCATGGTGGTCACCCAGGTGGGCCCGCAGGGCGCCGCAGCAGCCGGCTTCATCGGCCACCAGGGTCTGGATGCCGGCGGCATCCAGCACCCGCGCGGTGGCCGCATTGATGTTGGGATGCATGGCCGGCTGCACACAGCCCAGCAGCATCAGCACCTTGCGGGGATGGCTGTGCTGCGGCCAGAGATGGGCCCGCGCCGGCGGGCGGGCGGGCACCTTGTCCCGCAGCGCGGCCGGCACGAAGGGCCGGAAGGCCTGGCCCAGGCGCAGGGCGGGCTTGAAGAGCGAGGAGGTCAGCCCTTCCTTGAGCAGCCAGCGCCGCAGCCGTTCCTGCCGCGGGCGTTCGACCTTGGCGTCCACCACCTGCCGGCCGATCTCCACCAGTTGCCCGTACTGCACGCCGGAGGGGCAGGTGCTCTCGCAATTGCGGCAGGTCAGGCAGCGGTCCAGATGCTGCTGGGTGGCCCGCGTGGGCTGGGCGCCCTCCAGCACTTGCTTGATCAGGTAGATGCGGCCCCGCGGTCCGTCCAGTTCATCGCCCAGCAACTGGTAGGTGGGGCAGGTGGCGGTGCAAAAGCCGCAGTGGACACAGCGCCGCAGAATGGCCTCGGCGGTCTGCCCTTCGGGGGTGTCCTGGAATTCCGGGGCGAGATGGGTCTGCATCGGGGGGAGGGATCCGGGGCGTTGGGGTTGGGGAGTCCGGCTTGGTTGATCGGCCAGGTTGTTCGGCTTAAAAATCCGGGTAGAGGCGACCGGGATTGAAGCAGCCGGCCGGATCGAATTCCGCCTTGAGCTGGCGGTGGATGCGCGCCAGCGGCGCGGACAGCGGTGCAAACACCCCGGCAGACTTGTCCTGCGCCCGGAAGAGTACGGCATGGCCGCCCACGGCAGCGACCATCTCCCGCAGCTGCGCCGGCGCCATCGGCGTCACCACCCAGCGCTGGGCGCCACCCCACTCGATCAGCTGTTCCCCATGCAGGGACAGGGCGGGCGCGGTGGAGGGCAGGCTCAGTCGCCACAGGCAGGCGCCGCCCTGCACGGCCCGGCGCGCGCCCATGAAGAACTCGTCGCTGTGGTCCCGCAAGCCTTGCCAGAACGGGGCGGCCATGGCTTCGGGGATCATGTCTCCGCCCAGACGCTGCAGGGCCGCCCGCACCGCGGCGTCGGCGCCGGAGAGGCGCACCACCAGCGCGCCGTCCCACCAGGCGGTGGCGCTGATGGGCAGCGGCTGGCCGCCCCAGCGGTTCATCTGGAGCAGGGCCTGGTCCTGTGGCAGCTCGAAGCGCAGCGTGGCCGTGGCCACCGGGCGGGGCAGGACCTTGAGCGTCACCTGGGTCATCAGGCCCAGCACGCCCATGGCGCCGGCCATCAGCCGAGAGACGTCGTAGCCGGCCACGTTCTTCATCACCGTCCCGCCAAAGTGCAGGCAGTCACCACGGCCGTTGATCAGGCTCAGGCCCAGCACATGGTCACGCACCGCGCCCGCGCTGCCCCGGGCCGGTCCGGACAGGCCGGCGGCCACCATGCCACCGACCGTGCCGGTGCCCGTGCTCGAATCTCCCGCCTCCGCAAACCTCGGAGGTTCAAACGCCAGATGCTGCCCGCAGGTGGCCAGCAAGGCTTCCAGCTCGGTCAGCGGCGTGCCCGCCGCGGCGGTCACATACAGCTCGCTGGGCTCATAGGCCAGCACGCCGCGCAGCTCGCGGGTGGAGAGCACGTCGCCGCGCAGGTCTCCCCCGTAGAAGCGCTTGCTGCCATGGCCTTCGATGCGCAGCGGCTTGCCCTCCCGCACCCGGGCCTGCAGGCCCTGCACGGTCTCGGTCAAGGCCTGTTGCGACAGCGGCGGCGCGGCGGTCGACGCGGGGTTGCCCGCGGTCGCCGCCGGCAGGGATGCGGAAGCCGTGTGAGCGTCCAGCTCCACAGAGGCGCTCATCAGAATCGCTCCAGCTCGGGGAAGGCCAGCAGGCCCCGTTTCACATGCATGCGGCCGTATTCGGCGCAGCGCTGCAGGGTGGGAATCACCTTGCCCGGATTGAGCAGGCCCACCGGGTCGAACGCACGCTTGAGCGCCAGCATCTGCTCCCGTTCCTCGGGCGAGAACTGCACGCACATGCTGTTGAGTTTTTCCACACCCACGCCGTGCTCGCCCGTGACCGTGCCGCCCATGGCGACACTGGTCTCCAGGATGTCCGCGCCGAACTGCTCACAACGGGCCAACTGGTCCGGGTCGTTCGCGTCGAACAGGATCAGCGGATGCAGGTTGCCGTCGCCCGCATGGAACACGTTGGCGCAGCGCAGGCCGTATTTCTTCTCCATCGCCTGGATGGCCAGCAGCACGTCCGCCAGGCGCTTGCGCGGGATGGTGGAGTCCATGCACATGTAGTCCGGGCTGATGCGGCCCGAGGCGGGGAAGGCATTCTTGCGACCGCTCCAGAAGCGCAGGCGCTGCGCCTCGGTCTCGCTGACTTCGATGCCGGTCGCACCGCTGGCTCGCAGCACCGCGCTCATGCGCTCGATCTCTTCGGCCACTTCTTCCGGCGTGCCGTCGCTCTCGCACAGCAGAATGGCTTCCGCCTGCAGGTCGTAGCCGGCATGGACGAAGTCCTCGACCGCCGCCGTCATCGGCTTGTCCATCATCTCCAGGCCGGCGGGAATGATGCCGTCGGCAATCAGCGCGGCCACCGCATCCCCCGCGCGGCGCAGGTCGTCGAAGCTGGCCATGATGCAGCGGGCCAGTTGCGGCTTGGGCGTGAGCCGGACCGTCACCTCGGTCACCACCGCGAGCATGCCTTCGCTGCCCACCATCACCGCCAGCAAGTCCAGTCCGGGCACGTCCAGCGCCTGGGAACCGAATTCCACCGGCTCTCCGTCCACGGTGAAGCCCTTGACCTGAAGCACGTTGTGCAGCGTGAGTCCGTACTTGAGGCAGTGCACGCCGCCGGAGTTTTCCGCCACGTTGCCGCCGATGGTGCAGGCGATCTGGCTGCTGGGGTCCGGGGCGTAATAGAGCCCGTGAGGGGCCGCCGCCTCGGAGATGGCCAGGTTGCGCACGCCGCATTGCACCCGTGCCGTCCGAGCCAGCGGGTCCACCGACAGGATGCGGTTGAAGCGGGCCAGGCCCAGCGTCACGCCCATGGCGTGGGGCATGGCGCCGCCGGACAGGCCGGTGCCCGCGCCCCGCGCCACCACCGGCACCTTCAGCGCATGGCAGGTGCGCAGCACCGCCGCCACCTGTGCTTCATCCTCCGGCAGCACCACCACCAGCGGGCGTTCGCGGTAGGCGGTCAGGCCGTCGCATTCGTAGGGCCGTGTCTGCTCGTCGCTCCACAGCAGGGCATGGGCGGGCAGCACGGCCGACAGGGCCCGCACCACCTGGGCCTGGCGCTGGGTCCGATCGACAGGGTCGGCAAGGCTGACGGGCAACGGCGCATTCATGGTGGGGACTGTACCGGGCAGGGGGAGCGGCTGGGTGCTGGGTAAACGAGGTGGAGCGCGGTAGAGCGCGGTGGAGCGGGGCGGAAGCGGGTCATTCTGCGGAGGCAGGCTGGCCCCCGTCCAGGAACACGGTCAGCACCCCGGTGTAGCCGTGCAGCCGGGCGTGGGCAATTTCGCCGTTGGCGAAGAAGCCCACCAGCGGCACGTCGCCCAGCGCATGCTGCACCCACTGAAGTTCGGCGGACGGCGCGCCAAAGTGCGGCCCCCCACGTCCGGTGCAGCTGATGTAGAGCGCGCCGGCCATGGTGGCGCCCAGTTCCTCGGCGTCCGCACGGATTTCGGTGCAGATGCGGACCAGATCGCGCCGGGCGGCCTCGGGATTGCGTTCACAAAAGCTCAGCAGCTCGCCTTCGCGCAGCTGCTCCGCCACCGCCACGCCACGCCGGGCGGGGTCGAGCCCCACCAGATGACGCACCCGCACCTCGGGCCCGTAGTCCTTGCGGGCGCCCGGCGCATCACTCAGCCCGACCAGCGTGCGACGAAACAGCGGCATGGCCTGGCGCAGCGTGGTGGTCTCGCCGGTGAATGCGGGCAGCTTGAGGTCTTCCAGCAAGGCATCCAGGGCGGGGCGTCCGTCCAGTTCGGTGGCCAGGGCACCGTCGCTGCCGGTCACCCGTCGCTCGCGGCCCAGCGGCTGGCAGCCCTGGCTGACGCGCGAGATCCAGCGAACACCCTCCCGCAGCGCCAGGCCGGACAGGCCGCCTTCCACCACGCCGTCGGCAATCTGGATGGCCTGCTGGCGTCCGCTGACCAGGCCTCCGAACACATAGCCACTGGAGGAGCGGTCCGCCAGTTCGCCAATCAGCTCCTGCAGGTCCGGCGTCTGGCCGTCCGCATGCAGCAGCAGGCTGCGGGCGTCCCACTCCGGCGGCAGCGGAGAGCGGCCGGAGAAGATGCGCCACTGGTCGGCGGGAAGATCACACATCAGCAGCGCCAGGGCCGGGTCGCCGAAATATTCGGCGCCGCCCGCGCAGACCGCCAAAGCGGAGGCGCCGACGAAGCCGCAGCCAGGCCAGCGCTGGCGCGCATCGTCCAGCAGGGCTTCGGCCTGCGGCAGGTAGTCCTCGCTGATGTAGAGGAAACCGAGCGTCAGCGGCCGGTCGCCGCGCTGCCCGTCGATCTGGGCGGCGGCGAGCGCCATGGCCATGTGCGCATCGGGATGGGTGGCATGCGCCTGGAAAAAACGAGGCATGTACGGCCCTCGGAAT
This sequence comes from Roseateles depolymerans, assembly GCF_003387155.1. Lineage (GTDB taxonomy): Bacteria > Pseudomonadota > Gammaproteobacteria > Burkholderiales > Burkholderiaceae_C > Roseateles > Roseateles depolymerans. The sequence goes on along the minus strand of NZ_QUMT01000003.1, from coordinate 934,279 downwards.
AGGCAGTCTGCAACTGTACGCCTGCGGCGCTCAGTTGCCGCGACGACGGGTGGCCGCCGACCCACTCTTGGCGGCGGCGGTGGTCCGTGCGGCCGGTTTGGAGGAAGCCGGGGTCTTGGCGCTGGCCTTTCGGGCAGGCTGCGGCTTCTTGGCGGCGGTCGACTGGGGGGATGCGGCGGACTTGCCGGCGGCGGGGATCTTGGGTGTTCGCGGGGTGGCAGCGGCGGTGGTCTTGGCGGACTTGGCGGACTTGGCGGACTTGGTGGACTTGGCGGGCGCAGGCGGGCTGGACTTGGCCGGTGCTGCGCGGCCGGATTGGGTGCCAGTGCCTGCGCCTGCAGCGGTGCGCTTGCCCGTCGATGCCTTTGTGCCTGCCGTCGCGGCTGACCCGGTGCCTGACCCCTTGCCTGCACGCCCGGCACGCGCGCCGCTGCTGGCCTCGGAACGGGCCGCGCCCTTCGCGGGAGCGGTGCCCGATTCGCCTGTGTCTGCGGCACCAGGCGTCCCGCTGCTGGCGGCCCTGGATCGTTTCGCCCTGGCAGCGGCAGCCGCACTCACCGCATCCATCGACGCTTCGGTGGCGGCCTTGGCCACCTTGGCCGCCTGATTCATCATCTCCGCCGGGACATTGGCCGCCTTGCGCAGGCTTTCGCCCGCGGCGTCCATGCCCTGCTTCATCAGATGGGTGTCCTTCATCGCCTGCGTCGCGATCTGGGTGAACTGCTGGGTCAGCGCGTTCCACCACTGCATCGGGTCCACGCCCAGTGGGGCGGCCTTGGCGCCTGTTGCTCCAGCGTCTGCACCCGCTGGGGGGCTGGCGTCGTGATGGCTCGCCGATGCATGGCCCTCGACATCGTCTGGCGCGGGGTCATCGGAATCGTCAGGGCCGTCGCGATCGTGTTCGAGATCGCGCTCTTGGTCATCATCACTGAGCGCGGGGTCGTCATCGTCCGACCCAAGACCGGCCGTGGACGGCGCGCCCGGGGCGGTCTTGCCCGACGGCGACGTGCCACTTGCACGGCCCATCGCCGAAGTGAAGGCAGACATGCCGGGCCAAACCGGTGCCGAGGGACGGGAAGGTTCGCGCGCTGGGGCCTCGGCCTCGGACGCGCCGCCGGCACCGGCACCCGCACCCGCACCCGCACCCGCACTGCCGCGGCCGGCCTTGCCACCCGCGCCGGCGTCTGCCGGGGTCTTGCTCTCGGTCCCCGCCGAAGCGCCGCCCCCGGCTGCCGCATTCCAGCTCGCCCCGGCGGCCGCCGCAGCGGAGCGCATCGCCCCCATCGCCGCGCCCAGGTCCGGCATGGCCGGCATCTTCAGCGCCTGCTGCAGGTCCTGCATCGGCACCTTCAGCGCGCTCAAGGTGGACAGGGTCATCTTCTGCACCTCCAGGGCCTGGACCGTGGTGGCCAGCATGCGGGCGTTCTGCTCCAGCCAGAACTGCACCGCCCGCAGTTCCTGGACGCGCTTGTCCAGTTCCTCTGGATTCAGGGTGGGCGCAATCCACTGGTTGAAGCCGGGCATGGCCGCGCCGGCGTTCTTGACCAGGCTCTGGAGAAAGTCGAAACCGGGCACAAAGGCCCCGAAACTCTTGTCGGACATGGTGGACCTCGCGTTGGCTGGTGCGTGGCCCATCCTACGTCTTCCGGGAGGTGCCGACGCCCATGTTCCAGTGAGGCCAGCAACCCGGAAGCAACAGTCCGGCAGAAGGCGCGCTGGAGGACCGCCTTGGGCCGGGTCGAGACGGAATCAGGGGACCATGCGATTCAGGTCGGTCCAGCCCGTCCACAGGATCTGGATGCCGATGCACAACAGCACAAAGGCCATCAGCCGCATCATCACCGTGGTGCCGACTTCCCCCAGGCGCATCAGCAGCCGTCCGCCGTTGCGGAAGATCAGGTAGACAACCGCGGCCGTGATGGCCGCCCCGATGGCCGCGATGCCGGCGCCCATCACATAGGGCAGCGGCTGGCGCGGGAACTGCGCGCCCAGTGCGATGGCAGCGGCGATGCAGCCCGGCCCGGTGGTCAGCGGGAAGGTGATCGGGAAAAAGCTGCGGCGCACGATCTCGGCTTCCGACAGGTCGGCGCTGGCATCCTCGGCGATGGCGGTCTGCACCTCGTCGGCCTCTTCATGACGGGTCAGCATGGTCCAGGCGCTGAAAGCCACCAGCAGTCCGCCGGCCACCCGCACCACCGGCAGCGAAATGCCAAACAGGTCCAGCACATAGGTGCCCACCAGCATGGACGCCACGATCACCACCCAGCCATTGATGGCCACCTGGCGGGACAGGCGCTTGAGCACCCGGTCGTCATTGCCGGCGGCATCGATGACGATGGGGGCCACCCCCACCGGGTTGATGATGGGCAGCAAGGTCAGCGGCACCAGGAAAAGGGCCTGAAGGATGGAAGCGAGGGAGGCCAAGCAGAGCTCCGGAATCGGTTGAGTTCAGAGAGGGCAGACAGCCCGGCAGTGTGCCGCAAAGCGATCACTTCGCGGGGGCGGGATGGACCTGGGTGACTTCGAAGCCTTGCTGACGCAGCAAGGCGGGCAGGGCCTTGGGGCCGGTCATGTGCAGCGCCCCCACCGCCACCAGCAAGGACTGGCCCTGGCGATGCAGTTCGGAGATGCGGTCCGCCAGGTTGGGATTGCGGCCATCGTTCTCGCGAGCCAGGGCGGCGCGGTCGCGGGCGTCCTGCACGCAGTGGCACCAGTCTTCGTAGCGGGCGAGCCGGCGCAGGTCGCCGCGCTCCCAGGTGGAGACCAGGTCGCCCAGCATGCGCCGCAGCTCGGCGGGCCTTTCCAGTTGGCGCAGGCCGGAGCGCAGTTCGTGGCGGGCCTCGTCCGGATCCTCGGGCAGCAGGGCGGACAGCTGGCCCTGCAGGGTTTCCAGCGCGATCACCGGCAGTTGTCGCTCCCGCGCCCAGCGGCTGAGCAGCACTTCCTGGCCGTACTGCACGTCCAGCCCCAGCGCCCGGGCCTGCGCCAGGGTGAGGGTGCTGAGCTGCAGCAGCGGATGCATCGACGCCAGCGCCTGCGCCGGCAGGCAGGCCAGGCGGGCCTGGGCCTCGAGCCGCTTTTGCAACTGGGCGTCGATGGGCAGCGCCGGGGTGGGCGGCAGGGTCCAGGCGGTGGTGTCCAGCGGATCCAGTTCCAGCGCCACCGCATCGACCTGGTCCAGCGCGGCCTTGAGCTTCGGTCCTGGTGCGGCCCATGCGGGGCGGCCCAGATGCAGGCTGGCATGCAGGTAGGAGGTGTGGCCGTCGCGGGTCAGCGTCCAGAGGATGCCGCGGTCCTTCACCTGCGCTTGCACCTGCGCCGGCGGCACCGGTGCCAGATCGGCCGGACAACGCGCCTCGGCCGGCGGGGCGGCGTGCGCGGGCAGGGTCCAGGTCATCAGGGCAGCGCCCAGGACGACCATCAGGGTGCTCACGCGGCGGCGCGCAGCGGGGAGGAAGGGCAACAGATGCATGGGCGCGACGATGCCACAGTTCGCGGCGCGTCAGGATCCGGTGCCTGCCGGCGGCCGGAATCCCACTGCACGTCGCTGCCGCACCTCGGGCTTGACCCGGTGCTCCGCCTCCAGCAGCTGGAGGAACTCGTCCGGCTGCAGCGGGGTGCCGAGGATCTCGGCCTGCTGCCGCACGGCGGCGAAGTCGCCCAGGGTCAACTGGTCCATGGCGGACAGCCGCTCGGCATCCTGAGGCCTTGCACGCTGCCCCACCTCCAGCTCGAACAGGCGCAGGCGCTGCTCGGGCCGCATCGGCAGGAAGCGGATCTTGAAGCTGAAGCGGCGCAGGGCTGCTTCATCCAGATCGTCGAAGGCATTGGTGGTGCAGATGAAGATGCCGGCGAAACGCTCCATGCCGGCCAGCATCTCGTTGACCTCACTGACTTCGTAATGGCGCTCGGCTCGCCGGCGGCTGCGCAGGAAGCTGTCGGCCTCGTCCAGCAGCAGCACCGCCTGGTCCTGCGTGGCGGCTTCAAACATGCGGGCCATGTTCTGCTCGGTCTCGCCCACATATTTGCTCATCAGGTCGCTGGCCAGACGCACCATCAGCGGACGCTGCAGCGCATCGGCCATGTGCTCGGCCAGGGCCGTCTTGCCACTGCCCGGGGGACCAAAAAAACACAGGCTGCCCATGCCGCGACGCCGCAGCGCTTCCACCAGCTGAGGCAGTTCGAAGCGGGCTTCGTAGTGGATCAGCTCCAGCCCGTAATGGGCAGGCCGGGGGCGCTGCAGCGGCTGCAGGTCTCCGTGGCCCAGCGCTTTGTCCGCATGGGCCAGCTGGCGCTGGATCAGGGCCTCGTTGTGGGTGGCGGAGCTCCCGCAGCCCGCCAGCCGCGCAAACCGCACCGCCGTGCGGACCTGCGCCGGCGTCAGGCCATTGCGCTCCGACAGCCGTTCGGCAAAACCCTCCGGCACGGGCAGCTCGGCCAATGCCTTGCGCACCAGGCCCAGGCGGGCGCCGGGCGGTGGGCTCTTGAGCTCCAGGTGGTACTGGAAGCGCCGCCGGAAGGCCGGGTCGATATGCTCGATGCGGTTGGTGATCCACACCACCGGCACCGGGTTGTGTTCCAGGATCTGGTTGACCCACGCCTTGCCGTTTACCGCCATTGGCGGGGGCAGGTCGAGGGCGGCATCGAGCCGGGCCATCAGGTGGGCGGTGTCGCCGCTCAGGTGCGGAAACACGTCTTCCACTTCATCGAACAGCAGCGCCACGTCGCCGCTGCTCTTGAGGAAGACCTGGCTGATCTGCAGCGATCGGTAACGGTCCCGGCCGCCCAGGGCATTGCCGTCGCGGTCGGCATATTCCACCTCATACAGGCTCAGGCCCGCTTCCCGCGCCGCCACCTTGGCCAGCTCGGTCTTGCCGGTGCCCGGCGGGCCGTAGAGCAGGATGTTCACCCCCGCCTGCCGCTGCTGCACCGCATTGCGCAGGAGGGTGGACAGCACGTCCAGTTCCTCGGCCATGAACTCGAAGTCCTGCCGGTGCAGCAGGCTCTCGCTGACCGGCCTCGTGAAGACCGCCATCAGGTCCTGAGGGTCGCGGTATTCACGCATGAGCACCGGCGGCAACTGGTCGCTGACCTTCATCAAGTCGGACAGGTCGGTGATGTTGTGCTCGGCGATCAGGTTCTCCACCATGCCCACCCGCTCCAGCCGCGAGCCGGTGCGCAGCGCTTCGGCCACCTCCCGCGGATCGACGCCGGCCACATCGGCCAGCGCGGCAAAGGCTTCCTGGGCGGTGTTGACCTTGAACTCCACCAGCGCGCCCCGCAGTTCCCGCTGATAACGGGCCAGCGTGCCGTAGAGCAGCAAGGCCCGTTCGGCCGCATTGAGCTGCAGCAGCTGCCCCAGCGCCTCGATGTTCCGCTGCACCAGCGTCGATTCGCTGCGCAGCTGTTGTTCCAGCGTGTCGCAGGTGCAGGCCAGCAGCGTCAGCAGGTCCTTGGGGGCGTCCTTGATGAATTCATCGAGATAGAAGAACACCGTGCCTTCGGCAAAGGGCCCGCGCCAGAGGCCATGGCGCGTGAGGAAGGCGGCGTCCGACAGCGCCTCGTGCCCGGCCCACATCGCATGACCCTGGCAGCGTCGTGCCAGATAGGTCCGCAGTCGGCCCAGCACGGGCGGCGGCCAGACGAGGTGACGGGCGGTGAGGGAGAGCAGGCCGGAGAGGTCTCGACGGACGTTGAACCGGCCGGCATGGCGGACGGTGAGCGTGAGCACGAAGTGCGAGCACATGCGGTCCAGGACCGGGCTGCTGTGAAAGCCCGGAGAGAACAGCGGTGAGTACGCGCGCTTCGCCATAGGCTTAATTCACTGCCCTTTCAATTGCCTTTTCGGCTGCCCTGCGATACGTCCCCGGGCGCTGCTGGATATTGACCCAGCCGCCGGCCCGGGGCAAGCCCCGCGCAGGAGGGGCAGGGCGCGTCAGTGCATCACCACCGGCTGCTGCCCCATGTTGGCATATTGGGCGATGAAGGCATCCAGGTCGTCCACATCCGGACCTTGCTCGATGAGGGCTTCGACCCCTTCCTGGAACTGCTGCGCCAGGGCCCCTTCGATGAAGATTTCCTTGCGGCTGAACTTGTCCACGATCTCGAAACCGTCGCGCTGCAGCGGCGGATGATCGGGATGAGGCGGGTCACTCAGCGACAGCGAGACCGGTACATCGAACTGGACCACGATGTAGCTGGGTGAGTCGTAGAGCATGTGCATAAGTACTCCTTCGTTGTAGGAGTTATGGCCCGGTACGCCGGTTTTCAAGACCCCGACACCCTCAACCCGGCCATGACCCATGGTCGCAGAACTTGTCCTGCCCGTTTCAGCCCCGTGTGGCGCTAACCGCACATCCAAGCGGGATAGTTCACGCTTGAGGCGGGGCAGTGCGCCGCCGCCGCTGTCTGGTTCCCAGCAATCGGAGCGCCCGCCCCCGTGCCAACCGCTGCGCCCGGGTGACAATCCCCCGGTCGATTGCGATTGCACAACCTTTTTTCCCTGTTTCCGCCCCCCCATGAAACTTGCCACCTACCGTGATGGGTCGCGTGATGGCCAGCTGGTGGTCGTCTCACGCGACCTGAGCCAGGCCTGCTTCGCCACCGGCATCGCCACCCGGCTGCAGCAGGTGCTGGACGACTGGAACTTCATGGCCCCGCAACTGGAGTCGCTGTCCCAGTCGCTGAACCAGGGGCGTGCCCGCCATGCCTTCAGCTTCGACCCCCGGCAGTGCCTGGCGCCCTTGCCGCGCCCGGCGGCCTGGCTGGCGGGGGAGGCGTATCCGGCGCATGGGGCGGAACTGCGCGAGCGCGGCGTCCCGGTGCCGGAACGGCTGAGCGGCCCGCTGATCCGCATGGGCGGCGCTGAAACCCTGCTGGGTCCGAACGACACACCGCTGCTGCGCGGCGTCCCGGGCCTGGAGCCGGAGCCGCAACTGGCGGTGGTGCTGGGGGACCTGCCAGCCGATGCAGTGCCGTCGCAGGCCCTGGATGCGGTGCGTCTGCTGATGGCGGTCAATGCCTGGGTGCTGCGGCCGGTGCAGCAGGAAGAACTGGCCCAAGGCTGGCCGGCGCTGCACAGCCGTCCGGCCCTGCAATGCGCGCCGGTGGCCATCACGCCGGAAGAACTCCCCGGCGCCTGGTACCTTGGGCGGGCGGCCCTGCAGATCCAGATGCACCGCAACGGCCGCAAGCAGCCGCTGCTGGAGACCAAGGAAGGCATGGCGTGGAGTTTCGGCGACCTGATCGCGGAAGCCGCGCGGCGCCGTCCGCTGCGAGCGGGCACGCTGGTGGGCGCGGGCATGCCGGCCGGCGCAGCGCCGATGACCCTCAAGGACGGCGACAGCCTGCGCATCGATTTCAAGATGGCGGAAGGGGGCAGCCCCTTCGGCGCGATCGACATGGATTTGGCCGAAAGCACGGCTACACAGGACGAAGGGGCGGACGCCGCCGACGCCGGCGATGCGTCCAACGTCCTGGATGATGCACGCGATGCACGCGATGCAAGCGAAGCCGACGAGCGCAACGCCACCGAACGCGAGCCCCACGAAGGCGAGACCAGCGAAGGCGAGACGAGCGACCCCGGCGCCGATGCCTCGGACGTCACCGACCCGCAAGCCGACGATCGCGGCGTAAACCAAAGCGATGCCGTGGCCGTTGACCCGACTGCCCCCGGCCCCGCCCCCAAAGCCGCGGCGCGACCCCCACGCCGCAAGGCTGGCAAGCCGCCAGCCCCTGAAGGAGACCAGTGATGCAACGACGTGACCTCTGTGGCTGGCTCGGCGCCAGCCTGACCAGCCTGACCGCGCTGTCCACCCTGACCGCGCTGACCCCGGAAGAGGCGCTGGCCTTCAACCTCAGCGAAGGGGATGCCGCCTCCGGCGTGCGCGAGGCCCTGGAGCGCGGGGCCCAGTCCGCCCTGAGCAATCTGGGCCGCACCGACGGTTTCCTGGGCAATCCGCAGGTGAGGATCGACCTGCCCGGCAGCCTGCGCGACGCCGCCCGGCTGCTGCGCACCACCGGCCAGGGCAAGCGGCTGGACGATCTGGTGACCGCCATGAACCGTGCCGCCGAGCAGGCCATGCCCGAGGCGCGACAACTGCTGGTCAGCACGGTGCGCAACATCTCGGTGGAGGACGCGGTGCGCATCGTGCGGGGCGGCGACAACGCCGTCACCCGCTTCTTCGAGGACAAGACGCGGGAGCCGCTGACGGGCCGCTTCCTGCCGATCGTCACCAAGGCCACCGAGCGCCAGTCGCTGGCCGACAAATACAACGCCGTGGCCGGCAAGGCGGCGAACTTCGGTCTGGTCCGCCGCGAGGATGCCAATCTCCAGTCCTATGTCACCGACAAGGCGCTGGATGGCCTCTACTACATGATCGGCGAGGAAGAGAAGAAGATCCGCAAGGACCCGATCGGGACGGGCAGCGCCCTGCTGCGCAAGGTCTTCGGCTAAGCCGCAGCCGCCACCAGCGCTGTTGCTGCGCGAAGGCTCCCGCCGACCCTGGCGAAGGCTGGGGCCGGCGCGCCTCGGCCCTGATGCCACCGGGGGCTGGACAGGCTTCCTACAATAGCGGCATGACTGCCTCCACCGTTCGCTACACCCGCGGCGCGGCCCTGCCCGCCATCCTGCAACAGCGCATTGCGGTGCTGGACGGCGCCATGGGCACGATGATCCAGCGCTACAAGCTGACCGAGGCGGACTTTCGCGGCAGCCGGCTAGCGGACCATCCCAAGGACCTCAAGGGCAACAACGACCTGCTGGTGCTGACCAAGCCGGAGGTCATCTCGGAGATCCACCGCCAGTACCTGGACGCCGGCGCGGACATCATCGAGACCAACACCTTCGGCACCACCTCGGTGGCGCAGGAAGATTACGGCCTGGAGCATCTGGCCTACGAGATGAACGTGGCGGCCGCCCGCCTGGCCCGTGAGGCCTGCGACGCCTTCAGTACGCCCGAGAAACCCCGTTTTGCCGCTGGCGCCCTGGGCCCGACGCCGCGCACGGCCTCCATCAGCCCGGACGTCAACGACCCCGGCGCGCGCAATATCGACTTCGACACCCTGCGCGCCGCCTACTACGAGCAGGCCAAGGGCCTGCTGGAGGGCGGGGTGGACCTGTTCCTGGTCGAGACCATCTTCGACACGCTCAATGCCAAGGCCGCCATCTTTGCGCTGGATGAGTTGATGGAAGACACCGGCGAGCGGCTGCCGGTCATTATTTCCGGCACGGTGACCGATGCCTCCGGCCGCATCCTGTCCGGCCAGACGGTGACCGCTTTCTGGCACTCCGTGCGTCACGCCCGGCCGCTGGCCATCGGGCTGAACTGCGCCCTGGGCGCCGCGCTGATGCGGCCCTACATCGAAGAGCTGTCCAAGGCGGCGGACGACACGGCCATCTCCTGCTACCCCAATGCCGGTCTGCCCAACCCGATGAGCGACACCGGCTTTGACGAAACGCCGGACGTGACCGGCCGACTGGTGGGGGAATTCGCCAGTGCGGGCTTCCTGAATATCGCGGGCGGCTGCTGCGGCACCACGCCGGACCATATCCGTGCCATCGCGCAGAAGGTCTCGGCTTATCGGCCGCGTCCCTGGGGCAGCAAGATGTTCTCGGGCCTGGTGGCCGAAACGCTCTAACGCCGAAGGTCGAAGGTTCGCCGCGCTGCCTCAGTAGAGCTTCATCAGCGCGTCCATGTGCACGCGCAACCGCACTTCATGCGGGGCCAGGCTGGCGGTGATGGCATGGGCGGGCACCCGCGTGTCGCGGATGACCGGCGAGGTCAGCGGCGTGCCGCTGCGCCCCACCAGCGCGGCTACCGCCGGCTCATTGGCCGCATGGCCGCGCTTGAGCACCATCGCTTCTTCCCCGCTGGCCAGACGCACCAGCGAGCCCGGCGGGAACAGCCCGATGGCCTTGATCAGCGCGGCCCCAGCTTCGTCCGGGGCCTGTTTTTCGTCCAGGTAGACCGCCCGCGCCGCCTGCGCCGCTGACAGCGGCCGACGTCCGCGGCGCGGGCTGATGCGAGCGCCGTAGACATCGATGCGGCGCAGCAGCCGGGCCATCAGCTCTCCATCGGAGCGGCCGGCCAGCGGACCGGGACCCGCGTCGTGATGCAGCCGCACGGCGGTCAACCACGCGTCGTCGTCCACACCCATGGCCAGCAGCAGGTCGGCCGAGCGGTCGCCGTGACCGTCCAGGGACTGACGCTCGCTGGCGGCCAGCGCGCCGGTGCGCAGGGCCCACTGGTCCTGGTCGCGGCTGATGCTCAGGTTCATCGTCAACGCCGCCAGGGACAGCACCCGGCGCCGCGCCTCGCCCCAGCCCAGCTGACGCGCGGTCATCTCGGCCATCACCACGGTGAGCAGCGCATGACGGGCGCTGTAGTCCATCGGCTCCTGCCCGGCGTCATGGATCAGCAGGGCCAGGGACGGGTCGGCCTGCGGATGCATCCGCGCCAGCACCCGGTCCAGCAATTGAGACAGGCGCACCAGGAAGTCCGGCCGCTCCGGGTCCCGCAGCAACTGCTGGGTCTGGGACTGGATGTCGCTCCAGGCGGCCGTCTCGCTCAGCGGCGCCGCACGGGCCGGGCGCTCCGGCCGCAAGTCGGCATGGAAATCGGTCTGGGCCTTGGCCAGGGCGGCCAGCGGCGCGCCCTGCATCATCATCGTGTCCAGCTTGTGGGCGAGTGCGCGCTGATACTCCCGCGTCTCGTGCACCTGCACGAACGGTCCGCGCGCGATCAAGTCACGCACCTGCGGCGTGTCAGGCAGCGCTTGGCCGGCGGCGAACAGCAGATGGCCTGCCGCATCCCGCAAGGAGAAGGACAGCATCTGCCCCACCCGCAGGCTGTGGGGAGGAAGTTGGACGAGATCCACGGCGGTGAGGGCACGTGCCAGGAACGCTCCGTCGGGCTCCCTCTGCCCGGATGCGTCCCCTTCGTGCCAAAGTTGTCGTTATGGTGAGGTTGTCGGCCAGCATACGCCGCAGCTGAAGTCGGGGAAGCCCGATCCCCCCCTGAAACCGGCCCCAGACCGGTAGAATGCACGCCGTTCCGAGGAGCGTTGCGATGGGGCCCCACCCGCGGCATCCACCAGGCTCGGACGGGCGGCCCGCACCCCTTGTGGCCGCACAACAACGGCGCTCACCGACCCATGTCTTTCCAGGGGTGGCGGTGAGTTGCGCGGCCCCAGGTGTTGTCTGACTCCTTCGAGGCTGCAATGTCCGCCCCTATGTCTGCCCCCACATCCGCCCCTGATTCTCTGTCCACGTCGTCCGCCGCCGTCCAGGCCGTCGCCCCGATGAAGCTGTCCGGCCTGGAGCCGGTGCAGATCGGTGCCGGTACGCTGTTCGTGAACATCGGCGAGCGCACCAACGTCACCGGCTCCAAGGCCTTCGCCCGGATGATCCTGAACGGACAGTTCGAGGACGCGCTGAGCGTGGCCCGCCAGCAGGTCGAGAACGGCGCGCAGATCATCGACATCAACATGGACGAGGCCATGCTGGACAGCAAGGCCGCCATGGTGCGCTTCCTCCAGCTGATCGCCTCCGAGCCCGAGATCGCCCGCGTGCCGATCATGATTGACTCTTCCAAGTGGGAGGTGATCGAGGCGGGGCTCAAGTGCATCCAGGGCAAGGGCATCGTCAATTCCATCTCCCTGAAGGAAGGCGAGACCGAATTCCGTCGCCAGGCCCGGCTGATCCGCCGCTACGGCGCCGCGACCGTCGTCATGGCCTTCGACGAGACCGGCCAGGCGGACACCTTCGCCCGCAAGACCGAGATCTGCGCCCGTGCCTACCGCGTCCTGGTCGATGAGATCGGCTTCCCGCCCGAGGACATCATCTTCGACCCCAACATCTTCGCCATTGCCACCGGCATCGAAGAGCACAACAACTACGCGGTCGATTTCATCAATGCCACCCGCTGGATCAAGCAGCATCTGCCCGGCGCGAAGGTGAGCGGCGGCGTCTCCAACGTCTCCTTCAGCTTCCGCGGCAACGAGCCGGTGCGCGAGGCCATCCACACCGTGTTTCTCTACCATGCCATCCAGGCCGGCATGGACATGGGCATCGTCAACGCCGGCATGGTCGGTGTGTATGACGAGATCCCCGCCGACCTGCGTGAGCGGGTCGAGGACGTGGTGCTCAATCGACGCGACGACGCCACCGAGCGCCTGCTGGAAGTGGCGGAAACGGTCAAGGGGGCGGCCAAGGACGACAGCGCCAAGCTGGCCTGGCGGGCCGGCGACGTGGAGACGCGGCTCTCGCATGCGCTGATCCATGGCATCACCGACTTCATCACCGAGGACACCGAAGAAGCCTGGCAGGCCATCCGTGCGCGCGGCGGCCGTCCGCTGCATGTGATCGAAGGTCCGCTGATGGCCGGCATGAATGTGGTGGGCGACCTGTTCGGCGCCGGCAAGATGTTCCTGCCCCAGGTGGTCAAGAGCGCCCGGGTGATGAAGCAGGCCGTGGCCCACCTGGTGCCCTACATCGAGGAAGAAAAGCGTCAGCTGGCGGCCGCCGGCGGCGACGTGAAGCCGCGCGGCAAGATCGTCATCGCCACGGTCAAGGGCGACGTGCACGACATCGGCAAGAACATCGTCACCGTGGTCCTGCAGTGCAACAACTTCGAAGTGGTGAACATGGGGGTGATGGTCCCCTGCCAGGACATCCTGGCCAAGGCCAAGGTGGAAGGGGCGGACATCATCGGCCTGTCCGGCCTGATCACGCCCAGCCTGGAAGAGATGCAGCATGTGGCCGCTGAAATGCAGCGCGACGATTACTTCCGCATGAAGAAGATCCCGCTGCTGATCGGCGGCGCCACCACCAGCCGGGTGCACACGGCGGTGAAGATCTCGCCGCACTATGAAGGGCCGGTCGTCTACGTGCCGGACGCTTCGCGCTCGGTGGGCGTGTGCTCCGACCTGCTGTCCGATGAACGCGCCACCCGCTTCATCGACGAGCTCAAGGCCGACTACGAAAAGGTGCGGGACCTGCATGCCAACAAGAAGCAGGCGCCGCTGGTGACGCTGGCGCAGGCGCGGGCCAACAAGCTCAAGCTGGATTTCGACAGCTACCGCCCGCCGGTGCCGCGTTTCATCGGCAAACGCCACTTCCGCAACTACGACCTGGCCGAGCTGGCCCAGTGCATCGACTGGGGCCCGTTCTTCCAGACCTGGGACCTGGCCGGCCCCTTCCCGGCGATTCTCAAGGACGAGATCGTCGGCAGCGAGGCCCAGCGGGTCTTCAGCGACGGCAAGCGCATGCTGCAGCGGATCATCGAAGGCCGCTGGCTGACCGCCAGTGGCGTGATGGGCCTGTACCCGGCGGCGCAGGTCAACGATGACGACATCGAGATCTACACCGACGAGTCCCGCAGCGAGGTCTTGATGACCTGGCGTGGCCTGCGCATGCAGTCCGAGCGGCCAGTGGTGGACGGCGTGCGCCGGCCCAACCGCGCGCTGGCCGACTACATCGCGGCCAAGGGCACGGTGCCGGACTACATCGGCCTGTTCGCGGTCACTGCGGGCCTGGGCGTGGACAAGAAGGAAGCGCAGTTCCTGGCCGACCTGGACGACTACTCCGCCATCATGCTCAAGGCCCTGGCCGACCGTCTGGCCGAGGCCTTCGCCGAGCGGCTGCACCAGCGGGTGCGCCAGGAGTTCTGGGCCTATGCCCCGGACGAAGCGCTGAGCCATGAGCAGATGATCCAGGAGGTCTACCAGGGCATCCGTCCGGCGCCGGGGTATCCGGCCTGCCCGGACCATCTGGTCAAGCGCGACCTGTTCCGCGTGCTGCAGCCGGAGGACATCGGCATGGCGCTGACGGATTCGATGGCGATGACGCCGGCGGCCAGCGTCAGCGGCTTTTATTTCTCGCATCCGCAGGCCAGCTACTTCAATGTGGGCCGCATCGGGGACGACCAGGTGGCGGACTGGGCGGCGCGCATGGCGCTGGACCAAGCCGACGCCCAGCGCGCACTGGCGCCGCTGCTGGGCTGAGGTCCGCGGCCTCGGGGTCCTCTGCGGGCCCCGGCAGTCGCACCAGCATGCAATCTTTGTTTCAGGGCGAAACGGCCGTCCTCCGAGGGCGAGGGCGCCGCGTTTCCTGTTTGTGAAAGATGCCAGACGCCCCGCAGGCACACCAAATGCCGGGGACTCAGGCGGAGGTTCCCAGACCGGTTTCAGGCCATTACAAAGCCGACGATCTGGAATCCGCCCGGTCTGTAACAGCGTGGCATCCTTCGCTCATACCCGGAAAACGGGAGCGCAAGCTTCCTGGGGAACAACCATAAGAGGTGAACCATGGCGATGAGTAGCAACATGAAAATGATCGCCGGCGCTGCCGGTGCCGCAGTGCTGGTGGCCGCTGCCTACATGGCCGGCAGCCATCGTGCCGCCGCGCCGCAGGCCGCCGACACGCCGGCCGTGACCACCGGTGCCAATGCCGCCGAGGAAGCCAAGAGCGCCAAGCTGGCCGCCAATGAGACCGTGGCCCCGAAGAGCAATCAGCAGCAACGCTCCAACAGCGGCAGCAACGGCAACACCGGCGACAACGGCGGCTACGCCGGCAACGGCAACAACAACGCCGTGGCCCAGGAACAGTCCCGTCTGTGCTCGGAATGCGCCACCGTGCTGTCGGTGCATCAGGAAAGCCGTGAAGGCAAGGGCACCGGCATCGGCGCCGTCGGCGGTGCAGTGGTCGGCGGTCTGCTGGGCAACCAGCTGGGCGGCGGCACGGGTCGCAAGGTCGCGACCGTGGGTGGTGCCGTGGCCGGTGGTTTTGCCGGTAACGAAATCGAAAAGCGCACCCGCACTTCCACTGTCTGGGTGGTGAAGATGCGCAACGCCGATCAGACCGTGCGCACGATGGAATACAGCCATCAGCCGGACGTGCGCAGCGGCGACGTGGTGCGCGTCAGCAACGGCCAGTTGGTGCGCCAGTAAGTCGCAGGGTCGCAAGACGACCCTTCGCGAAAAGCTCCTCGAGGGGCCACGGTGCGTGGTCCCCACCCACCCCGCGATGCGCAGGCACGCGGGGTTTTTTCATGGCGCCGCGGTGGGTCAGACCCTGTGGCCCTGACGAACGTCCAAGTGCGCCGCTTTGGCTACGATGCTCCCATTCACCGCGAGGTGACCCGTCGCGGTCTGTGTCCCATCGACCAGTGGTGCACCGACCCTCTTTCCCTGGAGCGCTCATGCAAGTCCCCGCCTTGTTCCATCTGGCCTATCACGTGCGCGACCTGGACGCCTCGCGGGCCTTCTACGGCGGCCTGCTGGGATGCACCGAAGGCCGCAGCACCGACACCTGGGTAGACTTCGACTTCTTCGGCCACCAGATTTCGCTGCACCTGGGCGAGCCTTTCAAGACCACCAACACCGGCCGCGTGGGCGATCATCTGGTGCCGATGCCTCACCTGGGGCTCGTGCTGCCGATGCCGGCCTGGCGCGAGCTGGCGGACCGGCTGGAGGCCCAGGGCCTGGATTTCGTGCTCAAGCCCCAGATCCGTTTCGCCGGGCAACCCGGAGAGCAGGCGACCATGTTCTTCCTGGATCCATCAGGCAATCCGATCGAAGTGAAGGGCTTTGCGTCCATGGGCGGCGTGTTTGAGTCGTGATTGAGGCCGGCCGATTGATCCAGCGGCCGCCATCTGGCGTATTGAGCAAGTCCACGCACTCACACCTCGGTGGGCATTACCGTTGCTGGTCCCCGTTGCTGGTAAGTCGGCGGTAAGACGCAGGGCCACAACATCGCGCCCGAACCACGTCTCCTCTCCTTCGATCACCCTCACACACCTTTATCCATGAAGAACCACAACCGCATCAACAGTGCCCTCCTCCAAGGCGCCACAGGGGCTCCAGGCGCCTCGTCCGCCGAGGGGTTGCCCTCCGCTTCCCGGACTGAACGCAGCCCGATGCTCGGTACCGCGGGCACGCTGGCGGCCGCCGTGACGGCCGGGCTGCTGTCTATCGTGTCCCCTGCCGTCTGCGCCCAATCGCAGGTGGCCTCGCCGTCCGCCTCGGAAGGACTGGCCGGTGGTACGTCTCAATGGGCGCTGGGCATCGGTGTTGGCGTTCGCGAGCGTGCCTATCTGGACGCCGACCGCAAGGTCAATGCGCTGCCGCTGCTGTTTTACGAGAACCGCTATGTCCGCGTTGCGGGGACCACGGTGGAAGGCAAGCTGTTGAACTACTCGCTGTCGCCCACGCAGCGCGTGACCGGCGGTCTGTTGCTCAAGTACGCGCTTGAGGGCTACAAGAGCAGCGACTCGCCGGCCCTGTCGGGCATGGCCGAGCGCAAGGGCGGCTTCATGGGGGGCGTCGGCCTGGGCTGGCAGACACCGTTGGCCAACCTGGGTCTTGAATGGACCAGCGACCTGTCCAGCCACAGCAAGGGCCAGCGTCTGCAAGTGCAGGTGGACCGCCGCTTCCAGATGGGCGCGGCGAGTCTCACGCCTCGCCTGGGTGCCGCCTGGATGGACCGCAAATGGGTGGATTACTACTACGGCGTCCGTGCCGGCGAAGCGCTGCCCGGCCGTCCGGCTTATGAAGGCGATGCCGGCGTGGCGCTGGAGGTGGGAATGCGCATGGACTACGCCATCCAGCGCCAGCATGTCATCTTCGTGGACCTGGGGCTGACCCATCTGCCCAAGGAAGCCACCAACAGCCCGATCGTTGAACGCAGCAACCTGCCGCGTGTGTCGGTGGGCTATCTCTACCGCTTCTGACCCGCGGCGCATGAACCGCATTGCCCTGGTCGAGGACCATGCCCGCCTGGCGGAACTGGTCCGCCAGAGCCTGCAGGCCGCCGGCATCCCGACGGATGTTTTTCCGACGCTGGAAGCGGCCTGGCGCGGCCTGCAGGCCATCGACTACGGCGCACTGGTGGTGGACCGTGGACTGCCGGACGGCGACGGCCTGAACCTGGTGCGCCGCCTCCGGGCCGCAGGCACCGCCATCCCCTGCCTGATGCTGACCGCCCGGGACGCATTGCATGACCGGGTGGAGGGTCTGGACTCCGGCGCCGATGATTACCTGACCAAGCCCTTCCCGATGGAGGAACTGGTGGCCCGGGTTCGTGCGCTGCTGCGGCGGCCAGCGGCGTTGCAGCCCGACCGGCCGGCCTTTGCGGACATCCATCTGCAGATGGAAGAGGGGCGACTGGGATGTGGTGAGGAGTCGATCAGCCTGTCGCCCAGCGAGCAGCAGATTCTGCTGTCCCTCGTGAGGCAGGAGGGCCGGACCGTGAGGCGCGGCACGCTGGAGGCGGCGGCCTGGGGGCTGTCGGAGGCGGTGACACCCAATGCGCTGGACGTAGCTCTGCACCGACTGCGGCGCAAGCTGCTGGGCATTGGGTCGCGCCTGCAGATCGTCAACATCAGGAACCAGGGTTATGCGCTTCGGGAAGATGATCCGCCCCTGTAGCCTGCGGGCACGGCTGATGGGCATGTTTGTCGGCGGCTTGCTGCTGAGCATGGCCTTGCTGGCACTGGTGCTGGCTTTGCTGGCCAAGCCGTTCAGCCAACATCTGTTGGATGCGGGTGTGCAGCATTGGGCGGCCGAGGTGGCGCAGCATGTGCGTCTGGATGCGCAAGGGCGGCCCGTGGGTTTTGACGACCGTCACATCGAGCCCTGGCTGTTCAACAGCCTCTCGGAGGAAGCGACGCTGCGCGTCGTGGATGCGCAGGGGCGGGTGGCCTACAGCTCGGATCGCGACGGCGCAGAGGACGCGCTGGTACCGGACGGCGCCGCGTTCGACAGCGCCCGCCGGGCGTTCACGCTGGCGCGGGACGGCGTGGCCATGCATGGCGCCACAACGCCCATCCCGCACGCAGTGGGCCGGTGGTGGCTCCAGATGGCCATCAGCGACCGCATGGTGTTGCGCATGCGGTCCACCTTCGGAACGCCGGCCCTGATGAAGGGCGTGGTGGGCAGCTGCGTGGTGTTCATACTGATCTTCTTCCTCACGGTGCATCTGACCTTGCGCAAGGCCTTGCAGCCGCTGCGTGCCGCATCGGCGGAGGCGCGGCGCATCACGCCACGGACACTGGACCAGCGCTTGTCCGCCGATGCGCATCCCCGGGAGATCCAGCCGCTGGTGCAGGCCTTCAACCAGACGCTGGAGCGACTGCAGCAAGGCTTCCGGACGCAGCAGGAGTTTCTCTCCAGCGCCGCGCATGAGCTCAAGACGCCGCTGGCGTTGATCCGCGCGCAGGTGGAACTGGGCCCGGATGAAGAGCACCGGCGCTACCTGCTGGAGGATGTGGACCGCATGGCGCGGCAGGTGCAGCAGCTGCTGATGCTGGCAGAGGTGAGCGAACCGCAGAACTACCGCATGGAGGCCATGGACCCGAGGGGCACCGTGCAGGAGGTGTTCGACTACATGGGGCGTGTGGCCGAACGTCGCAGCGTGCTGCTGGGGCTGCGCGTGGCGGAAGGGCTGCGCCCATGGCAGGCCGACAGGGGGGCGCTGTTCACGCTGCTGAAGAACCTGCTGGAGAACGCCATTCAGCACAGCCCGACGGGCGGGGTGGTGATGCTGGTGGTGACGACCGACGGATTTGCAGTGCGGGATGAAGGCCGCGGCGTGCCGCAGGAGTCGCTGCCCCGCCTGTTCGAGCGCTTTTGGCGGGGGCCGGAGCGGCGGGAGGAGGGGGCCGGGTTGGGCCTTTCCATCTGCCGCGAGATCGCGATGGCGCATCGCTGGCAGCTGAGGGCGCGCAATACCGGGCAGGGCCTGGAAATGACGGTGGAGATCGATCGACCGGATGGGCCCGCGGGTAGTGAGTGGGACGGGTCGGTGGCTACCGCAGTCGAAGCGCCTCGCCGAATGCCGCCGGTGCACTTGCAGTCCACGTCGCCGGGCAAGGCGATGTTGAACGCGCTGTTCTGAACGGGCGTCGGGTTGCGGGGATCCCGTGCCAGTTAAAACTGGCATGGAGGGCAAAAATCGTGGGATTTGCAAGTTATGACTGACATGGCTCGACTCCCAGATGATCTGGGGCGGATCATCAAAGCCTGACGCGAAGCCCTTGGGCTGTCCAAGAAGGAACTGGCTGAGCGCTCCGGCAACGTGCGCGAGGTGGTCTACCGGCTCGAAGCCGGCGAGGACGTCACCGTGTCTTCGCTGTTCTCGGTCCTGCGCGCGCTGGGCCTGGCGATACGGGTGGAAAGCGCTGGCATGCCGACCATGGAAGAGTGCGTGCACGGTTTGACAGGGACGAGGACGATGCTCCCTAGCAAGATTCGCGAACGATCCGTCGCCATTGGAGAGGTGGCGCAAGCGGGGCAGTTGCTCAAGACATCATTCACGCCCTGGCAATGCCCTGCGCCATTGAATGGACTCTGAGACATGCACCGGCAGCACCTCGGCACTTGCGGCCAGGTCAGCCACCGTCCGGGCCATGCGAAGCACCCGGTGGTAGCTGCGGCCTGACCACGCCAGGCGTGCGGCAGCCTTGTGCAGCAGTGCCTCCGCCTCGGGCGCGAGGTGCAGATGCTCATCCAGCTGGTTCGACGGCAGCTGCGCATTGATGCAGCCTTGCCGCAGCACAGCTGCCTCGCGGGCAGCAGCCACTCGTTCGGCGACCGTGCCGCTGGTCTCTCCTTCAGGCGCGGCGGCCAGCACCCTTGGCGGCAGCATCGGAACTTCCACCATCAGGTCGATGCGGTCCAGCAAGGGGCCGGAGATGCGGCCTTGGTAGCGGTCGATCTGCTCGGGCGTGCAGCGGCATTCCTTGGTCGGATGACCGAGGTGGCCACAGGGGCAGGGGTTCATCGCGGCAATCAGCTGGAACTGCGCCGGGAATTCCGCCTGGTGGCACGAGCGCGCGATGTGAATGCGGCCCGTCTCCAGCGGCTCCCGCAGCGCTTCAAGCGCCAGACGCTGGAATTCTGGAAGCTCATCGAGGAACAGCACCCCGTGATGGGCGAGGGTGATCTCACCGGGGCGAGGCGGTGATCCGCCGCCGATCAAGGCGGCAGCCGATGCGCTGTGGTGGGGGGATCTGAAAGGGCGCTGTCCCCACTGCTCCGGCTTGAACTGGCCGTTGATGCTGAGCACGGCGGCAGAGGCGAGGGCTTCGGTGTCGTCCAAAGGCGGCAGCAGCCCCGGAAGGCGTCGGGCGAGCATGGACTTGCCAGTGCCGGGAGGGCCGACCAGCAGCAGTCCGAGCCCACCCGCGGCCGCCACTTCGAGCGCGCGCTTGGGCCCGGCCTGGCCTTTGACATCGCGCAGGTCATGCACCTCCAGCGTCGGCAGCGGCGGCGTGACCAGCACACGTGTCAGATGGGACTCGCTGTTGGGTTGCAGGGCCTGGACGATTTCCAGCAGGTGCGCGGCCTCACGCACCACAAGGCCCTGCATCAAGGCGGCCTCTGCGGCGCTGCCGCGCGGGAGCAGCATTTCACGCGCCAGTCCGCTGGCCCGCAGCGCCAGGGCCATCGCCAGCGCCCCGCGCACAGGCCGCAGCTCACCGGACAGCGCCAACTCACCCGCACATTCCATGTGGGGCAGTCGCTGGGCATCGACTTGTCCGCTCGCGGCCAGGAGACCCAGCGCAATGGGCAGGTCAAAGCGCGCGCCCTCCTTGGGCAGATCCGCTGGCGAGAGATTGACTGTGATGCGTTTGTTGGAGGGGAACTCGAGCCCGCTGCTGTGCAGCGCGGCGCGGACGCGTTCGCGGGATTCCTTGACTTCGGTGTCGGCGAGGCCAACGAGGGTGAAGCTGGGGAGGCCATTGGCAAGATGGACTTCAACGTCCACTGCGGCGGCAGTGAGCCCGGTGAGGGAGCGGCTGTGAGTGACGGAGAGGGACATAGACGGCTGACGAAGTTGAGCGACGTGTCAGCAGTCTGGCGATGAGGCCGCAGGCGTCCAATTCCACTGCGGAGGGAGCTGATGGGGGAGGGTGCGGGGGCCCATCCCCCTGAGGGATCAGGCGCCCCAATCTTGGAAGAAACCCTGATAAAACGGCCTTGTCGCAACGCATGTCGGGGCAAGCGTGACCGTTCGTAAAGAGGGTCAAAATCAAGATCCGTCTGGCTAGACTGACGCGCCTTGAACGCCTCCCCGCGTCAGCTCCTCCATGCCCGCCACCGACCACGATCCCACCGCGAACCCGGACAACGAGCCTGTTGTGCTCGGCCCCTGGCGCGCCTTCCGGACGAAGACGCGCAAGGTTCACATCGCCAGCGCCTTGACCACTGGCGCGGTACGGGTGACCTCCGCGCTGGTGAAGTTCGATCTCCACCAGCGGCTGGCGTGGACCAGTTCCGGTCGTTGCTACCGGATCGTGTGTCCGCCGGCCGAGGAGGAACTGGCCCGCGGCCTGCTGACCGCCTATCTGATCCGCGCCGGGCTGGTCGGCGCCAAGGACATCAGTGGCACGCTCTGGCGGGCGATGTTGGCACGCGCTTGAGGCCCGGCGCAGCGGGCCCGAGCCGGCTTACAACGCGGCGCCGCTCTGCCCAGCCAGCACGCGTCAAAAAGCGGAGGCAGCGCCTGCTTTGCAGGTTCTTCGACACCGTCGAAGCGCCCCGGGGGGCTAAGCCCTCCACCGCGCCATCGTTGCACGAGAGCTGGGTGGAGGTCGGGTGAGGCCATCCGCCTCGGGGTGACCCGCTGCTTCAGCGTTCGGACGGCCCACTTTTCGGATTCTGCAGATACTTGCCCGACAGCGTCATCGAGATCGCGGTCACGCCGTGCCAGTTGCCCTGCTTCACAGTCAATGTCCAGTTGGTGTAGGGGGTGGGCATCATGTAAGCCGCAGCGTCTGCGAACTTCCAGCTGCTGATGAAGGAGGGGGGCGTTCTGGGGACGTAGAAGTTGTTCATCGAAACCGCTTGCGAAACAAAGCGCTGGGCGTCTGTCCCGATCATGCTTTCGTGGCGGCCCGAGGTGGCGATCTCCAGCTCGACCTCACTGCTCTGCTTGGCGCCTTCGAGCACGAAGGTGACCTCGTCCAGATAGATCGCCGTGTTGCCGCCCAGCTGGCTCGCGAGGGCCGGGTCGCCAGCGGCGATCGACCATTGCGCCTGGCCCTGGCCGTCCACTTCGGAGAACAACTCGGCACCGCTGCGCGTGACGGTATAGGTGATGCCGCGAAAATCCTGGCGCGGCCGCAGCGGCCCGCTGGGCGTGCCGGACAACACCTTGACCAGGCTGTCGATCGAGCGCTGCGCCTGCTGCGCGAGCATCAGATAGTTCATGCTGACATCGACCTGGATGTCGGAGTCCTGCATCCACTGGTAGCGGAAGGCGGCGCGGTAGTTGCCCACCGCCGTGACCAGCGCCCGCTTCACGTTCAGGTAACCGCGCTGCAGAAGCCCGATGGCCGCCTGCTGCTGCTGCTCCTGCTGTGCGAGCGCATTCTGCAAGCTGGCCCACTGCGCCTGGGCCTGATAGACCGCCTGCAGCCGGGCGAAGGTCGAGATGCCCTGGGTGTAGAGATCCAGCAACTTCATCTGCAGGTCGCCGATCGCGCCACCGTAAGTAGCAGCCAGTTTGACTGCCGCCAGGTAGGCCGTCGCCTCGGGCAGGTCCAGGTGGGGCTGCACGGCCGCTTGCGTCTGCACGACGACGGCGTTCCAGTAGGTGACGGGATCCACGCCGCCCGTGGTGAAGCCGCTGAGATCGGGCGCTGCCTCCAGCTTGGCAAGGAAATCCGGCGAATACTCGATCGTCGCAGGCGCATTGGCAATCGCCACGCCGACCACCGCCCACAAGGTGTTGGCCGCCTCGCCGAAGCTGGCGACCGAGGCTGCCAGTACTTGGCCACCGGCCCGGGCGGCCGACGAAGTCGTGTCCGACGGCGTCTGGCCGGCGGCGTCGAGGCCGTAGGCGATGACGCTGGTCAGCGGATCTTTCGCGGCCTCGATCAAGCTCTTGGTGACGTCGAGCGCAGCCTTCAAGACGGCCGAGAACTTGCCCGCCACCACCTCGGGGTCGCCGAGCACGGCAGCCGCAGCGCCGACGTAGAGCGTCGCGAGGGTGAACAGGGTCTCGACGGCGGTGGACACCAGTTCCTGCTGGAACTGGTCGTTGATCGCCTGGGTCAGCGCCGTTTGCAGCTGCTTCAGGGTGTCGGCGACCTGTGAGAGCTGGAGCGCGGCCTCGGTGAGCTGGGTCTCGAGCATCGCCGTTTCGCCAGCCAGGTTCTGCAGCGTGGCGACCAGCGGTCCGGCGGCCTGCTGGTTGATGTTGCCCAGCGTGGTGGCGAGGGCTGCGATTTCATGATCGATGCCCTGCTGGCTCTGCAATGCACTGATCTTGCTGTCGTAGATCTGGGCAATGCTCAGCAGTCCTCCGACCTGCGATTGATAGAGGTCGGCGGAAAGCACCGGCACGTAGATCGCGCCAGAGGCAGCCGCCTGCGTCGCCGTGAGCAGTGCCGAGGCAGCGGCCAGCATCGACGCGATGTCGTTGTAGTCCAGGCCTGGGAAGCTGGCCCGGTTGCCCAGCAGCGCGCGGCCGTTCGCGCTGACCCAGCGAAGCATGGATTCCGCGAGTGCCAGAGCGTCGGCGCCCGGCTGGTCGGCGACGACACCGGCGATGGCACTCGTGAGTTGCAGCGACAGCTGGCTCCATGGCGCATGCATGACGTCGGCGACCCTGACGCTGTCCGTCGTCACCTCCACCACATCCGGTGACGAAGCGTCGAGCGTGAGGATCTGCGGCGACGCCAGGGAGTCGAGCATGAATGGCACGGCCGCATTGGTCCCAAGCGCCACTGACAAACTGCCCGCGATCTCGGCGGACGTGATCTGCAGGGACGCGCCGGCCCCGGTGACGTTCAAGGTCGCCGCGCCACTGCCGACGACCTGGACGCATCGGGCCACGATCTCCACCCCGGCCACTGCGATCACAGTCGTCTCCGCGGGCACGGTCAAGGTGTCCACGGCGATGATCAGTGTCCCCGTGGTCGGGGTGGCGCCCCCGAGTGCGCTCACGATGGCGCCCAGCTCGAGTTGCAGTCCCGTCGCGGCATGGCTACCGGGCGGGGTGACCGACTCGATCGTCGCCGCGAGTGGCGTTGATTGCAGAAAGGCCGCAGCGACGGCATTGAGGGTCTTCCAGTCCGGTTGCCAATTCGACATGTGTCTGCTCCCATTCGTGCCGGAGACGTCCGGCGTCGCTGATTCAGTAGCTGCTGCTCGGGTTGGTGAACTTCACGAAGCCCGACTGGTAGAAGGTCTCCGCCTTCGAGGCGATCAGAGTCCAACCATCCACAGCCGCCTTGAAGTTGATCTTGTCCATGAAGGCGCTCCAGTCCTGCACGTCCTCCACGGTGAGGCTGCTCAGTCGCAGGTTGATCTGCGACTGGAATTCGCCCCAGCCGGAGGCCATCGTGGCGATGGCATCGAGGAAGTCTTGACCGTCCGCCTCGACGTCGCCGACCGCCAGGTTGAATCCGCCCAGCTGGGTGACCAGCGCCGTCTTTTTCTGTTCGTCCGCCTCGACGCCGGCGAGCTGGTTCTTCAGGTCGTCGATTTGCTTCTTCACCTTGGCGGCGAGCACTCCGAAGGTGACGGCGTCCGCCACGGCGATCAGAGGCCCGAAAAATGGAATCAGGATTAGCGCTGGTGACACGCTCGCGGCGACCGTGAACCCGATGTACTCCTTGTTGAGGTCGTTGATGGTGGAATTCAGGCTGTCGATCTGGCCTTGATCCGTGGTGACGTCACCCTGCGCGTCGCTGTAAACGTTGTTCTCCTGCTTGAGATAGACCTGAAGGGAATTCGTAGGTCCGGTCAACTGACCGTTCAGGGTGGTGTAGAAGGTGGAAGTCTTGGTTTGGAAGACGCCAATCGCGCGGTTCAACGAGTCTGCGTAAGTGGAGATACCCCCATCGCCTGTGAGCAATGCCGTCAAGTCTGCAATGCGCTGCTTCGGATCGGTCTCCGTGCCGATGTCGTTGAGGCCCTCGGTGAGCAGCGAGACGATCTGCTGCGCATTGGTGATCGTCTGCGCCGCGAGCCAGACCGCATGGCCGTAAATCGACTCAGGCGGCGTATTGGATTGCTGGAAGGCGGAGAGCTGGCTGATCAGCGTCTGCGGGTCGCCATATTGGCTGGCAGTCTTCTGGATTTGTCCGAGGATGCCCACGGCCTGCGTCACCGCCGCCTCGTCGCTGAAATCACCGTACAGGTTGGTGAAATCGTCGCTGGTGAGCGGGAACGCGATGGCCGTTTTCACGACCGCCTGCATCTTGAGCCAGGCACTGGTCTGCAGCGGAAAGGCGTAGTCGCTTTTGCCGGTCTGGGGATCGGTGACCGGGATCAAAAGAGACGCCGGCGGTTGGAGGAAAGCATTGGCATTGGGCGGGTTCGATGACATGAATGGTCTCCTGGTAGCGTTGAATGGCGGCTTGTGCCGAGGAAAAGCAGCAGTCAGCCGATGGACGAGAGAGCGTGTTGGGCAAACGCCTCTGGATTGACGACACCTTGGGCGCTCAAACACGCGACGAGATCGGCCTTATCGAGGTCCCTCCCGAGCGGAATGTCCAGATCCTGGTGCACCTGGGTGGCGAGGACCAGAAAGCTCGCCGCCGGAGCGATGGAGCCGGAAGCGCTGGAGAAGAGAAAGCCGCTGTGGTCGTCGTGGGAAGTCTGCGATGCGTCAGCGCAGAGATAGCACCCATTGAGGCCCTGCAGAGAAATGATGAGGAAGCCTTGTGGGATCAGCGTCAATATCTCGTCGCTACCGACGGCCGTGATCCAATCCGCGGAGAAGGGAGCCTGCACCTGGACCCTGTACTGGTAATCGGGGCGGACGCTCGCGTATAGCGTCATGCCGCGAAAGGGGGCCTCCGGAGACAGACTGACCTGGCCTCCAGAACCCACCTTGTTGATCACCCAGGTGAACGCCGAGGAATCGTTCGGGTCGGCATTGACTGCGGAGTAGAGCCAGTTGTAGGTGACGCGCAGCGGGCCAATGCCGTTGAGTGGAAAGAGGTTGCAGCTGAGGACCGGGCCGGGACTCGCGGCTGCGAATGCGTCGGCGAAATTGCAAGAGCTATTCATTCCTGCTCCTCAGGTCGAGCTGGTTGCATGCTGGTCAAAGGCGACGGCGCTCTGCTCGAGTGCCGCCCAGGCTGGCAGGGCGGCCGCGAGCGCGGCGCGAACCTGGCCGGCCGTCGTAAAGTTCGCTTGACCGGTCGCCAGCCCCTGCAATTGCGTGGCGATGCTGTTCCATCCGCCGTCAAGTGCAGCAAAGCCGCTGCTGAGATCTACGAGGGGCCCGGCAATCGACTGCCAGCCGACCGGCAGCGAACTGGCGATTTGATCGAGGGCTACATCAGCGGTCTGGTTTTCAGTGACGAAGGTGGTCACCGCGGGCGTCAGCGCCGAGACGCTGGTCAACACCATGCCAGCGTGATGAGCGAGTGAATCGAATTGCACGCGCCAGAGAAACTGTTGGCTCGACGGCAGGGCGTCGTCGTCAGCCATGTTGGCGACATCCTGCTGAATTTTTGACAGCACCTCGGGCACGCTGGCAGCGAAGGTGCCCACCAAAACCGCCTGCTCGATCAAGCCCTGATAGGTCTGCGCACGCCACGCAATGCAGGCAGGCAGCAGCGTCGGATAGTTGGGAATGTAGCGAGTGATCAATTGCTTGATCGATTGCGCCTCGACCACTGCGGCGGCCTGGTCGTTGATGGCGGTCCACTGGTCGGCACCGACCTTGTAGATCGAGCCGACCAATCCCGGAAGCGGAAACAGATACTCTGGCGAATTGGACATTCGCATTCCTCCCATGGCTGACCCGAATGAATGGATTTGCGATTTCGATCGCTGGCCGATGCCTGCCTGCTCATGGGAGCGGCGTGGTCATTGTGTAATGGATTGCGAGATCAATGCATTGCTGTCCAAGTTATGTGAGTAGTCAATTGATGTCAATGGAGGCGGAATCGAACGTCGTCAGTAATGAGGAAGGAAATTGCTGTCATAAAGCCATCACGCATTTGTTGTCGACTCATCAGTCACCTTTGCACACTCCACGCTGGACTGCGCCTTGAATCCAGGCGAGACCCCGCGAATTGGCTCTGCGGTCCCGGGCCCAGCGCCGAAAGCTCAATGCCCCACCGGCCGCGGCCCATTGAACCGCAACGGCACGCCACTGCGACGATCCAGCGCGCCACTCCAGGTCGTCAGACCCAGCGAGACCAGCACCACCAGCGACCCGATCCACGGCGTGTGCTGCAGCCCCAGATGGGTCACGATCAATCCGCCGGCCCAGGCCGCGCCGGCAATGCCCAGGTTGAAGGCCGCGATGTTCAGCCCCGACGCCACGTCCACCGCCTGCGGGGCCACCCGCTCAGCTTGCTGCACCACGTACACCTGCAAGCCGGGCACATTGCCGAAAGCCACGGCGCCCCACAGCAGCACGGTCCCGACCGCCAGCCACGGATGCGGCGCAGTGAAGGTCAGCAGCATCAGCACCGCCGCCAACAACCCAAAGATGATCTGCAGCGCACGAATCGGCCCCTTGCGGTCCGCCAGCTTGCCGCCCCACAGATTGCCCACCGCCACCGACACGCCATACACCAGCATCACCCATGCCACCGAGCTCGGCGCAAAGCCACTGATGTCCTGCAGGATGGGCGCGAGGAAGGTAAAGGGGATGAAGCTGCCGCCATAGCCAATCGCCGTCTTGGCATAGACCAGCAGCAGGCGCGGCTCCGCCAGCACACGGGCCTGCTGCGCCAGTGATGCCGGCGGCGTGTGACGCAGCTTCCCCGGCACGAACACGGCACTGCCGAGCATGGCGATGACCCCCAGCGCCGACACGGCCAGGAAGGTTGCCCGCCAGCCGAAATGCTGGCCGATGAAGGTGCCCAGCGGCACGCCCGTCACCAGCGCCACCGTGAGCCCGGTGAACATGATGGCGATCGCGCTGGCCGCCTTGTCCTTGGGCACCAGGCTCGTGGCGATGGTGGACCCGATCGAGAAAAACACCCCGTGGGCCAGCCCAGTCAACACCCGTGCCGCAACCAGGGACTCATACCCCGGTGCCTTCCACGCCAGCAGATTGCCGACGGTGAACAGCGCCATCAGCGACAGCAGCAGCGTCTTGCGCGGCACCTTGCCGGTGAGCGCGGTCAGCACGGGCGCGCCCACCGCCACACCCAGCGCATACAGGCTGACCAGCAGCCCGGCAGACGGAAGGCCGACGCCAAGGTCGGCAGCCACCGTGGGAATCAAGCCAACGATCACGAACTCGGTCGTGCCGATGGCAAAGGCGCTGAGCGTCAGCGCAAGAAGGGCCAGAGGCATGAATCACTCCAGGGAAGATGTCAGGCCCGAAGTGTGAAGACCGGATTGATTCCGAAAAAGCCGTGATCAGGCAGAATTCCTTTGACTCGGAGTCAACGATGAAAATCAGCCTCGAAGAACTGCTGGCCTTCACCACCGTGATCGACAGCGGCTCCATCACGGCCGCGGCCGATCATCTGGAGCAGACGGTCTCCGGCATCAGCCGGGCGCTGGGGCGCCTGGAGACCAAGCTGGGCACCACGCTGCTGCGCCGCACCACCCGCAAGCTGGAGTTGACGGAGGAGGGCGCGGTGTTCCTCACGCATGCACGGGACATCCTTGCCGCGGTGGAGTCCGCCGAATATCAGATGACCATCCGCCACCAGCGCCCGGCGGGACGGCTTCGCGTGAATGCCGCCTCGCCGTTCATGCTGCATGTGGTGGTGCCGATGGTGGCGGCCTTCCGCGAGCAGTTCCCCGACATCGAGCTGGAGCTGCACAGCAGCGACAACATCATCGACCTCATCGAGCAGCGCACCGATGTGGCCCTGCGCATTGGCCGACTGCGGGATTCGACGCTGCACGCCCGGCCGCTGGGCAGCTACCGCCTGCGGGTGCTGGGGGCGCCGTCCTATCTGGAGGCGCATGGTCGACCCCGAAAGGTGAGCGACCTGTCGCGCCATTTGCTCATCGGTTTCACACAGCCGGAGTCGCTGAATCACTGGCCGCTGCGGCATGCGCAGAGCAACAGCTTCGAGATCACGCCCAGCATCAAGGCGTCCAGCGGCGAGACGGTGCGCCAGTTGACGCTGGCCGGTCAGGGCCTGGCCTGCCTGGCGGACTTCATGACGGAGGAAGACCGCCGCAGCGGTGCGCTGGTCCCGGTCCTGGTGAAGGACACGGTGGAGGTGCTGCAGCCGGTGAACGCGGTGTACTACCGCAACACGCCGCTCTCGGCGCGCATCCAATGCTTCCTGGATTTCCTGGCGGCACGGATGGCGGCAGGCTGATCGCTCCTGCAACGGCGCCTCCGGGTCATTGGGGGGCGCGGCAATGAAGAAGGCCCTCCCGGTATCCATCCTGACGAATGGACCTTGGAGGGCCTGCTGGTGGCCTGTCGTTGGCCCGCGCAGCGCCAGCGCTTCTTCAGCGCTGGCTGCGCAGACCTTCAGTGCCGCTTCAGCGCGAAGTTCAGCGCGCCTGTTCCACCCGCTGCGCGTTCACGCCATCGGACACCACCATCTCGAAGCGACCACCGGTCGGCAGCGCACTGGTGTCCAGCGTCGCCTGGCCGCCCTTGAGGTCCTGCGCCAGGTTCAGGCGGCGGGTGCCGTCCGTCCAGGTCACGCTCAAGAACGGCGTGGCTTCGGCATCCCAGCGCAGCGTGGCCTGGCCACGAGTCTCCTGCACCTGCACCACCGAGCGGCTGGCACCGGCGGCCAGCGCTCGCTGACGTGCGTTGGTGGCACGCGCGGCCACCTGGCTCAGGGTGCTGCCGTCGCGCAGCACGCTGATGCTGGCGATGTTCTCGACCTTGGGCACCAGCACGCGGAAGTGCAGCAGCTCGCCCTCATGGTCCAGTGCCTGCGGGGTGAAAGCGTAGTCGATGATCTGACCCGCCACCGTCTGCAGACGCAGCACATACGGACCGCTGGTCGTTTCCGGCTTGGACACCAGCGTCTTCACCGGATTGATCTCGATCTGCTTGCCGCGGATGCTGCCGCTGATCAGCAGCACGTCCTGGTCCGGCGCCGTCGTGACCGAAGCGGCCTTGGTCGTCGGGCCATCCGCCGGCGTCAGGAAGGTCTGCATCAGGCGGTAGTTGTAGTCGGAGAACACCACGCCACCGCAGTAGCTCATGATGTCGTGACGGTCGGTCGGACGCGGATCGTAGAAGCTGTTGGTGTCGGACAGGAAGCTCCAGATGTAGCGGCCCGGCTTGCCCAGGTTGGCGTCCGGATACGGGTACTTCGGATCGGGCGAGCCCGCTCCGCCGCAGGCGGCATGCGGCAGCGAGAAGTTGTGCCCCAGTTCATGGGCCACCACGTCCCGCACCGTGTCCGGCGCGCTGGGCATGTCGAAGCCGACTGCCGAGTTGCCGGGCATGTAGCCCAGGCCGGCCAGACCCCAGGTGCGCTTGGGGATGAAGCCGAAGTAGTAGTCGTGACGGGCGGCGCGCTCCAGCGCATGCAGGTCGGACAGCTCGCCCAGGATCTTGCCGAAAGCGTCGCTCCACTGATCGTCCGTCGTCGGGAGGGTGGTGACGCGGGTCGACACGTAAGCGGGGTGCGACTGGCCGGTCACCGTGGCCACCGGGAACAGGGCGCGCAGGTGGGCGGTCTGGTCGGCGGGCAACTGGCCGCTGGTGCCGGCGATCTTCACCGAGATCGGGATGAAGCGCATGGCGGTGCCGCCTCCCACGCGCGGCGTGAAGGTTTGGGCGCCGACGCCGGCCACATTCACCGTCACCTTCAGACCGGCCTTGACCAGCTCGGCCGGGACGGTGACGGTGTAGGCATCGTCGAACGAGGGCACGGCCGACACGGTGGTCGGCAGGCCACGACGCGGCGCGGCCAGGGTCAGGTCGCGGCTGGTGCCGTCCACGGTGTTCTCCACCTTGGCGGTCGCTGCGGGCATGGTGGACGGCGAGGCCGGTGCGGTCACGTTCACCTTCAGCAGCGCGGGCTTGCCGGCCACCAGCACCAGCTGGTCGTCATTGCTGCCGTACAGCATGGACTGCGCGAACTGCACCGAGGCCAGGGTGGCCTGGCTGGTCGGCGGGTTCGGCGCGGGAGCGGGGGCCGGTGCAGGGGCGGGCGCGGGTGCCGGAGCCGGCGGCGGCGTCACCGTCGGCGGCGTGATGCGCACCGAGGAGACCACATCGTTGAAGCGGGACGACACCAGCGTGCTGGTGCTGGCGGTGACCGTCAGGACCCGGCCGCCATAGTTGATGTCGGAGAACAGCTCCACCTTGTAGCCGGCTGGCACCTTCAGCGACGACACCCGGTCATTCCAGGCGCGGCCGATCCAGCTGCTGCTGCTGGTCAGGCACAGGCTGGCGCCGGCGTAGTTGATGTGTTCGAAGAGGCAGACCTGGGGCGCGGTGGCCGGGGCGGTGCCGGAACCGCCGCGCAGGCGTGCTTCCTGGGTGGCCGCGTCGCCGGAGCTGCCGCCGCCGCAACCAACCAGCAGGCCCGCCAGGACCAGCGACAGGGACAGGGGATGCAGCCGCAGCGTGCTGGGCGCGCCGGACGCGCCGGGCGCGTGCATGGGGGACACGGACATGGGGACTCCTTGGACAGGGACGTGACTGGGGCGCCGCGGAGGTCGCAGGCGAGCCGGACCCGGCAGGTCGGGCGACAGGCGCCATCCCCGGGCGAGGCGCGATTATTCGGAGGACGTGCCCCGCAGCGGTGCAACCGGTGTTGCCGATTCGTAAGCGGCGGAAAGCGGTTTCAGGGGCGTGGCAAGTTCAGAAGCGGCCGGGCGGTTGCGCGGCGGGGGCCGGCGCCATGGGGCGTTCCCTGCGCAGAGGCGCGATGGAAGGACTGCTGGCCTGCAACCAGCGGGATCCGCAGAGCACAGTGCTCCGTTAACGCAGTGTTGCTTCTTGGTTTCGCGGTGCGTCAGGCGCGACACAGGGGCGGGCCGGGGTCTGTCGCGGCTTCGGGGGACGATGAGGCGCCTGACACAATGCGCGCAGATCCCCAGATCCCCAGGACCCCCCGCCATGGCCATCCTCGACCTCCGCCCCAACTGCGAATGCTGCGACACGGACCTCGGCCCGAGCGCGCCGGCCTACATCTGCAGCTATGAGTGCACCTATTGCCCGGACTGCGCCCAGGGCGTCCTGGCCGGGCACTGCCCCAATTGCCTCGGCAATCTGGTGCTGCGGCCCATCCGACCCGAAGGCGGACCCGCTGGTGGCCTGCGCAAGCATCCGGCCTCCACGCAGCGCGTGGTCAAGGCGGGGGGCTGCACCCAGACGCCCGATCCGAGCCTGGCGACCTGAGCGCGGCCCACCCAAGAAAAAGGGGAGCGCTGCTCCCCTTGCGTGCCGGTCAGGCCGTCCCGCCGTAGCAGGTCCCGGCCATGCCGCTCATCATGGGCGCCACACCGGCGTCGTCTTCGGATTCACGTCGGTGGACAGGCCCACCGTCGAGGTCGCGTCCACAAAGCCGGAGCGGTAGCCGCTGGACAGATTCAGCCCCACGCCGCGGTACTCCACATCCCCGTGCAGGTTGAGCGTGCCGGACGCGGCCTGGCTGGCTTCAAAGAAGCCCAGCGGATAGAAGGTGGTGCGCACCTGCGCCGAGCCGCTCACATTGAAGCTGTTGTTGCCCCACGGGCTGCCGCTCATGCCGATGATGCTCAGCCCGCCGACCACGGCATTGTCCGAGACCGTTCCGTTCACCACGATCGCCTGGTCCTCGATGCGGGCGTTGCCGGTGGCACGGCCGCTGGGCAGGATGGTGGCGTAGGGGCCGACGTAGACGGTGGTCGGGGTCGAGGTCGGTGCGCAGCCGCCGCCGTTGCTGTGGCGGGCCGTGCCGGTCGGGCACAGGTCGCGCTTGCCGCCCTGGAAGCCCTGCGGCCATGCGCCCGCCAGCTCCACCATGTAGCGGTAGCGGGGGATCGAGCCATAGGCCTGGTCCCAGGTGACGGACTTGAACACCGACGGCGTGGCCACCACCACCAGGAACAGCGGCTCGCCGGTGCTCACCTTGAAGGTCAGCTCACCATCCAGGCCTTTTTGCAGGCCGCTGTAGCGGGACGCGGTGAACTGCGAGTTGGTGGCCACCAGACCCCAGCGGAAGTCCGCATTGGTGCCGGTCTGGTCGATGCCGCGGAACTTCACCGTCACCGTGGTCGCGCCTGCTTCCGGGTAGAGCCGCACCACGTTGTAGCCCAGCCGCTGCGGCGAGCCGTAGTAGGGCGAGACAAAACGCCGGTTGGTGGCCCAACTGGTGTCCAGCGCTTCCAGCGGCATCAGGCGCCGCATGCGCTCGGCCCGGTCGGTCAGGGTGATGTTGCCGTAGCTGTTGCGGAAGGCGTCGGGGGTGGCCTTGTAGTCCCAGGTCACGTTGTGCAGGGCCCACTCCCCAAAGAAGTCGTTGAGCTGGGGCAGCGTCCAGCCGCGGGCCTTCTGCAGGTTGGTGAACGGGTCCGACCCGGCGGTGGTCCAGATCTGGGTCACGGCTTCCGGGCCGTAGCGATCCTTCAGGTACTCCATGAACTGCCAGTTGCAGTAGCGGTCCCGGGTGGAGCCCAGGTAGAGATGCGGCGCATTGGGCAGCATCTCGGAGCAATGCACATCGCTCTTGTACTCCGGCAGCTGGTGCGGCGTGAAGTTGGCATGGCTCTCGAAGATCCAGCCGCAGGTGTTGGCGGTGTTGCAGGCCATGCCGCCGTTGTTGCCGGCCCAGGACTGCCAGCCGTGGGTGAACTCATGGGTCAGGCCCCAATGGTCCTTCAGGGCCGCGGGCGCGATCCACATGCCCAGGTGCAGGTTGCGGGAGCTGTCCACCCAGGCACCGCCGGTCAGGCCCCAGCCGGAGTGGATGTGGATGGCGGGCTTGATCTTGTCGGCCTTGTTGTAGAAGGGCTCGGGCATGTACAGGCCAGCACCGAACAAGGAGTTCCACACCGTGTTTTCCAGGGTGTTGACGGCCAGCGTGAGGTCGGCGTCGGAGACTGCCTCGTCGGAGTAGAAGGCGAAGTGGGCGCTTTCCTTGACCAGCTTGAAAGCGGCCTGTTCCGGGTTGGGCCCGCCGGCGCGCCAGGTGCCCGGGGTGACCACCGGCGCGGTGGGGGTGCCGGTGTACCAGGGGGTGAGCGTGGTGCCGGCGTCCACGACACCGGCGGTGGGCGCTGGGGCCGGAGCGGGTGCGGGAGTAGGTGCTGGCGCCGGGGCGGGAGTGGGAGCGGGCGTGGGGACAGGTGCCGGTGCAGGAGTTGGCACTGGTGCCGGAGCAGGCGCGGGCGTTGGAGCTGGGGCCGGTGAGGGCGTGGGCGCTGGAGAGGCCGCGGGTGTAGGAGCCGGAGTCGGTGTCGGCGCGGGCGCGGCTGCCGACACGGTCGCGCAGAAGCCGACGCTCTCGTTCTTGCCCAGCGGTGCCAGGATGCGGTTCCAGGCAATGCCCTGCAGGGTCAGTGCGGACCCTTGCGCAGACCGCTGCGCGGACCATTCCGCATTCCAGACATTGCTGACGCTGCCCTCGATCTGCAGCGTACCGCTCCAGGTCATGGCCGTTGTGTTGGGATTGGTCACCTTGACGGTGGCGCAGTAACCGCCGCTCCATCGGTTGTTGACCGTATAGCTGAGCTGGGCGGGCAAGGCCGCGTGGGCGGCGCCGACCCAAAGGCCGGCCAGCCCCAGCGCGACCGCCAGTGATTTCTTCTTGAACATGGAACCTCCGCTGTTGAACAGGACGCTCCCGTCGCTCGCCCCGGCACGTTCAAGCGTGCGCAGACCACGCCCACCCACAGTCAGTGCGGGTCGGCAGGCAAGTTCAGCGATGGCGACGCCTGGTGTCCCGTCAGGAGACGATGGCGTTCTTGTGAGGCAGGAGAGCGGGCATCAGGAGCCGGCTGCATGTTCGTTGATGCCGTCTTCGCGGCCACTGCGGCTTCGTGAGAAACCGTAATCAGCACTAGCGTTTGCGCCGCCCGCGCAGCAGCGTGAAGGCCCATTGCGTCAGGGGGTGGCCGCAACTGGTCCGCGACTGGAATTCTTCACCGATGGACACAATCGAGCGCAGCGGACGCCGTCTGGCATCCGCCCGCTGGGCGATCAGCGGCTTGGCCGCTGCGCCTGGCAGCGCTCAATTCACCGTGAAGACCAGATTGGCCGACACAAAGCTGATGGGCACGAAGGTGCCGCCACCCACATACTGGAGCTGGATCGCATCATCCCGTCCTCCGGAGAGGAAACCGGATACGCCCAGGGTGGTGTAGGCGCGCCGGGTGCCGCTGTAAAGATCAGCGCCAAACTTCCCTGCCAGCAGGATCTGCCCATCGCTGCTGCTGGCCACGCCGGTCCAGGCGCCCACGTCGGCGCTCGAATCGAAGGTCTTGCCGAAGTCGGTGGATTGATAGATCAGGCCGCTGTCCGTCGTTGCGACGACGAAGCGACCGTCCTGGGAGGTGGTGATGCCGCGCCAGGTCCGCGCGTAATCCCGGCGATCCCAGGTGACGCCGAAATCGGTGGAGGTCCAGATGTTGCCCGTGTCCACCGTGGCATAGAGCCGCGTGCCGTCTGCCGAAGAGGCCAGGCCCCACCAGTACTGGGCGCTGGCGCGCGCCGTCCAGGTGGCGCCAAAGTCATTCGACACATAGAGCTCCGCACCGTTGGTCCCCGCCACCAGCACCCGGCCATCGGCCGACGAGCTGACAGTCCGGAAGGCGCGGCCGCTTTCATGCTGGGTCCAGTTGAGGCCACCGTCCGAAGAGGTGTAGACGCCATCCAGGTAAGCTGCAGCGACCAGCCGGTTGCCGTCCGCCGAACTTGCAATGGCCGCCCAGGCGCGGCTGCTGCCGTCAGTCGTCCAGCTGATGCCGCCATCGGTGGAGAGATGGATGGCGCCGCCGTTCGCGCAGGCGGCCAGCTTCAGACCATCGGCCGAGGTGGCGACACCGGTCCAGGGCGCCCCCGTCCTGCGCAGGATCCAGCTGGCGCCGCCATCCGTGGACACATACAGATTGCCCGACGCTGCCGCGGCCACCTGTCGTGTGCCGTCGCTGGACATGGCCACGGCGGACCAGCTTTGCGGCAAGCCTTTGTCGGTCCAGCTGAGGTTCGAGCCGCCGGGCAGGGCCCGGGTGCTGATGCGCTGGCCGGCGTTCTGCGCCACGGTCCAACTGCCCGTGCCCACGCCGGTGACCTTGATCCAGTCACCGATGGCCGGGTTGGCGGGCAGCGTGATGGTGACCGGCGTGCTCGCGTTGGCCAGATAGCCGGTGTTGGACACCGCCTGGACCGAGCCGCCCGTCACATTCACCCATTGCGTATCCGCCGGTGCGGCACTGCACAAGAAGGAGGTGCGGGTGACTTCGGTGATGTCCAGCACGCCATTGCGATTGGTGTCCAGCCCGGACTCCGCACGCTGTCCGCCATAGGTGCAATTGGCCCCTGCGGGTTCTGCGGTGAGCAGCAGCAGGCTGTCGTACCCCGCGCTGCCCGTGCTGCCTGTGCTGCCGGTCGGGCCGGTGGCGCCGGTCGGGCCGCTGCAGACATAGCTGGTGCTGGTGACTTCGCTGTTGTCCAGCACGCCGTTGGAATTGCTGTCCAGGCCAGCCTGCACCGCAGAGCCGCCTTGGGCGCAATGGCTGCCGGCAGGCTCCACCTGCACGCGCACCAGGGCGGAGAGGCCATTGCTGCCGGCATTGCCTGTGGAGCCCGTGGGACCCGTTGGTCCGGTTGCGCCGGTCGCACCATTGCAGACGTACTGGGTCGCGGTCACTTCGGTGTCGGCCAGTACGCCATTCGAATCAATGTCTTTGCCGGAATCCACCCGCACGCCGGCCAGGGGGCATTGCGTGCCAGCGGGTTCGGCGGCCACCCTCACCAGCGTGGCGAAGGTGGTGGTGGCATTGCTGTCGGTGTCGCTGCCGCTGCTGGTGTCACCACCGCCGCCACATGCGGTCAGCAGCGCCGTTGCCATGGCCACCAGGCTCCCTTGCAGACGCAGGCGGCTCAGTCCCGGCATCCTGTTCCGGCCATTGCGCGGTGCAGCACAAGACGTGGCACGCACGGGAAGATTCATCTGAAAGTCCATGGCAATCCGATCGAGCAAGTGAAACCTCTGCGCTCCGCGCAGGCCGGCAGTATCGGCAAGTGGCGGTGAATCGGCGAGGGCATCCATGCAACAGTTCCGGGCTTGCCAGGGCGCAAGCGCCGCAGGATCGCCCCGACATCAGGGCATTCCCCCATGAACCGGGGGGCGGGCCTGCCGCCGTGGCCTGCGCAAGGCTGCCGGGCGTGCGTGACTTTGGACGCGTCTGGCGGTCCCTGAACTTGGCTAGACTGCCCGCCATTCAACAAACATTTCGGGAGCGGGCCAGCATGTCGCTGACCATGGAGGGAGTGCTGGCGCTGGCGCCGGACGATGCGTCGGCCAAGGCGGCCCGCGGCCTGACATCGCCGGCCAAATGGCCGCTGCTGGGGGCCAGCGACGCAGCGCTGTGGGGGGAATGCCAGGGCAGCGGTTCGAAGCCCTACCAGACTCAGGTGGACCTGAGCGGGCCCGCCTTCAAATGCTCCTGCCCCAGCCGGAAGTTTCCTTGCAAGCATGGCCTGGCCTTGCTGCTGATGCGGGTGCAGACCGCCGCCAGCTTCACTGCGACCGAGGCGCCGGCCTGGGTGAGCGAGTGGCTGGCGTCCCGCAATGAACGCGCCGAGAAAAAAGAGGAACGGGACCGCGACGCCACCCGCCGCGCCGAGGAGCGTGCGGCCCAGCGGGCCCCGGGCGAGAGCGACGCGGCCGTGGATGAGCCGTCCTCGAAGCGGGAGGCCCAGCGCTGGCAGCGCATCGAGACGGCCGCGCAGGAACTGCAGCGCTGGCTGGGCGACCAGGTCACCCGAGGCTTCGGTGCGCTGGATGCCGCGGCCCTGCAGGGCTGGCGCACCATGGCCGCCCGGATGGTGGATGCCCAGGCGCCGGGCCTGGGCCAACGGGTGCTGGCAGCGGCAGAGGTCTGGCGCGAAGGCGCGGACTGGCCGGAACGGATGATCTTGCGGCTGGGCCTGCTGCAATTGGCCGCTGAGGCCCTGTCCCGCCGCGAGCAATTGCCAGGTCCGGTGCAGGCAGACCTGCGCACCCTGTGCGGCTGGCCGCTGGACCAGGCCGATGTGCTGGCCAGCGGAGAACGGGTGGAGGACCGGTGGGCCGTGCTGGCCGCCGTCATCGAAGAACGCGAAGGCCGGCTGATGGAGCGCCGGGTCTGGCTGCAAGGCGAGCGCACCGGGCGCCGCGCCTGGCTGCTGGAGCATGCCCATGGTGGCAAGGGTTTCAACGGCCTGTGGGTGCCCGGCAGCGGCGTGGCGGCCACGCTGGCGTTCTACCCGGGGGCCAGCCCGCTGAGAGCCTTGGTGCAGCAGCGGCAGGAGGAAGCCGATGTACTGAGCCTTCAGCCGATGGGGCTGACGCCGACCCAACTGGTGCTGGGGGCCGAGGGAGGCTGGGCCGGCGAATGGCAGGCGGTGGCCGACCGCATCGCCGCGCATCCCTTTGTGCAGCTCCATCCGATGGTGCTGGCCGATGCGACCGTCGTCATGACCGACGCCGGCCCGTTCCTCCAGTCCGGGCAGCAGTGCTTGCCCCTGGCGCTGGGTGAACAGGAACGCTGGCTGTTGATGGCGACCTCCGGCGGGCATCCCCTGACGGTGGCCGGTGAATGGGACGGGGAGCGTTTGCGTCCCTTGACGGCGTGGGCCGGGGCCGAACGGGCGCCGCTGTGGATCAGGAGCCAGGCATGAGTTCATGGACCCCATTGCTGCCCACGTTGATGGTGGGCACCGAGCGCCAGGGCGGCCCGCTGCCCGAGTGGCCGGGCGAGGTGGGCGAGCTGATCGCCCAGGTCGGCGCCCATGCCAATGGGCCTGCCGAGGCGGTGCTTCGCGTCGCGGCGGTGCTTGCGCCCTGCCTGCTGGCGGGTGTCCAGCCCGGCGCGGCCCCCAACGCGCCACCAGCGCCCGCCGATGCCGATCAACGTCCTGCGCCGCCGGCCGCCTTGTTGCCGCTGCTGCAATGGGCCTTGCAGGACGGTCCGGCGCGGCTGCACCTGCTGGTGATGGAGACTCTCGCTGCGGCCGGCTATCGACTGCCGCCGGTGCTGCTGCCCCTGGCCCTGGATCTTGGACGTCGCTCCACGGCGCTGCGCGCGGCCTTGCTGCGGGCGCTGGGCGAGCGCGGTTTGTGGCTGGCGGCCCAGCGCGAGGAATGGCGATACGCCGCCGGCGCCGCTGGCGATGAGCCGCAGGACACCCACTGGACCGACGGCACGCTGGAGCAGCGACGCGCGTTTCTTCTGCATGAGCGCCGCATGGCGCCCGCGGCAGCCCGCGAGCGCCTGGCCCAGGCCCTGCCTGAGCTGCCCGCCAAGGAGCGGGTAGAGCTGCTGCCGGTGCTGCAAGCCCGCATCGGACCGGAGGATGAGCCCTTGCTGGAGCGGTGCCGCGCGGACCGCAGCCGCGAAGTGCGCGACCTGGCCGTTCAACTGCTGATGCAGGTGGACGGTGCGGCCCACACGCGTCGCGCGCAGGGCCGCCTGGCCGCATTGCTTCGCAGCACCGACAGCCGCAAAGGGCCAGGATGGGCCCTGGACGCGCCCACGGCGGTGGCCCCGGACTGGGAGGCCGACCAGATCGTCCCGGTCCGCCCTCAGCACGACAGCCTGGGTGATCGCGCCTGGTGGCTCTATCAACTGGTCCGCCAGGTCCCGGTGGGCTGGTGGACGGCGCAGACCGGCCTGGCGCCCGCGCAGCTCCTGCAATGGGCGGCCACCACCGACTGGGCCGAGGCCTTGTCGCGTGGCTGGCTGGACGCGCTGGCCGCCACGCGCGAGCCGGACTGGTGCGAGGCCTTCCTGGCGGCGCTGCGGCCCGACGCTGCCGGGCGTGCGAATCCCCTGTCTCCCCGTTCGGCCCAGTTGCTGCAATGGCTGCCGCAGGAGCGGCGCGAGCGGCACTGGCAACGCCATGTCGACGAGGCGCAGTTGCCCCTGGCGGTGCTGCTGTCCGCCTGCCTGGACGGCCAGGGCCTGGGCCTGCCGCTGTCCCAGGCCATGACCCGGCTGGTGCTGGCCCGGGCCCGGGACGGCAAGCTCAAGGAGGACTACGGCGCCCGTCCGCTGCTGGCCGAGTTCTGCGCCGTCATCCACCCCGACTGCCTGGACGACTTCGCCACCGTCACCCAGTTTCAGCGGGACGGCGAAACCGCCTCCCATGCCGACGCGATGACCGCCGTGAGCCAGGCGGTGGCCCTGCGTCGCGCCCTTCACCATCTTCCCCGGTTGACCTCGAGGACCCCATGACGACATCCAACGCCCCCGTGCTGCGCCGCCACGCCGAGCAGCAGTTCGCCGAAGAGCTGCACGAGCTGCAGCGGCAAGACCAGCGTCCCCGCCCGGAAAACTGGCGCATGTCCCCCTGGGCGGTGCTGCGCTACCTGATGGGCGGCACCCTGGACAACGGGTTCCAGATCAGCCCCAAATACATCGGCAATGAACGGCTGATGGAAATCGCGGTGGCGACGCTGGCGACCGACCGCGCGCTGCTGCTGTACGGCGTGCCGGGC
This sequence comes from Roseateles depolymerans, assembly GCF_003387155.1. GTDB lineage: Bacteria > Pseudomonadota > Gammaproteobacteria > Burkholderiales > Burkholderiaceae_C > Roseateles > Roseateles depolymerans. The sequence continues at coordinate 893,726 of NZ_QUMT01000003.1, read as the reverse complement.
ACCGCCAAATCGTGGGTGTCCGAGCATCTGGCAGCGGCGGTGAGCGGGGACTCGACGCTGCTCATCCAGGGCACGGCCGGCACCGGCGAAGAACAGCTGCGCTACGGTTGGAACTATGCGCAGCTGCTGGCCAACGGTCCGTCGGAGCAGGCCCTGGTCGCCAGTCCACTGATGAAGGCGATGCGGGCCGGCAAGATCGCGCGGGTGGAAGAGCTCACCCGCATCCCGGCCGATGTGCAGGACTCGTTGATCACCGTGCTGTCGGAAAAGACTCTGCCGGTGCCTGAGCTGGGCAGCGAAGTCCAGGCGGTGCGGGGCTTTAGCGTCATTGCGACGGCCAACAACCGCGACAAGGGTGTGAATGAGCTGTCCGCTGCGCTCAAGCGCCGCTTCAACACGGTGGTGTTGCCGGTGCCGGCCACCGAGGACGAGGAAGTCTCGATCGTGATGAAGCGCGTCACCGAGATGGGCGCCGCCCTGCAGTTGCCGGCCGAGCCGCCCGCGCTCAAGGAAGTGCGACGGGTGGTGCAGATCTTCCGTGAGCTGCGCAATGGCCGGACCGAGGACGGCAAGACGCAGGTCAAGTCCCCGAGCGGGACCTTGTCCACGGCGGAGGCGATTTCGGTGATCAACAGCGGCATGGCGCTGGCGGGTCACTTCGGGGACGGCGTGCTGAGCCCGCGCGACATGGCCGCGGGCTTGCTGGGCGCGGTGGTGAAGGACCCGGTGCAGGACCAGGTGGTGTGGACCGAATATCTCGAGACGGTGGTGAAGGAGAGGGCCGACTGGAAGGACCTCTACCGGGCCTGCCGCGAGCAGGTGTGAGCCCGGTGAGCGACCAGGACACTGCATCCGCCGGAGACGTCCGCAGCGACGCTGTCACCGGTGGCACCGCTGCCGCCGCTGGCGGCACGGCCCCCGGCGAGCTGCATTTCTTCGGGGTGCGGCACCACGGACCCGGATGTGCGCGCAGCCTGCTGCGTGCGCTGGACAGCCTGCGTCCGGATTGCGTGTTGATCGAAGGGCCCCCCGAGGCGGACGCGCTGGTGGCGGACGTGCTGGCGGCCGACATGGTGCCGCCCGTGGCCTTGCTCACGCACGGGGTGGAGGAGCCAGGGCGGGCGGTGTACCACCCGTTTGCGGAGTTCTCCCCGGAATGGCAGGCGCTGCGATGGGCTGCACGGGCCGGGGCGACGGTTCGCTTCATCGACCTGCCGGTGGCCATCGGTCTGGCGCGGGACAAGGCGGCGGAAGAGCGCCAACCGGCCGCTGAAATGGCCGCTGAAACGGCGGCTGATGTTGCAGGGGATGCAGCATCCGCACCGACCGAGAACGGCGCGGACGCACCATCCGGCGAGACCGACTCGACCTCCGCGACAGCAGAGGAGGCTGCACTGCCGGACGCTGATCGCTGGGAGGACCCGCTGGACTGGCTCGCGCGCGCGGCCGGCTATTCGGACGGCGAGGCCTGGTGGAACCACATGGTCGAGGAACGCGGCGACGGCGAGCAGCTGTTCGCCGCCATCGAAGAGGCCATGCTGGCCGTGCGCTCCGAACTGCCGGATGAGGGTCGCTTCCCGCCGGAGCGCCTGCAGCGCGAGGCCCTGCGCGAAGCCCACATGCGGCAGTGCATCCGCGCTGCCCGCAAGGAAGGCTTCCAGCGCATCGCCATCATCTGCGGCGCCTGGCATCTGGGCGGATTGAAGGCCGACGTGACCGTCAAGGCGGATCAGGCCCTGCTCAAGGGCCTGCCCAAGCTCAAGGTCACCAGCACCTGGGTGCCCTGGACCTACCGCCATCTGGCGTGGCAGAGCGGCTACGGCGCCGGCATCCAGTCGCCCGGCTGGTATGAACATCTGTGGCGCAGCAGCGCGGACGCCGGAGAGGACGTGCCGGGTCAGCACGCGACCCGCTCCCGCGCCGTCGGCTGGCTGGCCCGCGTGGCGCGCCTGATGCGGGCCCGAGACCTCGACTGCTCCAGCGCCCATCTCATCGAGGCTGCACGGCTGGCCGACACGCTCGCCGCCCTGCGCCAGCGCCCGGCGCCCGGACTGGAAGAGCTGCATGAAGCCACCCGCACGGTGATGACCTTGGGCGACGACGCGCTGCTGGACTTCATCCGCGAAGAACTGGTCATTGGGGACCGCCTGGGCCAGGTGCCCCCCACCGTGCCCAAGGTGCCGCTGCAAAGGGACCTGGAGCAGAGCCAGAAATCCTTGCGGCTCAAGCCCGAGGCCGTACAGAAGACGCTGGACCTGGACCTGCGTCAGCCCAACGACCTGGCCCGCAGTCATCTGCTGCACCGCCTGTCGCTGGTGGGCGTGGCCTGGGGCGCGTTGGCGCGGGTCGGACGCTCTTCCCGCGGCACCTTCCATGAAGTCTGGACCCTGCAATGGGAGCCGGCGTTTGCGGTTCGTCTGATCGAGGCCAGCCGGTATGGACAAACGGTGGAAGCTGCCGCCACGGCGCGAGTGGCCGAACGCTGCGAGGCGGCCAAGGACCTGGCCACGCTGGCCGAGCTGGTGGACCAGGTGCTGCTGGCGGACCTGCCGCAGGCCGTGGCCATCGCCTCCCAGGCGCTGCAGGACCATGCAGCGCTCACCGGCGATGCCAGCCAGCTCATGACCGCGTTGCCGCCGCTAGCCAATGTGTTTCGCTACGGCAATGTCCGGCAGACCGATGCCACGCTGGTCGGCCAGGTGTTTGACGGCCTGGTGGTGCGGGCCGCGATTGGCCTGCCGCTGGTGGGCCGCTCCATCGACGACGCTGCGGCCGAGCAGTTGCGGCAGGACTTGCTCGCGGCCCATGCCGCGATCCGGCTGCGGGACCCCGGCCGTCAGCAGGAACCGGCGCTTCAATGGCAGCGGGCGATCCGCCAATTGGCCCATGCGGGCAGCGTCCATGAGCTGCTGCAGGGCGTGGCCACGCGCTTGATGCTGGATGACGGCGCCCTGAGCTCGGACGAGGCTGCGCAAGCCCTGTCCCTGCATCTGAGCAGTGGAGCGGAGCCGCTCAAGGCCGCGGCCTGGCTGGACGGCTTTCTCAACCGCAATGCGGTGGTGTTGCTGCACCATGACGGCGTGTGGCCGCTGGTGGATCAGTGGCTGGCGTCCTTGAGTGAAGAGCATTTTGTGCGGGTGCTGCCGCTGGTGCGGCGCACCTTCTCCGCGTTCGAGCCTGGGGAGCGACGCGACCTCGGCGCCCGTGCGGCCCGCAAGGGGCCGGGGGCTGGCCAGAAGGCCGCCGCCCCATGGGATGACGCGCGCGCGGTGCGGCCTTTGCCGCTGCTGCGCCAGTTGCTGGGAGTGGCGACATGAGTGAACCCATCGACGAAGCCGGCCGGCTCAGGCGCTGGCGGATGGTGCTGGGCGGTGAAGCCGAGCAGAGCTGCGGCGGCCTGAGCGGCGATGCGCAGGAGATGGACCAGGCGCTCAGTGCCCTGTACGACGAGCACGGCCAGGGCCTGTCGGCGGAACGTCGCGGGGGGCGCGGGGGCTCTGCGCCGCGCGTGGCCCGGTGGCTGGGCGACATCCGCAAGTACTTCCCCAGCAGCGTGGTGCAGGTGCTGCAGAAGGACGCGCTGGAGAAGCTCAACCTGCGGGACATGCTGCTCCAGCCCGAGATGCTGGAGAACGTTCAGCCCAATGTGCATCTGGTGGCCAGCCTGATTGCGCTGTCGGGTGTCATTCCGGCCGGGACGCGGGACACGGCGCGTCAGGTCGTGCGCCGCGTGGTGGACGAATTGATGAAGCAGCTGGAAGAGCCGATGCGAAGCGCGGTGACCGGCGCGCTGGACCGAAGCCAGCGCAATCGCCGTCCGCGGCTGTCCGAGATCGACTGGCACCGCACCATTCGCGCCAACCTGCGGCATTGGCAACCCAGCCACCGCACCGTCATCCCGGAGACGCTGCACGGCTACGGGCGCAAGGCGCGGCGGCCGCAGCGGGAGGTGGTGCTGTGCATCGACCAGAGCGGGTCGATGGCCAACTCGGTGGTCTATTCGAGCATCTTCGGCGCCGTCATGGCGTCACTGCCGTCGGTCAGCACGCGGCTGGTGGTGTTCGACACGGCGGTGGTGGACATGACCGAGCAGTTGAACGATCCGGTGGATCTGCTCTTCGGCGTGCAACTGGGCGGCGGGACCGACATCAACGGGGCGGTGGCGTATTGCCAGTCGCAGATCCGGGAGCCGCGCAACACCATCCTGGTGCTGATCTCCGACCTCTACGAAGGGGGCGTGGAGCAGCAGCTGCTGCGCCGCGCCTCGGAACTGGTCGAGAGCGGGGTGCAGTTCGTGACGCTGCTGGCGCTGAGCGACGAAGGCGCACCGGCTTATGACCATGCGCTGGCGGCGAAGCTGGCGGCACTGGGGGTGCCGTCCTTTGCCTGTACCCCGGACGCGTTCCCGGGGCTGATGGCGGCGGCGATCCGCCGGGATGATGTCAATGCGTGGGCGGCGGGGCAGGGGATCGTGACCGCGGGCCAAGGGAAGCGTTGAAGGGGGCGGGGGACGGCTGGGTGGCTGAGCGGCTGAGCGGCTGAGCGGCTGAGCGGCTGAGCGGCTGAGCGGCTGAGCGGCTGAGCGGCTGAGCGGCTGAGCGGCTGATGCTGTGCGAGCTGCGATCAAAATCGTGGCAGCGTGGCCCAAACCGGCTGAAAAACGGCTGAAAAACGGGGGTTGGGCGACATTAACAGGCCATGCCGCCGCTTTGTGGGACGTTTTGTTTCAGTTGACGGACCGAAGCTGCCCCGATGTCGGGCTGAAAGTGCTACACAGTCGCTTTTTCCCCGCCCGGGCCGCAGGCCCGATAATCGCGACCCCCGGATCACCCGGATCCGGGTCTGTTTTGAGAGTCTGATGAACAAAAGCGAACTGATCGAAGGCATCGCCACCAAGGCTGGTGTCACCCGCGTCGTGGCCACGTCCCTGCTGGACGCCACTCTGGAGACCATCACGGAAGCGCTCGCCAAGGGCGACACCATCGCGCTGGTCGGCTTCGGCACTTTCAAGGTGGGCGACCGTGCGGCGCGCACCGGCAAGAACCCCGCCACTGGCGAAGCGCTGGAGATCCCGGCCGCCAAGGTGGCCAAGTTCACGCCGGGCAAGGCCCTGAAGGACGCCGTGAACAAGTAATCAAGCCTGGCTTGATTCCAGCGCCCGCCTTTTGGCGGGCGTTTTTCTTTGGGGCGCCACCTTGGGTGTGTGCTTTGATGTATCGGCTGACTGGTCCAGGTGATTGTGCTGTCGTGAGCGATGCGCAGAATCGCAGTTGCAGCACCGCACCTCAGGCGTTCCATGATGAAGTTCTCCAAGCCCGCCTTGAGCCCTCAAAGGCTCATCGAATTGATGGGCCAAAGAGGTTTGCCTCTCGCGGCCCCGGGAGACCTGGAGGTGGCTCGTCATGCCTTGCGTCGCATCGGGTATTTCCGGCTCAGTGGATTCATGATTCCGTTCGTCCACGCGGCGGGTGCGTTGCGCCACCAGTTCAAGGCTGGCGCAACCATCAGCCACATCGTGGACCTGCATGATTTCGATGCGGGTCTGCGCACACTGTGCATGGAAGCCCTTGGACATATCGAGGTAGCGATCCGAGTGTCCACTTGTGATCATCTCGCGCGCACCCACGGACCGCACTGGCCCCTGTCCTCGAAGCCCTTCAAACCCGGACAGCATGCGCCCAACTTGAAGGCGCTTGCCGACTCGGTGCACTTCGATCTCGATCGGCAGCAGCCAAGAGGCAAATCCAACGACCGCCCCACATTCCTTGAGCGCTACTACGCCAAGTACACCCATCCTTCCACTCGCATGCCACCTGGCTGGATGGTGGCGGAATGCTCAACGTTCAGGACTTGGGCTTTCCTGTTTGACGCGCTGATGGCCTCGGAGCAGAAGCAGATTTCGGACGCATGGAGGTTTCCCAGCGGCAAGCGTATCGACCACGCCATTTTGGGCAGTTGGCTCCATTCCTTGAGCATCCTGCGCAACCGATGCGCCCATCACAGCCGGATCATTCACAAAGCTTTTCCGTTTCCTCCTTCAGCGCCCAAAGACCCCAGCGTGGCCTCACTCATGACCGGCTCGCGTACCGATCTCAGGACGCTGATCGTGGTCATGGTGCTGCTCATCAGGAGCATCGATGCCGCCTCGACGTGGCCCCGCAAGCTATTTAAGTTCTTTGAAGGGCACGTGACCCGCGTTGACATCAATGCGGCGGTGGGCTTCAGAGCTCAGGGCCTGGCGGACTGGCGAAGCGACCCGCTTTGGTCGGTTTGAGCCGCACTGACGTTATCGGGGCGCCGTCTGCAGGGGCGTAAAAAAACCTCGCATGTGCGAGGCTTTCCTACCGCCTGACGACAGCCCGAGCGAAAACATAGCCGACCCTGGTGCGCTCCCATCGGCACCGGTGCTTGAACCGGATGGGACTTCACGGCCTCTCAACCGTGAATAGCGTGGTGGCGTTGTTGGGCCTGACTTTACCCGTTCGAGCATGAGACCGTCACTACGCAAAGCTGTGCTCTTGCGGCTCGCTTCGGCCCATTTCAGTTGGTCACCTGACGGTTCCGGGGGCCACCTGAGCCGCACCACCGGTGCTGCCCGACACAATCAGCACCCCCTTGGGGCGGCGCAAGGGTTAACCACAAGCTCAAAAACGCACAGCGCTGGTGCGCGGCGACGCATCCCGGGGCAGGTTTTGCAACCGCCGGTGGCGTCATGAGCCGGAATGGGGCTGGCACAAAAGCTGCAAAGCCTGCTGCGGATTCGGAGATCGTCCACCCCCACAAGTATCAGGAGCCCGCATGAAGCCCATTTTCGCCGTCATCGCAGTTGCCACCCTGGCCGCCACCGCCGCCCCAGCGTGGGCCGATGACCTCTCCTACAACCTGAGTGTCACGTCCGACTATCGCTACCGGGGCATTTCGCAGACCCGTCTGAAGCCGGCCCTTCAAGGCGGCATCGACTACGCCCATCCCAGCGGCTTCTACATCGGCGCCTGGGCCTCGACGATCAAGTGGATCAAGGACGGCGGCGGCGATGCCGACGTCGAAATCGACACCTACCTGGGCTACAAGACCGAGGTCGCCAAGGACGTGACGGTGGACGTCGGCTTCCTGCGCTACAACTACCCCAGCAACAAGCTGCCCACCAGCGCCAACACCAACGAGCTGTATGGCGCCGTCACCGTCGGCCCGGCCACCCTGAAGTATTCCCACTCGGTGTCCAACCTCTTCGGCTTCGCGGACTCCAAGCAAAGCGGCTATCTGGACCTGAGCGCCACCTTCGACGTGGGCAGCGGCTTCACCATGACGCCGCATGTGGGCCACCAGAAGGTTAAGAACAGCGGCGAGTTCTCCTACACCGACTACTCGCTGACGGTGAACAAGGACTGGCAAGGCTTCACCTGGGGCGCCGCCTTCGTGGCGACCAGCACCGATGCCTACATCGGCGGCAAGGGCAAGGACCTGGGCAAGAACGGCCTGGTGGTCTCCGTCAAGAAGGTGTTCTGACACCGCCAGCGCTGATTTCGAGGAGAGAGTTCATGAAACTGATTACTGCCGTCATCAAGCCCTTCAAGCTCGATGAAGTGCGGGAAGCCCTCAGCGCCATTGGCGTGCAGGGATTGACCGTGACCGAAGTCAAGGGCTTTGGCCGCCAGAAGGGCCACACCGAGCTGTACCGCGGTGCCGAATACGTGGTCGATTTCCTGCCCAAGGTGAAGATCGAAGCAGCGGTCGCCGAAGCCGTGGTCGAGCAGGTCATCGAGGCGATCGAAAACGCCGCCCGCACCGGCAAGATCGGCGACGGCAAGATCTTTGTGTCGCCGCTGGACCAGGTCATCCGCATCCGCACCGGCGAGACCGGGCAGGACGCCCTGTAAGCATCCCCTCACGTTCCCCTCACGTCCCAGGACGACGCTGAAGGCGCCGCCCAGAGAACCTCCACATTGAGAGAGTCCGACATGAAGAAACTGCTTGCCTGCCTGGCCCTGGCCACGGCAGCCCTCACCAGCCTGGCCCCCGCGGCCATGGCGCAGGACGCCGCTTCCGCGCCGGTGGCCGCCGCCTCGGCGGAAGCCTCCGCGCCTGCTGCGGCCCCGGTGGCCGCACCTGCAGCGCCCGCCGCCTCGGCCCCGGCCGATGCTGCCTCCGCCGCGGCCACGCCGGCCCCGGTGCCCAACAAGGGCGACACCACCTGGATGATGGTGTCCACCCTGCTGGTGATCCTGATGACGGTCCCCGGCCTGGCCCTGTTCTACGGCGGCCTGGTGCGCAGCAAAAACATGCTGTCGGTGCTGATGCAGGTCATGGTGACCTTCTCGCTGATCGTCGTGCTGTGGACCCTGTATGGCTACAGCCTGGCCTTCACCGAGGGCAACAAGTTCGTCGGCGGCTTCGACCGGCTCTTCATGAAGGGCATCTGGGACAACGCTGCAGGCACCTTCGCCAATGCCGCCACCTTCAGCAAGGGCGTGGTCATTCCGGAAATCGTGTTCGCCGCCTTCCAGGCCACCTTCGCCGGCATCACCTGCTGCCTGATCGTGGGTGCCTTCGCTGAACGCATCAAGTTCAGCGCCGTGCTGGCCTTCATGGTGCTGTGGTTCACCTTCAGCTATACACCGATTGCCCACATGGTCTGGTTCTGGATGGGCCCGGATGCCTACACCTCCGCCGCCGTCGTGGACGAGATGAACAGCAAGGCCGGCCTGCTCTGGCAGATGGGCGCCCTGGACTTCGCCGGCGGTACCGTCGTGCACATCAACGCCGCGGTTGCGGGCCTGGTGGGTGCCTACATGGTGGGCAAGCGCATCGGCTACGGCAAGGAAGCCTTCACGCCGCACAGCCTGACGCTGACCATGGTGGGCGCCTCGCTCCTGTGGGTGGGCTGGTTCGGTTTCAATGCTGGCTCCGCCCTGGAAGCCAACGGCTTTGCCGCCCTGGCCTTCATCAACACGCTGGTGGCCACGGCTGCCGCCGTGCTGGCCTGGTGCCTGGGTGAAGCGATGTTCAAGGGCAAGGCGTCGATGCTGGGCGCTGCCTCCGGTGCCGTGGCCGGCCTGGTGGCCATCACGCCGGCTGCCGGCAACGTCGGTGTGGGCGGTGCGCTGATCATCGGTTTCATCGCCGGCTTCGTCTGCCTGTGGGGCGTGTCCGGCCTGAAGAAGCTGCTGGGTGCGGATGACTCGCTGGATGTGTTCGGCGTGCACGGCGTGGGCGGTATCGTCGGCGCGCTGCTGACCGGTGTCTTCAACTCGCCCAACCTCGGTGGCCCCAGCGCCGTGGGCGACTGGGTGACCGCCTCCATGATCACGGGCGATGCCTACTCCATCGGCGCGCAGGTGCTGACGCAGGCCAAGGCCGTGGGCCTGACCATCGTCTGGTCGGGTGTGGTGTCGGTGATCGCCTTCAAGCTGGTGGACCTGGTGATCGGCCTGCGGGTGTCTGAAGAAGACGAACGCGAAGGTCTGGACATCACCTCCCACGGCGAGACCGCCTATCACAAGTGATTCGCACGTGATCGACAAGTGATCCCAGGTTCATCGAGAAGAGAGTTCCTGCAATGAACGGTTGAGCCTGCGGGTGACCGCCGCGCTCGACTTCCAGCCGCCCTCCGGGGCGGCTGTTTTTTGTGGGTACGGATGCCCCGGGTTTGAAGCGGATCTGAGTGTGTTGCTCACAAAGTGCGCCGGGGTTGGCCGGGCTTGGCCGGGCGAGGGGCGATTGGCGCCCCACTCTGCCCCCCGGGCTTGGTGCGTGCACGGGCTCGCCCCTTGCCTTTGCGGAGATCGACCCCACGTGCCACCACCCAGGATTGCTCAATGCCCCCCGGAACTGGCGCCGGAACGGACGCAAAGCTTCCCTAGAATCCCTCCTACCACCGGCTGCCCAGCGCCTCGCCCATCATGGTTCCTCACCTCATCACCGCCCTGACCGGTCCCATCAACGAGCTGGAACAGCGCGTGCTCGAGTCCATGCCGGCCATCGAGCGCTGGTTCCGACTGGAGTGGATGGAACACACGCCGCCGTTCTACAGCTCGGTGGACCTGCGCAACGCCGGCTTCAAGCTCGCGCCGGTGGACACCAACCTCTTCCCCGGCGGGTTCAACAACCTCACGCCGGAGATGCTGCCGCTGGCGGTGCAGGCGGCCATGGCCGCCATCGAGAAGATCTGCCCGGAAGCGAAGAACCTGCTCCTCATTCCGGAGAAGCACACCCGCAACAGCTTCTACCTGACCAATGTCCAGACGCTGATCCGCATCTTCAGCATGGCCGGCCTGAATGTGCGGCTGGGGACGCTGGACGACAGCATCAAGGAACCGACCGCACTGCCGCTGCCCGATGGCACCAGCCTCACGCTGGAGCCGCTGATCCGCCAGCGCTCGCGACTGGGCCTGAAGGACTTCGACCCCTGCACCATCCTGCTCAACAACGATCTGTCAGCCGGCATCCCGGATGTGCTGACCCATCTGCATGAGCAGTACCTGCTGCCCCCGCTGCATGCCGGCTGGGCGCTGCGCCGCAAGAGCCAGCATTTCCGGGCCTACGAGGAAGTGGCCAAGAAGTTTGCCAAGCTGCTGGGCATGGACCCGTGGCTGATCTATCCGCAGTCCGTGGCCGTGGGCGACCTGGACTTCAGCACCGGCCAGGGCCTGGATGCGCTGCAGGCGCAGGTGGACAACGTGCTCACCAAGACGCGCCGCAAGTACAAGGAATACGGCATCCAGGAAAAGCCCTTCGTGGTGGTCAAGCCGGACTCGGGCACCTACGGCATGGGCATCATGACCGTGCGCGATGCCAAGGACCTGGACGAGCTGGGCCGCCGTGCCCGCAACAAGATGGGCGTCATCAAGGACGGCCAGGTGGTCTCCCAGGTGTTGGTGCAGGAAGGCGTCGTCACCCACGAACGCATGCATGATGCCGTGGCCGAACCGGTGGTCTACATGATGGACCGCTATGTGGTGGGCGGCTTCTACCGCGTGCATGCCGACCGCGGTGAAGACGAGAACCTCAATGCCCCGGGCTCCAGCTATGTGCCGCTGGCCTTTGCCCATTCGTCGCATCTGCCGGCCCCGGGTGAGAAGCCCGGCGCCAGTGCCCCCAACCGGTTCTACATGTATGGGGTGATCGGCCGCCTGGCCATGCTGGCGGCCAGCTACGAGCTGGAAGCGACCGATCCGGAAGCGGAAGACTACGCCTGAGTGCTGAGGGATCCGGTCGTCGAGGTGGACCCGGTGGAGTCGTCGGAGTCGGTGGACCCGGTGGAGTAGGTGCGGGAGCGGTTGCCGAACTCCGCCTCGAACATTGTCCCGGCGTCGCTCGTCCCGGAACTCCATCCTGTCGACCCCTCGGGGTCGAACGTGGACGTGGACGCGATCGACGCGGTGTCCTCTTCCTTGGTCTCCTCCTGAGCGTCTTCCATCGCTGACGTCTGGGTCTGCGCCTGCACCTGGTGCGCCAGCGGGTCCCCATCCTTCAACGGCCGCCAGGACGAAAGACGGATTCCCTGGGTATCTGGCATCGCCACGGCGCCGCGCCGCAGGGCGCTCAGGGTGCTTGGGAAAACCTGGTGGGGGGAACGCCCGCTGGCGCTGGGCCCCGCATCGCGCCGACTGCAATCAATCTCGAGCTGGGCACAGAGGTGGTCGACATGGCCCAGCAGCTCCGGATGCAGCGCGTGCAGCTCCCTGGCGAAACTGCCCAGCATGGTGGCGGCCGGATGGTGGTTCTCCGTGACCTGAGGGTGGTCCTTTCGCCACTTCGCGGCGTTCTTGCGCACCGCCATGCCCAGGGCCAACTGACCGCCCATCGTCATCAGATTCAGGTCCTCTCCGTCGGCACTTTGATGTCCCGGGGTTTCCATCGCCACAACCGCCACACTGCCGCCGTCAGCGACGGTGGCGCCGAGCCACTGGCTCGCGGTGCGAAGGGCTGACGGGTCCAGCAACCCCGGGGTGGAGACGTCCACATGGAGATGTCTGATGACCTTCGTCGTCGGTTCCTCGATGAGGACCCCTCCGAATGCCTGGGAGGGCGCGCCCTGGACGTCAGCGGAGATCTCCGCCTTCGACGATTGCGCCGTCGCATAGCTCGCAGGCTCTGGCGTCACGGTGATGGTGCTGACTCTGCCCGCCCCCAGGTGTTCGTCGGACCGAGACGTGACGGTCAGCGGCACGGGTCGATTCCAGGTGCGATAGTCGGTGAAGCGAACGGGCTGGAACTCCGCGCTGTACGACTCGGGCATGGGGCCCAGCGTGATGAGATGACGCACCCTTTCCGGCAGGATCGACTCCAGCAGCGCCGACAGGGAAGAGCCGGACTGCGGCGACAAGGGAATCAGCAGGAGTCGCGGGCTGGTCGCCTTCAGGCCAGCATGGGTGTGAATCGGTGCCAGCGACAGCGTGTGCCGCACCACCGGGAGATTCGGGTGCCACTGTGGCTTCTGAGGCCCCGACGCTTCCTTCTCGGCGGGTGTCTCCTGGGGGAGGGTGACCACCTCGAACACGGGCGGGGTGGAGGGGACGATGTCACTGTTTGTCGCGTGCTTCCTGACATAGCGCGCCGCAGTGAGATGCTCGGTGACCCAGCGCGGCTCGACGGGTGTCGGTGCCGCGGCGTCAGCCGCCGGGGGTGATGACACCGAGGAGGGATCGGTGCCCACGGGACCATGAATGTCCGCCGAACTCGACGGGTTGAACAAGAGATAACTGTGCATGATCAGCAGACACTTCAGGAGCCCACGGGACAACCCCGTGCGCCCTCAGTCATGTTTGCACCCAGCCAGGTTTCAGACGTCTGTGGATGTGGCCGCGCCGCCCCCTCGATGGCGATGGCTGGGTGCCGACCGAGGGTCATCGCGCCGTGGGCCCCGCCGAGCCCAAGCCCTGAACGGTCCGGCCAGGGATCATCCAGAACGGTCCGCCGGCCGGTGGGGCTGCCGCACGGGCGTTCAGCTCGGCCCAGGCTTGCTGGGCCTCCAGCACCGCACTGAGATGCAAGGTCGTGCCCAGCAGCGCCGGATTCAGCCGGTTCAAGTCGATGGCGGCCACCGTGAGCAGCGCCGTCCGCTGAGTGGATTCCGATGACAGGCTGTGATGCATCTGTCGCAGTTCTGCGCTCAAGGCCGGCGTCTGCTGCAGGGCCAGCATCATCGCCAGTTGGCCGCCCATCAGCATCAGGGCGGGGTCGTCTGGCAGATCACGCCGCGAGTCTCTGGGCTCCGCCGCCAGCACGGCGATGCGGTCCCCGGGCTTGGTGTACGTGCGCAGCCATTGGATGATGGTCACCAGCGCAGAAGGCTCCAGCAGTTCCGGCGTCAGGAGCGACACGCTGAGTCGCTGCACCGTCAGGGGGGCGGGTCGTGTCTGTTCCGCAGGGACTGCGGGAGTGGTTGCCGGAGTGCCTGCCGCAGTGCCTGCGGGGGGCCGTGTTGAGTCGACAAAAGTAAGGGTGCTGGCCTGCCCCGCCGTGAAAGGCCGCTCGGCCGTGGACGTCGCGAGCCATGAGTGGCCCCTGTCGTCCTGCATCGCGATGCCATTGGCAAACAGCGTAGACCTCGGGAGGATCCCGCGCGGCATCGTTCCCAGCGTGATCATGTGCCGCACGTCATGCGCTTTGAACAGTCGCATGAGTTCGGTGATTCGAGGGCCTGACCCCTCCGGGCATTTGATCAGCAGCAGCGCCGGGCCGGTCGCTGCACTGGCACCACCGGCACGACGAGCGTCCTCGGCCGACAAGGTGGGGGTCATCGACAAGGTGCGCTGCAGCACCGGCAGTCCCCGTCCCCCCGAGCCGGCTGGCGCCCTCGGGCCTGACGGCTGCCCAGGAGGCGTGCCGGGGTCGAGCTTGAACAGGGGCGCGTGGATCGGGGCGTCCGCAGAAGACCGCGCCACCCGCAGGATGGCCTCGGCCACTTCGGCATGCTGCCGCGACCAGTCCGCCTCCGGAAGCTGCGGGGAGGGGCCGGTTGGCAGCGACGCGGATGAGGGCCCGGGCCCACCAGGGCCGGAAGGATCCGGGCGGGACGATGACGAAGAGGAGGAGGACGCCGCGGAGGACGCCCCGGGGGACGACCAGGACGCAGGAGGAACACGATGCATGACGCGCAGACACTTCAGGAACCCACGGGACGACCCCGTGGCGCTCAGTCCTGTCTGCCCGGGTGCAGGGTTCAGACGGTGGCAGCGGCCGGGGTGCCCGGCACCTGGACCTCGGCCGCCGCCTCCAGCAGCAGCAGCTTGAAACGGTCCAGCAGTTCGCTGTGGCTGTCGGGCAGGTGCCAGACCGACAGGGCCCCCAGGCCCAGGTCCACGTCATGGGGCAGCAGCCGTACGATGCCCTTGCCCTGCGCATCCACCGCCACGTCGTGCGGCATCACCGCCAGCAGCGGCATCTCGCGCATCATGTTCAGCGACAGCATCAGGTCGCCGTTCTCGATCAGGTCACTGGGCAGCGGCAGCCCCTTGGCCTGCCAGAGCCGATCCACCAGCATGCGGGTCCGGGTGCCCGGCATGTGCCAGATCCAGCGTTGGCGGCTGAGCGTTTCCCAGCTCAGCAGGCCGGCGTCGGCCAGCGGATGCTGGGCGCTGATGGCCAGCCGCTCGGGCTGTTGCAACAGGGCCATGCGTTGCAGGCCCAGCGGTTCGTCCTGCGGCATGACCCGGGCGATGACCAGGTCCAGCTGTCCGGCCAGCAGGTCTTCGAACAGCGAGCGAAGCGCATGCGTGCGCACGCTTACCGTGACCTGCGGGGATTCACGCTTGAGCGCCGCCACCGCCCGCGGCAGCAGGCGGGCCAGGGCGGCATTGGTGGCGCCCACGCGCAGCTCGCCGGTGGCCCCGCGCACCATCGACGCCACCTCGCCGGCGGCGCGGTGCAGGTCGGCCTCGATCTTGCGCGCCAACGTCAGCAGTCGCCGGCCCACCGGGGTGATGTACATGTGCCGACCCTTGCGCAGGAACAGCATCTGGCCCAGGCCCTGTTCGAGCTCGGCCAGCGTCTTGCTGACCGCCGGCTGGGTGACATGCAGCACTTCGGCCGCATGGCTGGCATTGCCGGTGTCATGCAGGGCGATCAGCACGCGCGCATGCCGCAGGCTCATGCGGCGCACGATGAACTGCTCGGCGGCCTCGGGCGATGGGGGCTGGTCGATCATGGGCGGTCAGGGAAGGTGCGCAAGCGTACCTGCAAAGCGCGGCCCAGGGTTTACAGGATGTGATCCGCCAACCGCCCACGTCAACTCTGTCTCACTTCTCTTGCCCCGACGCAAGCCAGGAGACGTCACAAGGGTGGGGGTGTTGCGCTGCACAAATAGAAGCACACAATACGCACTTTCGACTTTTCGCGACCCTTCAACCCGGTCGCGAGCGACTCTGTGAGTTCACACCAAGCGGCCCGCTCGCCGTCCGCCCTCGCGGGCCTGACCATCGGCGCATTGGGTGTTGTGTACGGGGACATCGGCACCAGCCCCCTGTATGCCCTGAAGGAAGTGTTTCATGGCGGCCACGTGCCGCTGACGCATGACAACATCCTGGGCGTCCTGTCCCTGCTGTTCTGGACGATGACCATCATCGTCTCCCTCAAGTACGTGTTGCTGATCCTTCGGGCCGACAACAACGGTGAAGGCGGCCTGATCGCGATGCTGGCCCTGGCCACCACCGCAGTGCGGCACAAGCCCCAGCTGAGACGAAGCCTGATGCTGGTCGGCCTGTTCGGCACGGCCATCTTCTTCGGGGATGCGGTCATCACCCCCGCCATGACGGTGCTGGGCGCGGTGGAGGGCATCGACGTCTACTTCCCGCAATACGACAACGCCATCGTCCCGGTCACGCTGATCGTGCTGGCCGGGCTGTTCTCGGTGCAGCGCTTTGGCACCAGCGGCGTGGGCAAGGCCTTTGGTCCGGTGATGCTGGTGTGGTTCACCACGCTGGCGGCCCTGGGCGTGCCGCAGATCTGGAACAACCCGCATGTGCTGTCGGCCATCAATCCGCTGTATGCGGTGCAGTTCTGCCTGGACTACGGGTGGATCGCCTTCGTGGCCTTGGGCGCGGTGGTGCTGGTGGTGACCGGCGGTGAAGCGCTGTATGCCGACCTGGGGCACTTCGGCAAGAAGCCCATCCGCATCGCCTGGTATGGCTTCGTGATGCCGGCCCTGGTGCTGAACTATTTCGGCCAGGGCGCGCTGCTGCTGGACCGGCCGGAAGCCATCAAGAACCCGTTTTATCTCATCGCCCCGTCCTGGGCCGAGATCCCGCTGTTCGCCTTGGCGACGCTGGCGGCCATCGTGGCCTCGCAGGCGCTGATCACCGCGGCCTTCTCGGTCACCAAGCAGGCGGTGCAACTGGGCCTGCTGCCGCGCATGCGCATCCTGCACACGTCGGTGCGGGACATTGGTCAGATCTACGTGCCCTTTGTGAACTGGGGCTTGTTCGCCTTCGTCGTGGTGGCCGTGGCCTTCTTCGGCTCGTCCAGCAAGCTGGCCGGCGCCTATGGCGTGGCGGTGACCATCGACATGACCATCACCACGGTGATGACCTTCTTCGTCATCCGCTTTGGCTGGGGCTATCCGCTGGCGCTGTGCATTGCCGCCACCGGCGTGTTCTTTGTCATCGACGCCACCTTCCTGGCCTCCAACCTGCTGAAGGTCGCGCACGGCGGCTGGTTCCCGCTGATGATCGGTGTGGGCATGTTCACCCTGATGCTGACCTGGAAGCAGGGCCGCCGCCTGCTGTCGGACAAGCTGCGGGAGGACGCCATCGACCTGCGCAGCTTCCTGGAAGCCGTCTTCATCAATCCGCCGACGCGGGTGGTGGGCACGGCGGTGTTCCTCTCCGCCGAGCAGGGCACCACGCCCAATGCGCTGCTGCACAACCTCAAGCACAACAAGGTGTTGCATGAGCAAAACCTGTTCGTGAGCGTGCGCCACCATGAAGTCCCGTGGATCGGTTTCGAGAAGCGGGTGGAAGTGGAGAGCCTGGAGAACGACTGCTGGCAGGTGACGCTGCACTTCGGCTTCAAGAACGAGCCGGACGTGCCGGAAGCGCTGCGCCTGCTGGAGGAGCACGGGGTGCATCTGGACGAGATGGAGACCAGCTACTTCCTGTCGCGGGACATCGTCATTCCGACCATCGGCTCCGGCATGGCGCTGTGGCGGGAAAAGCTGTTCGCGAGCATGCACCGCAATGCGGCCGCCGCGGCAGACTTCCTGCACCTGCCCACCAACCGCATCGTGGAGCTCGGCTCCAAGGTCGAAATCTGAGGCGTGCGGGGTGATCTGAAGCGCGGCCCAGGCATGGGTATGCTTGCGCCACCATGCAGCGCGCCCTGAAAGACCTGTCCCTCTCCGCCACCGTCGCCGGATTCGTGGCCGTGCTGGTGGGTTTCACCAGCTCGGTGGCCATCATTTTCCAGGCCACCCAGCAACTCGGGGCCACGCCCGCCCAGACCACCTCCTGGATGTGGGCGCTGGGCATGGGCATGGGGCTGACCAGCCTCGGTCTGTCGCTGTGGACCCGTCAGCCGGTGCTCACTGCCTGGTCCACGCCCGGCGCTGCGCTGCTCGCGGCGACCTCCGGCGTGCCGATGGCCGAGGCGATCGGGGCTTTCATCGTCTGCGGCGGCCTGATCGTGCTGTCCGGCATCACCCGCGCCTTCGAGCGCATCATGGACCGGATTCCGATGGCCATCGCCTCGGCGCTGCTGGCCGGGGTGCTGGCCCGCTTCGGGCTGGATGCGGTGCGCGCCACGCCCACCGCGCCGCTGCTGGTCGTGGCCATGCTGCTGACCTATCTCGCGGGGCGCCGCTGGTGGCCCCGGTATGCCACGCCGTCGGTGCTGCTGGCCGGCATCGCGGTGGCCGGGCTGCAAGGGCAACTGCAGCTGGGCGTCATCCGCTGGGACTGGGCCGCGCCGGTCTGGACCACGCCCCGCTTTAGCCTGACGACGCTGATTGGTGTGGCCCTGCCGCTGTTCCTGGTCACCATGGCCTCGCAGAATCTGCCCGGCGTCGCCGCGCAGCGGGCCTCCGGTTACCAGACGCCGGTGTCGGCCAGCATCACGGCCACGGGCCTGGCCACTGTCTTGCTAGCTCCCTTCGGCGGATATGCCTTCAACCTGGCGGCCATCACCGCCGCCATCTGCATGGGGCGCGAAGCGCACGAGGATCCGGCGCGCCGCTACATGGCCTCGGTGATGGCGGGGGTGTTCTATCTCCTGATCGGCCTGGCGGGGGGCGCAGTGGTGGGCCTGCTGCAGGCCTTCCCGAAAGCGCTGGTGGCGGCCGTGGCCGGCCTGGCCCTGCTGGGCACCATCGCCGGAGGCCTGTCCGCCGCGCTGAAGGAAGAAAAGCATCAGGATGCGGCCATCCTCACCTTCCTGGTCACCCTTTCCGGGCTCAGCCTGATGGGCATCGGCTCGGCCTTCTGGGGGGTGGTGGCCGGCGCGGTTTCTCTGATGGTGCAACACTTCAGGCAACGCTGATTTTTTCCGGAAGCCTTTCATGAAGATCCTGTTTGTCGCCGACCCGCTGTCCACCTTCAACAGCTACAAGGACTCCACCTTCGCGATGATGCGCGAGGCGGCCCGTCGCGGGCATGAGGTCTGGGCCTGCGAGGTGCCGGAGCTGATGTGGGTGAGCGGCGGCCGGGTCACCGCGCGGGAGGCACGCCGCCTGGTGCTGACCCCCGAGGCCGTGGCCAGCCAGGCCGGCACCAAGCTGGCCGTCTGGCACAGCATCGAAGAGCGTCGCGCCCTGGCCCTGGCCGATGTGGATGCGGTGCTGATGCGCAAGGACCCGCCCTTCGATTCCGAATTCTTCTACGCCACCCACCTGCTGGAGCAGGCCGAGCGCGAAGGGGCCAAGGTCTTCAACAAGCCTTCCGCGCTGCGTGACCATCCGGAAAAACTCGCCATCCTCGAGTTCTCGCAATTCATCTCGCCGACGCTGGTCACCCGCTCGGATGCCGCCATCCGCGCCTTCCATGCGGAGCATCAGGACATCATCCTCAAGCCGCTGGACGGCATGGGCGGCATGGGCATCTTCCGCGTCAAGGCGGACGGCCTGAACCTGGGCAGCATCATCGAGACGCTCAACAAGCAGGGCGCCGAGACGGTGATGGTGCAGCGCTTCGTGCCCGAGATCGCGCAGGGCGACAAGCGCATCCTGCTGATCGGCGGCGTGCCGGTCCCCTACTGCCTGGCCCGCATTCCGCAAGGTAGCGAGGTGCGTGGCAATCTGGCCGCGGGCGGCAAGGGCGTGGCCCAGCCGCTCAGTGACGCAGACCGCCGCATCGCCGAGGCCCTGGCGCCCATCCTGGCCCAGCGCGGCCTGCTGCTGGTGGGCCTGGACGTGATCGGGGACAAGATGACCGAGATCAACGTGACCAGCCCGACCTGCTTCCAGGAAATCATGGAGCAGACCGGCTTTGACGTCGCCGCCACCTTCATCGACGCCCTGGAGCGCGGTGTGGCCGAACGGGCGAAGGCCTGAAGACCGGAGACCCCTCATGAACTTTGAACTGATCAGCGAACACGGCAGCTTCGGCGGCGTGCAGCGCTTCTACCGCCATGCCTCGCAGCAGATCGGCCTGCCGATGCGCTTTGCGCTGTATGTGCCGCCGGGTGGTGCCAAGGGCCTGCTGGTGTTCCTGGCGGGCCTGACCTGCACCGAGGAAACCTTCACCATGAAGGCCGGCGCCCAGCGGCGTGCGGCCGAGCTTGGGCTGGCGCTGCTGATGCCGGACACCAGCCCGCGCGGCGAGGCCGTCAGTGCGTTGCCGGGGGCGACCGAGTCGTGGGACTTCGGCATCGGCGCCGGCTTTTATCTGGATGCGACCCAGGCCCCCTGGGACCGGCACTTCCGCATGGACAGCTACCTGATGAAGGAGCTGATTCCCCAGGTGCAGGCCGAACTGGGCCTGGACGCGGCCCGCACCGGCATCAGCGGCCATTCCATGGGTGGGCATGGCGCACTGACGCTGGCGCTGCGCAACCCAGGCGCCTTTGTGTCGCTGTCGGCCATCGCGCCGATCGCCGCCCCCAGCCGCTGCCCGTGGGGGGTCAAGGCCTTCACCGGTTATCTGGGCGCCGACCGCGATGCCTGGCCGGCCCATGACGCCAGTGCCTTGATGGCGGCCCAGCCCCGGGTGCCGTATCCGGGCGGCATCCTGGTGGACCAGGGGCTGGCGGACAAGTTCCTGGTGGAGCAGCTGTATCCCGAAGCGCTGGAGTCGGCCTGCGCCACCATCGGTCAGGACCTGTTCCTGCGCCGCCATGATGGCTACGACCATGGCTACTACTTCATCGCCAGCGTCATCGATGACCATCTGATCCATCACGCGCGGCAGATGGGCTTGCAGGGACGCTGAGCGCGGGCACCCCCACCCCGTCCCAGGTCCGTCGCCCTTAGCGGACCTGCGCGTCCGGCCCCGGCTGCTGGCGGTGCCCGGCGGCCGCTTTGTAGCGGCGCACGAAGGTGTCGATCTCCGCCGGATCGATGACATCTTCCAGCCGCTCGAAGCCGTCCGGCGCGCGTTCCTCGACCATGTCCAGGATGTAGTCCAGACCTTCCTGGCGGTTCATCTCCACGATGCGGGCACACAGGGGGCGACGTTCGTCTTCGTAGGCCGCGAGGGCCGCTTCCAGGCGGGCACTGTCCGAGGTGCCGTGATCCCGCAGCGCCTGCGCAATCGCCTGCGCATCCATGATGGCCTGCGTCGCGCCATTGGAGCCGATGGGGTACATGGGATGGGCGGCATCGCCCAGCAAGGTGATCCGACCCTGCCGCCAGCGCGGCAGCGGGTCGCGGTCCACCATCGGCCATTCCAGCAGTTGCTGGGCGCCCTGGATCACGCCGGGCACATCCAGCCAGTCAAAGCGCCAGTGACCGAAGGTCGGCAGCAGGTCGCTCACCCGGCCCGGCCGGTTCCAGTCTTCGCGACCCGGCGCCGTCAGGCCGCCGCCCAGGCCGTCCTCGCGCAGGCGGATGTCGCAGATCCAGTTGATCAGCTGCAGGCCGTCGGCGCGCGGCGGCGCGATCGGATACACCACGAATTTCGCGCGCCGATGGCCGGCCTGCACCATGGTCCGCCCGTCGAGGAAGGGGCGGGCGAGGGTGGTGCCGCGCCACATCATCATCCCGTTCCAGCGCGGAGGGCCTTCCTGCGGATGGAACTGGCGGCGCAGCGCGGAATGGATGCCATCGGCGCCAATGAGCAGGTCGGCGCGCCGTTCGCTGCGCCGGCCGTCGCTGTGTTCGATCTCGGCGATGACCGCGTCCGCCTCCTGGCGGGCGCCCACCACCCGCTCGCCGGCGTGCAGGGCATCGGCCCCGAGCCGCTCCTGCGCGGTGCGCCAGAGCATCATCTGGAAGTCGCCACGATGGATGCTGAACTGCGGATGGCTGTAGCCGCCGTCCAGGCCACGGGCATCGCGGTAGAGCGTCTGCCCATGGCGGTTGGCAAAGACCAGCGCCGCGGTCGGCACCGCCATGGCCTGCAACGCCGGCAGGAGGCCCAGGCTGTCGAGCACCGCCACCGCATGGGGCAGCAGATTGATGCCCACCCCCAGCGGTTTGAGCTGGGCCGCGGATTCACAGACCTGCACCCGGTGACCGTCCCGCTGCAGCGCCAGGGCTGCCGTCAGGCCACCGATGCCGCCGCCGGCAATCAGGATGTCCATGCGTGTCTCCATCGTTCTTTGCGGATGAGGGTAAGCGAGATAGTTGCAGTGCGCAACAGTATCTAAGCTGAGTCCATGGATGCCGCCGACACGACTGCCCCTGCGCGCCGCACTGCGGCTTCGAACGGACATGCCGACCTTGCGCCCGACCTGCCCTCCGCGCCAGAGGCACCGCTGGTGCGGGTGCCGGGCCTGGATTACGGCGTGCTCGACCACCTGCTCGGTTACGCGCTGCGCCGTGCCCAGAATGCGCTGTATCTGGACTTCCACCGCGCCACGGCCAAAGCCCAGGTGAGCCCGCAGCGGTTTGCGGCGCTGGTGCTGGTGGGGCGCAATCCGGGCATGCGTCAGGGCGTGCTTGCCGAGGCGATGGGCCTGCATCGCAGCGGCGCCCTGCGGCTGACCGACTGGTTGACCGATCGCGGCTGGGTCGAACGCCGCGACGACGAGAACGACGCCCGTCGCTGGGGCCTGCACCTCACCGCGCAGGGCCGGCGCATGCTGACCACGCTGGAGCGGCAGGTGCAGGCGCATGACCAGGCGCTGATCGATGCGCTGGGTGATCAAGCCCCGGCGCTGCGTCAGGCGCTGGAGCGGCTGGCCGAGGTGGCAACCCGGCACTGCCTCTGACGACCGACAGGATCCGATTCCCAACACAGCGCCGGTCACAGGCGCACGACAGGAGACAAGGCGATGAAGGACAGTTTCGACAGGTCCGACGGCAAGCGGCCGTCCGTGATGAACCGACGCGAGGCCGGCCTCTGGATGGCCGCCCTCGGTGCCACCCTTGGCGGGCTGGGCAGCCCGGGTCGCGCCCAGGCGCAGGCGGGCATGCCGCGCATCCTGGTCGGGTTCCCGGCCGGGGGATCGGTGGACGTGTGCGCGCGCCGGGTGGCGGAAGCCTGGCGCGGCCGGCTGGCCGAGACGGTGCTGGTGGACCAGCGGGTGGGCGCGGGCGGACGGCTCGCGATTGCCGCGCTCAAGGACGCCCCCCCCGATGGCGGCACCCTCTTGATGAGCCCCTCGTCGATGTTCACCATCTATCCGCATGTCTACCGCAAGCTGGCCTACAAGCCGGACACGGATGTGATCCCGGTCTCGCCGGTGGCCAATGCCACCTGCGGCTTCGGCGTCGGACCGATGGTGCCCACGTCGGTCCGCACCCTTGCCGACTTTGTCGCCTGGGCCAAGGCGCATCCCGACCAATCCGCCTATGCCTCGCCGGCGGCCGGCGCCATGCCGCATTTCCTCGGTGATCAGTTCGCGCGGGCGGCCGGCATTCGGCTCACCCACGTGCCTTACCGCGGCGCCGCACCCGGCCTGCAGGACCTGATGGGCGGACAGATCGCCTCCGGCTGCTTCATCCTGGGCGACTTCCTGCCGCATCTGGCCAGTGGCCGCATCCGCATCCTGGGCGTCACCGACCAGCAGCGCTCACGGTTTGCGCCGGAAGTGCCCACCTTCGCGGAGCAGGGATGGGCCAGCATCCAGGGGGTGGAGACCTACGGCCTGTTCCTGCCGGCCCGCACACCGGCCTCGGTGGTCGACAAGGTGTTCGACCTGGCCCGCGTGGCGCTGCGGGAAAAGCAGGTGGTGGAGGGGCTGGCCAAGCTGGGCTTCGAGCCGCTGGTGCTGTCCCCCGCGGACTATGCCCGCCGGCTGGCCAGCGAGCGGGCCACCTGGGGGCCCATCGTGCAGGCGTCGGGCTTCTCGTCGGACGATTGAGCAGGGGGGCGGCGCGCGATCGGGGACAATCGCCCCATGGCTGTCCTCTCCCTCACCAATGCCCACCTGGCCTTTGGCCACGTCCCTCTGCTGGACGGGGCGAACTTCGCGCTGGAAACCGGCGAACGCGTCGGCCTGATTGGCCGCAACGGCACCGGCAAGTCGTCGATGCTCAAGGTCCTGGCCGGCCTCGAGAAGCTGGATGATGGCCTGCTGCAGTTGCAGCAGGGCCTGACCAGCGTCTACGTGCCGCAGGAACCCGCACTGCGGCCCGAGGCCAGCATCTTCGACGTGGTGAGTGAAGGCGTGGCGGAAGCCAAGAGCCTGCGCGAGCGTTACGAAGCCCATGACGAGAACGACGACCTGGGCTGGGTGCAGGAGCGCATCGAGCAGATCGGCGCCTGGAACTGGGAACAGCGGGTGGACGAGACCCTGCACCGGCTGGGCCTGGATGCCAACCGCCGCGTGGGGGAGCTCTCCGGCGGCCTGAAAAAGCGCGTGGCCCTGGCGCGTGCGCTGGTGGCGCAGCCGGATGTGCTGCTGCTGGACGAGCCGACCAACCACCTGGACCTGGACGCCATCCGCTGGCTGGAAGAGCTGCTCACCAGCTTCAAGGGCTCGCTGCTGCTGATCACCCACGACCGCGCCTTCCTGGACAACGTGGCCAACCGCATCGTGGAACTGGACCGCGGCCAGCTGCGCGGCTACCCCGGCAACTTCGCCGCCTTCCAGGCCGCCAAGGCCTACGAACTGGAAAACGAGGCGCTGGCCAATGCCCGCTTCGACAAGCTGCTGGCCCAGGAGGAAGTCTGGATCCGCAAGGGCGTCGAGGCCCGGCGGACCCGCAGCGTGGCGCGGGTGCAGCGCCTGCAGCAGATGCGCCAGGACCGGCAGGCCCGCCGGGATGTGCAGGGCAAGGTGCGGCTGGATGTGGCCACCGGCGAGTCCAGCGGCAAGATCGTGGCGGAGCTGGAGAAGGTCAGCAAGCGTTATGGGGACCGGGACATCGTGCGCGAGTTCTCGGCCACCATCCTGCGCGGCGACAAGATCGGCCTGGTTGGCCCCAACGGCGCGGGCAAGACCACGCTGCTGAAGATGATCCTGGGGGAACTGCCGCCGGACAGCGGCACGGTGCGCATGGGCAGCCGGCTGACGGTGGCCTACTTCGACCAGATGCGCGACGCGCTGAACCTGCAGGCCACCCTGGCCGACACCATCAGCCCGGGCAGCGAATGGATCGAGATCGGGACCCAGCGCAAGCATGTGAAGAGCTACCTGAGCGACTTCCTGTTCTCGCCGGCGCGGGCGGACTCTCCGGTGTCCAGCCTCTCCGGCGGCGAGCGCAACCGGCTGCTGTTGGCGCGCCTGTTTGCCCGTCCGGCCAATGTGCTGGTGCTGGACGAGCCGACCAACGACCTGGACATCGAGACCTTGGAGCTGCTGGAAGAGCTGCTGGCCGACTATGACGGCACCGTCTTCCTGGTCAGCCATGACCGGCGCTTCCTGGACAACGTGGTCACCTCCACCATCGTCAGTGAAGGCGACGGTTTCTGGCGGGAGTACGAAGGCGGTGTGGAAGACTGGCTGACGCAGTCCCGCCGGGCGGCGGAGATCCGTGCACGCCAGGCCCCTGCAGTGGGCGCGGCACCGGCGCCTGCCCCCGCTCCGGCCGTGGCCCCGGTGGTGGCCACCAAGCGCAAGCTCAGCTACAAGGAGCAGCGGGAGCTGGAGGAATTGCCGGGCCGGATCGCCGCGCTGGAGACGGAGCAGGCCCATCTGCATGCGCTGCTCAACGGCACCGATCTCTACGCCCAGGGCGCCGCTCGCATCAACGAGGTCACCCAGCGGGTGGCGGAGATCGATGACGAGCTGCTGGCGCTGATGGAGCGCTGGGAAGTGCTCGAAGCGAAGTAGGCGCGAGGCCGGGCTTAGTTGCGCACCGTCAGGCTGCCCAGCCCCTCATACCGCGCGGTCACCGTCGTGCCCGGCGCCAGGTCCAGCGCCACGCGCCAGGCGCCGGTGGTGACCACGCTGCCCGCCGGCAAGGTCTGCCCGTTGCGGGTGGCTGCCTTTACCCAATGCGCCACCGTCCAGCCCGGATCGTCCAGGCCGTGTCCGCCCCGGCCTGCCAGCGGCGCGGCGTCGCCGATCTGCAGCTCGCAGGGCTGCTGTCGCCAGTCCCGTGACGGGTCCCAGCGTTGCCACGGCCCCAGCGCCAGCGCGCCATGGGACTGCGCATCCGCCAGTCGCAGCAGCGGGTCGGCCTTCATGCCGCCGGCCCAGCGCGAGGAAATCCATTCGACCGCGACGCACATGGCGTCGATCAGGTCACCGGTCTCCCCCGGCGCCAGACCCGCGGCCATCGACGGCGTGACATCCACGCCCAGGCGCAGCGCGATCTCGGCCTCCGCGCCAAACAGCCGCAGGTCGCTGAAATCACCGCCATTGCGCAGACCGCGCACCTCCCGCACGCCCATGGGCGCCAGCGGGGCGTGGCCCAGTGCGGCCGTGCGGGAACCACCGCCGCATTTCCAGTACTGCGGCCGCCCCGGCGCCGTCCACTGCAGCGTGCGTGACAGCACCTCCTGCGCCGCATAGGCCGCTGCCTCGTCGGCCAGTGACCAGTCCTGCTCATGGAGCACCTGGCCGCGGGTCCAGGCATCGGCGAGGGCCTGGCCCAGGGCCTCGGCGCTGGAAGGAGTGTGTGCGTTCATGGCGCAGATCTTAGGCGCACACGACTCGGTGCATTCGACTCGGCGCGGGCGGCGGTCTCAACGGCGCAGCCGCTCCACCGTCTCCACCAGCGCGCGCCAGAACTTCGCATCCTGCGACGTGGCGAAATTGATGCGCATCATCGTGCCGGGCTGGCGGGTCGGGCTGAACAGGAGACCGGGTGCGATCAGCCAGCCCTGGTCCATCATCGGCTGGGCCAGCCGCTCGGTGTCCACGCCTACCTCCACCCAGCCGAACAGGCCCGCAGGCGGCGCCGCAAACCGGAAGCCGGACTCTTCCACCAGCCGCGTGCAACGCTGGCGGGCGGTCTCCAGCCGGGCAGCGACCCGCTCCGCATGACGACGCAGCAGCCCCTGCTCCAGACACAGGGCCACCGCCCGGTCCATCAGTGGACTGGTGGTGAGCGAGGCCAGCAGCTTGAGCTCGGTCAGCTGGGCAATCCGGTCCGGGCTGGCGGCGACGAAACCCACCCGCCAGGACGGCGACAGCATCTTGGAAAACCCAGAGACGTAGACCGTGCGCTGCAACTGGTCCAGCGCCGCCAGCCGCGGGGCATGGTTCGGCGCAAAAAAGGCATAGGTGTCGTCCTCGACGATCAGGAGGTCCGCCTCATGCGCAATGCGCAGGATCTGATGCGCGCTGGACAGGCTCAGCGTGGCGCCGGTCGGGTTGTGCAGCACCGACACCGTCACATACATCCGCGGCCGGTGCTCCGCCACTAGGCGGCGCATGACGTCCAGGTCCGGGCCCAGGTCGCCGCGCGGCACCGGCAGCAGCCGCATGCCGGCCTGCGACAGCCGCGCATATTCGATGGCCCAGCCCGGATCGTCCACCAGCACCGCGTCGCCCGGCTTGAGAAAGGCGCGGGTGATCAGGTCCAGTCCGTGGGTCGCGCCCACCGTGCTCATGACCTGCGACGGCGCGGCCTGCACCGACAGGTCCAGCAGCCGCAGCGACAGCGCCTCGCGCAGGCGCAGGTCGCCCAGCGGATCTCCGTAGCCGGACAGCAGCGCATCGTCCGCCTGGCTGGCCAGCCGGCGCAGGGTGCCCTGCAGCAGGGGCAGGTCCAGCCATTCGGCCGGCAGGGTGCCCAGGCCCGGAGAGCGGCGGGCGTCTGCCTGGAACATGCCGCGGATCAGCGCGCTGGCGTCGACCGGCTGGGGCAGCGGGGCCGCCACGGGAGCCGGGCCCGTGGCCGGCAGCCGGACCGGCTGTGGCCGGGTTTCGCGAACGAAAAACCCACGCTTCTTGCGGGCCTCGAGCAAACCCTGGGCCAGGAGCTGGTCGTAGGCCGCCACCACCGTGTACGGACTCACGCCATGATGGCGCGCACAGTCCCGCACCGACGGCAGGCGCGCCCCCGGCAGCAGCAGACGCTGATGGATACGGGCCGCAAAGCGCTGCGCCAGCTGCTGGGCCAACGGCTCGCTGGCATTGCGCGACAGGACGGCGGTGGCCGTCGGGGCCGCGAACGTGACTGTGCTGGTGTCCATGCCAATACAGATGAAGCACTGATGTGGCCCAGTGTATTGGTTCTGTGCTGGTCGCGGCCACTAGACTTGGCGTTCGAGGCGCTGTTGCGCCAGCTTTGACGTCGGAGACATTCCATGAACCGCAGCCCCTGGACGCAGGCCCGTCGTGCCGCCCGCATGAACCCGTCCATCATCCGTGAGATCCTCAAGGTCACTGAAAAGCCGGGCGTCCTGTCCATGGCCGGGGGGCTGCCGTCGGCGGACACCTTCCCGGTCGAGGCCATCCAGGCCGCCTGCGACCGGGTGCTGAGCCATCAGTCCAAGGAAGCGCTGCAGTACGCCGCCAGCGAAGGCTATGCCCCGCTGCGCGAGTGGGTGGCGCAGCGCGTGGGGGCGCTGGGCCTGAAGGCCACGCCGGACCAGGTGCTGATCACCAGCGGCTCCCAGCAGGGCCTGGACCTGGTGGGCAAGCTGCTGTGTGATGCGGGCGCGCCGGTGGCGGTGGAGACGCCCACCTACCTGGGCGCGCTGCAGGCCTTCACGCCCTATGAGCCGCTGTTCGCCAGCCTGGCCAGTGACGACCAGGGGCCGCTGCCGTCCGCCATCGAAGCGCTGCCGCATGATGCGCCGGGCACCCGCTTCAGCTATTTGCTGCCCAACTACCAGAACCCGACCGGCCGCGTCATGAGCCAGGCCCGCCGCGAGGCGGTGATGGAGGCGTCCCGCCGCGCCGGTGTGCCGGTGGTGGAGGACAACCCCTACGGCGACCTCTGGTTCGACCAGCCGCCGCCCCAGTCGCTGAGCGCCCTGTGGCCGGAAGGCAGCCTCTACCTGGGGTCCTTCTCCAAGGTGCTCACGCCGGGCTTCCGCCTGGGCTATATCGTTGCGCCCAGCGAGATCTATCCCAAGCTGCTGCAGGCCAAGCAGGCGGCCGACCTGCACACGCCGGGCTTCAACCAGCGCGTGGTGCATGAGGTCATCAAGGACGGCTTCCTGGACACCCATGTGCCGCGCATCCGCGCGCTCTACAAGGCCAACCGCGATGCGATGGCCGACGCGCTGCGCCAACATCTGCCGCAGGGCTGTGACTGGCAGAGCCCGGAAGGCGGCATGTTCTTCTGGATCCGCCTGCCCGAGGGCCTGGATGCGATGGCGCTGCTGCCGCGCGCCGTGGACGCCGGCGTGGCCTACGTGCCGGGCGCTGCGTTCTACGCCCACCAGCCGGATCCGCGCACGCTGCGCCTGTCCTTCGTGACGCTCACCCCCGCGCTCATCCGCGAAGGCGTGGAGAAGCTGGGCCGGGTGCTGCATGAAGCCCTGGCGATGGCCGAGGCCCCGACGCCGTGAGCGGCCGCGCGCCGTCTGCGGAATCGCGGGCGGCGCCGGTGACTGCGGCGGTTTTCCCTGGTCACGCGGGATGCGCATCCGCTCTATGCCCGCCACGGCTTCACGCCGCTGGCGGCGCCCGAGCGGGGCATGGAGATCGTGCGGCCGGACCTGTATCGTTCCCGATCCTGAAAGAGGATTTGCATGACCGAGTTGCGCCGATTCGTCCAGGTGGACGTCTTCACCCAGGAGCCCCTGAAGGGCAATCCACTGGCGGTGGTGGTGGACGGTGCGGGCCTGGGCGACGACCAGATGGCCGCCTTTGCCCGCTGGACCAATCTGTCGGAAACCACCTTCCTGCTGCCGCCCACCGACCCGGCCGCGGACTATCGCGTCCGCATCTTCACGCCCGGCGGTGAACTGCCTTTCGCCGGCCATCCGACCCTCGGATCGGCCCATGCCTGGCTGGCCAGCGGCGGGGATCCGAAGAAGCCGGGCGAGGTGGTGCAGGAATGCGGCATTGGCCTGGTGCGTGTTCGGCGCGACGGACCTCGGCTGGCCTTTGCCGCGCCGCCGCTGCGCCGCTCCGGCCCGGTGGAGGAGGCTGCGCTGCGCGCCCAGGTGCTGGCGTCCCTGCGCATCGGGGCGCAGGACCTGCTGGACCTGGTCTGGGTGGACAATGGACCGGGCTGGATGGCGGCCCGTCTGGCCTCGGCGGACGCCGTACTGCAGGTTCAACCGGATTTCAATGTGATGCGGGGACTCAAGTTGGGCGTCGTTGGCGCTTATCCTCCGGGTTCGCCGCAGGAATTTGAAGTCAGGGCCTTCGTGCCGACGCTGGGGGTGCCGGAAGACCCGGTCACCGGCAGCCTCAACGCAGGTCTGGCACTATGGCTGCAAGGTGCCGGTCTGGCGCCAGAGCGCTATGTGGCCGCCCAGGGCGCCGCCCTCGGGCGTGCCGGTCGAATCCATGTGGCGAGGGAGGGTGCGCATTGCTGGATTGGCGGCGATGTGACGCCATTGGTCCACGGTCAGGTGAGGTTGTGAAACCATGAGCATGGAAGTCGATCATCTCGTCATCGCCGCAAGCACCCTGGAGGAGGGGCGCAAGTGGTGCGAACAGGTGCTGGGCGTGTCGCCCCAGCCGGGCGGACAACACGCCTGGATGGGCACGCACAATCTGCTGCTGAACATCAGCGCCCCCAACTATCCCCGTTGTTATCTGGAGATCCTGGCCATCGACCCGTCGGCCCCTGCGCCGGCGCGGGCCCGCTGGTTCGACCTCGATCAGCCGGCCGTGCAGGCCAAGCTGCAGGAAGGGCCCGGTCTGCTGCACTGGGTGGCCCGGGTGCCCAATCTGGATGCCGCCCTGGCCTACTGGCAGGGGGAGGGCGTGGATGCCGGGCAGCCGGTGGAAGGCTCGCGCGGCGACATGCGCTGGCGCCTGGCCCTGCGCGAGGACGGCCGCCGCCTGCGCAAGGAAGGCCTGCCCACGCCGATCGAATGGAGCGGCACCGGCCATCCGACCGACAAACTGCCGGAGAGCGGCGTGCAACTGCTCACCCTGGAGGCGCGCGATGGGCTCAGTGCCACGCTGTCCACCCCCAAGGGCGAAGTGACGCTGCAGGCCATCGAAGCCACGCTGGACTGACGAAGCCATGACTGCGCCCGTCCCGCTTCGAGTGCTGGGCCGCGCCGGCTCGATCAACGTCCGCAAGGTGTTGTGGACCGGTGTGGAGCTGGGGCTGCCGCTGCAGCGGCTGGACGTGGACGTGGGCAGCGACGCGTTTCGCCAGCTCAACCCCAACCAGATGATGCCGGTGTTGCTGGAAGGCGGGATCGGCGGAAAGGACGGCGACGGCGGCAACGGCGGCACCGTGATGGCCACCCCCTGGGGCGAGGTCGCGTTCGCCTTGTGGGAGAGCAACACCATCTGTCGTTATCTGGCGCAGCGCGAGCAGCGACTGGATCTGTTGCCTGCCGATCCAAAGCACCGGGCGCGGGTCGAGATGTGGATGGACTGGCAGGCCGGCGAGCTCAACAACAGCTGGCGTTATGCCTTCATGGGCCTGGTGCGCCAGAGCCCGGCGCACCAGGATGCGGCGCAGCAGGCCACCAGCGTGGCGCAGTGGAATCGCCACATGGCGATGCTGGACGCGCAACTCGACCGCAGTGGCGGTCCGTGGGTCCTGGGGGCCACATTCACGCTGGCCGATGTGGTGCTGGGCCTGGCCACCCACCGGTGGCGCGCGGCACCGATTGCGCATGCGGAGCTGCCGGCGGTGCAGGCTTACTACGAACGTTTGTGTGAGCGACCGGGCTTCGTGCAGCATGGGCGGGATGCGGGGCCTTGAGAGCCTCCGACCGCGTCGTCCGAGCGGGTCTCCCGCCGCGTCCTGTCCCAAGCCCGGGTGACATCGCGGCCCATGCCGGCCACCGCCGACTAGAGAGGTCCATCATGACCGTTATGAACGCCTCTGGCTAAACTTCGCCCCGTGGAACCCCCAGAGATATCGATCCTCTGCCCGGACTCGCCCGCGTTGTGGGAACAGGCCCGGCAGATCATTCATGAGTACGGCCAGAGCCTGAACATCGAGCTGGACTTCCAGCATTTCGACGAGGAGCTGCGCGCGCTGCCCGACCACTATGCCGAGCCGCAGGGAACGCTGCTGCTGGCGCTGGTGGATGGGCAGGTGGCCGGGTGCGGCGGATTCCGGCCGCTGCCCGACAGCGACTATCCGAATGCCTGCGAAATGAAGCGGCTGTTCGTGCGCCCGGCCTTCCGGCGTTTCGGCCTGGGCCGCACGCTGGCCCACGCGCTGATCGACCGGGCCACCTCGGCCGGTTACTCCACCATGCTGCTGGACACGCTGGACGACATGGAAGCCGCCCGCGACCTCTACGACAGCCTCGGTTTCACCGAAATCCCTCCCTACTACTACAACCCGATCGCCGGGGCCCACTACCTGAAGGTGGATCTGGACTGAGCGCGCTTGAGAGTTTCGTCGGGTTTCCGTCTTAGCATCGGGGCATGTCGACCTCCACCGCTTCCGCCGCCGCCCCCGACTCGGGCACTCCCACCATTGAACCGGTGACGCTGACGCCGGCGCTGCTGGGCGAGTCGCCGTTCTGGCATCCGCGGGAACAGCGGCTGTACTACCTCGACATTCCCGGCCATGCGCTGTTTCGCTGGTCGGAAGGCGACGACACGCCGCAGCGCTGGGACTTGAACAGCGAGCCGGGCTGCATCGTCCCGCTGGAATCGGGCGGCTTGCTGGTGGCGCAGCGCAACGGCCTGTGGCGCATGGACCCGGACCGCGGCGAGTACGTGCAGTTGGCGCAGGCGCCCTACGACGCCAGCAAGCGCCGCTTCAATGACGGCAAGGCCGATGCGCAGGGGCGCCTGTGGGTGGGCACCATCGATGACGCCCGCCAGCCCGAGTCGGCGCTGTATTGCTACCGGCAGGGGCGCTTCGAAGTGATGCAGGACGGCATCACGTCCTCCAACGGTCTGGCCTGGAGCCCGGACGGCGCCACGATGTATTGGGCCGACACCAAGGCCCATGAGGTTTATCAGCTCGACTTCGATCAAAAAACCGGCACTCTGGGCGATCGCCGCCCCTTCCTGAAGTTTCCGGTGCGGGCGGAAGGCCAGCCGCTCTCGACCTACGGCGGCCGGCCCGACGGCGCGGCGGTCGATGAGCAGGGCTGCTACTGGATCGCGATGATGGAGGGTCAGCGCCTGCATCGCTTCTCTCCATCGGGAGAGTGCCTGCAGACGATCGAGCTGCCGGTGCGCTGCGCCACCATGCCGGCCTTCGGTGGTGCAGACCTGCGCACCCTTTTTGTGACCACGGCCCGGGAGAAGCGCAGCCCGGAAGAGCTGGCCGCCCAGCCGCTGGCCGGCTGCGTGCTGCAATTGCGTGTGCCGGTGGCCGGTCTGCCGGTACATTACGCACGTCTGGAGTAAGCCAGCCTGTTTCCTTGGGGGAGCAGGCCGGTGACGCTGATGAAGCGTCCGCCCCGGGAGGGGCAAGCAGGCCTGCAAGGCTGCCTAGTCGTGGATCGCACGTGCTGTCAAGTTGGTGCGTGTTGGCGCACGACTCGCTCTGTTAAGGGGCAGTAAGGACAATCCACATATAATCTCGCGGATTTGCCGCACGGACCCGAGTCAGTTGTGAACCCGAAACTCCAACCTGACGACGATACGTGGGGTGAACATGCGGACGACCCAGAGGCTTTCAAGCCCCTGACTGCAGAAGAAGCCGCGGCGCTGCGCAAAAGGCTTCCCGTGCTTTCCCCCTGGCTCCTCGTGGGCTGGCAGGTGGTGGCCGGTGCGGTGATGGTGGCCTTGTGGGGGCTCTTGACCCAGCAAGGCAGCAAAGCCTGGTCGGCACTGTACGGTGCCGCCGCAGTGGTGGTGCCCGGCGCCTTGATGGCGTGGGGAACCACACGGCGAGCCGCCATGAATCCGGGCACTGCGGTGCTGACGTTCATGGTGTGGGAGCTGATCAAGATGTTGTTGGCGGTCGCCATGTTGGTGGCGGTCGTCCTGTGGTACCCCGCCTTGAGCTGGCCAGCCCTGCTGTCGGCCCTGGTGGTGTGCCTGAAGGCAAATTGGCTGGCCCTGCTTCGGCAGGGTCGAATCAGAAAATAGCGACGGAAAAACAACCATGGCAGCAGAAGGACACGCGCCGACTTCAGGTGAATACATCACCCACCACTTGCAGCACTGGCAGAAGAACTTTTCGTTCGAAAACGCCAAGCAGGTGGGCCCGGTCGATTTCAGCGTCTTCAATTTCGACTCGCTGCTCTACACCTCGGTGCTGGGCCTGCTGACGGTCTTCGTGCTGTGGCTGGCCGCCCGTCGCGCCCACTCCGGCGTGCCCGGCCGCTTCCAGGCGGCGGTGGAAATCCTGGTCGAGATGGTCGACAACCAGGCCAAGGCCCTGATCCACAACGAAAAGAGCCGCGCCTTCATTGGCCCGCTGGCCCTGTCGGTGTTCGTGTGGATCTTCTTCATGAATGCCATGGACATGCTGCCGGTGGACTTCCTGCCGTCCGCCTGGACCGGCTATGTGGCCTCCACCGGCCACGACCCGCACCACGCCTACATGCGTGTGGTGCCCACCGCCGACCTGTCCACCACGCTGGGCATGTCCACCTTCATCCTGCTGCTGTGCTTCTTCTACAGCATCAAGATCAAGGGCCTGGGCGGCTGGGGCCATGAGCTGATCTCCGCGCCGTTCGGTGATCACTGGGCGCTGTACCCCTTCAACTTCCTCATGCAGATCATCGAGTTCATCGCCAAGACGGTGTCTCATGGCATGCGACTGTTCGGCAACATGTTTGCCGGCGAACTCGTGTTCATGCTGATCGCCCTGATGGGCGGCGGCTGGGCCCTGACCGGCACCGGCATCGGACTGGCGATCGGCCACGTCCTGGCCGGCACCGTCTGGACGCTGTTCCACATCCTCGTGATCACGCTGCAGGCCTTCATTTTCATGATGCTGACGCTGATCTACCTGGGCCAGGCGCACGACGCGCACTGACCCGGCGGACCCGGCAGCTCATTTCGAAGTTCTCTCAGTTCCCTTTCCCTTTTCTTTCAAACTAACTCTCTCAGGAGCAAAACATGGAAAACATCCTCGGTCTGGTCGCTCTGGCTTGCGGCATCATCGTTGGTCTGGGCGCGATCGGCGCTTCCATCGGCATCGCGCTGATGGGCGGCAAGTTCCTGGAATCGTCGGCCCGTCAACCCGAGCTGATGAACGAACTGCAAACCAAGATGTTCATTCTGGCCGGTCTGATCGACGCCGCGTTCCTGATCGGCGTTGCAATCGCTCTGCTGTTCGCTTTCGCCAATCCGTTCGTTCTGCGCTAATTCCCCTCGAACCTTTCACGACTGAAAGGATCGTGCCGTGAATATCAACGCTAGCCTGTTCATTCAGTGGATCCCGTTCATCATCCTCGTGTTCGTCACGATGCGGTTCATCTGGCCGCCGATCGTGAAGGCGCTGGACGAGCGTGCGGACAAGATCCGCGCCGGCCTCGCCGCCGCTGACCAGGCCAAGGCCGAACTGGCCTCGGCCAACAAGAAGGTCGACGAGCAACTGGCCCAGACTCGCAACGAAACCACCAAGCTGCTGTCCGACGCTGAAAAGCGCGGCGCCAGCATCGTGGACGAGGCGAAAAAGCGCGCGGAAGAAGAAGCTGCCAAGATCATCGCTGCTGCCAAGGCGGAAGCCGAACAGCAGTCGGTGCGTGCCCGTGAGGCCCTGCGCGAGCAGGTGGCTGCACTGGCCGTCAAGGGTGCCGAACA
Source organism: Roseateles depolymerans (assembly GCF_003387155.1). Classification (GTDB taxonomy): domain Bacteria; phylum Pseudomonadota; class Gammaproteobacteria; order Burkholderiales; family Burkholderiaceae_C; genus Roseateles; species Roseateles depolymerans. The sequence continues at coordinate 858,479 of NZ_QUMT01000003.1, read as the reverse complement.
GATCCTGCAGCGCGAGGTCAATGCCAGCGTGCATGCCGAATTGCTGAACCGTCTGAAGACGGAGCTGTAATCATGGCTGAACTCGCAACCATTGCCCGTCCCTACGCCGAGGCGCTGTACCAGGTGGCCTCCCAACAGGACACCAAGGCCTGGCAGGAGCAACTCTCCGCGCTGGCCCTGGTCGCCCAGGACAGCGCGCTGCGCCAGTTCGCCGAGGACCCCAAGGTCAGTCCCGACCAGGTCTACCAGGTGATGGCCTCCGCCGCGAATCTGCAACTGCTTCCGGGCGTGCAGAACTTCGTGCGCGAGGTGATCGCCAACGGTCGTCTGGCGGCGCTGCCGGCGATGGTCCAGCAGTTCCACGAGCTGGCCAACACGGCTGCCGGCGTGGCCGACGCGCAGATCTTTAGCGCCTACCCCATCGAACCAGCTCAGCTGGCCGACGTGGTGGCCACGCTGGAGAAGCGCTTCGGTCGCAAGCTGCAAGCCCATGTTGAGCTGGAGCCTGGCCTGATCGGCGGTATCCGTGTGGTGGTCGGCGACGAGGTGCTGGACACCTCGGTGAAGGCCCGTCTGGAACGCATGAAAGTGGCGCTGACCGCCTGAGGCTCCGGCCTCTTGCGGACAGCCCGACTGCCAAGATCCCCCCGATTCACCCTGGTGTCCTGCTTCGGCAGGATGCCGATGGGAGCAAGCAATGCAACTGAATCCTGCTGAAATTTCCGAACTCATCAAGAGCCGCATCGAAGGCCTGGGCGCTTCGACCGACGTCCGCAACCAGGGCACCGTGGTGTCCGTGTCGGACGGCATCGTGCGCGTGCACGGTCTGTCCGACGTGATGCAAGGCGAAATGCTGGAGTTCCCCGCTGCCGCTGACGGCAGCCAGACCTTCGGCCTGGCGCTGAACCTCGAGCGCGACTCCGTCGGTGCCGTGATTCTGGGTGCCTACGAGCACATCGTGGAAGGCGACACCGTCAAGTGCACGGGCCGCATTCTCGAAGTGCCGGTCGGCCCCGAACTGATTGGCCGCGTGGTGAACGCCCTGGGCCAGCCGATCGACGGCAAGGGCCCGATCAACGCCAAGATGACGGACGTGATCGAAAAGGTCGCGCCGGGCGTGATCGCCCGTCAGTCCGTGGACCAGCCGGTGCAGACCGGTCTGAAGTCCATCGACTCGATGGTGCCCGTCGGCCGTGGCCAGCGCGAGCTGATCATCGGCGACCGCCAGACCGGCAAGACCGCCGTGGCCATCGACGCGATCATCAACCAGAAGGGTCAGAACATGACCTGCGTCTACGTTGCGATCGGCCAGAAGGCTTCGTCGATCAAGAACGTGGTGCGCGCTCTGGAACAAGCCGGCGCGATGGACTACACCATCGTGGTGGCCGCCTCGGCTTCGGAATCCGCCGCCATGCAATACGTGTCGGCCTACTCCGGCTGCACGATGGGCGAATACTTCCGTGACCGTGGCCAGGACGCCCTGATCGTTTATGACGATCTGTCCAAGCAGGCCGTGGCCTACCGTCAAGTGTCGCTGCTGCTGCGCCGTCCTCCGGGCCGCGAAGCCTTCCCCGGCGACGTGTTCTATCTCCACAGCCGCCTGCTGGAACGCGCTGCCCGCGTGAACGCCGACTACGTGGAAGCCTTCACCAAGGGTGAAGTCAAGGGCAAGACGGGTTCGCTGACGGCGCTGCCGATCATCGAAACGCAAGCCGGTGACGTGTCCGCCTTCGTTCCGACCAACGTGATCTCGATCACCGACGGCCAGATCTTCCTGGAAACCAACCTGTTCAACGCTGGTATCCGTCCCGCGATCAACGCCGGTATCTCGGTGTCGCGCGTCGGTGGCGCTGCCCAGACCAAGCTGATCAAGTCGCTGTCCGGCGGTATCCGTACCGACCTGGCCCAGTACCGTGAGCTGGCTGCCTTCGCGCAGTTCGCTTCCGACCTGGACGCCGCGACCCGCAAGCAGCTGGACCGTGGTGCCCGCGTGACGGAACTGCTGAAGCAGGCCCAGTACTCGCCGCTGCCCATCAGCCTGATGGGTGCGTCGCTGTACGCCGCCAACAAGGGCTTCATGGACGACATCGAAGTCAAGAAGGTCCTGGCGTTCGAGCACGGTCTGCACCAGTTCCTGAAGACTTCGCACGCTGCCCTGCTGCAAAAGCTGGAAGATGCGAAGGCCATGGACAAGGACGCCGAAGCCGAACTGAACGCTGCGATCACTTCCTTCAAGAAGTCTTTCGCCTGAACATGACCCACCCCCGACGCATCCCTCATGACCCGGCCCCGGCCGGGCGCGGGGGGCGCTCCAGCCGCAGCGATGCGGCCTTGTCGGGGAACTGAAAGGAGAAATCATGGCAGCAGGCAAGGAAATTCGCGGCAAGATCAAGTCGGTCGAAAACACCAAGAAGATCACCAAGGCCATGGAAATGGTCGCCGCTTCGAAAATGCGCAAGGCGCAGGATCGGATGCGCGCGGCCCGTCCTTACGCGGAGAAGGTGGGCAACATTGCCGCCAACCTCGCCAAGGCCAATCCGGAATACCGTCACCCGTTCATGGTGGCCAATCCGGACGCCAGGACGGCGGGCTTCGTGGTGGTCACGACCGACAAGGGCCTGTGCGGCGGTCTCAACACCAACCTGCTTCGCGCCACCACCAACAAGCTCAAGGAGCTCGAGGCGGCTGGTCAGAAGGCAGAAGTGGTGGCGATCGGCAACAAGGGCCTGGGCTTCATGAACCGCATCGGCGCCAAGGTCGTTGCGCATGCCACGCAGCTGGGCGACGCCCCGCAGCTGGAGCGCCTCGTCGGCCCGGTGAAGACGCTGCTGGACGCTTATGCGGAAGGCAAGCTGTCGGCGGTCTATCTCTGCTACACGCGCTTCGTGAACACCATGAAGCAGGAGCCGGTGGTGCTGCAGTTGCTGCCCCTGACTCAAGAGTCGCTGGAGACGGATGCCGCTGGTCACGCCTGGGACTACCTGTACGAGCCGGACGCCCCGACGGTCATCAACGAGCTGCTGGTGCGCTACACCGAAGCCCTGGTCTATCAGGCCGTGGCCGAGAACATGGCGTCCGAGCAATCGGCCCGCATGGTGGCCATGAAGGCCGCGACCGACAACGCCGGAACGCTGATTGGTGAACTGAAGCTGGTCTACAACAAGACCCGTCAGGCCGCCATCACCAAGGAACTGTCGGAAATCGTCAGCGGCGCCGCCGCCATCAGCGGTTGACCGGCGAGCGATCGCCGTCAACGCATAGATTTGAATTGAAGGAACGAAGAAATGGCTAACACTCAATCGGTGGGCAAGATCGTTCAGTGCATCGGCGCCGTGGTGGACGTGGAGTTCCCGCGTGACCAGATGCCGAAGGTGTTCGACGCCCTCAAGATGGAAGGCTCGGCCCTGACGCTGGAAGTGCAGCAGCAGCTGGGCGACGGCGTGGTCCGTACCATTGCCCTGGGTTCGTCCGACGGCCTGCGCCGCGGCACCGAGGTCTACAACACCGGCGACATGATCAAGGTCCCGGTCGGCCAGGCCACCCTGGGCCGCATCATGGACGTGCTGGGCAATCCGATCGATGAACGCGGCGACGTGTCCAACGCTCAGACGGCCGCCATCCACCGCAAGGCCCCGGCCTACGACGAGCTGAGCCCGTCGCAGGAACTGCTGGAAACCGGCATCAAGGTGATCGACCTGATCTGCCCGTTCGCCAAGGGCGGCAAGGTGGGTCTGTTCGGTGGCGCCGGCGTGGGCAAGACCGTGAACATGATGGAGCTGATCAACAACATCGCCAAGGCTCACTCGGGTCTGTCGGTGTTTGCTGGCGTGGGCGAGCGTACCCGCGAGGGCAACGACTTCTATCATGAAATGTCGGACGCTGGCGTCGTGAACCAGGAGGACCTGAGCAAGTCGAAGGTCGCCATGGTCTACGGCCAGATGAACGAGCCTCCGGGCAACCGTCTGCGCGTGGCACTGACCGGCCTGACCATGGCCGAAGCCTTCCGTGACGAAGGCCGTGACGTGCTGTTCTTCGTGGACAACATCTACCGCTACACCCTGGCCGGTACCGAAGTGTCCGCACTGCTGGGCCGTATGCCTTCCGCCGTGGGCTATCAGCCGACGCTGGCGGAAGAAATGGGCCGTCTGCAAGAGCGGATCACGTCCACCAAGGTCGGTTCGATCACGTCCATCCAGGCCGTGTACGTGCCGGCCGATGACTTGACCGACCCGTCCCCCGCCACGACCTTCGCCCACTTGGACGCCACCGTCGTGCTGTCGCGTGACATCGCGTCGCTGGGTATCTACCCCGCCGTGGACCCGCTGGACTCGACCTCGCGTCAGATCGACCCGAACGTGATCGGCGAAGAGCACTACTCGACCACCCGTGCCGTGCAGTCCGTGCTGCAGCGCTACAAGGAACTGCGCGACATCATCGCCATCCTGGGTATGGACGAACTGTCGCCGGAAGACAAGCTGGCCGTGGCACGCGCCCGGAAGATCCAGCGTTTCCTGTCGCAGCCGTTCCACGTGGCCGAAGTGTTCACCGGCGCTCCCGGCAAGTACGTGCCCCTGAAGGAAACCATTCGCGGCTTCAAGATGATCGTCAACGGCGAGTGCGACCATCTGCCCGAACAAGCCTTCTACATGGTCGGGACCATCGACGAAGCCTTCGAAAAAGCGAAAAAGATCCAGTAAGCGGCGCATACGGCGCGAGGGCGTCGTTGCGGTGCTCGCCGGACGAAAGTCCGGCTCCGCGCCGCGCCTAGCCCTCCCACCGTCTGCTTGCTTTCTGAATCTTTTTCCCTCGCAGGACACGCTCTGGAATTCGGCGAAGCCGACATTTGCAGGGCTAGGTCCTTGCGGGTATCGATAGATTGGAAACCTTATGGCAAGCCAAGCAACGATCCACGTGAATGTGGTCTCGGCCGAGGAGCAGATCTTCTCGGGCGAGGCAAAGTTCGTGGCGCTTCCGGGCGAAGGCGGTGAGCTGGGCATCCTGCCCAAGCACACCCCCCTCATCACCCGCATCAAGCCGGGCGCCGTGCGCATCCAGCGCGCCGACACCAACGAGGAAGAATTCGTCTTCGTGGCCGGCGGCCTGCTCGAAGTGCAGCCCGATGTGGTGACCGTGCTCGCCGACACCGCCATCCGTGGCAAAGACCTCGACGAAGCCCGCGCTGAAGCCGCCAAGAAGGCCGCCGAAGAGGCCATGAAAAACGCCAAGAGCGATATCGACTTCGCCAAGGCCCAGAGCGAATTCGCGGCCATGGCCGCGCAGATCGCCGCGCTGCGCAAGTTCCGCGCCAAGCGCTGAGCATCGGCCGCCCGCGGCCTGCGCTCATCACTGCCATCACTCGTGGTGACGACCACGGTGGTGTACCTCCAACGGCAGGTTCCACCCTTTGGGGGAGGGCCTGCCGTTTTTCATGCAGTGGTTCACATGTACTCGGTCAAACACCGGGCATGCCGACCGGGACCCCCCCGGTCTCAGAGATACAGTTGCTCACGTAGCGTTCACCAACACGACGAACGCCGCCCTCCCGCCCTGGGAGGTTCATGCTGCATTTGAGGGAGTTTCATGTTCAATACCACCTGGACGCGCCGCGCCACCCTGGCCGTGGCCGTTGCCGCTCTGTCCGCTTGCGCCACAGAACAATCGCGCACCATCGACGTGCCGCGCCCGGCCACCCCCGCGCCGTCGGCCTATCAAGGCCCGCGCGCCCCCATCGCCGTGGGCAAGTTCGACAACCGCTCCAGCTACATGCGCGGCATGTTTGCGGATGCAGTCGACCGCCTGGGCAGCCAGTCCAAGTCGATCCTGGTGGCTCATCTGCAGCAGACCAACCGCTTCAACGTGCTGGACCGCGACAACCTCGAAGAGGCCCAGCAGGAAGCCAAGTTCAAGGCCGGTGCCCTGAACATCAAGGGCGCTGACTACCTGGTCACCGGCGCCGTCACCGAATTCGGTCGCAAGGAAGTCGGCGACCAGCAGCTGTTCGGCGTGCTGGGCCGCGGCAAGACGCAAGTGGCCTATGCCAAGGTCACGCTGAACGTGGTCAACAGCCAGACCTCGGAAGTGGTGTATTCGGTGCAAGGCGCCGGTGAATACACGCTATCCACCCGTGAAGTGGTCGGCTTTGGCGGCACCGCCAGCTATGACGCAACGCTCAACGGCAAGGTGCTGGACCTGGCCATCCGCGAAGCAGTGAACAACCTGGTGCAAGGCGTCGACAACGGCGCCTGGAAGCCCCAAGCGCGCTGAGGCCCCCCATGATGAAGACCCCCATGATCGGCCAGACCGCTGGCCGCCGCGGAGCCCTGCTCGTGACGACCGTCCTGTGCGGCCTGTTCACCGCTTGCGCCCAGCCGCCCAAGCCGCTGTACCAGTGGAGCGGCTACCAGTCCAATCTGTACGACTACTTCAAGACCTCGGGCGCCAATGCCGGCGAACAGATTGACAAGCTGGAAGCCCAGCTGGTGAAGAACAAGGCCGCCAACGAAGCCTCGCCTCCGGGCCTGCATGGTCACCTGGCGCTGCTGTATGCGAAGGTCGGCAACGACAACGCCGCCAAGGCCCATCTGGAAGCTGAACGCGCGCTGTTCCCCGAATCCGCCGCCTACGTGGACCTGCTGCTCAAGCGCCGCGCCGCCGCCAGCATGCCGGCCGCCGGTGCTTCCGCACCCACCGCCTCGACCGCCACCCCCGCGACTGCCGCCGCCCCGGTGGCCGCCGCGAAATGACCCCGGCCCCGGAGCTTTTCATGACGACCCTGTTTTCCCGTCTCTTGCCCCCGGCCGTGGCGCGCATGTTGCGCCTGGGCGGTGCCGCTGCCGTGCTGGCAGCCCTGACCGCTTGTGCCCACCAGGCCACGCCGTACGACTACACCGCCTTCAAGGCGGCCAAGCCGGCTTCGGTGCTCATCCTGCCGCCGGTGAACGATTCGCCGGAAGTGGGCGCGTCCTACGCGGTGCTCTCCACGCTGACGCAGCCGCTGGCCGAGTCCGGCTACTACGTGCTGCCGGTGTCGCTGGTCGATGAAACCCTGCGCACCAATGGCATCGACAATGCCGTGGACGCGCAGTCCATCGACCGTGCCAAGCTGCGCGACATCTTCGGTGCCGACGCTGGCCTGTACGTCAAGGTCAAGCGGTATGGCTCCACCTACAAGGTGGTGAGCGCCGAAGCCGTCGTGGAAATGGAAGCCGTGCTGGTGGACCTGCGAACCGGCACCCAGCTGTGGAACGGCCGTGCCTCGGCGTCCACTGCCGAGCAGAACAACAACAGCAGCGGCGGTGTGGTGGGTCTGCTGGTCAAGGCCCTGGTCGACCAGATCGCCAACAACCTGACCGACAAGAGCTACCAGATGGCCGGCATCGCCAGTTCGCGTCTGTTGAGCGACAACGCGGTCAACGGCGTGCTGCCCGGTCCGCGCAAGCCAGTCTCTGAACGAAAATAAGGCCCCAACCGGCCCCGAACCCACCGGTCCCCCGGTGGGTTTTTTTGTTTTTGAAGCAGCCAGAAGTCGCCATGAGCCCCATTCCCGTCACCCGCTCCCACGGTCTTGAAGCCCTTGAACTCGTGTCGCCCGACGGCGCACGGGCCACGCTGCTGCTGCATGGCGCCCATCTGGTGTCCTGGGTGCCGGCAGGGGGCGAGGAGCAGCTGTATCTGTCGCCCACCAGCGCCTTTGCCACCGGCCAGGCCATTCGCGGCGGTGTTCCGGTGATCTTCCCGCAGTTCAATGCCCGTGGCCCGCTGCAAAAGCATGGCTTTGCCCGCAACAAGCCCTGGCAACTGGTCAGCGCCGAAGTCGGCAAGGACGACGCGCTGGCCGTGCTGCGCCTGACCGACGACGGCGCCACCCGCATGGTCTGGCCCCATCAGTTCGAGGCTGAAATCAGCATCCGCGTCAGCGGTCGCACGCTGGAGATGGAGCTGGCCTGCGAAAACCGCGGCGAGGCCCCGTTCTCCTTCGCGGCGGCCCTGCACACCTACCTGCGTCTGACCAGCGCCATGAGCGCTTCGCTGCAGGGCCTGTCCGGGCTGGCGTACTGGGATTCCGTGGACCAGCGCGCCGGCACCCAGCACGAGGATCTGCTGCGCCTGGATGGCAGTGAGCTGGACCGCATCTATCAGGACCTGAAGGACACACTCATCTTGCGTGACGCGGACCGGCGTCTGCGCATTGCCCAGCAAGGCTTCTCCGATGTGGTCGTGTGGAACCCGGGCGAAGTCAAGGGCGCGCAGTTCAGCGACATGCCGGCCGACGGCTACCGGCAGATGCTGTGCGTGGAAGCGGCCCAGGTGCTGCAGCCGGTGACGCTGGCGCCGGGGGAGAGCTGGGCGGCCATGCAGGTGCTGGCGCTGGAATAAGCCCCCGTTCCGCGCTGAATCCGTTAGCCTGTGTGCATTCCATTTCCGGAGTGACAGCGCATGGGCAAGAAGAAGCAGGGCAAGGACAAGGACGCAGGCCAGGGCGGCCCGTCGGACAAGGCGGCCAAGGCCTCCAAGTCCGGCAAGGCTGAGTCAACCGCCTCCCGCATCGACCTGGCCGATCACAAGCTCTCCAAGTCCGACTACCTCGAGCACCTGGAAGCCCTGCAGGTCGAGCTGAACAATGTGGCTCGCTGGCTCCAGCTCACCGGTCACCGCGTGCTGGTGATCTTCGAAGGCCGGGACACCGCCGGCAAAGGTGGCGTGATCAATGCCATCTCGGAAACGCTGAACCCGCGCCAGTGCCACACCGTGGCGCTGTCCAAGCCCAGTGAGCGGGAACAAGGCCAGTGGTACTTCCAGCGTCATGTGGCTCATCTGCCGGCGGCGGGCGAGCTCGTGCTGTTCGACCGCAGCTGGTACAACCGCGCCGGCGTGGAATCGGTGATGGGCTTTTGCACGCCCGAGCAGACCGACGCATTTCTGGCCCAAGTGCCGCGCTTCGAGGAGCTGCTGGTGGAGGACGGCCTGCTGCTGTTCAAGTACTGGCTGACCGTCGATCAGGAACATCAGGAAGAGCGCTTTGCCGAGCGGGCGGAAGATCCGCTCAAGCGCTGGAAGCTCTCGCCGATTGACCTGCAATCCCGCGAGCACTATGAGGAGTACGGCCGGGCGCGCGACCGCATGTTCAAGGCGACCCACACGCCGCATGCGCCCTGGACGCTGGTGGACTTCAACGACCAGCGCCGCGGCCGACTGACCCTGATCCGCCACCTGCTGGACCACCTGCCGGATGTGCAATGTCCGGAGCCGCAGTTCGACTTCCCCAAGCTGAGCCATCCGCCGCTGCGGGAGTCATTCAAGACGAAGTTGAAGCCGCTGCCGCCGTATCCGCGGCTGGCGTGAGTTCGTCGCTCAGCGCCAAGCTCTGGTCCCGGCAGTCAGCTCGCTCTACAGCACCACGACTGCATTGGGCAGCTCATTGCGTGGCCCGTCGTCCGAGGGCGGGAAGTGCTGGGCCAGCAATTGCTCCACCGCCTGCACCGCCTCCGTCAGGCCTTCTTCAAAACGTCCGGCCTGCAGTGCTGCACGCAGGCTGTTGATGACGGTCCGCCACTGCTCGGCACTGACCCGCTGGTTCAGCCCGCGGTCCGCCACGATTTCGATGGCGTGCTCCGCCAGCAGCAAATAGATCAGCACGCCGTTGTTGTGCTCGGTATCCCAGACCCGAAGCTTGCCGAACTGCGTGACCGCCCGCTCGCGCGCGCTGGCGTGCCGCCACAGGTAGCTCAGTGGCAGGCTGGCTTCCACACACAGGCGGATCTCCCCGCCGTGGCGTCGCTCGCTCTCGGCCACCCGGGCGGCCAGACGCGCCAGCGCCTCCGGGGGCAGGACGCGATGCGCGTCGGCCTCATCCCACAGGCGATGCCGCAGCAGCCGGGCCCAGCGCGAGGACGTCGGCGCCGGGCGACCCTGCGGTGAGGAGTTCGCTGGAGCTGTCATCACCAATCTCCCGAGGCGCCACCGCCGCCGAAGTCACCGCCGCCGCCGGAGGAGAAGCCACCGCCATCACCACCGCCCCAACTGCCCCCGCCGTCTCCACCGCCGCTGCCCCAGATCACCGGCGGAATAAAGACACCGGGACTGCGGCTGCCGATGCCGTGCGCACTGCTGCGATAGGGACTGGCGCCGCCACCGCTGTAGCGCCGCCGGGCCGCGCCAATGCCCAGCACGCCGACCAGCACCAGCGAGGCCAGTGCAGCGCCGATGCCCATCAGCACACTGCCGCTATAGAGCCAGCCGAGGGCACCCGCGCCACCGCCCGTCACCAGGCTCCCCAGCTTGCGACCCATCATGGCGGTGAGCAGCGCACCGGCGATCGGCACGCCAATAAAGAACAACGCAGCCGCACCACCGAAATCGAAGCCACTGCCGGAGGAGGGCGCCGTGCGTCGCTCCTTCGCGGTTGGTGCCGGCAGGTGTTCCCCGCGGATGCGGGCCTGCAGCGAATCCACCGCACGGTTCAGGCCGCCGGCATAGTCGCCAGCGCGAAAGGCCGGCGTGATGTCCCGCTCGATGATCTGCCGCGCGGCAAGATCCGGCACCGCACCTTCCAGCGCCTTGGCAGTCTGGATGTTGATGCGCCGGTCCTGCTTGGCCACGACGATCAGCAGACCATCACCCACAGTGCGGCGACCGATCTTCCATTGATCCCCCACCCGCTGGGCGTAGGCAGCAATGTCCTCCGGCGCCGTGCTGGGCACCATCAGCACCACCATCTGCGGACCGGCCTCCTGCTCGAAGGCGGCCAGCTTGCGCTCCAGCGCCTGGCGCTGCGCTTCGCTCAAGGTGGCGGTCTGGTCGATCACCCGGCCGGTGAGGGCCGGCACCGGTTGCACGTCCTGGGCATGTGCCTTTGGGACGACCCCCGACAGGCTCAACAGGAGGGCCACCAGCGCCAGCAGCAAAGACACCCAAGGCACCTTGGGCGGCCGGTCCGGAACCAGGCGGATCCGCATGCGGCCGGCCTCAGCGCGAGGCCGGTGCCGCACCCGGGCCGGGCAGCGTCAGCGACGATGCGGACGCGCCGGTCGCAGGGGCCGGGGTCTGCGCTGGAGCAGGAGCAGGAGCCGCGGCCCCCGGCTTGTCAAAGTTCACCGTCGGCGGTGCCGAGATCGCGGCCTCGTTCTGCACGGTGAAGTTGGGCTTGACCTCGTACCCGAACATCTTGGCGGTCAGGTTGGTCGGGAAGCGCCGGGTCAGGCCGTTGTACTCCTGCACCGACTTGATATAGCGGTTGCGAGCCACGGTGATGCGGTTCTCCGTGCCTTCCAGTTGCACCCGCAGGTCCCGGAAGCCCTGGTTGGACTGCAGCGTGGGATAGGCCTCGCTGACCGCCAGCAGCCGGCTGAGCGCGCTGGAGAGCTCCCCCTGCGCCGCCTGGAAGCGCTTGAGGGCTTCCGGGTCCTTGGCCAGTTCAGGCGTGACCTGGATGCTGGTGGCCTTGGCGCGGGCTTCCACCACGCGGGTCAGCGTCTCCTGCTCGAAGTTGGCCTCGCCCTTGACCGTGTTGACGATGTTGGGAATGAGGTCGCTGCGGCGCTGATACTGGCTCAGCACTTCGGACCAACTGGCGTTCACCTGCTCGTCCAGGTTCTGGAATTCGTTGTAGCCGCAGCCGCTGAGCAGCAGCGGGGCACTGAGGACCAGCGCGCCGGCCAGTGCACGGACAGCGCCGCTGCGCGCAGCGCTGAAGCTGCGTCCGGACACGGATCCGGAGGCAGACGGCGACGCGACCTCAGCCGTGGACCACTGGGACTGGCGAGACTGCGGGGACTTCGGGTTCATGAATCATTCCTCCTGGTGTCGGCGCATATCGAGGGCGGTGGCCGGATTTCAAGGCCATGCCCCCAAGAGGGTGCCCCCGGATGTCCGGCTTGTGACCTGACGCAAATCAGTATCCCATGCACCCCATGGATAATCCGTGTATGAGCGCCCCACTTCAGAACGACACCTTCCTGCGCGCCTGTCTGCGCCAGCCCACGGACTACACACCGGTCTGGCTGATGCGCCAGGCCGGTCGCTACCTGAAGGAGTATCGCGACACCCGCGAACGTGCCGGCAGTTTCATGGGTCTGGCGACCAACAAGGACTACGCCACCGAGGTGACCCTGCAGCCGCTGGACCGCTACCCGCTGGACGCTGCCATCCTGTTCAGCGACATCCTCACCGTGCCGGACGCCATGGGCCTGGGCCTGAGCTTCGCCGCGGGCGAGGGCCCCAAGTTCGCCAAGCAGGTCCGCGACGAAGCCGCGGTGGCCGCGCTGGAAGTGCCGGACATGGAACGGCTTCGCTACGTGTTCGATGCGGTCACCTCCATCCGTCATGCGCTGAACGGTCGCGTCCCCTTGATCGGCTTCTCCGGCAGCCCCTGGACGCTGGCCTGCTACATGGTGGAGGGCGGCGGCTCGGACGACTACCGTCATGTGAAGAGCCTCATGTATGCGCGTCCGGACCTGATGCATCGCATCCTGTCCATCAACGCCGATGCGGTGGCCGCCTACCTGAATGCGCAAATCGATGCCGGCGCCCAGGCCGTGATGGTGTTCGATTCCTGGGGCGGCGTGCTGGCCGATGGCGCGTTCCAGCGTTTCAGCCTGGACTACTCGCGTCGCGTGCTGTCGCAGCTCAAGACCGAACATGAAGGCCGCCGCGTGCCGCGACTGCTCTTCACCAAGGGCGGCGGCCTGTGGCTGGACGAAATTGCCGATGCCGGCGCCGACGTTGTCGGCCTGGACTGGACCGTCAACCTGGGCCAGGCGCGCCAGCGCCTGAACGACCGTGTGGCCTTCCAGGGCAACCTGGATCCGAACGTGCTGTTCGCGCCGCCGGTCGTGGTGCGCGAGCAGACCCGCGCCGTGCTGGACAGCTTCGGCCGTCCGCAGCGGGCGGACGGTCAGTGGGGCGGCCACATCTTCAACCTGGGCCACGGCATCAGCCAGTTCACCCCGCCCGATCACGTCGCGGAACTGGTGGACGAGGTGCACCGCCATTCCCGCCTCCTGCGCCAGCCGGTCTGAGCCCGACTCACGTGGGATTGACCGGACCTTGGACAGCAGTTATCCCCAAATCCGTGCATGTCACCCAAAGGCAGCACACCGGTCATGCCGCAGCTAGGATTTTCCCGGATGGGCACGCAAGTCATTGATTTCAAACAAGTATTCGGGTTTGCCCGAACGCTTGGCGTTTTCCCCCTTCCCGAAGTCATCGCGCAGTTGTCGGAAGAAATGCGGCCGTTTCCCACAAAGTTATCCACAGGTTGAGGTCGCTGGTGTGGGCAAGCTTGGAAATCATGGACTTGGCGCGTTTTTCTCAGGCAACCTTGCATGACGGACACGCCGCTGCAGTGAGCGATGGCAGGTCCGGCCCGGTGCGCCAAGGGAGGGCCGGATGAGCGACGCAGAGCCCTCCACGCCCGCCCAGCCGTCCACGGCATCGTGGCGTCGTGTGAGCGTTGCGGTGGACGCGCCGCAGCACAGCGGCCTGACCGGCCCGCTGGACTACCTGGGGCCACAAGACCTGGCCCCGGGCACGCTGGTGCAGGTGGGCCTGGGCCGTCGCGACACGCTGGGCATCGTCTGGGACGATCCACCCAGCGGCGAGGCGGCCGGCGATGCCCTGCCGGAAGACCAGTTGCGACCGGTCGGCGCTGCGCTGGATGCGCTGCCGCCGCTGTCCGCCTCCTGGCGCCGCCTGCTGGACTTTGCAGCGGCCTATTACCAGCGCAGTGTGGGGGAGCTGGCCCTGGCCGTGCTGCCGCCGCAACTGCGTGAACTCGATGCTGCGCAACTGCAGGCGCGGCTGAAAAAGCTGGACAAGGCGGAAGCCGCTGCCGCGCGTGCCGCCGACCAAGCGCCGCCCGAGCGGCCCGCCCTCACGGAGCAGCAGAGCGCAGCCCTGGCGGCCGTCCAGGCGCTGGCCGCGCAGGCCAGTCCGCCGCCGGCGCTGCTGTGGGGGCTGACCGGCAGCGGCAAGACCGAGATCTATCTGCGCGCCGCCGAGGACGCGCTGGCGCAGGGCCGCCAGGTGCTGGTACTGGTGCCCGAGATCAACCTGACGCCGCAGCTCGAAGCCCGCTTCGCGGCCCGCTTTGCCGGTCACAGCATCGTGTCTTTGCACAGCGGCCTCACGCCCGCGCAGCGCCTGCGGCATTGGCTCAGCGCCCATCTGGGTCGCGCGCAGCTGGTGCTGGGCACCCGGCTGGCGGTGTTCGCCTCGCTGCCGCGACTGGGCCTTCTGGTGGTGGATGAGGAGCATGACCCGTCCTACAAGCAGCAGGACGGCGCCCGGTATTCCGCGCGGGACCTGGCGGTCTACCGCGGCCACCTGGAGCGCATTCCGGTGCTGCTGGGATCGGCCACTCCGTCGCTGGAGACCTGGCAGCATGCGCTGGCAGGCCGTTATCGGCGCATCGACCTGACCGAGCGCATCGGCGGCGGTGAGCTGCCCACCGTGCGCCTGTTCGACATGAACCGGCTCGAGCGCAAGAAGGGCGTGACGACCGCCTTGTCGGTGCCGCTGCTGGATGCGCTGCGCAAGCGGCTGGCGCGGGGCGAGCAGAGCCTGGTCTTCCTGAACCGCCGCGGTTATGCGCCGGTGCTGCACTGCGATCAATGCAATTGGAAAAGCGACTGCCCGCATTGCAGTGCGCATCAGGTCTTCCACCGCGAGGACCGCACGCTGCGCTGCCACCACTGCGGCGTCTCGCAGCGGGTGCCACGGGCCTGTCCGTCCTGCGGCAATCCGGACATCGCGCCGCTGGGCCGCGGGACCGAGCGTCTGGAAGAGCAACTGGCCGAGGCCCTGCCCGGCGCCCGCATCGCCCGCATCGATGCCGACACCACCCGGCTCAAGGGCAGCCTGGAGGCGCAGCTCGGCGCAGTGCATGACGGCGAGGTGGATGTGCTGGTCGGCACGCAGATGGTGGCCAAGGGTCACGACTTCCGGCGCATCACGCTGGTGGCGGCGGTGAATCCGGACGGGGCCCTGTTCAGCAATGACTTCCGGGCGCCCGAGCGGCTGTTTTCCCTGCTGATGCAGGTGGGCGGCCGTGCGGGACGAGACGCGGCCCAGGCGTCCCGCAGCGAGCTGTGGGTGCAGACCTGGTATCCGGACCACGCGCTGTTCCAGGCGCTGCAAAAGCACGACTACGAGGCTTTTGCCGGCAGCCAGCTGGCCGAGCGCATGTCTGCGGGACTGCCGCCCTTTGCCCATCTGGCGCTGGTGCGGGCGGAGGGGCGGACGGTGGAAGCGGCCCGCGAGTTCCTGGAAGCCGCCCAGGCGCAGGCGCAGGAGCTGCCCCTGGCCATGGGGCTGTTGATCTACCCGCCGGTGCCGATGGCGGTGGCCCGGGTGGCCAATGTCGAGCGCTTCCAGATGCTCATCGAGGCAGGGCATCGTGGCCAGCTGCAGCGCTTCCTGCGCGACTGGCTGCCGACGCTGCACGGCCTGCGCAAGCGCCACAAGGGCGTGTTGCGCTGGGCGGTGGACATCGATCCGCTGGTGATCTGACGGCGACGCAAGGCCGTCGGCCGATATCAGCCGCTGACGGCGAGTGGCCGGGCGCTGACGGGGGCCACCCGCACGCGGTCGCGCCCGGCATGTTTGGCGTCATACAACGCCTGGTCGGCACGGCGCAGCGCCGCATCGATGCCGGCGTCCTGGGCGTCTACGCCGGCCACGCCGCAAGACACCGTCACCGCCAGCCGCTCGTCGCCGTCAATGATGCGGTGCGTCGCAATGCGCTGCCGCAGCGCATCCAGTCGCGCGGCAGCCGCCTCGGGCGTCGTGAACGGCATGATGACGGCGAACTCCTCGCCCCCGATGCGGCCGATCCGGTCGGTGGTGCGCAGCGCTTTGGCCAGCAACTTCCCCAGCGCGGACAGCACTGCATCGCCGGCCGCGTGTCCCCGCGAGTCGTTGATGCGTTTGAAGTGATCCAGGTCCAGCGCCGCCACCGAAACGTGGCCGGATTGCCGCAGCACCAGCTTGCGCAGGGTCTCGGCCTCCTCCTGCCAGGCACGGCGGTTCAGCAGGCCCGTCAGGGTGTCCACGCGGGCGAGCGTGGTCATCTGGGCCAGCGCGGTGGTGAGCTGGCGTTTGGCGGCACGCAGCGACACCAGGTTCATCACCTGCCGTCCCAGGCCATTCAGCAGCGCCAGTTGTTCGGCGTCGAAGTCCCGCTCCACTGTGTCGGTGACGCACAGGGTGCCCAGTTTCCGGCCGGCCTCATCCCGCAGCAGGGTGCCGGCATAAGCCACGATCCTCGGGTCCCCAGGCTGGCGGACCACGGCCTGGGTGCGTGGGTCTTGCAGTACGTTGCGGCTGACCAGGTTGCGCTCGTCGCTGGCCAGCAGGGCCGAGCAGTAGGCGCTGTGCAGCGGCTTGCATTCTCCCGGTGTCCTGGAGGCAGACGCTGGCCAGAGGTACTGGTCGTCGGCGAATGAGACGAACGCATGGCTGGCGCCGGTCAGCATGCGGGCGGCGCGGGTCAGCATGTCCAGATCGGCCAGCGTGGCGCCATCGGCCAAGCCCAGGCTTTCGAGCAGGTCGGGGGTGTCGCGGAGCGGGGGCATGAGCACGGGAGCCTCCAAGGTCAACTGAAGCTGAGAGCGTCTGCCTGCTGCGGGGCCGGCCGTGCCCAGGTGTCGGCGCGGTGCTGCAGCAAGGCCTGGAACTGGTCGCCAGGCAGTGCGGCGCTGAACAGGAAGCCCTGCGCAAAATCGCAGTGCTGCTGGGCCAGCAGGCGGCGGTGGTCCTCGGTCTCGATCCCTTCGGCCACCACCCGCATCTGCAGGCTGTGGGCCAACTGGATCAGGGCGCGTGTCATGGACACCTGGCTGAGGGGGGCCGAGATGTCCGGAATGAAGCCGCGGTCGATCTTGACCACGTCCACCGGCAGCTGCCGCAGATAGTGCAGGCCCGAGTAGCCCGTGCCGAAGTCGTCGATGGCGACCTCGATGCCCAGTGCATGCAGCCGCTGCAGCGTCGCCGAGGTCTGCGCGAAGTTGTCCACCAGCATGCTCTCGGTCACTTCCACGGCCAGCCAGCATGGGTCCAGGCCGCTGTCCGCCATCAACTGCTCAATGGCCGCTGCCAGCCCGGGCTGGCGAAGCTGGCGGCCGGACAGGTTCACCGCAATGCGGATGGGGGCGAGCCCGGCCCGCTGCCAGGCCGCGGCGGCCGTCACGGCTTCCCGCAGCACCCAGTCGCCGATGGCACCGATCAGGCCGCTTTCCTCAGCGATCGGGATGAACCGGGCCGGTGACACCTCGCCCAACTCCGGATGGCGCCAGCGCAGCAAGGCCTCTGCCCCGATGATGCGGCCGCTGGCCAGTTCGATCTGGGGCTGGTAGTGCAGGCGCAGTTGCTGCCGCTCGATGGCACGGCGCAGGGCCGTCTCCAGCCTCAGGGCGTGGGGATCGGTCTCGTCGGGTTCGGCGGTGAACACGTGGACGCCGTTGCGGCCCGCGGCCTTGGCGAGCTGCAGGGCGGTGGCGGCCTGGCGCAGCACCTCACTCACGTCGCCGCCGTCAGCGGGGGCACTGGCGCAGCCGATGCTGCAGCTGACAAACACCTCGCGGCCGGCCAGCTCGAAGGGCTGGGCAAATGCCGCCAGCACCCGCTCGCCAGCGGCCGCCGGATTGCCGGGACGCAGCAACACGGCGAATTCGTCCCCGCCCACGCCGGCCAGCAGGTCGGCCTCGGGCAGGGCTTGGCTCAGCCGCTGCGCCGCTCGCCGCAGCAGCTCGTCACCGGCCGCCTGTCCGAGCGCATCGTTGATGCGCTTGAATCGATCCAGGTCGATGAGCAGCAGGTCCAGGGCCTCATGGCACTGCAAGGCGTCTTGCAGGCGTTGACGCAGGACCGCCCGGTTGGGCAGGCCCGTGCCGACGTCCAGAGGCGTCACGCCGCCGGGGAGTGCGGGAACCGACGTGGCCAGCAACTGTACGATCTGACCGCTGCCATCGGTGACCGGCAGCAGGAGGAACTGGCGGGTGTGCCAGCTTCCGTCCGGCGCCTGCGCCTGCTGGGTAAAGCGGCTGGTCGTGCCTCGTCGGGCGAGCTTGATGGCCCGCCGCAGGCAGCGCCGGGCGATTTCGCAGCCCTGCCACCAGGGCGTGTCGGGAAAGAGACGACCCAGCACGTCATCAGGGGCGGCGCCGAGGAACGCCAGGGCGGGCTGGTTGACATGCACCACCTCACCGTCCGGCGTCAGCAGCGCCGCAAAGGCGGTGGGATTGAGGGTCTGCACCAGGTCGAGCAGCGACTGCCCGTTGCAGGAAGGGGCTGCAGCGGACTGCAAGGGTTGCGCGATCGACATGGCAAGGCTCCTGGGGCGGGCATCACCCGCGGAAGGCATCGGATGGCGGCACCACGCGATTCCATGACGCCAAGCGTAGGGATCAAACCCGCGGCTGAACAGCATCAGTCGCCACTGAAAACAGCGGATCAGCGGGCGGCGGTAGACGCCGCCGGGGCGAGGCGCTCCAGCGGCTCCCCTGCGGACGCGGTGCGGGCAGGCCAGGCGTGGCTGACGCTCAGACGCAGGCGCGCCGTCCACGACAAGGCGTGCCGGACCGGTGGCATGCATGGCCGGGACGCGGCAAACCAGGCGGTGTCGTCGCCCAGGTCACCGGGCAGTTCGCTGTAGAAGGGGGCGGGCAGCATGGGCATCTCCTGAGGGTGATGCCACTGTCGGCGCTTGCGGATGTGGAGGCAATCCGTGCCGTGTCCAAGACAGCGTTACGGAAGCGGAAACAGTGCCGCACTGGCCTTCACGCCGGCAAGCCGATGGCGGTGCTGGCCAGGACCCACAGGCGCCGTGCGTTGTCGGCATCGAGTGCATAGGGCGCAACGCCGGTGAAATCCGCGGGGCGGCTGTCCACCACCGGCGCCTCATTGCAATCCTCGAAATAACGCCCTCCCACGCCCGAGAGCAGCGGCGAGGCGGCCAGCAACACCGAGGTGGCTGCGCCCTGCTCAGGGGTCTTGCGGCGCTCCGGGGGTGTCTTGAGCCCGCCGGTGTGTTTCTGCAGGCCGGTGGCAATCGCGCCGGGGTGCAGCGCATTGGCCAGGATTCCATCATCCCGCCAGCGGCGCGTCGCCTCCACCGCCATGAGCACGCAGGCGGTCTTGGCCTGGGCATAGGCCGCGAACGGCTCGTAGGCGCGGAAGCGGAAGTGCAGGTCATCGAACACGACCGGTCCCAGCAACTGCGCGCTGGAACTCACGGACACGACACGTGCACCGCCGGCCGCCTTGAGCGCCGCATGCAGCCCGACCGTCAGTGCGAAATGGCCGAGGAAGTTGGTGGCCCATTGCAGCTCCCAACCTTGCGCGGAGTGCTGCAGCTCCGGCAGGGCCATGATGCCGGCATTGTTCACGAGCATGTGCAGTGGACCCCGCCAGTCTGCGCTGAAGCGGCGCACCGAGTCGAGGTCGACCAGGTCGAGCGGCGCCACGTGGACCGCCCCTCGCCCGCCGGCGCGCAGCTCCTGCGCGACCGCCTGCGCGGCCTCCGGGCGGCGCACGGCCAGGGTGACCTCGGCGCCGGCGTTCACCAGCGCACGGGCCGTTTCCAGCCCGATGCCCGACGCACCGCCAGTGACCAGGGCGCGCTGGCCGGTGAGATCCACGTCGCGCAAGACGTCGCGGGCGGTGGAATGGAAGTCGAAGGGCGTGGTGAGGCGGGACATGGAAGCTCCGTTGGAAATCAAGATTCCTCAAAGGTAGTGGCTCCGCATTGACAAGATAAGTAGCAGAATGCGGCACGTGGACGTGAAATCAATTCACCAATGGGCGTGCGCAGGGGGCTCGGCATGAGGCGCACCGACCTCTCCGGCCTGCAAGCGGTGGCTGCGGTGGCCGCGCGCCAGAGTTTTCGCGCTGCTGCCGCCGACCTGGGGCAGTCCGCGTCCGCGGTCAGCCATGCCGTTTCTGCGCTGGAAGCGCGCATGGGCGTGCGACTGTTCCACCGCACCACCCGCAGTGTCGCGCTGTCGGAAGCGGGGCGGGAGTTCCTCGCCCGGATCGCCCCCGCGCTGCAAGAGATCGAAGGCGCCATGGACGCCACCCGGGCCCAGAGCCCGCGTCTGGCCGGCACCTTGCGCATCAACACGTCCGAGGCGGCGGCCCATCAGTTGCTGGCGAGCTGCCTGCCCGAATATCTGCAGCGCTATCCGGACATGCAGGTGGATGTGGTGACCGAGGGGCGGATGGTCGATATCGTCGCCGAGGGGTTCGACGCCGGCATCCGCCTGGCCTCCAGCGTGCCGCAGGACATGGTGGCCGCCCGCTTCGGCCCCGAGCAGGGCTTCGTGGTCGTCGGGTCGCCCGCCTATCTGCGCGACAGGCCGGCGCCAACCACCCCGCATGACCTCTCGTCCCACCGCTGCATCCGCAATCGACTGGCCAGCGGTGCCCTGTGGCGATGGGAATTCATCCGGCAAGGGGAGACGGTCTCGCTGGACGTCGATGGACCGTTGACGCTGGATGACAACGGGCTGCGTCTTCAGGCGGCGCTGGCCGGCATCGGCCTTGTCTACATCAACGCCTGGGCCGCGCGGCCCCACCTGCAAGCCGGAAGGTTGGTGCAGGTGCTGCAGGACTGGACCCCTGGCGTGGGCCGCCTGGCGCTGTACTACCCGGGCCAGCGGCTGGCCCCCGCGGGGTTGCGGGCCCTGGTGGCGCTGCTGCGCGAAGTCGATGCGCGCGAGGGCGACAATCCCCCCGGCTGACCAGGGAGGCCGGGCGTGGACAGATTGCAGGCAATGACGGTTTTTGTGACCGTGGTGGACGAAGGCGGTTTTGCCAGCGCGGCGCGCAAGCTGGACCTGTCGCCGCCGGTCGTCACCCGGGCCGTGGCGGAGCTCGAGGAGCGGCTGGGCCTGCGACTGCTCACGCGCACCACGCGGGTCGTGCGCGTCACCGAAGCGGGGGCCCGGTTCGCCGAAGACTGCCGGCGCATCCTGGCTGATCTGCAAGCGGCCGAAGACGCCGCCAGTGGCACGCATGCGGCCGCACGGGGCACGCTGGTGCTGACGGCGCCGGTGCTGTTCGGCCACCTGTATGTGATGCCCGTGCTGGTGGACTACCTCACCCGTTGCCCCGAGGTGGACGCCCAGTGCCTGTTCGTCGACCGCATCGTCAACCTGGACGAGGAGGGCGTGGACGTGGCGGTCCGTATCGGCGAGCTGCCGGATTCCTCGCTGCAGGCGGTCAAGGTGGGGACGGTGCGCCAGGTGCTGGTGGCCTCGCCGGCCTATCTGCAGGCGCATGGCCGACCCGACCATCCCTCGGACCTGTCCCGGCACACGCTGGTGGCGCGGGGCGGTGCGCCGGTGGAGGTGGACTGGCAGTTCCAGGAGGATGGCAAACCGCTGCATCAGCGCCTGCGGGCGCGCATCCGCACCAGCAGCAATGACTCCGCCATTGCGGCGGCGGTGGCCGGTTTCGGCATGACACGCCTGCTGAGCTACCAGGTGGCGGATGCGCTGCGGCAGGGGACGCTCGAGACCGTGCTGGAGCCCTTCGAGACACCGGCGCTGCCCATCCATGTGGTCCACCGCGAAGGCCGGCGAGCGACGCAGAAGGTGCGGGGCTTCATCGATCTGGCGGTGCAGGCGCTGCGCGCCCATCCGGCGCTGCGCTAGGGCCTGGGGTGCGCGCCCGACCCGGCCTCGTCTACAGATCCAGCACCAGGTCGTCCCCCGCGGCCGGCACCGCGCAGCACAGCAGCGCTTCCTGCGGTCCGGTCTTCCAGGCGGGCGGCTTGGCATAGGTCACGGCGCCGGACTGGACGCGCGTCAGGCAACTGCCGCAGTGGCCCGCCCGGCATGAGAAGGGCGGCGACAGGCCTTTCCCTTCCGCAAATTCCAGCAGGCTGCCGTGCTCCGGTTTCCAGACCGACGCCTCGCCGCTGCGCTTGAAGACCACCGTGGCTTCCTTGGCCGGAGGCAGCGCCGCCGGTGCCGCCGGTGCCGAAGAAGTGGCCGACGCGTCCGCACGCCGCGTCAGGGACGCGGGACCGAAGGCTTCCGCATGGATGCGTTCATCGCGCACACCCAGCCCGCGCAGCCCGTCGTAGAGGGACTGCATGAAACCGCCCGGGCCGCAGAGATAGAACTCGTGGTCGTCGAACGGCAGCAGGCTCTTGAGCATCTCGAGGGTGAGCGGACCCTGGAGGGCCCCCGCCGGCGCGTCGCTGAGCACCGTGTGCACGCGCACCGCGCCATTGGCACGGGCGGCGAGCGCGTCGAGCTCGGCGCCGAAGGCCCGCACCTGGGCGTCGTGCGCCACCTGGATGACATGCGTCGGCCGGGTGCCGCGTCGGCGGAAGCCCTCGGTGACGATGTGGCGCAGGAACGCCATCATCGGCGTGATGCCGACGCCGGCGCCGATCAAAACGGCGGGCCGCTTTTCGGTGGCATCGAGGGTGAACTGGCCGCGCGGGCCCATCGCCTCGATCACGTCGCCCACCCGCAACTGCTCATGCATCTGCGTGGACACCTGGCCGTCGCGCTTGATGCTCAGCCGCAGGTGATCGTCCCCGGGCGCCGAAGAGACGGTGTAGGTGCGCATCGGGCCGGCCGCGCCGAGCCGGATCGGCAGGTGCTGCCCGGCCTGCAGCGGCGGCAGCGCCTGGCCGTCGTCCGGCTGCAGGTGGAAGGAGCGGATGACGCGGCTCTCGTCCACGATGCGGGCCACGCGGTAGGGCCGCCAGGTCTGGGCCAGGTCGGCGGCCTTCAGCCGTGCAGCGGCCTCGTCCCAGGTGCCGGTGATCAGTGAGTTGGGGGACCAGTCCCGGAAGCGCCAGCGCAGCGGAAGCGCCTCGCTGAGTCGCCAGCCCGCCTCCACATGGAAGCGCCAGGCCCGCTCGGCCCCTTCGAAGGCGGCGACGGATTTGAGCAGTTCGCCGTCCCAGACCACCTCGGCACGGCCGGTGAGAGTGAGCACTTCACCGGTGTCGAAGTCGATGAACAACACGCCTGCGCGCGGGTTCACCGCCAGGTTGCCGAAGGTCATGAACAGGTGGTTGCCGAGGAAGTCCGGGACGAGGAAGGTCCGGTCGTCCTCGATGTGCACGAAGCCCGACCGGCCGCCGCGGTGCGACACATCGGCCCCCGCGCCTGGCGCATGGCTGGCGATGAACAGGGTGTCCGCCTTCCCGATCAGCGCACGCGCCGGCCCGTCCAGTTGGGTCAGGGCCTCGCGTTGGCGCGGTTGCAGGTCCTGCGGGTCCCGCACCCAGTGCATGTCCCGGCCCTGGATGTATTGCGGGCAGTTGCCGACGGTCTGTTCAACGTCCAGGTCGAAGCCGTCGGGCCGCACCCCGCTGACCACCCCGTTGACGCGATTGCGCCGGCGCGTGTGCAGCTCGATCCCCAGGAAGCCCAGCGGCGCGCCCGCGTGCAAGCCCTCGGCGAGGGGGTCCCCCGCCACCGGCCGGGCGGTGAAGCGCAGGTGATGGTCGTCCGGGGACTCGATGAAGCCGGGCTCGCCCACCAGCACCGAGGCCCAGGGACGCTCCTGCGCATCCACCGAGCCCACCATGATGAAGGGCAGTTGCCCATAGAACTGGCGGTGCTGCGCCGGCATGTAGGTGCGCACCACCCGCTGGCCGATGCCCAGCATCCGCTCGGCAACGCCCAGGCGTTGCTGCACGGCTTGCTCACCGGCGTGGAAGGGGTTGTCCTGGCGGATGAGGGAGGCGTTCATGGAGGGCTCCGGCGCTGAAGGGTCGTGGAGACGGGACGCGCAGACGGGACTTGGAGACGGGGCCTTGGCGGCCGCCGTGGATTCAGGCAGACAGGCCGACGGCCGACTGGGGGAAGGGCACGAAGCCCGGCAGGGCCTCGATCCGTGCCAGCCAGGCGCGCACATTCGGATAGGGCGCCAGGTCCACATTGCCTTCGGGGGCGGCGGCGATGTAGCTGTAGCCGGCCACATCGGCCAGCGTGGCCGATGACCCGACCAGGAAGTCGTCGCGACCCAGGACGCCTTCCATCACTTGCAACAGCTGATGGGACCGGGCGATGACCTCGTCGGCATGCAGCTTGGCGCCGAACAGCGTGATCAGGCGCGCTGCGGCCGGCCCGAAGGCGACCAGCCCTGCAGCGACCGACAGCCAAGCCTGGACGGCGGCCTGGCCCTTGGCATCGTTCGGCAGCCAGCGGCCGGAGGGGTCATAGCGGCGCGCCAGATAGACCAGGATCGCGTTGGAGTCGAACAGCACCGTGTCGCCGTCCTGCAGCACCGGCACCTGGCCGAAGGGGTTGAACCGGAGGAAGGCTTCGGACTTGTGCTCGCCCTTGCGCAGGTTGACGGGCACGATCTCGTGCGGCAGGTCCAGCAGCGACAGCATGAGCTGCACACGATGCGAGTGGCCCGACAGGGCGAAGTGGTGCAGCGTGAGGGAAGGGGTGACGGAAGGCGTGGGGGTGGTCATGGAAGTCTCCTTGGGGGTGGTTCGCAGGCAAAGCGGGGCCACGCCGCCCCGGCGAGCCGGCGGGGCGGAGGGCATCAAGAGAGGGGGGACGAACGGGGCGCGAGGGGCGCTACGACAGGCCGGCAGACCGAAGGGCGGCTGAGGCGGGCGTGAGGCCGGGGTGGGCAGTGGTGGCAGGCATGTCGTGGGTTCCTTCTGGGGCGGCCGGAAGACCGGCTGCGATGGAAGGACTGTCGGACATTGCGGGGCGGGGCGGAATCCTCAGCCAGCCCAAATCACTCTTTCCAGTTTGGAAATGATCGGCGCCGGCTGCGTCAGAGCTGTTGGCTGACCGCCGCGTCCAGGCGCTGCCAGGCGTCCCGCAGCGCTTGCGCATGACCGGCAGGATCTGCGCTGGCCTGATGCGCCAGATCTTCCAGCGCTCGTGCGGTGGCGGCCGCCTCGGGATATCCGAGCGTCGTCAACACGCTCTTGAGGCTGTGGGCCAGATGGCGCAGGCTTTGCGCATCGCCCCGCTGCACCGCTTCGCGTCCCTGCGCCAGATCCTTGGGGAACTGCGCCTTGCAACGCGCCAGGAAAGCCTCATACAGCGCCGTGTTGTCACCGAAGAAGGTGGCGATGGCGTCCGCCTGCTGCTCTTCCTTGGAGGGCTGCTTGGAGGGCTGCTCGGAGGGCTGCTTGGACGTCTGCGCAGGTGCTTGCGGAGGTGTCTGCGTGGACGGCTGTGCTGCGTGCCGGTCCGTCGCCTCGGACATTCCCGGCGCCTTGCGCGCTTCGTCCACACAGGCCCGCAGCTCCGCCAGGGAACAGGGCTTGACCAGGAAACGCCCCACCCCCAGCCCTTCCAGCTGCCGCCGGACCTGCGCATTGAGCCCTGCACTGAACACCGCGAGCATGGCGTCCCGCCGCAGCTCGGGCTGCGCCCGCAGTTCCGCCAGCAGTTCCTGCCCATGGCGGACCGGCAGCATGAGGTCGGTGATGATCAGGTCGAATCCGTGCCGGCCCAGCGTGAGCAGGGCTTCATCCACCGAGGTGCAGCCCACCAGGAGGACGTCCTGGTCCTCCAGCGCCATGGCCACGAAGCGCTGAAGCGAGGCATCGTCCTCCACCAGGAGGACCCGCACCGGCGCGGCCATGTCAGGCGGTGGTGGTCGCGCTCAGGCGCTGGATGGCGGCCGTGAGCATCGGCGGCAGGTCGGCCACGAGGCGCGGCTTGTGGATCACCGGCAGATCGGCCAGCGCAAAGGCGTAGGGCTGGCGCTGATCTTCGTCCAGCGCGGTGATGAAGATCAGCTCGCAATGCGCAAACAGCGGCTGGGAGCGCAGGCTGGTCACCAGCGCCGCCCCGTCGATGCCGGGCAGCAGGATGTCCACCAGCAGTACGTCCGGCTGCAGCTGGCCATACATGACCAGGCCGCCGATGCCGTCATTGGCGGTGTGCAGTTCCAGTTCCGGAAACTGCTGGGACACCAGCAGCGCCACCAGATTCTGGTAGTGCACCGAGTCCTCGATCAGCAGCACCCGGAGCTTGCGGGCGGCTTCCGCGGCGGCGGGCGCATCGCCCCCCTTGGTCGGCGCCAGACCCCGGCCCGTCAGCCAGGCATCCAGGGAGCTGCGCAGGATGCGGCGGTGGCCGCCCGGCGTGCGCCAGGCCTGCAGTTCACCCCGGTCCACCATGAGCTGAACGGATCGCACGGCCATGCCCAGGCGCTGAGCCACTTCACGGGTGCTGAAGTCCTCTTGCAGTTCTTCCGGGGGGCGTGCAATAGCAGTCATGAGTCGATTTTGCCGAATCTTCTCCCTAGGGAGAGAGGTACAGTTCCTATTTATAAGCGCTAAAAATGATATTTGGACGGGAACAGTTCGACATGCGATCTTTATGGGCGATATGTCGGCACTGCGTTCCCGTGTCAGGCGACGTCGGCGAGTCGGCCCCGCCCATGATGCAATGGCGGGCACGACGGGTGCCCGAGGCAGCGTCGGACGATCAATGCGCCGGACGCGGGGTCCGGGCCAGGAGAAGCTCATGAAATGGGAAGGTCAACGCGAAAGCGACAACGTGGACGACCTGCGCGGCAGTGATGGCGGCGGCGGCGGGGGTGGGTTCTCGATCGGTGGCGGCGGGTTGAGCCTGGGGGGCGTGGTGATCGCCCTGGTGGCGGGCTGGATCTTCGGCATCAATCCGATGGCGCTGCTGGGCCTGGCCGATGGTGGGGGTGGCGGGCACGTGTCGTCGGCACCGACGCAGCAGCGCAGCGCGCCGGCGGGGCCGGGCGCCCATCCGCAGGACGCGGGCGCGAAGTTCGTCTCCGTGGTGCTGGCGGACACCGAAGACGTCTGGACGCGGGTGTTCCAGTCCGCCGGCCAGACCTACCAGGCGCCCCGGCTGGTGCTCTTCAGCAACCGGGTCCAGACCGCCTGCGGCCGCGGGGCTTCGGCCATGGGCCCCTTCTACTGCCCTGGGGACAGCCGCGTCTACATTGACCTGAGCTTCTACCGCACCCTGCGGGACCGCCTGGGCGCGCCCGGGGATTTTGCGCAGGCCTATGTCATCGCCCATGAGGTGGGCCACCATGTGCAGCACCTGCTGGGCGTGACCGACAAGGTGGATGCCTTGCGCCGCCGCCAGTCCGAGCGGGAGGCCAATGCCACCAGCGTGCGGGTGGAGCTGCAGGCGGACTGCCTGGCCGGGGTGTGGGCCTACCATTCGCAGCAGTCCAAGGGCTGGCTGGAAGCGGGCGACATCGACGAGGCGCTCAATGCCGCCTCGCAGATCGGGGACGACACCCTGCAGCGCCGCTCCGGCGGCGAGGTGGTGCCGGAGAGCTTCACCCACGGCACCAGCGACCAGCGTCAGCGCTGGTTCAAGCGGGGTCTGGCGCAGGGCAGCATCCGCGACTGCGACACCTTCCAGACGCGATCGCTGTAAGTCTTTCCTGGCGCGGTGGTCTCACGGCGCCAGCGGTCGCTGCTCAGCGGCTGCCCGGATCTCCCACGCAGCCCTTGAGCCACTGGCTCATTTCCCACTGCACCTGCCCGGCCGATTCGCGCGCGGCATACCCATGGGCCTCATACGGCAGCAGCACGTAGCGCACCGTGCCGCCGAGTCCGGCCATGGCCTGGTAGAGCCGCTCGCTCTGCATCGGGAAGGTGCCGGAGTTATTGTCCGCTTCGCCGTGGATCAGCAGCAGCGGCTCCTTGATCTGCTGAGCAAACAGCAGCGGCGAGAGCTTCAGGTAGACGTCCTTGGCTTCCCACAATGAGCGCCGCTCGCTCTGGAAACCGAACGGGGTGAGCGTGCGGTTGTAGGCGCCGCTGCGGGCGATGCCGCAGCGGAACAGCTTGGTGTGGGCCAGCAGGTTGGCCGTCATGAAGGCCCCGTAGCTGTGGCCGCCGATGGCCACGCGGCGCGGGTCCACCGCGCCCAGCTCCTCGGCCTTGTCCAGGATGGCCCGTGCATTCATGGTCATCTGCTCGATGAAGTTGTCATTCATCGTGCGTGCATCCCCGACCACCGGCATGGTGGCATCCATCAGCACCACATAGCCGTCCATCAGCAGGTTGAGCGGGCTGATCGAGCTGAAGCTCATGTAGCGGCCCGGGGAGCCACTGAGCTGGCTGGCCAGCGCGGCATCATTGAACTCCAGCGGATAGGCCCAGACCAGCGCCGGACGGCGGTCGCCCTCCTTGAGGTCGGGGGGCAGGTACATCCAGAAGGACAGCTCCACGCCGTCGCTGCGCTTGAAGGTCACCAGCTCGCGGCGCACGGCGCGCAGTTGCGGGGTGGGGTCCTTCAGCCGGGTCAGGGCGGTGACGCGCCCGGCGTTGCCGCCCGTGCCGGTCTCCCGCAGCATCAGGTTGGGCGGCTCGTGCTCCGCCTCGCGCTGCGTCAGCAGTCGCCGGTCGTCCAGCACCGCCAGCGGCAGCTCGTAGACGCCATCGGCCGACTGGAACAGGCGCTGCACGCTCAGGTCGCGCAGCGAGATCTTGTCCAGGAACGGACGGTCCCCCCGCGGGCTGGCGCCCTGGCCCACCAGCAGCAGGTCCCCGCCCAGCGTCTGGACCGCCTGCTGGCCATTGGGCAGGGTGCGCATCAGCGGCACGCCGGGATGGCGGTAACGCTCACGCACTGAATGCTCGAACAGCGGCCGGCTCTGCGTGCCGCGCAGCGGCAGCAGGTAGGTGCGGGTCCAGCCGCGGCTGCGGTCTTCCTCGGTCAGCAGCGCATGCAGGCCGTCGTCCAGAAAGCGCAGCCGGGTGAAGCGGTAGGGCATGCGCTGCACCTCGAACGGCTCGCCGGTGTAGGGCGGGTCCAGGCGCATCACCCGGTCGCGGAAAGCCGCCCGCGAATTGGGATTGCCGCCGTCCAGCGCTTCCACCCAGTACACCGCCGCATCCTTGGTGGGCGATGCATAAAAGACCCGCGGCCCGGGCAGCGCGCCGTCGATGGCCACGCCCTGCTTGAGCGGCATGCGCGCCAGCTCGCGGATGACCTTGCCGTCGCGCTGACGCACTTCCACCGTGGTGGGGAAATCGTCGAAGGTCAGGTTGTAGCTGAAGGGCCGCGTGAGGCGCTCGGTGAGCAGCGCCTGGCCGTTGCCCACGGCGGAGATGCTGGTGAAGAGATCGGGCTTGTCCAGGTCCCGGCTCTGCCCGCTGGAAATGTCCACCAGCGTCAGCTGCGAGCGGGCGTAGTACTCGAAGGCGTTTTCATCGGCTGGATTGCGCAGCAGGTCGGCATAGGTGCGTTCCGGCGAGGCCTTGCCGTGGTTCTCCTGGATGACCGGGCCGGTCTGCTGCCGCGAGGGCGGGCTGCCGCGCTGGTCGGGCACCGTCAGCACCACCACTTCCTTGGCGCTGAGCCAGGCCAGGTCGTCGGGGTCGATGGCATTGTTCAGCCGGACGTTGTAGATGCGCCAGAGCTGCCCGTTGCTGGTGGCGCCCGCCCACAGTTCATCGCCGGTGTCGGTGCGGCGCGCGATGACAAAGCGCTGGCCGTCCGGCGCCCAGGCGAAGCTGTGCCACAGGCCGCCGGCCGGCAGTTCCACCACGCGCTCGGCCGCGTCGGGCTCCAGCAGCGGCCGCAGCTTCAGGTGGAGGATGCCCACGACGTTCTGCGGCGTCGCGCTGCGCGGGTCGAACCGGGCGCCGGCCAGCCGCATCACCGGCCGGGCCAGCTCGTCCAGCGGTGTGTAGCGGCGCTGCTCGATCAGGGCCACGCTCTGGCGGTCCGGCGAGGGCAGCAGCCGGGTGGGCAGCGGGGCATCCAGCAGCTCGCGGATGGCGGGGGAGGGTTGCTTGTAGGCGGACGGCGCCGCGTGGACGCTTTCCGGGACGACCGTCAGGCCTGCCACCACCCCTACTGTCAGTACTGTCAGCCCCACCGCCAGCCCCATCCCAAGGCCCCGGCCCAGGAACAGGCCTCGAGTCAGCCTCAGCAGCAGGCTGCCAGCCAGCCCGGGCGGGCGTGCCGGCAGGCGTCGTTCAGACACGGGAGAGGCGGGAGCACAACGAGGCGGGCGAGGCAGCGGCATGACCAGTGGCGGGCAAAGGCAGTCGGCGCCAACCGGTGACGGCGGGCGGCGGGCCCCGAAACGGGGGCATGTCCGCAAGTATCGCTGCGCTAGGATCGGCGCCCATGACCGACCCCTTCGCCTCTTCACGGGCCTCGTCCCCGGACGCCTCTCCGCGCGCCGCCCCGCCGCTGCCGGCGGTGGGCGAGCGGCTGGGGGTCTGGCGCATCACGGCGGCGCTGTTCGAGGTGGGTTCGGGCCATTGGTTCCGGGTGGAGCATGCGCTGGCCACCGCGGAGGCCGGGCTGGCCATCGTCTATCGTAGCGATGCGGATGCGCAGGCCGTGCTGATGCGCTTTGCGGAGGAGTCCGAGGCGCTGGGGCGGGCGTCAGTGCCGGGCTATGGGCCGCCGCTGGACAGCGGACTCAGTCCGGGCGGCAGTCCCTACCTGGTGGTGCCGTTCATGGAAGGGGCGCCGCTGATGCGGGTGGCCATGGCGCTGCCGCTGCGGCGGCGCATGGAGCTGCTGCTGGAACTGGTGGCCCTGCTGGACGCCGCCCAGGCGCGCGGCCTGGTGCTGCACGAGCTGGACCCCGGCATGCTGTGGCTCAGCCCCTCCCAGCAGCTGTGCTGGCTGGGCCAGGGCCTGGCGCCGCGCGGATCCCAGGCGCCGCCGGTGCTGGTGCGGGCGGCGGAGCCGCTGGCCGATCCGCGCCAGCGGACCGGCGCACGCCCGGACGCGGCCAGCGAGGCTTATGCGCTGGGACGACTGCTGGGGCTGCTGATCAATGGTCGCCTGCCCAGGCGAGAGGGCGCTGCGGATGCGCGGGCGGACGCGGTGGCCGTGGAAGCCTCGGCCACGCCGGTGGCCTCCTTGCAGTCCTGGTTGTCCTTGTCGGCGGCGCACCGGGAGAGCCTGGACCGGTTGCTGGACCGGGCCATGACCGACGGGCACACCTTCCCGGATCGCACCGTGCTGGCGCAGGCCGTCAGCACCTGGCTGGACGACACCGCGGCCACGCAGGCGGCGGGCCACGGGCGGCCAGGGTCAGGGGTCGCTCATGCCAGCGCGGGAGGCGCTGGCGCGGGGGCGCGGCCGTCGGCACCGATGCCGCTGTCCCCGCTGTCCCCGCCCGCACAGGCTTCCGCGCCTTTGAAGCCGCCGGCCGCATCGGTGGTGGAGCGTGTCGCCGGGGCCCTGGCCGTGCTGGCGGTGGCGGCCCTGCTGGTCTGGCTGTTGTTGCGGGCGCACTGACCGCAACGAGTCAGGCGTACCGCCGCCGAGGCGGATGACAGGGGTTCCCGCCGCCTGGACAGCCTCTTCTCCCCGCACCTTCCGCACTTCCCCCGCTTGCCGCACCTGCCGCACCGCCTGCGACATGGCGTGCGGCGCTCATCCTCCATGGGAGCGGTCTCTCACGCCTGCCTGCGACACCGCGATAGTCATCCGACACCCAAGTGCCGCGAATCCCGATGCCCTATCCCTGCTAGTGCCGACAGGCAGTCGATCCACCTTTAGTAGTGAATTGCGCGAGGTCCTTCCTCGAACCTACGATTTTCCTGATGGATCGAGGCCTGTCTGGCCCGGGTGATGAGCGGTGGTGACGGAGACAACATGGTGTTCAAAATCAAACCGATGTCGGGTCGGGACTGGTCCCGATTCGACCGTGATGCGCGTGAGGACGATCGCTGCGCGCCGTGGGTGGCGCAGGCGCTGGCCGACTGTGCGGCCGCGGCCCGCCAGGGGCGTGTGCTGCCCCGCTGGTGGGCGCAGGACCGGCGGCGCGGTCACTATCTGGTCCGCCTGCCGGCCCTCATGGGGCAGGAACTGGCGGACCGCTACTGCATGCGGGTCAAACCGCGGATGTACGGGTTGCGGTCCCAGGGCATCGGCGACCGGCGCGTGTTCCTGGTGGGCGCAGACCTCAGCGGCGAGGAACTGCTGCAGGTGGGGTCGGTGCTGGCCGAAGCCTTTGCGGTGCATGGGGCCACCGGCAGCCCGTGGCGGGGCGACCCGCTGAAGGAGGCGCTGCTGGTGCCGTCCCCCCAGTCCGCATTGCTGTGAAGCGGGTGGCGCCCCTATCATCCGCCCACATGCCGATGCGTCGCCGTCACCTGCTCCAGCTCTCCGCGGGCCCCTTGCTGGCCTCCCTCGGCGGCATGGCCCGGAGCGAACGCCCCTCGCGTCCGGTGCTGGTGGCCGGGACGGTGTTTGCCCGGCTCTTCGAGCCCGTCCCCGGCGCGCCTCCCTCCGGTGCACAGTCCTCCGGCCGAGTCCAGGGCCTGGCGGTGGACCTGCTGGACGCCATCCTGGTGCCTGCCGGCTTCACGCCGTCGTACGACATCTACCCCTGGCTGCGCGCGCAGGCGATGCTGGAGCAGGGGGCGACGCAGATCCTGGTCGGGCCCTACCGCACCCGCGAGCGGGAGACGCGCATGCGGTTCTCACGCCAGCCTTTCTACGAAGACGCCATGGTGTTCTATGCCCGCGCCGGCAGCCAGGACCTGTGGCGGGACGACTTCGCGGCGCTGCGGTCGCTCCAGATCGGGGCGGTGCAAGGATGGGTGTATGGCGACCGCTTCGAGCTGGCGCGCCGCCAGCTGAATCTGACCCAGGTGCGGGACCTGGCCACGGCCCTGCGCATGCTGCAACTGGGCCGGCTGGACCTGATTGCGGCCAACCAGCGCAATTCCGAGCCGGTGCTGCAGGAGCTGGGCCTGACCGAGGCGGTCGTGATGTGCCAGCCGCCGTTTGCACGGCTGCGGGGTCACTTCGCCTTCAGCCTGGAGGCCTCCGGCGGTGAATGGCAGTGGCTGGTCGACACCGGCATGCAGCGCCTGCGCGCCAGCGGTGAACTGGCGCGCCTGTCCGCCCGCTGGGGTGTCCCGTTGCCGGAGTAAGGCGGCACGAGCGGTGAAGCCGCTAAACCCGCAGAACCCGCAGAACCCGCTGAAGCCGGTGAAGCCGGTGAAGCCGGTGAAGCCGGTGAAGGCGATAACGCCGAGGGCGCCGCTCAGGCCGTGAAGGCGCCGCCCAGTCCGAACAACACCAAACCGATGAGCGCCGGCAGGGCCTGGACGTACAGGATCTTGCGGCTGGCCGTGGCCGCGCCAAACAGCCCCGCCACCAGCACGCAGGCCAGGAAAAACAGCTTCACCGGCAAGCCGGCGCCGCCCAGCAGCAGGCCCCAGATCAGGCCGCCGGCGAGGAAGCCGTTGTAGAGCCCCTGGTTGGCCGCCAGCACCCGGGTAGCCTGGGCGAAGTCCGGCGTCAGGCCGAAGGCCTTGCGGCCCGCCGGCTTCGTCCAGAGAAACATCTCCAGCACCAGGATGTAGACATGGATCAACGCCACCAGACCGGTGACGACGTTGGCAAGGAGGAGGGTCACGTTCATGGTCCGCACTGTACCCCCCGGTATCATCCTTGGCCCGCCCTTGCTCCTTGCCCCAGACTTTCACCATGTCCGAGTTCCTGCTCAACCCTGCCCAGTTGGCGGCCGTGCACCATCTGGCCGGCCCCTGCCTGGTGATCGCCGGAGCGGGCTCAGGCAAGACGCGGGTGATCACCCAGAAGATTGCCAAGCTGCTGTCGGAGGGCTACCGCCCCCGCAACATTGCCGCCATCACCTTCACCAACAAGGCCTCGCAGGAGATGCGGGAACGCGCCCGGCACATGGTGGGCAACAAGGCGGGGCAGGAGCTGGTGATTTCCACCTTCCACTCGCTGGGGGTGCGCATCCTGCGGGAGGACGGACGGCATCTGGGTCTCAAGGAGCAGTTCTCCATCCTGGACTCGGACGACGTGCTGTCGGTGCTGCGCGATGCCGGCGGCACGACGGATGCGGCCACGGCCAAGAGCTGGCAGTGGACCATCTCGCTGTGGAAGAACCAGAACCTCAGCCCGCAGCAGGCGCTGGCCTATGCCAAGGACGACATGGAGCGCGCTGCGGCGGTGGTGATGCAGCGCTACCAGGAGCGGCTCACGGCCTACCAGGCGGTGGACTTCGACGACCTCATCGGCCTGCCGCTCAAGCTGCTGCAGACCAATGAGGAGGCCCGCGGCAAGTGGCAGGAAACGCTCAAGTACGTGCTGGTGGACGAATACCAGGACACCAATGCCGTGCAGTACGAACTGCTCAAGTGCCTGGTGGGCGAGCGCGCCATGTTCACCGCCGTGGGGGACGACGACCAGAGCATCTACGGCTGGCGCGGCGCGACCATCGAGAACCTGAAGAAGCTGCCGGTGGACTTCCCGCAGCTCAAGGTGATTCCGCTGGAGCAGAACTACCGCTCCACCAGTGCCATCCTGCGGGCCGCCAACAATGTCATCGGCAGCAATCCCAAGCTGTTCCCCAAGACACTGTGGAGCGAATTCGGGGAAGGCGACCCCATCGTGCTGATCGAGGCGGACGGCGAGGAGCACGAGGCCGAGCGCGCCGTGGCGCGCATCCAGTCGCTGCGGGCCCAGCATCCCACCACCAAGTTCGCGGACTTCGCCATCCTCTACCGGGCCAACCATCAGGCGCGGGTGTTCGAGCAGGCGCTGCGCCGGGCGGAGATTCCCTACAAGGTCTCGGGTGGGCAGAGTTTCTTCGACAAGTCCGAGATCAAGGACCTCTGCGCCTGGCTGCGACTGCTGGTCAACCAGGACGATGACCCCGCCTTCCTGCGGGCGGTGACCACGCCCAAGCGCGGCATCGGCCACCAGACGCTGGGGCACCTGAGCGAGTTCTCGGCCAAGTGGAAGCTCTCGATGTTCGAGTCGCTGTTTGCCGAATCCCTCAAGGCCACGCTCTCCAGCAAGGCGCTGCACGGGCTGCACGAGTTCGGCCGCTACATCGTGGACCTGGAATACCGGGCGCGTCACACGGTGGGGGCGGAGGAGGGCAAGGCCTTGATGCTGGAATGGCTCAAGGACATCGGCTACGAGCAGCACCTGCTCGACAACGAGGAAAACGAGAAAGTCGCCGCGGCCCGCTGGGGCAATGTGCTGGACTTTGTCGACTGGGTGGCCAAGCGCTGCGGCGGCGAGATCTCGACCGACGGCGGCATCACCACCGAGAGTCCTCGCCAGTCCCTGCTGGAGGTGGCGCAGACCATCAGCGTCATCCTCTCCCTGGCCGAGCGCAAGGAAGAGCAGGACCAGGTCGTGCTCACCACGCTGCACGCCTCCAAGGGCCTGGAGTGGCCGCATGTGATCCTGGCGGGCGTCAACGAGGGCCTGCTGCCGTTCAAGTCCGAAGATGAGGACATGACACCGGCCCGGGTGGAGGAAGAGCGGCGCCTGATGTATGTGGGCATCACCCGCGCCCGGCGCACCCTGGCGGTATCGACGCTGCGGCGCCGCAAGAAGAACCGCGAGACGGTCATCGGCGTTCCGAGCCGCTTCATCGCGGAGATGAAACTGCACGAAAGCGGCATCAAGGAAGACCCGCGCGAAAAGCTCAAGCGCATGCGGGAGCAGTTGGCGGCCAAGGCGGCGGCGTCGGCAGCGGCGGCGGCCGCCGCCAATGCCAAGTCCTGACCCCCGGACGCGCTCATCGGGCCGGCGGGGATGTAAGAGTTTTCAGGACCGGCACTGTCACCGAGGTGATTGTGCTTGCCGGACGGCAAAATGCCGGCCATGACCGCCGCCGTCCCACGGACCTCCATCAGCCTGCCCCTGCTGACCCTGATCAGTGCCTCCCTGGCCATCATGGCGCTTTCACAGCCGCCGCAGCTGCCGGCGGCCTGGGGCTTCGTCTTCAAGCCGCTGACCACCCTGCTGATCGTCTGGCACGCCTGGCGCCGGGGCGGTGCCGCGCCGGGCCTGGCCCGCTGGCTGCTGGCGGGACTGATGTTCTCCCTCGTGGGCGACATTGCCCTGCTGTTCCCGGTCTCGGGCTTTGTCCCGGGCCTGATCGGCTTCCTCATCGCCCACGTCTGTTACATCCTGGGCTTCTGCAGCCGGGTCCGCTTTGGCGCCGTGCGCTGGCCCTTCCTGCTCTTCGGCCTGGTGGCCGCCATGGTGCTGGGTCGGCTCTGGGCCTTCGTGCCGGCCGACCTGCAGGGGGCGGTGCTGGTCTACGTGGTTGCCCTGACCCTGATGGCTTCCCAGGCCTGGGCCTGGTGGCGCCACAGCGTCCGTGATCCGCAGGAACTGCGCGCCCGCTGGGCGGCGTGGGGCGGGACCCTCTTTGTGTTTTCCGATGCCATGCTGGCCATCGACCGCTTTGCCGGACCGGTGTCGCAAGCCAGCCTGTGGGTGCTGGCGAGCTACTGGCCGGCGCAGTGGTGCATGGCCCAGAGCCTGGGCAGGCCAGCTGAATTGAGCGCTGCATGAACTTCATGATTCCCTTGCGGCCGTCGGCCCTCCTGGCGCTG
Organism: Roseateles depolymerans; assembly: GCF_003387155.1. Lineage (GTDB taxonomy): Bacteria > Pseudomonadota > Gammaproteobacteria > Burkholderiales > Burkholderiaceae_C > Roseateles > Roseateles depolymerans. The sequence continues at coordinate 822,157 of NZ_QUMT01000003.1, read as the reverse complement.
CTGGCGTCGATGGCCTGCGGCACGGCCGGCGTGGCCCTGGTGCATCACTATCCCGTCGATCCCCCGTTGATGCTGACCCTGTGGGCGGCGCTGGCGGCGCTGAGCTTCCTGGCCTGGCAGGTGCTGCCGATGCTGCTGCCGGCGGCGGTGCCGCTGATCGGCTTCGCCCCCTGGACCGGCTGGATCAGTTTTGAAGAGCTGGACCTGCTGGTGCTGGCCGTGGCGACCGGAGGCTACCTGGCGCTGGCCATCACCGAGCCCATCCGTCGCCCGGTCCCCTGGCGCTACCGCGCGCTGCGCTGGCGATCGGCGGTGGGGGTGCTGCTGGCGGTCTTCACACTGTCGATGCTGATCTCCATCTGGCGCGGGGTGGAACATGCCGGCGGCCTGCAATTCGGCTACTACCAGGGCTACCAGGAGTCGATGAACAGCCTGCGGCTGGGCAAGAGCCTGTTCCTGGTGCTGCTGCTGCTGCCGCTGTGGCTGCGCGCGGCGGACCTGCGGCCGGCCGCCGTGCTGCGGCTCAGCCGCGGCGCCTGGGTGCTGGTGCTGGTCTTTGCCTCGGTCGGCGCGATGTGGGAGCGCTTCATCTACACCGGGCTGCTGGATTTCTCCACCGACTACCGCACCACTTCCTGGTTCTGGGAAATGCATGTGGGCGGCGCGGCGCTGGACGGGTGCCTGGCGCTGAGCATGCCGATGGCCCTGCTGTGGATGCTCTGCGAGCGTCGGCCGTGGCGGTTTGCCGCGGCGCTCGGCGTCCTGCTGCTCGGGTTTTATGCCTGTCTCACCACCTTCTCCCGCGGCGTCTATCTGGCGGTGCCGGTGGGCCTGGCGCTGTGCGCGCTGCTGTGGGCGGTGCAGCGCCGTCACGGACGGCCGGAGGACGGCGCGGCCGCACCGGGCCAGTTGCCGGGGGATGCGGCACTGCCGCTGCGGTCGTCGCTGGCCGTGCTGACCGGGGTGGCCCTGGCCGCCTGGGTGCTGTTTGGCGCCGGGGGCTACCGGGCGCTCGTGGCGCTGGCCGTCAGCGTGGGCCTGTGGGTGGCCATGCCGCCGCGCCGCGGCACCTGGCCGGTGGGCCAGCACCGGACCTTGCTGGGCGGTGCCTTGTTGGTGGCCCTGGCGCTGGCCGGTGCCGGCTTCCTGCTGATCGACCAGGTGCCCAAGCTGTCCTATGCGGTGGAACTGGTGGTGGTGCTGTTCACGCTGACGCTGTGTGGCCTGTGGCGCCGCGGCGTGGTGTGGGCCGGGCAATCCTTCCTGCTGGCGGCCGGCTGGCTGTCGTCGCTGGCGGCGACCTGGCTGGTGGCGGCCCAGTGGAGCGAGGGCAAGGACCTGATCGCCACCGCCGCCGTGCTGCTGCTGCTGGGCCTGGCCTGGCTGGCCGTGCAATGGCCGGTGCGTCCGGCCGATGCGGTGCGCGAGGCCAGCTGGCGGGTCCGCGGCATGTTGTGGACGGCCTGCCTGCTGGTGTGCGGCGTGGTGGCGTCCCTGGGCGGCGGCGGCTATATCGGCCACCGGCTGTCCACCGGACAGCAGGACCTGGAAGGCCGGCTGGACCATTGGAGCCTGAGCATGAGCCTGCTCAAGGGCATGGATGCCTGGCTGCTGGGCCAGGGCACCGGCCGCTTCGCGGCGAGCTTCGCCAACCAGGGGCCCTTCGAGGCGCGCGTCGGGGACCACCGCTGGAATCCGCCGGCCACCGACGCGGTGCCGGGCGCGCTGGACAGCGCCGGCTTCCCGGCCGTCCCCACACCGACCGTCACCCTCACCAGTGGCCTGCACACGATGGGCAGCGGCGAGCTGTACCGCCTCAGCCAGCGCGTCAGCGCCGTGGGCGGCGACGTGGCGGCCGCGGTGGTGCTGCGCACCCGTCAGCACACCCAGCTGCGGGTGGAAGTCTGCGAGAAGCATCTGCTCTATCCGCTGCGCTGCCTGGACCGCCAGGTGGAGATCGAGCCGCAGGGCGGTGCATGGCAGGTGGTGCGGCTGCCGCTGGGCAAGGCCCCGGACGACTTCGGCGGCAGCCGCTGGATGCCGCGTCAACTGACGGCTGCGGTGGCGCTGAACTGGCGCGGCTCGCTGGTGGAGCTGCGCTCGGTGGAACTGGCCGACAGCCAGCACGGGTCGCTGCTTCGCAATGGGGATTTCAGTCAGGGCATGGCCCGCTGGTTCTTCTCCAGTGACCGGGTCCACATGCCCTTCCACGAGAAGAGCCTGCCGCTGCATGTGCTGTTCGCGCAGGGCGTGATCGGCCTGGCGCTGTGGCTGGGCCTGGTGGCCAGCGCCCTGTGGCGCTGCACCCTGGGCGCCGCACGGCGGCATCCGCTGGCACCGGCCACCGCAGGGGCACTGGCCGCGTTCATGATCGTGGGGCTGTTCGACAGCTTGATCGACGCCCCGCGCATCGGCTTCCTGTTCTACGCGATGCTGGCGCTGGCCCTGGGGCTGCGCACGCCGTCACGGCGCCTCAAGAAGGGTGAGCAGCCGGACGAGGAAGAGGCGCTGGAAACCCGCTTTGCGGGCGACGACCATGAGCATGACGACCGGCGCCCGTCGCCGCCGCGCCGCTCCTACCTGCCGTCGCGCTTTGGGCCTTCGACGGGACGCTGAGTCGCCTCACATCCCCTTGAACAGATGCGTGTAGCTGCGGCTGACTTCCAGCTTCTCGTCCAGCCCGCGCACGCCCACCAGCTGGCGGCCGCGGAAGTCGCGGGTGATGCCGTTGATGGCCTTCACGTTGACCAGGGTGGAGCGGTGGATCTGCCAGAACACGGCCGGGTCCAGCTCGTCCACCAGTTCCTTGATCGGCTTGCGGATCAGGGCCTCGACCGTCGGCGTCTGCACCCGGGTGTATTTTTCGTCGCTGATGAAGAACAGCACGTCCTCCACCGGGATCATCTGGATGGTCTGGCCGACGGAGGCCTGGATCCATTGCAGGTAACGCGGGGCCGACTGCGGATTCACCCGGGCTGACAGGTTGTGCAGCAGCTGCTGCAGCGTGCCCTGGGACGGGCCGTCCGGCTCGGCTTCGCCGCTGCGCTGCGCCAGCCGCTTGCGGATACGCTCCACCGTCACCGCCAGGCGCTCGCGCTCGGCGGGCTTGAGCACATAGTCGCACACGCCCTGCTCGAAGGCCTCCACGGCGTACTGGTCGTAGGCGGTGATGAAGACGATCTCGGGCACCGCCCAGTCGTCATCGTCGGGCAACTGGGCAATCTGGCGGGCGGCTTCCACACCGGTCAGACCCGGCATGCGGATGTCCAGGAACACCAGGTCCGGCTTGAGTTCGCGGGTCAGCTCCACGGCTTCCAGGCCGTTCTTGGCTTCACCGACGATCTGCAGCTCGGGCCAGACTTCGGCAATGCGGCTGCGCAGTTGCTCGCGCATCAGCCGTTCATCATCCGCCAGGACGGCGCGGGGGGCGTTGGGTGTACTCATGGCGCAATGGTAGAGAAGGGTGGGGGACGCGGACAGCGGGCCACTACTGAAGCGCGCCGCTGGGCAGGGGGCGCCTCAGGCCGGCAGGGTCGGTTCCTGCACCGCGGCCGTGTCGCCGCGGCGGGCCCGGCGACCGGCTTTCGGAGACCGGTCCCGCATCAGCAACCAGACCACCAGCACCACCAGCAGCAGCGGTGAGCCCAGCAAGGCCCCGGCGCCCAGCACCGCGGCCACCGCCAGCAGCGCCAGTCCCCCCAGCAGCAGCAGCGGCAGCCCCAGGCCCAGCAGCAGCACCAGCGGAATGGTCACGCACAGCACCAGGCCGCACAGGATCAGGGACAGGAAGACGGTGAAGCCGTCGGCCATGTCCAGCGCTTCGCCGGTCCATTCATGGCCGTTGATCACCAGGTGCACGCCATCGGCATCATTGAGCACGCCGAAGGCCACCACGCCCAGGGCCACCGAGGTCAGCACCATCACCAGGCCGAGGGCCAGCAACAGCTTGAAGAAGGTTTTCATGCATGCACTCCTTGTTCCTGATGGACGTGGGCGGTCTTGTAGGGGACCGTGATGGTGACGATGGTGCCGCTGGGCTGGTTCTCGGCCACGGTCAGGCTGGCGGCCTTGCCGTAGAGCAGGGACAGCCGCTCCCGGATATTGGCCAGGCCCACGCCGGTGCCGGCGGTGGCCGCCCGGCCGAAGCCCAGGCCGGTGTCGGCGACGGTGACCGACAGCTTGCCGTGCACCACTTCCGCCTTGATCTTCAGGCTGCCGCCCTCGGCCTTGGGCTCCAGGCCGTGCTTGATGGCGTTCTCCACCAGGCCCTGGATCATCATGGGCGGGAATTCCGCCGACAGCAGGCCGTCCGGCACCAGGATCTCGGGCTGCAGCCGCTCTTCCATGCGCATCTGCAGGATGTCCAGGTAGGGGCGGATCACCGCCATTTCCCGGCCCAGTTCCCGCACGCCGCCGTTGGCATTGGCCTCGCGCATGGTGGGCATGGAGGCCCGCAGCAGGGCGATCAGGTTGCGCTGCATCTGCGAGGCGCGGGGCGGGTCGGTCTCGATCAGGTGGTCGATGGAGGCCAGGGTGTTGAACAGGAAGTGCGGCTCCACCTGGGCCTGCATGGCGGCCATGCGGGCTTCCACCACCTGGCGGCGCAGGGACTCCGCCTCCGCCGTCTCGGTTGCCTGGGCGGCCTTGGCTTCGGCCTGGATGCGGCCCTTGTAGGTGGCCTTGATCACCGCCGAGGCCAGCACGATGATCATCGCCAGCTTGTCCAGGAAGTCGCCCAGGTGCACCCGGCGATAGCGGACCTTGGGCTCGTCGATGGCGTCCTGCCCGGACTCGTCGGCATTGCCTTCGCGGGCGGCTTCCAGCTCGCGGCGGGCTTCCTGCGCATCGGCCTGGGCCTGGCGGGCGTCCTCGGCGGCTTCCTGCAGGGCGCGCTTGGCGTCTTCCACGGCCTCCCGCACGGCTTCGCGCTGCTTTTCATTGGGGATGCGGATGTCCACCACCGGCAGGTCTGAGCTGCTGCTGGCCTGGGCGCCGCTGGCGGCTGCGGAGGCGCTGGACGCGCTCTCGGTGGCGGCCGCCGCGCCCCGGGGCACGATGCGCACACCCTTGCTGTCGATCTGGACCTCATAGCGAAGGCCCTCTTCCCCCTTGGGCTCGCCCTTGGCATCCCGGCTGGTGTCGTGGCCTGCGGACTGGGCGTCGCTGGACCCATTCACCGGCGCGGTGGGGGCCGGCGGGGCTTGCTCCACCGGCTTGGCGGGCTTGGCCGGCTTGGCCGGCTTGGGCGCACGCTTGGGGGCCTGCTCGACCTCTTCCGCCACCCGCCAGCTGAACGAAAACGGGGGGATGCCCTGCAGGATGTTGGCGCCGATGACCAGCAGCACCGACATCACGAAGAACCGCCGCCAGGTGATGGAGACCAGCCAGCTGGCGTAGGCGTGGAAGCCCTGCTCGGCATTGCGAGAGAACTGCTGCCAGCGCTGGGCGGGGGTGAGTGGGGCGGACGTTGGGGCGTTCATGGGCGGACCTGTCTGATGCCTTCGCACTGTACGCAAGTCCTGCGGCGGTCGGCCCCAGGGGGCGACACACGGTGAGGGAGGCGGCATGAACTGCGCGGATCCGCGACAAAGCGGAGGGGCGGAACGCGCGGGCCCCAAATACAAACGCCCCGGAGGACCGGGGCGTCGTGGAAGGTCTCGGGGGCCGGGTGGTGCCCCCGTTGCCCGCCTTACTGCTTGACGGCTTCGACCTGGATCACGATCTTGACTTCCTTGGAGAAGCCATAGGCCAGACCGTAGTCGATGCCCCACTGCGTGCGATCGATCACGGTTTCGAAGTCGCCGCCGCAGACTTCACGCTTGAGCATCGGGTTCTGGTAGCAGTTGAAGTTGATGGCCTTCAGGGTGACCGGAGCGGTCTTGCCCTTCATGGTCAGCTCGCCGGCCACGGTCGTGACCTTGTCGCCGTTGAAGCTGAACTTGTCACCGACGAACTTCACCGTGGGGTAGGTGGCCACGTCGAAGAAGTCCTTGCCCGACAGGTGCTTGTCGAAAGCGGGGGTGCCGCTGTTGATGCCGGTCATGTCGAAGGTGATGTCCACCTTGCCGGACTTGCCAGCGCGGTCGAATTCCACCGTGCCTTCCTTCTTGTCGAAGCGGGCGCGGTTGGTCGAGGTGCCGAAGTGCAGGATCTCGAAGGTCGCGTTGGTGTGCGTCGGGTCGATCTTGTAGGTGGCGGTCTCGGCCTGCGCAGCAGCGCCCAGGGCCAGCAGGGAAGCAAGGATCAGTGCTTTTTTCATGATGGGGTCTTGGTTGAAGGGTGGGTGGAAGAAACGGAAATCAGTCGGGCGCTCAGAGCGGCGCCACGCCGGTGAAGGCCAGCTTGAACTTCACCTGCACATCGTTGGCAACCATGGAGGTGTCCTTCCATTCGCCGTCGCCGATGTTGTAGTCCAGGCGCTTGATGGCCACCACGCCGGCGGCGGTGGTGGTGCCGGCGGCCTGGGTCAGCGTCACCGGCACAACGACATCGCGCACCTGGCCCTTGATGCTCAGCTTGCCGGCCGCTTCGAACTTGCCGCCGCCCAGCGCCTTGATGCTGGTGGACTGGAAGGTGGCCTGCGGCACCTTCTTCGAGTTGAACCATTCCGGCTTGACCAGTTCGGCGTCGAACTGCGGGTCGCCCAGGGTGGCGGCGGAGAGGTCGATGGCCAGCGACACCTTGCCGGCTTCCGGCTTCTTCGGGTCGAAGGCGAGCTGGGCGTCAAACCGCTTGAAGTGGCCGTCCACCGGCACGCCCATCTGCTTGAAGGTGAAGCTGATGTCGCTGCCGGCGGGCACCAGCTTGGCGGCGGCGGGCGCTGCCGCAGGGGCTGCGGCGGGGGCGCTGGCGGCCGGCTTGACCGCGGGCTTGGACTGGGCCATGACCGGCGCGGCCGACAGCATCAGGGCGGCGCTGGCCAGGGCCAGGGCGGTCACGGACAGGGACGTGGCCAGACGGGAGGACAGACCTTGGGTCAGACGTGCTTGCATGGAAGACCTCGATGAAAAAGGGTCGGAGGAGAGATGTCAGCCGCGGCCGGGCAGCATGCGTTGCAGCAGGCCGTCCCGGTCCAGCACCATGTGCTTGACCACCGCACCCAGGTGGGCCAGCACCAGGGCGGCCAGGCCGTAGGCCAGCAGCTCATGGGCTTCCTTCAGGGTGTGGGCCAGTTCCTTGTCCGGCGCCACCAGGTTGGGCAGCGGCAGCACGCCGAACCACACCACCGGGAAACCGGCGGCCGAGCTGTAGGCCCAGCCGCTCAGCGGCACCGCAAAAAACGCCAGGTACAGCAGGCCGTGCACCAGGTGCGCGGCACGGGCTTGCCAGGCCGGCATCGGCAGGTCGGCCGGCGGGCGGTGGGTCAGGCGCCACAGCAGTCGCAGGGCCGAGACCGCCAGGATGGTCACACCGGCCCATTTGTGCCAGTTGTACAGCTTGAGCCGGGTGGGCGAGATCGGCAGGTCGGTCATGTACAGACCGACGCCGAAGGCGCCGATGATGGCCACGGCCAGCACCCAGTGCAGCAGCATGGCGAAGCCGTCGTACCGGGTTTTGGAGACCTTGGCGGGCTGGAAGGTGGAGCGGGCGGTGGTCATGGCGTGGAGGGCAGTGGGGCTTGGACGGAAAGACGGGGGCAGAAGTTGATGCTTGTCATTGACATCGGCCCGACCTCTCGGGTGCATGGATGGCAGTGTCCTGCTGGCAGCGCTTCTGTCGGTTCACCGGAACTGAGGCCATTGTTCAGTGGATTTGAATGTCGTGCTGTCCCCGACTTCAGAGCTTCGCCATCGACCGCAGGCTTCAAGGGGGGGCCACCCACCGTCGGCGGGGCCGACCTGGGGGCGCAGGGACTGGCGGCCGCCGGTCGAGGGGCGGGTGAAACTCCGAAGTGGCGCGAAGCATAGCGCTGTCCCGATTTGTATGCTGGGCAGCCTTCGGGAAGGCCAAACGGAGAGCCACCCGGAGGACCACCCGCACCGGAAACGAAAAAACGCCTCCGATCGGCTGCAGGGGAGGCCGGTCAGTATCCCGGCTCGGCCCTGGCACGGCCTGACCCCGACGATGGAGCCGCCGCTCCTCAGAATGGTGGATGCCTTGGCGGATGCTGCCGTCCATCTTCCCCCTTGAGGGGGATGGTTGCGCCCTTCACGCCTGCGCATACTCAACCCCGATCGCGCGCTGCCTGGACCTCAGCGTTGTGATCAAGGGGAGGAGTGCTATGCCGACCTGCCGGAGCCCGTTGGGGCCGAGGGGGTCGGCATAGTTTTATCTGCAGTCCGCATTCGCGCTTATCGGTTCTATCACCGGTTCTATCAGTGGCGTCGGGAGATCCTGCTGAATCAAGCAGCGGCATTGCATTCACACATTGCGCATTGCTTCATTGACCGGGCATTGCTGCCGACATCCACCGCAATCTTCGAGTGTCTTGGGGCAGCCTCCGCGCTCGTGCGGCGCGTCGTTCATCCGATCGATGACAGCCCCTCCCACCCTTGCTATAAAGCATGCATCGCTTCACTGCCCCGTTTGCGCAGGCCTGCATGTCGGCCTCGCAGACCTGCAATGAAGGCTGACCCAGCAATGGGGCCGCAATGGCGATGCAATGACGCTGCAATGAATCGCGCCGCATTGCAACACCACCGGCCCTCCAGGGAGGTCCGATGTCTGGCGAAGCAAGTCCCGCGGCCTGGCCCGCGTCCGCGGTGTCATTGGCGGCGCTTGAGCTGGCCCTGGAGCATCGCCACGGGCAGGGGCCAGGCCAGGACGGCGGCTCACCGCTGCGCCGTGTCCTGGACAACCTGTTTGTGTTTGTCGGCGTGCTGCTGCCCGACGGCCGTGTCATCGAAACCAACCGGGCGCCGCTGGAAGCCGGCGGCCTGACCAAGGACGATGTCATCGGCCAGCCCTTCTGGCAAACCCCCTGGTGGACCCACGACCCGCTGCTGGTGCACTGGATGGCCGATGCAGTGGCCCGCGTGGCCGCCGGCGACACCGTCCGCCGCGACGTGGTGGCCCGCATGGCGGGGGACAGCCGCATGGACGTGGATTTCATGCTCGCGCCGCTGGTCGATGACCAGGGCACCATCACCCACCTGATCGCGTCCGGCATGGACATCAGCGCCCGACGCGACAGTGAACGGGCCCTGGCCCGCAGCGAGGACCGGTTCCGCCGCGCCTTCGAAGGCGCGTCCATCGGCATGGGCCTGGTCGACGCGCAGGGCCGCCTGGTGCTGGTCAATGAAAGCATGGCCCGCATGTTCGGCTACACCCAGGACGAGCTCACCGGCCTGGCCGTGCATGAACTGGTACCCCCGGGCTACCGTTCAGCGCACCACCAGCGTCTGCACGACTTCATGCGGCAGCCGACGCTGCGCTACATGGCCCAGCGCCAGGAGCTCTTTGCCCTGCGGCGCGACGGCAGCCAGTTCGCCGTGGAGATCGGCCTGAACCCCATGCCCGATTCCCAGGGCCAGCAGGTGCTGATCACCATCAATGACGTCACCGAGCGGCGGGCCGCCCAGGAGCAGATCGAGCGGGCGCTGCAGGACAAGACCGCCCTGCTCAACGAGGTGCATCACCGGGTCAAGAACAACCTGCAGGTGGTGAGCAGCCTGCTCAGCCTGCAGGCCCGCCATGCCGACGGCCAGGTGCAGGAGGCGCTGCGCGACAGCCAGAGCCGGGTGCATTCGATGGCCCTCATGCATCAGCTGCTGTACGAGCGCGGCGACTTCAGCGCCCTGGACATGGGGCCCTACCTGCGGCAGCTGGTGCATCTGCTGCGTCACACCTTCATGGGCGCCAGCGAGCAGATCCAGCTGGCGGTGGAGGTGCCGTCGGCGCACCCCTGGCGAATGGACCTGTCCCACGCCATTCCCTGCGGCCTGGTGGTGACCGAGCTGGTGACCAATGCCATCAAGCATGCGTTTCCCGACGGCCGGCAGGGCTCCATCAGCGTCCGCCTGGGCGGCTGCACCCAAGGCGTGGTGGACGGCAGCGACGCCACGCCGCAGCCGCCCGGCCCCTGGCTGGAAGTGGCCGACGATGGCGTGGGCCTGCCGGCGGATCTGGACCTGTCCGGGGCCCGCAGCCTCGGTTTCCAGCTGCTGCCCTTGCTGGCAGACCAGTGCGGCGCCCGGCTGACCCTGGAGCGGGCCCATGGCACCTGCGCCCGGCTGTGCTGGCCGGTGGAACCACAAGGGGAGTCCCATGTCTGATCTGGCCCAGGTGTCCGGACGCACGGTGCGCATTCAGATCGTGGAGGACGAGCGCATCGTGGCGCTGGATCTGCGCGCCGGGCTGGAGCAACTCGGTTATGAGGTGGTGGGCATCGCCGCCAATGAGCCCGATGCGCTGAAGATGGCCCGCCATGCGGAGCCGGACCTGGTGCTGATGGACATCCATCTGGACCGCGGCAGCGATGGCATCTCGGCCGCCCGCCAGCTGCGCGAACTGCTGCAGGTGCCGGTGATCTTCCTCAGTGCCTACGGCGAGCCCGAAACCCTGCAGCGGGCCGCCGAGGCGGCGCCCTACGGCTATCTGCTCAAGCCTTTCGAGCTGCGTGAACTCAACGCCACTGTGCGCATGGCCATGGTGCGCCGCGCGGTGGAGCGGCAGACGGAGGAAGCGGAGCGTCGCCTGCGGCTGGCGCTGGAGTCAGCCCGGCTGGCGGTGCTGGAGCTGCATGCCGAGCCGTCGGGCCACCGCCTGCGCTGGGTGGGGCAGGAGTCGGTGCCGGAGCTGCGGTCGCTGACCCAGTCCGAGACCCTGGCCCAGCTCACCCGGGGCCTGGAGCCGCGCGGCCAGGCCGCCCTGCAGACCCTGCTGCAACTGGGCACGCCCATCGACCTGACCTGTGCCTGGCAACCGGAGGATGCCCCCGGCCGCTGGCTGGAGATCCATGCCCGCCACTTCGAGCCGGAGGGGCTGGTCATCGGCATGGTGCGGGATGTCAGCGAGCGGGTGGAGCGGGAGAACCGGCTGCGCCAGGCTTCGGTGGCCTTTGACGCCACCGACGAGGCCATTTTGTTCCTCGACGGAGAGCAGCGGGTGCTCAGCTGCAACAGCGCCTTTGCCCAGCTCACCGGCTGGTCGATGCAGGATGTCATCGGCCACCAGCCCGATGAGTTTCTCTTCGCCCGCCGCCAGGGTGATGCGGTCAAGGAACCCGGTGCGCGCCAGTGGCACGGCGAGGTCACCTGCCGGCGACGCGACGGCAGTTGCTTCCCGGCCCTGCAGCATTTCGCGGCGGTGATGGATGACCAGGGTCATGCCAGCCACCATGTGCTGAGCTTTGCGGACATCAGCGAGATCCGCCAGGCGCAGCATGCGCTGCACCACCAGGCCCTGCACGATGCGCTCACCGGCCTGGGCAACCGGGTGCTGCTGCAGCAGGCGCTGCAGGCGTCGGAGGGGCCGGTGGCGCTGTTCTTCATGGACCTGGACGGTTTCAAGACCATCAACGACACCCTGGGCCACGATGCCGGCGACGACCTGCTCAAGCAGGTGGCCAGCCGCATTCGCGGCCTGCTGCGCAAGGACGACGTGGCGGTGCGGCTGGGCGGGGACGAGTTCGTGGTGCTGCTGCGGCGGATGGATCAGGAGGAGGTCGCGCTGCAGGTGGCGCAGAAGCTGCTGTCGGCGGTGGCACGTCCGGTGTTGCTGGAGACCGGCGGCGGCGTGGGCCCGGCGAGCGAGGGCGCGCCCGGACCGCAGCAGCAGACGGTGCTGGTCACCGCCAGCATCGGCGTGGCCCTGCACCCGGCGCATGTGGACAGTCCCCACACCCTGCTGCGTGCGGCGGATGCGGCCATGTACCAGGCCAAGGCACGGGGCCGCTGCCGGGCGGTGCTGTTCGAGTCGGCCATGGCGGACGTCGCCAGCCACCGCCTGAAACTGGAGCAGGGCCTGCGGGTGGCGCTGGAGCAGCAGGCGTTCCGGCTGGCCTGGCAGCCGGTGGTGGACCTGCGCAGCGGCCGCCTGGTGGGCGCGGAGGTGCTGCTGCGCTGGACTCATCCGGAACTGGGCGAGGTGCCGCCGGCGCGTTTCATCCCGGTGGCCGAGGACACCGGCCTGATCGTTCCCATCGGCGCCTGGGTGCTGGACCAGGCGGTGGCGCAGGCCGCCGCATGGCGGGCGCAGGGGCTGGCGGAGCTGCGGGTGGCCGTCAATGTCTCGGTGCGCCAATTCGACCAGGACGACATGCCGGCTCGGGTCGCCCGCATCCTGGAGCGCCACCGGTTTCCGGCCGCGTTGCTGGAACTGGAGCTCACCGAGTCCCTGATTGCGCAGGAGGTGTCCACCGAACTGGCCCTGCGCCGGCTGCGGGAGCTGGGGGTGCGCCTGGCGCTGGATGACTTCGGCACCGGCTTCTCCTCACTGGCGCAGTTGACGGCGCTGCCGATGGACCGGCTCAAGATCGACCGCAGCTTCATTCAGGGGCAGGCGCAGCAGGGCTCGTCGCAGGCGGTGGTGCGCAGCATCGTGGCCCTGGCCAGCGGCTTGAACCTGGACATCACCGCCGAGGGGGTGGAAACCCTTGATCAGCAGCAGTGGCTGTTGTCCCTGGCCGACATGCAGGCCCAGGGCTATCTCTTCCACAAGCCCATGGCGCCCGAGGCCCTGGCCCATCTGCTTCAGGAGGGAACGGACGGCTGAGGAAGATGCGAGTCTGCATGGATTCGTCAGGTATGTCCTTGGGCCCAACACAAGCTCACGATATATTGCCCGGCCTAGACAAGCATTACCAACACTTGCAGTCGGTATGAAACTCCATGCAGGGCCGCCGCCAGGGGCTGCCTCCTCCCGTGATGCCCGCCGACCGTAGCGCCGAGCAGTCCAGTCTCGACCTGGAACTGCTGCGCCTGATCGCCAAGCAGGGACGGCGCGTGCCCTATCCGGTCGGACTGTCGGCACTGGCGCTGGCGCTGATGAGCACCTCCGTCGTGCCTGTCGGCCTGGCCTTTGGCTGGCTGGTGGCGGTCTATGCGGTCCTGGCGCTGCGCTGGTGGATGCTGGGGCGGCTGCCCGAGATGCATGAGGAACCGCTGACCCACCGCATCCGCTGGGCCATCGGGCTGAGCCTGCTCAACGGGACGGTGTTTGCGGCGTCGCTGGGCGTGGCGCCCTGGCTGACCGACTTCCAGCGGACGGTGCAGACCATCGTGCTGCTGGGCCTGTGCGCCGGCGCGGTGGCCACCACCGCCGGGCACCGCGTGGTGTTCCAGGCCTTTCTCTGGCCGGTAACCCTGGCCAATGCCCTGGCCTGGGGGCTGGGCGGCATGTCCGGGGAAGACGCCTGGCTGGACGTGCTGCTGGCCTCGCTGATCATCTTCTTCGCGCTGATCCTGGTCAGCCTGGCCAAGGACACCTACCGCGTCTTTGCCGAATCGGTGCTCATCCGCCAGCAGCAGATCAAGAGCAACCAGCAACTGCGCCAGGCGCTGTCCCAGGCGGAATCGGCCATGGCGGCCAAGACCCGCTTCCTGGCGTCGGCCAGCCATGACCTGCGCCAGCCGATGCACACGCTGTCCCTCTTTGGCGCTGCCCTGGCCAAGCGCACCATGGACGAGGAAGGCAACCTCATCGTCAGCCAGATGAACCTGGCGCTGCAGTCGCTGTCGTCCCAGATGGATGCGCTGCTGGACATCTCCAAGCTGGACGCCCAGGTGGTGCCGGTCAACAACCAGGTGTTTGCCCTGCAGCCCTGGCTCTCCCGACTGCAACGTGAGTTCCAGCCGTCGGCGCAGCGCAAGCAACTGGTGCTGCGGCTGGACTGCCCGCCCAACGCCTGTGTCGAGAGCGACCCGGTGCTGCTGGAGCGGGTGGTGCGCAACCTGATCGACAACGCCATCAAGTACACCCAGAAAGGCGAAGTGGCGGTGGAGGTCAGCCAGAGCCAGGACGAAGGCCTGTGGCGACTGGCGGTGCGCGACACCGGCATGGGCATCCCCGAGCACGAACAGGCCCGCATCTTTGAAGAGTTCTACCAGGTGGGCAACCCGGAGCGCGACCGGGCCAAGGGCCTGGGCCTGGGCCTGTCGATCGTCACCCGTCTGGTCGACCTGCTGGACCTGCACCTGGCCTTGCGGTCGGTGCCGGGCCAGGGCTCCAGCTTCACCCTCAATGTGACGGCGGCCGACCCGGCCGACATCCAGCCGGGCCAGTCGCCCCGCACCGGCAGTTCCCTGCCGCCGATCCGGGTGCTGGTGATCGATGACGAAGAGCCGGTGCGGGTGGCCATGCAGGCCCTGCTGTCGGCGCACGGCTGCCAGGTGCAGGTGGCGGGCTCGACCCGGGAAGGACTGCTCAAGAGCATGGGCCTACCACCGGATCTGTTGTTGACGGACTTCCGTTTGAGGGGTGGCGAAGACGGAATCTCCGCCGTACGCTCGCTGCGCAGTGCATTTCCGGGCCTGCCGGCCTTGATCGTCAGCGGAGACACCGCCCCCGAGCGGTTGAGGGAAGCCCATGAGGCGGGACTGACGTTGCTGCACAAGCCGGTGAGCGAAGAACAATTGATCAGCGCGATGCAGGCCGCCTTGGCGGGCCAGCGCAGGGAGGTTTCCGATGTCCAGCCTGTTCGGGGAGGTGCCGCCAGCCCCGTCTGACCCCCACGACGGCCTGTCGGCCGGTGCGTCCGAACCTTCCTCAAGGTCCCCGCACCCTCCGGACCCGGCGAACCCGCCCACTGGCGGCGCGGCCGCCGCCCGCCCCTTTGGCACCCGCTGGTTATCCCGTCCGCTCGAAGACTGGGTGACCTCGGGCGAGCACGGCGACGTGCCGCGCGTGGACGTGTTGATCGTGGGCAGCGGGTATGGCGGTGCCGCCGCCGCCCACGCCCTGGCCGGTCGGCGGGACGCCCAGGGCCGGCCGCTGTCGGTGGTGGTGCTGGAGCGCGGACGTGAATACCTGCCCGGTGCCTTTCCCAGCCGCTTCGCCGATCTGCCCGGCCATGTGCGCATGGCCATGGCGGGCGCCACCGAGCCCACCGGTCGCCGGGAGGGCCTGTTTGATCTTCGACTGGGACCGGATGTGTGCGTGGCCCTGGCCAACGGCCTGGGCGGCGGGTCTCTGATCAATGCGGGGGTGATGGAACGCCCTGCGCCGGAGCGCTTCCGCGAACCCGGCTGGCCGCGGGCCTTCCTGCAGGAGGACCTGAGTCCCTGGTTCGACCGCGCCGAGCACCTGCTGGGCGTGCGGGATGCTGCTGGCGACAACACCATCATCCGCCTGCACGGCCATGCCGCCCGCCGCCTGGAAGCGCTCAAGACGCTGGGCGGCGATGCCACGCGCCCGGCGCGGGTGCAGGTGGCCATGGATGACCGGCCGATCGGCGCGGCCGGATGGCGTCACCAGGCCTGCGTCGCTTGCGGCGACTGCGCCACCGGGTGCAACCATGAGGCCAAGCAGTCGCTGGACACCGGACTGCTGCTGCAAGCCTGGCGTGCCGGCGCCGAGATGGTCTGCGGCGCGAGCGTCGAGCATCTGGAGCACCAGAGCGGCGGCGGCTGGCAGGTCTTCGTGCAGCACACCGACGAGTTGCTGCGCCGCCGGCAGGGCGATGCGTTCGTGGTGCACGCCCGCCGGGTGATCCTGGCTGCGGGCAGCCTGGGATCGACCGAGATCCTGATGCGGTCCCATCGCCGCGGGCTGAAGGTGTCGCGGCTGCTGGGGCAACGCTTCTCCGGCAATGGCGATGTGATTGCGGTCGGGCAGTCCTGGCCCTCCCCGCTGAATGCGGTGGCCGACGAGCAGCAGCCTGCGGCGCAGCGGCAGGTGGGCCCGACCATCACCGCCGTCCTGCAGGGCGATGCGGACTTCGTGGTGGAAGATCTCGCGGTGCCCGGCCCGCTGCGTCCGGTCTTCGAGGAAAGCTTCGCCTTCGCCGCCACGCTGGATGCGCTGGGACGCGCCCACCCGGGCGACCACGAGGAGCGGGCCGACTTCGACGACCCGTTTGCGGTCCGACCCACCGTCACCGAGCGCTATCTGCCCTTGGCCATCATCGGCCGGGACAGCGGCACCGGCCGGCTGGAGCTGCCCAAGGCCAGTGAAGAGCCCGGCGTGCTGGGCGTGGTCTGGCCCGGCCTGAAGTCGGAACCGGACATCGCCCGCCGCCATGAATTCGTCGAGCGGCGACTGGCGCGGGAGCAGGCTCGCCTGCTGCGCAATCCGCTGTGGCAGCTGCTGCCCCCGGAAATGGCCTTCCTGCTCAATGACGCCAAGGGACCGATGATCAGCGTGCATCCGCTCGGGGGCTGCCCCATGGGCGACCGCGGCAGCGACGGCGTGGTGAACGACATCGGCCAGGTCTTCCATGCGGACGGCGAGGGCGTGTTCGACGACCTGGTGGTGCTGGACGGTGCCATCGTGCCCGGCTCCCTGGCCATCAATCCGGCGCTCACCATCACCGCCCTGGCGATGCGGGCGCTGGACCGGCTGTCCGCGCTCTGGGGCCTGGATGCTTCGTCCGGCGCGACCCGCCAGGAGCCGGTCCGCCCGCGGTTCCGGGACCTGAGCAGTCCCAAACCGGAGATCCCCACCACGGTGGAGGTCCGCGAGCGCCTGGGCGGTTTCGTGCAGGTGCCGGGGGCGCCGGGCTCGCCGGTCAAATACCTGGAGCTGGGCTTCCTGTACCAGCCCAAGGTGCTGACCGAGCTGCTGCGCCCCGGCCCCGCGCGGCAACTGACCGTCGCGCCCGGCAGCTTCCTGCGCCTGTACGAGGCCCGCGAAACACCGTCCGGCCAGTATGAGATCGTCGGTCCCGGTCCGCAGGACGGGCGCCTGTGGTGGCATCAGGAACGCGGCGAGCGCAATGCGCTGCTGTGCATGCCACTGTCGTCGGGCACGCTCACCCCCTTCCAGCGCGAGGCGTCCAGCCCGCTGCGCCGCCATATGCGGGGCCTGGCGGCCTGGTTCATGAATCGCGGCTTTCGCGATGCGGTGCAGGGGAGCCTGGACTGGCTCTCCAGCCGCAGCGCCCCCAAGCGCCCGGGCGAGCCGAAGGCCGGGGTGTGGGCGCGCATCGTCAATGCCTGGCATCTGTCCGGCCATGCGGGGGAAGTACGCCTGATGCGCTACGACCTCACCGTGGCCGATGGCGACCCATCCCTGCCGGCCTGGGCCTCGCGCCTGGCCGGTGCGCGACTGCAGGGGCGCAAGCGCATCAGCTATACCCGTCGCGGCAACCCATGGACCCAGCTGAGCCGACTGGTGCTGGCGCCCGGCGCCGGTCTGCAGCCGCCGCCCGGGCAGTCCGACATCGTCCTCAACCTGGACCTGCACTACCTGGCCCGCGAGCGCATGCCGCTGCTGCGCATCCGGCAGGCGCAGGATTCGCCCAGTGCCATCCGGGACGTGGGTGCGCTGATGGCCTTCATGGCGCGCATGACCATCGGGCTGCATGCCTGGACCTTCCGCAAGCCGGATGAAGCGCCGCCCCGCGCCATCGACCGCCTGCCGGGCGCCGTGCCCGGTCTGCCCACGCCCGCGGTGCTGGAGATGGCCGCCGGACGCTGGGGCGATGCGGGCCGCCAGCGGGAGGATCTGCGCCACCGGGCCGGGCCCGACGACGACCGGCCGGTGCTGGTCCGCCTGACGCGTTATGCGCGGCCCGGCGGCACGCCGGTGCTGATGCTGCACGGCTACAGCGCCAGCGGCAGCACCTTTGCCCACCATTCGGTGCAGCCGGGGCCCGCCAAGATCCTGTGGGATGCCGGCTACGACGTGTGGATCGCGGACATGCGCACCAGCGCCGGCCTGCCCACGGCCCGGCTGCCCTGGACCTTCGAGGAGGCCGCCTTCAACGACATTCCCCTGGCGGTGGACCGGGTGCTGCGGGAAACCGGCCAGCCCAAGCTCTGCATGTTTGCCCACTGCATGGGCTCGGTGATGCTGCACATGGCCCTGCTGGAGGAGCGCGAGCAGCCGTGGGAGCATTTCTATCCGCTGCGCCGCCAGCTCGCCGCGCGCATCAGCCGGCTGGTGATCTCGCAGGTGACGCCGCTGATGGTCATGTCGCCCACCAACAGCCTGCGCGGTGTGTTGATGCAGTACCTGCGTCCCTACCTGCCGCTGAAGGACTTCTCCTTCCGGCCCGAGGGACCGCCCAGCCTGATGGACCAGGTGATGGACCGGCTGCTGTCGAGCCTGCCCTATCCGGAGCACGAGTTCGATCTTGAGAATCCGCCGCCGCCCAGCATCCGTCGCACGCCGTGGACGGCCACCCGCCACCGGATGGACCTGCTGTATGGGCGCGACTTCGCCATCGGCAATGTGGACCAGCCGGTGCTGGATTTCATCGACGACCACTTCGGACCGCTCAACATGGACACGGTGGCCCAGGCGGTTCACTTCGCCCGCTGCCACGAGATCACCGACTGGCAGGGCGCCAGCCTCTACCTGGACAGCCTGGCCAAGAGCCTGGCGCTGCTCAGCGCCTTCCCGGTGCTGTCACTGCACGGGGAGGACAACGGCCTGTGCAGCGCGGAGAGCGCCGAACTGCTGAAGGACTACTACGACCAGGCCATGCCGGACCGTTACCGCTATCGCATCATTGCCGGTCACGGCCACCAGGACTGCCTGATCGGCCGCGACATCCAGACACGGGTCTTCCCCGCCGTGCTGCAGTTCCTGGCCGAACCGGAGACGGCCGCATCGCCGACCGTACGCGAAGGCGCTGTGACCCAGCCGCTGTCCGAGGAGGCCGCATGAACGCGCCGTTTGACGCATGCCAGAACGGCGCGGTTCGGCAGACGCCGATGGCCGACCTCCTGATCAGTGTCGAGGCGCCGTGGCACCGGGTGGAGCAGGGGCCGCCGCAGGCCGGCCGTGTGCCGCTGCTCACCGCGTTCCGGCCCGAGCTGGGCTGGCCGCGCTGGCTGCTGCGGGTGCCAATGGCCTGGCATGGGGGCGACGGGTATGAGCGGCTGCCCGGTGCGCTGCAGATCGAGGATTGGGTGCCGCCGTCCCGCGGGCGTCCGGGCGACCCGTGGCGATTCAGCGTGGCGGTGGATCAGTTTCCGGGGGCGGCGCCGACAGCGCAGGACCAGGCGCCGGGCCTGCTGCTCCTGGCCGTCTACCTGGAGCCGCGGGTGATGGCGCTGGAAGGATTCCATCACGGCTGCCTCCACGGTCTGGACGGACAGGCCCTGCGAGACCAGATGGAGAGCGCACTGCTGCAACTGCTGGACCTGCCGCCGTCGCAATGGCGGCAGGGCTTTGTGCTCAGTCCCCGCGCCGAGGCCCCGCCGCGCCTGACCCTGGCGCTGGCGGCCTGCCAGTACCCGCCCGGGCTGCTGGACGTGAGCCCAGGCTGCAATGACGACCCGGCCCAGGCCTCGCCCGCCTTTGCCGCCATGGCCCGCCTGCAGCACTGGGCGCGCCATCACCCGGACGGACGTGCGCTGTCCCTGCTGCTGCTGGCGGGAGACCAGATCTATGCCGATGCCAGCGGCGGCCTGGCCGACTCCCGCAGTGGCATCGAGCGCTACGGCCGGGCCTACGGCGAGTTCAAGGCAGGTCCGGTGCGACATCTGCCGCCGTCGGTGCGCCGCATCGTGCACAGCGTGGATGACCATGAGATCGTGGACAACTGGGAACCGGAAGCACGCGGCCATGTCGGTCCCTGGTTCGAGGCGGCCCGGCAGGCGGCCTGGGACCACCGCTGGGAGGCCGGTCCCCGCACCGGCGGGCCGCGCTGCCTCTGGCACGACTTCGAGTGGGAGGGCGGCGCCTTCTTCGTGGCGGATGCCCGCTGCGAGCGGGAGGCCCGCCGTGCCGCGAACTGGTCCCGGGCCCGGCTGTGGAGCGAAGCGCAGCGGGAGGCGTTCAGCGACTGGCTGGCCCGCAGTCACGGGCGTCCGCGCTTCATGCTGTGCGGCTCGCTGCCGCTGCCGCGGCGTCGGACCACGGCGGAGCATGCCGCGAGTTGCCTGCGGTCCGATGCCTGGGACGGTTATCCCCACAGCCAGCATGAACTGCTGAGCGAGATCTGGCGGCACCGGGCCCGGGGGCTGGTGTTCCTGTCCGGGGACGAGCATCGGTCCGGCTGGATCAGCGCGCGCATCAGCCCGGTGGGAGACGCTCCACAGGACAGCGTGCAGGACAGCGTGTGGGTGCACTCCATTCACAGCTCGGCGCTGTATGCACCCTGGCCGTTTGCCGTGACGGCGAAGGAGGAGCTGGCTGCGCCCGAGGTGTTCGAATTCGACGGGCCCGATGGCCAGCGGCTGCGCTGCGAGGTCAGTGCCTGGCACGACCATCCGGGCGACGGGGTGGCGGTGCTGTCGGTGGTGGGGACGCAGCTGCATCTGTGGTTCGACAGGGCCGAGCGGCCGCTCCATGCCCTGGGGGCCGGCGCGGATCGGCCGGCGCCGTGTGCGCGGCTGGATCTGGAATGACGGCACAGTGCTTCCCGCAGCGCCGGTGACGCGGGGCTCCTGACCGTTCGTCGGAATGATGGGGCCCCGGCGGTCGGTGGCGGGACAGGCGGCCATAGCGCTGTCAGGTCGCCATGCGACACTGCCGCCGCCATGAAAGAAATTGAACTGCGCTTCCAGGTCCCTCCTGCGCAATGGGAGGCGGTCCACCGCTGGGTGAGCGGAGACGATGAGCCCGCCGGCATCGGCGCCCATCACGAACGCCTCAAGGCCAGCTACTTCGACACGCCCGATCGTCAGCTGGCGCGGGCGGGTTATGCGCTGCGCTTGCGGCTGGAAGGGCAGACTTGGGTGCAGACCCTCAAGGGCGCCGCGCCGGACGGCATGACCCGGCTGGAGCACAACGTGCCGGTGGCAACGCCGCTGGACGGGGGCCTCCCCGCCCTGGATCTTGCGCGCCATGCCGATCATCCTGCCGGGCAGGGGCTGCAGGCCTTGCTGGAGCGGCTGGGTTCACCCGCCTTGCTGGCCCTGTTCCACACCGACATCGAACGGCTGAGCCGGGCCTTGTCCACCCCCTTCGGCGAGGTGGAGCTGGCCCTGGATCACGGCGCGCTGCTCGCCGGCGAGGGGCCGGACGAGCGCCGCACGCCCGTCGCCGAGCTGGAAATCGAGCTGAAGCAGGGCGACCCGCGTGCCGTGCTGGAAGTGGCCCGAGACTGGGCGCTGGGTCGTTTCGCGTTGACGCTGGAACTCCGCACCAAGGCCCTTCGCGGAGACCTGCTGGCGCGCCGCGAGGCCGTTGCCCCGGCGCATGCCAGCACGGCGGCCGTCTGGCAGCCGGGGCAGACCCAGGCGCAGGCGCTGACCGTGCTGCTGAAGTCGGTGGTGGAGCCGGTGCTGGGCAATGCCTCGCAGATCGTCACCGGGCTGCAACAGCCGGAGCATCTGCATCAGTTGCGGGTGGCGCTGCGACGGCTGCGGGTGGGGGTGGATCTGCTGGCAACGGCCACACCGTCAGTGACCGACGCCGACCTGATCGCCCTGCGCAGTCTGGGCGAAGGGGCGAAGCAACTGGGCCAGATGCTGGCGGAAGCGCGGGATGCCGATGCCCAGACGCAGGCCGCCTGGCGTCAGGACCTGGAACGGGCGTGGCGGCAGGCAGCCGTTGCCGTGCCGGTGGCCGGGGGAGCGACTGAGGTGGCGCTGCGCAAGCGGCCGCTGGAGGGACCGGCCCCGTCGGATCTGCTGGCCGAGCCCTTGTGGCAGGGCTGGATGCTCTCCATCGTGGCCTGGCTGGTGCGCGGCTGGCCGGCGAACGAGCCGATCGAGGCGGTCGTGCCGGACGTGGAGAAGCTCGGGGACAAGGCCCTGCACCTGGCGCGGCGCTTCGACAAGCTGGATGTGGAAGGGCGGCATCATCTGCGTCGTCGCTTGCGCCGATGGAAGATGGCCCTGGAGATGACGGGAAGCCTGAGGGCCGCGAAGCCGGGCCGATCCGTCAGCGGTGACAAGGCGCATGAGCTGCGCGAGCAGGCGCCATCGATCTCGCCCTCGCGGGCAATGCCTCGTGAAGTCGTCAAGTGGATGGCGCGGGTGCAGGACGTTCAGAAGCCGCTGGGGGCCCTGAACGATCTGGAGACGGGCCTCGTTCACGCCCGTGCCGCCCTGGTGCGGGCGCTGGCGACCGGCCAGGCGGAAGAAGCCGCCCGTGCCGGGTTCGAGTTGGCCTGGCTGCTGCCGGTGCGCAATGACGCGCTGGCGCGTATGCGGCGCCGGGTCAAGCGTCTGAAGCGCTGAGATGCCGCGTCAGCCGCCCGACTTGTCCCGACGGAACAGTTTCATGAACGCGCCGCCCAGGCCCAGCGCACCCACCAGGATCAGCTTGGCAAACTTCGCCAGGAAGGCGCCGATGACGGCCAGCAGGCCCAGCTTCTTCGCGCCGACGCCCAGCACCAGCGCTGCCAGGCCGTATTCGGCCACATGGTCGGTGTCGGGGTTGAAGTCCTCATACCGCTTGCCGGTGTCGAACGCCAGTGCGGAGAGCAGGCCCTGCGCCTGCAGCTTGTCCTTGGCCAGGTCCTTGAGCCCGGTGACCAGGTTCAGGCTCACATAGCCTTCGCGGCCCAGCGCATAGGTGTTGTAGTTGACGCCCTGCGGCTGATCGGCCGGCGCGCCCTTTTCCTTCGTGCTCATCGCCCACACCAGTTGGTGATTGCCGGCGGTGTAGCGCGGGGGCTCGGCCCAGCCGACGATCTCCAGGGCGCTCACGCCCATCTTCTCCCGCTCCTTGTTGGCGTTGTCGGTGCCTTCCCGGTAGCTCTTGAGCAAATCGGCGGCATCCCAGTTCTTGGCATCGTCGTCCTTGATGTAGCCGGACTTCTCGAATTTCACGATGGCCATCCAGTCTTCCTCGCCCTTGGGCATCACCAGGCCTTCCAGGTTGGAATAGGTGCCGGGGTTGCCCATGGCGCGCAGCAGACGGGCTGCTTGCGGCTGGGGAATGAAGACCTTGCCATCGGCCAGATGCAGCGTGGCCTGGCCGGCGAGCGTGATGTCGTGCGGGCCGTGGACGGCCGCCTTGCTGGCGTCATCCCAGGCAGCCTTGGCTTCCGCCTGTGCCTGTGGGGTCTGGGCCTGGACGGCCGGCACGAACAGGCTGGCGCCTGCGATGAAGGCGGACGCCATGCGGCGGCCGCAGGCGCGGACGATGCCGGCCCAGATGCTGGAGCTCATAGGATTCCCTCCCGAATGGATCTTCTGTGGGGCGGGAGTCTAGCCAGCCAGGCTCGCGCGACTGGCGAGAACTGCCGCACCGTCCCCCTTGAGGGGGAAGGCGCGGGGGTCCTATGTCACAGGTTGCGGCGTGGACGCCACGCCGGACCGGGGCGGGGAGGGAAGAGAAGGGACGCCGACCCGCTTATTGCGCCGCCCACTGGGCGCTGAGCTGCGTCCAGCGGGTGCGCACGGCGGCCAGATGCCGTTCCTTGACGTGTCCGTAGCCGCGGATGTCCTCCGGCAGACGGGCGATGTCCAGCGCCAGCGGCAGGCGCTCCGCCGTCAGACCCTTGGCCAGGATGGCCTCGATGCTGGCGCGGTAGTCCTGGATCAGCTGACGCTCGGTGCGACGCTCCTCGGTATGGCCGAACGGATCGAAGGCCGTGCCGCGCAGGCCCTTGAGCCGCGCCAGGACCTTCATCGCCGGACGCACCCAGCCACCGAAGGGCGACTTGACCGGCTGGCCCTGTGCATCCTTCTTCGCAAACAGCGGCGGGGCCAGGTGGTGCACCACCTTGTAGTCGCCTTCGAACTGGGCCTGGATCTTCTGGAGGAACTTGGGGTCGGTGTGCAGACGGGCGACCTCGTATTCGTCCTTGTAGGCCATCAGCTTGAACAGATAACGGGCCACCGCCTCGGTCAGGCGGGTGCCGCCCAGCGGCGCCTCGATGGCGCGCACCCGTTCCACGAAGGCACGGTAGTCGGCGGCGTAGGCGGCGTTCTGGTAGTCGGTGAGGAACTCGACGCGGCGCGCCAGCAGCTCGTCCACGCCCTGGCGCTTGATCACCTGGATGACCTGCTGCGTGGCATACAGCGAGCGCACGGCAGCCAGGTCGTGGGCGCAGCGACGGCCCCATTCAAAGGCCGCCTTGTTGTTGTCGATCTGCACGCCGTTGAGCTCGATGGCGCGCATCAGCGCCGCATGGCTCAGCGGCACGCGGCCCTTCTGCCAGGCATAGCCCAGCATCAGCGGGTTGGTGTAGAGCGAGTCGCCCAGCAGCTTCACCGCCACTTCTTCCGCATCGAACATGCCCAGATGCTCGTTGCCCACGGCCTTGGCAATGGCGGCCTCGCAGGCGCCGCCCGGGAAGCTCCAGTCCGGGTTGTTGACCAGGGTGGCGGTGGGCGAGCCGTGGGTGTTGAGCGCCACGTAGCTGCGGCCTTCACGCATCACCGCCAGGGTGCTCTTGTTGGCCGCCACGATGGAGTCGCAGGCGATGACCAGGTCGGCGTCCGCCGTGCCGACCTTGGTGCAGAAGATCGCCGACGGGCTGTTGGCGATCTGGATGTGGCTCCAGGTGGCGCCGCCCTTTTGGGCCAGACCCGCCGCATCCTGCGTGATCACGCCCTTGCCTTCGAGATGCGCGGCCATGCCCAGCAGCTGGCCAATGGTGATCACCCCCGTGCCGCCCACGCCGGCCACCACGATGCCCCAGGCCTTTTCGGCATTGGGCAGCAGCGGCTGCGGCACCGGCGGCAGGCTGGCGTCGAGCGGGTTCAGGCGCTTGTCCTTCTTGGGCTTCTTCAGCTCGCCGCCCTCGATGGTGACGAAGCTGGGGCAAAAGCCCTTCACGCAGGAGAAGTCCTTGTTGCAGGTGTTCTGGTTGATCTGGCGCTTGCGACCGAATTCGGTCTCCAGCGGTTCCACCGACAGGCAGTTGGACTGCACCGAGCAGTCGCCGCAGCCTTCGCAGACCGCTTCGTTGATCACCGTGCGCTTGGCCGGGTCCACCAGCTTGCCGCGCTTGCGGCGACGGCGCTTTTCGGTGGCGCAGGTCTGGTCGTAGATGATGACCGTGGTGCCGGGGATCTCGCGGAACTGGCGCTGCAGCGCGTCCAGCTCGTCGCGGTGATGCACGGTGACGCCCGGGGCGACGGGCTTGCCGTCGTACTTCTGCGGCTCGTCGGTGACGATGACCAGCTTGGCCACGCCCTCGGAGATCAGGCTGTTCATGATCTGGAAGACGCTGTGGCCTTCCGGACGCTCGCCCACCTGCTGGCCGCCGGTCATGGCGACCGCGTCGTTGTAGAGCACCTTGTAGGTGATGTTCACCCCGGCGGCGATGCTCTGGCGGATGGCCAGGATGCCGCTGTGGAAGTAGGTGCCGTCGCCCAGGTTGCTGAAGATGTGCTTTTCGTCGGTGAACGGGGCCTGGCCGACCCAGGGCACGCCTTCACCGCCCATCTGGGTGAAGGTGGCGGTGTTGCGGCCCGGCATCCAGGTGACCATGTAGTGGCAGCCGATGCCGCCCACGGCGCGCGAGCCTTCCGGCACGCGGGTGCTGGTGTTGTGCGGGCAGCCGGAGCAGAACCAGGGCGTGCGGTCGGCACCGCCGGCGGTCTTCTCTTCCGACTTGAGCGACTGCTCCTTGGCGTCGATCAGCGCCACGCGGGCGCGCAGGCGCTCGGCGGTGTCGGCATCCACGCCCAGCTTGAGCAGGCGCTTGGAAATCGCGCGGGCGATGATGGCGGGCGTCAGGTCGGCCTGGGGACGCAGCAGCCAATGGCTGCTGGGGTTGGGACGGCTCCATTCGCCGCCGCTCAGGTCGTTCTCGGCTTCGTCGAACTTGCCCAGCACGTTCGGGCGCACGTCCGGACGCCAGTTGTACAGCTCTTCCTTGAGCTGGTATTCGATCATCTGGCGCTTTTCCTCGACCACCAGGATCTCCTGCAGGCCCTGGGCGAAGTCGCGGGTGATGGTGGCTTCCAGCGGCCACACCACATTGACCTTGTGCAGACGGATGCCCAGGCGGCGGCAGCTGTCGTCGTCCAGCCCCAGGTCATGCAGCGCCTGGCGGGTGTCGTTCCAGGCCTTGCCGCTGGCGATGATGCCGAAACGGTCGTTGGGCGTGGCCACCACGTTGTGGTTGAGCCGGTTGGCCCGCACGTAGGCCAGGGCGGCGTACCACTTGTGGTCCATCATCCGCGCTTCCTGGTCCAGCGGCGGATCGGGCCAGCGGATGTGCAGGCCGCCGGCCGGCATCGGGAAGTCCTCGGGCAGCAGGATCTGCACCCGGTCCGGGTCCACGCTGACGCTGCTGGACGATTCCACGATCTCCTGGATGGTCTTCAGACCGGACCACAGGCCGGAGAAGCGGCTCATGGCGAAGGCATGCAGGCCCATGTCCAGGATGTCCTGCACGCTGGACGGGAAGAACACCGGGAAGCCGACCGCCTTGAAGACGTGGTCGCTCTGGTGAGCGGCGGTGGAGCTCTTGGCAATGTGGTCGTCGCCGGCAATGGCGATCACGCCGCCATGCCTGGAGGTGCCGGCCATGTTGGCATGCTTGAACACGTCGATGCAGCGGTCCACGCCGGGACCCTTGCCGTACCACATGCCGAAAACACCGTCGAACTTCTTCTTCTCGGGGAAGAGGTCCAGCTGCTGCGTGCCCCAGACGGCGGTGGCGCCCAGTTCCTCGTTCACGCCGGGCTGGAAGACGATGTGCTGCTTGGCCAGGTGCTTGCGCGCCGCCATCAGGGCCTGGTCGTAGCCGCCCAGCGGCGAGCCGCGGTAGCCGGAGATGAAGCCGGCGGTGTTGAGGCCGGCCATGGCGTCCCTGGTGCGCTGCAGCATCGGCAGGCGCACCAGGGCCTGGATGCCGCTCATGAAGGCACGGCCCTCGTCCAACGCGTATTTGTCGTCCAGGCTGACTGTTTCCAGTGCTCGCAGGATGTGTTCGGGCAGGGGGGCATTCATGAGGGGGTGTCTCCTGTTGGTGGCCGGCACCGTCGGGTCCCGCTTGTGGCGGGCCTGCGAGGCCGTGCTGCCAGATACCGCTGATGGTCTTCAGCGCCATGTTGTCATGCTGGGTCTTCCCCCGCTCAGGACCGGGACAAGGGGTGACTTGTCCTGTCGGGGCAGGAGGCGGACCAGCACCCCAGTGTAGGAAATACGGCGCGGCGAGTGCTTGCTTGTTATGCCCGTTCGCAAGAGACTTGAGCAAGAATCTTGCTTGAGACAACGGCGGAGAGAACGATTGGCATCGCGAAATCAGCGTCAAGGGAAAACCCTGACGGGATCGGACCCCTCAACGACCGGTGGGGGGACTGGCTCGGCGACGGGTGCAGCGGCGGCTTCAGGCGGGGCAGCGGGCGCAAAAGCGGGCGGGTTGGCGGGCGGGTTGGCGGGCGGGGCAGCGAGCGCTGACGCCGACGAGGCCGGCGGCACCACCGCCAGCGGCCTGGATCGTTATCACGTCGCCATCCTGGCCGCGCTGCAAAAAGAGGCCCGCTTGTCGAACGCGGAACTCGCGTCCCGGATCGGCCTGTCGGCGGCGCCGACCTGGCGGCGCGTGCGATGGCTGGAGGAGCAGGGCTTCATCACCGGCTACCGCGCGGAAATCGACCGGCGCAAGCTGGGCCTGGGCGTGCTGGCCTTTGTGCGGGTGGATGCCGACCGCAACAACGGTGCGGCCACCCGGGAGCTGGAGCAGGCCATCCGGGCGTTGCCCGAGGTGATCGCCTGCCACTACATCAGCGGCGCCGGCACCTTCGAGCTGCAGGTGATGGCCACCGACCTGGATGCGTTCAGCCGCTTCTCGATCGACACGCTGCTGAACCTGCCGAATGTGAAGGACATCCACACCAGCTTCTCGCTGGGGGAAGTGAAGGCCGGCGGCGCCTTGCCCCTGGGGCATCTGAAGCCGTAAGGGGCGGACCGCCGGCCGGGGCCGGCGGCGGGGAGGTCAGCGCTTGTCCCGCAGGGACTTGCGGAAGTTCTCCATCGTGTCGTGGATCACCACCTCTTCGTTGCTGATCATGTTGTCCCGACCCTGACCCGTTGCGAAAAGGGGCTCCAGCGTCTCGTAGTCATAGGCGGCGATGATGAAGACGCGGAAGCGCCACCAGATGTCCCAGTGGCTGCTGTAGACGAGCTTGACCAACACCTTGTCGCTGCGGGTGCCGTCTGCGTCCACGATGCCTGCCTGCACCTTGGCCACGGCCTTGGCGGCGGTGTCCAGCGTGGTGACACGGTCGAACACCAGCGCCTTGGCGCCGTCGGCATCGGCTTCGCGCAGGAACTTGATGGCGGGCTCGTCCTTGATCGCGAAGTTCACGTTCTGGGGCAGGGCGCCGCCGGTGGCCTGGGCCACGGCGCCCGGGTTGAGGGTCTGACGGATGATGCCGAGGATCTGGCCGCTCTGGTCCAGCAGCGGTCCGCCACTGTTGCCGGGCTGGATTTCGGCGGACACCTGCAGTTCATTGACATCGTCCCGCAAGCCGCTGGTGGCGGACAGCAGGCCCTTGGTCATGCGGGCGTTGTTGCCCAGCAGGCGGCTGAGCGGATAGCCGATGGTGAACACATCCTCGCCCATGGCCGCCGGCCGGGCCTGACGGAAGGCCAGCACCGGGGTGTCCTTGGGCAGCGGGTCACGCAGCTTGAGCAGGGCGAGGTCGACCTTGGTGTCGGACTTGACGACGTCGGCCAGCAGGCGCTGGCCGTTGAGCGTAATGGTGGCTTCCTTCTGGTCCTTCAGCACATGGGCACAGGTCAGCATCCAGCCGTCGGGGCTGATGACAAAGGCGGTGCCCTGCGGGGCCTCGATGGGCTTGCTGGGGTCCAGGGTGGTGACCTTCAGGCCCAGGCTTTCGATTTCCTTGACGACACGAGGCACGACCTGGCGCGGGTCCTCCTTGGGGGGAACGAAGAGGACTTCCTTGTAGGCGCTGAAGCTCTTGGCCTTGACCGCGTCCGAGGCCTTGGTGTTGGTGAAGGTCTGCGTGGACGACGCGCAGCCCCCGAGCAATGCGGCGACCAGCAGGGCCGCAGCGGTTGTGGTTTTCATGACGCCTCCCTCGGCGTTGGTGACAGGTTCGCCGGCTGTTGTATTTCAGATGGGGCTGCGCGGCTATCCGGCCATGCGGTGATTGCCACGGCGGACGCCATCATGTAGCCACCTGCCGCTCATTGAGGGGACGATGATGCGGGCAGGGCTGGGGAGGGCGCAGGAGGCTGGGCATCCTGTTTGCTCACGGGACGCACCTGTTGTCGCACCACGGAGCCTTCGCATGTCCGTCACCACTGCCTTGCCCATGGCCTTTACGGCCGTCCCGGCCGCCACGACGCTCGCCACAGCGGCGGGCGACCCGACCGAGCTGATCCTGCTCTATTTCATCCTGCCGCTGTGGTTGCTGGCGGGTGTGGCGGACTGGTTCTGTCATCGGGCTGCGCGCATCGAGCAGACGACCGGCGCGAAGGAGTCGCTGATTCACCTGCTGATGTTTGTGGAGGTGGGCCTGCCGGTGCTGGCCTGCCTGTTCCTGCGCATCAACGCGCTGGTGATTGCGGTGATGGTGGTGTGCTTCTTCATCCATGAGCTGACGGCGCTGTGGGATGTGAGCTACGCCACGACGGCGCGGGTGGTGACGGTGCTGGAGCAGCACGTGCACAGCTTCCTGGAGATGATTCCACTCATGGCCATCATCGCGGTGGTGGCCTTGCACTGGCCGCAGGCGATGGCACTGGTGGGGGTCGGGCCGGAGGCCGCGGACTTTTCGCTGGCGTGGAAAGACACGCCGCTGCCAACCGCCTATCTCGCCACCATCCTGCTGGTGATTCTGTTCTTCGAGATCCTGCCCTATCTGGAGGAGCTGTGGCGCGGCTGGCGCAGCGCCGGCGGACGTCTGATGCCGGAGGCGGCCCGGCGCGCCAAGGCGATGGGGACGGATACCCTGCATCCGTCGCGGACGGTGGGGGGACGTTGAACGCGGGGTGTCCGCCAGCTGGCAACAGCTGTCTCGCGGTGATGACTGCATGCTTGCCAACTCTGCGATCTTTGAGGTTGCTCAAGTGGAGCGCTATGCTTGGACCACTGAGTTTCAACAAGCCTGCTGGCCTCAACACGCGCATCCATGGAGACTCGTTCACCGGCCTCACTCCCCCTCCACTTCAGCGGCGCCGGCCCCGGCCCGCAGTCCGCTGATGGGTGTTCGGTGGAGCTGTATCGTCGATCGGCCTATGCCGGTGAGATCGAGCTGCTGAAACCCTGGCTGCCGCCCGGCACCACCGTGCTGGAGCTGGGATGCGGCACCGGTCGGCTGACGCATCGGCTGCTTGAGTTCGGCTGCCGCGTCACCGGCGTGGACAACTCGGCCGACATGCTGCGCCACGTCAGCGACGCGGTGCAGCGCGTGCAGGCGGACATCGAAACCCTTCAGCTCGACCAACGCTTCGATGTGGTGCTGCTGCCCAGCGGCATGATCAACCATGCGGACAGCGCCGTGCGGCGCGCCTTCGTGGCCGCTGCAGCGCGGCATGTCGCCCCGGAGGGCCGACTGATCCTCAAGCGCCAGCCCCCGCACTGGCTGCTGTCGGCA
The DNA here is from genome assembly GCF_003387155.1 of Roseateles depolymerans. GTDB lineage: Bacteria > Pseudomonadota > Gammaproteobacteria > Burkholderiales > Burkholderiaceae_C > Roseateles > Roseateles depolymerans. Next base: position 791,681 of record NZ_QUMT01000003.1, on the reverse strand, counting down.
CAGGTCGGTGACGTCAGCCGTAGCGAGGACGGGTCGATGGAAGTCGTCTCCGTCGAGCGAAGCCCGGACCCCAACCCCGCCCCCGGCTCTGACCCGAACTCGGAGGGCACTCAGGTCCGCATGACCCTGCGCTACCGCATCGGTGCCGACACCTGGACGCATGCGTTCAGCGTCATTGCACTGGAGGAAGCCCCCATCGCCCGCTTGCTTCAAGCGCAAGGCTTCGAGCCCCCAGAACCCCTCGACGCCGCTCGCCTCTGGCTGAGCGCCCGCCCTCGATCACTGCAGGGCTTCCTCGCGCCGCATCAGGCCTGACAACGTCACCCACCAGTCGCTCTCCGGCGCTGGCTTGAGCAGCCTCGGCGGGCCGCCCGCCGTCGCCGCATGCCATTGGCTGCAGTAGAGCAGGGCCGTCTGCGGTCGGCGCCGCCAGGTGGACAGCCACGCCGGCATGTCGTCAGTGAGCTCCGGCTCCACCACCAGCAGCCGCACTGGATACGCCTGCATCAGCGCATCGGCCTCCTGCGGACTCGATGCCTCCAGGCATTCAAATCCCGCCAGTACCAGCCGCTCCCGCAGCGCCTCGCGCACCACCGCGCAATGGTCCAGCAGCAGGGCCGTGTGACCTTCACCGATCGGCTGCGCCAGCCAGGGCCGTGCCGGCGGCCAGAAGACTTCGTCCTCCTGCGCCGTCACCCAGGGCAACTGCACCTCGAATCGAGCGCCCTGACCGGGCCGGCTGTGGACGGCGATCTGTCCTTCCATGGCCTGCACCAGTTGCTGCACGATGCTCAGGCCCAGCCCGATGCCGGGCCGGAACGCTTCGGTCGGGGCCCGGACGAAGGGCTCGAACACCCGCGCCAGGTCTTCGGCCGCGATGCCGGGCCCGTTGTCCTTGACCGCCAGCGCCAGCGCCCCATCCTGCGTGACGCCCGCCTGCAGCACGATGCGCCCGCCCCGGGTGAACTTGGCCGCGTTGGCCAGCAGGTTGACCAGCACCTGCCGCAAGCGCCGCGCATCCAGTTGCACGACCGAGGGCAGCTCATGGGCAATCACCAGCGTCAGCGTGTTGCCGCCCGCGCGGGCCAGGGCCTGGCTCTGGTGGACGATCTCCTGCAGCAGCCCATGCAGATAGAGCGGCGCGGGCAGGATCTCCAGCCTTGCCTCCGATTCCGGGGACCGCGAGAAGTGCTGCATCTCGTCGATCATCTCCAGCGCCAGCAGGCTGCTGTGCTCGATGGCATGGCGGCTGGCCTCGAAGTCCTCGCCCGGTCGCAGTTGCCGCGCCACCTGCACCACCGACGCCAGCGGCGCCCGCAGGTCATGGCCCAGATAGCCGAGCAGCCGTCCCTTGGCCTTGTCGCTGCGTTCGGCCCGCTCTCGGGCTTCATCCAGCGCCATCGTCCGTTCCCGGACCGCCATCTCCAGCCGCAGTTCCTGCCGGGCCTTCTGCCGCTGCATGCGGCGCAGCAGCCCGCCCAGCACCAGCAAAGTGCCCAGCAGGCTGGCGATCGGCGGGGCATAGTCGCTCAGCGCGCTGTAAGGCATGAGCCCCAGCAGTTCTGCATACCGCGGCGTCATGCCCAGCATGCCGGCCACCAGCATGCCCAGCCAGGGCTTGGCCAGCGGGTGGCGCTGTTGCCAGGCTCGCCACGCCCCCACCACCATGGCCAGCAGCAGCACGGTGTTGAACTGTGCGGTGATGAAGGTGCCCAGCGGATAGTTGCCGAACACGCACAGACCGACGCCCAGGAAATTCGCCAGGGCCACCACCCGCAGCGCGCGCTGCAAGCGCGGCTGCGTGCGGGCCAGGCCCAGCATGCGCACCAGGGCCAGCACCTGTAGCAAGGTGGTGAGGATGGCGAAGGTGGAGAGGGACCGCAAGGCCCAGTCGGTCGCGTCGGGCCACAGCAGCATGAAGCTGGTGCCCCGCATGCCCGATTCATAGAGCATGTAGCTCAGCACATACAGCGCCGTGTAGACGTAGGCCCGTTCCCGCAGCAGAAAGCCCAGCGCCAGCGCCAGCAGCAGCAGCAGGCTCATCATGCCCAGCATCAGGCCGTCCGCCAGCAGCTCCCGCTGATGCCGCAGCGCGAGCGCCGCCGTCTCCCACAGCTGCGGCCGCAGGTTGATGGAACTGCGGCTGGCGACCCGCAGCAGCAATTCCACCTGCTGGCCCGGTTCCACCTGCACGGAGAACGTACTCACCCGGACGGGAAGCTCGCGCTGGGAGAAGGGCACCGACAGGCCCGCATCCGACCGATGCCAGCCCAGGCCCTCGGTGCGGGCATACAGACTGATCTCTTCCAGCCGCGCGGGTGGCACCCGCAGGTGGCGGCGGATCGGCTCCTGCGTGCCGTTGTGCAGCCGGATGCGCAGCCAGTAGGCCGCGGGCGTGTAGCCGGGCTGCAGATCATGGCGCTGGGCGGCGGCAAAGTCGCGGGAGGACAGCACGTCGGCCAGGGTCGCGTCCGCCTTGGGGTCCACATGCAGCCAGACATAAGGGGTCAGGTCGATCACCGGCTGCTGGGCCTGAAGTTCCAGCACGCTTTGTGCGCGGGCCGGCGACGCCAGCATCAGGAACAGGACCAGCAGCAGCGCCGCCCGCATCGGCCAGGCGTGCAGCGCCCGGGTCCCGATCACTGGACGCTGCCTTCGCGCGCCGCCATTCGGTAGGCCATCGGGCTCTGCCCGAAGCGGGTTCGGAAGGCCGTGGCGAAGTTGCCGGGGTTGTTGAATCCCACCGCCAGGGCCACCTGCTGCACCGCCATGCCGGTCTCCGACAGCAGCCGGGCGCCATGGCGCATCCGTTCCTCGCTGACGAAACCCGACACCGTCTGTCCCAGATGGTCCCGGAACAGGGCCAGCAGACGCTTTTCATGCAGGCCGATGCGGCGGGCCAGTTCCGGCACCGGGGGCAGCTCGGCCAGATGCGCGCGGATGTAGCGCACGGCCTCCTGCACCAGCAGGCCGTCCGGATTGCGGGACGCCGGATCGCCGGTTGGCGCCCCGGCAGGTTCTTCTTCGTCCTTGTGCTGGAGCTGCGCGGCCAGGGCCAGATGCACCCGCACGCGGGCCAGCACTTCCTCCGGCCAGAACGGCTTGCTGATGAAGTCCACTGCCCCCAGCCCCAGGCCGTTCACCCGGTCGTCCGGCTGGTTGTGGGCGCTGAGGAACAGCACCGGGATGGCGGCGGTGATGGGATCGGTCTTGAGCAGGCGGCACAGCGCAAAGCCGTCCATGTCCGGCAGGCCGACATCCAGCAGGATCAGTTGCGGCCGCAGGGCCTGCGCCCGTTGCAGGCCCTGCTGGCCGCTGTGGGCCAGGGCCATGCGGTATTCCTTGCGCAGCAGCTCATTGAGCCAGCGAAGGTCCTCGGGCACGTCGTCGATCAGCAGTATCAGTGGCGCCGTGGCCCCGGAAGGGACGGCGGTATCGGTCTCCGTCATAGGGAACAGATTGTCCGGCGCGCCCACCGTGGATGTCTGTCTCCCGGGGCGAAAGACGTCGCGCCCTGCGCACAAGTACCACGTAAAAATTTCACAACGTTGCATTCAATGTACGGCGGCATTCCTTTTGGCAAAGGGCGCAGGCGTTTTCGCAAAACCCCCGGCCCCTCGGGACGCGGATAAACGCGACCCAAGCACATAAGACCAAGGGAACCCAGGTGCACGAGATCACGAATCTGCGCATGGCTGCAGCACTGCTGAGCATGTCGCCTTTGTTAACGATCGCCGCCACGCCGGACGCCGGCCAATTGCTCAACGAGCGTCAGCGTGTCGAACAACCCGCGAGCCGCCCCAGCACCGAACCCAAGGCCGACGCCAATGCGCTGTCGCAGGCGGCCGGCCAGCCGGGCCTGACCGCCCTGGTCCAGCAGGTGCGCTTCACCGGCGCCGACGGCCTGGCCACCGAGACCGAACTGCAGGCCTGGGTGGCCGACGGTGTCGGTCAGCGGCTGAACCATGCCCAGATGCAAGCCCTGGCCGCGCGCGTGACCGCGCGCCTGCAGGCCAAGGGCTACCTGCTGGCCCGCGCCTACCTGCCGCGCCAGGACCTCAGCGGTGGTGAATTGCAGATTGCGGTGGTGCCGGGCCGGCTGCAGGAAGGTCCGGGCCGTCTGGGCCTGACCGGCGGCAATGCCGCGCTGCAGGCCCGCCTGCGAGTCATCGCCGATGCCAACCTGCCCGAAGGCCCCCCCAAGGCGGAAGACCTGGAGCGCGCGCTGCTGCTGATGCGCGACGTGCCGGGCATCACCGTGCGTTCGGCGCTGGCCAAGGGCGATCAGCCTGGCACCAGCCGCATCGAAGCCCAGGTGGAAGAGCAGCGCGCCTGGGGCGTCTCCGCCTCGGTGGACAACTTCGCCAACCGCTACACCGGCGATGTGCGGGCCACCGTGCGCGGCGTGCTGAATCGTCCGCTGGAGCGGGAAGACCAGGCCTTCGTCTCGCTGAGCAAGACCCGCGACACCAGCCAGGCCGCAGCCTCCTACGCGTGGGCTTTGTCGCCCAAGGGTCTGCGGGCCAACGTCAACGCCTCCTACCTGCGCTACAGCGTCGGCCTGGAACTGGAACCGCTGGAGCTGCGCGGCACCGCCCGCAGCCTGGGCGCCGGCCTGAGCTTCCCGCTGCAGCGCGCCCGCGAAAGCAATGTCTGGCTGAACCTGGACGCCGAAGACCGCCGCCTGGACGACGACGCGCTGGGCGTGTCGCTGCACCGTCGCCGCGTGGACCGGGTGAACGTGGGTTTCAGCGCCAACGCCTGGGACGAGCGCTTCGGCGGCGGCCAGACCGACTGGGGTCTGGGCGTGGCCAGCGGCCAGGTGTCCCTGGCCCGCAATCCGGATGACGCCCGTGCGGATGCGGTGGGCGCCTCCACCCAGGGCAGCTTCACCAAGCTGAACTGGCATGTGGGCCGCAACCAGAGCCTGCCGGGCCTGGGCAGCTGGACGCTGTTCGTGTCGGCCAACGGCCAACTGGCCACCGACAACCTGGACTCCTCCGAGAAGTTCATCCTCGGCGGCCCCGCTGGTGTGCGGGCCTATGCCGTGGGCGAGGCCTCTGGCGACAGCGGCTGGCTGGCCAGCATGGAACTGCGTCGCGACTTCCGCTTCTACGGCCTGCGCGCGCAGGGCCTGGGCTTCCTGGATGTGGGCGGCATCACCCAGCACCAGAACCCCTGGACGGGCGCCCTGGCGGATCCGTCCACCAATCACTACCGCCTGGCCGGTGCCGGCCTGGGCTTGAACGTGTCGGGTGAGCGCTGGAGCGTTCGCAGTGCCTGGGCCCACACCCTGGGTCACAACCGCGGTCGCAGCGCCAACGGCCTGGAGGCCGACGGTCGCGCCGAGCGTCAGCGCGCCTGGGTGCAGCTGAACGTCGCTTATTGAGCCCCCACAACCAGAAGAACACGCACGTCATGAAGAATTCTCTGAATCACGCCTACCGTCTGGTCTGGAATGAAGCGACCGGCACCTATGTGGCCGTCGCGGAAACCACCCGCGCCCGCGGCAAGCGCGCCTCCGGCGCCGTCCGCTGTGCTGCGGCCGCCCTGGTGCTGGGTCTGGCCGGCCAGGCCGCCTCCGCCCTCGATGCGGGCACCTTGCCGACTGGCGCCACGGTGGCGGCCGGTGCGGCCACGCTGACGCAAAACGGCAACTCGCTCAACGTCAACCAGCAGACCCAGAAGCTGGTCATCAACTGGAACAGCTTCGACATCGGCTCTGCGGCCGGCGTCCACTTCAGCCAGCCCAGCAGCAATGCCATCGCGCTGAACCGCATCAACAGTGGCGTGCCGACGCAGGTGCAGGGCTCGCTGACCGCCAACGGAAATGTCTGGATTCTCAACAGCGCCGGCGTCGTCTTTGGCAAGACGGCCCAGGTCAATGTGGGCGGCCTGGTGGCCAGCTCGCTGAACCTGTCGGACAGCGACTTCCTGTCCGGGCACTACACCTTCACCAGCAACGGCCAGGCCGGTGCGGTCACCAATGCGGGCCAGCTGCAAGCCGGTGGCGTGGTGGCGCTGGTGGCGCCGGTGGTGCGCAACAGCGGCAGCATCCAGGGCAGCAGCGTGGCCCTGGCCGCCGGTGATCAGGTCACCCTCGACTTCAGCGGCGACGGCCTGCTGGGCTTCACCGTCGATCGGTCCACGCTCAATGCGCTGGTCGAGAACACCGGCAGCCTGCAGGGCAGCAATGTCACCCTGAGCGCCCGCAGTGCCAGCACGGCCATGGCCACGGTGGTGAACAACGAAGGCGTCATCGAGGCCACCGGCCTCTCCACCAGCGGCGGCCGCATCGTCCTGGACGGGGGGGCCACCGGTGAGGTGCACGTCGCCGGCTCGCTGGACGCCAGCTCGGCGACGGCCCAGGGCGGCCGCATCACCGTCACCGGCCAGCAGATCACGCTGGATGGCGGCGCCACGCTCAATGCCAGCGGTGCCACCGGCGGCGGCACCGTGCTGGTGGGCGGCGGCTACCAGGGCAAGGACAGCAGCCTGCACAACGCAACGACCGTGACGGCGGACAGCTCCGTCAAGGCCAGCGCCAGCGCGACCGACACCGGCAACGGCGGCCAGGTCGTCTTCTGGTCCGACGACACCACCCGCTTTGCCGGCCGCATCGACGTGCGCGGCGGCGCCAATGGCGGTGACGGCGGCCAGGCGGAAGTCTCCGGCAAGCAATCCCTGAGCTACAGCGGCGTCACCGATGCCCGCGCCGACAAGGGCAACACCGGCGAGCTGCTGCTCGATCCGGCCACGGTCACCATCACCGCAGGGGCTGGCACCGGCGACATCACCGGCAGCACCGTGTATGTGAGTGACCTGGAAGCCCAGCTGGCCAACGTCACGCTGCAGGCTACCGGCAACATCAACTTTGCCAACCTGGCCCTGAACGGCGGCGACGGTCGCCTGAGCATGGCCAACAACGTCAGCCTGCGTCTGGAAGCGGGCACGACGGGCAACGGTTCGATCACCTTCGCCAATGCCCAGAACACGGTGGAAGTGTTTGGCACCGGCAGCATCTATCTGCAGGCCGGCTCCACCGGGACCGGTTACCTGACCAACATCGCCAACCTCATCGCGTGGGGGACGGGCACCAACCCGGGCACGCTGCCGACGCATTCGGTCACCGCGGTGGGAAGCGGCACGCCGGGCGCTGGCTCGGTCACGCTGTATGGCGCGGACGGCGTGACCGTCGGCGGCTCGGTCACGACGCACGGCGGTTATGTGCGCATCTGGGCGGACTCGGACAACGCCAGCGGCGGTGGTCTGACCCTGTCGGCGCCGGTCACCACGAACGGGGGCAACCTCTACCTCTCGGCGGGCACGGGCGATATCGTGCTGGACTCCAGCATGACGCTGGGCGCCGGTCGCCTGTTCTTCAAGGCTGACGGCAGCTACACCACCGGCGTCCGTGTGCTGAGCGGCGTGCTGAGCGCCAGCGGCGACGTGGCGGTGGACACACCGTTCACCATGAACGCCGGCGCCAGCATCCTCACCGACGGCATCATCACGCTGTCCAGCATCGTCAACCTCAACACCGGCACCGGTGTGCTGACGCTGCGCGGCAGCGCCATCGACTTCACCGGCGCCACGCTGAATAACCTCAGCACCGCGTCGATCCGCCTGGAGCCGGCCAATGCCAACACCAGCATGGTGCTGGGCGACAACACGGGTTTCGCATCGGTCAGCCAGCTGTCGCTGCTGCAGGGCATCAAGAACCTGACCATCGGTCGTGAAGACGGCACCGGCACGATCACCCTGGCCAACAACTTCAGCTTCGCCGCCAATGGTGCCCTGGAGCTGGTGAACAAGAACATCGACATCAGCGCCGGCACGCTGACCAACACCGCTGGCAACATCATCCTCAGCGGCGACAACATCAACGTCGCCCGCACCGTCACCGCCAACGGCGGCGCCGGTAGCGTGACGCTGCGTCAGGAAGGGGCTGGCACCGACCTGCACCTGGGCACGACCCTGGCCAGCAGCTCCACCTCCGCCGTGAATGCCGCGACCCTGATCGTGGGCCGCGCAGATGGCGGGGACGTGATTTTCGATGGTGACATCACCACCAACGCCAGCTCGGTCCACGTCATTGCTGGCGGCAAGGTCGAAGGCATCAACGGCGGTGTCTCGGCCGCCAACCTGGCGGTGACGGCCGCGGGCGGCGCCACGCTGACCAGCAGCACCTTCGACTTCACCACGCTGGCCCTGAACGTGGGCGGCAACACCCTGGTGCAGACCGGCAGCAGCAGCTGGGGCCTGGGCACGGTGGATGGCGTGAACGGCCTGACGATCTCCACCACCACGCCCACGACGGTGAACCTGGTGGCGCAGAACAGCATGGGCTTGAACGCAGGCATCCAGCTGGGCGGCGGTGATTCGACGCTGAACCTCAAGGCGCTGAGCTTTGATGCCGGCACCGCCACCGTCAGCGGCCAGGCGCTGGCCACGGTCAGTTTCGACACGGTCAACCCGTCCCAGACGCTGACCGTCGGCGGCGCCACCAGCATGCTGAGCCAGACCTCGCTGAGCAAGTTCAACGGCTCGCAGGACATCGTGATCGGCAGCGCCGGCAGGACGCTGTCCGCCGAAGGCGCGCTGGCCGCCACCGTGGGCCATGAGCTCACCCTGGTTGGCGACACGATGACGCTGCCCTACGCCATCACGGCCAACACCGGCAGCCTGCGCCTGAACGTGCTCAACGGCGGACTGTCGCTGAACGCCCCGCTGACTGCGGGCAACACGGTGATCCTCCAGACCGCGGGTGGCGACATCAACGGCAGCGCGGTCGTGACCGCCAGCAAGCTGGCCATCGAAGCGGGCACCGGCGACGTGAGCCTGAGCGGCATGCAGCAGGTGAGCACGCTGGCTGCGCAGGCAGGCTCGCTGGCGCTGGTCAACGGCAAGAGCCTGACGGTGGGGACGGCGGACGGCGTCAATGGCATCACCGTCGACAAGACCGTCGATGTGCGCCTGAGCGGCGCCACCTCGGACCTGACGTTGGCCCAGGCCGTGCATGCGACCAACAGCGGCAATGAAACGACCGGCATCCTGCTTGCGTCGGGCCGGAATTTCACCAACAACGCCGGCGCTGCGGCGCTGCAGTCGGACGCCGGCCGCTGGCTGGTCTACTCCACCACGCCGACGGCGGATGTGCGCGGTGGCCTGAGCCCGGACTTCAAGCAGTACCAGGCCACCACCGCGTCTACTGTGCTGGGCACCGGCAACGGTCTGCTCTACACCGTGGCGCCGACCGTGACCGTGAGCCTGGTGGGCACCACCAGCAAGGTCTACGACGGCACGACGGCCGCGACCCTGGGCGCTGGCAACTACACGATCAGCGGCGTCATTGACGGAGACACCGTGACCTATTCGGTCGCCGGCGCTGGCGTGTACGGCAACAAGAATGTGGGCACGGCCAAGTCGGTCAGCGTGGACGGTGTGTCCATGACTGGTGCCAGCAATGGCGGCACCGTGGTCTACGGCTACACGCTGGGCAGCACCACCGCCACCGGCAACATCGGCACCATCACGCCGCGCAGCATCAGTGCCGCCACCGGCAGCGTGCAGGACAAGGTCTACGACGGCACGACCACCGGCACGCTGGGCACGGTCAGCCTGAGCGGCGTCCTGGCGGGCGATGTGGTGGGCGTCAGCGGATCTGGCAGCGCCACGTTCGCCGACAAGAACGCAGGCACCGGCAAGGCCGTGACCATCAGCGGCCTGAGCCTGAGCGGCACCGACGCCGGGAACTATGCCTTTGACACGAGCGCTACCGCCAGCATCACGCCCAAGGCGATTGGTGCGGCGACTGGCAGCGTGAACAGCAAGGTCTACGACGGCACGACCGCTGCCACGCTGGGCACCGTGAGCTTGAGCGGTGTGGTGGCGGGCGACAGCGTAAGCGTCGGCGGCACCGGCAGCGCCAGCTTTGTGGACAAGAACGCGGGCAGCGCCAAGGCGGCCGTCATCACCGGCATGAGCCTGGGCGGTGCGGACGCGGCCAACTACGTGTTCAACGGCTCCGCCACTGCGGCCATCACGCCCAAGAGCGTGAGTGCGGCTGCGGGCAGCGTGCAGGACAAGGTCTACGACGGCACGACCAAAGCCACCGTGGGCACCATCAGCCTCAGCGGTGTGGTGGCTGGGGACACCGTGGGCGTGGGGGCAGTGGGCAGCGCCAGCTTCTCCGACAAGAACGTCGGCAGCGGCAAGGCGGTGACGGTCAACGGGGTCGTGCTGAACGGCACCGACGCCGGCAACTATGCGTTCGACACGTCGGCGACGGCCAGCATCACGCCACGCGCGGTGGGGGTGTCGGCCGATGTGGCCACCAAGGTCTACGACGGCAGCACGGCAGCCACCTTGAATTCGGTGACGCTGTCCAACGTCGTCGCCGGGGATGAACTGGCCGCCAACGGCAGTGCCAGCTTCGCCAACAAGAATGCCGGCACCGGCAAGACGGTGAATCTGGACCTGCAACTGAGCGGCGCGGACGCTGGCAACTACATGCTGCCGTCGGGCGCTGTCACCAGCACCGGCACGGTCACCGCCAAGGTGATCTCGGCCGGGCCGGTCACCGTGACGACCAAGCTGTATGACGGCAGCACCGTGGCGCTGGTCAGCGGCGGTGAGCTGTCGGGCGTGGTCGCGGGCGACAAGGTCGGGACCGTGCTGAAGGGCAGTTACGACAACGCGGCCGTGGGCGTGTCCAAGACGGTCACCGTGGGCCTGGGCCTGAATGGCTCGGACGCTGGCAACTATCAGCTGGACAAGACGCAGACGTCGTCGGTGGGCGCGATCAATGCGAACCCGGCCACGGGTGCGCTGGACGGGCTGGTGGCGAAGGTGGATACCAGCAATGGCACCAAGGGCAGCGACGGGACCGGGTCGACCGGTAACGGCGGCGGCGGTGGCCAGGGTGGGACCGGTGCGACTTTGCTGCCGGGGACGGCGGGGACGAATGAGCTGTTCGCCGGAGGTGGTACGGGATCGGGGACGGGTGGTGGCAGTGGTGCTGGGAACGGCGCGGGCACTGGCACTGGCGGCGATGCTTCGGCTGGTTCTTCCAGCGGCAGCGGCAGCGGCGACAACGGCGGCAATGGCAGCAACGGCAGCAACGGCAGCGGCACCAACAAGGGCGCCGGCAACACGTCGTCCGGCACCACCGGCAACGGTGACGGCAGCGCTGCGGGTCAAGGTGACGGCGCTGGCCAAGGTGGCGTCGGGACTGCCTCCACGGTTCAGCTGAGCACCGAAGGCGAGTTCCGTACCGCCGATGGCGTGAGTGTGAGCACCGTGAGCGGCAATGGTGGCGGTTTGGTCGCCGGGGACGCGTCCAATGGCGCCGGTAGTGGCGCTAATGGCGGCAACGGCGGCAACACCGGCAATGGCGGCGGCGCCAACGGTGCTGGCAATGGCAACGGCAATAGCGCTGGAAACGGTAGCAGCAGTGGCGCTGGCAACGGCAACATTGGCTCTGCCGATGGCGCTGGAAGTTCCTCTGGCGCTTCGAGCACCAGTAGCAACGGCAACGGCAGCGGCAACGGCAAGGCCGCTACCGGCGGCGGTTCCACCGCCAGCGAAACGGTGCTGCCCATCTTCGTGGCCGAGGGTGAATCCAGCCTGAGCTTCCAGGGCCAATACCGCGTGGTGGACCAGGGCAGCAGCCTGTCCCTGCAACGCCAGGACGGTCAGCAAGCCGGACAGCCGACGCTCAAGGGCTCGGTGAGCGTCCGTACGCAAGCCGTGCTGCCGCTGGACGGCGGCGAGCGCGCCGTCATGCAGCTGACGTTGATGGAAGACGGCACGCTGGTGGCCCTGGTGCCGGACAGCTTGGCCGGGATGAGCCGTGACACGCTGAGCGCCTACGCGCTGAGCGCGCTCAAGGCGGCGACCGGGTCCAAGGTGACGCAGGTGCGGTCGGTGGTGCTGCGGTTCACTCCGGCCAAGTAAGACGGTTGGATTTCGCGACACGCTGCCCGTGAGGGCAGTTCATCAGCAGGGGAAGACGCTTCGGCGGTCTTCCCCTTGTTTCATTGGGCATGCGGGCGCCGTCCTGCAACAGTGTTACGCGCAGCCGAGGAGTGCAGCGCAGCCGCCACTTGCGACCAGCTACGCCACCATCGATTTTGAACAGGCGAGAAGATCTCTGCCAGTGGCGTTTAAAGTCAACGCCATTTATTCAAGAAAAACGGGGCAGGGCGGGTACGCAAGTGCGAAAGACTGGGAACACGGCGGCACCGATCGTCTGACCTGAGCTCATAACTCTCGATCCCGTCCTTTGCGCCCCACCACCTACGAGAGGGACGCCACCTAGGCGTATGCCCTCATCTCGCGTGAAGACACCGCTCAAATGCAGAACACTGAACTGGCAAAACTGATCCTGAAGGCACGCAGATTTCGGAGCGTGTCGCTCTTCCTGCTATTCGCAAACATCGTTTCCTTGGCGGTTCTGTACTTCAACAAAATCTCGCCTGCCTTTATGCAGGACGACATGACGAACCCGGCTTTCGTCCAGTTCTTGTCGTCTGATAGTTTTAAGCAGAACGTGGCGCTGCAGTTCGATACCTTGCAGGCCTACAACGAAGCCCCACTGAGACACCCACGGCCCAATGCGAACCTGGTGGCAATAGACCCAACGCAATTCGGCATCGTGCTTCACGTGGATTACACCCTTGAGCCGCAGTATGAGGCGTCGCCGGACGGAATTCCGCGTTACCGCTATAGCACGCGTATCCGTGTACAGCCTGCGATTGGAACACTGGTCGCCTTCGTCGGAGTTGAAATCGTTCTGATTGGGCTGTTGATCTGGGGCGTGAAGTCGAGCCGGGACCCCGTCCAAACGGAGTACGAGGCCGCAGTCCTGCGCGGCTACTTCTTCCCAGAAGAGACTGAAACCGCCGATACGCCTGCGGCCCGAGGGGCGCTGAAGCACTTGCTCGCACGGTTTCATGTTTACGCCAACGAACTCCAGGCAAAGCCGAGAGCCGGTCACAACCCTTGGACGATCAACGACGAATACGATGTTCAGCAAGCCCTTTGCGCCCTGCTGAGGACTCACTTCGACAACGTCAGGCCGGAAGAGACCACGCCTAGCTTGGCCGGTTCATCCTCACGCGTGGACTTCCTGCTCGTGAACGAGCGGACCGGTGTTGAGGCGAAAATGATGCGCGACTCTTTGACCGACCGCGAGCTGGGCAAACAGCTTTTGCTCGACTTGGCGCAATTTCCTAGCCATTCACATTGCGAGTCACTTATCTTCCTCATCTACGACCCGACCCACATGGTGCGCAATCCCGTCGACATGCGCGATAGCGTGATCGCTGCCGCTCGAGGGTTTCCCACGGAGGTCATATTCTCGCCTCCACGCTAAGTCCACCAAGGTCTGCCAGCTAGTCACGAGCAGTGGCGCTGGCAACGGCAACACTGGCTCTGCCGATGGCGCTGGAAGTTCCTCTAGCGCTTCGAGCACGAGCAGCAACAGCAGAGGCAACGGCAACGGCAACGGCAAGGCCGCTACCGGCGGCGCTTCCACCGCCAGCGAAACGGTGCTGCCCATCTTCGTGGCCGGGGGTGAATCCAGCCTAAGCTTCGAGGGCCAGTACCGCGTGGTGGACCAGGGCAGCAGCCTGTCGCTGCAACGCCAGGACGGTCAGCAAGCCGGACAGCCGACGCTCAAGGGCTCGGTCAGCGTCCGTACGCAAGCCGTGCTGCCGCTGGACGGCGGCGAGCGCGCCGTCATGCAACTGACGCTGATGGAAGACGGCACGCTGGTGGCCCTGGTGCCGGACAGCCTGGCCGGGATGAGCCGTGACACGCTGAGCGCCTACGCGCTGAGCGCGCTCAAGGCTGCGACCGGGTTCAAGGTGACGCAGGTGCGGTCGGTGGTGCTGCGGTTCACTGCGGCGAAGTAAGACGGTCGGAGTTCGCGACACGCTGCCCGTGATGGCAGCTCATAGAGGGGGAAGACGCTTCGGCGGTCTTCCCCCTTTTCATTGGGGCTTGGGGTGCGTTGCATCGGCGTTGTTGAGAGCTTCCCGCCACGACAGGAGAGATGCGACAATGAACTTCGAGCTTGAATCCTGCCCAGGACGAACAGCGTGGCGACCGATCCATCGTTCCAATGAAACCTGGCCGCGACCAGCGGCATCGTGCGTAGCACGACCGCCCCTAACGGTTGACCCGGTTGTGGCCTCGAGACTACGGTGCCTATGCCCACTCTCCTGTCAAACCGAAGGCATCCACGCCGCATCGATCCATGACTGTTCCAATTGACCGAACCGCGTGGTCTCTGCCTAGCCAGCGCTCTGGCGGACAGTACGACGAAGGCGCTACCGAATACGAAGGCATTGCCTGCAAGTGCAGGAGGTGCGAGTCGTCGTTTGTCCTCACCCCCGAACGGCAGAAGATCGCTTACGAAGTCGAGAAGAAGTACGTTTGGTGGATTCCGAGCTTCTGCGGTCGCTGCCAAAGCGAGTTTCAGGGTCTCAGCGAGAGAGCCCGCAGTTTTCAACGTCAATGGAACACAAGCCGCTCATCACTGAGTTCCAGCGAAACATTCCTTCGGGAGTGGCTCATCGTTCTGCAGGCAATCAGTCCCTACTGGGGCTCAAACGCGATGTGCGTGCATGTCGAACGCGTACTGGCGGACTTGAAGCGTATGCGGATGGCCTCGCTGCCCGCTGAGCACAAACGTTCCACGGCATGAAAACAGCGCTCGGACTTGCAATGATCGTATTGGTCGTCGTGCTCTGGCTGCACTCGGAAAGTCGCCGAGTGGCCAGGAAGGTCGAGATCGCATTCAAGGGAAGAGCGCATCTTTCCGATGAAGAGTTTTTTGAAACCTACTACCAAGGGTCGGGCATTCCCATCGATATCGTGAAAGGTGTGCGAGGTGTTCTGGCTGAGGCGCTTCATGAAGACGTCTCACGCGTGATACCGACAGACGACTTTTCGGGAAACTTGAACTTCCTCTTGGATGCCGAACCGGAGACCGATGTCGCGATCGTCGAAGGGCTAGAGAGGCGCTTCGACATCAGAATCTCCAAACAAGAGGCGGAACGGACTCGCACCGTGGATGACATCATCCACCTTGTCCATGCGAAGGTCCTTTCCAAATGATGCGGCGCACGTCAGGGCAAAGAGTGGCGCGTCAGATGTGCTTGGCCCACGTCGTACCCGCATAGCCGAGTGCACCTCCTACAAGGCTGGTGAGCGCAAGGCCTTCGCCCGGCCACTGCCAAAGAAGGCCGAGGCCAATTCCAGAAAGTGCGCCCAATCCGATTCGCCAGAGCGGCCGGCCGGGATGCCTCTCCCCGGGCAATGGATCAAATGCGAGAACCGCACCGAACAGGAGTCCGAAACAAGCAAAGCTGGCGATGAGCTTCCCGTTGTCGTTGCCGTCGAGGCCTCTTGAACTGATTTCTAGCACGCCGAAAATCGCAAAGACGACGACACAGAACGTCACGATAAGCAGACCTATGCGGACGGAAGATGGTGGTTTCATGACGCTCAATGTGCAAGCTCAGAGTGCGATGTCGCAGCGCACCTCCGATTAAGGCTGTTAGGGGACATCGTCCTCATGCGGAACGCGTTCAAGTCGGACGCCCGTCGGCTTCAACCGCGCCTCGACCTCATTCATCCGATAGACGGCCAGAGGTCCGACGAGCAGGCCCTCCGCCGAACATAGCTGGGCGGCAAGCTGGCTGAGGGGCAGGTTCCGCGCTTCGATGAACAAGTCCCGCATGCACTTCAACGTTGCGGCGGCCACCGGCGCAGCGGCTTTGGCTGACATGACAGGCATCCGTTCCGCTCGGGGCATCTCTCCCCAGGCGTAACTAGCCGTCCCTTCGGCCTTCCATTCGCAGCTCGTGCAGCGCGCTTCAAATAGTCCTCCAGCATCGTTGAACTGAAGCGCTCCATGGCATTCTGGACAGACAAGTTTCATGTGGCCAGGATATTCGATGACCGCTGCAGCGCAATTGGGCCTCACACCGGCCGCTTCCGCTGCGATGCCGCCTCGGCTTCAGGCTGGGAGCGGTCCTCGCATATGGACTAGCCATCAACGGCACCGACGGGCCCGTCGATGCCATTCTGAAGAAGAACACGAACCAGCGTTCCTTTGGGGACGTCGGACTTATGGACCGTTCTGGGCAATGCAATCAAGAACCGAATCTCTGGTGCATCCTCTCGCCGGTTGTGGACAGCTTCAAGCCCATGAATCACGGAGCTAAAGATGCTTCCGTCCGGTCGCAAAAGCTCCACGGCGGCGCCCACACGGAGGTTCGAACCCTCCGGGTTGCGCAGCATTGGAAATAGAAGGCAGCCACGTCCCGAAACCTGCAACGCTTCGTCGACAGTCATGAGCGTCTGAAAGATTTCCACAAAGATGTCTCGTCAAATGCCGCCAGCATCCTAACTTCCCCTTCCGCTGCAGAGCCGCCGTTCATGGCAGGACGGGGGCAGGTCAAAGGACGATGCCGGCATACTGATGCCGACCAAAAAGTCGGCGGACAAGGTTTCTAGCAGCAGAGCTGAACGGGAGGACGGAAAACATGGGACATCAGAGCAACGTATACGGCGTCATCGATTGCTTCAAGGGGCAACGCGGCGACATCAATTCCGATGACCTCAATCGTTCCGCGCTCGCAGAGCTACCGGAGCACGACGGTTGGCCTTTCCTGGTGCGGAGCATGTTTGCGATGACCAGCAGCGAGCAGGTTACGATCGACTACATGTACCGGCTTATGCACTTCGCGGCGTCGTATAAGGAAGTCGAATTCGAGTGGGCGGAGTGGCTATCCAAGTTCGAGAGCTTCTTGGCTCGCGTCGATGGGATGGCTGCGAGAGTGCACCTCGAGACAGTCCTCGTTGGCGATCAAACGTATGAATGGGTTCGAGACAAGGGCACCATCAATACATGGCCTCCTCGATGGGTCTTCCAAGGCGGAGTGCGGGACTTCAAGATTTGAGCCCGCATCCCCGGCGTCAATATGACTTACGGGAACGCCTACGCTGAAGGCAGAGAATGCGCGGCTCAAGCGCATGTACGCTGACCTGCCGCTTGAAAACGCGGCCATCAAGGACGTGCTGAAAAAAACTTCGATGCCGTCCGCGAAGAGGCAGGTGGTCGAGGTCATGGTGACCGAGCACCGCCTGTCGATCACGCGAGCCTGCAGGGCCGCAGGCTTGTCGCGGGCGGCGTACTACAAGGTGCCGCCGCTTTAGGAGAAGGACGCCGAGGTAATCTATGCGCTCAACGGCGTCGTCGAGCGGAATGGCCGTTGGGGCTGTGGTCGAAAAGGGGCTTTAGGCTGAAAGCGCATCCTCTTGTGAGCCGTCGCCGGAGGCGTTGCCGCAAAGGAACGCCAGTGTCCTCTCGACGGCAAGTAGTTCGACGTCTTTTGGGTCACCGAAGAACGGCGCAACCAGCAGATGGGACCGCGGTTGGCGGGCCACCTTTTCTGGACTGTCGTCAACCATGATGATTTCGTCCGCGAGATATCCGAAGCGCCGCAGCTTCCGAAGATCCTTGATATAGGCATATCCGCCCGAGGCTGGGTTCGGGCGTTGCACACAGCGCTCCGCTGCCCAAACGAATTTCACGTCGAAATCGGCGGGTAGCAGGGCCGCAAGAACCTGGGCCACGTATGCGGCGCTGGAGGACGACCAGAAACCGACGTCGAAGTTGCTCGCCGCGAATGACAGCAAGCGATGCGCGTGAGGGCGCAGATAGACCCAGTACAACCCAACTCGCGCCAACGGCTTTACAGCCAGCGGCTCTTCTCGCGCGTGGACGAGCGTCTCGTCAAGGTCGAACACGACAAGCCGCTTCTGCATGGTTTCCTCCTCTCGTTCGGCTGCAGAGCATACCGAGGTGGAAGGATGTCCACTTCCGCGGCCGTTTCAGGCTGGTCAGAGTCATTCGCGGCGGGCAGCCTGACCGACCGCGGTGGCGGTCACCAGACATTTGACTGTCCGCGCCAGGTGGACCGCTGTGCCTGCGTTTGCGGCTTGGGTAGGCCCTTCTTGCCCGCGTACCTCGGGCTGTCGCAGCTGGCCTGCAGAATCACAGCCGGCGGCGAGTTGGCCCAACATTTTCCGCCACGGATAAATCGGCGGTTCCCTACCCCGCCGGCACCGCAGCCTGCCGCAGCAGACCCGTCATGTCACGGCGCGGTGACGCACCAAACTGCCGGCATATTCCCAGCTGAATTGAGACGGGCTTTCGTTGCCGACATCGCAGGCCGCTGTCGACGCATCGGGACCCTGGATTAGCATCAGCCGTCGCGCTTCCGTGAGCCGCAGCCACTTTTGGAACTGGAGTGGGCTCATCGAGGTCAGTCGCCGGAAATGGTGATGGAACCGGGACGCACTCATGCCGACCTGTGTCTCGAGCGCCTCGATTTGCAGCGGTTCCCGCAAGTTTGCCTTGAGTAGGGCGGGCGGCGGCGTTGACTCTCAATGCGCCTTGATCCCGTAGATCTTGGCCCGTCGCAGAAACGCCTCTCGGGCTCCCTCCAAAATCGCACAGGCAGCCTTACGCGTTGCCTCATCGTCAATCGATCCACGAGCTACGATCTCCCCGCGTTCGTTGGCCGCTTTCATGACAACGATTTGCTCCGCATCGCCCAGCACTGCCACGTTGGCGTTGTGGGTCACGATGATGACTTGGCGGCGTTCTTTCGCCCGCCTCAGGACGGGAACCAGTGTCGAGTAGATGAATTCGCCGTCGAGGTTGTCTTCGGGCTGGTCAATGATGAGGGGGCGATCGGTGTCGGCGGACAGCATTAGCGCGAGAAGGACAGACTGTTGTTGGCCGAGCGACAGTTTTGAAAATTCCTTGCGCGCGAATCGCTCTTCGCCATCTGCGTTGATCAGGCGCTTGGTCACTTGAAGCCGTGGAAGATCGTGGAGGGCTACGCGTTCGAGCGCAAACAAGACCTTGGGTACCGCAAGTCGCTCGAGTATGAGTTGCGCTTCATCTAGTTTGAAGATCTGCACCTCCTCGTCTGTCTTCAAGGAGGTGATTGGACTCGTATCTCCTTTAGCGATTGCAGCCAGCAACGCAGGTACGGTTAAGGTATTTACCAACCAGGTCGCACGCTGCTGCTGATTTGTGCGCCAACCCATGGCGTCGATGATGAGGTCCGCAGCTTCCGGTGAATACGCGCTTGATGTGTATTTGAGGCTCACATTCAAGTCTGACAGCGCTTCCTTCAGGGTCTTTGTGGCCAAGCGGGCAAAGCCGTCCCGAAGAGACGAAACACGAGTGCGGGCCTGCCAGCGTTCGGACAAAGTCTCTTTACGCTTTTTCTTCAGGCTAGCCAGATGAGGAACCCAGGTTTTGAGGGCTTTGACGGACTGCTCATGCGTCGCTTCATCCTTGGCAAGCTTGGCGATATAAGACATGTCAAAGGTTACTTTCAGAGCCTCCAACTCACGCCGCTTGGCATCAATTCTCCGCTGCGCTTCAGTCTCTTTAACCTTCCATTGAGCCATCTCACCGGCCACTATCTGCTCAAACTTCAGAAGGCCTTTGCTAATGCCGCTCTCCGCATTGGAAACAGCGACTTCGAGCACGGAGACGCCATCCAAGATCGCTCGAAACTGATCGCCGCCGACGGCAAGCTGCTGTGGATCGGCCAGTTCCCTGATTCCCTTCACGGCAACCCGGGACGGCAGCGTGGCTGACTCTCTCTTGGCTGTTGCAAGCAGCTCCGTCAGCTGGGAGCGCACCCCCTTCTCAGTCGCCAGTTGACGTTGGAGCTCGATCAGCTCCTTTACCTCAGGCTTCTGCAATGCCACCAGCTGTTGTTTGGTCGTGGCGAGCAGCCGTTCGTGCTGGGGGATGAGCTGAACTTTTTGTTCCGCCTCCTCGATGCTGGATTGCAAAGTCAGGAGTTCTTCCCTGACCTCGAGTTCATCGGCGAGAGCCTCTTCGATCTCGATGAACCTATCCAGGTAGTGCAGCAGGGCTAATGGGTTCGCCTTCGCTTGCGCGCTGATCTTGGCAGCCTCGCCTTGGCCGAAACAATCGACGTCAAAGCTCGTGGGACCGGTGTCAGGTGAACTTAGGTTCTCCATGTCCCCCTCCTTCAATCGAAAAAGCATCTGCTCCTGCCCGGCCTTGTCGCGCCAGAGCAGGTGCAGTTCCTCAGGCCATACGTCCGAGTCGACCACCTCATTGCGCCCTTCGCCGTCGTCAATCAGACAACGTACGGCCTCGAACGTCGTCGACTTTCCAGTGCCGCGACCGCCGATGATGCAATTCAAGTTCGGACTGAACTGGATGCACTGTCCCGCCAGAAATCCTCCATTAATTGTTAGGCCGACGACGTAGGGGATGCTCGCCGGAACCAGATCCTCAATGCGCACACGTGCGTCCGCATCTTCCAGGGCGATCCGCAATGCATCGAAACCCGGCTCGTCCATCTTGTACCGGGTTACTCGCTGCAAGTTCTCTGCGTTTCGTCCCAGCGCCGTGAGGCTGTGAGCATCCGAGTTCAAGACCCGCGCTAGGCATTGTTTCGATGCGAGACCGAGTCGGCGGATGCGTTCCTCGCCAAGTTCCGATCTACTGGATTCGGGATCTCCAGCGGCGAACGAGACCGTCGATGCAGCGGATCTCAACTCCATCCCAAGCAAAGCACCGTGACAGATCACGTCGGCCTTATGAGGCGAAGCGCCCGGCACTACTACGTCAAAGCCGGAAGGTCCGTCGACATGGGCAAGGATGCCGAATCCGCCGAGGCGAGCGACCAGATTCAGACACTCCAACATAGACTGCTGACACCGGGAGGTTGGAAGGCCACTGTCAACAATGGACAATTGACCATGCAGTTGGCGCAATGCCTTAAGCGAGGGGAGGTAGCAAAGCAAATGACCTTGGGCCGTCGACAGCTCAATCGCGGGGATGACGAGGACGGGGGTGCCCTCTGATGCCTTGAGCGCTCGCTCGACACTTGAGATCTCGTTGTGGTCTGCGATCGCAATGATCGCAAGGTGCTCTTGTATGGCCATTGCGACGACGGCCTCAGGCGTCATAGAAATGTCTTTTACGTCGTGAGAGCCGCCATAGCAATGCACATGCAGATCCGCCCTGAAGAACGTCGCGCCCGCCGGTTGCTGGTTTATCGCCTCAAATGCGTCCATCCGACCCTCCCGTTTTTCGAGCATTCTGCGGGTCGGCGCAGTGACGCTCGCATGGGGTCTTCCCGAGAGGTAAACATCCGAGATCAATCTCCCGGATGCAGGATCGCGCGGATCGCCGGCTATACAGAATGGCCGGAGTACTTCCGTCGTTAGTGGCTGCCTGCAGGTGGGGGCCTTGCACAATTCAGTTCGGCTCGGAGAGTCGGTGTCCTCGAAACTCTCGGAGGAAGTCTGCTTGCTTTCGGCACGGGTTGGCACGATGCCGGCGCCATTAAGCCCTATACCCCACCTACGTCATCAAGATTTTTGAGGTTCTTATGTCAATCACTCCCACCTTGGTGCGTCGGGTCTTCGATCAGACTCTTGAGACGTTCTTCGAGCATGAAGTTCAGGAGGTCCTGGAAGGCGTCAACGAACGCAGCAACTGTGGTCGCATGGCAATCTGCTTACAGCATGCGGCAAATGCCCACGGGCTTGTCGATTACTACGCCGACACCGAGTACAACCGAAAGCAGGATGGCAAGGTCAAAACAATTCTCGACGGCGCCATGCGAGTGATTGCCATCAATTGCGATCTCCTTCTTCACAGCCGCGGCCAGATCATCAGGCAAGACAACCTAATCGCCATCGAGGTGAAGAAGCGAGATACGCCACCTGCGGACAAGTACAAAGACCGAGAACGACTTCGCGCCTTGACCAAGGGCAGCTATGACGACATCTGGAGCGCTGATGGCGTGGCGCTTCCAGAGCATGTCTGCGGCTACGTTTTAGGTGTGTTCGTTGAACTTGACCGCTTCAAGAGGATCTGTCAGCTTGAGTACTACGAAGGTGGCCAAAAAGTCGAGCAGTCGAGCCGCACGTTCTAAGTGAGCCCTGTGTTGCCTTGCGGCTCCAGTTATGGACACGCCGGGATCGCCTTGGTTGAACCGCGCCGTATAGCTGCCATTGGTGAGCGGCGGCGCCTGCCCGACGAGTCGCAAAACCTAATGTCCGCTCCCGCTGCAGAGCCGCCGTTCATGGCAGGCGGCCGCTTTAGGCTGGCGGCCTTTCCTCGGGGGCTCAGCCCTACTCTAGTGCGACTCGCTCATGTAGGCCTTCAGAACCGGCAACAGTTCCTGATAGGCAACAACGTGCCCGTCCGAGCCCAAATGACGGGCAGCACGCGCCTTGAAGAAAAGCTCCGCTCGAGCCTCCTCGAGCGTGGAACGATTCGCTGCGCGCGCCACTGCGGCTGCTGCTTCAAACGACCCGAACATCTCGTAGGCATTGAACGTCATTGCGAAGCGAAAGATTGCTTCCTGGTCGTCGGCTGCAGGCAAGTCCATGACATCAAGCGAAATGGGTTGGGCTCATATTGTCATGCTTGAGCCAAAACATGCCCGCATCCGCTGTGTAGCCGCCGTTTACGGCAGGCGGGCGTTTCAGGCTGATTGCTGACGTCCAAAGCTCACGCGCCAATGTCGGAGGCTGCCGCCTGCCGCTCTATGACTTGGACCACGCCGACCACTTTCACAGGAATCGGCCGTCCACAGGCAGCGCTTGGGTGACTTTCCCGTACGGCATCACGAAAGCCGCGCGAGTGACCGGTCCCTTGCTCCGCTGTCACCCACGCAGCCAGAACTTCATATTTCTTATGGCTCGACACTCAGTCTCCAACTGCATCGTGTCTTCGAGTCGGTCAAGCTCGGCAAGCACCTGGCACTTGCCAAAGGTCGATGCCAGGTAAAGCGGGAACTGCTCTACGCTCAGTTCGTAGCGACTGAGGGCGGCGGACAGGATGGCGGGCCGCGAAAGCGCTGACGACTCACGTACTCAGCCCTGAGGATCCAATTGAATCCGGAGCGTTCCGTCTGCTGCGATCAGCGATAGAGTCATGGTCAGCCCATGCATTGCCCGCGCCCGGCGGGATCGGAGGATTGCCCATGAGCCAGCCGCTGCCAGACATCGACCACGTCGTGGTGTTGATGCTCGAGAACCGCTCCTTCGACAACCTGTTTGGCGGATTGCATCCGGCCGGGCCGAACTTCTTCGGACTCACCGGGACAGAATCCAACAGCACCACAGCCCCATTACCCGTAGGCACCTGGACGGTGTGGCAGGCCGAATGCGGTCCCGGAACCGGCGCCATTCCCAATCCGGACCCAGGCGAGTTGTTCACCGACATGAATGTGCAACTGTTTGGGACCAAATCGCCACTGCCTTGTCAGAAAGCGACCATGTCTGGCTTCGCAACCAGCTATGCCAGCCAGCCGGCCGCTCCCGAGTTCCCCGGCTACCCCAGTGGGCCACCGGTGCCGCGCAACATCATGCAGTACTTCAGCCGGCAGACCTTGCCGGTGAGCTTCGCGCTGGGCTCGCGTTATGCGGTGTGTGATGTCTGGCATGCGGCCGCGCCAGTGCAGACGATTTGCAATCGAGTCTTCACCCATACCGGTACTCCCTCACTGCTACCGAAATCGTCGTCGCCGCGCCCGGCGCTGAGGACATCAAGGGTCAACAATGGCGACTACACGTCGGGATTGAGTTTCAGCGCGATCGTCCGTGGGGATTTTGTGGCTCCGGTGACGGACACCACGATCTTCCAATTGCTCGACGACGCCAACCCAGCCGGCAAATCAGGGCCCTGCAGCGATTTCTCCGGTGGCGATCCGAAACTCAATTGGAAGGTGTACTACCACGATGCTCCGCTGTCGGCGATGTGCGACTACGTCTATCAGCACTGGTGCCCGCTTCACCGTTACGGCGGCAACGTGTTCCGCTACCACGAGCATTTCAGCGAAGAAACCAATTTCGAATACGACATTCGCAATGGGCTGTTACCCACCTACAGTTTCATTGAACCGGCCTATACCAGTGTCGAGTACACCGCCAATAGCAATCACCCGGGCGGCTCGCTCCCCGACCCGCTGGATCTCAATGGACCGAACTTCCAGCCACCCATCGACGTGCGCGATGGTGA
Source organism: Roseateles depolymerans (assembly GCF_003387155.1). Lineage (GTDB taxonomy): Bacteria > Pseudomonadota > Gammaproteobacteria > Burkholderiales > Burkholderiaceae_C > Roseateles > Roseateles depolymerans. Next base: position 767,563 of record NZ_QUMT01000003.1, on the reverse strand, counting down.
AAAGTTTCTCGCCGACGTCTACAAGACGCTCACTCGGTACCCGGACGTCTTTGACCGCACGCTCCTGATCGTCACTTACGACGAGCACGGTGGCACGTACGACCACATGCCGCCCGGGCCCGCGGTCAGCCCCTTCACTTCGCCGGTATCCAATTTCAACTACGACCGCTACGGCGTGCGCGTGCCGGCCATTCTCATCAATCCGCGTGTGGCCGGCCCGGTCTTCCGGCCAACCGACGGAAAACAGGTTGAGGGCCCGTGCGGCGTGTTTGTGACGGGAGTCGATCACACCTCGATCATCCGCACGCTCTGCGACCAGTTTGGACTTGGCGAACCGCCGACTCCGAGGGCAAGGATGGCGGCGAGTCTGGCCGGCCTGGTCAGATCCTCCGCCGATACTGCGCTCGAGCCACCTGAGGACGTCCTGGAGTTCGCTGCCCAGGCCGCGGACGATCGGCGCAATGCGGGACGCGACCTGGGCAAGTCTGCGCGGATGCGGGCTTGGTATTCGCAGCGCACGCAGGACGCTTTCGACGGCCACAGTCTCAACAATGCGATCTTCGCGACTTCGTTGCTCGCCTGGCAGGGTCGGCTGCGCGCTTCTGCGTATCCGCTGCGCGAAATCGTGGCCCTGGACGCCGCAGCGGAGACCGCCCTGCACGCGGCTGGTATCCGCGACACCGGCGCGTTGCTGAGGGCGCTTGGGAGCGAGTCCGACGTCGCGAGGATCGCCGCGCTCGTTGGGCAGCCTCCGGCCCAGGCGCAGTGGTGGGTGCAACAGGCAGGACTGCTGCGTGTCCCCGGCGTGCTCGGCGACGACGCGCACCTGCTCGCCGAAAGCGGCATCGCCACCCGGGCGCAGTTGGCCGCCTGCGCGGCGGCGGATCTGCACGCGCGATTGCTTGCCACCGCCGCCCGTCTCGGCATTCAAAACTACATGCTTGATCCCCAGGTTGTGGCCGAGTGGATCGCGGCGGCTTGAGCACCCAGCTTCACCAGGCTGCAGTGATTTCGATCCTTGGAATCCCGTGAATACGCGAGGCCCCTAACCACGAAGGCGGTACTCCGGGGCGGTTTCTCGATGCCTACATTGAATGCACGGTCAACGGCGCGACGTCGGGTGGCCGTCCTATCCCCAAGCGGAAATCGTCTACTCAAAAACCTGAAGGTACAAAGCTGTCACCCACGCAGCCAGAACTTCATAGTTTGTATGGCTCGATACTCAGCCTCCAACTGCATCGCGTTTTCGAGTCGGTCGAGCTCGGCAAGCATCTGCCACTTGCCAAAGGTCAATGCCAGGTAAAGCGGAAACTGTTCGACGCTCAGTTCGTAGCGACTGAGGGCGGCTGACAGGATTTCGCTGAGCTCAAGTGACGACTTCGGGCACAGCGCCTCGAGCAGTTGACCCGCAAGCTCTTGCGCTGCGGAACCTTCCGGCGGGCCAGCCCCTTCGGTGAACACGCGCAGCAGGCCGTGGGCGACCGCTGTTTCTTCGACGTCTCTGAACCGAGAGGTCAAGTACTTCACTTGCTGTGGGTTGCGATCGCCAAACCGCGATGCATTCTCAACAACCAGGGCTGTGATTTCGTTGGCCTTCATGATGGCTAGGCTACTCCGAAGCCTGCAGGTCGCGCATGGCACAAGCTGGCAGCGTTCGGTCTTGTCACTCAACAGAAGGGTTGCCGATCGCGCCGCCCTCAGCGTCGATGATGCGCCGCAACTCCTCAAATCGGTTGCCCTCGAACGACATGGAAGCTAGGAAAGCCTTTGCCTCTTGCCACGACAGCGATCGCACGGCATTGTGATCGTTGGCACTTCCCCGGTAAATCACTGGCGGTTCGTGAGTGGGCCCGGAGCCCATAAAGGCCCTGGTCTTCAGGAAGAGCTCGTACCAATGTCCGTCATCTGAATCGAAGCACACGGAGTACGAGCCGCCATCCCGACAGATGTCCGCGGCCCACACGCGTTGAACTTTCATCCTGATCCCGCTGCGCTGAACTATTCCGCACCAGTCTTTCGCCGCCGTCCGCTTCTGGGCCGAGGGCCGGCCTAGCGATCAGACGATACCAGTCGACGCTGGAGCTCCGAGAGCAGCTCATGCTCGCGGAGCGTCAGCCCGCATATGCAGTTGGCTGGATCGCTTACTGCGGGGCCAGCAGCATCGAACGCTGGACAGTCCGGGTCATGCTCCGCATAGGAACCCAAGAACGTTCGGATTTCAGCGACCAGGGGATCTTCATTTGTGCTCATGGACACAGGCTACCTACGGTTCCTGAATGCTGGCATTGACGACTGCCTGCTCCTGGCCGATAGAAGCCGCTCGAGGCTGGGAGCACTGCCGGCCGCAATCGCTGCGAGGTGGCCAGTCGCCGATTGACGTCAAGTTCAAGCTGAATGGGGACGGCGCTGCTGGTGCGTCACTGCTTGCATTCAGCAACTAGCTCGCTGATCCGTCTGCCATACACCTGCCGAGCGGCGGGGGACTGCATCACCTGGCGTGTGATCAGTAACTGTCCTGTCGATGTGGACGCGAAGGATGAAAGTGCGCTGTATTCGACGTCCGAAAAGGACGGCAGTGCTTCGGGTGGCTTCTGTCCCACGGCGTTGTAGGTTTGAAGCAAGCCGTGCTTGAGATACTTCCTTCCGACGTCGCTCGAAAAGAAGCGATCAGCGTCATCCCGCTGTTGCTGAGTCAACGCCGCTGACATCACGGCGTCAACAGCAGCAACAAAAACCTCCGGAGTCAGGCGCTGGACGCACGCGTATGTCTCATGAGAAGCGCCGCCTTCTTGCGCAGCTTTCTTCACTGACAGTTGCATGCCTAGCAATGCGGCTTGAGCGAAAGCCTCATTTGCTACTGGCCCAGCAACCGCGGCGGAGCAGATCAGTGAAGAGACTGTGAGGATCGCGATTCGAATGCTCATGTGGGTGCGAAAGCGGACTGAACTGAGGCAGAAGTGTGCACGAACCCTCGACATCGACGTCCGCTTCTGCGGCGAATCATCCACGCACCGGCCTACGCCGGTTTCAGCTCGGGACCGAACTGCGTTTTCCTTGAATCGAGCCATGACAGGACCTGTCAAATTAAATCCATGCGCAAGGGGTTAGGAGCAACTGGCTCGGGCGATGCTGAATCCGCCCGCACAGGCAAGGACAGCATGACAGTAGCACTCTCCCAGGAATGACCAGAATAATGCCCTAGTGTCGATTCGATGAGCGCAACAAGGCGTCGCGTCTGCTGCTCAGCAATTGGCAAGATCGCCCCACGAGCACAGCCACACTGAAGCAATCGGGTGAGACGCACCGCTCCCCTGTACTGGCGCATCACCCCACCATCTGTACCGGCCCCCACCCAAGCCTTGCTGGCATAGTGAGCACGCCACTCCCCAACTTCCCAGCGCCCCATGACGCTCTCCTTCCGCCACTTCCTGCTCGCCCTTGCCGTTGTCGCCATCTGGGGCAGCAATTTCGTGGTGATCCGCTGGGGCTTGAACGCCTTCCCACCGCTGCTCTTCGCGGCCTTGCGCTTCACGCTGGCCACGGTGCCCGCCATCTTCTTCCTGCCCCGCCCCAAGGTCAGCCTCTACAACCTGGCCGCCTATGGCGCCTTGGTCGGCGTCGCGCAGTTCAGCCTGCTGTACCTCGCCATGGGCTCCCAGATCTCCCCTGGCCTGGCCTCGCTGGTCATCCAGACCCAAGTGTTCTTCACGCTCTTCCTGGCCATGCACACCAGCGGTGAACGGGTACAGCCCTTCCAGTGGCTGGCCTTGGTGCTGGCGGCTGGCGGCATCGGCATCATCGCGTCGCACACCGACGGCACCACCACCGTGCTGGGCCTGGCCATGGTGCTGCTGGCCGCCCTGTCCTGGGCCAGCGGCAATGTGATCGGCAAGAAGGCGGTGGGCGTGAACATGCTCGCCTATGTGGTGTGGAGCAGCGCCTTCGCCGCGCCGGCGCTTTTCGCGCTGTCCTTCCTCATCGAAGGGCCGCAGCGCATGTCCAGCGCGCTGAGTCACGCCAGCTACGGCGCCTGGGGCGCGGTGGTCTGGCAGGCCGGCGCCAACACGCTGTTCGGCTACGGGGCCTGGAGCTGGCTGCTTTCCCGCCATCCCGCCGCCACTGTGGTCCCCATGGCCCTGCTGGTGCCCATCTTCGGCATGAGTTGCTCGGCCCTGTTGCTGGGCGAGGGCCTGCCCCTTTGGAAGCTCACCGCGGCGGCGCTGGTGATGAGCGGCCTAGCCATCAATCTGCTCTGGCCTCGGGTGCGGCAGGCATGGCGGCTGCGGTCGGCATGAGCCGGGGCAGGCGCTCCACCCGTGGGGGCGGCCTCAGCCCCGCACCGGCGACGCTGGTCGCACCGGCCTCCCCAGCCGCCCTGGCCACCCTAGCCGCCCAAGTCGCGCTGGTCGCAGCGGCAGCCGCCCTGATGTCCCTGCCCGCTGCCGCCCAGCGCCTGCCCGATCGGCCAGCCCTCTCCGCCTCGTCGCCATCCGCTGCAAAAGCCCAGACCCTGCGAGACCAGGAAATCGCCTCCTGCCGCCCCGGCGAATCCACCACCTGGGGCGACGGCCGGGACCGCAGTGCCGTGTCCCGTCCGCTGCGTTTCGTCTACCGCCACGACGCGGCGCCGCCCTGGTTCGATGCGGCCCAGGTGCTGGCTCTGGCGCAGCGATCGGTGCAGGCGTGGTCCCCGTGCGGGGTGACGGCGTCGGTGCAAGCCTTGCCGCCGCGCCAATCGCCGGCCGAGGGCGACATCCAGATCGTCTGGACCGACACCGGCAGCCGCGGCCAGTTCGGTCTGGCCAACGTGCCGGCGCGCACGCTGTCGCTGGGGCCGGGGCTGTTTCGGCTGCTCAGGGAGCGCAACCCCGCTTATCCGGCCGAGCAAACCCTGCAGATGGTGCTGTCCCACGAGATGGGCCACTTCTACGGCCTGATGGCCCACTCCCGGCGCTGCGTGGACGTGATGTCCTACTACGACAACGGCAAAGGCCAGCGCTGCACCCTGCGGGACGCGTCCGCCTGGGGCAGCGTGGTGGAGTACCGGTCCATGCTGCCCACCGCCTGCGATCTGGCGCGGTGCCGTGCGTTGAACGGCTCGGGGAATTAACAGCGCGAGCCCTGTTCAGGCACACAGCGGTAGACACAAAAGTGCAGACCGCCCGCGTGAAAGATGACCCGCACGCGCTCCCGTCGTATGCTGGCCGCATGAACACACACCGTCGATGGCTGGGGCGCCTGCTGGGTGCCTCGATGATCGCGACCCTGGGCCTGGCGGCCGTACCGGCCTCGGCGCAGTTGCCGCGCCAGAATCTCTGGGTGGAGTTGCGCTGGGTGGACCAGGAACTCAGCGGTGCCGCCGTGGCCGGGGTGCGGGACGGCAGCGTGGTGGTGAGCACCGGCGGGTCGGTGTCGGCGCGCGGAGGCGTCACGCTCAGCACGGAGCGGCGCAGTCAGCAGCAGTCGCTCCCCCGGCTCATGGTGCTCAATGGCCAACAGGCCTCGGTGACGCTCAATGAAGTCACGCCCATCCAATGGGTGGATGTCGGCGTGCAGCGTCAGCAGGGACGCGAGGACCGCTACTACGTGGCACCTCGCCAGGGTGTGGCGGAGCGCAGCCGCGGGGTGATGGTCAAGCCGTCGTGGGCCGGCGGCCGGCAGCCGGTGACCGTGGAGATCCGCACCCAGGAGCAGAGCAATCGGCCCGGTGGGGCACCGCCCTTGGATCCGTCCGGCTACGGTGCGCCGACCGAGGACGCCAGCGTGCTCAGCACGGTGCAGGTGCCGCTGGGGCAGTGGGTGACGGTGGCCCGCTCAGGGAGCTACTACGCTGGCAGTCCGCCCAACCAGTACAGCACGCGGGACGCCGAGGTTCAGCGGATGCGGGAGTTGCAGGTGAGGGTGGATCTGGCGCCCTGAGGGCGGGTGATGCGGACCACTTTGCCGTCCTCCTGGCTAACTGGTATTTGACTGGTAGCTTATTTGCGATAGGCTGCGGGCTCCTTTGATTCGGAGCCCTTCGCATGCCGCGCCACCGCCTGTCCGTCTTGATGGTCCTCTTCACGCTGGCGGTGGGGGGACTGCCGGCCCCTGGCGCAGAGGCGCACCGCATGGATGACGCAGACAAGCGCTCATCAGCGAGCGCATCCTCGCCCGCGATGCCAGCCACGCCCCCGCTGCGCGATCTCTTTACCGGGCGCCAGCGCCCATTCACCGGCCCTTCCAAAGGCGTCGTCGGCGTCTACGTCCCCAACTGGCAGCCGGAGGCGCTCCTCGACCAAGTGCCGCCCGGCAACGTCACCCACGTGCTGTACGCCTTCCTCCGGATCTGCGGCCCCGGCCAGTTGCCCAAGGACGCCGCCGCCTGCGAAGGACGTGCCCACTTCGAGCTGGCCACCAGCGCCGTCGAAAACCGCTTCAATCAGGTCTTCGCCCGCTACAAGCAACGCGCCCCGCAGTTGCAGGTGCTGGCGTCGGTCGGCGGCTGGGGCGGCTCCGATCCCTTCTTCCATCTGGCGCAGGACCCGGCCCGCCGCGAGGTGTTTGTCGCCTCCGCGCAGCGCTTCCTGCGTGAGCATCCGGCCTTCGACGGCATCGACATCGACTGGGAGCACCCCGGCGACAACAGTGCCGTCAATGGCGTGAAGCTGGGCAGTCCCCAGGACGGCCAGGCCTATGCCGACCTGCTCACCGACCTGCGTCAGTCGCTGGACGCGCTCGGGAAGGAGACCGGTCGCCGTTACCTCGTCACCATGGCGGTCAACACCATGTCGCCCATCGTCGATCGCATCAACTTCCGGCAGGCGGCCGGCGCCCTGGACCTGGTGTTCATGATGACTTACGACTTCTACGGCGGCTGGTCACCTGCGGCGGGGCACCACAGCACGCTGGCCAGTTCCTCGCCCGAGGCGGACGACAGCCTGATCCGGTCCATCCGCAACCTCAGCGAGGCAGGCGTACCGCCGGCAAAGATGGTGGCCGGCGTTGCAATGTATGGGCGAGGCTTCACTGGCGTGCAGCAGCCCCGCACCGGTGCGGCCAAAACCGGCATCTACCCCGGCGAGGAAGGCGCCATGCCCTATCGCGACATCGCGGCCCAGTTGCTGGACCGGCGCGGGCGAGGGCGTGGCGGCTACCAGGCCGTGTGGGATCCGGTGACGCGGTCGTGGTCGCTGTTCCACGCCGGTCGCCACCAATGGATGGGTTATGACGACCCCCGCGCCGTCTGGGCCAAGGCGCAGTACGCACAGTCGCAGGGCCTGGCCGGGGTCTTTGCCTGGGAGCTCAGCCAGGACAATGGAGACTTGCTGAACGCCATGAACCTGGGCCTGGGCCGCCAACCGGGCACGTGGCCTGCTCGGCAGCGGCCGTCGGCCTCCTCGGACCGCTCTGCGTCCCCGGCGGCGTCGACACAGAAAGAATCCAGCCGGTAACTCCGTCTGGCCCGCCGGGCCCTACCATCACGCCATGACTGCATCTTCGTCCGCATCCGCCATCGCCTCCGCCACTGCCGTGGCCTCCCAGCCGGGGACCGACCCCGCAGCGCCGTCCATCGCCCGCCGTCGGCTGCGCATCGCGCTGATCGCCCACGACGGCAAGAAGGACGAGATGGTGCTGCTGGCCACCGAATTCGCCGGCCTGCTCAAGCAGTGCGAACTGGTGGCCACCGGCACCACCGGCTCACGCCTTCAAGCGGAAGTGGGGCTGGAGGTGGAGCGCATGTTGTCCGGGCCGCATGGCGGCGACTTGCAGATCGGTGCGCGGCTGGCCGTCGGCGGCATCGACGCCGTGGTGTTCCTGCGCGACCCGATGACGCCGCAGCCGCATGAACCCGACATCAATGCGCTGGTGCGCGCTTGCGACGTGCATGACGTGCCTTGCGCGACCAACGTGTCCAGCGCCCGGCTGCTGCTGCGCGGGCTGACGGTCTGACGCTCTGATGCTCTGACGGGCTGAAGCACGCCCGCCAGGGCCTCCCGCCCAGCCGTCGCTCAGCGCGACAGCGGCAGCGGATAGGTGGGCAGGCTCGCATGTCCCGCCTTGGACAGCGCCTGCACGCCGAAGATCAGGTTGTCCTTGGACAGCGGCAGGGTGACCCGCGTCGCCGTGCCGACATCCTTCGCGCCTTCCCACTGCTGGATGCCGCTGCGGCGCCACACCACGCGGTAGCCGGCCAGTTCCGGGTCCTGGCTGGCGGCCCACTGCAGCGTGGTGTCGTTGGTCAGCTCGCGTGCATCGATGCGGGCGTCCTTCACCGGGGACGGGGCCCAGGCCAGCGTCGCCAGACCGGCCAGGTTCACGCGGGCCACGTCGGCCACATAAGCGAAGTCCACGAACTCGGGCAGGTCGCCGTAGACCACGCCGCCGTCGGTGCGCAGGTCCTGGTGCTGGTGGCGGAAGTCCTCGAAAGGCTCGCTGAAACGCACGGCGGCATAGCCGCGCTCCAGGAAGGGCAGGTGGTCGCCGCCGCGCAGGTAGCGGTCGCGTCGCTCGATCAGGTCGATGCTGAAGCCGGGCAGGTAGCGTTCACCCTGGGCCTTCAGATGGCGGGCGAACTGCTGGGTCGGTAGATCGTCCCCACCGCCGGCCACGGCCAGCGGCTGCAGCTGCGCGCGGATGGCGGCATTGGTGTTGGTTTCGTCGTCGCCGGGCGTGCGGTTGCTGGTGGTGTTGAGCAGCTGGCGCAGCACGGGATCAAAGCCATCGGCAAACAGACGCAGGCGCTTGGGGTCATGCTGACCACTGTCGCCATGCGAGCTGCCAATGATGTCGTTGGTGATCATGCCCTCGACGTTCAGGTTGCGTGCCCGCGCGCGCCGGGCCCATTCCTGCGCGCCCAGCAGACCTTGCTCTTCTCCGGGCACGGCCATGAACACCAGCGTGGCATCGAACTTCTGGCGGGCCATGGCGCAGGCCATCTCCATCACGGCGGCGGTGCCGGAGGCGTCGTCATTGGCGCCCGGCGCTTCACCCTTGGCATCCATCACATCGCTGTTGCGCGAGTCGTAATGGCCGCTGACCACCAGCACCCGCTCGCGCGGCGTGCCGGCCGAGGCGCCGGGCAGGGTGGCCACCACATTGACCAGCTCGGTCGGCTGGCTGAGGCGACGACCGGCCGGCTCGATGAAGGCCTCCATCGTCACCTGCAGACGTCCGCCGGTGCGGGCACTGCAGTCCCGCAATTGCCGCTCGATCCAGCGACGGGCCGCGCCGATGCCGCGGGTGTCGCTCTGCGTTTCCGACGCGGTGTGGCGGGTGCCGAAGGCGGCGAGCGTGCGGATGGTCTTCTCGATGCGGGCGGGAGAGATCTCCGCCATCATCGGCGCCACGCGCGGATCCAGCGGGTCCGGTCCGTTGGGCTTGAAGCCGGTGGCGTTCTGGGCTTGGACCCCGCTGGAGAGCAGGGCCACGGTCAGGGCAGCGGCCGAAGCCAGGACATGAGTTCGCATGGACAAGGGGCGTTGGAGAAAAGGGGGAGCGTCGGGGGCGCGAGCCAGTCAGCAGGCCAGTGGTTCACTGGGCCCGCTGGCTTGCCGGTGGTCAGGCCAGATGCTGTTTCAGGAAGGCCAGCGTGCGCTCCCAGGCCTGCGTAGCGGCCTTTTCGTCATAGACCTCGGGCCGTGTGACGTTGGAGAAGGCGTGGTCGGCCTCATACACGTGGATCTCCGGATGCAGGCCGGCGGCGGTCATGCGCTGCTTCAGGTCCTGCACCTTCTCCGGCGTGCACCAGTCGTCGCGGGACGCGAAGTGGCCGAGGAAGGGCGTGTGGATCTTGGCCGGGTCCGCGAATTCGGCGGGCGGAATGCCGTAGTAGCAGACCGCAGCCGACACCGTCGGCACATGCACGGCAGCGGCGATGGTGAGCGCACCGCCCATGCAGTAGCCCATCACGCCGACCTTGGCCGCGCCCAGCTGGCGCAGGTGTTCCGCTGCGCCGCGCACGTCTTGGTGGGTGGCGTCGGCAAAGTCCAGGTTGTTCATCATGTGGCTGGCTTCGTCGGCATCCGCGGCAATGCGCCCGCGGTAAAGGTCCGGTGCCAGCGTCGTGATGCCTGCCGCTGCGAGACGGTCGGCAATGTCCTTGATGTGAGGCTTCAGGCCCCACCATTCCTGGATCAGCACCAGGCCCGGTGCACCCGCGCCGGCCGAGGCCAGCCAGGCCTGACTTGTTCCGCCATCCGGGCGGCTGAAATCAATCATCTGTCCCATGGGATCTCCATCGAGCTGTTATCGGTGAGGCGGACCTGTGTCCGTATCATTCCTCTCCACAACGGGCGCCCGCAGGGGCCCTATCCTGGAGGAGGAAGCGGTGAGTCTGCACGAGCAGTTGTACCAATACACGTCGCAGGGTGGTCTCGATGCGAGCAGCGCACGGCGCTTGTGGCAGCTCAGTGGTCAGGAGCAAGTCCCAAGCCGGCTGTGGACGCTGCTGCGGCTCGGGGCGATGATGCTGGCGGCCGGTCTGATGGGCTTCGGCGTGATGCTGTGGGTCGCCGCCAACTGGGACACCTTCACCCGCTTTGAGCGATTTGCCCTGTTGCAGGGCTGGGTGGTGCTGCCGGTTCTGGGGGCCTGGTTCAGTCAGGTCCCGCCTGCCCGGACGGATGTCCGCCCCGCCCTGAGCCTGCTGGCCTTCCTGACGCTGGGCGGGCTGCTGGCCTACTTCGGCCAGACCTACCAGACGGGCGCGGATGCCTGGACCCTGTTTGCGCTGTGGGCCGCGCTGTCCCTGCCGCTGTTGGCGGCGGTCTCTTCGGACCTGCTCTGGGCGCCGTGGCAGATCGTCACCAGCCTGGCCATCAGCCTGTGGAGCTACACCTACGGCGGGCATGACTGGTCCGTGGGGCCCGGCACGCTCCCGGTCCACGCCATCGCCCTGGGGCTGAGCCTGTTGCTCATCGCTGCGCTGTCGCTGCATGGACAGCGCAGCGGGCAGTGGTGGGCATGGCGGTTGTCGGTGCTCACCGCCAATACCCTGGCGCTGACCCTGGGCGTCATGAGCCTGTTTCGCAGCAACATCGCGCCGCAGTACGGGCTGGTCGTGGGCCTGTTTGCCCTGGCGCTGGCGCTGGGCTGGTGGCGCCGCCAGGTCCTTGTGATGAGCGTGGCCGCCCTGGGGCTGAATGTGCTGCTGATCGGCGGATGGGTGCATGGCCAGTCGCTGCGCAGTTTTGAAGAACTGTTCCTGGTGGCCGGGCTGGCCGCCCTGTTGCTGGCAGGCAGTGTGCAACTGATCATGCGCCGCACGCGCCGTCCGGAGGCCGTATGACGCAGTCCACGGCATGGCTGGCGCAGGCCCAGGCCGAAGGCGTATTGCCATCGTTGCCCCCACTGCCCCCCGCGCGGCCGTGGCCGGTGGTGGTCCTGTCTGCGGTGGCCGCCTGGATCACGGTGCTGCCACTGATGGCGGCGTTTGTGGCGCTCTTCGGATCGTCCTGGTGGAAAGGGCCGAGTGACTGGTTTGTGGGCCTGGCGTTGACCGCGCTGGGGCTGGTGCTGTTGCGAGGCCGGGGAAGGGCGGTCTTCCTGGAGCAAATGGGCCTGCCGCTGCTGCTGACGGGTCTGGTGAGCCTCGGGCATGCGCTGGACCGGCACCTGAGCCCACGCGAGCTGGAGGCGGTGCTCCTGGCGCTGGATGTCGTGTTGATGCTGCTGCTGCCGGTCAGCTGGCTGCGGCAGTTGCTGGGCGCGGCAGCGGCGGTTCTCACCATGGTGCTGATCGGCCCGGGGCGTCCTGCCGACGTGGGTATCTGGCCTGTGTGGCTGGAGGCGCATGCCGCGGCATTGGTGGGGGCGGTGCTGATGGCGCTGCAACAGCGGCTCGGCCGTCAGGCACCGGGCGCTCGCTGGGCGGCCGTGACGGAGCCCGCGCTGGGCGGCTGGTGGGTGATGGTGCTGGGGGCCTTGATGCTGAGCGCAGGCGCGAGTTTTCTTGTGAGCGGCGCGCTGGGAGGGGCGTTCTGGAGCCACTGGGGCAGCGGACGGTCGGCGCAAATCCTGCCGTGGCACGGCATGGACCTGGTCGTGCGCCTGGTGTCCGGGGGGCTGGTGCTTGCCGGCGCAGGGGCACTGATGCGCGCCTGGCGTCCGACGCAAGCCTGGCGGCTGGTGCCGCCTGCCGTCGTCCTGGCATTCGTGGCCCTTTATCTGCCATCGCTCGGCGCCTGCCTGGCCGTGCTGGCCTTGATGCTCATCACCCGTCGCTGGCGATTGGCCTTGCTGGCGGCCATTGCCGCGGTGTGGGTGCTGGGCAGCTTCTATTACAGCTGGGCGCTGCCTTTGCAGCAGAAGGCGCTGGTGATGGTCGGCGCGGGTGTCGTGCTGGTGGCCTGGGCCGCATGGGCAGCACCGGCGGCCCGTGAAGGGCAGGCACTGGTGGAGACAGCGGGCGCGCAACCCGCGCTGTCACCCGCTTCCGCCAGCACGCCGCTTCCTTCAGGCGGGGCTGCGATTAACGCCGGTGCCCAAGCGACGACACCCAAGGTGCACCCAGCCTCCCGCTGGGCCCGGCCGCTGCTGGGCAGCTTTGCCGTCCTGGTGCTGGTCACGGTCAACCTGCTGATTCTTCAGAAGGAAACGCTGATTCGCGAAGGCCGTCCCGTGTTCGTCCAACTGGCGCCGGTGGACCCCCGGTCCTTGATGCAGGGGGATTACATGCAGCTGGCCTACGCGCTGCCGGGCACCGACCGGTGGAGCCGCTCCGGCGTTCCGCTGTGGGGGGAGCGACGGCGGGTGGCCGTGCAGTTGGACGAACGCGGCATTGTGCGGTTGTCCAAAGTTCTTGCCGCCGGCGAAGCGGTCCCACCCGGGATGTTGCCGGTCGAACTCACCCCCGCCGACGGCGGGTGGACCTTGGTCAGCAATGCCTGGTATTTCAAGGAAGGCACTCAGGCCCGCTGGACACCGGCACGCTACGGCGAGTTCCGCCTGATGCCGGACGGGCGGGCTCTGCTGGTCAATCTGGTGGGGGAGGATCTGCGGCCGCTGTAAGGACTCAATGCCGGGGACTCAATGCCGGAGGCCTCATTGCTCAGGACTCAAGACCGAGGGATCCATGCCCAGCGTCCAATGCAGACGGCTCCATCCTGGGGCTCCTGCACGGCAGGTCCTTGGGCAGCATTCAGTCTCCGTGCAGCCCTTCCGGCTCCCCGCCGTCGATCAACAGATCAATGATTTCACGGGCGAAGGCGAGGGCTTCTTCAGCGGTGGCAAAGTAGTACTCCCCGCCCAGGTCGGCCACATCGCCTTCCGGGCCCACATGGACCACCGACCAGCCTTCCGCACCGCCTCCGATGGCGCACACGCCAAAGCTGCCCGGCGCGAGGTCGCGGGCCGAGCCGGCGGTGATGAAGATGTCTTTGTCCCGATGGGCGTAATAACGTTTGAGCACGAGGAGCTTTGATGAAGGCAATCTGGAACGGCGAAGTGATCGCCGAGAGCAATGACACCGTGGTGGTGGAAGGCAATCACTACTTCCCCGCCTCGTCCCTGAAGCGTGAGTTCACCACCTTCAGCAATCACCGCACCTCTTGCCCCTGGAAGGGCCAGGCGCACTACTTTAGCCTGCTGGTCAAGGGAGACATGAATCCGGACGCCGTCTGGTACTACCCGGAACCCAGCGAAGCCGCCGCGGAAATCAAGGACCGCGTTGCATTTTGGAAGGGCGTGCAGGTGGTCGAGTAAGCCCCACCGCCCAGCGGTGCTGCTCAGCTGTCCCGCGGCCACAGCACCCACATGCGCAGCGGCTGCTTCATGCGGCCCGCCTGCGCCTCGGCCTGATCGCCCCAGCCCCAGAAGAAGTCGGCCCGCACCGCACCGGTGATGGCCGCCCCGGTGTCCTGCGCCATCACCAGGCGGCGCAGCGGTGTGGGGGACAGGGGCTCCGTCGTATCCAGCCAGACCGGCGTGCCGTAGGGCACGCTGGCCTTGTCCACGGCAATGGATCGGCCTGGCGTCAATGGCACGCCCTGGCCCCCCTTGGGCCCCACGGCCGGGTCCAGCAGCGGTTCCTCCCGGAAAAACACATATCGCGGATTGGCCCACAGCGCATCCTTCACCCGCTGCGGATTGCGGCGCGCCCAGTCCTTGATCAGCGGCCAGGACGCTTCGCCCGGTCGCAATTCCCCTTGCGCCACCAGCCATTGCCCCACCGACCGGTAGGGCTGCTCGTTGTGCGCCGCAAAGGACAGCCGCACCCAGCGGCTGCTGCCGTCGGCCTCGGTCAGCCGCAGCCGGCCGCTGCCCTGGATCTGCATCACCAGCGCATCCAGCGGGTCCTGCACCCAGGCCAGGCTGAAGCGGTTGAGCCGGCTGCTGCTTTCGATTTGCTGGCGGGTGTCGTAGGGCTTGCGGGCCGCCAGGTCCTGCGGCGGCGCCAGCAGCGGTACCCGGAAATCACCGCCGGTCTGGCGGCGGGCTTCCAGCTGCGGCTCGTAGTAGCCGGTGGCCAGTCCGTTGGGATCCCCCTCCGGCGACTCCACCCGGTAAGGCTGCAGGCGTCTCATCAGCCAGGTGGTGATCACCCAGTCATCACTGGGCCGCAGCCGCAGGGCTTCGGCGCAGAAGGACGTCCAGCCGGGCATCGGACGCTCGCAACCGCGCAGCAGCGCCGGCCACCATTCCAGGGCCCGGTCCTGCCCCCAGCCGGGCAGTTCATCCCAGGCCGCCTCCACCCAGCGTGATCGCTCACGGGCGAGGGTCCGGCGCGGCGTGGCGTCCACATCGCCATTGAGCAGGCGTGCAGGGTCCACAGGCACGCGGGCTGCCGGCGAAGGTGGCACCGTGGAAGCGGGCGGCGGCGCGGCCGCGCCCGCTGACCGAGATCCCGCTGCCGGCACAGGAGGCGACGCAGCAGGGGATACGGAAGGCTTTGCGCCGGGTTCCCGCACGACCGGCGGTGCACCACAGGCGGCCAGCAGGCCTAGAATCGCCGCGACCGCTGTCAGGCGGCCGATGCGACCCGGGCCCACCTGGACGTTTCGAAGGACCTCAGAGCCCGGGCGAAGGAGACCGCAATACATCATGAGCGTGATTCTGCTGGAGGCGATGGGCGCGTTGGCGCTGCTGATCTTCATTGTCTGGTGGACGATGTTCGCCGGCCGCAAAGGGGGCGAACGCCCGGATGATTCCGAGCGGTGAGCGCCCTGTCATTGCCGGACTAACCCCTGGGCGGCAGGAAGAAGCTGAGCGGCCGGGACCAGATGCGGGCCCAGATGGCCGCGCGCACCCGTCGGCGATCGGCCAGCTTGATGCCGCGTGACCGCAGCGCCACCCGGAAGGCGAGCGTGAAGCTGACCCCCACGTTGAGCAGCCCGGTGCCCAGGATGCCGATGACGCAGGACCAGAAGGGCCAGTGCTTGACCACGTCGGTGCCCAGCGCGCCGGCCGCCGCTGCCAGCTGGCCGGTGGACAAGGTCACGTGACGCGCTTCCAGCGGCACCCCGAAGAATCCCAGCAGCGCCGGCACCAGCCCCAGCATCAGGCCCAGGCTGATGTTGGCGGTGAGGCCGGAGATGTTCTCCCGCCACCACTGCGCCCAGCGCTTGGCCCGGTTGCTGCCCACCAGCGCGACGATGCGCGGATTCCAGGCGATGGCGCTGTCCAGCCGGAAGAAGACGAACCAGTTCTCCACCCAGCCCGCGATCAGGCTGGAGAGGAACAGCAGCACCCCGGTACAGGCGGCAAACACCAGGGTCGGCCCCAGCACGGTGAGGCTGTGCAGGACATGGTCGGCTTCCTTCGCATCCACCAGCGGCCGGCCAAAGACCAGCAGCGCCAGCAGCTGCACACTCAGCACCATCGGCGCGGCCAGTGCCAGGTTGCCGATGATGCCGGCGGTCTGCGACCGGAAGAGGTGGGCCACCTCATCCACGAAGCTCTGCAGGCCTGCATCGCTGTCGATATGGCGCAGCTTCTCGGCCAGGGCTGGGGCGGTCATGGCCGGCTGCTTGGTGGCCACCGTCCAGTGCAGCAGGTGGATGATCACGAAGCTCAGGGCGTAGTTCACCCCCGCCCAGAAGCCGCCCCAGAATGCCGACAGGCCCACCGCCATGATGGCGAACTTGGCAAAGGTGGTCCCCGCGATCACCACGCCGCCGCCGCCGGCGCGGCGCAGCATGTCCCCGTATTCCTCGCGGTTGCGGGTGATGTAGTGCTCCCCGGTCTCCGCGCTGCGCTCGGCCACCTTGCGGGCCAGCAGCGAATAGTGGCGACCGAACAGCGTGCGGATGCTGCGGCGCTCATGCACCACCTGCACCAGGTTGGACACCAGGCGCAGCAGCTCGCGACGCGGATGGGCGGCCAGCAGGCAGTCCAGCAGTTCCTCGATGCGACGCAGCCGCGCCTGCATCTGCTCCACGCCGAACATCAGGTCCACCGAGACGCCGTGTTCCTCCAGATGGTCCGGCACCGAGGCGACCGCCGCGCGGCACTCATCCATCAGCGCCCGCAGATATTGCAACTGGGCGGGCAGGTGGGTCGGGTCTCCATCTTCCAGTGAATGCTCCACCCGTTCCCAGGCCGTGGCCAGGTTCCGGAACGGACGGCTGACGAGCCGCTTGGGATCCATGCGCACTCGCAGCGCACCCGACAGGCCCGCCGACCGCACCGCGCTCACCAGCACGGTGATGGCGCTGCGCATCTCCTCGCGCCAGTCGCCCTCCGGGGCCCCGGCGAACAGCAGGCTCAGCCGCTCGAGCAGCTCGTCGTCGATCGCGTTGATCCAGTCGGCATCGCGCTCGTCATGGAACAGCAGCTCAAACAGCTCGGCCAGGTCGCGCGTGTCGGCTGTCATCGGCAGCAGGCGGCGGCGCAGGCGACCCAGGAACTCGCCCCACAGCGCCATGCGCGGCGCGAAGCCCACTTCGGCGAAGAGGCTGATGGCGTCGGTCTCGGCCCAGACGCTGGCCATCACCCCGGCGAAGGCCTGGGCATGGTCCGGATGGCGTTCCAGCAGGGTGAGGAGATGCCGCAGGCGCCGCACGGGCAGGGGCGTGGTGTCCGAAGCGGCGGCGGGCTGAGCACCGGCCCGCACGTCCTTGATCGGCGCGCGGCGCAGCCAGTCCACGAGCCGGACCAGCCAGAGATTGCGTTCAGCCAGCGGCGCCTGTGGATGGGCTGCATTGAGCAGCGCCGTGAGGTCCCAACCGCGCAGTTTCAGCATCAGTGCAGCGAGCCGGCCTCGGCCAGCAGGAATTCGGGCACGTCGGCATAGAAGACGTCCGCGGTGTCGGTGACGCACAGATAGCGGCCGCTCATGCTGCCTTGCTTGGTGGCGATCTGCGCCCAGGAGCTGTACTGAAAGCGTTCGCCGGGCTGCAGCAGCGGCTGATGGCCGACGACTGCCAGGCCGTGGACTTCCTGCTCGTGGCCGTTGGCATCGGTGATGGTCCAGTGCCGGCCGATCAGCTGGGCGGCGACATCGCCGCGGTTCTCGATGGTGATGGTGTAGCTGAAGGCGTACTGGCCGCGATCAGGGAAGGTCTGCTCGGCCAGCGGTTCAACGACGACGGTGCAGTGAAAGTGCGGATGTGCCATTGGATCGATTCTAGGGTGGGCTTGGTTTATGCTGGCCCCCACAAGACTGCAGATCTTATGGAGACACCTCAGGGTTCGGCCGATGTGACGTTCCCCCACCGTGTGTCGCGGCGTGGGCTGCTGTCCTGGTTGGCCTGGGTCCCTGGGCTGGGCGGTGCCGGCCTGGCGTTCGCCGCAGCCCCGGCCGAGCCCGCGTCACCTGCGTCGGCGACACCTGTTTCGACGTCCTCTGCAGCAATGTCCTCTGCATCGGCCTTCGGGACCAGCCTGCCGCCGCTGACCCTGCGCACGGCGGCCCAGAGCGGGTCTCCCCTCAAGTTTGCGCCTGGCGACCCGCAACATCCAGGTTTATGTGCCGAGGTGGCCATGGCGCTGCAGCAGGCCGATCCGCAGCTGCATCTCTCGGGCCTGGACCGGCTGGTGCCGCTGCGGCGGCTCGAGCTCATGCTGGCCACGAACGAACTGGACATCTTCCTGTGCATGCTGCCTTCGGAGCGTCGCCGGGAAATGATGCGCTTCCTGCCCACGCCGCTCTACCGCGTGCGTCACGTGCTGCTGGTGCGGGCGGGCACGCCGGCTCCCATGTCCTGGACCGCGCTGCGAGCCTTTGCCCGGCGCAAGCCGGTGTTGCTGGTGCAGGGCAGCCAGCTGGCGGTGTCGCTGCAGCAGGCGGATGTGAATCATGTGGAGGCTGCCAAGTCGGAGGTGGACGCGGTGAACCTGCTGCTGCGGGAGCGCGCCGATGCCGTCTACGGACAGGACATGGCCTTGCGGCATGCCTTGCGCATTGCTGGCATCGACGAGCGCTTGGTCGAATTCGGCCCGTTTGCTTTCGACGAACAACCGCAGCTCGTGGCGGTGTCCCGCCGCCTGCCTCAGGCGGTGGTGGACCGACTGGCCGAGAGGTTGCGCCACCTGCAAACGAGCGGGGAACTCGCCCGCATCGTGGATCGTTACCGCTAGCGGGCGCGCGCCATGGCCCTGGACTGCACCGGCTGGGACCGGCCTTTCTACAATCACGGACTTTCCCGTGCCACGCCGCCTGCGGCTCCTTCGTCATGACGCCTCCCACCCATCGCATCGCCCCCAGCATCCTTTCCGCCGATTTCGCCAACCTGGGCGCGGAAGTCCGGCAGGTCCTGGCTGCTGGCGCGGACTGGATTCATTTCGACGTGATGGACAACCATTACGTGCCCAACCTGACCTTCGGCCCGATGGTCTGCGAAGCGCTGAAGAAGCATGCGGTCAAGCCGGACGGCACGCCTGCCCCGATCGATGTGCACCTGATGGTGCAGCCGGTGGATGCCCTGGCCCAGGCCTTCTGCCGGGCCGGCGCGGACCTGGTGAGCTTCCACCCGGAAGCCAGCCAGCACGTGGACCGCACCCTGCAACTGATCAAGGGCGAGGGCGCCAAGGCGGGCCTGGTCTTCAACCCTGGCACGCCACTGGACGTGCTGGAGTGGGTGATCGACAAGGTCGATCTGGTGCTGATCATGAGCGTCAACCCTGGCTTCGGCGGCCAAAGCTTCATCCCTTCCGCACTGAAGAAGCTGCAGCAAGCCAAGGCCATGATTCTGGCCAGCGGCCGCGACATCCGCCTGGAGATCGACGGCGGCGTGAAGGTGGACAACATCCGCGAAATCGCTGACGCGGGCGCGGACACCTTCGTTGCGGGCTCCGCCATCTTCGGCAAGCCGGACTACAAGGCTGTCATCGACGCCATGCGCGCCGAGCTGGCACGCTGAGCGGACTCGACGACCAGGCCCACCCGCACACCAGCCCGCCACTCGCACGTGACCCGTCTCCTCATCGTCTGCGCAGCCAATCTGTGCCGCTCTCCCATGGCCGAGGCTGTGCTGCGGGACCATGCGACGCGACTGGGCCTGACGCAGGTGGCATCGGCTGGCGTCTGGGCCTCGTCGCGCCGACAGGAGGCGGACAAGCGTGCGCTGCAGGCGCTGCACGCCCGCAGCTACGGACTGGACCGCCGCTGGAGATCAAGGCGCGTGCGCCCCGAAGACTTCGACGAATTCGACCTGCTGCTGGCCATGGACCGTGAGGTGCTACGTGGCCTGGAGTCGGTTCGTCCTGCCCGCTCGCCCGCCCACCTAGCGCTGTTTCTGCAGGGCATGACGGGCCTGGGCCGAGACGAAGTGCCCGATCCTTACTTTGGCACGGCCGAGGGTTTCGAGCGTGTACTGGACCTGATCGAGGCCCGGACGCAGGCCTGGCCGGCGCCTGCGGCGCTGATGCGCCACTTCACTTCGGACTAGCAGGGGCCCACGTCTGCGTCCCGCAGAGCCCACCGCCGTCTCGGATGTTGTGAGGTCCAGCCGCTGACGGCCTCGCGCGAGAGGGCGTGCGCCGCACCCAGACGACCAGGCTTTTCAAGAGGCATGTTGCGACGATTAGCGCCGTGCCTCGTGGCCACGCTGGATGCCGGAAGGGGCAGGGGCGGGTGCCTTTTGCGGAAGTAAAAGGGGGAGCCCCGAAAGGGGCGGAGGACATGAAGCAAAAGGTGCCTGCCCCTGCGCCTTCCAGCGCAGTCAGCCAAAACCTTGCCCCTTCCAGCACAGTCACCCGATCCCTACGCCCCCCAGCGGCGCAGTGAGCTGACAGCCACCGCGCCTCGATCCCCTTGCGGCCTCGATGCCGAACGTCAGTCCGCTTGCCCCGGCAAAGGATGCGCAGGCGCGACCGGATGTTCCGTCAACCGCGTCGGCGCCACTTCCCGCGTATCCGGCCCGGTCCCGCTGAAGCGGTCCAGTGCCAGATAGATGACGGGCGTGATGTAGAGCGTCACCGCCTGCGACAGGATCAGCCCGCCGACCACTGCCAGGCCCAGCGGCTGACGCAATTCCGCCCCTGCCCCCAGCCCCAGCGCAATCGGCAACGCACCCATCAGCGCGGCCAACGTGGTCATCATGATCGGCCGGAAGCGCAGAATGCAGGCCTCTCGGATCGCCTCGGCCGGCGACATCCCGCCGTTACGCTGCGCATCCAGCGCGAAGTCGATCATCATGATCGCGTTCTTCTTCACGATGCCCACCAGCATCAGGATGCCGATGGTGGCGATCACCGTCAGCTCCATGCCGGCCAACTCCAGCGTGATCAGCGCCCCCACCGCGGCCGACGGCAGGCCTGCCAGGATGGTGATCGGATGGATGTAGCTCTCATACAGCACGCCCAGCAGCACATAAATGACGGCCACCGCCAGCACGATCAGCATCAACTGCCCGCCCTGCGAGTCCTTGAACACAGCCGCATCCCCGCCATAACTGGTGATGATGGTCGGCGGCAGACCGATCTCCTGCGCATAGCCATCCACCTTGCCGGTCGCCTGCCCCAGCGGCACGTCCGGCGCCAGGTTGAAGCTGAGCGTCACCGCCTGCAACTGCCCCTGATGGTTCACCGCCGTCGGCCCCAACTCCCGCTTCACGCTCGCGAAGGCCGTCAATGGCACCATCGTGTCGTTCTTGCCGCGCAGATAAATCCTGCTGAACGCGTCTTCACTCAACCGATCCCCATCGGTCGCTTCCATGATCACCTGATAGGTATTGCTCTCCGCATAAATGCTGGACACCTGACGCTCGCCAAAAGCGCTGTAGAGCGCATTGCGCAGATCCTGCATCTGCACGCCCAGCAGCGTCGCGCGTTCCCGATCGATGACCAGATTCGCCTGCAGCCCGCGCAACTGCGAATCGCTCGTCACATCCCGAAAGATCGGATCCGCCTTGAGCTTGCCCTGCAGCTTCTCCGCCCAACTGTTGAGCTCCCCCGCGCTGACCGACTGCAGCGTGAACTGATAGCGGCTCTTGGACTGCCGCCCCCCCAGCTGCAAGTTCTGCACCGGCCGCAGATACACGGCGATGCCGGGCACGGCCCGCAGGTCCTTGCGCAGCGACTCCAGCACCTGCGGCATCGCCGGCCGTTCCCCGCGCGGCTTGAGGTTGATGAACAGACGCCCGGTGTTGACCTGACCGCCCCCACCCCCGCCACCCACCGCGGCGGACACACTGGCCACCGCCGGATTGTTCTTGACGATCTCCGCCACCCGCTCCTGCATCACCGTCATGGCCGCGAAGGAAATGTCTTCCGACGCTTCGGTGCTTGCCTGGATCTGCCCAATGTCTTCCTCGGGGAAAAAGCCTTTGGGAATCGCGATGTAGAGCCAGGCGCTGGCGATGAAGCTCAACACCGCCACGCCCCCGACCATTATCCGATGGGCCAGCGCCCAGTCCAGCGTGCGGGTGTAGAAGTTCACCAGACGGGTAAAGCCTGCTTCGAACACGCGGCCCAGCGCGTTTTCCTTCGCCTCATGGTGATGCTTCAGAAAGCGGCTGCACAGCATCGGCACCAGGGTCAGCGACACCACCGCCGACACCAGAATGGCCAGCGACACCACCACCGCGAACTCATGGAACAGCAGCCCGATCACCCCCGGCATAAAGAAGATCGGAATCAACACCGCCACCAGCGAAATCGAGATGGACAGGATGGTGAAGGACATCTCCCGCGCCCCGCGGATGGCGGCGTCGAACGGCGCCATGCCGTCCTCCACATGCCGCACGATGTTCTCCAGCATCACGATGGCATCGTCCACCACCAGCCCCACCGCCAGCGTGATGCCCAGCAGCGAAATGTTGTCCAGGCTGTAGCCCAGCGCGTAGAGCAGCGTCAGCGCCCCGATCAGCGAGATGGGCAGCGACAGCGTCGGGATGAGCGTGGCCACCATCCGCCGCAGGAACAGGAAGATGACCATCACCACCAGCACCACGGTCAGCGCCAGCGTGAAATACACATCATGCAGCGACTCGCGGATCGACACCGACCGGTCGTTGAGCGTGCTCATCTTGACCGAGGCCGGCAGCTGCGCGGCAAAGCGCGGCAGCATGTCCTTGACCGCGTCCACCACCTTCACCGTGTTGGCATCCGGCTGCCGCTGCACCGCCAGGACGATGGAGCGCTCGCCGTTGAAGTTGGAGAAGGACTTGACCGTCTCGAAGCTGTCCTGCACGTCGGCCACGTCCCGCAGGAAGACCGGCGCGCCATTGCGCGTGGCCACCACGATGCCGCCGAAGGCCTGCGCGTCGCGCAGCTGCTTGTTGGCCTGGATGGTCAGGGTCTGGCGCGAGCCGTCCAGCGTGCCGACCGGCGTGTTGGCATTGGCCCCGCGAATGGCGGCCTGCAGCTCGTCCAGGGTGATGTTGCGCTGCTGCAGCAGCTCGTTGCGGGCCTTGATGCGCACTGCATAACGCTTCTGGCCGTAGATCGACACCTGCGCCACGCCGTCGATGGTGGACAGGCTGGGCGTGATCAGGTTCTCCGCATAGTCATTGAGCTCGGAGAGGTTGATCGACGGCGAGGTCAGCGCCACCAGCAGCACCGGCGCATCCGCGGGATTCACCTTACGGTAGGACGGCGGTGTCGTCATCTCGGTGGGCAGCGAGCGCAGCGCGCGGAACAGCGCGGCCTGCACGTCCACCGCCGCTGCGTCGATGTCCCGGGAGGGATCGAACTCCAGCGTCAGCGAGCTGTTGCCCAGGGTGTTGGTCGAGGAGATGGTGGTGATGCCGGCGATGGTGGAGAACTGCTTCTCCAGCGGCAGCGCCACCGACGAGGCCATCGTGTCCGGGCTGGCCCCGGCCAGTGTGGCCTGCACGTTGATGATGGGCGTGTTGAAGCTGGGCAGCGCGGCCACCGGAATGCGGCTCCAGGCGGCCAGGCCGCCGATGACCAGCGCGATGTTCAGCAGCACCGTCATGACGGGCCGCCGGATGAACAATTCGGTGAGGTTCATGCCGGACCTTTCATTCGCCGCTGGCGTCGGTCTTGCCGGCGCCGGAGGCTGCGGCCACTCGGGTGGCGGCAGCTTCGGAGGCTTGCGCCTGCTGGCGAGCGGCGGCGGCCGGGTCGACCGCCGCCGGCTGGGTGCGCACCTGCACGCCAGGGCGCAGGTTCTGCTTGCCGTCCAGCACCACGGTCGCGCCCGGCTCCACGCCGTCCACCACCGCCATCTCGCCGAAGACATAACGCAGGCGCACCGTCTTGAGCTGGGCCGTCTTGTCCGGACCCACCACATACACCTGGCGATCGGTGCCGCGCAGGATCACCGCCGCCTGCGGAATCACCACCGCGTTCTTGATGGTGCGCAGCAGCATGCGCACCCGCAGGTACTGGCCGGGCCAGAGCTTTTGCTGCTTGTTCTCGAACTCCGCCTTGAGCTTGATGGTGCCGGTGCTGGCGTCCACCAGGTTGTCCACGAAGATCAGCTTGCCGCGGGCCACCGGTTCCGTCTTGGCAGTGGTCTTGCCGGCGTCGATGCCGGCCTGCATGACCAGCACTTCCGGCGGTGTGGGACGGGCGCCATCAGCGCCAGGGCGCATGGCTTCCAGCACCGGGGCAAGCTCGGTCTCCGGCAGGTTGAAGGTGATGCCGACCGGGTCGATCTGCACGATGTTCACCAGCGGCGTGCCGGTGGCGCTGGCCTGCACCAGGCTGCCCGGCCAGACATTGACGGCACCAGCGCGGCCGCTGAAGGGAGCGCGGATCTCGTTGTAGCTCAGGGCGACCTGGGCCGACTGCACGGCCGCTTCATCGGCGGTGACCAGGCTGCGGCCGCCTTCCAGGTTGGCCAGGGCGGTGTCCAGCGCACTCTGCGAGACAAACTTCTGGTCCACCAATTCCTTGGCGCGGTTGTATTGGCGCTGCAGGTCCGCCAGGGCGGCCTTGTCGCGCGCCAGCTGCGCGCGGGCCTTGTCCAGATTGGCGCGGTCGGCCCGGCCGTCAAAGCGGAACAGCAACTGGCCCTTGGTCACCGACTGGCCGTCCTTCACCAGCACGTCCTGCACGGTGCTGGTGGTCTGGGGCCGGATGTCGACCTGGTTCAGCGCGGCCACCGTGCCGCTGGCTTCCACCACCACCGGCACATCCTGCTGGCGGGCCGTCACCACGCCCACCGTCTGCACACCGCCAGCGCCCGAGGCCCGAGCGCCGGGCGCCGCTGCCGACCCCTGACCGGCTTGCGCCTGCGCTGTCTGCGAGCCGCGGGATTTCCACCACCACGCGCCGCCGGCGAGCAGCAGAACGATGATCAGCGACAGGACAACAGGCTTGCGGCGCATGCTTAGACTTTCTCCAACGACGGCTGGCAGGGCGCGAAAGCTTAGGGCAGCGTTTGCTGACCATTGTTTCGGGTCCGTTAATGACCGGATTGTCCCGGCGAACCTGTGCGATTGGAGCGAGGCACTGTCCGCCAGCGGGAAGTTTTCGCAGGCGCGGGGGTGCCGGACGTCATGATGCTGCGGCTTGTCCGAAGGGGCTTGAAGGTCTTTCCGTCCAGGGCAGGCGGCGCGCCTCCCTGTCACGGAGGTGTCATGAAGCGCGAGTGACGCGCAGGCCCGCGACGTGCAGGCCCGTGATGTTCAGGCCAGTGATGCGCAGACCAGCGAGGGGAGGGCGAATGACGCGGAGCGCGCCGGCGATCAGCGCTGCTGCGCCAGCGCCACCGCGAGTGCCGCGCCGACCTTGGCGTTGTGCTTGACCAGCGCGATGTTGGTGGCCAGGCTCGCGCCGCCGCTCAGGTCCTTGATGCGGGCCAGCAGGTAGGGCGTCACCGCCTTGCCACTGATGCCACCGGCCTGCGCTTCGGCCAGGGCCTGTTCGATGAAACCCTGGATGCGCACGGCCGGCATCTCGTCCGAGTGCGGCACGGGGTTACTGATCACCACGCCACCGCTCAGACCCAGGGCCCACTTGGTGCGCAGGAAAGCCGCCTGCTGCACAGCAGCATCGATGCGGAAGTCCGCCTTCAGCCCGCTGTCCCGCGTGTAGAAGGCGGCGAAGTTGTCCTGCCCGACCGACACCACCGGCACGCCATGCGTTTCCAGGTATTCCAGCGTCAGCGGCAGATCCAGGATGCTCTTGGCCCCGGCGCACACGACCGCCACCGGGGTGCGGGCCAGTTCCTGCAGGTCGGCAGAGATGTCGAAGGACGTCTCGGCGCCGCGATGCACGCCACCGATGCCGCCGGTGACGAACACTTCGATGCCGGCCAGGTGGGCACAGATCATGGTGGCGGCCACGGTGGTGGCGCCGATGCGTCCGGCGCTCAGGGCGTAGGGCAGGTCCCGGCGGCTGAGCTTCATCGCCTCGGGCGAGCGACCCAGCAGTTCCAGCTGGGCGTCGTCCAGGCCAATGCGGATGCGTCCGTCCAGCACGGCGATGGTGGCGGGCACGGCGCCATGGTCGCGGATGATGGCTTCCACCTCGCGCGCCGTCTGCACGTTCTGGGGATAGGGCATGCCATGCGAAATGATGGTGGACTCCAGCGCCACGATCGGACGGCCGGCCTCCCGCGCGGCGGCCACCTCGGGAGAGAAGGCGACCAGGGACTGGGCGTCGGGGCGGGTCAGGGGCGTGGAGGCAGTCATGAGGGGCTTTCGTTCAATCGACAAAGGGTCGGGGGGCAGAGAAGGGTGGCGTCAGTGGCGTCAGTGGCGTCAGGCCAGCAAGGCCGGACTGAGCTCGCGGCTGACCGTGGCGTCCGTCTGCAGCGTCAGGGCGGCCATCGTGAGACCCAGCCTGCAGGCGGCGCGCAGGTCCTCCGGCTGGCCATGCAGTGCCGCCACGATGCCGGCGGACAGGGCATCTCCGGCGCCGGTCACCTCGCGCATCCGACTGCGCGGCACCTTGGGCGCCGCCAGCGAGGCCAGGGCCTCCCCTTCGCTGAAGCGAACGCCGTTGGCGCCGTCGCTCATCACCAGTCGCCGAAGGCCGCGCGAGCGCAGTGTCAACCACGCGTCCCGCAGCGCGGCGTCGGTCTCCAGCGGCTGGCCCAGCAGCGCGGAGAGCTCCGTGCGATTGAGCACCAGCAGGTCGATGCCTTCCAGCGTGGGGCCCAGGCGCTGCATCTTGGGCGCCGACACGGCCACCACCACCAGGTGCTGCTGGCGGGCCTTCGCTTCTTCCTGCAGCAGCGCGAGCGAGGGCGCTGGCAGGTTCAGGTCGGCCACCAGCCAGCGGGCGGCGGCGCGATGGGGCGCGCAGCGCCGGATGAAGTCGGTGTCCAGCCGGTCGGTCAGGGCCATGTCGGCCATGGCCAGCATCAGGTCGCCCTGCTCGTCCAGGACGGCGGTGTAGCTGCCGGTGGGCGCGTCGGCCGCCTGCAGGCAGCCGGAGCAGTCCACCCCCAGCGTCTGCAGCTCCGCCAGCAGGGCCTGCCCGGCGGCATCCCGTCCGACGGCGGTGAGCAGGTGGACCGGCAGCCCCACCCGCGCCAGGTTCTCCGCGATGTTACGGGCCACGCCCCCGGGTGATTCGAACTGCCGGGCGGGGTTGGAGCTGCCCAGGCGTGGCGCCTCCAGCGAGCGCAGCTTGCGGTCCAGATTGGTCCCGCCGATGCAGACCACCGGCTGCCGGCTGGGCAGGACATAGGCGCGCCCGAGGATGCGGCCGTCCTTCACCAGCTGCGCCAGATGGCCGGCCACCGCCGAGCGGGAAAGACCGAGTGCCTCGCCCAGGGCCTGCTGGGTGATGAAGGGATTGGCTTCGACCAGGGCGAGCAACTGGTCCTTGGAACTGTTCATGCGGCGATTCTAGACATTTGTTTGAACAAAAAGACAAATGTCCTTAAAACCGGAAACCGTGAATTGCTGACTGCGCAAGTTTGTCGATTCTCAAAGCAGTGGACGCGCAGAGTTCCGCTGCGCACGGCGTTGGCATAACCTTGTTAGACGCTGAAACAAAAGACGCAAAATTTGTGTAGGCGTCCCTGTCTCGAGTGCTGCCGCGGGCAACGCCCCGACACGCCAACCCGGAGCCGGACGGCCCACTGCATCCACAAAGAAGGAGGACCCGATGCGCCAAAACCTGCCGGTGACCCAACAGGCCTATGACATCCCGGACGATTCAACGCTCATGTCCACCACGGACACCCAGAGCTACATCCGCTATGCCAACGACGCCTTCATCGAGGCCAGCGGCTACAGTTCGGAAGAACTGGCTGGGCAGCCGCACAACATGATTCGCCACCCTGACATGCCGCCGGAGGCCTTCCGCGACATGTGGGCCACGCTGCAGGCCGGGCGCAGCTGGACCGGCCTGGTGAAGAACCGCCGCAAGAATGGCGACCATTACTGGGTGCGGGCCAATGCCACGCCCATCCTGCGCAACGACCGGCCGATTGCCTTCATGTCGGTGCGCACCAAGCCCTCCGCCGAAGAGGTGGCCGGCGCCGAGGCGCTCTACAAGGACATGCGGGAAGGCAAGGCCCAGGGCGTGCGCTTTCACGAAGGCGTCGTGCTGCGCAGTGGACTGGCCGGGCTGGGCAACTGGCGCAAGACCCTGCCCGTGCGCTGGCGGCTGAGGCTGCCGATGCTGGTGCTGCTCGTGCTGGCCGTCGCTGCCCAACTCGCCAGCGCGTCCAGCCTGACGGCTTCCCTGGGCTGGACGGCGGCGCTGGTGCTGGTCGGGCTGGCCGCCATGGCCTTCGTGGAGCAGCAGGTGATCGGCCCGGTGCAGACGCTGGCCGAGCATGCCCGCCGGGTGGCGGGCGGCGATGCGCGCGACGGAGTGGATTTCGACCGGGTCGATGAAATCGGCATGGCCCTGCGCTCGGTCAATCAGCTGGGGCTGATGTTCCGCTGGGTCATCGACGACATCGCGGACCAGGTGGTCACGGTGAAGTCCTCCAGCGGTCATCTGGTCACCGGCAACAACGAGATCAGTGCCCGCACCGAGCAGGCTGCCGCCAGCCTGGAGCAGACGGCCGCTTCCATGGAACAGATGAGTGCCACGGTCAAGAGCAATGCCGACGCGGCCAAGCAGGCCGAGGAACTCGCGGTGCAGGCCACGGCCGCCGCGGCGCAGGGCGGGGATGTGGTGCGGGAGGTCAACACCACCATGGAAGGCATCACCGCCTCCAGCAAGCGGATCGGCGACATCATCGGCGTGATCGACGGTATTGCCTTCCAGACCAACATCCTGGCGCTCAATGCGGCCGTCGAGGCGGCGCGGGCGGGCGAGCAGGGACGGGGTTTTGCGGTGGTGGCCGGCGAAGTGCGCAGTCTGGCGCAGCGCAGCGCCGAGGCCGCCCGGGAGATCAAGACGCTCATCGGCGACAGCGTCGAGCGGGTCGAGGCGGGCGGACGTCAGGTGCACGAGGCCAGCCGCGCCATGAACGACATCGTGCAGCAGATCCAGCGGGTGAGCGGGCTGATCTCCTCCATCGGGCATGCGACCCGGGAGCAGGCGTCCGGCATTGCCCAGGTCAGCGCGGCCGTCAGCGACCTGGACAAGACCACCCAGCAAAACGCTGCGCTCGTGCAGCAGTCCGCCGGCGCCAGCGACAGCCTGGAGAAGCAGGCCACGCAGCTGGTGCAGGCGGTGTCCGTGTTCCGCCTGAGCTGAGCCCGGCCACGCGGTGCGGCGGGGCAGGCCCTGGCCTCAGACGAAGCCCATCAGAAGAAGCCCAGCTTCTTCGGCGAGTAGCTCACCAGCAGGTTCTTGGTCTGCTGATAGTGGTCCAGCATCATCTTGTGGGTCTCGCGACCGATGCCGGATTCCTTGTAGCCGCCGAAGGTGGCATGGGCCGGGTAGGCGTGATAGCAGTTGGTCCAGACCCGGCCCGCCTGGATGGCCCGACCCATTCGGAAGGCGGTGTTGATGTCCCGCGACCACACGCCGGCCCCGAGCCCGTAGGGCGTGTCGTTGGCAATGGCCAGCGCTTCGTCCTCGGTCTTGAAGGTGGTGATGGCGAGCACCGGGCCGAAGATCTCCTCCCGGAAGATGCGCATCTGGTTGTTGCCCTTGAAGAGGGTCGGCTGGATGTAATAGCCCCCGGCCAGGTCGCCGCCGAGTTGCGCACGCCCCCCGCCGATCAGGCACTGCGCCCCTTCCTGCTTGCCGATCTCGAGATAGGACAGGATCTTGTCCAGCTGCATGGAGGAGGCCTGGGCGCCCATCATCGTCTCGGTGTCCAGCGGATTGCCCTGGCGGATCGCCTTGACGCGATCAATGGCGCGGGCGATGAAGGTGTCGTAGATGGACTCATGAATCAGCGCCCGCGACGGGCAGGTGCAGACCTCGCCCTGGTTGAAGGCGAACAGCACCAGGCCCTCGATTGCCTTGTCCAGCAGGTCGTCGTCCTGGGCGGCGATGTCGGGGAAGAAGATGTTGGGGCTCTTGCCGCCGAGCTCCAGCGTGGCCGGAATCAGGTTGGTGGCAGCCGCCTGTGCGATGACGCGCCCGGTGGCGGTGGAGCCGGTGAAGGCCACCTTGGCGATCCGCTTGCTCTGCGCCAGCGGCATGCCCGCTTCCTTGCCGTAGCCATTGACGATGTTGAGCACGCCGGGCGGCAGCAGGTCCGCAATCAGCTCGGCCATCAGCAGGATGCTGACGGGCGTGGATTCGGCCGGCTTGAGCACCACGCAGTTGCCCGCGCCCAGGGCCGGTGCCAGCTTCCACGCTGCCATCAGCAGCGGGAAGTTCCAGGGAATGATCTGGCCGACCACGCCCAGCGGTTCATGGAAGTGATAGGCGACGGTGTGGGCGTCGATCTCGCTCAGCGCGCCCTCCTGCGCCCTCAGGCAGCCGGCGAAGTACCGGAAATGATCGACCGCCAGCGGCACGTCGGCATTGAGCGTCTCGCGCATCGGCTTGCCGTTGTCCACCGTCTCGGCGTAGGCCAGCTTTTCCAGGTTCTGCTCGATCCGGTCGGCAATGCGCAGCAGCACATTGGCCCGCTCGGCGGCCGGGGTGGCGCCCCAGCTCGCGGCGGCGGCATGGGCGGCATCCAGCGCCAGTTCGATGTCCGCGGCGCCGGAGCGGGCCGCCTGGGTGTAGACCTTGCCACTGATCGGCGTGATCACATCGAAATACTGGCCTTCCACCGGCGCCACCCAGCGGCCTCCGATGAAGTTGTCGTAGCGCGGCTTGAACTGCACCAAGGCGCCTTCTTGATGAGGCTGGGCATAGATCATGGACGGTCTCCGTTGTTGGTTGATGGGCGGGATGGACATTGCAGACACCGTGCCAGCGACGGCCCTGGCGCGGAAACGGCCTCGGTCCAACGCGAATCCGCCGGAACCTGGGTCAAGCCGGGGGCAGGGCTGCGTAAAGCCTCTTCCCATCCGGCGCGGGAAGGGTGAGGATGCCGGGGTGCACCTGTTCCGCTTTCACGCAGCAGGAACAGGTGTTCCACGATGGAACAGTGCGGAGCCTGGACGCTGCGGCGCCAGGCATCAACCGCCGCCAGGAGACAAGCGATGTCCAAGACCTCGATCGCCGCCGTGGCGCCGAGCCGGCTGCGTGCCGCCCGGCGGGAACTGCTGGAGACCGGCGAACTGCGCCTGAACCTGCCGGACGCGGGCCTGTGCCGCAGCTGGTTGCGCAGCCATGCGGCCGGGCTCAGTCCAGTGGGACGCACGCCCGGGGCGCCGCATGCATCGTCGGCGCAGCTGATGCGGGCGCTTGAGCAGCAGCATGAACTGGTGGCCCATGCGCGGCCGGTGATGCAGGACCTGTTTGCCCAGACGCGGGACAGCGACGGGCTGGTCATCCTCTCTGACGGCCAGGGGCTGCTGCTGCAGGCGCTGGGAGACGGCCGGTTCGTGGACCGTGCCCAGCGCGTGGCGCTGAGGCCGGGGGCCATCTGGGACGAGCGGTGGCGCGGGACCAATGCCATCGGGACGGCGCTGGTGGAGCGGCGGCCGGTGGCGGTGATGGGCGGTGAGCACTACCTGGAGCGCAACGGCTTCCTCAGCTGCACCGCAGCGCCGATCCGCGACCCGCAGGGGCGGGTGCTGGGGGTGCTGGACATTTCCGGCGAGCAGCGGAGTTTTCATCGCCACACGCTGGCGCTGGTGAGGATGGCGGCCCGGTCGGTCGAGCACCGGCTGTTCCAGACGCGCCATGCGGATGCGCTGCGGCTGCAATTGCATCCCGAGCGCGAGGGCCTGGGGACGGCCGGCGAAGGGCTGCTGGCGGTGAGTGAAGAGGGGTGGATCATTGGGGCCAATGAGACGGCGCTGGGCTGGCTGGGCGAGGAGGCGGCTCGGTCGCTTCGACTGGAGGCGGTGCTGCCGATGGACTGGCTGGCAGTGCTGCGCTGGGCCTGCATGGACGACGCGGCGCCGCAGCTGATGCGGCGGGAGGGCGACGCACCGGCGCTGTGGATGCGGGCGAGCGTGCCTGTGGGCTGGCGTCGGCGGATGGTTGGCATGGGTCTGCCGTCGCCGTCGCTGGCGCATGCGAGGGATGCGGACGCTGCGACCGGTGCTGGCACTGGCGCCCGCATCGCCAAGGACACCGGTACTGACGCTAGTGCTGGTGCTGGTGCTGGCAGTGCCACTGGAGCCGGCACAGGCACTGACGCTGGCACTGGCACTGGCACCTCCAATCAACCTTACCTCAACCTCGCCACTTCCAGCGCAGTGAAGATCGACCAGATCAACGTCAACGACACCCCCCGTGCTGCACTCGACCAGCGCGACCCGGTGGCCGAAGTCAACACGATTGGCCCTTTGTCTATCGAGCACGGAACCTGCGCCGAGACGTCTGTCGAGCTCACCGCCGACGCTTCCTCCCTGCTGGCGCCGAATCCCGGGTCGCCTGGAAGAGACCCAGCCGCCACCCGGCGTCCGGACCTTGAGTTGCCGCCGGCCCTGGCCGCCCTGGATCTGGGCGACCCGGCCGTCCACCAATTGCTGCGCCGCCTTCACAAGGTGCTGGACAAGCCGATTGCGCTGCTGCTGCAAGGCGAATCCGGTGTCGGCAAGGACGTGCTGGCCCGCGCCGTGCACGACAGCGGATCGCGCTGCAAGGGGCCCTATGTGGCGGTTAACTGTGCGGCGCTGCCGGAAGGGCTGATCGAAGCAGAACTGTTCGGCTACCGCGGCGGTGCGTTCACCGGGGCCTCGCGTGACGGTGCCACAGGGCGCCTGCGGCAGGCGCACGGTGGCACCCTGTTCCTGGATGAGATCGGCGACATGCCGCTGCCCATGCAAGCTCGACTCCTGCGCGTGTTGCAGGACCGGCAGGTCCAGCCGCTGGGCGGCGGCGCCGCGGTGAATGTGGATGTGCAGCTGATCTGCGCCAGCCACCGGCCGCTGCGGGAGATGGTGGAGCAAGGGCGCTTCCGGGAGGATCTGTATTACCGCATCAATGGGCTGGCCTTGACGGTGCCTCCGCTGCGAGCGCGTACGGACTTCGCCGCGCTCGTGCAGCGGCTGTTGCCTCGTGTGGCCGTGCAGACGCCCCGTGCAGTGACGATGGAGCCCAGCCTCATGACGGCGCTGCTGCGGTATGAATGGCCCGGCAACATTCGGCAGCTGGAGCAGGCGCTGCGGGTGGCGATGGCGATGTTGGAGCCCTGGGAGCAAGAGATCCGGATTGAACATCTGCCGGAGGACCTTCAAGGCGCGTTGGAAAACCTGACCGGCATCGGGATGGACGCACACGGGGCGGCCGGGGTGTGCGGAGCGGGTGAGGCGGGCGGTGCCGGTGGTGCGGGTGGTGCAAGAAGTGCGAACGGCGCAAACGGCGTGAGCCGTACGAACGGTGCGAGCGGTGCAAACGGTGCGAACGGTGCGAACGGTGCGAACGGTGCGAACGGTGCGGGTGGTGCGCGTGGGGTGGAGGGCCCCGCGACGTGCAGCGGTCTTGCGCCGCGGCCCCGCAAGCTCCAGCCTGCGACGCAATCCTCCCTGGACGTCAGTCCGGAGGCCGGCGAGGCGCTTCGCCAGCACGCGCAGGCGCATGCGCGCCAGGTGTTGACTGCATGCGCAGGGAATGTCTCCGAGGCGGCCCGGCGTTTGGGCATAGGGCGGAATACTCTGTATCGCATGCTGCGCTGATGGTCGCCTTTATGGCACCAGTGACTGCCGCTCTGACCGCTGCGCTGGCCCTGCACGGGCCATGCACTGGCCCTGCACTGACCCTGCACTGGCCCTGCGCTGACTCTGCGCAGACCCTGCGCAGACCCTGCATGGACCGCTGCGATCACGGCTGCAGCGCTGGCTACATGGCCGGCTGCGCTGCGTCGCGTCCGTCATCCTTGTCAGTCATCGACCGACACGGCTTTGCTGGATTCTCCGAGGGGGGCTGTCGGCATCCTTGACTGTCTGCCGAGCCGGCAGCGGCGTAATCTTCAACCCATGCGGAACAGAGATGGTGGCTGAACCGCAGAGGCGAAAGCCGGACGACTTGAGGTGATGGGCAAGGGATAGGGCGGACTTCTAGCGGAGGTCCGCCCTTCGTCTTTTTGCGGTTCCGTCGCCACAGCCGGGCGCAGGGGGCACGGGTTTGCCACTGGGGAGGAGCAGACGGGCCGGCGTCCCCGCACAATGCACGTCCATGTTTGGACTGCCCACCACCGCTACTGCGCCGTTTTGTCCCTCCGAGGTCCACGGTTCCATTCCCTTGCCGACACAGGGGCCGCTGTGGCGCCGCCTGCTGAAGGTGGCCGGGCCCGGTCTGCTGGTCTCGGTCGGCTACATGGATCCCGGCAACTGGGCCACCGACATCGAGGCCGGCTCGCGTTTCGGCCATGCCCTGCTGTGGGTGGTGCTGGCCTCCAGCCTGGCGGCCATGGTGCTGCAGACCTTGTCGCTGCGACTGGGCATCGTCACCCAGATGGATCTGGCCCAGGCCTGCCGGGCGCGCTACCGCCGACCCGTCAACCTGAGCCTGTGGTTCATGGCCGAGCTGGCCATCATTGCCTGCGACGTGGCGGAGGTGCTGGGCACTGCGCTGGCGCTGCATCTGCTGTTCGGCATGTCGCTGATGAGCGGGGTGGCGCTGGCGGCGCTGGACACGCTGATCGTGCTGGGCCTCAAAGGGCGCGGGTTCCGCCAGGTGGAGGCCATCATCCTCGGGTTGGTGATGACCATTGGCGTGTGCTTTGCGGTGCAACTGGTGCTGGTGGGGCCGGACTGGCGGGCCGTGGCGCAGGGCTTTGTGCCCAACGGTCTGGCAGTGCATGACCGTCATGCACTGCTGCTGGCCATCGGCATCCTGGGAGCGACGGTGATGCCGCACAACCTCTACCTGCATTCGTCCATCGTCCAGACGCGCCGCATTGGCCGGGATCCTGCGGAGCTGCAGGACGGGCTGCGGCTGTGCACCTGGGACACGCTGGTGTCCCTGGCGCTGGCGCTACTGATCAACGCCGCGATTCTGACCCTGGCCGCCACCGCCTTCCATGCCAAGGGGCATACCGAGGTGACGGAGATCCAGGACGCCTATCACCTGCTGGACCCGCTGGTGGGGAGCACGTTGGCATCGCTGCTGTTTGGTATCGCGCTGCTGGCGGCGGGCCAGAGTTCCACCTTCACCGGCACCATTGCCGGGCAGGTGCTGATGGAAGGTTTCCTGCAGCTCAAGATTCCGTGCTGGCAGCGACGGCTGGTGACACGTGCGATTGCGCTGGTGCCTGCGTTCCTGGGGGTCTGGTGGCTGGGAGAAGGGGGCGTGGGGCGGCTGCTGGTGGCGAGTCAGGTGGTGCTGAGCCTGCAACTGCCGTTTGCCATGTGGCCGCTCATTCGCATGACCAGCGATGCGGCGCTGATGGGGCGCTTTGCCAGCGGGCCGTGGCTGCGTGGCATGGCGTGGACGATTTTTGGCGCGGTGAGTGTGGCGAACGTGGCGCTGCTGGCGTCGCTGGTGGGGGTACTTTAGGCCGCGCCCAACGCGACAAGCCCGGCACCAGCGGCTGACATGAGCAGCACGAGGATCACTGGCGACCAGCGCAGTCGCATCAACAGCACCATCGCCGCCACCGCCATCGCGCCATCCAAGGGATGTTGAATGGCGCTGCTGCCCACCGGTGTGATCAAGGCCGCCGCCAGCACACCGACCACCGCGGCATTGATCCCGGCCAGCGCGTTGCGCACCCGCGGCTGCTGCCGCAGCCCATGCCAGTACGGCAGGGCGGCGAACAGGGTGAGCCAGGCGGGGGCAAAGATGGCGGTCAGCAGGAGCAGGGCGCCCAGCCACGGACTGGCCACGCCGGGCATGGAGAGCGTGGCGCCGAGATACGCGGCAAAGGTGAACAGCGGGCCGGGCACGGCTTGCGCGGCGCCGTATCCGGCTAGGAACTGTTCTGCGCTCATCCAGCCCGTCTGGACCATGCCCGCCTCCAGCATCGGCAGCACCACATGGCCCCCGCCGAACACCAGCGAGCTGGCGCGGTAACAGACCCACAGGGCGCCCCACAAGCGGGAGCCTGTGCCGTGAGCCGCCAGGAACAACGCGCCCATCAGCGCCAGGAACAGCAGCAGGGCCATCAACCCCATGCGGCGACTCACCGGGGACGCCGAGGGCCGGCTCGTCTGCGGATCCAGCCGTGACGGCGCCTTCGGATCCGAAGGTACGACCGGGCTGCCCGTCGTCGGTGCCGGCGCGGACATGAGCCACCCAAGGCCGACGACAGCACCCAGCGCAAGCGCCCCGACTTGTCCGACAGCGGGGGGCAGTGTCAGCACCAGCACGGCGGCCATGACGGCCAGCAGCGCTCGCGGCCAGTCCGGGCACAGGCTGCGTGCCATCGCCCAGACCGCTTGCGCCACCACCGCCACGGCCAGCACCTTCAGGCCGTGCAGGGCGCCAGCGGCCAGTGGCGACGTGCCGTGCTGTACCCCCAGCGCCACCAGCATCATCAGGACCGCCGAAGGGGCGGTGAATCCCACCCAGGCGGCCAGGGCGCCCGCGCTGCCGGCCCGATGCAGCCCCAGCCCGATGCCGACCTGGCTGCTGGTGGGGCCCGGCAGGCACTGGCACAGGGCGACCAGATCGGCATAGTCGGCCTCTGTCAGCCAGCGGCGACGCTCGACGAACGCCGCCCGGAAGTACCCCAGGTGCGCGACCGGCCCGCCGAACGACGTCAGACCGAGCAGGAGGAACGCCTTCAGGACCTCCGCCCAATGGCCGGCGGGGGACTGAAGCGGTGCGGGTGAGGTCGATGTCGGTGTCGGTGCGGAAGGGGGCAGCGGCTGCATGGGGCGGATTGTGGCCGCGCTCTGTGACCCCGTGACAGCGGGCCCGCCGGTGTTTTGGTAACCTGCGGCGCGAGGCCGCCGGGTTTTCCGGCGGGCGCACGCAGTACTCGCACGCTTCAAGTGCCCCTTTTTGTTCCGATGTGGTCTCCACCGCTCGAACAGCCCCGACTGGAGATCCCATGACCGTTGAATCCGAAGACGACATCGTTGGCCTGAAGCGCATTGGTCGCATCGTGTCGCTGGTGCTGCAAGAACTGCTGGAGACGGCCGAGCCGGGCATGACCACGCTGGAGCTGGACCGCCTGGGCGGGCAGCTGCTGGAGCAGCACGGCGCCCGTTCCGCCCCGAAGCTGACCTACGACTTCCCGGGCTACACCTGCATCAGCATCAACGAAGAAGCGGCGCACGGCATTCCTGGCGGCCGCGTGATCCGTGCTGGCGATGTGCTGAACGTGGACGTGTCGGCCGAGCTGGGCGGTTATTTCGCCGACACCGGCGGCACGCGAGTCATCCCTCCGACCAATCCGCAAAAGACGCGTCTGTGCCATGCCACCCGCACGGCGCTGGAACAGGCCATGAAGCAGGCCCGTGCCGGCCAGCCCATCAGCGGCATCGGCGCGGCCATCGAGCGCGTGGCCAAGTCGTACGGCTTCAAGATCATCGAGAACCTGGGCAGCCACGGCGTGGGCCGCGCGCTGCATGAGGCGCCGGAACACATTCCCGGCTACTTCGACCCGAAGGACAAGCGGCTGCTGACGGAAGGAATGGTCATCACCATCGAGCCTTTCCTCTCCACCAAGAGCCGCATCGTCAACGAGACCGACGACGGCTGGACCCTGGTGGGCGTGCCGGGCAACCTGTCCGCGCAGTACGAGCACACGATGATCATCACGCAGGGCGACCCGATCGTGGTGACGCAGCACTGAGCGGCGGATTGAATCGGTGAACGTCATGAGCATGCTTCAACCTGCCCCGACGGGCTTCATGATCGACCTCGACGGCACGATGGTGGACACGCTGGGCGACTTCGTTGCCGTGCTGTCGCAGGTGCTGGACGACCTGGCGCTACCGCGCGTGTCCCGCGAGTTCGTCGAGCACACCATCGGCCAGGGCAGCGAGCACCTGATCCGCAGCGTACTGCGGGAAGTCGGCGGCTCGCAGGACCAGTACGAGCCGGCGTGGACGCTCTACCAGCGTCACTACGAGGTGCTCAACGGCACGCATGCCGACGTCTTTCCTGGCGTGGAAGCGGGGCTGCGGCAGATCCGCGCGCTGGGCCTGCCGATGGCCTGCCTGACCAACAAACCGGCCGCATTTGCGCGTGACCTGCTCCGGCGCAAGGCGCTGGACGTCTACTTCGACCACGTGTTTGGCGGAGACGACTTCGAACGCAAGAAGCCGGACCCGCTGCCGCTGCTCAAGACCTGCGAGGCGCTGGGCACGTCCCCGGCGACGACCTGGATGGTGGGCGACTCCAGCAATGATGCCAAGGCCGCGAATGCGGCAGGCTGCCCGGTGGCGCTGGTCAGCTACGGCTACAACCATGGCCAGCCTATCCGGGATGTTCGCGCCGATGTCTACCTGGACCGGCTGGATCAGTGGCTGGTTCCCGTCTGACCCTGACAGTTTTGGTTGGGCTGCGGGTGCAGGCCCACTCCATGCCGGACCTCGCGCAGCGTTCCGTTGCGGAACGCATCATTGGCCGCGGCGATCAGCTTCCGTAGGCTGGCTTCTTTCAAGCGCAGGATGAGCGGGTCAAGGGCGCGATGTTCTTTCGTAGACATGAAGAGCTCCGGTCGAAGGGAGGGGAGGCCGTCCTTGATCGCTTCGCACGCGAAGCCTCACGCCACGTAGTCGTACCCTCGCAGGAGGTTCGTGGCAGCGCGCGGTGATGTGGGGAGAGGGCCTGGGTGGCCCCTTTCCGTAAGTAAAAGGGGGAGGCCCCGGAGGGGCCGGAGGACATGGAGGAAAGGGGCCACCCAGGCCCTCTCCCTGCGCTCCACCGGCGGGGGGCAGCTTGTGAGCAAAACCCCCTCCTACGCTCCCCTCAGAGTCCCACCCGGAGAGACCGGGCAAAAACTCACTTCCCGCCCAGCAGCGCCGTCTTCAACCCGTTGTCTGCTGGCGACTTCCCCAGCCAGATCTTCAGCAGCAGATTGAAGAACGCCGGCTCCTTGATCGCTTCACCCGGCATCGGCTTGCCATTCACGAACACCACCGTGCCAGTACCGGGGATGAAGTCGACCCCGAACGATTCCCCGGTGTTGAGCTTCTTCTTCTGCACGAAGATTTCCGACATCCTCAGCACCCCGTTGATCGCGCTCGCGAACTCCGCGGGAGTGGCGTTCTGCTCCATGCCTTTGGTGAAGAGCTTGCCCAGCTCTTCCCCGTCGATGTCCCGCAGCATCTGGATGTAGAGCCGCTTGGGTCCTGCGTTGGCCAGCACCCCGTCGGGCGTATTGGACCGCGTGGTCAGATACAGCCCGGCGGTGTAGACCTTGAAGATCGCCTTGTAGCGAATGCCGGCGCCATTGAGCACCAGCTTCTGCCCCGCCACCTCCGCCTGCCCGTCGTACTTCACACCGGCCACTTCAATGGGATGGGGCACGGCTGCGGGTGCCGGCGCAGCCGCAGCCGCAGCCCCCAACGTGCCAGACGCCGCCGGCGCCACCGCCCCCGAAGCGCCAGATCCAGCCGTCGCCTGGCCATGGGCCGACATCGACAGCAGGGACAAGACCGCCAGAACAGACGCGGCCAGCTTGGTAAGTGTCATGTCTCTCTCCTTCCTCCTCGAGGATCGGCCGGCTCCGCACGCAACATCACCCATGGCGGACCGGCTCTGCAAGAGAGTATGCGGGAAGCGCAAGCCCGAACACATCGGGAGTCATCCTGCTATAGTGCTCCCACTATGTTCATCACGCGCAAGCACATCAAGGGGTCGAACGACCGGGGAGCCTGGCCCTGGCGACGCCCGCACGACTTCACCTGAAGCCGCCTGCTGCTTGCCGCCCGCTGTCCCTCCTGCGTGGATCCTCCGATCCCGGACCTCGGGCCACCGTCATCACCTTCTGCACCCGCACAAGCTCGGGGCAGGTCCAACAGGCGACCTGAGACGACGCACGCGTGTGCCGGATGCCGCTTGAGGCGGCCCCCCACGCGTCTGACATGAGGTTTGACGACGTGATCACTGAACTCGAATTCCAGAGCCTGGCCGCTGAAGGCTACAACCGCATTCCCCTGATCAGCGAAGCCTTCGCCGATCTGGAAACGCCCTTGTCGCTCTACTTGAAGCTTGCTGCCGGCAACGGCCAGGGCCGCAACAGCTTCTTGCTGGAGTCGGTGGTGGGCGGGGAGCGTTTCGGCCGCTACTCCTTCATCGGCCTGCCTGCCCGCACGGTGCTGCGCAGCGAAGGTCGCACCACCCGCATCCTGAGGGACGGCGAAGTCGTGGAAACCCATGAGGGCGACCCACTGGCCTTCATCGAGGCCTACCAGCAGCGCTTCAAGGTCGCCCTGCGGCCCGGCCTGCCGCGCTTTTGCGGCGGACTGGCCGGCTACTTCGGCTACGACGCCGTGCGCTACATCGAACCGCGCCTGGCCGACACCACTCCCCAGGGCGGGCTGCCCACGCCCGACGTCATGCTGCTCCAGTGCGAAGAGCTGGCCGTCATCGACAACCTCTCGGGCAAGCTCTATCTCATCGTCTACGCCGACCCGGGTCAGCCCGAAGCCTATTTCCGGGGCAAGAAACGGCTGGCTGAACTGCGCGACAAGCTCAGTTATTCGGTCTCCGCACCGCGTGTGCTGCGCGGACAGGCCCATCCGGTGGAGCGCGAGTTTGCCAAGGCGGACTTCCTCCGGTCGGTGGACCGTGCCAAGGAATTCATCGCCGCTGGCGACTGCATGCAGATCGTCTTCGGCCAGCGCCTGAAGAAGCGCTACACCGAGTCGCCGTTGAGCCTGTACCGCGCGCTGCGCTCGCTCAACCCCAGCCCCTACATGTACTTCTATGACATGGGGGACTTCCAGATCGTCGGCGCCTCGCCCGAGATCCTGGTTCGCCAGGAGCAGACGCCCGACGGACGCAAGGTCACCATCCGGCCGCTGGCGGGCACCCGTCCGCGCGGCGGCACGCCGGAGCTGGACCAGGCCCTGGAAGTGGAGCTCAAGGCCGACCCCAAGGAACGCGCCGAACACCTGATGCTGATCGACCTGGCGCGCAACGACATCGGCCGCATCGCCCGCACCGGCACGGTGAAGGTCACCGACGCCTTCGCGGTCGAGCGTTATTCGCATGTGATGCACATCGTCAGCAACGTCGAAGGCCTGCTGCAGGACGGCGTGGGCAACATGGATGTGTTCCGCGCCAGCTTCCCCGCCGGCACGCTCTCCGGCGCACCCAAGATCCGGGCGATGGAAATCATCGACCAGCTCGAGCCGGTCAAGCGGGGCATCTACGGCGGCGCCTGCGGCTACCTGAGCTTTGGCGGCGACATGGACCTGGCCATTGCCATCCGCACCGGCGTCATCATGGACCAGACGCTGTATGTGCAGGCCGCTGCCGGCATCGTGGCCGATTCGGTGCCCGAGCTGGAGTGGAAAGAGACCGAGGCCAAGGCACGCGCGCTGCTGCGTGCTGCCGAACTGGTCGAAGAAGGTTTCTGAGCGGACGAAGGAGCGAAGCCATGCTGCTGATGATCGACAACTACGACAGCTTCACCTTCAACCTGGTGCAGTATTTCGCCGAACTCGGCGCCGATGTGAAGGTGGTCCGCAACGACCAGATCACGCTGGACGAGATCGAAGCCCTGCGGCCCAGCCACCTGGTGCTGTCGCCCGGCCCGTGCACACCGAAGGAAGCCGGTGTCTGCGTGCCCGCCATCGAGCGTTTCAAGGGCCGCCTGCCCATCCTGGGCGTGTGCCTGGGTCACCAGAGCATCGGGGCGGCGCTGGGCGGACGCATCATCCGCGCGCAGGTGCAGATGCACGGCAAGGCCAGCACCATCACCACCGACCGCCGCGGCGTGTTCACCGGCCTGCCGGAAGCCTTCAGCGTCATCCGCTACCACTCGCTGGCCATCGAGCAGGCGACGCTGCCGGACGACCTGGAAGTCTCCGCCCGCAGCGAAGACGGCGAAATCATGGGCGTGCGCCACCGCGGCCTGGCCGGCACCGGCACGCCGCTGGAAGGTGTGCAGTTCCATCCTGAATCCATCCTGTCGCAACATGGCCATGCCATGCTGCGCAATTTCCTGGAACTGGCCCCATGAGCTCTGACCCGACCCGCGCCCATTCGGTGATCGATCTGCGCAGCGACACCGTCACCCGGCCGACGCCCGCCATGCGCGAGGCGATGCGGGTGGCAGACGTGGGCGACGACGTCTTCGGCGACGACCCGACGGTCAACGGCCTCCAGGACGCGCTGGCGCAGCAGCTGGGATTCGAGGCGGCGCTGTTCATGCCCAGCGGCACGCAGAGCAACCTCTGCGCGCTGATGAGCCACTGCCAGCGCGGCGATGAATACATCGTCGGCCAGATGGCCCATACCTATCGCTGGGAAGGCGGCGGCGCGGCGGTGCTGGGCTCCATCCAGCCTCAGCCGCTCAATCATGCGGCCGATGGTTCCCTGCCGCTGGCCGACATCGAAGCCAACATCAAGCCCGACGATGCGCACTTCGCGCGCACCCGCCTGCTGACGCTGGAAAACACCATCGGCGGCAAGGTGCTGCCCATGGACTACCTGGCCGAGGCCACCGCCCTGGCGCAGCGCCGCGGTCTGGCGCGGCATCTGGACGGCGCGCGGCTCTTCAATGCCGCCGTCGCGATCGATGCGGGCGACCCCTATGCCGCGGCGCGCCGCATCTGCAGCCATTTCGACAGCGTCTCGGTCTGCTTCTCCAAGGGACTGGGCGCGCCGGTGGGCTCGGTGCTGTGCGGCTCGCGTGCCTTCATTGCCCAGGCGCACCGCTGGCGCAAGATGGTCGGCGGCGGCATGCGGCAGGCCGGGGTGCTGGCCGCAGCGGCTCACCATGCGCTGACCCATCATGTGCGGCGTCTGGCCGACGACCATGCGCTGGCCCGGCGCCTCGCCGAAGGACTGTCCGGCCTGCCGGGACTGACCGTCGAGGCGCCGCAGACGAACATTGTGTTCGTCGATGCGACGCCTGCCGTCGCCACCGGTCTGCTGGACCACCTGAAGCAGCACGGCGTGCTGGCCACCGGCCTGTACCGCCTGCGCTTCGTCACCCATCTGGATGTGGATGCCGCAGGCGTGGACCGCGCCATTGCCGTCATCCGCGAGCACTGCCTGCGCACGGGAGCCTGATTCCATGCCGATCACCGACCACGAAGCCCTCACCCGGGTCATTGAACACCGCGAGATCTTCCACGACGAGATGCTGTCGCTGATGCGCCGCATCATGGGGGGTGAGATGTCGCCCGTCACAGCCGCCGCCATCCTCATTGGCCTGCGGGTGAAAAAGGAAACCATCGGCGAGATCACCGCCGCCGCACAGGTGATGCGCGAGTTCTCGGTGAAGGTGCCGCTGCAGCCCGGACCGCACCTGGTGGACGTGGTGGGCACCGGAGGCGATGGCGCCCACACCTTCAACATCTCCACCTGCTCGATGTTCGTGGCGGCCGCCGCTGGCGCGCAGATCGCCAAGCACGGCAATCGGAGCGTCTCCAGCAAGACCGGCAGCGCCGATGTGCTGGAAGCGCTGGGGGTGGCGCTGTCGCTGTCGCCGCAGGCGGTGGCCGAGTGCGTGCACAAGACCGGCATCGGTTTCATGTTCGCGCCCAACCATCATCCGGCCATGAAGACCATCGCCCCGGTCCGCAAGGAGCTGGGCGTGCGCACCCTCTTCAACATCCTGGGCCCGCTGACCAACCCGGCCGGCGCCACCAACATCCTGATGGGCGTGTTCCACCCAGACTTGGTGGGCATCCAGGTGCGTGTCATGCAGCGGCTCGGGGCCGAGCATGCGGTGGTGGTGTACGGGAAGGACGGCATGGACGAGATTTCGCTGGGCGCCTCCACGCTGGTGGGGGAACTGCGCAATGGCGAGATCCGCGAATACGAGGTCCATCCGGAAGACTTCGGCCTGCAGATGGTCTCCAGCCGCAACCTGCGGGTGAGCGGGCCGGAAGAGAGCCGCCGGATTTTGCTGAACGTGCTGGCCGACGAGCCGGGCCCGGCCCGCGACATCGTGCTGCTCAATGCCGGCGCCACGCTGTATGCCGGCAATGTGGTGGACAGCATCGAGGACGGCATCACCAAGGCCCGCGAGGTGCTCAGCAACGGCGCGGCCCGCGCCAAGCTGGACCAGTTCGTCGCCGCCACGCAGGAGGCCGCCCGTGTCTGACATCCTGGATCGGATCAATGCGGTCAAGCGCGAGGAAGTCGCCGCCGCCCAGGCCTTGAAGCCGCTGGCCGTGCTGCGTGAGGAGGCGCAGGCGCGCCAGGAACCCACGCGGGGCTTCGCTGAGGCGCTGCGCCGCAAGGTGCAGGCCGGCCACAGTGCGGTGATCGCCGAGATCAAGAAGGCCAGCCCCAGCAAGGGCGTGCTGCGCGAGGACTTCCAGCCCGCCGCCATCGCCCGCAGCTACGAGCAGCATGGGGCCGCCTGCCTGAGCGTGCTGACTGATCGCCCGTTTTTCCAGGGCGGCGTGGCCTATCTTCAGGAAGCCCGCGCCGCTTGTGCGCTGCCGGTGCTGCGCAAGGACTTCATGGTTGATCCCTACCAGGTCTATGAAGCCCGGGCGATGGGTGCGGACTGCATCCTGCTGATCGCCGCCAGCCTGGAC
Organism: Roseateles depolymerans; assembly: GCF_003387155.1. GTDB lineage: Bacteria > Pseudomonadota > Gammaproteobacteria > Burkholderiales > Burkholderiaceae_C > Roseateles > Roseateles depolymerans. The sequence goes on along the minus strand of NZ_QUMT01000003.1, from coordinate 723,227 downwards.
GACGGCCAGATGGCCGAACTGGAAGACTGTGCACAGGGCCTGGGTCTGGACGTGCTGGTGGAAGTGCATGACGGGCATGAACTGGAGCGCGCGCTTCGGCTGAAGACGCCGCTGGTCGGCATCAACAACCGCAATCTCAAGACCTTCGAGGTGACCCTGGACACGACGCTGGGGCTGCTGTCGCAGGTGCCGGCGGACCGCTTGCTGGTCACCGAGTCCGGCATCCTCGGTCCGGCCGATGTGCAGCGCATGCGGGACGCGCATGTGAATGCCTTCCTCGTGGGCGAGGCGTTCATGCGGGCGGACGATCCGGGCGCCGCGCTGGCAGCGCTGTTCCACTGATGGCCTTGATGAGCGCGGACCTCGACTGGCAGGTCGAGGGAGGCTGGCAGGCCAGCATCGACGCATGGCGACGCACTGCGGACGGCCAACGGGTGCAGGCCCTGTTGCAGGAGCGGCTGGCCGCAGGGGCCCGCATCTATCCGGCCGATCCGCTGCGGGCGTTGCGGCTCACGCCGCTGACGTCGGTGCGGGTGGTCATCGTCGGACAGGACCCCTATCACGGGCCGGGTCAGGCGGAGGGGCTGGCCTTCTCCGTTCCCGCCGGCCAGAAACTGCCGCCGTCGCTGCGCAACATCTTCAAGGAGCTGATGCGGGACCTGGGCCAGGCGCCGGCGATGAGCGGCCATCTGGGTGACTGGGCGCGGCGCGGAGTGCTGCTGCTCAACACCAGCCTGACCGTCGAGGACGGGCAGGCCGGCAGCCATGCACGCAAGGGCTGGGAATCGCTGACCGATGCGCTGATCGAAGCCACCGCACGAGATGCCTCGCCCAAGGTCTATCTGCTGTGGGGCGCCCATGCCCAGGCCAAGGCGGCACTGATCGAGTCCGCCGGCGGCGCCCGTCATCGGGTGCTGCAAGCCAACCATCCGTCGCCGCTGTCCGCCACTCGGGGCCCCACGCCCTTCATTGGCTGCGGCCATTTCTCCGCAGCGCGGGACTGGCTCAAGACCCAGGGTGCTGACCTGGATTGGTCGCTCGACAGCGAGCACTGACCGCTCGGTTCACTGCAAGGCTCACTGTATGGCTCAAGGATCGCCCCGGTACGGGCTGATCCTCATGGCAGTCGTTGGCTCAACTGGTACGGTTGTGGTCACGCAGCCGCGGCCCCGACCCGTCCCTGGGTGTCCGCATTGTTTCTCCTCGTGTCCATCGTGATGCAGCGGCCTCTGTCGCCCCCGGGTGGGCGCAGGCCCCGCCGACCTGCGGACTCAGGGTTAAGTCCAGTGCGCTACCAATTGACGGTCTCCGATTTTTGGTACTAAACTGGTATTAATCATGACAGTTCCCGCTTTGGCCGACGTCTGGTCGGCTCCTCTGCCCACGCGCCATGCCACCGTCCGCTATCTGGTCGGCGTGGATGGTGGCGGCACGGGCACGCGGGTGCGCCTGAGCGACCTGCAGGGGCGACTGCTCGGACAAGGCCAATCGGGACCGTCGGCCCTGGGGCAGGGCGTGGACCAGGCCTGGCGTCACATCCAGGAAGCCGTCCAGGCCGCCACCTTCCAGTCCGGACTGACGACGCTGCCGTTGGCGGAAACCGCCATCGGCCTGGGCCTGTCCGGCGCTGGCGTGGGCGCACAGGTCGAGGCCTTCAAGGCCCGTCAGCCGGGATATGCGCATCTGGTGCTGGTCAACGACGGCACCACCACGGTCATCGGCGCGCATGCGGGCCACCCCGGCGCGGTGATCGCCGCCGGCACCGGCACAGTGGGCGAGGCCCTGCGTGCGGATGGGTCGCTGGTGCGTGTGAGTGGCTGGGGCTGGATCGGCGGCGATGAAGGCAGCGGCGCCTGGCTGGGCGTGCAGGCCATGCGGCTGGCGCAAAAGGCCATGGACGGGCGCCTGCCCGCCGGCACGCTGGCACAGGCCGTCTGGGCCGCCGCGGGCGCCGCGCATCCGCAGGACCGCGACGCGGTCTCCGCCTGGGTGGCCCAGGCCGGCCAGCATGCCTACGCTCAACTGGCGCCGCTGGTGTTCGAACAGGCGGGTGCCGATCCGGCGGCCCAGGCGCTGGTCAATGCCGCCGTGGCGGAGCTGGAATCCGTCGCACTGGCCCTGGACCCCACGCAGACGCTGCCGCTCTCGCTGGCCGGCAGCATCGCGCAGCGGCTGGGCAGCCGTTTCTCAGGCAACATTCGGGCCCGTTGCGTGTCACCTCAGGGTGACTCGGCTGACGGGGCGCTGCGGCTGGTCCGCGGCGCGCTCTCTGACTCACGTTGATTGAGAACCGCCCGATGAGCACCAAGCTGCCCTTCCAATTCAAGCCCGATCCCGCCGCCGCTTCGCCGCTGTACATGCAGTTGGCCCACAAGCTGGCGCAGGCCATCCGCGAGGGCCAGTACCAGGCCGATGAGGCCCTGCCGTCGGAGCGGGTGCTGTCGGAGTCGCTGGACCTGTCCCGCGTGACGGCCCGCAAGGCGATCGACCGGCTGGTGGAGCAGGGCCTGATCGTGCGCAAGCGGGGCTCGGGCAACTACATCGCCCCGAAGCTGGAGCAGCCGCTGTCGCGCCTGACCAGTTTCTCGGAGGAGCTGCATCAGCGTGGCTTCAAGCCCAGCAGCCGCTGGCTCACCCGCGGTTTTGCCATGGCGGCGCCGGACGAGCAGCTGTCGCTGGGCCTGACCACCGGGCAGCGGGTGGCCCGGCTGGAGCGTCTGCGGCTTGCCGACCAGGTGGTCATGGCCTATGAATTGAGCGTGCTGCCGGAGGCCGTGCTGCCGGAGCCGCAAAAGGTCGACAGCTCCCTGTACGAGCATCTGGCCCGCATGGGCCGGGCACCGGTGCGGGCGCTTCAGCACATTCGTGCCATCAATGCGGATTCACGCCTGGCTGGCCTGCTGGAAGTGCCAGTGGGTCAGGCGGTGCTGTTCATCACGCGTGTGGGTTATCTGGATCTGGGTCAGGCGGTGGAGCTGACCCATTCGTACTGCCGCAGCGATTACTACGACTTCGTCGCGGAGATGAGGCGCGACGGATGACGGACGCACAGCATATCGACGGATTCATTCTGACGCCTGCCGGATTCATCCGCGGTGTGCTGGAGCATCAAAAGGGCCGGATCAGTCGCATCGACGGCGATCCGGTGTCCGAGGACGCGGCGCGCCATGGCGCCGATGGGCTGCCGCTGATCCTGCCTGGCTTTGTCGACCTGCATGTGCACGGCGGCGGCGGGCACGACACGATGGAAGGCGGCGCGGCCGTGGCCGAGATGGCGCGGCTGCATGCCCGCCACGGGACGACGTCCCTGCTGGCCACCACCATGACGGCGCCGATGGATGAGATCCGCAGCGCCATGCAGGCCCTGAGCGGCGTCTGCGCCGATCGCGGCACCGGCATGGCGCGCGTGCTGGGCGTGCATCTGGAAGGGCCCTACATCAACCCCGGCAAGCTAGGCGCACAGCCGGACTTCGCCCGGTCCGCCGCTCTGGACGAGGTGCGGGCGCTGCATGCCATCGCGCCGATCCGGCTGGTGACGCTGGCGCCGGAAGTGCCGGGCCACCTGGATCTGGTGGCTGAACTCCGCGCGGCGGGTTTCCAGGTGCAGATCGGCCACACGCTGGGCACCTATGAGGACGGCGTGGCGGCACTGGCCCGCGGCGCCGGCGGCTTCACCCATCTGTTCAATGCCATGTCCGGCCTGCATCACCGCGAGCCCGGCATGGTCGGGGCGGCGCTGGCCCATGGCCGCTATGCCGAGGTCATTCCGGACCTGCTGCATGTGCACCCCGGTGCCATCCGTGCCGCGCTGCGCTGCATCCCCGGCCTGTTCTGCGTCACCGATTCGACGGCCGCTGCCGGCATGCCCGACGGTGAGTACCGGCTCGGTCGCCATCGGGTGACCAAATGCCTGGGCGGCGTGCGCCTGCCCGATGGGACGCTGGCCGGATCCACGCTGACGATGGACCAGGCCCTGCGCAATCTGGTGCTGAAGATGGGATTGGCGGTGGAGGAAGCGTCGCGACGGGTGTCGACCCATGCGGCGGACTTTCTCGGCCTGGAGGACCGGGGTCGGCTGGTGGCTGGCGCCTGGGCGGATGTGGTGGAGTTGGACCGTGGCTTGCAGTTGCAACGCGTGGTCGTGGAAGGGGAATCAATTGACCTCGCGAATGCTTGAAGAGGCGCTGAGCGCGCCGCAGGCCGTGGCGCGCCAGCTGGCCGCCGATCAGCAGTCCTACCTGGCGCTGGGGCGCCTGCTGCGGGAGCAGCCGCCCAGTGCGCTGCTCACCGTGGCGCGTGGCAGCTCGGACCATGCGGCGCATTACCTGGCCTATCTGGTGATGGCGCGGCTGGGGCGGCTGGTGACCTCGCTGCCGATGTCGGTGATCACGCTCTACCAAAGCCGGCTGGAGAGCCGGGGGCTGGTGTCGCTGGCGTTTTCGCAGTCCGGCCAGAGTCCGGACCTGGTCTCGCCGACGCAATATCTGCGGGCCAACGGCGCCCGCACCGTGGCCTTCGTGAATGCCGACGGCTCGCCGCTGGCCGAAGCGGCGGAGCATGTGTTCCCGCTGCATGCCGGTGCCGAGCAGAGCGTGGCGGCGACCAAGAGCTACATCGCGCAGCTGGTGGCCGGCGCGCGCCTGGTGGCGGCATGGCAGGACGATCCGCATCTGGCCGCCGCCCTGCAGGACCTCCCCGCAGCGCTGGAGCAGGCGGCGCGGCAGCGCTGGGATGTGGCGGTCGATGTGCTCAAGGGCGCGGACAAACTGTTTGTGATTGGCCGCGGCACGTCGCTGCCGATCGCGCTGGAGGCTGCGCTGAAATTCAAGGAAACCTGCGGCATCCAGGCGGAGGCGTTCTCCGGTGCCGAGGTCAAGCACGGGCCGATGGCGCTGGTGGAGGAGGGGTATCCGCTGCTGGTGTTTGCGCCTCGCGGGCCGGCGCAGGCGGGCCTGCTGGCCTTGGCGGACGACATGCGCGGGCGTGGCGCCCGGGTGCTGCTGGCCGCGCCTGCGGGCACGCCGGGCGCCGAGCTGCCGCTGAGCTGCACCGGCAGCGAGGACCTGGACCCGATCGCGGCCGTGCAGAGTTTCTATCCGATGGTGGAGGCGCTGGCGAGCGCCCGGGGCCTGAATCCCGACCAGCCGCGCCATCTGGCCAAGGTCACCAGGACGCATTGAGGGACAGACCCGCCTGGACACGGCGGCGCACTGAGGCGATGCCCGCAGGACGCCGTGAGGGATGCAGGGACGCATCGACGCACTGAAGCGTCGGCAGACTGATGAGCCGGGCCCCGAGCCGGCCGAAGAGAGAGCCATGAGTACACGCTTGCCCCCGGACTTCGACGCTGGCCGTCTGGTGATGGTGGACATCACCGGGACGTCGCTGGATGCTGCGACGGCGGACTTCCTGCGCCAGCAGCGCATCCGCGCCGTCTGCCTCTTCCGAAAGAACCTGGGCACCGAGGCCCAAGTGCGTCAGCTCACCCGCGACCTGCGGGCCGTGATGGGGCCGCAGGCCTTGATCGGCCTGGACCAGGAGGGCGGGTCGGTGGTGCGCGCCACCTTCCTGCCGCAGCCGCCGTCCGCCATGTCGCTGGGCGCGGCGGGCGACGAAGCGCTGGCCACGCAGGTGGGCGCGGCGGTGGCACGGGGGCTGCGGGGCATCGGCATCAACTGGAACTTCGCGCCGGTGGTGGACATCAACAACAACCCGGCCAACCCGGTCATTGCCGAGCGCAGCTTCGGCGAGTCCGCCGAGACGGTGACGCGGCTGGCCGGTGCGTGGATGCAGGGCTCGCTGTCGGAGGGCGTGGCCTGCTGCATCAAGCACTTCCCGGGGCATGGCGACACCCATGTGGACTCCCACCTGGATCTGCCGACGGTGGCGAAGTCGCGGGCGGAGCTGGATGCGCTCGAGCTGCGGCCCTTCCGCGCGCTGCGCGAGGCGGCGCCTTCGGTGATGACGGCCCACATCGTCTACCCGGCCATCGATCCTGATTACCCGGCGACCCTGTCCCGCACGATTCTGGGCGGCATCCTGCGCGAGGAACTGGGGTATGACGGCGTGGTCATCACCGATGCGCTGATGATGAAGGCCATCGCCGACCGTTACGGCTATGCCCGTGCGGCGGTGCTGGCCATCCAGGCGGGGGCGGACATGATCCTGGCGCAGGGCTCGCTGGCCGAGCAGGCGCAGGCCATCGACGCGCTGCGGCAGGGCCTGGCGCGTGGTGACATCGCGCCCGAGCGCGCCTTGCAGGCCCAGGCGCGTCTGGACCGCATGGCGGACCGCTATCCGGTGCGGCTGGACGACTATGCCGGTGCGCAGCGCGAGGCCGATGACGCGTTGATGCGCCAAGCCTGGGCCCGCGGCCTGTGTGCCTTGCGCGGGGCGCAGGCACCGTCGCGCGACCTGCCCTTGCGCGTGCTGGTCCAGGACGAAGTGCCGACGGATGGCGTCTCGGAGGCCGGGCCGACGGGCGAGCAGGTCCGCGCCTTGTTCCGTGACCACACGGCGGTGGAGTTCGTTTCGCTGCAGGACATCTCCTCGCTGGACTGGCAGACCCTGCCGCGCGACGGTCGTTTCACCGTGCTGGCGTCCACCCATCGGGCGCGGTATGGAGAGCGGGCGCGGACATGGTCGCCAGATCTGCACCTGGTGCTGTGGAATCCGTTCCAGGCGCTGGATGTGGCGGCGCCCACGGTGATCAGCTGGGGCTATGCCGACGGGGCACTGGGCGCGCTGGGCGACTGGATGTGTGGCCGCTTGAGCGCCTCGGGCCGGTCGCCCGTGACGCTGGACTGAATGACCTGACAGGAGGCCTGCATGCGCCAGCCGTCTTTCCCTTCCGCCGACACCGGGCCTTCCCCGATGCGCTGGGTGCCCAGCCTGTACTTCGTGCAGGGCATGCAGTTCTTCGTGGTGATGGCGCTGGCCAGCTTCATGCTCAAGAACATGGGGGTGGGCAACGAGCAGATTGCCCGCTGGACCAGCCTGCTGGGCACGGCCTGGGCCATCAAGCCGCTGTGGAGCCCGTTCCTGGAGCTGGTGCACAGCAAGAAGCTGATCGTGGTAGCGATGCAGGCGGTGGGCGCGGTGGCGCTGCTGCTGATGGCGCTGATCCTGCAGACCCCCTGGTGGTTTGCGGGGACGATCTGCGTGCTGTTCCTGATCGCCTATGGTTCCGCCACGCACGACATCGCCTGTGACGGACTCTACATGGGCGCGCTGGATGCGAAGCGGCAGGCGCGGTATGCGGGCTGGCAGGGCGCCTTCTTCAACGGCGCGCGCTTCTTCATGGTGGGGGTGGTGCTCAAGGTGGCGGGCCTGCTGGAAGCACCGATGGGGGTCTTCAATGCCTGGAGCGTCGTGTTCCTGGGCCTGGGGGTGCTGCTGGCGGGCCTGGCCAGCTACAACGCGCTGATGCTGCCGGGACAGCTCAGCACTGACCACGTGGCGCTGCGGGCGTCGGCCATCGGAGAAACGACAGCCAGGATCGTCAAGGATTTCGCGGCCAAGCCGGGCATTGCCTTGGCGGTGCTTTTCATTGTCCTGTTCCGCTTTGCGGAGGGGCAGGTGCAGACCATCGGGCCGCTGTTCCTGATCGAGGCCCGCGACAAGGGCGGGCTGGGCCTGACCACCAGCCAGGTGGCGGACGTCTACGGATGGGTCGGCACGGTGGCCTTCCTCACGGGGAGTGTCCTGGGCGGCTACTTCACTGCCTGGCTGACGCTGCGGCGGGCCATGCCGGTGCTGATCCTGGCGATGTCGGTGCCCAACGCCACCTTCTACTACCTGGCTTCGACCTTGCCGCAGGACATGTGGCACATCGGCGCTGCGGTGATGGTGGAGATGTTTGGCTACGGCTTCGGCTTTGTCGGCATGATTCTGTACATCATGCAGGCAGTGGCACCAGGGCGATTCCAGACGGCGCACTATGCGCTGGGCTCGGGCGTCATGCAGCTGGGCTTCATCCTGTCTCGCAGCATGAGTGGGGACATCCAGGTGGCGCTCGGCTATGAGCACTTCTTCCTGTGGACGCTGTTCTGCGGGCTGCCGGTGCTGCTGCTGCTGCCGTTCGTGCGCATGTCTGCGCTCGATCCCTCTGCCTCGGCCGATTCTGGCGCTGGCGTGACGCCAGAGAACGGGCCAGGCGCGGGCGGCGGCGATGGCGCGGCCGGCCTGGAGTCCGCAACGCCTGCGAAGCCGGCGACATGAATCGCCCGATGCTGCGACTGTCGGTGAGCGGCCTGCTGGCGTGCGGGGTGCTGGCAACAGCGGGTGCTACGGCGCAGGCGGCGACGCCGACTCCCGCGGCCCGGGCGCAGGCGCCGGGAAAGACTTCGGCGCCCGTGCAGGGGCGAGCTTTAGAGTCTCGAGCCGCGGCAGCCGGCACTGCTGAGGACGCTGCGCGCGTGCCCGCCGCCACCGCCTGGTTCTTCGATGATTTCAACTATGCGGATGTGACGGCCCTGCAGGAAGCGGGATGGCAATTGCGCAGCGCGGCCGGCCACCCCGGCATTCCCGGCGCACGCTGGGCGCCTGAGGGTGTCGGGCTGATCGATGATCCTGCGCAGCCTGGCCAGCGCCTGCTGCGTTTGCGGGCCTCGACTGACGGCACGGGGCCGGGCACGACGCAGGTGCAGGTCTGCCACCAGCGCAAATACCTGGAAGGCACCTATGCGGCCCGCGTGCGGTTCAGCGACCGGCCGACGGCTGGGGTGGACGGCGACCCGGTGATCCAGACCTTCTATGCGGTCAGCCCGCTGCGCTTCGACTTTGATCCTGAGTTCAGTGAACTGGACTGGGAATACCTGCCCAATGGGGGCTGGGGCAGCGACAAGACGCGCCTGTACGGCATCACCTGGCAGACGGTGCGTCTGGATCCCTGGCTGGCCTACAACCAGCAGCACGAGGAATTTGCCGAACTAGGCGCGCCGGGCCAGGACTGGCACACGCTGATGATGCAGGTCGCTGACGGGCGCACGCGCTGGTTCATCGATGGCCGGCTGGTGGCCGAGCACGGCGGGCGCAACTATCCGGTCGTCCAGATGTCCATCAACTTCAACCTCTGGTTTTCGCCGGGCGGGCCGCTGCCGCAGGGCGGCGAGCCGCGGGTCTATGAACAGGCGGTGGACTGGGTGCTGCACGCGCGCAATGTGGTGCTCAGCCCTGAGCAGGTCGAGGCGCAGGTGGCGCAGTGGCGCCGGCGCGGAGTGGGACACGTGGACCAGGTGAGTCCCCCCATCCGCGCGCTGGAGAATCGCTGCGACTTCTAGCGCCGACCACCCCGGCGCCGCCAACCGTGGAGCGTGAGATGCAGGTCCCTCATGGACTCGACCGTGTACCCGCCAGTGAGGCCGTCGATGCGGCATCGCGCAGTGAAGGGACTTCATCCCAGGACGTGGCTGGAAGCGCCAGCGGCAAGGTCCATGCAGGGCCGCCGCCTGTCGTCGCGGCCCGTCTGGCCTCGGTGGATGCGCTGCGTGGCTGCACGGTGGCCGCGATGCTGCTGGTCAACAACCCGGGTGACTGGTCTCACATCTTCGGGCCGCTGCGGCATGCGGACTGGCATGGCTGGACTGTGACCGATCTCATTTTTCCGTTCTTCCTTTTCATCGTGGGCACTTCGCTGGCCTTGAGCCTGGGTGCTCGCCTGGAGGACGGCCTTGCGGATCACCGGGCCATGCGCCGCAGCGTGGTCCTGCGGGGGATGCGCGTGTTGCTGCTGGGACTGGCCCTGAACGCACTGGCCTGGTGGCTGCTGGACCGACCGGCTCTGCGCTGGCCCGGCGTGCTGCAGCGCATTGGCTTGTGCATTGCGCTGACGGGTTTGATCGTCACGTGGCCGGTCATGAGGTCACGGGCGGTCGCGGTGCTGTCCGTCCTGATGGTTGGCTATGCGGCGCTGTTGCTGGCCGGAGGCACCTTGGTTCCCGAGCTGGACATTGCCAGTCGTGTAGACGCGTGGTTGTTCGGACCGCATGGCTATCGATGGAATGCGCAGACCGGCCTGGGACGCGACCCGGAGGGACTGGTGTCGACCTTGGGGGCGCTGGCCACGACGTTGCTTGGCTTTGTGCTGGGCGATGCGGTTCGCCGCGGGCAGGTGAAGCGCGTGCTGGGGACTGGCATCGTGTTGGCGCTGTGTGGCTGGGGCCTGGACGCGGTTGGAGCGATGCCGATCAACAAGGCGTTGTGGACGCCGTCATTCGTGCTGTGGACGGGTGGGCTGGCGGCGATCGCGCTGGCGACCAGTCACTGGCTTGTGGATGTGAAGGGCGCGCCGCCGCTGGGCCGGCGTTTCGGTGTCAACGCCATTGCTGCTTATGCGGGGGCGTGGCTGGGCAGCATTTTGCTGGCGGCATCGGGATGGATGCCATGGCTGTATGGCCACGTCTTTGGTGCCTTGCTCGGTGGATGGGGACCGAAGGTGCAGTCGCTGGGATTTGCCTTGACGGTGGTTGCCGTGTGGTGGCTGGTCATGTTGATGCTGGATCGGCGCCGCATCTACTTGAAGCTTTGAATCGAGGCGTTTCCAGGTTCAATGATTCATGGGCCTCTGGCCATGTGCTTACGCGAGAGCACGTAATTCCTGCTCGCCCGGGATCGTTGTTGAGCGCGGTGCGACGAATCGATGCCAACGCGGCATCGCTCCTCGTGGCGGGGCTCGGTCCAGAAACAGGGCGGCGGAGGCTTCTGCGGAAGTAGAGGAGGAGCACGCGAAGCGTGCGGGGGACATGAAGCAGAAGCCTCCGCCGCCCTGTTTCGAGCGCCAAGCGCCAAGCACCGAGCGCCAAGCGCCAAGCACCGAGCGCCACCCAGCTGCGCAATGAGTGCTGCCTCCCAAACCCCGAACGCGCAACCCATGAAAAAGCCCCGCGACTTTCACCGCGGGGCTTTTTGTTTGAGCCAACTCCGATCAGTAGCGCGCGCGCAGCGTCACGTAGTACTGACGGCCGTTGCTGTAGAACGCCCGCGGCTGGTCCTTGTTGTCCCCGAAGTACTTGAGCGTCGGGTTGTTCAGGTTCAGGCCGTCCAGGCTCAGCGACAGGTAGTCGTTGATCTTGTAGTTGATCGACGCCACCAGCGTCCCCACGTCGTCCATGTGCATTTTCACGCCGCGGTCATAGCTGCCGTAGAACTTCGAACGGTAGCTGTAGGCCACGCGTGCGCTCAGCACGTCGTTCTCGAAGTAGCCTTCCAGGTTGTAGGTGTTCTTCGAATTGCCCGACATCTCGCCGCCCCCGTCCAGCTTGCCGCTGGCGTAGGTGTAGTTGGCGTTGATGCCGAAGTTGCCGAACAGGGGTTGCTGGTAGCCCAGCTCGAAGCCCTTGTTCTTCGCGCCCACATTCACCGGTTGGGTGATGTTGTAGGTTTCCACCTGCTTGTGCAGATCGCTGAAGAAGCGGCCCTGCGTCACACGGTAGTCTACGAACGAGCTGAAGTCCTGATAGAACACGCCCGCCGACACCAGCGACCGCGGCGCGAAATACCACTCCAGCGACAGGTCGTAATTGACCGCCCGAACCGGGTTCAGATTGGGGTTGCCGCTGCTGCCGGTATTGAGCTGGTCGTTCAGCGACGTCGTCGAGCTCAGGGCTGTGTAGTCCGCACGCGCCATGGTCTTGGCCAGCGCGCCGCGCAGCACCAGGTCCGAATTCAGACGGTAAGACAAATTGGCGCTCGGCAGCACGTCCGTGTAGTTGCGGTCGGTGTACTCACGCACAAACGGTCCGAACAGCGACGTGTTGTCGATCACCGCAGCCGGGTCCTGCGAATTCGGCGCCCGCAGCGTCGAATAGTGACCCTTCGTCCGCACCACCCGCACGCCGGCATTGGCCTTCCAGCGGTCCCCTGCAAAGAAGCCCATCACGTAGCCGGCGTCCGTCTTCTCGTTCACGTCGAAGTCGTTCGTCCACTCGTGGCGCTGGGCCGGGTCGTAGTTGAAGACCGCGTTTGGATCGGGCTTGGCCTGCGTCGAGATGGTGGCCCACTTCGCGATGTCAGCGTAGCTCAGACGCCACATGCCATTGATCGGCGCGCCGAAGGCCGAGCCGAAATTGCTCGGGTACTTGTCGCCGCTCCAGGCGGGCAGGGTTTTGTCGATGTTGGCATTGGCCCAGTTCGGGCCGCTGGAAATCCAGTTCCCGTTGGTGCGGCTGTGATCGGTGAAGCGCACACCCGCCTTGACCGACTCCAGCGGACCCGCGTCCACCTGCCACTCAGCATCCAGGGTGCCGTAGCTTTCCTCGTCCGGCACCTTCACCTTCGCACCGTAGTTCCAGTTCCAGTACATGGTGGTGTAGTCGCGGAAGTTGGCGCCGTTGGAGCTGGTGAAACCCACCGACGGACCGCGGCTCGTGCCGTTCATCATGTAGCTCAGGGCCAGCGGCGTGTTGCCGGCACTGCCCACGTTGCCCACCTCGGAGGCGAACTCCTGCGACGCGCCCGTGCCCTTGGTGCGGCCGATCTGGCCTGTGAAGGTCAGCCGATCGGTCGCGACCCACTTGCCGTCCAGGTTGATGTAGTTGGATTTTTGCTCGGCGCCCGGACGGATGCCGCTGTCCACGATGATCGAATTGGCCGCGCCCGTCTGCGGGAAGCTGGCACCCACCAGGGTCTTGCCGTCAGCGCTCGTGGCGGCGGTCAGCGGGGCGATGCCAGCATCGAACAGCCACTTCGGCGACGCCATGAAGTTGGTGTTCATGTTGGACGCCTTCACCTTGGAGGTGAACGCGCTGATGCCCAGCGTCAGATCATTCGTCGGCTTGATCTGCGCTTCGATGGCGCCGCCCTGACGATGACGCTCCTGCTCGAACAGGCTGGCGCCGATCAGGCTGGGCGCCTTGACGCCGTCCAGCACGTCGATCGATTGCACGGTGCCATTGAGATTGACCGTCGTGCCCGGTGCAAACTTGGTCTTGTCGATGGTGAAGTAGCCCAGCACTTCATTGCCATCGCGGCGCAGGTGCTGCTTCTGGTCAAACACCTGCAGCAGAACGCCGAAGGTGTTGGTGCTGTTCTTCCAGGCGGCCAGCGCGCTCAGCTGGGGGTCGGTCTTGTCGGCCAGGGTGCTGTGCATGGCACCGACCGACGCTTCCAGCGTCAGGTTCTTCTTGAACTCCAGCGGACGACGCGTCTGCACGTCCACCGCACCGGCCACACCGCCTTCCACCAGGTCGGCGCGGGCGGTCTTGTTGATCGTGACCTTGCCCACCAGTTCAGACGGCAGCAGCGAATAGCTGGCGCTACGGCCGACGGTGGTGCCGAACAGGTTCAGCACGAACCAGTCGCCGGTGGACACGGCATGGCCGTTGATCAGGGTCTGGGTCAGGCTCGGGCTCGTGCCGCGGATGCTGACCCGGTCGTTTTCCGAGAAGCCGCCTTCACCGCCGGCGCTGGAGGCGATGTTCACGCCGGGCACGCGCTGGATGGCGTCCGCGACGTTCTTGTCCGGCATCTTGCCCACGTCTTCTGCCGTCACCACTTCCACCAGGGAGTCGGCATTGCGCTTCGTGTTGAGCGAGGACTCGCGGGAGGCCCGGATACCGGTCACAACGACCTGTTCCAGCTGCGTTGCGTCCGCTTTCTTGTCGGCCTTCTGTTCTGTGGTTTGGGCCTGGGCTGCACAGGCCACGCTCAGCAGAGTGAGCGTGACTGCTGCAGCGATGGGGGTCTGAATGACCTTCATGAACTGCTCCTCGAGTGGCCTTGATCTGGGATCCGTCTTCGTGAATCCGCGCGGCCGGGATGAACACTGGCACCCGAGTCACGACACCCATCCGCAGAGTGGCATGCAGCTGGCGCCCCCGAATACACCTTCGATACAACCAATGCCATGCCACTATAACGACCGGTAGTGCCACTTTGCTACCAGTTTCAGGGCCGTGTTTTCCCTGCTGTGGCGGAGCCGCGACCGCCACAGGGGGCCTTGTTCAGGGTTTGTCCAGGGATGGAGCAGGTCTGCTGTACACCGCCACTCTGTGAGGTCAGTTGGTCGCTAATTGGTATTAGTGGAAGCGAGGGTGGTGGCCTGGAAATGGCAGTCGGGGAGACTGCTCACGATGTGTTCCAGGTGGCCGTGTCGCGAGTTGAGTGGCCTGAGTGAGTGGGCATGACGGCCGCAGACGGGGATGGGCGTCAACGGCGATCCGCCTTGTTCTATCTGCCTATCTCTATCCGCCTTTCGCCTACGGGCGTGACAGCATGGTGACCGCCTGGTGACGTGAGGGCGTAAATTCCTCTCTGGGCGCGATGCGCACTCCCGCAGTCTTTCTCTCAAAAATTGTTTGCGCCAAAAAATAGTGGTGCTATAGTCGTGGGCTTGCCTCGGAGGGGTGCCCGAGTGGCTAAAGGGGGCAGACTGTAAATCTGTTGGCTTACGCCTACGCTGGTTCGAATCCAGCCTCCTCCACCAAAGGCAAACTAATGCAGAGATCCCGAAGTGGATGCAAAGAACAAAAGTTTGATGCATCTGCTTCGTGATTGAAGCGATAGTGAGAGACTTGAAAAACTCCCGGGCGGGAGTAGTTCAATGGTAGAACCTTAGCCTTCCAAGCTAATGACACGGGTTCGATTCCCGTTTCCCGCTCCACAGTTGGAAGTACAGGTGTTGTGTTGACAATGTCGGCACAGGTTTGTTGATTGAACCGATCAGTCACCAGTCCTGTGTCGATGCCCATGTGGCTCAGTGGTAGAGCACTCCCTTGGTAAGGGAGAGGTCACGCGTTCGATCCGCGTCATGGGCACCACCTCTTTCCTCTCAATCTGATTCCCTCGATCTGATCGCCAGGAGCGCAAGATGGCAAAAGGCAAGTTTGAACGTACCAAGCCGCACGTGAACGTGGGCACCATTGGTCACGTTGACCACGGCAAGACCACCCTGACGGCTGCGATCGCAACCGTGCTGGCCTCGAAGTTTGGCGGCGAAGCCAAGGCCTACGACCAGATCGACGCGGCTCCCGAAGAAAAGGCCCGCGGCATCACGATC
>NZ_QUMT01000003.1:0-708133 GCF_003387155.1 Roseateles depolymerans | reverse complement strand
ATCGCAACCGTGCTGGCCTCGAAGTTTGGCGGCGAAGCCAAGGCCTACGACCAGATCGACGCGGCTCCCGAAGAAAAGGCCCGCGGCATCACGATCAACACCGCTCACGTGGAATACGAGACGGCCAACCGCCACTACGCGCACGTTGACTGCCCCGGCCACGCTGACTATGTGAAGAACATGATCACCGGCGCCGCTCAGATGGATGGCGCGATCCTGGTGTGCTCGGCCGCTGACGGCCCGATGCCCCAGACCCGCGAGCACATCCTGCTGGCGCGTCAGGTGGGCGTGAAGTACATCATCGTGTTCCTGAACAAGTGCGACATGGTGGACGACGCCGAGCTGCTGGAGCTGGTGGAAATGGAAGTCCGCGAGCTGCTGAGCAAGTACGACTTCCCGGGCGACGACACCCCCATCATCAAGGGTTCGGCCAAGCTGGCGCTGGAAGGCGACAAGGGCGACCTGGGCGAGCAGGCCATCATGCGTCTGGCCGATGCACTGGACAGCTACATCCCCACGCCTGAGCGCGCTGTGGACGGCGCTTTCCTGCTGCCGGTGGAAGACGTGTTCTCGATCTCGGGCCGTGGCACCGTGGTGACCGGTCGTGTTGAGCGCGGCATCATCAAGGTCGGCGAGGAAATCGAAATCGTCGGTATCCGTGATCTGCAAAAGACCACCGTCACCGGCGTGGAAATGTTCCGCAAGCTGCTGGACCAAGGTCAGGCTGGCGACAACGTCGGTATCCTGCTGCGCGGCACCAAGCGTGAAGACGTCGAGCGCGGCCAAGTGCTGGCCAAGCCGGGCACGATCAAGCCGCACACCCACTTCACTGCTGAGATCTACGTTCTGAGCAAGGAAGAAGGCGGCCGTCACACCCCGTTCTTCAACAACTACCGTCCCCAGTTCTACTTCCGCACGACGGACGTGACTGGTGCCGTGGAGCTGCCGAAGGACAAGGAAATGGTCATGCCTGGCGACAACGTCAGCATCACCGTGAAGCTGATCGCTCCGATCGCCATGGAAGAAGGTCTGCGCTTCGCCATCCGTGAAGGCGGTCGTACCGTCGGCTCGGGCGTCGTGGCGACGATCATCGAGTAATTTAGTTAGAAGGCCACAGGGGCATAGCTCAATTGGCAGAGCGTCGGTCTCCAAAACCGAAGGTTGGGGGTTCGAGACCCTCTGCCCCTGCCAGCGACAAGCGATAAGCTTTAAGCAACAAACTTAAGGCGATAATCGAGCGCTGGAACAAGTGGTCAAGCCAAGCCCGCGGGAGTTGATCTCGGCGGGCTTTGCTGCTGGTGGGTTCTACGAACCATCCTGGTGTCGTAGCGGTTCAGAAGTGAGTTCAATGTCCAATCCTCAAGTCGAAACAGTGACGACCGGCGCCGACAAGGCCAAGCTGGCGGGCGCTGTCGTCCTGCTCGTGGCCGCGCTGGTTGCGTTCTATGCGCTGGGCAAGCAGGGTCCTTGGGTGCAGTGGGGCGCGCTGATCGTGCTGCTGGCCGCCGCAGTGGGTGCGTTCCTGACCTCCGAGTCCGGCAAGTCGCTGATCGCCTACGGTCAGGACTCCGTCAAGGAAGTTCGCAAGGTCGTGTGGCCGACCGGCAAGGAAGCCCGCCAGATGACCCTCTACGTGTTTGCCTTCGTGGTGGTCATGGCGCTGTTCCTGTGGCTCACGGACAAGACGCTGGAATGGGTGCTGTACGACCTGATCCTGGGCTGGAAGCGCTGAGCGAAGAGATAGGACCGAGATGAGCGAAGATCAAAACGTCGTTGCGACCGAGTCGACCGCCCCCGCCGGCCTGCCCAAGCGCTGGTATGTGGTGCATGCCTATTCCGGCATGGAAAAGGCTGTCGAGCGCAATCTGCGCGAGCGCATTGATCGCGCCGGCATGCAGGACAAGTTCGGTCGCATCCTGGTGCCGACTGAAGAAGTCGTTGAACTGAAGAACGGCAAGAAGGCCGTCACCGAGCGTCGTTTCTTCCCCGGCTATGTGCTGGTGGAAATGGTGATGGAAGACGACACCTGGCACCTGGTCAAGCACACCTCCAAGGTCACCGGCTTTGTGGGTGGCGCGAAGAACCGCCCGGCTCCGATTTCGGAGTCCGAGGTGATGAAGATCGTCAACCAGATGCAAGAGGGCGTTGACAAGCCGCGTCCCAAGGTGGAGTGGGTCGTTGGCGAGATCGTTCGCGTCAAGGAAGGCCCGTTCACTGACTTCAACGGCAGCATCGAAGAAGTCAACTACGACAAGTCGAAGCTGCGGGTGTCCGTCACCATCTTCGGCCGCGCCACGCCGGTCGAGCTGGACTTCGCGCAAGTCGAGAAGGTCTGACGCCTCCACCCGCACGGCGCCCCGGGCTCAGCCCGCGGCGCCTGCGCTGTTCATGGAGCCTGACAGTGCTCCGCGGCCCCGGCCGTGAAGCTGTCCGTGACCAGTCTGCAACGAGAGGCGGACACGAGGAGCAAGGGTAAGGGCAAGTTCCCGAGCCCCTTGCGTTAGCACTCAGGCGATGCGACGAGGCCGTTGCACCGCTGCTAGGAGAAAACATGGCCAAGAAGATTGTCGGCTTCATCAAGCTGCAAATCCCGGCTGGCAAGGCGAATCCTTCGCCGCCGGTCGGTCCCGCGCTGGGTCAGCGTGGTCTGAACATCATGGAATTCTGCAAGGCGTTCAACGCCCAGACGCAGAGCTATGAGCCGGGCCTCAAGCTGCCCGTCGTGATCACCGCTTTCGCGGACAAGAGCTTCACCTTCGTGATCAAGTCGCCCCCGGCGACCGTGCTGATCAAGAAGGCAGCCAAGATCGAAAAGGGTTCGCAGCGTCCCCATCTGGACAAGGTCGGCAAGCTGACCCGCGCCCAGCTGGAAGAAATCGCCAAGACCAAGCAGAAGGACCTGACGGCCGCCGACATGGACGCCGCCGTCCGCACCATCGCCGGCTCTGCCCGTTCGATGGGCATCATCGTGGAGGGTGTCTGACATGGCCAAGCTGACCAAGCGTCAACAAGCTCTGCAAGGCAAGGTCGAAACGACCAAGCTGTATCCCCTGGCTGACGCGCTGAACCTGGTGAAGGAATGCGCCAACGCCAAGTTCGACGAATCGATCGACGTCTCCGTCCAGCTGGGCGTGGACGCCAAGAAGTCGGACCAGGTGGTTCGTGGCGCCGTCGTGATGCCCAACGGCATCGGCAAGACCAAGCGCGTGGCCGTGTTCGCCCAGGGCGCCAAGGCTGAAGAAGCCAAGGCCGCCGGTGCCGACGTCGTCGGCATGGAAGACCTGGCTGAACGCGTGAAGGCTGGCGACATGCCCTTCGACGTCGTGATCGCCTCGCCCGACACCATGCGTGTGGTCGGTACCCTGGGTCAGATCCTGGGCCCCCGTGGCCTGATGCCGAACCCGAAGGTCGGCACCGTGACCCCGGACGTCGCCACCGCCGTGAAGAACGCCAAGGCCGGTCAGGTCCAGTTCCGTATCGACAAGGCAGGCATCGTGCACGCCACCATCGGCCGTCGTTCGTTCGACACCGAGAAGCTGGAAGGCAACCTGCGCGCCCTGGTCGAAGCCCTGAACAAGGCCAAGCCGGCAACCAGCAAGGGTGTGTACCTGCGCAAGGTGGCTGTGTCCTCCACCATGGGCGTTGGCGCCCGTGTGGACGTCGCGACCATCAACGCCGCGGCTGCCGCCTAAGCGACTCAGATGAGGCGTGACGCGAGTCTGGCGTCGCGCTGATGAATTGGTGGGTCGGGTCGGTGGTAACACCGGCCCGGGTCATCCAAGACCGCTGGCGTGAACTCCTGCAGTCCCGGGGAGTTTGCTTAATCGGAGGCTTCGGCCTCCCGCCAGCGCAGATGGCGGTCCCGCTGAAAGGATCTGATCTCTGGCCAGGCTTTGTGCCTCCAGATGGTTTCCTGATCCCGACAGAAGGTCGCTGAATCCGGTGCCCAAGACGAGACACGCGAGTGTCGGATCACGGGCGTAATGTGAGGAGTAGACCTTGAGTCTCAATCGCAACGAGAAAGCAGCCGTTGTGTCGGACGTGGCGGCGCAAGCTGCCAAGTCGCAGACGCTGGCGCTGGCCGAGTACCGTGGCCTCACCGTTGAAGCCCTGAACAAGCTGCGTGTCACCGCGCGTGCGCAAGGCGTGTATCTTCATGTGCTGAAGAACACCCTGGCCCGTCGCGCTGTGGCCGGCACCTCGTTCGAGGCTGCTTCGGATGCCATGGTCGGTCCGCTGATCTACGGCTTTTCGGAAGATGCTGTCGCGGCTGCCAAAGTCATCGCTGACTTTGCCAAGACCAACGACAAGCTCGTCCTCAAGGGTGGCGCCTATGGCGGCAAGGCTCTGGATGTTGACGGCCTGAAGGCCCTGGCATCCGTGCCCAGCAAGGAAGTCCTGCTGTCCCAACTGGCTGGCCTGCTCAAGTCGCCGGTGCAACGCACCGCGGCCGTGCTGGCTGCCCTGGCTCAGCAACGTGGCGGCGGCGCAGAAGCCGAAGCCCCGGCCGACGCTGCTGCCTGAACGACGCACCCCCAAGAAACCCTCTGTATTTAGGAAACTATCATGGCATTCGACAAAGACGCATTCCTGTCCGCTCTGGACAGCATGACCGTTCTGGAACTGAACGATCTGGTCAAGGCAATTGAAGAGAAGTTTGGCGTGTCCGCCGCTTCGATGGCTGCTCCCGCTGCTGGCGGCGCTGCCGGCGCTGGCGCTGCTGCCGCTGAAGAGAAGACCGAATTCAACGTCGTCCTGACCGACGCCGGCGCCAACAAGGTGTCCGTCATCAAGGCCGTGCGCGAAATCACCGGTCTGGGTCTGAAGGAAGCCAAGGACCTGGTCGACGGCGCTCCGAAGCCGGTCAAGGAAGGCATTGCCAAGGCCGACGCCGAAGCTGCCAAGAAGAAGCTGGAAGAAGCCGGCGCCAAGGTCGAACTCAAGTAATGACCTTGGAGAACCGGCAGGCCTGGCCCGCCGGTTCTTCTCCGCGAGAGGGGGGGTCCCAACGGGCCTCCCCTTTCCGCGTTTAAGGGCCTTCGTCCTGAAGCCGTCCCCCAAGGGATGGATATCCGGTACAAAGCGCTCATAGTAGGGTTGTTGTCAGGGCCTTGGGCTTGACAAGAGCACCTGAAAGCATCGCAGCATGTATCATGTGCGGTTCTTTCAAGTGTTCTCTGATCCGACTGCAGAGAACGGTTTGGTCGGGCCGCGGTTTGGCCGGGAATGATGCGGGGGTGCAACGCCTTCGGTCAGGTCCGGCTCGCCGGGGTTGTCCGCCAGCGGTTGGTAGTGGCCAACCACCAAGCTTCGGGTGCAATGCCCGAACAGCCAGTCGCCGACGCGGTGCGCACCACGGCCAGGGGCGCACTCGACACGGAGTGTTTATGGCGCAAGCAACCCCCTACAGCTACACCGAGCGCAAGCGCATTCGCAAAAGCTTCGGCAAGCGCGTGAGCGTGCTCAACGTTCCCTACTTGCTGACAATGCAGAAGGACAGCTACGTCGCCTTCCTGCAAAAAGACGTCGCTCCGCTCAAGCGTAAACCCGAAGGCCTGCAAGCTGCCTTCCTGTCCACGTTCCCCATCGTCTCGCACAACGGGTTCGTGGAAATGAAATTCCTCGAATTCAACATTGCCAAGCCGCCGTTCGACGTTCGCGAATGTCAGCAGCGCGGCCTGACCTTTGCAGCGGCCGTGCGTGCCAAGCTGCAGATGATCATCTACGACCGGGAAAGCCCCACGCCCAAGACGGTCAAGGAAATCAAGGAGCAAGAGGTCTACATGGGCGAAGTGCCCCTGATGACCGACTACGGCTCCTTCATCATCAACGGTACCGAGCGGGTCATCGTCTCGCAGCTGCACCGCTCCCCCGGCGTGTTCTTCGAACACGACAAGGGCAAGACGCACTCGTCCGGCAAGCTGCTGTTCTCTGCGCGCATCATTCCCTACCGCGGCTCCTGGCTGGACTTCGAATTCGACCCGAAGGACATCCTCTATTTCCGCGTTGACCGTCGTCGCAAGATGCCGGTCACGATCCTGCTCAAGGCCATCGGCCTGAATCCCGAGCAGATCCTGGCTCACTTCTTTGTCTTCGACAATTTCCGCCTGATGGATTCGGGCGCCCAGATGGAGTTCGTGGCCGAACGCCTCAAGGGTGAAGTGGCCCGCTTCGACATCACCGACAAGAGCGGCAACGTGCTGGTCGAGAAGGACAAGCGCATCACCGCCCGTCACGTGCGTCAGCTGGAGCAGTCCGGCACGCAGCATGTGACCGTGCCCGAAGACTTCCTGCTGGGCCGTGTGCTGGCCAAGAACATGGTCGATCCGGACACCGGTGAGATCATCGCCAAGGCCAACGACGAGCTGACCGACTCGCTGCTGAAGAAGCTGCGCGCCGCCGGCATCAAGGACATCCAGTGCCTGTTCACGAACGAGCTGGATGAAGGCGCCTACATCAGCCAGACCCTGGCCTCGGACGAAACCGCCGACCAGCTGGCTGCCCGCGTCGCCATCTACCGCATGATGCGCCCCGGCGAGCCGCCGACGGAAGACGCGGTCGAAGCCCTGTTCAACCGCCTGTTCTATTCGGAAGACACGTACGACCTGTCGCGCGTGGGCCGCATGAAGTTCAACGCCCGCGTGGGCCGCGACATTCCCGAAGGCGCGATGACGCTGTCCAACGAGGACATCCTGGACGTCGTCAAGATCCTGGTGGAACTGCGCAACGGCCGCGGCGAAGTGGACGACATCGACCACCTGGGCAATCGCCGCGTGCGCTGCGTGGGCGAACTGGCTGAGAACCAGTACCGCTCGGGCCTGGCACGTATCGAAAAGGCTGTGAAGGAACGTCTGGGCCAGGCTGAAACCGAAGCCCTGATGCCGCACGACCTGATCAACTCCAAGCCGATCTCCGCGGCTCTGAAGGAGTTCTTCGGTGCGTCGCAGCTGTCGCAGTTCATGGACCAGACCAACCCGCTGTCCGAGATCACGCACAAGCGTCGTGTCTCGGCCCTGGGCCCGGGCGGTCTGACCCGCGAGCGCGCTGGCTTCGAAGTCCGTGACGTGCACCCGACCCACTACGGCCGCGTCTGCCCGATCGAAACGCCGGAAGGCCCGAACATCGGTCTGATCAACTCGCTGGCCCTGTACGCGCAGCTGAACGAATACGGTTTCCTGGAAACCCCGTATCGCCGCGTGGTGGACTCCAAGGTCACCGACCAGATCGACTACCTGTCGGCCATCGAAGAAGGCAAGTACGTCATCGCCCAGGCGAACGCATCGCTGGACGAGAGCGGCCAGCTGATCGACGAACTGGTGTCGGCCCGTGAAAACGGCGAATCGGTGCTGACCTCGCCGGAACGCATCCAGTACATGGACGTGGCCCCGACGCAGATCGTGTCGGTCGCGGCCTCGCTGGTGCCGTTCCTCGAGCACGACGATGCGAACCGCGCACTGATGGGCGCCAACATGCAGCGTCAGGCCGTGCCGACCCTGCGCCCCGAAAAGGCCTTTGTGGGCACGGGCGTGGAGCGCGTGGCTGCGAAGGACTCGGGCACGGTGGTGGCCGCCCGTCGCGGTGGCGTGGTCGACTACGTGGACACGAACCGTATCGTGATCCGCGTGAACGACAACGAAACCGTCGCTGGCGAAGTCGGTGTGGATATCTACAACCTGATCAAGTATCAGCGTAGCAACCAGAACACCAACATCCATCAGCGTCCGATCGTCAAGCGCGGTGACCGCGTCGAAGCGGAAGACATCATTGCCGACGGCGCCTCGACCGACCTGGGTGAACTGGCACTGGGCCAGAACATGCTGGTCGCGTTCATGCCGTGGAACGGCTACAACTTCGAAGACTCGATCCTGATCTCCGAACGCGTGGTGGCCGAAGACCGCTACACCTCGATCCACATCGAGGAACTGGTGGTCAAGGCGCGTGACACGAAGCTGGGCAGCGAAGAAATCACCCGCGACATCCCGAACCTGAGCGAACAGCAACTGGCTCGTCTGGACGAATCCGGCATCGTGTACATCGGTGCGGAAGTGAACCCGGGCGACGTGCTGGTGGGCAAGGTCACGCCCAAGGGCGAGACCACGCTGACGCCGGAAGAGAAGCTGCTGCGCGCCATCTTCGGCGAGAAGGCGTCCGACGTGAAGGACACCTCGCTGCGCGTGGACCAGGGCACCAGCGGTACCGTCATCGACGTGCAGGTCTTCACCCGTGAAGGCATCCAGCGTGACAAGCGCGCCCAGCAGATCATCGACGATGAACTCAAGCGCTTCCGCCTGGACCTGAACGACCAGCTGCGCATCGTGGAGGCCGACGCGTTCGACCGTATCGAGAAGCTGCTGACCGGCAAGGTCGCCAATGGGGGTCCGAAGAAGATCACCAAGGGCACCGTCATCACCAAGGACTACCTGGCGGAAGTCGAGAAGTTCCACTGGTTTGACATCCGTCCGGCCGAAGACGACATCGCCAACCAGCTGGAATCCATCAAGAACTCGCTGGAGCAGACTCGCCACAGCTTCGACCTGGCCTTCGAAGAGAAGCGCAAGAAGCTGACGCAGGGCGACGAGCTCGACGCCGGCGTGCTGAAGATGGTGAAGGTGTACCTGGCCGTCAAGCGCCGCCTGCAGCCGGGCGACAAGATGGCCGGCCGTCACGGCAACAAGGGTGTCGTGTCCAAGATCACCCCGATCGAAGACATGCCCTACATGGCCGACGGCACGCCTGCCGACATCGTGCTGAACCCCCTGGGCGTTCCGTCCCGGATGAACGTCGGCCAGGTGCTGGAAGTGCACCTGGGCTGGGCGGGCAAGGGCATCGGCCAGCGCATCGGCGACATGCTGCAGCGCGAAGCCCGCGTGGCCGAGCTGCGCAGCTTCATGGACGAGCTGTTCAACCAGAACGGCGGCAAGCCGGAGAAGCTGGACGAGCTGACCGACGCTGAAGTCATCGACATGGCGCACAACCTGGCCAAGGGTGTGACCTTCGCCACGCCGGTGTTCGACGGTGCCAAGGAAAGCGAAATCCGCGCGATGCTCAAGCTGGCCTATCCGGACGACATCGCCGCTCGCAAGGGCCTCACGCCCACCCGTACGCAGGCCTACCTGTATGACGGCCGCACCGGCGAGCAGTTCGAACGCCCGACGACCATCGGCTACATGCACGTGCTGAAGCTGCACCACCTGGTGGACGACAAGATGCACGCCCGCTCGACCGGCCCGTACTCGCTCGTCACCCAGCAGCCGCTGGGCGGCAAGGCGCAGTTCGGCGGACAGCGTTTCGGGGAAATGGAAGTGTGGGCGCTGGAAGCCTACGGTGCTTCCTACATCCTGCAGGAAATGCTGACCGTGAAGTCCGACGACGTGAATGGCCGCACCAAGGTGTACGAGTCCATCGTCAAGGGCGAGCACTCGATCGAAGCGGGCATGCCCGAGTCGTTCAACGTGCTGGTGAAGGAAATCCGTTCGCTCGGTATCGACATCGAACTCGAGCGCAACTAAAGGGAACAGGAGAGACACATGAAAGGTTTGCTGGACCTGTTCAAGCAATTCACGCCGGACGAGCACTTCGACGCGATCAAGATCGGGCTGGCTTCGCCCGAGAAGATCCGTTCGTGGTCCTTCGGTGAAGTGAAGAAGCCCGAGACCATCAACTACCGGACGTTCAAGCCGGAACGTGATGGCCTGTTCTGCGCCAAGATCTTCGGCCCGATCAAGGACTACGAGTGCCTGTGCGGCAAGTACAAGCGCCTGAAGCACCGTGGCGTGATCTGCGAGAAGTGCGGCGTTGAAGTCACCCAGACCAAGGTGCGTCGTGAGCGCATGGGTCACATCGACCTGGCCGCGCCCTGCGCCCACATCTGGTTCCTGAAGTCCCTGCCGTCCCGTCTGGGCCTGGTGCTGGACATGACGCTGCGCGACATCGAGCGCGTGCTGTACTTCGAAGCCTACGTGGTGGTGGACCCCGGCATGACCCCGCTGAAGAAGTTCAGCATCATGTCGGAGGACGACTACGACGCCAAGCGCATCGAGTACGGTGACGAGTTCATCGCGCTGATGGGCGCCGAAGGCATCAAGAAGCTGCTGGAGGAGATGGATCTCGACGTCGAGATCGATCGCCTGCGCAACGACATGACCGGCTCGGAGCTCAAGGTCAAGAAGAACTCCAAGCGCCTCAAGGTCATGGAGGCCTTCAAGCGTTCGGGCATCAAGCCGAACTGGATGGTGCTGGAAGTGCTGCCGGTGCTGCCGCCGGACCTGCGTCCGCTGGTGCCGCTGGACGGCGGCCGCTTCGCGACCTCCGACCTGAACGACCTCTATCGTCGCGTCATCAACCGCAACAACCGTCTGGCTCGTCTGCTGGAGCTCAAGGCCCCTGAGATCATCGTGCGCAACGAAAAGCGCATGCTGCAGGAAGCCGTGGACTCGCTGCTGGACAACGGCCGTCGCGGCAAGGCGATGACCGGTGCGAACAAGCGTGCCCTCAAGTCGCTGGCCGACATGATCAAGGGCAAGAGCGGTCGTTTCCGTCAGAACCTGCTGGGCAAGCGCGTCGACTATTCCGGCCGTTCGGTGATTACCGTGGGCCCGACGCTCAAGCTGCATCAGTGCGGCCTGCCCAAGCTGATGGCGCTGGAGCTGTTCAAGCCCTTCATCTTCTCGCGCCTGGAGGCGATGGGCATCGCCACCACCATCAAGGCGGCGAAGAAGGAAGTCGAATCCGGCACGCCGGTGGTCTGGGACATCCTTGAAGAAGTCATCAAGGAACACCCGGTCCTGCTGAACCGCGCCCCGACGCTGCACCGCCTGGGCATCCAGGCCTTTGAACCGGTGCTGATCGAAGGCAAGGCGATCCAGCTGCATCCGCTCGTCTGCGCGGCCTTCAACGCCGACTTCGACGGTGACCAGATGGCCGTTCACGTGCCGCTGTCCATCGAAGCGCAGATGGAAGCCCGCGTGCTGATGCTGGCGTCCAACAACGTGCTGTTCCCGGCGTCGGGCGAGCCGTCCATCGTCCCGTCGCAAGACGTGGTGCTGGGTTTGTACTACGCCACCCGTGAGCGTACGAACGGTCGCGGCGAAGGCATGGTGTTCTCGGACATCGCCGAAGTCATCCGCGCGCTGGACACCGGCGCCGTGGAAGTGACCGCCAAGATCAGCGTGCGCCTGACCGAGTACTCCAAGGACAAGGACTCCGGTGAATGGATTCCCGAGACCAAGCTGGTGGACACCACCGTCGGTCGCGCGATCCTGTCGGAAATCCTGCCCAAGGGCCTGCCCTTCAGCAACATCAACAAGGCGCTTAAGAAGAAGGAAATCTCGCGCCTGATCAACACCTCCTTCCGCAAGTGCGGCCTGAAGGAAACCGTGGTGCTGGCAGACAAGCTGCTGCAGTCCGGCTTCCGCCTGGCCACGCGCGCCGGCATCTCGATCGCCATCGACGACATGCTGGTGCCCAAGCAGAAGGTCGAGCTGATCGATCGCGCCGAGAAGGAAGTCAAGGAGATCGAGCAGCAGTACGTCTCGGGTCTGGTGACCGCCGGTGAACGCTACAACAAGGTGGTGGACATCTGGGGCAAGACCGGTGACGAGGTCGGCAAGGTGATGATGTCGCAGCTGTCCAAGGAAAAGATCCTGGACCGCAACGGCAAGGAAGTGGAGCAGGAGTCCTTCAACTCCATCTACATGATGGCTGACTCCGGTGCCCGCGGTAGCGCGGCCCAGATCCGCCAGCTGGCCGGTATGCGGGGCCTGATGGCCAAGCCGGATGGCTCCATCATTGAGACGCCGATTACCGCGAACTTCCGCGAAGGTCTGAACGTTCTGCAGTACTTCATCTCCACCCACGGTGCTCGTAAGGGCCTGGCGGATACGGCGCTGAAGACGGCAAACTCGGGCTACCTGACCCGTCGTCTGGTGGACGTGACGCAGGATCTGGTCGTGACCGAATCCGATTGCGGCACCGACAACGGCATCAACATGCGCGCCCTGGTGGAAGGCGGTGAGGTGATCGAGTCCCTGCGTGACCGCATCCTGGGTCGCGTGGCTGCCGTGGACGTTCTGCATCCGGAAACGCAGGCACTGCTGCTGACCGCCGGCAACATGCTGGACGAAGACACGCTGGACCTGCTGGAACAAGCCGGCGTGGACGAGGTGAAGGTCCGCACGCCGCTGACCTGCGGCACGCGTTTCGGTCTGTGCGCCAAGTGCTATGGCCGCGACCTGGGCCGTGGCGGTCTGGTCAACACCGGTGAGGCTGTGGGCGTGATCGCCGCACAGTCGATCGGTGAGCCGGGCACGCAGCTGACGATGCGTACCTTCCACATCGGTGGTGCCGCTTCGCGTGCTGCCGTGGCCTCGAGCGTGGAAGCCAAGTCGGACGGCATCATCGGCTTCAACGCCACGATGCGCTACGTGACGAACGGCAAGGGCGAGCTGGTGGTGATTTCCCGTTCCGGCGAAATCGTCATCTCCGACCCGCACGGCCGTGAGCGCGAGCGTCACAAGGTGCCGTACGGTGCGCTGCTCAACATCAAGGCTGACCAGACCATCAAGGCTGGCACCATCCTGGCCAACTGGGACCCGCTGACCCGCCCGATCATCACGGAATTCGCCGGTCAGGCGAAGTTCGAGAACGTCGAGGAAGGCGTGACCGTGGCCAAGCAGGTCGACGAAGTGACGGGTCTGTCCACCCTGGTGGTGATCGATCCGAAGCGTCGTGGTGCTGCCAAGGTGGTGCGTCCGCAGGTCAAGCTGCTGGATGCGCAGGGCCAGGAAGTGAAGATCCCCGGCACCGATCACTCGGTGACGATCGGCTTCCAGGTCGGCGCGCTGATCCAGATCCGCGACGGCCAGGACCTGGCGCCCGGCGAAGTGCTGGCCCGTATCCCGGTGGAAGGTCAGAAGACCCGCGACATTACCGGCGGTCTGCCGCGTGTGGCCGAGCTCTTCGAAGCCCGTTCGCCCAAGGACGCAGGTGTGCTGGCCGAGCAGACCGGTACCGTGTCGTTCGGTAAGGAGACCAAGGGCAAGGTTCGCCTGGAAATCACCGATCCGGAAGGCCGCAAGCACGAAGTGCTGGTGCCCAAGGAAAAGAACATCCTGGTGCACGAAGGTCAGGTGGTGAACCGCGGCGAACTGATCGTCGACGGCCCGGCAGATCCGCAGGACATCCTGCGCCTGCTGGGGATCGAGGAACTGGCTCGCTACATCGTGGACGAAGTGCAGGACGTGTACCGTCTGCAGGGCGTGAAGATCAACGACAAGCACATCGAGGTGATCGTTCGCCAGATGCTGCGCCGCGTTCAGATCGTCAACCCGGGCGATTCGTCCTACATCACCGGCGAGCAGGTCGAGCGCTCGGAGCTGCTGGATACCAACGACCGTCTGCGTGGCGAAGGCAAAATCATCGCCACCCACTCCGACGTGCTGCTGGGTATCACCAAGGCTTCGCTGTCCACCGATTCGTTCATCTCCGCGGCTTCCTTCCAGGAAACCACCCGCGTGCTGACCGAAGCGGCCATCATGGGCAAGCGCGATGAGCTGCGCGGTCTGAAGGAAAACGTGATCGTGGGTCGTCTGATCCCGGCCGGTACCGGTATGGCCTTCCACCAGGCGCGTCGCGTCAAGGAAGAAATGGACGACGCAGAGCGCCGCTCCATCGCCATGCAGGAAGCCGAGGAAATGGCGGCAGTGCAACTGTCCGCCCTCGATGCGGACGACACGCCCAACGCTTGAGCGTCTTGAGCCCTCCGCGCTGGCAGTGAAAGCTGTCAGCGTGGATCAGCCAGAAAGGCTGCTGACCCGGAAGGGCGGCAGCCTTTTTTCTTGGCTTGGGGCCAGGGTGGTTGGGTGGGGGGGGGGCGGATTTGGGTCAAGGATCCACTCGGAGGTGTGGGGGCATGGGGCTGCGCGCAGAAAGGAGGCAGGGGGAGGCTTCTGCTTCATGTCCTCCGCCCGCTCCGCGGGCTCCCCCTTTTACTTCCGCAGAAGCCTCCCCCTGCCTCCTTCCTGCGGACCGAGGCCTGCCATCAGGCGGCGTGCGTGGGGCTGCGCGTGCTGCGCATGCCGGCCTACCGCGCGGTTGGGGCCGGGGGTCGGCATCGGCACTCGTGCTGGCAGGGGCTCGACCTTGTTTGTGTCGAGGCCCACCCGCCACATTTGGGGAATTCAGGTGCGCGGCTGCGTCGGGATAGGGTTCCGCTTGATCCAGATGTCGGGCGACACAATCTCCAGACCGAGCCGGGCAGCGCGTTTGGCTACCTTCAAGACTGCACGGTCTCGGGAGATCAGCGTGGTGGGCGCCAGCGACGCCAGATGCAGGCCAAGATCAATAAACTTTTGATCGTCCTCGTCGCTGCACCGAGGGCGCCCCATGCCCAAGACCGGCTCCTCCACCAACTCGCAATGGCCCGCAAAGGCGGCTTGGATGCGGGTCAAGTCCGGCTCGTAACGGGCCGCCACCCCGCGGCCCAGCACGTGCAGCATCTCCGCCTGCATGGCCGGTGTAGCCGTCCAAAGTAAGTGCCGGCTCTCTACCAGTGCAATGATGGGCATGACGCGCGGCTCATCAAAGACCAGCCAGTCCATGACGATCTGAGTGTCCAGAATGACTCGGTGCGGCAGTGCCGGTACCAGCGTCGGGCGCGGCTCAGTGACGGTCGTGGCGGCCACGCTACGTGGGTCGTGCGCGGCAGATGCTGAGGCGGCTTCAGGGCTGCCGTCCGGCAGGGAAGGGGGAGAAACTGCATGGTTCATGGGGCCTGCCAGCATAGCGCCTTGTGTGATTTCGGCGAACTGGCCTACAATCGCGGGCTCTTCAGCGTGTATAGATGCGCCTGGCGGGTCCCTTGAGGGGCTGCCCAGGGAACGATTGGAGCGTGGTGCCGGATAGTTGTCGGCGCTGCGCTTTTGTCGCTTGTGTTTTTACCCGCGTTCGATAGACGTTTTGCATGCGCTTGGCGTGTGCTGGACGTGTATCTCGGTCGCGCTGGAGATGTGACTTCAAACGGGAACAAGTTACTTATGCCAACCATCAATCAGCTCGTTCGCCACGGTCGTGAGACCGAGGTGACGAAATCCAAGTCGCCGGCTATGCAGTCGTGCCCGCAGCGCCGTGGCGTCTGCACCCGCGTGTACACCACCACCCCGAAGAAGCCGAACTCGGCACTTCGTAAGGTGGCCAAGGTGCGCCTGACCAACGGTTTCGAGGTCATCTCGTACATCGGCGGTGAAGGCCACAACCTGCAAGAACACAGCGTCGTGCTCGTGCGCGGCGGCCGTGTCAAGGACTTGCCCGGTGTGCGCTACCACATCGTCCGCGGTTCTCTGGACCTGCAGGGCGTGAAGGACCGCAAGCAATCGCGTTCCAAGTACGGCGCGAAGCGTCCGAAGAAGGCCTAATCAGCCCAGGTTTTGGCTGCCGAGGTCCCAGGACTCCGGTCACCAAATTGTTGCGGTTCAGGTGCATGTGCACCGACCGAGTAAGTGGATCCCCCCAACTGGTGGTGGCGATCCGCGGCAGGCGAAAGCCCGCCAACTGAAGCATTGAAGGAAGACTCCCATGCCACGTCGTCGCGAAGTACCCAAGCGCGAAATCCTGCCCGATCCCAAGTTCGGCAGCGTTGATCTGTCCAAGTTCATGAACGTCATCATGGAATCGGGCAAGAAGGCCGTCGCAGAGCGCATCATCTATGGCGCCCTGGAACAGGTCGAGAACAAGTCCGGCAAAGATCCGCTGGAAGTGTTCATGATCGCGCTGAACAACGTGAAGCCCATGGTCGAAGTGAAGTCCCGTCGTGTCGGCGGTGCGAACTACCAAGTTCCCGTGGAAGTTCGCCCCGTCCGCCGTATGGCTCTGGCTATGCGCTGGCTCAAGGAATCGGCACGCAAGCGCGGCGAAAAGTCGATGGCCCAACGTCTGGCCAACGAACTGCTGGAAGCCGCTGAAGGCCGCGGTGGCGCGATGAAGAAGCGCGACGAAGTGCACCGCATGGCCGACGCCAACAAGGCGTTCTCGCACTTCCGTTTCTAAACAAGACCTTCCTGGCCGCCTCGGGTTTTTACCAACCCGCTGGCGGCTCCATGCATTTGGAGTGACACCATGTCCCGCAAGACCCCCATCGAGCGCTACCGCAACATCGGTATCTCCGCGCACATCGATGCCGGCAAGACCACGACGACCGAACGTATCCTGTTCTACACCGGTGTGAACCACAAGATCGGTGAGGTGCACGACGGCGCCGCCACGATGGACTGGATGGAACAGGAGCAAGAGCGCGGCATCACCATCACGTCGGCCGCGACGACCTGCTTCTGGAAGGGCATGGACATGTCCTACCCCGAGCATCGTTTCAACATCATCGACACCCCCGGGCACGTGGACTTCACCATCGAGGTGGAGCGTTCCATGCGCGTCCTGGACGGCGCCTGCATGGTGTACTGCGCCGTGGGTGGCGTGCAGCCCCAGTCGGAAACCGTCTGGCGCCAGGCCAACAAGTACAAGGTGCCCCGCCTCGCGTTCGTCAACAAGATGGACCGTACCGGCGCAAACTTCTTCAAGGTCGTTGACCAGATGAAGACCCGCCTGAAGGCCAACCCGGTGCCCATCGTGATCCCCATCGGCGCCGAAGAAAACTTCAAGGGCGTGGTGGACCTGCTCAAGATGAAGGCCATCATCTGGGACGAGGCCTCGCAAGGCATGAAGTTCGAGTACCAGGACATCCCGGCCGACCTCGTGGCGACCGCGAACGAATGGCGCGAGAAGATGATCGAAGCGGCTGCCGAAGCCAGCGAAGATCTGATGAACAAGTACCTCGAGTCCGGCGAACTGACCGAAGCTGAAATCAAGCTGGCCCTGCGCACCCGCACGATCGCCACCGAGATCCAGCCGATGCTGTGCGGCACCGCCTTCAAGAACAAGGGCGTGCAGCGCATGCTGGACGCCGTCATCGACTTCCTGCCCTCCCCGGTGGACATCCCCCCGGTCTCCGGCACGGACGAAGACGACAAGGAAGTCACCCGCAAGGCTGACGACAGCGAAAAGTTCGCCGCTCTGGCCTTCAAGCTGATGACCGACCCGTTCGTCGGCCAGCTGACCTTCGTTCGCGTGTACTCGGGCGTGCTGCAATCCGGCTCGACCGTCTACAACCCGATCAAGGGCAAGAAGGAACGTATCGGCCGGATCCTGCAGATGCACGCCAACCAGCGTGAAGAAATCAAGGAAATTCTGGCCGGCGACATCGCCGCTTGCGTGGGCCTGAAGGAAGTGACCACCGGTGAGACGCTGTGCGATCCGGAAGCCGTCATCACCCTGGAAAAGATGGTCTTCCCCGAGCCCGTGATCTCGCAGGCCGTGGAACCCAAGACCAAGGCCGACCAGGAAAAGATGGGCCTGGCCCTGGGTCGTCTGGCTGCAGAAGATCCGTCGTTCCGCGTGCGTACCGACGAAGAATCCGGCCAGACCATCATCTCCGGCATGGGCGAGCTGCACCTGGAAATCATCGTGGACCGCATGAAGCGCGAGTTCAGCGTTGAAGCCAACGTCGGCAAGCCGCAAGTGGCCTACCGCGAAACCATCCGCAAGACCGCCACCGACGTCGAAGGCAAGTTCGTGCGTCAGTCCGGTGGTAAGGGCCAGTACGGCCACGTGGTGCTGACCGTCGAACCCCAGGAACCCGGCAAGGGCTTCGAGTTCGTGGACGCCATCAAGGGCGGTGTGGTGCCTCGCGAGTACATCCCGGCGGTGGAAAAGGGCGTCATCGACACCCTGCCGAACGGCGTGCTGGCGGGCTACCCGGTCGTGGACGTGAAGGTCACGCTGACCTTCGGTTCGTACCACGATGTGGACTCGAACGAAAACGCGTTCAAGATGGCCGCTTCGATGGGCTTCAAGGAAGCCTGCCGTCGCGCCAGCCCGGTCATCCTCGAGCCGATGATGGCCGTGGAAGTCGAAACGCCGGAAGACTATGCTGGTACCGTGATGGGCGATCTGTCTTCGCGTCGCGGCATGGTGCAAGGCATGGATGACATGGTCGGCGGTGGCAAGGTCATCAAGGCCGAAGTGCCGCTGTCGGAAATGTTCGGCTACTCGACCTCGCTGCGTTCCGCCACGCAAGGCCGTGCAACGTACACGATGGAGTTCAAGCACTACGCTGAAGCTCCGAAGAACGTTGCAGACGCCATCGTCACCGCACGAGCCAAGTAAGGCCCACCCCCTACCGCCTTCGGCGGCCCCCTCAAGGGGGCGAGCCGAGTGGACTGGCAGAGCCAGTCCACCGGCTCTGCTGGAGGAGGCCGGGCCCTAGGGGCCGGCCGCTTGCGGGGGACTTCGTTTTTCAGAATCGTCTTCGTTGGGGTTGCCTGGTTGCCAGCCGCCAGGGGTTTTGACCGCAACGGAAACGCTAAACCAATAGACTGGATAGATGCTCTTTTTGGAGAATTGAAATGGCAAAAGGCAAGTTTGAACGGACCAAGCCGCACGTGAACGTGGGCACCATTGGTCACGTTGACCACGGCAAGACCACCCTGACGGCTGCGATCGCAACCGTGCTGGCCTCGAAGTTTGGCGGCGAAGCCAAGGCCTACGACCAGATCGACGCGGCTCCCGAAGAAAAGGCCCGCGGCATCACGATCAACACCGCTCACGTGGAATACGAGACGGCCAACCGCCACTACGCGCACGTTGACTGCCCCGGCCACGCTGACTATGTGAAGAACATGATCACCGGCGCTGCCCAGATGGACGGCGCGATTCTGGTGTGCTCGGCCGCTGACGGCCCGATGCCCCAGACCCGCGAGCACATCCTGCTGGCGCGTCAGGTGGGCGTGAAGTACATCATCGTGTTCCTGAACAAGTGCGACATGGTGGACGACGCCGAGCTGCTGGAGCTGGTGGAAATGGAAGTCCGCGAGCTGCTGAGCAAGTACGACTTCCCGGGCGACGACACCCCCATCATCAAGGGTTCGGCCAAGCTGGCGCTGGAAGGCGACAAGGGCGACCTGGGCGAGCAGGCCATCATGCGTCTGGCCGATGCACTGGACAGCTACATCCCCACGCCTGAGCGCGCTGTGGACGGCGCTTTCCTGCTGCCGGTGGAAGACGTGTTCTCGATCTCGGGCCGTGGCACCGTGGTGACCGGTCGTGTTGAGCGCGGCATCATCAAGGTCGGCGAGGAAATCGAAATCGTCGGTATCCGTGATCTGCAAAAGACCACCGTCACCGGCGTGGAAATGTTCCGCAAGCTGCTGGACCAAGGTCAGGCTGGCGACAACGTCGGTATCCTGCTGCGCGGCACCAAGCGTGAAGACGTCGAGCGCGGCCAAGTGCTGGCCAAGCCGGGCACGATCAAGCCGCACACCCACTTCACTGCTGAGATCTACGTTCTGAGCAAGGAAGAAGGCGGCCGTCACACCCCGTTCTTCAACAACTACCGTCCCCAGTTCTACTTCCGCACGACGGACGTGACCGGTGCCGTGGAGCTGCCGAAGGACAAGGAAATGGTCATGCCTGGCGACAACGTCAGCATCACCGTGAAGCTGATCGCTCCGATCGCCATGGAAGAAGGTCTGCGCTTCGCCATCCGTGAAGGCGGTCGTACCGTCGGCTCGGGCGTCGTGGCCACCATCATCGAGTAAATCTTTTGCTGACGGCATCGGTCGGCCGCATCCCGGCTGGCCGATGTTGACACCAGCTCTTCCGCAATGCCTCTTTAGGCCTTGCGTCGCTCTTTGAAGGAATAGACATGTCTACCAAGCAAAAGATCCGTATCCGCCTCAAGGCCTTCGACTACAAGCTGATCGACCAGTCGGCTCTGGAAATCGTGGATACCGCCAAGCGTACCGGCGCCATCGTGCGCGGCCCCGTGCCGCTGCCCACCCGCAAGGAACGTTTCGACATCCTGCGTTCGCCGCACGTCAACAAGACCTCGCGCGACCAGTTTGAGATCCGTACCCACCAGCGTCTGATGGACATCATCGACCCGACCGACAAGACGGTTGACGCGCTGATGAAGCTGGACCTGCCGGCCGGCGTGGACGTTGAAATCAAGCTGCAGTGATGCGGATGCAGGGCAGGGTGGCCTCTGGCCCCCAGGCTCCTGCACTCAAGGCGACCTTCGGGTCGCCTTTTTTATTGGCCCGATGCGTCATAAGCCCACTGCCGCAACTTGCGGCAACGGGGCAACGGGCGCTATACTCGCCAGCTTTTCCGCATAGGCATTTGCCTGTGCGGTGTCGTCGCATCGATTCAAAAGCAGCGTCCATGGCCTTTACCCAGGTCACCGCTTGAGAGCGATGCTTGTCAGCCCCGGCCAACCGATGTCGGGGTGCGTGAAATGATTTCTGGCGCAAACGGCGGTGTCTCCGCAGGAAGCGCTTGAGGTCAGGAGAAAACCATGAGTCTTAGCAATCGTCTCGGATTGCTGGGCCGCAAGGTGGGCATGATGCGTGTGTACACGGTCGACGGTGATACCGTCCCCGTGACCGTGCTGGATGTGTCCAACAACCGTGTGACCCAGGTCAAGACCGAAGAAACCGACGGCTACAGCGCCATCCAGGTGACCTACGGCGCCC
Source organism: Roseateles depolymerans (assembly GCF_003387155.1). Classification (GTDB taxonomy): domain Bacteria; phylum Pseudomonadota; class Gammaproteobacteria; order Burkholderiales; family Burkholderiaceae_C; genus Roseateles; species Roseateles depolymerans. The sequence goes on along the minus strand of NZ_QUMT01000003.1, from coordinate 687,554 downwards.
GCAAGGCGTCCCGCGTCACGAAGCCTGAAGCGGGTCACCTCGCCAAGGCTGGCGTCGAAGCTGGCGAAATCCTGAAGGAATTCCGCGTCGCCGCGGACATCGCCGCCGAATACAAGGCTGGCGGTACCGTTCCGGTGACCCTGTTCGCTGAAGGCCAGAAGGTGGACGTGCAAGGCACGTCGATCGGTAAGGGCTTCACCGGCACCATCAAGCGTCACAACTTCGGATCGCAACGTGCCTCGCACGGTAACAGCCGCTCGCACAATGTGCCCGGCTCGATCTCGATGGCCCAGGATCCGGGCCGTGTGTTCCCCGGCAAGAAGATGTCCGGCCACCTCGGCGACGTCACCGTGACCGTCCAGAACCTGGACGTGGTCCGTATCGACGAAGCGCGCCAACTGGTGTTCGTGCGCGGTGCCGTTCCTGGCGCGAAGGAAGGATTCGTTGTGATCCGTCCCGCCGTCAAGGTCAAGGTCAAGAAAGGAGCTAACTGATGCAGCTCGAGCTCCTGAATGAGCAGGGCCAGGCCACTTCCAAAGTGGACGCTCCGGACACCCTGTTCGCACGTGATTACAACGAAGCCCTGGTGCACCAGGTCGTCGTCGCTTATCAAGCCAACGCCCGTCAAGGCACCCGCGCCCAGCTGACCCGTGCTGAAGTTCGTCACTCGACGAAGAAGCCGTTCCGTCAGAAGGGCACTGGTAACGCCCGTGCCGGTATGACCTCCTCCCCGCTGTGGCGTGGGGGCGGTCGCATCTTCCCGAACAAGCCTGACGAGAACTTCTCGCACAAGCTGAACAAGAAGATGTACCGCGCTGGTATGGCTGCCATCTTGTCGCAGCTGGCCCGCGAAGGCCGCCTGGCCGTGGTGGACTCGATCTCGATCGACGCCCCCAAGACCAAGCTGCTGGCTGCCAAGCTCAAGGGCATGGGTCTGGATCACGTCATGGTGATCTCCGACTCCGTGGACGACAACCTGCTGCTGGCCTCGCGCAACCTGGCCAACGTGCTGGTGGTCGAGCCGCGCTATGTCGATCCGCTGTCGCTGGTCTTCTACAAGAAGGTGCTGGTGACCAAGGCTGCGATCGAGCAACTGAAGGAGATGCTGGCATGAGCGCGCCCAAGTTTGCTGAAGGCCGTCTGGCCAAGGTGCTGCTCGCCCCGATCGTGTCCGAAAAGGCCACGGCTGCCGGCGAAAAGCACAACCAAGTCCTGTTCAAGGTCCTGCGCGACGCGACCAAGCCTGAAATCAAGGCCGCCGTTGAACTGATGTTCAAGGTCGAAGTCGAAGCAGTGAACGTCGTGAACCAGAAGGGCAAGACCAAGCGCTTTGGTGGCCGTCTGGGCCGTCGCGACCACGTCAAGAAGGCGTATGTGTCGCTGAAGGCGGGCCAAGAGCTCAACTTCTCCGGGGAGGCTGCGTAATGGCCGTCGTTAAAGTCAAGCCGACTTCGCCTGGCCGTCGTGGCGTGGTGAAGGTGGTGCACAAGCACCTGCACAAGGGCGCTCCCGAAGCTTCGCTGCTCGAGCCCCAAAAGCAGAACTCTGGCCGTAACAACAACGGTCACATCACGATGCGCCACAAGGGCGGTGGTCACAAGCACCACTACCGTGTGGTGGACTTCCGTCGCAACAAGGACGGCATCCCGGCCAAGGTCGAGCGTATCGAGTACGACCCCAACCGTACGGCCCACATCGCTCTGGTGTGCTATGCCGACGGCGAACGTCGCTACATCATCGCCCCGCGCAACCTGGAAGTCGGCACGTCCATCCTGAGCGGCTCGGAAGCCCCGATCAAGGTCGGCAACACGCTGCCCATCCGCAACATCCCCGTGGGTTCGACGATCCACTGCGTGGAAATGCTGCCGGGCAAGGGTGCTCAGATCGCTCGCTCCGCCGGTGCCTCCGTGGTGCTGATGGCGCGTGACGGTGCTTACGCCCAGATCCGCCTGCGTTCGGGTGAAGTCCGCCGTGTCCATATCGACTGCCGCGCCACCATCGGTGAAGTGAGCAACGAAGAGCACAGCCTGCGTCAGTACGGCAAGGCCGGCGCCATCCGCTGGAAGGGTATCCGCCCGACCGTGCGTGGTACCGCCATGAACCCGGTCGACCACCCGCACGGTGGTGGTGAGGGTCGTACGGGTGAAGGCCAGGCGCCTGTGTCGCCGTGGAACACCCTGACGAAGGGCTACCGCACTCGTAACAACAAGCGCACGCAGACGTTCATCGTTTCGCGTCGCAAGAAGTAAGGGGTAGACCACCATGGCTCGTTCCCTCAAGAAGGGTCCCTTCGTGGACCATCACCTGATGGCCAAGGTCGACAAGGCTGTTGCCATCAAGGACAAGAAGCCCATCAAGACCTGGTCGCGTCGCTCGACGATCCTGCCCGAGTTCATCGGTCTGACGATCGCCGTGCACAACGGCAAGCAGCACGTGCCGGTCTATGTGTCTGACCAGATGGTCGGCCACAAGCTGGGCGAATTCGCACTGACCCGCACCTTCAAGGGCCACCCGGCCGACAAGAAGGCCGGGAAGAAGTAAGGATGGCGACGATGGAAACCAAAGCAATCGTTCGTGGCGTCCGCCTGTCGTTTGATAAGGGCCGCCTCGTGGCGGACCTGATCCGCGGCAAGAAGGTGGATCAAGCGCTGAACATCCTGGAATTCACCCAGAAGAAGGCCGCGCTGATCATCAAGAAGGCGCTGGAATCGGCCATCGCCAATGCCGAGCACAACGACGGTGCCGACATTGACGAGCTGAAGGTCACTTCGATCTATGTGGAGCAAGGCACGACGCTGAAGCGCTTCTCGGCTCGCGCCAAGGGCCGCGGCAACCGCATCAGCAAGCCGACCTGCCACATCTACGTGACCGTCGGCAACTGAGCCTGAAGGAAGACTATGGGACAGAAAATTCATCCGACTGGCTTCCGCCTGCCCGTCACCCGTAACTGGGCGTCGCGCTGGTACGCGAACAACCAGAACTTCGCCAGCATGCTGGCCGAAGATCTGCAAGTGCGCGACTTCCTGAAGGCCAAGCTGAAGAACGCCGCCGTGTCGCGCATCCTGATCGAGCGTCCGGCCAAGAACGCTCGCATCACCATTTACTCGGCACGTCCGGGCGTGGTGATCGGCAAGAAGGGCGAGGACATCGAGAACCTGAAGGCCGAGCTGGCCAAGCGTCTGGGCGTGCCCGTCGCTGTGAACATCGAAGAAGTGCGCAAGCCTGAAATCGATGCCCAGCTGATCGCCGACTCGATCACCCAGCAGCTCGAAAAGCGCATCATGTTCCGCCGCGCCATGAAGCGCGCGATGCAGAACGCGATGCGTCTGGGCGCCCAGGGCATCAAGATCATGTCCGCCGGCCGTCTGAACGGTATCGAAATCGCTCGTACCGAGTGGTACCGTGAAGGCCGTGTGCCCCTGCACACCCTGAAGGCTGACATCGACTACGGCTTCTCCGAAGCCAAGACCACCTACGGCGTCATCGGCGTGAAGGTGTGGGTGTACCGCGGTGACCGCCTGGCCAATGGCGAGGCTCCCGTGATCAACACCCCCGCTGGTGCTGAAGACGATCGTCGTCCGCGTCGCAACGCTCGTCCGGGTGCCCCGGGTGGCCGTGGCCGTGGCGACAAGCCCGCCGAAGGTGGCGATGCCAAGCCGGCAGCCAAGCGTGTGGTGCGCAAGCCCGCCGCTGGTGACGCCAAAGGAGAATAAACATGCTGCAACCTGCTCGTCGCAAATACCGCAAGGAGCAAAAGGGTCGTAACACCGGTGTGGCGACTCGCGGCGCTACCGTTGCTTTCGGTGACTTCGGCCTGAAGGCCACCGAACGCGGCCGTATCACGGCTCGTCAGATCGAAGCGGCCCGTCGTGCCATCTCGCGCCATATCAAGCGCGGTGGCCGTATCTTCATCCGCATCTTCCCGGACAAGCCGATCTCGCAGAAGCCTGCCGAAGTCCGTATGGGTAACGGTAAGGGCAACCCGGAGTACTACGTGGCTGAGATCCAGCCCGGCAAGGTGCTCTACGAGATCAACGGCGTGCCTGAAGCTCTGGCTCGCGAAGCATTCACGCTGGCCTCTGCAAAGCTGCCGCTGCGTTGCACCTTCGTGACCCGCCAGCTCGGCGCCTGATTGGAGAAAACCCATGAAAGCATCTGAACTGCGCGCCAAGGACGTGGCTGCCCTGGAAAAGGAAGTCACCGATCTGCTGAAGGCTCACTTCGGTCTGCGCATGCAAAAGGCGACGCAACAACTGTCCGACACCTCGGTGCTGGGCAAGACGCGTCGTGACATCGCCCGCGCCAAGACCATCCTGGCCGAGAAGAAGGGAGCCGCGAAATGACGCAAGCTCAAGAAAAGAACACCCGCACCCTGGTCGGTCGCGTCGTCAGCGACAAGCGCGCCAAGACCGTGACCGTGCTGGTGGAGCGCCGTGCCAAGCACGAGCTGTATGGCAAGATCGTCGCTCGTTCCCGCAAGTACCACGCCCATGACGAAAAGGGCGAGTACAAGATGGGTGACGTGGTCGAGATCGCCGAAGGCCGTCCGCTGTCCAAGACCAAGAGCTGGGTGGTGACCCGCCTGGTCGAGAAGGCTCAGCTGGTCTGATCTGCGCTGCCTGAACTTCGCTGCCTGATTCTTTCGGGATTTAAGGCAGTGAATCCTCGGGGCGTGACTGTGCGGCTCCGATGACATGAAGAGGTTGGAATGCCGGGTGACCGGTGTCCAGCCTTTTTCTTTGGCCTCGATCTGGATCGGTCTTGCGGGACCGGGCATGATCGCGGCCTTGCTTCCAAGGAGAGAACCATGTTGAAAGTTGGCGACCATCTGCCCGCAGGCAGCCTGCAGGAATTCATTGAAGTGGAAGGCGAGGGCTGCTCGCTGGGTCCGAACACCTTCGACATCCAGAAGCTCACCGCCGGCAAGACCATTGCCATCTTCGCGCTGCCTGGCGCCTTCACGCCGACCTGCTCGGCCCAGCATGTGCCGGGCTATGTGGCGGCTGCGGAGGACTTCAAGGCGGCAGGCGTGGATGAGATCTGGTGCGTGTCGGTGAACGACGCGTTCGTGATGGGCGCCTGGGGCCGCGATCAGAAGACCGCCGGCAAGGTCCGCATGATGGCCGACGGCAGCGCCACCTTCACACAGGCGACCGGCCTGACGCTGGACCTGGCCGCCCGCGGCATGGGTCTGCGTTCGCAGCGTTATTCCATGCTGGTGAACGACGGTGTGGTGAAGACGCTGAACATCGAAGCCCCTGGCAAGTTCGAAGTCAGCGACGCGGCGACCCTGCTGGCGCAGGCCAAGGCGCAGTAAGTCACGATTCATCCGGCATCGGCGTCATGCCGATGCCAAAGACCCGGGGCGATGAGGTTCGCCGCAACGCCTTGGGTTGACACGCGGAGAATGCCCCAGGCATAATCCGCTGCTTCGCCGAAGTGCGATTTTGCTTGCTGCATCCGGATGCAGGAGCCTAGCCAACAAGACGGTTGGCCAGTGCTGCTGAGAAGGGCGGAAAAGCCAAATCAATCCACAGTGCGGGGTTTGCCAGTCAGGGTCTTCACAAGGCCCCTCCAACGCTGACAAACACTGTGCTTACTTCGGTTCTCGGTTTCTTGCCCAAGCAGGCCAGGCGCGGGTCGCGGCATCAAGCGACAGGTGAATGGCTTACGGGCCCAAGACTGACCGCTCTGGATGGCTGCGATGGTCGCAGTTGCCTGAACGGGAAAAGTTGGGGACAGACATGATCCAAATGCAATCGCGACTCGACGTCGCGGACAACACTGGCGCCAAGTCCGTCATGTGCATCAAGGTGCTGGGTGGTTCCAAGCGCCGTTATGCCCATATTGGCGACATCATCAAGGTCAGCATCAAAGAAGCTGCTCCGCGCGGCCGCGTCAAAAAAGGCGAGGTTTACAACGCGGTGGTGGTTCGCACGGCCAAGGGCGTTCGCCGTCAAGACGGCTCCCTGGTCAAGTTCGACGGCAATGCCGCCGTGCTGCTGAACGCCAAGCTGGAGCCCATCGGCACCCGTATCTTCGGCCCGGTCACGCGTGAACTGCGTACCGAGCGCTTCATGAAGATCGTGTCGCTGGCGCCTGAGGTGCTGTAAGCCTCGCACAGACAAAGGTATTGCCAATGAACAAGATCCGCAAAGGCGACGAGGTCATCGTTCTGACCGGCCGCGACAAAGGTAAGCGCGGCACCGTGACGCTGCGCGTTGATGAAGACCACGTGGTGGTCGACGGCATCAACATCGTCAAGAAGCATGTCAAGCCCAACCCCATGAAGGGCACGACTGGTGGCATCGTCGACAAGGCCATGCCCATCCATCAATCCAACGTGGCGATCTTCAACGCCGCCTCCGGCAAGGCCGATCGCGTGGGCATCAAGCTCGGCGCCGACGGCAAGCGGGTGCGCGTGTTCAAGTCGACCGGCGAAGAGATCAAGGCTTAAGAGGTTAGACATGGCTCGTTTGCAAGCGTTTTATCGCGAAAAGGTCGTGCCCAGCCTGACCGAGAAGTTCGGGTACAAGTCCGTGATGGAAGTGCCGCGCATCACCAAGATCACCCTGAACATGGGCGTGAGCGAGGCTGTTGCCGACAAGAAGGTCATGGACCACGCCGTGGGCGACCTGACCAAGATCGCCGGCCAGAAGCCCGTGGTCACGAAGTCGAAGAAGGCGATTGCCGGCTTCAAGATCCGTGACGGCGTGCCCATCGGCTGCATGGTGACCCTGCGCGGCGCACAGATGTACGAATTCCTGGACCGTTTCGTGACCGTGGCCCTGCCGCGCGTGCGTGACTTCCGTGGTATCTCCGGTCGCTCGTTCGATGGACGTGGCAACTACAACATCGGCGTCAAAGAACAGATCATCTTCCCCGAAATCGAATACGACAAGGTGGATGCTCTGCGTGGTCTGAACATCAGCATCACGACGACCGCCAAGACGGACGACGAAGCCAAGGCTCTGCTGGCTGCGTTCAAGTTCCCGTTCAAGAACTGAGGTGACTTGTGGCAAAACTCTCGATCAAGCAACGTGAGCTGAAGCGCGCCCAACTGGTCGCCAAGTACGCCAAGAAGTACGAGGAACTGAAGGCCATCATCAACGACAGCAAGAAGTCGGATGAAGAGCGCTACCTCGCCCGCCTGGAGCTGCAGAAGCTGCCTCGCAACGCCAACCCCACCCGCCAGCGCAACCGCTGCGAGCTGACCGGTCGCCCCCGTGGCACCTTCCGCAAGTTCGGCCTGGCACGTAACAAGATTCGTGAGCTGGCCTTCAAGGGCGACATCCCCGGTGTCGTCAAGGCCAGCTGGTAATCGGCAGGTTTAGGAGATTTCGTATGAGCATGAGTGATCCTATCGCCGATATGCTGACCCGCATTCGCAACGCCCAAAGCGTTGAGAAGGCCAGCGTCGTGATGCCTTCCTCCAAGCTGAAGGTCGCGATCGCCAAGGTCCTGAAGGATGAAGGCTATATCGACGATTTCGCGGTGCGTGGCGATGCCGCCCGCCCCGAGCTCGAAATTGCGCTGAAGTATTACGCCGGTCGCCCGGTGATCGAGCGCATCGAGCGCGTGAGCCGTCCTGGCCTGCGCATCTACAAGGGCCGCCACGACATTCCTCAGGTCATGAATGGCCTGGGTGTGGCGATCGTCACCACGCCCAAGGGTGTGATGACTGACCGCAAGGCACGTCAAGCCGGTGTCGGCGGCGAAGTGCTTTGCTACGTCGCCTAAGCGCAAGGAGAGACAGACAATGTCCCGCGTTGGAAAAATGCCGGTCGTCGTCCCGCAAGGCGTGGAAGTGACGATCGCTGCTGAGAAGATCAGCGTCAAGGGTACCCAAGGTACCCTGTTCGTGGCCGTGAACCCTCTGGTCACGGTGAAGTCGGAAGGTGGCAAGCTGACCTTCGTCCCGACCAACGAATCGGCTGAAGCCGATGCGATGAGCGGCACGATGCGTGCGCTGCTGGCCAACATGGTCAACGGTGTCAGCAAGGGCTTCGAAAAGAAGCTGAACCTGGTTGGCGTGGGCTTCCGTGCCCAGGCTCAAGGTCAGAAGCTGAACCTGCAGATCGGCTTCTCGCACCCGGTTGTGAAGGACATGCCCGCCGGCATCAAGGTGGAATGCCCGACCCAGACCGAAATCTTGATCAAGGGCGCGGATCGCCAAGTGGTCGGCCAGTTGGCAGCTGAAGTGCGCGCCATCCGTCCGCCGGAGCCTTACAAGGGCAAGGGCATCCGTTACGCCGACGAAAAGGTCTCTCTCAAAGAGACCAAGAAGAAGTAAGGAGCCGCGCCATGCTGAACAAGAAGGAACAACGCCTGCGTCGTTCGCGTCAAACGCGTGCCCGCATTGCGCTGCAGCGCGTGGCCCGTCTGACGGTCTTCCGCTCGAACCTGCACATCTACGCTTCGGTCATCTCCGAGGACGGTCAGCGCGTGCTGGCCAGCGCCTCGACCGCCGAGAAGGACGTCCGCGCCCAACTCGCTGGCAAGGGTGGCAACGTGGCCGCTGCCACGCTGATCGGCAAGCGTATCGCCGAGAAGGCGAAGGCTGCCGGCGTCGAGAAGGTGGCTTTCGATCGCGCTGGTTTCGCCTACCACGGCCGTGTCAAGGCCCTGGCAGAAGCCGCTCGCGAGGCTGGCCTGCAGTTCTGACGCACAAAGGATTAGGAAATGGCAAAGTTTCAACCCCGCGCTCAGACCGAAGGCAACGACGACGGCCTGAAGGAAAAGATGATTGCGGTCAACCGCGTCACCAAGGTGGTGAAGGGCGGCCGCACGCTGTCCTTCGCAGCGCTGACGGTGGTCGGTGACGGCGACGGTCGCATCGGTATGGGCAAGGGCAAGGCCAAGGAAGTGCCCGTGGCCGTGCAAAAGGCGATGGAATCTGCTCGTCGCAACATGATCAAGGTGCAGCTGCGCAACGGCACCATCCAGCACAACGTGGTGGGTGAGCACGGTGCAGCACACGTGATCATGGCTCCGGCTCCCGCTGGTACCGGCGTGATCGCCGGCGGCCCGATGCGCGCCGTGTTCGAAGTGATGGGCGTGACCGACATCGTGACCAAGAGCCACGGTTCGACCAACCCGTACAACATGGTTCGTGCCACGCTGGACGCGCTCAAGCGCTGCTCCACGCCCGCCGAAGTGGCGGCCAAGCGCGGCAAGACTGTTGAAGAGATCTTCAACTGATCGCCGGGAGATCGAGATGTCTGACAAGAAAACTCTGACGGTCAAGCTGGTGCGCAGCCCTATCGGTTGCCGTGCCTCCCACCGTGCCACCGTGACTGGCCTGGGCCTTCGCAAGCTCAACAGCACTCGCACGCTGGAAGACACGCCCGCAGTGCGCGGCATGATCAACAAGATCGCCTACCTCGTGCAGGTGCTGTAAGCGCCGCGCGAATCGAGGAAAGAAGATGCAACTCAATACCATCAAGCCTGCCGCTGGTGCCAAGCACGCCAAGCGTCGCGTGGGCCGTGGCATCGGCTCCGGTCTGGGCAAGACCGCAGGCCGTGGCCACAAGGGTCAGAAGTCGCGTGCTGGTGGCTTCCACAAGGTCGGCTTCGAAGGCGGCCAGATGCCGCTGCAGCGTCGCCTGCCCAAGCGTGGCTTCAAGTCCCTGGCTCGTCCCTACAACGCTGAAGTGACCCTGTCGGAACTGCACGCGCTGACGTCCGAAGAGATCGACCTGCTGACGCTCAAGGCCGTGGGCCTGGTGTCGGAGCTGGCCAAGACGGTCAAGGTCATCAAGTCGGGCGAAATCAGCCGCAAGGTGTCCCTCAAGGGCATCGGCGCGACTGCAGGGGCCAAGGCTGCCATCGAGGCAGCCGGCGGCACCGTCGCTTAATCGGCGTCAACAGGACTAGGCAACAGTGGCAAGCAACGCATCCCAGTTGGCCAAGAGCGGCAAGTTCGGTGACCTGCGTCGCCGGCTCGTGTTCCTGTTGCTGGCGTTGGTCGTGTACCGCATCGGGGCGCATATCCCGGTGCCGGGCATCGATCCGACCCAGCTGCAGCAGCTCTTCAAGGGTCAGCAGGGCGGGATCCTGAGCCTGTTCAACATGTTCTCGGGCGGTGCGCTGTCGCGCTTTACCGTCTTCGCGCTGGGCATCATGCCCTACATCTCGGCCTCCATCGTCATGCAGTTGATGACGTATGTGGTGCCGAGCCTGGAAGCGCTGAAGAAGGAAGGCGAGGCGGGTCGCCGCAAGATCACGCAGTACACCCGTTACGGGACGCTCGGCCTGGCGATCTTCCAGAGCCTGAGCATCGCGTTCGCTCTGGAGAGCTCCCAGGGTCTGGTGCTGAGCCCGGGCTTCGGCTTCCGTCTCACCACCGTGACCAGCCTGGTGGCCGGCACGATGTTCCTGATGTGGCTGGGTGAGCAGATCACCGAGCGCGGTCTGGGCAACGGCATCTCCATCCTGATCTTCGGCGGTATCGCCGCGGGTCTGCCGGGTGCTGTGGGCGGTCTGCTGGAGCTGGTGCGTACCGGTTCGATGAGCATCTTCTCGTGCCTCATCGTGATCGCGATCATCGGCGCCGTGACCTTCCTGGTGGTGTTCGTGGAGCGTGGCCAGCGCAAGATCCTGGTCAACTACGCGAAGCGCCAGGTCGGGAACAAGGTGTACGGTGGGACCAGCTCCCATCTGCCGCTGAAGCTGAACATGTCTGGCGTGATTCCGCCGATCTTCGCGTCGTCGATCATCCTGCTGCCCACCACCCTGGTCAGCTGGTTCGCCACCGGTGACAGCATGCGTTGGCTGAAGGACATCTCGGACGAACTCCGTCCGGGTCGTCCCATCTACGTGATGCTGTACTCGGCAGCGATCGTCTTCTTCTGCTTCTTCTACACGGCGCTGGTGTTCAACAGCCGTGAGACTGCAGACAACCTGAAGAAGAGCGGCGCGTTCATCCCCGGTATCCGTCCAGGTGACCAGACGGCCCGGCACATCGACAAGATCCTGTCCCGGCTGACGCTGGCAGGTGCGGTGTACATCACCGGCGTGTGCCTGCTGCCTGAGTTCCTGACCCTGAAGTACAACGTACCGTTCTATTTTGGTGGCACCTCGCTGCTGATCATCGTGGTCGTCACGATGGACTTCTGGGCCCAGGTCCAGTCCTACGTGATGAGCCAGCAGTACGAGTCGCTGCTCAAGAAGGCAAGTTTCAAAGCCAACTGAGCCGCTGGGCCCCAGAAATTAACACCGACCCTATCCAGCAAGTTTCGAAGGTATGGCGAAAGACGACGTCATTCAAATGCAGGGTGAGATTCTTGAAAACCTCCCCAATGCAACCTTTCGCGTCAAGTTGGAGAACGGTCATGTCGTTCTCGGTCACATCTCCGGAAAGATGCGCATGCACTACATCCGCATCCTTCCCGGTGACAAAGTGACTGTGGAATTGACACCGTACGATTTGAGTCGTGCTCGCATCGTGTTCCGGGCGAAGTGAGCTTTACAGCAACCCCCCGGATCAACGCTGATTGAGCGAAAAGTTAGGTCAAGGAGCAGACCATGAAAGTTTCGGCATCCGTCAAGAAGATGTGCCGCAATTGCAAGATCATCCGTCGCAATGGCGTGGTGCGTGTGATCTGTACCGATCCGCGCCACAAGCAGCGTCAAGGCTGATTGGCAACACCGCAAGCGAATTAGAGGACGCAAATGGCACGTATTGCTGGTATCAACATTCCGCCGCACAAGCACACGGAGATCGGTCTGACCTCGATCTACGGCATTGGCCGTACGACCGCGCAGAAGATCTGCACCACTTGCGGCATTCCGTTTGACAAGAAGGTCAAGGACCTGACTGACTCCGATCTGGAAAAGATTCGTGAGGAAGTGGGCCGCATGACCATTGAAGGCGACCTGCGTCGCGAGATGTCCATCAACATCAAGCGTCTGATGGACCTGGGTTGCTATCGTGGCTTCCGCCATCGCCGTGGCCTGCCGGTTCGCGGTCAGCGTACCCGCACGAATGCCCGTACCCGCAAGGGTCCGCGCAAGTCGGCGGCTACTGGCAAGAAGTAATCGCGGCAACTGAAGAAAGCTCACCATGGCAAAAGCACCCAATAACTCGGCTGCCCAGCGCGTTCGCAAGAAGGTTCGGAAGAACGTTGCCGACGGCATCGCCCACGTTCACGCTTCTTTCAACAACACCATCATCACGATCACCGATCGTCAGGGTGGTGCGCTGTCCTGGGCCTCGTCGGGCGGCCAGGGCTTCAAGGGCTCGCGCAAGTCCACCCCCTTCGCTGCCCAGGTGGCTGCTGAAGTGGCCGGCCGCGCTGCTCAAGAACAAGGCATCAAGAACCTGGACGTGAAGATCAAGGGCCCTGGCCCGGGTCGTGAGTCGTCGGTTCGCGCGCTGGCTGCCCTGGGCATCCGGATCAACTCGATCTCGGACGTGACCCCGGTGCCGCACAACGGCTGCCGTCCTCAGAAGCGCCGCCGTATCTAAGGCTGTTGCGCTGAGGTGCACCGAACCGGTCGGTTTGGTGCCATAATTTCGGACTCTTTTCCGATGCTGCCGGCTGGTGCCTTGCGCCAGTCGGCCGTTTTGCTGAGTTGATGCGCCTGGCACGCGAATGCGGGCCAAGTGCTTCCGTTCAGTTTGAAGCCCACCGTCTGAGCCCAGAACAACAGTTGGCCAGACTCGCGCAGTTTGCGCCCACCCGAGCCCTTCGAGGCCGGGCAGGCCAGGCCGCGTCAGATTGATGAAGGACACGCAAAGTGGCACGTTATCTCGGCCCGAAGGCCAAACTCTCCCGCCGTGAAGGTACCGACCTGTTCCTGAAGAGCGCCCGCCGCGCCATCAGCGACAAGGCCAAGTTCGACAGCAAGCCTGGCCAACACGGCCGCACTTCCGGCCAGCGCACCTCGGACTTCGGTCTGCAACTGCGCGAAAAGCAGAAGGTCAAGCGCATGTACGGCGTGCTGGAGCGCCAGTTCCGTCGCTACTTCGCTGAAGCCGAGCGCCGCAAGGGCTCGACCGGCGTGAACCTGCTGGTCCTGCTGGAATCGCGCCTGGACAACGTCGTCTACCGCATGGGCTTCGGCTCGACCCGCGCTGAAGCACGTCAGCTCGTGTCGCACAAGGGCATCACCGTGAACGGTGAAGTCGTGAACATCGCTTCCTACCTGGTCAAGGCCGGTGACGTCGTCGCCGTGCGCGAAAAGGCCAAGAAGCAGCTGCGCATCGTGGACAGCCTGAAGCTGGCCGAATCGATCGGTCTGCCGGCCTGGGTGGCCGTGGACGTGTCGAAGATGGAAGGCGTGTTCAAGAAGACGCCGGATCGCGACGAGTTCGGCGCCGAGATCAACGAATCGCTGATCGTTGAGTTGTACTCGCGTTAATTCTTTCGTGCCTGCCAAGCGGCCCAGACATTGTTCTGTAGGGGCCGCTTGGCGTTTCCTCGTCCGGACTTTGCCCGCCCGTTGTGGGGTGGGTCCGGTTGGTCCCTCAGCCTTATCGGTGTAACGAACCGAGGGTATTGAAAGAAAGACCTCATGCAAACGAATCTGCTCAAACCCAAATCCATCACTGTGGAGCCCCTGGGCGGTCATCGCGCCAAGGTGATCCTGGAGCCGTTTGAACGCGGCTATGGCCACACGCTGGGCAACGCCCTGCGCCGTGTGCTGCTGTCTTCGATGGTGGGTTATGCGCCGACGGAAGTGACGATCGCAGGCGTGCTCCACGAGTACTCCGCCATCGACGGCGTGCAGGAAGACGTGGTTCACATCATGCTGAACCTCAAGGGCGTGGTGTTCCGCCTGCACAACCGCGAAGAAGTGACCCTGGTCCTGCGCAAGGAAGGCGAAGGTCCCGTGACCGCCGCTGACATCCAGACCCCGCACGACGTCGAGATCATCAACCCTGAGCATGTCATCGCCCATCTGTCGCAAGGCGGCAAGCTGGACATGCAGATCAAGGTTGAGAAGGGCCGCGGCTATGTCCCCGGCAATATGCGCCGTTATGGCGACGAGCCGACCAAGGCCATCGGCCGCATCGTCCTCGACGCTTCGTTCTCCCCGGTCAAGCGCGTCAGCTACGCCGTGGAAAACGCCCGTGTGGAACAGCGCACCGACCTGGACAAGCTGGTCATGGAGATCGAAACCAACGGTGCGATCTCTCCCGAGGAAGCCATCCGCGCTTCCGCCAAGATCCTGGTGGAGCAACTGGCCGTGTTCGCCCAGCTGCAAGGCACCGATCTGGTGGACGCGTTCGACCAGGCCCCGGCCGCCCGCTCCAGCAGCTTCGATCCGATCCTGCTGCGCCCGGTGGACGAGCTCGAACTGACCGTGCGTTCGGCCAACTGCCTGAAGGCCGAAAACATCTACTACATCGGTGACCTGATCCAGCGCACCGAGACCGAGCTGCTCAAGACCCCGAACCTGGGTCGCAAGTCGCTCAACGAGATCAAGGAAGTGCTCGCTTCGCGCGGCCTGACCCTGGGCTCGCGTCTCGAGAACTGGCCGCCGCAAGGTCTCGACAAGCGTTGATTTTTGAATGAGGGCAAGGGCGCTGCGCCCCTGCCCGGTGCCCCCGGCAGTACCTGATCCGGCTGCCGGCAATAACTGAAGGAAAGGAAAGCACCATGCGCCACCGTAACGGCCTCCGTAAGCTGAACCGCACCAGCGAGCACCGCGCCGCGATGCTCCGCAACATGGCAGTGTCCCTGCTGCAACACGAAGCGATCAAGACCACCTTGCCCAAGGCCAAGGAACTGCGTCGCGTCGTCGAGCCCCTGATCACCCTGGCTAAGGAACCCACCCTGGCCAACCGTCGTCTGGCGTTCAACCGCCTGCGTGACCGGGACATCGTCAGCAAGCTGTTCAACGAGCTGGGCCCCCGTTTCGCCACCCGTCCGGGCGGCTACACCCGTATCCTGAAGATGGGCTTCCGCGTGGGCGACAACGCCCCGATGGCCTACGTGGAACTGGTGGATCGTCCGGAAGCGACCGAAGGCGAAGCCGCTGCTGAATAAGCAGCTGCCCGCTGAAACGCACCCTGAAAAGGCCAGCTCTGCTGGCCTTTTTCTTTATCTGCCAGCGCACAGGCGTCACCGGGCTGACCCATGGTGGGGCGCCGTCGCGCTAAGCTTCCCGTTTTTCCTCCTTGTTGGTGGACCCGACTGACGCGGGTGCCAAGGCCGCTCTCATGACTCTTCTTCCGCTCCACCAGGTGCTTCGCCGCCTGCTGTCCTTGGCGCTGCTGGCCCTCATGCTGGGCTTGGGCTTCTCGCAGGCTGCGCGCGCGGACGACTTTCTGGATCCGGAACAGGCCTTCAAGCTGAGTGTCGAACTCACGGGCGACCGCCAGGTGCGGCTTCGTTTCGACATCGCGCCCGGCTATTACATGTACCGGGACCAGTTCAAGCTCGAGCTGGATGGCGGCACGCTGGGCCCGATCCAATGGCCCACGCCCAAGCGCAAATTCGACGAGACCTTCAACAAGGAGGTCGAAACCTACCGCGAGCGGCTCACCCTGGACGTGCCCATTACGGCCGCGGGGAATGCGCCGGTGCATCTGGTGCTGACCGGGCAGGGCTGTGCCGACAAGGGGCTGTGCTATCCGCCGCTGAGCAGTGACCTGATGCTGGGGCTGCGCGGATTTGGTGGCGACGGCAGCGTGAAGATCTCCGCCGCGAAGAATGCGATGAGTGGCTTTGGCCTGGCCGAGGCGGTCGCTGCCTCCCCAGCGAAGGATGACGGCAACGGCGGCGGCGCTGGTACGAACCCTGCTGGCACATCGAGCGCGGGCGCCAACACCACCGATGCCCTGGACCTGGCCGACGGCTCTGGCCTTCAGCGCCTGCTGGAGTCCGGTCAGCTCAAGGCCGCCCTTGCCGCGGCCTTCCTGCTGGGCGTGCTGATGTCCTTCACGCCGTGTGTGCTCCCCATGGTGCCCATCCTGTCCTCGATCATCGTGGGGCAGGGCAGCCAGGTGTCACGCCGCCGCGGCTTCCTGCTGGCGCTGTCCTACTCGCAGGGCATGGCGCTGGTCTACACCGCGCTGGGGGTGGCGGCCGCGCTGATTGGTGGGGGCCTGGCGGCCTATCTGCAAAAGCCCTGGGTGCTGGCGTTGTTCGGCCTGCTGCTGGTGGTGCTGTCGCTGTCGATGTTTGGCGTGTATGAGCTGCAGCTGCCAAGCCGCTTCACCAGCGGGGTGTCCGGCGTCACGCAGCGCCTGCCGGGCGGACGTTACGCCAGCGTTTTCGTCATGGGCGCCTTGTCGGCGCTCATCGTGAGCCCCTGTGTGGCCGCGCCGCTCGCGACCTTGCTGGTCTACATCGGACAGACCGGCAATGTCGCACTGGGTGGAGGGGCACTGTATGCGCTGGCTTGTGGCATGAGTGTGCCGCTGCTGCTGGTCGGACTGTCGGCGGGTGAACTGCTGCCGCGTGCAGGCGCCTGGATGGATTCGGTGAAGTATTTCTTCGGCCTGCTGCTGCTGGCCGTCGCGCTGTGGATCGTCCAGTCCATCCTGCCGCATGTGCTGGTGCAGGGCCTGTGGGGCGCATGGTTGATGGGGCTGGCGGGCTTGCTCGGCCTGTTCCATGCGACCGAGCCGCATGCGCCTCGGACCTGGCTGCGCAAGAGCGTCGCAGTGGGGGCGGCCGTCTTCGGACTGGCTCAGTTCGTCGGCGTGGCTGCCGGCGGGACCGATCCGCTCAAGCCGCTGGCCGGACTCGCCGTGGGGGCTGCACTGGGCGCATCGCCGGCCACGGCCAGCACGCTGCCGGGCGCAGTGGCCGCAGCAACCGCGACTGGTGCCGAGGTGACATTCCAAAAGGTCACCACCGTCGCCGAACTCGACGAAGCGCTGCGCACCGCCGGCAAACCGGTCATGCTGGACTTCTATGCGGACTGGTGCGTCTCCTGCAAGGAGATGGAGCGCTACACCTTCACCGATCCGCAGGTACAGGCCAAGCTCCGGGGCATGCTGCTGCTCAAGGCCGACGTCACGGCCAACAGCGAAGCTGACCGCGAACTGCTCAAGCGCTTCCGTCTGTTCGGACCGCCCGGAACGATCTTCTTCGATGCCCAAGGTCAGGAGATCACCCAGGTGCGCGTCATTGGATTCCAGAAGGCCGAGCGCTTCCTGCAGTCACTCAGTGACGCGGGCATTCGCTGACCCTCGCACAATCCTGCGAAGGGACGGTATAGATTCGCCCTGAAGTCGGGAATCGTGCTAGACTCTCGCTTCTCAGTCGCGGGGTGGAGCAGTCTGGTAGCTCGTTGGGCTCATAACCCAAAGGTCGTAGGTTCAAATCCTGCCCCCGCAACCAGAATTCAGAGGTCTTTCGAGAAGTGTTGCAGCGCAGGCTGCGTGCATCGAAGGGCTTGAGGAAAGCAGCGAAGCTAACAAGCCAAGCTGGCCAACCTCAACAAAGTGGTCTGCCACTGTATGGGTCATTCATAGATTCATTCGCAGTGATCAGCAGGCGACGCGACAGAACAGTCGCGGGGTGGAGCAGTCTGGTAGCTCGTTGGGCTCATAACCCAAAGGTCGTAGGTTCAAATCCTGCCCCCGCAACCAACGTGAGAAGCCGTTTCAACGAAAGTTGGAACGGCTTTTTCGCTTCTTGGACTTGCCTTGGACTTGCCTTGGACTTGCAACCGGTTTTGGTCCCGCCATGGCCTTCCGCTCTCCGCATCCGGCCCGATAGTCCATCGCACGCCCGCTGAAATGCCCTCAGGCGCGCGCGACTATGGCGACTGCGGCGTCTGTCGTTCAGGCAACCACGAGCGCAGCCCCCTGCGCCTCAGCGGCCCCCACGTCTCCAATCACGGCAGCGGCGCTGAAGCCATGCTGCGCGAAGACGCGCATCACCGCATCCAGCGCCTGCGGCGCGCAGGACACCAGCAGGCCTCCGCTGGTTTGCGGATCGCTGAGCAGCGCCTGCGCTTCACCGGGCAAGGCCGCTGACAACGACACCTCCTGCCCATAGGCGGCCCAGTTGCGTCCCGAAGCGCCGGTCACAAAGCCTTCCCGCGCGAGTCCGGGCACGCCCTCCAGCAGCGGCACCGCCGACCAATCCAGCCGCACCTGGCAGCGCGAGCCCCGTGCCATCTCGAGTGCATGCCCCGCCAGCCCAAACCCGGTGACATCGGTGATGGCATGCACCCCGTCGATCGCGGCGAGATCCGGCCCCGGCGTGTTGAGCTGCGTGGTGGTGGCGATCATGCGTTGGTACAGCGCGGCATCCAGATGCCCCTTCTTCAACGCCGCCGACATCACCCCGACGCCCAGCGCCTTGCTCAGCACCAGCACGTCGCCGGGCTTCGCGTCGGAATTGCGGCGCACCCGGTCGGGATGCACCAGCCCGAGCGCCACCAGGCCATAGATCGGCTCCACCGAGTCGATCGTGTGGCCACCCGCCACCGGAATGCCGGCCTGTCTGCAGACCGACGCGCCGCCGTCCAGGATGCGCCCGATGGTGGCGGTGCTCAGCACCGAGATCGGCATGCCCACCAGCGCCAGCGCCATGATGGGCCGGCCCCCCATGGCGTAGACATCGCTGATGGCATTGGTCGCCGCAATGCGGCCGAAGTCATGCGGATCGTCCACGATCGGCATGAAGAAATCGGTAGTGGCCACCAGGGCCTGCTCATCGTTCAGGCGGTAGACCGCGGCGTCATCCGAGGTCTCGATGCCGACCAGCAGTTCCGGTGGCATCGGCAGTCCATTGCTGCCTTTGAGGATGTCGGACAGCACGCCCGGTGCAATCTTGCAGCCGCACCCGCCCCCGTGGGAGAGGGAGGTCAGACGCGGTTCGGTGGCAGCAGGGGTGTGAGTCATCGAGGTCTCCAGAGCAGCCGAAAGCTTACCCGCTCGTGGATTCCCCGGCGTCGCGACCGGCACGGCCCTCGCGCAGCAATCGCTGCTGCAAGGTCACGAAGGCGTCCATGGCCTCCCACAGGGGGAGATAGCGGCTGTCGTCGCCCTCGAGCTGGGCCAGGGCCAGGGCGCAGGCTTCCAGCGTGCTGCGCTGGTCATCGCCCCGAACCCGCCGGATGGCATACCGGGACGGCGGTGTCGCCACCAGGCTGAGTCGAGGCAAGGCGGCCAGCCAGGGATTCAAATGCAGCATGCGGCGGCTCTTGCGCCAGGTGGCGTCGATCACCACCAGCGTCTGCACGCCACCGGGCGGTGGCCAGGCCCTTGGCGAGGGCAGATCCGGGTCGGCGGCCGTGCTGGGATACAGCAGGGCCATGCCGTCGGTGGAAGCGGGCGCCTGCAGACGCTCGCCCACCTCCACCCGGACATGGGCCAGGCAGCGATGCAGCAGCCCGGCGGTGTTCTTCACCTGCCGCAGTTCCTGCGGATGCTGCAGCAGCAGGACCGGCACCGGATTGAGGACCCGGCGCACGCAGGCGCACCAGCAACCGGCCAGCGGTCGATGGCAGGTGTCGCAGCGGGCGCGAGAAGAAGAAAGCGGCGTCATGCTGAGGCATGCGCCGCTGGCGCGCGACCGGGGGGCCGGGTCTTCATGGAAGGAGACAGCGGTGCATCCCCTCGGTCCGTCAGCGGCCTCAGCCGTTGCTGCGTCGTGGCGGACGCTTGCCACCGTCGGGGCGCCTGCCACCGTCCTGGCGATCGGGCCCATCGCCGCGCGGGCGACCGTCTCCGCGCGCAGGGCGTTGTCCCCCCTCGCCGCGGCGCTCTCCGCCTCCGGCCGGGCGGTCCCCACGACGCTCACCCCCGCGACCACCATCCGGCCGTCCCTGACCCTGCGGACGACGATCCCCACGGGGGCCGCGATCATCCCGAGGGGGACGCGGCGGCTGTTGGGCCTCTTCTTCGCGGGCCAGTGCCAGCTGGGCGTCCAGCTGTTCCTGCGTCAGACCCTTGAGGGCGCAGAAATTCGCCGGCGTCAGCGTGGTGCGGGAGAAGTCCCGCAGCAACTGCGCACGTTCCTGACGGCCGCGTTCTTCATCGGCGCGACGGGTCTCGGTGATGCCGCGGCGGCGGGTCAGTTCTTCCTGGGCGGCCTGGCGATGTTCATCGGAAATCTCACCAGCGGGTTGCCCGTCGAGGTCAAAGCGATGCTTGGCCTTGGTCAAACCGATCAGATAGCCGGTACCGCCGGTGTAGCGGCGCAAGAATGCGGACAACTGCTGCTTGCTGAACTTGCCGGGCGCACGCTCCTGGATGTCGGCCTGGATGCGCAGCTTGACGGGCTTGGCCGGACCGTTGAACAGCGCCGGGAACAGGTCCTTGAGGGCGGCGGCCACGGCGGGCACGTCCACACGGCCGCCATCCTGTGCGGCCTTGCCGGAGGATTTGGGGTGGGGCTTGTCTGCGGACACCGCGCCATCGCTGGCCTGGGTGCCGTCTGCTGCGCCTGGCTCTGCCGACGGCTGTGCCGCCTGCTCGGCGGTGTCGGCAGCAACGGTGTCAGCCCATGGCGTGCCTTCGCCGGCGGCGACGTCATCAGAGGGAGCCTCAGCGGCTGTTGAGGAGGCGCTGGCCGACTCGGAAGCCGAAGGCGTCAGGCTCTCGGGCGCCGTCTCCGGAGTCGAGGAAGCGGCGTCGCCGGGTTGCGCCGAGGTCGGCTGGGTGCTGGAAGACATGAATCGTGCGGCGCGCAGGCCGGCCATCCGGGTAAAAGCGGGATTGTGCCCATAGCCGCGCGGGCGTGGCAAATCACAAATTTGCCGAACTGCATGAACCGGCCGTTCGAACCGTCTTCCTGGCAGGTATTCAGCCGGGCCCTGCCCCGGCCGTGGGTTCAGACTTTGGGCTCACAAGCGGGTTTGCAGATCAGTTCCGTGCGGCCCAGGATGCGTTTGGATTGCAGGCTGCTGGAGGGGCGGTGGCGACCGCATTTGAAGCAGGAACGTGTCTGTCCGCTCCCCTGGAATGGCGATCCCCCCAGCTTGGAGGCATAGCGCAGGCCGTCTTCCCGAACGGCGGTGCAGGTGTCTTTGCTCATGGTCTCGCTTTGCTTGACGCTTTCAGACGGTGCCGGCGCGCAGTACGTGCCGGTTCCTGGATTCCCTCGCCAGACCATAGTAGGGGGGCGATGTGACGATCCGCCACATCGCTTGCCCGGGGGTGTGGGGCCCTCGCACCGGCCAACCGACGAACGGTCGGAAATGAGCCGACAATCGCCCTCAATGGCCAAATTGTTTTTCCGGTACGCCGCAATGAATGCGGGCAAGTCCACCGCATTGCTGCAGGTGGCGCACAACTATGAGGAACGAGGCCACACGGTCCGGATCTTCACCGCAGCCGTGGACGATCGTTACGGACAGGGCAAAGTCACCTCCCGCCTGGGGCCGCAGCGTCAGACCGAGGTCTTCACCCGCGACACCGACTTCCGGGAACTGCTCGCGGCCACGCCGCGCATCGCCTGCGTGCTGATCGACGAGGCCCAGTTCCTCACCAAGCCGCAGGTCTGGGCCCTGCACGAGATTGCGCACCTGCAGCACATCCCGGTGATCTGCTATGGCCTGCGCACCGACTTCCAGGGCGAACTGTTCCCCGGCTCGGCATCGCTGCTGGGCCTGGCGGATGAAATGGACGAGATGAAGACCATCTGCGACTGCGGTCGCAAGGCCACGATGAACATGCGCGTGGATGCTTCGGGCCGCAAACAGACCGAAGGGGCGCAAGTGGAGATCGGCGGTAACTCCCGTTACCGCTCCGTCTGTGGCCGCTGCTTCCGAGCGGCCTGATCAGACCTGAGGGCCCGCTCTGTCTCCCCCGGCGGGATGCGCGGGGGGCAGAGGCGGTGGCAACGCCCTTGCGGGCCTTGCCTTACTTCTTCGACAACTGCTCTTCCAGTTCCTTGCAGGAAGGCGCGCAGACCGGCTGGGACTTGCCCAGCAGCTTGCGCGACTTCAGCAGCGCACGGGGGCGATGCTTGCCGCAGAGGAAGCACGACATGGTCGCCGCGCCAAACGAGGAGGTTGCCGCGAACGGCGAACCGGGAGCTTTAGAGCGATAGCGCAAACCATCAGCTTCGATGGTCGTCTTGGTCGTTTCCTTGGCCACGCTGATCCTGATGTTGAAAGGGTGAAATGCCTGCTGCCGTCGAGACTGCACGTATCCTTGCCAGACACGGGCGTCCTCTTTGATACCGTTCCCCCTGGCACGTTCTTTGCAAGAACACTTGGGAAGAGCCGTCCAAGCCTCCCTGAAGGCGATCGGCAAAAGCCGTATTTTCCTATATCCGGGACCCTCTCCGTATCGGGCCATCGCTAATGCCCTGCAATTGAGGTCGCTGTGCACACCATGGCGGTGCGTCCGGGCGCGTGGCGACCGCCTGCCCGCGCCGTACGGCGTGCCCTCGAACAACGCAGCTCGCCGTACCGTTTGTCTTTCAACACAGATGTAACGCTTCGACGCCCTTTAGGGAAACTACCTAGAATCCGCGCTTTCATCAAGAAGTCGTTCGGGACGCGCCCCTGTCAAGGCGCCGCTTCGTTCTGCAGGTATCCGGCCCATCGTGACGTTCCGGCCGGACCGCAGACCCATGCAAAGACTCCGCAACGATCAGCGCCACGATCAGCGCAAAACACGGCATGCAAGGCTTCACACCAGAAGCGGCGCAGCGCAGTGGGCGGAAGTCTCCGCGCAACATCAGGGAAGCGAACGCACCGAATGGACAGCATCGAGTCGCTGTACTCCGCCATGCGGAGTGCGGCCCACATCCTGGACTGGGAAGGCAACGCCGGACTGGCGCCCTTTGCCCGCCAGACGAGCCAGGCCCTGTGCCAGCATTTCAGCAGCTCGCATGCAAGCCTGTGGCTGCTGGATGGGGCGCCGGGCCGCTACCGGCTGCGCTGCCTGGGCAGCTTCGAATCGGACGGCCCCAGCCAGCAACCGCCGGTGTGCGACCAGCAGGCCTTTCCCGGCTACTTCGACACGCTGCTGCGCGACGGCATGTTCCGCTGTGAGGACGCCGCCTCCGATCCCCGTCTGTTCGGGCTGAACCCACCCACCTGGCGCTCCATGCTGGACATGGCGGGCCAGATCAATGGCCGCACGGTGGGGGTGCTGGCGCTGGGGCAGCGCGGCGCCCCCCGCGTCTGGACGCGTCGCGAAGAACTGGACCTGCGCCGGGCGACCGCCAAGACCTGCCTGCGTCTGCACGGCCTGCGGCACGAACTCGAAACCGTCTGATCGGCGCGCGCCGATCACCGGCCCTGAAACGTCGGCACCCGCTTGTCACGCCAGGCTTTGATGCCTTCGGCCAGGTCGTCCGAGGCATTGCAGCGGTCGATGTCCGCCTGCAGGGCGGCCCGGTCCAGTTGCCCGCGTGCCATCGCATTGAGATGCCGCTTCATGCCCGCCAGCGCCAGCGGCGCCATCGCGGCGAGCTGACGGCACAGTGCATCGGCCGCTGCCTCCAGCGCGCCGCCGTCCGCATGCAGTGAATCCAGATAGCCCATGGCCAGCATGGCGGGCGCATCAAAGGACTCGCCGGCCAGCAGCAGGCGTTTGGCCGTGGCCAGTCCCAGCCGCTGCACATACCGCTCCATGCCGCCCCGATAGAAATGCAGGCCCAGCCGCGCGGCGGGCACGAACATCTCGCAGGCATTCACCCCCAGCCTGAAATCGCAGGCCAGCGCCAGATCGGTCGCGCCGCCATAGACGCCTCCCTGGATCGCCGCCACGGTGACCGGCCGTGCGTTCTCCCAGGCGTCGGTCAGGCGCTCGAACAGGGCACCGGCGTCAACGCCAGGCATCGCATCGATATGAAAGCCGCTGCAGAAATGACGGCCCTGCGCCTGCAGCAGCAGCACCCGCACGGATTCGGTGTCGTTGACGATCTTGAGCTGTGCCTGGAGCGCTTCCAGGTCCGCCAGTTCCAGCCGGTTGGCCACCTCCGGCCGACGCAGCGTGATGCGTGCCAGCGGTCCGTCGATGTCCAGCGAGGGAGTCTTGTCATGCGCCATGACGCGCAGTCTAGCCCTGCCGGCGCATGGCTCGACCGACCGGTCGGCTGATTCACTGCCGGCTTGTCAATGCGGCATCCACTGACGGGCGGGTGGGGGAATGTGGCTAGAGTGGGCCCAACGATAAAAGGGACTACCCCCACAGGAGACACAGTGGACGGGACGATCGCGGGCATCCTCATGCTGGACGGGCTGACCAATGGCGCCATTTATGCGCTGCTGGCACTGGCCCTGGTCCTGGTCTTCGCGGTCACCCGCGTCATCTTCATTCCGCAGGGCGAGTTCGTGGCCTTTGGCGCGCTCACGCTGGCCGGTCTGCAGATGGGCCAGACGCCGCTGACCATCCACTTCCTGCTGGTACTGGTGGCGATGGCCCTGGTGCTGGACCTGATCGCGGCCGTGCGGGCGCACCTTCCGCTGATGAGGGCGCTGCGGCTGCATCTGCCGCGGGCGCTGCCGGGACTGGTGATCGGCTTGCTGGCCCTGTGGCTGGCGCCGATGCGTCTGCCGCTGCTGGCGCAGGTGCTGCTGACCCTGGCCATCGTCACGCCGATGGGCGGCCTGGTCTACCGGCTCGCCTATCAATCGCTGGCCGATGCGTCGGTGCTGGTGCTGCTGATCGTGTCGGTCGGCGTGCACTTTGCGCTGACCGGCCTGGGCCTGGTGTTCTTCGGCGCCGAGGGCTCGCGCAATCCGAGCTTCTGGGACGCCTCGCTCTCGGCAGGGCCGCTGATGCTGTCCGGGCAGGCGCTGATCATCATCGGCGCATCGGCCGCGCTGATCCTGGCGCTGTGGCTGTTCTTCGAGAAAAGCCTGCAGGGCAAGGCGCTTCGCGCGACCGCGGTCAACCGGCTGGGCGCGCGCCTGATGGGCATTTCCAGTGCGTCCGCCGGACGCCTGTCCTTCACGCTGGCGGCCTTCATCGGCGCCCTGTCCGGGCTGCTGATCAGCCCCACCACCACCATCTTCTACGACAGCGGTTTTCTCATCGGCCTCAAGGGCTTCGTGGCCGCGGTGTTTGCCGGTCTGTCCAGCTATCCGGGGGCGGCGCTGGGGGCGATCGCGGTCGGGCTGATCGAGTCCTTCAGCTCTTTCTGGGCCAGCGCCTTCAAGGAGGTGATCGTCTTCACCACCATCTTGCCAGTGCTGCTGTGGCGCAGCTGGCGGGACCCGCATCACGAAGAGCATTGAGGGACAGGACGCGATGCCGATGAGAGATGCCATGACCCACGCCGCCGATACCCCCGATGTCCCCAGCGCGCCCAGCGCCCCTGACGCCCCTGACGCCCCTGACGCCCCTGACTCCGGCGATTCCACGCGGCCTCTGCAGCCGCCAGGGGTTGCGGCTGCAACGGCCGCTGCTGCGCTCGCAGGGCGTTCCTCCACATCCGGTTGGAAGGATCACGCGGGCCGCATCGCCGCGGGTTTTGCGCTCCTGGTGCTGGCCGCGCTCCCGCTGCTGCCCGTGCCCGAGTTCTGGATCACGCAGGCCAACTACATCGGCATGTTCGCGCTGGTGGTGCTGGGCCTGGTGCTGCTCACCGGCGTGGCCGGGCTCACCTCCTTCGGACAGGCCGCCTTTGTGGGACTCGGCGCCTACACCACCGCGCTGCTGAGCAGCCGATATGGCGTCTCACCCTGGCTGGGCCTCTTCGCAGGGCTGATGGTCACGCTGGTCGTGGCCCTGGTGCTGGGGTGGATCACGCTGCGCATGTCCGGCCACTACCTGCCGCTGGCCACCATCGCCTGGGCGCTCAGCCTCAACTACACCATCGCCAACCTCGATGTGCTGGGCAAGTACGACGGCATCCTGGGCGTGCCGGCGCTGGAGTTCCTGGGCGTCAGTTTGGCGGACGGCCGCAGCATCTACTACCTCATCTGGCTGTGTGCGCTGCTGGGCGCTGTGGCGGTGCGGCATCTGCTGGATTCGCGGCCGGGTCGCGCCATCCGGGCGCTCGGCGGCGCCACTGTCATGGCCGAGGCCATGGGCGTGTCCACCTACCGGTACAAGGTCATCGTCTTCCTGCTGGCGGCGCTGCTGGCTTCGGTGTCCGGCTGGCTATTCGCCCACGTGCAGCGCACCGTCAATCCCAGCCCCTTCGGCCTGCGCATGGGCATTGAATACCTGTTCATGGCGGTGGTCGGGGGTGTGTCCAGCGTGTGGGGCGCGTTTGTGGGCGCCGGCGTGTTCAAGATCATCGAGGACCAGCTCAAGGAACTGCTGCCGCGGCTGCTGGGCAGCAACGGCAATTTCGAGATCATCGTGCTGGGCGTTGTGCTGGTGCTGATGCTCAAGTACGCGCCCAAGGGGCTGTGGCCGGCCGCACGTCTGCTGACGGCGCGGCTGCAGCCGACGCGTGCGCTGGGCCATCGCCCGGTCGGCACCAACGCTAACGCCAACGCCAACGCCGACGCCGACGCATCTGCGCAGCGCCGCCCCCACCGCGATGCCGTTGGCGCGCCATCCACCACCGCCGCGCTGCCCAGGCGTGCCCAGCCCGCGCGCGGAACGCCGCTGCTGCGAGTGGACCGGCTGCGCAAGCAGTTCGGCGGGCTGGTGGCGGTGAACGATGTCAGCTTCACCCTGCATGCCGGCGAGATCATGGGCCTGATCGGTCCCAACGGCGCCGGCAAGTCCACCACCTTCAATCTCATCTCGGGCGTGCTGTCCGCGTCGTCGGGCCGCGTCGAGATGGCCGGCACGCCGGTCACCGGCTGGCCGTCGCGGCGCATTGCCCGCCTGGGGCTCTCGCGCACCTTCCAGCATGTGAAGATGATTCCGGACATGACGGTGCTGGAGAACGTCGCCCTGGGCGGCTATCTGCGCGGCCGCAGCGGCACGCTCAAGGCGATGCTGCGACTGGACCGGGCGGAGGAGCGTCAGCTGATGGCGGAAGCGCAGCGGCAACTGCAGCGCATCGGCATGCAGGACCATGCCCATGAGCTGGCCGGCAACCTGGCCCTGGGCCCGCAGCGGCTGATGGAGATCGCCCGCGCCTTGTGCAGCGACCCGGCGCTGCTCCTGCTGGACGAACCGGCGGCCGGTCTGCGGCTCAAGGAAAAGCAGGCGCTGGCGGACGTGCTGCGCCAGTTGCGCCAGGAAGGGCTGAGCATCCTGCTGGTCGAGCACGACATGGACTTCGTGATGGGGCTGACCGACCGCATCGTGGTGATGGAGTTCGGCACCCGCTTGATGGAAGGCACGCCCCAGGAGGTGCAGGCCAGTCCAGCGGTACGGGCCGCGTATCTGGGGACGGAGCACTGACATGAGCGATCTTCTCGAGGTGCAGGGACTGTGCGCCGCCTACGGCCGCGCCGAGGTGTTGACCGGCCTGAACCTGCGGCTGCGCCAGGGCGAGGTCGTGACCGTGATCGGCCCGAACGGGGCCGGCAAGAGCACGACGCTGAACGCCCTGATGGGCGTGCTGCCGTCGCGCGGCTGCATCCGCTTCAACGGAGAGGACCTGCAGGGCCTGGACCTGGAAGAGCGGGTGATGAAGGGGCTGGCCCTGGTCCCGGAGAAGCGTGAACTCTTCACCACCATGTCGGTCGAGGACAACCTGGTCCTGGGCGGCTTTCGTCCGATGAAGCTCGGCCAGCGGGACTGGCGGGACCAGCTCGAGACGGTCTACGGGCTGTTCCCGCGTCTGCGTGAACGCCGCCAGCAACTGGCCGGCACCTTGTCCGGCGGAGAGCGGCAGATGCTCGCGGTGGGCCGCGCGCTGATGGGCCGGCCGACAGTGCTGATGCTGGACGAACCCAGCCTTGGCCTGGCGCCGCTGATCGTCAAGGACATCTTCCGCATCGTGGCCCGTTTGCGCGAGACGGGCGTGTCGATTCTGCTGGTCGAGCAGAACGCCCGTGCGGCGCTGGAAGTGGCCGACCACGCCTATGTGCTGGAGACCGGCGAGATCGCGCTGGAGGGACGCGCCGCCGACCTGGCCAAGGACCCGCGCGTGGTCGACACCTACCTCGGCAGCAGCCGCCGGGCGACGCCGGTGGGATGACCGCTTTGCAAAGCCGGCGTGTTGCGTGCGAAATCCACGGCGGCCGGCCACCCTGCATGAGGGGGGAGGGGGTGGCGGTCGCCATGGCGCCGCAGGGGCGCCAGATAATTCGCATCAACGATCATGGCCCTGCTGAACTCCCTGCGCAAACTCCTGTCCTCCTCCGGTGAACGTCCCGCTGCGCCGGGGACGGACGCCGGCCTCTCATCACGCGTGAGCGGTCCCGGCAGCCAGCCGGGGGTGTCGATACCGCCCGGGTCCCCCGCGAGCCCTTCGGCGCTGCCGGCGGCCTCGGGACTGCCGACGACGGTGGCCGCCGTGGCCCTGGTCACCGCCAGCGCACCGGCCGAGCTGTCCGGCGCCCCGCTGCAGGCCTCGCCGGAGTGGCTGCAGTTCAGCGCCCGGCTGTTTGGTTTCCAGCGGCTGCGGGACGTGCCGCCGCATCCGCAGGAAGCGCCGCTGCTGCAGCGCCTGCAGGCCCGCTCCGGACCCGACTGGGCCGATCTGCTGCCGCGACTGCCGGCGGTGCTGCCGCAGTTGATGCGCCTGATGCGGCGCGAGAATCTGTCCTCCCGCGAGCTGGTGGACCTGCTGTCGCGGGATCCGAGCCTGGTCGGGGAACTCATGCGCATGGCCAACTCGGCGCTGTACCGGCCCGAGCGGGAGATCACCGATCTGGCCAGCGCCGTCATGGTCATCGGTCATGAGGGCCTGAACCAGGTGGTGCTGCGGGTCACCCTGCGGCCGATCTTCAACCAGGACCGGCAGGGGCGCTTCAGCCGTCAGGCCGGCACACTGCTGTGGGACCTGGGCGAACGCTGCGCGCTGGCGGCGATGCGGCTGGCGCCTCCGGGGGATGAGCGGTTCGCGGCCTACCTGGCGGGGCTGGGGGCGCAGGTCGGCATGATGGCGCTGCTGCGTGTGCTGGATGGCCTGCCGGTCGCCCAGCGTCCCGCGCTGGACCGGGAAGGTCTGCACCGTCAGCTGCTGCCGATGTCCTGCGACTGGTCGGCCCGCATCGTCACGCACTGGGGCTTCCCGGGGCGGGTGGCGGAAGCACTGTCCCAGCGTGCTGGGCAGGGCGCCGAAGTGGCCCTGCTGTCCGAGACCGTGCGTGAGGCGCATGCAGTGGCCCTGCGCCATCTGATGCAACCGGGGCTGACGGTGTCTCAGCTCGGCGATTGGTCCCCGTCCCGTCAGCGGGCCTATGCGGCGCTGGAAGAGCGCTTCAATGCCTCGGGCGACGCGCCAGCCACCATGCCAGCAGGCTGAACAGTCCCTCGAAGGCCAGGGCCAGTGCGGCCGCTGGCAAGGCCCCGGCCAGCAGCAGCGCGGGGTCGTTCAGAGCCAGCCCGGTGACGATGCGCTCACCGAATCCACCGGCGCCGATGAAGGCGGCCATCGTCGCCGTCCCCACTGACAGGCTGGTGGCCGTGCGCACGCCCGCCAGCATCACCGGCAGGGCCAGGGGCCACTGGATGAAGCGCAGCACCTGCGTGCGGGTCAGGCCCAGCGCCTTGCCCGCCGTCGCCAGCCCCTCGGGCACCTCGTCCAGCCCCACCGTGCCATTGCGCAGGATGGGCAGCAGCGCATAAAGCGACAGGGCCACCAGCGCCGGCCCCGGGCCGATGCGCCCCATCGCCCAGATCAGCACCGCCAGCAAGGCCAGGGAGGGCACGGTCTGCAGCAGGGCGCTCACCGCCAGCAAAGCACTGCGCCAGCGGGGCCAGGGGTGCAGCAGCAAGGCCAGCGGCAGACCGATCAGCGTGGCCAGTGCGACGGACACCACCACCAGGGTCAGGTGCTGGCGCGTCAGGCGGGGCAGGTCCGGGCCGGCGATGCGGGACCAGAGCGTGGCAGCGTCCCCGATGCCGGCACCGGTACCGGCGCTAGCAGCGGAACTGGCACCGCTCGCTGCCTGCGCCGCGCTTCCCTCCGGCGGCGCCGCCGCCCCGATCTTCCCGGCGAGGAACGCCGCGGCGATGCGATCGAACGGCTGCGCCTGCAGCTCGGCCTGGGCGTTCATCGCGATCATGGCCGGTTCGTGGATGCGGCCTTGCAGCGACTGAAGGGCCGCCCAGGCCTTGGGGTGCTGCTGCGGCAGCGCCAGGCGGTAGAGCAGCACCGCGTCGTAGCGCGGGAAGTAGCCGTCGTCGTCGTCCAGCACCACCAGCCCCTGGGCGGCGATCTGGGCATCGGTCGTGTAGATGTCGGTCAGGTCGATCTGGCCGCTGCGCAGCGCCTGGTAGGCCAGTCCGTGGTCCAGGCCCTGGGGGCGCTGCGGCAGCCCATACCGCTGGGCGAGACCGGGCCAGCCGTCGGCGCGGCCGATGAATTCATTGCTCAGGCCCAGCCGCAGGTCCGCATGGTCCTTCAGCTGGGACAGACGGGTCAGGGACAGCCGGCGCGACACGTCGCCCCGCATCGCCAGCGCATACCCGTTGTTGAAGCCCAGTGGCACGTCCACGCCCAGCCCCATCGGACGCAGCGCCGCGCGCAGTCGGTCCAGCGAGTCTGCGTGGCCGGCGGCAGCGCCGGCACCCCCCGCACCCGCGGCAACCCCGGCACCGCGCAGGCCCAGGATCTCCCGTTCGATGGTGCCCGTGTATTCCGCGTAGACATCGATGCTGCCGGCCTTCAGCGCCGCCAGCACGATGGCGGTGTTGCCCAGGCCCTGGCGCACTTCGACCCGGGCGGCGGGGTCTTGGTCCCGCACGGTGCGGGCCAGCACCTCGGCCAGGATGTAGCTCTCGGTGAAGCGCTTGGAGCCGATGCGCAGCGGTTCGCGGCCTTCGGTGCTTGGGCGGGGAGCGGTCGCCGATGCTGTCGCTGATGCCGCCCCTTGTGCAGCCCCTGATGCCGTCGCTGCTGCCGTGCCGGTCTGTGTGACGGACGGCGCCAGGGTCTGTGCTTGACCCTTCGCCGATGCCGTTGTCTGCGAGAGTGTCTGGGTGGCGGATTGCGCCCGCGCCTGCGGTGCCGGCAGGCCAAGCCCGATCAGTCCCACCATCAGCAGGATCAGGACATTCAGAAGCAGGCGCTGCAACAGAGGAACGAGCGTCGTGCTAGACAGGGGAGACTCCCCATCCCAGCGGGTCATCCTGCTGAATCACAACGGTGCCTTCCATCATCACGTAGGCCCGCGCCACCAGCGTCGGCAGGACCTGCCCGGCTTGCGGCGCGGGCTGCCAATGCGCCTCCATCACGCTGCCGGTGATGCTCTCCTGCCTCCAGACCTCGCCGGCTTGCAGGCGCCCCTGCGCCGCCAGGCAGGCCAGCCGTGCGCTGGTGCCGGTGCCGCAGGCGCTGCGGTCCCAGCTGGCGCCGGCCATCAGCACGAAGTTGCGACTGTCGTGGGCCGGGTCCAGCGCCGTGCCGGTGAGCTGGATCTGCTCCAGCGCCGCGCCCTCCGCGCCGGTGATGCCCTGTGCCTTCAGCGCCTCCCGCAGGTGCTGGCAGAACGCCGTGAGTCGCGGCGCCTCATCTTCCTTCAGCACCAGCCCATGGTCCTCACAGATGAAGAACCAGTTGCCGCCCCAGGCGACATCGCCATGCACCGTGCGCCCCTGTACCTCCACCTCCACCGCGCTCTGATGGCAAAAGGCCGGCACGTTCTCCAGGCTGACGCTGCCGTCCAGCGCAAACTCTGCATGCACCGTACCCACCGGCGTGTCCAGCCACAGCGGACCCGGCCGCACCTTGCCCAGATGCGCCAGCGACGCCACCACGCCGATGGTGCCGTGGCCGCACATGCCCAGATAGCCGTGGTGGTCGAAGAAGATCACGCCGGCCTGGCTGCCGGGACGTTCGGGTTCGGTGAGCAGGGCGCCCACCAGGCCGTCGTGGCCGCGTGGGGCCGTCACCAGGGCCCGTCGCCAGGCATCGTGATGCTCCCGCAGCTCCTGCAGGCGCTGCGCCATCGTCACCCCGTACAGCGCCGGTCCGCCGCTCACCACCACCCGGGTGGGCGCGCCACCGGTGTGGGAATCGACCACCCGGGTGGTCGTGTCCAGCCCACCGGGCAGCACGCCGGCAGGCAGGCCCAGCGGAAGGGCGGAAAGCGTCATGCCATCACCTGATCACCTGTTGGGCAAACTCGCGCAGGGCGTCGATCAACGCATCGGAGGCCTGGGTAGCCGCCTCGCCGTCGCCACTGGCGATGGCCTCGGCCAGGCGCTGATGGCAGCGGGCCCCCACCGCCACGTCGCCCAGGTGCCGGTAAGCGTACCAGAAGCGTCTGCACTGGATGATCATCGGCATCACCGCCCCGGCGGCGAAGCGGTTGCGGCAGGCCGCATGGTTCACCCGGTCCAGCACCTGGTCGACCCGCATGTAGGCGTCCAGGTCTTCCCGGGCGGCCGCCTCCGCCATCCGCGCGGCACAGTCCAGCAGCGCCTGCCGCTGCGCCGGCGTGGCGCGGCGGGCCGAACAGCAGGCGATCAGCCGCTCCAGCGGGCGGCGTGCATCCAGCAGGTCGAACTGCTCGGCGACCTGGATGTCGCTGACCATCATCCCGCGCCGGGGCAACTGCACGATCAGTCCGTGGGCCACCAGCCGCATCAGCGCTTCCCGGGTCGGCGTGCGTCCCAGCGCGATGCGGGCGATCAGGTCCGACTCCACCACCGGCGTGCCGGGCCGCAGCTGCAGCGTGGCGACCATGTTCTCGATGGCATCAAAGGCCTGGTCGGCCTGGCGGCGCTTGTCCTGTTCTAGTTCTTCGAGGGTGTCTGAAGTCATGGGTAGACATCATCGCAGTTCGAACAATCGGCTTGCGGGCCGCGCTGGCGCTCGCTTCCCCGGCTTGACGCGGGCGCCCTGGCGGGCTTTCGGGGTTTCCGATGGCGCCCCCCGATGAATCCGCGCGGAAGCGGGTGGGGCTGGTGCGGACCGGACGCATACAATCACCGGTTCATTCGTCCAGCAAAGGGCTGAAGGCCTGATGCAGGGATGACCCATTTCTGAGGGATATCGACGTGTTTATTTCCAACGCTTACGCCCAGACGGCGACTGGTTCCGATCCGACAGGGGGCTTCCTCGGCATGCTGCCGCTGGTGCTGATGTTCGTGGTCATGTACTTTGTGATGATCCGTCCGCAGATGAAGCGTCAGAAGGAGCATCGCGCGCTGGTCGAGGCCCTGGCCAAGGGCGATGAAATCATCACCAACAGCGGCATCCTGGCCAAGATCACCAAGGTCGGCGAGACCTACCTGACCGTCGAGATCGCCCCCGGCACCGAAGTGCAGCTGCAGCGCTCGGCCGTGCTGCAGGTGCTGCCCAAGGGCACCGTCACCAAGTGACGGCCCTGCCGGTCACCCGGTGACCGGCTTCCCCCCAAGACCCGGCCCGTGCCTTGGCACCGGCCGGGTTCCGCTTGAGGTGGCGGCGTCGGACGCCCCGCCTGGTTGTCAGAGGATGTCCTCATGAACCGTTACCCGCTCTGGAAATATGCGGTGCTGCTGGTGGCACTGCTGGTGGGCTTCATCTACACCCTGCCCAACCTGTTCGGCGAAGCGCCGGCGGTGCAGGTGTCGAGCGCCAAGGTCACGATCAAGGTGGACGACAGCGTCCGCCAGCGCGTGGAGCAGGCCCTGGCCCAGGCCAACCTGAAGCCCGATTTCGTGCACCTGGAAGGCAATTCGGTCCGCGCCCGATTCGGCGACACCGACAGCCAGCTCAAGGCCAAGGACGTCATCTCCCGGCAACTCAACGGCACCGCCACCGGCGGGGACAGCGGCGAGCCGCCCTACATCGTGGCGCTGAACCTGGTGTCCCGCTCGCCCGAATGGCTCACCGCGCTGCATGCCTTCCCCATGTACCTGGGCCTGGACCTGCGCGGCGGCGTCCACTTCATGATGCAGGTGGACATGAAGGCCGCGCTGACCAAGCGGGCCGACGCCCTCTCCAGCGACGCCCGCACCCTGCTGCGTGACAAGAACATCCGCCATGCCGGCATCGCCCGGGACGGCAACAACGTCGTCATCAACTTCCGCGACGACGCCACCCGCAACCAGGCGCTGGACGCCCTGCGCGGCATGACCACCGAAGTGGCCTGGACCTCCTCCGGCGAAGGCAGCGAGCTGCGCCTGACCGGTGCGCTGACCCCGGCTGCCGTCATCGCCGTCCAGGACGCCGCCATCAAGCAGAACATCACCACGCTGCACAACCGGGTGAACGAGCTGGGCGTGGCCGAACCCGTCATCCAGCAGCAGGGCCGTGACCGCGTCATCGTCCAGTTGCCGGGCGTGCAGGACACCGCCAAGGCCAAGGACATCATCGGCCGCACCGCCACGCTGGAGCTGCGCATGGTGGACGAAAGCGCCGAAGCCCAGGCCGCGCTGAGCGGCAGTGGTCCGGTGCCCTTCGGGTCCGAGCGCTACATGGAGCGCCGCAACGATCAACTCATTCCCATCATCGTCAAGCGCACCGTCATCATCACCGGTGACAACCTGAATGACGCGCAGCCCGGTTTCGACGAGGGTCACAACCCGTCGGTCAACCTGAGCGTGGATGCCAAGGGCGCCCGCATCATGAAGGACGTCTCGCGCGAGAACATCGGCAAGCGCATGGCCATCATCCTGTTCGAAAAGGGCAAGGGTGAGGTGGTCACGTCGCCGACCATCCGCGGCGAGCTGGGCAACCGCTTCAGCATCACCGGCTCGATGGACACCCAGCAAGCCGCCGACACCGCGCTGCTGCTGCGCGCCGGCTCGCTGGCCGCGCCGATGGACATCATCGAGGAACGCACCATCGGCCCGAGCCTGGGCAAGGAAAACATCGACAAGGGCATCGCCTCGGTGACCTGGGGCTTTGTGGCGGTCGCCGTCTTCATGTGCCTGTACTACATGATGTTCGGTGTCTTCTCTGCCCTGGCGCTGGGCTTCAACCTGCTGCTGCTGCTGGCGGTGCTGTCGCTGATGCAGGCCACGCTGAGCCTGCCCGGCATCGCGGCCATTGCGCTGGTGCTGGGCATGGCCATCGACGCCAACGTGCTGATCAACGAGCGGGTGCGGGAAGAACTGCGGGCGGGCCTGGCGCCCCAGCAGGCCATCCACGCCGGTTACGAGCGGGCCTGGGCCACCATCCTGGACTCCAACGTCACCACGCTGATCGCCGGCCTGGCGCTGCTGGCCTTCGGCTCCGGCCCCATCAAGGGCTTCGCCGTCGTGCACTGCCTGGGCATCATCACTTCGATGATCTCCTCGGTGATGTTCTCGCGGGCGCTGGTGAACCTCTGGTATGGCCGCCGCAAGCGCCTGAAGGGCGTGTCCATCGGCACCATCTGGAAACCCACGCCTGAGCCGGGCGCTGCTGCTGACGCTGCCGTCAGCAGCGAAGCCACCGAGGTGGCAAAGGCCCGCTGAGGCCTTGCCCCCCATCCCTCCAGTCGCGAGCACACACCGCCATGGAATTCTTCCGAATCAAACGGGACATCCCGTTCATGAAGCACGCGTTGGTCTTCAACGTCGTGTCCTTCCTGACCTTCGCCGCCGCCGTGTTCTTCCTGTTCACCAAGGGGCTGCATTTCTCCATCGAATTCACCGGGGGCACCTCGATCGAGGTGGCCTACAGCCAGCCGGCGGACATCAACAAGACCCGGCAGGTGGTCGAGCAGATGGGCTTCGGCGAGGTGCAGGTCACCAACTTCGGCACCACCCGTGACGTGATGATCCGCCTGCCGGTGCGTCCGGAGGTCAAGCAGGACGTCATCGTCGGCAAGGTGTTCGAGGCGCTGTGCAAGGCCGAGAACGGCACGGTCGAGCAGCACCAGTCGGTGACGCCGCAAGGCGAATCGGTCAGCAAGCCCACCTGCGTGGTGGGGCAGGCCGAACCGTTGTCGCTGTCCAAGAGCGAGCTGATCGGGCCCTCCGTGGGCGCCGAGCTGGCCACCAATGCAGCCTATGCGCTGGCCGCCACCGTCATCGGCATCATGCTGTACCTGGCCTTCCGCTTCGAGTGGAAGTTCGCCGTGGCCGGCATCATCGCCAACCTGCACGACGTGGTGATCATCCTGGGCTTCTTCGCCTACTTCCAGTGGGAGTTCTCGCTGGCGGTGCTGGCGGCGGTGCTGGCGGTGCTGGGGTATTCGGTGAACGAGTCGGTCGTGATTTTTGACCGGGTTCGCGAGGCTTTCCGCAAGTACCGGACCTTCAACACCCACCAGGTGATCGACCATGCCATCACCTCCACCATCAGCCGCACCATCATCACCCACGGCTCGACCCAGATGATGGTGCTGTCGATGCTGCTGTTCGGCGGCCCGACCCTGCATTACTTCGCCATCGCCCTGACGATCGGCATCCTGTTCGGCATCTACTCCTCCGTCTTCGTGGCGGCGGCGATCGCCATGTGGCTGGGTGTCAAGCGCGAGGACCTGGTGAAGCAATCCGTCAAGCGGGAGGATCCTGACGACCCCAACGCTGGCGCGGTGGTGTAGTAGAGTCAGCTGCAGTTCTCCACTCCTTTTTTCGATGACCGCCGCAGACGCTCGTTCACAGGCACTGGCTACCCAGGCGCGGCGCGTTCACACGGAAGTGCTGCTGCGGGGCCTGCCGTCCGTCGTGGCCACACTCACTTCGGCGGTGCAGGACCTGCTGTCCCAGCCCGCCGAGCACGCGCTGCAGATGGCCCGACGCGACGCTTTTGAAGCGTGGCAGCGTTGTGCCACGCCCTGGCATGCCCGTCTGGGCAAGTCGCTGCGGCATGTGTATCACCATGGGCCGGGGGACTCCCGCTCGGCCTCGCTCTCCAGCCGTCCGCAGAATCTGTCGCTGGTGGATGACGACACGATCGAGCGCGAGATCATCGCCTCCCGGCTTGCCCTGGCCATGATGGACAAGGCCAGCTGGGAATTCAGCGACCTGCGCAACCGCATGCAGCGGCTCGAGGGCCTGGAAGATCTCCCCCATCAGGACTTGCTGCGGGCCCAGGTACTGGCCCGCCTGGTGCTGGACGCCTGGTTCGAATCGGGCCTGAGCAGCTCGGTCTGGCAGATGCTGCAGCGTCCGCTGCATCAGGAACTGTCCCAGCTGCTGCTGGAGGCCTACCACGATGCCAACCACCTGCTGCTGACCCAGGGCGTCATGCCGGAGGTGGATCTGCGTCCGCTGATCCGGCGCAACGCGTCCGCGCTGCCGACCTCGGCCGCCAGTGCAGCGCAGGCGGGCCATGCCGCCGCCCAGGTCCCGGCAGGCGGTGCGCCCACGCCGGCCCATTCAGCCCATTCTGGCCATCCCGCCCACCCCACCCATGGGGCCGCGGTCGCAGCCGGCATCGCACCGCAGGCCGCCGTCCAGGCCCAGTCCGGGACGCCAGCACTGACCCCCGCCACCCAGTCCGCCCAGCAGGTCATGGCCCAGCTCCAGCGGGTGCTGGCCCGTCATGTGCCGGAACTGGCGCGCGGATCGGCGTCCGCATCAGCGCCTACCGTGCCGGCCCGTCCGTCCCAGATGGGCGCTGGCCCGGGCCGCGCCACGGTCACCGGTGTGAGCACGACGCAGATGGGCGCGCCTCTGTCCCGCCATGCGGCCCAGGTGCCGCATTCGCAGCGGCTCGGCGCGGCCATCAACATGGCCCAGGAAACCGTCCAGCGACGGGTCGAGCAGGCGGAAGCGCCCGGCGTGGACATTCACATGACGGCGCCTCAGGCGCTGGATGAAATCCGCCAGCGCAACCAGACGCTCAAATCGGCCCTGAAACAGGCCGCCGACACGCCCGCCGAACGCGCCACCATCGAACTGGTGGCGCTCTTGTTCCAGGCCATCCTGCAGGAAGAGCGCATTCCGCCAGCCCTGCGGGTCTGGTTCGCCCGGCTCCAGATGCCGGTGCTGCGCGTGGCCATCGGAGAACCTGACTTCTTCGCCGCGGAAGATCATCCAGCCCGGCGCCTGATCGACCGGATGGGCGCCTGCGTCATGGGCTTCAGCGCTTCCGCAGCCGACATCGGCGACGCACTGGAGCGGGAGATCAAACGTGTAGTCCAGGTGGTGGAAGCCTATCCGGACACCGGTCGGCGCGTCTTCCAGACGGTGCTCACCGAATTCGAGAAGTTCCTCGACCACTATTTCCAACAGGAAAACGAAGTCTCCCGCAAGGGCGTGTCCCTGGCCCAGCAGGTGGAGCAGCGCGAGACGCTGGCCATCCAGTACACCATCGAGCTGCGCAAGATGCTCTCCGAGGTGCCGGTGCAGGACGGCGTGCGGGATTTCCTCTTCCAGATCTGGGCCGATGTGCTGGCCGTCACCGGCGTGCGTTATGGCCCGCAGGCCGACCAGACCAAGCTGATGAAGCGGGCCGCCGCGGACCTGATCTGGTCCGCCAGCGCCAAGGTCTCGCGGGAGGACCGGGCCGAAGTCATCCGCCGACTGCCCCCGCTGCTCAAGACGCTGCGCGACGGCATGGGCCACGCCGGCATGACGGCCGACCGGCAGGACGAGCAGATCCGCTCGCTCAACAACGCCCTGGCGGCGGCCTTCACCGCCAAGACGGCGGCGATTCCGCGCGAACGGCTGGACGAACTGATGAGCCAGCTGGAAACGCTGGAAGCCATGTTGCCCAGCACCGAAGCGGGTGTGGAGATCAACGAGTCGCTGGTGCGGGACCTGTCCAGCCACGAGGTGGACGGCCTGGAAGTCGTGGCCGAAGGTGGCACGCCGCCCACGCCGGCCATGCTGGCCTGGGCGCGGGAGCTGCAGGTCGGCAGCTGGTACATGCTGGACTATCGCAACCGGGTGGAACCGGTGCAGTTGGTCTGGCGGGGTATGCGCCACCACCTGATCCTCTTCGTGTCGCCGCACGGGAGAGGGGTGCTGTTCCAGCTGAGCCGGCTGGGCGCCTTCCTGCAGGCCGGGCTGATGTTGCCGGCACAGGACGAGTCGCTGACCGTCAAGGCCACCCGCAATGCGCTGGCCAAGCTGGAAGTGGATCCCACCCGTTTGCTGGCCTGATGGCTGGCCTGATTGCAAAAAAGCCTCAGCGCGATACGCCTGAGGCTTTTTGTTTCTTCTGAACGCAGCTTGGCCGCAACACAGGGGCGCCGCAGCGCAGCGCGGATCAGCCGATCAACAGCGAATCAGTGGATCAGACGCTCTTCCGGGGCGACGAACAGCTCGTCCAGAATCAGCGCATCGGGCTCTTCACCCAGGCTCCAGAACACCATCAGCACGATGATCTTCAGGTCTTCCAGGTCCAGCGGGCCCCCGGGGATCGCCATGGCACGGTCGATGACCATCTCACGCATGGCGGTGGGCAACACACCGGCGGAGGCCAGGAAGCTGATGAAGCCCATCGAGGCATCGCCCAGATGTTCCTGTTCATCCCGCGAATAGATGCGCAGACTGCGATCGCCGGGTTCGGCATGGTGGGACTGGGCCGATGCGGCCAGACCATCCAGCCAGGACAGAGCGTCCCGGATTTCTTCGTCTTCGAACCCCACGGCCGACAGTTTCCGGGTCAACTGGGCGTGATCCGGGCAGGCGTCAGGCCGCCAATAGGTTTCGTACAGATAGACGAGCACGTCAAACATGAGGGGACTATACCCCAGGGCCCGAAACCCCTCCCGAGCGAAATGAAAGGGCCCGCGCACGGATATTCCCGGATGGGCGGCGGGGCGCGCGCCCCAGGCCGCTATGGCGCGGTTTCAGCGCCGGTCAGGCCCGCACCCGCCGCTGAAAACGGGCGCCCGGCAGCCGGGCAATCTGACCGTCGAGTTCCAGATCCAGCAGCGCGGCCGACAGCGATTCCACCGGCCAGCCGGTGCGTTGTCCCAGCTGTTCGAGCGACAAGGGGTCATGGCCGAGGGCGCGCAGCACGGGATGGAGTGTGGTGTCGTCTGCTGGGGCGTCGGCCGATTCGAAGGGCGCTTCCGCTTCGCCGGCGGCACTTGCGTCATTGGCGTGAAGGGTGTGATGGGCGCCATGGGTGCCACGGGCTTGCGCATCCCGCTCAGCTTCCAAGGACGCTACCGCGGCGTCCCCAGGCGAGCCGCTCTGTCCTGCCTGCCCGGCCTGCCCGCCCTTCGCCATCGGCGGCAACTCACACAGCAGATCGTCCAGGGTCTGCACGAGGCAGGCGCCTTGCTTGAGCAGGTGGTGGCAACCGCGCGACTGGGCCGCATGGATGGAGCCGGGAATGGCGAACACCTCGCGGCCCGCCTCACTGGCCATGCGCGCGGTGATCAACGAGCCGGATTTCACGGCCGCTTCCACGACCAGGCAGCCTTCTGCCAGTCCGGCAATGATCCGGTTGCGCTGCGGGAAATTGGGCGGCAGCGGAGGGGTGCCGACAAAGTATTCGCTCACCAGCAGGCCGCCCCGGCGGATATGCCGCGCCAGGTCCTCATGGGCCAGCGGATAGACCTGATCGATGCCGGTGCCCAGCACGGCCACGGTGCCGCCGGGGGTGTGGAGTGCAGCTTCATGGGCCGCGCCATCGATGCCGGTAGCCAGTCCAGAGATCACGCAGAAGCCGGCCTCCCCCAGCCCCTGCGCAAACAGCCGGGCGTTGTCCTCGCCCTGAGGGGTGGGATGACGGCTGCCCACCACCGCAATGGCGCGACGGTTCAGCAGCTCGCGCCGGCCGGCCAAATGCAGCATCAGCGGCGGGTCGGCCGTGTGGAGGAGGGCAGGGGGGTAATCGGGATCCCCCAGCAGCAGGATGCTGTGGGTGGGCGAGGCGTCGAGCCACGCCAGGGTGCGTTGCCAGATCTGATCCAGCTTGGGCGGGCCGTCCCTGAGGCGCTGGGATTCCGCCGCGGTGATCAGGCCCGTCCAGCCAGACGGGCCCGCCTTCAGGATCTCAGCAGGGTCGCCGTGCCGCGCCAGCAGCCGCCGCGCGGCGGCGCGCCCGACGCTGTCCAGCAGATGCAGCCAGGTCCGGAGGTCCTCGTGCTGCATCGCGGGGGCGTCGGGGAAGCCGACTAAGGCTGGGTGAAGCGGTCGCCGGCGGTCACCGGCTCCTGCACGGTCAGCACCAGGGCGTAGGACACCCGGTCGAAGACCTGGAACACGAACAGCGAGCCGTGGCGTTCATCCGGCAGGCGGATGGCGTCATTGGCTTCGGTCGTGCCGTCCCGCACCACGCGGCCGGTGCGCCACAGGGCCAGCACGTGGCCCTTTTCCATGCCGTTGGCCGAACCGCGGTTCAGCGCCACGATCTGGTTCTGGCCGGCGTTGATGGCGTCGCCGTAGACCGAGACGATCAGGCCGTCCACCGGGCCCGACGGGGCATGGGGCATGTAGCTGGTGTAGCCGCGGGCCGGGATGGGGGCCAGGCGGTCGCCCACGCCCACTTCCTGGCGCGCCACGCCGATCTTCAGCGTGGTGGGCACTTCCTGCGCGCCGCCGGCATTGCTGCCCGGGCGCACCACATCGGCGGTGCCGACATAAGCAGCCTCATAGCCCAGCACTTCCTTGGTGACCGGGTCCACCAGCGGCTTGGCCTTGCGGAAGATGCGGTATTCCGAGTCGCCGGTGAATTCGCCGCGGGCATAGGCCAGCTCGCCCTTGGTCATCCACACCCGGTTCTCCTGGGCGGCGACGATGCGGGGCGCGGTGGCGAGTTCGTCGGTGTTCAGCACGATCGCTTCGTTCAGGAACGGCTCGATCAGGTGCTGCGGGATGGAGGCGATGGAGCCGTCATCCAGGCTGGTGGAGCGCACGC
This sequence comes from Roseateles depolymerans, assembly GCF_003387155.1. Taxonomy (GTDB): domain Bacteria; phylum Pseudomonadota; class Gammaproteobacteria; order Burkholderiales; family Burkholderiaceae_C; genus Roseateles; species Roseateles depolymerans. The sequence continues at coordinate 645,969 of NZ_QUMT01000003.1, read as the reverse complement.
GCGGCGACAGCTTCACATCGCCGTTGGTGCCGCCGGTGACGTCGCGGCCCAGTTGCAGGCGGGCGCGGCCGTCGGCCTTGACCAGCACCAGCACCTGGCCGGGGTAGATCAGGTGGGGGTTCTTGATCTGGTCGTCGTTCATGCCCCAGAGCTCGGGCCAGCGCCACGGAGACTTCAGGAACAGGCTCGAGATGGCCCACAGCGTGTCACCGCGCTTGACGGTGTAGGTGTCCGGCGCATTGGGGGCCAGCTCCGACAGCGGAACGCCGGCCTGAGCCACCTTCTGGGCGGTTTCACGCTGCTTGGGCGTGATGGGGTAATCACCAGCCGCCAGTGCAGGGGCGCTGATGAGAGCGCCGGCGAGCAGCGCTGCATAAATGGTCGTCAAGCCCAGCGGCCGCCGTTGCGTCATTCCTTGTTCTCCATCGCCGTAGTGAAGGCCCCTCGTGGCCAGTGGCGCTTTCAGCGAACGAGCGGCGGTAGATCCCAAATCGGCGAAAATCCGCTGAACGCTGGCGGCGATTCTGCCCAGATTCAGGGGTACCCGCAATGAAGGGAGCCGCCCCCGCTTGCAAGCCCTTACAAACCGGCGTTGTGTTGTGTCCACAAGCGCACAGGTCTTCAACATGTCCAAACTCAACATTCTTCGTTATCCCGATCCTCGCCTGCATACCGTGGCCCAGCCTGTGGCAGCGGTGGACGACCGCATCCGCCAACTGGCGGACGACATGCTCGAGACCATGTATGCCGCCGAAGGGGTGGGCCTGGCCGCCACGCAGGTGGATGTGCATGAGCGCGTTCTCGTGATGGATGTCTCGGAAGAGCGCAATCAGCCGCTGGTGCTGGTCAATCCGGAGCTGGTCTTCAAGAGCGACGACCTCATCGAAGGTGAGGAGGGCTGCCTGTCGGTGCCCACCATCTACGACAAGGTCATGCGCCACCGCAAGGTCACCGTCCAGGCCCTGGACCGCGACGGCAACACCTTCCAGTTCGATGCCGAAGGCCTGCTGTCCGTCTGCGTCCAGCATGAGATGGATCATCTGGCCGGCAAGGTGTTCGTGGAATACCTGAGCCCCCTGAAACGGGAGCGCATCAAGACCAAGCTCGTGAAAAAAGCACGCGAAGACGCCAAGGTCCGCTGATGCAAGGCCTGTCCCCGGACGACCTGAGTGCCCTGCGCGGTCTGCGCGTGGGTTTTGCGGGCACGCCCGAGTTCGCGGCCGTGGCGCTGGCCGCGCTGCTGGAGGCCGGCGTGACCGTGCCGCTGGTCTTGAGCCAGCCCGACCGTCCGGCCGGCCGCGGCATGAAGCTGCAGGCGTCTCCGGTCAAGCAACTGGCTGTGCAGCATCAGCTGCCGGTGGCACAGCCGCGGAGCCTGCGCCTGGACGGCAAGTTCCCGGACGAGGCGCAGGCCGGTCGCGCGGCTCTGGAAGCTGCCCGCCTGGACGTGCTCGTGGTGGCCGCCTATGGCCTCATCCTGCCGGCCTGGGTGCTGACCACGCCGCGCCTGGGGTGCCTGAACATCCATGCTTCGCTGCTGCCGCGCTGGCGCGGTGCCGCCCCCATCCATCGGGCCATCGAGGCCGGCGACGCGCAGACCGGCATCACCATCATGCAGATGGACGAGGGCCTGGACACCGGCGACATGCTGCTCGAAGCGCGCGAGCCGATTGCCGCTGACGACACCACCGCCCGGCTGCATGACCGCCTGGCGGCATTGGGGGGCAAGCTGATCATCGCGGCGCTGGTGCAGGCTGCGACCGGCCGTCTGCAACCCAGGCGCCAGCCGGAGGAGGGTGTCACCTACGCCCACAAGATCGACAAGGCCGAGAGCCAGATCCGCTGGAGCGACAGCGCGGAGCAGATTGCCCGCCGCTTGCGCGCCTTCGACCCCTTCCCGGGCGGCGTGGCGCAATTGGAGGGCGAAGCGCTCAAGGTCTGGCGTGCCGAGGTGGCGGATGGCCAAGGGCGCTCCGGCGACCCCGGCGAGGTGCTGGCGGTGTCTCCCGAAGGACCGGTGGTGGCCTGCGGCGAAGGGGCGGTGCGCCTGCTGGAGCTTCAGCGCGCCGGCGGCAAGCGCCTGCCTGCGGCGGCCTTCCTGCAGTCGCGGCCGCTCAAACCTGGGGAGCGGCTGGGCTGAGCCTAGGCCCCAGCCCTCGCTGGAGCCCGAGCCCGGGCCCGAGCCCGGGCCTGAGACCCGCCGGCGGCTTGCGGAATTTCCGAGGTCTTCAACGAACCAACTTCGTGTATTCCGATGGTGTCATCAGGCCGGGCCGACTTGAAGTGGCCGGTATTGCCGTCACATGGTTCCTCAGGACGGTGTACTGTGCACTGGGTCCATTCCATCTGCTGTGAGGATTGAGGAGATTGCCATGTTCAACCTGATGAAGACCGCCATCCTGATGGCCGCGATCACCGCGCTCTTCATGGTGATCGGGTCCGTCATCGGAGGACAGCAGGGCATGATGCTGGCGCTGGTGTTCGCGCTGGCCATGAACTTCTTCAGCTACTGGTTCTCGGACAAGCTGGTGCTGAAGATGTACAACGCCCAGGAGGTGGACGAGCGCAGCGCGCCGCAGTTCTACCGCATGGTGCAGGAACTGGCGCAGCGTGCGCAGCTGCCGATGCCCAAGGTCTACCTGATCCAGGAAGACGCGCCCAACGCCTTCGCCACCGGCCGCAACCCGGCCAACGCGGCGGTGGCGGCCACCACCGGCATCCTGCGGGTGCTGAGCGAGCGTGAGCTGCGCGGCGTGATGGCGCATGAACTGGCCCACGTGAAGCATCGGGACATCCTGATCTCTACCATCAGCGCCACGATGGCGGGTGCCATCTCCGCCCTGGCCAACTTCGCCATGTTCTTCAGCGGTCGCGACAGTGAAGGCCGTCCGGCCAACCCGCTGGTGGGTCTGCTGGTGGCGCTGCTGGCGCCGATCGCGGCCAGCCTGATCCAGATGGCCATCAGCCGGGCCCGTGAATTTGAAGCCGACCGCGGCGGTGCGGAAATCTCCGGCGACCCGCAGGCGCTGGCCGCTGCGCTGGACAAGATCCACCGGTATGCTCAGGGCATTCCTCTGGAGACCACCGAACGCCATCCGGAAACGGCCCAGATGATGATCATGAACCCGCTCTCGGGCGGTGGGCTGCGGGGCCTGTTCAGCACGCACCCCTCGACCGAGGAGCGCATTGCGCGCCTGATGGCGATGGTGCGCCGGTAACTGCGGCTCAAGGGGCGCCTCGCCCGGCCGATATCGACATGATGAAGCTGAGCTGGCCCCTGTCCTCCCCCCACCGCATTCCCGACGCGGTGGCTGATCCTGCGGGCTCCGACATGGGGCCCGTTTCTGTTTCCTCTCCTGTTCCTGTTCCTGCGGCTGTTCACGCGGCTGTTCATGCGGCGGGTTCGGCGTCGGCAACCCTGCCGGCGGCCCGCAGCCGTTCTCACCGGCGCCTGCGTTTGGGTCTGCTGCCCTCCGCGCTGGGCGTGGCGATACTGCTGTCCGGCTGCGACCAGCTCGGCATCGAGGACCCGGCCAAGGTGGCGGCGGCCAAGGAGGCCGAGGGCAAGGCCATCGGTGGCGCCTGCCGCAATGCGATGCGGGCCATCGAGGACTGCTACGCCCTCAATCCCAAGGCCCAGAAGGCGGCGGTGTACGACGGCTGGCGCGAGATGGACGAATACATGCGCGAGAACAAGCTGGAGGGCACCCGGCCGGTCGTGGCGCACGGTGCGGCCAGCAAACCGGCGGACAGCGCCTCGCAGGCCGAGGAGGACGAGCCTCCTGCCAAGTCGGCCAAGGGGGAGAAAGCCGACAAGGCTGAAAAGTCCGACAAGGGCACAAAGAGCAAGGGCTGACGAGCAGTTCATCCCCGCGCCCTTGCAGTTCGTCACCCGGGGCTGGCCCCCTGCTGGGGGTCGGGCCGAAGATGCGATCATTCCGAATCCCAGGAGATTGCATCCATGAACAAGACCACACGCCGCTGCTTCGCCCTCACGCTGATCGGACTGGCCGCGGCCGGTTCCGCCCACGCGTGGTCCTGGAGCATCGGGGGTTCCCAGCGGGTGGAGGGCAACGGGGACGTAACGACCGAGCGGCGCGACCTGGAAAGCTTCGAGGCGGTCGCCCTGTCCAGCAGCTTCAAGGTCATGGTGCGCCAGGCCGGTGCCGACAAGGTCGAGGTCCGCACGGACAGCAACCTGCAGCCCTACCTCGAGACGAAGGTGGTCAGCGGACGCGCAGGGCGCACGCTGGAGGTCACCTCCAAGCGCGGTTATCACCTCAACAGCAGCACCACGCCGGTCATCACCATCGAGCTGCGGGACCTGCGCGGCGTGTCGATCAGCGGATCGGGCGAGATCCGGGTCGAGGGCATGAAGACCAGCGGCCCCCTGGATGCGAGCATCGCCGGCAGCGGGGACATCCGCCTGATCGGTGTCGAAGCCGACCGCATCGGCCTGCGGGTCTCTGGTAGCGGGGATATCGCGGCCAATGGCAAGGCCAACGTGCTCGCGGTCAGCGTGACCGGCAGCGGCGACGTGAAGGCCCGGGAGCTGGCGGTGGAAGCCGCCAAGGTCAGCATCGCCGGCAGCGGGGACGTGACCGTCCAGGCCCGCCGCAAACTGGATGTGAGCATCGCGGGCTCTGGCGACGTCGGCTATGTGGGCAACCCGGAAATCAGCATGTCCAACGCCGGCTCGGGCTCGGTGCGTCGCCTGAAGGACTGAGCGCGGGCGGGATAAGCCCGCCCAACTTCCATCCATCGCACGGCTGTCGAGGTCCTGCCCATGGCTGGGCGGCGGCCGTTCCCCCCGATGCCGGGCGAATGCCGGACCTGCCCCGGGTCCGGCGTGGGCGAGGGACGACACCGCTGACAGTCCAGGCCCGACAATCCCGCTATGGCCGACCTTTTTCCCGCGCACTGGCGCCATCCTGAATTCCGCCAAGGCGCCCGCGACATGCTGGGCATCACCCTGGGCATTTCCGCCTGGGGGCTGGTGACCGGAGTAGCCATGGTCAAGAGCGGCCTGAGCGCCGGCATGGCGCTCTTCATGAGCCTGGTGGTGTTTGCGGGCAGCTCGCAGCTGGCCTCCCTGCCGCTGCTGGCCAGCGGCGCGCCGCTGTGGGTGCTGTGGGCCACCTCTTTCTGCGTCAACCTGCGTTTCGTCATCTTCAGCACGCAGTGGCGGCACTACCTCGCGCCCTTGCCCCGGGGCCAGCGCCTGTGGATGGCCTACTTCGCCGCCGACCTCAATTACGTCGCCTTCCTCAAGCGCTTCCCGGACATGAAACCCGACCCGGAGCGGCAGGTGCCGTACTTCTGGGGCGGCGTGGCGATCAACTGGTTTGCCTGGCAGGTACCCGCTGTGGCCGGCATCTTCCTGGCTGACCGGATACCGACGAACTGGGGTCTGGGCTTTGCCGGCGTGCTGGCTCTGCTGGGCCTGAGTTATTCGCTGCTGGGCAACCGCAACACCTGGGTGTCCGCGGCCGTGGCGGCCTGTGCGGCGGTGGCGGCCTACGGCCTGCCGCTGCGTCTGAACATCCTGGTGGCGATTGCGGCGGCCGTGGCGGCCGGGCTCATGATGGAGCGCTGGGCCCCAGCCACCGACGCACGCGGCGGGAGGGCAGCATGAGCGGCTGGGAAACGGTGCTGGGCATTGCGGGCATGGCGCTGATCACGGTGCTGACCCGCGGCTTCTTCCTCATTCCGGACCGAGAGGTGCCCATGCCCGACTGGCTGCGGGACGGCCTGCGGTATGCGCCGCTGGCGGCCCTGGCGGCGGTGATCGTGCCGGAGATCGTCATGACGCAGGGCGAGCTGGTGTCCACCTGGAAGGATGCGCGTCTGTACGCCACTGCGGTGGCCACGGCCTACTTCTTCTGGAAGCGCGGCATTCTGGGCACCATCGTCAGCGGCACGGTGGTGATGCTGTCGCTGCGCATCGGCCTGGGGTGGTGAGCGCTTGAGCCTGGGCACTGGCCCTGGCCGGGCCGGGCCGGGCTGCCCGTGCAGTCCCTGCTTTTGGACACGCGCCGCGTCGGGCGAGCCTCTGCCTCTTGGTAAGCTTCGCCCCGACTGGCATGGCTCATGCCGCAGATTTCCCACAACTTCAGCCTATCCACCATGAATGTCTTGCGTTTCGCCGACCTGATCAGTGCCGGCAAGGTCGACCAGCAGCGTGTGTTCATCCGCGCAGACCTCAACGTGCCGCTCAATGACGCGGGCGAGATCACCGAGGACACCCGCGTGCGGGCCAGCATTCCCGCCATCGAGATGGCCCTGAAGGCGGGCGCTGCGGTGATGGTCACCTCCCACCTGGGTCGCCCCACCGAAGGGGAATTCAAGCCGGAAGACTCGCTGGCCCCGGTGGCCCGTCGCCTGAGTGAGCTGCTGGGCCGCGACGTGCCCTTGAAGGCCAACTGGGTGGACGGCGTGGACGTGGCCCCGGGCCAGGTCGTGCTGCTGGAGAACTGCCGCGTCAACAAGGGCGAGAAGAAGAACAGCGAAGAACTCTCGCGCAAGATGGCTGCCCTGTGCGACATCTTCGTGCACGACGCCTTCGGCACTGCGCACCGGGCCGAAGCGTCCACCTACGGCATCGCGCAGTTCGCCAAGATTGCCTGCGCCGGGCCGCTGCTGGCCGCGGAAATCGATGCCATCACCAAGGCCCTGGCCAATCCGAAGCGACCGCTGGTGGCCATCGTGGCCGGCTCCAAGGTCTCGACCAAGCTGACCATCCTCAAGTCGCTGTCGGCCAATGTGGACGGCCTGATCGTGGGCGGCGGCATTGCCAACACCTTCATGCTGGCGGCGGGCCTGAAGATCGGCAAATCGCTGGCCGAGCCGGACCTGGTGGACGAAGCCAAGGCGGTGATCGAAGCCATGAAGGCGCGCGGCGCGGCCGTGCCGATTCCGGTGGATGTGGTGACGGCCAAGGCTTTTGCCGCGGACGCGCCGGCCACTGTCAAGGCGGCGACGGACGTGGCGGACGATGACCTGATCCTGGACATCGGCCCCAAGACCGCGGCGCAACTGGCCGAGCAACTCAAGGCGGCCGGCACGGTGGTGTGGAACGGTCCGGTGGGGGTGTTCGAGTTCGATGCCTTCGCCAAGGGCACCGAGACCATCGCCCGCGCCATTGCGGCGTCGGACGCCTTCTCCATTGCCGGCGGTGGCGACACCCTGGCGGCGATTGCCAAGTACGGCATCGAGAAGGACGTGGGCTACATCTCCACCGGCGGTGGCGCCTTCCTGGAAGTGCTGGAAGGCAAGACCTTGCCGGCCTTCGAGATCCTCAGCCGCCGCGCGGCGGGCTGAGCATCCAGGGCCCTTCGGGGCCCGCTGCGATTACATCGCCTGATAGACCGGCGCTTTGCCGTCCTGCGCCTTCACGGCGCCAAAGCGAGCGGCCAGCTTCGACTGAAGCGTCAGCGGCAGCGGTGCAAAGCCGGTGCCGCGGGTCAGGTCGTCGCCGTGCATGAAGCACCAGTAGAGGAAGCGCATCACCGGGGAGGCTTCCTCTCCCTTGGGCGGCGTGGCGTCGATCAGGATGAAACTGGTCATGGTGATGGGCCAGCTGTTGGCGCCGGGCCGGTTCATCAGGGACGCCAGGTCATCGCCACGACGCGACAGATCGCTTTCGGCGATGGCGGCCCGGAAGCCCGCTTCGGTGGCGCTCACCCATTGACCAGCGGCATTGCGCAGCTTCACCGCATTGAGCCGCTCCGCCTGCACCCGGTCATAGCTGACATAGGCGATCGAGCCGGGCGCTGCCTTCAGGGCCTTGACCATGCCGTCGTTGCCTTCGGCCCGTTCCACCTCGCCGGGCCACTTGGGCTGGGCATTCACGCCGATCTCCGCCGCGAATTCCGGCGAGACCTCGCTCAGGTAGCGGGTGAAGCCTTCGGACGTGCCGGACTTGTCCGCCCGCACCACGCGCCGCACGGCCAGGGCGGGCAGGGGAAGGCCCGGGTTCAGCGCTGCGATGCGCGGATCGTTCCATTGACGGATGCGCCCGGCCATCAGGTCGGCGAGCACCTCGCCGCTCAGTTGCAGGCGGCCTTCCGGAACGCTGGGCAACTGCACCACCGGCACGATGCCGCCCACCAGCATCGGAATCTGCACCAGATGGCGCTTGGCCAGCTCTTCCGCGGACAGCGGCGAATCACTGCCGCCGAATTGCACCTCGCGGGCGGTGATGCGCTTTACGCCATCGCCCGAGCCGGTGGCCTTGTAGGTCACGGGCTGGCCGCCGCTGCTCTTTTCGTAGGCGACGGCCCAGCGGCCGTAGACCAGGGAGGGGAACGAGGCCCCCGCGCCCTTGACCTGCGCGAATGCGCTGCCTGAGAGCGTCACCGTGAGCGTCATCAGGGCGCCCAGCAGGAGGGGACGGAGCCCGCCCTGGCGGGCCGTGCGGGCACGGGCGGGCGTGGATGTGGTGGTCGCAGCACTGCACGCGCCGGGAACGGACAAGGACAGACAGGAAATCTTGAAAGGCATGCTCTGGCAATCACGAAGGCTGGGAGGCGGGCGCGATTCTAGGGAGGGCATGCCTCAGAAACATGTCGTTGCAGCTGCGGTTTCTGGGGAGCGCTCTCCAGGTGTTGTGCGAATGTTGCAGCCAGGGGGTTGGACAGCGCCCGATCGAAGGCCATCTTTGCATGGAAGTCAAAACTGAAAGCATCGGCACGGGCTTTCAACAGCCTTTAAGCTTCGGGCCCGTTTGCGGGAGTAGGGGCTCCTGTCTAATGGGGCGCATGGCGGCCTGAAGGCTGCTGGCTGCCGATTCAACCCCTGTCGAATTCAGATCCCGATTCGCGATGGTTCGCGATAGGTCGCGATGGAGAACCCGCATGAGTGAACACAACGACGGCCACGGCCTGAGTCCTGCCGAAGCGGCGCTGCGTGAGGCTGCGCTGGACTATCACCGCCTGCCGACCCGCGGCAAGATTGCCGTCACGCCGACCAAGGCCCTGTCCAACCAGCGCGACCTGTCCCTGGCGTATTCGCCGGGGGTGGCGTATCCGTGCCTGGACATCGAGAAGGACCCGACCCTGGCGGCGGAGTACACCTCGCGGGGCAACCTGGTGGGAGTGATCACCAATGGCACGGCGGTGCTGGGCCTGGGCGACATCGGTCCGCTAGCTGCCAAGCCGGTGATGGAGGGCAAGGGCTGCCTGTTCAAGAAGTTTGCCGGCATTGATGTGTTTGACATCGAGCTGGCCGAGCGGGACCCGGACAAGCTGGTCGAGATCATTGCGGCGATGGAGCCCACGCTGGGCGGCATCAATTTGGAAGACATCAAGGCGCCGGAGTGCTTCTACATCGAGAAGCAGCTCAGCGCCCGGATGAACATTCCGGTCTTCCACGACGACCAGCACGGCACGGCCATCATCTCCAGCGCGGCGCTGCTCAACGGCCTGGAGCTGGTGGGCAAGGACATTGGGGCGGTCAAGGTGGCGGTGTCGGGCGCGGGCGCTGCGGCCATTGCCTGCCTGGACGTGATGGTGGGCCTGGGCGTCAAGCGCGAGAACATCTTCGTCGTGGACTCCAAGGGTGTCATCCAGACCGACCGTGCCGATGCGTCCAAGCTGGACGAGTCCAAACGCCGGTACTGCCAGACCACGCCGGCCCGCACCCTGGCGGACGTGGTGCAGGGGGCTGACGTCTTCCTGGGCTGCTCCGCTGCGGGCGTGCTGACCGGTGAGATGGTGGCCACCATGGCCCGCCAGCCCATCATCCTGGCGCTGGCCAATCCGGAGCCGGAGATCCGTCCGGAGCTGGCCAAGCAGGCGCGGCCGGACTGCATCATGGCCACGGGCCGTTCGGACTATCCGAACCAGGTCAACAACGTGCTGTGCTTCCCCTACATCTTCCGCGGCGCGCTGGACTGTGGCGCCACCAAGATCACCGAAGCCATGAAGCTGGCCTGCGTGCGCGAGATTGCCGCGCTGGCCAAGGCCGAGACACCGCCGGAAGTGGCGGCGGCCTATGCAGGCCAGGAGCTGGTCTTCGGCCCGGACTACATCATTCCCAAGCCCTTTGATGCCCGCCTGATCTTGCGTATTGCGCCGGCGGTGGCCAAGGCAGCGGCGGAGTCCGGCGTGGCCACGCGGCCGATCCAGGACATGGACGCCTACCGCGAGCAGCTCTCGCGCTTCGTCTACCAGACCGGCATGTTCATGCGCCCGGTGTTTGCTGCGGCCAAGGCCTCGCCGGCCCGTGTCATCTATGCGGAAGGCGAGGACGAACGCGTGCTGCGCGCCGTGCAGGTCGCGCTGGATGAAGGCCTGGCCCGTCCCACGCTGATCGGACGTCCGGAAGTCATCCAGATGCGCATCCAGCGTGCGGGCCTGCGCCTGAAGCTGGGCGAGGATGTGGCCGTCATCGACCCCGAGAACGATGCCCGCTTCCGCCAGTACTGGGAGGCGTATCACCAGATCATGGGCCGCGAGGGCTTCACGCCGGAGATGTCCAAGTCGGCGGTGCGCCGCTCCAACACCACCATTGGGGCGCTGGCCATCCACCTGGGCGATGCGGACGCCATGATCTGCGGCCTGGTCGGCCGGTTTGACTCTCACCTGGAGCATGTCAACAACCTCATTGGCCTCAAGCCCGGCGTGCGCAACTTCGCCACCATGAATGCGCTCATGCTGGACCAGCGCACCCTGTTCATTGCCGACACCTTCGTCAATGACGACCCGGATGCCGACCAGCTTGCAGAAATTGCGGCTCAGGCGGTGGACGAGCTCAAGCGCTTTGGCCTGCCGCCCAAGCTGGCCTTCCTCTCGCATTCGATGTTCGGTTCCAGCAAGCGGCCGTCGGCGGTGAAGATGCGCGAGGCGCGTGACCTCTTCGTCGAACAGCATCCGGACGTGGAATGCGACGGCGAAATGCATGGTGACGCCGCTCTTTCCGAGGACGTGCGTCACACCTTCCTGCCGGACAGCACCCTCAAGGGCGAGGCCAACCTGCTGGTGCTGCCGACGCTGGATGCGGCCAACATCCTCTTCAACGTGCTGAAGATCGTCGGCGGCCAGGGCGTCACGGTGGGCCCCATCCTGCTGGGGGCGGCGCGTCCGGTGCACATCCTGACGCCGTCGGCCACGGTGCGCCGCATCGTCAACATGACGGCGCTGGCGGTGGCGGACGTCCAGGCCAACCGGGCGGCCTGACTGTCTGAGGTTCGCACGGGGAGCCGCGCTTGCCGGTTCCCCGTGTTGGAAACCCGCTGGTAACCTTCAGGAACCTCTCGCCGACCTGGATGCGATCCATAATCGGCTGCTGTAACTAAATTTCAGACCGAGACAACGCCATGTTCCGCGCCACCAAGATCGTCGCTACCCTGGGTCCTGCATCTTCTTCGCCGGAGGTGCTGGAGCGGATGATTCAGTCGGGGGTGGACGTGGTGCGTCTGAACTTCTCGCACGGCAAGGCGCAGGATCACATTGACCGTGCGCGTCTGGTGCGGGAAGCGGCGGCGCGGGCCGGCAAGGAAGTGGCCATCATGGCCGACCTGCAGGGCCCCAAGATTCGGGTGGGCAAGTTCGAGAACGGCAAGATCGAGCTGATCAACGGCACGCCTTTTGTGCTGGATGCCGACCGTACCGAGCTGGGCAATGAACAGTGCGTGGGCCTGGACTACAAGGAACTGCCGCGCGACGTGAAGCCTGGCGACACCTTGCTGCTCAATGACGGCCTGCTGGTGCTGACGGTGGAGTCGGTGCGCGGCTCGCAGGTGCACACCATCGTCAAGCAGGGCGGTGAGCTGTCCAACAACAAGGGCATCAACAAGCAGGGCGGCGGCCTCACGGCGCCGGCTCTGACGGCCAAGGACATGGAGGACATCAAGACGGCGATGTCCTTCCAGTGCGAATACCTGGCGGTGAGCTTCCCCAAGAATGCCACCGACATGGAAATGGCCCGGCAACTGGCCAACGTGGCGGGTGAGCGCTGGCGCCACAAGCCCGGCATGATTGCCAAGATCGAGCGCTACGAAGCCATTCCGCACCTGGAAGCCATCCTCAAGGCCAGCGACGGCATCATGGTGGCGCGGGGCGACCTGGCCGTGGAAGTGGGCCATGCGGCGGTTCCGGCGCTGCAAAAGCGCATGATCCGCATGGCGCTGGAGCTGGACAAGCTCTGCATCACGGCCACGCAAATGATGGAGTCCATGATCGTCAACCCGGTGCCTACGCGTGCGGAGGTGTCCGACGTCGCCAATGCCGTGCTGGACGGCACCGATGCGGTCATGCTGAGTGCCGAGACGGCCGCGGGCCGCTTCCCGGTCGAGACCATCGAGCAGATGGCCAGCATTGCGCTGGAGGCGGAGAACGCCGAATTCGTGAGCCTGGACACTGACTTTGCCAACCGGCAGTTTGGCCGCATTGACCAGTCCATCGCCATGGGCGCGCTCTTCACTGCGCACCATTTGGGCTGCAAGGCCATCGTTGCGCTGACCGAGTCGGGTTCGACGGCACTGTGGATGAGCCGTCACCGCATCCATGTCCCGATCTATGCGCTGACATCGCAAGTGCTGACCCACCGCAAGATGGCGCTCTACCGCAATGTCACGCCGGTGCTGATGCCCAACTTTGATGACCGTGACCAGGCCTTGAAGGCGGCGGAAGAGCTGCTGGTCGCGCGCGGCGTGCTCAAGCCGGGAGACACCTACGCGATCACCTGCGGCGAGCCGATGGGCTACCCCGGCGGCACGAACATGCTGAAGGTCTGCCGCGTCGGCTGAGCCAGAGAGCCGAGACGCTGGACGCCAAGCGAAAGCCGCCAACCGCTAACCTCCAAAACGCTAACGGCTAACGGCTAACGGCTAACGGCTAACGGCTAACGGCTAACGGCTAACGGCTAACCGCTGACTGCTGACTGCTGACTGCTGACTGCTGACTGCTGCGCGCTGACCCCTGTTGTTTCCTCCCAAGGCTGAAGGTCTTGAAGGGGGGAGTTTTTCCCCGAGTGTGCGCTGAACGGGGAAGGGAAGCGGGATGGGGGCGGGCTGGGGGTTGCGTGGGAGGAGCCGAGGAGCGGAGGAAGTCGGGGGCGCGCGGAGCGCGCATCAATGACTAGCTAGAGGGACCGGCTGTTTGAGCGTAGCGAGCCGAAGGTGAGCGAAGCGAGTTGGGCCCGCCCCGACTTCCGAGCACCGCAGGGGAGTCTTGAGGGCTTTGCCCTCAAGACCTCCGGACTCGCAACCCCCAGCCCGCCCCCATCCTGCTTCCTCGCTCGGCCCCCCCAGCGCGCCGTGACAACTCCCCCCCCGCCGATCCACGCCAAAAACACGACCGTTCGAACACCGCTTCAAACGTTCTTCACCGCCTCCACCAACGCAGCGACCCTGGGCGACATATTGACCGGCACGAGTTCCACTTCCTGATGCGCTTTAGCGAACACCCGAAACAGCTCATCGGCGAACGCATGCCCGACATCCTCGACGCCAGCGAAGTCGACTTCAGCGCGTTTGAATTGAGGCAACCGGGTGGCCACACGGCGCGCTTGGGCGCGGGAGTCGAGCATCTGACCTGGCCCGACGACGAGCTGAAGCATGACGCGTGTCTGATCGAACGCGATGCCGGAGCCGTCGATGCTCCACTGACCGAGGACTTGATCGAGGGTTCGGGAGGTGTCCAGAGAAACGGCCATGTAGATGGAGCTTCCCTGACGCGAAAGCCCGCGCCCGGGTTGCCAGGCGTTGCCTTCCCAGGCGCGTCGCTGGAAGGCTTTTCCGTTGGCATGGATATCGAACACATCCGCCAACTGCGAACTGAAGAACAGCCCCCGCCCGGTGTGGGCCTGAGGCTGGGTCGTCAGCCGGCCCTTGCTCAATTCGAGCATCGCATGCTGAGCATCGGTCAGCTCGTAGGTGCCGCAGATCTTCTCGAACACTCCGCATCCATCGTCCGACACCAGCAACTGCGCATGCCGCGGCGTCTGCCGCAGCGACACCGTCACGCTCGTCCCGCCGCTGTGATCAATCGCGTTGTTCACCAGCTCGGTGAAGGCATGCTGCACCATCCGCTGCACATGCCGGGGGAAATCAAAGTGGGGCGCGAAATCCCGTTGCCAAGCCACGTCCTCCTGCAACTGGTGCAGCGTGAAGCTGCGCACCACCTGCCGCAGCGGACCGGGGGCGTACATCGGACGCCGTCCCGTCCCACTGCGCACCAGCCACTGGGCGTCCACCAGCCGCTTCAGCGCCGCCTGCGCCGCCCGCCGACTCGCGCCGGTGCGCTCCTCCACATACGAGGCCAGATCCAGCCCATGTTCATTGGCAGCGGCGGTGATCCACAACGTCAACTGGTCCAGCACAAGACGGGTCATGAAACTCCACGAATGACAGCTTGGGGCGAAGGCACGAAGTTTGCTCCCCCTGGTCCGCAAGCCTACCGGCGCCGCTTGTCGGTGTGCAAGCGCACAGACCCCCGTTCCAGGGGCGACTGTGAACGCGGCTCCTCCATGGCTCGCAGCACTTGTTTGGGGGACGTTACAGCTGCCGACACAGGGACCTCACAGGGGCTGGCTAGAATCGTTGCAGTTACGGCGTGGTTACATCGCCTGCCCCCGGGTGCGTCCACGCCTCAAGAATTATTCACTTCTCCGGAGAACTCTCATGGCACTCGTCTCGATGCGCCAACTGCTGGATCATGCCGCTGAACAGGGCTATGGCATTCCTGCATTCAACGTCAACAACCTGGAGCAAGTCCAGGCGGTGATGGCGGCGGCTGACGAAGTCAACGCCCCGGTCATCCTCCAGGCCAGCGCCGGCGCCCGCAAATATGCCGGCGAAAGCTTCATCAAGCACCTGATCCAGGCGGCAGTCGAAGCGTATCCCCACATCCCCCTGGTCATGCACCAGGATCACGGCCAAACCCCGGCCATCTGCCAGGGCGCCATCGACCTGGGCTTCAGCTCGGTCATGATGGACGGCTCGCTCATGCCCGACGGCAAGACGCCCGCCTCCTTCGAGTACAACATCGACGTGACCCGCCAAGTGGTGCAACTGTCGCACCGCGTCGGCGTGACCGTCGAAGGCGAACTCGGCTGCCTGGGCTCCCTCGAAACCGGCATGGCCGGTGAGGAAGACGGCATCGGCGCCGAAGGCGTGCTGGACCATGCCTCCCTGCTGACCGATCCTGAAGAAGCGGCGCAATTCGTCAAGGCCACCGGTCTGGATGCGCTGGCCATTGCCATCGGCACCAGCCACGGCGCCTACAAATTTACCCGCCAGCCCACCGGCGACATTTTGGCCATCAGCCGCGTCAAGGAAATCCACGCCCGCATCCCCAACACCCACCTGGTCATGCACGGCTCCTCCAGCGTGCCCCAGGACCTGCTGGAGATCATCCGCCAGTACGGCGGCAACATGAAGGAAACCTACGGCGTGCCAGTGTCGGAGATCCAGGAAGCCATCAAGTATGGCGTCCGCAAGATCAACATCGACACCGACATCCGCCTGGCCATGACCGGCGCCGTCCGCAAGTTCCTGCATGAGAACCCGGAAAAGTTCGATGCCCGGGAGTGGCTCAAGCCGGCCCGCGAAGCGGCCAAGCTGATCTGCAAGCAGCGCTATGTGGAGTTTGGCTGCGAAGGCCAGGCCGGCAAGATCAAGCCGCGCAGCCTGGCGGACACCGCCAAGGCCTACGCCAGCGGCGAACTGGCCCAGGTGGTGCAGTAAACCGGCGCGCGGCGACGTGGCCCACCTCTTCGTCTACGGCTCGCTCATGTGGGCCGACATCATGGCCCGGGTCTGCGGACCCGACGCCGCGCCCGCCCATCCCCCGCAGCCGGCCCGACTGGCGGACCATGCGCGCCATCCGGTCCGCGGCCAGGACTATCCCGGCCTGCGTCCCCACACCGGCGGCGATGTCTCCGGCTGCGTCTACCTGGACCTGCCCGAGGCCGCCTGGCCCCGGCTCGATGCCTTCGAAGGCGACGACTACCAGCGCAGCGAAGTGCTGATCACCGGCCCGGACGGCCTGCCCCTGCGGGCCTGGACCTATCTCTTCAAGGAAGACCGGGCTGCCGCCCTGGAGCCCGGCGCGTGGGATGAAGCGCGCTTTGCCAGCGAGGGCAAGGCCCGCTTCATCGAGCAGTATGCGGGCTTCGACGCGACCAAGCCGCCCACAGCCGGCTGACCGCCCCCCCAGAACCACAAGCGCGGATCTCGGACCTGACGCAGAACTTCCCTAGAATCCCGAAGTTCTCCCGCACCAGCCTCGCACTGCCCTGTGCGCACCGTCCATGACCGCCGCCCTGCATACCTCCTCCATCCGCTCCCTTCCCCTCCTTGCCCGCGGCAAGGTGCGCGAGAACTATGCCGTGGGTGAAGACCGCATCCTGATGATCGCGTCGGACCGCATCTCGGCCTTCGACGTCATCATGGACCAGCCCATTCCCGGCAAGGGCGCGTTGCTGACGCAGATGGCGCTGTTCTGGTTCGACAAGCTCGAGGGCATCGTCCCCAACCACCTCACCGGCGACGATCCGCTGTCGGTCGTGACGGCGGATGAGCAGGACCAGGTCCGTGGCCGCGCCATGCTGGTCAAGCGGCTCAAGCCCCTGCCCATCGAAGCCGTGGTGCGCGGCTACCTGGCCGGCAGCGGCTGGTCCGAATACAAGGCCAGCGGCACCGTCTGCGGCGTGCAACTGCCGCCCGGCCTGCAGAACGCCAGCAAGCTGCCCGAGCCCATCTTCACCCCGGCCACCAAGGCCGAGATGGGCGACCACGACGAGAACATCGACTTCGAGCGCTGCGTCGCCATCATCGGCCGCGACATGGCCGAGCGGGTGCGCGACATCGCCATCCAGCTCTACCGCCGTGCGGCTGATTACGCCTTGACCAAGGGCATCATCATTGCCGACACCAAGTTCGAATTCGGCCTGGACGCCGACGGCACCCTGACCCTCATGGACGAGGTGCTCACGCCCGATTCGTCCCGCTACTGGCCGGCTGAAAGCTACGCCGTCGGCAGCAACCCGCCCAGCTACGACAAGCAATTCCTGCGCGACTGGCTGGAGCAGGCCACCGTCAACGGCCAGCCCTGGGGCAAGGTGGCACCGCCGCCCACGCTGCCCGCTGACGTCATCACCAAGACTTCCGAGAAGTACCAGGAAGCGCTTGAACGGCTGACACGCTGAAAGCGCAACGGCCATGGACGCTCCCACACCCGCCTCCAGCGCCGCCACCGCGGCCATCAAGTCGCGACTCTTCAAGCAGCTGGACCAGCAGGTCGCCGCGGCCCCGTCGCCGATGGCATCGGTCGGCCCGCGGGCCCGCCGGGCCATGCAACTGGCCCGTCACGGCGCCCTGTCGGAGGCGCGTGAAGCGCTGACGGTGCTGCACCAGCTGTCCTTCCAGCATCCCCATGCGGACATCGGCGCCT
This sequence comes from Roseateles depolymerans, assembly GCF_003387155.1. Classification (GTDB taxonomy): domain Bacteria; phylum Pseudomonadota; class Gammaproteobacteria; order Burkholderiales; family Burkholderiaceae_C; genus Roseateles; species Roseateles depolymerans. The sequence continues at coordinate 628,573 of NZ_QUMT01000003.1, read as the reverse complement.
GGCTGCACCTGGCCGAAGGCCTGATGGCCTACTACAACGGCTTTGCCCTGCAGCCGGCCCAGGAGCGCATCCAGCGTGCCCATGTGATCGCCTCCACCCATCCCGGGCTGGAAGAGGTGCAGGTGCTGGCCGATGCCTGGCTGACGCAACTGGCCTTTGTGCGGCACGAGCTGGACGGGCTGATCCTGCATGCGCGTCGCTGCCTGTCGCTGGCGCGGCCCGACGTGGACCACGGCGCTCTGGCGCGGCTGGGCATGGCGCTGGGCGTGTCCTGGCATTTCACGGGGGAGAGCGAAACGGCCCAGCGCTGGTACCAGCAGGCCCGCCGCCACGCCACGGCCGAAGGAGACGACACCACCTTGTCGGCCCTCATGTACAACATGGCGGCCATGCGGGTGGCACAGCTGCGCCGCGAAAGCCTCAGCGGGGCGGTGCGGGTGCAGGAAATGCTGCTGAGCGTCGATTCGGTCGATCACTACGACGCCGCCGTCGGCGCAGCCATGATGAACGAGCTCACCCCGGTGCTGCGCGCCCAGGTGCTCACCGTCGAAGGTCGCTTCGAGGAGGCGCGGCAGCTGTATGAACAGCACCTGCCGCAGGCCATGTCACTGGGCCTGGAGCGGCTGGGCAGCAGCCTGCTGTCCGATGTGGCCTGGTGCCGTGCCAACAGCGGGCAGCCGGACCTGGCGCTGCTGCAGGCCCGCGAGGCCGAGATCGAACTCGATCCGCGCTGCGACCTGGACGACCAGGCCATCACCCACAGCCGGCTGGCCCAGGTCTACCGCCTGCTCGGCGAGACGGCGGATGCGCAGCGCCATGAGGCCCTGGCCACCGAGGTGTGGGGCCAGTTTGCCGCCCATCAGCGGCATTGGCGTGAGGCATTGACGGAGAGCGGGCTGACGGGATGATCGGCTGACGGGACGGGTCCAAAGGGGCGTGCTGTCAACGGATAGTCTGCCGGCAGCCGTCGCCTAATCGGGCAACCAGCATAGCGCCGAGGCCGGCACTGCCAGCCGCAGCACCTGCCCGGGTTCAGGCAACGATGCATGATGGTCGCACCAGACGGTGAGGGGACGCGGATGCTGAGACGCGGCCGCTGACGCTGCCGTTGCCGTTGAAGCTGACGCAACGCCAGCGTCGCCCCACCGTTCGCATCCCTCCAGCAGCAGCTCCATCGCCACCCGCTGCTGCCCCCAATACACCGCCTGCAGCCGTGCCTGCAGGCGCAGTGCATCCTCCGGCCACGGGATGCCTGCGGGCAGCCATTGCATCGCCTCGATGGGCGCCAGCCACTGCCCGCTCTCCCGTCGCCACGCGCCCTCCAGCCCGCGAGCGTCCAGGCGATTGAACACGCCCAGGAAGTCCGCCACCGCCACCGTCGCCGGCTCCCGCCACAAGGTACGCGGCGACGCGCACTGCACGATCCGACCCCCCAGCATCACGGCCACCCGGTCCGCCAGTTCGAAGGCCTCTTCCCGGTCATGGGTGACGATCAGGCAGGACTGCCCCAGGGCCCGTTGCAGCTGACGGAACTGCCGCCGCAGCGGCAGCCGGAAGTGCTCATCGAGGGCCGAGAACGGCTCATCCATCAGCAGCAGTCGCGGCTGCGGCGCCAGCGCGCGGGCCAGCGCGACCCGCTGCCGTTGCCCGCCGGACAGCGCCGCCGGCAGGCGCGACGCCAGGGCCTGCAGATCGACCATCGCCAGCAAGGCCTGCGTGCGCGCGGCCACGGCCTGCGGCTGCGCGCCCCGGGCCCGCAGGCCGAAACCGATGTTCTCCTGCACGCTCAGGTTGGGAAACAGCGCGTAGTGCTGGAACATCATGCCGATCTCCCGCGCCTGGGCCGGCCAGTCGCTGACGTCGCGCCCGGCGATGTGGATGCGTCCCCCGTCCAGCCGCTGCAGGCCGGCGATGCTGCGCAGCAGGCTGGTCTTGCCGCAGCCCGAGGGACCCAGCAGCGCGACCACCTCTCCCGGCGCCAGGCGCAGGCTCACGGCGTCCAGCACCGTGCGACCTCCCAGGCTCAGGCAGGCCTCGTCCACGTGCAACTGCATGTCGGCATCGGGGGATGTGGAGGGCGCCTGGTGCGGCGTATCGGCCATCAGTGTCATGTCGTGGAGCGAGACGCGCCGGCGCGCGTGCGTTGAAAGGAAGTGAGCAGGCCCGCCAGCGCCATCAATGCGGCCATGCCGACCAGCACCAGCGTCATCAAGGCCGCCGCCTGGTGACCGTTGACGTTGCGCAGGCTGTTCATCAGCGGTTGCAGCAGTTCCTGCTCGCCGCCCAGCAGCAGGTTGGCGATGGCAAATTCCATGGCCGCCGTGACCCAGGCCAGCATCAGCGCCGCCAGCAGGGCCGGTGCCAGCAGCGGCAGCAACACGCGGCGCAGCAGATGCGCATCGCTGGCGCCGAGCGTGCGTCCGGCTTCCACCAGCGCGGCGGCCTGCAGCTGATGCAGGGCCGACTGCAGCGTCTTGTGCACCAGCGGAAACAGGGTGGGCGCGACCACCGCCGCGTACACCAGCGGCGTGGGCAGCCAGGCGCCCAGACGCCCCACAAACAGCTCCAGCGCGCTGATGGCGATCACCACCGGCGCGATCGCAAAGGGCAGCAACGCCAGGGCGTCCAGCAGGCGCAGCAGCCCGCCGCCTTCCCCATGCGCGCGTCCACCGCGACGCCCGCTGCGACGCCCACCGCCGGAACCCGCGCCTGCCAGCTGCGCGCCAAGCACGGCGGGCACCGTCGCCAGCGCGCCGCAGGCCAGGGCCAGCACGGCGCTGGCCAGTGCGTAGGCCGCGGTCCGGGCGGCGGCGCTCTGCACCCGCGGGTCCGTCGCCGCTTCGGTGAGCCAGCGCAGCGTCGGGTGCTCGGGCCACAGGTGCTGGTCCCAACGCTCGCTCAGGCCATACAGCAGCAGCGTGATCATCGGCACCAGGATCAGCACCAGCAGGATGATCAGCGCCAGGAAAGACCAGGACGGCCCCCTCCATCGGCGCAGGGTCCTGTCCGGCGTCCTGCTCATGACGTGCCCTCCAGCAGACGGCGGCAGCGGGCGGCGGCCCACCGGCTGGCCGCCAGCATCACCGCCATCATGCTGAACAGCAGCAGCGCCAGCAGCGCCGATAGCTCCGGCTGGGCGAAGATGTCGCCGCTGACCAGCGACGCCATGCGCACCGCCAGCACCTGAGCCGACGTGCCGGACAAGGCAAAGGGCGTGGCAAAGGCCGCCGCGGCATTGGCGAACAGCAGGCCGAAGGTCTCCACCAGGCTGGGCAGCAGCAGCGGCAGACCGACGCGTCGCCAGAAGAGTCCGTCCGGCGCGCCCAGCGTCGCGGCAGCTTCCTGCAGCGAGCGGTCCATCAGGCCCACCGGTGCCACCAGCAGCAGCGTCGCCAGCGGCGCCTGGAAGCAGACGTAAGCCAGCAGCAGGCCGCCCATGCCCTGCAGATCCAGCCGCAGCGGCCAGCCCATCGCGTCCGCCGCCAGAGGGATCACGCCCTGCGCCCCCAGCAGCACCATCAGCGCCATGGCCAGCGGCACGCCGGACAGGTTGGCGCCCAGGCTCGCCAGCGCCGAGAGGGCCGGTCGCGCGCCGGGACGCTGTCGCAATGCCACGGCGCTGCCCAGTCCCAGCAGCAGGCCCAGCAGGGCCGAGACCGTCGACAGCCACCAGGTGTTCCAGGCGGCGCGCAGGTATTCATCGTCCGCGACCAGTTCGGCCAGGGCGCAGCCGGCCTCCTGCTGCGCACAGTCCGACAGCAGCAGCCCGGTGCGCCATACAAACGGCAGCACCAGGGCGCCGCCCATCAGCAGCATCAGCGGCAGGGCCCATCCCACGGCGGCGCGACGAGTGAACATGATGCGGATCAGCGCGGGCCGTCTGCCGCGCCGAGGTAGTCCAGGACCCAGCCGGCGATGTCGGTCTGGCGCTGCGGCAGGGGAATTGCCAGCGGGTCCCAGTGCGTGGCGATCTCGGTGCTGTCGGTGATGTCGGTGCTATCGCTGCTACCGGCGGTACCGGCGCTACCGGCGCCAGGGCCGCTTGAGCCGCTCTCGCCAGCCTCGCCGGCCGGGTGAGGCACCCAGATCAGCGGCACGAGCCGCTCCACCGGCAAGGGGCCACCATGCATGCGGTCCGCATTCATGCCGTGGTCGCTGGTGAGCAGCAGGTCGTAGCCGGCCGCATGCCAGCGGGGCAGCAGTTGCGACAGCAGCATGTCGAGCTTGCGAGCACTCATGGCATAGGCGGGCGACTCCGCCCCATGCTGATGGCCGGCCAGGTCCGGGCCCATCGGATGAATGAACAGCAGCGACGGCGCATGCTGCTGCCGCAGCGACTCGGCATCCGCCAGCAGATGGCTGTCCGGATAGTCGTCTTCCCAATACCAGCGGGCGCCGACGATGCCGGTGCCCGGCGGGAGCGCGTCGCGATGGCGCAGCGGATCAAACACCTCGCCGCTGAGCAGCTCATGGAACCAGTGATAGGCCGCTACCGCGCTGGTGAGTCCCTGGGCGTGCAGACGCTGGAACAGATGATGCGGCAGAGCCTGCCCGGCCTGTCCGTTGCCCAGGATGCCGTGCACCAGCGGCGGCTCCCCGTTGATGACCGTGGCATAGAGCGGTCGTGACAGGCTGGGCAGCTCGCAGCGCAGCTCGCAGGCGCGCGCGCGGCCCGCTTCCTGCAGCGCCTGCAGATAGCCCATGTAGTCCCGCGCCGTGTCGGCCCTCAGGCCATCGGCCAGCAGCAGCACCAAACGGCGCGGCAGCTCCGCGGAAGACGCGTTCACCGCCCGGCTCCCAGCACCTCACGTTGCCAGGCACGGGGCAGCTTCTTCACTTCCTCGGTCCAGACCGTGGGTTTTAGCGCGCGGGCCTTGGCATATTGCGCGGCAGGCAGCAGCGTGGCGGTCACGTCGGCCGGCAGGCTGAGATGGTCGATGCGGATGGGGCGTGCATGGCCGCGCGCCAGGTGCAGTTGGCCGGCATCGCTGAAGATGAATTCGCGGGTCAGTTGCGCCGCGTTCGGATGCGGCGCATAACGGTTCAGCAGCGTCGTGTAGCCGCTGGTGACCGAGCCGTCCGACGGGATCAGCACCTCATAGTCGGCCGCATTGGGCAGCTTCTTGCGGTAGCTCAGGGCATTGAAGTCCCAGAGCAGGAAGACATCCGCCTCTGCGCGTTCCATCAGTGCCGGACTGCCGTTCACATGCACCAGCCGGCGCTGCGCCGACAGCCGGGCGAAGGCGGCCAGGGCCGGCGCCAGGCGGGTCTCGTCTCCACCCAGGGCGATGGCCGCGGCCAGCACGGCGGCATTGGACTGCGCAGCGCGCCCCACCTCGCCGACCAGCACCCGCGCATCGCTGGCCAGCAGGGCCTGCCAGCTGCGCGGAATGTCCTTGACGCGGCGGCGGTTCACCGCGAAGGCCAGCGTGCCAGTGTAGGCCAGCGCCCAGTGGCCGTCGGCATCCTTGGCCCAGTCCGGCACCTGCGCCCAGGTGGAGGGCTTGTAGGGCCGCGTGAGGCCTCGCGCCTTGGCAATGGGGCCGAATTCGAAGCCCACGTCGCCGATGTCGGCCGTTGCATTGCTGCGCTCGGCTTCCATCTTGGCGATCTCTTCTGCGCTGCTCATGTCGGTGTCGACATGCACCAGTCCGTACAGGCGCTGCAGATCCGCCCACACCGCACGCCAGTTGGCCCAGTCGTCCGGCATGCCCAGGCTGTGGATGCGTCCCTCCTGCCGCGCGCCGGCGATCAGCGCCTGCAGCGCGGGCGAGGCCGACGTGGCCTCGCCGGGCTGGGCCCGCAGCAGGGAGGGCAAGGCGCCGCCCAGCAGGGCAGGCGCCGCATGGAGCAGGTGGCGACGGGACAGCATGGCGCTCATGGCAGGCGATCGGTGGAAGGCGCAGGCCCGGCGGTGGGCAGGCGCAGGGAGGACAAGGCCAGCGTCCGGGTGAGCCGGGGCTCTCCCTGCTGGTCACACAGCGAGAAGCGCAGCTGCAGGTCGGCGCCGTCGGCTTCGAGGTCGAGCAGGCCGAAGTTGCAGGCGGCCAGCACCTCGGACTGGCGATTGCGGTTGGGCGTGGGGATGTTCCAGACCTCGGTCAGCCCGCTGGAGGTGGCGTCCCAGAGCGGATAGGCGTCCGGCACGTCCAGGCGCGACATCTCCGCGTAGTGCATGTCCCCGCTGAGGAAGACCACGCCGTTGGCGCCGGTCTCCTGGATGAGGCGGATCAGCCGCTCCCGCTCATGCGGAAAATTTGCCCAGCATTCCCAGCCGCTGCCCTCGGCGGCGAACTGGACGCTGGAGCCGATCAGGCGGATGTCCGCCGGCTCCCGCAGACAGGCTTCCAGCCAGCGCCACTGCGCCTCGCCCAGCATGGTGGCGCTGGGGGAGGGGTCGGGCACATACCAGCCGGTCATCGGTTGGCCGCTGAGCTTGGCCCGCAGCACCATGGCCCCGTAACTCGACTTGAGCCGCGGGTCGTTGGTCAGCGCGCTGCGGTTGAAGCGCAGGTCGGGCAGGATGACCTGCACGCGGCGGCCCGCCACCTCGTAGTGGGAGTGGGTGTAGATGCCGTCATTGCGGCGGCGGGGGGAGTCCGCCGGCTCATTCCATGCATCGCAGAACAGCTGCTGGGACAGACGCTTGAGCGGATAGTCCGCGCCTTCGTCGTCATCGCCGAAATCATGGTCGTCCCAGATGGCGATGTGCGGCGTGTCGCGACGGAAAGCCTGCAGCGGCTCGACGGCCATGAACTCGGCATACCGCTGGCGCAGCGTGGCTTCGTCCCGGGCGTCGGCATAGAGGTTGTCGCCCAGGAAGATGAACAGGTCCGGCTGCGCGGCGCGAATCGCCTGCCAGATCGGCTGCGGCTTGCTTTGCTTCGCGCACGAGCCGAAGGCGATGCGCATGCGGGTGCGACCGGCGGCAGCGGGGCCACCGGGCTGCGAACCCGATGCCGCCGATGCCCCCGATGCCCCGGAGGCCCCCGAGGCCGCGCCCACGGCCACCGCCGGCGCTGGCGCAGCCATCGCCTGCCCCACCGCCGCCAGCGGGCTGGCGGCCAAAGAGCCCGCCAGCATCAGGCGGCGCCTGCTGAGGGGAAGGCGGTCCTCCCCCGTGCCTAGAGGCTTGCCGTCCATGTCAGAACTTGCCGGTGAGGGTCACGAAGACCTGGCGCGGCGCACCAGGCAGCAGCGTGGCGTAGGTGCCGGTGGGGTCGCTGTTGGTGAAGCCGTTGCTGCCGATGGTGGAGATGTAGTGCTTGTCCAGCAGGTTGTTCACACTGCCCTGCAGGCTGAGCTCGCGCAGCAGGCCCACGTTCTTCATGCGATAGCCGGCGGTGAGGTTCACCAGCGTGCGGTCCGGCACCGAGTTGTCGTTGGTGTAGGTGTAGTAGCGCTTGGACAGGTAGTCCACCCCCAGCGTGCCGAACAGCGCGCCGTCGTCATAACCCAGCTGCGACTTGAACATCGTGTCCGGCGCATCCGTCACCCGCTTGCCCTTGATGGCGACGGTCACGTTGTTGCTGACCACATCGTCCCGGTACTCGGCCTTGGACAGGCTCAGGCTGTTGTACCAGCTCACGGTGCTGCTCAGGCGGAAGGACAAGGAGCCTTCCATGCCGGTGGCCCGCACATTGCCGACGTTGGACAGCACGACCGGATTGCCCTGGATGCCGGAGCCCTGCTGCACGCTCAGCAGCCGGTCATGGAAGTTGACCAGGTAGGCGCTGACCGAGCCCTCATAACCGCGACCCCGGGTCCGCCAGCCGGCTTCGTAGGTGTCGGAGGTTTCCGGCTTGAGCGAACCCTTGATGGCCTCGAAACCAGCCGCGGTGGTGGCATAGGGCGAGGTGCCGGTGCCTGCGGCCTGGAAGGCGCGCATGTTCTTGGCCACGGTGGCGTAGAGCTCGTTGCTCTCGGTCAGGCGCCAGTTCACGCCCAGTTGCGGCAGGAAGCCCTTCTTCGCCGTGATCTTGCCGGACGGCAGGCCGGTGCCGCGCTCGAGCTGGCCGTCGGTGGCCACCCGCAGCGACTTGAAGCCGGCGCCCAGCGTCAGGTCGCGGGTCAGGGTCCAGGTGTCGGACAGGGAGAACTGGGTGGTCTTGGTGTTGAACGCGTATTGCCACTGCGTCAGGAACGGATTGCTCGGGAACTCGTAGACGCTGGGAATGGCATTGGGGCTGGCGGCGTAGAAGCGGCGGGCCTGGTCGAAGTCGTTGTCCTCGAACCAGACGCCGGCCTTGACCAGATGGTCGCCCAGCTCCATTTCCGCGTTGGAGACCACGCCCCAGCGGTGGATGCTGTATTCGGTGGTGCGCACCGACACGGGCGTGCCGTCCGGCGAGGCCTGGTAGGGCGTGAACCACAGGCCTGCCCCCTTGTTGTGGTGGTGGTAGACGGTGGTCTTCCAGGTGGTGTGGTCCGCCAGGCGCAGGTCCAGCGAGGCGCCGGCCAGCTCGTCATTGCGCAGGCCGGAGCCGGCGTAATAGGCGTCGTCGCAGGCGGCCACATAGGTGCTGCCGTTGGCGCCGCACAGGGTGTTGGCGGCCTTCACCGCGGCGGCAAAGTCGGGGTAGAAGTTGTCCCAGGTGTCGCCCTTGCTCTGGATCAGGGCCAGCGACAGATCCTGGTAGTCCACTTCCTTGCGGCGCGAGGTGTTCACGAAGGCGGAGACACGACTGTCGCCAATCGACTTCGTCCACTTCAGGTTCCACTGTTCCTGGCGCTGCTGGCCATCGCCCTTCCACTTGTCGGTGGACTGATTCGTGTAGCTGACGTAGGCCTGGCCGAAGGCGGTGGCGCCGCTGTCCAGGCGCAGGAAGGTGCGGCGGTCGGAGTCGCTGCCCAGGGTCTGCGAGACCCGCACGCCGAAGCGGTCGGACGGATCGGTGGAATAGAACTGTAGCGTGCCGCCCAGGTTGCTGGACGATGCGGCTTCCAGGGCGCCGGCGCCTTGCGACAGGGACGCGCGACCCATGTTCTCGCTGGAGATGGCACGGCTGATGTGCAGACCGTTGAAGTTGCCATAGGACATGTCACCTAGCGGCACGTCATCCAGCGTGAAGCCGACCTGGTTCTGCGAGAAGCTGCGGACGGTGAAGCGGGTGGACCACTCGTAGTTGCCCAGGCCGTCCGCGGCCTGGAAGTTCACACCAGGCAGGCGCGACAGCGTCTGCAGCGGGCTGGTGCCGGCCGGTGCGTTCTCGAATTCCGCCTGGCTCATGCTCTGCACCGAGCGGAGCATGCCGCGACCGACGCTCACGGTCACCCGTTCCAGCTCGGTGGCCGAGCTGCCGGCGCTGGTGGGGCTGCTGCCGTCGCTCGATTGGGCGAAAGCGGGCAGGGCATGGACCAGTCCCAGGGCCAGGACCAGCGTGGTGGGCATCAGCGGATGTTTCATGGTGTTCTCGGTGATCGGGGTGCGTTGCGAAAGACCGGGGGAGGTCATGGGCCGGCCAGCGCCGACGCCGCTGCGCACTCTCACAAAGCCTCAAGACAACACAACGACAACCACGCAAAAACACATCTGTTCGCTGGAAATCCACAACATCACAGAAAAATCCTCAAACTGTCATGAAACGGGCGTGTGGGGCTGCGCCAATGCAAGGTCCGCAACGCCAACGGCCCCGCCAGGACAGCCAGGAGACAGAGCCCGACATGTGGTCCCAGGAACGACACGACAGGATTCTTGCGATGCTCAGCGAGCGGCATCGCGTCACCACCGAGACGGCGGCGCGCGAGCTGGGGGTGTCCAAGGAAACGGTGCGGCGCGATCTGATCGAGCTGGAGCAGACCGGCAAGCTCAGCCGGGTGCATGGCGGCGCGGTGCCGGCGGCGGTGCCGGTGGAGGCCAGTTATGCCGAGCGTGCCCTCTCGCGCCAGCGCCAGAAACGCGCCATCGGACAGGTGGCGGCCGGCCTGCTGCGCTCGGGCAGCACCTGCCTGATCGATGCCGGCTCCACCACCCGGGCCCTGGCTCAGGTGCTGGCGCAGACGCCGGGGCTGACCGCCCTGCGGGTGATCACGAATTCAGTGGCGGTGGCCGACGCGCTGGCAGGGTCCGGCCACCATGAGGTGATGTTGCTGGGCGGGGACTATCACGCCGACCTGCAAGCCACCCTGGGCGCCTTCACCGTGGCCGAGATCGGCCGACACCGGGTGGACCTGGCCTTCATTTCACCGACAGCGCTGGACGCAGCGATGGGGGCCACCAGCTATCTGTGGGAAGAGGTGGCGGTGGCGCAGGCCATGCTCTCGCAGGCCCGTGGCCGCGTGCTGCTGGCCGATGCCAGCAAGCTGGGGCAGGGCAGCCGCATGCAGGTCTGCCGCTGCACCGACATCGATGTGCTGGTGACCGATGCCGACGCCGACCCGCAGGCGCTGGAGCGGCTCCGGCAGGCCGGGGTGGGGGAGGTGATGCGCTGACCGCCGGGCGGGCTGGCGTCAGAACAGCGCCATGCTCAGCTTGCGGCGGTACTGGTCCAGCAGCGGGTCGGCCGAGGCCACGGCGCTGGGGCCGGCCAGTTGCAGGCCGCCCTTGGTGTCGGCGGTCGCCGCATGGGCGGCCTGCGGCTTGGTCATCAGCTCGAGGATGGCCACGTAGGTCTTGCGGGCAAGCTGGTCGTTCCAGGTCTTGTCCCGCATGATGATTTCCAGCAGCTCATCCATCGCGCCGGTGAAATCGCGGCCGGCCAGCAGGCCCTGGGCCAGGGCAAACCGTGCGTCGAAGTCGCGCTTGTTGGCCGCGATGGCGGCTTGCAGGCCCGCCGGGTCCAGCCCCTGGGCGGCGCGCTCCGCGGCGGCGATCCAGGTGGCCAGCGCGGCAAAACGGGCATGCGGGGTGATGGTGTCCGCCGCGCGGTGGGCCACCGGCTCGAAGGCCGCCTTGGCGTCGTCCAGCAGGTCGGCTTCCAGCAGGGCGCGGACCAAGTCGAAGCGGGCGGTTTCGTTCGTGGGGTCGGCCTGCACGGCGGCGTGAAGCTTTTGCAGCGCGGCTTCGCTGTCGCCTTCTTCCATCAGGGCCTGCGCCTCGGCCAGGTCTTCCTCGGCTTCCAGCGCTTCGCCGGTGGGCACGTGGCGGTCCAGGAATTCGCGGATCTGCGCTTCCGGCAGGGCGCCCACGAAGCCGTCCACCGGCTGGCCGCCGACAAACATCACGCAGAAGGGAATGGAGCGCACGCCGAAGGCCTGGCTCAGCTGGGTGGCGATCTCCGGCTGGTCGTCGCTGTTGAGCTTGGCCAGCTTGAAGCGGCCGGCATAGGCGACTTCCAGCTTGTCCAGCATCGGGCCCAGCGTGCGGCAGGGGCCGCACCAGGGGGCCCAGATGTCCAGCAGCACCGGCTGCTGCATGGAGGCTTGCAGCAGGTCGGCTTCGAAGTTTTGCAGGGTGATGTCGGTCATGGCGGGTTCAACTTGGCCGCATAACGGCCCGATTCGGGAGGGGCTACAGGAGGACCGGGCAAGCCGCGGTCCGGTTTCGGGCCATTTTGCGTCAAACCCGCCACTGGCACCGGCATGCCTGTATCCGGGAGCGTGGAGGGCGGATGCGCCGCGGCCTGCAACACGCCTGCGACGGGAATGTCGATGCCGTCACGCACGCGATGCAGCCCGACAAGCGCCGGAAACATGCCAACTGAGGTTGGACGCCTACAATTCAAGGTTTCTGGATTACACGAATCAGGACGACGCCGTGAGCAGCGACCCCGTGAGCACCCCCAAGCCCCACAACGCTGGTCACCGCGCTGGTGACAGCGGTGGTCAACCTGCTGCGCTGGTCGGCGTGGTCATGGGCTCCAGCAGCGACTGGGAGACCATGAAGCACGCCGCCGACCTCCTCACTGAGTTCGGCGTGCCCTTCGAAGCCCGGGTCGTCTCCGCCCATCGCATGCCCGACGAGATGTTCGCCTACGCCGAAGCGGCCGAAGGCCGGGGCCTGCGGGCCATCATCGCCGGGGCCGGCGGCGCCGCCCACCTGCCGGGCATGCTGGCCGCCAAGACGCTGGTGCCGGTGCTGGGCGTGCCGGTGGCCAGCCGGCATCTGCAGGGGGTCGATTCGCTGCACTCCATCGTCCAGATGCCCAAGGGCATTCCGGTGGCCACCTTTGCCATCGGCAATGCCGGCGCCGGCAATGCGGCCCTGTTCGTCGTGTCCATGTTGGCCCGGGACAATCCGGCCCTGCGCGATCAGCTCGACGCCTTCCGCAAGCGCCAGACGGCCGCTGCCACGGCCATGACCGAGGAGCTGCGCTGATGCCGCTGCTGCCAGGCGAAGCCACCCTGGGGGTGCTGGGCGGCGGCCAGTTGGGCCGCATGTTCGTGCAGGCCGCCCAATCGCTGGGCTACACCTGCGTGGTCCTGGACCCGGATGCCGCCAGCCCGGCGGGCGCCGTCGCGCAGGCCCATCTGAAGGCCGACTACCTCGACGCCGCCGCGCTCGCCCAACTGGCCCAGCGCTGCCACGCCATCACCACCGAATTCGAGAACGTGCCCGCCCGGGCGCTGGACTCGCTGGCCGCCACCCGCACGGTGGCCCCCGCCGGCCGCGCCGTGGCCGTGTGCCAGGACCGCGCCCGCGAGAAGGCCCATTTCGTGGCCAGCGGCGTGCCGTGCGCCCCGTATGCCGTGCTGCGCAGCACGGCCGACCTGGCGGGTGTCAGCGACGAGCTGCTGCCCGGCATCCTCAAGACCGCCCGTCTGGGATATGACGGCAAGGGTCAGCGCCGGGTCACCGACCGGACCCAATTGGCCCTCGCCTTCCAGGAGCTCGGCGGCGTGGAATGCGTGCTGGAGCAGATGCTGCCGCTGGCGCTGGAGCTGAGCGTGCTGGTGGTGCGCGGGGCCGACGGCCAGGCGGTCACCTATCCGGTGCAGCAGAACCTGCATCGCGACGGCATCCTCGCCGTGACCGAAGTGCCGGCCCCGGACGTGCCGCAGGCCCTGCAGGCCCAGGCGCGGCAAAGCGCTGTGGCCATTGCGCAGGGCCTGTCCTATGTGGGCGTGCTGTGTGTCGAATTCTTCGTGCTGAAGGACGGCCGTCTGGTGGTCAACGAGATGGCCCCCCGCCCGCACAACTCCGGCCACTACACGATGAATGCCTGCGACGTGTCGCAGTTCGAGATGCAGGTCCGCGCCATGACCGGGCTGCCGCTGCGCGAGCCGCGGCTGCATTCGCCGGTGGTCATGCTCAATCTGCTGGGCGACCTGTGGTTCACCGCAGAAGGTGAGGAGCGCACGCCCGACTGGGCGGGGGTGCTGGCGCTGCCCGGTGCTTCGCTGCATCTGTACGGCAAGGCCCAGGCCCGTGTGGGCCGCAAGATGGGCCATCTGAACCTGACCGGTGCCACGCCGGAAGCGGCGCGTGAGAGCGCCCGCCAGGCCTGCGCCTTGCTGGGGTTGCCCCAGCAGTGGTGAATGCAGTGGTGACTCCCATGGAAGGGCCGACGCAGCCGATGACGGTGGACATGACCCAGGTCCTGGACGGACAGGCGCCGGCGTCGGTCGAGCGCGCAGCTCGCACGCTGGCCGACGGCCAGCTGCTGGGCCTGCCCACCGAAACCGTCTACGGACTGGCCGCCCGCGCTGACCAGGATGCGGCGGTGGCCCGCATCTTTGCCGCCAAGGGCCGTCCGAGCGACCATCCGCTGATCGTCCATGTGCTGGACGAGCAAGGCGCCCGCCATTTCGCGCAGGACCTGCCGCCCGTGGCGCATCGCCTGATCGAGGCATTCTGGCCCGGCCCCTTGACGCTGATCGTGCAGCGCCGGCCCGACGTTGCCGCGGCCGCTGCGGGCGGGCAATCGACGGTCGGCCTGCGCAGCCCATCCCATCCGGTGGCGCGTGCGCTCATGGCCGCCTGCCGCGACCTGGGCGTGGAAGGACTGGCCGCCCCGAGTGCCAACCGTTTTGGCCGGGTCAGCCCGACCACGGCGGCCCATGTGGCGGAGGAGTTCGGTCCGGCGCTGCTGGTGCTGGACGGCGGCCCCTGCGAGGTCGGCATCGAATCGAGCATCGTGGACTGCAGCCGCGGGCATCCCGTCCTGCTGCGTCCCGGTGTGCTCACGCCGGCCCAGCTGGAAGCGGCCGCTGGTGAACCGCTGCGGGCCCCGGACCGTTCAGCCCCCAAGGCGTCGGGGACCCTCGCGGCCCATTACGCGCCCCGGGCCACCGTTCGGCTGCTGGATTCCGAGGCGCTGCAGCAGGCGCTGGCCGGTCCGTTGCCCGCGGGGCTGGCGGTATATTCCCGACATGCCGGTCTGGCGGGCCTGGACGGTGTCATGCACCGTCCGATGCCCGATCAGGCCAAGGCCGTGGCCCGCGAGCTGTTTGCGGTGCTGCGGCAGCTGGATGCGGCCGGTGCGGCGCAGATCTGGGTGGAAGCACCGCCGGCCGATGCGGCCTGGGACGGTATCCGGGATCGTTTGTCCCGAGCGGCGGCGGCTTTTGCGACGCCGGAGTTTGATGATTTGGAGAATTCATGAAGAGTTTGAAGCGCCACCTGGCGATTCTGCTGGGGGCGACCGCGATGCTGGCTGCCTGCGGCGGCGGCAGCTCACAGATCGATCCGTTCCGGCCCTCGCGCCTGATTGCCTTCGGTGACGAGACCAGCGCCCTGCGCTCGGACGGCAGCAAGTACACCGTCAATGCCACCGATGCCACGACCGGCGCCATCGCCTGTTCGTCCAACCCGATCTGGGTGCAGTCGCTCGCGTCCTACTACGGCCTGGTCTTCAGCCAGTGCAACACCTCCAACCTGGCGGCGACCACGGCGGTGATGTATGCCTCCGCTGGCGCGAAGGTGGCCGACGTGGCCCGTCAGGCCGACCAGCAATTCGCCCTGGACGGCTTCAACAACAAGGACCTGGTGACGGTGCTGGCGGGTGTCAACGACATCCTGGAGCTCTACGCCTCCTACGGCGCGCAGGGCGAGCAGGTGCTCGGCGATGAAGCCGAGGCCCGCGGCAAGGCACTGGCCGCGACGGTCAACACCATCGCCAATGCCGGCGGCAAGGTGATCATCTCCACCATTCCGGACGTGGGCGTGACGCCGTTCGCCGTGTCCGAGCGGGCCTCGCATGCCGACACCGACCGCGCCAAGCTGCTGTCCGACCTGTCGTCCCGCTTCAATCTGGGCCTGCGCCTGAACGTCCTCAATGACGGCCACAAGATCGGCCTGATCCTGACCGACGAACTGACCCAGACCGCCGCCAAGTACCCCAGCGCCTACAGCCTGGCCAACTCGACGGAAGCGGCCTGCCTGGCCGCCTACCAGCCGCCGCTGTGCACCGACAAGACGCTCAACAGCGCGGCTTCGGCGTCCACCTACATGTGGGCCAGCAGCACGCTGCTGGGGCCGTCGGTGCAGGCCCGCATTGCGTCGCTGGCACAGACCCGCGCGTCGAACAATCCGTTCTGATCGGACCGTCTCCGACACCCAAAGGGACAGGCCATGCCTGTCCCTTTTTCATTGCGTGCGCCATGCACCGATTGGGTGAATGGCCTCTACGACTTTGGTCGCCTTCGCACATTGCACTGAAATGTGTTGCGGCTGCGCCGCGACCTTGCACTGAATGTGCGCAGGACCCTGGCATGCTGTCGTCATGTCAGGGTTTTTACGTTTAAAAACGTAGAGAGCCCTGCGCTTATAGTGGTCACTGACAAAAACGAACGACCGTTCGATTTAGTGCCTCTCTCCCGGAGCACAAACGACGGAGACAACCCTGGAGAAGTCTGAATGAATCGCCATTTCCCCTTGGCCGGCCTGACGCTGGCTGCGTCCGTGCTGCTGACCGCCTGCGGCGGCGGCAGCGAAGCTTCGAGTGACGACGCACCTCCGGCCCGCGGCGCGGTCCTGCTGGGACAACTCGGCGGCCAGGCCACGACGGCGCAGATCGACGCCGGCACCAGCGCCAAGAACATCCAGGCTCTGACCGGTACGGCCAAGTGCAACGTGGACGTGCACTACGTCTACTACATGACCCGCGACCCGAACGGCAACCCGGCCACGGCCTCCACCGCCGTTCTGCTGCCCAGCGGCTCCGATGCCTCCTGCACCGGCAATCGTCCGGTGATGCTGTATGCCCACGGCACCACCACGCTCAAGAGCTACAACATGGCTCAGGTGACGACCAATACCGAGGCGTCGTTGGTGATGGCCTTCTACGCCGCCCAGGGCTTTATCGTGGTCGCCCCCAACTACCTGGGCTATGACCGCTCGGGCCTGAACTACACCCCCTACCTGAATGCGGAAGCCTCGGCGGTCGACATGATCGACGGCCTGCGCGCGGCCAAGAGCTATCTGGCCTCCGCTGCCACCACCACCCAGCCGTCCAGCAAGCTGCTGATTTCCGGCTACTCGCAAGGCGGCCACGTCGCCATGGCCACCCACAAGGTGATCGAGCGTGACTACGCCAGCGAGTTCACCGTGTCGGCCTCGGGCCCGATGTCCGGCCCCTACAACCTGGTGGGCTTCGGCGACACCATCGTGTCGCCCAGCGGCCAGGTGAATGCCGGTGCCACGCTGTTCCTGCCCCTGATGCTGACCAGCTACCAGAAGGCCTACGGCAACATCTACAGCGCCACGACCGACGTTTATCAGTCGCCCTATGCCGCTACGGCCGAGACCCTGTTCCCGACCGACACGGACGTCTCGAAGCTGATGGAAGACGGCAAGCTGCCGAAGGACACCACCTTCACCAAGCTGTTCGGTACCGGCGGCCTGCTGACCGACAGCTTCCGCACCGGTTACGCCACCTCCAACTTCCGCAAGGCCTTGCAGACCAACACGCTGCTGGGCTGGACGCCGAAGCATCCGGTCTTCCTGTGCGGTGGCGCCAATGACCCGACCGTGTTCTACACGGTCAACACGCCGGTGGCCAAGCAGTCGCTGGGCGCCCTGGCCACGGCCTTCAACGTGGAAGACGCAAGCTCGGTGGGCGCCACCGTCTATGGCGGTTTCCAGCAAGGCAAGGCCGCAACGGCCGCCGCGGCGATCAAGGCTGCGGGCTTGCAAAGCGGTGACGCAGGCGCTGCCGCTGTGGGCGCTGCAGGCGTTCAAGCCGCCTATCACGGCACCCTGGTGCCTCCGTTCTGCACCGCCGTCGTTCGCGGTTCGTTCCAGCGCGTGCTGGCCGCCGGCGGTTGATGTCTAAAAAGAATCGGAGACCCATGATGAAGAAGAACATTTCCCTCGTCGCCGCCGCTGCCCTGCTGGCCCTGAGCGGTCTGGCCAGCGCGCAGGACGCCGCCGTCGGCACCACCACCGTCTATGTGGGCCTGGCCCACATCGACGTGAACAGCAAGGCGGCGGCCCTGTCGGGCGGCTCCAAGCAGTTCCCGGAACCGGGCGCGCAGATCCGCGTCGGCGACCAGACGACCACCGGCTTCGGCCTGGTCTATCGCTTTGCCGACAACTGGAGCGGCGAGCTGGTGCTGGGCGTGCCGCCCTCGCACAAGGTGTATGGCAATGGCGTGCTGCGCAATGCAGGCCAGATCGCAGTCGTGCGGCAGATGCCGCCGACGGCCTTCGTCAACTACCACTTCGGTCCGTTGCTGCCCAAGCTCTATCCGTTCGTCGGTCTGGGCGTGAACTACACCTACTTCGAGAAGACTCGCAGCACCCCCACCGGTGACGCGATCTCGGGCGGTCCCACCAAGATCTACCTGAGCAACTCCTGGGGCGCCGCCGCGCACGTGGGCTTCACCGTGCGCTACACCGAGCGCTGGTCGCTGGTCGGCACCGCCGCCTATGCGGATGTGAAGAGCAACATGCGCGCCGTCACCACCACCAACACCGGCGAGGAAACGCTGCGCACGCGCATCAATTTCCGCCCGATGGTGTACACGCTGTCGCTCGGCTACTCCTTCTAAACGAGGGGGAGGCCCTTCCCGGGCCGGCCGGGGCCACTACACTTGCTGCATGAGCGTGTTACTGGCCCTGGATAGCTCCACCGAACACATGGCTCTGGCCCTTCTGGGTCAGGGCCATTCTGCTTTTGTGGATGCCGATGGGGGCGCGCAGGCGTCCCAGCGGATGGTGCCGGATGCCCTGCAATTGCTGAAGGACGCCGGCATGAGCCTGTCCGACGTGGACGCGGTGGCCTTTGGCCAGGGGCCGGGGGCCTTCACCGGCCTGCGCACCGCCTGTTCCGTCGCCCAGGGCCTGGCCTTTGGGGCCGGCAAGCCGGTGCTGGCGCTGGACAGCCTGATGCTGGTGGCGGAAGACGCCCGGCTACAGCAACTGCAGCAGCAGCCACCGGACACGCTTGAATCGACCCTGCGCATCTGGGTGGCCATGGACGCCCGCATGGGCCAGATCTACGCCGGCCACTATCAATGGAATGGCCAGCACTGGGAGGTGCTGGACGCCCCCCTGCTGACCGACCCGGCGCCGCTGCTGGCCCGCTGGGCCGCCTCCCCACCGGCCTGCGTCGCCGGGACCGCGCTGCTGGCACTGGGCCTGGACACCGGATCTGCCGTGCGGATCGAACAGACCCGCTCCCGCGCCCGTGCGCTGGGCTCGCTCGCCCAGCAGGCCTGGGCACAGGGCCTGGCGATGGACCCGGCCCTGGCCCTGCCGCTGTATGTGCGGGACAAGGTGGCCCAGACCACGGCCGAACGAGCCGCGGACAAGGCCGCCGCCACGGCGCAGCCACAGCCGCAGTCGCAACCCCCCGCTGTGCCCGCAGGCCCGACTGCCGGCTGAGGAGCTGTTGCATGAGCGCCCAAGCCAAGGACATCCTGCTCTCACCCGCGCTGCAAGCCCTGCAGCCGCTGCGCACCATCGACCTGGACGAGGTGATGGCCATCGAGAACGTGGCCTACAGCCATCCCTGGACGCGGGGCAACTTCATCGACTCACTGGCCGCCGGTTATGTCGGCTTCGTGCTGCGGGACGGACAGGGCCGCCTGTGCGGCTACTTCCTGGCAATGCAGGTGATCGACGAGATGCACCTGCTCAACATCACCGTCGCCCCCGACCTGCAGGGGCAGGGACTGGCCCGGCGCATGCTGGACGCGCTGGCGGTGCTGGCCCGGGCCCGGGACTGTTTCCAGATCTGGCTCGAGGTGCGGGTGAGCAACGAACGGGCCCGCCGTCTTTATGAGGCTTATGGATTTGTACAGAGCGGACTGCGGCGCGGGTATTACCCCTGCGCCGACGGCCGAGAGGATGCGCTGCTGATGACGCTGCGACTGACCGGAGGCAGCCCATGAGCTGGAGTGACCGTCAACGCCGGATGCTGGAGGCCATGGGGCTGAAGATCTGGGTGCCGCCTTCCGTGGGGGCGGCCCAGGCAGTCCCGGTGGGCGAGGCGTCGGGCGCTGACGCGGCCGATGGCGAGACGGCCGGCGTGCGGCCAGGCGCCGTGCCGCGCGAGCGGGTTGCTGCCCAGGCCCCGTCAGCCGCCGTGGCCGTGGCCGAGCGGCCGCGTGCGCCCGTGCAGGCGCGGGCGGCCGATCGCGCGGCGCCAGGCTCCGCTGGCGGACCGCCACCGGCGCAAGCGCAGACGGAACGCGCGGCGGGGCCGACCGCCGAGCGGGCGGCCGATGTGCTGTCCCGCGCCTTGCCCGCGGCCGTGGGGGATGCCGTCGGTGCAACCACCCAGGCCGACCGCACCGGCCTGTCCCGCCAGGCCATCGCCAGCCTCGACTGGGACGGTCTGCGCGACGCCGTGTCGCAGTGCCGCGCCTGCGGTCTGTGCGAGACCCGCAAGAACACCGTCTTCGGCGTCGGCCATTCGCAGGCGCACTGGATGATCATCGGCGAGGCGCCTGGTGAGCAGGAGGACCTGCAGGGCGAGCCCTTTGTCGGCCCGGCCGGCAAGCTGCTGGACAACATGCTGCGCGCCCTGGGCCTGAGCCGTGGCGAAGGGCCGCCCGAGCAGCAGGTATTCATCGCCAACACGCTCAAGTGCCGACCGCCGCGCAACCGCAATCCGGACCCCGCCGAGCTCGCGCAGTGCGAGCCCTTCCTGCAGCGCCAGATCGAACTGATCCAGCCCCGCATCATCCTGGCCATGGGCCGCTTCGCGGTGCAGCAGCTGCTGCAGAGCCAGGAGGCCATTGGACGGTTGCGGGGCCGTGTCCACCGCTACCAGGGCGTGCCGCTGGTGGTCACCTATCACCCGGCGTATCTGCTGCGCAATCTGCCGGACAAGGCCCGGGCCTGGGAAGACCTGTGCCTGGCGCGCCAGACGCTGGCGTCCGGGGGCGGGCGTCCGGAGGCTGAATGACCCACGCCGCGCCGCCGCCCTCGCGCCGATCCCGTCCGACGCTGTCGGCGCAGGATCAGGCCGCCCAGTTCCGTCTGCTGGCGGACAACGTGCCGGTGCTGATTGCGGTGTTTGATGCCCACGACCTGACCTGTCTGTTCGCCAACCGCCGGTATGCCGCGGCCTTTGGCCTGGACGAGGACGCCATCCTCGGCCTGACCGTGCGCGAAGTGATCGGCGAGGAAGCCGCCCGGGAAATCGAGCCGCAGGTGCGGCTGCTGCTGGACCAGCATGTCAGCGCCAACTATGAGCGGCGGCTGCTGGGCCGGGACGGCCAGGTGCGCTGGATCGAGGTCAACCTGGTGCCGCATCTGTCGCCTGACCGCAAGGAAGTGCTGTCGG
Organism: Roseateles depolymerans; assembly: GCF_003387155.1. Taxonomy (GTDB): domain Bacteria; phylum Pseudomonadota; class Gammaproteobacteria; order Burkholderiales; family Burkholderiaceae_C; genus Roseateles; species Roseateles depolymerans. The sequence goes on along the minus strand of NZ_QUMT01000003.1, from coordinate 607,958 downwards.
CCTTCGTGCTGATCAACGACATCACCCGCTACCGCGAGGCCGAGCTGGCCGTGCGGGAGTCGGAAGAGCGCATGGCCAAGTTCATGCAGGCGTCGATGGAGGGCATCGTCTTCCACCGCGACGGTGTGATCACCGACGCCAACCCCGCGCTGTGCGAGCTGCTCGGGCTGCCACTGTCGTCGCTGGTGGGCCGCCAGGCGCTGGATCTGGTCGCGGCCGAGGAAGTGGCCATGGTGCGATCGGTGATGGAGGCGGGCGAGGAGACCCATTACGAAACCGTCGTCATCGATGGCCAGGGCCACCGGCTACCGGTCGAGCTGATCGTGCGCACCTTGACCTGCCAGGGCCAGCACTACCGCATGGGCGTGGTGCGAGACCTGCGCGCCCAGCATGAGGCGATGGCCCGCATCCATCACCTGGCCCATCACGATGCGCTGACCGGCCTGCTCAACCGCAACACCCTGATGGAGCGGCTGCGCGAGCGCCTGGCACGCGGCGGCGAAGGCGCCGCGCTGCTGTTCATCGACCTGGACAACTTCAAGCGGGTGAACGACTCGCTGGGCCATCTGGAAGGCGACCAGGTGCTGCGCACGGTGGCCGACCGGCTGCGCGCCGGGCTGCGGGCGGGGGACCTGGTGGCCCGATTCGGCGGCGATGAATTCGTGGTGCTGCTCGAGCATGTGACGCAGCGCAAGGACGTGCTGGTGGTGCTCAACGCGCTGCTGAGCGTGGTGGAGGTGCCGGTGCGGGCGGACGGACGGGACCTGTCGGTCACGCCATCCATCGGCGTGGCGCTTTATCCGGACCATGGGCAGACGCCGGAAGACCTGCTGCAGCATGCGGACACGGCGATGTACCTGGCCAAGGCGGCCGGCCGCGCCACCTACCGGTTCTTCGAACCCGCGATGGCGGCCACCGCCTATGCCGACCTGGTGCTGGAAGGCGAACTGGCCCAGGCCCTGACCGCCGACGAATTCGTGCTGTTCTACCAGCCGCAGGTGGACGCGCAGACGGGTCAATTGGTCGGGGCCGAAGCGCTGCTGCGCTGGCGGCATCCGGTGCGCGGCCTGCTCACGCCTGATGCCTTCATCCTGGTGGCCGAGAGGCATCGGCTGATGCTGCCGCTGGGCGAGTGGGTGATGCGCGAAGCCGCGCGCCAGACCCGGTTGTGGCATGACAGCGGCGTCGCCTCGGTGCCGATTGCCGTGAACCTCTCCAGCATGCAGTTCCGCCTGGCCAGTTTCTCGAAATCGGTGGGCCAGATCCTGAAGTCGGCCGGCGTGCCCGGCGAATGGCTGGAGCTGGAACTGACCGAGCGCATGCTCACCGAGGAGATCGAGCGCCTGCCCGAGCTGCTGCAGACGCTGCGCTCCCAGGGGCTGGCGATTTCGATCGATGATTTCGGGACCGGCTATACCGCCCTGAACCAGCTCACCCGGCTGCCGCTGGACAAGCTCAAGATCGACCAGAGTTTTGTGGCGGTGCTGCCGGACGATAACGGCGCCGCTGCCATCACCCGGGCCATGGTGCAGATGGCCAAGGGCCTGGGCCTGCGGGTCGGGGCCGAGGGCGTTCGCAATGCCCGCCAGTGGCATCTGCTGGCCGAATGGGGCTGCGATGAGCTGCAGGGTGAAGTGATTGCCAGCGCCATGCCGGCGGATGAATTCGAAGCATGGCTGGCCCGGCGGGGTCGGCCAACGCTGCCCAGGATCGACCCATGACTGCTGCTTCCCAGCCCCCGGCTGAACTCCCTTCCCATCCAGACGTTGCCGATGCCATGCAGGCCCTGCTGCGGCAGGCCCTCCAGGAGGCCGGCGGCTGGCTGCCGTTCGACCGCTACATGAGCCTGGTGCTGTATGCGCCGGGGCTGGGCTATTACGCCAACAGCCTGCGCAAGTTCGGCACCATGCCGCAGCAGGGGTCGGACTTCGTCACCGCGCCGGAGCTGTCGCCGCTGTTTGGCCAGGCCCTGGCCCGGCAGGTGTCGCAGGCGCTGACCGTCAGCGGCACCCGCACCGTCATCGAATTCGGTGCGGGCAGTGGTGCCCTGGCCGAGCAGTTGATCGACACGCTCGATGCCCTGGGCACACCGGTGGACCACTACCAGATCGTGGACCTGTCTGGCACGCTTCGGCAGCGGCAGGCCCAGCGCCTGGCGCGCTTCGCGCCGCGGGTGCAATGGCTGGACCAGTGGCCGCAGGAGATCCACGGCGTGCTCGTGGCCAATGAACTGCTGGACGCCATGCCGGTGCAACTGCTGCACTGGACCGGCAGTCAGTGGCGTGAACGCGGGGTGGAGATGGATGCGCAGGGCGGGCTGTGTTTCTCGGACCGGCCCACCACCGCACGGCCGCCCACGCCGCCGGAAGCCGACATCACCTTCGTGCCTGGCACCGTCACCGAGGTGCATGCGCAGGCCGAGGCCTTTGTCCGCACCCTGGCCGACCATCTCAAGCGCGGCGCCGCCTTCTTCATCGACTACGGCTTCCCCGAGTCGGAGTACTACCACCCGCAACGCACCGGCGGCACGTTGATGTGCCACCACCTGCACCGGGCCGATCCCGATCCGCTGTCCCTGCCGGGGCAGAAGGACATCACCACCCATGTGAACTTCACCGGCATTGCGCTGGCGGGGCAGGAAGCCGGGCTGACGGTGCTGGGCTACACCACCCAGGCGCACTTCCTGATCAACTGCGGCCTGGTGGACCTGATGGAAGGCGCCGACCTGGCGCAGCGCGGCATGGCGCACCGGCTGATCGCCGAACACGAGATGGGCGAGCTGTTCAAAGTGATTGGCTTTGTGCCGGGCGAGGAATTCGACGCCATCGGCTTCCAGCGCGGCGACCGGTCCTACATGCTCTGAACCGGCTCCATCGCCCGCAGGGCGTTGAGCCGTGCCAGATGGATCGCCTGCCCGATGGCCGGCCCCTTGCGGCCCGCGGCCAGGGCCTGTGCCGAGATGGCGGCGGTATCCACCGCCAGCACCGCCGCGAGGGACTGCAGCATCCAGGGCCGCTGCGGATAGTCCCGGTTCTCCATGCCGGTGCGGCCGCGCACATCGCATTCGCACGCCAGCAGCATCTCCTTGAAGCGGTCGGGCCGGCGCAGGGCGTCGCAGCGCTCCAGCAGCCGCAGGCGGGCCTCCGGGCTGAAGCCCAGGCTGCTGTGGAGGTGAATGTGCTCGCGGGCGACCAGCACGGCCAGGTCCCGGCACTCGGTCGGCACCCGCCAGTGGGCGGACAGGGCCTCGGTCAGCGGCACGCCACGGGCATCGTGGCCCGGATGACGGGGCCAGTCGGCTTCCGGGGTGTCTCCCTTGCCCAGGTCGTGGCAGAGCGCCGCAAAGCGCACCGTCAGCGGCGCCTGCACCCGGGCGCATTGGTCCAGCACCAGCAGCAGATGGGCGCCGGTGTCCACCTCCGGGTGATGAACCGGTGGCTGCGGCACCCCGAAAAGACGGTCCAGGGCCGGTGCCAGCCGGGCCAGGGCCCCGCACTCGCGCAGCACTTCGATCATGCGGGACGGACGGTCCTCCATCAGTCCCCGGGACATTTCCTGCCACACCCGCTCCGGCACCAGCGCGTCCACTTCGCCGTTGTTCACCATCTCCTGCATCAGGGTCATGGTCTCCGGCGCCACACTGAAGTCACTGAAACGGGCGGCAAAGCGGGCCAGGCGCAGGATGCGGACGGGGTCTTCCACAAAAGCCTGCGACACATGCCGCAGCACCCGCGCCTGAAGGTCCCGCTGGCCGCCGTAGGGGTCCACCAGCGAGCCGTCCTCGGCCTGGGCCATGGCGTTGATGGTGAGGTCGCGGCGCGCCAGGTCCTGCTCCAGCGTCACGTCCGGGGCGGCATGCACCTGGAATCCTCGATAGCCAGAGCCGGTCTTGCGCTCGGTGCGCGCCAGCGCCACTTCCTCATGCGTTTTGGGATGGAGGAAGACCGGAAAGTCCTTGCCCACCGGCAGGTAACCGGCGTCCAGCAGGGCCTGCGGATCGGCGCCCACGGCCACCCAGTCCCGGTCCTGGACCGGCAAACCCAACAGCGCATCGCGAACAGCGCCGCCGACCAGATACATTTGCATACTCATGTTGCGGTGCAGCATCCCCAACAGTGGGGGTAGTTAATTTACGCTAGCTAGGTATATTCACCATGTCACCTGCAAATGAGTGTCCGCTACAGCGGACCAAAGGGCCGAGAGAGACACCGAGCCAGGCAGGTTGACCAGCAGTTGGGAGTGTATGAATGAAGGTAGTCGTCGCTCTCGGATTGGTGTTTCTGAGTCTCGCCGCCCACGCCAAGGAACAGCAGGTCCCACCCAAGCTGTCTTCGGCGGTCCGCGGGTTGTCACAGCTCCCTGCGGAGCCCGTGGCGGCTGAGTCCAGTTTTGTCCAGCGTAGCCAGTCTGAGCCGGTCCAGTTGCCGGATGTTAATGAGCAGGAAGGTGCGGATTCGTTGCTGCCCTCCCTGGGCAGTGAATCGCAAACGCAAGCGTTGATGCTGGGTGGCCTTCTGGCCATGGGCTTCCTCGTCCGCCGCCGCCGCGAGGATTAAGGCCGTCCCGGCCGGACGGGTGCCAGGGTTCCTGGCGCCCGTCTGTTTCCCTTGTTGAGGCCGGATTGCGCCTCAGATCACCGGCTTGAGCACCGGCACCGGTCCGCTCACGTCCCGGTACGGTTCTTCAAAGTCCAAAAAATCCTTTTCCGCCAGTGCCGCGGCGACCCAGTCCTGCACGGCCGGTGTCGCCTCCAGGCGCTGAGCGTACGCCTGGGCGAGCGGGGGCAGTGGCAGGCCATAGCGCGTGACGCGCATGACCACCGGCGCAAAGAAAGCGTCCGCGGCGCTGAAGGTGCCGAAGAGGAAGGGGCCGCCACAGGCCTGCAGGGTGTCTGTCCACAACTGGCCGATGCGTTCCAGGTCGGCACGTAGCGCGGGTTCGCGGGCCAGCAGTTGCGGGCCCACCGTCTGTAGGTCCGCATCAATGTTCATCGGACAGTGGGACCGCAAGGCGCCAAAGCCGCTGTGCATCTCCGCGCAGACCGTGCGTGCGCGGGCGCGCCGGGCCCGGTCGGTCGGCCACACGCCGCGGTCCGGGAAACGCTCCGCCAGGTATTCGACGATCGCCAGGCTGTCCCAGACCGCCAGGCCATCCTCCACCAGCACCGGCACCTTGCCGGTCGGCGCCACGGCGCGAACCTCCTTGTAGAAGGCCGAGTCCGGCGTGAAATCGAAACGCAGCGCCCGCTCCTCGAAGGGGATCTCCATCGCCTTCATCAGCACCCAGGGGCGCATCGACCAGGACGAGTAGTTCTTGTTGCCGATCAGCAGGGTCAGGCTCATGGAGGCGCTCCCGGGGGATGGTGGAGGAGGGATGGGCGGGGTGTCAGTTGCCGTTGGCCGGCAGGTCCTGGGCCACGGCGGCCGTGGTGCCGGCAGGCCCGATGACGCGGCCCAGGCGTTCGCGCAGCTGCGTGCCGCCCTCACGGCCCATCAGCTGGGCATAAACCGTGGCGTTGGACAGCACCTTGCGCACGTAGTCCCGGGTCTCGTTGATGGGGATGTTCTCGGTCCAGATGGCGGCATCCAGCGTCGAGCCTTCCCGCCAGCGCCGCGGCCGGTTGGGGCCCGCGTTGTAGGCCGCCGCCGCCATGGCCTGCGAGCCGTCGAAGCTGTCCAGCACCAGCTTCAGGTAGCCAGTGCCCAGGCGCAGATTCACGTCCCGGTCGTGCAGCATCTCCGGCTTCACGTCCAGGCCCAACTTCTTGGCGGTCCACTTGGCGGTGGCCGGCATCACCTGCATCAGGCCGGAGGCGCCGACATGCGAGCGGGCATCCATCATGAAGCGCGATTCCTGGCGGATCAGGCCGTAGACATAGGTCGGGTCCAGCCCCGACGCGGCGGCGGTGCGGAACACATCGGCGCGGTAGGGCATGGGATAGCGGGTGTTGAGGTCGATCTCCTGGCGAGTGCGTTCACTGGTGGAGATGCAGCGTTCCCACAGTTCGCGCTCACAGGCCGCCTGGGCGACGGCCAGCAGCTCCCGGTCGCCCAGACCGCGCATGGTGAAGTTCCATTCGCGCTGGCCTTCGCTGCGCAGGCCCACGGCCAGCAGTTGCATCGCCCGCGACACCCCCGGCATCGACAGGGCCGCCGCACGCTCCTGCGGCGTGAGGTCGGCCGGCTGGGGCGGCAGCGGCAGACGCAGCCGCAGTTCATCAGCGGCGAGCTTGCCGTAGTAGTGCAGGGGAGAGGCCAGGCCGCGCAGCGCGTCCAGGGCTTCCTTGCGCTGGGCGTCGCCGGCGGGGCCCTTGGCGGCCAGCGTCTGCTGGGCCTTGGCCTTCCAGTACACCCACGCGGCATCGCGCTGCTCCGACGGCTTCATCAGGGCGATGGCCTCCAGCAACTGCTCCGGCCGGCCGTTGCCGCCGTCCGCGCGCAGGGCGGCCCGGGCAATCCAGCTGAGGGTGTCGTCGCTCCATTCCATCGGCACACCGGCCCGGGCCTGCAGGCGCAGGGCACGATCGAAACGATCGCTGGCCACTTCCTGCTGGCGCAGCGCGGCCTGACGGCCCAACTGCACCCACACCCAGGCGGCCAGGTCGGTGGGCAGGCGGGCGGCCCAGGCCTGCACGTCGTCGGTGGCGGTGGACGGGTCCTGCACCGCCAGGCGCTGCAGTGCCAGGGCGGTCAGTTCCGCCTGCGCACGCGGCCGGGCGGCGCCCTTGCGCTTGAGATAGCGGTCGGGCTTGTCCATGAGTTCGGTCAGGGACTGGGTCTCGGCCTTGGTCAACAGACCGCTGACCTGCTTGATGACCCGCGGCCGGTTGGCCTCGACCGCTTGGCGCATCTTCAGCCAGACGTCGGTGTCCTTGAGCTTGCCGGTCTCCAGCAGCGTGGTGGCCAGCAGATGGCAGCCTTCGTCGCTGTCGCGCTGATTGAGCCAGGCGCTGCGGGCCTGCTCGCGCAGTTCCTTGCTGCGCTCCAGGGCCGGGTCGGCCAGCAGCGCATAACAGACGACTTCCCGGTCGTCCTGCATCTTGTAGCTGGCATGGTCGCGCCGGAAGTTGGCCCAGTCGCGGCGGTGGCCCAGCTCCAGCAGCCAGTCATTGCGCAGCCGGTCTTCCACGTAACTGCCGGGCCAGCGCGCATAAAACGCGCTGACCTCAGGCTGGGTGGCTTCGGACAGACGGCTGTTGAGGTCCCAGTAGTCGAACCAGGGGGCCAGCGGATGCTGCTGGTCCAGGGCGGCCTGGCGGTCGGCGGCCAGCCGGGCGCGGTCGCGCTTTTGCCAGGCATCGCGCGCGTCCAGCACCAGGTCGGCATTGGGCGGCGGCGGATTGGGGACCACCGCAAAGGGCGTGGGCGCCTGCGCGATGGAAGGAAGCGGCGACAGGCCGATGGCGCCAAGCGCCAGGGCGGTTACAGTGATCCGAGCGAACTTCATGCCGTACTGCGATGAATGCCTCCCCCACGGACAACACCTGGCCCCATGAGAGAAACGAGCTGCGACGCGCCTTGCGGGCGCGTCGCCAGGAATGGTGGGCCAGCCCCGACGCCCGCCTTGCGGAGAACCGGCTGGGTGAACAGCTCCAAGGCCTGCTGCAGCAACTGGAGCCAATGAGCCTGGGGCTGTACTGGGCCCTGGACGGTGAATTTAACGCAGCGGACTGGGCTCTGGCCCACAAACTCGATGCAACCTTGCAACTGGCGCTCCCGTTCGCCCGAAAGGCGGGACCGAACCAGGGACCGGCGAGCATGAGTTTTCACCGCTGGGACGGCAGCGCGCCCACCCGCCGCGATGAATGCGACATTCCGACCGCCAACGGCGCCGTGATGGTGCCTGAAGTGCTGCTGGTGCCGTGCCTGGGTTTCACCCGCGAGGGCTACCGGCTCGGCTACGGGGGCGGTTATTTCGACCGATGGCTGGAAGAACATCCCGGTGTCACCACCATCGGGCTGGGCTGGGCCTGCTGCGAGGTGCCGTTCGAGGTGCAGCCGCATGACCAGCCGTTGACCATCGTGCTGACGGAAATCGAGATCATCGCGCCCTGATCGCGCCCTGATCGGGCCAGGGGCCAGCGCCGGCCACGGGCCGCCGCAGGAGGGGTGCGCTCAGTCGCCGCTGAAAGGCGCCGCCTTGGGCGGCTCCCCTTCGCCGATGGCGCTGCGCGTGCCCGCCGCCTGCTCCAGGATCCACTGCGCAAACTCCATCACCTCCGCGCGGGCCCGGCCTTGCCGGGACAGCATCAGCCAGTAGACCGTCGGCGCGCTCATGCGCCCCGTCTCTCCAAAGGGTTCAGCCAGCTCCCCGCGTTGCAGCGCCTCGGCCACCAGCGGCAACCGCGCCAGCGCTACCGCCTGGCCGGACACCGCCGCCTGCACCTGCTGGTAGGTGAAATTCAGATACATCCAGCGGCGCGGCTGCAGGTCCGGCAGTCCCCGCTCGGCCAGCCAGCGACGCCAGCTCAGGAACAGGCCGCTGGGGCGCTGGTCGTCCTCCTCCGCCAGGGTGTGGTGACGCAGGTCAGCGGCGGTGCTCAGGGGCGGCGCCTGGCCCGACGCGGCCTGACCGGCCATCCACGGGCTGACCACCGGCGTCAGCACTTCGCCGAAGAGCCGCTGCGCCGTCGGCGGCACGCCGCGCGGCGGGCAATAGCGCAGGGCGATGTCGATTTCGCTGTCTTCCAGGTCCACCAGTTGATCGTGGGCGGAGACGCGGATGTCCATGTCCGGATGGTCCCGCTGGAAGGCCTCCAGCCGGGGGATCAGCCACAGGGAGGCGAACGAGGCAAAGGTGGTCACGTTCACCACCCGGCGGCCGCGCGTCTGGCGCATCTGCCGCACCGTGCCGTCCAGCCGCTCCAGCAGCGGCGCCACCGTGCTTTGCAGCAATTGGCCGTCAGCGGTCAGCGCCACATGCCGGGTGCCGCGCTGGAAGAGCGTCGTGCCCAGTTCCTCTTCCAGCGCGCGGATTTGCCGGCTGACCGCGGACTGGGTCAGGAACAGCTCCTCCGCCGCCCCGCTGAAACTGAGCCGCCGGGCCACCGCTTCAAACGCACGCAGCGGGCCGATGCTCAGGGGACGGTGGCGGGGGGTATTCATGCGCAAATGCTATCAATCCGAAGCCCAACTCTCATTGGACCGCGCCCCGGGGCAACCCTAGGATGCCACCATGCCTTCGAGGATGAAGCCCAATCTGGCGGGCGTCGGGGGGCGATGGGAGTACATCATGTCTTTAACCAATTTGTCATCAATCCACCCGACCCGTCGGGATGGCGCCTGGGATTTGCAAGCCGGAGAAGCCATGCGGCTGCCGATCGGTCCTGGCCAGCGGGAACTGCGGGTGCTGGAAGGGCGCGTGTGGGTGACCCAGCGCGGCGCGCTGGACCTGCCGTCCGACGATTACTGGCTGGAAGCCGGGGATGCGTTGGACCTGCCGAACGGCGCCGAACTGGTGATCGAAGCCTGGCCGCAGGCGCGGTTTCAGCTGCTGGTGCCGCCGCAGGCGTGCGCCAGCCGCCGTGGCGCGAATTCGGTCAGCGGAGTTTCTGGCCTTTCGACGCGGATCTCGAACCGGCTGCTGACGTTGCTGCCGCGCCCGACGACGGCTTGAGTGCCACGGGCGATTTCTCGGCCGCTGGTGGCTTGGGCTTGGCTTTGGCCTTAGGCGTGGGCTTGGGCTTGGGTTTGGCATTGGCCGACCGCAGCGCTGCTTCCATCGACAGCCTCGCCCATGGCGCCATCAGCGCCGCCGACTCCAGCGCCTCTTCCGGCGGCTGGTAGTAGCCCAGCGACGCCGTGGTGACCGATCCATCCTTCGCCCGCCGGTCATAGCGGAACTCCGCGCAGCCGGCCGCTTCGAAGCGCGGCCGGGTCTGGTCGTCGGTCTTCAGATAGAGCTGGTCACCGGTGATGATGGCGACAAAGATGTCGTCGGCGTAGAGGCCGTGACCGCCGAACATGCGCTTGGCGCGGATCGGGCCCAGCACCGCCAGCAATTCCATGCAGTGCGCCACAAAGCCGTTGTCTGGACGAGTCGTTCCCATGGGGGCCCACTCTAGCGCGGCCCACGCTGGACGGCCACAATCAACGCAGCCGGGACCACGGGGTCCGGGACATCGGGAGCGGGATGGATTCTCAGGACACGACGCCGGACCATAAGCCGGACCACAAGCCGGGCCCCCAGCCGGATCAGACTCCAAGTGCCACACCAAGCGGCACACCGGAACAATCGCCACGCCAGTTGCAGGACGTGCCCCCGGACCCCGGCGCAGGCGCTTCCCCCGAGGCCCTGGCCGAGCGCCGAGCCCTGCGGGACCAACTGATCCAGGAACGCCTGGACCTGCCCGGCCGCCTGCATCTGTCGGAGCAACTGCAACGGGTGCTGCGGGTGTGGCTGGTGGCCCGCAAGGAGTCCCGCATCGCCGCCTATTGGCCGATCAAGGGGGAATTCGACCCCATGCCTGCGCTCTACCGCTGGAGCGAGGTGGATGCGCAGCGCCGCATCGGACTGCCGGTGGTGGACCGGGATGAGCAGCGGCTGCGTTTTCACATCTGGTACCCCGGCTGCCCGATGGAAGAAGACGGCACCGGCATCACCAAACCCAAGGACACCGAAGCCTTTGAACCGCAACTGCTGTTGCTGCCTTGCCTGGGGTATGGCCCGGGGGGCATCCGGCTGGGCTACGGCGGCGGCTTCATGAAGCGCACCATCGCGCGCATTGAACCGCGGCCGCTGGTGGTGGGCCTGGGCTACAGCCACGGCTTCCAGCCGGCGCTGTCCGCCCTTCCGAACGATGTCCGGCTGGATGCCATGCTGACCGACATGGGCCTGGTCTGGGAGAATCCTCGCGCATGACGCTCGCCACATCTCATTCCCTCTCCGGCGCCTCTGCCGCATCCGCCGTTCCCGTCGCCGCTGACGCTTCCAGCGTGACAGCCGCCGCCGGGTCCGCGTCCCGTTCCGCCTCCCTGTCGGCGCTGTACGCCGACCACCTCGCGGAGCAGCAGCGACGCAGCGAGCATGCGCTGCAGCGCGGCGGCTTTGATGCGCTGGTGATTGCGTCTGGCGTCGAGAAATTCGCTTTCCTGGATGACCGGCCCTACGTCTTCCAGCCCAATCCGCATTTCAAGCTGTGGGTGCCGCTGGTGCAGCATCCGGACAGCTGGCTGGTGATCCGCCCCGGCCACAAGCCGCGCCTCGTGTATTGCCAGCCCGAGGACTACTGGCATGTACCGCCCGCGGCGCCCAGCGGCTTCTGGGTGGAGCACTTCGAGCTGATCATCGTGCGCCGTGCCGAGGACGCGCTGCCGCACCTGCAGGTGCCGGGGCGCCTAGCGGTGATCGGAGAAGCCGATGCCGCCCTGGGCGAGCTGGTGCCCAACAATCCGCCGGCGGTGCTGAATGCGCTGCACTATGCCCGCGCCGTCAAGACGCCTTACGAACTGCTGCGCATGCGGGAGGCTTCGGTGCTGGGCGCCAAGGGGCACCTGGCGACCCAGCGTGCCTTCCGCGAGGGGGCCTCGGAAGCCGAGGTGCACCGCGCTTACCTGACCGCCGTCGGCATGGCCGAGCGAGATCTGCCGTACGGCAACATCGTCGCGCTCAATGAGCACTGCGCGGTGCTGCACTATCAGTACCAGGATGTGGTGGCGCCGGCACAGTCGCTGTCGCTGCTGGTGGATGCCGGGGCGCACAGCTGCGGGTATGCCTCGGACATCACCCGCACGACCGGCAATGGCGATGCGACCTTCCAGGCCTTGCTGGATGCGATGGAAGCGTCGCAGCTGCGGCTGGTGGACCGGGTGCGTGCGGGCACGGACTATCGTGACATCCACCTCGCGGCCCACGCGGAATGCGCGCATGTGCTGCGCGAGGTGGGCATCGTGAAGATGGACGAAGAGGCGATGCTGGCCCAGCGTGTCACCAGCACCTTCCTGCCGCATGGCATCGGCCATCTGCTGGGCCTGCAGGTGCATGACATCGGCGGCTTCATGAAGGATGAAGAGGGCGGCACGCTGCCGAAGCCGGAAGGCCACCCCTATCTGCGGCTGACGCGCGTGCTGCAGTCGGGCATGGTGGTGACCATCGAGCCGGGGCTGTATTTCATTCCGATGCTGCTGGAGAAACTGCGCGCCACGCCCGCGGCGGCCCAGGTGGATTGGGCGCTGGTGAAGCACCTCAGTGCCTTTGGCGGGGTGCGGATCGAAGACGATGTGGCGTGCCGCGCGGAAGGCGGGCCCGAGAACCTGACGCGGGATGCGTTTGAGCAGGTGAGCTGACGACAAGGCCGAGCGGGGAGGGGCTGTGCCCATCGGGCGGGCCCCGGTGGGCCCTTGGTGAAGTGGCCGTTGTCATGCCCGTTGTCATGCCTGTTCGTCCCTTACGGCTCAAGAGGGGGGAAGCGGCTCACTCCTTCGGCCGGCAGCTTGTGCATGCAGGCGATGAACAGCGGATGACCCAGCCAGCCGTCCAGCCAGGACGGGAGCGCCGGCAAGTCCAGCGTTGCGAACCAGGCTGGCGCCACGGCCGCGAACTGGCGGACGAATGGGAACAGCGCCAGGTCGGTCGCGCAGGGATCCGCGCCACCGAGAAACGGCGCGGTGCGAAGGCGCTCGTCCAGCGGCCGCAACAGCACATCAACGGCCCGGTCGCGGTGGGCGTCCGGCGTGACGGCGTCGCCCGGAAAGCGCTGCGGGTACTTCCAGCGGTCAAGGTGGTGTTTGAAGTCACCGTCGTTGCGCTGCAGCGCCTCCAGGTTGTCCGGGGATTGCGCCCGCGTCCACCAGCCCTGGGCATCCTCCGAAGATAGTGCCCAGCGCATGATGTCCCAGCTCTCCTCGATCACGCGGCCATCGGGCAACTGCAGCACCGGCACGGTCGCTTTGGGGGACAAGGCCAGCAGGCTGGCGGGCTTGTCGCGCAGGCTGACCTCCACCGCATCGAAGACGCAGCCGGCTTGCAGCAGCGCCATCCGTGCACGCATGGCGTAGGGGCAGCGGCGGAAGGTGTAGAGCAGCGGATTCGGGGTGTCCGCGTCGGGCCGTGGTGAGGGCGTTGCCAGGGACGGGGTCTGCATGGGCGGGATTTTGACAGGGGCTCCTCCAGCGCCGGACATGGCATGGCGCTGACCAAGCCTGGTCACGATCCAACTGCCAGAATGCAGGCATCGCCTTGTTTCACAAGCCCTGGCTCATGACCCAAAACACCGCCTACACCTGCCTGCTTGAAACGCCTTCGGTTCCAACGTATCAAGCCCTGCGTGTCGGCTCCGGCCTGAGTAGCAAGACCGACGAGGCGGCTGAGCGGGGACTCCCCAACACGCTGTTTGCGGTGCAGATCCTCCATGACTCGACGCCCGTCGGCATGGGGCGGGTGATCGGCGATGGCGGGTGCTTCTTTCAAGTCGTCGACATTGCTGTGCTCAAGGCGCATCAGGGCAAGGGGCTGGGCAAGCGCATCATGGGAGAGATCCTGAAGTACATCGAGGCGAATGTGCCCGCGAGCGGCTATGTCAGCCTGATCGCGGATGGACAGGCGCAGGACCTCTACGCGCAGTTCGGCTTCGTTCACACCGCGCCGCGTTCGGTGGGCATGGCCTACAGACGGCCCGGCTCGCAGGCAGAGGCGGGCGCATCCGTGCCTGAATCATCGCCGCGCCAGTCTGCCTGATCAGCGCACGCAGGGGATCCGCAACGGCTCCGAACGACGGCCCGGTGCGACGGCTCCGACCGACGAAAAAAATGGCGCCCCCCGCGAAGGAGGCGCCATTCCCATGGCCGCCGCGTTGCCCCATATCATCTATGTGCGTCGGCCATGAAACCGTTGCAGCAGTGCCTTCACTGGGTGAGGAACCACACTGCGGCGGACGACCGATGCATCAGAACCGGTAGCCCACCCCCACGCCGATCAGCAGCGGGTCCACCTTGAACTTGCCGACTTCCGTGCCGGCCGACGACACCTTCGTGCGGATCTGCACCTTCTTGATGTCGAAGTTCAGGGACCACTGCTTGTCCAGCATCACATCCACACCGGCCTGAGCGGCCAGGCCGAAGCTGTTGTGCTTGATGCTGGGCTCCAGGGCCGCCTGCACCGCGCTGTCAAAGCGCACGCTGGAGAAGTGCGTGTAGTTCAGGCCGGCGCCCACATACGGACGGACCTGACCGGCGGGGTTGAAGTGGTACTGCACCGTCAGGGTCGGCGGCAGATGCTTCAGCGTGCCGATCTGCGTGTCCCCCGAGTAGATGCGCTGCTTTTGCGGATAGGTCAGCACCAGTTCCGCAGCGATGTTGGGCGTGAAGAAGTAGGAAACATCAACATCCGGGAAGGTCTTGTTGTTGATGCTCAGGTCCAGCCCGGTCGAGTCCTTGTTGGCCGAATCCAGGTGCAGCGCACGCACGCGCACCAGCCAGGGGTTTTCCACCGACTGGGCCTGCGCCATCACCGGTGCGCACAGACCGACCACCGCAGCAGCGGCGGCCACCAGGGCCGAGGCCGCACCAGAAGACGCAGCAGAGGACACACGAGCGGCACGAGAGCGAAGGACGTTCATATCAGGTTTCTCCTAGGTAGCGAACAGGACGGATTGAACGCCTGCCGATCGGTAGAAACCTTGATGCCGCACAAGGTTTGGCCGCCAAAACCCTCACGGGCTTGCGGCCTTGTCAGATGTCAAAGCTCCGATGACAACTTGAGGCGCGAACACAACTCCAGCGTCAACGCCGACTGGTTGAGCGTGTAGAAGTGCAGCCCCGGCACGCCGCCGGCGATCAGCCGCTCGCACAGCCGGGTGACCACGTCCAGGCCGAAGGCGCGCACCGACGCGGCATCGTCCATGTAGCCTTCCATCTTCAGGGCCACCCAGCGCGGAATCTCGATGCCGTCGCGCTGCGCGAACTGCGCAATGCGGGCGTAGTTGTTGATCGGCATGATGCCCGGCACGATCGGCGCGTCCACCCCCAGCGCACGTGCCGCATCCACGAAATGGAAGTAGGCATCAGGGTTGTAGAAGAACTGCGTGATGGCGCCGCTGGCGCCGGCCTTCATCTTGTCGGCGAAGAACTGCAGGTCCCGGGCGGCGTAGCGCTGCTGCGGGTGATATTCGGGATAGGCCGCGACTTCGATGTCCCAGTCGGCGCCCTGCGTCTCGCGGATGAAGCGCACCAGCTCGGCGGCATAGCGGAACTCGCCGGCGGTAGCGGTGCCGCTGGGCAAGTCGCCGCGCAGGGCCACCACGCGGCGGATGTTCTGGGCGCGGTAGGTGGCCAGGATCTCGGCGATGTTCTCGCGGGTGGAGCCCACGCAGGACAGGTGCGGCGCCGCGTCGAAGCCCTGCCGGGCGATCTCGGCCACGGTGGCCAGCGTCTTCTCGCGCGTCGATCCACCAGCGCCGTAGGTGACGCTGAAATACTGCGGGTTCACCGCACGCAGTTCCTGCACCACGGTCTTGAGCTTCTCGCTGCCCACTGGCGTGTTGGGCGGGAAAAACTCGATGCTGACAGGTGTGCTCATGGGGTGGGTCCTTCCCTGTGCTGCAGGCCGGTCTTGCGGGCCCACAGGAAAAATTCTCGATTGCCGTCGCCGCCGGTGATGGGGCTGTCCATCCAGCCTTGCACCGACCAGCCCAGCGCCAGCGCGGCGTCGCGCGCCTGCTGCTCCAGCTGCGGATACAGCGTCACATCCTTGACCAGACCGCCCTTGCCGATGGCCTGAGGCCCCAGCTCGAACTGCGGCTTGACCAGCAGCAGCGCCTGACCGCCGACGGCCAGCCACGGATCCAGGTGGGGCAGGGCGCCGACCATGGAGATGAAACTCAGGTCGCCCACCACCAGATCGAAGCCGCCTTCCGGGGCCAGCGTGCGCAGAGGGCTCTCGGCCAGCGCGCGCACATGCGTGCCCTCCAGGGCAGCCACTCGCGGGTCGCTGCGCAGCGATGCATGCAGCTGGTCGTGGCCGACATCCAGCCCGACCACACGCGCCGCACCGGCCTTGAGCAGGCAGTCGGTGAAGCCGCCGGTGCTCTGCCCGACATCCAGCGCGGTCAGGCCGGTGACGTCCAGGCCTGCAACCCGCAGCGCTCCTTCCAGCTTGAGGCCACCGCGCGAGACATACCGCAGCTCCGCATCGTCGGTGATGCGCAGCTCGGCTTGTTCGGGCAGGGCCTCGCCGGCCTTCTTCAGCGGCACCCAGCCCTTGGGCGAATGCCAGGAAACGGCCCCCTGCTCGATCAGCCGCTGGGCGGCGGAGCGGGTGGGGGCAAGGCCGGTGGACACCAGCAACTGGTCAGCTCTCATCGAGGCGATGGGTGCAGTGAACGCGATGGACGCGATGAACGGGGATGGGCAGGGCAGTGACGCCGACGGCAGATGGCCGAGCGGCCTCCCAGGGCGGGAGGCCGCCGCGGTCATCAGTAGCGGTAGGTGTCAGGCTTGAACGGGCCTTGCTTGGGCACGCCGATGTAGGCGGCCTGCTCGTCCGTCAGCTCGGTCAGCTGTGCATTCAGCGTCTTGAGCTGCAGGCGCGCCACCTTCTCGTCCAGGTGCTTGGGCAGCACATAGACCTTGCCGATGTCGTAGGCGTCCTTGTGGGCGAACAGCTCGATCTGCGCAATGGTCTGGTTGGCGAAGCTGGACGACATCACATAGCTGGGGTGGCCGGTGCCGCAGCCCAGGTTGACCAGGCGACCCTTGGCCAGCAGGATGATGCGCTTGCCGTCCGGGAAGATCACATGGTCCACCTGCGGCTTGATCTCGTCCCACTCGTACTGCTCCAGCGACGCAACATCGATCTCATTGTCGAAGTGACCGATGTTGCAGACGATGGCGTTGTGCTTCATGGCGGCCATGTGCTCATGGCGGATGACGTTCTTGTTGCCGGTGGTGGTGACGAAGATGTCGGCCTTGTCGGCAGCCCATTCCATCGTGACCACGCGGTAGCCTTCCATGGCGGCCTGCAGGGCGCAGATCGGGTCGATCTCGGTCACCCACACCTGGGCGGACAGAGCGCGCAGGGCCTGGGCCGAGCCCTTGCCCACGTCGCCGTAGCCGGCCACCACGGCGATCTTGCCGGCCACCATCACGTCGGTGGCGCGCTTGATGCCGTCCACCAGCGATTCACGGCAACCGTAGAGGTTGTCGAACTTGCTCTTGGTGACCGAGTCGTTCACGTTGATGGCGCGGAACAGCAGCGAGCCCTTCGCGGCCATTTCCTTCAGGCGGTGCACACCGGTGGTGGTCTCTTCGGTCACGCCGATGATCTCGGCGCTCTTGCGGGTGTACCAGGTGCTGTCTTCGGCCAGCTTGCGCTTGATGGCGGCGAACAGCACGCGCTCTTCTTCGCTGCCCGGGTTGGCCAGCACCGACAGGTCCTTCTCGGCCTTCTGGCCCAGGTGCATCAGCAGCGTGGCATCGCCGCCGTCGTCCAGGATCATGTTGGGGCCTTCGCCGGCCGAGCCCTTGGGGCCGAAGTCGAAGATGCGGTGGGTGTAGTCCCAGTAGTCTTCCAGCGTCTCGCCCTTGTAGGCAAAGACCGGCGTGCCGCGGGCCACGAGGGCGGCGGCGGCATGGTCCTGGGTGGAGAAGATGTTGCACGACGCCCAGCGCACTTCGGCGCCCAGGGCTTGCAGGGTTTCAACCAGCACGCCGGTCTGGATGGTCATGTGCAGCGAGCCGGCAATGCGGGCGCCCTTGAGCGGCTGGCTGGAGGCGTATTCCTCGCGGATGGCCATCAGGGCCGGCATTTCGCTTTCGGCGATGCTGAGTTCCTTGCGGCCCCAGTCGGCGAGCGACAGGTCTTTGATCAGGTACTGGTCTTGTGCCAGCGGCTTGAGAACGGCGTTCATACGGGCTCCTGCGTGGGTTGAGCCGTTGACACCTGGGGCCGTGGGGACAACACACCCACCCGGCCGCCTGAAGAGGTCAACGGGTGAGCGCGGTTGCTGGGCTGTGAGGGGATACAACACAGCAGTTCCGAGCCTGGCCTCTGGCGGTGAGAGGTCGCAACGCTCCTCGGAACGAGCCAGATTCTAGACGCACAATCGCCGGCCATGAAGCCTCTGATGTCTTGTCCCCGTGAGGAATGGCGCGCTGTGGTGGGGGTGCTGACCGATATCGACGACACCCTGACCACCGGCGGGGGCCTGGGCGCGTCTGCGCGGCAGGCACTGGAGCGGCTGGCGGCGGCCGGGCTGCCGGTGATCGCCATCACCGGGCGGCCGGCGGGCTGGAGCGAGCCGATGGCCCGGGACTGGGCGGTCTGCGGCATCGTGGCGGAAAACGGCGGGGTGCTGCTGACGCGGCAACGGGTCAAAGGCGCTTCGCCTGAACCTTCCCCCGCCCCGCTGATCGTCGAGTTCAGCCAGGACGCCGACACCCGGGCGCGCAATGCCCTGCGGCTGAAGCAATGTGCCGATGAGATCCTGGCGCGGGTGCCGGGGGCGACGCTCGCGACCGACAGCGCGGGACGTCTCACGGACATCGCCATCGACCACAGCGAGCATGCGCATTTGCCGCCGCAGGCCATCGAGGCGGTCTGTGCGGTGATGCAGGCGCACGGGTTGCATGCAACGGTGAGCTCCATCCACATCAACGGGTGGATCGGCACGCACAGCAAGTGGACCGCCGCAGAGTGGGCCGTGCCGCGCCTCACGGGCATGGCCTTCGACCCGCGTCGGTGGCTGTATGTGGGGGACTCGAGCAACGACCAGCTGATGTTCGAGCGGATGCCGTTCACCGTGGCCGTGGCCAACATCGAGCGCTTCCTGCCGGTGCTGACGCATCTCCCCCGATACGTGACGCGCGCGGAGCGCGGCGAGGGGTTCGCCGAAGTGGTTCAGGCGATGCTGGAGGCCAGGGAGGCCAGTGAGGCCAGGGAGGTCACCGACACCGGCCCTTCATGCCAGGCATGAGGCAGACGCTGCGGGACGGCGCCTGATCGCTCAGGGCAACAGCGCCAATCCGCCCGCCAGGCTATACGCCTGGGAGTGGCCCAGCCGGCGCAGCGCCCGCGCGGCCTGAGCGCTGCGGTTGCCACTGCGGCAACAAAAGACCAGCGGCGTTTCTTCCGGCAGCGAGCGCCAGGCGTCGAGCTGGTTCAGCAGCAGGGACAGCGGCACCACCTCGACGTCCACTTCAGCCGCCACCGGCCAGCGGGCCGACAGCGGCCCCATCTGATGCTCATAGGCTTCGCGCACATCGATCAGGCGGGGACGAGCCGCGCCGGCGGTCTGGCGCAAGGCCAGCGCGGAAGCGACCAGGTCCTGGCTGATGTCCACGGAATCGGCAGCGCCGGCAGGGGCGGCCCGGGCACCGCAGGCGATGGTCTGATATTGCGTTGGCGGCAGGTCCCGCTCCAGCTCGGCCTTGGCCCTGGCAAATTCCGGCGGGGCCAGCCGGCCGCTCAGCACACCGTCCAGCAGCGGCTGGGCGTCGCATTCGATGGCGAGCGTCGTGGCGAAGCGGTTGTCGTAATCGTGTCCGGGCAGCAGCAGGGTGTCCCGGCCGACCACGTTCAGCAGCAGGTGCAGCGAGTCCGCATATGACAGCGGCGCACTCACCGGAAAATCACTGCGACCCAGTGCACCCGGCATGACGGTGTCACCGACGAAGGCGGCGCACAGTCCGCTCTCGTCGTCCAGCAGATACGCCGTGGAGTCGGCGGTGTGGCCCGGCACGGCCAGGCGTTTCAGGCGCATCGCGCCAAGCACGATCTCGTCGGCCGATTGCGGCCAACCCAGCGCGTCCAGGTCCTGCGCAGGCAGCATCCGGTCAGCAAGGCGTTCACGCAGCTGCGGTGCGGACGAGGCATGGTCCCCGTGCCCATGGGTGTCGAGCACCGCCGCGACGCGGGCATGGCGGCAGTCCAGCCATTGCGCCAGCGGGGCGGTGAGCTCAGGCAGCGGATCGATGATGACGCAGTGACCGGAGGCGGCGTCCCACACGGCGTAGCAGCAGGCGCCGTCCACGACCCAGCGGGTGATGCGTTCATGACTGGCGGCGGTTGTTGGGGCCTGCATCGAGGCGCCAGGGGCGTCGCCCGGTCGACACGACGACTGGAGCGCTTCTCCGCACGCCCGCAGCCGGTCGCAGGCTTCCCGCAGCATCTCGGGCGCATCGGCCGGTCCAAACGACAGACGCACCGCGGACGCCGTCTGTGCGTGCGGCAGGCCCATCGCCTGGAGCACGTAGCTGGGCTGTGCCTTGGCGGCGCCACAGGCGGAGCCGCCGCTGGCGCGGATGCCGGCGGCGTCGAACAGGTCCAGCAGGGTGCGGGCGCTCAGGCCGGGCACCGACAGGTTGAGGGTGGTGGGCAGGCTGATGTCGAACGGCGCATTGAAGATCACGCCGGGGAAGGCGTCTCGCAGGGCCTGGACCAGGCGGTCCCGGTGGCCCAGCAGCACCTGGGTCGATGCAAAGGTGCCGCCGGTTTCCAGCGCCTTGAGGACGGCGCCGAGGGCCGCGATGCCGGCCGTGTTTTCGGTGCCCGAGCGCGACGCACTTTCCTGCCCGCCGCCGGCCAGCAGCGGCGTGAAGGGGGCCCCGTCCCGCACGTACAGCATGCCAATGCCCTTGGGCGCGTACAGCTTGTGGCCGGAGAAGGGGGCGTAGTCGATGCGGCGGCGAATGAGGTGCAGGGGCAGCTTGCCCAGCGCCTGCACGCCATCAACGAGCCAGAGCAGGTCCCGGTCGCGAAGCAGCGCGGCGATGCCGTCGAGGTCGCTGATGACGCCGGTTTCGTTGTTGGCAGCCATGGTGCAGACCAGCCCGGTGCCGTCGAGATGCTCGCGCAGCCAGTTCAGGTCGTGCCGGCCGTCGCGGCCCACGGGAATGGCCTGGATGTCCAGACCCAGGCCCAGCACGCTGTTCCAGTGAGCCAGCGCTTCGGGGACCGCTTTGTGTTCGGTGGCTCCATACAGGACGCGCGTGGGCGGGGCGGACCGGATGCGATCGGGCGAGGGGGCGGTTGGGAACGAGGGCGGGTGGCGCCGTTGACGCAGATGCATCAGCGCGGAGAGCACGGCGGTCTGGATGCCTTCGGTGGCGCCGCTGGTGAAGAGCAGTCGGCCTGTGGGAGCGTCCAGCACGCGTCGTGCGGTGGCCCGCACCTCGTCCATCAGCGCCCGGACCTTGAGGCCGGCGCCATGGACGCTGCTGGGGTTGCCGAAGGTCTGCGCCATGACCGCCAGCGCGGCCTCTCGGGCCGGCTCGAGCACGGGGGTGGTGGCGTTGGCGTCCAGATAGATGTCCATCTGGCAGATTGTCGGAAGCCCGGGGCGGGAATGGCTTGCGATCCCGCTGTTCCCTACGAAGAAATATGCAAGAGCATTCCAGAAATCCAGCTAAGGGGGAAAGCTGATTTCCAATCGCGACCAGTGGATCCGGATGCGATCTGGGCCACCAGGGGAAACCTACCAAACGCGGGCGGCCGTTGGACTGCCCCCGACTGTGGCCCAATCCACCCTCAGCGCTGCATTCTGATTCCTCGTCCCATGTCGAAAACGAAACTGGATTCCATCGATCGCAAACTGCTGGACCTGCTGCAGGTGGATGCCGAACGGCAGGTGGCCGACCTGGCCGCCGATGTGGGCCTGTCGGCCACCCAGTGCTGGCGCCGGGTGCAGCGTTTGAAGGAGGCCGGCGTCATCACTCGCCAGGTGGCGCTGGTGGACCGCGCCAAGGTGAATGTGGCGGTCACCGTCTTCGTCGCGGTGCGGACCAACACCCACACGGAGCAGTGGTTCAACCGCTTCCGCGCCACGGTCGAGGCCATCCCCGAGGTGGTCGAGTTCTACCGGATGAGCGGCGATGTCGACTACCTGCTGCGCGTCGTCGTGCCCGACATCGCCGCCTACGACCAGGTCTACAAGCGCCTCATCGCCGGCACCCAGTTGTTTGACGTCTCCTCCAGCTTCGCGATGGAGGAGCTAAAGTTCACCACGGCACTGCCGCTGTCCTACCTCCCATGACGAGGGGCGCCGTGACGCAGGCACTCTCAGGCACTCAGGAACTCACGCCGCATCCCGCTGCGGTAGCACCGCTTCAGGCGCCTTCGCCGTCGAGCCCGAGCGCACCGGTGTAGACCCATTGAGCAGCCCCATCGACACCTCCGGATACCGCTGGCCCGACACCGGATGCCGCGCCAGCAGCGCCGCCAGGTCTTCCCGCAGGACATCGGAGAAGCGCAGTCGCGCGGCACGGGCGTTTTCATCCAGCCGCGCCAGACTGCGGGTGCCCGGAATCGGCACGATGTCCGGCCCGCGGTCCAGCAGCCAGCCCAGCGCCATTTGCGCAGCGGTCATGCCGTGATCGGCGGCCAGTGACGCCAGCGCATCGGCCAGTCCCAGGTTGGCCCGCAGATGCGCTGGCTGGAACCGCGGATTCATGCGGCGCCAGTCGTCCGCCGCCAATTGATCAGCGCTGCGGATGGCCCCGGTGAGGAACCCGCGACCCAGCGGGCTGTACGGCACCAGCGCAATGCCCAGTTCCCGGCAGGTGGGCAGGATCTCGTCTTCCACATCCCGCGTCCACAAGGAATATTCGGTCTGCACCGCCGTGATCGGATGCACCTTGTGGGCGCGGCGGATGGTGTCGGCGGAGGCCTCCGACAAGCCCAGGTGCCGCACCTTGCCCGAGCGCACCAGCTCGGACATGGCGCCCACCGTGTCCTCGATCGGCACCTGCGGGTCCACCCGGTGCAGGTAATACAGGTCGATGTGATTCACGCCCAGCCGTCGCAGGCTGGCATCGCAGGCGCGGTGCACATGGGCCGGACGGCCGTCCACGCCGACCGACAGCCCTTGCGCATTGCGCACGATGCCGAACTTGGTGGCCAGCACCACCTCGCGCCGCCGGTTGACCAGCAGCCCGGACAGCAGGCGCTCATTGGCGCCTTGGCCGTAAAGGTCGGAGGTGTCCAGGAAATTCATGCCCAGGTCCAGTGCCCGGTGCAACACGGCCAGCGAATGGCCATCGTCCGCGGGGCCGTAGTAGTCGGACATGCCCATGCAGCCCAGACCCAGGGCGGACACTTCGGGACCATGGGCGCCCAGCCGGCGGCGGGGCACTTGCGGCAGCTGGTTGAGAGGTTCGCGGGTGAAGACAGTCATGGCGGCACTCCTTGGTGGCAGGGGGGCAGGGGGGCAAGGGGGCAGCGGGCCGGGACGTCCGGCCTGGGCTGCGATGTCCGACAGCTTAGAAATCCGACCCCCCTCAGAACCAGCGCAAAGCTCGCCCGTAATTGCCCAATCCTCCAGACCGCTGTCCGACACCCTGTGCACGTGCGCGTTCTGTTTGCACAATTCGCAGCATGGTTGTTCCCACCTCCCTCCCCGTGGCCGACGAGCTCCAGGCTCTGCGCGCCCAGATGGTCGACCTGACGCTGCGCCATGTGGCCGGTGAAGGCTCCCACCAAAGCGCCGTGCCCTGCCTGCACCTGATCCGCGCCTGCACCACCACGCCCAAGGGCCCGGCGCTGTATGAGCCCGGCGTCGTGATCGTGCTGCAGGGACGCAAGAAAGTGGAGCTGGGCGACGAGACGCTGTTCTACGACCCGCTGCATTTCCTGCTGGTGTCGATGACCATGCTCCCGCGCGGCCAGGTGATCGATGCCACGCCGGACAAGCCCTATCTGTGCATCCGCGTCAGCTGCGACACCCAGACCCTGGCGGACCTGATGCTGGAGGTCGGTCCGATGAGTTCCGATGCCCAGCCGCAGGCCCAGAGCGCCCTGAACGTGGCCCCGGTGGATGCCTCGCTGCTGGGCGCCGCCCTGCGGATGATGCAGTTGCTGGACAGCCCGCAGGACCAGCGCGTGCTGGGCCCGCTGCTGCAGCGGGAAATCTTCTACCGG
Organism: Roseateles depolymerans; assembly: GCF_003387155.1. Lineage (GTDB taxonomy): Bacteria > Pseudomonadota > Gammaproteobacteria > Burkholderiales > Burkholderiaceae_C > Roseateles > Roseateles depolymerans. Next base: position 584,111 of record NZ_QUMT01000003.1, on the reverse strand, counting down.
GTGCTGACCGGACCTCTGGGCCCCCGACTGCGGTCACTGGCGCAGCAGGACAGTGCCACCCGCCGGCTGTCTCGCGCCATCGATGAGCTGACCCGCCGTTTCAACGAGCCGCTGAGCATCGACCATCTGGCCGAGGTGGCGCATATGAGCCCCTCCACGCTGCACCAGCGCTTCAAGCAGCTGACCAGCTTCTCGCCGATGCAATACCAGAAGCAGTTGCGGCTGCAGCATGCCCGGCGCCTGATGCTGGCCGAGGGCCTGGATGCGGCCAGCGCGGCGCATCAGGTCGGTTATGAAAGCGCCTCGCAGTTCAGCCGCGAGTACCGGCGGCTGTTTGGCACCCCGCCCCGCGCGGACATCGAGCAGATCCTGCGCGCCAGCTGAGCGGCGCGCGTTGAACCGCAGCGCCGCCGGGGTCAGTCCTCCAGGCCGAGGAAGACCGACATGCGGTGCAACTCTTCGTCCAGCGCCCGGCGGAACACCGCATCCCGCGGGCGCGTGCCGACAAAGCCGAGCTCCGGCACCAGCCGCTCCTTCACCACCTTGAGATTGGCCCAGCCGATCATCTGGTCGCCCCACAGCATCGGCAGGGCGTAGTGGCCCATGGTGCGCCGTGCGGCCGGCGTGTAGGCCTCGAAGCGGTAGGCCCAGCCCCACAGGCGCTCGAACCGGCGACGGTCCCAGACCAGCGGGTCGAAGGGGGCCAGCAGGCGCACCCGCTCCAGGTCCACCCGGTGGCGGCGCGAGGTCGGCGATTCATCCGCGGGCCAGAACCAGCGCTCGCCGTCGATCTTTACATGCGCGTAGCGGGAGGCTGCCTCCTTGCAGGCGGCCCGGGTCTCCTCCCGCAGATGGAAGGCGCCGTAGTTCAGCAAGGTCGTGAGGTAACCCAGCGTGGCGGACGGCAGCGGCGCATACAGCGACACGACCAGATCCAGCAGCGCATGGGCCCTGGCACGCCGGGCATCAGGACTGTCGTCTTGCGGCGGGTGCTCGACCGCTGCATACACCCGCGTGCCGGCGTCGCGCCGCACCACCCGCAGCAGGCCGCGGTAATGCAAGCCGTCGAGCAACTGGGTGCTGGCGTTGAGCTCACCGCCCCAGTAGCCGGCCACGCGGCCATGGTGGCTGAAGGCATTGAGCACGTCCGCGGGATGGGCGTGTTTTTTCTCGCGCACGAAGGCCAGCACTTCGGCGGCGCGCGCATGCGTCTCTGCGTCCCACGGCCGCTTGGCGGTGCGGGGATGCATCAGCGGCAGATGCTCGCGCGGCAGGAAGCCGTAGTTGACCAGGCAGTCCTCTTCCAGCGGCAGCCGGGCGTAGCGGCGCTCCAGATCTCCGGCGCGGTAGTCCTGCACCCGCTGCATCAGGATCAGGTCTTGCGCTCGGGCCGGCGCCCGCATCGGGTCGGCCTGCACGAAGCCGAGGCGGCGGATGGCCTTGAGCAAGGTGGTGGGCGGGAAGAGCGTGCGGGCAATGGCATGCCGGCGCAGGGCATCGTGGTCGATCACAGGCATCGGAGCGGCGATGAGGCTGGGAGGCAGCCTGCACGATACGTCGGGCTGATGCTGGATTCTGGCAGCAGCGCGCGGGCCCGAGCGGGTCACCGGCGCGCAAGGGTGCGCGGAGGGTGCGCCGAGGGGGCCGGGGAACGCGGAGGATGAGCCGAGGGGTTGCGTGTGTGGCGCTGATCAGGGCCGGCGGCCGCCGTCCAGCGTCCCGAAGGCCGACTTCTGCTCTTGCGTGTCCATCTGCATCTCGAAGCTGAAGAAGCGGTTGCGGCCGGTGGATTTGGCGTTGTACAGCGCTTCATCGGCCCGCATGATCAGGCCTTCCACGCTGGTGCTTTCATCCGGCACACAGGTGGTGATGCCCCCGGACAGGGTGATGCTGGGGCCGGTCGGCGAGTCCGGATGCGGAATCGCCGACAGCTCGATGGTGCGCATCAGCGCCCGGGCATAGGTCATCGCGCCCGAGCGCGGCGTGTTGGGCAGGATCAGCGCGAATTCCTCGCCGCCATACCGTCCGGCGCAGTCGGCGGGACGGCGGCAGGTTTCCTTGAGCAGCTGGGCGACCCGGCGCAGGCAGGCGTCTCCGGCCACATGGCCGGCGGCGTCGTTGTAGCGCTTGAAATGGTCCACGTCGCACAGCACCAGGGTCAGCGGCTTGTTCTCGCGACGCGCCAGGTCCAGTTCCTGCTGCAGCCGGGCATCCAGCGCGCGGCGGTTCATCAGGCCGGTGAGGGCGTCCACGCTGGAGAGTTCCTCCAGCTGCGCATTGGCCGCACGCAGTTCCTCGGACATCGTCACCAGGCGGTGCCGCATCTGGGCCAGCCGCTGCATCGCACGCAGCTTGGCATGCAGGATCATCGGCGACACGGGCTTGACCAGATAGTCGTCCCCGCCGGACTCGATGCCCTTCCAGATGTCCAGGTCCTGCTTGAATTGGGAGAGGAAGATGATGGGCGTCCAGCCACCCGGTTCCGCGGCGCGCATCTCGCGGGCGGTCCAGTAGCCGTCATGGCCCGGCATTTCGACGTCCATGAGCACCACGTCGGGACGGTAGCGGCGGAACAGCTCCAGGCCCCACTCCGCACTGTCCGCTTCCAGCACGCGATGCCCCACCCGATCCAGTTCCGCCGTCAGGGCCACGCGGGTGGCGTTCTGGTCATCGACGATGAGGATGGTCAGCGGAGTCGGTGCAGCATGCATGCCCCTGATTTTGCCCACGCCCCAATGAAAAGGGCCGCGAGAAGCGGCCCTGGATGAGGGGTATTTGGGCTTTTCAGATGCGCACTACGCCCGGATTCTCATGCGGGATGCAGAGACCGTGACATGTTGCTCAGCTGCCCGGGCCCGAGGGTCCGATCAAAGTCCGGCAGCGGCGCGCAGGCCTTGGGCGCGGTCGGTGCGCTCCCAGCTGAACTCGGGCTCTTCACGGCCGAAGTGGCCATAGGCCGCGGTCTTGCCGTAGATGGGGCGCAGCAGGTCCAGCATCTGGATGATGCCCTTGGGGCGCAGGTCGAAGTGCTCGTTGACCAGCGCGGCGATCTGCTCGTCGGGGATGACGCCGGTGCCTTCGGTGTAGACCGTCACGTTCATCGGACGGGCCACGCCGATGGCGTAGGCCACCTGGATCTGGCACTGACGTGCCAGGCCCGCCGCCACGATGTTCTTGGCGACATACCGGGCGGCGTAGGCGGCCGAGCGGTCCACCTTCGTCGGGTCCTTGCCGGAGAACGCGCCACCGCCGTGCGGGCATGCGCCGCCGTAGGTGTCCACGATGATCTTGCGACCGGTCAGGCCGCAGTCACCCTGCGGGCCGCCGATGACGAAGCGGCCTGTCGGGTTGACCAGGTACTTGGTGTCCTGCAGCCATTCCTTGGGCAGCACCGGCTTGATGATTTCCTCGATGACGGCCTCGTAGAACTCCGGCTTCATCTTGTCGCCCAGCGACATCTCGGGGGCATGCTGGGTGGACAGCACCACGGTGTCGATGCTGTGCGGCTTGCCGTCCACATAGCGCATCGTCACCTGGCTCTTGGCGTCCGGACGCAGGAAGGGCAGGCGGCCGTCCTTGCGCAGTTGGGCCTGGCGCTCCACCAGACGGTGCGCGTAGTAGATGGGCGCGGGCATGAGCTCCGGCGTCTCGTCGCAGGCATAACCGAACATCAGGCCCTGGTCGCCGGCGCCGGTGTTGAGATGGTCGTCCGAGGCCTGGTCCACGCCCTGGGCGATGTCGTTGCTCTGCTTGTCGTAGGCCACGAGCACCGCGCAGCCCTTGTAGTCGATGCCGTATTCGGTGTTGTCGTAGCCGATGCGCTTGATGGTGTCCCGGGCGACCTGGATGTAGTCCACATGCGCATTGGTCGTGATCTCGCCGGCCAGCACCACAAGGCCGGTGTTGCACAGGGTCTCGGCGGCCACGCGGGAACGGGGGTCCTGGGCCAGGATGGCATCCAGGATGGCATCGGAGATCTGGTCGGCCACTTTGTCCGGATGGCCTTCAGACACGGATTCCGAAGTGAAGAGGAAATCGCTCGCCAATTTAAACTCCTGTTTTTCAGTCTACGGGCGTTGCCGTGCTGGGAGTCAGGCGGCGAACGCTTTAGCGGCATTTTTGAGTCGCCCCGCAAGTTGTCCAAGTTAACTCGGCGACGGGCGCATTATAGAAAAAAGGCAGCCCTGTGCTGCCCAATGGAATTGGCACGGATGGGAAAACTGGCGACTTATGCATTGATCGGGCTGCTGTGGCTGCTGCACTGGCTGCCCTTGCGCTGGGTGGCGGCGCTGGGCTGGGGCCTGGGCGGGCTGCTCCACCGGCTGGCCGGCTCGCGTCGCCGGGTCGCTCTGCGCAATGTGGAGCTGTGCTTCCCACAGATGCCGCAGGCCGAGCGCCAGGCGCTGGTGCGGGAGCATTTCGGCTGGCTGGGTCGCAGCCTGCTGGAGCGGGGGTTTCTTTGGTATTCGTCCCCGGCGCGGCTGCAGCGGATGATGAAGGTGGAAGGCAACATCCGCCTGTCCGAGCAGGTGGACCGGCCGGTGATGTGGCTGATGCCGCACTTCGTGGGCCTGGACTGGGTGGGCCCGGCCATCATGCTCAACCAGTCCAAGCCGGGCTCGAGCATCTATCAGCGCCAGAGCAACCCGACCTTCGATGTGGCGCTGCGCCGCGCGCGGTCCCGCTTTGGCACGACCAAGCTGGCGGACCGGCATGAGGGCGTGCGCAGCATCCTGCGCCATATCCGCGACGGCTACGGCTTCCTGAACCTGCCGGACATGGACTTCGGCCCCAAGGACTCTGCCTTCGTGCCCTTCTTCGGTGTGCCGGCCAACACACTGCTGGCCCCGGCCAAGATTGCCCAGACCATGAAGATGGTGGTGCAGCCGGTGGTGGTCACCATGCTGCCCAAGGGACAAGGCATCCGGGTCACCGCTTATGACGCGCTGGAAAACTATCCCAGCGGCGACCTGGAAGCCGATGCGCGGCGCTTCAATGAATGGCTGGAGGCGCGGATTCTGGAGAATCCGGCCCAGTATTTCTGGGTCCACAAGCGCTTCAAGACCCGGCCGCCGGGGGAGCCGTCGCTTTATCAGCGCTGAGCAGGCCTGTCAGGCCCCGGCGCGTCACGGACCACGGTGATAATCCCCTCATGAAACTGCGCTTCACCAAGATGCATGGGGCTGGCAACGACTTCGTCGTGCTGGACGCCACGCAGCATCCGATGCAGCTCACCCATGAGCAGCTGCGCCATGTGGCGGACCGCCGCTTTGGCGTGGGCTGCGACCAGATCCTGGTCATCGAGTCTTCCCGCACGCCGGGCGTGGACTTCGGCTACCGCATCTTCAATGCCGACGGCTCCGAGGTGGAGCACTGCGGCAATGGTTCCCGCTGCTTCGTCCGCTACGTGGTGGACAAGGGCCTGACCGACAAGCGCACGGTGCGCGTGCAGACCGTCAACAAGATCCTGGAACTGCGTCTGCGCGAGGACGGCCGGGTGACGGTGGACATGGGCGCGCCGATCTTCGACCTGCCCCAGGTGCCCTTCCAGCCCGAAGGCCTCACCCCGCGCGCGCTCAACGGCTTCGACCTGTGGCCGCTGGCGCTGGGCGACGGCATGGCCTGCGAGGTGGCCGTCTTGTCGATGGGCAACCCCCACGCCGTGCAGCGGGTGGAAGACGTGGACCACGCCCCAGTCGGCCTGATCGGCCCGCAGGTGGAAGGCCATGAACGATTCCCCCGCCGGGTCAACGCCGGCTTCCTGCAGATCGTCAGCCGCAGCGAAGTGAAGCTGCGGGTGTTCGAGCGCGGCAGCGGCGAGACCCTGGCCTGCGGCACCGGCGCCTGTGCGGCGGTGGTGGCCGGCATCCGCCTGGGCTGGCTGGACGAAGCCGTGGAAGTCCACACCCACGGCGGCGACCTGCGCATCGAATGGGCCGGCCTCACTCAGGGGCTGGAGGCGTCGGTCTTCATGACCGGACCGGCGCAGACCGTGTTTGAAGGAGAAATCGAACTGTGAGCGGCATCGAAGGCATTACCGAACAAGACATCGCCGACTACCTGGCGAGAGACCCCGGCTTCTTCGAGCGTCATGCCGAGCTGCTGGCCACTGTGCGCATCTCCCATCCGCACGGCCAGCGTGCCGTGTCGCTGCAGGAGCGGCAGGCGGAACTGCTGCGCGACAAGATCCGCGGCCTGGAACACAAGATCGTCGAGATGATCCGCAACGGCCAGGAGAACGTGGCCATCGCCGACCGCCTGCACCGCTGGACGCTGGCGTTGATGCTCACCCGTGAGGACGGCCAGTTGCCCGAAGTGCTGCTGCGCGAGCTGCGTCATCAGTTCCTCATTCCCCAGGCCAACCTGCGCCTGTGGAACGTGAATGCCGGGCATGCGCTGGCGCCCTTTGCGTCGGAGGTCAGCAGCGATGTGAAGACCTTCGTCAGCAGCCTGAACCAGCCGTACTGCGGCATCAACTCCGGTTTCGAAGCCGCGCGCTGGCTGGAAGAGGATGTGGCTTCGCTGGCCCTGGTGCCGTTGATGGCCGGAACGCCCTCGCAGCCTTTCGGCCTGCTGGTGCTGGGCTCGCCCGACCCGACCCGCTACACGGCCGAGATGGGCACCGAGTTTCTGACGCGCGTGGGCGAAATCGCCAGCGCCGCGCTGTCGCGCCTGCTGACCGCGGACCCGCATGCAGCCGCCCAAGCTGACTGACGAGCAGCAGCGCTACCTGGACCACCTGCGTGTGCAGCGCCGTCTGGCGGAGCGCACGCTCACGCTCTATACCGAGGCGCTGGAGCGCCTGAATGCGCTGGCCGCCAAAGCGGACGTGCCGCTGCTGCGGCTGACGGCGCATCAGGCCCGGCGCTTCCTGGCCCAGCTGCATCAGGGCGACCTGGCGCCGCGCACCTTGGCGCTGATCCTGTCCGCCTGGCGCGGCTGGTATCGGTGGCTGGGCCACAACGGCCTGATCGCCGCCAATCCCATCGTCGACCTGCGGCCGCCCAAGGTAGGGCGACCGCTGCCCAAGGCGCTGGCGGTGGACGATGCGGTGCGCCTGGCCGATTACGCAGAACCGAATGCCGACCCGGTCGGCGAGGCGCTGGACCGCTGCCTGGTGGAGCTGCTGTATGGCGGCGGGGTGCGGGTGTCGGAGCTGGTGGGCCTGGACCTGCGTTATTTCCCGACCTCGCTGGGCTGGATCGAACCGGACACCCAGGAGGCCCACGTGCTGGGCAAAGGGTCCAAACGCCGTGCCGTGCCGCTGGGCGGGCCGGCGCTCAAGGCCTTGCAGGACTGGCTGGCCGTTCGCGGCCAGTGGGCCCAGGACGGCGAGACCGCCTTGCTGGTGAACAAGCGGGGGCGCCGCATCACCGCGCATCAGGTCCGCGCACGGCTCAAGGAACGGGCCCTGCATGCCGGCATGCCGACGCATGTCCACCCGCACATGCTGCGCCACTCATTTGCCTCGCACCTGCTGCAGTCCAGCGGTGACCTGCGAGGGGTCCAGGAACTGCTGGGCCACGCCAACATCAGCACCACGCAGGTCTACACCCGCCTGGACTTCCAGCACCTCGCCAAGGTCTATGACGCCGCGCATCCGCGCGCCAAGAAGAAATAAGCGACTGTTCGATGCCTTCCCCACTTTCCTCCTCCCTGCCGTCTTCCTGGCGCGGCGCGCTGCGCGGCGTCTCTCCCCGCTGGCTGGCCCTGGGACCGCTGCGGGTGCCGTCACCCGGCCGTCCGCTGCTGCTGTGCTCGGCCTTGCTGGCGGCGACTGCGCAGGCGCAAACGCAGCCCCCGACCTCCGGTCCGGCGAAGGGCACCGGTCCGTTCCTGTCGGCATCCTCGTCCGCATCCACGCCCGGGGTCACCACCGATCTGCGCCGCGGTACGACGGCTGACGTGCCCGTCACCGCCACGGACAGCCGGCCGGCCGCCTTCGAACTGAACTGGACGCCGCTGAAGATGCCCACGGGCGAGCGCACGGCGCTGCTGGGCCTGAGCTACATGGTGGCGGTCAATGAGGACTGGGGCCTGGGACCGACCTTCTACGGCGCAGCCAAGGGCAACTATGGCGGCCTGTTCACCGCAGGCTTCACGGCGCAGCGCCGCTGGCGGCTGACGCAGGACTGGCATGTGGCCACCGGCATCTATGCAGGGGCCGGCGGCGGCGTCAGCTCCGACAAGGTCCGTGCCGGCGGTGGCCTGATGCTGCGCCCGGAAATCTCCCTGCGGGGGGAATTCGGCAACTGGTATGCAGGCGTGGGCGTGACGCAGGTGCGCTTTCCCAGCGGCAACATCAAGGACACGACCTGGGGCCTGACGCTGGGCCGCATGGACCGGCTGCTCAGCTTCTCGCCCGCCGATGCCGGGCTCTTCGGTCGCGCGGGCGACCGCACCGGCATGGGCTTCGACGAAATCGCGCTGAGCGCCGGTGTGGAGAAACCGCGCTCCGGCAGCATCACCCGGGACGGACAGTCGGTCGCCAACCGCAAGGGCAAGGCCGGCGCGGACCTGCGCCAGTACTTCGGCAATGGCGGATCGTGGTGGGGCCTGGAGGCCTCGGGCGCAGCCTCCGGCGGGTCCGACGGCTACATGGAGATCTTCGCCAATGCCGGCCAGGACTGGGGCGTGATCTCGCCGCGCCTGCGGGTGGGGGGGCAGCTCTCCACCGGCCTGGGCGGCGGCGGCAACCTGGATACGGGCAATGGCTGGCTCTTCCGCGCCGGCCCGACCCTGCGCTGGATCACGCCCTGGGGACCGACGCTGCGGGTGGACGGCAGCTACCTCAAGGCGCCGTGGGGCCACTACGACTCCTTCCAGGTGCGGGCGTCGCTGGCCTTGCCGCTGGAAAAGGGCTCCCGGGTGCTCAACACCCCGCCGCTGGAATCCGGCACCGTGCGGGAGCAGGACTGGTACCTGAGCATGCCGCGCTTCAAGACCTTCGAATTCAAGGACGGCTCGAAGGATTCGGTGACGGGCCTGGGCATCGGCATGGCGCGCGACTTCAGCGGACCCTGGTATGGGGTCGCGCAGGCGGGCAGCGCGGCCTTTGGCAAGGCGGGCGCGTTTTCCTACGGCATGTTTGGCCTGGGCGCGAAGACGCAGCGCCTGCCGGGTGGTTTCCGGGTCGGCGCGGAAGCGCTGGTAGGCGCAGCCGGCGGCGGCGGTGTGGCGGTCGGCGGCGGCGCGGTCACCCAGGGCGAGCTGTGGGCGCAGTGGGAGGGCAGGGAGCCCAAGGACCGTCTGCGCATCAAGGTGGGGGTGGGCCAGTGGAAGGCGCTGGGGGGCTCCAAGCAGAGCACCCCCATGGCCAGCGTCAACATTGGCTGGGCCTTCGGCACGCTGGGGCCGCGGGCGCGCTGAGTCCCCTAGAGCATGCGCTGCAGCGCGTTGTCCTGCCGCACCCGCCAGTGCCAGATCGCGGCGAGCAGATGGGCCGCGATCACATAGATGAAGAGCACGCCAACAAATTCGTGCAGCTCCTTGATCGCCTTGGCAAGGCTTTCATTGGGAACGGCCAGGCCGGGGATGCGCCACGCGATCAGCGGAAAGCCGACTCCCTTGCCCGACACCATCAGCGTGGACAGGCCCAGCAGCGGCTGCACCACCAGGTACAGGAACAGCGCCACATGCGCCAGCCCGGCCATGAGCCGTTGCGGCAGGGGTGGGGCGGGCACGATGGGGGGCGGCGTCTCCTGGAATCTCACCAGCAGGCGCGGCACCGTCAGAAGCAGCAACAGCAGGCCGGACAGGGTGTGGAGCTGTCCCGCCAGGATCCGCTCGGGCGTGCCGCGCTCCCACCACTCGCGGCCATAGATCGAGACATACGCCACCAGCACCAGCGCGGCCGAGAGCCAGTGAGCGTGACGGAGGAAGGCGGAATAGCGGCGCCGGTCCGCGGGGAAGGCATGGATGTGCATGCGGGTCAGTCCCCGCGGCCGCGGGCGGAGTTCGTGAGCCTGTTGGCAGCGCAGGGCGGCGCGAGACCCTGGCGTGCCGGCCGGTTGCGGACGGTGCGGCGCGATCGGGGACAATCGCTCGCATGAAAGTGATTCGTCTCCGCGAGGGCAAGGACCGCTCGCTGCTGCGCCGCCATCCGTGGGTCTTCCAGGGCTCGATCGACAAAGGCAAGGCCGACCCTGGTGAAACCGTGCGTGTGGAATCGGCCGAAGGCAAATTCCTGTGCTGGGCCTCCTTCAGTCCCACCTCCATGATCCGGGTGCGCGCCTGGAGCTTCGATGAGCATGAACGCATCGACGAAGCCTTCTTCCAGCGCAAGATCCAGGCGGCGATCGCCCTGCGGGCCCGCATGCCGATCGCCTCGGATGCCGTGCGGCTGATCCATGGCGAGGCCGATGGCCTGCCCGGCTTGATCGTGGACCGCTACGGCAGCACCCTGTGCGCCCAGTTCCTGTCTGCCGGCACCGAGAAGTGGAAGGGCGTCATTGCCGACCTGCTGCTCGCGGCCACCGGCCTGTCCCGTTTGTATGAGCGTTCGGATTCGGGCGTGCGCACGCTCGAAGGCCTGGAGCCGGTCACCGGCTGGCTGCGCGGCGACGGAGACACCGCCGTGGTGATCTCCGAACACGAATGGAAGCTGAGCCTGGACGTGGCCGAGGGCCACAAGACCGGCTATTACCTCGACCAGCGCGACAACCGCAAGAAGTTCGCCGACCTGGTGCGGCACTACGGCTGCCAGAGCGTGCTGAACTGCTACAGCTACACCGGTGGTTTCTCGGTGGCTGCACTGGCAGGGGGCGCGACGGAGGTGGTGAGCGTGGACTCCTCCGCACCGGCGCTGGCCCGCGCGACGGCGCACGTCGAGCTCAACGGCTTCGACCCCGCCCGTCATACGGCGCTGGATGCTGACGTCAACCAGACGCTGCGCGACATGCTCAAGCAGGGCCGCAGCTTCGACGCCATCATCCTGGACCCGCCCAAGTTCGCGCCGACGGCGGCGCATGCTGAGCGGGCGGCACGGGCCTACAAGGACATCAATCGCCTGGGCCTGAAGCTGCTCAAGCCGGGCGGCCTGCTGTTCACCTTCTCCTGCTCCGGCGGCGTGGGCCCCGAGCTCTTCCACAAGATCGTGGCGGGCGCTGGCATGGATGCGGGCGTGGACGGGTTCATCATGGACCGGGTGGGCGCATCCCCGGACCATCCGCAGACCATCTACTTCCCCGAGGGCGAGTACCTCAAGGGGCTGCTGATCCTGAAGCGCTGAGGCCGGGCAGCGCCACGCGCGGGTCGAACTTGGCCCGCTTCACCGAGAAAAAGGCCTTCACGTTGCGCACGTTGGCCTGCTGGGTGAACAGGCGCTGCACCAGTGCGTGGTAGGCCGGCATGTCCGGCACCTGCATCACCAGGATGAAGTCCGGGCCTGGCGCCACCCGCCAGCATTGCTGGACTTCCGGGGCGGCCACGGCCAGGGCCTCGAAGGCGTCCAGATGCTCGGCGCCTTGCCGGTCCAGCGTGATCTCCACCAGGGCGCTGAGCCCGCTGCCTAGCTTGTCGGGAGACAAGAGGGCCACCTGCTTTTCAATCACCCCGCTTTCCACCAACCGCCGCACGCGGCGCAGGCAGGTGGCGGGGGAGACGTGCGCGCGCTCGGCCAGGGCTTGGTTGGAGAGCGAGGCATCGGCCTGCAGCAGGTCCAATAGGCGCAGGTCGACAGCATCCAGATTGATTGAAGATTCCATCTTGACGCAAATTATGAAAGAAAAGTTCCTTAACTGTTGGCGGTGATTGAATATTGCGTTTCGCCTTTGAAATTGAAAGCCTCTTGCTGAACGGCGCTCCTACGATTCCGCCATTCGCAATATTCCAGGAGCTTCTCCATGTGTGGCATCGTCGGCGCAGTCAGCCAGAAGGACATCGTCCCCATCCTCATCGAGGGCCTGAAGCGCCTGGAATATCGCGGCTATGACTCCTGCGGCGTGGCGGTGCATCAAGACGGTCAACTGCGCCGCGCACGGAGCACGTCGCGCGTGGCGGAACTGCAGGACCTGGCCGCGCAGGACGGCGTGGCAGCCGGCACCGGCATCGCCCACACCCGCTGGGCGACGCACGGCGCTCCGGCGGTGCACAACGCCCACCCGCATTTCTCTCACGGCCCTGGCGTGGACGCCCCGCAAGGCCCTGGCCGCGTGGCGCTGGTCCACAACGGCATCATCGAGAACCATGACGAGCTGCGCGCGGAGCTGAAGGCCCATGGCTATGTGTTCCTGAGCCAGACCGACACCGAGGTCATCGCGCACCTGGTGGACCTGCTCTACCAAGGCGACCTGCTGGATGCCGTGCAACAGGCCGTGGCCCGCCTCAAGGGCGCGTACGCGATTGCCGTGTTCCACCGCGACGAACCGCACCGGGTGATCGGCGCGCGCGAAGGCTCGCCGCTGGTGCTGGGCGTGGGCCGTGACGAACATGCGGGCGCATTCTTCCTCGCGTCGGACGCCATGGCACTGGCCGGCGTCACCGACCAGATCGTCTATCTGGAAGAGGGCGATGTGGTGGACCTGCAATTGGGCCGCTACTGGATCACGGCGCGCGGCGAGGTGACCGGCCGATTCCAGAGCGTGGTGCGGGAAGTGCGCACCGTGCATGCCCACAGCGGCGCGGCGGAACTGGGCCCGTATCGCCACTACATGCAGAAGGAAATCTTCGAGCAGCCGGTGGCCATTGCCAACACGCTGGATGCAGTGACCGGCATTTCGCCGGAGCTGTTTGGCGACGGGGCCTACCGCGTGTTCAAGGACATCGACAATGTGCTCATCCTGGCCTGCGGCACCAGCTATTACGCGGGTTCCACCGCCAAATACTGGCTGGAGAGCATTGCCAAGATCCCGACCAGCGTGGAGATCGCCAGCGAATACCGCTACCGCGACAGCGTGCCCAACCCTCGCACGCTGGTGGTGACCATCAGCCAGAGCGGCGAAACCGCCGACACGCTGGCTGCCCTGAAGCATGCGCGTTCATTGGGCATGCTGCACACGATGACGGTGTGCAATGTCTCGACCAGTGCCATGGTGCGTGAATGCGCGTTGTCATTCATTACCCGTGCGGGTGCGGAAATCGGCGTGGCATCGACCAAGGCCTTCACCACGCAACTGGTGGGATTGTTCCTGCTGACGCTGGCACTGGCGCAGACCCGTGGCCATTTGACGGAGGAGCAGGAGGCGGAGCATCTGAAGGCACTGCGCCACCTGCCGGTGGCCGTGCAGGCCGTGCTGGCGCTGGAACCGCAAGTGATTGCCTGGAGCGAGGAATTCGCTCGAAAGGAAAACGCGCTGTTCCTGGGGCGTGGTCTGCATTACCCGATTGCCCTGGAAGGCGCGCTCAAGCTCAAGGAGATCAGCTACATCCACGCGGAAGCCTATCCCGCCGGTGAGCTCAAGCACGGCCCGCTGGCGCTGGTGACGGCGCAGATGCCGGTGGTGACGGTGGCGCCGAATGACGCGCTGCTGGAGAAGCTCAAGAGCAACATGCAGGAAGTGCGGGCGCGCGGGGGCGAGCTGTTTGTGTTTGCCGACGGCGATACGCGCATTGAAAGCGAGCCGGGGCTGCATGTGATCCGGATGCCGGAGCATTACGGCGCGCTGAGCCCGATCCTCCACGTGGTGCCGCTGCAGTTGCTGGCGTATCACACGGCGTGTGCGCGGGGGACGGATGTGGATAAGCCGCGGAATTTGGCGAAGAGTGTGACGGTGGAGTGAGTCAGAGCCCCGGGCCGGGTACTGTGGACCAGTTGCCGACCCAGCCGGCCAGCTGCATCCATGAATTGCTGCCGCATCGCTGGATGCGCTGCGCTCACGGCGGCGCTGGCCACACACCCAGAGCCCAAAACGGGAGTCGGCGTCTCCCGTTTTGATTCACCACCTGTCCGTCCGGCAGGTCACACATCTCGGCCAGGTGGGAGAAGGTGATGGCCGTGCCGTTCGTTATCTTGACGCGCTGCGCGAGGAGCCAGCGGGATGGCCAACCTGAAGGAAATCCGTGAACGTCGGGGCAATGTGGCCGATATGCTCGAAGGAGATCGGATCCGGCACGTGAAAGGTCGACAGGAAGAACACCCGCCCCGTCAGATCGCCCTCCACACCCAACAAAAACAGCGAGTTGCCCGCATCCATGCCAATCGGCAGCAAGCCAGGAGGATGGAGGTGCCGATTCCAGACAATGTTGTCGTCGAGATCGCATCCTCCCTTGTAAGGCGAATCGATCTCCTTGCCTTCGAAGATGCTGAACGTGCTCTCGAGCCCGCACTCGTCCCCATAGGACTGCGCCGGCTTCCCCTCCCAGTCCACGGTGTACTCGACGGCGCGATATCGCCCTTCATCGTTATGGTAAATGGGCGAGGATCCCCGGAACTCCAGCAGATAGGCGACATAGTCGGCAGGCAACTTCAGCTGGTTGCGAGCCTCAAAGGCGCTGATGTCGTCCGGGGTGATCACCGGGTAGTCTTTCATGAATGGGAATACCAGTCTCCAGCTCATGACCCATGCTCCGCGGCTTCACCGCCCTTGCTCAGTACGTATTGAACACCACCGAGCGCAGCCAGTCCCGGCTGCGCTCCTTGGTCATGCCTCCCCCAATCCGTCAGCCCGTCACTGCCGCGACGCTTCGGCCAGCGCCCCCAAGAGCTCCTGCGCGACCAAGTGCGACGACTGGGGATTCTGCCCCGTGATTAGCTGCCCATCACGAACAGCAAAGGGCTGCCAATTCGCGGCTCCCTCGAAGCGGCCACCCAGCTCGCGCAAACGCGCCTCGAGCATGAAGGGCACGACCTTCTCAAGGCCCACCGCCACTTCCTCGGCGTCGGTGAAGGCATTGACGCGCAGATCCTTCACGATGGACTGTCCATCCGGACGCCGAGCCGTCACCAGACCGGCCGCACCATGGCAGACCGAGGCAATCAGCTTCTTGGCCGCAAAGGCTCGCTCCACCGCGCGGGTCACGCCGGCATCGACCGGCAGGTCCCACATCGTGCCGTGACCGCCCGGGAAGAAGACGGCATCAAAGTCGGCCCCGTCGAAATCTTCAGCCTTGGGCGTCGCAGCAATGCGCGCCTGCAGGGCCTCGTCCGCCAGGAACCGCTCAACAACGGGGTCGTTCTGCCCCATGGGCTTGAGACTGCCCGGATCGATGGGTGCGGGGCCGCCGGCCGGCGAGGCCAGCGTCACTTCGGCGCCGGCATCCACCAGCGCGTAGTAGGGGACAGCCAGCTCCTCGGCCCACAAGCCCGTGGGCTTGCCGGTTTCGCCCATGCGGGCATTGGAGGTGACGATCATCAGAATGCGGGAGCTCATGAGGTGTCCTTTCAGTGTGTTGAAGAGGGCTATGCCATTTAGCGCTTGGCCAGGGCGGCGATCAGCGCCTGCGCCAGCGCTTGGTCCGAGAAAGGGTTCTGGCCGGTGATGAGTTCGCGGTCCACGACCACATGCGGCTCCCAGGCCTTGGCGAATCGCATGTCACCGCCGGCCGTGGCCATGGCGCGGGCGGGGTAGTAGCGCAGCTTGTCGCCATTGAGCGAGGCTTCGAACACCGCCTCCTCGGCATCGGCAAAGATGGTCATGCGGTAGCCGCTGTAGATCCAGTTCCTGGCCGGGCCCGTGTTGGCTTCACCCAGCGCTTGTTCGTAGCCTTGGGGATCGTCCTGCGCCGCGAGCAGCGTGATGGGGCCGTGGCAGATCGCGGCGGTGGGCTTGCCCTGCGCATGGAAGTGACGCAGCACCTGTCCCACCAGCGGGTTGTTGGCCAGATCGATCATGGGCGCGTGGCCGCCGGGAATGAACACTGCGGCGTAGCGATCCAGACCGCCCTTGATCACTTCAGGCAGCGAGTGGACCTGATTGGGCTGCGTCAACTGGTCCACCACGCCGGCGATGCGCTTCATCTCCTGTGCGTCGCCGCGGAAGTACTGAGGATCTACCGAACGCTGGTCGGCCTGCGGGCGGTTGCCACGCGGCGTGACCACGGTCAGCCGGTAGCCAGCGCGCTGCAGGGCATCGGCGGGGACGCCGAACTCGTTGAGGTAGTAGCCGGAGGGGAAGGTCTTGCCATCGCGCAGGGGCAAGGCGGTCTCGCTGGACAGCACCACCAGCACCTCCCCCTTGGGGGCGGCGGCGGCCAGCGTGGACAGGCTCAGCGCCACGGTGGACAGCAGGACTTTGAACAGAGCTTTCATGGCAGTTTGGACTCGTACAGGTTGATCGGTGGGGCGAGCTTCGCCGCCCCTTGGATCGAGACTTTATTGATCCGATCAATGTCGATAAACTGGTCTTACAGAACTTCTTTGATTACATAGCTGAATAAATGGCCCGGCAATTTGACCCCGTGCAGCTCGGCAGCATCGAGCTGTTCTGCAAAGCTGCCGAGTTGGGCAGCTTTACCGCCGCCGCCGAATTGCTGGGCGTGACGCCCGCTTCGGTGAGCCGCTCGATCAGTCGTTTGGAGACCCGCCTGGGCGTGCGTCTGTTCACCCGCACCACGCGCAGCGTGCGCCTGACCAGTGACGGTGAGCTGTACCGCGCGGAGTGTCAGCAGGCGCTGGAGCAGATCGCGGAAGCAGAGCGGGCCATCACTGGTCAGCAAAGCGAGCCCAAGGGCCTGGTGCGCGTCAGCGTGGGCACGCTCTACGGCCACCATCGGCTCGTCCCCCTGCTGCCGGGCTTCATGGCGGCCTATCCGGGCGTGGAGGTCGAGCTCAATGTGTCCAACCGGAACATCGACTTCGTGGAAGACGGCTATGACCTCGCCATCCGCCTGGGCGAGCCTCGCGACTCACGCCTGGTGGCGCGCAAGCTGGAAGAGGCCACCGTTGGCGTGTTCGGCGCGCCCGACTACCTTCGGCGCAAAGGCACGCCGCGCACGCTGGAGGAACTGGCGGTGCACGACCTGATTCAGTTCGTGTTGCCCAGTACCGGCCGGCCCATGCCCTGGATCTTCCGCAATGCCGCAGGCGAGGACATCGACTTCAGCTTCAAGAGCCGGCAGCGCGTGCATGAAGACGTGCTGGCCGGCGTGGGCTGGGCCATCGCGGGCGGTGGCCTGTTCCAGATCTACCACTTCGTGGCCCGCGAGGCGATGAAGTCGGGACGACTGGTCGAGGTGCTGCAGGACAACGGGGGGCGCTCCCGCTCCTTCCATGTGCTCTATCCCCAAAACCGCCACCTGTCTGCACGCGTGCGGGCCTTCGTGGACTATCTCGCCAAGGCGGTCGGCGCGGCAACGGCGGCCCAATTTCCCTGAAATGCCAGTCGCCGCTGCTGCGGTGATGTTTCGGATCCTTCAGCGGCAGCCGGCCGACTCGAACCGATAGGCGGCGTCTTTGGAGGGGCGACGGCTGACCGCGGTGCAGCGGGAGTAACCCTTCAATGGCCGCACCAGCCGGACATTGGTGAATGCATAGCCACAAATCGCATAGCCCTGTTGGATCTCATGCACATCCCAGCCGAGTGTCAGGCTGCTGCCTTTGCGGCCATCGGGCTTTTCCACCTGTTCGTCGTAGATGGCGCCGTCTGGCTTCTCCACCGGCCCCCAATTGATCTGGAAGCTGTTGAGTTCGTGCTTGGTGACTTCCGGCTGAATGACGACGGCTTGCCAACCTGGGTGTTCTGCGAGGGCCTTCTGATCGGTCTGCCCCAACAGCACCGGACACGAGAAGGGTTCAGGTGCGGCTGTTGAGAGAACAGGCGCAGAAAGAGCCATGACGCCCAGGAGTGCCGTGAGGTATCGGCGAAGTGACTGTGCGGATGGATTCACCATTGGATGGTGGCGTAGTTCTCGCCGTTATAGAAATAGGTGTCGCGCTTGCCGTGTGCGACCGGGTCGAAGTAAACGGTGCGTTCGCTGATCTTGTCGATGCCGTTGTACTGCTCGATGATCTTGAAGCCGATTGCTTGCCCATTCTCCACCAATGCACCGGAGAAGATTCCTGCGTGCTGGCCTGTCGAATTGTTGGGGTAGTACCCCGCGGCGTTCCAGCCGCTCGCGATGGGCGTTCCTGCGGAGAGCGCGATCACCACGGCGGGCGTCAACGCCATGCCCTTCTTCCAGTTGTTAGGTTGCGTCGTAGCGCCAGGATGTTTGTTGCCGCGGCCAGGTTATTGCTGGCTTCCTGCAGCAGATCGCGACCGGCGAAGGTCAGGGTCATGCCTTTGGACGTTCGGTCGAAGAGTTTGACGCCCAGTTCCGATTCCAGGGCCTTCAACTGGGCACTGATGGCCGGCTGGCTGAGGAAGAGTTGGGCCGATGCCCGGGCAAGACTGCCCTCCCGGGCGATCACAGTGAAGGTACGGAGTTGTTGTAAATCCATGGCAGGTACGCGGTCGCTCCTTCTTTGAATCGATTGGTGCCCCTAGACAAGTCTACACACCCCAAGCAACACAGGAGAGATATCGATGCAAGCAATGCAATCAAATCAGGAACGCCCATTCGACGCCTTCATGGGGCAATGGCACGGCGTGAGCCGAACGTTTGACGTGGACGGAAACTTCCTGGAATCCACCCGGGTTTTCCTGGACGTTGCCTGGAAAGACGATGAGACCTTCCGGCAGGTGGAGCGGGGGCGGCGCATTCTTCAGAGCATCTGAAGCGTTCGACCGAGATGCGCAAGCAAGCCGTCCACCTTGGGCAGCCATTGGCGGCTCCTTTGCCAGATCAAATGCAGCGGCAGTCCCTCCGTGTGAGGGACCTTGACCGTGTCGGCTGCGAACGCGGGCATTGGATTGGGGGCGGTGGTGGGCGGTCTGGCTATTGCGGCGTGGGGGCCGAGCAGCGCAGGGTATGTCGCCGCCGCTATGGCGCCAGTGGCTGCCTTGGCTGCGTTGGCCGCGGGGGCCTTGCGCCTTTCGCGTCAGGCGGTCGGGTACGTCATCTGTGCCGGCACCACCCAGCGGTCAAACTCTTCCGCGGTCGTCAGCCCCAACTCAATCGCCGTCTCACGCAGGGTCTTACCCTGCTGGTGCGCCGTCTTGGCAATCTTCGCAGCATGGTCGTAGCCGATGTGCCGATTCAGCGCGGTGACCAGCATCAGGTTCTTTTCGAGATTGCGCTCAATCACTGCAAGGTCCGGTTCAATGCCACGGGCGCAGTGCAGGTCAAAGGACACACAGGCGTCACCAATCAGGTCGATGCTCTCTAGCACGTTATGCACCATGACCGGCTTGTAGACATTGAGCTGGAAGTTGCCCTGGCTGCCAGCGAAGGCGGTTGCGGCGTCATTGCCGAATACCTGCACGCACACCATTGACAGGGCTTCGCACTGTGTCGGATTCACCTTGCCCGGCATGATGGACGAGCCCGGCTCGTTCTCCGGAATCCGGATTTCTCCAATGCCGCAGCGCGGCCCGCTGGCGAGCCAGCGCACGTCGTTGGCGATTTTGAGCAGTGCGCCAGCCAGCGTCCGCAGGCTTGCCGACGTCGTGACCAGCGCGTCATGGGCCGACAACGCGAAGAACTTGTTGGCGGCCGAGCGGAACGGATGCTTGGTTTGTGCCGCGATGTATTTGGCGCACAAGTCACCGAACTGCGGATGAGCGTTGAGCCCTGTGCCCACGGCTGTGCCGCCGATCGCCAGATCGAAAAGCGCTGGCATGCTGGCGCGCACGGTGCTGAGCGCGTAATCAAGCTGCGCGACCCACGCGCCGATCTCCTGGCCGAGCGTGATGGGCGTGGCGTCCTGCAGATGGGTCCGCCCGGTCTTCACAATCGTCTCAAAAGATTGCGCTTTCTGGTGGAGCGTGTCGCGCAGCTGCAGGACCTTGGGCAGCAACTGGTCCTCCAGTTGCGCGACCACGGCGATGTGCATCGCAGTCGGGAAGGTGTCGTTGGAGCTTTGGCCGCAGTTGACATGGTCATTCGGATGAACCGGTCGTTTGCTTCCCAGAACGCCGCCGAGGAGCTCGCTCGCCCGATTGGCGATCACTTCGTTGGCATTCATATTGGACTGTGTGCCCGAGCCCGTCTGGAACACGACCAGCGGAAAGTGATCGGTCCACGTTCCGGCGATCACCTCGTCCGCGGCTTTGACGATGGCCTCGGCAAGTTCGCTCGGCAGCTGACCAAGCTCGGCATTCGCCTGCGCGGCGGCCTTTTTCAGGATCGCCAGGGAGCGGATCACAGGGAATTTCCAGCGGAAACGGTCAGCGCCGATCTCGAAGTTGGTCAGTGAACGCTGGGTCTGTGCACCCCAGTAACGGTCGCTTGGGACGTTGATGGGGCCGAACGAATCGGTTTCCGTGCGTACATCAGTCATGGTCATGGCTCCGGGTCATTAGAATCAGGTCGGGAGTATCAGTCGATCGCGTTCAAAACGTCACGAATCTTCAGAAGCCCCTGCGTCAATGCGCTCGTCTCAACGGCGTAAGAAATGCGCAGGCCGCAGGGATCACCGAAGGCGCTGCCCGGCACCACGGCGCTATGGGCTTCTCCCAGAAGCAATTCCGCGAGCGCATCGATCGTCTCGATAGGGCGTCCGCCATACCGACCGCCGAGCCGACTGGCCACCCGCAGATAAAGATAAAAAGCGCCTTCGGCAGGTGCGACGGAAATGCTGCGGACTTCGCCGACAATCTCTCGTGCAATTCGAGCCTGGTCTTCCAGGAAAGTGTTCACCGTGTGAAGAAAGCTCGGATCGCCGTCCTCCATCACCCCATGTGCCGCATATTGGGAGAGCGTGGAAGGATTAGACGTCGTGTGTCCCTGCAGATTGTGCATGGCCCCGATGACTTGCCGCGGACCGGCCGCATAGCCGACGCGCCATCCGGTCACTGCGTGGCTCTTCGAGAACGAATTGACCAC
Organism: Roseateles depolymerans; assembly: GCF_003387155.1. Lineage (GTDB taxonomy): Bacteria > Pseudomonadota > Gammaproteobacteria > Burkholderiales > Burkholderiaceae_C > Roseateles > Roseateles depolymerans. The sequence goes on along the minus strand of NZ_QUMT01000003.1, from coordinate 563,309 downwards.
GATGGTCTGCGCCTTGAGTTCCGGACAGAGGGAGACCACGTTGTGATGCACGTGCCCCTCCCGTACGAGCTCTCCATAACACTCGTCGAACACGATCCAAAGCCCGTGCCTGCGAGCGAATTCTCCAATGTCGCGCAACAGCGATTCGTCATAAACAACGCCGGTCGGATTATTCGGCGTGTTGAGCACAATCATTCGAGTGCGGTCCGTCAAAGCGGCGTGCAGGTCTTCCACCCGAGGGCGGAAGCCACTGCGCGTCGTATCAACGATCACCGGTACCCCGCCAGCCAGCTGGATCTGCGTTGGAAAGGTCTCCCAGTAGGGCGCCGGAATCAGCACCTCGTCGCCCGGATTGAGCAGGATCAGGGCCGTATTGAAGAGCGCCTGTTTGGCGCCGCAGGTGACCGCCACCTCGTCTGGCGCATAGCGGACCCCCAGACGTAGGCTCAGATGTTCGGCAAGTCGCTCGCGAAGCTCGGGCATGCCCAGTGGCGGGGTATAGCGATTGCGGCGCCCATTGACGGCGGCCACCGCATGACGCCGCATGCCCTCACTGGCGTCAAAAAACAGCTCCCCAGCCGCGAAGTTCACCACCTCGATGCCCTGGGCCCGCAGCGCATTGGCCTTGGAGCGCATGCTCGACGTGCCCGGTGCGGTGACGAGCCGCATGCGCTCAGCAAGTGCATTGGAAAATTCGATCATGAACGCACTCAATGTGTCAGCACTGAAGCCATCTTGCGCGCATGGGTGCAGGCGCGGTCGACATACTCGGCCGACAGGCCAGCGATGCGCCCATAATCGATGGCCTCACCGGTCGCGTCGGCATAGAGTGCCAGGACTTCGGTTGCGTGAGTGAAATGTCGCGCCTCGACGCTGCCGCAATGGACGCTCAGGAAAGAGGCCACATGATTGACCTCGCTGGCTGAGTAGCCGTAGTGCTTACGCAGCCACGCCTTCCACATCGGCGTCATCATGTTGTATTCGCCGGTGTTGAACAGCTCGGTCATGATCATCATCTCGATGGCTTCAATCAGTTGCGGGGCCAACGGTCTCTTCTGGCCCACCCAGGTCGAGAACTCCTTGGTGATCGGGTTCAGGAATCGGTCCTGAAGCCGCCACGCATCAGATCCGCAGACGGCCGAAGCGAGGCGGTGATAGAGCTTCGAATGGTGGGGATGACCATGCAGCTCGCCCAGTCCGATGTCTTCAACAATGATTTCGCCGCAATGGCGTGCCGCCTGCATCAGCTTGAGCTTGTCCTCATCGCGAGGCAGGAGCGCCGCTTCCTGAAGGAGTCGTACGGCGATGCTGGACACCGCATGTGCAGCGCCGTCCGGACTGCGCCATCCGCAGAAGAAGGTGCTTAGAGAATCTGCCGACCATTTCGACGAGGTGATGTGCTGGTAGGTTTCGGCATAGTTGCGGAGGGAGTCGAGATTGTTCTCAAAGCCTGAGATCAGCGCCGCCGTAAGGCGCTGATCTGGGACCTCACTCAAGGCCTTGCTCACATACTCGAAGAAAGTCGCTGCGGGTTCACTCATGGCTCATCCTCTTGTGCTGATGTAGGTTGGTGGCATACAGACGTATTCAGCCGTAATGGAGTTCGTCCTGCGCCAGCTTCTGGTAGTCGAGCATCGAAAAGAGGCCGTCCATCGAGCAGACCATTTCGCGCACAGCACTCAGCCGGCGCGTCTGCAGAATCTGCTGGCAAACCTGCTCCATGGCGCGCACCGAGGCGCGCAGACTGTGGTTGGCGCACAGCACCAGATTGACACCGGCATGGGCGAACTCGTCGAAATGCACGTCGTCGTAGGTGGTGGGCGCAATCACGACCGGAGCCCGGCGCTTCCACTGACTGAGGAAATCGAAGATCTGCTCCGGATCGCGGCGCTTCGAGTGGATGAATACGGCGTCGGCGCCGGCCTCCACATAGGCATGGCAGCGGTCCAGCGATTCCGCCACCGTGCCGCCAGAAATCATCGTCTCGTTACGGGCGACGATCAAAAAATGCTCGCTCTTGCGCGCGTCGAGCCCTGCGCGCAGCTTGCCCACTTGCTCACGCACACTCACCAGGGTCTGGTCGCCCTCGACGAATGAGTTGGACTTCGGGAACAGTTTGTCTTCAAGCACGACGCCCGAGACCCCAATCTGTTCGATGCGTCGCACCACATGCCGGAAGTTGTTGAAGTCCCCATGGCCTGAGTCACAGTCGAACAAGATGGGCCGACGCGCCACTTGCACGACGTCGATCAGGTTGTGCAGCGACTGTGTCCACGACACCTCATTGCGGTCCCGGCAGCCCATCGCACTGGCGAATGTGAGCCCCGAGGCCCAGAGTGCCGGGAAACCTGCTTCCTGGGCCACGATGGCCGACAGCGGGTTGTGCATCTCCATGGCAACGTCAAAGCTCGAGATGCTCAGATTCAATCGTTCTGTCATTTTCAAACTCCCTTTTGATGCCGCGTCTCAGCGCGGTTCGCTTGACCAACTTGCCAGGATCTGAGGCAAGAAGCGGGTGGAGATGGCGGGACCTTCGTCCAAGCGGTCGTGCCGGATGAGCTCGGCCGCATACGTGACGAAGTCCCAGCGATCGGTCTCCTGGTCAATGGGACCGAACGCAGAGCGGATGTCGTCGAGGGGCCGCTTGTCGGCGGTGTGGGTTGAGAGTCCTCGACGCTCCGCAACTTCGGAAAACCTGACACCGTGCGGAGCAATGCTGAGTTCATGGCTCATGACACGGTCGAATATGTGCCCAGTTGCATCGACGCCCTCGCGAAGTCGATCGATCAGGCGGTCGGTTTTTGGGAACAGGGTGATGGCTTCGCGAAGAAGGTCGGCTGGCTCATCCGGGCAGTGGATGAAAGTGAGCGCACGATTCGGGATCTCCAGAATCGTGCGGATGTCGGTGGCCTGTCGTCGTTCCAGGTAAGCCGAAGATCCTTTGATGGACGCCAGATGGACGCTCGCCGGCACCCCAGCGTGTGCCGACGCTGGCCGCCTCAGGAGCAGGATGGCGCTGGCTTCGCCGTGGTTCTTGATCGTCAGCAGTCGCAAGCGGTCCACCGTCGCGGTGTTCCACTGATAACGCCAAATGTAGTTTTCCTCAGCCGGCGTGATGTGCCGAATGTCCAGATCGACCAGGGTGAAGCCGTTTTCGACAATGTAGTCAAGCACTTGCTTGGAGACCTTCCGCCGAAAACATTCGGGCTTGAGCACCAGCACGGTGTAATCCAACAGACTGGACTCGGCATTGATGCCGAATGTTTGCTCGAGGTCTTCCCAAAGCAGCCTGAATTCGAACTCCGAGGGGTAATGGCGGTGCTTCTGCGGGTCGTGTGTCAGTTGACTCCAATCAGGGGTGCGGATCCAGCGGTGGTTCATGGCGTTGCTATCGCGTGTAAGAGACAGGTGGGTGAAAAGCGGTGTGAAGACCGTCAGGAAGTGCAGTGCGTACTCAGCGCACTACATCGACCATTCCAGCGCCAGGCGAACGGTTGCGCCGTCGCGGATGCGGGAAGTGGATTCGGCCAAGCGCCCGCCCTGATCGAAGACATAGCTGCGTTGCTGTGCACGTTGTGCCACGTTGGCCAGTGTCATCCTTGCAGTCAGTGTCTTGGCCAGACGCGTTGAGCCGTAGAGGTCGAGCGTGCGGCGACTGCCAGTGCTCATGCTGGCGCCGCCCAGCAGGCGATAGTGGGTGGGAGCGCGATAGGTCCATTGAAGGCCGGCCGACCATGGCCAGGTATTGCCGCCTTGAAGGTCCCCGCCGATGCTGATTTGGTAAGGCGCTGCATTGGGCAGCCGGGAGCGGGTGCCATCGGGCAATGCCACCGACGAGCCATTCGTGCTCAGTGACAACGAACCGCTGCCCTTGAGACCTGGCGACGCCTGCTGCTGAAAGGGATGGCGCAGGCTCACACTGGACGTCCACAGCCGGCCCTTGCCAGCATTGCGGGGTCGCGATACCCAGCTTTCGTCATACAGCAGCTCCTGGACGATCACATGGTCGAGATGCTTGTACGCCAAGGAGCCCTTGAGTTCGAAAGGTGCGCCTTTGGGTAGCGCAAGTCCGAGTTCAATCGCGCCCGCCGTTTCTGGTCGAAGCGTCGGATTGCCGCGCTGGTCGGGACTGGCAGGGCCATTGAAAACCGCCAGGTAAGTGCGGCTGGAAAAGTCGGCTTCGTCCGGCAGGCGGATCGAGCGGGTCAGGGCCAGGTTGATGGTGGGTCCACCTTCGGCGAGTTTGCGTTGCCATGCCGCCTGCGGAATCCAGTAGGCGAAGCGACGGCGCATCGCGGCGCTCTGATTCTCTTCATAAGCGAAGGAGATCCGCTCTTGCCGCAATCCCGCCTGCAGTTCGTCACCGCCAGCCAACCGGTGGGTCCAACTGGCAAAGAGAGCGAGGTCTGTGTTCTCGATCCCGTAGTCATCATCGGTGCGGGTGCCCGCAAGGATCGTCTGCTGCTCGGAGCGATGCAGGCGGTCGTACTGCAATCCCAAGGTCAGACGGCTTGGGGCGTCGGCACGGCTCTGCGTTCGCAGGCGAACACCGAAGGTGCGGTCGAGAGAGGGATATCGGACGGCGCGATCCCGGTCTTCTGGGGCAGCCGTCTCATCAACGACTGTGCCCTCCGACAGGCGGCGGCTGGAACCCGCGGTGAGCCGTGCGTCGAGCACATGGTCGGTCAACCAGTCGTCTTGGCGGTAAAGGGCCGAGGCTGACCAGGTTTCGCGGTTGATGCGGCTGTCGGTGGCACCGCTCACCGGGCTGCCGCCGTCCGGAAGAGCGCTGTCCCAGCGCGTCAGCGTGGTGTGCCGTTGCTGGTGGGAGCGTTGGTAGAGTCCTTCGAGCGTCGCCGAGCGTCGCTCGTCCCGCCATTCGGCCTTGGGTGCCAGACTCTGCTCATGCGTGGTGGCCGGACCGCGCGCCACTTCCTGGCTGCGAATGGCTGCGGCACCGGGCAACTGGTCCACCAGCGCGCTGCGAGTGGAACGCATCACATCGGTGCGGCGTTCCGATGCCTGCAGCGCGATGCTGCCGGACTCGTTGGCGAAAGAGTACGACCCGTCAATCGAGTGGCCGTCCACCCATCCGCCGGACACAGAGCTTTTGAGTGTGGCCGTTTCCCGGTTGTTCGAGGTTCTCTTCAGGATGATGTTGATGGTGCCCGCAATGCCCCGCGCGCTGGTCTCGGCGCTGGTCGTGCGTGAGATTTCGACTCGCTCGATCGCGTCAACGGACAGAGTGTCTATGCTGAAGCCACGGGGCGCCCTCGCACCATTGAGCAAGATCTGGGTATAGCCATCGCCCAGTCCTGATAGGGTGATCTCCTGAGCGCCATTGCGCCCGGGGATGATGGCGATCGATCCGCTACGGCTGAGCGCTTCGCCGAGGGATCCCTGACCAAACTTGAGCAGGTCCGCGCGGCGCACGACCTCGATCTGCCCAGCGACCGTCAGGCTCGACGAGTGCAATCCTTCCCCCTGCACGACCACACGGGGAGCCACTTCTGCTGTGGGCGTGTCGGCGGCCGTTGCTGAGAGGGGAAGCAGCAGGGCCGTGGGCAACGCGGCCAGAAGAGGGCCGAAGGCAGGATCGGCGCCGAACGGTTTCATGCCGGAACCTGCATCTCGCGGGCCGCTTGCAGGGCCAGGAGCAGGAAGCGAGGGACCAAGCCCGAGTCAGCCGTGGGTCCGAAAGCCCGGGCGTCAAGCCATGCCAACGTCGCTGAAATGCGCTCGGGCTCCTGGTAGGCCACCTTCCAGAGGGAGTACTCGAGCAGGGCCGCGGCGACATGACCCTCTTCGGCCGCATTCCACACCACATAGGCCACTTTTCGCAATTCAACGAAATCACGTGCGAGGCTGCGGGACAGCACTTCGGGGGCATTGGCGCAGGCGATCGCGAGCAGCGACTTCTTGATGGCGGTGCCATGGGTGCGCCAAGCCCCCAGATAGGATTCGGCGTCGAGCGTTCGAGCGGTGGCGATGCCCTTGAACACGTGGGGGTAGACGGCCTTGCGCATCTCGGCATAAAGCGAGAGCAAACGCTTGCAGCGTTCAATGTCGGCGCCCGTGACGCCGGGGAGCGTGGCCGACATGTCGAGCGCTTCGTCGAAATGTCCGTGTTCAATGTTGATCATCTCGTGGACGATCTGCGGGTGGATGACCTCATGCGGAAGGCCGGATCGCTCCAGCATCTCGATGTAGCGACGGCACTGGACTTCGGTCCCCTCCAACTGGCCGACCAAAGTGATAAACAGGGGCAAGTCGAACAGCGAAGCCCGCAAGAGCATCCCCATAGCGGCAACGGTGGAGATGTGGGGACTGAGATGCTCCAGGTCGGTGGTACTGAAGCCGAAGCCCAGGAGTGAGCGCTCAAGCAATTTGTCGTGCCCCACCTCTTCGATGAAGAACTCCTCAAACATGCGCTGCAACGCAGGATGGGAGTGCTGGCTGGCCGCTCCGATGATGCATTGCTCGGCAAATCGGGTGGTGAAGTAGTACTCGATCGACCAGGCCTTCAGGTCGTCATGGCTCAACTCACCGCGGCTGTACTTGAGTGCTCCCGGCTCATCACGCAGTGCCGGTGCGATAGAGGCGCGTTGGTGTGCGCGCAGCTCGTAGAACAGCGCACGGCCGCCGCGCATCTGCGAAGGGGGCGCTGCTTCGGTGATCACCATTTCGGCGATCAGAATGTTCAGCAGGGTCGGAGTGTCATACGGCCGCAGCGCGGCGTCATGTCGCTCGGCAAGTTCCGCCGCGCTGAGCGTGCCGGTGCGAAGGTTATCCAACACCTGCTCTGCTGCAGCGGCCAGTGCCTCCGAATCCAGGTCAAGGGCGAATGTATGGCCGCCATGGACAAAGTTCAGGCTTCGGTCGACGCGCTGGTATTGAACGCCGTGGATGAGGGTGGGTTGGATGAATGACATGGGCTGTGGACGGTAGAAGACACGCTGGAGAAAACCCCGGGGCCGAGGCTCCGGGGTCTCCTGTCGATTACAGGCGGAAGTCGCCCGACTCGACGCCAACAGTGGTGTTACGCACTTGCATGACAATCTCCTTGAAGAGAGGTTGATGGGCCCGGCTCACGCCGGGGACGAATGTGGCGTTCACACGCCAGGTCCGGGATGAATCACTCGGCGCCGGTCAGGGGGACCGGCAACCAGCTGGCAGACGTTGAGCAGACGCACGTGACGACAATCGCCGTCGAGGGCAGAAAGCACGTCTTCACGCAGTCGGAAAGCAATCGGAACCCCTCGGGCGCAGTGCAGACCAATTTCGAAGGCGCTCAACGGCTCCGATGGATCCTGGCGTGGATTGATCAACCCATAGGCGGACACCATGGCCTCGTACTGCGCGCGAGTGCGGCCTCGACGCTGCCAGAAGGGCCACGTCTGGTGTTCGTACATGCTGTAGTCGGCCGGCTGATCCAGGCAGCGCGGGTCATTGAACAATGCGTCCAGTGATGCAGGCAGGTCGTACCAATCGATTCGCTGCAATTGGTGCCGCAGCAGTGCCAAAGACACCCACAATGCGGAGTCATCGAGGGCGCCCGTGAATGCGGGAAGGTCGTTCGGAGAGAGCTTGTCGAACACGAGCAGGCTGTCGAGCAGGTCGCGTTGCAAAAAGCGCTTGGCGCGCCCATCGCGATAGACGAATTCCCCCAGCAGCACGAGTGCGTCGAACGCGTCTTCGCCAAGCATCGCAATTGGGGCGGCGTCTCGGTCAAGATGCGAGAACGGCGTGATCGGGAAGGCGCGTAAGTGAAGCTCAACAACAAGGCTGTCGGGTGTCCTGTCGCCGTCGGCGTTGGGCTCGTAGAAGATCGCCGAGGCATAGAAGCTCTCCCCTTGCGGTGCTGCGGTCACATGTCCCGTTCGCATCGTCATGCCGCGTCGCGTCAGGTCCGCAAGGCAACTTGCGAAACTGGCCTCGTCGCCCGCGAGCAGGTCGAGATCGCCTTGATAGCGGTCATGCCCGGTCGGGTAGAGCGCGCCATGGCGCTCTCCCTTGAGTAGCCGTACGCCTGCATGCGTCTGAACCAAGGCCGTCCCGAGCGCTCGCAGGCGTTCCAATTTGCGGCGCTCCTGCGCGAGCAGTGGGAGCAGGGGCGCGGCCAGTGTGGTGCCTCGTTGCGTGGCCACAGTGAGCAGCAGCTTTTCCTGTTGCAGCTGCAGGCCAGCGGTCTCCCCCAGCTCGGTGCCAGGGGGATGAAGGCGCGACAAAAAACGTTCAAAACGGCCGCTCATGCGTAAGCCTTTTTATCGAACCGCGTCACCTGGCGCCTCGCCCAGGCCCCTACGCAAACGGCCAGCAGCAGTTCTGCGATGGCAGTGCCCAAAAAGAGATCTTGGGGTGCCACCCCTGCCAGCATGACCCCGGCAAGCAGGATCGTGAATGGAATGCAGAGCTTCACCGTGAACCCCACAGCCCCGCTGATCGTGCCGAACAGAGCCTTCGCCGTGTGCTCCTGTCGCAGCGTCCGATAAGCGACGGCTGAAAATACGAAAGAGAATGCCTCAAGTAATTTCGCGGCGAGCAACGCATATTTGTGATTGAGCACCCAAATAAGTGCATAGAGTGTGGCATTAACCAGCATTGATGCCACAAAAATACTCAGCAAACGAGCTCTTGACGTCTTTAACTGGCGTGCCAGGGTCGCTGCGCATAACCCTCCTAGGCCGGTCATGGTGGTGAGCATGCCGATTTCCGCAGCGTTCATATGCAAGCCCTCATGGGCATATAGGAACGTATAGGCAATCGGCACGGCTTCGAGCCCGTTCACCAGCATGGCAATGAGGATGAGGTCACGAAGGAAGCGTTCTCCCGCAAGCGCCGAAAAACCCGCGCGCAACTGTTCCGAGATACTCATGCGGGTTGCGTTCGCTGTAGATTGGCCATTCGGGCTTAACCACGCCAGACACAGTGCGCCGAGCATGCCCAAGGCGGCCGTCGCACAGACTGCAGCATCGAGGCTCCACAATGCCAAACCCCCGAGTACGGGCGGCAGTGCGAGCGACGTTGCGCGTTCGATCAATATGGCGTTCGCGTTGTAGCGCGGCAGGTCGTCGCTGGGGATCTTGTCCAGCACCACCCGATCCCCGCACAGCACAAGCAATTGGCCCAATGCCACGGCGCCCATTGATGCAAGCGGCAGGATCGACGTCGGCAGCCATTGGAGGTGGGCGCAGGCCAACATGGCAGGGGGCACCAGATAGGCCACGAGGGCCAGGCGATTCACTCGCTGTGCCCCCAGTCGATCCACGAGCAGGCCGCCAAGCAACCCCAACACCAGAAGTGGAAGGGCCTCAAGAACGCGGGCCAATACGAAGGAGCTTGTAGCCCGGCTGGATTGAACCAGCAGCAGCGGGATGAGTAGCATCAAGGCGGTCTGAGCACTTTTGATAAATGCGAGCCGCACCAGCACGGTATTCATGGAAACCCGTTGGAGGTCATGCGTAAATGGGTATCGCCTTGCGGCGGAACTAACGAGCTGAATATGAATATCAGCTGGGTCGTGCGGCGTATATCTGTAGACGGCGGGGAAACCCCGCCAGCATGTGTTGATGCATGACTCCACCCTGCTTCTTTGTTATTAGTTATCGCAGTTCACACTGCGCACTTAAAATGTAAATTTACAGATTTTTGACAGCAAGCCGGGTTAACCCATCCCTGTCAGGGCTTACAGGGGCGTGGCAAAAACACCCGTTCAGACTGGGGGTGGACAACTCTTGAGAAATGGCAAAGCTTGCCAAGAGAGGCGCTGAAGTCGGCCTCGTAAGCCTCACCGCCGCAAATGAGTTAGCGTCGCGCTAGGCGCAGCGGGGAAATGGGCGTGGGTGCAAGGTGAATACGCGGCAAGGCTTTTGCGCCTGGGCCGGCTGAATCTGGACAACATTCGTCGGCGAACTCAACCTGTCTGGCACGCCGAGCTGATCTGACCGGTGCCCCTTCAGAGAATCTGAAGCGTTCGACCGAGATGGGCAAGCAACCCATCCACCTTGGGCAGCAATTGACGGCTTCGTTGCCAGATCAGGTGCAGTGGAAGTCCCTCTGTCGCGGCGTCTGGTACCAGTTGAATCAAACGTCCGCTGGCCAGATGCTCGTCCACCAGCCAGGTGGCCAATTGCGCCACGCCGCCGCCCGCCAGCACCGTTTCCACCTGCGCCTCGCCATCACCGACGATGATGCGACCTTCCACGAAACGTCGCTCTGCTGGCCCTGAGCCATGGGTGATGAGCCAAGGGTTGGCGCTTCCATCCGCGCGACCGTAGGTCACGGCATCATGGTCGAGCAGTTCGGCGACGGAAGTCGGCGTGCCTCGCCGATCCAGATAGGCGGGCGCCGCGCAGAAGATCAGCCGTTCTGTCCCCAGAAATCGATGCCCCACGGCCGCTGGCCAGGCATCGGCACCGCCGATGCGAATGCCGACATCAATGCCCTCTTCGACCAGGTCCACGAATCGATCGGCGAATGAGATGTGCGGCCGCACTCCCGGATGCTGTTCCGCAAAGGCCAGCAGCGATGGCAACACTCGCATGCGACCAAAGGTGGCCGGCGCATCCACCCGCAGCCGTCCAAATGGCTCCATCTTGCCGGCCGCCAACACTTGCTCTGCGACTTCCAGCTCATCCAGTACGCGGACGCAGGTCCGATAAAAGGCCGCGCCTGCATCGGTCAACGCCAGGCTGCGTGTCGTTCGATCAAACAGCCGTGTGTTCAGGCGTGCTTCCAGGCGCGCGACGGCTTTGCCCACCGCTGAGTTGGTCAGGTTCAGACGCTCGGCGGCTGCAGTGAAGCTGCCTGCGTCGGCGGTGCAGACAAAGACCTCCAGGCCTTTGAGACGTTCTGAGGGCGCCATCGGCGTCTGATTGTGGAATGTGGGTCCAGAGTGTATGGAAATATCTCCCAAGGCAAGAAACGCAGTCCCCTATAACCTGCGCGCCTCCCCGGTTGTTCTGAACGTATGTCCGACTCTTCCAACACGATCGCCGTCGCCGCCCCTCGCCCCAAAGACGCGGGCGGCACGCTGTCCATCTTCATTCTGGCCATGGCGGCCTTCATCGTTGTCACGACCGAATTCCTGATCGTGGGCCTGTTGCCTGCGATGGCGAGAGACCTCTCCATTTCAATCTCGCAGGCCGGCTTGCTGGTGACACTGTTCGCCTTCACGGTGATGTGTTTTGGACCGATGCTGACGGCGGGCTTGGCCCATCTGGAACGCAAGCGTCTGTTCGTGATCATCTTGCTGGTGTTTGCAGGCTCGAATGCCCTGGCCGCGGTCGCGCCCAATCTATGGGTCCTCGGTCTTGCCCGATTCCTGCCCGCACTGGCGCTTCCCGTGTTCTGGGGCACGGCGAGCGAGACGGCCACCCAACTGGCTGGTCCGGAGCGCGCCGGTCAGGCGGTGTCGTCGGTCTACCTGGGTATTTCGGCGGCCATGCTGTTTGGCATTCCATTAGGGACGCTGGCGTCTGAAGCGCTGGGCTGGCGCGGCGCCTTTTGGCTGCTGGCCGCGATATCGCTGCTGATTGCCATGATGCTGCAGTTCGGCATGCCAGCGGTGCGTTCGCCGCAGCGTCTGCGGATGGGCGAGCAGTTGCGGATCCTGAGGGATCCGGCGTTCCTGGCCAACCTTGCGCTGTCCGTGCTGGTGTTCACCGCGATGTTCACTGCCTACACCTACCTCGCGGACACCCTGGAGAAGGCCGCAGGCGTGCCCAAGGCGCAAGTGGGATGGTGGCTGATGGGCTTTGGCGCAGTGGGCCTGGCGGGCAATTTCCTGGGCGGCCGATGGGTGGACCGACACCCGCTGGGTGTGACCGCGCTGTTCTGCGTGCTGTTGGCCGTTGGCATGGCCGCCAGCATGGCGCTGGTGAATGACCGCATGGGTCTTTCCGTCGCGCTGGCGGTCTGGGGTGTCGCCAATACGGCGCTGTATCCGATCTGTCAGGTGCGAGTGATGAAAGCCGCTTCGAAGGCCAAGGCGCTGGCAGGGACCTTGAACGTGTCGGCTGCGAATGCGGGCATTGGATTGGGCGCCGTGGTGGGTGGGCTTGCCGTTGCAGCATGGGGGCCCAGCAGTGCAGGGTATGTGGCCGCCGCTCTGGCGCTGGTGGCTGCGTTGGGCGCTGGGGTCGTGCGATGGGGTCATCCGTCGGAGCGCCTGGAGGGCTGAAGGGTTCCCAGAAGGCTCACAAGGCCTCAGGCACATCGTAGATGCGCGTCACATCAATGCCGATATCAGCACCCGACTTGATGAGGCTCGTTTGACCGTCAGGCAAGGTACTCTGCTTGGGTTCATCACCGCATTGAGTTCGGCGCTTATAGAGGTTGGCTCGCTATCGTCGGGCGCTGCGTGGTGGGTGGCGCTGGCGCGGTCCTGCTTGACTGGGAGCCGATTCCGGCAGTCGTCGGTATCTGTCGGATTGGCCAGTCTGGCGTCCATCCGGCCACGCCTTCGGAACACGCCTCCTCAAGGCTGAACGCTTTCGTTGTGCCGCTCCCAATGAATCGCCGCAAACAGCGCGTTCATGAAAACACGCACTCCCTCCGAAGTCTCCGCCCCCACGATGCCGCCAAACGGCAGCGACGCCAAGTCGTAATCCGGTTTCGGGTCAAAGCCCTCGCTCTCGGCACGCTCATACCATCGCACCACACGCGGATCGACTCTCAGCGCATCCACCGCCCTGGACGCTCTCCATCGTCCCTGCCCATAAAGGTGGCCGGGGACGACATACCAGCCGTAGTAGTGCCCCCGTCGCTGCAAACCAGAAAGATCGGCCGAGCAGTCGCCCACCAGCAGCTCCAGCTCCAGCCTCTGGAAGTTCGCATCCCAGGCCAGTGAAGTCGCCTGAGGCACGCCTGCACCACCCGATCGATTGCCAATCTCCAGGAACACCAGCCCGCGATCCGATTCAATCCCCTCCAAATGAAAGGCGCCAGACCGGATCTGTACCGCGTCAATGACCCGCTGCACCCAGCGGCGCACGCCGGCATCCAGATCGAATTGATAGGACCCAAGCGGCACGTTCTCGTTGTAGCGCTGGCACGTGCCGATGTAGCGGCTGCCAAGGACCGCCTGCACCTGCCCATCCCGGACCAATCCGTCCAGATGAATGATGGCCCCGGTCACGAACTCTTCAAGCTCGTAGCGTTTTGGCAGGGCCGGCGTCTCGTCCAGCGCTGGAATGCCAGTGCGACGTTCTGCCAAGGCCTGCAGACATTGCTGCGCGGTGGGATAGATCACCACGTCTTCGCTGCCAGCCCCATGCGTGGGTTTGAGCACCGTCTTGCCGGTCCAAGTCAGTTCAGCACCGGCCTCCAATGAGGACACGGCCACAAAGCGCGGTGCGTCCAGCCCCGCCGCCGCAACCGCCTGCTTCATGGCCACTTTGTCCCGCACCAGCCGGGCCTGCGCATAACCAGGACCGGACACGCCCAGCGTATCCCGCACCTTGGCCGCTTCCAGCAATTCGGATTCGGACAAAGAGATCACGCGATCAAACCCCGTCTCTCCCCGCAGCGCCGCCATCACGGCGTCGTGGACGTTGTCGCCCAGGTCCTCGCGCGCCAGTTTGCGACAACGCAGGCCCTCCGGGATGTCCCGCAGTCGGTCCGCCGTGCCTACATACACGACATCGTGTGCATCGTGATCGATGCCGTTGCCGTAGACGATCTTGGGGTAGACAATCCTGTGAAGAATCAGAACTTTCACGCAAACCTCTTGGAAGACGAAGGAGGCGGCTCCGGTGGCTCGACGGAGGCTTTCGCCGGACCTCCAGCAAGCTCATTCACTGCCGGCATCCGCAAAGCCAAAATCAGCTGAAGCACTGCCACCACGGCCAGCAGAGAGAACATGGTCAGGAACTGCGACTGCAGCACCTCAGCCGCTGCGGTCTCACTGTTGGCCAGAAGTCCCCCACAGAGCGCCACGCCAATCGACTGGCCCAGCATGCGGGAGAGATAAAACGCGGACGTGGCACTGCCGCGTATACGGTCTGCCACCATCGATTGCAGCGACACGGAAAACACCACGCTGCACCCACCCAGCCCGATTCCCAGCAGCCCGGACACCAGGAGCAAGGGCCAGGTGCCCTGAGACCACGCCACAACGCCGCACAGGCCCGCAGCCCCGGCGACAACGACCCCGCTGGCCGCAACGGCCAAGCTCCGGTAATGGCGGGACTTCATCAGCATTCCCAACCCGATACTGCTCAGCGTCCATGAGAAGGTGAGGACGGCCACGGTCGTGCTGATCACCAAGGTGTCCGCGCGCAGCACGGTGGCCGCAAAGCTGGGGATGTACACGGTCATGCCCATGGCAATGGCCCCGCACAAAAAGGCCGAGGCGGACGCCAGCGGCACCACGCGCGTGTGCATCAGATCCTTGGGGAAGACGCCCGCTGCCCCGCTGCGTTGTGACACCCAGAGCAGCAGGGCGCCAATCGCCGCGCCCGCGGTGCACAGCCCCCATTGCAATGGCGTCAAGGCCTTGTTGTGCACCAGGGCCACCATGATCGAAAGCAGTGCCGCGCACAGGCCCAGGGACGGCAGAACGGCCGGCTTCTGCCCGTCTTCGATAACGGGGCGGCCACGATAGAACAGGCACAGCAAGACGGTGGAGGCGACGACGACGGGCAGGTTGATCCAGAAAATGAATCGCCAATCCAGCAGCTCCATGATGAGCGACCCCACGATCGGCCCAGAGATCGCCGCCAAGCCCCACACCGCACTGACCAGCGCCTGATACCTGCCGCGCTTGTCCTGCGGAATGATGTCATTGAGCGCGGCCGTGCCCACGGTGATGAGCCCGCCCGCGCCCACGCCCTGCAACGCCCGAAACAGCACCAGCGACGTCATGTCCTGCGCCAGGCCGCAGGCCAGCGTGCCGGCGAAGAACAGCGCCGCAGCCACCACGTACACCTTCACGCGGCCCCGCCGGTCCGAAGCACTGCCGAAGACCGGCATGGTCACGACCTGGGCAATCAGGTAGGCACTGAACACCCAGCTGAGGTCGGAGAGTCCACCAAAGCCTTTGATGACCGTGGGAATGGCAGCCGTCACCACCGTCGTTTCCAGGGCAATGGCGTAGGAGCACAGCAAGATCGCCACCAGGACGATGAAGTGAGGTCCCCGTGATGCGGACGCGGCAAGCCCGGCGTTCGTGGGGGGCGATGAAGAGAAGGTCATTCAGGTTTCGCGAGGGGCAGGTGGAAATACCCCAACACGCACTGTAGTGCTGCCGCGTCGTCCTCCAGAGGTGACAAGGCTTACACCTTGCGCTCCCTCCATTCTTGTGAGCCCCTGCATGACGATAGATTCATTGCGTTTGACCTGACCGACCTGATTGATTCCGCCAACCTATCAGTTCTGTCTGCCGTTCCGAGGCCAAGAAATGATCAATTGGGTGGAATTGACCTCCGGCCTTGCGCATTCGAAGCAACCGGCCACACACATCAGCCGGTCTCAACGATTCTTCGGTGCACCCAAAAACAGTTTCAAGGCCAGGGCACATTCACAAGCCCCGGCACCGTTCATAGCATCAGGTCCACACCTTCTCCCCTGTGGACCCATGTCAAACCGACGAGATTTCATGAAGACCGGCGCTGCTGCGAGCGCCATGGCCGCCGTCAGTTCAAGCCTTCCGACGGCAGTGATTGCAGCGCCTGCAACGCCCGCCGTCCACGCGATTCACGCAACCACCGCAGCAGGGGAACCACCCGCCCCAGGCACTGCGCCCGCCGCCACCCCCTCAGCCATCGCGGCCACCAGCCGTCACCACCCGCTGCCTGCTCCGCCTTTCTGGCCCAATGGCCACCGCCTTGTCATCTCCATCTCCCTTCAATTCGAAGCCGGGGGGCAACCCGCCGACGCCGAAGGCCCGTTCCCCCCGCTGGACCAGCAGTTCCCCGACACCATCGTGCCCAGCTGGTACCGCTATGGCCTGCTGGAGGGCATTCCTCGTCTGCTGACTCTCTTTGATAAGCACGGCATCCAGGTCACCTCGCACATGGTGGCCAAGGCCGTGCAGGCCCACCCCGAACTGGCGGCGGAGATCGTTCGTCGCGGTCACGAGGCCTCCGGGCACGGCCTGGAGTGGGCCCCGCAATACAGCCTGTCTCCGGCCGAGGAGCGCCGCCATTACCAGCAGGCCTCGGACATCATCGAACGTGCGACCGGTCAGCGGCCCATTGGCTTCAATGCCTTCTGGATGCGGCATTCACGGGAGACCCTCAACATCCTGCAAGACCTGGGCTTCCTCTATCACATCGACGATCTGTCGCGCGACGAGCCTTCGATCACGCCGGTGCGTGGCAAGCCCTTCGTGGTGGTGCCTTACACACTGCGCAACAACGACATCGGGCGCATTGCAGGGTCCACCGCCATGACGGGCGCCGCCTTGCTGCAGGAGCTCAAGGATGAATTCGATGTGCTGTATGAAGAGGGCGTGCATCGACGCCGAATGATGTCGCTTTCCGCTCACGACCGTATCGCTGGCACGCCCACCGTCGTGCGTGCGCTGGACCAGTTCATCACCTACGCCAAATCCAAGCCCGGCGTGGCATTCATGCGCAAAGACGACATCGCGCGCTGGGCACTGTCCCGTCCGGACACGCCCCACAACCCGCCCCGAGTCTTCGATGGTGCGTGAAGTGCAATTCCACTGCGTCTTTGCCCCTGCCGGTGGCGTATCGAGGCGACACGCCAGCGCGCACAACTCCCCCTGACTGGACCTGGTTCATGATCCTTCTCGACCGAGGCTTGCGAGGCCTCTCGCTGCTCGCCGGCGCACTGTTGGTGCTGCTTTCCGTACGGGTGTTTTCAGACCACACCATGGCGCGGATCACCGTGAGCGCACTCAGCGTCTGTCTCGTGCTTCTGACATGCGCGCTGATCGAATCCTTGCGGCGCCCGGACCATCCCTTCCTGCTGATCGCCGCAATGCTCTGCACTCTGGTGATTGGCCGGCTGTTCTCGACCCTGCATCTGGTGCCGCCCGACGCTTCGCTCATCACGGCCGATCCGCTGTCGATCGCCGAGACTGGTCCTGGCGTTCCGTCGGTCACAGCGGTCAGTGTTGCGCTGTTCCTGATGCTTACGGCGCGGCTGCTTCGGCTCGCCCAGCACGACAGTCGCGCCCCAGGCGGCCGCAGTGCCGAGCAATGGGGACTGACCGCGCTGCGCATCTACGTGGGACTGATGTTCGTGCCGCACTTCGCCGGTCATCTCTTTGGCGGCCCGATGGCGTTTCAGGTGTTTGTCACCTACTTCGGCAGCATCGGGCTTCCGCAGCCTGCGGCGTTTGTGGTGCTGGCGGGCCTGATCGAACTGGCCGTCACGGTGGGCCTGGCATTCGGTTTCATGACGCGCCTGGCGGCGGTTGGTGCGGCCGTCTACCTGCTGGTGTCAGTGGGCCTGGGTGGGCACTTCAGCGTCGGCTATATCTGGGTGCTGCCCACGGGCGGCTGGGAGTTTCCCGCGCTGTGGGCTTTTGCGGTCTCGGTGTTCGCCTTTACCGGAGGCGGATCCGTCTCCGTGGATGCGACCCTGAGGCAGCGGCCCTCGAAGCTTCGCCAACTCTTTGTCTGAGCGGCCAGGGGCCAAGGCGGGTGGCACCTACGCGGGTGCCACCACGCCTGATGAGGGCGGAGCCCCCATCCAGTCGTCTCATCAGAACTTGAAGTTCCCGTCCGACCGCGCCTGCGAGCCGCTGGCGCAGCTGGTGAACTCTCGGTTCCCGCTGCTGGTGGTCTGATTGCTCTCCCACACCGCGTTCGATCCATTCCACTTCACATACTTGTACTGGATCGCCGTGCCTGCAGGCAGCGTGACGGTGCCACTCCAAGGCACATTGGCGCCGGACCCCTGGATCGTCAGTGCAAAGCCGGAGGCCGGCGCCCAGGCGCCCAGCCCGCTCACACTGCCCACCACCCGCAGGTTCTGGCCCACCACCGTGTTGGCATTGGCAATGGTGAAGGTCACGGCGCAGGTGCCGGTGCCACCCCCGCCACCACCCGTCACCTTCTGCCCCGTGTAGATCGCCACGGCAGGCGTGCTGCCGCTGTTGTTGGCCGGCACGGTGAAGCTGGCGTTGCCGCTGGCATCCACGGTCACCGAGTCCGCCGTGCAGGCCGTGCCTGCGGCGTTCTTCGTGCCATTGATGACATTGCAATAGGTGCCTGCGGCCAGTCCAGTCGCGAAGCTTCGCGTCCACGCGCTGCCGCTGTTGTTCAAGGCCACGAAGCCGACATTGCCGCGGCTGAACGCCACCTGGTTGCCGTTGTTGCCCACGATCCAGTTCTGCTGCGGCTGCCCGATGCTGGCATTGCGAAAGCCCACCATGTTGGCCAGCGGTGTCCAGCGGTGCGCGAAGTCCCACACCACGTTGATCTGCGGCACGCCGCCGCTGTATGGGCTGGTGGTGGGGCGGTCGGCGTCGGTGTTGCTGAACTTGAAGCCGGAATAAAGCTGCGCCTCCGCATAGCCCTGCGCCAGCATGAAGATGTTGGCCAGCGTGTAGCGCTGATTGGCGGCGTCATTGCCGGCCGCATTGTTGATGTTCAGCGAACTGCCATTGCGCTCGGTGTCCCAATTGGTGATGAACACGGTGGCGTTCTGCGGCTGGATGAAGCCCCAGCTGCCGCCCCAATTGCCCCAGGTGCCCATGATGCCGGGGATGCTGGAAAGGCTGTTGCCGTTGTTGCCCCGGAACACGTCGCGCATGGCGTAGGTGAACTGGAATTCATTGATGGTGCCGATGGGGAAATAGCTGGGCCGATCCACCTCGCCGTCGTTGATGATTTCCTGCGTCAGCCAGATGTTCTCGCCTTGCAGCGTCTTGGGGTAGGCCGTCTTCACGGCGCTCATGATCGATGTCCACGCACTGGCCGGCATGTGCTTGGCCGCGTCAATCCGAAAGCCGTCGATGCCCAGTGCCAGCAGCGACTTCAAATAGTTGACGATCTGGCCCTGCACATAGCTGCTCTCGGTCGCCAGGTCGGGAAGTCCACCGAGCCGGCAGTTCTGCACATTGCTGCGGCCGGCCGGGGAGTTGTAGTCGGCGTCATTGATGACGCAATTGGCGTGGAAGTCGTTGGCGCTGAAGAAGGGGTAGGTCAGCGTCGCGGCATTCCAGGTGGAGCCGTCGGTGGCGGTGCCACTGCCGTCGGCCATCTGGTTGACGACGATGTCGGCATAGACCCGAACGCCGGCCGCATGGCAGGCGCTGATCATGCTTTGGAGCTGCGCCGGCGTGCCCATGCGGCTGGTGAGGTTGGCGTAGTTCACCGGCTGGTAGACGCCCCACCAGCCATTGGCATTCTTGGAGGCGCCGGGCGGCGAGATCTGCACGCCCCCGAAGCCCTTGGGTCCGAGCCATTGGGTGCATTCGGTGGCGATGTCGGGCCAGGCCCATTCGAACATCTGCACCGACGTCGAATTCGGGTTGAGCGCCTGCGCCGGGCTGGCAAAGACGGTCAGGGCAGCGCTGGCGGTGACCGTCAGGGCGTGAGCGAGCCTGCGGCTCAAAAAGGGCAGCTGGGGCATGTTGTCTCCGGTGTTGATCGACCGCCACCCTCGTTGCGGGGCGGCTGGATTCGGCCACGCCTCAAGACGCCATGGCCGTCTTTCCGGAATCGGAAAGTGCTCCAACTCTAGTCAGGCTTGTGAAGATCGCTCGTAGGAAAACTACTAATCCGCGCCTTATGCCCATGAAGCGGTCAGGGGATGGATGGCGTACGCGGTGTAGTTTTGTTACCCGTCCCACATTGGCATCGACGCGGGAGCGGCGCAGATGATCAGCGCTCCTCGCGCATGACTTCCGCCAGCAGGTCCACAAAGCACCTCACCTTCTGCGGAATGAATCGGGCTGCTGGATACACCGCCTGGATCTCCAGACTCGGCGTCTGCCAGTCTTCCAGCACACGCACCAAGGCTCCGCTCGCGAGCTTGGACGCAAAGACAAAATCCGGTCCGTAGGCCACACCAGCACCGGCGGCAGCAACTTCTGCCAGCAACTGCACATTGTTCGCGCAGACCGCGCTGGGTCCGCTCACCGCATGCAGGGTGCCCTGTGCGTCCCACAAGCTCCAGTCATGCGGCGACACGCTCTGGCTGAAGGCCAGTCTGGGGAGGCTGTTCAGCGCTGAGGGATGCTGTGGCATGCCATGCGTCGCAATGAAAGCAGGGGAGGCACAGAACACCAATCGGCAGCTCCCGAGCTTGCGGATCACCAGATTGGGATCCGCGAGGCGTCCGATGCGAATCGCCACATCAATCTCCTGGGACAGCAGGTCGATGTAGCGGTCATCCAGGCACACATCCACCTGCGCTGCAGGATGGGCCATTGCAAAGCGGGCGATGACTTCGCCGAGTCGCGCCACAGCGAATTCCGTGGGGGCGGCCACGCGCAAGCGGCCGGTGACCTGCTGCTGACCATCGCCGGCTTCACGCTTGGCTTCATCGAACTCCGCCAGGATGCGTCGGCATCGCGGCAAAAAGGCATGACCAGCGTCCGTCAGCGAGAGCCTGCGAGTGGTCCTTTGCAGCAGTCGCACGCCGAGTTGACTCTCCAAGGCGCTTACATGCTTTCCAGCCACCGCCGGTGTCAGTCCGAATCTGCGACCGGCAGCCGCCAGACTGCCTTCCTCCACGGCTGCCGTGAAGAGAGAAAAGCTCAGAAATCTGTCCATGATTCGATCCGAATGAGAGCGACTGTCGATGGGGATCGAAGGATTATCAAAGGTTTTGGAGGGAGTGAAGATTGCCGTCACTCAACCGAAAGGAGATTGCAAATGTTCATTCAATCCAACGGCATCCGCGTGCATGTGAAGCAGGCCGGCGATGGGGACCGGACCCTCGTTTTCCTGCACTACTACGGGGGATCGTCCCGCACCTGGCAGCGGGTGATCGACACACTGTCCTCCCAATTCCGCACTGTCGCCACTGACCATCGTGGGTGGGGCCAATCGGAGGCGCCGCAAGAGGGTTACCGCATCGAGGACATGGCCAATGATGCTCAGGGCGTGATCGAGGCGCTGGGGCTTCAGCGATATGTCCTCGTGGGCCATTCCATGGGGGGCAAGACCGCTCAATTGCTGGCATCCCGGCAACTGCCAGGGCTCGAAGGCGTGGTGTTGGTCGCGCCGTCGCCGCCGTCTCCGATGCGCCTGTCCGAGCAGGAGCGGACGGTGATGGCTGGGGCCTACGACACACCCGCGTCCGTTGAATGGGTGGTGGACCATGTGCTGACCGCAACGCCTTTGGCGCCAGAGCTCAAGGCGCAGGTCATCGAGGACAGCCTGGCGGGTTCTGCCCAGGCCAAGCGCGCCTGGCCCGAGGTGGGCATGGCCGAGGACATCACTGCCGCTGTGGGACATATCCGGGTGCCGGTGCTGGTGCTGTCGGGAGACGGCGACAAGGTCGATCGCACCGACACCTTGCGTGAGGAACTGCTGCCCCGCATTCCCGGTGCACGGCTGCAGGTCTTGGCCGGTCCGGGGCACTTGTTGCCGCTCGAGGCACCCAAGCAGGTGGCTGCTGCCATCGAAGGCTTTGTCCGCGAGCTGGATGCGCGGGGACAGCGCAGCGAACGCAAGGAGACTGACGCAGCGCGCTCGTCATGAAGCAGGACCTGGGCGGCGCCGATGAAGGGGCCGCCCAGGCAGCCCCTGACCGACGCACACCACCCTTGCTCAGGGCGCTGTGCCAGGCGTCGCAGCCGGCTCCCAGCGCTCTCGCTCCAGTCTCCAGAACAGCGAGACGCGCAGCCCCTTGCCCCCGAGTCCCGGCGACATGCGGACCTGTCCCTCGAGTTGCCGTGCCGCTGCCATCACGATGGAAAGACCCAGCCCGGAGCCGGGGGAGGCGGTGGTGGCAGCGCTGCCCCGCCAGAAGCGTTCGAACACCTTGCCATGCTCGTCCTCTGCCAGGCCCGGCCCGTCGTCACTGACACTGATGCCGCACCAATCCTCCTCGCCCAACTCCAGGACGGCTTCAACCTGGCCGCCCGGCCGGCCATACCGGATGGCGTTGCTGACGAGGTTGTGAACGACCGTTTCCACGCCGTGTTCCGGCACCCACGCGATCAGGCTGTCGCAGCCCAGATAGCTCAGCTCAATGCCGCGCCGCGCCGCTTCCGTGGCCTGAAGCGCCAGACAGTCCCGCATCAGATTGGCCAGGTCCACCCGGGTCCGGCGCGAACCATCGCCGGCTTCCAGCCGGGCCAGCACCAGCAGTTGATTGACCAGTCGGGCGGACCGGTTCACGCCCAGCCCGAGCCGTTTCAAGGCCTCATCCCACTGGGGCCCTGAGGGGGAATGCCTGAGCGTGTCGTACTGCGCAGAGATCACGGCCAGCGGCGTACGCAGTTCATGGGCCGCATCGGCCAGGAAAGCACGCTCCCGGTTGAGCAACTCGGACAGCCGCGCGAGTGTGCCGTTCAAAGCGTCCGCCATCGGCATCAGCTCCCGATGGGGCGGGTCCAACTGTACGGGTGCAAGATCGCCGGCCTGCCGTGCAGACAGGCTTTCAGAGAGGCGCCGCAGCGGCGCCAGCCCGGTCCACACCGCCAGCCAGATCGGCAGAAACAACAAGGGGATGCACGCCAGCAGTTGAAGCAGCGCCGTGGTGTTGAAGATGCCAGCGCTCAGCAATTTCCACCGCATCTCCCGCGTCTGCGCGACGATGATCATTCGCTCCCCGCCCAGAGACACCTCGCGAAGGAGCCGCCACCGCTGGCCCTGCACGTCCGCGTTGACAAAGCCGGCGCCCACGACGTCTTTGAAGTCCGGCAGCACGACGCCCCCTCGCGCGATGAGTTGATCGGCTGCATCCCTGACCTCGAAGCCATACGGCGCCCCATCGACACCCGCCAGCTTCCCGTCTTGCACCAGCTTCAGTCGCACACTTTCCAGTGCGGAGGACAGCGACAACCCCGGTGTCTGGATGACGCTGTCGATCACATTGGACATGGAGCGCATCTCGCGGTCGTAATCGCCTGAGTCCGACCAGGTGGCAGCGCTGGAAGAAATGGCGACCACCACGAGCCATACCAGGGCATAGGCGCCCAGCAGGGACAACAGTTGCCGCCTTGCGATCGACGGATGCGTCAGCCAGCGTTTCATCATTCGACCACGCTGTAGCCCACGCCTCGCGTGGTGAGGATGCGGCTCTCGCCCAGCTTGCGGCGCAGATTCGCGATATGCCATTCCAGGGCCCCGAAATCCATGGGCTCGGCCAGCGGCGACAGTGCCTGCGCCAGCCGGTGCTTGGCCACGACCTCACCCGGGCGCCGGGCCAGTTCCGCCAGCACCAGGAATTCCTTGGGCGACAGCGGCACCAGCCGGTCCTCCAGCATGACCTCGCGCCGGGCCGTATCGATGCGCAAAGCGCCGAGCGACCAGACGGCCGTGGCATAGCCGCCCGCGCGGCGGGTCACCGCCCGGATGCGAGAGGCCAGCTCCTCGGCGGCCACGGGCTTGACCACATAGTCGTCGGCGCCCGCATCGAGGCCGGCCACACGCGTTTCCAGCGCATCGCGAGCGGTCAGCACGATGACGGGCAAGGTCAGATGGGCTTGACGCCATTGCTTCAACAGCCGAAGCCCGTCGCCATCCGGCAGGCCCAGGTCCAAGAGCGCGCAGGCAAACCGACCCGCATCCTCGCCAGCCGTCATCGCCAAGGCCGGCTTGACGCCTCGCACCCATTCGCTGGTGAACCCAGCGGCCGACAGTGCGCGCTGAACGTCGGCGCCCAGGTCCAGATCATCTTCAACAAGCAGCAGGTGCACGGTTAGCTCGTGGGGGACTTGAAAAACGCCAGTCTAGTGAACTCAAACCGAGGGCTTGCCCAGGATGTTTTCGGTGCGCTCCGAACGACCCGTCGCGTGAGGCCCTGGGCATTTCCTCGGTCATGGCTTTGAAGAATGCGATCGGCGCGTGCAAGTCTTGGCAGGGCCGCCGCGTCTGATCTTCCACTTTTCTGATTCAACCATGCGCCCACTTCGACAGTTTCGCCTCACCTTGACCCTGGCCCTGGTGGCCTACGGCTGTGCCGCCTTCGCCCAGGATGCGAGGGTTCCCCTGGGCCTGAGCGGCCAGGCGGGGATTGCCGCCGTGCAGACGCCCACCTACCTGGGCAGCCCTAACCGTGTGACGGTACCGGCTCTGGATCTGTCCCTGAGCTATCGCACGCGGGATTGGGGACACGTGGACCTGGACGGTCGCTCCGGCCTGAGCTGGAGCGCGGAGGCCGGCCCATTCTGGGGAGGCGTCCTGCTGAACGTCGACCCGGGCCGCAAAGAGCGCCGCCCCAGTGGCAGCTATCCAGTGCCCGGCGATGCACGCTTGAAAGGCATGGGCGAGATCCGCAGCAGTGCGCAGGTCGGTGCGATGGCCGGCTACGGGCCGATTGGCATCCTGGTGTTGAAGTCGGTGGGCAGCCGCGGGAGCGAAGGCGCTCAGTGGAGCCTGCTGGCGCGGCATGCCGTGCCTGTGGGGGATCGCCTCTCGCTGTCGGTGGACGGCAGCGTGACCTGGGCCGATCGTCGTCAGATGCAGGCCTATTTCGGGGTCAGTCCGACCCAGTCCGCCGCCAGTGGCTTTACGGTCTTTACTCCAAAAGCGGGTCTGGAAAAGGCGGATCTGTCTCTGGGGGCCGACTACAAGATCACCGGGCCCTGGAGCCTGAACGCCAACATTGGCGTCACGCGGCTGTTGGGCGATGCGCGCCGCAGCCCCATCGTGAGTCGGCCCACCGCAGTGACGGCTGGGGTGGGCGTGGCCTATCGCTTCTGAACCGAGCCGAGTCCGCGGAGAACCCGCGTTCGGACTTTGTCAGGCTGGCTGCAGTTGCGGCCACTGACCGCAGCTAAGCTCGGCTTATCGAAATCTTTATGCCCTGGCAGCCTCGACCGTGTCTTTCCGATTGCTCCCCGACCAACTGCTTGACTACGACGGTGAGGCGGCCTTCGCCGACGTGTTGACGACCTGGCTGAGGTCCCACACGTCAGCGGTGGATCCGCTGAAGTCAGTGAACATTCGATCGATCAAGTCGATCCCTCAGCTGTCTGACGATGAGAGCTGGTTGCTTTACGAGGCTCACCGCGTGCTCGAGTTGCTGGTGCTTCGATTCCAAAGCGGCAATGCCGACGGCAGTGAATGGCCTGGCCCCGCCATCACGAAGGAGGAATTCGCCCAGTTCGCGCAGAGCATCGGGCTGACGGTCATGCGTCCCTTGGCATGGTCCCCGTTCCATCATGAGATCACGACATTGACCACAGTGCCTGATCCCAAGGCCGCGCCTGAGGTCCTGCACGAACACTGGCCCTGTCTGATGCTAGGGTCCATGCTCTTCATGCGGGCAGGGGTGGCTGTTGCAGCAGGCGCCCACACCTTGGCTCCGGACATCGCATCGACCTCCAGGCTTTATTGGGCCCACCGCAGGAAGACACGCCCGCATTCCGATCTGGCGCACGGATGGGGCGCCAATTCCTCTTGGCGAACCCGTTTCCGGCGCGACTATTTCATTGATGGCACCTTCCATTTCAACGTGGAGGGCGATTGCGATCTCTCCGCGCTCCCAGCAGGCGAGATCAACGAGGACGGATTGACGGCGCTCGAGCGCCAGGAGCTCGTCATCCACCGTTGTTTCGTGACGTGCAAAAAAGACGATGCGGACCTGTTCCCTTATGGGGACCGGTATTCCATCAAAGCTCGTTGAATGGGGCTCCCGTCCCACTTGAATGCCTTGAGCCGCTGGACCCAGCTGAGCGGCGGGTGCCGCCTGAGTCTTCTCGCGCGTTCATCGCTTGCGCGATCCTTCCCAAAGCCCTGATCGACGCCTCCACCCGCGGATGGTCCGGATGCCCGAAGTTGATCCGAAGGTGATGCCGGAACCGATGGTCCGCGGAGAACAGGTGCCCCGGCGCGATGCTGATGTCCTCCGAAAGCGCCGCCTGGTGCAGCGCCAGCGCATCGATCTCGGCCGGCAGCTCCACCCAGACGAAATAGCCGCCTTCGGGCTGCGTCGCGCGGGTGCCGGCGGGGAAGTGCCTGGCAATGGCCTGCAGCACCTGCTGCCGATGCTGGGCCAGGGTCTGCCGCAGTTGCCGCAGGTGCCGGTCGTAACCGCCCCGCTGCAGGTATTCGCTCAGACCTTCCTGGATCGGCACCGGCGTGGCCAGCGTGCTCATCAGCTTGCGGCGCGCGACCGCCTCCGCGAAGCGGCCCGCCGCCGTCCAGCCGAGCCGATAGCCCGGCGCCAGGGACTTGGAGAAGGAGCTGCAGTGCAGCACCAGCCCGGTCTTGTCCCAGGCCTTGGCAGGGCGGGGCCGGCGGCTGAAGTACAGCTCGCCATACACGTCGTCCTCGATCAGCGGCACCTGATGCCGCGCCAGCAGCGCCACCAGACGCGCCTTGGCCTCATCCGGCATCAGGCTGCCGAGCGGGTTCTGGAAGTTGGGCATCAGCCAGCAGGCCTTGACCGGATGCTTCTCCAGCACACTGGCCAAGGCGTCGACATCCAATCCGGTGCGGGGATGGGTCGCCACTTCGACCGCCTTCAATCCGCGCCGCTCCAGCGCCTGCAGGGCGCCGTAGAACGTCGGTGATTCGATGGCAACGAGATCACCGGGCTGGGTGACCACTTCCAGGCACAGGTTCAAAGCCTCCATCGCGCCGTTGGTGATGACCACCTCATCAGCATCAACCCGGCAGCCGGAGGTCAGATAACGAAGGCCCAACTGGCGTCGCAGTTCCGCACTGCCGGGGGAGAGGTCCTCCACCGTGCGCCATGGGTCCAGGCGTCGCGCGGCCTTGCCCATGGCCAGGGCCAGCCGGGGCAGGGGGAACAGCATCGGGCTGGGAAAGGCGGAGCCCAGCGGAGTCAGCGCGCGGTTGCGGGCCAGGCCCAGCACCTGGAAGACCAGCTCGGACACCTCCACCTGCCGCTCGCGCATCTCCGGCACCGACGCGGACGGCTCCGGTTGCGAGGCCACTGCATGGCGGACGAAGTAGCCCGAGCGCGGGCGCGCTTCAATCAGCCCGCGCGCTTCCAGCAGGTAATACGCCTCGAAGACCGTGGACGGACTGATGCCGCGATCCCGGCTGGACTCACGCACCGACGGCAGCCGATCCCCGGCGCGCAGTTGCCCGGACGCGATCGATTCGGCGAGTTCCTCGGCCAAGGCTTCATAGCGCTTCATGCGGGGTCCGACGTGATGGGGACGACTGTGCTTGCCGACAGTCCGTTGGGGGAGGGGGCGTCTGATCCGGGATTTTCGCGCGAAACTGCTTCTGTACTTCCTGGCCCCAATGCCGCAGAGTCTTGCCCATGTCCTGGATGCCTTCCTTGGTCCGTCGTGCCGCTGCGCTGATGGTCTGTGCAGCCGCCTTGCAGGTGTCGGCACAGACATCGGCACGGACATCGGCGCCGACATCTGCCCCGCCATCTACCCCGACATCCGCGCCGACAGCGACACAGCCAGCCGCCCAGACGGCGACCCCTGCGTCGTCGCCGCTACCCCGTGAAGCCATGGCCGAGCGCATGAAGGCTTGCGCCATGTGCCATGGCCGGGAAGGGCGCGCAACGAGTGCGGGCTACTTCCCGCGCATTGCCGGCAAGCCTGCGGGCTACCTCTTCAACCAGCTCCAGAATTTCCGCGAAGGCCGTCGCCGCAATACCGCGATGAATCATCTGATGCAGTACATGTCGGACGATTACCTGCGAGAGATGGCCGCCTACTTTTCCAGCCTGGACCTGCCGTATCCGCCCGCGCGGCCCAGCGGCCTCACCGCCGAGGAGACCCGGCTCGCCGAAACCCTGGTCTATCGGGGCGCACCGCAGCGCCAACTGCCCGCGTGTGTGTCCTGCCATGGCGCCGACATGACCGGCAAGCTTCCGGCGATGCCCGGCCTGCTGACCTTGCCGGCGGACTATCTGATCGGGCAACTGGGGGCCTGGCAGACCGGGTCACGCCACGCCCGGGCACCGGACTGCATGGCCACAGTGGCCCAGCGCCTGACGGCAGATGAGGTCAGCGTGCTGGCCCGATGGTTGTCCTCGCAGGCGGTGCCGGCGAATCCCCATCCGGCACCGGCAGGCGCGCAGCCGTTGCCCATCACCTGCGGGAGTGGCGGGCCATGAGCGCCTGGCGAAATCCATGGGCCTGGGCCGGCACCTTGCTGCTGGCGGGCGCGGTGGCGTCGGTCAGCGTTTACTGGCTCAACGTGCGCGGGGAAGCATTCGAGGCGCCCGAGGCGTCCGAGAAGCCTGACGCAGCCGCGGTGCCCGGTGGGGCTGCAGTGAAAGGCTCGTCCGGTGGACCGATGTCGACCAGCGCCGTGTCCGCGCCATCGGCGCAGCAGATCGAGCGCGGCGCCTATCTGTCCCGCGCGGGTAACTGCATGGGCTGCCACACGCCTCAAGGCGGCAGCCCCTTTGCCGGAGGTCGGCGCATCGACACACCGTTTGGCGTGGTGCTCGCCCCCAACATCACACCCGATGACACCACCGGCATCGGTCGATGGACGGCGTCTGATTTCTGGCGGGCCTTGCATCATGGCCGTTCCAAGGATGGACGCTTCCTCAATCCCGCCTTCCCGTATCCCAGCTTCACGTGGGTGACGCGGGAGGACTCGGACGCGCTGTGGGCCTATCTGCGTTCGGTGCCTGCCGTGCAGCGACCCAATGAACCGCATGAACTGCGTTTTCCGTATGGGACGCAGGCGGCCGTGGCGGTGTGGCGTGCACTGAACTTTCAACCGGCGACGTTTCAGGCCGACCCTCAGCAGACGCAGGACTGGAATCGAGGCCGCTATCTGGTGAAGGGTCTGGGCCATTGCGCCGCGTGTCACTCCGAGCGCAATGCTCTGGGCGGCATCCGCAGCGATGGCGAATGGTCCGGCGGCCTGATGCCGGATGGCGCGTGGTATGCGCCGTCGCTGGCCGATCCGCATGAAGCAGGCATCCAGCATCTGTCGCGCGCCCAGGTGGTGAGCCTGCTGCAGCAGGGCGTGACGCAGGGCTCGTCGGTATCCGGCCCGATGGCCGACGTCGTTTTTTCCAGTACGCAGTACATGACCGCGGCAGACCTGGGCGCCATGGCGGACTACCTGGCGACGGTGCCCGTGCGCGCATCAAGGGCCGGGTCTGCAACCCGGGCCAAGAGCGACACCCAAGGCACCTCCGCCGGGCAGGGCTTCAAACGCGCCACCCCGGAAGTGCTGCAGCGCGGCGGCAAGCTCTATGGCGAGCACTGCGCCAGTTGCCACGGGGCGTCCGGCGAAGGCGTTGCGGGGCAATACCCGGCCCTGGCCGGCAACCGCGCCGTCACGCTGGGGGTGATCAACAACCTCGTGCAGATGATCCGCCATGGAGGCTTTGCGCCGGCCACCTTGGGCAACCCGCGCCCCTTCGGCATGCCGCCGTTTGCGCAGGCGCTGAATGAGCAGCAGATCGCGGACGTCGCAACCTATCTGCGGCAGTCGTGGGGCAATGAGGCCGAGCCCGTGTCTTCGCTCGACGTGCTGCAAGTGCACTGACACACCGCGCATTGACGTTGGCTGTACGGCTGCGATTTAACGTGCGTTATCGAACGCTTCGAGGGAATGCCTGTCGAACTCGACCATTGAGGCCGGATTCACCACGGCGGTGCGCGAGCAGGAAGTCACGCACACTCGTATCGAGACGTTTCATTTGACCGAACCGGCACCGATGATGGGAGGTTGGGATGCGTTTCGGCGCATTCACGACCATCAAAAAGAGGTGACATGCGTTTGGAGAAGACTGCCACCCGGAAATTCGCTCGTTGCGGACAGTCGGGGGTTGGGGGCATCGTGCTGGCGGTCTCGCTCACGTGCTGCGCCCTGAGCGCCACGGCGCAGGATGCCTTGCTGGACCAGGCTGCGGCCTTGCTGTCGCGTCAGGAGGCCGCTGCCGCCTATGCGTTGCTGGCGCCTTCGGAGACCCAGCGCGCGGGTGACCCCCGCTTCGACTATCTGCTGGGCATTGCCGCGCTGGACGCCGGCCATGTGACCCGCGCCCTCTTCGCGCTGGAGCGGGTGGTGGCGCGTCGTCCGGACGACCGTCTCGCACGTGCGGAGCTGGGCCGGGCCTATCTCGCCGCGGGGGAGTCCGGCCGGGCGCGCGAGCAACTGGACCAGGCCCGCGCCGGCGACACACCGCCCGAGGCCGCCGCCGCCATCGACCGCGTGCTGGGCGTCATGGACCAGGTCGTGCCACGGCGCGGTGCACGCGCGTCCGCTTATCTGGAAGTCGGCGCCGGCTGGGACAGCAACGTCAACAGCGCCACCCATCAAGGCGAATTCGCCATCCCGGCCTTTGGCGGCATCCTGTTCCAGACCTCCGAAGACAGTCGCCGCCAGAGTGCGCTGGTGGGGCAGGCGGCGGGCGGCGGACTGGTGGAATGGCCGCTGTCCCGCACCTGGAGTCTGATCGGGGCGGCCAATGTGCGACGGACCGTCAACCGTGACGTCCACGCGCTCGACACCGTGCTGGTCGATACCACCGCCGGTGTGCGCCATACCGCGGGCGCGCACAGTCAGACGGTGGCGCTGCAAGGCGGCAATGCCTGGGTGGGGTCCGAGCGCTACCGCGATGTCGGCGGCGTCACGGCCCAGTGGCAGACGCAATTCAATGAAACGCTGCAGGGCAGTGTGTTTGGTCAATGGTCGCGTCAGAACTTCCCCGGTGAAATCGGTCGCGACAACGACCGGGCCGTGCTCGGCCTTGGCGCGGCGCGCAGCTTCGAGCGGGGCGTGACGCTGGCTTACGGCAGTCTCTATCTCGTTCGTGAGCGCACCGATGCGGCCTTCGCCGCCTTTGGCCATCGGGGGCAGGGGCTGCGTCTCGGGCTGGAGCGTCGCCTGCGCGGCGACCTGGTGCTGCTGGGAGAAGCGCAGTACGAGGGCCGCCGTTACGGCGGCGAGGAACCCTTCTTCAACACGAGCCGACGTGATCGGCTGACGGAGCTCTCCGTCGGTCTGCGCCATGCCGTCAGCCCTCGCTGGGAACTGACGGGCCAGCTGCGCTACACGCGCGCCGGTTCCAACGTCGTGCTCTACGACTACGTCCGCAACACCGTCCAGGTCACCCTGCACAGGAATTTCCCATGACCCGTCAACTCCCGCGCGCTGCACACGATGGCGCCCCTGCGACGACGATGCCGGCCCTGCGCCGCCTGGTGGCCATGGCCGCGCTGTGCGTGGTGTCGGGCTTGAGCTGGGCGGCGCCGTCCGCCACGGTGCTGTTTGCCAGCGGCGACGTGCGGGTGGTGTCGGCCCAGGGCCAGGTGCGCGAGGTGGCCCAAGGCGCGCAGATCGAATCGGGCGAAACGGTGCAGACCGGACGGGGGCGCGTTCAGTTGCGCATGGTCGATGGCGCGATGATGTCGCTGAGCGAGCAGACCACGCTGCGGCTGGACGACTACCGCGTGGCGCCTACGCCGGGTGGCGAGGAGCGCGGCTTCATGAGCCTGGTGCGCGGCGCGCTGCGCACGATCAGCGGCAGCATCGGCCATCCGCGCGCCGAGGACTACCGGCTCGACACGCCGTCCGGCACGATCGGCATTCGAGGCACTGAATACACCGCGGCCATTGGCGCGGCGGGCGAGCTGGATGTGGGCGTCATCGGCGGCCGGGTGGCCGTCTGCAATGACGGCGGCTGTGTCGATGTGCCCAAGGGGTTTGGCGCTCAGACGCCCAGCCGTGCGGTGAAACCGGCGGTGGCGGCCCGGCCGCTGGTGATGCTGCAACCGGCCAATGCCAAGACAGTGGCCGTGGCAGACAAGGCCGAGGAGGCGTCTCGCGAATCCACCGGCGAATCCGCCGGCAGACCCACCGGCGAATTGGGCAACGAAGCAGCCAACCCGGCTCCGACGGTGGCTGCGCCCAGTACAGCGTCCACAGACGCACCGGTGGTTGCCGCAGTGGTTGCCGCGGATGTGCCCGCCACGCCCACAAAGCCCTCATCGGGGGAGCAGGTGGCCCAGTATCTGGTCGCGGCGCTTGCACCGCCTCCCACGTCCGCCCCCGCGCCGGCCCCGGCCGCGCCGTCCGACGCGGACACCCTGCCAAGCCTTCCCGGCTCGACCACGGTCGCCACTGCGCCCGCCCCCGCCAGCAGCGGAAAGACAGCACCGATCGTGGTGGTGAGTCCCCCTGGGGTGCCGCCGTCGACGGGGCCCGCTCCCGTGCCGTCCCCGACGCCAGCGCCGGCCCCAGGCTCCGGGGCAGCGCCTGCACCGGCCCCTGGCGCGTCTCCCGCACCGTCACCATCGCCCACGCCGGCGCCTGCGCCCGGTGCTTCGCCCGCGCCTTCCCCATCGCCTCTGCCATCCCCGCCCCCAGCGCCCAAGCCTCCCACGCCAGCACCCGGACCCGGACCTCTGCCCGGCCCGGGCCCGACCGTCGCGCTCCCCAGCGGCAAGCTGACGGTGGGCCTGGTCTGGAGCAACAAGGACGGTGAAGCCGCCTCCGGCGTGACTGAAGGCATTGCCACCTTCAACCCTCAACAGGGCATGACCGATCTCGACAATCCCTCGACCGGCAAGGCGATGCTGGAGAAAGGCAAGCCTGTCGATGCGGCCTCGAACGGCGTCATCGGCTGGGGCCGCTGGACGGATGGCGACAGCAAGGTCAAAGGCACCTCCAACGGCAAGGGCGTTGGCAACGGCAAGATCACCACGCTGCATTACTTCGCGCTGGCCGAGACCCCCACGGGCCCGGTCTCGGGCACCTTCCGCTCATTCGCCTCCACCGCGCCCACCGTGCAGTCCGACGGCAAGCTGGTGGCCGTTGGCGCCGTCAACGGCGCGACCGGCTCCTTCACCGCTTCCCTGCAACTGCAGCTGGGCGGCAATGCCAGCTATTCACTCACCGTGCCGGTCGCGGGGCAGACCTTCTCGCTGGTCGGCGTGGCCACGCAGACCTCGGCCTCGGGCTTCTCCGGCGTGTCGCTGATCTCCAGCACCGGCAGCGGCTGCGTCGGCGGCTGTACCGGCAGCCTGGGCAACAACGTGTCGGTGATGGGGCAACTGGCGGGGGCCTCGGGCACGCAGGCCGGCGTTCTCTATGGCTTCGACACCCGGATCGGCAATGTGTCCGGCGTGATCGTCTTCAAGCGCTGAATTGATGAGCTCTTCCGACTTCCGCCCGTCGCCCCGCTCCGTGGACGCGGTCAGGCTCAAGGGCCTGATCGAGACCTGCATCATGATGTCCATGAGCCGGGACCGGCCCGCCTTGCTGCAGCAACTGCTCGGTGAAGGCCGCCGGCTGCTGCATTGCGACGGTGCGACCATGTACATGGTGACGGACCAGCAGACGCTGCGCTTTGAACTCCGCACCCGCAGCGACCCCTTGCCGTCGCAGCAGATCCCGCTCTACAACGAGCACACGGGTCGCCCGAACGAGAACTTCGTGTCGGTCTACACCGTGCTGCACAACCGCTCGGTGCTGATCGACGATGTGTACGCCAAGTCGCGCTTCGACCTGACGGGTACCCGTGCCTTCGATGTGGCCACCGGCTACCGCACCGTGTCGATGCTGACGGTGCCGATCGCGCCGCGAGGCGGTGCGCCCATCGGCGTGCTGCAGTTCATGAATGCGCT
This sequence comes from Roseateles depolymerans, assembly GCF_003387155.1. Classification (GTDB taxonomy): domain Bacteria; phylum Pseudomonadota; class Gammaproteobacteria; order Burkholderiales; family Burkholderiaceae_C; genus Roseateles; species Roseateles depolymerans. Next base: position 529,678 of record NZ_QUMT01000003.1, on the reverse strand, counting down.
CGATCCGACCACTGGCGCCATCGTGCCCTTCGACCCGGAGACGGTGGGGCTGGTGGAGGCCATGGCCGCACAAGCCGCCGTCGCTCTGGACAACCTGGCGCTGGTGGAATCGCAGAAAGAGCTGATGGGCAGCCTGATCCGCGTGCTGGCCAATGCCATCGACGCCAAGAGCCCCTACACCGGCCGCCACTGCGAACGGGTGCCGGAGCTGGCGATGATGCTGGCCCGCGCCGCCAGCGACAGCTCCGAAGGACCGCTCAAGCATTTTGCGTTCCGGTCGGAAGAGGAGTGGGAGGAGTTCCGCATCGGCGCCTGGCTGCACGACTGCGGCAAGGTCACGACGCCGGAGTATGTGATCGACAAGGCGACCAAGCTCGAGACCATCCACAACCGCATCCACGAGGTGCGGATGCGCTTCGAGGTGATGCGCCGGGACCTGGAGATCCAGGCCTTGCAGCAGCGCCTGGCGGGCCACTGGGACGATGCGGCCCAGGCCGCTCATGATGCGGCGCTCGCCCGGCTGGATGAGGACTTTGCCTTTGTCGCGAAATCCAATGTCGGCACCGAGACCATGGATGACGAGGCGGTCGAGCGGCTGCACCGCATCGGCGAGCAGCGCTGGATGCGCCACTTCGACGACCGGCTGGGCCTGTCCGCCGCGGAGCTGGCCAGCCGGGCCCACGAGCCCGCCGCGTCGCTGCCGTGCAGCGAGCCTTTGCTGTCCGACCGTCCCCGCGACCTGGTGCCGCGGCCGCCGGAGGACCGGCCCGATCCGGCCTACGGTTTCAAGATGAAGGTGCCCGAGCACCTCTACAACCGCGGTGAGCTGCACAACCTGGGCGTGCGCAGCGGCACGCTGACGCCGGAGGAGCGCTACAAGATCAACGAGCACATGGTGCACACGGTGACCATGCTGGAGCAGATGCCCTTCCCCAAGCATTTGCGACGTGTGCCGGAGTACGCCGGCACCCATCACGAGCGGATGGACGGCAAGGGTTATCCACGGCAGCTGGGCCCGGATCGCCTCTCGGTGCCCAGCCGCATCATGGCGGTGGCCGATATCTTCGAGGCGCTGACGGCATCGGACCGTCCGTACAAGAAGCCCAAGAAGCTGTCGGAGGCGCTGGCCGTGCTGCAGCGCATGGCCGGCCCGCATGTGGACCCGGACATCTTCAACCTGTTCCTGTCCTCGGGCGTCTACCTGGACTTCGCGCGCAAGCATCTGCATCCCTCGCAGATCGACGTGCAGGACGCCACGCCGTTCTACGCCAACGGCGCTCAGGCCTGAGATGAACGGGCGCCTGACGCGCTGGGCCTGGTGGGTCCCGCTTGGCGCCTTGTTACTGGGCCTGGCGCTGGTGATCGCCAGCCCGGTGCCGCTTCGGACCGCGCGCAATGCGGTGTTCGACCAGTTCCAGCGCTGGTTTCCGCGGCCCTATGAGGCGCCCGCGGTCCGCATTGTCGATATCGACGAGGAGAGTCTGCGCCGCGTGGGTCAATGGCCCTGGTCACGCGCGCAGGTGGCGCGGCTGCTGGAAGCGCTGCGTGCGCAGCAGCCGGCCTCGGTCTCCCTGGACATCATGTTCCCGGAAGCGGAGCGCTCGTCGCAGGCGCGGGCCGGCGGCGGTGATGTGGAAGACCCGGACCGGATGCTGGCCGAGGAAGTGCGACGTGGACGGGTGGTGCTGGGTCTGGCGCTGACGGGGTCTGCAGCGCAGGCGGGCCTTGAGACGCAGGCTCATCAGGCGCATCAGGCGAATGAGGCGCTGCAGTCCAAAGCCGGCTTCGTGTTGATGGGCGGAGACGCCATGCCCTCGCTGCCGGCGTTCTCCCGCAGCGTCAGCAACCTGCCCGACCTGCAGGCCGCCGCCAGCGGGCAGGGCGCGATGACCTTCCTGCCGGATGTGGACGGCATCGTGCGCCGTGTGCCACTGCTGTTCAACCTGCAAGGGCGCCCGGTGCCCTCGCTCGCAGCCGAGGCGCTGCGCGTCGCCGCGGGGCAGGGCCACTATCGCATCCATGCGGCTGAAGCAGGCGGGGGCGTGATCGACCTGCAGGTGGGCACGCGGGTGCTGGACACCGACTCGTCCGGCGCGTTGTGGGTGCACTATGGCCGCGCCCAAGCGGGACGCAGCATCCCCGCATGGCAACTGCTTGAGGGCCGGGTGGCCGCAGGCGCGCTACGCGACCAGATCGTGCTGGTGGGCACCTCGGCGCAAGGATTGATGGACCTGCGCTTCAGTCCGCTGGGCGGCGTGATCCCCGGGGTGGAGGTGCATGCGCAGGCCCTGGAGCAGATCGTGTCCGGTCAGCAGCTGTCTCGCCCGGGATGGGCACCGGCGGCGGAGTGGCTGGTGGCGTTGCTCGGCGGGCTGGTGGTGGGAGTCGTGGCGATGAAGGCCCGGCCGGGCCGGTCGAGCCTGGTGCTGCTGGGGCTGGTCGGTGCCATCGCACTGACGGCCTGGGTCTGCTTCCGCTACCAACGGCTGCTGCTGGATCCCGTCCCGCCCTGGCTGGTCATGACTCTGGTCTTCGCGCCCACCACGCTGCTGCGCCACCGCTGGGCGGAGCGCCGCCAGCGCTGGATGCAGGCGACCTTCTCGCGGTACGTCTCGCCCAACCTGATCCGCTATTTGCTGGCCCATCCGCAGGCGCTGGAGCTGGGGGGGCGGCGACAGCGTTGCAGCTTCGTGTTCACCGATCTGCAGGGATTCACCGCGCGCATGGAAGCCATGGATCCCGCGGTGGCCGTGACCGTGCTCAACGACTATCTGAACGGCATGGTGGCGATTGCCTTCCGGCATGACGGGACGCTGGACCGCATCGTCGGGGATGCGGTGGCCATCATGTTCTCCGCGCCGGTCCCGCAGGCGGACCACGAAGCCCGGGCGCTGCGATGTGCGCTGGAGATGCAGGCCTTCGCCCGTGGCTACGTCGATGCGCTGCAGCGGCAGGGCATTGCCTTCTGCGAGACCCGCATCGGCGTTCACAGCGGCGAAGTCACGGTGGGCAACTTCGGCGGGGACACGCTGTTTGACTATCGCGCGCTGGGCGACCCGGTGAATACCGCTGCCCGGCTGGAGGGCGCCAACAAGTTCCTGGGGACGTCCCTGTGCGTGTCCGAGGAGACCTTGCAGGCCTGCCCCGGGGCCGTGGCGCGTCCGATTGGCCGGCTGCGGCTGGCGGGGCGCACGTCCTTCCTGATGGCGTACGAAGGCCTGGGCATGGGCCCGGACGCCGCTCAGGTCGATGCAGACTACGAGCAGGCGTTTGCGTTGATGCGGGACGGCCGCGACGAGGCCTTGCCGGCCTTTGAATCGTTGGCGGCGCAACGCCCGCAGGATGGCCTGGTGGCCTTTCACCGGGATCGTCTGCGAGCGGGCTGCCGCGACGATGCCATCGAGCTGTCGATGAAGTGAGCGAGGGCGGTGCGATCCAGGCGCCTGACGCCGGACCGCACCAGCCCGCCGCTTACAGGTCGAACCTCAGCTCCGCCGTGTAGCTCCGCTGCGGATAGTTGTGGAAGTTCCAGAACTGGTAGTTGTTCAGGTTGTCCACGCCCACGGCTGCACTCCACTGCTTGTTGAAGCGGTAGAGCACCCGCGCGTCGAGCGTCGCGTATTTGCTCACGCCCTGGTAGGTGAAGCCGTTGACGTCCGCATTGTTGAGCGTGCGGTACTGGCGTCCGCTGTAGCGACCGGCCAGGGTGGCCGTCCAGTGCGCATCAAAACGGTAGCTGGCCACGGCCGTCGCGCGCCAGCGCGGGATGTTGGGCTGCCATTTGCCGACGGTGTCGCCGGGCGTGGTCACGAAGCCCTGGTTGCGCTTGATGCGGGAGTCGGCATAGGTCACGCTGCCCGAGAGATCGAGGCCCTGGAGTCCCCAGTCATTGGCGGACACCGTGGCTTCCAGGCCCTTGGTGGCGATGTGATCGACGTTCTGCACCCGGCTGATGTTCTTGTTGGCCGTAACGTCGAAGGTGGTCTGGGAATAGAGCGAATCGCGCGTGTCTTCAGCAAAGAAGGTCAGGCGAGACGACCAGGCCCCCACCGTGGTCTCGGCACTCAGCTCGCCGGTCCAGGACTTTTCCGGACGCAGGTTCGGATCGTTGATGTACTGCGAGTTGGTGGTGGAGGTGGCCCCGTACAGCTCCGAGACCGTGGGCATGCGGACTGCGCGTCCCACCGATGCCTTCAGCACCGTCTGCGGCAGCCACTGCCAGGACAGCGCTGCCTTGGGTGACAGGTCGTTCACACGCCGCGATGCATAGCTTTGCGAGGACGTCCCGGAAAAATCGGTCCGTCCGTCGGAAGCTGTCCAATGCTCCGCCCGCAGGCCCAGCACCGCCCGCCAGCGATCGGCCAGGTCCCACGCATCCTGCGCATACACGCTTTGCAAACGCGTGCGGCCTTGCACACTGCTGGCCAGGGTGCCGGCCTCGTCGGTCAGGAAGTTGCCGGCGATGCTCAAGGTGCGGTAGCGCAGCTGGTAGCGGTCCTGCTGAACGCCGACCTCCACCGTGTGCTGCGCGGAGGGACGCCAGATGCCCCGCGCGCTCAGCGTGGTCCAGCCGGTGCCGCTGCCGTCCGCCAGGGTGCCGGGCCCGCCGGCCAGTGCGGCCGGCTGCGGGTTGCTGGCGGCATTCTGGCGCTTGCGGTCGCGCCGGTAGTCGTACTGGCTGGCGGAGACGCCCCAGTCCCATTCACCACCGCCATGGCTGAGTACGGAGACGCCCTGCATCACATGCATCAGGTCTTCGCGCGTGACGGCGAAGTCGCCGCCCGTCAGTGCCTGGCTGCCGGTGTACTGCAGACCTTCGATGCGGATGGGGCCGCTGTAGACCGGCGCGCCGGTCGCGTCCTTCAGATAGCTCCTGGCATTGCCGTCGGAATCGTTTTGCCAGACCCCCAGCAGGTAGCTGGCCCGCACGGTGGGCGTGAGCTCGTACGCCAGCTTGATCTTCAAGTGGTCCTGGCGCGTGGTGTATTGGGTGCCGGACCCGAGCACCAGCCACGGCTGGTTGGCCGTGTTGGCGCCGGGCACGGCACCGGTCACGGGCGTGCCGGCGGTGCCCGGCGTACCGGCGCTTTTGAGTCGGGTGGCAAAGGTCAGGGGTTGGCCCAGGCTGTCGGTGTGATGGACATTGATCCACCAGGACAGGTCGCCCGAGCGGCTGCCAACGGACGCACTGGTCTGCCAGGCATGCTCGTTCTCGTCCGTGCCGTAGAGCCGCATCGGCTGCAGGACATAACTGGCCTTGGCATGGGCTTCGAACTTCGTCGGCATGCGGGTGATGAAGTCCACCACCGCGCCCACCGAGTTGCCGGCGTACGCGGCGGAGAACGGTCCGTACATCACGTCCACCCGTTCGATTTCTTCCGGGGTCACCAGGCCCCAGCGGGGCGGGAAGGACAGTCCGCCCACGCCGTTGCCGAGGTAGTTGGACAGCAGGATGCCGTCCGCATACACCGCGGATCGGGCGCTGTTGCCGGTGCCGGATGCGCGGCTGGACAGGATGGCGTGGTTGTAGTCGCCGATGTAGCGCTTGCGCACCAGCAGGCTGGGGAAGTACTTGAGCGCATCCTCGCTGTCGGTGGCGTTGATCGTGCGCTCGATGTCCTGCGCCGTCACGCTTTCCAGGGTGGTCGGAATATTGGTGGGCAGGGAGCTGGGACGGCTGCCTCGGACGGTCACCATGCCCAGCGTCTTGACCGGGGTGTCTGCGGCTTGGTCGGCGTCCTTGGATGTCGGCGACGCAGGTCCAGAACGGCCACGAAGCGTCGCTTCCTTGGGGGCAGAGGCTGGGAGGGGTGGGACCGGGGTGCCGGCCTGAGAGGACGCTGCGGATGCAGCGGTGGAAGCAGCGGCGGTTGGCGCCGACGCGGCGGTCGCGGATGCAGAGGCGGTGGCGGTTTGCGCCCAGGCGCAGGAAACCGGCGCGAGCGGATATGCCGTGGCCAGGGCGGCCACGATCAGGGTCTTGTTCATGATGTCGGCTGTGCAGGCGCCCCCGGGCCTGCTTCAACGAGCAAGCCCCGGGTGCGCGGAGGCAGATGAGGGTGCAAAGACAAGGCCACGCCCCGAGGGGACGAGCGACCCAGCCATCAAAGGCTCGTGGACCGAGCCGTCAGCCGATCTGGGGAGGGCCTCTGGGTTGCGCCGTCAGCCACGCATGCAGCGTGTAGGGCGCCTGCAGGAAGGCCGGTGGCAGGGTGTGCGCAGGCAGCGCCGGCAAGGCGGCGAGCGGCGACGGAGGCATGCCCAGCGCATCCGCATGCAGGGAGCAGTAGGGGCAATGGTCCAGCAGATGCGCGGGGGACTGGGGCAAGTCCTGTCCCGGGTCCGCCGTGCTGGTCTGGACCCAGCGGGCACCGCCCACGCCGCAGATCTCCTGCCATTCGCGGTCCGCGCCCACCACTTGCGACACCAGCGGCGCAACAGCCATCATCAGGATGGCCACAAGGGCCATCCAGAGCGTGAGGCGTTTGGCGCTGCGGGAAGCAAACATCGCGCGATTCTAGAGGCGCGTCCGCCGGGCCGCGCAGCAATCCATCAACTTCGTGGTGGGCGAGACATCCGCCGCAGGGGCTGCCGGCCTTAGCATCGGGCGTGGGCATCGGCATTGCCGCTAGCCAAGCCTTTGAGATGGGGAGACTGACATGGACCCGAAGACCGGCGGATGCCTATGCGGCGATGTGCGTGTCATTGCCAATGGCGCGCCGTACCGCGTGGGGGTGTGCCACTGCCTGGATTGCCGCAAGCATCATGGCGCGCTGTTTCATGCGTCGGCCATTTATCCGCAATCAGCCGTGGCGATTTCGGGGGACACGCGTGAATGGGCAGGACGCCATTTCTGCGTGCGCTGCGGCTCTTCGGTCTTCGCCCGATCGGGCGACGAGGTGGAGGTCAGCCTGGGCGCCTTCGATGAAATCGACCAGTTCCAGCCGACCTACGAGCTGTGGACCGTCCGTCGCGAGTCCTGGCTGCCGGCGTTCCCGCTGTCGCGCCATTACCGGCACGACCGCGACAACCCCGGCCGCTACGAAGACGATGACTTTCGCCCCTGAGCCTCAGCGCGGCTGCAGCACCCGCTTGAAGTGCGCGGCCATCGTCGGCCCGACCGCATCGGCGCGGTCCAGCACGCTCATGTGGCCGGCTCCTGGCAGCGCATGCAGCGTGGCGCCGGTCAGCTCAGCGGCCAGCAGTCGCGCCATTTCGCGGGCCGTGGCCGGTGACCTCTCCCCGGCCACCAGGGTGACGGGCATGGGCAGCCGATAGGCCTCGAACGGGCGCGCATCCACCGACACCGATTTCACTTCCAGGTGCATCTTCCAGCCCACCCGGCGCATCGCTGCACGGGCGCGCTCCCCCATGGCCTGCCACGCACCGGGGCCGTTCCAGTAGTCGATGAACCGCTGCAGCCAGGTCTCGTCGCCGCCGTTGACGTCATCGTCGAAGAAGCTCGCATCGCTGTAGAGCTGCCGCACATCGGCCGCCGCGGCCGGGTCGATCTCATCGGCGCGGGCGCGCAGCGCGGCAAACACCACCGGCTCGTACAGGTAGAGCGACTTCACCCGGTCCGGCTGCTGACGTGCCAGCTCCAGGGCCAGCAGGCCGCCGTATGAATGGCCCACCAGATGCAGGTCGCCTTCCACGTCGGCCAACTGGCTGGACAAGGCCGCCACGTCTTCCGCCACCCGCACCTGATCCGGCCGGCGCACTTCATCCCCCGGCGCATAGCCGCGATTGAACGGCGTCAGCACCGTCGCCTCGCCCGGCAGGGCTTGATAAGGACTCCACATGAAGGGGCCCAATCCCGTGGAATGCAGGAAGACGACGGTGGGTGTCATGGCGCTGCTTGCAGAATGAAAGTCATCCGACTTTACAGGCGCCGTACACCTCCGCGTCCCCGGACCCCTTGCCATCGGGCGCTGCCTGCGAGCGCTGCGCGGACATCCATCCCGGGGGCCGCCAGTTTCTGGCAAAACACGGCCCTCCCGAGGGCTTGAGCTGACGCATGGCTTCCCGGGCCGCGAGGTACGCCCGAAGCTGGGCATCGGTCAAGGGACCGTGCGCGGTCTTTCGCGCCGGCAAGGGCTCTGCGGAGAATCTGCCTGATCGTGCCATCTGTCTCTCCTACCTGAGCAGCAGGTTGTTCAGACAGGCAAAAATTCTGGGCAAGCCTGAAGTGGATTTCAAGATCCCCTGGGCGAGTCGGGGCCATTGGGCGCTGCTCGCTCCGAGGTGCCCGGGGATGTTTGAGGTCGTGTTCGCCGCCCCCTTGGAGCGCCCAGACTTGAAATCTTCGCGCCCGCGCCCATGTACAGAGGAACTGTGATTCAGCCCCTGTCAGCACCATGAGTTCATCCACCGATGCAAGCACGCGCGTGGTCCGACTGCCGGCCACGCTGAACAATCTGGCCCATCTGGCCACCATGCTGGAGAAGCTGGAGCGAAGCGGCCGCGCGCCCGACCCCGGCCAATACCGTCAGCTGGTGGCGCGTGTCAGCGCCGAACTGGCGCAGCAGGCCGGCCATGTGGCCCTGCCGCAGCTGCTGGAAGTGTTCCCCGCCACGGCGGAGCTGTATGAGAACCAGCAGTACGACGTGGCAGGACTTTGCCTGAGCCCGCTGGACCGGTCGGTGCAGACCGAGCAGGCCGCACGCGACGCGCTGGCAGCACTGCGGCAGCGCTGAACCCCGGCCTTGCGCTGGCCGATCAGTTCGCCGCCGCTTCCTGAATCAGCGCCGCCACTTCCTTCGGATGCGACACCATCAGCGCGTGGGATCCGTTCTTGATGACCACCGTCTTCTTCGACTGCGCCCGCTCCGCCATGAAGGCCATGGCCTGCGGCGGAATGTTCAGGTCGCCGGTGCCGTAGATCGACCAGCTGGGGATGCTCTTCCAGGCGGGCGCCGGTGCGGCTTCCTTCAGCGCGGCAGCGGCAATTGGACGCTGGGTCGCAGCCATGGCACGCGCCTGGGCCAGCGGCACATCGGCGGCGAACTGCTTGGGGAACTTGTCCTGCTGCACGTACAGGTCTTCACCGCCGTCCGCCAGCTTGACCGGTGCTGCCAGCGTGGGCGGCAGGGTGGAGCCCGGGAACTTGCCGGTCAGGTCCAGTGCGCTTTCGCCCTGGTCCGGCGCAAACGCCGCCACATAGACGAGCGCCTTCACATTGCTCAGCCCGTTGGCTGCTGCGGAGATCACCGCACCGCCGTAGGAGTGCCCGACCAGCACCACCGGCCCGTTGATGGACTTGGCCAGTGCCGCCACGGCGGCACCATCTCCGGCGACGCTGCGCAGCGGGTTGGCGGCGGCAATCACGGTGTAGCCCTTCTTGGACAGCTCGGCATAGACGCCGTTCCAGCTGGAGGAGCCGGCAAAGGCGCCGTGCACCAGGACGATGGTGGGCTTGTTGTCGGCGGCGAGCGCGGCAGACGCGGCCAGGCTGAGGGTGCTGACGGCCAGAAGGCCCTTGAGGAAGTTGCGCATGGCGTGTGCTTTCGTTGTGGAAGCTTGTGACGCCACAACGATAGGTCGCGCAAGGCGGCTCCGCGTCTCTCACCTGGCCAGTCGGCCAGATACAGACGGGAGCCGCGGCGGTGTCCCCGATGGGAGAGGACGCCGCCCGTTTTACTTTGCGTTGATGATCACCGGAATGGTCGCCATCGAGCTGCGTCCGGCGCTGTCGGTCACGGACACCTGGATCCACCAGTTGCCGGTCACCGGCGCGGGCCAGGAGACGGTGGTGGTCGCCATGCCGAGCGAGGTGCTGAACTTGATGCCCGCCTGATTGCTGGCCAGCGACAGGCCCGACAGGCTGGCGCCCGCATCGGTCAGCGAAATCGTGCCGCTCAGGGCCTTGCCGGCCACGCCGGTGAAGACCGTGCTGAAGACCGCCGGGCCGGTGCTGCTGCCCACCATCAGGTTGATCACCCCACTGCCCACCAGGCCTGTCTTGGTGTCACGGGCAGACACGGTCACTGCATAGGTGCCGGCGACCGGGCTCGGCCAGGACAGCACGCCCGTCCCGCTGATCGTCATGCCAGCGGGCGCGCCACTCAGGCTCAAGGTGTAGGCATTGGCCGCCACCACCGACACCGACGTGCTCCAGGCCGTCCCCGGATTGAGGGCGATCTGGCCGGATGCCACCTGCGGCGCGCCTGCGGGGTTGACCACCACCACATAGCTGCCGGTGGACGACAGGCCGGTCTGCGTCGTGTCCGCACGCAGGGTGAATCGGAAGGTGCCGGCCACCGGGCTGGGCCAGGTGAGCAGGGCGCCGTTGACGGTGGGCGCGGTGAGCGTCATGCCCGCCGGTGCGCCGACCAGGCTCAGCTTGACGGGATACCGGTCCCCGGCCGACACCGGCACGCTCAGCGCCTTGCCGACGGTGGTGGTCAGGCTGCCGCTGCTGACGATAGGCGGCGGCGGCGGTGCAATCACCACGGTGTAGACGCCGCTGCCGGTGAGGCCGTTCTTGCTGTCCTTGGCGGTGACGGTGACCTTGAAGCTGCCGGTGACCGGTCTCGGCCAAGTCACGCTGCTGCCGGACAGCACCATGCCGGCCGGCGCGCCGCTGAGCGACAGCGTCACCGGGTTGGTGGCCGACACGGAAGGCGTGAAGCTCAGGGCCATGCCGTAGTTGCCATTGACCGTGGACGCCACCACGGTCGGGGCGACCGGTGCCACCGGGGCTGTGGCGCTGGCCAGCAGGTTGACCATGTTCAGCCCGTTCGGCGTGCCCAGACCCGTCGGCGCTTCATAGCCGGCGCGTGCCGCGCAGATGACGCACAGGCCGTTGCTGCCGGCCGTCACGTCCAGGAAGGCGGTGGCGTAAGTCGTTGCATTGGACAGCGCCTGGTACAGCGCTGCATGGGGGGCACCCATGGGCCCCTTGCCGGCCTGCGCCCGCTGGGCATTGGCCACGGCGGCGAGGCCCGCCCATTGGGGCGCGGACATACTTGTGCCGCCCGTGGTGACCCAGCTGACCTGGCAGAAGGTGCAGGTCGTCTGGTTGGGAATCACCGCCACATACTGGCCGGTGGTCGGATCTGCATTCATCGACACATCGGCCACGGCGCGCCGGGTGATGGCGGTGTTGCGCAGCAGCGTGGCGTTCTGGTAGCTGGGCAGGGCCACATAGGCGCTGATGCCTCCGCCGGCCAGGGACCAGGCCGTCTCGGTGCGGGCGCCGGTGCCGCTGTAGCGCAGGCTGGTGCCGCCCACCGCCACGACGGAGGGAGACGCAGCGGGCCAGTTCACCGCCGTGCCGCTGTCCCCGGTGGCCGCGAAGTAGGTCATGCCGGACGCCTTGAAAAGCGACTCGTAGTTGCTGACATAGCTGCCTTCAGGCGCGCCGAAGCTCATCGACACCACACCGGGCCCCATGCGGTTGGCCAGTTGAATGGCGCTGCCCAGCGCGTTGAGGCTCGCGTCGCTGCCCTCCACCAGGACGATCCGGGCCAGCGGCGCGATGGCATGGGCCCACTGCACGTCCAGCGCGATCTCCGTGGCCCATTGCGCGTCATAGCGCGGGAAGCTCGCGGCGATGGTGCCACCGGTGCCGCTGGCCACCTGGTAGAACTCGCAGGTGGTCGCCGTGGTGGACGGCGCTGGCAGCGGCAGGGTCGCGGTGGGCGACAGGGTTTTCCGGGTGCAGGCCGGCAGACCGAACTGGCTGCTGAAGGCCGACAGTTCGCCGAAGGCATAGGGGTCGTGGAAGGCGTCCACGATGTAGATGGTCTGGCCGGCTCCGAGCTGCGCCGCCTGCAGGGCTGTCAGCCCGGTCAGGTTGCTGGGCACCGGCGGCAGGCCGTAGGCCGCGCGGATCTGCGCCGGCGTGTAGGTGACGCTGGCGGCGGCGGTGGCCTGCGGTGAGGCGTTCGTGCTCAAGACCGTGGCGCGTCCCGTGCCGTCCGCGACCTCCTGGAAGGTCAGGGCCCGGGTGGACATGCCCTGGCGAGAGGCAGGGATGGACACCGACCGCGGCTGCTGGTGCGCGCTGCTGGAGCTGCCGTCGCGGTCCACCTCGGAGGGGGCGCCCGGCAAGACCGGCGACAGGTGATAGGTCGGCTGCATCTGAAGGGATGCGGCCAGCGCAGCGGCCGATGCCGCGGAGGCGGCGGCGGCCGGTGATGTGCCAGGGGTGGCTTCGGAGCCGCCTCCGCCGCATCCCGCCAGCGTGAGGACCAGACTCGCCAGGAACGCGGCGGCCAGGGGGCCGGCGCGGTAAGAGCCGGGAGAGGCCAAAGACGGAAGATGCTGCATGGCGACTGTCGGTGAAACCACGCGCGCAGCCACTCACCGGGCCGTCTCGACGGCCCTGCGGCGGCCCCGCTGCCGTGGCATGGGTTACATGCGGTAGGCCGGAAGCTTTGCGCCCCAGCCTTTCGACTGGTTTGCCCTTTTTGCGGGACTGCCCTTCAGGGAAACCCGCAGTCACGAATTGTTTCGACGGCAACGAGCGAACGCAAGGGCGCAAGACGCCCCCATCCGCTTTCCGTACACCGCACTTCAAGAAGCTGTGCGGTCATGCACGAGGCTGCGCTATCTGTGCCGTGGGCTCAGCGCAGCTTCAGGTTGGCGCGCCGGCCGGGCCTGTGTTTGTCGAGGCAGCCATCTCTCTTTACCTTTCTTTGAGGCCGCCTGACGCAGGCTTATCGGTTGCCGACGCATCATCTTGGCCACTGATCTGCGTGCCATGACTTCACTCTTTCTATCGAATCTGACGAGCCATCAAGCCCTGATGGCGGAGCTGTCCGTGCTGGACACGACCATCACCGACGCGGGCGATGTTCTCGCGGCGCTGCTGGGCGCCGGTGGCAAGCTGCTGTTCTGCGGCAATGGCGGCTCGGCGGCCGACTGCCAGCATCTGGCCGCGGAGCTGACCGGTCGCTTCATGAAGGACCGACGCCCGCTGGCCGGCCTGGCCCTGAGCACCGACAGCTCCGCGCTCACCTGCATCGGCAACGACTACAGCTTCGACGATGTGTTCGCCCGCCAGGTGCATGCGCTGGGCCGACCGGGCGATGCCTTGCTGGCCATCTCCACCTCGGGACAGTCCCCCAATGTCATCAAGGCGGTGCAGGCGGCGCGAGAGATCGGCATCTACACCGTGGGCCTGCTGGGCCGGGACGGTGGCCCGCTGCGCTCGCTGTGCGACGCGGCCATCGTGGTGCCGGGCCAGGTGACGGCCCGCATCCAGGAAGCCCATCTGCTGATCGGCCACACGCTGTGCGGCCTCATCGAATCCGGTCTCGGTGTGGCATGAGCACCGAGCTCAGGATGCCGCCCCTGCCCTCGCTGGCCGCATGCCGGGTGCTGGTGGTGGGCGATGTGATGCTGGACCGCTACTGGCATGGCGTCGTGGAACGCATCTCGCCGGAAGCACCGGTGCCGGTGGTTCGCATGGAGCGGGAAGAGGATCGACTGGGCGGCGCGGCCAATGTCGCCTTCAACGTCACCAGCCTGGGCGCGCAGGCCAGCCTGCTGACGGTGACCGGTGACGATGCCGCCGCCGATGCGCTCAGACGCCTGCTGCTGCACAGTGGCGTGGAGCCGCTGCTGATGGCGGACGAAGGCATGTCCACCATCGTCAAGCTGCGGGTGATCGGACGTGCGCAGCAGCTTCTGCGCATCGATGTGGAACAGCCGCCGGCCGCTGCGGCACTGGCGCGCCTGGAAGCGGCCTTTGCCGAGCAGGTGCACCAGCACGATGTGGTGCTGTTCTCTGACTATGCCAAGGGCGCCTTGACCCCGATCGATCGGATGATCAGCCTGGCCCGTGCCGCCGGCAAGCCGGTGCTGGTGGACCCCAAGGGCAACGACTACCGCCGGTATGCGGGCGCGAGTCTCATCACGCCGAATCGGGCTGAACTGACCCAGGTGGTGGGCCCATGGCGGGACGAGGCCGATCTGGTCCGGCGCGTGCAGGCGCTGCGTGAAGAGATCCAGGTGGCGGCCATCCTTCTGACCCGGTCCGAAGAAGGCATGACCTTGTTTTCGTCCGAGGCCGTCCAGCATGAGCCCGCTCGGGCGCGGGAAGTGTTCGACGTCACCGGCGCGGGCGACACCGTCATCGCCACGCTGGCGGCGCTGGTGGCAGCCGGTCAGCCCCTGGCCACGGCCATGCCGCTGGCCAACAAGGCCGGTGGTATCGTCGTTGGCAAGTTCGGCACCGCTGCCGTCCGCTACGAGGAACTGGCCGCATGACTTTCCCCGCGTTGGACACCAAGCTGCTGGATGCCCGCGCCTTGACCGACGAGGCGCTGGCCCAGGCGCTGGAGGGGTTGCCGCGTCCCTGGGTCTTCACCAACGGGGTGTTCGATGTACTGCACCGCGGCCATGTGAGCTACCTGCATGCGGCTCGCGAGCTTGGAGGCAGCCTGCTCGTGGCGATCAATTCGGACGCCTCGGCGCGCGGCCTGGGCAAGGGACCGGACCGCCCCCTGAACCGCGAGCACGATCGCGCCCTGGTGCTGGCCGGTCTCGCGGCGGTGGACCGGGTGCTGTTCTTCGATGAGCCTACGCCCTGCGAGCTGCTGGCTCGCGTGCGTCCGGCGCTGTATGTGAAGGGCGGGGACTACGACATGGCGACGCTGGCCGAGACCCGTCTGATGGCGAGCTGGGGCGGAGCGTCCCTCGCCATTCCTTTTGTGTTGGGGTACTCCACCACGTCGCTGGTGCAACGCATCCGGCAGAACGGTTTGCGGTGAGCGGCCGCAGCGCAGCCTTCCTGGACCGTGACGGCGTGATCAATCTCGATCACGGCTATGTCCATCGCTGGGAAGACTTTCAGTTTGTGCCGGGCGCCGTGGAGGCGCTTCGTCGCCTGCAGGCCGCGGGGCACGCGCTGGTCATCGTCACCAACCAGTCTGGGGTGGCGCGCGGCTTGTATGCCGAGTCGGACGTGCGGGCGCTGGGCGAGCGGCTACGCGAGCATCTGCACGGCGAGGGCATCCAGCTCGACGCCATCGAGTACTGCCCGCATCTGCCCGGCGCGGCGGTGCCGGCCTATGCCGTCCACTGCGACTGCCGAAAGCCCGAGCCGGGCATGATCCTGCGGGCGGCACATCGGCTGGGCATCGACCTGGCGCGGTCGGTGATGGTGGGTGACAAAGCTTCCGACATGGAGGCGGCGCAACGGGCGGGCGTGGGCCGAGCGTTTTTAGTGGCGACCGATGGCGTGGGGGAGCCGGACGACTTGCTGTGCCCCATGGCCCGCACCCCGCGCTGCCACACCTCGCCCTGCCGCTCCTTGCAGGACGCGGTGGACCACTGGCTTGCCGAGGCGGGCTCGTCACACCATCCGTAGTGACTGTGCCTGCCGGGCGCCCGGACCCGGTGACGTGCCGCCCGTTGACACCCTCAGCTGAAGCACCTGCTGCATCACCTGTTCCGCCCGGATGTCCTCCAGGGACGGCGCCTGCATGAGGGTGATGTGCACCGGGTCATGCTCCAGCGGTGGCCGCGGGCCGAGCACGATGGTGGTGGACGTGCCCACCGCCGCCGCGATGTTGGACATGCCCGTGTCGTTGCCGATGCAGGTCTGCGCCAGCGACAGCACCGCGACGCTGTCCGGCACCGGCAGGTCGGTCAAGGCCATCACCTGCCGGCGCAGCGGCTGCGGCAGGCCGGACAGGATCTCCAGCGACAAGGCGGTTTCCGCCGGACCGCCCAGCAGCACCACACCGTGGCCCCGCGTCGCCAGCAAGGTGGCCAGCGCGGTGAAGCGCCGCGCACCCCACTGCTTGTAGGTTTCCGACGCGCCGATCGCCATCACGTGCAGCGGCCAGGGCAGGGCCTGCAGTCGCTCGCGCATGCGGTGCACCGCATCGGGCCGCACGGTCAGTCGCGGCACGACCGGACCATGGCACCAGCCGTGGGCCATGGCCAGCGCGGTGGCGTCGTGATACAGGCCGACGGCCGGGCCCTGGTAGAGCGCAATGCGCGGCCCTTCGGTCAGCAGTCGACGTTGCAGCCAGGTAGTGCCGTAGCCGATGCGCGTGCCGATGCCCGCGCGCAGGCAGGCCACCAGGGTGCGTCCGGGGCGGTCCGAAAACAGCACCATCCGGTCGAGCTGCCGGCAAGCCAGCTCCGCGCCGAAGCGCAGCGGCCCGGTCAGCCCGCTGTGCCGCCCGCGTCGCCCTTCGCTGCGACGAGGACGGCGGTCGTAATCGATCACCTCCCGCACCCAGGGCTCATGACCCAACAGGTCTCGCGCGCGGGTGGACGGCGGCACCACCACGGTCACCTGGCCGTCTCGGCTGGTGGCGGCCACCAGGCGGAAATACTCGGCATGCCACACCAGGTCGCCCATGCCGTTGTGGCGCATGTGGACGGCGGTGGCGGGGCGGGGATCGGCAGCGGATGAAGCGGATGAAGCGGAATTCACCATCGGAAGATTCACGTCAGGGCGGCCTCGCGCAGGGGCACCGTCTCGGAACGGCGCAGGGTGGCCAGGACCTTGGCCACCACATCGCCGGGGGTGATGTCCTCCAGCCGGGGCGCCACCAGCGCCCGCAGCGTCTGCGGGTCATGTTCCAGCGGCGGCCGGGGCCCCAGGATGACCCAGGTGGGCGTGCCCACCGCGGCGGCGATGTTGGCCGCCCCGGTGTCATTGCCCACGCACACGTGCACCAGCGACAGCGCAGCCACCGTCTCCGCCACGCTGCCATGCGTGATGGCCCGCACGCACGGGCGCAAGGCGGCGGCCATGCTGTTGATGACGGTCTGGGTCAGCACGCGTTCTGCCGGTCCGGCCAGCAGCACCACGCCGCAGCCGGCATGCACCAGGCTGGTGGCGAGTGCGGAGAAGCGGGTGGCGCCCCATTGCTTGTAGGGCTCGGAACTGCCGACGGCCAGGGCCACCAGCGGTCGCGGCAGGTCGACCAGACGCTGGCGGGCGACCGCGAGCGCATCCGGGCGGACCACCAGGCTGGGCACGATCGGCTCGGTCGCCCAGCCCTGCGCGATGGCAAAGGCGGTCACGTCCTGGTAGGCCTTCACCGCCGGACCGCGATAGGGCTCGATCCAGGGACCGCGGCTCAGCAACAGCCGCTGCAGCCCGTTGCTGCCGTAGCCCAGCCGCTCTGGAATGCCGGCAATGTTGGCGACGATCGACCGGTTGGTGTGATGGGTCAGCAGCACGATGCGCTCAAACCCCATCGGCCGCAGCTCCCGGCCCATGCGCACCAGCCCCGCGATGCCGCGGTGCCGGCCCACCCGGCCTTCTTCGCGGCGGGGATGGCGGTCGAAATCGATGACCTCCCGCAGCCAGGGTTCATGGCCGACGAGGTCCCGAGCGAAAGTGGTGGGCGAGGCGATCAGGGACACCTGGCCTTCGCTGCTGGTCTCGGCAATGCGCCGCAGGTAGGGGACATGCCAGACCAGATCGCCCATGCCGACCCACTGATGCAGGACGGCGGTACGAGGGCGGCGGACGGCGGGGTGGGTGGAACTCATGGGCACAGTCGGGCGAAAACCGGCTGCATCATGGGCCCAGCGCCCCGGCTGTGGAGAGAGCTTTACCCAATCTTTGAAAACCGGCCAAGAAACTTGGCAATCGCTGCGCCCGGGCCGTGTTCATCGGGTTCGTTCGTGTCGGACGTGACACAAACCGCGGTGCCGATCCGCTCCAATCCGATCAGTCCAGGTCCATGGTGAAGGTCAGGCGATTGCCAAACGGGTCCTTCACCGACATCTCCCGGCTGCCCCAGGGCATGTCCTCCAGGCCGGGACGTGCATAGCCGTACTGCTTGCCGATCAGCTCGCGGTGCAGCGCCTCGATGTCGGTCGTGTCGATACGCACCGCGGCGCCGGGGCAGGCATCGCCGTGATGCTCGGTCAGGTGCAGCACGCAGCCATCGCGTGACACCTGCAGGTAGAGCGGCAGGGCGGGCTCGAAGCGATGGGCCCAGTCCTCCTGGAAGCCCAGGAAGTCGATGTAGAACTCCCGGGCCTTGGCCTCGTCGAAGATGCGCAGCAAGGGAACGGTCGCACCAAGGGTCATGAAAACATCCGGCAAGGGTCATGAGGCCCGCACCACCGCAGGCCTCTGCGGGCCATTGTGGAGCAAGGCGTGCACCTGTCGGAACCCCTGTGCGCGCCCTGGCAATCGACACGCCTTGGGGACGCTTTGGACACGCCTGGCCGGGGCCCACGCAGGGGACAGCGGTGTCGCCGCCAGCGGTGACGCCTGTCGCTGTCCATCCCCACTCAGAGCGGCAGGATCAGAGCTTCCGCATCACAACAGACCGCTGTGTGGTCATTCAAAGGAAGACAAATGCGCACACCTGTGAATTCCCTCGCCTGGCGTCCCACGATCACCGGCCTGCTGATGGGCGCCTCGATGGCGCTGTCGGCCAGCCTGGCCCACGGCGAGACCATCCTATTCGTCGGCAACAGCTTCACCTTTGGGGAAGGCTCCGCCGTGAAGTACTGGAATGCCGGCACCGTGACCGACCTGAACCAGGAAGGCATCGGCGGCATCCCGGCCCTGTTCAAGGCCTTCACCGTGCAGGCGGGCCTGAGTTATGACGTCAGCCTGGAAACCGCGCCCGGCCAGGGCCTGGACTATCACTACAACAACAAGCTGGCGGTGCTGGACAAGGCCTGGGACAAGGTGGTGCTGCAGAGCTACAGCACGCTGGACGCCAGCCGTCCCGGCAATCCGGCCAAGCTGGTGCAGTACGCCGGCCTCTTGGCCGATGCCTTCAAGGCCAGGAACAGCCAGGTGGATGTGCAGTTGATGGCCACCTGGTCCCGCGCGGACCAGACCTACCTGCCCAGCGGCGCCTGGTACGGGAAGGATATCTACCAGATGGCCAAGGACGTGAATGCCGGCTATGAACTCGCCGACGCCACCTGGGACACCGTCAGCGGCGTGATTCCGGTCGGGCTGGCCTGGAACCGCGCCATGACGCAGGGCTTTGCCGACACCAATCCGTACGACGGCATCGACCCCGGCAAGGTCAAGCTCTGGGCCAACGACAACTATCACGCCAGCCTCTACGGCAGCTACCTGGAGGCCCTGACGGTCTTCGGCCATGTGACCGGCCTGGACCCGCGCAGCCTGGGCGCCAATGAGACGTCCGCCGCCCAGCTGGGCCTGACGGCGGGGCAGGTCTCCGCCTTGCAGCAAATCGCCTACGAGCAACTGGCCGCCCCGGTGCCCGAGCCGTCCACCTACGCCATGCTGCTGGCCGGCGTGGGCCTGCTGGTGATGTGGCGACGCCGCGCCGTCAAGGCGTGAGCCGCTGCTCCGCGCGTGCCAGCAGGCTCACCACCGAACCGATGACCAGCAGCGAGGGCGGCGCCAGGCCGTGGTCCTTCACCAGGCCCGGCAGGCCGGCCAGGGACGCGGTCCACACCTGCTGCTCGGGCCGCGTGGCATAACGGACCACGGCCACCGGCGTGTCGGCCGGCAGGCCGGCGGCCTGTAGCTCGCGTGCGATGGTCTCCACGCCGGTCATGCCCATGTAGATGACCACCGTCTGTCGCGGCTGCGCCAGCGAGGACCAGTTCAGCGCCAGGGTGTCGTGCTGCAGATGGCCGGTGACGAAGATGCAGCTGTGGGCATGGTCGCGATGGGTCAGCGGGAAGCCCAGCGATGCAGCAGCGCCCACCGCCGCGGTGATGCCGGGCACCACCTGCACAGGGATGCCCGCCTCCATCAGCGCCTCCATTTCCTCGCCGCCCCGGCCGAACACGAACGGGTCGCCCCCTTTGAGGCGCACGACCCGCAATCCGGCCCGGGCCTTGTCGACCATCAGCGCGCAGATGTCCCGCTGCGCCCAGCTGTGGCGACCGCCGGCCTTGCCCACGCTGATGCGCTCGACCGATGCCGGCAGCTGGGCCAGCACGTCGTCGCTCACCAGCAGGTCGTGCAGCACCACGTCCGCCTGCTGCAGGCAGGCCCAGGCCCGCACGGTCAGCAGGTCCGCGGCACCCGGGCCAGCGCCCACGAGGGCCACGCTGCCCGGGGTCAGGAGCACCTGGGACTTCAAGCGTTGCCTCCGCTGCCTTGTGGGGCCTGCGCGACCGCACAGGCGCCGGCGTCCTCATCGTCCGGTGACTGGGCCTGATGGAAGACCAGGTCCTCCACCGGCTTCCCACCGCACAGATGCTGCTCGATGATGCGGTCCATGTTCTCCGGCGTCACGTTGTAGTACCAGGTGCCGTCGGGCTGCACGCAGACGATGGGTCCGCCCTTGCAGGCCGCAAAGCAACTGGCCCGCGTGCGTTTGACCCGCAGCGGACCGGCGGTCAGGCCGGCCGCCTTGAACTTGTCACCCAGGCTGTCGAACAGCACTTGCGACGCACCGTCGCTGGTGCAGCGCTCACCGGTGCAGACGAGGATGTGGCGGCGGTATTCGCCGATCTTGGGCTTGATGACGGGGGTCTCGCTCATGCGGCGTCCTCTTCAGCGGGGGCCGGTTCCTCTGGCAGCGCATCGGGCTCGGCCAGCACCGCGCTGATGTAGTCCTGCGGCAGGCGGTGCTGACGGGCCAGGGTGGCCACGTCCACGCCCTCGGCATGGTCCGCGCGGATCTGCTCCAGCCAGCCCAGCAGCCCGGTGGAGAGGGACCGTCCGGCCTTCTCGCCCTCGCGGGTGCTGCCGCCGTCCTCCAGGTCGTACTTGTTGGCATAACCCCGGGGCGTCACCATCAGGCCGTGCCGGATGAAGGTGTTGCTGTTGCCGATCAGCACGGTGCTGAGCATGCCGATGTCGGCCTCCGCCATCTGGTCCAGCGTCGTGAAGACGATGTTCTGGCGGCGCCGATAGCCGCTCTTGACGATGGCCACCGGCGTGTCCGCCCGGCGGTGGCGCAGGAACAGGCGCTGGGCTTCCACGATCTGCCGCGTGCGTCGGCCGCTCTTGGGGTTGTAGAGCGCCACCACGAAGTCGGCCATGGCCACGGCATCCAGCCGACGGGCAATCGTCGGCCAGGGCGTGAGCAGGTCGGACAGGGAGATGGCGCAGAAGTCATGCGTCAGCGGTGCCCCCACCAGCGCGGCGCAGCTGTTCAAGGCCGAGGCGCCGGGGATGATTTCCACCTGCACGGCATCGTCCGGGGTCCAGCCGGCCTGGAAGAGCACCTCGTAGGTTGGGCCTGCCATGCCGTAGACGCCGGCATCGCCCGACGAGATCAGCGCCACCTTCTTGCCCTGACGCGCCGCTTCCAGGGCGCTGACGGCACGGTCCAGCTCTTCGGTCATGGACTTGCGGATGATCTCCTTGCCTTCGATCAGATCGGCCACCAGCTTGATGTAGGTGACATAGCCGATGACAACGTCGGCTTCGGCAATCGCGGCGCGGGCCCGCTGGGTCATGTGCTCCACGCTGCCGGGGCCGATGCCCACCAGCATGATTTTTCCCGCGAGGGCGGCGGGGGTCTCAACGAGATCGGTCATGACGTCTTCCTTGCAATCGATACGGTGGCGTGGCGCTCGTCGCGGCCACGGTGACGCAGTTTTTCCACCACCAGGGCGGTCATCGGGGTGTCCGGGCCGGCGGCGAGCAGGGCGGCGGCCTCGCTGACCGACGGCGTGCCGGTGTGGCGGCGCACCGTCTCGGACGGGTTGGGCACCGGCACGCCGGCCAGCACCTCCGGCGGAAAGAACTGCAGCGGCCAGCGCCGTGCGGCGGCCAGGTCCAGCAGGCCTTGTTCATCGGCCTTGAGCGTGATGCTGGCCACGCCCACCACCTGGCTGGGCTGCGCGCCGGCCAGCTGCAACGCGGCGTCCACGGCTTCCAGCAGCGTGGCCAGGGACGTGCCGCGGTCGCAGCCGATGCCCAGGGTCAACCGGGGCTCGGTCATGCGCGGCCTGGCTGAGGGGCGCCTGCAGGGCCCGTGGCGCAAGCGTCCGCGGGGACCGCATCGCCTTCCAGCGGAGGCCGATACACCACGAGGCGCTCATGCAGCTGCTCCCACAGCGAGGCCGGCACCGGCGCATGGGTGACCCACAGCACCGCCGCAAAGCGCGACAGGTCCACGGCGTCGAATCGATCGAAGCGGTGCACCGTCGCGGGCAGCGGCGTGGGCCGGATCCACCAGTTCGGACTGCCGGCCTCCTGCACGAAGGCGATCGGCTCGCCATTGACCACATGGGCCGACACCCGGGTGATGTTGATCTTGGGCGCTTCCACCCGCCAGCCCAGATGCCGGCCGAGGATGTCCACCGGAATCGTCTTGCCCACGTCCGATGCGGTGGTGAGCACCGGTGTGGCGCCGATCAGGTCGGCCACGCGTTCACTCCACTCATTGGCCCCGCCGACATGGCCGGACAGCACGGGGATGACGTACTGGCCGGCATCGTCCACCACGATCACACCGGGGTCCACGTCCTTGTCGCGCAGATGCGGCGCGATCAGCCGCACCACGGCACCGAGCGAGACGAAGAAGATGAGCTGGTCCTGCTCCGCGAACAGCGGGGCGATCTGGTCTCGCAGCGCGCCGTCATAAGCCCGCACGGTGTTGGGCAGGCCGGCAAAGGCGTCGGCGAACTTGGCGGAGGTGCAGACCTGGGCCTGCGGCAGCGCCGCGGCCAGGCGGGCGGCCTGCGCAGCGCCGTGCTTGGTGATGGCCACGAGGCACAGCCGCGGCTCGGTCGTGCCACCAGCGGCGCCGGCATCACCCGACGCGGCGGTCAACGGAGCGGAGGTGGGCAAGGAAGTCTTGAATGAGGCGGTCATGGTGTGTCCACGGAGTCCGGAATCGGGCTGCTCTTCTTGAGGCAGCCCTTGATGCGTTCACCGCGGATGCGGTGCGGGTTTTTGACGATGAGCAGCGAGAGGTAGCTGACCTTTTCGCCGCGCAGGGCCAGCAGCGCCGGTCCTGAGACCCGGCGCTCGTCCGGCGCCCCCACGCGTTCGATGAAGTGCGCGCCGTCCAGCAATTGGCGACGCTCCAGCCAGTCGATCAGCTCACCGATCAGCGGCTTGATCTTCATCAGCACCAGCGTGTCGAAGTCGGGCAGCAGGCGGTCCACCGCGCTGACGCCGTAGGCCGCCGGCACGATGGCGACGGTGTCGTCCTGCTCGGCGAACGGGGTGTCCACACTGGCGCAGGCGGCGGTGAAGGCGTTGACGCCGGCAATGACCTGCACCGGGATGGACGGGTCCAGCGACTTCACCGTGCGGGCCAGATGGCCAAAGGTCGCATAGGTGCTGGCGTCGCCCTCCACCAGGAACAGCACGTCCTGCCCCGCCCGCAGCCAGGGCAGCACCGTGTCCGCCGCCTTGAGCCAGGCGCGGGCGAGCTTCTCGCCGTCGTGGGTCATCGGGAACAGCAGCTGGCTGTGGGTGGCCGGCGGCGTCAGGCCTGCGCGCTGCACGATGTCGAAGGCATAACTGGGCGTCTTGCCGCTGCGGGCGGGATAGACCCAGACGGTGTCGGTCCGCTGCAGCGCCTGCCAGGCGGCGCGCGTGATCAGGCCCGGATCACCCGGCCCCAGCGAGATGCCCCACAACCGGCCGGGGCCAGAGCGGGTGACGGCGAGGGTCTCACGCATCACGCGGCTCCTTGGCAGCCTGCCCGGCAGTGAGGTCCGCATCGGCCTCGTGGCGTTTGTCGCCACTCTCACCCCGCCACGCGCAGACGATCCAAACAGGGTTCTCCGCCACCATGCGATGCATGTGCAGGATGGGCTTGCTGCGGGCCGCCTGCAGCTGCAGCACATCCCATTCGACGCCCTGGTCCTGCAGCGACTGCAGCGCGGCGGTGGCAGTGGCGAGGTTCTCCAGCGTCACGAAGTTCATCACCAGCCGGCCCTGCGGCCGCAGTCGCTCCAGGATCAAGCCGATCAGGGACGCCAGCTCACCGCCGGAACCCCCGATGAACACGGCATCCGGCGCGGGCCAGCGGTCCAGTCCCTCGGGCGCCTTGCCGTGGTGCAGGCTGTAGTTGCTGACGCCGAAGGCCTCGTGATTGCGGCGGGCGATCGCCACATCCGCCTCGTTCTTCTCGATGGCCAGCACATGACCCCGGGGGCACAGCCGGGCCGCTTCCAGCCCGACCGAGCCGGAGCCCGCACCGATGTCCCACACGGTGCTGTCGGCGCGCAATTGCAGACGCGCCAGGCTCACCGCGCGCACTTCCTGTTTGGTGATCAGGCCCTTGTCCGGCTGGCGCTGGTGATAGGCCGCGTCCGGCAGCCCGAACACCACTGGCCGTGGCACCGGCACCTGGCGCCACAGCAGCACCACATTCAGATCGGCAAACGCCATTTGCGCCGCTTCCGCGACGGTGAGCTGCGGCAGCACACGCTCCTGCGGCTGCAGCAGCCGCTCGGCCACCGCCATCTGGAAATCGTCCCCCAGGCCCTCGGTCAGCAGCAGACGGGCGATCCGGTCCGGACTGTTGCAGGGGCTGGTCAGCACCAGCAGCCGGTCATGGGCCCGCAGTGCCTGGGCTAGCGGATACAGCCCGTGGGCCGGCGTGCTGCCGCGCGTCCACTCCCCGGCGTCCTTGCCGTGGGCCGACACGATGCGCGCGTCCTGCCAGGCCAGGCCGATGCGGGCGCAGGCCAGTTGCAGCGTGGAGAGATTGGGATGGATCTCCAGCGCGTCGATGCACAGATGCTGGGCCAGGTAGGGGGCAATGCCGTGGCACAGCGGGTCGCCGGTCGCCAGCACGATGCAGCGCTGCAGCTGTTCGCGTGCGGCGCGCACCCAGTCGGGCACGCGGGTGAGGGCGCCGGTGAGGTCATGCCGCACGGCGCCGGGCTTGAGCCAGGGGCTGAACAGCTCCAGCGTGCGCCCGCCGCCGATGACCACATCGGCCGAGCGGATCAGCGCACCGGCCGTGGCACTCAGGCTGGCCATGCCGTCATCCAGCACGCCGATCACATGACAGGGGTTGGGATCTTTCACAACAATTCCTTGGTGGACCTCAGAGGTCGGCGCCGGAGTCGGCGTCCAGCAGATGGTCAATGCCGGTGCGGCCGGCGGTGGCGGGGCGCTCTCGGGGGCGGGCCGGACCGGAGGACACGTCGGCCACGCACTGACCATTGAAGTCGCAGACCATCACCCGCAGGGCGAAGTCCTGGTCGTAGCGGTCCGGGGCCAGCAGGGTGTCGATGGCGGCCTGGGCCAGCGCATGGTGGAAGGCATCGCCCAGGCCCCGCTCCACCATCAGCTCGGCGCCGAAGCGGGCGGTCTCGGCGGCGGCGATTGCCTGGCAGTCCTCCTCGGAGGCGCCGATGCGACGGGCGATCTCGGCCACCAGGTCGGTGTCCACCACATTGCGGTTGGCATGGGTGATGGTCTCGCCCTGGGCGATCTTGGTGAGCTTGCCCACCATCACCGCCAGCACCACGAGGCCAATGCCCTGGGCCACCACTTCATCCAGCGCGTAGCGCAGGAAGTCGCCCATCTGCACGAAGCAGGCCTGCGGCAGTTCCGGCCGCTCCGCGCGCAGGGCGGCAATGGCAAAGCTCTCGGTCCGGCCGCCGGTGGTCAGCGCCACCAGGCCGTGGCCGACGGTGGCCGCCACCTGGATGCTCTGCACCACGCTGGCCCGCCAGGCGGCGGTGGAATAGGGCCGCACGATGCCGGTGGTGCCAAGGATGCTGATGCCGCCCAGGATGCCCAGCCGCGCATTGGTGGTCTTGCGGGCCATCTCCTGGCCGCCCGGCACGCTGATGGTCACGGCCACGCCGTGCTGCGCCAGCAACTGCGGCGCGGCTTCGCGCAGGTTGTCCGCGATGTTGCGGCGAGGCACCGGATTGATGGCCGGCCCGCCGACCTCCAGGCCCAGCCCCGGCATGGTGACCATGCCCACGCCGTCGCCGGCATGGAAGGTCACTTCCTGCGCGCGACCGGGCAGCAGCTGAAGGTCGACGGTGAGATGGGCGCCGTCGGTGCAGTCCGGATCGTCCCCGGCAAACTTGATGACCATGGCATGGGCTGAGTCGCCTTCACAGCGGCCGTCATGCACGTCGAACCACACGCGGTCGCCGTTGGGCAGCAGGCTTTCGATGCGATCGGGCACCGGCCCCCCGGCCAGGCCCAGCACCGCCGCCCGGGCCGCCGCGGCCGCGCAGGCGCCCGTGGTGAAGCCGGTGCGGGTGCCGCGGGGCGCCGCCGGTTGCGAGTCCTTCATGCACGCGGCTCCGCAGCCGGCGTCTCGCCCTGGCGCTGATGCGCTTCGGCCAGCGCCAGCAGCGCATGCAGGGCGGCCACCACCAGGGTGGAGCCGCCTTTGCGGCCGCGGATGACGATCCATGGCACCTGCTGCACCTCGGCCATGAGGTCCTTGGATTCGGCGGCCGACACAAAGCCCACCGGCATGCCCACCACCAGGGCCGGGCGGACGCCTTCCTCACGGATCAGCCGCACCAGCTCGATCAGGGCGGTCGGCGCATTGCCGATGCCCACGATGGCACCGTCCAGCAGGCCGTGCCGATGCGCCTTGCGCATCGCCTGCACGGCGCGGGTGGTGTCCTGCGCCTGGGCAGCGGCAATGACGTCGTCATCGCTGATGAACTGCCACGGCTTCATGCCGAAGTGATTCAGCCGTGGGCGCGACAGTCCGGAGCAGATCATCTCCACATCCGCCACGATCGGCGTGCCGCCGCGCAGCATGGCGGCCACGCCGGCATGCACCGCTTCGGGATGGAAGTCGGTGAGGCCGTTGAAGTCGAAGTCGGCATTCGCATGGATCATGCGGCGCACGATGGCCCATTGCGACGGCGTGTAGGCATGGGGGCCGGCTTCGGCGTCAATGATGGAGAAGCTGTCGTGTTCGATCGCCTGGCCGGCGCGCGTCAGCTGTTCGGTGACGGTGTTGACGGTGCTCATGCGGTCGGATGCGGGTGAGGATGCGGGTGGCCATGGGCGTGCGAGTGCCCGTGGTCGTGATCGTGGTGGTTGTGGTGCTCGTGATGCCCGTGGTGATCGTGCGAGTGGCCGTCGGCCTGCCCCTGAGGGGTGCCGCCCAACGTGCCTGCCGGATGCACCTGGATGGCATGCGTGTGCTCATGCGAATGGCCATGTCCGGCGTCGTGCGCCAGCTCACGGTAGGTGCAGCCGTCGCAGGGCAGGCGGCTGTCCGGCACGCGGGCGTCCAGGTCCAGCGCGCGCTGCGTCATCAGCTCGAAGATCTCCGGCTCGAATCCGAAGTGCCCCGTGCAGTGGAAACGCAGCTGCGGATACTGCAGGCGCAGATGGTCCACCTGGCGGTGGATGCGCTGCATCAGCGTGCCGGTGTAGAGGTAGTAGGGCAGCACCACGATCTGCGTCATGCCCAGCAGCGCCTGCCGCTGCACCACCCGCTCCAGCCGCGGCCAGGTGATGCCGGTGAAGGCCAGGTCCACCAGTTCATGGTCGCCCGATTCCAGCAGCCAGCGCGCCATCTTGGCCATGTCGCCGTTGGCGCCTCGATCGGAAGAGCCGCGGCCCAGCAGCACCACGCCGGTGGTGGTTGGGTCCGGCATGTCCAGGGCCTGCATGGCCTTGCGCAGGCGGCGGCGCAGCACGGCCAGCACCGGGTCGCAGGCGGTCAGGTGCGGGGCCAGCAGGATCTCGGTGTGCGGATAGGCCAGGCGGGCCTGCTCGATGGCCTCGGGCACTTCCATCTTCACGTGCCCCGCGGCGTTCAGGATCAGCGGCACCACCAGCACCCGCTGGGAACTGCGAGCGGCGTCCAGCAGCCCCGGGTTCAGCCCAGGCGAGGCGAATTCAATGAAGCAGACGTCGATGCGCCAGCTCGGCTGGCGCTGGCGCCACTGGTCGGCAAAGGCCAGGATCTCCTGGTTGCCGGAATCCTCCCGGGAGCCGTGCCCCACAATCAGAATGGTGTCGGTGCTGCTGATCATGCGGTGGCCTTTCGGAATCGATGGGTGAAAGTGGGGTCGTAGAGCTTGGAGCGCACCAGCGTCTCCCAGTGACGCGAGCCCAGCGTGGGGCTCGCAACGATCATGGCCTGGCTGACCACGCCGGCCTCGCGGCAGCGCTGCTTGATGTCAGCCAGCGTGCCGCGCAGGATCTGTTCTTCGCCGGGCCAGCTGGCCTTGTGCACCACCAGCATCGGCGCATCCTCCGGCCAGCCCGCTTCGCGCAGCGCAGCTTCGACCTTGTGCAGCAGCGTGATGGACAGGAAGATGCACAGCGTGCTGCGATGGGCCGCCAGCGAGGCCAGGTCCTCGCCATCCGGCATCGGTGTGCGGCCGGCCACGCGTGTGAGGATCACCGTCTGCGTGACCTCGGGCAGCGTCATCGATTCACCGGCGGCCGCCATGGACGCCATGGCCGAGGACACGCCAGGCACCACGCGCCACGGCACCCCGGCGGCGTCCAGCGGACGGGCCATCTCGATGAGGGCGCCATACAGCGACGGGTCGCCGGTCTGCAGTCGCACCACGGTGCCGTGGGTGCGGGCACGCGTGACCAGCCAGTCGGTCATCTCCTCCAGGGTCATGTCCTTGGAGTCGCGGATCTCGCAGCCGGCGGGCGCATAGTCGGTCGCGGCCCGGTCCACCAGCGAGCCGGCGAACAGGACCGCGCCGGCCTGGGCCAGTAGCCTCTGGCCTTTGACGGTGATGAGTTCGGGGTCGCCGGGGCCCGCCCCGACGAACCAGACCGTGCCGGGCAGGTCAGGCGTCATGTCAGGCGTCATGGATCACACTTTCTTGAGAAGCCGGGAGCGTGCGCGCACGCAGCACTGCCAGCAGGCGTTCGATGGAGCGGGGCACCGGCACCGCGGCAAGCAGGCCCTGGCGGACCAGTTCGGCATGCAGGGCCATGACCTGGGGCGGCGTCTGGCCGACGGCCTGCCAGGCCGAGGGCTGGGTCAGCAGTGCCGCCACCGGCTGCGACAGCTGGCACCGGCCCTGGGCCATCACGTGGATCTCGTCCGCCCAGTCCGCAGCGAAATCCGGGTCGTGGGTGGACACCAGCACGGTGACGCCCTCGGCCACCAGCGCGTCCAGCAGCCGCTGCAAGTCCTGTTGCATCGGCAGGTCCAGGCCGGCCATCGGCTCATCGAGCACCAGCAGTTGCGGGCGCATGGCCAGCACGCCGGCCAGGCACACCCGTTTCTTCTGGCCGAAGCTGAGGTGGTGCACCGGGGCGCGGGCATGGTCCTGCAGGCCGACCGCCCGCAGGGCCTGTGCGACGCGGTTGCGCACCTCCGTCTCGGGCAGGCCGAGGTTGAGCGGGCCGAAGGACACATCCTCCTCCACATGCGCGGAGAACAGCTGGCGGTCCGGATTCTGGAAGACCAGGCCCACCTGCTGCCGCAGGGCCCGCAGGCCGGCGCGGTTGTGCACGACCGTCTCGCCCTTCCAGCGCAGCACGCCGGTCTCGGGCTGCAGCAGGCCGTTGAGATGCTGCATCAGCGTGGTCTTGCCAGCGCCGTTGGCGCCCAGCAGGGCATTGCGGCTGCCGGGACGCAGGGCGAGGTGGCAGTCGCGCAGGCCGTGGCTGCCATCGGGATAGCGGTAGGAGGCGCCGCGCAGTTCGATGAGCGGGATCATGCGGGGCCTCCGGCCAGGACGGTGGCCACGAGCATGACCCCGGCCAGCGCCGCCATCAGGTGGTGGCGCGGCGAGCGGTCGAATTGCGGCGTCAGGAAGCGCAGCTCGCCGGTGTCGTTGCGGGCATCGGCCGCGGCCTGCAGCGCACTGGCCCGGGCCCACACCTGCACGGCCATGCAGCTGATGAGGGCGGCCATGGACCGCAGGGCTTGCCGGCGTCCGACATATCCCAGCCGGGCGCGCTGGGCGGTGGTGCCGTCGGACCAGGCCTCGCCCAGCACGGCCTGCATGCGATAGGCCAGAGCCATCAGGTCCAGCAGCAGGGCCGGCACCCGCAGGCGACGCAGCAGGCCCAGCAGGTCGCCCAGCGGCGTGGTGAGCACCAGCAGCAGCAGGGCGGTGCAAAGCGCCGCGGCGCGGGTCACCGTCATCATCACCGGGGGAAGCAGTTCCGGCGCCAGGCGCCAGCCGGCCGGGCCGTGGTCGCCGGGCGTGATCGTCACCAGCATGGTCAGGCAGGACAGCGCCAGAAAGCCCAAGGGCGCGCGCAGCACCCGCAGGTAGTCGCGCCAGGGCGTTCGTGCCACCGCCACGGTGATGGCGGCCAGCAGCAGCGCGAGCGCGCAGGCGCCCAGCGGTGTGGCGGTCAACCAGGCGGCCGCCATGGCGCAGGCGCAGAACAGGGCCTTGGCCGATGGCGCAATGCGCCGCCACGGGCTGGCGTAGGCCAGACGTTCAAGGGTCACGATGGGCGATCAGGGTCAGCACCAGCACCAGCATCAGCATCAGCATCAGCACGTGCGCGGGCTTTCGACAGACCCAGCCAATACCCGATCACCCCCGCACCCACCGCTGCCTGCAAGGCAAACAGCAGCGAAGCGATCTCGTTGCTGGACGGCTCCAGCACCGGGCTGAACCAGGGTTTGTAGTCTGGCGCGATGCGGGTGATGGCGTCCTGCGCGCGGCTGTCGGCGCCCTGGAAGAGCTCCCCGGCCGTCCCCTGCTCATCGACCGGGCCGTGCCCGACCCACACCAGCGGAACAGTGGTCAGCGCCACCACGGCCGCCCACAGCAGCCATGTGCTCACGCGGCTCTTGAGGTCGCGACTCATGGCGCCGCCTTTCGCAGCAGCGCCAGCACCGGCATGCGCTGCAACTCACGCGCATTGAACTGCGCCATGGCATTGACCACCAGCACCGTGAGCAGCCCTTCCGTGATGGCCAGCGGCAGCTGCGTCAGCGCAAAGATGCCGGCGAATTTTTCGAAGGACAGCAGCACCCCGCCGACCGGGTCCGGAAAGGCCAGCGCCAGTTGCAGCGAGGTGGTGACATAGGTCGCCAGGTCGCCCAGGCAGGCCGCCAGGAATACCGCGGGACTGCGGCCCAGGCCCAGCAGGCAGGCCAGCCGGAAGACGCCGTATGCAACGAACGGCCCGACGATGGCCATGGAAAACACATTGGCGCCCAGCGTCGTCAGCCCGCCATGCGCCAGCAGCAGCGCCTGGAACAGCAGCACCACGAAGCCCACCGGCACCATGGCCGCCGGCCCGAACAGCAAGGCACCCAGGCCCACCCCGGTGGGATGGGAACAACTGCCGGTGACCGACGGCAGCTTCAGCGCCGACAGCAAAAAGGCGAATGCCGCACTGACGCCCAGCAGCATGCGATGGTCCGGATGCGCGCGCAGCCGCCGGCCGGCCGAAGCCAGGCCCCAGGC
This sequence comes from Roseateles depolymerans, assembly GCF_003387155.1. Taxonomy (GTDB): domain Bacteria; phylum Pseudomonadota; class Gammaproteobacteria; order Burkholderiales; family Burkholderiaceae_C; genus Roseateles; species Roseateles depolymerans. Next base: position 498,478 of record NZ_QUMT01000003.1, on the reverse strand, counting down.
CAGAAAGGGTGCGGACGCCACCGTCCACGCCAGCGCATGCTTGAAAGGCAGGAAGCCCTCCATGATGTGCATTCGATACCTCCCGTCGAATGGTTCAAATCCGACACCAGTCAACGGGGATACGGCGGCAACATCGGCAGCCCGCCGGGCTGCGCAGGGGCAGGGCGGGTCCGACAGCGGCTTCCCTCGCCCCGGGGAATGGTGCTGACATCTGCCATCGGGCCGGTATTCTGGCTCGCCGTCATCCTCTCCTGCGCCTTCCCGTGAGATTCACAGTGGCTGGTGGCAGGGTCGTCTGGCTTACAGCAGCGGGGGCTGCACCGGACTGGCGGCCGGATCGTTCGATCCGCCCGCGTCACCGGTTTCCCGTTTAACGCGCATTCCGGCAGGAAGGCGCGCACCCAAGGCGAGGCGGATGTTAACCGCTCCGCGGCGCCCGTGGAAACCGCGTGTGCGGTTCCCTCTTCGGTATCAGCCCGCCACGCGGAACTGCTCCGTCACCGCCGGGCCTTCCATGGCCGGGTCGGACACCGACGGCAGGCCGGTTTCGATGTGGCCGGCAAAGCGGCGCAGGAAGTCCGCCTGGCCGCCCACCCGCACCGACACGTCGTACCAGTGGGCGCTGGCCGCCACCGGAATGCGCAGCACGCTGTTGCTGCGGGCCGGCACATTGACGGTCTGCGCGGGCACCTGCCGGTATTTGTTGTGGACCAGGGTGAAGCTGGCGGCCACCGGCCCGGTGTTGGTCAGCGTGAGCACCAATTCACCGGTGGCCGCTTCGGAGCGGGCCACCACATCCGGATTGGGCTGGCCGGCGGCTGCGGCGCGGCGGGCATTGCCGGCCAGATGGCGATGGAAGCCATTGGGGCCGATGATCCACAGGTCGTAGGCGCCGCTGGCTGCGGGCGTGAAGCTGCCGGTGAGTTGCTTGCCGGCCTCCACCGTGTAGCGGCGCGGCAGCTCGGCCAGGCGCAGCCGGTCGTAGACGTGGAACACGGCGGCCGCGCGGCCGGTGTTCTCAAAGCTGATCGACACGGTGCTGGCCCCGAGCACGCTGGCCGGCGTGATGCGGGCGCTGGCCTGCAGGTCATAGGGCAGCGGACGAGCGGGCCGCACGCCCGCGGTCTGGCGCGGCGCTGCCACGCTGCCGGGAACCACCGGGGTGGTGGTGCCGGGCAGGGCGCGCGCCCGGTTGGCCAGGGCAATGGTGCTGGGCAGGCGCGAGAAGAACTCGCTGTCCTCCGGGTCGGCGAAGTTGAAGCAGGAGGTCAGGTCTCCAGCCACGGCACGGCGCCAGGCGCTGATGTTGGGTTCCATCACCCCGAAGCGGGCTTCCACGAAACGCAGCACCGAGGTGTGGTCCGCCACCTGCGAATTCACCCAGCCGCCCTTGCTCCACGGAGACACCACATACATCGGCACGCGCGGGCCCATGCCGTAGGGGCGGTGCAGGTAGGTCGGGGACGAGCCGTTCAGGATCTCGTGATATTCACCGGTCGTGTCCACGGTGGAAGCGCCGGCCAGCACGGCGCGGCTCTTGTCGGCCTCCCAGGTGACATAGGACGGCGCGGCGGGCGGCGGCATGTGGTCGAAGAAGCCGTCGTTCTCGTCGAAGTTGATGAACAGGACGGTCTTGCTCCAGACCTCCGGATTGGCGGTGAGCGCCTCCAGCACCTTGGCGGTGTAGTCCGCGCCCTGGGCGGGGCTGGAAGGGCCCGGATGCTCCGAGCCTTCCGCCGTGGCCACGATCCAGGACACCTGCGGCAGCCGGTTGTTCAGCACGTCGTCGCGCAGCAGGTCCAGGTCGCGGGTGGAGATGCCGCGGTCCTTCAGCGCCTGCGAATACCCGGGCCGCTGATACCAGCCATCCCGATAGGCCTTGAAGCCGGCCAGCGGGTTGTCGGTGAAGTTGTCGTTCATGTTCTGGTAGACCTGCCAGCGAATGCCGGCGGCCTGCAGACGCTCCGGATAGGTGGTCCAGGTGTAGTCGTCCGCCGGGTTCTCGTTGAACCAGTCATGGCTGTTGTCGGTGGACGGGCCATTGCCCCGGCGCAGCGGGTCGTTGGTGCCAGACCAGAGGAACAGGCGGTTGGTGTTGGTGCCGGTCTGGGTGGCGCAGTGGTAGGCGTCGCACAGGGTGAAGGCATTGGCCAGCGCGTACTGGAAGGGCAGGTCGGTGGACGCGTAGTGGCCCATCGAATGGTTCTGCTTGGCGCGCGGCCAGGCATTCATGCGGCCCTGGTCCCAGGCGGCCTGGGCATCGGACCAGGAGTGCGGCGTGCCGCTGACCCGCATCACCGAGAAGTTCTGCGTGGTGTTGAGATGGAAGGGCGCAATGGCCGGCACCGCCGTGCCTGCCACCGTGGGCTGTGTCCACACCGTCTTGCCGACGATGCCGGCGGCGGCTTGGTCCGCCACCGGAATCGGGAACGGATCGGCAAAGCCGCGCACGCCGTTGAGCGTGCCGAAGTAATGGTCGAAGGAGCGGTTTTCCTGCGTCAGGATGACGATGTGCTCGACGTCCTGGATCGTGCCGGTGCGGCGCGCGGCGGGAATCGACAAGGCACGGGCAATGGCCGGCGGGAAGCTGGCCAGTGCGGCCGTGGCGCCGGCCGTGCCGGCCATGGCGCGCAGGAAGCGGCGACGGTCGGTGGGGCTGTCCTGGGCGGGCGTGGCGGCGTTGTCGTGGGAGTCGTGGCTGTGGCTCATGAGGGGCTCCTGGCGGTCAGACGGGACGACGGCGGCGGGCGACAAAGGCCACCAGGCCGAGGCCGGCCAGGGTGAGGGCGGCCTTGCCGGGTTCCGGAACGGCCGACGCAAAGGTGAGGTCGTCCATCACGAAGTTGGCGGGGTCGTTGCTGCGGAAGACGATGCGGTCGACCAGCCCGGCATAGTTCGAGGCCAGGAACACCGGGGAATCGCTCAGGTTCAGCGTGGCCGTGCTGGCCACCCGCGTGTTGCCGCTGTAGAGATCGATGCTGACCGACACGCCGTCATACCCGGCGAACCAGGCGCCGGTGAAGCTGCTGGCGGTGGTGAAGCGAATGGCGCTGGAATCGGCACTGCCGTCCCAGCCCAGGGTGGCGCGACGGTCGCCGGAATGCGCAGCAAAGGGCGCCTGTTCACCGGCGTACTGGAACCAGCTGCTGCCGGACCAATCCAGGCCGCCGTAATTCAGCGGCACATATCCGTCCGTGCCCAGGTCATCGAAGCTCAGCACGGTGGCAGACACGGACGCGGACGCAGTGAAAAGGGCCAGCGCCAGCGGCAGGGCCAGCAAGGGGAGGGGACAACGCATGGAAGCAACTCCTGAAGATCGGTGCGTGGAGCGATTGGCCAGACCAACCGCGCGGTGACGCCGCATCTTCAGGAGCGCGTTTGACAGTCGGGTGAATGGCGTGTGTCAACGTGCGGTGGGCGCCGCAGTGCGGGGTGGCTGTCCCATGAAACGGGTTGGTTACGTCGGCGTCGTTTCGCTGTCATGCAATGGCGCGGGGCTTTGAGCAATGCATGGCGGATGTGGCATTGCTTACCAATGGAGACGAAACAAGCCTTTGCAGGGACACAATGTGACGAAGTGGTAAAGCGCTTTCAGGGACGATTGCGGGCTCATTCCTGCCATTCCCGGCTCTCCTGAGATTGCGATCCCTGCCATGAAATGCCCTCGTCCGCCGCTGACGTCCAGCCTTGCCGCCCTGCTGGCGGCCGCGTCCATGACCGCATGCGGCGGCGGAGCGGACAAGGATGGGGGGACCGCCACTCCGAGTGCACCGCCGCCGTCCGCGGCGCCCGCACCGGGGCCGGGAGCCAGTCCTAGCCCGAGCCCGAGCCCGTCGCCGGCTCCTGCACCGGCGCCATCGCCATCGCCATCACCTTCTCCGTCGCCCTCGCCGTCACCTGCGCCCTCACCGGCCCCGGCGCCTGGCCCCGCCCCGACGCCTGCTCCTTCACCGGCACCAGCCCCCGCGCCGACGCCTGCCCCTTCGCCCGCACCGTCCCCCGCGCCCTCGCCCGCACCGGCCGGTGACCTCTCCGTCCCCGCGACCGGCGCCTTCGCCTTGCCCTTCACCGTGGCGACGGACGGCCGCATCCTGGATGCCCAGGGCGCGGTGGTCTCTCTGCGCGGCGTCAACTGGTTTGGCGCCGAAACCCCGGACCTCGTGGTGCACGGCCTGTGGACGCGCAATTACAAAGACATGATCACGCAGATGAAGTCGCTGGGCTTTAATGCCGTGCGTCTGCCTTTCTGCCCCACGACGGTCCGCTCTACCGGGCGTCCCAGCGGTGCGCTCAACACCAGCCTCAATCCCGACCTGGCCAACAAGACGCCGCTGCAGGTGCTGGACCGCATCGTTGCCGAACTGGCCACCAATGGCTTCTACGTGCTGCTGGACCACCACCGGCCGGACTGCAATGCGATTTCCACCACGCCGCAGATCAGCGGCTATTCACTCGACCAATGGGTGGCCGATCTGCAATTCGTGGCGGACCGCTACAAGAATGTGCCCAATGTCTTTGCCATTGACCTGAAGAATGAGCCGCACAGCATTGGCGGCAGTGGCGCGCTGTGGGGCACGGGTGACATCAACAACGACTGGAAGCTGGCGGCCGAGAAGGCCGGCAGCGCGGTGCTGGCCACCAACAGCCGGCTGCTGGTGTTTGTCGAAGGCGTCTCCGACAACGGCGGCCGCTGCGAGAACCCCGATGCCCACTGGTGGGGCGGCAATATCGAGCCGGTGAGCTGCTACCCCATCGACAGCACCAAGATCCCGCGCAACAAGCTGGTGCTGTCGCCGCATATCTACGGTCCGTCCGTGAGCAATCAGCCGTATTTCAATGACGGCACGGCATTCCCGAACAACATGCCGGCCATCTGGCAGAACCAGCTGGGCCGTTTCATGGGCCAGTATGCGGTGGTGCTGGGCGAATTCGGTGGCAAGTTTGCCGACAAGGACCGCCAATGGCAGGTGAAGTTCGTCGATTGGCTCAAGTGCAAGGGCGTGCGCAACTTCTTCTACTGGTCCTGGAATCCGAACTCAGGGGACACCGGCGGTATCCTGCAGGACGACTGGCAGACGGTCTCTCAGGACAAGTACAACAACCTCAAGCGTCTGTGGGACGGCTCGGCGACCGACAGCAGCGTCTGCCAGTGATCGCAGTGGACGGTAAAGGGTGAGCCGGGCCTGCGGGGCTGCGGTTCACCCCTGCAGCAACGCACCACAGCCGTCCGCCTCCGGCGCGTGGCACACCACGCAGAGCTTGTTGCCGTCCAGGTCCCTGAAATAGGCGCCATAGTAGTGGGCGTGGTATTCGGGGCGCAGTCCGGGGGCGCCTTCATCGCGCCCGCCGCTGCCCAGGGCCAGCGCATACGCGGCATCCACCTGATCGCGGGTGGGCACCTGGAAGGCCACCATGGCGCCGTTGCCCGCCGTGGCCGGCTCGCCATTGATCGGGCTGCCGATGATGAACAGCGGCCGCAGCCCCGGGGAAGACTCCCAGCCCGCCCACGGACGACTCAGGTCCGAGAAGCGCTGACGCGCGCCGATCAGCCCCATCAGGGGATCGTAGAACGCCTTGGCTCGCGCGAAATCGGTGACGCCGACGAAGACGTGAGAGAACATGACCGCTCCATTCATTGCAACCGGCGACAGCAGCTTACTCCAGCTGTTCATCCTGCGGCCAAAGTTCTCTTACCATTTATTGCGCGGCATTAACCGGTGCTTGAGCACACTGACTGCTCTTCCAGTCAATGAGGCCTCGTCATCATGCGCGCTCTTCCCCGTCGTTTCCTGCTCCGCAGCAGTCTGGTCGCTCTGGCCTTTGGTGCCATGGCACCGGCGCACGCGGCCTTGACGGTCAGTGTGGCCCAGGACGTCTGGTCCGGCGGCTTTTGCTCCCACGTGACGGTGCGCAATCCCGGCTCGAGTGTCAGTGGCGCATGGACCCTGCAATTCGAGCTTCCCAATGGCCAGATCAACAACAGCTGGAATGGCCAGTTCACCCGCAGTGGCACCAGCTATTCGGTCAAGGGCGTGAGCTGGAATTCTCCGGCGGCTGCAGGACAGAGCTTTGAAGTGGGCTTCTGTGGCACGGGCACGGCGCCGGCCAATGCCAGCTTCCGGATCAGCGAAGCGGGTGCACCGTCGCCAGCGCCTTCGCCTGCTCCAGCACCTTCGCCCGCACCGGCACCTTCGCCGGCGCCTGCGCCTGCGCCCACCCCGGCGCCCGCGCCATCCCCAGCGCCATCCCCAGCGCCCGCACCATCCCCTGCGCCGGCCCCATCCCCCGCGCCTGCGCCTGCCCCCGGCGGCGACCTCTCCGTCCCCGCCACCGGTCAGTTCGCCTTGCCCTTCACCGTCTCCAATGACGGGCGCATCCTCGACGCCAAGGGCGCCACGGTCTCCCTGCGCGGCGTGAACTGGTTCGGCTTCGAGACGCCGGACCTGGTCGCCCACGGCCTGTGGCAGCGCAATTACAAGGACATGATCACGCAGATGAAGACGCTGGGCTTTAACGCCGTGCGCCTGCCTTTCTGCCCCACGACCCTCCGGTCCACCGGCCGCCCCAGCGGCGCGCTGAACACCAGCGTCAATCCGGACCTGGCCAACAAGACGCCGCTGCAGGTGATGGACCGCGTGGTGGCCGAATTCGCCACGCAGGGCTTTTATGTGCTGCTGGACCATCACCGTCCGGACTGCAATGCCATCTCCATGACACCGCAGATTCCCGGCTATTCCCTGGACCAGTGGGTGGCCGACCTGCAGTTCGTGGCGGACCGCTACAAGAATGTCCCCAATGTCTTTGCCATTGACCTGAAGAATGAGCCGCACAGCATTGGCGGCAGTGGCGCGCTGTGGGGCACCGGTGACATCAACAATGACTGGAAGCTGGCCGCAGAGAAGGCCGGCAGCGCGGTGCTGGCCAGCAACAGCCGCGTGTTGGTCTTCGTGGAAGGTGTCTCCGACAACAGCGGCCGCTGCGAGAACCCCGATGCGCACTGGTGGGGCGGCAATATCGAGCCCTTCAGCTGCTATCCCATCGACAGCACCAAGATCCCGCGCAACAAGCTGGTGCTGTCGCCGCACATCTACGGTCCGTCGGTGAGCAACCAGCCGTATTTCAATGACGGCACCGGTTTCCCCAACAACCTGCCGGCCATCTGGCAGAACCAGCTGGGTCGCTTCATGGGCCAGAACGCGGTGGTGCTGGGTGAATTCGGCGGCCGCTTCACCGACAAGGACCGTCAGTGGCAGGTGAAGTTCGTCGATTGGCTCAAGTGCAAGGGCGTGCGCAACTTCTTCTACTGGTCCTGGAACCCGAATTCGGGCGATACCGGCGGCATCCTGCAAGACGACTGGCAGTCGGTGTCGCAGGACAAGTACAACAACCTCAAGCGCCTGTGGGACGGATCGGCGGTGGACGCCAACGTCTGCAAGTGAGCGGGCGAACCCTGCCTGCCGCCCGTCAGCGGTCTATTAGCGGCCTCTCAGCGGCCGCCAGGGCGGCGCAGGTAGTACAGATCGAACTCACCTTCGTGGGTGAGTTCAAACCCATGGCGCTGGTAGAACCGGTTGGAGTCGCTCTGTTTCAGGGCGCCCAGCCGGATGCTGGCGCCTTCTTCATCCGCCTGTCTGCACAGCCGGGCCAGTACCGTCCCGCCAATGCCGCGGTTCTGCGCGGACGGATGCAGGTAGAGGTGGTCCAGATGCAGGCCCTGCGGGTCCCGTCGCAGCACCACAAAGCCCACACGCTGGCCGTCCGCTTCGATGACGAAAGTCTGCGCCGGATCGAAGCCGGACAGGAAACGCTCCCGGGCACGCACCGGGTCGAAACGGCCAATCCGCTCCAGGCTCTGCTGCATGGCGTGGACCCGCAGCGTGGCCAGGTCCTCCCCATCCGCAACGGTGGTGGGCGTCAAGGCGATCTCGGGGGTCAAGGAAGGTCGGTCCATCGGTGTGCATGAAATGCATCTGGCAGGCGAGAATCATCTCTCAAATGTCGAGTAGGGCCCTCGGTGAGCCCTGTGAATGCCTGCTGCGTTGACCGATGATCGCCTGATGCCAGTGTTCAAGCCGATGCTGCCAAGCCTGCTGCCAAGCCTTGTGCCACGCCTTTTGCTGGGCGTCCTGCTGGCCCTTCTGCTTGCAGCCGCTGCCACTGCACATGCCGCGCCAGACCGGCTGCAGGTGCGAGTCCATGCCAGTGGTCCTTATGACCTGAGCGAGCGCTATGTGCGCGAGCTGATCGCCCTGGCGCTGGAGAAGGGCTCGCCCCCGGGCACCGAGCTTCAGATCGACACCACCGAGCCGATGACCAAGACAAGGGCCATCACGATGCTCAAGGAAGGGCAACGGCCCGGCTTTGTGCTCAACATCGCCGGGCAGGTGGACGACGCGCGGCTGCAGCGCATTCCGGTGCCGACGTTTCTGGGTGCCTCGGACTACCGGATCTGTTTCGGACGCGTGGCGTTGAAGGAGGAGGCCAGTCGCATCCGCTCCTTGCGCGACCTGCAGGGCTACACCTTTGCCCATGGCCAGGGCTGGGCCGACACCCCGGTGCTCCGGGCCAACGCGCTGCGCGTGATCGAGGTGCAGCGCATCGATTCCATCTTCCGCATGATGAGCCTGGGCCGGGTGGACCTGTTCTGCCGCAACCTGCTGGAGGTGTTGCCGGAGCTGTCGATGGCGCCACCGGATGTGGCGGTGCTGGACGGCTTCCTCCTGAAGTATGCGGCGCCGCATTACCTCTATGTCCACCAGCAGGACCGCGCGCTCGCCGGCGTACTCCAGGCCGGCCTGACCAGCGCCCTGAAAGACGGGTCCGCCCAGGCGCTGCTGCTGCGCCATCTCAAGCCGTCACAGCAGCGCTTCAACCTTAAGAGCCGGCGGGTGATTGCGCTGGAGGGCGGAGTGGACTACTCGCACGACGGGTTGCCCAGGCTGGAGTTTCTGCCTTGAGCGGCCCCCGGCCGTGCCTTGATCGTGCCCAGACCGTGCCTTGATCGTGCCGGTCCGAGCCCGCCTGTTTCAGCGCCCTCCGCCCGTCTGAGGCAAGGCTTTCAACACCTTCACGATGTCGTAGCAGGCCCCCATGGTGTGATAGTCCACCTTGCCGGCAGGACTCTTCTCGTCGCTGAGCTTGCGGTTCTGGCGGTCCAGAATGCGCCACCAGGCGCCGTGTTCATGGTCCACGAAGTGGGTCCAGCTGTAGGCCCACAGGCGCTCATACCAGTCCCAATAGACGCGGTCGCCGGTGCGCGCGGCCAGCATGCTGGCCGCGGCCATGCTTTCCGCCTGCACCCAGAAGTACTTGTCCGCATCACACACGGTCAGGTCGGGCGCCAGTGAGTAGCACAGGCCGCCGTACTCCGCATCCCAGCCGCGTCGCACCGCCACCTGGAACAGCTTCGACGCGGTGGGCAGGATCCAGCTCACATCCTGGCCCAGCGCCGGCCCATGCGATTCGAGCTGCAGCAGCAGCTTGGTCCACTCGGTGAAGTGACCGGGCTGATAGCCCCAGGGGCGGAACAGGTTGGCCGGGTCATGCTTGTTGAACATCCAGTCCGGCTGCCAGTGGGCGTTGTAGTGCTCCCAGATCAGGCCTCCGCATCGCTCCGCCTGGCGCCGCGTGATGTGGCTGGCGATCAATGCGGCGCGCTGCAGATAGCGGTCTTCCTTGGTGGCGTCGAAGGCGGCCAGCATCGCCTCGCAGGCATGCATGTTGGCGTTCTGCCCGCGATAGGGAGAGAGCTGCTGCCAGTCGGCGCTGGCCTCGTCGGCATACAGGCCGCTCTCGGGCTGAAAGAAGCGTCGCTCCATCAGCTCGAAGGTCTCCGCCAGCCAGGGGCGCGCCTCTTCCACGCCGGCCATGACGGCATGCGCATAGGCCAGCAGCACAAAGGCCATGCCGTAGGCGTGGCGCGTGCCGTCCAGCACGGTGGCGCGGCCCTGGCGCCAGTCCAGCAGCCAGGTGTAGCCGCCTTGGACCGCATCGAAATGGGCCTCGCGCAGGAAGCGCACGCCATGCCTCACGGCGGCCTGATGGGCGGGATCTCCGAAGTGCCGCCAGGCCATGGCGTAGGTGAAGACAAACCGGGTGCTGCTGACCAGATGACGCTGATGCGCGTCGTAGACGGTGCCGTCGTCCTTGAAGAAGTGGAAGAAGCCCCCGCTGGGATCGATGCAGCGCGGGTGATAGAAGGCCATGGTGTGCCGCACATGCGCCAGCAGCACCTCGGGGTCGTGGAAGTCAGGCAGATGGGACATGGTGGGGCGGGTCCTGGTCAGAGGGCTTGAAGAAGCGTGGAGGTTGAAGGGCGGCGCGTCGGCGCGGGTCAATCCGGGCTGGAGCTGTCTCGCACCACCAGCTCCACCGGCAGCACCCGCTCCTGCGGTGGGCCGTCGGGAGGGCTGGTGAGCAGCATCTCCAGGCCCTGGGCGCCCAGGGCCTCCTTGTCCACCCGCACCGTGCTCAGCGGCGGATGGGCGCGGGCGGCGGCGGGGATGTCGTCGAAGCCGATCAGAGCCACGTCCTGAGGCATGCGCAGGCCCTGGCCCAGCAGGTGCTGCTGGGCCACCAGCGCAGCGCTGTCATTGAAGCAGACGATCGCATCGGGCCGGCGCCGCCTGCCGAGCAGCTCGCGCAGGGCCGCGGTCACGCCGGCATCGCCATCGCCCAGATGCGCCGCCACCACTTCCAGGTCGGGATCGGCCTGGATGCCGGCTTCAAACAGCGCGCGCCGGTAGCCCAGCGCCCGTTGCTGCAGGCTGTAATGCGCGGGCGAGCCGCTGATGACCGCGATCTGGCGCCGACCGCTGCGCAACAGGTGGCTGGTGGCCTGGAAGCTGCCGTGCTGGTGGTCCGGATTGACCGAGGCAATGCCGTGCCGGTGCATGTCCACCAGCACCATCGGCTTGCCGGTGCGGCGCAGGCTGTCCAGGATCTCCGGCTCGAAGTAGCCGGCGCAGAGGTAGGCATCGAGCTGCTGCACCCGGGCCTGGTCGATGACCCGGTCGGTAGGGCCGGCGACGATGAAGGACAGCGTCAGCCCCTCGCGTCGGCAGACCGATTCCGCGCCGTGCAGCACCGAGGAGAAGAAGGGGCTGGACGCCAGCGTGTTGTGCTGGCTGTGCAGCAGGAAGCCCACGCGCCGGATGCGGTGGCGGCGCAGCTGCGACAGGTCGTAGCCCAGCCGGGCGGCCCAGTCCTGCACGATCTGCCGGGTGGCGTCGGACAGGCCACCCTGATTGCGCAGCCCGCGCGATACCGTGCCGATGGACAGGCCGGACGCCTTGGCAATATCGCGGATGGTGACGGAGCTCATGGGTGGCGCCGATTTTTCAGGGCGCGTGAGGCGCCGGTCAATCGAAGCCGCTGATTCTCGCGCCTTGTTTAGTGCTGTTTACAAAACAGGCGCGGGGGCGTGAGCCGCAGCCCGCGCCGCCAGCTCGGCGGCCTTGTCTTCGATGGCCTGCCACAGCTTGGCGCTCACATCGGTGGCGCCGGCCAGACCGGCGCGCCCCGCATAGTCCACCAGCATGTCGCAGGTCACCCGGTCCTGGGCCGGCGGGCAGACGAATCGGTAGAGATTGCCCGAGCTGGTCTTGGCAATGCGCGCCACCCGGTCCACACCGCTGAGCGAGGAGGTGATGCGCACGGTGCCGGGGCCCAGTTCACTGGCGATGTGAAGCTTGCCCATCGGGGAGCGGAACGCACGCCACGGGCCCAGCACCACCATCGGGGCGGGTTCACTCAGGGGGGCGTCGCTTTCGTTGTCGGACATGGTGCGGACCAGGGCGTGCGGTCAGGCGCACCAGAGCTGGAAGTCTAGCGAGCCCGCTGGAAAAGGGGTTATTCAGGGCTTCCCTAAGTTCTCGGATCGCCCAGGGAACGCGTTCGGAAAAGACGCGTGATCAAGCGGTGATCAACCGGTGTAGCGCGCGCTGAGCCGCGTGTAGACCGGCTTGCCCTTGCGCAGCTCCACCGTGTAGGTGTGCTTGGAGTTCATGCGCATCAGGGTGCGGCCTCCGACACCGGCTTCCTCCACCACGTCGGCGCTGAAGTCGGCGGTCTTGCCGTTCGGGGCGATGGTCATCGACTGGATGTTCATGTGCACGCTCACCGACAGGCCGGTTCCCTCGGACTGGGCGAACGACTCCCGCAGGTAGTCGCACCACTGCGCCTTGCTGAAGGTGCGGATGTCCGAGCCGGAGAACTTGAAGACGACCAGACGAATGTCGGCGTCTTCGGCGATCTGGTCGCACAGCACGGTGGCATTGCGATTTGCCGAGGCATTCAGGCCGGTGTTGATCATGTCCTGCACCATCTCCTCGTTGAGCTTGGTCGGCTTGCAGCCGGTGCTCAGGGCGGTGACGAGCAGCGCAGTCGCGATCGCGCCGGCGGGGCGCAGCGTTGTCCAGGCCAGGTGTGGCATGTTCCAGATCCTCCCGTTGCTCGGCACATGGGCGCTCGTGCGGCTGGGACGTGACCGACGTCCGGACATGCCGCTGGAGCGCTCCGCATCGTGGCGGACGTGCCTTTTTTGTTGGTGAAGCCGGCATTTTGCCTGTTTTCGGCGCTTTTTCAGGCCGGCAGCCACAGCTCCAGTTCGTCGTCGCCAAGGCGGTCGCGCTGTCCGGTGGGGGTCCAGCCCAACCGCCGGTAGAAGCCGAAGGAGCGATGCGCGGGATTGGAGGAGCAGCCCAGGAACAGACGGCGATGACCCAGAGACGCGAGATGCGCGACGGTGCGGTCCAGCAACTGTCGCCCCAGTCCGCGGCCTTCATGCGCCGGCAGCAGGGCCAGCACGACGATCTCACCGGTGACGGCATCGCCGAAGCAGTAGCCGGCCATCGTGTCGTGAACCACGGCAATGAAGCCGGGCAGTTCACCGCTGCGCACCTGCGCCGACCAGGACGCCTCGGTGATGCCCAGTTCCGCCAGCCGGGCCGCGGACACCGCGTTCTCGCGAGTGCGGCCACGCAGGTCGATGCAGGCGGCAATGTCGCTGGGCAGGGCGGGGCGCAGGACCGTTGGCACAGCAGTGGCATTGGCAGCGGCAGTGGGCTTGGGATTCATGTCATGTCGGGACCGTGGAGCGGGGGTGGGCACCAGTGGCGCACGTGTCAGCGCCTTTACCTGCCCCCAACACGCGTGAAGGCCGATGCCGGCGGGTGGCCGCTAGCATAGGGGATCGATCCAGCATGGCGAAGTCCAGCCCACTTGAGCGCATTGACTCTTTCCCCCTTCCCAGTGGCTGCAGGCGCCTGGCCCCGGCCGGCCCGGCGGGGATGGGCCCTGGGCGCGGCTGCCCTGGCGCATCTGTTGCTGCTCTGGCTGGCCAGCAGCGTGAAGCCGTCTCTGGAGACCCCGGAGGCCTTCCCGGCAAGGCGGTCCAGCACCCTTCGCCTCCTGCCGGCGACCAGCCCCAGCCGTGCCACCCCGACACCCTCATCGGCCTTGCTTGCGCCGCCGCCGCCCGCGTCGCTGCCCAGCGGTCTGCGCACCCAGGTCACCTTCATGATGGAGCCGGCCGACTGGGCCTCGTCGCCCTCGGCCGCGTCAGCCACCAGTTCCTGCACCAGCGCCGACACCGCGCAGTCCTTCGGCGCCGTGGGCCTGGACGGCGCTGCCCGGGGGCCGGACGGGCCCACGTCCGGACCTGAGCGCCTCGCGATGAAGCCCGGACGGGAGGTGCTCAGAGGCTCGCTGGCCAATCCGGCCACGCAGGACCCTCGCACCAACACGCCTCGCCCATCGGTGGAAGAGAAGATCGCCCTGGGCCTGAATCCGGACCTGTGTCTCAAGGAAGAGCGCATGGCCGATGGCACCGTGCGGCGTTACCTGGGCAAGCGCCAGGTCGTGCCTACAGCCGCGCAGGCCCACACCGGCGTGCGCACCGAACGCATTGCGGTGTGCTCCTGACCTGACCTGACCAGAGCTGAGCTGCCCTGCCTTGGCAGCCCTTCGCGTCGCCGCTGCGATAGAGTGGCCCCCGCATGAAATACCGACTCTTCCTGCTCGACCTGGACGACACGCTGCTGGACTTCCAGGCCAGCGAGCGCCAGGCCTTTGCGCGGATGCTCCAGGGCCTGGGCCATGAAGCGCCGCTGGACGCGATGTACCGAGACTACCAGGCCATCAACCAGTCCTTGTGGCGTCAGTTCGAGCAGGGGGCCGTCAGCAAGGACGCGCTGAAAGTGGAGCGTTTCCGGGCCACCTTCGCGCTGCATGCACCCGGCCTGGATGCGCAGACGGCCAGCGAGCGCTACCTGGACATGCTGGCCGGGACGGCCGTGCTCATCGACGGTGCAATGGCCCTGTGCGAGGCACTGGCCGCCGTGGGGGAGGTGGGCGTCATCACCAACGGGGTGGAACGCATCCAGACCCGCCGCATCGAGGCCTCGGGCCTGGGCCGTTTCATCCGTTTCGTGGCCACCTCGGAGGCCTGCGGACATGCCAAGCCAGACCCGCGCTTTTTCCAGGATGCGGTCGCCAAGGCCCGCCAGTTCGATCGCGCCCACACCGTCATCATTGGGGATCGGCTGGACGCCGACATCCTGGGCGCCCAGCGCTTCGGCATCGACAGCTGCTGGTTCAATCCGCTGCAGGCGCCCGCCACGCCCGACCTCCGTCCGTCCTGCGAGGTTCGTCGCCTGGACGAGGTGGTTCCGGCGCTGCAGGCGCTCAGTCGTCGGGATGCTGCATGAAACGGGCCCGCTTGCGGATGCGCAGATAGCCCTTGCGCCGCAGCTGTCGCACCGTTGGATGGCTGATCAGCGCGCCCACCGCGGTCGCGCCGCCCCAGGCCGGCACGGCCATCACGAAGCTGCCAAACACCTCGGCGCCCCGGCCGCCGAAGGCGTCCGGCCAGAAGCACATCGCTGCAAAGGCGCCCACGCCGCAGATCGCGGCCAGGTTGATCACCCGCATCGGGTTGATGAAACTGCCCAGCAGGGCGCCGGCCAGGAAGCCGCTGAAGATCCAGTGCTGCAGGTGAAAGGCTTGCATGGGGACAACCAGGGAGGGTTTACAAGGGCTGCGACTGATGCAACGCGCTGGCCAGCACCTCGGCCGCCGAGGCCACCACGAAGGCGGCCAGCAGCTCCGGGCTGGTGCTGAAGTGGCTGGGATGGGAATCGCGGCGCAGATAGTCCAGACCCGCCTGGAAATGGGTCCGCACCCGGCGGTGGGATCGGGCCATGGCGGTCTGCTCCAGGTCGATGTCCACGCCCGGGCCCTGGTCCACATCCAGGTCCAGCGAATAGGTGGACACGGTGTCCACGAACTCGGGATGCACATCCCCCAGCCGGGCATCCTCATCCACCGCGGCTGACGAGGGCAGGCCGGACAGCACGATGGTGTCCACCAGGGCATTGAGCAGGCGCAGGCATTCGTCCAGCTGGCCCACCTGCTGGCAGACCTCCTCCATGGCGGCGGCGTAGTCCGCGTCACAGGCCAGGCGGACGGGGTCCACCGAAATGGCGTGGTCCTTCAGCAGGCTTTGAATCTTGACTGCCGTTTCAATGCGTGCCGCGAGTGTCATGTCCGTGCGCCCTGTGTCTGCAATGGGCTGCACTATCCCCCGCAGGCGTTTCACACCCGTTTCCAGGTCGGTGGGCCGCCGTTACGGGCCCCGGCGTTGCGGCCTCAGGGTTCTTCCGGATGCTGCTGTTACCGTCATCGAAACGCTGGTGAAACGGTTGTTACCGACACTTACCCCAGCCTCCTCCCCACCCTCTGCCGCAGCCTCAAGCCCTCATGAAAGACCCCAAGACGACGTCCTGGTGCCGTGCCGTTGCTCGCGCGCTGTTCCGATCGCTGGGCCTGCGGGACAGGGGAGAGCGGCGCGGCTCGGGCGTGGAAACCCGTTCCTTTGCACCGACACGTCCGCAGTTGCCCGCCGGGCCCCTGCCGGCGGCGGATCCTTCCGCACGGGCGGTGCCGCTGCGGGTCGATGCCTTGCGGGAGGCGCTGCAGGCCCGGCCGGGGCTGCGGGAGCAGCATGGCCACTTGACGCTGCTGGAATTCGCCTGCGCCACCAGTGGCGATGACCCGTTTTCCCGCTTGCCGCCGCGCACGCTGGATGTCGCCATTCGCCAACTGGAACAGGCTGCCCGTGTGTCGCCCACGCTGGATGTGCTGCGGCTGCAACTGGACCGGCATCTGCAGGAGCGCCGGTCACGGGTGGAGGCGCTGCTCGCCGAAGGCGATGCCGCGCTGCGGAGCCTGGCCGAGAAGCCGCTGACCGCCCGAAACTTGGCGCAGGACTTGGCCCAACACTCGGCCCAACACTCGGCCCAACACGGAGCCCAGGACCGGTCCGAGGCCACGACCCCGGTCTGGCGCGACACCGTCTTCATGGATACCGAGCCGATGGAGATCGGCCCGTATCACCGCGACTTCGATTGAGCGCGGCTCAGGACGCCGGGGACGCGTCCCCCGCCGTCAGCCGGCGCTCGTAGTCCGCCGCGCGCGCCATGTCGGCGGCCATGCGCCAGTGGTGCGCCAGCTCCGCAGGCGTGGCGCCATGCCGCTCCAGCACTGCGGCCACTTCCCCATGCATGAACTGCCGCACCGTCTCCGGCACCGATTCATACACCACCGTTTCCAGCAGCGGGAAGGCAAAGCCCTTGGCATCGAAGACGCCGGCCAGCAGCAGCTCGTTCCATTTCTCCGCCACCCGCCAGGACGACAGGCCGGTGATGTCCGAGGCCATGCGCACCGAGAAGCTACCGCCGGCCACGCTCGCCAGCCGTGCCACCCCTTCCGCGGTGGAACTGCAGGAACCCAGCCGCTGCAGCAGCAGCGACCGCATGGCCGGCGTGGGCACACCCACCAGGCTGCCCTGGTCCTGGCAGGCCTGCAGCAGCCCCATCAGGATGGCGGGGGTGCCGCCGCTCAGGCGCACCGCGTCCTCCACCAGCTTGGGCGCCAAAGTGCTGCCGTCCTCGTTGAGCATGCGCTGCACCGAGGCCACGGTCAGGGCCGCCGGCTGCACCAGCTTGAGCCGGCCGGAAGCAGCCAGCTTCTCACACAGCGCGCGCAGGCGGCGCCGCGCCCGCATCGGGCGGTAGGCCAGCACGAAGTCGCACCAGGGCATCAGGGCCGCGCTTTCGGTGACCAGCGCGGACAGCACATCCAGGCTTTCGTCATCGCATAGGTGCAGGTCATCCACCAGCACGGCGGTGCTGCGCTCGGGCCGGCTGAGTTCGATGATGTGGATCGCCGATTCCAGCAGGGAGCGGGTGCTGGCCGGCGAGGCCATCTCCCGCGAATGGGCCGGGTCCAGCTGCTCCAGGAAACGCTCGGCCTTGGCCAGGTTCTCGGCCGGCTGACCCGGTTGCGCGCGCAGCCGCTCCATCAGGTGCAGGGTGATGCGATGCAGGCTGGCAAAAGGTCGGCTGCTGTCCTGCTCGGTGATGCGCCAGTACAGGTCGCCCCGCTCCTGGGCCACATGCCGCAGCAGGGACGACTTGCCCATGCCGCTCGGCCCTTCGACGATCACCACCCGCCGCCGGCTGATGGCCTGCGTGATCTGCTCGATCTCGGTCTCGCGCTGGATCAGGCGTCCCACGGCCGCGAGTTGCTGGCCCTCGGCCCGTGAGCGCAGGATCTGCCGGTGCAGCTCCACCGTGGTCCGGCTGGGGTGCGTGCCCAGGTGCTCCTGCAGCTCCTTGCGGCAGCGCTCGAACACGGCCAGCGCCGCCGACCGGTCGCCCTTGGCCACCAGCGCCTTCATCAGTTCCTGGTAACCCACCTCGCTGAGCGGATTGAGGCTGATCAGGGCCTCGGCCAGCGCCATGGCCTGGCTCAGGTCGACCGCCTCTCCGGCGCGCTCGAACCAGGCGATCAGGCTGCGGGTGAGCCGCTGCTCCATCTGGTTGCGGGCCGCTGCCAGCCAGTGGGCCGCTTCGGTCAGGCCCTCCGGCAGCTCCAGGCTGGACAGCAGGCGCAGGCCGGCCGCTCCGGCGCTCAGGCAGCTCATCACCAGCTGATGGTCCGGGGCCTGGACATCGACGCGGATGTGCGGCGCCAGTTCGATGACGTCGCCGGAGGTGAACAGCTTCAGGTCGAAGGTCTTCTGCGTGCGGTGCAGCAGCACCCGCAGGTTGGTGCGGGCATTGCTGCCGGACTGCGGCCAGAACAGGTCGGCCGCGCGGGTGCGCGGCATGCCGCCTTCCAGGGCCACCATGGCCAGCAGCGTGGCCACGCGGGCATCGGTGATGCGGGTGACGGTGCCGTCGTCGCAGCGGCACTCGGCTTCGCCCAGCAGCCGCAAGCTGGCGCTGCGCTCGACGATGTCTTCAGGAACCGGAGAGTCGTGGCTCATGTCGGGGCGCTCAGATCGGAGTGGCCAGGCCTTCACGGAACAGGCGCAGCAGCGCCCGTCGTGTCAGCTGGTGGGTGCCGCCGCCGTCGGTCTCCCCTTCAAACAGGAAGATCTGCCCGTCCTCGGCCAGTTCCACCAGCCGCACCTCCACCCAGGTGCCGGCCAGGAACAGCTCGATCAGATCGTCCTCCTGCAGGGCATTGACGCAGTGCTCGGCATCGGAGGTGGGCATGGCGGTGGTGAAACCCACGGTCGTCTCGTCGGCCGTGGACCAGCCCTTGCCGCCCGACTGCGACTGCGCGCCCCAGAAGTCCCGGCGATGCGGCGCAGGCGACGGGGAGGGCGGCAGCGCGCTGTCGAGCCCGCCGATGTCGCTGTCCGACCATTCCTCGCCCTCGCGGGAGATCATGCCGGTGCGGTCCAGGATGTCGGTGAGCTCGTATTTCTCGACGCTGGGCACCGCCACGCAGGTGATGCCGCGCTCCAGCAGCTTGAGCAGCTCCATCTTCTCCTGCAGGCTCGCCGCGTCGGCGGTCAGGGTGTTCTTCTGCACGGCGCGCATCATGCGGTCCACAGCGCCCCACAGCTCGGCATAGGCGGGTGACTTCGGCCCTTCCGCCACTTCCGCATGGGCCAGGGCTTCGGCCCAGTCCACCAGCAGGAACTGGCGCAGGCGATAGGGAATTTCCTGGTCGGCGATCACCGCATTGATGCGCTCGCGGTGCCGGTTGATGGACACGCTGCGGATCTGCCGCCGGCGCTCTTCCAGCCGGGCAAACTGCATCGAGGCATGGCGGCGGCTTTCCACCAGCTCGGCCGGACGCTCCTTCACATAGCGCCGCAGGCGCACCAGGGTCTTGTCCAGCTCATGCAGCCGGCTGGGGTCCAGCCTCAGCAGGGTCTGGATGGCCTGGTCGGCGAACAGGACGAAGTCGTCATGCACCACCCGGTCCTTCAGGCAATGCTGCAGCGCATACTGCACCAGCACGCCGGTGATGTCCCACATCTCATGCTGGGTGGAATAGAGCGAAGAGGGCGTGCCGAACGCAAAGCGCAGCACGCCCAGTTGCAGTCCGCTCAGCACCCGCCGCAGCTCGTGGGTGAGCCGTACATCCCCGAGGATGTCCTCCACCCCGCGCATCAGGCGGGTGAACACCACCTCGCCGCCGGCCTTCGGAGAACCGCCGCGAGGCGTGGGCGCGGCATCGAACGGTCGGCCATGCATCGGCTCGAGTTCCAGCGCCAGCGGCGGAGCTTCCGCGGCCAGGCCCGCCAGCACGTCCACCGGAATGGCGTTGTGCACCTCGGACTGCCGCTGGATGGCCAGCGGGCCCACCTCCCGCTGTCCCGCCAGCCAGGTGCCCAGGCAGGCGTAGGCGGTCCGGGCCAGGGCGGTGGTGGCGTCCAGCGAGACTCTCAGGCAGGCGGCACGTTCCTCGCGCTGCAGGCCCAGGTCTTCCGCCAGCTTCCAGATGGTGCGGGCAATGGCTTCCGGATGGAACGGATTGCTGCGTTCGGAGAAATCCTTGATGTGGCCGACCAGGGCCCGCTCCACCGTGCGGATCTCCCATTCCGCCACCGAGAAAATGCCGGTGACCAGGCGCGAGATGCCGATGCTCTCGCTCACCACATCGTCGTCCACCAGCTCCATTTCGCTGGGCAGCAGCGGGGACGTTGCGCCCAGCCGTGGCTCGCTGCAGCGTTCCTTCATGCTGGACAGCAGCAGGCTGACGATGCGCTCCGGCGCGCTGTGTTGCCAGCGGTCCAGGGCCCGCTGCACATGGAAGAGACGATTGGCCTCGCCGACGCTGTCCGCCCGGTTCTGCGCCCGCTCCAGCGCCGTGCCGGTGTCACTCACCCATTGCGCGGCCGCCGCCACCAGCTCGGCGCGGCAGGCATCCATCCATTCACTGGGCAGGGGCACGGCATCCATCTTCAGCGGTTTGGCTCACAGGGCGCTCTCGGGAACCCCGAAGCTCAGTCACAAGGACGCAGCGCAGCGCAGTCGGGAACACAGGTCAGCACACAGCGAGACATCTGCTCGCGCGGTCGCGAATTGTCTGTATCCGCTTCCTCTCGGCTGTTGCTGCCCTGTCTGGATTTGAAACAAGCCGTGTGGATTTCGACCCACCGTGCTCGACATCGGTGCATTGTCCGGGCGCCGACGGAGCGGCAGTGTGCCGCGCTTGAGGCCGGTGAGGAACCCGACACGCTTTTGACCATCGCTTGCGCGGGGAGCGCCCGTCGGTTTGGATCACTCGTATCCCCCATCCGGGGGGGTGTCTAGAGAGGCGACTCGACTCCGTCACGATCGGCAGGGTCCTGGCATTTGGTCAAACTATTTTGGACCCGTAGCATTTGAATCAGATTGCAACTGCTTTCCACCCGCTGGAATCGTGCCCCGTGCCGGGCTGTTCCGAGCTCCCTCGACAGCCCCTTCCAACGCCGGTTCCAGAACCGGTGAAGCGGCGCTTGCAGCGGAACCGGGTGAGACCTCAGGCAGGCATTCCTCACGACCCTTCGGGGCCTTGCTTCCTCTTCGTTCTCACTCATCACCATGAATCGTCTGTCCGTCCGGCAGCAGCTGGCATTTGCCTTTGCTGCCCTCGTTGCCCTGGTCCTGCTGGTCAGCGCCTGGGGCCTGTTTGGCATCAGCCAGGTCAACAACCGCTACACCGACTACCTCAACGGCGCATCGGCCCGTCGCGAGCTGGTGCTGGAAGCGCGGGTGATGACCAACCGCCGGGCCATCGGCGTGCGGGACATGGTGATCGTGCGCACCCCGGAAGATCTGGCCGGCGCCAAGACCATGGCGCTGGAGGCGCACAAGGCCCTGGGCGACTTGCTCAGCCAGATCCAGCGGGAGCTGAAGAACGACGATGTCACCGCGAAGGAACGTGAGCAGGTGGCCCGCATCCTCGAGGTGGAGGCCAAGTACAGCCCGGTGGCGGTGCGCATCGTCGAGCTGGCCAGCTCCGGCCAGCGCGAGGAGGCGAGCAACCTGATGATCAGCGACTGCCGTCCGCTGCTGGCCGCCCTGCTCAACGCCTTCCGGGACTATTCCGACTACGTGGCCGCCAAGGGCAAGATCACCGAGAAGGCCTCGATGGACGCTGCTGCGTCCCAGCGCCACGGGATGATGGCCTTGTGTGCACTGGCCGTGGTGGCCGCATCGCTGCTGGGCTGGTTCATCACCCGGCGCCTGATGACCGCGCTGGGCACCGAGCCCGCCGTGCTGGGCGCCGTCGCGAGCCGCGTGGCCGCCGGTGACCTGCGCCCCATCGAAGGCGCAGCTGCCGCGCCCAGCGACAGCGTACTGGCCTCCATGGGCCGCATGCAGCAGCAACTGCTCGACCTGATCGTGCAGGTGCGTGGGTCCGCCTCGGATATCGCCACCGCCAGCGCCGAAATCGCGCAGGGCAACAACGACCTGTCGGTTCGCACCGAGCAGCAGGCCTCGACCCTGCAGGAGTCCGCCTCCTCCATGGAGCAGCTCAGCGCCACGGTGCAGCAGAACGCCGACAACGCCCGCCAGGCCAACCAGCTCGCCCAGGGCGCCAGCGAAGTGGCGACCAAGGGCGGTGAGGTGGTCAGCCAGGTGGTCGAGACGATGAAGGGCATCAACGACAGCAGCCGCCGCATTGCCGACATCATTGGCGTCATCGACAGCATTGCCTTCCAGACCAACATCCTGGCGCTCAATGCCGCCGTGGAAGCCGCCCGTGCCGGCGAGCAGGGCCGTGGTTTTGCCGTGGTGGCGTCCGAAGTGCGCAGCCTGGCCGGCCGTTCGGCTGAAGCCGCCAAGGAAATCAAGTCGCTGATCAGCACCAGCGTGGAGCGGGTGTCGGAAGGCTCGGCCCTGGTGGATCGGGCCGGTGAGACCATGCAGGAAGTGGTGTCCGCCATTCACCGCGTGACCGACATCATGGGTGAGATCACGGCCGCCAGCGTCGAGCAGAGCGCAGGCGTTTCGCAGGTGGGCTCGGCGGTCACCCGCATGGACCAGGCCACGCAGCAGAACGCCGCCCTGGTGGAGCAGAGTGCGGCCGCGGCGGACAGCCTCAAGCGTCAGGCCGAACGCATGGTGGAAGCGATTGCGGTGTTCCGCGTCGATGCTGAGCGCGCCAGCCGCGGAGCTGCGCGCGCCTGAGTTCACCGCCAGCCGGTGCAGGTCTTGCCATAAATCAATTCCTGCGCCGGTCATCGCTCGCCAGCGGTTCCAAGCGGTTGTCATGCGAAATATCGTGTGGGGGACTGTTTTCTGCGGAGCCCCCTTGGCGATCGAACTCTTCAATAACGGCAGCCATCGCTGCCTCATGTTCTCCGACTTCGGCCACGAGGACGGCGTCCAGGCCAACCAGTTCCTGATCGTGGACAGCGGCACCGGCGCGCTGATCGATCCGGGCGGCAACCTGGCCTATGGAGAGTTGTACCTGGGCGTCACCGCCTGCTTTCCGCCGCACAAGCTCTCGGCCATTTTGGCCTCGCATGCGGATCCCGACATCATTGCGTCGCTGGACCGGTGGATGACCGCCACCGCCGCGCCGGTGTACATCTCCCGCATCTGGGAGCGCTTCATTCCCCACTTCTGCAAGCCGGGCAAGACCAGCGGTCGGGTGGTGGGCGTGCCGGACCGCGGCATGCGCATCCCTGTGGGGCAGTGCGAGCTGGTGGCGCTGCCGGCGCACTTCATGCACTCGGAGGGCAACTTCCAGTTCTGGGACCCGGTCAGCGGCATTCTGTTCTCGGGCGACCTGGGCGTGTCCATCGGCGTGGACCCAGGCGCGACCATCACCGAGCTGGAACCCCACATCCCGTCGATGCTGGCCTTCCACCGCCGCTACATGGTCAGCGGCAAGGTGCTGCGGCTGTGGGCCGAGATGGTGAAGAGCCTGCCCATCCGCATGATCGTGCCGCAGCACGGCGCGCCCATGGAAGGCGCGGCGGTGCAGCAGTTCATCGACTGGATCCAGACCCTGTCCTGCGGCATCGACCTGGTGACGCAGAAGGACTACGCGGTGCCGGCCTAGGCACCGAGCCGCCCGAGCCGGTTCAGTGCGGATAGGCCATGCGTTTTTCCATCCACCGCTGCAACTGCTCGAACACGAAGCTGAGCACCCAGTAGATCAGCGCCGCCATCAGGTAGAGCGGGAAGGGCTGGAAGGTGGTGGAGATCAGTTCCTTGGTGGCCAGCATCAGCTCGGTGACGGCGATGACCGACACCAGCGAGGTGTCCTTGATCAGGCTGATCAGGCTGTTGGACAGGCTGGGCACCGACGCCCGCAGGGCCTGCGGCGCCACCACATAGCGCAGCGTCTGCTGCCGGGTCAGGCCCAGGCTGGTGCCGGCCAGCCACTGGTCCCGCGACACCGCATGGATGCCGCCCCGCAGCGTCTCGCTCATGTAGGCCGCCACGTTGAGCGTGAGCGTCAGGATGCCGGCGGACACTGGCGAGAACTCGATGCCGATGCTGGGCAGGCCGTAGTAGACGATGAACACCTGCACCAGCAGCGGTGTGCCCCGCATGGCGCTGACGTAGACCGCGCTGAGCTGCGTCAGCACCGGCACCTGCAGCACCCGCACCAGCGCGATCAGGCCCGCCAGCGGCAGGCCCAGCAGCATGGCCGACACGGCAAAGAACAGGGTGTAGCCGCTGCCCTTGAGCAGCACCGGCCAGGCCAGCGCGAAAAGCGACGCGAGATCCATCCGGGCTTACTGGCCGCCAGGCAGCGGCTGGCTCACGTCACGCTCGAACCACTGGGTGGAGATGCGGGCGTAGGTACCGTCCTTCTTCAGCTCGTCCAGCGCCTTGTCAATGGCGGCCTTGAACTTGGGGCTGCCCTTGCGGAACGGGATGGCATTGCTCTCGGGCTTGCCGATGGCCGCGCCGGCCTTCACCGGCAGCTTGGTCTTGGCCTTGAGATAGGGGATGAGCAGGCTGTCGTTGATGGCGGCGTCGATGCGGCCGGTCGCCAGGTCCTGCAGGTACTCCGGCGCGCCGGGGTAGGTGCGCACCTCCACGCCCTCGATGCTCTGCGCCAGCGCAGCGAAATTGCTGCCCTGGCCCACACCGACCTTCTTGCCCTTGAGGTCCGCCGGCGTGTCGAGCTTGCGCGTCTCGTTGGCGCGCACGATCAGTTGCGGATAGGAGATGACGTAGGGGCCGCTGAAGTCGAAGGTCTGGCGGCGCTGGTCGGTGGCGGCCACCTGGTTGACGATCACGTCGTACTTGCCCGCCTGCAGGCCGGCCAGGATGGCGCTCCATTCGGTGGTGGTGAATTCGGCCTTCACGCCCATCTTGGCGGCCAGGGCCTTGGCGATGTCGACATCGAAGCCGGTCAGCTCGCCCTTGTCGTTCTTGAAGTTGAAGGGCGGGTAGGTGCCCTCGCAGGCGATGCGCAGGGTGCCGCGGGCCTTGACCTCGTCCAGCAGGTCCGCGGCATGGGCGGCCGGGGCCAGGGCAAGCAGGACGGCGGCAAGCCCTGGCACCAGCGCGGCCCGGCGGAGCAGGCGACGGCGCAGGGCGCTGGTTGGATGGGGGGCGGCAGGGACCTGGGCGTTCATGTCGTTCCTCGTTGTGTTGGCATGGAATGGGGGGCATCTTGCCACCAAGCGGGCCTGCCGGAGCGGTCGGGGCGCAACAGCCCCAGGCGGTCTGGGGAAGCCGCAGCGGCGCGTGAACGGCACAATCAGCCGCAATCATTGCGCTTCGGGCCTGGGAGGTTCGGGCGCACCACCAGGGAGAGAAGAACGTCATGAGCCTATCCAGCACGGTCAGAGGTCGATCTCAACAGGCCCGCAGGCGCGGCGGCGCCGCGCAAATGGCGCGGATGGCGCAGATGGCGCTGGTGCTGGCCTTGGGCGCGGTGATGGCGGCATGCCAATCCCCAGCGTCGCGCATGCAGGCGGGCGGTCCTGGCGCTGGGGGCGGCGCGGGTGCGGACGCGTCGTCGTTGTCGCCCCCGGTGGCGCGCCAGATTCCCAAGGATGTCACCGTCCATGGGGACACCCGCATCGACCCCTACTACTGGCTGCGCGAACGGGACAACCCGGCGGTGATGGCCCACCTCCAGGCCGAAGCCGCCTACACCGACCGCTGGTTCCAGCGGCTGCAGCCCCTGCAGGACACGCTCTACCAGGAGATGGTCGCCCGCATGGCTCCGTTTGATGAGGACGTGCCAGTGCGGCGCGGCGCCTGGTGGTATGCCAAGCGCACCATCGCCGGCGCCCAGTACCCGCAATACATTCGCCGCGCCGCGCAGGGGCCACAACGCCTGGACGACGCGCAGGCGCCGGCGCAGGTGCTGCTCGACCTGAACGAGCTGGCCAAGGGGCGCCAGTTCCTGTCGGTCAGCCAGGTGGAGCCCAGCCCGGACGGCCGCCGCCTGCTGTATTCGCTGGACGACAGCGGCTACCGCGACTTCCAGCTGCGCATCCGCGACCTGGCCAGCGGCCAGGACCTGCCCTGGGTGGGTGAGCGCACCGACGGCGCGGTCTGGTCCGCCGATGGCCGCACGGTCTTCTACATCCGCTCGGACGAAGCCCGCCGCCGCAGCCAGCTCTGGCGCCATGCGGTGGACGGGGCCGCGCCGGACGTCCTCGTCTTCGAGGAGAAGGACCCACTGTTCAACCTGGAGCTTCACGCCACCGCCGACGGCCGGTGGCTGCAACTGGTGAGCTATGCGAAGAACGCCACCGAGGTGATGCTGCTGCCGGCGGATCGTCCCGATGCCGCCTGGCGCCCGGTGCTGGCGCGCCGCGCGGGGCAGGAATACCGGGTGGAGCATCGCAACGGGCAGCTCTATCTGCTGATCAACGACCGGGGGCCGGATTTCCGGCTGGTGCGGGTGGCGATGCCCCAAGGGGCAGCGGCCCGCCGGGGGAAGGCCGCGTCACCGTCTGTCGGTGCGCCCTTGCTGCAGGCCGGCGACCTGGCCCGGGCGCGGGAACTGCTGCCGTATTCCGAGACCGTCTCTCCGGAGCGGCTGCGGCCCTTCGCCCGCCATCTGGTGCTGCAGTGGCGCGAGAACGGTGCGGTCAAGCTGGGGGTGCTGGACGAGTCGGGCCTGGGCCTGGGACGCCGTCGCCCCGGGCCGGCGACGGTGACCCCCTTCGCGATGCCGGACCCGATGTCCAGCGCGCAGCTGGACGAGCAGCACGAGCTCAACGGCGAATTCGACAGCGACGAGGTCCGCCTGAAATATCAGACCCTGCTCACGCCGCCCACGGTCATGGACTACCGCTTCAGCGACCGGCGCCTGCAGGTGCGCAAGCAGCAGCCGGTGCTGGGGTACGACCCCTCACGTTATGCCAGCGAACGGGTCTGGGCGACCGCGGCCGACGGCACGCGCGTGCCGGTGGCCCTGATCTATGCGAAGGCGCTGCGAGGCGAGGGCCCGCGTCCGCTGCTGCTGCGCGGGTATGGGAGTTATGGCCTGTCCATCGACCACCGCTTCAATGCCCAGGACGTCTCGCTGCTGGACCGCGGCGTGGTGCTGGCCACCGCCTATGTGCGAGGCGGCGGAGAGATGGGCCGGCGCTGGTATCTGGACGGCAAGCTGGACAAGAAGATGAACAGCTTCACCGACTTCATCGCCAGTGCCGAGATGCTGGTGCGGTCCGGCTGGACACGGCCGGAGCAACTGATCATCACCGGACGCAGCGCCGGCGGCCTGCTGGTGGGCGCGGCGACCGACCTGCGGCCCGACCTGTTCAAGGCGGTGGTGGCGGAGGTGCCCTTTGTGGACGTCATCAACACGATGCTGGATGAGACCATCCCGCTCACCACGGAGGAGTTCGAGGAGTGGGGCAACCCGAAGCGGCCGGCGGACTATGCCTGGATGAGGGCCTACAGCCCCTACGACAACCTCAAGCCGGGCGCCTATCCCGCCGTGCTGGCCCGTGCGGGCCTGAACGACAGCCAGGTGCCCTACTGGGAGCCGGCCAAGTTCGTGGCCCGACTGCGCAGCGTCAAGACGGACACGCGTCCGGTGCTGTTCGACATCAACCTCACGGCCGGCCACGGCGGCGCTTCCGGCCGCTACGACGCGCTGCGGGAGCGCGCGCGGGTCTATGCCTTCATGCTGGACCAGTGGGGGCTGGCCGGACGCTAGCGCCGACTTACATCCCCAGTTGCTTGAGAGCGGCCTGCAGGCCGGTGACACCGCCGACCCGCTGGTCGTTGATGAACACCTGGGGCATCTGACGCACCGACGGGCCGCACTTCTCGTAGAAGGCCAGGCGCTGCGCCTCGTCGTCGATCTTGATCTCCTCGAAGGGGAGGGAACGTGACTTGAGCAGCATCTTGGCCGTGTCGCATTGCGGGCAGGCCGACTTCGAATACACAACGATCTTGAGTTCCATGGCCGTGACTGTAGCGGCTCAAGACCCGACCCGCTGGTGATACCGCAACCATCCGGGCATTGGGCGCTGATCGCGCGGCGATCCGCGGAACAGCGGTGTAAATCCCCTGCTGATCGGCACTATCCGACGGACGGTTGTGGTGCTGGTGCCACCGGTCTTCGCGTCCGCGACCCTGCTGAGGTACCGTATTGCGTCGCGCCGAACCGGCGTATCCACAGCCGCTCTTTCCCGTGCTGTTATCGAATTCTTGAGAGCGTCCATGCCTGCCTTCTCTGTGTTCTCCTCGCTTCGTGCTGTCCGTGCCGTCGCCGCTGTTAACCCGGGCGTCCTGCCCACCCTGAACGCGCTGATCCGTCCGGCGGCGCTTCCGCTGATCCGCCCGCTGGCGATGGCTTCGCTGGGGCTGGTCGCCTCGCTGGCGTGCGTCGCCGCGCAGGCGGACACCCTGTCCCGCATCCGCGAGACCAAGACGATCAACGTCGGGGTCCGGGAAGCCGCCCGTCCGTTCTCCTTCCTGAACGACGCCAAGCAGCCGACCGGCTACTCGGTCGACCTGTGCCTGGCAGCCGTGGACGACATCAAGAAGGAACTCAAGCTGCCGGACCTGAAGGTCAACTACGTGGTGGTCTCCGGCCCGGAACGGATTCCCAAGCTGCAGAAGGAAGAGATCGACCTGGAATGCGGCTCCACGACCAACACCAAGGCCCGTCAGGAGCAGGTGAGCTTCAGCTACACCATCTTCGTGGCCGGCATGAAGGTGCTGGTGCCCAAGGGCACCCGGGTGGAATCGCTCAAGGACCTGGATGGCATGACCATCGCGCTGAGCAAGGGCACGACGTCCGAAAAGCTGTTCACCCAGCTCAACAGCTCCGGCGAAGCCAAGATGCAGCTGGTGCAATACGCCAACAACAACGAAGCGTTCAAGGCGCTGCGTGAAGGCAAGGCCCGCGCCTTCCCCCAGGACGACGCGCTGCTGCAAGGCCTGGCCTCGAAGGAAAAGGCGCTGGATGCGCTGGGCCTGGCCAGCATGGCCTTCTCGGTGGAACCCTACGGCATCATGATGCGCAAGGGCGACACCCGCCTGAACGAGGTGGTGGACCGCACCCTGAGCCGTCTGTTCACCAGCGGCGAGATCCAGACCCTCTACAAGAAGTGGTTCGAGACGCCGGCCCTGACCATTCCGATGAGCCGCCTCACGCGCGACAGCTTCGTGCGTCCCAACAAGGAAGCCGGCGTGGCGATGTTGCTGGGTTATTCGATCTGAGCGTTGCACTGAGCGTCGCACTTGGCGTCGATTCAAACGTCGATCCAAGCGGCGCCCTCAGCGTCGATCCAAGCGTCGATCTCAACGCCAATCCAGGCGTCGATCGGCGATCACATTGAGATCGATCAGAGCGGGATGGAAGGGACAGGCAAGCGGGCGCGCGATCACGTCGCCGCTGGGTGACGGGCCGGGCAGGGCCACGGATTTGCGATGATGGGGTAGGCCGCCACAACGGCCGCTGTCCACCTGAGATCATCTCGCTCCGAAGGATCCGCCATGTCGTTGCCTGCTGCCGCCTCCCAGGATCACGCTGACCTGCCAGCCCCCTGGCACTCTTCGTCTGCCATCCGCGCTGCCCGCGACCTGCTGGGCAGCCGTCTGCCCCTCATCCAGGCGCCGCTGGCCGGCGTGCAGCGCTCTGCGCTGGCCCTGGCCGTGTGCCGGGCCGGTGGCGTGGGTTCGCTGCCGGCGGCCCTGCTGCCGCCAGAGGCGCTGCAGCAGGAACTGCAGCTGTTGAGCAGCGGCACCGATCAGCCCTACAACGTCAATTTCTTCGCCCACATTCCCCCGCTGCCGGACCCGGCGCGCGAGGCGCGCTGGCGCGATCGTCTGGCGCCTTATTTCACCGAATACGGCGTGGACCCGTCCACCATCACCGCGGGCGTCGGCCGCCAACCCTTCAACCATGAAGTGGCGGATCTGGTGGAGGTCTTCAAGCCGCCGATCGTCAGCTTCCATTTCGGACTGCCGGCACCGGACCTGCTGGCGCGGGTGAAATCCTGGGGCAGCCGGGTGCTGTCCTCGGCCACCACGGTGGAAGAAGCGGTGTGGCTGCAGGCGCATGGCGCGGATGGCGTCATCGCGCAGGGCTGGGAAGCTGGCGGGCACCGGGGGCATTTCCTCAGCGCCGACCTCACCCGGCAGGCGGGTCTGATGGCCTTGCTGCCGCAGGTGGTGAAGGCGGTGAGCATTCCGGTCATCGCCACGGGCGGCATCACCGATGCTGCGAGCGTGCGTGCAGCACTGGCACTAGGCGCTGGCGCGGTGCAGGTGGGCACCGCTTTCATGCTGAGCAATGAAGCCATCACCCCCGCGCCGCATCGCCAGGCCCTGCGACAGCCGGACCTGCATCACACGGCGGTGACCAACCTGATGACGGGCCGGCCGGCGCGCGGCATCGTCAACCGCCTGATGCGGGAGGTGGGGCCGATCAATGAGCTGGCACCGGCCTTCCCGCTGGCCGGTAATGCGCTGGCGCCGCTGCGTGCCAAGGCCGAGGCCCAGGGCAGCGGGGACTTCTCCCCGCTGTGGGCGGGGCAGAACTTCAGCGGCTTGAAGGAACTGCCCGCTGCGGATCTGGTGGCCGCGCTGGCGGAGGGATTCGGGGACGGTATCGCCGAGCAAGGAAACGCCGCGGTCTGAGACTCAAGCGCCGAGCGCCGAGCGCTGCCACGCGTCCAGCGGACTCCTCCGAGTCCACTTGCGCAAGGTCGGGCCGCTCAGGGCAGTGCCCGGCCCCGCGCAGCCTCGTAAAGGGCGTACCACTCGCCACGTGTCAACGTCAGCTTGAGCGCATCGCCGCAGGCCCGGATGCGGGCCGGCTGGCTGCTGCCGATCACCGGCTGGATGCGGGCCGGATGGCGCATCAGCCAGGCCAGCAGCACCCCTTCGGTGGACACGCCGTGGCGCTGCGCCAGTTCCTGCACGAGGCGGCG
This sequence comes from Roseateles depolymerans, assembly GCF_003387155.1. Lineage (GTDB taxonomy): Bacteria > Pseudomonadota > Gammaproteobacteria > Burkholderiales > Burkholderiaceae_C > Roseateles > Roseateles depolymerans. The sequence continues at coordinate 467,805 of NZ_QUMT01000003.1, read as the reverse complement.
AGCCGGTTCATCGGCGGGGTCCTTGGCCGTGTCGCCGCTGAACCGGCCGCGGGCCAGCGACGCCCAGGCCTGCACCTGGATGCCCTGCTGCTGGCAATGCTCCAGCGTGCCGCTCCAGGCGAGGCTCCCGGGACGGGCAGCGGCCTGTCCGTCATTGAAGGTCGTGCCGGCCTCGATCGGCTCCAGATGACCCAGGCCCATCTCGAATTGATTGACCACCAGCGGCTGGTCCAGCGAACGGCCGAGCCAGGCCATTTGCGCGGCATTCATGTTGGAGACGCCAAAGTGCAGCACCTTGCCCTGCTCCCTCAGCTGGCGGAAGGCCAGGGCGATCTCCTCCGGTTCCCACAGCGGGTCCGGCCGGTGCAGCAGCAGGATGTCCAGCCGCTCGGTGCCCAGGCGACGCAGGCTCGCCTCGGCCGCGGCGACGATGTACTCGCGGGACAGATCAAAGCGCTTGGGGCCTTCGTCGTCCGCAAAGCGGATGCCGCATTTGCTCTGCAGCACGATGCGGTCCCGCAGTGACGGTTGGCGACGCATCAGCTCGCCGAAGACCGACTCGGCCTTGCCGCGGGTGTAGATGTCGGCATGGTCGAAGAGCGTGACGCCGATGTCCAGCGCGGCTTCCACCGCCGCATGCGCATGAGCCACATGGTCTTCGGTGTAGGGCGCGTCATCCCAGCTGCCGCCCAGGCCCATGCAGCCGAAGGCCAGTGGGCTGGTGGCGGGGAGGAGCTGTTGGAGGGGCAGGGACGGCTGGGCCATGGAGATTCTCAGATCAGGTTGCGCAAAGCTGCCGCACGGGGCGGCTTGATGCATTGTGGCCGACCTCACCGAGGGGAGGGCCGGGGCCGAAGTTTGCCCCATCCCGGTCATGCCCAACCGCCGCGCGACCCGCCGACCCACTCTTGCCGACGTTGCAGCCCATGCGAGTGTCTCCGCCATTACCGTGTCGCGTTTCTTCAATGCGCCGGACCGGGTGGGGGCGGATGCCCGCATCCGCATCCAGGCGGCCGTGGAGGCCTTGAATTACGTGCCCAATCTGGCGGCCGGCGGACTGGCCTCGGCCCACAACAAGGTGGTGGCGATGGTGGTGCCCAACATCTCCGGACCGATCTTTGCGCACACGCTGCAATCCCTGTCGGACGGGCTGTCGGATGCCGGTTATCAATTGCTGCTGGCCTCCAGCTACTTTTCGCTGGATGCGGAAGAGCGGGCGGTGCGCGCCTTCCTGGGCTGGCAGCCGGCCGCCCTGGTGCTGACCAGCCGGCATCACAGCACGGGCACCGAGCGTCTCATCGAATCCGCCGGCATGCCGGTGATCGAGACCTGGGACCTGGCCTTGCGGCGCACGCCTTTCCAGATCGGCTTTTCACACCGGCAGGTCGGCCGTGACGGGGTGCGTTATCTGGCGGAGCGGGGCTACCAGCGCATTGCCTTCGTGCACAACAGCGCGGCCGGCGACTACAGCGCCAAAGAGCGGTGTGAAGGGTATTCGGACGCCCTCAAGGCGATGGGCCGCACGCCGCAACACGTCACGCCCAAGGATCCCGACCCCTTGGCGGCAGGCGCCGAAGCATTGGCCTGGCTGATGGCGCATACGCCGCGACCGGACGCGGTGTTCTTCGCCAACGACAACCTGGCCTGTGGCGCCCTGCTGGCCGCCCAGCGCCAGGGCTTGCGGGTGCCGCAGGACATCGCCCTCTTCGGCTTCGGGGACTATGCGTTTTCCGACAAGCTGCTGCCCAGCCTCAGCACCATCCGGCCGCCGGCGCGGGAGATTGGCCACTGCGCCGCCCGGCACATCCTCAGTCTGGCCGCCGGGGAGGCGCCGCCACGGCACACTGCATTGCCCTGCGAGCTCATTGCGCGGGAGAGTGCCTGACCCATCGGCTGCATCGATTGAATCCTCAGACGATTGCTGCACTGCATCACCCAATTCGATTGCGGTTTTCATACAGGAATCACAGCGCCAGGTGTACAACCCATCCAGGGGCCCCTGGCGCAAGGGGCGCTGTCCATCCCGGCAAAGGGCGCCGTCCATGCCGGCAATACCGCCTGTAGGCCGTCGGTCTCGGGCCCGTTGTCCATGCAGCAGACCTCCACTTCCCGTCAGCACAAAGGCCGCATCTACCTGCTTGCGGCCCGAGGATCGGGCCCCTTCCAGGGGCGTTTCCTGCTCCGAGGGCAGGACGACGGCCAGGTCGACACCAGCCGATGGCATGAGCTGGACGACGAATGGGCCAGCGAGGAAGAGGCCCTGAGCCATGCGGACCGGGTGGCCCGTCAATACATCACCACCTTTGCGGATCAGGCGTGATCTATTCCTGAGCGCGCTGAATGGTCTTCGATTGCCGCGGCATCAGTTCAATGCGGCAATCGGAGCAGCCACCGTACGCATGACGGCAGCATCCCCGGACGTGTCTTGAGTCAGACCGTGCCCGCTCGGGCATTGGTTTTGCCGCCAAGTTCCTACCTCCGGCGGGCGCTGTTGGGGTCGGGCACAGATCCGGCTTCCGTCCTGCGATGGGGGTAAGGGAGAACTACATGCCAAGACTGTCCGACCTCAACATCGGCACGCGGCTGTCTGCCGCCTTCGCCGTGGTGTTGATCCTGCTGCTGCTGGTCCTTGCAGTGGCGTTTTCCGTGCTGACGCGCCTCAGCCAGACCATGGACCAGCTCGTCCAGGACCGGTATGCCCAGATCGCCGTCAGCGACGACATCAAGAACGTGGGAGACCAGGGCGTCATCGTCATCGGGCGACTGCTGCTCAGCACCGATGCAGAGCAGGGCAAGCGCTACATGGACGACTACGCCAAGGTGCGAGCCGCCAACACCGAGAACTTCGCCAAGTTCGAGAAGATGCTCAACACCGATGAAGGCAAGGCCATCTTTGCCGAGCAGTCGGTGGCGCGCAAGGACTATGGCGCGGCTGTGCGCAAGCTGTTCGAGCTGGTGGCGGCCGGTCAGCGGGAGCAGGCGATGGCCATCTACCAGGGCGACATGGCCCGGTTGCAGGCCCGCTATTACGCGCTGATCGACAAGATGGTGGACTACCAGGCCCAGGCCATGCAGACCGACGTGGCCCGCGCCAACGAAGATGCGCGCCGCTCCAAGCAGTGGATGGCCGGCGTGGCGGTGGTGGCGGTGCTGCTGGGCGTGCTGACTGCCTACAGCATCACCCGCTCGATCACCACCCGCATCCACGGCGCCATCGCGCTGGCCGAGGATGTGGCCAAGGGCGACCTCACCTATCACCCGGTGGCGCAGAGCCGCGATGAAATCGGACGCCTGGTGGCAGCGCTGCAGCACATGGTGGACAGCCTGCACCGGATCGTGTCGGACGTCAGGCGCGGTGCGGTCACCATCACGGCGGCGGCCCACGAAGTGGCGCAGGGCAATGCGGACCTGTCCGCCCGCACCGAGGCCCAGGCCAGCGCCCTGCAGCAGACGGCCTCCGCGATGGAGCAGCTGACGGCGGCCGTGCGCATGAGCGCGGACCATGCCAACCAGGCCAGTGCCACGGCGGTGTCGGCCTCGCAGGTGGCCACGCAGGGCGGCAGTGCGGTGGGAGAAGTGGTCAGCACCATGAATGCCATCTCTGCGTCGTCGCAGCGCATCGGGGAAATCATTGGCGTCATCGACGGCATTGCCTTCCAGACCAACATCCTGGCGCTCAATGCCGCGGTGGAAGCGGCGCGCGCTGGAGAGCACGGACGGGGCTTCGCGGTGGTGGCCTCGGAAGTGCGGGCACTGGCCCAGCGCTCGGCCGGCGCCGCCAAGGAGATCAAGGCCCTGATCGAGGCCTCCACCCAGCAGGTCAGCGCCGGCAGCCGCCTGGTGACGCAGGCCGGCAGCACCATGCAGCAGGTGGTCTCGGGCATCCAGCAGGTCAGCGGGGTCGTGGCCGAGATCAGCGCGTCCAGCCGGGAGCAGAGCCTGGGCATCGAACAGGTCAATGCCGCCATCATCCAGATGGACGACACCACACAGAAGAACGCGGCCATGGTGGAGCAGAGCACGGCGGCCGCCCGCGCCCTGCAGGACCAGGCCGCCCAGTTGAACGACGCCGTGAAGGCCTTTGTGTTGTGAAGCTACGCCCCGAGGTGCTGGCCTTCATCGACGCCCACCGACGGCTGGGCGACCGCTGCGCGGCCCTTGATCCCTTGCAGCTGAGCCGGCCGGCGGACCTGGCGGCCCTGTCCCCGCACGCCTTTGGGCTGCAACCGTCCGAATGGCTCAATGCGGCCGGCACACCGCTATGGAGCGCACGCACCGTGGCCGACCTGGACCGGTGCCTGAAGTCCATCTACTGCGGCACGCTGGCGCTGGATGCGTCCGCGGTGCGGGAGGATGAACGGCGGGAGTGGCTCTACCAGCGCATGGAGGCGGCGCCGCCCACCCCGCAGGGCCACCAGGAGCGGCTGGCTCTGCTGGAACATCTGATCCGTGCCCAGACCTGGGAAGAGCATGTGGCGCTGCATTTCCCGCATGGCAAGCGGTTTTCGCTGGAGGGCTGCGAGGCGCTCATCCCGCTGCTGCATGCCGTCTGCGAAGCAGCGGCCGGGCACGGGACGGAGCGGGTGCTGATGAGCATGCCGCACCGCGGCCGGGTGAACGTCATGATCAACCTGCTGGGAATGCCGCCCGCGCAGGTGCTCGATTTCTTCGACTCCCAGTCCCCTCAGCCCGAGCGCCATACCGATCTGGTCTACCACCTGGGCGGCGAGCGGAGGCTGCAGACGCCCCAGGGATGGGTGCACCTCACCCTGGCGCATAACCCTTCGCACCTCCAGAGCGTGCATCCGGTGCTGCTGGGCATGGCCCGGGCGCAGCAGGACCAGCTGGGCGCGGACGGTGCCCAGCGCGTATTGCCGCTGATGCTGCATGGCGATGCCGCCTTTGCCGGGCAGGGCGTGGTGATGGAGAGCCTGATGCTGGGCACCAAGCCGGGATATGCCGTGGGCGGGACGGTCCACATCATCATCAACAACCAGGTGGGCTTTACCGAGCCCAATCCCATGTGCCGCTGGCCGCCACAGACCTGCACCGACGTGACCCGCATGGTGGACGCGCCGGTGCTGCGCGTGAATGCGGACGATCCGGAGCAGGCCCTGCGCGCCGCTGCCATGGCCCTGGACTGGCGCGCGCGGTTCGGGTCGGACGTGGTCATCGACCTGATCGGCTACCGACGTCTGGGGCATTCCGAAAGCGACGTGCCTGCGCTGACCCGTCCGCGCATCCATGCCCTGACCCAGCGCCACAGCAGCGTGGCCGACCGTTACGCCGCCCGGCTGAAGACCGAAGGCGTGGCCGCTGGCGAAGAGATGGACAGCCACGTGGCGCGGCGTCGGTGGAAGGCGCATCAGGCGTTTTCCGATCCGCGGATGCCGCCCTGGCCACCGGCTGAGGGCACGGCGACGTCCCATGCGCCAGCGGCCCCGGTGACCGAGCAGCGGCTGCGGGCGCTGGTGGAGGCCATGACGCGACTGCCGCCGGAATTCCAGCCCCACGTCATCGTCCAGACCCTGATCGACCATTGGCGAAAGGCCGTCGCGCCTGGCAGCCCGCACAAGGCCGACTGGGCCTTGTGCGAGAGTTTGGCCTGCGCCACGCTGCTGACCGAAGGCGTGCCCATCCGCATCTCCGGCATGGACGTGCGGCGCGGCACCTTCCTGCACCGCCAGGCGGTGTGGGTGTCCCAGGGCGAGGACCAGCCGCCGCTGGAGCAGGTGCCGCTGCAGCTGCTGGGGGAGGGCGCGGCGCGGTTCGAGATCCACAACTCCCCGCTGTCCGAGGAAGCGGTGCTCGGCTTCGAATACGGCTACAGCGTGCAGCAGCCCGAGGGCCTGACGATCTGGGAAGCGCAGTTCGGCGACTTCGTGAACGGCGCCCAGGTGTTCCTGGACCAGTACATCAGCTCGGGCGAAGACAAATGGGGCTACCGCTCCGCCCTGACCGTGCTGCTGCCGCATGGCCATGAAGGGGTGGGGCCGGACCATTCCAGCGCCTATCTCAGCCGTTTCCTGCTGCTGTGCGGCCAGGACAACCTGCGCTTGGCCTTCCCCTCCACCGCGGCCCAGTGGTTCCACCTGCTCCGGCACCAGGGCCTGTCGCCCCAGCGCAAGCCGCTGGTGGTGATGACGCCCAAGGCGACGCTCTATCACCAGCCGGCCTCCCACGCCACGCTCGCGCAACTGGTCAACGGTCGCTTCGAGCCGGTGCTGGATGATGACCGGGTGGAGAGCGCCGCGCAGGTGGAGCGACTGCTGCTGTGCAGCGGCAAGGTCTTCCATGACCTGGACCAGGCCCGGCAGGCCGTCCGACGCGCCGACCTGGCGGTGCTGCGCCTGGAGCAGCTCTACCCGTTTCCCGCCGAAGCGCTGAGTGAAGTACTGGCGCGTTATCCGGCGGCGGTGGAGCTGACCTGGGTCCAGGAAGAGCACCGCAACCAGGGCGCCTGGAGCTTCGTGCGTGAACACCTGGAGCCGCTGCTGCCGCCCCAGGTGCGCCTGCGCTGTGTGTGCCGGCCCACGACCGCATCGGGCGCCACGTCCTCCCTGGCCGTGCACCGCAGGGAGCAGGCGGCCCTGGTGGCGCAGGCGCTGGGTGAGGAGGCGCCGGGTGATCCGGCCTAGCGATGCGGGGTGAAACGGCCGGTGCTCACTGGCCGAGCGAGGTGTAGCGCCGCTCCGACGACGGGCTGCCGTGGCCCTGGCCCTGCGGACGGCCGGTCTGCAGGGTCTCGATGGCGTGGCAGGCCGCCTCGGTGGCGTAGGTCAGCGCTTCGTTCTCGGTGGCCCAGACCGTGTCCAGGGAGGGATGCAGGCTGTCGGCGTCCCCGATGGTGCCGACATCCAGCAGCCGGTATCGGCCATGCCAGCCCTGTCCGTCCGGCACGGCCTCCACCACGTAGCTGGTGCCCCGATAGATCTGTTCCTGTCCCATGGCGGGTCTCCTTGCTGTGAGGGTGAAGGGAAGCTGACGCCGCCAAGGCGCCAGACGAATCGCCGTGGCAAGCCATGCACCTGCCGGGCGGTGCGGCTTGGGCGCCCCTGCGCGCCTCTGCGCGCCTCTGTGCGCCCCTTGCGAAATCTTTGCCGCAGTGAGCACGCCTTCCCGGCGTTTGCGGTGCTGCACCACCCCCGCGGCCTGGGTGCGCCGCCTGCCGTAGAGCCTGCATCTGCACTCCCACTGAAAGGATCCATCATGAGCAGCATCACCCGAATCGCCGTGCTGACCGGCGTCGCCGCCCTGGGCTACTACGCCATGCGCGGCGCCCGCTCGTCCTTGAGCACCGGCTGGCATCGTCACGGCGACCAGCCCGCCATGCCCCTGGGCGACGGCGCAGCGGCCACGCCGCTGACCCCTGGCGTCTCCAAGGCCGCCGCAGCGGTCAACCCTGGCGAGGCGCTGAACCAGCAAAGCCGTCCGGCCGCCGGCTTCCCCACCCGTGACTCCAACGACGGCAAGGGCGTCTCGCCCGGCCTGGGCGACTACGCCCGGGGGGCGTGACCCTGCTCGGCTAAGATCGGCGCGTCTGCCCCTCTTGACGCGCCCATCTTGGAAGCCCTGATCGCCCAGCTGTCCACCACTGTCCCGAAGGCACGAAGCCTGGAACAGCTCACCCGCCCTTTGCTGGACATGCTGGGGACCGCGACCGGCCTGGAATCCACCTACCTCACCACGGTGGACGAGCAGGCGGCGCAGCAGCGCATCGTGCTGGCCCGCAACGCGGGCAGCCTGCAGATCCGGGAAGGCCTGGTCGTGGACTGGCAGGACACGCTCTGCCGCCGTGCGCTGGAGGAGGACCAGCCGGTCACGCTCGACGTGCCCCAGCGCTGGCCTGACAGCGCCGCGGCCCGACGCCTGGGCATCCGAACCTTTGTCAGCACGCCGGTCCGCTCCGAAGATGGCGCGCTGATCGGCACGCTGTGCGGCGCCAGTGCGCAGGTGCATCCGGTCGGGTCCAATGCCGTGGCCTTGATGTCCCTGTTCGCGGCGCTGGTGGGCCAATTCATCCAGCGCGAGCGTCTGGTGGAGGAACTGCGCAGGGCCAATGAGCAGCTGGCCACCTTTGCGCTGACCGATTCCCTCACGGGCTTGCCCAACCGCCGCGCCCTGTTCGACGAACTGCAGCGCCTCATCCAGCGCGCCAGCCGGGATGGCAGCAGCGTGCTGGTGGGCTGTATCGACCTGGACGGCTTCAAGACCATCAATGACCGCCTGGGCCATCAGCGCGGCGACCAGTTCCTGCGGGAAGTGGCGCAGCGTCTGTCCCTGGAGATGCGCGGCTCCGACATGCTGGCCCGCATGGGCGGCGATGAATTCGTGGTGGTGGGACCGGGCCTGGACCTGCGCGGCCGGACGGCGGCGTCGGGCGCGGTCATCGACCACCCCGAGGCGCTGCAGGCGGCCGCCACGCTGCAGCAGCGCGCCACCCTGGCCACCGTGGGCCACTTCGAGCTGGACGGCGAGACGGTGCAATATGCCGGCGCCAGCGTGGGCGTGGTGGCGCTGAATCCCGTGGGCCTGACCGCGGAGGAAGCGCTGCATCGTGCCGATGCGCGCATGTATGAGGTCAAGCGGGCGCGCCAGCAACAGCGGCTGACGGTGCCGGAGACGACGCACTGAGTGTCCTCTCCGGGCAGTCACCCCCGGTGGCGTTATGCCCGGCGAAGCTTGGGCTCGTGGATCGGGCACCGGTTGAACGCACCACGGAACTGCCGTGAGGCCGCCAGCACCACCTTGCGGGCGCGGTTGAGCCCGCCCAGCGGCCGGTGGGCCGCAATGCTGTGCCAGGGGTCGAAGGCCAGCTCATCTTCCTCCACCTGGCTGCGCCCTTGCAGCCAGCTCTGCTGGGCCGGCATCACCAGGGACGCCACCGGCACATAAGGGCTGAGCGACTCCGGCCATTCCACCGACGCATCCTCGATCGGCATTCGATCCAGGTCGGTGCACAGCTGGACCCGCAGCTCCCACTGCGCGGGAGGACCGCCACCGTCGTGGAAAAACGCGGAGACGGCGTGTCGCTGCGCATCCTCATCGTCACTGGACAGCTTCTGGCCGGTGAGCGCGGTCAGTGAGGGGGAGACCGGCGCCAGCGCGAACTTGGCGATGTAGGGTCCGTAGAGAAAAGGCGTCTGCGCATAGAAGGTGTCACCCAGCGGATGGGTGGCCGGTTCACCGCCCATCGTCTTGAGCGTCTGGCTCTCGCCGCCCATGGCCTCCAGCACATGTTCGGCGGCTTGCAGCACGGACGACAGCATCTCCTTGGCCTCGGGCGCCTTCTCGGTGGTGCTGGCCAGCAGCTGTGCGTCCTTGAGGAACTCCTTGGGGCCAGGGCGGGTGAAGGTCGGGGCATTCACCATCAGGAAGTCCTGGGTGTCGTGGTCCCGCGATTCAGGGACCCGCTCGCCTGGCACGCGCATCAGCTTGAGCGCGACGGCTCGCGGCGTGGACACTTGATCGGACAGTTGTTCCGCAGGCGGCGACGATAGACGCATCAGGGCGCTGTAGCTGCCGGGCTGCGCAAACAGGCCTTGGGCATACATCGGAGGCAGTCCGTCCAGCACCGTCAGCTGACCGCGCAGCAACGCATGACCCTTGGCATGGACGGCACGGAATGCATGCCCCTCATACTCGGCCACGGTATGGGCCATGCCGAGAAAGACATCGACCAGCTCGGCGATGGTGGCAATCTCGTCCGGCGCGGTCTGTTCCATGTCAGGGGTGAAGACAACCGGCTGGATGTCGGGCAAGGGACTCATTCGAGGGCTCCAAAGGTGCTGAGGGCTGCGCGGCAAGGTGCATGCCCGATGGCATCGAGGATTCAAGCGATTGCAGTGTTTTGAATGCAATGGAGATGCGTGAGTGCCGCGCGCGAATCTCCGGCTGAATCGACGCGATTCGTCCCCATTCATGGCGAATGAATCAATGCGAACAATGAGCGTGGGTCACGCCGCAAATGGCGGTCGCCGAGAACGTATGGGAACCCCCTATCGATGGGGTGAGTGACGATTCGTTCTAATGGCAAACCCGGGTGGTTGCGGAAGACCTCTAAGAGCCCATTGCGGCGACACTGAACGTCTTGTGACTCTTGGCGTTTTTGCCGGTTTTGCGGCGGGCGCCCGTGAATGGCTCATGACGCTCCCGGCTCAGACTTCATCGCCCGGCTCGCCCGTTCCTTCCCAGCGCGGCTTCGGCCTGGATGCGCTGCGGGCCGCCATGACCATGCTGGTGGTGCTGCATCACACGGCCATCACCTATGGCGCCATGGGGGGATGGTTCTACAAGGAAGTGCTGCCGGACGGGTCCTTGTCTTCCAAGCTGCTCATCTTCTTTTGCACCTTCAATCAGGCGTTCTTCATGGGCCTGTTCTTCCTGCTGGCGGGCTACTTCACCCCGGCGGCGTTGGCGCGCAAAGGGGTGGGCCCTTATCTGTGGGACCGTTTCATCCGCCTGGGCCTGCCGCTGCTGTTCTTTGGTCTGGTGCTGGGACCGATGACGATTGCGCTGGCCCAGACCGCCCAGGGCAAAGGCTTCCTGGAGACCCTGCTCTTCCTGATTCGACACGGGGAGTTCGAGCGTGGGCCACTTTGGTTCTGCCAGGCGCTGCTGATGCTGGCTTGTGCGGCGGCGTTGGTCTTCAAGCTGAACGGCTTGAAGCGGGTGTCGACGCCGTCCTCCGCGCAGCTTCTGGCGGCCGCGCTGCTGACCGGAGCGGCTGCCTTCCTGCTGCGGCTGTGGTGGCCGGTGGGTACGCAGTGGTGGGGGCTGCAGCTGGGCTACTTTGCCGGATACCTCACGCTGTTCTGGGGCGGATATGCAGTGGCTGGCACGCGCTGGCTGGAGCGACTGGACTTGGTGCAGGTCCAGCAGTGGCGTCGCGTCCGGCGTTGGGTGTTGCCGGTGCTGCCGGTGATGGCCCTGGCGGCGCCTGCAGTGCCGCTGCTGCGGGGGGCGCCGGAAGGCGGCTGGAACGTGCTGGCAGCGGTGTACGCCTTCTGGGAGCCGCTGGTGGCGTGGGGCGTGATCCTGGGGCTGCTGTGGCGATTCCAGCATCAGGTGGAGGGCAGCAGCAAACTCTGGCGGTCGTTGGCGGCGCGTGCGTACACCATCTTTGTGATTCACGCGCCGGTGGTGGTGGGCGTGTCGCTGGCCTGGCGGCATGTGCAGGCGCCCGCGCTGGTGAAGTTCCTGGTGACCGGCGGCGTGAGCTGCTGGGTGAGTTATCTGCTGGCCGGGGGATGGTTGTGGGTGTGGGGGCGGGTGACGGCGATGGGGGGCAGCGCGAGGGGGCGGGTTCAGGCGTTGTGAGGGGCCTCTCGCCCGTCTACCCGCCCATCAGCCCCGCTTGGCCAACCCAAGCCGCTCCATCAGGCGATCGATGTCCACCGGTTTGGGCAGATGGTCGTCGAACCCTGCTGCAATCGCTGCATCGCGGTCCTGCAAGGTGGCCAGGCCGCTCAAGGCAATGGCCATCATGCGGATGAAGCTGGGTGCGTCGGAAGCCGACACTGCCCCATTCCCCGCAGAGGCCCCGCCGTTCATGGCAACGTGGCTGCGCCGCTGATGCTCCTGCTCCCGCCATTCCCGAATCAGCGCATACCCATCCGTCCCCGGCATCGCCACATCGCTCACCAGCGCATCGAATGAATGCACGGCCAGCAGGTCCCGCGCCTCGGCCACCGACCCCGCCGTCATCACCGCAGCGCCAGCCATGCGCAGCACGGCCTCCAAGGCCTCCAGGCCGTGGCGGTCATCGTCCACCAGCAGCAATTGCATGCCGCTCAGGTCCGTCTGGCCCGCTGGCGAGTCGGCGGTGGACAGCGTCAGGTCCTGGCCCAGTTCGACGGCGGGGAAGCGCACCGTCAGCCGCGTGCCGCGTCCGGCGCCGTCACTGTGCGCCGCCACCGTGCCACCGTGCGCCATCACCAGGTGCCGAACGATGGACAGCCCCAAACCCAGCCCGCCATATTCGCGGGTCCGGCTGATGTCCGACTGCGTGAAGCGGTCAAACAGATGAGGCAGAAGATCCGGGCTGACGCCAATCCCGGTGTCGGCCACCGCCAGCTCAATCATGGTGCCGACCCGATTCAGGCTCAAGGTGATGCGCCCACCCGCCGGCGTGAACTTGAGTGCATTGCCCAGCAGGTTGGACACCACCTGCTGCACCCGTCGTGGGTCACCCTGCACGCGCAGAGGTTCCTGCAGGCCGGAGGCCACCAGCGTCAATTGCTTGGCCTGCGCCGTCGGCATCAGCCCTTCGATCACTGCACGCGCGCTGGCGGCCAGATCCAGGGGCCGCATTTCCAGAGCCAGATGGCCGGAGGTGATGCGGGACACATCCAGCAGGTCGTCGATCAATTGCGCCTGCGCCTGGCAATGCTTGAGGATGGTGGCAATGGCACGGCCGGTGGACACCTCGCTCAAGGTGTGCCGCTCATGGGCCTGGCGCAACACGGAGGCCCATCCGGCGATCACGTTCAATGGCGCGCGCAACTCGTGCGACACCATGCCCAGGAAGTCGTCCTTGGCGGTATTGGCCCGTTCGGCGTCCACCCGGGCGTCCTGCGCCTGATTCAGGGCGCGCTTGAGCTGATGAATGTCCTGGAAGGCAATGACTGCACCGTCAATGCGGTCGTCAGCGGTGCGGTAGGCCCGCACATTCACCATCCACCAGCGCTCCTCATTGTCCTGATACTCATGCTCGACCGGCGTGAGGCCCTGCACGGCGGCCTGCACCAGTTGCTCCAGATCGCCCAGCGAGAAGCGGTTGCTGACGGCGCTCAGCGGCTGACCGATATGCTCGGCCGTGAGCCCGAAGAGCTGCGCCGCCTGCGGCGAGGCATGGCGCAGCTTGAGCTGGCGGTCCAGCAGCACCACCGGCAGCGGAATGCCTTCCACCAGATTGGTCAGGTCGTCGTTGACCACGTCCAGCTGGTCATTGCGCGACTTGAGCTCTTCATTCAGGGACACCAGTTCCTGGTTGGCCGACTCCAGCTCCTGCTTTGCGCTCTGCAGCTCTTCATTCGCGCTTTGCAGCTCTTCATTGGTGCTGAGCATCTCCTCATTGGCGGTGCGCAGCTCTTCATTGGCCGACTCGAATTCGATCACCACCGTCTTGAGCTGGGCCTGGGTGGCTTCCAGCTCATCGGACAGCGTGGTGACGGTGCGTTCCAGCTCGTCCACCCGCGCCCGCGGCGGCTGCGACGGCAGCACGATGGTCGGGCTGGTCTCGTCCACCTGCGGAGCCAGCGTCACCAGGAAATGCGGCAGCGCGGCCTGGGTGTCCACCGGCAGCACTTCCAGCACATAGCGCCGTTCCATGAATTGCACCCGCTCGCGCCGGACCGGGCCGGCGGTGCGTTTGGCTTCAATCAGGGCGGTGCGCACCGGCACATTGAGCTCGCTGTGCAGGAGCCGGGGCAGGGCCAGCGTGGCATCTCCAGTGGCCGGTGCAATGAAGGCCGCGACATCACCGCGAAACTGCACCACATCGCCATTGGCATCCACGACGAATCCCGGCGGCACGTAACGAGCCATGGCCACCCGGTTGATTGCGTCCGCCATGAGGTCGGGCGCCGGCGGCTGCGCGGGTCGGGGCGCTGCGCCTTCGCTGGCCCAGGGCCGCAGGGCATCGATCGGAAACAGCGGGCGAGGGCGACGCGCCGAGGTCAGCTTGCGGTACAGATGCGGGGCGCCGGCATGCTCGAAGCCATCGGTCATCGAGGCCGCTTCCGCACGGCCCAGGATGAGCAGGCCATCCGGCCGGCAGGCATAGTGCAGCACTTCCAGCACATGCTGCTGCGCTTCCTTGCGCAGGTAGATCATCATGTTGCGGCAGCTGATCAGGCCCATGCCGGAGAACGGCGCATGGGTCAGCAGGTTGTGCCGGGCAAAGACGCACATCTCGCGCAGGTCCTTGCTGACCAGGTAGCCGCTGGAGGTGGCGTTGAAGGCGGTTTCGCGATAGGGCTCCGGCACGCTTTCCAGGGCGGCGGCGCTGTAGCGGCCCGCGCGTGCGGTTTCAATCGCCGCTTCATTGATGTCCGTGCCGAAGATCTGCACACGACGATTCACGCCTTCGGTCTGCAGGGCTTCCCTGAGCAGCATGGCAATCGTGTAGACCTCTTCCCCGGTGGAACAGGCCGGCACCCAGATCCGGATCGGGTCGTGTTGCAGCTCCAGCAGCTTGGGAATGACGGTCTGCCGCAGGACATTCACGAACTCCGAATCCCGGAAGAATGCGGTGACGCCGATCAGCACATCGTCCCGCAGCGCGGCCGCTTCCAGTCCATCAGAACGCAGCAATTGCAGGTAGGCCGGGACATCTCGATTCTTCTGCAGCAGCACGCGGCGCAGAAAGCGCCGGCGCAGATTCACGTCCTTCACATAGCCCAGGTTGACCCCGGTTTTCTGCTGCACGATGGCCAGGGCCGTTTCCAAGGCGTCCGCATTGGTTTCGACCGGGCCCGCGTCGGTGTCGTGACTGGGGTCGCCAAAACGCTTGATCAGTGCCGGGGCGATGTCGGCAGGCGCCAGGACCTGCTCCACCAGGCCGGTATTGATGGCGGCGGTGGGCATGCCGTCATGCTCGGCCGTGTTCGGGGCCTGGGCGATGACCAGCCCGCCGGCAGAACGCAGGTCGGCCAGTCCATTGGCGCCGTCGCGGCCGGAGCCGGACAGCACCACGGCAGCGGCATGCACGTCCGGGTCCTGCGCCAGGGATGCCAGGCACACATCCAGCGGCAGATGCGGGCCCGGCTGCCGGCGCGTCAGACGGAAATGCCCGTCCAGTGCATAGACCAGTGCATTCTCCGGCAGCACATACACGTGATCGTGTTCGATCTTGGTGAAATGCTGGAGCCGCTGCACTGGCAGCTCGGTGCGTGTCTGGAGCAATTCATCCAGATGCGATTCAATGTCCGCGGGGAGATGGGTGATGACCAGCACCGCAAACCCAGGCGCGCGCGGCAGCCCGGACAGGACGGTACTCAACACTTCAATGCTTCCGGCCGAGCCGCCCAGCACCACGACTCGCACGACGGGATTCTGGTCTGGCTCCACCCGATGCCCCTTGCAGATATGACTTTTGGCGGCCAGAGTCTACCGTTCTCGGAAGCTCCGGGCGTCAGCGTTGGTGCGGGGTCTGATTCGCTGGACGTTGGGCGCGATCCATGCGGTGCGAAAGCCGCTCGGCGGTGCGACAGCAGACCCAGATGCTGCGGGGCATGCGGCATGCCCGACCCGCCGAGACAGCGTCATTCGTCATTCATTTCCGTGTGCAAATCGCACCGTCGATCACCGATTGCCGCTACTTCGGGGCGATGCCGGTGAATCAGCGCAGATAGGCCCTGATCACTTTGGTGAGCGTTTCGGTCTCTGCCTGGCGGGTGTGCTCGTCCAGTTGAGGGGAGCCCAGATGCTCCCGCAAATGACCTTCCATGACCTCCGCCATGAGGCCATTGACCGCACCGCGGATGGCGGCAATTTGCTGGAGCACGTCCAGGCAGTCGGTTTCGCCGTCCACCGCCCGCTCCAGGGCGGATGCCTGGCCCTGGATGCGCCGGATCCGGCCCAGCAGTTTCTTTTTTCCGGTGATGGTGTGCGCCA
This sequence comes from Roseateles depolymerans, assembly GCF_003387155.1. Classification (GTDB taxonomy): domain Bacteria; phylum Pseudomonadota; class Gammaproteobacteria; order Burkholderiales; family Burkholderiaceae_C; genus Roseateles; species Roseateles depolymerans. Next base: position 452,187 of record NZ_QUMT01000003.1, on the reverse strand, counting down.
TGGGCAGCCATTCTAAGCATGCCCAATATACTGGGGGGGAGTATGTGAAAAGGATCCGACGCATGACACCCCCAGCCTCCCTTGCACCGCATCAGCACACGCATGTCTTCGATGAAGGCAATCCGCTGGCGGAGCGAAACACCCGCTGGGCCGTGCTGCTCACCGTCGTGATGATGGTGGCGGAGATTGCGGGCGGCTACTGGTTCAATTCAATGGCGCTGCTGGCCGATGGCTGGCACATGAGTTCCCACGCCGTGGCGCTGGGCGTGTCGGTCCTGGCTTATGGCGCGGCGAGGCGCTGGGCCCGGGATGGGCGGTTTGCGTTTGGGACCTGGAAGATCGAAATCCTGGGTGGGTTCAGCAGTGCGTTGCTGCTGCTGGGGGTGGCGGGCTTGATGGCGGTGCAGTCGGTGGAGCGGCTGATTGCCCCCAGTCCCATTCACTATCCGCAGGCGGTGGCGGTGGCGGTGCTGGGGCTGGGTGTGAATCTGATTTGTGCGTGGTTGCTGAGAGGCGGGCACCATCACGGCCACGGCCACGGCCACGGCCACGGCCACGGCCACGGCCATGGGCATGGGCATGGGCATGGGCATGGGCATGGGCATGGGCATGGGCATGGGCATGGGCATGGGCATGGGCATGGGCATGGGCATGGGCATGGGCACGGCACTCACGACCACGACCACGACCACGACCACGACCACGACCACGACCACGGCTCCAGCGGCAGTGCTTCCGCCGCGCACCATGACCTCAATCTCCGTGCCGCCTACATGCATGTCCTGGCAGATGCCGCCACTTCGGTCCTGGCCATCGTGGCGCTGCTGGCCGGCTGGTCCCTGGGCTGGGCGTGGCTGGACCCGGTCATGGGGGTGGTGGGTGCCGTGCTGGTGCTGATCTGGGCCCGAGGTCTGATCATCGACACGGGCCGCGTCCTGCTGGATGCGGAAATGGACACCCCCGTGGTCCAGGAAGTGCGGGAGGTGATCCAGGCCAGCCCCTGGCCGGCCACCATCATCGACCTGCATGTCTGGCGGGTGGGGCGCAGCCATTACGCCTGCATCCTGTCCCTCGTCACCCCGACGCAGGCCGAGCCGGAGGATTTCAAGCGTCTTCTGGCCGTGCATGAGGAATTGCGTCACATCACGGTGGAGGTGAACCGCGCCACAATCCCGGCCCTATGAAAACCAACTATCTGCTCGCCGCCATTCTGGTCTCCAGCACCATCGGTGCGTTCATCAGCAGCCGGTCGATGAAGACCGTGTTCTGCCTGATTTCAGCGGTGGTGGCGCTGTATGCGCTGCTGCGTCAGGTGATCTGACGCGGCCACCAGGGCGATCTCCCCGGTAGGGGGGAGGTCCGCGATTCCCCCATTAGAGCGTTCCGAGTCGGCTTCCGAAGGCTGCCGGCGTCTTCGTCATGCGCCTCTGTCTTGCCCCGTTGGCCGGCAAGATCTTCTTGTATCTCCTTGTTTTCGCAGGCATCCCGCCTGCCGATTCGTCTTCGTCCGCCGTCCAACGGGGCGCCGCCGACCGTCCGTCACCCTGCGCTGGCGGATCTCGGGGTACACCCTATGGTGGGATGGCACGTCCGAAGGCTCCGCCCGATAGTGGCGTCATGAGGGGAGATCAAGACATGCGACATCGATTCGCCGCCCACACAATGGGGCATCAGCACCACCAGTTCAGTCTGGTGATGCAGCGCATCCTGCGCCAGACGGAACTGTTGATGCAGCGCCGCGTCTCCGCCGCCGGCACCTCTGCCGAGGCCGAGCATCCTTCACTCGAAGGACTGGAAGTGACGGAATCGACCTGGGACGAGTGGGCGGAAGCCGTGAATCATCAGGACCATTCGCGGGCTCGTTGAGCCATGGATCGCTGATCCATCGGCCGCTCGGACGTCAGCCTTGCTGACGGGCAAACCGGATACTGGCCGCAGGCACGGCGGCCATCGAAGGACCAAAGCTGTTGAGATGACTCAGGATGCGCGTGTGGTGCGCCGAGATCTGAGCGGCGGTGAGTTCACCGTCATCGATGGTGCTGTGCGCATCGGCCGCCAGCGTCACGTCATACCCGGAGGACAGGGCACGCCGCACGGTCGTGTCGACGCAGTAATCACTCTGCAGCCCTCCGATCACCAGATGCCGAATCCCCAGCATGCGCAGCAGCGCATCCAGGTCGGTGCGGTGGAATGAATCCGGGGAGGTCTTGCGGATACGCGGGTCGCCGGCTTTCACGTCCAGGCGGCTGTCGAGCTGCCACGCTTCGGTGCCGTGTTGAAGACCACCGTCTTCGTCGTCCTCATGCTGCACAAAGATCACTGGCACCCCCGCGGCGCGGGCCTCTTCGGCCAAGCCATTCAGGCGTCCAATGACATTGTCGATGTCGTGGCAGGCATAGCGTCCATTGCACATCATGTGCTGGACGTCGATGATGAGCAGGGCAGTGCGTGAAGTCATGGCGGGCAGGGGCTGAACGATCATTGGCACGGGGCACGAGCGTTCAACGGGCGTTTAAGCCCTGCGCACGCTCGGAACGGGACAAGCATACGCCCGCACAGCGCATTCTCAGGCGCTCGGGCGCGATTTCAGTCCCAATGCCCGCGGAAGGAGGGACTCACACGACCCTCAGGTCGGCATCCCCGCCTGGGCCCGCTTCATCTGTTCGCCAAACACTTGCTCCATGGGCTTCTTCTCCGGCAGCACGTAGACGATGCCGCCGCGTTTGCCCATGATGGGCCAGAGCTGGTTCTCGAAGAACTTCACCGGCATGTTGATGCAGCCATAGCTGATGCGGTTGTCCTTCGGCGTTGGGGAAGCCAGTCGCTCCAGTCGACGCTCGGCGGGGTTGGTCACCCGCACGCGGTGCATCGACACGGCGGCTTCATAGTCCACCCACAACACATCTTCATTCAGCGCGTTGCGACCCGGCTGGGCTACAAACCGACCGGCAGCGGTCGTCCGCTCGGAGGGGCGCACCTCGGCAATGGGTCGCAAGCCGATGCCTGCCACGCTGTCATCACCGGCCGCATACCCCAGCAGCACCGGTGTCGCGCCAGCGAGCTTGCCGTCGGGATAAAAGACAAACACCTGGGCCTGACGCTTGTCGAGAATGGCGAATGGACGTCCGCCATGGTCGTAACCGGCCATCACCCAACTGGCGAGTTGCCGGGCCTGCACCGAGGCCTTGACCTTGCCAAAGTCCGCCTTGCCGCCCATCACCACGGTGGGACGGGGCGGAATGTTGCCGGCGGCGCGCAGGGCGCTTTCTTGGGGCACCGGATCGGGCTGCTGGACGGCGCGGGCCTGTTTCATGACATAGGTGGCGGCGGGCCATGCAAGGGCCGCTGCCACCAATCCCAGTGCCAGGCCCTGAGCGGCCCACACCGCGCGCTCGCGGAAGGACTCGGACGTCGGCTTCACCGGCGTGCCGGGCTCCTGGGGTGAATCGCCACCGGGCGAGTCTTCACCGCTGGAATATCCGCTTGATGCGCGCAGCATGGCATCCCCTCAGGCTGACAACCGGGAACGTGGGCCTGTCTCAGACCTTAGTTGCGGTCCGCGCGCGGGGCCGGAGTACCCGCCGAGGTGGGCTCGGTGGGCAGCGGGTCCTGCTGCGAAGCGGCATTCTGGTTCTGCCAGGTGTTGTCCTGGGTTTGCATCTGCTGCTGGCCAGGGGCCGAGTTCGATTGCGACTCGCTGTAGGTCTGCTGCTGCGGGTTGGCGCTGCTGGCTGCCGGATCCGCCGACTGGGCCATGCTCTGCTCGGCCGGCACGGCCTGCTGAGACGGGTCGGTCATGGTGGCCGGCTGTTGCTGCTGCATCGTCTGGGTCTGCGTCGCGTCGGTCTGGTTCTCGACTTGCGCGTAAGCCAGACCCAGCACGCTTGCAAAAGCGGTCAGGGCGACAGCACCGGTCACAAGGGATTTGGTCGGGTTCATCAGTCTCTCCTTTAGGCTTGATTGGCTAAGCCGATCGCTGGATCGGGTAGGAACAACTGTGGACCTTGCGCAGGGGTTTGTGCGTGAGTTGAGGCCGTTAGCGCTTGTAGGACAAAGGGAAGATTTCAGATCGATACAGTTCGGGCGGCGAAACGCAAAGACCCCACCGCCAGCTTCCATACTAGGCGGCAATGCCGCGCCACGCCAGGAATGCCACCGCCAGCAATGCGGGCACCAATGCCAGCCATCCGATCTGCACAAAGGCCAATGCGCCCAGAATGGCGCCGGCCCCGAATGCCAGAATGGGCCACAGCATCTTCTGGATTCGGCTGCGCAGCTCCGGCGAGCCTTTGCCAATCAGGCAATCGGTCAAATCAAGCACCAGTTGGGTCACATTGCCGGTCATGACGGTGTGCGGCGTCAGCTTGCTCAGCAGCAGCCGCCCCATGCCGTTCTGCAGGCCCATGGCGGCGGCCCCCATCAAGCCGGCGGCAATGGCCAGCGGATGTTCCGACCCGCGGATGGGGTGTCCCCACAGGCCGGCCAGCATGAAACCCAGCAACAAAAGCGCCTGCAGGCTCAGCAGCGCACGCACCGCGTTGTAGCCACGGCGCTCGCACGCCAGTGCAATCACCCGCGATGCGGCGACGGCCAGGATGAAGGCCGGAAATGCCAGCAGCTTGAGCAGCACGCCATGGCCCGGGCGCGCCAATTCCGCGCCGATCAACACGAAGTTGCCGGTGACATGCGCCGTGAACAGCCCGAATAGGGCGACAAAGCCGAGGGTGTCGACATAACCGGCCACGGCAGCCATCAACGTGGCGCCCTGGTTGGACGACAGCGGGGCGGCGCCGGAGGAGGCGGGCAAGACGGAGGTCGGGGGAGTGCTCATGGAACTTCGCAACAACAAGGATTGCGTCATCGTGACGAGCTTTGGCCGGATCGTCTTATCCCATTCGGGCATGGGTCTGCGCACAGAGTTCGGGCTGCATGACGAAGACCGGCTGTCGGCAGAGGCCCGTTACAGAAAGGGGTTCAGAAACGAGTCGCGGCCTGGCCCATGGGGCGTCCAAAGCATCCGCCCTCAGAACAATAGGCATCCTCCCTAGCCCCGTGAATGCCCTGATTCGCGCTAAGGCTTCCTTTGCGAGAAAACCCCGACGAGCGCTGTGCGGCATTCGTCACATTCACCGACCTCCAAGGCTGCGCGGCCCGCGCCACGGGCATTCGGCACTCGCACGAACATTCAAGTCGTCATCCGCACGAAGTCGTGCAAACGTGCACAAGTTGTCGCGTGAACGCTATATACGCCCGTACAAGTTGTGGGGTTGTGCTGTTTCGTCAATCCTTGCCGTCAATATGTGCGGTCTCGCGCAGAGCCTCTCAGTCTTTACGGGTTGTAACGAGTGAGCGGTTCCTAACGAAAGCGACTTCCGACTGCTGTCAGGTCGGAGTTTTACGTACATCCTGGCGGCGTTTTAACGCCAGGATTCGCGCCCTGGCCGGCGGCGGACGGAGGGGTCCGCGCGCTGGTGTAGTAACCGAAGAAAAGGCCCGAGGGCCCATTCATCATTTCAGGAGGACCCATGTCTTCAGTGCTGACCGACCCGAGCGTCGCGCCCAGCAGCGCAAGCTGGCTGAGCAAGGAGCGCACGATTGCTGCGCCCGGCTTTAACCGCTGGCTGGTACCGCCCAGCGCGCTGGCCATTCACCTGTGTATCGGGATGGCCTATGGTTTCTCGGTGTTCTGGCTGCCGCTGTCCAAGCTGATGCAGACCGCCGGCACCGGCGCCGCCTGCGGCAAGGACGTGAGCTTCTTCGACCAGCTGTTCACCACCCAGTGCGACTGGACCGTGACCACGCTGGGCCTGATGTACACGCTGTTCTTCGTGTTCCTGGGTTGCTCGGCCGCCATCTGGGGCGGTTGGCTGGAACGTGCCGGTCCGCGCAAGGCCGGTCTGGTGAGCGCTGTCTGCTGGTGCGGCGGCATGCTGATCTCGGCCGTGGGCATCCACACCCATCAGCTCTGGATGATGATCCTGGGCTCGGGCGTGATCGGCGGCATCGGCCTGGGCCTGGGCTACATCTCGCCCGTGTCCACGCTGATCAAGTGGTTCCCGGACCGTCGTGGCATGGCCACCGGCATGGCCATCATGGGCTTCGGCGGCGGCGCGATGATCGGCTCCCCGCTGGCCGTTGAACTGATGAAGAACTTCGCCACGCCCACCGACCCGGGCGTGATGCAGACCTTCGTGGTCATGGCGCTGATCTACTTCGCCTTCATGGTCGCCGGTGCCCTGGGCTACCGCGTGCCGCCGTCGGGCTGGAAGCCGGAAGGCTGGACGCCGCCCGCCGCTGCCGCCAGCAACACCATGGTCACCCAGCGTCACGTGCACGTGAAGAAGGTCTGGGGCATCCCCCAGTTCTGGCTGGTCTGGATCGTGTTGTGCATGAACGTGAGCGCCGGCATTGGCGTGATCGGCATGGCCAGCCCGATGCTGCAGGAAATCTTCGGCGGCTCGCTGATCGGCGTGGACGCGAAGTTCGGTGAACTGGACAAGACCCAGCTGGCCGCCATCGCGGGCATCGCTGCCGGTTTTGCCGCGCTGCTGAGCCTGTTCAACATCGGTGGCCGTTTCTTCTGGGCCACCCTGTCCGACAAGCTGGGCCGCAAGCTGACCTACACGATCTTCTTCGTGCTGGGCGGCCTGCTGTACGCCAGCCTGCCGAGCAGCGCCGCTGCCGGCCACAAGCTGGCCTTCGTGGGCGCCGTGTGCGTGATCCTGTCGATGTACGGCGGCGGTTTCGCCACCGTGCCGGCCTACCTGGGCGACCTGTTCGGCACCCAGATGGTGGGCGCCATCCACGGCCGTCTGCTGACTGCCTGGGCCACCGCCGGCATCCTCGGCCCGATCGTCGTGAACTTCATGCGCGACTACCAGCTGGGCCTGGGCATTCCGCGTGAGCAGGTCTACAACCAGACGATGTACATCCTGGTGGGACTGCTGGTCATCGGCCTGATCGCCAACCTGCTGGTGCGCCCGGTGGCGGACAAGCACTTCATGACCGATGCCGAACTGGCGGTCGAGAAGCAACTGGCCAGCGAGCGTGCCGCCGCCAACGAAGTGGGCAGCGGCCCCGGCACCGGCAAGGCCACCCCGGCCTTCCTGGTGATCCTGGCCTGGCTGGCCGTGGGCATTCCGCTGGCGTGGGGTATCTACCGCACGGCACTGACGGTGGCCAAGCTGTTCGCCTGACCTTGAACCGCCCGCTGCCCGGGGGTGACCCTGGCAGCGTGGCCCGGGGCATGACCCCAGGCGAGCGCGTCCGCGCGTTCGCCCTTATTCTCAGCCTCGCCCCGTCGGCCGCCTGTCATCGGCGCCCCGGGGCGAGCTTCGTTGAGGCCCTTCCGCGGGAAGGGTTCCGACGTCACTGACGCCAGAGCCGAGGACCGGATGAGCGAACAAAAAATCCACTTCTACAAGGGCCCCGCCGGTGGATGGGGCGCACTGCGCAGCGTCGCCAAGCATCTGCAGGAGCAGGGCATTGCGGTGAAGGGTGCCAAGACGCTGCTGTCGGCCAACCAGCCGGACGGCTTCGACTGCCCGGGCTGCGCGTGGCCGGACCGTGACCACCGCTCCACGTTTGAATTCTGCGAGAACGGCGCCAAGGCGATTTCGGCCGAGGCCACCGCCAAGCGCGCCACGCCCGAGGTGCTGAGCGCCCACACGGTGAGCTGGCTCGCGGAGCAGTCCGACTACGACCTGGAAAACATGGGCCGCATCACCGAGCCCATGAAGTACGACCCGGCCACCGACACCTATCAGCGCACCACCTGGGACGAGGCCTTCGCGCTGATCGCCGCGCGCCTGAACGCGCTGGCCGACCCCAACGAAGCGCTGTTCTACACGTCGGGCCGGGCCAGCAATGAAGCGGCCTTCCTCTACCAGCTGTTCGTGCGGGAGTTCGGCACCAACAACTTCCCCGACTGCTCGAACATGTGCCATGAGCCCAGCGGCCAGGGCCTGAAGCCGACCATCGGCATCGGCAAGGGCACGGTGACGCTGCATGACTTCGAGAAGGCCGACGCCATCTTCGTCTTCGGCCAGAACCCCGGCACCAATCACCCCCGCATGCTGGGTGAGCTGCGCGAAGCGTCCAAGCGCGGCTGCAAGATCGTCAGCTTCAACCCGCTGCGCGAGCGCGGCCTGGAGCGTTTTGCCGACCCGCAGAACAAGATGGAAATGGCGACGCTGGGCAGCACGCCGATTTCCTCGCACTACTTCCAGCTGCGCATCGGCGGCGACATGGCCGTGATGAAGGCCCTGTGCAAGCGGGTGCTGGAGCTGGACGATGCCGCCGTGGCCCAGGGCCGCGAGCGGGTGCTGGACGTGGCCTTCATCGAGCAGCACACCGCCGGCTTTGACGCCTTTGCCGACAGCATCCGCGCTGAAACCTGGGAAGCGCTGGAAGCCGAATCCGGCCTGTCGCAGGAGCAACTGTGCGCAGCCGGCGACCTGTATGCCGAGGCCAAGCGCGTGATCATCTGCTGGGGCATGGGCATCACCCAGCATCAGCATTCGGTGGCCACCATCCAGCACATTGCGGCGCTGCTGATGCTGCGCGGCAACCTGGGTCGCGAAGGCGCGGGCGCCTGCCCGGTGCGCGGTCACAGCAATGTGCAGGGCGACCGCACCATGGGCATCTACGAGAAGCCGGCCCCGGCCTTCCTGGATCGCCTGGGCAAGGTCTTTGGCTTCGAGCCGCCGCGTGCGCATGGCTACGGAACGGTCGAGGCCATCCAGGCGATGCTGGACGGCAAGGCCAAGGTGTTCATCGCCCTGGGCGGCAATTTCGCCTCGGCCACGCCGGACACCCTGGCCACCTGGAAGGCGCTGCGCAACACCGACCTGACGGTGCATGTCACCACCAAGTTCAATCGCAGCCACACCATCCACGGCAAGGACGCGCTGGTGCTGCCTTGCCTGGGTCGCACCGAGATCGACATGCAGGCCGGCGGCCCGCAGGGCGTCACGGTGGAGGACTCGATGAGCATGGTGCACATCTCCAGTGGCATGAATGCGCCGGCCTCCGAGCATCTGCTGTCCGAGCCGATGATCGTCGCTCGCATGGCTGCCGCCACGCTCAGGCACAGCAAGACGCCGTGGCTGTGGCTGGTGGAGGACTACAGCCGCATCCGCGACAAGATCGAGGAAGTGTTCGACGACTTCAAGGGCTTCAACGAGAAGATCAAGACGCCCGGCGGTTTCCGTCTGCGCAACACCGCCAGCGAGCGCGTCTGGGCCACGCCCACCGGCAAGGCCACCTTCATCCCGTATGCACTGCCCACCGATACGCCGGTGCATCAGGCGCGTGAGCGCCTGCGCGAGCACAAGACGGTGGTGTTCAACCTGGCCACCGTGCGCTCGCACGACCAGTACAACACCACCATCTACGGCATGGACGACCGCTACCGCGGCGTCTGGGGTCATCGCCGGGTGGTCTTCATCCATCCGGAGGATCTCAAGGCCATCGGCATGAAGGCCGGCGAGTGGGTGGACATCACCAGCGTCTTCAGCGACGGGCAGGAACGTCGTGCGGAGAAGTTCGTGCTCATCGAGTACGACATTCCGCGCGGCTGCCTGGCCAGCTACTTCCCGGAGACCAACAGCCTGGTGCCGCTGTCCAGCGTGTCGATCGGCGCGGGTACGCCCACGTCTAAGTCGATTCCGGTGGTGCTGACGCTGCGTCCGCAGGACACGCCGATCCCGCAGGATCAGGCGCGGTCGGTGGAAGGTGCAGCGGTTTGATGCGCAGACGGTCCAGTGTCCGAGGCCGCTGACGGAATCGCCGATGAGCCTGCGTTCGAAACCCAGGCTCGGCTGGCCTTGCAGGCCCTGGCGGAGCTGGACGGCGGCAAGGGCGTGTCCCTGCCCCGTCTGGCCAAACGCACCGGTCTGCGGGTCAGCGTGCTGCTGCGCCTGTTCACGCTGCTGAGCGACGCCCGGGTCGGTGACACCGCCGGTCCTGGCTGGGTGCGATTGGTGCTCGAAGAGGACGGCCGCTGGATGGCCAGCATGACAGCAGCCGGGCGAGGGGATCCCGAACAGTGGGATCATTCCGCCCCATGAGCAGCAGTTTCTCCACTCCTTCAGGCGCATGCGCGCTGCCCGATCCGAATGCCGCGACCCGCGATGGCGAGGCTGGCGATGCCGGTGAAGCGCCGCTGCCCGCCGCGCTGGTCAGCGTCCGTCCGACCCGGCTGGGCGGCCCTGCGCGCGGGGACGAGGAATGGGTGGCCGAGGAAGTGCCGATCGCCCTGGAGTACAACGGGCTCTCGCATGCGGTGATGCTGGCCACGCCACTGGATCTGGAAGATTTCGCGCTGGGCTTTTCCCTGAGCGAGAACCTGATCGGCTCGCCGGCAGACCTGCTGGACGTGGAGGTGCAAACCCGTCCGCAAGGGGTGGCGCTTCAGTTACGAGTGACGGCGCGATGTGAGCTGATGCTCAAGGAACGCCGTCGCACCCTGGCGGGGCGCACCGGCTGCGGGCTGTGTGGCACCGACAGCCTGGACCAGGTCTTCCGTCCACCGAGCCGCCCGCTGGCGCCGCTGGCGGTGGACCGGGAGCAGTTGATCCCGGTGTTGTCCCGCGCGATGCGGGAACTGTCGGAGGCGCAGCCACTGCAGCAGCGCAGTGGCGGCATTCACGCGGCCGCCTGGTGCAGTCCGGCCGGTGAGGTGCTGATGGTCCGGGAGGACGTGGGGCGCCACAACGCGCTGGACAAGCTGGTGGGCGCACTGGCCCGCGCGCAGGTGGACACCGCGCAGGGCTTTGCCGCGGTGACCAGCCGGGCCAGTTTCGAGATGGTGCAGAAAGCGGCCGGGGCGGGGATCTCGCTGCTGGCGGCCGTGTCCGCGCCGACGCATCTGGCCATTCGCACGGCCCAGGCCTGCGGGCTGACTCTGGCCGGTTTCGTCCGCGAGGGGCGAGCGACGCTCTACAGCTGAGCTGAGCTGAGCTGAGCTGAGCTGAGCTGAGCGGGGCTGTACTCAGTCAGCGCTCAGAATTTGCAACCCAGGCCCAGATGGGCCGAGACCTCCACGGTGGTGTCGCCGTTCTGGCTCTTGCCGAGCTTGGACGGAAGGCGAAAGCGTGTGGCGCACTCGGTGGCATCGAGCCCCATGCTGCGAAGGAACTGCTTGGGCGCTTCCATGCCGACGCTGATGGCGTGATGGGCGCGCTTGGGCGGCGGGCCGATGACGCTCGGTTCGCGCGGCAATTCCACCAGCTGGATATCCGGCATCGCGACCAGCTTGTTGCGGGTCTCTGCGGCCGAGGCGGATCGCCAGTCCTGGGCGCTCAGGGGCAGACGCATCGACAAGCGCGGCCGCAGGCTGAGCCAGCCGGGGGAGGGCAGCGAAGAGGGAGCGGCTTCCGCGCTGGCCGGAGGGATGGGGACGGTGGCGACGATCGCTGGGGCCGCGCCGGTTGCGGTATCCAGGTCAGTGACCGTGGCCATGGTCGAGGCAGCGATGGAGGACGTCGGCGAGGTCGTTGCCGATGAAGCACCGGCCGGCAGCGTTGTTGAAGGGCCTGCGAAGGCGGTTGCACCCTGGACTATTCCGCCGGGCTGCATGACCGCAGATCCGCCGCTCGAGCCAGCCACCGACAAGGGGGCAATCCGTGCGACTGCCACCGCGACGCTGGTGGCCGAAGACGGACGGGCGCTCGACGCCGCCGCGCCGTCCGCTGACCACACGGGCAGCGCCACGGCACTGAGGGCCGCCATGCCTGCCACTCGTCCCCACGCCCTGCGCATCCTGCGCCGAACAACCTTGGCCATATGACCTCCCCGACCGTGTGATCCCAGCCGCAGAGACTGATCCTGCTGACTGAAGGCGGCCTGAAGTCTTGGCCCTTCGGCCTAGGTGAAATCACCGGTAGATGGGGAAGACCCTGGGCGGCGGGGGCTGGGCCAAAGAAAAAGGGGCCGTGTCTACGGCCCCGGGTTGTCGAATAGAGGTCCTCGACCGCCTTAGGTCACCAACCCCAGCAGTCTCGGCAGCGCCAGGGACAAGCCCGGCCAGTAGGTCACCACCAGCAGGAAACCGAGCATGGTCAGCAACCAGGGCCAGACGGCCACCGTCAGCTCGGTGATGCCCATCTTGGTGATGCCCGAGGCCACATACAGGTTGAGCCCCACCGGCGGATGGCACAGCCCCACCTCCATGTTCACCGCCATCAGGATGCCCAGGTGCACCGGGTCCACGCCCAGCTTGGCCGCCACCGGGAACAGGATGGGCGCCATGATCAACACGATGGCCGCAGGGTCCATGAAGTTGCCCGCGCCCAGCAGGATCAGGTTGACCAGCAGCAGGAACACCACCAGCCCGAAGCCCTGTGCCGACATCCAGGCCGCCATGGTCTGCGGAATCTGCTCCGAGGCCATCAGGAAGCTGAACAGCACCGCATTGGTGATGATGTAGAGCAGCATCGAGCTCATCGCCGCTGCCTTGAGCAGCACGCGCGGCACGTCCTTCAGGCTCATGTCCTTGTAGACAAAGACCGAGATGATGAAGGCATAGACCGCCGCCACCGCCGCCGCTTCCGTGGGGGTGAACTTGCCGCTGTAGATGCCGCCGATCACGACCACGATCAGCATCAGGCCCCAGAAGCTTTCGCGGAAGGCCTTGAAACGCTCGGCCCAGGTGGCGCGCTCCATGCGGGGATAGTTGAACTTCTTGGCGCGGTACCAGGTGGTGATGCCCAGCAGCACCGACAGCACCAGCCCTGGCACCACGCCCGCCATGAACAGTTGCCCGACCGACGCCGTGCCCACCGATTCCCCGTTGGGGCCCGTGGCCGACATGCCGGCCGTGGCGATGGAGAACATCACCAGGTTGATCGACGGCGGGAACAGGATGCCCAGCGCTCCGGACGTGGTGATCACGCCGGCGCCGAATTGCTTCGGATAGCCCTGCTTGGTCATCGCCGGCAGGATGATCGAGCCGACCGCCACCACCGTGGCCACGGACGAGCCCGAGATGGCCGCAAACATTGCGCAGGCCAGCACGCCGGCCAGCCCCAGGCCGCCAAACCAGTGGCCGATCATGGTCGTGGCGAAATGGATGATCCGCCTCGCCACCCCGCCATGGGTCAGGAAGTTGCCCGCCAGGATGAAGAAGGGCACCGCCATGATCTCGAACTTCTCGATGCCGGTGAACAGCTTCAGGGCGACCGATTCGATCGGCACCTGCGTCATCGTGAAGAGATAGGTCAGGACCGTCAGGCCCAGCGAGATGGAGATCGGCATGCCGGTGAGCATCAGCACCACCAGCAGGGAGAAGATGATCAGGGTGTTCATGGACGCAGCTCCTCCTGGGCCAGCGCCGTCGGCGTTGCCGGCGACGGGTTGTCGTCGATGCCTTCCACATGGCCGTGGTCGGCATGGGGCACGTCACCGGTGCGGATGAAGTGCCAGCACACCTGCAGGAAACGGAAGCACATCAGGTAGCTGCCCAGCGGCACGCAGGCATAGGCGATCCACGTGGGGATCTCCAGGTCCGGCGACGTCGGGCCTTCCGGAATCTCGCCCGGGTCCCGGCCCAGCGCATGCAGGAAGGCATAGTGGGCGCCGTTCTCCCAGACGAAGGTGGCGCCCAGCGTGCCGATGGTGGCGGTGAATACCGCGCCGGCCAGCAGGCTGAAGATCACCAGGTACTTCGCATGCTCGGGCTTGAGCTTGCGCACGATGACGTCCACGCCCACGTGGGTGCCGGCCCGCACACCGTAGGCCGCGCCGAACTTGGCCATCCACACAAACATGTAGATGCACAGCTCCTGCGCCCAGCTCACGTCGATGCGGATGATCCAGTCCTGCAGCACCGGCACGCCGGCGAGGAAGCGGTGCAGCACCGCCATCGCGATCACCAGCGTCGCCGCTGCCATGAGGAGGCTGATCAAGCTCTCCTCCAATCGATCCAGCCATTTCATAAGAGTCCCCCAGCCCCGCAGCAGGCGGCCTTCCTCCGGGGTGAGCGCCAGAGCGCAGGCAGAGCCTGGCCCCGGGCTCCCGTGGGGGAGTCCGTCTGCCGACGTCGGCGTTCAGGTGTCGAGGTGAATTACTGCGGCTTGACGAAGCCGGCCGCCTTGTAGGCCGCTTCGATGGTGGCCTTGCCCACGCGGCCTTCCATGTCCTTATGCACCGACATCAGGGCCAGCTTCCACTCGTTCACTTCCGCCGGCGTCAGCGTGTAGATGGTGGTCTTGCCGCTGGCGCGGATCTTCTCCAGCGCCTGCTGGTTCTCGGTGGCCGCAATGGCGTTGGCATAGACCGTCGCGTCCTTGACGCTGCTGTCCACCACCGCACGCAGGTCGGCCGGCAGGCCGTCATAGAACTTCTTGTTGATGATCAGCGCATACGCCAGGTGGCCGTGGTTGCTGAGCGTGGTGTGCTTCTGCACTTCATAGGTCTTCTGGGTGTAGAAGTTGGACGGCACGCCCTCGGTGCCATCCACCACGCCGGACTGCAGCGCCTGGTAGAGCTCGGAGAAGGCCATCACCTGCGGGATCGCGCCCAGGGCCCGCATCTGTGCGTCCAGCACCTTGGAGCTCTGGATGCGCATCTTCAGGCCCTTGAAGTCCGCCACATGGTGCAGCGGCTTGTTGGCGCTCATGATGTGGAAGCCGTTGTCCCAGAAGGCCAGGCCCTTGATGCCCTTGGGCTCGAGCTTCTTGAACAGCTCCATGCCCAGGGTCTGGGTGGTGTTGCGGAAGGCGGCGTCGTCCTTGAAGAGGAAGGGCAGGTCAAAGACCTCGAATTCCTTCACGCCCAGCGGGCCGAACTTGGCCAGGGACGGGGCCAGCATCTGCACCGAGCCCAGTTGCAGGGCTTCCAGCTCTTCCTTGTCCTTGTAGAGCTGGCTGTTGGGATAGACCTCCACCTTCAGGCGGCCCTTGCTGCGCTCTTCCACCAGCTCCTTGAAACGCTGGGCGCCCTTGCCCTTGGGCGTGTCCGGCGCCACCACGTGGCTCAGCTTGATGACGATGGGCGCCTGGGCGAGTGCACCCAGACCGGTGGACAGACCGGCGACCGCCACGGCGGCGGACAGCAACAGGCGGCGGGGGAAGGCAGCGGACATGGAGGTCTCCTGATGGGCTTCTGATCTTGTGGGCCAGGCAGCAGGGCGGGGACGGAGGTCCCAGACCTTGCCTTGCATGCGGCGGATTGTGAAAACCGCGGTCGATGCCGGCCAGTTGTGGACTTCCACATCCACCGCGTTTTGGACCGTGCATCGCCCGCTGCCGCTGGCCTCGGGGCTCTAGACTGCGGGCATGCGCATGCTTGTTCCCGGATTCGAAGCCCTGCGGCGTGCCAGTTGGGTGCTGCCCTTGCTGCTGGCGCTGGCCTTTGCCGCGTCGGTGGCCGGCTGGCTGCGTCACAGCGACGCCCGGGACCTTGAAGAAGAGCGGCTGACCCTGATTGCCGACACCCTGTCGCTCGAAGCTCGCATCAGCGACTGGCTCACTGCCGAGCATGCGGTGGTGGACCGGCTGGCGCTGCAACTGCCGCGCCGCGTGGACGACCAGTTCCTGCTCAACCATCCGGATGTGGCCGAAGGACTTCGCCGCCTGTGGGTGGGCGTGACGGTGCTGGATGCCAACAACCGGGTGGTGGCCCATGTGCCGCACTTCGTGCCTCAGGCGACCCCGCCGCGGGAGCGGACCGGCGTGAGCCTGGACGACGGCGGCGTCACCGCCCACTGGAGCGCCGACCGGCCAGGCGGCGGACGGCTGATCGTGCGTTTCGCCCCCACCGCCTTGCTGCGCCAGACCGTGCCCTGGTGGTTGTCCCAGAAATACGACGTGCGTCTGGTCGATGCACTGGGCCAACGTCTGGCGCAGACCGGGAGCGACGAAGCCCAGGCCGGCACGCAGGGCTATCGCATCAGCATGGATCCGGCCATGCGCGAGACCTGGCTGGAGCTCAACACGCGCGAGCGTCATGTGCCCTGGTGGACAACGCTTGCAGGCCCGCTGATGGCCGTGTTCATCGTGCTGTCGGCCTTGGCCAGCGTCATGCTGCGTCGGCAGATGCGGGAAGTGCGCCGCGCCGAGGGCGAGGCGCGGACCGAGGCTGCCTGGCGCCGCGCGGTGGAAGATTCACTGACCGTCGGCCTGCGCGGGCGGGATTTGGAAGGGCGCGTCACCCACGTCAACCGCGCCTTCTGCGACCTGGTGGGCTACAGCGCTGAAGACCTGCTCGGCAGCCTGCCGCCCATGCCCTACTGGCTGCCCGACGACATGGAAGACAGCCTGCGCCGGCACCGCCGCAACATGGCCGGCGGGGCGCCCCGCGAGGGCTATGAAGCGCGCTGGCTGCGCAGTGACGGGCGCATCGTCGAGGTCATGATCTTTGAAGCGCCGCTGGTGGACGCGGCTGGCCGTCAGATCGGCTGGATGGGGTCGATCGTGGACATCAGCGCCCGCAAGCTGGCGGAAGAGCGGGAACGCCGCCAGACCGAGGCACTGGCCCATCAAGCCCGGCTGAGCACCCTGGGCGAAGTGGCCTCGGCGCTGGCCCATCAACTGAACCAGCCCCTGGCGGCCATCACCGGCTACAACGCCGGCGCGCTGCGCATCCTGGAGCGCACAGGTCCGCCGGACGACATGGTGATGGAAGCCTTGCGGCGGCTGGGTGAGCAGGCCACGGAGGCGGGCCGCATCGTGCAGCGCATCCGTGCCTTCCTGACGCGGCGGGCGCCGCAGCCGGAGGTCTGCACCATGGCCGACATCGTCGCCCGGGTGCTGGCGCTGCTCAAGCGCGACCTGCGCAACCTTCGGGTGGAGCAGGCGCTGCCTGCGGATCTGCCGCCGGTGAATGCGGATGCGGTGTTGATCGAACAGGTGCTGATCAACCTGATCCGCAATGCCGCCGATGAATTGCAGGCACGGCCGCAGCCGGCGCCGCGCCCCCACATCCGCATCAGCGCGATGCTGGTCGGCCAGCGCTTTGTGCGGGTGGATGTCGACGACAACGGACCGGGCCTGCAAGGGCGCGGCATCGAGCAGCTCACCACCGCGTTTTATTCCACCAAGCCCGACGGCATGGGCATGGGGCTGGCCATCTGCCGATCGGTGATCGAGGCCCACCATGGCGGCATGGAGGCGGGCACCAGCGCGCTCGGCGGCGCACGCCTGAGCTTCACGTTGCCGCTGGCGGAGCAGGGGCCGCGCGCGTCGGTGCCTCAAGACACGAGACAGGAGAACACCCCATGACCGACATTGCCTCGACCGTGCATCTGGTGGACGACGAAGCCGCCGTGCGGGACGCCTTGGCCTTCCTGATGCGCTCCCATGGGCTCAAGGTCAGCACCCATGCCAGCGGGCCGGAGCTGCTGGACGCGCTGGAGAAGGAGCCGGACCCGATGGGCTGCATCGTGCTGGATGTGCGCATGGAGCCGCTGTCCGGACTGCAGGTGCAGGATGAGCTGATGCGCCGCGGGGTGAAGCTGCCGGTGATTTTCCTGAGCGGCCACGGCGACATTCCGATGGCGGTGGACGCCATGCAGAAAGGCGCGATCGACTTCGTGGAGAAGCCCTTCAACGATCAGGCGCTGGTGAACAAGGTGCAACGGGCGCTGGCCCTGGACACCCATCGCCACCGGGAGGCGGTGGCCCATGCCGACGCGGCGGGCCGCCTGGCAAGCCTCACCGATCGGGAGCGCGAGGTGGCCCTGCGCGTGGCGGCCGGCAAGCTCAACAAGCAGGTGGCGGACGAACTGGGTATTGCCATCCGTACGGTGGAGGTCCACCGTGCCCGCGCCTTCACCAAGCTGGGCCTGCGCTCAGCCGCCGAGCTGGCGACACTGCTGGAGCGGTTTGAGTTGAAGTGATCCGTTGAGCCAGCCGTCGGACGGGCGCAAAGCGCCGCGCCAGGACGGTCGAGATCGGTCCAGGCGGACCTTCGCTCAAGCGCTCAAGCGCCCCGCACCACCAGGGACACGTTGCTCCCACCGAAGGCGAACGAGTTGGAGACGATCGCGCGTCCCGGTGCCAGGTCGCGGGGGCTGCCCTCGATGAGATCGACGATCTCCCGCAGCGGACTGTGGCGCACATGGGCGCTCACCGGCAAGCGACCCCGGCGCAGGGCCTGGACGCAGGCCACCAGCTCCAGCGCTCCACCGGCGCCGATCAGGTGCCCGTGCAGCGCTTTAGTCGCGCTCACTGGCACGCCCCGCGCACCAAACACACGGGCCAGGCTTTCCGCCTCCACCGCATCGCCCACCTCGGTGGCGGTGCCATGGGCATTCACATAACCGATCTGATCCGGTGCCAGACCCGCATCGGCCAGTGCCGCCCGCAGGGCCCGTTCCTGTCCGTCCGCATCCGGCCGCGACAGATGCACCGCATCCACGCTATGCCCATAACCGGCCAGCACGGCAAGCGCCGACGCGCCGCGTGCGCGGGCGTGGGACGCCGTCTCGAGCACCAGCGCCGCCGCTCCTTCGCCCAGCACCAGTCCGCGCCGCTGGTCGTCGAACGGGCGGCAGCTCTGCGACGGATCGTCCGCATCCGGCGGCGCCATCACGCCCATGGCCTGCCAGGCCATCACCGAGCCCGGATTCAGCATCGCCTCCGACCCGCCCGCCAGCACCACATCCGCCCGGCCCTGCCGCATCAGCAGCAGTGCTTCGCCCAGCGCCTGGGCCGAGGACGCGCAGGCGTTGGACAGACTCAGCATCGCCGCCCGCAACTGATAGCGCATGGCCAGATGCGAGGCCGCCGAATTGCTCATCACCCGCACCACCGTGTAGGGATGCACCCGCGGCGCCGGTTTCGTCAGCACTTCCGTATAGGACTGCTGCAAGGCGTTGGAGCCCCCCAGACCCGTGCCCCAGGCCACCGCTGCACGGTCCGGCTGCTGCGCCAGCGCCGGCAGGCCCGACTGCTGCCAGGCCTGCGCCGCGGCCTGCAGCGCCATCAGGCTGTGCCGGTCGTAGAGATTGCGCTGTGCCGGCGGCATTTCCTGCCCCAGCGGCGTCTCGATCGAGGCCGCCGCGAAGGGCATCAGCCCCCGCTCCGGATCGCCCGCATGCAGCCGCACGCCGGAGACCCCCGATTCCAGCGCGTCGGCGAGGGAGTCCGCATCCGGGCCGAGCGCACTGCAGGCGCCGATGCCGGTGATCCATATTTCTTCTCCGCTCATGACCATGCCTGTGCCGTTGCCGTCGTGTGTTTGCCGCTGGCGTTGGCAGGGTCAGGCCGCCGCCACAGTGGCCGGGGCGGTGCTCACCGGCGTGGCCGCCAGCAGGCTGTCCACCAGCGTGGCCAGTCCCGCCAGGGTGGGGGTCTTCATGGCCGTGTCGTGGTCGATCTGGATGAGATAGTGGTCTTCGACCGCGAACATGAAATCCACCAGCATCAGCGAGTCCAGGCCGAGGTCGGCGAAGGTGGCGTGGCTGTCGAGGTCGGACTCCTGCAGGCCCAGTTCGCGGCAGGCCAGTTGGCGCAGGGATTCAAGCGTGTTGCTCATGGAAGGTCTCTTCGGTGAGGTTGTGGCGATGCGCCAGGGGGGACAGGTGCGAGATCGGATGCGCCAGCAGGCTGGCGCTCACGGGCACCCGGCTCAGGAGAAAGTCGCGGGCCGCATGGGCGACCGCGCTGCGTTCGTTGTCCAGCGTCAGCATGTGATAGCTGTGGTGGAACCAGTGGACCTCGATCTGCTCGGGTCGTGTGCCCAGGCGGCTCTGCAGCTCATGCACCGAGCGCGGACCGCTGACGTCGTCCTCGCTGGCATGCAGGATCAGCGTGGGGGCCTGGATCTGGGGCAGGCCGGCGCGGACGAAGCGGATCATCCGGCTCGCTTGATAGAGCGCCGCGGCGGACAAGGTGTCCGCACCGGCGGCGGAGACATGCTCGGACGCCATGGCCTGTGCCACCCAGGCCCGCAGCCGCTCGTTCTTGATGCCGTAGGGCTCGCGCTCCCGGAAGCTGAGCCACTGGCGCAGCGGCGGCACGAAGGCCAGCGGCAGCAGGCGGCGCCAGGGGGAGACATTCCAGCCGTCGTAGTGCAGTGAGGTGGAGAGCAGCAGTTGGGCCGCCACCGGACGCCGCAGCGACACGGCCAGCGCCAGCACCGAGCCCATGGACAGCCCACCCACCACCACCTGCTCATGGCGGGCCGCCAGCGCGTCGAAGTGCTGCAGCGCCAGCGCCAGCCAGTCCTCGAAACGTGTGACAGGGGCTTTCTCGCCCTGGGTTTCCTTCTCGGTCGAGACCCCATACCCTGCCAGGGCGGGAGCGTCCACCACATAGCCGGCGGTCCGCAGGGTGCGGGCCAGCGGCATCAGCTCCAGCGGATTGGCGCACAGGCCATGCAGCAGCAGGACGGCGGGGCGCGGATCCCGCTGCGCGCTGGGGCGCGGCGTTTCCACAGCTTTCAGACCGGCGGTCGTCGGGACGGATGCCGGGGAGGGCGGCATGCCGGAGGACCCATCGCTCGACATGTCGGACACTGCATCCCGTGCAGCACCAGACACGGCACCCGACGACACGCCGGCTGAAAGCGGAGAATTGAGTGAAGCAACCATGTCCGGCAGTCTGGCGGGGGTCGCTGTTGCGTACTTGTCGCCAAGCTTGCAGAAAGCTGTCCGCGCCGTTGCCCTCAGGTTTCTGCAAGCCTGGTGGATGACCGCTGCAAGACAGCGGGTTTATGCTGATCACCATGCGCATCCTGTTGGTCGAAGACGATGAATTCCTGGCCGAATCCACGGCCCGGGCGCTCCGGTCCCAGTCCTGGGTCGTGGATGTGACCGGCCGTGGGGAACCGGTCCCCCTGTCCCTGCGTGAGGACCGGTATGACCTGCTGATCCTCGACATCGGCCTGGCCGGCATCGACGGCTTCGAGACGCTGCGCCGGGTGCGCGCCCAGGGCAGCACCGTGCCGGTGTTGCTGCTCACCGCCCGCGACGCGGTGGAAGACCGGGTGCGCGGCCTGGAAGGCGGGGCGGACGACTATCTGGTCAAGCCATTCGCCCTGAGCGAACTCATCGCCCGCGCTCGTGCCCTGGTGCGGCGCAGCCAGGCCCGCTCCGGCAATGAACTGCAGCTGGGCTCCCTGCGCATGGATCTGGAAGCTCGCCGGGCCTTTGTGTCGGACGAGCCGCTGGCCCTGTCCGCCCGGGAATGGGACGTGCTGGGCTTCCTGCTGGCCCGTGCCGGCAAGGTGGTGGCCAAGGAGCAGATCGGCTCGGCCAGCAATGGCTGGGAGCAGGGCGTCAGTGACAACGCCATTGAAGTCTGCGTCTCGCGGCTTCGCGCCAAGATCGAGCCGGCCGGCCTGCAATTGCGCACGGTGCGAGGGCTGGGCTACCTGCTGGAAGAAGTGCAGCCTGCGCGTCGATGACGAGCCCCAGCCCCAGCCCTGACGCCTCGGCTCCGGCTCCGGCTCCGGCCCCGGAGCGCCGCTCCCGCCTCAGCCTCAAGCAGCAACTCCTGCTCTGGCTGATGGTGCCGGTGCTGGTGGCGGTGCCGGTAGCTGGCGCCGTGCTCTACCGCGTGATGCACGACACCGCCATCTCCTGGCTGGACCAGTCGCTGGGCGATACCGCGCTAGCGGTGGCCAGCCTGATCCACGACCGGGACGGACAGATCTATGTGGACGTGTCCGGCCCCACCGACAGCGCCCTGCGCTTTGACCGCACCGACAGCGTCTATTACCTAGTGCTGGATCCGGACGGCCGGGTGCTGCACGGGGACGCGTCCCTCAGGGGCCTGAAACTGCCGCACCGCGCCGCCGGGGAGTGGTACTTCACCATCGCCACGCTCAACGGTGAGTCGCTGCGGGTGGCTGCGCTGGGGTCGGCCTGCCGCTTTGCGCAGTCCTGCCAGATCCTGGTGGCCGAGACGCTGCACAAGCGCGACGCGTTGCAGCGTCAGTTGCTGGCGGTGGTGAGCCTGCTGATCGGCGGCATGGCGGTGCTGCTGGCGGCGGCCGGCTGGTGGGCCACCCATCAGGGCCTGCGTCCGCTGGCCCGCCTGAGCGCCGAGCTGGAGCGCCGCGACCTGGGCCGGCTGGAACCGCTGGCGGCCGAGGTGCCGGGTGAACTTCAGCCCTTGATCGCCGCCTTCAACCGGCTGTTCGAGCGCCTTCGCCGCGCCTCCTCCGCGCAGCAGGACTTCCTGGCCAATGCAGCCCATCAGCTGCGCACGCCACTGACCTCGCTGCGCACCGAAATCGACCTGGCCCTGCTGGAGCCGCACGACCCGCAGGTGGAGCCGCTGCTCAAGCGGCTGCAGAAATCGGTGGACCGCAGTGCGCGCCTGGCGCAGCAGATGCTGTCGATTGCCCGCGCCGAGGCCGAACCCCAGCAGCGCGAGTCGCCGCTGGACCTGCGCGACATTGCCGCGCAGGTGGCCGAGGACTGGGTGCCCCGTGCGCTGGAAACCGGCATGGACCTGGGGTTCGAGCTCAGTGAAGCGCCGGTGCTGGGGCAGGGCTTCCTGCTGCGGGAGCTGCTGGAGAACCTGCTGCACAACAGCCTGAACTACGCGGGACCGGCCGCCCGCATCACCGTGCGCACCGGCGCGCGGGACGACTGGGCCTACCTGGAGGTGGAGGACAACGGCCCCGGCATAGCGCCGCAGGACCGGCCGCTGGCGCTGCAGCGCTTCCAGCGCGGCAGTGAGGCCAAGGCCACTGGCAGCGGCCTGGGGCTGGCGATTGCGGTGGACATTGCCCAGCGTCATGCCGGGCGGCTGGAGCTGCTGGATGCCACCAGCGGCCAGGGCCTGCGGGTGCGGCTCAGCGTGCCTCGCCGCGGCTGAACGCCGGCTTGAAGCTCAAAGTCAGGCGGCGCTGAGCACCGCCAGCTTGTTGCCGTTCGGCTCGGCGGTGGGCGGCTGCGCCTCGTCCGTGTTGCCCCTCTTCGCATCGCAGCTGGCAATCAGCTGCTTCTGCCACACCGTGTGACGGGCAAACAACTCCGCCACCCAGTCCACAAACACGCGCAGCTTGGTGCTCAGATGCCGGTTGGGCGGATACACCACATACAGCGGCAGCGGGTCCGACTCCCATTCGCAGAGGAAGGGGACCAGCTCGCCCGCGTCGATGTGCGGCTTGATCATGAAGTAGGGCGCCTGGATCACGCCCAGCCCGGTCAGGCCGGCGGTCATGTAGGCATTGCCGTCGTTGACCGACACCTGGTAGCGCCCATACACCTCATAGCGCTGGCCGTTCTTGCTGTAGTCGAAGGGGAAGCGCTTGCCCGTGCGGGCGGAGAAGTAACTCACCACGAAGTGCTGGTCCGATTCCAGGTCCAGCGGATGCTGCGGAATGCCGTGGCGGCGGATGTATTCCGGAGACGCGCAGCAGCCGTAGCCCCAGTCGCCGATGCGCCGGGCCACCAGGGACTGGTCGCTGATCTCGCCGCCGCGCACCACGCAGTCGATGTTGTCGCTGATCAGGTCCACCGGTCGGTCCGACACGCCCAGGTCGATCTGAATGTCCGGATGTTTTGCATAAAACTCCGGAAGTGCCGGGATGATCAGCATCCGCGCCACGGACGAGGCCACATCCACCCGGATGCGCCCTCGCGGCGCCGCACGTGCGTGCGACACGGAGCCTTCCAGTTCCTCGATGTCCGACAGCAGCCGCGTCACGCGGTCGTAATAAGCCGCGCCGTCCGGCGTGACGCTCACCCGCCGGGTGGTGCGGTTCAGCAGCTTGACCTTGAGATGGTCCTCCAGCGACTGGATCAGCCGGGTGACGGCCGTCTTGGGCAGGTCCAGGGATTCGGCGGCCTTGGTGAAGGTGCCGGCTTCCACGACCCGTGCAAAGGCCTGCATGGCATTGAGCTTGTCCATCTGACGTTCCTCTTGCTGTTTCCGCAACGGCGCCCAGCCGTGGTCATCTTCCCAGGACGCGCGCGCGAGGTCGCCATCCTGCCGCAGTCATTGTTTCGCCGGCGAAATATTGATTCGCGAAGGCGGCCATTTATCTCTGCGGGCTGAATCTCTAAATTTCGCTGCATTGCAACATGTTTGCCTGCCCCTTGTCTGTGCAGGCCTTTGCTGTCCCCGCAGCAATTCCACGATTCCCAAGGATTCCTCCACCATGCAAGCCCTGCCGTTGACCGCTTGTCACGACGATCTGCTGCCCGCCGGCGACGGCGTCATGCCGGTGCGCGTGTACAAGGCCGCCAATCGCCGTCCGCAGGCGCCGGTGGTGCTGCATCTGCATGGCGGGGCCTTCACCAGCGGCTCGCTGGACAACGGCGCGATGGTCTCGCAACTGCTGGCTGAGGCCGGCGCCGTGGTGGTGGATGTGGACTATCCCACCGGCGTGGACAAAGTCTTCCCGACTGCGCTCAAGGCCCTGGATGCGTTGCTGCAAGGCCTCTACAAGTCTCGCGGCCGTCTCTCGGGCCGCACCAGCCCGGTGTTGGTGGCCGGTGAAGAAGCCGGCGGCAACCTGGCCGCGGCGCTGGCCCTGATGGCGCGCGACCAGGGGCACGGCAAGCTGGCCGGCCAGATCCTGCTGGGCCCGATGCTCAACCCCTGCCTGGGCACCGCTTCCCTGCGCCGCGCCGAGGCCGGTGATGGGGAATGCCGCTGGACCCACGGCTGGCGCGCCTACCTCGGTGAATGCGAAGAGGGCGACCATCCCTATGCAGCGCCGGCCTGCACCCAGCGCCTGGCAGGCCTGGCGCCCGCACTGGTGCTGAGCACCGACGACGACCCGATGCGCGACGAGACCGTGGCCTATGCCCGGGCCTTGCACCGCGCCGGCGTGGCGGTGCAACAGACCATCCTGCCCGGCCCCACCGGCTGGCCCGCCAGTCTGATGCGCCTGCCCTCGCTGGAGCTGCTGCAGCCGCCTTGGGTGAAGGCGCTCCGCCAGCGACTGTTCGACTTCCTGCACACCCTCCCGCCGCTGGGGTCCTCACGCGGCACTCGTCCTCAACCGTCCTGAGGAGCTGCGTTCATGCCCCGACCGCTGAAGCCGACACGATCCCGGCGATGTCCGCCGCCTCGCATCTCCAGTCTGACCTTCGAATCCTGCCTCATCCAGAACCGTCCCGAATCCACGGAGTCACAACAATGAAACACCTGCTCAGCCGCCAGCGTCCGCTGGCCATTACCGCCACTTCCATCACCGCCGTGGCCGCCGTGCTGGCCGCCGCTGTCGTCGGCCTGCACAGCCAGCAGGCGGAAGCCAATCCGCCGGCTGCTGCGCCGCAGGCGATCCCGGTGTCAGTGGCCACCGTCACCAGCCAGGACGTCGCTGCCTGGGAAGAGTTCTCCGGCCGCCTGGAAGCGGTGGAACGTGTGGATGTGCGCTCCCGCGTGGCGGGGGCGGTGCAGTCGGTCCACTTCCGTGAAGGTTCGCTGGTCAAGGCCGGTGAGCTGCTGATCACCATCGACCCGGCGCCCTTCCAGGCCGAGGTGGACCGTGCCGAAGCCCAGGTGCTCGCGGCGCAGGCCCGTGTCAGCTACACCAAGAGTGAACTGGAGCGCTCCAACCGCCTGTGGAGCGAGCACGCCATTGCCCAGCGGGAGCTGGACGAGCGCAGCAATGCCGCCCGTGAAGCCGATGCCAATCTGCGTGCGGCCCAGGCTGCGCTGCAGTCGGCCCGTCTGAACCTGGGCTACACCCAGGTGCGCGCCCCGGTGGCCGGCCGTGTCGGCCGCATCGAGGTGACCCAGGGCAACCTGGTGGCCGCAGGCCCGGGCGCGCCCGTGCTGACCACGCTGGTCTCCGTCAGCCCGATCTACGCCAGCTTCGATGCCGACGAGCGCACGGTGGCCCGCGCCCTGGCCGACCTGCCCGGCGGTGCTGGCGCCCGCAGCCAACTGGACAAGGTGCCGGTGCAGATCGGAACGTCCGCAACGGCCGACACGCCCTACAACGGCCGCCTGCAACTGGTGGACAACCAGGTCGACGCCCGCAGCGGCACGGTGCGCGTGCGCGCCGTGCTGGACAACAAGGACGGCGCGCTGATGCCGGGCCAGTTCGCCCGCATCCGCCTGGGCCAGTCCAAGAGCCGTCCGGCGCTGCTGGTGAATGAACGGGCCGTGGGCACCGACCAGAACAAGCGGTTCGTGATGGTGGTGAACAAGGACAACACCCTGGCCTATCGCGAAGTGCAGCTCGGCGCCAGCGTCGATGGCCTGCGCATCGTCAACGCGGGCCTGCAGGCCAATGAGCGGGTGGTCGTCAACGGTCTGCAGCGCGTGCGCCCCGGCGCCCTGGTGCAGCCGCAGATGGTGCCGATGAACGCCAAGGCGGAATTGCAAGCCCGGGACGGCGCGTCCAAGGCCGACAAGTCCTGATCTGACAGCCGCAAACGTCTCCAACGCACCGGTTCCGGCCGGTGCGAGGGGCTCGCTTTCGCCGCTGATCCATTCCGCTGTCTAGAAAGACTGCCATGAATCTCTCCAAATTCTTCATCGACCGCCCGATCTTCGCGGGTGTGTTGTCGGTGCTGATCTTTGTCGCCGGCCTGCTCGCGCTCCGCGTGCTGCCGGTCTCCGAATATCCGGAAGTCGTGCCACCGCAGGTGGTGGTGCGGGCGCAATATCCGGGCGCCAATCCGAAGGTGATCGCCGAAGCCGTGGCCACGCCGCTGGAAGAGGCCATCAACGGGGTGGAAGGCATGCTCTACATGGGCAGCCAGGCCAACACCGACGGCAACATGACGCTGACCGTGACCTTCAAGCTGGGCACCGACCCGGACAAGGCCCAGCAGCTGGTGCAGAACCGGGTGTCGCAGGCCGAGCCGCGCCTGCCGGAAGAAGTGCGCCGGCTCGGGCTGACCACGGTGAAGAGCAGCCCCGACCTGACCATGGTGGTCCACCTGCTGTCGCCCAATGACCGTTACGACATGACCTACCTGCGCAACTACGCAGTGCTCAATGTCAAGGACCGTCTGGCGCGGATCGCCGGCGTGGGCCAGGTGCAGCTGTTCGGCTCCGGCGACTACTCCATGCGCGTCTGGCTGGACCCGCAGAAGGTGGCCGAGCACGGCCTGAGCGCCAACGACGTGGTGCAGGCCATCCGTGAGCAGAACGTGCAGGCTGCCGCCGGTGTGGTGGGCGCATCGCCCGGCCTGCAGGGCATCGACCTGCAACTGCCGGTCAACGCCCAGGGCCGCCTCAAGAACGAGGACGAGTTCGGCGACATCATCGTCAAGACCGGTGCCAATGGCCAGGTGACGCGTCTGCGCGACCTGGGCCGCATCGAGCTGGGCGCTGCTGAATACGCGCTGCGCTCGCTGCTGGACAACAAGTCCGCCGTCGCCATCCCCATCTTCCAGGCGCCGGGCTCCAACGCCATCGAGATCTCCAACAACGTGCGTGCCACGATGGCGGAGCTGAAGAAGACCATGCCGGAAGGCGTGAGCTATGAGATCGTCTACGACCCGACGCAGTTCGTGCGGGCCTCGATTGAATCGGTGGTCCACACCCTGCTGGAAGCGGTGGCCCTGGTGGTGCTGGTGGTGATCCTGTTCCTGCAGACCTGGCGCGCCTCCATCATTCCGCTGCTGGCCGTGCCGGTGTCGATCATCGGCACCTTCGCGGTGATGCATGCCTTCGGCTTCTCGATCAACGCACTGTCGCTGTTCGGCCTGGTGCTGGCCATCGGTATCGTGGTGGACGACGCCATCGTGGTGGTAGAGAACGTCGAGCGCAACATCGAGGCGGGCCTGAGTCCGCGGGCGGCGACCTATCGCGCCATGAAGGAAGTGTCCGGCCCGATCATCGCCATCGCCCTGGTGCTGGTGGCCGTGTTCGTGCCGCTGGCCTTCATCACCGGCCTGACCGGCCAGTTCTATCGCCAGTTCGCGCTGACGATCGCCATGTCCACCGTGATCTCCGCGGTGAACTCGCTGACCCTGTCGCCGGCCCTGGCCGCCATGCTGCTCAAGGGCCACGATGAACCCAAGGACTGGCTGACCCGCGGCATGGACCGCGTGCTGGGCCGCTTCTTCGGCGGCTTCAACCGCCTGTTCAATCGCGGCGCCAAGGCCTACAGCGGCGGCGTGACCCGCGTGATCGGCCGCAAGGCGATCATGCTGGTGATCTATGCCGCGCTGGTGGCCTTGACCGTGGGCCTGTTCAAGGCCGTCCCGGGCGGCTTCGTTCCGGCGCAGGACAAGCAGTACCTCATCGGCTTTGCGCAGCTGCCGGACGGTGCCACGCTGGACCGCACCGAAGACGTCATCCGCCGCATGAGCGACATCGCCATCAAGACGCCGGGCGTGGACCACGCCGTGTCGTTCCCGGGCCTGTCGATCAACGGCTTCACCAACAGCTCCAACTCCGGCATCGTCTTCGCCACGCTCAAGCCGTTTGATGAGCGGACTGGCAAGGGCATGTCGGCCGGCGAGATCGCTGGCAATCTGAATGCGCAGTTCGGTGGAAAGATCGAAGACGCGTTCGTGGTGATGTTCCCGCCCCCGCCGGTGCAGGGCCTGGGCACGACCGGTGGCTTCAAGCTGCAGCTGGAAGACCGCGGCGGCCTGGGCTACGAAGCGCTGGACGGCGCCGTCAAGGCCTTCATGGCCAAGGCGTCGCAGGCGCCGGAGCTGGCCGGTCTCTTCACCAGCTACCAGGTGAACGTGCCGCAGCTGTATGCCGACCTGGACCGTACCAAGGCCCGTCAACTGGGCGTGGCCGTGACCGACGTGTTCGACACCATGCAGATCTACCTCGGTAGCCTGTATGTGAACGACTTCAACAAGTTCGGCCGCACCTACACCGTGCGGGTGCAGGCGGATGCGCCGTTCCGGGCGCGTGCGGAAGACATCGGCCAGCTCAAGGTGCGTTCCAACACCGGTGAGATGGTGCCCCTGTCCGCACTGATGAAGATCGAGCCGAGCTTCGGCCCCGAGCGTGCGATGCGCTACAACGGTTTCCTGTCCGCCGACATCAACGGCGGCCCGGCCCCCGGTTTCTCGACCGGCCAGGCGCAGGATGCCATCGCCCGCATTGCCGCCGAGACGCTGCCCCCGGGCATCAGCTATGAGTGGACCGAGCTGACCTATCAGGAAATCCTGGCCGGCAATTCCGCGCTGTGGGTCTTCCCGCTGGCCATCCTGCTGGTGTTCCTGGTGCTGGCCGCCCAGTACGAAAGCCTGGCGCTGCCGGTGGCCATCATCCTGATCGTGCCGATGGGTCTGCTGGCGGCGATGACCGGCGTGTGGCTCAGCCATGGGGACAACAACGTCTTCACGCAGATCGGTTTGATCGTGCTGGTGGGCTTGTCTGCAAAGAACGCGATCCTGATCGTGGAGTTCGCCCGGGAGCTGGAGTTTGCGGGACGCACCCCGCTGCAGGCCGCGATCGAAGCGAGCCGGCTGCGTCTGCGCCCGATCCTGATGACCTCGATGGCCTTCGTGATGGGCGTGCTGCCTCTGGTGCTGGCCCACGGTGCCGGCGCCGAGATGCGCAATGCGATGGGCGTGGCGGTGTTCGCCGGGATGATCGGCGTGACGGCCTTCGGTCTGTTCCTGACGCCGGTGTTCTATGTCCTGATGCGTCGCCTGTCGGGCAACCGTCCGCTCAAGCAGCATGGAGATCATCTGGAAGCCTTTGCCCAGCCTGAACAGGGCGCGGGCCATGACTTCGGGGGCGGTGCGGGTGCCAAGCCGCATCCGGCAGCGCCTCGCCATGACCATGAGTGACGTGAGCCGCTTCGCAGACCAACAAGGATTTGTGCCATGAAACTGATGATGACCACGCTGCTGGCGGCCCTGGTGCTGGCCGGTTGCGCCACCCCGCCGCCGATCGATGAATCGCGCCTGCCCGCCACGCCCACCGCCTTCAAGGCCGGGCAGGACAGCGCCGCCGTGGCGGACGGCCGCTGGGCGGTGGTGCCGCCGGCCGATGCCGAGCCGCGCGGCGATTGGTGGCTGGCGTTCGCGGATGCCCAGCTCAACGACCTGGAGCAGCGCGCGCTGCGCAACAACACCGACCTGCAGTCGGCGGCCGCTCGCCTGGCCCAGGCGCGGGCCCTGTCGCGCAGCGCCGATGCGGACCGCCTGCCGCAGGTCGGCGCCAATGCCGGCGCCTACCGCGGCACCACGGCCGGGCAGGGACCTGCCGTGACGCCGCTGTACCGCGCCGGCCTGTCGGCCAGCTGGGAGGCGGACCTGTCGGGTCGCCTGTCCCAGGCCAGCCGTGCCGCGCGACTGGACACCCAGGCCCGCGAGGCCCTGCTGCAGAGCACGCGGCTGATGGTGCAGGCGGACGTGGCGCAGACCTATCTGTCGCTGCGCTTCACCGACCAGGAGCGCCGTCTGGTGCGCGACACGGTGGCCGCCTATCGCGAGACGCTGGCCTTGACGCAGCGCCGCTATCAGGCCGGCGATGTGGCGGAGCTGGACCTGGCGCGGGTGCAGGCGGAGGTGGCCTCCACCGAGGCGGAAGCGGTGGCCCTGGACCGTCGCCGCGCACAGCTGGAAAACGCGCTGGCCGTGCTGCTGGGCGAGCCGGCCTCCGGCTTCAGCTTGCCCGAGACGCAGGACCTGTCGGCCTTGCCGGCAATTCCGGCCGGCCTGCCCAGCGCAGTGCTGGCCCGGCGTCCGGACGTGGCCGCAGCGCAGCGCAGCCTGCTGGCAGCGCAGGCTCGCGTGGGCGTGGCCCAGGCCGCCTGGTTCCCCAGCCTGACGCTGACGGCCACGGGTGGTTATGCCTCGCCCGAGCTGAGCGATGTGTTCAAGTGGTCGGCACGCGCCTGGTCGGTGGATGCACTGCTGTCGCTGCCGCTGTTTGACGGCGGCCGTCGCAAGGCCGGCATCGAGTCGGCCCAGGCCGGGCTGGATCTGGCCATGGCTGACTACCGGCAGCAACTGCTGCAGGCGCTGCGGGAAGTGGAAGACAGCCTGAGCGGTCTGCAACTGCTGTCGCGCCAGGCGGAGGTTCAGGCGCAGGCGGTGGCGTCCGCGTCACGCGCCACGGCGCTGTCGGACTCGCGTTATCGCAACGGCTTCATCAGCCAGCTGGACCTGCTCGATGCCCGTCGCAGCGAGCTGCGCAACCGCCGTGTGGCACTGCAGGTGCAAGCCGAGCAGTACCAGGCCACGGTGGGGCTGGTGCGTGCCCTGGGCGGCGGCTGGACGCCGGCGGGCTGATGGCCTGACATCTCCGCTTGTTTTGTGCAGGACTCCTGGGGTGGGCCAACGCCCCAGGGATGTATTGGCGCCGACTGCCCCGGGACTTCCCGCGGCGCTCGGCGCCTTTTTTGCGAGTGAAGCGGGTGGGATGCGTCAGGTCTTCGACAGCTCGTACTTGATGTCCGACGGATCCAACGCAATCACGCTGCCAATCGTTCGGACCCAGATGCGCTGGTCTTTCTCACCAATCAGGGTGCCCTGCATCTCCAGCTCGAAGCGCGGGGAGATGAAGGCGGACTTCAGGATGACCGGACGCTCCGCGGCGATCGCTGCGGGCTGCTCCTCGGCGATGTGCTTGAGCAGCGCGGCATAGGCCGCCACACTGGCCGATTGAAGTTGCGCCAACGAGGCCGGGGAGAGGGTGGACAACTGCTCGAGGGTGTACTTGCCAGGCAACTGGTACTGATAACGCCGGTTCCACTTGGCCTGTCCCTCGGTGCCCTCGAACATGATCACCGAAGACACTTGGAGGGTCGTTTCGCTGGTCTTGGACACCAGCAGGAACGGCGAAACCTTCACGTCGCCCGGTGTGGCCGCGATCCGCAGTGGCGAATCCGTGGCCAACTGCGCCTCCTGCAGCGCCGCCTTGGGGTCCACGTTCAGCTTGCCCTTGAGTTTTGCGACATCGCTGTCGGTGACGCTCTGGATCATCTTGACGTTAGCCAGCACGCCGAGTGGGCCCAGCAGAAGTCCCAGGCCGGCTCCGCCGCCGCCCTGGTTCTGGAAGTAGATCACCGACTGGTCGCTGTCCAGAGGCTGCTGCATGTGGCTGGTGGCACCGACCGCTTCGATCTTTGCCAGGCCGTAGCTCTGGGTCAATGCGGACGCTGGCCGTGCAGCCTGCATTTGCGGGGGGGTGGAGGCGCAGCCGATGAGGGCCGTGGAAACGATGGCCACGAAAGCCGAATGGATCAATCGCATGGGGATGCCGCTGGGCGAATTCAGGGTGAATCGACGGACGGTTGCTGACGGACACCGTCCAAAAGCGCGGTATGTTCCCATCGGTCATGCGCGCAACGCGTCATGAGGAACCCTGGTCCCCCCAATGCGAGGGGGTAGTACTGGCAACGGTGCCAGCGTCCGGGCCACCCGCAGCGGCGCTCCTTCTGCGTTCAGTCGGCACCCATTCCTGGGTCATGCGGGGTCGCTCGCGGCTCAGGCGGGAATCTTCCGGCTTTGGCGCTCCCACACCGCCAAGGCCACCAGCACCAGGCAGGCCACTGCGCTGGTCAGAACCGTCGGCCACGCCGCAGCCCACAGACCGGTGAGCGCCAGCAGGCCCACCGCCACGGCATGCGACCAGGGCCATCGTCCCAGGACCGACCACTTGAAAAGTCCGACCCCCAGGATGTAGAGCCCGAACCCGCCCAGCACACACACGGCCGTGCGCAGCGGGGTCTCGCCCATCGGATGCGCCAGGACGAATTCGTCGCCCGCCGCATTCACGATGATGCCGGCCACGATGGGCAGATGCAGGTAGGTGTAGCTCAAGCGCGCCAGGCGGCCGGGGTCGTCGCTGTGGGCGATGCGGCCGGTGGCCAGGTCGTTGGTGGTGTCGAAATACAGCCACCACAGGGCCAGGCTGCCGGCAAAGGCCACCAGGAAGGCCAGGGCGGTGTCGGGCGTGATGGCGTGCTCCGAAAACGTGGCCCCTGTCACCAGCAAGGATTCGCCCAGCGCAATGATGACGAAGAGCGCGCAGCGTTCCGCCAGGTGCCCGCCGGAGACCGTCCAGTCGGTGGATGCGGACCGTCCCAGCCCGGGCACGACGAACCCCAGCGACGGCCCGATGAACTCCAGCCCCAGCGCCGCCATCCAGCAGGCCACTCGCCACTGCGGCATCACAGCCCCGCAGATCCACAGCACCCCGCTGCTGGCCAGCCAGGCCAGAATGCGCTGGAAGTTCCGCAGCAGCCCGGCGCTGCCCCTCGCCGCCCACAGAAAAAACAGCGTACGCCCCACCTGGATACCGACATAGCTGCCGGCAAACATCAGCGCACGCCCATCGAAAGCGTCGGGAATCGCGCCGGACATCAGCAGCCCCAGCAGCATGAACACAAAGAGGCAGGCTCGTACGGGAATCGCCTCCGGATCGAGCCAGTTCGTGACCCAGGAGGTGAAGACCCAGACCCACCAGACCGCCAGCATCAGGAACAGGGTCTGCAGCACGCCGGCCAGCGTGAAGTGGCCAATCAGCCGGTGCGAGAGCTGGGTGACGGCAAACACGAACACCAGGTCGAAAAACAGCTCGGCAAAGCTGACTTTGGCATGGCCGTCAGGATCGGGGGCGCGCAGCAGGGAGCGGCGATGTCGGGTTGGGGCGTGCATGAGCGGGACTGTAGGAAGCCCGGGCCACGGGCGCGTCTGCCATTGGGGCGATGCCGTGCGGCCTGAATGCTGTCTGGCAACGCGCCCGCGTGCGAGGCAGCGGCTGAATCGGCCGTCATTCCGACTGAGGGTCTGACCTTGACGTGCTGCAATGCGGCCCAAGGATAATCAGCGCCGCCTGACGCACCGCGACCCCTGATCCCTCCGCTGCTCTTCTTGCCGAACGCATGCCGACCATCCCCCTGCCCGCCCTCCCACCATCCCGTCTGAGTCGCGGCGTCAGCTGGCTGATGGTGTCCCTGGCGGCGATGGCGGTGCTGTGCGCGCTGCTGGCCTGGCGCGCGCATGCCACGGTGACCCACCTGCAGCGCTCCGAGCGGATCGGCCACACCCTGCCGCAACTGCACCGGGTGATGGAGGACCTGCTCAATGCCGAAACCGGCCTGCGCGGCTATCTGCTCACCCAGAAGGGCAGTGCCCTGCAACCCTATCGCGAAGCGGTCAGCGGGCTGGAGCAGCGGCTGGATGATCTGGTGCAGCTGAGCCCCGATCCGATGCAGGGCCCGCGGCTGGCCCGCGTCCGCGAACTGGCCCTGATCCGGCTGCGGGACATGTCCCAGCTGCTGCGTCTGCACGACAGCGGCCAGCATGACGAGGCCCTGGAGCGGGTGATGGGCAGCCCCGCGCAGATGGATGAGCTGCGCGACCTGCTGGGGGAGTTGCGCGCGGACCTCGCCGCCGAACAGGCCAGCATCAACAACCGATTGCAGGGCGATGCCAGCCAGGGCGAATGGCTGCTGCTGGGCGGGCTGGGCACCTTGACGCTGTTCACCGCCATTGCGGTGACACAGGTCATCACCCGCACCCGCACGGCGGAGCGTTCCCAGCAGCGTCTGCGAGACATCGCCGACCATGTGCCGGCCCTCATCGGCCATTTCGACCGCCAGGGGCGCCTGCTGTTCGCCAATGCGGAAGCGGGACGGGTGTTTGGCTTCCAGACGGAGACCGCGGTCGGGCGGTCCATTGCGGACCTGCACACGCCGGAAGGCGCCGCGGCCATGCAGCCGCAGATGGACCGGGTGCTGGCTGGCGAGACGGTTGAGTTCGATGCACGCGTGTGCGTGGACGGCCAGTGGCGCCACTTCCACCAATGTCTGGTGCCGGACCGGGCGGCGGCGGGGGTGACCCGCGGGTTCTATGCCGTGTCGATGGACATCACCGAGCGCCGTCGGGACGAGATCCGCGTGGCCCAGAGTGAAAAGCGCTTGAAGGCGGTGACGGACAACCTGCCGATCGCGCTGGGCTATATCGATGCCGAGCAGCGCCTGCGCTATGCCAATGAGACGGTGCGCACCTTCCTCAACGTGGACCTGGACGATGCCCTCGGCAAGACGCTGGAGACGCTGCTGGGCCCGGAGCAATACACCCAGCGGCGTGTGCATCTGGCGCTGGGGCTGCAAGGGGAGCGGGTGGAATTCGACACCACCTCCGTGCACCTGGGGCGCAAGCGGCATTTCCGCAGCGTGTATGTGCCGGATGTGGGGGATGGCGGCGCGGTCGTGGGCCTGTTCCTGCTGTCGATCGACATCACGCCGATGAAGCAGGCCGAGGCGCAACTGGCGCAGTGGGCCAGTGCGGATGCGCTGACCGGTCTGCCCAACCGCCGCGAGCTGGACCAGGCGCTGGAGCAGGCCCTGCTGCGGCAACGCCGGCTGGCCCGGGAGGGCCGCGCGATGGCGGTGCTGTTCCTGGACGTGGACCATTTCAAGACCATCAACGACTCCTACGGCCATGCGGTCGGAGATGAGGTGCTCAAGGCCTTTGCCCAGTGCCTGCGCCATACGGTGCGGGCCAGCGACGTCGTGGCGCGGCTGGCCGGGGACGAGTTCGTGGCGGTGCTGGAAGGGCTCAACAGCCCGGACGAGGCAGCCGGCGTGGCGGCCAAGATCATCGAGGCGGTGGCCCACCAGCCGCTGGCCGGCCTGAGCGTGACCACCAGCATTGGCGTGGCCACGCTGGAGGAACCCGAGATGTCGGCGCGGGACCTGATGGTCCTCGCCGACCGGGCGCTCTATCAGGCCAAGCGCGCCGGCCGCAACGGGTTTGCCGTGCTGCACGGGCCGGGGCTGGACAGCCGCCGCTAGCCTCCCGACTCCCTCAAAGGCGGGGCGATATGGGGGCGACGACCCCCCAATTTCAAGATCTTGAAGAACCGCTGCTGCGTCCAAAACTGGGATGCATGGCGGTCATCCCGGCCGCCGAACGACACCCACTGTCCATCAGGAGGCCCCATGTACCAACGTCTGTTCGCCCGTGACCTGTTCAACGACCTCGAGCGCCTGCAGCGCGAGGTCAGCCAGGCTTTTGATGTGTCTTCCAGCATCCGTGGCCAGGGCCGCGGCGGTTATCCGGCACTGAATGTCGGCCTGTCCCCCGAAGCCGTGGAGGTGTATGCCTTTGCACCGGGCCTGGACCCCGCCAGCATCAGCGTGGACCTGGACCGCGGCGTGCTCAGCCTGTCCGGCGAGCGGGCCTCCCAGACTGCCGCCAAGCCTGAAAACGCAGGCGCATCGGGAGCATCGGTCGCTGCCAGCGACGCCCGCAGCATCGTTCATCAGAACGAGCGCTTCAGCGGCAGTTTCCGCCGCGTGGTCAGCCTGCCCGATGACATCGATCCGGACCAGGTGCAGGCCCGCTACCGCGATGGCGTGCTGCGCGTGACCATCAAGCGCCGCGCCGCCGTCCAGCCGCGCCGCATCGACATCCATTGAGCACGCCTTCGGCGATCTCCCTCCACCGTCTTCAGCCAAGAGTACCCATCATGAGCACGCAAGCCGTTCAAGCCTCGACCTCCGCTTCCGCTGCCGCCTCTGCGGCCGTCCACCCGGCCGTGGTCGGCCAGATGACGCCCGCCGCCGTCGAAGGCGCCGCCACCGCGCCCGCCAGCACCCCGACTGCCGCATCCGCATCGGCATCGTCCTCCACCGCCCGTTCGCGCACGGGGTCCAGCCGCCAGCGTGACGACCTCGCTCTGGTGCCGCCCGTGGATGTGATCGAAGACCCGCAAGGCATCACGCTGTATGCCGACCTGCCGGGCGTGCCGCGCGACCTGCTCAACCTGCGGGTGGATGGCGACCAGCTGATCATCGAAGCCGAGATGCGCCTGGACATGCCCGAGGGCCTGCGCGCCGGCCATGCCGAGGTGACCCGTCAGCACTACCGACGCGTCTTCACCCTCAGCAAGGAACTGGACGCCGAGCAGATCAGCGCCGAGCTGACCCACGGCGTGCTGCAGGTGCGGCTGCCCAAGGCGGCCCATGCGCAGCCGCGCAAGATCCAGGTGAACCTGGGCTGAGTCTCCAGCGGCTCACTCGCCGCTGAGGCTGTTCTGCACCGACTCGGTGGACGGGTCGGCGCCCATGGCCACCAGCGCGGCTTCGGCCGCCTGGCCGGCCCGGGCGGCATCGTCCATGCTGACCTGCAGGCGGCGCCGCATCCAGGGCCGCAGGTCCTGCATCGGGCCGACGTCCGGCAGCAGGCTCCAGTCCTGCAGCAACTGCAGGGTGTGGGGCACCGGCTCACGGCCTTCCAGCGCGCGCTGCAGGCGCAGCGCGTGGGGCGGCAGTTCCGCCAGCGCCTCGGGGCCGAGTTCCGCGGCACGTCGCATCAGCGTCTGGCGCATCATCGACAGATGCGCCATGAGGCGATAGCCGTGGTCCAGCACCGTGCTCAGCTCCTGCAGCGGCGGGCGCACCCGGCGCGGCTCGGACTGGCTGCGCTGCAGGGCGGCGGACAGGGCGGCCAGCGCGTCATACGCCTGGCGCCGGGCCAGCCGCTGGCTGAGCGCGCCGGCGGGTGTCAGCTCGGCGGTCATCGCCTGCTTCACGTAGAGCTGCAAGGCACTGCGGGCCCGCTTGAGCGAGCGGGGCAGGTGGCGCCGCTCCCAGGCCGGCAGCACATAGCTGAAGGCCCAGGCCAGGGCCGCACCCAGCACCGTGTCCGCCAGCCGCTCGACCGCGGCCACGCCGTGGGTGGTGTCGGCCAGATGGGCCTGCAGCAGCGCCATCACGGTGGCCGCGATGGCGGTGACCAGGTAGCGGCGGGTGATGAAGGCATGGGCAATGCCCACCGCCACCTGCAGCACCACCGTCCACAAGGTCAGGTTGGGCACCATCGTCAGCAGCAGGATCAGGCCGCAGCCAATGGCCGTGCCCAGCACCCGCATGTTGCGACGCGCCAAAGTCTGGTCGAGCGTGCCGCGCAGCACCACCGCGACCGACAGCACCAGCCAGTGCGGATGGGAGGCCCAGGGCAACGCCAGGGCGATGTAGTAGGCGCTGGAGAGCGCCAGCATGCTGCGCAGCGCGTGGCGCAGCACCGGGGAGTCCAGCCGCCACTGGGCCTTGAGTAGGCTGATGGGCCAGCCTTCCGGCGTGAGGAACTGGTTGAGCTGCACCTGGTCCAGCGGCAGCGGCGGCAGGGGCTGGTCCGGGTCCAGGGCCTGAGCAATGGCCAGCACTTCGCCGTCCAGATGCGTCAGCCGGTCGTGCAGCAAGGCCTGCAGGCGGGCGCGCGGGTCTTGGGCCGATACCGACGGCCAGGCGATCGGCGCCAGCACCAGCGAGCGCGGCGCTTCGTCGTTCAGCAGGGCCAGGCGACAGGTTTCCAGCGCCTGGGTGAGCGACGCCAGGCGCTGCACCAGGGACTGGCGCAACTGCTGGCCGATCGGGTCCTCACCGATCAGCTCCAGGTCCAGCCGGCTGGCCAGCATCAGGTCCCGCAGTTCGATCACATGCAGCAGCACGGCGACGCTGCGCGGGTCGTCCTGCACATGGGGAAAGATCTGGTCGCGGGTGGACTGCAGCACTTCGGCCAATTGCGCTTCGTTGCCCAGCCAGTCCTGCATGGCATGGGCGGCACCGCCGCTGCCCAGCAGCTCGGCCCGCGCCTGCAGCAACTGGGCCAGGCCGCGCAGGGCCTCGGCCAGGGCCAGCCGCCGGAAGCGTCGCTGCAGCACGGCGCCGGACAGCCAGGCCCATCCCAGATACAGACCCACGCCCGCGGCGCCACTGGCCACAACCACCGTCAGGGGCAGCGGGGGCCAGGCGAGTGCAAACACCATGGCCAGGATGGGCGCAAACGACACGGCCGCGGCCCGCTGGCCCCAGGCCATCATCAGCGCACTGCCAAAGGCCATGGCGGCCACCAGCGCGCCCATCCAGCCGTGGTGGTTGCGCAGCAGCGGCACGGCCACCACCGCCACCAGGGCCAGCAAACCGCCCAGCGCGACCCGCTTGAAATTACGGCTGAGGCTGCCCGGCAGGTCGGCCAGGCTCGCGCAGATGGCGCAGGCCATGGCCAGTTGCGAGGCAATGTGGGCGTGCTCCGCCGGTGCCAGGTGCGACACCACCAGCTGCACCAGCGCCACTCCCAGTGCGACTGTCAGCCCGTTCCACCAGTGCACCGGCCATTGCCGCCAGCGGCCCAGCAGCCACGACAGCGAGCGGTCGGCGGCGCCGGGCAGGGCCACGAGTCCGCGCTGCCGGCGCGGACCCATCGGGCCCGTGGGGGTCGGAGGGCCGGACCGGCCGGACGTACGACCGCGCGGTCCGGCGGGAGCTTGCAGGGGGTTCAAGCTTCCTTGATGCGCTGCGACAGATGCGCCAGCGCTTCTTCCACCTGATCCACCAGCACCAGGCACAGGTCACCCGGCTGCAGGCGTTCCAGCGCGCGGTCGATGGCATTGAACTCGCCGCGGACTTCCTCCACATGGCGCGTCCGGCTGGCGCCTTCCAGGCCCTGGCGCAGCAGGGCCAGCACCTCGCCGTCCTCACGGCCGCGCTGGCAGGCATCCTGGAACAGGATGGCGTCGTCAAAGGCCTCGCCCAGGATCTGCGTCTGGACGCGGATGTCCTCATCCCGACGATCGCCGGCGCCGGAGATCACCACCGAGCGGCGCTGCGCCGGCAGGGCCTGCACGGCGGCGACCAGGGCCTTCATGGCGTCCCCGTTGTGGCCGTAGTCGGCAATCACGGTGGCACCCCGGTAGTCCATGACGTTGAAGCGGCCCGGCACGCTGTCGGCGTCGCTCATGAAGCTGGCCAGGCCGCGGCGGATGGTGTCCCAGTCCAGACCCACGCCCCAGGCGGCCGCCACCGAGGCCATGGCGTTTTCCACCTGGAAGGGGATGGCGCCGCCGCGGGTGAAGGGGATGTCGCGCAGCGGAATTGATTCACGCCAGGCGCCTTCGGCGGCGACCAGGCTGTCACCGTCCACATAGACGCTGCGTTTGCCCTGGGCGCGGTGGGTGGCCATCAGCGGGTGATGGCGGTCGCTGGCGAAAAAGATGATCTGGCCGGGGCAGACGGCGGCCATGTTGGCCACCACCGGGTCCATCGCATTGAGCACGGCGTAGCCGTTCGGCGCCACGTTCTGCACGATGACGCGCTTGACCAGGGCCAGCTCTTCCACGGTGTTGAGGAAGTTCATGCCCAGGTGATCGCCCTCGCCGAGGTTGGTCACCACCGCCACCTGGCAGCGGTCAAAGCCCAGGCCTTCGCGCAGGATGCCGCCACGGGCGGTTTCGAACACCGCTGCTTCCACATCCGGATGCATCAGCACGTTGCGGGCGCTTTTGGGGCCGGAGCAGTCGCCGCTGTCGGTCTGGCGGCCTTCCACATAGACGCCGTCGGTGTTGGTCATGCCGACGCGCAGGCCCTGGGTGGCGAACATGTGGGCCACCAGGCGGGACGTCGTGGTCTTGCCGTTGGTGCCGGTCACCGCCACGATGGGGATGCGGCCGTCTTCATTCTTGTCACCGCGCGAGGCGTGACCGTAGAGGCTGGCGATGATGGCCTCGCCCACATCCCGGCCCTTGCCGTAGGACGGGCTCAGGTGCATGCGCAGGCCCGGCGCGGCGTTCACCTCGACGATGCCGCCGTTCTGCTCTTCCAGCGGACGCAGCACGCTTTCGGCCACCACATCGACGCCGCAGACATGCAGGCCCACCACCTGGGCCGCTGCAATGGCGCGGGCGGCCACTTCCGGATGCACATCGTCCGTCACGTCGGTGGCGGTGCCGCCGGTGGAGAGGTTGGCGTTGTTGCGCAGGATGACGCGGCGGCCCTTGTCGGGCACCGAGTCGGGCGTCAGGCCCTGCAGGTCCAGACGGGCAATGGCGATGTCGTCCAGGCGGATCTTGGTCAGCGAGGTGGCATGGCCGTCGCCGCGGCGCGGGTCTTCATTGACCTTGGCCACCAGCTCGCGCACCGTGTGCGTGCCGTCGCCGATGACGTTGGGCGGATCGCGGCGGGCGGCGGCCACGAGCTTGTCGCCCACCACCAGCAGGCGGTAGTCGCTGCCGGGCAGGAACTTCTCGACCATCACCGTGCCGATGTCCTCGGCGGCCTTGTAGGCGATCTCCAGATGCGCGCGCGAGGCGACATTGACCGTCACGCCCTTGCCCTGGTTGCCGTCCAGCGGCTTGACCACGACCGGCAGGCCGATCTCCTGGGCCACGTCCCAGGCTTCGTCCACCGAGCTGACGGGCGCGCCCACCGGCACCGGCACACCAGCCGATTGGAGCAGGCGCTTGGAGAGGTCCTTGTCCTGGGCGATGGATTCGGACACGGCACTGGTGGCGTCCACTTCCGCGGCCCAGATGCGGCGCTGCTTCACGCCCCAGCCCAGTTGCACAAGGCTGCCCTGGGTCAAGCGGCGGAAGGGGATGCCCCGCTTGCAGGCGGCTTCCACGATCGAGCCGGTCGAGGGGCCGAGGCGAATGTCCTCGTCCGTTTCACGCAGGGCCCGCACGGCGGCGTCGGCATCGAAGCTGCCACCGGTGGCGGCCGCATTGATCAGTTCCACCGCCTTGTCGAAGGCCATGCGGCCGACGTCTTCCTCGCTGTATTCCACCACCACCTGATAGGTGCCGGCCTCGGAGGTGATGTGGGTGTGGCTGTAGGTGACCGGGCAGCCGGCCTGGGCCTGCAGCGCCAGCGCGGCCTGCTCCAGCACATGGGCCAGGGAGATCGGGGTCTTGGCGCTGCTGGCCGGCCGCAGCGGGCCGACGCCGGGGAAGAGGGCGCGCAGGCGGGCCTCGAAACCGTCCATGTCGGCGATGGTGCGTTCGGTGTCGCTGCAGTGGACCACTGCTTCAATCGCGGTATGACGGCTCCACATGTTGGGGCCACGGAGTGCGCGGGTGCGAGAGACTTCCATCTGTCGTCTTTCGTTCGTCTGTTCTTTTATTGGGGCAGTTCCGGCACGAAGGTATCGAGGCCGGCAGCAATCAGTTCGGGCGAGATGCCCAGGGCCCAGGCCGCAGCAACGGCGGCGAGCACGGCATCCGGGCTGAGGTCCTGGCCGATGGCCCGGAAGCGGGCGCGCAGGCTGTCCACATTGGCGCCGGAGGTTTCCGCGCCGCCATGGGCCAGCACGGCCGCACCGCCCTGCAGGAAGACGCAGCGGCCGTCCTTGGCGCGATGGTCCACCAGGGCAGGACTGGCGGGGTCCAGGGCGTAGAAGACCACTTCCCCGTCGCACAGCGGCGCCATTTCCACGAGGCGCGGTTCGTCGGCATTCAGCACGGCGGCGCCGTCGGACAGCACTACATCCACCTGGGTGCGCAGCACCTTGTAGAGCTGGTCTTCGGTCTGGATGTCGTGGTTGTCGAGCTCGGGCACGCGGCCCATGTCGGTGACGACGCCGACCTGGCAGCGGTCGTAGGCCAGGCCGTCGCTCAGGATGATGCCGGCGCTGTTCTCCACCACGATGGCATCGACCGACCGGTTCATCAGCAGGCGGTGGCTGGCGGCCCAGTGGGCGCTGGGCTTGCGTTCCACACGGCGGGTGCCGAGGAACAGGCCATCGCCGCAGGCCAGGCCCACATGGCGGCCATTCAGATGCAGCAGCCACGCCACCAGGCGCGAGACCTGGGCCGTGCCGCGCGAGCCGGCGACGCCCACGATGGGGATGCGGCCGTTTTCGTCCTGGGCAAACAGATGGTCGATGATGGCCTGGCCCACCGGCTGCGGCATGCCTTCGGCCGGCTTCAGGTGCATCAGCAGGCCGGGGCCGGCATTGACCTCGACGATGGCGCCGCCGGTCTCGGACAGCGGCTTGCTGATGTCGCTGGTCACCAGGTCCACGCCGGCGATGTCCAGGCCAATGGTGCGGGCGGCCAGGGACACGGCATGGGCCACTTCCGGGTGAACCTGCGCGGTGCAGTCGATCGCCACGTTGCCGTTGCGCTGGATCAGCACCCGGCGGCCGGCTTCCGGCACGCCGTCGCCGGTCAGTCCCTGGCGCTGCAGCTCCAGCAGCACCACCGCGTCTTCGCGGATGTCGATGCGGTTGAGCGGGAAGTCTTCGGTCAGGCCGCGGCGCGGGTCGGTGTTGATCTGCAGGTCGATCAGCTCG
The DNA here is from genome assembly GCF_003387155.1 of Roseateles depolymerans. Lineage (GTDB taxonomy): Bacteria > Pseudomonadota > Gammaproteobacteria > Burkholderiales > Burkholderiaceae_C > Roseateles > Roseateles depolymerans. The sequence goes on along the minus strand of NZ_QUMT01000003.1, from coordinate 409,316 downwards.
ATGACGGTGTGGGTGCCGTCGCCGGTGATCCAGGCTTCTTCGCCCCGGGCGGCGGCGACCACCTGGCCGCCGACGACCAGCAGCCGGTGTTCCATGCCCGGAATGTAGCTTTCAACCAACACTTCCGAGCCTTCGGCATCGGCCAGGTGGAAGGCGGCCTCGACGTCGGCCTGGCGACGCAGGTCCAGCGTGACGCCGCGACCGTGGTTGCCGTCCGACGGCTTGACCACCACCGGCAGACCCAGGTCCTGGGCCACGTCCCAGGCCTGCTCGGCCGTCTTGACGGCCTGGCCGGCGGGCACTGGTACGCCGACGGACTTGAGCAGCTCCTTGGTCAGGTCCTTGTCCCGCGCGATGCCTTCGGCAATGGCGCTGGTCATGTCGGTTTCCGCCGTCCAGATGCGGCGCTGGCGGCCGCCGTAGCCCAGCTGGACCAGGTTGCCGTCGTTCAGGCGGATGTGGGGAATGCGCCGGTCGGTGGCGGCGGCCACGATGGCGGCGGTGGAGGGGCCGAGGTAGCAGTCGTCCAGCTTGTCCCGGATGGCATGGACAGCGGCGTCCACATCGAACGGCTGGTCGTTGATGGTGGCCATCAGCAGCGCATGGCCCTGGGCCAGGGCTTCGCGGGCGACCTGCTCGTCCCGGGCGCGGAAGACCATGCGGTAGACGCCGGTCTGGCTGGTGGAGCGGGTCTGGCCAAAGCCGGTGGGCATGCCCGCCAGGTTCAGCAGCTCGATGACCACATGTTCCATCACATGGCCCATCCAGGTGCCTTCGGTCAGGCGCTGCAGGAAGCCGCCCCGCTCGCCCACGCCGCAGTGGTGCTCCACCAGGGCCGGCAGGCGCTGGGTGAGCCGCTCGGTGAAACCGGGCAGCAGGTTGGACGGATGGTTTTCCAGGTCCCCGAGGTCCAGCCAGGTTTCCAGAACCGGGCGATAGGTCCACATGTTGGGGCCGCGCAGGTAGTTGATGCGCAGGAGCTTGATGTCGTCGTGTCGGCTCATTTGGGGGGAGACGTGGAAGGGGGGACCGGCTACCGGAAGAAGAAGCAAAGCGCAATTGTGCGCTCAAGAAACGGGGGCTTCGGAGGGCGGGGTCAACCGCGGACGGTCCTGGAGAGTTTCCTTGGGAGAAAATCCTGCCATACCGTTACGGTCATTTCCTCAGAACAATCACAAATGCAGCATTCACATCCTGTCGTTTCGGCCAGTCCGGCGGCGGAGGCACTTCAAGCGCGACTGCGCCCAGGCGAGAACGTCCGGGCCGCCCTGGAGGTTGACCTCGACACCCACCTGCGCTTTTCCTCGGGCGTGCTGCAACTCACGGACCAGCGGCTGCTGGCGGCGGAGCCGGACGGTTCGTTCCAGGAATGGCTCCTGACGCCGGCCCTGCGCCTGCTGCTCAGCGACCACGCCGGCGTGGGCCTGCTGGAGCTGACGGACGGGAAAGGCCGGCTGGCCCTGTGGCGCTTCACCATGCGCGCGAATCTGCAGGCCCAGCGCTTCCAGGACGCGTTCAACACCCGGGGCGAGCCGGTTCGTGCGCAGAGCGACGAACCGGAGCTGTGCCCCAGCTGCCAGGCCGTGCTGCCGGAAGACAGCGAGGAATGCCCCAGCTGCGCCCGTGAGCTGCACACGCCGCCCTCCACCTGGGTGCTGCTGCGCCTGTGGCGTTTCGCCCGCCCCTACCAGGGCCAGCTGTTGCTCGGTTTCCTCCTGATGATGGGCGCCACCGGCGCCACGCTGGTCTCCCCCTACCTGACCATGCCGCTGATGGACAAGGTGCTGATTCCTTTCCAGCAGGGGCAGCAGATCGATCCCAGCCTGGTGGTGCTCTATCTCAGCGGGCTGCTGGGAGCGGCCATCGTCTCCTGGGTGCTGGGCTGGGCCAAGACCTACATCCTGGCGCTGGTGTCCGAGCGAATTGCTGCAGATTTGCGCACGACAACCTTTGAGCACCTGATGGGGCTGTCCCTGGAATATTTCGGCTCCAAGCGGACCGGGGACCTGATGAGCCGCATCGGCTCTGAAACCGACCGGATCAGCGTGTTCCTGTCGCTGCATGCGCTGGACTTCATCACCGACTGCCTGATGCTGGGCATGATCACCGTGATCCTGTTCAGCACCAATCCCTGGCTGGCCCTGGCCACGCTGGTGCCGCTGCCCTTCATCGCGTGGATGATCCACATGGTGCGGGACCGCCTGCGCACCGGCTTCGAGAAGATCGACCGGGTGTGGGGCGAAGTGACCTCGGTGCTGGCCGACACGATTCCCGGCATCCGGGTGGTGAAGGCGTTTGCGCAGGAGCGCCGTGAGGCGCAGCGCTTCAAGCAAGCCAATGACCACAACCTGGAGGTCAACGACCGGCTGAACAAGACCTGGAGCCTGTTCTCGCCCACCGTGGCCCTGCTCACGGAAATCGGCCTGCTGGTGGTGTGGGCGTTTGGCATCTACCTGATTGCGCATTCGCAGATCACCGTCGGTACGCTGACCGCCTTCCTGGCCTACATCGGCCGCTTCTACGGCCGGCTGGATTCGATGAGCCGCATCGTGTCGGTGACGCAAAAGGCTGCCGCTGGCGCCAAGCGCATCTTCGACATCCTGGACCATCAGTCCAATGTGCCCGAACCCACCAACCCGGTGAAGCTGGACCGGGTGGAGGGCGCCATCACGCTGCAGGACATTGGTTTCCGTTACGGCAACCGTACGGTGATCCGCGACCTGAACCTGCAGATCAAGCCCGGCGAGATGATCGGCCTGGTGGGCCATAGCGGCTCGGGCAAGAGCACGCTGGTCAACCTGATCTGCCGTTTCTATGACGTGACCGAGGGCGCCATCAAGGTGGACGGGGTGGACCTGCGGCGCTTCCGCCTGTCCGACTTCCGTCGCCACATCGGCCTGGTGCTGCAGGAGCCGTTCCTGTTCTTCGGCACCATCGCCGAGAACATCGCCTACGGCAAGCCGGACGCGACCCGCGAGGAGATCGTGGCGGCGGCCCGCGCGGCGCATGCGCATGAATTCATCCTGCGGCTGCCCCAGGGGTACGACTCGTTGGTGGGCGAGCGCGGCCAGGGCTTGTCCGGGGGCGAGCGCCAGCGGATCTCGATTGCCCGTGCACTGCTGATCGACCCGCGCATCCTGATCATGGACGAAGCCACCTCGGCGGTGGACACCGAGACGGAGAAGGAAATCCAGAAGGCGCTGGACAACCTGGTGCGGGGCCGCACGACGATTGCGATTGCCCACCGCCTGTCCACGCTGCGCAAGGCGGATCGCCTGGTGGTGATGGACCGCGGCGAGATCGTGGAAGTCGGCCCGCATGACGAGCTGATCGCCAAGCAGGGCGCCTACTGGCGACTGTGGGAGGCGCAGGCCCGCCGGGTGGACCAGGAGGCGGAGGAAGCGGTGGTCATCGTGCCGCCCAATGCCAATGCCCACACCGCGAATGCCTGAGGCCGGGAGACCCTTGATGAGCAACATTCAACATCTGGTCCGCAATGCGTTCGGCCGCCTGCAACTGGTGGACCTGCAAGGCCGCATTCATGACAACGTGACGCCGGTGCGGGCGCATCCGCTGAGCGCGCCCGACGAGGGCATTGCGCTGGTGGGCGAGGACGGGCATGAGATCGCCTGGATCGACCATCTGGACCGCCAGCCTGAAGCGGTGCGCAGTCTGCTTCGCGAGGAGTTCGCAGCCCGGGAGCTGATGCCGACGGTGCATCGGGTGCTCGCGGTGTCGACCTTCTCCACGCCGAGCGAATGGACGGTGGAGACGGATCGCGGAGAGACGCGCTTCATCCTCAAGAGCGAGGAAGACATCCGTCGGCTGGGGGAAGGGCGGCTGCTGATTGGCAGCAGCCATGGCATTCATTTCCTGGTGCCGGACCGGTTTGCGATGGATCGGCAGTCGAAGAAGTTGCTGGAGCGGTTTCTGTAAGGCTCGCCCCGTTTGCATCACTCCTCTCGTCTTGGTGGCGATCGTCAGAACAGCGCCGGCGACCGCTGATAAATCAGCATGTACACGCCAATGGCGATCTCCACGACGCCAAGCAAGACAGCTGGGAACCCTTCGATCACCAGGTAACCATCTCCATCCTCCGAGTCGCCGCCGAACTTGGCCTCCCGTTTGAGGATGGTCCGCACGCCTGCAGTGATGGCCACGATGGCGAGCAGGATGATGATGATCTTCAAAAACATGGGTGGGGATCCCTGGACTCTGGCGCTGAAGCAAACGGCGCGAATTTGAGCACAGCCACGTGTCACGCACACCACCAACCTGGCTGTGCACCAGAGCGCTGGCGCCGGACCGTACCGCCTTCTCCGCTGGGCTCGCACGCGCTTCACGCGTCTCGAATTCCACTCAAGCCAGTCGGTCGGTGACCGGTTCCGGGCGCACAAGAGCGAACCGAGGCAATCCCAGGTGATACGCCGCCGCACACCATTCCGTTAGCTTCATCTCATGCCAGATGGCAACTTGATGAACCAATTGTTTGGGTGCACAATAAATGCGGACAGTCATTGAAACGCCCACTTTTCAGCGGCAGGCTGCTGATGTGTGGTCAGAGGCCGAGCGGCATGAATTCATCGATTTCATCGCCAACCACCCTGACGCCGGAGACGTCATTCCCGGCGCAGAGGGGGCGCGAAAAGTGCGTTGGGGGCGTGAGGGACTGGGTAAACGCGGTGGCGTGCGGGTGGTGTATTGGCACTGGGTAGAAGATCAGGTGGTTCTCCTGGCACTCCTCTATGCCAAGTCCGATCGCGACAACGTCAGCCGGAAGCGACTCTTTTGGAGCATGAAATGAAGGCCCTGAAAAACCTGGATATCGACAAAGTTGCCGCGGCCATCGAGGCCGATGCTGGCGAGTCTCTCCGTGGTCTGCGTGAATCGCTGGCCGAAGCGAAGGCCGGCGTGAGTGGCGTCGTCCACACGCCTGAAGACATCGCGAAGCGACGCAGAGGGCGACCGATGGGAAGCAAGGCCGCCCAGACCAAACAGCCCGTGAAACTGCGCCTGGACCAGGACATCCTGACCGCCTTGCGCGCCACCGGTGACGGATGGCAGACGCGGATCAACGACATGCTGCGTGCATCGTTGATCTTGAGCGGTCATCTCCAGACGCCCCGCTGAGGCAAGGCGGGTCATGCCCCGCAGTTCTGATTAAGTAGTTTTGCGCTACCCCCACCCCGCCCCGGCTCGTCCTACAATTGACGCGAACGTCAACTGCATGCCGTGCACGTCAGCCAAACCCAGGAGCATCCTCCCCGGGGCGGTGGCCGTACCGGCCTGGCACTGACCCTCACGCTCGAACCATCAAAGAATCTGTCCTGCCCGGCCTCATCGCTGGTCAGAGGCGGTCGAGGAGACATACGGATGAACCTGCCTGGCCTGAACTTTTTCCTGGGCGAAGACATTGAAGCCCTGCGCGACACCGTGCGGGCCTTCGCCGAAGCGGAGATCGCCCCCCGCGCCGCCGAGATCGACCGCAGCGACCAGTTCCCCATGGACCTGTGGCGCAAGATGGGCGACCTGGGCGTGCTGGGCATCACCGTCCCCGAGGAATTCGGCGGCGCCGGCATGGGCTACCTGGCCCACATGGTCGCCATGGAAGAGATCAGCCGCGCCTCCGCCTCGGTCGGCCTGAGCTACGGCGCCCACAGCAACCTGTGCGTCAATCAGATCAAGCGCAACGGCACGGACGCCCAAAAGCGCAAATACCTGCCCAAGCTGATCAGCGGCGAACACGTCGGCGCGCTGGCCATGAGCGAGCCCGGCGCCGGCTCCGACGTGGTCAGCATGAAGCTGCGGGCCGAAGACAAGGGCGGCTACTACGTCCTCAACGGCAACAAGATGTGGATCACCAACGGCCCCGATGCCGACACCCTGGTGGTCTACGCCAAGACCGAGCCCGAGCTCGGCGCCCGCGGCATGACCGCCTTCCTGATCGAGAAGGGCATGAAGGGGTTCTCCATCGCCCAGAAGCTGGACAAGCTCGGCATGCGCGGCAGCCACACCGGTGAGCTGGTGTTCAAGGACGTGGAAGTGCCGGCCGAGAACGTGCTGGGCACCGTCGGCGGGGGCACCAAGGTGCTGATGTCGGGCCTGGACTATGAACGCGCCGTGCTGGCCGCCGGCCCCATCGGCATCATGCAGGCGGTGATGGACAACGTCACGCCCTACATCCACGACCGCAAGCAGTTCGGCCAAAGCATCGGCGAGTTCCAGCTCATCCAGGGCAAGATGGCCGACATGTACACCGTGCTGCAGGCCGCACGCGCGTTCTGCTATACGGTGGGCAAGAACCTCGACGCCCTGGACGGCGCCCATGTGCGCCAGGTGCGCAAGGACTGCGCCTCCGTCATCCTCTGGTGCGCCGAAAAGGCCACCTGGATGGCCGGTGAAGGCATCCAGATCTTCGGGGGCAACGGCTACATCAACGAATACCCGCTGGGCCGGCTGTGGCGTGACGCCAAGCTCTACGAAATCGGGGCGGGCACGTCCGAGATCCGGCGCATGCTGATCGGTCGCGAGCTGTTCGCCGAGACGATGTAAGGGTCGCTGCCCGGCCTGCGAAGGTCGGCCTGGCCGGCCGGTGACAAAATCGGACCCATGAGCACGAACGAACTCCAAGACCTGCTGAACAACAACAAGCGTTGGGCCGCGCAGACGGAAGACGACACCCCTGGGTTCTTCTCCCGCCTGCTCAAGCAGCAGACCCCCCAGTACCTGTGGATCGGCTGCGCCGACAGCCGCGTTCCCGCCAACGAACTGGTGGACCTGCTGCCCGGTGAGCTGTTCGTGCATCGCAACGTGGCCAACGTGGTGGTGCACTCCGACCTGAACTGCCTCTCGGTGATGCAGTTCGCAGTGGATGAGCTGAAGGTGCGCCACATCATCATCGTCGGCCACAGCAACTGCGGGGGTGTGCGCGCCGCCTTGCAGGACCTGCGCGTGGGCCTGGTGGACAACTGGCTGCGCCACGTCCAGGACGTGCGCAATCATCACCAGGACTGGCTGGAGCAACTGCCGCAGGACCAGCGCGTCAACGCCCTGTGCGAGCTGAACGTGCTGGAACAGGCCCGCAACGCCTGCCAGACCACGGTGGTGCAGGATGCCTGGGCCCGCGGACAGTCCGTCACCGTGCACGGCTGGGTCTATGGCCTGCACAACGGCTTGCTCAAGGACCTCAGCGTGTCGGCCGCCCATGCGGACGACGTCACCCCGGCCTACCGCCGCGCACTGGCGGCCCTGCATCAGCGCTACGAAGCCGCGCGGGGCGCCGGTCCGGCATCGACCGCGGTCCCAACTGCTGCTCAGGGGTCGGCATCGACCTCGCCGCAGGGCTGAACCCGTCGGCACGGACCCGAAAGACGCCGCGCCCACCCCGCGCCCACCCCGCGCCCACCCCGCGCCGACTCGATCTCCCACCAGCAGGCAGGCCCATGTTTCCTCATGAACTGACCGACCCACGCGCCTTCCAGATCGCGATGGCCCTGCTGGAGGGCTTCAACAAGCACTACCGTCTGTTCCGTGCCGCCAGTGCCAGCGCCAAGCAGCGCTTCGAGCAGGCCGACTGGCGCGGCCAGCAGCGGGCGCAGCGCGAGCGGATCGAGTTCTACGATCTGCGGGTGGACGAAGCCGTGACGCTGCTGGAGCAGCGCTACCAGGCCAGCGCCCTGCCCACCGACGTCTGGCAGCAGGTCAAGCTGCACTACATCGGGCTGCTGACCAACCACCGCCAGCCGGAGCTGGCCGAGACCTTCTTCAATTCGGTCTGCACCCGGCTGCTGCACCACAGCTACTTCCACAACGACTTCATCTTCGTGCGGCCCGCCATCTCGACCGAATACATCGAGAACGACGAGCCCGCCGCGCAACCCACCTACCGCTGCTACTACCCCTCGCACGACACGCTGCGCGACACCTTCATGCGCATCGTCTGGAACTTCCAGCTCGACCTGGAGTTCGAGGACCTGGGGCGGGACATCGACTGCGTGCTGCAGGCCATCAGCCGCGAACTGGGCAACTTCCGCTGGCGCACGAATTTCCAGGTGCAGGTGCTGTCGTCGCTGTTCTATCGGAACAAGGGCGCCTACATCGTGGGCAAGATCGTCAATGGCTTCACCGAGACGGCCTTTGCGCTGCCCATCCTGCATCTGGAGACGCCGTCGTCGGCGGGGGCTGCAGGTCACTCGGGCGGGGCCGCCGCGACGGCCGACATCACGCCCACTGACGACTTCACCGCCAGGTCCACCGACGGATCGCCGGGCCTGCTCTACATCGATGCAGCCCTCTTCGGCGAAGACGACCTGCTGATGCTGTTCAGCTTCGCCCGCGCCTACTTCCTGGTGGACATGGAAGTGCCCAGCGCCTACGTGCAGTTCCTGCGCTCGCTGATGCCGCGCAAGCCGCGCTCGGAGATCTATTCCGCGCTGGGCCTGCAGAAGCAGGGCAAGAACCTGTTCTACCGGGACTTCCTCAACCATCTGCGCCACAGCTCGGACAAATTCCGCATCGCGCCCGGCATCAAGGGCATGGTGATGCTGGTGTTCGACCTGCCCTCCTATCCCTTCGTATTCAAGGTGATCAAGGACTTCTACCCGCCGCAGAAGGACACCACCCGCGAACAGATCCAGCGCAAGTACCTGCTGGTGAAGCAGCACGACCGGGTGGGCCGCATGGCCGACACGCTGGAATACACCCGCGTCGCGTTCCCGCGCCACCGTTTCGAGGAAGAGCTGGTGGCCGAGCTCAAGCATTTCTGCCCCAGCCTGGTCGAGGAAAACGGCGACGACCTGATCATCCACCACCTCTACATCGAGCGCCGCATGGTGCCGCTCAACATCTACCTGCAGGAAGCCTCGCCGGCCCAGTTGCAGCATGCAGTGGTGGAGTACGGCAATGCGATCAAGGACCTGGTGGCCGCCAACATCTTTCCCGGCGACATGCTGTGGAAGAACTTCGGCGTGACCCGCCACGGCAAGGTGGTGTTCTATGACTATGACGAAATCGAATACCTGACCGACTGCAATTTCCGGGAGGTGCCCGCCCCGCGCAATGAAGAGGACGAAATGTCCGGCGAGGTCTGGTATCCGGTTGGCAAGCACGACGTCTTCCCGGAGACCTTCGGCCCTTTCCTGCTCGGCCACGGCGAGGTGCGGGAGGCCTTCATGGCCCACCATGCGGACCTGCTGGAGCCGGCCTTCTGGCAGACGCACAAGCAGCGCATTCTGGCGGGCCATGTGCACGACGTGTTTCCCTACGATTCCCACAAGCGCTTCCGGGTGCAGGCGGCCGAGCCGACCCCGCAGGCGCCCGAGCCGGAGCATCGCGAACTGCCCATCCAGTGACCGCGCCGGTGCCTTCGATCCACAAGCTGAACCAAGGAGACTTTCATGTCCGATCCCATCGTCATCGTGTCTGCCGCACGCACGCCCATCGGCGGCCTGCTGGGTGATTTCGCCGGGCTGTCCGCCTGGGAGCTGGGCGCCGTTGCGATCAAGGCCGCGGTCGAGCGCGCCGGCGTGCCCGGCGACGCCATCAACGAAGCCTTCATCGGCAACTGCCTGATGGCCGGCCAGGGCCAGGCCCCGGCGCGCCAGGCCGTGCTCAAGGCCGGCCTGCCGCAATCGGTGGGCGCGGTCACGCTGTCCAAGATGTGCGGCGCCGGCATGCGGGCCGTCATGTTCGCCCACGACACGCTCAAGGCGGAAAGCGCCGATGTGCTGATCGCCGGCGGCATGGAGTCCATGACCAATGCCCCGCACCTGATGTTCGCGCGCAAGGGCGTGAAGTACGGCGCCACGCAGATGTATGACCACATGGCCCTGGACGGCCTGGAAGACGCCTACGAGCGCGGCAAGGCCATGGGCGTGTTTGCCGAGCAGTGCGTGGACAAGTACGCCTTCACCCGCGAAGCGCAGGACCAGTTCGCCATCGCCTCCACCGAGCGCAGCAAGCGGGCCAATGAGGACGGCAGCTTCGCCTGGGAAATCGCGCCGGTGACGCTGGCCGGCAAGGGCGGCGACACCGTCATCTCTCGCGACGAGCAGCCCTTCAAGGCCAAGCTGGACAAGATCCCCACGCTCAAGCCGGCGTTCAAGAAGGACGGCAGCATCACCGCCGCCACGTCCTCGTCCATCAGCGACGGCGCCGCAGCGCTGGTGCTGATGCGTGAATCCACCGCCCGCGCCCGCGGCCTGACGCCGGTGGCCCGCATCGTCGGAACCGCCGTGCACGCCAATGCGCCGGAATGGTTCACCACCGCCCCGGTCGGCGCCATCCAGAAGCTGCTGGCCAAGAACCAGTGGGACGCCAAGAGCGTGGACCTGTGGGAAGTGAACGAGGCCTTCGCCGCTGTGACCATGGCCGCCATGGCCGAGTTCAAGCTGCCGCATGAGATCGTCAACGTGAACGGCGGTGCGGTGGCCCTGGGCCATCCGATCGGCGCTTCCGGCGCCCGCATCCTGGTGACCCTGCTGGGGGCGCTGAAGCATCGCCAGCTCAAGCGAGGCGTGGCCGCGCTGTGCATCGGCGGGGGTGAAGCCACGGCCGTCGGCGTGGAGCTGATCTGATGACCCAGGTGCTGATCATTGGGGCCTCGCGCGGCATCGGCCTGGAGCTGGTGCGCCAGCACCGCGAGTCCGGCGACCAGGTGGTGGCCACGGCCCGGGACGAGGAAAGCCTGCAACGCCTGCGCGCCCTGGGCGCCACGGCGATCAAGCTGGACGTGTCGGACGTGGTCAGCATTGCCGGGCTGGCCTGGCAGCTGGACGGCTTCCAGTTCAACCGCGTGATGTACGTGGCCGGACTCTACGGCCCGCGCACCATCGGCCTGCAGCCGCCCAGCCAGGCCGACTTCGACGCGGTCATGCACACCAACGTGCTGGGCCCGATGCGGGTGCTGCCGCAATTGCTGGACGCGCTGGCGCCGGATGCCCGCATTGGCATCCTGTCGTCCCGCATGGGCTCGCTCACGCTGCGGGCCAATTCCGCGGGCTGGGTCTACCGGGCCTCCAAGGCGGCGGTGAATTCGGTGATGAAGGACATGGCCCTGGCGCTGGACGGCCGGGCCCTGTGCGTCAGCCTGCATCCGGGCTGGGTGAAGACCGACATGGGCGGGCAGGAAGCCGACATCGACGTGGCCACCAGCGCCGCCAGCCTGCGCAAGGTGCTGGACGGCCTGACGGCAGGCGACAACGGCGCTTTCTTCAATTACGACGGCCAGCCGCTGCCCTGGTGAGGACCCTGACCCATGCTGCTTTCTGAAGACCATCGCGCCGTGCAGGACGCCGTCCGCGCCTTTGTAGAGGACCAGATCACGCCGTTTGCGGCGGAGTGGGACAAGTCCCACCAGTTCCCGGCCGAAGCGCTCAAGGGCCTGGCCGCCCTGGGCTGCTATGGCGTGGCCGTGCCCACGGAGTACGACGGCGCTGGCCTGGACTACCTGGCACTGGCCGTGATCCTGGAAGAGATCGCTGCCGGGGACGGCGCCACCTCCACCGTGGTGAGCGTCAACAACTGCCCGGTGTGCAGCATTCTGATGGCCTTCGGCAACGAGGACCAGAAGGAGCGTTTTCTCAAGCCATTGGCCCGCGGCGACATGCTGGGCGCCTTCTGCCTGACCGAGCCGCATGTGGGCTCCGAGGCCGGCGGCCTGCGGACCACCGCGGTGCGGGACGGGGACGACTACGTGCTGAACGGGGTGAAGCAGTTCATCACCAGCGGCAAGAACGGGGACGTGGCCATCGTGATGGCGGTCACCGACAAGGCCGCCGGCAAGAAGGGCATCAGCGCCTTCCTGGTGCCGACGCGCACGCCCGGCTACGTCGTGGCGCGGGTGGAGGACAAGATGGGCCAGCATGCCAGCGACACCGCCCAGATCCTGTTCGAGAATTGCCGCGTGCCGGCCGCCAACCGGCTGGGCGAAGAGGGGCAGGGACTGAAGATCGCCTTGTCCGGCCTGGAGGGGGGACGCATCGGCATCGCCTCCCAGTCGGTCGGCATGGCGCGCGCGGCTTTCGACGCGGCGCTGAAGTACAGCCGCGAGCGGGTCGCCTTTGGCGTGCCGATCTTCGAGCACCAGGTCATCCAGCACAAGCTGGCCGACATGGCCACCCAGATCGAGGCCGCCCGTCAGCTGATCTGGCATGCCGCCAGCCTGAAGGATGCGGGCCAGCCCTGTCTCAAGGAAGCGGCCATGGCCAAGCTCTTTGCCAGCGAGATGGCGGAGAAGGTCTGCTCGGCCGCCATCCAGGTGCATGGGGGCTACGGCTATGTGAGCGACTTCCCGGTGGAGCGCATCTACCGCGACGTGCGGGTCACGCAGATCTACGAAGGGACCTCCGAGGTCCAGAAGATCCTGATCGGCCGGGCGCTTTGAGCGTCATTGCACGCCCGTGCCCGGCGAGCGGGCTCAATAGCTGATCGTCACCGTCACCGTGTCGGTGTAGGACCCAGGCACCACGTTGGCCAGCGACGGCAGGCGGCCATACACCGTATGGCTCTGGACGCTGCCGGTGCCGGTGCCGTTCTTGGCGCTGCTGGCGGCGGTCCCGTCGCCCCAGACCGTGGACCGGCCCGAATCCAGATAGAGCTGATAGGCCAGGGTGTCCGCACCGCTTTTCATCGTCCGGTTGGCGAAGTTGGTGGCGCCGCCCGCGTTCGCGCCGGCGCTGAGCGAGACGGTGTAGGGCGTAGTGTTGGAGCAGGTCACCGTCAGCGTCGAGGTGGCATCCAGCGGCGTGGACACCGACAGCGGGTCGATCGCACTGCCGAAATTCAGCGACGAGCCCGACACCGTGCAGGCGCTGGTGATGGTGGCCGTGACCGGGAAGGTCGAGGTCACCGGGGTGGCCGCACCGGCGTACTGGGACAGGCAGAACAGGCCCAGGCCGACCAACAGCACCGACCCTTGCATCAGGCGGGTGGCAAGCGTTGAACGGCGAGTGGCGGTGCGAACGTTTGACATGACGGGCTCCCTGTTTGGATGGTTCGCATCTTCCCGGGGCGGCCGTGTCGGCAACAGACGGCGCCTGCCCAAGCGGCCGTGCGGGGATGGCATCAGCCGATGTAGGCGCTTTGCTCACAGCTGTCGGCCTGCCGGTGCCCCTGGCCGGCACAGGGTCTTGCGTCTGGAAGGCCGATGCGCCGGGGTGCAGATGCAGGGCCAGTGCTTGCCATCCGGACTTTCACCAAGGGCGCCACAGCGCCACGGGTCGTGACGGGTCGATGCCGCGTCACCGCCCGGTGAGGACGGGGCCACCCCCCGATTCCAAGCCACCCTGCGTGCACGCCTGATGACGACTAGGGAAACAACTACCCCTCCGACCAGGGGGGAACTGGCGTTTCCCGTGGCTGCTCATTCGTGAAGCCCGTCACACAATCAGCCAGCCCATGGGCGGGGCAGTCAGACCGCCCCACGGACTCTTGACGCAAACCGCATGACGGCAAGCGTGTCTCCAACAGCCGGGGTGGACATCCCACCGCTTTCTCCAGAAGGACCTGCAATGTTCAAGCAAGCCTGCGCGGCATTGGCGCTGGTGGGTGCAATGGCATCCGCGCACGCCGACGCCACCCTCATCAGCGAGGGATTCGATGACGTCGCCAATCTGCCGTCCTCCGGATGGACGATCCTCAACCTCAGCACCCCCACCGGCCTGACCTCGCCGTGGGTGCAAGGGGATCAGACGATCTTTGGCGCCCTCAGCGGTGCCAGCAACTCCTACATCTCCAGCAACTTCAACAACGCAGGCGCGGGCGGCAATCTGGCCAGCTGGCTGATCACCCCGGTGTTCTCCACCGCGACCAGCACGGTGGTGACCTTCTGGGCCAAGGCCGACCTCCTGGGTGACGGCTACTTCGACCAGCTGACCTTTGGTTTGCTGGACGCTGCTGGCAACCCCACCAGCCTGGTGCTGGACACCACCGTGACCGTCACTGGCCAATGGGCCCAGTACAGCCTGAACCTGGGCAGCCAGGGCGCCGGCACCAGCGGCCGCTTCGCCATCGAATACGTGGGCAGTGCCGACCTGGCCAACTACGTCGGTGTGGACAACCTGAGCGTGACCGCCGTGCCGGAACCCGCCAGCCTGGCCCTGGCCAGCCTGGGTCTGGTTGGCCTGATCGCCGTCCGCCGTCGCCAAAAGGCTCGCTGAGCGTGCTTTGACCAAGGAGTTCCAGATGCTGAATCGAACCTTCTCCCTGACCGCCGCGGTGTGCGCCGCCGCGATGCTGCCCCTGGCCGCCTCGGCCGCCGAGACCGCGCCAGTGGCGGACGCAAGCGCCGCAGGCGCTGCTCAGGCTGCTCAGGCCGCTCCGGCGACGGATGACCGCCTGCCGGTCACCGAAGCCGCGCAGGACACGCTGGTGGTGGTGCGTGACGCCGAAACCGGCAAGCTGCGCGCCGCCACCAACGAGGAACGCGCCGCGCTGCAATCGCTGCGTGCCACCAAGCGCGCCTTCGCGCTGAGCGCCGTGGCCGCCACGCCGCAGGCCAAGCGCCATGCGGTCTCCGGCGCCACCGGCGTGCGTCTGACCGACGACATGTTCAGCCACTCCGTGGTGGTGCGTCGTCCCGACGGCAAGCTGGAGGAGCTGTGCTTCCCGAGCAAGCAGGAAGCCGACGCCGCCGTTGCCAAGGGCTTTGTCGCCAAGGCCGAACTCCCCACCAAGTGAGCACCATGGACATGAGCATCAAGACTTTCGCTGTGCGTGCCACGCTGCTGGCCGCCCTGTGCGCCGCCGGTGTCAGCCAGGCGGCCACCATCGTCATCCAGAGCCGCGACCCGGCCGGGGTCGGTTTCAACGATCCGACGCCGGTTGCCCCGGTCGGCGGCAACCCCGGCACCACGCTGGGTGAGCAGCGCATGTATGTCTACCGCTATGTGGCGGACATCTGGGAAAAGCAGCTCACCAGCAATGTGACCATCACGGTCAATGCCGGCTGGGAAGCCCTGACCTGCACGGCCACCAGCGCCACGCTGGGCAGCGCCGGCGCCTGGAACATCTGGCACGACTTCCCCAACGGGAAGCCGGGCACCTGGTATCCCCAGGCCCTGGCCAACAAGCTGTATGGCGCCAACCTGACCGAGGGCGTGCCCGATGACGGCAGCGGCTACGGCAACGTCGACATCAAGACCCAGTTCAACGTCAACCTCGGCACCACCGGTTGCCTGGAAGGCAGCCCGTTCTACCTGGGCGTGGACGGCAATGCGGGCGACGCGGTCAACTTCGTCGAAACCCTGCTGCATGAGCTGGGCCACGGCCTGGGCTTCTCGGTGCTGACCGTCTACACCGGCAGCGTGTCGAGTGCCGTGGGCTACCGGCTCAATGCCGACGGCACGGCCTACCAGGCCAATGGCGGACTGCCCAGCATCTGGGAACAGTACATGTATGACAACACGGCCGGCAAGACCTGGCTGGACATGACCAGCGCCGAGCGCAAGGTGTCCACCACCAATGCGCTGGGCCTGGCCTGGATCGGCCCGCAGGCCGTGGCCGGTGCCGCCACCACGCTGACGCCGCTGCCGGTGCTCAAGACGGCGACGTCCGCCCCTGGCTACTCCGGTTTCTACGCCTACAACACCGCGTCCTTCGGGCCTGCCGTATCCACCGGCCTGAACCTGGGTGCGCTGGCGGTGGTGCCGGCCGACCCGGTCAACGGAGCGGGCTGCCTGCCGTTCGATGCCACCACCTCGGCGGCCGTGGCCGGCAAGGTCGCCATCATCGACCGCGGCACCTGCGGCTTCGCGGTGAAGACGAAGAACGCGCAGAACGCGGGTGCCATTGGCGTGATCATCGCCAACAACACCGGTGGCGCAGCGCCTGGCCTGGGCGGCTCGGATCCGACGGTGGTCATCCCGGCCATCAGCGTGTCCCAGACCGACGGTGCCACCCTGAAGGCGGCCGTGGCGGCTGCCGTGCCTTACGGCACCCGTCGCGCGCCTGGTCTGGTGTCCACCTCGCTGACCACCGACCCGACGCGCCGCGCCGGTGCGGATGCGCGCGGTCGTCCGCTGCTGTACACGCCGTCGGTGCTGGCCTCCGGCTCGTCGGTGTCGCACTGGGATGTGTCGGCGGTGCCCAACCTGCTGATGGAACCCAACATCAATGCCGACCTCACCACCGTGCTGGTCCCGCCCAAGGACCTGACCTTCCCGCTGCTGAAGGACCTGGGCTGGTAAGCCCTGCCACGCAGGCGCTGGCGATCGTCGGCGCCTGCCCAGGCATCTCAGCCACCTCCACAAGGGCCCCGTGTTTACGCACGGGGCCCTTGTTTCATGTTGGACCGTCCCCTGTACGGTTCCTCCCTTGGGGGGATCCTCCGCCGACGCTGTTCGAAAGCCTGTCGGCCATTGACCTACGCCAGGCTGCGGCAACTCGACCTCATCGGAAACGGCGCGTGTCGCATGGTCGTCCAGGCCGCCACGCGCGACGATTCCGGTCATGAAAATTGCCGTGATCGAGGATTCCCTGCCCGTGCGCCGTCTGCTGGTGAAACGGGCCGAGCATGAAGCCGGCGTGACGGTCGTCGCCCAGGCTTCCGGCGAGGACGAGGCCGTGGAAGCCGTGCTGGCCACTGCGCCCCAGGTGGTGCTGCTGGACCTGCATCTGGCGCCCGGCTGCGGCTTGTCGGTGCTCAGCCGGCTGCGCCGTCTGCAGTTTGCCGGCGAGGTGTTCGTGCTGAGCGCCACCGACCGGGGCGCGATGGCCGCCCGCTGTGCGGCGCTGGGCGCGAACGCGTTCTACGACAAGGCCTTTGATTTCGAACAACTGCTGGTGGACCTGCGGGATCTGGCTCACCGGACGGCCACGCACCTGGGCAAGATGTTCCAGGACGCGGGGTCCTGCGCAGCGGTCAGCGGCTGAACCGATTCAGGAGAGCGTGATGCCCAAGTTCCCCCTTCTGTTCCGACAACGGCCTGGCCGCATGACGGCATGGCTGGTGCTGGGCAATGTGCTGGTGATCGCGGCCCTGGCGGCGATGACCGTCCTGAGCCTGCGCTCGCAATGGCAGACGGAAGAGACCCGCGCCAGCGAGACCACCGACAACCTGGCCCAGAGCCTGAGCATCGAGGTCGGTGCCGAGCTGCGCAATGCCGACAATGCCCTGTCGACGATTGCCCTGCGGTTTCGCAGCGCGCGCCTGTCCCGCGAGCATGAGGATTCGCTGATGCGCATCCTGAGCGAGCAGGAAAGCCTGCTGCCGCAGGTGGCGTCCCTGAGCATCACCGACATCTACGGCCATGTGATTGCGGGCGACGGCGCCGGCGAAAAACCGATCAACGTCTTTGACCGCCCCTACTTCGCCCAGGCGATGATGAGCCCGGACATGGTGGTGTCCGAGCCGCTGCAAAGCCGTTATGACGGGCAGTGGTGCATCGTGCTGGCGCGGCGGCTGATCAATCATGACGGGCAGTTCGCAGGCATCACCTTCGCGGTGATGTCCGCCCAGCATTTCGTGGACCGGTTCAGTGCGCTGGCCCTGGGCACCTCCGGCGCGGTGAGCCTGCGCACCGACAGCCTCAACCTGATTGCGCGCCACTCCGCCAGCGAACCGGGCACCACCCGCGGCTTTGGCGCGCGCAATCTCTCCACGGCCATGCTGCACAGCCTGGCCGCCCATCCCGACCACGGCATCTACCGCTCGTACGTGGCGCTGGACAACGTGGAGCGCATCACCGCCTACCGCCGTGTGGCCCGTTATCCGGTCATCGTGTTCACCGGCGTGAGCAGCCAGGACTATCTGGCGCCCTGGTGGCGGCAGGTATGGCAGCAGTCCCTGCTGGCGGCGCTGGTGGCCCTGGCAGTCGCGGGAGCGTCCTGGCTGATCCACCGTCATCAACGCACGGTGCAGGTCCATCAGGCGGCGCTGGCCAGCGTGGCCCGGCAGCAGCAGATGATGCTGCAGAACGACCTGATCGGCATGGTGCGCCTGCAGCAAGGCCGCGCCGTGTGGTGCAACCCGGCGCTGGAGCGCATGTTCGGTTATGACAGCGGCGAGCTGCAGGACCACGCGTCGCGCCTGCTCTTCCTGACGGATGAAGACCACCTGCGGGTGGCCAGCGTGGGGTCGGCGGCCATCCGGGCGGGAGCGTCCTACCGTGTGCAGCTGCCGATGCGTCGCAAGGACGGCAGCGCCTTCTGGGTGGACGTGAGCGGCATGGTGATGTCGGAGACGGAGTCTCTGTGGATGCTGGTGGACATCGACAAGCTCAAGCGCAGCGAGGAAAGCGCCCAGCAGCAGGCAACGCGTGATGCGCTGACCGAGCTGCCGAACCGGCGCATGCTGGAGGAGCGGCTGGCGGAGACGCTGTTGAACGCACGCCGCAGCGGCGAAGGGTTCACGCTCTGTTATCTGGACCTGGACGGGTTCAAGCCGGTCAACGACCGCCATGGCCATGAGGCCGGGGACGAGGTGCTGCGGCAGGTGGCGCAGCGGCTGCAGGAGCTGGTGCGCAACAAGGACGTGGTGGCACGCATGGGCGGGGATGAATTCGCCATCCTGCTGCCGGGTCTGGCACGAGCGGCGGATGCGGAGCAGTTGCTGCAGCGGGTGCTGTTCTCGATCCAGCGGCGCATCCAGCTCGACACCGGCGAGTCGGTGTCGGTCAATGCCAGCATTGGCGCGGTGATCGGCAGCGGGGCGGACCTGGGACGCGACCTGCTGCGGGCGGCGGACGAGGTGATGTACGAGGCGAAGCGGCGCGGCAAGGGCCGAATCCAGGTGGCCCAGCCGGCGCAATTGCGGGCGGCGACCGAGGCGGACGCCCGGGATTGGGCGGCGGCCGCCTGAAAAAGCACAGGCGCCCACTGGGCGCCTGTTCGGATCCACCGCGTGCCACTGAGGGCCCCTGTGCTGAGCGACGGCGCCTCAATGGGCGCCTGCGTTCAGCCGCAGACCTGCACGCTCAGCGACGGACCTTGCCGTCCGCAGTCAGGATGGTCATGTCCACATACTTGGACCCGGTGTGTTTCTGGGCGCTGAAGTTGATGAAGAAGCCCCCGGCATCGAAGTCCTTCAGGCCTTCCAGCGCGGTCACCAGCGACTCGGACGACAGGTTGTTGCCGGCGCGGCGCAGGCCTTCGATCAGCACCTTGGCCGCCACGAAGCCTTCCATGCCGGTGTAGCTCAGTTCCCGGTTGGCCGCCTTCGCCCGCTGGCCATATTCCTGCGCCAGCGGATTGGTACCACTGAAGGGGAAGGGCACCACCTGCGACACCACCACGCCGCGGGAGTCTTTGCCCAGCTCCGTCGCCAGCGCCTGCGCGCCGACGAAGGACAGGTTGTAGAAGTTGCCCAGGAACATTGCATGACGGGCCTGGCGGATGAAAGCCGCGCAGGAGGTGTAGGCGCTGACCTGCACGATGGCTTCCGGCTGGGCGGCCAGGATGGTCTTGACCGCAGCGGCCACTTCCACCGAATTGCGCTCCACTGTCGCCGTGGCGACCGGGGCCAGGCCATGCTTTTTCAGGGCCGCTTGAATGCCGCTCAGACCGGCCTGCCCGTAGGCGTCGTTCTGATAGAAGACCGCCACCTTCTTGATGCCCACCGACTGCAGCTGCTGGACGATTTCCTCGCACTCGTCGTTGTAGGACGCGCGCACATGGAAGGCATAACGGTTGAAGGGCGTGCGCAGCGCTTCGGCGCCGGTGAACGGGGCGAAGAAGGGCACCTTGGCATTGGTGGCCAGCGGCAGGGCGGCCAGCGAGGTCGGGGTGCCGATGTAGCCGAACAGGGCAGTCACGCCTTCGTCCAGCAGCTTGCGGGTGTTGGCGGCGCAGCGCTCGGGCTCGTAGCCGTCGTCCAGGCTGCGCAGTTCGATGCGGCGACCATTGACGCCGCCACGCTGATTGATGTGGTCAAAGGCCAGCAGCGCGCCATCGCGGAACTGCTCCCCCAACTCCTTGGCCGGACCGCTCAGCGGCGCGGACTGACCCAGAACGATCTTGGAGTTGTCGGCAAAGGCCGGGAGCACCGGCAGGGCGCTTGCACCGACGAGGGCGGAGAGCTGGGTCAGAAGTTGGCGGCGTTTCATGGACAGTCCGTGACAGCGTGGGCCGTTATCTTGCGTGAACCTGTCGCCCTGGGGATAGCCCTAAGCTGTGCGAGTGGTGTTTTTTTCTATTGCTCGCCAACAAATTCACAGGCGGCATCCAGCAACTTTTTTGATGAGGTCGCTGTTCGCGCATGCGTCGGACAAGACCGTATCAAACGTGTCCGGAGGTAACTGCGGGAATTGCCAAAAGTGACCGATTCGGATGCTTCGGTCACCCTGCGCAAGGGGGCTGCCCGCCCCCTTGCACTCACTGTTTCACTGCGCCGCCTTCCAGGCGTCGATCGCCTTGCGGGCCAGGAACGACTGGTCACTGAAGAAACCGTCCATGCCCAGGTTCAGGAAGGTGCGGATCTGGCCAGACAGGTCCCCCAGGGCGGTGGGGTCGCTGCTGCTGTCGAAGTCGTTGGGCAGGAAATAGTTCTCCGCGCGGAAGGTCCAGCCGTGCACGATCAGTCCGGCCGCATGCGCGTCCTTGACGAAGCTGGTGGGCGTGCCCAGGCGGCCGCCGACCAGGGGAATCATCACGGCGGTGTTGACGCCGACGCCGCGGGCATAGGAAGCCACCTCGGCCAGACCGGCGGGCTTGGCCAGGTCGGCATAGGTGCGGGTGTCGCCGCTCAGCACGAAGTCATAGGGCCGGCCGGACGCGTCCATCAGCTGGACCAGCGGCAGGCGCGTCATGCGCTTGAGCTTGCGCAGATTGCCCACTTCGAAGGACTGGATGAACACCGGGGCGTCCGCGTCGCGATAGCCATACTTGTGGAGCAGACGCACCAGCGGCTCTTCCAGCGGCTGGCCCAGGCCGGCGAAGTAGCTGGGATGCTTGGTCTCCGGATACACGCCGATCGGGCGGAAGCCCCGATGCGGACGGCCGCGGCGGTCGTCACGATCCGCGTGGGCTTCCTCGCGGCGACGCTCGTTGGCCTGCTGGACCAACTGCAGCACCTCCTCGAAGGTCGGCACCTCGAACATGTCGTTGAAGCGGGTGTTGCCCGGACGCAGGGCCGGAATGCGCTCGCGGGCGCGCAAGGTCTTGAGCTCGGCCAGGGTGAAGTCTTCGGTGAACCAGCCGGTGATGCTCACACCGTCAATGATCTTGGTGGTCTTGCGGCTGGCAAATTCCGGATGGTCGGCCACGTCGGTGGTGGCTTCACGCACCGTGCCATCGGCATTGAGGATGGCAATGGCGTTTTCGTGGCGGGCCACCAGCACGCCGTCCTTGGTAATGACCAGGTCCGGTTCGACAAAGTCGGCGCCTTGTTCGATGGCCAGCCAGTAGGCCGCCAGGGTGTGTTCCGGCACATACCCGGAGGCGCCGCGGTGGGCGATGAGCAGCGGCGACGCCGCGGCCGAGCCGGGGCGGCCATGCGCGCCCGCGGTGGCAGGCAGCATCGCAGCGCCCAGGGTCGCGGCCGCGAGGGCGGCGGACAGGATCAGACGAAGCATCTTCAAAGCAGCTCTCCTCTTGATTGTGAATCGCGAGGGTAGGGGGTGGCTCATGAAGATTTGATGATGCCCGCGGCCAAGTCCGAGTGTGTCCCTGCTCCTGGGGCCACGGCGCTGCCGGGCAGAGGCTCACTGCAGGCCCCGGGCGGACCGGCGCCTGCGGAACCCGTCGGGGGCCTCAGTGGCCCAGCCGGAACACCGACACGGCGCCCGAGAGCTTGTGGGACTGGTCCTTCAGGCTCTCGGCGGCGGAGGCGGCCTCTTCCACCAGCGCGGCGTTTTGCTGCGTCATCTGGTCCAGGTGGCCGACAGCGGCATTGACCTGCTGGATGCCGTCGCTCTGTTCATGGGTGGCGGCGCTGATCTCGGCAATGATGTCGGTGACGCGCTGCACGCTCTGCACGATGTCATTCATGGTGGTGCCGGCATCGCTCACCAACCGCGAGCCGGACTCCACCCGCTCCACGCTGGTGGCGATCAGCGTCTTGATCTCCTTGGCCGCTTCCGCACTGCGCTGCGCCAGGGACCGCACCTCGCTGGCCACCACGGCGAATCCCCGGCCCTGCTCACCCGCCCGGGCCGCTTCCACCGCGGCATTGAGCGCGAGGATGTTGGTCTGGAAGGCGATGCCGTCGATCACGCCGATGATGTCGCCGATGCGGCGCGAGCTGTCGCTGATCTCGCTCATGGTGGAGACCACCTGGCCCATCACCGTGCCGCCGCGCTGTGCGGTGCTGGTGGCATGGCTGGCCAGCTGATTGGCCGTGGTGGCGGCGTCCGCCGTCTGGCGCACCGTGCCGGTGAGCTGGGTGAGCGAGGCCGCCGCCTGCTGCAGGTTGGACGCGGTTTGCTCGGTGCGGCTGGACAGGTCCATGTTGCCGGTGGCGATCTCGGCACTGGCGGTGTTGATGCTGTCGGTGGAGCTGCGCACATCGCCGATCAGGCCGGTCAGGGCCGTCTGCATGGTACGCAGCGAGGCGAGCAGGCGGCCGGTCTCATCGTTGGTCTGGATGTGGATGGGACGGGTCAGGTCGAAATGCGCGATGGCATCGGCCACTTCGGCAGCCTGCTGCAGCGGACCGGTGATCGATCGCGTCAGCCGCCAGGACAGCACGCCCGCTGTCACCAGCGCCACGATGCTGAACAGCACCAGGGCTATCCGTGCGCGGCGGTTGCTCTCGCGCAGATCGACGATGGCGTTGTCGAGCTGCTCACGCTGGGCCTGCACCACCGCCTGGATGCTGTCCAGGTAGACAGCGGACGAAGCCGAGAACTTGTCGAACAGTTCCTTGGCGCGATCGGTCTCTCCGGCCTTTTTCGCGGCAGCGATGGCATCGCGCGTGGACAGATACGTCTTGCGCAGATCCGAGATCTTCTCGAAGGACGCACGCTCCTGCGGCGTCGTCAGCAGCTTGTCCAGTTGCTGCTGCAGCTCCGTGGACTTCTTGCTGGATTCTGCGGCGGCCTGGGCGAAAAAGCCCGGCAGATTGGTGTCGGTGCTCACCGCAATCGCCGTCGTGCGGGTGATGCCGTTGAACACATTGCGGTACCAGTCGGACGCCACCCGCTCCGTGGCCAGCGCGTCGGTGTAAATCGACTCGGTGTCCTGCGCGACCTTGTGCAGTCCCCAATACCCCAGTCCGGACCCCACGAGTGCAATCACCAGCACCAGGGTCTGAACCCATCCAAAACGTCGGCCGATCGATCGGCTCGAAATAATTGTTGCCATATCAGTCTCCCAGGCAGCAGGGGCTGCCGTACGAGGGGCGATGCTGGCACCTGGGACGCGGTAACGCTAGCGCAACATGATGAAAAAACGAAGCGCTCGCGTCCAAACCGTGAAATCCGTCAATCTCTGCGCATGACCTTGTCGGGCGTCATGGGGGTGCTGCGCAGCCGCCGACCGGTGGCATGGAAGATGGCATTGCTGATGGCCGCCGCCACCCCGACGATGCCGATCTCGCCCACGCCCTTGGCGCCTAGCCGGCTGACGATGCGGTCGTCTTCCTCCACAAAGAGCACGTCGATCTCTCCCACATCGGCGTTGACAGCCACGTGGTATTCGCCCAGGTTGTGATTCATGAAGCGCCCCAGGGCATGGTCGGACAAGGTCTCTTCCAGCAAGGCCTGGCTGATGCCCCACACCACCCCGCCGATCACCTGGCTGCGGGCGGTGACCGGGTTGATGATGCGTCCGGCCGCCACCGCGCTGACCACGCGGGTCACGCGGACGGTGCCGAGCTCTTCATCCACCCGCACCTCGCAGAACACGGCCGAGTGCACCGCGCGCACGTACTTCTTCTGCTTGAGCAGGTTGGGCAGGAGCAGGTACTTTGCCTCGATCTGGTCCTCTCCCTTCAGACGCACCAGCTGCTCCAGCGGCACGCTCAGCCCACCCGTGCGGGCATTCAGATGGCCATTCGAGAATTCAACGTCTTCGAACTTGACCTTCGCAAAGCCGTCCACGTGGTGGCGCGCGCGCTTCCAGAGCTCGCGCTGGATCTTCTCGCAGGCGCCTTCCACCGCCGATCCGACGGTCGTCACATGCGACGAGCCGCCTTCGATCGGTGCGACCGGCAAGGTGCTGTCCCCCAGCCGGAAGGTGACCTGCTCCATCGGCAGGCCCAGCGCAGCCGCCGCGATCTGCGTCATGACGGTGTAGGTGCCGGTGCCAATGTCGGTGGCGGCGCTTTCCACCACCAGCTGGCCGTTGGCGTGCAGCACGGCGCGGGCGCGGGCGAACATCTGCATCGCGTCCCAGGTGCCGGTCGCCATGCCCCAGCCCACCCATTCATCGCCCTCGCGCCGTGACCGGGGCTGCCGCGGTCGCCGCGACCAGCCAAAGCGTTCCGCCCCCTGCGCATAACACTCACGCAGGGCCTTGGTGGAGAAGGGCAGGTCCTGCGCGGAATCGCGGTCGGCATAGTTGCGCAGCCGCAGCTCCAGCGGGTCCAGGCCGGCGGCATACGACAGCTCGTCCATCGCCACTTCCAGCGCATGCACGCCGTGCGCGGCACCGGGCGCCCGCATGTCGATGGGGCTGTACTGGTCCAGGGCCACCAGCCGGTAGTCCAGCCGCACGTTTTCGCAGTGGTAGAGCTGGCCGGACCAATTCACCACCACCTCCACATAGTCCTCCTTGCGGGAGGTCTCGGCCAGCGCCTCGTGGATGACCGACGTCAGCCGGCCCTCGCCGTCCGAGGCCAGTCGCACCCGCTGCCAGGTCTCGGGCCGATGGCCGAAGGTGAACATCTGCTGGCGGGTCAGCATCACCCGCACCGACTGCTTCAGATGCAGCGCCGCCATCGTGGCCAGCAGCAACTGGTATTGCGGCCGCAGGCCCGAGCCGAAGGCCCCGCCGACGAAGGGATTGCGCACCGTCACCTTGCGGGCCGGCAGCCCAAACACCCGCGAGATCACCCAGCGCGAGTTCTGCGAGCCCTGGGTCTTGTCATAGACCGTCAGATGACCGTCCTTGCCGACGATCACGGTGCTGGCATGCATCTCCATCGGGTTGTGATGCTCTACGCCGGCATAGCTTTCGGTGTCCACGCGAATGGAGGCGTCCTCCCAATGCGCATCGGCGGCGCCGCGCGGCTTGGGCGGCGGCGAATACCCCGCCTTGAGCGACTTGGGTTCATGACTGCGGTCGCGGTGGGCCAGCATCGAGGTCTCATGCGGCTGCGTCTCGACCCGCACCTGCACCAGCCGCGCCGCATGCCGCGCCAGCTCCAGCGACCTGGCCACCACCAGGGCCACCGGCTGTCCGCTGTAATGGACCTCATCGTCATGCAGCGGCTTGAAGGGCGATCCGGCTGGTGCGGTCATGTCTTTGTAGAACAGGTCCAGGGAACGCATCTTGGGCCGGTTCTCATGCGTCAGCACGTCCACCACGCCGGTCAGTGCCAGGGCGCGGCTGGCATCGATCGAGGTGATGCGCCCACGGGCGGCGGCGGTGTTGACCACCCAGCCGTACAGCAGATCGTCCGCCGGATGCTCCGCCGCATACCGGGCCCGGCCGGTGACCTTGGCCAGGGCATCGATGCGGGACAGCCCGGTGCCGATCTGGACCGTGCCGGTGCCGACATCGGCGCGCGGCTGCTGGTCGGCCTCGATGGCGAGATCGGACAGGTCGGTGGTGTGCAGGTCCGCCAGCGGATCGTCGGTGGGGGAGGGATGCCTCGGCGCGGACAGGGGCGATCGGTCATTCATGCTGCATCTCCTTCGAGGCGGAAAAAGTCTTCGCCGGTATTGGTGGGCACGCCCGCCAGGGCCATGGTGAGCGCACGCACGATGGCGCGACGGGCCAGCGGAATCTTGAAGGCATTGCCGGGCAGGCTCTCCGGCAGCGCCGGACCGCCCCAGGCCCGCGCCGGGCGCAGCAGATGCTGGGCGGCAGCTTCGAAGACCTGCGGCGACGGCGTCTGGCCGATCAGCAGCGCTTCCGCCGACAGGTCCCGCCAGGGTTTGTGAGCCACGCCGCCCAGCGCCAGGCGTGCCGCATGGATGCGCCCCTGCTCGTCCAGCACCAGCGCCGCAGCCACGGACACCAGAGCGAAGGCATAGGACGAGCGCTCGCGCAGCTTCAAATAGCAGCTGTGATCCGCAAAGGCCGAGGGCGGCAGCGTGAGGTGGGTGATCAGCTCGTCGGCCTCCAGCGTGTGGTCGCGCTCGGGCTCGTCACCGGGCAGGCGGTGGAATTCGAGGAAGGGAATCTCCCGGGTGCCGCGGGGCGACTGCACATGGACGGTCGCATCCAGCGCGGCCAGCGCCACGCACATGTCGGAGGGATGGGTGGCCACGCACTGCTCGCTGGCGCCCAGAATCGCATGCTGGCGGGCGATGCCGGTGGCCGCCGGGCATCCGGTGCCGGGCGCCCGTTTGTTGCAGGGCACGGCCGCGTCGTAGAAGTAGTGGCAGCGGGTGCGCTGCAGCAGGTTGCCGCCATTGGTGGCGCGGTTGCGGATCTGCGGCGAGGCGCCGGCCAGGATGGCCGTGCGCAGCAGCGGCGCGCGCTCCAGCACCAGCGGATGCTGGGCCGTGGCGGCATTGCTGGCCAGGGCGCCCAGCCACAGGCCGCCGTCCCGCGTGCCTTCGATGGTGGTGAGCGGCAGCCCGGTCACGTCCACCAGCCGGCCTGGCTGCATCACGTCTTCCTTCATCAGGTCCACGAGATTGGTCCCGCCGGCCAGAAAGCGCGGGCGTTCATTGACCGTCGCCCCGGGACGGTCGGTCAAGCGCATGCGGGCGGCGCCGCGCTGCAGTTGCAGCAAGGCTTCATCGACCGTGTGGGCGCGGGCGTAGTCGAAGGGGTTCATGCGGCGGCCCTCCCGGCTTCGTCCATGACCACGGCAGGGGCGGCTTCCTCAGCCTTCGATGCGGCCGCGGCGCGCGGCACCAGCGCCACCCGTGACACGGCTTCCACGATCTGCGGATAGGCGCCGCATCGGCAGATATTGCCGCTCATGCGTTCGCGGATCTCGTGGGCATGGGCCGGCGGATGTTCGTTCAGCAGGCCGGCGGCCGAGCACAGCTGCCCGGGTGTGCAGTAGCCGCATTGCAGCGCGTCGCAGTCGATAAAGGCCTGCTGCAGCGGATGCAGGGCGTTGGGGCCGCAGGCGTCGGCCCCTGCCAGCGCGGCCAGGCCTTCCACCGTGGTGATGTCGCGCCCGTCCAGGCTGACCGCCAGCAGCAGGCAGCTGTTCATGCGGACGCCGTCCACCAGCACGGTGCAGGCGCCGCACTGGCCCTGGTCACAGCCCTTCTTGCTGCCTGTGAGCAACAGTTGTTCGCGCAGCAGGTCCAGCAGGGTGACCCAGGGCGCCAACTGGAGCAGCACGGTCTGGCCGTTGACCCGCAGTTGCACCGGCACTTCCACCGGCAGTCCGGATGGACCGTTCCTCTGGGTGATGTCGCCGCCAGCCTCGATGGCATCGGCATCTGTCGGCCCCTGGGGGCGGGTCGATGCGGAAATCGTGTTCATGTCGCGTCCTTTGGCGAGCCCCGTTCAGGCCGGGGCGGTCTCCTGAGCCGTGGTCGAGCAAGGCGTGTTCCCAATGGCAGGGGCGGTCCGGCTCATGAGACGATTCGGGCTGACGTTGGAGATCCACAGAGATGGTGACGAAAGACCGCGCTGCCGGTGAGGGCCGCGGACTGCTGGCCGTGATCGGCGGCAATGAAGACCGGGACGGTGATCGCGCCGTTCTCGCGGCGCTGCTGCGCGCGTTGCCGATGCAGCGGCCCCGTGTGCTGGTGCTGACCGCCGCCAGTGGCGCACCGGCCGAGTTGTGGCAGCACTACCGCGCCGCGTTTGAGACGCTGGGCGCCGAGCCGTTCTGGCTGGATGCGCGGGACCCGGAGGAGCTGGACACGGCGCCGGCCATGGCCCGTCTGGCCGCGGTCGATCTGATCTTCCTGACCGGTGGTGACCAGCATCGGCTGCTGGACACGCTGGGGGACACGCCTGCGATGGACCTGATCGTGCGGCGTCACGCCACCGAAGGTCTGGCCGTGGCCGGTACCAGCGCCGGGGCGTCCGCACTGGGCGCGCGGATGCCGCGTGGGGATGAGGGCTCGCAGATCGCGGGCGGCCCGCCGGGACCTTTGCCGCCAGGCCTGGGCCTGTGGCCACGGGTGGTGGTGGACCAGCATTTCTCCGAGCGCAAGCGGCTGTCGCGCCTGGTCCAGTTCCTCGGGGTCTCGCCCGGCCATGTGGGCCTGGGCCTGGATGAAGACACCGCCGTGTTCCTGCATCCCGATGACCTGATGGAAGTGGTGGGCAGCGGCAAGGTGACGGTGGTGGCCGGTGGTGGGCCGGGGACGCGGCTGCAGGCGATGGGGCAGGGCGAATGCTGGTCCCTGGACGAGGTGTCGCTGCATCTGCTGACCGGGGGCCTGCGCCTGGACGGCCGGCACCTGCCGGAGGGCACGCCGGACGCGCTGCGGCGACTGCTGGATCGCTCGGTCGAGGACTGAGCGCATCAAAGCCTCAAGGCCGTCTTCCACGCCGTAGCACCGCCGCGCGACTGTCCCCACGAGGCCACAGTCCTGCGCGGGTGTCGCCGCCGCCATCCGCTCCTCGCCCCTGCGGCTCAAAAACCGCCATGCGCTCGGGTGCCAAAAGCCACGCCTGGGCAATGGCGGATGGCCGGACGATTCGAGCGGCGGTAGCCTTGCGCCCTTCTCATGCAGACCCGCCCCGCCACCCGGGGCCACCGCCATGTTCCGCATTGCCCTGATTGCCGCCGCCGCAGCCGCTGCCCTGACCGCCGCTCCGGCGCGGGCCCTGGATGTCCAGAGCTTCTCCAAGGAGGTGTCGCCCTGCGCGGACTTCTATGACTACGTGAACGGCCCGTGGCTCGCCAGCACCCAGCTGCCGGCGGACCAGACCCGCATCGGCAGCTTTGACGCGCTGCGTGTCGCCAATGACCGCCTGCTGGCCAATGCCCTGGCCGAACTGGTGAAGAAGCCGGACCTGCAGACCAGCCCCGGTCTGCGTCAGGTGGCCGCCTATTTCGCCAGCGGCATGGACCGCGCCGCCATCGAAGCGGGCGGGCTCAAGCCGGTGAAGCCCCTGCTGGACCGGGTCGCGTCCCTGAAGACCACCGACGACCTGCCTGCGGTGCTCGCCGAGCTGGGCCGGGTGCAGATTGCCGCCCCGGTCGGGACCTACGTCCGCCCCGACCCCAAGAACACCACCGTGCAGGTGCTGAACCTGACCCAGTCCGGCCTGGGCCTGCCGGACCGGGACGACTACTTCAAGGACACCGACCTGGCCAAGCGGCTGCGCGCGGCGTACCGCCAGTATGCGGAGCGGCTGCTGAAGGCCTCCGGCGCCGATGCCTCGTCCGACACGCTGGATGCCCTGATGGCTTTCGAGGCGCGGCTGGCGGACGCCACCATGCCCCGCGCAGCCATGCGCGATCCGCTGGCGGTCTACAACCCGATGTCCCCGGCCGAGCTGGCCGAGAAGGCGCCGGGCCTGGACTGGCAGGCCTGGCTCAAGGCCCTGACGCTGAACGGCAAGCGGACTGACGGCGTGGACCGTGTCATCGTCGGCCAGCCGGCCTTCCTCAAGCGAGTGGCTGAGCTCGCCGCCAGCACGCCGGTGTCCACCTGGAAGACCTATCTGCGGATGCGGGTGCTGGACAACAGCGCCGCCCGCCTGCCCGCCGTCTATGCCGATGCGGCGTTCGACTACTACGACAAGACCATCACCGGCCTGGAGCAGCACAAGCCGCGCGAGCAGGAAGTGATCATGATGATCGGCGGCCGCACCGGTGGGGCGCCGCTGGGCCTGGCGCTGGGTGAGCTGTTCGTGGCCCGCGCCTTCTCGCCGGAAGCTCAGCGCCGCGCCACGCTGCTGATCGACGATGTGAAGGCGGCCATGCGCGAGAAGATCCAGAACGTGGCCTGGATGAGCGAGCAGACCAAGGTGCGTGCCCTGGAGAAGCTGGCCGCGATGCAGCCCAAGATCGGCGCGCCGACCACCTGGCCGCAGTACGAGGGCCTGCGCCTTGATCCGAAGGACTTTGCCGGCAACCAGCTCAAGGCGTCCGCCTGGGCCTTCCAGGAACAGCTCAAGGACCTGGATCGCCCCAGTGACCGGACCCGCTGGACGATGTCGCCCTACATCGTGAATGCACAGGCGGGTGGCCTGAATGAAATCACCTTCCCGGCCGGCATCCTGCAGCCGCCGTTCTTCGATGCGAAGGCGGACGATGCGGTCAACTATGGCGGCATCGGCATGGTGATCGGCCACGAGATCACCCACCACTTCGATGACCGCGGCCGGCAGTTCGACAGCGGCGGCAGCCTCAACGACTGGTGGACCCCCGCGGATGCCGAGGCCTACAAGGCCAACGCGGACCGCGTCGTGGCGCTGTACGAGAGCTATGAGCCGGTGCCGGGCACGCACATCAACGGCCGGCTGACGCTGGGCGAGAACATCTCCGACATGGCCGGCATGCCCATCGCCTTCGACGCGCTGCAGAACGCGCTCAAGCGCACCGGGCAGCGGGACAAGGTGGACGGCTTCACGCCGGAGCAGCGCTTCTTCCTGTCCAACGCGCTGGTGTGGCGCAACAAGACCCGGGAAGCGGCCCTGCTGAACCAGCTGCGCACCGACCCGCATTCGCCGGGCAAGTACCGCGTCGTGGCGACCATGTCCAACATGCCGGAATTTGCCCAGGCCTTCAGCTGCAAGGCAGGGGATGCCATGGTGGCGCCCAAGCCGATCCGGGTCTGGTGATCCGCTGAAACCATCGGAATGGCAAAGCCTGCTACAAACCGGCCTTCCCCCGATCCGGGGCAACTGGGTTTCGCATGTCCGCCACTCCGATGACTCCTGGCGCGCCTCCGGGCGCGCCGCTGCCGTTCACGCCCTACCAGCGTTTTGCCACCGGCATGCTGACGCTGCTGCAGTTCGCCGTGATCCTGGACTTCATGATCATGTCGCCCCTGGGCGCGATGATCATGCCGGCCATGTCCATGTCGGCACAGCAGTTCGGCATGGTGGTGTCGGCCTATGCCTTCAGCGCGGGCCTGTCGGGGCTGATGACCGCCGGATTCGCCGACCGCTACGACCGCAAGCGGCTGCTGCTGTTCTTCTACACCGGGTTCCTGCTGGGCACCCTGTGGTGCGGGCTGGCCACCAGCTACGAGATGCTGCTGATCGCGCGGGTGGTGACCGGTCTGTTTGGCGGCGTGATCGGCTCCATCGTGATGGCTATCACTGCGGACCTCTTTCCGCCGGCCCAGCGGGGCCGGGTGATGGGCCTGCTGCAGGGCGGCTTTGCAGCCAGCCAGGTGCTGGGTCTGCCCTTCGGCCTGTTCCTCGCCTCCCGCTGGAGCTGGCATGCGCCGTTTCTGGCGCTGGTGGCCCTGGGGGTGGTGGCCGGGGTGCTGATCGCCGTCTTCATGAAGCCGGTGAATGCGCATCTGGCGGCCGGACGGTCGGACGGCGTGGCGCGGCATCTGCGCCACGTGCTGTCCAAGCCGCTGCACTGGATCGCCTTTGCCGTCACTGCCTTGCTCACCACCGGCGGCTTCATGCTGATGCCCTTCGCCAGTGCCTTCGTGGTGCACAACGTCGGGGTCTCGCTGGACCATCTGCCGGCGGTCTATCTGGTCACCGGGCTCTTCACGCTGGTGGTGTCGCCCTTCATCGGGCGCATGTCGGACCGCTTCGGGCCGATGCCGGTGTTCTATACGGGCTGCGTGATCACCGTGGTCATGGTGATTCTCTATACCCACCTGGGACCGTCGTCGCTGGCGCTGCTGATCGTGGTGAACGTGGTGCTGTTCGCCGGCATCTTCTCCCGGCTGATTCCCTGGCAGGCCATGGTCAGCGGCATCCCGTCGCCCGAGCAGCGCGGCGCCTTCAGTGCCATCAACAGCGCGTTGCAGCAGTTGGCGGGCGGCGTGGCCTCGCTGATCGCCGGGCATCTGGTCTACATCGGCGCGGACGGGCAGGTGAAGGACTTTCCGCTGGTGGGCTATGTGGTGGTGAGCTCCACCGTGGTGGCGGCGGTGCTGATGACCGTGGTGGCACGCCAGAAGCGTCAGGTTCACTAGCCGGACGTAAAAGTGACTCGGGGGCGAATGATGGCTGCTTTGGGCGCATCATGCCCGCATTGGCGTGCGGTCTTCAGCTTGGCTTCATGAGCGAGAAGCCTGTTCCACGTAGGCTACGGGCTAACCCTGATCTGTCTGGAGCTGCCCGTGTCGTCCCGTCTGCTGTCTGCCCGCCATTGTGTCTCCGGCCTGGTGTCGTCCCTGGCCCTGGCCGCCGCGACGCTGGGGCTGAGCGCCTGCGACCGCCTGCCCGCCTACGACGGCCCGGAACTGTCCGCCTTCGAGCGGCAGCAGCATGAGCGCTGCGTGTCCCTGCTACGTTCGACCTGGCAAGGGGCACCGGTGCGGTCCACCTCCGCCGAGCGGGGCCAGAGCGGGCTGGAATACGTCTGGGTGAACGTCGATGTGGACGACGATCAGGACGACATCGACCGCCGCGCCGCCAAGGGCACCGCGCATGCGGGTCACTGCCAGTTCGAGCATGGCGGGGATGTGGTGCATGTGCACAGCTATGCGCTCAGCGGTGCAGCCAGCCCGTCGGCGCAGGCGGCCCCGTCGGTGAACGGCGCGGCGGACAGCGCCGCCTACCGCTACTTCACGGCCAGTGTTCAGGCCTCGGCACTGCCTGCGGTGGCGTCTGCGGAGATGACGCGCTGACTGACGCGCTGGCCGGTCAGACCTTCCACGCCGCCGCCGTGGCTTAATGGCGTCTGTTGAATTCCCGCCCGCGCCATGCTGAAACGCCTGCATCACGCTGCCATCATCTGCAGTGACTACCCCCGCTCCCGCCACTTCTACACCGAGGTGCTGGGGCTCAAGGTCCTGGCCGAGCACTACCGGGAAGCGCGCCGGTCCTACAAGCTGGACCTCGCGTTGCCGGACGGCTCGCAGATCGAGCTGTTTTCCTTCCCGGATGCGCCGCCGCGACCGTCCTATCCAGAAGCGCAGGGCCTGCGGCACCTGGCGTTCGCCGTGGACGACGTGACGGCCTGCAAGGCGCATCTCGAGTCCTTGGGCGTCGCCGTGGAACCGGTGCGCATAGATGAATACACCGGCCGCGCCTTCACCTTCTTCGCAGACCCCGACGGTCTGCCGCTGGAAGTCTACGAAGCCTGAGTGCCGGCCGCAGCGGGCGTGACCAGCGCCAGCGCCTGCGCCGCCGTCATCACACGCACGCCCTGGGCCTGTGCGCGTTCCACAAACCCCGCTTCGCCCGCTTCAAAGCCGCCCACCGGGCTCATGCAGTCGCGCAGCAGCACCACGCGGCTGCGGCGCTCGGGCGTCATCGCGTCCAGCAGGTCTTCGGTCGTGGCGGCGACGCAGTGGCTGCTGGCTTCGCCCGCGATGAAGGTCAGGCCCTTGAAGGACACGATGCGGTCCACCAGCACATGGTTGATGCCGGTGGAGGGGTCGTCCGGCAGGGGCACCTCGGCCTTGACCGCGCTGTACTGCTCGGTGAGCGGGTTGCGGCCCTTGAGCACCTTGTCCACGACCCGCAGGGATTGCTGTTCCCAGTCGGCCAGCGCCTGCGCGACGTCCTGGTGGATGTTGTGGCCCCAACTGCCGGTGATGCAGTGCGCCGGCCAGACCATCAGTCGGTACTGGTGCGGGCTGGATTCCAGCGCGTCCAGATAGAAGCGCACATGTTCGGCCAGATGCCGGTCGCGTGGCGCGTAGTGGCCTTCGCGCACCTGCTGCGAGGTGATCTGGGTGAAGGGGGCGACCGGACCGCCCTCAGCGGTCTGCCAGAAGGACGGCCGCTCGATGGCATAGGCGGCGTGGGAGTCCAGCGTGACGACGATGTCGCTCAGCTGCGCCCCGGCCGTCCGGATGAAATGCGCGAGTCGCTGCAGGTCCGCGTTGGCGCCCTGCACGGGCAGGGCCGCGCCGTCGATGTCGCAGAAGTCGTTCTGCGGATCAACGATCAGCAACTGGCTGGGGGAGGCGGAGAACTTCGGCGACGCCGATGCAGCGGACATGATGAACTCGCAGACAGTGGATGCCTGCGAGTATAGGAACTAGGAAGGTCCGCGCCACCCCGCAGGCTTTACAGCCGGAACACGCGCACCGCGTCCACCAGGCTCTGCGCCTGGCCACGCAGGCTCGAGGCCGCGGCGGCGATTTCTTCCACCATGGCGGCGTTCTGCTGCGTGGCGGCGTCCATCTGGGTGACGGCGCCCGAGACCTGCGACACGCCGTCGGCCTGCTCGGCGCTGGCGACGCTGATCTCGCCGACGATGCCGGTCACGCGCTGGATGGCAGTGACCACTTCATTCATGGTGTCCCCCGCGCGGTTGACCAACGTGGTGCCGGCTTCCACCTGCTCCACGCTCGCTTCGATGAGCGACTTGATTTCCTTGGCCGCAGCGGCCGAGCGCCCCGCCAGGTTGCGCACCTCGGTGGCCACCACGGCAAAGCCGCGGCCCTGTTCACCGGCCCGGGCCGCTTCCACAGCCGCATTCAGCGCCAGGATGTTGGTCTGGAACGCGATGCCGTCGATCACGCCGATGATGTCGGCAATCTTGCGGGAGCTGCCATGGATGCCCTGCATGCGCGACACCACCTCGGCCACCACCTGACCGCCACGTGTGGCGACTTCCACCGCATTGGTGGCCAATTGGTTGGCTTCCCGGGAGGACTGCGCCGTCTGGCCGACCGTCCCATTGAGCTGCTCCATCGCGCTGGCGGCCTGCTGCACATTGCCGGCGGTCTGTTCCGTGCGCTGGCTCAGGTCCTGATTGCCGGCGGAGACTTCCTGGCAGGCATTCTGGATGTTCTCCGACGAATCCCGCACGGTGGAGATGGCGGTCTGCAGGCTCACCCGCATGGCGTCGAGCTGCGTCATCATCTGGGCGATCTCGTCGCGGCCTTCGGCCTTGACCGAGCGGGTCAGGTCGCCACTGGCGACGGCCTGCACCATCTGCTGGGCGCGGATGAGCGGCACCGTCACCGAGCGGGTCAGCACCCAGGCAAACACGGCGCCGACGACCAGAGCCAGCGCGCCGATCAGGCCGATGCGCCATTGCGCCGAGGTGGTGGCGGCATCCACCTCCTTGGCCATTTCATCCAGCGTCTTTTGCTGGAACTTGAGGTAGTCCACCATGTTGCCGAGGAAGGTGTCGGCCTGCGGGCGGAACTCCTGCTCCAGGATGCGGATCGCTTCGTCGGCATTGCCCGCCTTCTTGGCGGCGCCGATGCGGTCGCGGGTGCCGGTGTAGACCTTGCGTGCCTCGATCAGCCGGTCCACGACCTTCTTTTCTTCGTCGCTCTTGGGCAGGCCGTCCAGCGCCTTGATGATCTCGTTGCCGCGTGCGGTGGAGATCTTCACATCGTTGGCGAAGTAGTCGGCCAGGGAGGCGTCGGTGCTCTTGGCGATGGCGGTGTAGCGCTTCACGCCCACCAGCGTGAGCATGTACCACTCGCTCACCAGCCGCTCCTTCTGCAGGGGCACGGCCATCATGTTGCGGGTGGACTCGGCCGTGCGGCCCAGGCTCATGCCGGCGATCAGCACGATCGCGGCCAGCAGCACCAGCACCACGCCAAATCCCATGGCGAGTCTGGAGGCCAGCCTCATGTTGTTCAGTTTCATGACTTGTCCCTTGTCCTGAGTCTCTGCGGAGCTCTTCAATGTAGTCACCGGCACCCGGTTTCCACAAAGGGTGGTGCGGTCGGTTCACCGGCCTTTTCGTGCTTTATGGACAGATGCCTCTAAAACTCGCTGGTAACGGTGTCATTGCCGTTGCCATCGGACCACGCGATGTGCGGATCTCATCACGACCGGGCGAGCGTGCGGGGGTGGAGCGCCTGCACAATCGGACTCTGCGCTGTCTTCTGCTCCGCCTTCTGCGCCGCCTTTCGAGCGCCTGGCCGTCCTCATGTCCCGCCGCCATCACCATCACGTCTACGTCGTTGAACTGTCGGACCGGGTCTGGAACGAGCCGCGCTTTCGCCGCGCCAATCCGGACTATCAACTGGGCAAACCGTTCGTCTATGTGGGCATGACGGGCCTGGACCCGGACCTGCGCTTTGACAAGCACAAGGCCGGCATCCAGGCCAACCGGTTTGTCTTCGACTACGGGCTGCGGTTGCTGCCGCAGCTCTATGAGGTCTACAACCCGATGCCGTATGAGGCCGCGTGCGAGATGGAGGTGGAGCTGGCCATCGGCCTGCGGGAGGCGGGGTTCGGCGTCTGGCAGGCTTGAGGGCAGGCGGCCAAGGACATGGGCGTCGCCGCTGGCGTGGAAGGCTCGTCCTGATGGATCGCTAATCGCATCCCCGTGCAGCCTTTCGTGGCAAACGCGGATAGGCCCTGGCCGAGGCGCGGGGCTAGTCTCAGTCTCACGGGTTCCATCACACCCTCAGGAGACTTCCATGACCGATTCGTTCTCCGGGCTCCGGCCCCGGGGCCTCGCGCGCCGCTCGTTGCTCAGCACCTCAGCGGCCATGGCAGCGGGGGCCGTCGCCGGCTGTGCGCTGCCGGGACAAGCGCAGACTGCTCCCAAGACGCCGTTCGAGGTCACGCCCACCACCATTCCCATTGCCGGCAGCACCCTGCAGTTCCCGGTCCGTCGCATCTATTGCATTGGCCGCAATTACGCGGCGCATGCACGGGAGATGGGCAGCGACCCGACGCGCGAGCCGCCGTTTTTTTTCCAGAAACCCACCGATGCCATTCAAAACGTGGCCCCCGGGACCGTGGCAGACCATCCCTATCCGACGCTGACGAAGAACTATCACTACGAGGTGGAACTGGTGGCCGCGCTGCACAAGGGCGGGCGCGACGTGCCGGTCGAGCAGGCCCTGGACCTGGTCTATGGCTATGCCATCGGGCTGGACATGACCCGGCGGGACCTGCAGCGCGCCATGGGCAACGAAAAGAAGCCTTGGGAGATCGGCAAGAGCTTTGACCATGCGGCGCCGATTGGTCCCATTCATCCGGTGAGTCTGGTGGGACATCCCAAGCAAGGCGCCATCTGGCTGAAGGTCAATGGCGAGACCCGCCAGAGCGCCGACCTGAGCATGATGATCTGGAGCGTGGCCGAGCAGATCTCCAATCTGTCCAAGGCGTTCGAGCTGCTCCCCGGGGACATCATCTACAGCGGCACGCCGGAAAACGTCGGGCCGGTGGTCAAGGGCGACGTCCTCGACTGCCATATCGACGGGTTGCCCAACCTGGGCCTGCGCATCGTTTGAGCGGGCGCAATCAGAAAGCGCGGTCGGAGAGGGCGAGACGCCGGGCAGCGCGGACTTGTCCCCCGCCGCACCCCCGCGCCGGCAGCCCCTGTGGATACTGCTTCAAAATGAGGCAGTGGAAGTGATCCCCTTTGAAATCAACGAGTTGTGCAACTGCTGCCCGGTCTTCCAACAGACTTGTCCACAGAACGGGTGAACAGTGAAGTCCCCGCGAGCCCGCGCCGGAAAAGTTGTCCCCAGGCGCGGGCTGTCAACTCGAATGCGGGCTTTGGCGGCGACTCCGGGTCGCTTGCCGCACGCGTCTTTGGGTCCGCAGAGGGCTGCGCGGTGACTGCCTCAAAGTGAGGCACTGCAGGCTTCTTCCAATGCTGACAAGCACTTGCAGCATCCCTGCCCGGGCTTCCAACAGGCTTGTCCACAGAACCTATGAACAGCCGCAGCGTGCGCTGAAAGTTGTCCACGGGGGGCGATCCTGATCAGGCCAGCAGCGCAGCCACCACCCGGCGCAGTTCCGACTTGAACCGGACCGGATCCTCCGGCAGTGGCGACACCGCGCGCATCACATGCGCATATGCCACCGTCTTGCTGATGCCGTGGGTGAGCATCGAAAACATCAGGGCCGGATCGCAGGCCCGTATCTCCTGGGCCTGAATCGCGTCTTCCATCAGGGGGAGGAAGACCGCATGAAAGGGCTTCACCATTCGATCCACCAGCAGATTGAGCCGCTCCCCTTCCTCGGTGGCGGCGGTGGAGAAGAACATGCCGATGTCCGGGTCCTCGAACACCCTGTCCATGAAGTGCTCCAGCGCCTGTTCCACCCGCTGGCGGGGGGAGAGCTCTGCGCGGCTGCGCAGGTCCGCCACCCGCACCAGCATCGGATCGATGGTGCAGGCGATCTGCTCCACCACCGCACGCCACAGCGCTTCCTTGGAGCCGAAATGATGGGCGATCAGGGCGGCGTCCACCCCCGCCTGGCGGGCGATGTCCCGCACGCTGGTGGCCTCATACCCGCGCCGGGCAAAGATGCCCCGCGCCGTGCGAAGCAGCGCGTCCGCGCCCTGCACCGTCTGGCTGCAGGGACGCCCGCGGCTGCGTGCCACACGCGCCTCGCTGCAGGGAGAGCGGGGGGACGCACTCATCGGATGGCCTTCTTTGCTATATTCATCACTCGTTGAATTATTTCAGAAGTCTCTGACAACGACATTGGCGGGAACGCTTCCCGGCAGACCATTTTCGGAAAGGTGTGGCAGGCATGCACAGCGAGCACAAGCAAATGCCCCAGGAGGGTTGGTTGCGCACGATCGCCTGGCTGGGGGCGCGTGAGGCGAACGAGCGGATGCCGGGTGGGCTGGCCGTGGGCCGTGCGGCGGTCCGCCGGACGGTGAATGACGGGCCGCCGCGCCCGCCGGCACGCATCCATGTGCTGGACCGGCCCACGCCGCGCACGGCGGCCATTTCCTGGTCCGACCCCGGCGTCTGCCATTACGGCTATCAGATCTGGGACATGGTGCCGGCCAAGCGCACCGGCACCTGCGTGCTGAGCGGCAGCGCGATCCAGGTGGGGGACATCGTCTACTGCCCGCGCGAGGAGGAGGCGCCGGTCAATGTCGGCGCCATGATCGCAGCGGCGTTTGTGGATGCGTGACCCTCTCAGGTCAGCGCATCGCCATCGGGCACGCTGAGCTTGCCCGTGTTGTAGTCGTATTCGAACACCTCGCCGTGGCGGGCCCAGGAGACGGCGGTCTTCATCACCGCATCGGCTTCCTCGTCGTTCAGATGCTCGGAGAGCAGACGCCGCACCGGGGTGTCCATCAACTGGCCGGTCGCCTCCTGCTCCAGGCTGTGGCGGATGTGTCCGATCAGCGGCACATGGGTCATCAGCTGCTGGCCAAACAGGCCGCGCCGCAGCTCATTCGGACCCTCCACATAACGACGGCCCAGCGGGGTGATCTGCAGGTCGCCGCTGTCCAGTTGCGCCAGGCCCAGCAGCGCCAGCGCATGGGCCACCGGCAGCAATTCGGCGTCGGACAGGCCGGACTCCTCGCTCAGCGGGGGCAGGTCGGCCCGGCCGTTGAAGGGCGGCTCGGCCAGCAGCTCCAGCAGGGCGTCCATGCGGGCCACATCGGCCGACGGCAGGCGCTCGACCAGCGGCGGCGCCGCAGCACCGGTCTCCACGGCGCCATGGCCGCGACCCGGGCGGGACGCACCCGCCGTCATCAGGGCATAGACCTCATCGATGAGCGCGCGCACATCGGCGCTTTCCGGATTGCGCGGGCGCGGCAACTGCACGGACAGCTGGCAACGGATGCGGCCGGGGTCGCTGGCGAAGATCAGCACCCGGTCCGCCATCAGCACCGCTTCCTCAATGTTGTGGGAGACCACGAGCATCGCCTTGGTCGGCATGCCGCCGTCCTGCCACAACTCCAGGATGTCCTCCCGCAGTCGCTCGCCGGTGAGCACGTCCAGCGCGGAAAAGGCCTCGTCCATCAGCAGCACATCCGGCTCGGTCACCAGCGCCCGGGCGATACCCACTCGCTGGCGCATGCCGCCGGACAGCTCCCGCGGCAGGGCCCCTTCAAAACCCGCCAGCCCGATCAGTGCAATGGCCGCCTCGGCCCGCTTTTCGCGTTCGGCCTTGGGCATGCCACGGGCCTCCAGCCCCAGCTCGACGTTCTGCTGCACCGTCAGCCACGGGAACAGCGCAAAGGACTGGAACACCATGCTGATGCCCCGGGCCGGGCCAAACAGCGGCTGACCGCGGTAACGCACCTGGCCATGGTCCGCCTTGACCAGGCCGGCCATGATGCGCAGCAGCGTGCTCTTGCCGGAGCCGGACTGGCCCAGCAGCGCGACGATCTCGCCGTCACGCAGATGGAAATCGACGTCCTGCAGCACCGGGCGCAGGTGTCCGTCGGCGGAGCGGAACGTCTTGCCGACGCCGGTCAGTTCGAGGATGGTGGCGGACATGAAGACTCCTTCGACACCGATTCAAAGATGCATGCGGTCCTCGGCCAGCCGATAGAGGCGGCGCCAGACAAAATGATTCAGGCCCATCACGAAGATGCACATCACGCCGATGCCCAGGGCGATGCGGGGAAAGTCCCCCTGGGCCGTCATCTGCGCGATGTAGGCGCCCAGGCCGTGGGCCTGCACGGTGGTGTCGCCCCAGCTGACGTATTCCGCCACGATGCTGGCATTCCATGAGCCGCCGCTGGCGGTGATGGCGCCGGTGACGAAGCTGGGGAATACGGCGGGCAGCAGGTAACGACGCCACTTCAGCCAGCCGGTCAGGCCCAGGTTGCCGGCCGCATGACGCAGTTCGGCCGGAATGGTCGATGCACCGGCGATGACGTTGAACAGTACATACCACTGCGTGCCGAAGATCATCAGGGGCGACAGCCACACATCGGCATTGAGCTTCCAATGCACCACCGCGATCACGGCCACCGGATAGAGCAGGTTGGCGGGGAACGCGGCCAGGAACTGCGCCACGGCCTGCAGCCGTCCGCTCCAGCGTGGATTCAGGCCAATCCAGATGCCCACCGGCACCCACACCATCGCGGCCAGCGCAATCAGCACCATCACCCGCAGCAGCGTGATGCCGCCCAGCATGAAGACATGACCCGCTTCGGACCAGCCGACTTCGGTGTGCACGAACTCGATGAGCCGCCACACGGCCAGCATCACCGCCGCGGCCAGCACCGCGTCCCACAGGCGCTGCAGGGTGGGGGTGCCCTGGCGCTGGCGGGCGAGGATGGACGTGCCGTCGTGCGAGCGGCGGAACCAGATCAGGCTGTGCTCCAGACGGTTCACGAACCAGGTGCCCAGGCGGCGCGTCGCGCGGGTGCGGCGCAGCCAGTTCAGCATCCACGATTCAGGCACGTTCTCCGTACCGCTGTCCTCGAAGCGGAACTTGTCGGCCCAGGCCACCAGCGGACGGAACACCAGCTGGTCATACAGCAGGATGCCCACCAGCATGCACAGGATGGCCCACAGGATGGCCGACATGTTGCGGGACTCGATGGCCAGTGCGATGTACGAGCCCACGCCCGGCAGCTTGATGTTCTGGTTGGAGACCGAGATGGCCTCGGACTGCACCACAAAGAACCAGCCGCCGGACATGGACATCATCATGTTCCACAGCAGTGCCGGCATGGCGTAGGGCAGCTCCAGCCGCCAGAAGCGTTGCCAGTGGGACAGCTGGAAGACCTCTGCTGCCTCCTGCAGCTCGGCCGGCACGGTGCGCAGCGACTGGTAGAGGCTGAAGGCCATGTTCCAGGCCTGCGAGGTGAAGATGGCAAAGATGGCGGCGCATTCCACCCCCAGCAGGTTGCCGGGGAACAGGGCGATGAAGCCGGTCACCGTGATCGACAGGAACCCGAGGATGGGAATGGACTGCAGGATGTCCAGCATCGGCACCAGCACCTTTTCGGCCGCGCGCACCTTGGCCGCCAGCACGCCGAAGACCGCGCTGAAGAGCAGGGCCAGCACCATGGCGGCCAGCATCCGCAGGTTGGTGCGCAGCAGGTAATAAGGCAGCAGGGTCGGGTCCAGCGACAGCGGCAGCGGGTCGCCAAGCTCGAACGGACGGGTCATCTGTGCTGCGCCGTAGGCCAGCAGGACCAGTGCGGCCAGGACCAGGGGCAGCAGCGCCCAGTCCCAGCGGTTTGCGCCCGCATCGACGACCTGCCGCGGAAAGAATTCGCGGCGGTTCATGGGTTGTCTTTCTTGTGAGGTGTCCGCCGGAGGGCGACAGTCAGGTGCGCAGCATGCATCAAGTGCCCTTCAGAAACCTGTCGGAGCCTGGTGGGTTTGAAGGCGATCACCGGGCTGTGTGGCTTCTTCACATGACCTGATGTTGCAGGCCGCTTATGAAAGTTTGTGGTCGCCTGACTTGAACGAGGAGTGGCCGACTGGCCAGTGTTTGTGGGGCCGCCGGGATGTTGACCAATTCGACAGACCCGTTGCGAAGAGCTTCCAACAATGCGCTTCCTTCCACCGCCTCGGACTCTCTGACATGACGCAGCGCCCAGCCATGCGGCTTCATGCCGCCTTACTTTCTGCCCTCTGGCCTGATGCCGCGGTGCGCCCCTTGCTGCGGACTGCGATCGGGTCCACGACGGACCTGGCGCTGCAGCGTGTGCTGCATGTGCGGCGTGTTCGGGGTCTTCGGGGTCTTCGGCGGGGCTTGCCGGCGCCGCGAGCTGCGTCCGATGCGGGCTCCGTGAGCCTGCGCCCGCCACTGCCGACGTTTGACGAAGCGCAGACGGGTGCACAGGGCTGGCGGTCCGCACTGCGACGCATGATGGACGCGCTGCTGCGTCCTTTGCTGGCGGTGCTGCCGTTGCTGATGGTCGCGCTCTGGCATGCCAGCACGCTGGCGCAGCCGGTCACGGCCACGCCGCAGGAAGCGGCCGTTGTGATGGAGCTCCAGGTGCTGCAGTCGCAGCAGGCGCTGGTGTCGCTGCGCAAGCTCAAGACAGACCAAGGCACGATCGAGCTGCTGCTGCATCCGCGCAGCAACCGCTACTACATTGCCGTGACCTCGCGAACCGGACAAGTCCGGCGAGTGGTGCGGGCCGACAATGAACGGGCTGCCCAGCTGGGCTTCGACAGCTTCCGCCGACTGGCGGGGCAGGGGGAGGCCGGGCGTCCTGCATTGCTGGGGGAAACGCTGGCGGAAGCAGGGGCGGGAGGGGCTGCGCAGCCGCAGCCGCAGCCGCAGACCGAGGCGAGAGATCCGGGCGCGACAACGACGTCGGTGCGGAGTCGGGTGCCGGTCCAGGGCCAGCAACAGCCGCAGCAACCGCAACAAGCTCAGGCTCAGGGTCAGGCTCAGGCAACACCTCTCGCGGCGCCGCAAGCTGCAGCGCAGCCACAGGCACAGGCACAGCCTTCCACACTCGCACGAGCGCCGGCTCCGCTGCGTGCTCAGATGTCCGCATCGACACCGCCTGCCGCACTCGCTGCGCCAACAGTGGGTGCCACGAACACCGGGGCCGGTGCTGGCGCGGGAGGCGCAGCCGCTACATCGGCACACACCGCCGCCACTGCAGCGCCACTGACCGCCGCAGCCGCACCTGCGCCCGCAGCGGTCCCCGCACCCGCACCGACCCTGGCGCCTCCGCGGTCGCCCTTG
Source organism: Roseateles depolymerans (assembly GCF_003387155.1). Lineage (GTDB taxonomy): Bacteria > Pseudomonadota > Gammaproteobacteria > Burkholderiales > Burkholderiaceae_C > Roseateles > Roseateles depolymerans. Next base: position 365,903 of record NZ_QUMT01000003.1, on the reverse strand, counting down.
ATGGACGAGGTGCTGCGCCTGCAATCCGCCGGCCAACTGACGTCCATGCGCCGCGCCGACAACGGCAGCTTCAATGCCCAGCTGTTCTTCCACGTTGGCACGGCCCGCTACTTCGTGGTGCTGGCGCATGACAAGGACCTGTGGCGCGTCGTGCAGGCGCAGGACAGCGCCCAGGCATTGCGAACCTATGAAGAACTCGCAGGTCAATCCGCGGCCCTGGCGGGCGATGAACTGCGCCGGCTGGAACTGAAGGCGCAGACCGACGCTGCTGAGCGTGAGCTGCGACAGGCCCAGGCCCAGGCACGACAGATGGCCGAGGAACTGGAAGCGGACCGGCGGTATCGCGCCATGATCCAGGCTCAGGAGAACCAGAGCCGCGCGGATGTCTCGGCGCTCCAGCAACAGCAGCGGCAGATCCAGGAGCAGTTGATGGCGGAGCAGCGCCGCGTCATGGAGCTGCGTCGGCAATTGGATCCGTCGGTGGCCGCTGGGGCCTCGAATGGAGGCGGACGCAAAGGGGCCGCGGACTGCCGCATGCCGCGACCCGGTGTGCCGGTGCCGGCTTCCGAGCGGGACCTGCCGATCTGCGGAGTGGAAGGGCGGGCGAGGGCGCCCTGAGTTCATCCCTGTCGCCCGCGCGCTGACGAGTGCGCGGTCCTCAGCTTTCCATTCCCGCTTCGGCCCAGGTCGCAGTCGTGAATTCCGTCCATAGCCTGGGGAGCTCGATCAAATCGCCCTCATGCGGTTCGCGCACTCGTATCCCCTCGATCACCAGGGGATGGAGCTTCGCGCGCTCGTCCTGGGACGCATCCAGAGCGATGTCGTCGATCACGGCCGCCTGAACGCAAACGCCTTGTCGCCATCGAAGAAGCAGCGGCAGGTCAGGAGGAATGAAGCCGCCGAGAAACTCTGCGTGGTCTTCAAGGTCCAGCCACATGGGCAGGACATGATTGGGCAATCGCGCCGCCAACTGGTCGAAAGCTGGCCGGAGCCGCTGGCACTTTCCGCACCAACGCTCCGCACCGATCACCACCAGCAGCTCGGTCTCACCCTGGCAAAGACGCTGGGCAATAACCTGAGCATCCGCCCAAGGATCGAGCGGACTCATGTTTCGGCAGCCTGTCTTAGAGACCGAATCACATGCCGTTGCTTCCACATCGGCGCGCGGACATGAAATGGATGCTCTGGCGCCCCGTAATCCAACGCCAGCGCTGCCACATGCCGTACCGCCTGAGGTGCATCGGCCAGTATTTCCGCGACTAGTGCCAATGACACGGCCTCCCCCTGAAGCAGCCGAGCGTCGTCCGGAATCTCGATGGCCAGTTCGGCATGCAGTCTCCGGATGGCAGCCACGTCAGGCGTCGGCAGGCCGACGTCAAACGCCGACTGACCGGTGGGCACCTCAAGGCCGCGCGATGTCTCATCCTCCGAGTCCAAAGCGGTCAGGCCGTTGAGCTCCAGGTCCCAACCCGTCAAGGTCTGCCATATCCACCCGGCGAGGCGTTGGTTTTCCGGTTCATCCAGTTGCCCAAGCACGTAATCCAGGCAGGCGGGATCGCCATGGTGAAGCGCCACGCGCAGAGCGGCTCGCGACGGGAGTTGGCGAAGCAGGACAGCGATGCCGCGGTGTCCGCGCGGCGCCGCATGTCCAAGATGCGCCAGCCAGCGATTAAGACGCCGCCATCCCTGTTTTTGATGCCAGCCAGTGGCCGTCTGGAGATCATTTAGTTGTTCAGTCACGCTTCGCCAGAGCGCGCTGAGGGCTACATCACTGCCTTCCCCCCGTAACGCCAAGGTGATGGCGGCTTCCGCACGTACGCGCCGGTCGTCGGAATTCAGGCACTGGTGGAGTGCGCCCTCCACGGGCTCAGGGTGATGCCCGGCAATGGCAGCCCATCGGCAAGCGGAAGCCCGCACATGGGGATCGACATGCCCCAGCCAAGCCGCGAGCGGCTGGTCGCTGAGCGCCTGTACAGGCACGTCCGTCAGCGCCGCAGCACGAAGCGCGATAACCGTGCGAATCGGTGATTCCGCCTCAGCGCACCACCGCCGCATCAGGAGCGTGGCTCGCTCCGTAGGAAGCCATGCCAAGGCGGAAACAGCGCCACGGATCAAGCCATCCGGATTCGCCTGCACAACCGGCCATACCTTTTCCCATAGAGATCCATGGTCGATCTGGGCCGCCAGCCAGGTAATGACGAAGGTCTCGCCGGCCTGACGCCAACGCTCGAAGGCCTCAAGCGCGCAATCCCAGCCCTCGCGTTTTGCTTGAAGCAGCCCATCCAGGTGCGCATGCATCTGGAGGCTGAACTCGTCCAGGCGGTCGGGCGTGAGTTGCACAGACTGCAAGGAGCTGTCCTGCTGCCGCCAATAGAAGGCTGCGTCCTGCACATGGCGGCGCAGCACTTGGTCGAAGCGCGGTACGACGGTAGGCTCAGGCGTCATCTCAACGGAAATCGTAGGCGCTGAAGAGCCGGGTCCACGTCTGGCCATCGAAGAGGCAAGCGCCGTAGGGGCCAGCCGTGAGCAGGTGATTGCCGTCGGGACTGATGTCGATGCGGCCCGTCACCATCGAACTGGGCACGCCGTCGTCGAGATCGCCCAGCGGCACCAGTTCCTTGTCGTCATTGATCGCGTACAGACCTTCCTGTGCGCCGAAGTACATGCGGCCCTTGAACCAGAAGGCGTCAACGGGCTGAGAGCCCCAGCTCAACTCGCTGCGGGCGACTTGGGCCCATTGATCTTCTCTGCCCGCCCAGACGTTGCCATGCAGGTCGCTCACGTAGACCTTTCCGTCGCCAGCGCAGCAGACGGTTTCCAACTGCGCGTTGGTGGGCAGTGGGCATTGGTACCAAGCCTTGCCGTCGAAGCGCCAGAGGTCGCCTTCGCCACCCGCTGCGTAAAAGTCCTTCTCGTTGAACGCGCTGAGATCTCTGAAGCCCATCACGCGGCTCCAGGAGCCGCTCAGCTTGGGATCGTGATAGTCCGCCGGCATTGGTGCGCCGAGCCCCTCGCTGTGAAGATCCACCCATTGGTCAATGCCTTCGCGCCGATACAGCCGCCGATTGCTACCCACGGCGTACACCTTGCCTGCAACCCGCACCACCCGACGGATCGTGACCATAGTCCCGACCGGAGTTTTAAGACTGATGAGATTTTCGATAGGGATCTCTTCACCGCGCCGCTTTGAATCTGACGAATAAACCTTGCTCACCGTATCCACAGCAACATATTCTTCAGGGTCAAATCCACGGGCGATCGTTGAAAACGACATCTCGCCTGTGTCGTAGTACCCAATTCGTGGAGCTTTTGGGCCATCAAGACCTAGAACGAGGAATCTCGTCCTAGGCAGGATATCTCGAGATTCCTTCTCCTCGACCAGGAGAAAGCAGAACCTATCAACCGTATTGAAAGCGCAGTCGAAAATGGTGTAACCCTCGACATTCGCCTTGAAAGTTTCTTTCGAAAAAATCTTCATTGAATCACTCCAAATCACCACTCCCGATGCTTGGTCCACCGCCTGGCTCACCCGAGTGCGGCGTGACCTGCGCCCCCGTCAAATCACCGCAGCCGTGAACCTTCTTGTAATATGCATCTAACTGGGCCTTGATACATGCCGGGTTACAACCAAATGGCTTCCCCAGCCGCTGAGCGATCTCCGAGGATGCCGTTTCATAACTGATATCCTGCGAACTACGAAGATCCTCGATAAATTCGTTGGTTGCGGCATGCGCCAATCCATGGCTGCCATTCGTTGCCCGATTCGTCGTACCTTCCAAACACATCGTCGGCGCATCGCCGTGCTTGTACTTCTTCCAGCAATCACGTTGCCCGGCCTTCTTCATGCTCACCTGGCCGGTCTTGGGATGGGTCGCCGGTGCATAGTTGTAAAACATCGCGTCCGGTAACACGTGGTGGCCAGTCTGGCCCGGGCAGCAGCCATTGCCTTGCGCAGTCTTGTCCGTGTCCTTGTAAGGCAGCAACATGCATTTTCGCGCCTTGATGCAAGGGTTCGCATAGGCGATGCCTGCCTGTGTCGACGCCATTGCGTCCTCGACCTTGCCTTTGGAAAAAGTCAGTACCTCGTTGAGCTTCTCCTGCGCCGCGGTCAGTGTCTTCTCCAACGCATCGAAGCGCCTGGCCATGTCGTCGGTGGCAATCGCCCCCGCGACGTTGCCCATCAGTTTGCCCAGCCCCTCGTAGGCGCTGACACGGCCCACGACTGCCATCAGGGTGGGAAACCGCGACATCGCTGCCCGCTTCGCCGCCTTCTCTGCCGCAGCACCGAGCGTGTCGTTCAAGTGTTCCTTGTAGTAGTCCTTCGCGAAGTTCTGCAACTTGTCCATCGCCTCGGCCTTGGCCTTCTCGACGATGTCCTTCTCGTTCTTCATCGCATCGGCGATCTGATCCTCGAACCTCTTGATGTTGCTACCGCCCTCGCCACCCCCAGGCTTGTTCCACAGCCCGGTGCAATGGTTGTCCATCCACTGGTTCTTGCTGTTCTGCTTGTAGCCGCTGGCCCTACGCCCCACCCCGTCGATGGCCCGCAAAGCGCCTCGGAAAGTGCCTTGCATGCGGTGCACCAGCGATCCTGGCTTGTGTTGCGCCTCATTCGTCCGAGCCTTGCCGAATGAGTCCTTGCCTTCCTGAATACCTTCGTCCTTATCGCACTTCTCATGGATGCGATCACTGTCAGCTTTGCATGCCGGCGGCAGATTCAGCTTGTCGAGGTAGGGAAAAGTGGCCGTGTTCGTGCCGGACGCCGCCTGCTTCTTGGGCGCCTGCCGGGGGTGCTGACCATGCGAGGAGGTGTCTCCTGCGCGGTTGCGCTGTGTGCTGCCACGGCGTCCACCAGGGAGAGCGGTTCTTGTCATGGCTCAGCCTTAGCGATGGTTGTGCGTGGTGGGATCAAGATGACGGCAGACGTTCAGGCCCTCGAACTTGACGTTGGGCGACCAATCCACGAAGTAGCTCTTGCCCTTGATGACCTGTGTGGCCACGCCCTTCTGGAAAGCCTGGGTTGCCGGCTCATTGCCGACACTATTGGCCAGGAACGACACGTCCTTCACTGCCACCGGCTTGCGTTTGATGAAGACCGTCTTGGTGCCATTGGTCAGTTCACTGGCGAAGGCGGAATTTGGGTACGGCAGCACCACAGGACCGGCCGGTGGCGGCGGAGGACTCCAGCACGGATCGGGAAAGGCCGGAGCAGTGAAGCCATCAGCCGCCTTGGAGCAGGCCTCACGCGAGTTGATGAATACGTTAGTGCCCATGGATGTTCTGAAAGTGGTGTCGAGGCCATGTCGGCATCAGCTGGCGCGGTATGCAACGACAGCCGCGCAGCGAAGGTCGGCGTCGCTCGCGCAATGCAAAAGACCGGCAATACCCGGCGCATAGGGAGGACGGCCCGCCGTTGGCCGCAGTGCGTGCAGATAGGCCAGCATGGTGGGAGCGGTCGCAGCGCCCACCTCACCGATGCAATCGCTCAAGGTCTGGACGGGCAGTTTGTGGCCGCCCACCGGCGTGACGCGGGCCAAAGCGCTCGAAGCCTCCTTCGCGAACCAAGCCTCGCCGTTCTGGTCGCTGAATCGGAACCCCAGTTGCTCGTGGGACAAGCCTGAGCCATTGAGCGCGCCCCGCATGGCATCGGTCAGGCCCTGGCTGCGCGTCGGCACGCTTCCGTCACAGCGACCTGGTTCCTGCCCCTGGGCCCAGCCAAGGACATGTAGATGCGTCTGTCCGGCCGGCGGGGAGAGATCGTGACGAAGCAACAGCGCCGCAGCGGCTTCCCCCGGAATGAAGCCGTCCGAGTTGTCTCCCACGAGCAGCCTCTTGGCTCGCAGGTGCTCACTAATATCCGCGGCCTCAAGCAGTGTGTCCGCGCCCAGCACCAGCACTGACCGTCCCGGGTTGGCAGCCAGCCATTGGTTTGCGTGATCGAGCACCGCAGGTAGTCCTGCCCGGCCGAGCGCGAAGAGCTTCGATTCCGGATGGAAACTCCCGCCCATGAGGGCGAGGGCTTGGTGATAGGCCGTGCGATACCAACCAGGATTGGCACCACGCCTCTCCGGCTCGGGGGCCAGCCAGAACAGTGGCAATTGCGAGGGTTGATGTCGTTCCACTGCGCCTCTCAGGCAGTCTTCCACCGACGCGCGGATCCACTGAGCCAGCCTACTGGCGCCCCAGAGATCGTTACTCACCTTTAACCGCGCAACCACCAATGGCTGCCCGGTCTCGTCGCGGAACTCGCTGCGCTGGAAGTGATCGACCCGTGCTCGGATCGCATAAGCTGCGCTTGCCAGCGAAGCGCCCACTGAGCAGCACAGTCCTGCCGATTCCACCACCAGGGACATCAAGCGGCCTCCCCGCAGTTGATGCAGCGGCCTTCCATCAAGTCCAGCCACCAAGCCGGATCGACAGCGCCAACTGCAATCGTGTCAAATTCCTGAATTCGGCGGCGGATGGGAACGCTCGCGCGCCAGACGACCGAGAAGCGGCCCTCGTCCGGTTCAAAAAACAAGGTATCCACCACCGCTTGCGGCGATTCAACGCTGTAGTCGGTGCGTAGCACGTGGACCTTGTGAAGGTTCAGACGGGGCAGTTTGAAGCGCACCTGCGGACGACCTCGGACCATGTTTTGGAGCATGACCTCTTCGCCCCCTTCTGGATAGGTCATCTGCTGATCCTCCGGCGCGCATTGGTGGAAGCGCTCGTCGAAGTCATGGGGTGGCAACGGGAACTGGTCTCGCTGCCACGCGGCGTCATAGGTGCCTGCATAGCGGCGGCGCCATTCGCTGTCGCGCGGGACTGCGGAGAACGCGACGGGCTCCATTTTCTGCCCCGGATGCTGGATTGGCTGGCCGGGTAATTCCAACGACGGCAAAGGCTGTCCGTCAATCAGTGACAGCCGCTCCGCATCGAACCAGCCAAGTCCCGCAGGGTTCAATGGATGAGGCACTGGCGTTTGGCCCGCATCTGCCAGCGGCAGCTGGGAGCCTCCCCAGGCAAATCCATAGTGGAGCGGAACGGATTGGATCGGGATGGCCTCCGTCATGAACGCCCGTCCATTGCTGAGCCGCCATTCACGGTGACCAAAAGCCAGCAACCGCTTGCTCAAGGCCCCCACTTGCCATTGGACGTCCAGGTGCTTGAACGGTTGGCCATTGGGTGAATGTGCTTGGGCATCGAACAGTACGTCACAGCGCGCCTTGTGGCGGGCAAAGTCGTCGCCATAGCGCATCGCACTGGCTCCAGGCTCGCCGTGATATTGATCGGTGAACGCGAGCGCCTGCGGCGGCAGCGGACGGGGTCGTTGACCCGGCTCCGGCAAGCTCCAGGTGGCCTTGCTGACTACCGTCAGATGCTCCCGCCCCGTGCTGTCCACGCTGACCGTGGCGCTGGTAGCTAATTGCCGAGACGCGGCGACGATTTTCATGACGTCCCGGCTTCAGTTCACGCTCACCGATGCGCCAAGGATGCGCTGCGACATGTCCGCTTCACTGGTGATGTTTTGGCCGCGCAGATGAATGCGGCCATCGGCGGTCATGAGGATGGCCGCCTCACCGCATCTCAGTTCAATCTCCTGATCTGCCTGAATGACCACCCGCCGCTGTCCGTCCACCGATGCCTCCATGGCGCGCCATGGCTGCGTGACCGGCTGTGGTGGAATCCCGGACGACTGCATAACGCCAAGAATGATCGGCTTCTTTGGATCCCCGCCTTCGAAGGCCACCGCAACGGCCTGCCCGACGCGCTTTACATCCACAACGGTCGCAACGCGCGCGACAAGAGGTTCTGCGCCCAGGAGGAGCACACGCACCAAGGTATCGCCATCGGCGGTCTGGCCTGCCAGCTCCCCAATCGCAATCCCGTCAACCCTGGCCGGGCTGGGAGTGACCGGGCGCTCCAGCATCTGCTGCAGGAGACCAGGGTCCTCTTCAGGCAAAAGCACTGAGGCGGGGTCGTACTCGGAGACGCGATGCTTCATGATCAGTTGTCGTAAATGGTCTTGCCTTTGACGGTGATGTCACCGTCGGCATTGAAGTTCTGAGCGTCGCTGGTACCAACACTGAAAGTGTGCCCGTTGATCGTGATGGCACCATCTGCCTTCATCACAAGGCTGGCTTTGCCGACTGTGATATTGATTTCCTTGGCAGCAGTCAGCGCGTAGCCGCCGGAACTCACGCTCACGGTGTAATCACCACCCAGCACGGACACCTGCTTGAAGAGGCCGACCTGCTCTGTCTGCAGGCCGCCAACAGTCGTGTTCATCGCTGCGCCCACGGAGGTCTGATACCCCAGCCCGATCGTCAGCGCCTTTGCAAGCCCGATTGTCTCGGCCTTGGCCATCGAGACCGTCTCGGTCTTGTTGCCCCCGATCGTCACCGACCGGTTCGACCCGATGTTGATCGTCTCGTTGACGCCTACGTCCTCGGTCCGGTTCATCCCGATCGAGATCTTCTCGTCGAGATCGACCCGCTCAGTGCGATTCTGATGGATCGTGATCGTCTCATCCAGATTCACCGTCTCCGTGCGGTCGCCTTTGACAAGCGTCGTCTCGTGCCTATCGATCGTCTTGGTCCGGTCACGTCCGACCCAATGAGTTTCGTCGTTCTCGACCTCAATGTCCTGGTTCTTCTCCGCGTGGATCCACAGTTGCTCGGCGCCCTGCTTGTCCTCGAAGCGGATCGCGTTGGCATTGCCATAGCTCCCGCCCTTGGTTGAGCGCGTCAGGAATCCACTTTGCGTCGCATTGGCCGGCAGGTCCCAGGGCGGCAGGTTCTCGCCGTTGTAGGTGCGGCCGATGATGATCGGCGCGTCCGGATCGCCTTCGATGAAGCCGACGATCACCTCCTGCCCGATGCGCGGAATGTGGATGCCGCCGAAGTTCGATCCCGCCCATGGATGCGCCACGCTCACCCAGCATGAACTGCGCTCGTCGCGTTTGCCTCGGCGATCCCAATGGAACTGCACCTTCACCCGGCCGAACTTGTCGGTATGGATCTCCTCGCCAGCCGGCCCCGTCACGATCGCCGTCTGCGGCCCCGACACCACCGGCTTGGGCGTTCGGCGCGCGGGCCGAAACTGCTGCTGCGCTGGAATGCAGGTAAAGCTGCAGCGCAGGGAGGTCGCGCCTGAGCCGGATTCGTTCGCTGCCTGATGCAGGCTCAGGTGCGTGCTGGTCACCAGGTACTGCGCGTTTTCGCTGTCACGCGGATGCCGCGTCAGCGAAAGCAGGTGGCCTGTCTGCACGCCCTGCGCGTTGGTCGTGCCGTCGTACATCTCTTGGCTGCTCTGCAATTCGTCGAGCCGATCCTCTACGTACTGCGATCCGTCCCCGGCCTTGGTGTAGCCGCCTGGGTAATCGAAGATCTCGCCCTCCGAGAGGTCGTAATCGCGCTTGACAGACCGACTGGTCTCCAGCGCGCTCGAGGGCTTCTCGAAGTCGTAATCGGTGATGACTACCTTACCGGGCTGGACGCACTGCGCCCCGCTCCAGCTCTGCACGTATTCCAACTGCGGCGCGCCCTGCGACTCCGACCCGTAGAACGGCAACGATTCACATCCGGGCTTCGCGTCGTGCCCGGTGGTGGAGTCGCACAGAACGACCTTGTGCCCGCTCTCGTCATGCTCGACATACCAGTAAATGCCCTCATGCTCCAGCAGCCGCGCAATGAAGTTGAAGTCGGTCTCGCGGTACTGCACGCAGTAGTTCCAGGTCCGGTAGGGGCGCATCAACCTGAATTCGTAACGGGCGACCGGATGGTCCTCGAACACCTGATTGACGATTTCCGGAACTGACATTGCCTGGAAGATCCGGCAGTCGGATGTGCGTGACAGCAGCCACAGCCAGGGCTTGAGCTGCATTTCATAAACGCAGTGCTTGCCTTCAAAGCCCCGCTGTGCGAAGCGGGTGACGTAGCCACTCAGGTGGCGAGGAGCGTCCTCGCGCAATGCAATCGTCAGAGTGGCCAGCTTGCCCAGCAACTCGGTGGCCAAGATGTCCTTGCGCTCGCTGAGCAGCGTCAGTGTGGTGACTCCAACGTCGCTCAGGCCCTCACGCGAAGTGCAGGAATGCACGCGCAGTACGTCGTCAGGCAATACGGTCTTGAGGCGATATGGAGAGGCCATGGCGCGAGGATTCAACAGAGCGCTCACTCTATGGACGTCGTTCAAGAACAACAACTGTCCAAAGTCATGCGCTGGATCGACAGGCGCGTCGTGCCGCCACGCCACCAATTGACGCCTGGCCTCTGTCCAAGCCCGCCACGCCCTGCCCATCCTCCGCGGCTCATGGTGCGAATCACGCCCGGCACTCCGAGGCCCGTCCCCCTGCGACCTATCATCCGCCTCCATGTAACTTGTCCCTGGGGACCTTTGTGAACGACACCCACCCGCCCACCTCCGGTTCACGACCCAAGCTGCTGCTGCTCATGCCGATGGCGCAGGAGCATCAGGCGCAGCTGCGAGAGCGGTTTGAGGTGATTGACGCCCCCACTGCCGCGTTGCGCGCGGAGGCCGTGGCGGCCCATGGTGCGGACATCGAAGTGGTGCTGACCATCGGCGCCGTGGGTCTGCGTGCCGAGGAGATCGCCGCCATGCCGCGCCTCGGGTTTGTGTCCGCGCTCGGTGCAGGCTACGAGAACATCGATGTGGCGGCGGCAAAGGCGCGAGGCATCGCCCTGGCCAATGGCGCCGGCACCAACGACGCCTGCGTGGCCGACCATGCGATGGCCTTGCTGCTGGCCAGCGTGCGGGCGCTGCCGCAGCAGGAGCAGGCCCTGCGTGCGGGGGTCTGGCGCGATGCGCTGCCGCTGCGGCCCAGCGTCAACGGCCGCCGCTTGGGCATCCTGGGTCTGGGCACCATCGGCATGCGCATTGCGCGCCGTGCGGCGGCGTTTGACATGGAGGTCGGTTATCACAACCGTCGTATCCGTCCGGATGCCGGCGCCTACGCCTACTTCGATTCCGTCCTGTCACTGGCCACCTGGGCCGATTTCCTGGTGGTCGCGGCGCCGGGCGGACCCGGCACCCGCCATATCGTCAATGCGCAGGTGCTGCAGGCCTTGGGCCCACAAGGGCATCTGGTCAACATTGCTCGTGGCAGCCTGGTGGACACCGCTGCGCTGGCCAAGGTGCTGGCCGACGGTCAACTGGGCGGCGCGGCCCTGGACGTGTATGAGTCCGAGCCCCATCCGCCGCGCGAGCTGCTGGACTTCCCCAACGTGATCCTCACGCCGCATATTGCGGGCTGGTCCCCGGAATCGGTGCAGGCGACGGTGGATTTGTTCCTGCTCAACGCGGAACGCTGGAAAAACGGTCAGCCGCTGCAGACGCCGATCTGAGCCGGCGGTTGAACGGCGACGCCCTGCATACTCGGACTGCGCAAAAAAATATCCGCCGGGGAGGGCTGCCGACGGTTCGGGCACCGACGCCAACCGCTCCATCAGGGCGGACCAAGGGGGTTTGAACTGAAATGTCGTATCGCGGGGGCTGTATTCAGCCCAGCACCCCGGTCACCAGACCCAGACACGACAAGACGCCAATGCCGAGAACCCACGCATCCGCGTTGTTCAGCGAAGACCAGACTCGTTGCTTGAGCACTTGCATTGCCATCTCCCGTTGCCAGAATGCAATTGCTCAGTGGGCAGCGAGTGAAGAACCGCTCAGCCGATCAATTGCGTTGGGGTGGGGGTGGCTTCGAACTCCCTCGTTGCCACCGTCCGCGATGGATCCAATGTACTGGATGGGCATACAGTAGTCAACGGCTGTTGCACGCAGGGATCACCCCGCTGCCGCGTCCAGGTCTTCCTGCATCAATTCGCGCCCAGCCGCCGTGCTCGCCGCCTGCCGCCGCGCCCCCTGCGGCTTGCGCAACCACAGGTACACGCCAGACCCCAGCACCACGATCGTGGCGAGATCCAGCAGCGCCCACAGCACCTTCATCGGCATGCCGCCGTAGTCCCCGAAATGCAGCGGCTGGGACACCAGCAGCGCGGTGAGGTACCAGGGCAGTTCCGGCGCTGCGGTCAGCACACCGGTCCGCGCGTCCATCAGCAAGGGCGTCAGCAGCTTGGACTTCAGCGGCGTGGCGCCCTTGAGGAACACCGTGTTGTGGTGCGGGCTGGAATAGGACGTCCCCGGGAAGGCGATGAACGACACCTTCATCCCGGACGCATGGCTCACGGCGTTGTCCAGCGCCTGCTGCAAGGAGCCTCGCTGATCCATGGGCGTGACCGGCTCGTCCTTGTAGGGTGCCAACACTGTCGTGAGCTGGTCGTACTGCCAATACTTCACCAGCAGGTCGGCCCAGGTGTTGATCATGCCGGTGGCGCCCACCACAAAACACCAGACCAGCGTGACGATGCCCAGCAGGTTGTGCAGGTCCAGCCAGCGGATGCGGGGGGACCGGTCCCGGCGCACGGCCCCGAAGTCCAGCTTGCGCATGAAGGGGGCATACAGCACCACGCCGCTGACCAGCGCCACCAGCAGCAGCAGCCCCATGAAGCCGAGGAACAGCTTGCCCGGCAGGCCGGCGAACAGGTCCACATGCAGGCGCAGCATCAGGTCCATGAAGCCTTCGCCCACCTTGTAGTCGCCCACCACCTGCCCGGTGCGGGTGTCCACCGCGAGCGACTTGTAGTCATTGGTGGGGGCGGGGGTCGGCGTCAGGGTGAACCACCACAGCCGGTCATCGTCCTCGTTCGGGCCAGCGAACTGAATGACCCGGTCCGGATACCGCGCCTTGGCGGCGGCGGCCATCACGTCCAGGCTGACCGGCGCGCGCTGTGCCAACGCGGCCTGCTCACCGGTCAGTGTCGGGGCCTGGATATCGTCGCCCAGCCAGTGGCTGATTTCATGATGGAAGATCAGCGGCAGGCCGGTCAGGCACAGCAGCAGCATGAACAGCGTGCAGATCAGGCTGGTCCACTTGTGCACCCAGGTCCAGGCGCGGATGGCGGGGGCGCTCATCATGCGCGGGGCTCCACTGCGGCTGCCGTTCCCCTGGCGTGCGGCTGTACTGGCGACGCCGCTGCGAATGAAGCGAGCGCCGAGGTCGCCGGGGCGGTTTCGATTGTGGCGGTGGCAGTGGCAGAACCAGTGGCTGAACCAGTGGCTGAACCAGACGGACTCCCGTCGCTGTCAGCTGGCGTCCGGCGCCACCCGAACCAGCCCATCACGCCGACCGGAATCCCCAGCGCGACCCAGGACCAGACGTCGCCCCAGTGGTCCGACACCAGCGCGGTGAACAGCCCGCTGGCTGTCAGCAGACCCAGCAGCAGCGGCCAGCCCCAGAGCCGGCGGAATTCCGACGAGAACATTTGCGAAGCTTTCTCAAATGAAAGTTGTTCTCATCTTAACGGGTCAATGGCCCAACGACGTCAGGCCGTCTGCGCTTCCCGCGCGAGGTACTGATGGATGCTGGCCACCACCTGTGCACCTTCCCCGATGGCGCCGCCCACCCGTTTCACCGACCCGGAGCGGACATCCCCCACTGCAAACACCCCAGGCACGCTGGATTCCAGCAAGGACCGCTCATACCCCGGCAGCGAACACTCGCACGCCTTGCCGGTGACGATGAAGCCGGACTTGTCCAGTTCCAGCCCGCAATCGACCACGCAGCCGGTTTCCGGCTCGGCGCCGATGAAGAGGAAAAGATGCTGCGTCGCCAGCCGGCGTTCCCGGCCATCCCGGCGGTCGCGCCAGGTGACGGCTTCCAGGGTGTCGCCGCCTTCCAGCCGGCAGACCTCCTGGTGGGGGATCAGTTCGATGTTGGGCGTGCTCTTGATGCGATCGATCAGGTAGCGGGACATGGTCGCCGCCAGACCGGGGCCGCGAACCAGGATGATGACCTTGGCCGCATGGTTGGCCAGGAACACAGCGGCCTGTCCGGCCGAATTGCCCCCGCCCACCAGCACCACCGTCTTGCGGCTGCACACCCGGGCCTCGATGGGGGAGGCCCAATAGAAGACCCCACGCCCTTCGTAACGCGGCAATTCCTCGATGTCCGGCCGCCGATACCGGGCGCCGGTGGCGATGACCGCGGTGCGGGCGCGCAGGATGCGGCCGTCTTCCAGCGTCAGACGGAGTTCGCGCTGGTCGTTCTCACGGTGGCAGCTCATGTGAGTGACCCGCGACGGAATCAGCATGTCGGCCCCGAACTTCTGGGCCTGGACATAGGCGCGGCCCGCCAGAGCCTGGCCGGTGATGCCGGTGGGGAAGCCCAGGTAGTTCTCGATGCGGGAACTGGCTCCCGCCTGACCACCGTAGGCCCTGCAGTCCACCACCAGCACCGACAGGCCTTCGGAGGCCGCATACACGGCCGCGGAGAGCCCGCCGGGCCCCGCGCCGATGATCACCACATCGAACAGGTCGGGCCGCTCCCGCGAATCCACCATGCCGAAGCAGCGGGCCACCTCGTCGTCGGAAGGATCGATCGCCACGGTGCCGTCCGGGCACAGCACCAGCAGCTCCGCGCCGTCCGTCATGTATTGCTGGGCGGCGGTACGGGCGTCGTCGTTGTCCTTGGGGTCCAGGAACTTGTAGGGGAAGCCGTTGCGCTCCAGGAAGCTGCGCAGGCGCATCACCGACGCGCTCCCTGGACGCCCGATCAGCGTGGCGCCGCCGGCGCCGCTTTCGATCAGGCCGACCCGGCGCAGGATGAAGGCCCGGGTGAGCCGCTCGCCAAGGTCGGCTTCCGCGATCAGCAGCGCCCGCAATTGGGGCGGGGAGACCTCGATGGCCTCCACGTCGCTCAGCGCCTGCGCATCCACCAGCGCCGGCCGGCCGCTGAGCTGGCCCACCTCGCCCATGAACTGACCGGCCCCGTGAGTGACGATGGGCGTGGTGTGGCCCATGCTGTCGTGATGGCTGATGGCCACCTCGCCGCTGAGCACCAGCAGCATGCCCATGCCTTCGTCACCGGTGCGCACGACCCACTCGCCGGCCGAATAGCGCCGCAACTGGCCAAAACGGGCCACACGCGCCATGTCCACCATGCCCAGCGTGGGGAACATCTGGTCGCGCCGGTTGTCCAAATGATTGGGCTGAGCCATCAATACCTCCTGCCTGCACCCTAACCGAGCTGGGAAGCGACAGCAAGCGCCGTTGGAGGTAGTGCGGCCTGCATCGCCCGCCAGACCCTGAACGGGTGGGGCCTCGCACGGTGGCTGTCTCTCCCTGGCGTCAGAAGGGGTGAACTCTGGCAGGATGACGACGCCGTCTTGTTTCCACCCAGGAGTTTTGAATGGATCTGCCTTCCCACCAGCTCACCATGACCGTGCTGATGACGCCCGACATGGCCAATTTCTCGGGCAACGTGCATGGCGGCACCATTCTCAAGCTGCTGGACCAGGCGGCTTATGCCTGCGCCAGCCGGTATGCCGGGCGCTACGTGGTGACGCTGTCGGTGGACCAGGTCATGTTCCGCCAGCCCATTCACGTGGGGGAACTGGTGAGCTTCCTGGCCTCGGTGAACTACACCGGCACGTCGTCGATGGAAATCGGCATCAAGGTGGTGACCGAGAACATCCGCGAGCAGGCGGTGCGGCATGCCAACAGCTGCTTTTTCACCATGGTCGCGGTCGATGACGAAGGGCGTCCGGTCGCCGTGCCGCCGCTGCAGCCGGGCACCGTCGATGAAAAGCGCCGCTTCGAGGCGGCCAAGGAACGCAAGAAGCTGCGGATGGAGCTGCAGCAGCGCCAGGACCAGCTACGCAGCTCGGTGCTCTGAGCGTTCGCCGCCAAAGGCTCGGTGCCCGCGATGCCGCGCGGCCGGGCCTATCAGCGCTAGAAGTCGATGGGCCCCAGAGCCCCAGAGCCCCAGAGCCCATGAACCCCTGAGGTCATCCTTCCCCGGGCACCGCGCTGCTCACCGCAGCGCCCCTCAGCGCAGATTCGCCGGATCCAGGTACTGCTGCCGGAAGGTCTCGAAGTCCATGGTGTCGGCCGCTTCGATCTCGGCTTGCTTTTGCAGCGACTGGCGCGCGGAGGCGTCGAAGCGCTCCATCAGGCCGGCCGGCGCCGGTTGGTCCAGCACATGCTGCCGGGCCCAGGCCGACTGGCGGCCGATGAAGCCCAGGTGGGACGACTCATGCTGCGTCTGCATCGCCGCCAGCACGCGGGCGGACGGCAGCTGGTCGAAATCAGCCCAGCGCGCCCGGGCCTGCTCCAGCGCTTCCCCGTAGAGGCTGCCGCCCAGCTCGCCGTCGAGGCGCTGCGCGATCGGGCCAAAGGCCTCCAGCAGTTCCCGGCCCCAGTCCCGCAGCGACACGGTGGTGTCTCCGCGTTCCAGTTGCAGGCCAGGCTCCCGGCCGGCCGAGGCCGTGCGTTGCTGGTTGCGTGCCAGTGCCGCGAGTTCCGCGGGCGAGTCGCCCGGGCTGTCGGTCAGCCAGCAGTGCAGCAGGAAGATGTCCAGGAAGCGCATCGTGCTGGCGGCAATGCCGACCGGCTCGAAGGGGTCCAGGTCCATGCAGCGGACCTCGACATATTCGACGCCGCGCTCGCGCAGCGCATGCAGCGGCCGCTCGCCGGAGCGGATGGTGCGCTTGGGACGGATGGTGCCGTAGAACTCGTTTTCGATCTGCAGCAGCGTGGTGGAGAGCTGGTTGTACTCGCCGCCCGGATTCAGGATGCCGATCTTCTCGTAGGCGGGGTAGGGACGGGTCAGGGCTTCCTGCAGCGACGCGGCATACCCGTCCAGGCCGTTGTAGCTGACGGACAGCGTGGACTGCGCGTCGCTCTGGTAGCCGAGCCGGCCCATGCGCAGCGAGGTGGCATAAGGCAGGTGCAGGGCGCCCTCGCCCTGCGGGCCCATCATCGGCTGCAGGCCGTGGTCGCGCCCGGCCACGAAGCTGCCGCACAGCGCGGGTGAGGCGCCGAACAGCGTCAACAGCAGAAAGGAGTGGCGACGGAAATTGCGGATCAGGCCGAAGTAATCGTCATTGCCCAGGCCCGGCAGCGACCAGTTGTAGTGGATGCCGGAGATGGTCTGCATGCGCCGGCCATACCGGTGGCCCAGCCCCATGCGGTAGACGCTCTTGGCACGGCCGATGTTGGATGAGCCGTAGCGACCCAGCGGAATGGTCTCGTCCGCGGGCAGCAGACAGGGCATGCTGGAGGCCCACATCAGCTCGTCGCCCAGGTTGCGGTAGACGGCCTGATGGATCTCGGTGAGCTGCTGCACGCAGTCCTGCGCGCTGGCATGCACGCCGGTGATCAGCTCCAGCTGCGACTCGCTGAAGTCGGTGGTCACCGTTTCATGGGTCAGGGCAGAGCCCAGGGCCGCGGGATGGGGGGTGAGCGCCAGGCTGCCCACGCCAGGCAGCGCGCGCAGGCTTTCCTTCTCGACACCGCGGCGCATTCCCGCCAGGCGTGCCGGATCCAGGGCCTTCCATCGCTGCAACCAATCGCTCAAAACCCGCTCCTTGTTCGTTGTGGGCGCGCAAGTTAACAGAAGTAAGTGAACCCCGCTTGACGCGGATTAATACCGGATGTGGTACGGCACCCCTGCCTGAGTGGCCTCAGCGGGAAGGACGGATCTTCAGTCCCGCGGGCCGCTCAGCTCCGGCGCATGCGGGCCGACATCCAGCGCCTCCCAGCCCTTGCGGCCGATGCGGCGCAGCGTGTCGATGTTGGCCTCGTAGATGGCGTCGGTGTCCGGCATGCTGTCCATCGCCTTCTCGATGCTGTCTTCACGCAGCAGGTGCAGCGTCGGGTAGGGCGAGCGGTTGCTGTAGTTGTCGACGTCGTCCGGCTCGGTGCCCTCGAACTGGTAGTCCGGGTGGAAGCTGGCGACCTGCAGGATGCCGTCGAGTTCCAGGTCGTCCACCAGCGCATCGGCGGCGCCCAGGAAGTCGTTGAAGTCGAGGAAGTCGTTCAACACCAGCGGGTGGACCAGCAGCGTGGTCTCGGTCTGCTCCGGGTCGGCACGGCGCAGGGCCAGCAGTTCCCGCGCCAGGTCCTGCAGCAGGGCCTCGGGCGTCTCAGCTGCACTCACCACGATGCGCAGGCGCTGGTTCACCTCCACGCTCTTGGCAAAGGGGCACAGATTCAGCCCGATGACGGCCCGCTGCACCCAGCGGTGTGTGTCGTCACGGACGGTGGTTTCCTGGAGATCGGTCATCGGTCTTGCTTGAACCAGGACTCCACCAGGCGCACCCACATGGAGCCGCCCAGCGGGATCAGGTCGTCATTGAAGTCGTAGCTGGGGTTGTGCAGCATGCAGGGGCCCAGGCCGTGGCCGCCCTCGCGGTGGCTGCCGTCGCCGTTGCCGATCAGGAAATAGCAGCCCGGCACCTTCTGCAGGTAGTAGCTGAAATCTTCGGCGCCCATGGTCGGCTCGAAGTCCTGCACGTTGGCGGCGCCCACCATGTCCGTCACCACCTGACGGGCGAATTCGGTTTCGCGGGCGTGGTTGATGGTGGGGGGATAGTTGCGGTGGAAGTGGAAATCGCAGCTCACCTCGAAGGCCTGGCCGGTGGCCTCGGTGATGGTGCGCATGCGCTGCTCGATCAGGTCCAGCGTCTCCAGCGTGAAGGTGCGCACGGTGCCCTGCATCTCGCAGCTTTCGGGGATCACGTTGGTGGCTTCCCCGGCATGGATCATGGTCACCGAGATCACGCCGGCATCGATCGGACGCTTGTTTCGGGTGATGATGGTCTGGAAGGCCTGCACCAGATGGGTGGCCACGATGACCGGGTCGTTGCCCAGATGCGGCATGGCCCCGTGGGCGCCCTTGCCCTTGATGGTGATCTTGAATTCGTTGCTGGACGCAAACACCGGGCCGGTCTTCAGTGCGAACTGTCCGGCGGCCATGCCGGGCCAGTTGTGGACGCCGAACATGGCCTCCATCGGGAACTTCTCGAACAGGCCGTCCTTGATCATTTCGCGGGCGCCGCCGCCGCCTTCCTCGGCCGGCTGGAAGACCAGATACAGCGTGCCTTCGAAGTCCCGGTGCTTCGACAGATGCTTGGCCGCCGACAGCAGCATGGCGGTGTGGCCGTCATGGCCGCAGGCGTGCATCTTCCCGGGATGCTTGCTGGCGTGGGGGAAGTTGTTGTGCTCGGTGATGGGCAGCGCGTCGATGTCGGCGCGCAGGCCGAGGGTGCGCGGCCCGTCGCGGCCCTTGAGAATGCCCACGACGCCGGTTTTGCCAAGGCCCCGGTGCACGGGGATGCCCCAGTCGGTCAGCGTCTGGGCGATCAAGTCGGATGTGCGGTCTTCATGAAAGCACAGTTCCGGATGGGCATGGAGGTCGCGCCGCAGGGCGGCAATGGCCGGTGCGTCGGCCAGGATGGGTTCGATCAGCTTCATAGCGGCACTCCGGGCAGAACCAGGCGCCGCTGGAGTGCAGCGCCTGCTTCAAGCCAGTGTACTGCCGCCCGCGCAGGTCAGCGCTTGACGCGGCCGTCCGACGTCAGCATGGACAGCTCCACAAAGCCGGAGCCCACATGCTTGTTGGGACGGAAACCGACGTTGAAGCCGCCGGTGTTGTACGCCGTCATGCTTTCCAGGGCCGCGACCAGACCTTCGCGGGTCGGGCGGGCCATGCGGCGGATGGCTTCGCTGATCACCTTGGCGGCGATGTAGCCTTCCATCGCCGTGTAGTTGAACTTCTGGCCGGCCTTGGTGGCGGCGGCCTGGTATTCGCCCACCACGCCGATGCCGCTGCCGAAGGGGTAGGGCATGACCTGGCTGACCACCACGCCCATGGCTTCGGGGCCCAGTTCGTCCAGCAGGGCCTGCGTGCCCACGAAGGACACGTTGTAGAACACACCGCCATAACCGGCCTTGCGGGCCGCACGGATGAAGGCCGCGCAGGCCTTGTAGGCGCCGATCATCACGATCGCTTCCGGCGGCGAGCCGGTCTGCACCAGCTCCTTGACCGCCTTGGCCACGTCCACGCTGTTGCGCTCCACCGTGGAGATGCCCACCGGCTGGATGCCCAGCGGCTTCATGGCACGGTTCACGCCGTCCAGACCGGCCTTGCCGTACGCGTCGTTCTGGTGGAACACGGAGATGCGCATCAGGCCCAGATGGGTCAGCTGCTTGACGATCAGCGCGGTCTCGTCGTAGTAGGACGCGCGGATGTGGAACACCCAGGGGCTGGCCGGGTCACGCAGCGATTCGGCGCCGGTCAGGGGGGCGAAGAACGGAATCTTGGCCTGGTTGACCAGCGGAAGGGCGGCCAGCGAGGTCGGGGTGCCGACGTAGCCGAACAGGGCAAAGACGTCGTCCGCGATCAGCTTTTCAGTGTTGGCCTTGCAGCGCTCGGGCTCATAGCCGTCGTCCAGTGAGCGCAGTTCGATGGTGGTGCCGTTGATGCCGCCGGCGGCGTTCTGGGCGTCGAAGAACAGTCGTGCGCCCGCCTGCATCTGCAGACCCAGCTGGGCGGCCGGACCACTCAGCGGTGCGGACTGACCCAGCACCAGACGCTTGCGGTCCTGGGCCAGCACAGGCGCGCTGAAGGGAACGGTGGCCAGCGCGCCGAGGGCGCTGATCGAGGCAATGACTTGGCGACGTTGCAAGAGGGACTCCCTGATTGGCTTTGGCAGACCTGTCAGGCGAAACAGCAGACCGGGCGACAGGGCCGACTTGTGCAGTCGACGGTATTGTCCGGAAAAGAGGCTGACAAAGAAGGCCTTAATTGGCACGAGCTTAGCTGCTTGTGAAGACCGCGTTCGGTAAGAAAACGCAAGCGGGTGGCGCCTGTGCAATAGTTGGCGCATGAGCGCCGTCGTTCCAGAGAATTCCGTGCAAGCCACGCGACACCCAACAGCTCCTGCCCCGGAGCCTCACGCCAGCACAGACCCCGCGCAGTCGGCCGCCCAGCGGGTGGTGAAAGGAGCCTGTCCGCATGACTGTCCGGACACCTGTGCCCTTCGGGTAACGGTTGACAACGGCCGGGTCGTGAAAGTCCAGGGCCAGCCGGACCATGCCAGCACCCACGGGGCCTTGTGCACCAAGGTGTCCCGCTATCCGGAACGCACCTACCATGCGGACCGGGTGCTGCATCCGCTCAAGCGGGTGAGTGCCAAGGGCGACACACCCCGTTTCGAGCGAATCAGCTGGCAACAGGCGCTGTCCGAGATCGGCGGTCGCCTGCAGGCCATTGCCGCGCGCAACCCGCAGGCCATCCTGCCCTACAGCTATGCCGGCACCATGGGCCTGCTGCAGGGGGAGGGCATGGCCGCGCGCTTCTTTCACCGACTGGGCGCCTCCCGGCTGGACCGCACCATCTGCGCATCGGCCGGCGGCGCCGGTCTGGCCGCCACCTATGGCCACAAGGTCGGCATGCATCTGCGATTTTTCGCGGAGTCGCGGCTGATCCTGCTGTGGGGCACCAATTCCATCGCGTCCAACCTGCATTTCTGGACCTTTGCCAACCAGGCCAAACGGCAGGGCGCCAAGCTGGTCTGCATCGACCCGCGCAAGACCGAAACCGCCGACAAGTGCCATCAGCATCTGGCGCTGCTGCCGGGCACGGACGGGGCGCTGGCGCTGGGGCTGATCCATGAGCTGATCGCCCACGACTGGCTGGACCACGACTACATCACCCGCCACGTGGACGGCTGGGACGAGCTGCGCGCGCGGGCCCTGGCCTGGACGCCGGAGCGCACCGCCGAGGAATGCGGGCTGACGGCGGACGAGGTGCGGGGCCTGGCGCGCGACTACGCCACCACGTCCCCCGCCGCCATTCGCCTGAACTACGGCATGCAGCGGGTGCGCGGCGGCGGCAATGCGGTGCGACTGATCGCCCTGCTGCCGTGCCTGACCGGGGCGTGGCGGCACCGCGCGGGCGGCTTGCTGCTGTCGTCCTCCGGCTGGTATGCGCCGCTGCGCAACCCGACGCTGGAGCGGGCCGACCTGCGGGGCGGACGACCCAGCCGCGTCATCAACATGAGCACCATCGGCGACGACCTGCTGCGGCCGGCATCGCCGGACTTCGGCCCGCGCATCGAGGCGCTGATCGTCTACAACAGCAACCCGGTGGCGGTGGCGCCGGAGTCGCCCAAGGTGGTGGCCGGCTTCCAGCGCAGCGACCTGCTGACGGTGGTGCTGGAACACTTCATGACCGACACGGCCGACCTGGCCGACTATGTGCTGCCCGCCACCACGCAGCTGGAACATCTGGACATCCACACCAGCTACGGCCACACCGATGTGCTGATCAATGAACCCGCGGTGCCGCCGCTGGGCGAGGCGCGGCCCAACACGCAGATCTTCCGGGACCTCGCCGCCGCCATGGGCCTGGACGATCCGGCCCTGCAGGAAAACGACGAGACGCTGCTGCGCCAGGCCTTTGGTCCGGCGGTGGACCTTCAGGCGCTGCGATCCCAGGGCTGGGTCTCGCTGCCGCTGCCGGAGGCGCCGTTTGCCCAGGGCGGTTTCCCCACGGCCAGCGGACGTGCCAGCGCGGTGGGCGCGGACTATCTGCCCAACTATGAAAGCCGTCGCAGCGCACCGGCCCTGGCAGCGCGTTATCCGCTGGCGATGATCTCGCCGCCGGCCCGCAACTTCCTCAACAGCAGCTTCGTCAATGTGACCAGCCTGCGGGACATCGAAGGCGAGCAACTGCTGGAAATGCATGACAGCGATGCCCACAGCCGCGGCTTGTCCGACGGGCAGACGGTGCGGGTGTTCAACGATCGGGGCAGCTATCAATGCCGGCTGCAGGTCTCGCATCGCGCCCGGCCCGGCGTCGTGCACGGCCTGGGCATCTGGTGGCGCAAGCTGGGCCTGGACGGACGCAATGTGAATGAAGTGACGCATCAGCAGCTCACCGACCTGGGCGCCGCGCCCTGTTTCTATGACTGCCTGGTGGAGGTGAGTGCCGCGTGACCGACTCTGACCGCTCCCGCAAGTCGTCGAACCCCCCGGATGCCGTGGAGGCCACCGCCTTGCGTGCAGGCTTTGAGGAACCACACCCGCGGCCGCGTCGAGGTCTGGGGCTGCGCCGGCTGTTGCCGCTGCTCGGCGCCGGGCTGGTGGGCGGCACGCTCGCGCTGCTGGGGGGCTGCGCCCAATGGGGCTATTACAGCCAGTCGATCTCGGGCCATCTGTCGCTCGTGCGGGCGGCCAGACCGGTCCCCGAGGTCCTGGCCGAGCCAGGCCTGGACCCGACGCTGCGCCAGCAACTGGTGCTCTCCCAGACCCTGCGGGACTACGCCATCACCGAACTGCACCTGCCCGACAACAGCAGCTACCGGCGTTATGCGGACCTGCATCGCGGATCGGCCGTCTGGAACGTGGTGGCCACGCCGCCGCTGAGCCTGCAGCTCAAGACCTGGTGTTATCCCATCATGGGCTGCGCGGGCTATCGCGGGTATTTCAAGCGGGACGATGCCCTGGCGCAGGCGGCCCAGCTCAAGGCCGAAGGCCTGGAGCCGTATGTCTACGGTGTGCCGGCGTATTCGTCGCTGGGCTGGAGCAACTGGATCGGGGGCGACCCGCTGCTCAACACCTTCATCCAGTATCCGGAGGGTCAGCTGGCCCGGATGATCTTCCATGAGCTGGCCCATCAGGTGGCCTATGCCGACGACGACACCGCCTTCAACGAAAGCTTCGCCACGGCCGTGGAGCAACTGGGCGTGTCACGCTGGATGCAGGCGCGACCGGAGGCGCTCAAGGCGGACGAAGTCTCGCGTCAGCGGCAGGACCAGGTGCAGGCCCTGCTGCGTGCCGGCCGCGACCGGCTGCGCACGCTGTTCCAGAGCGCTGTGAGCGACGACGACAAGCGGGCGGGCAAGGCCGAGATCTTCGCCCGCATGCGGCAGGACTATGAAGCGCTCAAGCGCGATCAGTGGAACGGCGACGACCGGTTTGACCGCTGGTTCCTGTCGCTCAACACACCGGCGCTGGCCATTCAGGGCAGCTACACCGACCTGGTGCCCGACTTCCTGCGGCTGTTTGACCGCCAGGGACGGGACTGGCACCGCTTCTATGCGGAAGTGAAGCGGCTGGCGCGGCTGCCCAAGGATGAACGGCGGGTGCAGCTCGCGGCAGGCGGATGACGGGGGTGATGGCTTTCCTAGCGCTTGGCAGGTTTGCCGGTCTTGCCTGCCTTGCCCGCCTTGCCCGTCTTGAGGGACTTGCCCGCCAGCGCTTCCAGCTTGCTGGTGGTCTTGACCTTGGACTTGGTGGCGACGCCGGCCTCCTTGGCCAGCAGGGCGTCCAGCACCCGTCCCACCTCGTTCTCGATCTGCTTGCGGAAAGCGCTGAGCAGAAAACCGAGCCGGGCCTGCAGCTCGAAGCTGTCGCCGCGGACTTCCAGGCTGCCATTCACGCCGTCGCGCACGAAGGTGACGGTGTCGCTGTCGTCGCCTTCGTGGATGGTGCAGTCCATCGCATACCGCTCTTCCAGTTCCTCGGCCCACGACAGGGCGATGGCGCGGGCGCGGGTCAGCCCGAAGGCGTGGGCGCGGTGGACATGAATGTCAGCCATGGCCCGGCTTACTGCAGGCTCTCGACCAGGTCGATGTATTGCTGCATGGCCTCTTCCTGGCTGGTGCCTTCCAGGCCCTTCCAGGCGTCGTACTTGGCGCGGTTGACCATGTCGGTGAAGCCGGGGCGGTCGCCTTCGACATCGCCGGCGCTGGCCTGCTTGAAGAGGGCATACATCTTCAGCAGCGTCATGTTGTCCGGGCGTTCCGGCAACTGCTTGGACGCCGCCACGGCAGCGTCGAACTGGTCTTTCAGGCTCATGGTGTCTCCCAGAATATGGAGGATCGCCCCATTCAAGACAATGAGGCGCCTGAAGTCAATGTTAACCACCCCGCCCCCTGTCCCCGACTGGGGCGTGCTCTCTACTTCATGAAGAACCGCCGGGCTCCCGACATCGCCGATCCGCCGGTGCCGCCACTGCTGCCGCCCCCGCCGCTGCCTCCCGGTGAGCCGATGGCCGCCATGGACGCCGCCTGGCTGCGCCTGGACACGCCCACGAGCCGGATGGTGATCGTGAGCCTGCTGATGCTCAGGCCGTCCATCACGCTGGCGGCGCTGCGGGCGCAGGTGGAGGCGCGGCTGCTGCGCCATGACCGGTTCCGGCAGAGGGTGGTGGACGAGGCACCGGGCCCGCGCTGGGAAGAAGATCCGGCCTTCGACCTGGGCCGTCATGTGCAGGCGGAGACCTTGCCGCGCCGGCGGGCGCAGAGCCTGGAGGCGGCGCTGAAGGCCCGGGTGGCGGACCTGGCCGCCGAGCCGCTGGATCCGGCCCATCCGCTGTGGGCCATGCATCTGGTGGAAGCGTATGACGGGGGCAGCGCGCTGATCGTGCGGGTGCATCACTGCATCGCCGACGGACTGGCGCTGATTGCGGTCATCCTCTCGATCACGGATGGCGGCGCCTTGCCCGTGTCGGCGGCGCGCGTCCCTCCGGGCGGCGCTGAAGGCGAGGGCTGGACGGATGCATTTCTCAAGCCGATCAGTGACTGGACGGTGCGCGCGTTGCAGGACCGGGCGTCCAGGGCCGGCCAGCCGCAGGGTGGCAAAGGCAGCAAAGACGGCAAAGCCAGCAAAGACGGCAAAGCCAGCAAGGGCAGCAAAGGCGCCCCGCCGGCCGGGGATGACGGGTCCGCAGCCGCCGCCGAGTTTCTGAGCGCGCAGATGGCCAGCGACATCGCTGCGCTGGCCATCGTCGAAGACGACTCCCCCACCCGCCTCAAAGGCCGCCCTGGGCGGACCAAACGCGTGGCCTGGGGCCACGGCGTGCCGCTGGACGCCGTGCAGGCGGTGGGCAAGTCGCTCGGCGTGTCGGTCAATGATGTGCTGATGAGTTGTGTGGCCGGCGCCATCGGTGCCTATCTGCGGGCGCACGGCGACGACACCCGCGGCCAGGAGATCCGCGCCATGGTGCCGGTCAACCTGCGCCCGATGGAGGACGCCTGGCAGCTCGGCAATCGCTTCGGCGTGGTGCCGCTGGTGCTGCCCATCGGCCTGAGCAATCCGGTGCAGCGGCTGTATGCGGTGCACAGCCGCATGAAGGCCCTCAAGTCCAGTCTGCAGCCGGTGCTGGCCTTCGGCCTGATGGCTGCGGCCGGTTTGCTGCGGCCCGAGCAGCAGCGCCTGCTCAACGACTTCCAGCGCAAGGCCACCGCGGTGATGACCAATGTGCCGGGACCGTCGGCCCCGCTGCAGTTCTGCGGCGCGCAGGTGGAGCGGGTGATGTTCTGGGTGCCGCAGTCCGGCGATGTCGGTGTCGGCGTGAGCCTGCTGACCTACGCCGGTCAGGTGCAGTTCGGCCTGCTCACCGATGCGGGCCTGTGCCCGGACCCGCAAGCCATCGTGGATGCCTTCGAGCCGGAGTTCCAGCAACTGCTGACCCTGGCCCTGATGCTGCCCTGGGAAGCCGGGGCCTGAAGCGCAAATAGGGCAAGCGCCCATGGCCCTTAAGGAGTAGGGGCCCGACTGGCGAGCGCGGGACGCGCAAGGCCGGCTGTCTTCGAATAATCCTTGAACCGCCTACCCCCCGAGGTTGGCCGGTATTTCCGACAAACAGGCAACTCAAGGAGTCCTCAGGTGTCCACACCTTCCCCGTTGAGCGCCGCGGAGCTTTCGCGTCGCGACCTTTTGTTGAGTGGCGCAGGCCTGGCGGCGTCCCTGGCGTTGCCGGGCGCAGCACTTGCCGCCGCGTCCCCATCCTCCCCATCCCATCATCCGCAAGGAGAGCAATCCATGAGCAGCAGCTTCGTCACCACCAAGGACGGCGTCCAGATCTACTACAAGGACTGGGGCGACAAGTCGGCCCAGCCGGTGGTCTTCTCCCACGGCTGGCCGCTGAGCTCGGACGACTGGGACACCCAGATGCTGTACTTCCTCCAGAAAGGCTACCGCGTCATCGCCCATGACCGCCGCGGTCATGGCCGCTCCAGCCAGGTGGCCACCGGCCACGACATGGACCACTACGCCGACGACCTGGCCGCCGTGACCGAGCACCTGGACCTCAAGCGCGCCATCCACGTGGGCCACTCCACCGGCGGCGGCGAAGTGACGCACTACATCGCCCGTCATGGCAGCAAGCGCGTGGCCAAGGCTGTGCTGATCGGCGCCGTGCCCCCCATCATGCTCAAGACCGCGGCCTACCCCGGCGGCCTGCCGAAGGACGTGTTCGACGGCATTCGCGCCGGCATCGCGGCCAACCGCTCGCAGTTCTACAAGGACCTGACCATTCCCTTCTACGGCTACAACCGTCCGGGCGCCAAGGTCTCCGAAGCCATCCGTGACCACTGGTGGCTGCAGGGCATGGCCGGCTCCATCGTGGCGCATTACGAAGGCGTGAAGGCCTTCTCCGAAACCGACTTCACCGAAGACCTGAAGAAGATCGACGTGCCCACGCTGATCCTGCACGGGGATGACGACCAGATCGTGCCGATCGCCAACTCGGCGCTGCTGTCGGCCAAGCTGGTCAAGGGCTCGACGCTGAAGGTCTATCCGGGCCTGCCGCACGGCATGTGCTCCACCCATCCGGAAGTGATCAACCCGGACCTGCTGGCCTTCTTCAAGGCCTGATCACCCGGCATGCGCGTCCCGCTCCCCCTCGCGGCGGGGCGCCTGCAACCCGGCTTCGGCCGGTTCAGTGACTGAGTCTCTGAGTTCGTGTTTGACCGCCGCATCGCCTTCCCGGGTGATGCGGCGTTTTTTATGGCCTGGCCCGAGGTGGGCGGGCAGGCGGGCAGCGGGGCAGGCCTCGGAGGCCGCATGCTCGGGCCGCTGGCCCGGTCCTCCGGGCGGTCCTTGCGCTCAGGCGTTCTGCTCAGACTCCTGGACCTCACAGCCCCAGCCGTCGTATTCGCCGCCGTGACGGCGGGCGGCTTCCCACAGCGGCAGCGTGAGGTCGTCGATGGTGTCGAAGGCGGGAATGTCGATGCGCGCCAGCTGGACGCTGAAGGGATCTTCATCCGACGTCCTCACCGGCCCTTCGACACAGGTGAAGCCCTGCTGCACGGCTTCCGTGATGTAGGCCTGTGCCGAAGCTTCGTCGGCAAAGTAAGCGAAGTGATCCAGCAGACGCGGCTCGGTCAAGGCATCGCCCAAGGCCTCGAGCCGGCTGCACACCTGGCGGTTTTCCAGGCGCTGCCGGTCTTCGGGGCCGGGCAGCAGGTCGTTGAAGTAGGTCGTCCACTGCGGGTCTTCGTGGGTGCCGAACTTGTAGCGATAGTCGGGGTGGCGGGCCATCACCTGTGCCACCCGCGCCTCCCAGGCTGCGGGGTCGGCCACGTAGTAATGGAAGTCGCGATAGCCGCGCGTGGTGATGCGGCCCACGAAGCCGATGTCTGCGGACGCCACCTCGGCGTTGAGTTCATCTTCCAGCGCGCAGAGCCGGTCGAATTCTTCGGCGCTGGAGAGCCCGTCGTCACGCGGCTGGTTCATCGTCAAGCGCAGCATCGCCAGGTGGGGAAGGTCGAGCCTGGGCGCTTCGTCCTCGATGCCAAAGTCCACGAAAAGGGAAGCGGGCGCGTCGTCCAGGTGAAGGACATAAAAATCCCATTGGTCGGTCATGCAGGGCTCCAGCGTCTGGGGCGATGAAAGGTCGGGTGCCCATTGTGCAGGCGTCGCCAACCGGACGTGGACCTGCGCGGGCTTTGGCTAGGATCAGGCGCTCTCAGACCTCACTCATGGAGACGCGCATGGACTGTTTCAGCCTCACGGAAGACGCGGGCGTTGCCCATCTGGTGATGAACCGGCCGGCCGAGATGAACACCATGTCGCCGCAGATGTGGCGGGAGCTGGAGACGCTGCTGGATCAGATGCACCGCAGTACCACGGTGCGGGCGCTGGTGATCTCCTCCACCGGCCGGCATTTCAGTGCGGGCATGTCGCTGGACGTCTTCAAGAACGGCGGGGTGCAACTGGACGACAGGACGGCCGAAGGCCGAGCGTCCATCGTGGACCTGCTGGCCGACATGCAGCAGGCCTTCAACCGGCTGGACGACCTGCGCGTGCCGACGGTGGCGGCCATCCACGGCGGCTGCATTGGCGGCGCGGTGGACCTGGTGGCCGCCTGCGACATCCGCCTGGCCAGCAGCGACGCCTTCTTCTGCATCCAGGAGATCAACATCGGCATGACGGCGGACCTGGGCACGCTGCAGCGGCTGCCCAAGTTGATGCCGCTGGGCGTGGTCAAGGAGCTGGCGTACACCGGACGTCGCATGCCGGCATCGCGCGCACTGGCAGTGGGGCTGGTCAACGAGGTGCTGGACACGCAAGCGGCCTGCGTGGAAGCGGCGCTGGCCTGCGCGCGGGAAATTGCGCAGAAGCCGCCGGTGGCAGTGTGGGGCAGCAAGCAGGCGATGCATTACGCCCGCGACCATGGCGTGAAGGACAGCCTGCAGCAGATGGGCTGGCTGCAGGCGGCCATCTGGCAGAACGCCAACCTGATGGAGGCGTTTGCCGCGGCGCAGGCCAAACGCCCTGCGGTGTTCCCGGACCTGGCACCGCTGAAGTTTTTCCGCGAGGGGTGACCGGCAAGCGAGTCGCGAACTACCCAAGCAGGTGGGACTGCGACAGGTCGCAGTTAACGCATCTAGGCAATTGAGGACAGCGCAGAGGCACGGGACACTGCGTGCCATGACCTGCGAACACCGGCGAATGTCCCCTTGCTGCCGACTGGCTTGCCTTCGGCTGCGCCACATCGTGCGCCAGATTCCCCCAGCCCAGTCAGGCATCCGTGCGTGATGATTGAACTGGTGACAAGCAAGCTGCATGGCTTCAAAAGCCAGATGCGCAGGGAACTGGCTTGGCGACTGCCCGGCAACCGTTGTAGGTACGACTGTGAGTTGATGAAACTGCCGGTGATGCAGGTCTTCGCTAGACCCGTGCTGAACAATCGGTTGGTCGATGACTTCCAGCTTCAATCGATCGCCATGGCGCCGTCCGATGGCGCCTTGGAGACCTGGTTTGACGAGGACGAACAGCAGTTTGGTCTGGAAGTCAGACGCTCCAGATTCATCGAACGGAATCAGTCAGTTCGGAGCTTCATCAAGCGAGACGAAGAGGGCTTCTTCCTGCACTATGACTCAGTGCTGTTAGCCGAAGACGCTCCAGCCGGGTTTGGGGCAGTTGCCTTTTTTCGGGCCGCGCAAGCGGCAAAGGCGATGGGCCTGACGCGAGTAGTGCTGGATGCAGTAGGAGGGGCAGGCTACAAAATGGGTATCGAAGGAGGATGGTGGAGGGAGTACAACGGGTACTACTCTTGGCCCCGCTTCGGTTTTGATGCCGAGATCACGCCATCCACGCGCGAGCGTCTGAAGGAGACTTCCTTTGATCAAACAGCTACGCGCTTACTTGATCTCATTGAATGGAGCGCCGACTGGTGGAAACATCATGGAGCTGGTGGACCCATGGTGTTCGACCTCAAGCCTGGAAGTCGCTCGTGGCATACTCTTTCCACTTACCTCAGACAGAGGAAGCTTTTGCGATGACCGCCCTTTCATTCATCCGTGAAATTTTCCAAGCAGCCCGGCGCGACTCGGCTGCAGCCCGGGTGTGCACTCCAGGTCGCTCGCAGCGCATCGTGAATCTTGACGAGATGCAGCTCTCCGCTCGTTTAACGGAGGAAGAGCGTCGGCAGCGGGTGCTGCACGGCCATGTCGCCGAGATGACCGAGCGCCAAGCCGGTCTTTGAGCAGCCCCCTCAGTCTCGAAGGCACCGAGCGCCCAGCCTTGCTGGGCTTTGTTTCTGTGTAGGGAGGCGAAAGACCGTCCTCGCGCTTATTTGCTCGCTGCCTTGGCACCCACCTTGGCTCGGCCGGCGGCGGTCGGATAGGCCTCCATCACCCGCACCGGGTCGGCACTGGCCAGGAACTGGCTGTATTGCTTGGCCGCGCAGTCCAGCGGTTGGCCGTCCTTGGCTTCGCCGCGGTATTGGCCCTTGCTGTAGACGAAGCGGAATTCGTTGTCGGCAGCGGGCGCGTCGAACTTGACCTGCTTCTGGGCAGCGCATTCCGCGCGCAGGGACTTGGCTTCGGCCGACTCGGCCGTGGCGGCTTGGGCCATCGAGGCCAGGCTCAGGGACAGAACGGCGGCGGTGGTCAGCAGGCGGTTCATGGAATGCACTCCAGGGAATCAGTCGGATGTCAGGATGGCCGCTGCATCACTCGGTGAACCAGCACACTGACGCGCAGCGTGACCGGCAGAGGAAGCAGTGCAACGTATCCCTAGCTTATAGGGTTGCTTTTTTCGGCGCCAACCATATCCAGGGGGTGTGGGCGCTCCCTGATTCAGGGTTTTTTCCGAGGAATCGACCGCCACGTGCTGCTAGCGCCTTCGAGCGTGCGTCAGGCAACGCGCCCGTGAACTGCTCGCGATGCAACGCGTGCGATGCATCGCATGGGATACAGCGCTTGGGATGTCTGCGATACGCCGTGCGTTAACCCTGGCCGCCCGACTCGCCCGAAGCAGCGCCCGAGGTGGAGCCCGACGACGGCCGCCCCCCACCGGACGCAGCGCCCGGCGTGGACTGATACTGCCCCGCCAACTGGAACAGATGCTCCCGCGAGGCCGGCTCCAGATACGGCAGCAGCAGCCCCAGCACATGGAAGGCGCCCCGCATCAGCGCCTCGCCCGCCCGCTCCGGCTCCAGCGCATTGCGCGGGTCCCGCACATATTCATAGCTCAGCCAGTAGCTCAGCAGCACCACCATGGCATTGGCCGTCGGCACGGCCTCGCGCACCTGCATGCTCAGCGCGCCGCCCTGCTGCAAGCCGGTCAGGATGCTGACCATGGCCTGGTTCTTCTGGCTCAGTACATTCTGGAAATGCGTCTCCAGCTTGCGGTTCTTGGACAGCAGGTCGTTCAGGTCCCGGTACAAAAACCGGTGCTGCCAGATCAGCTCGAACAGCATGTGGAAGAACAGCCAGGCGTCCTCCACATTGCGCACGGTCTCGGTGGCGGTCAGCAGCTCCGACAGGGCCCGCTCATACTTGCCAAACAAGGCATTGATGAGCTCGTCCTTGGCCGGATAGTGGTAGTAGAGGTTGCCCGGTGAAATGCCGAGCTCCGCCGAGATCAGCGTGGTCGACACATTCGGTTCCCCGAAGCGGTTGAACAGGTCCAGCGTGACTTCGAGGATGCGTTCGGCGGTGCGGCGCGGCTTCTTGGTGGCCATGGGGGATACATACGGATTTGCGGCGATTCTGTCATCAAGCTGACGGGTCCGTGCGCTACGCAGGCCCTACTTCGTGGGGCAATTCCCCAAATCAGCGGGTTCCTGGCCGCCTCCCTACAATCCACGCCCATGCCCGTTAGCTCCCCTCCCACGCCGGCGCCGCTGTCGCCGCCGGCCGGCGGTCCGCCCGCCCTGCGTTTCGACACTGTCAGCAAAACCTACCGTTCCGGCCAGGTCAAGGCCCTGGACCAGGTCAGCTTCGACATCCAGCCCGGCGAATTCTTCGGCCTGCTCGGTCCCAACGGGGCCGGCAAGACCAGCCTGATCAGCATCCTGGCCGGGTTGTCCCGCGCCAGCGGCGGGTCGGTGTCGGTGCTGGGCCATGACGTGGTGGACGATTACGCCGAGGCCCGCAAGCGGCTGGGCATCGTCCCGCAGGAGCTGGTGTTCGACCCCTTCTTCAGCGTGCGCGAGACGCTGCGCATCCAGAGCGGCTATTTCGGGGTTCGCAACAACGACGACTGGATCGACGAGCTGCTGCTGAACCTGGGCCTGGCGGACAAGGCCCACTTCAACATGCGCCAGCTCTCCGGCGGCATGAAGCGCCGGGTGCTGGTGGCCCAGGCGCTGGTGCACCGGCCGCCGGTCATCGTGCTGGACGAGCCCACCGCCGGTGTGGACGTGGAGCTGCGTCAGACGCTGTGGCAGTTCATTGCCCGGCTGAACCGCGAAGGTCACACCGTGCTGCTGACCACCCACTACCTGGAAGAAGCGGAGGCCCTGTGCCACCGCATCGCCATGCTCAAGCAGGGCCGCATCGTGGCGCTGGACCGCACCTCCGAGCTGCTGGCCGGACGTGCCTCGACCATGCTTCAGTTCAAGACCGACGCGGCCCTGCCGGTGTCGCTGCGGGACCAGTCCCGCATCACTGGCCGGATCGTGCAGATCAAGGCCCACGACGCGACCGAGGTGGAGCACATCCTGGCCACGCTGCGCGAAGCGGCCTGCCCGGTGGAAGATCTGGAGATCGGCCGCGCCGACCTGGAAGACGTGTTCCTCGAAATCATGCAAGGAGCACACGCATGAGCGGCGGTCTCTTCAGCGGCATGCGCCTGTCCGGCGCCCGCACCCTGTTCTACAAGGAAGTGCTGCGTTTCTGGAAGGTCGGTTTCCAGACCGTCGGCGCCCCGGTCCTGACGGCCGTGCTCTACCTGCTGATCTTCGGCCATGTGCTGGAAGACCATGTGAAGGTGTACGGCACGGTGGGCTACACCAGCTTCCTGATTCCGGGCCTGGTGATGATGAGCGTGCTGCAGAACGCCTTTGCCAACAGCTCGTCTTCGCTCATCCAGAGCAAGATCACCGGCAACCTGGTGTTCCTGCTGGTGACGCCGCTGTCCCACTGGGCCTGGTACCTGGCCTATGCGGGCGCGTCGGTGGTGCGGGGCCTGATGGTGGGCCTGGGCGTGTTCCTGGTCACCTGCTGGTTCGCGCCGCCGGGGCTGGCGCAGCCGGTGTGGATCCTGGTGTTTGCGGTGCTGGGCGCCGGCATGTTGGGGTCGCTGGGTCTCATCGCCGGGCTCTGGGCGGAAAAATTCGACCAGATGGCCGCCTTCCAGAACTTCATCATCATGCCGATGACCTTCCTCTCCGGCGTGTTCTATTCGGTGCATTCGCTGCCGCCGTTCTGGCAGGGCGTGAGCCATCTGAATCCGTTCTTCTACATGATCGACGGATTCCGCCACGGCTTCTTCGGCGTCAGCGACGTGTCCCCCTGGACCAGCCTGGCCGTGGTCGGCCTGAGCTTCTGCGTGGTGGCCGGCACGGCGCTGGAGCTGCTGCGCCGCGGCTACAAGATTCGCGGCTGAGGGTAAACTCGCGCCATGGCTGATCCGACCCCCACCGAAGTGCAAAGCTATATCGCCCAGGGCCTTCCCTGCACCGAACTGCAGGTGGAAGGCGATGGGCGCCATTTCTTTGCCACCATCGTGTCGGCCGAGTTCGAAGGTCTGAGCCGGGTGCGCCGCCATCAGCGGGTGTATCAGGCGCTGGGCGACCGCATGCGCGAGCAGATCCACGCCCTGTCCATGAAGACCCTCACGCCCGCCGAGTGGGCCCAGCAGGGCACCGCCCTGCATCATCATCCCTGACAGCCACCCAGCTTTGAACAGCGGGTGGCGGTGTGGCGCCGTCCGGTGATCCCGCTGCCGTCCCGCTGAACCGAACGTTCAACGAGGACACAGCATGATCACCCTGGCGCTTTCCAAGGGCCGCATCTTCGAAGAGACCCTGCCGCTGCTGGCGGCCGCCGGCATCGAGGTGCTCGAGGATCCCGAGAGCTCTCGCAAGCTCATCCTGCCGACCAACCAGCCCGACGTGCGCGTGGTGCTGGTGCGCGCCACCGACGTGCCCACCTATGTCGCCTATGGCGGCGCCGACATCGGCGTGGCCGGGCGTGACGTGCTGATCGAGCATGGCGGCGCGGGCCTCTATCAACCCCTGGACCTGCAGATCGCCCGCTGCCGCATGAGCGTGGCCGTGCGCGACGACTTCGACTACCAGGGCGTGGTGCAGCAAGGCTCGCGCCTTCGCGTGGCCACCAAATACACCAGCATCGCCCGGCAGCATTTCGCCGAGAAGGGCGTGCACGTTGACCTCATCAAGCTGTATGGCTCCATGGAGCTGGCCCCGCTGACCGGGCTTGCGGATGCCATCGTCGACCTGGTCTCCACCGGCAGCACCCTCAAGGCCAACCGGCTGGTGGAAGTGGAGCGCATCATGGACATCTCGTCGCGCCTGGTGGTGAACCAGGCCGCGCTCAAGCTCAAGCGCGAAGCCTTGAAGCCCCTGATCGACGCCATCGCCGCGGCCGTCGGCCAACCCACCGCCCGTACCGCCTGAGTTCCGGAGAGCCCGCCATGCTGAACCTTCGCACCCTGCACACCACCGACAGCGACTTCGAAACCGCCTTCCGTCAGGTGCTGCACTGGTCGGCCGACACCGATGCCGAGATCGAAGGCCGGGTGGCCGACATCCTGGCTGCGGTGCGTCAACGCGGCGACGCTGCGGTGCTGGAATTCACCGCGCGCTTTGATCACCTGCAGGTGGCCTCGGTGGCCGCGCTCGAGCTGACCCGCGACGAACTCAAGGCCGCCTTCGACGGCCTGCCGCCGGAACAGGCACAGGCCTTGAACCAGGCCGCGGCCCGGGTGCGCAGCTACCACGAGCGGCAGAAGAAGGCCTGCGGCGAAAGCTGGAGCTACCGCGACGAGGACGGCACGCTGCTGGGCCAGAAGGTCACGCCGCTGGACCGGGTGGGCATCTACGTGCCCGGCGGCAAGGCGGCCTATCCCTCCAGCGTGCTGATGAACGCGATTCCCGCGCAGGTGGCGGGCGTCCCGGAAATCATCATGGTGGTGCCGACGCCGCGCGGCGAGAAGAATCCGCTGGTGCTGGCCGCGGCCTATGTCGCGGGCGTGCATCGCGCTTTCACCATCGGCGGCGCGCAGGCGGTGGCGGCCCTGGCCTACGGCACGGACACCATCCCCCGCGTGGACAAGATCACCGGACCGGGCAATGCCTATGTGGCCAGTGCCAAGAAGCATGTGTTCGGCCAGGTCGGCATCGACATGATTGCCGGCCCCAGCGAGATCCTGGTGCTGGCCGACGGCACCACGCCGCCCGACTGGGTGGCGATGGACCTGTTCAGCCAGGCGGAACACGACGAGCTGGCCCAGAGCATCCTGCTGTGCCCGGACCTGGACTACATCGGGAAGGTGCGCGAGGCCATCGAACGGCTGCTGCCGGGCATGCCGCGCCAGGCGGTGATCCGTGCGTCGCTGGAAGGCCGTGGCGCGCTGATCCACACCCGCTCGATGGAAGAGGCCTGCGAGATCAGCAACCGCATCGCGCCGGAACACCTGGAAGTGTCCAGCCGCGATCCGCATCGCTGGGAGCCCTTGCTGCGTCACGCCGGCGCCATTTTCCTGGGAGCCTTCACCAGTGAATCGCTGGGCGACTACTGCGCGGGGCCCAACCATGTGTTGCCGACCTCCGGTACGGCCCGGTTCTCGTCGCCGCTGGGGGTGTACGACTTCCAGAAGCGCTCCAGCCTGATCGAGGTCAGCGAAGCGGGGGCGCAGGTGCTCGGTCCGATCGCGGCGACGCTCGCGTACGGGGAAGGTTTGCAGGCTCATGCGCAGGCGGCCGAGTTCCGCCTGCGGCGCACGGCCGCCGATTGACGCCAGCGCGGCGAGGGGGCGCGACCCCCTTGCGAGAGAAGCTCCGTCCCCCGCACGGGTGCCGAGGGGTGAGACCTGTCCACAAGATGCACGAAGTGGCATAGCATGGACCCGCTCACACCAGACACAAGGACGTCGTATGCGGTTCTCGGATCTTCGCGTGGGTCTGCGCATCACCTTGGGGTTTGCCGCCGTGCTGCTGGCCACCCTGGTGATCGGCATTGTGGCCATCACGCGTCTGCAATTGATCCAGTCCAATGTCTCCGACATGGCCAATGACTGGATCCCCTCCATCAACGCCATCAACGCCTATCTGGTCAAGGCGAATGACCTGCGACGCGCCGAGATGGCCGCCGTCCTGCAGGAAAGCGACAGCGGCCTGGAGCAGGAACTCACCCGCATCCGCACGCTGCGGGAGACCACGCTGCCCGACCTGGCCAAGAAATACGAGGCGCTGATTTCCGTGCCGCAGGAGCAGGCGGTCTGGGACGACACCAAGGCCAAGCTCGCGTCCTTTCTTGCCCAGCAGGACCGGCTGATTGCCGCCCGCAAGTCCGGGGACCGGTCCGCCGCGGTGGCGCTGGCCATGGGGCCCTCGCTCGAAGGCTTCAGGGCGGTGGCCGACAACGTCCAGAAGCTGGTGGACATCAACACCCAGGGGGCGCAGGAGAGCTATCTGTCGTCGCAACGGGTGTACTCCACCGTCCTTACGACCATGGTGGTGCTGATCGTGCTGGCCCTGGCCGCTGGTGCCCTGCTGTCCTGGTATCTCACCCGCAGCACGGTGCAACCGCTCAACCAGATGGTGTCGGTGGCGCAGCGGGTGGCGGAAGGCAACCTCGCTGTGCAGGTGGACGTGTCGCGCCGGGATGAACTGGGTCAGCTGGCCAAGGCGCTGGCCGAGATGCGGGACTCGCTGAACCAGTCCCTCAGCACCGTGCGCACCAGCGCGGAGAGCATTGCCATGTCCAGTGGCGAGGTGGCCGCGGGCAGCAGCGACCTGTCCGCCCGCACCGAGCAGATGGCGTCCAGCCTGGAGGAAACCTCCGCCACCATGCAGGCCTTGACCGACACCGTGCGCCAGAACGCGGAGGCCACCCGCCAGGCCAGCCAGCTGGCGCTCAGTGCCAGCGAGGTGGCAGGACGCGGCGGCGCGGTGGTGTCACAGGTGGTCAACACCATGGAGGAGATCAATGCCTCGTCCCGCCGCATTTCGGACATCATCGGCACCATCGACGGCATTGCCTTCCAGACCAACATCCTGGCGCTGAATGCGGCGGTGGAGGCCGCGAGAGCCGGGGAGCAGGGCCGGGGCTTTGCCGTGGTCGCCGGGGAAGTGCGGTCGCTCGCGCAGCGCAGCGCCGAGGCGGCGCGGGAGATCAAGGGGCTGATCGGCACGTCGGTGGACCGGGTGGAAACCGGGGCGCGGCTGGTGGCCGATGCCGGCGAGACCATGCGCGAAATCGTGACCGCCGTCCAGCGGGTCACCGACATCATCCAGGAGATCTCCAGCGCCACGCAGGAACAGAGCACCAGCCTGGTCGAGGTCGGACAGGCGGTGCAGCGGCTGGATGAGGTGACGCAGCAGAACGCCGCATTGGTCGAAGAGTCCAGCGCTGCGTCCGAGTCTTTGCGGGAACAGGCGGGCAGTCTTAAACAGGTGGTGGCGCAATTCAGGCTGCAGGGGTGATGCGCGCCGATACTTCTGCGATGAACGAGATCTATCTCAGCACGGACATCGAAACCGACGGGCCGATTCCCGGCCCGCATTCGATGCTCAGCTTCGGAACGGCCGCCTACACGGCGGACAAACGGCTGATCGCCACCTTCTCCGCCAATCTGGAGACGCTGCCCGGAGCGACGCCGCATCCGGAGACTGCGGCGTGGTGGGCCACCCAGCCCGAAGCATGGCTGGCCTGCCGCACGAATCTTGAGAAGCCCGAAGCCGCCATGCGCCGCTATGTGGACTGGATCGGCACGTTGCCGGGCAAGCCGGTCTTCGTCGGCTACCCCGCTGGCTTCGATTTCCTGTTCGTCTACTGGTACCTCATCCGATTCGTCGGCAGCAGCCCGTTCAGCTTTTCCGCGCTGGACATCAAGAGCTACGCCATGGCGGTGCTGGGCACGGACTACCGCGCCACCACCAAACGCCACATGCCCAAGAGCTGGTTCGACCGGTTGCCCCACACCCATGTGGCCCTGGACGACGCCATCGAGCAGGGCGCCCTGTTCTGCAACATTCTGCAGGCCACGCCGGCCCGGCAGACGCGCCAGGGAAGTGGCCAGGGCAGTAGCCGGGGAGGTAGCCAAGGGAACGGCTGAAGAGTGGCCAAGCGGCGGTGAAGGGCTTGATGAAGGGGGCAAGGCATTGACCACCGTGTGTCTCATAGGGGCGATCCGCGACATGGCATGGTCGTCAATTGATTGACATTGTCAACGGTGTGCCCGTAAGCTGGTGGCCTCATTGTTGAGCCCCTGACGCCTGCCACGCCGCGGCTGGACCCGCGCCTGCGGACGTGCCAGCGCCCACCGCGCAGACGGACACCTTCCTTCATGTCGCTTGCCCCCCAAAGCCGCCGTGTGACCCTCGCCATCGCGGCGGTGATGTTCATGCTGGTGCTCGACGGCTCCATCCTGAACACCTCGCTGCCCGCGATCGCGGCGTCGCAGGGCGTGCCCGCACTGGCGCTCAGTGCGGTAGTGACGGCCTATCTGCTGGCCGCCTCCGCGGTTTTGCCCCTGTCCGCCTGGCTGGGAGAGCGCTACGGCATGCGACGCATGTTCCTGACGGGTGTGGGGGTGTTCACGCTCGCCTCCTTGTTGTGCGGGCTGGCCCAGACGCCGGGGCAGCTCGTGCTGATGCGGGTGGTGCAAGGGATCGGCGGCGGCCTGCTGTTGCCCATCGGCCGGACCATCGCGCTGCGCGGCGCCCGCAAGGAGGACATCGTCGGCATCCAGGCGCTGCTCGTCTGGCCGGCGCTGTTCGGGCCGGTGCTGGGCCCGCCCCTGGGCGGGCTGCTCAGCACCTATGCCTCGTGGCGATGGAACTTCCTGCTGAACGTGCCCGTCGGCCTGATGGCCATGACGCTGCTGGCCCGCTGGGTCCCAAGGGACGACGCAGGGACGCCGCGACCCCTGGATGTGCCGGGCTTGCTCGGCGCCGCTGGCGGCCTGACGCTGTTCATCGGCGGGGTGGAGTGGGTGTCCCACGACATGGGCGCTGCGCAGGGGCGCTTGCAGCCCTTCATGTGCGTGGCGGCGGGGCTGGCCCTGCTGGCCTGGACCGTGCGTCACCTGGGCCGGGCGAAGCATCCCGTGGTCAGCCTGAGCCCGTTCCAGCACGCCAGCTTTGCGGTGGCCACCACCGGCGGCACCTTGGCCTCCACGGCCATCCAGTCCACGCCCTTCCTGCTGCCGCTGCTGTTCCAGCTGGGCATGGGCCGGGATGCCGTGAGTGCGGGCGCGATGCTGCTGCCGTATTTCGCCGCCAATCTCGGCATGAAGACAGTCACCACGCCCATCCTGCAGCGCTTTGGTTTTCGGCCGGTGCTGTTGGGCGCTGGCTTGATCAGTGCCGTGAGCATTGCCGCGTTT
Organism: Roseateles depolymerans; assembly: GCF_003387155.1. Classification (GTDB taxonomy): domain Bacteria; phylum Pseudomonadota; class Gammaproteobacteria; order Burkholderiales; family Burkholderiaceae_C; genus Roseateles; species Roseateles depolymerans. Next base: position 325,964 of record NZ_QUMT01000003.1, on the reverse strand, counting down.
GCGTGGGTGGATGCGCAGACGCCGTGGGTCCTTCTCATCGCGCTGCTGATCGTCAGTGGCGCGTCACGGTCCATGTCGATGACGGCCATCAACACGCTGGCGGTGGCGGAGCTGCCGCAGCATCAGCTGGGGGCCAGTTCGACGCTGGCCGCCATCTCCAGCCAGGTGGCGGGCGCCATGGGCGTGGCGGTGGGGGCGCTGGTGCTGGCCGTCAGCGCGCATCTGCAGGGGCGTGAGCATCCGGCAGTGGCGGACTTCTCGGCAGCCTTCCTCGTCGTCGCGGTATTCAATGCACTGGCCGTCCTGCAGTTCCGTCGTCTGCATCGCGACGCGGGTGCGGGGGTGTTGCAGGCACGCGCCAAGCGTTCTTGAATGTACGCCCTGAAGACTTGCCCTCTGGAACGTTAGCGCGACCGCACTGACGCCATCGCGCGGCGCTTCACTCGTCCGATTGCAGCGCCCGCTCCCAGATCGGCCGAGCTGCTTCAAAGATCGACCCCTGTCCGAGCGCGGCAGGGTCCCGCGCCAATTGCAGCCAGGCCAAGGTGTCGTGATGATCCCCGGGCACATAGTCGCGGCGACGCTCCGACACCAGCCATGCATGCAACTGCGCATACCGCTCGCCATGCTGCTGACGGATCCAGGCCAGTGCCACGAGATCGCCATAGCCTTCTTCCCGCCGCGTCGATTTCATCGAGCGGTAGGCTTCCTGCAACTCGGGACTGAGACCATCCGGCATCTGACCCGGACTGAAGCCGGCCGGCAGGCCAAACCAGGCGCCGTCCAGATATCGACGGCAATGGCCCAGCTCATGGGCCGCCATCAGCTCCAGCGCCGGCTGCTCCAGTCCTTGCGGCATGCGGTCCAGCACGGCCTGGCCTTCGGGATTGCCGCGCAGGCTCAGCACCAGCTTGCACCGGCCCTTCACGAAGCCGAGTGCCACGGGGGAATCGTCGGGTGAGGCTTGCGGCCGCACCGCCACATCCAGAGGCAGGCCGCTGCTGCGTGCCTCGCGGATGACGGGACTCATGCCGTCCACCCATCGCTGCTCCAGCGGCGTCAGGTCCGCGGCGTGGCTCGAGGCGGACCACCACAGTGCGCCGGCCACCAGCAGCCCCTGCAGGGCCACGGCGGCCAGGGCGCCGGCACGTCGCCGCAGGGGCTGCGTTCTGGAGGGCTGCCCCCGGGCAGTCTTGAGCGTGGGGAGATGGACAGTCTTCATCGCGGCTCGACCTGATTGCGTGGTGCGAGCCTTGATGGTGAAGCGCGAGACGCGACTGTGCACACCGGCGAGTGCGACAAGGCGGGCCGCACTGTGAAGTGATCCGCGCCGCGACGAAGTGCATCACGCGCCTGAGTCGGGCATCGATCGCATCCCTGCGACGAAGTGTGCATCCCGTCACAGGCGCGATGCTCGATGGCAACGGGCCACATCGTGGACCTGGCGCACTTGTCGGCCTGAACGCTTCAGGCCTGTCCAGGCCGCGCCAGGTCAGGCCGGTCGCGGACGGTGCAATGCGGTCAGAGTCCGCCATCGGTGAGCTTGGAAGGATCCAGCATCTGCTGAAGTGTGCTGCGGTCGATCTCGGTCATCTCCGCTGCCACGTCCAGGATCGGACGGTTCTCGGCATAGGCGCGCTTGGCAATGGCCGCCGCCTTCAGGTAACCGATCTCCCGGTTCAGCGCCGTCACCAGGATCGGGTTGCGCGACAGTGCCTCCTGCAGGCGGCTGGTGTTCACCCGGAAATCCTGGATGGCCTGATCCGCCAGCGCCCGCGACGCAGTGGCCAGCAAGGCCAGGCTGTCCAGCAGGTTGTGGGCAATCAGCGGCAGCATCACATTCAGCTGGAAGTTGCCCGACTGCCCCGCCACGGTGATGGCCGCGTCGTGGCCCATGACCTGGGCGCACACCATGGTCACGGCCTCCGGGATCACCGGGTTGACCTTGCCCGGCATGATGCTGGAGCCGGGTTGCAGCGCATGCAGCTCGATTTCCGCGAGGCCCGCCAGCGGACCCGAATTCATCCAGCGCAGGTCGTTGGCGATCTTCATCAGCGTCACCGCCACGCCCTTGAGCGCACCCGACAGCGCCACGGCCGTGTCCTGCGCCGACAGTGCGGCGAAGAAGTCCGGCGCTGGGCGGAAGGTCAGGCCGGTCAGTCCGGACAGTTCCTCGCAGAAGCGCTGCGCGAATTCGGGATGGGCATTGATGCCGGTGCCCACCGCGGTGCCGCCCTGGGCCAGCTCACAGACCGTGGGCAGCAGGGCGCGCAACTGGGTGCGGCGCGCGTCGACCTGCGCCATCCAGCCGCCCAGCTCCTGGCCCAGGCGCAGCGGCATCGCATCCATCAGGTGGGTGCGGCCGGTCTTCACATGGTGGCCGTCGCTGGCGATCTTGTCCTTGAGCACTTGCACCAGATGGTCCAGCGCGGGCAGCAGCTCGCCTTGCAGGGTCTGCGCCGCGCTGATGTGCAGCACCGTAGGGATGCTGTCGTTGCTGCTCTGGCCCGCATTCACATGGTCATTGGGGCTGACGGTCGTGTTGTTGCCCAGCAGGCGGGTCGCCAGGGTGGCCAGCACCTCGTTGGCATTCATGTTGCTGCTGGTGCCCGAGCCGGTCTGGAACACTTCCACCGGGAAGTGGCTCATCAGGTCGGGCGCCTGCAGCAACTGCGCGCTCGCCCGGTCGATGGCATGCGCGATGTCTTCGGGCAACTGCCCCAGGCTCAGGTTGGCCCGGGCCGCGGCGGCCTTTTGCTGCAGCAGGGCGCGCACGAAGCGCTCGGGCATCGGCTGGCGGCTGATGGCGAAATTGTTGACCGCTCGCTGTGTCTGGGCGCCATACAGGGCGTCCACGGGCACGTCGATCTCGCCCATGCTGTCACGTTCGATGCGGGTGGCGGACTTCATCAGGGTTCCTTCAAGGGACTTTGACTGAGGCACCACTGGAAGCGCTGCACACGGGCTGCCAGTGCGTCATCGGTGCGGGCCAGCGTCGCCAGCGCGGCCAGGGGCCGCTGGAGCTGGTCGAGGCAGGCCATGCGCCAGTGCCAGGGGAGGAGCGGGTTGTGGGCGGCGCTCCACAGCAGGCACAAGGCCTGTTCCTGCGCCGGGACTGCGGCCAGCACGCCGCAGCCGATCAACTGCTCGGTGGCCAGCTGATGCTGCCGCAGCAGGACCGGATCGTCCGGGGTCAGGCCGCAGGCGATCTTCAGTCCCAGCCAGCGCAGGCACTCCACACCGGGATGGTCGGCGGTATTGCCGTGCGGGTCATCCGCCCGAGGACGGGTCGGGAACCCTCCCGAACGGAAGAGTGGCGTGGCGGGGACGGGCATCGACGACATGGCGACTCCTGCGACTGCAGCCCCGGACCACCGGTGGCAAAAACGGACAGGAAGCTGGCGGGACGCTGGCAGCGGGAAGCACCGCCGGGTGGGGCTGCCCCCTTGCTGGGCAGGCGGCGCGCCTGCACACGGGGGCATACCCTGGGCGCGGGAGCCGTGCGCTGTCCGTTCAGATCAATGCCAGATCCCGCGGGGCCGCGCCGGGGAAGACGCGGGCGAGGGCCGCGTTGGACAAGCCGAACTGGCGCTGCCACAGCCCGCCCAGCACGGCGCGGTAGTCGTTGAGCACCGGATAGTCCCGGTTCTGGAACAGCGTGGTGGCGGTCAGGGCGATCTGCTCCCCCGCCATCGGGCCGCCCTGGGCCAGCCCACCGCCCAGCAGCCAGTAGACACTGCCGTGGCCATGGTCGGTGCCGCGGTTGCCGTTTTCGCGGAAGGTGCGGCCGAATTCGCTGATCACCATCACGGTGGTCTGACGCCACAGGGTCGGGCCCAGTTCATCGGCGATCGCCGCCAGCCCGCGTCCGAGTTCCTCGAAGCGGGTGGCCAGTGCGCCGGTGGCGCCGCCCTGGTTCACGTGGGTGTCCCAGCCGCCCACATCGATGAACCCGAGGCTGAAGCGCCCCCGCATCAGCGTGGCAATTCGCCGTGCTTCCAGCTCGAACCCCTTGGCCGGAATGGCATTGCGCCCGGCCGCGTCCATCTCCTGCTTCAGCCGCTCGGGGCTGAGGTCGCGCGCCAGTTCCTCGCGCAGCGTCAGGCCCTCTTCCACATTGCCCGATAACGCCTGGCCCTGGTACATGCGGCTGATCAGGTCGCGGCTGCGCGGGTCCACCGCCGGCTTGGCGGTGTTGCGCAGGGCGGCATTGGCAATGCGGGCCGGTCCGCGGAAGGCGATGGGCAATTGGTCGGTGAAGGACAGCGCCTGCTGGGCATCGAGTTCAGCGGCCAGGCGGTTGAGGAAGCCGGAGTTGTAGTCGCGCGAGCCGGTCAGGGGCTGGCCCATCTCGATGCTGTCCTGCGTCTCGAAATGGCTGCGGGTGAGGTCGTCGGTCCCGGCGAAGGGAATGAAGCGGGCCTGGCCGGCCTGCATCAGCGGATAAATGCTGTTGCGCAAGGCCGGATGCAGGCCCCAGTCGGCATTCACCGGCAGCGCGGTGTCCGGGCCCGGGCCTGGCCGCGCAATGGCGATGCGCGGGCGCTGCTCGTAGTAGAAGCTGCTGGAGACCGGCACCAGCAGGTGGGTGGCGTCGTAGCCGCCGCGCAGGAACACCAGCAGGAAGCGGGGCCGGTCCTGCCCGGCGGCGAAGAGCCGTCCACCGGACAGCCCGAGGGCGCCAGCCGCAACGGTCTGCAGCAGTTGACGGCGATGCATGACGCTCATGAACAGCTCCTGCGGATCATCGGTACATGAAGTCGGGGCTGGACAGGAACAGGCTCAGCCACTGCTGCGGCGAGCCAGCCTGGGCCAGCGCCTCCCGGGTGTTGGGGGCCAGCAGGTTTTGTGTCCGGCTCCGCAGCGCGGACAGGTCGGGCATGGGCACCGGTGTGTTGCTGCCGTCCGGCCGGAACAGCGGCGCAGCGCCGCCGCCGATCTGGCGTGCCAGCTCGAAGCGTGTGGTCATCTGGCCTGGGCTGTTCCAGGCGTCATCGGTCAGCGGGTAACCGTCCGGCGTCTGCTTGTCGTAGAGCCCCTGGCCCAGCCGCTTGAGCCAGTTCTGCAGCGGCTGGCTGTTGACCACCTGCCGCGACTCGAAGCCGGCGCGCAGGCTGGAGAGCAGGTAGTGCTGCGGGTCCTTGAACTTCGGCGGCGTGCCGGCAGCGGTGAAGGCGGGGGACAGCAGCAGCGGCCGCAAGGTGGCGGGAATGTCGCCGCGGGTGCGCTGGAAGGCGCGGGCCATGTCTTCCACCAGCCCCGGCGGCGGCTGGTCGCTGAGGAAGAACACCGCCAGCTTGCGGCTGATGTGCTGCGCCGTGGAGGGATGGGCCACCAGCAGGTCCAGCACCTCGTCCAGTTCCTCGGCGCCGCGGCCCTTGATGGTGCGGCCCAGCACGACCTTGTCACCGAAGTCGTGGCGGCCCGGATGGAACTCGTAGAAGCCGTCCCGCTTGTACAGCGGCGCGAGCTTCGGATTCATCCGCGGGGCGTCTTCCTCCAGCCGCACCCCGAAGCCGGTGAGCACCCGCGCCAGCTCCTGCACGTCCCGCTGCGAATAGCCGCCGTTCACGCCCAGGGTGTGCAGCTCCATCAGCTCACGGGCGTAGTTTTCGTTGATGGCGCGGGCGGCGTTCTGGTCGTTGTCCAGGTAGCGCAGCATGGCCGGGTGGCGTGCGACCGCGCCCAGCATGCGGCGGAAGGACCCCAGCGTCTGTGGACGCAGCGCCCGGTCCTCATAGTCGGGCAGCAGCAGCGCGACTTCGCGCTTGCCCTGATGCACGTTGAAGTGGTTGAACCAGAACCAGGCCATCTGTTCCAGCAGTTGCTGCTCGGTGTAGAGCTGGCGGATCAACTGACGTTCACCCGCTTCGCGCACCGTCTGCTGCCGGAGGGCCTGATAGGACTGGCGCAGTGACACCCGCTCGGCTTCATCGGCGGATTTCTCGCTGCTGCGTCGCAGCGCTTCGGCGTCGCGGACCCGCTGCAGCGGATCGGTGCGGCTGATCTGCAGCGCATCGATGCCGGCCTGATAGGGGGCGGGCAAGGGCGCTGCAGGGTCGGCCTTGAGCTGCTGCTCCACATACCGCGGCCAGCCCGTCTGCTCGATGCGGGCGAGCTGGGCCTGGGTGGCGCCCCAGCCGATGCGATCGGCAGCGCGCTGGCGCTGCTGCGCGTCCAGCGGTTGCGAGGCGGGGCCGGTGGCGCAGCCGGAGACCAGCAGGCTGCCTCCCAGACCGACGCCCAATCCAAGACCGGCACCAAGCCCGGTGCCCGTCGGCAGTGCCGCCGCACCCGTCAGCCCGGTGAGCCACCGCAGGGAGCGGCGGCGGGAGAGTGTCAGGTTTGACATCATGGCGACAGCATGCCGCGCCCACCCGCCGCCTGTCCACGGCCTTTGCGTTAATTCACCTCGCAACAGGTCGTTGCCGCGTGACTTCGTGCGGCAGCCTGCGGACTCAGAGCTCCGCCACCCCCTTCACGCGAGCCGTCGGCGCGGCCATGACCACGACCGGCGCTTCCACCACGCGGCCATGGAAACGGTCCAGCAGATCCTTCCATTGCGCCCGCACCGTGGCCACGTTGGCCAGCTTCACATGGCCGTAGCCGCGGATGCCTTCGGGCAGTCGCGCCAGGCGCACCGCGACGTCCAGCCGGTCCGCGCTCAGGTGGGCGAGCAGGTCGTCCACCAGCGCTTCGTAGTCCCGCACCAGCTGGCGCTCCATGCGGCGCTCGCCGGTCTTGCCAAACACATCCAGGGCCGTTCCCCGCAGACCCTTGAAGCGGGCCAGCACCTTCATCGCCTGGAAGGTCCAACCGCCCAGGGTCACCTTCTTCACACGGCCATCCGGACCCGGGCGGGCCAGCAGCGGCGGGGCCAGGTGGAAGCTCAGCTGGTCCCAGTCCTCGAACTGGTTGCGCAGGGCCTGCTCGAAGCGGCCGTCGGTGTAGAGGCGAGCAACTTCGTATTCGTCCTTGATGGCCAGCAGCTTGGCGTAATAGCGGGCGACGGCGCGGGTCAGGCGCAGGCCCTTGCCCGCGTCGCCGAGGGCGGTTTCTGCCGCACGCACACGCTGCACCAGCGCGTCGTAGCGCTGCGCGTAAGCCGCGTCCTGATAGTCGGTCAGGAAGGCCTTGCGGCGAGCGATCAAACCGCCTTCGCCGTCGAGCTGGTCGAAGTTGAACCACTGCACCGGGGTAGCGGTGCTGCCGGCCAGCCGCTCCAGCGCCTGCGGCGCACCGATGGCCAGGCGGCCCAGTGCAAAGGCAGTCTTGTTGTTCTCCACCGCCACGCCGTTGAGCTCGATGGCGCGCATCAGTGCTTCCAGGCTCAGCGGCACCAGGCCGCGCTGCCAGCAGGCGCCCAGCATGATGATGTTGCTGGGCATGGTGTCGCCCATCAGGCGCTGGGCAATGTCCTGCGCATCGATGCTGCTGATGAGCTCGGTCTGCCCGCCCACCGCATGCTGCATCTTGGCCAGCAGCGCGTCCGGCTGCAGCGAGGCATCGGGCTGGCGGACAAACGCGGCCGTCGGCAATTCATGCGTGTTGGCCAGGATGACGGTGCGGCCCGGCTTGACCGTGGCCAGCGCATCGGCACTGGCGCCAACCACCATGTCGCAGGCCAGCAGCACGTCGGCCTGCTGGGTGTCGATGCGGACCTGATTGAGCAGGTCCTGGGTGGGGGCCACGCGCACGAAGGACAGCACGGCGCCGCCCTTCTGCGCAAAGCCCATGAAGTCCAGCACCGACCCCTGCTTGCCTTCCAGATGCGCCGCCATCGTCACCAGCGCGCCAACGGTCACCACGCCGGTGCCTCCCACGCCGGTGACCAGCATGTCGAATGGGCCGGTCCAGGGCCAGGGGGCGGGCGCGGGCAGCGCGGCGATTTCGCGGGCGAGATCCTCCGCGCCAAAGCCAGCGCCGGCCCGCTTCTTCAGCTTGGCGCCGTGCACCGAGACGAAGCTCGGGCAAAAGCCATTGACGCAGCTGAAGTCCTTGTTGCAGCTGGTCTGCTCGATGGCGCGCTTGCGGCCCCAGTCGGTCTCCACCGGCACCACCGACAGGCAGTTGCTGGCCTGGCCGCAATCGCCGCACCCTTCGCAGACGGCTTCGTTGATGAAGATGCGGCGCGGCGGGTCGGGGAACTCACCCTTCTTGCGGCGGCGGCGCTTCTCGGCTGCGCAGGTCTGGTCGTAGATCAGGACGGTGACGCCCTCGATCTCACGCAACTCGCGCTGCACCTGGTCGAGCTGCGAGCGGTCATGGAAGGTGGTGCCGGCCGGGAACAGGCCTTCATGGCCCTGGTACTTGCCGATGTCGTCGGACACCACCACCAGGCGCTTGACGCCCTCGGCCTCCACCTGCCGTGCAATCTGCGGCACGCTGGTCTGGCCGTCCACCGGCTGGCCGCCGGTCATGGCGACCGCATCGTTGTAGAGGATCTTGTAGGTGATGTTGGCCCGCGCCGCGATGGCCTGGCGGATGGCCAGATAACCGGAGTGGTAGTAGGTGCCGTCGCCCAGGTTCTGGAAGACGTGGCGTTCGGTGGTGAAGCGGGAGTGGGCGGCCCAGTCCACGCCTTCGGCGCCCATCTGGATCAGGCCCGAGGTGCCGCGTTCCATCCAGCTGGCCATGAAGTGGCAGCCGATGCCGGCCAGGGCGCGTGAGCCCTCCGGCAACTTGGTGGAGGTGTTGTGCGGGCAGCCCGAGCAGAAGTAGGGCTGGCGACGCACCCCATCGGCGCTGTTGGACAGCAGGCAGGGGGTGAGGAAGTCCACCACCAGGTGACGCCGGTCCAGCGCCGGATTCAGCCGGGCCAGCCAGTCAGCCACCGTGGGCATGATGCGGGACGGGCGCAGCTCTCCCAGCGCGCTCAGCACCGGGCGGCCCTCTTCATCGGTTTTGCCCACCACGCGCGGGCGCTGGCTGTCCGGCAGATGGAACAGCAGTTCCTTGATCTGCCGCTCGACCACCGGGGCCTTTTCCTCGATGACCAGCATGTCGGTCAGGCCCTGGGCGAACGCGCGCAGCCGGGTCGGCTCCAGCGGGAAGACCAGACCCACCTTGTAGACGCGCACGCCGGCCGCGGCCAGGGCATTGGGGTCCAGGTCCAGGCGGCGCAGCACTTCCATGAAGTCGTAATGCGCCTTGCCGACGGTGACGATGCCCAGCGTGGCACGCGGGCTCACCACCACATGCTTGTCGATCGAATTGACGCGGGCAAAGGCCAGTACGGCGTCGAGCTTGTGGGCCAGGCGGGATTCCAGCTCCAGCGACGGCAGGTCCACCGGACGGATGTGCAGGGAGGTCGGCGGCGTATGCGGGACCGGTTGCTGGAAGTCCAGCGGCACGGCATCGAGGTCCACCGTCATGCCGGACTCGACCACCTCGGAGATCGCCTTGAAGCCGACCCAGGCGCCGGAGAAACGCGACAGCGCCCAGCCATAGAGGCCGAACTCCAGGTATTCCGCCACATTGGCCGGATGCACCAGCGGCATCGACCAGGCCTGCAGCGCCAGGTCGCTCTGATGCGGCGTGCTGGACGACACGCAGCCGTGGTCGTCCCCGCACACCACCAGCACGCCGCCTTGCGTCGAGGTGCCGTAGACGTTGCCGTGCTTGAGGGCGTCGCCAGAGCGGTCCACGCCCGGGCCTTTGCCGTACCACATGGCAAACACGCCATCGACGGTGCGCTTGGGGTCCAGGGCCACGCGCTGCACGCCCAGGCAGGCGGTGGCGGCCAGGTCTTCGTTGATCGCGGGCAGGAAGTTGACCCGGGCCTCATCGAGGAATTTCTTGGCCTTCCAGAGTTGCTGGTCGACCATGCCCAGCGGGCTGCCGCGGTAGCCGGAGACAAATCCGGCGGTCTTCAGACCCTGCCGCTCGTCCATGCGCTTTTGCATGATCAAGAGCCGCACCAGGGCCTGGGTGCCGGTCAGGAACACCTGTCCGCTGGTGGCGGCGAGGTTGTCCGAGAGTTTGTAGGGCCGCAGCGCCGGGGCGACGTCTTTTGAAGTGGTCATGGCCTGTCTCCGAGCCGTGGGGCCCTCTGATGGGGAGAAGGGCATTCTTGATGACGGGTTGGCGTCAAACTTGCCTGGATCACTCAGGGAGCCTACGATCTTGAGCACAAAAAACTCAAGAGTGGCGTGAATGGCAAAGGAATCTTCTGATTCGACCTTCGATCGGGCCACCCGCCTCATTCTGGAGGCCCTGCAGCAGGATGCCAGCCTGAGCACCCAGCAGCTGGCGGACCGGGTGGGCCTGTCCGCCACGCCGGTCTGGCGCCGGGTGCGTGAGCTGGAAGAGCGGGGCGTGATCCGCCGGCAGGTGGTGCTGGTGGACCGGGAACAGCTGGGGCTGTCCATCTGCGTGCTGGCCAATGTGAGCCTGGTGCGACACAGCGAAGGGGCGGTGGAGGCCTTCGAGGCGATGGTGGCGGCCAGCCCGGAAATCGTGGAGTGCCAGGCCATCACCGGCGAAGCCGACTACGTGATCAAGGTGGTGGCGCCCGACATGAAGGCCTACGACCAGTTCCTCCAGACCAAGATCTTCAAGGTGGCCGGCGTGCACAGCGTGCGCAGCAATGTGGTGTTGCGCGAGGTGAAGTACGAAACCGCGCTGCCGGTGCCGTGATGCCGCATGGGCCGGGGCCGTCACTCCGCATTGGCCAGGGCCGTAACTCCGCATTGGCCGAGGCCACAGGCTGTGTCATGCTCGCCGCATGTTCACCGTCTACGGCACTTCCGGAAAGATCTACACCGGCCCCCTGGAGCAGGTGCGGGATCTTGCGCCGGTGCAGGCGGTGGCCCGCACGCGGGCCGTCGCGCCGGTAGCGCAGCAGGAGTCGGATGAGCCGTCCTCCGTGGCGGTGCGGCTGGGCCAGGGGCAGGGCGGTGGTGCCGGGGCCTTCACCGGTCCGCCACGGCCGCAGCAGACCTACGCCGCGCACGAAGCGCTGGCTGCCTACGGCGCGCCGGCCAGTGCCCGCCAGCCGCTGTCCCTGGTGCGGCAGTTGATGAGCCGCCGGCTGGTGAGTGTGGGGTCCGGAGTGACGCTGCGGCGCGCCTGGGGCGTGCTGGCCCGCGCGGGCGTGGGGCAGGCGCCGGTGCTGGGGCCGCAAGGGGCGGTGATGGGCCTGATCACCCGGGCCGACCTGCTGCGGGGGCTGTCGGACGACCTGAGCCAGATCGGCGAAGTGGCCTTGCGGCTGGACCAGCCGGTGGATGAGGTGATGTGGACGCCGGTTCCGGCCGCCCAGGAAGACACTCCGGTGCGGGAAGCGGCGCAACTGATGATGGACCTGGGACTGCCCGGCCTGCCGGTGGTGGACGAGACCGGCCATGCGCTGGCGTTTGTCTCCCGCAGCGATCTGCTGCGAGCATTGACGCACGAGCCGCCGCTGGACCTGTGGTCCTGATCGGCGCCTTGATCGGCGCCTTGATCGGTGCCCTGATCGGCGCCCCGAGGCCTCAATAACGCCGGTTGTACTTCTGCGCGGCTTCCAGCTCCAGCGCCTGCTGGGTGCGCCAGTCGGTGCAAATGAAGACGCCATCCTCGAAGACGATGTCGGGCAGCGAGCCATCGCCATGCGCCATGCGTCCGTCCTTGCAGATCATGCTGCTCTGGGCGCTGGACTGTTCCGACAGGGCCTTGCCCACCGCCATGCTGTCGCGGGTGAAGAGCGCCAGGCTCGCCAGACCGATCAGCAGGCCCATCAGCAGCACCACCCCGCCCACGATGTCCATCACATCGCGCATCGCCGACGGCGGCTTGACCGTGGTCGGCGAGAAACGCTGGCCCGAAGCAAAGCTCACCGCTTCCACCGTTCCGGCGGCGGGCGTGGAGCGGGTGGGCGAGCGGGAATAACCGGGAGAAGAGCGGGTGGAAGCGCGGTTGTAAGCCATGTTCATCTATCGGTCGGGAGGTCGGAACGCGCCGGTGGGGCGGGATCGACATCCGCATCGCGGTAGGTGTCGAACGAACTGTCCAAGCCTACTAGGCGACCGGCCTTGGCAATCACTTAAATGCGGGGTCGATCCCCAAAAATGCACGGAGCGCCCCCTCGCTTGCCGTTGGTTACACCGCTTGCAGAATTAAGATTTTGCCGCTCCAGAACCGCATTTCTTTGGTGCGTCACCATGTCCCAAGCCGAATCTTCCCCTTCAGTCGCGGGCGCTCACCAGGCCCTGCACAAGCTGTCGCAGGAACTGCCGGATGCCTGCGAGCGTCTGGACTACGTCAAGCGCATGACCGACCAGGCCGCCAGCAAGGTGCTGACGCTGGTGGATTCCGCGCAGGACGATGCGGACGCGGTGCGACGACAGGGCAGCGAGCTGTCGGAGTCGCTGCAGCGGCTCGCAGTGGCGCCGGACCTGAGCGTGGAGCGGGCGCGCGCCATGATGCGGCTGTGCGCGGCCTACGCCGCCAGCGCGGCCGGGTTTGCCGAACGGGTCAAGGGCCTGCAGACCGAAATCATGATGGCGCAGGACTTCCAGGACTTGTCCGGCCAGGTGATCAACAAGGTGCTGGGCATGCTGCGGCCGGCGGAAGCGCCGCTGCAGGAGCTGCTGGCGCAGTTTGAGGCGGCCGAGCCGACCGTGGAAGAGCAACTGGCCGGCGTGCAGACCCCGGACAAGGCCTTGCAGCAGGACGACGTCGACGCGCTGCTGGCCGAAATGGGCTTCTAAGGCAGCGCTCAGGTCCAGAGAAGAGGATCGAGCTGGTAGAAGCGGCTCAGCTCGGCGTAGACCGCCGGGTGAGCCTGGGCCAGGGCGCCGGGTTGGCAGAAAAAGCGCTCGCTCGCCACGGCGAAGAATTCGGCAGGTTCGGTGGAGGCATAGTCGCCCAGCGGGTCCGGTTCTCCCGCTTCCAGACGCGCCCGCAGCACGGCAAAGCTCTGCTGCATCACCTGCGCCCAGCGGGCCTGGCGTCCCGGGTCGCCCAGCCACGGCGCGCCGTTGGCAAATCCCTTGTCCTGATCGAGCTGGTGGGCGAACTCATGCACCACCACGTTGTGTCCCGCCTCCGGGGACGCTGCTTCCCGCTGGACATGGTCCCAGGACAGCACCACCTGCCCCTCGCCCCAGCTCTCGCCACTGAGCACCTGCCGCTGCTGCATCTGCAGCGGCCCCTGCTGCCGCACCCGGTCCACGATGAACGCACCCGGATACACCAGCACGCTGTGCAGCTTCGGGTAGTACCCCCGCGAGCGACCCAGCAGCGGCAAACACGCCAGCGCCGCAATCGTCACGCGTACTTCGTCGGTGATGGCCTGGCCGGCGCAGCCAATGAACTGCTTTTCGGCCAGGAACACCTGCATCTGCCGTTTCAGCCGCAATTGCATGTCGGTCGGCAGCCGGGCCACCTGCGGCACATTGCGGCGCAGGATGGCGCGCCAGGGCGCCGGGAACGCACGGGCCCGGATCCGCGAACGGCGCCAGATCACCCGCCAGGGCTGGCTGGCCCACCAGCCGCACAGCAGCAGCGCTCCCAGCACCAGCAGCATCAGCCCCATGACATGCGCCTCATGATTCGGCCCTCGACCAGCGCGGCGGCGTCCCTTCGACATGAAGGGAACTGGCCAGGGCGCCTGCTCCAGACATGCAAGGCACGGGCGGTGATTTCAAGAGTCGCATCCGCCGCGCCAAGGTAACGGCCCACGTTACACCCTGCCGCCGGTCGCTGCGACATCTGACCGGGCGCCGGGCGAAAACCGCCCGACTTGGGCGCGTGTTGCCCAGGGGGCAAGACCCGGCCCCGGACAATCGCGTTTTCGGCATTCGGCCGGGATTCTTGAGAGGGAGACGGCTGGCGCATGGGCGCCGCCGGGGATTGGATTGACGCTGACGGAGATCATCGCCACGCCCTTGCGGACGTCACCGTTTGATGTGAGCCCGCTGCGGCAGTACCAGGCGCAGCAACAGCAAGCCATGCTGGACGGCCCCACCCCCTCGGTGGTGCTTCGACTGAGCCCCTACACCGGCAGCACGCCGCAGCAGGACTACACCGCCCGCCAATGGGCCGAGGTGACCAGCGGCGACCATCCCATTGCCGCGCCGGCCGAGCCGGTGTCCGCCGTCCACACGCCCGCCTACAGCCGCGCCACCTACACGCCGGTGAGCGGCCATGACATCAGCGTCACCGTCACGCTCGGGCCGGTCCTGTGGAACCAGGTGGAGCGAGGTGGCATGGGACAACTGCTGAACGTGACCGCCTGAAGCGTCGCCGATGTGCCGCTGGAGGGACGCGGGCCCAAAGGTCGAACACCTGGGCCTGCCTGACGCCACTGAGGGGCTCGTGACCGGCGCGCCGACCTGAACGGGTCGAGGGGTCGGTCCTCTGTGCCCATCCTCCCTCAGAGGCGACTTCACCATGTACTCGTCCCCTTTCGTTCCGCGGTCGGATCCTGCCTCCGCGGTCACAGCGGCCACGGCCGACTTCAGCGCCTCGCAGTCCCACGACGCGCGCTGCGAAGACATCGACTCGCTGGGCGCCCACGCCATCACCCGTGAAGAGCGCGGCGCAGAGTTGCCTCAACGCTTGGCGCAGGTGGCGCGCCTGTCCCAGCAACTCCAAGGGACGTTCCAGGAGGGCGCAGACTTCGTCCTGGTGGCCGACGAACTGGAGCTGCTCCAGCGCGCCCTGGCGCAGGCCGATCTCACAATGTTGCCGCCAGACCGTCGGGAGAGCCTGCACCCGTGGCTGCAAATCCTGAACGACGCCATTCGCGGCGCCAGGCTCGGTGGGGGCCAGAACCTGCGGGTGCAGCATGCCGACCTGGAGACCCTGGCGGGACTGCTGCAGGAGACGATCGTGACCAGCAGCAAGCTGGAGTGCGGGGACTGGGTGCCGCTTGAAGCCGAGGATCGCAGGGTCCTGCGTGAGCTGGCGAACTGGATGCAGAGCGGCAGCGTGGCCCAACTGCCCAAGCGTTGTGAGGTGGGGCGGCAGGTTCTGTTGCAATCCCGCGGCCTGATCAGCGACATTCATTTCGGCAGCGACACGGAAACACCAGACCTGCCCGACGTGAATACGCTGCATGCGCTGATGGATGCCAGCACCCTGGCCCATGTGAGCCTGGGCGGCGGCATCGACAGGACGCAGCGTCTGGAGTATTCGCTGGCCGCGCTCCCACTTCGCACCTGGCGCCTGGGGGACGCCAAGACGCTGGCCTGGGTGATCGATCAGCACCCCGCCAACCTGCGCACGCTGGACCTTCGGCCATGGAAGGGAGCGTTCGCCGCGGATGTCGACGCAAGCGATCTGCTGCGACGCGCCAGTGACGAGCTCCCCAACCTGGCCGAAATTCTGCTGCCGGAGCGGGCCAGCGCCGACGCCCTCTCCGACGCCTGGACTGCCGGCAAGGGGGACGGGTGGCAGTACATCCGTCGCGACCGGCCCGACGGGCTGGCGCTGCTGGACGCTGCGGTGGACGCCTGGGAGGGCATGGTGGTGGGCACTCGCATGGCCATCCGGCACAAGGCCAGCCAACCGGACGCTGCCGAGCTATTGAAGCTGGCCCGGACCATGGCCCCTTACCGGCAGAAGTGGGTGGCAGACGCACTGATCCCGATCCTGAACGGCGCTGCGCGAAGCGACGAGGTGATGCACCGCTGCGCAAATGCTTACCGCGCCGCCCGGGTCCAGTCGAGGTCGCCGGAGACGCATCTGAAGTTGACCCAGACTGCACTGCACGCAGCCGCTGAAGCTGCGCGCCAGCAGCCGGCCCGTCCGTCACAGCCGCCCAGGGCTTCGACGGTGAACACGGCATCCGCATCCGCATCCGCTCGTCGGCCGCCCCTGGTGCAATCCAACCTGGATACGACCACTGGCCCCCGCTTCCTCACCATGCCCTTGGCGCCGCCGCCGCGTGTTCTCACGTCCCCATCGAGCAGCCGCTCCAGTCCGCTCAGCCCTTCCAGCCCACTCGGTCCGCTCAGCCCCACGGAGAAAGCCCCTGGGCTGCAGGCCTCGAAGTCCAGCGGTCGGTCGGGGTCCGTGATGAGCCTGACGAGTATGTTCGAGCAACACAGTTTGCGTGGGGGGGCTCACCGCTCGGCGGCTCCTGTCGATGACAGCAGCGATGCCACCGAGACGCGCAGCGCGGGTTTTGAGTCAGACACCGAAGGCAGCGTCAGTGACTGGGAAACCGCGTCGACCACGAGTACCAGATCCGCCAGGAGTTTCGCCTGGAGTGGCGGGGCCAAAGCGGCCATGGGGCTGTCGCCGCACCATCGAGTGGACACGGCGCCCCATCTGCTCTCGCGCAAGGCCACGCCCGGCCCGAAGCCGATGTCTGTTCCCGTGACCGCTTCCGCGTCCCTTCCCGCGGCTCTTCCTGCGGATCTTCCCGCGGCCCTTCCCATCTCCGAAGCAATGGAAGTGGCGCCGCCGTCTCCCGGCACATTCATCGCGGAGGAGCCCGCCAAGGTGGTGATCCTCCAGCGGGGGCAAGTGTCCTCCGCCCAGCGGCGCGATGAACCCACGACACCGGGCCAGATGCCTGCAAACGGCGCGACGACCTTGCCCATGAGGCCGTTCCTGTCCACATTCTCCGCCCCGAAGAGGCAGGCACCCGCGATCCCCGAACGCCCTCCAGTAGGGGGCCCGAGGCCGGCGGCCGTGCCGGCCCGGTCAGTGCCGTTGCAGCAAGCGGCTACCGAGCCGGCGGGCTTGCAGGAGGCTGAAGCGTCCCATGACTTCGGAACGTTGAGAAGAATCATCGCGCGCAAGCTGCACGCAACGAGCGAGGCGCCCTGACCTTGGGTCAGTGGGATGTTTTCGGGCGTTTTTGATCCGTGGCAGACTCGTTTTAACGAGGCTGCCCGTCCCCGTTTTCTTCATCCGTCTGCGGATCCAGCTCGCCGCTTTCGGCTTCGTCTGAGTCTTCCTCTTCCTCTTCCTCTTCCTCTTCCTCTTCGTCCCACTGCGCTGCGCGCTCCCGCTCCGCATCCCGCGTGCCGCGCTTCTCCAGCGCCTTCTGCGCTTCCTTTTCCGCACGCTTGGCTTCCAGCGCGGCCTCCGCCTGCGCCGTCCACGCCGCGAATTCTTCCGGCGTCTCCAGCGTGATGCGACCGAGCTGTCCCTGGCGCAAGTCATACAGCAGCACTTCGGCCGCCTTCTGCATGTTGATCCGGCCGCCCCCCAGCACCGCACCACGGCGCTTGCCGATGGCCTCGAGCAATTCGGTCTCGCTCAGTTCATCCCGCACCGTCAGTTGATAACGGGCCAGCAGCGCTTGCGGATAGTGGCGACGCAGGTAGGCCAGCAGGTCCAGCGCCACGATTTCTTCCTCGAAGGCATTGCGCCCTACCGCGCCAGTGGCCGCCAGGTTGATGCCGGCCTGCGGCACTTCGATCTTCGGCCAGAGCATGCCGGGCGTGTCGAACAGATAAACGTCCTTCTCCAGGACGATCTTCTGCTCGGTCTTGGTGATGCCGGGCTCGTCCCCGGTCTTGGCCATGCGCTTGCCCACCAGCGTGTTGATGAGCGTGGACTTGCCGACGTTGGGAATGCCGCACACCAGCACCCGAAGCGGCTTGTTCATGCCACCCCGGTTCGGCGCCGACGCTCTGCACTCCTGCGCCAGCGCCCGCGCCAGGCCGGGCATGCCCTGATGGATGGCAATGGCACGGGTGTCCGGCTGGGCGCGGTAGTGCGCCAGCCAGGCTTCGGTGCGGGCGGGGTCGGCCAGGTCCTGCTTGTTCAGCAGCTTGAGGGCCGCGCGGCCCGCGGTGAGCTGCGCCAGCAGTGGATTGGCGCTGCTGGCCGGCACGCGGGCGTCCAGCAGCTCAATCACCACGTCGATCCCGCTTTTCATGCGCTCACGGATTGCGCCCCGGGTCTTGTGCATGTGCCCGGGAAACCATTGGATAGCCATGGAGCGATTGTCCGCGATCGCGGCGCTCCATCGCCAGGCTCAATGGTGGTGATGTTCTCCGGCGGCCGACGCGGCGCCCTCGGAAGCCTTCGTCTC
The DNA here is from genome assembly GCF_003387155.1 of Roseateles depolymerans. Classification (GTDB taxonomy): domain Bacteria; phylum Pseudomonadota; class Gammaproteobacteria; order Burkholderiales; family Burkholderiaceae_C; genus Roseateles; species Roseateles depolymerans. Next base: position 307,984 of record NZ_QUMT01000003.1, on the reverse strand, counting down.
GGCGGGCTTGGCGTCCGACGCCTGGCCGTCCATCGGCTGCACCATCGGACGGCGCAGCGCCGTGATGGTCAGTTGGCCCTGCGGCGCCTCCGCCTGGAATTCCACCCGGTCACCGGGCTTCATCGCCTTGAGCTGGTCTGCGCTGAGCAGGCCCGGCTTGAGGCGGAACACCATCGTCATCGCGCCCATGTCCAGATGGGGAATGTCGCCGTGACGAATCGTGAGCCGGCTCTGCGGGACATCCACGCGGCGCACCTCGCCGGCCACCCAGGTCTGCGGCACTGCGGTGGTGGCGTCGGATCCCGCGGCGCGGGTCGTCTGTGCCAGGGCTGCGTGCATCGGGGCCAGCAGACCGAGGCTGGTCCACAGCAGGAGGGTGGCGGCGCCGCGGGAGGTGGTGTGTCGAGCGGCGTTGGCGACGTTAGCGGCGTTGGCGGGAGAGTAGGTGAGCTTGTTCATGGTGGCGTTCTTCAAGACAAAGATTGGGCGAAAGATGAAGAGGACAGTGGAGAGAAGGTTCAGGACATGGGAGGCACGAAAGCCTTGAGCACCGAGGTCAATGCTCATGACCGCCGTGTCCGCCCGGCTTGCGCACTTGAAGCGGTGCGTTGCCGGATGGCGGGCTGCCGGGTGAGCCAACCGGTGCGTGGGCTGGGCCCGCTGTGGCGGCCTGCGGCACTTGGGCCGCTTCCGCGATCGACACCCGGCGCGCCACCGTCCCGGCCGGCGCCCGGAACCAGCCCGGATCGCTGTAGTCCCCGGGCTTCTGGTCCGGCCGCACCTTCAGCACGCTGAACATGCCACCCATTTCCAGCGGCCCGTGCGGCCCGGTGCCGGTCATCATCGGCGCGGTGTTCTCCGGCAGCGGCATGGCCATGGACCCCATGTCGGCCATGCCCTTGTCGCCCATCGTCATGTAGTCGGGAATGATGCGGTTGATGCGGGCGGCCAGTCCGCGGTGGTCCACCCCGATCAGCGTGTCGACGTTGTGTCCCATCGCATTCATCGTGTGGTGGCTCTTGTGGCAATGAATGGCCCAGTCCCCCGGTTCATCGGCGATGAACTCGATCTGGCGCATCTGGCCCACGGCCACGTCCGTGGTCACCTCGGGCCAGCGTGCCGACGGCGGCACCGGTCCGCCATCGGTGCCGGTCACCTGGAATTCGTGTCCATGGATGTGGATCGGATGATTGGTCATCGTCAGGTTGCCCACGCGGATGCGCACGCGGTCGCCTTGCCGGACGTTGAGCGAGTCGATCCCGGGGAAGGCCCGGCTGTTCCAGGTCCAGAGGTTGAAGTCGGTCATCGTCATGATGCGCGGCGTGTAGCTGCCGGGCTCGATGTCGTAGCTCGCCAGGAGGAAGCAGAAGTCCCGCTGCACCTGCGCGATGTGAGGATGACGTCCTTTCGGATGGGTGATCCACAGACCCATCATGCCCATGGCCATCTGCGTCATTTCGTCGGCATGCGGGTGGTACATGAAGGTGCCGGGTCGGCGGGCTTCGAATTCGTACACAAAGGTCTCGCCCGGCTTGATGGCCGGTTGCGTCAGGCCGGACACGCCGTCCATGCCATTGGGCAGCCGCTGGCCGTGCCAGTGGACGCTGGTGTGTTCCGGCAGTCGGTTGGTGACGTAGATGCGGACGCGGTCGCCTTCCACCACTTCGATGGTGGGGCCCGGGGACTGGCCGTTGTAGCCCCACAGGCGGGCGGTGCAGTCGGGGGCGATTTCGCGCTCGACCGGCTCGGCCACCAGATGGAATTCCTTGACGCCGCCGCGCATGCGCCAAGGCAGGGTCCAGCCGTTGAGGGTGACCACCGGTTGGTAAGGGCGTCCGTCCGGCGGCAGCAGCGGGGCGGCCGTGTCCGCGGTCGTGCGGATCACCGGCTCGGGCAGTGCGGCCAGGGCGGCTCGTGCCACGCCGGTGGCGCTCACGGCGGCCATGCCGGCAAACAGATGTCGTCTTGAGATCATGAAGGTTCCTTGCGGCGGGGAGCGCAGCGTCGCAGCGGTCCTCGCCAGAGCATCAGTGGCCGGCGGCGCCGCTGCGCGGGCCGGGCGTTGCAGAGGGGGCTGCGGCGGTCGAAGACCGGGACGGACCGCCGCTGTCCAGCGGCCCCAGCAGGGACTGGGACAGGTCGGCCTCGGCCAGCCAGTAGTCGCGCTCGGCCATCAGGCTGGCCGCCATCAGGCGCGCCTGCTCGCGGGCATCGGCCAGCAGGTCGTTCACGCCCAGCAGCATGCCGTTGTAGCGCAGCAGCGTCTCGTCGGAGATCTGGCGGGCCAGTGGCAGCACCTCCTGCTGGTAGCGGCGGGCGGTGCGCCAGGCCTGGTCGGCACGCAGCTGGGCATCCCGGACCTCGGCATGGGCCTCCAGGGCCACCTGCGCGGTCTGCTCGAGTGACTGCTCATAGGCCTGACGCGCCCGGGCGGTGCGGGCCTGGCCCCAGTCGAACAGCGGCAGCTCCAGACTCAGGCTGGGGCCGTGCTGGGTGGGCTCGGTGTTGCTGCGGTTGTTCTCGTAGCCGAGCTGCAGCACGTTGACGAGACGGGTCTGGCGGGTCAGTCCGAGCGACGCGGCCAACTGGCCGGTCTGGCGACGGGCGGCCTGGATGTCCAGGCGCTGGTCCAGGGCCTGCTGTTCCAGCGCTGCCGGGCTGCGGCGTTCATCCGGCAGCGGCGGCAACTGGTCCGGCAAGCGCAGGGCCGCGCCGGTGGAGGCGTCCAGACCCAGCGCACGCAGCAGCGCGGAGCGGTCGCGGGCGGCCTGCAGCCGGGTCTGGTCCACCCAGAGCCGCGCATCGGCCTGCACCGCCTGTTCGCGCGCCAGCCGGTAGGCGCTGATGTTGCCGGCCTTGTGCATGCGCAGGGCCAGCTCGGCACCGGCCTCGGCGGCGTCCAGCACGATCTGGGCATGGCGCAGCTGGGCCTGGGACGCGACTGCCTGGATCCACGACCGGCGGGCGTCACCCGCGACCGCCAGCACCTGTTGCGCGGCGTCCAGTTGCAGACGCTCCAGGCTTTGCTGGGCAGCCGCCTGGCGGGCGCCGCGGGCCAGCAGGGCGGTCAGGTTGAACGAGAGACCGCGCTCGATCTCGGTTTCTTCGCCGCGCACCAGCCGACCCAGGCTGAGCACGGGATTGGGCCAGAGCAGGGCCTGGACGCGGTCGGCGTCGGCCATGCCCAGGCCGTAGAGCGTGGCCTGCAGGCCGCGGTGATTGAGCAGGGCCAGTTGCACGGAGGCCTGCGCGTCCAGCGGCTGCGCCAGCAGCGCCTGGGTGCGCGCCTGGGCGGCCTGGCGGGCCTGCTGGGTCTGCTGCCAGGGCAGGTCGGCCTGCATGTGTTCGCGGGTGAGGGCCTGGACAGGCGCGACCGCCTGGTCGGGCTGCAGGCTTGCGCAGCCGGCCAGCGCCAGCAGCACGGCGGCGCAGCAGGTCCCCTGGACCGCTGGGGAAAGGGAACGGGATCGGGATGGAGACATGACGTCCTCGTCAGCAAGGGCGCGCCATGGTGAGCGCGCCAACACAGTCACGGTCGCCCGGTGTGGGGCGGCTCGTGTCCAGCTTCAGGCGAGGGACGGCTTGGGCGGTCGGTCTGGCGTCTGCGGCTGGTGGTCCAGCAGCGCAGCAGGAGCGGCCGCAGCAGGCATGTCGGCCAACGGAGAGGACGCGACGGTCAACGGCGTGGCCAGGAGGGCGACGCCGATGCAGCACTGCGCGCAGAAGCTGCAGCCGTGGTGGGTGTCGCCGGTGGGGGTGGGGGAGGCGCCGGCTGCGTTGCAGTCGGTGGGGTGATCGACCGTTACGGCGCAGTGGGTCGCGGCGCCGTCATCGAGGCGGTGGGCGTGGGCACCATGGTCGCCTGGCTGGCCATGAGCGTTCGCGGGAGCACTCACATGAGCGTGAGCGTGAGCGTCATGCTCGTGCGCAGCCGGGTGGTCGCCGTGGGGGGAGGCCGTCGTGGACGCCGGGTGGCAGGGGTGAATGTCTGCGCCAGACGCCGGCGTCGGTGCAGGTGTCAGCGACATCGAATGCATGCCATGCACACCCGCCGGCGCGCCAGGGACGACGGCACCGCCCGTCCCGCCGAGCGCCATGCCCATCTGCATGGTCACCGCCAGGGCGCCCTGCAGCGGCAGGCACAGCGCCATCAAGGCGAGCACCAGCCACCGACTCCAGGGGAGCCGGCGCGAGGCGGAGAACAGGGGCGGTCGCATGACGGTTGAAGTGTAGATCACCGAGTCCGCTCAAGCCGCCAGCCTCATGAACGCATCCAGCGTCGGTGAAGACTCAAGCTTCCGCGATGTGAAGCGCCATTCGTACGAAAGGTTTCGTATACTTGGAGAAGGCCGTGAGCGGTTTGAGTCAATTGAAAGGTTACCGGGCGGTCAAGTTGGCGGTCATCGCTGCTCTTGAGTCAGGTCAATACCAGCATGAGGCGCGGGGATCCATTGAAGTCAAAAATCTGCTGGCAACTGGCGACATCAGTGCGAACGATGTCATCGAGATCATCAAGCGCAGCAGCGGGGTGAACTATGTCTGCTCACCGCTTCATCAAGACAGCAAGCTTGATTGCCATCTCATCCGTTCCTGTGGGTGGTACGTGAAGTTCTACTTTGTGGATCCGATGACCGTCTTCATCAGTGTTCACCAGTGAGTGTTTATGAAAATCTTCCAGGAAGGTGACAAGAGCAAGGCGTTTTGCAGCCATTGCGCCAACACAGTGGGAACGACTTTCGTTCGGCGAGACGTCCCGTTCAGCGATGGCAAGGGCCTTGCGAAGAACATCCTGGTGGGGACCTGCGACACCTGCGGATTGACCGTGTCCATCCCCGCACAGTCCACACCTGCGATCAGCAAAGCCCGCAAAGAGTCCACCGGGTCAATCGAGGTCAATCTTCCCGCTGTCTTTGTGGATGTCCTCGACTACGCAGCCTTTGCAATCGACAGCCGAGCATCGACAGAATTTCGCAAGACCGTATTGACGTTCTTCATGCACCGGGCGGCGCACGACACCAACGCAGTCGAGAGGCTCAGGGGCATGCGCCTGGTCGCCGATGAGCGTTATCCCACCCGCCGAGGCACCGCGCGGCGTCGGCTGTCGATGAAGGTGTCCGCCTCCTTGCTCAAGGAGGTGCAGAGCCTCGAACGCCAGACTGCAATGAACACCACCGATCTCGTGAAATCGATGGTGTGCGTGGTACAGGACGACGTCTTGACGATGCCCAGGCCAGAGCTGCTTGCACAGCTGAGGGTGATCTCCGCGATCTCCGCCTGAAGGGCCGTGCCGCTCTACAGACCGCAGCGACCGCCCATCGCGTAAGGCTCAGGCACGTGTCGCGGGGCCAAACAAAAAGCCGGTGCATGCACCGGCTTTTTTGTTGTCAGTCTTCGTTCTTGAAGACCAGCTTCACTTCATGCGTCTGCTTTTCGCCGCTGGGCTCGAAGCGCCAGTCCATCAGCGCGCGGGTCACGGCCTTGTCGAAGACCTTGCGGGGTTCCGCTTCCAGGATTTCCACGCCAGAGACCTTGCCATCCGGATCGATCGTCATCTTGGCGCGGACCGAGCCGGCGCTGATCGACTGACGCGCTGCTTCGGCCGGGAACTCCGGCGGCACCTTCTTGATGATCTTGGGCGTGGCGTGTGCGCCAGCGGCCAGCAGCAGCGCGGCTGCCAGGCCGACCAGGCCGCGGGACAGGGACTTCGGATTCAGGAATGTGCTCATCGGGGACCTCGTACGTCTTGGAGCTGATTCAAATGGGGCAGATAAGCCCCTTGTTCATTGGGGTTCGGTCAGGCGCGGAAGAAACCGACCGCGCTCACCAGACGGGCCGAGCTGTCGCGCAGCGAGTCCGTCGAGCGGGACAGGGCCTCCACCAGCGTGGTGTTCTGCTGCGTGGTGCGGTCCAGTTCGTTCATGGCGTTGTTCACCACGCCCACGCCTGCGGCCTGTTCCTGGGCCGAGTGCGAGATTTCCTCGATCAGCTGGCCCATGTTGTTCACCTCGTCCACCACCGAGCGGATGGTGGCGCCCGCGTTGTTGACCAGGGCCGTTCCGTTCTCGACCTTGACGGACGATTCCTGGATCAGCACCTTGATTTCCTTGGCGGCCTGAGCGCTGCGCGAGGCCAGGGCCCGCACTTCGGAGGCCACCACCGCGAAGCCCTTGCCATGTTCGCCGGCACGTGCGGCTTCCACCGCCGCATTCAGCGCCAGGATGTTGGTCTGGAAGGCGATGCCGTCGATCACGCCGATGATGTCGCCGATCTTGCGCGAGCTGGCGCTGATCTCTTCCATCGTCGAGACGACCTGGCTCACCACATTGCCGCCGGCCGACGCCGATTGGCGCGCCTTCGAAGCGATGGTCGAAGCCTTGCGGGTCAGTTCGCTGGCGCCATTGAGGTTGGAGGCGATCTGCTCCACCGACGACGCGGTGTTCTGCAGGCTGGCCGCCGAGCGGGCCGTGCGGTCCGACAGGTCGACGTTGTTGCCGGCGATCTCGTTGGAGTTCTGGGCCACTTCCGTGGCAGCGGCGCTCACGCTGGCCACCACGCCGGACAGCGCCTGCTGCATGTCACGCATGGCGTGCAGCATCTGGGCCAGCTCGTCGCTGCCGTTCACTTCGATGTTCTGCGACAGGTCGCCCGAGCTGATGGCCTGCGCGGCGTCCTTGGCCTTGCGGGCCGGCACGACGATGGAGCGGGCAATCGTCAGGCCGCCCACACCGCCGATCAGCACGGCCACCACCACGAGGGCGCCGGTGACGAGGATCGACTGGTTGGCCAGCTTGGCGCCGTTTTCCGCCAGCGTGCGCGCATTGGCGAACTGCAGGTCCACCAGACCCTTGATGTTCTCCTGATAAGCCTGCTGCGCCGGACGCACGTCGGTGATCAGGCTCTCACGGGCTTCGTCCGGGCTGCCGTCCTGCTGGATCTTCAGGAACTTGGAGACGGCGGCGGCGAACTTGGACTGGTTGTCGTGCACATGGCCGACCAGTTCCTTGTCCTTGGCATCGGACACCTTGCTTTCCAGGTCGGCCAGCTGCTTTTCGCTGTCGGACACGGCCTCGGCAATGGCGGCCTTTTGCTTCTTGATCTGGCGGGCTTCGTCCAGCAGCAGAAGGTCCCGCGCAGCGCGGGCGATGACGTTGACATTGCCCTCCAGCGCATTGGCGGCGGCAATCTTCACCAGGCTGGAATTGGCGGTCTGGTCCAGGTCGTGAGAGAGGCGGCTTGAGTTGTGGGCGCCGTAGGCACCAATCACGATCAGCAGCAGGATGAGCAGGGCGTAGCTCAGCGTCAGGCGTTGCCCGATCCGCAGGCGGGACAGAAACGACATCGATTCCCTCGCATGGAATAAGTTCTGGAAGTCCGGTGAAGCCGCTTGGAGACAGCTGATGTATTCACCTGGCACGTCGACTTCGACGAGATCATCGGCGGGCTTGAACCCTGCTTGCCATGGCGCTTTGGGAGGGCCGTGAATTCTGACGCGTCACTTGCAACTGATTGAAAAAGCGGTGTCCGTGCTTATCGGGTTCACCCTATTAGGGTTGCCACCGGTTCGATGCGAAACACCCACATCCGGCCACGCCGGATGAGGCGTACCGCGTACGCGGGCTGGCATGCACGCCGCCGGTGGTCTGCTGATTCAGGTGCGCTGATTCAGGTGGGCTGATTCAGCTCAAGGAGGGCGCGCTGTCGCCGCTGGCGGACGGGGCCGGGCGTTGCCGCTGCCCGAAGATGGCCGACCCCACCCGCACGATGGTGGACCCTTCCAAAATGGCGGCTTCCAAGTCGCCGCTCATGCCCATGCTCAGCGTGTCCAGGGCCAGGCCTTGCCCCTGCAACTGCTGCAGCAGTCGTGCCAGCGCATGGTGGGGTTCACGCTGCGACGCGAGCGACTCTGCCGGCTCCGGAATGGCCATCAGTCCGCGCAGTTGCACCCGGGGCAGGGCCGCCACGGCGCGGGCCACCTCGAGCACTTCGTCGGGCATCAGGCCGCTCTTGGTCGACTCGCCGCTGATGTTGACCTGCAGGCACAACTGCAACGGGGGCAGATGCGCCGGCCGCTGGTCGGACAGCCGCTGCGCGATCTTGAGCCGGTCCACGCTGTGCACCCAGTCGAACTGCTCGGCCACCGGCCGTGTCTTGTTGCTCTGCAGCGGACCAATCATGTGCCACTCGATCTGCGAGCGCAGATCCGCCAGCGCGGCGATCTTGTCCAGACCTTCCTGCACATAGTTTTCGCCGAAGCGGGTTTCCCCGGCCAGGAAGGCAGCTCGCACATCTTCGGCCGGAAAAGTTTTTGTTACCACCAGCAGCGTGACGCTGTGCACAGGTCGCGACGCCTGCTCACATGCAAGCCCCATACGGGCCCGCAGCTGTTGTATGTTCTCGGAGATCGTCGCCATAATCGACCAGGCTTTTGCTTATTCCATGGACATCACTCAACTGCTGGCATTCTCGGTCAAGAACAAGGCCTCTGACCTCCACCTCTCGGCCGGACTGCCGCCCATGATCCGGGTGCATGGAGATGTGCGCCGCATCAATGTCGAGCCGCTCGAGCACCGTCAGGTGCACGACATGGTGTACGACATCATGAGCGATGCACAGCGCAAGGCCTATGAAGAGACGCTGGAATGCGACTTCTCCTTCGAGATCCAGGGCCTGGCCCGCTTTCGCGTCAACGCGTTCAACCAGAACCGCGGTGCCGGCGCGGTCTTCCGGACCATTCCGTCCAAGATCCTGACGCTGGAGAACCTGAACGCGCCCAAGGTGTTCGCTGAGCTGGCCCTCAAGCCGCGTGGCATGGTGCTGGTGACTGGCCCGACGGGCTCCGGCAAGAGCACGACGCTGGCCGGCATGGTGAACCACCTCAATGAAAACGAATACGGCCACATCCTCACCATTGAGGACCCGATCGAATTCGTGCATGAATCCAAGAAGTGCCTGGTCAACCAGCGGGAAGTCGGTCCGCAGACCATGAGCTTCTCCAACGCCCTGCGCTCTGCGCTGCGCGAAGACCCGGACGCGATCCTGGTCGGTGAAATGCGGGACCTGGAAACCATCCGCCTGGCCCTGACCGCCGCCGAAACGGGCCACCTGGTGTTCGGCACGCTGCACACCTCCTCGGCCGCCAAGACGGTTGACCGGATCGTGGACGTGTTCCCCGCCGCAGAAAAAGACATGGTCCGCGCGATGCTGTCGGAATCGCTGGTGGCGGTGATCTCCCAGACCCTGTGCAAGACCAAGGACGGCAGCGGCCGTGTCGCCGCCCACGAGATCATGCTGGGCACCTCGGCCATCCGCAACCTGATCCGTGAGAACAAGGTCGCCCAGATGTATTCGGCCATCCAGACCGGCAACAGCCTGGGCATGCAGACGCTGGACCAGAACCTGACCGAATTGGTGCGCCGCAATGTCATCTCGCCGGCCGAGGCCCGCGCCAAGGCCAAGTTCCCCGAGAACTTCCCCGGCTGATCCAGCCCGGTCCTACCCTTCGTTACCGTTGCTTCGGCCCGCGCGTGAAGAACGCGCGCCGCAGCACGGAAAATGTCGAGGCTCGATAGACCGGAAGGCCTCAGGCGCCTATCCTTACTGACTCATCTCGCTTCGGCCAGGGGCCGACAGGACCGCTTTTATGGAACGCGACCAGGCTACAAAGTTCATCAACGACCTGCTGCGCCTGATGGTGTCGCGCAAGGGCTCCGACCTGTTCCTGACCGCCGAGTTCCCGCCCGCCATCAAGGTGGACGGCAAGGTGACCAAGGTGTCCCCGCAGCCGCTGACGGCCCAGCACACGCTGCAGCTGGCGCGTTCGATCATGAACGACAAGCAGGCGGCCGACTTCGAACGCACCAAGGAATGCAACTTCGCCATTTCCCCGCAAGGCATTGGTCGCTTCCGGGTGAATGCCTACATCCAGCAGGGCGCGGTCGCCCTGGTGCTGCGGACCATTCCGGCTACGTTGCCCACCATTGAGTCGCTGGAGCTGCCCGCCATCCTCAAGGACGTGGTGCAGACCAAGCGCGGCCTGGTCATCCTGGTGGGCGCCACCGGCTCGGGCAAGAGCACCTCGCTGGCCGCGATGATCGACCATCGCAACGAAACCACCTACGGCCACATCATCACGATTGAAGACCCGGTGGAATTCGTGCACCCGCACAAGAACTGCATCATCAGCCAGCGGGAAGTCGGCCTGGACACCGAGGGCTGGGAATCCGCCCTGAAGAACACGCTGCGCCAGGCGCCGGACGTCATCCTGATGGGCGAAATCCGCGACCGCGAAACCATGGAACATGCGGTGGCCTTCGCTGAAACCGGTCACCTGTGCATGGCAACCCTGCACGCCAACAGTGCCAACCAGGCGCTGGACCGGATCATCAACTTCTTCCCCGAAGAGCGCCGCGCCCAACTGCTGATGGACTTGTCGCTGAACCTCAAGGCCATCGTGTCGCAGCGCCTGCTGCCGCGCCAGGAGGGCAAGGGCCGGGTGGCTGCCGTGGAGATCCTGCTGAACACGCCGCTGATCTCCGACCTCATCTTCAAGGGCGAGGTGGGCGAGATCAAGGAAATCATGAAGCGCTCGCGCGAGCTGGGCATGCAGACCTTCGACCAAGCGCTGTTCGACCTGTACGAATGGGGCCGCGTGACCTACGAGGACGCCCTGCGCAATGCCGACTCGGTGAACGACCTGCGCCTGCAGATCAAGCTCAACAGCGAACGGGCGCGCAGCGGCGACCTGTCCTCCGGCACGGAGCATCTGTCGATCGTCTGATCTTTCGTTGAATCCGAAGCTCGGGTCACAATCGGGGATCCCTTCTTTCCCCGCCAGGACGGACCCTACCCATGAGCAGCATCGGTCAGCGCAGCTACACCTCCACGTCTTCCCAACGCGTCGCCTTCCTCGGGCTGGGCGTCATGGGCTTCCCCATGGCCGGCCATCTGGCCAAGGCGGGGCAGCAGGTCACCGTCTATAACCGCTCACCCGCCAAGGCCCAGGCCTGGGTGGCCGAGTTTGGCGGCGCCAGCGCCCCCACGCCGCGTGAAGCGGCGCAAGGGGCCGATGTGGTGTTTGCCTGCGTCGGCAATGACGCCGACCTTCGCTCGGTGGTGCTGGGCGAGGACGGCGCCTTTGCCGGCATGAAGCCCGGCGCCATCTTCGTTGACCACACCACCGCGTCGGCCGAAGTGGCCCGCGAACTGCATGCGCAGGCGCTGTCGCGCGGTCTGCATTTCGTGGATGCGCCGGTCTCCGGCGGTCAGGCGGGTGCCGTCAATGGCGCCCTGACCATCATGTGCGGCGGCGATGCCGCACCCTTCGAGGCCATCCAGCCGCTGGCCCTGCACATGGGCAAGGCCGTCACACGGGTGGGTGAGGCTGGCGCTGGTCAACTGGCCAAGATGGTCAACCAGATCTGCATTGCCGGCATCGTGCAGGGCCTGTCGGAGGCCATCGCTTTCGGTCAGCGCAGCGGCCTGCCGATGGAGCTGGTGCTGGACGTCATCGGCAAGGGCGCCGCGCAGAGCTGGCAGATGGACAACCGCGGCAAGACCATGGTGGCCGACAAGTTCGACTTCGGCTTCGCGGTGGACTGGATGCGCAAGGACCTGGGCCTGGTGCTGGACGAGGCCCGCCGCAACGGTGCCCGTCTGCCGCTGACGGCGCTGGTGGACCAGTTCTATGCCGACGTGCAGCAGATGGGCGGGGGGCGGATGGACACGTCCAGCCTGATCAAGCGATTGAAGTAAGACGCCGCAACGCGGGACCTGGCCCGGGAGGGCCCGGTCTGGCGAACCTCTTTCGAGCCTGCCGCGAACGTCCCGCGAATGTCGGGCCCTTATTGCTTCGGGGCCGACGGACGCAGGTTGGCCAGCTCCGCCTCGCTGATGATCTCCATCGCGCGGACCACCTTCTTCACGCCATTCACACCGCGGGCGATGTCGGTCGCGCGGCTGGCTTCGCGCTCGGTCACGCGGCCCATGATGTAGACATTGCCGCGCTCCACCACGACATAGAAGGCATTGGAGACCAGGTCCTTCGCATCCACCAGGCTTGCCTTGACCTTGGTGTTGATGGCCACGTCATTGGCCCGGCTGGACAGCGAGCTGAGCATGCCCACGCCCACTTCATTGAGCACCGTGCCGACGTTCTCCACGCCGCGGGCGATGGCCTCGACGGCGGCGCGGTCCTCGTCATTGCGGGTCTCGCCGGTCAGCAGCACCATGCGGTTGTAGCTGTTGACATTGATATGCACCCGGTCGCCCAGTTGCTCGCGGATGCGGTTGGCGGTCTTGAGCTCGATGCCCTGGTCTTCCAGCTGGGTGCCGGAGGTGCGGCGGTCGGTCACGACCAGGGCGCTGCCTGCGGCGCCGGCCAGCACCAGCGGCACGCAGGCGGTCTGCAGCAGGCTGGCGGCAACGGCGCCAGCCAGGATCAGGGCGCGGGTTTTGGTGATCATGCGGGGTCCTTGGGAATGGCTCGAAGGCACTGGGATCAAAAGAGACTGGACAAAACAACGTCAGTGGGGATGCGGCGGTTTACCCGGCTGCCGGCGCCGACGGCTATTCGGCGGCCCCCAGCAACTGCACGTCGATGGCGTCAGCCAGGCAATGCGACAGCAAGCGGTGTGCCTCCGCCACGCGCGCGAAGCGACTGTGCGGCACGCGCAGTTGCACGTCTGTATCCAGAAGCGTCGACTTCCAGTCGTCATCCTGGGTGCCGCTCAGGGCGATGACACTCATCTCCTGCGAATGAGCCACCTGCAGCAACGCACCGGCGGCGCCGCTGCCCTGGCATTCGAAGAGCAGCAGCAGGTCGCCGGGGTGTCCGAGGGTCTGGATCTGGCGCATCAGGGCAGAGGCGGGGTCGGGATAGCCTTGCGCCTGCGCATCCAGCGCCATCACGGCCAGGCCGGGGCGTTCCTGCTCGAAGCGGCCAGCCAGCAGCGCGGCGGCATAGGACGCGTCCGCCGCCGACAGGCCCAGGCCCGCGCACCAGACGCGGCCGCCCGCGGTGAGGGCATCCACCATCATCTGCGCCGCCACGGCCAGGGGCCGTGCGAGGTTCTCGGCCACCTGGTAGAGCAGGTCGGCGCTTTCGAAGAATTGTTGTTGTATGCGTTGTTCCAACATGCCGCGGATGATAACGGGGCCCCGCTCACCAGCCGCTCGCGTCAAAGGCGGCCGGTAACCATTCGATGTGATCGCCGTCGATGGCCACCACATCGAATCGGCACGGCGGCGCCGTTCTCAGTCGAGAGAGGTAGTGGGAGGCGGCGTAGACCAGCCGCCGCTGCTTGGTGCGGGTGACGCTGGCCGCAGCGCCGCCATGGGCCTGCGCCGCCCGCGTGCGGACTTCGACAAACACCAGCGTGCCGTCCGGGGCGCGCATGATGAGGTCGATCTCGCCGCCTCGACCGGTGGGACCGCGCGCCACTCGATAATTGCGCGCTTCCAGCCGCAGATTGCGGCGCAACAGAAATTCCAGGGCGCGGGTCTCGGCATCGTCGCCCCGCGCCTTTGTGGAGAGCTTCTTGAACATCCCGTCATCTCCCCCGGCATCCCTGGCCCGCCAGATGAGCGAGGCCGCTGCCGCTGCCGCCGGTCAGCAGCAATACCCGGCGGGGACGCTCTACCTGGTCGCCACCCCGATCGGCAACCTGTCCGACATCACGCTGCGTGCCATCCATCTGCTGTCCCTGGTTGATGCGGTCGCCTGCGAGGACACCCGCGTGAGTGCGCAACTGCTGCGCTGGATGGGCCTGCACAAACCGCTGGTGGCCCTGCATCAGCACAATGAACAGTCCGCCGCCCAGGGCCTGATCGACCGGCTGCGCAGTGGCGAACGCATTGCCTACGTGAGTGATGCCGGCACGCCTGCCGTGTCCGACCCCGGTGCGGTGCTGGTGGCGGCCGCGCGGCAGGCCGGCATCCGCGTGCTGCCGCTGCCCGGTGCCAGCAGCACGGTGACGGCCGTGAGCGTGGCCGGCGACACGCAGGCCCAGGGCTTTCGCTTCGCGGGCTTTCTGCCCACTAAGGCTGCGGAGCGGCGGACGGTGGCCAGTACCCTGGTTGGGCAGCCGCACAGCATCGTGCTGTTCGAGGCGCCGCATCGCATCCGTGAGCTGCTGCAACTGCTGGCCGAGCTGGCCCCTGCGCAGACCCTGACGGTGTGTCGTGAACTCACCAAGCAGTTCGAGACCGTGCATACCGCCCGCTGCGCTGACCTGCCGGCCTGGATGCAGGCCGATCCGCAGCGCGAGCGAGGCGAGTTCGTGCTGGTGCTGCATGCCGCACCGGCCCTGGAGCAGGACGGAGACCTGCCCACGGACGCGCTGCGGCAATTGCGGGTGCTGATGCGGGAGCTGCCGCTCAAGCAGGCGGTGAGTCTGGCCGCGGAATTGAGCGGTTCACCGCGCAACGCGCTGTATCAGCAGGCACTGGCGTGGAAATCCGAGGCGGATGGCGATGATCGCGACGAGGGGGATGGCGACAGCGGCGACGACTGAGGCCGCGTCGTTGGCCGCACCACCAAACACCCACCACTGCACACGCGCCACCTTAAGCGCCACCTAAAGCGCCACCGCACCCGCGCCTGCTGCACACGCCCGACCGATGGGGGTCGCCCTCCGCCCAGAAGGGGCGAAGCGGGGGCGATGCGCTGGCCGCCCCGCCTGCCTACAATCAGCCCATGATTTCGCGCGAACCCACCCTGGCCCGTCTGGTCACTGCCCGTGCCCAGTTGTTGGAACCCTTCGGCCTGACCGATGCCTCGCTGTCCCAGGCGCTGCGCCTGATCACCGAGCATCGCGTTGACGACGCCGACCTTTATTTCCAGACCACCCGAGCCGAGGGCTGGAGCCTGGAAGAAGGCATCGTCAAGAGCGGCAGCTTCTCCATCGACCAGGGCGTGGGCGTGCGCGCGGTGGCGGGTGAGAAAACCGCATTCGCGTACTCCGACGACATTTCCGAAGCCGCGCTGCTGGATGCCGCCCGCACCGTGCGGGCCATTGCCAGCGCCGGCCAGAGCAAGCGGGTGAAGGTGCCCACCGAGCCGGTCGTGGCCCCCAGCCGCGCGCTTTACGGCGACGCCGACCCCATCGCCAGCCTGGACAGCACCGAGAAGGTGGCCCTGCTCGAGCGCACCGAGCGCCTGGCCCGTGCCAAGGACCCGCGCATCGCGCAGGTCATGGCGGGCCTGGCTGCTGAACACGAAGTTGTGCTGATTGCGCGGGCCGATGGCACCCTGGCTGCTGACGTGCGCCCGCTGGTGCGCCTGTCGGTGACGGTGATTGCGGAAAGCAACGGTCGCCGGGAAGTGGGGTCCGGCGGCGGCGGCGGCCGGTTCGGCCTGGCTTATTTCACCGACGAGATGATCGCCTCGTACGTGGACCAGGCCGTCACCGCTGCCCTGACGAATCTCGAGTCCCGCCCGGCCCCGGCCGGCGAAATGACGGTGGTGCTCGGCCCGGGCTGGCCCGGCGTGCTGCTGCACGAAGCCGTGGGCCACGGCCTGGAAGGTGACTTCAACCGCAAGGGCTCGAGCACCTTCGCCGGCCGCATCGGCCAGCGGGTGGCTGCCAAGGGCGTGACCGTGCTGGACGACGGCACGCTGCCCGACCGCCGCGGCTCGCTGAACGTGGACGATGAAGGCTGCGCCTCGCAGCGCAATGTGCTGATCGAAGACGGCATTCTCAAGGGCTACATCCAGGACGCGATGAATGCGCGCCTGATGAAGGTGGCGCCTACCGGCAACGGACGTCGGGAAAGCTACGCCCATCTGCCCATGCCGCGCATGACCAACACCTACATGCTGGGCGGCGACAAGACGCCGGAAGAGATCATCGCCAGCATCGACAAGGGCTTGTACGCCACCAACTTCGGCGGCGGTCAGGTGGATATCACATCCGGCAAGTTCGTGTTCTCTGCCAGCGAAGCCTGGTGGGTGGAAAAGGGCAAGCTGCTGTATCCGGTCAAGGGTGCCACCCTGATCGGCAACGGTCCGGATGCGATGAACCGCGTGTCGATGATCGGCAATGACATGAAGCTGGACACCGGCGTGGGCGTCTGTGGCAAGGAAGGCCAAAGCGTGCCCGTGGGCGTGGGCCAGCCGACGCTGCGCATCGACGGCATCACCGTGGGCGGCACGGCCTGAGCGTCGTGCTGAACGTGGAGCTCAGCGTTGTGCTGAGCGTGGTGCGACAGTCACACCGTCCGTCCGCCAGCGTCTTCAAGGGCCTTGACGGGCCCTGAGCGTCCAAGGCAACATCAACCTCATGCGTTTCGTCAGCAAGTTTTATTTTGCTTTCTTTTGGTTCTCGCACCGCCCCGGCGGAGGAGAGGCGAACGCATAAGCAAGCGCCAAGCATCCTCAGAAAACCGCCGGGTCTCACCACCCGGCGGTTTTTTTTGCGCTCATCGCGGATCGATGTCGATCCCCCCCCGATCCCTCAGACAGGAACCCTGACCCATGAATGCCAAGTCCCAACACCCTTACGGAAGCGCTCAGGAGGCGGAGCGCTGGTATTCGCCGCAGGACAAGACGAGCCAAACCGACGACGAACGCATTCTGGACATCACCCCCTTGCCGCCTCCCGAACACCTCATCCGTTTCTTCCCCATCCGCGGCACCGCCATGGAGCAACTGGTGGTCGGCACCCGGCAGCGGATCCGGCGCATCATCGACGGGCAGGATGACCGGCTGCTGGTGATCATCGGCCCCTGCTCCATTCACGACCCCGCCGCGGCGCTGGAATATGCCCGCCGCCTCGTCGGCCAGCGCGACCGCTATGCCGACACGCTGGAGATCGTGATGCGGGTCTACTTCGAGAAGCCGCGCACCACCGTCGGCTGGAAGGGCCTGATCAACGACCCCTACCTGGACGAGAGCTACCGCATCGATGAAGGCCTGCGCATCGCGCGACAGTTGCTGCTGGACATCAACCGCCTGGGCATGCCGGCCGGCTCGGAGTTCCTGGATGTGATCTCGCCCCAGTACATCGGGGACCTGATCTCCTGGGGCGCCATCGGCGCCCGCACGACGGAGAGCCAGGTGCACCGCGAGCTGGCCTCCGGCCTGTCGGCGCCAATCGGCTTCAAGAACGGCACCGACGGCAACATCAAGATCGCTACCGATGCGATCCAGGCGGCTGCACGCCCCCACCACTTCCTGTCGGTGCACAAGAACGGCCAGGTGGCGATTGTGGAGACGGGCGGCAATCCGGACTGCCATGTCATCCTGCGCGGCGGCAAGACCCCCAACTACGACGCCCAGAGCGTCGGCGCGGCCTGTGCCGATCTGGCGGCAGCCCAGTTGCCCACACGCCTGATGGTGGACTGCTCCCACGCCAACAGCAGCAAGCAGCATCAGCGCCAGCTGGATGTGGCCCGGGACATCGCCGGCCAGATCCGCGAGGGCAGCCGCCAGATCTTTGGGGTCATGGTGGAAAGCCATCTGCAGGGTGGCGCGCAGAAGTTCAGCCCCGGCAAGGACGATCCGTCCCAGCTGGAGTACGGCAAGAGCATCACCGACGCCTGCCTGGCGTGGGATGACTCCCTGGAAGCACTGGAGGTGCTGAGCCAGGCAGTGGCTGCTGCCCGCCAGCGCTGACATCGCCCGGGGGGCGTTCGGCGGGCCTGGCTGCCCGCCGCCCCAACCCTCCCGGATGCTTCTCCGGGGGGGCACCGTGAAAAGCCGCTACACGCCGCCACAAGCCGCTACAAGCCTCCACAAGCCCCTCTTGAAATCGCCGGGCTGCGCCCCACATGCGGACGCAACCGGGCCGGTCACGCCTGCCCGAGTCCTCCCAACAATCCTGCACGGCAATTCAACAAGAGATGGACAAGCAAACCCATTCCTTCCAAGCCGAGGTCAAGCAGATCCTGCATCTGGTGACCCACTCGCTCTACTCCAACAAGGAAATCTTCCTGCGGGAGCTGGTGAGCAATGCCTCCGACGCCTGCGACAAGCTGCGTTTCGAGGCCCTGGACAACAATGCCCTGTTCGAGGACCAGCCCAATCTGGAAATCCGGGTGTCGTTTGACGCCGCCGCGCGCACCGTCACCATTAGCGACAACGGCATCGGCCTGTCGGCGGAAGAGGCCATTGCCCACCTGGGCACCATCGCCAAGAGCGGCACCCGCGAATTCATGGCGAAGCTGGAAGGCGACCAGAAGAAGGACGCCAACCTGATCGGCCAGTTCGGGGTGGGCTTTTATTCCGGCTTCATCGTGGCGGACCGCATCACCGTCGAGTCCCGCCGCGCCGGCCTGCCGGCCGAGCAGGGCGTGCGGTGGACCTCCGAGGGCACCGGGGACTTCGAGGTCGAGACCATCACCAAGCCGGTCCGCGGCACCGACGTCATCCTGCATCTGCGGGAGGGCGAAGATGAATTCCTCAAGACCTGGCGTCTGAAGTCGGTCATCAGCAAGTACTCCGACCACATCTCCCTGCCGATTCTCATGCGCCGGGAAGAGTGGGATGCCGACAAGGCCGAGCAGGTGCTCAAGGACGAGTGGGAGCCGGTCAACAAGGCCTCGGCCCTGTGGACCCGCAGCAAGAGCGACATCACCCAGGACGAGTACGACAGCTTCTACAAGCAGATCAGCTACGACACCGAAGCGCCGCTGGCCTTCACCCACAACCGGGTGGAAGGCCGCAGCGAATACACCCAGCTGCTCTACATCCCGGCCAAGGCGCCGTTCGACCTGTGGAACCGCGACAAGCGCGGCGGCGTGAAGCTCTATGTGAAGCGTGTCTTCATCATGGACGACGCCGAAGCCCTGATGCCGGTCTACCTGCGCTTCGTCAAGGGCGTGATCGACTCGGCCGACCTGCCGCTGAATGTCAGCCGCGAGCTGCTGCAGGAAAGCCGCGATGTGAAGGCCATCCGGGAAGGCTCGACCAAGCGGGTGCTGTCGATGCTGGAGGCGCTGGCCAACAGCGAGGACGTGTCCGACAAGGACAAGTACGCCCGCTTCTGGAAGGACTTCGGCCAGGTGCTCAAGGAAGGGGTGGGGGAAGACCACGCCAACCAGGAGCGGCTGGTCAAGCTGCTGCGTTTCGCGTCCACCCATGCCGACGAAGGCGTGAGCTTCCAGGACTACGTCAGCCGCATGAAGGAAGGCCAGGAGGCCATCTACTACATCACCGCCGACAGCCTGGCCGCGGCCAAGAACAGCCCGCAGCTGGAGGTCTTCCGCAAGAAGGGCATCGAGGTGCTGCTGCTGGTGGACCGTGTGGACGAGTGGATGCTCTCTCACCTCTTCGAGTTCGAAGGCAAGTCGCTGCAGTCGGTGGCCAAGGGGTCGGTGGACCTGGGCCAGCTGCAGGACGAGGAAGAGAAGAAGAAGGCCGAGGAAGCCGCCGAGGCCTTCAAGCCGATGCTGGAAAAGCTCAAGGCCGCGCTGGAAGGCAAGGCCAAGGACGTGCGCGTGACCACCCGCCTGGTGGACTCACCGGCCTGCATCGTGGTGGAAGAGGGCGACATCAGCGGTCACCTGGCGCGCATGCTGAAGCAGGCGGGTCAGACGGCGCCGGTGTCCCAGCCCACGCTGGAAGTGAACCCGGACCATGCGCTGGTGCGCAAGCTCGGCGACATCAGCCAGCAGGACGGCGACGAAGCCCGCTTCAAGGACCTGGCCCTGGTGCTGTTCGACCAGGCCCTGCTGGCTGAGGGCGGCACGCTGGAAGATCCGTCGGCCTATGTGAAGCGCGTCAACGCGCTGCTGCTGGCCTGATCTGCGAGGCGCCCGGCTGGGGCTCAGTCCCAGCTGGGCAGCCCCGAGGCCTTTTCGGCCTCGATCTGCATGGCGTCCAGTTGCTCGCGCAGCTTGACGACCTGGTCGCTCCAGTAATTGGGCGTGCCGAACCAGGGGAAGGCCAGCGGAAACGCCGGGTCTTCCCAGCGCCGCGCCAGCCAGGCGCTGTGATGGATCATGCGCTGGGTGCGCAAGGCTTCGATCAGCCGCAATTCGCGCCAGTCGAATTCGCGCACGCTTTCATATCCGTCCAGCAGCGCATCCAGTTGCCGGCGGGCCGCCTCCGGGTCTCCGGAGAGCATCATCCACAGGTCCTGCACCGCGGGGCCCTGCATCGCATCATCCAGATCCACGAAATGCGGACCCCGGTCCGGTGTCCAGAGCAGGTTGCCGGGATGGCAGTCGCCGTGCAGGCGCAGGCTGCGCAGCTGGGGCTGCTGGTCGAAGGCCGCCTGGATGGCGGTGATGCAGCGCTCGGCCGCGTCGTGCCATTGCGGGGCAACGTCCGGCGCCAGGATGTCATGGTCCCGAAGCCAGTCGCGGGCCTCCCGCGCGGGCTGGGCGGTGTTCCACGACACCCGATGTTCAAACGGGTGGCGCTGGCCCACTTCGTGGAGCCGGGCCAGGAAGCGACCGATCCAGCGCAGCACCTCCGGATCTTCCAGTTCAGGGGCGCGTCCGCCCTGACGCGGTGACACCGCAAAACGGTCCCCCAGCACATGGGCCAGCGTGGTGGCCTGGCCGTCCACCTCCAGCATCATCGGGGCCACCACCGGCACTTCCGCCTCGACCAGCTCGCGGGCGAATGCATGCTCTTCCAGGATCTGCGCGTCGCTCCAGCGGCCCGAGCGGTAGAACTTGGCCACCACCGCGCTGCCGTCCTCCAGATAGGCCTGCAGCACGCGGTTTTCGTAGGAATTGAGCTGCAGCAACCGGCCGTCCGGACGCAGACCGGCATGCTCCATCGCGTCCAGCATGCGTTCCGGGGTGAGATGGCCGAAACCGGCCGGGGATGAGGTCATCAGCAAAACAAAACGGCGCTTTCGCGCCGTCGGTCCGGTGGGCAGAAGCTGCTAGCTTAGCGCCGCATGTGACGCGGCGCGTCGACCACCACGCCGGCAATGTCGTGATCCGTCTCTTCGCTGAACTGGGAATCCAGCGGGGACATCGACGAATCTCCCCCGGTGGTGCCCCGCGGACGGTAGCCGCGCACCCGTGGCTCCGCCGCCGTCTGGACGCTGTCCGGCGCTCCGCCCAGTCCGTCCAGGCGGCTGTCGGGCGCAAAGAAGGAGTCACTGAAGACCGACGAATCGTTCCACAAGGTGTTGCGGCCCGGCACCCGGCGCTGGGCGGACGGGTGGGCCGCGCTCGGCGCAGCCGCCTGGGCACGCACGGCGCTGCGGGGCTGCAGCGGCTGGGGCGCCCGCGACGACTGGTTGCTGAAGGGCACCAGCAACTGCAATTCAGACACGGTGGGCATGGTGTCCACCGACGTGCGCAGGTAGCGGATGCGGCAGGCCGCCAGCACTTCCTGCTTGATCTGCAGGCTGCGGGCGCTGCCGGAGCGCTGGGTGTCCAGGTCTACGGCGGCCAGCACCCGACCATTGGGGCTGCAGATCGCAAAATTGACGCTGATGCCGCCCAGCAAGTCATACCAGTAGCGCACGTCCTTGGCTTCTGTCGGCTGGCAGAAACGCACCAGCGGCAGCTTGGCCATCAGCACATGATGGGGCAGGGCTTCGCGCAGCAGGCGGAAGACCCGTCGTTCGTCCGCGCTGAACACCGGTCGCGCATTCAGCGACCATTCGGTGGGCAAGGGCTTGCGGCGTTGGGGTCGGCGCAGCAGCAGGGTTGCGGCCAGACCGAGTCCGGCAGCGCCACCCAGGCCTGCCACGACCCACGGCAATGTGTTGAGCATGTCCCGAAGCGTTGTAAGAGGGCCCGAAGGGCACAGCGCCCGTCGTGTGACGGAACGCACGGCTTGAATCGTGCCCGGATCGGCGCGAATGTAGCCGAAAGTCGTTACAAGATGCATCCGAGTGGCCCCCCTGGATCGGGTGGACCAGTCTGGGGGGCTGGTAGAGACCGGTGGTGGCTTGGCTATTGTTTGGCCGACTTGCCGCTGGTCTTGCCCAGCTTGGTCTTCACCTCGGCCACGCCGTCGATGAAGGCGTTGAAGTTGCGCAGGTGGCGCTTGAGCTGGAAGTCCGCCTCGGCCATGTGGCGCTCGATGGCTTCGTCCACATGGGACGACACGGAGTCTGGCGGCAGGCGCAGCCAGGCCTCGGATTCGCTGCCGTCCCGCTCCACCTTGGCCCCGGCCTTGCGGGCGATGGCCAGCATGGGGCCGTTCTCGCTGAGGGCGTGGATGAACAGGGTGTCGATGCCGCGGTTGCGGGCGTGCAGGGCGGCGCGTTCAAAGAGCCGGCGGCCAAAACCCCGGCCCCGGGCAGTCCCCGCCACCGAAACGCCAAATTCCGCCATGGCGGGGCGGCCCTTGATCTGCGGTGTCGGCTCATAGGCCAGGTGGGCCACGGCGATCAGTTGCAGCTTGCGGTTGAAGATGCCCAGCACCTCATCCCGCGAGAAATTGAGGGTGTCGACATACTTCTGGATCTGTTCGTCCCGGGCCGCGTAGCCAAAGCGCAGGTAGCGGTCTCGCTCCGGCAGAGACAGCAGGTGCTGGGCGATGCGCTTGCGGTGGCGTTTGCCCAGGGCGCGGATGGGGACCCAGTCCGCCCAGCGTCGCCAGAATGCAGGCAGGCGGGCGGTCCAGGGGCGGTCCCGCTTGGGCTTGGGCGGCGACGCATCGGCGCTGACGCCCGTCGATCCCGCCACGGCAGGCGCAGGCGCGGGCGCCGGGGTGGGAGAGGAGGGTGGGGCGGCAGTCATGGCGGCTCAGTAGTAACCCGGATGGTAGCCAAAGTGCGGGTCTCGCCAAGTGGATTCTGCGGCCAGATGCAGGATCTGTGACGATTCCCCGATCAACGGCGGCGCGGACCGGGCCAATGGGCCCACGGGCGGGCCCGCGCATTTGGCTTTTGCCCAAGTTCTGCTAAACTCGCGGGCTTTCCCCGGTTTCATGGCAGCCGTGGGGCACTTTCGTGAGAGGTCGCGCACTCATAAGCGGCACCGAACAGAAGTGGGGCATTGGCCCAACGTGCGGAAATTGCACTGGCTGGATTCCTCTTGAAGGGGTCTGCCGTGCGGCTTTTGCTGATTTGCCAGATTTTGAAAGACTCTCATGAAGACCTTCAGCGCCAAGCCGGCCGAAGTGAAGCACGAGTGGTTTGTGATTGACGCCACCGACAAGGTGCTCGGACGTGTTGCCAGCGAAGTGGCACTCCGTTTGCGCGGCAAGCACAAGGCCATCTACACGCCTCACGTGGATACCGGCGATTTCATCGTCATCATCAACGCAGACAAGCTGCGCGTGACCGGCAACAAGGCCAATGACAAGGTGTACTACCGTCATACCGGCTACCCGGGCGGCATCCGCGCCACGAAGTTCAAGGACATGCAAGCCAAGTTCCCGGGCCGCGCCCTGGAAAAGGCTGTCAAGGGCATGCTGCCCAAGGGTCCTCTGGGCTACGCGATGATCAAGAAGCTGAAGGTGTACGCGGGCGACACGCATCCGCACACCGCCCAGCAGCCCCAAGTGCTGGAAATCTAAGGAGCGGTGATGATCGGAAACTGGAACTACGGTACCGGCCGTCGCAAGTCGTCGGTGGCACGTGTCTTCATCAAGAAGGGCACTGGTCAAATCATCGTCAACGGCCGCTCGATCGAGCAGTACTTTGGCCGTCAGACCTCGATCATGATTGCTCGTCAAGCCCTGATGCTGACGAACAATGGCGAGGCCTTCGACATCAAGGTCAACGTGCACGGTGGTGGCGAATCCGGCCAGGCCGGTGCAGTGCGCCTGGGTATCACCCGCGCCCTGATCGACTACGACGCAGCCCTGAAGCCCGAACTGAGCCGCGCCGGCTTCGTGACGCGTGATGCGCGTGAAGTCGAACGTAAGAAGGTCGGTCTGCACGGTGCCCGTCGCCGGAAGCAGTTCAGCAAGCGCTGATCGAACTTCCTGGAACGTCTGGCTTACGCTTGGCGTTCCAACCCCAAGCAAAGGCCGCTTTTCAGCGGCCTTTGTTTTTGGCGGGTCGGCCCCATGTGGCATACAGGCGGTGTGCCAATCCGCACCGGCCCCCAGACCGTGCCGCCTGCCGCATTGCGAGAAGGGCTTTGGCGTCACGCAACGGCACCTGGCCGCCTGCTTTGTCATAATGCTCCCCATTCACCGGACATCTCCATTCAGGATCCAGCATGAGCACTGCAGTTCTCGAAACCTCCGCCGATCTGACCGCCGACGGCATGCCCGCACCGCTGGTCTTCACCGACGCCGCGGCCGAGAAGGTGCGTGAGCTGGTGCTGGAAGAAGGCAACCCTGACCTGAAGCTGCGCGTGTTTGTGCAAGGCGGTGGCTGCTCCGGCTTCCAGTACGGTTTCACCTTCGACGAAGCCGTGAATGACGACGACACGCGGATGAACAAGAACGACGTCACCCTGCTGATCGACGCCATGAGCCTGCAATACCTGATGGGCGCCGAGATCGACTACAAGGAAGACCTGCAGGGCGCTCAGTTCGTCATCAAGAACCCGAACGCCACGACCACCTGCGGTTGCGGCTCGAGCTTCTCGGTCTGACGACATCCGCTGCTGCCTGACGGCTCGTCCGCACCGGACGTTCTGTCAGGAATGCCGCCATCGGGGCGGACGCATGAAACCGCCTGTTGGCGGTTTTGTTGTTTCTGGGTCCGCAAGATCACAGGCCGCGACACGCGGGGCTGGCTCAAGCTGGCGTATAACTTCCCAGCACCCTCGGTCCGCTGGCCCCGGTGACCGCTGGCAGATTGCCACTGAGGTGCCGCACCCACCGCATCGCCAGCCAGGCGAAGGCGGCCCCTTCCACCTGCATCGGCGGCAGGCCGGCCTGCGCGGTGCTGGTCACCTGCACGGTCGGAAGCAGCGATTGCAGACGCTGCATCAGCCGCCCGTTGAAGGCGCCGCCGCCACACACCCTCAGCGCTTGCCAGTGCCCCGGCGCAAAACGACTCAGGCTGTCGGCGACGCAGCGTGCGCTCAGCTCCAGCAGGGTGGCCTGCACGTCCACCGGTCGCGCGCCGGGATGGGTGGCGAGCCGCTGATCCAGCCATTGCAGATGGAACAGGTCCCGACCGGTGCTGCGTGGGGGCGGGCGGTGAAAGAAAGGCTCGGCCAGCAGGTCTTGCAGCAGGCCCGGCAGCACCTGGCCTTGGGCGGCCCATGCGCCGTCGGCGTCGTAGTCGGCGCCCTGGTGCCGCTGAATCCAGCCGTCCATCAGGCAGTTGCCCGGACCGCAGTCAAAACCGCCGCTCTCCCCAAGCGCCCATAGCAGGCTGACATTGCTGATGCCGCCAATGTTGAGCACGGCGACATCGGCATCATCCCGCCCGAAAACCGCGCGATGGAAAGCAGGCACCAGCGGTGCGCCCTGGCCCCCAGCCGCCAGATCACGGCTGCGGAAATCATGGACCACGCTGATGCCGGTCAGCTCCGCCAGCAGCGGTGCATTGAGGAGTTGCAGCGTGAAGCCGGTCCCGTCGAATTCGCCGGGGCGGTGACGCACCGTTTGACCATGGGCGCCCAGTGCGCGGATCTGCCGGGGCGGCAGGCTTTGCGCCAGCAGCACCTGCTGCACCGCCTCGGCGTAAGCGCGAGACACTGCATTGGCGGCCAGGGCGGCGCGTTGGAGTTCGTTGTCGCCGGCTGCATTCAGGGCGAGCAGCTCGGTGCGAAGCACTGCATGGAAGGGGTGGTGGTGATGCGCCAGCGCCTGGACGCGCCCATCGCTTTCGGCCTGCAGCAGCACAGCGTCCACACCGTCCAGCGAGGTGCCGGACATCAGGCCGATGAAGAGCTCATGCGTCATGGCGAAAATTCTCTTGAGTCATCGACAGACGGACAGACCGACAGACCGACCGACAAACCGGTCACGCCCAGCTGATGGGTGGCGTCCGGCAACCGCCGCACCGCAGAAGTGTCGTCGTCCCGCCAGCGCCAGGGGGGCTGGCGCTGCTAGCACCTGAAGCTCGGGCCGGACCGATAGCCCAATAGCTCAGCGAATGCTTGCACCCACCGCGCCACTCAGCCGCCCATCGGCGATTCAGACCTTGGCTTACTCACCCACCACGCCGTCACCCAGCGTGGCAGCGGCCTGCAGCTGCGTCTTGGCAGCGGCCAGTTGCGACTGGAATGCTGCACGGGCCGAGGCCGGCAGCGGCACGGATTCAGCGGCCTTGGCAATCACACGCGGATCCTGCTGCTGACCATTCACTCGGAATTCAAAGTGCAGGTGGGGGCCCGTCGCCCAGCCGGTCGCACCGACAGCGCCGATCTTCTGCCCCTGTTCCACGCGTTCGCCACGCTTGACGTCGATCCGGCTGAGATGGCCATAGACGGTCATCCGGTCGCCGTTGTGCTTGATCTGGATGACGTTGCCAAAGCCGTTCTGCCAGCCGGCAAAGGCCACCGTGCCATCGCCCACGGTGCGCACCGCCGTACCGGTGGGCGCGCCATAGTCGATGCCCTGATGCTGACGCCAGGTCTTGAGAATCGGGTGGAAGCGCATCGCGAACCCGGAGGTCACGCGGGAGAATTCCATCGGGCTGGCCAGGAAGGACTTGCGCTTGCTTTCGCCGTCGAAGCCGTAATAGCTGCCCTTGCCGCTGGCGCTGTCCTTGAACCACACCGACTGGTAGCTCTTGCCGTTGTTGACGAATTCCGAGGCCAGCAGGCGGCCGGCACGGCCGTCCCAGTTGATCGGTTCGCCGTCGGCGGTCAGGACTTCATAGACCAGCGAAAACCGGTCGCCCTTGCGGAGTTCGCGGTGGAAGTCGATGTCGCCGGAGAACATGTCCGCCAGCTGGGACGCAATGGCGTCCGGAATGTTGGCTTCGTCGGTGGCGGCGAACAGCGAGCTGCGGATGGTGCCGCTGCCCAGACGGATCTGGCTCTCCAGCGGGGCGGTTTCCCACTTGGAGACGAAATGATCGCCTTCGCGCACGATGCTCAGGCGGGTGAAGAAGCGGTCTTGTTGCTCGGCCTTCTCAGCCGGGAAGCGGGCAATGATGCTTTGCACCTGGCCGCTGGCCGTGGCCACCACCTGCACCCGCTTGCCCACGCGACCTTGCAGCAGGCGCTTGGCATTGGGGTCGTTGCGCAGGAAGAGCGCGGCGGCCGGGTCGAAGGCGCCCATGCGCTTGAGCAGGGTGTCGGCGGTGTCGGAAGCGCGGGTGAGGTCGGAGCGGGACAGGCCCGGGTCGAACGCTGCCAGCTCGGCCAGTTGCGCGTCCAGCGACTGCGGGACGATGGCCTCGGTGATCTCATGCTGGTGCAGGTCGGCAGCATCCGGAGCCAGCGGGGCGATACCGAAGGCGGTGACCGCAAAGCCACCGAGCACCCCCACCACCGTTCCGGTCAGGGCACGCGGATGACGCGCGGCAAAACCCTCTACGCGAGCCAGCGAGCGCTGCACGCGCTTCCATTCCTCAGACCAATTCATCACGCGCGAGACATCCTGGAGACGGTGGGTGACGGAATCCGCGGTCACACCCAGGCCAGCGAAGGACGCCAGCGACGGACGCGCGCGGTCGATACAGCGAAGAGCCGGCCGACCACCAAGTTCTGTGACCTAGAATCAGCATCCCTTCCAGGGACCCCGCTGAGGGGCCTTGAAAGGCAGCCTTTATCGGCACTTTCGCGGGGCATGCGGGCGGTAATTGCTACCGATCACACCCTGCAAAACTGCGGCAAGTATAGCGGCGGGGTGTCCCGCGGCATGCTAGAAAACCCGCTAAATCAAGACTTTATGTAAGCCCCGTGCGGGTGATGCAGCACTATGTCCGAAGCCCGAACCCAGTCTGACAGTCCTTCCAGCAAACCGGAATTTCCGATCACCGACCGGGTGAAGCATGCGCTGGCGCAATCGCTGCGCGGCTGCGAGGAACTGCTGCCCGAAGCCGATTGGGTGAAGAAGCTCGCCCGGTCGGAGGCCACCGGGGTGCCGCTGCGCATCAAGCTGGGCCTGGACCCGACCGCGCCTGACATCCACATCGGCCACACCGTGGTGCTCAACAAGATGCGCCAACTGCAGGACCTGGGGCATCAGGTGATCTTCCTGATCGGGGACTTCACCTCGATGATCGGCGACCCCTCCGGCCGCAACGCCACCCGTCCGCCGCTCACGCCCGAGCAGATCAAGCACAACGCCGAGACCTATTACAAGCAGGCCAGCCTGGTGCTGGACCCGGCCCGCACCGAGATCCGCTACAACAGCGAATGGAGCGACCCGCTGGGCGCGCGCGGCATGATCCAGCTGGCCGCCAAGTACACCGTGGCGCGCATGATGGAGCGGGACGACTTCACCAAGCGCTTTGCCGCCGGCACCCCGATCTCGGTGCATGAGTTCCTCTACCCGCTGATGCAGGGCTACGATTCGGTGGCGCTGAAGTCCGACCTGGAGCTCGGCGGCACCGACCAGAAATTCAACCTGCTGATGGGCCGCCACCTGCAGGCCGAATACGGCCAGGAGCCGCAGTGCATCCTGACCATGCCGCTGCTGGAAGGGCTGGACGGTGTGGACAAGATGTCCAAGTCCAAGAACAACTATGTGGGCATCACCGAGCCGGCCAACAGCATGTTTGCCAAGATTCTGTCCATCAGCGATGTGCAGATGTGGAAGTGGTATGACCTGCTGAGCTTCCGCAGCCTGGACGAGATCGCCGCGCTCAAGCGCGACATCGAAGCCGGCCGCAATCCCAAGGAAGTGAAGGTGCTGCTGGCCAAGGAAATCACGGCGCGCTTCCACAGCGCGCAGGCGGCGGATGAGGCCGAGGCCGACTTCAACAACCGCGCTAAGGGCGGCATTCCGGACGACATTCCTGAGGTCGCGCTCAGCGGCGCCCCCATGGGCATCGGCGCGCTGCTCAAGGCGGCGGGCCTGGTGCCCTCCACCTCCGAGGCCAACCGGATGATCGAGCAAGGCGGCGTGAAGATCGATGGCGACACCGTCTCTGACCGCGGTTTGAAGGTCGCTGCCGGACAAATGGTGGTGCAGGTGGGCAGGCGCAAGTTTGCTCGCGTCACGCTGAGCTGAATCGCCACTGAGCCCGGAATGGGGTCCAGCGCTGGCCCGATGCCGGCCGCGGTCCACCAGCCCACTCCCACCATACCGCAGGCGACCGGCTCGCCTGCCTCCAACCCCACATTCCACTGCGACATCCCGACCGCCGGTTGATGCTCACCGGACATCGCGCTACACCTGACCTCCACCGCTGACAGGCGCCCAAGGCACGTTTCCTGCCGTCTGTCGGCTCTACGGAAAGGGAATACGGTTATGGATGTGGCATCGCTGAAGCTGGGACTGGTGGGCAATTGCGCGGTCAGCGCCCTGATCGACGACCAGGCCCGGGTGGTCTGGGCCTGCGCGCCGCGCTTTGATGGCGACCCGATGTTCCATGCGCTCATCGATTCGCCGGAGGGCGTGGGGCCGGACGGCACCTTCCAGGTGGTGCTGCAGGATTTCTCGCACAGCGAGCAGTCCTACGACCATGGCACCGCGGTGCTCCGCACCCGCCTCTACGACACCCATGGCAATGCGATCGAAGTCACCGATTTCATGCCGCGGTTCTTCCTGCACGACCGGCCCTTCCGGCCGATGATGCTGGTGCGGCGCATCCGTCCGCTGGAGGGCCGACCCCAGATCCGGGTGGTGCTGCGTCCGGTGGTGGACTGGGGCAAGTCGCGCCCGGTGCGCACCCGCGGCAGCAACCACATCCGCTTCGTCGGGCCGCGATTCGTCGTGCGGCTCACCTCCAACGCACCGCTCACCTACATCCTGGACGAGACCTCCTTCTCGCTGGACCAGCCGATGAGCTTCATCTTCGGCCCGGACGAGACGCTGGACCGCGGCGTGGAAGACGCCGCCCGCATGCTGGAGGAGCAAACCATCAACTACTGGCGGGACTGGACGCGCCGCCTGGCCATTCCGCTGGAATGGCAGGACGCGGTGATCCGCGCGGCCATCACGCTGAAGATGTGTCTCTATGAGGAGACCGGCGCCATCGTGGCGGCCATGACCACCAGCGTGCCGGAAGCCCCGGGCACCCAGCGCAACTGGGACTACCGCTACTGCTGGCTGCGGGACGCGTTCTTCGTGGTGCGGGCCCTCAACAGCCTGTCCGAGACCGGCACGATGGAGGACTACCTGCGCTGGCTGCGCAATGTGGTGGCGCAGTCGCGCGATGGCCATGTGCAGCCGCTCTACGGCATTGGCCTGGAGCATCGCCTGACCGAGCAGACGGTCGATCATCTGCGCGGCTACCGGGGCAATGGTCCGGTGCGCGCCGGCAACCAGGCCTACGAGCACTTCCAGCACGATGTGTACGGCAACATCGTCCTGGGGTCGGCCCAGTCCTTCTTCGACCACCGCCTGCACCAGCGCGCTGGCCTCAATGAATTCGCGCTGCTCGAGCGCATCGGCGAGCAGGCCTATGCCATCCACGACAAGCCCGATGCCGGCATGTGGGAGCTGCGCACCCGCTCCCGCGTGCACACCTCTTCGGTGCTGATGAACTGGGCCGCCTGCGACCGGCTGGCCAAGATCGCCACCGTGCTGGGCGAGCCGCGGCGCGCGCACCTGTGGCGCGAGCGGGCCGAGATCATCCGCAACAAGATCCTGCAGAACGCCTGGAGCGACGATCGCAAGGCATTCGTGGAGAGCTTCGGCGGCAAGGACCTGGACGCCAGCGTGCTGCTGATGGCCGAGGTCGGCTTCATCGATCCGAAGGACCCACGCTTCGTCAGCACCGTGGATGCCCTGGAGGCCTCGCTCTGCGACGGCCCGCACATGCGTCGGTATGAAGCGCCGGACGACTTCGGCCGTCCCGAGACCGCCTTCAACATCTGCGCCTTCTGGCGCATCGACGCGCTGGCTCGCATCGGCCGGACCGACGAGGCGCGCGAGATCTTCGAAGCGCTGCTGGCCTCCCGCAATCACCTGGGGCTGCTGTCCGAGGACACCCATCCGGTGACTGGCGAGCTGTGGGGCAACTTCCCGCAGACCTATTCGATGGTGGGCATCATCAACGGCGCGATGCGGCTGTCCAAGCCGTGGGATTCGCAGATCTGACGCCTCGCGCCCAGCACTTCAGCGGGGGCGTACCGACACCGGCAGGACCGCCGGTGCGCCCCCACGTGGCTTGCGCATCAGCCAGGTGGTGATGGGCTTTTCCAGCAGGAAGTAGCAGGCCAGGCCCACGCCGACGCCGGCGGCGGTGAGCATCAGCGCCAGCAGGTCGGCGCTGAGCACCAGCTGGTACTTGCGCACTGCCCGCTCGGCGTAGGGGATGAGCTGGTAGATGACCAGCACGTGCACAAGGTAGATCGAGTAGGAAGCGTTGCCCAGCATCACCACCCAGCGCGGCCAGGTGAGCCGGCCTTCCAGCCGCAGCACGCCGACAAACAGCAGGGCGGCCGCCACGCCAAAGCTCACGCAGCGCCAGCCGGTGGGGATTAGCCCCAGCGCCGAAAACAGCCCGAACAGCGCCAGGCCTGCGATCACCAGCAGCACCGATCCCATGGGACTGCGATCGCGCCAGGGCACGAAGCTGGCGATGGCCGCGCCGAAGAGAAATTCCAGGGTGATCGGGTCCGCCAGGAAGCCGTGCCAGACAGTGGACTGCGGCAGCAGCAGGCCCACGCCGAAAGCCGCCGCGAGGATGGCGCACAGCGCCGGGAAGAGATGCTGCCGCGCCAGCAGGATGGCGGCGGCAAAGCACAGATAAAACAGGGCCTCGTAGCTCAAGGTCCAGCCCACGCCGACGATAGGCTGGATCAGATGCCGCTCGTTGAAGGACGGCAGCAGCAGCAGTCCTCCCAGCCGCTCGGCGGACAGGTTGAAACCGCGCTCGCCCGTGGCCCACCAGTGCATCAGGGCGGGCTTGAGCGCGAACAGCGTCACCAGTGCATACATCGGCCAGACCCGCAGCACGCGCTGCTGCAGGAAGTGGGACACCGGGCGGCGTCCCTGCACATAGCTGCCCGAGATGTAGACCATCAGGAAGCCGCTGAGGATGAAGAACACATCCACGCCACCGGCCCCCGCCTCGATCAGCCAGGCGGGCAGCAGCGACGGCAGCAGCGGCAGGTCTGCGGGTGCATTGACGGTGGACGCTCGCAGGGCGTGGTGCAGGACCACGGCCACTGCGGCAAACGCTCGCAGGGCCTGCAGGCCAACGATCTCGCGATCTTGGGTGGGACGCATGGGTGTAC
The DNA here is from genome assembly GCF_003387155.1 of Roseateles depolymerans. Classification (GTDB taxonomy): domain Bacteria; phylum Pseudomonadota; class Gammaproteobacteria; order Burkholderiales; family Burkholderiaceae_C; genus Roseateles; species Roseateles depolymerans. The sequence goes on along the minus strand of NZ_QUMT01000003.1, from coordinate 275,854 downwards.
TTCTCCGAAGATGTCCGCCAACGCGGCAAGGGCGCTGTGCAGGACTGCCGCGACGCGCGATGCTAGGGAGCGGCTGACAGCGAGGAGGTCAGCAACTGCGTCCAACGGTGAAGGGTGTTTCCAGCCGCGTGCGGCCGTGCCGAATGGGCAATGCGGATGCCGGACGGGTGTCTGCGGATGTCCCCTGAATGTCCGTGATCCCGCCTGGCTGCCTTGTGCAGGCGAAAAAAAGCGCCCTGGAAGGGCGCTGTGGTTGGGAGCTTCGATGGGAGCGTGAGGTGGACGGCACTCGATCGGGCCTCACCGTCCGAGCAACTGTTTCAAGCCCTCACGAGATGGGGCGTCACCGCGTCACTGATGAGCGCCCCAAGCTGGGTCACTGCTGGATCGGCCGCGGATACGCCCCCGGCTTGGGCGTCTCGACCGGTGCTTCCTGCAGGCGCTTGTTCAGCCATGCCAGGGCCGCGTCGAGCTGCGCATCCTGGCCGTTGGCAGTGGCGCGCGGCGGGTTGTCCACGCGCAGGTCCGGCGTCACGCCCTTGCCTTCCACGATGAAGCTGCCGTCGATCAGGATCTGGCCGTTCTCAGCCGCGCGCATCATGCCCTTGTCCACCAGCCAGTTGCCGTCGGACAGCCAGACACCGGCGCCGGACGTGGTCATGCCGATGACCGGCCCCAGCCCCAGACGCTTGAAGCCTTCGGTGAAGGTCTCGCCGTCCGAATACGTCTCCTCGTTGGCCAGCACCACCACATGCCCGCGGAAGGTCTGCTGCATGTTGGGATAGGGCTTGGCGCCCTCGGGCGAGCGAGGCTGCCAGAAGGCCCAGGCGCGGCGGGAGAGTTTTTCGAGAATGAAGCTGTCGATGTTGCCGCCGTTGTTGTGGCGCACGTCGATGATCAGTCCGTCGCGGTCGCTCTGGGCGTAGAACTCGCGGGCGAAATCGGCGATGTCCTCGGGACCCATCGCGCGCAGGTGCACGTACCCGATGCGACCCTGGCTGACCTGGTCCACACGACGGGCCTTGCCATAGCGCCAGTCATCCACGCGCAGGCGTGCTTCCCGGCGCTGGTCCACCGGCGTCACGACCACGCTGCGACTGCGTCCACCCGGCTCACGCAGCTGCAGCAGCACCTGCTTGCCGGCCTGGCCGCGCAGGCCCTCGGTCGGGTCGGGCAGGGCAGCGGCGTCCCGGCCGTTGATGGCGGTAATGACCGAGCCCAGCGGAATGTTCAGGCCGGGGGCCGCGAGCGGACCGGCTTCCGACGGCAGCTCCGGATCGCCGCTGTAGACACGCTGGATCTTCCAGCCCAGCGGATCGCGCACCAGCAGCGCGCCCAGACCCGCCCAGCCCGGCTCACCGCTGGACTGGCGCACGTCACCGGGCCGTACCGAGCTGTGCAGCAGGCTGATTTCGCCCACCATCTGCGCCATCACCTCGTTGAGCTCGCCCCGCTCGGTGACGCGCTCGACCAGCGGCGCATACTTGCTGCGCATGGCGCGCCAATCGACGCCGTGCATGCCCTTGTCGTAGACATAGTCGCGCTGCATGCGCCAGCCGTCGGCAAACATCTGGCGCCACTCCGCGCGCGGGTCGACCTGAATCTGCCAGTCGCTCCACAGGACGCGGGACTTGTCGAGCTCCGTCGGCAGCTTGGGACCAGCCTCCACGATCAGGATGTCCGCAGCGGCGCCCGCACCGGCAGCTTTCACTACCATCAGCTTGCGGCCGTCGGCGCTGAGGTCGAAGGACTGCACCTGCTCGCTGACGGTCTCGGCCTTTTGTTCCTGCGGCCCGATGGGCAGTTGCCGCAGCGTCTTGCCTTCCAGCAGATACAGACGCTTGGCGTCCACACGCAGGTCATCGAAGTTGCCCGCGGCCAGCGGGACTTCATACAGCCGCTCAGCCAGGCCGTTCAGCACCACCGCGGGACGGGCCTTGGGCGCATTGCCGGCCTTGATTGCGGTGTTCGTGGCGGTGTTAGCGGCGCTGTCCGAAGCAGAGTCGCTGCGAACGCCAGGCTTCGGTTCGGCCCCACTGCCCTTGCTGCTGTCCTTTCCGGCGTCCTTCCCTTTGTCCTTGTTGTCCTCGGTGTCCTTGCCATCAGCACCTGCCGGCTGCAGCTCCGTCGGTGCCGCAAACGGGAAACGCAGACCCGGTTGCAGCGCCAGGGCGTAGACCTTCCAGCCGCGGTCGAACTGCGGCCCCATGTTGCGGTCGCCCCAGGGCGCGCCGTTGGCACTGACCACGAAGCTGCGCCGGGACAGGAAATACAGCCATTGCCCATCGGGGCTGAAGGCCGGTGCCGCCGCGGCATAACGGTCACTGCTGAGCTGCAGCACCCGCTGCTCAGCCACGCTGTAGAGCATCAGCTGCGCGCGGTAGACATTCGAGGTGTTGCGCACGTAGGCCAGCACCTGGCCGTCCGGCGACCAGCGCATCTGCGACACACCGTCCCCGGTGCGGTCCTGGTCGATCTGGCGGGTGCTGGCGGCGGGCTCCTTGGCGCGGAGGTCGGTCAGGAAGAGCCGGCCTTCCTTGTCCTCATGGGCCAGCCAGCGGCCGTCTGGCGAGGGCAGCAACTGCTGGCGCATGGCGCTGGCGCCCCGCGTGATCGGCTCGGGCTGGCCGGTGCCGTTGGCCGGCAGGCGCCAGATTTCGGTCTCGCCGCTGAAGTCGCAGACGGAGAAGACCGAGCGGCTGTCGGCACTGAAACGGGCATCGCGGCACCGGCCGGCATCTTGCAGCGTGGCAGGGTAGGCCAGCTCGGCGCGGCGCAGCGGCCCCACCCCTTGGGTCGCCAGACGGCCGCGGCTGGTCAGCACCACACGCTCACCGTCCGGCGACAGGGCGATGTGGGTGAGGAAGTCCTGCGGCTTGGCGATCCAGCGCCGGCGCATCTGGTCGTGGTCGCTGTTCAGGAGGAAGGACAGCTTCACGCTGTCCGCGGCGCCCTCCAGATCCAGCCGATACAGGTCGGCGCCCAGCGCATATACCACCTGCCGCCCGCTCAGGCTGGCATGGCGGATGTCCCAGCCCCGATGGTGGGTGTGTTGCCGCAGGTCCGATCCGTCGGCGGCCACCGACCAGAGGTTGTAGGTGCCGTCCCGGTCGGAGAGGAAAGCGATGCGGTCCCGGCCCTGGCCATCGCGGTAGGGCATGGGCCGCCGGTCGTTATTGCCCTCGGCCACCAGCGGCCGGGCCTCGGCCTGGCTGGTCAGGTCCATCACCCACAGCCGGGCGATGGCGCCGCCGCGGTACTGGCGGGCGTTGTCGCCGCGCAGGCCGTTGCGGGTGAAGTAGAGCCAGCGTCCATCGTCGCTGACGGCGCCGTCGGCCGCCTGGCCCACCGGCAGCGCGCGGCGCTCCCCGGTCTCGAGGCTGACCAGATGCAGCTGCGTGCCGGCTTCCCCGCGTTCGGTCGCACCGGTGTAGAGCACCTCGTTGCGGGCGGTGATGCCCCACACCCGCACGGGGCCGGTGTCCCAGCTCAGGCGGCGCGGCACGCCCCCGGTGGCGGGCATGCCATACACGTCGCCCGCGCCGCCGTCGTACTGGCCCACGAAGGCCAGCCAGCGGCCGTCCGGCGAGAGGGCAGGGGCGCTTTCGCTGCCCAGGTGGGTGGTCAGTCGCTGCGCCACGCCGCCCTGCGCGCTGGCCGTCCAGAGATCGCCCTCGGACACGAAGACCAGGCGGTCGCCTTGCAGCGCAGGCTGACGGTAGAAGCCTTCGGCCGGGGAGACGGCAGGCTGCGACGGGGCGCTGCGTGGGCTCACGCTCGCGGGGAGGGCGGAAGGCTCCGCTGGAGCCGACCACGCACTGCCCGCCGCCACGAGCAGGCCACCCGAACAGGCCGCCGCCAGCGCCAGGCTGATCAGCGAGGCCCGCGGGGCAGGGCCGTGAGCGGAACGCGAGGTCGCCGCCTTTGTGGACAGTGAGACGTCCACGCAGGATGAGCAAGAGGACGAGGACGCCGGCGCAGGGCGGGCAGGGGTGGGATGAGCAGGAGTGGGGCGCATGCCCCTATTCTGCGCAAGCCCGGGGGCTCAGTGATTCGTCACACCCGTGGTCACGTGGCCCGATGGCACATGGACGACGGCGCTTTCGATGTGGCCGGCCTGGTCGTCGAAGAAGAAATCCGGCTCGAATTCCCTGAGGAATTCCCCCTTGGCGAGACCGCCGAGGAACATGGCCTCGTCCACCTCCACCTGCCAGTCCATCAGTGTGCGAATGGCGCGCTCATGGGCCGGCGCACTGCGGGCCGTGACCAGCGCCGTGCGGATGCGCATCGGACCCAGCGGGTGGTTCTGCAGTCGCTGCAGTTCATGCAGCACCTGCTTGAAGGGACCGGCTGGCAGCGGGGTGAGCTTGCGCTCGCGTTCATGGGCCTGGAAGGCATCCAGGCCGTCCCGCTGGAACACCTGCTCGGCCTCGTCGGAGAACAGCACCGCATCGCCGTCGAACGCGATGCGCAGCTCTTCCGGATAGGCCACCGACGCCCGCGCCGACTGCGGAAAGACCCGCGCTGCCGCCACGCCGGCCGCCAGGGCCGAGCGCACGTCCTCCTCGTTGGCGGAAAGGAAGAGATGCGCCTTGAGCGGCCGCAGATAGCGCCAGGGGCTTTGCCCGCGGGTGAACACGCCGCGCAGGATCGGCAGCCCGTAATGCTGGGCTGAACGGAAGACCCGCATGCCGGAGATCGGATCATTGCGGGACAGCACCACCACCTCCACCCGCGGGCGCTCGCCCGGCAGGTTGAAGGCCAGCAGCTTGTGGACCAGCGAAAACGCCGTGCCTGGTTTGGCCGGCTGCTCCAGGCGCTGCTGCTGCAGCTGCATGTAGGCGCGGTCGTCCCCGGCTTCGAACAGCTGGTTCTCTTCCTCGAAATCAAACAGGGCCCGTGACGAGATCGCCACGACCAGTTGTCCGTCCAGATTGGCAGGCATGTCGGCAGGAGCCCCGGTTATTGCGTGGCCAGCTTGTTCATGTCGATGATCGGCAGCAGCACCGACAGCACGATCAGCATCACCACACCGCCCATGGCCACGATCAGCAGCGGCTCCAGCAGCGTGGCCAGCGTCATGGCGCGGCGCTTGACCTCATTGCCCAGTTGCCGTGCAGCGCGCTGCAGCATGTCGGGCAACTGGCCGGTCTGCTCGCCCAGCCGGGCAAACATCGACAGCAGACCGGGGAAGCGTTTCTTGCCGGCCAGGGCGGCCCCCAGCGGCGCGCCTTCGCGCACCTGCACCAGGGCGTCCATCGCATCGGCCCGCATGGCGTGGTTGGACAGGGTCTCGGCGGCGGCCTGCAAGGCCTTCAGGATGGGCACCCCGGCGCCGGCCAGCATGGCCAGCGTGCCGGAAAACCGCGCCGCGTTGTAGCCGCGCGAGATCCGTCCGATGACCGGCAGGTTCAGCCAGGCCGCATCAAAGCGCTGGCGCGGGCCTTCCTTCTTCAGCGTCTGGCGGATGGTGATGCCGCCGACCACCAGCAGGCCGATGATCAGCAGGCCCCATTGCCGCAACACGTCGGAGGTGCCCATCATGATCCGGGTCAGCAGCGGCAGGGTCTGGCGGGTCTGGGTGAAGACGGCGGCCACCTGCGGCACCACGTAGGTCAGCAGGAAGCCCACCGCCAGCAGCGAGATGAAGCAGACGATGATCGGGTAGGCCAGCGCCCCGAACAGCTCCGAGCGCAGGCGCTGCGTCTCTTCCAGGTCGTCGGCCAGGCTCTCCAGCACGGGACCCAGAGCGCCGCTCTGCTCGCCGGCGGCCACCACCGCGCGATAGACCTCGTCAAATTCCCGCGGCGCGGTGCCCAGGGCGCGCGCAAAGGGCGAGCCGGCATTGACCTCCGCCTTCAGCGAGGACATCAGGTCCCGCTGGCGCGGATCGTCGGCTTCATCGGCCAGCGCGGCGAGCGACCGCTCCAGCGGCAGTCCGGCCGCCACCAGCCCGGCGAGTTGCCGGGTCCAGACCGACAGCCCCGAGCCGTTGAACACCCGGCGCGACCAGCGGCTGCTGGACTTGGGTGCCGCCACGGCGTTCACTTCCATCGGCACCAGGCCCTGGCCACGCAACTGCGCGCGTGCGGCACGCGGGTTGTCCGCTTCCAGCAAGCCCTGGCGGGGCTTGCCGGTGTTGTCCAGGGCTTCGTATTTGTAGGCGGGCATTCAGCATCACTCCCGCGTCACGCGCAACACTTCCTCTTCGGAGGTGACCCCGGCGGCCACCAGCCGGTCACCGTCCTCGCGCATGGAGCGCAGGCCGTTGGCGCGGGCAGCGGCCAGCAGATCGGACTCGGCGGCCTGACCGTGGATCAGGTGGCGGATCTTGTCATCGCAGACCATCAGCTCATACACCCCCGTGCGGCCCTTGTAGCCGCTGGAGGAGCAGGCCTGGCAGCCCACCGGCTGGTAACGGGTCCCGCCGCCGGGCAGGGGCGATGGCGCGGGTGTCTTGCAGACCGGGCAGAGCTTGCGCACCAGGCGCTGGGCCAGCACGCCCAGCAGGCTGGAGCTGAGCAGGAAGGGCTCGACGCCCATGTCGGTCAGGCGGGTGACGGCGCTGACGGCGTCGTTGGTGTGCAGCGTGGCCAGCACCAGGTGACCGGTCAGCGAGGCCTGGATGGCGATCTGCGCGGTTTCGTAGTCCCGGATTTCACCGATCATGATGACGTCCGGGTCCTGCCGCAGGATGGCGCGCAGCGCCTTGGCAAAGGTCAGGTCGATGCGGGCATTGACCTGGGTCTGGCCGACACCGGCCAGCTCGTATTCGATCGGGTCTTCCACCGTCAGCACGTTGGTGGTGGAGGTGTCCAGCGTCTGCATGGCTGCATACAGCGTGGTGGTCTTGCCCGAACCGGTCGGGCCGGTGACCAGCACGATGCCGTGGGGCTGCTGCACCAGGCGCTGGAAACGCGCCAGCCGCTCGCCGTCCATGCCCAGCCCGGTGAGGGTGAACTTGGACTCGGACTTGTCCAGCAGACGCAGCACCGCCCGCTCGCCGTGGGCCGAGGGCAGGGTCGAGACCCGCACGTCGATGGCCCGTCCGCCGATGCGCAGCGAAATCCGGCCGTCCTGCGGCAGCCGCTTTTCGGCGATGTCCAGCTCGGCCATGATCTTCAGGCGCGAGATCAGCGCTGCATGCAGGGCGCGGTTCGGCCGCACCACTTCCCGCAGCGTGCCGTCCACCCGGAAGCGCACGCTGCTTTCGCGTTCATAGGGCTCGATGTGGATGTCGCTGGCGCCGTTGTTGGCGGCCTGCGTCAGCAGCGCATTGAGCATGCGGATGATGGGCGCGTCGTCGGCTGCTTCCAGCAGGTCTTCGACCGCCGGCAGGTCCTGCATCAGGCGGGACAGGTCCACCGCGCTTTCCACTTCCCCGACCACCAGCGCCGCGCTGTCTTCCCCGCCGGCGTAGGCGGCCTGCAGCCGCGCGGCCATGTCGGCCGGGCTGATGCATTCCACCCGGTGCGGCGCATGCACGCGCTGGAGCTCGGACAGTGTGGACAGGCTGGCCACGGGCGTGGCCCAGAGCGTGCGCTGCTCACCGTCGTCTTCCAGCAGCAACTGCTGGCTGCGTGCAAATGCGTAAGGCAGGGGATGGCGGGTGGCCATGGGCAACAATCTTTCGTTCAGCGAGTCGACTCCGAAGCAGGTTCCGAGGCGGGCCGTGGCGGCGTCGGCAAGGCCGGCGATGACGCCGGACGCTCTGGCAGCAGTGGCGCACCGGTGTTGGGCAGCACCAGCGTCCGGGCCGGTTGCACATCCTGCTGGTAGGCACGGATGGCATCGTAACGGTCCAGTGTGACGGCGTTGGCACTTTCGGGCGTGCGCAGTACGACAGGGCGCAGGAAGATCATCAGGTTGGACTTGCTGCGGTTGCGACTCTGGTTTTTGAACAGGTTGCCCAGTAGCGGAATGTCGCCCAGGCCAGGCACCTTGTTCTCGCCATCACTGTACTCGTCCTTGAGCATGCCACTCAGCACCAGGGCCTGGCCGTCTTCCAGCGTGACCGAGGTCTCCACCGCGCTCTTGTCGATGGTGGGGCCGGTGGCGCTGGAGCCCGTGCCATCCACGACGCTGGAGTTCTCCTGATAGACCTTGATGCGCACCGTGCCGTTCTCACCGACCTGCGTCTTGATCTTCAGCCGCAGGCCGACGTCCCGGCGTTCGTAGGTGTTGAACGGACTGGTGATGCTGTTGCCCTGCGTGGTGCTGCTGATCACCGGCACGTTGCGGCCGACGATCATGTCGGCTTCCTCGTTGTCCTGCACCACCAGCGAGGGGGTGGACAGCACGTTGGTGCCGGACAGCTGCTCCAGCGCATTGGCCACGGCGCCCAGCGTCAGGTAGCTGCCGATGCGGGTGGTAGCGCCGATGTTCAGGCCCTGCGAAATCTGGCCCGAGGTCAGCGCCGTTCCGACGTTCACACCGCTCCCGGAGCCAATGCCGCCAGCCGCAGCCGCCGACAGGTTCAGGATGTTGCTGTAGCCGGTGCCGAAGTTGGTGCCGATGCCGACGGAGCCGAACAGGTTTTGCCACTGCACACCGAACTGTCCGACCTTGCTCGCATCCACCTTGACCACCAGGGCTTCGATGTAGACCTGCGCGCGCCGGGTGTCCAGCTGTTCCACGACCGCCCGGATCTGCTTGTACATCGGCTCGGGCGCCGTGATGATCAGCGAGTTGGTGGCCGGATCGGCCTGCACGAAACCGCCGGTGTTGGGCTGCGCGGTGGCGCTGACCTGGGTCGAGCCGCCGACGCCGGAGCCGCCGGACGACGAGCCGCTGGTACCGGCGCCGCCGCCGCTGAAGGACGAGTTGCCGCCGGAGAAGCTCGTGTTGCCCGTGCTGCCGACGCCGCCCCCGCCACCACCGCCGGTGGCCAGACCGCCCACGGTGGCATTGCCGCCGCCGGAGCCGCCAGTGCCGCCCGTGGCCGCGCTGTTGGCGCTGAAGGCAGCGCGCAGCACCGTGGCCAGGCGCACCGCATCGGCGTTCTTCAGGTAGATGACGCGGATGTTGCCGTTGGATGCGTCAAGACCCGGCGTGTCCAGCTTCGCGATCATCGCGCGCAACTGCATCAGCCGTGCCGGATTGGAGGCCCGCACGATCAGCGCATTGCTGCGCGGATCAGCCAGCACGCTGTTGCCGCCTGCACTGGCACCGCCGCCGGGTTGGCCGGCCACGCCGCCGCCTTCGGACAAGCGCTGCACCAGCTGCACCACGTCCGACGCCACCGCATTGCGCAGCGGAATCACCTCGATGTCGGTGTTGGACGGCTGGTCCAGCGCCGCCACGATGCGGCTGATGCGCTGCAGGTTTTCGGCGTAGTCGGTGATCACCAGGCTGTTGTTGCCCGGGTTGGCATTGATCGTGTTGTTCGGTGTGATCAGCGGCCGCAGCACCGCCACCAGATTGTTCGCGTTCTCATGGTTGAGCTTGAAGATCTGGGTGACGATCTGGTCACCGCGCTGGCGGCTTTCGCCGCCGACGGAGACCGAGCCGGTCTGCAGCTTGGCTTCCGCCTCGGGCACCAGCTTGAGGATGCCGCCCGCGTCCACCATCGCGAAGCCCAGGCCGCGCAGGGCGGCGAGGTAGCTCAGGTAGGCCTCCTGCACCGGCACCGGCTGCTCGGCCGTGAGCGTCATCGTGCCCTTGACCCGCGGATCGACCAGGATGGGCTTGCCCATCGCGGCCGACATGGCGCGTGAGACGGCCTCGATGTCGGTGTTGACGAAGTTCAGGGTCACCGGCGTGCTGGGCTTGACCGCGGGCTGACGGCGGTTGCCCGACTGGCCCTGCTGCTGTGCCTGCACCGGCAGGCTGGCGGCGATCAGACTCATGGCCAGGGCCAGGGCCAGGGCTGTCGGTCGCATCATGTGTGTCTTCATGCTCATCCCACCGAGATGATCGAGCGCGCTCCCTCGCGACGCCCGATGATGTTCAACAAGTTGGCCAGCGCCGCCTCACTGCCGGGGGCCGCACTGGCGTCCCCCCGGAATTGCACGCGGTTGCCCAGGCTGCCCTGGCCATTCAGAAGCAAGGGGCCCTGCAGCGTCTGCAGCATCAGCTGCGGCGTGGCAGAACCCAGAATGCTGAGGCGATAACTGCCCAGCGGATCCACGGAAGAGAGCCGGGAAGACATCTCTTGTAGATCGAGTTGGATCACGCCGTCGACCTTCCAGCGGCCCTGGTCGCGATCGACGCTGAATTTCTGCGCGCTCAGGACCAGGCGGCCATCCGGCGCCAGGGTGTTCCAGGGGGTGCCCAGGCCGGTCAGCCAGGCGGCCGGCCATTGGATCCAGGGGCGGCCGTCGCTGCTGTCCGGCAGGTTGAGCGACAGCTTGCCCAGGCCCAGGCGGACGGTCAGTGGCGCATCCGGGCGGATGCAGCAGTCCTGGTTCAGGGTGAGCCGCAGGCCCACGCCGCCGGAGATCCAGGCCGGACGCAGTGACCATTGCAACCGGTCGGGCAGCTCACTGGCGTCCCGGCTGCCGGGACCGGCGCTCAGGATCAGCCGAGCGCTGCCGGACCAGATGCTGCCGCGCGCATCGGCCAGCAGCAGGCGTTGCTGGGTGGCGGCGGCCAGGCCCGAGGCCAGCCAGGCCGCCGGTGCGAAGGTCACCAGGGCCAGCAGCAGACCGATCACGCCACCGGCCCATGCCCAGCGACGGGTGCGCGGCTTGGGTGTGGGCAGCAGCGCGGCACGCGCCGAGCGCGGCGCCGCCGTTGCCGATGCCGGCCGTTTGACGCTGAAGGAGGGGCGTTTCATGAGCCGTTGGCGCCCGGCAGGGCGACGCTGATGCGACCGGTGTAGCCCTGCGCGCCCGATTGCAGTTCAACCTCCTGCGGGCGGGCGCGGGCGGACTGCCGGGCCTCGGTCAGCCAGACCGCCAGGGCCGCGCCGGGCACGCCGCGCAGACGCAATTGCGCCTGCGGACCAGTGAGGGTGAGCTCCGCATTCGGGCCCAGCCGTTCGGTGGCGCTGCGCAGCGCGCTGATCGACTGTTCCTGCGAGATCGGCGGCGTCTGCTTGAGCTGCTGCGCCTGCTGGGCGAGCCCTCGCATCTGGCGCAGTTCGGCGTCCAGCTTGTCGATCTCCGCGGGCGCCTTGGAGAGCGTGCTCAAGGCCGGGGCAATGGCGACCAGCCACACCAGGGCCGCGCCCACCACCACTGCGGCCGTGCGGGCCATCTGCCGTTCACGCGGCTGCGCGGCCTGCCAGCGCTCCTCAAGCTGGCGCAGCCAAGGGGGAGTACTTTTCATCGTGTCGTCGGGCGCAGGCTCAATTGGAGGGCATCCCCTTCGTCGCTGACCCGCAGGGCAGGGTTCTGGAAGAGACGGTCTCGGACCTGCTCACGCACCGGCGCGGGCAGGCCGGTCAGCAGCAGGCGGTTGGATTCGAAGCGCAGGCCCTGCAGCGGCGGTTGACCGGCCGGCATGGCGCGGGCGACCGCACCCAGCAGGTCTTCCAGGTCGCCGGGGCCGATCTGGCCGGCACGCGCGCGGGCCAGGTCCAGTTCCCGCTGCATTTGGGCGGGTGCGTCCCGCACGGTGCGGATCTGCGGGAAGGCCTGGCGCAGCAGCTGTTCCTGCTCGGCCCGGCGGCTGTCGATGGCGCGGCGCTGCTGGAAGGCCATGACATTGACGCCGATGACCTGTACCACCACCAGCGCCACCACCCCCCAGCGGAAGGGACGCCACTCCGGCCCCTGCAGCACCTGCCAGGCGCGGTAGACCCGCTGCCAGCCACGCTGGCGCGGGGTGAGCTCGAACTGCAGCAGGTTCACCGGGGCCTGAAGGGCGGCCCAGGCGCGTTCGGTGTCATTGAGCACGTCCACCGGCCGGCCGAGCAGCCGCTCGGCTTCGGCGGAGACAGCCGGTGCGGCGCTGACCTTGGCCTGCGTCCACCAGCTCTCGCCCAGCCAGGTGCGCACGCCGGCGCTGGTCATGGGAAAGGTGGCAATGCCCGGCGGCGACCAGGCGCGCAGGCGGGGCTGGCCGTCGGCGCCCTGGTCCACATGACCGCCGAGCCGGCCGTCCGGCCAGGACAGCGGATACACCGCTTCCAGCAGCAGGCCCGCCGACTGGATGGCCGCCAGGTGCGCCTTGAGCGGTTCACGGGCAACCGCCGCCACCCAGCGGGGCGGGTTTTCGCCGTCTTCCAGCCGGGTTTCCGGATGGTCCACGTCTTCAGCCAGGCCGGGCAGGCCCTTGTCCACATCCATCACCGCCAGGTGCAGCCGTTCGGGATCGTCCAGCAGGGACTCTTCCAGCACGCCGGACAGGGCGCTGCGCAGCTTCGGACCGCGCAGGGCCAGCGGCAGGCGCACCGTGTGCCAGCTCACGGCGGCATCCGGCAGCAGGGCAAACACCCGGTCCGCCTTGGGCATGGTGTCCAGAGGGGCGCGTTCGCCCCGCCCTCCCGCCCGGACGGGCGCCTGGGCATCGGGGCTGAACCAGAATTCGTAATCTTGGGTGCCTGTCGCCGCGGGCGGCGCTTCAGGCAGCAGGATGAGCAGGGTACTCATGAGAAGGCGGATTCTAGGAGGGCTTGCGCGACAGAACGGCGGCAAAGCCTCCGCACAAGCCCCTAGGCGACCCTGTCGACATTGTCAGGGTGCGCAAGTCTGAGGCAGGTTGGGGGGCAGGGCCGCAGCAGCGGGTGACGAATCGTGACAGAAGGGGACTATGCGGGACTATCGGCCTTGCCCCGCCATCAGAGCGGTGGATTGTTGGACGTACTGGCGGTCCAGCACACGGGTGGTGTAGTCGTTGCTGCGCCAGACCAGGGACCGCATGGTGACCAGGCGGTCGTCCAGCCGCAACTGGCCGGTGACGATGAAGTAGTCGCTGGTCGGTTGCACCAGCCCTTCCAGTGTGACCCCCTGGGGCAGGTAGGACGGCAATTGCTTGCTGGTGATGCCCTTGGCTTCACGGGCGCGCACGATGCGGTCGGCCACGCCCAAGTCCATGCGAGGGTCCAGGGCGGCAATCACTTCGCGGGGGGCGGTGTTGATGTTGATCATGGTGGGCGTGACCACCTTGGCATTGGTCGAGCTGGGCGGGAGCAGCGTGACGTAGGGCTTGAGCCGCTCCACCTGGTCCGTCGTGAGATTGAGCCAACCCAGTTGCTCGATGCGGATGGGCAGGACCGGCGCGTTGGCATCTGTGGCGACATTGCCGTTATCGGTGCCATTTCCGGACGAGCCGTTGGCATTGCCTTCCGCCTGGGGCTGAGGGAAAGCCTGGCGCAGGCGTTTTTGCACATCGTCAGCCAGGCTCGCATTCAGGCCAGCCGCCTGGAACAGCCGCCGTGCGATGGACAGCTGGACCGGCGGATTGACGGTCTCCCGCGGAATCAGGTTGTAGAGATTGAACTTGCCCTGCGCGTCTTCGATGCGACCGGAGAGAAAGGCCTCGGGGCCGCCCTCGGCAGAGTGGTTGTCGTCCGTGGAGAGGAAGCTGGCGAGTTTGGCTTCCGCCAGCGGCACCGCCCAGACTTCGCCGTTGTAGTCCACGGCATCCGCCCCGGCATTGCGGTTGGCACGGGTGTCCTCGCGCAGGATCAGCCGGGCCCAGTCCAGCGCGCCCTGCAGCACCCAGTCCGACTGCGCGCGACCCCGTTCGGCGGATTCGATCTGGATGCTGCGCGCCTGCCGCCACAGCATGGCCGCGGCCAGCGTCGTGACCAAGGTGACGATCAGCAGCGCCGTCAGCAGCGCCGCGCCGCGGGGACGGTGACCGTGCCTCAACGCGAGCCTCCGGCCGGCACGATCACTTCACGGGTCAGCTCGCCGTTATAGCCGCCCCCGGCGAATTGCACTTTCATGCGCACGCCGCTGGGCACGGTCTTGGTCACGGCATCGTCCTGGTCGCCACTGGACTGCGCGTTGCTCCAGGCATTGTTTCGGAAGAAATACATCTGCCAGCCCTGCACGCCGCTGATGCCGGGGCTGTCGCGCAGATCCTGCGGACTGAGCTGCTGGCTGCGGAACCAGGCGTCCTGCAAGCCGCTGATGGTGGTGGCCGGCTGTGAGGCCCAGCGCGTGAGCCGGCCGTCGCGGATCTGCCAGGACACCATCTGCAGGCCCTTGGTGGTGCGGCGTGTCAGGCGCAGGGTGGCGCCGTCGAAGCTCAGGGCGGTGACCTGCTTGCTGTCCTGCACTTCTCGCAGGTCCAGTTCCCACTGCCGCACCAGGGTGCCGATGGTTTCGGCACTGTCCATGTGGGCTTCGGTGGCATCTCGCGTGGTGCTGAGCGTGGAGACGGCCCGCCAGGCCATGACGCTCATCATGGCCATGATGACCAGCGCCACCAGCACCTCGATCAGGGTGAAACCGCGAGCGCTCGGGCGGGTCATCAATACCTCCCCACCACGGTCGTGATGCTGAGCAGGGCCTGGCCATCGTCGTTGAACACCCGCAGTTCCACGCGCCGGAAATTCGGATTGGCCGTGGTGGCCACCTCCGTCTTGCCGGTGAAGGTGCGGCCCAGCTGGGTGCAGGAGAACTCGGTGGTGCCGGTGCCGGGGAAGGCTGCATTGAGCCGCATCTCGGTCAGCTCGTTTTCAGCGCACCACTGGGCCATGTTGTTGAGCGACAGCCGCTGCGCATTGTTGGTCATGGTGCCCGCCGCCCGCATCCCGGCGGCCAGGCACAGGCCCACGATGGTCAGGGCGACCAGCACTTCGATGAGCGTGAAGCCGCCGGCAGGGCGGCTCGGGCCCCGGTTGAGCCCACCGGTCGCTGCACGGGTCCGGCTCATGGGGGCGTCTCCCGCTCGATGGTGAAGGGGCGCAGGCCGTCGGTGCCCAGAGTGATGTGGGCCTCGCCGCGGGTCAGCACGATGTGCTGGGCGCCAATGATGGGCTCCGGTCCCAGCCGGACCCGGCCGTTGGCATCCGTCTGCCCCCGGATGGTGACCGACGGTTCTTCGCCCATCCATCCACGGTCCAGCTTCAGCCGGGTCACCAGGTCCTGCGGCAGTCCGCTGAACCGGAAGCGCCCTTGGTCCGGCTGCCAGGTGACTTCCAGCGACGCCGCACGCGCCTCTGCCCGTGCCATTTCCAGCACGCTGGCCAGATGCAGCGCTTCCCGCTCCAGATCGGCACCGCCGGTATTGCGCAGTGCCACCACCACGGTGGCGCTGGCCACCGCAATGATGGTGATGGCGACCAGCAGTTCGATCAGCGTGAAGCCGCGACTGCGGCGGAGGTTCATGGTCGCTTGTGCATGAGTGCGGTCGGCGCAGGGCCCGAGGGCCGGATTACTCCCAGGAGCCGATGTCGGCGTCGTTGCCTTCGCCGCCCGGCTTGCCGTCGGCACCCAGGCTGTAGACATCGACCTCGCCCTTCAGGCCGGGGTTGTCATATTGATAGGGGTTGCCCCAGGGATCCTTGGGCAGCTTCTCGATGTAGACCTTCCAGTTGCCCGGCACGGTGCCGCTGGTGGGCTTGCTGACCAGGGCATTGAGGCCCTGGTCGCCGCTGGGGAAGCGTCCGTTGTCCATCTTGTAAAGCTTGAGCGCCTGCATCAGCGTGGTGACGTCCTGCTTGGCGGCGGTACGCCGGGCATCGGCCACGTGATTCATCACGGCGGGCACCACCACGGCGCCCATCACGGCCACGATGGTGATGGCCACGATCAGTTCGATCAGGGTGAAACCGCGGCTGGCGCGGCGGGAAGTCATCTTGCGTTGCATGGTTTTGCAATCCTGGGGCTGGGCTGCCCGTCTGCAGCCTCTTGCGTTCCATCATAATCGGCACATGCATGCACGTTGGTTAAGCTTCGTGATCTGGGCGCTGATGGCGGCCAGCCTGGCCTATTGGTCGCTGACGCTCATGGCCCGCGGTCCCGCGGCGCCGGGGCAGGTCTTGCCGGCCGTGGCTTCTTCGACGGTGGGGGACTGGACCCGGGTTTTCACCCAGGAGTCCCCGTCCGCCGCGCCGGTGGAATCGGCCTCATCCCGCTACCAGTTGCTGGGCGTGGTGGCGCCGTCCACGGGTCAGGCCACCGGGGAAGGTGTGGCCCTGATTGCGGTCAGCGGCGGGTTTGCCCGTCCGTTCCGGGTCGGTCAGGTGGTGGATGGCGACATCCAGCTGCTGGAGGTCAGCCGCCGGGAAGTGGGCCTGGGACGCAACAATGCGGTGTCCATCCGTCTGGCGTTGACGCCAGTGCCGGGCGCATCGCCCATGCCTGTGATGGACGCGCCGCCCGTTGTGCCGACCCTGCCGCCGGCCGGGGCGCTGCCGCCGAACCAACAGGGCATCTCGCTCAACGCACCGCCCGGCAGCGTGCCGATGAACGGAGGCGGCTCGCCGCTGACGAACATCGGCGGCGCCTTGCCCACCAATGCGATGCAGCCGCCGCCTGACAACGTGGTGAATCAATAGGGCGAATAGGGCTAATAGGGCGAACAGGGCGAACAGGGCGAATAGGGCGAATAGGGCGCTGCAGCGCGACTGACACGCCCCGTTTCAATTCTTTCGCAAAGTGCCCAGCAGGCTGGCGCCATTGTGAAGGTCGGTCGGCCGGCTGTGGATGGGTCCGTCCGGAATGTCCTGCACCTCGGTCAGCAGCGCGGCGGCGCAGCGGATCATCGGCCAGGCCAGGGGAGCGCCAGTGCCGTCGCTGCAGTCCATGCCCAGCTCCAGCAAAGCGGTGGCATGGAACAGCGCCAGGGATTCATCCAGGCCGCGATGGAGGGTGCTGCGGCAGAACACGGCGTAGTCGGTCACCGGCGGGGCAATCATCGACGCCACCTTGAGCGCTGCGCAGGCGGCCATCCCGTCCACCAGGATCAGCTGCCGCTTGCTCGCCGCCACCAGCATGGCGCCCACCATCACCGCCAGTTCATGACCGCCAAAGGCGGCCAGTACGGCCATCGGTTCTTCAACGTCGCGGTGCCGCGCCTGCGCACTCTGCAGCACGATCAGCAGATGGGTCAGGTCGTCCTGCGGCATGTCGGGGCCGGAGATCACGAAGTCCCGCACCGGCAGGTCCGTCAGGCGGGACAGCACCAGCGCGGCCGCTTCCATCGAGCCCTGGCCCAGGCCGGCGCAGGCCAGCACATTGCTGGACAGGTTGTCGGAAATCTCCATGCCCACCCGCACGCCCGCATGGGCCTGTTCCAGCGTCATGGCCGGGCCGACCCGGCAGTTGCGGGTGCCGTGGGCGATCTTGCGTGCCAGCAGGCCGCGCTGCGGGCTCAGCGGTTCGGCAATGCCGCAGTCCACTACCGTCACATGCATGCCCTGGTTGTTGGCAAACACCGTGGACGGCAGGCGGTGCTGCAGCGCCAGCAGCGCCTGCTCGCGCGTGCTGCGGCCATTGGGTAGCTTGATGCCATCCACGGCCAGACCATGGTCGCCGGCAAACAGCATCAGCGTCGGGATGTCCAGCTCCGGGGTCAGCGTGTTCTGGATCAGGCCCAGCCGTACCGCCAGCGGTTCCAGCTCGCCCAGTCGGCCGGCAATGGCGCTGCGCTGATCCAGGCGGGCGCGCAGCGTGCGCTCCAGCTCCGGATTGAGGGTGGGGCTGATCAGGGACTGATGGATGGACATGGGGAACGACGCACAGCGGGGCGGCGCGCAACACGGTCGAGGCCGCGCGCCCGGGGAGGATGCCCGGCTCCCATTGTGTGGTGACGCACACAGTCCCTCGATCCGCAAATGCCCCAGGCCACCTGGACCGGGGGCAAGCTGTGCGGATAGCGCTCACTTGCGTCGTGGCCAGCCGACGCTGGCCCCTTGCCTCAGCGCAGGAAGAGGCGGTACACCGGGTTGTCCGTTTCCTCGGTGCAGGGATAGTTGAGCTGCTCCAGAAAGGCCTTGAACGCCTTGGCATCTCCCCGCGGGACCTGCAGCCCGACGAGGATGCGCCCGTAATCAGCCCCCTGGTTGCGGTAGTGGAAGAGGCTGATGTTCCAGTCTGGATGCAGATTCGACAGGAATCGCATCAAGGCCCCCGGCCGTTCCGGGAAGACGAATCGGAACAGGCGCTCGTTGTCGGCTAGCTCGGTCCGACCGCCCACCATGTGCCGCACATGCTGCTTGGCCAATTCATCGTCGGTCAGGTTGACGGTGGGGAAGCGGTGTTTCTCGAACTGGCGGGCCAGCTTGTCGGCTTCCTCGCGGCGGCTGATGCTCAGGCCGACGAAGACATGGGCTTCCTGCGTGTCGGAGATGCGGTAATTGAACTCGGTGACGCTGCGTGGGCCGATCAATTCGCAAAAGCGCCGGAAGCTGCCCCGCTCCTCCGGAATGGTGACGGCAAACAGCGCCTCTCGGTGCTCGCCCACCTCGGCCCGCTCCGCGACAAACCGCAGCCGGTCGAAGTTCATGTTGGCGCCACAGGTGATGGCGATGTAGGTCTGGCCCTTCAGGCCTTTTTCTGCCGCATATTGCTTGATGGCCGCCACGCCCAGGCCGCCGGCCGGCTCCAGGATGCTGCGCGTGTCCACGAACACATCCTTGATCGCGGCGCAGACCGCGTCGGTATCCACCACGACATAGTCATCCACCAGTTCGCGGCAGACGCGGAACGTTTCCTCGCCCACCAGCTTCACGGCCGTGCCGTCGGAGAACAGGCCCACGTCGTGGAGCGTCACCCGCTTGCCCGCCTGGATGGAGCGGACCATGGCGTCCGAATCGCGCGTTTGCACGCCGATCACCTTGATCTCCGGCCGCACGGCCTTGATGTAGGCCGCCACCCCGGAAATCAGGCCGCCGCCGCCGATGGCGCAGAAGATGGCGTCGATGGGGCCGGGATGCTGGCGCAGCACTTCCATGGCGATGGTGCCCTGGCCGGCAATGACGTCGGGGTCGTCAAACGGGTGGACAAAGGTCAGGCTTTGCTCGCGCTCGAGTTCCAGCGCATGCTGATAAGCGTCGGTGAAGGATTCGCCCACCTGCACCACCTCGCCGCCCAGCGCCTGCACCGCATCGACTTTCACCCGCGGCGTGGTCACCGGCATGACGATCACGGCACGGCAGCCGAGTTTGCGCGCGGATAGTGCCACCCCTTGCGCATGGTTTCCCGCCGATGCGCAGATCACGCCGCGGCTCAATTGCTCCGCCGACAGTTGCGCCATCTTGTTATAGGCGCCGCGCAGCTTGAAACTGAATACCGGCTGCTGGTCTTCGCGTTTGAGCCAGACCTTGTTGTTAATGCGCTTGGAGAGATCGCGCGCGAAATCGAGGGAGGTTTCCTGCGCGACCTCATATACCCGCGCATTCAAAATTCGCTGGAGATAGCTCTGGTCGGCGGGCAATAACGCAGGATGACGCCCGGTCGCTTGCACAGCGGTGTGTGTGGATGTGGACTTGCGCGGGGCGCGCCGTGGGCCGGCCATTGAATTCCCTCCATGCCGCAGAAAGCGGCCGGTGATGATACTTTGGGGTTTGCCCCTAGCCTTGCGCGGAACGGCCCTGGGGGCGATCACAGCGTTCGCGATTGAAGGAGCGCGGGTTGCCACGGGGGCGCAGCGTGGCGGCGGGGGCTGACACTGCGTCCCCGGCTTAAGGTCGCTGACGGGTGGTCTCCGTTGCCGACCGTCAATCCGCGACGGGCAGAAAAAAAGCCCAAGGCCTTGGGGGCCTTGGGCTGAATCCACCATGGAGGCGGTGGAGGAGACAACTGGTGCGGGCTACCGGCCTAGACTCCATGCGGGTCTCTCAAACGGCCTCGCGGGGTAGCGCTATCGCATGTCTAGAATTCTAGGGCGGAAGCATGCTGCGCCGCAATATTTTTTCTGTGACTTCTCGTTGGAGACAGGTCTCTAATGAGCAATATCACCGGCCATGAGTGGCCCTGAGCGGCTGTCAGCGCGGTGAGTGACCAAGGAGCAATAGCGCATGGAATGCACGATCGACTGGATGGGCCGGGACGGCATGAGCTTCGCCGCCACCACCGGCAGTGGTCATCTGGTGACGATGGACGGCGCGCCGGACGGTGGCGGGCGCAACCTCGCCCCTCGGCCGATGGAGATGGTGCTGCTGGGCACCGGGGGCTGCACCGCCTATGACGTGGTGCTGATCCTCAAGCGTGGACGGCACGATGTGCGCAACTGCCGGGTGCAGCTGAAGGCGGACCGGGCGGACGCCGACCCCAAGGTCTTCACCAAGATCCACATGCACTTCGTGGTGGAAGGGCGGGACCTGTCCCTGCCGGTGGTGGAGCGGGCGGTCAAGCTCTCCCATGAGAAGTACTGCTCCGCCAGCATCATGCTGGCCAAGACGGCGGAGATCACCACGTCGGTGGAACTGGTCGAAGTCTGACCCGCTGATGCTGCACCGGGCTGGCGCCCTGAGCCGGGCGCCCGGGCCCGGCACATTGATTAGAGGCGGTGGGCGGTGGTGGTCATGACCTTGGCCGCCAGACGCATCAGCCCCTTGACGGGCGCCGGCAGCTCCACCGCACCCCGGGCGCGGGCCGCATCGGCATGCTCGACTTCCTCGGCCATCATCTGGGCGACGATCGCCCTGGAGCTGTGATCCCCCGCCGGCAGCCGCTCCAGGTGGCTGTCCAGATGCGCTTCCACCTGGCGCTCGGTCTCGACGACAAACCCCAGGCTCACCCGATCGCCCACCAGGCCCGCCACCGTGCCGATGGCAAAGGCGCCTGCATACCAGAGCGGATTGAGCAGGCTGGGCCGGTCATTCAGGGCCTGGAGCCTCTGCGCCGTCCAGGCCAGATGGTCCAGCTCTTCCTGCGCGGCATGCTCCAGATGCTGGCGCAGCTCGTCATTGCGGGTGGTCATGGCCTGCGCCCGGTACAGGGCCTGGGCGCAGATCTCTCCGACATGGTTGACCCGCATCAAGGCGGCCGCTTCCCGGCGCTGATCTTCGGACAGCACCTCATCCGGTGTCAGCGCCTGGGGCGTCGGACGCGACATGGGGGCCACGCCCGCCAGGGTTCGCAAGCTGTGGTCCAGTGTGGAAATCCACGCGTCCATGCGGCTGTGCTGGCGGCCGCCATGGCCTGTGCGCTGATTGGGAGATGTCATGGACTCATTCATGGACTCATTCATGGGCCCATTCTGGTCTGCATTCATGTCCCCGGTGTTGTCGCGGGAACCTCCGCGTAAAGCCGTGGGAAGAACAGTGGAAACCGTCATGGCCGCCCGATGCTGCATGGAAAGGGCAGTTTAGGGGGCATGCGACATACCTGCCCTGGGGGGCTCCCCCTTCATTTGTGCGAATGGGTGATGACACATTTTTTAATCGCATACGCGTTGCTTGCATCCAACGAAATCAGGACTTTTACGGGGAGGGCGCTGGTCAGGCCGGATGGGAACTGTTGCAATACGGCACAGCTTCATTGCAGGAGCTTGGTTTGCGGGGACCCTGGTGGGCCTGCAAGCCTCATTAAGATCTAGGAGTCTCTAATGAAGAAATCTCTCGTCGCGCTGGCAGTGCTGGCTGGTTTCGCTGGTGCCGCTGCCGCTCAATCGTCGGTGACCCTGTTCGGCGTGATCGACGTCGCAGCCCGTTACACCAAGGCCAACGGCCAGAACGTCAAGCAACTGACCAACGACGGCAGCAGCTCCAGCCGTTTCGGCGTCCGTGGCGTTGAAGACCTGGGTGGCGGCCTGAAGGCTGGCTTCTGGCTGGAAAGCGCCCTGTCGGCTGACACCGGCACCGCTGACAGCAGCCGCTTCTGGGGCCGTCGCGCTTCGGTGAGCCTGATGGGTGACTTCGGTGAAGTCCGTCTGGGCCGTGGCAAGACCTCCACCCGTCTGGTCGTTGACGATTTCGACGTGTACAGCACCACCGGCCTGGGCGACGTGACCCGCGTGTACAACACGCTGGGCAGCAGCACCCAGACCATCAACCGTGCTGACAACCTGGCTCAGTACTTCCTGCCGGGCGGCCTGGGCGGCGCCTACGGTTCGTTCGACGTCGCCGCTGGCGAAGGCGCTGTTGGCGCCAAGTCGTACGGTGGCCGTCTGGGCTGGAAGGACAGCGCCATCAACGTGGCTGCTGGCTACCAGTCCACCGAAGGCGTGGCAACTGCCAAGTTCAAGCAAATCTCCCTGGGCGCCAGCTACGACTTCGGCATGGCCAAGGTCAGCGGTCTGTGGAGCCAGCTGAAGTTCAACTCGCTGAAGCAGAACATCTACACGATCGGCGCCGTTGTCCCCGTGACGACCGCTGGTTCGGTTCTGGCTCAATTCAGCGATGCTGAAACCAACAGCGCTGCTGACCGCGTGGCCGGTACCGCAGGCGATGCCAAGTTCTACACCGTTGGCTACCTGCACAACCTGTCCAAGCGTACCTCGCTGTACACCACCGCTTCGCTGATCGACAACAGCGGCCTGGCTGCCTTCAAGGTGCAAGGCAATGCTGTGAACTCCGCTCGCGGCGGCAAGTCCGGCGGCTTCGACGTCGGTATCAAGCACAGCTTCTAATCCCTCGCGGATCAGCACTTGTGCAAAGGCCGCCCCTCGGGGCGGCTTTTTTTCGTCCTGACTTTTTCAATGAGCTGTTGTTTGCCGCGCCGCGTGGAGACTAGGCTGTAATCCCCGCTCCAGCTCCAGCTCCAGCTCCGGCTCCGGCTCCGGCTCCGGCCTCACATCCTGCGCCAATCCTGTGCATCCATGCACCAGAAGGCGGCCTTTGTGTCTCATATTTGACAGGGTAAGTTCCCGTGGGCGATCTGCAACGCGGATGGTCTGTTTTTCGACCATTCCCCCAGAATCGAACACGGCGAACGACCACATCAAACAAAGGAGACATCGCATGAAAAAAGCCGCCATGGCATTGGGCCTGCTGGCCGCATCGATCGGGTCGGCATGGGCGCAGTCCAGCGTCCAGCTCTACGGCATCGTGGACGTTGGTGTGCGCATGACCAGTAATGCCAGCGCCGGATCCTCCAAGAAGCTGGTCGTTCCGGGCGGGATGTCGCAAAGCCGGTTGGGCGTGAACGTCAGTGAAGACCTGGGCGACGGAATGAAGGCTTTGGTCAACCTGGAGCACCGGCTCAACTCCGACAACGGCACACAAGCCGCGAACGACTTCTGGCGCCAGTCCTGGGTGGGCATCCAGTCGGCCGACTTTGGCCGCATCACCCTGGGTCGCCAGTACAACATCCTCTTCGACATCTACACCTCCACCTACGCCTCCTTCAAGTACTCGCCCTACATCGAGGCCTACAAGCCGGAAATCGGCCTGTCGATGGGCGCCCGCCAGGACAACATGGTGAAGTACTTGGTCGAGAAGGGCCCGCTGCGCGGGGAGATCCAGGTGTCCGCTGGTGAGGGCAACAGCCAAAACAAGTCATACGGCGGCCTGCTGCGGTATGCCGAGGGCGAATTCGCCGCTGGCGGCGCTTTCCTGACGGTGGAAGACACGCTGGGCAAGAAGGTGCGCGGCTATACCGCCGGCGCCGCCTGGACCAGCGGCCCGCTGTACCTGAACGCCTCCTGGGCCTCCAACAAGTTCGACCAGGGCGGTCTGCTGGGGGCGGCCTACACCTCCGGACTGCTGGGGAACGTGTTCAATGCGGCCGCCAATGATGTGAAGAAGCGGGACATGTACTCCTTCGGCGCTACCTACCAGATGACGGCCCAGTTGAACCTGGGCGGCCACTACTGGCTGGCCGAGCAGACCCACTACTCCGCCGCCTTGGCCAACACCAAGAGCAAGGGCCACTACTTCGCGGTCGTGGCCGACTACGCCTTCTCCAAGCGCACCGACGTCTATCTGGAAATGGACTACACCAAGCAAAACGGTGCAGTGCGCTTCTCCAACAATGCGGACAGGCGCGCCGGGGCCATCCTCGGTCTGCGTCATCGCTTCTGATGGCCTGATCGTTTCCGCACCTCCGCACCTCCGCACCTCCGCACCTCCGGACGCCCAGCGTCCCCCAAAACCGCTCCCAGGGGCGGTTTTTTCATGGCTGTCGCGTCCTGCGCACGTCCGGCTCCGGTAATGGACTTCCCCTCTTGCCCCTGGAGGAATGTGTCCGGATGATGGACGTTTCACTCTCGCGGAGCCGCAGGGCCGGGTGAGGCTGCTGGCCACGAGCCAGGCGGCCCTCCGGCGGCCCGGACGACATGCTGGTTTTCATTCTTCGCCGACTGGTGCAGGCCATGGCCGTCATGCTGACGGTCGCCTTCGTCGCCTTCATGCTGTTCCAGTTCGTGGGCGACCCGGTGGCCAGCCTCGCGGGTCAGGACGCCACGCCGGAGCAGCGTGCGCAAATCCGCCATGACCTGGGCCTGGACCGGTCCTTCGTGGCCCAGTTCGCCACCTTTGTCGGCAATGCGGTGCAGGGCGAATTCGGCATCAGCCTGCAGCAGCGCCGCAAGGTGTCCTCTCTGTTGGCCGAGCGGGTGCCGGCGACGCTGGAGCTCTCGGCGGTGGCCGCCGTGATTGCACTGGTCGTGGCCATTCCGCTGGGGGTGTATGCCGCCTTGCGCCGCGGCAGCTTTGGCACCCAGCTGGTGATGGCGGTGTCGCTGGTGGGCGTGTCCCTGCCCACCTTCCTGATCGGTGTGCTGCTTATCCTCGTCTTTGCGGTGCAATTGCAATGGCTGCCCAGCAATGGACGGGGCGACGTGGTGGCCCTGGGAGGATGGACCACCGGACTGCTCACGCTGGACGGCCTGCGTCATGTGCTGCTGCCCGCCATCACGCTGGCCATCTACCAGCTCACGCTCATCATGCGCCTGGTGCGCTCGGAGATGCTGGAGGTCCTGCGGGCCGACTACATCAAGTTCGCCAAGGCCCGCGGCCTGAGCAATCGCGCCATCTACTTCGGCCACGCGCTGAAGAACACGCTGGTGCCGGTCATCACCGTGACCGGGCTCCAGGTGGGATCGCTGATTGCCTTTTCCATCATCACTGAAACCGTCTTCAACTGGCCCGGCATGGGGCTGCTGTTCATCCAGGCCGTCCAGTTTCCTGACATCCCGGTCATGGCCGCCTATCTCTGCCTGATCTCCTTCATCTTCGTGGTGATCAACCTGGTGGTGGACCTGCTGTACTTCGTTGTCGACCCTCGCCTGCGCGTGGGCGGCGGGGCCCATTGAGATGACTGCCCTCACCAGCGCTGTCACCAGTGCCGCGTCCGGCACCTACCAGCGACTCCTGGAAGGCCGGGGTGAACTGGTCGCGCTTCGCCGGGAACTGCACGCCATGCCGGAGCTGGGCTTCGAGGAGCGCCGCACCGGTGCCCGGCTGGTGCAGGCCTTGCGCGCCTGCGGCGTGGATGAAATCCATGAAGGCATCGGTCGCACCGGACTGGTCGCGGTGGTCCACGGCCAGCCGGGCACGCCCGCCGGCAGTGCCCGGCTGCTGGGCCTGCGTGCCGACATGGACGCGTTGCCCCTGCGCGAGCAGAACGATTTCGCCTGGAAGTCCGGCACACCCGGCCTGATGCATGCCTGCGGGCATGACGGCCACTGCGCCATGCTGGTCGGCGCGGCGCGTTATCTGGCGCAGACCCGCCGCTTCACCGGCAGCGCCGTGCTGGTGTTCCAGCCTGGCGAAGAAGGCTATGGCGGCGCGCGCGAGATGATCGCCGACGGGCTCTTCGACCGCTTCCCGGTCGAGGCCATCTACGCCATGCACAACTGGCCGCATCTGCCGCCGGGCAAGATCGGCCTGAATCGCGGCGCGATGATGGCCGCCGCCGACCGCGTGCAGATCAACATCCAGGGGCGCGGCGGCCATGGCGCGCATCCCCATCTGAGCGTGGATCCGGTGCTGATCGCCGGTCACATCATCACGGCCGTGCAAAGCCTGGTGTCGCGCAACATCTCGCCGGTGGACCAGGCGGTCGTCAGCCTGTGTGCGATGCAGGCGGGCGATGCCGGCGCCTTCAGCGTCATCCCCGAGCTGGCCCAGCTCACCGGTACGGTGCGCAGCTTCAAGCCCGAGGTGCAGCAACTGCTGGAAGAGCGGCTGACCCGGATGGTGGAGTCCGTGGCCCTGGGCTTCGGCGCCAGCGCGAAGGTGGACTACCAGCGCCTGTACCCTGCCACCATCAACAGCGCCCGCGAGGCCGACTTTGCGGTGCGAGTGTCCCGCTGGCTGGTCGGCGCGGAACATGTGGACGACGAGCTGCCGCCGAGCATGGGCTCCGAGGACTTCGCCTTCATGCTGCAGGCGCGCCCCGGCGCCTATCTGCGACTGGGGCAGGGGGGCCCGTGCGGGTTGCACCAGCCGCGCTATGACTTCAATGACGAGATCCTGCCGCTGGGCGCTGCGCTCTTCGCCAGCCTGGTGGAGCAGGGCCTGCCGCTGGAAAACCCCTGACCCGCCGCCTGACGATTCGTCCCACGCCGCAACGACCCCAAAGTATCCGCTTCATGAGCCTGTCCTCTCCGCCGCCGATGCCCCCTGCCGTCCCGCCTCCGGTGGCGTCCTCGCCCGGACCGCTGCGCCGATTCTTCCAGGGGGACGTCTGGCATTCATTCACCCGCTCCCCAGTGGCCATGCTGGCCGCTTTGGTGGCCCTCATCTGCCTGGTCTGCGCCGTGTTTGCGCCCTGGGTGGCGCCGCATGATCCCTTCGACCTGACGGCGGTGGACCTGATGGATGCACGCCTGCCCCCCGCCTGGGTCGAGGGCGGCAGCAGCAAGTATTGGCTGGGCACGGACGACCAGGGCCGCGACCTGCTCTCCGCCATCATGTATGGCGCCCGGATCTCGCTGGTGGTGGGCGTGGCCTCGGTGCTGCTGTCGATGGTGATCGGCGTCGGGCTGGGGCTGCTGGCTGGCTTTGTCGGCGGCCGGGTGGACGGTCTCATCATGCGCATCTGCGATGTGATGCTGTCCTTCCCCGCCATTCTCGTGGCGCTGCTGGTGGATGGCATTGGCCGCGTGGTGCTGCCGGACACCCATGGCACGCTGGCCTTCCTGGTGCTGGTGCTGGCCATCTCGCTCACCGGCTGGGTGCAGTACGCCCGCACGGTGCGCGGCTCCACCCTTGTGGAGCGCAACAAGGAATATGTGCAGGCGGCCCGCGTGATCGGCGTGAAGCCCATGGCCATCATGTGGCGCCACGTGCTGCCCAACGTCACCGGCCCGGTGCTGGTGCTGCTGACGCTGCAGGTGGCCTCGGCCATCCTGATCGAGGCCACGCTGTCCTTCCTGGGCGTGGGCGTGCCGCCGACCACGCCGTCGCTGGGCACGCTGATCCGCATCGGCAGCGACTTCCTGTATTCCGGGGAATGGTGGATCACCATCTGGCCCAGCGTCATGCTGGTGATGATTGCCCTGTCCATCAACCTGCTGGGGGACTGGCTGCGTGATGCCCTCAACCCCCGTTTGCGCTGAGGCCGGAGCCGCGAGATGACTGCCTTGCTTGAAGTCCGCCATCTGCGGGTCGAGTTCCCCACCCGCCATGGCACGCTGGTGGCGCTGGATGATGTGTCCTTCGACATCGCCCCCGGGGAGGTGCTGGGCGTGGTCGGAGAGTCCGGCGCCGGCAAGTCGCTGACGGGTGCGGCCATCATCGGCCTTCTGGAGCCGCCTGGGCGCATTGCCAGTGGCGAGATCCTGCTGGAAGGACGCCGTATCGACCAGCTCAGCCAGGACCAGATGCGTCAGGTGCGAGGCCGCCAGATCGGCGCCATCTTCCAGGACCCGCTGACCTCGCTGAATCCGCTCTACACCGTCGGGCGCCAACTGGTGGAGACCATCACCACCCACTTGCGACTGACCCCGAAGCAGGCCCGTGCGCGGGCCGTGGAACTGCTGGCAGCCACCGGCATTCCGGCGCCGGAAGCCCGAGTGGACCAGTATCCGCACCAATTCTCCGGCGGCATGCGACAGCGGGTGGTGATTGCCCTGGCGCTGGCTGCGAATCCCAAGCTGATCGTGGCCGATGAGCCGACCACCGCGCTGGACGTGTCCATCCAGGCGCAGATCATTGCGCTGCTCAAGCGGGTCTGCCGGGAGCAGGGCGCGGCGGTGATGCTGGTGACGCACGACATGGGCGTGATCGCCGAGACCTGCGACCGCGTGGCCGTGATGTACGCGGGCCGCATTGCCGAGATCGGACCGGTGCAGGAAGTGATCCACCGGCCCGGCCATCCCTACACCGTCGGCCTGATGGGCTCGATTCCCGCCATGGACGAGGACCGGGACCGCCTGCTGCAGATCGACGGCGCGATGCCCCGCCTCACTGCCATTCCGTCGGGGTGTGCCTTCCATCCGCGCTGCCCCCGGGCGTTCGACCGTTGCCTTCAGCAGCGACCCGAACTGATGCCGGCCACGGCCACCTCGGCGGCCTGCTGGCTGCATGACCGGCAGGCTCGTGCCGCCACCGCTGAAGCGGGCCAGGTCGCCTGACCCGCGGCGCAAGGACATCCTGACATGAGTGTTGTGACGACCACCCCTTCCGACGCCGCCCGCCCGGTGGTGCCCCCTGCGGGCCCACCGCTGGTGGAAGTGCGGGACCTGGCCAAGACCTTCGATGTCTCGGCCCCCTGGCTCAACCGGGTGATCGAGCGCCGGCCGCGCCAGTACGTGCATGCGGTCGATGGTGTGAGCTTCCAGATTCCACGCGGCACCACCCTGGCGCTGGTGGGCGAGTCCGGTTGCGGCAAGAGCACGGTGGCGCGACTGCTGGTGGGGCTGTACACACCGTCCGGCGGACAGGTGCAGTTCGATGGCGCGGACATCGCCGCCACCCTGGCCGGCCCCCAGGCGCAGACGCTGCGGCGCCGCATGCAGATGATCTTCCAGGATCCCTATGCCAGCCTGAATCCGCGCTGGAAGGTGCAGGACATCGTTGCCGAGCCGCTGCGGGAGCATGGCCTGGTGACGGATGGGCCGGGGCTGCGCGCCCGGGTGGCGGAGCTGTTGCAGTCCGTGGGCTTGTCGCCGGCCGATGCCGGCAAGTTCCCGCACCAGTTTTCCGGCGGCCAGCGCCAGCGCATCTCGATTGCCCGCGCCCTGGCGACCCAGCCCGAGTTCCTGGTGTGTGATGAGCCGACGTCCGCGCTGGATGTCTCCGTGCAGGCCCAGGTGCTCAACATCATGAAGGACCTGCAGCGCCAGCGCGGGCTCACCTATCTGTTCATCTCGCACAACCTGGCGGTGGTGCGGCATGTGGCGGACCAGGTCGGGGTGATGTACCTGGGCCGATTGGTGGAGCAGGCGGACAAGCGCACGTTGTTTGCAACGCCGCGGCATCCCTACACCCGCATGCTGCTGGATGCCATTCCCGACATTCACATGACGGGCCGTGCCCGCACGCCGGTGCGCGGCGAGGTGCCCAATCCGCTGAATCCGCCCAGCGGATGCAGCTTCCACCCCCGCTGCCCGCATGCGAATGCACGCTGCCAGCAGGAGCGGCCGGCGCTGCTGAGCCTGCATGGCGTGCGGGTCGCCTGCCATGCGGTGGAGGAAGGGCGGATTTGACGCGGGCGGAGCTGGCGCGTTTTATCGCTGGGGAGCGATCGTGGCGCTGGCCGGTGCCGATGCGGGCTGAGCCCGCGGGGCCGGGGTTTCGGCAGGTGTGCCGATGGGCAGGGCGGCCGGCGCGTTGACCGATGTGTTGACCGACGTGTTGGCCGGCGTGTTCGAGGGCGCGGCGCCGCCCGTGCCGGAGGTCTTGGCCGGCGGCAACTGCAGGGGACGCTTCTGGCCGCAGGCCGTCAGGGCCATGGCGCCCATGACCGCCAGCGACAACATCAAGCCCATCAGGGCCTTGCCGCCGGTTGGCTGGGAGCGGTGCGCAGGGGCGCCTACACTTCGGGTCTTCGTTTGTTCCATGCACGCCAGTCTAGCGAGTTCGCGACCCATGACCGTCATTGCCACGCCCCTTTCCGATGTCGACTACGACGCCCGCACCGCCGCCGTGCTGGCCAGCATCGAACGGCAAGCCGATGAATGGCTGGAAGAGGACTGCATCGACATCGATCCGCAGCGCACCGGGGGCCTGCTGGAGCTGCAGTTCCAGGACCGCAGCAAGATCGTGGTGAACACCCAGCCGCCGCTGCAGGAACTCTGGCTGGCCAGCCGCCGCGGGGGTTATCACTTCAAGTTCGTGGATGGCCGCTGGCTGGATACCAAGGACGGGGTGGAGTTCTTCGAGCGGCTGTCGCAGGAAATCAGCTTCCACGGCGGCAAGCAGTTGCGCGTGACGGGCGGCTGAACCCGCGCAGCGCCTGCTTCGTCTGCGCAGCGTCCGGACTGCGCAGCACCAGCCCCGTCGTCAGCGCTTGAACAGATCGAGGATGCTCTTCTTCTCATCCTCGCTGCCGGACGCCGGCACATGCTCATCCCCGGTCAGCGCGCGAACGCCCTGGTTCTCGGCGAACTCGTCGTAGTACCACTCGCCATTCACATTCGTCACGCCCGTCGCGGGCGGCGGAATCTCGGCCACCGGCGTATTGCGCAGCGCGTACTGCATGAACTCGATCCAGACCGGCAAGGCCAGGCCACCGCCGGTTTCGCGATCCCCCAGCTTGCGAGGCTGGTCATAGCCGATCCACACCACCGACACCAGATCCGGCTGGAACCCGGCGAACCAGGCATCCATCGAGTCGTTGGTCGTGCCGGTCTTGCCGTAGAGGTCCGGTCGCTTGAGCGTGGCCTGGGTCCGTGCCGCGGTGCCGCTGCGCGCCACCTCCTGCAGCAGGCTGTCCATCAGGAATGCATTGCGCGGGTCGATGGCGCGCTGGCTTTCGTCCAGGGTCTTGGGAACGGCCTGATAGAGCAGGCGGCCCTGATGGTCGGTGATGCGCTGCACCAGCGCAGGGCCGACGCGGTAGCCGCCGTTGGCAAACACTGAATAGGCCTGCGCCATCTGCATCGGCGTGACCGAGCCGGCGCCCAGCGCCATGGTGAGGTAGGCGGGATGCTTGTCGGCATCAAAGCCGAAGCGGGTGATCCAGTCCTGCGCATACTTCACGCCGATGGACTGCAGCACGCGGATGGACACCATGTTCTTCGACTTGGCCAAGGCCCGCCGCAGCGGCATGGGGCCGTCGAAGGTGCCGTCGTAGTTCTTCGGCTCCCACGGCTGGCTGCCGGTGGTGCTGGCGTCGAAGAACAGCGGGGCGTCGTTCACCACGGTGGCGCCATTGAAGCCCTTCTCCAGCGCTGCCGAATAGATGAAGGGCTTGAAGCTGGAGCCCGGCTGGCGCCAGGCCTGCGTGACGTGGTTGAACTTGTTCTTGTTGTAGTCGAAGCCGCCCACCAGGGCGCGCACGCTGCCGTCTCGCGGATTGAGCGCCACCATCGCCCCTTCCACTTCCGGCAACTGCGTGATGGTCCACTCTTCCTTGTTGTTGCGGGTGAGCTTGATCACCCGGATGACGGCGCCGCGCCGGATGCGGGTCTTGGGATTCCCCTTGTCCGACAGGCCGGACGTGGCCGGCTTGAGGCCTTCGCCCGTGATGGTGATGCTCTCGCCACTTTGGAGGGCCGCCACCACCTTCTTGGGGTCGGCCTCGAGCACGACGGCCGCGAGCAGTTCGTCATTGGCGGGGTGGTCGCTCAACGCCTCGGCGATGCGGGTGTCCAGCTCCTTGGGATCGCCGGGCAGATCGACATAGGCCTCAGGGCCGCGATAGACCTGGCGACGTTCGAAATCCATGATGCCGCGACGCAAGGCCCGGTATGCCCGTTCCTGTTCGTCCGACTTCAGCGTCAGGTAGACGTTCAGGCCGCGTGTGTAGGCTTCTTCGCCGTACTGGCTGAAGATCAGCTGCCGGGCCAGCTCCGCGACGTACTCGGCATGGCTGACCGTGTCCTGGGGCGGGCGGATGCGCAGCTTCTCGGCCTTGGCCTGCGCATGCTGGTCGGGGCTGATGAAGCCCATCTCCAGCATCCGGTCGATGATGTATTGCTGGCGCAACGTCGCGCGGCGGGGATTGTTGATCGGGTTGTAAGCAGATGGTGCTTTTGGCAACCCGGCGAGCATGGCGGCCTCGGCAATCGACAGGTCTTTCATCGGCTTGCCAAAGTAGACCTCGCTGGCGGCGGCAAAGCCGTAGGCCCGGTGCCCCAGGAAGATCTGGTTCATGTAGATCTCAAGGATCTTCTCCTTGGGCAGCGCGCTTTCGATCTTCAGGGCCAGCAGGATCTCGTAGATCTTGCGGGTGAAGGTCTTCTCGGTGGAGAGATAGAAGTTGCGAGCCACCTGCATGGTGATGGTGGAGGCCCCCTGACTCTTGGACTCCCCCACATTGGCCAGGCCCGCCCGGATCACCCCCAGGTAGTCCACCCCGCCGTGCTGATAAAAGCGTGCGTCCTCAATGGCCAGCACCGCGTCCTGCATCACCTTGGGGATGTCGCGGATGTTGGAGTAGGAGCGCCGCTCCTCGCCGTACTCCCCGAGCAACTGGCCATCGGCCGACATCACCCGCAGCGGCAGCTTGGGCTGGTAGTCGGTCAGGCCGCTGATGTCGGGAAGGCTGGGATAGGCCATGGCCAGGGCCATGCCTGCCAACAAAGCCACAGAAAGCACGCCTGCAAGTAACAGTCCGAACAGCCATCCGAGCGCGCGCAGCAGCCAATGCCGCTGGGTTGTGCGTGGCTTCTTGCGCCCTTGTGGTCCGCGATCCCGCGGGTCGGCGGAAAAAGAGGAGGAGGGGGAGTCGGGGGAGTCGTCGGAGGTTTTCTTCGCGGGCATGACCAAAGTGTGCATTTTTGCGTGCCCACCCGCTCCCCATCAGGGGCTGTACGGGTGCGAATCCGGCCGCTTGCGGCGATTATAGGAAGCCGCGTCGGTCATCGAATGGCTGACCGAGGCGAACAGCGACCCTGCGCGCATGCGCACGCTTTCTGGGCACATTTCCGGCTTTTGGCACCCTTTCGTGGCGTGTATGTTACGCAACGCGGTGTTACGTGCTGTGACTGCTTTGCCTTGGGGCATCAAAGGCTTTGCTGCTAGCATTCAAGTAACTTATTAACAAACCGGCGCAGTGTGCGGCGCGTTGGGGGAACGCATCATGGGGTTGTTGGACGTACTACTGGGACGCACCCATCCGCCCATGATTGGCCTGGACATTTCATCGTCCAGCGTCAAGCTTGTGGAGTTGAGTCAAAACGCGAGTGGGGAATACGTTCTTGAACGTTTTGCCACGGAGCCTTTTGAAAAGGGATGGATTACCGACGGTCAAATCGAGAAATTCGATGAGGTCGCCGAGGCTGTGCGCCGGGTCGTGACGCGCAGCGGCAGCAAGACGCGGCATGCCGCGCTGGCCATGCCGCAGTCCGCTGTCATCACCAAGAAGATCATGCTGCCTGCGGGCCTGCGTGAAGAAGAGCTGGAGCTTCAGGTCGAAGCCGAGGCCAATCAATACATTCCGTTCTCGCTCGATGAGGTGAGTCTGGACTTCTGCGTGATCGGGCCCAGCCCGACGTCGGTGGGCGACGTGGAAGTGCTGATTGCCGCGTCGCGCAAGGACCGTGTGCAGGACCGCCAGGCCCTGGCTGAGGCGGCTGGTCTGCGTCCGGTGGTGCTGGACATCGAGTCCCATGCCTCGCGCATGGCGATGGGGCGCCTGGTCGAGACCCTGCCCAATGAAGGCAAGGACGCCCTCGTTGCACTGTTCGAAATTGGCGCCGACACGACCAGCCTCAAGGTGCTGCGTGACGATGAAATGCTGTATGACCGGGATCAAGCCTTTGGCGGTTCCCAGCTCACCATGCTGATTTCTCGCCAATACGGTTTCTCATTCGAGGAAGCCGAACAAAAGAAACTCAGCGGCGAATTGCCGGAGGACTATGAGACCCAAGTGCTCAATCCTTTTGTCGACAGTTTGTCGCAGGAAATCGGTCGCGCATTGCAGTATTTCTTCACCAGCACGCCCCACCATAAGGTGCACTACGTGATGCTGGCCGGCGGAACTGCAACGCTTCCGGGCCTGAAGGAACGCGTGACCGAATTGACCGGATTCGCCTGCATGGTGGTGAATCCTTTTGAAAACATGGTGCTGGGCTCTGCAGTGCGTGAAAACAAGCTGCGCCGCGAGGCACCGGCCTACCTGACGGCCTGCGGGCTGGCGATGCGGAGGTTTTTTCAGTGATTCTGATCAACCTGCTCCCGCATCGCGAGGAGAAACGCAAGCGCCGTGAGACCGCGTTCTACGTGGGTCTGGGCATGTCGCTGGTCGCTGGCGCGCTGGTCGCCGGAGTGATCTATCTGCTTCTGGAGCAGATGACCTCCGCGCAGGTCGAGCGCAACAACTTCCTGAAGTCCGAGATCACCAAGCTCGACGAGCAGATCAAGGACATCGCCACGCTGCGCGCCGAAATCGACGCCCTGCGGGCCCGCCAGCGTGCGGTGGAAGACCTGCAGAGCGATCGCAACACGCCTGTGCATCTGCTCAACGACCTGGCCAAGCTGACGCCGGAAGGCATCTACCTGCAAGGCATCCGGCAGACCGGCAAGTCGGTCATCCTGAACGGCCAGGCCGCGACCAACGAGCGTGTGTCTGAAATGCTGCGCAACCTGGGTCACGCCGAATGGCTGGAGAACCCGGACCTGGTGGAAATCAAGGTGGCGACCGCGAATGCACGGGATCCCCGCCGCCTGTTCGATTTCTCGATGCGGGTGGCCATCAAGAACACTGCGCCGGATGCCGCCCCAGGCGCCGCCAGCGCACCGGACGGTGTGAAGCCGGCCCGGGCCAACAACAGCTGAGGACTGCATGGCTGACCTCAAGAACCTGGATCTGAATGCCTGGTTTGCTGACTTCTCGGGTCAGTTCCAGAACCTCGATCCCAAGAAGCCGGGCCAATGGCCCCTGGCACCCAAGATCGTCACGTTCATCTTCGTGGCCATTGCTGCCGTGGCGGCTGCCTGGTTCCTTTTGCTGTCCGACGCCAATGACGCCCTCGAGGCGGAGAAGGCGCGCGAGCCGGCCCTGAAAGAGGACTATCGCGGCAAGCTGGCCCAGGCGGTGAACCTGCCGGAGCTGCGCAAGCAAAAGCGTCAGGTCGAGGAATATGTCCTGCAACTGGAAAAGCAGTTGCCGGGCAAGGCTGAAATGGACGCGCTGCTGTCCGATATCAACCAGGCGGGCCTGGGTCGCGGTCTTCAGTTCGAGCTGTTCCGTCCGGGACAGATCGTGATGAAGGACTACTACGCGGAACAGCCCATCTCGTTGAAGGTGACGGGCCAATATCACGATATCGGTTCCTTCACTGCCGACGTTTCCAACCTGTCGCGGATCGTGACGCTGCATGATCTGACCATCGTGGCACCTCAGGCCAACAACGGTCGCAGCGACGGACACCTGACCATGGACGCCATTGCCCGTACCTACCGCTACCTCGACCCTGCTGAAGTGGAAGAGCAAAAGCGTGTGGCCGCTCAACAAGCAGGGAAGAAGAAATGATGCGTGTCACGCTCACTCGCTCCCTTCTGGGCCGGTCACTGGCGCTGACCCTCTGCGGCATGGCTCTGGCGGCTTGCACCTCCTCGACGGATGAACTGCAGCAATGGATGGAAGAGCAGCGTCAGCAGACGAAGCCTTCGGTCAAGCCGCTGCAGCCGCCGAAGAAGTTCCTGCCGCAGCCCTATGAAGCCATGAATGTGGTGGACCCGTTCACCGTGCAGAAGCTGACGGTGGCCTTCAAGCAGGAGGCGGCCCAGCCGAGTTCCCTGCTGGCGTCGGAAATGAAGCGCCGCAAGGAACCGCTGGAAGCCTTCCCGCTGGACGGCATGACCATGGTGGGCAGTGTGGTCCGCAATGGCCGGCAGTTTGCACTGCTCAGGGTTGAGAACCTGCTGTATTACGTCAAGACGGGTGATTACCTGGGCCAGAACTTTGGCCGTATCACCAAGATCAGCGAAACCGAAATCACGTTGCGAGAAGTCGTCCAGGACGCTGCGGGCGAATGGATTGAACGCACCAGTACTCTCCAGCTACAGGAGCAGGGACGATGAAGACTTTTGTGGAGAACGCTTCCATGAGCGCCCGAACCAGCGGCCCGTCGATCAACGGAGCCAGCCAGCCCAAGACCCGTACTGCCAATTGGCGAGTGCTGGCATGCGCCCTGGGCCTGGCGGCCCTGATGCCGGTGCAGGCCTTCGCACAGAATCTGATCCGTTCCATCACCTCGACGCAGCAGTCCGGCAATGATGTCGTGCGCATCGAGCTGTCCAAGCCGCTGCAGGACCTGCCCAAGGGCTTCGCCGTGCAGGTGCCTCCGCGCATCGCGCTGGACCTGCCGGGCGTGAGCAATGGCATGGGCCGCAATCTGGTGGACATCAACACCGGCAACATGCGCACGGCCAATGTGGCGCAGGCCGGTGACCGGACTCGC
Organism: Roseateles depolymerans; assembly: GCF_003387155.1. Taxonomy (GTDB): domain Bacteria; phylum Pseudomonadota; class Gammaproteobacteria; order Burkholderiales; family Burkholderiaceae_C; genus Roseateles; species Roseateles depolymerans. Next base: position 239,608 of record NZ_QUMT01000003.1, on the reverse strand, counting down.
GTGGTGCTGAACCTGCGTCAGGCCAGCACCTATCGCGCCCAGCTGCAGGACAACTCCCTGCTGATCTTCCTGGATGCTGCCCCGGCTCCGCAGCCGACGGCCAATGCAGAAGCGAGCAACGGTGTCACCACCGAACCGCTGCATTTCGCACCCAGCCAGAACAGCGGTGTGCAGGCGCTGCAGGACATCGACTTCCGCCGTGGCGCCGATGGCGCCGGCCGTGTGATCGTCAACCTGCCCAGCAGCCAGATCGGCGTGGACATCCAGCAGCAAGGCAAGAGCCTGGTGGTGGAATTCCCGCGCAGCTCGCTGCCGGAGCGTCTGCGTCGTCGCATGGACGTGACCGATTTCGGCACGCCGGTGGACAGCGTGGTGGCGACCCAGCAGGGCGATCGTGTCCGCGTGACCGTCACGCCGCGTGGCAACTGGGAGCACAGCGCCTACCAGAGCGACAACCAGTTCGTGCTGGAAGTGCGTCCGCAGAAGGTTGATCCCAACAAGCTGACGCAAGGCCCTGGTTATGCCGGCGACAAGCTCAGCCTGAACTTCCAGAACATTGAAGTCCGCGCCCTGCTGCAGGTGATCGCCGATTTCACCAACTTCAACGTCGTGACCAGCGATGCGGTGACCGGCAACGTGACCCTGCGTCTGAAGGACGTGCCGTGGGACCAGGCGCTGGACATCATCCTGCAAGCCAAGGGCCTGGGCCTGCGCAAGAACGGCAATGTGCTGTGGATTGCGCCGAAGGAAGAACTGGCACTGAAGGAAAAGGCGGACCTGGAAGCCAAGGCGCAGGTCACGCAGCTCGAACCGCTGCGCACCCAGTCCTTCCAGCTCAACTACACGAAGGCTGAGGAAATTGCCAAGGGCCTGACCGGGCAAAACAGTGGCGGAGGTTCTTCCAGCGGTGGCAACAACAACACCAGCCGCATCCTGTCGCCCCGTGGCAGCCTGATCTACGAAACCCGGACCAACCAGCTGTTCATCAGCGACATTCCTTCCAAGCTGGAAGAGATCGCCGCGATGATTGCCAAGATCGACATCCCGGTGCGCCAGGTGCTGATCGAAGCCCGTATCGTGGAAGCGACCGACACCTTTGGCCGTTCGCTGGGTGTGAAGCTCGGCACGACCACTGGCATGGCGGGCGGCTACAGCCTGGGCGGTGGCAACAAGGTGGTGGTGGGCGGCACCTACAACGGTGTGGGTTACCAGACCGGCCAGGTGGAAACCAAGCCTGACTTCACCAGCAGCCAGTTCGTGAACTTCGGTGCCAACACCACGTCGGACGTGTTTGCCGGCGCCAACGCTGCGAACTTCGCCATCTCGCTGTTTGGCTCCAGCGCCAGCCGCTTCCTGAACCTGGAACTGTCGGCCCTGGAATCGGACGGCAAGGGCAAGATCGTGTCGAGCCCGCGTGTCGTCACGGCGGACCAGACCAAGGCGCTGATCGAGCAGGGTGAAGAAATTCCGTACCAGCAGGCCACCTCGAGTGGTGCCACCTCGGCGACCTTCAAGAAGGCCGTGCTGAAGCTGGAAGTCACGCCGCAGATCACGCCGGAAGGCAACGTGATCCTGACCGTGGACGTCAACAAGGACAGCCGCGGTACCCTGACGACCATGGGTTATGCCATCAACAACAAGCATGTGCAGACCCTGGTGCTGGTGGAAAACGGCGGCACGGTGGTGATCGGCGGTATCTACACGCAGGACGAGCAGGAATCCGAGAACAAGGTGCCTTACCTGGGTGACATCCCGCTGCTGGGCAACCTGTTCAAGAACCGCGCCCGTACCTCCAACAAGACCGAACTGCTGATCTTCATCACGCCCAAGGTGGTGAGCGACCGGGTGACGGCCGCTCGCTGATCGGGCTGGATGAAGCTGTCCCTGGTCGGCATGCCCGGCGGTGGTAAGTCCACCGTCGGCCGTCTGCTGGCCAGACAGCTCGGAACTTCCTTCGTGGATTCCGACGCCGAGATTGAAAAACAGCTCGGCGGCGAAACGATCAAGGACTACTTCGCCCGCAAGGGCGAATCGTCGTTTCGGGATCTTGAAAGCCGTGTCATCGGAGAGTTGCTCAAGGTGCCCGGTGAGATGGTGCTGGCCACCGGGGGTGGCGCGGTGTTGCGGGACATCAACCGCGACCGGCTGCACCAGCATTCGACGGTGGTCTACCTTCGCTCCTCGCCGGACGAACTCTTCCGCCGGCTGCGGCATGACACGACGCGCCCTCTGTTGCAGGGGGGCAATCCCCTGGCCAAGCTGCGTGAGCTGTACGGCCAGCGTGATCCGCTCTATAGGCGCTGCGCTCACTTCGTGCTGGAGACCAGTCGCCCGTCGGTCAATGGGCTGGTCAACATGATTTTGATGCAGCTGGAATTGGCCGGCTTGATCGATCCGGCCCGCGTGGCCGCGACGGTGGGGGCCCATCCCCCGGCCGCCCCTCGCGCGGGGGAGGCTTCGGAGTCCGGCGGCGATGCCCCGTACACTCCGGGGACATGAGCCCTTCCGTTCCGTCTTCTGTCCCTCCCTCCGCTCCGGCCTCGGCTGTGCCCGCTTCCCCTGCCTCTGCAGGGACGGCGCAGGCTGCCTGTGTGTCCATCGATCTGGGCGACCGCAGCTATGACATCCACATCGCGCCCGGGCTGCTCGACCAGCCGCAGACCTGGTCTGGACTGCCTCGCGCCTCCACGGCCCTGATCGTCACCAACGAGGTCGTGGCGCCGCTGTATCTGGCGCGTCTGCGCGAGCGGCTCTCGGGCGTGTACGGGCGGGTGGAAAGCCTGGTGCTTCCGGATGGCGAAGCCCAGAAGAGCTGGGACAGCCTGGACCGCATCATCGACCATCTGCTGGCCGTTGCGGCCGACCGCAAGACGGTGCTGTTTGCGCTGGGCGGCGGTGTCATCGGGGACCTGACCGGCTTCGCGGCGGCCATCTACATGCGCGGCGTGCCGTTTGTGCAGGTGCCCACCACCTTGCTGGCCCAGGTGGATTCGTCGGTGGGTGGCAAGACGGCCATCAACCACCCGCGCGGCAAGAACATGGTGGGGGCCTTCTACCAGCCGGTGAGGGTGGTGGCCGACCTCGACACCCTGGACACCTTGCCGGACCGAGAGCTGTCCGCGGGACTGGCCGAAATCATCAAGTACGGTCCGATTGCCGATGCCGCGTTCCTGGACTGGATCGAGCAGAACCTGCCCGCACTGAGGGCCCGCGACAAAGCAGCCCTGGCCTATGCCGTGCAGCGCAGCTGCGAGATCAAGGCCTGGGTGGTGGGTCAGGACGAGCGCGAGTCTGGCCTGCGTGCCATTCTCAACTTTGGCCACACCTTCGGCCACGCCATCGAGACTGGCATGGGCTACGGCGCCTGGTTGCACGGTGAGGCGGTGGGTTGCGGCATGGTGCTGGCGTCGGACCTTTCGGCTCGTCTGGGCCTGGTGCCGACGGCCTTTGTGGATCGCATGAAGCGTCTCATCCAGGCGGCTGGCTTGCCGGTGGTGGCACCCGCCCTTGGCCTGAACCGCTACCTGGAACTGATGCAGGTCGACAAGAAGAACGAGGGCGGTGACATCCGCTTTGTGGTGATCGAAGGCCTGGGTCAAGCGGGCGTTCGAAGCGCCCCCACCGAACTGGTGGCCGAGGTTCTGGCCACCCATTGCGACCCTGCTGCTGGCGCACCGGCCCCATGACTGACCGGAACCGGCGCCGACCTATCCTCTGAGACGCCCGACATTCCTGCCATGACCGACACGCCGCGTGCTTCCTATGCTTCTCACCCTGCACACAGCCGCGGTCGGCGTTTTCCGGAGCGGCCGGCGCCCACGCGCAGCGACTTCCAGCGGGACCGGGATCGCATCGTTCACAGCAGCGCTTTCCGGCGACTTGTCTACAAGACGCAGGTCTTCCTCAACCATGAAGGCGACCTGTTCCGCACCCGCCTGACCCACTCGTTGGAGGTGGCCCAACTGGGCCGCTCCATTGGCCGCAGCCTGGGCCTGGACGAAGACCTCATCGAAACCGTCGCCCTGGCGCACGACCTGGGCCATACCCCATTTGGCCATGCGGGCCAGGACGTGCTCAACGACTGCATGCAGGCGCACGGTGGCTTCGAGCACAACCTCCAGTCCTTGCGGGTGGTCGATCAACTCGAGCAACGCTACCCGCAGTTCGACGGCCTCAACCTCAGCTTTGAAAGCCGGGAGGGCATCCTCAAGCACTGCAGCAAACGCGATGCACTGCGACTGGAAGCGCTTGAGCCCGGCGGTGTCGCAGCGCGCTTCCTGACGGGAGGCCAACCCAGCCTGGAAGCCCAGCTCTGCAACCTGGCGGACGAAGTGGCCTACAACGCCCATGACGTCGACGATGGTGTCCGCTCCGGTCTCATCACGCTCGAGCAACTGGAGCAGGTGCCCCTGGTCAAGCGCTTCCTCGACGACACGCTGACCGAGTTCCCCCACCTCACCGGCAAGCGACTGCTCGCGGAGACCATCCGCCGCATGCTGTCCGAACAGGTCTACGACATCATCGCCGCAACCCGCGCCGCCATTGAGCATGCCGGCATCACCACCGCCGACGACGCACGTGCAGCCGGCCCACTGGTTCGCTTCACTCCGGACATGCGGCACGCCAGCACCGAGCTCAAGCGCTTCCTCTTCGCCAACCTCTACCGCCATGCGGCGGTGGCGGAAAAACGGGCCAGCGCCGAGGAAGTCCTGCGGGACCTCTTCCAGATCTACCTCTCCGACCCGTCCAAGCTCCCGCCCGACTGCGCCAACCCCGACGACCACCCAAGAGCCTGTGCCGACTACATCGCCGGCATGACGGACCGGTATGCGTTGCGGGAGCATGAGCGCCTCACCGGGAAAAAACTGTTCGGGTGATCGAGCGACCGACTGACCGAGTAACCGAGTGATCGCGGCCCTCGGGCGCGGGTGGGTCCAAGCACCTGCGCAAGGGGAGGATGATCGTGAGGGCGCTGGTCTTGATGGGGGTGAGGGGCTGCGGCCTTTGCCTTGACATCGATGGTGCCGTGACACCACCTTTCCGTGAGCCGTGAGCCGTGAGCCGTGAGCCGTGAGCCGTGAGCCGTGAGCCGTGAGCCGTGAGCCGTGAGCCGTGAGCCGTGAGCTGGGCCCTGGGCCCTGAGCCCTGAGCCCTGAGCCCTGAGCCCTGAGGGTGGCGATGGGCCGCGGTGGTCATTTGCGGCTGGTTGTTGGTGGAGGAGCTCGGTTCGAGAAAGCCGCTGGCTGGGGCCCTTTCACGGAAGTCAAGAAGGGAATGGCCCGCGAAGCGGGACAGGAATGACATGGAGTGAAAGGGCCCCAGCCAGTGGCTTTCGGGCGCAGTCAGGGAACCGAGCCTCCAAGCCCGCAACTTCCCGAGCGCAGTCAGAGAACCGAGCCTCAAGCCAGTGGCTTTCGAGCGCAGTCAGGAAACCGAGCCTCCAAGCCCACAACTTCCCGAGCGAAGTCAGAGAACCGAGCCCCCAACAAGCCGAGCATAATTGGGGACAGACTCCACGCCCCCGGAAGAGCCCCATGGCCCGCCTCCCCCGCCTCGCGCTAGCGAACCACCTGCACCACGTCATCCACCGCGGCCACAACCTCCAGCCGATTGCGCATGACGACGACGACCGCCGGTTGTTGATGGCGGCGCTGCAGGACTGCGCCGCCACGTACCGGGTGGCGATCCATGCGTATGTGTTGATGCCGAACCACCTGCATCTCTTGGCGACCCCTACCAGCGACGAGGGGTTGTCCCGAATGATGCAGGCCTTGGGCCGTCGCTACGTGGCGGCATTCAACCAGCGCCACCAACGAGTGGGCACCCTCTGGGAAGGCCGCTTCAGAGCTGCTCCTGTCGAAGCTGCCGCATTCCTGCTGCCGCTGATGCGCAGCATTGAACTCAACCCCTTGCGCGCCGGCCTTGCCACCGACCCAGCGGACTACCCGTGGTCCTCGGCCGCGCACCACCTGGGCCGCCGCCGCGACCCACTCATCAGCGACCCGCCGGACTTCTGGGCTCTGGGTAACACCCCCTTCGAGCGCGAGCTCACCTGGCGCCGCTGGTTGGAGGAGGGGGAAGTCGAAGCTGACCGCCAGCGCCTGGTGGATGCGGCGCTCAAGGGCTGGCCCCTCGGCTCCCCGTCCTTCCTGGCCGCGCTCGCCGAACTCAGCCCCCGCCCCACCGCGCCCCGCCCCCGCGGCCGCCCCCGCAAATCTCAATCTGTCCCCAATTAAAAGACAAGCTTCACTACGCCAGACCATAAATCGACACTGACCCCATTTAGTTCTGCTTGTCTGCGCCCCCCGGCGTTGCTAACCTGCGCGGGTTTCCCAAGAACCCCCTGGAGGCCACCGATGTCGGCAGCTCAACACCCGCAGGCGAATTCCACCGCTCCCGCCACCGTCCTGACCGACACAGCCGCCCCGGCCGTGACCACTGCCGACGAGATCCGCTCCCTCGCGGACCATGGCCTCTACCGCCCGTCGAACGAAAAGGACGCCTGCGGCCTGGGTTTCGTCGCCCACATCAAAGGCCAGAAGAACCACCACATCGTCCAGCAGGGTCTGAAGATCCTCGAAAACCTGGACCACCGCGGCGCCGTGGGGGCCGACAAGCTGATGGGCGACGGCGCCGGCATCCTCATCCAGATTCCCGACGAGTTCTACCGCGCTGAAATGGCCCAGCAGGGCGTCGTCCTGCCCCCGCCGGGTGAATACGGCGTCGGCATGATCTTCCTGCCCAAGGAACATGCCTCGCGCCTGGCCTGCGAACAGGAACTCGCCCGCGCCATCAAGGCCGAAGGCCAGGTGCTGCTCGGCTGGCGCGACGTGCCGGTGGACCGGGACATGCCCATGTCGCCCACCGTGCGGGAAAAAGAACCCATCATCCGCCAGATCTTCATCGGCCGCGGTCCGGACATCATCGTGCCCGACGCGCTCGAGCGGAAGCTCTACGTCATCCGCAAGACGGCCTCCAGCGCCATCCAGGCGCTCAAGCTCACCCACAGCCGCGAGTACTACGTGCCCAGCATGAGCTGTCGCACCGTCATCTACAAAGGCCTGCTGCTGGCCGACCAGGTGGGCAAGTACTACAAGGACCTGGCCGACCCGCGCGTCGTGTCCGCCATTGCCCTGGTCCACCAGCGCTTCTCCACCAACACCTTCCCCGAATGGCCGCTGGCCCACCCCTACCGCATGGTGGCCCACAACGGCGAAATCAACACCGTCAAGGGCAACTTCAACTGGATGCGCGCCCGCGAGGGCGTCATGAAGTCCCCGGTGCTGGGCGACGACCTGAAGAAGCTCTACCCGATCAGCTTCGAGCACCAGTCCGACACGGCCACCTTCGACAACGCCATCGAACTGCTGACCATGTCCGGCTACCCGCTGGCCCATGCCGCCATGATGATGATCCCCGAGGCCTGGGAACAGCATGAGCTGATGGACGAGCGCCGCCGCGCGTTCTACGAATATCACGCCGCCATGATGGAACCCTGGGACGGCCCGGCCGCCATGGTCTTCACCGACGGCCGCCAGGTCTGCGCCGCGCTGGACCGCAACGGCCTGCGTCCCGCCCGCTACTGGGTGACCGATGACGACATGGTGGTGCTCGCCTCCGAATCCGGCGTGCTGCCCATCCCCGAGTCCCGCGTCGTCAAGAAGTGGCGCCTGCAACCCGGCAAGATGTTCCTGATCGACCTGGAGCAGGGCCGCATCATCGACGACGAAGAGCTCAAGACCCAGTACGCCAACGCGCGCCCCTACCGGCAGTGGATCGAGAACGTCCGCGTCAAGCTGCACGACATCCCGGCGCCGGCCGCCACCCCCACCGAATTCCCCGCCTCGCTGCTGGACCGCCAGCAGGCCTTTGGCTTCACCCAGGAAGACATCAAGTTCCTGCTGGCCCCGATGGCGGTGAACGGGGAAGAGGGCATCGGCTCCATGGGCAACGACTCGCCGCTGGCGGTGCTGTCCGACAAGAACAAGCCGCTCTACAACTACTTCAAGCAGCTGTTCGCCCAGGTCACCAACCCGCCGATCGACCCGATCCGCGAGAACATCGTGATGTCGCTCAACAGCTTCATCGGCCCCAAGCCGAACCTGCTGGACATCAACGCCATCAACCCGCCGATGCGCCTGGAAGTGACCCAGCCGGTGCTGGACTTCGAGGACATGGCCCGCCTGCGCGCCATCGAATCGCACACCAACGGCAAGTTCAAGCCGTACGAGCTGGACATCACCTATCCGCTGGCCTGGGGCCGCGAAGGGGTGGAGGCGCAACTGGCCTCGCTGTGCGCTGAAACCGTGGACGCCATCCGCGGCGGCCACAACATCCTGATCATCACCGACCGTCGCCTGGGTGCCGACCGCGTCGCCATCCCGGCGCTGCTGGCGCTGTCCGCCGTCCACCACCATCTGGTGCGTGAGGGCCTGCGCACCACCGCCGGTCTGGTGGTGGAGACCGGCACGGCGCGTGAAGTGCACCACTTCGCCGTGCTGGCTGGTTTCGGCGCGGAGGCGGTCCATCCCTACCTCGCGCTGGAGACCATCAGCGCCATGCATGCCGAGCTGCCGGCCAGCCTGTCGGCCGACAAGGCGGTCTACAACTACATCAAGGCGGTGGGCAAGGGTCTGTCGAAGATCATGTCCAAGATGGGCATCTCGACCTACATGTCCTACTGCGGCGCGCAGATCTTCGAAGCCATCGGCCTGCAGAGTGACTTTGTCGCCAAGTACTTCCGCGGCACGCCCACGCAGGTCGGCGGCATCGGTGTGTTCGAGGTGGCGGAAGAGGCGCTGCGCCTGCATCGGGCAGCATTCGGCGACGACCCGGTGCTGGAGACCATGCTGGACGCCGGCGGCGAATATGCCTGGCGCACCCGTGGTGAAGAGCACATGTGGACGCCGGATGCCATCGCCAAGCTGCAGCACAGCACCCGCTCCGGCAAGTTCGACACCTACAAGGAATATGCGCAACTGATCAACGACCAGAGCCGTCGCCACATGACGCTGCGCGGCCTGTTCGAGTTCAAGTTCGACCCGGCCAAGGCCATTCCGCTGGAAGAGGTGGAATCCGCCGCGGACATCGTCAAGCGCTTTGCCACCGGCGCCATGTCGCTGGGCTCGATCTCCACCGAGGCCCATGCGACGCTGGCCGTGGCCATGAACCGCATCGGCGGCAAGAGCAACACCGGTGAAGGCGGCGAAGATCCCGCCCGCTACCGCAATGAACTCAAGGGCATCCCGATCGCGCAGGGCACCAAGGTGTCCGACGTGGTGGGCCCTCGCGTCATCGAGGTCGACTACGAACTCAAGGCCGGTGACTCGCTGCGCTCGCGCATCAAGCAGGTGGCTTCGGGGCGGTTTGGTGTGACCACCGAATACCTGGTCAGCGCTGACCAGATCCAGATCAAGATGGCCCAGGGCGCCAAGCCGGGCGAGGGCGGTCAGTTGCCCGGCGGCAAAGTCACCGACTACATCGGCTTCCTGCGCCACTCGGTGCCGGGCGTCGGCCTGATCTCGCCCCCGCCGCACCACGACATCTATTCCATCGAAGACCTGGCCCAGCTCATCCACGATTTGAAGAACGTCAACCAGCGGGCTGACATTTCGGTCAAGCTGGTGTCCGAAGTCGGCGTGGGCACGATTGCCGCGGGCGTGGCCAAGGCCAAGGCGGACCACATCGTGATCGCCGGCCATGATGGCGGCACGGGCGCATCGCCCTGGTCCTCGATCAAGCATGCCGGGACGCCGTGGGAGCTGGGCCTGGCCGAAGCGCAGCAGACCCTGGTGCTCAACCGCCTGCGCGGGCGTGTGCGGGTACAGGCCGACGGCCAGATGAAGACGGGTCGGGACGTCGTCATCGGCGCCCTGCTGGGGGCGGATGAATTCGGCTTCGCCACCGCACCGCTGGTGGTGGAGGGCTGCATCATGATGCGCAAGTGCCACCTCAACACCTGCCCGGTCGGCGTGGCCACGCAGGACCCGCTGCTGCGCAAGAAGTTCACCGGCCAGCCGGAACATGTCGTCAACTACTTCTTCTTCGTGGCCGAGGAAGCGCGCCAGATCATGGCGCAGCTGGGCATCCGCAAGTTCGACGAACTGATCGGCCGCTCCGACCTGCTGGACACCCGCAAGGGCATCAGCCACTGGAAGGCGAAGGGCCTGGATTTCAGCCGCGTGTTCCATCGTCCGGAACTGCCGGCCGAAGTGGCCCGCCTGCACAACGATCATCAGGACCATGGCCTGGAAAAGGCCCTGGACGTGAAGCTGATCGAGAAGTGCCTGCCCGCCTTCGACAAAGGCGAAAAGGTGCAGTTCATGCAGGAAGTGACCAACGTGCGCCGCACGGTGGGCGCGATGCTGTCGGGCGAGCTGATCCGTCGCAAGCCGGAAGGTCTGCCGGACCACACCATCTTCATCCAGTTCGAAGGCACCGGCGGCCAGAGCTTCGGCTCGTTCCTGGCCCCGGGCATCACCTTCTACCTGATCGGGGATGCCAACGACTACACCGGCAAGGGCCTGTCGGGCGGGCGCATCGTCGTGCGACCGTCGATCGACTTCCGCGGGGACGCCACCAAGAACATCATCGTGGGCAACACGGTGCTGTACGGGGCGACCAAGGGCGAGGCCTTCTTCCGCGGTGTGGCCGGCGAGCGTTTTGCGGTGCGCCTGTCCGGCGCCACGGCTGTCGTGGAAGGCACCGGCGACCATGGCTGCGAATACATGACCGGCGGCACGGTGGTGGTGCTGGGCAAGACCGGCCGCAACTTCGCGGCCGGCATGAGCGGCGGCATTGCCTACGTCTTTGACGAGGACGGCCAGTTCGCCAAGCGCTGCAACACCAGCATGGTGAGCCTGGACAAGCTGCTGCCCGCCCACGAGCAGGAAGCCACCGTGGACCGTGGCATCTGGCACCACGCCGGTGACGGCGAAGGCAAGACCGACGAAGTCCTGCTGCGCAAGCTGATCGAGGACCACCACCGCTGGACCGGCAGCCAGCGTGCGCGCGACATCCTCGACCACTGGGCCGAATCCCGCGCCAAGTTCGTCAAGGTGTTCCCGAACGAATACCGCCGTGCCCTGGGCGAGATCAATGCCGCCAAGGAAACCGCCGCCACCATCGCCCATGCCAAGGCCCCTGCGGCCAAGGCCAAGGTCTGATGGGCCGCTGACGACAACACAGGATCAGGAGAAGACCGACATGGGAAAAGTCACCGGCTTCATGGAGTACGAGCGGCTGGAAGAGGGGTATGCCCCCGTCGCCGTCCGTCTGAAAAACTACAAGGAATTCGTCATCGGGCTGACGGCCGAGCAGGCCAAGCAGCAAGCGGCGCGATGCATGGACTGCGGCACGCCGTTTTGCAACAGCGGCTGCCCGGTCAACAACATCATTCCGGACTTCAATGACCTCGTCTACCGCAACAGCGAGGCCGACTGGAAGAGCGCCATTGCGGTGCTCCACTCGACCAACAACTTCCCCGAATTCACTGGCCGCATCTGCCCCGCGCCCTGCGAGGCGGCCTGCACGCTGAATGTGAATGACGATGCGGTCGGCATCAAGTCGATTGAACACGCCATCATCGACCGCGCCTGGGCGGAAGGCTGGGTCACGCCGCGCCCGCCCAAGGTCAAGACCGGCAAGACGGTGGCGATCGTCGGCTCCGGCCCGGCGGGCCTGGCGGCGGCGCAGCAACTGGCGCGCGCCGGCCACAGCGTGACGGTGTTCGAGAAGAACGACCGCGTGGGCGGCCTGCTGCGCTACGGCATTCCCGACTTCAAGATGGAGAAGAGCCACATCGACCGCCGCGTCGCGCAGATGGAGGCCGAAGGCGTGGTGTTCCGCACCGGCGTGATGGTGGCTCATCTGCCGGAAGGCTCCAAGGTCACCAACTGGGCCAAGGACGTGGTCTCCGCCGGTGAGCTGATGCAGCAGTTCGACGCTGTGCTGCTGGCCGGTGGTGCGGAGCAGTCCCGCGACCTGCCGGTGCCGGGCCGTGAGTTGGCGGGCGTGCACTTCGCCATGGAGTTCCTGCCGCAGCAGAACAAGCTCAATGCCGGCGACAAGCTGAAGAACCAGCTGCGGGCCGACGACAAGCATGTGATCGTGATCGGCGGCGGCGACACCGGCAGCGACTGCGTCGGCACCAGCAACCGCCACGGCGCCAAGAGCGTGACGCAATTCGAGCTGCTGCCCCAGCCGCCTGAAGTGGAAGACCGTCCGCTGACCTGGCCCTATTGGCCGATCAAGCTGCGCACCTCGTCCAGCCATGAAGAAGGCTGCGAGCGCGAATTCGCGATCGCGACCAAGGAGTTCATCGGCGAGAAGGGCAAGGTCACCGGCGTGAAGACGGTGCGGGTGCAATGGGTGGGCGGCAAGATGGTCGAGGTGGAAGGCTCGGAGCAGGTGCTCAAGGCCGACTTGGTGCTGCTGGCCATGGGCTTTGTGTCGCCGGTTGCGTCGATTGTGGAGGCGTTTGGCGTGACCAAGGACGCGCGGGGCAATGCCAAGGCCACGACCGATTTCAACGGCGGCTATCGGACCAACGTCGCCAAGGTGTTCACCGCCGGCGACATGCGTCGGGGCCAGTCCCTGGTGGTCTGGGCCATCCGCGAAGGCCGCCAGGCGGCACGGGCGGTGGATGAGTTCCTGATGGGGGACAGCGAGCTGCCGCGCTGAAGGCGCACGGCCGCAGCAGACTGCGGCGCGCTGCACCCGTCGCATGCCGGCGCCCTGCAAGGGGCAGCGGCATGCCCAAAGAAAAAAGGCCTTCGTCGTGAGACGAAGGCCTTTTTGCTGGTCAGACCCCGGAGCGCCGGGGTCGGTGGTGCCCGAGGTTTCCCCCGGGCCATGCCGCATCAGTTGCGCAGCGGGATTTCGCGCCAGTTGATCAGGCGAGCCGTGCCGCCGCCCCCGGTCAGTTTCTTGCCGAGCGCCTTGTCGCCGTTCTCGGTCACATCCTTCTCCGGATCCTTGGGATCTTCGTTGCCCGACACCGTGGCATACACCTCGCCGTCAAATTGCACAATCCGCGCAGTGGTGGCCAGGAAGTTCACCTGTTCCTTGTAGACACCGCCGCTCGCCAGATCAATCAGGAAGGCCCACGACGTTGCCGACGTCGAGCATCCGCCATTGACGGTCGTTGGCTGAATGGCTGCAAACAGCACGTAGTTGGCGTACCCGTCAGCATCCGAGATCACCCGGTAGCCCGTGGTGTTGAGCGACGTCTTGAGGTCAATGAAGAAGCCGGCCTTGGTGTTGCCCAGTTGGCTGCCCGAGGTGCTCAGGTCAACCAGGTCATGTCGGCCCACATTGCTCTCCAGGATGGGATAGGAAACGCCAGTGGGCAGCGACGTGGCGGTGTAGCTGTTGTTGCCGCCATCGCGAATCATGTAGAGCCGGTTCAGGTCGGTGCTGTTGATGTCGTCGGTGGAGAGCAGGCGGCCAGTACCGACCGAGACCCAGCGCCAACCCGTACTGGGGTCCACGTGAATCTTGGGGGCACTGGTCACGGACAGTTCCTTACCGTTGATGTCCGTCAGCTTGGCGATCTTCACCGGGGCCGGGATGTTGGTGCTGCCGCCCGACACATCCAGGCGCCACAGGTTGCCGCGCAGGTCGCCGCCATAGATCGTTTCGGCGGTCAGGTCCGAACTGTCCGGATGCCAGGCGTTGATGTAGGTCAGGCCAGTCGGGTTGGACGTGGAGCCGTCGTCGACCGTACCGGTCACGCCCGTCGTGGGCAGGGCCACGCGCTTGAGCAGTTGACCTGTGCGGGCATTGAGGATCACGAAGGCACCCTTGCCGTCCGGTGTGTTCAGGCCGGAGCCCACCACGACCACCCAGCCGTAGCCCTTGATCTTGGTGATGATCGGCTTGCCGTAGACGAAGCCCATGTTGGCATCGGTGTACTCCCACAGCACGCGGGTGGCGGCGTTGGCCTCCGACGAGGTGGAATCCGCCGTCGTCAGGTCCAGGGCCCACACGCTGCGGCCACCCTTGCCCAGACCGCCCACGGCGATGCTGCGCCAGTCATTGCCCGAGGCGCTGGTGCCAGACGTCTTGTTGAAGTCCACTTCGCCCACGGTGATCTTGCCGTTCACCAGGTAGCGGTGCGCATAGTCCGGATTGCCGACGGCGGCGATGCCGTCCACGCTGGGGGTGTTGCTGGGACCGGTGATGGCCGCGTTGGGCACGAAGGCAAACAATTCCTTGCCCGCGGTGGTGCCGGTCAAGGTTCCGTTGATCACATGCACCATGCCGGCGTTGGTGCCGGCCAGGACGATATTGGGCCGGTTGGCGTACGTCTTGGCGTGGCTGGAATATCCCGGATTGCCGGCGTCGGAGAGCGAGCCGTCTTCCAGCGAAGGCGGCCCCAGGACCGTGACGCCGCTTTCGCCGATGTCGCCGACCAGGCGGTTGGCGGTCCGCGTGCGATAGGCCAGCAAGCTGCCGGTGCCCACCGCATTTTGCTCGTTGGACTGATCGCCGCGCAGCCACTTCACATAGGTGTCGCCAGTGGCCACCTTGCTCCAGGTGGGCGTGACGGCCGTCTTCTGGGCGGCGGTCAGGCTGTTGTAGAGGAAGGACGTCCCGCTTTGGGTGGTGGGGTTGATGGTGACGATCCGTCGCTGGGCCCAACCGTCGCTGGTGGCACTCATCTGGGCGTACAGCTGGTCAGCAAAGTTCCAGCTGACCTTGTCGAACTTGATGGTCGCACCCACTTCGATGTCGCGAACGCCAGCAGCCCACACGTTGCCGGCCCAGGTGGAGGCATCGTAGGTGGTGCCGTAAGAGGCTTCACCGATCTTCAGGGTGGCGTCCACGGTCTGGAAGGACGATGTGGGCGCCTTGATGGAGCCGCCGATCGACGCGAAGGCCGTGACCAGACCGTCCACCATGGTGTCAGCCTTTGCGGCCGTGAAGTACGTGTCGGGGCGAAGCTGGTTGCCAACCTTGTCCGTCGCCGGACCCGTGTGCCACCAGGCGTCCTGGAAGTCCTTGGCAGCGATGTTGGTCGGATCGTAGCCGGTCGGGGCCGTGAAGCCGCCGTACTTGGCCGCCAGATAGAACTGGTTGTTGGCCACGTACTTCTGGTATTCCTGCACGTCCAGCCAGTAGGTCTTGATGGTCTGCCGGCCGCTCAAGTCCGACCGGATGTCCGTCGTGTTGGCGTAGTAGGCCATGCCGGCCATCAACGCGCCGTTGTTGGTGCAGCAACCGTTGTAGTTCTGCTTGGTGCCCAGGTCGGCGATGCCTTGCAGCGTGCCTACGCGGTTCGTCCACAGCACCGTATCCAGCGTGTCCGCTGTGACCGCGCCCGGCTTGGCCGGCTCCGAGTTGCCGGTGGCGCCTGGGAGATTACGGTCCGCGTGCGTGTTCACGTCCCCAATGCCCAGGATGAAGTTCTTCTGGCAGCTATAGAGGATGGGATCATTCCAGTCGGTGATCACCGGGAAGCCGTCGGCATACTTTTCCTTGGTGGCTTTGCTGGCACCGTTGTCGTTCGAATACTCCGGCACATTGCCCAGATTGCGGTAATAGCGCAGGGCCGCGTAATACAACTCGCCGACCGGGTCATAGGTCTTGTAGTTGCTGGTGGCGGTGCCAAACTTGTTCAGGTAGTTCATCACCCCGCTGTTGCTGATGGTGATGCCATAGGCATTGGCCGTGCTTGACGCATCCGTCGGATCCGGATTGATCGCCATGATGCCCGTCTTGGCGTCCCACTCCGCGTTACTGTTGTTGGTGGCCGGCGCGCCGGGAACCGGCTGGGTGGGGCCGACAAACTTCATGCGGGCGCGCAGCACGCCGCCGTCGCGGTTCACCGTGGCGTCGTTGAGGTAGCCGAAAGCACTGAAACGGACCTGATCGGAGTACTTCTGGATCAGACCTTCAGGCTTGTAGCCGCCGCTGTACTTGATGCAGTTGGCCTCAAGGCCGCCGGCAGCTTCCGAGGGCTCACAGACCTTCACCCGCACGCTCACTTCGTACACGGTGTCGGTGGAGGGCGTGGCTGGATTGTTGAACGCAGCCAGCGTCTTGGGGTTGTTGTTGTCACCGTCCTGGGTGAAGCGCATCTTGTTGCCCAGCCCCTGGATCCGCAGCTTGAGCTGCGTGAAGGCCAGGGGCGTGGCGCCGGTGATGTTGGCGTTGATCAGCCGGTCCGGGAAGTTGCTGGCGCCGCCCTGGCCGCTGGCCCAGGCTTTCTCGATGATGGTGGTGTCCGCAGTATCTTTGACCCGGGCGCCGCCCGTCAGGGCCCAGCGGAACGGGTCGATGGTTTGCATCGATGCCCAGTTCATGAAGTTGCCGCTCCACTTGTTATTGCACAAGTGGTTGGTGGCCTTGCCCGCCGGCTGGAAGTAGCGATCAGCCTCTACATCCGAATACACGTAGTTGTAGCACTTGTTCGGATCGAAGTAGCCGATGTAGTTGGTCGCCGGGTTGTAGGCCGTGTCCTGGTGGGTGTTGCTGACGGCCGTCGGATATTCCACCGACAGGGCCAGGGCCAGGTTGCCCGGCACCGAGGTGGCCGACAGCACGGGCTGGTCCGCCAGCTTGGTCTGGGCCTGGACCAGGCTCGATGCCAGCATGGACGTCGTCAGCGCCGCCGTCAGGGCGGTGGCCAAGGCCGCGCCGCCGAGCCGACGTGAAAGGGGAGGAATGTGGTTCATGAGAGGCCTTAGTTCGTCAAGGTCGCCTGATAGAACGATTGGGAGCCGCGCGGGCCG
Organism: Roseateles depolymerans; assembly: GCF_003387155.1. Classification (GTDB taxonomy): domain Bacteria; phylum Pseudomonadota; class Gammaproteobacteria; order Burkholderiales; family Burkholderiaceae_C; genus Roseateles; species Roseateles depolymerans. The sequence goes on along the minus strand of NZ_QUMT01000003.1, from coordinate 222,872 downwards.
TCCACACGGACGGAGACGCGATAAACGGGCTTGGTGGGGGGCGGCACGCCCCCCTTGCTGTCGGTGCCGGTGGACACCGTCGTTGGGGTGAGGCAGTTGGTCGTATCAACGACGCCAGCGTTCTTGCACAGGCGGTCGATGACGTAATACATGGTGACCTGTGGCGGTGAGCCGGTACCGGCCGCAGGAGCTGTGGTGAGATCGACCACGTTGGTGGCAACGCCGAGCCCACCCACCGTGGTCGGGGACGTCCCCAGCAGCACGGTGGGAATGCCTTCCGGTGTGGTCGGCAGGATCGTGGCGCTGTAGTTCATCGCGGTACTGCTGTTCGACAGGGTGGCCGACGTGGCCCCGGTCAAGCTGGCCATGGCCTTGCGCAGGGCGACCTCGACCTGGTTGCTCATGTCGCGCTTCATGCCGATGTTGCCGGCGCCGGACAGGGTGGCGTTCATCGAGCGCAGGGCTGCGACGGCGCCGATCATCATGAGGGCCAGCGTGATGAGCGCGATGACCATGATGATGCCGCGTTGCCGGGCCGCAGTCGGAGTGCGCCCGGGCCGCGCATGTGGAAGGGGAACTCGCATCGAAATCATGACCTCGATCAATCCGGAGTAGTGGTTCTGAGGCTGGCCAGCTGGTTGCGCAGCGGCACGGTGAACTCCACCACCAGGTGACGACGCTGACGGTCGGTTACCTCGTAGTCGGTCCGCAGCGTGGTGGCCTGGCTGGTGAACAAGGTGAGCTTCTCCGGGGCGACGAAGAAGGTGGACCGAGTGGCGGTGGTTTTGGCGTTGCTCGACTGATCCTCGATGGTGTCGGAACGCAGCACCATGGCGATCTTGATGGCGACGATCTGACGTGCAATCGCCGAGTTGGTGGTGACGTTGGCGGCCGTGAAGCTACCCGTGCCAGGGCGCACCCAGGAATCGACCTTGCCGTCGCCGCTGGTGTCCACCCCGTAGAGGGTGCGCATCATCATGACGCCGTCGGTGATCGGGATCGGCTGGTTGCCGCCTGAGCCGCCATTGTTGAATCGCATCAGGTCATATCGCACCAGCTGATTGCTGCCATTGACGCCCAGCAGATGGAACATCGGCGGGTTGCCGTTGGACGCGTTGCCGATATTGAAGGCCTTCGCATTGACACTGGCGCTGGTGCCGCGGTCGTTCAACGCCTGTCCATTGATGACCGAAGCGTAGTAGGCGCCGTCCAGGTCAATGATGTCGGGCGTGGTGGCATTCAGGCCCTTGACCTGCTCGATCATGCAGGGGCGACCCTTCTCGGTGATCAGCAGCAGGTCATTCGCTTCGATGCCGACATTCGAGACCAACTGCAATTGGTTGGTGTTGACCGACTTGTATTTCAGCTGGGTGGACACTTCCCCCACGCCGCCGGTGGCGGTCATGATCTGGATGGTGTCCGAGTCCGTGCTGCCGGTGGCCGGATACACGGCCAGCGGCACCAGCGTGATGGCCTGGGGCACCGAGCCAAACGGGTCCGGCAGCGCAACCGGCGCGGGCAGGATCTGTGCGTTGCTCTTGGAGACGTTCAGCGCGCAGGCGAAGGTATCTTCATAGCCGTTGGTGAAACCCGAACCAGCGCTGCGGATCTGGCGGTCCAGGTCGTAGCTCAGGAAGGCCGAGGTGCCTGAGAGATCGGACGAGGTCGATTGCTCGCGCTTGGAGGTCTCGAACTTCTGGCTGAGCACACCCATGGTGATGATCAGGCCCATGCCGATCACCAAAGAGACCATGAGTTCGATCAGGCTGAAGCCCCGCGACCGGCGGGCGCCCTGGGCGGGCTGAGGAAGGCGGTGCAGCATCATGATTAGTTGTTCAGCCGGACGTCCGTGAAGTACTGGCGCTGTCTGCCGCCGGGCGGTGTCCAGGTGATGGTGATCCGCGCAAAGTTGGTGGAGTCAGGCTGGGTGATCGTGCCCACGCCGCCGGCCAGGCCGGCATCGGTGGCATTGGCCACGCGGGCCTTCCAGGCGGTCTGCACGTCGGTGGGCACGACAACCGTGCCGGTCAGCCACATCTGGGTGGCCATTTCATTGGCCAGCGAAGCCGCCCGCTGGGCATCGTCCGTGGCAATGGTGACCTGGGAGGCCTTGGCCATGACGGACACCAGGCCCAGCAGGCCCAGAGTCATCACCAGGACCGCGCAGAGGATTTCGATCAGCGTCATGCCGCGAGCGCGGCGACGGGCGCGAGGAGGACGAGAGGAACGTGTCATGACGTGGTCGCCTGGTTGGCCAGCGGGCATCCATCCGGTGCAGCGGTGGACAGACGGGTGGGATCACAGGTGCGCACTGCGCCCCCCAGGTTCAACCAGACCTGCAGCTTCTTTGTGTTGCTGGTCGTGGTGGTGGGGCTCACACCGAAGATGATCTGGCTGTCGGTGCCGGTGGTGCAGGCGGCGCCCACACCGGTGACCGTGGCGCTCAGCGCGGTGGGCCGACCTGCGGCGCTGAAGCACACGGCCGTGGGGCCGGCGATCGACACCAGCGGGGCGGCTTCGGTCAGGCTGCCGCACTTGATGGCCGATGCGCTTTCCGTGGAGACCAGCGGCAGCATCTTCATCACCCAACGCGTGCCGCTGGTGGACACCTGTTCGTTGCCGGTGCAGGTGGTGGCGGCAGTGCGGAAGAACACCACCTGGCGGAAGCTGCGGTTGGCCTCACCCTGCGCTTCCTTGAGCGCGATCTGGAGGTTGGTGGCCGTGGTGCGGATCTGGGCGTTGTTGGACCAGCTCTTGAGCCCGGGCATCGCATACGCGCTGACGATGGCGATGATGGCAATGACCACCATCAGCTCCAGCAGCGTCAGGCCCTGCTGACCTGGCTGACGGTGGATGTTCAGGTGCATGAGTCACCCTTCTTGGTGATCCACTTCGTGCCGTTGCTGGTCAACGGGCAGGAGACCTGCCACGCAGCGGGCGCCGGGGAGGCGATGGTGGTGGCCTTCGTGTCCGACTGGTTCACCTGGTAGGTGAATCCGTTCACGTTGCCGCTGCCCACCGCGCTGATGATGTAGGTGGTGGCCGTGAGGTTGGACGACTGGCAACTGATGGTGAACTTGCCAACGGTCTGGCTGGTGAGGCAGGGCGGGCTGGCGGTCGTGCCCACCGCCTGGTAAGTGCGGTAGTCCTGGTAGTAGCGCTCCATGTCGGCGCGGACATTGGTCAGCCCGGTGACCGCATCGGTCACGGAACCGCGGATGACGTAGTCGCGGTAGGCCGGCAATGCAATTGCCACCAGCACCCCAATGATCGCCACCACAATCATCAACTCGATGAGGGTGAAACCGCGCTGACCTGCTTTGGTCAGTCGCCCAATCTTGCTTTGTAGAGTCCCAGCCATTTATCACTCCTGTTAGGGGGAAATTATCGACAGCGACATGATGAAGGCGAGGCCGCTCATCGCGCCTCGGGTTCCGCCCGTCTTATGGGGGGCGTGAACTGTGAACTTCGTCACAACTCCTCCGAAGGGGCCGCGTCAAGTGCCTTTGCGCGACTGTCGCAATTCCTCCGCGCCCCAGATGAGCTCCGGCATCAATCCGGGCTTTACCCTATGATCCCGGCTCCCGGTCGGACGCTCGTCCGCCGAACTCATCGACAATGGCATTCACCGATCCCCATCCCACCACTCCAGCCGGTCCTCTGATTGAAGTTAGGGATGTGACCTGCGGATATGCAGATCGCATCATCCTGAGCAACGTCAATCTGAGCCTTGCTCGCGGCAAGGTGTTGGCGCTGATCGGCTCGTCCGGCGGCGGCAAGACCACCTTGCTTCGGCTGCTGACGCGTCAGCTCAAGCCGATCTCCGGTCAGGTGCTCTTTGACGGGCAGGACCTGGCACCGATGAAGCAGGACCAGCTCTACGCCCAGCGGCGACGCATGGGCATGCTGTTCCAGTTTGGTGCACTGTTCAGCGACCTCAGCGTGTTCGAGAACGTGGCCTTTCCGCTGCGGGAACACACCCGTTTGTCGGAGGCCATGATTCGGGACCTGGTGCTGATGAAGCTCAATGCCGTCGGTCTGCGCGGGGCCCGCGATCTCATGCCGAACGAGATCTCCGGCGGCATGGCGCGGCGGGTGGCGCTGGCTCGCGCCATCGCGCTGGACCCCGACCTGGTGCTGTACGACGAGCCCTTCGCCGGGCTGGATCCGATCTCGCTAGGTGTGACCGCCCGGCTCATCCGCGATCTCAATGACGCCCTGGGCCTGACCAGCGTCATCGTCACCCACGACCTGCACGAGACCTTCGCCATCGCCGACCATGTGGTGATGGTGGCCAACGGCGGCGTGGTCGCCCAGGGCTCGCCGGAGGAGCTCAAGGCCAGCGACGACCCCCTGGTGCGCCAGTTCGTGAATGCGCAGCCGGACGGACCGGTGCGTTTCCATCAACCGGCGCCGACGATGCAGAACGATTTCGGGCTGCCCGAACCTGAGGAGACCGCATGAATGCGGTGACGAATGCAGCAGCCGCGATCGGTCGCGGGCTGCGTCTGAAACTGGTGGACTGGGGCGCCTCCACCCGGCTGCTGGGCCTGCTGCTGCTGGGCCTGGGCGGCTGCCTGCGCCGCTTCGTGCTGGTGCGGGAGCAGGTCTTTTATCTGGGCAACCGGTCGCTGTCCATCATCGGTGTGTCCGGCCTGTTCGTGGGCTTCGTGCTGGCGCTGCAGGGCTATTACACCTTGCAGCGTTATGGCTCCGCTGAAGCCGTGGGTCTGCTGGTGGCGCTGAGCCTGGTGCGCGAACTGGGTCCGGTGGTGGCCGCGCTGCTGTTCGCCGGCCGCGCAGGCACGTCGCTGACGGCGGAAATCGGCCTCATGAAGTCGGATGAAGTCCTCACCGCCATGGAAATGATGGCGGTGGACCCCATCCAGCGGGTGCTGGCCCCCCGTTTCTGGGGCGGTTTCATCGCCATGCCCCTGCTGGCGGCCGTTTTCTCGGCGGTGGGCATCATCGGCGGATGGCTGGTGGCGGTGCCCTTGATCGGCGTGGATGCCGGCTCGTTCTGGTCCCAGATGCAGGGCGGCGTGGACGTCTTTGCCGATGTGGGCAACGGCGTCATCAAGAGCGTGGTCTTCGGCATCACCGTCAGCTTCGTGGCGCTGCTGCAGGGCTATACCTGCAAGCCCACGCCCGAGGGCGTGGCGGCGGCCACCACCCGGACGGTGGTCATGTCGTCCCTGGCCGTGCTGGCCCTGGACTTCATGCTGACCGCCATGATGTTCTCGATCTGAGTGGCCGGCTGTCCACTCCGCTCGCTGTTTGAGTTCGTTTGATTTCGATTTGATCCGGAGTTGCAGATGCAATCCTCACGTTATGACGCCTGGGTCGGTTTCTTTGTGCTGATCGGCGCCGCAGCCCTGCTGTTCCTGGCCCTGAAGGCCGGCAACCTGCTCAGCCTCAATCTGGAAGACACCTACACCGTCACCGCCAAGTTCGACAACATCGGTGGCCTCAAGCCCCGTGCGGCCGTCAAGAGTGCCGGCGTCGTGGTGGGCCGGGTGGACTCCATCAGCTTTGACGACAAGAGCTTCCAGGCCCGCGTGGTCCTGAAGCTGAACCAGGGCGTGGCCTTCCCCAAGGACAGCTCCGCCAAGATCCTGACCTCCGGCCTGCTGGGCGAGCAATACATCGGCCTGGAGCCGGGCGCTGACGAGAAGAACCTGGCGTCCGGCGACATGATCAAGCAGACCCAGTCCGCGGTCGTTCTGGAAAACCTCATTGGCCAATTCCTCTACAACAAGGCGGCCGATGCTTCTTCGGGAGAGAACAAATGACATCGATCGCCACGTCCGGCCTGCGTGCCGGGCTTTTGAGCGCGGCGCTGCTGGCCTCGTTGGCCGCGCAGTCGGCGCAGGCCACCACGGAGCAGGACCTGGGGCAGACGGCCGCAGGCGCCAGTGCAGCCCTGGTCACCGGGACTGAGATCGCTGTCGCGACCCCAGTTGCAGAAGCAGTCGCCGAAGGAGCCGAAGCAGGAGCCGAAGCAGGCGCTGAGGCAGGTTCGGGTGCATCTGCAGAACCCAGTGCAGCCCCCGCCAGTGCGGATGCTGCCAGCGCCGCCGCAGCCGCAGCGCCGGGCGACGCCGCCAGCGCAGCGACCACCGGCGACACGCAAGTGCCCGCCGCGGCCGGTCAGGCGGGTCAGGTCGCGCAAGCCGCCGAACCAGATCCCACGCAGCCCAATCCTCGGGTGCGCAATCGCCAGGACCCCTGGGAGCGCTGGAACCGCAAGGTGTTCAACTTCAACGAGAAGCTGGACGAGAACGTGCTGCGCCCCGTGGCCACGGCCTACAGCAACCTGGTGCCGTCCCCGGCCCGTCAGGCGGTGGACAACTTCTTTGGCAACTTCTCCGACGCCTGGTCGGCCGTCAACCTGTTCCTGCAGGGACGCCTGAAGACCGGCGCGCAGCAGACCATGCGCGTGGCGGTGAACAGCGTGCTGGGGCTGGGCGGCCTGATCGACATTGCCACGCCCGCCGGCCTGGAAAAGACCTCGGAAGACCTGGGCCGCACGCTCGGCTACTGGGGTGTCAAGACCGGACCGTACATCGTCTGGCCGCTGCTGGGCCCGTCGTCGCTGCGTGATTCCGTGGCCCTGCCTGCCAACATTTACTACTCCCCGGCCTACCTGTTCGAGGAAGGGGAGTACAAGTTCGGCATCAGCGCCTTGCAGATCATCAATACCCGGGCGGGCCTGCTGAAGGTCACCGACATGCTCGACGGCATTGCCCTGGACAAATACACCTTCGTGCGGGATGCCTATCTGCAGCGCCGCAACATCAAGGCGCACAGCAGCGCGGATGATGAGGAAGACGACTACGAAGTCATCACGCCGGCCGAGGCGCCCGCCAAACCCTGAGCGGCTGCTCCACCGGTCTACCCATGAGGGACCTGGCGCGTTGTAGTCAGGTCCCAGCCCAAAGAGAAAGGACAAGCATGATTTCCACCAAACGACTGCTGCTGAAGCTGGCCCTGTCCGTGGCAGCGGTGAGCCCGCTGGCGGCGTTCGCAGCTGATGCCAGCGCGCCTGACCAACTGATCCGCCAGCTCTCCGTCGAGACGCTGGATGCGGTCAAGAGCGACAAGGCCATCCAGGGCGGCGACGTCAACAAGATCATGCAGCTGGTCGACACCAAGGTCATGCCGCATGTGGACTTCCAGCGCATCACCGCGTCGGCGGTCGGCCGCTTCTGGCGCCAGGCCTCGCCGGAGCAGAAGCAGCGTCTGCAGGACGAGTTCAAGACCCTGCTGGTGCGCACCTATGCCGGCGCCCTGACCCAGGTGCGGGACCAGACCATTGCCCTGAAGCCGCTGCGTGCTTCGCCGGAAGACACCGAAGTCGTGGTCAAGACCGAGATCCGCGGCCGTGGGGATCCGATCCAGCTGGACTACCGCCTGGAAAAGACCGACGCGGGCTGGAAGATCTATGACGTGAACGTGCTGGGCATCTGGCTGGCTGACCAATACCGCAACAGCTTCGCCCAGGAAATCAATGCCAACGGCATCGACGGCCTGATCAAGGCGCTGGCTGAGCGCAACGCCGCCAAGCCGGCCGCTTCGGCGCCTAAGAAGGGCTGATGCCATGCTGAAGCTGCCTGCCCGCCTGCGCATGGACAACGTGCCGCAGGTCTGGGCTCAGCTCGAGGATGCGCTGCGGGCCGAGATGGTGCAGGTCGGCAATGCCGCCGGCCGGTCCGTCAGCCTGGACGCCAGCGGCCTGAACGACTTTGATTCGGCTGCCCTGAGCCTGTTGCTCAGCGCCCTGCGCATGTGCGGGCAGAACGGCTGGCAGCTGGACCTGCTCCAGCCGCCGGGCCAGCTCCGCGAACTGGCCCGCGTGTATGGGCTGGAGTCGCTGTTCTGGGCTGATGCTGCGGCAACGCCTGCAGCAGCGGACCTCGCCGCCTGACCCTTCACGGCGCATGAAAAAACCGGGCCTTGGCCCGGTTTTGTTTTTGGAAGATCCGCCTACTGTGCGTAGCGCTTGCTCCGCAGGTTCTTCTTGATTTCCTGCAGCATCGGCCGCAGGTTTTCGCCCAGCCGCAGCGCCACGCCGGTGGTCAGCACGTCCACCACCACCAGATGCAGCAGCCGCGACACCATCGGGCTGTAGCGGTCGTAGTCCTCCGGATGGTCCACGGCCAGCAGCACCTGACCGGGCAACTGGCCCATCTGCGCCAGCGGCGAGCCGCTGGCCGTGATGATGATGGTGGTCGCCCCCTTCTTGCGGGCGATCTCGGCAGCATCCATCAGGTCACGGCTGCGACCCGAGTTGGAGATGATCACCGCGCAGTCACCCGGGCCCAGCATGGTGGCACTCATCAACTGGATGTGGCCGTCGCTGCAGGCAAAGGTGTTGACGCCCAGGCGGAAGAACTTGTGCTGCGCATCCATGGCCACGATGCCGGAGTTGCCGACGCCGTAGAACTCGATGCGCTTGTGGTCCCGTCCGGCCTCGGTCAGCGCCAGGATGGCGCGCTCGAAGGCGTGGCTGGCGGCGTCATTGCGGTAGTGCAGCAGGGCTGCCACCGCGTTGTCTACCACCTTGACGATCAGATCCCCCGGCTTGTCGTCCTCGTCCACCGCGCGGTGCACGAAGGGCACGCCTTCGTTGACGCTGCCGGCCAGCTTCAGTTTGAAGTCGGCCAGCCCGTCATACCCGACGCTGCGGCAAAAGCGCACCACGGTGGGCTTGCTCACATGGGACCGGTCGGCGAGCTCGCTCACCGGCAGGTTGGCGAAGGCCCGTGGATCGGCCAGCAGCAGCTTGGCCACCCGCTGCTCTGCCGGCGGCAGGGCGGGCAGTGCCGCCTTGATGCGTTCGAGCATGCTCATGAACGGCACTCGCGCAGCAGGAGACTCAGCACTCTTCGATCCACGAATGGCCGTCGCGCGCCACCAGGGCGCTGGCGGCCGGCGGGCCCCAGGTGCCGGCCACATAACTGCGGGGGCCGGTGCTGTCGTTCTTCCAGTAGTTCAGGATGGGCTCGACCCACTTCCAGGCCTGCTCCTGCTCGTCGCTGCGGACGAACAGGTTGAGGCGGCCGGCGATCGCATCCAGCAGCAGACGCTCGTAGGCGCCCACGCGGTCGGCGGCGAAGGCCTTGTCGAAGTCCAGGTCCAGCGACACCGGGCTCAGCGCCTCAGTGCTGGAGCCGCCCTTGGCGGCCATCAGCTGGAGCTCCAGGCCATCCTCCGGTTGCAGCTTGATGATCAGCCGGTTGGGGCAGCTGCCCCCCGGGAAGATCGGATGCGGCACCGGGCGGAAGTTGATGACGATCTGCGCGTCCCGCGCCGCCAGGCGCTTGCCGGTGCGCAGGTAGAAGGGCACACCGGCCCAGCGCCAGTTCTGCACTTCGGTGCGCAGGGCCACGAAGGTTTCGGTGTGGCTGCCGGGAGGTACCTTGCCTTCCTCCAGGTAGCCGGGGACTGACTTGCCGCCTGCCGTGCCGGCGCGGTACTGGCCGCGCACCACATCGCGGGAAACGGTCTCGGGCGTGAACGGCTTGAGCGCGCGCAGCACCTTGAGCTTCTCATCGCGAATGGCGTCGGCGTCATTGCTGGCCGGTGCCTCCATGGCGATCATGGTGAGCAGTTGCAGCGCATGGTTCTGGATCATGTCGCGCAGCGCGCCGGTGCTGTCGTAGAACGGACCGCGCGTGCCCACGCCCAGCGACTCGGCCAGCGTGATCTGGATGTTGGAGATGCTCTCGCGGCGCCACAGCGGCTCGAACAGCGCATTGCCAAAACGCAGCGCCATCAGGTTCTGCACCGACGGCTTGCCCAGATAGTGGTCGATGCGGAAGGCCTGCGTCTCGTCGAAGACGCTGCGCACCACCCGGTTGATCTGCTGGGCACTGGCCAGGTCGTGGCCCAGCGGCTTTTCCAGCACCACCCGCACCTTCGGGCCGTTCAGGCCGGCGGCGCCCAGTTGCTCGCAGATCTGGGTGAACAGATGCGGGCTGGTGGCCAGGTACAGCACCACCGTGTCGGCATTGCGCTCGCCCAGCCAGTCCTTCAGCCGGGAGTAGTGGTCGGGCTGGGACAGGTCCATGCGCCGGTAATGCACCAGCGACGCGAACCGTTCGAATTCTTCATCGGAGGGGCGCTTGCCTTCCTCCACCTCGCGGAAACGCTCCTTGAGCCACTCGCGATAACGCTCATCCGGCATCTCGTCGCGGGCCACGGCCAGGATGCGGCCGTTCTCGGGCAGCTTGCCGTGCCGGAAAGCCTGGAAGAGGGCGGGCATGAGCTTGCGCCAGGTCAGGTCGCCGGTGCCACCAAAAAAGACAAGATCAAAGGACATGTGCGCGGCACTCCCGCGAAGGAGCGCGATAGTTGGCTGACGTCTTGATGTAACGAAGTTACCGGAATTATGATGCCGCAGTTTCTTCGGACGGTCAATCCGCCTGAAGTCGTTTCCAGGAGGGGCTCTCCTGCCTATCCTGGGGAGGCGTCTCCCTCTGGGGAGGGCCCTCCACGACAACGGGGGACTCGAGGGCGACGAGCGTCCGGGAAGCTTGCAGCAGAGGTTCTAATACGGGGGCACAGGGGCAAGGCTCATGCCGCGCCCCGCCTCCGGCTTCAACCCTCCGATTGTGACCGCCTCCGGGCGCCCCCCTATGAACCAGCTCGAACAACTGAAGGCCTTCACCACCGTGGTGGCCGACACTGGCAACTTCAAGCAACTGGCGCAGTTCACGCCGCAAGATGCGACGACCAACCCGTCGCTCATCCTCAAGGCCGTGCAGTCGCCGGACTATGTCCATCTGCTCGAAAACACCGTGGCCGCTTTCAAGACGGACGCGCTGGACCTGATCGTGGACCAGGTGCTGGTGGCCTTTGGCCTGGAGATCCTCAAGGTGGTGCCGGGCCGCGTCTCCACGGAAGTGGACGCCCGCCTGAGTTTCGACACCGTCGGCACGCTGGCCCGCGCCCGCCGCATCATGGCCCTGTATGAAGCCGCGGGCATCCCGCGCGACCGGGTGCTGATCAAGATCGCCGCCACCTGGGAAGGCATCCAGGCCGCCCGGGAACTCGAGCGTGAAGGCATCCACTGCAACCTGACGCTGCTGTTCTCCTTCTGCCAGGCGGTGGCTTGCGGCGAGTCCGGCATCCAGCTGATCTCCCCGTTTGTGGGCCGCATCTACGACTGGTACAAGAAGTCGGCCGGCAGCCAGTGGGACGAAGCCGCCAATGCCGGCGTGAACGACCCCGGCGTCAAGTCGGTCGCCGCCATCTACAACTACTTCAAGAAGCAGGGCATCAACACCGAGGTGATGGGGGCCAGCTTCCGCAACATCGGGCAGATCCAGGCACTGGCCGGCTGCGACCTGCTCACCATCAGTCCGGACCTGCTGGCCCAGCTCCAGGCCAGTGACGCCCCCCTGGCCAAGGCCCTGGATGCCGACGCCGCCAAGGCCCTGGATTTGCCCAAGGTCTCGTTCAACGAAGCGGCCTTCCGCTTTGCCCTCAACCAGGATGCCATGGCCACCGAAAAACTGGCCGAAGGCATCCGCCTGTTTGCCGCCGATGCCGGCAAGCTGGACCAGATGATCGAAAGCCTGCGATGAGCCTGTTCCCGCGTTGCGACAGCAGCCCCCACTGGGCCGCCCTCCACCAGCATTTCCAGCACACCGGTGCCGCCTTTGACATCCGGCAGGCCTTTGCGGCGGAGCCGGAGCGCTTCCAGCGCTGGTCACTGCAGGCGCCCGAGGTGTTTGCCGACCTGTCCAAGAACCGCATCGATGCCAAGACCCTCGAGCTGCTCCTGGGCCTGGCGGCGGATGTGCAACTGGAGGCGCAACGCGAGGCGCTCTTCAACGGCGACCCGATCAACCACACTGAAGGCCGCGCGGTGCTGCACACCGCACTGCGGGCACCTGCCGGCCAGGCGCCCTTCAGTGACGAGGTGGAGGCCTCGCTGGACCGCATGCTGGCCTTCGCCGACAGCGTGCGGGACCAGGCCATCAGCGGCATCACCGATGTTGTGCACATCGGCATCGGCGGGTCCGACCTCGGCCCCGCCATGGTGGTGCAGGCGCTGCAGGCCTATGTCCCGGCCACACTGAAGCTGCACTTCGTCTCGAATGTGGATGGCCATGACCTGGCGCCCGTGCTGCGGGGCCTGAATCCGGCCACCACGCAGTTCATCATCGCGTCCAAGACCTTCACCACGCAGGAAACGCTGGCCAATGCGCAGGCGGCCAAGGCCTGGTTCCTGCAACAGGGCGGCACCGACATTGCCCGCCACTTTGCAGCCACTACCAGCAATGCCAAGGCTGCCGCCGAATTCGGCATCACCACCACCTTTGGTTTCTGGGACTGGGTGGGCGGGCGTTATTCCCTCTGGTCGGTGATCGGCCTGCCCATCGCCATCGCGATCGGCTCCGGCCAGTTCAAGGCGCTGCTGGCCGGGGCGCATGCCATGGACCAGCATTTCCGCACCGCGCCGCTGGCCACCAATCTGCCGGTGCTGCTGGGCCTGCTGGACGTCTGGTACCGCAACTTCCACGGCTTCACCAGCCGCTCGGTCGCTCCCTACCATCAGGGCCTGCGTCGCCTGCCGGCCTATCTGCAGCAACTGGAGATGGAAAGCAACGGCAAGGGCGTGGACCGGGACGGGCAGGCACTGGGCTACGGCACCAGCCCGGTGGTCTGGGGCGAAGCGGGCACCAACGGCCAGCATGCCTACTTCCAGATGCTGCACCAGGGCACCGACGTCATTCCGGTGGAGTTCATCGCGGTCAAGACGCCGCAGTTCGGTGAGCACGTCACCGGTGAACTGCTCACCCGCCTGCAGGACCAGCACACCAAGCTGCTGGCCAACTGCCTGGCCCAGTCCCAGGCCCTGATGCAGGGCAAGACGGCCGAGGCGGCGCTTGGCGAATCGGCGCCGACCGCGTCGAAGGACCTGTCGCCCGAGGTCCTGGCGCGCCACCGCAGTTTCCCCGGCAACCGCCCCAGCACGACACTGGTGCTGGAAGCGCTGACGCCCGCGTCGCTGGGCGCGCTGATCGCGCTGTATGAGCACCGTGTCTTCGTGAGCGGGGCCGTCTGGAACATCAACAGCTTCGACCAATGGGGTGTTGAACTGGGCAAGGCGCTGTGCAACAGCCTGCTGCCTCGTCTGGGCAGCGGGGATCTCACCGGCCTGGATGCGTCCACCGCGGGGCTGCTGACCCGCCTCAAGGCGTGAGGGGCCGCGGCATGAAGATCGTGTTCGACTTCGGCGGCGTCCTGTTTCGCTGGCATCCGCCCAGTTTCCTGGCCCGTGTCTGGCCGCATCGCGTGCCGGATGAGACGGTCGGTGCCGAGGTGGCCCAGACCTTTTTCCAGAGCTACACCGGGGACTGGGGCGCGTTCGACCAGGGCCTGGCGGACGCGGCCACCACGGCCGACCGCATCACCGCCCGCACCGGATGGCCGCGGGCTGAGATCGTGACGGTGATGGACGCAGTCCCGCAGGAACTCCAGCTCATCGAGGGAACCGCTGCCTTGATCCAGGACCTGAAGGCGCAGGGCCATACCCTGCACTTCCTGTCCAACATGCCGGAGCCCTATGCAGACCATCTGGAAACGCACCATCCGCTGGGCGAATGGTTTGAGTCCGGCATCTTCTCAGGGCACGTGAAGCAGTCCAAGCCGCATACGCCGATCTTCGAGCTGGCGGCGCAGCAGTTCGGTGCGAAGCCGCAGGAGCTGGTCTTCCTGGACGATCACCCGGCCAACATCGAGGCGGCCACGGCGCTGGGCTGGCAGGCGGTGCTGTTCACCACGCCGGAGGCGGCGCGGGAGGCGCTGCAGGCGCGGGGACTGCTGGCGGCGGCTTAATCGGCGGCTCAAGCGGCGCCTTCAACGGCGCCTTCAACGTCGCCTTCAGCGGCGGCAGGCCTCGCCCTGCCATCGCTGGCGTGTGCCACAGCGGCGTTGCCCTGCTTCCGACGCTTGCTGCGGCATCCGCAGCAAGCGTTGTCAATGCTCGGCGTCGTTCTCGTCTTCGGTGGTCGGCGGCGCCGGCACGCGGAACGATTCATCGGCCCAGTGGCCGAGGTCGATCTGGCGGCAGCGCTCCCCGCAGAACGGCCGCCAGGGATTGCTGGGGGCAAAGATGCTGTCACCGCCACAGGTCGGGCAGGGCACGATGCGAGGACTGGCGCTGGGTGCGCTGGACGCGGGGGCTGAGGACGCCCCTGACACGCCTGTTGCCGTCGGCGACGAGGTCGAGCCAGGAGCGACGGGTGACGTGGAAATGCTGGAAGACGGCTTGGAAGTCATGACGGGAACTGCATGAATCGGCGGGTGGCTGCGCGCCTCAAGCGCACAGCGTCAATTCAAAGGTGGCGTCGACCGGCGCAGGTTTCAAGCGGCCCTCTTCATCCTGGCGCATCAGCCGGATGGAGACCATCAGCCGGTGGCCGCTGATCTCTGGCACCAGCCCCAGGCTGGGGTCGATGCGCATGCGAAGCAGTTGGAAGCTGCGGCCCTGCGGCAGGCTCTGCTGATATTGCCCGGCATGCGCCGCCACTTTGTGCGGTGACCCACTGTCACGCAACAGCCCCAGCAGCACATTCAGCGCCTCTGCCAGCGGCATCAGGGTCTGGGCCCATTGCATCAGGTCATTGCGGCGCCTGGCCGGCAGATACTGCTGCCAGGTGTAGTAGCCGGGCAGGTCGAATTCGCAGGTGCCCCCGGGAATCGAGATGCGGCTGCGGATGCTCATCAGCCATTCATTCGTGGTCAGGGCCTGACCGGCCTTGCCCGGCAGCTGGTTCAGCTTGTCGAAGGCGTGGTCGATGCGACCCACCACCTCGTCCAGAACCGACTCGGCAATGGCCGGATTGCCCCGGTAGCCATTGAGCTGGGTGCGATGGCGCTCCAGCTCCTTGAGCAGGTCGGCTTTCAGGTCGGCGCGCGAAGCCACGTCCATCACTTCGAAGATGGTGGCGAGCGCATAGTGGTGGTCCAGCGGCGTGTCGCGCGCCACGAGCTGGCCCAATCGATCGAACAGATGCTCCAGCCTGAGCATCGTGCGGATGCTCTCGTTGAAGGGGTATTCGTAGAGGATCAAGTCGGCCCATCCTGTTACGGCAAGGGGCCATTGTTCCACACGCCAGCCGTCACCCACCCGCGCTGGGGTTCGTGTGGTCAGAACAGGGGGCTTGTCAACAGCGCCGCAACTTCCTGATGCAATTGATCCAGACTCAGACCGTCGTTGTAGACGACGGCGTCCGCGGCCGAGCGTCGCTGCGCGCGGGAGGCCTGCTGGGCCATGATGGCGCGCACCTGAGCCGCGTCGAGACCGGAGCGCTGCATTACCCGCTGCACCTGGGTGGACTCCTCACAATCCACCACCAGCACCCGGTGCAGCTTCTGGCGCCAGCGGCCTGACTCCACCAGCAGTGGGACGTCGAACACCACCCGCTGGCCCGGATCGGCCAGCAGCGCCTGTCGTTCGGTTTCTTCACCGATGAGAGGATGCAAGATGGCTTCCAGCGCCTGCCGCGCGGAGGGGTCCTGGAAGGCGAGGGCGCGCATGGCCGGTCGGTCCAGGGCGCCGTCTGCAGTCACGAACCCGGCGCCGAAGCGCTGGGCAATGATGGGCATGGCAGCGCCACCGGGTTGGGTGAGGGCGCGGGAAATCGCGTCGGTGTCCACCAGCCGGCAGCCCCCCAGGCTCACCAGGGCCTGGGCCACGGTGCTCTTGCCGCTGCCAATGCCGCCGGTCAGACCGATGCGCATGATGGGGCAGCGGCCGTCAGCCTGGCAAACCCAGCCACGCCATCACGGTGCGGGGGCCAATCAGCAGCACCGTCAGACCGCCGCCGGCCAGGAAGGGGCCGAAGGGCACGTAACGACCTTCCCGCAGCCCGCCGGACATCTTGAGAGACAGCCCGACGAGGGCACCAATCACCGACGCCAGCAGGGCGATCGGCACGATCATCTGCCAGCCCAGCCAGGCGCCGAGGCCCGCCAGCAGCTTGAAGTCGCCATAGCCCATGCCTTCCTTGCCGGTCAGCAGCTTGAACACCCAGTAGATCGACCACAGGGACAGGTAGCCCACCACGGCGCCGATCAGCGCAGACGGCAGCGTCACGGGAAGCATGCCCGCACCCGCCGCCACCAGGCCCACCCACAACAGGGGCTGCGTGATGCTGTCCGGCAGATAGGTGGTGTCCCAGTCGATGCCCGCCAGCGCCACCAGGGCGGCAGCAAACCCGCAATAGAGCAGTGCAGCGAACTGGGGGCCGACCTGCCAGCCGATGCCCACGAAGAGCAGCCCGGTCAGCAGTTCGATGAAGGGATATCGGAAGGAAATCGGCGCCTTGCACGACGCACATTTGCCGCCGAGCCGAAGCCAGCCGATCACCGGCAGGTTCTCATGCCAGCGCAGCTGATGGCCGCAGTGCGGGCAGCGGGAGCGAGGCGTCACCAGGCCGAGCGGCGGCAATGCGTCCAGCGCCTGCCGGACCGGCTGCACGCCGTCGGCCACCGCCTGTGCCTGTGCCGGCGAGAATTTCAGCACCTCCTGCAGCTCTTCGCTGGCGGCCAGTTGCTGCTGGCAGTCATCCAACCACCCCCGGCGCATCATCACCGGCAGCCGGTAGATGACCACGTTCAGGAAGCTGCCGACACACAGTCCCAGCAGCCCGAGATACCAGGGAGAGAGCAGCAGGTCGAGCGTTTCCCGTTCCAGCAATCAGACCACCGCGCCGAGCTTGAAGATGGGCAGGTACATGGCCACCACGATGCCGCCAATCAGCGTACCCAGGAAGACGATGATGATCGGCTCCATCAGGCTGGACAGCGACTTCACCGCATCGTCCACTTCTTCTTCGTAGAAGTCAGCCGCCTTGCCCAGCATGTGGTCCAGCGAGCCGGACTCTTCGCCGATGGACGACATCTGCAGCACCATGACCGGGAACAGGCCGGTGGTCTGCATCGAATTGGTCAGCGATGCGCCGGTGGACACATCGCGCTGGATGCGCTCCGTGCCTTCGACGAAGACCGCATTGCCGGAGGCACCGCCCACCGAGTCCAACGCTTCGACCAGCGGCACGCCTGCGGCGAACATGGTGGCCAGGGTGCGGGTCCAGCGAGCGATGACCGACTTGTAGATCAGGTCGCCAAAGATGGGCACCTTCAGCAGCAGGCGGTCCATGACCTTCTGCATGCGGACCGAGCGCTTCCAGCTCTGGAAGAAGAAGTAGAGACCGCCGCCGACCGCGGCGAAGATCAGCCACCAGTAGTTGACGAAGATGTCGGACAGCCAGATCACGAACAGGGTCGGGGCCGGCAGGTCCGCACCGAAGCTCTTGAACACGTCGCGGAAGGTCGGCACCACGAAGATCATGATGATGGCCGTCACCACGAACGCGGCCACCAGCACGGCGATCGGGTAGGTGAGTGCCGACTTGATCTTCTGCTTCAGGGCCACCGTCTTTTCCTGGTAGATGGCCAGACGGTCCAGCAGCGCTTCCAGGATACCGCCGGACTCACCGGCTTCCACCAGGTTGCAATACAGCGCGTCGAAGTAGAGCGGGTGCTTGCGGAAGGCCACCGACAGGCTGGTGCCGGTCTCCACGTCCTGGCGGATCTCGTTGAGCAGTTTGGTCAGGCGGGGGTTGGTGCTGCCGCGGGCCACGATGTCGAAGGCCTGCAGCAGCGGCACACCCGCGCGCATCATGGTCGCCAGCTGGCGGGTGAAGATGGAGATGTCCTTCTGCTTGATCGAGCGGCCGCCACCGGAGCGACGCTTCTTGACCTTGCTGACCAGGATGCCCTGGCGGCGCAGCGAGGCGCTGACCACGGCTTCACCACCGGCGCGCATTTCACCGCGCACCAGCTTGCCGTTGCGGTCCTTGCCTTCCCACTCAAAGATGTATTCCTTGATGCCCTGCTTTGCGCGGGAACCCGCAGTGGTCGTCGCCATATCACCTCCAGCCGTTGCGCCAAGCGAACGGCGCTCCCAATCAGTTGTTTAATTCCCTCAGCGGTTCGTGCGTGAGCACGAAACCGGGTGGCCCTCAATCATTCATTGGTGGCCGCCAACACCTCTTCCAGTGTGGTCACCCCCGACTTGACCTTGATCAGCCCGGACTGCCGCAGGTCTCGCACGCCGTCCTTCTGGGCCTGCTCTGCAATGTCCATGGCAGTGCCCTGGGTCAGGATGATCCGCTGAATTGCTTCACTAATGGGCATCACTTGGTAAAGGCCGACCCGGCCCCGATAACCATTGTTGCAACTCGAGCAGCCCACGGCCCGGTAGGGTTTCCACGAACCGTCCAGGTCGTTTTCCGCGAAACCGGCGCGCAGCAGGGCGTCGCGCGGGTATTCGGCCGGGGCCTTGCAGTTCTCGCACAGCCGCCGCGTCAGACGCTGGGCGGTGATCAACAGCACGCTGGACGCGATGTTGAACGGGGCCACGCCCATGTTCAGCAGACGGGTCAGGGTGGTGGGCGCGTCGTTGGTGTGCAGCGTGGACATCACCATGTGGCCGGTCTGGGCGGCCTTGATGGCGATGTCCGCCGTTTCCAGGTCCCGGATTTCGCCGACCATGATGATGTCGGGATCCTGACGCAGGAAGGACTTCAGCGCGGCTGCGAAGGTCAGGCCCGCCTTGTCGTTCACATTGACCTGGTTGATGCCCGGCAAGTTGATTTCCGCCGGGTCTTCCACGGTGGAGATGTTGGTGCCGGGCTGGTTCAGGATGTTCAGGCAGGTGTAGAGCGACACCGTCTTGCCGGAGCCGGTCGGGCCGGTGACCAGGATCATGCCGTAGGGGCGATGGATGGCCAGGAGCAAGCGCTCCTTCTCGATCTTCTCGTAGCCCAGGGCCTCGATGCCGAGCTTGGCCGAGGACGGATCCAGAATACGGATCACGATCTTCTCGCCGAACAGGGTGGGCAGGGTCGAGACCCGGAAGTCGATCGCCTTGGAGCCGAACTTGAGCTTCATCCGCCCGTCCTGCGGCACCCGGCGCTCGGCAATGTCCATGCGCGAGATGACCTTGATGCGGGAGGCGAGCTTTTCCTTGATGGCGATCGGCGGCTGGGTGATTTCCCGCAATTCGCCGTCCACCCGGAAGCGGACGCGGTAGTGATATTCGTAGGGTTCGAAGTGCAGGTCGGACGCCCGCATGTTGATGGCGTCCACCAGCATCTTCTGCAGGAAGCGCACCACCGGGGCGTCTTCGACGTCGCCCATCTCCTGGGCTTCTTCCTGGGGAGCGGTTTCTTCCTCGGAGATGTCGAATTCGAAGTCGTCGCCGGCGATGGCTTCGAGCTGCTCGGCGGTGCTGCCGGACGCCGACGCCCCCAGCAGTTTCACCAGCTTGTCATGCTCGACGATGATCCATTCGGGCGTGAGCTGGGTGGCGAACTTGATCCGCTCCACCACTTCCTGGTCGGTCGGATCGGCGCCGCCGATGAACAGCCGGTTGCCGCGGCGCGCCAGGACCACCACCTGATGCTGCGCCGCCAGCTTGGCATCGATGATGTTCTGCGGGAGCTTGTGCGAATCGACCGCATTGAGGTCCATCAGTGGCATCGCCAGAGCATGGGCCAGCGTGTGCGCCAGGTCGGCGGAGGTGACCGTGCCGGACGCCATGACGGCGTTGACGAAGCTGGTCTTTTTCTCCCGCGCCAGGCGAACGAGGTCCTCAGCGGCTTTCGGCTGAAGTTTTCCGGCGTGCACAAGCACGCGCGCCACGCCCGACAGGGCGGACTGAGGGGGGTCGGCCAGAGTGGTGTCCATCGCCTCTCACTTTACCGTCTTGTACCCTGGCGTGACCGGCCCGAGCACAGGGTGTTTCACGGAAGTAGGGAGCTTCGTGCAAATTGGTCCTTTCCAGTTGCAATCGGGCTGTCCGGCCCCCCACGTTCAGTGAACAATTACCTCCTTGTGGGCTGCAGGGTCAAGGTAACGATCTGTGAGGACCGTGGCTTGCCCGCATCGCTGCCTCGCCGCGCTTGGCGACGTCCGTGCAGCCCCCGCTGAAGCGCGTGGCGCCGCTGCGGGAGTCCTTCGGGTTTCTACCGAGTGGACGACCCGCGTGACTGCCATGCGGCGCTGGCGTGCTTCACCGCCAGGAAGGACTTGGGCCATACTTTGCCCACACAAGCTGCAGCGATCCAGGGCCGGTCCGCCCAACGTCGCTGACAACGACATCACAACGGGGAAGGACGAACATGAGAAATCTGGTGGCGGTCGTGATCGCCTTGGTGCTGGCCTCGGTGGCCTGGAAGCAATGGGAGCGCCATGCGCCGCCGGCTGGCGTCAGCCGCAGCGAGATGCGCACGCTGGCCGCCAGTGTCCGTCCGGAGGAGGTGGTCATGTACACCACCACCGAGT
Organism: Roseateles depolymerans; assembly: GCF_003387155.1. Taxonomy (GTDB): domain Bacteria; phylum Pseudomonadota; class Gammaproteobacteria; order Burkholderiales; family Burkholderiaceae_C; genus Roseateles; species Roseateles depolymerans. The sequence goes on along the minus strand of NZ_QUMT01000003.1, from coordinate 202,502 downwards.
GCGGTTACTGCCATCAGGCCAAGAACTGGCTCAGCAGCAATGGCTTTGCCTTCACCGAATGCAACATGAGCGTGGATGCGCGCTGCCAGAGCGAATTCCAGTCCTACCATGCGGACGGAACGCCCTTCCTCGTGATCAACCGCGGGAAGAAACAGCACCTGATGCGCGAGGGTTTCGATACCGAGGAATTCGTGGCCGCGTTACGCGGCTAATGCCCGGCTAATGCCCGGCTAATGCCCGGCTAATGCCCGGCTAATTGCGCGGCTGATTAAGCGGTTGATGGCTTTGCTGATTAAGCGGCTGATGGCTTCGATGAAGGCACGACCTCAGAGCGGCCCCGGCGACAATCCCATCACCGCCCGCTCCCACATGCGCTCATACAGCGACTCCAAGTCGCGGGCCATCTGACGTGAATCGATCCAGGGGCGGATCGGGCGGACCCGTACCACCCTTCGGGCGCCCCCACGCTCCACTTCCTGCGCCAGCTCGCACACCCGCTCCAGATACGCGGCTGGCGTCTCGCAGATCAGGTCCTCCAAGCCGGCCGCCGTCAGCAGACTGGCCGCCACCCGCCCGGCGAATCCCTCGCTCTTGAGCGTGACCACCGGCACACCGGCTGCCAGCGCATCGCTGGTGGTGGTGTGTCCGTTGCAGGGCCAGGTATCCAGCGCAATGTCGGCGCTGGCCAGTCGCTGCCAGTGGGTGGCCATGTCCACCGGTGGCATGAACTGAAGGCGATCAGCACCAATGCCGCGCTGCGCCGCCTCGGCCCGCAACTGCGCATCGGCCTGATCGCCGCCGCTGAGCTGCCACAGCAGGGCCTGCGGCAGCCGATGCAGGATGTCCATCCAGGTGTCCCACACGGCCGGCGTGATCTTGTAGACCGGATTCGCACCGGCCAGCACCAGAGCGTGTGGCGGCAGCCCCCAGGTGTCACGGGGCAGCGGCGTGATGTGCCGGCTGGCGTCGCCCGGCTGATAACAACGTGGCAACTGGGCGATTGCTTCGCTGTAGTCGGCCGCCTGGCTGTGCGGTGTTACGACGGGGTCGCCGATGATGTAGTCGATGAAGTCGGCGCCGCTGGTGCCGGGAAATCCCAGCCAGCTGACCTGCACCGGCGCCGGGCGGCAGGCCAGGGCGGTGAAGCGGCTGCCGGCGGTGTGTCCCTTGAGGTCGACGGCGATGTCCACGCCTTCCTCTCTCAACTTGGCCGCGATGCCGCTGGTCGACAGCGCGGAGACATCGATGAAGCGGGAGCCCGCACGGCGAATGCGCTGTCCCAGCGGGCTGTCGTCGGGCCCGCCATGAGAGACCAGCAACACCTCGAAGCGCTCGGCATCATGCTGCTCCAGCGTTTCCACCAGCAGGGCCGCGGTCGCATGGGTGTGGAAATCGGAGGAAAGATAGGCAACGCGCAGCCGCTCGCCCGGTGCCTTGCGCAGGGCGCGCACCGGCGGCAGGGGCTTCAGGCCGCGGCTCAGGAAGCGGGTGCTCATCCGCGCCACCTTCAGCAGATCGGCCGGTGCATGCGGCAAACCGACCAAGGTGAAGGGCACGCCAAATTCATCGTCCGCGTCCTCCGGCTTGGCCCGAATGGCGCCTTGCAGCGCGGCCAGGTTGGCCTCGAAGTCAATCCAGCGGGCGCATTGCTGGTCGCCATGGGCCAGGTAGGCCTGGGCCATCACACTGTCCGGCTGCAGCGTGGCCACCGTGCGGAAGCACTCGGCGGCCTCGGCCTTCATCTGTAGCGTCTGCAGGGCAAAGGCCAACTGCAGATACGCGTCCACATCGTCCATCTTCAGCGCCAGGGCCTGCATCAGCGGACCGACCGCCTCCTGCGGACGGCCACTGCGGCGCAGGGCTTCGCCGTAGTAGCGTTGCAGCTCGTTGGAGGGCGTCTGCGCGTGGGGGGCCAGCAGGGCGGCGGCCTCGGCATATCGCTGGTGCCCCATCTCGGACAAGGCGGCTTGCAGGAGATCCTGGAGTGCGGTCATTCCCCATCCTAGCCGCTCGGGCCTATTAGGCGAGACTACTCCGGCGAGGCGCGCCCCGTCCGGGACCGCAGTCCCCAGTCCCACAGTCGCTCGCTGGGCAGCGGCAGCACCATGAACCAGTGCTCCAGCAGCGCCAGGCTCAGCAGCATGGCCACGAAGCTGCAGGCGGTCACCTCGAAGGCCTCGACGCTCAAGGCCACCGCGCCGTGCCAGGCCGCCACCGACAGGCCCGTCACGCCGATCACGCTGACCGGGAACCAGCGATTGCCCGGCCGCTGCCGAAAGTAGCTGTGCAGGTACCGCAGATGCTCCGGCAGGAACTGCTCATTGAGATTGCGCACCCCAAGGAACACATTGAGCTTGGCCGACAGCCGCATCAGCCACAGCACGCCGAAGGTCCAGGTGGCCACCTGGTTCGGCCGCCCCCAGGTCAGCGCCAGCACCGCCATGCCCAGCACGATCAGCGCCAGCTCGTGATAGAGGATGGCCATCACCGCATGGCCTGCCCGTCGCCAGCCCCGGGCACCGGGCGGGCAGGCGGCCCGGCGCGGTCCGGTCACATAGCCCAGCAGGAAGCCGATCTCCTGCCAGCCCCACACCATCAGGGCGGCGGTGAAGGCGAGATAGGCGCCGGTGACGCGGGTATCCGCGGCCGTCACGCCCACGCCCATCAGTGCAATGCCCAGCAGCACCGTGGCCGCGGCCATGGTCCAGGGATGGGTCGCGCGCGGCAGTCCGTTCAGGTAGAGGATCACCCCGGTGCTGAACCACCACAGCAGCAGCGTGTAGAGGGCGGGCCAGCCGTGTTGCATGAGGGGCTACCAGCTCGGCGCCACACGCATCTCGCGCGGCAGCTCATGGGTCTTCACCGGCAGCAGGTACAGCCGCGCAAAACACGCCGTCGCCTGCACCGCACACCAGCCCTGCTGCAGCCGCCCCAGCACGCCGCCGCGCTTCTTGGCCCGGTCATTGGCCTCGGCGATCCGGCACAGCCGGGTCATGCCGGCGCGGAAAGCTGGATGGTCGGTGTCCAAACTCAGCGGGAAGACCTGCCGGGAGATCTCCGTGGTGATGTCGAACACCTGGTAGTCGTACTCGGTCGGGTCCATGCCCAGGGCCTCGCTCAGCCAGGGCCGGGTATGGTCCCGCACATACATCGTGGCGTAGACCGCCAGCAGGAAGAAGCGAATCCACAGCTTGTTGCCGCCGCGCAGCAGATGCGGCTGGGCCCGCATCATCAGTGCGAAGGATTCACCGTGGCGGAACTCGTCGTTGCACCAGCGCTCGAACCAGCGAAAGATCGGATGGAAGCGCTTGTCCGGATGCCGCTCCAGCTGGCGGTAGATGCTGATGTAGCGGGCATAACCGATCTTCTCCGACAGGTAGGTGGCGTAGAAGATGTACTTGGGCTTGAAGTAGGTGTAGGCCTTGGTCTTCTTGAGCCCGACCAGGTCTACCTGCAGGCCGAAGTCCTTCAGCGACTGGTTGATGAAGTTGGCATGGCGGGATTCGTCCCGGGTGAGGTAGCGCATCAGCTGCCGGATGTCGGGGTTGCTGACATTCTTGGCAATCTCGTTGTAGAGCACGCAGCCGGAGTATTCGCTGGTCAGTGAGCTGACCAGGAAGTCCTGGAAGTCCCGTCGCAACTGCGGCGTCCAGCTGGCCGACAGCGCCGCCACCTCCGCCGCGAACTCGGGCGTGCGCAGGAAGTGGTCGTGGTTGTTGTCGCCTTCGTACTCGGCGAGCATCGCGTCCCACTCGGCGCGGATGGGGCTCATGTCCAGCCGGTCCATGGCCGCGTAGTCGGTCTTGTAGAAACGCGGGGTGAGCATCGTCTCGGCCTTGGCCAGACGGGCGGCATCTTCCGGGGTCTGCAGTTCAGCGCTGGGCGACATGGTCAGCTCCTGGTGAGGTGGGGGGCAGCAGGCGGACGAACACGGCCGCATTGGTGGCCCCGAAGGATTCAAGATCGATGCGTCGGTGGGTGCCCGGGTCCACCAGGGTGAGCCGGCCGTCGGCCCGGCCGAGCAGCTCGAACGGCAGTTCCGGACCCAGGCCCTGGCGCTTGCGTTCCCGCGCCAGGCCGCGCACGGCGCTGCGCAGGAACCCGTTGGTGCCGGGGGCCACCGTGTCCAGCAGGTCGCCGCTTCGGGCATCCCGGATGGCGATGCTGCCGTCGGCCCCATCCTCGAAATGCAGCAGGCGCACCTGCCGGGTGGGGGCATCCGGCAATTGCTGGGGACTGACCCCGGCCAGCCGGACCACGGCCACGCCCAGCACGCTGGTGAGCACCAGCGCCGCCAGGGCGGCCAGGGGCAGGGTGGGCAGCTTGGATAGCTGGGGCAGCCGGGTGTGGGGGTCGGCGGTGTTCATGGCTCAGGCCAGTTGAGGCACCGGGCCGTGGGACGGCTCGGCCAGCGGACGGGTGGGGTCCACCACCACGGCCTTCTCGGGCAGGGCCTGCCGCGCCGCTTCGGCGTCCTTCAGGGCCTGTGCCAGCAAGGCGGCGACGGCAGGCGCGTCGGCCAGGGCCCGCAGCATCGGCTGGGTGCGCTTCAGATGCCAGGGCCGGGCATGCGGCCACAGATGCAGATAGGCGATACGGTCCGCGCCCCCCAGGCTCAGCACGATGTCACCACCCCGGCCGCGTGGCCGCCAACTGGCCGCGGCCAGCTGCGCGAACGGCAGGTTGAAGGTGATGCTCAGCACGATGCCCACCCGCATCACCACCCGTCGATTGGTGATGGTGTAGACGGTGGTGCGGGCGATCAGCCAGGACATGCCGGTCAGCAGGGCGCCGGCCAGCAGCATCAGCGGCAGCATGCCGGCCAGCGCGCCAAGCGTCTGGCCCAGGCTCAGGCCATCCGCCCAGGCCGTGCCGGCCCGCCACAGCAGCAGCAGGCCGAAATACACCGCCACCAGGTCCAGATGCAGGGCTTGCCGCAACAGCAGCCGGGCATCGGGCGCCCCTTGCCACAACATCCGCTCGCCGTCCGGCAGGGCTTCGGGCAGCCCCGGCGTGGCTTCGAACTCGTGCTCGTGCGCCGGGGCCAGCACATTCACAAGGTTGGGCACGGCTCTCACAGCAGCGGCTCCTGGCGCTGCGGCGTCGCATAGAGCGTGCCGGCCCCGTAATAGGCCATGATCTTCTCCTCCTCCAGCAGGGTGACCTGCTCGGCATGGCGGGTGGGCGGCACGCCGGCGATCTGATGGCCCAGGAGCGACCGCACGCGGATGTGATGGTCATGCACCTTGGCGAAGTTCATCGGCAGCAGCACACGGCCCTGGCCGGGCAGCGCCAGCTCCAGATAGCGGAACAGCATTTCCGAGCGGTCCACCCACAGGTCCACCACCCGCGCGCCTTCCACGCCATCCACGCCGAGCACCGGCAGGCCGCGCGGATCGACGTCCTGCGGCGCGACGCCGAAGCCGGCGGCCACCCGCAGCGGCACGATCTTGATCACGCCTTCATAGGTCACGTCCGCCACGTCCGCCCGGTCGGCCCAGGCGCCCGGGCCGACGCCGGCGCGCAGCGGATCGCCCACCGGCTGCAACGGTGCGCCGCGGTAGGCGCCTTCATGCAGCGGCGGCTGGTTGTCCCGCCGCGCATTGGGGGCCTGGACCGTCTGCCCGTTGGCCAGGCGGAAGGTCTTGGGCTTGGGCACTGACGGCCAGCCCTGCACGGTGATGGCGTGCGAGCGGTCGGATTCCAGCGGATAGCCCTCGCGTTTGTTCTCGCGATGCAGGTAGTAGATGAGCCCGGCAAAGAAGATCCAGAACGCGTAGAGCACGAGCTGGGCCACGTCGATGTAGCCCGTGATGGCACCGGTTTGCATGGAGGCCTCCTAGCCTGGAAACTCGGCCAGCCCAATGCGCTGGCGGGACGGTGGGGATGCGCCCGTGCGGCGCACCAGGGGACCGATGGCGATCAGCGTGCCAAACAGCAGCGCGATCTCCAGGTGATAAACAACGCTGTAGGCGACCTGCGGCTCGGACATCGCCGTGCCGAACCAGCCGTGGGCGGCGAGCGCCTCGAAGGCGTCGCGCAGGGTGCCGCCCAGCGCCACGGCCAAGCCGCCGGCGGTGGCCTGCATGGCGCCCCAGGCGCCCAGGGCCAGGCCGGCGCCGCTGCTGCTTTCCAGGCCCATCGCGATGACCAGGGTGCTGACGGCAAACAGTCCGCCGCCCAGGCCGATGAGCAGGTTGCCCAGCCGGAACAGCCAGCCCGATTCCAGCGGCGCCGCAAAGATCACCGCCGAGAAGGCCACGATGCCGACCAGCAGCCCCAAGGCCGCCAGCCGGTAGGCATCCACGCCGCGGGCCAGCCAGCGGGCGGCCAGGCCAAAGGCGATCACCGAGCCCAGCGCCATGCCGGCGGTCAGCAGGCTGGTGGCCGCCACCGGCAGCTTGAGGATGGCGCCGCCGTAGGGCTCCAGCACGATGTCCTGCATGTTGAAGGCGGCGGTGCCCAGGGCCACGGCCACGAGGAAGCGGCGGGTGTTCGGCTGTGCGGCAAAGCGGCGCCAGACCTCGCGGAAGGCGGGGGCGGATTCCTCGCGCTCAGCCTCCGGACGGCGAATCGATCCGCGCGCCTCCTGCTTCCACAAGGCGATGGTGTTGAGAACGACCGTGGCGAGCGCCGCCCCCTGAACCACGGCCACCAGCCGGGTCGGCGAGAAGGTCTCCAGCAGCAGGCTGAAACAGCTGCTGGCTGCGACCATGCCCAGCAGCAGCATCACATACATCATGGCCACGACACGGGGCCGGGTGTCCGGGCGGGCCTGGTCGGTGGCCAGCGCCAGGCCGGCGGTCTGCGTGGTCTGCATGCCGGCGCCCACCAGCACGAAGGCCAGCGCCGCCGCCAGACGGCCCGCGATCACGCCGCCGGGCTGCGCACTGGCTTCTGCGCCGGGCTGCAGCAGGATCAGGGCAAAAGGCATGATGGACAGGCCGCCAAACTGCAGCAACGTGCCAAACCACAGGTAAGGCACGCGCCGCCATCCCAGGGCGGACAGATGCGTGTCCGACCGATGGCCCACCAGCGCCCGCAGCGGCGCCACCAGCAGCGGCAGCGCCACCATCAGCGACACGGCCCAGGTCGCGACCCCCAGCTCCACGATCATCACCCGGTTCAGCGTGCCCACCAGCAGCGCATAGGCCATGCCCACCGACACCTGGAACAGCGCCAGCCGCATCAGTCGCGACAGCGGCAATTCAGTGGTGGCGACGTCGGCAAAGGGCAGGAATTTCAGGCTGAGCCGGGACCACTTCAGCGCCAGGCGCTGGTGGAAGATGGTGGCGCGCAGCAGGTTCATGGCCGCACCAGTTCCAGCGCCTGGGAGGTGTAGAAACCGCTGTAGACGCGCTCGGTGCGTTGCAGGTCCCAGGCCAGCAGGCGCGGATGGCTGCCGATCAGCCGATGCAGCCGCTGCTCCGCCACCGGCACGATGGACGGCGAACGGTTGCCTTGCGGGAACAGCTTGCCGACCGCCTTCATCATCTGCAGGGCCGGGTTGCTGGGCGCGAAGGTGAACAGCACCGAATACCGGGTGCGCTCCGCCAGGTCGGCCAGCACCGCCACTGCATCAGCGGGCTCGTAGTGGATCAGCGAGTCCATGCCGATCACATGATCGAAGTGGCCCAGGGCCGGGTCCAGCATGTCGCCGGCGCGGAAGTCGATGCGGCCGCCGCTGTCGAAGCGGGGTTGCCGCTCGCGGGCCAGGTCCACCAGGGTGGGCGACAGGTCGATGGCCAGCACCTCGGCACCGCGGCGTGCGGCTTCCACCGCCAGGGCTCCGGTGCCGCAGCCGGCATCCAGCAGCCGGCGTCCGCGCAGGTCGGCCGGCAGCCAGGACAGCAGCGTGCTGCGCATGCGGTCGCGTCCGGCCCGCACGCTCGCCCGCACGCGGCCCACCGGCGCGTCCGAGGTCAATCGCGCCCAGGCATCGGCGGCGGTGCGGTCGAAATACGCTTCGATCTGGCCGCGGCGTTCGAGGTAGTTGGCGTCGCGCATCAGTCGAATCCCAGCAGGTCGAAGAGGTCGCGGTCCTTCATGGGAACCGCTTCATACGGCGTGCCGCCGGTCCACATCGACGCCGCCAGCCGCAGGTATTCCTGCTGCACCTGCTCCAGCTCAGGCGAAGCCTCCATCTCGAACAGGGTCGACTTCTTCAGGCGGCTGCGGCGAATGACGTCCAGGTCCGGGAACCGCGCCGAGAGCTTCAGCCCGGTGCGTTCGGTGTAGCGGTCGATCTGGTCGGTGGCGGCGCTGCGGTTGGCGATCACGCCGCCCAGCCGCACCTTGTAGTTCTTGGCCTTGGCGCCGATGGCCTGCACGATCCGGTTCATCGCGAAGATGGAATCGAAGTCGTTGGCGGTGACGATCATGGCCCGGTCGGCGTGCTGCAGCGGCGCGGCAAAGCCGCCGCACACCACATCGCCCAGCACGTCGAAGATCACCACGTCGGTGTCTTCCAGCAGGTGGTGCTCCTTGAGCAGCTTCACCGTCTGGCCCACGACATAACCGCCGCAGCCGGTGCCCGCCGGCGGTCCGCCCGCCTCCACGCACATCACGCCGTTGTAGCCCTCGTAGACGAAGTCTTCCACCCGCAATTCCTCGGCATGGAAGTTGACCGTCTCCAGCACGTCGATGACGGTGGGCAGCATGCGCTTGGTCAGGGTGAAGGTGGAGTCGTGCTTGGGGTCGCAGCCGATCTGCAGCACCCGCTTGCCCAGCTTGGAGAAGGCAGCCGACAAATTGCTCGACGTCGTGCTTTTGCCGATGCCGCCCTTGCCGTAGATGGCGAAGCACTTGGCGGTGCCGATCTGCAGGTCGGGGTCCATCTGGACCTGGACGCTGCCGGCGCCATCGGGCCGTCGCTGGCCGATGGTGCTCAAGGGAACGGAGATGGTGCTCATGCAGCGGCCTTTTCGATGACGCCTTCGAGGCGGTCTTCCAATTCGTCGCCCGCCTGGCGCAAGGCCTGCAGCGTGGCGGCGTCGGGTTGCCAGTAGTCGCGATCCACGGCTTCCAGCAGGCGATGGGCGACGCGCGTGGAGGCCGTCGGATTGAGCTGGGCCAGGCGTTCCCGCATGGCCGGATCCAGGATGAAGGTGGCGCTGAGCTGCTCATACACCCAGGGCGCGACCTGGCCGGTGGTGGCGGACCAGCCCAGGGTGTTGGTCACATGCACCTCGATCTGCCGCACGCCTTCATACCCGTGCTCCAGCATGGCCTCGAACCACTTGGGGTTGAGCATGCGGGTGCGGGTTTCCAGGGCGACCTGCTCGCTGAGGGTGCGCACCGTGCCGCCGCCCAGGCCGTCGCGGGTCTGGTCGCCGATGTAGACCGGGGTCTGGGCCGCCTGGTCGCCATCGCGGGTCACCTTGGCCCGGCGAATCGCCCGGCTCACGCCGCCCAGGGTGTCGAAATAGGTGTCCACCGTGGTGACGCCCAGCTCGACCGAATCCAGGTTCTGGTAGGCCAGCTGCACATCCGCCAGCACGCTCTGCAGCAGCGCCGCCTGTTGCAGCGGTCGCCCGGCGCGGCCGTAGGCAAAGCCCTTGCGGCGGCTGTAGGTCTCGGCCAGTTCGTCGCCGTCCTGCCAGCGGCTGTTGTCGATCAGGCTGTTGATGTTGGCGCCATAGGCCCCTTCGGCATTGCCGAAGACCCGCAGCGAGGCTGTCTCCAGGTCCCCGCCATGGGCGGCCTGGTAGGCCAGCGCATGCTTGCGCAGGTAGTTCTGGTCTTCCGGTTCGTCCGCGCTCGCGGCCAGGAAGGCGGCCTCGGCCAGCAGCCGGATCTGCAGCGGCAGCAGGTCGCGGAAGATGCCCGACAGCGTGATCACCACATCGATGCGGGGGCGACCCAGCTCCGTCAGCGGGATCAGCTCCGCACCGGCCAGGCGCCCGTAGCTGTCCTGCCGGGGCCGGGCCCCCATCAGCGCCAGGGCCTGGGCAATGGGGCCGCCTTCGCTCTTGAGGTTGTCGGTGCCCCACAGCACCATCGCGATCGATTCCGGCAGCGGGAAGCCACCGGCCTGGTGCCGCTCCAGCAGGCGCTGCGCCTGACGGGCCCCGTCCTTGACCGCATAGGCGCTGGGCAGGCGGAAGGGGTCGAAGCCATGCAGATTGCGACCGGTGGGCAGGATGGCCGGCGTGCGCAGCAGGTCGCCGCCCGGCGCGGGACGCAGGAAGCGGCCGTCCAGGGCCTGGACGATGCCGTCGAGTTCGTGGTCCTGGGCCATCAGGCGGTCCATGTCGGCCAGACGCTCCAGCAGCGCGCGGTCCGGGATCTCGCCGACCGGCAGCCCGTGCAGCACCAGCGACTCGATCACCGCACGGTCCAGGCGGCGGCCTTCCGACGCGTCCGCAAAGGACATCAGCAGGTCCACCCGCTCGGCCATGCTGGGCACACGGCCCACCACATGCAGCCCATGCGGGATCAAGGTGTATTCCAGCTCCAGCACCGCATCGCCCAGACGTGCAATGGACGCCTCGGCACCCCCGGCGCTCTCGCTCCAGGCAGGTTCCGCGGGGGCGAGGTCCAGCAGCGCGGCCTGGGCCTGCAGCATGACGGCCAGTTCGCCCCGTTCCTCGGTGGCTTCCGGCTCCAGCCCGCGATGCCGCTCCAGCATCTCCTTGAGCTCGACCAGACCCTTGTACAGGCCCGCCTCGGTGACGGGCGGGGTCATGTAGCTGATCAGGGTGGCCGCCGCCCGTCGCTTGGCAATGCTGCCTTCGGACGGATTGTTGGCCGCATACAGATAGAAGTTGGGCAGGTCACCGATCAGCCGGTCTGGCCAGCAGCGCGCCGACAGGCCGGCCTGCTTGCCCGGCATGAACTCGAGCGCGCCATGGGTGCCGAAATGCAGCACCGCATGGGCGGCGAAGTCCTCGCGAAGCCAGCGGTAGAACGCGGAGAAGGCATGGGTGGGGGCGAAGCCGTGCTCGAACAGCAGCCGCATCGGATCGCCCTCATAACCGAAGGCCGGCTGGATGCCCACGAACACATTGCCAAAACGCTCGCCCAGGATGTGCAGGTGGCTGCCATCCGTCTGCTGCTTGCCGGGCGACGGTCCCCACTGGGCTTCGATCTCCTTGAGATGCTTCTCGCGCCGCAGATGCTCGTTGGCCGGGATCCGGTGATGCACATTGGCCAGTGCCCCGAAACGCTCGGCATTGCCGTGGATCAGCCGCTCGCGCAGGTCATCGACGCTGTCGGGCAGCGCCACCGTATAGCCTTCGCGCTGCAGCCGCACCAGCGTGTTGTAGAGCGATTCAAACACCGACAGGAACGCGGCCGTGCCGGTGGCGCCCGCATTGGGCGGGAAGTTGAAGATGACGGCGGCCACCCGGCGGCTGGACCGCTCGCTGCGGCGCAGGTCCACCAGCTTGCCCACGCGCGAGGCCAGGGCATCGGCGCGGTCGATGCAGCTGTGCATGTCGTGCGCGTCCACCACATTGTCGAAACGGCAGGCATGGCTGCATCCGGTGCAGGCGATGCGGGTGCCGTTGGCCCTGCCGCCGAACACCATCGCGCCGGTGGCACCGTCCAGCTCGGGAATCGCCACCATGATGGTTGACTCCACCGGCAGCAGGCCGCGCGGCGAGCCGCCCCACTGGTCCAGAGTCTGGAACTCGACCGGATGCACCGCCAGGTAGGGCACGTCGAGCGCGGCCAGCACGTCTTCGGCAGCCTTGGCATCGTTGTAGGCCGGGCCACCGACCAGCGAGAAACCGGTCAGCGACACCAGGGCGTCGATGCGGGAATGGCCCTCGGCATCCTGGAAGTAGCTGGCAATGGCAGGGCGCTGGTCCAGGCCGGTGGCAAAGGCGGGAATCACACGCAGGCCGCGGGCCTCCAGGGCCGTGATGACGCCGTTGTAGTGGTCGGCATTGCCGGCCAGCAGGTACGAGCGCATCAGCAGCAGGCCGACCGTGCCACGCGTGCCGGTCGTGGCCGTCAGCGGCAGGGCGTCCAGCCGGGTGGCCAGCAGGCCGGTCGCGCTGCCCGGGCGCATCTGCGGGTGGTAGAGCCCGACTTCCGGATAGCTGATCGGCTGCTCCGGCCGGGCGCTGTCGCGCAGTAGGCGACGCGGTCCGTCGGCATACCGCTCCACCAGCAGCCGCACCATGTTGGCAATGTTGTCCTGGGAGCCGGCGAGCCAGTATTGCAGCGTCAGGAAATACGCCCGCACATCCTGCGCCGTGCCGGGGATGAAGCGCAGGATCTTGGGCAGCATGCGCAGCGTCTTCATCTGCTGCGCACCGGCGCTGCCGCCGCTTCTGCCGGCGCCGTGGGCACCCGGGCCGGGCGGCTTGCCGCGCAGCCGCTTGAGAAATGCCAGGGCACCGGTGGCCGGCGCGCTCATGTCGAAGCCGCCCATGCGGGTCAGCCGCGTCACTTCCGCCGCGGACATGGCGCAGACCATCGCATCGCAGTGGTCGCGCCGCGCCTGCAGGTCAGCCAGCACCGGCATGAAGTGATCTTCCAGGAACAGCATCGAGGCGATCACGATATGGGCCGAGGCGATGTCCGCCTTGCAGCGCGCCAGTGCCTCGGGCTGGTCGCCCCATTCGGCGGCGGCGTGCACCGTCAGGCGCAGGCCGGGCAGGCTGCGGGAGAGCACCGCATGCGCCCGCTCCGCGGCGCTGGCCAGGTGGCTGTCCATGGTCACGATGACCACGTTCATGGCGGGGGCCCGAGGCTCAGCGACTGAAGTGCGCCTTGGCGTCATACAGCGTCTCCAGGGTGATGAGCGGCAACTGCCGGCTGCGGGCATAGGCCTCGGTATTGCGACGGGCCTTGGCGCGGACGAAGAAGGGAATCTTGCGAAGCTCCTGCTCCGCATCGGCGGACCAGGGGGCATCCTGCGGCGGTACTTCGATGGGCCGTGGGGCTGCGATCGGGGCTGTCTGCACCGCGATCGCCGCATCCATCGCTTCACCTGTCGGCTCACCTGTCGCCGCCTCTGTCGCCTCATGCATCGGCGCATCACGGGATGCCATCGACACCGGCCGCGCCGCATGCCCCAGATGGGACGGCAACGCATCCGCATGGAATTCGAAGTCACCGCGGAACATGCCCAGCAGGTGTTCTTCCAGACCCATCATCAGGGGATGGACCCAGGTGTCGAACAGCACATTGGCGCCCTCGAAGCCCATCTGCGGCGCATGACGGGCCGGGAAGTCCTGCACATGCACCGGCGCGGAGATGACGGCGCAGGGCACCCCCAGCCGCTTGGCCATGTGGCGCTCCATCTGCGTGCCCAGCACCAGCTCGGGGGTGGCGGCGCTGATGGCTGCCTCCACCTCCAGATAGTCGTCGGTGATCAGCGCTTCCAGGCCGTAGTGCGCCGCGGCAGCGCGCAACTCGCGGCCGAATTCGCGGCTGTAGCTGCCCAGGCCCACCAGCTCGAAGCCGAATTCCTCGGTCGCCACCCGTGCCGCTGCGATCGCATGGGTGGCGTCGCCGAAGATGAACACACGCTTGCCGGTCAGGTAGTTGGAATCGACCGAGCGGGCATACCAGGGAGAGCGCGACAGGCCGGCGGCCAGGTCTCGCACACGCACCGCATGCCGCTCGGCGCCGTCGCCCGTGCCCAGGCCTGCCAGCGTGCTGACCTCCTCGATGAAGTCCTGCGTGGCGCGGGCGCCGATGGGGATGATGGTGGTGGACGGCTGTCCCAGCTGGCGACGCAGCCAGGCGGCCGCGGTCTGCGCCACCTCGGGATACAGCACCACGTTGAAATCGGCATCCGCCAGCCGCGCCAGGTCGGCCGGCGTGGCCTGCCAGGGCGCCACCACATTGATCTCGATGCCCAGTTGCTGCAGCAGCTGGGTGATCTCGCGCAGATCGTCGCGATGACGGAATCCCAGCGCCGTCGGTCCCAGCACGTTGCAGCGCGGCACGGCGCCGCGGACGCGGCTGGCCTGCGGCTTGACGACCAGCGTGCGCACCAGTTGATAAAAGGTCTCGGCCGCGCCCCAGTTTTCCTTGCGCTGGTAGGCCGGCAGCTCCAGGGGGATCACAGGGATGGGCAGGTCCAGGGCAGCGGCCAGGCCACCCGGGTCGTCCTGGATCAGCTCGGCCGTGCAGGAGGCGCCCACCAGCATCGCTTGAGGTTGGAAGCGGTCGTAAGCCTGCTTCACCGCATCCTTGAAGAGCTGTGCGGTGTCGCCGCCCAGGTCCCGGGCCTGGAAGGTGGTGTAGGTGACGGGCGGACGCTCCGGGCGCCGCTCGATCATGGTGAACAGCAGGTCGGCGTAGGTGTCGCCCTGCGGCGCATGCAGCACGTAATGCACGCCGCGCAGGGCGGTGGCCACGCGCATGGCGCCAACATGCGGGGGGCCTTCGTAGGTCCAGAGCGTGAGCTGCATGGTGGGTCCTCAGGCGGCCAGACGCTGGCGACGGTCCAGCGGGCGGGTGAAGAGGGCCGCCAGGTCCGCGGCCTGGTCGAAGCCGTGGATGGGGGTGAAGACCAGCTCGATGGACCACTTGGTGGTGAAGCCCTCTGCCTCCAGCGGATTGGCCAGCCCCAGGCCGCAGACGACCAGGTCCGGGCGGGCAGCACGGCAGCGGTCCAGCTGACGCTCCACGTCCTGCCCTTCCGACAACTGCGTGCCCGACGGCAGCAGGGCCAGTTCCTCGGCGAGATGGCCGCGGTGCAGATAGGGCGTGCCCACCTCCACCAGCTGCAGGCCCAGCTCGCGGGACAGGAATCGGGCCAGCGGAATCTCCAGCTGTGAATCCGGGAAGAAGAAGATGCGCTGGCCCGCGAGGCGTTGCCGATGGACGGCCAGGGCCCGCTCCGCCCGCTGCCGCCAGGGCGCGATGAGGGGGGCGGTACGCTCGGCCGACAGGCCCAGCGCGGCGGCACCCGCCGTCAGCCAGGCCGCGCTGCCTTCCGCCCCCAGCGGGAACGGCGCGGGAATGTGGCGCGCGCCCCGCGCTTCCAGGGCCCGCGCGGTATCGCCCAGGAAGGGCTGTGCCAGCAGGAAGCGGGTGCGCGGGCCGACAGGGGGCAGGGCGCCGGTGTGGCGCGGCGGGAAGAAGCGGACCTGCGTCAGGCCCAGCGCCTCGAACTGGCGTCGGAACTGGTCTTCCACCACGTCCGCCAGAGCGCCCACGATCAGCAGTTCCGGCGCGGCGTCCTGGCCGGTCGCTGAAGCGGGTGGCGTCGGCAGGGTCGGCAGGTCCGGAAGCGTGGGCACCAGGGCCGCCAGGCACGCATCTTCCCCCTGGGTGAAGCTGGTCTCGATGCCGCTGCCCGAATAACTGAGCACCCGCACCTGCGGGGCATGCCGCTGGCTCAGCCGCGCGGCGGCGCGGGACAGGTCCAGCTTGATCACCTCGGACGGGCAGGAGCCCACCAGGAACAGCAGCCGGATGTCCGGCCGGCGCTCCAGCAGGCGGTGCACCACCCGGTCCAGCTCGTCCTGCGCATCGGCCAGGCCCGCCAGGTCCCGTTCATCCAGGATGGCGGTAGCAAAGCGGGGCTCGGCAAAGATCATCACGCCGGCCGCCGACTGGATCAGGTGGGCACAGGTGCGTGACCCCACCACCAGGAAGAAGGCGTCCTGCATCTTGCGGTGCAGCCAGATGATGCCGGTGAGGCCGCAGAACACTTCGCGCTGGCCGCGCTCGCGCAGCACCGGCGCGTCCTGGCAGCCGTGTTCCACCTGGATGGGAATGACGGGGCTCATGCGGCCGCTCCCTGCAGCCGCGCCATCCGCAGCTTCAAAATGAATTGCACCGCATTGATCAGATAGGCCGCGTAGGCGGCCAGCGCCAGCAGCATCTGCGGCCGGCTGTCCAGCCAGCCGCCCCACCAGCACAGCAGGTAGGCGGTATGCAGGGCCAGCACCGCCATGCTGAAGACGTCTTCCCAGAAGAAGGCCGGCGCGAACAGCCAGCGCCCGAAGACCACCTTCTCCCAGATGCAGCCGGTGATCATGATGGTGTAGAGCAGCAGCGTCTTGACCAGCACCGAGACGACCGCTGGCGACTCGCCGTGGCCGGTGACCAGGTAGCGCAGCACCAGACCCAGGCTGACCAGGAACACCAGGAACTGCAGCGGTGCGAGGATGCCCTGCACCAGGGTCCAGCCCGTCGCATCGCGCCGGGCCCGCTCCTGCGGCGTGTAGAGGGCCGGGCGGGGCCGGTCCGCCACTGGGCGGCGGGACAGGGCGGGCGAAGGCAGGGGCTGCAACATGGGGCCGAATCTAGGCCTGCCCCGAATGGATGTCAATCCAGATTGACGTAATAAAAAATGGACAGAAAGTCTTGTCGCCTGAAATACATCTTGACGGCAAGGTCAGCGAGGGGGACATTGCGCCAAGCAGTGGCCGCCCGAAAGGGCTCGCCGCTGCGCTGTCCAAAAAATAAAGACCAGAGTAAGAAGACCTCAACGGTTTGCTTCGATTTCTGACGCTGCCCAGCGCCGCGGACAGGGGCCAATGCTCTCCTGCCCCACAGGGAACCTGATGCTGCCGATCCACCCCAGAGGAGACGCGTGGTGGCTGGATGGACAACGAATCGGCAGGCCAAGCGCCCGCTGCAGCGGCGCCGTGCCGACATGGAGGCTGCACCCGATCGTGCAGTCAGGGGCGCAGTGGATGCGCTGACGATCAATGCGCTGCTGGCGGCGCGTGACGACTCACAGGACGGCCCCCCCGCTCGCGCCGCCCCGCATCTGGACGATGCCGCCGAAGATCAGCTGACCCGGCTGGTCGAGGCCGAGATCATTCCGCGGCTGATGCTGCTGCACCGTGTGCCTTCTCTGGGTGCCGTCAAGCCGCCGCCGCGTTTTGTGCCGACCCATGCCCATGTGCTCAAGCTCAGCGAGCTGGCCGTGCAGGGCGATGCCGACGCCGCCCCCACCTATATGCGCGGTTTGGTGGCGCAGGGGGCCACGCCTGAGCAGGTCTTCCTGGACCTGCTCTCGGCCAGTGCCCGCTACATGGGGGAGCTGTGGGAAGAAGACCGCTACAGTTTCTCCGAGGTCACCATCGGCCTGTGGCGACTGCAGCGGGTGCTGCATGACCATGCGCAGCGCGATCTGCCCATGTTCCGCGGACCGGGCGCCTCCCGCCGCTGCATGCTGGCGGCCGAGCCAGGCACGCAGCACACCTTCGGGCTGAGCATCGTGGCGGAATTCTTCACCCGAGGCGGCTGGCAGGTGCAATGTGAACCGATGGCCAGCTGGCATCAGATGAAGCGTCAACTCGCGTGTGAGCATTTCGACGTGTTTGGTCTGTCAATCGCATCGAGCGAGACCATTCCTCAGATAGCGTCTGCTATTCTTGACATACGACGGGTGTCCGCCAATACGAAGCTGGTCGTGATGGTCGGTGGGCCGATGGCGGCCCAGCTGCCGGACCTGGCGCAGCGCTGCGGCGCGGATGCGATGGCCATCAACGCGCAGGCGGCGGTGGACTTGGCGAATGCCTGGCTGGAAGCCGATGTGAGACACGCTTGACGCAGGGTTGAGGAAGAGACCCTCAGCCTCTCACCGTCAGGCACGTTGGATGCCGCAAACAGGGACAGGCGGGCATGACTTACCACATGCCCTCACTGGCCCGACGGCTCGGCGAACGGCTCGGCGGACGGTTTTGTGGACAGATGAACGCACTGGAACACTGGCGGCTCGGGGCATGTCGTGCCGCATGAATCACAACAGGGACTTTGATGCAGACCCACGGTACCGCGGCCCACCCCCAGCGTTTCGAGGCGCCGGAGCGCCACTTCGCCGGGATGAGTGCCGATTTTCTGGCTCGGATCGTTGCCGCCGCGTGCGACGTCGCACTGGTCGTTGACAGCCAGGGCGTGATCCGGGATGTGTCGCTGGGTGCCTCGGCAGCAGCGGAGCTGGCGGAATTGCGGCAATGGGTCGGCCGTCGCTGGTCGGAAACCGTCACCATTGAAAACCGCGGCAAGGTGCAGGCCATGCTGGCGGCGGGTCAGCCCGCTGCCGATCCGGGCACGACGGCGGCCGTGATGCCCGAGCGGCAGGTCACCCATGCCTTGTCTGGCGGCATCGACCTGCCGATCAGCTACAGCATCGTCCCGCTGGACGCACAGGGCGGCGTGCTGGCCCTGGGCCGTGACCTGCGCGAAGTGGCCGCGGTGCAGCAGCGCCTGGTCGACGCCCAGCAGTCGATGGAACGCGACTATCTGCGCCTTCGCCACACCGAGGCCCGCTACCGCCTGCTGTTCGAGGCGGTCGACGAAGCGGTGCTGGTGCTGGATGCCAGCTCGCTGGTGGTCTTTGAACACAACGCGGCGGCGACGCAGCTGCTGGGTGACGCCGGCAAGCGGCTGATCGGCCGCAGCCTGCTGGACTTGCTGCAGGCGGGCAGCCAGGCCGACGCCCAGGCGGCGCTGGCCCAGGCCCGCAGCGGCGGACGCTGCGACGATCTGCCGGTGCGTCTGGCGGCACCGTCCGGCACCGCCGGGCAGGGCGCTGAGCTGCATCTGTCCGCCTCCGCCTTCCGCCAGGACAGCACCACCTTGCTGCTGGCCCGCTTGTCGTCCACCGCAGCGACGTCCCCGCAGAAGGGCGCTTCGCAGGGCGAGGCCTCGCCCTCCCTGCTGGATGTGGTCAATACGCTGCCGGACGCCTTCGTGCTGACGGACATGCAGGGCCGCATCCTCAGCGCCAACCAGGCGTTTGGCGACATGCTCCAGCTGCCTCCTGGCGAGGCGGTGGTGGGGCAGCCGCTGGACCGCTGGCTGGGTCGCACCTCGGTGGACATGAGCGTGCTGATCGGCAACCTGCGCCAGCATGGCGTGCTGAGGCTGTTCCCCACCACGCTGCGCAGCGGCTTTGGCGAGGCCAGCCCGGTGGAAGTGTCGGCGGTGGCCGTTCCCGATGGCCGCCAGGCCTGCCTGGGCTTTGCCATCCGTGACGTCGCCCGCCGCCTGCCTGCCGAAACAAGGCCGACGCGCCAGCTGCCGCGCTCGGTGGAGCAGCTCACAGGACTGGTGGGCCGGCTTCCGCTCAAGGACATCGTCGGCGAAACCACCGATCTCATCGAGAAACTCTGCATTGAAGCCGCCCTGGAACTGACCCGCGATCATCGCGCGTCCGCCGCCGAAATGCTGGGTCTCTCGCGTCAAAGCCTCTACGTGAAGCTGCGCCGCTACGGCATTCTGGGTGACACGACCCAGGACGACACGATGGCGTCGGATTGACGCCCGTCTCTGTCACCTCAATGCTGACACCGGTCAATGTAAATCTATATTGACAACCCGCTGCATCGGCCCAGAATAGGCCGCATGCAGCGCCCCGCTCTGTCGGCCATTGCCGAACTGCTCAAGCCCATCACCTGGTTCCCGCCCATGTGGGCCTTTGCTTGTGGGGTGGTGGCCTCGGGGCTGACGGTGGATGGCCGCTGGCCGGTGATCGTGGCCGGTGTATTGCTGGCAGGCCCCTTTGTCTGCGCCACCAGCCAGGCTGTCAACGACTGGTTCGACCGTGAGGTCGATGCCATCAACGAACCGCAACGCCCCATTCCTTCCGGCCGCATGCCGGGCCATTGGGGTCTCTACATCGCGGTGTTGTGGACGCTGCTGTCGCTGCTGCTGGCATGGCAGATCGGGGTGGTGGGCTTTATCGCCGCCGCGCTCGGGTTGCTGCTGGCCTGGGCCTACAGCGCGCCGCCGCTGCGGCTCAAGCGAAATGGCTGGTGGGGCAATGCGGCCTGTGGCCTGTGCTATGAGGGGCTGGCCTGGATCACCGGCGCGGCCGTGATGGCCATGGGGCAGTGGCCGGATGGCCGCTCCCTGTCGCTGGCGCTGCTCTACAGCCTCGGTGCCCACGGCATCATGACGCTGAACGACTTCAAGTCCATCCCGGGGGACCGGCAGATGGGCATCCGCTCCCTGCCGGTCATGCTCGGCGCTCCGCGTGCGGCGCAGGTGGCCTGCGCCGTCATGGCGCTGCCGCAGATCGTGGTCATCGCCCTGCTGACCACCTGGGGGCAGACCGGCCATGCGCTGGCGGTGGCCCTGCTGCTGGTGGCGCAGGCGGTGCTGATGCATCGATTCCTGGCGGAACCCTTGTCGCGCGCCCGCTGGTACAGCGGGTTCGGCGTCCCGCTGTATGTGGCCGGCATGCTGGTCAGTGCCTTTGCCTTGCGAGGGGTGGTGACATGAACGGTTTCATGGGATGGTCCGGCGTGCTGCGGCTGGGGCTGGTGCAGTCGGCCCTGGGCGCCATCGTGGTGCTGACCACCTCCACGCTCAATCGGGTGATGGTGGTGGAAATGGCCTTGCCGGCACTGCTGCCGGGTCTGCTGCTGGGTTGGCATTACGTCGTGCAGGTGGCCCGTCCGCGCATGGGTCATGGGGCAGACCAGGGACGTCGCTGCACGCCGTGGATCCTGGGCGGCATGGTGACCCTGGCGGCGGGCGGATGGCTGGCGGCGCTGGCCACCGTGCTGATGGGGGCGCACCTGGCAGTCGGCCTGGTGCTGGCGGTGCTGGCCTACGGCTTGATCGGACTGGGCGTGGCGGCCAGCGGCACCTCGCTGCTCACGCTGCTGGCCAAGCGGGTAGCGCCGGAGCGACGGGCTGCTGCGGCCACCACTGTCTGGATGCTGATGATCGTGGGCTTCGTGGTGACCGCCGGGGTGTCCGGACGTCTGCTGGACCCCTTCACGCCGCAGCGGCTGCTGATGGTGGCAGCTGGGGTGGCGCTGTCGGCCGTGCTGGTGGCGACCGCGGCGCTGTTCCGTCTGGAAGGGCGGGACCGCCCGGGACTGCCGCAGGCCAAAGCGGTGCCTGTTCCGTTTGCCCAGGCCTTGCGGGACACCTGGGCCGAACCCCGGGCCCGTCGCTTCACCGTCTTCGTGTTTGTGTCCATGCTGGCCTACAGCATGCAGGACCTCATCCTGGAGCCCTTTGCCGGCCTGGTGTTCGGACTGACCCCGGGCGCCACGACGCAGCTCTCCGGTACCCAGCATGGCGGGGCGCTGATGGGCATGCTGCTGGCCGCCGGCGCGGGCAGCCGGTGGGCCGGCGGTCGCTGGGGCAGCCTGCGGCAATGGACCGTCTGGGGCTGCGTGGCCTCGGGCCTGGCCCTGGCCGGACTGGTCGGCGCGGCCTGGCAGGGGCCCGGGTGGCCGCTGGCGGCCAATGTGTTTGCGCTGGGTGCTTGCACCGGCGCGTTTTCGATTGCCGCCATCGGGTCGATGATGGGCCTGGCCGGTGCGCAGGGGCCTGGGCAGGAAGGCGTTCGCATGGGCCTATGGGGAGCCGCGCAGGCGCAGGCCTTTGCCCTCGGCGGCCTGGTGGGCACTGCCGCCAGCGACCTCGCGCGCTGGCTGCTCACCGCCAACGGTCCGGCCTACGGGCTGGTGTTTCTGGCCAATGCACTGCTCTTCGTCGTGGCCGCGTGGCTTGCTGCGCGGGTGGAGCCCCGTCCTGTGGCGGTCCCGCAGGTCTTCATCAGCCCCCTGCGGAGAGCCTCATGAACGACGCCTCATCCTCCGACCCGTCCGTCCTGGATGCCGTCGTCATCGGCGGTGGACCCGCCGGCGCCACGGCGGCCGACGACCTGGCCCGCCAGGGGCTGCAGGTGCTGCTGCTGGACCGGGCCGGACGCATCAAGCCCTGCGGCGGCGCGATCCCGCCGCGGCTGATCCAGGACTTCGCCATCCCCGACGAGCTGCTGGTGGCCCGCGCCACAGCGGCCCGCATGGTCTCGCCCCAGTCGGTGCAGGTGGACATTCCCATCGAAGGCGGCTTCGTGGGCATGGTGGACCGCGAGCAGTTCGACGAATGGCTGCGGGCCCGCGCCGCATCCCATGGCGCGCGGCGGCAGGTGGGGCAGTTCGACCGGCTCAGTCGCGAGGCCGACGGCACCTGCATCGTCCACTTCCAGACCGAACAAGGCCCGCAGCAGGTGCGCACCCGCGCGGTGATCGGCGCTGACGGCGCACGCTCGCGAGTGGCCCAGCAGGAAGTGCCCGGTGCCGACCGCGGACGCTTTGTGTTTGCCTATCACGAGATCATCGCCGTGCCGGATGAACGCCCGGCCGGATATGCCCCGGGACGCTGCGAGGTGCACTACCGCGGCGGTGTCTCGCCCGACTTCTATGGCTGGGTCTTCCCGCATGGACCCAGCGTCAGCGTGGGCACCGGCAGCGCAGACAAGGGCTTTTCCCTGCGCCGCGGCGTGATGCAACTGCGCGAGACCGCCGGACTGACCCATGCCCGCACGCTGCGGCGGGAAGGCGCACCCATCCCCATGAAGCCGCTGCCCCGCTGGGACAACGGTCGCGATGTGGTGCTGGCCGGTGATGCCGCCGGTGTGGTGGCGCCCGCCTCGGGCGAGGGCATCTACTACGCCATGCTGGGCGGCCGGCTGGCGGCCGATGCGGTGGCGCAGTTGCTGCGCACTGGGCAGGGCCGCGCACTGGCCACGGCACGCCGGCGCTTCATGCGCGAGCATGGCCGCGTGTTCTGGGTGCTGGGCCTGATGCAGCACTTCTGGTACAGCAGCGACAAGCGGCGCGAGCGCTTCGTCAGCATCTGCCGCGACCGCGATGTCCAGCAATTGACCTTCGATGCTTACATGCACAAGCGCCTGGTGCGGGCACGGCCCCTGGCCCATGTGCGCATCTTCCTCAAGGACATGGCCCATCTGCTGGGCCTGGCGCGTGTGTCATGAGCGAGCTGTCCGACTGGCATACGCTGTCCACCTGGACCGACACCACCGTGCTGCTGCGGCTGTGCGAGGTCGTGCTCGCCACAAGCCTGATCGAACTGCTCTGGTTTTTGACCCGTCGTCCTGCAGGGCCGCCCGGGCTGGTGCCCAATGTGCTGGCCGGTGTGAGTCTGGTCCTGGCCTTGCGCCTGGGACTGGGTGGCGCCGGTGTGCTCTGGGTGGCGGCCTGTCTGGCCGCGGCTGGAGTCAGTCACCTGTTCGACCTTCGGGCCCGCTGGCGCCGACCGGTCGTTTCTCCCCCTTTGCGTCGCCAGCGATCATGAAAGGCTCACACCATGAACAGCCGTCGCCAGTTCATCCGTCTTGTTCCCCTGGCCGGAGCAGGGCTCCTGGTCGGTCCGGCCTGGTCCCAGACCATGGTCGACGAGAAGGATCCAACGGCCGTTTCACTCGGCTACCACGCCGATGCGTCGAAGGTGGACAAGGCCAAGCAGCCCAAGTACGTGGCCGGATCGGCCTGCGGCAACTGCTCGCTGTACCAGGGCAAGGCCGGGGCGGCCTCCGGGCCGTGTCCGATCTTCGCCGGCAAGCACGTGGCGGCCAAGGGCTGGTGCTCGGCCTATGTGAAGAAGGCCTGACCCCCCGGGACGGTCCCCGCCGTCCCAGAGCCGGAGCGGTCTCATGAGGCTGCTGCCGGCCGACCTCCCCGAGCGCGCCGCGCTTGCGATGGAGATCCACGCCCGCCCACCGGAGCCCTTGGCGCCACCGGGGCGGGCGAGTTACATCGCCGTGCTGGTGGATGCCGATGAGCGGGAGCGCGAACTGGCCCACCTCTCGCGGCTGTGCCGCCAGCATGCGCAGGTGGGCCCCGGGGCCGATGCGGTGCACTGGAGCGGCACCATCGGCACGCTGCGGCTGAAGTGGGAACGCCACGGGGAGTTCTCCAGCTACACGCTGCTGACGCCATCGGCCGGTCCGGTGCCGTTTGCCGAGACGGCCGCGGCCGAACTGCCCACCGGCTGGCTGGCGGGCGTGCCAGGGCTGACCGTCTATGCGGGGCATGCCGAGCTGCTGTCCCCGTCTGAAGGGCAGGAACTGGGCGAGCTGATGCGGCAGAGTTTCGGCGACCGCATCGTCGTGGGCAGTGCACTGGGCGACGGCGCGGGCCTGGTCTATTCCGATTTCCTCATCCATGGCGACGGCTTCGGCCGGCTGCTGCTGATCGACCAGGGCTTCACCCCGCTGGTGGCCGGCCGCATGCTGCAGCGCCTCTTCGAGATCGAGGCCTATCGCATGATGGCCTTGCTGGCGTTCCCGGTGGCGCGGCGTCTGTCGCCCCGGCTGCTGGCCATCGAGCGGTCACTGGCCTCACTCGCCGACAGCATCGCTGCGGTGAATTCGCGCGAAACCGGCCGCGACGAAAACCTGCTGCAGGAGCTGACACGCCTGGCCGCCGAAATCGAAAGCGGCCTGGCTGCGAGTCAATACCGCTTCGCCGCCTGCCGGGCCTATGCGGAGCTGGTGCGCACCCGCATCGAGGAACTCCGGGAACGACGCCTGACCGGCCTGCAGACGCTGGATGAATTCATGAGCCGCCGCTTCACCCCGGCGGTCGCGACCTGTGCGACGGTCTCGCGGCGCATGCACGACCTGTCCGAGCGGGTGGCGCAGGCCAGTCATCTGCTGTCCACCCGGGTCGACATCGTGCGGGAACAGCAAAACCTGGCGCTGCTGGCCTCCATGGACCGCCGGGCCAAGCTGCAGTTGCGCCTGCAGCAGACGGTGGAAGGTCTCTCCATTGCGGCCATCGTGTATTACATGGCCGGCGTGGTGGGCTACATGGCCAAAGGCGGGCGATCGCTTGGCCTGCGGCTGGATGTCGACCTGTTTGTCGGACTGAGTGTGCCGCTGCTGGCGCTGCTGGCGTTCAGCGCGGTGCGCCGCGCCCGCCGCCATGCCAGCGAGCGGGACTTGAAGGAAGGGCCTTGAGATGAGCATTCCCTATCCCTTCTCCGCCCTGGTCGGCCAGGACGAGATGAAGCGAGCCATCCTGATCGCCGCCGTGGAGCCCGCCATCGGCGGACTGCTGGTGCTGGGCGACCGGGGCACCGGCAAGTCCACCGCAGTGCGCGGCCTGGCCGCGCTGCTGCCGAAGATGCGCGCAGTGCAAGGCTGCCGTTACCACTGCGATCCGGAGTCGGCCTCGGTCTGCGAGGACTGCGAGCGGCTGAAAGCCGGCGGCCGCATCAAGACCGACCAGCTGCCGGTGCCGGTGGTGGACCTGCCGCTGGGCGCCAGCGAAGACCGCGTGCTCGGCGCGCTGGACCTGGAGCGGGCGCTGTCGCAGGGCATCAAAGTGTTCGAGCCGGGGTTGCTGGCACGGGCCCATCGCGGCTTTCTCTACATCGACGAGGTGAACCTGCTGGAGGACCATCTGGTGGACTTGCTGATCGACGTGGCGGCCTCCGGGGAAAACGTCATCGAGCGCGACGGCCTGAGCCTGCGGCATCCGGCGCGCTTTGTGCTGATCGGCAGCGGCAATCCGGAAGAAGGGGAACTGCGACCGCAGCTGCAGGACCGCTTCGGGCTGTCGGTGGAGGTGAGCACGCCCCGCGAGATTGCGGCGCGGGTCGAGGTGGTGCGTCGGCGTGATGCGTATGAGCGGGACCCGGCCGGCTTTGCGTCCCAGTGGAGTCGCGCCGATGCGCAGGTCCGGCGGCAGATCCTGCAGGCGCGGGACCGGGTGGGATGCCTGGACGTCGGCGAGCCGGTGCTGCAGCGCGCCGCCGAGCTGTGCGTGGCGGTGGGCAGCGACGGCCTGCGCGGGGAACTGACCCTGATGCGAGCCGCGCGGGCCATGGCGGCCCTGGAGGCGTCGACCGAGGTGACGCTGGACCATCTGCGAGCGGTGGCGGTGATGGCGCTGCGGCACCGCTTGCGTCGCAACCCGCTGGATGACACCGCTTCGGGCGAGCGCATCGAGCGCGCGGTGGCCGAGCTGTGGAACTGAACCCCTGGCCACCGGTCTGGCAGGCCGTCTGGCTGCTGGCCGTGGACCCGTCCGGGCTGGGCGGGCTGGTGCTTCGTGGCGGTGCAGGGCCTCAGCGGGATGCCGTGCTGGCGGGGCTTCGGGCTGCACTGCCAACGGGAACGCCGTGGCGACGTCTGCCGGTGAGGATCGATGAGCAGCGGCTGTCGGGCGGGCTGGATCTGGGCTTGAGTCTGGCGGCGGGGCGTCCGGTGACGACGGCGGGACTGCTGGCGGAAGCGGCCGGCGGCGTGCTGGTGCTGCCGATGGCCGAGCGGGTCGAGGCGGGTCTGGCGGCTCGGCTGGTGGCGGCGATGGATGCGGGGCGTGATCGGGGCGGGGATCGTGAGTCAGGCCGCGGAGCACGCCATGAGCGTGGCCATGCGCGGGCCCTGGAGCGGAACCTTGCGTTGAAGCTTGAGCCGAACCTTGAGGCCGCTGATGAGCCGACCCATCGATCAGACGATGATCCGCACGATCAAATGGACCGTGAGCGGCGCAGTGGGCCAGAGATCACCTTGGTGGCATTGGACGAAGGCCAGACAGAGGACGAGGCGCTGCCCGGCAGCTTGCGAGAGCGGCTGGGACTGATGGTGACGCTGGATGCCAGCGCGAGAGACTGGTGCGGCATGGGCACCTTCTGGAACGGTGTCTGCGCCGCGACCGCGACCGCGACGGAGACCGCGACCGCGCCGTCGGCCTCGGCTCCGACTCCGACTCCGACCCTGACTCCGACTCCGACTCCGACCCTGACTCCGCCTCCGGCGACGATGCCGTCGATGGCGCGCCACATCGCCGACGCCCGCGCCTGCCTTCCCCATGTGACCTGCGACCTCGAGGTCATCGAAGCGCTTTGCGTCACCGCGCAGGCGCTGGGTCTGGACTCGATGCGGACGGTCTGGCAGGCGTGGTCCGCCGCGCGTGCGGCCGCTGCGCTCGCGGGCCGGACTTCGGTGGAGCAGGCGGATGCCGAGGTGGCGGCACGACTGGTGCTGGCGCCGCGCGCCCGGGCGTTGCCCGGTTCGGCGGACACGGAGGCTGGGGCGGAGCGCGATGCGTCCCCTGGCGCTTCGTCGTCCGACGCCGCATCGAAGGAGGCGGACTCGGCCGCCCAGAAACCAAGCGGCCAGGAGGGCACGACAGGCGGTCCTCCGCCCGCGTCGTCCCACTCGAGCGCTCCCGCGCGCACACCTCACGACGGCGCTGATGCGTCCCCCAACGAGACCCTGGATGCGCTCCCGGAGGCACTCGACACGAACACCTCAGACGCGAAAGACAGCGCAGACGGCCACCCCTCATCGGACGACAACGACGCTGGCGGCGATCGTCCAACGGCGCCACCCGGCCATGCGCTTCAGACCCGCACGCTGGCGGCGGCCAAGGCCGCGATCCCGGCGGGACTGCTTCAGAGTCTGTGCGGTGCCACGGCCAGCGCGGGTCATGCAGGGGGACGAGGCTCCGGCCGCCATGGTGCTGCCGCGGGTGGCCACACCAGTGGACGCCCCCTGGCCTCGCGACGCGGCCCGCTGTCGGACGGCCGTCGCCTCGACCTCGTGGCCACGCTGCGCGCGGCGGTGCCCTGGCAACGGCTGCGCACGCAGGAGCGCGAGCAGCAGGGCCTGCCGCCATCCGCGACCCGGCTGCTGCTGCGGCGCGAGGATGTGCATCTCAAACGCTTCCAGCGGCCCCAGGAGACCACCACGCTGTTTGTCGTGGATGCCTCCGGCTCTCAGGCGCTCAACCGGCTCGCGGAAGCCAAGGGGGCGGTGGAGCTGCTGCTCTCCGACTGTTATGTGCGCCGGGACCGGGTGGCCTTGCTGGCCTTCCGGGGCGACAGCGCCGAACTGCTGCTGACGCCCACGCGGTCCCTGGCCCGGGCCCGCCGGGCGCTGGCCAGCCTGCCTGGCGGCGGCGGCACGCCCCTGGCCGCAGGCATCGAAGCGGCATGGCTGCTGGGGTGCCGTGTGCAGTCGCGCGAAGGCGGGCGTGCCGTGCTGGTCTTCCTCACCGATGCGCGTGCCAACGTCGCGCTGGACGGCAGCCCGGGCCGCGAAAGGGCGGTGCAGGATGCCCTGCTGACGGCTCGGCGCCTGCGTCTGGACGGTCTGCAGAGTCTGCTGATCGACACTGCGCCGCGTCCACTGCCCACCGCCATGATGCTGGCCCAGGCCATGGGCGCGCGATATGTGCCGCTGCCGCATGGGCAGGCCGCCCAGGTCTATGCCGCGGTCTCCGCGGCCGTGTCTCCGGCGACCTGATCCCGCAGCGCCAGCAGCAAGGCGTTGATCGTCTCCGGCGCCTCCTCATGGGCCAGGTGGCCCAATCCGCTCAGCGGCACGAACTTGCCGTGCTTGAGCAGCCGCGCCAGTTCCAGCGAGCGCACCGGCGCTGTCGTCCGGTCACACAGTCCGGCGGCCAGCCACAGTGGCAGCGTCAGCCCGGGCAGCCGCTGCCGCAGCGATTCCAGCCGCCAGTGCGCCAGCATGTCCAGCACGCCCCGCACGTGGGAGGGCTGGCTCAGCAGCTCGCGATAGTGGGCCACGCCGTCGGCATCCAGCCGGGAGCCGGTGGAGTGGATGAGGTGGCCCAGGGCGCGTGGCTGCGACGCATGGCGGGTCACCCAGTCGGGCAGCAGCGCGCTGCGCGCGGCGAACCGGGCCGCTGCCGGGGCCACCAGGCCCATCAACCCTGGCAGCGGTTCCAGCGCCCCGTTGACCGCCAGCAGACCGCGCAAGGTGGGGACGTGATGGTCCAGCGCCAGCTGCGCCATGACGGCCGCGCCGGCGGAATGGCCAGCGGCCAGCACCGGTGCCGCCCCCAGGACTTGGAGCAGCTCCGCCACCGCCAGCGCCATGCGGGGCAGGGTGGCGCGGCGGTCGGCAAATGCGCTGGTGCCGCCATGGCCCGGCAAGTCCGGCACGATGACCCGGAAATGCGCCGCCAGGCCCGTCATGCACCCCCGCCAGGAACCCAGCGATGCGCCGGTGCCATGCAGCAGCAGCAGGCACGGGGACGTGCCAGTGCCCCCGTCCGGGCCGGCGCACTGAACCCGCCAGCGCAGACCGGCCGCCTGCACGGTCACCGGGCTTTCGATCGGTGCAGCCACCGATGAAACGATCGGTCCCGCAGGAGGAGGGGCAAACTCGGGGGGCATTTCGGTTGTCAACTAAAGTGGACAAGCATAAGATAAATGCATGTTGACACCAAGCCAGGCCGTCGCCCCCGGTGACCCCACCCAGCCCCATGCCGTGATCATCGGCAGCGGATTCGGCGGTCTGGCGGCGGCGGTGCGGCTCGGCGCTCGAGGCTACCGCGTCACCGTGCTGGAACAGCTGGATGCGCCCGGAGGCCGGGGCTACGTGCATCGGCAGGACGGTTTCACCTTCGACGCCGGTCCCACCGTCATCACCGCGCCTTTCCTCTTCGAGGAACTGTGGGCCCTGTGTGGCCGGCGCCTGGCGGACGATGTGGACCTGCGGCCGGTGTCGCCGTTCTACCGCGTGCGCTTCCATGATGGCACGAGCTTCGACTACAGCGGGGATGCGGAGGCGATGCGCCGCGAGGTGGCCCGCCTCTCCCCGTCGGACGTGGACGGCTACGAGCAGTTCCTCCAGGCCAGCGAGGCCATCTACCGCGTCGGTTTCGAGCAGCTGGGCCATGTCTCCTTCGAACGCTGGACCGACATGGCCCGTGTCCTGCCCGACCTGCTCAAGCTGGAGGGCTACCGCACCGTCTGGGGCCTGGCCTGCAAGCATGTGAAGAACGAGAAGCTGCGGGTGGTGCTGACCTTCCAGTCGCTGCTGGTGGGGGGCAATCCGTTCTCCACTACATCGGTCTACTGCCTGATCGCCTTCCTGGAGCGGCGCTTCGGCGTGCATTTCGCGATGGGCGGGACTGGCGCGCTGGTGCGGGGCCTGGTGGGGCTGATCGACGGGCAGGGCGGCCGGGTGCGCTGCGGCGTGTCGGTGCAGGAGATCCTGGTGGAGGAGGGCGCGGCCTGCGGCGTGCGTCTGGCTTCCGGCGAACGCATCACCGCCGATGTGGTGGTCTCCAATGCCGACTCCGCCTGGACCTACCGCCATCTGCTGCCCGCCCAGCATCGGCGCCACTGGACCGACCGGCGCATCGAACGCGCGCGCTACTCGATGAGCCTGTTTGTCTGGTATTTCGGGACGCGGCGCCAGTATCCGGACGTCGCGCACCACACGATCTCGCTGGGCCCGCGCTACCGCGGCCTGCTGGACGACATCTTCACCCACAAGCATCTGGCGGACGACTTCAGCCTCTACCTGCATCGTCCCACCGCCACCGACCCGAGCCTGGCCCCGCCGGGGTGCGACACGTTCTATGTGCTGTCGCCGGTGCCGCATCTCGAAGCGGGTGTGGACTGGCAGTCCCGTGGCGAGCCCTATCGCGCGGCGATCGCCAGGCGCCTGTCGGAGACGCTGCTGCCCGGTCTGGAAAGCGAAGTCATCAGCTCGCTGATGCTGACCCCTCAGGACTTCCAGGACCGGCTCAGTGCCTACAAGGGCGCCGCGTTCTCGCTGGAGCCGGTGCTCACCCAGAGTGCCTGGTTCCGACCCCACAACCGCAGCGAGGAGGTGGAGCGTCTCTACCTCGTCGGCGCGGGCACCCACCCCGGTGCCGGCCTGCCGGGGGTGCTGTCGTCCGCCCGGGTGCTGGACGCCGTCGTGCCCCATGCCCGTGACCTGCCGCGCCGTGTCTCCCATCCCATCCAGGAGGGCCTTGCCCATGTCCGACCCGCATGAACTGCAGGAGGCCGACCTGGCCGTCTGCCGCGCCAGCCTGGCCTTCCATTCCAAGACCTTCCATGCCGCCTCACTGCTGCTGCCGCCCTCGGTGCGGGCGCCGGCCACGGTGCTGTACGGCTTTTGCCGGCTGGCCGATGACACGGTGGATGTGGAGGGCGGGCGGCGACTGTCGCTGAAGCAACTGCACCGGCGCCTGGACCAGGTGTTCGACGGGCGGCCCCAGCCGGTGGCGGCGGACCGGGCACTGGCCGCGGTGGTGGCACGGCATGCCATTCCGCGTCGGCTGCTGGACCTGCTGCTGGAGGGCCTGGCCTGGGATGTGGACGAGCGGCGCTACGACACACTGGACGAGCTGCTGGCCTATGCGGCCCGTGTCGCCGGCAGCGTCGGCGCGATGATGAGCCTGCTGATGGGCGCGCGGGACCCCTCCGCCCTGGCGCGGGCCTGCGACCTGGGCGTGGCGATGCAGCTGTCCAACATCGCGCGGGATGTGGGCGAGGACGCCCGCATGGGACGGCTGTACCTGCCGCAGCAATGGATGCGCGAGGCCGGGCTGGCGCCGGACGCCTGGTTGGCCCATCCGCAGCACAGCCCGGCGCTGGCCTCGGTGGTGCAACGGTTGGTGCAGGCCGCCGACCCGCTGTATGCACGCGCAGCCGCCGGCATCAACCGCCTGCCGCTGGCATGCCGTCCCGGCATCAACGCAGCGCGGCTGTTCTACCAGGGGGTCGGTCGTCAGGTGCAGGCCGCTGGCTTCGATGCCATCAGCCGCCGTGCGGTGGTGCCGCGTGAGCGCAAGCTGCAGTTGCTGGCGCTCGCGGCGGTGAGCCTGCGGCCCTCGGCGCGCCTGCTGCATGAACCGGCCTTGCCGGCGTGCGAGCCTTTGCTGGCGGCCGTGGCTGCTGAGTCCACACGGGCTGCAGAGGCCGCGACCGCAGCGGCCGCATCCACTTCTGGCGCCGCCACCGGGCAGCGCCGTGCGCATCGGCCTCGGACTGAAGCCGTCATCGATCTCTTCACCCGGCTGGAGCAGGAAGACCGTCGCCATCGAAAGATCCGGGACGAGACCTGGCGCAGGAGTGCGGCATGACGGTACTTGCCCTGGGCCTGAATCACGGCAGCGCCCCGCTGGATCTGCGGGGCCGCTTTGCCATTCCCACCGAAGCGCTGGGTCGCAGCATCCAGGGGCTGCGGGACCATCTGGCGCAGGCGCGGCCCGAAGTGGCCATCCTGTCCACCTGCAATCGCACCGAGGTCTATGTGGGCCTGCCGGCCAGTGCCTGCCCGCGTCATGCGCTGGCGCTGGCGGAGCCCGCCATGGAGTGGCTGGCCGGGCATGGTGGCACGCCCTCCGGAGAGTTGCGTCGGCACAGTTATTTCCGCGAAGGTGCGGAAGCGGCGCGGCATGCCTTTCGCGTGGCGGCGGGCCTGGACTCGATGGTGCTGGGCGAGCCGCAGATCCTGGGCCAGATGAAAACGGCCGTGCGCGAGGCCGACAGCGCCGGTGCACTGGGCACCACCTTGCATCAGATGTTCCAGCGCAGCTTTGCGGTGGCCAAGGAGGTCCGCAGCCGCACCGAGATCGGCAGCCATGCGGTCAGCCTGGCCGCGGCCGCCGTGCGTCTGGCGCAGCAGCTGTTTGACGACCTGCCGCGTCGCCGGGTGCTCTTCATCGGCGCGGGGGAAATGATCGACCTGGTGGCGACCCACTTCGCGGCCCAGAAACCGCTGCAGATGACGGTGGCCAACAGGAGCCTGGAGCGTGCGGAGGCGCTGGCGCAGCGGCTCCATGCCACGCAGATGCCGCTGGCGGACGTGGCCGAGCGCCTGGGCGACTTCGACATCGTCATCAGCTGCACCGCCAGCAGCCTGCCGCTGATCGGGCTGGGCGCCGTCGAGCGTGCGCTCAAGCGCCGCAAGCGCCACCCCATGCTGATGCTGGACCTGGCCGTGCCGCGGGACATCGAGCCCGAAGTCGGACGGGTGGACGACGTCTACCTGTATTCGGTGGACGATCTGGCCCATCAGGTGCAGGTCAACGGCGCCCGGCGGCAGGCGGCCGTGAGCGAGGCCGAAGCCATCGTGAGCGCCGGCGTGGACAGTTTTTCGCAGTGGCTGCAGCAGCGCTCCGCCGTGCCGCTGATCCAGGCGCTGCAGACGCAGACGGAAGCCTGGCGCCAGGCTGAGCTGCAGAAGGCCCGCAAGGCACTGGCCCGGGGGCAGGATGTGGAAGCGGTGATGGAGGCGCTGTCCGCCGGACTCACCCGCAAGATGCTGCACGGCGCACTCAGCGAGCTGCACAGCAGCGCGGGCGAGGCGCATCAGCAATGGGCCAGCTCGGTGCAGCGGCTGTTCCTGCGCAGCGGATCGTGATCGGTTCATGATCGACGACCGCCTCTACGGTCTGATCGAACTGGTGCTGGTGTTTGGCCTGATCCTGGGCTGGGCAGGCTGGCAGTGGTGGGACTGGCGTCGGTGGAAGCGGGAGCAGGCGCGCAAGGACGCGCAGGCCGATGCGAACGATCACAAGGGCGGGTAAGCGCCCACGCGCCCGTCCCGGATCAGAACACCGAATGGTCTCCGCGCTCCGGCAGCGCCGCCTCGCCGCGCGCCAGTGCCGCAAAGAAATCCCCCAGGGTCTGGCGGCCCGTTGACGGCGTGAGCGTCGCGTCATAACGCCCGCTGAGCGGATCCATCACCAGCATCGACTCGGTGGCGTAGTAGCGTCCGATGCGCGCCAGCTCGGCCTTGGCCGCGGCGGCGGGCCAGAGGCGGCCCACCTGCGTCAACCCGCCGACGATCACGTCCATCATCCGCAGCGGGACCTCCCGAAAGCGGGGCGGGCGTCCGAGGGCGTCGAACAGCAGCTCGCCCTGGTCGCGCGGCGTCAGCGCCGGGCCGGGGCCGCCGATGGGCAGGATGCGGTTCACGCGCGATGGGTCGTCGAGGCAGCCCGCCAGATAGTCGGCCAGATCGTCGTCGCTGATGGGCTTGCAGGCGGTGAGGCGCCCGTCGCCGAAGAGCAGGTAAGGTTGGCCGCGCCGCACCCGCTCCACCTGGCCGCACAGCGACTTGAAAAACGCGGTGGGCCGCACGATGGACCAGGGCAGCCCCGACGTCCTCAGCGCCTGCTCGGCAGCCAGCTTTGCGCCCTGGAAGGCCAGCCGGGGCTTCTGCAGGCACAGGGCCGACAGCAGCACCACCTGCTGCACGCCTGCCTGCCGGGCCTGGGCAAAGGCCTGCACATGGGCCGCATGATCGACCGCCCAGGCGTCCTGCGGCAGACCCGTGCGGGAGGCCAGGCAGGACACCAGCGCGTCAAAGCGCTCTCCACGCCACCCCTCCTGGCGCTGAGAGGCCGGGTCTGCCGCGTCGCCAAAGCGCAGTTCCACGCCGGGCAGCCGTCGCGCCAATTCCGCGCCTGCCAGCCGTCCCCCCACGCCCGCCTGGGGACGCACTAGCGCGACCACCGCATGACCGTGTCGCCGCAAGGCACGTGCAGTCGCCTGACCGAGCGTGCCGGTGGCGCCCAGCAGGAAGATGCGGGCCATCAGCGGCTCCCGGCCCAGGCGGCGCGCCGGGGCATGCGGAAGGGCAACAGGGCCTGGACCCAGCGCTGGTCAAAGCGTTGCAGGGAGAGGCTTTCATGCAGGGCCAGGGCGCCGCTGTCAGCGTCCCGCAGCAGGGAGCGGCAATAGAAGGGGCCGCTTTCCAGCGTTGCCAGCAGCTGTGGTGCGCGATGCCCGCGGCTGTGGCGCGCCACCTGCCAGGCACTGGCGGGCAGCGCCTGGCGCGGGGGCGGGGGCAGGCTGCGCACATGGCCGTCCGGATCGATGCTCAGGGCCAGGGCTTGCCCGTCTCCCGTGGTCGGCTGCACCTCGTAGAGCAGGGACGTGCGGCCGTCCGGACGGGTGGCGCGCTGCCACTGCCAGCTGCGGAAGTCCCGCACCAGCGGGCGGCTGCCGTGGTTCGCATCGACATAGGCATCGCCCTGCCAGTGACGCCGCGGTGATTGCAGATCCACTTCTACGCGCGAGGACGGACTGATGGGCTGCCACTGGTGGCGGCCTTCCCGATCCAGCGAGAAGGACCAGCCGGGCATCGCGCCCGGCCGCACCGTGATGCGACCGCGGATGCGCTGCGGCCACGGTACCGTCCACTCATCCAGGTCGATCTGCAGGCCTCCGTCCGCCTGCCATTGCAACTGGCTCGGGCCGATGGCCAGACGCTGCGCATCACGCGCCAGCGCTGCGGCGCCCCGCTCGGTCATCGTCCAAAGGCGCGAAAAGCCGTCGTCGCCCGGGGCGCGTCGGTAGAGGGACACGTTGATGGCGCAGTGGGCCTGCGCCGGCGCCCCATCATCGCCGTGTCTGCGCCTCGCCCAGGCGTAGTAGGGCGAGAACACACTGCCGATGAAGGCAATCAGCGTCAGCGCCTGCACGCTGCCGTCCGGCTGCACATCGCTCACCGCATCGACATACCACCAGGCATAACCGCCGGGCGGGACCACGAGGTCGAAACCAGGTCCTCGAGCAGCTGCGCGGCGGCCAATCGGCCCGACAGCGCCGCCATCGGCACCCCCGGCCCCGGATGAACCGAGCCTCCCGCCAGGAACAGTCCCGGCAGCGTCGTGCGGCCCGCTGGCCGGTCCTGGAAGCTGGCCTGCCAGCCCCGGCTGGCCGGTCCGTAGAGCGCTCCCTGGCTGGCCGGGAACCGCCGCGCGAAATCCGCCGGCCGGGTCAGCAGCGGCGGGCCGGTGAGCGTCACCTCCAGCCCGGCCTGTCGCAGCCGTTCCCACATCTGTGCTTCGCATCGTGCGATCTCCTCGGGGCTGAGGCCGCGCCCATGGGCATCGGCGGGGGCATTGACCAGGCACATCAGGCGCTCGGGACGGCGGGCGCCCGCCGGCAGGCCGGGGCGCAGCCGGTGGGCCTGGCCGCTGCGGTCCTGGGCGCAGACATAGACGGTGGGCGATTCGGGCAGGCGTCCTGCGGCGATGGCCTCGAACTCCTGCCGGTAGGCCGGGGTGGGTCCGAACACCACGTTGTGGTGCGACAAGTCGAAGCCACCGGTCACCGCTTCCGCATGCCAGGTCAGGGCGGACAGCGACGGGGTCCCATGGCGCAGGCCGCGCGGCGCGTCGGTGCCCAGCAGGCCGGCGGTGAGCGCACGCGCGTCGCCGTTGAAGACGACCGCTTCGGCCGGGATCACCTCGCCCTCGGCGAGCTGCACCCCGCAGATGCGGCCGTCCGTCACCAGCAGCCGCTGCACCTCCGTGCCGCAGCGCAGGCGCACGCCCAGCTTCTGGCCCTGCTGCGCCAGCGCTTGCGCCAGTCGCGCCATGCCGCCTTCGATCTGCCAGACCGCTTCGCGCTCCACATGGGCCACCAGCATCAGCGTGGCCGGTGCGTCGAAGGGGGAACTGCCGCAGTAGGTGGCATAACGGCCGAACAACTGCTGCAGTCGCGGATCCTGGAAATAGCGGCCCAGTTCGCGCCACAAGGTGGTGAAGGGGGAGATGCGCATCAACCGGCGCAGTCCGGCGGGCCCCTGCTGGCGCAGCACCCGCCAGGTGAGGGCCAGCACCGAGGGCCGGCTGCTGCGCATGAAGCTGCGGTCCAGCGTGTCGTGCACCTGGGCGGCCCGCTGGCAGAAGGCCTTGTAGCGGGCGGCCTCGGCGGGACCGCTGAAGGCGGCGATGGCCTCCAGGCTCTCGGCCATGTCGGCGAACAGGTCCAGCCGTTCGGTGCCGCTCCAGGCATGCCGGGCCAGCACTTCGCAGCGGCGCAGATGCACCTGCTGCTCCAGTGACGTGCCGAGCTGGTCAAACAGTTCGTCCAGCACCCATCGCATGGTGAGCACCGTCGGCCCGCCGTCCAGCTGCAGCGCGCCCAGTTCCACCGGCTGCATCTTGCCGCCCGGCGAGCCGGCCCGCTCCAGCAACTGCACGTCCAGACCCTGGCGCGCCAGCAGCGCCGCCGCGGCCATGCCGCCCATGCCCGCGCCCACCACCACCACGCGCGGCGGCTGCAACGGAGAGAGCGGACGGACACGGTTCATTGACGCGACTTCCGGATGTGTCTATTCTGGTTGACGAACTGTAATGTAATTCCGCACTGACATGCGGAGGAATCTGGAGCTCAGGCCGCTATGTCCTATGACGACCGGATTGAACGGGCCCTGCGGGCCAGCCTGGTGCCGGCCTTGCAGCCGGGGCATCCCCCACAACTGGCCGCGGCCCTGCAGCACGCGGTGTTTCCGGGCGGTGCCCGGATCCGTCCCAAGCTGACGCTGGCGGTGGCGCAGGCCTGCGGAGAAGACGACGCCAGCCTCAGCGACGGTGTGGCGGCTTCGATCGAACTGCTGCACTGTGCCTCGCTCGTGCATGACGATCTCCCGTGTTTTGATGATGCCCAGACGAGACGGGGCCGACCCTCGGTGCACAACGCCTTCGGAGAACGGCTGGCGGTGCTGGCCGGGGATGCCCTGATCGTGGCGGCCTTCGAGGTGCTGGGGCGCAGTTGCCGGCAGCACCTGTCGCGGCTGCCGGTGCTGCTGCGGTCGGTGACGCAGGGCGTGGGCATGCCGCTGGGCATCGTGGCCGGGCAGGCCTGGGAATGCGAGCCGCAGTTGTCGCTGGCGGATTACCAGCAGGCCAAGACGGGGGCGCTGTTTGCGGCGGCCACCATGGCCGGTGCGCAGGCCGCCGGGGCTGACGGTGAACCCTGGCGCGCCCTGGGCGAGCGGCTGGGCCAGACCTACCAGGTGGCCGACGACATCCGCGATGTGGTGCTGGATGCCGAGGTGCTGGGCAAGCCGGGTGGGCAGGACGTGGCGCTGGACCGTCCCAGCTATGCCCGCGCCCTGGGCCTGGACGGCGCGATGGCGGAATTCCAGCGCCTGGTGCAGGCCACCTTGCTGACCGTGCCGGTGTGCCCGGGGGCGTCGCAGTTCCGCCAGCTCATCCGGCGTGAAGCGGACCGCCTGGTCCCGCAGCAACTGTGCGCCCGGATGGCGTCCACCGTCTGAAGGGACCGGCCATGCACAGCGTGTCTCCACCGCCGCCGGGCCTGGCACCGCCCACCCCGCACTGGAGCGACACGCCGCTGGCCTGGCGCGACCGCCTCCTGGCCAGCCCGCGCTTTCGGCGCTGGGCGCAGTCCTTCCCACTGACTCGCTGGGTGGCCCGGCGCCGGGCGACGGCGGTGTTCGATCTGGTGGCCGGTTTCGTGTATTCGCAGGTGCTGCTGGCCTGCGTGCAACTGCGCCTGTTCGACCTGCTGCTGGCGGAGGGGCCCCAGACTCCCCACGCGCTGGCAGCCCGGGGGAAGTTGCCGCTGGCCTCCACCGAGCGACTGCTGCGGGCGGCCGTGGCCCTGCAACTGCTGGAAGCTCGGGCCCATGGCCGGTTTGGGCTGGGGCCGCTGGGCGCACCGCTGGCCGCGGATGCGGGCCTGGCCGCGATGATCGAGCATCACACGGCGCTGTACCGCGACCTGGCCCAGCCGCTCACCCTGCTGCGCGGCGACGCCTCGGCCGCGCCGGCGGGGGCGGGGCTCTCGCGCTACTGGCCCTATGCCGGCACCGACGCGCCGGACACTCTGCCGCCGGGCCAGTTGCTGGCCTATTCGGAGCTGATGGCTGCTTCGCAGCCGCTGGTGGCCGACCAGGTGCTGCAGGCCTATTCATTGCAGGACCACCGCCGTCTGCTCGACGTGGGCGGCGGCACCGGGGCCTTTGCCTGCCGGGCGGCGTACGTCGCGCCGCATCTGTCGGTGCAGGTCTTTGATCTGCCTGGCGTTGCCGCGCTGGCGCGGCAGCGCTTCGAACAGGCGGGGCTGAGTGCGCGCTGCTCGGCCGAGGGCGGCGATTTCTTCGAGGACCCATTGCCGCCGGGGGCCGACCTGGTCACCTTGTTGCGCGTGGTCCATGACCATGACGACGCCCGCGTCCTGCGCCTGCTGCGCGCGGTGCGCCTGGCCCTGGTGCCTGGCGGCACGCTGCTGCTGGCCGAGCCATTTGCCGACACCCCCGGCGCCGAGCGCATGGGCGATGCCTACTTCGGGATGTATCTCCTGGCCATGGGCAGAGGCGAGCCTCGCAGTGAAGCGCGGCTGCGCGCCCTGCTGCTGGCGGCGGGCTTCGAGAAGGTGCAGCGCCTGCCCACGGCCTTGCCGCTGCAGGCCAGCGCGCTCCTCGCGAAAACCCCCACCTGATCGAATGTAAATTCAGGTTGACGTTTTGTGGTGTAAGCGTAGGATGACTTTCATGGACACCTTCCTCACCCCCACCCAACGGGCTCCGTCATGAACACCCAAGCCGTGGTCATCGAGCAGCCCCAGCGCCTGAGCCTCACGCCGCTGCGCCTGCCGACACCACAAGCCGGCGACGTGGTGGTGGAAGTGGAATTCAGCGGCATCAGCACTGGCACCGAACGACTGATCTGGGACGGCACCATGCCGATGTTCCCCGGCATGGGCTATCCGCTGGTGCCGGGTTATGAGGCCGTCGGGCGGGTGATCGCCGTGGGCGCGGACAGCACCCACTGGGTCGGCCAGCGCGTCTTCGTGCCGGGTGCCCGCTGCTTCGGCGAAGTGCGCGGGCTTTTTGGGGCCTCGGCCTCGCGCCTGGTGGTGCCGGAAGCCAAGGTCGTGCCGGTGGACGAGAAGCTCGGCGAGCGTGCCGTGCTGCTGGCGCTGGCCGCAACCGCTTATCACAGCGTGGCTGGCGGCGGCCAGGGCCAGCCGCACACACCGCCCGACCTGATCGTGGGTCACGGCGTGCTGGGCCGGCTGCTGGCCCGCATGAACGTGGCCGCAGGCATTCAGGACTTCACCGTCTGGGAGACCAACCCGGTCCGCCAGTCGGGCGCCACCGGCTACCGCGTGCTGCATCCGCAGGACGATCCGCGCCGCGACTACCGCGCCATCTACGACGTCAGCGGCGACGCCGGCCTGCTGGACAGCCTCATCGGACGCCTGGGCTTTGGCGGCGAGGTCGTGCTGGCCGGCTTCTATGCCCAGCCGCTGTCCCTGAATTTCCCGCCCGCCTTCATGCGGGAAGCGCGCATCCGGGTGGCGGCCGAATGGAAGAAGCCCGACATGTGGGCCGTGAATGCCCTGCTGCATGCAGGCCGGCTGTCCCTGGACGGCCTGCTGACCCACAGCGAGCCGGCGGAGCGCGCGCAGGCAGCCTACACCCAGGCGTTCGGCGATGCCGCCTGCCTGAAGATGGTTCTGGACTGGAGACACCACGCATGACCGATTCCACCGCTGTCGTGGGCCCTCGTGCCTGCGTGAAGGACCCCGCATGAGCACCTCCACCATCCCGGCCGAGGCCACGGTGACCTTCCAGCCGCGCCGCCAGAGCGCGGTCCAGTCGCATGTGGACGCGCTGCGCGACGAGGCTGCGGCCGAGCCGCAAGCCCCCGCCACCGGCGCCGTCACCAAGACCACGCAGATCATCGCCATCTACGGCAAGGGCGGCATCGGCAAGAGCTTCACCCTGGCCAATCTCAGCTACATGATGGCCCAGCAGGGCAAGAAGGTGCTGCTGATCGGCTGCGATCCCAAGAGCGACACCACCAGCCTGCTGTTCGGCGGCAAGGCCTGCCCGACCATCATCGAGACCAGCAGCCGCAAGAAGCTGGCCGGCGAGGCCGTGGCCATCGGGGATGTCTGCTTCAAGCGCGACGGCGTCTACGCCATGGAGCTGGGCGGCCCGGAGGTGGGGCGCGGCTGCGGCGGGCGCGGCATCATCCACGGCTTCGAGACGCTGGAGAAGCTGGGCTTCCACGACTGGGGCTTCGACTACGTGCTGCTGGACTTCCTGGGCGACGTGGTGTGCGGCGGCTTCGGACTGCCGATCGCCCGCGACATGTGCCAGAAGGTCATCGTGGTGGCGAGCAACGACCTGCAGAGCC
This sequence comes from Roseateles depolymerans, assembly GCF_003387155.1. Taxonomy (GTDB): domain Bacteria; phylum Pseudomonadota; class Gammaproteobacteria; order Burkholderiales; family Burkholderiaceae_C; genus Roseateles; species Roseateles depolymerans. Next base: position 162,111 of record NZ_QUMT01000003.1, on the reverse strand, counting down.
TGTACGTGGCCAACAACGTGTGCAGCGCGGTCGAGTACTTCCGCAAGCTCGGCGGCAATGTCGGCGTGGCCGGCATGGTGATCAACAAGGACGACGGCACCGGCGAAGCCTCCGCCTTCGCCCGCAATGCCGGCATCCCGGTGCTGGCCGCGATTCCGGCGCATGAGGACATCCGCCGCAAGAGCGCCAGCTACGAAATCATCGGCAAGCCGGACGGGGAGTGGGGGCCGCTGTTCGAAGAACTGGCGCAGAACGTGGCCGATGCGCCGCCGCAGCGCCCCAAGCCCCAGACCCAGGACGAGCTGCTCGGGCTGTTCGCCGCCGAAGTCACCGGCCGCGACTTCCAGATGGAGCCCGCCACGCTGTTCGACATGGTCGGCCGCAGCGAGATCACCAAGCCCACGCTCGAAGTGGTCTACGACGCCACCTGACCGGCCACCATCATGAGCCAATGCCACGCCGCCCTTGAACGAGCCCAGGCCGAAAGCGCCGCCACGCGTGAAACGCTGGCGCGTTATGCGGCGGACTATCCAACGGCCGGCACCGGCCCGCATGACCAGCCGCAGAGCATGTGCCCGGCCTTCGGATCGCTGCGAGTGGGGCTGCGCATGCGTCGCACCGCCACCATCCTCAGCGGCTCGGCCTGCTGCGTCTACGGACTGACCTTCACCTCGCACTTCTACGGCGCCAAGCGCAGCGTCGGTTATGTGCCGTTCAACAGCGAGAGCCTGGTGACCGGCAAGCTCTTCGAGGACATCCGCGAGGCCGTGCATGCCCAGGCCGATCCGGCACTGCTGGATGCACTGGTCGTCATCAACCTGTGCGTGCCGACCGCCAGCGGGGTGCCGCTGCAGCTGCTGCCCAAGGTGATCAACGGCGTTCGCATCATCGGCATCGACGTGCCCGGCTTCGGCGTCCCGACCCATGCGGAAGCCAAGGACGTGCTGGCTGGCGCGATGCTGCAGCGGGCCCGCAGCGAAGCCGAGGCGGGGCCGGTCTCCGCGCCGCGCGGATGGCGCGAACAGGGCCTCGATGAAGCCCGCACGGTGAGCCTGCTGGGCGAGCTGTTTCCGGCCGACCCGATGGTGATCGGCGCGTTGCTGGCGCCGCTGGGCCTGAAGGTGGGCCCCACGGTGCCGACGCGTGAATGGCGCGAGCTGTATGCGGCGCTGGATTGCAGCGTCGTCGCGGCCACGCATCCGTTCTACACCGCCTGCGTGCGGGAGCTGAAGGCGGCCGGTCGTCCGGTCGTGGGCTCCGCGCCGGTGGGGGCTGAAGGCACGGCGGCCTGGCTGCGCGCCATCGGCGAGGCGGCGGAGGTGCCGTCGGCCCAGGTGGAAGCGGCCATTGCCGCGGTGCTGCCGTCCATCCAGGGCGCATTGGCCCGTTCCCCCACCAACGCCCGTGTCACCGTCAGCGGCTATGAGGGGTCCGAGCTGCTGGTGGCCCGGCTGCTGATCGAAAGCGGGGCCACCGTGCCTTATGTGGGCACGGCCTGTCCCCACACGCCATGGTCCGAGCCGGACCGCGTCTGGCTGGAAGCCCATGGCTGCGAAGTGCAATACCGCGCGACGCTGCAGCAGGACCTGGCTGCCGTGCAACGCCACCGGCCGCAGCTGGCCATCGGCACCACGCCGCTGGTGCAGGCCTGCAAGGAGCGGGGCCTGCCGGCGCTGTACTTCACCAACCTGATCTCGGCCCGTCCGCTGATGGGACCTGCTGGCGCCGGATCACTCGCCCAGGTGATCAACGCGGCCATCGCCAACCAGTCCCGCTTCGACGCAATGCGTGACTTCTTCGGGGACGTCGGCACCGGCGACCAGGCCGGCATCTGGTCCGAGACGCCCGTGCTGCATCCCGGCTTCCGGGAAGACACCCGGCGCCAGGTCATCAAGGTGATGAAGCGTCGCCAGTCGGAGCAGATGCTGTGAGCTTCGTCCTCGACCACGACCGGGCCGGCGGCTATTGGGGCGCCGTGTATGTCTTCACCGCCATCAAGGGCCTGCAGGTGGTCATCGACGGCCCGGTGGGCTGCGAGAACCTGCCGGTGACCTCGGTGCTGCACTACACCGATGCCCTGCCGCCGCATGAACTGCCCATCGTGGTCACCGGCCTGGCCGAGGAGCAACTGGGCCGCGAAGGCACCGAGGGCAGCATGCGCCGCGCCCATGCCGCGCTCGACCCGGACCTGCCCAGCGTGGTGGTCACCGGCTCGATCGCCGAGATGATCGGCGGCGGTGTCACGCCCGAGGGCACGACCATCGCCCGCTTCCTGCCGCGCACCATCGACGAAGACCAGTGGCAATGCGCCAACCGCGCGATGTACTGGCTGTGGTCCGAGCACGGCCTGCGCCAGGTGCCGGCCCGCACGCCCTTCGAGCAGCGCCCGGCTGGTGAGAAGCCGCGGGTCAACCTGATCGGCCCCTGCTACGGGCAGTTCAACAGCGCCAGTGACCTGCATGAGATCTGCCGCCTGGTGGAGGGCATCGGGGCCGAGGTCAACATGAGCTTCCCGCTGGGCAGCCACCTGGCCGATGTGCCGCAACTGGCCCAGGCCGACGTCAACGTGTGCCTGTACCGCGAATTCGGCCAGCTGCTGTGCGAGACGCTGGACCGGCCCTGGCTGCAGGCGCCCATCGGCCTGCACAGCACCACCGCCTTCCTGCGCGAGCTGGGCCGGTTGCTGCATCTGGATCCCGAACCCTTCATCGAGCGCGAGAAGCACACCACCATCAAGCCCTTGTGGGACCTGTGGCGCTCGGTTACGCAGGACTTCTTCGCCACCGCCAGTTTCGGCATCGTGGCCAGCGAGACCTACACCCGCGGCGTGCGGCATTTCCTGGAAGACGAGCTGGGCCTGCCCTGCCAGTTCGCCATCGCCCGCAAGCCGGGCGAGAAGACCAACAACGCGCAGGTGCGGGCGCTGGTGCATCAGAAGCCGCCGCTGGTGCTGTATGGCAGCTTCAACGAACGCATGTACCTGGCCGAGGCGGCCAGCAGCGGGTCGATGAAGCCTGCTTTCATCCCGGCCTCGTTCCCCGGCGCCATCGTTCGCCGCGCCACCGGCACGCCGTTCATGGGGTATGCCGGCGCCACCTACCTGGTGCAGGAATTCTGCAACGCGCTGTTCGACGCGCTGTTCCACATCCTGCCGCTGGGCACCGATCTGGACCGTGTCGATCCCACCCCCGCACGGGCGCTGGCCGCGCTGCCCTGGAGCGATGCCGCGCGTGAACTGCTGGAAGAGCTGCTGGAAGCCCAGCCGCTGCTGGTGCGCATCTCTGCCGCCAAGCGGCTGCGCGACCAGGCGGAAGCCGCCGCACGGGCCCGGCAGGGCGCCACGGTGGACGTGGAGGACCTGGAGCGACAGGCCCGTCAGCTGGCCGCTGCCGCGCTGGGAGCGGTGGCATGAACACAAGGCTTGCCGTGGGCCTGTTGCCCAGGAAGTCCCTGCCGCGCGGGAGCTGCGCGGTGCTGGGCCGCAAGGTCCATTCTCAGGAGTGATCGATATGGCTGATAACAGATCAGGCTCGTTATCCGGGCTGACTGACAACGAAGCCCGGGAGTTCCACGGCATCTTCATGACCAGCTTCATCGGCTTCACGGCGATTGCCGTGGTGGCCCATGTGCTGGTGTGGATGTGGCGTCCGTGGCTCTGAGCCCGGGCATGAGTTCCCACTGAAAGAGAGGTCCGCCATGGCGCACATCACCAACCTTCCAGCAGGCAGCACTGCCGCGCAGGACACCAGGACCGATGCGGCCCTGTTCCTCGTGAGCTTCCTTTTCGTGCTCCTGATCGCGCTTGCCGCGCAGATGTTGTTTCTGGACTGGCGCACGTGGTTGCCCGGGGCGGAGGGTGAGAAATCACTGATCAAGGGTGTTCGGGCAGGGGTCTATACCTTCATGTCCCACCTCAATTAGGAGATCCAAGCATGTGGAAGATCTGGTTGTTATTCGACCCGCGCAGAGCGCTGGTCGCGCTGTTCGCCTTCTTGTTCGTTCTGGCGCTGGTGATTCACTTCATCCTGCTCAGCACCAACAAGTACAACTGGCTCGACGGTCCGAACACCAAGCCGGTGGTTCAGAACTCGGCGATGCCGGCGCCGGCGCCAGCGCCGAAGTAGTCCTCGCGTCCGCGCCCATGACGGTGCGGGGTGTATGCCTCGCACCGCCTCGCGACTGCACAGGGCCCCGCATCCCGCGGGTGACCCTCTACCTGAGGTGGCAAACATGGCCATGCTGAACTTCGAGAGGAAGTACCGCGTCCGCGGCGGAACCCTGCTGGGAGGCGATCTGTTCGACTTCTGGGTGGGGCCGTTCTACGTCGGCTTCTTCGGTGTCACCACGATGTTCTTTACCCTCGTGGGCACGCTGCTGATCGTCTGGGGCGCTTCCCAGGGCGGCACCTGGAACCTCTGGCGGATCAGCATCGCGCCCCCCGACCTCAAATACGGGCTGGGCATGGCGCCGCTGATGGAAGGCGGGCTGTGGCAGCTCATCACCGTCTGCGCCATCGGCGCGTTCGTGTCCTGGGCGCTGCGGGAGGTGGAGATCTGCCGCAAGCTGGGCATGGGCTATCACGTGCCCTTTGCCTTTGCCGTCGCCATCTTTGCCTATGTGACGCTGGTGGTCGTCCGCCCGGTGCTCATGGGCGCCTGGGGACACGGTTTCCCCTACGGCATCATCAGTCACCTGGACTGGGTGTCCAACACCGGCTACCAGTACCTGCACTTCCACTACAACCCGGCGCACATGCTGGCGGTGAGCTTCTTCTTCGCCACCACCTTCGCGCTGAGCCTGCACGGGGCGCTGGTGTTGTCGGCGACCAATCCGGCGCCCGGCGAGGTCGTCAAGACCGCCGAGCACGAGAACACCTTCTTCCGCGATGCCATCGGCTATTCGATCGGCACGCTGGGCATCCACCGCCTGGGCCTGTTCCTGGCCCTGTCGGCCGGTTTCTGGAGCGCCATCTGCATCGTCATCAGCGGACCGTTCTGGACCCGCGGCTGGCCGGAATGGTGGAGCTGGTGGCTCAACCTTCCGATCTGGAAGTGAAGTGATGAAGTCCCCCCACGTCCGGCCCTGCCGGCCCCTTGACCTCTGTGGTCGGTCCTCGCGGGAACCGCGGGCGGCTAAGGAGTCCTGTCATGCCTGAATATCAGAACCTTTTCACCAGCGTGCAGGTGGCCGCGCCGTCGTATCCCGGCGTGCCGCTGGGGCGGGACGAGTATCAGCGCAGCGGCGGCAGCACCCATGTCCATTGGCTGGGCCGGCTGGGGGATGCCCAGCTCGGGCCCATCTACCTGGGCTGGCTGGGGCTGTGCTCGCTGATCTGCGGCTTCATTGCCATCGAGATCATCGGGCTCAACATGCTGGCCTCGGTGAACTGGAATCCGATCCAGTTCGTGCGGCAGCTGCCCTGGCTGGCGCTGGAGCCGCCGCCGCCGGCCAACGGGCTGCATCTGCCGCCGCTCAACCAGGGCGGATGGTGGCTGCTGGCGGGGCTGTTCCTCACCACCTCCATCCTGCTGTGGTGGGTGCGCATGTACCGCCGCGCCCGCAAGCTGGGCATGGGCACGCATGTGGCCTGGGCCTTTGCCGCGGCCATCTGGCTCTACCTGGTGCTGGGCATCATCCGGCCGGTGCTGATGGGCAGCTTCGGCGAGGCCGTGCCCTTTGGCATTTTCCCGCATCTGGACTGGACGGCCGCCTTCTCGCTGCGCTATGGGAATCTGTTCTACAACCCGTTCCACATGCTCAGCATCGTGTTCCTGTATGGGAGCACCCTGCTGTTTGCGATGCACGGGGCGACCATCCTGGCGGTGAGCCGCTTCGGCGGCGAGCGGGAGATCGAGCAGATCACCGACCGCGGCACCGCCAGCGAGCGCGCGGCACTGTTCTGGCGCTGGACCATGGGCTTTAACGCCACCATGGAATCGATCCACCGCTGGGCCTGGTGGTTCGCGGTACTGTGTCCGCTGACCGGGGGCATCGGCATCCTGCTGACCGGCACCGTGGTGGACAACTGGTACCTGTGGGGCGTGAAACACGGCATTGCGCCGATGTATCCGGCCGTCTTCCCGCCGGTGGTCGATCCGTCGCTGGTGGTGCCCGGGGGCCAGCCATGAGCGCCGGGCGAAGGCCCCGCTCCGGCCACTCTGGGCGCTCTGGGCGCTCCGGCCGCACCTTCGGCGGCTCGCACGCCGGCCTGGCGCACTGGCCCCGTCAGCTCGCCGCCCGGCTGTGGTCGGCCCTGTGCGAGACGGGCGCGACCGTTGCCCTGCAACACGGCATCACGATGGTGAAGCCGCAGACCCTGACTGACAGCCCGGTCCACCGGGCGGGGGAGACAGCATGACGCAGACTCAGACACGCCAGCGCTCGCCCCTGCGGGTGCTGATGCTGGCCTCGACCCTGATGCTGGGGCTGCTGGCGGGCTGCGAGCGGCCGCCGGTGGAGACGGTGCAGCGCGGCTACCGCGGCACCGGCATGGAGCAGGTCTACAACCCGCGGCTGCTGGCCGAGCAGGCGGCGTCCAACGAGGCGCCGGCCCCGCTGGAGCCGGCCTCGCCGGATGGCCCCAAGGCCGGTCAGATCTACCAGAACGTCAAGGTGCTGGGCCACCTCAGCGTCGGGGAGTTCAACCGCACCATGGCCGCGATGACGGCCTGGGTGTCGCCCAAGCAAGGCTGCGTGCACTGCCACAACGTGCAGAACTTCGCCGATGACTCGCTCTATCCGAAGCTGGTGGCGCGGCGCATGCTGCAGATGACGCAGACCATCAACAGCGACTGGCAGCGCCACGTCGGCAAGACCGGCGTCACCTGCTACACCTGCCACCGCGGAGAGCCGGTGCCCAAGGAAGTGTGGTTCAAGCCGATGACGCCGAACGGCGCCAATACCTTCTCCGGCAACAAGGCCGGACAGAATGCGCCCGCGCCGAGTGTGGGACTGTCGTCGCTGCCCAACGACCCGTTCACGCCCTTCCTGCTGGAGAGCGAGAACATCCGTGTCGCCGGCATCCAGGCGCTGCCCGCCGGCAACCGTCAGTCGATCAAGCAGACGGAATGGACTTACGGGCTGATGATGCACATGTCCAAGTCGCTGGGGGTGAACTGCACGCAGTGCCACAACACCCGGGCGCTGGGCTCGTGGGACAACAGCTCGCCGCCGCGGGTCACCGCCTGGCATGGCATCCGCATGGTGCGCCAGCTGAATCTCGAATACCTGGTGCCGCTCACCCAGACCTTCCCGGCCAACCGGCTGGGGCCGACGGGCGACGTGGCCAAGGTCAATTGCGCGACTTGCCACCAGGGCGCGCACAAGCCGCTGTATGGCGCGGAAATGGCCAAGTTCCATCCGGAGCTGCTGACCAAGTCGCCGGTGGCGCCCGCTGCGGCGCCGAGCCCGGCGTCGAGTGCGGCTTCGGATGCGGCGATGGTGACGGCCGAGGACCTGCAGATGCTGCGGGCCCTCACGCCCGAAGGGGCCAAGCCCGGCGCGCCCAGCTGAACAATGGCGTGGCCGCCTGATGCGTCCCGGGGAGGGGCGCGTCCGGGCCGCCCGGTGGGAAGGGGCGCCGACAGAGCGACCCGGTACAGGATGAATCGCCACACGCCCCGGCAACGTCTTGCACGATGCCGGCCTGTCATCCCATCGATCGGGAGCCGCGACGGTGTCCACGCCCTCCGAACCCGACCTCAGTGCGTTTGCTTCGCTCGCGCACGAGCTCGCCCTCACCATGGCGCACGTGGTGGGGGACCTGGCGCTCGTGGTGGACGCCCAAGGGGTGGTCATGGCGGTGGCCGAGGGCAGCTCGGTGCCGCTGGAAGGCAGCGCGTCCTGGGTGGGACGGGCCTGGGCGGACACGGTGTGCGCCGGCAGCCGCGCCAAGCTGACCGCGCTGCTGGAGGAGGTGGACCGGTCCGGGCAGGTGGTCCATGGGCGGGAGCTGATGCATCCACAGTCGCAGGGCGGGTCGGTGCCCATTGCCTGGTCCGCCATCCGGCTGGGGCCGCTGGGACCGGTGCTGGCCGTCGGGCGCGACCTACGGGCGGTGACGGCCATGCAGCAGCGCTTTGTGGAGGTGCAGCAGGAGATGGAGCGGCACTACTGGCGCTACCGCCAGGTGCAAAGCCGCTATCAGCAGCTCTATCAGGTGGCGCACGATGCGGTGCTGATGCTGGATGCTGCCAGCCTGGTGGTGCTGCAGGCCAATGACGGCGTCGCGACGGTGCTGGGGCAGGATCTGACCCACCTGCTGCATCAGCCGCTCACGGACAACCTGCCGGACCGCCTGCGCGGCGACGTGCTGGAGTTGCTGGTGGCGGCGCGCAGCGGCGGTCGGGCGCTGTCCCGGCGAGGGCTGGTGGGCGAGAGCGCTGCGTCGCTGGACATGACCGTCGCGCCGCTGGCGGTGGACGGTCGGCGGCATCTTATGCTGCGGGTGCGGGACGCACGGCTGTCGGCGGAGGATGAAGCGCTGGCGCTGTCGCGCATGGCAGGTTTTGTTGAAAGCACGCCGCAGGGGCTGGTGATCACGGAGGCGGACGGCAGCGTGCGGATGGCCGGGGCTGCGTTCCTGGCCTGGGTCGGCCAGGAGGACGACAGCGCGATGCGACAGCGGACGCTGGCCGACTGGGTGAACGACCCAGAGGGCGCCTGGTCCGCCTTGACCACGCAGGTGCGGCGGGTGGGCATGGTGTCGGGGCAGCGGCTGAACCTGCAGTCCGCCACTGGCGATCTTCAACTGGTGGACGTGTCTGCCGCCTTGCTGGCGGAGACGGAGCCAGCCGGCGTGGGATGGGTGCTGCGGATGCGGCGCGAGGATGGCAGCGCTTCCGACTAGAATCGCCCGCTGGGTGCTGAGGGGAGGGTCCCTCAGCAGGTTGACGCGAATGGCAGGGGCGCCTCGCGGGACCTGTTGTGCCTGTTGCAGGCCTGCCCGAGATGACACCCACCACGATCCAACTGGTTGGGGCCGCGCTGTTTGCCGTTGCCCTGATCCATACCTTCTCCACCAAGTTCTTCGAGCGGCTGGCCCATTCCCAGCCCCGTCACGCGGGCCTCTGGCATCTGCTGGGCGAAGTCGAAATCGTCTTCGGCTTCTGGGCCATGGTGCTGATGCTGTTCATGTTCGGCATCGAAGGCAAGGCCAGTGCCACCCATTACCTGGACACCCGCAACTTCACCGAGCCGATGTTCGTCTTCGCCATCATGGTGATCGCGGGCACAAGGCCCATCCTGCAATTTGCAGGCACGGTGGTGCGGCTCGCCGCCAGTGCCGTGCCGCTGCCGCGCGGCATGGCCATGTACTTCATGGTGCTGGCGCTGGTGCCGCTGCTGGGGTCCTTCATCACCGAACCAGCGGCCATGACGCTGGCGGCGCTGATGCTGCGCGACACGCTGTTCTCTCAGACCGTCAGCCGCCGGCTGATGTATGCGACGGTGGGTGTGCTGTTTGTCAACATCTCCATCGGCGGGACGCTGACGCCCTTCGCCGCCCCGCCGGTGCTGATGGTGGCCAGTGCGTGGAACTGGGACATGACCTACATGCTGACGCACTTCGGCTGGAAGGCAGCGCTGGCCGTGGGCGTGAATGCAGCCACTGCGGCGCTGCTGTTCCGGAAGGAGCTGGGACACATGGGACAGACCGGGGCGGATGGCGCGAATGGCACGGACGGAGCGACCGCTGGCGGGGGCCGCGTGCCGGCCAGCATCATCGCGGTGCAGCTGATGTTCCTGGTCGGGGTGGTGGTGTTTGCCCATCATCCCGCCGTGTTCATGGGCCTGTTCCTGTTCTTCATGGGGTTTGCCACGGCCTACAGCGCCCACCAGGACCGGCTGATCCTGAAGGAGGCGCTACTGGTGGCGTTCTTCCTGGCCGGGCTGGTGGTCCTGGGCGGGCAGCAGCAGTGGTGGTTGCAGCCGGTGCTGCTGGCCATGGATGCGGACGCGGTGTACTTCGGGGCCACGGCGCTCACGGCCATCACGGACAACGCGGCGCTGACCTACCTGGGGTCGCTGGTGCCGGGGCTGAGCGAGCCGTTCAAGCTGGCCCTGGTGGCCGGGGCGGTGACGGGCGGCGGGTTGACGGTGATTGCCAATGCGCCCAATCCAGCCGGCGTAGCCATCTTGCGCGAGCGCTTCGAGGACCAGACCATTCATCCGCTGGGACTGCTGATGGCCGCATTGCCACCGACCGTGGTGGCGATGCTGGCGTTCAGGATGTTGTGAGCAGGGGCGCTGCGGTCAGTGCCAGCAGCGTTGCCGCAGACCAGGTCCGATGCAAGGCCGCAGACGATGCAGACTGCGCAGCCGTGCCCGCCTCCACGTGCTGGCGGGCATGAATGCCCAGCAACTGCCAGGCGGCCGGCGCGGATGCTGAGCGGCTGATCGAACGCCGGCGAAGCACCGGTGCGCCCTGGCAGCCAGCGCCGGACCACACATCGGTGAGGAAGCAGTCCCGGTCCTGGACCCGCATGCCCAGGGGCGACGCCAGGGCGCCGGTGCGTGCGATCGGCAGGGGGCGGCGCGGCGACGACAGGCCCACGGGAAAGCCGACCATCGACACCCCATCGCCCATCGCGATGTCTTCGCCGTGGGACGCCAGGTGGGTCTCATCGAAGGCCAGCCAAAGCGCTTTGGGTGGCAGGTCCGACGGCTCGATGGGCAGCACGGCTGCATCGATGGGACCTTGTGCATCCCGCATCTCGCGCCACAACGGCGTGTCGCCTTCCCGCAGGTGCAGGGGACAGATCTCCCGCCGTGCGGGATCCCGGGCGTCCATCGCCAGCTCGATGTCCAGCCGGTCCGGCGCAGGGGAGTCGGCCTGGCCGGCCATCACCGATCGGGCACTGACGAGAAACAGTTGCGGGCCCCGGCGGAAAAAGAATCCGCTGGCCTGGCCCACCCGCTGCTTGCCGGCATAAGCGGTCACCGGCGTGATGGCCAGCAGCATCGGGTCCAGGCCGGTCGCCTGCGGCAGCGGCTCCGTCGCCTGCAGGCTGCGGCGCAGCAGCGCGCCGTTGCGCCGCACCTCGCGCTCGAACGCGGCCAGCACCACCTCGGACATGTCGGAGTTCAGCATGACCGTGCGCGCCACTTCCGCATGCGCATCGAAGGAAGCGGACAGCCGGCTCAGGCCTGCGGCGGAGAGGGTGTCGATCACCGCCGGCAGCAGGGCGTCCAGGGCGACCAGACTGCCCTTGAGTTCACAGATGCGCTCGGTGGCCTCTTGGAGGTTTTTCATGGGGAGCTCCTGTGTCGGCAACAGTGGGGCGAAAAAAAAGCGCGGCCAGGCCGCGCTTGTTCGAGACGCTCCGCAGGGAGCGCATCGGGGTGCGTGTCCAGGTCGGGCCTGGCACGCTGGCAGTGGGGTGTCAGCCCAGGGTGCGAATTCGGGACGCCTGCGGTCCCTTCTGGCCTTGGGTCACCTCGAATTCCACGCGCTGGTTTTCGCTGAGCGTCTTGAATCCGCCGCCCTGGATTTCCTTGAAATGGGCGAAGAGGTCCTTGCCGCCATCATCGGGAGCGATGAAGCCAAAGCCCTTGCCTTCGTTGAACCACTTCACGGTACCGGTTTGAGTCGTCATGTCGATGTCTTTCCTGAGACTGTCAGACGCAACAGCGCATCTGACGAAGAGACGCCAAGAAAATCTTCATGGGGGATTCAACTGGGCACCCGGCAGAACGCCGGGGCGAGTGGAAAGACCTAAGAGCGGACGGTCTTGTGCATATCAGCGAGCCCATAGTAGTCCCAGAACCGGTGTCTGTGCAGATTTATTCTCGACACAGGCGCCAGGCCCCGGGGACAGGGCCTTGCAGGCTTTAGTAGCGGCCGCCGCCAAAGCCCCCGTTGCCGTATCCGACGTCCTGGCGCTTGGAGGCGCGGAAGCCGGCCGATGCTTCGGAGGCGGCGCCCGGCGCACGGTCTTCACGAGGACGGGCCAGGTTCACGATGATGGACCGGCCTTCGACGGACAGACCGTTCAAGCCCTTGATGGCGGCTTCTGCGTCTTCGGCGGACTTCATCTCCACGAAGCCAAAGCCTTTGGATTGACCGGTGTCACGGTCCATCATCACCCGGGCCGACACCACGGTGCCGAATTCGCCGAAGTTGCTCTTGAGGGTCGCGTCAGTGACGGAATAGGGCAGGTTGCCCACATAAATCTTGGTGGTCATGGGACGCCTTTCTGGCAGTTGTTGCATCAGCGTGATGCGTGCGGACGGAAGGGGAGGAGGGGTGCGGCTGCCGTCACGGCAGGCACGTCTGCAGCCAGCCCTGGGTGACGGCGAAGATGCGCGCAGCGTCCCGGGAGGCGAAGGTGGTGTTGAACTCGAAGCGTCGCGTGGACCTGTCGAGGCCGTGAGCGTGCTGGACGGTCACGGAAGCGCGGAAGCGGCCACTACTGGTGGCGTGCGTCGAGGGCGAGACGTCGTACTCGCCCATGGGGATCGAATGTGTGATGTTGGTCAATCAGTGGGCAGGCGGTGGTGAGGCCTGCGTGAGCCCAGGGGCTCGGTAGGTTGCAGCTCTGCGGCCTTGAGCGCAACGAAGGGCGACCGATGTCGCGGGGGTGTGCGGTGAGGTCGGCGCCGCAAAGGGCAGGGGATCACCGTACCTTCAGTGTACACCCAGTGGGTGGAGAAGGGTTTGTGGGGGGAATGGGGAAGGGGGGGCGCGCGCTCAATGGGGCCGCGTCAGCCACGAGTCGCTGGCGTCATTGGCGAAGCTGGTCAGCCGCGCTCTGCAGGCCCTCGAAGAGGCTGTTGGCGACGGTCTCCGGAAACCCATTCGGCAGCAGGGTGCGCACGGTGGCGATGACCCGTGGCGTTTGAGCCACCACCTCGTCGATCAGATACGCCACCTCACGCCCGCCTTCGGTCAAGATGCCGTGCCGCTCGCCCAGGGCGACCCAGTGGCGTCGCAGGATGTCTCGCATCTTCCAGTGCGCATTTTTGGAGCGCACCGCCATGGCCATCTTGACCTTGTGCGGCGACATCTTTGCAGGGCCTGCGCCAAGCACCGGGTAGGCGGACAGGACGTCGTACAGCGGCGTGAGTTGGAAGCGTCCTCCAGGACGCAGGAACAGGCTGAAGTTCTTGGCGTGGCCGTCGGTGGCGCACAGCATCCAGAACAGCAGCTGGGCGGTAAAGAAGTGGCGCCTGTCCTGCTCACGGGTGATGGAGCCATTCAACAGGTCAAGGATCTGGTCCATACCGGGGCCGCCGTCGGCTTCGTATTTGTTGTCCGGCGAGACACCCGTGGCCTGGCACATGTCCTCTTGCGGCAGGCGGATCAGGCGAGTGTCTCCAGAGGACGGCGTCCACCAAGCGCGGTCGAATCGTTCGACGACCAGCACCTTCATGTCCTCGAATTGCGCGGGCCAGCAAGGTGCGACGGGCAGACCAAACGCTTTGAGAATCAAGGCGCAAAGCCACTCGTTCTCCACCGAATGGCGCATGTCGAGCTTCATGCCGCCGATCAGCCCCAGGGGAAGTTTGAAGATATGGGTGGTCGGCGTATTGCCGTGCGGCAAACACCACTGGCCGTCGTGAAGCAGCAGGGCCGTTTTTTCTTGAGCCCCGGCGATGGAGATTCGGAATTCGTCGTCTTCGTCACCGCGACTCAAGAGGCCTGGGCGAGTCGTGTTGCGCAGCAGTTGGGCGACCCGGCTCTCATCCAGAGCTTCCGCCTGCAAAGGGGCGATGCCCGTGGAGGTCTGGTCCTCAGGCAGGATCTCCAGTGCCCCGACGCAGTCCCGGCCAATCTCGGCAAGCAACTCGAAAGCGTCGGTCGACCCGGTGGCGAAGCGGCGAGCCAGGCGCTCGCGGATGTCTTTGCTGTCCGGCAGCAGGTTCTCGAAAAAAGCGCGGACCTTCTCGCCATGGTGTGGCGTGTTGCCGGGCGTGAATGGCAAAGACAGGGACAAAGGGCGCCCCTGTGAGGACTGAGTCCAGGCAAGGTCGTATTGGAGTGTGTCGGGGGCGTTCGGTGCCAGTGTCCAACGGCCGACAGGGGCCCCGTTCATCCAGAGACCGAGGGTCCGGGAGTGTGAGCGGCGTCCCATGGGTCACCAGTCAGGCTGTTCGGTGCCAGACCGTGTGGGCCCTGGAGGGGGGACAGGTGATGCATCGGGATCGCGTTTGCTGAGTGCCAGCTCAACGCCAAGGATGTGCAGCAGCTTCAGCAGCCGAGCCGCGCCGACCGTTGCGGCGTTGCGTTCCAACGCAGAGTAAGTTTGCTGTGTGACGCCAAGACGCTGAGCCACCTGGCTCTGGGTCAGCCCAGCATCCTTTCGAAATGCCTGCAGCAAGGTCGTCAGTTGATCAGCCGTGCGGACGGTGAAAGATTGGCTCATACAGTCTATGGGCTGTAAAAGCTGTTTACAGCATATGATTTGTATCTGGAAGAATACCGATCAGATGCTGGCTTGGCAATCGAAAGCGGGAGGGATGCAGCGAGCGGCCTCGTTGAAAGCGCGCCGGGGTTGAGCCGGATCCGTCGGCCAAACATGTTGACGCCATCTTCAGGGTCAGGCTTTGCTTCACATCATGGGCGACGACGGTGGCAAACGGCCCCATCGCAGACGACAGACGCAAAAAAGCCCAAGCACTTTGCAGCACTTGGGCTTTTGAAGAATTCCTGGTCGGGGTGAGAGGATTCGAACCTCCGGCCTCTACGTCCCGAACGTAGCGCTCTACCAGGCTAAGCTACACCCCGATGGTTTTGTCTCAATCTGCTAAGCATCTTCGCTTAGGTTCTGATCGAAGTTTTCTTGAATTTCTTCAAGAACTTCTCTCAACCGACTGAGCCGCAAATTCTAGCAGACTTTCTCGCCACTTGTTAAGAGGCAATTGAGACAAACATTCTTTCGCGTGTTCGATCTCCGCGCGAGCCGCATCGCGAGTGGCGTCCAGGGCGCCCGTGCGGCGCACGATCTCCACGATGTCCTTCAGTCGCTCCACCTCGCCATGCTCGATGGCATGGCGGATCAGGGCGCGCTCCTGCTCGGTGCCGCGCTCCATGGCGATCAGCAGCGGCAGCGTGGGCTTGCCTTCACGGAGGTCGTCGCCCACGTTCTTGCCGAGGGACTCGCTGCTGCCCTCATAGTCCAGCGCATCGTCAATCAACTGGAATGCGGTGCCCAGCGCGCGGCCATAACCGGCGCAGGCATCTTCCAGCGGCTGCGGCGCGTCCGCCAGCACGGCGCCCAGGCGCGCGCTGGCCTCGAACAGCTTGGCGGTCTTGTAGCGGATGACGCGAAGGTAGCTGTCCACCGCCACATCCGGGTCATGCATGTTCATCAGTTGCAGCACTTCCCCCTCGGCGATGACATTGGTCGCATCCGCCAGCACTTCCAGCACCCGCATGCGATTGACCGACACCATCATCTGGAAGGCCCGCGAGTAGAGGAAGTCGCCCACCAGCACGCTGGCCGCGTTGCCAAACATCGCATTGGCGGTCTGCTTGCCGCGGCGCAGTTCGGACTCGTCCACCACGTCGTCATGCAGCAAGGTGGCCGTGTGGATGAACTCCACCACCGCGGCCAGCTCGCGGCTGGCCGGGCTGTCTGCGCCCAGTGCGTTGGCAAACATCAGCACCAGCTTGGGCCGCATGCGCTTGCCACCTGCATGGATGATGTAGGCAGAGATCTGGTTGATCAGGGCAACGTCGGAAGACAGGCGGCGCGCAATGACGGCGTCCACTTCTTCCATCTGCGCATTCAGCGCAGCGAGGACCTCGGCAACAGGGGTAGAGGCAATGGGCTGCACTCTTGGCTCACAAAAGGGGGAAGTGCGGATTATAGAAAGGCCGGCCGCCTTGCCGTGGGAGCCCGCCACTTTCTCGCACGCTTGTTGAGGTGACGGCGTCATGAGACCGCCACGGGCCACGGCGGGGCCGGGTCTTGTCCGCAGCGGGTGCGCAGGCACATGCGAGGAACGTGACGGACTGCACGCCTGCTCGAGGCTTGGGCGGAGTTTTACGTCTTTTCAGGCGGCTGGCCGATGGCGCAGGGGTTGCTCGGCCTGTGCGTTCGCAGCCTGCGCCGGAGAAGAAGGGCAGGACCTGGAAGGCGGGGAGGGGACACGCGGCCGAGGCACAATGCCTCGCCAAGCCCCGCCCCAGCGCCCCTCCAGGGCTTTTTGCCAGCCCTATGGCTTGCTTGGGGGAAACCCCTTGTGCTAGGATCTGCGGCTTCCGCGCTTTTTGCGGAAGTGCTTTCTTTGGCGAAGAAAAAGTACCAGTGACCTTGGTGCTTCCTCACCGTGATGCTTGCATGAACGCTCGAATGAGCAGCATGCGGGCCGCCGGGTGGAGCAATTTCCAAGCGCCTGGGAGCGCCGGTCCCCACAGGGGGGACTGTGTGAAGTCAAAGTGGACTGTTGAAAGGGCTGATATGTACGCGGTCATAAAAACCGGTGGCAAGCAATACAAGGTTGCTGCTGGCGAGAAGATCAAGGTAGAACAGATTGCTGCGGAAGTTGGCCAAGAGATCGTGATCGAGCAGGTGCTCGCCGTGGGTAACGGCGGCGACCTGAAGATCGGGACTCCCTTGGTTGCTGGCGCAAGCGTGAAGGCCACCGTGGTGGCGCATGGCAAGCACGACAAGGTGCGTATCTTCAAGCTGCGTCGTCGCAAGCACTACAAGAAGAGCCAAGGCCATCGCCAGACCTACACCGAGCTGGAAATCAGCGCGGTGAACGGCTGAAACATCGGTCGAAGCTTCGGCTGATTCACGCAACCATTAAGGAGTAATCCATGGCACAGAAAAAAGGCGGCGGCTCAACACGAAATGGCCGCGACTCCAAGCCCAAGATGCTGGGCGTGAAGGTGTATGGCGGTCAGGCCGTGTCGGCCGGCTCCATCATCGTCCGTCAACGTGGCACCAAGTTCCACGCTGGCACCAACGTGGGCATGGGCAAGGACCACACGCTGTTCGCACTGATCGACGGCGAAGTGTCCTTCACCGTCAAGGGCGAAAACAACCGTTCCACCGTCGTCGTCACGCCGGTCTGAATCTGTTGTTGAGTTCCTGATGCGCAGCCGCCGGGCTTGTCCCGGCCCTGCGCAACGCCAGAGCCCCGGCATTGCCCGGGGCTTTTGTCTTTTTCACGAATACGCTCCGCGTGATTTGTGAAACCTCGGGCCGCGCGGGAGCGCCGGACCATGAATTACGATTGTTCCGCTGCGGGACAGAAGGCCATCCATGAAATTCGTTGACGAAGCCACCATCGACATCGCCGCCGGCAATGGCGGCGCAGGCTGCGCGAGTTTCCGTCGCGAGAAGTTCATCCCCTTTGGCGGACCGGACGGCGGCGATGGAGGCCGTGGCGGCAGTGTCTATGCCGTGGCGGACCGCAACCTCAACACGCTGATCGACTACCGCTACGCCCGTCGCCACGAAGCGCGCAACGGCGAAGCCGGTCGCGGCTCGGACCAGTTCGGCGCCGCTGCCGAGGACATCATCCTGCGCATGCCGGTGGGCACCATCGTGCGGGACCTGGAAACCGACGAAGTCATCGCCGAGCTGCTGGAGCCGGATGTGCCGGTGCTGCTGGCCAAGGGCGGTGACGGCGGTTTCGGCAACCTGCATTTCAAGACCAGCACCAACCGCGCCCCGCGCCAGAAGACCCCCGGCTGGCCCGGCGAGGTCAAGAAGGTCAAGCTGGAGCTGCGCGTGCTGGCGGACGTCGGCCTGCTGGGCCAGCCCAATGCGGGCAAGTCCACGCTGATCGCCGCGGTCTCCAACGCCCGTCCCAAGATTGCCGACTACCCGTTCACCACGCTCTACCCGAACCTGGGCGTCGTGCGGGTGGGCCCGGAAAAGAGCTTCGTCATTGCCGACATCCCCGGCCTGATCGAAGGCGCGGCGGAAGGCGCCGGCCTGGGCCACCAGTTCCTGCGTCACCTGCAGCGCACCCGCGTGCTGCTGCATGTGGTGGACCTGGCCCCGTTCAATCCGGACGTGGACCCGGTGGCCGAAGCCAAGGCCATCGTCAAGGAACTGCAGAAGTACGACCAGACCCTCTACGAAAAGCCGCGCTGGCTGGTGCTCAACAAGCTGGACATGGTGCCGGCCGAAGAGCGCGAAGCCCGGGTGAAGGACTTCATCAAGCGCTTCAAGTGGAAGGGTCCCGTTTTCGAGATTTCCGCGCTGACGCGGGAAGGCTGCGAGACGCTGATCCGCAGCATCTACGACCACGTCGCCGCCATCAAGGCGCCGCCGCCGGAAGACGCGGATGTGCGCTTCGACGAGCCGGTGCCGGACGCGCCCAAGGCCTTCCAGGAAACCCGCGCCACCCGTGCGGCCAAGGCCAAGGCACTGAAGCTGGCCAAGGAAGCGGCGGCCCAGCCGCAGCCGGTTGCGCACGCAGACTCGGCTGAGGATGCCGAGCTGCCCGCCGCCAAGCCTTCCGTCAAGGCCGCTGCCAAGGCTGCCGCCAAGCCCGCCACTAAGCCCGCCGGCAAGACGGCCACCAAGGCCGGCGCCAAGGGCAAGAAGGCAGACAAGGCCGAGAAGGCGCCCGAACGCGACCCCCGCTTCGATCCCGCATCATGACCAGCGTGCTCCAGGGCGCCCGGCGCATCGTGGTCAAGGTGGGCTCCAGCCTCGTGACCAACGAGGGCCGGGGCGTGGATGCCGAGGCCATCGGCAACTGGTGTCGGCAGCTGGCGCAGCTGGCCCTGGAGGGGCGTGAAGTCGTGATGGTGTCCAGCGGCGCCATCGCCGAGGGCATGAAGCGCCTGGGCTGGGCCACGCGGCCCAAGGAGCTGCACGAGCTGCAGGCGGCGGCCGCCGTCGGACAGATGGGCCTGGCCCAGATGTACGAGACCAAGCTGCGCGAGCATGGCCTGACCAGCGCGCAGGTGCTGCTCACCCATGCTGACCTGGCCGACCGCGAGCGTTACCTGAACGCCCGCTCGACCTTGCTGGCGCTGCTGCTGCACCGGGTGCTGCCGGTGATCAACGAGAACGACACGGTCGTCAACGACGAGATCAAGTTCGGCGACAACGACACCCTGGGCGCCCTCGTGGCCAACCTGGTGGAAGCCGATGCGCTGGTGATCCTCACCGATCAGAAGGGGCTGTACTCCGCCGATCCTCGCAAGGACCCCTCCGCCCGCTTCATCGACCAGGCCGTGGCCGGCACGCCCGAGCTGGAGGTGATGGCCGGTGGTGCCGGCAGCAGCATCGGCCGCGGCGGCATGATCACCAAGATCCTGGCGGCCAAGCGCGCAGCCAGCAGCGGCGCCTCGACCGTCATCGCCTGGGGTCGCGAAGCCGACGTGCTGCTGCGCCTGGCCCACGGCGAAGCCATCGGCACGGCGCTGACCGCCAGCACCGCCAAGCTCGCCGCCCGCAAGCAGTGGATGGTGGATCACCTCCAGCTGCGCGGATCGGTGCGAGTGGATGCCGGTGCCGCCATCAAGCTCAAGGAAGAGGGCAAGAGCCTGCTGCCGATCGGGGTGCAGGACGTGTCCGGAGACTTCCACCGCGGCGATGTGATCGCGGTGCTCGACCCCGCCGGCCGGGAGCTGGCGCGGGGGCTGACCAACTACTCCAGCGCGGAAGCGCGCCTCATCGCGCGCAAGCCGTCCTTCGAGATCGAACGCACCCTCGGTTATGCGGCAGAGCCGGAGCTGATTCACCGGGACAACCTGGTGCTGCGCTGAAGCGAATGCCGCCAAAACAAAACCCGCCCGTCTTCAGGACGCGGCGGGTTTTTTTCTGGGACGGCTGCAAGCCGATGCTCAATCCACGATCGGCGGTTCGGGCGGGTCTGTGCGGGGAAGGCGCGCTGAGTCCGCGCTGCCTGTCTTCGCCTCAGGATGCTCGACGGGTTCCTGCATCAGGGCGGCTTGCGGGCCACCATGCCCCTCAGGGCCTTGCCCGACATGAGCGCTATGGCCGTCGTGACTGCCATGGCCCCCATGACCGCCCCCCCCCGCGTGCCGGTCATGCCGCTCCGGCCGATCCCCGCGCGGCGGCGGCCGCATGCCGGCCCGCAGGTAGCGGTTGTGATGATTCAGCCGGGGCAGGAAGCGCGCCAGTTCGGTCAGCGCCATCTGATAGACGCCGCGCTTGAACTCGATCACCGCTTCCAGCGGCACCCAGTATTCATTCCAGCGCCAGGCGTCGAACTCGGGATGGTCGGTGGCGCGCAGGTTCATGTCGCTGTCGCGGCCAGTCAGCTGCAACAGGAACCAGATCTGTTTTTGCCCGCGATAGTGCCCCCGTGCGTCCCGCCGGATGAAATGGTCTGGCACTTCATAACGTAGCCAGTCCCGCGTGCGCGCAATGATGCGCACATGGTCTGCAGTGAGGCCCACTTCCTCATGCAGCTCTCTGAACATCGCCTGCTCGGGCGTTTCTCCATGCTTGATTCCCCCTTGAGGGAACTGCCAAGAATGGGTGCGTATGCGCTTGCCCCAGAACACCTCGTTCTTGTGGTTGAGCAGGATGATGCCGACGTTGGGCCGGAAGCCTTCACGGTCGAGCATAATCACCTCAAATCATTCGTTGAGTCGATTATTGCACCGGGGCAAAGAACCGGGGCGATTGTCGCTAACCCTCAGTCCCACCGCTCTTTTTCCCCGCGTGCCGACGGCCCCATGAAAGCATCCCAGTTCTTCATCTCCACCCTCAAGGAAGCCCCCGCCGATGCGGAAATCGCCAGCCACAAGCTGATGATGCGCGCCGGCATGATCAAGCGCCTGGGCGCCGGCCTGTACAACTACATGCCGATGGGGCTGCGGGTGATCCGCAAGGTGGAAGGCATCATCCGCGCCGAGATGAACCGCGCGGGTGCGGTGGAACTGCTGATGCCGGTGGTGCAACCTGCCGAGCTCTGGCAGGAGACCGGCCGCTTCGAGAAGATGGGCCCCGAGCTGCTGCGCGTGAAGGACCGGCATGGTCGTGACTTCATCATCCAGCCCACCTCGGAAGAAGTCATCACCGACATCGCCCGCCAGGAACTGCGCAGCTACAAGCAGCTGCCCAAGAATTTCTATCACATCCAGACCAAGTTCCGGGACGAGCGCCGTCCCCGCTTCGGTGTGATGCGCGGCCGCGAGTTCACCATGAAGGACGCCTACTCCTTCGACCGTGACGTGGAAGCCGCCGGCCGCAGCTACGAGAACATGTACCAGGCCTACTGCCGCATCTTCGAGCGCATGGGCCTGCAGTACCGCGCCGTGGCGGCCGACACCGGCGCCATCGGCGGCGACCGTTCGCATGAATTCCAGGTCATCGCCGAGACCGGTGAAGACGCCATCATCTACAGCCCCGAAGGCACCTACGCGGCCAACATCGAGCTGGCCGAGGCCCTGCCGCTGCTGGCCGAACGCGCTGCGGCGGCCCAGGCGCTGACCAAGACGCCCACCCCCGGCAAGTCCACCTGCGCGGACGTGGCCGAGCTGCTGAAGCTGCCCCTGACGCAGACCGTCAAGTCCCTGGTGCTGGCCGCCGACGAGACCAATGAAGCCGGCGAAATCATCAAGACGCAGGTCTGGCTGCTGCTGGTGCGTGGCGATCACGACCTGAACGAGGTCAAGGCCGGCAAGGTGGAAGGCCTCAAGGGCGGTTTCCGCTTCGCCACCGTGTCGGAGATCGAGCAGCACTTCGGCTGCAAGCCCGGTTACCTGGGCCCCATCGGCCTCAAGCGTGACGGCGAAGGCAGCGTCAAGGTGGTGGCGGACCGTACCGTCGCCCGGATGGCCGACTTCGTCTGCGGCGCCAATGAGGTGGATGCCCACTACACCGGCGCCAACTGGGGCCGCGATCTGCCCGAGCCCGATGTCGTCGCCGACATCCGCAACGTCGTGGCCGGTGATCCCTCGCCGGACGGCAAGGGCACGCTGGCCATCCAGCGCGGCATCGAAGTGGGCCATGTGTTCTACCTCGGCACGAAGTACTCGGCCGCGATGAACGCCACCTACCTCGACGAAAACGGCAAGCCGCAGCTGATGGAAATGGGCTGCTACGGCATCGGCGTCACCCGCATCCTGGGCGCGGCGATCGAGCAGAACCATGACGAGCGCGGCATCATCTGGCCGGATGCGATTGCACCGTTCACCGTGGTGGTGTGCCCCATCGGCATGGACCGCAGCGAAGAGGTCAAGACGGCCGCCCACAAGCTCTACCAGGACCTGCTGGACCTGGGCGTGGATGTGCTGCTGGACGACCGCGGCGAGCGGCCCGGCGCGATGTTCGCCGACTGGGAACTGATCGGCGTGCCGCACCGCGTGGTGATCTCCGACCGTGGCCTGAAGGAAGGCCAGGTGGAATACCAGGGCCGTCGCGATGCCGCCGCCACCAAGCTGGCGCTGGCCGACGTGGTGCCGCATCTGCAGCAGCGCCTGAAGTGATGCCAGCCGGGCGGGGCGACGCGGTGAGCGTCCAGGCGTACCACCCGGCGCCTCCTAGCCGCCCGGGTGTGCGCCGCGGGGATTGGCCATCCGCTGAATGAGCCGCACGTGAATCCTTCCTCCTCGCCGCCGTCCCGCATCGCGGTGGTGGACGCGCTGCGCGCCCTGGCCCTGATGCCGGTGGTGATCGTCAACTGGGTGGGCTATCCCGCCTTGCCGGACGCTGGGCCGCTGAGCCCGCCGTCGCCGGTGGACTCCCCGCTGGCGCAGGTGCTGTCTTTCCTGCTGCATGCGCTGGTGGCCGGCAAGGGCATCAGCCTGCTCGCTTTCCTTTTCGGCTACAGCCAGGCGCTGTCGCAGCGCTCTCGCTCGGAGACGGCGCGGGCCCATCGTCGCCAGCGCCTGCAGCGCATGGCGGTGCTGGGCCTGCTGCACGGCTGCCTGCTCTACATGGGTGACATCCTCACCACCTATGCGGTGTGTGGTTGGGTGATGCTGGGCTGGATGTCGCGGCGGCTGAGCGAGGTGCGCGTGCGGCTGCGGGTGATCGTGGCGCTGAATGTGCTGATCCTGCTGCTGGCCGTGGTGCTGGCGCAGATGCCGGTGAGTGCATCGACGTCTGTCCCGCTCACCACGCCCATGTCCTGGAGCAGTTGGGTGCTCAGCAACGCCGGCCACTACCTGGCCATGGTGATCACCATCATCGTGCTGGGCTTGCCGCTGCCGCTGCTGCTGATGACGCTGGGTCTGATCGCCGGGCGGATGCGGCTCTTCTCGCATCCGCGCTGGCGCCCGGCGCTGGCGGCCTGGGTGCGTCGCTGGGGCTGGCCGGCGCTGCTGTTGAACGTGCTCTGCGTGACGTTGTTGTGGCCCGGCTTGTCGGTGGGAGATGTTCGCGACGGCAGTCACTTCGCCATCGGTTATCTTTACCCCACCCTGCTGCTGCTCAGTGCCGCAGTGCCGGCCCTGGTGCTGATGCTGCATCGGCAACCGAAGTGGCTGCAACTGCTGGCGCCCATGGGCCACCATACGCTGACGATCTACATCGGCAGCTCGGTCGTCAGCCTGCTGCTGTTCAGCGGTGCAGGCCTGGCCTGGCAGCCGGGGACGGCGATGGCCTTGTTGCTGGCATTGCTGTATTGGGGCGCTGGCCTCGTGCTGTCGCACCTGCTGGGCTCGCGGCGCCTGCCGCTGGAAGCCTGGATGTCCCGTTGAATTTGAGGATGAACGTGTCTGGATTGCGATCGGTCCTGCAGCCGTCCATGGAGGCTGCGCCCACCGATGAAAACGAAGCACTGCCCGGCGGCCCGTCGCGCCGTCGCCTGCTGCTGGGTGCCGGTGCCACCGCGCTGACGGCCGGGCTGGGCAGCCTGCCCGCGCCCGCCTGGGCCGGTGCGCAGGTGGAGGAACCGCTGGCCGATGCCGTGCGCTCGGCCTTGTCGGCCGCCATTGCCTATGACGCGCCCCCCAAGCCGCATTTCGACGGCATCGAGTCGCGGCTGGTCTACCTGCGCTGGCTGGGAGAGATGAGCGAGCGCCTCAAGCGCCAGAAGGCCGAGGCGCAAACCCGCATCGAGTTCCTGGAAACCGTCTGGTATGAAAGCACCCGTGCAGGCCTGGAGCCGGCCCTGGTGCTGGGGCTCATCCAGGTGGAGAGCGGATTCCGCAAGTACGCCATCAGCGTGGCGGGTGCGCGCGGCTACATGCAGGTGATGCCGTTCTGGACCAAGCTGATCGGCGATGGCCAGGCCTCGCGCCTGTTCCACATGCAGACCAACCTGCGTTTTGGCTGCGTGATCATGCGGCACTACCTGGACCGGGAGAACGGCGACCTGTTCCTGGCCCTGGGCCGCTACAACGGCAGTCGCGGGAAGCGGGAGTATCCGGACCTGGTGTTTGGCGCGCGCAAGCGATGGCTGCCGCCGCAGGCTTGACGGCGTATTGGAACGCCCTCAGGCCTTCAAACCCAGCCACGCCTGCGGCTTCGCGCCAGGCAACTGACACAGGTCCAGGACCCGCTCCACCGTTTCCGCCACCATCTCGTCGATGGAGGCGGGCTTGAGATAGAGCGCCGGCAGCGGCGGGAAGATGATGCCGCCCATCTCGGTCACGGCCGTCATGTTGCGCAGGTGGGCCAGGTTGAACGGCGTCTCCCGCACCATCAGGATCAGACGACGGCGCTCCTTGAGCGTCACGTCCGCCGCGCGAGTCATCAGGTTGTCCGACAGGCCATGCGCGACGGCGGCCAGGGTCCGCATCGAGCAGGGCGCCACCACCATGGCGGCGGTGGAGAAGCTGCCGCTGGCCACACAGGCGCCGACGTCACCGGGCGCGTAGGACCGGTCGGCCTCGCGCTCCAGCGCATCGCGGTTGAGGCCCAGCTCATGATGGGCATTCAGCACGCCGGCGGGGCTCAGGATGAGATGGGTCTCGGCGCCCAGCGCACGTGCGCGGCGCAGCAGTTGCAGCCCGTAGGCCGCTCCGGTGGCGCCGGTGATGCCCACCACCAGCCGGGGCCTCGGGGCGGACGTCGGGGCGGGCAGGGCGTCCGGTCCGGCGGAACCGGCGGTCATCGCGATCAGGCCTTGCTCAGCAACTGCTGCAGCTCACCACTTTCGTACATCTCCATCATGATGTCCGAACCGCCGACGAATTCACCGCCGATGTAGAGCTGGGGAATGGTCGGCCAGTTGGCATATTCCTTGATGCCCTGGCGCACGGCTTCGTCTTCCAGCACATTGAAGGTCTTGAGGTCGCTGGCGCCGCTGGCCTTCAGGATCTGGATGGCGCGGCCGGAGAAGCCGCACATCGGGAACTGGGCGGTACCCTTCATGAACAGCATGACGCGGTTGTTCTTCACCAGGTCATCAATGCGTTGCTGAACGTCGCTCATGGGGGAAATCCTTTCTTGGAATGCGAGGGCCGGTGAGGCCCCTGGGCTCGATAGGGGGATTATCGGCCACGCGCCAAGACCCGTGCGCGCCGGGGTG
This sequence comes from Roseateles depolymerans, assembly GCF_003387155.1. Lineage (GTDB taxonomy): Bacteria > Pseudomonadota > Gammaproteobacteria > Burkholderiales > Burkholderiaceae_C > Roseateles > Roseateles depolymerans. The sequence continues at coordinate 136,746 of NZ_QUMT01000003.1, read as the reverse complement.
CTTGCACGGGCGCACACGGTGCAGGAATCACCCCGCCATGAACCTCAGAAGCTGTAGCTCACGCCGAACTGCAGCACCGGCTTGAACCGGACGTCCCGGTTCGGATCGTCCAGCGGGGCGCTGTTGCCCAGGCGAAGGCCCGGGGCGCCGCTGGCCAGGAGGCCCAGGTCGGCGCTGAAGCCCCAGCCACCGCGCAGCGAATAGCTGGTGTAGCCCAGACCCAGGTAGGACATGGACAGGCTGGGCTCGCGTTCGGCCGCCGTCAGCAGGCTGAGGCTGCGCTGTCCCACCGAGAGATACGGCGTGAGACTGGCGCCCCGGCCCAGGGCCAGGCCCGAGCTGCTCTGCACCAGGGACAGCGGCCCCACCAGCAGGCCGCCGGTGGCCCGAAGACCGCCGCGGGTGCCTTGTCCCAGGCCGGAGCCGGTGAGGTAGTAGTCGCCCAGCAGGTTGGCGCTGAGGATGCGGCTGCCGTTGCGGGCGTCGTAGCTGCTGCTGGTGTCGTCCAGCGTCTGGTTCATCTGCACGCGCGCCTGCCAGTGGCTGGTGGGCGCGGTGCCGCCCTCATTCAGGCTCATGCCACTGCCAAAGCCTTTGCTGCCGTAGTCACGGCTCAGCGCACTGCTGTAGGCATTCGATTTGAGTTGCAGTCCCTGCTGGGCCAGGACGGAACCGGCCGATGTCATACCGACCAGGACCCAGGCCAGGCGCAGGAGCACAGGTGCGGCGCGCATTGGAGGTCTCCTTACAGGGACCGCAGGGAGCCGGTCAGAGGCGCAGGCGAGCTGGCTTGCTGCTGCGCAGACCGGATTCAGAGGTCCGATGCAACTCATGCTACGCGGTGCTCCCCGGCTTGTGTAGCCCGAGATGAAAGGGGATTCATCGGCTGTTGCAGTTTTGGCCGGAAGGACCGCAGCGGCGGCCTGCGCCGGGGCCGAAGGTGTTGCCCGAAAGCCGCAGCATCGGCGTGACAACCGTCGCGGGCTGTGGCGATCCAGCCGCAGCGCGGGTGGGTCAGCCCGCCCAGCGTCCGCCGCTGGCGCGGGGCTGACCGCCCAGGTCGTGTCTCAGGGACACGTCCCCAAAACCCCGCTCCTGCAGCAGGGACGCCACAGCGTCCGCCTGGTCCCAGCCGTGCTCCAGCAGCAGCCAGCCGCCTGGAGAGAGCCAATCCGGGGCATGTTGTGTCAAGTGACCAAGGTCACTGAGCCCGTTACCTTCTGGTGTGAGGGCGGAACGGGGTTCGTGACGTAATGCACGAAGATGATGGTCGTTCCCCGCCACATACGGCGGGTTGCTGACAATCAGATCGAACCGAGCCTGCCCGGCCAGGGGTTCGAACCAGCTGCCCAGGTGGGCCTGGACCTTCAATCCCAGCCGTCTCGCATTGGCCGATGCCACCGCCAGTGCACCCGCGCTGGCATCGACCATGTGGATGACGGCATCGGACCTTCGCGACGCCAGTGCCAGCGCGATGGCGCCACTGCCGGTGCCCAGATCCAACACGCGAGGCGCGGTCAGGCCCTCCATCCGCTCCAGCGCCCAATGCACCAGCACTTCGGTGTCCGGACGGGGGATGAGGGTGTCGGGCGTGACCTGCAGCGTCAGACCGAAGAACTCCTTCTCGCCTACCAGATAGGCCAGCGGCACGTCGTCCAGCCGCTGTGTCAGCCAGTGCTCGAAGCGCTGCTGCTGTTCGGGCGTGAGGGCGTCGGTGTCATGGGCGATCAGCCAGCTGCGGCTGCACGCCAGTACCGCCTGGAGCAGATAGTGCGCCTCCGCCCTGGGCAGTCCGGCGCTGCTGGCCTGGCGAAGGGCCTCGGCCACCGTCATCGGCGTGTTCATGCCCGTCCTTCCAGCGCAGCCAGCTGCTCGGCCGCCTGGGCCTGCTGCAGGCCCTGGATCACGTCGCTCAGGTCGCCGTCCATGATGGCGCCCAGCTTGTAGAGCGTCAGGTTGATGCGATGGTCGGTCAGCCGGCCCTGCGGGAAGTTGTAGGTGCGGATGCGGTCGCTGCGGTCGCCGCTGCCGATCAGGCTCTTGCGCTGGGCGGCTTCCTTGGCCGCGCGTTCGCTACGGTCCTTGTCCCGCAGGCGGGCCGCCAGCACGGCCATGGCCTTGGCCTTGTTGCGGTGCTGGCTGCGGTCGTCCTGGCATTCGGCCACCAGCCCGGTGGGCAGGTGGGTGATGCGGATCGCGCTGTCGGTCTTGTTGACGTGCTGGCCCCCGGCGCCGCTGGCGCGGAAGGTGTCGATGCGAAGGTCGGCCGGATTGAGCTGGATCTCCTCCGCTTCGTCGGGTTCCGGCATGACCGCGACGGTGCAGGCACTGGTGTGGATGCGCCCCTGGGACTCGGTGGCCGGCACCCGCTGCACCCGGTGACCGCCGGATTCGAACTTGAGCCGTCCGTAGACGCCGTCCCCTTCCAGCCGCAACACCAGTTCCTTGTAGCCGCCCAGGTCGGATTCACTGGAGGACAGCACTTCATGCCGCCAGCCCTGGCTTTCCGCGAAGCGGGTGTACATGCGGGCGAGGTCGCCTGCGAACAGGGCGGACTCGTCGCCCCCGGTGCCGGCGCGGATTTCGAGGAAGGCGGGCCGCTCGTCGTCCGGATCCTTGGGGATCAGGGCCAGTTGCAGGGCCTGGTCCAGCTCGGCCAGATCGGTCTCGGCGCTGGTGATTTCCTCGCGGGCCATGGCGACCATCTCGGCATCCCCGCTGTCCAGCAGCTCACGGGCGGCGGCCAGGTCGTCTTCGCGTTGCTGGTAGCGCCGGTAGCGCTCGACCAGCGACGACACCTCGGCCTGCTCCCGGGTCAGGGCCCGATAGCGCTTCATGTCGGCGGCCACGCTGCCGTCGGCCAGGGTGTTGTCCAGCTCGACCAGGCGGAAGGCCAGGCGTTCAAATTGTTGGCGAAGGGTGTCGTTCATGGGAACCTGTCAGAACCTGCCGGAGCGGAACGTGAACGCCTCAGTACCGATCAGGAGGGGCTGAGGTCGCTGCGTTGAGCCGTCCGGAAGGGGGCCTGCGGAATGGGGACGGAGCCGGAAAGCGCGGAGGGGACTTGGGAGCAGCGGTGGACACGTCGGCGCTGTTGCGGATCGATGCTTCAGCGGTGGGGCGGGAGATTGCGAGGCCGCATGCGGCGCGTTGCAGGGAGGTCTCCGCAGGGAGGTGTCCGCTGGAAGCTCTTCGCTGAAAGGTCGTCGCTAAGACTCGCGAGACGACAGGCCGGCAGCGTCAGACGCCACCGGGGAGGCAGCCTCCGCGCCCGGCAAAGGGCCGGACGCCGGAAGCTTGGTGGCCGGCAGGTCCGTCGCCGTGTTGCGCAGGAACAGGCGCGAGACGGTCTGCGCCATGGCCAGCCGCTGGTCGCCATCGCTCGAGTTGAGCTCCGCCATGGCGCCGTGCAGCATCTTCTGCGTCAGGCCTTTGGACAGGGCTTCGAGCACGGTGTCGATGTCCTGCCCCTTGGCCAGCAGCTTGCGGGCGCGCTGGATTTCCGCCTGGCGCCAGCTGTCGGCCTGCTGATGCAGGGCCTGGATCAGCGGAACGGTGTGCCGCTGGCCCAGCCAGTGCACGAAGCTTTGCACGCCATGTTCGATGATGGCTTCCGCCTGCTGCACCGCGGCCTGGCGCTTCTCACCGGCGGTCTGCACCAGTTGCGACAGGTCATCGACGGTGTAGAGATAGATGTCGTCCAGCTGGGCGACTTCGGGCTCGATGTCGCGGGGCACGGCCAGGTCCACCATGAACATCGGGCGATGCTTGCGGCGCTTCAGGGCCCGTTCCACCGCGCCCAGGCCGATCAGCGGCAGGCTGGAGGCGGTGCAGGAGATCACGGCGTCAAATTCATGCAGGCGCTGCGGCAGGTCGACAAGCCGGATGGCTTCGGCGCCCAGGTGCTGCGCCAGTTTCTCGCCCCGCTCCAGCGTGCGGTTCGCCACGGCCAGCCCCTTGGGGCCCTTGGCGGAGAAATGGGTGCCGACCAGTTCGATCATTTCCCCGGCGCCGACCAGCAGCACCCGGATGTCCGACAGGTCTTCAAACAGCTGGGACGCCAACCGCACAGACGCAGCGGCCATGCTGATGGAGTGGCTGCCGATCTCGGTGCAACTGCGCACTTCCTTGGCGACGGAGAAGCTGCGCTGGAAGAGTTGATGCAGGGTGGTGCCCAGGGTGCCGGCCTGGTCGGCTTCGCGGACGGCCTGCTTGAGCTGGCCCAGGATCTGCGGTTCGCCCAGGACCATGGAGTCCAGGCCGCTGGCCACCCGGAAGGCATGGCGGGCGGCCTTGCCGTCCTCGGCCACGTAGGCATGGTCCAGAAGCGTGGAGCTGCCAACGCCGCCGACACCGGCCAGCCAGTCCACCGCAGGGCGGACCATGTCCGGATGCCCGGCCACGTAGAGCTCGGTGCGGTTGCAGGTGGAGAGCAGGGCGGCTTCGGGCAGGTTGCTGCTGCTGGCGCGACGATTCACACTGGCGCCCTGGCCGAGCTGGTCGGTGAAGCGCTGCAGCGTGGGCGCGAGTTGCTCGAGGGTGAACGCAAAGCGTCCGCGCAGGTCCAGCGGCGCGGACTGATGGTTCAAGCCAAGAGCGAAGACCGTCATGATGCGGGCGATTATAAAATTCCTGCCGTACTCCCGCACCTATCAGGGGAAAGGTCTGCGCATGATCCGTCAAGGATGCGGCGACTTCCCCCGCAAGGCCGGTTGTTTTTCGGCGTCCCTGGTGATTGCCGTCCCGTCCTCCAACCGAATGGGCCCCTCTTGAATTCTCTGGACGTCGTCTGGCACCTGTGCAATCTTTTCCTGCCGGCCTGGGTCGTCGCGGCCCTGATGGCTGGGGCGCTCAAGCTGCTCTGGCGGGACCGGGCCCGCGGCATGACCTGGGCGCAACTGGCGCTGTGGGGCGCGGCGGGTGGGTCGATGGCCACCGTGTTTGCGGTGCTGCTGATCGGCCGGGACGGCAGCATGGCCGGCTATGCGGCCATTCTGGTGGGCGTCACCTTGCCGCAGTGGGGGCTCACATGGCGAGCCTCGCCGAATAGCTGAGCGGGCGCCTGGCGGAGCGGTGGCGCTCGCCGCCCGGTGGAGACCGTCGCGCGGTGGAGCCCGCCGAGTAAACAGCGGCGCAGCCCGCCCCGTCCAGAGCGAGCGGCGGTCCGTTCCTTCATGCCGAGGCTCAGGCCGAGGCTCAGACCGATGCGCTGGCGGCGCTCGCCGGCGCTGCGGCGTCCATTGCTGAAGAGGAAGCACCCACGGTCTCCCCATCCGCCAGCGGCACTTCCCCGCGCAGCGAGTGCGCAAAGGCCTCGGTGATCCGCATCGGGATCAGCTGATGCATCAGCCGCTCATGGCCCTTGAAGTTGACGATGCGGTTGCATTCGGTGCGGCCCATCAGCTCGGTGGCGTCGCGGCGCGCATGGCCGGAGACCAGCACCGGCACCGTCTTGCCCACCAGCTCCTGGTTGTAGCGCAGGGCGGTGGCCTCGATCTCGGCCTGCAGTTCCTGCAGCCGGCGCACCTTCACCTCATGCGGCGTGTCGTCCGGCAGATTGGCGGCCGGCGTGCCGGGACGCGGGCTGAAGATGAAGCTGAACGAGGCGTCGAAGCCGACATCCCGCACCAGTTGCATCGTCTTGGCATGGTCCTCGTCCGTCTCTCCGGGGAAACCGACGATGAAATCGCTGGCGATGCGGATGTCCGGACGCACGGCCCGCAGCCGGCGCACGATGCTCTTGAACTGCAGGGCGGTGTAGCCACGCTTCATCGCGCTCAGGATGCGGTCGCTGCCGTGCTGCACCGGCAGGTGCACATGGTTCACCAGTTGCGGGATCTTGCCGTAGGCGTCGATCAGGCGCTGGCTGAACTCATTCGGATGGCTGGTGGTGTAGCGAATGCGCTCGATGCCGGGGATTTCCGCCACGTATTCCAGCAGCAGGGCGAAGTCGGCGATCTCGTCGCTCTCGCCCATGCGGCCGCGGTAGGCATTGACGTTCTGGCCCAGCAGCGTCACTTCCTTGACGCCCTGGTCGGCCAGTCCGGCCACTTCTTCCAAAACGTCCTCGAAGGGGCGGCTGACCTCTTCCCCACGGGTGTAGGGCACCACGCAGTAGGAGCAGTACTTGGAGCAGCCCTCCATGATCGACACGAAGGCGCTGGCGCCTTCCACCCGCGCGGGCGGCAGGTGGTCGAATTTCTCGATCTCGGGGAAGCTGATGTCCACCTGCGGACGCAGTTCCTGCTGGCGCTGGGCCAGCATCTGCGGCAGGCGGTGCAACGTCTGCGGTCCGAACACCACGTCCACATAGGGCGCGCGCTCGATGATGGCGGCGCCTTCCTGGCTGGCCACGCAGCCGCCCACGCCGATCAGCGTGCCCTTGGCCTTCAGATGCTTGATGCGGCCCAGGTCCGAGAACACCTTCTCCTGGGCCTTCTCGCGGACCGAGCAGGTGTTGAACAGGATCAGGTCGGCCTGTTCCACATCGGTGGTGGGTTCGTAGCCTTCGGCGGCGCGGAGGACGTCGGCCATCTTGTCCGAGTCGTACTCGTTCATCTGGCAGCCGAAGGTCTTGATGAAGACTTTTTTGGTCATGGCAAAAGCTCCAGGCCCGGCGCTGTGTCAGCCCGGACCGTGCAGGAAACTGGACGCGATGCGGGCCGGGAAACGGCGCCGCGGGGCGTCAGCGAAAGAGGGTCACCACCAGGACGATTTGGTCCACTTCTGGTTGGCCGCGTCAAACGACCATTCAGACGCTTCCTTGAGGGTGGTGGGCCAGGGCTTGTTCTCGAGCTCGACGCTGTTGAGCACCCAGACGTCCATGAGCAGGCCGTTCAGGTCGGTGGTGTAGTGCACCACGAGCTTCTGACCGGACAGGGTGGCGGACAGGGCCACCATGTCGTTGGCATCCTTGATGCGGGCGCCGGGGGCCAGGCGCGCGTCCTTGCCGTTGAGGGTGACCTCGGGCGGCACACCGACCACCAGGGTCCCCCGCAGGGCCTTGGCCGGGAAGAAACGATGGCCGATGGTCGCCTGCGCCTGGGCCGCTTGCGGCAGGAGGGCAGCGCCAATTGTTGCGCCAACGGTGGCGGTCAAAACGGCAAGGCTGGTGGCCACGGCGGCGACGCCGCGGCGGGGTGCGCGCAGGCCGTGGTGAGGGTCACCACGCTGGCCGTTCTGATCAATCGGGTGGCCGGGCAAGGCACAGCGATACATGGGGTAGATCCAGTGGCTGCGAAAAACCGCAAGTGTACCGGCAGCGACCCGGCCGGAGGGGGCCGACCTAGAGACGACCGGTGACCAGTCGTTGCGCCGGGGCGGCGCTCAGCGTCATGGGCGGGTCGTCCTGGGGCGGCGGCTCCGGCAGCACGTAGACCACGCCCGGCCCTTCGCCCAGCACCGGACGGACGACCTGGTCGAAGAACTCCCCGGTAACGATCACGCAGCCCAGCGAGATCCGGTTGTCGTCCGGCGACGGGGACGCCAGCCGTTCGGCCCGCCGCTCACTGGCCGGGGACGGCCGCAGGCGGTGGATGGCAAACGCGGCGTCGTAATCCACCCAGATGACGAGTTCCCCTTTGAGGTTGCGGCCGGGCTGGCTGTCATACCGTCCGGAGGGTGTGGTGCGCAGCGCAGGGGGAATGCCGGTCGACACCATCTGCCCGACGTTGGGATCCAGCGTGTCACCGCGGGCCAGGCCCAGCAGCGCGGACGAGGCGCCGGCGAGGCGGCCGTCCGCGCGGAACACCAGCAGCCGCGCTTCCTTCTTGTCCACCACGGCGAACGGGCGCCCCTGTGCATCGCCGCCGTCCAGCGCCATGCGCACCATCTGCTGCGCCTGGGGGGACAGCGCGGCGGCGTCCATCTGCGCCTGCACGGCAGTGGCCGACAACCTGGCGGCATGGGCGGGCTCTGCGGCCAGCGCCATGCTGATCAGGGCAGCGCCGAGCAGCAACTGCGGCAACTGCAGCGACCGTGGTGGGCACTTCAGCGCCCATCCCGGTCCACTCACCCGCCGTGTGACTGCACGGCGTCCCAACAACTTCAAGCCCTTCATCGCGACTGCAATCCTTCCAGTGAAGACCGCATGGCCGTCTTCCGGGGCGGATATTAAGGAGCGGACGCAAGCTTGCGGCGGTGATCTGACCGCCGATCGCCCCGGAATTTCCCTGTGTTGCACAAGGGTTGGGGATGCTGTCGGAAAGTACCGCCCGCGGTACGGACGGCGCACGTCGCGAGGGGGCCTTTGCAAAGGTCTTGGCAGGGATTACACCGAGGCTCCCTGGCGAGTGGGGCGTCATTCGCACTGGCAGCGAAAGGCACTTTGGCTGGTTGAGTGCATTGACCTCCAACCGTGCTGCAATCGCGCGGCAATGGGGCCTTTGGGGGGCGCCATTACCGGCCAGCAACAAGTCTGTCCTCACGGCTACAGACAATTCAACAATGAGAATGACCTTGGAAATCCGATCATGCTGATGGGTGCCGTCCGCGTCGCATTGAGGCGCCCTTACACCTTCCTGGTCCTGGCCTTGCTGCTGCTGATCATCGGCCCGCTCGCGGCGATGCGCACGCCGACCGACATCTTTCCGGAGATCCGGGTGCCGGTCATTGCCGTGGCCTGGCAATACACCGGGCTGCCGGCGGACCAGATGGCGGGGCGCATCTCCACGCTGTTCCAGCGCACGCTCACCACCACGGTCAATGACATCGAGCACATCGAGGCCAACAGTTATCCCGGGGTGAGCGTCGTCAAGATCTTCTTCCAGCCCGGCGTGAATGTGGCGGTGGCCAATGCGCAGGTGACGGCGGTGTCGCAGGTGGTCACGCGGCAGATGCCGGCGGGCATCACCCCACCGCTGATCCTGAACTACAACGCCGCCACCGTGCCCATTCTGCAATTGGCGCTGTCGGGCAAGGGCCTGTCGGAACAGCAGTTGTTTGATCTGGGCTTCAACACCATTCGCACGCCGCTGGTCACGGTGCCGGGCGCGGCCATTCCGCTGCCGTATGGTGGCAAGCAGCGGCAGGTGCAGATCGACCTGAATCCCGCTGCGCTGCAGGCGCGGGGCTTGTCGGCACAGGACGTCGCCAATGCGCTGGCCACCCAGAACGTGCTGACGCCCATTGGCACACAGAAGATCGGCGAGCTGGAATACACCCTGCAACTCAACAGCGCTCCGTCGGCCATTCAAGAGCTGGGGCTGCTGCCGGTGAAGGTGGTCAATGGCAGCACCATCTATCTGAAGGACGTGGCCGACGTGCATGACGGCAATGCGCCGCAGACCAACATCGTGCATGTGGACGGTGGTCGGTCGGTGCTGATGTCGGTGCTCAAGAATGGTGCGGCCTCGACGCTGGCCATCGTGGATGGGGTGCGTGCCAAGCTGGGCGACCTCAAGTCCGCCTTGCCGGACACGCTGGACGTCAAGCCGATCAATGACCAGTCCCTCTTCGTGCGGGCCGCCGTCAAGGGCGTGGCGATTGAAGGTGCGATTGCGGCCGCCCTGACCAGCGCCATGATTCTGCTGTTCCTGGGCAGCTGGCGTTCGACGCTGATCATCGCGGTCTCCATTCCGCTGTCGATCCTGGGCTCCATCATTGCGCTGGCGGCGGTGGGCGAGACGCTGAACCTGATGACGCTGGGGGGCCTGGCGCTGGCGGTGGGCATCCTGGTGGACGATGCCACCGTGACCATCGAGAACATCAACTGGCATCTCGAGCACGGCAAGGATGTGGAGACGTCCATCATGGACGGCGCGCGGCAGATCGTCACACCGGCCTTTGTGTCGCTGCTGTGCATCTGCATCGTCTTCATCCCGATGTTCTTCCTGGAAGGCGTGTCGCGCTTCCTCTTCGTGCCGATGGCCGAGGCGGTGATCTTCGCGATGGTGTGTTCCTTCATCCTGTCGCGCACCCTGGTGCCGACGATGGCCAAGTACCTGCTCAAGCCGCATGCGCCGCTCACCGATGGCCACGGCCACCTGGCTGCGCCGCCGTCGCGCAATCCGCTGGTGCGTTTCCAGCGCAACTTCGAGGCGCGTTTCGAGCGGGTGCGGGAGTCCTACCGCGGCCTGCTCGAGGCGGCGCTGACGCACCACCGCGGTTTCCTGCTCGGTTTCGTGCTGCTGGTGCTGGCCTCGTTTGCGCTGGTGCCTTTCATTGGCAGCAACTTCTTCCCGCAGGTGGATTCCGGGCAAATCCTCATGCATGCGCGGGTGCCGGTGGGCACGCGGGTGGAGGAAACCGCCGCGCGATTCGCCAAGATCGAAGCGGCGGTGCGCCGGGTCATTCCGTCGGACCAGATCGAGACCTTGGTGGACAACATCGGTCTGCCGCCGTCCAGCATCAACCTCACCTACAACAACACCGGGGTGATGGGCTCGCAGGATGGGGACATGCAGATCGCGCTGAAGGAAGGTCATGCGCCGACGGCCGACTATGTGCGCAAGCTTCGCGAGGTGCTGCCGCAGGAGTTTCCGGACACCACCTTCTCCTTTCCGCCGGCGGACATCGTCAGCCAGATCCTGAACTTCGGCTCTCCGGCGCCCATCGATGTACAGATCCGAGGGCGGGACATCGAGGCGAACTACGCCTATGCGCAGCAACTGCTCAAGCGCATCAAGGCGATTCCGGGTGTGGCGGATGCGCGCATCCAGCAGTCCAACAAGGCGCCGACCTTCAATGTCAACGTGGACCGCACCCAGGCCCAGTTGCTGGGCCTGACCACGCGGGACGTGGCCAACAGCCTGGTGGTCAATCTGGCGGGCAGCAGCCAGGTGGCACCGACCTACTGGCTCAACCCGGCCAATGGTGTGAGTTACGCCATCGTCATGCAGACGCCGCAGCAGCAGCTGGATTCGCTGGCGGCGCTGGGCAACCTGCCGGTGGGCAATGGCAGCGCCCCGGGCACCACGACCCTGGGTGGGCTGGCGTCCTTTGAGCGCAGCACCGGCAGCGCGCTGGTCAGCCAATATGACGTGCAGACCATGGTGCAGATCCATGCCACCACGCAGGACCGGGACCTGGGCGCCGTCGCTCGCGACATCCGCGAAGCGCTGGCCGAGACGGCGGCGCAAGTGCCCAAGGGATCGAACGTGCAGTTGCTGGGTCAGGTCCGCACCATGGACCGGGCCTTCTCCGGCCTGCTCTTTGGGCTGCTGGGCGCGGTGGTGCTCATCTACCTGCTGATCGTCGTGAACTTCCAGTCCTGGCTGGACCCGGCGGTCATCGTGTCGGCCCTGCCGGCGGCGCTGGCCGGCATTGTGTGGATGCTCTTTGCCACCCACACCACGCTCTCGGTGCCGGCGCTCACCGGCGCCATCATGTGCATGGGCGTGGCGACGGCCAACAGCGTGCTGGTCATCAGCTTTGCGCGTGAGCGGCTCGAGGAACTGGGAGATGCCACCGCTGCGGCGCTGGACGCCGGTTTTGTCCGTTTCCGGCCGGTGCTGATGACGGCGCTGGCCATGGTCATCGGCATGTTGCCGATGGCGCTGGGCCTGGGGGAGGGCGGTGAACAGAATGCACCGCTGGGCCGTGCCGTCATTGGCGGCCTGATCTTCGCCACCTTCGCCACGCTGGTCTTTGTGCCGGTGGTCTTCAGCCTGGTGCACCGCCACCACCGACCCAAGCGGTCCGATTCATCCGCCGATACATCCGCCGATGCAGCGCCGCTGCTGCCGGCAGGAGATGCTTCCCATGCGAACTGATGCACCTTCCACTCCCCGCCTGCGGGTTGCCGCTGCCGTGGCCGCCGCGCTGGCCGTGATCATCGTGGGGTCGGGCCTGTGGGCCTGCCAATCCAGCGCCGAGCAGCTCAAGACTGCGGCCGCCGAACGTGGCCAGCCCACGGTCAACCTGATTGCGCCCAAGCCGCTCACGCAGGAGGCTCTTGAACTGCCGGCGCGCATCGAGGCCTGGTCACGCGCGCCGATCTATGCGCGGGTGAGCGGCTATTTGAAGCGCTGGCAGGCGGACATTGGCACGCCGGTCAAGGCGGGCCAGTTGCTGGCGGAAATCGAGACGCCGGACCTGGACCAGCAGCTCGCCCAGGCCCGTGCCGAACTCAACACCGCGCGCAGCAATGCGGCCCTGGCGGCCAGCACGGCCAAGCGGTGGCAATCGCTGCTGGAGTCGGACTCGGTGTCCCGCCAGGAGGTGGAAGAGCGCAGCGGCGACCTGGCGGCCAAGCAGTCCACCGTCAATGCCTTGCAGGCCAATGTGGAGCGCATCCAGGCGCTCAAGCAGTTCACCCGGCTCACGGCGCCGTTTGACGGTATCGTCACTGCGCGCAACACCGATGTCGGGGCGCTCATCAATGTGGGCGGGTCTCCGGGCAGTGAGCTGTTCGTGGTCTCCGACGTGCGTCGGCTGCGGGTTTATGTGAACGTGCCGCAGCGGCAGGTCACCCGCGTCCAGTCGGGGGCCAAGGCTCAGCTGACGGTGCCGGAGCGTCCGGGCCAGACCTTCGATGCCACCGTTGAATCGCTCTCCCGCTCGATCAACACCGGCACCGGCGCCATGCTGGTGCAACTGGTCGTGGACAACACGCGGGGCGAGCTGCTGCCGGGGGGCTTTGCGACGGTGAGGTTTGTCGGCAGCGCCGCCAAGCCGTCCGCCGACCCCGCACCGACGTCGGCATTGGGACTGCCGCCGGGCGCCGTGATCATCAACAAGGCTGGCGTGCAGGTGGCGACGGTGGATGCACAGAACCGCGTGCAACTGCGCAAGGTCACGATTGCACGCGACCTGGGCACGGTCCTGGAGATTGCTACGGGCCTGACCGCGCAGGACCGTGTCATCGAGAACCCGCCGGATGGCCTGGCCAACGGGGATGTCGTGCGGGTGAACACCGAGGCGGCAACGCCTGCGGCGAAGGGGCGTTCGTGAGTCGCCTGACCCTGACTGCGACGGGGCTGGCGGTGCTCGCGCTGGTGGCGGGCCTGACCGGCTGCGCGCAGGCGCCACGCACCGAGCTGCCCGCCATGGACCCCGCGCCGGCCTTCAAGGAAACGCGGGCCGGAAACTCCCCCTGGGTGGTGGCGTCCACGGACGTGCCGCTGGCCTGGGACGGCTGGTGGAAGGCCTATGGGGATGCGGAGCTGGATGGCCTGGAGCAGCGCCTCATCCAGAACAGCCCGGACCTCGCCGCGGCATTGGCGCGCTACGACCAGGCTCGCGCGGCGACCGAGACCTTGCGCGCGGCCCAGTCTCCCACGGTCAACAGTTCTCTGAACGTCACCCGCAACCGCCAGTCGGAGCGACGACCGCTGCGGGTCCTCGGCCCCACGTCCCCGGACTGGTACAACAGCGCCACCCTGGGCCTGGACGCCAGCTATGAGCTGGATCTCTGGGGCCGGGTTCGGCAGCAGGTGGCGGCGGGTGTGGCGTCCGAAGCGGCGGCGCAGGCGGACCTCGCGGCCGCTCGCCTGCAGCTGCAGGCTCAACTGGCGGACACGGTCATGGCCCTGCGGGGCCTGGACCGTGACGATGCGCTGCTGAAGGAAGCTGAGGAGGCCTACGGCAAGGCGTTGGACCTGGTGGAGCGGCGCCACAGGGCGGGCATTTCCTCGGGCCTGGACCTGGCGCGAGCGCAGGGGCAGCTGGAAGCGGCGCGTTCGCAGCGACAGCAGTCCCAGGCGCAGCGGGCGGTGCTGGAGCATGCCATTGCAGCGCTGGTGGGGGCCAATGCCTCGACCTTTGCCATGGCGCCGCGCCTGGACGAATTGGCGACGCCGGTCATTCCCGTGGGCGTGCCGTCGACGCTGTTGCAGCGCCGGCCGGACATTGCCGCAGCACAGCGGCGCGTGGAAGCGGCCACGGCCAGCTTGGGCGTGGCCAGGACGGCGTATTACCCGTCCTTCACCCTGGGCGGGCAGGGCGGTTTTCAGACCAGCGACCTCGGCCGTTTCATTGATGCACCCAACCTGTTCTGGGCGCTGGGGCCGTCGATCACCTTCAATCTTCTGGACGGGGGACGTCGCAAGGCGGAGGAGTCACGTGTGCGGGCAGTGCTGGAAGAGACGACACAGCGCTATCGCAGCACAGTGCTGACGGCCTTCCAGCAGGTGGAGGACCAACTGGTGCTGCTGGACCGATTTGGGCAGGCATTGGAGAACGAGCGTGCCAACGTCGCGGCGGCGGATCGATCGCTGGCATTGGCGACCAATCGCTACAAGGCGGGCGCTGCGAATTATCTTGAAGTGGTGACTTCGCAAACGGCAGGATTGACGGCCAAACGCAGCGCGAATGATCTGGCGACACGTCAACGTCGTGCATCGATTCAATTGATTCGCGCATTGGGTGGCGGTTGGCAGCCGGCAGAACCTCGATCCTGAATGGCTCGAATGGCTCGAATGGGCCGAATGGACCGGGAGCGTGCTGAGCGGTGAATGGGAGGCGGTAGGGGTTTGGGTTGGCGCGTGTGAGTCCGGAGGTCTTGAGGGCGGACGCCCTCAAGACTCCCCTGCGGTGCTCAGAAGTCGGGGCGGGCCCAACTCGCTTCGCTCACCTTCGGCTCGCTCCGCTCAAACAGCCGGTCCCTCTAGCTAGTCATTGATGCGCGCTCCGCGCGCCCCCCGACTTCCTCCGCTCCTCGGCTCCTCCCACACACGCGCCAACCCAAACCCCTACCGCCTCCCGCCTACCGCCTCCCTGCGCCGAGCGCTGCCACCGCCCTCGGCCTTTGGCCCAAAGCGACGGGTCTGACCGAGACCACTCTCAGACCACCCCGCACACCACTCAAGGCCTGTCCCCCAAAGCCCCCACCTCGAGTGTCAGTATCCGTAAAACCCAACTCAGCCGCGATACAAACACTGGCCGCGTGCAGGCTGTCCCGATAGCCTGCGCGTCGATCTCGGCCCGGCACCCTTAGGTCGCCATCCGAATCAAGGCCGACCCGCCTTTCAGCGCAGTCAGGCAGCCCCTGCAGAGCTGCCAAGCCCATTTCGCTGACGGGACCGGTCATTCCCTGTCCACCTGGTAGCCAGTTGACTTGTCTGGAGCGACAAGCGCTGGTCTGACGCGAGCCGCGGAGCGAATCCCTGATGGCTCGGGTCGGCGCCAGCGTGGGCGGATCAATGAAACGAAGCACTCTGGGAGTTTTCATGAAAGCAATGCAACCGCGCCAACGTCTGGCGCTGATCGCGATCGCCTGTGGCGCTCTGGCTCCGGCCGCACATGCGGCCGACTGGCCGTCCGGCTTTTCCAAGTGTGCGGAAGAGGGGGAGACCTGCAAGCTCGGTTCCACCAGCACCACCCGTCAGGTGTCGTTCGGTCTCAAGGACAAGTGGGTGGTGAAGACCTTCACCGGGACCGCCATCGCCTGCACCAGCGCGAATTTTGGCAAGGCTGATCCCAATGCTGGCAAGGCGGAGAAGTGCGCCGTCGGCCCGGTGAGCACTGCGCCCGCACCGGCGCCTTCGCCGGCACCGTCGCCCGCTCCTGCACCGTCTCCTGCGCCTTCGCCGGCACCGGCCCCGTCCCCCGCACCGGCTCCGTCGCCGTCCGGCGCCAGCGGTGGCTTTGCTGGCACCGTCACCGGTGGCGGCAGCAAGACACCCATCACCGTCTCCAATGCGGCGGACATGCAGGCCGCCATCAACAACTACAGCGGCACTGGTGGCCTGGTCATCAACTACACCGGCACCTTTGACTTTGGCACCATCCCCGACCCCTGCACCCAGTGGAAGAAGCCGGCCGGTGCGATCGTGGAGATCAAGAACAAGAGCGACGTCACCATCCAGGGCGTCAACGGCTCTGCCGCCAACTTCGGTATCGCAGTCAAGGGCGGCGCCACCAACATCATCATCCGCAACATGACCATCGGTCTGCTGCCCGGCTCCATCGATGCCATCGGCATCGAGGGCCA
The DNA here is from genome assembly GCF_003387155.1 of Roseateles depolymerans. GTDB lineage: Bacteria > Pseudomonadota > Gammaproteobacteria > Burkholderiales > Burkholderiaceae_C > Roseateles > Roseateles depolymerans. The sequence continues at coordinate 120,875 of NZ_QUMT01000003.1, read as the reverse complement.
GAGCGGCAAGTATCCGGGCTACATCTGGGTGGACCACAACACCCTGTTCAGCTCGCTGGCCGAATGCTCTGGAGCCGGTGACCTCGAGTTTGACGGCCTGGTGGACAACAAGGCGGGTGCCCACCACATCACCTACAGCTACAACTACATCCACGACCACCACAAGGTGGGCCTGATTGGTTCCAGCGACAGTGATGCCAGCGACCGCTACATTACCTTCCACCACAACTACTACTACAACGTCGGCTCGCGCATCCCGCTGCAGCGCGGGGGCTACACCCACATCTACAACAACCTGTTCTCCAAGGTCATTACGTCGGGCGCCAACATCCGCATGGGCGGTTATTCGCTGATCGAGGCCAACTACTTCGAGAACTCGCAGAACCCGGTCACCTCGCGTGACAGCTCGGCCATTGGCTACTGGGAACTGCGCAACAACAACATCAAGTCGAAGGCTGATTTCAGCACCTACGGCATCACCTGGGTGGCCAGCCCCTCGTCGCCGTCCAAGGATGCGACCGACTGGGTCAGCACCGCCACCTTCCCGGTGGGCATTCCCTACAGCTACACCGCGCACGACGCGGCCTGCGTGAAAGCCAAGCTGCCGAGCGTGGCCGGCGCAGGCAAGTCGCTGGCAACGCTCAGCTGCAACTGATCAGGCGATTGACCTGACGTGAACGGGGACCTGCCTCACGGGGCAGGTCCCCCTTTTTTTATTGGATCCTGCATCGCATGACGTTTCGTGTTTTGCGGGATGGTGGGGTGTGTGATAGGCTTTGTGGATGGCAAACACCAAACGCAACGCTACTTCCGGCAGGTCCAAAAATGCGGGCGCCAGCAAGGCGGCATTGGATCGTGGGCCTAACGTCGAACTGAAAGTCGGACTGAAAGGCGGACTGAAAGCCGGACAGAGTAATGGCTCGAAGCCCGCATCGCATCGTGCGCCGTCTGCGATCGGAGCCGACTCCGAACGGGAGACCTCAACGGTCCTGCCGCTCACCGTCCACGTGTCAGACCCGCGAGCCCCGGAGGCACTGACCCAGGCCATCCACCGCGCTTTGGAGCTGTCCGCCCTTAGTGAGGCGGGGTATGTTGTGATTCACCGGTCTGCCAGTGACAGGACTCGGGGGACTTCGCGCAAAGCAAAAGCGCTCTCTCCCGCTGTCGGCACTGACGAGGCCTTCCTGGTCAAGGCCAATGGTCTTCGACGCAGCACAGCAGAGACTGGGCAAGGTTTCGACAATCGCGACGCTTCAACCGGTGGACCCGCTGTTGCGCATCCCCTCCTAGCGGGTGCAGAGGAACTGGCTCGCCATTACCGCCAACTACGAGAGCAACTGGAAGCACTCGGTCTGGTCATCACCTCGACGATGCGGGTGCGGGACCGACGCTTTGGCGACCGAAAGGTTCAGGTCGAGTACTTCCAGGATCCGGAGATCCAAGGTTCTGTTCTGATGCGTTTAACCCCGACCACACCTCTGGTCCCTGTCGATGCGCCAGCAAATCCTAGCCGGCTACCGGTGGAAGGGCTGGATTGCTTCGTTCCGCGGCCGCAAGCCCACATGGGCAGTTCATGGAAGCCAATGCCAAACGAAGCAACACAAGCAACGAACCCGGTAGCCGCCGTTCAATCGCTTCGCGAAGCGCCAGCAGCCTATTCCGCTCAACCTGTGAAGACGCGGCGGGACGACAGTCCGCTGATCCGAACCACGGAAGTTGCTGAAATGCTGGGTGTCAGCCGGCCCTACATCACCAAGCTCTGCGATCTCGGCGTCTTCGGCCCCGTGCTGAAAACCGAGGGTGGGCAGCGACGCATCCCGCTCGCCGCCGTGCTGGTCTATCAAGCACAGCGGAGTGGTCAAAACGAACTGCTGAACAAGATGGCTGCGTCAGATACGAGCGCGCGCGCCCGGGCCATCGACTTGCAGGCCGCCGAGGAGGCCGCGTCCACTCAGGGCCTCGGGTGGACAAAAGTCGATAGCAGCCAGGCGTCGCCGCGCAGGCGCCCAGCAAGGTAGACCCGAAGTCTATGAGCGCATCGACGAGGAACAGGGCCGCCACAAAGGCAGAACCCGTCGAGACAGCGCCTGCAGGCCAGCGTAAAGACACGACGCTGGATGAGGTGCTGCAGCAGGGCGTGCCGTCAGTGTTCCTGGATGCCAACATCCTGATCCCTGAATACCTCCGCTCGGTGTTTCTCGACCTGGCGTATGCCGGGCTGCTGGAGCCGCATTGGTCCAAAGGCGTCCTCGCGGAGACGCGCCGCAATCTCGTCGACCCGCAAGGACGATACGCCCTGGACCCGCGAGGTGTAGACAAGACGTTGCGAGCCATGGCGAAGGCTTTTCCACGAGCGCTCGCCCATGGATCGGAGAAGTATGACGAAGCCTTCTTTGGCAGCACCGATGCCAAGGACCAGCATGTTGCTGCTGGCGCACTCAAGGTCAGCCTCAGTGTCTATGGGGGCAAGCCCGTGATCCTGGTCACAAGCAATGCCGCTGACCTACCTCAGTGGGCCTTCGACGGGATGCAGGTGCTGATGCTCCATCCCGACAGGTTTCTCCTGGCCTTACTCAAGCGGAGCGCCAAGGCCGTGGTCACCACCATCGACAAGATGCTGATGCGCTTCAAGAACCCGCCCATCAGCCAGGTGAACCTTCTCAACGTGCTGGTGGGGGCAGGCTGCCACATGTTCGCGTTGGAGCTTGGCCGACGTTGGGGATATGAGATGAAAACGTCGCTCACGGCTGCGCGCCAACAGCAACTGCCCAAGACGCTCAGATCGACTCCTGCCGCGGCCGCCACCAGTTCATTTGGAGAGGGCCGCTAGAGCCAGTTCATCCCTCGCGTCGGCTTTGCTGTGGGCGGGCAGGGGGGATCTTGGACGAATCGGACGCCCGATCCGCGCCAGCGTGACTTCGATCCACATCACCGGGGGCTTCCGGACCCGTCTGCCCGGTCTCACCGAGGCGATGGTCCTCGCTGTCATGCTCCAGCCCGCCTTGCAGGCCAGGCGGAAAGTCGGAGGCGGAACGGGGTTTGGTCATGGCAACTCCTTGCACACGGCCCCCAGGTTGAGGGCCACGGCTGACAGCGGCAATTCGGCTGCCCAGCCGGGGCGCTTTATTTCCCGGCCAACTCACTCACCGACCGTCCAGCCGCCCGCGCCGCCACCCGGCACCGCCACACCACCATCGGCACCAGCCCCAACATGGCCAGTACCCAAGTGGCCGGCTCCGGCGTCACCAGCGGCGATGCCGACAGCAAATAGTTCGTCCCCGTGCGCGACGACAAGGAATAGCTCAGCAGTGATCCGTCCAGCGTCGTCACCCGGGAAATCCCGTTCCAGTACAGCCCCGGCGATTCGTCGGTATACGCCGAGCCATTGGTCGACACACCACCCGGATTCAGATCGCTGGTCAGCAGCATGTAGAAGTCCAGCGGCACCTCGCGCCCAATGAGGATCTGCGCCGAGAAATCGAACACCCCGTAAGTCCTGCCATCCGGTCCGCTGGCGTTGTGATAACGCTCCAGCACCGTGCTGCCATCGAACTGCAGCGTCTTGTTGGTTTCCCAGGACGCAAAGTGATCGTCAATGCCCAGCACAAACAGCGTATTCAGGTCGCCCGCCTTGCCCTGCACGCCGGCAGGCACCGCACTGGCATCCAGGAAGGTCTCGCTGGTCCCGAACAGGGTGACGCTGAAGTAGATGCGCGCAAAGGCATCGCTGGTGTTGGCATTCAGGGTCAGGGTGTCGCCCAGATAAGCCTCGGCCCGCGCAGTCGCAGAGCCCGGTCCCGCAAAGGCCGTCCCTAAGGACCCCGACACTGAGCCGGGCGCCAGGGTCGTGCTGGCAAATGCACTGGACACCGACGGTTCGCCGGGCCCGCCGCCAATAACCGCCGCCGACACCGAGGTCGGAGCGGCCCCGCTGCCCGCCGCGCCGTCGCTCTGGGTGTTGCCGCCCGCGGTCACCGTCACCGACTGGAACGAGTCGGGCGGCCGATTGAACTGGGCCTGGGCCAGGCTCATGCCCAGCGTCAGGGGGAGGGCGAGCAGCATCAGCCGGCCCCGCAGCATGCGTGCAGATCTTGTCATGGGACTCCCTGTCGAACGATCTCGCTCGATAGCAAGCGTGACGCCCACCGGGGGTCCCGGACATCCTTCAAATTAGGGATGACCGCATCAGCGCTGGTCGCTCACCCCTGCGCTGTCAAAACTCGCCATGTCCGACAACACCTGGCAGGCCGACCCCAGCAGCGGCCAGGCCAGCGCTGCGCCGGAGCCTTCGCCCAGTCGCAGGCCCAGGTCCAGCAGCGGCTGCGCCTTGAGCGATTCCAGCATCAGCCGATGGCCGACCTCCTGGGAGCGATGCGCAAACACGCAGCGTTCCAGCACCGCCGGCTGCAGACGGGCCGCCACCAGCACCGCCGCGCCGGTGATGAACCCATCCACCACGATGATCCGCCGCTCCAGCGCCGCCTGCAGCACCGCGCCGACCATCATCGCGATCTCCAGCCCGCCCAAGGCCGCCAGCGCAGCCAGCGGGTCGGTGGCGCGCGGATGCCGGTTCAAGGCGCGGGTCAGCACATCGAGCTTGTGCTTGAGCTGCGCATCATCCAGCCCGGTGCCGCGTCCCACGCAATCCACCAGCGCATAACCGCCCAGCCGCGCCAGCAGCAGCGCCGCTGCCGACGTGTTGCCGATGCCCATCTCGCCCAGCAGCAGCACATTGCCCGGGCGTTTCTGCAGCAGCGTCTTGCCGGCGGCCACGGCGGTGCTGCACTGGTCCGGCGTCATGGCCGGGCCGGCCAGCATGTCGGCGGTGCCCATGGCGATCTTGGCGATCAGCAGACCCGCACGCGGCTGGAACTGATGCTTCACGCCGGCGTCCACCACGCTCAGCGTCAGGCCGTGCTGACGTGCCAGTACCGACACCGCCGCGCCGCCCGACAGGAAGTTCTCCACCATCTGCCAGGTCACCTCGGGCGGGAAGGCAGACACGCCATGGGCGGCGATCCCGTGATCGGCGGCAAACACCATCATCTGCGGTTCCACCAGCTGCGGCGTTTCGGTGCCCAGGATCAGGCCCAGGCGCAGCATCAAATCCTCCAGCCGGCCCAGCGACCCCAGCGGCTTGGTCTTGCGGTCGATGCGGTGCTGAAGACGCGCCGCCAGGGCCGGGTCTTGAATCGAGGAAATGACGGGGATCAGATCTTGAGGGGTGGACATAACGGTGACGAAGTAGCGAATCGGTTCCTGGGAGCGGCCCACGCGATGTAACGCGGGTGTCGCCGGGTCGGCATTCAGGGCCTACCCGTAGAAGGCGGTCTCTTTGAGGGGCAGACCCTTGAGTCAGGGGGGAAGGGCGGGCGCCGGGGACAGCAGGCCGGCCAGCACGCCGGGCGCGAAGTGACGGTCCACGTAGTCGGCCAGGCCGTCGAAAACATCTTCCAGCGGGCGGATGGGGCGCTGGAACAAGGCGGTCAGCACCGCGTCGTTTTCGAACAGGCCGTGCAGGTAGTGGCCCAGCACCGGGCCGTGCTGCCAGCCGATGACCTCGCCGCGGTCGTCCCACAGGACGGGCGTGGCAGCCGCCAGCGACGGATGCTGGGCGGTGCGCCCGTGATGGATCTCGTAGCCATGGGCGGTCTGGTCACCGAGGGCGGACCAGGGCGCCGCCAGGGTCGGACCTGCAAACCGGGCCTGCGTCTCGCGCAGCAGCTTCTCGCGTTCAAACTGCGTCACCAGCGGCAGCAGCCCCAGGCCCGGTGCGTTGCCATCCACCCCATGCGGATCGATCAGCGCTTCTCCCAGCATCTGCAGGCCGCCACAGATGCCCAGCACCGGCCGACCCGCAGCCGCATGCTCGGCAATGCTGCGGTCCAGCCGCTGCTCGCGCAGCCAAGCCAGGTCCGAGGCCACGGCCTTGGAGCCGGGCAGGATGATCCAGTCCACCTCCGCCAGATCCGCCGGAGTGCGGGCCCATTGGAGACGCACGCCGTCGAGCTGCCGCAGCGGCTGGAACTCGTCTAGGTTGGACAGGCGCGGATACGCCACCACCGCAATGCGGCACAGGCTGCCGCTGCCGGTGATGCGATCGTCGAAGACGCCGTCTTCTTCCGGCAACCCGTGGCCGCGCCACATCGGCAGCGTGGCCACGGTCGGCACGCCGGTGAGCTGCTGCAGCATCTCGGGGCCGGGCGCCAGCAGAGACGCGTCGCCGCGGAAGCGGTTGAGCACGAAGCCGCGGATCAGCGCACGCTCATGCGCCGGCAGCAGCTGATGCGTGCCGAACAGATGGGCGAAAGCGCCGCCGCGGTCGATGTCGCTCACCAGCAGGCAGGCCGCATCGGCGGCCAGGGCGGTGCGCATGTTCACGTAGTCGCTGTCATGCAGGTTGATCTCTGCCGGGGAGCCGGCGCCTTCGATCACCACGACGTCGTTTTCCGCCAGCAGCGCGTCCAGCGCCTCACGGGCACGGGCCCACAGCGATTCACTGCGGGCGCGCCAGGGCGCACGTGTCAGCACGTCGTCGACCTCGCCCAGCACGACGACCTGGGAGGCGGTGTCCTTCTCCGGCTTGAGCAGCACCGGATTCATGCGCACGTCCGGACGCGCGCGGGCCGCCAGCGCTTGAAAGTATTGGGCCGAGCCGATCTCGCCCATGCGTCCGTGCAGGCCGGGCACGACCCGCGCGTTGTTGCTCATGTTCTGCGCCTTGAACGGCGCCACGCGCAGGCCCTGGCGGGCATACCAGCGGCACAGCGCCGTGGTGAGAAAGCTTTTGCCGGCGCCGCTGGTCGTGCCCAGCACCATCACGGCACGTCCGCGGGGGCGGGCGGTGGGGAGGTCGAGGGTGGCAGTCACTGGGGATCCTGTTGGGAAGCGGGGGGCAAGGGCAGCAAGGACGGCATGTCCGCCGGCGAGCGCCGCCGCACGACGTGATGGGGGCCCAGCACCTGATGCAGCGCTGTGAGCAGGGCCATCTGGGAAGCGGGCGTCTGCACCGACAGGCGCACCCAGCCGGGAAAGCCGAAGCTGGTCGCGTCCCGCAGCTTGATGCCGTGATGACGCAAGGCGGCCAGCAGGGCTGCTGGGGTGGCGGGGGGCGTGTGAGGCATCACCGGGAACACGGTGATGCCTGTTGCAACCGTTGACCCGGCAGCTTGCAGAGCGTGTGCAGCTTCCAGCTTTTGTTGACCGGTCCCGCTGGTGCGAGTGGGCTCTATGGGAGCCATCTTCCGCCGCGTTGAACCGAGATCCAGATCAAGGTCCAGCTCAGGATCCAACTCGCTGTCCGCCCCCAGCTCCGGCAGGCGCGCCATCCAGAAAGGCGTGACGCTGCCGGGCATCACGTCGAAGCCCCAGGACGCCAGACGGCCTTGCTGCTCCTGCACCCAGTCGCGCAGCAGCGCGTGAGAATCGGCCAATTCGTCCTGCACCTCGCTCTGCGCCCAGGCCCTGAGCAGCGCCTCACCCTCGGCCGACAGCACCCAGCTGGCCGCGAGCGCAACGAGTCGATCCCGCCAGTCATCCTGTACCGGCGCCAGGAGATAGGCGGCGCGAACACCGGTCAGGCCCAGTGCCTTGTTGGGGCAGATCAGCCGCCACACTTGGTCCGTCAGGCTCGGCGGTATCGAAGAAGCCCCGTGCAGACGCAGCGGCTCATAGGCCTGGTCCACCACCACCCGGCTGCCGGAGCGCTGACGGGCGTTGTCGATCGCGGCCCACTCGGACGCAGCCAGCGTGCGACCGGTCGGATTGTTGGGGTCGCAGATCCAGACGAGGCAGGGTACGTCCATGGCGCGGACCATCGCGTCGGCATCCAAGCAGGGCACCACCGTCAGGCCCAGCGCCTGCGCGGCTGCCGCATAGTCCCCGAACCCGGGCTGCGGCACGCAGACCCGGCGCACGCCGGCCAGCATCGCCGCGAGCGTGATCCGGCGGATGGCCTCCGCGCCTCCCGCTGTCGGCAGCACCCGCTCGGCCGCGACGCCATGCCAGTCCGACAGGTGTTGGCGCAGGGCGCTGTAGCTGGGGTCGGGATACCGCTGGCGGTCCGCGGCCAGCACGGCATCCAGCACCGCGGGAGGCGGGCCCAACGGATGCGCATTGGTCGAAAAATCGCAGGTCACGGCAGGGCCTGCATCAGTGCCGCCGTGTTCCGGTATCTGAGTCTGCGGCTGTGTTGTGTCGGTCACGTCAAGCCTCCCCTCGCGCCGGCTGCCAGCAGTGCTAGCGCCAGCACGCAGCCCCACAGCGCGCGCGACGCCAGGCGCTGCGCTGTGGCCATGTCGCCGGGCTGTACGGCGGTGCCGCCCTCATGCAGCTGATAGTGACCCGGCTTGCTCAGGCGACGATCCAGTCGCAACGCCATGGCGCCCATCGGCCAGCCGCCGTTGGGAGACGGCGTGCGGCCGGCTTCGCGCAACAGCGGACCCAGCAGCATCGGGCGCCCGGCGAGCAGCGCCAGACCCGTCAGACGTGCCGGCACCCACGACAGCAGGTCATCCACCCGCGCCGCCCATTTGCCGGCCCATTCCCATTGGCCGCGATAGCCCCACATCGCATCAGCCGTGTTGGCGAAGCGGTAGACCGCTGCGCCCGGCAGACCCGCGATGGCAAACCAGAACAGCGGCGCCACCACCGAATCGTTGAGGTTCTCGGCCAGGGTTTCGATGGCGGTCTCGCGCACCTCGGTGGCGTTGAGCACCGTCGTGTCCCGGCTCACCAGCCGTGACAGCTGCTGGCGCCCGTCGTCCAGCGACCGGTCCAGTTGCGTCTCCACGGCCGCCACTTCTTCGCGCAGCATGCGCCAGGCCAGCATCGGCTTGAGCAGCAGCCCCAGAACCCCGCTCGCAGCCAGCAGTGCCGCCGTGCCGCGCCACGGCTGGAGCAGCGTCCACACGGCCTGCTCGACCAGCAGCGCCAGTGCGGCGACCGCCACAGCGCCCAGCAACCAGGCCGCCGCACCGGCCACCAGGGCCTTTCGGGGCGGCAGCGACGTCAGCCATGCACTCCACAGGCCCAGATATCGCCCCATGCCGACGACTGGATGCAGCTTCACCGGCGGCTCGCCCAGCAGGCGGTCCACTCCCAGGGCTACCAGCATGGCGAGCGGGAGCAGCAGCGGCAGCGACACATTCAGCGGCGTAAGCAGTGACAGCGGCGCATGGAGCGCATGGAGCGCATGGAGCGTCATGGCGGGGCCTCAGTCCTCGATGCCGCGTTGCGCCGGCACCCCGGCGGTGAAGTGATGCTTCACCTGGCCCATCTCGGTGACGGTGTCTGCCAGGTCGATCAGCTCCTGCGGCGCATTGCGCCCGGTCAGCACCACATGCACGTGGGGCGGACGCTGGCGCAGGGTCTCCAGCACCGGCTCCAGCGGCAGCCAGCCATAGCGCAGCGGGTACATGATCTCGTCCAGCACCACCAGGAAATGCTCGCCGGCCTCGATCGTCGCGCGGGCGCGTTCCCAGCCGTCACGGGCCAGTTGGGCCGAATGCTCCAGGTCCTTGCTCTTCCAGGAGAAGCCGTCGCCCAGGCCTTCGATGGGAATGCCCAGTGTCTCGAAGACGCGGTGTTCGCCGAAGCGGGCGCTGGGCACCTTCATGAACTGATAGATGCGCACCGCCTTGCCGCGGCCATGGGCACGCAGTGCCAGGCCGAAGGCCGCCGTGCTCTTGCCCTTGCCGTTGCCGGTGTGGACCAGGATGAGTCCGCGACGCTCACCGGTGGGAATGATGCGTTCGCGATTGACGGGGGGTTGTTCGATGTTCATGGGGCGAGGGGGCGGAAAAACGCGGCCACTGCGGTCGGGTTCGACGGGAAATAGTGGTGCAGGTAGCTGGCCCGCAGCGCACCCTGCTGATAAAGCGGCTCCGCCGTGCGCCCGCCGTTGGGATTGGCGGCGACCGCCACCGGGACCAGCGGTGTCTCCATGGTGGAGTAATGGAAGCTGTGTCCGCGCAGGGCGCCTTCGGGCCAGTCCACCGATTGCAAGCCCAGCGCGGCCAGGCGCGATTGCATCCGGGCGCTGCCAGGCATCAATGCGGCCATGGGGTGGGCCACGCCGTCCGCATCGGTCAGGTGGTCCAGCAGCACCAGCATGCCGCCGCATTCGGCCAGCAGCGGCCGGCCGGCGGCGAGGTGCTGCCGCAGGCTCTCGAAGAAGCTGGGATGAGCCTTCAACGCGGGCGCGTGCAGTTCAGGATATCCGCCGGGTAGCCACAGGCCATCGCAGTCGGGCAGCGGATCGCCGGCCAGCGGGGAGAAGCTCAGCACCTCAGCCCCGAGGTCTCGCAGGCAGTCGAGGTTGGCGGGGTAGATGAAGGAGAAGCAGGCGTCCTGGGCAACGGCGATGCGCAGGCCGCGCAGGGGACGCTCTTCCGGTGCTGCTGGCGCGCTGACAGCATTGGCCGCGGCAGGGCGCGCCTGACTGGGTGTCGCATGCAGCGCTCCCAGCGACTCGAGTCCCTGCCCCAGCGCTTCGCCGGCCTCCCACGCATCCGCCCAGGCATCCAGGCGCGCATCGATATCCGCCAGCTCCAGTGCCTGCACCAGGCCCAGATGCCGCTCCGGCAGGCTCAGCGCTTCCTGCCGCTGCAAGGCGGCGACCAGCGGCAGGTCCGGCGGCAGTCCCTCCGCCACCATGCGGGCATGCGCCGCGCTGCCCACACGGTTGGCCACTACGCCCGCCACGCGCAGGTCGCTCCGGAAACGCGCCAGCCCCGTGGCCACCGCAGCAAAGGTCTGCGCCATGCCGGAGGCGTCCAGCACCACCAGCACCGGCAAGCCAAAACGCGCCGCCAGATCGGCACTGCTCGGTGCGCCGTCAAACAGCCCCATCACCCCTTCCACCAGCACCAGATCGGCCTGCCGGCGCGCTTCATCCAGCAGCGCGCGGCAATGCGCCTCGCCGCCCATGAACAGATCGAGCTGATACACCGGATGCCCGCAGGCCCGGCCCAGCACCATCGGGTCGAGATAGTCCGGTCCGGTCTTGAACACACGCACACGAAGGCCGCGGCGAACCGCGGAGCGAGCGATGGCCGCAGTAATGCTCGTCTTGCCCTGGCCGGAGGCCGGTGCGCTGATCAGGAAAGTGGGGCAGGTCATGGAAAGATTGATCCGGCGAGTGATGTCGTCAAAGGCAGGTCATTGCCCGCGACGCGAGGCCGCTGAGGATCTCGCTCGTTGCGATGCTGCTGGTGCCGCTGATTACGCATTGAGTGCCACCCAGCGTCCCTGCACCTGCAGGATCATCAGCCGATGCTGGAACACCTCCTGGAGCGCGGCATGGGTGGCCGGATCGTGAGGCGCACCCTGGTGGACGATGCGGCCGTCGGCCATCACCACCAGTCGGTCGGACTGCAACGCGATGTTGAGCTCATGCAGCACGCTGACGACGGCGCCGCCCTGGGCCACGCGGTCCCGCACCAGTCGCACCCAGTCGCTCTGATGGGGAGGATCCAGATGGGCCAGCGGTTCATCCATCAGCAGCAGGCCGGACTGCACCGCCAGCGCCCGCGCCAGCAGCACCCGCTGCCGTTCGCCGCCGGAGAGCCGGCTCAGCGGGCGGTGGCGCCAGTCCCAGCTCTGCGTCTGCTGCATGGCCTGTTCCACGGCGGCCCGGTCCGCGTCGCTCGCCGGCGCCAGCCAGGCCTGATGCGGCAGGCGGCCCAGCATCACCACGTCCAGCGCGGTCAGGTCTTCAGCGGTGGTTTCCTGTTGGCCCAGCCAGGCCAGGTGCTGGGCCCGCTCCCGCGATGGCCAGGAGGACCAGGCGCGCTCATCCAGCGTCAAGGTGCCGTCAAACGGCAGCAGCCCGGCCATGGCCCGCAGCAGGGGCGACTTCCCCGCACCATTGGGCCCGACCACCGCCATCCATTCACCGGGGGCGGGTGAGAGTGTCAACGGATGCAGCACCGCGCGGTCGCCCAAGGACAGCGACCGCAGCTCGATGCGCAGCCGCGGCACGCCCGACAGGCTGTGGGCGCGGATCATCTTGCCGCTCCCAGCACGCTGCCGCGGCGGTGCATCAGCCACAGCAGGTAGCTGCCGCCCAGCAGTGCAGTGATGATGCCCACCGGCAGCTCCTGCGGGGCGATCACCCAGCGGGCGCCGATGTCCGCCGCCAGCAGCAGCGCGCCCCCGGTGAGCGGCGACAGCAGCAGCAGCGCGCCGTGCGGCGTCGGTCCCCAGCTGCGCACGAGATGCGGCGCGATCAGTCCCACGAATGCAATCAGGCCGCACTGCGCCACCGCAGACCCGGTGGCCAGCGACAGGGCGGCGATCAGCAGCAGACGGATGAGCGACAGCTTCTGGCCGAGCGACCGGGCCGTGTCCTCCCCCAGCGTCAGCGCATCCAGCGCCCGGCTGCAGCCCAGGCCCACCAGCAGGCACACCAGCAGCGACAGCGCCATCACCTGCACCGCGCTCCAGCTCACAAACCCTGTGCTGCCCAGCATGAAGGCCTGCATGGCGCGCAGCGCATCCGGGTTCATCAGCGTGAGCAGCGCGGCGCCAGAGCCCAGCACCACGCCCACCACCACGCCGGCCAGCAACAGCCGCAGGCCATGCGCCACGCCCCGGGCCAGCACCAGCGACAGCACCACCGCCAGCACCGCGCCGCTGAACGCCGCACCGGTCATGCCGATGCGCAGGGCCAGCGCGGTGGCGGTGGGCGACAGGCCGATGGCAAACAGCAAGGCGGCCACGCCCAGCGATGCGCCGGCCGAGCAGCCCAGCAGGTAGGGGTCGGCCAGCGGATTGCGGAACAGCCCCTGCGCCATCGCGCCCGCCAGGCCCAGCAGCGCACCGGCGAGCCAGGCGCCGAGGGAGCGGGGCGCGCGGATGTCCCAGAGGATCTGCCGCAGCGTGTCGTCCGGAAACGCCTCTGCCCCGAACCACGGGCTCCAGCCGGTGCTGCCGACGCACAGGCCCAGGGCCAGCAGCAAGGCGCCCACCAGCAGCAGGCCCAGCAATTGGGCGGCGGTGCGTGTGCCCATCGACGGCATCAGCGCATGCCTCCGGGCGGCGCATTAAAAGGCGCGCTAGGCCACAGGACCGGTCCGGCGGCAGCCTCCTTCAGGCAGCGGGCCATCAGCGCCGCGGCCTCCGACATGCGCGGGCCGGGCCGCACCAGGACGTCGGATTCGGCGGGCACCCAGACGCAGATCTTCTGCTGGCGCACCGCGCGGATGCTGGCCCAGCCGGGACGCTGCGGCAGCCCGACGGCATTGCGCTGGCCCACCATGATGACCTGCGGGTCCGCCCGCACGATGTATTCAGGATTGAGCTTGGGGAACGGACCCAGCTCGGGCGGCAGGATGTTGCGCGCGCCCAGGCGCGAGAGGATCTCGCCGATGAAGGAACTGCTGCCTGCACCGTAAGGGCCGGCATCGACCTCGTAATAGACGCTCAAGCCGCGTGCGGACGCCGGCAGGGAGGCCGCGCTCTGGGCGATGTGGCCGTCGATGCGGTTCCACAGCCGCCGCGCTTCTTCGGTCCGGCCCAGCACCTGGCCGACCTTGCCCAGCACGCGCTGCACATCGGCCATGCTGCGCGGCTCCAGCGCCACCACCTTCAGGCCCAGCGACTCCAGCCGGTCGATGACGCGGGCCGAGACGCCCAGCAGCACGACGTCGGGCTTGAGGGCCACCAGCATTTCGATGGCGGTGTCGTCCAGGCCGCCGAGCTTGGGCAGGGCCTGGATGCGGGCGGGATAGTTGGAATACCGGTCCACGCCGACCAGCTTGTCGCAGTCGCCCAGGTCGCAGACGGTTTCGGTGAGCGAGGGCAGCAGGCTCACGATGCGGCGGGGCGGGGCGGTCAGCTCGACGGTGACGCCGCGGTCGTCCTTGATCGGCAGGGCGGTGGCGTGCGCGGAGGCGGCGGTCAGAAGGGCCAGCAGCGCCGTACGCGCAACAAGAGCGCTACGCGCAACAGGCGCCAGCAGCATCCTCATGGCCAGAGGGCATCGAGTCATTCCAGATCCTTTTGTACCGGCTGGGTCCAGGGCTGGCCCGCGACCATCAGCGTCAGCCGGTCACACTGCCGCGCGATCAACTGATTCAGACGGCCGAGTTCATCCACATAAGCGCGCACCTCGCGCCCCATGGGCATCACCCCCCAGCCCACCTCGTTGGACACGAAGATCACCGGCGAGGTGAGCGAGGGCAGCAGCTGCTGCAAGGCGGCGCATTCGGTGCGCCAGTCCTCCAGATGCGGCTCGCCGCTCATCGGCATCAGCCAGTTGGTCAGCCACAGGGTCAGGCAGTCCACCACCAGCAGGCGGCGCGGCGACGCATGGGCCCGCAACGCCTCACACAGATGCAGCGGCTCTTCGATGGTGTCGAAGCCTTCCGGCCGGTCCTGCTGATGGCGCAGGATGCGTTGCCGCATCTCGTCGTCGTGGGCCTGCGCGGTGGCCAGCACGCTGACCTGATGGCCGGGCGTCGCCGCCCATTGCAAGGCCAGCCGCTCGGCATGCCGCGACTTGCCGCTGCGCTGACCCCCGACGATGAGCTGATGTGCCGCCATGGATGAAGTCCTTGTGGATGCCGATGAGGTGCTGGTCAGAACGACGGCGAGTAGCGCAGCGTCACCATCCAGGTGCGCGGCGCCTGCGCATAGTAGGTGGCCGTCTGGTAGCTGCGGTTGAAGGCATTGTCCAGGTTGAACTGCACGCGCCAGTCCGACGTGAAACGCCAGGTGGCATCGAGGTTCACCAGGCCGTAGCCGCCCAGGCGCGTCTTGTTGGCCGCATCGTTCCATCGTTCGCCGGAGCCCTGCAGCGTGGCGCCCAGGGTCCAGGCGGCCAGGTCGGTGTCAGCGCGCAGGCTCCCGAAGCGGCGGGCCCGACGTGCGAGGGTGTTGCCCGTGCTGTTGTCGGTGGGATCACTGAGATCCAGATGACCGCTCAGGTGCACCCGGCCCAGCTGCGTGCCGGCTTTCAGGCTGGTGCCCCGCAGCGTGGCCTGGGCGATGTTGCCGTAGCAACCGGTGGAAGACGGGCAGGTGCCGGCGGCCCCAAAGGCGATCAGGTCCCGCACTTCGTTGCGATAGGTGGTGATGGCGAATTCGTGGCCGGCACCCGTCCAATTCAGTCCCAGCTCGGCGTTGTGAGCCCGCTCCGGCCGCAGGGCCTCCACACCTGGCAGTGCCAGGTTGGGGCCATAGATGCTGCCGCGCTGATACAGCGTGGGTGCGCGGAAGGCATTGCCCACCGATGCGGTCGCCCGCCACCCACCGCCCAGCTGATAACCCGCCGCCGCGATGCCGGTGTTGACGCCGCCGAACTGCTGGTCGTCGTCATGGCGGCCATGCAGCTGCAGGCTGGCCGCACCGGCCTTGAGCAGGTAGCTCAAGCCCAGGGCGTTGTCGTAGCGGGTGTCCTTGCCGTTGGTGACCAGGGCGCTGTTGTCCAGCTGGTCTTCACGCCGCTCCAGCAGCGCGTTGATCTGCTGGTGTTCATCGACCCGGTAGAACGCCTGCAAGGTGGCAGTGCGCAACCGGGTGCGGGTCAGGTAGACCGAGGTGGGGCCGGTCTCCAGTTCCGAGCGGGATTCAGACAGGCTGAGGTCGGTGGAGAGCGCTGGCGACCAGACACCGGTCCAGGCCAGCCGGCCCGATTCGGTGGTGGTGATGTTGCGGTCGTCCGCGGTGCGGCTGGCGTCGTAGCCGCTGTTGGTGCGGCTCTTGAAAGCCACGGCTTCGATGCGATGGGCATCATTCAGCCAACTGCCCAGGCGCAGGCTGCCGCTGTAGTTGCGCCAGCCGTCCTTGTCCGGATTGGAGCTGCTGGTGCCCGTACGCACGTAGCTGTTGAAGCCGGTGCCGCGGTCCATGGCCAGCGACGCGGCATAGTCGAAACGTCGGCTGCCGCCGGTGATGCTGGCATCGGCCCGGCTGGCGCCCAGGTTGCCGCCGCCCAGGCCCAATTCCACCTGGGTGCGGCCGTTGCCGCGGCGGGTGAAGATCTGCACCACGCCGCCGATGGCGTCGGAGCCATACAGGGCGCTGGCCGGGCCCTTGAGCACTTCCACGCGGTCGATCTGGGACAGGGGCAGGGTTTGCCAGTCGGCACCGCCGCTGGACTGGGAGTCGATGCGGACCCCGTCGATCAGCACGACGGTGTGCCGGGTCTCGGCGCCGCGCAGGTAGAGGCTGGTGTTGGCACCGGCGCTGCCGTTGCGGGACATCTCCAGACCGGCGACGTTGCGCAGCAGATCGGGCAGGCTGCCGTAGCCTTGGCGTTCAATGTCGTCGCGGGAGATGAGGGTGAGGTCGCCCAGCACGTCGGCCAGGCGCATGGGGCTGCGTGAGCCGGTGACGGTGATGTCGTCCAGTTTGCGGGGCGGGGCGGTCTGGGCCTCGGCGGCCAGCAGGGCCGCGGGGGCGACCGCAGCGAGGGTCAGGGCGCTGAGAGACCGCAGGGAGAACAGCGCAGACAGAGCGGTCGAAGAGGTGAAGGCAGGCAGCGCACGGGCCCGGGGCCGGACGCTCAGGAAGCAGCGGGACATGGAAGCAATCAACAGGCAATACGGCCGCCAGCTTCCCCGCAGGCGTCCGTGACACGACCCACGCCTTGCGGCGGTGGGCCTCCTGTTGGCCGGTATCCGGGCTGGTGGCGCGATGTCTGCGTCCTTCCCAGTGCAGGGCACCAGTGGACATGAGGACAGACACGGCCGGACGACGGGTTCACGGTGCGTGCCTCGCGCTGGACGCGGGAAGCGCGAAGCGGGGGAGGGCATGCAAGCGTGATCAGTCGGCCGGCGGCCACTTACCGTTGCGGGGACAGCTCAGGTTGGCTGTCGGCCCGAAGGACCGCCGGCTTCCTGATTCCCGTTTAACTGCACAGGCGCAATGCCTGCACGAGCACCAACGGGGCGGATTCTAACGGGCGGGGGGCGCGTCAGGAGGGCGAGGCGGTGGGGTCGGCTTCGTCCTTGGTGCGCGGTTTCTTGCGCGGTTTGGAGGAGGGGGAGGTGTTGCCGTCCTTCTGAGCTTTGGGTGGCTTGGGAGGCTTGGGTTCCTTGGGCTCCTTGGGTGCTTTAGGTGCTTTAGGTGCCTTCGGTGCCTTCGGTGCCTTTGGCTCCTTCGCTTCTTTGGGTGGCTTCGGCTCCTTGGCTTCCTTCGCCTCTTTGGGGGCCTTCGGCGCTTTCGGTTCCTTCGGTTCCTTCGGGGCCTTCGGCTCTTTGGGTGCTTTGGGTGCTTTGGGTGCCTTAGGCGGAGCCGGCTGCTTGGGCTTGGGTTTGGCCTTGTCCTTGGCATGCCGGGCGGCAGCTTCGGCGGCGGGGGCGAGTGTGGTCAGGCCATTGATGCCGGCGGCTGCCGGCGAGGCGCCCCGCTGCGCGGCACCGGCTTCGCGGGATCGTTGCCGAGCTTCAAGGTCGCGCGCCTCCTGTTGAGTGCGCTGCCGGGCGGCTCGCTGCTGGTCGGGCGTGACGCGATCTTCCGGAAGATCCACCGCACTGCTGGCCATGCCGGGTGGGCAGGGGCTGTCCCGCAAGTCCTGGCCCTTGGGGCCGCAGCGGTAGTACTGGGAGCGCCCATTCGCGGGCGAAGCCGCCCCGTCTGCCGGTCCTGCCATCCCGTGCGGGGATGTTGCGAGCAATAAGATTGCGAGCAGGACGGCGGCAGGCTTCATGGCTAATTCTCTTTCGACGAGGTGCCGGGGGTTGGCGTGCCGGTGGCGTTGCCAGCGGTGCCAGGTGTGGCCGCGACGCCGGCTGCGTGGCCGCCGTCGCCTGCGCCGGAGCCGGTGCCGGTGCCAGTGCCAGTGCCAGTGCCAGTGCCAGTGCCAGTGTCGGTGCCGGTGCCGGTGCCGGTGCCGGTGGTGCGAGCGGTGCCGGCATCTTTGTTCGCCGTTGCGGTCGAGGCTTGACCCAGTGGGACCGCGCCCGCATCCGTGCGCGCAGCCGTGCCCTTGTCCTTTTCCTTGTCCTTCCCAGCATCCTTACCCGCGCCAGGCTCCTGACGCGGCGGCTTGGGCCGCGGCGGTTTGGCGTGGATCTTGGTCAGCGCCTTGGCCAGGTCCCCCTGCAGCATCAGCGGCACGGCGTCCATCGACTTGGCGATGCAGTCCTCGATCAACTGGCGCTCGGCCAGCGGCGGCTTGCGCAGCACATAGTTGGCCACCTCCGCCTTGTGCCCCGGATGCCCGATGCCCAGCCGCAGGCGCCAGAAGTTGGGGGAGCCGAGCTGGGCCTGCATGTCCTTGAGCCCGTTGTGGCCGCCATTGCCGCCACCCTGCTTGAACTTCATCTCGCCCGGTGCAATGTCCAGCTCGTCATGAATGGCCAGGATTTCCTCCGGCGCGATCTTGAAGAAACGCGCCAGCGCCGCCACCGACTTGCCCGACAGATTCATGTAGGTCATCGGCTGCAGCAGCCAGATGGGCCCGGACGCGCCCGGCGCGTTGTTCACCCGCGCCACCAGCCCGTGGTAGTTGCGGTCCGCCTGCAGCGTGGCGCCAAGGCCGCGTGCCAGCGTGTCGATCCACCAGAAACCCGCGTTGTGGCGGGTGTCTTCGTATTCGGTGCCGGGATTGCCCAGGCCAACAAGGAGTCGAATCATGAGGGGATTATCGAGTGGAGCGCCCATGAAAAAGGCCCCGCTGAGCGGGGCCTTCGCTGCCCTTTGAAGAGGGCGTCCCTTGGGGGGAACCGACAAGAAGATTACTTCTTCTTCTTGCCCTTGGCTTCCGGTGCCGGAGCAGCGGCCACCACGATCTCTTCCACAACGGCAGGCACCGGGGTGGCGATCACGGGGTTCGGCTTGCCGTGGGTCACGATCTTGATGTGCGGGGCCAGCTTCAGGTCGTTCACGTGCACAGAGTGACCCATGGTCAGGCCGCTCAGGTCCACTTCAATGAACTCGGGCAGCTGCTGGGCCAGGCAGGTGATCTCCAGTTCGGTGATCACGTGATTGACGGTGCCCTTGTCGGTCTTGACGGCCGGCGATTCGGCTTCACCCACGAAGTGCAGCGGCACCTTCTTGGTGATCTTGGTGGTGGCGTCCACGCGCTGGAAGTCCACGTGCAGCACTTGCGGCTTGTACGGGTGCATCTGGTAGTCACGCAGCAGCACCTTGGTGGTGGCGCCGGCCAGTTCCATGTCCAGCAGGGAGCTGTGGAAAGCTTCCTTCTTCAGGGCGTGGAACAGGGCGTTGTGGTCCAGCTCGATCGAGACGGGTTCACCAGCACCGTAAACGATGCCAGGCACCTTGCCAGCGTGACGCAGGCGGCGGCTCGCTCCGGTCCCCTGCAGCTTGCGCTCAAAAGCGACGAATTTCATATTCAACTCCAATGTGACGGACAACCCCCATGGCTGTCCGGGTGAAGGCCCCGCGACCAGGCGCCTTCTGCTTGATGAAGACCCGACGGGCCTTCACCAGAACTCTGCATGTCAGAAGTTGTTGTTCTGCTCGGAGAACAGCGAGGTCACCGACTCACCGTCCGAAATACGGCGGATGGTTTCGGCGAACAGGAATGCAACGGACAACTGACGGATCTTGCCGCAGGCCTTGGCGGCCTCCGACAGGGGAATGGTGTTGCTGATGACCACTTCGTCCAGCTGCGAGCTCGAGATGCGCTCGATGGCCGGGCCGGACAGGATGGGGTGGGTGCAATAGGCGAAGACGCGCTTGGCGCCGCGGTCCTTCAGGACTTCCGCGGCCTTCACCAGCGTGCCGGCGGTGTCGATCATGTCGTCCATGATCACGCAGTTGCGGCCGTCGATGTCGCCGATGACGTGCATCACTTCAGAGACGTTGGCGGCCGGACGGCGCTTGTCGATGATGGCCAGATCGCAGCCCAGCTGCTTGGCCAGCGCACGGGCGCGGACCACACCGCCCACGTCGGGGCTGACCACCACCAGGTTTTCGTAGTTGCGGGCCTTCAGGTCGGACAGCAGCACCGGCGATGCGTAGATGTTGTCCACCGGGATGTCGAAGAAGCCCTGGATCTGGTCGGCGTGCAGGTCCATCGTGAGCACGCGCTCGACGCCGACGGTTTCCAGCAGGTTGGCCACGACCTTGGCCGAGATGGGCACGCGGGTGCTGCGAGGACGGCGGTCCTGGCGGGCGTAGCCGAAGTAGGGAATCACCGCGGTAATGCGACGGGCGCTGGCGCGCTTCAACGCATCCACCATGATGAGCAGTTCCATCAGGTTTTCGTTGGTCGGCGCGCAGGTGGGCTGGATCACAAAGACGTCGCGGGCGCGGACGTTTTGCTGGATCTCGACAGTCACCTCACCGTCGGAGAAACGGCCGACCACAGCCTTGCCGAGCTCGAGGCCCAGATGGGTGGCGATTTCTTTGGAGAGGGACGGGTTAGCGTTACCCGTGAAGAGGACGGTATTGAGCAGCACAGCGGGCCATCCAAAAAATTTGTGGCCCGGTGGCCAACCCAGCGGGTCCCGGATTGAAACTAAGAAATTTGGCAGGGGAGGAAGGACTCGAACCCTCGCATGTCGGAATCAAAATCCGATGCCTTAACCAACTTGGCGACTCCCCTACACAGGACATTGTGCGTGGCACAACACCCTTTAACCTTCAGTCTGCCGCCCAGCCCAGTAATGGGTGAGCTTCAAGACTGCGACACATTCTACCAGCCCATTTCGGAGGTAAATCAAATGGAAGACTAATATTTAGTGAACCATTTGCTTTTGCTTCCGATGTCGCCTTGGAATTACTTCCTAAGCTGGCATTTGAGTCATCAGCATTCTGCTGCGAAGCCGAGAGTATAGCAAATACTGCGCTGCCTGAACCCGTCATTCGACTATTGCCGTAGCGAGTTTGCAACCAGTGCAATGCTTCCGAAACTTCCTGGCTTGCAGATTCAGCAGGAGGCTGCAGATCATTTCTGCCCCACCCTGAAACTGCCAGTTCAGTGAGTTTCTCAAGCGTTGCTTCATGCAAGTCAGTATCGCTTTGGGTAATTCCCGAAGGACCCGAAGGAATACTCTTGAGCACGTTGCCTGGATTCTCAGCTCCAGCGTGACCGGTATTCACAAGGCTAGTCTGATGAATCTGACTAACTTCGTGCCCGCCGTTCACTGCAGGAAAGCCCGCTACTATAGCCACACTTTTCGACCTCCGCAACAGGGGGCTCGAAAAAATTTCTTTCGTGCCGATACTCACCTGCGGCTTGATCACCGCCAGGGGCGTCACCGGCACCTTCACGGCGTGAAGAATCTCACCAATGCCCTCGACGAAGGCATTGCGACCGCCCACGAAGAAGGGCACGTCCGCACCCAGCTGGAGCGCAATCGGCAGCAGACGCGACCGCGGCCAGTTCAGTCCCCACAGGCGGTTCAGCGCCAGCAGCGTGCTGGCCGCATCGGACGAGCCGCCGCCCATGCCGGCCCCGGCGGGCAGGCGCTTCTCGATATGGATGTCCACGCCGAAGGACACACCGCTGGCCGCCTGTAGTGCACGCGCGGCGCGCAGGCACAGGTCGTCCGGGGGCAGGGCGTCGCCCTGGTCGTGACGATGCAAGGCGCCATCCGCACGGCGCTCGAAATGCAGCGTGTCCGCCCAGTCGATCAAAACGAAGAGAGACTGCAGCAGGTGATAGCCATCCGGCCGCTTGCCCACCACATGGAGGAACAGGTTGAGCTTGGCCGGTGCGGGGACGTCGTAGAGGGCGAGCACGGAGCGGATTGGGGTCGGGGTTGGAGGGGAGGGACGCGGTATTGTCCGCCAAGGCGCGACAGCGCTCCCCCGCCACTGAGCTACTTTGGCCCTTCGTTACAGGGCCACAAGGTCGCAGCGCTACTGCGCCTCGTCCAGCTTCAACCGCAAGGTCGCCAACGGTTCCGCCCCACCGGGGTTCATCCGCTGCGCAACGATCAACCCGCTGGAGAAGCGGCGCAAGTCCACCTGCCAGCCCAATTGCTCGAAGCCCTGGTCTCCCGTGCGGCGATGCTCCGTGCCCGGCCACGGCTGGCCCTTGAGCCAGTCGAACAGCGCCTGCACCGGCAGTGCTTCGCCCAGCAGCTCCTGGGTGAGCGCATCCAGCGTGTCGTAACTGCGTTCCTCGTCCGGTGTGCGCAGCTGCGCCCTGCCGGGTTGCCACGACACTCGCGCCAGCAGGCTGCCCATCGGCGTGCTCATTTCCAGCCGACCGCGCGCCGGGTCGCCCAGCAGCTCGAAATTGGCGGTGACGTTCTGTCCCCGTGGCTGCCCCCCTGCACCGGCGGGCACCACCAGGCCGAATCGTCCGGTCAGGCGAGGCGCCTGCGCCAGCGCGGAGGCTTCCTGCTCACTCACCTTTGGCACGCTGGTGCAAGCGCTCAGGCCCAGGCCCATCACCGCAGCGGCCACTGCCGCCACCCACATGCGACGCTGCATCAGGGGCGCACCTTCAGCCGCTGCAGCGTGCTCTTGACCGACTCATTGTCCGGATCGCGCTTCATCGCATCGGCGAAGATGCGTCGCGCTTCGTCCTGCTGACCGGCCGCCCACAGCACTTCGCCCAGGTGGGCGGCGATCTCGGGATCCGGCCGCGAGCCATAGGCCTGGCGCAGCAGCCGCTCTGCTTCGCCCATGCGGCCAAGGCGGAACTCCACCCAGCCCATGCTGTCCATGATGAAGGGCTCGCCCGGCGCGAAGCTCAGGGCCTTGGAGATCAGGTCCCGCGCCTCTTCCAGCCGTTCATTGCGATCCGCCAGCGCATACCCCAGCGCGTTGTAGGCGTGGTAGTGCTGCGGCTTGATCTGGATGACCTTTTGCAGCAGCGCTTCCATCTCCTTCATCTTGCCCAGCTTCTCGGCCATCATCGATTGCTCGTAGAGCAGATCGGTGTCGTCGCCATAGGCGGTGACGCCTTCGCCGAGCAGGTCGTAGGCCGTCTGCCACTGGCGGTTTTCGCGCAGCAGCTGGGACTCGGCCAGCAGCTTGGCGCGACGGTCCTTCACATCGTCGCCGGGCAGCGATTGCAGCAGCTTGCGCCCCTGCTCCAGCTTGCCCTGACGCGCCAGCAGCGAGGCCCGCCGATACGCGATGTCCAGGTTGCCCGGCGCGGCATCGATCTGGCCCAGGCGCTTTTCCGCGGACTTCAGATCGCCCCGCATCTCGGCGGCCTGGGCCAACAGCAGCTGACCTTGCTGACGGGCTTCACGGTCGCTCAGCTCCAGGCGTTCACGCTGGGCGGGTTGCTCGTCCAGCAGGCGCATGTAGCGCTGGATGGCGGTCTCGGCGGCATCGGGATGTTGAAGGTCCAGCTCCAGCGAGCCCAGGGCCAGCCAGGAGGTCAGGTTCTCTGGCGATTGCTCCGTGAGCAGGCGGAACTCCCGCGCGGCATCGGCCGGTCGCTGCGCACGGGCGAGGGCGCGTGCGTAGGCCTGGCGCAGTGCCTGGCGGTCGGGATGGGCCTGGAGTTCGGCCGTGATCAGTGACTCCGCTTCGGGGCGCTGCGGCAGCAGCTCTACGGCCAGCAGCAGCGGCTCTTCCCGGTCCGGGAAATCCCGCTGCGCCGTTCGCACATTCACCAGGGCCGCTTCTGAATTGCCCGCCAACTGGGCCAGACGCGCCAGCACCATCAGCGACACAAAGCGGGTTTCCGGCCGCGCGGCGGTCTCCTGCAGCAGCGGCTCCAGTCCATCCAGCACCTTCTTCGGTTCCGGCGTGCGCGCAAACAATTGAGGAATACCGGCCAGCAGCCCAGCACGGGCGTCCGGCACATTCAGGGCGAGCAGCGCCCGCAGCGGTGCAGCCACCTCGGCGGGGCGGTTGAGCAGGGCCAGCAGCTGGATCAGCGTGCGGTGCGCTTCCTGCGAGGTCGGCAGCGTGTCGCGCCAGGCGCGGGCGGCCACGACGGCCTGGTCGCCGGCACGGGCTTGCAGCGCAATGGCGACGACGCGCCGGAACAGGGCCTCGTCTTCGGAGCGACGGGCGGCGTCCAACAGCACCTGGTAGGCGACACCGGGCTGCTCGTTTTGCAGCTCCATCTCACCGATCAGCAACTGATAGAACAGCGGTGCGTCCAGATCGGAGTTCTGGACTGGCTCCGGCGCGGACGCGGCCGATGCAGGCGCAGCCGGTGCTGCGGGAGCCGTCGGTGCCGCAGGCGATGCAGGCGCCGCGGGAGCGGCCGGCGCAGCGTTCTTGCCCCCGCCTGCCGGCGCGGCCGCAGGGGTGGACGACGGCGCCGAAGCGCCCGTCGCCGCCGGCGTCGCGGCGCGAGCGGGCTTGGTCGCCTGCGTCGCAGGACGTTTGGATGACTGGGCCGGCTGGACGGTCTGGGCGGTCTGGGCGTTCGCAGCGCAGCTCAGGGCAAGGACGGCGGGAATCCACCAGGAATGACGACGCACAAAGGCGGGCATGAAAAAACTCCTGAACTGACGCAAGGGAGGCAAACAAGACTCCGGACCATTCTAGGGACCGATGAGTCCCCCGCACAAAAGGGCTCTACGCCCCGACGAAGCGACTCAAGAACAGCCCCTCTATCATTGAGCCATGCCTGAGTTGCCAGAAGTTGAAGTTACACGTCTGAGCTTTGCCTCCGCCATTGAAGGGTCTCGTGTGCTGGACGTGCGCATGGGCAAGCCCCTGCGTTGGCCGCTGGGCGTGGAGGCCGGGCGGCTGGTGGGCCGACG
Organism: Roseateles depolymerans; assembly: GCF_003387155.1. Classification (GTDB taxonomy): domain Bacteria; phylum Pseudomonadota; class Gammaproteobacteria; order Burkholderiales; family Burkholderiaceae_C; genus Roseateles; species Roseateles depolymerans. The sequence goes on along the minus strand of NZ_QUMT01000003.1, from coordinate 96,267 downwards.
GGTGGGGGCCGTGCTGCGGCGGGGCAAATACCTGTGGCTGCCGCTGCGCACCGACGGGGACGCCATCGATCTCCAGGACCCCGCCCAGCCGCTGCCGCCAGGCGGTGGGCTGTTGCTGCACCTGGGCATGTCCGGGTCGCTGGCCTTTCGGGAACAACCACCGGTCTCCGGCCCCCACGACCATTTCGAGCTGATCACCGACCGCGGGGTGCTGCGCCTGACCGACCCGCGCCGATTTGGTGCGGTCGTGTGGTCCGAGGGACTGGATGTGGCGCCGGCCGCCAAGCTGCTGGCCGGCATGGGCCTGGAGCCGTTCGACGAAGCCTTCGACGGCGCGCACCTGCACCGCGGCTTCAAGGGTCGGCGGGTGGCCATCAAGCAGGCCATCCTGGCCGGCGACGTGGTGGTGGGGGCGGGCAACATCTATGCGTGCGAGGCGCTGTTCATGGCGGGCATCGATCCGCGACTGCCCGCGGGCAAGATCAGCCGGCCCCGGGCGCAGAAGCTGGCGCAGGCGCTGACCCAGGTGCTGGGCGAAGCGCTGGAGGCTGGCGGCAGCACGCTGCGGGACTTCAAGGATGCGCACGGGGTGGCGGGCAGTTTCCAGATGCAGGCGCGGGTGTACGGCCGAGAGAAGGAACCGTGCCGCGTGTGCGGCACGCCGATCCGGCGCATCGTGCAGGGGCAGCGATCGACGTTCTTCTGCCCAAACTGCCAGAAGCGCTGATGGCTGCAAAGGCTGCGAGGCCCCGGATGGCGAGCAGGTCCTGCTGCCATGCGCCGACGCCCCACGCGCGATACTCCGCCCCCTGATGACCGACGAAGAACTCCAAACCCGTGTGCAGGCCCTGAGCGGCGACTTTGCGCCGCTGCTGCTGGCCTGGCAGCGCAAGGACGGCCGACACGACCTGCCGTGGCAAAACACGCGCGACCCCTACCGCGTGTGGCTCTCCGAGATCATGCTGCAGCAGACGCAGGTGACGACGGTGCTGGGCTACTACAAGCGCTTCCTGGAGCGCTTCCCCGATGTCGCCGCTCTGGCCGCCGCGCCGCAGGACGAGGTCATGGCCGCCTGGGCGGGCCTGGGCTACTACAGCCGCGCCCGCAACCTGCACAAGTGCGCTCAAACAGTGATGGAGCGCCACGGCGGCGCCTTCCCGCGCACGGCGGTGGAGCTGGCGGAACTGCCGGGCATTGGCCGCTCCACTGCATCTGCCATCTCGTCCTTCTGCTTCGGTGAACGGGTGGCCATCCTGGACGGCAACGTCAAGCGCGTGCTGGGTCGCCTGCTGGCCTTCGACGGTGACCTGGCGCAGCTCTCCCAAGAAAAGCGCCTCTGGCGCCAGGCCGAGGCGCTGCTCCCGGCCTCTGAAGCCGACATGCCCGCCTACACGCAGGGCCTGATGGACCTGGGCGCCAGCCACTGCTCGCCGCGCCAGCCGCAGTGCCTGCTGTGCCCGGTCTCCGGCCTGTGCCACGGGCGCGCGCAGGGGGACCCGACGCTCTACCCGATCAAGACCCGCAAGCTCAAGCGCGGCCAGCGCGAGAACTGGTGGCTGTGGCTGGAGCATGAAGGGCGGATCTGGCTGCAGCAGCGCCCCAGCGAAGGCCTGTGGGGCGGGCTGTGGACTTTGCCGATGTACGACAGCGAAGACGCCCTGGACGCCCATCGCCAGGCGCTGGGCGTGGCCGAGCTGGAAACGCTGCCGCGCGTGCAGCATGCGCTGACGCATTTCGACTGGGTGCTGCATCCGCGCCGCGCGGTGCTGGGGGCGACCGCGCAAGACGCCAGTGGCGCCCCAGCACTCCCGGCCGGCCAATGGGTCGCCCGGGAACAGCTGAGCCAATACGCCCTGCCAGCGCCGCTGAAGAAGTTGCTGGATTGACCCGAGTTTCGGAAGGGGCTGGCTGGGATATCCTCCGCCCTTGCAGCTCCTTTTCCTGCTCACCATGTCTTCAGCCGCCAAATCTCCCGTCAAAAGCGCCCTCGAATCGGCGCTGGTCGCCTTTCTGATCTTCGGCGGCTGCCTGTGGCTGCTGGTGTCGGGGACGGAAGACGGTGCGGACATCCCCGCCGGCCGCGGCGTGCTGTGCGGGCTGGGCATGTCGATCGGGCTGATCGCGCATTGGGTCTACATGGCCATCGCGGCCAAGCGGGCCGGACGCAATGTGCTGGGGTGGACGGTGCTGATGGTCCTGACGATGCCGATTGCCTCGGTGGTCCTGGCCATCTTGCTGACCAACCAGGAAGAGGCGGAGCAGGGCAGCCGGACGGCTTGACCGGGCCCGGCGGTTGCAGGGCCACCGACAGGGTCCTTGCAGGTGCGTCGCCTGGCCTCGCCTTGTCAAGCCAGACCAGGCCAGATCCGGCCTCGGCCTTAGCGAGCGTCCAGCTCCCGATGCCGCTTGAGCACCTGCCCGTGATAGGCAAACTGCTTGGCCAGCGTCTCCACCAAATACACCGACCGATGCTGCCCGCCGGTGCAGCCAATGGCCACCGTCAGGTAGCTGCGCTGGTCTGACCCGAAGCTGGGCAGCCACTGCGCAATGAACGCGCCGATCTGGCTGAGCATCAGCCGCACTTCGGGCTGTTGCTCCAGATAGTCCGCCACCGGCTGGTCCCGCCCCGTCAGAGGCCGGAGTTCCCGGTCGTAATAGGGGTTGGGCAGCACCCGCACGTCAAACACGAAGTCGGCATCGCTGGGCACGCCGTGCTTGAAGGCGAAGGACTGGAACACCAGCGTCAGCGACGATCCGCTCACCCGCACCAGGTCCCGCACCCAGGCGCGCAACTGCGCCGGACGCAACTGGCTGCTGTCGATCACGGTGGACTCCATGCGCAGCGGCGTCAGCAGCTCGCGCTCCAGCGCGATGGCTTCCTGCAGGGCGCGATGGGTGTCGCTGTCGTCCACACCGGCGCGAAGCGGATGCGGGCGACGGGTCTCGGAGAAACGACGCAGCAGCGTGTCGTAATCGGCGTCCAGGAAGATGCTGCGCAGGGCCACGCCTTGCAGACGCATCTCCTTGATGTGCAGCAGCAACTGGGGCAGCGAGCCCGCGCTGCGGACGTCCACCGCAATCGCCACCCGGCGACGCGAGCCGCTTTCCTGTTCCAGCTTCAGGAAATGCGGCAGCAACTCCGGCGGCAGGTTGTCGACGCAGAAGAAGCCCGCGTCTTCGAGCGCATGCATGGCGATGGACTTGCCGCCGCCGGACATGCCGGTGACCAGCACCAGTTCGGTCATGTGGGCGGCCTGGCCGGCGACGGTGTTGTCGGGCGGGGACGTCATGGTTTGACCTTTCGTGTCTTGCCGGAAGAACCCGCTGAACTCGCTGACCCCGCTGAACCGGCAGAGCCCGTGGACCCGCCTGCACCGGACGTGTCGGAGCTGCCTGCGCCTCCAGCGTCCGCGCCGTCAGCGCTGTTGGCGGACAGCGGCGTGGCGCGTGCGGAATGCGCCAGCATTTCCTGGGCATGGGCCAGGCTGGTGGAGGACAAGCGCTCACCGCCCAGCATCCGGGCGATCTCTGCGGTGCGGGCCTCACCCTGGATGGGCTGGACATCGGAACTGGTCTTGCCGCCCTTGGCGGCCTTGGCCACCAGGAAGTGATGGTCGGCACAGGCGGCCACTTGCGGCAGATGGGTCACCGCCAGCACCTGTACCCGCTGGCCCAACTGCTTCATCAAGCGGCCCACGGTTTCAGCGACGGCACCGCCCACGCCCGAATCGATTTCGTCAAAGATCAGCGTGCCCGCGCCGCTGTTCTGCTGGCTGGTGGTGACGGCAATGGCCAGCGCGATGCGGGAGAGTTCCCCGCCCGACGCCACCTTGCCCAGCGGACGCGGCGTGCTGCCGGCGTGACCGGCCACCAGGAATTCAGCGGATTCCAGACCGAAGGCTTGCGGCTCCTCCTGCGGCTGAAGCGACACCTCAAACCGCCCGCCCGCCATGCCCAACTGCTGCATGGCCTGCGACACCGCCTTGGACAGCGCCGGCGCCGCCTTGGCGCGAGCGGTGCTGATCAGCTTCGCTTCCTTCTGATAGGCCTTGAGCGCCTGCGCCTGCTTGGCCTGCAGGCCTTCCAGGTCGGTGGCGGCGTCGAGCTGCGCCAGTTCGGCCTTCCACTCTTCCAGCAGTGCCGGCAGCTCTACCGGCGGGCGACGGTAGCGACGCGCCAGGGTCACCCAGGCGGACACGCGCTCGTCCAGTTGCTGCAGACGGTCCGGGTCCAGCTCGGCGCCGTTCAGATAACTGCTCAGGCTGTGCGCCGCGTCCTGCAATTGGGCTTGGGCGCCGATCAACGCATTGACGGTGTCCTGCAGGCCAGCGTCGTAGGTCAGCACGTCCTGCAGGCTGGAGAGGGCGTCTTCGGTCAGCGCCTGGGCGTTGATCTCCGCTTCGCTCAACCGGTCCAGCGCACCACGGGCGGCGTCCATCAGCGACTGGGCATGGGAGAGCCGCTGATGCTCGGCATTGAGGTCTTCCCACTCGTCGGCCGTGGGGGCCAGACGGTCCACCTCGCCGATCTGCCAGCTCAGGCGTTCATGCTCGCGGGCCAGGTCGGCCTGGCGGGCCTGGGCCGTGCTCAGCGCTTCGCTGGCCTGGCGCCACTGGGCGTAAGCGGCAGCCACCGGGCGGGCATCAATCTGCCCGAACTCGTCCAGCAACTGACGCACGCTGGCCGGCCGTGTCAGGCCTTGCCAGGCGTGTTGGCCGTGGATGTCCAGCAGGTGCTCAGCCAGTTCCCGCAACTGCGCGACGGTGGCGGCGCTGCCGTTGATCCATGCCCGGCTCTTGCCCTGCGCGTCGATCACGCGGCGCAGCAGCAGGCTGGCATGTTCGTCGTCGGTGGCAAAGCCGCCTTCTTCCAGCCAGCTCAGCACCGCTTCGGGGCGGTCGAACTCCGCGGTGATCTCGGCCTTGGCCGCGCCTTCGCGCACCACGGCCGCATCCCCGCGACTGCCCAGCGCCAGTTGCAGGGCATCGATCAGGATGGACTTGCCGGCACCGGTTTCCCCCGTCAGCGCCGAAAAGCCGGCGGCGAAGTCCAGTTCCAGTTCCGGCACGATCACGAAATCTCGCAGGCTCAGGCGGCGAAGCATGTCGGTGAGTCCTTCAATGGCTCAAATCGGGTCTCTTCGTACTTTGACGGTACGGGGGAGGGGCGGTGTCGGCGACAAGACTCAGTGTCCGGGCGGCGTGCAGCGGTTGCGCTGGCTTGATACGGCCCGGTCACTGCCCCGGATCAGCTGCCGCCCTCATACCAGCGCAGCTTGCGCCGCAAGGTCGCGTAATAACTCCATCCGCGCGGATGCAGGAACTGGGCCCGGTGCTGGGAGCGCCGCACAGTGATGCAGTCCCCATGCAGCAGACTGGCCAGGCTCTGCATGTCGAAATTGACGCTGGCGTCCCGCCCGGCCACGATGGTCAGGCGCACCTCGCCTGCATCCGGCAGCACGATGGGCCGGTTGGACAGGGCATGGGACGCGATGGGCAGCACCACCCAGCCGGCGATGCCAGGATGCAGGATGGGCCCGCCCGCGGACAGCGCGTAGGCGGTGGAGCCGGTGGGCGTGCCCACGATCACGCCGTCGGCCCGCATGTTCGCCACGAACTCGTCGCCCACGTCCACCCGCAGCTCCACCATGGAGGCGGTGGCGCCGCGGCTGACCACCACGTCGTTCAGCGCCACGCCGGAGAAGATCTGTTCCCCGTCCCGCAGGACTGCGCCTTCCAGCATGGAGCGGTGTTCGCTTTCATAGTCGCCGGCGAAGATGGGGGCCAGCGATTCCTTGTACTGTTCGGCGGAGATGTCGGTGATGAACCCCAGCCGGCCCTGGTTGATGCCGACCAGCGGCATGCCGTAGCGGGCGACCTCGCGGGCAAAGCCCAGCATGGTGCCGTCGCCACCGACCACCACGGCCAGGTCGCACTGCTGGCCCATTTCCGCGTGGGAGAGGGCGGGGAAGGTGGAGATGCCGGTGGTGTCGGCTGTTTCCTGATCCAGGGAAACATCCAATCCCTGGCCGGCCACAAAATCGGCAATCTCCTCCAGGAGCGGACGGATGCCGCGAGCCTGAGGCTTGCCGACGATGGCCACATGACGGAAGCGCTTGGACATATTCGCAGAATTACACCACAGCACCACGGGCCCCACCGGGGGAAGGTCTGGGGATTCAATACAATCAAAACATGCTCGACGAGCGCGCCAAAACACTGCTGAAGACCCTGGTTGAACGCTACATCGCGGACGGACAGCCGGTGGGCTCGCGCACGCTTTCCAAGGCCTCGGGCCTGGAACTGAGCCCGGCGACCATCCGCAACGTGATGGCCGACCTGGAAGAACTGGGGCTGATCGCCAGCCCGCACACTAGTGCCGGACGCATCCCGACGGCCCGGGGCTACCGGCTGTTCGTGGACACGCTGCTGACGGCCAAGGCCAACACGGCGGCGGAAGTGCCGTCGCTGGAGTCCCAGCTGCTGCCGGACCAGCCGCAGCGGGTGATTGCCAATGCGGCGCAGCTGCTGTCGAGCCTGTCCAGCTTCGTGGGGGTGATCACGGCGCCGCGCAAGAGCAGCGTGTTCCACCACATCGAGTTCCTCCGGCTGGGGGAGCGGCGGGTGCTGGTGATCATGGTGTCCCCGGAAGGGGATGTGCAGAACCGGCTGGTGTTCACCGCGCAGGACCTGAACCAGTCGGAGCTGACCGAGGCCAGCAACCGGCTCAATGCCCACTATTCCGGGATGAGCCTGGACATGGTGCGGGACCGTCTGCGCACGGAAGTGGATGCGCTGCGCGGGGAGATCGCTTCCTTGATGAGCGCGGCGGTGGACGTGGGCACGCAGAGCTTCCAGCAGCATGAGCCGGTGATCATCTCCGGCGAGCGGAATCTGCTGACGGTGCAGGATTTCAGCCACGACATGGGCAGCCTGCGGCGGATGTTCGACCTGTTTGAGCAGAAGACGCAGCTGATGCGGCTGCTGGATGTGTCGAGCCGGGCGGAAGGGGTGCGCATCTACATCGGCGGGGAGAGCCAGGTGGTTCCGTATGAGGAACTGTCGGTGGTGTCGGCGCCGTATGAGGTGGATGGCGAGGTGGTGGGCACGCTGGGGGTGATCGGGCCGACGCGGATGGCGTATGACCGGATGATTCAGATCGTGGACATTACGTCGAGGATGGTGAGTAATGCGTTGTCGCAGAAGCAGGGTGGGGGTGGGTAGCGTGGGGGTGCTTGGCTGAGGGGCTTGCTGACCGGCGGTTGACGGAGACCTCTCGCCCCACACCGCGCAGGCCCGGGACGGGTCTTGCCTTGAGTAGAATCGCGGGCTTCCGCTGATCCAGTGTTCAGGGGGCCGTTAGCTCAGTTGGTTAGAGCAGAGGACTCATAATCCTTTGGTCACAGGTTCAAGTCCTGTACGGCCTACCAGTAAGTTTGAATGGCGGTGGCAGTCATTCACCGGCAATGCCCAACGTCTAGTCCACTGAAGCATTGAAATCGACTGTGTATGCTCATGTCGGAGGGTATGCACAGGAGGACAGACGAGCGCAGCGAACTGAAAGCTGTGATCCGCAAGCGTAGTGGCAGTGCAGCTCTGGCACGTCGCGCGCGTTGTGTACTACTTTGGGCCGATGGAGCGCGTCGTGTGGACATCCGGAACAAGCTGGGTTGCAACGACGGTTTTTTGACTCGCTGGACCAAGGCCTTCGAGCTTGGGGGCTTGGCGGGACTCGTTTCGCTGCATCCTGGCCGTGCTCCGGCTCGTCCAGTGGCCCAAATTGAGGCCCGGGTCCTGAACAAGACCTTGAAGCACAAGCCCAAGGATGGCTCCACGCACTGGAGCAGTCGCAAGCTGGCGGCCGAGCTGGGCGATTTCTCCTTCTCCGCCGTGCAACGCATCTGGCGCAAGCACGGCCTGCAGCCGCATCGGCTAGAGCGGCACCTCGTCTCCAACGCCCCTGACTTCGAGACCAAGGCCGCCGACGTGATCGGGCTGTACTTGAATCCGCCGGCGCACGCGCCTGTCTTCTGCGTGGACGAGAAAATAGCCATCCAGGCGCTTGACCGCAAAGACCGCATGCGCCCCTTGGCCCCCGGTCGTGCCGAGAGTCATAGCTCCGAATACAAGCGCAACGGCACGCTCAGCCTTTTTGTTGCGCTGAACGCTGCCACGGGCCAGGAGCTAGGGATGACCGCCCGACGCCCTACCAGCGAGCAGTTCGTCAGCTTCCTGGGCGATGTGCTCGCCAGCCAGCCCGAAGGTCGTGAAGTCCATGTCATCTGCGATAACGTCAGCAGCAACGAGACTGAGCTGGTTCAAGCCTTCCTGGTCCAGCACAGCAACGTCCGGATCCACTACACGCTCACCTACTCTTCGTGGCTCAACCAGGTCGAGAACTGGTTCTCCCGTATCCAACGCGATGTGATCAGCCGGGGCACCTTCACCTCCGTCAAGGACCTCGACAAGAAGCTCATGCGCTACATCCGCCAGTACAACAAGAACCCCAAACCGCTGAAATGGAAGTACGACAATCCTCAGCGCCGACACCACCAATTCTTCTGATTCATTGGATTAGGGCTGGATCCACAGCCACTCAGACGCTTTCTGTATCCCAAGTCGACTGTGCTCAATCGAGAACCGCTGCGGAGCACGTTTGCCGTGCACGTAGGGAATCGTCCGCTTTTCGCTACATGCCAATCACGCCTTAGCGTTGGTTCGTCTGCGGGTTGGCGCTAACGATTGATGGAGTTCAGTCGCCCTATACTGCCCTGGCCATTTGCGACCGGGCCACAGCCTTATCCTTTTGGTAATCTGCTAATTCGAACTCGTCGAAAGGGTGCCAGATGGCCAAGAGTTTCGTGGTCAATTCTGAGGAAAGGGCATGGCGTCTGCTCAAAAACTGGGTAGAAACAGACCAAATGCCCGAGGTGGAATTCGAAGGCTGGCCGAAGCTTCAAATCGCAGTTGAGGGTGATGAATACCATTCGTCACTCAATTCTAGCCAAATGGCTGCCTTAGTCGATTTCAAAAAGACGATTGGCCGAACCTATGCGATGATTTCGCATGGTGCTTACGATATGAGGCGACTGCATCAAGACGAAGAAGAGCAGCTTGATTTCAATACACAGGTGAAGCAAGGCTCCTCCTTGCTGGAAACGGACCTCTCACCCCTCGTGCAAGCGTTATCTTCAACGATTTCGACACACCCCGCAGCATCGCTCGCTGTGGGACTTATTTTGGGACTGGCGTTCGTTGCTCGACCTGTAATCCTAAAGCACTACGAGCATCGAGCTAAGCAGCTCGATGTAGACGAGCGAGCTCGCCTGCTCAACCTCGGCTTGTCTAGTAGAGAGAAAGAACAATTTGATTTGTATGAACAGTCTCTGAAGAAGGTAGCGAAGACCCACCCGCAAATCCATCAAGCACTACCTGATGCGCGTCATGCATTCTGGAAGTTTGCTTCGGCATCCGCAAATGCCGATCGGATGACCGTCGCAGGGATTGACCTTTCTGGAGACGATCTTGAAATCCTGTCTGAGCGCCGCAAGAGAAGAGTAGTCGGCGTCGAAGAAATTACAAAGGATTTCAAGGTTCTGGGAATCGATAAGGCGCAGGGTGCTTATCGTATTAAGCTTGAAACGGCTGCAATGGCTGTGACTGCGACCTTCAGAAGACCTCAAGTCACGGACGCTAAGGTGCGGCAACTCTTTCGGTGCATGGCTGATGGTCAAATTGTCTCCGCCACATTGGAGGTAAAAACGGCTGATAAAGCGCAGCTATCCGCAAGACTATTGAAGTTTAAGGTTAAACAGCCCGACCAGTCTGCTGATGAAGTTGCCTAAGAATGCCTTGCTGAGGAAGGTGCAGCTGTAAGCTCCGCCTTCTGACTGGTCAAGAAGGTGACAGAAACCCAGCTCATGGCATCCGCATCATGATCCGCCACATGCAAAATCCGAGTAACACATCACGCGACTGACGATTTCGCGAAGGCCTTAAGGATTTGCGAACTTGGATGTGCCGACAAGCTCACTAGCTTGTTGGCAAGAGCTACCGGCAAGAGGGCGTTCTCATACATGTCACAGTGGAGCTGCTCGATATGGGTAAGAACATCCATCAAATTGGGAATGTCCGATGGTTGAGGAGTCTTTAGCAGCTCCTTAACTGGCAGCGAAACGACGTACATTTGGCCCAGTCTCGACTTGAATATTACTTTGTGCCCATAGTATGAGGAGCTAGCGTAAGGGCGTCTAGCATCTTCCTCCCCAGGCGAGATGAACTTGTATATGTATGAGTCGTTGAGCACCAGCACGGACCCAGCAGTCATGTGCTCACGAATTAGCGTGGCATGTTCAACAAAGGCCCCGCTCTTCTCGAGCCCGGCAAGATAAAACGCATGGTTATCAAATAACCATTCCGAAAGTTCAAGCATCAGTGTATGTACGGTCGCAGTGACACCGAACCATCCGGTTGGCCTGTCCATAATGAACAAAACCTGCTTGAGGGCTGCCCTATCTTTTCTTAAAAGGTTCCGAATGATGTGCAAGAGGATCAGGTGCTCAACGATGCCTGCGACATAACCAGCTACGCCTGCCGCACCCACGTCTTCCTCAATTAACTCATGCAGTCGAAATACGTCTGTAAGGAAAATTGTTTTCGAGGTGATGGGGCATGCGAAGGTAAATTCCTTTGTCATGTTCCCCTCATTAAGCATTACCTTTCCTCCGCCATATGGATTGTTGCCCAACTCCCAGTTTGTGTGCCGAGATGACCTGGACGACTGATACCGGCGAAATACAAACCACGCCAAGGTGTCCATCAAGCTGCTGTCTTCCTCTAGCTGCTGCATGCAGAGAAATTCGTACAGCGTGCGACGGACCGACTCCTCCAACGAGGTGCAATCACTACGCCTTGCGCCTGAAGTTGCAAGAGCTAGCTTGAGCCGGGACATATTCTTTAGCCTTTGCATGTCCTCAGGTGAAACATGATCGAACCGCTCCAGGCGAAAAAGGTCTTCCGTTTTAAAGTGGAGCGCACCAAACTGAAAGAAGTGAATTGCTGCGGATGGGTAGCCGTCACGTATCGGAACGTGGGTATAGCCTCCATCAATAGCCACAACGTGCTCAATTTCAGATTGTGTTGGGACAAATGGAATCGTAAGGCTCCCAATCTGCCCCGCTTCTTGTCGCGGCGGGACATGCAGGGAGGTTAGCGCCCGTAAAACTTCAGGGTCATTAATAACGTGGTGATGAGAAGACTTGCTTGCCCTCTCAAATGGTTTGGGGCCTTTGGTTGAATAGCTCATACTTTGTCGGTGGTCGAGAATTTATCCACCTGTACGGGAACGACGAAGGCATTGGAGTATGTCTTTATTCGAACAAAACCCTTATCGGTATCTTGACTGAATCGAACAAGGCTGTCGCTAAAATCGCTAAAGTCGTAATATTTCCGAAGCTCGCGGATCTCGTCTTCATTGTTCAGGTGCGAGATAAACCAATTCTGCGTCGCCTTCAAAATGTTGCCGCTAATAGAACTTACCTCTTGCGTGGCATAAACCAAGCCAAGGTGTAGTTTCGCGCCCTCTTTGGCTAGGCGGTTATATACCTGGCTTAGATCTTTATCCTCCTTCTTGGGAAAGAGATTATGCGCCTCTTCAAAATAAAATTGGATGAAGTTGTTAGGCTGTGCAGACGTGAAACGCCTCATCGCATCACGGAAGATTTTCCAGGTGATGCGCTCCGAGTACATGCGCTGGAGAGCTTCATCTCCACTTGAGAGGTCAGCAATCACAATACGCCCGGCACGCAAAGAATCGAGAATGTCCTGTTCGAATGCACTATTGGTGGTCGGAGTGTGCTGTGTTGCAACCACTCGAAGGTTGCGATATCCATTGCAATCCGCCCGACCGCCAGACTCTCGGGCGCGGGTAAGCATAACTAAAAGTGCTACCAAATCGTCGTCCACCCATTCACGGCCATTTTTCTTTTTATATGCAGCTCCGAAGGCAGAATCCTTATATACCTCCCAAAACTTCTCCCACCAAGCGCATGCTTCCTCGAGACTGAGCGGTTTGGTTGGGTCCACTGCGGAATTTACCTCTTTACGGACATCTTCAGAGGCAGACCATTGCAAGGTGAAATTTGGTGGAGCGGCAAACTTTGCGCGGTGGAGAATGCAATGATAGACAGCCACTCGCCTGTCGTATCTGGTCTTTGCTGAAGGATTGCTCGCGTAGTCGTCCGGCTTTTCTAAGAAGACTGTTCTGAAGTTAACCATGAACTTCGCGTTGTCTTCGGCGACGCTCGGGTAAGACTTCATCAACTCCAGGCCCGACTCAACTTCACGGTAGAAATTGACCTTCATAACCCTAAAGCCGGGCTTCTCAACGATTGAGTAACGGTCCGTTTTGTTCTTGTAAATTTCAAAGATTGCCGTTCCTTCGTCCTGAAGGTTCTTATTCGCATACTCGCCATTCATGTCAAATATTATTTGACCGATGGGGTATTTTGGTGCGTCTCCATTGAACGGTTCGAGTGCCTCCTCGGCACTTTCCTTTGAAGATGCCAAGTCCATCTTCGCTAATGCGCTCATGGCCTCATTAGCTTGGATTACCTTCTTGATGCTATTTGACTTGCCGGTACGGGTCATTCCGAACAGAGCGGTTCGCTTCCCCGCGAAATCTTTCGCCTTCACATAAAGTGGAACGTCGGGGTTTGCTTTGGGAAATCGCCTGCTTGAGCTGTATCGTACTTTACCGATTCGGATGTCGCCATCCCCACCGGGTAGTCCCTTATCCCTGTAATTAACAATAGTGGTTAGTAATGTGTCGTTTGGCTTAATAACGGAATAGTTATGAGCGCTGTAGAAATTTTCAAGGTCGGCGCCGAACTGCAACTTACCATCCTCTGAGAGATAGAAGCATCCGAGAATTGAGCATCGAACCCCACTAAAGCCAAATTCATACCGGGAATACTGGTCTAGTTGACTTTGTTTATCAGAGCCGGTCCTGATTGTGTCTTTATAATATTCAACCATGGAACTGACAACATCTGGATCAGTCGGAAGTGCAGCCGGCTCAATTACTCGCAACAAAACCGCTTCATGCAGATGTTTTTTGTCGGGGTCGCAGTCGTAATACGCAAGTAGAAAGCAGCCCTGTGGAATTCCTTGGGCACGTTCCTTCCAGGAATCAGCAACAAGCACTGATGCGTCGGAATATGAGATCTTGAACGGGCGGCCGACAAATGCTCCGGTCGCCCAAGTCCACTTCCCTGCCAATTCTTCCCGCTTGAAAAAATCTACCTTTGTAATATTGTCGGTAATACTCATTTTTTCCCTCCCTTAAGCGTTGGGTCTTCAAACCTCAGCTTTGACTGTTCTACATATTGCTTCGATGCGTCAACTGCAATCCATTGCCGCCCCGCCATTGCAGCTGCGAATCCGGTTGTGTTACTTCCCCCAAATGGATCGAGGACTAAGTCGCCTTCATCTGTTAAAAACTCAATAAAGAATGAGGCCAAGCCCAACGGCATTCGCGCGGGGTGGGGTGTAATTCCCTTTTCCTTGCATGCCCTGTGGAAAAAATCTGCTGAGGCGCTATTAGATAAAGAAAACGCGTTTGGTAGGCGTGGTTCACGCCCCTCTTGCATTTGCTCGAGTTCAAACAAGTTATGCGAAATCGAGCCGCCACGGTCTTTCAGGAAGCTTCCAGTACTAATTCGATGCTCAGATGGACGGAGCCCGGCGTTGTATGAGCCCCGTTTTAACAGGGCTTTCATTGAAGGGCTATATGGCCGAAGCACCTTACTGTTATCTGCTTTTGGATAGTCCGATTTCGCAAGCCACCATACGTGCGTGAAGCTGTCTACAGTACGGAGAGGATTCACGGTTACCCATTGCGCTGGCGATGGAAGACGTGATGGGTTGTAGCAAACGAATTGCTGAATCAGGCGAAGGTTTGCCCCCTTCGCCTTGGTGAACGCCAGTAGCGCCTCCATAGACAACAAGCTTTGGACAGGTCGGTCCTTCTCCCAGCTGTTTCCAAGCTCGATGACGATGGATCCGTCATCCGCCAAGAGTTCCGAGAGCACGGGAGCGAGTGACTCAATCCAAGCGAGGTACTTAGCTCCCGTCAAGTTGCCGTAGCTCTTCTTCTCGTTTAGTGGGTACGGAGGGGAAGTGACGACTAGCTGAACCTTTCCCTTTAGGGCAGCGAACGAATCGCTACTGAGCAACTCGAGCGAGTCGCCAAAATAATAGGCTCCGCCACTAGCTTCGTACTGGGGTTTCGGCCTCTGCGGAAGAGCGACGTCCTTCTTCCCAACCGTCGAATGCGTCGGTTTGACCTTCTTAGCGCGTGCCTCGGCCGGCTCAGTACCGGGCGCAGAGCGCTCGGTCGTTTTGGCCGCGGCGGAATTAGCCGAGCGCTTCATACTTCCCGCTCGCTTTTCAGGGCCACCCCGGCCCATAAGAGGCTCTGCCTCCTCGACCGCCATGCCTTTCGACTTAGGCCTAGTGTCTGCCGCATCGCTAGCTCTTTTGGCGCTCCCTGGTCGCCGACTTTTTCCGGTCATCTCGTTTTCGCTTGTAGTGGTCCGCCTCAACTCGACGGCTTTGCCCTTCTAAGGCGCAGTTGCTGAGGCTCTCGTGTACACGCGATTTATACATGGACGACCAGGATGCCGTCGACGACTAGATTGCGGTTGAACCAACTGAATCGCAATTTCTGCGCCATTGCGAGGTCGACGATTGCAGACGGTCTTTCACCGACCTGTATTGACCAGCAGGTGCGCCACCCTCCTGTACCCGACGGACGGGTTCGCCTCAATCATGGCTTTGATCGGGGCGACGAAGCGCGCCTGCAGCGTCGGCGCGGCCTTGACGGGGCGGTGGTACACGCTGCGCCGCGGCACGTGGAACCATCGGCACAGCAATACAGCGATGCTGGTTGACAAAGGCCTTCGAGACTTGATGCGGCGGTCGAGCTCCACCTGGGCGAAAAACGCGCTGGCCAGCTTCGAGATCTGGTTGGCCTTGCGCAGCCCCCGCACCTCGCGTTCAAGGTCCTTTACGCGCTGAGCCTTGCTGGTCGTCACGCCCTCACGTACGCCAGCTTCCACCTCAGCGCGCTTGCCCATTCGTTCAGCGTCTGCGGTACAAAGCCGTTCTTGGGTGCGATGGACTCGACGGCCCCCGCCAGAGACGGGTACTCCCCTCGGTGCTGCTGCATCATCCTCACCGCGCGCTCACGCACCTCGGGCGAGAACTTGTTCGATTTGCTAATGGCTCAATCCTCTCAGAGTGTTGAGCCTCCTAGAAAGCCGGGGCGGTTCAGCCACCGTGAGCTGCGCGTTGGCGACCGCATCCTCGTTGAGGTGCTCGACGCCCCCACAGCGGATCCCGCTGAGTCAGGCCATGAGGCGAGGCAGCGCGAGCACGACGAGCGCGAATACTTCGAGCACTGCAAGAAGGCCTATCTGGACCTGAAAGCCAAGTACGAGACCTCCGATTGATCTCGCCCCCGCAACTCGCCGCGGACGGATACTCTGGCCAACACCTCCAGGAGCACCCATGGAACCAGTCGGCATCTACGCCTCAGTCAAGATCAGCAAGCAACGTCTCGACGAGTACTACCGAGACTGGGGTGACAAGTTAATCGACGATGTCCGCTGCATCCTCGGCAAGAAGCCGGGTTTGCAGCAGGAGAGCCATGGCGGCTTCGTAGATCCATCGACGGACTACTATCACAACCCGCTCAACAAGCTCGTCATCCGCTACGACGCCGCCACAGAAACCTTGTTCTACCTCTACCAACTTGAGGTGCGCGACCCGGAGACCATGGAAGGCTTTCCCTCCTTCGTTGCATTCACAAAGATCGCTGGATACCGGGACCGTGGCGGCGTGGACTACATTGCATTCTCGCCAAGCGCACCGAACTTCATGTACGACACGCTCTGGCGGGTCTATCAGTTCACAGCGGACGGGTTGAGCGAAATCGACGTCGATGCTTTTCCAGAGGACCGGCAACGCGAGATCGACGAGCTGTCCAAGCGCTACTACTGGGGGCCAATCAGCGACATGTTCGATAAGGCGGACCGTGGGGAAGACGTTTCATACTTCCAAAACTTCTTCCCCGATCATTGCCTCGACGCTCCATTGTTAGCACTGCTCTGAATCGCCAAGCCGGTCGAAGGATTGGGGACGTGACCGAAGAGTCGCGGACCGCTGAAGCTCACGCGCGGCTGGCTCACCGTGCGGCGTCCTATCGAAGGCCTGGCCCGGTTTCACCCGATAAGGTCTGCGATGCGACCACTCGGCAGCCTGACTTTCATTTGAGCGTCGGGATACTCCAGCAGGCCGTCCTTGATAAACGCCAGCGCTTTGTCGAACGCTTCGTCCAGCGACATGTCCTCTCCCTCCGCCAGAATGTCTTCGGCCTCGTCATACACGATGAGGTTGGAGAAGTGGCCAGACAGGCGTTCAAGGAATTCCAGCACCTGAAGGTGGACGGAAGGCCCGGCGAACTGGGTCTTGCAGAACTCGGAGAAGCGCCTGGTTCTGGTGAACCGAAGGTGGACGGGCTCGCAGTCCACATGAGGAAAGAACACAAGGCCTTCTTCTCTCATTGCGTCAGCTGGCGGGACTCGTGCCTCCCAACCGAATTCATGTGCAAGCTCGATGCCTTCTTTGAAAGCAGCAGCAATGCTGTCTTCCGACAAGGCTCGACCGGCGTAGTGAATGGTGATTCCCATCGCGTTCCCTATAAATCCTATCAACCAAGATCGTCCTGACCACCCGCCGCATCCAAGAACCGCTCCATTTCGCTGCCAGGTTCTGCGCCCTCGACCAGCCGCCAGATGCAAACGCCTGTCGCAGCAATCATCAGAACGATTGCGATGCCAAGGTCAAGTTCCGACGCTGGTGCCAATCGGACGCCACTCCAGGGGCGCAACGCGTTGACGCCGATCAGGTACGCCCCGGCGGCCACCGCGAGAATCACACCGACTGCCTTGACGATTTTCACGACGACGAATGGGCCAGATTTTCTGGAGCTGCGCTACTGGGCAGTGTGCCCTATAGCGACATCCAGTTCATTCCAAATTGCATCGCACAGACCTGGCCGGTAAGCCGCCTGCCGAAACATCGCATGCTCATTGCGGTAGACCGTTAACAGGCGCTCATTCCGATCCTGCACACACGCCCGCACATTGGCCAGCCGATCAGCGGCTTTCACGATCAGCGCCACTTCAAGCTGCCCTTGGACCTGGCCAAGCTTCGCGTAGGTCTTGTGCTTACGTTCGGCGCGATCAGCGCCTGGTTGATCGGTCAACAGCGCCACGCACTCCGCCACCAAGGTGCCGAACAGCTCGTCAATCTGCTGCTTTGTCGCCGCCGTGTCTTCCACCGTATCGTGCAGATACGCGGACACCACCGCCGTCTCGCCAAACGGCTCCGCGATGCTCGCCACCGCATCGAGGTGATGAACATACGGATGCTGTCCATACATCTGGTCTGCATGGGCCGCTACCGCGAAGGCGCGCGCCTGCGCTGCAAGGGGAGTTGTCATGATCTGCCTAGAATCGAACGTTGCGGGATCAGCAGGGTGGGTCAGGTCGCTTCGGCCTCTTCGCGAATCTTAAGGTGAAGGGGAGGGGCCCCCGCGTCCAAGCGGGCCAAGGTGAGCAGGCATGAAGACTTTGAATCTGGAACTGACGCGCTGGCAAGCTCAACGCATTCTTGAGGCGCTCACGGAGCTGGATCAAAAGTGGGCCCACATCTGCCAGACGTCCAACGATGAAGATGAGGTCGCTGATGACGGCAATGATCTGATCGAGCTTCGCATGACGCTGGAGCTGGTGAAGACGAAGGCGGTGGACTCTGACACTGCGCTGGCGTCGATTCCCCGACCGCAGGTAAAAAAGCGGCTGGCTCATGACGAGCCGCATCCTTATCCCCCGGAATCCCGGGGGATACACCGCCCAAAACTCCCCCTCCGCTCCGCGATACTCGCGACCGAGGGAGAGACCATGAACAAATCAATCGCCGCCGCCTTGCTGGCGCTCACGCTCGCCGTGCCCGCCGCAGCGCAAACCTACGAACTGACCTTCTCGGGCACCTTCACCAAGCTCTGGAAAGGCTATTCGTGTGATAGCTGCACCGACGGCTTCAGCGAGCCGATTCTTGACGTGTCGATTCCGTTCAGCGGGACATTGAACCTCACACTGGCCGCCCAGCCCACTGTGAGCGTGTTCGACCGTCCGGAACATGGCCCGTTCCCGGCCTCCCACAGCGTGAGGTCTTCGCTGGTCAATCAAAGCCCTAATATCTTGGCGGCTCCCCTTGATTTTGATAGCCGTCTGACAGTTGCCCATGGCACAGTCCCCGCGTCCGAGTATTACCAGAGTACGTCGGCCACTGATTTTCAAAAATACGAGCAGAGCACCACCACCGGCGAAGTGTTCAATGCAACCCGCTCATTGGTTCTTTTCCGAGACGATATCTGGCAAGGCTCCACGGGCATATCAAGGGTGAACTTCTTCGACCTGAGTTTGAACTTGGCGGCGGCGACGCCTGGCACCTTTGACGCACCGATGACATCGGGGTCCTTTATCCAGACCTTGCAAAGCCTGGTGGGTTGCGTGAGTTGCCTGTACGCGAGCAACCAGTCGGAGTACTACACGATCACGCACACGTACCAGGCGGAGGCCTCGGGCACTGCCACGCTGCTATCCATCCGTGAGCTCGCATCTCCGGTGCCAGAGCCTTCTTCCATGCTGCTGGCCGCATGCGGTGTGGCCGCAATGGCAGGGCTTGCCTGGCGGCGCCGGCGCCAGCAATCCTGAAACAGGGCAGAGCCCCGCTCTGTCCTGTCCCCGTGTCGCTACGCCGTCCGGGCGCTACCAGCGGAACGACACATTCACCATCCCCGACCAGCCGGACGTCGATCCGCTGATCTTCTGGTGACCCGCCTCCACGCTCACCGCCAGCGCCTTCCGGTTCCCCACCGCGACCGACCCACCCAGCACTCCTTCGTGCCCCGAGTGCTGTCCTGCCACGGCCTGGGTGGCGATCATGTCGCCGTCCTTGCTGGCCTGCACGGAAGGGTTTCTCCCGAACCCCTTCAATGCCGCCGCCCGGGCATACACCTGATGCGTCACCGCATCATCCGTGCCTGTATGACGCAGCGTCAGCCCCGCCTTGGCTTGTCCAAAAGTCGTCCGGCGCGTCTCGATCAACACGCCTGACGTGGTGACATTGCTGTCCTTGAGCATCACCGCGCCCACCACCGACGCCGAGGGCTCCAGGGTCAGCCCCCGCGACAGCTCAAACGGCCGCCCGCCTTCCACGCTGGCCGTTGCTGCGGTCATGCGGAACTTGCCGCTGCTGACGCTCTGCTCCAGGCTCGTGGCGTCGTAGACCGCGCGCACCGACCCGGCGCCGACGCTGGCCGCCACATACGCGCCGGCCCTCGTGCGTACGCTCACATGCCCGTTCACCGCCGTCAGATTCGCGATGCCGTTCCCACGCGCATACGCGTCCTCCACATGGCCCTGCGTCACGCTGACGCCGGCGCGCACGGTGCCGTTCTCCAACCGGCCCACCTGCCAGTCCCCGCCCACGTTCAGCGCGGTGACGTTCTGCCGGTATTGACGGCCATAACTCGTGTCCGTCCGGTCGTGGCTCGCCATTGGCGTTGCCCAGACATGTCGCACGGATTCGTCGGACCGGCTCGCCGAGTTCGACACATTGCCCGCGCTCCAGTTGGAGGTTCTGAGCACCAGATTGCGCATCGCGTCCAGCGCTTCGCCGGCGGTCAGCACCACCTCGGCGGGAGCGGCATTGGCCGCGCTGGTCGGCGAGCCCGACAACACGAGCGACGCGGGCGACAGCCCTTCAGAAGCGCCCACTTCGGCGGGCGGCTGTCCATCGGCGTCCATTGCGGCCCACTGGCTGGTCGCGGCGGGCCGAATCTCCTGCCCGTTGAGTCCCACTCGGCCAACGTCGCTCTGCAAGGTGCTGCGCGAGGGCGACACGGTCGCGACAGCCTCCGCCGTCTCACCGCTGTTGCTACGCTCCGCAGCAGCGGTAGACGTTTGAGCCGCCGCAGCAGCAGCAGGGCGTGCTGTCCCCATGCTTATCGCACCCGCTTTGGCGCCCGCCTGCGGCAGGACCGTGTTGGTGGCGCCATTGAGCTTGACACCGCCCGCGTTGGCCCACGGACCGGACGACGCGAACAGACTGTCGCTGCGCTGCAGCGTGAACACGCGCCGGCCTTCGGCATCGACGCTGGGCTTGAAGCCGTTGTCGACCAGTCCGCTGCGGTTGATGGTGCTCGTGTAGGCGGCCGCGGACGCGTAATGCACCGGTGCCGTGGTGGCGATCGCAGCGCAGACCGACAGAGAAATCGCCGACCGCCGAAGCTCACGCGCCCGCAGCGGACGCTGCCCCCGCACGGCGGCCGGACGGGCCGGCACATGGCGATTGCTGCGACCGGCTGAAGCCCGACGCAAGATGACGGAGGGCGTCTCGCGCGTCACCGGCGCGGAGCGCTTGGCCATGTCCCGCTGGAAGCGAGCCAGCAGCTCGGCGGGCGCGCGACCAAAGAAGACGGTGTCGTCGAGCACCTGCTCGAGCGGGCCGGACGAGACGCAACCCGGGCGTGTCATCGCCTTGAACCGGTCAGCGGGAATGGGCAGCGATCGATACAGCGTGTGCCCGCTGCGCGCGGACAGGCCGGTGATCGTCAACAGGCCGCCATTCAAGCGCCGGATGACCCAGCGCACGCGGCGCGTCAGGGATGCGCTCACCTGCTTGACGCCCGAGCGCAGCGGCACGTCCTGCTCGCCGCCTTCCAGCGCGCCGGTCAGGACCAGGCAGCGGGCCAGCGAGAACCGCAGCAGCACCCAGCCCTTGACCGGCTGGTCGCCATGGCCGCGGCCCGTGACCTCGACCACCAGCCGCGCCGCCAGCACCGCCTGCGCGCCAGCGGGGGCCAGCCGCGCACGATGCGTCGCGGGCGCGTCCGCCTTCTTGGTCGAACGCGTGCGGCCCACTCGTCGTGAGCGGGTCGCCGGGTCGGTGTGAGAAGGGTCGGAATTCATGGCGCCGCGAGCGGTCGGAAAAAAGAAAAAGGTGTCCGCGCGACGGATGTCGGATGGGGCTGGAGCCCCGACGGATTGGGACGCGATGATGCCTGAGCACGGGGCCTGGCGGGGGTTTCCAGGCCGATTCCATACAAAGGACACAGACTGTTTCGAGGGTGATTTCGGGGCGCTGAGGGACGCACCGAATCGAGGCGCAGCAAGCCGTCTTTGGCCGTGAAAAACGCACGATTGAAAGGGGCGGGGGCGTTGCGTGGCGGGGCGTCTTCGGGGTAGGCGGCAGCAATCGGCATTCAGGGCGCCGGCATGCGAGCGTGGGCGGCCAGCGCGGCCGCATCGACACCCCGTCAGCGTTAGCATTCGCCCCGTCCCTTCGACTTCCTCTGCATGCCGTCCATGACCTCCACCGCCCAGAAATACCCCCTGAGCATGCGCCTCCTCCACTGGCTGCGCGCCGCCGTCATCCTGGGTACCTTGCTGGTCGGCCTGCTGATGGTCAACCTGCCGGACGACGTCACTGCAAAGTTCGAGGCGCTCTACCCGAACCACAAGCAATTCGGCGTTCTGGCCTTGCTGCTGGTCCTCATCCAGGCGGTGCTTCGCATCCGCTTCCGGGCCCGTCTACCCGCCGATGGGGCCGGCCTCCAGCCCTGGGAACACAAGCTCTCGCACCTGACGCACAAGGCGCTTTATGCGCTCATGATCATCGTGCCGTTGATGGGCTATTCCATGTCCAGCACCTTCACACAGAGCGACGGGGTCCCGTTTTTCTTCTTCGGCCACCTGCCTGAACTGCTGCCCAAGAACGACCGCTGGTTCGAGGTCTTCCAACTCCTGCACCGCGTGCTGGCCTACACCCTGCTCGGGCTGATTGCGCTCCACATCGCCGGGGCCCTCAAGCACCGCTTCTTCGACAAGGATCCGCAGGCGGATGTTCTGAAACGAATGCTCTGAGGTCGGTGTCGACCTTCCGGCGGGTCGTACGCTGTTGAGAAGGGGCGCCGTCGTCAGAGACGGCGCCCCATGACTCAGCAGTGCCCCGTCTCAGCGCTGCTGCGCACACACAAGCAGTTGCCACCGGATCGGGCCTTGCCCCGGCACATGCTGGTGATGATTCTGCGGCGGCAGCACATGCCCTTTGGCAATGCCGATTTCATCGCCGCAGACAGCGCACCGATAGATGCCCGGGTTGGACGCGTCTGAACCGGGCGGAAGCAATGTGTCAAAGGCTTGATGCTGGGATTGGGTCAACAGCTGACCTTGCTTGTACAGAGCCATGAGGCAGTCCTCTCGTTCTGAAAGGTTGTCGCTTGAACAACCAAGTTGCAGGAGCCGGCCACCTTCACCGGCTAGCCTCAGTGGTGGGTTCCGCAAGCTTGATTCACTGCCCACCTTCCAGAACTAGCTCTTTTGCACTGCCGACCTCAGCGCATCTGCACCACCGGTTTTCCCGAGAAGCGTCGATGCTGCAAGTCCGCCAGCAGTTGCGACAGGCCGCTGAAATCCCGCACCTCGCGGTCCGGGATGTCCATCTGCCCATCGGCCACTTGCGCCAACATCTGCTCGCCCGCCTGCGTCAATTGCTTCCAGGCAAGGTCGTCGCCATGCACATGCAGGGCTCCCAAGGCCACCTCATGCATCGACAAGGTCAGCCCGAATGCCGCATTCGGCCAGGTCGGCACCCGGTCCTGGATACACACCAGATGACCGTTCGCTTGGAGGGAAGCCGACAGACGTTCCGCATGACTGCCACTGACCGTGTCGATCACCACCTGGAATTGGCGTCCGCCTGTCCAGCTTTGGCCATCGGCCAGCGGGCCCGCGATGCAGTGGTGGGCCCCCAACGCACGCAGCCGTTCGTGGTGACGGGCATTGGCCATCGCCGTGATGTCGAAGCCCCGTGAACGTGCCAACTGGATCAGGTAGTGGCCGACCGCGCCGCCAGCGCCGCTGATCAGCAGCGTGCGACCGGGTTGTGCAGGCACCTTCTCAATGGCTTGCCAGGCGGTCAGAGCGGGGCAGGGGAACGCCGCGGCTCTCTCCGCGGTCATGCCCTGCGGCAGGCGCATCAACGCGCGTGCCGGGACCGGTGCGTAGTCCGCAAAGCTGCCGTGACCGTGCAGGCTGGTGTGATAAGCCACTCGCTGCCCCAGCCAGTCCTGCGCCACGTCTGGCCCCACGGCCACGACTTCGCCGGCGCCATCCACGCCAGGAATGTGGCCGGGCTGCCAGGCGGTCAGGCCACCGCCCAGCACCTTCCAGTCCACGGGGTTCAATCCAATCGCGTCATTGCGCACCAGGACTTCGCCTGGGGCCAGTGGTTGCAAGGCCACTTCGTCCAGCGTGAGCGCAAGGGGGTCGGCGCTGCCGTGCCATCGCCACGCACGATAGTGGCTGGGTAAGGCGGCTGACGAACGGGTGGGGGCCGAAGCAGCTGCCGAAGTAGCGTTTGAGGAAAGACGATCACTCATCAGGACTCCTGGGAAGCAGCCGGCTGATAGGCGCCCGCTGCATAGGTCAGCTCGTAACTGTGGCTGTAGATTTCGAGGATGTTGCCGAAGGGGTCTTCCATGTAGACCATCCGGAAGGGCTTCTCACCGGGGAAATACTCCCGCACCGGCATCCGCTGCTTGCCGCCCGCGGCCACGATCTTTGCCGCCAGGCCTTCCACGTCGGGGTCCTGCACGCAGAAATGGAAGATGCCGGTCTTCCAGTACTCGAAGTTGTTGGCCGGCTTCTGCGCGTTGGGAAACTGGAAGATCTCCACGCCGATGCGGTCGCCGGTGGAGAGGTGGGCAATGCGGAAAGAGCCCCATCCGGCCCCAAACACGTCGGTGCACATCACGCCGATGGCGCTGCTGTCCTCGGTGATGGTGGTTGGGGGCATGATCAGATACCAGCCCATGACCTCGGTGTAGAACTGGACAGCCGCGTCGAGGTCGGTGACGGACAGTCCGATGTGCGAAAAACTGCGGGGGTAGGGATGTGTTTGCATGGTGCCGCCAGCGTAGGCGCACCGGGCCCAACTTTGCTCTAATGAACCCTTATCGACGGCATAAGAGTCTGTGATGGTGAACCCGCACTGGATGCGTTCGTTCCTGGCGGTGGTGGAGACCGGCGGGTTCACTCGGGCCGCCGACCGGCTCGGACTGACGCAGGCCGCGGTCAGCCAGCACCTGCGGCATCTGGAGGCGGAATTCGGCCCGCTGCTCATCCGCCATCCCAGGCTGATCGAATTGACTCCGGCGGGCCAGGCCCTGCGGGAATACGGGCAGGAAGTCGAATTCGCGGCCAAGCGCCTGAACAGTCGGTTGAGCGACGCCAGCCACACCAGCGGTGAACTCAGCCTCATCAGTCCCGGCAGCGTCGGCTTGGCCCTCTACCCCATCTTGCTCAGTCTCCAAAGTGCCCACCCTGGCCTGGTGGTGCGCCATCGCTTTGCGCCGGACCCCGAAGCACGGGAAGCGGTGCTGAGCAAGCAGTACGAACTGGGGCTGGTGACGCTCAAGCCGGAGGATGCGCGTCTCTCCGCTCATGCCTTTCTGCAGGAGCCGCTGGAGCTGGTGGTGCCGGCAGGGGAAGCTGTGGCGGGGTGGGCGGACCTGGAGCGTCTGGGGTTCATCGACCATCCCGATGGGCAGGCCATGGCCACCCGGCTGCTGACGCGCCAGTTGCCGGGCAACCCGGGCATCGGCCATCTTCCGAGCCGCGGGTTCAGCAATCAGATCGCGCTGATCCTCGAGCCGGTGTCGAGAGGCCTGGGGTTCACCGTCATTCCCCGCCACGCGCGTCAGGCGTTTGCGCGTCAGGACGCCATTCAGGTGGTCGAACTGGGGGAAGCCGTGTGGGACACGCTGTGGCTGATCCATCGCGCCGAATGGCCGCTGTCTGCCCGGGCGGCGTGGGCGGTGCAGCAGATCAAGGAGCGGTTGGGATAGGGGGAGCGGGGCGAAGCCATCAAGCCATCAACACGTCCACACCCCTGCGGCGCAGCTCGGCCACGATGGCCGGGTCCGCCTCGCTGTCGGTGATCAGCAGGTCCAACTGCTCCACCGGCGCAATCACCGACAGATTGCGCTTCATCAGCTTGGACGCATCCGCCACCGCCACCACCTGCCGGGCAATCTTCATCATCTGCGCATTGAGCTGTGCTTCCAGCAGATGGGGCGTCATCAGCCCGATGTCCGGGTCCAGGCTGTCCACGCCCAGGAACAGCCGGTCGGCATACAGGCTCTGCAAGGCCGTCACCGCCTGCGGGCCGGACAGCGAATAGGAATTCGGCCGCAGCAGCCCGCCCGGCATGATCACATTCACATTGGGCACGGTGGCCAATTGCACCGCGATGTTCAGCGCATTGGTGATCACATTCAGCGACCCCAGCCGCATGCCACGGATCTGCTTGGCGATCTCTTCGGTCGTCGAGCCGGAGTCCAGCAGGATGGTCTCGCCATCGCGGATCAGCTTGGCCGCTTCCTTGGCGATGCGCACCTTCTGCTCATGCCGCAGCTTCTGCTTGACGCTGATCGGCACTTCCTCGGTGTCCCGCTGGGCCAGTGCACCGCCGTGGGTGCGCAGCAGCACGCCGCTGGCGGCCAGCGCGTTCAGGTCGCTGCGGATGGTGACAACAGAAATACCAAACCGCTCCGCCAGCTCCTCCACGGTCACCCGACCCTGCGCCTGCACCTGTTCCTGGATCAGGCGGCGGCGCTCATCGATGAGCAGCGCGGACTCGGGTTTGTCGGGGACGATGGAGGCGGGCATTGGGCAGAGGGAGGTGCGCAGAACGTTCGGATCATATCGAGGCGGGACGGGGCTCGGGCGCGCATTGGCGTCAGTGCCCCGTGGCGGTGGTCGCCTGCGGTGTGTAGGGAACTGGCCCGGCGGATGTGCCCGGTGGCGCCGTCAGTCGGTCCCCTGCGGCACCAGCCGCTGACCGACCAGCCGCGCCGCATACATGGCGGCCCCCACATCCGGGCCAAAGGCAGGCGTGCGCAGCACCGCGCCGGGCAGGGCCTCGGCCAATCCCGCAGCCAGGGGCGCCAGGATCCGCTCCCCCGCCGCAAACACGCCGCCGGTGTAGGAGACGGGCAGCGAGGCGGATGCGGGGACTTCCAGCCGCCGCGCCACGCCCTTGGCCAGGGCGGCCAGCTCCTGCCCTGCGCGGGTGAACAGCGCCAGCGCCTGCTCGTCGCCCAGGTCTGCCGCCTGGGTCACCAGCCGCGCCAGTTGCGCCAGGGTGCTGCGTGCCCCTTCGCCATTGATGGCAGCGCAAAGGTCCAGGTCATGCTTTAGATCGAAATGCTCGCGCACCAGGCCCAGCAGCGGTCCCGGCTCGGCGCGCCCGTCCACCATCCGGGAGAACAGGGCCAACCCCTCCCGCGCCAGCCAGTAGGCAGAGCCTTCATCGCCGAAGACTTCGCCCCAACCGCCGCAGCGGGCGCGGTGACCCCGCCATTCCCCATAGGCGATCGAGCCGGTGCCCGCCACCAAACTGATGCCGTCGCCGCCAGCCAGTGAGCCGGCCCAGCTGCACACCATGTCGTTGCCGACGCGGCTGACCGGCAGCAGGTCCGACAGCAGCGCATCAAACGCGGGCAGCAGGGCGCTGTCCTCGCCATGGGCGGGCAGGCCAGCGAAGGCGGAGCGGACCTGATCGGGGCGCACTCCTGCGGCATTCAGCACCGTCGCCACCCCATCGCGCAGCAACCCACGCAGCGCGTCGAAGCCGGTCTCGAGGTAGTAGCTGGTGGGGCCGGTGTGCCGGGCCAGCACCCGGCCGTCTCCGGACATGAGCAGGAAGCTGGTCTTGGTGCCGCCGCCATCAATGCCCAGGTAGAGAGCGTCCTGAAGGCTCCCGGCGTCTGGATTGCGATCGTTCATGCGTGGGGTCGATCAAAGGGATGAATGGTCACGCCGCTCACCACGCGGGTGACGGTCCCGGAGGCGCTGGGATTGTCCGGCGTGATGCCCAGCCGCAGCGATGCCAGCAGGGCCAGGCATTGCGCGAAGACCAGCGACACCGGCGCCAGGCCGAGGTCCGGCGTGTCGTGCGGCAGGGCCAGCAGCACGTCGTCATCAGGCGCAGCGGGCAAAACCGGCGAGGCGGGCGAGGTGGGCGAGGCGCCCGCACCGTCCGGCGCCCGAGCGCCCAGGCTGATCACCCGGCCCCGCTGCTCACGGCGCAATTCGCGCAGCAGGTCCAGGTCGTAGCGGGCGGTGTAGGGGTCGGCGGACAGCAGCATCAGCACCAGGGTGCGGTCGTTGAGGATGGTCTTGGGGCCGTGGCGGAACCCCAGCGGGGAGTCTGCCAGGGCGACCACCTGTCCGTCGGTCAACTCCAGGATTTTGAGGGCGGCCTCGCGCGCCAGCCCTTGCAGGCCGTTGCTGCCCAGCACCACGATGCGCTCGAAGGCGCTGTCCGACAGGCTTTGCAGCCGGTCCGTCTCGGTCTCCAGCAGGTGCTGCGCGGCACGGCCCAGCACGTCGGCGCCCGGCAGCGGCAACTGAAAAGCCCAGGCCGCCGCCAGCAGCATGCCGGTGAAGCTGGATGTCATCGCAAAGGCGCGGTCATGGGTCTCGTCGGGCAGTTGCAGCACCAGCGCGTCCAGGCGCGACGACAGCTCGGTCGCCAGTTTGCCCTCGGCGGCGCAGGTCACGGCCAGGTGACGGCATTCGCGGCCCACCACCTGGTCCGCCAGCGCTACGGCTGCCAGGCTCTCCGGGCTATTGCCCGACCGCGCGAAGGAGACCAGCAGGGTCGGCACGCCCGGGGTCAGGCACTGCTGGGGATTGGAGACGATGTCGGTGGTGGCAATGGCCTCGACGCGCACGCCGGGCCGGTCGGCCAGCGCCTGCACCAGGGCCGGCGTCAAGCATTGCCCGATGAAGGCGGAGCTGCCCGCGCCGGTGAGCACAATCCGCGCGGCGGGCGCCGTCAGCAGCGGCGCCAGGAAGGTGTCCAGCTCCGCGCGGCGCGAGGCCACCAGCGTCTGCACTGTCTGCCAGACGGCGGGCTGCTGGGCGATCTCTCGGGCGGTGTGGGGGGCGCCGCGGCGCTCCAGGTCGGACGGGGTGAGGTGAAGCAGGGTCATGGTCAGTGTCGGGAAGGCCCGGCGCTCAGGCGGCGCAGGCGTGGAGATAAGGGCGCAGGGACTGGGCCGTGCCATCGCGCAGCAGTTCGACCGGGCGCAGACCCAGGCGGCCCTCGCGCACCGCTTCGTATTGGCGCGGCAGGTATTGGCTCAGCAGCGTGAGCGGCGGGGGGCTGGCCTCCAGGCGATGGATCAGCCGCGCACACGCCCGCTGCACCACCGGGTGGGCCCAGTAGTAGCGGATGCGGTCGCTGAGGCTGTAGGCCAGGTCCACCTGCAGGCGGGCCGGGTCCTGGTAGTAGGGCTTCCAGTGGGCCGGCTCGGCGCGCATCACCGTCAGCACGGTCTGGATCAGGCCGTCCTCGGCGCTGCGCGAGGGGCCCAGCCAGTCCTGCTCGATGGATGCCAGGGCCCAGAGCGTCTCTCGCAGCGCAAAGGTGGCGCCGGGGCCGACTTTGAGCACCGCAAAGTGGTCCTGCGCCAGCTGGGCCAGGCGGGACGGCGTCTGGTAGTCGGTGGAATGGGCTTCGAAGACCAGCCCCGGTTGCGTCTCGATGAAGGCGCTGAGCGCGCGGGCCTTGTCGGCACGGTAGTCGATCACCTTGTGATGGTCGAACTCCACCCCCGGTTGCACCACCATCGCGATGACCCGGGCCCAGGCCGACTCCAGGCCGGCTGCGGCAAAGGCGGCTTCGTGCAGGGACAACGTGGCGGCGGCAGCGTCCGGCGAGGTGACGGCCAGTTCGTCCAGGTCCTCATGCGCGCCGCCGGGCACCGGCACTTCGGTGCCGATGACATACACCGGCGGCTCCCCGGGGTCCAAGGCCTCGCGCCATGCTTGCTCGGCGGCTCGGCACAGCCGCACCGCGCGGGCGGCGATCTCCGGCTCGGGCAGCGGGACGGGGTCGTCGGCGCAGGACATCGAGCAGTCCAGGTGGATCTTGCGGAAGCCGGCGCTCACGTAGTCCGCCACCATCACTTCGGCCTTGGCCATGGCCACGGCAGCCGGCTGACTGCGCCAGGCATTGGGCCCCAGGTGGTCGCCGCCCAGGATGAGCTGGTCCGGCGGCAGGCCGTGCTCGGCCGCAATGGCCTGCACGAAGCGACGAAAGTTGGCCGGTTTCATGCCGGTGTAGCCACCTTCCTGGTTCACCTGGTTGGACGTGGCCTCGATCAAGGCGGGGCGGCCCAGCGCGGCACATTCGGCCACCGTGGCGGCAATGGCCACCGGATGGGCGGAGCAGACGGACGGGATGCCGACAGCGGGGCCGTCGGAGGGCGTGGCCTTGTGGCGACGCACCAGGTCGAGCATGAACTTCAAGCGGGCTCCTTGCGGACGTTCGAGTCGTCGGCGGCGGGCGTGCCGCCTTCGGGTTGCAGCGCGAGCAGCAGGGCGGCCAGCAAGGCCAGGGCGACACCGACCAGCTTGGGTCCGGACGGCGTGGCGCCGCTCAGCGCCATGGAAAGCAGGGCGGTCAGCAGCGGCGCGCCGGCATTGACCATGGGCGCCACCACCAGGGCCTTGCCCAGGCGGAAGGCATAGACCAGCGTCAGCGCGCCCACCGCGTTCAGCACCTGGATCAGTGCGGCTAGGCCCGGGCCGTTCCAACCCCAGGGAATCGGGCGGCTGAAGTCGGTCATCCACAGCGCCACCGGCACGCACAGCAGGGCGCTGACCATCATGTAGAAGAAGATGCTTTCGGCGCTGGCGGCGTTGTTGGCCGTCTTGAGGAAATACGCCTGCAGGCCCCACGCCAGCATCACCACCAGGGCCAGCACGAACCACAGCCCCAGCGGCTGGCCGGACTGGCCGAACTGGAAATCAAACAGCGGCAGTGCGCACAGCGCCAGCACGATGCCCGCCACGCCCAGCCGTCCCGTGCGCTCGCCCAGCAGGCCGAAGGACAGGGCAATCGTCACGGCCGGGGACAGCGACACGATCGGGAAGATCAGGTAAGCCGGCCCGGACTCCACCGCGCGGAACAGCAGCATCTGCCCGCCGGCGCCCAGCAGGCCCACCGCCAGGCCTTGCACCACGGCACGGCGGTCCCGCTGCAGCCGCCAGCCGGCACGGGCCAGCACGATCAGCGCCGGCGGAATCATGGTCAGGGCCCACACCGCGTAGACCAGCGTGTCCGGAAAACCTCGCTCCGAGGACAGCCCGGTCAAGGCGCCCCAGGCGCCCCAGAACAAGGTGGTGACCAGCGAATAGGTCAGCCAGTGACGTTGCATGGTGTGGACTTTCGAAGGGAGGGAATAAGGGATCTGGTTTTCGATCCGAAGCTTTCGAACGAAAGAATAGGCGAGGTGGATGAGAAACACAACGGAGGTGAGGCTTGTCCCGTCGATATCGGCGATAAAGCCGGGAAAACCCCGACCAATAGGCGAATGGACAGCGCGGCAATGCTTTCGAAATCTCTTGTAACGAAAACAAAAATGTCCGTAAAAACCATGTGCGAAATGATTCGAAAGGACTCGTAGACTTTCGTCAGACCGGCGACGCGCTCCTATCGTTCAGCGTCCGGCCCGCGTGCCTCCCCCGTCCGTTCCCTTCGGCGCGCTTCTGTAGAGCTCCCTGTTTTCGCTGTATTCGCTGTTTTCGCTGCCTCGGCCGCAACCGCCGCCTCCCCCGGCTGCCACGACACCAACGAAGGAATCTCTGATGTCTGCTCGAAAGCTCCCCGCGCCTGCCGTCCCCCTGGCGCCACCGCTGACCGCCGTCGCCCTGGCTGTGCTGGGCCTGGCGGCGTCGCTGTCCGCCGTCAGCCCGGCCTGGGCGCAGCAGGCCGCGCCTGCGCCGTCCGGCGCCGCATCTGCCGCCGCTTCGCCAGCCGCCGCATCTGCCGCTGCTTCCGCCGCCGCTTCCGCCCCGGACAGCAAGGATCCGAAGGACCGCGCCTCCACCCAGGGCGCCGACCAGACCCTGGACCGTGTCGAGATCAGCGGCACCCGCGCCAGCCTGCAGCGCTCGCTCAACCTCAAGCGCAATGCCGCCCTGGTGCAGGACAGCATCAGCGCTACCGAGCTGGGCCGCTTCCCCGACGACAACGTGGCTGATTCGCTCAGCCACATCACTGGCGTGTCGATCTCGCGCACGGCCGGCGGTGAAGGCCAGAAGGTCAGCGTTCGGGGCCTGGGCCCGGAGTACACCCTCACCACCTTCAACAACCGCATCCTGGCCACCGACGGCGAGGGGCGTGATTTCGCTTTCGACGTGCTGCCGTCGGACATCATCAACGGCGCCGATGTGGTGAAGTCCGCTCAGGCAGCAGTGATGGAAGGCGCCATCGGCGGCGTGGTCAACCTGCGCTCGGCCAGTCCCTTTGACCAGCCGGGCCAGCATGGCCTGCTGCGTGTGGAGGCGGACCGCAACACCATGAGCCGTCTCAACGGCGGCAAGCTGTCGGGCACCTACAGCAACACCTTCGGCTCGCAGGTGGGCGTTCTGCTGGGAGTTGTGTATGCCGACCGCAAGGTGCGCACCGACACCGCCGGCAACGACGGCGGCTGGACCCGCAATCCGATCAGCGACCCAGCGGCTAACTGGACCGGCAATGCCTGGGGCGGCAACATCGATCCCAACGGCAATGGCGTGCTGGACCCCGACGAAGAAGGCCTGATCGGCCCCGGGCAGTTCCGCGTTGGCTCGATCATGGAGCAGAAGAAACGGCTGGCCCTGTCCGGCAAGGTCGAATGGCGGCCGGCGGACAACCTCAAGCTGGTGGTCGATGGCATCCGCACGCGGCTGGACTCCCCGCAGGTCGGTTATCAGCAGTCGTTCTACACGCTGTTCTCACCGGGCCGCTGGTCCAACATGAAGGTCAGCAACGGCGTGGTGACCGGCTTCACCATGGACAACAGCGACCCTGAGCTGCGCCTGAATCCCGAGCTGCTGAACCTCACCACCCATCGTGTGGTGGACACCGCCCTGTACGGCGCCAATGCCGAGTGGAAGGCCACGGCCGACCTCAAGTTCAACGGCGACGTCTACACCTCCACCTCCAAGCGCCATTCCGGTGGGCAGGACACCTACACCGTCCTGCGCATGAACCAGCCCAATGTCACCACGGTGCAGCTGACCGGCTCGCAGGTGCCCAGCATCACCACCACGCTGGCGGATGGGCGGGATCTGGCACAGGGCCTGGCCGCGGGCCAATTCGGCGCCAGTGACTTCAACACCCATTACCTGGGCCTGTCCGGCGACAACATCGATGACCGCATCAACGGCATCAGCCTGAACGGCACCTGGACGCTGGACCGCTTCAACATCGACACCGTTCAATTCGGCATCAGCAGCACCCGCCGCAAGAAGAGCCGCGACCTGGTGGACAACGCCATCAATGGTGGCGAGAACTACTACTCCGGCGACAACGCCATCAATGTGGGCAGCCTGGGCGGCAATGTGCTGGACCAGAGCCTGCATCTGCCCAACTTCATGAGCGGGGTCAGCGGCAACTTCCCGCGCAGCTTCCTGGGCTTTGACGTGCCCAACTATCTGGCGGCCCTGCAGGCCTACAACGGCCAGCCACGCCCGGACGGCACGACCTACGACTTCAGCAAGGCCGCGCCGGTGTGGAACCCGCTGCAAAGCTACCGGGTGAAGGAAACCACCACCAGCGCCTTTGTGCAGGCCGACCTTTCTGGCGAGCGCTGGAATGCCGATGTGGGCGTGCGGCTGGTGCATACCAAAACGGCCTCCACCGCCTGGGACGCCAAGATCGTGGACCTGGTGGAAAACGGAGCCTTCAATTACACCGCCACCTATGCGGCGCCGACCTCGCTGGTGGAGACCGGCAGCTACACCTACGGCCTGCCGTCCGCCAACTTCGTCTGGCATTTCGACGACAAGCTGCAACTGCGCCTGGGCGCGGCCAAGACGATGGCGCGGCCGTCTGTGGAGCAGCTGGCGCCCACCAGCACCACCGCCAGCGTGGCCTGGGGCGACTTCACCCAGGTCTATGGCGGCAATGCCCAGATCAAGCCCTACAGCGCGCGTCAGTACGACGCCTCGCTGGAGTGGTACTACGCCCGCAACTCGGCCCTGACCTTCGCGGTGTTCCAAAAGAACATCAAGAACCAGATCACCACCAGCTGGCAGACCGGCGTTGACATCGGCGTGCCGGGGCATCTGTTCAATGTGCTCAAGCCGATCAACGGCGACAAGGCCCGTGTGCGCGGCATGGAAGTCGGCTTCCAGCATCTGTTCGACAACGGCTTCGGCCTGCGGGCGCAGTACACCCGCAACAACTCCCGCAGCTGGGTGGGCGGGGAAGAGCGTCCGCTGGAAGGCATTGCGCCGGCGACCTCGTCGCTGGGGGTGCTGTATGAGAAGGGCCCTTGGAGCCTGAGCGCCACCGCCGATCACACCGATGAATTCGTCAGCGCCATCAACGTGCTGGGCCCGGGGTTCAATGAGCGGGCCAAGGCCATCACCTGGCTGACGGCGCAGGCGGCGTATGAGGTCAACCAGTGGCTGCGCCTCTCGATCGAGGGTCGCAACCTCACCGATGCCAAGCAGTCCTACACCCTGGGCAATGGCAACATCGTGCTGCCGCAGGGCTACAACCGCTGGGGTCGCGCCTTCACCGTGGGCGCCAGCCTGAAGTTCTGATCTTGCGGAAAGCCTTTCAACAATGACCTTTCGTTCATTCACGATGTCGGCACGGTGGGCCGCTTCACCCTTGGCCGCAGCGCTGTTGGCGCTCAGCGTGGCTTCCCCAGCGCGAGCGGCGGAGCCACCCGCCAAGGCGCCTTCCGCGCAGGCGTCGCGTCCCTACACCATGGCCGACTTCGAGCGCGTGCCCAAGATCGACGCACACGTGCACCTTCACAACCCCGACCCGGCCTTTGTGCAGGCCGCGCGGCGCTTGAACTTCAAGCTGCTCACCATCAACGTCGACTACCCGGACTTTCCGCCGCTGGACGATCAGCAGCGGGTGGCGCTCTCGCTGCGCAAGTCCGTGCCTGGGACCATCGCCTGGGCGGTCAGCTTCTCCAGCGAGACCTCCGACCAGCCGGGCTGGCTGGAGGCCACCCGCGCGCGGGTGGATGCAGGCCTGGCGCAAGGCGCGGTGGGCGTGAAGGTGTGGAAGAACATCGGCATGAGCCTGCGCAATGCGCAAGGCGAGCTGGTGATGATTGATGACGCCCGCTTCAGCCCGCTATTCGACGACTTCGCGCAGCGCGGCATTGCCATGCTGGGTCACCAGGGCGAGCCCCACAACTGCTGGCTGCCGCTGGCGCAGATGACGGTCAACAATGACCGCGAGTACTTCAAGGCCCATCCGCAATACCACATGGCCCTGCATCCGGAGATGCCCAGCTGGGAAGCGCAGATGGCGGCGCGGGACCGCATGCTGACGGCCCATCCGGGGCTGCGCTTCATCGGCATGCACATGGCGTCCCTCGAGCGCAATGTCGATGAACTGGCCGACTTCCTGGACCGCTTTCCGCAGGCGAATGTGGACCTAGCCGCGCGCATCGGCCAGTTGCAGGCCCAGAGTCAGAAGGACCGAGAGAAGGTGAGACGCTTCATTGTGAAATACCAGGACCGGCTGATGTATGGCACCGACCTGGCGCAGGCCCCGGACCAGTCCGGCGCGGCCTTGCTCAAGGAGATGGTGCCGTTCTGGCGCATGCATTGGCGCTACTTCAACA
Organism: Roseateles depolymerans; assembly: GCF_003387155.1. Classification (GTDB taxonomy): domain Bacteria; phylum Pseudomonadota; class Gammaproteobacteria; order Burkholderiales; family Burkholderiaceae_C; genus Roseateles; species Roseateles depolymerans. The sequence goes on along the minus strand of NZ_QUMT01000003.1, from coordinate 61,419 downwards.
CTGCGGATCGCTTCAAGGTGGCCGACCTCGATGCGCCGGTGCAGGGCCTGGCCCTGCCGCGGGAGGTGGTGGACAAGCTCTACCACCGCAATGCGGAGCGCATCTACAGCGGCGGTTGGGAGGCGAAGCCATGACCGCGCGCCGTGCCTTCCTGCAATGGCTGGGTGCTGCGCCGGTCGCTGCCACCGTGCCGACCTGGGCCCGCTCTGCGGACAGCAGCGCCCATGGCCCGGCCTCCGCGCAGGCCGCCCGTCGTGAGGCCATCGGTCGCGGCCATGTCCGGCTGCAGGATGACCGGGTGTCGATCCAATTTGATGAGCAGATGCGTTCGCGACTGGTGCGCCGGGGAGGACCACGTCCGCTCCCGCTCACCGGCTTCGACGCTGGAGAAACCTTGCTGCTGGACGGCGGCAAGGCGGTGGATCGATTCACGCTCACGGCCGCCCATCCCGGCGAAGTGAAGACCCCCTGGGGCCCGGGCCAGCAATTGGTGGTCACCGGACGCTCCGCGACCGGCATTGAGAAGGCCGTCATTGTCACCCTCCTGGACCAGCATCCGGGCGTGCTGCTGATCCACACGGTCTTCACCAACACCGGTTCGACGCCACTGGCCGTGCAGGGCTGGACCGTGGGTGCGCACCGCCTGCTGGCTGCGCCGCGTCACGGGGGCGGCTGGTGGACCTACTCCGGCGCCACGCATCAGGACCGCCGCGACTGGATGCAGCCCGTCAAGCGGGGCTTCGACCAGCGCAACTTCATGGGCATGAATGCCTCCGACTATGGCGGCGGCACGCCGGTGGTGGATGTGTGGCGGCGAGACCTGGGTGTGGCCCTCGGCCATCTCGACCGCGTGCCCCGGCTCGTGTCCCTGCCGGTTCGCGCCGTCGGTGACCAGATCGACCTGGCCCTGCGCTGCGACGAGCCGACCTCGCTGGCGCCGGGCGCCACGCTGGCGACGCCCACCGCCTTCCTGCACCTGCACGACGGAGACTGCTTCGTCCCGCTGGACCGCTACCGGCAGTTGATGCTGGCCCAGGGCCTGGCGGCGCCGGAGCCGCCACGCAGCGCGCACGACGCCGTGTGGTGTGCCTGGGGCTATGAGCGCGACTTCTCGCTGGACTACGTCCGCGCCACCTTGCCCAAGGTGCAGGAACTCGGCCTCAAATGGGCGGTGCTGGACGACGGCTGGCAACGCGCCACCGGCGACTGGACGCTGGACCTGGCCAAGTTCCCCGGCGGCGAAGCGGACATCAAGGCGCTGGTGCAGGACATCCACGCCCGCGGCATGAAGGCGCGGCTCTGGATCGCGCCGCTGGCGGTCGCCCCCGGCAGCGATGAACTGCATGAGCACGCCGACCTGCTGCTGCTGGACAAGGACGGTGCGCCGCAGCTGGTGTCGTGGTGGAACAGCTTCTACCTCTGCCCGGCGCATCCGCAGACCCAGGCCCGCATTGCCGCGATCTTCCGAAAGATCATCGGGGACTGGGGCTTTGACGGGCTGAAGATCGACGGCCAGCACCTCAATGGCGTCGCGCCCTGCTACAACCCCAAGCACCAGCACGCCCGTCCGGAAGACGCTGTCGAGCAGATGGCTGCCTTCTACCGCACGATGTTCGAAGCCGCCCATGCGGTGAATCCGGAAGCGGTGGTGGAGGTGTGCCCCTGCGGCACCAGCTATGCCTTCCACAACATGCCCTTCATCGACCAGGCGCCGGCGAGCGACCCGCTGTCGAGCTGGCAGGTGCGGCACAAGGGCAAGGCCCTCAAGGCGCAGATGGGCCGCTGGTCCGCCTACGCGGGCGACCATGTGGAGCTGTCCACCGGCGGGCAGGACTTTGCCTCGGCGGTGGGGGTGGGTGCGGTGGTCTCCACCAAGTTCACCTGGCCGGTGGATCCCAAGCCCAAGGACTCCTTCCTGCTGACGCCGGAGCGCGAAGCCCACTGGCGCCGCTACATCGCGGCCCACAATGCCAAGGGTCTGTCCGACGGGACCTACCGCGGCGAGCTCTACGACATCGCCTTCGACCTGCCGGAGACCCACGTGGTGGAGAAGAACGGCGTCATGCATTACGCCTTCTATGCGCCGCGCTGGGAGGGTCCGGTGACGCTGCGCGGTCTGGGCCCAGGCACCTGGCGCCTGCGCGACTATGTGAACCACCAGGACCTTGGCACGGTGCAGGGTGAACGGCCCACGCTGAAGCTGCGGTTTGAAGAGCATCTGCTGATCGAGGCGACGCGGGTGACGCAGGATTCGCGTCCCACGGCGCGATCGTCACGGGTGCCGGCGCGCTGGCTGGACCGGGAAGGGTTCCCGGTGGCCACGGCCTGGAGCGATGCGCCGGCCAGCTTCTTTGCGCATGACTGGCAGGGGCGGCCGCTCGCCGGAGCGCAGTCCACCCGGGTGCAACTGCTGCATGACGACCGCATGCTGTACCTGCGCTTCATCAGCCGCTACCAGCAGCTCGCCACCCACGAGCGGGCCTTGTCGGCGACGGACATCTACCCGCTGTGGGACCGGGATGTGGTGGAGGTGTTTGTGCAGGCGCCGCAGGATGCCGGCACCTCGCGCTATCGGGAACTGCAGGTGGCGCCCAGCGGCCTGATGCAGGAGATCGACATCGGTGAGACGAAGCGGCAGCGGGTGCTCAACCGGTCGCGCGCGCGGGCCTCGGTCCAGGCGGAGCAGCGGCTGTGGACGGCAGAGCTGGCAGTGCCGTGGCAGACGGTCGGCGGCGGCAGCGCCTCCGGGGCCTTGCCCGAGGGCTGGCGGTTGAATTTCTTCCGGATCGAAGGCCCGGCCGGCGCCCGGATGTATTCGGCCTGGAATCCCACCGGAACGGAGAAGCCGAACTTCCATGTGCCGCAGGCGTTTGGGCAGTTGAGGCTCGGCTGAGGTTCAGCTGAGGGTGGATGGAAAGGCCTCGACGGGAGGGATCCCGGCGAGGCCTTCTTCATGACCGCATTACTTGCGCACGGTGGGCGCGAAGCAGGCGTAGCGGTAGGTGTCGTCCAGCTCCAGGGCCAGCACCAGCGTCTTGATGCCTGCGGCATTCATCGAGCTGCACAGCTTGTCCCGCGCCTGCTTTTTGTTGGTGCGGTACTTGGAGGCATATTCCGCATTGAACACCGGCTTGCCCTTGCTGGTGAACACCGAATAGCCGCCGCATTCGCTGTATTCATTGCATTGCTCATTGAGTGCCATGTCGAAATAGGGCTCCAGCGCGCTGAGCTGGTCCACGTCATTCTTCAATGCAATCGCCAGGCCCCGGCTATGGGCGGCATTGGCCAGGAACTTGTTGTAGTCCAACTGGTGGGCGGCCGTCAGCGGGAAACCGGTGGTGTTGCTGTAGCCGTCCACGTTGTCGGGCTCCACGCCGTCGCAGCCCTTGGAGCGGGCCGTATCCAGGCGGCTGAGCATGATGTTGCGCACATTGGTGGACCGGATGTCCAGCCACCATTCCCCTTCCCATTCCGGATCCAGCGGCTTGCCGTAGTCGGTGCTCTGGAACGAGTTCTTGTCGGCACGCCAGTTCTCGTAGCTGCCGGCGGAGAAGTAGCACACCACCTTGCGGCCCTGGGCCTTCAGCGCATTGATCTGAGTGACGCTGGTGTCGAACAGGTCCACGTCATACACATCGGCGGCGTAGCTGGTGTTGATCTTGCCCTTGAGCTGCCATTGCCAGGTGGTGTTGGCGCCCGGTTTCCACCAGGTCTGGGCCTGTGCGTTCATGGTCCCCATGCCGGCGGACAGCAGGGCGAGGGAAGCGCACAGCTTCCAGAGGCGGCGGGTGGTTGTGGTCATTGAGGAATCCTCCGTATGCGGCGCAAGGCCGGGGTTGAGTGTCCCGAGGTGCGAGTCGCTGCGTTTCTGAGGCGTTGGCGGAGTCCGCGTGCATGGCCGGTTCCGAGGGTTTGATGACTGCAGCAGGATATTGCTTTCGGTTTCGATTGAATCGAAAACGACACTGCATTCATTAACGACCTCGGAGATCACGCATTCATGAAAGAAAAGCCAATCGCCATCGGACTGAGGTCGATTCAGTGCCTCGGGCGGGGTGGTTTCTATCATTGCGATTTGGCTTTCACAACTTTCGCTCAATGACCATTTCGAAAGTGGAAAACAGGCTCAATGAGGGAGGGCTTCCGTTAAATGGTTGATCCATAAGCTCAGTCGCTCATGGAGGCGCGCCACGCTTGGCGACAGTGCCGTGAAACGCCGATCAATTTGTCACCAATGAAACCGGGCTCACCGCATCGCAGGGCGCAATGCCGACAGGCGCGCGGTGTGGCCGCGCCTGTCGGTCATTGCCACTCAGGCCCTCAGGGACGAGCGTTGGCCGGCGTGTTCATGGCCTCGCGCCACCGCATGGCCGCAAAGATGCGTGCTCGGGTGCTCGGGTGGCTGTAGAACCAGACCTCTTCCAGCGGGCCAGGGTCCGCCTTGCGGTACTCGACCAGGCGCAGCTGACCCTCGGCAAAGGCCAGCGGCTCCCGGGACAGCGCCAGGCCGAACTGGTCCGCCTCCGCCTCCTGCACCCGGATCATGGTGTTGGTGATCGGCGTGGCCAGGGCAAAGAAGACCGAGAAGATGGCCATCAGCAGCGGCAGACCCGCGATGTCCGCCACGTCGTCCACGCCGGAGGCGGACGACGTGCGCCGCAGCATCCGGTTCATCACCTCCTTGGCCACCAGGAAGGCGGCGAACACCACCAGTCCCAGCATCAGCAGCATCTTGGGGATGTGGTTGAGCACGTAGTGGCCGATCTCATGGCCCGTCACCGCGCGGATCTCCGGCTCGGTCGTGCGACGCAGCAGGTTGTCGTTCAGGCGGATGGCGGCGGTGCCAAAGAGGCCCGACACATTCGCACTCACCTTGGTCGTCTGACGGGACGCATCGAACACCAGCACATCGTCGGCCGGCACACCCGTGGCATGGGCCATCCGCAGCAGCGATTGCTTCAGCGGCCCGTCCTCCACCGGCTTGTAGGTGTTGAACATTGGCTCGAACACGACTGGCGAAATGGCAATCACCAGGGTCAGCAGGGCCATGGCCCCGGCTGTTCCCCAGGCCCACCAATGCTGGCGGGCGCGGCGCATCAGCGCGTAGAGTCCAACGAAGGCCACCGCGCCGATCAGCAGATTGATGAGGCTGGCCACCGTCCAGTCCACCATCCATGCGCCCAGGGTCTGGGTCGCCATGTTGTAGGCATGCTCGCGCCACCATTCCTCATAGACGGTGAGCGGCAGGCTGACCAGGGTGCCGATGCCCAGGTAAACGGCCGAGAACAGGAAATCCCGGGGCAGCGGGCCGCGGCCCACGCGCGTGGCCCAGTCCCGCACCCGCGCGGTGCGTCGCCCCGACATCCACACCGCCGCCACCACCAGGCCCAGCAGCAGGTGCCACAGCTGCAGCCAGTAGCCGCCTTCGTAATAGTCGTTGGATCGCGTGAGCACGTCGGCAGGAATGCGGTCCATGTAGGCCTGGGTGGCGGCCTTGGCATCCAGTGGCAGCGACTGGCGCCAGGCGTCGTCCACCGGCTGGACCTTGAACCAGGAAGACTTGGCGATGGCTTCGGCCGTCTGGGCCTGCGCCTGGGCTTGCGTCTGCGCTTGAGTCTGGTCTAGAGGCTGTGTCTGGGCCCGGGTTTGCTCCGGCGTTTGGGTTTGGCCCTGGGCCGATGCGGCGGTCGGCCCTGCCGCCATGACGGTCAACACCACGCTCATCGCCAGCGCGGTGATCCATTGTCTTTGTTTCATTCTCCCTCCCGGAGCATGCGTGAAAGGACGGCATTCTTAAGGCTCCAGGTTTTGCCCAAGGGGCGGCATTCGACGAATTGCGCGGCGGAGGCGACAGAACGCCTGGACAACGGATCGACCGCAATGCGCTCGCGACAAGAGTAGGGTGAGGCGGGCCGCCCTGGGGCGCCCTGGGGCTCAGGCTCGAACCGCGTCGCGCGTCCCCGCAAGGCCCGTTTTGCTGGCCTGGGCAGGGCCCTGAGCCGATCCCGAGGGGGCCGTCGCCATGGCAGGCGCAGCTGCACTGCCTGGATCCCCCGGCGGCTTCACCGGAATCCACACCCGGAAGGTCGTGCCAACACCGGGCGTGCTGTCCACTTCAATGCGCCCCGCATGTTTCTGGATGATGGAATAGGACAGCGACAACCCGAGCCCCGTGCCCTTGCCCACCGGCTTGGTGGTGAAGAAGGGCTCGAAGATACGCCGCCGCACCTCTTCCGACATGCCGATGCCGGTGTCCTCCACCTCGATCCGGACCCACTCGCCTTCGACCGCCGTGCGCAGCCGGATTTCGCCGCGCTGCGGGATGGCATGCGCGGCATTGACGATCAGGTTCATGAAGACCTGGTTGAGCTGCGCCGCAATGCAACGCACCGGCGGCAGGTCGCCGTAGTCGCGCCGGACGTCCGCCTTGTACTTCACCTCGTTCATCACGACATTGAGCGTGGAGTCCAGACCCGCATTGAGATTGGCGTCCTGCCATTCCGCATGGTCCACGCGGGAGAAGTCCTTCAGGTCCTGCACGATCTTCTTCACCCGCACCAGGCCATCCTCGCTTTCATCGAGGAGTTGCGGCAGGTCTTCCTTGACGAATTCCAGATCGATGCGCTGGTCCAGCGCCTGCAGGTCACGGGCGGCCGGGTCGGGCAGGCTGTGCGGCGGCAGCTGACGCAACTCGTCCAGCAGCGCGAACACCGGCTCCACATAACCGCGCAGCGTGTGCAGGTTGGAGCTGACAAAGCCGATGGGGTTGTTGATTTCATGCGCCACGCCAGCGGCCAACTGGCCGATGGACGCCATCTTCTCCGCCTGCAGCAGCTGGTTCTGCGCTTCCTCCAGCCGGGTGTTGGTGGACTTGATGCGCTCGAAGTTTTCCTCCAGCGCCATTTGCACCCGGCGTTCTTCGGTGCGGTCCTGAAGCAGCCACCAGGTCTGTGTGTCGGCCGCCTGGGGGTTGGCCACATAGGCGATCAGTTGCACCCACAGCCGCTTCCCCTTGGCCGACACCAGCTCCATCTCATGCCGCAGCGACTCGCCCCGATTCAGGACGGGTGTGGCCACTTCCACCAGCGAATGCAGGGCTTCATCCGTCGGAAAGAAACGACGCGTGCGTTGGCCCGCGGCCGGTTCATCCTCCAGCTCAAACATGTCGGCGAACTTGCGGTTGCCGCGCAGGATGCGGCTGCCTTGCGTGGTGATGATGCCCACCGACGCATTCTCCAGAAACGCTTCGAGCTCATGGTGGGTCAGCAGCAGCTCGGCGGTGCGTTCGGCCACCAGCTCTTCCAGCTGATCCCGGTGGCGGCGCAGCTCTTCGTCCGAGCGCCGCCGCTGGGTCACGTCCTGCAAGGTCTCGATGGCGCCCACCACCGTGCCCTGCGCGTCCATCAGCGGGGCGGCGGTGAAGAACAGCCAGCGGCCACCGTCGCCCATGTCCGGGAAGAAGGCTTCCACCTCATACGCGTTGTCGACGATGGCCGAGCGGCGGCAGGCGCCGTCGTAGGCCTTGTCGTAGTCCTGCGGCGTCGCGCCGTGGATGATCATGTCCGACAGCAGCGGGCGGCGCTCGGGGTAGAAGGCCGTCCATGCCTCGTCTCCGCCCAGCATGTCCATGCTGTCCCGGCCGGTGAGCTTGGCGCAGGCCGCATTCCAGTGGGTCACCCGATGCTCGGCATCCAGCACGAAGCTGGCCACCGGACTGTTCTCGATGATCTGGTGCAGCACGCGGCCGACGGTGAGCAAGCTGGTTTGCACATAGCGGATGTCGCTCAGGTCCTGCATGGTCAGCACGTTGAAGGCTCGACCCTCCAGCAGGAAGGCACGGGCCGTCAGTTCCAGCACCCGAACCGCGCCGCTGGCGGTCAGGGCTTCCACCTCGAAGGCGGGCGGCTGCCGGTCCACCTGCACCAGCGCGCCGTGGGCATAGTCCCGCAGCGGCTGCTGATCGTCCGAGGTCGCCCATCCGTCGATCGGCATGGCCGCCAGGCTCACGTCGTCGTAGCCCAGCAGTCGCAGGGCCGCGCCGTTGGCATAGACGATGCGCGTCTCGTCATGCACCAGCACCGGCGCCATGACCGCTTCCCAGGCGCCATGCAGTGCATCGGGCAGGACAGGAGGCCACACGCTGGCGGCCGTCGGCATGAGCGTGTTCATAGGCGCACTTCACCGGGATCTTCCAGGATGAACGACCCGTCGTCGTCCCACTGCACCTGCGTCAGGCCCGGCTCCAGCAGCTCCAGCCGTTTGAGTTCGGCCTCCTGGGCGGTCAGCCGCCCCTGCTGCACCCGCACCAGGTCCGCCAGGCGCTGGTTCTCCAGCATCACGTCCCGCATCTGCAGCACCTGCCGCACCGAACACAGCAGGTCCAGGTCCACCCAGGGCTTGCCGATGAAACGCACGATGCCGGCATCGTTGAGGCCGCGTACCAGTGCATCCATGTCGGCATAGCCGGAGACGATCATCCGCTGGCAGTCCGGTTGCAGCGCTCGCAGTCCGGTGAGGAACTCCACCCCGTTCATCACCGGCATGCGGTAGTCGGAGATCGCCAGCGCATACACATGGCGCCGCGCCTGCTCCAGCGCTTCGGCGCCGTTGCTGCATTCATCGACGGCATAACGCTCGCCGCCGGGCGTGGTCAGTCCTTGACGGATCAGGCGGTTCAGCGCGTGGAGGATGCCGGGCTCATCGTCCACGATCAGGATGCGTTCTTGCATGCAGGGCTCCCGCTCACGCCACCTGAGGCGCGGCTGTGGCCGGATCGTCGGAAGTGCCCTTGGGGCCGGACTTCTCGTCGATCTGGATGGAGAACGTGAGTTTCACGCCCTCGCGGTTGGCGAACTCCCTGATCTGGCGGACCATGCGGGCGTCAAACACATGGCCGGCCGCCAGCAGCAGCGTGCCCTTGGGCGTCAGCAGGTCCCGGGACAGCCGCATGCCGGGCTGGATCTCGTGAGCCCCGAGCTCGCGTTCATTGACGTTGTAGGCCGGCGCTTCGGCCAGCGCCTTCTGCAAGGCCTCCACCACGTCATGCAGGTAGCGGGTGCCGGCGCCGCCGCGGATCAGCTGCACGGCCATTGGCGGGGCATAGCGTTTCTCGGCCAGGCGCCCGCTCAGGGCGGAGCAGTAGTCGCTCACCGCGCTAAGCACCTGCACGTCCAGCGGTACGGCGTCACCGGCCAGCCCGTCCGGAAACCCGTGCCCGTCCAGCCGCTCATGCTGGCTTCTCACCAGCCGGGCCACATGCTGCAGCTCCGCCAGTGGCAGCAGGGCGGCCTCGCCGTTGAGCGTGTGGCGGCGGTAGCGGGCCATTTCGTCGGCGGTCATCAGCGACACTGGCTTGCGCAGCAAGGCATCGGGCAGGCCGATCTTGCCGATCTCGTGCAGCAGGCCGGCCAGGTGCAGATCGTCCTGCTCGCGCTGGGACAGTCCCAGGTGCCGCGCGGTGCGGCGGGCCAGGTCGGCCACCTGACGGGAATAACCGACCATGCCGCCTTCGCGCAGTTCCATGAGGCCGGAGAACACCTGCACCGACAGCAGGAAGTTTTCTTTCACCTGGGTGAAGGACCGCTCCAGCATGGCGTTGACCTGCTCCAGCTCCTGCGTGCGCGCCTTCACCCGCTGGGAGAGGTCCTGGTTCAGGGCGGCCAGCTCGGCATTTTGCTGCGCCGTCAGCGCCAACAAGTCGCGGTTCTGAAGGGCCAGCCGGCGGCGTGCGATGGAATCCTCGATGGCGGCGAGCAGCTCGCGGTCGTCCCAGGGCTTGGCGATGTAGCGCTGGATCTGGCCGAGGTTCACAGCCGCCACCGTGGTCTGGATGTCGGCGTAGCCGGTCAGCAGGATGCGGCCCACGTCCGGATGGCCGGCATGCACCTTCTCCAGGAAGGCTGCGCCGTCCATCTCCGGCATGCGCATGTCCGACACCACCACATCCACCGGCTCGCTGGCCAGGAGCGCCAGGCCCTCCGCACCACTGGAGGCCAGAAGGGCCCGATAACCGACCGGCCGGACCAGCCGGCGCAAGGCGCTCAGGATGGACGGCTCGTCATCAACAAACAGAACCACGGGCGGTGAAGCATCCGCATGCATGACAGCATCTCCGGTGTGCTCGTGGCGTCCAGTTTAGGACTGACCGCCACGCGCGGGTGCGCTTCATTCACGGGGCGCAAGGCCCATCACCGCCGTCAGCGCCACTTCGTCACGGGACAGCGCCGTCCATGTCCACCGTCGTGGGCGGGGCCTGCAACCATTCGCCCAGCAGCGCACCGGCCTCGGCCAGCCGCAACTGATCCACCAGCGTCCGGACCTGTTCGAAGCGCGCGTCACCGAGCCGGTCCCTCAGGCGGGAGGACAGGGCGTCAAACGCGCCCAGGGCCTCGGCCTGCTGGTCCTGCAGCAACTGCATCAGGGCGGCCAGCTCCGGCGGGTGGTCGCCGGATGCCGCTGCGCCGAAGTCCTTTCGGCCCAGCCATGGCGCTGCCGCGGCCGCCAGTGCGGCCAGTTGCTCATTCAGCCGCACCACATGGCCGGTGGCGGTCTGAAGGTCGCCATGGCGGCAGGCCATTTCCGCCAGCGTGGCCGTTGCCGCCACGGCCGCCGCCCCCACGTTGCCGGCACTGCCCCGCAGCTTGTGCAGGCGGGCCGCCATGGTGGGCATGTCCTCGCCGCCGGTGCCGGGCATCGGCAGCGCCGGATGGTCCTTCAGGAGTACGCCCAGCAGGGACAGGAACAGGGTGTGGTCTCCATCCAGCCGCTGCCGCACGTCCTGGGTGTGGATGCCTTCGATCTCGGGCCAGTCGTGCATCGGGTCGGCCGACTCGGCTGCGGCTGCGGCTGTGGCTGCAGCATCGGCACCGCCGGCCTCCGCATCGGCGCTTCCGGCAGCCTGTGCGGCATGTACGGCAGCCGTGGCATGCGCACGATCACGCGTCTGGCCGCCGTCTTGCAGGTGGGTGGCGGCCTCCGCGCCGGCTGCGCTCGCCTGCCCGTGCAAGCGCTTGACCAGGCGGGTGATGCACTCGATCACCTCATTGGGCTGGAAGGGCTTGACGATGAAGTCGTTCATGCCGGCAAACCGCGCTTCCTGTCGCTGGCTGGCCAGTGCGCCTGCGGTCAGCGCCACGATGGGCAATTCGACCAGGCCGAGGTCATGGCGGATGATGCGGGTTGCGGTCATGCCGTCCATCACCGGCATGTGGATGTCCATCAGCACCAGGTCGCAATGGGCGGCATGCTGCCGCAGATGGTCTACCGCCTCCCGGCCATCGGTGGCCAGCGACACATCAGCGCCGCAGGACTCCAGGATGCGCTTGGCCACCTCCAGGTTGATCTCGCTGTCGTCCACCACCAGCACGGAGACGCCGGCCAGGGCGTCGGCGGCGGTGCTGGTGGGCAGGGCCGGCGTCGTGATCAGGCGCTCATCCGCCAGCGCAAAGGGCAGCTCCACCCAGAAGCGGCTGCCCCGGCCCGGCTGGCTGGACAGGCCCACCTGACCGCCCATCATCTCCGCCAACTGCCGCACGATCGACAGCCCCAGGCCCGTGCCACCGAAACGGCGGGTGATGGAGCTGTCGCCCTGCGCGAAGGGCTGAAACAGCAGCTCGGCGGCCTCGGGCGCAATGCCGATCCCCGTGTCCTCCACCTCGAAGCGCAGGCGCACCTGGCCAGGTGCAGCCGGCAGCAACTCGGTGGACAGCCGCACATGGCCGGCGTCGGTGAACTTGATCGCATTGCCCAGCAGGTTGGTGAGAATCTGGTTGACCCGCATCGCGTCGCCCATCACCAGGGGTGGCAGCGGCTTGGGCACATGCTGCATCAGGCTCACGCCCTTTTGCTGCGCCTGCACCTTCATCACATCCACCAGATAGTCCAGCAGGTCCGCAGGCACGAAGGGCTGCAGGGAGATGCTCAGCTCACCGGCTTCGATCTTGGACAGGTCCAGCACGTCATTGATGATGCCCAGCAGATGCTGGCTGGCCCGGACCATCTTGTTCAGCAGCTCGGACTGCTGGCCGTTCAACCGGCTCTGCTCCAGCAGAAAGCCCAGGCCGATGACCGCATTCATCGGCGTGCGGATCTCATGGCTCATGTTGGCCAGGAACTGGCTCTTGGCCTTGCTGGCCTGCTCGGCGCTGGCCTTGGCCTCCAGCAGCGCTCGCTCGTGGCGCTGCTGCTCGCTGATGTCATGGGCGATGCCCAGGTAGCCCAGCAACTGGCCCTGCTTGTCATGCATCGCGGTGATGACCAGCGACACCGGCAGGGTGGAGCCGTCCTTGCGGCGATAGGTCCACACCTGGGTCTGGCCGTGGGCACCGGGCTCGCGGAAGTACTGCTCACCGGCCACCCGGCGTCCGAGTGCCTGGCCCAGTTCGCGGGCGCGGGCCTTGATTTCGGTGGGCACGTGGATGAGCCCCGGCGTGGCATGGCCAATGACCTCAGCCGCCTGGTAGCCCAGCATCTTCTCGGCGCCGGAGTTGAAGACGCGGATGATGAAATCCCGGTCGGTGGCAATGATGGACACCTCGGAGGCAGACTCCAGCACCGTGCGCAGCAGCGACGACGCTTCCACCAGCTCCATGGCCGCGCGCTTCTGGTCGGTCACGTCCCAGTTCACACCGATCATGCGGCGGGAATGGCCTTCCGCATCGGGTTCCACCCGGGCCACTGCCCGAATGTGGCGCACCTCGCCACCCGGCCAGAGAATGCGGAACTCCATATTGAAGTTGCTGCGCCCGTGCAGGCAGTCCTGCAGCCTCGCGTCGACCGAGGCGCGGTCGTCCGGATGGATCGTGTCTCGCCAGAAGACATCGCTCTGCGGGCCGCTGCGCGGATCCAGGTGGTAGAGCGCGTACATGCGGTCGTCCCACGTGGTCGAGCCGTCGATCAGGTCATATTCCCAGACACCGATGCCGGCCGCGCTCGTGGCCAGCGCCAGACGGGCGTGGCTGTCCGCGGCAGCGATACGGCTCTGTCGCAACTCGGTCACGTCATGCGCCAGCACATAGAACCCCAGCACCTTGCCGTTCACCACATCCGGCAGGTAGTGGGTCAGCGAGTGGCGGACCCCCTGGCCGTCCGGGCGCGGAATGGTGCGCTCGAACACCTGCGGTTCCCCGCGCAAGGCAGCCTCGATATGGTGGCGGTTGCGGAGATAGAGTTCGTTGCCGAGCAGCGCCTGCAAGGTATGGCCCGCCATCTGGCTCTCATCCAGGCCGAACCAGGTCCGGTAGGCCCGGTTGGCAAAGCGGTTGCGAAGCTGGCGGTCCCAGTAGCCGACCATCGAAGGCAGGGCGTCCAGGATGTTGCGCAGGTCGCGCTGCGCCGCTTGCAAGCTGGCGGTGCGCTCCTTCACCTTGTCTTCCAGTTCCCGCGTCAGGCGCTGGAGCTGTCGCTCTGCTTCCTTGGTCTCGCTGATGTCCCGCACCGTCTTGAGCATGCCGATCACGGTGCCCTCGTCGTCGCGCAGCGGCGTCATCGAGATGGCGACATCGAACTTGCGGCCGTGGCGGTCTTGGCGCACGGTGTCGTAGGTCGGCACGGCGTGCGCCACCGCCAGACGATCGCGGATGGTGCGAGCTTCTTCCTCCAGGGCCTCCGGCACGATCAACCCGTGCAGCGGCTGGCCGATGGCCTCCAGGCTGCTGTAGCCGAACATGGACGTGGCCGCGGCATTCCAGGACATGACACGCCCATCCAGGGCCACGCCGATCAGCGCATCGCTGGAAGCCTCCACGATCGCCGCCCGTCGCGCCTGCTCCGCACGCAGTTCCTGCTGCCGCCGCTTGGACTGGCCGTAGAGCCAGGCCATGGTGGTGAGCAGCAGCACGGCCAGCGTCGCTTCCAGCGCCACTTCGGCCGGTGAGCGCAGATTCAGCGACCGGACAAAGCTGTCGCTCGGCTGGATCTCGGCTTCCCAGCGTCGGCCGTAGATGTCCAGCATCAGCAGGGTGGGGCGCACCCCGTGCCGGGCGGAGCGGTCCAGGACCGTGGAGAAGAAAGGCTGCGGTCGGGTACTGCCGACAGAGGCTTCCACGTCTCGCAAGCTGAGGTCATAGAACTCCGGGCGGCTGTCCAGGTTGTTCAGCACGTCATCCACGCTGAGCGGGGCATAGGCCCAGCCGACGGCGGCGCTCTGGCGCGCCACCTCGCTGTCCGGCGGCATGAGGGTGCTGTAGATGGGCAGCAGCAAGAGGAAGGACTGGCGCTGCTTGCCCTGGGCCTGTACGAGCGTGATCGGGCGGGTGATGATGGCCCGCGCCTCCGACATGGCGCGCACCGCCGCCTCGCGCCGGCTGTTGTCCGAGGCGATGTCCAGCCCCACCGCCGCGGCGTTGTACTCCTGTGGCTCGATGTACTGGATGACAAAGGCCTCGCCCTCGTTGGGCCCGAGCGTGTGCACCGCAAAGGCCGGTGCGTTGTCCTGGCGGGCGCGCAAGCTGAAGGCCTCGAGCTGGTCGCGGGGCACCCGGCGGATGAAGCCGAATCCGCGCGCTCCTGGAAACTCGCGGTTGATCTCGCGGGTGAGGCTGTAGCGGCGAAAGTCCTCCCGCGACACACGGTCCACGCCGACCGTGACCAGTGCACCTCGTGCGCCGCGAAGGCCGTATTCATAACTGCGCATCCGCGCCTGGACTTGCGCCGCGACCTCCTGGGCCAGCGCACGGCTGCGGGTGGCGATGGTGTCCTGGTTTTCCAGGTATTGCCAGATCACGGCCGCCACCGACAGCACGATGCCGATCAGCAGCCCCGTCAGCGCATCGCGGCCGGCCAGGGCATTCCATCGTCGCCAGAGGACCTTGAGCATGGTGTCAGTGGGGCAGCAGGTCCTCGGCCAGCAAGAGGGTGAAGGTGAAGCAGCTGCCGTCGCCCGGGCTGCTGGTCACGGTCAGTTGGCCGCCCATGGCATCGATCAGCTGGCGGGTCACCACCAGGCCGAGCCCGGTGCCCGGCAGTCGGCTGTCCTGCAGGCCCAGCCGGTTGAAAGGCTCGTACAAATGGGCGATCTGCTCGGGGCTCATGCCGATGCCGGTGTCGGTGATCGACACCTGCAGGAACTGATCCTGCACCTTGAGCGCGATGGTCACCGAGCCGCCCCGCTTGTTGTACTTGATCCCATTGCTCAGCAGGTTGACCAGACATTGCCGCAGGCGGTTGCCGTCGGCCAGCACCAGAACGCCTTCCGGCACCTCCCGCGACTGGGTCAGCGTCACCTGCATCTGCTCGGCCAGGCCCGCCGTGGTCCGCAGGGCGCTGTCCAGCACTTCCAGCACATTCACCGGGCCGCGTCGCACCGACAGCTGGCCCAGCTCGAAATGCCCCAGGGCGCTGAGGTCGTTCATCAGGGTGGACAGCTGGGTGCACCCCGCCTCAATCATCGCCACCCGCTGCGCCTGCGTGGCGTTGAGCGGCGCCACCCGGTCGCAGGCCATCAATTGGGCAAAGCCCAGAATGCAATTGAGCGGATTGCCGATCTCGTGGGCCACGTAGGAGATCATCAGCGCCTTGGTCTTGTTGGCCGCCTCCGCGGCGGCGCGGGCACTGGACTCGGCGGCCAGGCGTTCCCGGTCGGTCAGGTCCCGGCACATCAGGGTGGTGAGGCGCAGCGTGCCATTGCCGACGATGGAAATGGACACCTCCGCCGGGACCTCGGTGCCGTCACAGCGCGACAGCAGGACGCGCTGGCCCGAGGTGGGCTGGGTCAGGTCCAGGCCGGGCAGGCGCTCGGTCAACAGGTCGGCAGCGGGCCGGCCGGTGGACAGCAGCGGGTCCATCGCCAGCAGGCGCCCGGCCGCGGCATTCATCAGGGCGATGTCACCGGCGGCATTGATGGTGATGATGGCATCCGACGCCCCTTCCACCACCGCCGCCAGTCGATCCGCCTGCAGCCGCTGGCCTTCGCTGGCGGCCATGGCCAATTCGATGTCGGTGCGGCGCTTGAGTTCCAGCAGGTTGCGCACCCGCGCCTTGAGCACGGTGCCGGAGAAGGGCCGGGCCAGGATGTCCGCCGCGCCCAGGGCCAGCGCCCGGGTTTCGTCGAAGCCATCGGCCTGGCGGCTCACGAACACGATGGGCACGTGGCTGAGCGTGGGCGCCGCCTTGAACAGGCGGCACAGGTCGAAGCCGGGTTCTTCACGGCCTTGCAGGGCGGTGTCCACCAGCACCAGGTCCGGACGCCAGGTGCGGGCCAGCACCATGATCATCACCAGGTCGCGGGCATCGGCGGTGCGGACCTCGCCGATGCCTTCCAGCGTCTCATGCAGGCCGGAGACCTCCACCGGATCACTGCCCACCACCAGCAGGCGCGAGGGCCCGGCGCGCAGCACCTCCGGCTCGTGCAGCGCGGCCTGGGTGGCTTCCGCCTTGGCCCGCTCGACCTCGGCCACGGTGCGAAGCACGGCGCCCACCCGGGCTTGCAACTGCTCGGCCACGATGGGCTTGGTGACGAAGTCCGCCGCGCCCAGTTGCAGCGCTTCCAGCCGGGTGGCCTCGGAGTCGTCGCTGGTGACGAACAGCACCGGCACGTGGGCCAGCGACGAGTCGTTCTTGAGGACGGAACAG
The DNA here is from genome assembly GCF_003387155.1 of Roseateles depolymerans. Lineage (GTDB taxonomy): Bacteria > Pseudomonadota > Gammaproteobacteria > Burkholderiales > Burkholderiaceae_C > Roseateles > Roseateles depolymerans. The sequence goes on along the minus strand of NZ_QUMT01000003.1, from coordinate 44,850 downwards.
AGCTGCGTGCCGGACATGCCCGGCATTTCCATGTCGATCAGGATCAGGTCCGGACACCGCGCGCGGGCCAGCGCCAGCGCCTGTTCCCCGGACAGGGCCAGGCGTTGATCGGGATAGCCCGCCAGGACCTTGCTCAGGACTCGAAGCGTGGACGCATCATCGTCCACCAGCAACAGCGACTTCTGTTTGGCCATAACCCTCCCGACGGCGCCCTGGCTTGATGTGTTTGGAACGGATGCTGGTGTGGGACCTTGCAAAGGCGGCGCAGCGCAGTGCCGGGCGACGCTCGATCCGCATGAAGGAGTCGATCGATCGTCTGGCTCAGTCTGGGTCTTGATGATCTCTCATGTCGGTGTCTCCGGATTCCGCAATCTGTGGGGTGAATGCGGCACGTTTTTTATGCAAGCTCGGCCATGGTCGGTCATGCAGGCTCGGCCTCCAGCTTGAAGGCACTCACCGCATCCACCAGCAACTGCGCCTGATGGCTGAGGCTGTCCGCCGCTGCGGCCGACTGCTCCACCAGCGCCGCGTTCTGCTGCGTCGATTCGTCCAGTTGCGCCACCGAGCTGTTGATCTGCAGGATGTCGCGGCTCTGCGCCTGGGAGGTCTGACCCAGCTCGCTGATCAGGCCCACGACCCGGGCCACCTGGTCACGGATCTCCTGCATGCTGGCACCCGCGCTGTCCACCAGTCGGGACCCCGCCTCCACCGTCTCCACATTGCTGATGATGAGCTGCTTGATTTCCCGCGCGGCGGTGGCGGAGCGCTGCGCAAGACTGCGGACTTCACTGGCGACGACGGCGAAACCGCGGCCGGCTTCCCCGGCTCGGGCCGCCTCCACGGCCGCATTCAAGGCCAGGATGTTGGTCTGGAATGCAATGCCATCAATGACACTCACAATGTCGCCAATTCGCTGGCTGGCCTCATTGATATTCGTCATGGTATGGATCACATGGCCCATGACTTCTGCGCCGTTTTCCGCGGCGCGGTTGGCGGCCGTGGCGAAACTGGTGGCTTGCTGAGCGGTTTCCGCGCTGTGGGTGACGGTGCCCGAGAGCTGCTCCATCGAAGCGGCCGTCTGCTGCAGGCTGGACGCCTGGCGTTCAGTGCGCTGTGACAGGTCGCCGTTGCCCACGGCAATCTGACCGGCGCCTGTGGCCACCGAGTCACTACTGGTGCGCACCACGCCGACCAGATGGCGCAGCGCGTCCTGCATCTGCTGCAGGGACCCCATCAATTGCCCCACTTCATCGCGGGACTCGGGCTGGATCCGGGTGCTCAGGTCGCCCTTGGCAATGCGCTGGGTGATGGTCATGGCCGCGCGCAGCGGCCGTGTGACGCTGCGCGCCATCCAGCCCGCCACGCTGGCCCCCAGCACCGCCGACAGCGACAGCAGGCCGATCATCGACCAGGCGGCCCGGTCGATGGTGGTGTCCGCGTCCGCGCGGGCGTTCTCCATGGCCTGGCGCTGCGCGGCGATCAGCTCGTCCAGGGCGCTGAAATAGGCGGTCTGGGTCTGGCTGACCTCGCCGACCAGCAGGTCGCGGGCGGCTTCGTTGTTGCCCTCCATGCCCAGCTTGATGGCGGGATTGATGGCCTTGACATAGGCCTCCCGCGTGCGGGTGACGCGTTCGAGCAGTTCACTGCCGCTCTGGTCGGCCAGTTGCGCCTGCAGTTGCTTGAGCAGTTCCTGGGTGGAGGCGCGATTGGCGTCGATGCGTTCCTTCTCCCGCTGCTTGGCGGCCGGATCGGTCAACAAGGCAATGTTGCGGGCCACCCGGGCGGTGACATTCACGTTGTCCTTCACATTGGTGAGAAGCGACACGATGACCAGATGCTTGCCGGTCAATTCGTGCATCTGGCTCCCCACATGCTGGAGGGCCACCCGGCCAAATCCCGCCACGGCCATGCTCATCACAATGAGCAGTGCAAACCCCAGCCGCATGCGGGTCGCAATGGACCGGTCCTTCAATGCCTGCATATCAGTTCTCCCTGTGTGGGACGGCTTGGCGCCGTCAACGTATCAGCGGACCTTTGCAGGGCACGACGCCATGGAGCCTGTGTCCAGGGCGTGTGTCCGGGTGGCTGTGATCAGCCTGTTGTGTGCGTATCGTGATCGCTCTTGGCGGTTTTGTCGCGATATCCGACTGACGTTTAGAGCTTTTTCAGCGCATTTGAGATGTCATTCGACAACTTCTGCACATCCGCGTTCAACTGGAGGGCCGTGGCCAGCAGCGATTCGGAGCGGTCGATGTCGGCCTTCAATGCCGATTCGAAGGCCTGCAATCGCGCAGCCAGTTCAGTCGCGCCGATGGTGGCGCAGGAGCCCCGCAGCGAATGGGCGGCCTGTCGCCAGCGGAATTGCCGGTCCTTGGGGGAGCGGTCGGCCAGGTCAGGCTGGCCCCGGGCGTAGGTCTCGGCGAAGCGCTGCAGCACGCGCAGCAGCACCGCCGCGCTGCCGCCGACGCTCTCCAAAGCCGCCCGGGTGTCCAGGTCGGGAAGGGCGGACACAGCGCCCAGGCTGTCGCCGGCAACAGGTCCGGGGGCCGCGGAGGACGGCGCGCCGTCTGCGTCACTGGCGCTGGCCCTGTCCACAACGTCCACACTGTCTGCCGCGGCCCGCGCCGCATTGAGCTGGCGCATCAGCACCTCATACAGACGCGCGGGATCCACCGGCTTGGCAATGTGGTCATTCATGCCGGCGTCCAGGCAGGCCTGGCGGTCTTCGCCAAAGGCATTGGCGGTCATGGCAATGATGGGCACGCCAGGGCCGCGCAGCGCGCGGATCTCCCGGGTGGCGGCCAGTCCGTCCAGCACCGGCATCTGAACGTCCATCAGGATGAGATCGAAATCCACCTCACGGGACCGGGCCACTGCGCTGGCCCCATCGTCCACCACTTCCACCTCCAGGCCGGCCGACAGCAGCAGTTCCTGGCCCACCTCCTGGTTGACCGGGTTGTCCTCGGCCAGCAGTACACGGCGGCCGGCATGTCGCTGGCGCAGAGCCTCCAATTGGTGGTGGCCGCTCAGGCGACGCTCCGAATGGCTTGCGGACGTCGGCGTGGGCTCACGGGAAGCAGGTGCTGCCGTGACCGCCGCTGGTGCGGGCGCAGGTGAAGATGCTGAAAGTGTTGGATGTGTTGAGGATTGAGAGAGGACCGTTGAATCCGATGAATTCGCTGGATTCGCGGAAATCGATGAATTCGTTGGCGGGTCCGACGTCGATGGGCCCGAGAGGTTTTCGCCCGCTTCGTTTGACGCCGCAGCGGAGCTGTCCGAGCTGTCCGCCAGCAGCCGCCCAATGGTGTCCAGCATGTCGGTGGGCGTCACCGGCTTGGCCAGGACGGCACCAAACCCGATCTGCAGCGCTTCCTCGCGAATGAGGTCGCCGTCATAGGCCGTGACCAGGATGCTGGGCGGCAGCGCCTCGCCCATGACCTCGCGCAGCCGGCGCAGCGTGAGCAGGCCGTCCCAGGGCACCATGCGCCAGTCCACCACCAGCAGGTCCGGCAGGCGGCCGGCCTCCAGGTCTTCGTCGGCCTGTCGCACCGCACTGGGCCCGGAGAGGTGACCGTCCACCGTCATGCCCAGCACCTTGAGCGCGTCGCCAATGGCATCCAGCGCTTCAGGCAGGTCGTCCACCAGCATCACGTGGCGACCTTCCAGACGGCCGCGCATCTGCTGCGGGTCGGCCCGATCCGCCCGGTCGGTCCAGGCGGTGAACCAAAAGGTGCTGCCGCGGCCGGGCTGGCTGTCCAGGCCGACGGTGCCGTCCATCAGCTCCGCGATGCGCCGGGTCAGGGCCAGGCCCAGGCCGGTGCCGCCATAACGGCGGGTGGTGGAAATGTCGGCCTGCTCGAAGGCGCTGAACAGGGCCCCCTGTCGCTCCAGCGGAATGCCGATGCCGGAATCGCGCACCTCGAAGCGAAGCTGCAGCCGGCCATCCTTTTCCTGCAGCAGATGGCCCTTCAGGCGCACCCAGCCCTGCTCGGTGAATTTCACCGCATTGGCCAGCAGATTGATCAGGGCCTGTGCCAGGCGCTTGGGATCGCCGCGCATGCGCTCGGGCAGGTGGTCGGTGTCCAGCACCAGTTCCAGTTTCTTGCGCGCGGCCTCGTCGCCCACCAGCTCCAGCACGTTGGAGAGCAGGTCGTCACGGGAGAACTCGATGCTGTCCAGCACCATCTTGCCGGCTTCGATCTTGGACAGGTCCAGGATGTCGTTGATCACCTGCAGCAGATGTTGCGCGGCGCGTTCGATCTTGGTCAGCCGGTCCTGCTGCTGCGGCTCGTCGGTGTCGCGGCGCAGCAGGTGGGTCAGGCCGATGATGGCATTCATCGGCGTGCGGATCTCATGGCTCATGTTGGCCAGGAAGGCGCTCTTGGCCCGGTTGGCCACTTCCGCGCTTTCTCGGGCCTCGATGAGGTCGGCGGTGCGGCGGGACACCAGCGCTTCGAGATCGTCGGTATGCAGGCGCAGCTGTTCCTCGAAGTGGCGGCGCTGCACTTCCGCACGGGCGACGCTGATGCCCAGGGACAGGTCGTGCGAGGCTTCCTCCAGCACCTCCAGGGTGCCGGCATCAAAGACGTCTTCTTCCGCCGCGCAGATGTTCAGCACGCCGATGACCGCACCGTCCACCACCAGCGGCAGCGACAGCGTCGCCAGGCAGCCGCGGCGCAGGGCGCCGGTGCGCCAGACCGCATCGGCCGGATCGGTGCTGCTGCGGGTCCACACCTGCTTGGCGCCGGTCTTGAGCGCGCGTGCCACCGGCCCGGAGCCGTCGCGCGCCAGGTCCCAGGTGGCGTAGAGCGCATGCAGCAATTCCGGCTGCCTGGCATACATGGCCATCAGTTCCACCAGGGTCTCTTCGGACGCATACCCGACCCAGGCGATGCGGAAGTTGCCGGCCTCGATGATGGCCTTGCACATCTGGTTGAGCAGTGCGGCCTCGTCATGGCGCTGCAGCAGGGTGCGGTTGCCGGCGGAGAGTACCCGCAGCGCGCGGTTGGACGATTCCAGGCTGGCCTCGCGCTGCTCGATCTTCTCGGCCGATTCGTCGATGGTCTGTGCCAGGAAGCCGATTTCGTCCCCGCCGTGGCGCAGGCCGGTGCGGGCGCCGCGTTCCCCGGCACGCTGGCGCTGCACGATGGCCGAGAGATGCTGCAGCGGCCGCACCAGCCAGTGATTCAGGCCGATCAGCAGGGCCACGCCGGTTCCCAGCAGCACCGAGAGCAGGACGGCAAAGGCAGCGATGGCTTCCCGCTTCGCAGGGGCCTCGATCAGGGCCATCGGCGAGGCCATCAGCAGCCGGTAGTGACTGCCGTTGGTGGTGCGCAGCAGCGGCACGTGGGCGATGAGCCGGCGCTGGCCCGCACGGTTGATCGCCTCGAAGGCTTCCGCGTCCGCGCCCTGGATCTTGGTCATCACCGTGCTGGGAATGGGCGTGCCGGTCCATCCCTCGACGTCCGGATGACGCGCCACCAGCACGCCGCGACTGTCGATGACGGACAGGGTTTCCTCGGGGAGCCGGTCGGACACGTTCACCGTCCGCTCCAGCCACTTCATGTTCAAGCCGCCGTAGTAGACGGCGATGACCTTGCCGTCGGCATCGCGGCGGGCCTTCGCGAGCGTGACGGTGGGCTTGCCGATGGTGCGGCTGATGGTGATGTCGCCGACGCTGATGTCCTGGCTGGTGAGCGCGCGCTGGAACCAGACCCGGTCCGAGAAGTTGAGCGGGCGGCCCGGATTCACCGCCGAGCAGAGGCGATTGCCCTGCGCATCGGCCACGCCGAACTGGTCGTAATCGGGTTCATTGGCCAACAGGGCGGCCAACTGCTTGTTGCAGAATTCCGCAGCCTCGGGCGAACTGGGCATTGGGCTGGCCATCAGCGTGTCCAGCAACGCGTCCGCGCGCTCCACCAGGATGTCCTGCCGGGCGGCGATCAGCTTGGCGCGGACCAGGTGGCTTTCCTCGGAGGCCTGGATGCGCGCCTGTCCGTCGCTGTACAAATGCCAGGCCAGCATCGCCCCCAGCAAGGAGAAGGCGATGAGTGTGAGCCCAATGACGCGGTTTCTGAGTGTGAGTCGAGTCACGAATGCACAGACGCCCCTGCTGCCCATTGCAGCCGATTGATGATCCGGCAAATGCGGGGGCGAGTCCAGTCTTTCCGAGGCGCTTCCCCCCGGGAAGGGGAGCCGCTGTCCGCTCTACACTGCAGCGGCTTTGACCCCCTGTGCCTGCATGCCCCGCCGACCGCCCGCGACCCTCATCGGCCTTTTGGCCATCCTCCTGTGGAGTTCTTCCGTCGGGCTGATGCGCAGCGTGAGCGAAAGCTTCGGGCCGACCGGCGGCGGCGCCCTCATCTACACCTGCGCGTCGGTCGTGCTGCTGCTGACCCTGGGGCCGACGCGGGTGTCGACCCTGCCGCGGCGTTACCTGCTGGGCGGCGGGGCCCTGTTCGTGGCTTATGAGCTGTGTCTGTCGCTGTCGCTGGGGTATGCCAGTTCCGGCCGCCAGGCGATCGAGGTGGGCATGTGCAACTACCTCTGGCCGACGCTGACGATGACTGCGGCCATCCTCTTCAACGGGCAACGGTCCAATGCGCTGATCGTGCCAGGTTTTGCGCTGGGCGTGCTGGGGGTGTGCCAGGTGCTTGGCGGGGACCAGGGGCTGGACCTGGCCCAGATGCTCACGAATGTCCGCGGCAATCCGGTCAGTTATGGGCTGGCCCTGATGGGCGCGGTGCTGTGGGCCGCCTATTGCACCGTCACGCCGCGCTGGGCCAACGGGAGCAACGGCGTGACGCTGTTTTTCATGGCCTCGGCCGTGGCCCTGTGGATCAAGTTCGCGCTCGGCGAGCAGCCGCCCATGCAGCCCAGCCCCAAGGCCCTGGGCTTCCTGGCGCTGTCGTCCTGCGCCATGGCGTTTGGCTATTCCGCCTGGAACGTGGGCATCCTGCGGGGCAACGTGACCGTGCTGGCGGGGGCGTCGCAGTTCATTCCGGTGATGTCGGCAGCGCTGGCGGCGGTGGTGCTGCAGACCCCGCTGTCCTGGCATTTCTGGCAGGGAGCCTGCATGGTGTGCGCCGGGTCGCTGCTGTGCTGGCTGGCAACCCGGGGAGGGCGGCGGGTCAGTCCTCCTTCAACTTCTCATCCTCCTGCTTCGCATCCTCCATCGCCTCGGGCTCCAGCTCCTCCGCATACCGGTTCAGACGGATGAACAGGCCCCAGCCGCCCATCAACACGCCCACGGCGGTGACCATGGCGGCGGCATGCAGCAGCAGCGTGGCGCCTTCATGCGAGGCGCGGAAGGTGGCCACCAGGCCCTCGATGGCCAGCGCCACCACGATGACCACCATGAAGCGGGACAGGAAACGCCGCACCCGTGTCGGTGCACTGATGTGGGCGGTGCGGATCACTTCCTCTTCAGTGATGGTCTGCGCAATCTGAAGCGCCACCACGGCCGCGGCCAGCACGCCCATGGATTCGATCACCAGCTGGGCGGCATGCTCGTTGAGGTCGGTGCTGAGCACTTCCCAGGTGCCCTTGGCGGCGATGAAGAGCAGCAGCAGGGCCATGCAGATGAACAGCAGCGCCAGCAGCGCATGCACCACCGAGAAGCCGCGCAGGAAGGCGGGGGCGCCGTCGCTGTCGTCAGTGTCCGATGGGCGCTTTGTCAGGCGGCGCCCCGGTGCAGCATCGGCAGCCTGCCGGGTGTTTCGCGGCGGGCTCGAGGCACCCTCCGCAGCGGTCATGGTCGTTTGCGAACGGTAGCCGTCACCCGGGGCCGACGAGGGGCTCTGTGGGGCAGCAGGCTGCTGGGAGGGCGGGTGGGGGGTGGGTGACGCGGCATTCATCCCACAACGTTATGCGCCGGCCGTACGCCGTCGGGTAGGACAGCATGCCGCGTCCGCGACGGACAAGGCCGTCTCCTCGCGCATTCGACGTGCTGGACTCGCCTTCTCGACGTCGTTGCGATGCTGCAGGTCAGGACTGCGACGGAGGACGCTTGCGCAGCAGGCGGTCCGTCAGGGCGCCGCGTTGCTGAAGCAATGCCGCGGCTTTGTCGGCCGCCAGGCGGGCCGCTTCGGTCGCCGCCTGACGAGCCGCCTCAGCTGCTGCCTTGGACACCTTGGACGCCTGCTCCAGCGCCCGTTCCCCCTGTTGCCGCACCTGCTCTGCATCCGGTAGCCGCTCCTGCGCCAGGTCTGCGGCGGTGCGCGCGGCCTTGCCCGCTGCATCGGCCGTCTGCTGTGCGACCTGCTGCGCCATCTGCTGCGCGCGTTGCAGCGTCTGCTGGGCCACTTGAACGGTCTGCTGGGCGGCGCCTTCTCCCACGCGCCGGAGCGTGTCGGGGGAGGGCAGCCGCTCCTGCGTCCAGGTGGCCGCGCCGGACACCGCCGTGCGCATCTGCGTCGCGGCGCCACCCGCTGCCGTGCGCACCTGCGCCGCAGCGCCGCCCGCCGCCGCCAGGGCCTGGGTCCAGGCCTTGGTCAGCTCGCTGGGCGGGGTGGTGCGCAGCAACTCGACGGTGCGCGCCAGGGTGTCGGCGTCCTGGGCGGTCAGGGGACCGCCCGCTTCCAGCATCTCCCGCAGGAAGACCGCCAGGTCATCGACGATGGCCTGGTGATTGCAGTCCGGATTCATCCGCAGGAATTCCGCGCCCTCGATCGCAATGGCCTCCAGCGACGCGTCTGCCAGGCCCAGCTCGACCGCCTGCACTGCCTGCGTCACGAACGGCGCGCCCAGGCCCCAGTCCTGGATCAGGTGGCGGATGAGAAAGTCGCGCTGCGCCGGTTGCACCGTCCCCTCCCGCGCGGCCAGTCGCAGAGACAGCGGCGCGATCAGGTCGAAGAGCGCCAGCCCCAGCGTGTCCAGCGGCGTGTTCAGATACTTGGGAATCTCGATGACCCGCTGCCCCTTGGTATTGCCCAGCAGGCGATAGAGGCCGTAGCAGGCGCCGCCGGAGGCCAGCGCCGCAAAGGCCACCCAGCCCAGCGGCGTGGCCGACGCTCCCAGCACCGACGCCACCATGCCGGACTTGGCCACCGCCGCACCGGCGCCTGCCGCGCCCAGCACATCCCAGACTTCCCGGGTGCGGTTGATCATGCGCAGCGACGTGTACGCGTCTTCCCCGATGGCCAGCTTCGCCTTGAATTTCAGCGGCTCGGCCACGACCTCGCGGACGCCCTCGAAAGTGGGCGCGGGCAGCAGCAGCGGCGGTTGGGACATGGCGACTCCTCGGGACACGGTCCGTGTGAAGTCTAGTGGCTGGCGCCCCCGGGTGGCGGGCAGGGGCTTGCGCTTATTCCGACCAGCGGTTTCGGCCCAACCGTTTGGCTTCGTACAGCGCCGCATCGGCCCGCTCCAGGGCGCGTTCCCAGCTGCCGGAGAGGGGGGGCGCATCACTGGTGCCTGGTGGCAGCGTCGGCAGCTCAGGGAAGCTGGCAGCGCCCAGCGACGCGGTGCAGTGCAGCACTTCGCCGGTGGGCAGTCGGATCGGCGCGTCCCGCAGGCTGGCGAGCAGCCGCTCGGCCACCAGGGCGGTTTCCTCGCGGCGGGCATGTCGCACCACGATCAGGAATTCTTCGCCGCCCCAGCGCACCAGCAGGTCTTCCCCGCGGGTCGCTTCCCGCAGCCGGGCGGCCACCTCCACCAGCACCGCGTCGCCGGTGGCATGGCCGTGGCGGTCGTTGATCTGCTTGAAGTGGTCCACATCCAGCAGGAAGAACAGCAGGTCGCGTCCGGGTCCGGGGCCGTCCGCCAGCGGATCGGGCGCCTGCGCCGGTCGTGCATGGGCCCGCAGCGTCTCGGCCACCGCCTTGTCGATCACCTGGGTGAGGAAGCGGCGGTTGCGCAGGCCGGTGAGCGGGTCGGTCAGGCTCAGTTCCTGGATGCGTTCATTGGCCTGCTGCAATTGCTGATGACGTTCCATCAGCTCGCGCTGCGCGGCCTCCAGCGCGGCCACGGCGCGGCTGAGCTCGCGATTGGTGGCCTGCAGCTCGCTCGCCCGGGCGGCCTCCTTGCGGGCCAATTCGCGGTGATGCTGGGCCTCGGCCAGCACGGTCTCGCTGCGGTGGCGCGCTTCCATCGCCATGCCCTGTCGTTCGGTGGCGCGCCGCTTGTCGGCGGCCAGGGCCTGCAGCGCGCCGCGCAGCGCCACGATGGCGTCCGGGTCGCGGCGGCGGGCCTGCAGGCGGTCGGCCAGCTCCAGCAGCAGCTCGTGGCGCTGCGCGCCCTCCAGCTGTTCGTCGGCAATGCGCAGGGCCCGCTCCAGCAGGGCCACCGGTTCGTCGGGGCACACATCCGCTGCGCCCGCGTCCACTTGCGCCTGCGACACGCGGGACAGGCAGATCAGCGTGCGCAGCGCCTGGTCCGGATCCAGATGCGGCTGCTGCAGGGCCTTGTCCAGCAGGGCCCGCGCGCGGGGGAGATCCTGGCGGGCATGGGCCACCCGGGCGAGTCCGAACAGCGCATAGGCGCGGTCTTCCACCAGCTCCACATGGCGGCCCTGTTCATTCACCAGCATGAAGCCGCGTTCGGCGGCGTCCACGTCTCCGCACTCCAGCTCGGCATCGGCCAGGGCCAGCTGTGCATGGAGGAAGTGGGTCGTGCGCGGCACTCGGGCCAAAACGGTCACCGCCTCGCGGGCCATACCGCGCGCTTCCTCGGCCCGGCCCTGGCGTACCAGCACCTCGGAGAACACCGACAGGGTGCAGCCCAGCGGATGCGGCCAGGCGCAGTGCCGGGCCACGTCCAGCCGGTGGGACAGCCGGGCGGCGGCGGCTTCCAGATCGCCCAGCTCCATCAGCAGGGACGCGACGTTGGCGTTGTCCAGCAGCGCCCGGCGCATCTGGCCGCATTCCTCCGACGCCTGGATGGACAGCAGCGCATGGGCCAGTGCGGCATCGCAGGCGCCGCGGCCCCATTCGGTGATGAACAGAAAGAACTGGGCCAGGGCGCGCAGGGCGGGTGACGGCGAGTCTTCCGAACGACGCGCCGTGGCCTTCCAGGCGATGCCGGCGGCGGGGGCATCTTCAAAAGCGGCGAAGCAGGCCAGGGCCATCTCGGCAGTGGCCAGGCGGTCGGTGTCGCCGGCGGCTTCGGCCAGCGCGGCAGCACTGCGCATGAATTGATTGCGCATGCGGGCGTCGCCCAGGTCGTGCACGATATTGGCGGCGACCCAGTCGGCATCGGACTGACCCGCGAGGTGGCCCAGCGTGCGGAAGCCGTCGCGGGCTTCGCCCGCCAGGCGCAGGGCGGACTCATGGTCGCCGCGCAGGTTCCAGGCGTCCGCCAGCGCCAGTTGGACCCGGGCGCGCGCATGGCATTGCAGCGGGCTGTCGCCCTGCACCAACCAGGGGTCGGCCAGCAGACCTTCCACCAGGGCGGGCGTGCGCTGGCCGTCGTATTGGCGCAGGAACCATGCGGCGGTGATGCGCTGCGACCGGTCGGCCCCAGGGGGAATGCCAAGGGCGCGCGTGAGGCCGTCGCGGTCGGCAAAGCGCGGCAGCAGGATCAGGGCGGTGAGCGGGTCCTGGGCGCCGGGCTCGGGGCTGAGGGAAGGCGCACTGTCGGGCGCCATCGCAGGCGCCTGCCCACCCGTCGACGTCGCCCGACTCAGAACGTCGGGCACAACATCACAGACCGGTGGCGGCCATTGGCCGCTCCGAAGAAACTTGGACTCCACGCTCACTCCCTCTTCGTCAGCGCCATGGAATGTTTTGATGGGGCGCCGGTGACCTGTCTCGTTCAGGCCGCCTGCACCATAACAAAATGCGCTTACCGCCGGTATGGCGGCTTGCGAGATCCGTGTGGCGCCGGTGCGATTAAAGAGGGAAGTGGGCGATGAGCGCCTCAGGGTGGCGCGAAGAGGTGACGGAATTCACGAAGAGAGCGGTCAGGTCAGTCCTGATTTGTCCAGGCCGTACTGCGCGTCCTGGGAGCCCGGCACGACCGCAAAACCGACCGACAGGCGGTTCCAGCCGTTGATCGCAACGATGGCAAAACTCAGCGCCGCCATCTCCTCCTCGCTGAAATGCTCGCGCACGGCCAGGAAGTCCGCTTCGGGGACGCCGTGCGCAGGCAGGTGGGTCAACAGCTCCACCCAGGCCAGCGCGGCACGCTCGCGCGGAGAAAACAGCGGGGATTCGCGCCAGATCGCCACATGGTGCAGGCGCAGGGCGCGCTCGCCATGGATCGTGGCTTCCTTGACATGCATGTCGACGCAGAAGGCGCAGCCGTTGAGCTGGGAGGCGCGCAGGGTGACGAGGTCGAGCAGCGCGAGCGCCAGCCCGGTCTTCTTGAGGGCGAGGCTGAAGTCCAGGTACTTCTTGAAGAGCTCGGGGGCCTGGCGGGCGTAGTCGAGGCGTTGGGTCATGGGAACACTCCGGATGGCAGATGAGGGGCGTCTCCACTGGGAGACGGTTCAGGGGGAGGGCCCGGGGCGGGCGCCTCCTGCTCATCCAGACGCTTTGGCGTCCGTGTTTGTGACACCCACCCGCGCCAGCGCCTGCGCCATCGCGCGCAGCTTCTCCGGATTGCGCTGGGTATGGATGCGCACGATGCGCCGGCCGTCCGTTTCCAGGCTCTGGGCGGATTCGAGCTGGCCGTCGATGTAGCGCAGCAGGCCCCACTCGCCGTTGAAGCGCGCCAGCGCCAGACGCTGCCGGGCGTCGCCCCGTTCGCTGCGTCGCCAGACTGCAAAGTAGAGCTGCGCAATGCGGGTGGCGCCGGCCAGCACACGGCCGAAGCTGGGCACGATGCCGCCGCCGTCGCTGATCAGTTCGGCATCTTCGGCCAGCAAGGCCTGGAGCTGGGCGAAGTCGCCGCGGCGGGCGGCGTCCGCAAAACCGGAGAGCAGTCGGTAGTGCTGCTCGGGCGACACCGATTGGCGCGGCCGCTGGTCCTTCAGCTGGGTTTTGGCGCGGGAGACGATCTGTCGGCAGGCCGCCTCCGACTTGCCCAGGGCCTGGGCCACCTCGGCGTAGTCGGCCTCAAACACCTCGCGAAGCAGGAAGGCGGCGCGGGCCTCCGGCGCCAGGCGCTCCAGCACGGCGAGGAAAGCGACCGACAGGTCGTCCGCCCGCTCCAGCAGTTGCTCCGGGGTGGCGGGGGCGTCGTCGGTGGGGGAGGGGGCGAGCGCCTCCAAGTCCAACTGCGGCTCCGGCAGCCAGAAACCGACGTAATGCGCCCGCTGAAGCCGCGCCGTGCGCAGGCGGTCGATCGACAGGCGTGTGGTGACAGTGACCAGCCAGGCCTCGGCGTTCTGAATCTCGGACCGGTCCGCCTCATGCCATTTCAGCCAGACGTCCTGCACCAGTTCATCGGCATCCGCCGACGTGCCCAGCATGCGGTAGGCAATGCCGCGGAGTCGGGGGCGCAGGCGCTGAAAGGATTGGGTGGCGTCGTCCATGGGAAGCAAGACGTTGGCGGAGGTCCGCTTGTGACAAGCTTAGCGGACCGCGCCCCACGTCTTGCCCCTCAGGCGCGCTGGGCCTTCTTCGACGAAGGCACGCGCCAGTGAGCCCGATCGCCGATCAGCAGGGGGCCTGCCACTCCCGCAGTTCGGTGGCCAGGATGGTGTGGCCGTCCTGGTCGGCGCGCTCGGCCAGTTCCTGGGCGTTGGCATCCGTCACCAGTTCGCGGCCCACGCCTTTGACCAGTTGCTGGTAGACGTAGTCGATGTCGGTGGCCGAGCCGTGGGTCGGTGCCTGGGTCTGGGGCAGGGATGCGGTCATTGGAGGCTCCTGAAGCTTGGGTCAACGAATGGCCGGGCGCTGATGCGCCGTCGGCCGGTGGATGGTGGGTTGTCAGCAAGAGGCATTCCCAGCGGCGGTGTTCCCGGGCGCCGATGTCGCCCGCTCGCGACGGGCCGCGTCACTTCGTGCGAGGCGCCGGCCGCCGTTCCGGGCGCTTGAGCTCACCGCGGCGCAGCAGCGCCACGGCATCGCCCACCGCATCGGCCACTTGGCGGACTTCCTGCTGCACTGCTTCGTCCTTGTCCAGCGCCTCGTGGCTGTTGAAATAAGGTTCGTAGTAGCCGATGTAGCGGTCCAGCCGCGACTGGCTGCCCGCTTCGATCAGGCCCATCCAGTCCAGCCAGTCACTCAGATTGCGGCGCTGCGATTCAATGCCGGCCACATCCCCATGCACCACCACGCCGTAGGCTCGGCCGGCGAGATGCTTGGGATAGTCCCAGCCCTTCTCCTCCAGCGCCTTGGCTTCCTGGACGGTCTTGCCGTGGGTGGTCGTCGGGTCCGGATTACCGCCGTCGGCGCACACCAGACGGTCAATCATCAGCTTCAGCGCACTGGGCGATTGATACCAGTAGGTGGGCGTGAGCAGGATGACGCCATGCGCACTCACCCAGCGCTCATAGATCTCGTTCATCCAGTCATGCGACTGGCCCAGCGCGTAGTTGGGATAACAACTGCAGGGGAAATGGCACAGCGGCATGGCCGTGGACACGCAGCCTTTGCAAGGATGAATGGAGCGACCGTATTCGGACGTCGTCAGGCTCAGGTCCAGCACGTCCACCTCCACATCGCGGGCGGACAACTGGTCCTTGGCGATCTGGGTCATGCGCCAGGTCTTGGAGATTTCGCCGGGGCAGGTGCCGTCATTGCGGTCACTGCCGCACACCAGGAGCACCCGCGACGGGGTGGAGGCTTCATGCCATCTCTCCTGCGCCGTCCGCAACCGGTCGCGGGTCAGCAGCCAATCGACCGACAGCTCATAACTGGGGTCGGCAAACTCGTCGCCCGCCCGCCGCGTGATGGGCGCCTTGCGGCCGTCCTTCATGGCATCAAACGCAATGGCTTCCAGCCGGGCCAAGGCCTCCGATTCCGTGCCAAAGGCCGGGTCGGTGAACTGGCGCATGAAGCGCTCGTGGAACTGCTCACGGGTGAGTTCAGCCGGTTGCTGGCCTTTGCGGATGTCGGTCATGGCGGGGTGCTGCGCGGTGGAGGGAGGCACGCCTTCAGGCAAATGACGGGCCCGGCCCTGAATGCAATCAGCCGCGCATTCCAAACCGGTGCAGGCGTGTCGGCGTTGCACCGCCATGCGCAGGGGAACGGCGGTTTGCACCGTCCCCGTGCGGCTTGCGGGGCGTGTGCGCGTAAACCCTTCCCGCAATTGCGGGGGAGGGAGAGGCCCAGGTTCGGGCTTCCCCGCAACCGTCTTGTCATCAACGGCGCATACGCTCCGGCCGCTTCACCGGCGCTTGCCATTCATTGACTGTCCGCTGCAGTTCGACATCTTTGCGCAAATCAGTGGCCGGAAACGTTTGCGCAAATGAATTCACTGCGAAATCGATTAGGGGTAGGAGAACCACATGACTTTCAAACCTGCTTGGCTGGCCTTGGCCGCCTTCATCGCCACCAGCGCTGGTGCACAGACCACCGTCGCCACCACCGTCGCGGAATGGGACTTCAATGGCGCCTTTGACGCTGCCAATGGCGGCTACCAGGGCACCACCAAACATGACTTCAGCCAGAACGGCGCCAGCATTGCTTTCCTTAGCGGCAGCACCACGCTGACGACGCAGTTCGTGTCCTCCACCGGCAGCACCGATCCGATCACCAATGGCAAGGCATTGAACACCGCCAACTACGCGCCGCAAGGCACGCAGAGCGGCGTGTATGGCGTGCAGTTCGGCGTGGACACGTCGGGCTACGAAAACATCGTCTTCAGCTTCGACCAGCGCAACAGCGCCACCGCGTCCGCCTGGACCGAGCTGCTCTACACCGTGGACGGTGAGAGCTGGCTGGATGCGGCCACCTACCGCATGACCCGGCAGGGCAGCTTTGTGAACGGACTGAGCTTTGACTTCTCCTCCGTGCTGGGCGTGGCCAACAACGACAGCTTTGCGGTGCGCCTGGTCAGCATCTTTGCGCCGGGCACCAGCAGCTACGCCGGCACCACCAGTGCCTATGCGGCAGGCGGCACGATTCGCTACGACATGGTCCGCTTCACTGGCACCGAGATCCTGGCGCCGGTCGTGCCCACACCGGCCGTGCCCGAACCCGCCACCTATGCGCTGATGCTCGCCGGCCTGGGCGCCGTCGGCCTGATGGCGCGCCGTCGCCGCGCGCAATAAGACGTTCAAGGAGCCTGCCATGAACTTCAAGCACATCCCGGCACAGCAGCCGACGCTGTCGTCCTCCATCGCCCGCGGCGTCCGACTGGGCAGCCTGAGCCTGCTGGTGCTGGCCCTGGCTGCATGCGGCGGCGGTCGCACGAGCGAGACCACGGTGACCATCGCGGCGGCCAGCGAGGAGCGCGCCTCCGCGCTCTCCGCCGATGCCACGGCCAAGTATCCGGATCATCACGAATTCGATGCGGCGCTGAACGTGCCGTTCAACGGCGTGGACGCCACCGGCGCACGCACCTTCACCGTCAGCCTGGACTATGTCGGCGCCCCCGCGGGCACGCTGCTGGGCTGGCGCGTGGAATTGCGTAACACCGCTGGTGCGCTGGTCAAGACCTGGAGCGGTACCGAGCCCTACGCCGGCGATGTGCGCACGCTCAAGCTCGACTGGGCCGGCCCCGGCGACAGCGCCACCAACGGCCTCTATACCGCGACCCTGGTGGCGGTGAGCGCGCCGGCCGGCACGACACTCAAGGGCGAGACGGACAGCGCGCGCTTTGACGAGCTGCTGGCGCTGAGCACCAGCGGCGGCCACGGACCGGTCACCCAGAGCTGGGCCCTGGCGGTGGGCAAGCCGCCCAGCATCGCGATGGGCACGCTGCGTCCGCTGGCTGTCGGCGCCGCCGGCGAGGCCACCCAGCGGGTGCGCGGCCTGGCAGCGTCGGTGGGGGCGGGCAACTGGCCCTACACCGTCTACTACGGCAGCTTTCACGGCCAGACCAATGATTCGGACGGCGGCGGTGCCATCGGCAGCTGCAGCTCGTCGCAGCCGGCCCAGACCGGTGCCTACGGACCGGACGCTGCGTTCCCCTATGCCAAGAATGTCGGTCTGGACTTCTTCGCCAACACCGACCACAACCATTACTTCGACGGCTCCTCCAGCACCAACACCTCGGGCAGCGCCACCGCGGCCAAGGCCCGGTATCAACGCGGCCTGACGATTGCAGCGGACTACAGCGCAGCCAATCCGGGCTTCCTGGCGGTCTACGGCATGGAATGGGGCGTCATCAGCAATGGCGGCCATCTGAACATCTTCAACAGCAATGAGCTGTTCTCGTGGGAGTACAACGCCAGCAATGAACTCTTCGGCGACCGCTACATCGCCAAGAGCGATTACGCAACGCTGTATTCGGTGATGCGGGCGCAGGGCCTGGTCGGCCAGTTCAATCACCCGGACGACACCGGCCAGTTCATCATCAACGGCACCGACATGGCCTACAGCGCCGATGGCGACGAGGTGATGGTGATGGCCGAGGTGATGAACACGTCCGCCTTCTCGTCCAACACCACGGAGACCGAGACCTCCCGCAGCTCTTACGAAACCGCCTGGAAGAAGCTGCTGGAGCGGGGTTATCACGTGGCCCCGGCGACCAACCAGGACAACCACTGCGCCAACTGGGGCGCCAGCTACACCAACCGGACCGCGGTGCTGATTCCCACTGGCACGCCGCTGACCAAGGCGAGCCTGGTGGAGGCGCTCAAGGCGCGGCGTGTGTTTGCGACCCTGGACAAGAACTCGCAACTGATCTTCAGCGCGAACGGCAAGATCATGGGAGAGCGCTTTGACAACAGCGGCGCGCTCAACCTGAATGTGGGTTTCTACAACCCCAATGGGCGCACGGTGGTGTCCACCGAGATCTGGGAAGGGGTGCCAGGACGCAATGGCACGGTGTCGCGCCTGGCGACCACGGCCACGGCCACGGTGACGCCAGCCAATGGCAAGCATTTCTACTATGCGAAGGTGACGCAGGACGATGGCAAGGTGCTGTGGTCCGCGCCGATCTGGGTCAACCAGGGCGTGCAGGGCGGGGACACCACACCGCCGACGGTGACTGCATCGGTCTCCGGCAGCACCGGCACCATCACCTTCAATGCCGCTGCGGCGGACAACGTCGGGGTGACACGGGTCGAGTTCTGGCTGGACGGTGTGCTCAAGGACACCAAGACGACAGCGCCCTACACCCTCGCGGTGGATTCGACGCAACTGGCCAATGGCAGCCACAACCTGGTGGCCAAGGCCTATGACGCGGCGGGCAACAGCACCACGTCGGCAGCGGTGAGCTTCACGGTGAGCAATGTGGTCAATGCGGGTGACGAAGTGGAGCCCAATGGGACCATTGCCACGGCCAATGCGGTGGGCAATCGGACAGCCATCACCGGCTTCATCAGCACGGCCTCGGACAAGGACTACTTCAAGGTGACCCTGGCCGCCAACCAGCGCCTGCGGGTGGACATGACCGGCCCGACGACGGCGGGTGTGGATTACGACCTGTACGTGGTGAGCAGCACCGGCGCGGGTCTGGCCCGGTCCGAGGGCGGCACCAGTGCCGAGTCGCTGACCTACCAAAATGGCACGGCAGCGCAGACGGTCTACATCAAGGTGCAGGCTTATGCCGGGTCCAGCCCGACGTCGCCGTATCGGTTGACGATCAGCTATCCCTGAGTGGCTGGCCTGACGGCCTGAAGCCCTGAGCTGGCGGACGGGCCCGCCTCATCGAGGCTGGCCGTTTCGCCTATCGCTCCTTCGGGGGGAGGGCGCGGTGAAGGCGATGGCTTCGTGCGGATTTCCCGATGTGATGGATTCCACACTGCGCAGTGTCGCGGCCAGGTCAATGGCCGGTGACGCGAGGTCTCGCACAGGGGCACACTGCGTGCACCAAGGTCCGGGCTCACGGACCCGCGATCAACGAGACGAGGGAGATTCCATCATGGCCCGCTGCGCATACTGCGACACCCGTATCCTCTTTGGCGGCAAACAGATTGGCGAGCGCCGTTACTGCGGCGACAAATGCGCCACCCATGGCGCTCTGGCCATTGCGGCCGAAAGCTTTTCCGCCCAGGACGTCGCGCACCACGTGACCCTGGTGCACCGGGGCAATTGCCCGAAGTGCGACGGTCAGGGACCGGTGGACGTGCATACGTCCCACCGGGTGTGGTCGGCGCTGTTCATGACCCAATGGTCCAGCCGGCCGGCCATTTGCTGCCGGCGTTGCGGCAACAAGCGACGGCTGGGGGATGCGGCGTTTTCGCTGGTGCTGGGGTGGTGGGGCTTTCCGTGGGGCCTGGTGATGACGCCGGTGCAAGTCCTGCGCAACCTCGTCGGCTCCCTGCGAGCCCCCGATCCGGAGCGTCCGTCCGCGCAGCTGGAAAAGCAGTTGCGGCTGCATCTGGCGCAACAGGTGGTGGCGGCGCAGCGGTCGCCCGGGCAGGTCTGACGGGTGGGTACCACGGTCACGCGTGACGGGGACGCGTGACCGGCAGACGCGACTGGCACGCGTGAGGGACCGGGATGACCGGCCGGGTCTCAGCGCGTGGCAGCGGCCTAGTCCTGTTCCCATCCTCCGCCCAGCGCCAGGAACAGCTGCACCTGCTCATCCACCAGCGTCGCTTCCGAGGCGGCCAGCGTCGCATCGCTGGCGGCCAGCGCACGTTCTGCATCCAGCGCATCGAGATAACCGACCTTGCCGGCGCGATACAGCCGCCGTGCCTGGTCGGCCACCACTGCGGCCGCATCCCGCGAACGCTGCAGCGCCGCGCGGCGGTCCAGCTCCCGGGCATATTGATTCAGCGCCGTCTCGGTCTCGCGAAGGGCATTGAGCACCACGCCGTCGAAGCGGGCCGCACTCTGTCGCGTCGAGGCTTCGGCCTGCGCGATGCGCGCATTGGCCACGCCGTTGTTCGGCAAGGTCCAGCTGATCAGCGGGCCCAGGCTGAAGCTGAGTGAATCCGAACGCCCGAAACGGGAGAAGGTGTTCGGACCCGAACCGGCGGAGAGCCCCAGGCTGATCTTCGGATAGCGGTCTGCAATCGCAACGCCAATGCGGGCCGTCGCCGCGTGCAATTCGCGCTCGGCCTGGCGAATGTCAGGGCGGCGCCGCAGCAATGCCGCCCCATCGCCCACGGGAATGGTGCCGGTCAGCTTCGGCGGTTCATGACACTCCGCCAGCGCTGCGGGGAATTGCTCGGGCAGGTCGCCGGTCAGCGTTGCGAGTCGATACAGCGCCGATTGCCGCTGGGCCAGCAGCGGCGGCAGGGCGGCTTGCAATTGCTCCAGCTGGCTGCGGGCACGCGCGGCATCCATTTCACCGACGCGGCCGGCCTGCTGCAGGCGCTCGGTCATGTCCAGCGCCTGACGCTGCAGCTCCACCGAGTGGCGGGCGGTCTCCAGCCGCTGCCCGCTCGCACAGGCGTCGGCATAGGCGCGAGCCGTGCTGGCCGCGACATTCACCTTGACCAGGTCCAGCGCCGCAGCAGCCGCTTCGGTGCTGGCCTGCGATGATTCCACCGCGCGGCGGATCTGGCCGAACAGGTCCAGCTGATACGACACGCCCACACTGGCCGAATAACGGAAGGTGTCCGGCGGGACATAGTCCTTCTTGATCATCGAGGTGCCGGACGGATGGCCGAAATACGGCGCCGCATTCACGCTGACGCTGGGTTTCTCCGCGCCCGAGACTTCCGCTTCCAGGGCCTGGACCTGCTCCAGATGGGCCGCGGCCTGGCGCAGGTCGGTGTTGTGGCTCAAGGCCTTTTGCACCAGGGCGTCGAGCTGGTCGTCATGGAACAGACGCCACCAGTGCGCGGGCAGCGGCTCGGCCACGTAGGGCGCGCCGTTCGGCTCGCTCGCGGCGCGTTGCTGTTCCAGGAACGGCGCGGAGGCCTGTGGGCGCTGGACGACGGCGTCGGTGGGGACGTGATAGTCCGGGCCTTTGGGGGCCGTGGAGCAGGCGGCGAGCAACGTGGCTGCCGCGAAGGCAACGATCGACGTGGCGCGTCCGAGGCGCTGGACCGGTGAACGACGTGCTTGGAAGGGACGATCGGCGCTCATGCCTGCGCTCCTCGATGTGCCTGCGGGGCTGCCAGGCGAGAAGCAGCCGGTCTGCCCGCTCCAGCGTTCCGTGCCGACGAGCCGGTCGCCGCCGACCCTGGCACCACCTGCACCGTCACGGTCTGCCCGGCCACCAGATGCTCACCCGCTGGCAGCGGGTCCAGCTTCACCCGCACCGGCACGCGTTGCGGCAGCCGCACCCAGTTGAAGCTCGGGTTCACGCTGGGCAGCAGGTTGGTGCTGGTGCTGCGATCCCGGTCGGCGATGCCGGCGGCCACGCTTTCCACACGGCCACTCAGCGGATGGGCCGCTCCCATCGGCAGCACCTGCACCGCATCGCCCACATGGATGCGGGCCAGCTTGGTCTCTTCAAAATAGCCTTCCACATACAGCGAATGCTCATCCACCAGCGCCAGCACCGGATGACCGGCCGAGGCATAGGCCCCCTGGCGCAGGTCGAAATTCGTGATCGTGCCGGACGACGGCGCCTTCACCAGCGCGCGGTCCAGATTCAAGCGCGCTGCTTCCACCGCCACTTGCGCCTGCGCCACACCGGCGCGTGCCTGCTCCGCACGGCTGCGCGTCTGCTCCCGGACTTCCTGCGAGATCAGGTTGCCCAGACCCGTGTTGCGATCCGCCTCGCGGCGCGCCTGGGCCAGCACGACCTGCTGTGCAGCCAACTGGGCCTGGGCCTGACGCAGTGCGAGCTCGAAGCGGGCACGGTCGACTTCGAACAGCAGCGTGCCCGCCGCCACCGTCTGGTTGTCGGCCACCGGCACGGCGGTCACCAGGCCTGACACGTCCGGCGCGATCTGCACGACGTTGGCCCGCACACGACCGTCACGCGTCCAGGGGGACAGTTCATAACGGTCCCACAGCCGCAGCGCGGCCCACACCGCCAGCAGCACCACCAGCAGGGTGACCGCCAGCGAGGCCAGTCGGCGAGGGCGAAGGAAGGAGGGAAGCGAAGTCATGACGGTCAGGTCCAGATCAATTCAGGGGCGAGAAGAAGCGCAGCAGCGTGGGCGCGGCGTCCTGGGAAAGGCCGCTCAGGGCCCACAGCAGCAGCACGTACAAGGCCATGTCGAACAGCGCTGGATGCCAGATCCAGCGGTAAGCGCCGCACAGCGCCAGCACACGGCGCACGCCCCAGAGCAGCAGCAGCGCGGCAAAGGCCAGCGGCATCAGCCAGGGCAGGTACAGGCCGAACAGATCAACAGCGCCGGTCATGCCGGGGTCTCCTCAGAGCGGTGGGGCGGGAATTCCGGGGATGGCGGGCCATTCGGACAAGCCGTGGGGGCGGCGGCATCCGGGGAATCCGGAGTGGGCGCCTCTGCGGCGGGCGCCTCCGGAAACAGGTTCCGGCGCAGCCCCAGCAGCGCGCTGGCCATCGCCCGCGCTGATGAGGGCCATGGCCCGCCGGACGGGCAGACCGTCACCAGACGGCGCAGCGCCTCGTCGATCAGCCCCAGCAGCGCCGCCGGCGGGGGCGTCAGCACCCCGGCCATGCGCTGCGACAGCCAGTCCGCCACGCCGCCCAGCAGCGGCTTGAGCGCCAGTGCCGGCCACTGGTCGCGCTGCGCCTGCAGTGTGACGAGGTCCGCGCCCAGCCGCAGGTCGCGCAGGGCGTCGTCGGTGGGCACGCCGGGGACCGATCCGCCCGCCTGGGCCACCCGCGGCGCGAGCAGCGAGATGCGGTCCAGCATGCGCAGCAGGTAGGACTGGCTGCGGGCGGTCGAGCGCGGCAGTCGTGCCAGCTCGTCCAGTTCCCGCCAGGTGGCCCGCTGGATGCGACGGGCACTCCAGTCGGCGCCCACCGACCGCATCAGCCGCGTGACCCGCGACGCCACGAACACACCGGCCAGTTGACCCAGCATGGAGTTCAGGAAGGCGGGCAGGTCGGCTTGCGAGGTGTCGTGCATGGCCAGCGTCCCGGCGACGCCCAGCACAAAGGGCAGCGCGGCGCCCATGGTCGTTGGCCGGGCCACGAAGCAGCCGGCCAGCAGGAAGACCGGCGCGCACACCAGCACCAGCGTCCAGATGTCCTGCACCAGCGGCAGCAGCACCAGCACATACAGCGCACTCACTGGCATGGACAGCACGGTCCACTTCAGGAAGCCGTTGATGGCCGGCACCGGGTCGTCCATGCCAGCGAAGAAGCAGCAGAAGATGGCGGCCATCATGGCGGCGGCCGAGCCCATCGGCCAGCCGGTCAGGACCCAGAAGGTGCAGCAGACCAGGATGGCCACCACCGCTGCCGCGCCCGACAGGGCCGCCATGCCGAGGTCGATGTGCAGGCGCGGGCCTGTCAATGCAGGGCGCGGGCGTGTGGGCATGGGCGCGCCGCTCAGGCCATGGTCGATGTCGGCGCGCAGATGCATGCAGTGCATCCAGCCGGTCAGCAGCAATTCCAGGCGCTCGGCCAGCGCGAGACGGAGCAAGCGGGGCCATTGGTCGAGCACCGATGCATCGGCAGCGAGGGGCGTCGCGGTGCCAGCACCCGCACCGGCATCCGCATCTGCACCGGCATCCGCATCCGCATCCGCATCCGCATCCGCATCCGCATCCGCATCCGCATCCGCATCCGCATCCGCACCGGCATTCGCATCCGAACCCTCAGCTGCATTCGCAGTCGTGCCAACAGCCGCAGGCTGTCCCAACCCGTCCAGTGCGTCCTTGATTGCAGGCCACTGAACGCGCGCTTCTTCGGGCGGCAAGGTGATCCACTCCGCGACCCTCGCCAGCAGAGCGGCGACATCCGGCGCGATCCCGCCCTCCGTCGATTCCAGCGCCCGCAGCCGGTCTTCCACCGCCGACAGCTGCGGCGTCAGCGACGCCACCAGGTCCTGCATGTCGTGCACCGCATCGGCCGTCCAGCGCAGATGGCTGGTGTCAAACGGGATGTGGGTGCTCAGCACCCGCAACTGGCTGATGTCACCAGCCACACGCCGGCGGTCAGCGCCGCTGTCGCGACGGCCGGTCAGGTCCGACAGCCACGCCCGGGTGTCGCCCAGCGTGCGGTCCAGCAGCCCCAGCACCGTGCCGGCCAGTCCGTTGGGCAGCACCAGGCTGTGCACCAGCGTGGCCGACAGGATGCCCAGGCCAATTTCCTCCACGCGCGCGACCGCCGAATCGAAGATGTTCAGCGGCACATCCACCGAAGGGAAGCCGATCAGTGCCGCGGTGTAGCCGGCCAGCATGAAGGCATAGGCCCGCGGCGTGCGGTCCCGCAGGGACAAGCACAGGCAAGTGCCCACCCACAGTGCCAGCGTCAGGCTCAGCAATTCAGGCGCATTGGCAAAACGCGGCACCAGCAGCACGGCGGCCGTGCTGCCCACCAGCGTGCCGACGAAGCGGTACAGCGCCTTGGAGCGCACCGCGCCGGCCAGCGGATGGGCCACGATGTAAGCGGTCATCATGGCCCAGAAGGGTCGCGGCTGGCCGGCCCAGTTGGCCAGGAACACGGCCAGCATGGCGGCGGCGAAGGCCTTGACCGAAAACAGCCATTCATTCCGGCTGAATCGCAGCAGGGCGGTGGGGGACTGCAGGCTCATGGCGTGAGGTCTCGGCGGCGCATCCGGCTTACTTGCGCCGCGGCGGCACCAGCGCGCTGGGGCAGCCCAGCCGCTCCTGCACGACGGCAAACACCCGCAGCGTGGCCTCGATGTCGGCATCGGCCACACCGGCATACACCTCGTTGCGCAGGTCGCGCAGGATGACTTCGATCTTTTCGCAAGCCTCGCTGCCGGCGTCGGTCAGGTGCAGGGTCCGGGCGCGGCGGTCCTCGGGATGTTCGCGGCGCTCGACCAGGCCGGCCTCCACCAGTTGGTCCACCGTCCGGGTCAGTGATGGGCCTTCGATGCCCACCAGCTCGGCCAGTTCACCCTGGCGAAGACCGTCGCCCTGGCGGCCGATCATCACCAGCGGCCAGGCCATCGTCTGCGACACGCCCACCTGGGCGACCGATTGATTGGCCCGGGCCCGGTAGGCCCGCTCCAGGATGGGCAGGCTGGCGCCCAGTTGCAGCAGGGCCATCTCCCGCGCATTGCGGGACATGGAACGGGGAGGCTTGGCAGTGCTCATGGGTGGTCATTGTAGATAGTTAGCTTGCTAACTAAATGGTGGGGTTATTCCATGGGCGTTAAAGGGCGACGGCGTGTTTGCATGCAGTCCAAAAACAACAAGGGCCGCTGCCTGTCGGCAAGCGGCCCTCTGAACGTGAGGTGAGGGGGGCGGGGACGAAGCCAGCGCAGCGGCCGGCCCGTCCTCCGTCTTCAATCAGTCACGGTCCTTCATCTTGAGCATCCGGTTGGTGCGCAGCGCCAGCAAGGTCACCACCGCGCCCGACAGCAGATACGCCGTCACCGCCCACAGCCCGAACTGGATCGACAGCGCCAGCGCCACCAGCGGGGCGAAAGCCGCACCAAACAGCCAGGCCAGGTCGTTGGTCAGCGCCGCACCGGTGTAGCGGAAGTGAGGCAGGAAGTTGGACGTCACCGCACCGGCGGCCTGGCCGTAGGACAGGCCCAGCAGCACGAAGCCCACCAGGATGAAGATGTTCTGGCCCATGCTGCCGCTGTCCAGCAGCAGCGGGGTGAACAGGCTGAAGATGCCGATGGCGATCGCCAGCGTCCCCAGGGTGCTGCGCCGGCCGATCCGGTCGGCGACCAGGCCGGAAATCGGCATCGCCAGCCCGGCCAGCAGCGCTCCGATGATCTGCACGGTCAGGAACTGGCCGACCGACTGTTCCGAATGCAGGATCAGCCAGGACAGCGGGAACACCGTCACCAGGTGGAACAGCGCATAGCTGGCCAGGGCGGCAAACGCACCGATGAAGATGTTGTAGCCCTGCTCGCGGAACAGCTGAGCGGTGTCGCAGGGGTCCAGCTCATGCGCTTCCAGGTTCTTTTCGTACTCATGCGTCATCACCAGACGCAGGCGTGCGAACAGCGCCACCACGTTCAGGGCGAAAGCGGCAAAGAAGGGGAAACGCCAGCCCCAGCTCAGGAAGTCGATCGCGTTCAGGCTGCCCCAAAGATAGGCAAACAGCGATGCGGCAATCAGGAACCCGGTGGGCGCGCCCAGCTGGCCCAGCATGGCGTACCAGCCGCGCTTGCCTTCCGGCGCATTGATGGCCAGCAGCGAAGGCAGCCCGTCCCAGGAGCCGCCCAGTGCCAGACCCTGGCCGATCCGGGCCAGCGCCAGCGCCAGGATGGCGGCCGGGCCCCAGGCGTTGTAGCCCGGCAGCACGGCGATGACGCAGGTGGATATACCCAACAGGAACAGGGCTACTGTCAGCTTGACACCACGGTCGAAACGCCTTTGAAGCGCCATGCCCAGCAGCGTGCCGATGGGCCGCACCACGAAGGCCAAGGCCAGCAGCGCGAAGGACCAGAGCGTGCCTTCCAGCCGTTCCAGGTGAGGGAAGAAGATCGCCGGAAACACCAGCACAGAGGCGATTCCATAGACGAAGAAGTCGAAATACTCGGAGGCGCGGCCGATCACCACCCCCACCGCGATATCGCCCGGGGCGACCGCGTCCTGTTCGGCCTGAGTGGCCACTCCTGTCCCGCGAGGGAGGGGCTGTCCCACTGTTGAAAGCGTGTTGCTGTTCATGAGTCTCCTACCTGGGACAAAATGTCCAATAGTTGGTTTGAGTCGATGAGGCAAAATCTGCGCCCGGTGTGCAACGGTCGACAAGTGTCGTTTACCCGTTAGTCGTAAACCCCCGTGTCGCCCACAACCGGATGTCCGGCGCCTGAGTCAGTGGTTCTTCAGTGGTCTCCCACTGGGCTCCGCGGACCCTGGCGATGGTCAACCGCCTGCTGGCTGTATCTCATGTACCTCAAAGCATCACTAAAAACAAGTCTGGCCCGTCTCGGGCTGCTGTCGTTGGCCCTGCCACTGACGGCCTGCAACATGGTCGTGATGAAACCCTCGGGTGACATCGCCAACCAGCAGGCGCAACTCATCGTGGCGTCCACGCTGCTGATGATGCTGATCATCGTCCCGGTCATCATCCTCACGCTGACGTTTGCCTGGCGCTACCGCGCCTCCAACAAGGAAGCCACCTACTCGCCGGAGTGGGATCACTCCACCCGGCTGGAACTGATCATCTGGGGCGCGCCGCTGCTGATCATCATCGCCCTGGGCGCCATGACCTGGATCAGCACCCACAAGCTGGACCCCTACCGGCCGCTGGAGCGTCTGGATGCGCAGCGTCCCATCCCGGCCGGCGTGCAGCCGCTGGTGGTGGAAGTGGTCGCGCTCGACTGGAAGTGGCTGTTCCTCTACCCGGAACAGGGCATTGCCACCGTCAATGAGCTGGCCGCCCCGGTGGACCGCCCGATCCTGTTCAAGATCACTTCGTCCACGGTGATGAACGCGTTCTACGTGCCGGCGATGTCCGGCATGATCTACGCGATGCCCGGCATGCAGAGCCAGCTCAATGCGGTCATCAACAAGCCGGGCGTGTACGACGGTTTCTCGGCCAACTTCAGCGGTGACGGCTTCTCGCACATGCGCTTCAAGTTCCACGGCCTGAGCAACGACGAGTTCTCCGCCTGGGTGGACCGCAACAAGGCCGACGGCGTCGAGCTGAACCGCGAGCTGTACCAGACCCTGGAAAAGCCCAGCGAGAAGGAGCCGGTCCGCCGCTTCGCCTCCGTGGCCCCGGGCCTGTTCGATGCGATCGTCAACCGTTGTGTGGACGGCAGCAAGATGTGCATGGGCCAGATGATGGCCATCGATGCAGCCGGCGGCGGCGGCAAGGGCGCGATCAACGGCCTGGCCAGCAAGCCCTGGAGCAACGACCAGAAGCGGATTTTCGTGGCCGCCCTCTGCACGCCCGACAACGCCGGCCAATACGCCGCGCAGTGGTCGTCCACCCGTAGCCAGAACTGACGGCCGCCGGGACCGAAAGTCCGAACGCATTACCGAGATCCAAGATGATTGACCTGCAAAAGCTCATCTTCGGACGCCTCAGCATCGAGGCGATTCCATACCATGAGCCGATCCTGATCGGTACCTTCGCGATGGTCGCCCTGGGCGGTCTGTTCGTGCTGGCGCTGATGACCAAATTCAAGCTGTGGGGCCCCTTCTGGCGCGACTGGGTGACCAGCATCGACCACAAGCGCATCGGCATCATGTACATCGTGCTGGGCATCGTCATGCTGCTGCGCGGCTTTGCCGACGCGGTGATGATGCGGGCCCAGCAGGCGCTGTCCTTCGGCGACAACGTCGGCTTCCTGCCGCCGCATCACTACGACCAGGTCTTCACCGCCCACGGCGTGATCATGATCTTCTTCGTGGCGATGCCCCTGATCACCGGCTTCATGAACTACGTGGTGCCGCTGCAGATCGGCGCGCGCGACGTGGCCTTCCCGTTCCTGAACAACTTCAGCTTCTGGATGACCGCCGGCGGTGCCATCCTGGTGATGTTCTCGCTGTTCGTGGGTGAATTCGCCCGCACCGGCTGGCTGGCGTATCCGCCGCTGTCCGGCATCCTGGCCAGTCCGGGAGTGGGGGTGGATTACTACCTCTGGTCCCTGCAGGTGGCGGGGGTGGGCACGACGCTCTCGGGCATCAACCTGATCGCGACCATCATCAAGATGCGCGCACCGGGCATGACCATGATGAAGATGCCGGTCTTCACCTGGACCTCGCTGTGCTCCAACATCCTGATCGTGGCCTCGTTCCCGATCCTGACGGCCGCCCTGGCGCTGCTGACCCTGGACCGTTACGTCGGCACCAACTTCTTCACGACCGATCTGGGCGGCAACGCCATGATGTACGTGAACCTGATCTGGATCTGGGGTCACCCTGAGGTCTACATCCTGGTGCTGCCGGCCTTCGGCATCTTCTCGGAAATCACCTCCACCTTCAGCCAGAAGAAGCTGTTCGGTTATGCCTCCATGGTCTACGCCACGGTCGTGATCACGATCCTGTCGTACCTGGTGTGGCTGCACCACTTCTTCACCATGGGCTCGGGTGCCAGCGTGAACTCGTTCTTCGGCATCACCACGATGATCATCTCGATCCCGACCGGTGCGAAGATCTTCAACTGGCTCTTCACCATGTACCGCGGCCGCATCAAGTTCGATGTGCCGATGTACTGGACGGTCGGCTTCATGGTCACCTTCGTGATCGGCGGCATGACCGGCGTGCTGCTGGCCGTTCCCCCGGCTGACTTCGTGCTGCACAACAGCCTGTTCCTGATCGCCCACTTCCACAACGTGATCATCGGCGGCGTGCTGTTCGGCCTGCTGGCGGGCATCACCTTCTGGTTCCCGAAGGCCTTCGGCTACAAGCTGGATCCGTTCTGGGGCAAGTGCTCGTTCTGGTTCTGGCAGATCGGCTTCTTCGTGGCCTTCATGCCGCTGTACGTGCTGGGCCTGATGGGCGTGACCCGCCGCATGAGCCACTTCGACGATCCGTCGCTGCAGATCTGGTTCCAGATCGCCGCCCTGGGTGCGCTGCTGATCGCCGCCGGCATTGGCTGCTTCCTGATCCAGCTGGTGGTGAGCTACCTCAAGCGCGACCAACTGCGTGACGTGACCGGCGACCCGTGGAACGGCCGTACGCTGGAGTGGTCGACCTCGTCGCCCCCGCCGCAGTACAACTTCGCCTTCACCCCGGTGGTGCACGACCATGACGCCTGGTTCGACATGAAGACCCGCGGCCACCAGCGTCCGGTGAGCGGCTTCAAGTCGATCCACATGCCCAAGAACACCAGCGCCGGCGTGATCATCGCGGCACTGTCCACCCTGCTGGGCTTCGCGCTGATCTGGCACATGTGGCTGGTGGCCGGCATTGCCCTGCTGGCGGTCGTGGCCACGGCCATCGTCCATACCTTCAACTACAAGCGCGACTACTACATCCCCGCGGATGAAGTGGCCCGCACGGAAGAAGCCCGCACCCGTGTGCTGGCCGCACAGGCCTGAACCCGAGCGAGCAACTCAACATGCAAGCAACGACCCTGACGAACAACACCGGCACGCCGGTGTTCTACGACAACGGCGATCACCATCCGCAGCACGGAACCCTGCTGGGTTTCTGGCTGTACCTGATGAGTGACTGCCTGATCTTCGCGGTGCTCTTCGCCACCTACGCCGTGCTGGGCCGCAGTTATGCGGCCGGCCCGTCGGGCGCGGACCTCTTCGACCTGAAGCTGGTGGCCGTGAACACCGGCTTCCTGCTGCTGTCGTCCATCACCTACGGCTTCGCGATGATCGCGATGCTCAAGGGCAAGAAGGCCGGCGTGCTGGGCTGGCTGGCCATCACCGGCATCCTGGGCCTGTGCTTCCTGGGCGTGGAACTCTATGAGTTCGCGCACCTGATCCACGAAGGCGCCGGCCCGCAGCGCAGCGCATTCCTGTCGTCCTTCTTCGCCCTGGTGGGCACCCACGGCCTGCACGTCACCTTCGGTGCGATCTGGCTGGTGGTGCTGATGGTCCAGGTGGCCAAGCTGGGCCTGACCAAGGAAAACAAGCGCCGGCTGATCTGCCTGTCGATGTTCTGGCACTTCCTGGACGTGGTCTGGATCGGTGTCTTCACCTTTGTTTATCTGATGGGGGTGCTGCCATGAGCGAGCACAAGAACGATCATCACGACCACCACGACGATCATCACGACGACGACGTCGGCTACCACGCCACCGTCAAGGGCTACGTGGTCGGTTTCATCCTGTCGGTCATCCTGACGGCCATCCCCTTCGCGCTGGTGATGACCAAGGGCATCGAGTCGTCGAGCACGATGGCGCTGGTGCTGCTGGCCTTTGCCGCGGTGCAGATCGTGGTCCACATGGTCTACTTCCTGCACATGAACTCGAAGGTGGAAGGCGGCTGGTCCATGCTGGCGCTGATCTTCACCGTCGCCATCGTGGTGATCATGCTGGCCGGTTCGGTGTGGGTGATGTTCCACCTGAACAGCAACATGATGCCCACCGTCCACGACATGCGTAACATGCCCTGATGACGGACCTGACTCCGGTCACACGGCCGCGCCGCCGCATCGCCCGCCGGGCGCTGCAGCTGGGCGCGGCCCTTTTGTTTGTGGCCTTCATTGCGCTGGGCACCTGGCAGGTGCAGCGGCTGGCCTGGAAGCAGGACCTCATCGCGCGGGTGGAAAAACGGCTGTCGGCACCGCCGGTGGCAGCACCGCCCGCGGACCGCTGGGACCGCATCACCAAGGCGGACGATGAGTACCGCCGGGTGGTCGTGCACGGCGCCTTCGACCATTCGCGCGAGGTGCTGGTGGGCGCCAGCACGGTGCTGGGCACCGGCTACTGGGTGCTCACGCCGCTGCGCAGCCGCGACGGCAACTGGGTGATGGTGAACCGGGGCTTCGTGCCGCCGGAGTACAAGGCCCGGGTGTCGCGCACGGCGACGGAAGCGCAGGGCGAGGTGGAGGTCACCGGCCTGCTGCGGCTGACCGAGCCGGGCGGCAGCCTGCTGCGCAAGAACGACCCGGCAGCGGGGCGCTGGTATTCGCGGGATGTCGAGGCCATCGGCCGGACGCAGAAGCTCGAAGGCCCGCTGGCACCTTATTTCATCGACGAAGCGGACACACGCCCCAGTCCGACGACCGAGACCTGGCCGCGCGGCGGGCTCACCGTGGTGCGGTTCCCCAACAGCCATCTGTCCTACGCGCTGACCTGGTATGCCATGGCGGCGATGACGGCGGGCATCAGCATCTGGCTGTGGCGCGAGCGGCGTCGCCGTCTGCGTGAGGGGTTGCTGGACGAGGATGACGAGGCCCCCCGTGCCCCTCCGACGCCCTGATCGGGACCCCGGCGAGAGCCGCTGGTCCAGCCGCTGGATGGGTCTGTCCGGCCTGCCGGGCCTGGCCGCCTTGTCCGGTGCGCTGGCGCCGGACAGCCAGGCCGGCCGCTCCAACCTGATGCAGATGGTGCAGCTGCGCTGGCTGGCCGTGGCCGGCCAGTTCGCCACCGTCGTGTCGGTGCACTACACACTGGGCATCCACCTGCCGGTGGCGGAGATGCTCACGCTGCTGCTGGTGCTGCTGCTGTTCAACCTGGCCTGCTGGGTGCGCACCCGCTGGGTCCCCAGCGTCAGCAACGCCGAGCTGTTTGCCGGCCTGCTGGTGGATGTGGCGGTGCTCAGCGGCCAGCTGTTCTACAGCGGCGGTGTCACCAATCCCTTCGTGTTTCTCTATCTGCTGCAGATCGCGGTGGGCGCGGTGCTGCTGCCGGCTCGATACATCTGGCCGATGGTGTGGCTCACGGCCGCCTGCTTCCTGGCGCTGACCCAGTGGCACGAGCCGCTGCGGCTGCCGGACCTGGCGGGCCTGTCCCTGCCGCCGCACTATGTGGGCGGCTTGCTGATCTGCTTTGCGATCAATGCGTCGCTGCTGGTCACCTTCATCCACCGCATCAGCGGCAACCTGCGCCAGCGGGATGCGCGCCTGGCCGACCTGCGCCAGCGCGCCGCCGAGGAAGAGCACATCGTCCGCATGGGCCTGCTGGCCTCGGGCGCGGCGCATGAGCTGGGCACGCCGCTGTCCACGCTGTCGGTGATCCTGGGCGACTGGGCCCGCATGGCGCCGTTTGCCGGCGATCCGGAGCTGCGCCAGGAGATCGAGGAAATGCAGGTGCAGCTGCAGCGCTGCAAGTCCATCGTCAGCGGCATCCTCATGTCCGCCGGGGAGATGCGCGGCGAAGCGCCGACCGTGACCACGATGCACGCCTTCCTGGATGACCTGGTGGGTCACTGGCGACGCACCCGCACGACCGGCCGGCTCGAGTACCGGCCCGACCCGGACCTGCCGGACCTGCACATCGTCTCGGATGTCGGTCTCAAGCAGATGATCGACAACATCCTGGATAACGCGCTGGAAGCGGCGGCCGGCCTGCCCATCCTGCTGCGGGCCTTCGCCGAGGACGACCAGTTGGTGCTGCGCGTGCGCGACCGCGGCCCCGGCTTCCTGCCCGAGATGCTGGACCGTCTGGGCAAGCCCTACCAGTCCAGCAAGGGACGACCCGGCAGCGGCCTGGGCCTGTTCCTGGCGCTGAATGTGACGCGCTCGCTCGGCGGTCATCTGCAGGCGCGCAACCTGACCCCGGAGGAGGGCAGCGGGGCGGAGGTGGAGATCCGATTACCACTGTCCGCACTGGTGCCTCAGGGCCTCGCGGACAATGCAGCCCATGATGGCCGATGAAGAAGACCGCCTGCTGCTGATCGTTGAGGACGACGACGCCTTTGCCCGCACTTTGACTCGCTCTTTCGAGCGACGCGGCTACACGGTGCTTCGCGCGTCCACCCACGAGCAGGTGCAGCAGCTGCTGGCGGAACGCGGGCCGGACGACACGCCGGAGTATGCGGTGGTGGACCTGAAGCTGGCGTCGGGCGGATCGGGCCTGTCCTGCGTGCAGACGCTGCATGAGCATGACGCGGCGATGGTCATCGTGGTGCTGACCGGTTACGCCAGCATTGCCACGGCCGTGGAAGCGATCAAGCTGGGCGCCCGCCACTACCTGGCCAAGCCGGCCAACACCGATGACATCGAGGCGGCGTTCTCACGCGCCCAGGGGGACGCGGAGGTGGAGGTGACGGAGCGGGCCACCACCTCCATCAAAACGCTGGAGTGGGAACACATCCACGAAACCCTGGCGGCCACCGACTTCAACATCTCGGAAACGGCCCGGCGACTGGGCATGCATCGGCGCACACTGGCCCGCAAGCTGGAGAAGCAGCGGGTGAAGTGATCTCGTGGGGCCGCTGAAATGACAACAGCCACCGGCATGCGGTGGCTGTTTCGTTAGCGAGCCGACGAAGGCTTACTGCTGGCGATACTGCGGCTGCTGGTATTGCGGCTGCTGGTAGTTGGACTGCGGAGCGCCGGTGGTGGCCGGTGCGCGCATCACGCGGGTGCGGCCGCCGGTAGTCACCAGGATGACCGGCTCACCCGGCTGCCACACCTCTGCGCCCTTGGCCTGGACGATGGCCCGGCGCTCACCATTGCGCATCTGCAGCAGCAGCTCGACCGCATCTTCCTTGGTCGCGCTGCGCTCCACGGCGTTACCCAAGGCGGCGCCGGCCACAGCCCCCAGCACGCCCACCACCAGGCCTTCACGACGGCCGCCGACACTGCCGCCGGCCACGGCACCCACCACGCCACCGGTCACTGCACCGGCGCCGCTCTGGCTGCCGTCCACCGTCACCGGGCGGACCGACAGCAGCGTGGCGTCCTGCACCTGAGACAGGCGCTGCGCATCGCCGCGCTGGATCACATCAGGATTGGTGGTCTGGCAGGCGGCCAGCACGGCCACCAGGGAGGCAATCAGCAGCTTTTTCATCATCAGAACTCCATCTTGATAGGGGGCCAACGCCTTGGGCCGCTGCGCCGTTGACCAGGCAACAAGACTTTACCCAGCCGCGTAACAACAGCGTAGGGACGTCCAACGGCGACCGCCGAGGCAGGTCCGAGACCCCGATCGCTCTACTCTACTCCTCACGCACATCGGCATGCGGGCAAGGCCTTGTTCTGTTGTCGCACGCAGGGGCCGAAGCGATGTGGGTTGCACGCGTCAACCTCGGGGGCCCACAGAGAGAAAAACTGCGGCATTGCTAACGCCTGCATGGCGCTTCCGTCAACCACCCCCTCCGGGTTGGTTCACGAAGTAGATACGCCTGGATACATTCCCACCACGTTGGCCCCTCACTGAGCGACGACTCAGACGCGGGCCCCCAGGGCAAAACCGGCGCGAGCCGGTGACGCAAAGCCTCCGGTCTCCCCGCCTTCACGGCCATGGAGATAGCGGGGCCGCCAGCGCGATTGTCACCATGCGGTTGCCATCCAGCTGAACGGCTTCTTCTGACGTGCTGCGCACCTTGGGTTCACAAGAATTCAACCAGCGCGTGAGAAATGAAGCTGCATTCTTTGCACCTGCATGGGGAGGGCCAGGCAGGTGTCGGTTCTTCCTTGTCCCTGATTCAACAGGCCGTCCGTACGGCCTTTCGTTTGAGCTTCGGCTTGAGCTTTGGCCTGAGCCTCGGCCTGAGCGCCGGGTGGGCCTGGGGCCAGTCCTCGCCCCCGGGCGTGGTGGATCCGGACGCCCAGCGTCAACTGCAGCAGCTGCGGGAGGCGCAGCAACGCCAGTCGCTGGAACGAGAGCCGGATGTGCGCCTGCAAGCCAGCGCGCCGCCCAGCCGTCAGCGCCTGCGGGACGACGAGTCCCCCTGCTTTGTCATTCAGCATATCGAGCTCAAAGGCGCCGACCACTTGCCGGCCCTTGCGCGGCTGATCCGCGCCGTCGACGGGCCCGCCGGCGATGACGCCCCCATCGGTCGTTGCTTGGGGGCGCAGGGCATCGGCACCGTGGTGACGCGCATGCAGGACGCGGTCATCGAGGCCGGCTACATCACCACCCGCGTGCTGGCCGCGCCGCAGGATCTCTCCAGCGGCCGCCTCGTGCTGACGGTGGTGCCAGGGCGTGTCCACCGCATCCGCCTTCGGGAGGGCACATCCCCCCAAGTGCGCCTGGCCAATGCGCTGCCCATCCGGGAAGGCGATGTGCTGAACCTGCGAGACATGGAGCAGGCGCTGGAGAACCTGCAACGCGTGCCCGGCGCCCAAGCCGATATTCAGGTGCAACCCTCGCAGGACACCACCGAGCCGGGCTGGAGCGACTTGGCGGTCAGTTACCAGGGCGGACGAAACTGGCGCTGGCAGATGTCGCTGGACGACAGCGGCAGCGAATCGACCGGCCGTTATCCCTTGTCGCTCACCGCGTCGCTGGACCATCCGCTCACGCTCAACGACCTCTTCTACATCACCCTGAATCGGGATACCCGCGAACTCAATCAACGCCTGCATGACAAACCGGGGCCAATGCCTGGCACCGGAGGACATGTCTTGCACTACTCGCTACCGTGGGGCCACTCGCTCCTGAGCATCACCTTCAGCCGCAATGGCTACCAACAGGTGGTCATTGGCGCCAATCAGCGCTATGTCTACCGCGGCACCAGCAGCAATGGGGAGCTCAAGCTCACCCGCATGCTCTGGCGCGATTCCCAATACAAGTTCAGCGGCTTTGCCAAGCTGTTTGGCCGCTCGTCTCGCAATTACATCGACGACACGGAAGTGGAAGTGCAGCGGCGGCGCATCGGCGGATGGGAAACCGGCGTCACGCTGCGCCGCCAGGTGGGCAGTGTGTCCACCGACATGGAACTGAGCCTGAAGCATGGCACCGGCGCCTTCCATGCGCTGGAAGCGCCGGAGGAAGCCTTCGGAGAAGGCAGTTCACGCATGAACCTGCTGCAGGGCAGTTTTGGCGTGGCGGGTGCGGTGCCGCTGGGTCAACGCAAGCTGCAACTGAGCACGCAGTGGCGCGGCCAGTATGCGCTGCGACCGCTCACGCCGCAGGACCGCTTCTCCATTGGCGGCCGCTACACGGTGCGCGGCTTCAGCGATGCCTCGCTGTCCGCTGACAACGGTCTGCTCACCCGCAACGAAGCGGAGCTGCCACTGACCGGCATGGCCTCGATGTACCTGGGCCTGGACGCTGGTGTGGTGTCCGGCCCC
This sequence comes from Roseateles depolymerans, assembly GCF_003387155.1. Taxonomy (GTDB): domain Bacteria; phylum Pseudomonadota; class Gammaproteobacteria; order Burkholderiales; family Burkholderiaceae_C; genus Roseateles; species Roseateles depolymerans. The sequence continues at coordinate 8,329 of NZ_QUMT01000003.1, read as the reverse complement.
AGCGCCGGCCGACTGGCGGACAAGCATCTGGTGGGCGCCGTCATCGGCACGCGGCTGCGGGGGCAGGGCTTCTCCGTGGATCTGTTCGCCGCCACGCCCGTCCAGCAACCGAGCAATTTCCCGGTCGCCCGATTCACGGCCGGTTTCTCTCTGAGCTATTCGCAATGAACCGCCTCCAGTACCGCATCGTTTTCAACAAGCAACGCGGCCAGTTGATGGCCGTGGCGGAGACGGTCCGTGCGCAGACCAAGGCGGCTGGGCAGACCGAGGGTCCGTCGCGGCGTGGCGTGGTCACAGCGGAGACGGTGGTCCCCACCGCCTGCGGCCCGCCGAGCCTGATCGCGCTGGCGGCTGCGTTGGCGGCCGGGGCTGTGTTGACCTTGTTGCCGATCCCGCCTGCGCAGGCACAAGCCCAGTCACCGTCGCGCACGGATCTGCAGTCCCGGCAAAAGCCGCCGACCCGCATCGTGGCCGATCCTTCCGCGCCGAAGAGCCAGCAGCCCACCGTGCTCACCGCACCGAACGGCACCCCGCTGGTCAACATCCAGACGCCCAGTGCCGCAGGGGTCTCGCGCAATACCTACAGCCAGTTCGATGTCGGGCCGCAGGGCGCCATCCTGAACAACTCGCGGACTGACGTGAGCACCCAATTGGGCGGATGGGTGCAGGGCAACCCCTGGCTGGGCCGGGGCGAGGCGCGGGTCATCCTCAATGAGGTGAACAGCAGCGCACCGAGCCAGCTCAATGGCTATGTGGAAGTGGCGGGGCGCCGGGCGGAAGTGATCATCGCGAACCCGGCCGGTATCCAGGTCGATGGGGGCGGGTTCATCAATGCGAGCAGTGCGACGCTGACGACGGGCACCGCACGGTTCGATGCCGCAGGCAATGTCAGCGGGTTCGCGGTGCAGGGAGGCCTGATCCGCATCGACGGGGCAGGGCTGGATGCCAGCTCGACGGACTACACGGCGTTGTTGTCCCGCGCCGTGGAACTCAACGCCGGGTTCTGGGCGAAGGAAGCGCGGATCCAGACCGGTACGCAGGTGATGTCGGCGGAGACTGCTGGCGCTGGCGAGGGTGCGGGTGAGACCGTCGCCGCGAGCGGCGAGCGGCCGCAGTATGCGCTGGACAGCACCGCGCTGGGCGGCATCTATGCGCAGCGCATCATCCTGGTCGGCACCGAGGCCGGGCTGGGCGTGCGGCAGGGCGGCCAGATGGTGGGCGGGCAGCTCACGCTGAGGGCGGATGGGTGGCTGGACAACACCGGCTCGGTCTACGCGCAGCAAGCGGATGCATCGGGGGCACCCACGTTGCAGGTGTCCTCGGGAGAAGGGGTGCGCAATGCGGGATGGATGGCATCGCAGGGCGGTGTGGGCATCGCCGCGCCGCAACTGCGGTCCACAACCGGGAGTGTGACGGCGGCTGGCATGGCGGCTGATGGGACGGTCGGCGCTGGCCCCGCGACGTTGACGCTGACCGCCAGCGCCCGGCAAAAGCAGGCCGGGCAATTGATCGCGCCAACGCGGCTGGATGTGCAGGCGCCGTCGCTGGACCTCAGCGGGGTGCAAGCGCAGTCTGCCGTGATGGCAGTGAATGGCGAGCAGGTCACGGCCCGAGAGGCGACATTGCTTGCCAAGGACAGCCTGTCCGTCACCGCGCGCAGCGCAGCGGACCTGTCCGGCGCCCAGGCCCATGCGCAGACCGTTCAGGTGACCGGCGGCGACGTCCGGGTGGATGGCGCGGCCCTTTCCGCCGTGGGGGCGTTGCAACTGACGGCGGGGGATCGGCTCTCCGCGACCAAGGCCTCGCTGATGGGGGACGTGCTGACGCTGTCGGCCCAGCAAGCGGATCTCTCCGGCGGTGAGTTCCTGCAGACCGGCAGCCAGGCGATGGCCCTGCGCCTGAACGGCGCGCTTACGGCCGATGGTGCACGCATCGCCACCAATGCCAGCGACTTGAGCGTGAGCGCCGCGTCGATCAGCGCGCGTGGGGCCCGCATCGAGCACTACGGCGCTGGCAGCCTGTCACTGCGAAGCGGCAGCGCGATGGCTGCCCTGCGTCTCGACGCCTTCGATGCCGCCACCCTTCAGTCGCAGGGCGCAGCGCTGGACCTCAGCGACGCCCAAGTGATGAGCGGTGGGCGCTTTGACATGGCGGCGGGTGCTGCATCGCTGGATCGCACCCAGGTGGTGGCTCAGTCAGTGGATTGGGCCACTGGGCAGCTCTCCCATCAGGGCGGCCACACGCAGGTGGCAGGGACGGAAGCGTCTCGCATCGTCAGCCTTGGCGGGATCGACAACCGGCTCGGCCGCATCGAATCGAACAGCAGCCTGTTGACGCTTCAGGCCGCGGCCCTCGACAACCGCGGCGGCCTGCTGTCGTCGGTGGGGAATCTGAGCGTGGATGGCGGCAGCCTGAGCAATCATGGCGGTGTGCTGCTGGCCAATCAGCGGCTCACCATCGGTGCTGCGCAGCGGCCTACCCTCCTTGACAACACCGGCGGACAACTGGGCGCGGCGGAGGTGGCATTGGCCGCAGGGCAGGTGCTGAATGCGGGTGGCTTGGTTTCGGCGACCCAGACAGCAGCGGTAGACGTCGGCGCATGGCAACACGGCGACGGTCGTCTGGAAGCCTCCACGCTGATCGTGAAGGCCACTCGCTGGGACGGCGCCGGCACGGTCTACGCGCGGGGACAGGCCAACATCGCGGCGGAGTCGCTGCAAACCGCCGGAGTGCTGGGCGCAGGGGGCGCGCTTCAGCTTCGGGCGGACCGAGTGCTGGCATCGGGGCTGATCGCAGCCGGCCTGCGCGCGGATGGCACCTTGACGCCGCTGGCCGACGCGCAGGCTTCCAAGGGCGTGCTGACCGTGCAGGCGGGTGAACTGTCCAACACGGGGGCTCTTCAAAGCAGCGGCGCGGCAGACGTCGCGGTCTCCGGCACATTCAGCAATGCTGGGTGGGTGTACGCGCAGGGCGCCGCTTCCGTTCGCGCGGACCAACTGGTCAATCCGGGCACGGTCGCTGCGCAAGGCGATGTGGGTGTCACCGTCGGCGCTTTGAGCGGCGCGGGGGGATTGGCTGCCGGCTTGCGGGCGGACAACACACTGGCAGCGCAAGGCAACCTGGGTGTCACCGCGTCCCAGGCACTTCAGTTCAGCGGTGCCATGACATCCGTGGGTGAGCTGTCCGCGACGGGTGCAACGGTGCAACTCCAGGGAGCGCAACTGCAATCCCGCGCGGTGAACCTGCGAGCGACCGCGGGTGATCTGTCGCTGGACGGCGCCACGGTGGCGGCCCAGGGCTTGTCTCTGAGTGCCCAGCAGGACCTCATCACCGCCCGCGGGCTGATCAGCGCCAGTCAGATGGAGCTGACCGGCCGGGATTGGATCAATACCGCTGGCCGTGTCACGCAGACGACGGCCGACGGTGCGCTCGTCTCGACGCTGTCCCGCAACCTCGACAATCAGCGCGGCACCATCGAATCAGCGGGTCGGGGATGGACCCTGCGTGCGGCAGCGGTCAACAACACCGCCGGTCGCATCGCCCAGGCGGGCGGTGACCTGACGCTTCATGCGGATGCCTGGAATGGTGCGCAGGGGCAGGTCCTGGCGCTCGGTGCGCTGGACTGGACGGTGACCGGCGCGCTGGCGCTCAACGGCGCCACCACGCAGGCGGACACGCTCCACATCCAGGCAGGGAGCCTGACCCATGACGGCGGCCAGATGGTCAGCAGCCAGGCCATGCGCCTGGACGTGATGGATGGGCTGACCAACCAGGGCGGGACGCTTGTCGCCGGCACGGCCCTGACTGTGGACGCCGGCCGAGTGAGCAATGCGGCAGGTGGATTGATGCAGGCCGGAGGCGTTCTGCAGGTCCACACAACGGACCTGAACGGATCGACCGGGCTCGCCGGCGCCCAAGGGCTCGACAACCAGGGCGGACGTCTGCGCAGTGGCGCGGACATGCGCCTGGACGTGAGCCGTCTGGACAACCGAGGCGGCTGGGTGGGCAGCGATGGCGCGCTGAGCCTCCAGACGACGCGGGCCGTGCTCAACGCACAAGGCAGCTTGCTGGCGCAGCAAGCGTTGAATCTGACGTCGGAGACGCTGGACAACCAGCAGGGGCGCATCGCCAGTGGCGGTGGTGCCGGCAGTGCCGTGTCCATCGCCACGCGGGGGCTGTTCGACAACACCCAGGGGTCGGTGCTGTCCGCCGGTGCCCTGACGATCAACACGTCTGGCCTGACCAATGTGCGCGGGGAACTCTCCGGCACCACCGTGTCTGTGCAGACCTTCGGCCAGGCGTTCAACAACCGCGGTGGCAAGGTGCTGTCCAGCGAAGCGATGACCGTGCGCAGTGGCGCGCTGGACAACTTCGGTGGCCTGCTGCAATCGGACGACACGCTCACGATCCATACCTCCGGCGCGGCGCTGGCCAATACGCTCGATGCATCCGTTATCACGCCCACGGGCCTGCGGTCCAAAGGCGCGATGCAGATTGACGCGGGGGCTGTGGAGAACAGCGCCGGCATCGGCGGGTCAGCGGTCACGCTCAATGCGGCCTCGCTGACCAACCGTCAAACCGTGTCGGGCCAGACGCTGGCACTGACCATCGCGGGCACCCTGGACAACAGCAGCGGCCAACTGGTGGGACTGCAAAGCACCACGGCGGCCGCGGCCAGCATCCTGAACCAGGGCGGGCTGATCTACGGCGGCAGGACCTTGGACCTGCGTGCCACCGGCCTGCTGGACAACCGCAACACGTCAGGCAATACCCAAGGCTCGCAAGCGACCAACTTGGGCCTTCAAGGCGACGCGGTGACGCTTCAGGCATCACAGCTCGACAACCGCTCCGGTCAGGTCCGCGCCAATGCCGACCTGCGCATCACAGCCGCCCAGTCGCTGGACAACAGCGGGGGCGTGCTCAGTGGCCTGGGCCGGACTGTGGTGGGCGACGGCAGCGCGGATGCACGCACATCGGCGCTGGCGGTGAGCAACGGAAGCGGCACTGTGTGGGGCGGCACCGGCCTGGCCGTCACCGCCGCGAGCCTCACGGGCGGCGGGGAGTTCTCCAGCGGCGGATCGCTCCAGCTGACGCTGGGCGGCGACCTGACCTACGGCACGGGCACCTTGTTGCAGGCGCGTGGAGATATCGGCCTCACGCTGGGCGGCACCTTCGTCAACGAAGGCATCCTGCGTGCGGGCGGCGCCTTGGACATCCAGGCGCGAAGCATCGACAACCGCGCCTCCGGCGAACTGAGCAGCGCGGACACCCGCCTGACCGCCGCCAACACGCTCACCAACCGCGGCCTCATCGATGGCGAGCGGGTGCGCATCACGGCCAGCCAGCTGAGCAACCTGGGCACCGGCCGCATCTATGGAAGTGATCTGACGCTCTCCGGCGGACAGCTCACCAACGGCGCCGAGAACGGCCAGGCGGCTGTCATTGCCTCACGCGGCGACCTCACCCTGCAACTGACCGGCGCGGTCAGCAACAGCGCACAGGGGCTGATCTTCGCGGACGGCGATCTGCACCTCACCGCTGCCAGCGTCGACAACACCAACGCCACGCTGGAAGCCACCCGCAGTTTGCAGATGGACGTGAGCGGCGCCATTACCAACCGCAGCGTCCACGACGGCGCGGATGCATTGCCGCAAGACCCCAACGCCCCGCGCGTGCTGGCCAGCAAGGCCTTCATCAGCAGCGGTGGGGACATGCGACTGAGCACGGGCCAGCTGATCAACAGCGGCGCCACGATCGAAGTACGCGGCAACCTGCTGCTGCAGTCTGGCGACATTCAGAACCTGAACCCATATCTGCAGTGGCAGAAGGTGGCGGGCACCACCACCAGCGGTTGGGAGTTCCAGGCGCCCGGCAGCACGGTGCGCTACACGCCGGACCAGATCCGCGTGCTGTGGGCGATGAATTTTGATGGGGAGCAGTGGTCCAGTCCGTGGGGCAGCAATGCGCAAGGGTCGCTGGAGCCGTTTGTTTACGAGTTCCACCCCAAGACGTCGAACTGGTCGAAGGACACCTACAACCGCAAGATGCTGTTGCCGTCCACGCGCTATCCGAATGAGATTTTCGGGCGCTACCTCGGCGGGCTGGGCGGCGATGTAGACGGCTCCGCCGATCGCAGTTTTGTCTGGCGGCTGAGTGCGGACCACGTCTACCAATATCCGGACAACGACGGCGTGATCCAAGAGGTGGCCGTCCCGGGCGCGCATTACCCGGCGTCCGACCGTATCTGGTCCGACTTTGGGGTCACCCCGGGGGACGACGCTGCGCTGGACGCCGCTGTGGCTGCATTCTTTGCGGATGCGAACAGCCGCCTGGTGGGCGACTTCACCGCGTTCAGCTACAGCCGCACCACCGAAAGCGCCAAGGTCACGCAGAGCGCGGCCGGTCAGATCATCGTGGGTGGCACGCTCGATGTTGAAGGCGGACGCATCGTCAATGACATGAGCCGCATCATCGGCCGCGACGGTGTGGACATCCGGTCGGCCTCCATTGACAACCGCAGCACCAGCGTGGCGGTGAGTGGCTCGGAGCACACAGATGTCTACCGCACCTACAACGGCGGCTCCGGCGTGCCCAACACCGAGTATGAGTACACCACTACCGACGCTGCGATCAACGGCACGGTGGTGCTGACGCTGCCGGAACTGGGGGCGGGCGGTGCGGTGTCGGGGTCCGCTCCCGGCGGTCGGCAGCAAGCCGGCGGGGTGACCGGAACCGATGGTGCGCAGGGGCAGAGCCTGAGCCAGGCCACCGCCTTGCGTGCCGGCGAGCAGGGTCCGCTGGGCAGCCTCGTGGGCATGCAGCGACAGGACGTCGAGCAGGGCGAGCAAGCCCAGGCGCGGCGGGCCATCACCATGGTCCGTACGGGCCCGGGCGGGTTGAGCACGTCGTTGAAGCCTGCGGTGGCGGTCCAGGGCTTGGATGCCAACGGACGCCTGCGTGCCGTGCCGGTGTCCCTGAGTCTGCCGACCAACAGCCTCTTCAAACTGCGCACGGACACGAGCAGCGGCTACCTGGTCGAGACGGACCCGCGTTACGCGAACTACCGCAACTGGCTCTCCAGCGACTATCTGCTGCAGGCCTTGGCGGTGGATCCGGCCACGGTGCAGAAGCGTCTGGGAGACGGCTTCTATGAGCAGCGACTGGTGCGTGAGCAGATCGGTCAGCTCACCGGCTCCACGTTCCTGCAGGGGTATTCAAGCGATGAGGAGATGTATCGCGCCTTACTGACCAACGGCGCGAGCTTTGCAGCGGCCCATGAGCTTCGCCCTGGCGTTGCGCTGACGGCCGAGCAGATGTCGCAGCTGACCACCGACCTGGTGTGGCTGGTGGAGCAATCGATCACGCTGGCCGATGGCAGTACGCAGCGTGTGCTGGTGCCGCAGGTGTACCTGCTGCCGCGCGACGGAGATCTGCAGGCCAGCGGTGCCTTGATTGCCGGTAGCCGGGTGGACCTGGCGCTCAGCGGCACGCTGAACAACAGCGGTGATCTGCGGGCGTCTAAGGGACTGCGAGCCACGGCGCAGAACATCGTCAACAGCGGAAGCATGCGGGGCGCGCAGTTGGCGCTGAGTGCGGCGGACGATCTTCGCAACATCGGTGGCTCGCTCACGGCGACTGACGCGATGAGCCTGAAGGCCGGCCGCGACCTGATCGTGACCACCACCACGGCGAGCAGCACGACCGCCACGAGCCAGCGGACCGTGCTGGATCGGGTGGCCAGCTTGACCGCTGGTGGTGTGATGCTGATGCAGGCGGGGCAGGATGTGGTGCTGGAGGCGGCTCAGGTCCGGCAGACGGGTAGCACGGACACCACGGGCGGGGTGTTTGTGCAGGCCGGCCGCGATCTGAAGCTCTCGACGGTTCAGACCGCCAGCAGCGACCGGGCGACGTTTGATGCCAACAACCACCTTCAGCAGGGCCGGACCCAGCAGGTGGGCACTTCTCTGGAAGCCAAGGGCACGGTGCTGCTTAGCGCCGGGCAGGACCTCACCGCTCAAGGAGCTTCGGTCAACAGCGCAGGGGCGGTGCAGCTGAACGCTGCCCGGGATGTGCAACTGGTGGCGGCGCAATCGACCGAGTCGCTGGATGAGGCGTCCAAACACACGGTCAAAGGCTTCCTGAAGTCCACGACCACCACCAGCAAAACGCAGCTGGAGCGCACCACCGCAACCGGCTCGACGATCTCCGGCGACACCGTGGCGATCACGGCCGGTCAGGACATTCGGGTGCAGGGCTCCAATGTGGTGTCTGACGCCGCCACCGCCGTGCAGGCGGGGCGGGACGTCAAGCTTGAGAACGCGCTGGACAC
>NZ_QUMT01000002.1:67693-1369052 GCF_003387155.1 Roseateles depolymerans | reverse complement strand
TTCATGGCCTGGGCGCAGGCTCACGGCGTGCGGCACATCCTGATCCAGCCAGGGCGGCCCATGCAGAACGGCTACATCGAGAGCTTCAATGGCAAATTCCGGGACGAGTGCTTGAACGAGCACTGGTTCCAGACGTTGCCGCAGGCGCGCTCGGAGATCGCCAGCTGGCGCCAGGACTACAACGAGGTGCGGCCGCACAGCAGCCTTGGACGGATACCGCCGGCGGAGTTTGCTCAGCGCCACCGCACCAAGAACCAGCCGTCACCGGCTTCAAGCAACGAGATCAAGTAATCTTCAACCCGGACTTCCGCCTGATTGGTACGGCGAATGGGGGCAGGTCAGTTCAGCCGCTTGAACTTTTGGAGCGGTTGCCTTGGTGGGAAGAAAGAAAGTAGTACCGCGAGGACAAGGCGCTTGGCATCGTTTCCGAGGTCACGTGGTGGGAGGCTCTAGCCATTGTGGAGGCTGCGAGACCTGGGGGCCTTTCGCTGACACTGCTTTGGCAGAGAGGCACGAAAAAGCCTCGCAGTTAGTCCTTGGGTCGACGCGACTGCTCAAGAAGTTCCTTGCGGAGAACTCGCGTGCAAATTACCTTGACCTTCTCCTTGTCGCTTGGGGACAGGTGGTGCCAGCTACGAACTAGAAAGTCAGCTTCGGCCTGCGGGTTCAATTCGCCCGTGATTGAGATTTGAATTGGTTCGATCATTGCCTTTAGTGGTCGTAGTGTTGCAATGATATGTATCGATCCCCGCAAACGCGTGCTAACCGACTGTTCATCCGCCAGGCCTTCCGACGTACCATCTAGACCAAATGAACAGGAGGGGAACATGAACCACAAGCTGGATCTGCTTGAGAACGCAATGGACAGTCTTCAGGAGGCGCTCAAGAAGTTTGAGGAAGGCGACGGAGGCGATCAGAAGGCCTACAAATTCTGTGTGCTACACATGGCCCACTTTATAGAACTGATCTTCAAGCACCACATCACCCAGAAGCATCCACTGTTGATCTATCCGAACCCTTTTGCTGCAAAGATCGATCCGCTGACTGCTAAAACGATTGGCCTTTGGGACGCGGTCAACTTCATTAACAACGAGGAAAAGGACGCTGTTGCTGGAGACTTCAAGAAGGACTTAGAGTGGCTTAAGAAGTTGAGGAACGACATCGAGCACCACAGGTTCGAGATGGACGTTGCGACAGCACGGATCACGATCGGTCGCCTTTTTCGATCTCTCTTGGAGTTCCTTGACTACTACGATGTGGTCGATGTGGAGAAACGAATTCCCGAGGAGACCAAGGCGATCTTTTCGATACTCTCTGACGAGTACCAGTTCAAGCTGCATGACGCCATCAGGCAGGCTGACGAGGTAGAGGCGGCGAATCCCGAGGATCCGCACGACCCTGACTCCGTTCCGGCAAGAATGGAATGCGAGGAATGTGGCAACGACACTCTAGTCGTCAACTCGGAGTCCAGTACTGGCTATCGATGCACCTTCTGCGGAAATGAAGACGGTGACGAGGTTCCTGCCTCTTGTTCCAACTGCGGGATAAAGGTTACGTCTGGGGAGCTGTCTGCTTGGCACGACGAGGAAGACCATCTTGAGTACCGGTGTTACTACTGCTCTGGGCAATACGCGGCGGATAGGGATCGAGATTGACTGGGAAGTCGTGGGGAACGTAAATGGTCCGCCTGACCAGAGATGATCAATGGGCTCCCGTGATCGGCAGGCTTTTCATCGCCTTCGGCGTCATGGAGAGTGCCATCAACGAGTTGCTCCGGCAGCAATGCAGCGATCAGCAGATGAAGTTTTTGGTTTCGTTACAGCTGAAGCAGCGCCTGGACCTGCTGCGTTCGATCTTGCCGGAACGCAACCTGTCGGACTGGAACCGCAAGGTCTTGCTGGACCTGCTTAATGAGGTCAGCCATCTTGCGAAAACCCGGAACTTGGTGGCTCACAACCCTCTAACGCTTTCCCGGTTCAAGAACGACGGATCCGCCAAAGACAAGCTATGGGAAGAGGTCATCGTCGCGGAGAGCGGCGATAGGCGGATCACATTAGAAGCGCTTCGAGTCGCTGCAGATCGGGCATCAACCGTCGCAGAGGCGCTGCATGCGAGCTGGATCGAACTCGACCTGGGCGTGATGGAAGGCAAGGAGCCGGAGCTGATGCGCCCCTGCTGACCTACGGCTTGGCTATACTGTATGCCCATACAGTAGTTGTAGCCATGCTGGTCCGTGCCCTCTGCCTTCGCCGCCAAGGAGTCAAGCTGACGCCTGAGGAACTTCGGGCTGCTACGCCCCTGGTCGGCACCCTCATCCTGGACAAGAGCACGTACAAGGGCAGGGACGGGCGGGGCAACCAGGTCTGTCTACTGATGCCAACCGGCAACTCGACAGTGCCCCACGTGGAGCTTTTCAGCGCCCGACTGATCCGGATTGAGCAGCGAGGGATCCTGATCGGCGGGGAAGAGGACATCTGGAAACGGAAGAAGCGGACCACGTACCCCCAGGTGCTCTGGGCATGGCCATTCAGCCCGGACGCGGAAAAGATCGAGCCACCCAAGAGCGCGTCTTCAGTCCACCTTTCAGAGTTCTTAGCCCAGATCGCCGCCATCGCTTAACTAGAAAAAAGCGAGTACAAGGTTTGAATAATGGGCTCAAAATGTTTTTGGTAGTAGGCCACGACGGTAAGGGCAGGTGCGGCTTTTGCGACCAGTTTCAGCCAGTCGCGATCCTTCTTCGGCGGGACGTTGAACTGAAGGTTGCAGGTGATGCCATGAATGTGGATGGTGTTATTGGATCCTTGAAACGCAAAGGGAGCCAATTGGCTCCCTTTTTCAGTGTTCGGCGGTAGTGGATCAAAAATTTCGATTCTGCTTTCGCTATTTTGGTTGGCTGGGTCAGTGGAGATCGGTTTCAGTTCTCTTGTCATATAGATCCTCTCAAAAAGTACAGACGAAAAAATACCGACGGCCCTTGCGGGAAGTCGGCTTGTAGTCGTTGGAGCAAATTTGTTGCCCAACTTTTCGATTATAGCACGGGATGTCATTTTGTCAAGGGGGCTACGTCGAGTTCCAGATCTCGGCAGAGTACCTAACTCCGTCGAGTGCGGTTAGTTGTTCTGATCCTTCGCCGGGCTCCTACACTTTCGTCTTCTACGGAGCTGACATTTTTTGGAGTGCGAAATGATGAGTGGAGTGCTTCCGTCGAGGCAGATCGGGATGAAGAAGGGCTGTTCGTGCGGGTGCTTGTCACCAGACCTCCTGGAAGGGACGTGACCCGTGTGCCGTTGGCCGGTGTCTACAGAACGGAAGAAGAAGCAATCGAAGCCGGTAGAGAAGCCATAAGACAGATGGCAGCGGACTAACATGCCTACCAGCTAATGGTTACTACAAGTGCCCAGAGGGAGAGGGATGGAACTCGACGACAAACAAATCTCGGCAATCATCACCGGGCTTACCGGTATCGCCGGTGTCATCCTGGGCAACTCGTTCGTCGCGATCAAGGAGGCGTTGACGGGCCATTTCAAGAAGAAGAAGGATGCTGGTTACCTCGCCATCGTTACGGTGTCTCATCTCGAAAAGTTGGCGTTGGGATGCTACGCAGTCGGTTGTGATGACGGAACCGAGCTGGGCGAGCCAGCAGGAGGGAACGGTTTCTATGCAGCCACTGTAGATTACCCGTCATTCTCCCCACTAGCACTTGACGTCGAATGGAAAGCGATTCCTCAGGAACTCATGTACGAGATATTTCGCCTTCCGGACGAAATTGAACAAGTCCGTACAAAGCTGGGAATAATCTACGAGAATGACTCTCGCCCTGATTTTCCAGAGTATTTCAAGACTCGCCGCGAGGAATTTATCCGCATAGGCTTGGAAATTGCCGATCTGATAGACCGTTTAAGAAGCGTGGCTAACTTACCCCCAGAGCGGGTTCGCTTAGGGGAGTACTCGATCCGCGCTCGCATGGAGTGGGCCCTTCAACAGAGGAGTCAAGAAGAGGTCGATCTGGCGAAAAGAAATCAGGAGCGGAAGACGAGACAGGCTGCAGAACGGCTCACCGCTGAAAAAGGGCAAAAAGGCCCGGAAATTCCGGGAGCCCCTATAGAAGATTAAGGCGACGCTCTTTCCATTTCACTGTCAGGTTCTTGTCCAGCGTCTGCCCCAGGGCATGGAAACCGTTCCCCACCGTAGGCCAACCGTTGGTGCACCGTGCCTACCCTCGAAGGTCCTGGTGAGGCCTGGGGAGTGTCTGACCGTCGGGATGATGGGTCAGTCATCGAGCGGTCCGGACACCTCCGGCAGGCGACTCGTCACGTTTCAGATAGGAGTTGACGAGAATAGATGACCCGTTGGTCATTAATTTTCGCAGGTTGAAGAAGCGGAGCGAAACGCAAAGCTTCGACCGCATGTAGCGCAAGAGGTGGCCAAGGCAAGCCCATCTACAGTGGCTGTATCAGTGGAAATTGTGCAGAAGAACTCCATCTTGAAAAAATACAACAGAGTTTGTATTACAAGGCATAGCCGGTGAGCGTCTACTAAGTTAGCGCCAAAAATCGAGGGTTTACACCTAAGGTACGAAGAAAAAGCTTGCAGCACCCAACGACAATATGCTGCATGACAACCCGTCGCACTCCCAACCAAGAATCGCGGCTTACGGAACCTCTGAAGCAGGTTCCCAAGGACAAGCCGTGGGTGTTCCTGCTTGCCCTGCTCATGCTGGTGCTGAATGACCGGCTGGGAGCGGTGATCGTTGCTGCGTGCGGAGGCGGCGGGGCCGCCTGGGTCATCCACCGGCTTGTGCACTTCTAGGCATGTCCCTAGGTAGCGCCCGACCTACTACGATTTCTGCAGTTTGCTGGGGATCTTCCTGTCGTGATCTTCTATGACAAGACGATCCACGGCTTGCAGATTGGAATCTATCTTAGGCCTTGGTGACTGCTTGGCCTGTTGCGTAAGTTGCTGATTAATAAAGGAATTCTGCCTCCGGTTCAGGCGGGCGAGTTGCTTGGCTCTATTCGCTGCGGCTGCCAATCTTCAGTTTTCCTGCGTTGGGGTCACGTGTTGCTATTGCGGTGTTCGGCGATTCAGGAACAATAGTGTCCATGCCCGAATTCGCGCACAAACTTTATCTACGGTCTCTGCAGGCGACGGATCCGCTGAAGCATTTCAGCAAGGACGGTCCGGGAGTGCGGTTGGCTGCCTTGTTTGTTTGCAAGCTACCACGAATTCTTTGGGGGGGCGGAATTTTCATAGCTGGTGTAGCACAAGCCGCCAAGGCTGCAGGTTGGTTGTAGGTGCGAGTATGTCGGGCAGGGCACTTGTAGTAACCATTACTACGGGCGTGCCAGGGCTCACCAGTTCATTTTTCCGGGAAAGATGTAGTAACCATTAGCTGGTGGTGCATGTTGCTCCTGCATGATTCTGCTTCTTCCGGTACTTGTAGTAACCATTAGCTGGTAGCGTGCTTGTTGCTCCTGCTTATGTGTCTCTCACTCGGCCTTAAGCTTGATGTCGAATCCCGTCTTCGTCTTGACAGCAAATTGAATAGCCGCGACATCAATCTCCCGGTCCGTCCGAAATCCATCGTGTTCAGTGAAATGTTTGATCCCGGCCTGACGGAGTTCGTCCGTAATTGAATCCAGGATCCGGCGTTCACGGGCGAAGTAGTACGACCACTTCTGAGCGGATGTCTTCAGCTTCTTCTCGACCGGTTTTGCGGTACCGGCCAGAACTTCGGACAGGGTCGGCGTCTGCTTGTGGGTCTCAACTAGCTCAAGCCGGGACCAGACTGCCTTGATGTTGCGGAGCAGGGCTTTGACCTGGGGATCGGCCTTCAGGCGTGCCATGGCGGCTTCGTCGTAGCCCATGAGTCGGAACGCGGAGCAGTAGCTGTTGGCGGCCAACCGAGCACCGTTGAACAGGGAATTGATCAGCTTCTTGGAGTCGGTCAGGCTCAGGCCGGTGAGGGTGGCGACGTGGCTGCGGAACTTGGTCCGGTCGTCAAGGTAGGCGCGGAGGGGTTCCAGCAGAACATCAGATAGGCCGTGGGCTGACGCGCACTGGAACAGGATGGTTGGAGCGCAAGCTTCGGTGTCGTAGCTGTAGGGCAGGTGATTGCGCCACAGGTCGGCCTTCTTCTCGCGCTTGATGTTCTGCAGCGGGTGCCAGTACCGGTCTGACTTCAGGCTGTACGTGAACTCAAGGGTGGCTAGCTCGGGGTACATGTCGGCGTTGCTCGGGCCACTTGTAGTAACCATTAGCTGGTGTAGCTGTTGCTCCAGCTTGTCTCGTTTGGCCTTGTTCAGCGTGTAACTCAGTGACTGCTGGCCGGGGATGTACGTCCCGACTTGGCAGAGCAGGTTGGCGCGGAGGTAGGCAGAGAGGGGATTGGTCGGGGTGCCGAAAACGGAGCGCAGCTTGTCGTGATGGACGGGCTGAGGTGACGTCGGCGACAGGTGCAGATCGACCCATGCCAGCACAGAAGCAACCCGCTTTTGAACGCGGGGATCTTTCAGGTTGGGCTTGTACGCCGTGAGGGTCAGTGTTGCCATGTCTCGCCTTGATTTTGTTGTCAGGACCGGTGCCGCCAAGAACCGGGTCAGCTTGAGAGAGCGCCCTGATGAATCAAGGTCGGCCTTGCGCCGATGAGCTTGGCGGCTTCTGCGCTCTCTCAAGCTGACAGGCTATTTATACGGAGGGGGCGGTTTGGCTAACCGGTTGACCAACCTTCAGGGGCGCTTGCCGTTGACGTTGCCCTTCTGGAAGCCGCGATCCTGCTTGAAGGAGCGGTAGCTCAGGGCACGCTCAAGGTGGCGTCCGTCCTTGCGGCTGATGAACGTCACGGTAATCGCGTCTTGCTCGGGTGCGAAGTCAATGCGGTGGATGAACTGACGGATCGAGCTCTGCATCCTGCGACGAAGGTCCGTCAGCTCTGCAAGCTTGGATGGATCCGCCTTCAACTTATCGTGTTCCCACCGAAGGCGAATCGCACTCATCCATGCTTCGTCTTCAGGGATGGGTACGACCGCTTTCTTCAATTGCTCTTTAAGCTGATCGATCTCAGCTTCAAGCTTAATGATGATCGCCAGCGTCGATTTCGGAGCCGCGACCTCGCCGTCCCCGATCATTTGGTTATAGCGATCAAGGCGCTCTTGCTTCGTGGCAATTTCGCCCTTGATGGCTGCCGTGGGGTCCGACCTCATCTCCACACCTTCTTGTCGCAGGATCATCCGCTGCTGGGCGTTGAGAATTCGATTGAGCACCGCCTCTTCAACTGCAAGGTACGGCAGCTTTGGCTCGCTGCAGCCTTGGTTGCTATGGGCACTGATGCACCGCAGGTAGCGATGGTCACCGGACGCGCTGACAGTCCGCATCTTCGTCCCGCATGCCTTGCAATAGGAGATGCCGGAAAACAGGTTTGAGATCCCTTCGCCCTTGCGACCTCCCTTGCCAGCTCTAGACTTGATGAGCGCCTGTACCTCGTAGAACAGTTCACGCTTGATGATCTGCGGGTAGTAGTTTTCGATCGGCGGGGCGTCAGCCTTCTTCGGTGTGTAGGTGCCGATGACGGCGCTGTTCTTCAGGACGTGCTGAACGGTACCGGACTGCCAACCCGCCGAATCTTTGGAGCGGTTGTTAGCACCTTTGAGCATCGGCACCTTGTCCGCATTGAGCATGCGAGCGATCGTCGGGGAGCCATGACCATCGTGTGCTAGAGCGAAGATCCTGGCGACCACTTCGACCTTCTCCTTGATCTGGTGCCAAGTCGTTTTGTCCTCACTTAGCCGCAGCCAGCCCGGCCCCATCGCAGTCAACTTCGTGCCGCTCTTGATGTTCTCGGCACGCTTGGCGCTCCATGCCTTTCTGACGTTGTCGGTGCGGCGGTTGTTCTCGTCGTGCGCCCGTGACATCTGCATTAGGGCTTGGACGAGGTCAGTCCAGTTCCGGTTCAGGGTCTCCGTGCTGTACAGCTTCTCATCGCTCAATGTGACGACGCTGATCCCTTTACCGATGATGGTCTGGAACAGGTGCAGGGCTGTCATCGGCGGTGTGCGCGACAGCCGATCGAAGTTTTCGACCAGGAGGTAGGAGCCGGGGGCGATGACACCCTCGTCAATGGCTTTCAAGAAGGCTGCGAGGTCACCTTCCTTGAAGTTCTTGCCCTTTGCGGCAGAGACGCCAAGGTCGGCGTAGCGCCGTGGGTCGATTGTGAGGCCGTGCTTCCGAGCGTAGGCCTCGGTGATCTCAGTTTGGCGACGAAGACTGTCGCCGTCCGCTTGCTTAGCTGAACTGAAGCGGACGTAGCTGTATGCGGTTGGCATTGATCAACCCAGGAGTGGACCTGGTTGATTTTATTCCAATATGCAAACATGCCTTGATGGCATTGAACTCGATGTGCGCGATGGCATGCAGCAGCGCCGCGCGGCCCTGCGTCGTGAACGGGGAACGCGAGGGCACCTGCAACACCGACAGCAAACGCGGCCGCTCGGGCCGGCCAGGCAGCTCGGCATCGGGCTGCAGCTGGGCCTCCCGGTCCAGGGCCAGGCGGTCGCGTTGATCAAAAAGCGCGCGGGCGGCGTCCGCCTTCTCGTGCGGGTCCGGGATCAGAAGGACCTGCAAGGCGCGGGTGCGGAGTTCCATCCTTAGAATTATCGCTTTTGCGTCGGCTGCCGCCGGCCACCGACCGGGAGCACCGCACATGGCTGTCTATCAACTGGGCGAACACAGGCCCGAACTGGGGGAAGCCGTCTGGGTGGCCGACAGCGCCCACGTGATCGGGCGGGTGACCCTGGGCGACCGGGTCAGCGTCTGGTTCAACGCCGTCCTGCGCGGCGACAGCGAGCACCTGACCATCGGCGCCGGCTCCAACATCCAGGACGGCAGCGTGTTGCATGCGGACGCGGGCATGCCGCTGGTGCTGGGCACCAATGTGACCGTCGGCCACCAGGTGATGCTGCATGGCTGCACGGTGGGAGACAACTCCCTCATCGGCATTGGGGCGGTGGTCTTGAATGGCGCCCGTATCGGCCGCAACTGTCTGGTGGGCGCGGGCTCGCTGGTGACCGAGGGCAAAGAATTCCCGGACGGCAGCCTGATCATGGGCAGCCCGGCCAAGGTGGTGCGTGAATTGACGCCCGAACAGATCCAGGGCCTGGCGCTCAGTGCCGCGCATTACGTGCGCAACGGCCAGCGTTATGCCGACACCCTGACCCGAATCGACTGAAAGAGAGACCATGAGCGAACTGCACAAGTTCCTGTTTGAAGGCCTGCCGGTGCGCGGCGTGCTGGTGCGGCTGGACAGCAGCTGGAAAGAGCTGCTGAGCCGTCGCAAGGAGCCCCTGCCGCCGGCAGTGCGCGACCTGGTGGGCCAGATGGCTGCGGCCGGCGTGCTGATGCAGGCCAACATCAAGTTCAGCGGCGCGCTGATCTTCCAGGTGATGGGCGATGGCCCGCTGAAGCTGGCGGTGGCCGAGGTGCAGCCGGACATGAGCTTCCGCGCCACCGCCAAGACCCGCGATGAAGTGCCGGACGACGCCACGCTGCAGCAGATGCTCAATGCGCATGGCCAGGGCCGCTGCGCCATCACGCTGGACCCCAAGGACCGTCTGCCTGGGCAGCAGCCGTATCAAGGGCTGGTGTCGCTGGTGGGGCCGGAAGGCGAGCCGCTGAACAAGCTGTCGGAGGTGCTGCAGCATTACATGCGTCAGTCCGAGCAGTTGGACAGCACGCTGGTGCTGGCGGCAAACGACCAGATGGCCGCCGGGCTGCTGATCCAGCGCCTGCCGATCGAGGGTGAGGGCAATCTGGAAGCAGGCGCCAGTTCCGGGGTGGAGCGCGAGCTGATGGAGGACGCCTACAACCGCATCAGCATGCTGGCGGCGACGCTGACCAACGAAGAGCTGCTGACCCTGGACAGCGACACCATCCTGCGCCGCCTCTTCTGGGAAGAGAACGTGCGGCGATTCGAGCCGCAGACCCCGCACTTTGCCTGCACCTGCTCCCGCGAGCGCGTGGGTCGCATGCTGCTGGGCCTGGGCCGCAAGGAAGTGGACGAAGTGCTGGCCGAGCTGGGCGGCGTGGAAATCGGCTGCGAGTTCTGCGGCAACCACTACAAGTTCGACGCGGTGGATGTGGGAGAGCTCTTCACCGATCCGCAGAATCAGGCGCCGGGGAGTGGGCAGATCCAATAAGGCTTGGGACGGGCCCTTCCGTGGCCGGAAGGGCGCCGACTCAATGCGGTGGGGCGTCCCACCGGGGCCAAGGCCCCATGCCGCCTCACTCCTCCTGACCGCCCAGGTCCACCCGCACCGTCCGGTTCAGCGCCGTCGGCATCACCGGCGTGTTGCCATGGCTCTTGAAGTAGGCCTCCAGGGCCTGGACATCATCCGGTCCGACCATCACCTGCCGGCCCTTGGCCAGCGTCGGGAAGCCATCGCCGCCAGCCTGCAGGAAGCTGTTGACCACCACCCGCAGGCGCTGGTCCGGCTGGATGGGTTGGCCGTTCAGCGTCAGGCTGCCCGGCACCACGCGCTGGCCCTGCGGACGGCGCTGGTCCCATTCATACCGCAGCCCCTGTGAAACTTGCAGCGGCATGAAGCGGTCGTCCTTGCCCTGCCACTGCTCCTCCAGCGCCTGCAGCAGTTGCGCGCCGGTGTACTCCATCACCACCAGCGTGTTGCTGAAGGGCAGGGCGGCGAACAGATCGCCGAAGGTCACCACCCCATCCGGACGGCGGACGATGCCGGTGCGCACGCCACCGATGTTGGTCAGCGCGATCTGCGCGCCGCCGGCTTGCGGGGCCTGCGTCGCGGCCAGCATGGCGTCGGCGACTGCCTGGCCGACGGTGCTGCCGCCGCCGCGGTCCTTGTCGTCACCGTCCTTGCTCAAGGTACGGCCGAGGAACCCCACCGGGCGGTCAATCAGCGGACCCGCCAGCTTCTGGTAGGACTCAATCAGCGCCGTCTGGCGCGGATCCTTCGGCGTTTCCGGACGCACGATGAGGTTGTCCGCACGGGCTTCGGTCAGTCGGCCTGTGGCGCGGTCCAGGGTCAGGTCGATCTCGCTGATCAGGGTGCCGTACTTGTCGCCGCTGGTCACCAGCCGGCCATCGATGCGGCAGTTGTAGGCGCGATGGGTATGGCCCGACACCACCAGCCCCACATGCGGATCCAGCTTCTTGACGATGTCCACGATCGGCCCGGAAATCCCCGGGCATTCGTTGTAGCCGCCGGTCGGGACGCCGCCTTCATGGATCAGCACCACCACCGTCTGCACGCCTTGCTTCGTCAGCTCGGGCACCAGGCGGTTCACCGTCTCTGCCTCGTCCTGGAAGGACAGGCCCTTGACCCCGCTCGGGCTGACCAGCTCCGGCGTGCCCTTGAGCGTCAAGCCGATGAAGCCGACGGCCACTCCGTCAAAACGCTTGATGCTGTAGGCCGGCAGAACGGTCTTGCCGGTGGCCGTGTCCACGGTGCTGGCCGCCAAGTACTGGTACTTGGCGCCGGTGAACGGGGTCGGCCCCTTGCAGCCGTCCTTGGGATGGCAGCCGCCTTGCTGCTTGCGCAGCAGTTCCTGCAGGCCCTGGTCGAATTCGTGGTTGCCCACGGCGGACAGGTCCAGGCCCATCATGCCCAGGGACTCGATGGTCGGCTCGTCATGGAACAGCGCGGACAGCAGCGGGCTGGCGCCCACCAAGTCTCCGGCGGCCACGAACACATGGTTGGGATTCTTGGCCTTGAGCTGCGCGACCAGGGTGGCCAGGCGTTCAGCGCCCCCGGCCGGGATGGTGATCAGCTTGTCGGACTGGGCCGGATCCTTGATGCGGATACCGCCCGGTGACGGCAGCAGGTTGCCGTGGAAGTCGTTGATGGCCAGGACCTTGACCGACACGCTGGGGCTGGAGGCAGCAGCGGCCGCAGAGGGTGCGGAGGCGCCCGGCGCCTGCGTTGCCGAGGGCGAGGGCGAGGACATCGAGCCACAAGCGGCCAGCAGCACGGCGCCGAGGGTGGCCGGCAGCACCGGCAGCAGGCGGGAGAGTCGAGCGATCATCAAAGGCTCCAGGCGGTCACGCGAGACTCCGCAAACATTTGCGGAGCCGTTTCGGCCGGGATTGTGCCTTCGGTTCGGCGTCAGCGGCGTTGCAGACGGCTGGCGTGTTCGCAGGCCGGGTCGTCGCAGTGTTCACAGCGCCATTCACCGCCCAGGCTGTCGGCTCGCTGCATCAGTCGGCTGAAGAGGCCATCGCCGGCGCTGAGATGGGGGCGCAGCAGCGGGCCCAGGGCGTTCAAGGCCTGAGCCAGGCGGGCAGGGCCCTGGCCTCCCACGACGCTGTAATCCAGCCGTGCGCCGATCAGGGCACGCCGGATCAACTGGTCCGTCGGACCCTGGGCATGGGGTCCGTCGCGCTGGGGGTCCGCCGTCCAGGGCAGGTCCAGCGCCATGAGCAGATTGGCATCCATGCGCGCCTGGTGCTCCAGCGCAAAGGGATACAAGCTTAGATCCTGGAACAGCAGATCGCTGTAGACCGCGGTCATCAACGGCGTGGTGTCGTGCAGGACGATGTCGTGGTCCTGGGCCGCCTGATCGCCGCGGGCCTGCTGTTCCTGGGCGATGCCGGCCTGCTCGTCGGGCCTGGGGGTGCGGCCTTCCCGGTCGCACCACTCCCGCAGGTATTCAGGGACCAGCGCCGGACGCAGTTGCGTGTTGTGGCGCAAATGGTCCAGCAGGGCCAGGCCGAGCTGGCTCTTGCCGGTGCTTTCTGCGCCAAGCAGGGCGATGTGGAGCGCCATGGGTTCAAGTCTTGTCGATCCGCGCGAGGCGGATCAGGCCGGCACCGCCGTGGTCATCTGCCGCTGCCAGGCGCGCCAGCCTGCGACCGACATGGGCACGAACACCGCATACAGCACCACGGTGAGCCAATAGCCCTTGAAGGCAAACAGCGCCACGCTCACCAGATTGACCAGCACCCACACCGGCCAGTTCTCCTGGTATTTGCGGCCCAGCAGCCATTGGCCGGTGATGCTGGCCACGGTCGGCAGCGCATCCCAGTAGGGGAGCGGGGAGTCCGTGCGGTGCTGCAGGAACAGCCCCAGCAGCGGCCAGGCCGCCAGGGTCACGCCCAGCGCCATCCAGCGTCCGCGCCAGCCCAGGGTGCGCACATGCAAGGTATCGCCATCAGCCGTGCGGCCGCGCAGCCATTGCCACCAGCCCCACAGGGCCAGGCCCGCAAAGAGCAGTTGCAAGGTGGCCTCGCCATAGAGCTTGCCGGTCCAGAACAGCACAAAGTAGAGCAGTGAGCTGGTCAGCGCCAGCGGCCACGCCAGCACCTGCACCCGCATGTTGCACACCACCATCCACAGCGCCAGCACAAACGCCACCAGCTCCAGCCAGGTGATCGGGCTGCCCAGGGCGGTAAAGGCGGGGGACAGCGCCAGCTCGAGCAGCGCTTTCAGTAGGTCAGGCAGCATCAGGGTCAGCGTCGCAGCGGGACAAACACTTCGTCCGGCTTGACCATGCCGAGTTCCATGCGGGCTTTTTCTTCGACCATTTCCAGGCCTTCCCGCAGGTCCAGCAGTTCCGCCTGCAACTGCGCGTTGCGCGCACGGGCCTTTTCGTTGGCTTCCTGCTGCTGCTGCAATTCGGCTCGCAGCTGCACGCCACGGGCAAGGCCGCCCTTGCCCAGCCAGAGCTGGGCCTGGATAGC
Organism: Roseateles depolymerans; assembly: GCF_003387155.1. Lineage (GTDB taxonomy): Bacteria > Pseudomonadota > Gammaproteobacteria > Burkholderiales > Burkholderiaceae_C > Roseateles > Roseateles depolymerans. The sequence goes on along the minus strand of NZ_QUMT01000002.1, from coordinate 1,355,350 downwards.
GACCAGGAAGGCGGTCAGGACGATGGCCAGGACTTTCACGGGGCGAAGTTTAGCCGGACTGCACTGCAAGCCTTGATGGCTGTTTCACCGCATTTGGGTGGGCCATGCAAAAAAATACGCCTCCACAAGGGAGGCGTTTAGTCGTTCACCGGGTCGAGCGTTCACCCGACCGGGGGATCGGCGCAGGGGTCAGCGCAGGTTGTAGAACGCAGCGCGGCCCGGGTAGAAGGCCACGTCGCCCAGGTCTTCCTCGATGCGCAGCAGCTGGTTGTACTTGGCCATGCGGTCGGAGCGCGACAGCGAACCGGTCTTGATCTGGCCGGCGTTCAGGCCGACGGCGATGTCAGAGATGGTCGAGTCTTCGGTTTCGCCCGAGCGGTGCGAGATGACGGCGGTGTAGCCGGCGCGCTTGGCCATTTCGATGGCGGCGAAGGTCTCGGTCAGGGTGCCGATCTGGTTGATCTTGATCAGGATCGAGTTGGCGATGCCCTTGTCGATGCCTTCCTTCAGGATCTTGGTGTTGGTGACGAACAGGTCGTCGCCCACCAGCTGGACCTTGTCACCCAGGCGCTCGGTCAGGTGCTTCCAGCCGTCCCAGTCGCCTTCGGCCATGCCGTCTTCGATCGAAATGATGGGGTACTTGTCGACCCAGGTGGCCAGCATGTCGGTCCACTGCTCGGCGCTGAGCTGCACGCCGCCTTCGCCTTCCAGCACGTACTTGCCGTCCTTGTAGAACTCGCTGGCGGCGCAGTCCAAGGCCAGGGCGATCTGCTCACCCGGGGTGTAGCCGGCCTTGTCGATGGCTTCCAGGATCAGCTGCAGACCCGCTTCGTGGCTTTCGACGTTCGGGGCGAAGCCGCCTTCGTCACCCACGGCGGTGGGCATGCCGCGGCTGTCGATGATCTTCTTCAGGGCATGGAAGACTTCTGCGCCCCAGCGCAGAGCTTCGCGGAAGCTGGGAGCGCCCACGGGGACGATCATCAGCTCTTGCAGGTCCAGCGAGTTGTTGGCGTGAGCGCCGCCGTTGATGACGTTCATCATCGGCACCGGCAGTTGCACGCCGCCCATGCCGCCGAAGTAGCGGTACAGGGGCAGGCCGGATTCTTCGGCAGCGGCGCGGGCCACGGCCATGGAGACGGCCAGCATGGCGTTGGCGCCCAGGCGGCTCTTGTTCTCGGTGCCGTCCAGGTCGATCAGGGTCTTGTCCAGGAAAGCCTGTTCCGACGCGTCCAGGCCCAGCACAGCCTCGGAGATCTCGGTGTTGATGTGCTCCACCGCCTTGAGCACGCCCTTGCCCAGGTAGCGGCTCTTGTCGCCGTCGCGCAGCTCGATGGCTTCACGGGAACCGGTGGAGGCGCCCGACGGCACGGCCGCACGGCCCATCACGCCGGATTCCAGCAGCACGTCGCATTCGACGGTGGGGTTGCCCCGGCTGTCGAGGATTTCGCGTCCGACGATGTCAACAATCGCGCTCATGAAACAGTCTCCAAAGTAAAAAAACTTATGCGCCGCGCATGGTGCCAGCGATCGGTTACCACCGCTGAACAATCGACGTCCGGCCCGCAGCGTCGTGCGGGGCCGGGCAGGGCGTCAGACGCCGTCGACCACGATCATGCGCATGACGCCGGCGTTCTCGCGCAGCGTCTTGGCATGCTGGTAGGTGTCCGAGTGGTAGAAGCGCTTGGCGGCCTCACGGTCGCTGAACTTCAGCACCACGAGCCGGCTGGGCGTCCAGGGGCCTTCGAGCACCTCGAACTCACCGCCGCGCACCAGCACTTCGGCGCCATGCTCCTTCATCGCCTTGGTGCTCCATTCACGGTAGGCCGCCATCTGGTCGGCATCGGTCACGGTCACGTCGGCAATGATGAAGGCGGGCATGGGCGGTCTCCGGTGGGGCGTCGGCGGGGTGGCTCAGGCCTGTCAGGCCTTGTTGCCTGCGTGCCCGTTCTTGGTCTTGTGCTCGAGGGCGGCCTTGATGAAGGCGGTGAACAGCGGATGGCCGCCCCACGGGGTGGACTTGAATTCCGGGTGGAATTGCACGCCCATGTACCAGGGGTGGACCGTGCGCGGCAGCTCGACGATTTCAGTGAGTTTCTCGCGCTGGGTGATGGCGGAGATCACCAGGCCCGCGTCCTGCAGCCGGTCGAGGTAGTGCTCGTTGGCTTCGTAGCGGTGGCGGTGACGCTCGGTCACCACCGGGCCATAGATCTCATACGCCAGCGTGCCGGGCTTGACGTCCGAGCTCTGGGCGCCCAGGCGCATGGTGCCGCCCAGGTCGGACTTCTCGTCGCGCTTCTGGATGGTGCCGTCGGCGTCCTGCCACTCGTCGATCAGGGCGATGACCGGATGTGGGGCTTCCGGGTCGAACTCGGTGGAGTTGGCGCCGTCCAGATGGGCCAGGTGGCGCGCATATTCGATGGTCGCGACCTGCATGCCCAGGCAGATGCCCAGGTAGGGGGTGCGGGTCTCGCGGGCGTACTGGGCCGCGCGGATCTTGCCTTCCACCCCGCGCTTGCCGAAGCCGCCGGGCACCAGGATGGCGTCGTACTTGGACAGCTGCTCGACATGGTCGTCGTCCAGCGTCTCGGAGTCGACGTATTCGATGTTCACGCGGGCATGGTTGTGGATGCCGGCATGGCGCAGCGCCTCGTTGAGCGACTTGTAGCTGTCCGACAGGTCGGTGTACTTGCCGCACATGGCGATGGTGACTTCGGTCTTGGGATTCTCGACCTCGTGCACCAGGGTGTCCCAACGCTTGAGGTCGGTGGACTTGGTGTTGAGCTGCAGCTTGGTGCAGATGAGCTGGTCCAGACCCTGCTCATGCAGGACGCGGGGCACCTTGTAGATGGTGTTGACGTCCCACATGGAGATCACGCCGTATTCCGGGACGTTGGTGAACAGAGAGATCTTCTCGCGTTCGTCGTCGGGGATGCGGCGGTCGGCACGGCACAGCAGCGCGTCCGGCTGGATGCCGATCTCGCGCAGCTTCTGCACGGTGTGCTGGGTGGGCTTGGTCTTGAGTTCGCCGGCAGCGGCGATCCAGGGGACGTAGGTCAGATGCACGAAGGCCACGTTGGTCGGGCCGAGCTTGAGGCTCATCTGACGCGCGGCTTCCAGGAAGGGCAGCGATTCGATGTCGCCGACCGTGCCGCCGATTTCCACGATGGCCACATCCACCGCGTCCGGCGTGCCATGACCGGCGCCGCGACGGATGAATTCCTGCATCTCGTTGGTGATGTGGGGGATGACCTGGACGGTCTTGCCCAGGTAGTCACCCCGGCGCTCCTTCTCCAGCACCGACATGTAGATCTGGCCGGTGGTGAAGTTGTTGCTGCGCTTCATCCGCGTGGTGATGAAGCGCTCGTAGTGGCCCAGGTCCAGGTCGGTTTCGGCGCCGTCGTCCGTCACGAACACCTCACCGTGCTGGAACGGCGACATCGTTCCCGGATCCACGTTGATGTAGGGATCCAGCTTGATGAGGGTGACTTTGAGGCCGCGGGATTCGAGCAACGCGGCGAGAGAGGCGGATGCGATGCCCTTGCCGAGGGAGGACACGACACCGCCGGTGACGAAGACGTACTTGGTCATTGTCTTGCAGCGCCCTGGTTCTTCCGCCAAAAACGCCGTGGTGGTAAAGCGGCATTATAGGCCCCTTCCAGGGGCGGCCTCCGGGCGGGGGGATGAGGGCTGTGGGGGAGCTGTTGGGGGCGCGAGACTGTCAGTCGGCAGCGGGGCCCAGATGCATCTCGTCCAGGAGCGACAGCACCAGCGCCGCCGTGTCATCCGGCCGCTCGAACGGGTAGAGATGGGTGCCTTCGAACCACCGGAACAGGTCTCGCGCCAGTGCCTTGGAGCCGGCTGCGCCCGCCTGCCGAAGTTCTTCCGACTGCGTCCCGGCGATGAAAGCGACGGGGCAGCGCGGGGGATGATTGCGCAGCACGCGAGGCAGGTTGTGCGGCAGCGTGTTGTAGATGCGGGTCTCGATGTCCCGGCTGAAGCCGAGCTTGATGCGCCCGTCTTCCAGCCGATCGAAGCCGCTGTCGATGTAATCCTTGAGCACGCGTGGGTCCCAGCGGGCGAATTTGCTCTTGCTGGCGAAATGCTGGTGCACCTCCTCCAGGCTGGGCCACTCGTGGCGCCGGGTCCGCGAGACCTTGCCGGGAGACACCCGGTGGATGAAGCGGGCCGCCTTGGCCATCTGCACGCTGTGCGCGCGCCATCCGTCCACGACCGGGGAGTCCAGCATCACCAGGCCCGCTGCCAAGGAAGGCCGCTTGCAGGCCGCCAGCAGCGACACCATGCCGCCCAGCGAATGGCCGGCGAGCACCACCGGTCCGTCCGGCCGGACCTCGTCCTCGATGAAGTGCAGCAGCTCGTCGCGCAGATGCGGCCAGTTGCTGGTGACCGGAAACCGCGGGTCATGGCCGATGCGCGGCAGCGCATGCACCGTCCACCCCGCCGTTCGCCAATGCTCGAACAGCACGCGGTAGCAACCAGCGGGGAAGCCATTGGCATGGGAGAAGACCAGGGTGCGGGTCTTGGGCGGCGTCGGCACCACCGCGTCCCGATGGGAATGCGCCTGTGCCTTCGAGGGAGGGTGGGGATGGGCGGTGCTCATGGAAGTGTTCGATCAGTCCTTCAGCAAAGCCCAGCCCTCAGGGGCGGTGGCTGGCCATCGATTTGAGTTGATACAGCATCGCATGCGCTTCGCGGGGGCTCAGCGCGTCGGGGTCGACATCACGCAGGGCGTCCAGCAGCGGTGACTCGATCTCTGCGGCCGCGGACGGTGCCGGTTCGGGCGGCGGTGCAAACAGGTCGATCTGGGTCTCGCCCTCGCTGGCCCGTGCTTCCAGGGCCTCGAGCGCCGCCCGGGCCTGTCGCACCACCGGCGACGGCATGCCGGCCAGGCGCGCCACCTGCACGCCGTAGCTGCGGCTGGCGGGGCCGGGTTGGATTTCGTGCAGGAAGACGATGTCCTCGCCGCTTTCAACGGCCGACACATGCATGTTGATCGCCTGCGGATGCTTGGCCGGGAACTCGGTCAGCTCGAAGTAGTGGGTGGCGAACAGCGTAAACGCCCGGCACTTGTCGTGCAGGTGGGTGGCGATGGCACCTGCGAGCGCAAGCCCGTCGAAGGTGGACGTGCCACGCCCGATCTCGTCCATCAGCACCAGCGACTGTTCCGAGGCGCTGTGCAGGATGGCGGCTGCCTCGGTCATCTCCAGCATGAAGGTGGACTGGGCATTGGCCAGGTCATCCGCCGCACCGATGCGGGTGTGGATGGCGTCGATCGGCCCCAGGCGGCAGCTCGTGGCCGGCACATAGGCGCCGATGGCCGAGAGCAGCGCAATCAGCGCCACCTGCCGCATGAAGGTCGATTTACCGCCCATGTTGGGGCCGGTGATCACCATCAGCTTGGTGCGGGCGTCCAGCCGGCAGTCATTGGCCATGAACTCGCCCGCACCGGTCTCACGCAGGCGGGCCTCCACCACGGGGTGGCGTCCGCCCTGGATGTCGATGCAGGGGTGGCTGACGAAGTCCGGGCGGCACCAGTTGAGCGTTGCGGCGCGTTCCGCCAGCGCGGCCAGCACATCCAGCGACGCCAGCGACCGCGCCAGGCGGCCCAGGGTCGGCAGTTCTTCGGTCAGTTGGTCGATGACGGCTTCGAACAGCAGCTTTTCGCGCGCCAGTGCCCGTTCCTGGGCGGACAGGGCCTTGTCCTCGAAGGCCTTGAGCTCCGGCGTGATGAAGCGCTCGGCGTTCTTCAGGGTCTGACGGCGCTGATAGTCCATCGGCACCTTGTCCAGGCCGCTGGTGGTGACCTCAATGTAGAAGCCATGCACCTTGTTGAACTGCACCCGCAGGTTGCTGATGCCGGTGCGGGCGCGTTCGCGGGTTTCCAGGTCCAGCAGGAAGGCGTCGCAGTTGTTCTGGATGCCGCGGAGCTCGTCCAATTGCTCATCGAAGCCGGTGGCGATGACGCCGCCGTCGCGCAGCAGCACGGCAGGTTCTTCGGCAATCGCACGGGTCAGCAGCTCGGCCAGGTGCGGCGAGGCGCTCAGGCCCTGAGAGAGTTCCTCGAGCAGCGGGGCGCCCATGGGGACGGTCTGGGCCAGCTCGGGCAGGATCTGGAGCGTGGCGCGCAGCCCGGCGAGTTCACGTGGGCGCACCTGCCGCAGGGCCACGCGGGCGGCAATGCGCTCCACGTCCGACACCTGGCGCAGGGCTTCGCGCAGTGGCTCGAAACCGGTGGTCAGCAGCTCGGCAATGGCTTCCTGGCGGGCCTTTGCGGGCGCGCGGTCTCGCGGCGGATGCAGCAGCCAGTGGCGCAGCGCGCGGCTGCCCATGCCGGTGCGGCAGGTGTCCAGCAGCGACAGCAGGGTGGGCGAGGTCTCGCCGCGCAGGGTCTGGGTCAGTTCCAGGTTGCGCTGCGTGGCGGGCGGCAGGTCCAGCAGGTCGGTGGCGCGCTGCACCTCCAGGCTCTTGACGTGCGCCAGGGCCCGGCCCTGGGTGTGCTCGGCATACGAGAGCAGGGCGGCGGCGGCCGCGTGGGCGGCGGTCAGCTCCTGGGCATTGAAGCCTTGCAGGCTGGCGACCGACAACTGCTCACAGAGCTTGCGCTGGCCGAGCGATGCATCGAACTGCCAGCTGGGGCGATTGGTGATGGGCAGCCGGGCGGCGAGCACGGCGGCGGGGTGCTTGTCGCGGTCCACCAGCACTTCGGCGGGGGACAGGCGGGCGAGCCAGGAGCCGAGGTCCCGCTCGTCGCATTGCGCCAGGCCCAGTTGGCCCTGGGTCAGCGACAGCCAGGCCAGGCCATGGGTCTTGCCCTGGGTGGTGACGGACAGGAGGATGGAGTCCTGCTTGTCGGCCAGCAGTTCGGTGTCGGTGACGGTGCCGGGGGTGACCACGCGCACCACTTTGCGTTCGACCGGGCCTTTGCTGGCGCCGACTTCGCCCACCTGCTCGGCAATGGCCACGGCCTCGCCCAGCTTGATCAGCTTGGCCAGATAGGCCTCGAGCGCATGCACTGGCACGCCGGCCATGACCACCGGCGCGCCGGCACTCTGGCCACGGGTGGTGAGGGTGACGTCCAGCAGCTGGTTCGCCTTGCGCGCGTCGTCGTAGAAGACCTCGTAGAAGTCTCCCATGCGGTAGAACACCAGCGTCTCCGGGAACTCAGCCTTGATGCGGAGGTATTGCGCCATCATTGGCGTGTGCTGGGAGAAATCGTCGGGGGCGGCGGCGCTGCTCATCGGGCTCGAAAAATGAACAAAGCCCCCGGACCGAGGGCTTGTGAAAGGTCTGCGGAGCGAGAGTGTAGGGCAGCGTCGCCGGGGTGGCGGAGAGACTCCTGCCAAAGAGGCGCTACACCCCCCGTGCGGGGGCGGCCTTCAGAGAATGGCCTGCAGCCCCTTGTCCGCGATGACATTGAGCAGCTTGAGCGCCGGGCCGGTGGGCTGCGTGCTGCCTTGTTCCCACTTCCGGATGGTCGATGCCGTGGTGTGGAGATGCAGGGCGAAGACCGGCTGGCTGAACTTCAAGGCCTCGCGCAGTTCGCGGATGTCCGACGCGCTGAACGGCCGCACCGGCGGCGGACAGAGGGTGTCGAACTGGCGCATGGTGAGCTTGGAAACGGCTCCCACGTCATGCAGCGCCGCCAAGTCGCCGCGCAGGGATTCAATGATCTTGCTCACAACCAACCTCCATCAATACGCCTGACCTGAGTGCCTCGGTGAGCGCCTCGCCAGACAATTTGAGAAATACCTTGCCAACGAACTGCAAGCCCTTCTTTTCCGCCGCCGTGATGTTGTCCTTGTCGCTCTTGGCGAACCCGTGAAGGAACACGTAACGCAGTCCGACCATGGCGGACAGCACCGTCCTGTATCCCCCGCTTTTGCCACGACCGAGCCGCGCCACACGCTTTTTGAAGAGCATGCATCCAAGGTCGGCATCCACCAACCCGCTGCGCATTTCCTGGACGGCGGCGCAAAGCGCGGCATCGGGCAGCCCTTCGCGCTCTTGCCATCGTGCGAATTCCTTGCGCTTGAGAACTTCCGGCATGCGATACCCCGAAACATACCCGATACGGGCATATATTTCCAGTCCCATCTGCTTGTGTCCGAAGCCCATGGTCAAACGGGTCGTCGTCGTTGCGTGGTGATGGGGTGTCGCCCCTAGTCGGGATGCACAACACCCTGGTTCGCGGCTGGGCCGGCTCGCGAAGCAGGCCCTCCAAGGGGCGGCACCCACGCAAAAAAGCCCTCACTCGGAGGGCTTCTGGAGGGCTTCTGGTCGGTCGGGCGCGAAAGCCCGGCAGGCTTACACCAGCGGCTCGGAGTCTTCGCTCGACTCGGCCTTCTTGATGCGCACCGGGCCGCGCTTCTTAGGCGCCGCGTCGGTGCCGTCAGCCGCCTTGGCGGTCTTGGCCTTGGGCTTGACGCCGTCCGGATGCTGCGCCGCCTGCGCGTCGGCTTCCAGGTCGTCCGCCGTGATCACGCGGGAGTAGGGCGCCAGCGTCTGCACCACCTGGCCGTAGATCTTGGGGCTGCCCGCAATGATCTCGCGCTGGAAGAGGAAGTCCGGCTCGCCGGTGAAGTTGCCCACCAGGCCGCCTGCCTCGGTCACGATCAGCGACCCCGCGGCCACGTCCCAGGGGTTCAGGCCCGTCTCAAAGAAGGCGTCGTAGTAGCCGGCAGCCACGTAGCACAGGTCCAGCGCCGCGGCACCCGGGCGACGCACGCCGGCGCACTGGGTCATGATCTCTTCGAACATCTTCATGTAGCGCTTGAAGTTGTCGCCACGGCGGAAGGGGAAGCCGGTGCCGATCAATGCATCGCTCATGCGGGTGCGGCGCGACACGCGCAGGCGGCGGTCGTTCAGGAAAGCGCCGCGGCCCTTGGTGGCGTAGAACAGGTCGTTGCGGGTGGGGTCATACACCACCGCCTGCTGCACCACATTGCGGTGGGCCAGGGCGATGGACACGCAGTACACCGGGAAGCCGTGGATGAAGTTGGTGGTGCCGTCCAGCGGGTCGATGATCCACTGATATTCGGAATGGCGGGCGCCGTGGGCGCGGCCGGATTCTTCGGCCAGGATGCCGTGCTCCGGATAGGCCTGGAGCAGGATGTCGATGATGGCTGCCTCGGCAGCCTGGTCCACCTCGGTCACGAAGTCGTTGGGCGACTTGGTGTTGATCTTCAGGATGTCCAGATCCATGGAGGCGCGGTTGATGATGGCGCCTGCAGCACGGGCCGCCTTGATGGCGACGTTGAGCATGGGATGAAGAGCGGCTTGCGTCATGCGTGACGATTCCTGAACTTTGGAGGTGGACTGACGGGGAAGAAAGAGCGTCGCAAAAGCGTTCCGCAGGCATAGCCGCCGCGGATAATCCGCCATTTTGGCACAGAGTTCGTGGTTTCCCCTATGTCGCAGCCGCCCCACCTCACTGACAGCGCCGAAAACGCCACGAATCCCGCGGCAGATCCCACCCGCTTTGTGCTGATCGAAACCAGCCACCCGGGCAACGTGGGCGCGACCGCCCGCGCCATGAAGGTGATGGGTTTCAAGGACCTGGTGCTGGTGCGCCCGCGTTTTGCGGATGTGCTGAGCCAGGAAGAGACCGTCGCCATGGCCAGCGGCGCCGCCGACATCCTGGCCCGTGCCCGCATCGTGGACCGGCTGGAAGACGCGCTGGACGGGTGCACCTTCGTCTGCGCCACCGCCATGACCCCGCGCGACTTCGGCCCGCCCACGCGCACGCCTCGCGACCTGTTCCAGGAACTGGCCGCTGCGCCGCAGGGCCAGGCGCACCGCGTCGCGCTGGTCTTCGGCTCGGAGCGCTACGGCATGAGCAATGAAGACGTCTACCGCGCCCATGCGGTGCTCTCCATTCCCACCCATCCGGTCTACGGTTCGCTGAACCTGGCCCAGGCGGTGCAACTGCTGGCCTACGACTGGCGGCAGGCGCTGGGCGGCTACGACGTGCAGGCCCGCACCACTGACCCGCAGCTGGCCGATGCCCAAGCGGTGCAGGGGCTGCTGCGGCATCTGGAGGGCAGTTTGATCAAGCTGGGCTATCTGGACCCGGCCGCGCCCAAGAAGCTGATGCCGCGGCTGAACCAGTTGTTCAACCGGGCGGCGCTGACGCAGGAGGAGGTCCACATCCTGCGGGGTATTGCCCGGGCCATCGACAAGCAATGCGATCGGCCTGAGCAGTAAGGGCCCTGGTTGGCTACACTGCTTGCCCCCTTTCGCCTGCCACCGCCATGTTCCAACGTCTTCGCGAAGACATTGCCTGCATCCTCGAACGCGACCCCGCCGCCCGCTCGGCCTGGGAGGTGCTGACCTGTTATCCGGGTTTGCATGCGATCGTCCTGCACCGCTTCGCGCATGCCTGCTGGACCCGCGGTTTCCGCTGGCTGGGCCGGTTCACCTCACATGTGGCGCGTTTCCTAACGGGCATCGAGATCCACCCGGGCGCCACCATCGGCCGGCGGGTGTTCATCGACCACGGCATGGGCGTGGTGATCGGTGAGATGGCCGAGATCGGCGACGAAGTCACCATCTACCAGGGCGTGACCCTGGGCGGCACGTCGCTGGTGAAGGGCGCCAAGCGGCATCCCACGCTGGAGCGGGGAGTGATCGTCGGCGCCAATGCCTGCGTGCTGGGCGGTTTCACCGTGGGCGAGGGCGCACGGGTCGGCTCCGGTGCCGTGGTGACCAAGCCGGTGCCGGCCGGCGCCACCGCCGTCGGCAACCCGGCCCGCATCATCGAAGCCAAGGCCGATGCACGCCGCGAAGAGGCAGCCGCCCGCATGGGCTTCTCCGCCTATGGGGTCAGCCAGGGGGATGATCCGATGGCGCAGGCCATGAAGGGGCTGATCGACAACGCGTCTTCCCACGAGCATCAGATCGCACTGCTCTGGCAGGCGATCACCACGCTGTCGGAGGCGCAGCGCAAGGACTGCGTGCCGGCCGGTGCGCAGCAGGATGAACGCTTTGATGCGGGCGAGCTGGAGCGACTGGTGAAGTAGAAAAAGGGCGCCCCGCAGGGCGCCCTTGTCGCACTCAGACCTCGCAGGTCTCAGTGATGATGACCATGCGCGCCGTGCGCATGGCGGTGCTCGATCTCTTCCTGCGTCGCGGCCCGCACCTCACGCACCTTCAGGCTCACCTGCAGATGCTGACCAGCCAGCGGATGGTTGCCATCCAGATGCACGGTGTCGCCCTTGATCTTGGCCACGGTGAACACGCGGAACTCGGCGCCTTCACCGGCCCGCACTTCCAGCTGGCCGCCCACCTTCACGCCAGGCGGGAAGTCCTTTTTCGGGATGGTGAGGGCCAGGCTCTCATCACGCTCGCCGAAGCCGTTTTCCGGCGTCAGTTGCAGCGTCGTCTGGAAGCCGGTTTCCTGGCCTTCCAGCGCGGCTTCAATGGCCGGCAGGGTGTTGCCGTAGCCACCGATCAGCAGTGCCATCGGCTCGTCGGTCTTCTCGATCACGCGGCCGAGCTTGTCGGCCACCTTGATGTCGACGGTGGCGATGGTGTCCTTGGTGATTTTCATGGATTGGGATCTCGATGATCAGCCCTGGCGCGCCGGGCGCTGGGCCGATTTGGGTCGGAAAGCGGCGCAGACCTCGTCCCGCGTTTCCAGATAGGGGCCGCCGATGAGGTCGATGCAGTAGGGCACGGCGGCAAAGATACCCTTGGCGGCCGGATGGCCGCCCAGCGTTTCAGCAATGGCCTTGGGCTGGCCAGGCAGATTGATGATGAGCGAGCGGCCCCGGATCACCGCCACCTGGCGGGACAGGATGGCCGTCGGCACGAAATGCAGCGAGATCTGGCGCATCTGCTCGCCAAAGCCGGGCATTTCCCGATCGGCCACGTCCAGTGTGGCCTCGGGCGTGACGTCGCGCGGCGCCGGACCGGTGCCCCCGGTGGTGAGCACCAGGTCGCAGCGGGCGTCGTCCACCAGCTCGCGCAGGGTCCGGGCGATGGTCTCGCGCTCATCCGGAATCAGTCGCGGCTCGAAGTGCAGCGGATTGATCAGGGCGCGGCTCAGCCAGTCCTGCAGGGCGGGGACACCCTGGTCGGCATACACGCCGGTGGAGGCGCGGTCGCTGATGGAGACGATGCCAATGCGCACCGGCTCGACCGGACGCGGGTCAGTCATCGCGGTCGCTGTCGTCATGGTTGTCGTGGTCGTCGTCGGAGACATCTGCGTCGTCGCCGGCGGTGCCGTCGGCCCTGGCCTGCGCCAGCACCTGCGACTTGATCATCTGGAACAGCTCCCGCCAGGCGCGGCCGTTGCGCTGCTCGGGCGCCTGCGCGCGGTCCTTGCGGGCCGCACGGATGAGGCTGCGCAGCTGCTGCACATCGGTGTCCGGGAAGGTGTCGATGTAGTCCTGCAGGGCGGTGTCTTCTTCCACCAGTCGCACACGCCAGCGTTCGGCCTGATGCAGTTGCAGGCTGTCCTGGGCGCGGCCCAGCTTGAATTCCGCGACGGCTTCGCGGATGGGCGCCGGGTCGACATGCCGCATCAGTTTCCCGATGAGCTGCAGCTGGCGCCGCTTGCCCTCATGGGCGCCCTTGATGCGCCGGGCTTCGGCCAGTGCGTCCATCAGGGCTTCAGACAGGTTCAATGCGGCGACGCGCTTCTCGGGCAGGGAGAGCAGTTCCACCCCCAGCGCCTGCAGGGCGGCCATGTCCCGCTTGAGCTGGCTCTTGCTGGGGCGTTCGTCGTCGGGATCTTCGTAATCGTCGTACATGAGGCAATGGGGTGGGGCCGGTCGGGACAGGCGCAGGGCCCGTATGATAGTTCTTTGCACCAGATTCGAGATCTCATGAGTCAAGCCCAACAAGGATTTGCCTACAGCCAGGACCAGTTTCGCCAACTGATCGAGGACGTCCTCGCCGAAGCGAAGCAGCTGGGTGCGTCGGATGCCGGCGCCGAAGTGTCCGAAGGTTGCGGGTTGTCCGTGTCGGTCCGCCGGGGCGATCTGGAGAATGTGGAGCGCAACCGCGACAAGTCCCTGGGCATTTCCGTCTACCTCGGACAGCGCCGCGGCAATGCCAGCACCTCCGACTTCTCGCCCAAGGCCCTGAAGGACACGGTCCGCGCCGCCTTCGACATTGCCCGCTTCACCGCCGAGGATGAGTTCGCCGGCCTGCCGGCCGACGACGAGCTGTCCCTGGACGAAGCCAGCCGCCCGGCCCTGGACCTGTTCCATCCCTGGGACATCACCGCCGAAGCGGCCGCCGAGCTGGCGCTGCGCTGCGAGCGTGCCGCGCTGGACGTGGACCCGCGCATCACCAATTCCGAGGGCGCTGCCGTCTCCGCGCAGCAGTCGCATTTCTTCACCGGCAACAGCCGGGGCTTCCGCGGCGGCTACGCCAGCTCGCGCCATTCGCTGTCGGTGGCGCCCATCGCCGGTCGTGGCGCCGGCATGGAGCGGGACGCCTGGTACAGCTCCATGCGGGATGCCGCCGAGCTCTCCAGCCCCGAATCCATCGGCCGTTATGCGGCGGAGCGGGCCCTGGCCCGCCTGAAGGGCCGCAAGGTCAAGACGGCCAATGTGCCGGTGCTGTTCGAGTCGCCGGTGGCGGCGGGCCTGCTGGGCGCACTGGTGCAGGCCACCAGCGGCGGCGCACTCTACCGCCGCGCCACCTTCCTGCTGGACAGCCTGGACAAGCCGGTGCTGGCTTCCCACATCGACGTGGTTGAGGACCCGCACATTCCCAAGGGCAAGGGCAGCGCCCCGTTCGACGACGAAGGCGTCATCACCCGTCCGCGCACGGTGGTGGAGGGCGGCACGCTCAAGGGCTACTTCCTCTCCACCTACTCGGCCCGCAAGCTGGGACTGCGCACCACCGGTCATGCCGGCGGTTCGCACAACCTGACCATGCGCAGCCGCTGCACCGCCCCCGGCGACGACCTGCCCACCATGCTGCGTCGCCTGGGCACCGGTCTGTTCGTCACCGAGCTGATGGGGCAGGGCGTCAACTACGTCACCGGGGACTATTCACGCGGCGCCAGCGGCTACTGGGTGGAAAACGGCGTGATCGCCTTCCCGGTGAATGAGGTGACGATTGCCGGCAACCTGCGGGAGATGTTCCAGCAGATCGTGGGCATCGGCGCCGACACCTACAACCTGGGCAGCAAGTCGGTGGGGTCCATCCTCATCGAGAACATGAAGCTGGCCGGCTCCTGATGCATCCCCCGGGGCCAGCCCCGGGCAGCCCTCGATTGACGAACCGCCCTCCCGTGGGGGAACCTCCAGGGCATAACAACCCAGGAGACTTCCCCCATGGAACGACGTTCCTTCGTCAAGGGTGCCGGCATGGCTGGCGTGCTGGCCGCGGGCACGGCCCCGGCGATTGTTCATGCGCAGGCCAACGTGCGCTGGCGCCTGGCCTCCAGCTTTCCCAAGCAGCTCGACACCCTCTTTGGCGCCGGTGAGTCCTTTGCCAGGAAAGTCGGGGAACTCAGCGGCGGCAAGTTCCAGATCAGCGTGCATGCGCCCGGTGAGCTGATGCCCGCCTTCGAGGTGGTGGACGGGGTGCAAAAGGCCACGGTGGAGATGGCCCATACAGCGGCCTATTACTTCTTTGGCAAGGACGAGACCTTCGCCATCGGCGCGTCGATTCCGTTCGGGCTGAATTCCCGCCAGATGACCGCCTGGACCTACCAGGGCAACGGCCTCAAGCTCATGCGGGAGTTCTACCGCAACTACAACATCATCAACTTCCCCGGCGGCAATACCGGCGCGCAGATGGCGGGCTGGTATCGCAAGGAAATCAAGTCGATCGCGGACATGAAGGGGCTGAAGTTCCGCATTGGCGGCTTTGCCGGCCGTGTCATCGAGCGCATGGGCGGTGTGCCGCAGAACCTGCCGGGCGGCGAGCTCTATTCCGCGCTGGAAAAAGGCACCATCGACGCCGCCGAGTGGGTGGGCCCCTATGACGACCTGAAGCTGGGCTTCTACAAGGTCGCGCAGTACTACTACTACCCCGGCTGGTGGGAAGGCGGCCCGCAGGTGGACTTCTTCATCAACACCAAGGCCTATGAGAGCCTCTCGCCGGAGTACAAGGCCATCATCGAGGCCGCCTCGGCCCACACCCATGTGAACATGCAGGCCAAGTACGACGTGGTCAATCCGGCCGCGCTCAAGGAACTGGCCGCAGCCAAGGTGAAGCTGATGCGCTTCCCCACGGACGTGATGAACCTGGCCTTCAAGGAATCCATGGCGCTGTACAGCGAGCTGTCCGCCAAGAATCCCAACTGGAAGAAGGTCTACGAGGACTACGCGGCTTTCCGCAAGGACCAGAACCTCTGGTTCCGCTTCGCCGAATCGGGCTTCGACGAATTCATGCAGAAGCAGCGGTTTTGACGCCAGCGCCCCCTCGCGGCTTGCGCCGTGAGGGGGGTTGCCAGGCCTGCGTCAGTCGTTGGCCTCGGGCACCCGTTCCTTGCCGTCCAGCACCTCGCGGATGGCGCGGGTCAGCCGCCCCATCTCGATCGGCTTGGCCACATAGCCCTGGAAGCCGGCGGCCAGTCCTTCCTGGCGGTCGGACACCATCGCAAAGGCGGTCAGCGCCACGGCGGGCAACTCCTTGGCACTGCGGTTGGGCAGGCGGCGCACCGCGCGGATCAGCGACCGTCCGTCCATCTCCGGCATGCCGATGTCGGACACCAGCAGGTCGAACTGCTGGGCCTGGATCATCTCCAGCGCTTCCTGGGCGCTGCAGGCCACCGTAACCTTCGCGCCCATGCGGCTCAAGGCGACCTGGCCGACTTCCCGCGCATCCTCCTCGTCGTCCACCAGCAGCACCCGCACGCCGCTGAGCGCGTCTTCGGACAGCGCCATCGGCTCGGTGGTGGGCGGGCGCACCTGCGGCTGGCCGACCACCACTGGCAGGCTCAGCTCGAAGGTCGATCCCTGGCCGTGGCCCGGGCTTGCCGCGCGGATGCGGCCCTGGTGCAGCTCGGCAATGGCACGCGCAATCGCCAGCCCCAGGCCCAGTCCCCCGGCCTTGCGGGTGAAGGAGCCGTCCTCCTGGCGAAGGCGGTCGAACACGTAAGGCAGGAATTGCGGCGAGATGCCCCGGCCGGTGTCCTTCACCCGCAGCAGCGCCTGGCCTTCTTCCTTGCGGACTTCCACCTCGACCGAGCCGCCGCCGTCGGTGAACTTGATGGCATTGCTGATGAGGTTGGTCAGGACCTGGGAGAGCCGGTGCGCATCCCCGTTCACCCAGACCGGACCGGCCGTGCGGCATTGCAAGGCCACGCCCTTGGCCTGCGCCTCATGCAGGGCGGCCAGCACCGCTTCGTCCGCCAGCGCGGCCAGGTTCACCGGCGCCGTCTGCAGCACCAGCTTGCCGGCCACCACGGCGCTCATGTCCAGCAGGTCGTTGATCATCCGGGCCTGCAGCTGGGCATTGCGCCGGATCACCGCCGCGGCCTTGCCCAGCAGCGGATGGGCGTCCGAGAAATTCGTGAGGATGTCGGCCCAGCCGGTGATGGCGCTCAGCGGCGAGCGCAGTTCATGCGACAGCACCGCCAGGAACTGCTCCTTGAGCTCGCTGGTGCGCTCGGCCTCTTCCTTGGCCTCACGCAGCGCTTCGCGGGCTTCGAACGCCAGGGTCACGTCGCGCAGGATCTTGGAGAAGCCCGACGGTTCGCCGGTGCTCGCGTAGATGGGGGTGATGGTGCCTTCCGCCCGCAGCCGCGTGCCGTCGCGGCGCATCAGCCAGCGGTCGTCGCGGATGGACCCCTGGGTCAGGGCCTGCGCCAGCTCGTTCTCCAGCACCTTGGCGGCGCGGTCCTCCGGCGTCAGCAGGATCTCCGCCGACATGCCGCGGATGGCTTCCAGCGGATGGCCGAAGATGGTGGTGGCGGCGCGGTTCCAGTCGCGGATGCGGCCTTCGGTGTCCAGCAGGATCACCGCATATTCCTGCAGCGAATCCACCACGCGGGCATATAGCGCATCCGCTTCCCGCAATTGCGCTTCCACAATGCGCTGCGCTTCCCGTTGCCGCACCTCGCGCAAGGCGCGGTCGATGGCCACGGGCAGGCGGGCCAGGCGGCCCTTCATGACGTAGTCGGTGGCGCCGCGCTTGAGCAGCTCCACCGTGTTTTCCTCGCCAATCACGCCGGAGACGAAGATGAAGGGCGTGCCCGGCGCCTTGGCCATGGCCAGGGTCAGGGCGTCGCTGCCGGTATAGCCGGGCAACTGGTAGTCCGAGATGATCAGGTCAAAGCGCTGCGTCTCCAGCGCGCCCAGCAGGCTGGCTTCGTCCTTCACCCAGGTCACGCGGGCGCTGGGATGGGTGGTTTCCAGAGAGGCCTGCAGCAGCTCGGCGTCGAAGGCCGAGTCTTCCAGCAGCAGGATTTCCAGCGGAGGGCTCAATTCCGGAGCGGCTGCGGCAGCTGCAGCGACGGCCGCGGCGTCACTCATAACGGCGGCTGGCTCGCAGCGAACCGGGAGGCGGTTCATTCAGCACGGCCCAGAACACGCCCAGGTCGGCAATGGCGGCCACGAACTGCTTGAACTCGACCGGCTTGACCACATACGCATTCACGCCCAGCGAATAGCTCTGCACCACGTCCGATTCGGTCTGCGACGACGTCAGCATCACCACCGGGATGCTCTTGAGCGGCTCGGTGGCCCGCACCGACTTGAGCACTTCCAGACCGTTGACCTTGGGCAGCTTCAGGTCCAGCAGAATCACTGCGGGATTGCCCTCCGGCCGGTCGGCATGAATGCCTTCGCGATTGAGATAGTCCAACGCTTCCGCACCATCCCGCACCACGACCACCTCATTGGCCAGTTGGCTGCGTTCAAGCGCCACCAGCGTCAACTCGAGGTCGCGGGCGTCGTCTTCTACAAGGAGGATGGGCTTGAGCATGTCAATCAGCAGAGGGAAGGGTCGAAGGGGTTTGGGGAGCGCCGCTGCCGGGCGGCGAGAGCTCGGGGAATGCGACCGGAGCAATTGTCGTGCCTGACGGGGCGGATGCGATCACAGCCGCATAGTCGCGATTGGGCAATATGAAACTGAAGCGGGCGCCTTGATCCGGCTGGCCCCAGGCTTCCACCTGGCCGCCATGGCGCTCGACGATGCGGCGCACGCTGGCCAGGCCAATGCCGGTGCCTTCGAAGCTGTCGGTCTGATGCAGCCGCTGGAACACGCCGAAGAGCTTGCCGACGTACTTCATCTGGAAGCCCACGCCGTTGTCCCGCACCGACAGGCCGATGCCGTCCGCCGTCTTGAGGGCGGTAATGCTGATGCGCGCCGGATTGCGAGGGCGTGTGTACTTCACCGCATTGCCGATCAGGTTGCGCAGCGCCACCTGGATGAGCACCGGGTCGGCCCAGAGACGGGGCAGGGGCCGCTCGATGTCCCATTCGATGGCGCGGTCCTTGGCCAGCGTGGTTTGTTCGGCGATCAGGTCGTCCACCAGATGCGCGGTGTTGACCGACACCGGCTTGAGGGCCGCACGGCCCATGCGGGAAAAGTCCAGCAGCGCATCCACCAGATGGCCGGCATGGGCGGACGCTTCCTTCACATGCGCCAGGTAGCGGCGCGACCGGTCGGTCAGGCCGCTGCCGTCCATCTCCAGCACCAGGTCGACAAAGCCGGAAATGTGCCGCATCGGCGCACGCAGGTCATGCGAGACGGTGTACGAAAACGCCTCCAGCTCCTTGTTGACGCGGCCCAGCTCCATGGCCACCTCGGCCAGTTCCTCAGCGCGCCGCAGCACGATGCCGATCAGCGCCTGGCGCAGTTCCTGCACCGCATGGATCTCGCCCGATCCCCAGGCCAGGGCCCGGCCGCGCACCTGCTCCTGCCAGCTGTTGAAGCTGCGGCGTGGATGCAGGCGGTCATCCGGGCCGATATGCATTTCCTTGCGCGGGTCCCCGGCCCAGACGATGGTCTGCACGATCTCCGGCCGGAACCAGACGATGTAGTGCCGGTGCAGCTTGGAGATGGAAATGGCCAGCAGGCCCGCAATGCCGCCCAGCGACTCGGCCAGATGCGGTGCATCCGTGGCCAGCCGGTCGGAATGCACCACCTCGTCGATGCGCGAAGACAACCACTGGCCCAGCTCCACCAAGGCTGCCGGGGAAGGCGCTTCCCCGACCGACCAGGCCGACTCGTTGAGGATGACCGCCGCACCGGTGGCCCGGCCCAGGCGCAGCAGCGGGCCCGGCTCCTGCATCAGCAGTTGCAGCGTGGCGTCGCTGTCGGCCAGGTGGGCCACGATGGCGAGGGTGAGCTGCCGCAGGCGCAGCTGTTCGGTGACCCGCTCGTTTTCTTCCTTGGCTTCGATCTGCAGCGACAGCAACTGGCCCAGATGCTCGCAGGCCATGCGGGTCTGCCACGACAAGCGCTGCGGCAGGCGGTCATGGCAGGACACCAGGCCCCACAGCTCCCCGCGGACCACGATGGACACCGACATCGACGCCAGCGTGCCCATGTTGCGCATGTATTCCAGATGCACCGGCGAGACGCTGCGCAGTGCCGCCTGGGACAGATCGAGCGTCGTGGGATCGCGGCCATCGACAAAGCGCACGGGCACCGGCTCGTAGTTGGCGTCGGCGATCAGGCGGATATGGTTGATGCGGTAGAGCTCCCGCGCCTGCGCCGGAATGTCGGACGCCGGGAAGCGGTGCCCGGCGTAGCTGTCATAGCCGCGGTCGGCCGCTTCGGCCAGCACCTGGCCATGGCCGTCGGGGTTGAAGCGGTAGATGAGGCAGCGGCCAAAGCCGGTCAGCCGCTTCATCTCCTGGACCACGATGCGGCAGATCTGTTCCACCGAATCGGTGACCTGCATCCGGGGCACGAGATGCCGGGCCAGGCTGTAGATCGGGGCCCGGGTGCCTGCATCGGCGGTGTCGGCCTCCACCTCGAAGTAGGCCAGATCGCCCATCCGGTGGCCGGAGACATGCAGCCGGCGGTCCTGGATCTGCACCACGCCGCACGAGATCGGGCCTTCTCCGTCCACCAGGGCATGCCGGCCGTCGATGGCCTCGCGCAGGGTGTCTTCCACCAGGCTGGGCAGGTCCGAGGGGTCACGCTGAAGCAGCGACTCCCAGTTCTGGCTGTAGGCCAGCAACTCGCCGGTGCGCAGCGTCACGGCGGCCAGCCAACCGTGCGGCTGGATGGCGCCGGGAATGCGGATCGGCTCGTTGGCGCACTGCGCCAGCTGGTCTTGGGTCAACTGGGTCGGCATGGCGGTCAGACCAGGGCTTGGGACGCACGGGAATCGGCGTCCTGCGTGGACGAGGGCAAGGGGCGGGCCTCCAGCACGGCGAAGGTCTGCAGCAGGGCCTCGAAGGTCTGCGCCGCGCCGCGTAGGGCGTCCGCGATGGCTGGCTCGGACGGCCCGACCTGCTGCTGTGCCAACTGGCGGAACTCGCGCCACAGGGCGCCGGTGCGATCGCCGAATCCGTGGAAGTAGCGGGCGCCGTGGTCCGGGCGCAGACCCAGATGGCGCATCAGCTGCGGCACGAGCACCTGGCCGCCCAGCGCGCTGCCCTCGATGACGTACAGCGCACCGATCGCCACGGCCGGGCTGTCCATGCGGATCAGCGCTTGCGCATCGCGTGCGGACTGACGCAGGTCAGGCGCTTCCGGGATGCTCAGGTCCTGAAGGTCCTGCAGCGCCAGTGCGGCACGGCGGCGCTCGTCGAACCAGGGCCGCAGGTCGGCGGGCAGCGCGAACCGGACGCGCTGTTCCCAGAGTTGGAGAAATTCGTGGAAGCCGCGGAGGATGCGGCCGTAGCGCGCCAACGGCATCGGCGCTTCCAGCTGGAGCAGCGCTTCGATGCGGTCGTGCAGCGGTCCTGTGCTGTGGCGAAGGCGGGGCAGCAGGTCGGCGTCGTTCGAAGTCATTGATTCAGTGTGGACGGAGAGGGCGCATGGAGACGCCAAAGGACATGCGCCGCAGGGATCCTGATGAGCCCGCGGCGCCGTCTTGGCTGCATTATGGAGACAAAGACTGGCACTCCGCATCCGGATTCATGGATTGGAGGCGTCGCCCCAGCCGCACGACGCCAGAGCCGGTGACGCCGCCAAAAAAATCGTGCGGGTTCTCCTTCGAAGCGCTTGGGTCGGGCACGCGGATTGCCAGCAGCGCGCGGATTCGCTGATCGCACTGCCGTTGCCACACTGAGCGCGTTGTGTGGTTTTGTGGAGAGGCGCCTGCGTGTTGTCCAGGGTTGACCTCGTCAGTCAGCCAGCCCTATGCTGTTTTTCGTGAAAGCGCTTTCAAGCGCTGCGCAAAAACCCCAAGAGGCAACGCACATGACGGAGACACCCACTGGCGCAGGCGCGCCGCTTTTCTGGACCCTGACCGCCAAGGGCGACACGCTGGCCAGCAGCACGCGCTTGCAGGCGCAGCCGCCGCTGACCCTGTGGCCGGTGGCGACGCTGCTGGCGGATGCCGACACGGCCCGCATGCCCCGACTGGTGGTGAACTCGCAGCGCCGCTTCCAGCGCATCGAAGGATTTGGCGGCGCGTTCACCGAAGCGGCCGCGGTCACGTGGCAGCGGCTGCCGCCTGCCGAGCAAGACGCGGTGCTGCGCGGGTATTTCGATCCCCGCGAGGGCCATGGCTACACCTTCAACCGGGTGCACATGAACAGCTGCGACTTCTCGCTGGGCAACTATGCGCATGCGTCCGTGGCCGGAGATGTGACCCTGGCCCACTTCAACATCGACCGGGACCGCGAGGCCTTGCTGCCGATGATCAAGGCGGCCATGGCCGTCGCGGGGCGTCCGATGAAGCTGTTGATGTCGCCGTGGAGTCCGCCGGCCTGGATGAAGAGCAATGGCCAGATGAACAATGGAGGCACGCTGCTGCCGCAGTACGCCGCCACCTGGGCGCAATGCTTTGTGCGCTTCATCCAGGCCTATGAGGCGGAAGGCGTGCCCATCTGGGGCGTGTCGGTGCAGAACGAGCCGGACGCCACCCAGCGCTGGGATTCCTGCACCTACACCGCCGAGCAGGAGCGGGACTTTGTTCGTGACCACCTGGGTCCGGCCTTGCAAGCGGCGGGGCTGGGCCATATCCGCATCGTCATCTGGGACCACAACCGCGACCAGATGGTGCAGCGGGCCGATGTGGTCTACAGCGACCCCGAGGCCGCCCGGTATGTCTGGGGCTGTGGTTTCCACTGGTATGTGGAGGACCATTTCGACCATGTGGGGCTGCTGCATGACGCCTATCCGGACAAGCAGTTGCTCTTCACCGAAGGCTGCCAGGAGGGCGGGCCGCACCGCGGCGAATGGGCGCCGGCCGAGCGCTACGCCACCAGCCTGCTCAGCGACCTCAATCACTGGACCGTCGGCTGGATCGACTGGAACCTGCTGCTGGACGAGACCGGTGGCCCCAACCACGTGGGCAACTTCTGCAGTGCGCCGATGCTGGCGGACCGTGCGCAGGGTCGGGTGGAGCTGCAGGCGTCCTACGACTACCTGGGGCATGTGAGCCGCTTCATCCGTCCGGGGGCGCAGCGGGTGCTGTGCTCGGCCAGCAGCCAGGACCTGGCCTGCACCGCCGCCGTCAACGAAGACGGACGGGTGGCGGTGGTGGTGCTGAACCGCACGGAGCGGTCGCCGCAGTTCCTGCTGAGGATCGATGACCAGGCGACGGTGGTGCAACTGCCGCCGCGCAGCATCGCCAGCTTCGAGTGGGGCGCTTGAGGGGAGCCGCGCCCGCCCTGAGCCGTCAACGCTGCTGCAGGCGATGCATCAGGTGGCTGCGCAGGTTCGCCGCGCCTTGCGGCGTCAGCGGGGCCAGCGCATGCCGGGCGGCTTCGGGAATGTGCGCGGCCGTCTCGGGCCCGGCATTGAACACATAGTGGTCAAAAATGCCCTGCCAGGCGCGGCGCTGCGGTTCCGGCAGGTCCCGCAGGGACAGCAGCGCCATCATCAGCGTCAGCACCGGCGGGTCCATGTGGGCCGGGGACTGTCGCCACCAATAGTTGATGAGCAGGTTGAAGGCTTCCAGCGCCTCCACCTGATGCCACCACATGCTGGGAATGTAGATCGCATCACCGGCTTCGAGCTCGGCCACCTGGGCATGGGCCAGCGCCTGCGCAAACCGCGGAAAACGCTCGAAGTCCGGCTGCCGCAGGTCCACCAGGCTGACCGGTTGTCCGGCCGGCGTGAAGTCGATCGGGCCGACATACAGATTGGGCAGTTGTTCCGGCGGAAACAGCGTGAAGCGCCGCCGACCCGCGGCCACGCAGGCGAGGTTGTCCGGCAGGTCGTAATGCGGCGCGATGCGACTGCGGTTGCCCAGCCATACGCTGGCCAGCGCCTGCGGGGCGGCGTCTCCCGGCGCGGCCAGGGCCTGCAGGTCCAGGGTGTTGTGCGCCGGGAAACCGGGTAGGCACTCTTCCAGCGTGGTGGAGCCGACGTAATAACAAGGCGGCCGCTCCATCGTCCGGCAGCGCAGCAGCTCCTGAAGCAGGGCCGGCAGCGGCGCGTCCGCCCGGCCGAAATTCATGCCGGTGAAATCGTCGTTGTAGAAGATCCGGCCCTCGATCTCCGGCGGCCCCGTCATGATGGCCACGGGCGCCCCCCGCCAGCAGCTTTGCAGGTAGTCCGCCAACGCGGCGTCGGACTGCCGTGCCCGAGCCACCACCGGCCAGTGCGACACCAGCCCGCGCAGCACCACCGGCTGCGCGGCCTCGGTCAGGCCGGGTGGCAACTGGCCCGGGGTCAGGCCGCTGAGTTCTCGAATGGGCTGCATGGGCTGAACGGGCAGGGCGGACTGAGCGGCCGGGCTAGGGTGCGCTTGAGTGCACCTGCGTGCACCTGCGTGCACTTGGGCGCACCCACCAGGCGGGTCAGAACTTGTAGCGAAGACCCAGCATATACCGGCGCCCGGTCTGGGTGACCGCGAACACTTCCTCTTCGGTCCGACCATGCTGGCGCAGGATGGCGTCACCCAGGTTGATGACTTCGGCCTGCATGCTGAGCTTGTCGGTGAAGTTGTAGCCCACGCTGACGTCCACCTGCGCATAGGGCTCGGTGTAGATCGGCGCGGAGCGGCCCAGCTGGTTGCCATCGTTGACGGCGGCCAGGAACTTGTCCCGCCAGTTGTAGGCCACCCGCACGCTGAACTTGTTGTCTTCGTAGAAGCCCACCAGGTTGGCCGAGTCGCTCAGGCCCACCAGGGCGTATTGCTGCGTCAGGCTCATGTTGTCGTACTTCAAGCCCGACTTGACCTTGGTGTAGTTGGCCGCCACGCCGAAGCCGGAGTTGCCGAAGGCATGCTGCACGTTCAGCTCAAAGCCCTTGAGGCTATTGGACTGCGTGTTGGCTGGCGTGGTGATCTGGAAGGTGGCGACGGGGTCGTCCGGCTGGCCGGTGATGGTGCCCAGCGCATGGCCGTTGCTCTCGCCCGTCTTGGTCACGCCCGGCTGGCCGTTGTAGCGGTTCAGGATGTAGTCGCGGATGCAGGTGATGTCCGCGCCGCAGCCGCCGGTCGAGGCCGCCTCGGTGAAGTACTTGCCCCCCACCGGCGTGTGCAGATTGAACGGCGACGCGGTGTTGATGGTCGAGCCGATGTAGTTGCTGATGTTCTTGCGGAAGACACCGGCGGCCACATAGCTGGACTTGGCGTAGTAGTACTCCAGCGAGAAGTCGATGTTCTTGGACTTGAGCGGCTTGAGGCTGGGGTTGCCCTGCGAGCCGGTGCCGCCGCTCAGGCGGGCCAGGTTGTCCAGCGTCTGGCCGCCCTGGATGGCGTCCCAGCCGGGGCGTCCGAGGCTGGTGCCGTAGCTGGCGCGCAGCTTGAGCTTGTCGGTCAGGTCGGCCTCCCAGTCGATGCTGGGCAGCCAGTAGCTGTATTTGCCGCTCAGGGCGGTGAAGCCCGGGTCGCCCTTGAGGACGGTCAGCTCGTTGTTGGAGCCCCAGCTGATGCCGGTGGCAATCGGCACCAGCGCGGTGGAATCGACCTTGGTGCGCTCATACCGCATGCCCAGCGTGGCGCTCATGGGCACGCCCAGTTCCCACTCGCGGGTGTACTCGCCATACAGGCTGGTGGACTTCTCGGTGGTGCGGCGGTCGGTGGAGAAGTTGTCGGTGGCCAGATATTTGGACGGATCGCCCCAGGAGTCGGACGCCAGCTGCCGGATCTTGCCGAAGTCGAAAGTGAAGAACTGCGTGAACAGGCGCGGATCGCCGCCGCCATTGATCTTGCCGAAGAAGTTGCGCAGGTCCTGCGGGATCCAGACTTCATCCGGATAGTTCAGCCAGCCGTTCGCGGTGCCGCCCCAGTTGTCCAGTTGCACGAAGGAGTAGGCCGAGCGGTTGCGCACCTTGGACAGCCCCAGGCCGAAGTCCAGCTTGGACACCTCGTCGATCGTCCAGCTGCCGCGCACCTGCTGCTGGTCCACCTGGCTCTTCATGTAGCTGTTGCGGAACGAGGAGCCGGTGACCTGCTGCAGCGAGGCATCCCGCTGCGTGGTGGGCATGATCAGCACCGGCAGGTCCTGGCTGAAGTCCACCGAGGTGATGCCGCGGTTGAAGCTGGCCGTTCCGATGACGTTGTTGGTGCCCCAAGGGCCGTCCGCGCCGGATTCGGCCGTGGAATGGTGGGCGTCGAATTCAAAGCGCAGCTTGTTCGACGCCTTCCAGTCCACGTTGAAGCCCAGCGACTTGTTGGTGTTCTTGGTGGCGAAGTCGCCGCCGGCCATGGCCAGGTCGGCGTTGCCGGCGGTGATCAGCTCGGTGTAGGTGAGCGGGGCCGCGACCGGGCCGTTGGTCCATGAACTGCTGGACGGGCCGAAGCTGAACCAGGCCGACATGTCGTTGCGGCGGGTGTGCAGCTTGTTCTGCGAGGCGGTGTAGTCCACCGTGGTGGTCAGGTCGCGAGTGGGGGCGAACTGGAAGGTGACCTGACCATTGGTGCGCTCGCGGCGCACGCCGTTCATGTTGTAGTTGACGTTCTGCGGGACGGAGTAGACGTCCGTGGGTCCCGGCCGGTTGGTGATGCGGTCGGCGCCCGGCTGGCCGGGCAGGGGGATGGCGCCGTAAAGCGACTCGTCGCCCTTGATCGGCAGCCAGCCGCCGGGCACGCCGGCACTGTTGTAGCCCGCATCGCGGCGCTGGAAGCTGCCGGAGACGGCCAGGCCGAAGCGGCCGTCTCCGAAGGTGGTGCTGTAGATGCCGGAGACCTCGGGCGTGATGCTGCTGCCCTTGATGGTGTCGGGCAGGCGGGAGTTGCCTTCGTCATGCACCGCCTTCAGGCCGATGCTGGCCACGGTACGCTTGGTGTCGAGCGGACGGGCGGTCTTGATGTTGATGGTGGCGCCGATGCCGCCCGTCGGGCTGCTGGCGCGGCTGGTCTTGTAGACCTCCAGGGCCGACACCGATTCCGACGCCAGGTTGGCAAAGTCGAAGGCGCGTGAATTGGAGGCCTGGGTGTCGGCGATCGACGAGGCCGGCATCTGGCGGCCATTGAGCAGCACCAGGTTGAAGTCGGGGCCGACGCCTCGCACGGTGACGCGGGAGCCTTCGCCCATCGAGCGGTCGATGGACACGCCGGAGATGCGCTGCATCGACTCGGCCAGGTTGGTGTCCGGGAACTTGCCGATGTCTTCGGCCACGATGCCGTCCACCACGCCGCGCTGCTGCCGCTTGAGGTTCAGCGAGGTGTCCAGCGACTGGCGGATGCCGGTGACGACGACGGTGTCGAGCTGCGCGTCCGTTTTTGCAGCGGAGGCGGCACCGGCCGGTGCGACCGGAGTCTGAGGGGCCTGCTGGGCCTGCGCATGCGCGGCCGCGGCCACGAAGAGCAGGGCGCAGGCCACGGCGACCGGGCGGACCTGCAGGGCCTGGTGCGCCGGGGAGGCGCGGTCAGCGGACGCGGCGGCGCCGCGAGCCGCGGACGAAAAACGGGCAAGCGAAGGGTGGGCGGATGTCATTGTTGTCTCCTGTTATTAGTCTCAGCCCGTCCATGAACCGTCCCAGTGGGGCACGTTACGGATCGCGACGGCTGGAGCCGATGGATCGGCGAAATGAAGCGCTCTTTACAACCTTGCAACGACCAGTCGTGAAAGCGCTTTCAGAACGATCGGAAATTTATCTGCTTCGTCTCCTGGGCGGCTACTGACTTTCCCCTAGGGGTGCAAAGCCGCTTCAGCACTGTGTGAGGCCAGGGCGCGGGCCTGGGCATCGAACGCCAGCGTTTCCGGGGACTGCACGCCCAGGCGCACCGCATCGCCGTTGCGAAGGGGTACGCGGGCCATCGGCAGCTTGGCGGCGATCAGGTCCTGCACGCCGTCCACCTGCAGATGCAGCAGCGACACATCCCCCAGGTGTTCTGCCAGCACCACGGTGGCGGGCACGGTGGGGGGCTGTGCCGACGTCGCGTCGATGGGCGCGTCTGCGGGAGCCGGGACCACGCTCAGATGTTCCGGGCGAATGCCCAGGCGCGCCGCACCGGGCCATCCGGCGCCGCCGAGCAGGGCCCACAACTGCCGGGCAGCTCCTGCCGCGCTGGCGGGCGGGCGCTCGACCATGTTGATGCGGGGCGCACCCAGGAATCCGGCGACGAAGGCATTCGCCGGCTGCCGGTAGAGCGCCATCGGCGTGCCCACCTGCTCGATGCGGCCCTGGTGGAACACGGCGATGCGGTCCCCCATGGTCATGGCCTCGACCTGGTCGTGGGTCACGTAGATCATCGTCGTGCCCAGCTGCTGATGCAGGCGCGTGAGCTCGATGCGCATGTCCACCCGCAGGGCCGCATCCAGATTGGACAGCGGCTCGTCGAACAGGAACACCTTGGGCTTGCGCACAATGGCTCGGCCAATGGCCACCCGCTGGCGCTGGCCGCCGGAGAGCTGGCGCGGCGTGCGGTCGAGCAGGTCGGTGATGCGCAGCACCTCGGCGGTGCGGCGTACCTGCTCGTCCCGCTCGGCGCGGCGCACCCCGGCCATCTTCAGCGCAAAGCCCATGTTCTCCGCCACCGTCATGTGCGGATACAGCGCATAACTCTGGAACACCATCGCTGCGCCGCGGTCGGCAGGGCGCTGCTCGTTGGCACGCACGCCGTCGATCAGCAGTTCACCGCTGTCGATCTCCTCCAGGCCCGCGATCATGCGCAGCGTGGTGCTCTTGCCGCAGCCCGAAGGCCCGACGAACACTATGAATTCACCGTCCCGCACTTCCAGATCGATGCCCTGGATGACTTCGTGATCGCCGTAGCGTTTGCGCAGGCTGCGCAATGTGACTTGTCCCATGAGGTCTCCGTGCCTGTCGTCAAAGAGGGCGGCCGTGCGGCGGCAGGCCGCGCAGGAAGTCGCGGAAGGCCAGGGCGCTGTCCTTGGGTGTGCGCACCTGGGTGGCGTAGTCGACATGCACGATGCCGAAGCGCTTCTCGTAGCCGGAGGCCCATTCGAAGTTGTCCAGCAGGCTCCAGACCATGTAGCCGCCCATCGGCACGCCTTGCGCGATGGCGTCGCCCACGGCGGCGATGTGGCTGTCCAGGTAGCTGGTGCGGTCGGCATCGTGCACCTGGCCGTCGGGGCCCAGAGCGTCGGGGAAGGCGCCGCCGTTCTCGGTCACGTACAGGCGCTTGGCTTCCGGGTAGTCGCGATGCAGGCCCACCAGCAGATCGGTCAGGCCTTGCGGATAGACCTCCCAGCCCATGTCGGTCAGCGGCAGGCCGCTGCGCTTGGCGTCGAAACTGTTGTCCGCGCTGGCCATGCCGCGGGAGTAGTAGTTGACGCCCACGAAGTCGATGGGCTGCTGGATGTCGGCCAGGTCGCCGTCTGCGATCTGGGGGGCGTCGTCGCCAAGATCGTCCAGCACGTCCTGCGGATAGTGGCCCTTGAACAGCGGGTCCATGTACCAGCGGCGCAGCTTGCCGTCTTCCAGGCGGGCCTTGGCATGGTCCTGCGGCGTGTCGGTGGCCGGGTAGATGGGCGAGAGGTTGAGCACGATGCCCAGCGTCGCCGGCAGGTTCAGCGCACGCAGGCGGCGGATGGCACGCCCATGGCTCAGCAGCAGGTGGTGCGACACCTGGGCCGCCAGGCGCCGGTCCTTGAGGCCTGGCGCAAAAATGCCGCTTTCATGGCCGAGCTGGGCCACCACCCACGGTTCGTTGTGGGTGGCGATGGAGGCCACCTTGTGGCCGATGCGGCGCCCGATGGCCTCGGCATACTCCACGAAGCGGTCCACCGTGGCGCGCGCGCCCCAGCCGCCCTGGTCCTGCAGCGCCTGCGGCAGGTCCCAGTGGTTGAGCGTGACGTAGGCCTTCATGCCGCGGGCGCGGATGCCGTCCACCAGCTTTTCATAAAAGGCCAGGCCCGCCTCGTTCCAGGGGCCGTCGCCGGTGGCGCGCACCCGCGGCCAGGAGATCGAGAAGCGGTAGGCGCGGGCGCCCAGGCTCTGGATCAGATCCAGGTCAGCTTCCCAGCGGTCGTAGTGTTCACAGGCAATGTCGCCGTTGCTGTGGTCGGCAATGGCACCGGGCTGGCGGCAGAAGGTGTCCCAGATGGATGGCCCCTTGCCGTCGCGGTCCGCCGCGCCTTCGATCTGGAAGGCACTGGTGGCCACGCCGAAGACGAAGTCGGCCGGGAAGTGGCGTGCGGCAGCGGTCGGCAGGCCACCCGGGGTGGGCGTCGGCGACTGGCTGCCCTGCGGGGCCGCGGGATGCGCTGGATGCGCTTGATGCGCGGTCGGGCCGGTCTGGGCGATGTCGGTGGAAGGGGAAGCGGCGGCCGGGGCTTGCGCCACGGCACTGACGTTGAAGGTCGTCATCGGTGCGTGCAGGTTCATGAAAGGAGGCTCACTTCACTGCGCCGACGGTCAGGCCCGAGATGAGCTGCCGTGAGCACAGGACAAAGAGCACGATCAGCGGCAGCGTGGCGATGGCGGAACCGGCCATCATCGCGCCCCATTCGGTGTCCACCGGACTCTGCAGGCTGCGCAGGGCCAGGGGCAGGGTGTACATGTCGGGCGACCGCATCACCACCAGCGGCCCGATGAAGTTGTTCCAGGAGGAGATGAAGGTGATGAGGCCCAGCGTGCCCAGCGCCGGCTTGAGCAGCGGCAGCACGATGCGGGCGTAGATGCCCAGTTCCCCGCAGCCGTCGATGCGGGCGGCCTCCACCAGTTCACGCGGCACGGAGGCGACGATGAACTGCCGCATCAGGAAGATGCCGAAGGCGCTGGCGGCGCCGGGGATGTAGAGGGCGCGTGGCTGGTCGATCCAGCCCAGCAGGTCCATGATCATGAAGCTGGGGATCATGTTCATGAAGCTGGGCAGCAGCATGGTGCCCATCACCAGGCCGAACAGGGCCTTCTTGAAGCGGAACTCGTACATCGCGAAGGCGTAGCCGCCCATGGAGCAGAACAGCAGCGTCAGGGCCGTGTTGCACACGCCCACATAAATGCTCAGGCCCAGGTTGCGCCAGAAGGGCAGCTTCTTTGTCAGCAGCTCGAGGTTGTGCAGCAGGTCGTTGCCAAACCACATCGGCGCCGGCAGGTTGAAGATCTCCGTGCGCGAATGGGTGGCGAACACGAACATGAAGTAGAAGGGCGCCAGCATCAGCAGCGCACCGACGCCCACCAGCAGGTAGGCGGCCCAGGTGCTCATCGGCAGGGCCGGTGCGGGCGAGCCGCGCCGCAGGCGCGCGTCGGTCGGGGTGGGCATCGTGGTGCTCATGGGGCTCAGTCGTCCTTGCGGCGGAAGGCGCGGTGGGTGAGCCAGGTCAGGCCGGCCACGATCAGGAACAGCAGCCAGGACATCGCGCTGGCGGCGCCGAAGTCGTTGAAGTCGAAGGCATTGCGGTAGAGGTAGACCGCGGCCGTCATGCCGGCCTGGTCGGACCCGCCCTTGCCGCCGGTGAGGATGAAGGGCTCCTCGAAGAGCTGCAGCCCGCCGATGATGCTGAGCGTGACGCCAAAGAAGATCATCGGCCGCAGACTGGGCAGCGTGATGTGGAAGAACTGCTGGAAGCGGCCCGCGCCGTCCATGGTGGCGGCCTCGTACAGGTCCGGGGGGATGGTCTGCAGCGCGGCCAGGTACAGCACGACGTTGAAACCCACATAGCGCCAGAACACCAGCGTGGCGATGGCCGGCTTGAGCGAGTCCGGGTCATTGAGCCAGTCCACCGCGCCGGGCGGCAGCAGGCTGCCCAGCAGCGGCCAGTCCCGCAGGTGGGACAGCGCCAGGTTGATCAAGCCGTAGTCGGTCGAGAACAGCGAGCTGAAGAGGATGGCGATCGCCACCGACGAGGTGATGTAGGGCAGGAAATAGGCGCCGATCACGACGTTGCGCCAGCGACGAAAGGCCAGGTGGATGAAGGTGGCCAGCGGGATCGCGACCAGATGCTGCGGCAGGCCGGACGCCAGGGCCAGCCAGCCGGTGGTGCGCAGCGACTTCCAGAACCATTCGTCCGCCAGGGCGAAGCGGAAGTTGTCCAGGCCGACCCAGTGCATCGCGGCCAGGCCGCTGGTGGGCTCCCAGCTGTGGAAGGACAGGTAGAGCGAGAACAGCAGCGGGAACAGCCCGAAGACGACGAACAGGAGGAGGAACGGCGCCAGCAGCGCATAGGGCGCATACCGCGGCGACAGGCGCATCCAGGAAGGCAGGGCAAGGCGCATGGGCAGGGTCCTTTCAGCGGCGCGCGCGCAGTTGCAGCAGACGCTGTGCATCCGCCAGCGCGGTGGCGATGTCCTTGTCGCGGTCCAGCACCTTGTCCAGCTCGGTGTCGATCACCTCGCGGGCGAAGGCGTCCTGCTTGTGCACCGGCACCGCACGGATGTGGTGGGCGGCCTCCCGCCAGTCCCGACGGGCGCGCTGGCCGCCCAGGAAAGGCAGCGGCAGGTCGAAGAAGGCATCGGTCTGGGCGTCGACCAGGGCCGGGAAGGCGTCCTGCGATTTGAAGGCGGCCAGTTGCTGGTCGCGGTTGAGCGTCATGAACCGGATGAATTCGTAGGCCATCGCCTTGCGGCCCGGATCGGACAGGCGCGGCATGGCGAAATAGGTGCCGCCATACGCGGCATACGCCTCCTCGGGCAACTGGGTGGCGCGCCAGAGGCCGCGGGTGTCCGGGGCCAGCCAGTTGTTCAGGTGGCCGGCCAGCCAGGCGCCCGACATCTGGGTGGCAATGCGGCCGCGCTTGAAGCCCTCGGTCCAGTCGGACGACCAGGCGCTCACCCGGGCGTCGAGCTTCTGGCGGCGCACGGTGCGGGCCAGCTCGAAGGCGCGGACAAAACGCGGCGAGGTGACCAGCGGGCGGGATTGATCGTCGAAGTACAGGCCTTCACCCGGCTGCAGGCCGGTGCGGATGAGGATGTCCTTCATGTCGCGCGCATGGGCCAGCAGGAAAGCCCCGGTGCTGGCCTTGATGCGCACCCCGGCGGCCACGAAGCCTTCCCAACTGGTGGTCAGGTCCTTGTCGGTGAGACCCGCCCGGCTGAGCAGGTCCGTGCGGTAGAGCAGGGTGCCCGGCGCGATGTCGGTGGGCACCGCCACCACGGCGCCCTGTGCGGTGGTGGCCTGGTCGAAGGCATAACGGACGAAGCGGTCGCGGTCCTGCACCAGGGAGAACGGGGGCTGGGCGAGGTCCTGCAGGCCGGTGCCCTGGGAGAAGCGGCCCAGGTAGGGAATCTCCAGCGCCATCACGTCCGGCAGACCCTTGGCGGTGGACAGCGCGGTGGTCATGGCGGTGTGGTGGTCGTTGACCTCCCGGCTGAGCACCTTCACCTCCACCTCGGGATGCAAGGCGCGCCAGGCGGGCAGGGCGCTGCGCACGATCTCGTCGATGGCGGGGAAGG
Organism: Roseateles depolymerans; assembly: GCF_003387155.1. Classification (GTDB taxonomy): domain Bacteria; phylum Pseudomonadota; class Gammaproteobacteria; order Burkholderiales; family Burkholderiaceae_C; genus Roseateles; species Roseateles depolymerans. The sequence continues at coordinate 1,322,542 of NZ_QUMT01000002.1, read as the reverse complement.
CCGCCACGGTGAGGGTGACGGTCGGGGCGGCGGCGCGGCTGCTGGCGGCGGGGGCCGTCGAGGAGCCGTCGGCAGCCTGCGCGGCAGCAGCGAGCGCAAGGCCGCCCAGCCAGGTCAGCGCCAAGGCCGACAGATGATGAACCCACCGCCGCATCAAGCGTGTCTCCGTGATCAATGTTGTTCTGAAAGCGCTTTCATAATAAACGCCAAACGGTTATTGAATGATCAGGGTTACTGCTGAAGAAAGGGCGATGGAGCTGTTGCGGCTGTCACTGCCTGTCACGGAGGAAGGCGTGGCAGGCCGCGGCCATAGTGCGGCATTGGCCGTGGCCACCTGTGCGGGTCACGTGCGGGGTGAGAGCGCGGGGAAGAGCGGCAGGTGCGCGGGCTCAAAGCGCCCGCGTTGACGAACGCACGATCAGCCGGGGTTCTGGCAATTGAACCGTCGGCTTGTTGCCGGCCAGCAGCTCGAGCAACGCCTGTGCCGCGCAGCGCCCCAGCTCCAGGCCCGCCTGGTGGATGGTGGTGAGCGGCGGGATGCTGTGGGCCGCGCCCGCCAGGTCGTCGAAGCCCACGATGGACACATCCTCGGGCACGCGGATGCCGCGCCGGTACAGCGCCAGGGAGGCCCCGAAAGCCATCTGGTCGTTGGCGGCGAAGATGGCGGTGAACGGCTCTCGGCTCTTGATCAACTGCTCCACCGCCAGCACGCCGCTGTCCTCATGGAACAGGCCGGGCAGGACCAGCGACGGCTTGTACTTGATGCCGCCCGCCTCCAGGGCGGCGCGGTAGCCGCGCAGACGCTCCTGCGCGTCCGGATGCACCGGGTCGCCCGCAATGAAGGCGATCTTGCGGTGCCCCAGCGACAGTAGGTGGTCGGTGGCGAGGCGCGCGCCTTCAAAGTCATTGAAGTTCAGCGAGAACAGGCCAGTCGCCTTGAGCGAGCGGCCGGTGACCACCACCGGCAGTTCCTTGGCCATTCGGCGCAGGGCTTCGTCGGAAAGCCGGCCGGTCAGGACGATCATGCCGTCCACGCGGCGCGAGCGCAGGGTGTCGATGCAGCGCTGCTCTTCCTTGGCGCTCCAGTGGCCGCTGGCAAAGAGCGGGCAGTAGCCGGCTGCCGCCAGCACTTCCTCAATGCCGCGCAGGGCGACGCCGTAATAGGGGCTGTCCAGGCTCTGCGTGACCACGCCAACGCTGAGGGAGCGGCCGCCGGCCAGCAGTCGAGCGATCGGATTGGGGACAAAACCGAGTTCCGCGATGGCGCGGTCCACGGCATCCTTTTTTTCCTGACTGACCACCGCGGTGCCGTTCAGGATGCGGGACACGGTGCTGGGCGAGACGCCGCTGGCCTCGGCCACCATGCCCAGCGTCACCTTGGCGGATGGGCGGGCGGTCTTGGAACTCTTCATGGGCGGCGGTGACTCTTTGGAGGAGAGAGGGTTCGTGACGTGGGCGAGTTTAAGCGCGTCGAACGGGTGGCAAAAGTCTCCGAATGGGAGGGTGAGGAGGGCTGGGAGCGCCGATTGCCCGCAGACCGATCCTTTTGTCGGATCTTCTTCTCGCACGAGAATGAGTGCCGTGGGAGGCTTTCGGGAGGAACTCCCGCGCTTCCCGTTCCTTCTCTCACATAGGGGGTGGTGTTTTCAGCCATCCGACTGCCATGCCTTACGCCGTCCTGGTCGACGACAACCTTGAATCCAGTGAAACCCTGTCCATTCTTCTGGAGATGGAAGGGTATGAGACAGCCATGGCGGCGTCGCTGAAGGAAGCGCGTGAGCGCATTGCACAGCGGGTTCCGGACGTGATGGTGCTGGACCGCACCCTGCCGGACGGGCAGGGCATGGACTTCATCACCGAGGCGCTGAGCCATGGGCCGATCACCCTCGTGTTGTTGACCGGGCTGTCGGATCCGGCCGATGCCAAGGAAGCGCTGCGCCGGGGCGCGGCGGCTTACCTGGTCAAGCCGGCGACGATTGAAGAGTTGAAGGCGGTGTTGGACAAGGCGGCGCAGAAGGTCTGAGGCGGCCGGTCCGGCAATCCTGCGGTCGGGTCGTCGTTCCGGCGGTACTCGGTCTCTCGCGCTCTCAGGCAGGCGCGATGGTCGTTGGTGACGCGTCGGCTTTCGCTTCCGCTTCCGCCTGCGGCGCAGTGCGTGCTGCGGCCCGTCCCATGCTCGGAAGTTCAATCCGGCGATAGGTGCAGTGACACAGCAGCACAAGCAGCATGCCGAGGGCGCAGATTGCGGCCCAAAAGCCTGTCGCCGTCATGTGGGCGGCCGTGTCAACGCTGAGGAATCCGAAGCAGGCATACAGCGCCAAACCGTGCAGCAGATACAGCGAATAGGTCGGTTGCCCAAGGAACCGTGAGGTCCTTTGGGTCAGCAGGCCGAAGAGACTGGTGCCGCCCGCGATCAGGCAGAACGCCGCGGCGGTGTAGATGATGGCCCGGTCGCTGAACCCACCCGACGGATGGAATAGGGCCCGGATCAGGAAGATCACCACCAGGACGGACGCCCACGGGGTGCTGGCCCATCGCCGAAACACCGGCAATCGCACCAGGCATGCGGCGGCCGCACCGCCCAAGAACGGCTTGGCGTGCTGGAGCCATGGGGACCAGATCAGCAGCAGAAGGGGCGCGCACAGCGCAATCCCAACGGCCCAGCGGGAGGTCTTGAGCCCCAGGCTCAGTGCTGCCAGCGGAAGCATCAGGTAGAACATCCACTCGAAGGTCAGCGACCAGGTGACGCCCGCCGTCACCAGGCTGGTTTCGGCGAGGCCGTTGATGTCCACCCGCCCGGCGAATGTGAAGGTGAACCAGGACAGCAGCGACCGCGCCAGGGTGCCAAGGTCCACGTGCAAAGTCCATTGGGTCTTGACCCCCACCAGGATCAGCAGCAGCCCCATCGTCACCGCATACATGGGCACGATGCGCCGCACGCGCCCGGAGAAGAACTGCTGCCAGTCCACCGTCCGTCCTGAGGCGCGAGCGTCCAGCAACTTTCCGATGAACAGGAAGGCGGTGATCATGAAGAAGAGCGAAACGGCCACCTCGCCGAGATGACCCACCGAGCTGACGGACTGCCAGCGGCCGGTCTTCAGATGGCCCCACCACAACGCCGCATGATGGGCGAAGACGCCCAGGGCCAGATAGCCCCGCAGGCCGTCCAGGGTCGGATACCGGGAGTCTTCGACCTCAGCATTGAACAGGCGCATCGCCCCCGCATTGATGGTCCACGCGCACAAAAGCACGAGGATCACCCCGCTCGCATCACTCATTGTTCTTCCCTCGAGACGCGCCTGCTGGCTCGTCACATTTCTGTTTTTGTCTAAGTCCCACCGGACGGCGCGACATCTTCCAATGCGTGCGTGGCAGGCTGAGATGGGGCAGTATGGTACTTGCACGCGGATCCAACTGACTCCGCGGCGAGGATCGTTTGGCGGCGAAGCTGAACTAGTCATTGCCGAAAGCATCACCAACATCCGGTGAGCGCTTCCATCATCAGCGGTGGTCCGGGCTACTATGCCGGCCGATGTTGTCTTTGCTGCGGGGCGTAGAAGCGACCTGCAAAAAGATGGTTATCAGACTTGCCGGTCCCCGGGCGGGGGCGTGGGCCACCAGTCAGGTGATGGGCTACAACACGGCGGAGACTAGGGCGCGCTTGACGCAGGCGTCTGCGTCTGCGTCTGCGTCTGCGTCTGGGTCGGCGTATGGCGCCTTTACTGGCGATGCAAAGTCACAAACTGGTGCTAAGCTGAAAACCGCAGATGCGTTCGAACCAACCGGGGCGATGGCCGATTATCAGTTACTAAGCGATGAAGGGAATTCCCCAGTTCAGAAGATCGCGTTTGAACGCATTGGCAAGATGCCCGCCGATGAAATTGAAAAGCTCGCCTTGGATCTCCCGAGCCCTTCGTCAGGAATGGGCCAGACGGCAACTCACGGCCCGGGGGTATTGGCAGCAAGCAACTGGTTTGATGAAGGTCTTGCCCGCTCAGATGCTATCTCATTAGAAGAGGCTCTTCTCGACGAGACGAGCCTCTACAGAGCTTATCTCAAATCCTGGGGGGAAATGATTGTGAAAATCGCGCTTTCGTTTCTATTTGTGCTTGCTTTACTCCTTGTAGGTTGCTGCGAATCCATCGCGCAACCCTTTGTGGAGAGGAGGCGCAACGCCTTCAAAATGAACGGAAAAATGATTCGATTGCCGATTTTTTTGTCTTCCATACCACTTGCGCTATTTGGGGTCCTGATTCCAAACTCAGTGCATGCGCAATTTGCTCGGGCGGAGGGTGAATTTCAAAGCGAACAAGCTCTGGTAAGGCTTTTGCTGTTGGACGCAGAGAAGGGTGTGGTCGCAGCAAGCGTATCCGTCGCAGTCGCGCCATGCTCAGGTGCTGTGACAGGTATAGGTAATGTGAAAGATCGCAAGATTGAATTCGGTCCGTACGAATCATTGCAAGGTGGAGAAAAATGCAGAGTGGCTTTGCAATTCGATGGCAAGTGGGCTTCGTTGAAGATATCTGATAATGGACAGTGCAATAAATTTCATGGCGCTAGTTGCACCTGGGATGGAGAAGTCGTGAAAAGAAAGCGCAACTGATATTGTGAGACTGGGAATCGCCAGCAATATTTATTGTTTGGCCTATATTTGCGCTCGAAGCACACCATATTGTGAAAACCGCCTACCTCATCGCCGCCCACACCGCGCCCGACCACGTCCGCCGTCTCGTGGAATCCCTCCGCCACCCTGACGCGGCCGTCTTCCTCCACATCGACGCCAAGTCGGACCAGACCCCGTTCCAGTCGCTCACTGAACTCGGCGTCCGCTTCTGCGAGGGCGCCAACCGCGTCAAGGTTTACTGGGGCGACTACTCCCAGCTCGACGCCACCTTCGGCCTGATGCGCACCGCCCTGGCCGCGCCTGAGCGCTTCGACCGCCTGGTGTTGATCAGCGGCGCAGACCTCCCGGTCCGCTCCGCCAGCCACCTTGCCAGGTTCTTCGCATCGCACCCACAGACCGAGTTCATCAACCTCGTCCAGATCCCCAGCGTCAAGGCCAACAAGACCGAAGACCGTCTGACGGATCGTTGGTTCCGCCCTGGCCTCGCGGGAAAGATCCAGCGCCGCCTCGTGCGCCTGGGCCTGCTCCCCAAGACCCGCGACTACCGCCCCGCCTTCGGCGACCTCAAGCCTTTCGGTGGCAGCTCCTGGTGGGCGCTGACCCGCGCCTGCAGCGAATTCGTCCTCGCCCAAATCGCCGCCCGGCCGGCCCTGGTGAGCTACATCAAGGGCACCGCCTGCGCCGATGAAACCTTGATCCAGACCCTGGTCGGCAACTCTCGATTTGCCAAGCATGTCGCTCGCGCATTGACGTTCACGCGTTGGCGTCCCGGCGCCTCCAATCCCGACGTGCTCGGCCCGGACGACATGCGGGCGTTGATGCAGCAGCCCGAGCATCTGGACGACAGCGTCTACGGCCAAGGCCCCATCCTCTTTGCGCGCAAGTTCGACGCGGCCACATCTGCGCAAGCGGCCAAGCTGCTCGAAACCGCTGCCTGAGATCACGCATCGACTTCCGGCATCGGAGACACTGGCTCTCGGCTCTCGGCTCTCGGCTCTCGGCTCTCGGCTCTCAGATCCCTGATACCAGATCCCTGATCCCTGATCCCTGATCCCTGATCCCAGATCCCAGCCGTCGGCCCTCTGCGCCCGCTCACCCAGCGGGCGCATGATTCACTCCATGACCTACGACCTCCCAGCCCTCACGATTGAACTGCTCGACTGGCTCGGCACCATTGCGTTCGCCGTCAGCGGCGCGCTGGTGGGCGTGCGCAAGCGCTTCGACCTGTTCGGGGTGCTGTTCCTCGCGTTCGTCGTGTCAGTCGCCGGCGGCATGATCCGCGACGTGCTGATCGGCGCCATTCCGCCGGCCGCCATGATGGAGATCCATTACTTCGTCATTGCCGTGCTGTCCGGCCTGGCGACCTTCTTCTGGTCCGCCCACATCGTCCACTACCAGCGGCTGATGCAGTTCCTGGACGCGGTTGGCCTCGCCTTGTTTGCGGTGGTGGGCACACAGAAGGCCATCCAGTTCGGCATCCATCCAGTCATGAGCGCACTGATGGGCATGATCACCGGCATCGGCGGCGGCATGATCCGCGATGTGCTCAGCGGGGAGATTCCCTTTGTCCTCCGCGCCGACCTCTATGCGTTGGCGGCGCTGATGGCGGGCGCCGTGGTCGCGCTGGGGCACTATCTGGAATTGCCCCCGGTGTACCCGGTGCTGGCGGGCGCGGGGCTTTGCATGTTCCTCCGAATGATGGCCATCTACTTCGGCTGGCGGGCACCTCTGCCCAGGGCGATCCACGATGAGTGACAACGGCGATTCACCATAACGGCTCCCGTCATGCTCCGCAGCGCGTAGCCCGCGGCCCCGAGGCCCGCAGCCCGCAGCCGAGCGCAACAACCCTCGCTGCCTCAGCGGAAATCATCCAGCTGAATCCCATGCCGATGCAGCTTGTCGTAGAGCGTCTTCCTCGGCGTCCCCAGCAGCTCCATCGCCGCGGGCACCTTGCCCTGCGTGCGGCGTAGCGCCTGCTCGATCAGCGCTTTCTCCACCAGCTCCATCTGCCGCGCCAGGTTCAAGCTCGGCAAATCACGCAAAGCGGCCTGGCTGTCCAGGTCATCCAGCGCCAGCACGAACCGGTCAGCGGCATTGCGAATCTCCCGCACATTGCCAGGCCAGTCATGGGCCATCAGCTCGCGCAGTTTCTCCGGCGTCAGTTCCGGGGCAGGGCGCTCATACCGCGCGCAGGCCTGCGCCACGAAGTGCTCGAACAGCAGCGGGATGTCTTCCCGCCGCTCCCGCAGCGGGGGCAACTGCAGCGTTGCGATGTTCAGCCGGTAGTAGAGGTCATTGCGGAACTGCCCGCGGTCACCCAGTTCCTTCAGGTCGGCCTTGCTCGCCGCAATGAAGCGCACATTGATCGGCAACTCCTCATTCGATCCCAAGCGCTCAATCCGCCGCTCCTGCAGCACCCGCAGCAGCTTGATCTGCAGCGGCACCGGCATCGTCTCGATTTCGTCCAGCAGCAGCGTGCCGCCGTTGGCATGCTCGATCTTGCCGATGCGCCGTTTGGCTGCCGAGGTGAACGACCCCGGTTCATGCCCAAACAGCTCGCTTTCGAACAGCGCCTCCGGCAGTCCGCCGCAGTTGATCGCAACGAAATGGCGATCCCGCCTCGGGCTCTGGTCATGCAGGCAGCGCGCCACCAGCTCCTTGCCGGTCCCCGTCTCGCCCAAAATCATCACGTCTGCTGACGTCCCCGCCAGATTCAGAATCTGCCGCCGCAACTGCTGCATCGCCGCGGACCGGCCCAGCAGCACCGCCTCGATGCCGCTGGCCCGCTGAAGCTGCGCGCGCAGCTCTTCGGCGGAATGCCGCAGCATGCGCAGGTCCAGCGCCCGCATCACGGCCTCCAGCAGCCGCTCCGGCGCAAAGGGCTTCTCGATGAAGTCGTAAGCCCCGGTGCGCATCGCCTGCACGGCCATCTGCACGTCGCCGTGGGCCGTGATCAGGATCACCGGAATGCCGGGGTCGGTCGCCCGCACATGGTCCAGCAGCGCGCGTCCGTCCATGCCGGGCAGGCGAACGTCGGTCACCATCACCACCTGCGCGCCCGGCTGGATGTGCGGCAGCGCTTCCTCCGCGCTGCGGCAGGGCAGCACTTCCAGCCCCTCCAGCTCCAGCGTCTGCGTCAGGCTCACCCGCACCGGCAGGTCGTCTTCCACAAACACGACCTTGTAGCCTTCAAACATGCCCTTGTTCCTCCACAGTCCAGGTGTCGACCGCCAGGTCGAACTCCAGGCTCATGCCCGGGTCCAGCCGGTGCGCGCGAAGCGTCCCGCCAAACTCATGCACGATCTTCGATGAAATCACCAAGCCCAGGCCCAGGCCTTCGCCGGCCGGCTTGGTGGTGAAAAACGGTTCAAACAGACGCGGCAGCAAGGCTTCGTCTAGGCCCGGGCCGTTGTCCTGGATCTTGACCAGCACCCGCTGCCCGCCGTCCAGTGGCTCGATCTGCACGCGCAGCGTCATGGCGCGGTCTTCGCTGACAAGCCCAGGCGCCGTTTCAGCATTCGAGGCTGCCGCCGCGCCGGCCTCCTCCAGCATCGCGTCCAGCGCATTGGCGAACAGGTTCACCAGCACCTGCTCCAGCCGGTTGGCCTCTGCCCGCACCCGCAGCCCTTCAGGCACCTGCACCTCGAACTGCAGCGGCTGTCCGCGCGTGCGGTGCTCCAGCAGCAGGTAGGCATTGCGCACGCTCGCCAGCAGCGGGGAGGGCGAATCGACCCCCTCGGCCTTGCGCGCAAAACTCTTGAGCTGCCGGGTGATGCGTCCCATGCGCTCCACCATGTCGTCCATGGCCTGCAGATTGTCCGCCACCGCCTGGGTGCGGCCGCTTTGCAGCAGACGCTGGGCGTTGCGGGCCAGGGCGCGCAGCGCCGTCAGCGGCTGGTTGACCTCATGCGACAGGCCCGCCGACATCTGTCCCAGCACCGCCAGCTTGCTGGCTTGCAGCAGCTCGCCTTCGGTCTGCTCGCGCTGGGCGATCTGTTCCTTGAGCGCGTCGTTGGACTGTCGCAATTCCGCCGTGCGTTCATCCACGGTGCGCTCCAGTCGCGCATGGGCATCCTGGAGTTCCGTCTTCGCCAGGAACAGCTGCCGCACGGCCCGCCGCCGCGCCGCCAGATACAGCGCCAGCATGCCCACCGCCGCGCCAAAGGCCGCGCCGCTCCAGGCGGCCAGTCGCGCTTGCCGCCGCACTTCGGTCAGATCCGACAGCGCCAGCAGCCGCAGCCCCAGCGGCAGCAGTTGTCGCTCCTGCGCCAGCACGGTGGTACTGGCCGGCGCCGGCGCACGCACCAGCAGGCTGTTGTAGGCCTCCAGCACGGCCGGCAGGCCCAGGTTGGGGCCCACCGCCTGCGGATACCGGGCGCTGGCCTGCAGATGCGCGCGCTGGGCATCGTCGGCCTCGCTCAGCACTGCGTATTTCCAGGCCTGAACGCTGCTCATGATGACCACCCCCTGGTCGTCCGCCACCAGGATGCGCTCCCCTTGCGACCGCAGGCCCAGGTCCACCCAGGTGGCCTCCAGCGGCGCCAGGTTCAGCTTGACGACGATGACGCCCAGCAGACGCTGCTGCCGCCGCACCGTCTGCAGCAGGAAGAAGTTGGTGCTGCCGGTGGCCGATCCATCCACCGGACTGGCGTCCGACGCAAAGAAGTGGTGCCGGTCCTGCGCGATGGCCAGGGCCAACCCCGGCGGTGCCAGCAGCGGTTCGCTGGCGGCCAGTACCGAGCCTTCGGCATTGGCCACAAAGATCTGTGTGGTGCCGGCCCGCACATTGACCCGCGCCAGGGCCTGGCTCACCTGATGCCGCAGCCGTTCGTCCTCGGGATGCTGCATCAGTCGCTCGACCTCCTCGTCGATCGCCAGCAGGCTGGGCAGGTAGGCGTGGCGGCTCAGCTCGGTCGACAGGTTGGCCGCATACAGCTCCAGCCGCTCGGTGGCCAGGGCGGAGAGCTGGTCCAGGCTGGCGCGCTCGCTCAGCCGGTGGCCGAGCAGCAGGCCCAGCATCATCAGCACCCCGGTGAGGTAGAGATAAAAGCTGGGCCGGCTCACCACGACCGACAGCCGCTGCCGCCAGGTCCGCTGGCCGTCATCACGCGGGGACGGAGGCTGCGAGGATGGCGGCGAAGAAGACTGCGGGGAGGGTGGCAAAGAGGACGGAGGCGTCAACAAAACAATGGATGCAAGGGAAAAGCAAGGGACCTGGGGGCATGGTTCACCCGGGGGCGAACAGCCTCGAAGCAGGGAAACGCGCTGGCAGAATGACCGCCACACACCAGCCTCCCTGCCCGAGGGCTCCGTGGACCGCGAAGCGCGACTTCGCCGTCGCCATGGGGCTCTCGGGCAGGGAGGCTGTCAGGGCAGCAAGTGTGCCGAAAACACCGCACTTCGTGCAGCCCTTCCGCACTGAGAGCGGGGGCTGGCGGGGAATCGCCCAGAAGTTGGGGCGGTTTGTGCGGATTTTCGCCCACCCTCGGCTGGCCGGGACGGCAAGCATCCCATCGAGCGGGGTCCCCAGGGGGATTTCGGTCGGTGAATACCCTTGAAACGTCCCGGCTGGCACGAGGGTTGCACCTTTGCGCCGGTCGTTCCAAGACGCGTTCTTCAAACAGATTGCTGGGGCCTTATGGAGATACTTATTCAGCAGATCATCAATGGTCTGGTGCTGGGCAGCATGTATGCGCTGGTGGCACTGGGCTACACGATGGTTTACGGGATCATCAGCCTGATCAACTTCGCGCACGGCGAGGTGCTGATGGTGGGGGCGATCGTGAGCTGGACGGTCGTGACCGTTTTGGCCGGCAGCGGCCTGCCGGGCTGGGCGCTGATGCTCGTCGCGCTGGTCTGCGCGGTGGTGGTCTGCACCTTGCTCAACTACGTGATCGAGAAGATCGCCTACCGGCCCTTGCGCAACGCGCCGCGGCTGGCGCCGCTGATCACCGCCATGGGCATGTCGCTGCTGCTGCAGACGCTGGCCATGATCATCTGGAAGCCGAACCCGAAGTCCTTCCCGCAACTGCTGCCCAATGACCCGATCCCCGTCTTCGGCGCCACCATCACCATGACGCAGATCGTCATCCTGGTGGTCACGGTGGTGATGCTGGCGGGCCTGGTCTTCCTGGTGAACCACACCCGCATGGGCCGCGCCATGCGCGCCACGGCGGAGAATCCGCGTGTCGCGTCGCTGATGGGCATCAAGCCGGATGCGATCATCTCCATGACCTTCGTGATCGGCGCTGCGCTGGCCGCTGTGGCCGGTCTGATGTGGGCCGCCAACTACGGCACCGTCAAGCACGACATGGGCTTCACGCCGGGCCTCAAGGCCTTCTGCGCGGCCGTGCTGGGCGGCATCGGCAACCTCTCCGGCGCCATGCTGGGCGGCGTGCTGCTGGGCCTGATCGAAGCCATCGGCGCCGGCTACCTGGGCGACCTGACGGGCGGCGTGCTGGGCAGCCATTACTCCGACATCTTCGCCTTCCTCTCCCTGATCCTGGTGCTGACCCTGCGGCCGTCCGGTCTGCTGGGTGAGCGCGTGGCGGACCGCGCCTGAGGAGCCTTCCATGCAAAGTCAAAAGAACAAGCTGTTTGTTTTCCTGATCGCGGGGGTGCTGCTGCTGGCCCTGCCGCTGGTGGCGCAGCAGGGCGGCAATGCCCCGGTGCGCATCATCGACCTGGCGCTGCTGTATGTGCTGCTGGCCCTGGGGTTGAACATCGTGGTGGGCTACGCCGGTCTGCTGGACCTGGGGTACGTGGCCTTCTATGCGGTGGGCGCCTATCTCTTTGCGCTGCTCAACAGCCCGCACCTGACCGACAACTTCGAGAACATCGCCGCGTCCTTCCCGCAGGGGCTGCACATGCCGCTGTTGGTGGTCATCCCGCTGGCGGCGCTGATTGCCGGCATCTTCGGCGTGCTGCTGGGCGCGCCGACGCTCAAGCTGCGCGGTGACTATCTGGCCATCGTGACGCTGGGCTTCGGGGAAATCATCCGGGTGTTCCTGAACAACATGGAATATCCGCTGAACGTCACCAACGGTCCGCGCGGCATCGGCCAGATCGACGGCATCCACTTCCTGGGCTTCGAGTTCAGCAAGTCGCATGAGATCCTGGGCTTCAACGTTCAGTCGGTCTCGATGTACTACTACCTGTTCCTGGCGCTGGTGATCGGCTCGGTGCTGATCTGCTATCGCCTGGAAAACTCCCGCATCGGCCGCGCCTGGATGGCCATCCGCGAGGACGAGATCGCCGCCAAGGCGATGGGCATCAACACCCGCAACATGAAGCTGCTGGCCTTCGGCATGGGCGCCACCTTCGGCGGCGTGGCCGGCTCGATGTTCGGCGCCTTCCAGGGCTTCGTGTCGCCGGAGTCGTTCAGTTTGCAGGAATCGGTGATGATCGTGGCGATGGTGGTGCTGGGCGGTATCGGCCACATCCCGGGCGTGATCGTCGGCGCGCTGCTGCTGGCCGCGTTGCCGGAAGCGCTGCGTTATGTCGCCGGCCCGCTGCAGCAGCTGACGGACGGCCGCCTGGACGCGGCCATCCTGCGCCAGCTGCTGATCGCGCTGGCCATGATCGTGATCATGCTGGTGCGTCCGCGTGGCCTGTGGCCCGCCAAGGACCACGGCGAGGTTCTGCGCAAGTCGCAGGCCGACGAGGCCGCGGCGGCTGCCGCAGCCTCCGCCAAGGCAGCCCAGTGACACCGGCAGGAGTGAGAACCCATGACTGAATCTGTACTGAAAGTGGCTGGTGTGTCCAAGCGCTTCGGGGGCCTGCAGGCGCTCTCGGAAGTCGGGCTGGACATCAAGAAGGGGCAGGTCTATGGCCTGATCGGCCCCAATGGCGCCGGCAAGACGACCTTCTTCAATGTGATCACCGGCCTGTACACGCCGGACTCGGGCAGCTTCGAGCTGGGCGGGCAGCCGTATCGTCCGCAGGCCGTGCATCAGGTGGCCAAAACCGGCATCGCCCGGACCTTCCAGAACATCCGGCTGTTCGCCGACATGACCGCGCTGGAGAACGTGATGGTGGGCCGCCATGTGCGCACCCACTCGGGCCTGTTCGGTGCGGTCTTCCGCACACCGGGCTTCAAGGCCGAGGAAGCGGCCATTGCCGCCCGGGCGCAGGAGCTGCTGGACTATGTGGGCATCGGGCGCTATGCCCGCTTCAAGGCGCGGACCCTGTCCTATGGCGACCAGCGTCGCCTGGAGATCGCCCGTGCGCTGGCCACCGATCCCAAGCTGATCGCGCTGGACGAGCCGGCCGCCGGCATGAACGCCACCGAGAAGGTGGTGCTGCGCGAGCTGATCGACCGCATCCGCAACGACGGCCGCACCATCTTGCTGATCGAGCACGATGTGAAGCTGGTGATGGGTCTGTGCGACCGGGTGACGGTGCTGGACTACGGCAAGCAGATTGCGGAAGGCACACCTGCGGATGTGCAGCGCAATGAGAAGGTGATCGAGGCTTACCTGGGCGCCCATGCGGCGCATGCGGCGCACTGACGCGGCCAGACAGACAAGGAAACGAACAAGATGGCAGACAACATCCTGCTCCAGGTCCAGGGGCTGGCAGTCGCTTACGGCGGCATCCAGGCCGTCAAGGGCGTGGATTTCGAGGTGCGCGAGGGCGAGCTGGTGAGCCTGATCGGCGCCAACGGCGCGGGCAAGACGACCACGCTGAAGGCGGTGACCGGCCTGCAGTCGCTGCAAGGCGGCGAGGTGAAGTTCCTGGGCCAGTCGATCAAGGGCCGCGGCGCCTGGGATCTGGTCAAGCAAGGGCTGGTGATGGTGCCGGAAGGTCGGGGCACGTTCACGCGCATGACGATCACCGAGAACCTGCAGATGGGTGCGCATATCCGTCGGGACAAGGAAATCCAGGCGGACATCGAGAAGGTGTTTGCGCTGTTCCCGCGTCTGAAGGAACGTCGCAATCAGCTGGCGGGCACCATGTCCGGTGGTGAGCAGCAGATGCTGGCGATGGGTCGTGCGCTGATGGCCCGGCCGAAGCTGCTGCTGCTGGACGAGCCGTCGATGGGTTTGTCCCCGATCATGGTGGACAAGATCTTCGAGGTGGTGAACGACATTCACCAGCAGGGCGTGACGGTGCTGCTGGTGGAGCAGAACGCCAGTCGGGCGCTGGAGTTGGCCAACCGCGGCTATGTGATGGAGTCGGGGTTGGTGACGATGCAGGGGGAAGGTCGGACCCTGTTGAGTGATCCGAAGGTGCGGGCGGCCTATCTGGGGGAGTGATCCGGCGAGTGATCCGGCTGAGGGATGCGGGCGAGTGATCCGCATCGGCTGAAATGAAAAGGGGCTGCCCGTGTGGGCAGCCCCTTGTTCTTTGTCTCCTACCGCCGTCTTTGCGGCGGATTCATCAGGCCTTGGCCGGCTTGACCAGCAGCGAACGCGCCCAGGCGTCGGCTTCACGGGCCGGCGTCTGGCCGCTGGTCTTGATGCGGTCCAGCAGTTCGGCGACGCGGCCGCGGATCTGGGACACTTCGTTCATGACGGCGGTTTCTTCGCCTTCGCCACGATACTCACGAGCGACGCTGATGATGCCGCCGGCATTGACGAGGTAGTCCGGCAGGTAGGTGATGCCGCGGGCCTGCAGGGCGTCGCCGTCGGTGGCGGTGGCCAGCTGGTTGTTGGCAGCACCGGCGATCAGTCGGGCGCGCAGGGCAGGGATCGAGGTGCTGTTCAGGACGGCACCGAGGGCGCACGGGGCGACGACGTCGACATCGGCCGCCAGGATTTCGCTGACGCTGACGGCCGTGGCGCCAAACTCGGCTTGGGCACGGCTGACCTTGTCTGCGTTGACATCGGCGACGACCAGCTTGGCGCCGGCCTTGTGCAGGTATTCAGCCAGGTGCCAGCCGACAGCGCCAAGGCCCTGCAGGGCGACGCGCACGCCTTCCAGCGAGTCGCGGCCCATGACACGGCGCACGCCTTCGTCGATGGACACAAACACACCAAACGCAGTCTTGGGGCTGGGGTCGCCACCGAAGGCGCCTTCGCGGGGGATGCCGGACACATACTGGGTGCTGGCCATCATGCCCTTCATGTCGGCCGTGGTGGTGCCCACGTCTTCCGCGGTGATGTAGGCGCCCTGGAGCGATTGGACCGCGCGACCGAAGGCGGCAAAGAGCGCCGGGCGGTCAAAGTCGCCGGCCGGCTTGATGATCACGGCCTTGCCACCGCCGAAAGGCAGGTTGGCCAAGGCATTCTTGAGGCTCATGCCCTGCGAGAGGCGCAGCGCATCATTGAGCGCAGCCAGTTCGTTGTCGTAGCTCCAGAAGCGGCAGCCGCCAAATGCCGGGCCACGAGCAGTGCTGTGCACGGCCAAAATGGCGCGCAGGCCCGTCTCCGGGTCAGCCGCCAGCAGCACCCGCTCATGCGGAGCTTGGTCGGGGAGACCGAACAGCGAGGTGGGAAGAGAGTCAGAGGCGCCGGCCGCAAGGGCGCGGGCGATGTCGGTGAGGGCGTTCATGCGAGGGCCTGCACTTGTGATGCGTCAAAGAAAATGGCTCAGCTTTGCGAGAAGCTAGCCGGGGGACTGCCTGCGCGCTTGTGGCGGTTCGGCAGCTTCCGGGAGTGTAGGAGATGGGGGTTTCCGGCAGGGGCGGGGGGAGGGGAGGATCAATGCAACTTTTGCATTGGTTGGGTGGGTTTGTTGTGGGGGGCTTGAGGTTCTTTGACTGCGCCAGGGGATCGGGAAGGCGGGGAGGCCTTTCCCTTCATGTCCCCCGCCCGCTCCGCGGGCTCCTCCTCTTACTTCCGGGAAAGGCCTCCCCGCCTTCCCGATCCCCCCACCGAGGACTTCGATCCAGGCGCAAGTTCAGACACCGAGCTTTTGGTGAGGGCGAGGTCCCTTGGTCAAAGGGGCTCGTCGAGCGCGCTTTTTGCGCGGTCAGGGGCCCATGAAGGAGTCTGCACGCAGCGTCACCACCAAGGTGTCACGGTGCCCCGCATGGTGCGGATCGATGGGCTGGATCGGCGTCGTTTCGTGGATGACCCGCTCATCATCGAGCAGCAACAGCGTCCATGGCTCCATCATCGTGAAGCGCTGTCCCCGCGGACCATCCGCTTCGAAGACGCGCGACTCACCACCCTTGATGCCCGAGCGGGCCAGCATGAACACCGCCACCAGGTCGACGCCGTCACGGTGCGCACCCTCAGGCGTCGGACGGCCAATGCCGCCCGCCGTGTCAATGCGGAACTGGTGCGCTTCCACAAACCACGGACGCGTGCCCTTGAGACGGTCCGCCACACTGGCCAAACCCAGCAGCAGTCGCGGCCAGATCGGCAGGTCAATCGCCGCCGGGGACATCGGCTCGAACATGCGTTCAATGCCACCGTGCAGCGCGTTGTAGTCCAGCGGCTGCCAGTGCGCACGGTGCGGCGCCAGTCGCACCGCCGGATCCGCCTGTGCGTCCACCACAAAACTGCTGTGGCGTCGGAAACGGTAACGGCCCCCATCACGCAAATAAGCGTCCGGAGGAAGGTCGTTCCAGTAGGTCTGCAACTGCCGCAAGTCGTTGGCCTGGCAGTGCAACCAATGCGTCAGACTCTCCGGAGCAATGACCGTATGACCCAGGTCCGAAAGCTGTTGCTCGAACTGGGCAGCACTGGAGTAGGGCGGCGGAAAATGCTTCATGTCCATCAGTATGGACCGGCTGGCCGCGTCCGGCACGTCCCCCAACACCAGTGGGGATGTGTGTGTGCGGCCAGCAGGTGCGCGATGTCAGGCCCTACGTCAGAACCGATGTCAGGCGGGAGTTGGGCGGAACGCGAGGCGCGATGTCGGACCGGATTTCAGGCCCGATATCAGGCTGGATGTCAGCCTTGGTGCTTGTCCGCTTCGGAGGTGAAGGCGTCCGCGTAAAACTCCTCCGGCGGCAGGCCGCATTGCGCCGCGAAGTCGCGCTGGGCCGACTCGACCATGATCGGCGCGCCGCAGGCGTAGACCTGGTGACGCGACAGGTCCGGGAAGTCCGTCATGACCACCTGGTGGACGAAGCCGGTGCGGCCCGTCCAGGCGTCGTCCGGCTTGGCCTCGGAGAGCACCGGCACATAGGTCAGGCTGGGCATGGCTGCGGCCGCTTGCTCGGCCCAGTCGTGCAGGTAGAGGTCGGCACGGGCGCGGGCGCCCCAGTAGAGATGGACAGGGCGGGTGATGCCTTCGTCCTGCAGGCGCTCGATGATGGCCTTGATCGGCGCAAAGCCGGTGCCGGATGCCAGCAGGACAATGGGCTTGTCGCTGTCCTCGCGCAGGAAGAAGCTGCCGAAGGGGCCTTCCATGCGGAGGATGTCTTTTTCCTTCAGCGCGCCAAAGACGTGGTCGGTGAACTTGCCGCCCGGCATGTGGCGGATGTGCAGTTCAATGGCCGGCGGCGTGCCCAGGCGGCTCGGCGCATTGGCCATGGAGTAGCTGCGGCGCGCACCGTCACGCAGGATGAATTCGACGTACTGGCCCGCGCGGTATTGCAGTTGCTGGTTGGCAGGCAGCTGCAGCTTGATGACCGCGACGTCCGCCGCCGGCTTGTCGATGGCCAGCACGCGGCTGGGCAGCTTGAGAACCGGGAACTCGCCCGCGCCCGGCACGGTGCGGGCCTCAAGGGTGCAGTCGGTGTGCGGGCGCGCGCAGCAGGTCAGCACAAAACCCTGCGCCTCTTCGTCCGCCGACAGCGCCTTGCTCTGGTGCTCGCCATGCGTGACATTGCCCTCCACCAGCTTGCTCTTGCAGGAGCCGCAGGCGCCGTCCTTGCAGCCATAAGGCAGGCCAATGCCCTGGCGGATGGCGGCGCCGAGCAAGGTTTCGTCATCATCGACGGAGTAGACGCGGCCGCTGGGCAGGACGGTGACCTGGAAACTCATGATGGCTTGGCAAAAACTGAAATGAAGAGAGACACCGGGCACCAGGGCCGCGGCCAATCCGACATTTTGCCTGATGACCCGATGACCGGGCGGGCAGGGGTGTTCCAGCAGCATCGCTTTGAGGGGCGGGTGATCAGTACCGTGGAGTCGGCGGGCTGGGGCGTTTCTCTGCCGCGCTGATCGTTGCCCTCTCGCGCTCATTGGCGCTCCTTCACGCTCCTTGGCGCTCTTACACTTCCGGCTCGTCACCCACGCGCCATCGCTTCATGGTCTCCAACTTCTCTCGCCAGTCCCGCCAGCGCCGCGAGCGCCTGTTGATCGTCGGATGCGGTGATGTGGGCCAACGCGTGCTGAGGCTGCTCAAGGGGCGCTGGACCGTCTACGCGCTGACCAGCCAGCCCGCCCGCACCGCTGAATTGCGCGCCCTGGGCGCGATCCCGCTGGTGGGCAACCTGGACGATTCGCACACCCTCGCGCGACTGGCCGGCCTGGCCGACCGTGTGCTGCATCTCGCCCCTCCGCCGTCGCAAGGGCATCACGATCCGCGCACTCGTCATCTGCTGGAAGCCCTGTCGCGGCACGGGCAGCCGCTGCACCTGGTCTATGCCAGCACTACCGGCGTCTATGGCGACTGTGGCGGCGCGCGCTTCGATGAGACGCGGGCCGTCAACCCGCGCAATGACCGCGCCTGGCGCCGGGTGGATGCGGAGGAGCAACTGCGAGCCTGGGGACGCCGGACCGGCTGTGCCGTCACGGTGCTGCGAGTGCCCGGTATCTATGCCCTGGACCGTGAAGGCGGCGATCCGCGCGACCGCGTGGCTCGCGGCATGCCGGTGCTGCAGCACGAGGACGATGTCTACACCAACCACATCCATGCCGACGATTTGGCACGGGCTTGCCTGCTGGCGCTGCTCAAAGGCCGCCCGCAGCGCATCCTCCATGCCAGCGACAGCAGCGAGATGCGGATGGGAGACTACTACACGATGGTGGCCGAGATGGCCGGGTTGCCACTGCCCCAACGCATTCGTCGGGACCAGGCCGCAGCGCACTTCTCACCGATGCAGATGAGCTTTCTCGGGGAGTCGCGACGGCTGATCAACCGGCGGTTGCTCAAGGAGCTGGGGCTGAAACTGCGCTATCCCACGCCCCGCGAGGCGCTGGCGGAGGGGCTGACGCGTCAGACTGGCGGATGACAGACCGGGCCTGGCCCGGTGATGGAGTGCGATGGGGAGTGCGAGGAGTGCGATGGCGCGCACGGCTGATCGAGCAGAGCAGCACGCGCCCTATACAGCCGGCCGGCAGCGGGCGTGAACACGCCGCCTGCCGACACAGCCCGATCAGCGACCGCGACCGCCGCGCCAGTGGTTGATCATGACCCACGCGCCCAGCATGCCGCCCAGGTGCGCAAAGTGCGCGATGCCGGTGGAGCCGGTGATGCCCAGCAGCAGTTCCAGCGCGCCGAAGATGGCGACCGCAAACTTGGCCTTCATGGGAATCGGCGGGAACAGCGGCATGATCGTCCGGTCCGGGAACATCCAGCCAAAAGCTAGCAGCAGGCCGAATAGCCCGCCGGAGATGCCCACCGTCGGCGCCATCGTGCCCACCACCAGCGTGAACACCAACTGGGCAATGGCCGCCGTCAGAATGCTGGCCGCCAGCAGTTGCACATAACGCTTGCCGCCCCAGACTGTCTCCAGTTCCGAGCCGAACATCCAAAGGCCCAGCATGTTGAAGAACAGGTGCAGCACGTCGCCGTGCAGGAAGGCGTAGGTAAGCGGCTGCCAGAAGTTGAACAGCCCGGTGTTCAGGGGCCACAGGGCCAGCGCATTTTGCAAAGGCGCCAGCGGGAACAGGATGAAGAAGCAGAACAGGCCGATGCAAAACAGCATCAGCGTTCTGGTGACCGGAGGAATGAATGGCATTGGTCCGATGGCTCCTGCGTCTGGAGAAATCCGAAACACAGTGTAGCCGCGACCTTGTCTCCCCCGCGCGCTCCCTGGGCGCAGATCAGCCAGACCCTCCTGCGGTGCAACGGGACGCCTGCTTCGGAAAGCCGGCGGACGACTGGTGGCCCAGAAGAGGGGAACGGGAAAGAGAGGGGGGAGAGACGAGAGGGGAGAGCAGAATGGATCAGGGGAGATCCGTGGAACGACGCGACCCCACAAGGTGGGCGGCACAGCGGTCTGGCCTGGGTCGTCTCTAGCTCGTTGTTTGGCTCGTTACTGAGCTCGCTTCTGGAGCTCGTTTTAGCCTGTTTCTGAGGTCGCAGCTAAGTGCTTGGTGCCCGGAGTCGGACTCGAACCGACACACCTTGCGGCGGGGGATTTTGAGTCCCCTGCGTCTACCGATTTCGCCATCCGGGCGACGTCAGAAAAGAAAGCCATTATGCCATGCAAAGCCATGGTCTCACTGAGAGAATGCGGCCCATGAGTGACGCACCTGCTTTCGAGGGACCCAGCTACCCAACGCTGGAGGATGTGATCGGCAATACGCCGATGGTTCGGCTTCAGCGCGTGCTGGGCCCGGAACTGGCCGCGCGTGGCAACGTACTGCTGGCCAAGCTGGAAGGCAACAACCCGGCCGGCTCAGTGAAGGACCGCCCCGCCATCAGCATGATCCGCCGCGCCGAAGAGCGCGGTGAGATCAAACCCGGCGACACCCTGATCGAAGCCACTTCCGGCAACACCGGCATCGCCCTGGCCATGGCCGCCGCCATCCGCGGCTACCGCATGGTGCTGATCATGCCGGAGGACCTGTCCATCGAGCGGGCCCAGACCATGAAGGCCTTCGGCGCCGAGCTGATCCTGACCCCCCGTTCGGGCGGCATGGAATACGCCCGCGACCTGGCCGAGCAGATGCAGCGCGACGGAAAAGGCCGGGTGCTCGACCAGTTCGCCAACAGCGACAACCCGCGCATCCATTACGAGACCACCGGCCCGGAAATCTGGCGGGACACCCAGGGCCGCATCACCCACTTCGTCAGCGCCATGGG
The DNA here is from genome assembly GCF_003387155.1 of Roseateles depolymerans. Classification (GTDB taxonomy): domain Bacteria; phylum Pseudomonadota; class Gammaproteobacteria; order Burkholderiales; family Burkholderiaceae_C; genus Roseateles; species Roseateles depolymerans. Next base: position 1,302,045 of record NZ_QUMT01000002.1, on the reverse strand, counting down.
CACCACCGGCACCATCACCGGCACCTCGCGCTTCCTGAAGGAACAAAACAGCGAGGTGCGCATCATCGGCGCACAGCCCGCCGAAGGCTCCCGCATCCCCGGCATCCGCAAGTGGCCGCAGGCCTACCTCCCCAAAATCTACCGCCCCGAGACGGTGGATGAGCTGGTGCTGGTCAGCCAGTCCGATGCGGAAGACATGGCCCGTCGCCTCGCCCGCGAGGAAGGTCTGTTCGCCGGCATCTCGGCCGCAGGCGCCTGCTGGGTGGCGCTGCAGACCGCGCGTCACGTGACCAACGCCACCATCGTGTTCGTGGTGTGCGATCGCGGTGATCGTTATCTCTCGACCGGCGTGTTTCCCGCCTGACCGCCCATGACCTTCCGCTTCTGCCCTCAATGCGCCACCGAGTTGCAATGGATCGAGTTGCAGGAGGACGGCGGCCCCAAGAGCCGTCTGCGCTGCCCGGCCTGCGACTTCACCCACTGGAACAACCCCACGCCGGTGCTGGCGGCGGTTGTGGAGTGTGTGGACCAGCAAGGGCAGGTGCTGCTGGCCCGCAACGCCGCCTGGCCGATGCCGTTCTACGGTCTGATCACCGGCTTCATGGAGGCCGGCGAAACCCCGGAGGAGGGCATCCGCCGCGAAGTGCTGGAGGAAACCTCCCTTGAGGCGCTGGGCTGCTCGCTGATCGGGGTGTACGACTTTCAGAAGAAGAATCAGGTGATCATCGCCTATCACGTCCCCGCCCGTGGGACGGTGAAGCTGTCCCCCGAACTGGTGGACTACACGCTCACCCCGCCCGCGCAACTCGAGTGCTGGCCCGCAGGCACGGGGCATGCGCTGGCAGACTGGTTGCGAAGCCGTGGCATCGAGCCGCGCTGGATGCCACCCCGGTCGTAAAATCGCGCTTCGACAAGGACTGATCCATGGACACCATCCACAAGGAACTCGACACGCGCGGCCTGAACTGCCCGCTGCCCATCCTCAAGGCCAAGAAGGCCCTGGCCGAGATGGAAAGCGGCCAGCTGCTCAAGGTGGTCGCCACCGACCCCGGATCCAACCGCGACTTCCAGGCCTTCGCCCGTCAGACCGGTAATGAGCTGGTGACCCAGACGACCGAAGGCGAGGAGTTCATTCACGTGCTGCGACGTCGCTGAAGCGGCGCTCCTCAAACAGCGCACTTCCGGCAGCGCATCTTCGACACCGTGCCATCGCCGGCCAGATCCGCCGACCTGTGTTGCGGCAAGAATGACAAAGGCCACGCAGTGCGTGGCCTTTTTCCATGTCACCGGCCCGTCACGGGCCATGGCAACTTCAGATCTCCAGTGCCTTCAGGTATTCGCGGAAGGTCGCGCCCAGCTCCGGGTGGTCCAGGGCCAGCTCGACGTTGGCCTGCAGGAAACCTTCCTTGCTGCCGCAGTCGTAGCGCTTGCCTTCATAACGATAGGCAAACACCTTTTCGCGGCGCATCAGCGCGGCGATGCCGTCCGTCAGCTGGATCTCACCGCCCACGCCGCGCGGCTGCGTGGCGATCTCGCGGAAGACGCCCGGCGTCAGGATGTAGCGGCCGGCCACGCCCAGGCGCGACGGTGCATCTTCCGGAGCCGGCTTTTCGACCATGTGCGTCAGGTCCATCAGGCGGTCGCTGATGGGCGAGCCGGCCACGATGCCGTAGCGCTTGGTCTGCTCGGCCGGCACTTCCTGCACGGCCAGGATGGACGCCTGCCATTCGGAGAACTGGTCCACCATCTGCTTGAGCACCGGCGGCTTGCCGACCATCAGGTCGTCCGCCAGCAGCACCGCAAACGGCTCGTTCACCACCACGCACTGCGCGCAGAGCACCGCGTGGCCCAGGCCCAGGGCCTTGGGTTGACGGATGTAGATGCACTCCATGTCGTCCGGCTTGATGGACCGGACCAGGGACAGCAGTTCACGCTTGTTGGCGTTTTCAAGCTCGGTTTCCAGCTCGAAGGCCGTGTCGAAGTGATCGGGAATGGCGCGCTTGTTGCGGCCGTTCACGAAGATCATCTGACGGATGCCCGCGGCGTAGGCTTCTTCCACCGCATATTGGATCAGTGGCTTGTCCACCACCGGCAACATCTCCTTGGGCTGGGCCTTGGTGGCGGGCAGAAAGCGCGTCCCCAAACCTGCGACGGGAAAGATTGCCTTGTTGATCAGGGCCATTTACGTAAACTCCCACGGTTGTTGCGCTGGCATTGTTGCATGGCAGCATTGCAAGAAAGTCAAACAAACATCTCCAAACCCCTCATGTCAGTGCTCATCCTGGAACCGCTGGAAGCAGACATCCTGGAATGGCTGGCGGAGCGCCATCCGCTCCAGATTGCCCCGGAACTGGCAGCGGATCCGGTGGCATTAAGAGATCAGGTCCGGCTGGCCCAGGCAATTCTCTTGCCCGCCTCCGTCGCCCTGGATCTGCCGCTCATTCAACATGCCCCCCGTCTACGGGCTGTGGGCCGCATCAACGCGGGCGCAGAAAACATCGACACGGAAGCGTGTCGAGTTGCAAACATCGAGGTCGTGCGTGCGCCAACGGCCACCGCATCGGCGGAAGCCGAATTCATCATCGGGGCCTTGCTCGCCTTGTTGCGCCGCGTACCAATCGAAACACTTGATGGCTCGCTGGTAGGCCGGGAGCTTGGCTGCGCCACGGTCGGGCTGGTGGGGCTGGGGGCGTCGGCCCGTCAACTGGCCACGGTCCTCCCCATCTTTGGTGCGCGGGTGATCGGTTATGACCCAGGCCTGCACCATGCTGATCCGCTCTGGGCGCAGTGGGGCATCGAGCCTTACGGCCTGCGGGAGCTGATGCAGGCGTCCGATGCGGTGAGCGTGCAGCTGGGCTACTTCCCCCGCTACCGCGGCCTGATCGGCGAGCGGGTGCTGGGCTATTGCAAGCCGGAGCAGGTGCTGGTGTCGACCTCGCACTCGGCCCTGTTCGACGAACAGGCGCTGGCGGATGCCCTCAACGGGGGCCGCCTGCTGGCGGCCTGGCTGGACCTGGTGGAGCCGGGGCTGCTGGAGCCCGGGCGTCCGCTGCACGGCGTGCCTGGCTTGCAGGTCACGCCGCGCCTGGCGGCCACGACGCGGGAGTCCCGCATGCGGGCCGCCTGGAGCGTGGCACGGCGGATCTCGGAGATCCTGTCCGTGCCCACCACCCAGCCGGAGTTCAGGCCGACGCTGCCAGACGCGCCGCTTGATCTTGCAACCGAGCCAAGGTGGCGCTGAAGTCGGCGATGCGCTGACGTTCCTGCTCCACCACCGCAGCCGGGGCGCGGGCGACGAAGCTTTCGTTGCTCAGCTTGCCTTCGGCCTTGGTGATCTCGCCCTGCAGACGTGCGATCTCCTTGGCGATGCGGGCCTGCTCGGCCGCCACATCCACTTCCACCTTCAGCGCCAGGCGCGCTTGGCCGTGCACCAGCACCGGTGAGGTGGCGCTGGCCTGGTCGAACGCGGCTTCGTCGTCCATCAGCTCGACCTTTTCCAGCTTGGCCAGCGTGCGCAGCAACGGGGCGGCCTCACGCAGGAAGTCGAGCTGGCCGGTGGCCAGCAGCGGCACACGGTCCGACGGGCTCAGGCCCATTTCGCCGCGCAGGCTGCGGCAGGTGCCCACCACCGACTTGAGCTGCTCCACCCAGGCGATGGCCTTGGCGTCGATGCGGTCGGGGGCGGCCACCGGGTAGGCGGCGGTCACCAGGTAGTCGGTCTGCTTGCGGCCGGCGATGGGGGCCACCGTCTGCCACAGTTCCTCGGTGATGAAGGGGGCGATGGGGTGCAGCAGGCGCAGCACCGTCTCCAGCACGCGGATCAGCGTGCGGCGGGTGCCGCGCTGGGCCGCTTCGTTGCCCTCGGCCTGGGCCGTCTGCAGCTGGACCTTGGAGATCTCCAGGTACCAGTCGCAATACTCGTCCCACACAAAGGAATAGATGGCATTGGCCACCAGGTCCAGGCGGTAGTCCGCAAAGCCCTGGGCGACCACCTGTTCCACCTTCTGCAGCTCACTGACGATCCAGCGGTCCGCCTGGCTGAATTGCAGGTAGCCATGGGCCGCGCCGCCCGGCGCGCATTGCTCCTTGGTGTGCTCCATCAGGCCGCAGTCCTGGCCCTGGGTATTGGTCAGCACGAACTTGGTGGCGTTCCAGAGCTTGTTGCAGAAGTTGCGGTAGCCCTCGCAGCGCTTGCTGTCGAAGTTGACGCTGCGGCCCAGCGTGGCCATGGCGGCGAAGGTGAAGCGCAGGGCGTCGGCCCCGTAGCCGGGGATGCCTTCCGGGAATTCCTTCTCGGTGGCCTTGCGGACCTTGGGCGCGGTCTCCGGGCGACGCAGGCCCTGGGTGCGCTTGTCCAGCAGCGCGGGCAGGTCGATGCCGTCGATCAGGTCCACCGGGTCCAGCACATTGCCTTCGGACTTGCTCATCTTCTTGCCCTGCGCATCCAGCACCAGGCCGTGGATGTAGACATGGCGGAAGGGCACCTTGCCGGTGAAGTGCTTCGTCATCATGATCATCCGGGCGACCCAGAAGAAGATGATGTCGTAGCCGGTCACCAGCACGGAAGACGGCAGGAAAAGGTCCTGCTCGATGGTTTTCTCCGGCCAACCCAGGGTGGAGAAGGGCACCAGGGCGGAGGAGTACCAGGTGTCCAGCACGTCGTCGTCGCGCTTGAGCGGTCCGGTGTAGCCGGCGGCGGCGGCCTTGGCGCGGGCTTCGTCCTCGTCGTGGGCCACGAAGATCTGGCCAGACTCGCCAAACCAGGCGGGAATCTGGTGACCCCACCACAGCTGGCGCGAGATGCACCAGTCCTGGATGTTGTTCATCCACTGGTTGTAGGTGTTGACCCAGTTCTCCGGCACGAAGCGCACTTCGCCGTCGGCCACCACGTCGATGGCCTTCTGCGCGATGCTCTTGCCATCCGCGCCAGGCTTGCTCATGGCCACGAACCACTGGTCCGTCAGCATCGGCTCCACCACCTGGCCGGTGCGGGTGCAGCGGGGCACCATCAGCTTGTGCTTCTTGGTCTCCACCAGCAGGCCCTGGGCCTCCAGCTCGGCCACCAACTGCTTGCGGGCCACGAAGCGGTCCAGGCCGCGGTAGGCCGCTGGGATCTCGGGCAGCGTGTCCACCACCGTCGCGTCCAGCGTGAAGATGGTGATCATCGGCAGCTTGTGGCGCAGGCCGACCTGGTAGTCGTTGGGGTCGTGGGCCGGGGTGACCTTGACCACGCCGGTGCCGAAGGTCTTGTCCACGTAGTCGTCCGCGATGACCGGCACCAGGCGACCGGTGATGGGCAGGCGGACCTGGCGGCCGATCAGGTGGCGGTAGCGCTCGTCCTCCGGATGCACCATGACGGCGGTGTCGCCCAGCATGGTTTCGGGACGGGTGGTGGCCACGACCAGCGATTCATCGCTGTCCACCACGCTGTAGCGGATGTGCCAGAGGAAGCCGTCTTCTTCTTCGCTCTCCACTTCCAGGTCGGACACGGCCGACTTGAGCACCGGGTCCCAGGGCACCAGGCGCTTGCCGCGGTAGATCAGGCCTTCTTCATAGAGCTTGACGAAGGTGTCCACCACCACCTTGGACAGCTTGTCGTCCATGGTGAAGTATTCGTGCTCCCAGGAGACCGAGTCGCCCATGCGGCGCATCTGCTGGGTGATGGTGCTGCCCGACTGCTGCTTCCATTCCCAGACGCGGGCCACGAAGTTCTTGCGGCCCAGGTCATGGCGGCTTTGGCCCTGGCCCTGCAGCTGGCGTTCCACCACGATCTGCGTGGCGATGCCGGCGTGGTCGGTGCCAGGCACCCACAGCGTGTTGTGGCCGCGCATGCGGTGGTAGCGCGTCAACGAGTCCATGATGGTCTGGTTGAACGCATGGCCCATGTGCAGCGTGCCGGTGACGTTGGGCGGCGGCAGTTGGACACAGAAGGATTCGCGGGCAGGGTCCAGCGTGGGCTTGTAGAGGCCCTTGGACTCCCACAGGGGTCCCCAATGGGCTTCCAGGGCGGCGGGTTCGAAGGACTTCGCGAGTTCGGTCATGAGGCCTGGCGCCTGCCAGCAGGGGCAGGCGGACGTGAAAGTGAGGAATTCGGGTGGACCGCCATTGTAGAGGGCAGGGCGGTGACGCCGGGCCTGCCACGGGCACCGCAACGGGGGCTCGATGGGGGCCCCCACACGGGGAGTGGGCATACGGGGCGCACGTGACGCATGTGACGCACTGGGGGGGCATGAGGGGACAGCGCACCCGCCACGAAACAAAACGAAAAACAGCGATACCGCGCTGAGATGCCCCCAGCGGCGGCGAAGGGAATGATGCAGACATGTTTTCACCGCCCGGACACCCGGGCTTTACCGAGGAATCCCACCATGCATCTGTTTCGTCGCTGGAGCCGTCACCATGAACATCACCGTCACCCCCACGGCTTTGATGGCCGCTTCGATCCTTTCGGCGCTCACGCTCACGCTGGTGCCTACGGCCCCCTGCCGGCCGGCGGCTGGCCTTTCTCAAGTTTCCCAAGCTTCTCAGGCTTCGGACCCTGGGCTGCGCACGGCCATGGCCACGCAGGCGGATTGGGGCCGCGCCATGGGCGAGGCGGCCACGCGGGTCGCTGGCCCGGCTTCGGTGCAGGCCTGGGCCTGGGGGCCGATGGGCGACGCGGTGAGCGCCTGCAGGCCCGCATCAGCGCCTTCCTGGACCTGAGCGAGAGCCAGCAGGCAGCGCTGGCCCAGGTGCTGGACCAGTTCCGCAGCCGTCGCCGCGCGCTTCGCGGGCTGATGAGCGGCTCCGACGTTGGCCGTCTGGTGGAGGCCGACACCTTCGCCCGGGACGCGGCCCAGCAGTTGCTGGAGGCCCAGATCGAGGCGCTGCGCGCCGGCGTGCCGGCCCTGGTGCAGGCTTTCGGGGATTTCTTCGATGCCCTGGACTTCGACCAGCAGCAGGCCCTGCGCTTCATGATGCGGCGCCTGCGCCGCCGGGCAGGATCCCCCGCGCCGCACCCCGATGCGGACGACGCCACGCCGATGGGACCGTTCTGAGATGAGCGCGCTGAAATCCGGAGGACAGCCGCGCCGGCCGTCCGGCGTCAGTGCGCTGCTGGCGGGGGACGGCTGTCGCCAGCCGCCGGGGCGGCTGGTCCCGCTCATCGACCGCAACCGCTGTGAAGGCAAGGGCGACTGCGTGGCGGTCTGCCCCCATGATGTCTTCGAGATCGGTGTGCTGCCCCGGGAGGAGCGGTCGCACCTGCGACTGGTCGGCAAGCTCAAGGGCATGGCGCATGGGTGGCGACAGGCCTTCACCCCGCAAGCGGACGCCTGCCGGGCCTGCGGGCATTGCGTGACGGCCTGCCCGGAACGCGCCATCACCCTGGTGCGACGCGAGCCGCGGGCGGCCGGGGAACCCTGGTCGCCACCGCTGTAGGTCCGCTTCCGACTTGACCTGACTGAATCCGACCCGGCCAGATCCGACCCCTCCCGCTCGCCCGGCCGACGCCCGCCCGATCCCGCCCGATCCCGCCAATGGGGGCCACCCGCCCCATCATGCCGGGCACAATGGATAGACGATGCACCGATTGCTGCTGATCGACGACGACGAGGCCCTGTCCGGGCCTCTGACCCAATACCTGGCCCGCTTCGACTTCGCGCTCAGCGCGGTCACGCGGCCGAGCCTGGCCCTTCAGCGGCTGGCCTCGGAGGCCTTTGATGCCATCATCCTGGACGGCATGCTGCCCGAGATGGATGGCTTTGCGTTCTGCCGCCAGATCCGCGCCAGCCAGGACCCCTGGCGGGAGATTCCCATCCTGATGCTCACTGCCCGGGGCGACCTGACCGACCGTGTGGTGGGTCTGGAGCTGGGCGCTGACGACTACCTGGCCAAACCCTTCGAGCCGCGGGAACTGGCCGCGCGGTTGCAAACCATCCTGCGGCGTACGCGGCGGGCGCCGACGGGGGCGGTTCCGGCGTCGGCTTCGCCGGCCACGCCAGGCCTGATGCGCTTTGAAGGTCTGGACATCGATGCCACGAGGCGCGAGGTGCGGACCCACCAGGGCGTGGTGGACCTGACCAGCACCGAATATGAGCTGCTGGCCCTGCTGGCCCGGGAGCCGGGACGCGTCTTCACCCGGGATGAAATCCTCAACCGGCTGCGAGGTCAGGAAGCGGATCTCTACACCCGTGCGGTGGACATCCTGGTGAGCCGGCTGCGCAAGAAGCTCGAGCCCGTGGAGCCGGTCAAGACGCTGCGCAATGCGGGCTATTGTTTTGCGCTGCCGGAGCGGGTGTCATGAAACCGGGGCCTGGAGTGAACCCGGCGCCGGTCCCTCCCGACGGTCCTCCGGGGCCGGGGGGCGACGGCAGTGGCGGTGGCGGTGGCGGTGACGCGCAGCATGCGGCCGGACGCGCGCGCCTTCAGCCACCGGTGTCGGGGCGCGAGCGTCGTCGGCTGGAGCGCGAGGCGCGGGAGGCACGCCAGCATGCACGGCGGGTTCGAGCGGAGCGGATGCGCCAGATGGCCTGGATGGCGCGCATGGGCCATCTGGACGACTGGGACGCCAGGCGCCAGGCCTGGGGCCCAGAGGGCATGCCGCCGGACTGGGGGCCAGGGGCCGAGGCCGCCCGGAGAAACTGGCGCTGGCACCTGCGGGCTCGGCACCGCTGGCACCAGCGATGGCATCACCGCTGGCACCGCGAACACGCGCGTTTCAATCACTCGCTCGGTGCGCGGCTGATTGCGGTCTTCGTGGTGCTGGCGCTGGTCAGCAGCCTGGTGGTGTGGGGCGTCATCAGCCAGGGCATGGGGCCGCTGGCCGCAGTGTTGGTGCTGATGCTGCTGACCTGGGTGGCCTACGCCATCATCCGGCACATCGTCCGGCCGATCAGTGCCCTGGCCGCGGGCGCCGAAGCCTTCGGCCGGGGGGATTTGCACCACCGGGTGCCGGTGATCCATCGCGACGAGATCGGCGACCTGGCGATGCGCTTCAACCAGATGGCGGACGACATCCAGGCCATGCTGGACGGCAAGCGCGCGCTGTTGCTGGCCATCAGCCATGAACTTCGCAGTCCGCTCACCCGTGCGCGACTGCATGCGGAGCTGGTGGAGGAGGGCGCCTCCAAGACGTCCCTGCTGCAGGAACTCGCGCAGATGCGCGACCTGATTTCTGCGCTGCTGGAGAGCGAACGACTGGACCGCGGGCACACGGCGCTGCAGGTGTCGCCCTGCGATCTGGCGGGCCTGGTGCAGGAGCAGGCCCAGCCGGGCGTGGCACTGCAGATCGAGCCAGGCCTGCCGGCGTTGCCGGTGGACCGCATGCGGATCCAGCTGCTGCTGCGCAACCTGGTGCACAACGCGCTTCGGCACAACGACCCCGATCGCGGGCCGGTGGTGGTGACGCTCGAGGCAGCGGCCCCGGGCAGCGCCGCCCAGCGTCTGGTCGTGCGGGACCACGGGCCGGGCGTCTCCCCGGAAGCGCTGCCGCAACTGGGCCAGCCCTTCTTCCGCCCGGATGAGGCACGCACCCGTGCCGAAGGCGGTGTGGGCCTGGGGTTGTCGCTGTGCCGACTGGTCGCGCAGGCGCATGGCAGCGAGCTGGTGCTGCGTAATGTCACGCCGGGTTTCGAGGCCTCGGTGACGCTGTCCGCGCGGTGAGCAGGGAACTGCACCGACTGACTCAAGGCATCTTGGCCAAGACGACTGCACATCTGTGCAGGTGATGCCCCGCGGGCTCTTCGATAGAGTCAGTCGCAGTTGTACTGACCGTCGCGAGGCCGCACCATGGGGTGGTTCTGCATCTTCATTCTGGTTCCCATCTTGATGCCGATGATGTTGCTCGGGCTGTATTGCCTTGCACCCGTTCAGCATGAGGCCGGAACCAAGCTGATCCAGCAGGTCAAGGATGGTCAGCTCTCCTGGCCAGCTTGCGCGTTCTGTGCGTCCGCCTTGTATGAACTTGCGGAGTCCGCTGACATGGTGAACCGCGGCAGTGCCAACTGGCTTCAGGGAGCAATCACCTGCCTGCTGCTGGTCTCTACGCTCGTGGCGCTGTTGAGCGTCGTGTTTCCGACCACCCTGCCTGAGCCCAAAGGCTGTGTGCCCATTTTCCACTTCAAGATGTTGCTGGGTTCCGTCGTGATGGTGAGCTTGTCGGCTTCCATCTACACCTGGCTTCATTTCTCCGTCACCGTTTCATCACTCTACTGAGGAGATCTCATGAGTCCGACCCTTCCTCCCGCCGACCGTGATCCAAACCTTCGAAAGCGCGATCTGGCCCTGAACATCTTGATGGCTGCAGCGGTCATTGACGCGTTGGTGATCTACGCCCTCCTGTGGTCGCTGACGCCTCGGTGAAGACCCCGCAGAACGCAAAACGGGGCGCAGTGTGACCTGCGCCCCGTTGACCATCTCGGCTTGCCCGTTTGGACCGGCCGATGCGATGAGCCTCACATGAAAAGGTGCTCGCCCGCGTTTTCCCCGCCCAGCACCACATAGTTGACCTTGCGCAGGTCCCCCAGTGCCGTGCCGCCGGAATACGAGATGGAGCTTTGCAGGTCCTCTTCCATTTCCCGCAGCGTGTCCGGCAGTTTGCCCTTCACCGGCTCCAGGATGCGTTTGCCTTCCACATGCTTGTATTCGCCCTTGTTGAAGTCGGACGCGGAGCCGTAGTACTCCTTGTAGAGCTTGCCATCCATCTCCACCGTCTTGCCCGGCGACTCTTCATGGCCGGCGAACAAGGAGCCCACCATCACCATCGAGGCACCAAAGCGCACGCTCTTGGCAATGTCCCCGTGATGGCGAATGCCGCCGTCCGCAATGATCGGCTTGGTGGCCACCCGCGCGCACCACTTCAGCGCCGACAACTGCCAGCCGCCGGTTCCGAACCCGGTCTTCAGGCGGGTGATGCACACCTTGCCCGGGCCAATGCCCACCTTGGTGGCATCTGCGCCCCAGTTCTCCAGGTCGATCACGCCCTCCGGCGTGCCCACGTTGCCGGCGATCACAAAGGTCTCAGGCAGCTTGTGCTTGATGTGGGCGATCATCCGCTGCACGCTGTCCGCATGGCCGTGAGCGATGTCGATGGTGATGTAGTCCGCGCCAAGGCCTTCAGCCGCCAACTGGTCCACCAGGGCGTAGTCCGCAGCCTTCACGCCAGCGCTGATGGAGACAAAAAGACCCTTCTCACGCATGTGGCGGGCATAGGCCACCGCATCCAGGTCAAATCGGTGCATCACGTAGAAGTAGCCGTTGGCCGCCAGCCATTCGGTGATGGATTCATCCACCACGGTTTTCATGTTGGCCGGCACGACGGGGAGCTTGAAGCGCCGCGGGCCGAACTCCACCGAGGCGTCGCATTCACTGCGGCTCTCAACCCGGCACTTGCGGGGCAGCAGCAGGATGTTGTCGTAGTCAAAGATTTCCATGGTCCAAAGTCGCAAATTCGGGATGCGTTGATGCAGTGCATGCCCTGAGCTGCGAGCGCTTGACTTGGGACCGGAACACCGACCCCAAGATTTGGGCCCGGTGACCCATTCTACGCATCCCGGGGTGCCCTTGTTTCGTTGCGGTGCAACATGCACCGGGCCGGGGCGATCAGCGACCTTCGTTAAAATCGTTCGCCTTGGGCTCCGAAAGGGCCGACATCACAACCGTCACCATGTACACCGTCGTCATCAGCGGTACCGGCCTGTATCAGCCGCCCCACGTCATCACCAACGCCGAACTGGTGGAGTCCTTCAACCGCTATGTGGACCTGCAGAACGCGCAGCATGCCGAGGCCATCGCCGCCGGCACGCGCGAGCCGCTGGCCCACTCCAGCGTCGAATTCATCGAGAAAGCCTCCGGCATCAAGCAGCGCTATGTGATCGAGAAGGAAGGCGTGCTGGACCCCGCCCGCATGTATCCCCGTTTCGAGGAACGGGCCGATGACCAGCTGTCCCTGATGGCTGAAATCGCCGTCGATGCCGCGCGCAAGGCGCTGGCCGCCGCCGGTCGCAAGCCGGAAGAGGTGGATGCCGTCTTCTGCGCCGCCTCCAACATGCAGCGCGCCTATCCCGCCATGGCGGTGGAGATCCAGGCCGCGCTGGGCGCAGGCGGATATGGCTTCGACATGAACGTCGCATGTTCCTCCGCCACCTTCGCGCTGGAACAGGCCTACAACGCCGTGCGGTCCGGCGCCTCGAAATGCGTGCTGGTGGTCAACCCCGAAATCACCTCCGCCCACCTGGAGTGGAAGGACCGGGACTGCCATTTCATCTTCGGTGATGTGTGCACGGCGGTGGTGGTGGAACGCGCCGACACGGCGGTCAGCACCGACCAGTGGGAAATCCTGGGGACGCACCTGGCCACCCAGTTCTCCAACAACATCCGCAACAACTTCGGCTTCACCAACAAGGCCGAAGACAGCGACCCGGACGCCCGCGACAAGACCTTCCGCCAGGAAGGCCGCAAGGTGTTCAAGGAAGTGGTGCCGATTGCCGCAGCCCACATCGAGAACCACCTGGCCACCCAGCACATCCTGCCGACCGATGTCAGCCGCTACTGGCTGCACCAGGCCAACCTGGGCATGAACCAGCTGGTGATCAAGAAACTGGTGGGCGGAGAGGCCGGCGCGCAGATCGCGCCGCTGATCCTGGACACCTACGCCAACACCGCGTCCGCCGGTTCCATCATCGCCTTCCACGAGCACCGGGCCGACCTGCGCTCGGGCGACCTGGGCGTGATCTGCTCCTTCGGCGCTGGTTATTCGGTGGGCAGCGTCATCGTCAAGAAGCGCTGACAGGGAAGGGGGCGGCCCTCAACCGCCCCGATCCCCCGCCCACCAGGAGTTCGGCACCCCGGACGACGACCGCGCCGGGGGCACCGGGACCGCCGACGCCGCCCCCGGCATCAGCACGCCCGACGCCGCTCCAGACGCCGGCACCGCCGGCAGCAGGGCGCCCGTGGCCGGATCGGAGGTCATCTCCGTCATCGGCCCCAGGGTCTTCAGCCAGGTGTCGGCGGCAAATTCCTGGAAGACCCAATCCGGCCCGTTCGGGCCTTCGATCTGCACCACGCTGCCGTCGGTGGGCGGCTGGATCTCCGAGGTCGGTACGCCCTTGAGGGCCACCTGCATGTAGTCGATCCAGGCGGGCAGGGCGATGCCGCCCCCGGTTTCCCGGTCGCCCAGGCTGCGCGGCTGGTCATAACCGATCCACACCACGGTGGCCACCTTGCGCTGGAAACCGGCGAACCAGGCATCGACGGCATCGTTGGTGGTGCCGGTCTTGCCGTAGAGGTCATAACGCTTGAGTGCCGCACTGGCGCGATACGCCGTGCCGCGCACCGCCACCTCATGCAGCAAGGTGCTGGTGATGAAGGCATTGCGCTCGCTGATGGCGCGGCGGTCCTCGGTCAGCTTCTCCGGTTCGGCCTGGAACAGCACCTGGTTCTGCGCATTGGTGATCTTGGTGATCAGCAGCGGCTTGAGCAGGTAGCCCCCGTTGGCAAACACCGAATAGCCGCTGGCCATCTGCAGCGGCGTCACCGCACCGGAGCCCAGGGCCAGCGTCAGGTTGGCGGGCTGACGGTCCACGTCGATGCCGAACTTGCCAGCCCAGGCGCGGCCGCGTTCCGGGCTCAATTGTTCCAGCAGGCGGATGGTGACCATGTTCTTGGACTTGGCCAGCGCCTGCCGCAAGGTGATCGGCCCGTCGTACTGACCGTCCGAATTGCGGGGGGACCAGTCGCCGATGGTGATCGGCGCATCGTCCACCAAGGTGGCGGGGCTGGCGCCCATCTCCATGGCGCCCGAATACAGATAGGGCTTGAAGCTCGAGCCCGGCTGACGCCAGGCCTGGGTGGCATGGTTGAACTGGTTGCGTGCAAAGTCAAAACCGCCCACCAGCGCCAGCACACGGCCGGTTTCCGGTTCCACCGACACCAGGGCCCCTTCGGCTTCCGGCGGCTGCGTCACCGCCCAGGCGCCCTTGGGGAACTCCTTGGTGGGCGCCCCCTTGAGCACGCGGATGATGGCGCCTCGCTGGATGCGCAGATTCGGCTTGGCCTTCTCCGACAGGGCCGACAACACGCTGCGGATGCCATCGCCCTTGAGGTCGATGTCTTCGCCGTCCTGCAAGGTGGCGCGGATGCGGTTGCTGGTGACCTCGGTGACGACGGCGGCGCGCAGGTCGTCATTGTCCGGATGGTCGGCCAGGGCCTGGGTGACGGCATTGTCCAGCTCGGTATCGCTCAGGTCCGTCGGCAGGTCGATCGTGTCTTCCGGACCGCGCCAGGGTTTGCGGCGTTCATAGTCGAGCAGGGTGCGACGCAGCGCCTTGTAGGCCGCCACCTGGTTGTCCATGTGGATGGTGGTGGTGACACTGATGCCGCGGCTGTAGGCGTCCTCGCCATACTGGGCATGCACCACCTGGCGGACCATCTCCGCCGCGTACTGGCCGTAGGGGAGACGCTGTTCCTGCACGGTGCGCAGCTGCAGTTTTTCATCGCGGGCGGCCTGGGCCTGTTCGGGCGTGAGCAGACCGACATCCTGCATGCGGCCCAGCACCACCAGCTGGCGGCGCTTGGCCGCCTTGAAATTGCTGATCGGATTGGCCCGGTACGGGTTCTGCGGCAGGCCGGCCAGCATGGCGATCTCCGCGGTGGACAGCGCCTTGAGCGGCTTGCCGAAATACGCTTCCGCCGCCGCCTCAAATCCATAGGCACGCTGACCCAGATAGATCTGGTTCATGTAGATCTCCAGGATCTTGTCCTTGGAGAGCTGGCTTTCCATCTTCAGCGCCAGCAGGATTTCGACGAACTTGCGGGTGTAGAGCTTGCGCTTGGTCAGGTAGAAGTCGCGTGCCAGCTGCTGGGTGATGGTGGACGCGCCCTGGCTGCGGGAGGAGGAGAACAGGTTGACGCCAAACGCGCGGATCATGCCCGGGATGTAGACGCCCTGGTGCTCGTAGAAATTGGTGTCCTCCACCGCCAGCAGGGCCTGCTGCATCTGCTTCGGGATTTGCTCCAGGGGCAGGTAGTGCCGGCGCTCCGTGCCGTATTCCGCCAGCAGTTCGCCTTCGGCGGAGTAAACGCGAAGTGGCTGCTTGGGCTGGTAGTCCACCAGCCGCGACAAGTCCGGCAGCCCCGGCCAGACAATGGCGGCGGCACCGGCCACGATCAGCACCAGCGACAGCATGGCCGCACCGCCCCACACCAGCACCCGTTTCCAGGTGGGCAACTGCGCCAGCGAGGCCCGCACCGGAGCGGTCCTGGCCCAGAGGGCCCGCAGGAAATCCAGCAGTTGGCGAACGATTTTTTGTAGAAGCTGCATGCGGCTGGCACGAATCAAGAGTCGGGGGATTATCCTCAGTCCCCGCCCGATCTCCCCCCGGGGATGCAGGCGGACACGAACTCCATACAAATTCAGAACAAATGTCCGATTTCTTGCACTGGCGCCGACCCGGGGATGGGTCCTCGGTCGCGGCCCACACGCCGGCACCGGCAGGACGCGCCGATGCGCGGCGATGCGTTCCGTCCCTGGCGCCGTCCCTGTCTCCCGCCCGACATGAGACCTTGCGGCCCGCCCGGCGAGTGGGGCCAAACGGCAATCGGCGATCCATGCCTGGCGCGTGCGGCGTAGAGGATGACTCGTCCACCTGCGAAACCATGATGTCGGCCGTGCGCGCAGCGCCGGTGGGCTCATCGCCCCAGGCCGCGACCCATCTGACTGCGACCCATCAGACCTTCCCAGGGGTGCTCCATGCAGCGACGTGATCTGATGGGCGCAGGCGCCGCATGGCTGGGCTTGTCGTCCGTGGGCGTGTACGCGCAGGATCGTCGCGCGGGCGGATTTCCCAGCCGCCCGATCACGCTGATCTGCCCGTGGCCGGCAGGCGGTTCCAGCGATGCCGTCATGCGGGCCTTTGGCGACAGCCTGTCGCGCCAGCTCGGCGTGCCGGTGGTGGTGGAAAACCGCCCGGGCGCGGGCGGGACACTGGGCGCCACCGCCATGCTCACCGCCAAGCCGGACGGCTACACCCTGACGCAGTTGCCGCTGGGCGTCTACCGCCTGCCGCACATGCAGAAGATGCCCTTCGACCCGCTGCGGGACCTGCAGCATGTGATCGGGCTGACCGGCTACACCTTCGGCATCGTCTGCACGCCGGAGTCCCCGTTCCGCAGCTTGCAGGAGATGGTGACCTGGGCCCGGGCCCACCCCGGCCAAATGACCTACGGCCACACGGGAACCGGCACGACGCCCCACCTGGCCTTCGAGGAATTCGCCCACAAGGCAGGGTTCCGCACGCAGGACGTGCCCTACAAAGGTTCTGCCGACATCCTGCAGGCCATCCTGGGCGGCCATGTGCCGGTGATGTGCGGCACGATGGAATTCGCGCCGCAGGTGAGGGCGGGCAAGCTGCGCCTGCTGGCCACCCTGGGGCGTGAGCGCAACAAGGCCTTCCCGGACGTGCCGACGGTGAAGGAGTCGGGCTGGGACACGGTCAGCGAATCACCGTTTGGCATCGGCGCCCCTCGCGGGACCGACGCAGCCGTGGTGCGGACCTTGCACGACGCGTTCCGCCGCACCCTGGACGATCCGAAGGTGCTGGAGACGCTGGAGCGTTTCTACCAGCCGGTGCTCTATATGAGCACCGAGGCGTATACCCGGTACGCGCAGCAGACGTTCGAGGCGGAAAGGGCGACCGTGGCCCGCATGGGCCTGGCGGGGAAGAGTTGAGCGACGGGGGGGGGCGACCACCCCGTTGGCGGGTTCCTGTCCATTCCACCGGTCAAGCCCGGCCGCGGTAAGGTATCGTGCCGCCCCATGCATGACCTGACTTTCTACTGGCACGACTACGAGACCTTCGGCCGCGTGCCTCGCCGCGACCGTCCGGCCCAGTTCGCCGGTATCCGCACCGATGCGGAACTCAACGAGATCGGCGAGCCGCTGATGGTGTACTGCCAGCCGTCCGCCGACAGCCTGCCCGACCCCGAATCCTGCCTGCTCACCGGCATCCTGCCCCAGACCTGCGCCGAGCACGGGCGGCCCGAGCATGAATTTGCCGCGGCCATCCACGCCGAGCTGTCCCGCCCCGGCACCGTGGGCCTGGGCTACAACACCATCCGCTTTGACGATGAGGTGACGCGCTTCCTCTTCTGGCGCAACCTGATGGACCCCTATGCCCGGGAATGGCAGAACGACTGCGGCCGCTGGGACCTGCTGGATGTCGTGCGCTGCGCCTATGCGCTGCGGCCGGAGGGCATCGAATGGCCGCGTCACGAGGATGGCCGCCCGTCTTTCAAGCTGGAACACCTGACCAAGGCCAATGGTCTGGCCCATGAGGCGGCGCACGATGCCTTGTCCGACGTGCGGGCGACCATTGCCCTGGCCCGACTCATCCGTGCCCGACAGCCCCGGCTGTGGGACTTCTGCCTGAAGCTGCGCCGCAAGGACGCGGTGTGGCAGGAAATCGGCACCCAGCGGCCCTTCCTGCATGTCTCCGGCATGTATGGGGTGGAGAAGGGATGCATCGCGCTGGTGTGGCCGCTGGCCTCGCATCCGACCAACAAGAACGAGCTGATCGTCTGGGATCTGTCCCACGACCCCCGTGAACTGCTGGACCTGGATGCTGACACCATCCGCCAGCGGCTCTACACCCGTCAGGACGAGCTGCCGGAAGGTGTGACGCGCCTGCCGATCAAGACGGTGCATGTGAACAAGTCACCCATCGTCATTTCGTCCTTGAAAATCCTGTCGCCCGAGATGGCGCAGCGCTGGGGCCTGGATGTGCCGCAAGGCCTGGCCCATGCCGAGCTGCTGGCGCAGCGCGGTGGCGAAATGATGGGTCGCTGGGCGGAAGTGTTCCAGCGCCCCGCCGCCGGTGGCGAGGTGGACGTGGACGAAGACCTGTATGGCGGCTTCCTGGGCAATGAGGACCGCCGGGCGCTGGAGCGTCTGCGGGGCCTGTCGCCCGAGGCGCTGGCGGAGCGGGTGGCCCAGGGCAAGGTGGCGTTCGAGGATGCCCGGCTGGAGGAGCTGCTGTTCCGCTACCGCGCTCGCAACTGGCCCGAGCTGCTCAGCGGCGATGAGCAGGCCCGCTGGGAGAAACACTGCGCCGACCGCCTGCACCTGGGCGCGGGCGGGGCCCAGACGCTGGCCGAGTTCTTCGACCGTATCGACACCCTGGCAGAAGCCGCCGAGGCGAGCGAGGACGAACGGGCGCAGGAGATCCTGGCGGCTCTGTACGACTGGGCCGAGCAGATCGCGCCGCCGGCCCCTTGAACGTGGCGCCCCTGGTCCAATTGGGCTCGATCCAGCTCGGTCTGGCTTGATCGGACTGACCCTCGCTCCCGCTGGTTCACCCCAGGGAGGGGGAGGCCCGCCCATCACCGGGCTTCCCTGAATCGCCCAAAACAGGTACACCTTCACCTGAGCATCAGGGCGCCGCAGTGCGCAGAGACGGAGACACCATGCTGACCCCAGACGCCGCCGGCACGCCGGCTGATCTTGAACGTGGCGCGGCCCGCATGCGGGCCTTGCTGGTGCGGGCGCCGCTGGCGGTGGCCTTCACCTCGGCCGGACGCTTTGAAGTGGCGAGCGAGCCGTTCAATCAGCTGTTCGGGCATGGGGACGACACCGACCTGGCCGGCGCCGACGTGAGTTCGGTGGTGGTGTCCGAGGCCGCCCACCAGGCCCTGCAGGCCCGTCTGGGGACCGCCTTTGGCGGTGGACGGCCGGTGGACGAGGAAGTGGAATTCGTGCGCCGCGACGGTTCACGCTTCTGGGGACGCCTGCAAGCGTCGCCGGTGCTGTGGGAACAACCAGCCGGGGAAGCGATGTGGGTGGTGGAAGACGTGTCCGCCGCCCGCGCCCAGCGCATGCAACCCACCTGGGCCGCCAAGCACGATGTGGTGACCGAGTTGGCCAATCGCCGCGAAATGGAACGGCGCCTGGCGGACCATGTGGGCAGCCGTCGGCATGAGCCGGTGTCGGTGCTGCTGGTGGACATCGACAAGTTCAGCGCCGTGGTGCAGGGCATGGGCACCGAAGTGGCAGACCATTTCCTGTATGGGCTGGGCCAGATGCTGGTGACCAAGGTGCGGGCATCCGACGTGGTGGCCCGCCTGGATGCCGACCACTTCGTTGTGCTGCTGCCCGACTGTGACCAGCATTACGCCCAGATCGTGGCGGAGAAGGTGCGTGCGGCGGTGGCGTCCTTCCGCCTGCGCTGGGGCCTGCACCGCACGCGGGTGAAGGCCAGCGTGGGGGTGGTGCAGCTCCAGCCGAGCCTGGACACGGTGGAATCGGTCCTGGCCGCTGCTGGACTGGCCTGCGCGGAAGCGAAGGCGGCGGGCGGCGACAGCGTTCGGGTGTTTGTCTCCAACGGCTCGTTCGAGGAGCTGGCAGGCGCCTGAGGGCGATCAGTGCACGCTTGAAATGAGAAATTGGGTGGGAAATCCCATTCTTTTCTCAAGTTCGGCGTGCGATGGTCGATAGCGACGGATAGAGTGCCTCCTTGAGGCCCTCAGCCTCCAGGCTCAGCGGCGACGCCATCCGGCGGACCTGCTGTTGAGCCTCACCGCTGAGCCACCACCGCGAGCGAGCCCCATCATGTCTACCAACAGCCTGTCGACCGTCTTGTCCGGCATCTCCGCCGCCAACGAGCGTCTGCGGGCGTCCGCCAACAACATTGCCAACCTGAACACGGAAGGCTATCGGCGGGAGCGGGTGGAAGCCCAGACCACGGACTCTGGCGGCGTCAGCACCACGGTGACCAAGCTGCCCACGCCGGGCCAGGACCTGGCCACCGATGTGGTGGATCAGCAGGCCGCTGCCTACACCTTCATCGCCAACCTGAAGGTGCTGCAGACGCAGGTGAGGGCGGAAGGCGCGCTGCTCGATATCCGGGTGTGAGCCCGGGCCCTGAGCGGCCCTCGTTCCTCCCGACGTCTCTCCGCTGTCTCTCCGCCGTCTTTCCGCTCAGTCGGCCAGCTCAAACAGCGCCGACCCGTCCCCGTTTTCCCGCACCAGACGCACCGGCGTGCCCGGACCCAGTCGGGCGATCGCCCCTGCGCCTGACAGGAACTGAAGCTTCACGCCGGAGACCGGCCGAATCTTCCAGGAAGGCGCCAGGCCGCCCTTGTCGGCAGACGGCTGCGAGGCCAGATCGCGCGCCAGCGCTTCGCGCGTCTCATCCGGGGCATCCACCACCACCTTGTCGGCGCCCAGCGCGGGGAAATGCCCGCCGCCATAGGCCCGGTAGTTGTTGGTCACCACCAGGAACTCCGCCTGGTCGTCCAGCGGCTGGCCGCGCCAGCTCAGGTTCACCACCCGGTGGCTGTCCGCCGCCTGCCGACCGTCCTTGTCGAAGCGGGCCGGCTGCGTCAGGTCCAGCTCGTACCGAAGACCGTCGTCCGCCCCCCACATCATGTCGAAGTTGAAGCCGGGATAGGTGGTGTCCAGCAGCGCCTGTTTCGCCGGTCCGGCCGGGTCGATGCGGCGGAACTGGCCCGCGGACATCTCCAGCCAGTCCCGCACCTGGGCACCGGTCAGTTTCACCACCTTGATGGTGTTGGGGTAGACATAAAGATCGGCCACATGCTTGATGGCAATCGGCCCGGCTGGAATGTCGGTGTATTGGGTCCAGCCCTGGCGGCCCCCGGACTTGAAGGGCGCTGCGGCCGACAGCATGGGCCACTGCGCCAGCGCCGTGCCTTGCACCGCACGCTGGGCATATCGCAGCTGGGCCTGCGCGACCAGGCGCACGGCCAGGCTGTCGACCGTCTGGCCGAAGTAGCTGTGGATGGGGGTGTCGGTGTGGGCCACCTGGCTGCGCACGTGGTCCAGGGTTGCCTGATGCTCGGCGGCGATGACGGTCGCTGGCATCGGGTCCGCGTCCACCAGGGGCTGGCGACGCGTCCGGTCGAAGATGGGACGCAGCGAGGCCCGGCTGTCGATCACCCGCCAGCGGCCACCCTGGTCGGACAGGCGCAGGTCGATGATGCCCAGATGGTCGCCCCAGCGGCCCGGCATCACCGAGGGCACGCCGAACAGCCGGCCCTTGTCCAGATCGGCGCCGGGATAAGCGGCGAAGCCCGGGCCCGGGAACTCGGTATGGGCATGGCCCAGCAGCAAGGCATCCACGCCCGGCACGCGGGCCAGTTGCGCCGCCATGTTCTCGGACAGGCGCGGCAGTTCGGTCTTTTCGATGCCGGTGTGGGCAATGATCACCACCAGGTCCGCCCCCTGACGGCGCAGTGCCGGCACCGTCTCGCGGGCCACCTCCACCATGTCCCGCACCTGCACACGGCCGGCCAGGTTCTGGCGGTCCCATTCCAGGATCTGCGGTGGCGTCAGCCCCATGACCCCGATCTTGAGCGTGTGCGGGCGGCCTTGCTCGTCGGTGACTTCCCGCTCCAGCATCACGCTGGGCACGAAGGCGTGGCGGCGGCCGTCGGCCTCCATCACATTGGCATTGAGGTAAGGGAAATTCGCCCCGGCGATGGCCTGCCGCAGGAAGGGCAGGCCGTAGTTGAATTCATGGTTGCCGATGTTGGCGGCATCCACCTTCAACAGGTTCAGCACCTTGTAGGCCGGATGCACATCGCCGGCCTTGAGCGGATGCACACGCGCCACCAGGTCCCCCAGCGGGTTGCCTTGCAGCAGGTCACCGTTGTCGAACAGCAGGCTGTTGGGCACCTCGGCCCGGGCCTGGTGAATGAGCGTGATGGTTTTGGCCAGGCCGAATTCCTGCGAAGGGCGGTCCTGGTAGTAGTCGTAGTTCAGCAGGTTCATGTGGATGTCGCTGGTCTGCATCACCCGCAGACGGACCTCCGCCGCATGAACCCCGCCGGCCGCCGACAGGGCCAGCGTCAGGCCACCCAATGCCAGCGCCGCGCGCCTGCACTTCACCCGCCACCCCACGGTGCCCGGCCGCCGACCACTCATGACCAGTCGGTGCCGTCGATCAGGGCGGTCAGCATGGCGCCGAAGCCAGCCGCATCGAGCGCATCAAAGCGGGACGGCTCGGGGCTGTCCAAGTCGAACACCGCCTGCAGACGGCCGTTCGCCACCACCGGCACGACCAGCTCCGACCGCGAGGCCGCATCGCAGGCGATATGGCCCGGGAAGGCATGCACGTCTTCCACCAGTTGCACTTCACGCGTACGAGCCGCGGCGCCGCAGACGCCCCGCTCAAACGGGATGCGCACGCAGGCGACCTTGCCCTGGAAGGGGCCCAGGATCAGTTCCCGGTCATTGGACGGATTCACCAGGTAGAAGCCGGCCCAGTTCAGTTGCGGCACGCTGTTGTAGACCAGGGCCGCGAACTGGGCCAGATTGGCGATGCGGTCCCGCTCGCCATGCAGGATGGCCTGGGTCTGGGTGAGGAGGGTGTCGTAGGAGGCGCGCTTGGCCTCAGGGCTGGACATGTCCAGCAGGGGCGTGTGTTCGAAACTCATGGCGGGATTGTCCTTCAAGCTTCGAGCCCCTCGCCATCACCCGGATTCACGGGGACCTTCGCTCGGAACGGGGGAGCGGGGCCCCAAGAAGAGCGCCCGGCCGCATTGCGGCGTCTCACCCGCAGAGGCTTTAGCCCCACAGCGCCGGCTTGTTCACCATCAGATAGAACACAACGAGCACCGCAATGAACGCGGGGTAGCCCAGCGCCTCCCACCAGCGGGCGTAACGCCAGTAGAGCGCGGGCAGCGGCTGTGACGTGTCCACGGCATGTTGAGCCATGCGGGCCAGGCGCAATTGCAGCCAGACCACCGGCAGCCAGCAGGCGCCCATCAGCAGATAGAGCGCGATCGAGAGCACCAGCCACGGCGAACTGAGCGGCCAGCCGGCCGAGGTGACCAGCCACAGGCCACTCAGCGGCTGGATGATGACCGCCGGCGTGGTGAACCACAGGTCTGCCCGGACCACCAGCCGGGCCACCACCGCCTGGGCAGCGACCGACCCGCTGCGGTTCGCGAAGAACAGGTAGAAGGCGGTGCCGAATCCGGTGCCAGCGAGCAGGACGCTGGAGAGGATGTGAAGCCACTTGATGACGAGATAGGTGTTCATGACGCGTTGCTGGGGTGGTTCTTGTTGTTGTCGCCGACGGTGTCGCTGACGGTGTCGCTGACGGTGTCGTTGAGCGAGTCGATGCTGCTGTCGTTCTTGTCGTTGTTGTGATCGTTGGGACGAGCGCCATCCCTGACCCGCCGGTCCGGCCGGGCCTTGTCGGCGTGCGTCACAGGTGAAGAGAAGGGCGCGTGTGTGGGCTGCTTACGCCGGCGCATCCTCGTGCAGGATCAGCAGCAGCGCTGCAATCGGCACGTTCTTGGACAAGCGGCCCAGCGGGTCCAGCCAGAGCCCGGGGAGGATCAGTGTGGCCACCACCGTCATGCCCAGCATCGCCAAGGCGGCGGCCAGATAAACCCAGCGTCGGTGCCATCGCCACATCGCCAGCCCCAGCAGCAGGTCCAGGCCGGCACCGGCCAGGATGACCGGCACGATCCAGGTGGCAGACACCTGCGCAGCCTCCAGCAGATGCTGGCCTTCGCCGTGCATCTCCAGCACGCTCACCAGCGCCGTGAACAGCCACAGGAACACCAGGCTGGCTCGCGCCAGTCGCCGGGTGCGGCGGTGGCGGAAGGGGGTCAGGCCGATCGCCATGCAGCCTCCACAAATCGTTCCAGCGGCACCGGGCTGCGGCCGAGCACTCGCGCAAACGCGGACGCATCTCCCACGTTGTCCGCCTGCAGCATCGCCAGGCTTTCGGTGCTCCAGGGCTGGAAGGAGAAATGGTCCCCCAGGCGGGCGCTCCATCGGCTGGGGGCCTCCGGCAGCGGCACGACCATCGCCTTGCCGTGGCCCAGTTGCCGGCGCAGCTCGGCAATGAAGTCTGACAGCGACAGGGCCTGAGCCCCCACCGCCGTGACCAGCTCCGGGCCGCCGTCCAGCAGCACGCGAAGCACCGCCTGGGCAACATCTTGCACGGCCACCGGCTGGATGCGGGCCTTGAGCGCCGCGGCCGGGAGCACCATCACCGGCAGTCGGGCCAGGTTCATGAACAGCGCGGAACTGGCACCGCCGCGGCCATACACGATGCTGGGGCGGACCACGGTGCCGTCCAGCCGTCCCTCGGCACGCAGGCGCAGCAGCACCTCGTCCGCGGCCCGCTTGGTGGTGGCATAGCGGGTGTTGAACTGGGCCACGCCATTGGCCGAGATCTGCACCACGCGGCGCACGCCCGACTGGGCGCAGGCTTCAAACAGCGCCGCCGGGGCGCGGTGGTGCAGGGCGTCGAGCTTGCGGTCGCGGGTGTCGCGCAGGATGCCCACGGCATTGACAACCGCATCGAAGCCCTGAAGCCGTGGCAGCCAGTCGGACGGCTGCAGGTTCTGGCTGAAGTTGTGGCTGGCGGAGCTGGCTTCGGTCACGGACAGTCCTGCGTCACGCAAGGTGCGCACGATGCGTCGGCCAATGAAACCGCTGGCGCCGCAGACCAGGATGGAGCGGGCGGGGGTGGTCATCTCATCACTCCTTGGGAAGGGTATTCGGGGTAGAGGCGGGAGGCACCTCGCACTGGCCGCTGGCGCATGCGGAAGCGCCGGCCCGCCGCTGGGCGGCGCGACGCAGCGTGGTCTCCAGGACCAGGTGGGCCACCGACCGCGGGATGCGGTAGCGGTTGCGTGCCACGAAGGGATAGACCCAGTCGACCAGTTGCCGCAGTCCCGGCGCACTGATCAGCCGGGCCAGGCCCCGCAGCCGGGCGCCGGCGTAGATCAGCCGGAAGGCTTCGGCGCCGCGCAGTACGCGGCCATCCGCGCACTGCACATGCAGCAGCGCCATCAGGGCCGGGCGATCGGTGCCTGGGGGATAGGCCTTGAAATCGGGCCTGGACGCGTCTTCAAAACGGAGCAGGCCTGCGACATTGCGCAACTGAAGGTTGGTCATCTCCGCCAGGCACAGCGGGCAGGCGCCGTCGAAGTAGATCGTGAGCGGGTAGACACCCGGGAAGGCTTCAGCAGCGCCGGCGCTGTGAGCCCAGAACCTGGAAAACGGGGTCTTCATGGTGATGTCCGATCTTTCAGTAAGAACAGAAATTGCGAGGCAAAAAAGGGTCACGCCTTGTCGCCGCGCACAAAGCGCTGGACGTTGGCCCCGAGCTTGAGCACCTTTTCCAGCGTGGAGGGAGACAGCCGCATCATTTCTTCCGACCAGGCGCCCAGGGTCTGCATCAGCCGCAGGCATTCGCGCACGCGGTCCTGCGCATCGGGCGTTTCCTGCTGGAAGCCTTCGCCTTCCACCAGTTCGGTGAGCATGCGCACGGTGGGGTCGAACTCCCGCTGCTTGCGCTCCCGCACCACGGTGCGGAAGAGCTCCCAGACATCGACCGAGGTTTCGAAGTAGTCGCGACGGTCGCCCATCAGGTGGGTGACGCGCACCAGGTTCCAGCTGGTCAGCTCCTTGAGGCTGGTGCTGACGTTGGAGCGGGCGACGGAAAGGGTCTCGGCAATCTGCTCGGCATTGAGCGGGTGGCCGTGGAAGTAGAGCAGGGCGTGGATCTGGGCGACGGTGCGGTTGACACCCCAGGCGCTGCCCATTTCTCCCCAGTGGAGAACGAATCGTTGAGCGGTGTGGCTGAGTTCCATGGGGCCGACTTTATGCTTACAGAAATTTCTGTCAAGACAGAAATTAGAGAAAAGAAAAAAGCCCCTCGGCGCTGAACCGAGAGGCTGGTGACTGCGGCCGCGAACGGCCAGCCGTCAGACCGACACCGACTTGGCGGTGTCCGCGTACTCTTCGATCTGGTCGAAGTTCATGTAGCGATAGACGCTGGCAGCATCCTTGTTGATGATGCCCATCGCCTCGTGGTACTCCTGCAGCGTCGGGATGCGACCCAGCTTGGAGCAGACCGCCGCCAGCTCGGCCGAGCCCAGGAACACGTTGGTGTTCTTGCCCAGACGGTTGGGGAAGTTGCGGGTGGAGGTGGACATGACCGTCGCGCCTTCACGCACCTGCGCCTGGTTGCCCATGCACAGCGAGCAGCCCGGCATTTCCGTGCGGGCGCCAGCGGTGCCGAAGGTGGCGTAGTGGCCTTCCTTGATCAGCTCGTTCTGGTCCATCTTGGTGGGCGGGGCCACCCACAGCTTGACCGGAATGTCACGGGCACCGCCCAGCAGCTTGGCCGCGGCACGGAAGTGGCCGATGTTGGTCATGCACGAACCGATGAAGGCTTCATCGATCTTGGTGCCTTGCACCTCGGACATGAACTTGGCGTCGTCCGGATCGTTCGGGCAGCAGACGATCGGTTCCTTGATGTCGGCCAGGTCGATCTCGATGACGGCGGCGTATTCAGCGTCCTTGTCGGCTTCCAGCAGGTTGGGGTTGGCCAGCCAGGCTTCCACATTCTTGATGCGGCGCTCCAGGGTGCGCTTGTCGGCGTAGCCGTCGGCGATCATGTTCTTCATCAGGACGATGTTGGAGGTCAGGTACTCCTTGATCGGTTCCGGATTCAGCTTGATCGTGCAGCCGGCGGCCGAGCGTTCTGCGGAGGCGTCCGACAGTTCGAAGGCCTGTTCCACCTTCAGGTCGGGCAGACCTTCGATTTCCAGGATGCGGCCGGAGAAGATGTTCTTCTTGCCCTTCTTCTCGACGGTCAGCAGGCCGGCCTTGATGGCGTACAGGGGGATGGCATGCACCAGGTCACGCAGGGTGACGCCGGGCTGCATCTCGCCCTTGAAGCGCACCAGCACCGATTCCGGCATGTCCAGCGGCATGACGCCGGTGGCCGCACCGAAGGCGACCAGGCCGGAGCCGGCCGGGAAGCTGATGCCGATGGGGAAGCGGGTGTGCGAGTCGCCACCGGTGCCGACGGTGTCGGGCAGCAGCAGGCGGTTCAGCCAGCTGTGGATGACGCCGTCGCCCGGACGCAGGGCGACGCCGCCGCGGTCGCTGATGAAGTGCGGCAGTTCGCGATGCATCTTCACGTCCACCGCCTTGGGATAGGCAGCGGTGTGGCAGAAGGACTGCATGACCAGGTCAGCGGAGAAGCCCAGGCAGGCCAGGTCCTTCAGCTCGTCGCGGGTCATCGGGCCGGTGGTGTCCTGGGAGCCGACGGTCGTCATCTTGGGCTCGCAGTAGGTGCCCGGGCGGATGCCGGTGCCTTCGGGCAGACCGCAGGCACGGCCAACCATCTTCTGCGCCAGGGTGAAGCCCTTGCCGGAATCGACCGGGGGCTTGGGCAGGCGGAAGAGGGTGGAGGCGGGCAGGCCCAGGAATTCACGGGCCTTGCCGGTCAGCGAGCGGCCGATGATCAGGTTGATCCGGCCGCCGGCGCGGACTTCGTCCAGCAGCACGTCGCTCTTGAGCGAGAACTCGGCGACGGTGGCGCCGTTCTTCTCGATCTTGCCGTCGTAGGGGTAGATGTCGATGACATCGCCCATTTCCAGGTTGCTCACGTCCACTTCGATGGGCAGCGAGCCGGAGTCTTCCTGGGTGTTGAAGAAGATCGGGGCGATCTTGCTGCCCAGGGTGACGCCGCCGAAGCGCTTGTTGGGCACGAACGGGATGTCCTGGCCGGTGGCCCAGATCACCGAGTTGGTGGCCGACTTGCGGGAGGATCCGGTGCCGACGACGTCGCCGACGTAGGCCACCAGGTGGCCCTTTTTCTTCAGGTCCTCGATGAACTGCATCGGGCCGCGCTTGCCGTCTTCCTCGGGCTTGAAGGCCGCGTCAGGGCGCGTGTTCTTCAGCATGGCGAGGTAGTGCAGCGGGATGTCCGGGCGGCTCCAGGCGTCGGGCGCGGGGGACAGGTCGTCGGTGTTGGTTTCACCAGGCACCTTGAAGACGGTGACGGTGATCTTCTTGTCCACTTCAGGACGCGAGGTGAACCACTCGGCGTCGGCCCAGCTGTGGATGACGGCGGTGGCCTGGGCGTTGCCGGCCTTGGCCTTTTCGGCGACGTCATGGAAGGCGTCGAACATCAGCAGGGTCTTCTTCAGGCCGGCGGCGGCGACGGAGGCGACTTCCTTGTCGTCCAGCAGGTCGACCAGCGGCTTGACGTTGTAGCCGCCGACCATGGTGCCCAGCAGTTCGGTGGCCTTGGTCTTGGAGATCAAACTGACCGTGAGGTCACCGTGCGCAACGGCGGCCAGGAAGCTGGCCTTGACCTTGGCGGCATCGTCCACGCCCGGGGGGACGCGGTGGGTGAGCAGGTTGAGCAGGAATTCGCCTTCGCCGGCAGGCGGGTTCTTGATCAGCTCGATCAGCTCGGCGACCTGCTTGGCATCCAGCGGCAGCGGCGGGATGCCCAGCGCGGCGCGCTCGGCTTCATGTTGGCGGTAGGCTTGCAGCATTGCGAACTCCAGTCTCTGTAGTCTCTGGCTTGGGTCAGTGAAGCGGGATCTTGTCGGTCAGGGCGCACGGGGCACGATGACTTTGAGTCCCTTGAAATAATCCCGGAAAAATCCGTGGTCGCGGGTGATGAGGCCGTCACACTGCAGCATGGCGTGGGCGCCGACGAGGAAGTCGGCGAGGGCGCGGGTGCTGGGGGCGAGGTCGGTGGAGGGCGCCGCAGGGGTGCTGGCGGAGGAGCGGGCGGCGGCCTTGGATGCGGATTTGGGGGCGGGAGCCGGCGCGGTCGTCTGGAGCAGGCGCTGTTTGAACTTGCGCTGCATTTCGCCGGCACGGATGGCGGCGCGCTGGTCGATGGGGGAGAAACTCAGGCCCATCTCTTCCAGTGCATCCATGACGTCAGAGCCGTGGCCCAGGCCGGCCGTCACCTCGGACAGCACCACGTCACACAGCACCACAGGGCCGGTGGACAGCGCCAGACGCAGCGCAGCTTCCGCCGCATCGGCGCCCGGTGCGTCGCCCAGGAGGTCGATGAGGACAGAGCTGTCTACGGCAATCATGTCGTGGCTCAGGCCTTGGTGGGATCCGCAGGGGCGCGGCCGCGAAGGTCACGCATGACGTCGTCGGTGGACGTGCCCTCCGGGAGCTTGAAGCGGCCGCGGGCGCGGGAGATGGCATCGTCCACGTTCTTGCGCAGGATGATGCGGGCGCCATCCAGTTCCACCTTGAGCGTGGTGCCCTTGGTCAGGCCCAGTGCATCGCGGACGGCCTTGGGCAGGGTGATCTGACCGCGTTCGGCGACGGTGGCTTCCATGGGGGCTCCCGGGTGATATGGAATGGAGGGTATGGAACGGAAAGTATGTATGGATTCTACATACTTGGGGTTCGGTGGGGAACATTTGCGGGACGGGTGGGGTCTTCCTGCCGCCGCTTCAGCAACATCGAAGACCGGGGGCCCCCTGTTCCCTCCATGCCAGGGCCAGAGGCCCTGGCCTTCGCTAGGCTCAAACAGTCCACAGGACTGTTTGAGTCCGAGCTCAGTCCCTTCTGCCCGGCTCCGCCGGTCATTCATTCCTTAACTTCCGGGAACAGGGGGCCCCCGGCCTTCGATGCGACACACCCTGCCCACTCCACCAACAGCAAGCGCGCAGGTTCGCAGACTCGCTGCCAGCCTCGGTGACGTCATCGAGCAAATCCATGCACAACGCATTCACCCATCAAGACCTATCTGCCCCTCGCAGTCCCAGTCCATCCGTCATGCGCTAAATAGGCCGCGCCCAGAGCCGCAACCCTATACCGCAGCAAAGCCGCACCGCCGCAGCGTTGCTGCGTCGCAGTGCCGTAGAGTCGCAGTGCCGTGGGGTCGCGCAGCCCGGGTGCTATTCGAGACCCAAGCGCAGGACGAAAAAAAGCGCGCCGAGGCGCGCTTTCTTCGCGGAGACGCAGCAGATCAGTGGCCGGCGGGCGTGATGCCCAGGCTGCTCACGGGCACTGCCGAGGCGGAGCGGGCGGCTTCGATGGCAGCGCGCTGGGTCGGGTGGATGCACTCGTCCACCAGGCGGCGGCCAGCGTTCACGTCCAGCAGCATCGACTTGTTGGCAATCTGGACCATCAGCGTGCGGCCCGTCACGTCTTCCAGACGCAGCGCGCCCGTGGACGACAGCACCGGCTTCATCGTGAAGACCTGCTTCAGGAAGGACACGTCGATGTAGCCAGGGTGCTTGGCATTGGGCTGAATGTCCACGGATTGCTTGAATTCGCAGTCGTAGTGGCCCATGTAGGCCTGCTCAGCAGCCGCCAGTTGCTCCGGGCTGGCTTCTGCCAGCGGGGGCGGGCCTGCCGGCTTGGCGGGCGCCTTCTTGGCGGTCGACTTGGCCGTGGCGGCCTTCGCCGGCGCCGGCTTGGTGTTGTTGCCCTGCACCGACGGTTCGGCGCAGGCAAGGCCGGCGGCCAGCAGCAGAGCGGCAGCAACGGTGCTGGACAGAGCGAAGGAGGTTTTCATGGGAGTCGTCTTGAGTCTTTGAAGAAGTCAGTGCAGGAGAGTCGTCCCAGGAGCTCAGTGACCTCTGGCGCGACGGCAAGCGAATTCTCGCGCTGGGCAAGCCGCGTGCACACAGGGTTTGTTTCAAAGGGTAGGGATTTCAAGCAACGCTTGTACTGCTGGCGCCCGCGTTTTGTGGGTTGAACCACGCCTGTTCGATTTGCGCAGGCAGAGGCTGGCCTGTGCGGTATGCACGCTGCAGCAGGTGCCAAAACAGTCGGTAGCTGGCTCGGTCGTGAAGCATGTCACGGTGCTGGATGGGGGCCCAGTCCACCGCCTGCGCGGCGCTCAGGATGTCGATGGCTTCGTCGATCTCGGCCACGCTGGGGGCGAAGGCGTCAATGATCGGTCGAATCTGTTGCGGATGGATACTCCACATGCGGGTGTACCCGAACTCCCGCGCGGCCCGCTCCGCCGCCGACTGGATGGCGCGTTCGCTCTTGAATTCGGTGACGACGCAGTGGGATGGGGTTTTCCCGTAGGTGTGGGCCGCCGCGGCAATCGCGAGCTTGGCACGCACCACCAGCGGATGAGTGAATTGGCCTTCCACCGTGAGCGCGGAACGCGGAATGGCGCCGCGGTGAGCGGAGACATAGTCCATCAGGCCGAAGGACAGGGACTCGATGCGGGGCAGGGCGGCGATGGCCATGACATCGCGCAGCGCGCCGTGCGTCTCAATGAGGGTGTGCAGCGGCAGCGGCTTGCGGATCTGGTGACGTTGCAGGCTGTCATCAATGAAGGCGATGGCGCCTTGCAGGTCTTCCAGGCTCTCGGGCTTGGGGATCATGAGAAACGCGAGCTTCTCTCCGCCGCCGGCAATGACCGCCTCGACATCGGCCTCGAAAGCAGGATGCTGAAATGGATGCACCCGCACGCCAACGCGCCCATGCACATTCAGTGGACCGTTGAGCAGTTGCAGCACGAGCAGCATGTGCTCGGCCTCGCCGCCCACGGGCGCGCCGTCTTCGCAATCCAGGGTGATGTCGAACACCGGCCCCATCTGTGCCTGCAGTTCCAGGCTCTTGACCATCCGCGACTCGACGCCGCAGTAGTGATCGACCACCGGCAGGACGCTCGGCGCCTGGCCCTCATCAAAAAGTGCTTGTGCGGGATGAAGCGAAGTGCTGCTCATGACATCTCAAGAAACCAGTCCAACCATCGACCAGGCCGTCGGCCCTGCGACCCGTAACGCAGGCGCTCATCAGCGACCGGCGCCATCGTCCCCAAGTGTCACCCAAACCGCCCCGAAACCCCAGGCCACGACCCCCAACCCTCGCACGCACATAAAAAAAGGCCAGCCCTCAGGCCAGCCTTCTTATTCCATTACCGCCTCAGACAGCCCACCCGGCGCAGCCCGGGTGCCCCTCCAGCGGAGCCCGAGGAACTGGCTTCGCCAGGCCTCTGGGCTCGCCCCCTTGAGGGGGCCGCCGAAGGCGGTAGGGGGGATTACAACAGATGTTTTACGCCGTTTTGTTCGTCGGTCAGCTCAGCCAGCGTCTTGTTGATGCACTCTTGCGAGAACGCGTCAATCTCCAGACCCTGCACGATCTTGTATTCGCCGTTCTCGGTCGTGACCGGGAAGCCGAACATCACGTCCTTCGGGATGCCGTACGAGCCGTCCGACGGCACACCCATCGTGACCCACTTGCCATTGGTGCCCAGGGCCCAGTCGCGCATGTGGTCGATGGCGGCGTTGGCAGCCGAAGCCGCCGACGACAGGCCACGTGCGGCGATGATGGCTGCACCACGCTTGCCCACGGTCGGCAGGAAGGTGTTGCGGTTCCACTCTTCATCGTTGATCAGCGGCTTCACGGCCTGACCGTCGATGGTGGCGAAACGATAGTCGGCGTACATCGTGGGCGAATGGTTGCCCCACACCGCCAGCTTCTCGATGCTGCCCACCGGCTTGCCCGTCTTGGCCGCGATCTGCGAAGCCGCACGGTTGTGGTCCAGGCGCAGCATGGCCGTGAAGTTCTTGGCCGGCAGGTCCGGCGCCGACTTCATGGCGATGTAGGCATTGGTGTTGGCCGGGTTGCCCACCACCAGCACCTTCACATTGCGCGAAGCCACGGCATTCAGAGCCTTGCCCTGCACCGTGAAGATCTGGGCGTTGGCAGCCAGCAGGTCTGCACGCTCCATGCCCGGGCCACGCGGACGTGCGCCCACCAGCAGGGCGTAGTCGGTGTCCTTGAAGGCGGTCATCGGGTCGCTGTGCGCCTCAATGCCAGCCAGCAGCGGGAAGGCGCAGTCTTCCAGTTCCATGATCACGCCCTTGAGCGCGTTCTGAGCCTTCTCGTCCGGGATCTCCAGCAGCTGCAGGATCACAGGCTGGTCCTTGCCCAGCATTTCGCCGGAAGCAATGCGGAACAGCAGGGCATAGCCGATCTGGCCGGCGGCGCCAGTCACGGCAACGCGAACGGGTTTCTTGCTCATCACGAGGTCTCCGAAAGTGAAAAGGCAAAAGCCTGTTAAAAGCGCCATTGAAGAAAGCGCAATGGAAGCGGAAGGGCCGTGGATGTCTTCGCGACGCCGCGGCCTGCGGAAACGGTTGTCCGGTCGGCGTGGTCGCGAGCCGACGCCAGCGCCCACAAGTGTAGGCCCATCAGGCCCGCCGCGCTTGGAGCAAGCCGTCTTATTCGCCCACCCGAAAGCGGTTCAAAGCCCAAAACCCCGCTCCAACATGGCAAGAATCTGACACTCTTGTGTCTTATATAAGACTAACCCGCTGGGTCTCCCGGTTTTGATGGACGTCAACCCAGGGTTTGTGCTCGAATGCCGCCCCATGTCTCCCCCCTTCCCGTCGCCCCATCCGGTCACGCCGCTCAATGAGCTGGCGCGTGCCGAGGCGACACCGGCATTCAGCCCCCTCTACCGCCAGATCAAGGGCCTGATCCTGGCCGGTCTGCAGGCCGGAGAGTGGAAGGCCGGAGAGACCATCCCCAGCGAAATGGAGCTGGCCGGCCGCTTCGGCGTCAGCCAGGGCACCGTGCGAAAGGCCGTGGATGAGCTGGCCGCGGAGAACCTGCTGGTCCGCCGCCAGGGCAAGGGCACCTTCGTGGCCACCCACGCCGAGCAGCAGCAGCAGTTCCGCTTCCTGCGCCTGACGCCCGATGCCGGTGCCTCGGCCACCCTGGGGCGCCAGCTGCTGGACTGCCGTCGCCAGCGCGCCCCGGCGTGGATCGCCCGCCAGATGAATCTGCGCGCCGGCGATCCGGT
The DNA here is from genome assembly GCF_003387155.1 of Roseateles depolymerans. Taxonomy (GTDB): domain Bacteria; phylum Pseudomonadota; class Gammaproteobacteria; order Burkholderiales; family Burkholderiaceae_C; genus Roseateles; species Roseateles depolymerans. Next base: position 1,268,473 of record NZ_QUMT01000002.1, on the reverse strand, counting down.
CATCGAGATCCGCCGACTGCTGCACAGCGGCGGCGAGCCGGTGGTGCTGGACGACATCTGGCTGCCCGGCGCCATGTTCAAAGGCCTGACCGCCGAGCGCCTGCGGGAGCATCGCGGTCCGTTCTATGGCCTGCTCGAAACAGAATTTGGTGTGCACATGATTCGTGCACAGGAAAAGATCCGCGCAGTTGCAGCCGACGTAGAAGTCGCTGGGCTGTTGCAGGTGTCGCCCGGCAGTCCGCTGCTGAGCGTGGAGCGGCTCTCCTTCACCTACGGCGACAAGCCGGTGGAGTTGCGCCGCGGTCTCTACAACACGACCCATCACTTTTACCGCAACGATCTTCAATGAAGGGTCGCGGGGCCGTTGTTGAACGACATGCGCCCTCGATGCCTGCCAGACACAAGTCATTGCTCTAAAATCATTGGGTTTCACATCGATTACAAGGTCGGACATGACGGACGCCACTTCAGCCACCACCAAGAAACGACCGGTCTACACCAACATCCATGTCACGCAGATCGTCGGGTACCGGCTTCCTCCGGCCGGCATCGTGTCGATCCTGCATCGCATCAGCGGCCTGCTGATGTTCTTCCTGCTGCCCTTCGTCATCTGGCTGTTCGACAACAGCCTGACGTCGGAAATCTCCTATGAGTCCTTCACCAGCGCCTACCTGGCCGGCATCGGTTTCGTGCCTGCCTGGTTCGTCAAGCTGGCGACGCTCGGGCTGATCTGGGCTTACCTGCATCACTTCATCGCCGGCGTGCGCCACCTGTGGATGGACGCCACCCACAGCGTGACCAAGGCCCAGGGCCGCAACAGCGCCATCGTGACGCTGGTGCTGAGCCTGGCGCTGACCGTCCTGCTGGGCGCCAAGCTGTTCGGCCTGTACTGACCGCCGCGGCGAGTCATGCCCGCATGACTCCTGCAACCACGGTCGCCGATGGATTGACCGCTGATTGACGACTGATTGACGACTGATTGACCCGAGGGGCAAATCAAAATGACAACTTATGGATCCAAGCGCATCGTTGTCGGTGCGCACTACGGCCTGCGTGACTGGATGGTCCAGCGCGCCACGGCCCTGCTGATGGCCGTGTTCACCATCGTGCTGCTGGTGCAGGTGCTGTTGCCAGGCCGCACGCTGGGCTACGACCTGTGGGCCAGCATCTTCAGCCAGCAATGGATGAAGTTCCTGACCTTCGCGCTGATCATCTCCCTGTGCTGGCACGCCTGGGTCGGTGTGCGCGACATCTGGATGGATTACGTGAAGCCGGTGGGCGTGCGGTTCGCGCTGCATGTGTTCACGCTGGTGTGGTTGACGGGTTGCGCGGGTTGGGCGATCCAAGTGCTCTGGAGGCTGTAAGAAATGCAAATCGGAACCTCGCTCCCCAAGCGCAAGTTCGACGTCGTCATCGTTGGAGCCGGCGGCTCTGGCATGCGCGCTTCGCTGCAACTGTCGCTCGCCGGCCTGAATGTGGCCGTGCTGTCCAAGGTGTTCCCGACCCGCTCCCACACCGTGGCAGCGCAGGGCGGCATCGGCGCCAGCCTGGGCAACATGTCGGAAGACAACTGGCACTACCACTTCTACGACACCGTCAAGGGCTCGGACTGGCTGGGTGACCAGGACGCCATCGAGTTCATGTGCCGTGAAGCCCCGAAGGTGGTGTACGAGCTCGAACACTTCGGCATGCCGTTCGACCGCAACCCCGACGGCACCATCTACCAGCGTCCGTTCGGCGGCCACACCGCCAACTACGGTGAAAAGCCGGTGCAACGCGCCTGCGCTGCGGCCGACCGTACCGGCCACGCGATGCTGCACACGCTGTACCAGCAGAACGTCAAGGCCCGCACCAACTTCTTCGTGGAGTGGATGGCCCTGGACCTGATCCGCGACGCCGACGGCGACGTGGTGGGCGTGACCGCGCTGGAAATGGAAACCGGCGAGATCCACATCCTCGAAGCCAAGACCGTGCTGCTGGCGACCGGTGGTGCCGGCCGCATCTTCGCCGCCTCCACCAACGCCTTCATCAACACCGGTGACGGCCTGGGCATGGCCGCCCGTGCGGACATCCCGCTGCAGGACATGGAGTTCTGGCAGTTCCACCCGACCGGCGTGGCCGGCGCGGGCGTGCTGCTGACCGAAGGCTGCCGCGGCGAAGGCGCCATCCTGCGCAACGCCAACGGCGAGCGCTTCATGGAGCGTTACGCCCCCACGCTGAAGGATCTGGCCCCGCGTGACTTCGTCTCGCGCTGCATGGACCAGGAAATCAAGGAAGGTCGCGGCTGTGGTCCCAACAAGGACTACGTCGTGCTGGACATGACCCACCTGGGTGGCGACACCATCATGAAGCGGCTGCCCTCGGTCTTCGAGATCGGCCACAACTTCGCCAACGTGGACATCACCAAGGAACCGATCCCGGTGGTGCCGACCATTCACTACCAGATGGGTGGCATCCCCACCAACATCCATGGCCAGGTGGTGGTCCCCAAGGGCGACGACTACAAGAGCGTGGTCAACGGTCTGTATGCCGTGGGCGAATGCTCCTGCGTGTCGGTGCACGGCGCCAACCGCCTGGGCACGAACTCGCTGCTGGACCTGCTGGTGTTCGGCCGTGCCGCCGGCAACCACATCGTGGACGCGCACAAGAAGGGCGTCTCGCACAAGCCGCTGCCCAAGGACGCTGCCGACCAGACCCTGGCTCGCCTGAACCGTCTGGAAAGCAACAGCGGCGGTGAATACGCCCAGGACGTCGCCAACGACCTGCGCACCGCCATGCAGTCCCACGCCGGTGTGTTCCGCACCCAGGCCATGCTGGACGAAGGGGTCGGCGCCATCGCCGCCATCCGCGAGCGGGTGAAGAACATCACCCTGAAGGACAAGTCCAAGGTGTTCAACACCGCCCGCGTGGAAGCGCTGGAAGTGGACAACCTGATCGAGGCGGCCCAAGCCACCATCGTCTCCGCCGCAGCCCGCAAGGAATGCCGTGGCGCCCACACCGTGAACGACTACGAGCGTGGTGCCGACGATGCGGAATTCCCGCTGGGCCGCAATGACAAGGAATGGATGAAGCACACGCTGTGGCACAGCGCCAGCAACAGCCTGACCTACAAGCCGGTCAACCTTCAGCCGCTGACCGTTGAAAGCGTGCCCCCGAAGGTTCGTACCTTCTAAGGACGCAGGAGCCAAACATGATCAAGCGCACCTTCGAGATTTATCGCTACGACCCGGACAAGGACGCCAAGCCCTACATCCAGACCATCGAGCTGGAGCTGGCCGGCAACGAGCGCATGCTGCTGGACGCCCTGCTCAAGCTCAAGGCCGTGGACCCGACGCTGTCCTTCCGCCGCTCCTGCCGTGAAGGCGTGTGCGGTTCGGACGCGATGAACATCAACGGCAAGAACGGTCTGGCCTGCCTGACCAACCTGCGTTCGCTGCCGGACGTCATCAAGCTCAAGCCGCTGCCCGGTCTGCCGGTGGTCCGCGACCTGATCGTGGACATGACGCAGTTCTTCAAGCAGTACCACTCGATCAAGCCGTTCCTGCTGAACGAAACGCGCCCGCCCGAGAAGGAGCGTCTGCAGTCGCCGGAAGAGCGCGATGAGCTCAACGGCCTGTACGAGTGCATCCTGTGCGCCAGCTGCTCGACCAGCTGCCCCAGCTTCTGGTGGAATCCCGACAAGTTCGTCGGTCCCGCCGGTCTGCTGCAGGCCTACCGCTTCATCGCCGACAGCCGCGACGAAGGCACGGCCGAGCGTCTGGACAACCTGGAAGACCCGTACCGTCTGTTCCGCTGCCACACCATCATGAACTGCGTCGATGTCTGCCCCAAGGGTCTGAACCCGACGAAGGCCATCGGCAAGATCAAGGAACTGATGGTGCGCCGCGCCGTCTAAAGCGGCACGCTCGCCCTCGCACCGGAGCCCGCCATGACTGCCTCCCCGAACACCCTCATCAACGAGAGGGATCTCTCTAAGCTCAAGTGGCGCTGCCGGCGCGGCTTGCTGGAGAATGACCTCTTCATCGAGCGGTTCTTCCGGCGGCACGAAAGCCAGCTGACCGAGTTCCACGCGGAAGGCCTGCGGCAACTGATGGACCTCGCCGACAACGACCTGCTGGATCTGATGCTGGCCCGCAAGGAGCCTTCGGACGATCTGGCACGGCCGGATGTGCAGGCGGTCCTGGCGATGCTCCGGACGCCGCAATAAGAGACAAGAACCCCACAGAAGTCATAAGGAATGCCCATGACCCCCTCTGACGTCAAAGCCACACTGTCGTTCTCGGACGGCAGCCCGCAGATGGAACTGCCCCTGTACAAGGGCACGATCGGCCCGGATGTCATCGACATCCGCAAGCTGTATGCGCAGACGGGCAAGTTCACCTATGACCCCGGCTTCCTGTCGACGGCGTCCTGCAATTCCACCATCACCTACATCGACGGTGACAAGGGCGAACTGCTGTATCGCGGCTACCCGATCGAACAGCTCGCGGTGAACTGCGACTACCTGGAAACCTGCTACCTGCTGCTGTACGGGGAACTGCCGACCCCGTCGCAAAAGGAAGAGTTCGTCAATCGCGTGACCCATCACACGATGGTCAACGAGCAGATGCAGTTCTTCCTGCGTGGCTTCCGTCGCGACGCTCACCCGATGGCCGTGATGACGGGCCTGGTCGGCGCGCTGTCGGCCTTCTATCACGACAGCACCGACATCAATAACCCCGAGCACCGTGAAATCGCCGCGATCCGCCTGATCGCCAAGATGCCGACGCTCGTGGCCATGGCCTACAAGTACACCATCGGCCAGCCCTACATCTATCCGAAGAACGACCTGTCCTATGCAGGCAACTTCATGCGGATGATGTTCGCCACGCCTTGCGAAGAGTACAAGCCCAATGACGTGCTGGTGCGCGCCATGGACCGCATCTTCACGCTGCATGCCGACCACGAGCAAAACGCCTCGACCTCGACCGTGCGCCTGTGCGGTTCGTCCGGCACCAACCCGTTCGCCGCCATCGCTGCCGGCGTGGCCTGCCTGTGGGGCCCCGCCCACGGCGGTGCGAACGAAGCCGCACTGAACATGCTGCACGACATCCAGAAGCAGGGTGGCGTGGCCAAGATCGGCGAGTTCATCAAGCAGGTGAAGGACAAGAACAGCGGCGTCAAGCTGATGGGCTTCGGTCACCGCGTCTACAAGAACTACGACCCGCGCGCCAAGCTGATGCGCGAGACCTGCCACGAAGTGCTGAGCGAACTGGGTCTGGAAAACGACCCGCTGTTCAAGCTGGCCATGGAACTGGAAAAGATCGCGCTGGAAGACGAATACTTCGTCGCCCGCAAGCTCTATCCGAACGTGGACTTCTACTCGGGCATCGTGCAGCGCGCCATCGGCATCCCCGTGCCGCTGTTCACCGCCATCTTCGCGCTGGCCCGTACCGTCGGCTGGATTGCCCAGCTGAACGAAATGATCGGCGACCCCGAGTACAAGATCGGCCGTCCGCGTCAGCTGTTCGTCGGCGCCACCAAGCGCGACGTCAAGCCGATCGCCCAGCGCTGATACACCCCTTGAGGGACAACCCCTGAACCTTCGGGTGCAGGGGTTTTTTTTCGTCCGCTCGCAGGGCGCCCCCGTGTTCATTCGAGTCGATGGGATATGCTTCGCCGTCTTGCAAACGTTTGCAGCCATGACCGACGGCAGTACAGCGCGCATCGGGTGCAATCCACGTCTCCATCCATTCTGAAGAAAGCCAAAAACCGGAATGAGCACCATCAAGGATGTGGCCGCGCTGGCGGGGGTGTCCTTCACCACGGTGTCCCATGTGCTGAACAACACGCGGCCGGTCAGTGCGCAGGCGCGGGCGCGTGTGCTGGCGGCGGTGGACGAGATCGGCTACCTGCCCAGTGCAGTGGCCCGGTCGCTGCGTCGCAGCGAGACCAAGATCGTCGGCGTGCTGGTGCCCAATGTGCGCAATCCCTTCTTTGCTGAGCTCGTGGTGGGCGTGGAGGAATGGTGCCGGCAGGCCGGCTATTCGGTGTTCCTCTGCAATTCGGACAACGATCCCAAGCACCAGCAGTCCTACCTGCGCACCTTGCTGGAAAAACGCATCGACGGCCTGCTGCTGAGCTCCGCCGGCGATACCGAAACCCTGGCCACCACCTTCCGTCACGCCAGCGTGCCGGTCGTGACGGTGGACCGCCTGGTGCCGGGCGCCCGCGCAGACCGGGTCAGTGTCAACAACCAGGTCGGCGCGGCCGCTGCCGTGCGGCATCTGCTGGACCTGGGCCACCGCCGCATCGGCTGCGTCAGCGGCCCGGCGGAATTCGAGGTGACGCAGGAGCGGGTGGCCGGCTGGCGATCCGCCCTGCGCGAGCGCGGCCTTGAGGCCGACGACGGCTGGCTCATCGAGAGCGACTTCAGCACCGCCGGTGGCTATGAAGCCGTCAAGACGCTGCTGACCCGCCAGCCGGAACTCACCGCCGTTTTCACCAGCAACGACCTGATGGCCATGGGGGCCCTGCGCGCCGCCGCGGAGCTGGGTCGCAGCGTCCCTCGCCAGCTCAGCGTCGTCGGCTTTGACGGCATCGAGCTGGGCAGCTACATCTATCCCGCCATCACCAGCGTGGGATGCTCGATCCGCGACCTGGGCCGGGAGGCCGGTCGCGCGTTGATCGAGCGCATCGAGAACCCGCAGGCGCCTTTCAAGGACCTGCAGCTCACGCCGCAGCTGGTGCTGCGTGAAAGCACCTCTGCGCCTTTGTCTTCGGAGCAAGCATGAATCTGGAAAAGGCTGCGGCCACCGTGGTGGTGGTGGGCAGCATCAACATGGACCTGGTGGCGCATGCCAGTCGGCTGCCGGCCCCGGGTGAAACCTTGATCGGCGAGGCCTTCGCCGGCACACCGGGTGGCAAGGGCGGCAACCAGGCCGTGGCCGCCTCGCGTCTGGGCGCGGACGTGGCGCTGGTGGGGCGAGTGGGCCTGCGTCAGCACGGCCATGAGCTGCTGGCGGCGCTGGAACAGGAACATGTGTCCACCGATGCCATCCACCGCGACGACGCGGCCTGGCCCGGCGTGGCGGTCATCATGGTGGCCCGGGACGGCGGAGAAAACGCCATCGTCGTGGTGCCCGGCAGCAATGCCGACCTGACGCCCGCCGATGTGGAAGCCGCTGCCCGCCAGATCCAGTCTGCACGCGTGGTCGTGGCGCAGCTGGAAGTGCCGGTGCCGGCCATCCAGCGCGCCTTTGAACTGGCCCGCCAGGCCGGTGTCACCACCGTGCTCAATGCAGCGCCGGCCCAATCGCTGCCGCCGGCCTTGCTGGCCTTGACGGACTGGCTGGTGGTCAATGAAACCGAAGCCGCGCAGCTGTGCGGCGACGCGCTGGATGCCGCCGCACGGGTCGACGAACTGACGCTGGCCCGCGAAGCCGCTCGCCATCTGCGCACGCTGGGCCCTCGCCATGTGCTGGTGACGCTGGGCGGGCAGGGCGCCTGGCTGCTCGGCGACGAGCATCCGCAGGGCCACCACCTGCGGGCCACCCGGGTGGATGCGATCGACACCGTCGGTGCCGGCGACACGCTGGTCGGCGGTCTGGCCGTCGGCCTGGCCGAAGGGCTGGAGCCGCTGCAGGCCGCGTCCCTGGGCCAATCGGCCGCCGCGCTCGCGGTCAGCCGCTCCGGTGTGCAGCAAGCCATGCCCTACCGTTCCGAGCTGCCGGCCCTGGCCGACAGCATGACTCCTGCCTGACCTGGAAAGCCGTATCCGCCATGGACAGCTCCAAGATTCCCGTTATTTACGACACCGACCCCGGCATTGACGACGCGCTCGCGCTGGCGTTGCTGGCGGCCCATCCCCGGTTCGACCTGCTCGCCATCACGGCGGTGCACGGCAATGCGTCGGTGGCCGTGACCGCCCACAATGCACGCGGCCTGGCGGCCCTGTTCAAGCTGGACATTCCTGTGGCCACCGGTGCCGCCGGCCCGCTGCTGGACCACCGCCGCCGTGACGGCGCCCTGCATGTGCACGGCGACGATGCCCTCGGCGGCATCGCCCACCAGTTGCCCACGCCCACCCGGGCGGCGGACTCTCGCCCGGCCCACCAACTGATCTGCGACCTGGTCAATGAGCGCCCGGGCGAGCTGACGATCGTGGCCGTCGGCCCGTTCACCAACCTCGCGCTGGCCCTGCGCCAGGATCCCGGCATCGCGGCCAAGGTCAAGCAGGTGGTGGTGATGGGCGGGGCCTTTGGCCTGAAGGGCCACAGCGGCAATGTCTCGCCGGTGGCCGAGGCCAACATCATGGCCGACCCGGAAGCGGCCGACGAAGTGCTGACCGCCGCCTGGCCCGTCATCGTGGTGGGGCTGGACGTCACCCAGGAAGTCATCATGCGCGAGGCCGACCTGGCCCGCCTGCGCGGCCGCGGTGACGGCGCCGGTGAACTGCTCTGGCAGGCCACCCGCCACTACCAGAAGTTCTACGATGCCCGCGACCGCATTGGCGGCATCTATGCGCACGACGCCAGTGCCGCTGCGGTGCTGCTGGTGCCGGAAGCGTTTACCCTGCGCAAGGGCCCGGTGCGGGTGGCGCTGGAGGGCATTGCCACCGGTCAGACCATCCAGGACTGGCGCGGCGAGCAATCGCAGCCGACCGCCTGGACCGGCCACCCGGCCCAGCAGGTTTGCGTGGCGGTGGATGCGCCGCGCGTGCTGGCCCTGTTCGACGAGATTTTCTGAGGAGATTCCCCATGACCGCCCAAGCCTCCAAAGGCGTGAAGCTGCTGTTGCCGCGCTGGCTGATCACCATGACGCCGGGCAGCCCGGTGCTGGAGCAGCATGCCCTGGCGATGGAAGGCGAGCGCATCGCCGCCGTGCTGCCGCGTGAAGAAGCCCTGCAGCGGTATGCCGATGCCGAGCGGGTCGAGCTGCCGCACCATGTGCTGATCCCGGGTCTGATCAACGCCCACACCCATTCGGCCATGTCGCTGCTGCGCGGCGTGGCGGATGACCTGGCGCTGATGGACTGGCTGAACAACCACATCTGGCCGCTGGAGCGCCAGTGGGTGAGCGAGGACTGGGTCTACCAGGGCTCGATGCTGTCTGCGGCCGAAGCCATCCGCGGCGGGGTCACCTACCTCAACGACATGTACTTCTTCCCCACCGCGATGGCTCGTGCCGCGGTGGACAGCGGCCTGCGCGCCGGCGTGTCGATCAACGTGATCGACTTCCCCACCGGCTACGCCGCCAATGCCCAGGACTACATCCAGAAGGGCTTGGCCGCCTATGAGCAGTTCAAGGGTGAGTCGCTGCTGGACTGGACCAGCGCCCCGCACGCGCCCTACACCGTGTCGGACGACACCTTCACCCAGCTGCGCGAGCTGGCGGAAAAGTACGACCTGCAGGTGCACTGCCACATCCACGAAACGCAGGACGAGATCGACGGCAGCGTCAAGCAATACGGCATGCGTCCGCTGGAGCGCCTGGACAAGCTGGGCCTGCTGAACGAGCGCATGATCGCCGTGCACATGGTCCACCTGTCGCCGCAGGAGATCGAGCTGATCGCCGCCAAGGGCGTGCACCTGGTGCACAACCCCAGCTCCAACCTGAAGCTGGCCTCCGGCATCGCCCCGGTCAAGGCGCTGGAAGCCGCGGGCGTCAACACGGTGCTGGGCACCGACGGTGCGGCGTCCAACAACCGGCAGGACATGTTCACCGAAATCCGCGCTGCGGCACTGCTGGCCAAGGGCTCCACCGGCGACCCGCTGACCGTCTCCGCCCGCACCGCCCTGGAAATGGCCACCGTGCGGGCCGCCAAGGCCATGGGCCGGGCCCACGACCTGGGCACCCTGGAAGCCGGCAAGCAGGCGGACGTGGTGGCCGTGTCGCTGGAAGCGCTGGAATGCCAGCCGGTCTATCACGCAGACGCGCAACTGGCGTATGTCGCTGGCCGTGAACATGTCACGGATGTGTGGGTGGCAGGCCGGCAGTTGTTGAAAAATCGCACAAATACCTCGATCGACACCGTGTCACTCATGGGACGCGTGCAGGACATCGTGGCTAAGATGCGCGCGGGGCGTTAACCCCCTCATTCGAGGGAGAGGGTTAGCGCCAGGCGCCGACCCGGGATCCTCCCTCCACAAGACGGAGGACGGTCGGCATTAGGGGACACTCGCCGGCGAGGCGGCCTGACCAGGCAGGCCCGTCGGCAGGAATCATCAGAATGAAAGACCGTTCAACCGTCGGCCGCCTGCTGGCCACCGTTCTTCCCACCACCGCGCTGGTCGCCGGCCTGCTGGGCGCTGCCTTCAGCGCCCAGGCCCAGATCGTCGTGGGCCAGACCAATGGCGTGACCGGGCAGGTCGCGGCCAGCGTCAAGGAACTGAACCTCGGCGCCAAGCTCTACATCGACCATGTGAATGCCACCGGCGGCGTCAATGGCCAGAAGATCGAGCTGATCGCCATGGACGATGGCTTCGATCCCAAGCGTACGGCGGCCAATGCCCAGGCGCTGATCGACAAGAACGCCGTGGCCCTGTTCCTGACCCGCGGCACGCCGCACACGCAGGCGGTGATGCCGCTGCTGGACAAGTACCAGATCCCGCTGGTGGCGCCGTCCACCGGCGCGATGCTGCTGCACAAGCCGGTCCACCCCTACATCTTCAACGTCCGCTCCACCTACCAGCGTGAGTCGGAGCGTGCCGTCCAACTGCTGCTGGAGATGGGCAACCAGCGCATCGCCCTGGTGCAGGTGAACGACACCTTCGGCCAGGACGCCGCCACCGGCGCGCTCAAGGGCCTGGCCGACCAGAAGGTCAAGCCGGTCGCCCACCTGACCTTCGAGCGTGACAAACCGGATGTGCCCAACCTGGTCAAGCAGGTCATGGCCGCCGACCCGCAGGTGGTGCTGTTCATCGGTTCGCAGCAACTGGTCGCCGACTGCATCAACGGCATGCGCGCCGCCGGGTCGCGGGCGATGGTCTCGACGCTGTCAAACAACGCATCCGCCGGTTTCCTGCAACTGCTGGACAAGAACGCCGCTGGCGTCATCGTGTCGCAGGTCTTCCCCAATGAGCGGACCATGTCCATGCCGATGGTGCGCGAGATCACCGAGCTGGTGAAGAAGGCGCCCGAGAGCGGCGGCGTGGTGACGCCCGCCATCATGGAAGGTTTTGCCTCGGCCAAGGTGCTGGTGGAAGCCCTCAAGCGGGCCGGCAAGGACGTCAACCGCGGCAGCGTGCAGCGCGCCCTGAACGGCATGAGCAAGTATGACCTGGGTGGCCTGGAGGTGTCCTTCAGCCCCAACGACCATACCGGCGCGACCTTTGCCGACATCGCCATCATCGATCCGCGGGGACGTTTCCTGCGCTAATCCTGCGCTGATCCAGCGCTGATCCAGCGCTGATCGGTGCAGCCTGAGCCGAACCCCATCAAGGCCATCCCACGCGGATGGCCTTTTTCTTCCCGAAAGCCCGCGCTGACGCCGGGCCGTGCTTCTACCGCGCGCGGCTAGGGGAGAACCCTTCCGCCGTGGCTACAATCCCGAGTTCTGCGCCGCAAACCTTCGCGGCGCCAGACCCGTCGAGATCCGCCGAGACCCGCAGAGACCCCCTCAATGTCCAGCACCACCTCCTCCAAGTATCTGATTCACTTCGAGGGGGGCAATGCCCTCTCGGCATTCCGGGCCACCGCGCTGCTGGCGCGCCTGCAAGCGGTGAGCGACCGCATCACCGCCGTGCATGCGCGCCATGTGCACTGGGTCTGGACCGACCACCCGCTGGATGACGCCAGCCAGGGCAAGCTGGCCGCGCTGCTGAACTACGGCGATGCCTACGAAGGCCCGTCCGAGGGCGCCCTGATCGTCACCGCGCCGCGCCTGGGCACGCTGAGCCCCTGGGCCTCCAAGGCCACCGACATTGCCCACAACTGCGGCCTGTCCATCCACCGCGTCGAACGCGTCACCGAATACCGGCTGACCCTCAAGGGCGGCCTGCTGAGCACCGTGACGGCTGGCCTGGCCGGCGGCACCAAGCCGCTGACCGAGCAGGAACTGCTGGCCTGCGCCGAGCTGCTGCATGACCGCATGACCGAAAGCGTCCTGCTGCGCCGCGAAGACGCCGTGCACCTGTTCGACGACAAGCAGGCCCAGCCGCTGGCCCATGTGGATGTCCTCAGCCGCGGCCGCGCCGCGCTGGACGAAGCCAACGGCGCCTGGGGCCTGGCCCTGTCGGACGACGAGATCGACTACCTGGTGACCGCCTTCCAGCGCCTGGGCCGCAATCCGAGCGATGTGGAACTGATGATGTTCGCGCAGGCCAACAGCGAGCACTGCCGTCACAAGATCTTCAATGCGCAGTTCACCATTGATGGCGAAGCGCAGCCGCTCTCGCTGTTCGGCATGATCCGCAACACCGAGAAGCTGCATCCGCAGCACACCGTCATTGCCTATGCCGACAATGCGGCGGTGATGGAAGGCCACACCATCGAGCGCTGGATGGCGGCCGGCGACCAGCGCGCCCCGCGCTACGAAGCCCGCACCGAAACGGCCCATGTGCTGATGAAGGTGGAAACGCACAACCACCCGACGGCCATCTCCCCGCATCCGGGCGCCTCCACCGGCGCTGGCGGCGAGATCCGCGATGAAGGCGCCACCGGCCGCGGCGCCAAGCCCAAGGCCGGCCTGACCGGTTTCTCGGTCTCCAACCTGCAGCTGCCGGGCCTGAGCGAGCCCTGGGAACAGGCGTCCATCGGCAAGCCGGCGCACATTGCCAGCCCGCTGCAGATCATGACCGAAGGGCCGCTGGGCGGCGCCGCCTTCAACAATGAATTCGGCCGTCCTGCGCTGGGCGGTTACTTCCGCGTCTATGAGCAGGAAGTGGACGGCATCCATCGCGGCTATCACAAGCCCATCATGATCGCCGGCGGCGTCGGTGCCATCCGTTCGGACCTGACCAAGAAGATCGAGTTCCCGGCCGGCACGCTGCTGATCCAGCTGGGCGGACCCGGCATGCGCATCGGCATGGGCGGCGGCGCCGCCAGCTCGATGGCGGCCGGCACCAACACGGCCGACCTCGACTTCGATTCGGTCCAGCGCGGCAACCCGGAAATCCAGCGCCGTGCGCAGGAAGTGATCAACCATTGCTGGGGCCTGGCCGAGCGCAATCCCATCCTGGCGGTGCATGACGTCGGCGCCGGCGGCATCTCCAATGCCTTCCCGGAACTGGTGAACGACGCCGGCCGCGGCGCGCGCTTTGACCTGCGCAAGGTGCCGCTGGAAGAGTCCGGCCTGGCGCCCAAGGAAATCTGGTGCAACGAGAGCCAGGAGCGTTATGTCCTGGCCATCGCGCCGGAGAGCCTGCCGCTGTTCCAGAGCATGTGTGAACGCGAGCGCTGCCCGTTTGCGGTGGTCGGCGTGACCACCGAGCAGCGCGAGCTGGTGCTGGAAGACGGGCAGGGCGGTGAACGGGCCATCGACATGCCGATGGACGTGCTGCTGGGCAAGCCGCCCAAGATGCACCGGGATGTGAAGCGGGTGGCCCGCTCAGGCGGCCCCCTGAACCTGGACGGCGTGGACCTGGCGCAGGCCGTGACGCATGTGCTGCGTCACCCGACGGTCGCGTCCAAGCGCTTCCTGATCACCATCGGCGACCGCACCGTGGGGGGCCTGAGCCACCGCGACCAGATGGTGGGCCCGTGGCAGGTGCCGGTGGCCGACTGCGCCGTGACCCTGGCGGACTTCAAGGGCTTTGCCGGTGAAGCGATGAGCATGGGCGAGCGCACGCCGCTGGCGGCGGTGGATGCGCCCGCATCCGGCCGCATGGCGGTGGCCGAAGCCATCACCAATTTGCTGGCCGCGCCGATTGAACTGTCCCGCGTGAAGCTGTCCGCCAACTGGATGGCGGCCTGCGGCGAAGCCGGTGAAGACGCGGCCCTGTACGACACCGTCAAAGCCGTGGGCATGGAGCTTTGCCCGGCCCTGGGCGTGTCGATTCCGGTGGGCAAGGACTCCCTGTCCATGCGGACCCGCTGGAGCGACAACGGCCAGACCCGTCAGGTCACCGCACCGGTGTCGCTGATCGTGTCGGCCTTTGCCTCGCTGCCGGATGTGCGCGGCACGCTGACGCCGCAACTGCAAGCGGGCGACACCACGCTGGTGCTGATCGACCTGGGTCAGGGGCGCCAGCGCATGGGCGGCTCCATTCTGGCGCAGACGCTCAACCAGTTCGGCCCTGAAGTGCCGGACCTGGACGATCCCGCGCTGCTCAATCAGACCGTTGCGGCCGTCAATGCGCTGCGCGCTGAGGGCAAGCTTTTGGCCTACCACGACCGCAGCGACGGGGGCCTGCTGGCCGCTGCCGCCGAAATGGCCTTCGCCGGCCAACGCGGCGTGAGCCTGAATGTGGACCTGCTGGTCACCGAAGGCGACGGCATCACCGACAGCCGTGCCGACACCGGCGATTCCAAGAACTGGGCCAGCCAGGTGAGCGGCCGGCGCGAGGAGCTGACGCTCAAGGCGCTGTTCAATGAAGAACTGGGCGTGGTGCTGCAGGTGGCCACCGGCGACCGCGATGCGGTGCTGCAGACGCTGCGCGCCCACGGCCTGTCCAAGCTGTCGCATGTGGTGGGCAAGACCAATGACGCCGGCCAGGTGGAAGTCTGGCGCGATGCGAAGAAGGTGTTTGCCGCCCCCTTGCAGCAACTGCATCAGGAATGGGACCAGGTGTCCTGGCGCATCACCCGCGACCGCGACAACCCGGCCTTCGCCGACCAGGAGCATGCCCTGGCGGGTGCACCGGGCGGCGGCCTGCACTGGGCGCCCACCTTCGACGTGAAGGAGGACGTGGCGGCCCCGTTCATCCAGTCCGGTGTGCGTCCGAAGATGGCCATCCTGCGCGAGCAGGGGGTGAACTCGCATGTGGAAATGGCCTATGCCATGTCACAGGCCGGTTTCGACAGCTACGACGTGCACATGAGCGACCTGCAGGCAGGCGCCGTGGACCTGAGCCAGTTCAAGGGCTTCGTGGCCTGCGGCGGCTTCAGCTACGGGGACACGCTGGGCGCCGGTGAAGGCTGGGCACGGTCCATCCTGTTCAATCCGCGTCTGAAGGACGCCTTCGAGGCCTTCTTTGCGCGCCAGGACAGCTTCGCGCTGGGCGTGTGCAACGGCTGCCAGATGCTGGCGGCACTGTCCCCGATGATTCCCGGTGCGCAGCACTGGCCCAAGTTCGTACGCAACCGCAGCGAGCAGTTCGAGGCACGCCTGGCGCAGGTGGAAGTGCTGGACTCGCCCAGCCTGTTCTTCAAGGGCATGGCCGGCAGCCGCCTGCCGATCGCCGTGGCCCATGGTGAAGGCTTTGCGGACTTCTCGCAGCGCGGCGATGCCGGTCAGGTGATCCAGGCGATGCGGTATGTGGACGGCAACGGACAGCCGACCGAGCAGTACCCGCTGAACCCCAACGGCAGCCCCGGCGGCCTGACGGCGGTGACGACGGCGGATGGCCGCTTCACCGCGTTGATGCCGCATCCGGAGCGCGTGTTCCGCAACATCCAGATGAGCTGGACCGGCGGTGATCCGTCGGCCTTCAGCCCCTGGATGCGCATGTTCCGCAACGCTCGCGTCTGGGTGGGTTGAGGGCCTGGGCCCTCAATGCTTGAACCCCGCCTGAACCTCGCTTGAACACCGCCGGCCACGCCGGCGATGGTTCAAGCGTCCGTTCAAAGCAGGCCGGACAGCAGCTCGTAGGAGCGGCGGCGGGCCTTGGGGTCGTGCACGGCGCAGGCGACGATGAATTCTTCCGCCTCCGTGCGCTCCTGCACCTCCTTCAGGCCGGCTCTGACCGTTGCCGGCGAGCCCACGATCGACTCGGCCAGCATCCGCTCCACCTGGAATTGCTCGGACGGCGTCCAGAGGTCGTCCATCTGCGGCACCGGCCGGGGCAGCAGGCCGCGCTGGCCGCGTTGCATGCCCAGAAAACGCTGCTGGATCGAGGTGAACAGCTGGCGTGCTTCCGCATCGGTGTCGGCCACGATGATGTTCAGGCCCACCGCCGCATAGGGCTTGGGATGCCGCTGGCTCGGGCGGTACTGGCTGCGGTACATCTCCAGCGCCTGCATCAGCATGGCCGGTGCAAAGTGCGAGGCAAACGCAAAGGGCAGTCCCATGTAGGCCGCCAACTGGGCGCCGTACAGGCTGGATCCCAGCAACCAGATCGGCACCTCCGTGCCCTGGCCGGGCACCGCCCGCACGACCTGACCCGGGGTGGCCGGGGCGAGGTAGGCCTGCAGTTCCAGCACGTCTTCGGGGAAGCGGTCTTCGTGGGCGGTCGACAGATGGCGGCGCAGCGCCCGCATGGTCGGACCATCCGTGCCCGGCGCACGTCCCAGCCCCAGGTCGATACGGCCCGGGAACAGCGTGGCCAGGGTGCCGAACTGCTCCGCAATCGTCAGCGGCGCATGATTGGGCAGCATGATGCCGCCGGACCCGACGCGGATGCGCTCGGTGGCGGCTGCGATCTGCCCGATCAGCACGGCCGTGGCGGAGGACGCCACGCCGTCCATGTTGTGATGTTCGGCCACCCAGAAGCGCTCATAACCGAGCCGCTCCGTCCATTGCGCCAGCGCGATGCTGTCGCGCAGGGCCTGGGCCGCACTGCCGCCTTCCACGATGAAGGCCAGATCCAGAACTGACAATTTTGCAGACATGCGGTCAGTCTAGGACGGTCGGTTCAAACGTGTGGGCGGGAGGGCTATTGGGGACCCCTCAGGGCTCGTTCGCAATCCCGTCGGAGTCCGCCGGGGAACTGTCGAAATAGTTCCAGCGGTAATTCTTCGTCGGGTACTTCACCAGCAAGGCTTCATATTCGGGGCTGGTCCAGAACGAGGTGCCAAACTTCAAGCGATCGGCGTTGGTGGCTGGGTCGGGCTTGCAGTAGAGCAGGAAGCGGGTCATGGTCACCACCGAGTTCACGTTCATCGGCATGATCAGCAGCGCGCGGGACATCGCCACGTCGCTGTGGGACTCGCACTGACTGCCCGGGTCGACGCGAGGCAGTCGGACCTGGGTCCCCTTGCGCAGGTACAGGTTGAACTTGGTGGTCCCGCCGTATTGGCCCAGTTTCAGCGTCGGTCCCGTGATGTCCAGCGCCGAGGTGGCCAGATGGTTGGTGTTCATGTCCTGGGCCGTCAGCTTGCTGGCCTCCACGTCATTGGCCATCAGGGTGGATCTCTTGCCCATCACCATGTTGCCGTTGACCGCCAGGACCGCGGAGCGGCCCTGCGTGGCAAGGGACGCGTCCGTGCCGACCACCGCGGTCTTGCCGGCAATCTGCTGGCCCTGGATCAGGCCCGCGTTGTAGAAATTGTTGCCCACCGCGTCCCAGGTGACGCCGGTGGTGGAGCCATTGCCATTGCCGTTGCCTGGACCGTTGCCGTTGCCGCCATTGGCCGCGGTGTCGCTGTCGGCGACCAGGCGCACCGCCGCCAGAATGCCGGGCACCCCCCGCGAGCCGTCCCGCGACAGGATGGGGTTGTCCGAGCTGGACTGCCCGTAGATGCCCGGCATGGAACGGCTCGCCGCCGGCGTGGCCTTGAGGGTGGACAGGCGCCCGGAAAAGCCGGTTTCTGCCAGCGCCGCGCCCAGTTGCATGGCCGCGCCCATGGGCAGTGGCCCGTCGCCGTAGAAGTAGGGCTGGGTGTTGAAGGTGATGGATTCCAGGGATGTGGCTTGCCCGGACCCACCGTTGTTGCCGCCGTTGTTGCCCCCATTGTTGCCCCCATTGTTGCCCCCCGGCGGGGTCGTCGAACTGGGGGCGGCGCCGAAGATGCCGTCGCCATAGGTCATCTGCATGAAGCGGCAGTAGTGTTCGCCGCTCCAGAACGGGAGAGCCTCACCCCGGGCCACCACGCCCCCGCTGGCGCGCGCCGCCGCGATCTGCTCGGCGGTGTAGAGCGGCAGGACCTTGCGCGGGTCCTTGGCATCGGCGAACACCGGCGTCCCATCGACGTAGTTGCTGCCGTTCTGCCAGCGGCCGTTGTAGCAGTTGACGCCAAACAGGGTGGGCGGCATGTTCAGACCGTCGCGGCTGGCGGCGTCGAAGGCGATGGGAGGGCCGTTGGGCGTGGTGTTGTCACCGGCGTTGGTGCTGGTGCTGGCCAGGGCGTTGGCCAGGGCGCTGGCAGTGGCAGGCGCCTCTGCCCAGGGCTGGCTGACCTGCAGCAGTTGTGCCTGGCCGCCGGCCGCTGGGGTTCCGCCACTGGCCGTGGGGGTGTTGCGCACCGGCCGGATCCAGACCGCAATCCGCGGCAGCGCCGCTTCTCCGGTGCGCTTGTCCCGCGTGATGCCGGGGGAGAAGGGCAGCAACAGGGCGTCGGAGGCGCGCACCAGCAGCAGGCGCCGCAGCTCGTCCACCGTGGGCTGGTAGCCATTGGCCACGGTCACGTCGCCCAGCACCAGGCTGCAGGAAGGCGGAGCCTCGGCTGGCGGGGAGGGCGGCGGCGTGCCGTCGTTGAGTTCAAGCGCTGCGTCGGCGCAGCGCGGGTCCAGCGCCAGGATGCGCTGGCCGTATTGCTTCATGTAGCGGCCGGCCCCTTCACTGATGGTGGCCATCTGCTCACCCACCGCCTTGCCCTGGTCGATCATCTGCGAGTAGCGGAAGGCCATCAGCAGGCTGCCGCTGATGCCGGCCATGATGATGCCGGCGACGGCAGTCTCCACCAGCGTGAATCCGCGGACCCGCGCAGGGCCCTTCGAACGACGGCGGCGCTTCATGGCGTGGGAGTCCCCAGGCTGGAGGTTCAGCGGCACGGGATGTGCGCCCAGCCCTGCGGAGGCGCAGGTGGGCGCACGCAAGGGCAGGCTCACGCGGAGGGACAGGGCAGCGGGATGGGAAGACCTTGCGGACGGGCGTTCTGGCAAGCGGGATGGCATGACAGGAGTGCGTGGTGGCGCACGTGATGAAGGATGGCGCCATCATTCAGCGCCCCCTGTGTCCCGCCAATCGCAGCAATGAGCAGGGTGCAGCCCTGATCTTGCAGATGCAGTAGTGCCGATGCTAAGAATGTGCAGCTTCAACGCCCATTTCAGGGTCTCGGTATTCAAGTGCAATCTCTTTAAATCGCTGCTGCACATGCAGGAAGGCGTCGACCACGTCCGGATCGAAATGACTGCCGCGGCCCTGCACGATGAGCTGCACCGCGGCCTCGTGCGACATCGGCGGCTTATAGACCCGGCGGGTGATCAGCGCGTCATAGACATCGGCCACCGCCATGAGGCGGGCAGGCAGGGGAATGTCCTCGCCGCGCAGCCCGCGCGGATAGCCGGTCCCATCCCATTTCTCCTGATGGCCGTAAGCAATGTCCTTGGCCGTCTGCAGGAAGGCCACCGGCGTGCCCAGTTGCCGCTCCGCCTGCTCGATGGCATCGCGGCCCAGCGTCGTGTGGGTCTTCATCACCTCGAATTCATCGGGAGCGAACGGCCCGGGCTTGAGCAGGATGCGGTCTGGAATGCCGACCTTGCCAATGTCATGCAGAGGCGCTGACTTGAACAGCGTGGCGATGTACTGATCGGTCAGCAGCGACTCGAAGCGGGGATGCTGGCGCAGCGCCTCGGCCAGGGTGCGCACGTAGTATTGGGTGCGCCGCAGATGCTGGCCGGTCTCGTTGTCCCGCGTCTCGGCCAGCGAGGCCATGGCATGGATGGTGACGTCCTGGATGGCCGCCAGCTCCGCCGTTCGCCGCTGCACCTCGTGCTCCAGGAAACTCGCCTTGTCGCGCAGGAAATCGGCGCTGGCCTTGAGCTGCAGATGGGTGCGCACCCGTGCCAGCACCAGGGGCGGGCTGATCGGCTTGGTGATGTAGTCCACCGCCCCCAATGCGAAGCCGCGTGCCTCGTCCTGCGTGTCGACCCGGGCGGTGAGGAAGATCACCGGGATGTCGCGCGTCGAGGGTCGGGTCTTGATCTCCTGGCAGGTCTCGTAGCCGTCCAGGCCCGGCATCATCACGTCCATCAGGATCAGGTCCGGCAGCGGGGGCTCGGCCAGCCGCCGCAGGGCCTCATAACCGTCCGCCGCGGTTACGACGTGATAGTGCATCTCCAGCAAGGCGCTCATCAGCGCCAGATTCGTCGGCGTGTCGTCCACGACCAGAATCGTTGAACGCGGCGCGGGGGCGGCCGGGTCCTCGTGCAATGTCATGCGGGGCTCCCTGGTGTGTGAAGCGATGGTAGCCCTGGCGCGAAAAAAAGGGGCCCCGCGGCCCCTGATGCCGGAAGGGTTGCCGTCCTACACCCAAGGTCAAACGCTCCCCACTACGATGCGGGTCATGACTGTGCGTACGACTCCGGCTACCGACCTGATCGTCGCCCGGCCGGAGGGCTTGTATTGTCCGGCGGGCGACTTCTACATCGACCCCTGGCGCCCGGTGGCGCGGGCGGTCATCACCCATGCCCACAGCGACCATGCACGCTGGGGCCATGGGCACTACCTTGCTCACGCGCACAGCGCGGCCATCCTGCGGCGCCGGCTGGGTCAGGATATTCAACTGCAAACCCTGCGCTACGGCGAGATCATCGATCATCACGGTGTACGACTGTCGCTGCATCCGGCCGGGCATGTGCTGGGCTCGTCGCAGGTGCGGCTGGAGGTGGGCGGCGAGGTGTGGGTGGCCTCCGGCGACTACAAGCTGGAATCGGACGGCACCTGCCCCCCGTTTGAAGCCGTCCGCTGCCACACCTTCATCACCGAATCGACCTTTGGTCTGCCGATCTACCGCTGGCCGTCGCAGCCGGAACTCTTTCGCGACATCAATGCCTGGTGGCAGGCCAATGCGGCGCAGGGACGGGCCTCCGTGCTGTACGCCTATGCGCTGGGCAAGGCGCAGCGTCTGCTGCATGGCGTGGACCCGGCCATCGGCCCCATCGTCTGCCACGGCGCGGTGGAGCCGCTCAATGCCGTCTACCGGGACCTTGGGGTGCGGCTGCCGCCGACGGTGATGGCCACGGATGCGTCCCTGGATCGGGCGAGCCTGTCCCGGTCGCTGGTCATTGCACCGCCATCCGCCGCGCGTTCGACCTGGCTGCGACGCTTTGGTCCGGACCTGGCGGATGCCTTTGCCAGCGGCTGGATGCAACTGCGCGGTACCCGGCGGCGTCGCGGGGTGGACCGGGGCTTTGTGGTCTCCGACCATGCCGACTGGCCGGGCCTGCAGACGGCCATTCGCGCGACAGGCGCGGAGCGTGTCTTCGTGACTCACGGCAGCGTGCCGGTGATGGTGCGGTGGTTGTGTGAGCAGGGCCTGCAGGCGCAGGCCTTCGCAACGGAATACGGGCACGAGGACGACTCCGAACCCGGCGCGCCCTCGGACGCCAATCCCGAAGCCAATTCGGAAGCCCATCCGGACGCCCACCCGGACGCCACCCCATCATGAGAGCCTTCGCAGCCCTCTACCGGGCCCTGGACGCCTCCACCGGCAGCCTGGCCAAGCAGGCGGCCTTGCAGGCCTACCTGCGCGAGGCGCCACCCGCCGATGCCGCCTGGGCGGTCTACTTCCTGTCGGGCGGCAAGCCGCGTCAACTGGTGCCGGTGAAGCTGCTGCGTGAGCAGGCCCGCATCGCCGCAGGCCTGCCCGAATGGCTCTTCGACGAATGCTACGAAGCCGTGGGCGACCTGGCCGAGACCTTGTCGCTGCTGCTGCCGGAGCCCGGGCAGGTGACGGAGTGGCCGCTGTCCGTCTGGATGGAGCAGCATCTGCTGCCGCTTCGTGGACTGCCGCCGGAGACCCTCATCGAGCGCCTCCAGCAGCACTGGCAATGGCTGGCGGCCGACCAGCGGCTGGCCTATTTCAAGCTGATCACCGGCGCATTCCGCGTGGGCGTCTCCAAGCTGCAGGTGACGCAGGCGCTGGCCGCCGTCAGCGGCGTGGATGCGCGCCAGATTGCCCAGCGGCTGATGGGCTACACCCATATCGGCGCCCGTCCAACCGCTGAGGAGTTCCAGGCCCTGATCGCGCCGGAAGAGGTGCATCCGGACGGGCAGGCCCGCGGCGGCCAGCCCTATCCCTTCTTCCTGGCCCATCCCTTCAACCAGCCGGTGGCGCAGTTCGATGCGCAACTGGGGCCGGTGCAGGACTGGCTGGTGGAATGGAAATGGGACGGCATCCGCGCACAGCTGGTAAAGCGGGCCGGCGGTGTGTGGCTGTGGTCGCGCGGGGAGGAACTGATCAGCGACCGCTTCCCCGAACTCCAGGCGCTGGGCGAGACCTTGCCGGACGGCACGGTGCTGGACGGTGAGGTGCTGGTGTGGCGCGACGGTCGCGTGCAGCCCTTTGCCGAGCTGCAACGCCGCATCGGCCGCAAGCAGTTGGGGCCGAAGCTGCTGCGGGAACTGCCGGCAGTGCTGGTCGTCTACGACCTGCTGGAGGCCGAGGGCCAGGACTTGCGGGACCGTCCCCAGCATGAGCGTCGGCAGCAGTTGGAGGCGCTGGTGGCGGCGCAGGCCCATCCGGCGCTGATCCTGAGCCCCCTGGTGACCGCAGCGACCTGGGCCGACCTGGCCACCGTGCGGGAGCAGGCGCGCGAGCGCGGGGTGGAGGGCATGATGCTCAAGCGGCTGGATGCCCGCTATGGCGTGGGTCGCACCAAAGAGGTCGGCGTCTGGTGGAAATGGAAGATCGACCCGATCTCGGTGGACGCGGTGCTGCTGTATGCCCAGCGCGGTCATGGGCGACGGGCCAGTCTCTACACTGACTACACCTTCGCGGTCTGGAACGGCCCGCCGGACGATCCGGCGCGGCAACTGGTGCCCTTTGCCAAGGCCTACTCCGGCCTGACGGACGAGGAAATCCGCGCAGTGGATGCCATCATCCGCAAGACAACGATCGAGAGTTTCGGGCCGGTGCGCAGCCTGCAGCCCACGCAGGTCTTCGAACTCGGGTTTGAAGGCATCTCCCGCAGCAGCCGGCACAAGAGCGGCATTGCGGTGCGTTTTCCGCGCATGCTGCGCTGGCGGACCGACAAGCCGGTGGCCGAGGCCGACTCCCTGCAGACCCTGCAAGCGCTGTTGCCCGGAGGGGACGCATGACGGCGCCCGCGCAATGGCTGGAGCAGCGCGGCTGGTCCGCATTCGACTTCCAGCGCGAAGTGTGGGCGGCCATGGCCGAGGGGCGCAGCGGCTTGCTGCATGCCAGCACCGGCAGCGGCAAGACGCTGGCCGTGTGGCTGGGCGCGCTGGCGGCGCTGCCGGCCCAGGGGGTGCAGGGCCGTGGCGACAAGCCGCCGCCCTTGTCCGTCGTGTGGATCACGCCGATGCGGGCTCTGGCGGCCGACACCTACCGCGCCCTGGAGCAGCCGATGCGGGACCTGCTGCCGGACTGGACCCTGGGCCTGCGCAGCGGCGATACCACCGCCAGCCAGCGCGCCGCGCAGGACCGGCGGCTGCCGACGGTGCTGGTGACCACGCCGGAGAGCCTGTCGCTGCTGATGTCGCGGGCCGATGCGCCAGACCTGCTCGGTCACGTGCGGCTGGCGGTGGTGGACGAGTGGCATGAACTGATGGGCAACAAGCGCGGCGTGCAGACGCAGCTGGCGCTGGCCCGGCTGCGGCGCTTCCAGCCGGGCCTGATGTGCTGGGGCCTGTCCGCCACGCTGGGCAATCTGGACGAAGCGCTGCGGACCCTCCTGGGATCGACACCGCAGTCCCAGCCGCCCGCCCTGGTGCAGGGCGCCACAGACAAGACGCTGGTGATCGACACCCTGTTGCCGGCCACCGCGGAGCGTTTCGCGTGGGCGGGCCACATGGGCCTGCGCATGCTGCCGCAGGTGGTGCAGGCCATCGAGGAGAGCGACAGCTGCCTGGTCTTCACCAACATGCGCTCCCAGGCCGAGCGCTGGTACCGGGCGCTGCTGGAGGCCCGGCCGGACTGGGCGGGGGTGCTGGCGCTGCACCATGGCTCGCTCGACCGGGAGGTGCGCGAATGGGTGGAGGTGGGGCTGAAGGAGGGCCGCATCAAGGCGGCGGTCTGCACCTCCAGCCTGGACCTGGGCGTGGATTTCCTGCCGGTGGACCGGGTGCTGCAGATCGGCTCGGCCAAGGGCGTGGCGCGCCTGGTGCAGCGGGCCGGTCGGTCCGGCCATGCGCCCGGGCGGCCGTCCCGCATCACGCTGGTGCCCACGCACAGCCTGGAGCTGGTGGAAGCGGCCGCCGCGCGGGAAGCCGTGCAGACCGGGCAGGTGGAGGCACGCCACAGTCCGCGGGAGCCGCTGGACGTGCTGGTGCAGCACCTGGTCACCGTGGCACTGGGCGGCGGTTTCCGTCCGGAGGAACTGCTGGCCGAGATCCGCGGCACGGTCGCTTATGAACACATCAGCGCCGATGCCTGGCAGTGGTGTCTGGACTTCGTGCGGCAGGGCGGGCCGTCGCTGGCGGCCTATCCGGACTACCACCGCGTGGTGCCGGATGAGCAGGGCGTGTGGCGGGTGCCGGATGCACGGCTGGCGCGTCGTCATCGGGTCAACATCGGCACCATCGTCAGTGATGCCGCCATGACGGTGCAGTACCTGGGCGGCGGGCGGCTGGGCACGGTGGAGGAGGGCTTCATCGCCCGCCTCAAGCCCGGCGATGCCTTCATGTTCAGCGGCCGGCTGCTGGAGCTGGTGCGGGTGGAGCAGATGACCGCGCTGGTGCGCCGCGCCACCGCCGGGCGCGTGGCGCTGCCGCGCTGGAACGGCGGCCGCATGCCGCTGTCCAGCACACTGGCCGATGCGGTGCTGCGGCAACTGCAGGCCGCCGACGAGGGCCGTTACGACAGCCCGGAGATGGACTGCGTGCGCCCGCTGATCGACATCCAGCGGCGCTGGTCCGGTGTGCCGACGCCGGGCGTGCTGCTGGCCGAGACCTTCAAGTCGCGCGAGGGCTGGCATCTGTTCCTCTATCCCTTTGCCGGACGGCAGGTGCATCTGGGCCTGGCCGGCCTGCTGGCCTGGCGCGCGGCGCAGCCGGAGACCGGCACCTTCTCGATTGCGCTGAACGACTACGGCATCGAGCTGCTCAGCGCCAAACCGATCGACTGGCAGGAGCGGCTGCCGGGCCTGCTGGGGCTGCCGCCGATGGAGCAACTGCTGGCCGAGGTGCTGGCCAGCCTCAATGCCACCGAACTGGCGCGCCGCCGGTTCCGGGAGATCGCGCGGGTGGCGGGGCTGATTTTCCAGAGCCATCCGGGCGAGCGCCGCAGCAACCGTCAGCTGCAGGCTTCGGCCAGCCTGTTCTTCGAGGTCTTCCAGCAGTATGACCCCGGCAACCAGTTGCTCAAACAGGCCGAACGCGAGCTGCTGACGCAGGAGCTGGACGTCCAGCATCTGGCGCAGGCGCTGGGTCGGATGCAGGGCCAGACCCTGCGCATCCATGCGCTGCGCAAGCCCACGCCGCTGGCCTTCCCGCTGATGGTGGAGCGCTTCCGGGAGAAGCTGAGCAACGAGTCGCTGGCGGACCGGATCGCGCGCATGGTGTCCGCGCTGGAGCGCAGCGCTGGTGGCGAGACGGTCGGCACGTCGCATGAACGGGCCGATCAGGTCTTCGCCCGGCCGGATGCGCCGGACATGGCGGTGGGGCAGTCGCTGGCGCTGGAGACGCGCGGGGATACCTCCGGCGACCGGGCGCCGTCGGCTGGGAGCGGCACTCGGTCAACGGCCCGGGAACGAGCCAAGGCGAAGGCCAAGGCCAAGGCAAAGCCGCGCAAGCCCCGGTTGCGGCTGGTGAATGTCTGAGGGCATGACCGAGGGCATGCGGCCTGTTGATCGTGGGCGCCCCTGTCCGTCCTGTCGCTCTTGCCGGTCCCGCGCGTCCTGTGTGTCCCGTGCGTCCTGTGTCCCCTGTGCATCCCAATCCGCGTCCTTGCCGGGTCACGGTTGCTGGATCGCCCGCAACTGCCAGGAACCGGCCGGTCCTGGGCGATGATCATGGGCATGTCAACGCTTGTGAATTTCACCGTGCCGGCGGGAGCCCGGCGTCTGACGGTCGGCGACGATGTGCTGGACCTGCTGCCCGGACGGGCCGCCTGGTGGCCGTCGCAGCGCACGCTATTCGTGGCGGACGTGCACATCGGCAAGGCGGCGAGTTTCCGGGCTTTGGGCCAGCCGGTGCCGTCGGGTACGACGCAGGACAACCTGGCCCGGCTGACCGCCCTGGTCGAGCAGTGCGAGGCGCATCGCCTGGTGGTGCTGGGGGACTTCCTGCATGCAGCCGCTGCGCAGCAGGCGCAGGTGGTGGATCAGGTCCAGGCCTGGCGGGACCGGCTTCCGGCGCTGGACTGCGTGCTGGTGCGCGGCAACCACGACAGCCATGCCGGCGACCCGCCCGCGGCGCTGCGTTTCCAGGTGGTGGATGAGCCCAGCCCGATGGGCCCGTTCCTGGCCTGCCATCACCCCGGCGCCCGACCTGGCGGGCTGGTGCTGGCGGGGCATCTGCACCCGGCGGTGGCCCTGCGCGGCCCGGCCCATGACCGGCACCGCCTGCCGTGTTTCTGCCTGACCCGGGACCAGTTGATCCTGCCGGCGTTTGGCGCCTTCACCGGCACGACGTTGCAGGGGTTGCCGGATGGAGCGCGGTGCTTTCCGATTGCGGCGGATCAGGTGCTGGGACCGATTGCGGCCTGAAAACTCAGGGCAGCAGCCCGCCCACGTCCGTGTGGAAGTCTCCCACCTCGGTCCATTCCTTCAGATCCGACGGCACGTCGAAGATCTTGGACAGCGCCAGGGCCGCGTCTTCAGCGGTGGCAAAGGAGTCGCCCCAGGGCTCGCTGTCGTGCTTGACCCGCCATCGGCGAGAGAGACGAGGCTTGATGGAGAAGGTGCCATCCGGCCCCTGGAAGACATAGGTGACGATGTCGAGATCCATGGTGGCGCTCCGCAACCGGCGCGGCGGGGCAGACGGTGCCCGCGCGCGCCAGACTTCCAGGCTATCGCAGCCCGCCTGCGGGGTGGGCGACTCCGACGAGGTGTCGCCCCTGGCGGGGACGTGGCGCTGTCGCGCATTCCGGGCATTCCGCGCATTCATTCGTCGTCTCCCACGTCTGGCCGGGACGCCCCGCCGCGCCGGCCGGCCAGCAGGTGCGGCACCCAGGTCAAGATCGCCAGGGCAATCAGCATGCTGAGCACCGCGGTGGCCTCCCGCCCCAGGCCGCAAGCCACGCCGATGGCGGCAGTCATGAAGATGCCGGCGGCCGTCGTCAGGCCCTGGATGCGCCCGGGTTCTTCCTTGTGCTTGATGATGGCGCCAGCGCCCAGGAAGCCGATGCCGGCGATCACGCCCTGCAGCACCCGGCTCATGTCCGCCATGGGCATACCGGCCTGCTGCGGGACCAGCACGAACATCGCCGCGCCCAGGCTGACCAGCATGTGGGTGCGCAGCCCGGCTGCCTTGCCATGACTTTCCCGCTCATAGCCGAGGATGCCGCCCAGCAGGGCCGCCAGCAGCAGCCGCACGACGATGCGCGTGGCCTGGGCCACGTCCGGCACGTCCGAAAACTCCTGACGCAGGGTGTCCAGCACCGCGTCGATCGCTGACATGCCGGCCTGGCTCACGCCGGAACCTCCCCGTCCTCGAAGCTGAACCCCTCGGCCGGATGCACCGCCCAGGCGCCGTTGCCCTTGAGGTGCAGCACGTGGGTGTGATGCTGGAGCACGGCCGGGCGGTGGGCAATGCTCACCAAGGTGACGCCGTCGTTGCACAGCCGCTTGTACAGGCGGTTCTCGTTGACGCCGTCCAGCGCGCTGGTGGCTTCGTCCAGGATCACCATGCGCGGCTTGCGCACCAGCACCCGGGCAAAGGCCAGGCGCTGCTGTTCTCCCATCGACAGCACCTTGTCCCAGTCCTGCTCCGCATCCAAACCGCCCACGCGTTCGGCCAGGTCGGGCAGGGCCACCTCGGTGAGGATCTCCCGCAACTCGTCATCACTCAGCGAGGTCTGGGTGTCCGGATAGATCATCTGGCTGCGCAGGCTGCCCTGTTGCAGATAGGGCCGCTGCGGCAGAAAGAAGATGTCCTCGATGGCCGGATGTTCGATGGTGCCGGAGCCGGTTTTCCACAGGCCGGCGATGGCCCGCAGCAGGGAGCTCTTGCCGCAGCCACTGACGCCGGTGATGAGCAGGCTCTCGCCCGGCTTCAGGTGCAGGTCCAGCTTCTCCACCAGCTTGCGGTTGAACTGCGGGGTGAAGAGGGTGAGGTCGCGCAGGGCCAGTTGGTCGCCCTTGGCGGTCTGGATCTTTTCCTGCTCGCGCAGCGCGCGGTCCTTGCGCTTGATGATCAGCTCGGACAGTGCATGCAGGCGGTCGATGCCGGCCACGAAGCGGGAGAGACTCTCGAAGTTCTCCACGATCAGCGACACGGCGGTCAGCACCGCGGCGAACGCGCCTGCCGCCTGCACCGCGGCCCCGACCTCCAGCTCCCCGGACAGCACCCGGTCGGCCAGGATGACGGCTGGCACCACCAGGGTCAGCTGGCTGAAGCCGCGCTGGAAGAGGTTGAGCGAACGCTGCTTCTTGATGAGCCTGGCGTAGTTGTCGTAGACCTCCTCGAAGCGCTTCTCGATATTGGCACGCTCTTGCGGCTCACCGCGGTAGAAGGCGATGGACTCGGCGTTTTCGCGCAGCCGCATCAGGCCGAAGCGGAAGTCCGCCTCGCGGCGCAACTGCCAGAAATTCAGCCGGATCAGCGGCGATCCGAACACGTACAGCGCCAGGAAGGTGCCCACCACCGCATACACCGCGAGGAAGGCCACCAGCGCCTTGGACAAGGACCACAACACCGCGCTGAACGCCACCAGTTGCATGGCGGAACCGGTCAGCATCAGCAGGAAGTGGGTGGAGCGGCCGGTGAAGGTGTTGATGTCCTCGCTGATCCGCTGGTCGGGGTTGTCGATGTCCCCGCCGTTGCCGATCTCGTAGTACTTGCGGCCGCCCAGGTAGCCGTCCAGGAACCGCCCGGTGAGCCAGCGTCGCCAGTGGTTGGAGAAGGCGTCCCGCATGTAGTAGTAGAACGCGTACACGGGCACGGCGAAGGCCAGCACCAGCAGCGTGTCGCGCACGGCCTGCCAGAAGCGGCTGTGCTCGCGGGCAGCGAGGGCGGAGGTGAGCTCGCCGGTCTTGTCATTGAGCAGCACGGCCAGCTGCGTCTCGCACAGCATCAGCACGATCAGCAGGGCCAGCAGCGCCCAGGCGGCGCGCTTCTGGTCGCCCATCCAGTAGGGCTTGGCCAGTTGCAGGAACTGCCGCCAGGCGGCCAGGGAGAGGCCCGGCGGACGGCGGCGGCGTTTCTTCGGGGGAGTGCCGGGAGCGGCGGAAGCAGGGGAGGGGTCGGAGTGCGTGGCGTGCGCGTGGGCGCCGCCGGCTGGGGAGGCGGGATCTTGTGCGTGGGTGGCGGTCGAGGGCATGAATGAGCCTGAAGCTTCCGTATGCCTGCACGGTAGCCTGACCGGATCACGAACCTTGTCGGACACTGCCGACATTGGCTGACGGAGAGAAGCGCTTCAGGCGAGCGTCGCCCGGCGTGCGAGCCAGTGTGCCCCTATCCCAGGCTCAGGCGTCGCAGCGCGGGCTGGAGTTGCTGCGCAGGATCCAGCGCTCGGACTTGCGGGCCAGCAGGGCCAGGGACGACAGCGTGCCGGTGCTGCAGGTCGACGGGTCCACCTCGGCGAACTGCTCCAGCTCGATGGTGCTGGCATCCCGCCAGCGCATGAAACGGAAACTCACGCCGCGCTGCTCCGGTGTGGCTTCGAACTTGTAGCGTTCCACCAGGCGGTCGCCTTCCAGCGCCCACACCACCACCCCGTTGAATTCGGCGCCCGGCGACGCATGGGTGACGACCAGGTAGCGACCGTCCGGCGACGGATGCACATTGCCGTGCATTTCGTAGCGCTGGCCGTTCTTGCGGGAGATCCACAGCACTTCGCTGCCGAAGGCCAGGGTCACGCGGACGACATAAAAGCCCTGGTCCGGCGAAATACCGTCCAGTCGGAAGTCCACATAGGGTGTCTGGCCGCCGTCGTCCGGCTCGGGCCGGCGGCTGTCCAGCATCACGGGGCGTCCCTGCTCGACGAACAGCATCAGCCGCGCGCCTTCACGGCGGGCGACCGGCCCCAGCTTGCGCAGCACCGCGGCTTCGGCTTGCGCGCGGAAGGCCTCGTCGGACCCGTCATCCAGCACCTGGGCCTGGGCAGACGCGGCAGGCGCTTCCACCGGTGCCTTGGCAGGCGCTGGGCCGCGCGGCGCGATGGCCAGCGGCCGGGGCGGCGGCGCTGTGCCCCCGGGCACGGCACTGGCCAGCATCGGAATGGCCAGGGCAATGACGAGCAGCAACGCGCCGATCACCTTCAAGGCAATGGGAATCTCGCGGGTGCTGGCAGGAGCTTCAGGCTCTGGCGCGAGCGGGTCGTGCAGCGCGCCGGGAACAGTGGGCGAGGTCATGGGTGCGGGTCAGCGGTAACTGGTGCGCCGCCCAATGCTGCAGCGACGCTTCACCCGGCGTGCCTGTAGGGACGCCGCAGGAGCGCGAGTCTAGAAGGCAGGGTTTGCGCGTGCCAGGGAAAGTTACCGGCGGTCACAGGCTCGAACCCTCGTCGTGCAGGGACTGTGACAAATGCCTCGGTCCGGGGCCGACGATTGCGTACGGCGCACAGCCATGCGCGTCAAAGAGGCGTGCCGGTTCAGGCGTAGGTGTTGAGATTGCGCCCGAGCGAGCCTTCCGTGGCCAGCGCGGGCTGCGGCGGCAGGGCGTCCAGCAGGGCGAGCGCGCCGGCCTGCTGCACGTCCAGCGCTTTTCGCAGCACCAGCAGGCTGGCGGCCTGGCTGGTCGTGCCGGGCGCGGCGTTGGAGGCGCTGCTGACCGCAGCGGACACGGTGGAGGCAGAGGTGATGTCCATGGTCCTGTTATCGGCACCGGGCGGACAAGCCTGAGCGTTTCCTGGAGTGACCCTGACGGCACAAGGGGAGTGCGCGCGGTGCCTTGGCTTCGGCTTCGGCTTCAGCGTCGAGGTCAGGCTCAGCCGTGGATCGCCGCCGCCACGATCTGTCCGATGGAGATGCACATGGCCGCGACCACCACCGCCAGCGCCATGTTCTTGTGCTCCACGATCTCCTCCCACAGCTTGTAGGGGGTGAGCTTGTCGATGATGATGAAGCTGATCCAGAAGACCAGCACGCCGATCACTGCATACAGGATGGAGCCCAGCACGATGCCGGGCTTGAGGTAGTCAAAACCTTCCATGCCACTCTCCTTCTGGGTGTTGCAGCACCCGTTACTTGTGTCCGCCGCCCCCGCTGCTGTAGCCGCCATAGGAGCCACCGCCCGAGCCGGAATAGATCACGCCGCTGCGGGCGTTGCGCTTGCACTGCTGATATTCGGCACTGCTGGCGCCGTAGGTGTCTTTGTAGTCCTCGCAGTCGTCCCGGCTGCAGGCGCGCAGGAAGGCGAAGAGCAGCGCCAGCAGCAGCAGGCCCACCACGATCTTGACCAGCATCCCGGTCGACCCGGAACTGGAGGTCACGTCGCGCTTCAAGGCCGGCATCTGGTCCGGCGACAACGAGAAGGCCCGCTGCACCTCGGCCGCATCCACCGCGCGGCCATGGCTCCAGGTGATCTCCTGGCCGGTTTGCTCCGCACTGAGCAGCTCCAGCCGGGCGCCATTGCGCCATTCATAGTCGCGCACCAGGGCCCGTTCCTCCCGGCGCACGCGCCAGTAGAACTCCCCCAGCACCCAGGTCACCTTGGCCGAATAGCTCCAGCGGCGCTTGAAGGGCTTGTCCTGGTAGGTGACGGTGTCCTTGCCGGTCTTGGACGGCGCCCCGGTGATGGGGCGCACGATGCTCCAGCCTTCCTCGGTGTCCACCAGGAAGGCAAACCCTTCGGTCTGGTTGAACAGCAGGTATTCACGCCAGAAGGTCTGCTCGTCCTCGGCGCTTTCGGGCAGGTCCACCCGCTCCATGTAGCCGACGACCTGCCACGGTTTGGGCGTGCCGCCGTTCAGGGCCAGGGATCCGGTGGTGCCCAGCGGGATCTGCGGCTCGCCGCCATTGTTCTGCTGGAAGGCCGACAGGTCGGCGCCCGCGCCCTTGGAAATGTCCACCACCGATTTGCATTGATGGCAGACGATCGACTGGGTGCTGTCCAGCCGGGGTTCCAGGGACGCGCCGCAGTTGGGGCAGGGCAGGGTGCGGGAGGCCACGCTGGCCGTGCTGTCCTGCCGCAGTCCGGTCATGGCCAGGTCGGCCAGCTTGACCGAGCGGCCCACCGACCAGGTGGGCTGCGCCGGGTCGCTGTAGTCCAGCGTGGCGACCTCGCCCTGGGTGCTGCGCAGGTCGGCCACCCAGAAGCTGCTGTCCATGCGGGGGGGATGCGGCAGCTCGCCTTCCGCCGCCGCCAGCGTGGCGTTGACCTTGGACGCGACCTGCCAGGCCGTGCCGGCCAGCATCTGCAGGCCGCCAACGGTCAAGGACTCCACCGCAGGCGCTCGCTCCTGCAGCGGCGCCTCGAAGCTCATCACGAACTGGCCGTTGTCCTCGCTCAGCCAGCCGCTGCGGGGCGCTTCGGAGGCGCTGGCGTCGAACAGCACATGCCATTCATTCCAGCCGCCGTCGGCATAGGCCATCTGCAGCCGGCCCACCACCACGAAACCGGTGCCCGCAAACCGTCCCGCCGCGCCCAGCTGGAGCGGCGAAAAGTCCTGGAACAGCTCTGCACTCTGACCAATGCGGCGGAGCTGGTCGCCTTCACGCAGCAGCGTGGAGCGACAGTAGCTGCAGACCGTGCTGGCGGACGCGGGCGAGGCGAACTCGACCGGTCCGCCGCAATTGGGGCAGTGCGCCTGCCAGCGGCGTTGGGGGGCGATCGTGGCCAATCAGGCGCCTGGAATCAGCTGAGTTTCTTGAGCAGCTCAGCCTTCTTGGCAGCGAACTCTTCGTCGGTGAGGATGCCCTTGGCTTTCAGGTCGCCCAGCTTTTCCAGCAGCAGCAGCACTTCATCGGCGCTCTGGCTGACGGGTTGCGGGGCCACCGCAGCCGCCGGGGCTTGGCCGGGCTGACCTTGCCCTTGGGCCGCTGCCTGGTTCGGGTTCAGGCCGCTTTGCAACTGCTGCGCCAGCGTCTGCCCCAGCGCCAGGCCAGCGCCCAGGCCCATGGCATCGCCCGCGACACCGCCACCGCCCGAGCCGACGCCTTCGGCCAGCTTGGGGATGGCCTGCGCCGTCTGGTACTGCAGGAACTGGTTCATGTTCTGGCCGATCATGCCCATGCCGATCTTCTGGTCCAGGATCTTTTGCAGTTCCTCCGGCAGGGACACGTTTTGCAGGGTGACCGACTCCAGCTTCAGGCCCAGGGCCTCGAAGGCCGGCGACGTGGCCGCCTGCAGCGCCTTGGCAAATTCCACCTGGTTCGCGGCCAGGTCCAGGAAGGGGATGCCGGACTGGGCGACGGCGTCACTGATGTGTTGCAGCATCAGGCCGCGCAGCTGGCCGTCCAGCTCGGTGACGGTGTAGCGCTCGCGGGTGCCGGAGATTTCCGTGTGGAAGCGCTTGGCGTCCGCCACCCGGTAGCTGTAGTTGCCAAAGCCGCGCAGGCGCACGGCGCCGAAGTCCTTGTCGCGGATGGTGACGGGCTGCGTGGTGCCCCAGCGCTGGTCCACCTGCTGGCGGGTGCTGAAGAAGTAAACGTCGCTCTTGAACGGGGACTCGAAGAGCTTGTCCCAGTTCTTGAGGTAGGTCAGCACCGGCAGGGTCTGGGTGGTGAGCTTGTACATGCCCGGGCCGAAGACGTCGGCCACCTTGCCTTCGTTCACGAACACCGCCACCTGCGATTCCCGCACGGTGAGCGAGGCCCCGTACTGGATTTCGAAGTCCTGCATCGGATAGCGCCAGGCGAGGACGCCGTTGTCGTCCTCCGTCCACTGGATGATGTCTATGAACTGTTTCTTGATGAAGTCCATCAGGCCCATGGCGCTGCTCCGAGAGAAAAGCGACCCTGTTGATCGCAGGGCAGAGTATCCCTCAGCCGTACAGGGGCGTCGCTCCCCCCGCGGGGGGGCGAGAGCGGGGCGCCACATCGGAAGGGCCTTCCCCGATTGAAGGATTTTCTGAACCGGCTCTGGTCCCGCGCAGCCCAGGACGGTCCAGGAGGTCCCGGTTTTGATCCGTCTTTACGGAATCTTGATACCCCGCTCCCGAGCTTCTACACGCCTTTGACGGCTGGCTTTCTAGAGTTCAGTCATCCCAAAACGTCCCCGCTGCACGGGGCTGACTCTCATGGATGCACTGTTTCTTGGACTGAGTGCGCTGCTGTTCGTGGTGGCCGTCGGGCTGGCCGTGGCCAGCCATCGGCTCGCGGAGGGCGAGTGATGACGGTCCTCTACTGGCTCACCGGCCTGATCTCGGCCGCCCTGTTTGTTTATCTGCTCGTGGCGCTGTGGCGCGCCGAGCGGTTCTGAAAGCTGGCCATGAACAGCCTGGCAACCCTCAATCTGATTCTTTTCCTTGGCCTGGTCCTCCTGCTGGCCTGGCCGCTGTCCCGCTGGATCACGCGGCTGGCCACCGGCCGCCTGCCGTCCTGGATGCTGGCGGTGGAGCGTCCGTTCTTCCGCCTGGCCGGCATCCGGCCGGACCAGGGCATGCACTGGAAGCAGTACGCGCTGGCGCTGCTGATCTTCAACTTCCTGGGCGTGCTCGCGGTCTATGCGCTGCAGCGCCTGCAGCACCTGCTGCCGCTCAATCCGCAGGCCATGGGCGCGGTCAGCCCGGACTCGGCCTTCAACACCGCCATCAGCTTCGTGGCCAACACCAACTGGCAGGGCTATGGCGGCGAAGCCACCATGAGCTACCTCACCCAGATGCTGGCGCTGACGGTGCAGAACTTCCTGTCCGCCGCCACCGGCATTGCGGTGGTGTTCGCCCTGATCCGCGGCTTCGTGCTCAAGCGCAGCGGCCAGGTGGGCAACTTCTGGTCGGACCTGAGCCGCATCACCGTCTGGCTGCTGCTGCCGCTGTCCTTCGTGCTGGCGATGGTCTTTGTCCAGCAGGGCACGATCCAGAACTTCGACGCCTACAGGTCGGTGCAGACCCTGGAAGCCACCGACTACCAGACCCCGCGCCTGGGTGCCGACGGCCAGCCGGTCAATGACGACAAGGGCCAGCCGGTGATGGAGAACCAGCGCACCACCACCCAGACCCTGGCCATGGGCCCGATTGCTTCGCAGGAGGCCATCAAGATGCTGGGCACCAACGGTGGCGGGTTCCTGAATGCCAACTCGGCGCATCCCTACGAGAACCCCACGCCGCTGACCAACCTGCTGCAGATGATGGCCATCTTCCTCATCCCCGCGGCGCTGTGCCTGACCTTCGGCCGGTGGGTCGGTGACTGGCGGCAGGGCGCGGCGGTGCTGTCCGCGATGACGGTGCTGTTCGTGGCCGGTGTGCTGGTGGCGACACCGGCGGAGCAGGCCGGCAATCCGCTGGTGGCCGCCCAGGGCGTGGACATCCAGTCCAGCGACCTGCAGGCCGGCGGCAACATGGAAGGCAAGGAGACCCGGTTCGGCATCTCGGCCAGCTCGCTGTTTGCGGTGGTCACCACGGCCGCTTCCTGCGGCGCGGTCAATGCCATGCACGACTCTTTCACCCCCATCGGCGGCGCCGTGCCGATGGTGATGATGATGCTGGGTGAAGTCGTCTTCGGTGGCGTCGGCACCGGCCTGTACGGCATGCTGGTCTTTGCCATCCTGGCGGTGTTCATCGCCGGCCTGATGATCGGCCGCACGCCTGAATACCTGGGCAAGAAGATCGAACCCTTCGAGATGAAGATGAGCGCGGTGGCCCTGCTGGTCACGCCCATCGTGGTGCTGGCGGGCACGGCCGTGGCGGTGCTCACGCCGCTGGGCACCGGCAGCGTGGCCAACCCGGGCGCCCACGGCTTCAGCGAGATCCTCTACGCCTTCACCTCCGCCGCCAACAACAACGGCAGCGCCTTCGCCGGCCTGTCCGCCAACACCCCGTTCTACAACACGCTGCTGGGCATCGCGATGTGGCTGGGCCGCTTCCTGATGATCGTGCCGGTGCTGGCCATTGCCGGCAGCCTGGCCGCCAAGAAGAAGGTGCCGGTGGGCGAGGGCACCTTGCCCACCCACGGACCGCTGTTCGTGGTGCTGCTGATCGGCACCGTGCTGCTGGTCGGCCTGCTGAACTATGTCCCCGCGCTTGCGCTCGGCCCGGTCGTGGAGCACCTCATGCTCCAGGCCCATTGATGCGCCGGAGCTCATCATGACCACTCAACTCAAGACTTCCACTGCTCCCCTGTCCCCGGCCGCCACGGCGCCAGGGGCTCCTGCCACCGCCACGCCAGGCAGCGATCCGTCTGGCCTGCCGTCCGGTGCTCCCCAAGGGGGCCGCGGGCCGCGCCAGCCGCGCGACAGCAGCCTCTGGGATCCCGCGCTGGTGAAGCCCGCGCTGCGGCAGTCCTTCGCCAAGCTGGCGCCCTCGGTGCAACTGCGCAACCCGGTGATGTTCGTGGTGTATGCCGGCAGCCTGCTGACCACCGGTCTGTGGCTGGCCAGCTTCGCCCAGCCGGCGCTGGCCGGCGCGGAAGGCCCGGGCTTCATGCTCGGCATCGCGCTGTGGCTGTGGTTCACCGTGCTGTTTGCCAACTTCGCCGAAGCCCTGGCGGAAGGCCGGTCCAAGGCCCAGGCCGCCTCGCTGCGCGGCCTCAAGGCCAAGACCTGGGCCAAGAAGCTGGACCAGCCCCGCCATGGGTCCTCCTGGCATCCCGTCAACTCCGACGAGCTGCGCAAGGGCCATGTCGTGCTGGTGGAAGCCGGCGACCTGGTGCCGCTGGACGGCGAGGTGATCGAAGGCGTGGCGTCGGTGGATGAAAGCGCCATCACCGGCGAATCCGCCCCCGTCATCCGGGAATCCGGCGGCGACTTTTCCGCGGTCACTGGTGGCACCCGCGTGCTGTCGGACTGGATCGTGGTGCGCATCGCGGTGAACCCGGGTGAAGCCTTCCTGGACCGCATGATCGCGATGGTGGAGGGCGCCAAGCGCCAGAAGACCCCCAACGAGATCGCGCTGACCATCCTGCTGGTGGCGCTGACGCTGGTCTTCCTGGTGGTGACGGTGACGCTGCTGCCGTTCTCGCTGTTCAGCGTGACCGCGGCCGGTGCCGGCACGGTGGTGTCCATCACCGCGCTGGTGGCCCTGCTGGTCTGCCTGATTCCGACCACCATCGGCGGCCTGTTGTCGGCCATTGGCGTGGCGGGCATGAGCCGCCTGATGCAGGCGAATGTGGTGGCCACCTCCGGCCGCGCGGTGGAAGCCGCCGGCGACGTGGATGTGCTGATGCTGGACAAGACCGGCACCATCACCCTGGGCAACCGCCAGGCCAGCGCCTTCCTGGGCGCCCCCGGCATCACCGAGCAGGGTCTGGCCGATGCCGCCCAACTGGCTTCGCTGGCCGACGAGACGCCGGAAGGCCGCAGCATCGTGGTGCTGGCCAAGCAGCGCTTCAATCTCCGGGAGCGCGAGCTGTCCAGCCTGCAGGCCCACTTCGTGCCGTTCACCGCGCAGACCCGCATGAGCGGCGTGGACTTCGGCAATGCCGATGCGCCGCATCGCCAACTGCGCAAGGGCGCCGTGGACGCCATCCGCCGCTTCGTGGAAGCCCATGGCGGCCAGATGCCGGCGCAGGTGAGCGCGGCGGCGGATGAAGTCGCTCGTCGCGGCAGCACGCCGCTGGTGGTGGCCGACCTGGAAGAGGGCCGCGCCCGGGTGCTGGGCGTGGTGGAGCTCAAGGACATCGTCAAGGGCGGCATCAAGGAGCGTTTTGCGCAGCTGCGCCGCATGGGCATCAAGACGGTGATGATCACCGGCGACAACCGCCTGACCGCCGCCGCCATTGCCGCCGAAGCCGGTGTGGACGACTTCCTGGCCGAAGCCACGCCCGAAGCCAAGCTGCAGCTGATCCGCGACTACCAGGCCGAGGGCCGCCTGGTGGCCATGACCGGCGACGGCACCAACGACGCGCCCGCCCTGGCCCAGGCCGACGTGGCCGTGGCCATGGCCAGTGGCACGCAGGCGGCCAAGGAAGCCGGCAACATGGTGGACCTGGACTCCAACCCCACCAAGCTGCTGGAGATCGTGGAGACCGGCAAGCAACTGCTGATGACGCGCGGCTCGCTGACCACCTTCTCCATTGCCAACGACGTGGCCAAGTACTTCGCCATCATCCCGGCGATGTTCCTGGGCGCCTATCCGCAACTGGCGGCGCTGAACGTGATGCAGCTGCACAGCCCGGCCTCGGCCATCCTGTCGGCGGTGATCTTCAACGCGCTGATCATCGTGGCGCTGATTCCGCTGGCGCTCAAGGGCGTGGCCTACCGGCCCATCGGCGCCAGTGCGCTGCTGCGCCGCAACCTGTGGATCTACGGCCTGGGCGGACTGATCGTGCCGTTTGTCGGCATCAAGATCATCGACCTGCTGCTGGTGGCCCTGCATCTGGTCTGAGGGCCGGACCGACCTCCCCGCCAGCACACACGATTCAAGGACTCTCGCTATGTCTTCCCCTTTTTCATCAACCCCTTCTAGCCCCTCCAGCCCCTCCACCCCGGACCTGCGCGGCTCGGAGCGCAGCAGCGCGCAGGACGCACCGCACAACATCGCGGAGCCTCAGCCGACGGTGCTGCAACTGCTGCGCCCGGCGCTGGTGGCCTTCGTGCTGCTCAGCGCGGTCACCGGCCTGCTGTATCCGGCGGCGGTCACCGGCCTCGCCAAAGCGGTGTTCCCGCACCAGGCCTCGGGTAGCCTGGTCGAGGCGAACAGCCATGTGGTCGGCTCCGAGCTGATCGGCCAGAACTTCAGCGCCCCGCGCTACTTCTGGGGCCGCCCGTCGGCCACCGGTCCGATGGCCAACAATGCCGCCAACTCCGGAGGCTCCAACCAGGGGCCGACCAACCCCGCGCTGGTGGATGCGGTCAAGGCCCGTATCGAGGCGCTCAAGGCGGCCGACCCCGGCAATACCGCGCCGGTGCCGGTGGACCTGGTCAGCGCGTCGGCCAGCGGTCTGGACCCGCACATCAGCATGGCAGCCGCCCGCTACCAGGCGGCCCGCGTGGCCCGCGAGCGGGGGCTGCCGCTGGAGACGGTGCAACGCCTGATCCAGTCCAACACTGAAAGCCGTGACCTGGCCGTGCTGGGCGAGCCCCGCGTGAACGTGCTGATGCTCAACCTGGCGCTGGACAAGGAGCCGGGGCAGAAAGCCGCAGCGCCCTCGGACGGCAAGACACCCGACGCCGCCCCGGCCTCCCCGACGACATCGGTCCCCCCCTCGACCGCCCATTGATTGACATCGGCCGGCTCGCACCTGAGCCGGGCCGGCCCTTCCTGTCCCGATCGGCCGCATCTGCGCGGCCGACCTCCCGCGAAACGGTCTGTCCGAGCCATCGCCTGCGGCGATCGACAAGCTCGGCGGGCCGCCGCATTCCTTCTCACTGAAGTATGAAAACTCGTTTGCTGACCCTGTTTCTGACGTCCTCCTGCCTGCTGCATGCCGCCGCGCGCGCTGAAGGCGAGGCCACTGCGCCGGTCCAGGGTCCGGCGGCTGCCGCCCCCGCTGCCGCGCCGTCCGCCGCCCCGATCACCGCCAACATCGGCCTGGTGTCCGACTACCGCTTCCGCGGCATCAGCCAGACCTGGAAACGCCCCGCCGTGCAAGGCGGCTTCGACTACGCCCACAGCAGCGGCTTCTACCTGGGCACCTGGGCCTCGAATGTCTCGGGCAACAGCTACAACAACGGCGCCGGCCTGGAGATGGACCTGTACGGCGGCTTCAAGACGGCGGTCGCCGAAGGCGTCACGCTGGACGTGGGTGCGCTGGCCTATGTCTATCCCGGCGCTCGCCTGAACCGTGCCCCGGGCGTTCCCACCGGCGACAAGTACGACAACGTCGACGTCTACGCGGCTGTGACCGCCGGCAACTTCTCCGGCAAGTTGTCCGTGGCCGCCACTGACTACTTCGGGCTGGACGGCAACACAGCCGCTTATGCCTACTTCAATGCCCTGACCCCGGCGGGCAGCTCCAAGGGCAGCGCCTACCTGGACCTGAACTACGGCTTCGACCTGGGCCAGGGCCTGACCGCGGCCGCGCATGTCGGCCACCTGTGGGTGCGCCATTACGGCGACCTGTCGTACACCGACTGGAAGCTGTCGCTGAGCAAGCCGATCGAGAGCCTGGGCGGCCTGACCCTCAGCGCCTCGCTGGTCGGCACCGATGCGGACAAGCGCTTCTACCAGGCGGGTGATGCGGGTGGCCTGAATGCCAAGCGTCTGGGCAACACCGGGGTGGTGCTGGGCGTGAGCAAGGCCTTCTGAGGCCCGACAATCCCCCCATGACTGTCGACGACGACCGCCCCGATCCTGACGCCTTGCTGGCGCAACTGCGCGAGCAGGCCCAGGCCGAGCAGCGCGGAAGGCTGCGCATCTACTTCGGGGCTTCGGCGGGCGTGGGCAAGACCTACGCCATGCTGCAGGCCGCCCGGCAGTTGCAGGCGCAGGGCCGCTCGCCGCTGGTCGGGGTGGTGGAGACGCATGGGCGCTCCGACACCCTGGCCGTGCTGGAAGCCCCGCCGCGCCTGGCGCAGTTGCCGCTGCGCCAGGTGCCGTACCGGGGCCGCAGCCTGCCGGAGTTTGATCTGGACGGTGCGCTGGAGCGGCTCAGGGACCAGCCGGACCCGCTGATCCTGGTCGATGAACTGGCCCACAGCAATGTGCCCGGCTCCCGCCATCCCAAGCGCTGGCAGGACGTGGAGGAGCTGCTGGCCAACGGCATCAGCGTCTACACCACGCTCAATGTCCAGCATCTGGAAAGCCTGAACGACGTGGTGGGCGGCATCACCGGCGTGCGGGTGCAGGAGACCCTGCCGGACACCTTCTTCGACCGGGCTGACGAGGTCGTGCTGGTCGACACGCCCGCCGACGAACTGCTGACCCGGCTGAAGGCGGGGAAGGTCTACCAGGGCGCCCAGGCCGAGCGGGCGGGGCAGCACTTCTTCCGCAAGGGCAATCTGATGGCCCTGCGCGAGCTGGCGCTGCGCCGCACCGCCGACCGGGTCGAGAACGATGTGCAGGCCTGGCGCAGCAATGAACGCATTGCGCAGGTCTGGAAGACCGAATCCGCCATCCTCTGTGCCATCGGGCCCGGGGATGAAGCGGAGAGCGTGGTCCGCAGCGCGGCGCAACTGGCGCAGCAACTGGCGGTGAGCTGGCATGCGGTCTATGTGGAGACGCCGCGTCTGCACCGGCTCTCCGATGCGCACCGGGAGCGGGTGCTGCGCGTGGTCCGACTGGCCGAGGACCTGGGCGCAACCACCGCCGTGCTGGCCGGCCAGGAGCCCAGCAGCGTGCTGCGGGACTATGCCCGGGAACACAACCTCTCCAAGCTGGTGATGGGCCGCGGCGAGGTCCGGCCCTGGTGGCAGCGCCGCAAGGAACTCGCCACCTGGTTGCGCCGCGCGGCGCCGGAGCTGGACCTGGTGCAGGTCGGCACCTCCCGCACGCAGCGCAGCTCCGAAGATGTGGAGCCGCGGCGCCTGACCGACCCGGTGCGCTATCTGCGCGCCACCGTCGCCTGCGGGGCCGTGGCGCTGGTCTGCTGGCCGCTGAGCCATCT
Organism: Roseateles depolymerans; assembly: GCF_003387155.1. Lineage (GTDB taxonomy): Bacteria > Pseudomonadota > Gammaproteobacteria > Burkholderiales > Burkholderiaceae_C > Roseateles > Roseateles depolymerans. The sequence goes on along the minus strand of NZ_QUMT01000002.1, from coordinate 1,226,808 downwards.
GGTGGCCACCGACAACATCGTCATGCTGTTTTTGCTCGGCGTGGTGGGCGTGGCCATGCGGCTGGGCCGGGGGCCGGCGGTGCTGGCGAGCTTCCTGAGCGTGGGCTTCTTCGATTTCTTCTTCGTGGCGCCCCGGCTGAGCCTGGCGGTGAGTGATGTCCAGTACGTCATCACCTTCGGCGTGATGCTGGCCGTGGGCTTGGTGACCGGTCAGTTGACGGCCGGCCTGCGGTATGAGGCGCGGGTCTCGTCCGACCGCGAAGCGCGGGCTCGGGGTCTGTTCGAGCTGACCCGGGAACTGGCGGGTGCCCTGCAGGTGGAGCAGGTGGTCGTCACCGCCGAGCAGCAACTGGCCCAACAGTTTGGGGGACGTGCGCTCATCTATGTGCTGGACGACGACGATCAGCTGCAGCCCTCGCCAGCGCAGGCCGCGCTGAGCCTGGCCGACGCGCCGGACGCCGGCACGGCCCGCTGGGCGCTGGATCATGAGCAGCCGGCCGGGCAGGGCACCGATACGCTGCCGGGCAGCGCCTGGTTCTACCTGCCGCTGCGGGCGCCCATGCGCAGCCGCGGCGTGCTGGCGATCAAACCCGGGGACAGCCGGACGTTGCTGCTGCCCGAGCGTCGCGCCCAGCTGGACACCGCCTGCCGCATCACCGGACAGGCGCTGGAGCGGGTGCATTACGTCGAGGTGGCGCAGCAGGCGCTGCTGCAGATCGAATCCGAGCGGCTGCGCAATTCGCTGCTGTCCGCGCTGTCGCACGACTTGCGCACCCCGCTGGCGGCGCTGCAGGGGCTGGCCGAGACTTTGTCGGCGACGCTGGCGGATGCGTCGCCTGCCGCGGCCAACGCGCAGCGGCAGGCCCAGGCCCTGGACGCCGCACGCGCCATCGAGCAGCAATCGCTGCGCATCAATGCGATGGTCCACAACCTTTTGGACATGGCCCGCCTGCAAAGTGGCGCCCTCAAGCTCAACCGGCAGTGGCAGCCGATCGACGAGGTGGTGGGCAGCAGCCTGCAACTGATGGGCAGTGCATTGGCCCGCCACAAGGTGGTGCTGGACGTGCCGGCCACCTTGCCGCTGGTGGAGGTGGATGCCGCACTGCTGGAGCGGGTGTTGGCCAACCTGCTGGAAAACGCCGCCAAGTACACGCCGCCTGGCAGCGAGGTCCGGGTCACCGCCAGCACGCGGCAGGATGAGCTGTGGGTGTCCGTGGCCGACAACGGGCCCGGCCTGCCCGCGGGCCGGGAAGAAGTGCTGTTCGAGAAATTCACCCGAGGACACAACGAGTCCCACCTGCCGGGCGTGGGCCTGGGACTGGCCATCAGCCGTGCCATCATGCAGGCCCACGGCGGACGGATCTGGGCCGAGCGTGCCGGCCCGTCCGGTGGCGCGCGCTTCAGTTTTGCGGTGCCGCTGGGCACGCCGCCGGCGGTGCCGAGTTTTGATGACGATGAGTCGACGGGCGCGACGGGTGGTGCAGCGGCGAGCGTATGAAGCCCGCGGGCTGAAACGTCATCGCCCATGGCCAAACGCGGAGTGCCGATTCGTCAAAACATACAGGAGAGCGTGTTGTGAGTGAGCCGCAACCGGTGGCACTGATCGTCGAGGACGAGCCCAACATCCGCCGCTTCGTGCGGCTGGCGCTGGAAGGCGAGGGCTGGTCGGTGCATGACGCCGCCACGGTCAAACAGGGCCTGATCGACGCGGGCACGCGTCGGCCGGACCTGATCGTGCTGGACCTGGGGCTGCCGGACGGTGACGGGGTGGATTTCCTGCGTGACCTGCGCGGCTGGTCCAGCGTGCCGGTGATCGTGCTGTCCGCCCGGGGGGCCGAAGAGGACAAGATCGCGGCGCTGGACGCCGGCGCGGATGACTATCTGTCCAAGCCCTTCGGGGTGGGCGAGCTGATGGCGCGGGTGCGGGTGGCGCTGCGTCGCAGCCAGGCGCGGGCCAGCGAACAGCAGGACCCGGTCTTCCGCTTCGGGGACGTGGAAGTGGACCAGGCCGCCCGCCGGGTGCGCCGCGGCGGGGAGGACGTGCACCTCACCCCGATCGAATATCGGCTGCTGAGCCACCTCATCGCCAATGCCGGCAAGGTGCTGACCCACCGGCAACTGCTCAAGGCGGTCTGGGGGCCGGCGCATGTGGAGCAGAACCACTATCTTCGGGTGTACATGGGCAACCTGCGGCAGAAGCTGGAAGTCGAGCCGGCCAGCCCGAAACACCTCCTGACGGAGACGGCGGTGGGATACCGCCTGATGCAGGGCTGATGCAGGGCTGAAAAAAGCTGCATCCGATGGATCAGCGGCTGCGTATAGCGGCCCAGGGCGACGGTTTCGCCCTGAGGGACCCACCACACCGTCCCTGTCACCCGAGGAGCAGCCCATGACATCGATCCGACCGGCGCCCCTGCGCGCCGCCTTCCTGGCCAGCGCCGCCCTGTGCGCCAGCGCGGCCTTTGCCTCCAGCCACCGGGAGGCCCCGTTCATCACCACGGTGCCCAAGGCGGACGCCACCGACTTCTACCTCTTCATGAGCTATGAGCCGGGACGTACGGACTACGTCACCCTCATCGCCAACTACCTGCCGTTGCAGGACCCGTACGGCGGGCCCAACTATTTCTCGCTGGATCCCAACGCCCTCTACGAGATCCACGTCGACAACAACGGGGATGCCAAAGAGGACATCACCTTCCAGTTCCGGTTCAAGAACACGCTCAAGTCCACCGCGCTGACGATTGGCGACAAGAGCGTGCCCATCCCGCTGATCCAGTCGGGCACGGTCTCGGACCCGAGGGCGGCCTCGCTCAACCTCAACGAGACCTTCACCGTGGACGTCGTTCGCGGGGACCGCCGGTCCGGCACGCGCGCCTCGGTCACCAATGCGGCCGGCGGCGCCACCTTCGACAAGCCGGTGGACAACATCGGCAAGAAGACCATTGGCGATTACGCCGCCTATGCGGCCAAGCACATCTACACCGTCTCTATTCCCGGCTGCAGTCAGCCCGGCAAGGTGTTTGTCGGCCAGCGCAAGGATCCGTTTGCGGTGAACCTGGGCACCATCTTTGACTTGGTCAATGCGCCGGTCGAGGTCATCACCGATCCGACCAAGATCAATGCCGCCGCCAATGTGCTGGAGGGCAAGAACGTGACGACACTGGCCCTGGAGGTGCACAAGAGCTGTCTGGTCAGCAGCGGCGACCCGGTGATCGGCGGCTGGACCACGGCCAGCATGCGGCAGGCCCGTCTGCTCGACCCCTTGCCCAAGGCCGGCCATCAATCCGGGGACAAGGCGGGCGGGGCCTGGGTGCAGGTCTCCCGGCTGGGCATGCCGCTGGTCAATGAAGTGGTGATCGGCCTGCCCGACAAGGACCGCTTCAATGCCTCCAAGCCCAAGGACGATGCGCAGTTTGCCGCGTACGTTACCCACCCGACGCTGCCCGCCTTGCTGGCCACCGTTCTCAACCTGCCGGGCTCCGCCCCGACGAACCTTCCGCGCAATGACCTGGTGACCACCTTCCTCACCGGTATCCCTTCGCTCAACAAGCCGGTCACGGTGACGCCGTCTGAACAGTTGCGGCTGAACACCAGCATTCCGGCCGTGCCCTTTGCGCAGCAGAACCGCCTGGGCGTGGTGGGCAACATCCTGGCCGGTGGGACGGACAACGCTGGCTTCCCCAATGGCCGCCGTCCCAAGGACGATGTGGTGGACATTTCCCTGGTGGCCGTGATGGGCGGTCTTTGCATGGCCAATGGCAACAATGATGCGCTGGGTTTCGGCCCCGCGTGCAAGCCGTCCGCAGTGCCACTGGGCGCGACATCGCTCAAGCTGCATGACGCGGTGGACCAGGCGGTGCTGCCATTGCTGCCGGCGTTCCCCTACCTGTACACGCCGGTCGGCGGTACGCAATGAACCGGGAGCTGACCATGCCAAACCTCCATATCCTTCGCGCGGCGGCCCAGCTGCGGCGACCCAGCGTCCTTCTGTCGTCTCTGGTCGTGGCAGCCCTCACGACGGGCTGCTTTGGCGGGGGCGGGGACGACGGTCCTCCGACCGACGCCATGCCCGCTGCCTCGGTGCCGGACAGTGCACTGGCTTCGGCTGCGGCATACACGCAGTTCACGGCGACCACCGCGCAAACGGCCAGTGAGACCACCGAGCCGCTGACGGCCGACAACGTGACAGCGCCCCCGGTCTCGGAGACCGACGAGCCGGTGCCCGTCAGTTGAACGGCATGGGCCGCCGACTGGGCCAAGGCGTCCTGGAGCGCCTTGGCCGGCTGGTCACCACTGCTGCCGCTGGTGCCGCTACTGCCGCTGCTGCCCCTTTCGTCCGCGCACGGGGGAGGCGGAGGCCGCGGGCCGTGGCGGCGACGCTCGGCACGGTGGGCGCGCTGTGCGCGCTGTGCGTGCTGGGCGTGCTGGGCGTGCTGGGGGGAGTGGTGGCTCCGGCACCCGCCATCGCGGCGCCTGTCACCCCCCGCAGCGACGATGAAGTGGTGGAGCGGCTGCCCCTGCGCACCGCCTCCGCGCAGGAACGGGCCCGCCAGCGCGCGGCGCAGAAGCTGCTGGCCCAGCGCCCCAAGGACTTGGGCCTGGCGCTGAGTGCCGCCCGCGAGGCCATCGAGCAGGCACGGCGGGACGGAGACCCGCGGCCGTTGGGAACCGCACAAGCCTGGCTCCAGCCATGGTGGAACGATCCCTCGGCGCCGCCGGGTGCGCGGCTGCTCAAGGCGATGGTGCTGCAGGCCCGTCACGACTTCAACGGCGCGTTGCAGGAATTGGACCGTGTCCTCTCCACACCTCGGCTGCCCTCGACCCTGGACGCACAGGCCACGCTGACACGCGCCGCTGTGCTGCAAGTGGTCGGACGCTGGGACGAGGCTCGGGTGGGTTGTCAGCGTCTGGCTGCGCCTCCGTACTCGTTGCCTCACGGGCGTGCCTGCCTCCTGGAGCTCGACAGCCTGCAGGGACGGGGCGCGGACCTGCAGCAGTCGCTGCAGGCCCTGGACGCTTCCCCGGCAGCGCCGCACGCCTGGTTGGCGCTGCTGCGTGCCGAAGGGGCCGAGCGGGCGGGCAGCGCGGGGGCGGGTGCCTTGTATGCCCAGGCGCTGTCCCTGGATGACGGGGTGTACGCGCGTGCGGCCTATGCGGACTGGCTGCTGGATCATGGCCGACCCGCCGAAGCAGCCGCCGTGGCGCTGGGGAACCCTTCGAGCGCAACAACGCTGGACGATGTGCCGGACGCGCTGCTCCTGCGGGTGGCCATCGCCTGGCAGCGGTCTGGCCACCCGGACGCGGCGCGTGCCGCAGACCAGATGCAGGACCGTTTCGAGGCAGCCGCCCTGAGGGGCGATACCGCGCATGCCCGGGAGCGCGCCCGCTTTGCGCTGGACGTGCGCCACCAGGCCGGCACCGCCCTTCAGCAGGCTCAGCTCAATTGGCGCCAGCAGCGTGAGCCTGCGGATGCCGTGCTGCTGGTGCGGGCCGCACGAGCCGCTGGGCAGCCCTCGGCGGCGGAGCCGGTGATGGCGCTGGTTCGCTCACAGGCGCTCAAGGACCGGCGACTGGAGATCCAGCCGTGATGGCCGCAACGAGTGTCACTCCGTGGCTGGCGTCATCGTGGAGGCGCCTGCGGCCGATCACGCCCTGGTTGATGGCCTTGTTGTGGCTCGCGCTGCTGACCTGGATGGCTCCCGTGGAGGCGCACAAGGCCAGCGATGCCTACCTGCGGATGAGCGTGGATGCACAACAGGTCACTGTCCGGACCGATGTCGCCCTGCGCGATCTGGACCGCGAGCTGGTGCTGGACGCCGATGGCAATGCCTTGCTGACCTGGGGGGAGGTGCGCGCCCGCCGCCAGGACATTCAGTCCCTGGTCGACCAGGCCATCGTGTGGCGGATCCTGGATGCCTTGCAGCAGCCCTGCGAGCCCGGACCCGCGTCAGCGCTGCAACTGGAGCAACACAGCGACGGCCGATATGCCGTGCTGCAACGGACCTGGACCTGCAGCGGCGGCGTGGGCACGGCCGACGTGACCTACCGGCTGTTCGCGGCGAGCGACCCGACCCATCGGGGCATTCTGCTGTGGCGTGACACAGGCGTGTCGCGGACCACGGTCCTGGCGCCGGATGCGCCGACGTTCTCCTTGCTGAGGCAGGACTCCAACAGTCCCTCCGACGCTGAAGCGTCAACTGGCGGGCGCTGGGCGGCGCTTTTCCGGGACGGTGTCCACCACATCTGGGTCGGCGTCGACCATGTGCTGTTCCTGGTGGTGCTGCTGCTGCCGGCCGTGCTGCGACGAGACGCGGGCCACTGGGTGCCGGCGCAGGCCTGGCGTCCCGCCGTGGGCCGGGTGGTGGCCGTGGTGACGGCCTTCACCGTGGCCCACTCCATCACCCTGGGGCTGGCGGTGTTCGACGTGGTGCAGCCGCCGTCGCGGTGGGTGGAAAGTCTGATCGCGCTGAGCGTGCTGCTGGCGGCATTGAACAATCTGCGGCCCGTCGTGGTGGATTCGACCTGGCGATTCACCTTCGTGTTCGGGCTGGTCCATGGCTTCGGCTTTGCGAGTGCGCTGAAGGACCTGGGCTTGTCCCGGTCCGAGCTGGCGGCGCCGCTGGTGCTGTTCAACCTGGGCGTGGAGGCCGGACAGCTCGCCATTGTCAGCCTGGTGGTGCCCATCGCCTGGTGGGCGCGACGCTGGTCAGGCTACCGGCGCTGGGTGCTCCGGGCGGGCTCGGTGCTGGTGGCCGGAATTGCGGCGGTCTGGCTGGTCGAGCGGCTGCTGGAGGTGCAGATCATCGGGTTGGGTGCTTGAACGTCATCGGGGCGTGTCGCCGGAAAATCCGTCAACGGGTGGAGGGAAACCCTTGCATCCGTTCATCGGCGTCCTGCGTAATGCTCCTTAGGCTGCATCATGTCGACGCAGCTGCTGATGGAGGAGCCACCATGATGAGTCTGAATGCTCGACGTATCCCTTTCACGCGCCTGGCGCTGCCCCTGATGGGCGCGGCTGTGCTGAGCGCCTGTGCCATGTCCGGCAACATGGGCGATAAAGCCAAGCCGATGTTTTCCCAGGCCAGCCTGCCGGCAGGCGTCCAGGTGCCCGAAGGGCATCGAGTGGCGCTGGAAACGGTGGGCGTGGGCACGATCGACTATGAATGCCGGGCCAAGAAGGACATGGCCGGGCAGTTTGAATGGGTGTTTGTCGGGCCCTCGGCAACGCTGATGGACCGCCAGCAGCAGACCGTTGGCAAGTACTACGGCCCCCCGGCCACCTGGGAAGCCAAGGACGGCTCCAAGGTCACCGGCACGCAGGTGGCGGTAGCACCGGCATCGCCGGGCAATATTCCGCTTCAGCTCGTGAAGGCCAATCCGGCCATGGGCGCCGGTGCGATGCAGGGCGTCAGCTACATCCAGCGGGTGGCCACCCAGGGCGGCGTTGCGCCGACCTCGGCCTGCGACGCTTCCACCGTCAGCCAGCGCAAGACGGTGAACTATCAGGCGGATTACATCTTCTGGACCGTGGGGGCGGCGCGGTGATTCGGCGCGGTCGTCGGGGCCCGCAGGTCCGGGCGAGGCGGCTGCACCAGGGGGCGCCATGACGGCGCCCCGCGATGAGCGTGCGTCCGGTGCCCCCGGCGCGTCCAGTGCTGGGCCGACCGCACCGAACGAGCGGGACGCGCAGCTGGAGCGCCTGATGCAACGCGTGGCCCGCGCGGACCGTCAGGCCTTCCAGTCGCTGTACGAGCTCACCAGCCCCACGCTGTTTGCGGTGGTGCTGCGCATCAACCGGGATCGCAGCGCCGCCGAGGAACTCCTGCAGGAAGTGTTCATGGCGGTGTGGCGGCAGGCGGAGCGGTATGACAGCACGCAGAGCCGTGTCATGACCTGGCTCACCACCATTGCCCGCCACCGGGCCATCGACAGCCTGCGGCGCAAGTCGTCAGAGCCGGTCACCATCAGCCGTTTCTCGAGCCTCGGCGGCGGTGCGGGCGGTTCGGGCGGTGCGGGTGATGACGACGATGTCGATGTGCTGGCGACCCTGCGCAGCGACGAGCCCGGCCCGCTCGAATTGCTGGACGACGCCACTCGGGCCAACGATCTGGAGCGATGCATGCAGCATTTGACGGGGGAACAGCGCAGTTGCCTGGCCCTGGCCTATTACCAGGGGCTGTCCCACGCGGAAGTCGCCCAGCACATGAGTCAGCCGCTGGGCACGGTCAAGAGCTGGGTGCGACGCGGGCTGCAAAGCCTGCGCAGCTGCCTGGACCGCGCGGTGCGGCAGGTGCGTGCCGAGGGAAGGGTGGCCTGATGGATTACGGACATCCCGAGCGCGCGGATCGCCTCGCCGCCGAATACGCCGCGGGCTTGCTGCGCGGTGGCGCCCGAAGGCGGTTTGAACGGCTGCTTCCGGCGCATCCCGCCTTGGCTGCGGCGGCCGCTCAATGGGCTGATCGGCTGGAACTGCTGGGCAATCGCATCCAGCCGGTGGAGCCGCCTGCCCGCGTGTGGATCGGCATCCAGCGCAAGCTGTTTGGTGCCGCGAATGACGCGCAGGCGCCGTCGCCCGTGTCACCGGTGTCGCTGGTGCGGCCGGATCGTCATCAGGATCGTCAATTGAGGGTCTGGCGGGTGATCGGCTCGGCGGCGCTGGCAGCGTCGGTGGCGCTGGGCTTCCTGGTGATCCGCCCGGTCGAGCCGCAGGCGCCGATCGTGGTGGTGCTGCACGAGACGCCGCAGGGCTTGGCCTTGTCCAAGACCGGCTTCGTGGCCAGTGTGTCGCCGGACGGCCGGGCCCTGGTGCTCAAGCCGCTGGGGCCGATGAAGATCGAAGCATCTCAGGCGCTGGAGTTGTGGGCCGTGCCCGCCGAAGGCACGCCACGGTCGCTGGGCTTGCTGGCCTCCGGCGACGGCGCGACAACCGTGGTTCGCGCGGGGTTGCTCAAGGGGACCAAGGCCTTTGCAGTCAGCCTGGAGCCTGCCGGTGGATCACCGACGGGGCAGCCGTCTGGCCCGGTCGTGTCCGCCGGGAACGTCTGAGGGGCCTAGCCGGTTGCGCGTCGGGGCAGCGTCAATGACAGGGCGTGGGCCTTTCCCGGGAGGGCCGCGCTATTCGCGGTCCGACGTGGCTCGCGCGCGCTCCACCCGGTAGCGTTCCTGAGGAACACTCGTTCGGTCCATGCATTGACGGTAGTCCGACTGGCTCCGCAACGCCCCGCATTGTTGTCGTTCTCTGGCCTGGAGAAGCGGATAGGCCGATTCAGGATTGATGCCGCAGGCGCTGAGGGGGAGCAGCAGGGCCAGGATCAATGAGGTGCGCATCGTTGGGTTTGGGCGGTTCAAAGGGGCTGAACCAAGGATAGCCTGTTCCCAGCCGGCACCAGGCCCCTCAGGCCGCCCGCGGCCTCACAAACACCGGCCGCCGGTCCAGATGCCCGATCCAGTGGTGATACACCGCCCGCGCCGCGCGACGCAGCCGGGCCAGCCGCTCCGGCAGGTCCGCCAGGATTTCCTGCTCCGTCTGGACCGTGGGCCCGTGGCATTGCGCCAGCTCGGCGCGGCCCTGGGCGCACCAGGCCCGCAGCCCCGGGTCGGTGACCTCCAGGTGGCTTTGCAGGCCCAGATGCGGGCCAAGGGCAAACCCCTTGTTGAGGTTGTGCACGCCAAACAGGGTGCGGGTGGCCCCAGGCGGCATCTGGAAGCTGTCGTGGTGCCAGTTGAAGCTGAGCAGCCGGTCCTGGCCGTCGAACAAATGGCGGGCCGCCGGCGTGATCCACAGCTCGCGCCAGCCGATATCCGGCCGCGGATTGCGGTGGACCGGCGCCCCCAGCGTTCGTGCCAGCTGCTGGGCGCCGAAACAGTGTCCCAGCACCGGGCGGCCCAGCCGCAGGGCGTCCGCCAGCAGCAGCCGCTCCCGGGCAATCCAGGGCAGGTGGTCCTGCACCGAATGGTCGCTGCCCAGCAGCACCAGACCGCTGAAGTCACCGGCATAGGCCGGCGGACGGTCGCCCAGGTCGGGCCGCAGCAGTTCCACGTCCAGGCCATGCTCACGCAGGCATTGCAGCAGATAGCCGGGACCCTGGGCGGGTTCGTGCTGGAGGATGAGCACCGGTCTCATGCAAGGGGCGTCTTCAAGACGCTGTGGTGACGATGCCCGCAGGGTAGGAAAACGGCTGTCCAGACGGTGGCAAGACCTGGCGGCGGCGCGTCAAGAAGTCATCAAGACCCAGGGCAGGGCGCCCCAATGAGAAAATGCGCCGCATGAATTCGCCCCGCGTCCGCATCCAGACCGAAGACTTTGACCTCAGCGCCGAAACCCTGTCCTTGCGGGCGGAGGACGGCGGCGTGGGGGCGGTGGTGAGTTTTGTCGGGACGGTGCGGGACGGCGCGGACGGCAGCCCCGTCACGCTGATGGAGCTGGAACACTACCCGGGCATGACCGAAGCCTCGATCGAGGCGATGGTGGACGAAGCCTTCCGGCGCTTTGACATTCGCGGTGCGCGGGTCATCCATCGGGTCGGGCCGCTGGAAGCCCGTGCGCAGATCGTGCTGGTGCTGGTCAGCTCCCGGCACCGCGGGCAGGCCTTCCAGGCCTGTGAGTTCCTGATGGACTACCTTAAGACCCAGGCGCCGTTTTGGAAAAAGGAACATGGGCCGCAAGGGGCCCATTGGGTGGATGCCCGCGTCACGGACGATGAAGCGCTGGCGCGCTGGGGCATCACGACGCCGGGGAATGGGGTCTGAGGGGCCTGAGGGGCCTGAGGTGTAGAGCGCGAAGGACTCGCGCCTGGCGAGGCCCTCAGGGCCCGACCGCGCCCGCCAGCCACATCGACAGCATCACGCCCGCTGCCAGTGCTGCAATCCACAGCCGCATCGGCGCGGGCTCCGTCCGTGGCCGGCGCACCTGGTGCCGGTGACCCAGGAAGCAGGCGACGGCGGCGCCGCCGGCCACCAGGAAGACCAGCGCAAAACCCAGGCCCTCCACACTGCGTCCGTGGTGAATCGCCAGGGCCAGGACAATCTGGCCCAGCATCAGTCCGGCGACGCCCGATACGGCGGTCGAGGACAGGGCGGAAGTGGTGGCAGAAGACTTGCTCATGACCGGCGACTCACTGGCAACAACAACGATCCACAAATTGTGGTGTCCCCCCTGGACTTTCATGACGTGGAAAACGGGAGGAAGTCCGCAGTAATTGGCAGTGCGTCGGTTTTCGGATCGTGTTGTTGAGATGCCAATTCGATCCCCCATGAATGCGGGGTCAACCATAGAAACGCTTGGTCTGTAGTCCCCCCTGGAGGTGACAAGTGCCCGGGCACTGTGGGTGGGCGCACAGACGTGAATTTCTCACGGTGGCGAAATGCCGTTGGTCCGCGAGGTGCGGACATCTTTATATCGGAGCAACCACCATGACCCTGCCTTTGCTCTCCCGGAAGTCTCCGGCGTTCCAGCGTACCCTGCTGGCTCTCGCCCTGGCTGCCGCTAGCGCCAGTGCTTCTGCACTTCCTTCGTTCACCTGGGACCCGTCCAAAGCTGGTCTCGCCGGTGACGCCTTCACGGCTGACAACCTGCTGATCTCGAACTACTCGACGATCAACTTCACGGGTGCCAACACCTTCACTGAAGAAGGTTACCTGGCCGTCAGCGCTGCCCAGCTGGGTGGCACCTCGGTGCTGCCCGCTGGCCTGAACAGCGACTACGGCATGTACATCAAGTTCAGCGGCACGGGCACCATCAGCTCGGGCGACCCGGCCACCACGGTGACCCTGGGTCAGCTGACCTCGCTGACCTACACGCTGTACGGCTTCAACGGCACCTCGAACTACACGTTCGACGGCACCCAGTGGAGCGAGTCCGCCACCGGCGAAGTGGCCCTGGCTTCGGGCAACCTGAACTGGGGCAACGTGGCCACCGTGCCCGCTGGCAACGGTTCGTTCAATCCGTCGGCCAACGCCGGCCTGAACATCAACTGGCTGGTGGACGGCTTCTCGAGCCCCACCTACCTGCTGGGCCTGACCTCGTTCTCCAACACCACGTCGCAAGTGACGGTCACCCCCACTGGCTTCGTGATCAGCCAGGGTGGCGGCTCGATCAACTTCGCTTCGCCGGTGCCGGAACCCGCCAGCTACGCCATGCTGATCAGCGGCCTGGCTGCTGTGGGCTTCGTGGCCCGTCGTCGTAACCGCGGCGAGAAGTAATCGGACGGCAACCTCCGGGGCTTCGGCCCTGGTGGTGGCAAGGCTTGGACGGGACGTCTTCGGAGGTCCTGCCCAAGCCGTCCTTCCAGTGCCGGGTGAAGGCCTTTCGGGGTGATCGCCCGGCACAGGGAAGGGCAGTAGGACCCGTGACCCACAAGGTCGCGATTCATCGGCCGCAAGGCCAATGAAAAAAGGCCCTTACAGGCCTCTTTGCGTGGAATGTGGAATGACCGCGGACGTTGCTCAGGCACCGGCCGTTTTCTTGCCACGTTTTTTCCACGCGCCAAAACCGCAGCCGCGTGGCTGCAGTTTTTGGGAGTGAACGGGTTTGTTGAAGTGACGGAGTGGTTCCGTCTCAGGCTTGGACAGCAACTGGCGCGAAGGCGGCAGAGGTGGTCGCGTGAGTTTCAGTCACAGCTTGAGGCAGCAGCCGCTGGAAGTCCGGCTTCAGCAGGGCATAGCATTCGCAAGCCCGTGCTTCCAGCCCCGGCCGATCCAGGACCGCGATATGACCTCGCGTGTACCGGATCAGGCCGGCGGCCTGGAGGCGTTGTGCCGCTTCGGTCACCCCTTCGCGGCGCACCCCCAGCATGTTGGCGATCAGCTCCTGCGTGACAGAGAGTTCCTGATGCCCATGCTGACGATCCAGCACCTGCAACAGCCACCGGCACAGCTGACGCTCCAGCGAGTGATGGCGGTTGCACACCGCCGTCTGCGCCATCTGCGTCATCTGGGACTGCACATAGCGCAGCACGGTATGCGTGACGAGACCGCCACGCAGGAATTCTTCCTTCAGCACATTCAGTCGCAGCCGATAGGCCAGGCCGGCCCGCTGCACCACGGCGCGGGAGGCGGGAGATTCACCGCCGAGCAGCGACGAGACGCCCACCAGACCCTCAGGACCGATCATCGCGACCTGCGAGGAGGCCCCGGCGTGCGTCGTATAGATCAGCGACACGATGGAGCTGGCGGGAAAGAAAACATGCGGCGACGGAGCGCCGGCTTCAAACAGCACCCGGCCCTTGAGCAGTTCCACTGCTTCAAGATGGGGCAGCACGCGAGCGAGTTCCTCCTGCGGCCATTGGGCCAGGAGGTAGTTGCCACGGGGGACCGTCGCACTGATTGTTGTAGAGGACATGACCATGAATTCGCTCCAACGTGTTCCAAGGAAGAGCAGTGGCAAACCGCGTGCCCGTTCCCAGGGACGAGAGATTTCATCGATGCCCAACTTCAGGAAAGTTGAACCGCAATTCGGCATCGGAGGCATTGAGCAACCGACGTGCCCGGCGTCGCACAGGCGATCAACCGCACTGCAGATGTGCAGCGGACCGCAGAAGTGTCCTGCAAGCTGGACACACTGCGTGCAACCGATTGCAATTTCATGGCAACAGCTTCATTCCCCCTCCCGGGGGATGGATGCCCGATGGAATCAGGGATCTGCGCGGTTTTGAATGAACACGCCGCTACGTCCGAAACAGTTTTGGACGTGAATTCAGGTGCGCATTTCCAGCACGTAGCCCATGCCGCGCACGGTGTGGACCAGGGGCGTGTCAAAGGGCAGGTCCAGCTTGGTCCGCAAACGCCGCACGGCCACTTCCACCACGTTCGTCTCGCTGTCGAAATTCATGTCCCAGACCTGCTCAGCCAGCTCGGTTCGGGACAGCACCTCCCCCTGGCGCCGCAGCAGCAGCGTGAGCAGGCTGAATTCCTTGGCGGTGAGGTCCAGGCGCTGCCCCTGGCGCTGGGCCTTGCGGCGCAGCAGGTCCAGTTCCAGGTCGCCCAGCTTGAGCACGGTGGCGTCCCCGCCGTGCTGCCCCTGGCTGCGGCGCATCAGCACATGCAGTCGCGCCACCAGTTCTGAGAAGGCAAAGGGCTTGACCAGATAGTCGTCGGCGCCGGATTGCAGCCCCTTGACCCGGTCTTCCACATCGCCGCGTGCGGTGAGCATGAGCACTGGCAGGGATTGCGTCTGCTTGTGCTGCCGCAGGGCGGCCAGTACGGCCAGGCCGTCCAGGCCGGGCAACATGCCGTCCAGCACCATCAGGTCGTACTGGCCTTCGCAGGCTTGATGCAGCCCCTGCATGCCGTCGTTGGCAACGTCCACGATGAAGCCTTCCTGCGTCAGACCATGGCGCAGGTAGTCGGCCAGCTTGATTTCGTCTTCCACCAGCAAAAGCTTCATGATCCCCATTCTGCACAAACGACTGCTGACATTGGCTTACCGTTTTGTCATCTCGACGGAAGGTCGGCAATGAAGAGCGACTGCACGCAAAGGGCGATTCACGATCCGCTTTCGCGTTTATCCCACTGCCGCCGGGCCAGGCAAAGAATCGACCGGCCTCTAGAATCCGTCGATGCCCTCCGCCGCCGCAGTCACTGCCCCGCCATTGAGGTCCAGTTCCATCAGCGGCAAGTTGAAGGCCATGGTGTGGCTGATGGTGCTGCCGACCTTGCTGCTGTCGATGATGGCGGGGGTGGCTGTCTTCCAGACGGAGCAGCGGGCGGCCATCAATGCCGCCATGGAAACGGCGGAAGCGCTGAGCCTGGTGACCGACCGGGAAATGGCGGTGCGCAGCGCCATGCTGCAGGCGCTGAGCATCGCGCCCAGCCTGGCGGAGGGGCGCCTGGACCAATTCCATGCGGAAGCCCGCCGGCTGGTGGCAGGGTCGGCCAGCACCATCGCGCTGACGCGCGAAGATGGTCAGCAAATGATCAATACCCGGGTGGACTGGGGCGTGGCGCTGCCCAAGACCTCGATCTTCCGGACGGGCGTGACGCCCAACAGACCCTTGATGGTGTCGGATCTCTACACCGGCCCTCATGACAAGCGGCTCAGCTTCGCCGTCCGGGTGCCGGTGACCGTCGCCGGTCAGCCGATGCGGCTGGGCCTGGGCAGCCCGGTGACGGATTTGCAGCAGATCTTCCGCCAGCAACCGCTGCCCAAGGGCTGGCTGGGCGTGGTGCTGGACAGCCAGGGGTATGTCGCCGCCCGCACGCTGGACCCCGACAAGCGCGCCGGCCAGCGGGCCAGCGCTGCCATGCTGGAGGCCATGGCCAAGGCCGACCGCGGCGTGGTGGAAACCAAGACGCTGGACGGCGTGCCGGTGTTCACCGTGTTTGCCCGCGCGCCGGACTCCGGCTGGCTGGTGCTGATCGGCCTGAGTCGAGGCCAATTGGCCCATACCGCCTGGATGGCGTTCGGCGTCACGCTGTGCGTGTCCTTCATCTTCATCGTGGTGGCCACCCTGGTGGCGCGGCGCATCGGCGGGTCCATCGTGCGCCCGCTGCAGGGGCTGCGGGACGATGCGCTGGCCATGGGCAGCGGCGAGCGGGTGCAGGCCACGGCCAGCGGCCTGGAGGATGTGGACATCGTGCAGCGTGCGCTGGTGGCGGCCAGCGAGGAACGCTCCGGCCATGAGCAGCGCATGCGCGCCGAGATCGAAGCGGCGGTGGCGCAGGCCCGGCTGGCGCAGGAAGCCGCCTTGCGCAGTCAGAAGCTGGAAGCGCTGGGCCGCTTGACCGGCGGCATCGCCCACGACTTCAACAACCTGCTGCAGACCATGACCACCGGCCTGCAACTGGCCAAAAAGCTCAGCGCGGACCCGCGGGCCGACCAGGCGCTGGCCGCCTGCCAGCGTGCCACGGCCAAGGCGTCGCAGTTGACGCGTCAGTTGCTCGCCTTTGGCCGGCAACAGGTGGGCCATGAATCGGTGCTGGATTTGCGCGAACAGCTGCCCGAGCTGATGGAGCTGGTGCGCGGCGCAGTGGGCAGCGCCATCGACAGCAGCCTGGAGATGGAGGACGGCCTCTGGCCGGTCCGGACCGACCCGGTGCAGCTGGAGCTGGCCATCCTGAACCTGGCGCTCAATGCGCGGGATGCCCTGCACGGACGCGGACGCTTGACCATCCGCGCAGCCAACCGTCAGGTGGTGGCGGGCGAGGTGACCGATCTTCTGGCGGGGGACTATGTCTGCATCACCGTCGTGGACGATGGCGACGGCATGACGCAGGACCAGATGGCCCATGCCTTCGAACCCTTCTTCACCACCAAGCCGGTGGGGCAGGGCACCGGACTGGGCCTGGCGCAGGTGTATGCGCTGGCCCGTGCGACCGGCGGCACCGCCACGCTCAACAGCAAGATCGGCCTGGGGACGGAAGTGGTGCTGTGGCTGCCGCGTTCGCTGGGCCGGACGCGCGCGCTGGAAGCGCAGGCCCCCGCCAGCGGCCAGCGCTACGGCGGCACCGTGCTGCTGGTGGAGGACGATGCCTCGGTGCGCGAACTCACCGCCCAGGCGCTGGAAGACCTCGGGTTCAGTGTGATGACGGCCCCCACCGCGGACCAGGCCCTGGACCTGCTGCGCGGCGGCGCCCAGGTGGACGTGGTGCTGTCGGACATCGTCATGCCCGGCACCCGCAGCGGCGTGGATCTGGCCCGCACACTCAAGGTGCTCAAGCCGACGCTGCCGGTGGTGCTGGCCAGCGGCCATCCGGTGCGC
Organism: Roseateles depolymerans; assembly: GCF_003387155.1. Classification (GTDB taxonomy): domain Bacteria; phylum Pseudomonadota; class Gammaproteobacteria; order Burkholderiales; family Burkholderiaceae_C; genus Roseateles; species Roseateles depolymerans. The sequence goes on along the minus strand of NZ_QUMT01000002.1, from coordinate 1,210,111 downwards.
ATTGAAGAAGCACCGGATGTGCCGCTGGTGGCCAAGCCCTACGACACCGACCAGGTGGCGGCGCAACTGGCCGCCGCCATGGACCTGGCGCGCAGCAGCCTGCCGCCGGCAGGGGCCTCGGCCCCCGCAGCGGCGGACTGAGCGCTCAAGCCACGCGCGGCATCTTCGCCAGCAGCTTGTCCAGGGTGACCGGGTACTCCCGCACCCGCACGCCGGTGGCGTTGTAGATGGCGTTGGCCACCGCGGCGCCGACGCCGCAGATGCCCAGCTCGCCCACGCCCTTGGCCTTCATCGGGGAGGAGATCGGATCGGTCTCGTCGAGGAAGATCACGTCCTGGTGGGGAATGTCGGCATGCACCGGCACCTCGTAGCCCGCCAGGTCGTGGTTGACGAAGAAGCCGCGCTTCTCGTCCACCTGCAGCTCTTCCATCAACGCCGCGCCGACGCCCATCGTCATCGCACCGATCACCTGGCTGCGGGCGGCCTTGGGGTTGAGAATCCGGCCGGCAGCGCAGACGGCCAGCATGCGCCGCACGCGGATCTCACCGGTGAAGGCGTTCACCGCCACCTCGACAAAATGGCCGCCGAAGGTGGATTGCTGGTACTTCTTGTCCAGGTCTCCGTACTCCATCTTGTCCTCGGCCACCAGGCCTTCATGGCCGGCCGCATCGCCCAGGGTTACCGACTTGCCGCCCTCGCGCACCGCGCCGTCGGCAAACACCGCCTTCTCCGGGTCCATGCCCTGCTTGCGCGCAATGATCTCGCGCAGTTGCATGCAGGCCGCGTACACGCCTGCGGTGGAGCTGTTGCCGCCCCACTGGCCGCCCGAGCCGCAGGAGACGGGCAGGTTGGAGTCGCCCAGCCGCACCACCACCTTGTCCAGGCCGACGCCCATCATCTCCGCGGCGGTCTGCGCCACGATGGTGTAGGTGCCGGTGCCGATGTCGGTCATGTCGGTTTCCACCGTGACCACGCCGCGCTGGTCCAGCCGCACCCGTGCCGCCGACTTCATCACCAGGTTGTTGCGGAAGGCCGAGGCCACGCCCATGCCGATCAGCCAGTGGCCTTCGCGGCGCTGTCCCGGCTTGGTGCGCTGCTGCCAGCCAAACTTCTCGGCCCCCGTGCGCAGGCAGTCCACCAGACGGCGCTGTGAGAACGGACGCTCCGGTTTTTCCGGGTCGACCTGGGTGTCGTTGAGGATGCGGAATTCCACCGGATCGAGCTGCGCCTGCTCCGCCATCTCGTCGATGGCGATCTCCAGCGCCATCAGGCCGGGCGCTTCGCCCGGGGCTCGCATGGCATTGCCTTCGGGCAGGTCCAGCACCGCCAGCTTCATCGCCGAATAGCGGTTGGCGCCGGCATAGAGCAGCCGGGTCTGGGCCACCGCGGTTTCAGGCTGTCCGCCTTCCAGGTCGCCGGACCAGCTTTCATGGGCGATGGCGCTGATGCGGCCATCCTTGCCGCAACCGATGCGGATGCGCTGGATGGTGGCGGGGCGGTGCGTTGCGTTGTTCATGATCAGCGGACGCTGCAGCGCCACCTTCACCGGACGGCCGATCGCCTTGGCGCCGAGTGCGGCCATGACCGCATCCGCGCGCAGGAAGAGCTTGCCGCCAAAACCGCCACCGATGAAGGGCGAGATCAAGCGCACCTTGTCCTTGGGCAGGTTGAGCGTCTTGGACAGGTCGCCCCGTCCCCAGTCGATCATCTGGTTGGAGGTCCACACGGTGAGCTTGTCGCCTTCCCACATGGCCAGCGACGCATGCGGCTCCATCATGGCGTGGGACTGGTCCGGCGTCGTGTAGGTGTGGTCCAGCTTCACCGCGGCCTGGCTGAAGGCTGAGTCGAAATCACCGACCTTGGTCTCGGGCGGCGTCTGCTCATCGCCCTTGGGCGGCTTGGCGCTGTCCATCGCCTTGGCCAGGCTGTAGGCACCAGGCTCGGCCTGGTAGTCCACCTTCACCAGTTCGGCGGCGGCGCGGGCCTGCTCGAAGGTCTCGGCCACCACCACGGCCACGGCCTGGTGGTAGTGCTCGACCTTGGGGCCGGCCAGCAGATGGGCCGTGTTGAACTTGCCCTTGCCGAGCTTGCCGGCATTGCTGGCGGTGACCACGGCCAGTACGCCGGGAGCGGCCTCGGCCGCCTGGGTGTCCATGCGGCGGATCGTGCCCTTGCCGATGCCGGCGCCCACGATCACGCCATAAGCGGCTTGCGGCGCCACGTCATGGCGTTCGTAGGCATACGGCGCGGTGCCGGTGGTCTTGCGGGGGCCATCGATCCGGTCGGTCGGCTTGCCAACCACACGCAGCTGATCGATGGGGTTCTGGGTCGCGGGGCGGTCGAACTTCATGCGCGTGTCCTTGCTTGCCGGGCTTCATCCAGGGCGGCGGCGATGGTTCGCTCCACCAGCGGGATCTTGAAAGCGTTGTCCGATGTGGGATGGGCGTCCGCCAGCAGGCGGGCCGCGATGGCCTGGGAGCCTTGGGGCATGGCGGCATCGGCCGCGTCCATCCGCCAGGGCTTGGGCGCGATGCCGCCCACCGCGATGCGTCCACGGCCGTTGCCCTGCACGATGGCTGCTACCGATACCAGGGCGAAGGCGTAGGACGCCCGGTCTCGCACCTTGTGATAGATGTGCACGCCGGGCACCGGACGCGGCAGCGTGACGGCGGTGATCAGCTCTCCGGCGCTCAGCGTGGTCTCGATGTGGGGCGTGTTCTCCGGCAGCTTGTGGAAGTCGGCGATGGGGATGCGACGGGTCTGGCCGTCGGGCCGCACGGTTTCCACCACGGCATCCAGGGTGCGCATGGCGACGGCCATGTCGCCCGGATAGGTGGCGATGCAGGCGTTGCTCACGCCCACGATGCCCAGCTGGCGGCTGCGGCCGTCGATGGCGCTGCAGCCGCTGCCCGGCTGGCGCTTGTTGCAGGCCTGCTGGGTGTCGTAGAAATACGGGCAGCGGGTGCGCTGCAGCAGGTTGCCGGCGGTGGTGGCCCGGTTGCGCAGCTGACCGGAAGCGCCGGCCAGCACCGCGCGGGAGAGCACGCCGTAATCGCGACGCACGCGAGGGTCGGCCGCCAGGTCGCTGTTGCGCACCAGCGCGCCGATGCGCAGCCCGCCTTCCTGCGTCGGCTCGATGCGGTCCAGCGCGAGGCGGTTCACATCGATGAGATGGGTGGGCGTCTCCACCTGCAGCTTCATCAGGTCCAGCAGGTTGGTGCCGCCGGCAATGAAGCGGGCACCGGGCTGCCGGGCCGCGGCGGCGGCGGCCTGGGCCGGAGTCTCCGGCCGTTCCAGGGTGAAGGGCTTCATGCGGGCCTCCCGGCGACTTCGGTGATCGCGTCAATGATGTTGGAATAGGCCCCGCAGCGGCAGATGTTGCCGCTCATGCGTTCGCGCAGTTCCTCGGCGGACAGCAGCGGGCGCACGTTCAGGTCGGCGCTGACATGGCTGGGCATGCCGGCCTTGAGCTCGTCCAGCACGGCAGTGGCCGAGCAGATCTGGCCCGGCGTGCAGTAGCCGCATTGGTAGCCGTCATGCTTGATGAAGGCAGCCTGCAGCGGATGCAGCTTCTCCGGCGTGCCCAGACCTTCGATGGTGGTGACCTGGGCGCCGTCATGCAGCACGGCCAGTGTCAAGCACGAATTGATGCGGCGGCCGTCCAGCAGCACCGTGCAGGCGCCGCATTGGCCGTGGTCACAGCCTTTCTTGGTGCCGGTCAGACGAAGGTGCTCGCGCAGGGCGTCGAGCAGCGAGGTGCGGTTGTCCAGCGAGAGCGTCTGGCTCTGGCCGTTGACGGTCAGGGTGACCTGGGACGTGGCCATGAGGGCCTCCTGCGAAGCGGGCGGACGGGGGTTGGGAACCTGGGCCTGGGCCTCCAGGGCGAACCCGGAGCCGGCGGCACAGGCGCTGCCGGCGATGAGCATCGTGCGGCGACGTACGCCGGTCAATGGATCTTGCAGGCTATCGGTGCCGAGCCCCGCTTCATGGGCGCGGCAGACATCCGCCGCCAGCGCATCACCGAGGCAGGGCGCGGCGGTGGCGCAGCTGGACGCTGCCAGCGGCAGGCCGGAGGCTGTATCCGTTGCCGCTGGGGTGGGGAAGGGAGAGGGGGAGAGGGAAGTCGGGGATGAGGGCGACGACGGGGTCGCGGGGGAAGATCTGGACGCTGCATCCATGCTGGGACACTCCTGGCTTTGCCGACGTTGGCGCTGCCGGGAGGTGGCAAGGCATGTGCCCGATCAGCGGTGCTGCTGCAGCCACTCCTCCACGCGACGGGCACTGGTGCCCACATCGTCGACGGCCGGCTGGACCAGGTCATGGGCCACGCCCATGCCGTCGCCGGGCTCGGTCCGCTCTTCATCGTCGGTCACGTTGACGCGGTGGGGGTCAGGATTGCGGGTGTCGCTGGCAGTGTCTTTCATGGCGGCTCCTGATGACGTTCAGCGCGGCGAGCCGGAGCGGCTCTGCGGGCGCTGGGGCGGCGGTACCCCGTTGGCATTGTTGTCGAGGCTGGCGCCGGGATCTTCTTCTCCAGCAATGGATTCTTCAAACGCATGGTCCGGCACAGCTGCGGGATGGCCGGCATTGGGCTTGGCCACGCCCGTTGGTTCAGGCAATGGAGACCCTTTGGGCTTGTCGGGAGCAGGGATTTGGGACATCACGAACACCCTTCTGAATGGAACTGAGTCAAACGGCAAACGCAGTGCCCATCGGCATCATTGCAAATCGCGTCATTCGGCGGTCATCCGAAATCAACGCTGTTTTTCAGTGCGAAGCGTCACGGGATGATTTTGCAGGGACATTGAACTGGCAAGGGGGATTCCCTAGTCTCTGCCCACCACAAGCTGGAGGTCCCGATGCGAAGCAATCTGCCGGTTACGCAGCGCGAATACACCTTTCCTGAGGGCGCGACCCTGATGTCCAGTACGGACAAGGACAGCTACCTGACGTATGCGAATGAAGCCTTCATTCAGGTGAGCGGCTTCACCCCCGAAGAACTCATGGGCCAGCCGCACAACCTCGTGCGCCATCCCGACATGCCCAAGGAGGCGTTTGCCGACATGTGGGCGACGCTCAAGGCGGGCATGTCCTGGACCAGCCTGGTCAAGAATCGCCGCAAGGACGGCGACCACTACTGGGTCCGCGCCAATGCCACGCCAGTGGTGCGCGAAGGCCGAGTGGTCGGCTACATGTCGGTGAGAACCCAGCCTTCCCGAGAGGAAGTGCAGGCGGCGGAACAGGCCTATGCGGCATTCCGGGACCAGCGCGCGGGCAGCCGCCGCTTTCACCGCGGGCTGATCGTTCACGGTGGGTGGTCCGCCTGGCGCTCCCTCGGGCAGACGATGCCGCTGAGCTGGCGCCTGCGCCTGGCCATCTTCGGCGTGGTCGCGCTGGCCATGATCGGCGGCGTGCTGGCGGGGCTCGATGCGAAAGAGCTGGGGATCATTGCCGGCCTGATGCTGGTGGGGTCGGTGCTCAAGTGCTGGCTGGTGGAGCAGCAGATCGTCGGGCCGCTGAAAGCGGTGCTGGCCCAGGCACAGGCTGTGGCGGCCGGGCAGGCCGGGCAGAACCTGCATCTGAACCGGGTGGATGAAATCGGCATGCTCATGCGGGCGGTCAACCAGTCCGGCCTCAACCTGAGAAGCCTGGTGGATGACGTGGGCGAGCAGGTGCACGGGGTGCGTCAGGCCAGCGAGGAATTCGCTGCGGGCAACCGGGAGCTGAGCGAGCGGACCGAACAGGCGTCCGAGCGGCTGCAGCAGACCGCCAGCTCCATGAGCGAGATGACAGTGGCCGTGCGGGCCAACTCGGACACGGCGCGGGCCGCCGCCTCGTTGGCGGGGGATGCCCACGACGCCGCTTCCAAAGGCGGGGAGGTCGTGCAGCGCGTGGTGGACACCATGCATCAGATCAGCGCCAGCTCCAAGCGCATTGCCGACATCATCGGTGTGATCGACGGTATCGCCTTCCAGACCAACATCCTGGCGCTGAATGCGGCGGTCGAGGCTGCCCGTGCCGGCGAGCAGGGCCGTGGCTTTGCGGTGGTGGCGGGCGAGGTGCGCAGCCTGGCCCAGCGTTCAGCTTCCGCCGCCCGTGAGATCAAGCAGCTGATCCAGGACAGCGTTGAGCGGGTGAGTGTGGGCAGCGCCCTGGTGGATGATGCGGGCCAGTCGATGGCCGCGATCGTCGGTAAGGTGGGGGAGGTCAATACGCTCATCGAGCAGATCAGCCGTGCGTCTGCCGAGCAGTTGCTGGGCATCGACCAGGTCACGCAGGCCGTCTCCGCGCTGGATCACGCCACTCAGCAGAACACCCAGCTGGTGGCGGCGTCCGCTGAAGCGGCCAACGGGCTGCAGACGCGCGCCGGGCGGCTGAGTGAGGCGATCAACGTGTTCAAGTCGGACGGTCATCCGGCGCCGACGGCACCATCGGATCACTCCGCTCCATCCGCGCAGTCGGTTCTGTCGGCGCTGTCGGCCCGTTCGGCGCATACGGCACATACGGCGCATACGGCGCATGCGGCGCACTCAGTCCGGCCCGCGGCACAGACGCATGCTCGCGATGTCGCCGCGCGTCCCACAAGGGCCCTTGAGCCTGCCTGATTGCCAGCAGCGCAAGCGGCGCAAGCGGCGACGGGGTCAATCCAGCGCGATGTTCAAGCGCTTGACGATGTCCGCGTACTTGGATGATTCGGCCGCCATGAAGCGGCTGAATGGATCTCGCGTTACCGGAAATGGCTCATAGCCGAAGGTGGCATAACGCTGCCGCAGGTCCGGCTCGTCCAGCGCGGCTTCGATGTCGCGCTGGATTTTGTCCGCCACCGCCTTGGGCAGATGGCGCGGGGCCGCCAGGGTGGTCCAGCCGGTCACCTCATAACCGGCCGGACCGCCGGACTCGGCAACGGTCGGCAGGTCCGGGAAAGCGGGGAGGCGATGCGGCGCGGCCACGGCAATGAAGCGGATGCGGCCCGCTCTTTGCAGCGGCCCTGCCGTGGCCATGGACCCGAGCGCGAAGTCCAGCTCGCCGCTGGCCACGGCGGCGTAAAGCATGGAGGTGTCCTTGTAGACGACATGCTGCATCTGCGTGTGGGTCAAGGCCTCCAGCTGGGCGGCGCCCAGATGCACCGCATTGCCCACCGACCATGAACCGTAGTTCAGCGCGCCGGGACGGGCCTTGGCTTCGGCCACGAGGTCTGCGACCGTCTTGTACTTGCTGGAGGCGGCAACGCCGACAAAGAAGTAGGTGCGGAACAGGGGCGTGAGGGGGTCGAAATCCTTCACCGGGTCATAGGGCAGTTTCTTGAACAGATGCGGGTAGACCACCAGGTGCACGTTGTCCAGCTGGATCAGGTCGTGGCCGTCCTGCGCGCCTCGCTTGAAGGCATCGATGGCCAGGAAGCCATTGGCGCCCGGCTTGTTTTCCACGATGACTGGCTTGCCCCATTTTTTCTGGAGCTTCTCGGCCACCATGCGCGCCACGGTCTCAGGGCCGGCGCCGGGCGGGAAGGGGGTGAGGATGCGCACGGGCCGGGTGGGCCAGTCGGTGGCGCTGCGGGTGGCGACGCTGCTGGCGGCATTGCCGGTGGCATTGCTGGCGGCGGCGCCGCTGGTTTGGGATTGAGCGCTGGCCGTCGACAGCGCAACTGGACCCAGGGCCGTCGCTGCGGCCAGCACGCCCAGCGCCTGAGCCGTTTGCCGCAGGGCGTGTCTGCGACGCAAGGGGGGAGTCACGGGGGTCAATGCGGTCTCCATCTGTTCTTGTGTGCCGAGGGCGGCGCTTGTCGGTCGATGCCCGCTTGGAGGCTGGTGGCACCGCTCGCTGCGACGGGAGCAAGTTTGCGCGATATCAAGGCCGCGCCAAGCGGCGCGCCTACATTGCAGTCTTGCATCCACTGGAGACTGCCATGCTGGAGATTAACCCGTCCGTTGTGCCGTCCCGGCGCACCCGCGATTGCGGAGCCAAGTCCCCGACCGGCAGTCTCGCCGTCGGCTCCAGTGAAGAGACCCAGGACCCCGCCCTGATCCTGCTGGGCCTGTGGATGGCCTGGCCCAATGCCTGCCTGACCTGGCAGCGTGAGGTGCATGACACCTGGGTCGCCATTTGGTCCGGTGGCGTGCCACTGGACGGATGAGCCCGGCATGCGGGCCTCTGCGGGTCTGACGTCCGCGCAGGTGACCCAGCGCCGCCAGGTGTCGGGCTACAACGACCTGGCGCGCGCCAAGCCCTCTCGGTGGTCGGCCTTGCTCGCCAGCGTCGTGCGGGAGCCGATGTTTGTGCTGCTGCTGCTCGCCGCTTCGCTCTATGTGCTGATTGGCGACCTGGGTGAGGGGCTGATGCTGGGATGCTTTGCGCTCCTGAGCGTGGGGCTGGTGATCTTTCAGGAATGGCGCAGCGCACGGGCCCTGGACGCCTTGCGGGAGCTGAGTGCACCGAAGGTACGGGTGCAGCGAGACGGCGCCGCCTGCGTGATCGACGCCCGGGAGCTGGTGCCCGGTGACACCTTGCTGATCGGCGAGGGCGAGCGGGTGGGGGCGGACGCCGTTGTCATCGCCTCCAGCGGCCTGTCCGTGGATGAATCGATGCTGACCGGCGAGTCGGCGCCGGTCGCCAAGGTGGCGGCGGGCCCCAACTGGCAAGCCGCGTGGCCGACCCGCGAAGGTGCTGCGGACAGCCCGGTAGCGAGTTCCTTTAGCGGCGCCAGGCCTTCTGGCTGCGAGGACAGCCAGGTGTTTGCCGGCACCCTCGTGGTCCGGGGAGAAGGCGTCGCCGAAGTGGTGGCCATTGGCGAAGACTCCCAGCTCGGCCGCATCGGCGCGTCGCTGGCAGGCATGGAACAGGTTCGCTCCCCGCTGGAGGAGCAGATCCGGCGCCTGGCGTTGGCGTTCTCCGTGCTGGCCCTGGCCAGTTGTGCGGCCCTGGCGCTGTGGTACGGGGCCCTGCATGGCCGGTGGCTGGAGGGCCTTCTGGCGGCGATCGCCCTCGGGATGTCCATGCTTCCCGAAGAGTTTCCGATGGTGCTTTCCGTGTTCTTTGCCTTGGGAGCCTGGCGGATGAGCCGGATCCGGGTGCTGGTCAGGCGATCCGCGGTCATCGAGGCGCTGGGGGCGTGCACCGTCCTCTGTCTGGACAAGACGGGGACCATGACCGAGAACCGGATGGCGGTGCGGGCATTGCACGTCGCTGGCAACCGCCTGATGCTGCCGGCGGATCGGAGCCAACGCAAGGCCCAGATCTCGCAACTCTCGCCCAGCGGGCGTGGCCTGATCGTGGCGGCGCAGGCCGCGGTGAGTCCGGGCAGCGTGGATCCGATGGACCTCGACATCCTGTCCCTGCCCATCGAGTCCCACGGGTTGAGTGACCTGCAGCAAGACTGGCTTGCGCAGGACCGACGCCTCGTCAGGCACGATGGGATGACGCCGGAATGCCTGGTCATGGCCAACCTCTGGAGCGGGGCCCATGGCCGCTGGTGTGCGGCCAAGGGTGCTCCGGAGGCGGTGGCGCGGCTCTGCGGCCTTGGCGGCGAGGAGCTGGCCACGTTGAACGCGCAGATCCTTGCGCTGGCCGCGCAGGGCCTTCGGGTCATTGCCGTGGCGCAGTCCCGGTGCGCCGAAGACACGCCTGCCGCGCTGCACGATCAGGCATTCCAGTTCACAGGCCTGTTGGCCTTTGAAGATCCCCTGCGCCCGGCGGTCCCGCCCGCGATCGCTGATGCCCGGGCGGCTGGCATTGCCGTCTTCATGATCACGGGCGATCACGTCGCCACGGCGATGGCCATTGCGGGCCAGGCTGGGATTGACGTCAGTGGCGGGGTGCTGGAGGGCGCTGCCCTGGAGGGTCTGAGCGACCTCGATCTGCGCGAGGCCGTTCGACAGGTGAGGGTGTTTGCCCGCGTGCGTCCGCAGCACAAGCTGCGCATCGTCCAGGCACTCCGAGCCAACGATGAAGTCGTGGCCATGACCGGGGACGGCGTGAATGACGCGCCCGCGCTGCATGCCGCGCATGCCGGCATTGCGATGGGGCGACGCGGCACCGACGTGGCGAGGGAGGCCGCAGGGATCGTCCTGCTGGACGACGACGTCAGTCACATCATCGGCGGTATCCGCCTGGGGCGGAGGATCTACGACAACCTGCTCAAGGCCATCGCCTACATCGCCGCCATCCATGTGCCAATTGCCGGCCTGACCTTGCTCCCGCTGCTCATCGGCTTGCCGCCCCTGATGGGGCCGGTGCATGTGGTGCTGGTGGAGATGGTGGTGGATCCGATGTGCTCGCTGGCGTTCGAGAACGCGCCGGCGTCCTCGGACCTGATGCAGCGTCCACCACGCCGCCGGGGCGGAACCGTCCCGGCCCTTCGGCACCTGACCACCGGGCTCCTCCAGGGAGGGCTGCTGTTGGTCGCCACCCTGGCGGTGTACTGCGTTGCGCTGCGATGGGATCTGCCGGCGGAGGAGGCCCGCACGCTGGCCATTGTTGCGTTGATGGTCGGCAACCTGATGCTGGTCGCGCAGAACGTCATGCTCGGCAATGGATGGCGGTCGCTGACGGAACCCGGCGCACATGCGTATTGGCTGGTGGCCCTCGTGACCGTCGCACTTTTCGCCGGGCTGATCGCCTGGACGCCAGGTCGGACGTTGCTGCGCATGGCGCAGCCGTCGGCGATGGGCCTGGCCGCGGCCATCCTCGCGGTGCTGGTGGTGTCGCTGGTGGCAGCGCAGCTGTCGAAGCGGCGCTTGGTGGCCGCTGCCTTCCCTTGAAGCCCTGGAGGTCGATCATGAGTACCATCCCGCACGCGCGGCTGCAGTTTCTCGGTGCCGTGGGCACCGTCACCGGGTCGCGTTATCTCATTGACCATGAAGGCCGGCGGCTGTTGGTGGACTGCGGACTCTTCCAGGGGCTCAAGCAGTTGCGCCTGCGCAATTGGGCGCCTTTTCCCGTCGAGCCCGCCTCCATCGATGCGGTGATCCTCACCCACGCGCACCTGGATCACAGTGGCTACCTTCCCCGGCTCATGGAGGAAGGGTTCTCCGGACCCGTGCATGTGACGCCCGGCACGGCGGACCTCCTGCCCATTCTGCTGCGCGACGCCGGGCGGCTGCAGGAGGAGGACGCGCGTTATGCCAATCGCCATCATTTCAGCAAGCATGCGGCGGCCTTGCCGCTCTATACCGAAGCGATGGCGGAGCGGGTGCTGAATCATGTGAAGGCCCATCGATTCGGTGAACGCTTTGATGTGTTGCCAGGGTGGCAAGCCACCTTCAGCCATGCGGGGCACATCATCGGTGCTGCCAGCGTGCACCTGGCCGGAGGATTCGGCTCGCTGCTGTTCTCGGGCGACCTGGGACGCTCCGATGATCCCATGATGCTGCCGCCCGCGCCCGCACCGGATGCGGACATCGTGGTGGTGGAGTCGACCTATGGGGATCGGCGTCACCCGGTCCCGCCGGGCGACGATGAGCTCGCACAGATCCTTTCACGCACGGCCGCGCGCGGCGGAACGACGCTGATCCCGGCCTTTGCGGTGGGGCGGGCCCAGGCAGTGCTGCACGCCATCCTCAAGCTCAAGCGGGAACGACGAATCCCCGATCTGCCGCTGTATCTGAACAGCCCCATGGCCATGCGGGTGAGTCAGCTGCTTCGGCCTCATGCCGACGAGCAGCGCCTGACCGAGCAGGATCTGCAAGACCTGGCGGCCGAGGTCCGCTACGTGGCCTCTGAGCAAGCCTCGCGCGAATTGAACCGGCCTGCATATCCGAGCGTGATCGTGGCCGCCAGCGGCATGGCCACGGGCGGGCGCGTGCTGCACCATCTCAAGGCGCTGGCGCCGCACGCCCAGCACACCCTGCTGTTCGCCGGCTACCAGGCGATGGGCACCCGCGGCGCGGCACTGGTGGCGGGCGCGGAGCGCATCCGCCTGCATGGGGAATGGATCCCCGTGCGTGCGGAAGTCCGTCAGCTGCAGGGCATGTCCTCACACGCGGACCAGGAACAGTTGCTGCAATGGCTGGCCACCCCCACGCGGCGGCCCAGGCGCGTGTACGTCACCCATGGCGAGCCGACCGCGTCAGACACGTTGCGCCAGGCCATCGAAGAGCGAATGGGCGGGACGGTCTCGGTGCCGGAGTTTCTCGATCAGGTCGAGCTGCCGCTCGATTGATGCGTCGGCTCAGGGGACCTGGGAAGGGGTGGGTTCCGCGACGCTGATCGTTCGACGTTCATAATGCCCTCCACTCTGTGCATCGAAGAGAACGGAACCCGGATGGAGCAAGTGGACTGCATCGTGATCGGCGCGGGCGTGGTTGGCCTGGCGGTGGCGCGGGAGATGTCGCAGCGCGGCCTGGAGACGCTGGTGCTGGAGCAGGGCACGGACATCGGCACGGGCACCAGCTCCCGCAACAGCGAGGTCATTCACGCCGGCATCTACTACCCCACCGGATCGCTCAAGGCCGAGCTGTGCGTGCGCGGCAAGGCGCTGCTGTATGACTACTGCGCGGCACGCGGCGTGGCGCATCAGCGCTGCGGCAAGTTCATCGTGGCCACGTCCGTGGAACAGCAGGCCAAGCTGGAACAGCTCGCCGACACCGGTCGCCGCAACGGCGTGCAGGAGCTGGCCATGATGACCGGCGCGCAGGCCATGAGCCGCGAGACCTCGCTGCAATGCGTCGCCGCGCTGGACAGCCGTTCCACCGGCATCGTCGACAGCCATGGGCTGATGCTGGCACTGCGGGGGGATTTCGAGGCGTCGGGCGGCATGGTGGCGTTTGATGCGCCGGTGCTGTCCGGGGACTGCGGCGAACAGGGCATCCAGCTGGAGATCGGCGGGGCGGAGCCGATGGAGATCCAGGCTGCTGTGGTGATCAATGCAGCCGGTCTCGGGGCGCAGCGGGTGGCAGCAGGCCTGCACGGCATGCCGCAGGCGCTGGTGCCGCCGCTGCATCTGGCCAAGGGCAACTACTACAGCCTGCGGGGACGGGCGCCGTTCTCGCGACTGGTCTATCCGGTGCCGGAGCCGGGAGGGCTGGGCGTGCATCTGACCCTGGACCTGGGCGGACAGGCACGATTCGGCCCCGATGTGGAGTGGGTCGAGTCGGAGGACTACCGGGTGGATCCCCGCCGGGCGGATGCGTTTTATGCGGAGATCCGGCGCTACTGGCCTGGGCTGCCGGACGGCGCATTGCAGCCCGCGTATTCGGGCATCCGGCCCAAGATCAGCGGCCCTGGCGAAGCCGCCGCGGACTTCCTGCTGCAGGGGCCGGCGCAGCATGGCCAGGCGGGCTTGATGAACCTGTTCGGCATCGAGTCGCCCGGGCTGACGGCCTCCCTGGCGCTGGCCGAGCGCGTGGCCGAGCTGATGGTGTGAGGCCGACTCGGCGCGTCACGCCGCTTTTCGCGGCTTGGGCATCCTGGCCTTGCGCACGAACGACGGCAGGAAGCTGCGCTCTTCACGGCCGAATCGCACCGTCACGCTCTCCGTGCTGGCGCTGATCACTTCTCCAAGGCCATAACGCGGCACGCGCACGATGTCGCCGGGCTGGAAGGCAGGGGGCGGTGATGCTGCCGGGGTGGACCTGGCGGGCGCCTTCGCGCCTTGAGCGTGGCTCGCCCCCTCGCTGCCGATGGCGCCCGTGGACCTGGCGCCGGACAGCGCCGCCTCGATGGGCGTGACGTTGCTACCCGTCTGGGTGTGAGCACGGGCGCCCGTCGCCGCGTCTCCTTTCGCGGAAGATGCCGCCTCCCGCTCCACCTCATCCGCCGCTTCCGCCACCGCTTCCCGGAGCCGCAACTCCTGCTGATGGACGTCCATCCGCTGACAGTTGTCGCAGCCGTGGCACCGCTGGACATCCTGCCCCTCACCAAAGGCCTCCAGCAGCACCTGCCAGCGGCACAGGCCCGTCTGCGCGTAGAACACCATCTGCTCCAGCCGTTTGCGGTCCTGCTCTTCCTTGTCTTCGTAGCGCTGCAGCGTCTCGGCCAGGGCGTCCCGGTCACCCGGCGGCGGATCCACCAGACGCAGGCCGCCGTGCTCATCACGGTCCAGCCAGCCTTCGCGCTCCAGCAGCCCCGTCAGCACCTTCAGCTTGTTGAGCGGGCGCTGCAGTCGTTCATGCAGCGCTTCCAGCGTCCAGGCAGCAGGCCCATCCGCGGGAACGGGCGGGGCCGTGCGAAGCGCCTCCTGCAAGGCTGTCGCATCTTCCGGGCGGGGATACCGGCCGTTCAGGAAGAACTGCTGCACCGCCTTGTCGCTGTGGACAAACAGCAGCGTGCAGTCGGCCGGCTGACCGTCACGGCCGGCGCGGCCGGATTCCTGGTAGTAGACATCCAGCCCGGCGGGCAACTGGTAGTGGATGACCTGGCGGATGTCCGCCTTGTCGATGCCCAGCCCGAACGCATTGGTGGCCACCATCACCGGGGACTGGCCGGACATGAAGGCCTCCTGCGCCGCCTGCCGCTGGGCCGCACGCAGGCGGCCGTGATAGAGCACCGCGTCATGGCCTGCGTCGCGCAGCGCCTGATGGGCTGCCTCGGCGGCCTTCACCGTGGCGGTGTAGACGATGGACGGCCCCTGGCGCTCCGCGACCCGTTGCAACAGGCGCTGGCGCTTGTCGTCCTCATCGGCCAGAGGCTCGACGCGGTAGCGCAGGTTGGCGCGGAAGCTGCTGGCCGCCAGGCAGCCGCTGCGCGGGATGCGCAATTGCTCCGCAATATCGGCCATCACTTCGTCGGTGGCCGTGGCGGTCAGGGCCAGCACGGTTGGCCGGCCCAGTCGCTGGACGGCCTCGCCGATCTTGAGGAAGGCGGGCCGGAAGTCATGGCCCCATTCACAAATGCAGTGGGCTTCATCCACGACCAGGAGGTCGGTCGGGCCGGAGGCGGCGAGGGCAGTCAGCCACTCGTCGTCGCTCAGGCGCTCAGGCGTGACCAGCACCACCTTGGCCGAGCCGTCCAGGGCCGCTTCATTTTGCTGGCGCAGCGTGGCGGCATCCAGGCCGCTGTGGAGCTGGACCGCGGCCACGCCCAGGCCATTGAGGCGTTCGCATTGGTCCTGCATCAAGGCAATCAGTGGGGAGACGACCAGGGTGCGGTGGGGCAGCAAGCTGGCGGGCACCTGGAAGCACAAGGACTTGCCCGCGCCGGTGGGCATGACGGACAGCGTGTTGAGCCCGCGCAGCACCCGGTCCACCACTTCTTCCTGGCCGGGCCGCCAGCGACGCAGGCCGAATCGCTGGAGCTGCTGCTGCAGCTGGCGTGGGGACGGGAGGGCCGCGGCGGCGGCGCGAGGGGCGCGGGAGGGACGTGTGGGCATGACGCTTTCTGGGCAAGTCTCGCGCCCACCGGCCCCGAGTCAGGGGGACTGGGCACAGCCATTGCCAGATGGGCGGACGGGGATCGATCCCCGCTTCGACCCACAACTCAAACGGAGTCCACCCATGATCAGCACCATCCTGCTCGTCATTCTGATCCTGCTTCTGATCGGCGCGCTGCCGACCTGGCCGCACAGCCGCGAATGGGGCTACTACCCCAGCGGCGGCCTGGGCCTGGTGGTGGTGATCCTGCTCGTCCTGCTGCTGTTGGGATACATCTAAGCCCTCTAAAAGCCCCCGCCGCCCGCGCATCGCCTCAGGGCCACGGGCCTGACGGCGATGGCGATGGCGCCACGCACAAACCTTGCGGCGTGGGCCCTTAGGGGCGGACGGGCCAGAGAGCTCTCAACGGGCCCGCCCGTTCAGTTGCCCCGATAGGTCGAGAAGCCGTAGGGGCTGAGCAGCAGCGGCACGTGATAGTGCTGCTGTGCGCTGTCCACGCGGAACACCACCGGGATTTCCGGGAAGAAACTCGGCTGGTGTTTCCTGGCGTAGAAATCGCCCGTGCGGAACACCACGCGGTAGTCGCCAGTCCGCCACTGGTCCAGCGCCTTGGCGGGCACGAGGGCGCGGATGCGTCCCTGTGCATCCGTGGTGCCGCTGCCCAGCGGCTGCCACTCTCCGCCGTCCCCGCGGCGTTCCAGGTCGACCTGGATGCCGGGCGACGGTTGACCGGTTTGCAGGTCCAGTACGTGCACGCTCAGCGGGTTCTGGGCCTCGGCCCGTGCGGGCAGGGCGGCGGTGCCCAATTGGGCGGCCAGCAGGGCGGCAGCAATCATCGACATACGCATCGTCAGACTCCTTTGGGGGTTCATGCAATCAGGTTCAAGGGGTGGCTGTTGTGGCAGCAAACGCTTGTGCGGCGGACTGTGCACAGCGGTCATCGTTCTCCGGACCGCCACCCCCCGCCACGCCAACGGCGCCTACGACTGCCTCTGCACGTCTCACCGGCACGCCGCCGCCGAGCAACAGGAGCTCCGGCAGATATTGCAGCGCGGCCGTGTCCGGTTGGCTTCGGGCCTGCCGACCCAGCATCAGCGTGCTCTGTTTCGTGGACAGGGCGGTGAAGGCCTTGCGCCGGGCCGCCTCCAGGTTGTGGGGGCCGACCGACGGATTGCGCAGCAGCAGCAAGCTCTGCCCACTGGCATCCACCACGCCGACGGCGATCTCACGTCCCAGCGCCTGGCAGGCGGCTTGGGCATTTGACGCCAGCGTCTGGGCCTCCTCCAACGTCAAGGGGTGATTGGCAGGCGCTGCATGGAGGCTGCTGGCGGCCCCGAGAGCCATCGTCAAGGCCCACAGTGAAGGCGATTTTTCGGACGACATTGTGGTCACCAGGGGCCGGGGAGAGCGGTGTTTGGAAGACATGCCGCCACTGTAGAAACCGGTCGCTGCTGCGACGCTGACGGTTTGATGACATCTTTGCCATCGACCCTCTCGCGCGCTTCAGGCATCCTCACGCCCTGGCGAACAAGGAGACTGTTTTGCGCATTCTGGTGGTGGAGGACGAAGCCCGCGCGGGCGACTACCTCAAGCAGGGGCTGGGCGAAGCCGGCTTCGTGGTGGACATGGCCGCCGATGGCCACACCGGCCTGCATCTGGCCGTCGAGCAGCCCTACGACCTGATCGTGCTGGACGTGATGCTGCCCGGGCTGGACGGCTGGACCGTGCTCAAACGCCTGCGGCAGACGGCGGCTGGACGTCAGGTCCCGGTGCTGTTCCTGAGCGCCAGAGACGCGTTGGCCGATCGTGTCCATGGCCTGGAGCTGGGGGCTGATGATTACCTGGTCAAGCCCTTCGCATTTGCTGAATTGCTGGCCCGCATCCGGACCTTGCTGCGACGAGGCCCGCAGCGGGAAGAAGATGTGCTGGTGCTGGACGATCTGCGGCTGAACGTCCCGGCGCGCACCGTCACCCGAGGCGGGCAACGGCTGCATTTGAGCGCTCGCGAATTCAACTTGCTGCACCTGCTGATGCGCCGCCAGGGGGAGGTGCTGTCGCGCAGCGAGATCGCCTCCCACATCTGGGACATGAATTTCGACAGCGACACCAACGTGGTGGACGTCGCCATGCGGCGTCTTCGCCTGCGCATCAATGATCCGGTGCCGGGGCGCCTGATCCATGCGGTGCGCGGCATGGGCTACGTGTGCGAGCTGCGCGAATGAGGCTGGCGCTGTCCCTGACCTGGCGACTGGGCCTGTCCGGCGCGCTGTTGGCCGCGCTGGCGAGTGCCCTGCTGGGGGCTTATCTGTTCAGCTCCTTCGAGCAGCAATTGCTGCGCCGGGACGATGTGCAACTGCTGGGCAAGATGCGCCAGTTGCGCCAGTTGCTCGGTCACAGCGGGACCCCCGAGCTGCTGGTGCTGCAGGCCGATTACCTGCGCGACACCATGAGCGGCGAGAGCAATGCGCTGATCGAGATCCATGCGCCGCCTGCACAAGGCGGGCGCGTGCTGCTGTCGATCAATCCACCGGGACTGCCGCTGCCCGCGACGGCGCCGCTGCCGCTGGATCAGGAACCGGCCCCGCAGCATCTGTCGCACTGGACCACGCCGGACGGCGTGCCCGCCGCCGGCCTCACGGCCTGGGCCCGGCTGGGGGAGGACGCGGTGCCGATGCAGGTAGAGGTGCGTTTGGCCCGGCTCTATCCGGAGCGACGCGCGTTGCTGGCGGAGTATCGGTGGCGCATTGCCGCCGCCAGTCTTGCAGCGGGATGCCTGGCCGCCGGGCTGGTGCTGGCGCTGATCTGGCAGGGCTTGTCCCCGCTGCGCCGGTTGCGGGCGCAGACGGCGGCCATCGGGCCGCAGAGTCTGGGCTTGCGGCTGGAGACGGCAGACGCGCCCGCCGAATTCCGGCCTTGGGTGGAGGGGCTGAATGCGATGCTGTCCCGCCTGGAGCAGGGCTATGCCCAGTTGAATCAATTCGCCGCCGATCTGGCCCATGAGATGCGCACGCCGCTGGCCACGCTCACCGGCCAGAGTCAGGTGATGCTCAGCCGGACGCGGACGGAGGCGGAATACGCCGCCTTGATGGAGTCACAACTGCAGGAGCTGGAGCGCCTGAACCGCATGGTCGATAGCCTGCTGTTCCTGGCGCGCAGTGAGCATCAGGCAATGGCGGGTGCTTTGCAGGCCCAGACCTTGTCTGCCGGTGCGGAACTGGCACGGCAGGCCGACTACTTTGGGGACCTTGCCGAGGAGCGCGGACTGAGTCTGCAGTGCGATGGCGATGCCCAGCTTCAGGCCGAGCCGCAGCTGCTGCGACGGGCATTGGCCAATCTGATCTCCAATGCGTTGCGTCATGCACGGCCTGGGACTTGTGTGGAATTGAGGGTTCGGCTGGAGCCGTCACGGGCATCGGCGTCTGGCTCCGGCTCCGGCACCGGCTTACGACCGAGGCCAGAGCATGAACAGCCCGGTGTGGTCCTGGAAGTGATCAACGAAGGCGACCCATTGCCGCCACAGGTGCTGTCGCGCCTGTTTGACCGCTTCTACCGGACCGACGAATCACGCCACCGCGATGCCGGCGGCAGCGGCCTGGGTCTGGCCATCGTCCGCGCCATCATGGCCTTGCATGGCGGCACGGCGGAAGTGCGGCAGGTGTCCGCGGAGCGCATTGCGTTTGTGCTGCGGTTTCCAGCACTGGCGTCCACGCAGTCGTCTTTGCATGCACAGTCTTGTGAATCGTCGCCGCCCAATCACGAGAACGGTTGACGCCATTTCAATTCGCATGAACAATCGCGCCCGTCTTCAACCTCGCTTTGCCTGGAGCCCCCTCGTGCCCCGCAAGTCCGTCACCCGCTAATCGCCGACGACTGCCTCCTGCAGCCATCGTGTCGGCGCCGTCTGCGCCCATGAAGGCCGCGGCACGGGTTCCTGCTCTCCGCACGCTTGCCATGAAGCGGGCGGCGCCCGAATCCCCCGCTTCTTTCCCCCGCGACTCCGTTGTTCGGCCTTGAGGCCGAAGGCGGTGACCTGTCTGCGCCTTTCACGTTCGTCGGTTCCTCACTTCAGGAATGAATCCGTCTGCGCCAACAAGGCAGACGGCCGACGAAGATGTCTCTAAACGAACTGCACTCCTTGCCGCTGCTGCGGTATCCCCGCACCGTCCATCTGGCAGGCAGCCGCCTGCAGGCCGGTGATTCCGGCCACGACCAGACGCCGTTGGCCGCACTGGCCGGCTGCCATGTCGTCATTGAAGAAAAACTGGACGGCGCCAATGCGGGCCTGTCCTTCAGTGAGGGTGGCGACCTGCTGCTGCAATCCCGCGGCCACTACCTGACCGGCGGTTATGGCGAACGACAGTTCGCGCTCTTCAAGCGCTTTGCCGCGGCGCACGAATCACGTCTGCTGGAGCGGCTGGAGGACCGCTACGTCCTGTATGGCGAATGGCTCTATGCCAAGCACAGCGTCTGGTATGACCGGCTGCCCCACTGGTTCCAGGAGTTCGACATCTTCGACCGCCAGGCCGGTGTGTTCCTCTCGACCCCGCGCCGGCAGGCCTTGCTCGCCGGCTCGCCGGTGATGTCGGTGCCGGTGCTGTATGAAGGGCCGATGCCGACGAGGGCCGACCTGCTGTGGGCCCTGGTGCGTCCGTCGCTGGCGAAGTCGACCGGGTGGCGGGAGGCCTTTGAGGCTGCGGTTCACCGGCAGCAATTGCCGCTGCCGCTGACCTGGCAGCAGACGGACCGGCACGACGAATCGGAAGGGCTCTACCTGAAGGTGGAGGACGCGCAGCAGGTACGCGCCCGCTACAAGTTGGTGCGGCCGTCGTTCACGCAGACCCTGTTGGACGCCGGTGACCATCACGCCAGGCGGCCCATCCTGCCCAACCAGTTGGCGCAGGGAGTAGACCTGTATGCGCAGCAGCCCCTGGTGACTTGGGAGGACCTGGGTCTGGTGACGTTGCGGTCGCTCGAGCAGCTGTCCGCCGCTGTGCGCGAGGGCTCGCGGGCCTCTCGTCGATCGTCGCCCTGAGCGCGGCCCGACCCTCTGGAGAAGAATATGTTGACCTGGAAAAACCTGCGGGCCCTGGTGCCCGCCCTTGGGCAGACTCCCGACTACGCGGCCTGTCTGGATGCGTTCCCGGTCCTGGCGCTGGCCAAGACCACGCCGCAGGACCCCCGGCATCATGCCGAAGGGGATGTGTGGACCCATACCTGCATGGTGGTGGACGCCTTGCTGGCATTGCCGCAATGGCGCGCCGCGAGTCGCGAAGATCAGGAGACCCTGTTCTTCGCGGCGCTGCTGCACGACGTGTCCAAACACGCCACCACGGTGGTGGACCCGGTCACCGGCGCCATCGGCCAGCCGGGACATTCCCGCATGGGCGCGATCGATGCACGCGTATTGCTCTGGGACGCCGGCATGCCGTTTGAACAGCGGGAGGCGGTCTGCCGACTGATCGCCGTCCACCAACTGCCGTTCTATGTGATGGCGGATCTGCGCAGTGCGCGACCGCCGGAGTTCATCGTCCGTCAGCTGTCCTGTCGCTTGAGCCTGCCGCTGCTGGCCACGCTGGCGGAGGCGGACATGCGCGGGCGCATCTGCCAGGACCAGGCCCGGATCCTCGATCACATCGAGCTGTTTCGCGAACTCGCCCGGGAGGAGGGCTGCTACGGCCAGCCTCGTGCATTCGCCGATGCGCATACGCGCGTGAGCTATTTCCGCGGCGCGGACCTGCATCCGGACTACCCGCTGTTCCAGGAGCCCGGATCGAAGGTGACGGTGATGTGCGGGCTGCCCGCCTCCGGCAAGGATTCCTGGGTGGCGGCCCACCGGCCCGGTCTGCCGGTGGTGTCCTTCGATGACGCCCGGGCCGAGCTGGGGCTTGCGCATGGGAAGAATGAAGGTCTCGTGGCCCATGCGGCCACGGACAAGGCCAAGGCCTTGCTGCGCAGCCGCTCGCCGTTTGTGTGGAACGCGACCCACCTGAGCCAGTCCATGCGCGACAAGACCCTGGACCTGCTGTATGCCTATGGGGCCGAGGTGGAGATCGTGTATTTGGAGCAGTCTCGCAGTGAGTTGCTCAAGCGTAATCATCGGCGCGACACGTCCTTGTCGAACAAGGCACTGCTGGGCATGCTGCGCAAGTGGGAGGTGCCGGTGCCGACGGAAGCGCATCAGGTGTCCTACCTGTGCGCACCTGTCGGGTGAAGGGCCGGGGGCGAAGGCAGGTTCAGTGTCTCAGGCGCCCAACAGGGACTGCCCACACACCCGCAGCACCTCCCCCGACAGCGGCTGCGCCTGCGGTGACGCCAGGAAGGCGATGGCCTCGGCCACGTCGTCCGGGCGGCCGCCTTGCTTGAGCGAATTCAGGCGCCGGCCGGCTTCTCGGATCATCATCGGCATGCGGCCGGTCATGGCGGTTTCAATGAAACCCGGCGCCACGGCATTCACCGTGATGCCCCGGTCCCGCAGTTGGTCGGCGCGGCGGGTGACGTAGCCGATCACCCCCGCTTTGCTGGCGCTGTAGTTGGTCTGGCCCGCATTGCCGGCAATGCCACTGATGGAGGACAGGCAGACCTCACGAGCGCCGTCGCGCCACAGCGAGCGTGCATCCAGCGCTTCGTCGATCGCCAGGATGGCGGCCAGGTTCACCGTCAACACGCTGTCCCATTCCGCGGCGCTCATGCGGGCCAGCGTCCGGTCGCGGGTGATGCCGGCGTTGTGCACCATCAGGTCCAGCGGGCCCTGGGCAGCGATGGCAGCGGCCAGCGCGGCCGGCGTGGCCTCGGCAGTCAGGTCCAGCGGCAGCGCTTCCCCACCGATGCGGGCGGCCAGCGCTTCCAGCGCTTCAGACGCTGCCGGTACATCCACACACAAGACACGGAATCCGTCGAGCGACAGCCGCCGAGCGGTCGCAGCGCCGATGCCGCCTGCCGCGCCAGTCACCACCGCCAGGCGGCGCGGTGCGCCCGGGTCCGGCACCTGCCGCGCGGCAGCGTCACTGCGCCACTGCAGCACCTGCCCGGACACATAGGCGGACCGGTCGCCTCCGAAGAAGCGCAGCGCGCCCGCCAGCAGAGGCAAGGCGCCGTGAGGGGCTGCGGCGGTGGGCTCTGCAGTCGCGGACGATGCCACGTGGGGCACCCGCCCGACTTTCAGGAGATTGACCGTGCCGCCGCGCCGGCCCAGTTCCTTGGCCATTGCGCGGGCAAAGCCCTGCAGTGCCTGCGCCAGGGCAGCCAGTCGTGCGTCCAGCGCCGATGCCGGGTCCGCCGCGAACATCACCACCCGCGCTCCTGGCGTCAAGCGGGCTTGCGAGGCCTGCACCTGTCGGAACACGTCGCGCAACTGGTCCAGGGTGTGAACCGCCGTGGCGTCCACGACCAGCGTGGAGACGGGCGACTGCGCGTCTTTCACGACGGTGGCACCTTCGGCCGAGACGGTTTGCGTCAGGGCGCTGAGCAGCGGTGCCTCGCCAATGCCGATGAGATGGACCGGCCGGCCGGCCAGTTCTTCCGGCATGAATGGGCCGTCCCGGCGCGGCAGCCGCCGCGGCTGCGGCAGGCCCAGGGCATTCAGCAGTTGTCGCCCCCAGGGGTGTTGAGCCAGTTCAAGAAGTCGGTCGGTCATGGTGGCGGCGGTTCAAACGCAGAAGAGGAAAAGGCGAAGCCGCAGTGAGGCAGCGACTCAAAGCCGCAGGCGCAGTACAGGATCGGCGGTGCAGTGTAGGCCGCGACATGCAGACGGATGGGGCGCGGCGTCTGCGCCACGCGCTGACGAATCGATGGGTGCGCAACGCCACAACGCCGGTCAGACCGTGTGAACGCCCGCCACCGACTTCTGCCGCCGACGCCGCCAGCGACGCCGGGGCGAGGAGGGCAGTTCTCCGCCCATCACCGTCAGTCCCACCCGCGTCTGCTCCGGCGTCGAGGTGGCGAAGGGCGCGCCGCCATGCATGCGGGCAATGGCCGCCACGATGGACAGCCCCAGCCCGTGATGATCCGATCCGCGGGTTCGCGACGGATCGGCGCGGTAGAAGCGGTCAAACAGCCGGGGCAGATGCTCCGGCGGAATCGGCGGACCGGCATTGGTCACCGACATGCGCAGCAGCCCGCCACCCATCGCATCGATGCAGATCCGCACCACGCTGCCGCTGCGGGCATAGCGGGTGGCATTGCCCAGCAGATTGGAAAGCGCTCGCTTGAGCAGCGCCGCGTCCACGTCCCCCGCCGCATCCCCATCGACCGTCAGCTGAAGACCGGCTTCGGCAATCGCCGCTTCGTGATAGTCCGCCACATCGCGGGCCAGCGCCGCCAGGCTGGGCACGCGCTGACGCCGGGCCGTGGCACCGCTGTTGGCATGACTGAGAAACAGCATGTCGTTGATGATGCCCGCCATGCGCCGCAGCTCTTCCAGATTGGAACCGAGCTGGTCCAGCGTGGCGGCCGGCACGCCGGGCTGGCGCATCGCCAACTCGGTCGCGGTGATCAGGGTGGCGAGCGGTGTGCGCAGTTCATGGGCCACATCCGCATTGAAGCCCTCCAGCTGCGTGTAGCTGCGGTTCAGACGCTCCAGCAGGGCGTTGAACTGCTGCACCAGCGGCCGCAATTCCTCCGGCTGGTCGCTGCCGTCCAGACGCTCGTGCAAGGTGTGGGCGGCCAGCCGTCGCGTCTGGTCCACCAGCGACCGCACCGGCGCCAGCGCCATGCGCACCAGCACCATGCTGCCGACGGACACCAGCAGCGCGCCGATCAGGGAGGCCACCATCAAGGTCATGCCGAGGCGGCGCACGAACGCATCGTCCGCGCGGGTGTCCAGCCGCAGCGTGGCGATGGGGCCTTGGGTCGTGGGGAAGTCGAGGGTCCGGCCGCTGTCGGTACGGGCCTGCGTGCCAGAGATGCGGGCGTGGACGGCCCGGTCGTAGAGCGTGGTGCCGTCGGCCGTGCGCAGGGTCAGACGCAGGTCGCGATGGACATCCAGGAACTCATCCAGGCGTTTGCGCAGGTCCTCGGTGGGCAGTGCCTGGTGTTCATCGAGCAGGTGCTGCAGGAGCACCTGGTTCTGCAAAAGCGTGTCGTCCTGGCGCGTGCGCAGATCCGAGGCGGTGAGCAAATACACCGCCAGGGACATCAGCACCAGGCCGGTGAAGGTCTGCGTGGCCAGCCATAACGACAGGCGCGGCCCGACGCCGTCGGGAATGCGCCACGGCAAGCGTGTGCGTGTGTGTCCGCGTGTGTGTTCACGTGCGTGCTCGCGTGCGTGGTCACGTATGTCGGAAGGGGCCTGCGCGCGTTCAGATCGCTCCGATGAACGGCCCGCAATCACACTGCTCATACCAGCCCCGCCGAGATGACCAAAACGTAATGTGGCGGTTGGGCTGTCGACAGGGCCTGTTGACTAGAGTGGGATCCATGGCGTTGAAAAACACCGCCGCAACGGCCAGACCTTCCAGGCCCGGCCGCCATGGACCCGCTTTCAACAAGGAGAATTCTCATGCGTCGATTCCGTCCCATTCATGCTCCCCTGGGTGCTCTGGCTCTCGCCGCCGCGATCAGCGTTCCCGCATTCGCGCAGGTGGAAGAAGAGATCGCCTCGGGTCCCAAGTCCCGTGAACAAGTCGTCGCCGAGCTGGAGCAGGCCAAGGCAGACGGCGCTCTCGCTCGCATCAACAGCGAAGCCGGCTACTCGCCTGATTTCGATGAGGCAAAGGGCCTGCCCGTCCGCTATTCCAACACCCAGGGTGATGTCGACGTGTCGGTGAGCATGGACACGTCCCGCGACTTGACCTTTGCGCCGCCTGCTGCGGGTGGCAAGTCCCGTGCCCAGGTCATGGATGAGCTGGCACAGGCCCAGGCAGACGGCTCTTTGCAGAAGATGTGGAGCGACTCGGGATACGCGCCGGAGTTCGAGACGGCGCGTTCGTCGCGCTACTGAGATTCGGCTCAGCCAGTGACGACGTGACCGCAGTGCCTTCGGGCGCTCGGTGACAGCTCGGACGAACGGGGTCCCTTCGGGGGCCCCGTTCTTTTTTTTCGTCCGTAAGTCGGATCCGCTTTGGGATCTCCACTGTGGGGTTGGGCTGGCCGGTCTCGCACCGGCCGCATCTGTGTGGGGCAGGGCGCCAAAACAGTTGAAACAAGGGTGGGGCTAGACCTGGGTTACGCAACGATTGCTGACACGATGTCGGGATTTCCCTCATTACAGTCACTGCAAGTGGGAGCAAAGTGGTATTGCCTTCCTGAGGCAAACAAAAGACCAACTACATACCACTAGGCCAAAGCGGGCGCGCGTCGGGCAGCGACGCCCGGTGGGCTGTCCTTCCGCGAGGGCGCGGAGGGACGGCCACTGACGTCGTTTACAGGAGCACTTGCATGAAGCCTTCCCCCTCCGATCGCAACCGCCACAGCATCCCGCTGCGTGAACTGCGCAAGCTGGCGATCCTGAGCGCTGCCGCATTCGCGCTGCACGCCGCCGCGCAGACCTACGCCGCCTGGGCGCCGGACGTGTATTACGCCGCCGGCACCGTGGTGAGCTACAACGGCAAGCTGTATCGGGCCCTGGTCAACCAGACCGACTACGCCAGCACCGGCTGGAATCCCACCAACGCGGCCTTGTGGACCGACCTGGGCGCCACGGCGGGCCCTTCGCCGTCGCCCGGCCCGTCCCCGAGTCCGACGCCTTCGCCGTCGCCGTCTCCTTCCCCGTCTCCTTCCCCCACGCCGTCGGGCAACTGCGCACCGGTCTGGTCCAGTTCCAAGGTCTACAACGGCGGTGACTTGGCCAGCGTGGCCACCACCAACTACAAGGCCAACTGGTGGACCCAGAACAACAATCCGACCACCAGCAGCGGTGCGACCGGCTCCGGTCAGCCGTGGACGGTGGTGGGCAGTTGCTCGGGTTCTCCGTCCCCTGGCCCTTCGCCTAGCCCTTCACCCAGCCCGTCGCCGAGTCCTTCCCCCAGCCCCTCGCCGAGCCCCGCGCCGTCGCCGTCCCCCGATCTGACGGACCCTGCGGCCAAGTCCGCCACGCAGGCGGGCCGGGTCTACACGGTCTACTACCCGTCGTGGAGTGACAACTGGTTCGATGCCACCGGCATGACCAAGAACCAGGTGTTCAAGGCCAGCAACTTCGCCCGCATTCCGGCCAACTACACCCATGTGGTGGCCGCTTTTGCGCAGCCCAATTTCAGCTGGGGCGGCATGAGCGCCAACAACTGGTCGGGCACCGGCATCAACTTCAATGGCCGTCCGTCCGACATCAAGGCGGCCATCGACGTCCTGCATGCCCGCAACATCAAGGTGTTGCTGGCCGTGGGCGGCGCCACCTACAACAGCTGGAGCACGCTGTCCGCCGAAGGTCACGCCGGCAGCGGCCCGACCATCAACGCCCTGGCCAACATCCTGAAGGACGTGGGGTTTGACGGCCTGGACGTGGACTACGAGATCGAAGGTCTCGATGGTTATGCCGGCGCGGTCAAGGCCATGCGCAAGGCGGTCGATCTGGCCGGCGGCAATCGCATCCTGAGCGTGGCAGCCTGGTCCACCGGTGCCGATTGCACGGCGGCAACAGCCAATGATGCGCAGTGTGCGGGTGTGGGCGTCAGCTACTGGGGCGGCAAGGCCGGCCTGGAGCGGCAACTGGTCAGTGCGTATCCGGCGCTGTCCACGGCCTTCAACCTGGTCAACATCATGAGCTACGACGCCCGTTATGAGCATTACGACGGCGTGACCGCATGGCAGCAATACCGCAAGCTGTTCCCGAGCAGCACCATCGTGTCGATCGGCTTCGAGACGGCGCCGGAAGGTTGGGCGGGGGGGCAGCTGGTGGTGAACAATGCCGATGCGCAGTGCACCGGCTCGGTCATCCTGCAAAACAGCTACGGCGCCAATATCAACCAGCCGTATTCGGTGGAGCGCTACCTGAATGCAGTGACGGGCAGCACGCTGAGCAACCGCAACCCGCGTGACGGCGCGATGCTGTGGCAGGCGCTGAAGACCGCTTCGGGCAGTTGTGGCAGCGCGCCGCTGGCGTCGCCGGGCAGCATCGGCAAGAAGGTCTCCGGCTCGCTGGGCCTGGTGGACGACCCGGCGCTGCAGACGGCGCCCTGGAAGTAAGCGCCGCACCGCCCGGGAAGGGCGGTTCTCACGGGCTTACACCCACGGCCCCGCGCCGTACATGAAACCGCCGCCTGGTCATGCACCGGGCGGCGGTTTTTTACTGCACGGGTCGTGGTAGCGCGTCCCCTGGCGCGCCGCTTGCCGACGCCCTCTCACTTGCGACGATCAGCCCCCTCCCAATGGGAGTGTTGGCAAGCGGCCGTGATCGGCACCATGCTGGTGGCCGTCGGCCAGTCCGATGTTCCAGACCCTTCACCTGAAAGTCAGTCATGGCCAAACTCAGCGACTCCAAGAAATCCGACCTCAAGACCCGCCGCAAGGCACCGCTGGCCACCCCCAGCGACCTGTCCGCAGAAGCCACCACCGACATCGGCGCCGCCCTGAACGGCATCTTGGCCGACGTCTTCGCCCTCTACCTCAAGACCAAGAACTTCCACTGGCACATGAGCGGTCCCCACTTCCGGGACTACCACCTGCTGCTGGACGAGCAGGGCGACCAGCTCTACGCCATGACCGATCCGCTGGCCGAGCGCATCCGCAAGGTGGGCGGCACCACGCTGCGTTCCATCGGCCACATCAGCCGCCTGCAGCGCATCAGCGACAACGACGCCGACTACGTCGACCCACTGGACATGCTCGCCGAGCTGCGTGAGGACAACAAGCTGCTGGCCGAGCGCCTGCGCGAAGCCCACAACGTCACCGACGAGCACCGCGACATTGCATCGTCCAGCCTGCTGGAGAACTGGATCGACGAAACCGAGCGTCGCACCTGGTTCCTGTTCGAATCCAGCCGCGTTCAGCGCCAGGCCTGATCATGGGCTACCGCTGTGTGCATGCGGCCGGTATCCGGCAGGTGGAACCCAGCGCCAAAGGCTGTGAGGAATGCCTGAAGCTGGGCAGTGAATGGGTGCATCTGCGCATCTGCCGCACCTGCGGCCATGTGGGCTGCTGCGACGAGTCGCCGCATCGGCATGCGCGGGCGCATTTTCATGAGACGCAGCATCCCATCATCGAAGGCTACGACCCGCCGGAAGGCTGGGGCTGGTGCTTCGCCGACAAGGTGATGGTGGACCTGCAAGGCGATACGACACCACAGAAGGGCCCCATCCCTCGCTACTACTGATCGTCGCGACGGCTGATTCTCGCCACGGCTGACCCCGCGAAAAGACCCACGGGGCAGCCGCCGGCCTCTCAGCCGCGCGGCTTCCCAGTAGACGCACGCACCACCAGCCGCGGCGGCTCGGTGATGGAGATGGGCAGCGGATGGTCCGGCTTGGCCGTGATCTCCGACTGCAGCATCTGCACCGCCAGCATCGCCGCCTCCGCCGTCGGCATGGCCACGGTGCTGAGCGCCGGCCGCATCTGGTGGGCCAGCTGAATATCGGTGACGCCGATGAC
Organism: Roseateles depolymerans; assembly: GCF_003387155.1. Classification (GTDB taxonomy): domain Bacteria; phylum Pseudomonadota; class Gammaproteobacteria; order Burkholderiales; family Burkholderiaceae_C; genus Roseateles; species Roseateles depolymerans. The sequence goes on along the minus strand of NZ_QUMT01000002.1, from coordinate 1,181,288 downwards.
CGACAGGTCTCGCGGCACTTCCAGTCCCAGCTCGGCCGCCGCCTGCAGCACACCCAGGGCGGGCAGGTCGTTGGTCGCGAATACCGCCGTCAGGCCAGGCACCCCGGCCAGCAGGCTGTGCGCCGCATTGCGGCCATCGTCGATGGTGTCGTGGCCATAACGCAGATGGCTGGCCGGCAGTTCCACCCCGGCCTTTTGCACCGTGTCGATGAAACCGCGCAAACGCCACTGGTGGTTGCCGGTGGGCTCGCTGCCGCAGACGGCGCCCAGACGCTTGTGCCCCAGCCGCAGCAGGTGTTCCGCGGCCAGCACGCCGGCCTGGTACAGGTCTACCGCGACGCAGGGCAGGGGCGGCGGCTCCTGCGGACGCTCCCACATGCACAGCACCACGGGCACGCCGCGGCGGCGCAGGTCCTGCAGGGCGTCGAGCTGGACAAAGTCCGCATTCATGACGATCACGCCTTGCGCCAGCGCGCCGCCCACCGCATCCAGGTAGGCGCGCTCCTGCGCCGGATCGTCGTTGGTGTTGCACACCAGCAGGAAGTAGCCAAGCTTGCGGGCGGCCCGTTCCACCTCCAGCGCAAACTCCGGATAGAACGGGTTGGCGATGCTGCTCACCACCAGCGCCATGGTGTGGGGCTTGCCCTCCACCAGGGCCCGGGCCATGAGGTTGGGCCGGTAGCCCATGCTCTCCACGGCCGCGAGCACGCGCCGGCGCGTCTCCTCGCCGACCTTGCCGCGATTGCGCAGCACATTGGAAACCGTGGCGGCGGTGACGCCGGCGGCCCGCGCCACCTCAACCAGTGTTGTCATGCCGCGATCGTACCCGCTGCCGGCGCGGCCAGCGGCCAGGCTTGGGCCTTGGCGCCCGGACCGGCCTCGCAGAGGTAGACCAGCGCCGGCAGGCCTTCCGGCGACCGGTAGCCGCGCTCCAGCGCTTCCAGCGCCTTGGGCACCAGGTCCTTCTTCAGCAGCGCGATGCAGCAGCCCCCGAAACCGCCCCCCGTCATGCGGGCGCCGCCCTGGTCGCCCACCACGTCCTGCAGCAGCGCCGCGAGCTGGTCCACGGCCGGCACGGTGATCTCGAAGTCGTCCCGCATCGATTCGTGGGACTGCTTCATCAGCTTGCCCAGGCGCACCAGGTCGCCGGCTTGCAGCGCTTCGGTCGCCTCCAGCACGCGGGTGTTCTCGGTGATGATGTGGCGGGCGCGGCGGAAGACCTTGTCCTCCAGCTGCACGCCGGCGAGCATCTCCAGCGTGGCGTCCCGCAGGGCCGGCACGCCCAGGGCGCGCGCCGCCTGCTCGCACTGGGCGCGGCGCTCGTTGTAGGCGGAATCGACCAGGCCGCGCTTGACCCGTGAATGGGCAATCAGCAGGGTCGTGCCTTCCGGCAGCGACACCGGACGGGTCTCCAGCGACCGGCAGTCGATCAGCAGCGCATGGCCGGGCCGGCCTTCAGCGCTGGCCAGTTGATCCATGATGCCGCACTGGCAGCCCACGAAGCGGTTTTCGGCCTGCTGGGCCAGCCGCGCCAGTTGCTTGCCGGTCAGCGCGCTGTCGCCGGCGATCTGCTGGGCCGCGCGCAGCAGCCCCAGGGCCAGCGATGCGGACGAGCTCAGTCCGGCCCCCATCGGCACGTCCCCGGCGATCACCAGGTTCATGCCCACCGGATGGGCCATCAACGGCACCAGTTGCGCCAGGGTGCCCCGCACGTGGTCCCGCCAGCCGCCTCCCTGGAAGTGGGGCGGCGTGGCGCTCAGGGTGAAGCGGTCGTCGGCGGCGGATTCGTCCAGCGCCAGCGCGTCGACCTCCAGGTCCTGCCGCGGGCCGGCGGCAATCCAGGTGTCCCGGTCAATCGCGGCGGGCAGCACGAAACCGTCGTTGTAGTCGGTGTGCTCGCCGATCAGGTTGACCCGTCCCGGGGCGCGGGCCAGGACCGTCGGTGCCACACCATGGCGCTGCGTGTAGGCCTGCACCACCGCTTCGGCGGTGGCCGGCAGCGGCGTGGGGACAGCGTTGAACAGGGAGGAAGCGGGGGAAGCAGAAGTGGCCATCGGAATTCAGCGCTGGCGATAGTGGACGGTGGATTGCTCGCGCAGGCGTGCGGCGGCCTGCTCGGGCGTGAGGTCACGCTGCGATTCGGCCAGCAGCTCAAAGCCGACCATGAACTTGCGCACCGTGGCGCTGCGCAGCAGCGGCGGATGGAAATGGGCATGCAGCTGCCAGTGGGCGCCGTCGCCCGCGTCCGGGCCGGTCGGCGCACCGTGCCAGCCCATCGAGTAGGGGAAGCTGCACTGGAAGAGATTGTCGTAGCGGGTGGTGAGCTCCCGCACGGCCAGGGCCAGGCTGCGCCGCTGCGAGTCGGTCAGCTGCGGCAGGCGCTGGACGGGGAAGCGCGGCAGCAGCAGCGTCTCGAAGGGCCACTCGGCCCAGTAGGGCACGATGGCCAGCCAGTCGTCGTTCTGCACCACCACGCGTTCGCCGTGCTCGGCCTCGGCGCGGGCCAGGGCCAGCAGCATCGGCTCGCCGCGCTGCTGCAGCCAGTCGCGCTGCTGCTGGTCTTCGCGGTGGGGCAGTTCGGGCAGGAAGTCGCAGGCCCAGATCTGACCGTGCGGATGGGGGTTGGAGCATCCCATCATCGCGCCCTTGTTCTCGAAGACCTGCACCCAGCGCCAACGCTGGCCCAGTTCCTCGCTCTGCGCGCACCACATGTCCACCACCCCGCGCAGGGCGGTTTCATCCAGTTCCGGCAGGCTGCGGCTGTGGTCCGGCGAGAAGCAGATCACCCGGCTGGTGCCGCGCGCCGGCATGGCCTGGAAGAGACCGCCGTCCGCCTCGGCGCCCAGGCCGTCCGGCGCCGGCACATCGGCCATCAGCGCGGCGAAGTCGTTGTCGAAGACGAAGGTGCCGGTGTAGTCGGGATTCTTTTCGCCGTTGATGCGGGTGTTGCCGGCGCACAGGTAACACGACGGGTCATGCGACGGGCGCACCGCCGTGTCCGGGCTTTCGGTCTGGCCCTGCCAGGGACGCTGGCTGCGCTGCGGGGACACCAGCACCCAACGTCCGGCGAGCGGGTTGTAGCGGCGGTGCGAATGTTGGTTGCGGTCGAAGGACATCGTGGGGCTTGGATGGGGCTGAACCTGGGGCAGGGCCCGTGCCTGGGCAAGGGGGCGTGCCGGGGTCAGCCGTGGGTCATCGGGGGAGTGGCGTGGGCAACGAATGGGGAAGCGGTCAGGCAGTCATTCAAGGGTGAGCGAAGAGGCCAGGCGCCGAATCAGCGCGACCGTTGCGCCAAACCGGGGACGACCCAGGCGGCCACACCGCCCGGCGGGAGTGTCGCACTCCCCAGCAGCAACGGCACGCCGGTCGGCAACGGAACGTTCGCATCCGCAGGACCGTGATTGATGGCGAACTGCACCGCGCCGCGACGGCGCAGGCGCAGGCCCGGCGTTTGTGCGGAGATCGCCACCGGGGACAGTCCGCCTCGGCGGGCTGCGTCGTCCAGCCATGCCTGCAGCAGGGGCTCGTCCACCAGGGCGGCATGCAGGTCGACACGGCCGGCGCTGACCCGGGCTGGCCAGCCGTCTTCGCAGCGCTCGCGCACCTGGACGTCCTGGCCTTGGGGCGAGGTGTCGAGGTCCAGCAGGTCCCGCCATTGCGTGGCGTGGCCCAGTGCGGCGCCTGATTCGGCCTGCACGGCATAGCGGCGCCCGGGACGCATCGATTCCACTGCACGCACTCGCACCGGCAGCAGCGTTCGCAGCGGGCCTGGGGGCAGCGGGGCGGCGATGGCCAGGTCGGCGGTCTTGCTTCCGGTGCGAGGGCCGGCCACGATGACGCCGGCGTGCTGTGCGAGGCGGCCCGCCAGGGCGTCACTGACATGCAGGGCTTGCGGCAGGACCACCAGCCGGTAGCCAGTGAGGTCGGTGTCGGGGCCGACCACGTCCACATTCAGGCCGAGCCGTCGCAGGGCCGAGTAATAGCGAATGGCCACGCCGAAGCCGGCCATGTCCTTGCCCTGTGGCTGGATCTGGGTCATCCACAGGGAGGGGTAGTCCACCACCAGCGCCACCTCGGCGCGGTCGGTGGCGAGAGCCTTGGCGGGGAGGGCAGCGCCGCCGGCGTGGGTGCTGCTCTGGGCACGGTTCTGGTCGCTGCTCTGGTCGAAGGCATCGCCGCTGACCTGGGCCATGACTTGGGCCATAACCTGGGCGATCTCCCGCGCCACCTGCGCCGCTTCCTCGCCGCCAACGTCCCGCTTGCCGTCGGGCCGGTTCAGGCCGGAATGCATCTGTTCCTGGCCATAGGGCAACTGCCGCCAGCGGAAGTAGGACACCAGCTCGGCGCCGTGGGCAAAGGCTTCCCAGCTCCACGCCCGGACCATGCCGGGCAGCGGCAGTGCATTCCAGTCCGCCCAGTTGACCGGGCCGGCCTGCTGCTCCATCACCCACAAGCGGCCGTGGCCGATGCCGCGATACAGGTCATGGTGGAAGGCGCTGATGTCGGGATGACCGGTGCGGGCCCATTGCTGGCGCTCGGCTTCGGTGAGGAAGGTCGCGGCCGTGTCGACGTGACCCAGCGGGTAGCTGTCCCATGCGGCGATGTCCAGGTCAGCGGCCATGTCATGGTGGTCGAACTCACCAAACAGGCCCATGAAGTTGTGCAGCACCGGTCGGCCGGGCGCATGGCGGCGCAGCAGGTCCACCTGCATGCGGTTGTAGCGCACCACCTGGTCGGAGCTGAAGCGACGGAAGTCCATCGCATGCGTCGGCAGGGCGCTGGTGGGCTGGCCCACCGGGAAGCCGACATGCTCGAAGCCCAGGAACTGCACGCCCCAGAAGGCCGTGCCCCAGGCCTCGTTCAGCGCTTCAATGGTGCCGTAGCGCTGCGCCAGCCAGTGGCGGAAGGCGGCGAGGGCGGCCGGGCTGTAGGACAGCGTGGTGTCGTGGCAGCCATATTCGTTGTCGGTCTGCCAGGCCACCACGGCCGGATGTTGGCCGTAACGCTCGGCCATGGCGGTGACGATGCGCTCGGAAGCGGCCCACATCGATGGGCTGGAGAAGCAGTAGTGGCGACGAGCACCGAAGGGCTTGACCCGGCCCTGCGCATCCACCGGCAGCACATCCGGATGCGCCTGCACCAGCCACTGCGGTGGCGCTGCGGTGGGAGTGCCCAGGATCACCTGCAGGCCCTGCGCCGCGAGGGTGTCGATGGCGGCGTCCAGCCATTCCCAGTCAAAGCGGCCTTCCGACGGCTCCATGCGGGACCAGGCGAATTCGGCGATGCGCACCGTCGAGAGGCCCATTTCGCGCATGGCGCGTGCGTCGTCGGCCCAGCGCTCACGCGGCCATTGCTCGGGGTAGTAGCACACGCCCAGACGCATCGGCGGCGCAGCAGGAGTCGGGGAACTGGAGGACATGTCTCGCTCAGTTAATCGATTAACTCGATTGGAGCAAGGGCGCTGGACGATGTCAACGACAAGCAGGGTACAGGTTGCGCACGGACGGCGACTTGGCGGGTGGCGGGCGCCTGAGGCCGCATAGAATCGCCATCGGCGCAGCCACGGGGCCTGGCGCCGGTTTCAGGAGGGTCCCGGGTGCGCTCATCGGCGGGGCGCCTTGGGGCTTACCCGCATTGCTCCCTCGTGGGCCGCTTGGTCTACTCTTTTAAATTAATCGCTTAACCTGCTTTTCCCATCGCTGGGGGCAGCCCAAAACAATCGTGAGTGAGACATCCCTTTCGGTGGTCGTGCCTGTGCCGGCCACTCTGGCTGCGCCTGAAACCGGCTTCCTGAACCTCGGCCACCATCAGCATCCCACGCGGCAACTGACGGTCAACAGCCGCTATCTCAGCCTGGACGGCCGGCCCTGGATGCCGGTGATGGGCGAGTTCCATTACAGCCGGTATCCCGAGTCCGAATGGGCCACCGAGCTGGCCAAGATGAAGGCGGGTGGCGTGGACATCGTCGCCAGCTACATCATCTGGAACCACCATGAGCCCTTCGAGGGGCAGTGGCACTGGGACGGTCGCCGCGATCTCGCCCGTTTCATCGACCTGGCCGCGCAGGCCGGGCTGCTGGTCTACCTGCGGCCGGGCCCGTGGGTGCATGCCGAGGTGCGGCTGGGCGGCTTCCCGGACTGGCTGCCGGCCACCGGCCCGCTGCGTTGCAACGACCCCGTCTACCTCGGCCATGTGAAGCGCTTTTATGACCAGATCGGCGCCCAGGTAAAGGGGCGACTCTGGTGCGACGGCGGACCGATCATCGGGCTGCAACTGGAAAACGAATACGGCGCCACCGGGCCCGGCGCGGGCAAGGAGCATATTGCCGAGCTCAAGCGGCTGGCCCTCGAGGCAGGCATGAAAGTGCCGCTCTACACCGTCACCGGCTGGCCGACCCTGGACATCCCGCCCACCGAGGTGCTGCCGGTCTCCGGCGCCTATGCCGATGGCTTCTGGCAGGGCTCGCGCGAGGCGCTGCCGCCGTCCGGCGTGTTCCTGTTCAACACCCGCCGGGTGATCGGCGAGATGGGCAATGTCGACGGCACCCCGGCCGCCGGCCTGATCGATACCGAACACTATCCGTTCTGCCTGGCCGAGGCCGGCGGCGGCATGCACCAGAGTTATCACCGCCGCCCGGTGATCAGCACCGAGGACGTCTACGCCACCACGCTGGTGCAGCTGGGCTCCGGCGCCAATCTCTACGGCTACTACATGTACCACGGCGGCACGAATCCGGTCTGCGAGACCGGGCCGCTGAACGAGACCCAGGCCAGCGGCTACCCCAACGATGTGCCGCAATGGGGCTACGACTTCCATGCGCCGCTGGGCCAGTACGGCCAGGTGCGTCCGTCCTGGGGTCGGCTGCGGCTGCTGCATCAGTTCATGCAGGCCTTCGGGGACACGCTGGCTCCGCTGGTGGCGGTGCTGCCGGAGGCGGGCCCGCTGGACCCGGCCGACCGCACTCAGCCGCGCGTGTCGGTGCGCGCCGTGGGCGCACGGGCGGCGGAGATGGAAGGCTTCGTGTTCGTGAACCACCATGTGCGTCACCATCCGCTGCCCGCCATGCCGGGACGGCACTGGATGCTGCAGACCGCCGAGGGCGATGTGCTGCGCATGCCTTCGACCGGCGGTGTGGACCTGCAATCGGGCATGGCCTTCATCTGGCCGGTGGGGCAGCGGCTGGGCGCGGTCCGCATGCGCCAGGCCACGGTGCAGCCCCTGACGCGCTGGACCGATGCACAGGGAGCAGTGACCTGGGTGGGATTCGCCATCGAAGGCGTCCCCGCCGAAGTGGTGTTGGAGGCGTCCGGGCTCAAGACTGTTGAAGCCGTGGACGCGGTGGACGCCAAGGGGGTGACGGTGGACGTGCTGGAGGACGGCGCCACCCGCGTGCAGCTGTCCGCCACGGAGCGCCCGCAGACGATTGAACTGACCGACGCCGATGGCCGGGTCCATCGCCTGCTGATCCTGCCCGAGACGATGGCGGCTGAATCGCAGCGGATCGAACTGGGCGGGCAAGCACGCCTGGTCCGCAGCAGCCATCCGGCCTTCCTGGATTCGACGGACGATCGTCTGCATCTGCAGCGCCCCGCGGGCGAAGCGGGCGAGCTCTGGATTTATCCGGCCGATGGCCTGGGCGGTGAACGCCACACGGCCGGGGTGACCTGGGCCCGTTGGTCCTTTGCCGCCGAGCCTGCGCGTCAGTGGGCGCTGCAAGCTGCTTTGCAACAGGCGGCGGGTGCACCGCCCGCGATCCAATGGGGCCCGCACATCAGCTGGCGCGACGGTCCGGTGCCCCTGGTGCCGGATGAATCCGCCCAAGCCGGCGCGGCCCGCTGGACGCTGACCGTCCCGCCGCAGGCGCTGCAAGCGCTGCACGGCGCACCGCATCAACGCCTGTGGCTGACCCTGGATCTGGTCGGCGACGTGGCCCGGCTCTGGATCGACGGCCAGGTGGTGGACGACCGCTTCTGCGACGGCAGCCGCTGGCAGATCGCGCTGGACCGCTGGTTGCCCGCAGGCACCGCGCCCACGATCGAGATCAGCCTGCTGCCCATTGCGGCCGACCTGCCGGTCTTCCTGGAGCCCGCCGCCCGTGCGCAAGGGGCTGGCGCTGTGCTGCGCGAAGCGGTGCTGAGCCTGTCGCGGACCGACGCGGTGTCGCCGCAGGCCGGGAGCTGACCCATGGCATCGGTTCAACTCGATCGCATCGGCAAGACCTATGTCGAGGGCGGCGTGCCCACGGTGCATGAAGTTTCGCTGGACATCGCCGAGGGCGAGTTCTGCGTGTTTGTCGGGCCGTCCGGCTGCGGCAAGTCGACCCTGCTGCGCATGATCGCCGGCCTGGACACCATCACCCATGGGGAGCTGCGCATCGGCGGCCGGCGTGTCAATGAGCTGGCGCCCGGTGAACGCGATGTCGCCATGGTGTTCCAGAGCTACGCGCTGTATCCGCACCTGGACGTGGCGGACAACCTGGGCTTTGGCCTGCGACTGGCCCGCGTGCCCAAGCCGGAGGCGCGCAAGCGCATCGAGGAAGTGGCGCGGCTGCTGCAGATCGAGCATCTGCTGCAGCGCAAGCCGCGCGAGCTGTCCGGCGGGCAGCGTCAGCGGGTGGCCATCGGCCGCGCGCTGGTGCGCCAGCCCGGGGTCTTCCTGTTCGACGAGCCGCTGTCCAACCTGGATGCCGCCCTGCGGCAGCAGACCCGGCTGGAGATCGCCCGTCTGCACCGCAGCCAGGGCCGCGCCAGCTCCATCTACGTGACCCATGACCAGGTTGAAGCCATGACCCTGGCCGACCGCATGGTGCTGCTGCAACCGCCGCCGCCCGGTGCGACCGAGCCGCAGGCCAGCGTCGCCCAGTGCGGCGCGCCGCTGGCGCTGTATCACCGGCCGCGCAACCTGTTCGTGGCGGGTTTTCTGGGTTCGCCGCGGATGAACTTCCTGCCCGCGACCGTGCGCGCACGCGCGGCGGATGGCGTGCATGTGGCCCTGCAGGACGGCACCGTGCTGTCGCTGCCGATGCGTGCGGACGCGCTGGCCGAGGGCGATGCAGTGACGCTGGGCGTGCGCGCCGAGCATCTGCGTCCGGCCACGGGCAGCGATCCGCGCCTGACCGAGACGATGCTCAGCCAGGTGCAGTGGATGGAGCATCTGGGCGACCAGAGCCTGGCGTATCTGTCCGGGCCTGGCGGCGCGATGGTGCTGCGTCTGCCCGAAGGCGCCGCCGTGCCGCGGGTGGGCGAAGCCCTGCCGGTGGCGGCGCTGCGGGACGATGTGCATCTGTTCGACACGCGCGGCGTGGCCGTGCCTCGACTGCAGGATGAGGTCGCCTCATGCGGATGACCGGCAAGGACGGCCCGATGGGGCTCATTGATGAGGCGGATCCCGCGCAGATCGTGCCGGGTCGCCGGCAATGGCTGCGCGTCGGTGCGGGACTGGGCCTGCAGGCCGGCCTGGGCACGGTCCTGTCGTCGCTGGCCGGCCCTGCATCGGCCGGGCTGCTGGCCGGTCGCGAGCCGCTGCGCATCTGGATCAACGGCGACAAGGGCTACGAGGGCATCGTCAAGATCGGCGAGGTCTTCACCCGCGACACCGGCATCGCCGTGCGGGTGGAGCATCCCGAAAACGGCGTTTCCAAGTTTGAGCAGGCCGCGGCCGCGGGCAAGGGCCCCGATGTGTGGATCTGGCCGCATGACCGGGCCGGCGGCTGGGCCGCCTCGGGCCTGATCCGGCCGGTGGCCCCGTCGCGCCGGCTGCGGGACGAGATCAATCCACTGGCCTGGTCGCCATGGCGCATCGGCGGGCGCACCTGGGGGTATCCGATCGCCATCGAGACGGTGGCGCTGATCTGCAATCTCGACCTGGTGCCGCGTATTCCGCGCACCTGGGACGAGGTCTTTGCGCTGGACCGCCAGCTGCGTCCCTCCGGACGCCGGGCCATCATGTGGCCCTACAACGAGTTCTATTACACCTATCCGCTGATGTCGGCCGGCGGTGGCTTTGCCTTTGCCCGTCGCGACGACGGCAGCTGGGATGCCCGCTGCAACGGCATCGACACGCCGGGCACCCGGCAAGGCATGGCGCTGCTCAAGCGTCTGGTGGACGAGGGCGTGGTGCCCCGCACCGCCACCTATGCCGAGAGCGAAGCGGCGATCAACGAGGGCCGCGTGGCCATGACCATCAATGGCCCCTGGGGCTGGAACAACCTGACCAAGAGCGGCCTGCGCGTGGCCGCCGCACCCTTGCCGTCCCTGCAGGGGCGGCCGGGACGACCGATGGTGGGCGTGCTGGGCGCGATGGTCTGCGCAGCCAGCCGACAGCCGCTGCTGGCCACTGAATTCATCGAGAACTATCTGCTGAGCCTGGACGGCCTGCGGGCCATGCAGGCCCATGTGCCGCTGGGCGTGCCGGCCAACCGCACGCTGCTGGCGGAGCTCAAGGGTGATGCGCTGGCCGCCGGCACGGCCGAGGCCGCCCAACTGGGCGAGCCGATGCCCAACATCCCGGAGATGGCGCGCTTCTGGACCGCGATGAATGCGGCGGTGCAGAGCATCACGCAGGGCCGGGAAGGGGTGGACGAAGGCCTCACCCGGGCGGCGAAGCGCGTGGCGGGGCAGGGGGGTGACGCGGCGGCGGAGGGCCGGAGCGGCGCCTCGGCCGCCTCGGGGTCGCTCGCCTCGACCGGCGCGGGGTCGCTCGCTTCAGCGGCGTCGAGCGGGGAGGTCCGCTGATGCGCGCGCTGAGCTGGGGCCTTCATGCCCTGAACCTCCTGGCGGTCCTCGGACTGCTGTTCCTGTGCCAGCAACTGCTGCGCGGCCACGAAGCTGGCTGGGCCATGGCGGTGCTGGGCCTGGCCGGACTGCTGGTGATGCTGCAGTTCTCCAAGCGCCTGCAGGCCTGGCGCTATGTGACGCCGGGCGTGTTGGCGGTGGCCGTGTTCATCGTGCTGCCGATGGGCTTCACGCTGGCGATCGGCTTCACCAACTACAGCTCGGCTCACCTGCTGTCCTTCACCCGTGCGACCGAGGTGCTGCTGCAGCAGGCCGACAGCGAAGGCCGGGGCATGGACCTGAGCCTGTGGAAGTTGGACGATGCCAAGGGGTCCGGGACAGGGCCCAAGTACGTGGCCACGCTGGTCGATGATGACGAGCAGCCATGGCGCAGCGAGACCTTCGCGCTGGCGGAGGTCGCCGAGGGCGGCAACCCCGTGGCGCTGCTGCCAGACCCGTCTCCTTCCCCCGCGGCGCCAAGTGCGTCGTCGGTGACCCAGGCCGCTGTGTCCGGGGCCCAGCGGCTGAGCAGTCGCGATGTGGTGGCCCTGCTGCCGCAACTGCGCCACCTCGTCCTGCGCAGCCCCGATGCCCGAACCTGGCGACTTGCCAGCCTGCACCGCATCACCGACCAGAAGCCGCGCTACGTCCTCAAGCGTGACGGCCCCGGCGCGGCCCAGGACCCCGACCACCTCGTGGACCTGCGCGACGGCAGCCTGATTACCGCCGACCATGCCGCCGGCGTCTGGCGTGACGCGCAGGGCCGCGCCCTGGAACCCGGCTTCCGCACGACGGTCGGCTGGGCCAACTACGGCCGCATCTTCGGGGACCGCCAGTTCCTCGAACCCTTCGGCCGCGTCTTCGCCTGGACGGTGAGTTTCGCGACGCTCAACACGCTGCTGACCTTCGCGCTCGGGCTGTTCTTTGCCGTCGCGCTGAGCTGGCCGGCGCTCAAGGGGCGCTCCGCCTACCGCATCGCGCTGTTCCTGCCGTATGCCGTGCCGGCCTTCATCTCCATCCCGGTGTTCCGCGGGCTCTTCAACGAGAACCTGGGCGAGATCAACCTGGTGCTGGACCTGCTCTTCGGCGTGCGCCCCGGCTGGTTCAGCGACGCCACCCTGGCCCGGGCGATGGTGCTGACGGTCAACACCTGGCTCGGGTATCCGTACATGATGATCCTGGCCATGGGCCTGCTCAAGGCCATCCCGGAAGACTTGTATGAAGCGTCGGCGCTGGCCGGTGCCGGGCCGCTGACCAACCTGTTCCGCATCACGCTGCCCCTGGTGATGCGGCCGATGGCGCCGCTGCTGGTGGCGTCCTTCGCGGCCAACTTCAACAACCTCACGCTGATCGCCCTGCTGACCGAAGGCGCGCCGGACTATCTGGACACGGTGGTGCCGGTGGGCGCGACCGACCTGCTGGCGTCCTACACCTACCGCATCGCCTTTAACGACGGCGGCCAGAACTATGCGCTGGCCTGCGCGATCTCTTCGATCGTGTTCGTGATCGTGGCGCTGCTGGCCTATGTGAACCTGCGCTTCTTCGGTGGCGCGAAGACGGTGCGGCGCTGAGCGGCATCGACGCAGACTGACCCGGACTGACTCGGACTGACGGAAACCCCTATGCCGATGGTGATGACCTCCTCGCAACGCTGGCGTGTGCTGGCCTTGCATGCCTTCCTGCTGGTGTTCATCGTGCTGAGCCTGTTGCCGCTGCTGATGATCGTCTCGATCTCGCTGCGGCCCGGCAACTTTGCCGGCGGCAGCCTGATCCCCAGCGAGATCAGCTTCGAGCACTGGCGCCTGGCCCTGGGCCTGCCGGTGACCGATGCGCAGGGCCGCGTGACCCAGCCGCCGTTCCCGGTGCTGCAGTGGATCTTCAATTCGATGAAGGTGGCGCTGGTCAGCGCGGCGGTGTGCCTGGTGCTGTCGGTGACCAGCGCCTATGCCTTCGCCCGCATGCGCTTTGCCGGCCGCGACGGCACGTTGACCGCCATGCTGCTGCTGCAGATGTTCCCGTCGGTGCTGGCGCTGGTGGCCATCTATGCCATCTTCGACCGGCTGGGCGACTGGGTGCCCTGGCTCGGCCTGAACAGCCACTGGAGCCTGGCGCTGGCCTACACCGGCGCGGTGGCGCAGCACATCTGGCTGGTGAAGGGGTACTTCGAGAGCATTCCGCCCGATCTGGAAGAAGCGGCCGCCGTGGACGGCGCCAGCCGCTGGCAGTCCTTCGTGATGGTGCTGCTGCCGCTGGCCAAGCCGGTGCTGGCGGTGGTGTTCGTGCTGGCCTTCCTGGGCGCGATGATCGAGTACCCGGTCGCCTCGGTGCTGCTGCATGACGAGCAGCAACTGACGCTGGCCGTGGGCTCGCGCCTGTTCCTGTTCAACCAGCGGTATCTCTGGGGCGACTTTGCCGCCACGGCCTTGCTGGCCGGGCTGCCGCTGACGCTGATGTTCCTGCTGATGCAGCGCTGGCTGGTGGCGGGTTTGACGGCGGGCGGGGTGAAGGAATGAGCGTGGTGGAAGGCACCCCGAACGGCAGCGCCGGCGGCGGCCGTGCCGCGGATGCGTTTGCGGACACGGAGAGCGACCTGGATCTCGATCTGGATTCGAATCCCGAGCCTGATCTGCGCCTACATCCGAACGCTCATCAGGGCCGTGATGTGGACCTGAATCTGGACCTGAATCTGGACGCCTCCCGCCCCGAGGCTCCCGGCGAATGGAATCAGAAGTTCGGCGACTTCGTGGCACCCAGCGACCGTTCGGGGCAGCCCCCCGTGCGCTGTGCCGATGCCGTGGACGCCTGGACCCTGACCGGGCCGGAGGGCCTGCAGATCCGGGTGCTGGGCCTGGGCGCCAGTTGGGTGGGCTGCCGCGTGCCGATGCGCGATGGGGCCAGCCGCGAAGTACTGCTCGGCTTCGACGATCTGGACTCGCAGCGGCGCAACCGCGCCTATGTCGGTGCCACGGTCGGCCGCTGGGCCAACCGTATTGCGGGTCAGCGCCTGCGGTCCGGCGACCGCAGCTGGACGCTCGCCACCGAGCCGGGCGCGAACCACCAGCTTCATGGCGGCCCCGGCGGATTCCATCAGCGTGAATGGACCCTGCTGGAGCAGGCCGGCGATCGTCTGCGCCTGGGCCTGCACTCCGAAGACGGGGACCAGGGCTTCCCCGGCGACCTCTCGGTGGAAGTCCTGTATCGGCTGCTGCCTGGCTATGTCGTGGAGATCGACTACCGCGCCCGTCTGGGCGGCACCCGCGCGTCGCCAGTGGGGTTGACCAACCACGCCTACTTCCAGCTGGACGGTCACCGTGACCGTGATGTGCGCCATCAGCGTCTGCAGGTGACCGCGTCCCGCGTGCTGCCGGTGGATGGACAAGGCCTGCCCACTGGCGACCCCACCTCGGTGGAGCATCTGCAGGCGGGCCGCTGGGACTACCGCAGCGGCCGCACCATCGGCCAGGCGCTGGACAACGCCTTCCTGCTGGAGGAAGGCATCGCCAGCATGGCCCGTGCCGCAGCCACGCTCAAGTCCGCCGACGGGCTGCTGGCCATGGACCTCTTCACCACGCTGCCGGCGCTGCAGGTCTACACCGGCGAGTTCCTGGGCAGCGGCACCCAAGGCTGCCATCCGAACTGGCCGGCCTTCAGCGGCATCGCGCTGGAGCCGCAATACCTGCCCGACAGCCCCCATCACCCCGAATGGCCTCAGCCGGACTGCTGGCTGCGCCCGGGGTCGGTCTGGGCGCACCGCATCCGATATCGCTTCCGGCCCTGAGCACAGAAGGGCCAGCTGCATCCGAATTCCCCCCACAGACCAACCAAAGGAGACAAGGGAATGAAGAAGAGACAGTGGACACGACGCGAAGCCCTGCACACGGGCTTGAAGGGAATGGCCGCAGCCGCTGCGGTGTCCGGCGGCCTGCTGCCGCTGCCCGCGCTGGCGGCAACGCTGGTCAAGGGCGCCGATGTGAGCTGGGTTAGCCAGGAGGAGTCGGCCGGCTACAGCTTCTACAACAGCGCCGGCACCAAGACCGATCCGTTCAAGCTGCTCAGTGACCTCGGCGTCAACACCATCCGTCTGCGGGTGTGGGTCAACCCGAGCGGCGGCTGGTGCGACGGCGCCGACACGCTTTACAAGGCCAAGCGCGCGGCGGCCCAGGGTCAGAAGATCATGCTGACCTTCCACTACAGCGACAGCTGGGCCGACCCTGGAAAGCAGACCAAGCCGGCCGCCTGGACCAGCCACAGCTTCAGCCAGCTGGTCACTGATGTGTATTCCCACACCCAGGGCATCCTGAGCTACCTCAAGACCAATGGTGTGACGGTGGACTATGTGCAGGTGGGCAACGAGATCAACAGCGGCATGCTCTGGCCCAGCGGCCAGGCCTCGGGCAGCAGCTTCTCCAACCTGGTGCAGCTGATCAACAGCGGGTATGACGCCACCAAGGCGGTGTTCCCGAATGCGAAGGTGGTGCTGCACCTGTCCAACGGCTATGACAACGCGCTGTTCCGCTGGTTCTTCGACGGCATGAAGGCCAATGGCGCGAAGTACGACGTGATCGGCATGTCGCACTATCCCACCGCCAGCAACTGGAGCACGCTCAATGCGCAGCTGTCCACCAACATGGCGGACATGGTGTCCCGCTACAAGAAGCCGGTGATCATCGCGGAGACCGGCATGGACTGGCAGCAGGCGGCTTCGGCCAAGGCCATGCTGGCGGATGTGCTCACACGCGTGTCCGCGCTGGGCAGCAATGGGCTGGGCGTGCTGTATTGGGAGCCGCAGGCCTATCCGGGGTGGCAGGGCTACACCTGGGGCGCGCTGGATGGCTCCGGACGATTCACCAGCGCGCTGGACCCGTTCTGATCACCGCTTGACCTGGGACGACAAAGCCCCCAGGGCCGGAAGGCGCTGGGGGCCGTAGGGAGCATGCGTGATGGACGCGCTCGCTGTTACCAGCCGTAGTAGGACTTCTGATTGAAGCAGGTGGCGCTTTTCAGCGCTTCCGGCGACGAGGCCGAAATCTTGGCGTCCCACACGTTGGTGGCGGCCCGCACGCGAGTGGCCTTCAGGTCAGGCATCTTCTGGTTGAAGTAGGCGGTGAAGGCGTTGTAGTAGCTGACCCGCTGCGGCGGACCGTTGTGCCACGAGGACGCGCCGTTGCACTCCAACCCGCCATTGACGATGTTGATGATGCTGCCGATGCGGAAGGCCATCACGTCCTCATCCGTCGTGTCGCCGACGGCCACCGGACCGGTGGGCTGGCCCTTGACGGTCATGCCGGTGCGCAGTTGCGGCAGGCCGGTGTCGTTGCCGTTGGTGGAGATGTGCGTGATGTCGCCATACAGCACATCATGCGACGAGGGCTTCTGGCCCTGGGGCGTCATCCAGAACCAGATGCCGGACAGGATGGACAGGGCGCCGTTGCTGGCCACCAGGTCCGGGCGGCGCAGCAGCACGTCCGGCGCGGTGATCACGTCCCGCATCAGGCCGCTGTCCCACAGCCAGCGGGAGAAGGCCCCATAGTTGTAGTTCCAGGACAGCTGGATCACGCCACGGCCATGGTACGAGCGACCCGGCACCGGCGGGAAGGCGGTGGAGCCGGTGTCCACATAACCGATGGCCGGACTGGTGCCGTCGGGCCGGCTGCTGTAGCCCACTTCCTCCACCCAGTAGAGCCCGCCCTTCCAGACATTCATCCGCGTGCCGTTGTCGTCGCTCATCGAGGTGATCCAGGGCGCGGGCGCATTGGACCAGGAGCCGGAGGTCTCGCGAGAGGACTTGGCCCAGAACACCAGGAATTCCTGGGCCTGCTGCTTCAGCGTGCCTTCGTTCAGGAATTGCTTGTAGTGGTTGGCCTGGGCCCAGGCGTTGTACTCCATCACGGCGCGGCGGAAAGCCGACAGCTGGAAGGTGTCGGTGCTGCCGTCAGGCTGGGCGAACGGAGGCGCATTGCGGGTGCCCCCCGTGGTGTCATAACGACCCGAGCGCAGCGGGAACATCCAGTTCCAGTCCTCGACGGTCACGCGGCGCAGGAAGGCGTAGCCCTGGGCCGGCAGTTCAGCGCCGGGGCTCAGCACCGGCGCTTTGACGGGGCTGGCGGGCGGGGTCTCCACGATCACCGGCGGCACGATCGGTGTACCGGAGGGCAAGGTCGGGTTGGTGGGGTCCGATTGGGGCGGCAGTTTGTCGGTGGGGGGCGGTGCGGGAGGCGCTGGAGGCGCTGGAGGTGCGGGAGGTGCGGGAGGCGGTGCCGAAGGCGGCGTGGCCTGGCCGTTGCCAGTGTTCGTTCCAGTGCTGTTGTCGCTGCTGTTGCCGCTGCCGTTGCCGTTGCCGTTCACCGGTGCGGGGTCCGGGGTGGCGCCAGGGGTGGTTGCAGGCGGGGGGCTCGAATTCGAACCGCCCGTTGCATGGCCATTGCTCGCCGCTGGCGCTGCCGGGCAGGCGGCCAGCGATTCCCACGGCGTTTCCCAGGGCTGGCTGACGGACGTGGTCGGGTCGAAGCCTTGCGTCCAGTACTTGGCCCTGTAGCAGTGACGGCCCGACGGGCTGTCCACCACCACCACACTGCCGCCGGTGTAGGCCGCGGTTGCAAACCAGGGCGGCGCTGCCTCGACGGTGGACGAACCGTCCGCCTGGATCAGCTGCACGGTGCCGACCTGCTTCCAGGGGCCGTCACTGCTGACGAAACTGGGGGGCTCGTTTTGCGTCCACCACGCATTGATGAAGGTGGCCTGTTTGACCTGGCCGTTGACGGTGGCGCGGTAGGTGACATAAGTGCCGGCGGTGTCGTAGGTGGTGGTCGCCGACCAAGGCTGGGCCGTGGCCGCGGACTTGCCAACCTCGGTCGGAGCGGCTGTCGCCAGCGTCACGCCCAGACCCATCACCACGTTCGTGGCCAGTGCCGCCGCAACGGCTAGCACCTGGCGACGCCATCGCAGCGGACGCACGTCACTCGTCTTTCCTTGGGTGTGCAGCTTATTGGCCATGGAGCGCCTCTCCGACACGCGTGTATTGGGCGAGGGCGTCCTGGTAGGAGCCGGGACCACTGGCCGCATAACGAGGCTGCGGCACGACCGGAATGGCCGGTGCGGTGCGGGGGGCTTCGCTGATGGTGGCCGGGGGCGCGACTGCCGAGGTGTCGTTCGCGCTGCTGTCAGCCGAGCTGCCGCCACCGCAGGCGCTCAGCAGCGCCGTGCCAGCCAGTGCCGCGACGGCAAGGAACAGGGTGTGGAGGGAAGAGGCACTGCGGGGACGGACCGGTCGCAGGCGGGTGGAGGAAGACGAGTCGGTGTGGGCCGCGGATGTTTGGGCCGCCTGTGTTTGGGCCGCGGATGGCAGGGTGACCATCGCGCCAAGCCACGGAGAGAGCTGTTTGGACATGAGAACTCACGACAAAGTGGAAGGAGGTTCGCCGCTGATGTGCAGCGACCGGTCATGCTGAGCGAGCGAGCGCCCGGGCACGATGGCTTCGATCTGTGGTGAGTTCTGGCTTGCCTGCTTCGATGTGGGGGTTGCACATCAAAGTTTGCGCATCGCCCATGAAAAAGCCGGCCCCCATCGCTGGAAAGGCCGGCCCCGGCCGACGCGTCTGTCGTCGGCCCCATCGGTTCAGTCACCGCGCTGGATCACAGCTCCGCGCGCAGGCTGATCGCAAAGCGTCGTCCATCGGCATAGGTGCCGCGCGGCAGGTTGTAGTCGCTGAAGTAGCTGCGGCGCACGGTGTTGGTCAGGTTGTTGCCTTCCAGCGCGATCTTGATCTTGTCGGTCAGCGAGTAGCTGAGGTAGGCGTCCACCATGCCGTAGCCCTTCATCGTCACCGGGGTGAGGGCGGTCACACCGTTGTTGGTGGGATAGCTCAGGCGGGAACCGACCGCGTATTCGCTGCGCCAGTTGTAGGCCAGGCGGGCAGAGAAATCGCCGTAGTCATACATGCCCACCAGGTTGGCGCTGCGCTTGGACAGCCCCTCCAGCGGCGCGGTGCGGCCATTGATGGAGCTGGGCGCTGCGCTGTCCACATAGGTGAAGTTGGCTTGCAGGCCCAGCCCCTTCAGGAAGCCGGGCAACTGGTTGAAGAAGCCCTGGTAGCCGACTTCCAGACCGCGGATGCGACCGTCCTTGCCGTTGGTCGGGGTGCTCAGCGAATAGGTGGTGCCATTGATCGCCACCTGCGACACGCTGTTCTGGATGAAGCCCTGCACCTCCTTGTAGAAGGCGGCGCCGTAGATGCTGTCGCTCTTGCTGATGTAGTACTCGAGCGTGGTGTCGACCTGGTTCGCACGCAGGCGCTCCAGCTCCGGATTGCCCTGGTAGGCGGTCTGGTCGTTGACGTTCAGGCTCAGGCTGGGCGTGAGCTGGTCGAAGTTGGGACGCGTGACCACGCGGGACAGACCCAGGCGCGCCTGCAGGTCCGGGCGCAGTTCCAGGCGCAGGTTCAGGGTGGGCAGCCAGTCGGTGTCGCTCTTGTCCAGGTTGACCCGCTCGCTGCTCAGGTTGGTGAACTCGCGCTCGACCTTCGTGCGCACCACCCGCATGCCGACATTGCCGGTCAGCGGCAGGCCCGCCAGGCTGGTGTCCAGGTCGCCGGCACCATACAGCGCGCCGCCGCGCTCACGGTAGTTGAAGGTCTGGGCCGGGTCGAAGCTGGGCACCGACAGGTCGAAGGTGTCGCGCACCGCCGCCGCATTGCGCAGCCAGCCGGTGTCCAGCACGCCCAGCCACTGGCGCGGGATCTTGCCGCCGCCGGCGTCCTTGAGCAGGTCGTTCTGCGGCAGCAGGCCGACACCCGGGATGTCGCTCAGCTTGAACATCCAGATGTCGTTGATGGTGTTGATCTCCGCGCTTTCGGCGCGGCGGTCGTTGATGCGCACGCCGCCCCGCAGCTTGGTGATGATGCCGGCGTCCACCGGCTTGTCCACGTCCGCACGCCAGGCGGTTTCGCGGCCGGTGTTCTTGATCCGGAAATACAGCGTCTTGTCGGCCCAGTAGTTGGCGGTGTTGTCCAGCTGGGAGGTCTCGGAATAGGCCGAGGGCAGCTTGGTGCTCAGGTCGAAGGTGTAGGTGGCCGGGTCATTGGCGAAGGTGCCCAGGCGCACTTCCTGGTAGAAGCGGTCGAACTTGCTGCGGCTGTGGCTGATGTCGCTGCGCACCACGGCGTCCGCCACCTTCCACTTGCCGGCCAGGGAGAGCTGGTCGATGCGGGTGTTTTCATCCGCCACCGAGCTGGAGGTGCTCATGCTCGCGCCCCAGAAGGTGCCCGAGACGAACTGGCCGTTGCTGTCCGTCTTGACGGCGCCGTTGGGCCACAGCTGGCCCTGGTTGGCCGTGCTGCTGAAGTTGGCCCAGAAGGGCGAGGCGTAGAAGCCGTAGACGTCGGTGCGGCTCTTGAGCTGGGTGTGGGTGTAGTCCAGCGTGTATTCGCTGCGGGCATCGGGCCGCCATTGCAGCGCGGCATTGGCCGCCTTGCGGTCCCGCTGGCCGAATTCATAGGCCAGCCAGTTGCCCAGCGGGGCGATGGTGCCGGAGCCGTCCGCCAGGGCGGCCGGGTTGTCCAGTTCCTGGGTGTCGGAGCGGTAGTCGCGCTTTTGGGTGGAGACACTCAGCAGCGCGCCGAATTCACCGGCATCCAGCTTCCAGCGGTTGGACACCAGCAGCGAGCCTTCGGCATTGTTCTTGTCCGCCAGCTCTGCCCGGGTGCCCTTGACCGATCCGGCCAGCTTGAAGCCGGCGAAGTCGAAGGGACGGCGGGTGCGCAGGTCGATGACCCCGCCGATGCCGCCTTCGATCAGGTCGGCGGTCGGGGTCTTGTAGACGTCCGCGCCGGCGAGCAGTTCGGAGGGCACGTCCTGGAAGGACAGGCCGCGTTCCTTGCCGGCGGTGAAGATCACCCGGCCGTTGAGCAGCGTCTGCGTCTGCTGCAGGCCGCGGACCTGCACCCGGTCGCCTTCACCGCGGTTGCGGGAGATCTGCACGCCGGTGATGCGCTGCAGGGCTTCGGCGACGTTGGCGTCGGGCAGCTTGCCGATGTCGTCGGCCACGATGGAATCCACCACCTGCTCGGCATTGCGCTTGATGTCCTGGGCGCGGATGAGGCTGGAGCGCTGACCCTGCACCACCACGGTGTCGAGCTGTTTGCTGTCGCCGCTGGCAGGCGCAGCGTCCTGGGCATGCAGGGCCAGCGGGCTCAGCAGGGCGGCGCAGGCCAGGGCGACCGGGGCCAGGGACGGCTGGTTACTGGGCCGGTTACTGGGCCGGGTGCTGGGGCGGGGCAGGGATGCGGTCATGGGTTGTCTCCGAACTTTAAGCAACTCGTTCTTGTCAGGGATGGGGTCCGGCAGCGGACCCGTCAGCGGGGGATGGGGAGGGCGGCCGGTGGTCGGGGCGGGCCGCCATCGGCAGAGATGCAGGGAGCGGCCTCGCGGAACGCCTGGAGGGCGGGCAGGGCACGGCCCTTGTCGTCGAACAGGGTCTGGTTGGCCCAGGCATTGCCTTCGCCGGTGCGCCAGCCGGCGCCGGGCACGTCCAGCCAGGCGGGCTCCCACCAGAACACGCCCAGGCCCTGCGGCACGGCGGCCACGGCCTGGATCAGGTCCTTGAGCATGGCGGCCTGGCCCTGCGGGGTGGCGGGGTAGCCGCCGCGGCGCGCGCCTTCTTCATTGAAGACGGCCGGACCGCTGCCCGGGTTGTCTGCGCGCCAGCCGTAAGCGGTTTCCACCACCACCAGCGGTTTGCGGTAGCGGTCGGAGAGGTCGCGCAGGTTGGTGCGCAGTGCTTCGAAGTTGTCGTGGTGGTAGGGATACCAGCTCAGGCCGATCACGTCGTAGTCCAGCCGGGCCGACTCGAATTGGTCGTAGACCCGGCGGAACATCTCGCCGCTCTTGCCGTCGCCCTGGTGGGCCAGGTGCAGCATGACCGGCAGACGAGCTCCCCGCAGTGCATCGGTACGCCGTACGCCGCGGATGCCGGCGCGCAGCAGTCCGATGAAGGCGGCGTCACCGCCGATCTTCTCGTCGGGCGTCTGTTGCCAGGTCTTGCCGTCCGGCCAGAGCATGCCGCCGTTGATTTCATTGCCGACCTGGATCATGTCGGGGGCGGTGCCTTGGTCGTGCAGGGCCTTGAGCACCTGGGAGGTATAACGTTCAACCTCCGCCTCCAGCGCTTCTCCGTGAAGGCGGGTCCAGGCGGCGGGCTTCTCCTGCTTGCCGGGGTCGGTCCAGAAGTCCGAATAGTGGATGTCGAGCAGCAGCTTCAGGCCCTGCTTGCGGATGCGCCGGGCCAGCGCCAGGGTGACGTCCAGCCCGTTGTTGCCGCCGCCGACCGGGTCGCCGTGACGGGAGATGATCTTGTCGCCCTC
Organism: Roseateles depolymerans; assembly: GCF_003387155.1. Taxonomy (GTDB): domain Bacteria; phylum Pseudomonadota; class Gammaproteobacteria; order Burkholderiales; family Burkholderiaceae_C; genus Roseateles; species Roseateles depolymerans. Next base: position 1,159,159 of record NZ_QUMT01000002.1, on the reverse strand, counting down.
CACCACATCCCGGGCATTGACGGGGGTGTGCCACAAGCGCAAGCGCGCCCAGTTGATGCCCGACACCCGAAGGATCTGCAGGGCCGTGCCGACCCGGCCGTCCGCGGTGGAGAATCTGGCACCGCCGCGCTCGACGACGTCGAGCGTGGAGACGTCCGCGCCCAGGATGAAGGAACTGGCGTATTGCGTCGCGGGCTGGGTCGGGCAGGTCGCGGTGGCCGGGCTCGCGGCAGCCGCGGTTGCTGGAGAGCTTGCCCCGGATGCTGCTGCGGCGCCGCTCGATGCGGACGCATCCGCGGCCCCAGTCGTGGCGAACGCTGCCGCAGCGCCCGGCAAGGTCTGTCCAGCCAGCAGCGCACCACCGGCCAGCATCAGCCTGCGGCGATTCATTCGGCCTTGGGCCGTCGGGTCGTCTGTGGAAGACGCTTCAATCTTCAGGATGCGATCGCTCAAGGTTGTCTCACTCTGCGCAGGGCTGATTGGTGCCCCTGCTGTCTCGTTCTTGGCCACCCTCGTAGGTTAATCGATTAACCTGGCGCTAGTGTCCACGATTTGCCCCATCGCACCATTGAGGGGTTTCCCCATGCATCCGGAAAGCCACATTGGGGCTGAAACGGCCACGCTCGCACCGAAATCGGGAACAGGTTTTGCAGAAAGTCGCATCATCGGAAACAGACGGGAGACTTCATTGTTTCGACGATCGCGAAGTCTGGGCTCGCGCCAAGCGAGCAGTGGCGGCACTTTGCACGGGTCAAGCCCCTCTGCGGAGGGGGCTTTGTGCGAGTCGTGAGTCGTAACAACTTGCCGTAACAACTGTTGCGCCCATCCCCCCTCGGAGTTCCCCCTTCTTAGGGGGTGTTTTGTCCCCCCACGGGCCTAAGATGCGCCCGTCTCCGGTGCAAGAGGGGTTGCGATGTACACACCGGAGTTGGGTACATCGCGAAAGAGGGGGCCCTATGGAAGGTGTTTCTGATCTCCGCCATTTTGCGGGTTCTGTGAATGGTGGCTTTGCCATGTCGAACATGACTGTCACGCGTCGCGTGCTGCTTGTGGATGACCATGAATTGGTCCGCGCGGGCATACGAACGCTTTATCAATCTCTGGATGAGATCAGCATCGACTGGGTGGAGGCTTCGTCGCTCCAGGAGGGGCTTGCACAATATGCAGACGCCGCCGACGGCCCTGGTTTCGATGCGGTCCTGCTGGACTTGAATCTGGGCGACTGCAAAGGTTTGCAGGGGCTGCGCCAGTTCATGGAGGCCTATCCGCAAGCGCGGGTGGTGGTCTTCAGCGGCACGCAGGATGAATTCGTGGTCCGCCAGGCGCGTGCGCTGGGCGCCGTGGGTTATCTGCCCAAGGGCGCGCTGATGTCGGAGATGCGCAGCACGCTGCGCGCACTGCTGGCAGAGCAGCGCCGTGCGGCACCGACCGGCTCGATGTTCCCGCGCTTCCCGACCTCCGCCATGTATGACCGCGTGGCCGAGCTGGGCCCGCGGCATCTGGAGATTCTGGAGCTGGTGCTGTCCGGTTGCAGCAATCAGGAAATCAGCAACTCCACCCAGCTGTCGCTGGGGACGGTGAAGAACTATGTGTCTTCCCTGCTGCTGGCGCTCGATGTGAAGTCGCGCTCCCACATGATCAGTCTGTTCCGCTGAGCCCTTGGCCGAGAGAAAGAGCAGACGATCGTCTGAATCCAAAGGGTTCAGCCGCTACGTGGCCGTGGCCGGCCGTACGGCCGACGGCGATGACAATGCCCAGGACGGCCGGCGCCGCGAGCGCCGCGCCATTGCACGCCGTCTGGAAGATGCCGCTTTCGACGAGGCCTGGGCCCACTGGCCCTGGCTGCTTGCGGCCGTGGCGCTGCCGCTGCTGGTGTCGCTCAATCGGCAGGAGCTGTCCTCCGGCTTGATCGTGTGGCTCAGCGGCGTGGCCATGCTGGCCACCGGCTGTGTGTGGACGGCGCGGCGCATGTCGCATCGGCTGTCCCGCCCGGCCGCCCGTCATTCCCTGGACCCTCGCAAAGGACGCCGCCTGCTGTTGCTGCAGGGCATCGGCTGCCTGCTGCTGCTCAGTTTGCATCCCTGGATTGCCGAATCGCCGGGGGCGCGCGCGCCGCTGGCCGGACCCTTGCTGGCGGCGGCGTCGACCGTGCTGGCGGTGCTGCTGGCCCCCATGGGACGGGGCGCTGCGGCGGTGGCGCTGCTGCCGGCGTCGGAAGGGTTGGCGCGTCTGCTGCTGGACGGCACCTTCGAGCGACCCTGGCAGGGCGCGGCCTGGTTTGCCGCCGCCATGGCGGTGGCCGGGCTGGCCTTGCTGGAACAGCATCGCTGGCACCGCAACCAGCTCTGGGTGATGCAGCGGGATGACCGCGTGAGCCTGCTGGAGCAGGAGCGGGACGAGGCGGTGCGGGCCGACCAGGAAAAAAGCCGCTTCCTGGCCATCGCCAGTCACGACCTGCGCCAGCCGGTGCATGCGCTGGGCCTGTTCGCCGCTACGCTGGAGCGCCGGCTGCAGGGCAGTGCGGAAGAGCCGCTGGTGCGCAACATCATGCGGTCGATCGAGGGGCTGGAGCGGTCCTTCAACGCGATGCTGGACATCTCCCGGCTGGACGCCGGCACGGTGGAGCCCAACATCCAGCATTTCGCGCTGCGCGACCTGTTCAAGCGCCTGCATATGCACTATGCCGGCCAGGCCGAGGCGGAAGGTCTCGGGCTGCGGCTGGCGCCGGGCGGCAAATCGGTCAGCAGCGACCCGCAATTGCTGGAGCGGATCCTGGGCAATCTGGTCCAAAACGCCCTGAAGTACACCGAAAAGGGTGGGGTGGTGGTAGTGGCCCGCAGCACGGAGGACCACATCAACCTGGAGGTGTGGGACACCGGCATCGGCATCAAGCCCAATGACCTGCCCCGCATCTTTGCCGAGTTCTACCAGGTGGGCCATGGCGAGCGCAGCCGGACCCAGGGGCTGGGCATGGGGCTGGCCATTGTCAAGCGCCTGGCGCATCTGCTGGGCTACCGGCTGGTGGTGGCGTCCCGGCCGGGGCGCGGCACCATGTTCCGGCTGAGCATCCCGGTCAAGCAGCTGCATGCGGTGCAGGACGTGATCGGCGCGGCGGACACGATTCCGATGTCGGTCATCGAGCCGCGGTCGGTGCTGGTCATCGATGACGAGGAGCCGATCCGGGAGGGCCTGAAGGTCCTGCTGGAGGAGTGGGGTTACGAAGTGCAGGTGGCGGCGCATGCCGAGGATGCGGCGAGGGTGGCGCGGGAGCGCCCGGAGCCGCCCGACCTGATCCTGTCGGACCTGCACCTGGGCGACGGCCCGGACGGCCTGGACGCCATCCGCGCGGTGCGTGGGGTGTACGGCCATGATGTCCCGGCGATCCTGATCACCGGGGACACCAGCAAGGAAGAGATCCGCCGCGCGAACGAAAGCGGCCACACGGTGCTTTTCAAGCCTCTGCAGCCTCGCAAGCTCTTCAACGCCCTGCGCGGAATGGTCGCCTGAAGGGGATGGGTCGACCTCGTCGACCCACCCGTTTCAGGCCAATATGACTTTCGACCACTGCGCGAATTGTTTTGTGTCTCTAGAGTCCGGACGTCAAGAAAACGCCGGACGCAATGGCTGATATTGAGCTCGATCATCTGCTGACCCCTCTCCAGGACGACGCCCCCTGTGGCCCCGACCTGGAATACGACGCGGCCTTCCTGGCCCTGCAGACTGCCGGCGAAGGCAAACCCGAGCAGCAGTACGGCGACACGGTCATCCCCGCCGAGGAGCCGGACTGGATCAAGGTCTGGGAACAGGCCCTGGCCCTGGCCGAACGCAGCCGCGACCTGCGCCTGGCCGTCTGGCTGGTGCGCAGCGGCGCCCGCCTCAAGGGCTACCAGGCCGCGCTGAGCGGGCTGGCCCTCATCCAGGGGCTCCTGGAACGTCACTGGGACCATGTCCACCCCCAACTGGACGCCAGCGACAACAACGACCCCACCATGCGCATGAATGCGCTGCTGCCCCTGGCCAGCCCGGAAGCGGCGCTGGCCGACCTGCGTGCGGCCAGCCTCACCGGCCAGCGCGGCGGCCCCCGCGTGCGTGACGTCGAATTGGCGTTCGGCAACGTCGACCCGGGTCCCAACGAATCGGCCCCGTCCCCCCAGGGCCTGCTCGAAGGACTCGGCGCGCTGTCCGCCAGCGACCCCGCACTGGTGGAACGCCTGCAGGCGGGCCTGACCACCGTCCAGGCCATCTCCACCCTCATCGAGCAGCATCTGGGCGCCGCCCAGGGACCGGATTTCACCCCCTTGATCCGCGTCCTCAAGCCCCTGGCCCAGGTGGCTGCACAGCTGGGCGGTGGCACGTCCGCGGCCGCCGATGACGTGGGCGCTGCCGCTGACGGGCAGGACGGCCCGACTGGCGCCGCCACCGCGGTTGCCCGCATCGCCGTGCCCGCCGGTGTCATCGCCAGCCGCGAAGACGCCATGCGCGCCCTGCAGCGCGTGTGCGACTGGATCGAGTTGAACGAACCGAGCAACCCCGCACCGCTGCTGATCCGCCGGGCGCAGCGGCTCATGACCAAGAACTTCATGGACATCATCCGCGACCTCGTGCCGGACGGCCTGAGCGAAATCGAGCGCCTGGCCGGCCGCACCGACGAGTGATGCCCACCCCGAGTCCCTCCCTTCACAAGAACCATTCCGACGCCCACGACGACGTCTTCATTCAGGAGTAGCACATGGCCACCAGCAGCCAGAAGTTCATCGCCAGGAACCGCGCCCCGCGCGTCCAGATCGAATACGACGTCGAGCTCTACGGCGCCGAGAAGAAGGTCCAGCTGCCGTTCGTGATGGGCGTGCTGTCGGACCTGTCGGGCAAGCCGACCGAGCCCCTGGCGCCGGTGGCCGACCGCAAGTTCCTGGACTTCGATGTCGACAACTTCGACGCCCGCATGAAGGCGATGAAGCCGCGTGTGGCCTTCAACGTGCCCAACACCCTGACCGGTGAAGGCAACCTGATGGTGGACATCACCTTCGAGAGCATGGACGACTTCTCGCCGGCCGCCGTGGCTCGCAAGGTGGACGGCCTCAAGCAGCTGCTGGAAGCCCGCCAGCAACTGGCCAACCTGATCACCTACATGGACGGCAAGGTTGGCGCGGAGCAGCTGATCGCCAAGGTGGTGAAGGACGAAGCGCTGCTCAAGTCCCTGGCCTCCGCCCAGAAGCCTGCCGACGGCAGCGACGCGCAGTGACCGCGCCGACCGCAGCCGCGCACTGAAACCAGACTCCGGAGCAACCCACCATGGCCGAAGACACTCTCGCCCAATCCTCCGCCGCGTTGCAGGGCATCTCGTACGAAGGCAACGAGTTCGCCCAGCTGCTGAACAAGGAATTCAAGCCCAAGACCGACGAGGCCAAGTCCGCCGTCGAGCAGGCGGTGCTGACCCTGGCGCAGCAGGCGCTGTCGCAGACCTCGCTGATCGGCAGCGACGTGATCGTCTCCATCGAGGCGATGATCGCCGAGCTGGACAAGAAGCTGTCCGAGCAGCTCAACCTCATCCTGCACAACCCCGAGTTCCAGCAGCTGGAAAGCGCCTGGCGCGGCCTGCACTATCTGGTGAACAACACCGAGACGGATGAGCAGCTCAAGATCCGCGTCATGAGCATCTCCAAGCAGGAGCTGGGCAAGACGCTCAAGCGCTACAAGGGCACCGCCTGGGATCAAAGCCCGCTGTTCAAGCGCGTCTATGAAGAGGAATACGGCCAGTTCGGCGGTGAGCCCTTCGGCGCGATGGTCGGCGACTACTACTTCGACCACAGCCCGCCGGACGTGGAGCTGCTGGGCGAGATGGCCAAGGTGGCCGCTGCCGCCCATGCCCCGTTCATTGCCGCGGCGAATCCTTCCGCCATGCAGATGAGCTCCTGGCAGGAACTGGCGAACCCGCGGGACCTGACCAAGATCTTCGGTACGCCGGAATATGCCGCCTGGCGCTCGCTGCGCGAGTCGGACGATGCGCGCTACATTGGCCTCACGATGCCGCGTTTCCTGGCCCGCCTGCCGTATGGCGCCCGCACCAATCCGGTCGAGGAATTCAACTTCGAGGAAGACACCGGCGGCGGCAACCACAACGCCTACACCTGGGCCAACTCGGCCTATGCGATGGCCACCAACATCAACCGTTCGTTCAAGACCTACGGCTGGTGCACCCGCATCCGCGGCGTGGAGTCGGGCGGCGCGGTCGAGAACCTGCCCACCCACAGCTTCCCCACCGACGAGGGCGGCGTGGCCATGAAGTGCCCGACCGAGATCGCCATCAGCGACCGCCGCGAGGCCGAGCTGGCCCAGAACGGCTTCATGCCGCTGGTGCACCGCAAGAACTCCGACTTCGCCGCCTTCATCGGTGCGCAGTCGCTGCAAAAGCCGGCGGAGTATGACGATCCGGACGCCACCGCCAATGCCAATCTGGCGGCCCGTCTGCCCTACCTGTTTGCCTGCACCCGCTTCGCTCACTACCTGAAGTGCATCGTGCGCGACAAGGTCGGCTCCTTCAAGGAGCGCGGCGAGATGGAGCGCTGGCTCAACAAGTGGATCATGAACTACGTCGATGGCGACCCGGCGAACTCGTCGGAAGTCACCAAGTCGCAAAAGCCGCTGGCGGCTGCGGAAGTGCTGGTGGAAGAGATCCCGGGCAATCCGGGCTACTACACCTCCAAGTTCTTCCTGCGTCCGCACTACCAGCTCGAAGGGCTGACGGTGTCGCTGCGGCTGGTGTCCAAGCTGCCGTCGCAAAAGGGCCAGTAAAGCGCAAATCCCGTCACCGAGGGAGGGCCGATCCGGCCCATCGGTCAACAGTTCCGGGCCACCGGCCCGTTTTTGCGGTCCCGCATGCTTTGAAGCGGGCCGACTTCTCACGAGTCCATCAAGGAGAGAACCATCATGACGATCGACGCCAATCTGAAACTCGCCGGTGTTGAAGGCGAATCCACCCACAAGGACCACAAGGGCGAGATCGATCTGCTCGCCTGGTCCTGGGATGCCCGCCAGGAAAGCACTGCTGCCGCCGGCGGTGGTTCGGGCAAGGGCAAGGGCATCCCCGGCCAACTGGTGTTCGCGCACTACTATGACAAGTCGTCGCCGGTGCTGGCCAAGGCCTGCGCCAGCGGCAAGCACTTCGACAGCGCCGTCATCACCTGCCGCAAGGCCGGTGAAGGCCAACAGGACTTCCTGAAGATCACGCTGAAGCAAGTGCTGGTCACCTCGATCTCGCCGTCGGCCAGCGCCGGTGGTGACATCTCGGAAAGCGTGGCCCTGAGCTACGCCGACATCGAGTTCGAGTACAAGGCTCAGAACGAGAAGGGCGCCCTGGGTGGCGCGGTGAAGTTCGGCTGGAACGTCGCCACCACCGAAACCCGTTGATCCGCGCCTCGTTGCGCTGACCAACAACGGGCCACTGCGGTGGCCCGTGTGTCATGGAGCCTCACATGTCTCTCACGAACAGCGGCGGCAGCGCCGACATGTACCTGGACCTCACCCTCAAGCGGGCGGGCAAGGTCAAGGGCGAGTCCGTCTCGCCGGGACACCAGAACGACATCACCGTCGCCGGTTTCACCTGGGGGGTGGGAGCGGGCGGCGATGCGGTGGCGGGACAGGCCACCGGCCGTCGCAGCTACCGGCAGCTCACCATCACCAAGCAGCTCGACAGCGCCAGCACGGCCCTGATGAGCGCGGTCGCCACCAATGACGAAGTGCGCAGCGCCAAGCTGAGCCTACGCAAGGCCGGCGGCGAGCAGCAGGATTTCTTCAGCATCACGCTGGAAAAGGCCCGTGTGGCCACCTACGACATCGATGTGGACGCCGAGGGCCAACCGGTGGAACGCATCACCCTGAGTTTCCAGAAGGTGGCGGTGGAATACCGCAACCAGAGCGCCACCGGCCAGATGGGCGGCACCTGCACCTTCACCGACGACCTCACCTGAGGCCGCAGAAAGTTTTCTCATGAGCGCAGTGCAAGACCTGATCGCCGCCGGCAAGCCGGCCGAGGCCCTGGCGGCCGTGCAGCAGCAGGTGCGCCAGCAGCCGCAGGACGCGAAGCTGCGGGTGCTGCTGTTCCAGCTGCTGGCGGTCAACGGCCAGTGGGCGCGTGCGGCGGCGCAGCTGGAAGTCTGCGGCGAGCTGGATGCCGCCACGCTGGCGATGGTCAACACCTACCGCGAGGCGCTCAAGTGCGAGCTGGTGCGCGAAGCGGTGTTCGAGGGCAAGACCACGCCGCTGGTCATGGGCGAGCCCGCCGAATGGGTGGCATCGATGGTGCAGGCCCTCAAGCTGGACGGCGATGGCGACCATGCGGCGGCGCGCCTCATGCGCGCGCAGGCGCTGGAGCAGGCGCCGGCCACGTCCGGCAGCCTCGACGGCCAGGCCTTCGAGTGGATCTGCGATGGCGATTCGCGACTCGGCCCCATCCTGGAGGCCATCATCAATGGCCGCTACTGCTGGGTGCCCCTGTCGGCGCTGGTGAAGATCCAGATCGAGCCGCCGGAAGACCTGCGCGACCTGGTCTGGGCGCCGGCCTTTCTGGAGTTCCCCAACGGCGGCGGCTCGGTGGCCCTGATCCCGACGCGGTATCCGCGCACCACGGCCTCCGAGAACCCGCGCGCCTGGATGTCCCGCCTGACGGAGTGGCAGCCGCTGGGCGGCGGCGCTTCGAATGCAGACGCGACCGGGGAGGGCGACCAATACGCCGGCATCGGCCAGCGCGTGCTGATGACCGATCAGGCCGAGGCCGGGCTGCTGGATGTTCGGCTGATTGAGCTGGGGTCCTGAATGCCAGGTCCGCTGCGCATGATCCAGTGAACCGCGGTTAAAGACCATGAGCCAGCAGCCCACCCGCGACCGCCTGCAGCCGGCCCTTCTGGACCGGCTGACCGACGACGACCCGACCAGCCGTGTCGAGGCTGAGGAGCGGCGCATGATGAGCAAGTCGCAGCTGCGTCAGGCGGTGCTGCGCGACCTGGGCTGGCTGTTCAATGCCGTGCAGCCGGTGGGCAAGGCCCTGGAGGGCCATCCGCAGGTGGCGGCCAGCGTGCTGAACTTCGGCCTGCCGGCGCTCTCCGGGCAACTGGCGTCCAAGATCGACGTCAGCCATGTGGAGCGGGCCATCCGCCAGGCCATCCTCCGATTTGAACCCCGCATCCTGGAGAGCACGCTGGAAGTGCGCGCCCTGGAGGCCGACAGCGTGCTGGACACCCACAACGTGATCGAATTCGAAATCCGCGGCCACCTGTGGTCGCAGCCTGTGCCGCTGGAAATCCTGCTGCGCACCCAGATGGACCTGGAAGCCGGCCAGGTGCAGGTGCGGGAGGCCTGAACATGGACCCGCGCCTGCTTCGCCTCTACAACGATGAACTCACCCACCTGCGCGAGGTGGGCGGCGAGTTCGCCCGCGAATTCCCCAAGATCGCCGGCCGGCTGGGCATGGAGGGGACCGAGGTTGCAGACCCCTATGTGGAGCGGCTGCTGGAAGGGTTTGCCTTCCTGTCGGCGCGCGTGCAGCTCAAGCTGGATGCGGAACATCCCCGGCTGATCTCGCATCTGCTCGAGTCCATCTATCCGAATTTCCTGGCGCCTGTGCCGTCCATGATGGTGGCGCGCTTCTCGGTGGACATCACCGATCCCAACCTGGGCAAGGGCTACCCGGTGCCGCGCAACAGCGTGCTGCAGTCGGGCCTGGTGCGGGGGCAGGACACCCGCTGCGAATTCCGCACCGCCCACGACGTGATGCTCTGGCCGATCGAGCTGGTGCAGGCGCAGTACTTCACCCACGCGCCGGACCTGCCGATGAACCGCCTGCCGGGCGCGGCCGGTTACCGCGGCGGCCTGCGACTGCGCATCCGCACCGGCGGCGGCATCCCGCTGCGCCAGCTGCGCATGGACCGCCTGCAGCTCTACATCAGCGCGCCGGACGACGTGGCCTTCCGCCTGCACGAGCTGGTGCTGGGCGCCTCGGTGGGCAGCTTCGTCACCGGCGCCGGCGTGGACGGGCTCTCCGCCGCGGCTCAATGGCGCGACGGGACCAGCATCGCCCCGGTGGGCTTTGAGGCCGACCAGGCCCTGCTGCCGGACACCCATCGGAGCTTTTCCGGCTGCCGGCTGATCCAGGAAGCAGCGGCCATGCCGCGCCGGTTCCTCTTCTTCGACATCCAGGACCTGGGCGACCGCCTGGCCCGCATCGATGGGCAGGAAGCCGATCTGGTGGTCTTCTTCAGCCGTCCGGATGCGGGACTGGAGGCGATGGTGGATGCCGGCAGCCTGTCGCTGCATTGCACCCCCGCGATCAATCTGTTCCCCAAGCGGCTGGACCGCATCCAGCTGGGCCCGGGCAGCTGGGAATACCACGTGGTCCCGGACCGCACCCGGCCGATGGACTTCGAAGTGCACAGCCTTCAGTCCGTCATCGGATACGGGGCCGGGCAGGTCGGCCAGCAGACTTTCCGGCCGCTTTACGCCACCTATCACGAACCCTCCGGCGAGGGCTCCGGCTACTACACCGCCCGCCGCGAGCCCCGCCTGCTGTCGTCCAAGCAGAAGGAACAGGGCCCGCGCACCGGCTACATCGGCGAGGAAGTGTTCCTGTCGCTGGTGGATCCGCGTCATGCGCCTTATCGGGAGGACATCCGCCAGTTGTCGGTGTCCGCGCTGGTGAGCAACCGCGACCTGCCCACGCTGCTGCCCCACAACGGCAGCGCCGGTCCGGGGGCCTGGCGGCTGGATGCCGCCGGTCCGGTCCTGCGGGTGGATGCGGTGCACGGGCCGACCCGGCCGGTCACGCGTCAGCCGGTGGGCGAAGCGGGCTGGAGTCTGGTGGGCCTGCTGACGATGCAGCAACTGCCCTTCGCGGACGAGACCCCCTCGCAGGCAGCGGCCACGCTGCGGCGGCTGCTCGCGCTGTACGGGCCGCCGGGCGATCCTTCCTGGCAGCGACTGGTCGATGGGGTGCGTCACGTCACGGTGAAGTCGGTGGTGCGGCGACTGCCGTTCAGCGGCCCGCTGAGCCATGGCTGCGGCGCGGAGATCGACCTGGAGCTGGATGAGCTGGCTTTCCAGGGCCACAGCGCGTTCCTCTTCGGCAGCGTGCTGGAGTACTACTTCGCCCGCTATGCCGCCATCAACAGCTTCACCCAGTTGCGGCTGCGCTCGATGCAGCGCGGCGAGCTGCGCCGCTGGCCGGTGCGCCTGGGCGGGGAGCTGATGCGTGGTCCCGCCGGGAGCCTGGTGTGAGTGCGTCGCCCGCTACGGAAGGGGCTGAGGCGAGGGTGCCGGGGGACGGCAGCGCAACGGCTGAACCGCTCGTCGACCCGACGGCCTTCGAACGGTTTTTGGACGCGCCTGCGCAGCCGGCCCACGATGCTGCATCCGCTGAAACTGCCGGATCTGCCGCTTTTGCAGCCTCAGCTGCATCCAGTCACGCTGCCGCGCTTCAGGCGCTGTTCGAGGATGTCGAGAAGCGACCCTGGTCGCATGACTTCTTCGCCTTGCTGCGCCGCATCGAGGGCCTGTCACCGCATCTGCCGCGCCTGGGGCGTGCGGCCCGACCGAGTCTGGAGCCGATCCGCCTGGGCGAAGAGGCCGAGCTGGATTTCGCGCCGGCCGCGCTCGCCAAGCTGGAGCCGACCGGTGCCGGCGTACCCCGTCTGGGCGTGCGCTTCTTCGGCCTGCTTGGCCCGCAGGGCCCGCTGCCGCTGCATCTCACCGAATATGCGCGGGAGCGCCAGTACCAGCGCAACGACCCCACGCTGGCCCGCTTCCTGGACGTCTTCCATCACCGGCTGCTGATGCTGTTCTATCGCGCCTGGGCCCAGTCCCAGCCCGCGGTGCAGCATGACCGTCCCGCGGCGGACCGCTATGCCGCCTGGCTGGGCGCCGCCTCCGGCCTACACGGCGGCTGGCAACCCAAGGACACGCTGCCGCAAACCGCGCGCCTCTTTAACGCCGGACTGATGGGCTCCCGCAGTCGCCATCCGGAAGGCCTGGCCAAGATCCTGTCCCAACATTTCCAGGTGGCTGTGCGCATCGACCCCCATGTGCCGCAGTGGCTGCCGCTGGAGCCGGAGGAGCGCACCCGCCTGGGCTTTGCCCGCAACCGCGGGGAGCGGATCGGGCTGACCCCGGCCGCCCTGGGCCGCAGCACCACGGTGGGCACGAAGATCTGGGACCGGCAGTACCGCTTCCGCGTCGTCATCGGCCCGCTCACCCGCGAACAGTACGACCGTTTCCTGCCGGACGGCAGCGCCTGGCGACCGCTGAATGACTGGATCCGGCAATACGTCGGCCACAGCCTGCGCTGGGAAATCCAGCCGGTGCTGGAGCGCCGGGCGGTGCCGCAGGCCACGCTCGGCAACCAGCTGCGCCTGGGCTACACCAGCTGGGCCGGCCGCACCGGCCGCGCCATGCCGGCCAGCGACCGCGGCGACCTTCGGCTGCGTCCGTGGTCGATCCCGCCAAGCCGGCCAGACCGCCGCCCCCACAACACAACGATGCGACCCCCACGGGAAGAAATGGGAGAACCCTCATGAGCGAAATTTCTCGCACCAGCCTGTTCGGCAAACTCAATCCGCTGGCCTACAAGGCTATTGAAGGCGCGACCGTCTTCTGCAAGCTGCGCGGCAATCCTTATGTGGAGCTCCAGCACTGGATCTACCAGATCCTGAACACGCCGGACTCCGATCTGCACCGCATCATCAAGCACTACGGGCTGGATGCCGCGCAGTTGTCCGCGGACCTGATGGCCTCGCTGGACCGGCTGCCGAGGGGCGCCTCGTCGGTGACCGATCTGTCGAGCTGGGTCGAGAATGCGGTGGAGCGGGGCTGGGTCTACGGCTCGCTGCTGTATGGGGACGGGCAAGTCCGCACCGGGCATCTGGTGGTGGGCCTGTTGAAGACCGCGTCGATGCGCAATGTGCTGCTGTCGCTGTCGCGCCAGTTCGAGCGCATCCCCGTGGAAGACCTCAGCGAGAACTTTGCCAAGGTGGTGGAAGGCTCACCCGAGCAGGCCATGCGCGCCGCCGAGCCCGGTGCTGCACCGGGAGACGCCAGCGGCGCCATCGCCCCGGCGGCGATGGGCAAGCAGGAGGCGCTCAAGCGCTTCGCCGTCGACCTCACCGAGCGGGCCCGCCAGGGCGAGATCGACCCGGTGGCCGGACGCGACGAGGAGATCCGCCAGATCGTCGACATCCTGATGCGCCGCCGCCAGAACAACCCCATCCTCACCGGCGAGGCCGGCGTGGGCAAGACGGCGGTGGTGGAGGGCTTTGCCCTGCGCCTGGCCCAGGGCGACGTGCCGCCGCAGCTCAAGGACGTGTCGCTCTACATGCTGGACATCGGCCTGCTGCAGGCCGGCGCCAGCATGAAAGGGGAGTTCGAGAACCGCCTGCGCGCCGTCATCGACGAAGTGCAGGCGTCGCCCAAGCCCATCATTCTGTTCATCGACGAAGCCCACACCCTGATCGGCGCGGGCGGCGCGGCCGGCACCGGCGATGCGGCCAACCTGCTCAAGCCGGCGCTGGCACGCGGCAAGCTGCGCACGATCGCCGCCACCACCTGGGCCGAGTACAAGAAGCACATCGAAAAGGACCCGGCGCTGACGCGGCGCTTCCAGGTGGTGCAGGTGCCCGAGCCGGACGAGGCCAAGGCCGTGCTGATGCTGCGCGGCGTGGCGTCGGTGCTGGAAAAGCACCATCGCGTGGCGTTGCTCGATGAAGGCATTGAAGCGGCAGTGCGGCTGTCTCATCGCTACATTCCCGCCCGCCAGCTGCCGGACAAGGCGGTCAGCCTGCTGGACACGGCTTGCGCGCGTGTGGCGGTGAGCCAGCATGCGACGCCGGCTGAACTGGAGGACACGCTGCGCCGCATCCAGGCGCTGGAGGTGGAGCAGGAGATCATCCAGCGCGAGGCCGCCATCGGCATGGACGTGACCGAGCGCCGTCAGCGCGTGGCCGTTGAGCTGGACCAGGCGCAGACCCGCCGTGCGGAGCTGGAAGCCCGTCATGCGCGGGAGAAGGCGCTGGTGGACCGCGTCCTGGAACTGCATGCGCTGCTGCGCAAGGAAGGCGAGGGCGCACCGGCAGAGGCCGAGCGCGAGACGCTGCTCGCCGAGCTCAAGACCTTGCGCGCCGAATTGGCCGACCTGCAGGGCGACACGCCCCTGATCCTGCCGACCGTGGACGAACAGGCCGTGGCCAGCGTGGTGCAGGACTGGACCGGCATTCCGGTGGGCCGCATGGTGCGCAACGAGCTGCAGGCGGTGCTGCAGCTGGCCGATACGCTGAACCAGCGGGTCATCGGTCAGCGCCATGCGCTGGAGATGATCGCCAAGCGCATCGAGGTCAGCCGGGCCCGTCTGGACAATCCGAACAAGCCCATCGGCGTGTTCCTGCTGGCCGGCACCTCCGGCGTCGGCAAGACCGAAACGGCGCTTGCGCTGGCCGAAGCGCTGTATGGCGGTGAGCAGAACGTCATCACCATCAACATGAGCGAGTTCCAGGAGGCCCATACCGTCTCCACACTGAAGGGCTCGCCCCCGGGCTATGTCGGCTACGGCGAGGGCGGCGTGCTGACCGAAGCGGTGCGTCGCCGCCCCTACAGCGTGGTGCTGCTGGACGAGGTCGAGAAGGCCCACCCGGATGTGCACGAGCTGTTCTTCCAGGTCTTCGACAAGGGCTGGATGGAAGACGGGGAAGGGCGCTACATCGACTTCAAGAACACCATCATCCTGCTCACCAGCAATGCGGGCAGCGACCTGATCATGAAGCTGTGCGCCGATCCGGAGCTGATGCCGGAACCGGAGGGCATTGCCAAGGCGCTGCGTGAGCCGCTGCTGAAGGTCTTCCCCGCGGCGCTGCTAGGTCGGCTGGTGACCATCCCGTATTACCCGCTGAATGAAGAGATGCTGGGCCAGATCATTCGCTTGCAGCTGGGCCGCATCCAGCGCCGTGTGGGTGAGAACCTGGGCGTGCCGTTCAGCTTTGGCGAGGACGTGGTGAAGCTGGTGATCAGCCGCTGCAACGAGGTGGAGAGTGGTGGGCGGGTGATCGACGCGATCCTGACCAATACCGTGCTGCCGCGGATCAGCCGTGAATACCTGACGCGACTGACGCAGGGCCACAGCATCACGAAGGTGGCGTTGACGGTGAAGGACGGGGATTTCGAGTACGGATTCGATTGAGGAGGTTCGTGATCCAATCCGGCCCATGACTCCCGAACTCTTCCCCCAGCTGCTTGGCCTCACCAATACCGATGAGGCGCTTCATCAGGCGGTCGCGCCGCACGCCCAGGGCGACGCCGCGCTGACGCCCGCCCGCATCCAGAAGCTCAAGAGCGACTTCCTGATGCTCACCGATCTGGGCGTGGTGTTGTCGTTCTCCGCCCGGGATGCATTCACGCGCGACTACGGCGCCCCCCGCGGCGAAGGCCCGCGTGTGCTCAGCAGCATCTTCTACTACCCTCAGGGCAGCGAGGAGGTCGAGCCCTATGAAGGCCTGGCGCCTTTGAGCGACGTGGCGGTGGAGATCCGCGAGGAAGCGCTCGCCGCCTATGGCGAGCCGGAGGCCTCCGATGGCGAGGACACGGCCATCGAATGGGAGCAGTGGGTGGTGCAGGGCACGGAGATCTCGGCGGACTACGACGAGGACGGTGAGGTGCTGTGCCTGACGGTGGCGCTGCCGATGGCCTGAGCGGCGACGCCGTGACTGCGGTGATCGCGGGCGGCGTTACTGGCCGTTGGCGCGTCGCGGCGCCGGGCAGCGATGGGTCCAGCTGTCGACCGTCATCGTCGGCAGCTCCTCGCCGGAGGTGATCAGGCGCAGGCATCGCTGGTGGCGTCGGTAGTTCAGGATGCACAGGGGCCGGTCCACCGCGCAGCTCTCGACTTCGACAATGCCCGCTGCGATCAAGCTGGCTTCGGTACCGATGGGGCCTCCTTCGTCACCGACTTGCGTCGTCACCGGTTGCCAGCCTTCCTTTAGAAGCTGAGCACGCGTCTGGATAAACCCGGCGTCCTTCTTGAGCGGGGCCGCGTGCGATGGCAGTGCCAGCAGCGTGAGCAGCAGCATGAGCAGCAGCATCGGCATCGGCATCGTCATGGGCGTCCGAAAGAAGGCGGGGAGATGAGGGGTGGCCATTGAATGCGTCTTGAGGGAAGAGTTCCGGTTTCACGGAGCGGGAAGACTGCCCTTGGGGAACTCCTGACTGTCTTCATGGCCAGCAGCCCGCCGTGCTTCCAGCTCAAACGGCAGGACGACCGCTGCCTCGGCCCGTTCTTCCGGCGTGCTGAGGTAGGGGTTGGTGTCGGGATCGGCCGCGGCGAGGCGACGGCGAACCAGGTCGATGCTCACGGCGGGATCAAACGGGGCGGTGGGATCAAAGCACTCGCGAGGCACCAGCGGTTCAAGCGCCTGCCAGTCATCGTCAAAGTCGTCGTCGGCTTTCTCGATGCCGGGATACCAGCGTTCCAATCGGTGCAGCACGGCATCGCGCCAGATGGTGAAGGAGGCAGAGACAGGCACGATGTGCTGGGCGAGTGTCGATAGCCAAGCCGCGTTCTCCGCAGGGTCCGCACCCTCAAAGTGCAGGGCATCATTGACCTGCGCCATCATCACATGCAGCGGTCCCCGCACCGGGCCGCTCCATTCTTCGTCTTCCCATTCCATGTACGGGCAGCACGCGAAATGCACCGTGCCCAGCCAGGCAGCCTCCAGGTATTGCTGGGGGCGCGGATCCGCATCCAAGGCCTCCAGCGAAAACGCAATCCACTCGGCAATCGCGACACACATGGCCAGCTGCGCGCGTCGCTGGAGCCCCTGCAGTCGCTCGTTCACCACTGCGTCGCCGGGTTCATAAGAGGCTTCGACCTCCCAATCATCCCAAGCCCACGGAATGCGGGATCCAGCAGGGATCGGCTCGATGTAGTGGGGACGAAGCAAGGTCACGGCCATTCAATCCGCGGGTGGAGCGTCAAGCCAGACGATAGGGCGCGTCTGAAAGGCCTTTGGCAGCCCATTCGTCCGGGGTGCAAAGATAACGATTGCCCGCTGGATCGACACTCTCCAAAAACTCGTCCAGCGCCTTGCCGCTCTGCGCTTTGTCAAAGGGCTGTGTGGTGTCGACTGCGGACCTCGGCACCGGCTCGCCCTTGGGTTGGTCTGCCTCGAACGCATAGTGTTCTTTCAGACGTGCAAGCACCGCCTTGACCCATGCGTCCAGTGGCTTCTTGTCCACCAGGACATGGCGTGCAACATGGTAGAGGTACACCCCATAGCCCTTCACATTCTGACCAGTGGACGTGTTGAAAGCCCTCAGCGCGTTTTCCACGAGGTCCTTGACGGACAGAAGCACTCCATCAATCTGACCTTCCCGCTCCTCAAACTCGTACACCTTGGGAATCTTCACGTAGCGGATATCCGACTGCGCGACCCAGGACGCTTCAATCATCTCCAGTGGAGCGTGGAAATCGGTGTGATCTTGCAGGCGCCAGTACACCCATTCAGCCAGACCCGAGCAAAACGCCAGGCAGGCGCTGGCACTCAGATCGGACAGCTGATCCATCAGTTTCTGATTGCTCTTGTTGTAGTCCGCCGTGCCGCGCCACGTGTAGGTGACGGCTTGGTCCCGGACCTTGGACCGTTGAATGTGCTCAGGGGGAGTGAGGATCGGCATGATGGATTCTTCGGTGATGAGCGGCTGCCCGCTCAATTCTTGCTCAGGTCCTTCTTGCACGGCGGTTGCTCGACCTCCGTGCAAAGGACAATGTTGAGGCCACACACGGCTGCCGCGCAGATCAGGCGGTGACAGTCCGGGCATGGAATGTCTTGAGCGCCGTTTTTCTGGTTCCAGTTGATGGCCATGGTCAAGGTGCCACCCGCGACATTGCCACGCTTGAGCAGCGTCTCGATGATGCGAGGCTCTGTGTGGCTGGTATGCGGATTGCGAATGTTGATGTCGTTGGTATACCTGAAACGATGCTTGTTGACGGCATCCTCGCAGAGACTGGTCTGGGCCGCCTGCATGGCGTTGCGGTCGACGCCTTTGGCGTTCTTGATCTTGATCGGTCGATCATAGGGCTGCCCCCGGCAGTAGCCCGCCTTGTTGATGCCCTTGAGACGGCGGCTGCAGGACCAGACACTTTGCGCAGGGCCCTGGGCAGGCTGGAACTTGCCGTGGGTGATCGTGGTCGGCGCCGAGGTCTGTTTCAACTTTCCTCGCATGTCGTCGTTTTCAGCCTTCAACTCCTCACACGCATCATCGGTCGGCGCCTTGATGGAGATCTCCCCCATCTCCACCACCACCGCGCCATTGGGCGTGGACTGCTGGTGGTTGTGGGTGGTCAGGTCCATGTGCCGCGGCAAATTCTCGTTCTCTGCCTTGACGTCGAACGACCAAGCCGCATGTTTGCTCGGTCCCTGGATCTGATGGGTCACAACGCCCATGCCCTGGGCCTTCGTGGCGGCCTCGTCGCCGGAACTTTTCTTGAAGGTCGACTTGTTCTTCTGACTGACCTGCTTGCCCCCAATGTGCACATCCCGCGTGCCGTCATCGGTGTCTGAATCGCCGGAAAAATTCGGATAGGGAATGGGCAATGGTCCCGCGGGCGGAGGCGGGGGCGTCAGGCATACGTCCGGCATGGCGCCGTTGGACATGTTCCCGTCCGCCTTGCCGGAGATCTCCCGACCATTCGCATACACCTTGCGCCCCATCATGGATCTCCCACAAAACGGGCCACGTAGGCAGCGCGCTCGCCGCCATCAGCCCCAAAATGTCCGAGGGCTTGCGGTCCAGGAACGGCACCGCGAACACTGGTGTAGAGCTGGTAGCCCAGGCAGCAGGGAACGATGGCCGCGCCCACTTCCCCAATCCACTCAGAAGGATGCCAGGTATCGAAAAGCGGCGCTTCATGCTGGCGGCGCATCAGGCGGGACACCGCGAGCGTGGCCTCCTTGAATTTGTAGTGCTCACCGTTGAGATCGTTGAGGGTGTAGTGGGTGGCATAGATGTCGCTTCTGCTACGGTCGAAGGCGGCCTCCATCGCCGTGACCATGCCGCGTCCCGTCATCGGGCGGTCTTCGTTGATCGTGCCGGTCTCTCGGCCACCGCCCCAGCCCAGGATTTGCAGATGCGGCTGTTGAGGCATGTCCAGGGACAGCAGAACCGCGCCCGCCGCTTCGCCCGGAATGAAACCATTCGAATTGGATTCGCAAAGCACGCGGCGATCGCGCAGGTAGGCATCCATCACCTGCTGATGGAGATAGCTGTCAACGCCAGCCACGATGCAGTGCTGTGCAAGCCCTTTTGCTAGCAGGTCTCGCGCAATGTCGAAAGCCGCGACGCCGGACACCTGCCCAAAGGGCATCAGGCGAGACTGGGGATGAGGCGCCGCATTCAACTCGGTGTACATCGCGGTCAGGAGGGCACTGTCCAGCGGCGCCAATGGGCAAGGGCGGGTCGGTTCCGCGCAGCCCAGCAAAATCGGAACGGCTGAAAGATCGGTGATCCCTGCCATGGACGCACAGTCCTGCACGGCCGCCGCCGCCAAGGCGCCAAGCTTTCCAATGCCGTGCCACCATTGCCGCAGCGGTGCGCGGCAGACATTGAGGGTGGTGCCGGACTCTGCATCCCATAACTCGCCGCGAGCGGCCCCCGAAATCCCCGCCATCATGGCCGCACACGACGCCGCCGCATTCAAACCCAGGGCGGTGCTCATGCCGTAGGCCGTCATCACCAGCGGCTTCATCGGACGGCCTTTCCGCGCCGCCGCGCCCGAACCAGGTCGCCCAGCCCCCGGTAATGCGGCTTGCCATTCCGAAAGGGCCGTGTCCGCAGCGCCTGTGCCGTGTCCAGCACCAGTTCCCGCAGGTCAAAAATGCTGCGCGCCATCGGAATGCCGACGCGGCTGGTCATGGTGAAGAGACCGCGGTCTGGTTCAATGACCAAGGTGTCCACCGGCATGTCGAAAACCCGCTCGCCGCCCTTGTGGAAATTGGCCAGCACCGACAGCGTCTGCGCCGGCAGCACGAACGATGCCGTTCCCCCGGGGGTGAGATGCTTCAGCATCACCGCCTCGCCGCCCCGGGGATACGGAATCTGCTGGTCTGCGGGCGCGGCCTGGAAGTAGTCGTACCGGAAGTCCTCCGGCCAGAAGGGCGCCTGGGTCTTCTGCCACTGTTCGTCGTAGGTGCCGGCAAAGGCCACTCGCGCCGCAAACTGGCGTCCCATCGGGCCGAACGACAGGGCCGCATAGTCTCCGTCCGGCTGCACCACCGCCTGATCCATGGCTTCGTTATTGGGGAAAGGGGAGCCATCGACCAAGGCGGCCGCCTTCCTGCGATGGAATCCGCGGCCCACCGGATTGGCCAGATAAGCGGCCACCGGCGCCTCCTTGTCAAAGTCGTCCAGCCCGCCGAAGGCGCGGTCATAGCTGATCGGCAGGGTGGTGAAAGGCTCTGGCGCACTGGGCCGGCAGGACAGCAGGCTGGCTTCCCACACCCGGTCCCCGGACACCTTGAAGGCCTTGGTCATGCCGCCCACCCGCAGACCCACCGGCAGCGTGCGCACCAAGGCGCCGGCCGGGGCATGCGCCTGGCCGATCAGCAGCACATCGCAGCGCGGTTTGAATTGGGCGTAGTCGGTCTCCCGCAGCACTGCGCTGAGCCCAGGCGCACCGGTGAATTCGTCGGCCCGGATCAGGGCTTCCTGAGCCGGTGCGGGACGCACCTCGCCGGTGTCCGCGTCAAACGAATAGGTCGCCTTGGCCATCACAAACGCGATTTCCCGACCATCCCGGGCAAAGCCCATGGTCCAGGAGCCTGGAAATCGGGTGCGGTTGATCAGTTGCATGACTGCAGCGCCCGTTGCTGAGCGTCACTGCGTTGGCGCACATCGAAGAACGGCCGGTCCGGGTCCATCAGTGCCCATTGCAGCGCCGCTGCGCGCCGTTGCCGCTGGTAACCGGTGCGCAGGATCTCCAGCAAGGACGCGGGCGTGACCGGCCGCCCGCACAGGTGCCGGATGCCCTTGGCCATCGAGGCCTCGTGCTGCGCCCACCAGGCCTGCACACCAGCGGGGTCGGGCAGCGGAAGATGGCGGTCCTGCGGAGGGACGTCGTCATCCGGCTCTTCGTGCTCGTTCTCCCGCTCGCCTTCGGGCACCTGAGCGTCCGCGTTCCGGCTCAGGTCCAGGTCCAGATCCAGGTATTCCAGATCCGCGCCGGTGATCATCGAAAACGCCTCGCCCGCCAGCCGGGCCAGCGGTGGGTCCTGCATGCGGCTGATGAGCCAGGGTATCGCCAGCGGATCCCCCAACATGCCGGTGCCCGCGATGACCATGCGCTCAGACCCCGGCCGGCCGCTCAGGCGGGACAGCAACTGCCGGCCTTCCGCTGGGGACACCGACCGCAGCACCAACGCCAGTGCCGGCGTCGCGGCGGGACCGGCTTCCATCACCTCCTGTTCCAGCCACGGCAGGCCATCCGCGTCGCCCAGCATCAACAGGCTGGCGGCCGTGGTGGCACGGACCGGGGCGGCGGCGTCATCCAGGCGGGCCCGCAGGAGCGGCAGCGCGTCCTGTCGGCCGCTTTCTCCGAGGCCGCGCACAGCGGCCTCCAGTAGGTCTGGGTCGTCGGTGGTCAGCGCCTGTTTCAGGGCATCAAACGGATCCCGGCGGTGGATCGCCAACACCCGCAGGGCGACCCGGCGCAGTCGCGGCTCCGAACCGGCCGCCAGCCGCTGCAGGATCGGTGCGATGGGCTCGAAGGGCAGCCAGCCCAGCGCGGAGATCAGCGCGCGTTGCCCGCCCGGCGTGGCCACCGCCAATTGGCAGATGTGGCGCATGTGATCGGCCCGGCGTGTGGAGAAAGCCACCAGGGCCGCCGCGAAAGTCGCGCCCGCATCCTCCTCGTCCTGCGCCAATTCGGCCAGGCACGCCGCCCATCCTGCATCCCCGGCGTGCACCAAGCCCTCGCGATTGGCCTCGATGCGGCGGTCCAGGCTCAGCAGATTGCGCATCCGGTAGTGCGGCGCCTTCACCGCCTGGTCCCGCAGCACCCAGAGGAAGGCACAGTCGACCGCATGTCGCTCCACCACCGGCCGGTGGACGCCCCGGATCACGTGGACCGGGGATTGGGGCGAGAGATGAGTCGGACGTGCAGCTTGCATACCGGCCGGTCAGTTCAGATCGATGGAGCCGCCCAGAATGCGGTTGCGCCCCACTGCGCGGCTCAGCAGATTCACGCCGCGCAGTTCAATCGCACCGTCCTTGTCCAGCGTGATGCTGGCCTTGCCGCAGCGCAGTTCCAGCCGTTGCTCGGCGCGCAGCACGACCGTGTGGCCGTCCAGGGCGACCTCGGTCAGGGGCGCGGCGGTGCGACCGGCCTGGGGGGCGGCGATGCAGCCCATGACCAGCGGGCGCAAGGGGTCTCCCTCCTCGAACATCAAGCCGACCCGGCGGCCCACATCCGACGGCTGCAGGGTCGCCAGCGCGCGGGCCGCAACCGATTCGGCCGTGGGGTTGCCGGGGAAACTCACCAGCGGCGTGCTGCCGTCCACCAGGCCGACGAGGACCCCGATCACGATGCCCTCGAAACGCGGCGACGTCGAGTCCGAGGGGCGCGGCGACGGCGAAGTTTGAACAATCGGGGGCATGGAGACACCTTGGCGGACTGGACGCGGTCCACGGTAGGAGTCGCCTCCCTGGCGGTAAAGCGACCAAAGTCATGTTGGTGCCCAGGGCTGCGGAAGCAGGGGACATGAAGCTGATTTCCGGCGGCAGGTGTCCGGCATGACTTTGGTCGCTTTGCGGCGGGCATGCGCCGGCCTACCGTCGCCAGCACGCCTACCCTGGAGCCGCCATGGCCGTGCCTTTCCGCCTCAAGACGCCGCTCGCCGACGACGTGCTTCGCCTGCATCGATGCGTGTCCACGGAGCGCTTGAGCGAGCTGGGCGAGACGCAGGTCACGATGCTCAGCGAGCGCAAGGACCTCCAGGCCAGCGACCTGCTGGGCAAGACGGCCGCTCTGACGGTGGCCCTGCGGGACGACGCGCCGCGGCATCTGTCCGGCTTCGTCACCCGCTTTGCCCAGCGCGGCTTCGAAGGTCGCTTTGCGGTCTACGAGATGACACTGCGGCCGTGGCTCTGGCTGCTGACCCGCACGGCCGACTGCCGCATCTTCCAGGAGCAGACGGTGCCGGACATCGTCAAGGCGGTGTTTGACGATCACCCGGTCGCAAAATTCGAGTTCCACCTCCAGCGTCCCTACCGCACCTGGACCTACTGCGTGCAGTACCGCGAGACCGACTTCAACTTCGTCGCCCGGCTGCTGGAGCATGAGGGCATCTACTGGTACTTCACCCACGACGACAGCGGCCACAAGCTGGTGCTGACCGATTCCGCCAGCGCGCACGACTGCGCACCGAACTGCGAGATGCTGCCGTTCTATGGCGGCGGATCGCAGTCGCCACCGGCCCAGGAATACGTGGACCGCTGGAGCGCGGTGCAGAGCATGACGCCCGGCAAGGTGGTCATCACCGACTTCGACTTTGAAAAACCCTCCAGCGCCCTGGAAACCAACCAGGCCCGCGCACGGAACTACGACCTGTCCGACGGCGAGATCTTCGACTTCCCCGGCGGCTACCTGCAGACTTCCGACGGATCGCAATATGCCGAGGACCGCCTGGACGAGTTGCAGGCCTACCAGCAGTCTTTCGAGGCCAGCTGCAATGCGCAGGGCGTGTGCACCGGGCATCGGCTGTCGCTGAGCCGCCATCCCCGCGACGACCAGAATGCGGACTACCTGGTCACCGGCACCACGCTGCACTTGCAGCAGGCCACCAGCGAGTCGGGCTCGGGCGACTCCAGCCTCAGTTGCAGCTTCACTGCGATTCCGGCTGATCAGCAGTTCCGGCCCTTGCGGCGCACGCCCAAGCCCGCAGCACCCGGCCCGCAGACCGCCATCGTGACCGGCCCCTCCGGCGAAGAGATCTTCACCGACAAATACGGGCGGGTGAAGGTGCAGTTCCACTGGGACCGACGCGGGCAGCGCAATGAAAAAAGCTCGTGCTGGATCCGCGTGTCGCAGCCGTGGGCCGGCAAAGGCTGGGGCGGCATTTCGATTCCCCGCATCGGGCAGGAGGTGGTCGTCGACTTCGTCGAGGGCGACCCGGACCAGCCGCTGATCACCGGGCGGGTCTACAACGGCGAGCAGATGCCGCCGTTCGCACTCCCCGCCGGCGGTGTGGTGAGCGGCATCAAGTCCAAGAGCCACAAGGCCACCGGCTACAACGAGTTCTCGATGGACGACACGGCCGGCAAGGAAATGATCACCGTGCATGGCCAATTCGACATGCAGTCCACCATCGAGCACGACCAGACGCTGGTGGTGCACAACAACCGCACCGACACCATCGATGTGGACGACACCGAATCGGTCGGCAACGACCAGAAGCAAACGGTGGGCAACAACCAGACGATCAAGATCGGCGTGAACCAGTCGCTGGCGGTCGGCGCCAATCGCACCGCGACCGTCGGCGCCAACGAATCCCTGACGGTTGGCGGCAACCAGACGGAAGCAGTCACCGGCACCCACACACTGACCGTGGGCGGCGCGGACAGTCAGAGTTTTGGGTCGACCCAGACGGTGACGGTCTCGCTGGCCAAGGCAGAGACCATCGGGGCGGCCTATGCGCTGACGGTGGGCGCTGCCATGAACCATCTGGTGGGCGGTGCGCTGATGCAGGAGGTGGGGGCTGCCAAGATCGTGGGCATCGGCGGGCTCAGCAGTGAGACGATCGGGGTGAGCAAGTCGGTCACCGCTGGCACGAACATCAGCCATCAGGCAGGCGCCAACATGAGCCGCAGCGCCGGCGCCAAATATTCGGTGAAGTCCGGCTCCAGCATGAGCTTCGATGCAGGCGCCAATTACGCCGTGAATACGCAGGCCACGGCCGTCATCAATGCCAAGGACGAGCTGGTGCTGAAGTGCGGCTCGGCGTCGCTGACGCTCAAGAGCAATGGCGACATCCAGCTCAAGGGGGCCAACATCAAAATCGTCGGCAGCGGCAAGGTCAATGTGAAGGCCGACGGCGACATCACCCTCAAGGGCTCGAAGGTCAATCAGAACTGAACGGAGCGGGCCAGGACGACCCTCAGGCGCGCCCGACAGGCGAGGTGAGCTGCTCGCACCCTGACACCTGCGCGACACCCCTGGAAACGTCCCTGCGTGACCAAAGGTAAGCCATCGTGACCTGGCGTGGTGGCCGGTAAGCCCCGGTCAGCGTTCGTTGTTACAAAGCTGCATGACGTGCCGGAATGGTCAGATGACTTTGGTTCATTGCCTTGGCACAGAGAGACAATGACCATTGCGCATGAGGCGGCATCCGGCCGCGGCGAGGCGTTTTGATGTCACGACCTGAAGGTTTCCCCAAGCCCGACAAGGGCACCAGCCCTGCCGACGATCCGATGATGGATCCGGATGCGACCCGGATCACTCCGGCCGGCATGCCGCTGGACCGCATGCCGCCGATCACGGCGGCCAATCGGGTCGAGCCTCGTGCGACAGTGCCTGGGGCGCCTGGAGCGCCTGCGGCGCCTGCCTCACCCTCTGACCCTGCCACCGCAGCTGTGCCTGCGGACACTGCTTTGCCTGTGACGTCCTCTCCTTCTTCTACGGCTTCTGCGGACGCTTCCACAGACCTCGACCTGACCACCACGCCGCCCCTGCCCACCGGGATTCCGGACAGCGCCGCGAGTGATGACTCCACCGTCGTTGTGCCCGGTGCGGCGTTCAAGGCCATGGCGGCTGCGGCTGCGGCTGCTTCGCCAGCGGTGTCTCCGGCGGTGTCGCCTTCTGTGGCCCCAGCTGCTGCACCGGCAGTGGCAACCGCTGGTGCTCCGGCTGTGACGCCTTCCGCATCGCCCAGCATGGCGGCTCCGGTGGCTGCACCGGTCGCCCCGGCTGCTTCGGTGGCAGCGCCGCTGGCCAGCGCGCCGCCCGCGTCGACGGCCCCGACGACCCCGCCGACACCGGTCCCGCCGCCCAGCAAGCCCATCACCCGCCGTTTCGAATCGCCCATCATCAATGAGCCGGCGGACGACGACGATGACGACTCGGAATTCGCCGCCACCCACTTCGACCCGTCCCTGCAGGCCGAGGCCGAGGCCGCCTTCCGCGCCGCGACGCTGCCCGGCGGGCCGCTGATCCCGCCCGTGCCCGTGGTCCGCAGCGGCGCGCCCAGCCCGCAGGCCGACATGCCGGTGCGCCAGGTCGGCCGCTACGAGATCCGTGAGCGGCTGGGCCGCGGCGGCATGGCCAGCGTGTTCAAGGCGCATGACCCCGGCATCGGCCGCGACGTGGCCATCAAGTTCCTGCATGCCTCGCTCTGCGAGGACGAGGAATACCGCGCCCGCTTCCTGCGTGAAGCCCGTGCGTCGGGCGGTCTGTCCCATCCCAATATCGTCACCGTGCACGATGTGGGCGAGATCGACGGCCGTCCCTACATGGCCATGGAGCTGCTGGACGGCGAGTCGCTGGCCGACGTGCTGGAACCCGGCAAGCCGCTGCCCATCCGCGATGTGGTGGTCATGTCCATCCAGCTGGCTCGGGCCCTGGACTATTCGCACAAGCGGGGCATCGTCCACCGGGACATCAAGCCGGGCAACATCGCCCGCTCCAAGGGCACGCTGGACATCAAGGTGATGGACTTCGGCATTGCCCACATGGAGTCCAGCAAAGGCGAACAGCGCACCCGCGTGGGCGACGTGCTGGGCACGCCGCAGTACATGTCGCCGGAGCAGATCAACGGCGAGAAGATCGATGGCCGGGCCGACCTGTTCTCGGTGGGCATCGTCATGTACCAGATGCTCACCGGCCAGCGTCCCTTCACCGGCGACAGCGTGGTGAACCTGGCGCTGAAGATTGCCAAGGAAGAGCCGACGCCGCTGAACAAGCTGCGTCCCAACATTCCCGCTTCGCTGCGCCGGGTGGTGGACCGCTGCCTGGCCAAGGCCCCGGACGACCGCTTCCCCAGCGGCGCTGAACTGGCCGATGCGCTGACGCGGGTGCTGGCCGAGATCGACGAGGAATCGCAGGCGGTGGACCGTCCGCGCATCATCCCGCTGCGGGTGAAGTGGACGGCCATGATGGCGGCCATCGTGGCCATCGTGATGGCGATTACCTGCACCATCATCCTGGACCGGCAGTACGGCGCCATGATGCAGCAGGTGGCCGACTCCGGTGCCGCGCTGACCCGCTTCATCGCCGTGCAGAACGCCACGCCCGCCCTGGCCGAAGACTGGGTGACGGTGGACGTGCTGCTGGCCGAGATGATGAAGACGCGGGACTTCCAGAGTCTCACGCTGTCCGACAAGGACAACATCGTGCGCGCGTCCAGCAATGCCGATGCGGTGGGCAAGGCCTACCAGACCCCCAGCGGGGAAGTGCTGGGCGAGCTGGGCGGCGTCAAGCGCACCCGTTACCTGGTGGGGCGTGAGCCGGTGCTGGGTTTCGAGACCGCCATCACCTACAACGACAAGGTGGTGGGGCATGTGGCCCTGGGCCTGCCGGAGCGGCCGCTGGAAAGCGTCGCGCGGCTGTCCCGCACGCTGATGGCCATCCTGGCGCTTGTCACCGTGCTGGCCGTGGCCATCGCTATGTATGTGGTGGGCAACTGGTTCTCGCGCCCGATCAAGCTGATGAACGAGGCGCTGGGCGAGATTGCCCGTGGTCGGTATGCCTTCCGCATCCGCGAGCAGCGCAAGGATGAATTCGGCCTTCTGTATGCCGCTTTCGACCAGATGGCGCAGGCCCTTCAGGACCGCCAGGCGCTGACGGCCGGGCAGAGCAAGCCCGAGACCATTCGCACCACTGCCGCGCTGGCGGCAGCGGCGGCCAAGGGCAAGTCGGCGTCGGGATCGGGATCGAAAGAGGGCAGTCGCAGCAGTTCGTCGGGCAAGCCCGCCACCGTGATCAGGACGGACCGGAGCGCCGGGTCGTCGAAGGATCCTTCCAACGACCGCAACCGCTGAGCGCCGTCGCCATGAAACTGACCTCCCTGCAGGGTGCATGCGCGGCGGTGGTTCTGGCGCTGTGTGGATGCACGTCCACGCCGCCGGCGCAGCCGCCCGTCACGCCCACCACGCCGGACCAGCCCACGCTGTCCGGCCAGGTGCTGGCCCGCAATGACCGATTGATGATCTATGTGCCCAGCAGCGGTGATTCGCTGCGCGGGCTGGCGGCCCGCCTGTTGGGCAGCGAAGACAACGACTGGCAGATCAGCGACGCCAATGGCGGGCTGACCCGGCTGGAGGCGGGGCAGCCGGTGGTCGTGCCGCTCAAGCCGCAGAACCCGGTGGGTGTGTGGCCGGGCAGCTACCAGACGGTGCCGGTGCTGTGCTATCACCGCATTGGCACGGTGGGCGGCAAGATGGCCGTGTCCCCGGCCAACTTCAGCGCGCAGATGGAATGGCTGGTGAAGAACAACTACCGGGTGCTCAAGCTCGGGCAGTTGGCGCCGTACCTGGAAGGCAAGCAGCCGCTGCCGGCCAAGTCGGTGGTGATCACCTTTGATGACGGCTATGAATCGGTCTACCGGTTTGCATTCCCGGTGCTCAAGAAGCTGGGCCTGCCGGCCACGATGTTTGTCTACACCGATTTCCTCGGCGCGGGCGATGCGCTGACCTGGCCGCAATTGCAGGAGATGTCGGCGTCCGGATTGATGGACATCCAGTCCCACTCCAAGACCCACCGCAACCTGATTGAGCGCACGGCCGGCGAGACGGACGAACGCTATCTGCGCAACATCGAGCAGGAAGTGGTGTTTCCGCGGGACACGCTGGAGAAGCGCCTGAACAGCCCGGTGCGGCAGTTTGCCTATCCGTATGGCGATGCGAATGAGCTGGTGCTGGACCAACTGACGCGGCAGAAGTTCAATCTGGCGGTGACGGTCAATCCTGGCGGCAATGCTTTCTTTGCGCAGCCGCTGATGCTGCGTCGCACGATGATTTTTGGGGACCATGATCTGGAGGCCTTCAAGGCCCGTTTGCAGACCAGCCGGAAGATTGGAGCGGCGCCATGAACGCGCTGTCTCAGATCAAGCGCACGGCACTGCCGGTGCTGCTGGCGAGTGCGGCGCTGCTGTCGGCCTGCACGACGACCGGCACGGTCAGCGAGCGCGCGCCGGATGCACCGCCGCCTGTGGCCCGCGGGCCGGTCGGTGACTTCGAGCTGGCGCAGTTCCAGCGCGCCAAGGACCTTGAGCAGAAGGGCCAGTGGGCGGAAGCCGCGTGGGCCTGGGAAGTGCTGACGGTGCTGCGTCCGCAGGAGCAGAGCTACCGCGAGCGGCTGCTGGCAGTGCAGGGACAGATTGATGCCGGTGTGGCCGAGCGGATGCAAAAGGCCCAGCAGGCGCAGGCCAAGGGCGACCTGGACGGTGCCACGCAGCACTACCTCGCCGCGCTGGGCCTTCAACCGGACAACGCCAAGGCGGCGGATGCACTGCGGGCCATTGAGAAGGAGCGCAATAAGCGCAGCTACCTGGGCACCCCGTCGCGCATCACCTTGCGGCGAGCGGCCGAGCCCAAGCCACTGACGCCAGCGCAGGCCAAGGCGGCTGCGGCCAAGGAGGCGCGTGAGGCGAAGGAAGCGGCGGCGCGGGAAGCGCGGGAGGCCAAGGAGGCGGCGCGTCTGGCGGAGAAGGCTGCTGGGAAGGATGCGGCCAAGGATGCTCCGAAAGCGGTCGCGCAGGGCGGTGGAAAGAGCGATGCGAAGGTCGCCGCCAAGGACGCGGCCGGTGACGCGACGGCCAAGGACACTGGCAAGGACAGCGGCAAAGAGGCTGTGAAGACGGCAGCCGCCAAGCCGGCTGGCAAGGAGGCCGCTGGAGACGGCGGCAAGGACGCGGTGACGGGGACGGCAGGGAAGGGCGCCCGCACGGAGGCGGCCGCTGCGACTGCCGCACCCGGTGGTGGGGGTGATCGCAACGAGCTGGAGCACATTGCCATGCTGTCCGCGCAGGGCGAGGTGGATGAGGCCATCGCCCTGCTGGAGCGTCGCTCCGCCCAGGACCGGCGCGACCCGTCGGCGCGGCGGCTGCTGGCCGATCTGTATGTGCGCAAGGCTGAACGCGTGGCCGTGACGGATCGCGCGGGTGGCATCAGCTGGCTGCAGAAGTGCCTCAAGATCGACGGGAAACATCCGCGTGCGCTGGCGTTGATGCGGCAGTGGATTGATGCGTCGGCTGCGCTCGGGACGGGTGGCGGCAAGACGGTGACGGCGGCGGGGCCCGCAGTGCCGGGAGCACGATCGGTGCGCTGAGGCGGCTGATCGTCAGTACGGGGCGAGTCCGCGGAAGGCGTGCTTCAGGCCAGATCTGCGCCCTGAACCCTCCGGCCATAGGCGCCTGGTGAATTCAGCCGGCGCGATCTGTTGAAAGAGCGGGTGACTATCCGCGTGATGCACGAGCAGCCAAGCGCTGTGCGCGGTCTGGTCGGCATCTCAGCGGGATTGCAACTCTGCCGACAAGGCGGGAGCAGCAAGGGTGCGGGATGCATCTCGCTGCCAAATCGTTTCCTCACTTTGCTCGGGATGAGCATCGACCCAGCGGGCTGCGCCTTCGAAGCGATTGCGTCAGGACGCGGTGCCTGCGGGTGAAGCGTTTCGAAGGACCGCCGCAGTGGTGACCTCGGTCTGAAAAAACCCTTTGAGCAGCGGCGACCGAGCCGTTGGCCGCGGCGGGGAGGGCCGACCGGTGGATGGCGCGCAATACGCCACGAGCGAACGTCGCCATGTTCCAAGGGCACCGATGGCGACCCACAGGGCCAAGAAATCGGACATGAGTGACCGGCTAAGCATGGGAATGCTTGTTGAGTCTATCGCCCCCCTGAGCGCCACCGAAAGACGCAGACACATCCCCCATCTTTGTGTATTGCGCGTTGGTTTTTCCAAAACCATGGTTAGTACGAGCGGGGTATTGCCTTGTTGCAGTCAACGAGGATGCGCGCAAGACAGTCATTCCATGTAATTTCGCGATCGAACTCCATTCATTAACGTCCGCATTTTCAGTCTTGTGCGGAGTTGAAATGGTTTATGTGTATGAGTCAATCTCTGAAGAGGACCGTAAGCGGTTCGATTTGGATCAAAGCGACAACTGGCTGGCTTTGGCAGTTCCAGCTCGTCAATGGGTAATCGACCGGAATACTGAAACGTTTATTCGATTGCTGCGGCTTTATGGACGAAAAAAGGAGCCGGGCGATCCAGATGCGCACTTTGATCGAGATTTTCATTTTCATTGGAATGGCCGCGATTTCGTCATCTATGCAAAAGCAGCCATCCAACTCGAAGATTATGAAGGTCGCCAGTTTGGTGATCTGGATGATTTGGGGCCAGATGAGCGTGTGGCAGCTTATTGGGTTTTGGCCATATCGGAATTGGTTGGCATCAGTTTCAACCGCCGGTTTGGAATTGAATGCCAGGATGCGGAGTTCTTTAACGCGCTACGACAAGCCCTGCTATATCTGAATTTAGGGCTCTCTTGTCACGGTGATTGGTCGGAAATTCGAAAGCGAGGGCGCGTGATAATCAAAGTTTCAAACAACGTCGAGGTGGTGTGACGTGAGTCATCTTAAATAAGACCTTTAGATGACGGATATTAACGCCGGATCAAATTCAGTAATCCAGCTTCATTCATTAACGTTTGAATTTTTACTTTGTGCGGTGTTGAAATGGGTTTTGTATCTAAGCGGATATCTGAAGAAGATCGCAAAGGGTTCGATTTGGACCAGAGCGGCCAATCGCTATCTCTGGTTGGTCTTTCTCGCGAATGGCCTATTGATCATGGGAACGATACCTTTGTCCGAGTCCTAAGGTTGCATGGCAGGAAAAATGAGGCCGGCGATGTCGAAGATTACGCAATTGGCGGTCCGTTCGGACGCTTGTCGACGCGAGCGCCAAGCAGCGGGACGCAGCCGGTGGACGCATGGCCTGCTGGGTTTGCGCAGGACGTGTAGTTATTACGGGAGTTGCGGAGTTGTGATGGGTTTCGTATATGAACGGATATCGAAAGATGACCGTAAGCTATTTGACTTGGACCAAAGCGATGAATGGTTGTCTTTAGCTGGGCCATCGCTTGAATGGGCGATCGATCGCGCGAGTGGAACATTTATACGGTTGCTCCGTCTTTTTGGGAGGAAAAATGAGCCGGGCGATCCGGGGGCACGCTTTGAGCGCGATTTTCACTTTCATTGGAAAGATCGCGATTTCGTTGTTCATACGAGAGCGGCCATTCAACTCGAAGATTTCGATGGTCGTCAATTTGGTGACCTGAGTAATCTACAGCCAGACGAGCGCGTTGGCATCTACAGGGTCTGGGCAATCTGGGAGGTTTTGAATAGCGGCGTCAATCGGCGCTTTGGGATTGAATGCCAAGACAAGGAATTCTTCAACGCATTGAGAACTTCCTTGCTTGAGCTGAATCTTCGCCGTCGGACATCGACTGAATGCGCCGATCCAGCCCCAACGGGTCGGGTCGTCCTCAAGGTTTCTGACAGGGAGGAGAAAGTATGAGATATCTCACCGTCAAAGAGGCCGTGGCGGAACTCGGAAATAATTCGGATAGCTGAAATACGCCAGGCTCATTAATAGCGCTTACTCGTAGGCGAAGTGCCACGAGACCGTGCCAGCTCATTCGAGCCGATCTTGGTCGCCAAGCATGAGCGTCGGTTGACAGGCTTCGACGACAAGATCGTGGCCAATTACGCCCGCGGCCTGACGGCACGCGTGACATCCTGGGGATGGTCATTCCATGCAATTTCGCGACCTTCCTCGATTCATTAACGTCCGCCTTCCCCATGAATATGGTGGCCAGAATTCAACTGTGACAGCTTCAATGTCGTGGCGCTGGCCATCGAGGCGATGGACACGGTGCGACGCCAGGATTGCAACACGAGCCGCGGGCGATGCAGCTTACTCAAGCCGTGCCCAAAGGCAGGCGGCGATTGAAGTGTCAGTGGTCGTCGAATAATCCCGGGTGGGAAAATTGGGCGACCGTTGACAATTCAATCCGCGGGTCCGCGGACGGCGTGCATCATGCATTCGTAGTTGGCCAAGGGCATGATTCCCAGCGCAGCTCGGTTTGCCTCGACGGTCGCCAGGTCCGGGATGTTCTGCACTTCCACACCGCCCTTGGCCCAGTTCTGCAAGCTGCCATAAGGCTGAGCAGTCCCAAACTTCACGGCGACTCGGTCAGTGAGGCGCGCCAGATTTGCAGACCTGAACTCTCCGGCCATATGGCGCTTGGTGAATTGAGCCAGCGCGATCTGTTGATAGCGCGGGTGACTGTTCGCGTGTTGCACCAGTAGCCAAGTCAGGTGCAGGCCATCTTCGCCGACCTGGCCTGCCGTAAGTAGACGCTTTTTGGCGAAGGTCTTGATCATCCAGCGCAGGTTGTCTCGGTGGATGCGAGAGACCTTGGCGCTGGCAGTAGCGGAGCTGAGGTCGGCCACCCAGGCGCCGCGCGCGGTCTGATCGGCATCAAAGCCGGATTGCAACTCTGCCAACAAGGCGGCATCAGCGAGGGTGCGGGATGCATCCTGCTGTCGCATCGCTTCCTCAGTTTGCTCGGGATGAGCATCGACCCAGCGGGCTGCGCCTTCGCAGCGATTGCGCCAAGACGGGGTGCCGGCAGGTAAAGCGTTCCGAGTGACCGCCGCAGTGGTTACCTCGGGCTGAGAAACCCCCTGAGCAGCGGCGATCAAGCCATCAACCGTGGCTGGGAGGGCCAATCTGTGGACGGCAAACAGTGCGATACCGGCCAACGCTGCCAAGTTCCAAGCGCGCCGAGGGCAATACAAGAGGCTTAAAACTCAGACATGAGGGAATGGCTAAGCATGGGAATGCTTATTGAGTCTATCGCCCTTCTGAGCGCCCCGGGAAGACGCAGAAACATCCCCCATCTTTGTGTACTACGCGTTAGTTTTTCCAGAACCATGGTGAGTACGAACGGGGGAACGCCTCGTTGCAGTCAACGAGGATGTGCGCAAGACAGTCATTCCATGTAATTTCGCGATCGAACTCCATTCATTAACGTCCGCATTTTCATTTTTGTGCGGAGTTGAGATGGGTTTTGTATGTGAGCGGATATCGGAAGAAGACCGTAAGAAGTTCGACTTGGACCGGAGCGATAAGTGGTTATCCCTGGCGGTGCCTTCCCGCGAATGGGCAATTGATCATGACAGCAATACCTTTATTCGAGTCTTAAGGTTGCATGGCAGGAAGAATGAGCCTGGCGATTTTGAAGCACGTTACGAAAGGGACTTTCACTTTCATTGTGGCGGGCGCGATTTCATTGTCTTTACTAGGGCTGCCATTGATCCTGATGATTATGACGGAACTCAATTTGGCGATTTGGAAGGCGTTCTAGAAAGCGAATGGATATTTGCCTATCGAGTCTGGGGAATATGGGAGGTATCTGATGCAGGGGTCAATCGAAGATTTGGAATTGAATGCCGTAATGTAGAGTTCTTCAATTCGCTCCGCGACGCTCTTCTTGCGAGAGTATGCTGCAGAGAGGCGCCGACGAGTTCAGCTCGAGGGCCCGCGTCAGGTCGCGTGATCTTAAAGGTTTCTGACAAGGTGGAGGACGTATGACGTACCTCACACTGGCAGAAGCACTGGCAGAACTCGAGGAAAATCCTCAGAAATATTCAACAACCCATGCTCTAATTGAACTTGCAAAAGAACTGGATGCCACAAATTCATACGGCAAGGTGACGCTACTCTACAGCGGCGCCACCATTCAAGGGGTTTCCGCAGCCAGTGTTGTGCTCGCCTTCCAGTCGAGTGGCCAAGAGGTACGCATCGTCGACAATACCGATGCTGCCAAATTTTTGTCATCGCCAGCTTTCGAAAATGCGTGGCTCCGAACCTTCGGACTTGAAAAGGCGGATTTGGATCATTTTGCGCCATCAAAAAAAGCGGCCGTCGATGCGATGTATAAGGCGTTGTACCATCCCACTGACGGCCCATGGGCTGACGTGTCTCGGAGATTTGTCGACGCGACAGAAGGAGAGGTGCGTACTCTCACGGGTGGCGCGCTGCAAGATAGAGTTTTTGGAAAAACCGAGGTGCCCCATGCGCTCAATAACGAAAAAATTACCTCAATTGATGGAATTCCTCGTGGAGATCTACAGGCCCGTGGAGTAGACGACGCGTTCAAAGCCATTAGTGCCCAGTCTGAGATCTATAGCGCCGAAATTCAATTCGCAGTCGATAGTCAGGGAGATTTGATCCGGGCGCCAGTGCATGACGGAAATGGCAACATAGTCGCGAACATCCCGCGCATCGACGCCAGTGACTTTTTCGCCGCCACCGGCATCCCCAGCAACGACCCCACCGTCGTTTTCGAGGACTACCGCAACGGCGCCAATTACCCTCCCGACCATCCACCCTCCAAGCTCGAATCACACCGCGAGGGCGCTGAGATCCTTCACGAGATCAAGGAGCATTACCTCGAGCAGTCCAAACTGATGGGCCCGGAGCACGCGGCCCTCCGGGCAGCGGCGCTGCGCACGCTGGACAAGCTCGGCTGGGCCGGCGATCTCATCGGCCTCGGGCTTGTTGCGGCCGAAGCGAATGCCGCGATCGACCAGGGGGACAACGTCCGCGCCGCCTCGCTGCTCAGTCGCTGGCTGGCGGAGTTTGCGGGAGGCTTGGCAGCAGGAACCGCTGCGGCGCAGATGGTGGGTTCCGCGCTCGCGCCGCTGTATCTCCTGGGCCCTGCAGGCGCGATCGCGGCGGGTTCGCTCACCCTGCTCGCCGGTGTTGCGGGTGGCGTGCTGGGCGGAGCGGCGGCTGGCGAAGCAACGGACGCCATGCTGGCCGCGGTCAAACGCGCTTTTGGTGATGCCACCACGACAGCCTCGCCGCTGGTTCTCGATCTCGATGGCGACGGCGTGACCACGCTGGCATTGAACCCTGCCTCCGTCTACTTCGATCTTGACCACAACGGCTTTGCCGAGCGCACTGGCTGGGTGGCACCGACCGACGGTCTGCTGGTGCTCGACCGCAACCGCAATGGCCAAATCGATTCAGGCGCTGAATTGTTTGGCAATCACACACGACTGGCCGACGGTCGCAAGGCAGAGAATGGGTTTGAAGCGCTTGCCGCTTTTGATGCCAACGGCGACGGCCGGATCACTGCGGCTGACGCAGTCTTCACCCAACTGAATATCTGGAAAGACGCGAACGCCAACGCGGTGGTGGATGAGGGTGAACTTCTTTCGCTGTCAGAGGCCAACGTCGCCTCCATCGGACTGCAGTATTTCTCGCCGTGGACTACCGACGCGTCCGGCAACGTCCACCGTCAGAAGGGCTTTTATAGGACGACGGAGGGCCACGAAAGGAGCATCGACGACGTCTGGTTCAATACCGATCCGTCCAAAAGCCGTGCGTTGGTGCATTACGAAACAACGCCTGACATTGACGCCTTGCCGGACTTGCCATCGGTAGGGAATGCCCTGTCCCTTCATCAGGCCATGGCGGCCGACAAGAGCGGGCAGTTGCAGGCGCTCGTCCAGCGTTGGATCTCATCCCCAGCCCAACGGACCGAGCTGATTCACGAGATCGTTCAGGTCTGGACCGGCGCCGCCTCTTTGGACCCCCACTCGCGGGGCGAGTTCATCGACGCCCGCCATGTTGGGACTGTCGAGATCGTTCTGGGTCAGGCGTTTATGCAGGCGTCGAGCGTATCGGCTATGCCTGGGCGGGATGCCAGCGTCTCGCTGGAGCGGGCTTACGACCGCATCGTCGATTTCGTGACAGAACGGCTCCTGACGCAGGTTGACTTCGCCGACGTCCTGGGGCGGCTGAACGTGACAGTGGCGCCCGACCTTTCTCTCCAGTGGGACGTCAGCCACATCAAAACGTTCTGGCAGGCTGAATGGGCGGCTGATACGAGCCCCGATCATGCCGCGGCCCGAGCCCGGATGAGCAGCTTTTTCCAATCCCTTGAGAGAGGCGGCGAGGCTGCCGCGCAGGTCAGCATGGCGCTGGAAAATTCGGCGATTCCGGCAATTGCGGCAGTTCCCGGCGCAGCCAGCCCCGGCGACTTTCAAGAAGCGCTTCAGCACCACGGCCGCGAGGTGTTCCGCGGTACCGAGTGGCGCGACGTCCTCTACTACCAGCATTGGGATGCAGCGGTGGC
Organism: Roseateles depolymerans; assembly: GCF_003387155.1. Lineage (GTDB taxonomy): Bacteria > Pseudomonadota > Gammaproteobacteria > Burkholderiales > Burkholderiaceae_C > Roseateles > Roseateles depolymerans. The sequence goes on along the minus strand of NZ_QUMT01000002.1, from coordinate 1,121,939 downwards.
CGTGTATGGAGGGGCCGGCAATGATTCCATCACCGGCAGTCACTTCAACGACCTGCTGTTCGGTGGCGACGGCGACGACGCCATCTATGCACCGTATGGAAACAACGTCATCGCGGGCGGCAAAGGGAATGACCGAATGCTCTCCCGGGGGGAGGACGACCTTTTCATCGTGAACGCACAGGAGGGGCGTGACACCATCGGGGACGGATACAGCCTGGCCGCAACGGGCATCGACACCCTTCGGTTTGGCGTCGGCATCGAGGCCGACCGCCTCATCGTCCGATGCGTTGGCGATGGGCTTGAGTTGAGCTGGGGGACCGACGATGCCGTGCTGGTGGAGGGACTTTGGCTCAATCCTGATGTGATGGAGCGCATCGAGTTTGCCGATGGCCGCGTGTTGAGCGCGCAGGATCTGTTTGCACTCGCCGAATTGCACGGCAGCGACGGGGCCGACTACCTCGCCGGCCTGAATCAACGCGAGAACCGCCTTTGGGGCGGGGCGGGCAATGACCAACTCCTTGGCGGCAGCCTCAATGACCTGCTCATCGGCGGCGCGGGCGACGACTACCTCTTGGGTCGGGCAGGCAGTGATCTTTATCGCTTTGGAAGGGGCGACGGGTCAGACACGCTCGATGAATCGGGGCGCGGCGCTGACGAGATCGATATCCTGGAGTTTGGTCCAGGCATACGGCTGTCGGACCTGCGTTTTGAGAAGCAGGGCAGTCACCTGAAGATCACGCTGAAGGACTCCAGAGATGAAGTCACCGTGGTGGATTGGTTTGACCGTTCCAACGGTCGGCTGGATCAGATCCGTTTCACCGACGTTCCGGGCGTCGTCATGCTGGATCAGGATATTGAAGGCTTGCTGAGCACGCAGGGCATTGAAGTCCCACAGTACATGTCGCTCACGCCCCCTGGTTCCACCAACTGGGCTGGGAGCATGGCGGTGCTGGCTGTCTGATCGATCGGTGATTCGCGCACAAAAATCCTGACAGGTTCGCGTGCGCTCCCATGACAAAGGCCACCGCAGTTCCCACCGCGGCGGCCTTTTTTTGATCAGCCGGACCTTGGTCCGGACACGCTCAGCCCATCACTTCAGCTGATCCACCTTCGCCTTCAACGACACCGCCTTCTGCCGCTCCAGCTTGGCCACTTCATTGCCAGGGTCCAGCTCCAAAACGTTGTCCCAAGCCTTGATCGACCCCGCCAGATCCTGCTTGGCGAACGCAGTTCGCGCCGCCAGCGTCGACCGGTCGATCAGCTTCTTGCGCACCACGTCCACCTTGGCCTGCGCACCCGGCTGGTCCATCGACGCCGCGCGTTTGTACTCATCCAACGCCCGGTCCAGCCGGTTGCTGCGTTCCCAGGATTCGCCGTTGCGCATGGCCTTCTCACCAGCGCTCAGCTCCGGAGCCGGTGCCGGCGTCGGTGCAGCCGCCGGGGTAGGAGCCGGAGCAGGCGTCGCCGCAGCCGGCTGCGGCGCCGGTGCCGGCGTGTTGCGTCCACGCGGCGACGGCTGCGGGTCCAGCGACCCGGGCGGCGGCGCCTTGCCCGGAATACGCAGCACCTGACCACCCGCCACACGGGCCGGCACCTTGATGTCGTTGTAGCGCGCCAGGATGTAGAACGAATAGATGTCGCCCATGAACCGGCCGGAGATGCGCGACAGCGTGTCATTCGGCCGGACGGTGTACGACCACGACTCCCTGCCCAGCATCTGCACCGGATCCCCGGTGATCTGGCGCATCAGGCTGTTGGCCAGCTTGTTGTCCCGGTCCACCGCCAGCGCACGCTGGATCTCGGCGCGGGCCTGGTCTTCCTGGCCCGCCTCCAGCATGTCGACGGCGGACAGGGCCATCTTCTGCGCCTGGGCCTGTTGGGCCGGCGTCGCGGGGGGAGGAGGGGGCGGCTCAGGCGGCGCCACCGGGGCTGAAGCAGCCGGGGCGACCGGCTCCGGCGCGGGCGCGGTGTTCTTGGGAGGCGTGACACAGCCCGCCAGCAAGGCAGCCAGCACGCAGGGAGCAACAGCACGAAGAGAATACTTTGGCATCGGCATCGCTAGGGAAGCAGAACGGGCCGCGGCAGTATGAGGCCAGCCGCAGCAGACAGAAGGTGACTTTCGTTCATTGAAGCATGGGCCAGGACCGGCAAACATGCGAGGGCCGCCAACTATTTCGCGAAGACGCGTCTGGCGGTCCCGGATCGATCAAAGGCAGCACCATGACTCTCACCCTGCGCGCAGTGTCGCTCAATGACCTGCCCCTGACGCAGCCCATCACCGCACAGTTTGGCCCGCAGGGGGGCACGATCGGTCGTGCGGACGGCAACACCCTGGCCCTTCCGGACCCGGAGCGTCACATTTCCCGGCAGCAGGCCGAGATCCGCCCCTCGGGCGACGGTTACCTGATCCTCAACACCGGCAGCGCCAACCCCATCACCGTGGCGGGCCAGTCGCTGGCCCAGGGGCAGAGCCTGCCCGTGCGGGACCGGGACGAGATCCGCATGGGCGGGTACCTGCTGCAGGTCTCCATTGCGCCGGTAGCTGACACCAACATGATGCTGTCGCCACGCGCCGACGGCGCCGTGCCCCCGGCGCAGCGGGTGGCAAGCGCGCCTGCGTTCGGCACTGCGCCGCCAGCGGCTGCGCTGGACGGCTTTGGATCAGGTCGGCCGCTCCCGCCGCCGCTGCCCGCCAGCGACCCATTTGCCGATCTGCTGGGCGGAAGCGCCGGAAGCGCCGGAAGCGCCAGCAACTCCGGCAGTTCAGGCAATCCCTTTGCCGACCTGCTGGGCGCGCCGCCGCCCCCAGCACCGCGCACCGCCTTTGGCCAGACGCACAAGACCGCACCGGTCGCCGCACCGGCACCGACCGCTGCGCTGCTGCCCGACGACTTCGATCCTTTCGCGCCCCCGCCGTCGCCGGCACGATCGCCGGCTGCCGCCGCGTCATCGTCCGGTGGCTTTGACTTTGGGGGCCTTGGCGCCCCGGTGGCGGCCCCCGCCGTGCCCCGCGCCCATCAGGACTTCTCGGTCTCCGGGGGCGGGGCGTTTGGCGACCTGATTCCATCCTCCGGCGGCGGCGCCAGCTCGCTGGACGACATGTTCGGTCTCCAGCCCGGCGGCAGCAGTTCCGCCGATCCGCTGGCCGGTTTCATGGCCGGGGCCACGCAGGGGCTGGGAGACGCCTCCTCAGGCGGAGTGCCCACCGACCCGCTGGCCCTGTTTGGGGACGCGCCCGTCAAGCCCTCGCACAGCGAGCCGGTGACGCCGGCCCTGGCCGACCACACCTCGGCGCTCAACAGCTCGTTCCGTCCTCCGGAGGTACGGCAGACCGCGACCGCTGGCCGTCCCGCAGGTGCCGCCACAACGCCGCCGTCCGGCGCCGCGACGCTGCCCATCCTTGCGCCGTCTGCGACGATCGGCTCGCCGTCGTCGGCGTCGACGATTCTGCTGGACGCGTTCCCGCCAGACGCTCTTGCGCCACCTGCGGCTGCGCTTCCGCCCCATCTGCCGCCCGCCCTGGCCCCGGTTCCGCCGACGCCATCGGACATCGCCACACCGATGTTCATGGACTCGGAAGCAGGCGGGCTCGTGTCTTCGCCGCCGTCACCGCGACCAGCCGCGCGTCCGCAACCTCCATCGCAGCCGCAACAGCCTGCAGGCCCAGCCGACCCCACCACTGCCGCCGCCCTCTGGCAAGCCTTCAGCGAAGGCGCCGGCATCCGCTTCGACCCTGCCCAGGGCATGACCCCGGAGCTGATGCGCGTCATCGGCCAGTTGCTGCGCTCCTCGGTGGACGGCACGCTGCAGATGATGGCCGTGCGTGCCGCGACCAAGCATGAGCTGCGGGCCCAGGTCACCGTCATCCGATCGCGGGACAACAACCCGCTCAAGTTCTCCCCGGATGCCCAGGCGGCCCTGGAACAATTGCTTCAACCGCCGGTGCGGGGTTTCCTGCCGGGGCCGGCTGCCATGTCCGACGCCATGCACGACCTCGTCGGCCATACCATTGGCACCATGGCCGGCACCCGTGCCGCGCTGGAGGGGGTGCTGGGCCGCTTCAAGCCCGAGATGCTGGAGTCCAAGCTCACCAGCCGCTCGATGCTGGACAGCGTGCTCACCCTCAACCGCAAGGCCAAGCTCTGGGAGCTGTATCTGCAGCATTTCGAATCCATTCGTGAGGAGGCCCAGGAGGACTTCCACAATCTCTTCGGCAAGGCCTTCCTGGAGGCCTACGAAGAGCAGCTCGAACGCCTGAATCAACGCAAGACCGCGGCCTGACGCGGACCTGGTCCACCACACGACACCATGCTCAAGATCCGAGTCGCGGCCTGCAGCGAAATCGGCCAGCGCACCACCAACGAAGATGCGGTGGTGGCCCACGAGAACGGCCCTGGCTGGTATGCCGTCCTGTGCGACGGCGCCGGCGGCCACCGCAACGGCGCGGAGGCCGCTCGTCGCGCGGTCTCGCGCATGCAACTGGCGCTGGGCGATGCCACCTTGCCGTGGCGCCCTGAACTGCTGACCGGGGCGGTGATGGCCGCCCATGACGACGTCCGTCGCGGCATTGAGGAAAGCGGCCGCGCCCGCATGCACACCACGCTGGTGGCGCTGTGCGTGGATGCGCAGCGCAACTTCGCCATGTGGACGCATGTCGGGGATTCCCGGCTCTACCGACTGCGCAACGGCCGCGTCGACCGCGTCACCAACGACGACAGCGTGGTGCAGCGCCTGATCGATGCCGGGCTCATCACCCCGGCGCAGGCCGAGGACCACCCGCACAAGAATCATCTGGTGGCAGCGCTGGGCATCGACGATGACCTGGAGCCCCACACCACCGGCGCCGAGCCGCTGGAAGACGGCGACGTCTTCCTGCTGTGCAGCGACGGCTGGTGGGGCAGTGCCGGCGAGGCCGCGATTCCAGACACGCTGCGCCTGGCGCAGAACCCGCAGGACTGGCTGCTGGCCATGCGGGCGGAGATCGAGGCGCGGGAGTTGCCGAACCAGGACAACTTCAGTGCCATCGCCCTGTGGGTCGGGGACCGCCAGACCGCGCCGGTGATGAGCCCCGACGACGAGGACACCGTGACCGCGCCGACCGCCGGCTCGGCCGCATCTCCAGGCCCGAGCCCGAGCGAGAGTTCGGGTGCGTCTGGGTCCGGAACGACGCCCGTCGGCGACCGCCGTGAAGTCGTCGTCAGCGCGACCGCTGCTCAGCCGCAGTCCGACGAAGACGAGGACGACGAAACCACGCGGCGCATGCCGCTGTAAACGCGCTGGAGGGCCGCGCCCGCCCGGCCGCAGCGACATCACCAGGCCACGACGAGGCCCGCGGTAGCCGCAATCAACGGATGGCGGCTCGGTCTGCCGCGGCAGCCTTCAGCGAATCGCGTCCACGCTCACCCAGCGCCGATCAGCGCTGGGCGACCCTGCCCACCGCACGCAGCGACGATCAGCGCGCCGCCTGCGTCAGCAGCGCCCCAAACACCTGCGCCCCCGGCAACCCCGGTCCCCACTGGAATTGCGGCAAGGCCGGCGCCACCGGCCGGTTGGACCACAGCGTGCAGCCCGCCAGCCGCTCCATCAGTTCCCCGGCCGCCAGCATCGCCAGCCCGCTGGGCAGGGAGCTGGTCGGCGGGCTGAAGGTCTGCCAGCGATTGGCCGCATCCGGCAGCGGGATCGCCGCCGCCGCACTGGCCGGAAAAGCCGGTGCGGTGGCCAGGCGCTGCTCGAAGGACTCCAGCGTGGCGCCGTCCTCCAGCGTGTGCACCGCGGCCTGGGTCAGCACCGCATACCAGCGCTCCAAATGGTCCAGGCCGGCGCGGTCCACCGGCGGGTCGGTGCGCTGCTGGCCGATCACCAGCGGGAAATACCGGCCCACGTTGTCGCAGCTGGGCATCATCACGCCGAACCACCACTTCATGTCGACCACGCCCGGCGCCCACGCAAAGCGGATCACCGGCGCGGTGAGGTAGAGGTCCAGCCAGTGGGGCCCCAGGGCCAGCGGCAGGTCCCGCATCAGCGCGGACAGCCATGGGTCACACTGCTTGACCCAATGCGCCGGCAGGCGGCGCTGGGCGAAGTCCCCCAGCGGTGCGAGCTTTCCGTACCAGCCCGGCGTGAATTCGGCACCGCCCATCTCGGCGGCCCCTGCAGTCGAGGAGGAAACCATGCAGGACCTCAGAGGCTGGTGGGGCAGGAGAACTGGTTCAGCTCATTCAGCCGGAACGGGTTGTTCACGCTGCTGGCCGTCACCTCGAACACCGCCTTGCGGCCGTCCACGTCGAAGGTGACGCGGAAGCGCTCCGGCGCGTTGGTTTTTTCAATCTTCACGCGGTCGAACAGCCGGAACAGGGCCCAGGGGCCGTCGTTGACCATGCCGGACGAGCCGTTGGCGCTGGCCGGGCTGACCTGCACCCGCACCTGCGAGCTGCCGCGCGGACCGGGCCACTGCACCGAGCTCGGAATCTGCGGACCGTGGGCATAGCGGACGATCTGGCCGTCCACGTCCAGGATGAACTGCTGGATGGTGGTGTCCATTTCCACCGGCTTGAAGTCCAGCCGCAGGGACGGCGCATTGGTGCCGGGGAAGAAGGTTTCCTTGATCACCGCGGCGCGCTGGAACTGGGGCAGGGTGCCCACATCGCCGCCCAGCGGCGTGCCTTCCACCGGCCGGAACTTCCAGGGGCGGGTGGTGGTGTCCACATAGGGCGCGAGCTTTTGCTGGAAGAGCTGGTCGATCTTGCCGCCAGGGCCGAACAGCGTGGCAAAGTCGGCCTGCGTCACATCGCGGGACGAGTTGCGGTCCAGCGGATAACGCCCAGCCACGGCCTGCTGGCAGAACTCACCGACTTGCGAGCGCACTTCCTGGCTCAGCGTCTGGCGCAACGCCCCTTGGGACACGCGTGACGAGCTGCTGGACAGGTCGTCCAGCATGGTGCGCAGCGGCTCCGGCATGCGGGTGGCTTCCACCTTCAGACGGTTGGGTACTGGGGAAGGCGGCGGGGCGGACCCGCCCTTGAGCGCGGTCTCCGCGGCGCTCAGCACCACGTTGGCCTCGCCGATCAACGCCAGCGTCTCATCCAGCGGCGACTTGCCGCCGCCGGGCGGGGCCGTCACCAGGTTGCGCAGGCCGGCGAAGCGGTCGTCCACGATGGTGGCTTCCAGCCGCTGCTGGGCGGCGGCGTCTGCCGGCGTGGCCTTGCCAGAGATGGCATTGACGATCTTGTCCCGCGACTTCTGAAGCAGGTCACCCGCCTTCTGCTGCGCCTGCTCGATGGCATTGCCGCCCGAGGCCAGCGTGGTCTCGCGGGAGATGGCCTTGAGCAGCGGCGGCAGCGGGCTGTCCGATGCCGACAGCAGGCGCGAGCGCTCCACCGACTGGGTCACCGTGCCCATCGGCTGCAGCTTGATGTCGGCCAGGAACGAGTCCCAGGTGGCCGCGTAGTCGGTCAGGTAGAGCTGGCGGACTTCGTTCTCCAGCGGTCCGTTGGCCTGCACCATCGACGTGGCGGTCTTGGGCGCATCGGCCACGCCCAGCACCCAGGACTGCTCCGAGGCCAGTTGCGAGGCCGCCTGGCCCACCAGCGGCTGGAAGCCGCGCAGATAACCTTCGCGGGTGTAGAGCCCCGGCACGCCGGAGGTCAGCGGTGCGCCGCTGGCCCGCACAAACACCAGCGAGGCATTCGCCCCCGCTGCGCGGGCCACGGTGAAGTCCGGGAAATCACCGCCCAGCCGCTGCGCCTTGATGCGGTTGTAGATGCGCTGCGGCAGCGGCAGGGTGGAGAGCTGGGTGCGCGTGGCCTTGAGCAGGGCCTCGTCATCGGGCAGGGGCGAGGCCACGCCGCCCTGGGCCAGCAGCGCTTCCAGATGCTGGCTGAGCTGCTCGCGCTGCTCGGGCGTCAGCTCGCGCCGGGTGGTCTCCCAGTCGGTCATCACATGCTGCTTCAGCGACGCACCGTCGAAGTGGTCGGTGTTGTGCAGCATCACATAGGCCTTGAGCGCCTCATACAGCGTCTCCGGCGTGTTGCTGCCCTGGCGCAACTGCTCTTCGATGCGCAGCATGATGCGCGGCAGCAGGGCGTCGCCCAGCATGCGCTGGTAGGCCGCATGGGCGGCGCTGTCGAGCTTGCGGCCCTGGAACAGGCCCCAGCGCATGGACCAGGGCGTGGCCCCGTCCAGCTTGGCCAGGCTCTTGGTGGCGTCCAGGGCCGGCAGGATGGGCAGCACGTCCGCAGTGGCACGGTTGGGCGTGGACTGCAACAGCTCCCGCACCTGCTCGGCATGGGCCGACACATCGCTGATGTACTTGCGGTTGTTGCTGTAGCTCACCGCCCAGGCGGTCAGCATGCCGATGCCCAGCAGCCCGACGGTGGCGTAGCCGGCCACCATCCAGGCATTGCGCATGCGCTCCCAGCGGCGGTTGGTGCCGCCCAGGCCCGCTTCGGCAAAGACCACTTCGCTCAGCAGACGGTTCAGGAAGTAGCTGCGGCCGCTGGCCTGGTTGGGCGCGATGACCGCGTTTTCCAGCCGGTAGTTGCGGGCCACCGAGCCCAGCACCCGGTCGATCGGCGTGCCTTCCTGGGTGCCGCTGACGAAATAAACGCCGCGCAGCATCGGCTGGGCTTCATAGGGGGAGGGCGCAAACACGCCGTCCAGGAATTCCAGCAGCGCCTGGCGAAGCGTGCCGAACTGCGCCGGGAAGCCGTAGATGCGGGCGCGGCGCTGCGGGTCGCGCTCGGCTTGCAGGCGGTCGATCAGGCCGTCCAGCAGGCGCTGGGCCAGGGCGTCGAATTCGGCGCCGGCCTGGGCCAGCGGCGTTGCAGCGGCGCGCGGGAATGTGAAGCCCCATGGCGCGGCGCGCTGGTCCTTGTCGATGGTGGCCATGTAGTCCATGAACCCGGACAGCAGGTCGGCCTTGGTCACCAACAGGTAGATCGGGAAACGGACGTCCAGGTCCTTGTGCAGCTCCTGCAGGCGGCCGCGCACGGTGGCGGCGTACTGCGCGCGCTCGGCGGCGGTGCGCGCGAGCAGGTCGGAGACGGAGACCGTCACCAGCGCGCCGTTGAGCGGCTGACGCGGGCGGGAGCGGCGCAGCATCTGGAGAAAGCCGCTCCAGGTGGCCTTGTCGTTGGTCGGGTCGCTGTCCTGCGTGGTGAAGCGACCGGCGGTGTCGATCAGCACCGCCTGGTCGGTGAACCACCAGTCGCAATGGCGCGTGCCGCCCACGCCGCGGATGGCGTGGTCGCCCATCTGGTCGGCCAGCGGGAATTGCAGGCCGCTGTGACGCAGGGCGGTGGTCTTGCCGGAGCCAGGGGCGCCGATGATCAGGTACCAGGGCAGCTCGTAGAGGTAGCGCCCGCCCAGCCGCGCCGCCCAGCCCTTGAGCTGGTTGCCGGCGCCGAACCGGGCGCGCTGCAGCGTGGCCATGGCCTGCTGGAAGCGCTCGCGCACGGCCGCCATGTCGGGGCTGTCCCGCTCGGCGTCGGCCGGGCCGGTGGGCGACTGCATCAGCTGCTGCACCACCGCCTGGTTGCTGCGGCTGGCGCGCCAGCGCTGCCAGCCGATGAGGGCCGCCACCACCAGCACCATCACCGCGATGGTGATCCACCGGGAGCGCTCCGTCTCCAGCGGTCGATAGTCCCCGATGGCCACCAGCGGGCCGATGATCCAGATCACCAGCGCCACGGCCAGCAAGAGCACCGCCAGCAGCACCCAGCGGTTGAAGATCCATCCCAGAACGCGTTTCATCGTGCGGCTCCGCTGGCCGCCGGCGCGGCTTCCGCGCGGCCACCGATCATCAGACTGATTTCGACGCGCCGGTTCAGGGCGCGATTGGCAGGGCTGTCATTGGGCGCCACCGGCTCGGCATCCGCCCGGCCTTCGGCGCGCACCCGCTCGGCGCCCACCTGGTGGGCCATCAGCAGTTCCGCCACCGTGTGCGCCCGTTCTTCCGACAGATGCCAGTTGGACGGGAAACGGGCGGAGCGGATCGGCTGGTTGTCGCTGTGGCCGGTGACCAGCACCTGGCCCTGCACCTTGCTCAGCGCATCGGCGATGCGCAGCATCAGCGGCTCCCGGTCCGGCGACAGGGTCGCGCTGCCGCCGGCGAACAGGCCGTCGCCGCGAATCGTGACCACGCTGCGGTCGACTTCATCGCGCACGGCCACCAGGCCTGCCTTGATGTCGGACTGCAGGAACTGCGCCAGGCGCGGCTTGGCCGGCGGGGCCGCGGGTGCGACGACCGGCGGCGTGAGCCGCAGCGACTGGATCTGGCCGAAGACCGGATCGGACCGCTCGGCCAGCGACAGGGTGAGCATCAGGTAGGTGCCCGCCAGCACCAGCGCCACCACGGCGGTCAGGGCCGCCAGCGGCAGCCAGCCCAAATGGCGGCGCTTTTGCGTGGCTTCCACCTGCCAGTGCTGGGCCAGCGCGGGGGCATAGTCGCCGCGCTGCTGCTTGAGGATCTGGGCCAGGCGGTCCCGCACGGCTTCGAGCTGGGCGCGGCCGTTGTCGATGACGCGGTAACGACCTTCGAAGCCCAGCGTCAGCGCGGCATAGATGACCTCGAGCAGGTCGCGGTTCTCCTCCGGCTTCTCGGCCAGTCGGGCCATCAGCTGGAAGACCTTCTCGCCGCCCCAGGTCTCGTTATGGAACATGGACAGCAGGCTGTGGCGCGCCCAGACGCCGGAGCCGCCCCAGGGGGTGTCGGCAGCGGCTTCGTCCATCATCGTGCACAGCACGTAGCGGGTGGCCATGATGCGTTCCGGCGCAATGCCGGCCGACTGCGCCTGCGCGGCGAAGTCCCGGATGGCCTGGGCCAGCTGGTTGCGCAGCGCGGCCGGGTCCTCCACCCTGCGCGTGGCTCGCAGCGGCGGCACCAGCAGCAGCAGCTTGTTGGCCAGCGACAGCAGCGGATTGAGCCCCTTGGCTTCCGCATCGGGCAGGGGCTCGCCGCTGCCGTCCGGATTCACCGAACGGGCAGGCGCAGCACCGCCGGGACGCGGTTTGATGAAGGTGCGCTGGTCGTCGAAACCCGCAAACGGGTCATTGAGCGCGGAGGGGTCCATGCCGGCTCCAGAAAGTTAGATCGTTCGTGCGGCCGCCGATTACTGGCGGATGGCCCAGAGCTCCAGCTCCAGCCCCGGAAAGTCGCCGGCCACATGCAGGGCCATGCTGCCGCTGCGCTCCAGCTGCTTCCACAGCTCGCCGCCGCGGTCCAGCTCGAAGTAGTGGAAGCCGGCGTGGAAGGGCAGTTGGCGCGGGGCCACCGGCAGCGCACGCAGCGCAATGCCGGGCAACTGCAGGTTGACCAGGTCGCGGATCTTGTCCACCGGGCCGAGCTTGGACTGGGCCGGGAAACGCTGTCGCAACTGCTCCGCACCCACCTGGGCATTGACCGCGAGCACGAAGCTGGCGCTGCGCAGCAGTTCCGGGTCGCCGACCACGGCGGTGCGCACGCCATGGGTGCGGTCCACCAGGTCGATCTGCAGCGCATTGCGCTCCAGCACCACCGAGAGCATGCGGCGCAGGTCCTCCAGCAGCGGTGCAAAGCTGCCGCGCAGGTCTTCGTGACGGTAGAGCGGATAGTCGCTGGCCAGCCGGTTGTCGCTGACGAAGGTGGCCAGGTCGCCGGCCAGTTGCAGGCAGTCGCGGTGCAGGGTTTCCGGATGCTGGTGGGGCGAGCCGGCATGCTGGCGGAACAGCGGGTCGGCGCGGTTGAGCGCCTGCAGCATCAGGAAGTCCGCCAGTTCCGACACGCCGGTGTTGAGCTGGCCCATGCGCGAGGCCAGCAACTGCGCCCGCTGGCGCACCAGGCCGTGCAGCAGCGAGGCCATGGCGGCCAGGTGCTGGGTGGCGTCGATGCGGGTCTGCGGCGGCACGTAGCTGGTGTCCAGGATGACCTGCTGGTCGGCCCGGCGCTCGGCCACCCGGGCCACGCCGATGGCGGCATACCCGTCATTGAGCTCGCGGGCAGGCAGCAGGCGCAGCGCCAGGGAGCCGGTCTGCAGCGGCTCCGGCTCGTCGCCGATGTTGGTGGCGTCGCGCACGTCCTGGTCCAGCACGCGGTAGCGCATCAGGTCCAGGCCGTCATTGCGTTCACCGCCGCCGTGGCCATGGGGGCTGGATCCGTTGCCGGCGCCGTCGATGCTGAAGGCGACCTGGTTGGTGCCCGGGCGCGCGATGGGGGCGGCCAGGTAGACGATCTCGTCCTTGAGCGAGGCCGGCACGTCCAGCGGCGGCGGTGCGGCATCGGTCTGGGCAATGTGGAAGGGCGTGCCGTCCGGCAGCACGCCGCGGGCCCGGATCACGCCCAGGCGGCCGACGGCCAGCAGGGCCTCATCCAGCTCCAGGCTGGTGAAACCCCAGCCATGGGTCGCGATGCTGCGCACCCGGCTGTCCACCAGATGCTCGAGGTAGCGGGTTTCCTGCTGGAAATGATGAGGCAGCAGGAACATGCCCTGCGACCAGATGACTTTGCTGTGCCAGCTCACGGCTTCTCGATGGTGGCGCTGACCGACAGTTCGTCGGCCTGGATGGTGAGCTTCTGCTTCTGGCCGACCTGCACCGGCACGACGGCGCGCCAGCGGGCATGCTCCAGGTCGCGGTAGGCGGCGAAGACGGCGATGAAGCGGGTGTCCGCGCCCAGCGTCTTGCTGTAGGGGCGTTTTTCGCCGGGCTGCAGCGTCATTTCCTCGCGCGAGACCACGTCCGCACCCAGCTCGGCCTGGTCGCGCTGGTAGAGCGACACGAAGTCGGCCGAATTGAAGGCATTGGCCGTTTTCAGCTCATACACCCGCACCAGCACCGGCGACGGCCGCTTGCTGACGCTCGGATTCACCGTGGCGCTGGCCGCAATGGCGCCGCTGACCTGGGTGGGTTTGGGCGTGCTGGAGCAGGCGGTCAACGCCAGGGCAATGATGGCCGCTGCCGCCAGCGCTGCCATCATTGATCGATTGGACACCTTGAACCCGATTCCCATGACCGTCCACGTTTGTGTTGGATGGTCGGAAGGATAGCCAGCGAGGAGCCCTCGGGCGGGTGACTTAGGTAACGCGGCGGGGTGTCGCCGGGGCCTCTCGCGCGTTAACCGAACCGATGCAGGGTCTGGCTGCGGTAGGTCTGGCCGGGCCGCAGCACGGTGCTGGGCCAGTCGGCGGACGGCTCATGGTGCGGGGAATCGGGGTTGTGCTGGGTTTCCAGGCACACGCCGTCGCCCTGGCGATACAACTGGCCCTCCGGGCTGGCCAGGCTGCCATTGAGGAAGTTGCCGGAATAAAACTGGACGGCCGGCTCGGTGGTGTGCACCTCCATGCGGCGTCCGCTGACGGGGTCGCGCAGGCGGGCCGCCAGCCGGAGGGGCTGCGAGGCGCCGTCCAGCGGTGCATCCAGCGGCGCATCCAGCACAAAACTGTGGTCGTAGCCCTGGGCGATCTGCAACTGCGGGTGGTTTTGCCGGATGCGGGCGTCGATGCGCTGCGGCGTGCGGAAGTCAAACGGGGTGCCGGTGACATCGGCGATGCCGGTCGGGATCATGCCGGCCGCCACCTCGCAGTAGCGGCTGGCAGGCATCTCCAGTTCATGGCCCAGGGCCGAGCCGCCGCCGGCCAGGTTGAAATAGTCGTGATGTGTCAGGTTGACCACGGTGGCCCGGTCGGTGGTGGCTTCGTAGTCCACCCGCCACTCGCGGTCGCCGGTGAGGCGGTAACGGACGGTGACCTCGAGCCGGCCCGGGAAGCCCTGGTCGCCGTCCGGACTGGTCAGGCGCAGGCACAGGCAGTCGTCGGCCTCCGGCTCCACCGTCCACACCTGCGTGCCAAACCCCTGCGCGCCGCCATGCAGGCAGTTGGCGCCGTCATTGACGTCCAGCGGGTATTGCTCGCCGTCCAGGCTGAAGCTGCCCTGGCCGATGCGGTTGCCGTAACGGCCCACGATCACCCCGAAATGCGGATTGCGCAGCCGGTAGTCGTCCAGGGTCGGCAAGGCCAGCACCACATTGGCCAGGTCCCCGCGGGCATCGGGCACTTCCAGCCGGGTGACGATGCCGCCCAGGTCGATCACCGACAGGCGCAGGCCGGCACCGGTGTCCAGCGTGTATTCATGGATGCGACGGCCATCGGGCATGCGACCGTAGTCGCGGATCTGCATGGGGGTCATGGGTTCAGTCAGGTGAGGGCGGGCGAGCGCTGGGGGCAGTGCCGGGTGGTCAGTGCCGGGTGATCAGTGCAGCGGTGTCAGCGCAGGGCGAATCGATGCGGCGGCAAACCGCGGAAGCCCTGCGGGTCCAGCTCAAACACGGCACCGGCCAGGGGCTCGTGCTCCCGGTCCTTGCGGGCGGTGGTCACCCACAGCCGGTCCAGGTCCGGGCCGCCGAACACCGGGCAGGTGGGCTGGCTGGCGGGCAGGGCCAGCCGGTGGGTCTCGCGACCCTGCGTGTCGAAGCGGGCCACCGCGCCGGCCCCCCAGAGGGCCGACCACAGGCCGCCTTCGGTGTCGATGGCGGCACCGTCAGGCTCCACGTCATAGCCCTCGATGCGGATGTGGACGCGGCGCTCGCCCAGTCGGCCGTCGGCGTGATAGTCCAGCGCCCAGATGAGCCGCTGCGGCGAGTCGGTGTAGTACAGCGTGCCGCCGTCCGGGCTGAAGCACAGCGAGTTGCCGATGACGGCCGGCGGCAGCGGCAGCTGCTCGATGCGCAGCGCCTCGCGGGAGAGTCCGTTGACGCGGTAGTAGCCACCGACCGCGGCGCCGTGCGGATTGAACATCCCGAAAACAAAACGGCCCTGCGGATCGCAGCGGCCGTCGTTGATGCGGGTGCGGGGCTCTTCCGCTTCCACGGGAATGAGGGGGCCGACCCGGCCGGTGGAGAGGTCAAACAGCGCCGTGCCGGACGCCAGCCCCAGCAGCAGCCAGCCCGGGGTGTCGCACAGGGCGAAGCTGGCCAGCGGCTCGGGCATCGGCCAGTCGGTGACGGAGCCGTCGTACAGGCGCCAGCGGAACAGCCGGGCATTGTCGATGTCGGTCCAGTAGAGCACCTTGTCGCGCTCGCACCAGAGGGCGCATTCGCCCAGGCGGTTGCGGCTGTCCACCAGCACGCGGGCGGAGGAGGGCGACCCGACGGTCGCATCGGCAGTCGAATCGGTGCTCATGCCCAGCCTCCGTCCACGATGTAGTCCTGCGCCGTGCACATGGCGCTGTCGTCTGCGGCCAGGAACAGCGCCATGGCGGCGATGTGCTCCGGCATCAACGGCTTTTTCAGGCACTGGTTCTGGTCGATTTCCTTCTTGGTCTCTTCATTGACCCAGAGGGCCAGCTGTTTTTCCGTCATCACCCAGCCCGGCACCAGCGTGTTCACGCGGATGTTGAAGGGCCCCAGGTCCTTGGCCAGCGACCGGGTCAGGCCCTGCACACCAGCCTTGGAGGTGGTGTAGGCGGCCATGCCGCCCTGCATCAGCATCCAGCTGAACGATCCGAAGTTGATGATGGAGCCGCCGCCCAGCGCCTTCATGTCCGGCGCCAGAGCCTGCGCCGCAAAGAACTGGTGGCGGATGTTGACCGCCATCGCCGCGTCCCAGAACTCCGGGGTGACGGTTTCCAGCGCATGGCGCTTGTCATTGGCGGCATTGTTGAGCAGCACGCTGAACGGACCGCCCAGCATTTCGCGCAACTGCTCGATGGCGCTGCGCAGGGCGGCAATGTCGGTGAGGTCGGCCGCCATGAAGGCACTGCCCGGCAGCTTGGCCGCCAGCGCTTCGCCGGCCTCCCGCGCAATGTCGATGAAACCGACACGTGCCCCCTGGGCGGCAAAGGCCTCCACCAGGGTGGCGCCGATACCGGTGGCACCGCCGGTGATCAGCACGCGGCGGTCTCGCAGGCTGGGATAGCGTGCGCTGAGGGTCATGTCATGTCTCCGTTCTGATGAGGGCGGCGCGCACTCAGGCGCTGCCAGGTCGAAATCATTCTATTAGTCAGACTAATTGGCGTCGATCACCCGGTTGAATCCGGGTTTCCCCGGATATAAGCTTGAATAAAGTAATACTTTAATGAGAGCAGACGCGGCGGACTTCGGCCCACCGGAGCAAACACGCGCCTTCTGCCCAGGAGACTTCGCATGAGCCAACCCTTTCCCCGGCCCTTCAAGGGCGTGTTCCCCGTCGTGCCCACGACCTTCACCGCCGAGGGCGGGCTGGACCTGGACAGCCAGAAGCGCTGTGTGGATTTCATGATCGATGCGGGCTCCAACGGGCTGTGCATCCTGGCCAATTTCTCCGAGCAGTTCGTGCTGGGAGACGACGAGCGGGAAGTGTTGACCCGCAGCATCCTGGAGCATGTGGCGGGCCGGGTGCCGGTGATCGTGACCACCACCCACTTCAGCAGCCAGATCTGCATCGAGCGCAGCCGCCGTGCGCAGGCGCAGGGCGCGTCCATGGTGATGGTGATGCCACCCTATCACGGCGCGACGCTGCGTGTGAGCGAATCTGGCATTTACGAGTTCTATGCGCGCCTGTCCGACGCCCTGGACATCCCGGTGATGATCCAGGACGCGCCGATGGCCGGCACCCCGCTGCCTGCGGCTTTCCTGGCCCGCATGGCCAAGGAGCTCAAGCAGATCCGCTATTTCAAGATCGAGACGGCCGGCGCGGCCAGCAAGCTGCGTGAGCTGATCGCGCTGGGCGGAGAGGCCATCGAAGGCCCGTGGGATGGCGAAGAAGCCATCACGCTGCTGGCCGACCTGGATGCCGGCGCCACCGGCGCCATGACCGGCGGTGGCTTCCCGGACGGCATCCGCCGCATCGTGGATGCCTATGCCGCTGGTGACCGCGAGACCGCCGTCGCCGAATACGGCCGGTGGCTGCCGCTGATCAATTACGAGAACCGCCAGGGCGGCATCCTGACCGCCAAGGCCCTGATGAAGGAAGGCGGCGTGATCACCAGCGACGCGCCGCGCCACCCGTTCCCCCCGATGTCCGCCCCGGTCCGTGCCGGGCTGCTGGACGCTGCCCGCCGCCTGGACCCGCTGGTGCTGCGCTGGGCGCGCTGAAAGGACCCGACATGAGCAACGAATTCAAGAACTACATCAACGGTGAATGGGTGTCGGGCGCGGAAACGCGGCCCAACATCAACCCCTCCGACACCAGCGATGTCATCGGCCACTATGCGCAGGCCGATGCCGCCCAGACTGAGGCGGCCATCGACGCCGCGCAGGCCGCTTTCGGCGGCTGGGCCTTCAGCACGCCGCAGCAGCGCTTTGACGTGCTGGACCAGGTCGGCAATGAGATCCTGGCCCGCCGGGAGGAGATCGGCCGGCTGCTGTCCCGGGAAGAGGGCAAGACCCTGCCCGAAGGCATGGGCGAGACCCACCGCGCAGCCATGATCTTCAAGTATTTCGCTGCGGAAGCACTGCGACTGGGCGGCGAGACGCTGGCCTCGGTGCGGCCCGGCGTGAGCGTGGATGTGCTGCGCCAGCCGGTGGGCGTGGTGGGCCTGATCGCGCCCTGGAACTTCCCCATCGCCATTCCGGCCTGGAAGATCGCGCCGGCGCTGGCCTACGGCAACACCGTCGTGTTCAAGCCGGCGGAACTGGTGCCGGGCTGCGCCTGGACGATTGCCGAGATCCTGTCCCGGACTTCGCTGCCCAAGGGCGTGTTCAACCTGGTGATGGGCGCCGGCTCCCAGGTGGGCGCCGCCCTGGTGGACTCGCCCAAGGTGAAGGCGCTGAGCTTCACCGGCTCGGTGGCCACCGGCCGCCGCATCATCGCGGCCTGCGCGGCCCGCCAGGCCAAGGTGCAGGCGGAGATGGGCGGCAAGAACCCGGTCATCATCCTGGACGACGCCGATCTGAACGTGGCGGTGAATGCGACGGTGCAAAGCGCCTTCTTCTCCACCGGGCAGCGCTGCACGGCCAGCAGCCGCATCCTTGTCACCGAAGGCATCCACGACCGCTTTGTCGAGGCGGTGGTGGCCAAGCTGCAGACGCTCAAGGTCGACCATGCGCTCAAGGCCGGCACCGACATCGGCCCGGTGGTGGACCAGCGCCAGTTGGACCAGAACCTGCGCTATGTGGACATCGCCCAGAAGGAAGGCGGCCGGCTGGCCTTCGGCGGCGACGTGGTGGAACGCGAGACTCGCGGCTTCTACCAGCGCCCGGCGCTGATCACCGACACCCGCAACGACATGACCATCAGCCGGGAGGAAGTCTTCGGCCCGGTGGCCAACGTCATCCGGGTGCGGGACTATGACGAGGCGCTGGCCCTGGCCAATGACACCGAATTCGGTCTCTCCGCCGGGCTGTGCACCACCTCGCTCAAGCATGCGGCCCATTTCAAGCTGCATGCCCAGGCCGGCATGGTGATGATCAACCTGCCCACGGCCGGGGTCGACTACCACGTGCCGTTCGGCGGCTCCAAGGGCTCCAGCTATGGGCCGCGGGAGCAGGGCAGTTATGCGCGGGAGTTCTACACCACGGTCAAGACGGCCTACACCTTCCCGGGCTGAGCGGGCCCGGGCATGGTAGCCTGCCGCCCGATGAAGACCCGCGCCGATCATTCCACCTACCGCCGCCAGCCCGAAGGCAAGAGCATGCATGGCCGCATCGTCAGCGACCTGGGGCTGGCGATCGTCTCCGGATCCCTCCAGCCGGGCGACCGGCTGCCGGGAGAAGCCCAGTTGCTGGAGCGCTACGAGATCAGTCGACCGGTGCTCCGGGAGGCGGTCCGGGTGCTGGTGGCCAAGGGCCTGGTGATTTCCAGGCAACGGGCCGGGGCGCTGGTGCGGCCTCGCAACGAATGGCACCTGCTGGACCCGGATGTGCTGTATTGGTTGATCCAGACCAAGCCGCAGCAGGAATTCCTGGCCACCCTGATGGAAGTGCGACGGACCTTCGAGCCGGCCGCCGCGGCCTTGGCGGCCAAGTCCGCGACCGAGGGGCAGGTGCGGCAGATCGAGCAGGCCTTTGCCGGCATGGCGGCCGCCACCGATGTGGAGCAGTTGCTGGAGCCGGACCTGGCTTTTCACCGCAGCATCGCCGAGGCCACCGGCAACGACCTGATGGCCTACATCGGCAACATGCTGTCGCTGGCGCTGAGGGAATCGATCATCCTGAGCAGCCAGTTGCCCAACACCCATGAGCTGTCGCTGCCCCGTCACGAGGCCATCCTGACGGCCATCCGCAACCGCGACCCGCTGGCCGCCCGGCAGGCCACGCTGGTGCAATTGCAGGAGACGGACGACGACCTGTCCCATGTCCTGTCCGCCAAGGGCATCGTGGACCTGGCCTGACGCCTTTCGATCGCTTCCGATGGATGACGCTCCCAATCCCAACTGGTTCCTGCGCGCGCGCCTGAAGACGCGCCAGCTGCTGCTGCTGATCGCCCTGGACGACCACCGCAACATCCACCGGGCGGCCGAGGCGCTGTGCATGACGCAGCCGGCAGCCTCCAAGCAGCTCAAGGACCTGGAGGACATGCTGGACGTGCGGCTGTTCGACCGCCTGCCGCGGGGCATGGAGCCGACGCTGTTTGGCGAGACGATGATCCGCCACGCCCGCATGGCCCTGACCAGCCTGGCGGCTGCGCACGACGACATCGTGGCGCTGAAGAAAGGCCTGACCGGGCAGGTGGAGGTGGGGGTGATCATGACGCCGGGCATGTCGCTGCTGCCCAAGGCGATTGCGCGGGTGAAAGCCCAGGCGCCGTTGATGCGCATCGGCGTGCAGATGGAGATCAGCAAGGTGCTGCTGGACCTGCTGCAGCGAGGGGTGCTGGACTTCATGATCGGCCGCATCCTGGAAGAGGACGGGTCGGGCGGGCTGCACTATGAAGAGCTGACCGGTGAGCCGGCCTGCGCGGTGGCACGGCTGGGGCATCCGCTCCTCAGCCGGGACGACCTGTCACTGGCGGATCTGGCGACGCAGTCGTGGATCCTGCCGCCGCCGGGCAGTGTGCTGCGGCACCGGTGGGAGCTGATGTTCCGGCGCGCTGCGCTGGAGCCGCCGGCCAATGCGGTCGACACAACGGCCTTGCTGGTGATCACGGCCCTGCTGCAGCAGACGGATTCGCTGCATGTGATGCCGCTGGAGGTGGCGAAGTACTACGCCTCGCTGCAGGCGCTGGCGATCCTGCCGATCGAGCTGCCCTGCGCGATGGATGCTTTCGGCATCATCACGCGGGAAGGGCATCTGCTGTCGCCGGGGGCGAGGACGCTGCTGAGCGAGGTGAGGGCGGTCGCGGCGACCTTGTACTGAGCCGGGCGGCGCTTGCCGGTGGGTGGGGCGCGGCGCTCCGCACCCTGCGGCCCCTGCGGTCAGGGACGGCAGTACCACTGGATGGTTTCCTCATCCCAAGGCACCTTACTGGCCTTGGCCGCTGCCCCCGCCCGCCAGGGGACGGGACAACACCCGTTGCACGACACAGAACACAAACAGCAGACCGCCGATCACGATCTTGGTCCACCAGGAACTGAGCGTGCCGTCAAAGGCAATCAGCGTCTGGATGGTGCCCAGCACCAGCACGCCGGAGAGTGCGCCGGCCACATAGCCGTAACCACCGCTGAGCATGGTGCCGCCGATGACCACGGCCGCAATCGCATCCAGCTCCGCGCCCTGGCCGTGCAGGGCATACCCGGACAGCATGTAGAACCCAAACAGCAGCCCGGCCAGAGAAGCGCAGAAACCGCTGAAGCCGTAGACCAGCAGCTTGGTGCGGCCCACCGGCAAGCCCATCATCACGGCAGAGGTCTCATTCCCGCCCAGCGCATACACCGCGCGGCCAAAGCCGCTGCGATGCGCCAGCCAGATGCCCACCGCCAGCAGCACGACCGCGATCACCGCGCCCGGCGAGACAAAACCGCCTGGAATGTGGATCTGGGTCTGCGAAATCCAGACAAAGGTCTCGTCGCTGATGGTGATGGAGTCGACGCTGATGAGATAGCAAAGCCCCCGCGCGAGGAACATGCCGGCCAGCGTCACGATGAAGGGCTGCAGCCGAAAGACATGGATCAGCGCGCCCTGGAACACACCGAACAGCGTGCCGCCGACCAGCACGGACGCCATGACGGCCGGTGCGGGCCAATGCCCCTGCTGCAGCAGCCAGGCCGCCACGGTGGTGGACAGCGCCAGCACCGCACCGACCGACAGGTCGATGCCGCCAGACAGGATCACCAGGCTCATGCCGACCGCCAGCACCAGCAGGTAGGCGTTGTCGATCAGCAGATTCAGCATCACCTGCGGAGCGGCGAAACCGTCGTACATCACCCCGCCCGCGATCACCAGGAGCACCAGCAGGACCACCGTCATCTGGGCGCTGAAGGCCGGATGGTGCAGCCAGCGTTGCAGGCTGCGCTCCCACCCGGATGCGGATCCACGATGGACGGTCGCGCCAGCCGGAGCGGCTGAGGCGGTGGAGACCGAAGCCGCCGATACTGATGCGGCAGACGCAGGTTCGGGCAGGCCCTGGGGCGCCCGCGCGGGGGGCAGGACCGATGTCGTCATGCACGACCTCCGTGCAGGGCGGACCGGTGGGTCCAGCGGCGCAGCATGGCGCGCCATTCATTCGATTGCAGGATGCACAGCAGGAACACGACCATCGCCTTGACGACCATGTTCACCTCCGGCGGCACCCCCAGCGAGTAGATGGTGGTGGTGAGGGTCTGGATGATCAGGGCCCCCACCAGGCTGCCGGCCAGGTGGTACTTGCCGCCGGCCAGCGAGGCGCCGCCCAGGGTGACGGCCAAAATGGCGTCCAGCTCCAGCAGCAGCCCGGCATTGTTGGCGTCGGCGCTCTTGATGTTGGAAGCAATCATCAGCCCGGCCGCGCCGGCGCAGAGCGCGGCAAACACATAACAGCCAAAGATCAGCGTCACGGTGCGCAGGCCCGCCAGGCGCGACGCCACTGGATTGAGGCCGACGGCCTGGATGAACAGGCCCAGCGCGGTCTTGCTGAGCAGCAGCGTGGTGGCCAGCGCGACCGCCAGCACCACCCACAGCGAGACCGGCAGGCCCAGCAGATAACCGCTGCCCAGCACGAAGAAGGAGGGCTCGTAGACGGTGATGATCTGCCCGTCCGCCATCAGCTGCGCGAGTCCCCGGCCGGCCACCATCAGGATGAGCGTGGCAATGATGGGCTGAAGCTTCAGCCCGGCCACCAGCACGCCATTCCAGGCGCCGCAGAGCAAGGCGGCGCCCAGTGCTGCCGCGTACGCCAACGGCAGGGGCTGCCTGGCATTGACCAGCATGGCGGCCACGGTGGCGGCAATGGCCACCACCGCTCCCACGGAGACATCGATGCCGCGGGTGGCAATGACCAGACTCATGCCCAGCGCTGCCAGCATCAGGGGGGCTGCTCGGTTCAGGATGTCGATCAGCGGGCCGTAGAGATGGCCGTCCTTGATCTCCAGGTGCAGGAAGCCGGGCAGGAAGATGGCGTCCACCAGCAGCAGGAGGGCCAGCGCCACGACCGGGCGCAGCAACGGATGTTCCCTCAGCAGGGAGAGCCATGAGCGCCACACGGGCGTCGGGCGATCGTGGAGCGCCTGAGCATCCGCCGACGGATTCTTGGGCGGCAAGGGCAGGGAATCAATCACGGGGGGTGTCTCCGCCGTCGCCGGCAATGGCCTCCAGGACGGTGTCTTCATTGAGCTGGCCCCGTTCATAGACGCCGCAGGCACGGCGGTCCCGCAGCACCAGCAGACGGTCGCTGCAGCGCAGCACTTCGGGCAGTTCGGACGAGATGAACAGCACCGCCATGCGGCGGTCCGTCTCCGCGCCTTCGGCGCACAGGCGGCGCACCTCGGTCATGATCTCCTCTTTGGCTCGCACGTCAATGCCGCGTGTCGGTTCGTCCAGGATGAGCAGTCGCGGCTGCGTCAGCAGCCAGCGGGCCAGCAGCGCCTTCTGTTGATTGCCGCCGGACAGCAGGCCAATGGGCGTGTTGATGTCGGCCGTCTTGATGCCAAGACGCTGGACGTAGTCCTCCGCAATGGCTCGCTGGCGCTTGAGTGGAATGGCGCGCCACCAGCCCTGACGCGCCTGCAGGGCCAGCACGATGTTCTCGCGGACCGACAGGGCCAGCACCGTGCCTTCGAGCTTGCGGTCTTCCGAGCAGAAGGCCATTCCGGCGCGGATGGCCTGCCGGGGCGAGCTGAAGCGCTGCTGCTGGCCGTTGATTTCGATCTGTCCGGCATCCGCAGCATCGGCGCCGAACAGCAGGCGGGCGGTTTCGGTGCGTCCGGAACCGAGCAGGCCGCACAGGCCGAGCACTTCGCCGCTGCGGATCTCCAGGTCCATCGGCTGCAGGGCGCCACGGCGGGCGAGTCCGTGCGTGCGCACCACCGCCTCCCCCTGCGAGGCCGGGCCGCAAGCGTCGGTGCCCGTGGCCGCCGCATGGGGGCCGACCATCTTCTGCACCAGCTCCAGCCGCCCCAGCTCGGCGGCCCAGTATTCGCCTTCCGTGCGGCCATTGCGCATCACGGTGATGCGGTCGGACACGGCATAAACCTGGTCCAGGAAATGGGTGACAAACAAAATGGCCATGCCCTGGCCGCGCAGCCGGCGCATGACGCGGAAGAGATGCTGCACCGCCGCCTCGTCCAGGCTGGAGGTGGGTTCGTCCAGGATCAGCACCTGCGCCGAGATGTTCAGCGCCCGTGCAATGGCCACCATTTGCTGCACCGCCAGAGAGTAGCGGGCCAATGGCGCGGAGACATCAATGTCCAGTTCCAGTTCGCCCAGCAGTTCCCGCGAGCGGGCGCGCATGCGCTTCCAGTCGATCTGGCCGAATCGTTTGGGATAGCGGCCAATGAACAGGTTCTCCGCCACCGACAGATTGGGGCAGAGATTGACTTCCTGATAGACGGTGCTGATGCCCAGGTCCTGCGCCTGCGCGGTGGAGCGAGGCGCAATCGGGCCGCCATGCAGGCTCATGCTGCCGGCGTCCGGCGCATACAGGCCGGTCAGCACCTTGATGAGCGTGGACTTGCCGGCGCCGTTTTGCCCCATCAGGGCGTGGATCTCACCGGCGAACAGGCGAAGACCCGCGCCGGTGAGGGCCTGCACACCGGGAAAGCCCTTGTGGATTCCTTCCAGCACCAACACGGGCGCGGATCCGTTGTGCACAGCCGGGTACTCCTTCGGTGGCGCCAATCAGTACTTGCGCTTGGGCAGTTCCTGCGCGGCGACGTCAGCGGTGAAGATGCCTTCCTCGGTGGTGATGCGCTTGGGCAATTGCTTGCCGGCCTTCACGTCCTTGGCCAGTTGCATCAGCTGCGGGCCCAGCAGGGGATTGCATTCCACGGTGACATTGAGCTTGCCTGCCACCATGGCCTCAAAAGCGCCGCGGACGCCGTCGATGGACACAATGGCAATGTCCTTGACGGGTTTGAGGCCGGCTTCTTCAATGGCCTGGATGGCGCCGATGGCCATGTCGTCATTGTGCGCGTACAGCAGGTGGATCTTCTTGTCCTTGGCCTTGAGGAAGGCTTCCATGACTTCCTTGCCCTTGGCGCGGGTGAAGTCACCGGACTGGGAGCGCAGGATCTTCAGGCGGGGATCGGCCTGAATGGCTTCCTCGAAACCCTTCTTGCGGTCAATCGCGGGCGCGGAGCCGACGGTGCCCTGCAATTCGACAATGTTCACCTCGCCGGTGGGCGCATTCTTCTTGGCCCAATCGACGGCCCACTTGCCGGCCTTGCGGCCTTCCTCGACGAAATCGGAGCCGATGAAGGTGACGTACAGCGACGGGTCGCTGACCTTGACGGCGCGGTCGGTCAGGATCACCGGGATGTTGGCGGCCTTGGCTTCCTTCAGGACGGTGTCCCAGCCGGTTTCCACCACCGGCGAGAAGGCAATGACGTCCACCTTTTGCGCAATGAAGCTGCGAATGGCCTTGACCTGGTTTTCCTGCTTCTGCTGGGCGTCCGCGAACTTCAGCGTGATGCCGGCCTGCTTGGCGGCATCCTTGATGGAGTTGGTATTGGCGGTGCGCCATTCGCTTTCGGCGCCGACCTGGGAAAACCCCAGGACCAGCGGCTTGTCAGCGGCCAGCGCCGGGGTGGGGGCGCTCGCGCCCAAGGTCAGGCCGAGCGCAGCCAGGGCCAGCAGTTGCCGACGGAAAGTCTTCATGCGTTGTCTCCTCGTTGATTTGGATATGTGCGTGCCGGGACCACCGGCCGCGGGTGAGGTCGGCTGATCGTAGGGACTGATGGCATGTGCAACCAATCACATTTCCGTCATCAATGATGTTGTGATCGATATCAGGGACAAACCCGGCATACTCACGACCCAGCAAACACGCTTGAATCTCCATGACACCTCCCGCATCCTGGTCCGCTGGCGCGCGGGTCACCCTGGACAGCTTCAATGGACTGCAGCAGTCCCCGGACGACACCAGCTCCGCCCACAATTACTGGCTGCTGGTGGGGGAACGAGGGACGGTAGTGGACTCTCCAACCGGACCCTTTGCTGGCAGTGGAGCGCCGCGGGTGCTGGTGCAGTTCGACAAGTCGGTGAAGAGCCTGGGACTGGAATGCCACAACGCGGTGGACAACGCGTTGTGGATCCTGGTCAGCGACCTGTCTCGTCTGGAATGACCGGTGCTGACACCATGAAGAAGAACAGACGATTTCTTGAGAAGGTGATTGAGTCCCAGGTGGGGCCCATGGGCTTTGTCAAGCAGCGCTCCGTGTGGGTACTGACCACCGAAGACGGCTATCTGGGGGTGCAGATTCAGGGCTCCCGGTTTGCCAAAGGCCTTGTGTACATCAATTTCATGGGTTGGTACAGAGCGATCAGCCGCAGCGACCTCGAGACCTTTCCCGATCACATTCACTTCAGCTTTCGAGGGCACACCAACGAAGCGAGAGACGCGGTCTGTGCACTGTTGACATTGGACGATTCGGACGTGGAGTTCGAAGCGTTTGTCGAGGCTTTCAAGTCGCTGTTCTTCAGTCGCGGCCTGGCGGAATTGATGGGGCTGCAAACATTGGAGGCCGCCTTGGCGGCGGTCCGTCGCGACGAATTGGAAGGCATCTTTCTTGCACTCCATGATGCTGCAAAGGCCCATTGACGGTCCGTGCACAGGAGCTACACACCGGTGCCCCGTGCCGGACCCCGCGCAGGGATTCATTGATGACCACACAACGCTACGACCTGAAAACCAGCCCGCTGTTCCTGGCCATTGAGCTTGGAAAGAATGACGCGGCCCTGCAGCATTTGGAAGTTCAGCAGGACCAGCTGGAGATTCAAGATCTGGATGGCAATACGCCCCTGATTCGCGTGGGCTGCCTGGGCAATCTGGCACTCACCCAGGCATTGCTCCAGCGCGGCGCTGACGTGAACGCCAAGAACGACATCGGCTACACCGCCCTGCATTTCGCGGCGCAGGAAGGCCATGCGGCAGTCGCCCAGCAACTGCTGGCCAAGGGCGCCGCGGTAGACGCGCTGGACGACAACGGCAACACGCCGCTGTCCAATGCCGTCTACAACGAGAAGCTGGACGTGGTGCGGCTGCTGCTGGACGCAGGGGCGGACGCCGATCTGCAGAATGCGCATGGCGTCAGCCCCCGTGAATTGGCCGACAGCATGGGGGTGGATCTTTGACCCAGCCACTGCCAGGACGCACCCGCATTCAAGATGTCGTCATCAACGGCGTTCGTATCGACCGGGTGCTCAACATCGACGCGCAAGCCTCCAAAGCCTGCGCAGCCTTATGGGCCACCGGCGAATTCACCCAGTTGCATATTGGCAGCTATGAGAACCCGGGGCTGGACCGGCTCGATGCGCTCGACGATTTCTCCGGCGTCACACGATTGCATGTGATGCTGGACCATCGGGTCGACGTCTCTCCGCTGAAGAAGCACGCCTCGACCTTGGTGGCGTACTTGTGCAATGACGAACTGAACCCGCTGGTGGACGCAAGCGAGTTCCGGTCGCTGCAATCCCTGAGTCAACCCTGGGACGCCAGGCTGGACCTGGGCGAAGGCCCCTCGGCGTTGCGCCGCTTGTTCCTGGACCGTTATGCACCCGCAGCGAAGGACCTCAGCGCGTTGCCGGCCGCGCCGCAGCTCCAGGAATTGGGTCTGCTGCGCTCGAGCGTGACGAGCCTGGCCCATGTGGGCAGGTTCCCGGAACTGCAGAAGCTGAGACTGACCATGTCCCGGTCGCTGGTCAGCGTCAACGAGCTGTCCGTGTGCAGGGGTCTCAAAGACCTGGAGATTGACGGGGCAAAGAAGATTCAGGACCTGGACACCACCTTGCCAGATTGCACGGGGCTCGAGAAATTGGTGCTGATGAAGGTGGCGGATCTTCGGGACCTTGGCTTTGTTGCGAAGATGCCGGACCTGCGCTGGCTGAATCTGATGGACACGTCCGTTGTGGACGGTGACATGACGCCCTTGATCGAGCACCCGCGGCTGGAGTATGTGGTGTTCACGTCGAAGAAGCATTTCAGTCATACCGAAGCGCAGGTGCGCGCGCTTCGGAAATCCCGGTCGGCGCCCTGACTGCGGCTGAGTGCCGCGCGCGCGATGCTTAGAGTGTGTTGTGATGAATGATGCCGATCCCGATCTGAAAGACGTGCTGGTTCGAGTGGCCGCCATTCAAAACTATTACATCGAGGAATCGAGAGAGACCGAGCTTCCCTCGGACATCAATCAACCCACGACGTCGGGTGACGCTGCGATCCACGTGGCGGCGATGTACTTGAAGCCGGAAGACCTGTCCATGCTTCTGGCACATGGGGCGGAGGTGAATCTGGTTGGGGAGTTCGGGGCGACGCCCCTGCATTGCGCCGCCGTGCGCAAGCGGCTGGATAACTTCGTCGTGCTCTTGCAGCACGGCGCTGCCCCGGACCTTCGCATGCATCGAGGCATCAAGCCGGTGGAGATGGTGCGTGACGACGAGGCGTTGAAGCGGGCGTTTGTGCTCGCCGTGGAGACCCACCGGCAGGCGGCGCTGCGCAGGGATCTCCCCGCCCACGACGCCACCACGCGTAAGGCTTGACGACGCGATTCATTGACGCGAACGCGTCTGTCCCCGCTGCGGAGCTGTGGGGCGACCTGGGCGGTGAAGGGGGCCGCAGGGCCCCCTTCCAGCTTCTATCAATGCGAATGCCGCGGCACTTCCGACCCCCGGCATCCGCGCAGGAAGTCGAAATCGCACCCTTCATCGGCCTGCAGCACATGCTGCACATACAGCTTGCGATAACCGCTGGCATCGGCCGGGTCCGGCTGCTGTTTCGCCGCCCAGGCTTCCAGGCGTGATTGCAGCTCCGCGTCCGAAATGTCCAGGTGCAGCCGATTGTTGGCGCAATCGAGCTCGATCCAGTCGCCCTCCCGCACCACGGCCAGCGGTCCACCCGCCTTGGCTTCCGGCGCCACATGGAGCACCACCGTGCCGTAAGCGGTGCCGCTCATCCGGGCATCGCTGATGCGCACCATGTCCTTGATGCCTTGCGCCAGCAGCTTGGGCGGTAGTCCCATGTTGCCCACTTCGGCCATGCCGGGATAGCCGCGCGGTCCGCAGTTCTTCATCACCAGCACCGAATCCTTGTCGACCTCCAGGGCCGGATCCATGATGCGCGCCTTGTAATCGTCGAAGTCTTCAAACACCACGGCCCGGCCGCGATGCTGCATGAGCGCCGGGGTGGCCGCAGACGGCTTGAGCACCGCGCCGCGCGGCGCCAGGTTGCCGCGCAGCACGCAGATGCCGCCGTCCGCAATCAGCGGCTTGGCAATCGGGCGCACGACTTCATCGTCATAGATGGGCGCGTCATGGCAGTTCTGCCAGAGGGTCTTGCCATTGACCGTCAGCGCGTCCTTGTGCGGCAGGAGGTCCGCTTCTCCCAGACGACGCAGCACCGCCGGCAGCCCGCCGGCGTAATAGAACTCTTCCATCAGGAAGCGGCCACTGGGCAGCAGGTCCACCAGGGTTGGCGTGCCTTTGCCGACGCGCGTCCAGTCTTCCAGCTCCAGCGGCACGCCCACACGACCGGCAATCGCCTTCAGGTGAATCACCGCATTGGTGGAGCCGCCAATGGCCGCATTGGTGCGGATGGCATTCTCAAACGCTTCTCGCGTCAGGATCTTGGACAGCTTCAGGTCTTCCCACACCATCTCCACGATCCGCATGCCGGAGAGGTGCGCCAGCACATAGCGCCGGGCGTCGACCGCCGGAATGGCGGCATTGTGGGGCAGGGAGGTGCCCAACGATTCCGCCATGCACGCCATGGTGCTGGCCGTGCCCATGGTGTTGCAGGTGCCGGCAGAGCGGGAATGCCCGGCCTCCGCGGCAATGAAGTCATGCATGGAAATCTCGCCGGCCTTCACCTGCTCATGCAACTGCCACACGGCCGTGCCGGAGCCGATGTTCTTGCCATTGAGCTTGCCATTGAGCATGGGGCCGCCCGTCACCACGATGGTGGGCAGGTCGACGCTGGCCGCGCCCATCAGCAGGGCAGGGGTGGTCTTGTCGCAGCCCACCAGCAGCACCACGGCATCCATCGGATTGCCGCGGATCGACTCCTCCACATCCATGCTGGCCAGGTTGCGGGTCAGCATGGCCGTGGGGCGCAGATTGGACTCGCCATTGCTGAACACCGGGAATTCAACCGGAAAGCCGCCAGCCTCCAGAATGCCGCGCTTCACATGTTCAGCCAGCTTGCGGAAATGCGCATTGCAGGGCGTCAGTTCCGACCAGGTGTTGCAGATGCCGATGATGGGTTTGCCTTCGAACTCATGGTCCGGAATGCCCTGGTTCTTCATCCAGCTCCGGTACATGAAGCCGTTCTTGTCCTGGGTGCCGAACCATTCGGCGGAACGGAGCTTCCGGGTTTTCTTAGCCTCTGTCATGGGTCCTTCTTGGCGGTCGGTGGGGTCCAGCCCCGTTGCGGGCATGCTAAGAAGCCCCTCGATGCTGGGCAAATCAAAAGTTTCCGGCGCGTGATATTCAAAACGATATGGCGGCCTGCATCCGGGTGTATCAGTGATCTGGCAAAGGGCGGCTTGCGGGTTGTTCCTGACGCCATTTGAGGCGCGGCGCTCTATCCTCGCGCCCACATCAACAAGCGAGCCGTTCCTTCGCCGCCCGCCGCTCACGCTGATTTAGCGATAAACAGAACGTTTGGCGGGCAAAGACGAGCTGGCGCCTGACTCAGGAGACACATGCAGTTCGAAGACAGCGATGGCCTGTTGCGCTCGCCCATGCAGGGCCGACCCGGCAGCACCTGGCGCTCACGGCGCGGCGCCCCGCCGCGTGGGTGTCTGCCGCGTTGGGTCCTGCCGGCCGTGGTGGCAGGATGCGCGGCCTTGTCCGGCGGCGTCGGTGCTCAGCCGGCCGTGGATGCGCCCGACGCAAAAGCGCGACCTGCGCAGATCGAGCTCAACACCGTCGGCTTTCCGCCAATGGCCGCCAAATGGGCGGTGGTGCCGGAGGGCAGTCGCTTTTCGGTTCTGAATGACCGCGACCAGGTGGTGATGCAAGGGCCGCTGACAGCCCCCGCCACCTGGCCGCTCGCGGACCGCAAGGTGCGCCTGGCCGACTTCTCGAGCCTTCAGCAACCTGGCACCTATCGTTTGAAGGTCGGTGACGGGCCAACTGCGATGCTGTCCGCGCCCTTCACCATAAGAAGCGCGGTCTATCAACCGCTCACCGCCGCCGCCATTCGCGCGTTCTATTTCAATCGCGCCGGCATTGCCATCTCGCCAACGCTGGGCGGCGTTTATGCGCGGGCAGCCGGGCATTCGGACGTGCGCGTGCTCATTCACGCCTCAGCGGCCGGTCCGCAGCGCCTCGCAGGCGACGTGATCCGCAGCCCCAAAGGCTGGTATGACGCCGGCGATTACAACCAATACATCGTCAATTCCGGCATCAGCACCTACACCTTGCTGGCCGCCTACGAGCATTTCCCGGACTTCTACAAGACGCTGAGCGTTGGCCTGCCCGAGAGCGGCAATGGCCTGCCGGATCTGCTGAATGAGGCCCTGTGGAATCTCGACTGGATGCTGACGATGCAGGACCCCGCCGATGGCGGCGTCTATCACAAGCTCACCAATCTGACCTTCGACGGGATGGTGATGCCGGAAGCGGCCACCATGGACCGCTATGTGGTGCAGAAGACCACCGCCGCGACGCTGGACTTCGCTGCCGTCATGGCCGCGGCCAGTCGCATCCTCGCCCCGTTTGATGCCCAATCGCCCGGCCGCTCGGCCCGCATGCGCTCAGCAGCGCTCGCCGCCTGGGAGTGGGCCCAGCAGCACCGCCTCGCGCTCTACCAGCAACCGGCCGATGTGGTCACCGGCGCGTATGACGACACCCACCTGAATGACGAGTTCGCCTGGGCCGCCGCTGAACTGTGGGTGACGACGGGGGACGCGCGCTTCTTCCAGTCCCTTCAGCTCGGGGAATGGGGCATCAACGTCCCGACCTGGAGTGATGTGGAGGGGCTGGCCTGGGTCACCCTGGCGCAGCACCTGCAGTCGCTGCCGGCCCCGGAGCAGGCCATCGTGCAGCAACGCATCCGCACGCTGGCGCAAAGGCTGGTCCAGCAATGGAAGCAGTCGGCGTGGCGAGTGCCGATGCAGGCCTCCGACTACAAATGGGGCAGCAATTCCGAGGTGCTGAATCAATCGCTGATGCTGATTCAGGCAGTGCGGCTCATCGACTCGACGGCTGGCGCAGCAAACGCCGCGAGCCAGGGACGTTTCCGGCAGGAGGCGCTTGCTGCCGCGCAGTCCAATCTCGACTATGTCCTGGGCCGCAATCCGATGGGCCGGTCCCAGGTCACCGGCTTTGGCTGGAAGCCGCCGCTGCACCCGCATCACCGGCCCTCGCAAGCCGATGGCGTGGCCGATCCCGTTCCAGGCTTCCTGGTGGGCGGTGCCAATCCGGGTCAGCAGGACAAGAAGGAATGCCCGACGGGGTATCCGTCGTCGTTGCCCGCGCTGTCCTGGCTGGACGACGTCTGCAGCTACGCCAGCAATGAAGTCGCCATCAATTGGAATGCACCGCTGGTGTATGTGGCGGGGGCGCTGGAGGTGCTGACGCCCATCGCCAAGAACCCCCATCGCAGCCAGTACGGCACGAACAGCCCGTACGCCAAGACCACCCAGAAAGGCTCGCCATGAGCGCCGATCTCTCCACCCCCGGGCCGGCACATCCGGCCGCCGGTCGCCCGCAAGGCGCGCAGTCCGCCCAGGCGCTGTCCAGCGATTCCGCCACCTCTTCCGCGGACGCGTCGGCAGCCGGCGCGGGCGGCCAGCGCAGCGCCCGTCATCCGCTGATGTGGGTGCCGTCGCTCTACCTCGCCATGGGCCTGCCCAATGTGCTGGTAGGGGCGGTGGCCGCCATCCTTTACAAGAACATGGGCGTGTCCAATGAGGACATTGCGCTCTACACCTCGCAGATGTATTTGCCGTGGGTGCTCAAGCCGCTGTGGTCACCGCTGCTGGAGCCCTATCGCACCAAGCGCTGGTGGGTCATCAGCATGCAGTTCCTGATGATGGCGTCACTGGGAATGGTGGCCTTCAGCCTGCCGCTGGACGGCTTCTTCCGCGCCTCGCTGGCATTCTTCTGGATCACCGGCTTTGCCTCCGCCACGCAGGACATCGTGGCGGACGGCGTGTTCATGACCACCATGCCGCTGCGCGACCAGGCCAGATATTCGGGCGTGCAGGGCATGTGCTGGAACCTGGGGGCCGTGGTGGCGTCGGGGCTGCTGGTCTCGCTCACCGGTTGGCTGCACAAGGACCTGGGCTGGTCCTGGGTCCATTGCTGGATGGCGGTGATGCTGGGGGCAGCCGGCATGATGGGCGGCTTTGGGCTGTGGCATCTGCGCGTGCTGCCGCCGGGTGCGCCTTCGTCGGTACAGGGGCAGGACCTGCGCAGCGCCATGGTATCGCTGCGGGCCTCCTGGGTCACCTTCTTCCAGAAGCCGTCCATCTGGATGATGCTGGCCGTGGTGTTCTTCTACCGCTTCGCGGAAGGCTTCATCGAGAAGTTCGGGCCTCTGTTCCTGCTGGACCCGCGGGATGTCGGCGGCCTGGGGCTGGACAATGCCGCGCTGGGGCACATCTACGGCACGGTGGGCACGGTCGCCTTCATTGCCGGGGCCTTCCTCAGCGGCTTTGTGGTGGCCCGCATGACGCTCAAGCGCACCTTCCTGCTGCTGGCCATCTGCCTGAACCTCCCGCACCTCACCTACTACTACCTGAGCCATGCGATGCCCGACAACGTGATGTTGATCGGGGCGGTGGTGGCGCTGGAGAAATTCGGCTTTGGCATGGGCTCGGTGGGCCACATGCTGTACATGATGCAGCAGATTGCGCCGGGGCCTTTCAAGATGACCCATTACGCCATGGCCACTGGCGTCATGGCATTGACCAAATGGGCGACGGGCAGTGTGAGCGGCTGGGTGTATGCGGCAGTGGGCCAGCAATACGCGTCCTTCTTTGGATTGGTGTTGCTGTTCTCCATTCCGCCCATCGTGCTGGCCTGGCTCGCGCCGTTTCCGGTGAAGGCCCATGACCCCTCCGATCCGTCCAGTGATGCAGACGGCGTGCAGGCCACTGGTGGAGGCGGTCACTGAAGAGAAGTCATTAGGGAGAACACCAATCCCGCGGCGCGAAACCGGTCGTGATGACCTCATAGCGCCCACTCGGCCGGGGTGATGCTCAAACGGGTATCACCCTGCGCTGAAACTTTATCGAGCCGTCTCCGGCATCGGCGGATGATGCAAAACACGGCAGAACATCGATGAACAGGGGTGGCACGCCCGTTGCCATGCCCCGCACACGGCTGAAGTATTCATGGGTTGTTCATGATGCATTCAGCTTTCATTCATGCGATGCTGTGCCACCTTCGGCAGCCCTGCAGAGAGGGAAGGGCCGACGGGCATCGATTCTTAAAAGCACACAACGGAGACCTCATGAAAAAAGCAATGCTGCCGCGCCGCGGCGCCCTGGGCCTGCTGACCTCTCTGGTAGCGGCCATCGGACTGGCCGGGACGGCCACCCAGGTGCTGGCGCAAGACAAAGGCCTGATTGGCATCGCCATGCCGACCAAGAGCTCGGCGCGCTGGATCGCGGACGGCGACAACATGGTCAAGGCCTTCAAGGACAAGGGCTACCGCACCGACCTGCAATACGCCGAAGACGATATCCCCAACCAGCTCGCGCAGATCGAGAACCTGATCACCAAGAAGGTCAAGGTGCTGGTGATTGCCTCCATTGACGGCTCGGCCCTGTCCAGCGTGCTGCAAAAGGCCGCCGCCGCCAACATCAAGGTGGTGGGCTATGACCGCCTGATCAAGGGCACCAAGAACATCGACTACTACGTCACCTTCGACAACTTCCAGGTCGGCGTGATGCAGGGCCAGTCGATCATCGACAAGCTGGGCCTGGCGCAAGGCAAGGGGCCGTTCAACATCGAGCTGTTCGGCGGCTCGCCGGACGACAACAACGCCACCTTCTTCTACGACGGCGCGATGTCGGTGCTCAAGCCCTACATCGACAGCGGCAAGCTGGTGGTGCGCAGCAAGCAGATGGGCATGGCCAAGGTCGGCACGCTGCGCTGGGACGCTTCCACCGCCCAGGCCCGCATGGACAACCTGGCCAGCGCCTATTACGGCAAGGACCGCCTGCATGCGGTGCTGTCGCCGTATGACGGCATCAGCATCGGCATCCTGTCCTCGCTCAAGGGCGCCGGTTATTGCAGCAAGACGCTGCCGTGCCCGGTGGTGTCGGGCCAGGACGCGGAAATCCCGTCGATCAAGTCCATCATCAAGGGTGAACAGGCCGCCACCGTCTTCAAGGACACCCGCGCGCTGGCAGCAGCGGCGGCTGGCCTGGTCGACGACATGCTCAGCGGCAAGCAGCCCGCGGTGAACGACACCAAGACCTACAACAACGGCGTCAAGGTCGTGCCCAGCATCCTGCTCAAGCCGGTGGCCGTGGATGCGACCAACTGGAAGACCGTGCTGGTGGACAGCGGCTACTACAAAGAGAGCCAGCTGCGCTGATCGCGCCCACGCACGGAGGTCCTATGGCTGAAGCGATCCCCATGCCTCCGGCGCGTGCGCCGGAGGCGGCCGCGCCGCTGCTCGAGCTGCGCGGCATCACCAAGCGTTTCCATGGCGTGACCGCGCTGGAGCAGGTGCACCTGAAGGTGCATCCCGGCGAGATCCACGCCCTGGTGGGTGAAAACGGTGCCGGCAAATCGACCCTCATGAAGGTGGTGAGCGGGGTCTACCCCCACCCCGACTACGAGGGCGAGATCCACTTCGAAGGCGAGGAGCGCCGCTTCGGCGGCATCGTCGATAGCGAAGCACTGGGCATCATCATCATTCACCAGGAACTGGCCCTGGTGCCGCAGCTCTCCATTGCGGAGAACCTGTTCCTCAACCACGAGCCAGCGCGCTTTGGGGTGATTGATCGCATGGCCATGTACCGCCGTGCGCGGGACCTGCTGGACCGCGTGGGCCTGCGCGAATCGCCCGACACGCGGGTGGCGGACCTGGGCATCGGCCAGCAGCAGCTGGTGGAGATTGCCAAGGCCTTGGCCAAGTCCGTGCGTCTGCTGATTCTGGACGAGCCCACCGCCAGCCTGAACGAATCGGACAGCGAAGCGCTGCTGGACCGGCTGATGGAGCTGCGGGCGCAGGGCATTGCCTGCATCCTCATCTCCCACAAGCTCAATGAGATCACACGGGTGGCGGACCGCCTCACCGTGCTGCGCGATGGCCGCTCCATCACCACGATGGACTGCCGCCACGAGCCGGTGAGCGAGGACCGCATCATCCAGGCGATGGTCGGCCGCGACCTGGCAGACCGCTATCCGCGCCGCACGCCGAAGATCGGCGAGCGGCTCTTCGAGCTGCGCGACTGGCGAGCCTTCCATCCGGTGCAGACCGGCCGGGAGGTGGTGCGGGGCGTCAACCTGCATGTGCGGCGGGGCGAGATCGTCGGCATCGCCGGCCTGATGGGGGCCGGCCGCACTGAACTCGCCATGAGCGTGTTTGGCCGCAGCTATGGCCGCCGCGTCAGCGGTACGGCCTTGATGGACGGGGAGGCTGTCGACGTGTCGACGGTGCCCAAGGCCATTCGGGCCGGCCTGGCGTATGTGACCGAGGACCGCAAGTCCCTGGGCCTGCTGCTGAATGAATCGATTGCCTGCAACACCAGCCTGGCCAATCTGGCGGGCGTGTCGCGTGCCGGCGTGCTGGATGCAGCGCGTGAGCATTCAGTGGCGCAGGACTACCGGCGCCAGCTCGCCACCCGCTGCCGGGATGTCGAGCAGCAGACGGTGCATCTGTCCGGTGGCAACCAGCAGAAGGTGGTGCTGGCCAAATGGCTGTTCTCCAAGCCCCGGCTGCTGATCCTGGACGAGCCCACCCGCGGCATCGACGTGGGGGCCAAGTTCGAGATCTACAGCCTGATCGCGCAATTGGCCGAAAGCGGTTGCGGCATCTTGATGATCTCCTCGGAGATGCCGGAGCTGCTGGGCATGTGCGACCGGATGTATGTGATGAATGAAGGGCGCATGGTGGCCGAGCTCGACGCCGCCGATGCCTCACAGGAAAGAATCATGGGTGCCATCGTGGGTGCCCGGGAGTTACGCCATGCATGACCCACTGACGGCACCGGTTCACGGTGCTCCCGCTTCGCGCACGGCCCCGCCGCCGGCGCCGCGCGGTTCCGCCCAAGGCGGCATCGCCCATTTCCTCAAGCGTCATCTGCGTGACTACGGCATGCTCATCACGTTGGTGGCCATCATGGGGCTGTTCCAGTTCCTCACCGATGGCACGCTGCTGCAGCCGCTGAACCTGACCAACCTGGTCCTGCAGAACAGCTACATCGTCATCATGGCGCTGGGCATGCTGCTGGTGATCGTGGCGGGCCACATCGACCTGTCGGTGGGCTCGGTCTGCGGCTTCATCGGCGCCTTGGGCGCCGTGCTGATGGTGAATCTCAACTGGCCGGTCTTTCCGGCGGCTGTGGTCTGCCTGGTGGCGGGCGCCATCATCGGCGCGGCCCAGGGCTGGTTCGTGGCCTACCTGGGCATTCCGTCCTTCATCGTGACGCTGGCCGGCATGCTGGTCTTCAAGGGCCTGGCGCTGGCCCTGCTGCAGGGCCAGTCCCTCGGCCCGTTCCCGGACAGCTTCCAGGCACTGAGCGCCGGCTTCCTGCCCGAGCTGTTCAATCAGGAAGATCCGCGGCCGACCACGCTGGGCCTGGGGCTGCTGCTGTCGGTGGCGGCCGTCGTGGTGGCGTGGCGCCACCGCAGCGCGGGGCAGATGCACGGCATGGATGTCGAGCCCGGTCCGATCTTCCTGCTGCGCCAGGCGGTCATCGTGATCGGCGTGATGGCCATGAGCTGGCTGATGGCCTCCTACAAGGGCCTGCCCACCGTCATGGTCGTCATGGTGGTGCTGACGCTGGTGTACGACTTCATTGCCGGCCGGACCACGCTGGGTCGTCGCGTCTATGCGGTGGGCGGCAATGAAAAAGCGGCTCGCCTGTCCGGGGTTCGCACCGAACGCGTCGCCTTCTTCACCTTCGTGAACATGGGGGTGCTGGCAGCCCTGGCGGGCCTGGTCTTTGCGGCGCGCCTGAACACGGCATCGCCCAAGGCCGGTCTCGGTTTCGAGCTGGATGTGATCGCCGCCTGCTTCGTGGGCGGGGCGTCGGCCTCCGGCGGCGTTGGCAAGATCATGGGCGCGGTCATT
Organism: Roseateles depolymerans; assembly: GCF_003387155.1. Lineage (GTDB taxonomy): Bacteria > Pseudomonadota > Gammaproteobacteria > Burkholderiales > Burkholderiaceae_C > Roseateles > Roseateles depolymerans. The sequence continues at coordinate 1,084,230 of NZ_QUMT01000002.1, read as the reverse complement.
GGCGCCTTCGTGATGGGCGTGATGAACAACGGCATGTCCATCCTGGGCATCGGCATCGATTACCAGCAGGTGATCAAGGGCCTGGTCTTGCTGGCCGCCGTCTTCATTGACGTGTACAACAAGCGCAAATGATCACGACCGGGCCTCGGGAGGGGCCCGGTCTTACAAATTCTTCAATCGCGCACGCGCTGAAAGCGGGCAGACTGTGGACTTCACGCACAGCGCTGTTCAGCATGAAACTGGTCCTCATTGAAGATTCGGAAGTCATCCGCCGGCAGATGGTCCGGCTCCTGGCCGACGTCTCCGGCCTGTCCGTCATCGGCCAGGCCGACAATGAAGAAGCCGCGCTGACGCTCATTCGCAGCACCGTGCCGGATGTCGTGCTGGTGGACATCGGCCTGGCCGAGGGCTCCGGCATGAAAGTGCTGGAGCGGGCCCGGCAAATCGGGTATGGCGGCAAGCTTTTCGTGCTGAGCAATCGCGACCCTGATTTCTACGAAATGCTCTGCGCCCGTCATGGCGCGGATGCGTTCTACGACAAGGCGCATGGCCTGGATCGCCTGGTGGCGGACCTGCAGGCGATTGCAGACGGCATCAAAGGCGTTTAGGTCCTTTGGCAAGCGATTCACCGGCATTGGCCCTGAGATTTCCCGCAAATCCAACAAATTGTTTCGGTACCGACCGGATTCGTGAATACTTCCAGTCACTCCATTCAATGACTGCCGCGCCATAAGCCGGTGGTTGATGATCGTGACCATGCAAGACCATTCGCTCCTGTCGCAGGCTGCAGGCCTGAATCCCACTCCGTTCACGGGTCGCCCATCGGCGCGGAATTCGCGCAGTTCGCGAGGCTTGCCTCTGCAGCGCCCATCGAAAGCAGCGCGCTCTGGCGGGGCCTTCGTGGCCACCGCCATTGCGGCTGGCGTAACGGGCTGGTTGGGCTTGAGCAGCCCGGCCCAGGCGGACAGCGGCGTCACGATCTACGGCTCGTTCGACGTGGCGGTGGACCAGATCAAGAAGAGCCAGGGCAATGTGCAAGGCACGCTCTTCGGCGTCAGCGGCGGTCGCCCGGTGCCCAATGCACTGGCCTCGCCATCGACCTCCACCAGCCGCATGTCCACAAGTTTGACGAGGCAGTCCTACCTCGGCTTCAAGGGCAATGAGGACCTGGGCGGCGGCTATCAGGCCAAGTTCCAGCTGGAAGGGGGCTTCACGACGGACGTCGGTAACCTCAGCAATGACAACCGGTTCTTCGGCCGGGTGGCCTGGGTCGGTCTGACGACGCCGGTCGGGGAATTCCGGCTGGGCCGCCAGGCGGCCCCGGTGCTGGTGGCCTACTACTTCAACAGCGTGGAGCGTCTGGGTTCGACCGACATCCTGGGTGCGGGCGTCACGATCAACAATCTGCAGGTCTATCAGGACAACATGGTCAGCTACACGCTGGCCAAGGGGCCCTGGCTGGCGCAATTGACCTATTCGCCCAATGCGGGCGTTGGCAATCGGGTCAGTGCGGCGCGGTCTCCGGCCTCCAATGCCAATACCGGGCAGATCATTGGCGGCGCCACCGCGGGCACGGAAGACAGTTCCGGGCGCGGCAGGACCGTCGGCGCCATGGTGGTCTACAACGAGTCGGACCTGACCCTGGTCGCGTCCTATCACCGCAACCGTTTCGGCGTGCCCTTTGGCCTGGCCACTGCCCAGGGCTATGTGCCGCTGTTCAATGCGGAGCGATTCACCAGCGCCATGGCCGGCGTCAAATACCGATTCGCCAGCACCGGCACCGAATTGGCCGGCAACGTCTATCGCGGCCAGTTCAAGGAATCCGGCAATCTGGATCCGAAGGTCACGTCTTTGAGCGTGGCGCTCAAGCAGTCGGTGAACGTGGTGGACCTGATTGCGCAGGTCAGCGACAACCGCTTCAACAATTTCACCAAGGGCAAGAACCTCGCTTTCACCTTCGGGGCGGAATACAACCTATCCAAGCGCACCGCGGTTTATGCGCGATATGCCCAGGTGGAAGACAAACGCGGCAATATCGTCAGCAGCCCGCTCAATCCCGCGCTGACGCTGGCCGGCGGCCCCACCACGCTGCTGCTGCCGCTGGGCGCCCTGGAGATTCCGGTGCTGTCGGGCGCCGGCACGCAGATGGATGCGACCACGCGCCTGTACGGCGTGGGGATCCGCCACGCGTTCTGAGGCCTGACCCGCCCAGCCTCCCGGCCCGCTGTAGACGTCAACGAATGAGCAGGGACGCGCTGCGAGGCGCGCCCAGCGTGGCGCCGTCCACCAGTTCGGTCGGCAGCACCACGTTCGTGATGTCCGGCGCCGGGCCTTCGCCCAGCTTCGCGTCCACGCTGGCCACCAGCAGGCGCGCCGCCCGCTGACCCAGGTCCCGCAGCGGCTGGCGGACCGTCGCCAGGCGCGCCGACCGCGCCAGCTGCGTGTCGTCAAAGCCCACCAGGGAGATCTGCTGAGGCACCTGCAGGCCCCGCGCCACCAGCACGTCCAGGCAGCCAATGGCCATCGAATCATTGCCCGCAAAGATGGCCTGCGGCAGTTCCTCGCCGCGGTGCTGGTCCAGCCATTGCTCCAGGCGTCGCCGGCCGGAGTCGGCGGTGAATTCACCATCCACCACGTAGTCGGGGGGCGGTGCGAGGCCCGCCAGTGCGTGGGCGCGGAGATAACCCTGCACCCGCCGCCGGGCCCCCAGCGAATGCTCCGGCCCCGCCAGATGCAGGATGCGGCGATGCCCCATGCCCAGCAGCCGCGTCACCATCGCCTGGGCGCCGGCTTCGTCGTCCGGCTCCAGATTGATGACGCCGGGAATCAGCACATTGCTGTGAATGGATAGGATGGGGGTGTGATCGGGCAGCCGCTGCGCTTCCTGTTCGTCCAGTTGCGGCGCCAGCAGGATCAGTCCGTCGATGCGGCCATCACAGAACGCGGGAATGCGGGCGGCCTGCCGGTGCCAGTCCTCCAGCGCGAACACGGTGGTGTTCTGCCCCAGCTCGGCGCCGGCTTCCATCACCCCGCTGAAGACTTCCAAAAAGTACTGGTTGAGCTCTTCGCGCTTGAGCGTGGTGGCCAGGCCCAGCGTGTTCATGCGCCGGCTGGTCAGGGCGCGAGCGGTGGCATTGGGCCGGTAGTTGAGCTGGCGGGCGGCTTCGAGGATGCGCTCGCGAGTCTCGTCGCTGATGCGCGCCGAGGTGCGGGCTCCGTTCAGCACCGCCGATGCCGCCATCGCCGACACCCCGGCCGCCCGGCCGACATCGGCCAGCGTGGCGGCATGGCCAGGTTTGCGGGGTTTGGCGGACGACGAATTCATGGCAAGGGCAGGGGGCGCAGACGCGCCATTCTCCGGGCTGACGCCCCGGAGCATGCCTCAAACCCAGGCCCTGGCGACAGCGCGGCACCGCGGATGCGGCGCCGACGCATCACTTCCGCAACAACTGCCCCCGCATCCTCAGGTGCCGCTGAAGCGGTTGACCAGGTTTTCCAGGAATTCCTGGCGGCCGGACCGCGGCGCGACGTCGACATTGCGGGTCAGGGCCTGGTCTGCCAGGTCCTCCAGGCTGCGACGCCCGTCGAGAATGGCCTGGCTGTCCGGGTTCTGCCAGCCGGCATAACGCTGCTGCAGGGCCTGGGCCAGCCGGCCGTCCTGGATCATCTGCTCGGCCACCAGCAAGCCCTTGGCGCAGACATCCATGCCGCCGATATGCCCGTGGAACAGGTCTTCCGCATCGATGGACTGCCGACGCACCTTGGCATCGAAGTTCAGCCCGCCGCTGCCCAGGCCGCCGGCCTGCACGATGTGATAGAGAGCCAGGGCGATCTCCGGGACGTTATTGGGGAACTGGTCCGTGTCCCAGCCCAGCTGCGCATCGCCGCGGTTCATGTCGATGCTGCCCAGAATGCCCAGCGCGGCGGCCATCGCAATCTCGTGCTCGAAGGAATGGCCGGAGAGCGTGGCATGGTTGGCTTCGATGTTGACCTTCACCTCCCGCTCCAGGCCGTAGCGGGTGAGGAAGCCGTAGACGGTGGCGGTGTCGAAGTCGTACTGGTGCTTGGAGGGCTCGCGCGGCTTGGGCTCCAGCAGGATGGTGCCCTTGAAGCCCTTGCGGTGCTTGTAGTCCACGACCATGGACAGGAAACGCCCCATCTGGTCGAGCTCCTGCGCCACGTTGGTGTTGAGCAGCGTCTCGTAGCCTTCGCGCCCGCCCCACAGCACATAGTTTTCGCCGCCCAGGCGCATGGTGGCGTCCATCGCGTCCCGCACCTGCAGCGCGGCCAGGGCGAAGATCTCGGGGTCCGGATTGGTGGCCGCGCCCGCCATGAAGCGACGATGGCTGAAGAGGTTGGCGGTGCCCCAGAGCAGTTTCACGCCGGTGCGCTGCTGATGTTCCCCCAGCACATCGACCATGCGGGCCAGCATCTCGTGGCTTTCGCGCGGGGTGGCGCCTTCGGGGGCGACATCGCGGTCGTGGAAGCAGTAGTAGGGCACGCCCAGGCGGCTGAAGAAATCGAAGGCGGCCTGAGCCTTCATCTGCGCCAGCTCCATCGGGGAGCCGCCCTGGAACCAGGGGCGCTCGAAGGTGCCGCCGCCAAACGGATCCAGGCCGGTCCAGCAGAAGCTGTGCCAGTAGCAGACGGCAAAGCGCAGATGCTCCTCCATGCGACGGCCCAGGACGATGCGGTCCTTGTCGTAATGGCGGAAGGCCAGGGCGTCGGTGGCGTCCGGTCCTTGGTAGCGGATGGGGGGAATGTCGGCGAAGTAGCTGCTCATGGTGGGCATCCTGTGTGGGAACGCAGGGCGGAGCCGCGGCGTCCGGGGTGGAGGAGGGGGTGCAGGAGGAGGTGTGGGTGGGGCAATGAAGAGGGACGGAGGGAGCGGGCCGGGTGGCGTGCAGTGAACGGCCAGTGAACGATCAGTGAGAGGTCGGCAAGGGCGGCAGCGTGCGCTGGAGCTGATACAGCGCCCGGAAGCGCGCCAACCGCGCCGCGAGCGGCGCCGCGCGTTCGGGACGCGGCTGGAATCGGTCACTCACGTCCGGCCGTTGGCAGACATGCGCTTCCTCGCCGCCATCGGCCATCCAGGCCAGGCGAGCCGCGCCCAGGGCGCCGCCGGCGTCCGCATCGGCATGACGCACGATGTCCACGCCCAGCACGTCGGCCATCAGTTGCGCCCAGTAGGCGCTGCGAGAGCCGCCGCCGACGAAGGACAGCTCGCTCACCTGCGTGCCCGCGGCCTGAAGAGCCGCCAGGCCGTCGGCCATGCCAAAGGCGACGCCTTCCAGCACCGCATAGCCGCCGTGGGCGCGGGTGCTGTCGTGGCCGAGGCCATGGAACACGCCGCAGGCAAACGGATCGTTGTGGGGCGTACGCTCGCCGGCAAGGTAAGGCAGGAACAGAGGCGCTGCGTCCAGCGCCTGCACTGGCAGGGCCTGCACCTCCTCCAGCAGCGCGCGCTCATCGGCCACGCCGCTGAAGCCGCAGAACCAGCGCAGCGCGCTGGCGGCCGAGAGCATCACGCTCATCTGATGCCAGCGGCCGGGCAGGGCATGGCAGAAGGCATGGACCGCCGAGGCCGGATTGGGCCGGTAACGGTCATTGACCACGAACAGCACGCCGGACGTGCCCATCGATAGGAACCCTTGTCCGGGCCGGGTTGCGCCGATGCCGATGGCGCTGGCGGCGTTGTCCCCGGCGCTGCCGGCCACCACCACGTCCGGGGAAAGCCCCCAGGCCTGCGCGAGCGCGGGCCGCAGGCTGCCGCCGGGCCGATTGCTTTCCACCACGCGAGGCATCTGCTCCCGTCGCAGGCCGCAGGCGGCAAGCAGCGTGTCGGACCAGTCCCGCGCCGCCACGTCCAGCCACAGCGTGCCGGCCGCGTCGGACGGGTCGGTCACCTTGTCGCCGGTGAGCAGCAGACGCAGATAGTCCTTGGGCAGCAACACCGTGGCAGTGGCGTCGAAGATTTGCGGTTCATGCTGCCGCACCCACAGCAGCTTGGGGGCGGTGAAGCCTGGCATTGCCAGGTTGCCAGCGATGTCGGCCAGGGCAGGAGCGGCGAGGGTCAACGCCTCGCATTCGGCGAAGCTGCGGCCGTCGTTCCACAGGATGGCGGGGCGCAGCACCTGGTCTTGCGCGTTTAGCAGCACCGCGCCATGCATCTGGCCAGACAGCCCGATGGCACGAATGCGGCGCCAGGCCTCGGGCGCCGTGCGGCGCAGGTCCGCCACGGCCTGCTCGGTGGCGGCCCACCAACTGGCGGAGTCCTGCTCCGACCACAGCGGATGCGGGCGCTGCACCGTCAGCGGGGCGCTGGCGCGGCCGCAGGCCTGGCCGTTCGCGTCCAGCAGCAGCAGCTTGACTTCGGAGGTGCCAAGATCAATGCCCAGATACATCAGAAAGACTCCTCGGTCGTGGTGTCCGGGGCCGGCTGGGCCCGCGGGGTCGACGCCTGCGGCAGGCGTGGACGGGTGATGCGGTAACGGGCCAGCGCGGCGGCGCCAACGGCCACTGCATCGGGTCCGAAATGGGAAATGCGCAGCTGGGTCGGCGGCATGCCGGCCGCGCTGGCGTAGTCGTTCAGGGTTTCGCGGGCCGGCGTGAGGAAGGCGTCTCCGAGCTCCACCACGGCCCCGCCCAGCACGATGCAGGCGGGGTCGTAGGCCGTGGCCAGGTTTTGGAGCAGCACGCCCAGCGCCCGTCCAGCGGCCGTGACGGACCGCACCGTGCTGCGGTCCTTGTCCAGCAGGCGCTGGCGAACGCCCGCTAGGGCCTGCGCAGCGGTTTCCTCTTCGTCGCCGGGGCGCAGCAGGGCGCGCAGGCTGATCAGCGCTTCGGCGCAGCCTCGCCGCCCGCAACTGCACAAGGGGCCATCGATCTGCAGCACCATGTGGCCGACCTCGCCGGCAAAGCCTCGGCTGCCCGTCAAAAGGCGGTCGCCCACGATGACGCCGGCGCCCAGGCCCTGGTTGATGCTCACGTACAGCAGGGGATCCTGCGGCTGCTCGGGGGCGTGAAATTCCCGCTCACCGATGGCGGCCACGTCGGCCTCGTTCTGCAGATGCAATGGGACATCGGCGAGGGCGGTGCCGGCCAGGCGCTCGGCGAGCAGAGTGCCCACGGGCAGGTCCCGCCAGCCCAGGTTGGGGGCCATGTGCAGCAGGCCCCGGGCTTCGTCGACCCCGCCGGGCAAGCCGACGCCGATGCCGATGAGGTCCTGGTCCGGCGTCAATTGCGCGCGGACTTTCAGCAGCACGGAGGCCAGCACGCCCAGACGGGCTTCGGCCGAGCGGCTGTTGCCATAGGCCTGGACCGCGCGTGCATGGATGTGGCCAGTGAGGCTGGTCGCCACGACGCGCACGCCGTCGATGCCCACGTCCGCGCCGAGCAGAAGAAGACGCTGCGGGTCGATGAACAGCGGGGTGGGGCGTCGCCCCAGGTCGCCGGTGGCCACCACGCTGCTTTCCATCAGCCAGCCTTCGGCGATGAGCTCGCGGGTGAGGCTGCTGACGGTGGATTTGGTGAGCCCCACTTCCTGCGCGAGATCGGCGCGGGACAGGCCCGGACGTGCGCACAACTGGCGCACCAACGCCATGCGGTTGAGGACCTTCAGCCATTGCTGGCTGCTGCCGCCATCACTGTGCACCTTGTCTCCATGGCCCTCTGAGGTTGGGGCCTGGTGGGCATATTAGTTCGGGCGTTGCACGAATGAAGGGCGGGGAAACACTGAGGCGGGTGAGGTGAAGTGCCGCGCGGATCAGTGTTGAGTCTTCAGCGTGTTTGGCTGAGTCGGGCGATGGCCTCCACATCGCGTCCGATGTAGCCACCAATCACGATGATCATCCAGCTGGCCCAGCGGAGCGGGTTGTCCAAAGCGAGGATCATCAACGCGGATATGCCCAGCAGCGTGATCGGAATCCAAAAGACGGCATTCAGCATTTGCGTTTCTGTTGGACTGCTGTCGACTGTGTCGGTGGGACGCTCGCGGTTTGCGCCTTGGACCCTCACGAGCAGTCGATTGGTCAAAAAGGTGCCCGCGGCCGCGATGACCGTCCACTCAATCGTTTCTTCAATTTGGCGGTCGAAGCCATGCAGGCCCAGATAAAGAACGGTCGCGAAACTGACACCCAAGGTGTTTAGTGCAACCAGCTTTCTGTGCATAGAAATCAGAGTCATGAAGTGAAGATGAAGCTCGGGCGTGTCAACAGGACGCTGAAGCGTCGCGTCACTGAGTGACATCTATTTACTTCCGCGCGATCAGTAGATCTACTAGGGCCTTGCGTCCCATTGCTTCGCGGTCAGCGAAAATGGAGTCCCTGGATGCCTCTTCCTCGCTAGATGGAGAAATCTTGAAGAATTTGCGACGACGTCTTGGTTTTCGTCTGGCTTGTTCCCTGCTGGTGGCGCTGGCGACGACAAATGCATCGGCGGAGGCAGGTGTTGGCTGGCGCGACATCATGCAGAAGCTACCGGATGCTCTCCATCGCCGAGACTTGGCAGAACTTCCTGAGGCGCTTGGTGTTGATGGCGTATGGCAGTGCGGGGAAGACGCTTGTGAATTCATCTCCAACCGAAGAGATGTTGCCGTGGGCGCTGCCGATATTTCTGTGCGGCTTGCGACGGACAAGGAAAGAAAATCGCTGAGTCGAACAGGGATGATGCTGGCTGTCAAAACGGAGGATTGCTACAAGATTGGGCAAGTGGAAACCGCTCTGTCGGCAAAATTGATTTTCATGATTCCGCAACCCATATCCCATTGCGTGCCAGATTTCATTTGCAAAGAGCAATTGGCAACATTCCAAGGAATGCTGCAAGCGGCAGAGGGATCTTTCTACGAAATATACGCGCGCGCGTCACGCGACAAACTCTGTTTGAAGGAGCTCAATATCTACTTCCTGAACGGCTGAAAGTTCAATAAAAGGAAGTCTTGAGGCTCTGACGCGTCGTCCCTGCGGCGCGAGTGTGGCATGCAGTTTCTTTCAGTCGAAAATCAGCATTTTTCGGATGGACGGAAGGGCAGACCGCCGCTAGCGTAAGGATTTGTTTAAGCGGGAGGCGACCTCGAATGAAGATCAACGGCGACAGGGTGGAGCGGCTGCAGCGGACGGACGAGACGAGGAGTACGCATCAGGCCCAGTCATCGGGTGTACAGGCTTGGGTCGATCAGTCACCCAGAATGACAGCGCAACGCGCGCTCATTTCGGCGTTTACGCCAGCTTCGTCCCCCGTTCAGCGGATGCTCTCAAATCATCAACCGCCAGAAACCAACCTGGCGCAGGATAGGTTGAATATTGTCGGGGAGAACCATCCGGAGTCGGACGCTCGCCGGGCCGATGAAATTGAGCATTGCGCAAGACTCTTGGGGTGGGGGAAGTATTGGGTGGAAGGTTTCTTTCCTATTCCACTTGCCGGCGGCGGCTTCGCATTGGGCGATCCACCGTTCCTGCGCTTTTACAACATTCTCTTTATAATCAAACCCTTTGATTTTATAACCGGTGATCTGAAGACGGATTTCAATAAAATCGATCAGGTCGCAGCGTTCTATCAGAGCCTTTTATACAGCGTCACATTTGAAGCAATTGCTGCTGTATCTGCAGTTGATATGTATGCGGAATTCGAGGAAAACCCCGGAGATCATTTGGTTACACACAATAAAGTATTTGAACTAAAGGAGGGTTTGCATAAAGATTTGGGGGAAATCCGTTCGTTGGCACAAAAAACTTCCGAATATTCGGTCACTAGAAGCCGCTACAGAGAAACAATCGAAGATTTGAATGACAGGTTTGCAGATTTCAACGCAACTCTAAATGCGATTGGCGAATTCGTTGACGAACGCGAGGTGGACCAAGCTGAAAAGTTTAAAGGTACCTGTGGTCTTCGAAGTTTGGGAATGGCGGAGGCAGCCAATTTGGCCAACGCTCCAAAATCAGGCGTTTGGAAAGTGGGACAGGCCCATATAGACGATATGCTCGACCTTCCTGTGCGCACCTTCAAACTGATCAGTCGGGATGATTACAACCTTGAGCTGGCGGCATTCAAAGCTTATTGGAGTCATCCAACCCTGAACACGCAGGGGGCCTCCAGCGTCCCGCCTGAATCTGAATAAGCCGCCGCGGCAGGTGCGCCTCTCGCGCACTTTGCACCTCAGCAACATCGGCTTAAGCCGCGTCTAACACTCCGGGCGCACTCTTGAATCCACGGCGCCGCCTTCTCTTCTCTCTCTGCTGCGGCGCCCACAGGAGTACGACATGAGCAAGACCTCCCCGATCCTGGCCCTGATGGCGGCCTTTGCCGCAGCGTCCGCTTCCGCGGCGCCCGTTCAGGATGACGAACTCGCGAGCCGTGAACAGCGCCGCAGCCATTTGCAGCAGCAACTGCGTGACGTGCGGGTGGAGCTGTATTGCGACCACGAAGACCATGCGCTGCAGATGATGCGCGAAGCGCGCCAGGCGCTCATTGCCCAGCATGACGACGTGAGCGAGCGCGGTGTGGCCCACCTGGACCGCGCGATCTGGGCTGTGCGCCATGGCGATACCCAGCAGGCATTGAACCTGCTGCAGGACGCGCATCGCCAGGGCTGAGCGCCGGCCACAGCAACTCGGGCGCAAATGACCGGGGCCTTCAGCCGCCGGTGCCTCACAGCGGCCTGTGCGGCGGCAGCGTCTGCCGATAGCTGAATCTGCCGCACAGCCGCCCAGCCGCTTTTGCCTCAGGCCCCTGATCCGCGGCTGGCCAGGTCGCCCATCCGGTCGGCCTCGGCCTCCAGCGCATGGTCGTCATTCACCGGCACCCCGCCCACCTCCAGCGTGGGCGCCACCCGGCCCTGACGCTGCTGCACCACATGCCAAGCCTCGTGCGGCAGATGCTGCTCCTGGCCCGGCGCCAGATGGATGTCATTGCCTTGTGCAAAGGCCAGCGCATTGAGTTGGGCCGGACGGCTGGAATTGCTGTGGACTCGCACGTCCGACAGGTCCATGCCGGACATCGACTCCAAGCCCGCCTTCAGCGTGTCCGGCATGCCGGTCAGATTCGGCGCGGCTGGTGTTTCCTCCCGCTGGGCGGCAGCGCCGAGGTGCCCCTCGATCCAACGTCGCTGCGCCGCCTGGCGCGGGGACTGATCGAGCTGCGCAGACCAGTCGCCACCAGCATCCTCCTGCCGCTGCGCGGTCTCTGGCGCGGCGGCTGCCCGCTGGAACGTCCCGCGGCCGGTGTTCTGGAACCGTCCGGCATCATCATCGTGGTTGGCCATGGTGGGGGTCCTCCTGAGGGTTGAATGGGGAGCGGCTCACAGCTCCGGCGCCCGGAACTGAAGGAACAGATAGGCGCAGACGCCCACCGCCAGCACCAGCGTCACCACCGGCACATAGGGCGAGTCCCGCAGCCACGACAGCGCCGGGTCGCAGGTCAGCAGCATCAGGCACAGCGCGGCCGCCAGCAGGGCCACCAGGCCCAGCACCACCAGGTAGATCAGGCCCACCCGGCGCACCCTGCAGTTCAGCCCATACACCAGCGCCGCAATCACACATCCGATCAGCAGCGTCTGCGCCAGCAATCGAAGCGGCAGCCGGTTGGGACAGATCCAGGCGCAGGCCTTCTCGCGACTGGAGGGCTTGTCCAGGAAATACTGAGTCAGCGGCGTGATGACCTCATTGCCCAGGCCCACATCGGCCAGCGGCAGCGGCCAGAGCGTGACCCCGCCGTAGTTCCACTCGATGTAAGGAAAGTCCCGCGCCAGACTGGCAGTGACGTTGCCCGGCGCCGCTTCGGCCGAGGTGGCATGCACGACCACCGGCAGCAGACTGTCCAGAAAGTCGATGCGACGCACGCCCTGCACCTGGCGGGTCAGGTCGATGCTGCGGCGGATGTTCTTCTTCTGGCTGTCTGGGTCGCCGCTCATCATCACCAGGAACTGCACGGTCACGTCGCCACTGCCGCTGTAGTCCGGCTCGCGAGAGCCGGGCAGGGTGTCCCGCTGTTGGTGACGGTCCTTGCGTTCCGCGCGCAGCTTCAGGCCCATCAACCATTCGTAGCTGTAGGGCGGCAGTTCCCCCAGCTGCTGGTCCGGCACGACCAGATTGAGGCGGAAGCTGCGCCCATCGTCCTGCATCAGGGACAGGATCCGGTCGACATAGCGCTGCAGGAACCGGGTGTAGCGCTCACGGTCGCGGCCTTCGGTGGGGGTGTCGTCGAAGAACACGGTCAGGCCGCCGAAGACCCGGCTGTTGGAGTCGTCGCCCGGCTTGAGCAACAGGCGGTTCATCCAGCTTTGCACGTCGTCGCGCTCCTGCGTAACCATGCGAACGGCGGTCTTCGCGGCGTTGTCGATCATGGTGGCCTGCACCGCATCGGGCTGGTTGAGCAACGCGGCCCACGACCGCCGGTAGACCACCAGATCCATCGCCACATCGAAGCGCTGGGCCTCGCGGGAGAAGCCGGAGAGCGCGCCATTCCAGTCGGCCGGCAGGTCGTAGCCGCCATCGTCCTTCAGCACCACACCCATGTACTGCAGACGGGTGAAGAGATTGAAGTTGATCGGCAGGGGCGCCTCGCCGGCTCGCCAGAACGGGATGACGCCGACGACTTCATTGTTCTTGTGGCCCGGCGCGCATTGGCAGCCTTCGGCGCTGAGCCGCAGCGGACGCGACTGTCCCACTGGATGCAGCTTCTGGGCCGCGGCCACCGCGTCGCGCAGGTTGTCCTCGGCCAGCAGGGAGTCGAAGAAGACCTCCAGCGGAACGGCCGTCTGGTCGGGGCGGCGTTCGTTGCGCTTCGGGGGCGCAGGCGCCTCCTGCGGGGGACGCAAGGCTGCGGGCTTGGGGCAGACCGTGGGCGCGGTAAGCTGGCGCGCGGCGGCCACTTCGGCGACCCGTCGCAGGTAGTAGCGGCAGCGCTCGGCCTCGACCGCACCGATGAACATGGCGCGGGTGGGATATTCCACCCCGACCAAAGGCGTGAGGATGGCCCGCAGCTGGGCCGGCGTGGGTTTGTCTGGCGCGATCAGCGGCGGCGTGGTGATGACGCCAGTGTCCTCGTCCAAGTCCGCGCGCAAGGCGGCCAGCGCCGGCAACGGCGGAGAAGGCGCCACGGCGGTGCTGGTGGCTTTGGGTTTTTCCTCTTCGGTGGGAGGGACGAGGTCGTCCAGGTCTTTGGCGGTGAGCAGGTAGCTGACCGGCACATCGGACTGCACATCCGCAGTGCCATCGGCGTCCTGAAGGCTGATGCCTTTGAGGGCGGTCGAGGGGGCTGGTTTCGGCGGCGCGGCCGGGGCAGTGGCTGCGGTGGGGGCGGGAGCTGCGGGCGCGGCATCGCTGGCGGGCAGGATGCGCAACACGTAGTGCTGCTCCTGCTCCATCGGCGGGGACGCACTGTCCGTGGCGCGCAGCGCGAAGCTGTAGTGGCCGACACGGGTGGGCCGCCCGGAGAGCAGACCGTCGTTGCCAAAGCGCAGACCTGGCGGCGGCGTGCCTTCGATTTCGATGTGATACGGCGGGCGGCCGCCTCGCACGACTTCGCGGGGTTTGTAGTCCGTGTCGAGTCGGCCAGACGGCAGCGGCACCGAGACATAGACGAGCCGCAAGTCGGGAGATCGTTTCGACGCTTCGGTCGAAGAGTTGGTGGGAGGGCTGGTGGGAGGGCTGGTGGAAGAGCTGGAGGAAGAGCCGGACGCGGCCGCGGTCACAGGCGTGGTCGCACGCGCCGTTGCGGTCACGGACTGAGGCACGGGCGGTGGACTCAGGTCCGGCTGGATCGGCCGGGATGAGAGTGGGAAGGGAACAGCGGGCTCGTGAGAGGGCGCTTCGCCGGCTGGGCCTGTCCCTGTAGACGACCCCGCACGCGGCTGCAGCTCCGGAGCATCCAGGCTGAACGGGCGCGGCTTGGGCACCGGCGGACTGCTCGGAGGACCGGCGGTGGCCTGCAGCGCCAGCGCAATCACGCCCGCACACACACCGCCCAGGAAGATGCGCCAGCGCCGGCAATGCACGCAGGGGGTGGGGGCCGTCCCGATGCGTCCGGCACGGCGGGTGCCGATCGTGTCATCCGACCCGGCAGCCACGCCCCCAGGCGGCGCCGTCCGCCGTGGGTCATCCCAGCGAGGAGGTTTTGCGGCCATGGCTACACCACCCGTCCTTCCTTGCGAAGTTCTTTCGCAATGCCCAGCCGCAAGTCGGCCTGGTTGATGCGTTCACGCGCCGACTGCATCGCGTTCAAGGCGGCAAAACGAGCCACGTTGGTGATGGCGCCGCCCGCCAGCTCATGACGCTCCGCCAGTTCCTGCAGGTTCACGCTGGCATCGAGTCGCCCGGTCGGCCGCAGCAGTCCTTCCCACAAGCGCAGCCGCTGCTCCGCATCCGGCATGGGGAAATGCACCACCGACTGGAAGCGCCGCGCAAAGGCCTCGTCGATGTTGCCCTTGAGGTTGGTCGCCAGGATCACGGTGCCGGGGAAGTCCTCCACCCGCTGCAGCAGATAGGCGACTTCCTGGTTGGCATGCCGGTCATTGGAGCTGCTGGTCGCGGTGCGTTTGCCAAAGAGCGCATCGGCTTCGTCGAAGAACAGGATCCAGTCCCGGTGCTGCGCCTGGTCGAAGACCTGGGCCAGGTTCTTCTCGGTTTCGCCGATGTATTTGCTGACCACCATCGACAGGTCGATGCGATAGACATCCGCCTGCACCGCCTGCCCGATGAGCGTGGCGGTCAGGGTCTTGCCCGTGCCCGGCGGGCCGAAGAACAGGCTGCGGTACCCCGGTTTGACCGCACGAGCCAGTTGCCAGTCGCGCATCAGTTGCCGGCCGTGGCGGGCCCAGGTGGTCAGGGTGCGCACCTCGGCAAGGGCGTCGGCGTCCAGCACCAGGTCGTCCCAGGTGAGGGCGGTGGTGATCAGCCGGGCGGGGAAGCCGGCGCTGAAATCGGGCTTGCGGGAGACACCGGTGGTGAGCCGCTCCAGCGTCTCCCCGCTCAGTTGCAGCGCGCCGGCAAACCAGGGCTCGCCGGGGCCGTCGTGATCCAGCCGGAGCAGGCCTTCGCGGCGCAGCGGCGCTTCCTCGTCCAGCGCCTGGCGCAGCCGCACGCGACGGGCGAGATCATCGCCGGCCAGCAGGAAGGCTGCCGTTTCCGCAGTGGGCAGGAAGCCGCCGTGGGAGCGTCCCCGCCAGCCGCCGAATTCACTGAAGCCGCGGTCCAGGTTGCGATTGCGGACAAACAGCAGATCCAGCAGCGCCGGCCGCAGATGCGGGGCCAGCGCGAGGGCCAGCAACAGGCGTTCATCGGCGTCCAGCCCCAGGCTGTCGTGCAGTGCCGCCAGCGCGCTGCCGGCGGGCAGGGCAGGCGGACCTAGCGAGGTGCTCACAGCGCTCTGGGCGCTCCTCGAGCTCCGCGCGGTCTGCGCGGGCTGCACGGTCTGCGCGGTCTGCGTGGAGTTGGCCGTCTCTGCCATCAGGTCCGCAGACGGAAACTGCGCCATCGCCTCGTCGCCCCCCGCAGCGGCCGCTGCACCGAAGTACTGCGCCAGCCGACGCTGCACCACCTGTTCCAGCCAAGTCAGTTCCATCGCCAGGGCGCGGGCGTGAAGGTCCGCAGCGGCCGAGCCATGGGTGCCGTTGATCCGATTCGCCCCATTCGCCTCGTTCGTACCGTTCATGCCATGCTTCCCGTTCGCGCCGTGCTTGCGTTCATCGCCAGTCCACATGCAGCACCCCTTCCATCCATCCAAACTTCAGCACCGAATATCCCCACGGCAGGTGATCAATCAGCATGTCGAACGGACCGGGGTTCACCTTCAGCCGCCAGCCGTCCTGGTCGCGGCTCAGTAGGCCGCTGCGCCGCAGAAAGGTCTGTCGCAGCCCGTTGACCTGGGTGCTGCCCAGCACCCGCCAGTGCTGGATGACAGCGGTGAGCAGGCCATGGATGACCTGCCGCTCCTCGGGGCTCAGCGTCCATTCGCGCGGCAGCGGCTGGTGCATCGGCAGGCCGCAGATCAGCTTGTTGAGCCCCAGCGCCGACTCCACCGCGTCCAGGTGCAGTGGCTCCGCCGCGCCGTCGTCCGCGGTCTCCATCACCACGGCTTCCAGCAGCAGGGCGGCGCGCTGCGCGGCGGCCTCATCCTTGAAACGCGGGCCGTCGCACAGCCCGAGTCGCTGAAACAGATGCGGCAGGTAGGGATGCAGCAGCACCAGCCCGGCATTGCCGACCTGCAGCGGGGTCGCAGAATCTTCCGGCGTGCCGCCGGACAAGGGCGAGGGCAGCGACGCCGACGCAGGCGCCTCGGCGCTGCGTCCCCGCCAGCGCAAGCCCAATGCGCGCGCCGCCCGCGACAGCAGCGAAGTTGCGGAGTCCACCACCTTGTCGAACCACCGCTTCGGCGCCTGCGGTCCGTCCGCGGCCCGCTCGGCCAGATGCAGCCGCACCTGGTCGGTGTAGCGCTGCGGCTCGAAGCTGCCGGTTTGGCCGCGCAGGGCATGGTCCAGCGTGGCCTGCCAGAGCAGCACCCGCCGCTCCTGCGTCTCTGCGCTGGTCGACGGCGCAGTGGTCAACACCGTCTCGATCCAGCGCTGCACCTCCTGATGCAGGGCGGTGTCCATCCAGAGCGTGAGCAGGTCCGGCAGCAGGGCGGCTGGCAAGGCGCGGGTGAACCGTTGGCGCATCCCGTCCTGCCGGGCGGCGTCCTGCAGCGTCTCGCGCAGCCAGGCCGCGTCCTCGCGCATCAGCTGGGTCCAGACCTCGCCCAAGGCCAGCAGCGGATCCTGCCGCGCGGCCACGTCCCGTCCCAGGGCCAGCGCCACCTTGAGCTGGCTTCGAGCGCGGGCGAGGCTGTTGGACGACGAGGCGTCCGCCGCCAGCGCTTCGTCCAGCACCACTTCCCACAGCGGGAGGAGGTCTGCCGGTGCCTGGCCCTGCAGCCCGTGCGGGGCCACCAGGCCAAGCAGGCGCTGGGCTTGGGCCAGTCGCCCGGGCAGCAGGGCCTGCACCAGCGCGGCCAGCCAGTGGCGGTCGAACTGCAGCACGAGCCGGCGCACCAGCAGCGCGCGATCGTCCTGCTGACGCAGGGCGGCCACCAGCGCGGCCGGGTCCCGCTGCAACAGCTCCTGCGCCAGCAGGCGTGGGTCTTCGCCACGCGCCTGCCAGGGCCAGCGGCCGGTGCGCAGGAAGTGCAGCAGCAGCGCCAGCCGCGATTGGGGCCGGCTGCGCACGCCGGCAGGTCGGTGCCTGGCGCCGCCCGGACCGCGGCAGTCCTCCAGCGCGCGACGGGCCACGATGGGCAGTTGCCGGGCCCAGGCCTCTTCCCAGTCGGGTGTGTCGACCGGGCCCAGGTCCAGGGTCAGGGTGGGCAGCGTCCAGACATCGTCAGGGTCGCAGGTGGTGCGGAAGCCGTCTTCCAGCACATCGTCCAGCAAGCGAAGGCCGGTGGTCTGCAGCCACTGCGTCCAGCGGGTCTCGGCCTCTTCAGCGTTCACGCCGTGGATCTCTGCGTCGGCATGCAGGTGCTCGATCAGATGAGGGTCCCTCATGGCGATCGCCCTCCTGACGCTCCCGGCGCCTCTGTCCCTTCTGATCCTTCTGGCGGTGCGGCCGGTGCTGATGGTGTTGGCCGCTCGTGGGTTGGCGGCCAACTCAGCATCAGCTCGATCAAGCGCGCCGCCACCCGGTCGGTGCGGGTCTGGGCGCGCACATCCTCCGGCGCGCTGGACAAGGCCAGGCGGCTGTCCAGCCATTCCTCATACAAGGTCTCGAAGGCCTGCATGTCCTCCAGCGACAGCCACTGCACCGACAGCGACAGATGCGCCGGCGTGTGGCTGCGCAAAGTCTCCCGGGCGAACTGGCGAAAGTTCTTCTGCGCCGTGCGCGTGGTCCAGCCCGGCAGCACCGCCGTGATCCGGAGTCGATGGAAATGCGGCGGCAGCTTGAGCTGCTGATGCTCTGGCGACTGCGCCCGCACCGGTCGCAGCAGCACATGCTCCAGCAGGTGCAGGCCTTCGCACTCCTGGTCCAGGTGCAGCATGAACAGCCGCAGGCTGGCGGCCGCGCGGCGGGCGGCATCCTCGGTCTTGAAACTCCCGATCACCCACCAGCGGCCGTTTTCGTCGGGGCCCAGCACCAGCCGGCAACCGGGGGCCGGGTCCGGTTGCGGCAGCGCAAACAGCGCGGCGTGCGGCGCGGGATCGTCTTCCAGGCCGGGGCTGTCCGCCGGCGGCACCTGCAGGTGCAGGGTGGGCGGCGGCGTCATCGGGGCTGATCCTGCGGGCAGCAGGCGGTAGCGGTCTGCGCGCGCAGCGGTGCGGGTCAGCGAGACGGGCAGACGCTGGCGCCGCAGCCAGGGCATTTGCGCCAGGTCCTCCTGCACCTGCTGGCGCGTCGCCGGCCGCACCGAGGTGCCAGCCGCCATGCCCCGGTCGGAGAACTCCGGCGGCAAGGGCACCAGGCCGCCGCCGCCGTTGGTGATGGTGGCGGGACTGCCGACACTGTCGGCGTCCTCGCTGTCGTTCTGGGCGTCGATCATCACGCGGTGGTCCCGCGGCACGCGCGTCAGCGGGCGGTCGTGCCAGAGCCGGAAACCCAGCCGCAGGCTCGCCCGGCGCTGAAGCCCACTGCAGTTGTCCATCTGGCCCCAACTGGGACGGGTCAGATCCACGCCCGCAGCCCGGTCGCGGGCCAGGGTGACGATGTCGCGCAGCCAGGCGGCCTTGTTCTCCAGCAGCAGCGTGTCCAGTTCCTCATGCAGCAGATGGCCGCAGAACTGGCGCATGCTGTTCTGGGTATAGGTCTCGCCATGCAGGGCCAGCAGATGGTCCAGCACGCGGCGCTTGCGAGCGGTGCCCCCGTCCAGCCGCTGCTGCTGCGCCCGGGCGATGTCTGCCGTGCTCGCAAAGGGGCGGTTCTGCAGCATCTCATCGCGCTCGGCGGGCCCGTCCAGCAGCTCGGCCAAGCCGGGAATCTGCGCTTCGGTCAGCGGCTGGATCCACAGGGTCTGGCGGGCGCCGTTGTCCAGCGAGAACAGCGAGCGCATGGCCTGCAACTGGGCCAGCCCCTGGGCCAGCATCTGTTCATGCAGCAG
The DNA here is from genome assembly GCF_003387155.1 of Roseateles depolymerans. Classification (GTDB taxonomy): domain Bacteria; phylum Pseudomonadota; class Gammaproteobacteria; order Burkholderiales; family Burkholderiaceae_C; genus Roseateles; species Roseateles depolymerans. The sequence continues at coordinate 1,065,174 of NZ_QUMT01000002.1, read as the reverse complement.
CAGGTAGGCCTTGAGCTGCTTCACCTGCGCCTTGACCTGCGGCGGCGCGGACGGCGGCACACCGTGACGGCCTAAACCGTAGACGGCCGGCAGATGGCGCTGCACCGAACGGTATTCACTCAGGTCGCGGTGGGTGCCGGTGGGCAGCAGGGCCTTGGCCTGCTCTGCCTGGTCGGCCTGCTGGCGGGAGCGACGGGCACGGCCGGCCGTCTGCAGATCGTTCAGCCGGCGCCGCAGCTCCCGCGCCGACACGTCCACCGTCAGTCCCCGTCGCCGCACCTCGATCTTCGTCGGCCGCTGCACGGACGGCAGATGCAGCGACAGCGCCCAGCCCTCGCCGAACCAGGCCACCGAGCCCACCACCATGTCCTGCCCAGCGGCGGAGAGATCGTCCCGGTCGGGTTCGTCGGGGACGATGGCGATCACCCGGGCGTCGACGACCCCGGGTACACGGCGCATCTCCTCGGCCACGTCGGACAGAAACAGTCGTCGGACCCCGTTGGCGCTCAGGGGCGATGGCCGCAGGAAACCATGCCGCATCACCGGACCGTCATAGATGTCGGCCAGCGTCTTCCCAGCGCCCATCAGGTCGTGCAAGGTGTCCGCCACCGGCGCCCCGGCAATGAAGCGGGCACAGCGGTCGTACACATCCGCCAGGATCTGCACCGCATCGCGCTCGCCGTCGATGTCGATCGCGGCTTGCAGCTCGCACATCACGTCGCGGTCGCAGTGCACCTGGGGGGCGAGGTCCTCGCCCAGATTGCGCTGGGCATGCCAGGCCTTGCGGGCTTCTGCGATGCGGACTTCGTAGCGGGCCTGCTGGGCCGCCGCATCGCTCTGGGGCGCATCGCCGGCGTCTTCGTCCTCGCTCTCGTCCTCGCCCACCAGCCATTCGGAGGGTTTGAGCCGGAGCTGGTAGACCCCCGGCATGTCCAGCAGCGGGTCGACGCTGGCGTCGTCCAGGCCGGGAACATGGTCCAGCAGCCAGCGGCGATGGTCCTCGCGCGTGGTGGCGCGGCAGGGGAAGACCGCATCCGCGGGATGCAGCGACAGCGCCTGGTAGTCGATCTCGTGGCCCGGTCCGGCCAGATGGTCCGCCACCGGGAATCCGCTGCGGTAGACCAGGTCGGTGAGGCCGAAGCACAACTGCTCCAGCAGCGTGATGCCGGGGTCATGCAGGTTGTGGTCGGTCCAGCGCTCGCCGGCCAGCTTCTGCAGCCAGTGCAGGCCTTCGTCCCGCAGCGCCTGAAAGTTCAGCGCCAGTTCCTCGACCGAGCGGGGCCGCACTTCGCGGCGCGGCGGTTGGAGCGTGCGCTTCATGCGGACGTGCCTCCGGTGAAGTCCTCAAACCACAGCTGCGTGAGGCTGGCCCGCATCACCGCGCCGGCACCGTAGTCGCAGCGGGTGCGGATCTGCAGCCGGTAGACGCGTTCGGAGCTGCCGCTGGTGGCCCAGCGCAGTTCCAGCTGGTCGCATTTGCGGCCAAACCAGGCGTGTTGCGAGCGGATCGGCTTGCGGTTCTGCAGTCGCTGGTACCAGCGCTGGGCCGGGTTGAAGGTGTTCATCGCCGTGGCCTGCACCAGGGCGAAACGGGGCTGGCGGCCCTGGGCACTGCTGGCGCCGGCCATCACCTCGAAGGCATGGCAGCCGCGCAGGTCCCCCGTCAGGTCCTGCCATTCGCCGTTGGGCTGCAGCGGCAGGCTGTCCGGACGCGGGTAGCTGCCGCGGCGGCCCGTTGCCGCGACGACGCCGGCCACGTCGAGCGTGGCGCTGGGCTCGGCCACGCCAACGCCCACCCGCATGCGGCTGTCCAGCGACAGCACCGGGGGCGCGCTCTGGCGCTCATGGGCGGCGCTGGCGCGGAAGGCCAGTTGCTCAGTCCGGCCGTTGAAGCTCATCGACCACAGCGGCTTGTCCCCGCTGCGCTCTCGGTAGAAGCTGAACAGGGCGTCATGCCCCTGCGGCGCGGAGACCTCCAGCCCATTGGCAGGACTCTTGCGGAAGCCCTCGTCCACCATGTTGAGGTTGGAATCGATCAGGGCCGAGAAATGATCGGCGGTGGGCAACTGACCCTCGCCGAAGAACTTGCGTAGCGTGTCGCGGTTCTGTTGGCTCATGCGTTGGCTCCGCGGATGACGAAGGTGCTGCCAATCGCCAGTTTTGAAATGCCGGTAGGCAGGGGCGCCGAGTGGCTGAAGCCGTGGGTGTCGGTCAGCAGGTGCTGCGGCATGGGCACGGCCAGGCTCCAGGGACGGCTGCTGCGGATGTGCCGCCGCTCGTCGCGGGCTTCCCGGGCGGTATCGGCCAGCCGGTACAGGCCGTTGTCATCCTGGCTCACGCGCAGCAGCGAGAGCTGGGTGATGAAGGCCACGCCCGGCTGCATGCGCAGGCGCGCCTCGATGTCCTCCGCCCGGATGGTCCAGTCGAAACGGGCCGGATAGCCGCTGTCCATCCACGGGGACAGCATCTCCACCAAGGAGCGGTTCAAGCGCTGCAGCGTCGCACCCGGATGGGCGCCGGGCTGCAGGCCGACCACGCCGCGCAGCTGGAGTTGCTCGTACATCGGGTTGCGGACCTCGATGTGGGCAAAGGGCGAGGCCAGCGCCCGCAAGGTGGCCGCCATGCGGCGCAGTTGCACCGCGCTGAAGCGGGGCTGCTCGCAGGCCAACTGCGGCTGGTTGCGCGGAACGGTGGGCACGGCCACCACCACCACGCTGCCGGGAGGCAGGTGGTCGCCATGCTGGCCGGCATCGTCGACCACTTCGTCGGCGGTGAGGCAGCGGGCCTTGAAGACCTCGGGGAAGCGGTCCAGCAGCAGGCGCTCCAGGTCCCAGGCGGTGCTGGCCCGGTTCTTGTGCATCAGCCGCTCACCGGCCCGGGTGTAGAGCGCGCGGACATCCTCGGCCGGCCGCAGGCCCACCGACGTGCCGACCTGCGCGATGCGGGTCACCCCGCTGAGGGTGGTGATGGCACGCTGGATGCGCCCGGCTTCCAGCAGCGTCGGGGGCGCGGGGGGCGGCGCCTTGGTCGGCGCGGGCGCAGGGGGCGCCGGGGCGCGCACGGCCCGCAGGGCCTGGCAGCGGATATCGCGCAGGCGGGCGAAGGTGTCGAAGCCGTCCTGAGCGCCGACGCGCAGCCAGAACAGCCCCCCCGGCATCAGCGACTGATCGCAGCTCAGGTCCCCCGGCAACTCCAGCGTGATGATGCCGGAGGTGAGAAAGCCGTCCGTCTCGTCCGACAGCACCGCATGGGTGGGCAGCGGCAGCCAGTGGTCCCGGTGCAGCACTGCCCACTGAGGACGGGTCAGGGCCCGCTGCTGGCCGGGCCGCACCGGGGACTCCTTCAGCTCGAAGAGCAGGGTCAGAGGGCCGGCGGGGTCGGACGATTCCAGTCCGATCAGCAGTTGGCCGTCGAAGTCGAAGCGCGGCAACACGGTCTGTCCGGACAGGGCATCGCCCTCATGCAGAGACGTCATGCCGAACGGCCGCAGGTGCATCAGCCGTTCGCCGTCGACGCCTTCCCCGGGGCCGTCGTCGCGGTCCAGGGCGATGACCGTGTCGGCGTCATAGTCGAGGCTGAGGGTCTCCAGCAGCGGCGTGTAGGGCGGCTGGGGAACCGGCCGCGGACGCCGACGCAGTCGCGCATTGGTCGCCACCACCTCGGACAGCACCGAGGGATAGGCCGCATGCCCGAAGGCCGCCTGCGGTGCCGCCAGCTGCAGGCGCAGCAGGCCGTTGCGCGGCGGGTTCTGGCTGTCCCACAGGGCTTCGCTGGCGCGCATCTGGTGGGCGAGGGTGGCGCTGTCGGCCTGGAGTTCCTGCTCGTCCAGCAGGCGTCCTTCCCCGTCGGTGCTGAACAGGCGCAGAGTCGGGGTGGCGCCGCAAGGCACCCACTGGCCGTCCCGCAGCAGGGACAGGGTGGCCGTGAAAGTCTCGGTGCGCTGCTGCAGGCCGTAGCCCGCATAGTGGCTGGTGAAACCGCCCGGCCCCTGGGGGAGACCGGACCACTGCAGGTGCAGCACCATCCGCGTCAGGTTCTTGCGGGCGGCCTCCTGGGAACCCACCATGACGCTGGACGACACCATGGGCAGCGGCCCGAAGGGCATGAAGGGCTTGGTCGCATCCAGGCGACCCAGGCTGTTGGACAGCAGCAGCTGGCGCACCCCGGACACATTCACGCGGATCACGGCTTCCTTCAGGGGCACGTCGCACAGCAGGGAGTAGGCGTAGCAGCCGCCTGCCTGGCCGAGCTCCAGCCGGGCCATCGGCAGCCGGGTGCCCCATTCGTCGCCGTGCAGCACCGGGTCGCAGCCGATGATGGCCGGCGCGGAGGCGGGCAGCCGCACCTGCAGCAGCAGCCCGCCGCTGACGGCCGGCGAGACCTGCACATCACTCGCTTCCAGCCAGCCGTCGCTGGCACTGAGGGACAGGCGCAGCGCTCGCTGGAAGAGGCTGGTGAAGATCAGCTCGCGGTTGGGCTCGGGCGTGAGGCCCCCGGTGCCGGGGCTGAACAGGCTCATCGGGTCGGCGGTCGACGCGGTGGGCTGTGGCCCGTTCAGCCGCTTCACCAGGTCCCAGACCCGTTGCCAGTCCTTCGGCGTCAGGGGCGTGTGGGTGAGGCTGGCCTCGTCCGCCATCATCCACCGCACCAGCAGCAGGCCCATGGCGCGCTGCAGGGCGGCGTCGCGCTGTTCACGGTCCTCGGGCGTGGCATGGGGCAGATCGCCGACGGCCTCGATGTCCGCGATCAGCTCCTTGAGCGACCGGGCGGTGAAGGCGGTGTCGCGCCGCATGCGCAGCTCGATGTGGATCATCCGCTCGCCCTCGGCCAGCGCGAGGATGGGCGAGATGATGGCCAGCCCGATGCGGGCCTGCGGCGTGGCCGGGTCGCCGCCGAAGAGCCGGACCTCCTGCCCCTGGCCCAGCCCCAGCGTGCCTGCCTTGGCCTGGGTGACAAAGCCGAAACGGCATTCGGGCGAGATGGCGGACTGCCGCTCCAGAAACAGGCTGCGCACGCTGGCCACCCGGGTGTCGGTCACCGCCAGCGGCTGCTCGCTGCGAAAGCGCACCGGCCGTCCGGCGGCATCCTTGCCGGCATCAAAGAGCACACCGGCGCCCACCTGCACATCGCCCTTGGCACGCGGATCACGCTGGCAGGCCAGCAGCACCGTGTCGTCCCGAGGCCCCCGGGGCAGGAAGCCCAGCACCTCGCGGTAATAGAAATCCGCATGGCGCGCCGGAAACCGGTTGATGAGGCCCTGGACCTTCTCCAGCACCTTGATGAAGGCGATCAGCAAGGCCACGGCCGGTTCATGCTGGCCGGTGCCCCAGGAGGCGGGCAGCAGCTCACGGGCCTTGGCCTGCAGGCTGTCGATGGCACCAAGGAAAGCGACCTGGCGACGGCGAAGCTGGTCCCGCTCGTAGCGGGCCAGATGGCGGCCTGACAGCGGGGCGCGCTGCTCGGCCAGCAGCGCCAGGTCTTCCGGCGACGGCGTCCACAAGGCGCTGAGCGTGGGCACCACCGGCCGCTGGCGGAAGGCCCGCTGAGCATAACGCTGCCGCACCCAGTGCAGGTCGGCCGCGAGTTGCTGACGCACCAGTTGCCGCAGCCGCTCGGCCAGCGCCTGGCCAGCCGGGTCCGGCGTGGCAGCCGCGTCCTGGTTCAGGGCCCCATACCACTGGTCCATCACCGAGGCCAGGTCGCCGATCTGCTGCCCCAGCGATTCCACTGGGGCACTGTCCAGCTCCCGTGCCAGCCGCCGCTCCCACTGCCCCAAGTCGAAGGCAGCGATGCGGGCCATCACCAGGCTGGTGTCCCGCTCCAGCAGCTCGCGCCAGCGGCCGGCGTCATTGTTGTCGGGGTCGACATAGCGAAGCTTGTCGGCCAGCAGCTCCACCATCGTCACGCGGTCTTCAAAGCGCAAGGGGTCGACCTGCAGATAGCCGTCGAACAGGGCCGGCGGATAACGATCGTCCTGGGTGCAGCCGCTGCTCATGGCGCCTCCTGTTCATCCACGGAGGCGAGGTTCTGGTTCATGGCGATGCTGTCGGGCGAGGGCCAGGCGGGCATGGGCAGCGCCACCGCCGGGCTCTGGCCGTTGAGGTAGAGCGGGAACACGAGGTTGTCCGGGGTGTTGCTGCTGCGCAGGCGGTAATCCAGGCGGATGCGCAACACCCCTTCGTGCAGGCCGCTGGTGTCGAACTGCACCGCCTCCAGCTCGACGCGGGCCTCGAACAGCGCCACGGCCTGCTGGATCATGCTGCGCATCTCGGTCAGCAGGCTGCTGGTGACCTGTTCAAACACCATGCGGCGCAGGCCGCAGCCATAGGTCGGATGCATCACCCGTTCGCCGGGATGGGTCAGCATCAGGATGCGCAGGCTCTCCCGCACATCCTGGGCGGCAGACACCAGCGCCGCGGCACGGCTGCGGGTGTCGAAGGTCGGCGGGAAGGCCCAGCCGGTGCCGAGAAATCCAGGGTCGCTGCTCATGCTTGTCCTCGCTGGGTCCTCAGCCGCCGATGAGCACGGTGGGCAGGCCCAGGGTGATGGTGCCGCCGTGGGCCGTGGCGTCGCCCATGCGCCCCGCCGGGCGCGAGCCGATCATCACGGTGGTGGAGCCCATTAACAGCTTGTTCGGCGGACCGACGCCGGTGGAGGTGTCTCCGACGCAGGCGAGGGTGTCTCCGACGACGGTGGCGGGCAGGCTGCCGATCAGCACGGTCGGCACGCCGGGGCCGATGACCGGCCCGCCCACATGGGGAACGGGCGGCAGGCCGGGCGTGACCATGGGGCAGGTATGCATGTCGGTGATGCGGGCGGCGGGGGGCATGGCGGGTCCTTGTCGGCAGGTCAATTGATCATCACCATCGCGCCCTTGACGACGGTCTGGCCGGAGGCGGAGAGCTCCGCGGTGGCATTGCCCTTGGCGGAGAAACCGATCTGGGCTTCGGACTGGACATTCATGCCGGAGGTCTTCACATCCGCCTGCGAGCTGATGGTCACCGCGGCAGTGGCCTTGAGCTGAATGCCGCCGCTGGCCTTGAGCACGATGTCCTTGGGGCTGCTGAGCTCGATGCCGGAAGAGGTCATCGACACCTTGTTCTGATGCTCGTCCAGCACGGTGATCGACTGGTCCTTGTCGCTCAGCACGATCTGGTTCTTGCCAGGCGTGAGCACGGTGATGACCTTGTCCTTGTCATTGATCTCGATGCGAGCCAGGCAGCGGGTCACCCAGGCCTTGGTGTCGTTGGCCGCTTCCAGGGTGTAGGGCGGCTTGTGGCTGCTGCTGTAGAGGCTGCCCAGCACCACCGGGTGGCTGGGGTCGTTGGCGAAGTAGCCCAGCACCACCTCGTCGCCCACCTCGGGCAGCAGGAAGCTGCCGAAGCCGTTGCTGGCATGGGGCTGCATCAGGCGGGCCCAGACGCCTTCGACCTCGGCTTGCAGCACCGGCACCTTCACCTGCACCCGGTGCTCGCCGGCCGGGTCTTCCTCCAGCTTGGCCACGACGCCGATCTGCAGCCCCTGCACGCCCGGCAGCAGGCCGGCCGCTGCCGGAGCGGCCACGTCGGTCCTGTCGGTGAACCAGTCGGGCGCAAGGCCAAACTCCACTTCGGTGAACCAGTTGCCATCGGCGATGTCATGCCGCACGCCAGTGGCCAGTACCGGTCCGCTGAAGCGGCTGCCCACGCCCACCAATTCGATGAGCGCGCCGACCTCAGCCAGCGCATTCCCCTGGAAGCGCACCCGCCCGCGCACCCGGGCCAGCCCGGCCTTGAGCTGCTGGGCCTTGGCCCAGGACTCCAGCGCGGACTGCTGCAGCGGCGCGCCGGCCTGCAGGCGCATCAGGTCCAGGCCGACCACTTCGGACAGGGTGGCGCTGTCCAGGTCGCCCTGGGCGGGCAGGGCGGCGGGGTCCGCCGCGGCCCCTTCCAGCACGGCCTGGTTCTTCGGGTCCCAGGTGAAGGCCTGGGCACTGCCGTATTGATGGCGGGCATCGATGTCGGCATCGAATTCAATGAGGTCCTGGCCGTACGTCACGGTGAGTACCGGGCTGCCGTCGGCGGTGGGGGTCTTGATGCTCAGCTCGCCGTCCTTGACGGCGACCAGCCAGCCGTTGGCATCGGCCCGGGAGAGCACGAAATCCCAGTCAGTGCAGTAGTGCTGCGCGAGCTCGGTGTAGACGACCTCGCTGCTGTCCACGGTGGCGCTGAGTCCGTGGCGGGCAACGAGGTCCGAGAGGATGTCGCTGTCCTTCATGTCGATGTAGTTGGCATTGCGCCGACCCACCGTCATCTTCACGGCGACGTCGCTGCATTCAATGATCAGCCGGGCCTCGTTATTGCTGCCGACCCTGACCCGGTGGCGCATCACCACGCCGGTGAACAGGGGCTCGGTGCTGTCCAGATAACCGGCCGCAATGCTCAGCGTGGCGCCGGGCTTGAGCTCGTCCGCATCGCTGATCGGGAAGCGCTGATTGGGCATGTCGCCGTCGGAGAACTCCAGCCGAGCGGTCGGAATGCGGTTGGCCGCGCGCTGGATCTGAATCGACACCAGCGACGCCGTGGCCTCCAGCGGCTGCCCGTTGACGCTGAGTTCCAGCTTGACGACACCGATGGCGTTGGCGGCAGGGGAGAGGGCCATGGTTCAGACCCTTGCCGGTGCTGCGGGGGCGCCCTTGGCGGCCGGCAGGGTCGGCAGCGGCTGGGGCGCGGCAAAGTCCGACGCCTTGTCGTTGGACTTGGGCGGGATCACCAGCGTGTCCCCGGCCTTCAGGTCGGTGAGCGAGGACAGGTTGTTGGCATCGGCCACCTGGGCTTGCCGCTCGAAGCTGTCGTCCTTGCACTCCTGCGCGCAGATGCTGGCCACGGTGTCACCCTCCTGGGCCGTGGCGGTGCGGGTCATGGTGTTGCTGGAAGCGCGCTGATTGACCAGCCGGTTCTTGCTGCTGCTGGAGGCGCCGACGAAGCTCAGCTCGATCTTGGCCCGCAGCGGATCGCCGTTCGGCTTGAACAGGCTGTACTGGGTCGACATGCTGCGCAGCCGGCCGAAGAAGATCAGCGTGCCCCACAGCAGGCGGACATGCGGCGGCTCGCCGGCGTCGTTGACATAGTCGTAGACCACCTTGCTGAGCAGGTCGATCTGGCTCTTCACCTCGCTGGGCTGGCCCGGCACGTCCTCCACCGCGCCGGTGTCGTCCAGCACGATGGAGAAGCTGACCTCTTCGGGTTCGGTGGCGGCGAACTTGGGCTCGGTCTTGGCCGCGCCCATGTCCGAAGTGGTGTTGTAGCCGACCCGATGGCTGTGCTTGAACTCGGACGGATTGATTTGGGTCTCGAACTTGACCTCGTCCTCCAGCGTGATCGCGCCGCCTTGGCCCACGGTGTAGCGGGTCATCAGCAGCCGCTTGAGCTGGCCTTCATCGTCGGTCGTGTCGCTGCCTGGCAGTTCGTTGAAGCTCATCTCAACGCTCCCCATGGACCCGCAGGCGGTCTGCCAGCCAGGTCTTGCAGTCGGCCACCACCTGCTCGCGCAGGCGCTGCAGCTCGGCCGGTGGGAGGCCGCTGCGGTGCTGGGGCGACGGAGCGGGCGCTGGATGCACCTGGGTGCGGATCAGCAGCTGACGGATTTCAATGCTCATGACAGGGCTCCTGGCCAATCAGATGGAGCGCTCGCTGCGCGCATACACCAGCTCGATGCGCTCGATGGCCATCTCGTTGCGCTGGCTGTTGAAGGCCTCGACATCCCACTTCACCGGATAGGCCCGCGTCAGCAGCCACTGCCGCATGAGGGTGCCGTCGGCCGATAGCAGCGCCACCCGCAGATCGGCCGGCTTGAGCCGCTTGGCCAGTCCGCCTTCGAGCGTGCTCTTGCACCAGCGCACCCACAGCGAGGTCAGCGGCGCCAGGCCGCGCTTGAGCACCAGGCGCGGGTGCTTCACCGGCTTGGGCAGGAAATGCACGAAGTCGTTGCGTCCCCCCTCCATCACGGCCTCGGTCTCCATGTCGGCGGCCAGGCCCGAGGCCTCCTGGAAGGCGGCCTCCTTGTGGCCGACCTGCATCGTGTTGAGGGTCACCGCGAAATGAAAGGCCGAGGACAGCGGCAGGTGGCGGGGATCCGCCGCACCGCCACCTGACCCGGATGAAGAGGGGCGGGGCATCACTTCACCTCGCAGGTCAGACCTTCGTGCACGATCACGATGGTCTCGATGGCCACTTCATTGCCCTGGGCCTTGAGGTCGGTGCCGGTGATCTTGGTCGGCCAGGCATTGGCCAGCGTCCAGACCACGGCGGCATTGCCTTCCTCGTCCTGCAAGGTGATCACCACCGGCTTGCGCTTGATGGTGTTCATCTTGATTTCGCCGAACCAGTCCCAGAAGGCCTTGTCGCCCTTGAACATGCCTTTCTTCATGGTGACGTCGCTGAACTTCTTCAGCCCCGGCATCTTGATGACCGAGAACTCCTTGCTGTTGCCAGCGCGGTATTCGATCGGCTGGGCTTCGATATCGAGCCCGGAGACTTCCTGGAAGGACATTTCCTGGCTGTCCCACTGGACTTTGAAACTGAACTTGGGCAGCGGCCAGGTGGTGGCCGATTGGGTAGATCCGTCTTCTGACATGACCTGCCTCCTTCTAAGTGAATGATGTCAATGAGGGGGAAAGACCGGACGCGTCGCGTCCTGCATCAGGACTTCTGCATCTGCTGCTGGAAGGTGATCTCGATGAATTCCGCCGGGCGGCTGATGGCCACGAGGACGGTGACGCGCAGGATGCCTTCGAGGATGTCCTCGGGCGTCATGGTTTCATTCAGACCCACATGGACGCTGAAGGCGTCCTCGGGCACGGCGCCGGCCAGGCCGCCGCGCTTCCACACGCTGGTGAGGAAGTTGCCGATCATGGCGCGGATGGTTTCCCAGGTGTTGCTCACATTGGGCTCGAACACCATGGCCTTGGCCGCCAGGCGGCAGGACTCTTCCAGCATGATCATCGTGCGGCGCACGTTGATGTAGCGCCAGTCCAGGCTGTTGCCGTCCAGCGTGCGGGCGCCCCAGACCAGCACGCCTTCTCCGATGAAGCTGCGGATGGCATTGATGGACTTGCCCTGGGTGGTGACGTTCAGGTCTTCCTGGTCCTCATGCGAGATGGAGACCGCGGGCGCCACCACGCCGTTGATGCTCACATTGGCCGGCGCCTTCCAGACCCCGCGGGTGTTGTCCACCATGGTGTAGATGCCGGCCATGGCCGCAGAGGGGGGCATCAGGTTCAGCTGGTTGCGGGCTTCGCCAAGGATAGTGTTGTAGAGCGGGCTGATCGCCACCAGGCTCTTGTGCAGCAGGCTCTTGTGGGTGGCCACCGCATTTTTCAGCGCCTCGTCGGACAGCAGCTTCTGCTTGTCCTCGTCCGACTTGTTGCTCTTGTTGATTTCCTCGGTGAGCGCCTTCTTCCAGGCGTCGTCGTCATAGCTCACCCGGGCCAGCGATTCCCACAGCGACTGGCGGCGCAGGGCCGCCCCGGTGGTGCCCTGGGCCAGCGCATCGTCTTCCTGCTTCTCGGGCAACTGCAGGTCCTGGCGAATCAGGTCGGACAGCAGGGCCGGGTTGACGATGTGGGTGTAGTCCAGGTCGCGTTCCTGGACCACCGTCGTGCGCACCCACGGGTAGTAGGCGCTGGCGAAGTCCAGGAAGTTGATGCCCAGGTTGTTGCGGAAGGCTGCAACGGGGTCGCCCTTGGGATGCTTCTGGTCCCGGTAGCCGGCGTAGACGTCCAGGATGGCCATGCGGTTGCGCATCTTGCCGCCGCAGTGCTGCAGCATGGCTTGCTGGACAGCGACGCAGTCGTCTTCCTTCAGCAGCACTGCATCGGGCACCACCAGCATCGTGGGTTCCTGCTCCTTGAGCAGCGCGTCGATGCCGCCGGTCAGGTCCTCGGCGCCGATGCTGCTGTCGAAGTCGCCCACCGACACCACATAGCAGGGGCCGCCGCCGTTCTGGAAGAAGTGCCGCATGCTCTGGTAGAGCAGGAAGCGGCCGCCCTCCTTGCCGGGTGGCTGGGCCAGCACATAGTCCTTCTTGCCGAGGCTGAAGGCCGCTTCGTCGTCGTCCGCGGTCTTGTCGCGGATGGTGAGCCGCACCGCCGGCGCCAGGCCGAAGTAGGTGTGGAACTCCGCCATGGAGCTGATGCGCCAGGGTTTCCCCTTGAGCGACTTGCCGACGTTGTCCGCCTTCGCGGTGTAGCCCACGAAGGCGGGCACCGCGGTGGCTACCTCCACGACGGAGTTGGGAAAGGCATTTTTCTCAACGATATAGACACCGGGTGTCTTCATAGCCATGACGGCCTCCTCTCAGAAGGATTGACGAATGGGCGATGGGAACGACGCTCTGGATCCATGTCAGCGATGCACATGGATTTCGGAGACCAGCGTCGCCGCGCCGTCGATCTCCTCGCGGGCCAGGTGCTGCGGGCCGGGCACCGGCAACCGCTTCACCAGGACTTTGGGCACCCCGGACTGGCGACATCGCAGCTGCAGCCGGGTGTCGGAGCGTTCCGCCAGCGCCAGCGGGGCACTGGAGCGCAGGGCGAGCAGCGGGCGGCCGTCTGCGCCGCGTTCGACGACCGGGCCCTCGAAGCGCACCTGGCCGCCGGCATCGACGATGTCCAGGGCCTCCTCGGACCAGTCGCCAAAGAGGCAGTACTTCCAGACCAGGTGGCGGGGCGCCAGGGCCCAGCGCAGGTGCGCGGGCGACGGGTGGGCCTGATTGGCCTGATCGGGCAGGGTGGGCTGCAAGGCCGATGGCGGCAGGCGCAGCACGGCAAAGGGGGGACGCCATGCGGCCTCGCCGCTGAGCGGGTAGTGGCCGTCGGGCACCGGACTGGCGCCGCCGGCAGGCCCGCGCCAGATCTTCATCACCCGCACCTGCGGCTGCGGCGGGTCGGTGGGGGAGGGCTCGACCAGCAGCAGCTCCTCCGGACGGCGGGCCGGATCGTCGGTGTAGATGGGGAAGTCCGGGTCGGTGGCCCGCACCCACCAGGTCAGCGGCTCCGGGCTGTCCGCGGCCAGGGTCTCGGCCGCATCCGCGGGGCCGAGCAGCCACAAGGAAGCGCCATCCTGCCGCTCCAGCAGATCGGCCCGGCGCATGCGGCGAGCCGTGTCGCCAGCCGCCTCGAAGCGCAGGCCGCGTGCGCGTCCATCCGCGAAGTAGCGGTGGGCCACTTCAAAGCGCAGCAGCGCCAGGGTGCGGCTCATGTGGCGCTCCCCAGGCCCACCTGCGGTTCCTGCACCGCGGGCCGCGTGCCCTGGCTGTGACCGGCATCGATGGTGATCAGGCGCAGCCGATAAGCTACCGATGGCAGGTAGCGTCCGCCGAACAGGCCCCAGACCTGGGACAGCTGCGCATAGTCCAGGTTCTCCAGGTCCATGACCAGCCGGTCGATGCGGCGATCGAGGTCCGGGGTGTTGTGATGGTCGAAGAGCGGCCGGGACTGGAAAAAGGCCAGGGCGCTGGAGAGCAGCTTCAGCCCCTCCTGATAGGTCGACCCGCCGAAGTTGGCGGCGATCATCAGCATCAGGTTCAGATGCACCGGCGCCGGCTGCATCACCTGGCGGGCCTGTGGGGCGGCGCGCGGCGAGACGCCGCCGACGGTGTCTCGCTGCAGGTTCACCAGGAACAGGGCCAGGCGGTTCGCCGTGCCGGTGGCCAGGGCGCCGTCACATTCGTGGAGGCTGGACACCACCACCAGGTCTTCCGTCACCAGATAGGCCCGGCGCAGCGACTGGTTCAGCTGCTGGGCAATGTGGGCGAGGGCGGCGTCGATCATGATGGGGCGAGTGATGCGGAAACGGTGGCCGAAACGGTGGCGAGAGCGGTGGGTGAATGGAGTGGCTGAACGATAGGAGCTGCGCTGCGGCGACCCCATCGGACGAAATCTGAGCTTTCGCGGTGACCTTGCTGATTTCTCCCTCGGCAGCGTGGGTGCGTTGCGACACGATGGACGCCGGCGCCGGGGGCTCCTAGACTGCACGCCGTCGCTGGCAGGGAACTGCCCATGCGAGGGAGAGAACAAGATGAATCCGAAAACGGACGGCGATGCTGGGACGGATGCGGGCGCGCCCTGGCCCCGCGTCAGGCAGGCGGCCGCCAAGGGCTTGGAAGGGGCGGTGGGTGGACCGTTGGATGGGGCCGTGGGTGGCAGGAACAAAGGGCGCGTGGGCGCGGGCTCGCCGCCTTCGGTCTCCGGTCCCGCTGCTGCCCAGGACCCGACTCGACTGAGCCTGGCCAACACCTTTCCGCCGGGAGCGCCGGCGCTGCAGGCCCAGGGGCTCCACGGCCTGGAGACCGTGGAGGCATTCGGACGTGGCCCTGAGCGAGTCTCCGAGCGGGCTTCCGGGCAGGACACCCCCCCGGGCGGCAGCGCCGCCGACAGCGACCTCGTCAAAGCCACCCGCTTCCTGCTCGGCGACTGGCAGGTGGACACGCCCGCGCGTCGCCTGGTGCGGGGCGGCGTCTCCATCGGCCTGGAGCCGCGCCCCATGTCCGTGCTGGTGGCGCTGTGCCGTCGGCCCGGCGTGGTGATGAGTGCGGAGGCGCTGCTCGCTCAGTGCTGGCCGGGCGAGAGCCAGGGCGACAACCCGGTCCACAAGGTGGTGGCCGGGCTGCGCAAGGCACTGGACGACAGCGCCAGCGCGCCCCGATATATCGAGACCATCCGCAAGCAGGGCTACCGGGTGGTGGCGCCGATCAGCGTGTTGTCCTCGATGGGCACCCGGAGTCATGACGGCGGCTGGCGGGGCGACTCGCCGTTCTGCGGCCTGGAGCCATTCGATGAGGCTCACGCGGCCGTGTTCTTCGGTCGCGACGATGCGGTCGCGGCCTTGCAGCAGCGCCTGGTCGCCCAGTGGCGGCGCCGCTGGCCGCTGGTGGTGCTGCTGGGCCCCAGCGGCTCCGGCAAGACGTCCCTGGTGCAGGCCGGTCTGCTGCCCGCGCTGCGCGGAGAGGGTCTGGCGGCCCGCCAGACGCAATTGCCCGGGGGCCTGCAGATCAGCGCCAGCGCCACGGTGGACATGGCGTCGCTGGGCGAGCTGGATCCCTGGTCCGCGCTGGCGGGTGGCCTGCTGGATTGGGAATGGCAGGGGCAGCCGCTGCTCTCCGGCCACAGCATCGATTCCCTGGCCACACTGCTGCGGGAGCGGCCGCAGGAGGTGATCCGGCTGCTGGACATCGCCCTGTGTGCGCTGGAGGCGCCGGGGCGGCGCGAGGACGCATCTGGCGATGCGCCGCTGCGTCCGCCCCTGCTGGTGCTGGACCGCATGGAGGCGGTGCTGCAGGGCGGGGTGGCCAGCGTCGCGATGGAGAAGGGCGCGACCGCTTCCTCCTTCGGACCGGCGCCGATGGCGGGTGGCAGTGATGCGTCCCTGGCCACCCGCTTCATGGCGACGCTGCAGGCACTGGTGGCCAGCGGACGGATGCTGGTGCTGGCGCTGTGCCGCAATGACTTCTATCCTGCCCTGGCCCAGCATCCGACGCTGATGCGGGACAAGGAGCAGGGCGCCCACATGGACCTGGCGCCGCCGGACGCTGAAGCGCTGGCGCAGATGATCCGCCTGCCGGCGCGTGCGGCCGGGCTGGTCTTTGGCACCGATGCCAGCGGCATGAACCGCCTGGACGACCGGCTCAGCAGCGATGCGATGCAGGCGCCGGACGCTTTGCCCCTGCTGCAATACACCCTTCAGGCGCTGTATCTGCAGCGCGCCCCCGGAGAGGTGCTGAGCTGGGATGCGTATGAAGCGATGGGCGGGCTGGAGGGGGCGATCGGCCGACATGCGGAAGCGGTGCTCGCGGCCTTGCCGGCGGCGAGGCAGGAGGCGCTGGGTCGGTTGTTGCCACGCATCGTGAGCCTGAGCGCTGAGGACGCTACACCCACCAGCCGCTGGGCTGCTGCGGCGTCCTTGGGCGATGACGACGAGCGCGCCCTGGCGCATGCCTTCGTGGATGCGCGATTGCTGGTGGCCGACCATGTGGCCGGCGCGACGGGGTTCCGGGTGGCGCATGAAGCGCTGCTGCGCCAATGGCCGCGGGTCACGGCCTGGGTGGCGCAGCACCGGGCCACGCTGGCCCTGCGGGACGAGCTGCGCCACTGGTTGCAGCGCTGGCTGGGCGGCGCGCAGGCGCCGACCCTGCTGCTGCCGGGCGGTGGGCTGCTGTGGCAGGCCTCGCGGGCGCTGGAGGAAGCGCCGTCGCTGTTTGGGGCGGACGAGCAGCGCTTCATCCGTTCGTCACTCAGCCGCCTGCGCCGGCAGCGTCGGCTACGCTGGGTGGGCACCGGATTGGTGGCCTTGCTGGCGGCCGTGGCGGTGGTGGCGGCGATTGCGTATGGACATCAGGCGCGGCTGGCCGCCGACCGCGAGCGGCAGAGCCAGCGGCTGGCGTCGTTCATGCTTGGCGACCTGGCGGATCAGCTGAGGCCGATTGGCAAGCTGTCCTTGCTGACGCGCATTGGCGAACAGGGCGTGCGGGTGCTGGCGCCCGCAGACGGCGCGGGAGAGTCCGCCGCCGAAGCGCTGCAACGTGCCAAGGCACTGGTCGTGATCGGCGAGGTCAACAGCAGCCGCGGCAAGGGCCGCACGGATGTGGCCCTGGACGCGCTGGATGCCGCACGCCGGCTGTTGCTGGCCCATGCGCCCACGCCGGAGGTCGACGCCGCGGATTACTACAGGACCCTGGGGGCCGCTGCCTTCTGGCTAGGTCAGATTGCCCTGGATGCCAACGAGACAGGCACCGCGAGGAAGTGGTTCATCGAATATCGCGATGCCTGTGAGGCCTGGCACAGGGCCCTGCCGGAGGATGCCAACGCCTCGATGGAATGGGGCTATGCCACGAGCAGCCTGGGGTCGGTGGCCTTTCAGAATGGGGCGTGGGCCGAGGCCCAGGGCTGGTTTGAACAGGCGCTGACCCAGAAGCGGGATTACTTGAGAAGCCAGCCCGAGAATCGCACCGCATTGAGTTCGGTGGCGGCGTCCGAGCAATGGTTGGGCAAGGTGGCCCTGGTGCGCGGTCAGCCGCGTGTGGCCCTGTCCCACCTGGAATCGGCGCATGGCTTGCTGACGACCTTGCTGAGCAGGGACCCCGACGAACGGTCCCGGCTGTGGGATCTGGGGACCGTCGAACTCAGGCGCGCGGATGCCTTGCGTGCCATGGGGCAGCCGGATGCCGCCATCGCGGACCTGGAGCAGGCGGTCAAGCGCATCAAGTCCGTGGCCGGACCCGATCCTGACAATGATTATTGGCGGCTGGAGCTGGCCCATGCGCAAGCCACTCTGCTGTTGGCACGGGCGACGTCAGGGGAGCCCGGAGGCGCGGACGCCCTGAGTCGGTTGAGGATGACGCTGAATGCGCGCGGCGCCACGTCGCGCAACTTCCCTCGCGCTGATGCCCTGGCCCGCCTGGCGGTGGCCGAAGCGGCCATGGCCGTGCATCACGGCGATTGGACACAGGCGCAGACATTGGCCCGCCAGGCGCGTCAGGAGATTGGTCGGTTGCAGGACCAATGGCCCAAGCATTGGCAGGTCCAAGACCTCAGCGGTCGGCTCACCGTCTACGAACTGGAGATTCTGGACAAGCTCAAGCCGACGGGGCGAGAACCCGCCTGTGCAGCCATGGCGGACCGGCTTTGGCCCGCGGTGCATGGCGGGCAGGGCGGGGTGACGCTGGAAGCATGGCTGCTCGCGCGCCAATGCGTGGACCCCGGAAAGCTTGAAGCAGATTTTCGTCGGCAACTGGTGGAGGGGGGATATGCGACCATCCGGATTGCCATTTCTCAACCGTGAGTCCCTCAGCCGGGACCTTTGCATTTCCGATTGCCATGGCCAACATTGATACCAGCATCACCAACTACTTCGTCGTCCCGCTGAAACGCCAAGGGAGCGTCGACCCCACCGTCATCGAGGCGTGTTACTACTACGACATCAACTGGAACAAAACAGATGCCAAGGACTTGCGCGATACCGAGCACCAGAACTCGGTGTGCCTGCGCCAATGCGATGTCCGCACCATCGATCGGCAGGTGCTGGACAGCATCAATACCGACGGTTTCGTGGTGAACCGGGATGTGAGGCTGTTCTCCGCCACGGCCAAGACGCTGGGGGGCAATGCGGGCATGCCCAATCTGTTGCTGGCGCGGGAAGAACCGTATGCGCTCGTGAATGGAGAGCCCGCGCCAGCGTGGTCTGTGACCATTCCTCTGGCGCCCAACACCCGGCGCGGCGTCATCCTGGTCTTCTCGTACGACGCAGGAGGCCGCAATCAGCTGGTGGCCACCACCGACCCGGAAGTGGGCAACGGCAGCAGCAATTGACCAAGTGCCCTGCACGCAATGCAGGGCACTTTACGGAGGTGGTCGGCGCGGAGGTCTCACGACCTGATCGGACGACCCCGTTTGATCACTAAAGGAGCCGGTTTTCTCGCGCCGTCTCAGTTTGACGATGAGCCTTCCACCTCCGGGCCACCCGCAACGGCCTGAAGCTCTGCCAGCGTGAGTTCCCGCGGAGCCGTCAGACGTTGCGCCGCGGGATCCATGACCCAGAACGCCTTGGCAGCATCCAGTTCATCTTGGTCGCGTTGTTCATTCGTGTTCATTGTTGCCTTTCGTTGATACCCGAATTCGGGCTGATTCAGGCGTCCCACCCATGGGACACCATTGCGCGGGATTCCCAATCGTGGGATGTCCCGCAATGCATGTTTCGCCGTCCGCTTTGGACGACAAACAATCACGGCGGTGAACGGATGCGCATCGTCTGCGCATCCCACCGCTCCATCCGCTGCAGCGCCTTCTCATACGGCTCGGCCGCCGGGCAGTCATAACGGCAGAACGGGCGGTCCATCGCCACCGCCAGGAACAGGCCCAGTCCCAGCAGCAGCGCTGCCAGCACCAGCAGGGTCCGGCCGGCCCGGTGCGCCGGCAGCAGGCTCAGGAAGCCCAGGGTCAGCCCGGTGCTGGCCGTGGTCACCGCCCAGAGCGCCACGGGCACCACCGGCTGGGACGCCTGCAAGCGCGCCTGCCGCAGTTGCAGCAGCTGGAACGCCCCCTGCCAGACCTCCGGCATCAGCGCCCGCTCCGACGCACTGCCGGGCTGGATGCCGGACAGCGACCGGAACAGCGTGTCGAAGGCATCCCAGGTGCTCAGGCTGCTGTGCCCGTCCTGCATGGCCGGCCACTCCTTCAGGATCACGGACCGTGTGTAGGCCCGCAACTGCTCCCGCGCCAGCCGGGACTCCTCCGGCCCCATCACCGCCAGGCTGCGGCCCAGTGCGCCGATGGCGCCAGCTTCCTGCTGCACCATGCGGTCGGTCCGTCCGGCCGCCTCCCATCCGGTGGCGGCGCACAGGCCCAGCAGCAGCAGCGACAGCACCACCAGCAGCAGGCCCACGCCCACCAGCAGTCCGTCCTCCCGCCTTGACACCCGAAGCCCGCACCATCGAAGGCGCAAGGCCTGGCCCCCCAGCGCCAGGCCGACGCAGCCTGCCACCATCACCATCCCGATCAGCCAATCCGGCAGGTTGTAGATCCATAAGGGCATGGGCGCTCCCGGCGGATCAGGCAGTCACCGCCGGGTCGACCGTGCTCAGTCCTTCCCGCACGGCATAACGCGTCAGGCCCGCCACGCCCCGCACACCCAGCTTGCGGGTGATGTTCTCCCGATGTGTGGCCACGGTCTTGGCGCTCAGGTGCAGGCGTTCCGCGATGTCCTGCGTGCTGAGGTCTTCGGCAAACAGCTGCACGATTTCCCGCTCCCGCGCCGTGAGCGTCTGGGGAGGACGCAAGGGGGTGGCGGCATCGGTGTGGCGGTGATGGTGTCGCAGTTCGTCCACCACCGCGCCCATCAGGCAGGGACTCAGGAAGATGCGGCCGGCCGCCACGTCGCGCACTGCATGCGCCAGCTCGTCGGCGGACGCATCCTTCAGCACGAAGCCCGACACGCCGGCGTTCAGCGCCGTGACCACCGTGCGCTGGTCGCCATGCATCGACAGGCAGATGGAGGCGACCATGGGCTGCTGCTGCTTCACGCGGCGCACCGCTTCCAGGCCGTTCAACCCGGGCATGGCCACGTCGGTCACCAGCACGTCCGGTTCCAGCTGGCGCACGAGGCGCACTGCGGCGGCGCCGTCTTCGGCCAGGCCGATTACTTCCAGGCCGGGCTCTCGGCCCAGCAGGGCGGTCAGGCCCTCCCGCACCAGTTGATGGTCGTCGGCAAGCACGATGCGAATGGTCATGGGTGGCTCCGCGGGGGCAGTTCAACAATGGAAGGGGTGGAGGGGCGCAGGTGGGCGGGCAGCGGCACCAGCACGGTGGCGCAGGTGCCGCGATCGGCCTCCCAGCGCAGATGCAGCGAGCCGCCGATGGCGCGCAGTTGGGCTCGTGAGCCCGCCAGGCCCAGGCCGCCGGTGGCCGGACCGTGGGGACGCGGCGCGTTGCTGGCGGGCACCTGCATATCGGCCGGATCGGCTGGATGGGCCGGATCGGGCAGGCCCACGCCGTCGTCCTGCACCTGGATGCACAACCAGCCGTCGACCAGCCGCGGCGTGATGTCGAGGCGCCGGGCCTTGGCATGCTTGAGCACGTTCAGGCACAGCTCCCGCACCACCCGGCAGATGATGGAACGCATCGGTTCGGGCAGGTCGAAGTCCGGTCCGCCCGACTCGACTCGCACCAGGGGTCCGCGGGCATCCCCGCCCAGGCCCAGTTCCTGGGCCATGGCCTCCAGGGCGCCCGGCAGGCCGCCATGCCAGGCCGGGGGGGCGAGGGCGGTGGTCAGGGTGCGCACGGTGTGGGAGAGCTTGCCGATCCAGGCACACATTTCATCGACCTCCGGGGCAGGCAGGCGGGACTGGCTGTGGCGCCATTCGCTCATCCGCAGGCGGATGCGGACGATCAGGGCGCCGACTTCGTCGTGCAGCACCGTGGCAATCCGCTCGCGTTCACGACCTTCGGCGGCGCTGAGGGCGCGGGCCACGGAGGCCGGTCGCCCCCGTCCGCTGACGGGTCGGGTGCCCGAAGGCTGTGGCAGGCGGCAGGTGGTGCTGCGCCGGACCGGGGTCACGCTGTGCCTGCGTCCGGCGGGAGGGGGCAGGGTGATCATGGGACATTCCTCTCAAAACGCTCAAAGGGGGGCGGGCCGGGAGGCCGGTCGGAACCCAAGCTCCGATGACCGCAACGGTAGTCAGCGCGGCGCGTCTCGACCTTCTGGAAACCTTCTGGTTGGCTGAAAACCTTCCGGAAGGTTGGCGGAATGGGGCCGGAAGGTTCGGAAGCGCTGGGCAGTGATCGCCATTCGCGCCCCTTTGTGAAATCAGATAGGCGTCAATGAATGACGTTGGAGCTGAATCGAGACAAAAGCGTTGGCGCCTGCGCAGGCTTAGGGTCTGCACCACCCCATTCAACGCCCGGCTATTGGAGAATTCAAAACAACGTTCCAAATTGAGAGACTCATGACCCAGCGCGTGGCCGTCATTGGCGAATGCATGCTTGAATTGCAGGGCCAGGCCTTTGGGCCGATGACCCAGAGCTATGGCGGGGACACGCTCAATACCGCCGTGTATCTGCGGCGATGCGGCCGCGCCGGAGGGATCGAGGTGGCCTATGCCACGGCGGTCGGGGACGACAGCCT
This sequence comes from Roseateles depolymerans, assembly GCF_003387155.1. GTDB lineage: Bacteria > Pseudomonadota > Gammaproteobacteria > Burkholderiales > Burkholderiaceae_C > Roseateles > Roseateles depolymerans. The sequence continues at coordinate 1,043,521 of NZ_QUMT01000002.1, read as the reverse complement.
GAGCCAAGGTCTGCTGGACCGCTGGACGCAGCAGGGGCTGGAGACCCGGCTGGTGCGCCGCATTGCGGGGCGACATCCAGGCCTTTACATGATCCAGGTGGATGAACGGGGCGAGCGCAGCTTTCATTACTGGCGCGACACGGCAGCGGCGAAAGCGTATTTCGAGGTGTCTCAGACGCCTCTGGAGCAATTCGCCGACGACTACGACGCCCTCTACCTGAGCGGCATCACCCTGGCCATTCTTCCGCCAGAAGGACGGGAGCGATTGCTGGACCTGATGGCCCGGATGCGTTCCCGCGCCACCGTCGTCTTCGACAACAACTACCGGCCGCCCCTGTGGCCGGACCGGCAGCAGGCCCGTGACGTCTTCCAGCGCGCCTTCAGCCTGGCCACCGTGGCGCTGGTGACGGCGGATGACCATCAGGCGCTGCTCGGTCTGGAGTCGCCGGAAGCAGCCCTGGCGCACGCAAAAGACCTGCCCACGCCGGAAGTGGTGATCAAACGAGGCGCAGCGCCGACCCTGGTGAGGAGCCCAGAGCATCCGGACCGGTGGCTGACCGCGCCGACCGAGACGGTGGCACGGGTGGTGGACACCACGGCAGCTGGCGACTCCTTTGCGGGCGGCTACCTGGCCCGGCGGCTGGCGGGTGCGTCAGCGGTCGAGGCGGCCACGTATGGCAATCGTGTGGCGGCGCGGGTGATTCAGCATCACGGTGCCGTCATTCCGGCCGAGGCGATGCAGGATCTGATGGAGGGATCTCCCATCGCTTGAACGCCTCGGCGCTCCGCTGCAGGCCTGGGGCCTGCGGCCTAGGGCCAACGCGAATAGGACATTCCCGAGCCCTGCACAGCAGCGCAATTGCAGGTCGCATTGCTGCAAGCGCGTGTCTGGGCAGCATGCATCGTGCGGACTACCGTCTGCGCGGGGTGTGAGGCGCTTCCCCGGCGCCGCCCCGCCTGAAAGTCCGACGCATGCAAGCACTCTGCGCAAAAGCCGGTTGGCTCAGCCTCGTCACCGGCGCCTTGTTGGTTGTCTCCGCCCCGGCCCAGGCCGGGAAGCTGCTGCTGTCCGGCGGCGCCTATGAAGACGGCAACACCGATCTGTTTGTCAACGGCCTGCGCAAGGCCACCGGTCGCGACACGGCCTTCGTGCCGAATATCAACAGCACCAGCAACTGCGGCACCGACTGGGCCATCACCGTCTGCCCCCGGATTGCCGTCATCACCGCCGCCAAGGACAGCTACGCCACCGGACTGGACGCGTTCCAGAATGACATCCCCGCCTCTGGCAGCTCGCCGCTCAAGCGCGGCTACTACAACCTGTTCCAGACGCACGGTTTCTCGCCCAAGTTCATTACTGCTCATGTCGACAACTACGGGGTGCATGCCAGTGCGTCGACGCCGCAGGGGCAGGCCAACATGGCCATCCTGCAGCAGGCCGATGCGGTGTGGTTTGCGGGTGGCGACCAGGCCAAGATCATCCGCACCTTCCTGAACGACAGTGGAGCGGATTCCGGCATTGCCGCCGCACTGCGCAGCCGCTGGAGCAATGGCAACGGCAACATCGTCATTGCCGGGGATTCGGCGGGCAATCATGCGCTCAATGTCACCATGCATGCGTCCGGGGTCAGCTATGGGTATCTCTACTTCGGTGCGGATCTGCCCAACACGCCGGTGACGCAGTGGCAGAACCTGATGGACACCCGCGACGGCACCACCGCGCTGCGAGCGCTGGAGAATGGCGCCACGATGAAGGCGCTGGGCTTCCTGCCGGCCGGCATTCTGAGCGACACCCATTTCGATTCCCGCTCCGGCCGCCTGGGCCGGCTGGCCGCGGCGCTGCGCGACCTGAATGTGCAGCAGGGCTTGGGGGTGGATGAAAACACGGCCGTGCTGGTCGACACCGCGGCGCAGACTGCCACTGTGTATGGCGCCAATACGCTGACCATCGTCGACACGGCGGCGGCCAGCGTGCAGGTGGGAACGTTCTACAAGGTCAATGGGCTGCGGGTCAGTCTGTTGACCGCGGGAGACCGCTACAACTGGAGCAGCAAGGTCGTCACCAGCAGCAAGGCGGCCATCACCAGTCCGTACTACTCGACGTATTTCGACTCCGGCGACATTTTCGCGGCCTTGCAGACCTCCAAGTCGCTCACCCGGCTGGTGGATCAGACACCCACGACCAATGTAGGCACGGCGCCGGTCCCCTCGTACAGCACCGGGCCCAGCTATCCCTCCGGCGCGCCCACCATCAAGCTGCGGTTCACGCGGGATGCGTCGACGAAGGGGTACTACAGCGGCGGTCGCTACACGGTGGATAAGGCGAAGGTCGATATCTATTGATCGGGTTCAGCGCATCCACCGCCGCATCTCGGGCAAGCGCTCCTGCAGCAATTGCTGGACCATGCCCGAGAACACCTCGGCACCCTTGGGGCCCAGGTGGGTGTAGTCGAAGCCGGGATTGTTGGCACCGACCGATGACGCGGGGGAGGCCGGCGGGCCGGGAGGGCGCGGCAGCATCGCCAGCGTGTCGGCTTCGTCCGGCCCCATGGCTTGCACGGCCGCATGGCTGGCGCGATTGAGGTCCAGCACCGGCACCGCACGTTCGCTGCCGATGCGCAGCGTCGTCTCCGCCCAGGGCCGCAGGTCGTTGCGCAATGCGCCCTGCGCATCGAAGCTGCGCCGGGTGAGCGGCGTCAGGAACACCAGCGTGGCGCCTGTGGGCGCCACGTCTCGCGCATAAGCTTGCAGATTGGCCGGGAACTCCGTCGCCAGGTCCGTCGACCGACCGGGTTTGCCGGGCTGGTCGTTGTGGCCGAACTGCATCAGCACCAGGTCGGTCTGTCCGGCCGGTCGATCCCGCAGCAAGGCCATGACGGCGTCCCACAAGCCCTCGGCCCGATAGCTCTTGGTGCTGCGCCCGCCCTTGGCCAGGTTCAGGCATTCCACCTCGGGCTGGAAGCGGGCGCACAAGGCGTCTCCATAACCGCTGCGGGGTGCCATGGTGGAATCTCCCACCAGAATCACCCGGAGCGAATCCGCATGGGCGGCGCCGGTCTGCAGGACGGCGGCCAGCGCGAGCAGCCGCCAGGCCGTCTTGAATCGGGTGACGCCCATGATTGAGGGGTCTCCGACTCAGAACTTGTAGGCCATGCCGACCAGATACTCGCGGCCAGTGACGTTGTAGACCACCGGGCTGTTGCGGGCACGAGAGATGAACTGGTCATTCACCTCGTTGGTCAGGTTGACCCCTTCCAGCGTGAAGCTCAGCCGGTCGCTGTACTTGTAGCTGATGGAGGCGTCCACATTGGTCGAGGCATTCTTGCCTTCCACGTCGTTGTTGTTCTGGCCCGGCACGCGGGTCAGGAAAGACGAACGACGGGAGGCCGACACCCGCGCATTGATGGTGCCATCGTCGTAATAGAGCGTGGCATTCCAGGACCGCGGCGACATGTTGAGCAGGTCGTCGGTGATCACCGCATTGCTGGTGGGCGAGACCAGGTAGGTGATCTTGCTCTTCACATAGGTGTAGTTCAGCACCGTGCCGAAGTTCTTGCCCCAGCTGGGCAGGAAGCTGAAGGGCTGCTGGAAATTCAGCTCGATGCCGCGCAGCTTGCCCCCAGGGGTGTTGATCGGCGAGGTGACCTGGAAGACTTCTTCACCGGTGAAGTTGGAAGGCAGCAGCGACAGCGGCAGGCCCGTCGCGTTGAAGGGAATGTTGGTGCGCAGGCTCTGGATGTAGGTGTCGATGTTCTTCTGGAACAGACCGATGCCCACGAAAGCATTGCGACCGTGGTACCACTCCAGGCTGCCGTCGAAGGTCTTGGCGCGGAAGGGCTTGAGGCCGGGGTTGCCGCTGGTGATCGACAGCGTGCCGGTGGTGCTGATGGTGCCGCCTGGATTCAGGTTGCCCAGCTGGGGACGGGCCATCACCTTGGCCGCTGCAAAACGCGCCACCAGGTTGCGGGTCAGGTTGGCCGACACGTTCAGCGAAGGCAGCCAGTCCTTGTAGCTCTGGCCCACCACCACTTCCGTGCCGCCGCCGCTGGCCAGGTAGCCGGTGGCTTCCTGCTCGGTCTTCACATAGCGCACGCCCACGTTGCCCATCACCTGGATGCCCAACACGCGGGTGTCGAAGTCCGCCTGTACAAAGCCGCCGGTGTCGGTTTCCGAGACCTTGCGGTTGTTGCCGCGTGCATTGCCGTTGGTGATGGACGACAGGGTGAAGTCACCCGGGCCGCCCGCCGGGCCGCTCTTGATGCAATTGCAGTAGATGTCGTAGGCGGCGGCAATGGCATTGAGGTCGGGAATGACCCAGGACGTGGCGGTGCCGGCCGGCAGGCTGAGGTTGCGGCCGAATCCGGTCAGCATCGTCGTCAGGCCACTCATGCCGTTGGTCGGCGAGAAGATGGTGTCGTTCTGGTTGACCCGGCGGAATTCGTAGGTGTCGAAGGTGTAGCGCTTGTAATCGGCGCCGGCCTTGAGCGTGACCGTGTCCGGAATCCAGTCCCAGGCCAGTTCCACATGGCCCACGTCATTGCGGTTGTTGGCGCCCTGCGGACGGATGCGGATTTCGCTGGTGGTGGTGTTAGTGACAGTCGTCGCCTGGCTGCCGCTGGTGCGCGGCACACCGACGATGGTCAGCGGGTTGTTGGTGCTGGCGGCCGGGTCGAAGGGATAGGAGATGACTGGCAGACGGTCATTGCCGCGGAAGTCCAGCGCATAGCCGTTCACATTCAGCGCATCCAGCGTCACCGTGGTCTGCACCGGATTGCGGAAGCGTGATTCGGCGCGGCCGCCGGAAGCCGTCAGGCGCAGACGGTCGGTGATCTCCTGGTCGATCTTGAGGCTGGGCTGCGTGAATTCGGTGCTCAGCCTGTCGAAGCGGGATTCGGCGCGGATGTCCACGCCGTTGTATTTGCCGTAGAGCAGCGCGCCATTGCTGTCGTACTGCGCGTCCACCACGCTGGTCTGCGGCTTGCCGCCCTGGCTGGCGGTGCGGCTGAAGGAAATGGCTTCCAGGAAGTCTTCCTGCCGGGTGGCCTTGAGTTTCGAGTAGAGCATGTCGCCGGTGATCAGCGTCTTCTCGAAAGGCTTGAACTGGATCGAGGCCGTCACGCCCAGGCGGTCCTGGTCATGGGTCAGGCGGCCATAACGCGGCAGGCGAGGGTGGAAGTTGTCGGCGCTGTTGGCGGCGTTGTAGGCGGCGGTGGCGCCCGCGGAGGCCGGCAGGCGCGGCACGCCTTGCGCAGCCGGGCCGCAGGTGGTGGCCGTCGTGGTCGGGTTCAGCGGCGAGACGCCGATCGGCGAGCACCAGCCGCCGGAGGAGGGGCCGTTGTCCCAGCGCACGGTCGAAAAGCCCTCTTCCAGCAGACGGCGCTTGGAGTACGCCGCGGAGACCAGCACCCCAAAGCGCTTGTCCGTCGTGACGTCGCTGTAGAGGAAGGCCATGCGCGGGTCGGTCTTCTGCGACAGGTCGTTGTAGCGGCCCTTGACCGAGGTGGTGATCACGCGCTTGTTGAAGTCAAAGGGGCGGGCCGTCTGCAGATCGACAGTGGCGCCGAGCGATCCTTCATCCACATCGGCCGAGCTGCTCTTGCGCACCGTGATGCTGTTGAACAGCTCCGAAGCGAAGACGTTGAAGTCGAAGCCGCGCGAGCGGTTGGCGCCGCCGGAGCTGTCCGTGCCGCCAGTGGTGGCCAGGGCCTCCACGCCGTTGATGCGCACCCGTGTGAAGTCGGCGCCCAGGCCGCGCACCGTGATGCTGCGGCCCTCGCCGGCGTCACGGTCGATCACCACGCCCGGCACCCGCTGCAGGGATTCGGCCAGGTTGGTGTCGGGGAACTTGGCGATGTCCTCGGCCTTGACCACGTCCACGATGCCGCGGTCCTGCCGCTTGGCATTGAGGGCGCTTTCCAGCGAGGCGCGGATGCCGGTGATGACCACGGTGTCCAGGGACTTGGCGCTGTCGCTCCCATCGGCCGGCGCGGAGGCGGCAGTGCCTGGCGCGGCGGGTGCCTGGGCTTGGGCCAGCGCCCATCCGGGCAGGACGGCCGTGCCCAGCAGGCAGGCCAGCAGCGGCGTCAGGCGGGACGGCGGCAGCAGGCCGTTGTCACGATGGGCGGCCAGCACGGCCGCACCGGAGGCTTGGGTGGCACGAGCCTCCCGGGAGGTGGACGCTGTCGTCCCGAGGCGGTTCCCAAGGTGTTGGGGCATGACTTGTCTCCGTATGGTTCTTCTGCCACCGGGGCGGGATCTTGGCCCGCCGCTCTGGTGGCTGCTTGGTCAGTCACGGGCGCACGTAGGGCGCCGAGGCACGGAGCGGCCGCCGCTGCAGTGCGGCGCCGCCTCGGTACTGCGGTTACTACTTCGGATACTGCGGGGAGGGGCGTTAGCCCGGCGGGTCCGGACGCGAAGGACCGGACCGGGACGCCGCCTCAGAGGTAGTCGTCGCGGCGGGGCGAGAACTGGTCCAGCAGCGTGCTGTCCTGTTCCAGCGCCACCACGCCGTGCTGCCAGCCGTGGGGCGCCACGAAGGCGTCCCCGGGCTTGAGCACCTTCTTGATGCCGCCGACGTCGCATTCAAACGAGCCGCGGATCACGTAGGCGATCTGGTCGTGGATCTCATGCGCATGAGGCGTGCCGATGGCGCCCTGGTCGAACTGCACCAGCACCGACATCAGCTGCTCGGTGTGTCCGACGATCTTGCGGCGGATGCCGTCACCCAGGTCAGTCCAGGGCGTGGCCTCAGAGTCGAAATAGGGGTTCATGAGACAGCGGTGTAACCAGTGGATGCGAGCAACTATAGCCCCATCGCAGAAAAATGAAACGGCGGTTCACTAGATAGAAACCATAGTTTCGTGAGTTTGCGCGGACGCTTACGCTTCGCCCCATCAAGCCGCAGACCGGCCCCGTTTTGGGGTGTCTGCGCGCATGGCTGGCATCAATACCGAGGACAAGCATGGACATCCGCCAACCCCTGCACAGTGAACACGCCCGCACCCTGGATACGGAAGGCTTGCGCCGCCATTTCCTGGTGGAAGACATGTTCCTGCCGGACCAGGCCACCCTGACCTACAGTCAGATCGACCGGATCATCGTCGGCGGCGTCATGCCGGTGACCCGTCCCGTCACCTTCGCGCCCGAACTGGGCAAGCACACCGGCACCGACTTCTTCCTGCAGCGCCGGGAACTGGGCCTGATCAACATTGGCGGCGCCGCCCGCGTGCTGGTGGACGACCAGCAATTCGATGTCGGCCCGCGCGAGGCACTCTACATCGGCCAGGGCGCCCGCATTCTGGAATTCAAGAGTGTGGACAGCAGCCAGCCGGCCAAGTTGTATTTCAACTGCGCCCCGGCGCACACCGCTTATCCGCACCGCAAGGTGACGCTGGCCGAGGCCTCGCCGGAAACGCTGGGCTCGCCCGAGACCAGCAACCGCCGCACCATCTACAAGTTCCTGGTGCCGGACGTGCTGCCCACCTGCCAGCTGCTGATGGGAATGACCCAGCTCGAGCCCGGCAGCCTGTGGAACACCATGCCCACCCACACCCATGACCGCCGCATGGAGGTCTATTTCTACTTCGACATGACCGAGAACGCGGTGGTCTTCCACATGCTGGGCGAGCCGACCCAGACGCGGCACCTGGTCGTGCGCAATGAACAGGCGGTGATCAGCCCCAGCTGGTCCATCCACTCGGGCGTGGGCACCCAGGCCTACACCTTCATCTGGGGCATGGTGGGAGAAAACCAGGTGTTCAAGGACATGGACCACGTGCCGATGACGGCGCTGCGCTGAGCTTCGTGCCGTTCACGAAGCTCCTCCCGTCGGTTTATTCATCGGTTCAATCGAAGGAATGTTCAACATGATCCTGGATCAATTCCAGCTGGATGGTCGCGTGGCCATTGTCACGGGCTGCAACACCGGCCTGGGGCAGGGCATGGCGGTGGCGCTGGCGCAGGCCGGTGCCGACATCGTCGGTGTCAATGTGTCGGACCCGGTGCAGACCCGGGCGGAAGTGCAGGCCCATGGGCGGCGTTTTCTGGACCTGCGGGCCAATCTCGGCGACATCAGCTGCATCGAAGGCCTGGTGGCCGAGGCGCGGTCGCTGACCGGGCGGGTCGACATCCTGGTCAACAACGCCGGCATCATCCGCCGCGAGGACGCCATCCGCTTCAGCGAGCAGGACTGGGACGACGTCATCAACCTGAATCTGAAGACGGTGTTCTTTTTCTCGCAGGCGGTGGCCCGGCAATACCTGGCGCAGGGCAGCGGCGGCAAGATCATCAACGTGGCGTCGATGCTGTCCTTCCAGGGCGGCGTGCGGGTGCCGTCCTACACCGCCAGCAAGAGTGGCGTGATGGGCATCACCCGTTTGATGGCCAATGAGTGGGCGTCGCACGGCATCAATGTCAATGCGATTGCGCCGGGCTACATGGCCACCAACAACACCGCCGCGTTGCGCCAGGACGAAGCCCGCAATGCCGCCATTCTGGAGCGCATTCCCGCCGGCCGCTGGGGCGTGCCGGACGATCTGGCCGGGCCGGTCGTCTTCCTGGCATCCAAGGCGTCGGACTACGTCAATGGCTACACCGTGGCCGTCGACGGGGGCTGGCTCGCACGTTAGGCTCGCATCGCCATGCCGGACGCCGACGCTCACCACCACAACAAGGGCGCGGCGTCTGTTCATGCCGGTGCAGGCCTGAGGGTCGCGCCGGTCCAGATGCGAGCGTCTGCGCAGGGACGGCGGATGGCCGGGCCTGCGCAGGCCGACCGATGAGACAACGGGAGGCCGCGTGTACGAGAACAAGAAACTGGGGTTCCTTTTCGTCCTGCCATTTGTGCTGGGCGTGCTGCTGTTCAAGCTGTTCCCCTTCGTGATGAGCTTCGCGCTCAGCTTCACCCAATACGACCTGATCGACCCACCCCAGTTCGTCGGGCTGCAGAACTATCGCGAGCTGGCGACGGACGATCCGCTGTTTCGCAAGTCACTCGGTGTGACGCTGCTGTTTGCGGCGCTGGCGGTGCCGCTGCGGGTCGGCTTTGCGCTGTTCATTGCGCATGTGCTGAACTTCAAGCTGCGCGGCATCAACTTCTTCCGCGCGGCGTTTTACATCCCGTCCATCCTGGGCGGCTCCATTGCCGTGGCGGTGCTGTGGCGTTTTGTGTTTGCGCGGCAGGGGCTGGTGAACCTGGTGCTGGCCCGCTTTGGCATCGACCCCATTCCCTGGCTGGCGGACGAGCACTATTCCATGTGGACCATCGTGCTGCTGTTCACCTGGCAGTTCGGGTCGGCCATGGTGATCTTCCTGGCGGCGCTGCAGAACGTGTCGATCTCGCTGTATGAAGCCGCGGAATGCGACGGCGCCAGCAAGATGCAGCAATTCTGGAAGATCACCGTGCCGCTGATCACCCCGGTGATCTTCTTCAACATGATCATGCAGATGGTCCATGCCTTCCAGGAATTCAACGGCCCCTACATGATCACCGAGGGCGGGCCGCTGCACTCCACCTACGTGCTGGCGCTCTACATCTACGACCAGAGCTTCCGGTTCTTCAATCTCGGCTACGGCGCGGCGCTGTCGTGGGTGCTGTTTGCCCTGGTCGGCGGCCTGGCGCTGCTGTCCTTCTGGAGTTCCCGCTATTGGGTCTTCTACTCCGGCGAAAAGGAGCAGAAGCGATGAGCCGCGTGCAGGCAGATCCCGGACGCCCGGGGGAGACAAGCAAGATGACCGAGACACGCGGCGCGGCCGCACCGCTGGTGCTGGTGCGCGACCAGGGCAACCCCTGGCTGCGTTATGCGGCGCTGGGTGTGGTGGCGGTGGTGATGCTCTATCCGCTGCTGTGGCTGGTGGGTGCGTCGTTCAAGAACAATTCGGAGATCTTCAGCTCGGCCGGCTTCTGGCCCAGCCGGCTGGACTTCGATGCCTATGCCAAAGGCTGGAAGACCAGCACCGAATACACCTTCGCCACCTATTTCCTCAACAGCTTCCTGATCACGATTCCGCGAATCATCGTCACCGTGATCTCCTGCGTGATGGTGGCCTACGCCTTCGCCCGCTTTGAGTTCTGGGGCCGCAAGCTGCTGTTCAGCATCATGATCGCCACGATGATGCTGCCGCTGATCGTGCTGCGCCTGCCGCAGTATCTGGTCTTCCGCGAGATCGGCTGGCTGGACTCCTACCTGCCGCTGATCGTGCCCTCGGCCTTTGCTACCGACACCTTCTTTGTCTTCATGCTGGTGCAGTTCCTGCGCGGCATTCCGCGGGACATGGAAGAGGCCGCCCAGATCGACGGCTGCAATGCCTGGCAACTGCTCTGGCACATCATCGTGCCGCTGCTCAAGCCGGCCATCATTTCCGTGGTGGTGTTCCAGTTCATCTGGACGATGAATGACTTCATGGGCCCGCTGATCTATCTGGCCTCGGTGGAGAAATACCCGGTGTCGCTGGCGCTGAAGATGAGCATTGGCGCGACCGAGGAAGTGGAATGGGCGAATGTGATTGCCATTTCGGTGGTGGCCCTCATTCCGTCGGTGGCGGTGTTCTTCGCTGCGCAGCGGCATTTCATCGAGGGCGCGACCTCGTCCGGGGTGAAGGGCTGACCGGCAACGCCGGCCCCATCGGCACCGACCCCGGCCCGCACAACGCGCCCCAACAAAAAAAGCATTTGGAGAGAGACAGGTGGCAAGACTTTCGCTGAACAAGGTCGAGAAGACCTATCCCAACGGCTTCAAGGCGGTCCACGGTGTGGACCTGGAAGTGCGTGACGGGGAATTCATGGTGTTTGTCGGCCCGTCCGGCTGCGCCAAGTCGACGCTGCTGCGCATGATCGCGGGGCTGGAAAGCATCACGGCCGGGGAGCTGCGCATCGGGGACAAGACCGTCAACAGCCTGGCGCCCAAGGAGCGCGGCATTGCGATGGTGTTCCAGAACTATGCGCTGTATCCCCACATGAAGGTCTACGACAACCTGGCCTTCGGCCTCAAGCTGGCCAAGACGCCGCCCGCCGAGCTGGACCGGCGTGTGCGCCACGCCGCGCGCCTGCTGGAGATGGAGCATCTGCTGGACCGTTATCCCAAGCAGCTCTCTGGCGGCCAGGCCCAGCGGGTGGCCGTGGGGCGGGCCATCGTCAAGAAGCCGGACGTGTTCCTGTTCGATGAGCCGCTGTCCAACCTCGATGCCAAGCTGCGCGCCGCCATGCGGGTGCGCCTGACCGAACTCCACCGCACCCTGCGCGAGAGCGACCAGCCCGCCACCACCGTCTACGTGACCCACGACCAGGTGGAAGCCATGACCATGGGCGAGCGCATCTGCGTGCTCAAGGACGGGGTGATCCAGCAGGTCGACACGCCCACGGCGCTGTACGAGCGTCCTGCCAACGCCTTTGTCGCGGGCTTCATTGGCTCCCCGGAAATGAACCTGCTGCCCGCCCGCCTCGAAGCCACCGACAACGGCCTGACCGTGCAGCTCGGCGGCACGCGGCTGCGACTGCCCGCCGCCCGAGTGGCGGCGCTGGGTGGCCTGGCCCAGCGCGCAGACGGTGCCGTGACCCTGGGCCTGCGCCCCGAACACCTGACGCTCGCCCCCCGCCCGCATGGGGACAGCGAACCGCTCGCCGCGCGGCTGCGATTCAGCGAGCACATGGGCTCCGAGGTCTATCTGCATGTGGACCTGGGCGATCTGGTGCTCACCGCCCGCATCCCGGCGGAACAGGCCCTGCCGCTGCAAGGCCTGCAACGCGGCGATCCGGTCACGCTGCATGCCCAGATGTCGGCCGCCCACCTCTTCGACGCTGACACCGGCGTGAGCCTGCTCGCATGAGCACGACCCGTCGACAACTGCTGGGCGCGGCCGCCGGTGCTGCGGTAACCGCTGGCGCTGGCCTGGCCCTGGCACCGGCCTTCCTCAAGGCGCAGGAGCCGCGGGTGCTGCGGTTTGCCTGGTGGGGCGGGGCAGGGCGCCACGAAGCCACGCTCAAGGCGTTGGCCCTGTTCGAGCGTCGTTATGGCGTGCGGGTCAAGGCCGAGTACATGGGCTTCAATGGCTATCTGGAGCGGCTCACCACCCAGATTGCCGGCGGCTCCGAGCCGGACGTCATGCAGATCAACTGGGCCTGGCTCGCGATGTTCAGCAAGCGGGGCAACGGCTTCTTCGACCTGCGTCAGCACAAGGCCCTGCTGGACCTGAGCCAGCTGGAGGCGGAGGACCTGGCGTACGGCGATGTGGCCGGCAAGCTCAATGCCGTGCCAGTGTCCTTCAGCGCCCGGGTGATGCTGTGGAACGAAGCTGCCTTCCAGCGGGCCGGCCTGGCGCTGCCCACCACCTGGGACGAACTGTTCGCCACCGGCCCGGCGTTTCGCAAGGCGCTGGGCGAAGACGCTTATCCGCTGGACGGGGAGCTCTACGACATGATGCTGCTGTCCCAGGCCTGGGTGCAGCAGAAGCACGGCACGCCGTATGTCGACCCGCGCCAGCCCCGGGTCGCCATGAGCGACGCGGCAGCGCTGGACTGGGTGCGCATCTACCGTCGCCTGATCCAGGAGCATGTGGCCACGCCACTGCCGCTGCGGGCCAGCCTGGGCGGTGCGGAGAAACCCACCGAGCAGCAGCCCGACTGGGTCAACGGACGCTGGGCGGGCAACTACACCTGGGACTCCGTCATCGGCCTGCGGTCCTCCACGCTGGACAAGCAGCAGCGCCTCACGCTGGGCGAATTCCCGACCCTGCCCGGCGCCCAGGAAAGCGGCATGTTCGGTCGGCCGACGGTGATGTATGCCGTGAGCCGGCATGCCGGCACCCGTGGGCATTCGGAAGAAGCCACGCGTCTGGTGAACTTCCTGCTGACTGACCTGGAAGCCGCATCGCTGCTGGGGCGCACGCGGGGGCTGCCCTCGGCGCGCGGGCCTTTCGAGCAGCTGCGAAGCGGCCCCGGGGTACCGCCACTGGAGCTGGCGGCGCATGAGCAGATCCGCGAGCAGCGCCTGGCCGGCCGGCTGACCCGGCCCGCACCGCTCTTCGAGCATGCCCGGCTGCACAAATTCATGCGCGAGGTCTTCGAGACCGTCGCCTACCGCAAGACCACCGACGAAGCCGCCGCGCACCGTCTGGTGACCGAGGGCCAGGCCCTGCTGCAACGCATCAAGTGAAGACACGCGCCGCCGCGTGAAGACCGTATGAAAGCCACCGAACGTCAACTCCGCTTCGTCACCCGCCAGGACCCGGACACTGGCGCCCGCGTCACCCGGCTGACGCCGACCGATGTCACCTGCCATCGCAATTACTTCTACCAGAAGGCCTTCACCAACGACGGCCAGCGGCTGATCTTCGGCGCGGAGTTCGGTCCGGGCAGCAGCTGGAACTATCACCTGCTGGACCTGCAGAGCCAGGTGGCCACGCAACTGACCGACCAGCCGGGGGAAAACACCTTCGGCGGCTTCCTCAGCCCGGACGACCGGCATCTGTACTTCGTGCGGGCCGAGCGGCAGTTGATCCGGCTGTCGCTGGCCGACCTGAGCGAGGAAGTCGTCTATCGGGTGCCGGAGGGCTGGGTCGGGTATGGCACCTGGGTGGCCAATTCATCCTGCACCCGCATGGTGGGCATCGAGATCGCCGCCAGTGACTGGTTCCCGCTGAGTGACTGGCAGAAGTTCCATCAGATGTTCCATGCCAAGCCGCGCTGCCGGCTGATCCGCATCGACCTGGCGACGGGGGAACGGGAGGTCATCCTGGAGCAGAAGGGCTGGCTGGGGCATCCGCAATACCGCCCCTTCGATGACCACACCGTGGCCTACTGCCACGAAGGCCCGCATGACCTGGTGGATGCGCGCATGTGGTTCATCAATGAGGACGGCACCCACATCCGCTGCGGCCGGCAGCAGGACCCGGGCGAGAGCTGCACCCACGAATTCTGGGTGCCGGACGGATCGGCCATGATCTATGTGTCCTATCTCAAGGGCCAGCGCGACCGGTGGATCTGCTCGCTGGATCCGGTGACGCTCGAGTCCCGACGACTGATGCGCATGCCGCCGTGCTCCCATTTGATGAGCAACCACGATGGCAGCCTGCTGATTGGCGACGGCTGCGACTCGCCCGCCGACGTGGCCGACACCGGCAGCCACCAGATCAAGACCGATCCCTACCTGCATGTCTTCGACATGAAGGCCGGCACCGAGCGCAAGGTGGCGCGGCACGACAGCAGCTGGCGGGTCTACAAGGGCAACCGGCAGGTGACCCATCCACATCCGTCCTTCACGCCCGACGAGCGGCAGGTGCTCTTCAGCGCGGATGCGGAAGGGGAGCCAGCGTTGTACCTGGCGGATCTGTGATGCGGGCGGACGGCGGGGCGCAGGCGCGGGGATCGGCGCGGGAGCTGCGGCTGGCGGGGCGATCGATGGGCCTTGCGTTGGGTCCTGCGGTGGCGCGGCTTGGGTGCGCGGCGGCCATGCTCGTGGCGCTGGGGGTTGCATCCTCGGCGACAGCAGCAGGAAACGCGGCAACGACGCCATCGCCTGCAACGGCTGCAACGACGGCCACTGGGGCGACCGCTGCATATCCTTCGCCTCCAGCGACTGCGCCGACATCGTCGGTGTCATCAGCGGCAGCGTCCGCGGCAGCGCCTCTCGCGAGCTCACCGGGAACGACGCCAGCAGTCGCGCCCGCCGCATCCCGTAGCGCTCCGTGGGACGCTCCACCGCCCGCCGGCCAGCCGGACCCACGGGCCGCCGCTCGTCCGCAACTCGACGAGCAGGCGGCGGCGCAGTACACGCTGGCGCGCTACCTTGGCGACTGGACTCCCGCCGACCTGGGCGATCCCGCCCGACTCCGCCCCGATTTCATCGTGGCCGCTGACGGCAGCGGCACCCATCGCAGCGTGCAGGCCGCGCTGGAGGCCCTGCCTGCTGCGGGCGGCGATGGGCGACGCATTAACATCCTCATCCGCCCAGGCGTCTACCGCGAAGCCGTGTGCGTGCAAGGCAAGGCACCGTTCCGGCTGTACGGACTCGGAGACGCCAAGGACGTGGTGATCGTGGCCAGCCGATATGCCGGACTGGAGCGGCCGATGCCGGCCTCCGCGACGAAGGCGGAACGGCAGGAAGTGTCCGAGCAGGTGCGCCGCGTGGCGCTGCCGGACGGCTGCCAGGTGCCGCTGGGCACCGCAGCGCCCCTGGGGCCAGGGGCGGCTGCGACGGGAGCAGCGACGGGTGCAGCGACCATCGTTTCAACCAGCCCCCCCACCTACGGCACCCCCGGCAGCGCCAGCGTGACCCTGCTGACCGACGACGTCCAGCTCCAGCGACTGACCATCGCCAACGACGCCATGGACGCGGTCCGCGCCGGGGAGGGCTATCCGCCAGGCGCCGGCGAGAAGGGCGGCGCCCAGGCCGTGGCGCTGTTCACCCGGGGCGACCGACTTCAGCTGGAAGAGGTGCGACTCCTGGGTCACCAGGACACCTTCGAGGCGGAGCGCGCCACGGGACGCCCCGGCCGGGTGCTGGTGCGTCGCAGCGAGATCCGCGGCGATGTCGACTTCATCTTCGGCGGCGCCACCCTGGTGATCGACGACAGCCTGATCGTCAGCCGGGCCGGTCGGCGCCAGGCGGGCAACGGCGGTCATGTCATCGCCCCCAGCACGCCGCAGGACGAGCCGTACGGCTTCCTCATCCAGCGCAGCCGATGGCTGGCCGAACCCGGCGTCCCGCCCGTCAGCATCAGCCTGGGCCGCGCCTGGGACCGGGGCGTCACCCCGGGGACCTGGCAACCCGGCCCCGCCGTGCCCAACGGCCAGGCGGTGCTGAGGGACAACCTCCTGGGCCCGCATCTCACCGGCTGGGCTGCGTCGACGGCCCGCAGGCCCTTCAGCACCGACGGCCAGGGCGCCAACCGCATGGCGGAGCATCGCAACCAGGCGCTGCCCCTGGCGGCCTTCGAGCGCCTGCCGGACGGCGATGGCTGGGCCTCCATCGATGACGGCACCCGCGGGGGTGCCCAGGCCGGTCTCGACGCCATCCGCTGGGTCCGCACGCGCAGCGAGCTCGATGCCGCCGTGGCGCTGGGCGACGTGCCCAAGATCATCGCCGTGGCGGGCCGCATCGACCTGGCCGCCGATGCGGCCGGACGCCCGCTGGGCATCGACGCCTTCCGCGATCCGGCCTTCGACCTGGAGTCCTTCGCCAAAGCCTACGACCCGGCCACCTGGGGACGTCGCGCGCCGGAGGGGCCGCTGGAAGACGCCCGCCGCCGCTCCGCCCGCAAACAGGCGGCGCAGGTCATGGTGCGGATTCCTTCCAACACCACGGTGATCGGCATCACGCCGGATGCCGGCTTTGATGGTGGCTCCCTGATGCTGGAGCGGGTGCGGCAGGTGATTCTGCGCAACCTGCGCTTCTCCGATGCCTACGACTATTTCCCGGCCTGGGACCCGCAGGACAACGGCCACGGGGAGTGGAACTCCGAGTACGACACGGTGTCCCTGCGCGAGGCGGATCAGGTCTGGGTCGACCACTGCAGCTTCGATGACGGCCAGCGGCCGGACCGTAGTGAACCGATCGTGCTGGGCCGCCCGCTGCAGCGGCACGACGGGCTGCTGGACATCACCCGGCAATCGGATCGTGTGACCGTGTCCTGGAACCTGTTCCGGCAGCACGACAAGACCATGCTGATCGGCGGCAGCGACAACCACCGCGAGGACCGTGGAAGGCTGCGGGTGACGCTGCACCACAACCTCTGGGAAGCGGTGAAGGAGCGCACGCCCCGGGTCCGCTACGGCCAGGTGCATGTGGCCAACAATCTGTACGTGGTGCGGGCGGAGCAGCCGGAGGGCTACACCTATTCGCTGGGGATCGGCTATGAATCGCGCCTGCTGAGCGAGGCCAATGCCTGGGAGCTGCCGGCGACGGTGCCCCCGCGCCAGGTGCTGCGGGTGCTCAAGGGGCAGCGCTTCGAGGACCATGGATCGATGATCAACGGACAGCCGGTGGACCTGGCGGCGGTATGGGCCGCCGGCTCCGGGCCCGAGCCGGTCACTTTGCAGCCGGTGGGCTGGACCCCGCCGTACGCGTGGCGCCCAGCCCCCACATCTGAAGTCGCCACCCGTGTTCGCCAGGGCGCGGGCGCGGGTCGACTGTGGTGAAATCCCTTCTTTGACCAGACACACCGCGCATGGATGACGAACTGAACGATGGCAAGCAGCAGCCCGAGTCGGTGGCCGCCGTACTCAAGGTGTTTGCCATCCTGCAAGCCTTGTCCGAGCGCAGCGACACGGGCATCTCGGAACTGTCGGTGCGCCTGGCCATGCCCAAGGCCACTGTCTACCGTTTCCTGCAGACGATGAAGACACTGGGCTATGTGCGCCAGGAGTCGGACAGCGAGCGCTACGGGCTGGCCATGAAGACCTTCGAGCTGGGCGCCAAGGCGCTGCAGTATCCGGACCTGGTCGACCTGGCCAAGCATCACATGCAGATGCTGGCGGACGCCACCGGCGAGACGGTCCACCTGGGCACGCTGATCGACAGCGAGATCATCTACGTGCACAAGGTCGATTCGCGCCACATGCTGGGCATGTATTCCCGGGTGGGGCGACGCGCGCCGCTGCACTGCACGGCGATCGGCAAGGTGCTGATGGCCTGGGAACATCCCGACCGTCGCCAGCGCATCCTGGCCGGCGCCGAGTTCAAGCGCTTTCGCGACAAGACCATCACCGACCTGAACGACTTCCAGGTGGAACTGGACCGGGTGAAGGCGCAGGGCTTTGGCGAAGACCGCGAGGAATTCGACGACCACATCCGCTGCCTGGGCGTGCCCATCTTCGACCGGCTCGGGCAGCCGATTGCCGGCATGAGTGTGAGTTTCCCGACCTTCCGCTACGACGAGGTCAAGGCGCCGGAGGTGGTGCAGATGCTGCAGGACGCCAGCCGGGACATCTCGGCGCGGCTGGGCTGCGTGCACTTTCCGCTGGACGCGGGGAAGTAAGGGGCTGGGCGCCGGCTGATGCGCTGGCGCCGCTGTATGGTTGACTGCGCCTCGGCTGCGGCGGTAGCCGCTCGCTCTGGTGGCGCCGTTGGTGCCGCTGACGGGGCGGCCCGGCGATCAGGCGGCAGGTGCCGTCGTGCCGACAGCCTTGAGCGCCGACAGCGCGCGGGCATGCGCTTCGACCAGGTCGGGGCAGCTGTCGAAATGGGCCATGTATCGGACCATGAACGGCAGGGTGCTGTCCCGGTCCAGCGCCAGCAGTTCGCGCGCACGTTGCGCCACCGGCAATGGCGTCAGGTCCGCATCGCCCTTGCCGTCCAGGGCTTCGTCCAGCATCACGATCAGCCGGCTGAGCGGATCCAGCCAGCGCATGTCGTCGGAATAGGCCATCACTTGCAGGAAGTCGCCCGCCCCGAGCGGGCCGTTGCGTTTCTCATAGTCGCGGCGCTCCAGCGTGACCAAGGTGCGGTGAAGGTCCAGCAGGCTGGTGCGAAGGTGGCGGCAGGTGTCGAAGGCCATGGGGCACGGGCGGGCAGAAGAAAAGCCTCAGCGTAGCGCACCTGTGCAGACTTGTGACCGGCCCAGGCAGCGCAACTCCCATCTGGGGGAGGGGCTCGCTGAGGTGCTTTGAATCTGGCTGAATATCGCTGAAGGCGCTTCGGCCCGGGGTTCGGTCCGCTGCGGACATTTGACGCCCGCTGAAGGCCTATCAGGCCCGCTCCGCCTCCCGACCGGTCCCGTCCTGGCTCAGCAGCAGTCCTACGAAGGCCTGTAGCGCGGCCGTCGGCTGCTTGTCGCGATGGACCACCAGATGGCATTGGCGCAGCAGGCGGGGCAGGGTGGTCTGCAGGCGGCAGAGGCGGCCGGCATCGAGCGCTTCCTGCACCGCCCAGGCCGACAGGCAGCTCACCCCCAGCCCCTCCGCCGCCGCGTGCTTGATCGCCTCCGAACTGCCCAGTTCGATGCAGCGCCGGTAGGCATTCAAATGCGGCAGCAGCGCCTGGTCCGTCGACTCGCGGGTCCCGGAACCAGGCTCGCGTAGCAGCCACACCTCCTCGCGCAGTTCCCGCAGCGCGATCTTCTCTCCGGCCGCGCTGCGCCGGGCGAGCGGGCTGTCCGCGGCGGCCACCACGACCAGCTCGTCCTTGAGCCATGGCGTCACCGCGAGCGACGACTGGTGACTCGGGCCTTCGATCAGGCCCACGTCCAGGTCGAAGGCAGCCACCGCGTCGCAGATCGCCGCGGTGTTGCCGATGACCACCCGTGAGCGCCAGGCACTGGCGCTGCGAGGCGGCTGCGGCCGCAGGAAACGCGCCAGCAGGCCCGGCAGCACGTAGTTGCCCAGCGTCGTGCTGGCGCCGATGCGCAGCGACTGCAGTTGGTCTCCCGCCGCCTGCGCCATTTGCTCGATGCCGGCTGCGGCGTCGAGCATGGCCAGTGCGCGCGGCAGCAAGGCTCGGCCGTTGTCGTTGAGCAGCAGCCGCTTGCCGGAGCGGTCGAACAGGCGCAGGGACAGCATGCGTTCCAGTTCATTCACCGCCGAACTGGTGGCCGACTGGGACAAGGCAATGGCCTCGCTGGCCGCGGTGGTGCTGCCGGTGTGGGCCACGGCGACGAAGATCTGGAGCTGGCGGAGGGTGAGGCGGAGGACGTCCATGGCGGAGGCGGTGGTGACTGTGGTTCGTCCCCACCTGCCGTTATAGCGATTCGTTAGATCGATATTACACAAACAACCTGTTGGACCGGCAGGAACGAGCTGCCTACAGTGCGGGCACAAGGCGCTTCCGATAGGAACTGCCCCGTTTTCTGGCGGTGGCCCCTGTGGTTGACCGCATTCCCGGTAGCTCCCATGTCGTTCTCTCTGCCCGTTGCCGTCCCCCCACGTCCAGCCCCCTGGCTGCGGCTGCGTCCGCTGTTACCCGGACTGATCCTTTGTCTGGCACTCGCCAGCCTGGCCTGGACGCTGGGGCAATGGCCCTGGCTGCAGGCGCACGGGTTCAGTGTCCTGACCCTGGCGATCGTGCTGGGCATGGTGGCGGGGCACGCCGGCTATGCGCGGGTGGCGAGCCTCGCGGAGCCCGGTGTGCAGTTCAGCCGGCAGACCTTGCTGCGGCTCGGCATCGTGCTCTATGGCCTGAAACTGACGGTGCAGGACATTGGTCAGATGGGGGCGGCCGGCCTCGTCACCGACGCGCTGGTGCTCAGCTCCACCTTGTTGCTGGGCGCCTGGGTCGGACGGCGGTGGCTGAAGCTGGAGCGCGAGCAGGCGCTGCTGATCAGCGCGGGCAGCGCCATCTGCGGCGCGGCGGCGGTGTTGGCGGCGGCGCCGGTGGTCAAGGCGCGGCAGGAGCAGGTGGCACCGGCCATCGCCACCGTGGTGGTGTTTGGCACGGTGGCCATGTTTCTCTATCCATGGCTGTATCAGTGGAATCAGGCGCTCGGGTGGATCCCCGGCGGCGACCAGGGCTTCGGCCTCTATACCGGTGCCACGGTGCATGAAGTTGCTCAGGTGGTGGTGGCCGGACGCGGCATGAGTGCGGAAGCCGCGAATGCTGCGGTGATGGCCAAGATGGTCCGGGTGATGATGCTGGCGCCCTGCCTGCTGGGTCTGAGCGTGCTGGTGGCTCGCTGGGAAGCCAGGGCGGTGGGACGGCCTCGTGTGCAAGGCGAAGCGCGGGCCGCGGCTGTGTCGGGTCCCGCGCCTGCGGGCCAGCCCCGCTGGCGGGCGGTGAGCATCCCCTGGTTCGCATTCGGATTCATTGGCGTGGTGCTGATGAATTCCTGGTGGACGCCGCCGGCGCGTCTGGCCGCCGACCTGGCCGATCTGGACACGCTGCTGCTGGCCATGGCCATGGCGGCCCTGGGGCTGGGCACCCAAGTAAGTGCGGTCAGGCGCTCAGGCGCAGGCCCGCTCTGGCTGGCGCTGCTGTTGGCAGTGTGGCTGGTCGTGGGCGGGGCGGTGATTCAAGGCGCGGTTCATTCAGCGTCTGACCAGTTGCGCGCTCACGTCCTGCGCCCCAATCTTGTCGAGAAAGTGCGCCCATTCCTGCAACACAAGCTTGAATGCGGGATCGGCGACATCACTTGCCACCATCGGCGTTGGACGGCCCTGGCTCAACTGCGGGCTGGCCGGAGCTTGCAACGGTGAATGGCCTCGTGCCCACCTGAGCACCAACGATCTGGATGCGCCAGTGAGGTTGGCCGGCACTGAATGCATGGCAAAGAACGCCGCCTCAGTCCACTGACTGTCCATGATGAGTACACCGCTGAGATGCTGCGGAAATGCCGACCGCGACATTGACACCACATGCTCCCTCGGCACATGAGGAGCGGGCTGCGGTTGCCGCCGCTTGCGAACCGGTGCGCTTCCGAGGTTGAACGGGTTCATCGCATTGCGACGGATTTCTGGTGTGTAGGCCTTCGCCTGAGCCACTGTGCCTTCGCCGTCACGGCAGAAAACCAGATGCAATTCGGAATTCCTTCGTAGGCGCCCCAGCAACATCTTGGCGCGCGCTTTATCTTCCGCCGTGGCGTCGGGGTCTCCAAGGGTGCGCAGCGGGCTCGGACGATCCGGCCCCATGATCAACTCAGCCCCGGGCATGCACTCTTCCATGACCCAGAGAACGGCCTGCGCCGCCGCCATCCGCAGGTCGTCGCCTGGCGGCACCACCACCTTTCCACGTTCCGCGAGTTCGCACAGCATCTCGAATGCAACATGGAGAATGGGCCGGCTGAGGTGATTGTTGGTCCCCCGCAGGTGCTGAAAGCACGATTGGATGACATCGTTGTTCGCGTCGAGGCGGCGCAGGCGCGCCAGCGCGGCTTCTTCAGCCTGAGCGGTCGTTTGCGGGCCGTCACGGGTCGCTGGGTCGGACGGCGGCGCGTGCGCGAGATCGGCGTCGGTCAAAGAGGCGCATGAAGACGCGCATGAAGACGCACATGAAGAGGCGATCGGAATCCACATGGAAGGTTCGGAAGTGCGGCTGTCGTCGCGCGCAGGTTACGACTATGGCCCTGAGTGATCCGACGCTGAAGAGCAGTGCGCTGTGCGCCAGTGAACGAGCTTCAACGAAGTTCACCAAGCTTGAACGAGGAGGTCCTCGGACTTCACTTCAGGTCGCATCACTCCCTGACCAGCATTGCGCTTAGGTCTTGTTCCCCATGCTTGGCAAGAAGGGATGCCCATTTTTCCAGCACACACTTGAGAGCGGGATCGGCCACATCACTGGCTACCGTCGGCGTATCGTCTTGCTGGCTGGATGGCGTGCCGGTCCCCGCCTGCGAAGGACATTGAGATTGTGCCCATCGCAGTACCAGCGACCTGGACGAACCCGTCGGGTGTGTTCGCGCCGAATGCATGGCAAACACTTCAACGTCTGGCCACCCGTCCTTCAGAATCAGCACGCCATGGAGATCCTGCGGGAACTCGGATCGCGACACGGACAAGACGTGTTGCGTTGGCTCACGGACAGGTGACCGGTGGCCTCCAGCCGGTTTGGTGTAGTTCTGGGTCAGCCCCTGCTCGAATGTGTGCACGAGTTCCTGGCTCAAGGGCTGAGCCCGGTCGCGTCTCCCATCCGTCCTGGTATTTGCGTGACGAATAAACTCCAGCGAGTAAGCCAGCTTCTGCGTCAAAGTGACTTTGTCGTCATGACAAAAGACGAGGTGCAGCGGGGAATTCCGCATGACTCGGCCGAGCAGAGCTTCCGCCCGGGCTCGGTCTTCCTGTGAAGCATCCGGATCTCCAATGTTGCGCAAGGGGCGAGGACGATCCGGGGCCATGATCAACTCTGTGCCCGGCATGACCCGTTCCATGGCGTACAGAACGGCTTCAGCGGCTCTCATACCCTCCGCATCGCCTGCGTGCACCACCGCCTGACCACACTCCGCGAGCTCGCAGAGCATGTGGAGAGCAACCTGAACGGTGGTAAGGGGGAGCGGCTTCAAACTCGATCCCAAACGATGAACGCATGATGTGATGACATCAGTGTTTCCGCCGAGGCGGCGCAGGCGCGCCAGCGCTGCTCTTTCAGCCTGAGCGATCGTTTGCAGGCCATCACGGGCCGCTGAATCGGTCGGGGGCGCGTGAGCGAGATCGTCGCGTATTGACGGCGAGGCGCAGGAGGCGGAAGAGGAGGGTGCGATCCACATAGAAGAGACGAAAGCGCGATGGCGTCGCGCGTATGGTGAGGATGGCCCTGAGTGCCCCGGCCCCACGCGTCAGTGCGCCGGGCCGCAGGGCATCTATCCCCGCCCGCTCATTTCGTCATCATGGCCGCATCGGGGCCCAGTAATTCGGTGATCTGTTGCTGGCTCTGGCTCTCCAGGTAACTGCTCCAGTCCAGCAGCACGTCACTCAAGGCCTCGCTGATGTGAGGATCACTGAGGCGGGCGGCCTTCGCCGGGGACGGGTCGCCGGCGGCAGGCACCGCAGAGCCCGAACGGGCCGGTGCCTGCGCCCACCACAGGTTCAGGGCGGCGCCAGGCTGCGTTTTGTCGAATTGGGCGGCCCGGATGGCGAAGATGGCGGGCTCCGAGCTGTTGGGCGAGAGGATGAAAGCGCCGCTCAGCGCATGAGGAAAGTGGTTCCTGTTGCCGCTCAGCCAAATCTCGTACAAAGGCAGGCCCGCCCTTTGTGCAGGCTTGAGAATCGTGTCGGAGTACACCGCATTGTCCGGGCGCGAGGCGATTCCCTCGTGGCAGAAGATCAGGTAGAGCGGCTGCATGCGATGGAAACGTGACTTCAAGGCGTCGAGGCGGGCAGTCTGTGCCTGGTCGACGCCCGGCTTGCCCAGGGTGCGAAACGGGGACGCCAGCTCCGGTGTCATGATGACCTCGGTCCCAGGCAAGGTGCGCTCCATCGCCCACTGGACGGCGACGGCCTGCTTGCGTTGCTCCTCGCCCTCAGGGACCTGCACAGTTCCTTGCGTGCCAAGGGTGTGCAGCAGTCGCAGGGCCCCGGTCTTCGTGGCCTGGGACAGATGCTGCGCCTCTTCGATCTCACGCCCGCATGCCTGGATGGCGGCGCTGCAATGATGGAGGTCCACCGAGCCGCTGGCGGCTGCGGAGACTGCGTTGGCCGACGTGTCCCACAGCTGTGCAGGATCGTGCGCGGGGGAGTGGCTGGCCGGGTTGAGGGGAGAAGACCACATGGGAGCAGGCGCGGGCGAAACCGCTCTCGCGCAGGTTGTGATGATGCGCGTCAGTGGACCCGGCCAGGGTTTCGGTGCGTCGCGTCAGACCCTCAATGCGTCGGCCGCCAACGTGCCCGGACATCGTCCAGCACCGGCACCAGCGCCAGCGTGGCCAGCACCACGGCCAGCGGGACGGTCGAGAGGTAGCCCAGCCGCTGAAAACCGAACGCACCGGCCACGCCGCCGCCGAGGAAGCAGGCCAGCAAGCCCGCCAGCATCGCCAGTCGATCTCGATTGGCACGCACGGGAGGCTGGTCCGAGGCGGACCGGTTGGGATAGAGCATCTTGCCCAGCTCGATGCCCATGTCGGTCACGATGCCCGTCATGTGGGTGGTGCGGATGACGGCGCTCGAAACCTTGGTGATGACCGCATTCTGCAGACCCATGATGAAGCACAGCAGCACGACAGTCAGCGGCACAAACAGCGCTTCGTTGTGCGCCAGCTGCGCGCCCATCAGCCCGAACACCAGGATCAGCACGGCTTCCAGCAGCAGGGCGGTGGCGTATTCGCTGTGGAGTTGCCGTCGGCGGGCCCAGTTGACCAGCAGCGCGCAAGTCATGGCCCCCATCAGGAAGGACACCACCCCGGCCACGGCATCGACGACCAAGGCCCAGTCGCCCAGCACGACGTTGTCCGCCATCGACGACACCGCGCCGGTCACGTGCGAGGTGTACTGGCGCACCGCCAGAAACCCACCAGCGTTCAACGCCCCCGCCACCGTCGCCAGCAGAAGGCCCAGATGCCGGTCCGCCCGCTGGGAGCGTTCCGGTCCGGTGAGTTGGCGGGCGAAGGCAATGGGCATGCGGGGGTGGAGATGCGGGTCCGGTCGATGCGGTCTGGGCGATGCGAAAAGCGGCAGGCGCTAGTCCGAGGATAACCCGGCGTTCACGGCCGCTGCTTGGACAGCGACCGGGAGGGTTGCGTTGCCGCTTGCTCGGGCTGGAATTCCAGCAAAGTAGACTTTTAAGATGAAAATCTGCTTTGATAGACCGCATGGACGCAAAACTCACCTCCCACGCGTTCTAATACGTTAGACTTTGCTCACGTTGTTCTATCGAAGTAGACATGAACACCATTTCCGACATCTCCGGCGAACTACGACGCCAACTCAAGCGGAGCGGCCGAACCGGACAGTCCGTGCGGGAAGCCGCCGGCCTCTCCAGGCAGACCTTCGTCAACGTGATGGGGGGCGAGAGCGACTTCAAGCTCAGCACGCTGCTGGCCGTCGCCGACCGCCTGGGTCTGGAACTGCTGCTGCTGCCCAAGGGCGCGGCCCGGGGCCTGACCGGCGACGCGGCCGCGCCCGTCGTTGAAACCCTGGTGGATGCGGCCAGGCAGCGCGCGGCGGGTGAAGCGCCGGCGCCGCGCGAACCATGAACGTCAAAGGCCTGACCGTGCTGCTGGGCGAGCGCCGCGTCGGCGTCCTGTTCCAGTACCCGCTCTCCCACGATCACACCGTGCATCGCTTCGTGGCGGATGAGGCTTTCCTCAACGACCCGCAGCAGCCGACGCTGTCGCTGTCCTTCCGGGCACGCGATCCGCAGGCCCAGGCTGCGTTCTGGAAGGCGATCACCGCCGGGCCGCTCAATGGCGGGCTGTCCAAGGACGCACAGCGAGGCTGGCTACTGCCCGCCTTTTTCCAAAACCTGCTGCCTGAAGGCCCCCTGCGCACCCGCATCGCCGACATGCGGGGCTGCAGCCCCAACGATCATTTCGAGCTGCTGGCCGCCACCGGCAAGGACCTGCCGGGCGACGTGCACGCCATGCCCGCCACGCTGGATCGCAGTGAACTGGAACGCCTGATCACCCAGAACAACGACGCGCTGGAGATGTCGGTGGTGGCCGCCCCGATGGACGATGCGATCTCCGTGTCCGGCGTGCAGGCCAAGCTGGCGGTGCTGCGCGATCAGGGCGGCCGTTTCGTGGCCCGCACCAAGCTCGCGGACGACACCGGCGCGCGCCATGTGATTGCCAAGCTGCCGGTGGCCGAGTTCCCGCATCTGCCGGAGCTGGAAGAGCTGTCCCTGCGGCTGGCCCGGGCGGCAGGCGTGCAGGTGGTGGAGGCGGAACTGGTGCCGCTGGACCTGCTGGCGGCCGAGCATCAATACGACCTGGGGGATGTCAACGGACGCACCCGCTTCCTGGCCGTCTACCGCTACGACCGCGATGCCGACACTCCCACCCAGCGCATCCACTGCGAGGATTTCGCGCAGATCCTGAGCGTGCAGCCGGAGGACAAATACACGCAGGACTACCTGACCGTCGCCGCGGTGATGATGACGGTGCCCAGCCTGGGAGAAGCCGCGGTGCATGAACTGCTGCGCCGCATCCTCGTCAGCGACCTGATGGGCAATCCGGACATGCACCTCAAGAACATCGGCGTGCGTTACACCGACCCGCGGGCGCCGGACCTGCCGCCGGCCTACGATTTGGTGGCCTATGCGGCCTATCCGATCGGCGCGAAGGGCAGGGCGCTGGCCCTGATGCCGCAGGCCCCCGCATCCGGCCCTGCATCGGCGCCCGCATCGGCGAGCGGCCCCTTGGCGCGCCGCAGCCGCGCTGGCGACACCATGGACCCGCGTGCGCCCCTGGGGCCGGTGGTGGTGCGCGAGTTCTGCACCCGCCTGGGGCTGCCGGAAAAACCCGCCTGGACGGCCCTGCGCCGCTGCGCCCAGCGCGCATTCGACCTGTGGCCCGCGCTGATCCGTGACGCCGACATCACCGACCGGATGAAAGAGCGTCTGCTGGCGCGCCTGGCGACCTACGCGCCGGTCGGCAAATCAGTGCCCTGACCCCCCCGTGCGCCGGTAAAACACCTACAGCCAAAAGGGTGCAAACGCTGGCACGAGGGCGCGGAGCGCCCCGATCGGCAAACCCGTGCGCGCATCGCATCATGACGCTCAACAGGGAGTGCCGTCATGAAGATTGTTCTGGTGGAAGATTGCGCCATGCTTCGTCGCCTCATGGTCGGTCGTCTTCAAGCCGAAGGCAGCATCACCGTGGTGGGGCAGGCGGATTGCGAGAGTGCGGCCGTGGCCATGGTGGCGCTGAACCAGCCGGACGTGGTGCTGGTGGACCTGTCGCTGTCGGTCGGGACCGGCCTGGGTGTCATCACCCGCATTCGTGCGGACGGCTTTCGCGGCAAGATCCTGGTGCTGAGCGCCGAGGACAGTCGGGTCTTCGGCCCGCAAGTGGCGCATCGCGGCGCCGACGGCTTCTACGACAAGGCCTTTGAGTTCGAGCAGCTCATCAGCGACCTGGGCGGCCTGCTGCACAGCGGCTGGATGGCCGCGGCCTGATCCTGATCACCGGAGCCCACGTCCCCGGAAACACCCACGCACACGCCGGCGGGCGGCCTGGATTGGCCAATAATCATTGGCACCCATCCCCCTATGGAGAAGTTGATGCGTGTGCGCTTGATGCTGGCAGGGCTGACCCTGTCCTTCGTCCCGTTGACCCAGGCCGCCTCGGTGGCGCCGGTCGCCGCGGAAAACGGCATGGTGGTCACGGCCCAGCACCTAGCCAGCCAGGTGGGCGTGGACGTGCTCAAGCGGGGTGGCAATGCGGTCGACGCGGCCGTCGCGGTGGGCTATGCATTGGCCGTGGTGTACCCGGCCGCCGGCAACCTCGGCGGCGGTGGCTTCATGACCCTGCAACTGGCCGACGGCCGAAAGACCTTCCTGGATTTCCGTGAAAAGGCGCCGCTGGCCGCAACGCCGGGCATGTATCTGGACGCCAACGGCAAGGTCGTGCCTGGCCTCAGCACCCATGGCCATCTGGCCGTGGGCGTGCCGGGCACCGTCTCCGGCCTGGAATATGCCCGCACGAAGTACGGCACGATGAAGCGCCAGGCCCTGGTTGCGCCCGCCCTCAAGCTGGCCGAGAAGGGCTTTGTGCTGGATCAGGGCGACATCGAGATGCTGCACACCGCCACCGCCGATTTCCGCAAGGACCCGGCCTCCGGCGCGATCTTCCTGCGCCGCAGCGGCGAGCCCTATCAGGTCGGCGACACGCTGGTGCAGAAGGACCTGGCGCGCACCCTGAAGGCCGTCAGCGACCAGGGCACGGCCGGCTTCTACCAGGGCCGTGTGGGCGCGGCGCTGGTGCGGTCCAGCAAAAGCGGCGGCGGCATCCTCACCCAGGCGGATCTCGACCAATACAGCACCCGTGAACTGGCCCCGGTGGAATGCGACTATCGCGGCTACCACGTGGTCTCCGCACCGCCGCCCAGCAGTGGCGGGGTGATCATCTGCGAGATGCTCAACATCCTGGAGGGTTATCCGCTCAAGGAACTGGGCTTCCGGTCGGCGCAGTCGGTGCACTATCAGATTGAGGCCATGCGGCATGCCTATGCCGACCGCAACAGCTACCTGGGCGACCCGGACTTCGTGAAGAACCCCATCGCCCGGCTGACCGACAAGGCCTACGCGGCACGGCTGCGCGCCGTCATCCAGGCCGACAAGGCCGGTGTCTCCCAGGACATCAAGCCCGGCGTGGAACCGCACGAGGGTAGCAACACCACGCACTATTCGATTGCGGACCGCTGGGGCAATGCGGTGTCGGTGACCTACACGCTCAACGACTGGTTCGGCGCGAAGGTCACGGCGGCCGGCACCGGCGTGCTGCTGAACAACGAGATGGACGACTTCACCGCCAAGCCGGGCGTGCCCAACATGTATGGGCTGGTGCAGGGCGAAGCCAATGCCATCGCCCCGGGCAAGCGGCCCTTGTCGTCGATGAGCCCGACCATCGTGAGCAAGGACGGTCAGCCGGTGATGGTGGTGGGCACGCCGGGCGGCAGCCGCATCATCACCGCGGTGCTGCACACGATGCTCAATGTGATCGACTACGGCATGACGGTGCAGGAGGCGGTCGACGCCCCGCGCTTCCATCAGCAGTGGCTGCCGGATGTCACCAATGTGGAGCCGTTTGCGCTCTCGCCGGATACGCAGGCGCTGCTCGTGGCCAAGGGCCAGAAGCTGGGGCCGCCGCAACCGGCCAACCATGTGGTGGCCATCCTGATCGGTGCGCCCACGTTGGGCGGCGCGCCGGTGGGCAAGAACCGTTTTTACGGCGCGAATGACCCGCGCCGCAATACCGGTCTGGCGCTCGGGTATTGAGGGCCCCTCAATCCGCCGCGCCGCTCTCCCATCGGTTGGCCAGCGATCCCGCCAGGCTGACCTGCTGTCGCCAGGCCAGATCCAGGTTGCCGTTGTGGGGTGCCAGCCGTCCGCCGAAGAAGGTCGACGGGCACATCCCATAACATCGCTGCCAGACCTTGGCCAGATGGGCGGAGTCGGCAAAGCCGCACAGCTGCGCAATGTCGGTGAGCGGCCGGCTGCTGCCCAGGAACATCGCGGCGCGTCGGATCTTCTCCGCCAGGGCGTACTGCCGCACCGTCAGGCCCAGCGCCGAGACAAACAGCTGTGACGCCCGCCGCGCCGGCAAGCCGACCCGGCGACTGAGCATCCCGAGATCGGACGCGGGATCCATCCGCACCGCCGCCATCATCTGCAGCACCGGCGAAGACACTGGCACCTCGGGCCCAATGCTGTCCGCCACGTCGGCCACATGCAGGCAGACGGCCGCCCGCAACTGCGGTCCGCTGAGCCGCTGCTGAGCGAAGCCCTGCACGCAGGCGAGCAGTCCCGCGAAGCGCGCGGCATCCAGGGCCGTGACGGACGCCTCCGGCGCCTGGCAACTGAAGGTGTTGTAGCGGGGGTGGGACGGCTCCAGGTCGATCAGCGCTACCGGCGCGCTGCCGGTGTCCACCGTCCGCTTCAGAAACGGCCGGATGACCAGCAGGTGCCCCTGCCAACATCGGCCTGCGGCATGGATGCTGAGCGGCTGCTGGCTCAGGGCGCAGGCCAGGGTCACGGAATGCCGGCACACATCCGCCTGGATGTTGGGGCCGGCATAGATGAAGCTGTCTCCCAGCAGCCCCAGGCGGGGCGTGGCCAATGTCTTGTGCATCGTGGCGGCATGCTCCGGCACGCCGCCGGGTCCGTCAAGACGGAACCCTGATGCCCGCGGTGTCATCAGACGGACACCGGCGGGCAGGGTCCCACGCGGCTCAGTAAGGGCAGTTCTGGCTGTAACGCTCGAACACCAGAGCGGTGTTGTACGCGTTGTGCTCGGCGCCGCACAGGAAGGTGGAATACCGCGTGTCCCCGTCGACAAAGCGCTTCATCCAGGTCACCCCATAGCGGCCAATCGGTGTGTTGGTGGTGTTGGGGGTGAAGTGGGTGGAGAAGTTCAGCTCCGCATAGGCCTTTCGCACCGAGCTGGACAAGCTCGCATAGAACGGTCTTGCATGGATCGCTGCGGGGGCCACGGTGTCGCCGTCGGCGCCCACGATCAGCGTCGGCACCTGCACATCGCTGAAGTTGGTGGTGAGGTTCCACGGGGTCAGCGGCAGTGCTGCCTTCAGGCCCGGGTTGTTCTCCGCCGCGATCAGCGCGCCCCCGCCGCCCATCGAGTGCCCGGCCACCGCGCGCCGGTTGGGGTCGACGCGGCTGCGCACCGTGCTGCTCGCGCTGTTGACCACATGATTGAGCGCGGCCATCAACTGCGTGGCGCGACTGGCGGGCTGGTCCAGCGTGGTGAGCGTGTTGATGGTGACGACCACGAAGCCATGCGTGGCCATCCGCCGGCCCAGCCAGGCGATGCTGGATTCGGTCGCCGTGAAGCCGGGGCTGATGGCGACCACGCCATACTGGCCCGCGGTCGTCGGGTAATAGATGGTGCCGCCGCCAAAGCCTGTGGGCGCCACCACCGACACACTGCTCACGGCAAAGGGTCCGGAGGTGGCATTGAGGCTGGACGAGGTGGGATTCGGGCCGGTCTGCTGCGCGCTGGCGGGAGCGGCGCAAAGGGCCAGGGCGGCAGCGGCTGCAAGCACGGTGGCGGTGGCGGTGGTGCGTGTCTGACGACGCAGAGTCGAGGTGAGGGTCATGATGTCTCCCTGTGATGGCACGTTGGACCAAACCGCGTGGCATCGGTGCGGGCAGTACACGCCTGACCCCGATGCACAGCGGCCAATCCAGTCTAGGAATCCCGTCCCGGAATGCCTTGTATTGGCCGCGCTATTCGCCCCCTAGCTCGCATCGGGAAAAACCCACGTGCCGGCCAGCGGGGCACGTGGGTGCGCCTTCAGGGCTGGCTGCCCTTGCGCTCGACGTCGTAACGGGCCTGCGCCCGCACGGCCTTTTCCGACATGGACAGATGGGGGGAAGGATCCTCCCGCATCAATTCCAGAATGCGCCGGGACACGGCATCGTCCTGCGCAAACATCTGCCGCGCAGGTTCCGCGCCGAGATAGGTGGCGCGCAGCGACTGCTGGGCTGCAAGTTGCGCCAGGCCTTCCTCAGGCATCAGCGGCGCCTGGTCTGGCGGGAAGGCCTGTCGCTGAGCCTCCTGGTAGCTGGCAAGCTGGCTCAGCAGTTGACGCGCCTGCGCGGCGGCAGCGGCGGGCAGGCCCGCCAGTTGCGCCTCCAGCGCGGCGGTCTGCGCGGCCCCTTGCTGCAAGGCCAGCAGCGACTCCAGTTCCAGCCTCAGGGTCTGGTCGGTCACCAACTGACCCCGCGCGTCGACCCGGAAAGGCCGCTGGCGCGGACCTCCCGCACTCCCCGGGCCTCCCAGGCCGTCCGGGTCGCCCGCGCCGGTCGCGGCCATCGCGGCCAGTTCCGTCGCGGACAGCCCCGCGGTGCCTTGCCCATCTGCGGGGCGCGGCGTGCCCGGCGTCTGCGCCCAGGGGAATTGCTGATTGGCGATGACGTGCTCCGGCGAGGTCGCATCCGCCATCCAGGCATACAGCCCGGCGGCGCCCAGCCCTGCAATCAGGGCCAGGCCAAAGATGCGCCAGCCGGTGCTCCGCTTGTGCGGTTTCGGCATGGCGGACCTCCGTCAGTAAGGGCAGTTCTGGCTGTAGCGGTCGAACACCGTGGCCGTGGCATAGGCCTGATGTTCCGCGCCGCACAGGAAGGTGGAATAGCGGGTGTCGCCGTCGACGAAGCGCTTCATCCAGGTCACGCCATAACGTCCGATCGGCGTGTTCACCCCGCTGGTGGGCGTGGAATGGCTGGCCATGTTCAGTTCACCGTAGGCCTTTCGCACGGTGCTGGGCAGGCTCGCATAAAACGGCCGGGCATGGGAGGCCACCGGCGCCACCGCATCCCCGTCCGCGCCCACGATCAGCGTGGGGACCTGAACGCCGCTGAAGTTGGTGCTGAGGTTCCACGGCGTGAGCGGCAGGATGGCTTTCAGACTGGGGTTGTTCTGCGCCGCGATCAAGGACCCGCCACCGCCCATCGAATGCCCGCCCACTGCGCGACGGCTGGCGTCGACACGGCTGCGCACGGTGGTGCTCGCGCTGTTGGCCACGTAGTTCAGCGCCGCGATCAGTTGGTTGGCCCGGCTGGCCGGCTGGTCCAGCGTGCTGTTGGTGTTGATCGTGACCACCACGAAGCCATGGGTGGCGATCCGCCGACCCAGCCACGCCACGCTGCTTTGTGTCGCGGTGAATCCCGGGCTCAGGGCCACGACGCCGTACTGGCCCGCAATGGTCGGGTAGTAGATGGTGCCGCCCCCAAAACCCACCGGCGAGGTGACCGTGGCCGTGCTCACCGCAAAGGGCCCGGCGGTGGCATTGAGGCTGGCGGAGGTGGGATCGGGGCCGGTTTGCTGCGCCCAGCCGCTGGTCGCGGACATGGCCAGCACGACAGAAGCCGCCAGCGCGCAGGCGCGCGCATGGCGACGCCAGAGGGTCGTGAAGTTCATGGTGTCTCCCTGTTTCGTGACATTGGCTGCCGCCGCGTCCCGTCTGCACAAGGGTCTTGCAGGGGAAGCCGGTCCCACGGTGCAAGCGGAGCCGGGCGCGCACGGCGGCCGGATGAGTCTAGGAACCGTCGGCCGGAATGCCTTGTATTGGGATGACCTGACCCCCCTAGATTCACATGCGGGGAAACCCACCCGCCCGGTAGCGTCATCCGGGCGGGGGCCGATGCGTCCTGCGGTCGCGCTGTAGAGTGGGGTCATCTTCGTTACAACCGGACGGGCCGCGTGGCGACCGTCCTCTGGAATGACCATGAGTACCCCCAGCTATCCCGACACCCAGTTGCTGATCGCCAATGAATGGGTCGACGCCACCAGCGGCCGCACATTGGATGTGCGCAATCCGGCCACGGGGCAGGTGATCGGCACGGTGGCCCACGCCGGCAAGGAAGACCTGGACCGGGCACTGACCGCCGCCCGCAAGGGCTTTGAAGCCTGGCGCGACGTGCCGGCCAACGAACGTGCGGCCACCATGCGCCGCGCCGCCGCGCTGCTGCGCGAGCGGGCCCCGGAGATCGCCCGGCTGCTGACGCAGGAGCAGGGCAAGCCGCTGGCCGAGGCCAAGGTCGAGGTACTGGCCGGCGCGGACATCATTGAATGGTTCGCGGACGAAGGCCGGCGCGTGTATGGGCGCATCGTGCCGTCCCGCAACCTGGCGGCGCAGCAACTGGTGATCAAGGAGCCGGTGGGGCCGGTCGCGGCCTTCACGCCGTGGAACTTCCCGGTCAACCAGATCGTGCGCAAACTCGGCGCTGCGCTGGCCACCGGCTGCTCGTTCCTGGTGAAGGCGCCCGAGGAAACGCCGGCGTCGCCTGCGGCGCTGCTCAAGACCTTCGTGGATGCCGGCGTGCCGGCCGGCACCGTCGGCTTGGTCTTTGGCGATCCGGCCGAGATCTCGAGCTATCTGATCCCGCATCCGATCATCCGCAAGGTGACCTTCACCGGGTCGACGCCGGTGGGCAAGCAGCTGGCGGCGCTGGCCGGCGCCCACATGAAGCGGGTGACGATGGAACTGGGTGGCCATGCCCCGGTCATCGTGGCCGAAGACGCGGATGTGGCGGTAGCCGTCAAGGCGGCGGGCGGCGCGAAGTTCCGCAATGCCGGGCAGGTGTGCATTTCGCCCACGCGTTTCCTGGTGCACAACAGCATCAAGTCGGCCTTCACCGAAGCGCTGGTGGCCCACGCGCAGGGTCTGAAACTGGGCGATGGGCTGGCCGAAGGCACCACGCTCGGCCCGCTGGCCAATGAGCGGCGCGTGGCCGCGATGACCAAGATCGTGGCCGATGCGCGCCAGCGCGGCGCCCGCATTGCCGCCGGGGGTGAGCGCGTGGGCGACTCGGGCAACTTCTTTGCACCGACGGTGCTGGCCGATGTGCCGCTCGACGCCTCCGTCTTCAACGACGAGCCGTTCGGTCCGGTGGCGGCCATCCGCGGTTTCGACACGCTGGAGGAGGCGATTGCGGAAGCCAACCGCCTGCCGTTTGGTCTCGCAGGCTATGCCTTCACCCGTTCGATCAAGAACGCCCATCTGCTGTCGCAGCGGGTGGAAGTGGGCATGTTGTGGATCAACCAGCCGGCCACGCCGTCAGCGGAAATGCCGTTTGGGGGCGTGAAGGATTCGGGCTACGGCTCGGAAGGCGGGCCGGAAGCGCTGGAGGCGTATCTCAACACCAAGGCGGTGTCGATCCTGGGGGTCTGAGCGCGCGGGATGGCGGGGAACGGCGGAGAACCGCGGAGAACCGCGCAGCACAGCGGAGAACGGTGGTTGACAGCAGGTGACGGCGCCGAAATTTGCGCAATCGCGTGAAGGAGGCCGCCTCAGAGGGAACCGCCGGATCACGTCCGGGGGACTAGAAGGCACTGCACTGCGGCGCTTTCTGCCTCCGGACCATGAATTTTCCCTGCACTTCCTGCGGCGCCTGTTGCCGCCATCTTCCCCCGCACTCGGCACTCAATGCCGGTGACGGCCGCTGCGTGCATCTGGATGCGGTCACGCAGCGATGCGGCGTGTATGCGCAGCGGCCGCTGATCTGCCGTGTGGACGACCTGTATCAGCAGCGGCTGTCCTCCAAGCTGACGCCCCGCGTCTACTACCTGGTGCAAGCCGAAGGCTGCGTGGCGCTGGATGCGCGCAACCAGCAGATGCCGGACGCGGTCCGTGAGCAACTGGCGGCGGAGCAGGGCGGTGTGAGACCGGATCTGCTGACGGAAGAAGAGCTTCACCAGGGCCTGCAGGTCGTGCTCACCGAGGCAGCACCGCTCGTTGCCCGCATGTGAGGCGGGCTGACCGTTACATCAGTCCTCAGGAGCCACGCCGCGCGCGACGGCCGCGCCAGCCGAGCAGGCCCAGGCCCAGGGCCATCAGCGCGTAGGAGGACGGCTCCGGAACCGCCGCCACGGCCGACAACCCGTCCAGGGTCACCACGGCGGCCCCCCCTTCGCTGTCCTGCGACCGCAGGCTCCAGGCGAAGGTCGAGCCGGCCGACACCCGCAGCGACTGGTGTCCGCCTTGCAGGTCCAGGAAGCTCAAGCCGTCCTGGCTCAGCTGGGTGAAGACGCCGTTCACGGTGTAGCCGAACACATCGAAACTGCTGCTCATGTCGTCGGTGCGGTAGTGCCAGTCGAACGACAACTGGGTGTCCTGCGTCACCGTGATGGCATGGCTGAGCCAGGATTCCACCGGCAGGGCGTCGACCAGGCTGAAGTCGGCCGACGTCATCTCCACGCGGTCCGGCGTGGCGACCACCGTGCCATTGCCACCTGCGGTGTTGGTCGTGGTCCAGTGGGAGGTCCCGTAGTCGCCGGTCAGGGCAGCGAAGGCCGGGGTGGAAAGCCCGGCCGCCAGGGCCAGGAGGGAAACGGCCTGGGCCGTGCGGGTGATCATGGGCTTCATTGGGGCAGGGTCTGGGGAGTGAAGACGGAGCCGGCGAGGTCGGCGTCGGTGAAGGCGAACACGAACCACTGGTTGGGGTTGGCCAGGCCGTCGGCCGTGACGGGCAGGAAGTCGTTGTCGTTGGCGACGTAGAGCGTGTGCTTGACGATGCCGTCTACGACGATGTCGGGGCCAAACGCCATGCCTTCGAGCTTGGCGGGGATCTGCTTGGCAGCCATGCCGTAGCTGGTCAGGCTGGACACGATGTCCAGGAACAGCGTTTTCTTCACGGCCAGCGGCACAAGGGTGCTCTCGCCACTCAGCCCGGTGATGTCGGTGGCGCCAGCAAGGTCGATCTTGTAGATGCGCTTGACCACGGCCTTGGACCCATCCCCGCGGCCTTTGCCGTCCCGCTCGAGCACCAGCAGTTCATGGCTGTTCAGCGCCAGCAGCTCACTGCTGCCGTAGGTCTTGCCGGTGTCGGCCAGCAGGCTGTCGTAGGCGAACTGGCGCACGCGTCCGGTGGCCAGTTCCACCTGCACGATGCGGTTGACCCGCGCGCCGTCGCCCCCGTCCTGGGCCAGGGCGCTTTGCATGAAGCCCCACAGCACGGTGCCGTCCGGCGAAATGGCCAGGCCCTCCATGCCCTTGTTGGCGACGCGCCCGGCGCTGTTGCCGGCGATTTCGACACTGCCGCGGGCCGACTTCACCGCCGCCGCCAGTTCCACCGGCAGGCGCACGGTGCGCACGCGCTGGCCGGTGGCGCGGTTGAAGATGTAAAGGAACGGGCCGTATTCATCAGAGATGTAGACGTTCAGGCCGTTGGCGGACAGGCGGATGCCTTCGGGGTCGAAGCGCGCATCGTTGATGTCGGCCGAGGAGGTGTCGCCGGCGAAGTTGTCGGAGCGGCCGCTGAAATAGAACCGGGTGGCGGTGTTGGCGGCAGGGACGGCAGGGAAGCCGCCGACGGTCGAGCCGTAGGTCAAGGCGGTGCGGGAGTAGAGCAGGGTGGTCGACACCAGGCTGGGGGAGAGGGTCCAGGGCAGGCCGGTGCTGCGGTCCGGGGTGGCTTGCAGCGCGAGGTTGAGGGTGTGGAAGCGGGGGATGTAACTGGTGGTGTCGTCCAGGCTGCTGTTCCAGGCCACTGCGTTGGGGCCGCGGTCGGGCACCGCCAGGAAGGTGCTGCCACCGGCCCACGCCAGGCCTGACCCCAGGCCGCCGAGCAGGTCACCCCGGGCTCCGTTTTCCAGGGCGCCTGATTGGCCGGAGAAATCCGCGCCGTTGCTGTCGAGCGAGCCGATGGCGATGAGCTGCGGCGCGGCTTGGGCGTTGAGGGCCACGGTGAGGCAGAGCCCGGCCAGGCTCAGGGCCATGCGCAGGGGCCGGGGCGGGCGGGGAAGGGAGGGAAGGTGGGCCAGGGTCGTCATGGTGGGAAGTCGCTGCAGGGAAGACGCCGGATGTTCGGCATCGGGCATGACGGTTCCGTGACGGGCGGACCCCGGGTTCAGGGGACGTGGCCGGCGCAGGGTGGCGGCGCATGCGCTGTCTTGGTCTTTAGTCATACGGCGTTCGACCCCGCCCCGCCTATCATCCGCCCTGGCCCGAAAGAGCCGGTCCCGCCGGGGCGGGCGCTCCCGTGGCATGCATGCGGATACATGCGTTGCCGATGGTTGCCGAGCCCCGCCTCGCGGCCACCGGACGCGGCCGCTACCCTCGTCCTTGTCCCCTGTTGATCTGACTGAGCCGCGCCCGAGAGCCGTCCGCCTGATGCTTCACACACCGCCCTGGGTGCGCTTTCATGACGCCGGTCGACTGACCTTCCGCTGGGAAGACGCGGTGCTGAGCGCGCACCATCTTGGCAGCGACGCGGCGTCTCAACCGGTGCTGCGCACCGCCCAGCGCATTGAACCGCGCGCAAGGCTGGCACTGGCCATTGCCTTGACCGAATGGATCGTCTGGCGGTTCGACGGCCTGCATACGCGCACGGAGCCCGGTGCGTTCCTGGAAGCGGCCTGGTGCGCCACGGCGGACCCACGCTACCTGCGCTCGTTTGAATTGCTGCGGGCTGACTGGCGGGGCCCCGTGGAGGGGCCGCTGTGGTGTGCCTTGACGCACCTGGGGCATGCCCTGTCCCGAGGGGTCGACTTTCCGCGCCATCTGTTTGATGCCCTGAGCTACCTCACCCGTCTGGCGCTGCACGTGCAGCCCACGACCGGACCCATGATGGCCTGGCTGCCACTGGTGCTGGACCGGCTGGCGCTGGTGTATCCGGCAGGGCCGGAGGATCCGCTGGAGGCCGACCTGTTTGCCCGTGACGCGGCCGCCCGGCTGGGACGATGGGTGCCGCGCGAGGTCTTTGATCTGGCCATTCCCTTCGACGGCAACACGGGCCGAGCCTTCCTGGAGTCGGTGCTGTCCACCGCCCGGTGGGAAGAGAATGCCTTCCTGCGCAGACCCGAAGAACTGCGTACGGCGCACTTCCCCGGGAAGCCTTATGAGCTGGCACGACTGACTGTGCGCTGAACCTGCGTCAACTTCAGCGAGAATGCAGCGCTTCGTCCTGCACCTGATCGCCTTCTTGTACATGCGCTGGCCTCGCCGCTTCGTCTCCGCCTGGTGGCTGACCCTGATCGTGGTCAGCTGCCTGTTTGCGCGGCCGATGCACGAGTGGCTGGATGCCGTGCAGGGCAGCGCTGCGATGGGGGCCAACCTGCAAGCTTCGGCAGGGCAGGACAGCCATGCGCCGGGTGCCGATGTCGCGCAAGACGCAGTCAACCCCGACGATGGCAGCCAGCAAGACGGTGACCAGGATGAGGGCGCCAAGACGCCCGCTTGCGCCTGGTGCCTGATGCTCGGCCAGGCGCAGGCCCCAGCGACGGTGCCGGTCATGCTGCTGGCCCATGCGGAAGCCTCTCCACCGCCCGTCCTCCTGGATGTGGGACGGCCCACGGGGCGCTGCGCGCTCGCGGCCGAACCCCGCGGCCCCCCGCAGGCCTGAGGCCGCGGTTGGGTTCCTGGCGCTGAAACGGCGCTGAAAGAACGCTCACCCAGCGCTGCCCCGGCGCGCCCAGCCATGCGTTCGATGCGATGCCGCCTTGGCGGTCGTCACCGTCGGACGCCTGCGCTGACGCGTCTTCGCGGGCCTTGATCCCACCGCACTCCCTGCCGCTTGCGCATGCCGCGCCTGTTGCCCAGCCCCGTTGCCGAGCCCTGGCTCGGAAGGTTGCGCCTTGGCGCCGCTGCTTTCATCACTGGCCCCGCCGGTCTGCCTTCATTGCAGTCCGGCGCCTGGCCCTGTTCGAGTCTGTCATGTCCCAGCGTCCGAAGTTGTCCTCCCTGAACCTTGCCTCATCGAACCGCCGCTCCCAGCGGATGTGGGCACAACCGTGCCCCATTCAGGCTGCGTCACCGCAGTGGGAACGAGCCCGCGCGCCTGCGACCCCAGCGCCCCCTGCTGCCCTGTGCCTGATCCCGCTTGTGGCAGCCCTTGGCGGGCCGGGTTTCGCCTTGGCCCAATTGCCGGCTGCTCCTGCGGCCTCGTCTCCGACCGTTGCGGTCGGCACGCCCTCGCAGACGCCCGCGGAGGCGTCGTCCACGCCAGGCCCGGGCACGCGCCCCGACAGCCTGCCTGCCGTGGAAGTCGTTGGACGGTCCGACTCGGGCCGCTACCAGTCCGGACTGGCCGCTGGCGCAAAGTCAGAGCTGCCGCTGCGGGAGCTGCCGCAGTCGATCCGCATCATGACGCGGCAAGCCATGGACGACCTGGGCGCCGTCAAGATGGACGACCTGCTGGACTATGTCGGCGGCGTGTCGCGCCAGAACAGCTTTGGCGGCCTGTGGGACAACCTGGCCATCCGCGGCCTGGCCGGCAACGAGAACACCGGCATGGCGACTCTGCTCAACGGCTTCGGCTCCAACCGGGGATTCAATGCCCCGCGCGATCTGGCGGCGGTCGAGCGCATCGAGTTCCTCAAGGGTCCGGCCGCCGCGCTTTACGGCAACAGTGAACCGGGTGGCACCCTGAATGTGGTGAGCAAGGCCCCGCTGTGGAATGCCGGGCATTCGATGGAGGCGTATGTCGGCAGCTACGGGCTTCGGCGCCTGGCGTTGGACAGTACCGGGCCGCTGTCTGACCGTGTGGCCTACCGTCTCAATGTGGCGGCGGAAGAGCGCGACAGCTTTCGCAACACGGTCACCGCCAGCCGGCGGGTGCTGGCGCCGGCACTGACCTGGCGACTCAGCCCGGACACGATGCTCGATTACCGCGGCGAATGGCTTCGGCATGCCACGCCGCTGGACCGCGGCGTCGTGGCCGTGAACAACCAACTGGGCGTCGTGCCGCGAGACCGCTTCCTTGGGGAGCCGGCCGATGGGGATGTGGCCGTCATCAACGGCAACCATCAGCTCTCCCTGCGCCATGAATGGAACGAGTCCTGGCAGGCCCGGGTGGCGCTGTCGCGTCGCGACACCCGCATCAAGGGGTTCTCCACCGAAGCCAGTGCCTTGCTGGCCGACGGCACGCTGCGCCGCCAGCGCCGCCTGCGCGACTACGACTCCGACGACACGGCTGTCCAGGCAGAGCTGCAGCATGTGCGCATGATCGCTGGCAGCCGGCATGAGCTGCTGCTGGGGGTGGAGCATTACGACTTCCGCATGGACCAGCGCATGCTGCGCTTCAACCCCAGCGCGGCGGTTCCTTATGCCGTCAACATCTACAGCCCGGTGTACGGGCAGGTCCAGCCCACGCCGCTGCCCAATACCGATACCGAGGAACGCCAGCGCAACACGGCGATCTACTGGCAGGATGCGGTGAGCCTGGGCCGCCACTGGCGGGTGCTGGCGGGCTTGCGCTGGGAGCAGCCGCATCAGTCGCTGCTCAATCGGCGCAATGGCGTGACCACGCGTCAGCAGCCCAGTGAATGGTCGCCGCGTCTGGGCCTGTCCTGGCTGCCGGATGCGCAGTGGACCGTCTACGCCAATGCCGGCCGCTCCTTCCGACCCAACCCCGGCAGTGATGCCAAGGGCTCGGCCTTTGCGCCGGAGCACGGGCAGGCCCTGGAGGCAGGCGTCAAGTGGCAGACCGCCGATCAGCGGCTGGGCGCCACCGCTGCGATCTTCGATATCCGCAAGCGCGACGTGCTGACGGCCGATCCGACCCCCGCCAACAGCGGTTTCTCCATCGCGGCGGGCGAGGTCCGCAGCCGTGGCATCGAGCTGGAGGCGTCGGGGCAACTGACGGCATCGTGGCGCGTCAATGGCAGCCTGACCTGGCTGGACGCCGAGATCACCAAGGACGCCACCCTGCCGGTGGGCAGCCGGCTACTCAACGTGCCGCGCCTCAACGCCAGCTTGCTGGCGGTCCATGAGGGCAGCACGGCCAGCGGGCAACGCTTCGGGCTCGGCGGCGGGCTCGCCTACAACGCGCATCGACTCGGGCAGAACGGGGCGCCCGACTTCCAGCTGCCGTCCTATACGGTGGCCAAGCTGGTGGGCTACTGGCGGGTCGGGTCGCAATGGCGGCTCAGCCTGGATGTCGACAACCTCTTTGACCGGCATTACTACACCAGCAGCTACAGCCGGCTGTGGGTCGCCCCCGGCGCTGCGCGCAGCGTGAGTGTGGGTGCGCAATACAAGTTCTGAGAGGCGTCCCATGACTCACCCCATTCCACACCGCATGCCACACCGCATGCCACACCCCATGCCACACCCCATGCCACACCCCATGCCACACCCCATGCCACACCCCTGGACACGACGACGCTGGCTGTCGACGCTGGGATCAGCCGCCGCAGCGTCTGCGCTCCCCGCTCGCGCCTGGGCGACGGACGACAGCGCGCCTGCGACCCGTCAACTGGAAATCGCGGGGCCTTGGGAGATGTCCGGCCTGGCGCTGGCACAGTCCGGCCACCTCTACCAGAAGCTGCAGGTGATCGAGACGCTGCTGGAGGCGTCCTCCGTCGGGCAACCAGCCGCCGGCCTGGCCACCACTTGGTCGCAGTCACCAGATGGCCTGCGCTGGCAATTCGACCTGCGCCCTGGAGCGCGCTTTCATGACGGCAGCCGGGTGCGCGCCGCCGACGCGGTGGCTGCCCTGCAGGCGGCGACGCAGGCCCCCGGTGCGCTGAGCCAGGCCCCGGTGGCGGGGCTGCGCGTGCTGGCCTCGGCGGACGGGCGCGAATCGCTGGAGATCCTCCTGCACCGTCCTCATGCCACGCTGCCCAGCCTGTTGGCCCATTTCAGCACCGCGGTACTGGCGCCCGGGAGCTGGGCGCCGGACGGGCGAACGCTGGTGCGCATCCTGGGCAGCGGGCCCTATCGCATCACGCGTCTAGAAGCGCCGCAGCGGCTGGAGGTGGCATGGTTCGACGGGGAGGGCGGCCCTGCGCCGCAGATCCGCCGCGCGGGATATCTGGCGGTGGGGCGGGCGGAGACCCGGGCCCTGATGGCAGCGTCCGGCCAGGCGGACCTGGTCTTTGCGCTGGATCCCGCCAGCCTGGCCAAATGGCGGCGCACCGTCTCGCCCGCACGGCTGGCCAGCGTTACCGTGCCGCGGGTGATGGCGCTCAAGCTCAATGCCGGTGCGCCCGTGCTGTCCGACGCGAGGGTCCGGCAGGCCCTGAGCCTGGCCATCGACCGGGAGGGCATCGCCAGCGCCATCCTTCGTGATCCGGGCCTTGCGGCGACGCAACTGCTGCCGCCCACCGTGCCCGACTGGCATGAC
This sequence comes from Roseateles depolymerans, assembly GCF_003387155.1. Classification (GTDB taxonomy): domain Bacteria; phylum Pseudomonadota; class Gammaproteobacteria; order Burkholderiales; family Burkholderiaceae_C; genus Roseateles; species Roseateles depolymerans. Next base: position 1,000,931 of record NZ_QUMT01000002.1, on the reverse strand, counting down.
CCGTCATTGCCGCCGCTGACCTTCGACCTGGAACGGGCGGCGGGCCTGCTGCGGGCCGCGGGATGGCGGCGATCCGCGGACGGCCGCCACTGGCGGGACGTCACCGGCCAGCCCGTGACGCTGACGCTTCGCACGTTTCCCGACCGCCCGGAACTGCCCATCGTCGCCACCGCCCTGCAAGAGCAATGGCGACAGCTGGGGCTGCCGGTGCGCGTGTCCATCGGCAATTCCGGCGACATCCCGCTGGGCCACCGCGACGGCAGCCTGCAGATCGGCTTGATGGCCCGCAACTACGCCAGCACGCCGGACCTGACCGCCTCGTTATGGCAGGACTTCCGTCCGGGGGGACACGACTGGGGCGCCATGGGCTGGCAGTCCCCGCCGGTCTGGGACGCGCTGGCCGCACTGAACAGCGGTGCGGGTCTGGACCGCGCCGCCGCGCTCCGCCGCCAGGTGGTGCAGGGATTGCAGCGCGACCTGCCCGTCATTCCGGTGGCCTGGTACCGCCAGCATGTGGCGGTCAGCCGCCGGGTTCAGCGCCCAGTGCTGGACCCGCTGGAGCGCAGCTACCGCTTGTCCGCGCTGCGGTGGACGGACGGCGATGGGGCATTCGCATCCCGAGGGAAGGATCACACATGATGAACACGCCATACAGGCGATGGACGGCCTTGCTGCTGCGGCGCGTCGGTCAGGCGGTGGCACTGGCGCTGGTGGTGGGCACGCTCAGCTTTGCAATGATGCGCTCGCTGCCGGGGGACATGGCCACCCGGGTGGCCGCAGGAAGGTATGGGTACGACCTGGTCAGCGCCGCGGCCGCGGCCCAGGTGCGCCAGGAGCTGCATCTGGACCAGGCCTGGCCGCAGGCGCTGCTGGGCTGGTGGCAGCAACTGCTGAGCCTGGACCTGGGTCAGTCCTTGGTGACCGGTGAGCCGGTGTGGGAGGAAGTGGCCGGCCATCTCGGCGCGACGCTGCACTTGACCGGCGCGGCGCTGCTTCTGGCGCTGCTGATGGGCCTGCCCGCGGCCTGGTGGAGTGCCAACCATCCCGGCGGCTGGGCGGACCGCGCCCTGTCCGCCGTGACCGTGGTTCTGCGCGGCACCCCGGCATTTTTGGTGGCGGTGCTGCTGATGCTGTTGGCTGCGGTGCAGCTCGGCATGCTGCCGGCGGCGGGCAGTCATCAGGAAGGAGCCTGGCTGCTGCCGGCGCTGACGCTGGCATTGCCGCTCGCCGCCGGATGCGCCCGGGTCGGTGCGCAGGCGCTGAGGGAAGCGCGGCAGTTGCCGTCCCACCGTTTCGCCCGCACCAAGGGGCTGGACGACGATCAGGCCGATTGGCGCCACGCCTTGCGGCATGCGGCCTTGCCGGTCGTGGCCTACATGGGCGTGCAGGCGGTGGTGCTGGCGGAAGGCGCCGTGGTGGTGGAGTCCTTGTTTGCCTGGCCCGGCATCGGCCACGCCCTGGTGCATGGCGTCTTTGGCCGCGACGTTCCCGTCGTGCAGGGCGCCGCGTTGTGCATGGGGTTGCTGTTCATCACCTTCAACCTGGTGCTGGATGCGCTGCAGGCCGTGCTGGATCCGCGGCAGGTGCAGCCGGGGGTGTCCGCATGAGGCCGCTGTCGATGCATGCGACGCCGTGGCTTCAGCGCCGCGCATGGCTGACGCGCCGCCACGCAGGCCTGGCGCTGTTGTTGCTGCTGGCCTTGATGGCGGTGCTGGTGCCCGGCTGCAGCAGCGTGGACCCGGCCGTGCAGGTGTTGCGCAACAGCCTGGCAGCGCCGTCGCTCGCGCACCCCCTGGGGACCGACCTGCTGGGACGGGACGGATGGGCCCGACTGGGCCATGCCGCCCGGCTGTCCCTGGGCACAGGCCTGCTGGCCACGCTGTCGGCCGCAGTGCCGGGCGCCTTGCTCGGTGTGCTGGCGGCCTGGCGCGGGGGCTGGGTCGAGCGGCTGCTGGTGATGGCTGCAGACGCCACCCTCGCCATTCCCGGGCTGCTGCTCGTGCTGCTGGTGGCAGCCCTGGCGCCGGGACAGCTGTGGGCGCTTTACCTGGGGCTGTCGCTGTCCCTGTGGGTTGAGTACTTCCGGGTGTGTCGGGCCCAGGCGCGGCCTGTGCTGGCGGGGTCGGCAGTAGAGGCTGCGCAGTTGCTGGGGCTGCGGACCGGGCTCATCCTGCGCCGTCATCTGTGGCCAGCGGTCCGCCCCATGCTGGCGAGGCTGCTGCCGCTGAGCGTGGCCCAGGCGGTGTTGTCGCTGTCCGCGCTCGGATTCATCGGCGTGGGGCTGCAGCCTCCACAGGCCGAGCTGGGGCTGATGCTGACTGAATATCTGCCGCACTACGACGAGGCGCCGTGGCTCATTGCAGCCCCCGTGTCGGTGCTCATGATCCTGGTGCTGGGATTGATGCTGGCCGCGGACGGCGCCTCCGATTTGCGATCTGACACGCGCCCGCTGCGGCCGGATGAACGCCGGTTGCGCGCCGACGACGCCAAGGAGCCGACATGAAAGGCCTCCCGACCACGCCGGCGCAACCGACCCCCACGGCCCACGCCAACCGGATGAAGGCGATGAACCCGATGAACGTGATGACCGCCATGGACCCCGTGCACCGCCCCGCGCGCAGCCGAACGCCGCTGCTGCGCACCGAGGGTGTGTCCCTGCACCTCGGTGGGCAGTGCCTTGTCACGCTGCCTGACCAGACGCTGTATGCCGGCGACCGGTTGGTCATCCTGGGCGAAAGCGGCGCTGGCAAGTCGCTGTTGATGCGGACCCTGCTCGGGGACCTCCCGCCTGAGCTGAGCGCAAGCGGGCGGATCGAGCTGGCCGGGCAGGGGAGTGCGGCCGAGCACGGTCAGGCTCGCAGGGCGATGTGGGGCCGGACACTGGCCCTGCTGCCGCAGGAACCCTCAGTGGCCCTGGACCCGTTACGTCGGCTTGCACCGCAACTGCAGGAGGTGCATGGAAAGGTGGGCGGCCTGCCTAGTTCCGAGGCCCGCATGCGCACCGAGGATGACCTGCGCCGGCAAGGACTGGCGGCCGCCGCCCGTCAGTATCCGTGGCAGTTGTCGGGCGGCATGGCGCAGCGGGCCGCCGCCGCCATTGCACTGGCGGGCGGCGCCCGCATCATCCTCGCCGACGAACCCACCAAAGGGCTGGACCCGCACTGGCGCGACGAAGCGCTGCGCAGCATCCTTGCGGCCGCCGGGGAGGAAGGGGTGGCGGTGGTGGTCACGCATGACCTGGCCGTCGCCCGCCAGGTGGGGGGACGGCTGCTGGTACTGCAGGATGGCCAGGTGGTGGAGCAGGGGGCGACGGCACAGGTGCTGAGCCAGCCGGCTCATGCGTTCACCCGGGCGCTGGTGGCGGCCGAGCCGTCGCAGTGGCTCACGACCACCGAAGAAGGCGCGGACCGGATGTGCCCCCTGGCCCCGCCCGCAGACGATGTCCATGCGTCCGGGGAGGGATCGCCCATGGTCCTCCAGGCCGAGGGCCTGGGCCACCACCTGGGAGGCCGTTGGCTGTTCCAGGGAGTGGACCTAAGCCTTCGCGCCGGCAGCCGCTGCGCGCTGGTCGGGGATAGCGGCAGTGGCAAGAGTACCTTCGGCAACCTGCTGCTGGGCCTTCGACGGCCCACGCAAGGCCGGGTGCGCCGCGCTGCCGGGCTGCAGCCGCATGCCTGCCAGAAGCTCTACCAGGACCCTATTGCCACGTTCGCCGCCACTCAACCGCTGGGGCAGGCGCTGGCCGATGTGGCCCGGCGGCATGGGCAAGCCCTGTCTCGCGTGCAGGCGTGGCTGGACCGCCTGCATCTGGACGGTCATCTGATGGCCCGGTTACCGCATCAGCTGTCCGGGGGGCAGTTGCAGCGGATGGCCATTGCGCGCATGCTGCTGGTCCGGCCGGCATTTGTCTTCGCCGATGAGCCCACGTCCCGGCTGGATCTCCTGTCCCAGCAGCGCACTGCGCAGGTGCTGCTGCGCGAGGCGGACGAGTTGGGCGCTGCGCTGTGGCTGGTGACGCACGACGCGGCCCTGGCACGGGCCATGACCACGCGGCAATACGCGATCGACCAGTGGGCGCCAAGATCCTGATGCCAGGTGGGAGCGGAAATTGCCGCCCTCTGGCCATGAAGACTGGCGGGGGCGCTCCTGCGCGCCTTCGTGTCCCCTGCATTTCAAGGACGGGCCATGAAACACCTCAGCACTGCTGCCCTCGCACTGTCTGTGGCTGTCGTTGCCGCTGCCGCCATCGCGCAGACACGACCGCCCGAATCCCCCGCGTCGCAAACGCCCAGCCGCAGACAATCCGGCACCGTCGGCACCAGTCCGGATGCGGCGCCGACGCCCAATGCGGCGGCCTCCCAGGGCTCGCAGGCCACCCAGGTTGCACCGTCGGGCTCGCCGGGCGTATCCCCGGGCGCGGGGCAGTTGACGCCAGCGGATGCGTCTGCGCTGCCCCCAGCGCTGGGGCGTCGGCACGACAGGAACTGATCACGGCGATATAGTCGCGGCCCCGTGTCTGTCCTGGAGCGCGCCCGCCGAGGCGCGCTTTCGTTGTCTGAGCCATGTCCCTTGCCGACGTCCGCGCGGCCCTGCAAGCCGAGTTGTCGGCCACGCCCGAGTTCTACGATTTCAAGGTGCTGCACACCGAGCGGGAAGGCTCGCTCTGGCGGGTGACGCTCGAGCCCGGTTATGTCTACGCCGAAGGCCAGCGTCCCGGGCAGGCGTCGGCGCAGGCTCTGCTGGATGACAGCCTGGATGGGGCGTCTGCCTGGTGGGGCCTGCCGGCCAAGGGCGGCGCCAGCGTGCTGGCCGTCGTCCCGGAAGAAGACCAACTGGTGCTACAGAACGCCACGACGCCGCCGCCAGGGCCGGACCATCTGATCCGGCTGTATCCCACCCGCTTCCTGAATTCAGTGGCGGATGCATGGGCCGACACGGCATGGGCCGAGCAAGCCCTGGCCGCATTGCCAGATCTGGGGCAGCCCGAGCCGGTGGTCGGGGGAGACCCACTCAACGGTGCGCCGTTTCGCTGGCTGCGTCCGGCGCAGCGGCAGGCGCTGTCACTGGTCCGCCACAGCAGCGCGTTTTTGTGGGGGCCTCCCGGCACCGGCAAGACCACCACGCTGGGCGTGCTGCTGGCGGAGTATCTGGATCGCCATCCGCATGCGCGGGTGTTGTTGCTGTCGACCACCAACCAGGCCGTGGACATGGCCACCATCGCGGTGGACAAGGCCCTGCACAAGGGCCGACGGGAGAGCTGGCGTCCGCTGGTGCAGCGGCTGGGGACTCGCTTTGACGCTGCCGCCTATGCCGGCCGCGAGCATCTGATTCCCACCACCGACCATGAGCTCATTGCCCGGCTGGCGCGCGCCGAAGCCGCTCGCCCGGCCTCCCGGGACGCGCTCGCGCTCAAGGCCTGGGCGGACCGCGTGGCCGGGCTGCGCGACGACCTGCGCGCGTCTTCCCTGCAGGTGCTGCGCCGCTGTCGGCTGGCCAGCATGACCACGACCCGCGCCGCATTCACGCTCAAGACGCTGCGGGAGCTGTCGACCGATGGAGAACCCCCGTTCGACCTGATCGTCTTCGATGAAGCCAGCCAGGTGAGCCTGGCCCATGCGCTGGTGCTGATGCCGCTGGGCCGCGCCCGCCTGTTTGCCGGGGATCCGCAGCAGCTCTCGCCCGTGCTGCGCAGCAGTGATCGGGAGGCGCGCAGGTGGCTGGGTCGCTCGGCGTTTTCGCAGATGCCGCGCAAGGGGCCGTCCGTGGCCCTGCTGGATGAGCAGTCGCGCATGGCCGCCCCCATCGGGGATCTGGTCAGTCAGATGTTCTACGACGGGGCGCTGCGGGTGGCGGAGGCGGCGCAGCAGTCGCCGCAATGGCGGGCCGAACGCGAGCGGGCATTCGGTGACATCCCGCCCACCGATCATGTGCATGTGCACCGGGTGGCACGCGACGGAGGCTGGTCTGCCGAGGCGCGAGGGCCGGTGCGGCGGGAATCGGCGCAGGCCATCGCGGCCGCGGTCGCCGCGGCATTGCAGAGTGGCGACTGGAGGCCGGAAGAGATCATTGTGTTGACGCCGTTCCGGGCGCAGCGGGCGCTGATCCGGTCGAGCCTCCAGGCCTTGGGGCTGCCGGAGGCCGTGCGGGTCAGCACGGTGCACCGCGCGCAGGGCAGCGAGGCGCCCGTGGTGCTGTTCGATCCGGCCGATGGCCGTCAGCCCTTCCTGCAGACCGAAGAGGCGCAGCGGCTGATCAACGTGGCCCTGAGCCGGGCCCAGGCCAAGGTGGTGCTGTTCCTGTCCGAAGGCGATCTGTCCAATCCGCTGCTGGCGCCCATCGTGCATCGGCAGCGCCTGGCGCAGGACGGGCGGGCGGTGGTGCCGTTGCTGACGCTGGCAGCGGCGGCCGAGTTTCCTCGCAATGCAGTCGGGCGAAGGGTGTCCGCCGGCCGGGCGGTCGGCGAGGTGGCTGGCATCAGCCCCGATGGTCGCCAGCTGTGGCTGATCAACGAGCGCACCGGGCTGCAGCAGGCGATCGATGTGGCGTTCTGGCGCCAGCGTGCGCGGGAGGCCGCGGGGACTGTGGCACAGTAGGCCGCTTCCAAGCTGCTGGCAAGTGGCTTGCAAGTGGCTTCCCGGCGGCGTGATCGGCGGCGTGTGACTCGGCCCCCACGCCGTCCCGACCGGCGCCCCGGCCTGACCGGGCTTTTGTCGACTTTCATGGCGGACCCTATGGCGTTGCACACCTGGCTGATCTATTTGCTGGCCGTTGTTGGCCTGTCTGTTACTCCCGGCCCCAACAGCCTGCTGGTGCTCAGCCACGGGGCGCTGTATGGCCATCGCCGTGCCACTTTCACAGTTCTGGGAGGCGCACTGGGCTTCGTGTTGCTGATCGGGCTCTCGATGCTCGGCATCAGTGCGCTGTTGCAGACCGTCTCCGGCGCCCTGACCGCGCTCAAGGTGATCGGCGGCGCCTACCTCTGCTGGCTCGGGTTCAAGCTGTGGCGCGCGCCGGCCATTGAGTTGACGCCCGTGCAGACTGGCAGCGGCAGCGGGACCGGCTCGCTCGCGCCCCGGACCATGCTCTTCCGGCAAGGACTGCTGGCCGCCATCTCCAACCCCAAGGTGCTGCTGTTCTACGGCGCCTTCCTGCCGCAATTCATCGATCCGTCTCGCAGCCTGATGCTGCAGTTCGTCATCATGGCCGCCACCTTTGCGCTGGTGGAAGGCCTGGTCGAATACGGGCTGGTGCGCCTGGCCTTCCGCATCCGGCCCTGGCTGCAAAAGACCGGCCGTCAATTCAATCGCGCTTGCGGCGGCATGTTCGGCGTGCTGGGCGTGGCGCTTCCGTTCACACGCTGAGGTGGATCATGAGTGAGCCCATGGAAGGCATGGAAGGCGGCTGCGATTGCCGGCGCGTCCGTTACCGGCTGCTGTCCAAGCCGATCATCGTGCATTGCTGCCACTGCCGATGGTGCCAGCGGGAATCGGGTGGTGCCTTCGCGATCAACGCGATGATGGAGTCCGACCGGGTGGTCAATCTGGGCGAAGCGCCGGTGCTGGTGGATACACCCTCCGCCAGCGGCTCGGGTCAGCAGATCGCTCGTTGCCCCCATTGCCACGTGGCGGTGTGGAGCCACTATGCGGGCTCCGGGCCGCTGACCCGCTTCGTGAGAGTGGGCACGCTGGATCAGCCGGACCTGCTGCCGCCGGATATCCACATCTTCACCAGCAGCCGGCAGCCCTGGTTCACGCTGCCGGAAGGAGTGCCCGCCTTCGAGGCGTACTACTCCCCCAGCGAAATCTGGCCCGCCCAGGCCAAGGCCCGGTGGGAGGTGCTGATGCCGCAGATCAAGGCATACAGGGCGTCGCGGAATCCGGCAGCCTGAGCTCGGCTGGGCCTGACGCGGTCTAACTTAGCAGGGTCTGGCTTAGCGCGGCGCGAACACGCTGGACCCCGGCATCGGGACCGGCGCGGCCGGGGCGGGTGCCGGTGCTGGCGTCGCAGGGGCGGGCAGGGGCCAGCCTTCGTGCTGAGCCACCCGCTCGATCGCCGCCTCGAACCGCGCACGGGACTCTGCCGCCACCTGACGCAGGTAGGCATGCAGGGACGCATCGGCCGGGCTGCGGTTCTCGCAATTGGCGCTGTAGCTCTCGAAGTGGGAAAGCTGCATCAGCAGTTCCGCCACATGCCGTGGACATTCGCAGGCCACGGTCGACGACTTGCTGGCAAAGGCCACCAATGTGTCGTCGTCCCAGCGGCGAGTGCCGGGGGACGGAAAGGCCGCAGACCCGGCACTGCTGCCCAGGTCCGGCTCGTCGCTGGTCTCCACCGCGAATTGCCGCAGCCACTGGCCAATGACCACGTCCGGCTGCGGCTCGCGCAGCAGCGTGGTGCCGACGGTCGCCAGTGATTCGCAGACGGCATCCGCCGCGAAAACGTAAAGCACGGCCATCGGGATGCCCATCAGATGCGGCGCGGCGGCCTCCTGCTCTCCCAGCCAGCCCGCATGCAGATGGGGCTGGTGGATCAGCAGGGCGTCCGCATCGTCCCGCTTCATGGCCTCACCCGCCTGCGCCATCGATTCGAACGGCCCGATCACCTCCACCGTGCGGCCCAGCCGACGGCGCAGGGAAGGGCGGTCCAAACGGGCCGCCAGCGCCGAGCCGACCACCGCCAGGCGCCAGGGGCCGCTGAAAGTGTGCAGACGCGGACCATGGTCCTTGCGCGTGGCCACCGACAGGGCACCGACATGCGTCGCCGCAACCGCTTCCAGCTGCGTCATGTCCAGCGTCGCCAGGCTGCCGATGGCGTGGCCCAGTTCGGTCAGTTGCTTGATCAGCGCCAGGCGACGCACATCTTCCGCGGAATAGAGGCGCTGCCCGCCGGACGACCAACGCGGCGGCGTCAACGCATAACGCCGCTCCCAGACACGCAGCGTGGCTACCGGCATGCGCAGCATCCTGGCCACCGCGCCACTACGACGCAGGGAAACATCTTCGTCGGTGCTGGCCGTCAAGGGCGTCAGCGAGGGTGTGGACTGGGACATGGCGTCCTCCTTTTGAATCGCTTCATGATCCAATAATGCCCACATTATGCAGACCTGAATCGTTCTTGAGTCATAAACCCCTTAGGATTGACTCATGTTGTCAAGAAAACCCGCTTCAATTGCTGTCATCGGCGCTGGAATCGCAGGCGCGGCCTGTGCACAAGCGCTTCATCAGGCCGGCCATGCGGTGCAGGTGTTCGACAAGTCGCGGGGCGCCGGCGGCCGTCTGGCCACGCGGCGATTCGAGTGGATCCAGGAAAACGGCAGCGAGGGCCGGGCCCGGCTGGACCACGGCGCGCTGGGCTTCGTCGCGCGCAGCGAGGTGTTCCGGGCCTTCGTGCAGACGATGCAGGACAAGGGCCTCGTGGCTCCCTGGCAGCCCGCGCTCGCGCCCGACAGTCTTGCGCTGGAGCAGGACCTTGCGCTGTACGTCGTCACCCCTGAAATGCCGCTGCTGTGCAAGCATTTGCTGGCCGACGTGCCGGCCCAGTGGAGCTTCGCACTGGACCGCCTGACCCGGGACGCCACCGGCTGGCGGCTGCATGCGGGCGGGCAAGTGCATCCCGATGCATTTGACGCAGTGGTGCTCGCCATTCCCCCCGCGCAGGCCGCGCCGTTGCTGAACGGATTGAGGGACGACTGGGCGCGATTTGCCTCCCTGGTCCCGATGCAACCCTGCTGGACCCTGATGGGTGTGGCGCGGGAAGAAGACGCCTCTGCCGCCCGTGAATCGCAATGGTCGCTCGCTCGCCCGGAGCTCGGGCCACTGGCCTGGGTCATCCGCAATGACCGCCGCCCCGGCCGAGCGGCCGATCCGGGTCATGCGCACTGGGTGGTCCACGCACGGGCCGGATGGAGCCGGTTGAACCTGGAGCAGGACGCCGGCTGGGTGAAGCATCAGCTGTGCACCGCCCTGGAGGTGTTCCTGGGCCACGAAGTGCGGTGGGCCCACGCCGTGGTCCATCGCTGGCGGTATGCCTTGCCACCCCTCGGACGCACGCCCGCGCATCCGCTGCCGCCGGCGCCGCAGCACTGGTGGGACGAACGCCTGGGCCTGGGGGTGTGCGGCGATCTGTTCACCGCCAACGGCATGGAAGGCGTGGAAGGCGCCTACCTGTCAGCCCTGGCACTGGTGCAGGCCTTGCATCGGTCCGCCGAAGTGGATGTGGCCGCTACGAAGGACATGGCCTGATATGACGATCGAGACCTGGCGCACCCGCTGCATTCTTGGCCTGTTCAACGCCGACTTGGGGGAGGGCCGCCATGCGTAGACAGCATCTGCCGGACCCGGCTCGGGATGGGGGCGACGAGCCCTTGTTGTCCCCAGCGGTTTCATCGTCGTCCTCCCTCTCGCCGCAGGGCCTGCCGCCGTTGACCCCGACCCTCGACGCCGCACAGCGTCGCCTGGCCGCTGTCCGGCCGGCTGCCTACGCCCGCACCCGCAACGCGATCGAAGGCGCGGTCACAGGACTGTCGCCCTACATCACCCATGGCCTGCTCACGCTGCCGCAAGTGCTGGCCGATGTGAATGCCCGGCATGCGCTGGAGATCGACCACAAGTTTGTTTATGAGCTGGGGTGGCGGGAGTTTTTTCGGCATGTCTGGCGTCATCGGGGCGAGGCCATTGCGTCTTCGCTGCACGACGGGCCATTGCCGGACTCGGCCTATGCCCGCACCCTGCCGGACGACATCCGCCAGGCGCGCACCGGTGTGCCGGTCGTCGACCAGGCGGTGAAGACGCTTTATGTCACCGGCACGCTGCACAACCATGCCCGCATGTGGCTGGCCAGTTATGTCGTGCATCTGCGCAAGGTGCATTGGCGCGCCGGCGCTGACTGGATGTACGGCCACCTGCTGGACGGCGACCTGGCCAGCAACCATTTGAGCTGGCAATGGGTGGCTGGCACCGGCAGCACCAAACCGTATCTGTTCAATGCGGACAACGTGGCCCGTTATGCACCGCCGCATTGGCACAGCCCGGGCAGCGTGGTGGACACGTCCTACGACGCGCTGGAGGCATGGGCGCGAACGGCCTCCCGGCGAGCCGAACCGGAGATCGACCCGGAAGTCGACCCAGCATGGGCCACGCCCGTGGACGGCGTCGAGGAGCCGCGGCTGCACAGTGCGCCCCCGCCCTCCATGGCGCGCAATCCGCTGGACGCGGTGCCGGTCGACGGACGCGAGGTGTGGCTGGTCCACCCCTGGAGCCTGGGCGAGCTGCCGCAGGACCTGCCACCGCAGACGCTGGTGATCGGCGTCTATCTGAAGGAGTTTCACGAGGCCTGGCCGTGGAGTGACGTGCGCTGGCGCTTCGTGGACGAGCGCATGGCCGCGCTCACCCCCATTCGCTGCTGGAGCGATGCTGCCGCGCTGCAGCACCAGCTCTCCCGCGCTGCGCAGGTGCGGGGCCAGTGGGACGAGCACCTGCGGCCCTGGGCCGGCAGCTGGGCGGACTGGATGCCGCCGCCGTCGCTGTTTCCCGACGTGCCGCAGCGCTGCGACAGCTTCTCGCAATGGTGGCGCCGGGCCGTGAAAGGCCTGCACACCGCGGAGGAGCTGCTCTCGCAGCGCCCACGACCGGCGTGGTGAGGCGCTCCCGGGCCCGCCGCGCGCGCATGGCCTCTCATTCCCCGGACATCACGACCCCAAGGACCCGACATCATGACTTCCATTGCACTCATCACCGGCGCTTCGGGCGGCATCGGCCGCGCACTGGCCGGCCAGCTCCGCGCACAAGGCCTGCGGGTGGCCGGCGTGAGCCGGGATCCTGAGCGGCTGGCCGATGTGCCGGTCGATTTGCGTATCGGCTCCGACGTCACCACGCCGGAAGGGGCTGCAGCGGCCGTGCAGGCTTGTGTGGAGGGGCTGGGCGCAGCGCCCACCGTGCTGGCCCATTGCATCGGCACCACGCTGATTGCGCCGCTGCATCGCACCAAGCCCGAGGTCTATCGCGACATCATCCGCGTGAATCTGGACAGCGCCTTTTTCATGCTGCAGGCGTGGATGGCGGCGCTCAAGGGCGCTCCCGGGGCGGCTGTCTTCGCAAGCTCGGTGGTGGCGCGCATCGGCGTGGCCAATCATGAAGCCATTGCCGCGGCCAAGGGCGGCGTGGAGGCGCTGGTGCGCAGCGCCGCCGCCACGTATGCCGCGCAGGGCGTGCGCGTCAATGCCATCGCGCCTGGCATGACGGAAACGCCCATGACCGCCGGCATCCTCAGCATGCCGGCGATGCGAGAAGGGGCAGGGCGGCAGTACCCGCTCGGAGGCGTGCAGTCGGCCGAGCAGGTGGCGCAGGTGCTGGCCTGGTTGCTTGGAGACCAGGCCAGCCGCATCACCGGGCAGATCATCCCGGTGGACGGTGGCTTCACGACCATCCGTCCGCTGGTGAAGTAAGCCGTCGGGTCCAGGAAAGCCCTTACAGGAAACTCCCAAGCGTCTCCACCGACTCCAGCGAGAACCCCGCCCGCAGCCTGCTGACTAATCCGGACCAATGTCTGGATGCCATTCAGGGAGACCACTGTGATGCGGATGTCGATGAGTGCGGACGTGCCCGCCAGCGCGGATGCGTGGGTCGCGGGGGAGGCGGAGGGGAGCGGGGAGACCTGTCGAGAAGCGGCTGGACCCGCAGGGGCCAGGGCCTTGTCGCTCGATTCTGAGACGCTGTCGGGGCTGCGAAAAGACTACCTGGAGCGCGTCGCCACGACCACTGGCGACATGCTGGCGACCTTGGCGGGCACCGCGCGATCGGACGTCGTGCGAGAAGCCGCCACGCAGCGGCTTCAGAAGTCGCTGGAGGGTCGTGCGCAGGCCCTGCTGGAAAGCCAGCTGCAGCAAGCAGCGTCGAGCCTTCAGGCTGCAAGGCAACAAACGGAGGAGGGCTCCCCCGTTTTTTGCGGTGCTGATCCGGACTTGCAGCCCTGGATCGTTCAAGCGGCTGCGGAAATGGCGCGGCGCGTGAACGTGGAAGTGCCGCGCAAGCAACTGACGGAGGCGCTGTGCATCACGAGCAACCAGTGGCGGCAAGCGCTGTCCAACGCGTCGGAACAGGCGCTCGCCAATCTGCATGTGCAGATCGACAGCGATGCGGGCGCTGAGGACGGCAGCCGGTCCGGGTCGGAGATCAGGTTCGACGCGCTGGTCGAGCAGGTGCGGCGTCGGTATCACCTTGCTGAAGCGGGATCTCTGGCGTCGGGTGCAGGGGCACGTTCAGACTTGAAAGCCGGGCAGGGGGCCGGGAGGGAGACCGGGCCGAGCGCGAAGGCGCTGCGTACGGCTGCTGCCATCGAGCCGGAGGTACGCAAGCTGGTGGGCCACCTCACGCCGGGGCTGACCGATGCCATGCAGCGGATGGGGTTGGATGCCAAGGCGCATGCGGCCGAGGGCCAACAGGCGTTGCGGGAAGCCGCCATCATCCTGGTCGATCACGGGTTGAACACGCCCGAGCAGGTCCGGGCGTTTCTGGATCAGGTGAATCGGCACGACGACAGGCTGGCCTTTCTGACCGGTGTGCTGGCACAGGTCGGTTATCCGGCGGGCATGGCCGCCTTCCTGTGGGGTATCGCGCCCCAGTTGGCGCCCAGCCTGCTGGGGTCGGCCGGTGGCGTTCCGGGTGCACTGGCGTTTGGCGCGCTGGCGGGCGCCATGATCGGATGGACCGACTCGGCCGCCGGTAGCGGCGCGTCGGCTGTGTATCGTGCGCTGGCGTATGGAGGCTCCGGGGCGTCTGTCAGTCCGCTGGCGCAGAAGCTGCATTTGCCCAAATCGCGTGACCTGCGGGTGCGCGCGGGGACATCCGCAGCAGCGACCTTTGTGAAGAATGCGCTGCTGCGGGCGGTGATCCCGTCCGTGGTGTATGGCGCGGCGTTTCCGGACGGCGTGGATCGTGCATTTCGGGACCATGTGGATTTCGTGGGCGACGCGGGCGGCGGTTTCTTTTCCGGAGGCGCGACAGCGTTGCTCACACGGCGTCGGCTGGATAGCCGCCCTTCTAGGGACTTCAAGGTTCTGACCCAGGACAACCTTCCCGACATGATTGAACGGTCTCAGCAGGGAGACGGATGGCGGCGCACGATGGGGAAATCCGTGTCCGCCTTCGGCCAGGGGCTCGGTGCCGGGGCCCTGGCGCCTTCGACCTGGGCGGTGACAGGGCTGGTGATGACGCCGTTGGTGGCCTTGCTCATGGGCATCAACCTGGGGCTGGTGCCGAAACTGGGATGGTCGGAGGGGCTCGGGGCGACGGGAGCGCCTTTAGGGCATGAGGGTGTGCCGGGCACGGCGGTCAATGGGACGACGGCGGCTGGCTCGTCAGCCGACATGATCGCGGCGGCGGAGCATGCGCTGAAGGCGACGGTCAGCACGCTGTTGATGGCGGTGCTGGCAGGCGGCGCCACGGGCGTCGGCAACTGGGTGGGACGCCGTGCAGATGCGGATTGTCTGGCGGCGGTGTTCGGTGCGGTGCGCACGGCCGCGGAGCGATTGCGAGCGGCCGTGGAGCCCGCCAAGGCGGGCGGCGATGTGATGCTGACGGGGTTGAGGCGGCGCAATGCAACGGAGACGGAGTGGGCGCGGTATTGAGGCGTCTACGCCGGCACCGTTGCCAGCGGCGGCTTGCGTTAGACCGCGCGTGTGGCCTTGCGACGCGGGGCGGTGTCGGCGCTTTCAGATACCACTGAGGGTGCGTGCTGTTGTGATGAGACAGGGTGTTGCTGAGGGTTCGCCGCACTGGGCGCGGGCGGCATCAGCCTGGCACGTAGAACGCCTGCGTCAGGGATTTGAGCGAAACGTTCCACGCGGTAGCCGGCACGGGTCAGCAAGGCCTGGCGCTTGGCATCGGCCTGTTCGCGCCCTTGATGGCTGGCATCGTCCAGTTCGATCACGGCGATGACCTCAAACCCCTTGGAGCAAAGAACGAAGTCGCAGACCTTGCGGTCGAACGTCGCGCGTGTGGGTCGGTCCTTGGTGGTGAGGATGGCGGAAAACGCTACCTGCGCCAGCACCACGTGGTCTGGAAATGTCTCGACCAACCGAAAGTACATGGACTGTTCACGCGGGGTCAGCGGACTGGGAAGTTGGGATGGGTCACTGCATGCGTCGCAACGCGTGAGGATTGCTCGGTGAAGCTGGGGGCGTTGGGGGATGGAGCTGAAGTGCAGCGCGGTGATCCTGGGGTGGATGAGCCGGGAAGCTGTCGGCTGGGCACATGGGCCTTCGGTTGGTCAATTGCCCCTATAGATACTACAAGGTGCATTATGTGACCTTTCAAAGAAGGCGGGGCTGTCTGAATTTCTGTGTTCGAGGCTCTATATCGGCCTCAGCGCCGCCGGCGCGGTACGCCGCCGTAGTTGCCGCGCTTCGAGAGTTGATCCGCCTGCAGCATGTCCCTCATCTGCCCGTCCTCAACAGGGTTCCGCGGCCCGCCATACCGCACCGCCCTACTTCAGACTTAAAAAAAGCCCCAGACGTTGCCGTCTGAGGCGAAGGAGTTGTCGCAGCGAAGACCGCAGACAACCCTGGATCGGTATCGAATCGCTCCGGACCTCACGCCTCGCTTGGCGAGACGCTCAGTTGCCGCCGGGCTGGCGACCAGCCAAGATCCCGGAGGCAAGACCGACCGAACGGTCAGAAGCTGTAGCGGCCCGACACGGCCAGGATGTCGCTCCCAAGCTTGTAGCGACCCTGCAAGGTGCTGGCCGAGGCGGAGGTCAAGTTGACGGTGGTATCGCTGATGAACAGGTGGGTGTAGCCCAGGCTGTACGTCAGCTGCGGACTCGCCCGCCATGTGGCCCCCAGCGACAACCAGCGACGACTGACGTCAGGCACCCGCACGTCCCGCACGGCATCGGTCACCGGCGTCTGGTCGTAGGCGAAGCCACCGCGCAAGGTCCACGCGTCGTTGAGCTTGTAATCAGCGCCCACGGAATAGAAGGACGCATCGCGGTAGCCGAAGTTCAGGGTCTGGTTGGGCAGGTTGGAGGAGAAATCCAGCACCACCTTGTCGAACTTGCCCCAGTAGGTCCGGGAGTAATCCGCCATCACCGTCCAGCGGTCATTCAGGCGCTGGCTGATGCTGAGCGTCCAGGAGTCCGGCAATGTGATGTCAGTGTCGACCGAGCTGTTCACGAAGGTGTTGGGAGCGGCCACCGACAGCACCGCATTCGCAGCGGTCGGCACGGTGAACGTCGCGTCCACGCCCCGTGCCTTGTGCTTGACTTCGGAGCGATAAGCCAGCCCCACTGCGGTGCCAGCCGCCGGCCGCCACAGCGCGCCGAGCGTGTAGCCCACTTCGGTGTTGTCTCCCTTGATCTTCAAGCGCCCATCGGCGCTGGTCGGCAGGAAGCCCGGCACCTTGGACGCCGCCAACTGGGCGCCAAAATCCACGGCATTCCCAAGTTCCACATCCAGCCGTTCGGCAAAGACCGAGACACCCAGCGACAGCGTGTCGTTGACCTTGTACGACCCCGACACGCCCACGTCGACCGTCTTGAGCGACGTCTTCAGGCCTTGATAGCGACCGACCCATCCGTCGTCGTATTCCGTCTTGAACCCGAAGGGCGCCGTGACGGAGAAGCCCAGATGGAACCGGTCGTTCACGGGCGTGTGGAAATAGATCGAAGGAATGACGGCGGTCGTGCCGGCGTCACCGCCATTGCCGCCCGACAGCGGTCGCCCCAGTGCGTCACGCCCACTGCCGCTGAACTTGGCGGAGTAGTTCACGACGAAAGCGTCCGCCTGGAAGATGTTCCCGCCCATGAAGGCCATGGCGGCAGGATTGTTGGCGATGACTGCGGCGTCGTCCGCCTCACTCACCGAGCCCGCAAAGGCCCGCCCCTGCCCGACTGCACTTTGCTCCTTGAGCTTGAAGGCAGCGGCATGGCCCAGGCTGGCGCAGGCGAGTCCTGCAGCCAGCACCAGCAGGGAATGGGGCCGAATCTTGGGCAAAGTCTTCACACGGATCTCCTCTGTTCTCGCTGGCCGCATCCCACCCACAGGATGAGTGCCAGGCAATGCTTGGTTATTGAATGTTGGGCATCATATAACGCTTGTAATGGTGTACGCTAGGACCGCCGAGTCCTGCCCGTATGATTTGCGCATCGCAAGGCACCAGGTGCAGTCGGCCTGGGATCACCCCCCACCAAGCACATGCGCTACGACGCCCAGCACAAGCAACGGACCCGCGAAAAGGTGGTCGCCGCCACCGCCAAGGCGATCCGGCGACACGGACCGGAGTCCATCGGCATTGCCTCCCTGATGGGACAGGTCGGCCTGACGCACGGAGGCTTTTATGCGCACTTCAGCAGCAAGGACGACCTTCTGCGAGAAGCCATTCTGTGGATGTTCGATGAGAGCTACGCCCTGCTGCTGGAGGCGTTGCAAGACCTGCCACCGCCGCAGCGGCTGGTGGCCCTCGTGGAGCGATACCTCAGTCCAGAGCACTGCGAGCAACGGGACATGGGCTGCCCGATGGCGGCACTGTCGGGCGATCTCCCGCGCATGACGCAGACGGTACGCGCTGCCTTTCTGGAGGGTGCAAAACGGTCGTTGAATCGCCTCGCATCCCTTCTGGAAGAAGCGGGTTACGCCGACACACAGGCATTGGCCCTGTCAATTCAATCCGAGATGCTGGGTGCTGTGGCCCTGGCCAGAGCCATGCCGGACACGGCCTTTGCGCAGACGGTCCTGACTTCCTGCCGGGACCAGATCGTGCACCGGCTTCAGCTGCGGGACGTTCCCGCACCGTAGCCGTTTCATCGCACTTTTTACGGCTTGTAACGGGTTCGTTAAGCGTTCAACCCGTAGAGTTCCGTGCGCTGGCGAACACACCAGCCCATACAGAGAGCGAAGGCCAACCACCACAATCACAACGGCCCTTTGCCACGAGACGAGGGGCCTGAGCACGAGCATGGACGCGAGGTACGTGCGTGTCGGCGAAGGCATGGAGCAGCGGTTGGGACGTCGCAGTGGACGGCTCGGCGGAGCTGCGCTCATTTGCGACAACTGACCTTTATGACACGCACTCAACTTGGACCGGTGGAGCTCGCCCAGCTCCGCTATTTCGCGGCTGCACTGGCCGCTGCAGCCATCACCGTCGGTTGCGGTGGCGGCGGCAGCAACGCTGAGACCGACACCTCTACCTCCGGCAGCGGCGGCGGCACGCCGGTGGCTGCACCTTCGCCCTCGCCAGCCGCCTCGGGTGGCACCACCAGCCTGGCGCCAGCGCCAAGTCCCACGACCTCGCCCGCACCCGCGCCCGGCTCATCCGCTTCACCGGCGCCGAGCCCAACGACTTCACCGGCGCCGAGCCCGGCCGCAACACCGGCCCCTGCCCCGTCCCCCACGACCTCCCCAACCCCTGCGCCGAAGCCGGCCCCATCGCCTTCAACCCCGCCGGCACCGTCGCCGGCCCCTTCCGCGCCCACCACCACCGACACCAATACCGGCGGCTTTGCAGGCACCGTCACCGGCGGCGGCAGCAAGACGGCCGTCAGCGTCAGCACGGCTGCGCAAATGCAGGCCGCCATCGATGCCTACAGCGGCAGCGGCGGTCTGGTGCTCACCTACACCGGCACCTTTGATTTCTCCACCATTCCAGACCCCTGCACGCAGTGGAAAAAGGCGGCGGGCGACATCGTTGAAATCAAGAACAAGAACGACATCACCATCCAAGGGGCCAACGGATCGGCGGCCAACTTCGGACTGGCGATCAAGGCAGCCTCCAGCAACATCATCATCCGCAACATGACCATCGGCCTGCTGCCCGGCTCCATCGATGCCATCGGCATTGAAGGCCAGAGCGGCAAGTATCCCGGCTACATCTGGGTGGACCACAACACGCTCTTCAGCTCGATGGCGGAGTGTTCCGGTGCTGGCGACCTGGAGTTCGATGGCCTGGTGGACAACAAGGCAGGCGCCCACCACATCACCTACAGCTACAACCACCTGCACGACCACCACAAGGTCGGCCTGATGGGCAGCAGCGACAGCGATGTGAGCGACCGGTACGTCACGTTCCACCACAACTACTTCGCCAACATCGGTTCGCGGGTGCCGCTGCAGCGGGGCGGCTACACCCATCTCTACAACAACCTCTACAGCGGCATCAGCGCGTCGGGGGTCAACATCCGCATGGGCGGCTATTCGTTGGTGGAGTCCAACTATTTCGAGAACGCCAACAACCCGGTGACCTCGCGGGACAGCTCCGCCATCGGCTATTGGGAACTTCGCAACAACAACATCACCAAGCCGGCGGACTTCAGCACCTACGGCATCAAGTGGAGCGATGGCAGCAGCAGCCCGTGGGTCAATGCCACCGCATGGACCACCACAGCCACTTTCCCGGTGGCGATTCCCTACACCTACACCCCGGACGCCCCGAGCTGCGTGAAGGCGCGGCTGCCGTCCGTGGCGGGTGCTGGCACCAATCTGGCCAAGCTGACCTGCCCCTGATCAGGAGGAATCTCCGCGGACTGACGCGCGCATCAAGAACCGGGCTCTGGCCCGGTTTTTTTTTGATAAGCGCCAGCTGCCGCAAGTTCTCCCCCTCGGAGAAACTGCCGGGCTTCATCGGCCCTTCGCCTTACGCTTCTGCCGCATCCTCTGATTCCGGTTCGCCACTTTTTGGAGACCCTCAGGTTCGCGATGTCGCGTATTTTTGAAGAGGCAACCTGATGATCTACCTGTTCTCCAAAAAGCCTGGCCCGCTGTCTGATGGCGCCCAGTTCATGAAGCTGAAGCATGCAGCGCTGCACCCCGCCGACCCTGCTTTCTACCTGGCCTCGCAGAGTCACCCGTTGCACGGATGCCTGGGTAACCTCGGCCCCGACAGTGACTTCAAAAATGTGGATTGCCGACTGAACGCAGGCGAGGCGGTTATCGTCATTGGCCACGGCGGGAGCGATACCAACCTATACGATGAAGCCGGCAATGACGTGACGCAAGCCGCGCTGCGGCTCATGGCCAAGATCGCCGCGGACAATCAGGATCAACGGTACCGATTCTTCCTGGCGGCCTGCGGCGGAGGCGTCCGCCAGCCCAAACAGGAGACCTCCTTGCTCACCACACTGGTCAAGGCCACTCCACCCACGGCAGACCGGCTGAAAAATCGCACCGTCGAGTGCCATGCCTACACCGCGTCAGCTGGGCTTGTGGACCTGGGCGCTGGAGTTCCCGTAAACCGTCAGGGCACCCACATCTACGGCACCCTGACGGACTCGCAGAACGTGGAGCATCACTGCGGCTATGACTGCCGCATCACGACGCAGCTGTTTCGGCTCACCAACGGCACCTACCTCACGATCTACTTCTCGCCCAGCCTCTACCCGCTGAGCGACGTCGTCAGCTGGGCGGAAAAAGGCTTCAAGCCAGACATGGATCAGCAGTTTCCGTTACTGCTCGAAACGGTTCAACCGGTGCAATAACGCGCGCCCCCAAAGACGCCGACCCCAGGCCGCTCGTCGCATGAAAGCGGGCGTCCGGGGCCGCCCTGCCGTCCAATGTGACGAACGTCAGTCTTGACGACACGAGCGCGGCCCGGCGAGCTTGACCGCCTGCCTGGCAGCCGGACGCGCCCCGTCGACGGCCCGTCGACGGCCAGCCGACAGCCTCAAGCAAGGTCCGCACTGCCCCCGCTCCCTAGAATTCGGCGTGACCTTCCCAACGCCCGCCAACGCCCTGCCCCGCTTGCTCCGCCTGCCGCTGCTCTGCGCCGGCGTTCTGGCCAGCGCCACTTCGTCCTGGGCCGCTGGAAGCCTCGTGCTGATGGACGCGCCCCCCGCCGAATCGACCTGGTCGGGCGGTGTCTCCACCCGCAGTTGGCCGTCGGCGCCGGGCTCCCGCGCCCGGAGCAACGACCTGTTGCCTGCCGTCGAATACCTCGCGCCCAGCGGTGCCTTCGTCTCCACGGACCTGGGGGTGGGATGGAACCTGGTCCCGCTGCTGGCAGATGCTGAGGCCGCCAAGACCTGGCAAGCAGGCGCACGCCTGTGGCCGCAGTTTGGCCGGCCTTCGCGGGTGACGCCGCAAGGCATCGACCGCCTGGGCTCGCGCATCACCACCGAAGCTTTTGCCAATGTGCAGGCGACCTCCTGGCTGCTGCTGCAATCGGGCGCGTCCTGGGGAAGCGGGCGCCATCACGACGGTCAACAGCTGGAGCTCGGCATGACTTCGGGCATTCCCATCGGCGATGACCTGATCGGCGTCACCCTCGCGACGACGTTCGCCAACGCCGCGCATCTGCGCAGCAGTTATGGCATTGGCCCGCGTGAGGCGCTGGCCAGCGGCCTGCCGGAATGGCATCCACGCGCCGGGATGATGGACTGGAGCATTGCGCTCAATGGCGAGCACAAGTTTTCCTCTCGCTGGTCGATCAGCGGCCAGTGGCTGGATGCGCGGCTGGTGGGCGATGCGGCGCATTCGCCGCTCACCAAAGCCAAGTCGCAACAGACCTTCAGCGCCAGTCTCTGGTACCGGTTCTGATCGCGGAAGGCCGGATCTCGATTCAGCGGCCCCTGCGAAAACCTCACTCCCGCCGTCCTCCGCCGTCCATCCGCCCTCCCCACCGTCGACAGCGCTTCTTGCCATGCATCGTGTCCTCCTGATCGCCGTCCCGCTGTTCGCGCTCTGCATTGCGCTCGAATGGCTGTGGGGCCGTTGGCAGGGCCGCGACACCCACGACCTGGCGGACTCGCTGAGCAGCCTCAGCCAGGGCCTGATGAGCCTGGCGGTGGCCGCGGTGACGCCGCTCTTCCAGACCGGGCTGTATGCCTGGACGCTCCCGCATGTGGCCCGGCTGCCGGCATCCGCCTGGTCGGGCTGGTGGGCATGGGCGGCGGCCATCGTGGTCTACGACTTCTGCGATTACTGGCTGCATCGCGTCAGCCACGAGAGCGCGATTTTCTGGGCGGCCCACGCGGTGCACCATCAGAGCGAACGCTTCAACCTGACGACGGCCCTGCGGCAGGAGAGCTTCTACGCGGTGATGGGGGCGCCCTTTTTCCTGCCGATGGCGCTGCTGGGCATGCCGGTCGATCTCTACCTGGGTGCGGGTCTGTTCGTGCTGCTGTACCAGTTCTGGATCCACACGGAGCTCATCGGCAAGCTCGGCTGGCTGGACCGGGTGATTTCCACCCCGTCCAACCACCGGGTGCATCACGCGGTGAATCCGGGCTATCTCGACAAAAACTACGGCGCGGTGCTGGTGATCTGGGACCGTATCTTCGGCAGCTTCGTCGAGGAGACCGAGCCCTGCGTGTACGGGACGGTGAAGCCCCTGCACAGCTGGTCGCCGCTGCGCGCCATCGGGCAGTTTTACGGTGAGTTGTTCGAACGAGCGCGGGCCACGCCGCGCTGGCGCGATCGGGTGCGGGTGCTGTTCAAGTCACCCGGGTGGGCGCCGCCGGGGCTCCCGCCCTTCGCGCCGCCGGATGAGGCACGGCTGCGGCAGCCGCGCTTTGCCTCGCACATGGAGGCATTGGATGTGGGCAGGGCCATCAGCCTGTTCCTGGTCACAGCGGCGGCGACGGCAATGTGGCTGGAGGTGGCCGATGATCTCGGCGAGGGCCCCAACCTGCTGGCTGCCGCGGTGATCACCATCGGCTTGTCGGCCACAGGGGCGATGCTCGCGCGCGACGTGCGGGATGGGAATCCGGGCAGGGAGCGCGACGGCAACGGGCCTCGCGACGGCCATCGTTCCTCCCAGCGGCGAGCCTGGGGCCTCTACCTCGGTGCAATGGCCCTGTGCATGGGGCTGCTCGGGACGCTGCTGCTGCAGATGCCGAATTGATCGACCCACTGCTGCCAGGTTGACGACATGACTTTGGTCAGCTCACACGGGCCCTCCCCCGCATGGTCTGACCCCTACACTGCGAAACGCCTCATCCATGAGGACTCGGCCGACGACCGCTTGCTGGCGCCGGCTGTTCTCAGTTCCTTGGCGCGAGCATGTCGTTGTTGCATCCACTCACAAGCACTGCTGCCAAACTCGTCGACCACCACCTCGACGGGCTGGGATTCGGTTGGCGCCGCCGCTCCGATCGATTCATTCATCCTGACGCCGACGTCGCCGACCTGGTCGCGTACGACGACAGGATGCTTGCGTCCCAGGAAGCGCTTCGCGAATTGCACCAGGCGGGGAGCTTCGTCACCGACCATGCGCATCTTCGGCTGAAGCATCCACTGCGGCTTGCCGAGCTTTTTGCGCTCACCGTGCATGCGGTGGTGTCCGATGAAAGGTGGCTGCTCAACACCTGCCACGACCTCAGTGTGGGGCTCCCGGACTATTCGGAAGCCTTTGATGCAGCGCTGGCCTGGGCGCCCGCGTCGGACGGCGTGGCCCAGGCGATCCAAGCCTTGCCGCCGCAGCGTCGCCTGGCGCTGGCAGCCCGCCGCCGGCTCGACATGCCTCGGTTGGTGGACGCAACGCTGGTTGAACTGTCCGCAGCGCCGTGGAATGAAGAACTCCTTCCCGCGACGATCGCCTTTGCCTGCGACATCGGACGCCGCGATCTCACTGACCGCTTGGCACCGCTGCTCGATCATTCCAATGCTGCGGTACGCCTGGAGACCGCGCGTTATCTCGTCATGCTCGCGCCTCGGGATGACAGAGCACTTGCCGCGCAGGTCAGCGCGACGCTGCAAGCGCTGATTGCATCCAGCGCCCATGAACACGGGCCGTCGAGTCGTGTGGCCCAGGCCCTTTGCCTTCACCAGCCGGACGCCGCACGGGAAGTCCTGCCGGATCTGTTCACCCAAGCGCCGCGGCTGGCCGTTCAAATGTTGGGTTGGCTGGGCAATCCCGCCGACATGCCGACCCTGATCCACGCCATGCGCCACGCAGACTTGGCGCGCGTTGCAGGGGCGTCGGCCAGCCTGATCACGGGATCTCATCCGGGTCGTGACGGCTGGTCGATGCGCGGTCCTGATCGTGCCCCCCGTGAATCAACCCCTGATGCGATTCCCGCCATCGAGGCTGATGACGCCCTGCCTTGGCCGGATGCTCACGCTTTTGCGGCATGGTGGCAGGCTCACGCCGATTCCTTCGGCACCCACCAGCGATTCGCCGGTTTGCCGGCGGCGCCGCCCGGGTGGCGCGAGGTGTTGCGCCGCGGCCCCTTGCGTTGGCGACCGATGGCCGCCGACCGACTGCAACACCATCACCAAGGGCCGGGCTTTCCCACCGACGCGCCAGCGTTCCGCCAATGGACCTGGATGGCCGGCTTTCCCGCTTGACCCGCCCACCACAGAAGGAGCGCACTGTGACCGTTTCCATTGACCTTTCGACTGCCGCGCCTGAGGCGCCAGTCGGCACCGCCACGCCCGCCCAAGCGCCCGCCTCCGTGCCCGCCCCAAGGTTGGATACCCCAGAGCCCGCGCTGATGCCGCAGGAACTGGTTTTCGAGGCGAGTCAGCAAGTCACCATCCGCTGCGGCAAGTCCAGCATCACGCTGTATCCGAACGGAAAGATCGCGCTGCGCGGTGAGTACATCGTGAGCGACGCGGAGGGCGTGAACCGTATCGTCGGCGGCCAGATCGAATTGAACTGAGCGCTCGTCATGTGGCAGGTCGACAACCGCACGCGCTATGTCGCCGATGGCGCTTGGCATCGAGATTCCGAAGGGGCCGAGGTCTGGGTGGTTGCCGTGAAGGCGACGTATGAGGTGCTGCCCTCCGGAGCCCTGCGTATCGCGCGTGTTCAAGAGCCGCTTCGTTCGGGGCCGGAGCCCTTTCCGGGGCTGGTGAGTCCCCGCTGGGAGAGCGACTTCGGTCCGCGAAAGGCGGCGACCGACATTGTGTTGACCGGCCATGCCTACGCCCCCACCGGCGCGGACGGACAGCCGCATCCGGTGGATCAGTTGGTGGCGGGGTTCAGTGTCGGCCCCGTGCATCGGCGCCTGCGCGTCTGGGGCGACCGCCACTGGTCGTCCAACGCAACAAACGCCTCGCCATCGAGGCCGACGCCGTTCCTGCGGATGCCATTGGTGTTCGAGCGTGCGTTCGGCGGTCCCGGCGAGGTCGGCGGCCGGTTGGCAGCAAACCCCGTTGGCCTGGGATGGCCGGGCGCAGCCGGATCGGAGCGGAGCGGGCTGCCCAACTTGGAGATGGACGATCATCCGATCCGTGGCCCTCGCGATCAGCCGGAACCCGCTGGCGTCGGCGTGGTCGCCAGCCATTGGCCGTGGCGCAGCCGTTATGCGGGCACGCATGATGACCGGTGGATGCAGGAACGCTATCCGTTGCCTCCGCTCGACCAAGATCCCAGGTTCTTCCAGATTGCTCCGCCCGCGCAGCAGGTGCCGGGGTACTTGAGAGGCGGCGAGCCGGTCTCCTTGTTCAACCTCACCCCGCCAGGCTGCGCACAGGAGGGCCGTATCGACTTCCGGCTGCCGCGGCTGAGCCTGGCTTTCACGACGCAATTCAATCAGGGTCCCAAGGAGCGAAGCCGATCGGTCATCCACACGGTGATCCTCGATACCGATGCGCCGAGGCTGATCGTCGTCCATCACATGGCCCTGCCCTGCCACGCGCGGGTGAATGATTTGCGCAAGACAGTCGTCGAGGAAATGGCGCGGCCGCTCGACCGCGATGCGTCGCTGGCCAATGACGAGGGGGCGGCATGAGCAGCGATACCCCTGTGTGGATGCTGGCGGCGTCCTGCTGCTTTCCGTCGGGTCCCAACGTCGCGCTGGCGGACGCTGCGCTGCGGTCCCAGGTGAGCCTCACGCGCCGTCATCCAACCTACCGGGACCGCGCAGGCATTCCGGTCCGCGTGAGCAGCTTTCCGGACTCGGAGGATCGTATCGAAGGCAGTCCGGATGCCCATCGCTGGGGGTGGTTGGCGCGCCATGCGCTCGCGCAGCTCACCACCTCGCTGGCGCCGCATTGGGAGGCGCTGCTGGACCACCCGCGGTGGCTGTGGCTGGTGCTGCCCGACGAGCAGCGACCGGGCGTGCCGACCGACCTGCCTGCCGCATTGCGACAGGCCATGACCCACGAGCTGTGGCCTTGGTCCCAGGTGAATGTGGTCCGCGGCGGCCATGCAGCCGGGCTGCTTGCGCTCGAGCAGGCGCACAACGCGCTCCGGGAGGCGTCGATGCGGTCGGGCGAGCCGCAACCCCTTGCCGTCGTGCTGGCCACGGATGCGGCGACCGACGCTGAATCCCTGGCCTGGCTGGACGCCCAGAATCTACTGCATGGCGCGCATCTGCATCGCCCTGCGGGCCCTCGCGCGATCGCGCATGGGCGAGTGCCCGGCGAAGGTGCTGCGGCGCTGGCCTTGATGAGCGCGCCTGATCCCTCCCGCTTTCGCGCACAGCCCTGGGCGCGGGTTCTGGGCTGTTCGACGGCGCTAGAACCGACGGAGCGTCATGGACAGCGTCCCGCTGTGGGCGCTGGACTCTCCGGTGCTGCACGGAACGCATTGGCTCAGGCCGGGGGCGGCCGTCCTCCAATCGGACTGCTGTTCTCCGACCTGAACGGCGAGCCCTCTCGCGCCGACGAGTTCGGCTTCACAGCGCTGCGTCTGGGTCCGGATCTGCGCGACGGGTGGCAGCGGCGAACGCCGGCGCTGGTGAGCGGCGACCTGCATGGTGCCAGCGGCGTGACGAACCTCGCAATGGCGGCCTATCAGCTCTCGAAACTGACGACCCAGCAGGGATGCCTGGTGCTGTCGAGCTCGGACGATCCGCTTCGCGGCGCCGCCCTGCTCGCCAGCGCTGGGACCGGAAACAATCTGCCTTTGGAGGTGCAGGCGTGGCGGTAAGCATCAACATCAACGGGCTGACGCTCTGCCACAAGGGCAGCGGTGGCGTGACCCTCAACACCTTGCCGGACGTCTGCAAAACGCCCGACAAGGGCCTGCCACTGCCCTACCGCAACGAGGCCTACTCACGCGATCTGGTCAAGGGCACCACCAGTGTCTTCGCCGATGGCCACATGAGCATCGCGAAGTACGGCAGCCAGTTCCACAAGAGCGTCTACGACGAAGCGGGCAGCATGGGCGGCGTGGCATCGGGGACGCACAAGGCGGAGGCCGAGTGGATCACGCACAGCTTTGACGTCTTCTTCGAAGGTCAACCGGCTTGTCGACTGACAGACAAGATGTTCATGAATCACCGAAACACGGTGAACATGGCCGGGCTCAAGCAGCGTGATCTGCCGCAGTCGGATCAGGAGTTCTATGACGAGCTCTGTCGAATGGCGTGTGAGTGCTTGGCGCTGAAGGGGTCGATGACGAAGGGGCAGACGTTTCAGGACTGCGTGCGAAAGAAGATCGATGAGGCGCACTACGAGGGCCGCTACCCGAAGCCGGATGCGAAAATGTGGCGAGAGGTTCCGTATGACCGGGGGTCGGGTTGGGACATGATCGGTAGCCAGTCAAATTCCGGGGTGCCGACATCTAACTTCATTCGGCCCGACTCTCGTCGCCTGGACGTGGTGCGGCTCGGTCCGGATGGGAAGCCGACCAAGATGATTGATATGAAGTTTGGGGACGATTCGCTGACGGCAGAAGCGGAGAAGGACTACAAGCGCATTGCAAAAAAGCACACCGGCTCGAGCGACGGCTTCGAAGAGTTTCGAGTGGAAGAGAAATGCGACTGTGACGATGGAGAGAATCCGCCGAGGCAGCCGGTGCCGGTCACAGCGCCGGCTCAACAGAAGGAGGGGTTCCTCGACAAGTTCGGCAAGGCTCTGGAGCAGTCGACCGGCATTAAGCTTGCCGGTGGCGCCCTGCTCGCCTTCTTCGTCGTCTCCGAGGTGTCGCGGCTCTTCCCTGCTCGTAACCTCGTGCCGGTTCCCTGAGCGCACGATCCCATGATGTGACCATCGAAATGACCACCACAACGACCATTGCCGAGTTTGTTCGTGCCAACGGCGGCGCTGCCGTCTTGGACGGCATTCATCTGCCCTATGCCGATGCGAAGGCTGGCCCCGCAGCCAAATTCGGTTTGCGCGCAGAACTTTATTTGCCCGATGAGGACCGATCACTGCTGCGCACCCAAGCCGCCGAGTTTCTCCATGAGTTCTGGGCGATGTTCCCCGATCAGGTCAACGAATTCCTTCAGCGGGATAAAAAGCGTTCGACGCGTTTCGGGGGCGATCCTGGCGCGGCCATAGAAGCAGACATCGCAAGTTCCGCACCGAAAACTGGTTACTCCGGGGCACTGTTTGGCCGAGCCGACATCGGATTGCCAAACGACGACATCCCTGTCTACCAAGCCAATGTATTGGTCAACCGAGCGGGGGACAGTGATCTTTCCTTCTTCGACCTCAGCATGCCGCTGGCATCAGTATCCGGATCCTTGCACACCGTACCGCTGCTCGAGCGATTCTTGGGTTGGTGCCGTCGTTTCAAGCCGCGCCACGGGTCGGCAGGCTTTTCATTCATCGTGTGTCCAGGGATGTCGCAAAACAGCGTCTATGCCCTGCAGCTCATGAACCGTTTCCCGGGCTTTGATTTTCCGAGCGCAGTCGATTTCACGATGGAAGTGGGCGGCGTGCACGATCGGATCAAGTCCGTGAATTGGCTGACGGCATTGGGCGACGAACTCGTGGCACAACTGGGTGGTCTGGAGATGATGCGACAGGCGCTGGAGCCTGCATGCACGGTGCACGGATACGACGGCGGTGTCGTGATCCAGGCCGGGCCGACGCCGCGGCTCGGGGACACCCACGCCAACGACGTTCCAGCGGAATACCGACTCGCCGCACGTGTCACGCGCCCGGTTCGGTTCGAGGACTACGACGAAGGACTGTTCCGCGTTCCGAAGGAACTCAACAAGCGAGATGAGACCCTCAAATGGATCAGGCGTTTTGATTGATTGCGCTGCCATCCGATCTCGACTGACGCGACTCATCGCCATCCATCCAGCGGTAGAGCAACACGTCCTCGCGGCCCTTCTCTGCAGATGCTAACGTGCGCATCGGCGAGAAGAACCGTCATGACAACAAAACACACTACCAGCGATCAAACCGATCCCCATCAAGCCCTCGTGCAGCCTCCCGTGCTCGAAACATCCGGAACACCTCAAGCTCCCGAAGTCCCAGCGCCGACGGAAGACTTCGTGCGCATTGCCGCTTTCGCCACACCCGCTGAAGCACATGTGTTGCGCGGCCTGCTGGTCTCTGCCGGCCTCTCGGCCGTCGTCACCGACGCCAATACCGGTCAGGGCAACCCCTGGGTGACTCAATCGACTCATGCCGTCGGCGTGCTGGTGCCAGAGTCCCAAGAGGCTGCGGCGCGCGAAACGCTGGCCGCGTTCGAGTCTGGCGCCTACACGCTGGCAGATGACACCGCACCGGCCCCCTCCCCTGCCAAAGCTCAGCCGGCGCTGATCTTCAATCCCGATCGTGCCGCCTTGCTGAGCTTCGTGCTCAGCCCCATCTTCGGCGTCTTGGTCCTGATGGCCAATGCCCGCGCGGTGGGCTGGACGTCATCCGGCTTCTCCCGCTGGATGTGGCTGTTGGTCACCACGACGGTGACCGCCACTGGCGTGTTTCTGCTGAACGGGATTGCGCCGGGATGGTTGGTGGGCTTTCGCGCCAATCTGGTTTTTGTAGGGGGGCTCACCGTCCTTTGGTACTTCTTCAGCGCGCAGGCACAGACCCGACAGATCATCGAAGCCTACGGGCCGCACTATCGGCGCAGGTCCCTGCTGGTGCCGGCCGCCGGCACTGCGCTCGCCTGGCTGGTGCTGGGAATGCTGCTGACGCACTGGCCGGACTGACACCTTCGCGCCCGTCGAGCGCCATTACAGCTGCTCACAAGTCGTTGGTAACAACACGGTGACTGCAAGCGCTTTCACCGTTGAAATGCGCACTCCGTCACACCCAATGATGACCTTAGGGGAATCCCTTGGAGCTTTGAAGGAAAGTCCGTCGAGCATCCGCTCCCATAACCATCCATACCCAGGGAGACGTGAATGAGACTGCTGTCCTTGCTCGCATTGGCCGTGCTGCCGCTGGCCGCCCAAGCGGACATCCTGATCGGCCAGACGGCCGGATTTACCGGGCCCGTCGCGGCCAGCGTCACCGAGACGACGGACGGCGCGAAGCTCTACCTCGACTCGATCAATGCGTCCGGCGGCGTCAATGGCCAGACCGTGAAACTGGTGTCGATGGACGACAAGTTCGACCCGCCCACTGCCGCCGCCAATGCGCAAAAGCTGATCACCGGCGACAACGTCCTGGCGCTGTTCCTGACGCGCGGCACGCCGCACAACCAGGCCATCCTGCCGCTGCTGTCGACGCATCATGTGCCGCTCATCGCGCCCTCCTCCGGCGCGGCCCTGCTCCACTTCCCCGTCAATCAGTGGGTCTTCAACGTGCGCGCCACCTATCAGCGCGAAGCGGAACGGGCAGTGCGTCACCTGAGTCTCATCGGCATCGAGCGCATCGGCATCGTGCAGGTGGACGATTCGTTTGGCGCTGACGCCGTGATTGGCGCCAACAATGGTCTGGCTCAGGTCAACAAGACCGCTGTGTTCTCGACCAAGTTCGACCGCGCCAAGCCCGACTTCAAGGCGACTGCCCAGAGTGCGGTGTCTAGCAATGCGCAGGCCATCCTGTTCCTGGGCTCCGGCAAGGCCGTTGCAGACGGCATTGCCGCCATTCGCGCAGCGGGCTCCAAAGCGCAGATCGTGACGCTGTCCAACAATGCCGCACAAGGTTTTGTGAGCCAACTGGGCGAGAACGCACGCGGCGTGATGGTGACCCAGGTCTTCCCCTACGAGCGCTCCAAGGTCAGCAAGATCGTGACGGAGGCATCCCAGCTCGCCCAGGCCAAGGGCAAGGGCGAGATCACCCCCGCCATGATGGAAGGCTATGCCGCTGCCAAGGTGCTGGTGGAAGGCCTGCGCCGCGCCGGACCCAATCCCACCCGCCAGAAACTGCGCGATGCGCTGGAAGGCATGCGCAAGCTCGATATCGGCGGTCTCGAGGTCTCCTTCTCGCCGAATGATCACACCGGTCTGGACTACACGGACCTGTCGATCATTGGCCCGGACGGCAAGTTCATGCGCTGACGCATCTTCCTGGGCTGCGTCACCCAACCAGCGCCAGGATCTCCTCCCTCACCCACCGCTGCGCGACATGCCCATGGTTTCGCTCATGCCAGACCATCGCCATCTCGAACCCTTCGATCGGCACCGGGCATTCCAGCACCTGCAGCCGGCTGGAGCGGCCTTTCACCAGCCGCTCCGGCACGAGCGCCACGAGGTCCGACTTCATCACAATGTCGGGCACGAAGAGGAATGAAGCCGCAGACAACACCACGGTGCGCTTGAGGCCCCGCGCCGCGAGCGCCTGGTCCACCGGTGACGAAAACGCCCCGCCCGAGGGCGACACGATCACCTGCTCCAGCTTCGCGAACTGACGCGCTGTCAGCGTGCCCTGCACGCCGGGATGATCCCGCCGTGCAATGAGCACATACCGCTCGTGAAACAGATGCCGCTGTCGCGCCGAGGGGGGCGCCTCGCTCGGCATCAACAGCCCCACATCCACATCCCCCCGCGACAACTGCGCATCGATCTGATGCGGGTCCAAGTGGCGCACCGCCACCCGCAGGCCGGGGGCCCGCTTGCGAAGCCGCAGCACCAGCGGCTGCACCACGGCCGTCTGCATGTAGTCCGACCCGGCCATCGTCACCACCAGCGAGGCCGTCGACGGATCGAACTCGAGATGGGACGTGACGGCGCCGCGCACCTGGTCCAGCGCGGCGCGCAGCGGTTCCAGGATCTCCAGGGCCTTGGTGGTCGGGGTCATGCCGCGCTGCGCCGGCAGCAGCAGCGGGTCATCAAACACATCGCGAAGCCGGTTGAGCTGGGCGCTCACCGCCGGTTGGCTCAGGTGCAGGCGCGCCGCAGCCCGGGTCACATTGCGCTCGGTCAGCAGCGCTTCCAGGGTGACCAGCAGGTTGAGGTCCAGGCGGTTGGTATCCATGCCGTGGATAGTAGGACATCAAACAGACGATTTCACGGATGGCAGGCAAAGACCCACACTGCGATGCATCGGCCTCCCGGCCTTTGTTCATGTTCCCTCCTTCCCACCATCGAGCCTGCCATGTCCATCCCCACCCAGCGCCGCACCATCCTCCTCGTCCATGCCCAGCCGGAGCCCACATCACTGACCCGGTCCATGGTCAATACCGCCCGATCCACCTTCGAGCAGGCGGGCCACGAGGTGCTGGAGTCCGACCTCTACGGCATGGGCTGGAAGGCGGTGTATGACGCGCAGGACTTTCCCAACCGCGTCGACGCCGAGCGGCTGTCCTTCGTGCAGGAGAGCGGCCATGCCTACACCAGCGGTACGCAACCCGCCGATGTGGTGGAGGAACAGCGCAAGCTGCTCCGTGCCGATCTGGTGATTCTTCAGTTCCCGCTTTGGTGGTTCGGCATGCCGGCGATCATGAAAGGCTGGATCGACCGCGTCTGGGCGCAGGGCCTGGCCTACGGCTACCAAGGCGCCGGCAATCGCCACCGGTATGGCGAAGGCGGCTTCCAGGGGCGCCGGGCGATGCTGGCCGTCACCACAGGCGGGCCCGCCGCCGATTACGGCCCACGCGGCATCAACGGGCCGCTGGAGGACCTGCTCTTCCCCATCACCCACGGCGTGCTCTTCTACCCCGGCATGGACGTGCTGGCCACTCATGCCGTGCATGGCGTCGGGCGCATGGGCAGCAGCGACATCCGCGCCGCGCTGGACACCTGGAGCTCACGCCTGGCCCACATCTTCGAGGAGTCGCCCATCCCCTATCGGGCCCAGAACGGCGGCGACTTCGATGAGCACAGGCATCAGTTGCGCGATGAGGTCCAGCCGGGCGTGGTGGGATTCGCGGCGCACCTTCGGGACAGCGTCTGATCCCGCCCAGGCTGTTGGGAAACCCCAACCTCCTGGGTTTCTCAACAGCCACGCAGGGCCGGCCCCCCGGCCCTTCTGCATCGGGGCAATAAACAAATCAGAAACCCTTCTTTCACGGGAAGGACATGCATTTCTAGAGTGCGCTGCTTTCGCAGATCCCGGCCCGCCCAGGGCCCCGCACACAAAAGGAATGCCCTTGACCCCGACCGTTGACCCCGCGCTTCGTGCCATTGCGCTGGCCGCCACCCTGACTTGCCTGGGCAGCACGCTGGCGTTGGCCCAGACGACGCCATCCCCCGCGCCCGCGTCCCCTGCACCGGCCTCGGCTGCGGCGAGTGAACCCACCCGCACGGCCGCCCCTCGCACGAAATCCGCCGATGCGGCGTCCTCGACCCCGAACGCCGCCCCGGCCACCGACAAGACGCTCTCCACCGTCGTGGTCACCGGCTCGCGCATCTCCCGCATCGGCTCGGAAGGCCCCAGCCCCGTCACCGTGCTCAAGGGCGAGGACCTGGACCGGCTGGGTTATCGCAACGTGTCCGACGCGCTCTCCGGCCTCACGCAGAACACCGGCTTCACCCAGGGCGAGGACTTCGGCAACACCTTCACGCCGGCCGCCAATGCCATCAGCCTGCGAGGCCTGGGCCCGAATCACACGCTGGTGCTGGTCAATGGGCGCCGCGTGGCGGACTACCCCAGTCCCTACAACGGCTCGGTGAACTTCGTGAACATCGCCAACATCCCGTCGGCGCTGATTGACCGCATCGAGACGCTCAGCGGCGGCGCGTCGGCCATCTACGGCTCCGATGCCATCGCCGGCGTGGTCAACATCGTGCTCAAGCGCCACGTCGACGGGGTCACCCTCAACCTGCGGGCCGGTGCCAGCCAGCAAGGCGGCGGTGAAAACGCCCGCGCCCAGCTGACAGGCGGCTTCGAAGCCGGC
Organism: Roseateles depolymerans; assembly: GCF_003387155.1. Taxonomy (GTDB): domain Bacteria; phylum Pseudomonadota; class Gammaproteobacteria; order Burkholderiales; family Burkholderiaceae_C; genus Roseateles; species Roseateles depolymerans. Next base: position 967,092 of record NZ_QUMT01000002.1, on the reverse strand, counting down.
GCGCTCAGCGGGGTCTACGGGGTCGAATTGAGCGGGCGACAGCCCATCTGGAGCCGTCAACGCGACTTCATGGCGGACACCACGCTCCAGGGCGCTGCACCGAGCGTGGTCATCGGGCGCCGCGATGCCAGCTCCGGACGTTATCTGGCGCCGACTGACGGCTGCGACGCCGGCAGCGGCCTGTTCCAGGGCTCGACGTCGGCCTACAGCTCGCGCAGCGGTGTGTACTGCGGCAGCGGCCGCACGTCCCCCAGCTTCTGGACCACCCAGACCGGCAACCGCAGCGTCCAGGCGGCTGGCGCGCTGACCTATGCGCTGGGCAATGGGCTCGAACTGTTTGCGGAAGGCCAGTTCGGCTGGGCGCACACTGAGAACAACACCCGCGGTCCCTCGTGGACGTCGCAGGCCGCAGGACTGGGCTATTTCCGCAACGCCAACACCGGATTGCTGGAGACCTGGACGCGCCGCTTCTCCCCGGAGGAAATCGGCGATATCGACCGCTACAACCGGATCTGGCAGGACTCCACCCACAACGTGGTGGCCGGCGTGCGCGGTGACCTGACCGGCACCTGGACCTTCGAGCTGTCCGCCTCCAGCGCCTACTACCTGAACAAGACCACCACGCCGCGCCTGCTGGCCAGCGTTGAGCAACTGTTGCTCGGCCCGCGCCTGGGCACCGAGGCCAATGGCACCGCGATCTACGCCGCGGACCCGGCGCGACTGTTCACCCCGCTCACCAACGCGGAATTCGACAGCGTGCTGGGCAAGAGCCGGGGCCGCAACAACAGCTGGAACCAGCAGGTCAGCGCCAGTGCCAGCGGTGAATGGTTGAAGCTTCCCGCCGGTCCGCTGCGCGCCGCTGTGGTGGCGGAAGCCGGCACCCAGGGCCTCACCAATGTCACCGATCCGCGTCTGGGCCAGGGCGTCTTCTACAACACCACGGAGGGGACCAACATCCGCGGCACCCGCGACCGTTTCGCCGTCGGCGCGGAACTCAATGCGCCCATCACCCGCCAGTTGACGGCCACGGTGGCCGGACGATACGACCGCTATCACTTCGACGGCCGCAACGAAGGCAAAACCACCTACAACGCGGGTCTCGAATTCCGCCCCGTCGATTCCCTGCTGCTGCGCGCCCAGCACGCCACGAGCTTCCGGGCACCGGACATGAACTACGTGTTTGCGCCGGAGACACGCGGGTATTACTCGTCCTCGACCGACTATTACCGCTGCGCCCAGAGCGGCGTGCCCTTGGCGCAATGTGATTTCGTCAATGTCTCGCCCGGCTTCAATTTCGTGCGGACCGGCGGCGATCTGAAGTCCGAACGCGGCCGGTCCTGGGGACTGGGGACAGTCTGGCAGCCGACGTCCAGCTTCGACGCCTCTCTCGACCTCTGGAAGGTCCGCATCAACGACCTGGTCACCGACCTGGATGCGGACCAGGTGCTGCGCAACGAAGCTGACTGCCGCACCGGCAAGCAGGAGGCGACCTCCCCGGTGTGCGTGGACGCCATCAGCCGCGTGACGCGCAACCCCGACAATGCGCTGGTGCGGCCCGGAGAGGTCACGCTGGTGCGAGTCAATCCAATCAATGCCGCACGCGAATCGACCTGGGGCTTCGACCTGGGCGCCCGCTACAGCTGGACGCTGCAGGACTGGGGCCGGTGGACGCTGGACGTGAAGTACACGCAGGTGCAGGACTACCGCTACCAGCAGTCCAGCGGTGACCGCGACTACAACCAGGTCGGCACCACCGACTTCACCGACTGGCGCAACAAGCTCAATGCGAATCTGACGTGGAAGGTGGGCGCTTGGACCCACACCCTGGCGGCGCAGCGCAACAGCAAGATTCCGCAGGCGGACGAGGAAGGCTATCTGCCCGCCTACTGGAATTTCAATGGCAGCACGCAGTGGCAGGTGAGCAGGCGCACCAGCGTCAGCCTGACGGTGAACAACCTGTTCAACAAGATCCGCAAGGACTCGACCTCAAGCTGGCCCTACTACCCGGTGGGCTACTACTTCCCGTACGGACGGCAGGGCTGGATCGAACTGGACCACCGGTTCTGATCGCGGATCAACGTCCCACCAGCCGGAAGTCGAATTGGATCGACAGCCGGCTGTCGGTGACCTGGACGGCATCGATCTTGAGCATCTGCACGTCGGCCTGAAGTCGGCTGCCAGTGCTCTTGAGCATGTCCTCCACCGCTTTCTTGACGTTGATCTCGACGGCGCCTGGCAGCGTCGGCGCGAGGCCCAGGTTCAACAGGTTGCGCGTGTTGGCGTCTTCTACTTCGTCGACGCGGATGTCGGTCAACCGTACGACCTGGCCCTGGGCGGCAGGGACGGCCGAGACGGTGGCGCCGCTGTTCAGCGAGACGCCGACACACTCCTTGCCCGATGGCACGCCCAGCCGGCTGTTCAGATGCGCGCGGATGATCACGCGCCCGCCTTGCAGCGACACCTTGGGGTCGTCAAGGTATGCGAAGCAGACGCCCTTTTGCAGATAGAGCCGGCCGTTGTCCTTGAACAGGCCTTCCACGACGAGCGACTGCACCGCGGACTGCTCCAGCACGATCTCGGCGCAGCGTGCGCTCAAGGGCCAGGCCAGTACGGCAGCGGCGAATAGGGCAGCAGGGAGCGCAGTCTTCATGGGCGGGTGTCCTCGATAGGTCTGTTGATCAGGGCAAACCGCGTGCGATGGCCTGCCGGGACGTGCGCGGGCGCGAACAGGTTACAGCGCCTTACGCCTTCCCCTAAGCCAGACAGTTTCGAGACAGCTTCCCGACAGGTTGTCCGTCAACTGCGCCTCTAAGGTGTCCGTTCTGACAACATCCTTTGGCAGCACGGACACCCTCATGCGTTGTTCCCTCAGCATTCTCGCCACTGCAACCGCCGCCCTGCTGGCCGCCTGCGCAGCGCCTCACCACACCAGCGTGCACGCGGACGTCGCCGTCGGCCGGCCCTGGACGCCGCCGCCACCGGCCTATCCGCCGCCACCGCCGCCGGTCAGCGTCTACGTGGAACCGCCTCTGGTGCAGCCGCCGCCGGTGCTCATCGATGTCGCGCCGCCGCCCATGCTGGTGGAAGTGCCCCCTCCGCCGCCCTACCCCGGCGCCGTCTGGACCGGCGGTTATTGGGGATGGCAAGGCCGCTGGGTCTGGTGCGCCGGCCGCTGGCTGGAACCGCCGCGGCCGGGGTATGTGTGGATGCAGCCCTACTATGAGCATCGCGACGGTGCCATTGTCTTCGTACCGGGCTTCTGGGCAGCGGAGCATGTGGCCTTCGTGCCGCCGCCGCGAGGCCTGCATCTGTCGCTGGAGATTGCCATTGGCGGCGGTAGTCGTCCGATGGGGCCGGAAGGCGTGTTCGTGCCACCTCCACCTGGCTCGCGCCCCGGCCTGATCGTGCCGGCCCCTGTGGGCACCGCGCCGGCCGTGGTGGTGAGCGCACCGCCCATCGTGAACGTGGGCATGCGGGTGCAGCAGAACGTCACCAACACCACCAATGTCACCAACGTCACCAATGTGACGAACGTGACCAACGTCCGGAACGTGACGAACAACGTCAACACGGTCAACAACGTGACCATCGTGGCCCCCGCCTCGGCGACCGCGAACGGACGGGCGTTCGAGGGACACGCACCGGCAGCGGCCCATCTGGCGGCGGCCATGCCACCAGTGGTCCGTGCTGTAGCGCCAGTGCCGACCAATCCGACGCCGGTGCCGGTTTACAGCGCGCAGCACATGGCGCCTGATCGCAATGGTGGCCCGGCCTTCGGTGCTCCTGGGGGGCACGGGGCATCGGGCGCCCCTGTCGGACCGCAAGGCCTGCCAGAGCAGCCGCCAGCGCAGGCCGGTCCACACCCGCAGATGGACCGGCCAGGATCCCAGCCGCCCCAGGGGCAGCCCGCTCAAGGCTTCGGCAATGCGCCGCAGATGCAGCCTCAGGCGCAACCGCACTCGCCTGCGCCTCAAGCGTGGGAGAACGGCTCGCAGCATCCCTCCTCGCCTGCAGAGGCCGGTCGCGAGTCGCCCGAGATGCAGCGTGGCCAGGGCACCCGCCAGGCAGCTGGCATGCATCCGCCTGCGGACCTGCGGCAAGCGCCCGACGCACGATGGACGCCCGACGCAGCGCCTGCAAATGATCGCCATGACAGCCACGATGGCCACGACGGACATGGCGCTCGCGATGGTCGCGATGGTCGCGACTACCGTGACGCCCACGCCCGCCCCAGCGATGTGAGGCCGGACGCCAACGAAGCCCGCGGCTCCCACGGTGGGCATCCCCAGGAGGCCCGCCCGCAGGACGCGCATGCTCACCCCGCGCCCCAGCATGCGGCGCCTGCGCGTCCAGGTGCGCCTTCGCATGAAGAGGGCAAGAAGGCCCCTGGCAAGGACAAGGAGCATCCGCGCAAGGAGGAGGCCGAACGGGCTGAGCGGGAACGCTGAGTGCTGCGTGCCACCGGGGCCCGCGCCCGTCTGGGCGTCGGCCCCTGTGGCAGTGGAGGTAGCGGGTGATAAGCTCCATCGACCCGCCCTCCACCGCCCCTCAGCCCTCAGGACCACCATGCATCGTGACCCCCTCACCCCCGCCGGCACCGTCCATCGACTGACGCTCAACAGCGAAGTGCTCGCCGGCAATCTGGTCGGCGCCCCCACGCGCCGGCAGATCGACGTTTACCTGCCGCACGGCCACGACGGACGCGGTCTGCCGCTGCTGGTGGATGTGGTGGGCTTCACCGCGGGTGGCCCCGTCCACACCAACTGGAAGAACTTCGGGGAAAACCTGCCGGAGCGGCTGGACCGTCTGATCGCTTCCGGCCAGATGCCGCCGGCCGTGGTCGCCTTCCCGGACTGCTTCACCCGCCTGGGCGGCAACCAGTATGTGAACTCAGTGGCCATGGGCCGCTGGGACGATTTCCTCCGCGACGAGGTGGTGCCTTTTGTGGAGTCCAGCTTCTCCTGCGGCGGCACGGGCCGACGCGGCATCTTCGGCAAATCCAGCGGTGGCTACGGCGCCATGGTGCACGCCCTGCTGCATCCGGACTTCTGGGCGGGCGCGGCGGTGCATTCGGGCGATATGGGCTTTGAGCTGCTTTACCGGCACGAATTCGTGCTGGTGCTGCGTGCCCTGGCCAAGGAACCGGACATCGGCCGCTGGGTCGACGGCTTCTGGAACGGCAAGAAGTTCAAGGACAGTGATGTCTACATCCTCATGATGCTGGCGCAGGCCGCCAGCTTCGATCCGGACCCGACCGCGCCCTATGGCGTGCGCCTGCCGGTGACCTTGGACACCTGCGAGCTGATCCCCGAACGCTGGGACAACTGGCTGGCCTGGGATCCGCTGTCGCTGGTCGAATCCCACGGCCAGGGGCTGAAGGCCCTCAAGGCGCTCTACATCGACTGCGGCGACGTCGATCAATACAACCTCGTGTACGGCGCCCGGCGGATGCACAAGCGCCTGACGGCGCTGGGGGTGGCTCACGTCTACGAAGAATTTCCCGACGACCACACCGCCGTGGACTACCGGATGGACGTGAGCCTGCCCCTGCTGGCCAAGGCGCTGGGCTGAGGCGCCGGGCCAAGGCCGTCTCCCTCAGGCCGCCAGCAAAGCGGGCCTGGCTTGCTGCCAGCGGCGGCGCTTGATGTCCGCATCGCCCATCTCGGTCGCCGCCACATACCGGACGAAGTCGTACTGCGGCAGCATGCGGGTGCTGATGCGGCCCTTGATCACATAGACCGGCACCAGCACGCTCTGCACCTCCGTGGGCGGGATCGACAGCAGACCCAGTTCCAGAGACGTGATGCTCACCTTGGACTTCGCGTCCAGCTGCGCGAACATGTCGGTGGCTGCGAACCGGCGCAGCACTTCCTCCGCCGGCACCGTGGCCCGGCTCTGGATGCGTTCCACGGCGCGCGCGAAGCGGTAGGCCTGCATCATCTCTCCGTCGCCACCTACGGTTACCTGCGCCTTCGCGCCGGGGCCGACCAGCGGCATGCCGTCCAGCGCGTAGCGGTAGTTGACCTGCAGGCCCACCACCTGGCGCTCTTCTTCCTTTTGCCCTCGGACGGCACGCCGCACTTCCAGCTCGGTCACGGAGTGCACCTGCGGCTTGGCATAGTCTTCGCCGATCATGCGCATCACCCGCTCGGCCATGGCAAGCGCGCGCTCGCGGTCCGGCGGCTCCTGCGGACCTTGGGACTTGCCGCGCCCTTCGCCATCGACATCCAGGCGCTCGATGCGCAGCGAGTGGCTGGCCTGGTAGACCTCCAGCATCTGCCGGTCATTGCGGCACACCCACCAGAGCCCGGCATCGGCCACGTCGCCCTTCAAGTCGAAGCGCTCGGCCAGTTGGGCCACCTGATCCGGCTTCCAGGCCGGCGGCAAGGCGGCATACACCGGCAGCTCGGACGGGGCATGAGGAAACTCGGGGAATTGGATCTTGACTGTCATGGTGTTCTCCATTGCCTCAGCAGGCGCCGCGTGCGTAAGCCAGGACCGTCGGGTTGACGGGGTCGGACGAGACGCTGCCCTTGCCCCACCAGTGGTCGTTGTAGGTGTCGGTGCCGGCGGCATCCGCGCGCAGGTAGGCCCACTCGGTGTCCGACGACTCGGTGTCCTGGCAGGCCTTGATCCAGGCGCGGCGCATGGTCTCGCCGGCATTGAGGTACTGCGCCAGCAACCGGCCGCGATCCGGTTCGTCCGAGGTCGTGGTGTGAAAGCCCAGGATGTAGTGCAGGCCCTTGAACACAGGCCAACCCCAGCGGCCGAACACGCCATCGGCCTCCAGCACATTGCAGGCATCGAGCGCGATGAATTCGAGGTCCTGGTCGCCCCAGCGGATCTCGGTCGGCCGCGCCCGCGCGTCATCGATCTTCACGCCGAACATGAAGCCGCCCGGGGATCCGTGGCCGGAGAAGAACACCATGTCGACGTTGTCGGCCCAGGTGGTGTCAGTCCCGGAGGACGGGCTGCCGACGCCCTGCTGCTCGAAGTCCCGGTCCCAGGCCAGGTCGTCTCCCCACTGGAAACGCCGCGTGGCGCTGAGGGTGTTGTAGAAGCCTTCAGCCTGAGGCTTGGTGTTGTTGAGGTTCGATGCCAGACCGTGGTACTGGCGAACCCATTCGATTCCGATACTGCCCATTGCACTACTCCTTCAGAACCGGCGCATTGGCCGTGCTAGAGAGGGCGCAACGATGCGCCTTCGGTTCTGCGGTCGACATCCACAAAGGAGTGGACGCGGAGGGGCTGAGGGAGAAGAAGCTAGGGGGGCGAAGTTAGGGGCCTTCAGTCGCGGGGGAGCGGGGGTTCGGTGCTTTCGCCGTCGTAGTAGTCGACCGTGCTGGCGGCGCGGAACATCTTGTGCACGCCGGGGGATGGTGCGTCTGCGTGGACGCCGATCTTGTCTGAGTCGGGGTATTCGCAGACCTCGATCTCAGCGAGCGTGGACAGCGACAGATACCGCATCGTTGTGCTGCCGGTGTTGATGATCTGATGGGCGGTGGAGCGGTCGCCGGTGGGGCAGGCAATCACGTCATGCGGGCGGATTTTGTAGCGCTGGTCGCCGTAGCGCAGTTCCCCTTCTCCCTCCAGGATCAGGAACATCTCTTCCTCCGCGCGGTGGTTGTGGAAGGGGCACTGGGCTTTGCCGGGGGGCAGTTCCGTCAGGTTGTAGCCCAGCTTCTTGGCGCCGATGGCGGCGCTGAACTGCGCGCGTTTGGAGGTGTAGTAGCCGTTTTCTTCGATGTCGGTGAAGACGACGTCGTTGAGGTTGACAAGGGGCTTGGGCATGGGGGCTCCGTGGGCGTTTGAGGGCGTAGACAACGGGATGACGGGGATGGCCAGGGCATCGTGCCCCCCAGCCGTTGCCTCCGCAAGGACCATACGCGTCAAGTCTTTGCAGCCACGAGGGGCACCCAGCAACGCAGTGCCAGTATGGCCAAAAGCCCGCCGAGGACCATGAAGGCAGCAACCCACACAACATCGGAGGTGAATGCGGCAAACAGACCGAATGGAAAGAGGATCACCTCACTGAGAACGCTGCTGGCCGTCCGAGCTGGATGAAATCGCCCCCCGCATTGCTTGCATTTGGCAGGGAAGCGCGCAGTTGAACCTTAGGCTATGAGCGGATTTACACGGTGAGGTCGGTTGCAGGTAGGGCAGTCGCTCATGGAGCTTGGACGAAGGCAGTGCTTGCAAATCGTAGCCGACCGAGGTTGCGTGCCCTCGGGTCTATCGCGGCAAGGTAACATTTCCGGATGACGTTTTACGCTGGCGGATTTGAGAGTCCGACTTTTCGTCGGTTTGCAATGGAGCAGCGTTCTTACAGGGCCCGGTCTATAGCGTTCAGCCGACAGCCGCCGCGTGAAGGACCGCTCTTACTCTAAAGCGCCTACGAACCATGAAGGGCCGCTTTGCAGCGAAATCGGACCCCGTACCATCTAGGGCCATGAAGCTTCTCTTTGTCGTAGAGCACGCCTTTCAAATCGCTGGAGGGGGCTGCGTTCTCGCGCCCGGCCCGGCCGCGGGTACTGGAGGTAGAGTGATGAAAGTTGGATCGGCAATTCGACTTGAGCTAGACGATGGCACGGTGCGTGACACATATGTCAACGGCATCGAGATGCTCCACTATGGCTCACGTCCCCGGCCCACAGTCCTCACGGTGCCAATCCTTCTTCCGAACGACCTGAAGAAGGATGACGTTCCTCCCGGAACACGGGTCTTCCTTCTCTCGGACTGACTTCCGTTTTCAGCCTGAATCTGCGGCGAAATCGCAGCTTCATTGGACTCGGATGATTTAGGCTTCCAACTTTGCAGGCGCACGCGCTCGTACCATTCCCCACGGCCCCAAAAGTCGATGTTGCTCCTTCAACAACAAATGAAGCTGTTCTATGAGGCTGCCAATCGCTACCTCGACGGGGATGCGAATGTGCAGGAGCTGAATGGCATCGTGGCGTATTGCGCGTGGCTTGCTTCGCAGGGCGATGCGCCATCGAGCTTCCGTGAGCTGATTGCCGAGTGGGGTGACACGGTGAGCCGGCGATGGAATGAATGCGGCATGGAGGAACGACCATTGTCCGAAGGCGAGTTCAGGGCATGGCTACGGGAGCAGCTCCCCTTCCGTGCTGATAGTTCTTGACTTCCGCTTCCAGCCTGAAGCTCCCCGCACCTTGAAGCGCGGCCTTACAGCAGAAGCAAACTCCCGGTGTACTACCAGTCACCGCATGCACCTACGCTCAGAGACCCGTAAGCGTTCCGAGAAGTCATATTGACGCGCGCGGAGCGCCGACAAGGCCCCAAAGCAAGCGTTAGCCCGGAAGGTTCTTCATCAAGCTGTCCATCCACTCGATGAAGACCTGCAACTTCGCACTCCGATGCCGATGCGGCGGAAACGCCACCGACATCGGCATCGGCTCACATTCCCACCCCTCAAACAGCCGCACAAGCGCCCCACTGGCGACAGCATCCACCGCCATATAGGTCGGCAACCAGAGCACCCCCATCCCGGCCAAGCCCGCACCGAGGTAGGCATTGCCATCGTCCAGCGCCACCGCGTAGCGCCCTTGAATCTCGACGCGCGTGCTGCCCTGCCGCAAGTTCAGCGGCAACACCCGCCCGCTTCGCGAGCTTAAGAACCCCACCACCCGGTGATGCGAATCCTCCAAGTCCTTCGGGTGCCCCGGCGTTCCCGCAAGTGCCAGATACCCCGGCGCGGCATAGACGCCCAGCTGCAGCTCCCCGATGCGCCTGGCCACCAGCGTCGAATCCGCCAATTGGCCGCCACGCACCACGCAGTCGACGTTGTCCCCGATGACATCGACCTCCCGGTCACTCACCCCTACTTCCAGCTGCAGGTCCGGATACCGCGCATGAAAAGCCGGCAATGCCGGCACCAGCACCTTCAATGCAAACGGACTGGGCACATCCACCCGCAACAAGCCACGCGGCGAAGACGACGCTGTCCTCACGCTGGTATCGGCCTCATCCAGATCCGCCAGCAGCCTTACGGCACGGTCGTAATAGGCGGCGCCTTCCGCCGTCACCTTCACCTGCCGCGTCGTCCGATTCAGCAGCCGGACCCGCAGGTGGGCCTCCAACTGCTGGATCTGCTGTGTCACCGTGGTCTTGCTCAGCTGCAAGGTGTCAGCCGCTCTGGTGAAGCTGCCCGCCTCTACGACGCGCACAAAGGCCTTCAGCGTGTCGAAACGATCCAAGGCGCACCCCATTGTTTGGTGGATTCAAACAGTGATTGTGCGACAGCCCTGTTTATTCGCATCCGACAAATTCCTACAGTCCCCGCAGCCCTTCATTCTTTTCACTGCCAAGGACGCTTTGCATGTCACGCGACGTTGTTTTCCCCACCGGCCGTCAGGCGCTGTACGAGCGCAACCGCTATTCCCCCGCCATTCGCTCCAATGGCTTCCTGTTTGTATCGGGACAGGTGGGTAGCCTGCCGGACGGCGCGCCAGAGGCCGACCTGGAAGCCCAGGTCAAACTGGCCTTTACCAACCTCAATGCCATCCTGGAAGCCGCAGGCTGCAGCTTCAAGGACGTTGTGGATGTGACGGTGTTCCTGGTGAACCCGGAGGCCATCTTCGACCGCGTCTGGCCGGTGGTGATGTCCCACTGGGGCGAAGCGCCCTACCCCACGCTGACCGGCGTGGGTGTGACCTGGCTGTACGGCTTCCAGTTCGAGATCAAGGTCATCGCACGGATTCCGTAATCAGCCTCCGACAAGACCGCGTCCTGACCAGCAGGCTAGCCCAGCGGCGGCATTAGGTTCAGCAAGAACACCATCCCCAGGCCCACCAGCGACACGATGGACTGCACCACCGAGATCGTCTTGGTGGCCTCCCCCATGCTCATGCCGAAGGATTCCTTCACCAGCCAGAAGCCGGCGTGATTGGCGTAGTTGAAGAAAAGCGATCCGCAGCCGATGGACAGCGCCAGCAGCGGCTGGTTGATGCCGCCCCCGGAAGCGGCCAGCGGGGCCAACAGCCCGGCGGCTCCCACGATGCCGACAGTCGCCGAACCGGTCGACACGGACAGCAACATCGAGATCAACCAGCCCAGCAGCAGCGGCGAAACCGCGAACTGATGGCTCATGTGGACAATCGCATCGCCCACCTGCGCATCGGTGAGCACCTGCTGGAAGGCGCCGCCGCCGGCAATGATGAGCAGCACATTGCTGATCGGCTTGACGCTGGCGCTCAGCGACCTGCGCACGGATTCCGGATCACCGGACCGCAGCAGGACCATCGCCAACAGCAGGCCCAGCAGCATGGCCACGATCGGATTGCCGACAAAGGCCGACACGTGAAGCAGGCCTGAGGTCTTGTCGAGCAGCACCTCGGCCACCGCATGGAACAGCATCAGCAAGGCTGGCAGCAAGGCGCACAACACGCCGATCCCCACGCCGGGCCCGCCCGTCGATGGAGCGTGAGTTGCCTCAACGGCCCCGGTCTTCCCGTGTGCCTCCCTCGTAGCGGACCCCGACGAATTTGACGCTTGGGCAGAGCCGTCTCCGTGACCGTCCTCCCCGTCATGCGGCACATACTGATGAATCATCGCCTCGTCCGGACGAGCCTTCATGCGCGGCGCGATGAAGGCCGCGTATAGCGGCCCTCCCAGAATGATGGCCGGGATGGCCGCCACAAAGCCATAGATCATGGTGGCCCCCACGCTCGTCTTGAGCGTCGCAATGGCCGTCAGCGGCCCAGGATGTGGCGGCACCATCCCATGCATGGCCGCCAGCGCGGCAATCACCGGCACTGACACATACACATAGGCCGACCCGTTGCCCTGGCGGCTGGTCTCCAGCTTGCGCGCCACACCGAAGATCAGCGGTAGCAGCACCACCAGCCCCACCTCGAAGAACATGGGAATGCCGATGATGAAGGCCACGCCTGCCATGGCCCAGGGCAGAGCGCGGTAGGACGACCGGCTCACGATCGCGTCGGCGATGCGGCTGGTGACGCCGGAATCCGCCAGCAGCTTGCCCAGCATCGCCCCCAGCGCGACGACCAGACCCACCGCCCCCAGCGTTTTCCCGGCGCCGGACGAGATGGCCGAGGCCAGCTTGTTCAGCGGCATGCCGGTCGCCAGCCCCACGGCCATGGACACGACCAGCAAGGCTACGAGCGGATGCAGTCGCGGTTTCAGCACGATCAGGCCCACCAGGCCCAGCACGCTGAACAGCGCAATCAAGAGTAGTTCGATGTCGGCAAGGCTCATGGGCCAGTCTCCTGAGTCGTCACGCCTGCGCCAGGGAAGAAGGTCCTGCGGGCAAGCGTGCGGTGCTCCACGTTATCAGTGCCTCAGCCGCTCCCGGGCGAAGGCTGGCCACGCAGGGGGCGGCGCCGTCATTCGCGTGCGCTTATCGCCTGCCAACCGCGGCCCGCAATCGCCCCCACCTCCACGCAATCTCCACACGCCCGCAGCGTCCGCTCCATCCCCCGCTTTCAAACTTCCGGGCTTTGTGACCGTGACCGAACCCGGTTGCGGCCAACGACGCTTGGAGTGACATGAGCAGAACCCTGCCCCGATGCGGGCACCGCCCCCCCTGGATCGCCGCTGCCCTGCTGGCGGCTTGCAGCGCCCAGGCTCCCACGGAGCCCGGTGCACCCGCGCCTGCGCAAGCACCCGCACCGGTCGTCAGCACGCTGACCGTCCAACCGGCGCCGCTGGAGGTGAGCGACGTTTTCCCGGCGCGGGTCAGTCCCGTGCGGGTGGCGGAAATCCGTGCGCAGGTCAGCGGCATCGTCACGGAGCGCCGGTTCGAACAAGGCGCCGACGTCCGCGCCGGACAAGCCCTCTTCACCCTGCAATCAGCGCCCTTCAAGGCCGAGGCCGCCATCGCCGCGGCCACGCTGCAACGCGCCGAGGTGGCCCTTCGACACGCCCAGGCGCAAGTCGCCCGCCTGTCGCCACTGGCGGCGGAGCGTGCCATCAGCCAACAGGCCTTCGAGGAGGTCAAGACGCAGCGCGACCAGGCGGCGGCCGAGGTCGCGCAAGCCAAGGCCACGCTGGAACGCCGGGAGCTGGATCTTGCCTTCACCACCGTGCGGGCCCCGATCTCCGGCCGCGTCGATCAAGCCTTGCAGACGGAAGGCGCGCTGGTGGCGGCCACCGACACCATGCCGCTGGCGCGCATCGTGCAGTTGGACCAGGTCTACGTGGATGTGCGGCAGCCCGCAGCCCTGCTCACGCCGCTGCAGCAGTCACCACAGTCCCGCGCCTCCGCGCCTGCGCCTGCGCGCGCCGCATCGAAGCCGATCACCCTGCTCCGCGCGGACGGCAGCGAGGTGCAAGCGACGGGCCGCGTGCTGTTCTCCGGCGTGAGCGTGGATGCCGGCTCGGGCGATGTGCTGGTGCGCGTCCTCGTGGACAACCCCGATCGCGCCTTGCTGCCCGGCATGTTCGTGCGGGTCCGGATGCCGATGGCGTCTTATGCGCAGGCGATGACCGTCCCGCAGGATGCCGTCCTTCGCAGCGGGGCAGACACTCGGGTCTGGCGGGTCGACGCCCAGGGCCAGGTGAAAGCGGTTCCCGTCCAGCTCGCGGAAGTCGTGGCGGGACGCTACCGTGTCGTGAGCGGGCTATCGGCCGGCGACCGACTCGTGACGGGCGGCCTGGACAAACTGACGGACGGCATGCGGGTGACCCCGTCTGCCCACCCCTGACCCGGAGCGCCCGTCATGGCTGACTTCTTCATCCGGCGCCCGGTATTTGCATGGGTGCTGTCCCTGTTCATCGTGCTCTTCGGCGTGCTGGCCTTGCCCCAGTTGCCGATCACGCGCTACCCCTCGGTCGCGCCCCCCACGGTGAGCATCCAGGCCACCTATCCCGGCGCCACGCCCCAAACCCTGAACGACAGCGTCGTCACCCCCATAGAACGGGAGCTGTCCAGCGTCAAAGGCCTGATCTACTTTGAATCCTCCGCGGACGCATCCGGCTCGGCGTCGATCACCGCCACGTTCAAGCCGGGCACCGATCCGGCCATGGCTCAGGTCGAGATCCAGAACCGGCTCAAGTCCATCGAGCCCCGATTGCCGCAGGTGGTGCGTCAGAACGGGCTGGGCGTCGAGTCGGCCTCGGCCAACTTCCTGATGATCGTGGGGCTGACCTCCGACGACCCCAGCGTCTCCGAAGTCACCCTCAGCGACTACATGGCCCGCACCACCCTGGAGGAGCTGCGTCGCATCGAAGGCGTCGGCCGCGTGCAGCTGTTCGGCGCCGAGCAGGCCCTTCGCGTGTGGGTGGACCCCGCCAAGCTGATCGGCTATGGCCTGACCCTGTCCGACGTCACCACGGCCCTGAGCCGGCAGAACATCCAGATCGCGCCGGGACGGCTTGGCGATGCGCCGACGGTGCCCGGTCAGCGGATCTCCGTGCCGCTGACGGTGCAGTCCCAGCTCACCTCGGTCGAGGAGTTCGCCGCCGTGGTGATCCGGGCGCAGGAGGACGGCTCGCGGGTGCTGTTGCAGGATGTGGCCCGCGTGGAGCTGGGCGCGCAGTCGTATGGCTTCTCCAGCACCGAAAACGGTCGGACCGCGACCGCCGCCGCCGTGATGTTGTCCCCGGGCGGCAATGCGGTGCGCACGGCGCAGGCGGTGTCCGACCGTCTGGCGCAGCTCGCCCCCTCCCTGCCCACGGGCATGCACTACACCGTGCCCTTCAACACGGCGCCTTTTGTGAAGATCTCCATCCACCAGGTGCTGACGACCCTGGCCGAAGCCATGGTGCTGGTCTTCCTGGTGATGCTGCTGTTCCTCCAGAACGTGCGCTACACGCTGATTCCGGCCATCGTGGCGCCTATCGCGCTGCTGGGCACCCTGACGGTGATGCTGCTGGCGGGCTACTCGATCAACGTGCTCACCATGTTCGGCATGGTGCTGGCCATCGGCATCATCGTGGACGACGCCATCGTGGTGGTGGAGAACGTCGAGCGGCTGATGGCCACCGAAGGTCTGGGGCCGAAGGAGGCCACTCGCCGGGCCATGAAGGACATCAGCGGCGCGGTGGTGGGCATCACGCTGGTGCTCACAGCGGTGTTTCTGCCGATGGCCTTCTCGAGCGGGTCGGTGGGCGTCATCTACCGGCAGTTCAGCCTGTCGATGGCCGTGTCCATTCTGTTCTCCGCGTTCCTGGCCTTGACGCTGACGCCGGCCTTGTGCGCGACGCTGCTGACGCCGGTGTCGCACGGGCACGGGGATGGGCCACGCCGAGGCTTCTTCGGGCTCTTCAACCGGCAGCTGGCACGCATGACCGACCGCTATGCGTCCGGTGTCACCCGGCTGATCCAGCGCCCGATCCGGATGATGCTGGGCTTCGTGGCCGTGTCGGTGGCCCTGCTCCTGGGGTTCCGTCTGCTGCCGGCCGCCTTCCTGCCGGAGGAAGACCAGGGCTATTTCATGACGATGTTCCAGCTGCCCGCCGACGCCACGGCTGAGCGCACGATCGCGACGGTGAAGGCCTACGAGCGACATCTGGCCACGCGCCCCGCCATCGACAGCAACATGTCGATCGTCGGCTTTGGCATGTCCGGCTCCGGCGCCAATACCGCCATGGCCTACACCAACCTCAAGGACTGGTCGGCGCGCCAGGGCGCCACCACGGCTGACGAAGCGAAGAAGGCGCAGGAGGCCATGGCGTCCCAGGAGGGGCTGATCATGACCCTGATGCCGCCCGCCATCGAGGAACTGGGCAGTGCGTCCGGCTTCTCGCTGCGCCTGCTGGACCAGGCCAATCGCGGGCCGCAAGCGCTCAAGGCCGCCCGGGACCAGTTGCTGGCCCTTGCCGCTGGCAGCCCCCTGCTGGCCAACGTGTATGCCGAGGACTTGCCCGACGGCAGCAGCATCCGCCTGGACATTGACCGTCAGAAGGCGCGCGCGCTGGGGGTGGACTTCAACGACCTGAGCGACACCCTCAGCACCGCGATGGGCTCCCAGTATGTCAACGACTTTCCCAACCGCGGCCGCATGCAGCAGGTGATCGTGCAGGCGGAGGCCGGTGCCCGCATGCAGATCGGGGACGTACTGCGCATGACGGTGCGCAATGACAGAGGAAGCCTCGTGCGCCTGTCCGAGATGGTCACCCCGGTGTGGCAGGAAGCGCCGCTGCAAAAGGTGCGGTACCAGGGCTATTCGGCGGCCCGCATCACCGGGGCTGCCGCTGCGGGAGTGTCCAGCGGCGCCGCGATGGCCGAAATGGAGACCCTGGCAGCGCAGTTGCCCAGGGGCTTTGCGCTGGCCTGGGTCGGACAGTCGCTGCAGGAGCGGGAATCGGCCGCGCAGGCCCCCCTGTTGATGGCCTTGTCGATGCTGGTGGTCTTCCTGGTGCTGGCGGCGCTGTATGAAAGCTGGTCGATTCCGCTGTCCGTCATGCTGGTGGTTCCACTGGGACTGATCGGCGCCGTGGCGGCGGTGCTGCTGCGCGGGCTGCCCAATGACGTGTTCTTCAAGGTCGGGCTCATCACCGTGATCGGCCTGTCGGCCAAGAATGCAATCCTGATCGTGGAATTTGCCAAGCAACTGCGAGACCAGGGCTTGAGCCTGCAGGAAGCCGCGGTGCAGGCCGCACGCCTGCGCCTTCGCCCGCTGCTGATGACCTCGCTGGCATTTGCGCTGGGTGTGCTGCCGCTGATGCTGGCTTCCGGCGCGGCCGCTGAGTCCCAGCGCGCCATTGGCACCGGGGTGTTCGGGGGCATGCTCGGCGCGACAGTGCTGGCGATCTTCTTCGTGCCGGTGTTCTTCGTGGTCGTGCTCAGTGCCGCGGACCGCCTGTCGGCCTGGCGACGCCCCCGTGACGCCGGGGCCGCAGACGGACTGCCCCCCGCCGCGTGACAATCAGACCCTCCTGGAGATGAAGACACCATGCTCGATGTGCTGACCTCGCCCCTTGTGCTGATTGCCGAGGACGAGAGCGAAATCGCCGACATTCTGGAGGCCTATCTGCAACGGGCGGGGCTGCGCACCGTCCGGGCCGCGGACGGGCGGCGCGCGCTGGAACTGCACCTCTCCATGCGCCCGGACCTCGTGCTGCTGGATGTGCAGATGCCGCTGATGGACGGATGGCAGGTGCTGGCCACCCTCCGTCAGCGCGGCGACACCGCCGTCATCATGCTCACCGCCCTGGACCAGGACCTGGACAAGCTCACCGGGCTGCGCATCGGTGCCGACGACTACGTGGTCAAGCCCTTCAATCCAGCGGAGGTGGTCGCGCGGGTGCAGGCCGTGCTGCGTCGCAGCAGCCGCAGCGCCCGCAGCAGCCCCGTCGCTGCACAGCTGCTGCGCGTGGACCCGTTCGAGATCGACCTGGAGAACCACGTGGCGACCGTCACCGTGGACGGCAGTGCCCACACCCTCAACCTCACCCTGACCGAGTTCCGGCTGCTGGCCACGATGGCCCGCCACCCCAAACGCGCCTATGCCCGGATGGAGCTGCTGGAAGCCTGCCTGCCCGAAGGCGACACGCTGGAGCGCACCGTGGACAGCCACGTCAGCAAGCTGCGCAAGAAGCTGGAAGACCTGGGCGTGGTGGGCGTGCCGGCGAGCGTGCGTGGCGTCGGTTATCGATTCCGGGATCTGGGATGAAAACACCCAGCCTCAGCCGGCAGATGGTGCGCGCCATGGCGAGCCTGGCGCTGCTGATCAATCTGTCGGTGGTCATCACCTCGTATTCGTTCTACTACCTCGTCTTCAACTACTTCCCCGAGTGGAGCCCGGACGAAGTGGACAGTCTCGCGCCCACCGCTCCGGAGCTGGTGTGGATGGCGGTCACGGCCGTTCTGGCGGTGGTCGCGGCTACCGCAGCCGCCACGCGGCTCGCGCGCAAGATGCTCATTCCCGTGACCTCGGTCGCCGAGAGTCTGCACAAGATCGCGGATGGGGACCTGAGCGCCCGTGCCAGTGGCGGCGACCCGGCCTTCGGGGAGGTGACGCGCCTGGTCAAGGACTTCAACACCATGGCGGACCAGCTCGAGCGCGTCACCCAGGAGCAGGCGCAGTGGAGCGCTGCCATTGCGCATGAGCTGCGCACCCCCGTCACCATCCTCAAAGGCCGGCTGCAAGGGTTGGCCGACGGCGTCTTCGAGCCCACGCCGTCCCTCTTCCTCAAGCTGCTGGCCCAGGTGGAAGGGCTGAACCATTTGATCGAGGACCTGCGCCTGCTGGGCTTGTCCGACATCGGCCATCTGCACATGCAGATCACCCAGGCGGACCTGGCGCAGGAGGTGCGCAAGGTGGCGGAGGTGTTTGAGCCGACGCTGCAAGGCTCGGGGCATCGCCTGGCCTTGCAACTGGGCGAAGGCGTTGCATTTTTCGATCCGGTCCGCATCCGGCAGGCGCTGCTGGCCCTGCTGCACAACGCCAGCCAATACGCGGTGGCGGGTACGGTGCGGGTGTCGGTGATGGTGTCGTCCGCCACCTGCGTCCTGCGGGTGGAGGACGAGGGACCGGGCATCCCGGCAGGCAGCGCGGAGCGGATGTTCGACGCCTTCTGGCGCGGCGAGGCCTCGCGTTCGCGACACAGTGGCGGCTCCGGGCTGGGCCTGGCGGTGGTGGCCGCCATCGCCCGTGCCCATGGCGGCCATGCCCTGTGTGTGCCCTCAGCCCATGGAGGCACGGCGATCGAGTTGTCCTGGCCCAGCCGTCTCCATCATTCCTCAATGAACCCTCCACCGGACCTGGACCCTGCCCGCTGAGACTGAACGCTCTTCTTGAGCCTTCAGTCTCCGCATGTCCTCCTTCTCCAGTTCCCCTCTCACCATCGTTCACGCGGTGTTCTCCTCCCGCATTGCAGGGGCTGAGCGCCACGCCATGGACCTGGCCGCGGCGCAGGCCGAACGGGGCCACCGTGTGCATCTGGTCGGACCCTGGCGGTCGGACCTGCGCGCGGGCCTCTCCCCGCAGGTGACGTATCACGGCCTCATGTCACCGCTGTGGCGCGCCGCGCGCCTGCGCGCGCTGGTGCATGAACTGCAGGCCGACATCGTGCACGGCCATCTGGGGCCTGCCTGCAAGAGCGTGGCTCGCTGCGAAGGCGCGGCCCGGCTGGGCACGCTGCACGTGGGCTACAAGGCCCATCAGCACGGGCGGCTGGACGGCGTGATCTGCGTCAACAACGCCCAGAAGACCTCCACACGCACCTTCCAGGGCGAGGTCCGCGTCATCCACAACTGGCCGCCCAAGCCCACTGCCCGGACCACACGGCCAGGCGCCCCACGCAACATTCGGGAGGAACTGGGCCTGTCGCATCATCGGCTGCTGGTGGGTTGCGTGGCCCGGCTGCACCCCAGCAAAGGGGTGGATGTGCTGATCAATGCCTTCCTGTCGGACGCCAGTCTGGATGCCACGCTGGTCATCGTGGGAGAGGGCCGTGAAGCCCGCAGCCTCAAGCGACTGGCCGCCTACGACTCGCGCATCCGTTTCCTCGGGTTCCGCGACGACGTGGACGAGATCCTCACGTCGCTGGATCTGCTGGTCTCACCGTCGCGCGAGGAGGCGCTGCCGCTGGCGGTGCTGGAAGGCATGCGAGCGGGGCTGCCGATCGTGGCCACGCGCACCGACAGCGCCCTGCAGTTGCTGTCCGACGAGACCGCGACCCTGGTGGCGCTGAACGATCCCATCGAGATGGGCGCGGCCCTGCGGGCGGCCCTTCGGACCATGACCACCCAGCACGGCACCCGCATCCTGCCGCCGTGGCGCGTGCGATACGACCTGTCCCGTTACGACCGCACCTTCGCCATCGATCAGGTCGACGCCCTGTATCGGGACCTGCTGCTTCGCCGGGTGCCGGGGCACCTGCCGAGCGATCAGCTCGACTTGGCCTCAGGCATGGCCGATGAATGGTGATGGGCGATCAGCCACTGCCCGTCCTTCCATTCATAGACATAGGTGTAGCGCGCCTTCACGGTCTGCCCGTCGCCAAAGCGGAAGGTGTAAGTGCCGACGTCCTGCGCCACATTGCAGCCGATCTTGATCACCCGCTTGTCGATGGTGCCCTGAGGTTGATTCTTCAGGAACTTCACGAAGTAGTCGCGGATCTCCGCCGGCGTGGTGCGCGGTTCATTGGTCACCGTGGGCAGCAGCACCGCATCCGGCGCGTAATTGGCAGCCACCCGCTCCGGGCTCCCGGTGGCCAGCGATGCATTCCAGCGATCGAACAGGCCTGCGATCTGCGCCGGCTGGGCGCTGACGCACGCCGGGGCCTGCGCGGCGACGGGCGTCGGTGCCTGAGCCGAGGCCGTGCCAGCGGCGGCCAGCAGGACCATCGCTGCGGCGGGCGTCCAGCGAGCACGGGTCATCGGGCTTTGGACCCGGGCGGCAGCGCGTGGGCGGGAAAAAACGGTCATGAGCAGGAACTCCAGAAGTGGGTTGAGACCAGGCACCGGTGGGTGCCGCACCGGACGTGTCCGCCCGACGCCTTCACGATTCTGGAAAGCCGCGATGAACCGCAGCGCATGGATCGATGAAGCTTTGGTGAGCGCAAGATGAACTGAAAATGAACGCGCTCGCCGCGCGCTCACTCCGCCGCGTCGTCCATCCGGTAGCCCAGGCCGCGCACCGTCTTGAGCAGCGGCAGCGCCTGGTCCTTGTCGATCTTGGCCCGCAGCCGCCGCACATACACATCCACGATGTTGGTC
This sequence comes from Roseateles depolymerans, assembly GCF_003387155.1. Taxonomy (GTDB): domain Bacteria; phylum Pseudomonadota; class Gammaproteobacteria; order Burkholderiales; family Burkholderiaceae_C; genus Roseateles; species Roseateles depolymerans. The sequence goes on along the minus strand of NZ_QUMT01000002.1, from coordinate 946,448 downwards.
AGCGGATCGACCTGCGCCCCCCAGACGTTGGCCAGGATCCGCTCGCGGCTGAACAACCGGCCAGGAGCGGCCATCAGCAGCTCCAGAAAGGCCAGTTCCTTGGCGGTCAGGGTGATGGGCCGCCCTGCGCGCCGCACCTGGCGTCGCTCGCGGTCGAACTCCAGGTCCGCCAGCCGCAGCACCGAGGCCTCCACCCGCTGCTCCCGTCCCCGGCGCTGCAAGGCCAGCAGACGGGCCAGCAGTTCTTCGAAGTCGAAGGGTTTGACCATGTAGTCGTCCGCGCCCAGCCGCAGGCCGCGCACCTTGTCCGCCTGGGCGTCCATGGCGGTGAGCATCAGGATGGCGGCATGATGGCCCTCGGCCCGGAGCGTCTGGCACAGCTCCAACCCGCTCAGACCCGGCAGCATCAGGTCCAGGATGATCAGCGCGGGCTGGCTGGCGCGGGCCCGTGCCAGGCCCTCCGGCCCGGTGGTGGCCACCTCCACCACATAGCCCTCGGCACTCAGGCCGCGGCACAGGAAGTCGGCGATGCGCGCGTCGTCCTCGATGAGGAGGAGTTGTCGGTTCAGGGTCATCGTCAGAGGTCGGCGTGGGAGCGAGGCGAAGGGTCGGGAGCCGTGGGGACCGCGGAGCCGGCCGGCACCGCTGATGCGGTCGAAGGCGTCGAATGGGGAGTTGCTGTGAGCAGCGCAGGCGCGGTGTCGCTGCCCACATCCGGAATCAGGATCGAGACACAAGTGCCCTGCCCTTCGAGACTGCGGAACTCCAGCCGTCCGCCATGCGCCTGCAGCAGCGTCGCGGCAATGGACAGCCCGATGCCGGTGCCGTCCGCACGATGCGCCCGGGCCAGGCGGCCGCGGTTGAAGCGCTCGAACAGGTGCGGCAGTTCATCGTCGGGGATGCCGATGCCGTCATCCTGGACCTGGAGGCAGTGCATGCCCTCGGCCAGCGTCCATGACACCCGCACCTCCCCACCGGGTCGGGAGTAGCGAATGGCATTGTCCAGCACGATCACCAGCACCTGGCGCAGGCGCATGGCGTCGACCTTGACGTCCACCCCGTCCGGCACTTCCTGCACGCTGAGCGTGAGGCGCTGCGCGGCGGCCTGCGCCTGCACCTGTCCGACCGCGTCTTCCAGCAGCACGCTCAGGGGCAGCCAGTCGGGCGCGATGTGGAGGTCATTGGCCTGGGCGCGGGCAATCAGCATCAGGTCATCCACCACGCCGGTGAGTTGCTTGACGGCGGCGACGATGCGGCCGAGTGCCAGCCGGTAGTCGTCCACGCGCCCCGAATTCGAGCGCAGGGCCACATCCGCCTCACCCCGGATGACCGTGGCAGGCGTTCGCAACTCATGCCCCAGGTCCGCGAAGAGCTGGCGTCGACGCTGGTCCAGCTCCTGCAGTTCCCGGTGGGCCCGGGCCAGTTCCCCGGTGCGCGCCTGCACCTCGTCCTCCAGCCCGCGGCGGATCGCCTCTGCGGACTCCCGGTGCTGCTGCACTTCCTGGGCCATGTCGTTGAAGCGCTGCGCCACCTGATCGAACTCGTCCCCGGCGCCCACGGGGATGCGGTGGTCCAACTGCCCGGCGCGCACTGCCTGGGCCCCGGCCACGAGTGCGTCCAGCGGGCGCTTGAGTCGGCGCCCCAGATGCAGGCTCAGGCCCACCGCCAGCAGGAAGGTCAGCGCGGCCAGGGCCACGGCCTGCACACGCAGCCGCTCGATGCCTTGCTCGGTCGAGGCGCGGGCGATGGGCACGGCCTTGCGCTGCACCTCGATCGCGCCGTTGAGCAGGTCCCGCAGGTCGCGGCCGTGGGTCATGTCAAAGACCTGGTTCAGGCGGCGCCAGACCTCCTCGAAACCTTCGCGGTCCTGATGGGGGGTGAGTTCGCGCAGCTGCTTGCGCACCTGCGCAATGTTGTCGGGCAGCAGGCGACTGATCTCGACCAGGTGGGTAACTTCAGGCGGCACCGCTCCGCCGTCCTGGGCGGTGATGTCCTGCCAGGAGGCCAGGTGGCGACGAGACATGTCGTCCAGCCGCCGGGCGCTGCTGTCCATCGCGTCGAGCAGGCGCTCCCGGGCAGCATCGGTGGCGCCCACGCCCATGACCCGCTGCGCCGCCCAGTTGCGCAGCCGCTGCTTGTTGGCCGACAGGTCCAGCAGCTCGGACAGCAGGTCGCTGGTGAGCCGGCTGTGGCGCGCGTAGCCTTCCACGCGCACCGACCCCCAATACACAATGCCAGCCTGCAAACAGACCAGCGCCAGCATCAGGCTCAAGGCCAGGTTGAGTCGAAGACGGTACATGGCGCCGATTCTAGGGATGTCGTCTTCGGGTGCCGTCTGCGGATGCGGCGTGGGACAGGCGGAAGCGGCCCGTGCCTCAGAGGGTCAACCCGGCAGCGACCAGAGCAGGCCCCGCGTAGCGCCGGAGGGTGCAACGGTCAGGTGGTCTTCGCCCGGCAGCACCTGGCTGTGGATGCGCAGCGACGAAAAGCGGCCACGTGCCAGCACGGCCTGAAACCGACGGGTGTCCGCCACCATGTCTTCGTCCCGGCTGTTGCGCGCGCCCGGGCCGGGCCTTTCGTCCGCACCGACGTACTGGAAGAGCCGCGCGTCCAGGTCCCGATGCGACCGGACATATGCGGCCGCCATCTCCAGCAGCACGCCATCGTCGAACCAGTAGGAGGGGCTGCCCAGAATGTAGTGACTGAACAGCTCGGTGCGAGTGAGCAGGGCCTGGGCGGCCAGCAGCGCGCCATAGGAATGCCCCAGGATCAGGCGCCGCCGAGGGTCGAGCCCGTAGTGCGCAGACACGGCCGGCACGGCGATGTCAGCCAGGTACCGCAGGTAGGCCGGTCCGCCGCCGTACCCCTGGCCGCCGTAGTGCTGGGTGCGCCGCGCCGTGCGTCGAAGCGGATCCGTCGGCGTGTAGTCGCGGTTGCGCATGTCGACGGCGGATTCGTCAGGCGGGCCGGCGAGACCGACCAGCACGAAATCAGCGATGTTCTGGCCGCGCTGGCCCACCCGATGCCGCAAGGCGCGGACCATGGGGAAGGCATACGGCGCATCGGTGACAAACACGGAAGGCAGCATGGCCGACTGGGCGGCGGACACACCAGGGGGCAGGTCCACCCACACCTCATACCGCCGCCCGCTTGCGGGGTCAGGCAAGCGGTGAACAAAGGTGTTGGGCAGCGCATACGGGCCGATCGCCGCAGGCAAGGGCACGGCGGGCGGGTCTCCCGCACGCAAGTCCAAGGCGCCGGCTGCGCTGCTGGGGGATGTGCGGGAAGATGGGTCAGTGGATCGCCCGGAGGCTGGGCCAGAGGATGCGGCGTTGAGAGGTGTTGAATCGCCGGGGCCTGGGAAGGCCGTCAGCCCGGCCAGGGCCGATAAAAGGAGATGCCTGCGGGATGTGTTGGAGGTGTGCATGAGAAGGTCGCGATTGTGAAGCGACCCTCCCGCGACGCTCGACCTGAGATGGGTTACCGCCGTGACACGCTGCGGCGGCCCTCCCCGCTCGCCCCTCAGCCGTCAGCCCTCAGCCTTCATCCGCCCACCTTCACCCCTCCTCACCCAGCGCCGCCTCCAGCTTGAGGAACACCTCCCGCGTCGACGGCTGCTGCGGCCGCGATTCCCACTGCGCGCCCAGCGCAAGCTGCCAGCGGGACGACACCCGCTTCTTCCACATCAGGGACCGGTGACGGCTGGTGTCCGACACCGCGGCCTGGAGCGCCGTCGCGCCGCGCCCGCTGCGCTCGTTCTGCACGATCACCCGCAGGCTCTCCCGCGCATTCAGATGCAGCAGCGTCAGCAGCCGCACCCCGGTCTCGCGCAGCGCCGGGAACGGCCCCTCGCCCGCGATCCGGGTGCCGGTGAGCACCGGGTCGATCTCCAGGCTCCGGTCTCCCGGCAAGGCCCACCGCGTGCTGGCCTGCAGCGACCACCAGCCGCCCTGCCCCACACGGTCCAGGTCGGTGTCGAGCTGCCGCCCGACGCTGCCTTCGGCCGTCAGCCGAGCCATCCAGGCGAAGGGCGTGGTCTCGATGCCGCCGTGCCAGGCAGGCACGTCGTGCAGCCGGCCACCACTGCGGGCGCGCTGCTGATCCAGCCCGAGGTGCAGCCAGGCATTCGTGCGGCGCGTCGTGGCCAGCCAGAGGCCGGTGCGGCGTTCGCGAAGGATCACCTCGCCGCCCGGTTCATCGCGCGAGGCATCGCGCAGGCTTCGGGCCTCCTTGAAGCCCCAATGCCATTCCAGCTGATTCAGCAGCAGGTCGCCAGGCAGCCGGAATTCCCCGAGACGCCGATTCAGCTCGCCCGAGGCTCGCCACAGCCCGGCCTGGTCCACAAAGCCCAGCAGATTCACGAAGTCCGGGCCGATCACCGAGACCTCGGCCGCATTGAGCCAATCGTCGTCGCTGTAGAGCAGATTGGCCCAGGCAGAAGCGTCACGCCGCAGCGGACCTCGGCCGGTAGTGACGCGGTCGTCACCGTCGACGGACAGCGTGTGCCGGCTGGCCATCAGGCTCCATTGTGCTTTCCAGTGGCGACCCTGGTGGCTCTGTCGCCAGAGTCCGTCCACGCCCAGCAACTCGCCCTGTCCTGCGCCCTCCAGCGTCCTTCGGGACAACAAGGTGCCCAGGGTCAGCGCCTGATGGTCGCCTGTCTTGCTGGCATCGTCGCCGCCTTCATAGCCGCGCTCATTGCCGCGCTCATTGCCGCGTTGCGGGTCGCGCTCCTCGACACCGACTTTGCCGCCTACCGGGTTGTGTTCACTGCGGTCGGGATGGCCGCCCGCCGCGCCGACCTGCCAACGGCTGCGCAGCACCTGGGCGCTGCTCGGCGCGCCCAAGGTCCATTCGTCCGTCCCCCAAGGGCGCCCACGCGTGACCACGGTGCCCGCGCGATCTTCCGCCAGCAGCAAGGTGGCGTCCGCCTGCTCGCCCCGCCAGGTGGCGCGTACGCCCCAGCGCGGGTCGGCCACGGTGCGGGAGTAAAAGCCGGACAAAGGCAGCCCCAGCACGTCCGCGCTCTCCAGAAAGTAGCGTCGCTTCTCCGGCAACGCGAGCGCCACCGCGCGGTTGCCACTGGTCTGCGGCGCGTCGATGTCCACCTGCGCAAAGTCCGGATTCAGCGTGGCATTCACCAGCCAATCAGCGCGCGGACGCCACCAGCCTTCCACGCCCACACTGCCGCGGTTCGACGTGGCGCCTTCGGACCGCACCGATCGGCCGGTCCATTCCACCGTCACGTCGCCCTCCGGCTGGTCCCGATGGCGGGACAGCACCGTCGTCAGTCCGGTGACCGGCTCACTGGCATGCAGGAAGCTCAGCGCCTCGGCGTCCGCTTCGCCGCTGACCAGCAGCAGATCATTGGCACTGGGCACCGCGCGGGCCACCACCATGCGCCACGGGGCCGCCGCCTGATAGGGATACCTCAGCGCCGACAGCGGCCAGCGGATCTCCATGCTGTAGCCGTCGGGCAGCCGAACGGCCGCCACCTGGACGGGGAAATCCGGCCCCAGGTCCTCTTCATCATCCGAGGCGCGATAAAGCCCGTCGGTCACGACGCCCGCCAGGCTCGCCTTGACGAACATGGCGGACTCGCCGCGGCCGTTGGTGTCGATCCACACGCCGACCATGTCCTGGTCCCGCTGCACGGCGTCCCGCCGGGACAACAGGCTGCGCGGCGGCTGGGCCGACCACGCGCGGATGCCGATGACCAGCGCCCGAGCGTCGGCCACCACCCGGACTTCGGTCCGAAGATCCTGCGGATGGCCGGCGCCCGCGGTGGGCTGCAATTGGGCAAAGCGGCCATGCACCGCGGCACGTTGCCAGACCGCCTCGTCCAGACGGCCATCGATCACCACCGGCGCGTCGTCGCGGCCAAGGGGCAGCACCTCGAAGGCCTGGGCGGCCGCTGTGCTGCCCAGCAGGCACAGGGCTGGTGCCCAACGGCGCGGCCACGGTGACAAAAGACAAGACAGCAACTTCACTCCCCGGATCCTGCTCACTCCCCGGTCGATGTGTGCCGGAGTGGCCGGGAGTATGTCACCGTGGGCGACGCAGGGCTGTTATTTCACCGTCACAAAGATCGGGTTCGAATAGAACCACAGGCTGCCGTAGTTCCGGTCGTTGATCTGGTCATGCCGGGTGGCGTTGTCGGTGGTGGTGATCTTCTGGTCGGGCAGCGGCTCGCCGGCGGCACTCAGGCCCGCCACGTTTTCCGCCAGGTTGGTGCCACGCAGCCGGAAGTACTGGCTCTTGCTGGCCGTGACGGTGGTGGTCACGCTGTAGTAGCCGTCGGCGTCCTGCTTCCAGTCGGCGCTGGTGAAGCGCTTGAGCACCCGGGTGCTGGGGTTGGTGGCCAGGTTGTAGGCCTCGGTGCCCGGCGCGGCCTTCGGTCCCACATCGCCCACGATCAGGTCGACGTGATGCACCTTCGGCACCATGTTGCCCAGGTTGCCGCTGTTCACCGGACGCTGGTAGTTGTTCACCGCCGGGCTCTTGAAGCGAATGGTCAGCGTGACGGTGCGACCCGCTGCCGTCGGCAGGTCCTGCCCCATGGCGGCCTTGGCCGAATCGGCGCTGGCGGTGAAGTCCAGCGCCTGGATCAGGTCGCCGAACACCCCGAAGCTGCGGCCGGCGCGCAGGCTGTCGAGCAGGCCGGCCACGCCAGTGTTGCCCTTCGGCACCCACACATGGTTCTTCGCATACTCGCCCGGGAAATACCCCGAGCTGTTGCCCGCCGCGTCGATCTCGAAGTGGGAATCCGAGTTGGCCACGTTCCAGATGCGGCGGCCCTCCCCCAGCAGCGCATCCCACACGCCCCCGACCTTGGCCACCACTGCATCGGTGCCGCCATAGGTGCGGTTGGGCAGGTTCGCATCGACATAGGCAGAGGTGTAGCCGCCCCGGTCCGGCTCCATCTGGTTGCCCACCATGCCCTCGATGGCAAACACGATCTTCGGCGCCAGGTCATTCATCTGGCGGAAATCGGCAATCGTGTACTTGCCGGGATTGCGGGACGGGTGGTTGATCAGCGCGTAGCTGGTGTCCGGATAGTTGTCCTTCAGCCAGCTGATGCCCTTGAGCGTGTCCGCGGCCGTGCTGTTGAACCGCTGCGGGTATTTCGCCTGGAAGCGGGTCACATCCTCCGCCTTGAACAGCGATGCATCGGCCGTGGTGAAGACCCACTGGAATTCCTTGAAGGCACTGGGCGACGACGTCAGCGGCGTGCCTGCGGTGCCGCCGTCGAAGATGCCGACGCCGATATGGTCATGCGCCGGGGCATCCCATTCGAAGCCGGAGAAGATCAGCTTGTTGCTGTAGGTGCCCGCCGCCTGCAAGGCCTTGATGCGGGGCATCTCGTACGCTTCCATGCCGTAGGCAAAGGCCACCGGCGCGGTCAGCAGCGTGCCGTTGTTGTCGTACTTGGACGAGCGCAGGTGGTTGGTCACCGCCATCCAGTCCAGGCCATGCGTCGTGAAGGCCTTGCCGAGGACGAAGTCCAGGGTCTGGGTGGTGCGGGAGTCGTCCGATTGCACCGTGTGCACATGCAGGTCGCCGGTGGTCCAGGCGCCCTGTTCCATGGGGTCGGTGCTGTCGCTGCCGCCGCAGGAAGCGAGGGCCACTGCGGCCGCCATGGCGACGGAGGACAGGAAGAAACGGCTGCGGGCCGTCGAAGAGGCGCGGAGGAGGTGCATCACGGAAGCGGGGCCGAAACGGCGCGTTGACAACAGCGCAGCACTGTGTCGGCCGCCGGTGTCACGTCCGTGACAACAGGGTCCGGGGCCACGTCTTGCGTGCGAATGTCAGAGCGGCGGCCGGGCGCACCCCACCGCGCCCCCCCGCACCATTCCTCGCCATCGCCCTCGCCCGATCAGCGCGGCATGCGCACGATGGTCGGCGCCGCTCCCCAACCGCTGCGGGATAACCACTGGAAGATCGTGTCCGCCGTGGTGGTGTCGATATGGCCGCTGTAGCGCCGGGCGGACGGATGGTCGTCGAAGGCCACATTGGCCATGCCGATGCGCGCCCCCAGCCGCTTGAAGGTGGAGATCTTCAGGTCGCTGGGCTGGTAACCCGCGCTCTTGAGCCACTGCTGGGCCTGCGGCCGGTTGAAGACTTCACCCGGCGCCGCCGCGCCCGCCAGTGTCTCCAGCGCCCACTGGTTGCTCTGCTGGTACTGCTGCGACCACGGATAGGCCAGCATGCTGTAGGCCGGGGTGTGCAGGGCGGCGGCACGGGCGTTGTCCTTGAGCACCGGCAGCAACGCGTCCTGCAGGGCCGGCTTGAGCACCGAGAACGCGCCCTCCATCCGGTAGGGGCGGTCCATGAAGAACTCCGCCAGCCCTTGCCGATACAAGTCGGCCTGCGCGGTGCCGCACTCATTGAGCTTGTGCATCACGCGCCAGACGGGCTTGCCGCCCGCATCGACGTCCCGGTAGACGTAGCCGACATGGGACCAGCGCAGCCCGTATTCATCGAGGTTCTGCCCGGCACGCGCCAGCAGCACCACCTGCGCGCCGGACCGGTCCAGCGCCTCGGCCGTGGCCTGCGCCAGGGCCATGCCGTTGCGCACCTGCTCGGGCGTCAGCGGGGTTTCTTCGCAGGTCCGGCCGGCATGGGCGGCGCCGGGCATCGCCAGCGCCATGGCGACCGCGGTGGCCCCCACAAGCAAAACGGGCCGCAGGAAAGCCCCCGCCGTGTCGGCGAGGTGGCGCAGCGACGGGCGCTGAATCGACATCCGCTGAATCGCCCACCCCTTCGCGCTCATCGCAGCACCTCGTCCTTGCGAGTGACACGCTCGTTGTGCAGCAGCGAGGCGCCGATCTCATTGGGAATGAAGGCAATCACCTCCCCCGCCTTGGACAGGATGTAGCCCGTCCCCACCACGCTCACGGTGACCGCCGTACCCACGCCCACGACGGACGCGCCCACCGCATCGCTGACGAATCGCACGCTGAACTGCACGCCGTCGGAAGCCCGCTCCAGCACCCAGACCGTGCCCTGCGCCGTGGACTCCACGGCCTTGACCGTGAGGCCCACGGTCACGCCGATGGCCGCGCCGATCAGGATGGCCGGCACGGCGACGGACACCGCCACCGGCACCAGCGAGGCTTCACTCGCACGGCTCAAGCCGCCGCGATGCGCGTGGGCGGGGGTGGCCAAGGCGGCGGTCAGCAGCAGGGCCGCCGTCACAGCGCTGCCGGTACGTTTCATCACAGTCATTCATGTCCTCCCAGGCGTTTCGTTGGGCATCCCCGCGTGGTTCGCAGGTGATGTCGCCGAGCCTCTGCGCAGGAGCGAGGGCTGGCTGGCAAATGCTACTCAACTTTGAGGGGTGGCCCACAGACGCGCGCGTTACGGACAAGACGGGAAGCTGGATCGATCAAAATCATTTCTATTAACTTGAAACCGCCACATTCATCACATTAGTGAGGCAAATATGCCGATTTGAGGGATTTGATACTTTCTCTTTTACTGTTTGAGGATTTAAATTTTTGCTCGTGGACGCGCCCCAAGCACCGAGGGACGGTGCCGCGCCCCACGGCAGATCAAGGAGCTCAGACATGTCTTTGGTGATGAAAAACCGCCAGGCCCTGGACACTCAACCCGCGCCGGCGATCGTGGCCAAAGGCCTGAATCGTCAGGTCAACCGGGATGCAGAGGCGAACCGCCGCCGGGCCCGGACCCTGGCCAAGCAGCAGCAGGCCGCCGAGCGGGTGGCCAGTGCCAGTGCGCAACTGGCCGCCGGCATCAACGAAGCGGCCTCGGCCGCCGAGGAACTCAAGCGCGCCTCTGACCAGATTGCGGGCGGCGCGGAAGAAGCCTCCGGGGCCGCCCAGGAATCGCTGGCAGCCATCACCCAGATCAGCGCTGCGTTGACCCGCCAGCTCAATGCCTGCCAGCACTCGCAGGCCAAGGCGGAAACCATGCGCGACCTGGCGGCTCGCATCAACCAGGATGTGTCCGCCGCGATCGGCGCCGTGGGCGTGGCCGCCGAGCGGCAGGCCAATTCGGTCAAGATGGTGGCCGAGCTGGAACGCCAGGCCGCCAACATCGGCGACATCGTCAAGGCCGTGGCCCGCATCGCCGACCAGACCAACCTGCTGGCCCTGAACGCGGCCATCGAGGCGGCCCGCGCCGGCCAGCATGGCAAGGGCTTTGCGGTAGTGGCCGATGAGGTCCGCACCCTGGCCGAGACCAGCGAAAAAAGCGCCAAGCAAATCCAGGATCTGGTGGCCCAGATCCAGACCGAAGTGCAGAGCATTGCCGGCGGCATCAATGAGTCGGCCGACACCATCCAGAGCGAAGTCCAGAAGAGCCAGGTCATCACCGAGCAACTGGACCGCATCCGCACGGACGCCGGCGAGATCGTCAGCGGCGCGCTGCAAATTGCCACCGCCGCCAGCCAGAGCAGCGTGGCGGCTCAGCAGGCCCTCAAGGGCGCCGAGCAGATCGCCGCAGCCGCCACCGAACAGGGCTCTGCCTGCGAGGAATCGGCCAAGACCATCGAGGAGCAGGCCACCGCCCTGGCCGAATGCGAGCAGACCGCCGCCAGCCTGTCCGAGATCGCCGAGGAACTGAAGAACTCGACCGACATCGCCAAGAGCGCCGAGGAAGTGGCGTCGGCGGCGGAGGAACTCTCCAGCACGGTGCAGGAAATCACCCGCGCGGCCAGCCAGATCATGATCGCGCTGGAGCAGATCCGCAAAGGCTCCCAGGCTCAGGCCGCCGCCACCGCGCAGTCGGCCGCCGCCATCACCCAGATCACCAACGGGGCGGAGCTCTCCGAACGCCGTGCCAATGAGGCCAGCGGCCGCGCCTCCACCATCCGCGGCCTGATGGGCGAGAACAAGCAGCACATCGATTCGCTGGTCGCCAGCATCGGCCGCGGCGTGGACTCGACCCGCATCAGCCTGCAGCAGATCAAGGAACTGGAGCTGGTCAGCCGCAAGATCGACAAGATCGTCGACGCCATCACCCAGGTCTCGGTGCAGACCAACATGCTGGCGGTCAACGGCAGCATCGAAGCCGCCCGGGCCGGCGAATACGGCAAGGGCTTCGTCGTGGTGGCCACCGACATCCGCAACCTGGCCCACGATTCCGCCGAGAACGCCGACCGCATCAAGGATCTGGTCAAGAGCATCCAGGACCAGATCGCGCTGGTCGGCCGGGACCTGGTGGAGATCATGTCGTCCGCCCAGGCCGAGATCGAAAAGACCCGCGCCATCACCCAGAACCTGCAGACGATGGAGCGGGATGTGGCGGACCTGGAGCGCGGCAATGTGGAGGCCGCCCAGACCTCCGCCGAGATCGTCACCGCGCTGGGCCAGGTCCGTACCGGCGTGGAGCAGATCTCGGCCGCGGCCCACCAGGCCGAGAAGGCCGCTGAACAAGCCGCCACCGCCGCCCGCCAGCAGTCCCAGGGCGCCGATGAACTCAGTGCCGCCATCGAGGAAATCTCCTCCCTGGCCGATGAGCTGCAGAGCAACTGAGCCGGTCCGCGGGGGAGTTGAGCATGAATGACCACGTCCACCACGGTCACCAGGATCCACACAGTCACCCGGAACAGGCAGGCGCACCGGCCGACCGCCAGTTCGTCAGCTTCGAGCTGGCCGGCGAGCGCTTCGCCGTGCCGATGGGGCCGGTGCAGGAGATCATCCGCCTGCCGGAGGTGGCACGACTGCCGCTGGCCCCGACCGCCCTGCTGGGCCTGGCCAACCTGCGGGGCCGGGTGCTGCCGCTGATGAGCCTGCGGCGTCTGCTGGGACTGCCGGACCAGGCGCACAGTGACACCGCGCGAGCCTTGGTGATCCACTGCGGCCAGGCGCTGGGCTTCCTGGTGGACCGCGTCTGCAGCGTGCTGCAGGTGGAGGCCGATGAGCTGGAACCTGCCCAGGCGCTGGGCCATGTGCACAGCACCGAATCCCTGGCCGGCCTGATTCGCCGACCCGGTGCGGACGGCCAGGACGAGCTGCTGATGGTGCTCGACTTCGACCACCTGGTGCGCACCGCCTTCGCGATGACCCAGCCGCAGGACGATCGCGGGGCCGCACGCGGCGGCGCCGAAGCCGCGCAGCTGCTCGCGGACACGCCGTCCCAGGCACAGGGTCAGGAAGCGGAGCTGCGGCTGGTGAGCTTCACCGTCGATGCGCAGGAGTACGGCGTCCCCATCGAGGACGTCCAGGAAATCGTCCAGATGCCGGAGCAGATCACCGTGCTGCCGCAGGCACCGGCGCACATGCGGGGCGTGATGACGCTGCGTCGGCGCCTGCTGCCGTTGGTCGATCTGCGCAGCCTGTTCGGTCTTGGGCGCCAGCGCCAGGACGAGCATCAGCGCATCGTCGTGGTGGCGCTGCCGGGCTGCGGTCCGGTCGGGCTGGTGACCGACACCGTCAAGGAAGTGATGAGCGTGCCGCGTCAGCAGACCAGCGGCATGCCGGACCTGCTGGCCCGCGACGGCCAGCACCATGAATTCGATGCCATCTGCCAGCTGGACCAGGGCCGCCGCCTGATCTCGGTGCTGTCCGCGCCCCGCCTGCTGGGACTCGATGCCCTGCGCGACGCCAGCGCGGCCGCACAGGCGCTGGCCCATACCCACGGCGCCTCCGCGCCCGCCCCTTCCTCGATGCAGACAGGAGACGCCATGCCCGCCAGTGTCCCCCTCAACGCCGCCACCCCAACGACTGCCGCCCCTGCTGAAGACATGCAGCTCGTGGTCTTCCGCCTGGGCGCCGAGGAATTCGGCGTGCCCATCATGTGTGTGCAGGAAATCGTGCGGGTGCCGGAACAGCTCACCCGGGTGCCGCGCACACCGGCCTTCGTGGAAGGCGTGATCAATCTGCGGGGCGCCGTGCTGCCGGTCATCGACCTGCGCGGCCGGCTGGGGCTGGAAGGCGTGGCCCGCAACGACGGCCAGCGGATCATGGTGTTCGCGCAGGGCAGCCAGCGCACCGGCTTCATCGTCGATGCGGTGGCCGAGGTGCTGCGGGTGTCGCACGGCAGCCTGGCCCCGGCACCGGACCTCAGCGGCCCGCACAGCCGGCTGATCCATCAGGTGGCGCGGCTGCACAACGGCCAGCGCCTGGTCATGCTGATCGACCCGGAACTGCTGCTGGGCTGGCAGCGGGAGGCGCATCCCGACCTGCCCTCCTCCGCGCCGGCGGCTGCCGGGGCCCCGTCGTCTTCGCTCCCCCTGGCTGCTTGAGGAGGCCGCATGCCCAGGTCTGCAAGCACGCCCAAGAAGGTGCTGGTGGTCGATGACTCCGCGCTGATGCGCAAGGTGCTGCGCGAAGTGCTGACCGACGCCGGCTTCCAGGTGGAGGCCGCCCGCAGCGGCATGGAAGGGGTCGACCTGGCCCAGCAGTTCCTGCCGGATGTGGTCACCCTGGACATCAACATGCCGGAGATGGATGGCCTCACCGCCCTGTCGCTGTTGATGAGCATCCGGCCCACGCCGGTGGTGATGGTCTCGTCGCTGACCCAGCAGGGCACCATCAGCACGCTGGAGGCGCTGGCGCTGGGGGCGGTCGACTATGTGGCCAAGCCGGGCGGCACCATTTCACTGAACCTCAAGGACATCTCGGACGAGCTGGTGCGCAAGGTGCGGACCGCCAGCACGGCCCGGGTGCGCTCCGGCGTGCGGCCGCCCGGTCAGACGCAGGCGACGGCGCTGCGGCGGGCGCCGGGTCGATCGCGGCCGCCAAGCGCCTCCAGCGAGCACGCAGAACTGCGCAGCGGCCGTGCTGGAGGAAGCCTCTCCTTCAAGCCGGCTCTCACGCCCGGCCTGGCGGCACCGCCCGCCCGCCTTGGCATGCCGGAGGGGCTGGTCGTCATCGGCGTGTCCACCGGCGGCCCGCGGACCCTGGAAGAAGTCCTGCCCCGACTGCCTGCGGACTTTCCCTGGCCGGTGCTGGTGGCCCAGCACATGCCGCCGCATTTCACCGCGGCCTTCGCCCAGCGCATGGATCAGCTCTGTGCCCTGCAGGTGCGGGAATGCAATGGCCCGATGCCGCTGCAAGCCGGACAGATCCTGGTGGCCCAGGGCGGCCACGACATGGTGGTGGTCGAGCGCCTGGGGCGTCTGCTGGCCCAGCCGGCGCCGGAGGCCCGGGCCTACCCCTGGCATCCCTGCGTCGATGTGCTGATGGACAGCGCCATGCAGCACATGCCCTGCGAACGACTGGTGGGCGTGCTGCTCACCGGCATGGGCGACGACGGCGCGGCCAGCATGGCCCGGCTGCGCCAGCGCGGTGGCCACACGATTGCCGAGTCCGCCGAGACCGCGATCGTCTACGGCATGCCGCAGGAGCTGGTGAACCGGCAAGGCGCGGAATGCGTGCTGCCGGCGCATCACATCGGCGACCAGTTGCGAAGCTGGGCCCGGCCCCATTAAGACGAGGACGCATGAGGACGCCATGGCACTGCGTAAAGCCCACACCCCTGCCCTGCATCCGGTGCACGCCCGCGAGCATGCCCGCGACTTTGCAGGCTTGACCCAGCAACTGGCCAGCCCCGATCCGGTCCAGCGCCGCCACGCCGCGCGGGACCTGGCCGCTCTGCCCCAAGCCAGCCAGGTGCTGGGCCAGGCGCTGGCCCGGGAGACCGACCCGTCGGTCCGCCAGGCTCTGTTCACCAGCCTCGGGACCCTGGCCAGCGCTGCCGCGGTGCAGGCCCTCATTCCCCTGCTGCGCAGCGAGGATGCGGGCCTGCGCAACGGCGCCATCGAGACGCTCAGCAGCATGCCCGAAGTGGTGGGACCGTCCATCCAGCACCTGCTGCGCGATCCGGACCCGGATGTACGGCTGTTCACCGTCAACCTGCTGGGCGACCTGCGCCACGACGAGGTCAACGCCTGGCTATGCCAGGTGCTGCGGCAGGACAGCGAGGTCAATGTGGTGGCGGCTGCCATCGAGGTGCTGGCCGAGACGGGCAGCGGCGCCGAACGCGCCGCCCTGCTCGAGGCCCGCAGCCGCTTTGCGGACGACCCTTTCATCGGCTTTGCCACCCAGGTGGCGCTGGAACGCATCGAGGCCCCATGAACCAAGCCCTGCGGACACCGGCCGGCCGATCCAAGCTCGCCATCACCGACGCGGACTTCCAGAAGTTCCGCGAGTTCTTCTATCGCAAGACAGGCATCCACTTCGACGACAACAAGCGCTACTTCGTGGACAAGCGGCTGGTGGAGCGGATCGAGGCCACCGGGTCCGAGGACTTCCGCCACTACTTCGTCGGCCTGCGTTTCGAGAGGGACGGCCGCGAATTGCAGCAGCTGGTCAATTCGATGACGGTCAACGAGACCTACTTCCTGCGCGAGAGCTACCAGTTCGACTGCATGACCAACAACCTGCTGGACGAGCTGCTGCGCCACAAGCCGCGGGGCGAGCGCATCCGCATCTGGTCGATTCCCTCTTCCACTGGCGAAGAGCCCTACTCCATCGCCATGCAACTGCTCGAGCGCTGGCCCGGCATCGACCAGCATGAGGTGGAGATCTTTTCCTCCGACATCGACACCACGGTGCTGCAGGCGGCCCAGCGCGGCATCTACAGCCAGCGCTCGGTGGCCAACGTGCCCAAGGCCTGGCTGGACCGCTACTTCAAGCCGGTGGGCAACGGGGAATGGGCCATCTCGCGGGACCTGGTGGCCGCCGTCGAATTCAGCCAGGTCAACCTCAGCAATCCGGCGGACACCGCGCGCTTTCGGGACATCGACCTGATCTTCTGCCGCAACCTGCTGATCTATTTCGACGACGTGTCCCGCCGCGCCGCGGCCGAGGCGCTCTATGACGCGCTGCGACCCGGCGGCTTCGTGTGCCTGGGGCATTCCGAATCGATGAGCCGCATCACGTCGCTCTACAAGGTGCGCCGCTTTGCCGACGCCATGGTCTATCAGAAGCCCTTGACCGGGGAGGCCCCATGACAAGCACAACCCGCATCCTGGTGGTGGACGACGCCGCCACCGT
Source organism: Roseateles depolymerans (assembly GCF_003387155.1). Lineage (GTDB taxonomy): Bacteria > Pseudomonadota > Gammaproteobacteria > Burkholderiales > Burkholderiaceae_C > Roseateles > Roseateles depolymerans. The sequence goes on along the minus strand of NZ_QUMT01000002.1, from coordinate 930,483 downwards.
GCGCATGTACCACCGCAAGCTGCTGGGCGATGCCGGCTGGAGCACCGATGAGGCGGTCAACGGCATGGAGGCGCTGGAGAAGGTGGTGGCCGCCGGCGACCAGCGTCCCTTCGACCTGTACGTGGTGGACATCAACATGCCCAAGCTGGACGGCTACGGCTTCGTGCGCGAGCTGCGCCGGCTGCAAGCCGCCGTGCAGGCGCCGGTGATGATGGTCTCCACCGAGTCCCAGCTGCAGGACGCCGAGGCCGCCCGGCAGGCCGGCGCCAACTGCTACATGATCAAGCCGGCCCGGCCGGCGGAACTGGTGCTGAGCGCCGCCCTGCTGCTGGGCGACGGTCCGGCGGCGGCGCGGGCCGCTGCCTCGATTCCGGTGAAGGGGAGCCAACGATGAACGACGCCGCCGAGATCCTGGCGCAATTCATTCTGGAAGCGCGCGAATGTCTGGAGACCATCGGGCAGCGACTGTTGCAGATCGAGCGGGATCCGACCCACCTGGAACTGCTGAACGACCTGTTCCGTTCGGTGCACACGCTCAAGGGCAACTGCGGCATGTTCGAGTTCGGCGCGCTGGAGCGGGTGGTGCATGCCGGCGAGGACGTGCTGGACCGGGTGCGGGCCGGCAAACTGCCCTACACCAGCGCCATGGCCGACCTGCTGCTGGCCGCCATGGACCACAGCGCCGAGATGATCGATGCGCTGGAGTCCACAGGCGAGCTGCCGGCGTCGGCCGAGCAGCGTTCCCATCAGTTGGCGCGTGATCTGCGTGCGTTCCTGCAGGACGGACCGACGGGGACAGCGTCGGCATCGACCGCAGTGGGCGGATCGGGAAGCGGGGCGGCCTCTCCTGCGGCGTCCCGCGCGGCTTCTCACGCAGATGCCGCAGCGGTGCAGGCCATTGCCGCGGCGGCCTTGTCCGCCGGGGCGTATGCCGCCGCGCCACAGCCGGCCGTGCCGCTGGTGCCGCCTGCGCCCGATTGGGTGCTGGCCCTGCCGCAGGACTGGCAGCGCCCCGGTGCCTGCGTGGTGCGGTATCTGCCGGAGCCCGAATGCTTCTTCAAAGGCGAGGACCCCTGGGCGCTGGTGCAGCAAGCCCCGGGCCTGCTGGCCCTGCAGGTGCTCCCGCCAGCGGACTGGGGCCCGGCCGATGCCTTTGACTGCTACCAATGCCGCCTCGGTTTCCTGGTGCTGTGCGATGCGCCGCAGGCCTATGTGGAGGAGCATTTCCGGTATGTGCCGGAACAGTGCGAGTGGCACGTGATCCAGCCCGTCGCCACGGCGGCCTCGGGAGCTGGTGCGGCAACGTCAAACGGCCTGGCGGGTTCGGACCCGCAGGGGGCCACGGGCAGCCCGGGGGCTTCGGCGCTTGCATCCGGGGGACCGTCCAGCGCGACCGCGAACGCGTCGGCAAACGGGTCGACCAACGGGTCCGCAGCCAGATCCGCAAACGGGGCTCCCTCTGGCGCTGGCACCGGCGACACCGCCACCGACGCCGGCACCGCCCCCTCCAGGACCGCGCTGCTGCTTCGCGCCGCCGAGATCTGGCAGGAACAACTCGCCCTGCTCGACCGCCCCGGATGCAGCGCTGGCACGCTGGAGGCCGTGGCCCAGGTGTTGAGCCGCCTGCTGCCGCTGCTGAACGACGCCCAGGGCGCCGCTGCCGTCACGTCCATGCCCCTGACGACCGAGGGAGCCCCCGCCCTGGCGGCATGGGCGCGACGCGTGCGCCCAGAGGCCGCCGACACCGCTCTCCCCAGCGGATCCGCCGGCCCGGTCCGCCTCAGCACGGGCGACGAAGCCCTGGCTCAGGACCGCGGCGGCCATCGGGTCCTCAAGGTCGCACAGGACAAGATCGACCGCCTGATGGACCTAATCGGCGAAATGGTCGTGGCCAAGAATGCCCTGCCCTATCTCGCCCAACGTGCCGAAACGCAGTTCGGCCAGCGCGAAATGGCCCGCGAGATCAAGAACCAATATGCGGTCATCAACCGCATCGCCGAGGACATGCAGCACGCCATCATGCAGGTGCGCATGCTGCCGGTGGGCACCGTCTTCCAGCGCTTCGGCCGCCTGGTGCGAGACCTCTCCAAGCGCCTGGGCAAGGAGGTGCAACTGGTGATCGAAGGCGAGGACACCGAGGCCGACAAGAACGTCATCGAATCCCTGGCCGATCCGCTGATCCACATCCTGCGCAACAGCCTGGACCATGGCATCGAACTGCCCGCCGACCGCGTGGCTGCCGGCAAACCCGCACAAGGCACGCTGCGGGTGCAGGCACGCCAGGAAGGCGACCGGGTCATCCTGGACATCAGCGACGACGGCGCCGGCATCAACACCGCCCGGGTTCGAGCCAAGGCGGTGGAGCGCGGACTGATCCCCGCCGACCGGGCCGATGCCCTGAGCGAGGCCGAGGCGGTGCAGCTCATCTTCCTGCCCGGCTTCTCGACCACCGACAGCATTTCCGACCTCTCCGGCCGCGGCGTCGGCATGGACGTGGTGCGGTCGGCGGTGGAGCGCATCAACGGTACCGTCAGCCTGTCCAGCGAACGTGGCCAGGGCACGCGCATCCGCTTGACCCTGCCGCTGTCGATGGCGGTCACCCACGTGATGATGATCCGAGCCGCCGGCTGCCGCTTCGGCGTGCCGATGGACCTGATCGTGGAGACGGTCCGGGTGCCAGCCGAGGACATCCACCGCTTCAAGCAGGCACAAACGGTGGTGCTGCGCGGGCGGGTCGTCCCGCTGCGTCCGCTCAACCAGATGCTGGCGCTGGAGGAGCCGCCCCGCCTGAATGCCGAAGGCGAGCATGCGGTGCTGGTGCTGCGCTGGGGCGGCGAGCAGATCGGCCTGATCGTCGATGAATTCGACGGGACCTGCGACATCATCCTGCGCCCGCTGGAAGGCGTGCTCGGCGGCCTGGCCGGATTTGCCGGCTCGGCGCTGATGGGCGACGGCAGCGTGCTGATGATCCTCAACCCCAAGGAGCTGCTCTGATGGCCATCGACTATCTCAAGACCGTGGCCCGCCTCCAGGGCCATGTGGATGCTGAAGCCGCCGAAGGACTGCAGCAGTGGCTGCGCGCGGGAAAGAAGCGCACGGTCGATCTGGGCCGCTGCGACAGCCTGCATACCGCCGTGCTGCAGACCCTGCTCGCTTTGGCGCCCCCCATCAAGACACCGCCGCCGCACGAGCGGCTGCGCCAGGCGCTGGGACTGGACCCGGCGCCGCAGGTTTCCGAAAGGAGTGAGACATGAGCAAGAAAATCTTCCTGGTGGATGACTCCGCCACCATGCTGATGAGCCTGAGCAAGACGCTCAAGATCAGCGGCTTCGAGGTGGAGACCGCCTCGGACGGCAGTGCGGCGCTGGAGCGCCTTCAATCGGGCTTCAAGCCGGACCTGATCATCACCGACATCAACATGCCCAAGCTCGACGGCCTGGGACTGATCCGCGAAACCCGCCGCCTGCTGCGCTTCACGCCCATCCTGGCCCTGACCACCGAAAGCCAGCAGCACAAGCGGGACGAAGCCAAGCGCAATGGCGCCACCGGCTGGCTGGTCAAGCCGGTGGGCGGCAATGACCTGCTGCAGGTGATCCGGCAGGTGCTGCCGGGCGCTTGATGGGAGGTGTGCCATGGACGACTTGAAGGTGATTGCGATGCCGACTGCCCGGGACAGCAGCACAGGCAGCGACTCGAATGAAGGCGGCGATACGCTCTCCCATACGGCCTCCCACACGCCCTCCATCACGCCCTCCATCACGCCCGAAGCGGACCAAACGGCCCGGCGCCTGACCGCGCACTGGCGCCGCTGGATCTGGCCGCTGGTGGGCGCCGTGGTGCTGACCCCGCTGGTGATGATGGAATGGCCGCAGGTCCAGCCCCTGGACCGGCTCGACCCACTGGGCTGGGTCGGCCTGGGCCTGCTGCTGGGCTGGGCCCTGCGCAGCTGGATGAGCTGGCGGCGTTTCCGGTCCCAGTCGGCCGCGGCGGCCTTCCCGGCGGAGCTGGTCACCCAGGACATCTCCACGCTGCAGCAGGCCTTCGCGGTGCTGACGCAGCAGGTCAATGCCACCATCCAGACCTCCGAGACGGCGGTGATGGACATGGGCGAACGCCTGACGCGGGTGCATGACCAGACCGGCGAGCTGCATCAACGCATCGTGGCGGCGGTGGCGCGCTCCGAAGAGCTGTCCGCCCATTCCCTCAGCCAGGCGGACCAGCATGCAGCAGCGGTCAACCAGTTGGCCCAGCACCAGGCGCTGTTCGAGCAGACCCGCCAGAGCCTGCTGGACCGGGTCCGTGCCTCGGCCGAGCAGGTGCGCCGTCTCTCGCCGCTGGCCGAGATGATTTCGGACATCGCCCGCCAGACCAACCTGCTGGCCATCAATGCCGCCATTGAAGCGGCTCGGGCTGGACCCGAAGGTTCGGGCTTCAAGGTGGTGGCGGCCGAGGTGCGACGCCTGAGCGGCCAGACCGCCGAAGCCGCCCGCCAGGTTACCGATGGCATCGGGCAGGCCGCGCAGGCGATCTCGCAGGAGGCCGGAAAGCTGGAAGAGAACATGGGCGAAAGCGCCGCCGCGCAGATGGGGCAAATTGCCGAGCACATCCAGGGCATGAGCCGCACGCTGGGCGAGGTGGTGCCTTATCTGAGCCAGCTGTCGCAGGACATGGACGGCGGCGTGGACCGCATCACCTCCGACATCATCGACACCCTGGGCGACATGCAGTTCCAGGACATCAACCGGCAATTGCTGGAACAGATCAACAATGCGCTGGGCGGGCTGTCGACCCACTTTGCCCAGATCTACCAACTGATCGACGGTCGCGCGCCGCCGCCGCCGGTGCAGCTGGAAGAACTGCTGCAGATGTGGACCAAGGACTATGTGATGCATGCCCAGCGGGTGGCGCATGTGCTGGCCGGGCAGGAACGCCGGTCGCCAGCGGGGGGTGGTGCCAGTGGTGGCGGTGGCGGTGCCCAGGTCATCCCGCTGCATGAACCGCGTCCGGTGGAACTGGCCGTGGCCAACGGGCCGCGCATCGAGCTGTTCTAAGCCTGAGTCGAGAGGCCACGTCCATGATGTATGAACTCCCTCTGACCGGCCTGGTGCTCAGCGGCGGCGGTGCCCGCGCTGCCTACCAGGTGGGGGTACTGCGGGCCATTGCGCAACTGCGCCGCGACCATCTCACCCCGCAGGCGCGCAAGCGCAATCCCTTTGGTGTGATCACCGGCACCTCGGCCGGCGCCATCAACGGCACCGCCCTGGCCTGTTATGCCGATGACTTCGAGGAAGGCGTGGGGCGGCTGGTCAGTGCCTGGTCGCAGATGCATGCGGAGCAGGTCTACCGCTGCGATGCCCTTCACATGCTGGGCAATGGCGCCCGCTGGCTGTCGATGATGTCGCTGGGCTGGGCCCTGCGGCGCTGGCGCCCACGCTCGCTGCTGGACAACACGCCGCTGGCCTCCCTGCTGCGGGACCTGGTGCCGATGCAGCGCCTGCCCACGCTGCTGGCCCGACGCTATCTGCATGCCGTCGCGGTGACCGCCTCCAGCTACAGCAACGGGCATCACGTCAGCTTCTATCAGAGCCGGGCCGCCATCACGCCGTGGGTGCGCACCCAGCGTCTGGCAGCGCCCACCATGCTGGTGCATGAGCATCTGCTGGCCTCGTCGGCCATTCCCTTCATCTTTCCGGCGACGCGGCTGCATCACGAGGGCGCTGGCGCCTGGTATGGCGATGGGTCGATGCGGCAGAGCGCGCCGCTGTCTCCGGCCATCCATCTGGGCGCCAAGCAGCTGTTGATTATTGGCGCCGGTCGCATGCATGAGCCGGCCGTGAGCGACGCCCAGGACCATCGCTACCCCAGCCTGGCCCAGGTGGCCGGGCATGCGCTGTCCAGCATCTTCCTGGATGCGCTGTCGGTCGACATCGAGCGGATGGAGCGCATCAACCGCACCTTGGCCATGCTCACGCCGGAGCAGCGCGAACAGCATTCGCTGCGACCGGTGAATGCGCTGGTCATCGCGCCCAGTGAACGGCTCGATGCTATTGCCGCGCGGCATATCGACAGTCTGCCCAGGCCGGTGCAGTTGCTGCTCAAGTCCGCGGGCGCTCGGCAGGGCCATGCGCAGGGCGGCGCCCTGGCCAGCTATCTGCTGTTTGAACCGGGCTACACGCAGGAGCTGATGGCCCTTGGAGAAAAGGACGCGATGCAGCAGAAGGACAAGCTGCTGGCCTGGCTGCATCCGTCGGAGCTGGCGCAGGCCAGGGACCGGAGACTGGCGCCGGCCCTCAGTCTGGCCGAAGGCTGACTCAGGCGCGCCTCAGCGCTTGCTCCCATCGTATGTTGCACAGGGTTTTCCCTGAGGGCGGCGGACCGACAGTCTCCGCTTGGCCCCCTGCTGTCCGTCAGACCCTTCCCGTATGATTCTCAGACAAAGGGAACAGGACAATCGGGGAGGTTGAATGGACAAGTTCTGGAAGCGCGTGCTTGGCGCGCGCGTGGGTACGCTCAGCCGGGCATTGCGTCCATACGATCCTCCGTCCCATCGACCCTCGCAGCGCCCGACCGGCGCCGCATCCACCGAGTCCTCCACCGCAGGCATGGCAGGTGGAGGCAGCCCGCTCATGATGGCGCTGGAGCCGCGGCTGATGTTCGACGCCTCGGTGGGCGTGACCGCAGCCGCCGTGGTGGCCGACCACCCCGCGCAGGACCACAGCCGTGACGCGTCCATCGACGTGCGTCCGACCCTCGCACAAGCGACACCAGCGACACCAGAAACCCCGCAGGCGTCAGAAACGACGACTGCGGCGGCAACCGCTGGGGCCGCCCCTGCGCGTCATGAGATCGTCTTCGTGGACGGTCAGGTGGCCAACGCCCAGCAGATCATCAGCGCACTGCCCGCCGGCATCGAAGTCGTCGTTCTGGACGGCAGCAAAGATGGTTTTGCGCAGATGGCCAGCTACCTGAGCGGCCGCCACGACATCGATGCCATTGCACTGATTTCCCACGGCGATACCGGCCGGGTACAAGCCGGCACGGTCTGGCTCACGAGCGATTCCATCGCCGCCCATGCAGACGCGCTCAGGGCGATCGGCGCCGCCCTGTCGGCAGATGGTGACCTGCTGCTCTACGGCTGCAAAACCGCAGAAGGCAGCGCGGGTCAGCACTTTCTCGACCAGATCGCGGCCATCACCTCGGCGGATGTGGCCGGCTCCACCGACAACACCGGCGCGGCGGCCTACAGCGGCAATTGGACGCTGGAACGAAGCACCGGCGCCATCGAGGCGGCCAACCTGGGCCGCGCGCTCGCGGGCTACAACGCGTTGTTGGCCGCACCGAGCTATGAGACGTTTGATGGGCTGATCCTGCCGGATGACGGCGGCCAGCGTTACTTCATTCCTTACGGCCAGGAACTTGTCTTCAACGGCTGGCGATTCGGCATCACGGACCAATTCGGCAATCTCGATGCTGGCAGCCGCCTGTTTGGCACCAATCAGTCGCTGGACACCAATCTCGCCAATGACAGCCAGGACAAAGCCCTGATCGTGGAGGGTCCTAACTCACCCAACGCCTATCAGTTGGTCATCAAGTCAAACAGCGGGGAGGAGTTCGCCTTCAACTCGATCACCGTGGAAGATCTGCTGGGCGGCGACACCCGCTACAGACTGTTGGGTTACAGGAATGGTGTCCAGGTCAGCGGTGCCATCTTTGACTTCACGGCGCCTTACGCAGGTGGCGCCGGCGGCAATGGCCTGGTGGTGGATCCCACGGACCAATTGCCCTGGAACTCGGTGGATGAAATTCGCATCGTTCACCTCGACACCACCTTAGGCACTCAATTGGCGATCGATGACCTCAATGTCTCAGCGGCGATCAGCAATGCCGTCCCGGTGATTGCCAATCTCAACGGCGACGCCTTCACCTACCTGGAAGGCAGCGGAACGGTGAAGATCGACGTGGGCCAGAACGCCACGGTCACCGACACCGACAGCACCGATTTCTCCGGCGGCAACCTGACCGTCCAGATCGTCACCAATTACCAGAGCGGGACCGGCGCGCAGGACTCCCTCAACATCGTGAACGAGGGGACGGGTGTCGGCCAGATCGGCCTTTCCGGCACCAACGTCACTTATGGCGGCACCATCATCGGCACGGCGACCGGCAATGGCACCGGCACGCTGGTGGTCAGCTTCAACGCCGCTGCCACGCCCGCCGCCGTCCAGGCCTTGGTTCGCGACATCGGCTTCAACCACGACGGGAACAATCCGGCTGCACTGGTCCGCACCGTCCAGTTCAGACTCAATGACGGTGATTCCGTCGACAACAGCGTCAGTTCCAACGTGTCGATTGATGTTCGGCCCGTCAACGATGCCCCGACGCTGACGGCGACTGGCCAAAACCCGGCCTTCACAGAAAACGGTTCCGGAGTCGTCCTCTTCGGCACCACGGCGATCAGCACCATCGAAAGCAGCCAATCGGTGCGGACCTTGACGCTCAACGTCAGCAATGTGTCGGACGGCGCCAGCGAAAGGCTCACCATCGACGGCACCACGGTGGGCCTGTTCAACGGCAACAGCCTCACCACCGCCACCCTCGGCATTGCCGTGTCGGTCAGCGTCAGTGGTGGAGTGGCCACGGTGACCCTGGACAAATCCGGCGGGTTGTCGGCGGCCCAGGCGCAGACCCTGGTGAACGGACTGACGTACAGCGACACCAGCGAAGCCCCAACGGCCGGGAACCGTGCCATCACGCTGACCTCGGTCAAGGACACCGGCGGCACGGCCGATGGCGGGGCCGACACCACCGTCCTGGCCATCACCTCCACCGTCACCGTCGTGGCGGTGAACGACGCCCCGATCCTCACCACCTCCGGGGGCAATGCGGCCTTCACAGCGGGTGACAACACGGCCTCCACCCCCGTGGTGGTGGACAGCGGCCTGACCCTGTCGGACGTCGATAGCAGCACGATGGCGTCCGCCACCGTCCGCATTTCCGGCAACTTTGTCAGCGGTGAGGATCTGCTGATCTTCTCCAACAACAACAGCGCGCTCTACGGCAACATCAGCGCCAGCTTCAACAGCGCCACCGGCGTGCTGACCATGACCTCGGCCGGCAGCACCGCCACCACCGCCCAGTGGCAGGCGGCCATGCGCAGCGTGCGCTACACCGACACCGCGGTCACCCCCAACACCGCCACCCGCACGATCAGCTTCCAGGTCAACGACGGGACGGACGACAGCCTGACCAGCACCCGCAATGTGAGCGTGGCGGCGACCGACCAAACCCCGCTGCTGAGCAACAGCGGCGGCAGCGCCACCTTCACCGAAAACCAGGGCCCGGCTCAGGTGGACCCTGGCCTGACCGTCTCCGACCTGGACAACGCCACGCTGAGTTCCGCGGCGGTGCAGATTGCCGGCAATTTCCGCAGCGGCGAAGACCTGCTGCTGTTCACCAACACCAGCAGCGTCACCTACGGCAACATCATCGGCAGCTATAACGCCGGCACCGGCGTGCTGACCCTGACCTCGGCCGGCAGCACCGCCACTGTGTCGCAATGGCAGGCCGCGCTGCGAAGCGTCAATTACGCCAACACCTCATTCGACCCGGACACGGCCACCCGTACCATTGCCTTCACCGTGAGTGACGGCACCAAGACCAGTGCGGCCGGCACGCGGAACGTGAATGTGGTCTCGGTGGACATCCCACCGGTGCTCGGCGCCTCGGGCGGCAGCGCCACCTTCACCGAAGGCAATCAGGTGGCTGGCACCCCGGTGGTGGTCGACAGCGGCCTGACCCTGTCGGATGCGGACAGCACCACCCTGGCCAGCGCCACGGTCGCCGTCACGGGCAACTTCCAGTCCGGCGCGGATGTGCTGGGTTTCATCAACACCAACTTCACGACCTACGGCAACATCATCGGGAGCTACGACGCCTCCACTGGCGTGCTCTCGCTCAGCTCGGCCGGCGCCACCGCCACCGTGGCGCAGTGGCAAGCCGCGCTACGCAGCGTGAGTTACGCCAACACGTCGGACACACCCAGTGCCTCGACCCGCACCATCAGCTTCACCGTCAACGACGGCGGCGTCGACAGCAACTCGGTCAGCCGCACCGTGAATGTCGTACCGGTGGACGACACCCCCGTGCTCAGCGGCGGCACCGGCACCCCGGTGTTCCAGGAACTCGATGGGCAGGCCGCATCGCCCGTGGCCATTGCGCCGGCGCTAGTCATCTCCGATGCCGACAGCCCGACGCTGGTCAGCGCCACGGTCGCCATCACCGGCAACCTGCAGACGACCCAGGACCTGCTGAGCTTCATCAATGGGGACGCCACGCAATTCGGCAACATCAGTGGCAGCTACAACGCGGCCACCGGCGTGCTCTCCCTCAGCTCCGCCGGCGGCACCGCCACGGCCGCGCAGTGGCAGGCCGCCCTGCGCTCGGTCACCTACAGCAACAGCTCGGAAGCGCCCAACACCGCCACCCGTGCCATCAGCATCACGGTGAATGACGGCAGCACCGACAGCAACACGGTGGTGCGCAGCGTGGCGGTCACCAGCACCAACGACACGCCGGTCAACCAGACCCCGGTGGCTGAGCAGCATGTCTTCCAGGACGGCACGCTGGTGTTCGGCACCGCGCAAGGCAATGCCCTGTCCATCAGCGATGCAGACGCCGGCAACGGCCTGGTGCAGGTCACCCTGACCGCCAGCCATGGCACGCTCAGCCTGTCCGGCGTCAACGGCCTGAGCTTTGCCGTGGGCACCGGCAGCGCCGACGCCACGATGACGTTCACCGGCAGCGTGGCCGACATCAATGCGGCGCTGCAAGGCCTGAGCTTTGCGCCGACGGCAGGCTATCGAGGCCCGGCCAGCCTGCAGATCACCACCGATGACCTGGGCAACAGCGGTGGCCCGGCGCGCACGGACACCGACACGGTCACCGTCAGCGTCGATCCCACCTTCCCGACCATCACCGGCGTGAACACCCCCACCCCGGATGGCGGCTACAAGGTGGGCGACATCGTCACCACCACCATCACCTTCGACCAGGCGGTGGTGGTCGACGCCAGCAACGGCACGCCCAGCCTGTTGCTGGAAACCGGTGCGGTGGACCGGCAGGCGGTCTATGTGTCCGGCTCCGGCACCAACACCCTCACCTTCCGGTATGTGGTGCAGGCTGGCGACACCACGACGCGCCTGGACTACGCCTCGTCCGCCGCCCTGGCCCTGAACGGCGCCAGCATCCGCAGCGCCACGCAGTTCGACGCGGTCCTCGCCCTGCCGACGCCCGGCGGCGGGGATTCGCTGGCCGCCCAGCATGCCATCCGGATCGACGGCGTCGCGCCGACGGTGACGGGGGTGCAGTTGCCGGCCGCCGGCACCTATGTGGCTGGGCAGGCGCTGGACATCACCGTCAACTACAGCGAAGCGGTGACGGTGTCGGGCAATGGCGCGGCACCGCGCCTGGCCGTGACGCTGGAGGATGGCCGCATCGCCTACGCCGACTATGTGTCCGGCTCCGGCAGCAATGCGCTGCTGTTTCGCTACACCGTGCAGGCAGGCCAGCAAGCCGCCACCGGCATTGCCCTGGCGGGCAGCCTCGATGCCAACGGCGCCGCGTTGCGGGATGCAGTGGGCAATACCGCAGCGACCACGCTCACCGGCGTGGGGGCCACCAGCGGCATTCGCGTCGATGCGGTCACCCCGACCGTCGCCGCCATCACCCGACTGGACGGCAGCGCCACCTCCGGCCAGCCGGTGCGTTATCAGGTCAGCTTCACCGAGAACGTCTCCGGCGTGGATGCGGCGGACTTCACCCTGAGCACCACCGGCAATGCCAGCGCCGCCGTGCTGGGCGTGACGCAGGTGGACGGCCGCACCTATGTGGTCGAAGTGGGGCAGATCGTGGGCGCCGGCCAGGTCAGCCTGAACCTGGCGGCCACGGCCAGCGGCATCGCGGATACCGCCGGCAACGCGCTGGCGTCCAGCGCCAGCGGCCCGGCCTATGCGGTCTCACCGGTCGCTCCCCCGCCGCTGCCCGCCGACCCGCCTGCCCCGGCGCCGGCGCCGGTCGCCATCCCCGTGATCGCGCCCTACTCGCCCCCGATCACCTTCGATGCGGGTCCGTCCCTGCCCAGCGTGGACGCGCCCCAGGCTGCGACCCTGAGCGGCCGCGACAGCTCGGCCTCCACGGCCTTGCCGGTGGCGCTGGGCCTGTCGGTGCCGCTCCAGCCCAATGCGCTGGACCGAAACGTGGTCGCAACGCCGGTGCCGGTGCCTTCGGGCCCGGCCCGCGACACGGCCGAGTCCGCCACCCGCAACCTGTCGGGCCTGGAAGCGACCCGGGGCTATTCGGTCAACGCCGGCGAGCCGATGCGCATCGCCCTGCCCATCGACACGCTGTCCGCCCTGGGCCGTGACGGCCCGGTCACCGTCGAAGTGAAACTGGCCAATGGCCGTCCGCTGCCTGCATGGCTGAAGTACGACCCGGTGACCAACACCCTGGTGGGCCGTGCCCCGGCCGGTTTGAGCCAGAAGCTGTCCATCGAGGTGGTGGTGCGGGACAGCAAGGGCCAGCGCGTCTCCAATGTGGTGGAGGTGGACGTCAAGCCGAGCAGCGGTCCGCGCAGCGCCGCACCGCTGGAGTCGCGTCCCTCCGCACAAGGGAGCGACGCTGAGCGTGCATCGGTGGCCGGCAAGGCCCCGGAGTCGCCCGAAGCGCGTACGGCCGCGGCCCTTGCCACGGCCCCCGGTGCAGGCCGCCTGAGCGACAGCCACAGCGGCAGCGACAGCGACCCCGCAGCGCCCGCGCCCGCAGGCCGCCCCGGCCTGGCCGCCCAGTTCAATCGCCACGGCCACGCCGCCTGGCAGGCCGAGCGCCAGCAGTGGGAGCAGTTCCTGGACGCCGCCCGACACACAACGGCCTGAGGCCACGACAAGATTCAGAGGAGAAGCACAAGATGACGATGGAACGACTGCCCCGCCGCACCCCGATGGCGCTTGCCGCGCTGGCCCTGCTGGCCGCTGGACTGACCGGATGCGCCGTGGGGCCGCAGGCCTTGACCTTTGATGAGCGGCAAAGCCTGATCCAGGCGGACCGCCAGCAGCTGACCCAGGAGCAGGAGCCCATCCAGGGACCGATCTCGCTGGAAGAGGCGATGGCCCGTGCCATCAAGTACAACCTGGACCATCGCGTCAAGCTGATGGAAGCGGCGGTGGCCCAGCGACAGCTGGACCTCTCGCGCAGCGACCTGCTGCCCAAGCTGGCCTTGTCCGCCGGCTACAACTGGCGCGACAGCGAGCTGGCGTCCTCCTCCCGCAGCGTGCTGAGCGGCCAGCAGTCCCTGGAGCCTTCCACCTCCTCGGACCGTGAACGCAACACCGCCGACCTCACCTTGAGCTGGAACGTGCTGGACTTCGGCGTCAGCTACTACGGCGCCCGTCAGCAGGCCGACCGTGTGCTGGTGGCCGAAGAACGCCGCCGCAAGGTGCTGCACCTGTTGATGCAGCAGACCGCGCAGGCCTACTGGCAAGCCGCCGGCGCCCAGATGCTGGAAGGCAAGATCGAGCCGGTGCTGGAGATGTCCCGCCGGGCGCTGGAGGATTCGCGCAAGGTGGAGGTCGAGAAACTCCGCTCGCCGCTGGAAGCGCTGAATTACCAGCGCCAGTTGCTGGACATCGTGCGCCAGCTCGAAGCGGTGCGGGATGAACTGGCCCAGGCCAAGCCCCGCCTGGCCGCCATCATGAACCTGGAGCCGGGCAAGAGCTTCACCGTGCAGATGCCGTCGTCGATGCAGGCGCCCCGCATCAGCCTGCCGGCGGCCGGCATGGAAGAAGCGGCCCTGATGCGTCGGCCGGAACTGGTCGAGGCGCAGTACAACGAACGCATCGGCGTGCTGGAGACCCGCAAAGCCCTGGCGCGTCTGATGCCCGGTCTGGAATTCAGCGTCGGCGGGCATTACGACAGCAACAGCTTCCTGGTGAACCGCCAGTGGGGCGATGCTGGTCTGCGGGTGAGCTGGAACCTCTTTAACGTGCTGAATGCCAGCAACATCCGCGGCATGGCGCAGGCCCAGCTGGATCTCGTGCGCCAGCAGCGTCTGGCGCTGAACATGGCCGTACTGACCCAGGTGCATGTGGCTCGCCTGGATTACCAGGGGCGCCTGCGCCAGTTTGAACTGACCGAGCAGCTCAACGGCGTGGAGCAGCGCATTCTGGGCTACACCCGCAATGCCGCCACTGCCAACAGCCAGGGCAAGCTGGAGGAAATCCGTGCGTCCGCGGCGGCGATGATGTCGGAGCTGCGCCTGTATCAGACCTACGGTGCACTCCAAGGCGCCTACAGCCAGCTGGTGGCCACGCTGGGTCTGGACCCGCTGCCGCAGTCGGTGCCCGGCCACGACCTCAAGAGCCTGGGGGAAGCGGTGAAGGCGTCCGAACAGAACTGGACCAAGACGATGAATCCCGAGGGCGGCGCATGACGGTTTGCAGGGAGGGCCAGGTCGGGCAGTTTGGGGATCTTGGGCACTGGGCCCTGGGTCTCATGCTCACCAGCCTCATGGCCGTGGCGCAGGCACAGACTGCCGCGCCAGCGGCGCCGGCAGGACCGGCCGCCGACAAGGACGGACGCATTCGCACCCAGCTCAATGCGCGCAATGCGGTGACCATCGCCGCCGAGATTCCGGCGCGGGTGGCCACGCTGCGCCTGCGTGAGGGCGATGCCTTCCGCGCGGGTGAACTGCTGGTGGGACTGGACTGCTCGCTGCACCAGAGCCAGCAGCGCAAGGCGGAGGCGGCGGTCGAGGCCGCCAGCGCGGTGGTCGCGTCCAACCAGCGGCTGTCCGAGCTCAATTCCATCGGGGCGCTGGAGGTCCAGCAGGGCCAGGCGCGATTGAAGGAAGCCCAGGCCGAACTGGCAGGCAACCGCCTGCTGGTCAACCGCTGCAACATCTCCGCGCCGTTCTCCGGCCGGGTGGCCAAGCGCCATGTGGCGGCCCATCAGTTCGTATCGCCGGGCAACCCGTTGCTGGACATCATCGACACCGGTCAGCTGGAAGTGCAGATGATCGTGCCCTCGCGCTGGCTCGCCTGGCTGCGGCCGGGCGCCGCCTTCCAGGTGGATGTGGAAGAACTGGGCAAGCGGTATCCGGCCCGCGTGCAGCGGCTGGGCGCCCAGATCGATCCGGTGAGCCAGACCGTGGCCGTGTTCGGTGTCATGGACGGCAACCAGCCTGGCCTGCTGCCAGGCATGAGCGGTTGGGCTGTGTTCCCGGGTCGTCCGTGAAGGTCCAGGCATGACCGCGCCGGAACGCTCGGCCCCGCTGGTCAGCCTGCTGCAGTTGCAGCGACGGGCCCGCCAGGCCGCCACGCCGCAGGCCCTGGGCTTCGTGGCGGTGAATGAAACCCTGCAGTTGGTGCCTTACCGGCAGGCCGCCTTGTGGACGGCCTCGGGGCTGGGTCAGGTCGCGGCCGTGTCCGGCCCTCCCCTGCCCGACCCGCAGGCGCCCTATGTGCAGTGGCTGGGCCAGTTGTTCCGCCACCTGATGCGCGAGCAGCCGGCCGCCGGCGAAGTGCAGACCGATACCCTGCCGGAGACCCTGCGCACCGAATGGCAGGAATGGCTGCCGGCCCATGCCCTATGGCTGCCGCTGGCGGTGCATGATCGGCCGCCCGCGGCCGGCCTGCTGTTGGCGCGAGACACGCCCTGGTCCCCGCATGAGCTGGGCCTGCTGACCGAACTGGCCCATGCCTACGGGCATGCGCTGGATGCCCTGCAGCCCCGCCGCCCCTGGCGCGAAGGCCTGCTGGGGGTGCTGCGCCGCGCCCGCACCCGCCGCTGGCTGGCGGTGGGAGTGCTGGCGGTGTGTCTGTGCCCGGTCCGGCTGACGGCCCTGGCGCAGGCGGAAGTGGTGCCGTCCGATCCTTTCATGGTGCGGGCGCCGCTGGATGGCGTCATCGACCGGTTCAATGTCCGCCCCAACCAGGCGGTGCAGCCCGGCACCCCGCTTTTCAGCCTGGACACGACGGCCCTGCGGGCCCGTATGGAGGTGGCCCGCAAGGCCGTCGACACCGCGCAGGAGGAATACCGCCAGTCCGCCCAGGCGGCAGTGACCAATGACAAGACCCGCGCCGACCTGGTGCTGCGCCGCGGCAAGGTCCAGGAAAAAACGGTGGAGCTGGACTACACCGCCGAGCAGCTTGCCCGGGTCCAGGTGAAGGCCGACCGGGCCGGCATCGCCGTCTTTCCCGACGCCAACGACTGGGTCGGCAAGGCGGTGACGCTGGGCGAGCGGGTGCTGCTGGTGGCGGACCCGGCGAAGGTGGAACTGGTCGCCTGGATGCCGGCGGCGGATCGGCTGCCGGTGTCCCCCGGCGACACGCTGACGCTGCATCCGCAGGGCGCGCCCCTGCAGTCGTTTGAGGCGCAGGTGATGACGGTGGCCTACCGCGCCGAACCCACCCGCGACGGCTTCATGGCCTACCGCATCAAGGCCAGCTTCGTGCCGGGCCAGGCCTTGCCCCGCATCGGGCAGCTCGGCAGTGCCCGGGTCCAGGGCGGCTGGGCGCCGCTGCTGTACGTGGCCCTGCGCCGGCCCCTGTCGACGGCGCGGCAATGGCTGGGCTGGTGATGCTGCCGCCGCTGCGGGAAGACCTCGGCCTGCATCCGGGCCCCGAGGCCCTGGACGGCTCGCCGACCTGGACCCTGCATGACCCGGCCAGCCACCGGTTTTTTTCCCTGAGCTGGCCGGCGTTCGAGCTGCTGTCGCGCTGGGGTCTGCGCGACCCGTCGGCGCTGCTGGCGGCCGTGCAGCGGGACACGCCGCTGCAGGTCACGGAGCAAGACCTGCAAGCCCTGCTGGACATGCTGCGCTCCAATCATCTGCTGGTGGCCAGCGATGCGCAGAACACCGAGCAGCTGGCACGCCAGGCTGCCGCCACGCGGATGTCGCCGGGGCAATGGCTGCTCAAGCACTATCTCTTTTTCCGCGTGCCGGTGCTGCAACCGATGCGCTGGCTGCAACGCAGCAGTCGCTGGGTGCGATGGGCCTTCCAGCCCGCATTCTGGGCCGGCTGCCTGGCCCTGACGGTGCTGGGCCTGGTGCTGGCCGGCCGACGCTGGGATGAGTTCAGCCACACCCTCACCAGTTATGCGAGCTGGGAAGGCCTGCTGGCCGTGGGCCTGGCGCTGAGCGGCGCCAAGGTGCTGCATGAACTGGGACATGCCTTCACCGCCACCCGCTTCGGCTGCCGGGTGCCCACCATGGGCGTGGCCTTCCTGGTGATGTGGCCGGTGCTCTACACCGACACCAACGAGGCCTGGAAACTCACCTCGCGCCGCCAGCGGCTGCTGGTGGGCGCGGCCGGCATGCTCAGCGAGATGGCGCTGGCCTCGGTCGCCCTGGTGGCCTGGAGCGTGCTGCCGGACACGCCGGCCTGGGCACCGATCCGCTCCGGCGCCTTCTTGCTGGCCACCACCACCTGGCTGCTGACGGTGGCGGTCAATGCCAGCCCCTTCATGCGCTTTGACGGCTACTTCCTCCTGTCGGACGCCATCAACATGCCCAACCTGCATGACCGCGCCTTTGCGCTGGGTCGCTGGCGGCTGCGCGAAGCGCTGTTCGGCTGGGGCGATCCGCCGCCTGAGCGCTTCAGTGCCGCGCGGCAGCGGGGGTTGATTGTGTTTGCCTTTGCCACGTGGCTTTACCGGCTGGTGCTGTTCTTCGGCATTGCGCTGCTGGTCTATCACGCCTTTTTCAAGGCGCTGGGACTGCTGCTGCTGGCGGTGGAGCTGGTGTGGTTCATTGCGCGTCCGGTGTGGCGCGAATGGCAGGTCTGGTGGCAGCAGCGACAGCGCTGGCGCTGGAACGGCGCGACCCGCCGGACGGTGGCCTTGCTGGCGGGGTTGCTCCTGCTGTTGTGCTGGCCCTGGAGCGGCTCGGTGCGGGTGCCCGGCGTGCTGTCTCCCAGCGAGGTTCAGGTGGTGGCGGCGAGCTATGCGGCCCAGGTGGTGGGGCCGGCGCCGCGCGAAGGTCAGGCCGTCCGGGCCGGCGACCTGCTGCTGCAACTGCGTTCTCCCGAACTGGAGCAGCAATGGCAGCAGGCGGTGGTGCAGGAGCAGCAACTGCGGCTGCAGCTGGAACAGCAGCCCTTTGATGAACGCCTGCGGGAACTGGGCCCGGCCCTGCGCAAGCAGTGGGAAGGCGCGGTGGCGGCGGTGCAGGGCCTCAGCGCCCAGAAGGATCAACTGGCCGTCCGGGCGCCCTTCGCAGGCACCGTGGTGGAGGTGGACGAGGGGCTGCATCCGGGCGTCTGGGTGCCCGCCGGCGAGCGGTTGCTGAGCCTGGCCGGCCCTGGTGGCCTCAAGGTGGACGCCTATGCCGACGAGACGGCCCTGCCGGGTCTGGAGACCGGCACCCCTGCCACCTTCGTGCCGGCCGTGCCGGAAGAGCGCAGCCGCCGCTGCGAGTTGAGCCGGATTGATCCGGTGCAGTTGGCCACGCTGGAGGAGCCGGGCCTGGCCGATGTGCATGGCGGACCGGTGGCGGTGCAGCGGCTGCCGGACGGCCGTTACGCACCGCAGCGACCGACCTTCCATCTGCGACTGGACCATTGCGACACGCAGGCCGCCCCGCGCCGCGAGATCTTCGGCACCGTGCATCTGGCGGCATCCGAACGACGGTCCTGGCTGGGCAGCGGGCTGCGCTACCTCATCGCGTTGTGGCACCGCGAAGCAGTGCTGTGATGGCGCATCAAACAGCCCATCAAACAGCCCATCAAGCCTTGAACAGCACCACCGCAGAAGCCAATGCCTGAGTCTGGCTGTTGAGGCTGTGCGCCGCCGCGGCCATGCGGCCCACCAGCACCGCGTTCTGCTGCGAGTCGGCATCCACGCTGCCGACGTCATCGGTGGCGCTGGCGATTTCATGTGTCTGGCGCTGGGCTGCCTCGCTGATGTCGCTGATCAGCGCCGCCAGCCGGTTGACCTGGCTGACGATGTCGCCGATGGCCGTGCCCGCCGACGTGGCCAGCGCACTGCCGGTGGACACACTGGCGACGTTCGCATCGATCAGCGTCTTGATCTCCTTGGCCGCATCCGCGCTGCGCTGCGCCAGGGTCCGGACCTCGGCTGCGACCACCGCAAATCCCTTGCCGTGGCTGCCCGCCCGTGCTGCCTCCACCGCCGCATTCAGGGCCAGCAGATTGGTCTGGAACGCGATGGCTTCGATCAACCCGACCATCTCGATCATGCGATGGGACTGGGTGGAGATGTTGTCCATGGTGCTGACGACCTGATGGACCACCGCCCCGCCCCGCTGGGCCGCGGTCTGGGCGGACTGGGCCAGCTGCGTCGCCTCCACCGCATTGCTCGACGTCCCCCGTGCCGAATCGGTGACCTGGGTCATGGCGCCGGCGGTGTGGCGCAGCTTGCTGACCTGGTTTTCAGTGCGGTTGGACAGGTCCTGATTGCCCTCGGCAATCTGGGCGGCATCTTGCGCAATGGCCAGGGCACTGGCGCGGACCTGGTTCACGATCCCTGCCAGCGAGCGCTGCATCTTGGACAGCGAGGCCACCACGCTGTGGGATGGCGCATCCGGCACCGCGGTCTGCGAGCTCAGGTCCCCGGAGGCCAGACGGTCCGCGATCTCGCGCAGCACGCCGGGGTCCACCCCGAGCGAGCGCAGCAGGCGCCGGGTGATCACCACCGACAACACCACCGCGGCCAGCACCGCAGCCAAGGTGATGATGGCGGTGGTGATCCTCTGGCGTTCAATGCTGGACGTGGTCTGCCGCATCTCTTCATTGCTGGCCGAGGTGATGAAGGACGAGTAGGCCGAGGTGGCCTGGATCAGCTGCCTGAGCAGGGGTCGGCACTCGGCATTCATCTTGGCAATCGCCTGCTCACGTTGCCCGGCGAGGGCCATGTCGACGATGGCCAGCGCCACCCGGCCGTATTCCGCCTCCACCTGCTCCATGCGTTGGAAAAGCGCCCGTTCTTCGGCGGGGACAGTCGACAGCTTGAGGGCTTCGCGAAGCTTTTCCAGGCTCTGGGTGACCCGTGTGTGGGCGGCCAGCACGGCCACCCGTTCTTCTTCCACCGAGGCGCGGTCGGTCACCAGGATGAGGTTGCGCGCGGCAATGGCACGCGCACTGGCGGCTGCCCGCACGTCGCGCCCCAGCATGGCTCGCTGCAGCTCATCCCCGACCACGGACTGCAACCGATGTTGCGCGCCGCTGAGTCCGTAGACCGCGTACAGCGCAACCACCAGCAGCAGGCTCAGTTGAAGCGCGAAAGAGAGCACCAGCACTTGGCGCATGGACAGCCGTTGAATCCAGGACATCGTCACTTCCTCATCCCTCCGGCGTTTACGACGCCTTCAATGCGGCTGGGGCGGCGAATCGGCGTGCCAGCCATGGTGGGGTCCTGGACCTGCCGGGAACCGGTCAGGTCGCGACGCCCGGATGGAAGGGCGTCTCAGGTGATTCGCCAAACCAATGTAGGCGCTGCACCCGGGATATTGATTGAAGTGATAAATACGAAATCCACAAAACGCTAATCGTGAGAACAATGTCGCACCGACTCAAGTCTCCACCGCAACCCCCAGCGGCATCAGCACGTGGAAGACGGCGCCGCCGCCGGGCCGGTTTTCGGCATAGATCCGCCCGCCCAGCGCCGCCATGATCTTGCGGCAGATCGCCAGGCCCAGGCCGGTCCCGCCCGCGCCGGTGCTGGTGGCGCTGGACTGCACGAAGGCGTCGAAGATGCGCTCGAGCTCCGGCTCCGGAATGCCCGGCCCGCGGTCCATGATGGCCAGGTGCGCCTGGCCCTGCGACTGGCGCAGGGAGCGCACCGTGATGGCGCCCCCCTCCGGCGAGAAACGGATGGCATTGGCCAGCACGTTGCGGATGACCTGCTGGAATCGCAAGGGGTCCACCCGGGCCACCAGCGGCTCCGGCGCCTGCGACATCTCCAGCGTCAGGCGCCGCGCCGTCATCAAGGGCTTGAGTTCCCGCACCACCGCGGTGATGTGCGGCCGGATGTCGCAGCGCTCCAGGCTGAAGGTGCCTACGCCGCTCTCCAGCGCCGACACATCCAGCAGGTCGTTGACCAGGTCCAGCATGCGCCGTCCGGAATCGTGGATGTCGCCGAACATGGCGGACAGCTTGGGACAGGTGGCCTCGCCGCGGCTGCGCCCGAGTTCCGAATAGCCGATGATCGATTGCAGCGGGGTGCGCAGTTCATGGCTCATGTTGGCAATGAACTCCGACTTGACCCGCGAGGCTTCCTCCGCCGCTTCCTTGGCTTCCAGCGTGGCCCGTTCGGCGCGACGGAATTCGGACACGTCCGTCAGCGTGAACAGCACGCCGGCCGGTCCGTTCTCGTCGCCGGGCACCACCACCTTGGATTGCACCACGTCGCGGCAATCGTGATTGCGGTCGTAGAACTGCGTCTCGTAGCGCAGCAGGCTCTGGCCCTGGATGCCTTCCATCGGCACCCAATCCGACGTGGGCGGCTCCATGCCGCATTCCGGCAGGTGCCGGTCCACCGGCTGACCCACCACCTCTTCGCGTCGCCGGCCGGTGAAGTCTTCCCAGGCACGGTTGACGGTCACATAGCAGCCTTCGCGGTCGACCATGGAGGTGGGCTGCGGGCTGAGCTCCAGCAGCAGCGCCACCAGATGCAACTGCTGCTGCAGCCGGGCTTCGGCTTCGTACCGCTCGGTCACGTCCACGGCGGAGCCGGCAAAGCCGTCGATGCGGGACCCGGTCCTCAGCGGCACGACGGCCAGCGAGAACCGTCGCAGCTCGCCAGGGGAGACCGGCACACTGACCTCCGCGTGGCGCACGCCGTCCGGCGCCGTTTCGGAAAACAGCCGCTCCACCTGGGCCCGGTCCGCCGGCGCTGCCAGGGTGGAGATCTTGCGCCCCAGGATCTTCTGGGTCGGCTCCCGGGTGACCAGGCTCCACCGGGCATTGACGAAGACGAGTTCCCCGTCGGCATTGGTGCGGAAGATCAGTTCCTGGATGCTGCGTAGCACCAGCGACATTTCCTGCTCGCTGGCCGACAGCTTGGCATAGGCCTCATCGAGGACCTTCTGCGCCTGGGCCCGGGTGGCCAGCGCCCGCAGCGCGGCCGCCATGCCGCCCAGGATCAGCAGTTCCATCACCAGCAGCGCGCCCGCGTTCCACCAGAGTCCGTCCCGCCATTCGGCCAGCAGTCGGCTGCGCTCCTGCTCCACGACCACGACCATCGGGCGCGACCGCGAAACGCGATAGGTCACCATCTGATGGCCCTCGCTGAATCCAGCGCCCTGCCATCCCCCGATGGCCTGGGCCGGCAAGGCTTCCCGGAACAGCCGATGCGCCTGCTGCCAGGTGCCGGGCTTGAGCGGGAATTCGGTGGTGGCCGCCAGCAACTGGCCCTGGTAGCTGAACAAGGCGGCATGCCATTCCGGCTCCGCCACACCCTGTTGGTAATTGGCCAGCGCGTCAGGGTTGACCAAGGCCACCAGGTACAGGCGCCGTGCATGCGACTGGAAGGGCATCACCAGCGGCAGGTAGGACACCTGGTCGATTCGCTGCGGCCGTCGGCCTTCCAGCAGACCGCGCCCGCCCTGCAGGTGCATCAGGGTGACCTTGCCATCGCCGCCCGGCAGCGGCCCCCATTCGCCCAGCCGCACCAGGCTGCCCGGGGGGTGACCAGCGGAACTGCTGATGATCTGGCCGCTTTCGCTGAGCAGCGCCGCTTCCCGCAGCGCCGGCTGGGCCAGCAGCATCTGGCCGAGCATCTGCGACACATGCGTCGGGTCCACCGCCGGCTGGGTGCGGATGGCATCGCCCAGGGTGCCCAGCGCCAGCGCGGCGGATTCGATCGTCTGCGTGGCATGGTCCTCCAGCACGCGGGCAATCAGCCGGCTGCGTTCCTGTGCCGCGTCCAGCGCCTCATTGCGGCTCTGCCACGTCAGGAAGCCGACGCCCAGTGCAGCCGCCAGCGCCAGGGCCGCACCGACCCCGCGGGCCAGCCACACCAGCGAGACGGTCTGCGGGCGGCGGTTGGCCATGAGTCAGCGCGCGACGATGTCGGTTAAGCCGTGCCGGCGGGCCGCAGCGGTCAGGCGGCCGTCCGCCTTGATGGCCGCCACGAACGCATTGATGCGGGCCAGCCAGGGCTCGTCACCGGGGCGCACCGCATAGGCATAGGGAATCACGTGAAAGGGCTTGGGCGGGGGGATCAGCCGCATCCAGTCGGCGTTCTCCAGCAGCCGCCGGCTGTAGGGATAGTCGGTCATGAAGACATCGATGCGCCCGGCCGCCAGTTCCGCCTCACGGGTCTTGGGCGGGCGAATGACCACCAGCCGTGCCTGCTTCAGCCGCGCCGTCATCACCGGCTCCATGAAGGTGCCGGCCTGCACGGCGACCGCCACGCCGGGCTGGTCGATGTCGTCCCAGGACTTCACCAGGCGGCTGGACCGGGTGGTGATGCCGTAGATGTCGCTTTGCAGGTAGGCCGTGCTGAAGGCCAGGCGCTCCCGGCGCTGCGGCGTCACGCCGATGGCAAACATGGCGATGTCGCAGCGGCCCTTGGTGACGTCGTCAATCAGGGTCGCAAAGGACGACTCCACATAACGGAGCTTGACGCCCAGGTCCTTGGCAAAGGCCTCGGACAGGTCGACGTCGATGCCGCTGAGCTGTCCGGTGTAGGGATTGCGGAAGGTGATGCCGTAGTAGTCCGGCCAGACGCAGACCGGGAGTTCACCGGTGGACTTGAGACGGTTCAGCACCGGCACGCTGAGGTCGGGCGCGGGGGCCGCGGCCGCGACGGCTTTGCCTGGCGGCGGCGGGGGCGGTTCCGGCGAGGCCGCGCGGCTGGCGCCGGACAGTCCGAACAGGCTGAACACGCCGAACAGCCCGCCCATGCTGCCGGCCACGGCCAGCACCAGGGCCCGCGCTTTCCTGCGGCCTGAGGCCAGAGTCAGGCCTGGGTGCCTCGCGCGCGCAGCCGGGGTGGATTCAGCGGTCCTTGGACGCCGCGGCGTCCCGTGCAACGAGAGCGATGACATGGAACCTCCCTGTGTCCCGACAGCCGTTCAGAGGCTGCCCAGCAATTCGTCGTGGGTTGGAGGGGCCGCATTGATGCGGGCCCGCAGCGCCAGCAGTTCTTCGAAATGGTCGGTGAAGGCCTGCACCACCTGCGGATCAAAGGCCTTTGCGCTTTCCGCCTGCAGCATGCCCAGCGCCACCTCGGGCGCGAAGGCGGACCGGTAGCAGCGGTCCATGGCCAGCGCGTCGAAGAAGTCGGCCACGGCCACGATGCGCGCGGAAATCGGAATGTCCTCGCCCTTGAGGCCGCGCGGATACCCCAGCCCGTTCCAGCGTTCATGGTGGCAAAGCGCCACTTCGGCGGCCAGCACAAAGATCGGGATGTTGGACCGGCCCAGGATGTCGGCGCCGATTTCCGGATGACGATTCATGATCGCCCGCTCCTCCACGGTCAGCGGCCCCTGCTTCTTGAGCACATGGTCCGGAATGCCGATCTTGCCAATGTCATGCATGGGCGCGGCACGGCGCAGCAGCCGGGCAAAGGACTCGCCCTGCCCCAGCTTGAGGGCCAGGGCCTCGGCCAGATAACCGATGCGGAAGATGTGCACGCCGGTATCGTCATCTCGGAGCTCCGCCGCGCGGGCCAGTCGCATCAGGGCATCGTGATGCGCACGGGTGACCTGACGCAGGGCTTCATTGCGCTCACGATACATGATGCGCAGGTCGGAGACGATGCGCTCCATCTGCGCAAACGCCTGGGCATCATATGAATTGGTGTCGGACATGGTCACGGTCGTCAGGCGGCCTTGGCACTGGCCCGGCTCAGTTCATGAATCAGCTGCAGCGGACTGAACGGCTTGACGAGGTAGGCGCTGCCGCCGGCCTTGAGACCTTCGTCGGTGTCCCGCGCATGGCCGCGGGCGCTCAGGAACAGCACCGGGATGTGGCGGGTGGCCGGCTGGTCGCGGATGGTGCGGCACAGGGTGAAGCCGTCCATGCCCGGCATCATCACGTCGATGAGGATGGCGTCCGGCGTCCAGTCCTGCAGCACGGCCAGGGCGCCGGGGCCGTCCGGCGCTTCGCGCACCTCGAAATCCTCGAAGTCCAGCGTGAGCCGGATCAGCCGACGGATGTCGGCGTGGTCGTCCACCACCAGCACTTTCTTCATGACAACACCTCCCAGATGGCTCGGACTATACGGGCGAGCTGCGCTTCGAATTGATATCCATGACACGCGAGTCGTGACTGAATCGATAAAAGCGCTCGAATCGCTGCAGCGTTCAAGCATTCAATCGAATTGCGTTTCCCCTCAGATCCAGCAGCCCTCGGCGCGCGTACAAGTGCACAAGTCCACCTGCCTACGCGCTCCATGACGCTCAAACTGTCTTCCCTCGCCGTCCACATGGCCGAACGTGGCCTCTTGCCCGATGTGGCGCTGCGTGCCGGCATTCGCCAACTGCTGCGACAGCGGCTGGATGAATCGCAGGCCCGGCATGCGGAGTCCGCAGCCCAGCTGACGGCGCAGTTCCTGGCCTCCCTGGACCGATCGGCCCTGGCGCTGGTGCCGGAGAAGGCCAATGAGCAGCACTACGAGCTGCCGGCGGCGCTCTACCTGAACATGCTGGGCCCCCATCTGAAGTACAGCTGCTGCTGGTGGCCCGAAGGCGTGGAGACGCTGGAAGCCGCAGAGGCCGCTGCGCTGCAGGAAACCGCGCGCCGCGCCGGGCTGGCGGACGGCCAGACCATCCTGGAACTGGGCTGCGGCTGGGGGTCGATGAGCCTGTGGATGGCGGCGCATTACCCGCAGGCGCGCATCACCGCGGTGTCCAATTCCGCTTCGCAGCGGGAATTCATCTTGGCGCGTGCCCAGGAGCGCGGCCTGCACAACCTGCAGGTGCTGACCATGGACTTCAACCGCCTGGGCGACGATGGCGCCATGGACGGCCAATTCGACCGCATCGTCTCGGTCGAGATGTTCGAGCATCTGCGCAACTGGCCGCAGGCCTTCCGCAAGGTCTCGCGCTGGCTGCGGGACGACGGCCGCTTCTTCATGCATGTCTTCGCCCACCGCGGTGCTCCCTACGCCTTCGAGGTGCGGGACGAGACCGACTGGATGAGCCAGTATTTCTTCTCCGGCGGCATGATGCCCAGCGACGATCTGGCCCTTCGCTGCCAGGGCGACCTGGCCCTGCAGCAGCAATGGCGCTGGGACGGCCGGCACTATGCGCGCACCGCAGGCGCCTGGCTCGAGAAGTTCGATGCAAACCGCCTGGCGGTGATGCCGGTGCTGGAGTCGGTCTACGGCGCGGCGCAGGCCCCCATGTGGTGGCAGCGCTGGCGGCTGTTCCTGCTGTCGGTGCAGGAGCTGTTCGCCTATGACCAGGGCCAGCAGTGGTGGGTGAGCCACTACCTGTTCGCGCCGCGTCGCTGACCGGCGGCCTGCCAGCCCCTCCCCCCTGCTGGCGCCCCACTTGCCCTCTGACAGCAGCTTCCTTCCTTGCAGCCGACCCTGCAGAAACCCGACATGGACCTCCTCGACGCCGTGCTCCACCCCTCCAGCCTCTGGGCCGCCGCTGGCGGCGGGCTGCTGATCTGCGTGCTGATTGCGCTGCCAACCTGGCTGATCAGCATTCCCCTGCGCGACGCCAGCGTGGCCGACCGGGTCTGGTCCGCCTTCATCACCGCCCCGGCGCTTTGGTACGTCTGGCGCCTGGGCACCGACCCGCGCACGCTGGTCATGGTGGGCATCACCCTGGTCTGGGCGGTGCGGCTGGGCGTGTACATCACGGCGCGCAACTGGGGGCATGGCGAAGACCGGCGCTATCGCGAGATGCGCGAGCGCAACCAGCCCGGCTTTGCCTTCAAGAGCCTGTTCCTTGTGTTCCTGCTGCAGGCGGTGCTGGGCTGGATGGTCAGCCTGCCGTTCCTGGCGGCAGCCGCGCCGGACCGCGCAGCCTGGGGCCCGCTGGACACGCTGGGGGCTGTGCTGGCCGCCGTCGGCGTGCTGATGGAAGCGGTGGCGGATGCGCAGCTGGCGCGCTTTCGGCGCGTGCCGCGCCAAGGGGACCGTGTGCTGGACACCGGCCTGTGGCGCTACAGCCGCCACCCCAACTACTTCGGTGAATGCTGCCTGTGGTGGGGCGTGGGGCTGATGGCGATGTCGGCCGCCGGCTTGTCCGGCGCCTGGGCGCTGATCTCCCCGTTGCTGATGACGGTGCTGCTGCTGAAGGTGTCCGGCGTAAGCCTGCTGGAAAAGGACATCGGCGAGCGCCGCCCGGCCTACCGCGACTACATCGCCCGCACCAGCGCTTTCATTCCCTGGCCGCCCCGGCGCAAGGGTGCGGCCTGACCCCCATTCGTTCACTTCCGGTGCCTTCTGATGCAGATGCCCTCTTCCGTCCATCGTCCGCTGGGTGTCCTGGTGCTGAGCTCGCTGCTGGGGTTCAGCGGCATGAGCCAGGCCCAGACCTGGAATTTCGACATTCGCCTCGATGGCAAGCCGATCGGCACCCATCGCTTCGAGGTGTCCGGCCCGGCCGACGCTCGCACCGTCACCAGTGACGCCACCATGGCGGTGAAGATGCTGGGCATCACCGTGTTCCGCTACCGCCATCAGGCGCAGGAACGCTGGAAGGGTGACTGCGTCGACGCGGTGCAGAGCACCACCGACGATGACGGCAAGGCCGAGAAGGTGGATTGGCGCCGGGACGGCAGCGGCAGCGGCAGCAGCTCTGGCAATGGCAGCGGCGCCAGCGCCGACGGTGCCGCCAGCGCGGCCAAGGGCGACTGCGTGATGAGCTACGCCTACTGGCATCCCGCCTTGGTCCAGCAGACCCGCCTGCTCAATCCGCAGACCGGCAAGATGGATGAGGTCAAGGTGGAGCGCCTGCCCGACGCCACCATCCAGGTCGCCGGCCGCGAGGTGATGGCGGCGCGCTGGCAACTGGTCACCAAGCCGCCCAAGGGCGACCCGCAGCGCCTGACGCTCTGGCTGGACCGCAGCGACCAGCGCTGGCTGGGGCTGGATGCCCGGGTGCGCGGCGACCGCCTGCTGACCTACCGATTGCTCTGAACCTGTGCGCCGGCCCGCTGCCGGGCGGCGCAGGTCTTGTTGTTGATCGCGCAAGAGGGCAGCGATCCGCATCCGGCTCGGAGTGCGGGCCTGCCCCTCGTTCCT
Organism: Roseateles depolymerans; assembly: GCF_003387155.1. Taxonomy (GTDB): domain Bacteria; phylum Pseudomonadota; class Gammaproteobacteria; order Burkholderiales; family Burkholderiaceae_C; genus Roseateles; species Roseateles depolymerans. The sequence continues at coordinate 902,265 of NZ_QUMT01000002.1, read as the reverse complement.
CTTTTTTCGGCTTGGTGCTGCTCATGGCGGCTCTTTAAGCTTCCCCTCCCTGTTCACCGCTGCTCATCAGGAGTTCCTCATGCCCCCCGCCCACAGTGCTTCTCCCTCCGCCGGCAACGCCGGCAACCGGCCACGCGCCCCGCAGCCAGGCCGTGCTTTTGCGGCCGACGGCTCCGCGCCCGTGGCAGCGCCCGTCTGGCGCTGGCCGCTGGCCTACGGGCTCACCGCCGTGATCTTCCTGGGCATGGACGCCGTCTGGCTCAGCCAGGCGAACCAGGCGCTCTACCAACCCGCCATCGGCCACCTCATGGCGAGCTCGGTCGACTGGGCGGCAGCGGCGCTGTTCTACCTGCTGTATATCGGGGGGGTGGTGTTCTTTGGCGAGGCGCCGGCGCTGCAGCAAGGCCGCAGCCTGGTGGCGCTGGGCCGGGGCGCGCTGTTTGGCCTGATGGCCTACGCCACCTACGACCTCACCAACCAGGCCACGATGCGCGACTGGCCGTGGTCGGTGACGGTGATGGACCTGATCTGGGGATCGTTCGCCAGCGGTGTGGCCGCCTGGGCCGCCACCGCCCTCACCCTGGCTACATGCCGACGAGTGAGCCGAACCAGCGGGCGATAAACCCGTCAAAGCTCAGCCGTCCCTCGACGGCAGCGATGCAGATGCATTCGCTGCCGTCCTGCACCACCGGCTGATGGTGCACATCGCCATCGGCCATGTCGAAGTCCCCAGGGCCAAACAGCTCGCGGCCGTCATGGAAATGGCCGTAGATGACCTGGGTCAGTTCCACGCCCTCGTGGGTGTGCTGCGGCAGGTACTTGCCGGCACCGATGCGCAGCAGAAAGACATTGGCGTCCGGCGACTCCGGCACGCTGACCCGGCTCCATCGCATGCCCGGGCCCAGCCAGCGCCACCGGGTGGCACTGCAGTGGGACAAGGCCTTGGGCCAGACCGCGCCGGCGGGCAGCGGCGGCGGGCCGGCCACCTTGAGCGGGCGCGGCGCTTCCTGATCCAGGGCGTCGATGGCGGCGAAGGCCTTCTCCAGCGCATCGTCCCGCATCGGGGCGGGCGGCTGGTCTTCCAGCACCACACCCCCCAGCGCTTCCAGCATCGCCACGCGGTCGCGGCAGCTGCGGCACAGCTCCAGATGGGTGAGGGTCACCAGCCGGATGCCGACGGGCAGCGTGCCCGCCGCCAGCGCCAGCAGATGCTCATCAAAGGGATGGTGTTGGATGCCGGCCTTGGAGCGGGTCGGTGCGACAGGGGCGGAAACGGTCATGGCTAACATGTCAGGCGTCCAGCATCTTGCGCAGCTGCGCCACGGCCAGCCGGATGCGCGACTTCACGGTTCCCAGCGGGAGTCCGAGTTCGGCGGCAATCCGGGCATGTGGCTCGTCGTCGTAATAGGAAAGACGCAGCACCTGGGCCTGCTCGGCAGGCAGCCGGCCCAGCGCGTCACGGATGCGCCGGCTCAGGCGGACGGCGTCGGTGTGCTCACCCACGTCCCGCTGATCGGCTTCCAGGCGGTCAAAGTCATAACTTTCATCGCCGGTGTCCTCCAGCCGATGCCGACGGGCGGCATCGATCCGCAGGCGGCGGGCGATGGTGAAGATCCAGGTCGACACCGCCGCCTGGGCAGGGTCGAACAGGGCAGCCTTGCGCCAGACGGTCACCAGCGCTTCCTGCGACAGGTCTTCGGCCATCTGTTCACTGCTGCCGGTGCGCATGAGATAACTCTTCACTCGCGGGGCAAAATGCTGGAACAAACGGGCGAAGGCATCACGGTCCTTGTGCTCGGCAATGCGCCGGGTCAGTTGGGACCATTCGTCGCCGGAGACCGCAGAGACGCCAGGCGCCGCGGCTTCCACGGATGCAGACGCGGACCCGGGCGCAAAATTGGCCGGATCTTTGGCCGGATCTTCGGCAGCCCCACCACCGCCGGGCGGCTGACCGCGCAACGGATCCAGGGGAGGCTCGCCATGGAGGGAAACAATTTTCAAGTGAGGCACGGCCGACGGGGACGGCTTGGGCAAAGCCGTCGTGCCCGGCGGTTCAGCCGGGGTCTGTGCCAGGGAGTCGCGTCGCAGGGTGCCCATGCAGCCTATACGCGTCAGGTGGCGGTTCGGATCATCGCTGATCCATGACACGATCGCCACCCGGGCGATTCGCGCCCAGGCTGCCCGCCCGGTCAAGGGTTCTCCCGAATCGGGAGGACGATCCAAAAGTCGTTGGCGCGCGTACAAGTGAAAATTCAACGAAACGCCTCATGGACCGCCCCCACCTTCACGCCCTTCCGCCCCACCCCGCTCCGGCGAACGACCGCCCGCTGCGCATTGCGGTGGTGGGCAGCGGCATCTCCGGACTGTCCTGCGCCTGGCTGCTGTCGCAGCGTCATGAGGTCGAGGTCTTCGAGGCCGACGGCCGCATCGGCGGCCACAGCAACACGGTCGACGCGCCCTGCGGCATCCGGCAGGTCGCGGTGGACACCGGCTTCATCGTCTACAACGAACCCTCCTACCCCAACCTGACTGCCCTGTTCCAGCACCTGGGCGTGCCCACCCGGGCGTCCGACATGTCCTTCGCGGTGAGCCTGGACAACGGCCGGCTGGAATATGCCGGCACTGACCTCAACGGCCTCTTTGCCCAGCGCAGCAACCTGGTGCGCCCGCGTTTCTGGCGGATGCTGCGCGAGCTGCTGCGCTTCTACCGCGAGGCACCGGCCGATGTCGCCCAGTGTGGAGACCTGGCCCTGGACGACTACCTCGACGCTCGCGGCTATGGCCGGGCCTTCCGAGACGATCACCTCTATCCGATGGGCGCGGCGATCTGGTCGTCCACCGCGTCGGACATCGGGCGCTATCCGATGGCGTCCTTCGTGCGCTTTTGCGAGAACCACGGGCTGCTGAAGGTCTCGGGCCGGCCGGTCTGGCGCACGGTGGACGGCGGAAGTCGCGAATATGTCCGCCGCCTGGCCGAGCCGCTGGGGGACCGCATCCATCGCAATGAATCGGTGCTGGCCGTGCTGCGGGAGCCCGGCGGCGTGCGCCTGCACACACGCAGCGGCGCGCTGAGCCGGCTGTTCGACCATGTGGTGATCGCCGCGCATTCGGACCAGGCCCTGCGCATGCTGCCCTCGCCCACCGCCGATGAGCGCCGGGTGCTGGGCGCCCTGACCTACAGCCGCAATCTGGCCGTGCTGCACCACGACCCGGCCCTGATGCCGCGCCGCCGGTCGGTCTGGTGCAGCTGGAACTATCTGGCCGGCAGCGGCGAGGCGGCCAGCAAGGCGCCCCCCACCGTCACCTACTGGATGAACCGGCTGCAGCCGCATCTGCCGCAGGGCCCCCAGGCCACGCCGCTGTTCGTGACCCTGAACCCGACGGTGGAGCCGCGTGCGGACCTGCTGGTGTCCACCGAGGTGTATGAGCATCCGCGTTTTGACGGAGCCGCCATCCAGGCGCAGCGCCAGCTCTGGAGCCTGCAGGGGCAGCAGAACACCTGGTTCTGCGGCGCGTATTTCGGCTCGGGCTTCCATGAGGATGGCCTGCAGGCCGGACTGGCGGTGGCCGAGGCGCTCGGCGGCGTGCGCCGGCCGTGGACCGTTGCGGGCGAGTCGGCCCGCATTCACCTGCCGCAGGTGGCGACCGCATGAGTCAGACCCAGGACGTGTCCGGCGCATCCGCCATCTACCGCGGTGAGGTGATGCATCAGCGCCTGCGGCCGATGCGGCATCGCCTGCAGTACCGCCTGTTCACCCTGCTGCTGGACCTGGACGAGCTGCCGGACCTGGACCGCCGCCTGCGCTGGTTCAGCATCGGCCGCTTCAATCTCTTCAGCTTCCGTCCGTCCGACCATGGCGACGGCCAGGCGCCGGACGTGGCGACACTGCGCGCGCAGATGGACGCCCACCTGGCCCGCGCCGGCCTGCCCACCGGCGGCCCGATGCGGCTGCTGACCATGCCGCGCCTGCTGGGGTATGCCTTCAATCCGCTGAGCGTCTGGTTCTGCCATGCGCCCGACGGCGACCTGCAGGCGATCATCTACGAGGTCAACAACACCTTCGGACAGCGGCACAGCTACCTGGCCGAGGTGGCCCCGGAGCAGCGGCAGGCCCGGACGGTGCAGCAGCGCTGCGACAAGCAGCTGTATGTCTCGCCCTTCCTGGGCATGGACCTGCACTACCGCTTCCGCATCGATCCGCCGCGGGAGCAGCTGTCCTTGGGCATCTCGGTCCACGACAACGCGGACGGGGCGCCGGTGCTCAACGCCCGCCACGATGCCCGCCGCGTGCCGCTGACCGACCGGGGGCTGCTGAGCCTGCTGGTCGCCTATCCGCTGCTGACGCTCAAGGTGATCGTCGGCATCCACTGGGAAGCGCTGCGCCTGTGGATCAAGGGCGCCCGCCTGCATGACCGCGGACAGCCGCCCCAGCCCCCCCTCACCATCGTGCGACCCGCCCAGCCGGTCCCGACCGATCTTCCCTGAGCGGTGCCCCCGCGACCGCCCATCACGACTTCATGAAACAGGAACGAAGCGCCATGCCCCACCACAGCCGCACGCTCCCGGACAGTGCCGCCAGCACCGCCACCCGGAAACACTGGCTGTTCCGCCTCCCGGCCGTCCGCCGCGCCTGCGAGCGGATCCGCCACGGCCAACTCGATCTGACGATGCCCGACGGCAGCACGATGGTGCTGGGCGGCGCCCTGCCCGGACCGCGGGCGGCCCTGCATCTGCACCGCTGGCGGCCCCTGCTGCGCCTGGCGATGGAGGGCGACCTGGGCCTGGCCTTTTCCTACCGCGACGGGGACTGGACCACGCCCGACCTCACCGCGCTGCTGTCCTTTGGTCTGGCCAATGAATCCGCGCTGAAGAGCCAGGGCCGCGCCCGCGGCCCGGCGCGCTGGCTGGGCCTGCTGCTGCACCGGGCCAATGCCAATACCCGTCGCCGCAGCCGCGACAACATCTCGGCGCACTACGACCTCGGCAACCGGTTCTACGAGCAGTGGCTGGACGCCAGCATGCTCTACTCGAGCGCCCTGTATGAGGCGGAAACGCCCAACGCCGCCCCCTCGCTGGAAGCGGCCCAGCAGCGCCGGCTGGACCGCATCGTGTCCCTGCTGGACGCCCAGCCGGGTCAGCGCGTGCTGGAGATCGGCTGCGGCTGGGGGACGCTGGCGGCCACGCTGGCCCAGCGCTGCCAGGCCGACGTGGTGGGCCTGACGCTGTCGACCGAGCAGCTGGCCTTTGCCCAGGACCGGGCCCGGGAGTGGCAGGTGGCGGACCGGGTCGACCTGCGTCTGCAGGACTACCGGGATGTGGACGGCCAGTTCGACCGCATCGTGTCCATCGAGATGATCGAGGCGGTGGGCGAGTCGTATTGGCCGGTGTATTTCCAGACTCTGAAGGACCGGCTCAAGCCCGGCGGCTCGGCGGTGCTGCAGGCCATCACCATCGACGAGGCGCATTTCGAGGCCTACCGGTCCAGCCCGGACTTCATCCAGCGCTGCATCTTCCCGGGCGGCATGCTGCCAACGCCGGAGCGCATGGCCGAGCAGGCCCGCCGCGTGGGCCTGACCTTCAGCACCGAGCTGCGCTTCGGCCGCGACTATGCCCGCACCCTGGCCGACTGGCGCCAGCGCTTCCTGGCGCAGTGGCCGGCGATCGAAGCGCTGGGGTTCGACCTGCCGTTCAAGCGGATCTGGGAGTACTACCTCAGCTATTGCGAAGCCGGCTTCCTCGCGGGACGCGTGGATGTGGGGCTCTATCGGCTGGAACGGCCGGCCTGAGGAATTTTCCTCGCCCCCTTGCGCCGAGAGGACAGCTGCCCCACCCCGCGCGATGATCGCCCACGTACGATCAACGGTTGGGACGTCAGGGAGAAAGACGGGCGACAGGCGCGGCATGCCGACGCTGGATCGACCGCTTGCATCGGCTTGAAGCCTTCGTACGGCTTCCGGGGAGATCACCTTGGTAACCACAGCACCGGCGGGCGGTCTGGGCGCGCGTTTCAGCATCGCCCAGCAGTTCGTACTTCTGGTGGCGTTTGCCGCCGCCATCCTTCTGGGCCTGAGCGGCGTCAGCCTGGTCCGGGTCAATCAGTTGGGCCACACGGTCGATCAGCTGGCCAACGAGCAGGTCGAGCGGCTGCAGCTGGCCCAGCGCTGGCGCACCAACATCGCGGTCAACTCCACCCGGGTCTTCGCGGTGATCATGTCCGACGGCGACGAGCTCCAGAACTATTTCAAGGACGCCATCGCCGCCACCACCAAGGACACCTCGGAGACCCAGAAGCGCTATGTCGAGCTGGAAAAGAGTCCGGAGGGCCTGGCCATCCTGGAGGAACTCGGCGACGCCCGAAAGCCCTATCTAGAAGCCCGGGACAAGTCGCTGGCGCTGAAGAAAAGCGGTGACCTGGCCCAGGCCAAGTCCCTGGCGCAGAGCAGCTATGCGCCCCTGATGGACAAGTACAACGCCATGGCGGAGAAGATGGTGGCGTACCAGGCCCGTCGCTCCGCCGAGCAGGCAGAGCAGGCGCTGCAGATGGTCAACACCTACCGCTGGATCATCATCGTTTCCGCCGGCAGTGGCCTGGCCCTGCTGGGGTTCCTGGCCTGGCTGGTGGTGGCGGGCATCCGGCGCTCGCTGGGCCAGGCCATCCAGGCGGTGAAGGCCATCGGTGACGGGGATCTGTCCCAGGACATCCACGTGGTCGGACGCGGTGAGGTGGCAGACATGCTCAGCGCCACGCGCCACATGCAGACCTCGCTGGCCCGCATCGTCAGCACGGTGCGCCAGGGCAGCGAGAACATCGCGACCGGCTCCAGCGAAATCGCCAACGGCAATGCCGACCTCAGCCAGCGCACCGAGCAGCAGGCGGCCAATCTGGAGGAAACCGCCGCGTCGATGGAAGAGCTGACCAGCACGGTCCGCAGCAATGCCGACACCGCGCAGGAAGCGGCCCGGCTGGCGACGGAAGCGTCCGCGGCGGCGGCCGGCGGCGGCGTGGTGGTGGGCAACGTGGTCTCGACGATGCAGGACATCGTCAGCTCGTCGCGTCGCATCACCGACATCATCGGCGTCATCGACGGCATCGCTTTCCAGACCAATATCCTGGCGCTGAATGCGGCCGTCGAGGCGGCGCGAGCGGGTGAACAGGGCCGCGGCTTTGCGGTCGTGGCCTCGGAAGTGCGGACGCTGGCGCAGCGTTCGGCCAGCGCCGCCAAGGAGATCAAGCAACTGATCGAGGACAGTTCTCAGAAGGTCGAGACCGGCACCCGCCTGGTGGACGAGGCCGGACGCAGCATGACGTCCATCGTGTCGCAGGTGCAGAAGGTCAATGACCTGCTGGGCGAGATTTCCCATTCCACCACCGAGCAGACCTCCGGCATCAGCCAGGTCAGTGATGCGGTGGCGCAGCTGGACCAGGTGACCCAGCAAAACGCCGCGCTGGTGGAACAGAGCGCCGCTGCGGCGGACAGCCTGCGGCATCAGGCGGAAGCCCTGGCGCAGACGGTGCGGGTGTTCAAGCTCAGGGCGACCTAATGGGCTGAGCGGCTGAGCGGCTGAGCGGCGGATCAGGCACCTGGTTTGCTGAAGGGGCGCAGGTCCGATACTCCTGCTCCCTCTTCCTCAGGTGCTGCCTTGCCGAAACAACCGACCCGCCCCGCACGCCCCGCTCATCCCTCCAGCACCGAAGGCACGGCAGGCGCCTCACGCACGTCACACCCCGGCCGCGCAGCGGGTGCCGCAGGGGCTCCACGTGCTGGAGGGGCTGCCCGCGCGGACCGCCCGGACTGCGTCCAGGTCCGCGGGGCGCGGGAGCACAACCTCAAGAACGTGGACGTCGACATCCCCCGCGACGCCCTGGTCGCCTTCACCGGCGTGTCCGGCTCCGGCAAGTCCTCCCTGGCCTTCGGCACCATCTACGCCGAGGCCCAGCGTCGCTACTTCGAATCCGTCGCGCCCTATGCCCGCCGCCTGATCGACCAGGTCGGCGTGCCGGCGGTGGACGCCATCCACGGCCTGCCGCCCGCAGTGGCGCTGCAGCAGCAGCGCGGCACGCCCAATGCGCGGTCGTCGGTCGGCAGTGTGACCGGTCTGTCCTCGCTGCTGCGCATGCTGTATTCACGCGCCGGGCGTTATCCCGCCGGTCAGGCGATGCTGTATGCGGAGGACTTCTCCCCCAACACCCCGCAAGGCGCCTGCCCCCACTGCCACGGCCTGGGCCGCGTCTACGAAGTGACGGAAGCCTCGATGGTGCCGGACCCGAGCCTGACCATCCGCGAGCGGGCCGTCGCCGCCTGGCCGCCCGCCTGGCACGGGCAGAACCTGCGCGACATCCTCGTCACCCTGGGCATCGATGTCGACACCCCGTGGCGGGACCTGCCGCGCAAGACGCGCGACTGGATCCTCTTCACCGACGAGCAGCCCACCGTGCCGGTGTATGCCGGCTTCACGCCCGCCGAGACCCGCGCGGCGCTCAAGCGCAAGACGGAGCCCAGCTACCAGGGCACCTTCAGCAGCGCCCGGCGCTATGTGATGCACACCTTTGCCACCACCCAGAGCGCGCTGATGAAACGCCGGGTGTCGCGCTACATGATCGGCGGCGCCTGCCCGGTCTGTGACGGCAAGCGGCTCAAGCGCGAGGCACTGTCGGTGACCTTTGACGGGCTGGACATCGGCACCTTGTCCCAGCTGTCCCTGGCCGACGTCGCACAGCGGCTCAAGGCGGTGCGCCACACCGGCAGCTCCCAGGAAAAACGCATCGCCGCGGAACGCATCGTGGCCGATGTGCTGATGCGCCTGGCACCGCTGCTGACCCTGGGCCTGGGCCATCTGTCGCTGGACCGCGCCACGCCCAGCGTCTCGCCCGGCGAGCTGCAACGGCTGCGGCTGGCCACGCAGATCTGCTCCAACCTGTTCGGGGTGATCTATGTGCTGGATGAACCCTCCGCGGGCCTGCATCCGGCCGACGGTGAAGCCTTGATGGCGGCGCTGCGCCAGCTCCAGGCGGCGGGCAACTCGGTCTATGTGGTCGAGCATGACCTCCACCTCATGCGGCAGGCCGACTGGCTGGTCGACGTCGGACCGCAGGCCGGGGAGCGCGGCGGACAGGTGCTCTACAGCGGGCCGGTCGATGGCCTGCGCGGGGTCAAGGGGTCGAGCACCGCCGCGCATTTGTTCCCTCCCAGCGAGGGCAAGGGCCAGCCCGCGCGACCGCCTCGCACGCCGCAGGCCTGGCTGCGCCTGGAGGGCGTCACCCAAAACAACCTGAACGATCTCGCCGCAGAGTTCCCGCTGGGTGTCTTCACCGCGGTGACCGGCGTGTCCGGCTCCGGCAAGTCGTCCCTGGTGAGCCGGGCGCTGGTGGACCTGGTGTCCGAGCACCTGGGCCAGGACACCACCAGCCCGTCCGAGGAGGACGAGGACCTCGATGGCGAGCCCGTCGCCAGCACTGGCGGACGCATCGTGGACGGTGCGGCCCACATTCGGCGGCTGGTGCAGGTGGACCAGAAACCGATTGGCCGCACACCCCGCTCCAACCTGGCGACCTACACCGGCCTCTTCGACCACGTGCGCAAACTGTTTTCCGCCACGCCGGCGGCGCGGTCGCGCCGGTTCGACGCCGGTCGCTTCTCCTTCAACGTGGCCAAGGGCCGCTGCGAGACCTGTGAGGGCGAAGGCTGCGTCAGCGTGGAACTGCTGTTCATGCCCAGCGTCTTTGCGCCCTGCCCCACCTGCCATGGCGCCCGCTACAACGAGGCGACGCTGAAGGTCCGCTACCGGGACCAGTCGATCGCCGACGTGCTGGGCATGACGGTGGAGTCCGCCCTCGCGTTCTTCGCCGACGAGCCCGCCCTTGCCCGCCCGCTGGGGCTGCTGCAGGGCATCGGGCTGGGGTATCTGCGGCTGGGTCAGCCCGCCACCGAGCTGTCCGGCGGCGAGGCGCAGCGCATCAAGCTGGTGACCGAGCTGCAGCGCACGGCACGCGGGCACACGCTGTATGTGCTGGATGAACCGACCACCGGGCTGCACCCGTCGGATGTCGACAAGCTCATGGCGCAGCTCAATGACCTGGTCGAGGCCGGCCACAGCGTCGTGGTGGTGGAGCACGACATGCGGGTGGTCGCGCAGGCTGACTGGGTGATCGACCTCGGCCCCGGCGCGGGCCAGGCCGGGGGCCGCATCGTCGCGGCAGGGACGCCGCAGGCGGTGGCGAAGGTGACGGCATCGGTCACGGCGCCCTACATCGAGGTGACACCGGTCGTCGGCAGCAGCCGCGCAGGCCGAGTGCCGGCGGCGCAGGGCTGACGAGGGCACGCGCCCTGCACGCGCCGCGCCGCAAGCGCCCGGCGTCCCCTGATGAAGTGGCAGTTGCACCTCGGCGCCTGCGGCGAACGAGCCACACGGGGTTCCCCGGAGTCGTGATCCCGCCCGCAGGGCATTCCTGCGTCTTCCGACGCACGCCGCACATGGGCTGTTACCGACTGCGCCCACCAAATCCATGACACGGGTTATCACGGATGTCAGATCTGACAGTCCGTTCGAGCCATCGGACTGCCTACATTCGCAGCCTTGCAGTCACCAACACCCACCCCTCTCCGACACCCGGCGAGCAAGTGGGGGACCAGCCCCTCCACCACAGTTCAAGGGCTGGATTTGTATTCGGGAGATCTTCAACCACGATCTATCGAAAGCACACCCATGAAGAAGGCATCCCTTCACCGCTTCCTGCAGGCCAGCCTCCTGGCCGCCGCCGCCTCGGCCACCTGCCAGGCCTGGGCCGCGAACCGTGTCAACCTGGACGACACCACGCCGGTCAGCACCTTCCAGACCGCCACCGCCGCCAGCGGACCACAAGCCGCGGCAACCGCGCTGGGTCTGGCCCCGACCGACCTCCAGGCGGTGCGCAGCCAGATCTATCCCAACGGCCGGGTCATCACCCGCCATCAGCAGTACTACCAGGGCGTGCCCATCTGGGGCGAAGCCGTCGTCGAGCACCGCGACCCCGGCGTCAGCGCCGCCCGCTTCTCGGGCAGCCTGGTGACCGACATCCAGCAGGACCTCAACACCACGCAGGCCAGCATTTCTCCGGCCAGCGTGCTGACCATCGCCAAGAGCGCGATCAACGCCACCATCACCGAGAACGAGCAGGTCAAGCTCTACATCAAGCTGGACGACAGCAACAAGGCCCAGCTGTTCTACCTGGTGTCCTTCGTGCGCCATGACCGCAGCAAGCCCAGCCGGCCGCACTTCATGATCGACGCCAACACCGGCGCCGTGTTGCAGCGCTGGGAAGGCCTGGCCCACCGGGATGCCACCGGCCCCGGCGGCAATGCCAAAACCGGCAAGTATGAATACGGGACCAACTACCCCGCGCTGCAGGTGACCGACACCTGCCAGATGAACACCAACAACAATGTGATCACCGTCAACCTCAATGGCGGCACGAGTGGCAGCACGCCGTTCCAGTTCACCTGCCCGCGCAATGAGTACAAGCAGATCAACGGCGCTTATTCGCCCATCAACGATGCCCACTTCTTCGGCAACGTGATCTTCAACATGTACCGGGACTGGTTCAATCTGCGGCCGATCTCCCAGACCCTCTACATGAAGGTGCACTACAGCAGCAACTACGAGAACGCTTTCTGGGACGGCACCGCGATGTACTTTGGTGACGGCGCCACCACCTTCTATCCGCTGGTGTCGCTGGATGTGTCCGCCCACGAGGTGAGCCACGGTTTCACCGAGCAGAACTCCGGCCTGGTGTATTCCGGCCAGTCGGGCGGCATGAACGAAGCTTTCTCCGACATGGCCGGTGAAGCCGCCGAGTACTACGCCCGCAATGGCGTGAATGACTGGCTGGTAGGCTCGGAAATCTTCAAGAGCAGCGGCGCCCTGCGCTACTTCGCCGACCCCACCCGCGATGGGCGCTCCATCGACAACGCCAGCAAGTACACCAGCGGGCTGGATGTGCACTATTCCAGCGGCGTCTACAACAAGGCCTTCTACACCCTGGCCAAGACCGCCGGCTGGAACACGCGCAAGGCCTTTGAGGTGATGGTGGATGCCAACCGTCTGTACTGGACGCCCAACAGCACCTTCAACCAGGGCGCCTGCGGCGTGGAAAAGGCCGCGACGGCCCGTGGCTACGTCACGGCGGATGTGACCAAGGCCTTTGCGGCCGTGGGCGTGAGCTGCAGCGGCGGCACCACGCCGACCACCACCGTGCTGTCCACCGGCGTGCCGGTGACCGGTATCAGCCTGACCAAGAACGCGACGCGGCTGTTCAGCATCTCGGTGCCGGCCGGTCGCAGCACGCTGGTGGTGAAGCTGTCCGGCGGTTCGGGCGACGGCGACATCTATGTCCGCCGTGGCTCCGCCCCGACTACCTCCACCTATGACGGCAAGTCCGACGGCAGCACCAATGCAGAATCGGTGACGCTGTCGGCGACCACGGCAGGCACCTACTACATCCTGCTCAATGCCTACGCCACGGTGAGCGGCGCGTCGCTGGTGGCGACCTACTGATCCACTGAGATCCTGAAAAGGCCCGTCGGGACGCAGGTCCCGCGGGCCTTTTTTCATGGGGCACATCGCGCACGGGTAGGCACGGGTAGGCGTGTCCGGCGGGGTCCGGCGCGCCCCACCCCGCCGCCCCTGGCTGTTGCGTCGTGAAACGGTCATGAAACGGCTGGCTGCGACAGTTCGTATCCATCGACAGACCGGGACTGATCCCGGCGATCAGGACATGGGTCATGCAGGTTCAGCTTCATCAATTCCGGCAGGTCAACGGCAGCATGTCGATGGTGACCTTCGAGTCGCCCCTGGGCTGGGGCACCGCCCAATGGGTGGGGCAGCGGCCGGAGGAAGGCGCGCGTCGCCAGGTGGAACTGGCCGTGCCCGGCATGCTGACCTGGGGCTATGAAGTGGCGGGCAGCCCCCACGAGGAAGAAGCCATCTTCGAGGAAGAGGGCCGGGTCTGCCTGGTCGGACGGGTGCGCTGGAGCAGCGAGGACGGCGTGACCGCCGTGAAGCTGGGCAACGACCTGGTGCTGGTGGGCATCGCCAACGCGCCGGCGCTGATGCCCACCCATCTGCTGCTCCGGGTGCCGCGGCTGCAGCTCTTCGATGTGCTGGCCTGCGCGGCCTGAATGCAGCCCTGAACGCAACAACGGTTACCTCCTGCTTCCCTAAGCAGCTTGCCCAGGCCTCGGCCTGGGTTTTTTTTGTTTGTTAGGCTTGGGCACTCATTTTTCTTCTCCAGGACTTCTCAGTGAGCAATGCCCCCAAACGCCATGGCGGCGACTGGCCTTTGGACGATGTGGTCGCGGGCCTGCGGGCCGCCCGGCAAGCGTGGCGCGAGCATCACCGTCCGCATGAACCGCGGGGCCGCGAGCTGCCCTCGACCGAAGTGCTGGACGGCATCGTGCAGGGGCTGCGCGGCGTGCTCTTCCCGCTGCGGCTGGGTCCGCCCACCCTGCGGCCGGAAGCGGAGGACTACTACATCGGCCATACGCTGGACACCCAGTTGCAGGCGCTGCGGCAGCAGGTGCTGCTGGAGCTGACCGCCGCCGCCGGCGCCGACCCCGCGGACCCGGAGATGCTGGCCCGGGCGGACCAGGTGACGGCGGACTTCGCGCGGGAGCTGCCGACCATCCGCCGCCTGCTGGATGCCGACGTGCTGGCCGCCTTCCAGGGCGACCCCGCCGCTCGCAGCGTGGACGAGGTGCTGCTGTGCTACCCCGGCATCGCCGCGATGATCCATCATCGCCTGGCCCACAAGCTCTACACGCTGGGCGTGCCGCTGCTGGCCCGCATCGTGGCCGAGCTGGCCCACAGCCGCACCGGCATCGACATCCATCCGGGCGCGACCATCGGCCCGGGCCTGTTCATCGACCATGGCACCGGGGTGGTGATCGGTGAGACGGCCGTGATCGGCGAGCGGGTACGCATCTACCAGGCGGTGACCCTGGGCGCCCGCAGCTTCCCCACCGACGAGCAGGGCCAGATCCGCAAGGGTGCGCCACGCCATCCGGTGGTGGAGGACGATGTGACGATCTATGCCGGCGCGACCATCCTGGGCCGCATCACCCTGGGCAAGGGCTCGGTGATCGGCGGGAATGTGTGGCTGACCCGCAGCGTGGAGCCCGGCAGCCACGTCAGCCAGGCCAACTCACAGAGTCAGGTGCCCGGGCTGGTCTGAGGCGTCGGGAGGGCGACGCCGGGGGTCAGGACCCGCTCCAGCAGCTCTCGCACCGACGCGATCTGCGACCCGAAGGGCAAGGCGCCCTTGCCCCGGAAGAACAGCCCTTTGTCGACCTCGCCCCGCAGCGCCGCGGCCAGCCGCTGGTCGATGCAGAACTGCCCCCAGCCCTTGAGCCCGTCGCGCAGGCCGCATTGGGCCAGGCAGTCGAAGGCCATGGTGCAATGCTTCTTCAGCTGGGCCACGGTCTGCAGCCGCTGCTCTGCCCCGAGGTATTTGCGCAGCCAGGGCGTCATGACGGCACGGGCCGGCAGTCCGGCCACGCTGGTGAATTCCACCAGTGCGTCGTCCGGCGCCTCGGCCAGGACCCGCTTGAATTCAGGATGGGCATCGCATTCATGGGTGGCCACAAAGGGCGTGCCCATCTGCACCCCATCCGCACCCAGGGCCTGCAGGCGCTGGATGTCCTCGCAGCGACGGATGCCACCGGCGGCGATCAGCGGCACGCGGCCTTCCATGCCGGCGTCCCGGATCCATTGGCGCACCGCGGGGATGACCACCTCAAAATCGAAGCGGCTGTCGGAGACGTCCGCCACCCGGGCCGCGCCCAGATGCCCGCCCGCGTGGCCGGGATGCTCGATGATGAGGGCGTCCGGCACCCGCTTGCGGCGTTCCCATTTGCGCCACAGCAGCGACACGCCGCGGGCGTCGGAGAGGATGGGGATCAGCGCGGTTTTCGGATGGTCACTGGCCAGGTCCGGCAGTTCCAGCGGGAGGCCGGCGCCGACGACCAGCGCGTCCACCCCCTGCTCCAGCGACGTGCGCACCGAGCTGGCGTAATCACTGACGGCCCGCATGATGTTCACCGCCAGCAGCCCGCTTTGCTTGCACAACTCGCGGGCCCGCTGGATTTCCCGGGCCAGAGCCATCTGGTTGGCGGCCACGATGGCCGTCTTGCGGGCCTCCAGGTCGTGGCCGACCTCGGCAGCGCTGCACTGGGCCATCAGGTCCGGATGATGGCGACGCAGGTCGACCGAGGAGATGGTGCCCATCGCCCCTTGCGCCGCCACGCTGCCCGCCAGCCGGTGGGCGGATACCCCCACCCCCATGCCCCCCTGCACGATGGGGAGCAACTGGCGCCCGGCCAGGGTCAGCGGCTGGAGACCGGCCAGCTTGAGACGGTCGAACAGGGACAAGGTGCTGGGCATGGACAGGCCGATTCAGTCATGAAGCGGACCATCCTGCCAGCGACCTCCTCGCCTGTCCTTGCACTAAATCAAGGCTTGCAGCGAAGCCGGGTCAGAAGTGCACGACGGAGCGGATCGACTTGCCTTCATGCATCAGGTCGAACGCCTCGTTGATGCCGGTCAGTGGCATGGTGTGGGTGACGAACGGCGCCAGCTGGATGTCGCCGCGCATGGCTTCCTCCACCATGCCGGGCAATTGCGAGCGGCCCTTGACGCCGCCGAAGGCCGAGCCCTTCCAGGTGCGGCCGGTCACCAGTTGGAACGGACGGGTGGAGATTTCCTGACCCGCGCCTGCCACGCCGATGATCACCGACTGACCCCAGCCGCGGTGGGCACATTCCAGCGCCGCGCGCATGACATTCACATTGCCGATGCACTCGAAGGAGTGGTCCACCCCCCAACCAGTCATCTCCACGATCACCTGCTGGATGGGCTTGTCGAAGTCCTTGGGGTTGATGCAGTCGGTGGCGCCGAACACCCGGGCCAGGTCGAACTTGGTGGGGTTGGTGTCGATGCCGATGATGCGGCCGGCCTGCGCCAGCTTGGCACCCTGGATGACAGCCAGACCGATGCCGCCCAGTCCGAACACGGCCACCGTGTCCCCCGGCTGCACCTTGGCGGTGTTCTTCACTGCGCCCAGGCCTGTGGTCACGCCGCAGCCCAGCAGGCAGACCTGCTCCGGATTGGCATCCGGGTTGATCTTGGCCAGCGACACCTCCGCCACCACCGTGTACTCGCTGAAGGTGGAGCAGCCCATGTAGTGATAGAGCGGCTGGCCGTTGTAGGAGAAGCGGGTGGTGCCGTCCGGCATCACGCCCTTGCCCTGGGTGGCCCGCACCGACACGCACAGGTTGGTCTTGCCGGACTTGCAGAACAGGCATTCGCCGCATTCGGCGGTGTAGAGGGGAATGACATGGTCGCCCGGCTTGACGCTGGTCACGCCCTCGCCCACTTCCACCACGACGCCGGCCCCTTCATGGCCCAGCACCACCGGGAACAGACCCTCGGGGTCGTCGCCGCTCAGGGTGAAGGCGTCGGTGTGGCAGACGCCCGTGTGGGTGATGCGCACCAGCACTTCGCCCTTTTGGGGCGGCGCCACATCGATCTCGACGACTTGCAGCGGCTTGCCGGCCTCGAATGCAACAGCGGCACGTGATTTCATGGGACAACCTTTCAAAACAGAGTGAGGGCCCGGCAGAGAGGCCAGACCGGCGATTCATGGGCAATTCAGGAGCGATTCAGGGGCGATTCATTTGAGATAGGTGCGCACCAGCGTGGTCATGTCCTGCGCCAGCTGGGCATGGCGATCATCCGCCTCCGGCAGCGCCCCCAGTTCCTCGCGGATATGGGATTGCAGGATTTCCGACATCAGACCGTTCACGGCCCCGCGAATGGCCGCCAGTTGCACCAGCACCGGGCCACAGTCCTCCCCGGCTTCCAGGGCCCGGGCCAGAGCCTCGGTCTGCCCCTGGATGCGGCGCACCCGCAGCAGGGCCTTGCGTTTGTCTTCCGGGGCATGTGGCATGGGGCGAAGTCTATACCCCCCTGGGGTATGGTCAAGCCCCATCCGCGCCGTCATCCCCTCCAGACGGGACACCATTCGCCCACCCACCTGGGGCGAGGGTGCGCCATCCGGCTTGCGCACCGCGCCGGATGCTTCTAGGCTGGGCCACCCCTTCGTGGAAACACCCCTTCTTGGAAAGCGCCCGCATGGAAGCCACCACGTTTGACGCGATCATCATCGGCGCCGGTCAGGCCGGCCCGCCCCTGGCGGAACGCATGTCCCAGGCCGGTTGGCGGGTGGCGGTGATCGAGCGCAGCCGCGTCGGCGGCACCTGCGTCAATACCGGCTGCATTCCCACCAAGGCCATGGTCGCCAGCGCGCATGCCGCCTGGGTGGTGCAGCACGCGCAGCGCTGGGGCGTGCGGGTGCCCCCGGGGGCGGAGGTCGACCTGGCGGCGGTGCTGGCGCGCAAGGACCGCATCTCGGGCAAGTCCCGGCAAAGCGTGGACCAATGGCTGCGCGGCATGCGGCAGGTGGAATTGATCATGGGGCATGCGCAGTTCGAGGACGACCACACCGTGCGCGTCGGCGAGCGCCGGCTGCAGGCGGAACGGATCTTCCTCAATGTCGGCGGACGGCCGGCGCAGCCCGGCGTCGAAGGCCTGGACCAGGTGCCCTGGCTCACCAATGCCAGCATCATGCAGCTGGACCGCCTGCCGCGGCATCTGGTGGTGGTGGGCGGCAGCTACATCGGGCTGGAATTCGCGCAGATGTTCCGCCGCTTTGGCGCCGAGGTGACGGTGGTGCAGCGCGGCGCGCAACTGGTGCCGCGCGAAGACCCGGACGTGGCCCAGGCGCTGCAGCAACTGCTGGAAGGCGAAGGCATCGCCATCCGCACCGGGGCCGAATGCGTGCGGCTGGCCCCGGCCCGGGACGAGATCGCGGTGGATGTGAACTGCAACGACGGCGCGCCCCGCCTGCTGGGCACCCATGTGCTGGTCGCCACCGGCCGCCAGCCCAATACCCACGACCTGGGGCTGGACCGGGCCGGCGTGGCGGTCGACGCGCGGGGGTATGTGCAGGTCAACGACCAGTTGCAGACGAACAAGCCGCACATCTGGGCGCTGGGAGACTGCAACGGCCGCGGTGCGTTCACCCACACCGCCTGGAACGACTTCGAAGTGCTGGCGGACAACCTCTTCAACGGCACCCAGCGCAGCATCAAGGACCGGCTGGTGACCTATGCGCTCTACACCGACCCGCCGCTGGCGCGCATCGGGCTGAGTGAGCAGGAGGTGCGCAAGAGCGGCCGCCCGGCCCTCATCGGCACACGCCCAATGACACGGGTGGGTCGCGCGGTGGAAAAAGGCGAGGACGCCGGCTTCATCAAGCTGATCGTGGATGCCGAGACCCGCGCGCTGGTGAGCGCCACGCTGTTCGGGGTGGATGGCGACGAAGCGATCCAGTCCCTGCTGGACGTGATGGCCGCGCGCCGTCCCTACACCGAGATCCTCACCGGCGGGGTCCGCATCCACCCGACGGTCAGCGAGCTGTTGCCGACCGTGCTGCAGTCGCTCAAGCCGATGCCGGTGGAGGCTCCGTGGGCGGCGAGCCCGACGCCGGACCGGACGCCGAAGCAGGGTTCATGACGGCGCGCAGCCCCTCCAGCGCGGGCCGCACCACGGACATGTCCGCCCCTTCGGCAAACACCGCATAAGCCGGATAGAGAAACTCCGGCGCGCCTTGAATGCGCCGCATGCGGCCGCTCTTCAAATGCGGCGTGACCACCTGCAGCCGGAAATAGGCGGTGCCCCCGGCGGCCAGCACATATTCCCGGCCCAGCGGGCCCAGCCCCACGCTGATGCCGGCATTGACCAGATGCGGAAAGGCCAGCCCGTGCTGCGCCGCGAACTCGGGGCCCCAGTCGACGTAGACGTAATCCTCGGGATGCAGGGTGGCGGATTCGCGGGTGGTCACCAGCACCAGCTTCTCTTCCAGCAGCAGCTCGATGCGCAGACCCGGCCGCAGCTGCGGTGCATAGACCACCGCCACGTCCAGCGTGCCATTGGCCACGCGGTCGATCAGCGCATCGGTCTGGCCCACCTCGGTGCGCAGCGCCAGATGGGGCGCGGCCGTGCGCATGTGCAGCAGCCAGTCCAGCAGCAGCGGGTCCCAGAGGCTGAGTTCGCAGCCGATGGTGATGATGGACTCCCGCCCCGGCGGCAGGGCCACCTGGTGACGCGCCCGTTCCCAGATCTGCACCAGCATGGCGGCATGGCGGGTGAACTGCTCACCGGCATGGGTGAGCGTGGCCCCGGCCTTGTTGCGCACGAACAGCTTGGCGTCCAGATGCTCTTCCAGCGTGCGCACCCGGGCGCTCACCGCCGTTTGGGTGATGTGCAGGTTCTCGGCCGCACGCACGAAGCTGCCGGAGGCAACGATCTCGAGAAAGGTCTGGGCGAGCGTGATGTCCATGGCGTGACAAAAATTGAATGCAGTATTTTTGCATTGAACAAGCAATAAGAATCGCTTTACCGAAGGGCAATAGTTCGCCACCATGCACAACTTCGCGATTACCCTAATTGCCAAGCTTGACAATTCGTGAAGCTTGTCACGAAACGTCAATCAGTCCTCCACCCCAGCCGCCAGGCTGCCGCAGACATTCCCGATGAACCTCGCCTTTGCTCCCCGCGTTCGCCGCCTTCTCGCCTTGTTGTGCCTTGCTGCCGCTCCCGCCGCGCATGCCGACATCGTCATCGGCCAGGTCGCTCCGTTCAGCGGCCCGCAGGCAGTCACCGGCAAGGCCATTCGTGCCGGCGCCAAGCTCTGGCTGGACGAGGTCAATGCCCGTGGCGGCATCAAGGGCCAGAAGCTCAAGCTGGTCACGCGGGACGACGGCCAGAAGCCGGAAGAAACGGTGCGCCTGGTCAAGGAACTGATCGAGCAGGACAACCCCGCCGCGCTGATCGGCACCATCGGCACCAGCAATCTGGAAGCGCTCAAGCAGGACGGCATCCTGGAAAAGAGCAAGATCTCGATGCTGGGCGCGGTCTCCGGCGCCACCAGCGTGGTCAGCGCCCGCAACATGTACCCGGTGAAGGCCACCTACCGTGAGGAGGTGGAACGCCTGTTCAAGCAGCTCGGCGAAATGGGCCGCACCCGCGTTGGCGTGGTCTACCAGGACGACGGCCTGGGCCGCGACGCCCTGGCTGGCGCACAGGCCTCCGCCAAGATGCATGGCCTGACCCTGGTGGCCCAGTCCGGTTACGCCCGCAACACCACCGAAGTGACGGCAGCCGTCAATGAGATGGTCAAGCAGCAGCCGGACGTGATCTTCCTGGCCGCCACCACCGCCGCCGCCATCGAGTTCACCAACCGCTACCAGACTGCCGGCGGCCGCGCCGGTCTGTATGGCATGTCGATCATCGACGTGCAGGAACTGCTGACCAAGCTGGGTCCGGACCGGGCTCGCGGTTTCGCCTTCTCGATGACGCTGCCCACCGACGACCGCCAGGACCGCGAAGTCATGCGCGACTACGCCCGCCTGCGTCAGAACGCCAAGGACCCGGACCTGTCCGCCCGTTCGGTGGAAGGCTTCATTGCCGCCAAGGCCCTGACCAAGGCGCTGGAGCGCAGCACCAGCCTGACCGCTGCCAGCCTGTCCGAGGTTCTGGAACGCGGCATGGACACCGACATCGGCGGTCACCGCCTGAGCTTTGGCAAGGGCCAGGCCACGTCCAAGTATGTTGACTTCGCCATCCTGGGCTCCGGCGGACGCCTGGTGCGCTGAGGTCCCGCGCTGCGGCTGACCGGCCGCAGCCCACAACCGCTCAGGCGCCGGGCATCACCCGCTGCAGGTGGCTGGCCATCATGCCGGCCGCGATGCGCGCCACGTCCTTGGGCTTGAGCGATTCGTCGAAGAGCATTTCCACGGTGGCGTAGATCAGCTCCACCACGATCCGGCTGGCGAGCTTCAGCTCCGAGCGACGAGCCCCCGGCAGCGCCTTCACCAGCAGCTGCGTCTGGGCTTCCGTCACCGCGGCATGCGAGGCCAGCCGCACTTCCTGCAGCGCCGGGACGGCGCGCATGGCCCGCATGATCCACACGCCCCCCTCAGTCCGGCGCGTGACCTCATACGTCTCCAGCAGCAGACCGGCCAGGGCTTGCTCCAGCGCCGGCACGCCGGCCTGGATCACCTCCGGCGACATCCACCGCGCGACGCACTCATTCTGGCGCTGCATCAGCCGCTGGCCGAGCTCATGCAGCAACGCATATTTGTTGGGGAAGTAGCGATACAGCGCCGGCGGCGAGACGCCCGCCCGCTCACACACCAGATTGGTGGAGAGGCGCTCGATGCCCACCTCGATCAAGGTCTGGGCAGCGGCTTCCAGCAGCCGCTCATAGGTTTCCGTGGCCCGTTGCTGGGCGGGTTGCAGCTTGGTGGCCAGGTCCGGGCCAGCAGGCGGCACCGGGGCCGGTGGGGGGACAGCAGTCTTGCGGCGGGAAGTGGGCATTCAAAGCACTACGAGGCAGGCGTCGATTCAAGAATACCGCGACCGACGCGTCCACGGCGACGCCGTCCGGTGCAGGGATTCTCCCAGGGTGGCCCGAGCGGCCACAAAGATAGCCATGACTATAAGATCGTTCCACCAGCCAGGATGTGACGCAAGGACGTGACGCCAGGAGGTGACCGCGCAGGTCACGCCTGATGCGGTGTCAGGCACGGCGACACAGGCCCGGCATCACTCTTCCATGGGACAGGGGCGATGCAAGCATCCAGACATACCGGGCGGACCGAGGCCGCGCTGGCCATCACCGTGGGGTCGGTCGCGCTGCTGATGTTGGGCCTGCAGCCCCTGCTGCTGGGCGCCCTGCTGGAAGCCGGCGCAGTGACGCTGGAGGGCGTGGGGCTGGTGGCCATGGGGGAAATCGTGGCCCTGGGCGTGGGCGTGTTGATCGGGGACCTGCGGCTGCCGGTGCGCTGGCTGCGGCCCGTGACGGTGCTGGCGGCCCTGGCGGCGGCGGCGCTGGACCTGGCCACGACACGCGCCCATGGCGACCTGCTGCTGGGCGGCGTGCGTGCGGCGGCAGGCATTGCGGAAGGTCTGCTGGTGTGGAGCACCACCGCCGTCATCGTGCGTTCGGCGACGCCGGAGCAGCTGGCGGGTCTGTTTTTCGTGGTGCAGACGCTGGCGCAGGCCCTGCTGGGGCTGGTGCTGGCGCATGCGGTGATGCCGCGGCTGGGTTGGCCCGGCGGCTTCCAGACACTGGCCGGACTGGCCGTCGTGGCGGCGCTGCTGGCGGCGGTGTGGGCGCGACCACTGGACCCCTTGACGCCGACGGTCAGCCAAGCCGGCGTGGGGATGCGCTGGACGGCGCCCCGCATCGGCACCTTGCTGGTGGTGTTCCTCCAGCTCGCCACACTCGGGTCGTTCTGGGCCTATGCCGAGCCGCTGGGCACCCGCGCCGGCTTTTCACCAGTGGCCGTGCAGACCCTGATCGCTGCCGGGCTGGGCATGCAGGTGCTGGGCGGGAGTGTGGGCACCGCCTTGGTCAAGCGGCTGCCGCCCGTGCCCACCCTCCTGGGCTGCTGCGTCACCCTCGGCGTGTGCGCCCTTGGCGTGGCCGGTGGGGCGCAACACGGGCCCCTGCCCTTTGCCGCCCTGTGCGGCGTGTTCACCTTCACCTGGCTGTTCATGCTGCCCTTCCAGATGGCACTGGCCTTTCGCACCGATGGCAGCGGGCAGGTCGCGGCCCTGGTGCCGGCCGCGCAGTTGTTTGGCAGCGCGTTCGGTCCTCTGGTGGCTTCGCTGATGTTGTCCGGCGAGGAGGTCGGACCGGTGCCGATGGTGGCCACCGGATTTGCCGCCGCCGCTGGCGCGGTGCTGGTCGTCACCCAGCGTTTGCGCGCGCGCCCCGAAGCAGTCGCGACAGCCGAGCGAGGACGCTGACACGCCGTACAGACCCGGCGGCGCTCCGCGCGCTTGACTCGCCGTCGCGCTTCGTGCCTGCGAGGGTTTTTCCCCAGATCCAAAAAAAATAGCCATCGCTACGATAGTTATCACTATCCAATCAATGCGGGACGTTCTCCCGCAGGAGATCCGCGATGCCTGGAACGTCTGGCCAAGCGCCTGGCCATTCCCTCCGCTCTTTCATCACTGGCCTGCGTGCCATGCGGACGCACCTGCGCACCGCGCCGACGGCCGCACCGACGGCCGCGCGGATGACCGCGCGAATGGCCGCGCTGGTGACATCGCTCGTGACTGCGCTGGCCCCCGCCTCCGCCGCCCACGCCACCACTCCGGACGAGGCCAAGGGCCTGTGGCTCAGCGCCGACGGCGGCGCCGTGATCGAGTTCAAGCCCTGCGCCGACCGACCCACCGCGCTGTGCGGCCGCATCGTCTGGGACAAGGACGCAGGCAAGCCGGCCGACACCTGCGGCATCCAGATTGCGCAGCTCGACCGATTCGAGAACGACGCCTGGCGCGACGGCTGGGTCTACGACCCGCGCGACCGCAAGAAATACAAGGGCGCGCTGCGCATCAAGAACGGCGATCTGCACATCCGCGCCTACATCGGCACCGAGATCCTGGGGCAGACCGAGCAGATGCGCCGGGTGACGGAGCTGCCGGCCACGCCGGTGTGCAAGTCCTGAGCGTGTGCGCCGCCGCCTTGCCCTTCCCCGGACCCCAAGCGTCGAGTCCCCCTTTCGATCTCCCATCTCCCCAAGAGGAGCCGCCCCATGCCCTGCACAGCCCTGCGCCCCGCCGCGCGCCGCCGCCCGTCCCTGATCACGCTCGCCATGCTGCTCGCCACGACCGCAGCGCCGGTGTTGGCCGACACGTCCGGCACGGCCACCATGGCCATCGACACCGAGGTGAAGCTGCTTTCCGACCTGCGCAATCGCGGCATCTCCGACTCCGGCCGCAAGCCGTCCGCCCAGCTGAACCTGCAACTGGCGCACGAGAGCGGGCTGATTGCCCTGGCCCAGCTGTCCACCGTCAGCGACAAGGCCTTCACCGGCTCGGACGGCTACAACCTTTTGCTGGGCACCGGCTACCGCTGGGGCGACCCGGACGGCTGGCATTTTGGCGTGGGCCTGGCCAAGGAATTCTTTCCCGGCGCCCGGTTCGACGCACCGCATGCCATCGACCTGGAGGTCGGCGAGCCGGTGGACTTCCGCCGCACCCGCTACGACACCGCCTATGCCGTGCTGGAGCTGGGCTGGGGCAAACTGGAGGGACGCATCCTCAACGTGATCTCCCGCACCTATCGCGGCGCGGACACCGGCGGGGTCTGCGGTCAGATCCTGGCCGCCGCCGTCGACCCCACGCCCGCCATCGAGTGCTACCTGCGGGGTGACAAGAACTCCCGCGGCAGCATGCTCTACGACATCGGCTACAAGCTCGACCTCACGCCCACAACCACGCTCAATCTACATGCCGGCACCCAGCGCATCCGGCATTTCAAGGAAGCGGACTTCAGCGACTACAGCCTCGGCGTCACCCACCAGCGCTGGGGCATGAGCTTCACCGCCGAATGGGTGACCACCCGCACCCACCGCCCGGAGCTGTTCCTGATTCCGGACGGCAACGGCTGGAAGCGGCAGGATGACGACCGGCTGGTGGTGTCGGTCGGCTACAAGTTCTGATGGCGGGAGCGCCTGTGACTGCTGAGCCGGACACTGCCCCGCTGGTCCTGTCCATCGACCTGGGCACCTCCGGCTGCAAATGCGCATTGGTGACCCTGGACGGCGAGGTGCAGGGCTGGGCCTTCCGCCCGGTGGCCTTGCATGTGCAAGGCGTGCAGGCGGAGCAGGACCCGCATGACTGGTGGCAGGCGCTGCTGGGGGCCGCCGACGAACTGCTGGCGGCGGACGCCCAGCGCCGGCGCCGCGTCACGGTCGTGTGCTGCTCCACCCAGACCGAAGTGACGGTCTGCGTGGACCGCCAGGGCGAGCCGATCGGCCGCGCCTTCAGCTGGCTGGATGCACGCGGCGCGCAGGCGATGGCCCGGCGCACGCGGGGCCGCTGGCTCAACATCGAAGGCTACGGGCCGCTCAAGCTGTGGCGCTGGCTGCACCTGACCGGCGGCGCCCCGTCCACCACCGGGCGCGACGGCGCCGGCCACATGGCCTATGTGCGGGACCATCTGCCGCAGGTCTATGAACGCACCCATCAGTTCCTCAATGCGCTGGACTACCTGAACTTCCGGCTCTGCGGACGCCTGTGCGCCACGCAGGATTCCATCCTCACCAGTTGGGTGACCAACAACCGCGACCCGGCGCGGGTGCACTACGACGCGCGGCTGATCCGCATGCTGGACCTGGATGCCGCCAAGCTGCCGGAGATCGTCTCCTCCACCGACGTGCTGGGCCCCTTGCGACCGGAGGTGGCGCAGCGGCTGGGGCTCGCGCCCGACACCCGCGTCGTGGCGGGCGCGGTGGACACGTCGGCGGTGGCGGTCAGCGCGGCGGTGCGGGACTTCGAGACCCATCTGTACCTGGGCACCTCGTCCTGGCTGGGCGCTCACGTCCCCACCATGCGCACGGACGTGCGACACAAGATTGCCGCCGTCCCCTGCGCGGTACCGCAGCGCTACCTGGCGCTGGCGCTGCAATCCACGGCCGGCGCCAACCTCTCCTTCCTGCGCGACCGCATCCTCTTCCATCCCGATGAACTGGCCAGCGACGAGGAGCATCCCGCCGTCTACGAGGTGCTCAACCGCATCGCCGCGCGAGTGCCGCCCGGGGCCCGCGGACTCATCTACACCCCGTGGCTCTTCGGGGAACGCACCCCCGTGGATGACCCGCTGCTGCGCGCCGGGCTGCTGAACCTGTCGCTGGCCCATTCGCGGGAGGACATCTTCCGCGCCTTCCTGGAGGGCGTGGCCTTGAACACCCGCTGGATGATGGAGCCCTTTGCCCGGTTGCTCGGTCGCTCGCCGGGCACCATCGCCGCCGTCGGGGGCGGCGCGCAGAGTGATGTGTGGTGCCAGATCCTGGCGGATGTGACCGGGCAGCCGATCCGGCAACTGGCGCAGCCCATCCAGGCCAATGCGATCGGCGCCGCCTTCCTCGGCGCCATCGGCATCGGCGAGCGGCGTTTCGACGACCTGCCCGAGCTGCGGCGCACCCGCCGGGTGTATGAGCCCGCTGCGTCGCTCAGCCGGCTCTATACCGACCAGTTCGAGACCTTCAAGGAAGTGCGGCAGCGACTGGCACCGCTGTACCACCGGCTCAACCGCGTGCCGGCGGCAGGAGCGCCCGCATGATGCATGCATCCACCCGGCAGGCGGTCGTGGCACTCTGCTTGCGGCTGTCGGAGCGCGGCTATTTCGCCGGGACCGGTGGCAACCTGATGCTGCGTATCGACGACGTGCTCGTGGCCGTCACGCCCTCGGCCACGGACTATCTGACGATGGCGCCGGAGGATGTCTGCCTGCTGCGCCTGGCCGACCTGGGCGTGGTGGACGGCGAGCGGCCGCCTTCGGTCGAAACCGGCCTGCATGCCCGGGTGATGCGGGCCCGCCCGGACGTCGGCTGCACCATCCACACCCATCAGCCGCTGGCCAGCGCCTGCGCGCTGATCGGGGAGCCGCTGGAGGTGCCGCGATCCCAGCATGCCGTGCTGGGACGCACCGTGCCGGTCGTCGGGTATGCCCCCTCGGGCACCGGATGGCTGGCTGGCAAACTCGCCGCTGCGGTCCGTCCCGACCGGCAGGCCTGGCTGTTGCGCAATCACGGTATCGTGTGCTGCGGGCGGGACAGCACAGCGGCCCTCGAAGCGGTCGAGCAATTGGAGCAACTCGCGCGAGGGCATCTGGCCGCGCGCATCGAACGGCAGATGCAGCAGCAGCCGGGCTCGCGGGCCCAGTTGGCGGCACTCAGGCAACTGCTGCTTTCGTCGAAGGAACTGTCATGATCGAGACGACTCGTGGGGCGCATGCAGAGGCGCCGGCATTGTTGAATTCCCAAGCGAAGGGGCTCGCCGGCAGCACACCGCCCTCCCCGCCTGAGGACACCCAGCAATACGCCGTCTCCGAATGGCCGGACACCCACGCGCTGTACGCCCGCCTGGCCGAGCTGGTCCGCCAGCCGATGCGCCCCATCCGCCCCGACGCCCTGCCCAAGGTGATGCGCTGGTTCGACGAGCGCTGCGCCGGCTCCAAGGCCATGGCCACCCGCGCCCAGGCGGTCATCCCGGGCGGCGTGCAGCACAACCTGGCCTTCAACCATCCGTTCCCGCTGGCCATCCGCCAGGCCGAGGGCGCGTGGCTGACCGACATCGACGGCAACCGCTACATCGACTTTCTGCAAGCCGGCGGCCCGACCCTGCTGGGCAGCAACCCGCCCGCCGTGCGGGAGAAGGTGCATGCCGTGCTGGACGAATGCGGCCCGGTCACCGGCCTGCTGCATGAATACGAGGTGAAGCTGGCAGAGCTGGTCTGCCGCCACATGCCGGGCGTGCAGATGCTGCGCATGCTGGGCTCCGGCACCGAAGCGGTCATGGGCGCCGTGCGGCTGGCCCGCACCCACACCCGCAAGCGCTGGATCATCAAGATCGGCGGGGCCTATCACGGCTGGAGCGACCAGCTCGTCTACGGCATGCGGCTGCCCAAGACCGGCCGCATGGAGGCCACCGGCATTCCGCGCGGCGCAACGGCCTACACGCAGGAGTGCCTGCCCAACGACCCGGAGGCCTTGCGACGGCTGTTGCGCTGGAACCGCCTGCGCGGCGGCACGGCGGCGGTGATGGTGGAGCCCTTCGGCCCGGAAAGCGGCACGCGGCCGGTCCACAAGGCCTTTAATGCGCAGGTGCGCGCGCTGTGCGATGAATTCGGCGCGCTGCTGATCTTCGACGAGGTGGTGACCGGCTTTCGCGCCGGCATGGGCGGCGCACAGGGCTATTTCGGCGTCACGCCCGACCTGACGGTGCTGGGCAAGTGCCTGACCGCGGGCTACCCGATGTCGGGCGCCATTGGGGGCCGAAAGGACATCATGATGTCGCTGGTGGGCGGCATCGGCACCACCTCGCGCCGGGCGTTTGTCGGGGGCACGCTCTCGGCCAATCCGCTGACCTGCGTGGCGGGTTACCACGCGCTGCTGGAGACCGAACGCACCCGCGCGCCGGTGATGGCGGGACGGGCGGGTGACCGGCTGCGGCGCGGGCTGGACGAGATCATCCAGCGGCGCGGCCTGCCCTATGTGGCCTACAACCTCGGCTCCATCGTCCACCTGCAGACCTCCGGCGTGCTGCTGCTGGACACCAGCAGCCTGCTGAAGCTGCTGCGGGTCAAGGAGGAGGCCAAGCGGCGCAAGCACATGATGGAGGAGATGGGCGCGGCCTTCACCGCGCACGGGC
The DNA here is from genome assembly GCF_003387155.1 of Roseateles depolymerans. Classification (GTDB taxonomy): domain Bacteria; phylum Pseudomonadota; class Gammaproteobacteria; order Burkholderiales; family Burkholderiaceae_C; genus Roseateles; species Roseateles depolymerans. The sequence goes on along the minus strand of NZ_QUMT01000002.1, from coordinate 873,944 downwards.
TGATCTCGGTGGCCGGCAGCCGCCTCTACACGAGCCTGGCCGATACCGACGAGATCATCGACGAGGCGCTGAACCGCTTCGACGATGTGTTTGCGCTGGTGTGAGGGCGTCGCCCGATGCAGGACCAATGGTTCGCGCTGCGCCACCGGCTGCTGAGCCGGGGGTTGATGCCGTCGCCGGCTGACAGCCTCTCCCTGCGGCTGCCCGGTGAGGACGCGATGTGGTGGGGAACGGCCGGGGATGCACAGCCGCAGCGGGTGGCGCTCGACGGGTCCCAGGGTCCGCCGGACACGTCTTGGCCGATTTCCGTTCACCGCCAGGTCTATGCCTGGCGACAGGACGCCTGCGCGATGCTCTACGGGGGCGGCGCCTTTGGCCGCCAGTTGCCGCACTTTGGCGGCCACATGCCGGCCGTGTTTGATGAACAGATCCGGCAACTGGGCATCATGGGCCCGGCCAGCGGCGATCTCGTTGGTCTGCACCGTTCGCTGGCCCAGGGCGGCAATGCTGCCGTCCTGGATGGACAGGTGCTGCTGCTGGGAATGACGGCCTCCCGGCTGGCGCTCAATGCGGAGCTCTTCGAGAAGTGCGCCAAGGCGTATGTGTGCGCGGTGGCCGGCGGTGGCCGCGTCCGTCCGCTTCCCTGGCTGGTCCGCACCATCGCCAACGGTCGGCTGATGAAGGAGGAAGGTGCGGCGCGGGTCATGGTGCGGTCGGGACGGCTCCCAGCGGAAACGCGGGGCTATTGAGTCGAATCGGGGCGACAGCAGGACGGCAGACAGGCGCACCTCTCACCGCGGACGGAGGGCTCAGCGCGGAACACGGAGATTACCAATCGCCCAACCAGCCATCGGTGGCCGATTCTCGACAGAACTTGGCCCGTTGACGACAAGCAGCCACCCTAGACTGCAAGGCCCTCTCCTGTTGTCCCCGCGTCGGTCCCTGCACCGCCGCGGTTCCCGATCCATGAGCACCTTGTCCGACCGCCTGCAGCCCGGCGCTGCCGACGCTGCCGCATCCACGACCCCGCCCGCCGCAACAGCCGCCGCTTCCAGTGGCAATGCCCCGGCCAGCGCCAGCACCCTGGTCCTGCCCATCGTGGGCGCCGTCGCCTTCGTGCATCTGCTCAACGACCTGATCCAGGCCACGCTGCCCGCCATCTATCCGATGCTCAAGGACCAGTTCGGCCTGAGCTTCACCCAGGTGGGGTTGATCTCGCTGGTCTACCAGTGCACGGCGTCGCTGCTGCAGCCGTGGATCGGCCTGTATACCGACAAGCATCCCAAGCCTTACCTGCTGCCCATCGGCATGTTCTTCACCCTGGCGGGCCTGGCCCTGCTGGCGGTGGTCCACAGCTTCCCCCTGCTGCTGGGCGCGGCGGCGCTGATCGGCATTGGCTCCAGCACCTTCCATCCAGAGGCGTCGCGCGTGGCCCGCATGGCCTCGGGCGGGCGCTTTGGCCTGGCGCAGTCCTGCTTCCAGGTGGGCGGCAATACCGGATCGGCCTTCGGGCCGCTGCTGGCCGCGGCCATCATCATCCCGCGCGGGCAAGGCGCCATCGGCTGGTTCACGCTGTTTGCCATGCTGGCCATCACGGTGCTGTTCCGCGTCAGCGGATGGACGGTGCGCCACCAGGCCGCGCGGGGCCACAAAGGGGCCGCCAAGGCCAACGGGCTGAGCAACCGTCAGGTGGTCCTGGCACTGGCGGTGCTGGCGCTGCTGGTGTTCTCCAAGTTCATCTACATGGCCAGCCTCAGCACCTACTACACCTTCTATCTGATCGACAAATTCCAGTTGTCGGTGCAGGCGGCCCAGCTCTATCTGTTCCTGTTCCTCGCGGCGGTGGCGGTCGGCACCTTCGCCGGCGGACCGCTGGGGGACCGCATCGGGCGCAAGTATGTGATCTGGGTGTCGATCCTGGGCGTGGCGCCGCTCACCCTGCTGCTGCCGCATGCGAACCTGTTCTGGACCGCGGTGCTGACGGTGATGATCGGACTGGTCATGTCCTCCGCCTTCTCCGCCATCGTGGTGTATGCGCAGGAGCTCGTGCCGGGCCGTGTCGGCTTGATCGCAGGCCTGATGTTCGGCCTGATGTTCGGGGTCAGCGGCATTGCCGCGGCGGGGCTGGGCCAGGTGGCGGACCACTACGGCATCCGCCAGGTCTACGCCCTGTGCGCTTACCTGCCGCTGCTGGGCATCATCACTGCGCTGCTGCCGAACCTGGAGCGCCGCTGATCGGCCGACGGCAGAAAGAAGACGGCCCTGGTTTTGCGACCAGGGCAGAAAGAAAAAGGCCCTGATCTTGCGATCAGGGCCAAATGGTTGTCCGTCCGCAGAGGGAAGAGACGGACCATGCGAGAGAGAAGCATGAACAGCGAAGCTCGAGTTCCGCTGTCAGGATCAACTCTACGCAGCCGGCCCCGTCGCCGCACGTCGCAATCCGCCGATGGCACCCGCTGGCTTCGACCGAAAGCCTTGAAGGGTTTTTACCTACACCCGGTTGATGATCCCGGCTCCGCGCTGTCGCTGCGGGTCGGCGCAGGCGCCGGTGTGGGTTAGCATCCCGCGGCCCATGAGGGGGCCAGAGGGAGCAGAGCGCATGAGCGCCGATCAGAACCACGATCCAAGCCAGGATCAGCAGAACCACCACAGCAACGAGCCGAGCATCCACCCGCGGAACGCTCTTCAGCCCGTCCACACCGGCGGCGGCCCGGCATCCACCTCCGAGCAGGCCGCCGAGCCGCAGCAGCAGCCGCAGCAGGCCCTGGACGGCGGCGACACCCCCATGGCGCCGCTGTATTGGATCGCCCCGCTGACCGGCGGCCTGTACGGGCTGGCCATCCGCTACCTGGCGGGTTGGGCCGGGCCCTTCCTTCAGTCCATCGGCGTCAACAGCCGCATGGCCGGGGTGATGAGCATCGGTTTCATCATGCTCACGCCGGTGATCCTGGGTGCCCTGACGGTCTATCTGCTGCGCAACACCCGGCCCAGCTGGATGGCGACCTTCTTCACCCCCTGGATCGCCACCGCGCTGATGATGATGGGCTCGATGCTGACCCTGATGGAGGGCTCCATCTGCGTGGTGATCCTGTCACCGGTGTTCCTGGTGCTGTCCTCGCTGGGCGGCCTGCTGATGCGGGCCATCCTGAATGTCATGGAGGTGCAGGGACGCCACATCGGCGGCCTTGCGGTGCTGCCGCTGCTGGCCCTGGTGGTCGAAGGGCCGGTCACGCCGCAGGACCGCTGGCAGCGGATCGAGCGGTCCACCGTCGTTGCCGCCGCGCCGCAGCGGGTGTGGAACGAGATCGTGCAGGCCCGCGACATTCGCCGGGAGGAACTCAAGCCGACCCTGGCCCATCTCATCGGCGTGCCGCGCCCGGTGGAGGGCATCAACCACACGACCGCGCAGGGCGAGGTGCGCGAGTCGCGCTGGGAACGGGGCGTGCATTTCCGCGGCCGGGTGACCGACCGCGTCGAAGGCCGGACCCTCGCCTGGCGTTATGAGTTTTCCCCAGACTCCTTTCCGCCGGGCACCATGGACGACCATGTGGTGCTGGGCGGCCAGTATCTGGACCTGGGCGAGACGCGCTTCACCCTCACGCCGATCGATGCCGACCATACCCGGCTGGACGTGGTGGCCCATTACCGGGTGACGTCCACCATCAATGTCTATGCGGTCCCGGTGGCCGACCTGCTGGGCCGTGACTTCGTGGACATGCTGCTGGACCTGTATCGCCGGCGCAGCGAAGCGGCGGGGCCTTTGGCATCCGGTCCGCCGGCCTGATTCAAGGCGACCCGGCCTGCCGCAGCGCCCGCGGCGCCGCCACCGCCATGAAGACGGCGAACAGCACGACGCAGCCCAGCCCCAGGGTCAGGGAACTGTGCTCGGCGACCAAGCCAATCAGCGGCGGCCCGGCCATCATGCCCAGGTAGCCGACGGCGGACACGGCGGCAATGCCATGGGCCGGCGCCATGCCGGGGATCCGCGATGCCGCGCTGAACAGCACCGGCACCACGTTCGACAAGCCCAATCCCACCAAGGCGAAACCGAGCAGGCCTGCCTGCGCCGCCGGCACCAGCAGCGCCATCGCCATGCCCGCCGCGGCCAGCACGCCGCTCAGCACCATCAGCGGGATGGGCGCCACGCGGGCCCGCACGGCATCCCCGCCAAAGCGCCCCAGCGCCATCGCCAGGCTGAAGCTCGCATAACCCAGTGCGGCAAGGCTGACGTCGCTGTGGCGCTCCTGCTTGAGGAACAGCACGCTCCAGTCATACATCGCGCCTTCCGCGATCAGGCCCAGCGCCGCCAGCAGGCCGATCAGCGCCAGCGGCCCACGCGGCAGGCTCAGCGGGTGGGTGTCGTCCGCAGGGCCTTGCATCGGCAGCATCGCGGCGCAGGCGCCCCAGACCATCAGCAGCGCGAGGACGGACGCCAGCATCAGATGCATCGCCGCTCCCATGCCCCATGCGGGCAGCAGGCTGCCCACGCCCGCGCCCACCATGCCGCCCAGGCTGAACAGGGCGTGGAAGCCGCTCATCAGGGGACGGCCGGCACGGGCTTCGATCTCGCTGGCTTCGGCATTGATGGACACATCGAACAGACTGGCGCTGCAACCGAACACCACCATCGTGACCACAAGCCCGGCGTAGGCCTGGGTCAACAGCAGGCTGGCGATGGCTGCGCACAGCAGCAACCCCATCGCCGCCGCCACCCGACGAGGCCCGAAACGCCCCACCACACGGCCGGCCTGGGTCAACGCCAACACGGCGCCCACGCCCGAGGCCAGCATGGCCAGCGCCAGCGATTGCTCGCCGAGCCCGTAATGGGCCTTCACCGTGGGGACATGGACGCCCCAGGTCGCAAACATCGCGCCGGCGACGAAAAACTGCGTGCGCAGGGCCCAGGCGGCGGGGCGGAGAGACGGGGGGAGAGACGGGGCGGCATGAACGAGGGAGGTCATCGGCGGACATTGTGACGCTGCTGAACAGGTGTGCCGGAAGGTCCGCCGGAAGCTCCCTCGGACTCGCGCAAGACTCGTGCCGTCCCCCGCGCGCAGCTCGCCCGAAACACAACATTTTTTGTCAACGGGTGACGCGCTTGGGTCGATGCGAGGCCGCCAGAAAAGTCAGTCTTTTAGACGTCTGTCAGCAAGATTAACAAGATGTGTCCGGCTCATCCGTACGGCGTCAGGCGCCGCCATACTCCGGCCCGCATGGACTTCCCCTGACTCCGGGGACAGCCTCTTTGGCCAGGTAGCATCGAATGAACCGTTCACAGACTCCTCCCCGTCCCCTGATCGCCCCTCTGCCGCCAGAAGGCAGCGAAGCCGTGGACAGCCGACGCCGCACGCTGGTCGCAGCGGCCGGTGCAGCCTTGCTGACCGCGTGCGGCGGTGGCGGAGGCGGGAGCGGAACGGATTCGACGCCCGCGGCGCCGACGCCGACACCTTCGCCGTCACCGTCGCCATCGCCATCGCCGTCTCCCTCCCCTTCCCCTTCGCCGTCCCCCTCGCCGACGCCTTCGCCGTCTCCCTCCCCGTCCCCGTCGCCAAGCCCGGCGCCATCGCCCACGCCCAGCCCCGCGCCGCCGCCCGTCGGCAAGCGCGGTATCGCCTATGACCTGAAGGACGCTGGCGATTTCGTCGCCCTCAGCGGCCCGGTGGGCTGGTGGTACAACTGGGCGTTGGACCCCGCGTCCTCCGTGCAGGCCAATCCTTCCATCGCCCAGGCCATGACCCATGTGCCGATGCTGTGGAACTTCAATTTCGACAGCGCGCAGGTCATCGCGGCGCTCAAGGCGCGTCCCACGGTCAAGCATCTGCTGGTGCTCAATGAACCCAATCTGAAGACCGAGGCCAACCTCAAGCCAGCGGAGGCCGCGGCCCTGTGGCCCCGGTACGAAGCGATTGCGGCCCAGACCGGTGTCCAGATCGTCGGCCCGGCGATCACCTGGGGCACGATGGACGGCTTTGCCGATCCGGTCGTCTGGCTGGATGCCTTCTATGCGGCCTACCGCGCCAACAATGGCGGTCGCGATCCGCAGATCGATGCCCTGGCCTTCCACTGGTATGACTACGGCCTGGGCGGCCAGCTGGACCGGCTGAAGAAATATGGCAAGCCGTTCTGGGTGACCGAAATGGCCAACTGGCATAGCCAGGCCGACGGCGCGCAGATCGACACCGCCGCCAAGCAGATCGCCCAGATGGCGGACATGGTCAAGACCTGCGAATCACGGACGGATGTCGTGCGCTACGCATGGTTTACCGGACGCTGGGACAACGATACCCACTACACCAGCCTGCTGGCAGGCACCGGTGCGCTCACGGCCCTGGGCCAGAGTTACAAGCAACAGCCCACCAGCTAAGCGTCTGGGTCGCCTCTGGGTGGCCATTGGCGCCTTGAGCGGCCTTGAGCGGCGTTGTGCGGCCGTTGTGGCAGGAATCCCGATTGCTTGGAGAGGCCATCTCCCCAACAAGTCTGGAGTCCTCCATGAATGACGTCGTGATCCGCAGCAGCCGTCCCCATTCCGCCGTCCGCTGGGGCCGTGTGGCTTTGGCGGCCGCCGCCGTCGGCCTGATTGCCAGCGTGCAGGCCCCTGCGGCCTTCGCCCAGGCCGTGGTGCCGGGCGCCTCTGCTTCGGCGGCAGCCGGCAAGATCAGCCACAAGGATTCCGCCTTCCTGAAGCAGGCCGCTGAAAACGGTCATGCCGAGGTGGAAAGCAGCAAGCTGGCGCTGCAGAAATCGGGCAATGCCGACGTGAAGGCATTCGCTCAGAAGATGGTGGATGAGCACACCAAGGCCGGCGAGGAGCTGTCCGCGCTGGCCGCCTCCAAGGGCGTGGACCTGCCCAAGGACCCGTCGATGACGCAAAAGGGCAAGATGAAGGTGCTCAGCGCCCGCGATGGCACCAGCTTCGATCGCCACTATGCGGAGTCGGTGGGTGTCGAGGCGCACCGTGACACCGTCAAGCTGTTCGACAAGGCCGCCAAGCAGTCCGACGATGCGGATGTGAAGGCTTTCGCCGCCAAGACGCTGCCCACCTTGCAGCACCATTTGCAGGAAGCGCAGGCGCTGCAGACCGCCACCCGTGCGGCAGACGGCAAGAAGCCGAAGCAGTAATCGAGAGACGGCGACACCGGGCGGCTGGGGCCGCCTTTAAAGTGCGCTCAACAAGGCCTGCCGCACACGCGCCAGGCCTTGTTCCCATTCGGGCGTGCCGCATTCGGGCGCTTGATCGGCGTCCTGTTCCAGCGCCCGGGCCCCCAGATTCGCCAGCACCGGCACGGCGACCCGCTCGGCAATGTGCCGCACGGCGGCCGAGGGCAGGTCCTGGCACTCGATCACGTCATACAGGCGCGACAGCATGCGCATCAGCTTGTCCTGCTGGGCTTCGCCGGCGTCCAGGACGTCGGTGGCCTGCAGCACCGCCACTTGCGCGCCCAGGCTTTCGGCCGCCTGGATGAACAGCGCCGCTGCCGGCGCCTGTCGGGACGCGCAGATCAGGCCGATGCGGCGGCCGTTCAGGGCCTGACCGTTCGCCCCGGCGCCTCCCCCCGCGGCTGCACCCTCCCCCCCGATCGACCGATCGCCATCAGCAGGCGTGCCGCCCACCGGCTGCGCCGTGGCTGCCGCAGGACAGCGGGACGGTTCTCGATCGGACGGGGGAGCATGAAGCATGGCTGGCAGGGGATGCCACGGGCGGTGGCACGACTTGTACGTGGACGACAGCCTAAGTGCCTCACCGCCAGCAATCGTTGATTGTTGTCAATCAACCAACTCCTCTTCGGGAGTACAGGCCCAAACAACGGACGGGGATGCGCAAAGACATCTGATCGTTACCGTCGGTTCACTCAGTGTTACCCAGCGATGTTGTCGATTGCCACGCCAGTTGCGGCCGTTTTTTACGATGCGTGTCAACACCTCAACCACCGAAACGATCATGTCCGAAGCCGCCCAACTCATTCACCACGACCGCTCCCATCAAATTTCGTCGCGTGAGCGTCTGCCGTCCTTCCCCTCCCGCGCCCCCGCCGGCATGCCGTCGCCGATGATGGATGACTCGGCAGATCTGCAGGACAGCATCCTCCCGTTCCAGGGATTCCAGACCCTGCAAGACCCGCAGCAGCGCATGCTGGAAATGATGCGCACGGTCCGCGAGCTGGTGCAGCCCGCTTCCAAGGTCGTGCGCCCCGGGGATGTGCTCTATCACTCCGGGCTGCCCTTCAACACCGTGTTCCTGATCAACTCCGGCGCCTACAAGCTGGTCAGCCGCAGCCTGGACGGGCGCGAGCAGATCGTCAGCCTGAAGTTCCGCGGCGACTGGCTGGGCTTCAGCGGCATCGCCCACGGCCGCCATGCCTGCGATGCCGTGGCCATGGACACCGGCAACGTCTCCATCATCCCCTACGCCACCCTGCTGGAAGGCTGCGTGCGTCACCCCGAACTGATGGCGGTGGTCCATGAAGCCATGAGCACCGAAATCCGCCGCGAGCGTGAATCGCTGATGTCCGTGTGTACCCTGGCCTCGCAGGCCCGCGTGGCGGAATTCCTCTGCGCCTGGGCGCGCAGCATGGCCCAGCGCGGCCTGCGGGCGGACGAGCTCACCTTGCGCATGACCCGCGCAGACCTGGGCAACTATCTGGGCATGACGCTGGAAACGGTCAGCCGTTGCCTGTCCCGCCTGAACCGCGAACAGCTGATCCGTTTCGGAGAGCGCGGCCGTCGCCAGATCAGCATTCCGGACCTGGCCCGCCTGGAGCAGTACGTAATCAGCGGTTCGTCCGCCCGCACCGCACGCCTGCAGTGAGGTCGTGGGTCATGGGCGCGGGCGCAGTGCCGCAGCACTTGCGCTCAGTCCCGCAGCACGCGGGCCAGCGCCTCGGCCAGTTCCGCCCGGTTGTAGGGCTTGGGCAGCAGTGGCCACGGCCAGTCCGACGCCCCTTGCAGCAAGTCGGCTGAAAAGCCCGAGGTCAGCAGAATCCGCAGCTCCGGCCAGTGGTCCTGCACCTGACGCGCCAGCTCGGTGCCGCGCATGCCCGCGCCCAGCGCCACGTCGCTCAGCAGACAGGCCGGAGAAGGGTCCCCGCGCTCCCGCTGCTCCTGAAGCCAGGCCAGTGCTTCTTCGCCGCTGGCGCAGGCGGTGACACAGCAGCCGAGATCCTTGAGGAATCGGCGCGCCACCAGCCTCACTTCCGCATCATCTTCCACCAGCAAGACCCGGGTCCCCGGCGCCAGTTCGCTGGCTGCGGGCAATTCGGCGCGAGCGTCCAGTGCCTCCACAGGCGGTTGCGGCAGCACGATGCTGAGCACCGTGCCATGGCCGGCTTCGCTGTCGATCAGCACCGTGCCTTGCGACTGCCGTGCAAATCCATACACCGTACTCAGACCCAGCCCGGTGCCCCGGCCGGCCTGCTTGGTGGTGAAGAACGGCTCGAACGCGCGCTCCTTCACCGCCTCCGGCATGCCGGTGCCGGTGTCGCTGATGGCGATGCGCACATAGTCGGGTGATGGGTCCTGCGGCCCCAGCTCCAGTTGCTCCCGCAATTCAGCGGTCAGCGCCGGCAGGGGGGCGGCGGAGAAAACCAGGTCGCCCCCGTCCGGCATTGCATCCCGCGCATTGATCGCAATGTTGAGGACCGCGGATTCAAGTTGACTCGCATCCGCCAGCACATCCGGACAGCCGCTGGCGACATCGACATGGATGCGGATGCGCTGGTCCAGCGTCCGGCGCAGCATGTCCGCCAGCGAACGCAGCAGCGCCTCCACATCGACAGCGGTCGGTTGCAGCACCTGCCGCCGGGAGAATGCCAGCAGCTTGCCGGTCAGATCAGCCCCTCGGCGTGAGGCGCGGGTCGCCGCCGCCACCAGTTGAGGCGCCAGCGGGTCGGCCGTGACGGAGGGCAGGTCCGCCAGCACCTGCAGGTTGCCCTGGATGACGGTGAGCAGATTGTTGAAGTCATGCGCGATGCCGCCGGTCAACTGCCCTACCGCCTCCAGGCGCTGGGAATGGCTGAGGGCCTCTTCGGTCTGGGCCCGCTGCAGGCAGGTGCCCAGCAGGTTCGCCACCGATTCCATGAAACGCAGCTCCGCATCCCCGAAGCGCCGGTCCAGCGCGGACCAGACCGTCAGCGCCCCCACCACCTTGCCCCGGTCCGAGACGGGGACCGACAGCAGGGACAAGCGGCCGAGCCGCAGCGCATGCTCGACCGGGAAGCGCGTTTCCTGCCGCAAGTCCTCCACCATCAGGGGTTCGGAGCGGGTCAGCACCAGGCCTTCCGGAGAGTCGGCGCGCCAGGCCTCGCTGACGCCCAGCACTTCCCGGCGCCCAGTCCCACGCCGCCCGCGAGCCGCAGCAAGGTGCGCCCCGGGTCCAAAAGATGCAGCATGGCCGTGCGCAGTTCCAGCGCTTCGGCGGCAATCGCAGGCGCCTGGCCCAGGATCTCCTGCGGGTCCCGCGAGTCCACCGCCAGCTTGCCCAGCTGGGCCAGATGCTCGCTGCAGCGCGCCCGCTGCAGCGCCTGCCGCACGCGGGGATATTCCCCAATGCCGCGCACCGACGCCATCACATACGGCAGTCCATGCGACTGCAGCGGGCTGAGCGCAATTTCCACCATGACTTCGGTGCCGTCGCGGCGCTTGGCCACCAGGTCCATCTGCGTGCCCATGGGCCGGGCTCGCGGCGCGTGGCCGTACCGCTCGCGGAATTGGGCATGACGCGGGCGGATGCTGTCGGGCACCAGCGCTTCGATATGCAGGCCGGCCAGGGTGCCGGATTCATAACCGAGCAAGCGCTCGGCGGACGGACTGGCCAGCAGGATGGCGCCCTGCGCATCCACCAGCAGGATGCCGTCGGGCGACGCGACAAACAGCGAGCGAAAGACAGTGGTGGCGTCGATACCGGGCGGCAGCGGCGCCGAGACGAGCGGCTCGTTCACCGCCCCGCTCATGGGGCCGTCCGCGTGGTGGTAACCCGGGGCACGAAGAGGTAGCCAGCGCCGCGAATGGACTTGATCCACTTGCCGTCGTTGGCATCCGTGCCCAGCTTGCGACGCAGGCGTCCCACCTGCACGTCGATCGTGCGGTCGAACGGTGAAGATTCCCGTCCGCGGGTGTGCTCCAGCAGGAAGTCGCGGGACAACACGCGGCCCGGATGCTGGGCAAAGGTCAGCAGCAGATCGAATTCACCGGTCGTCAGCATGACTTCCTCTCCGGCCTGATCGTTCAGCCGCCGGGCCGCCACGTCCAGCGACCAGCCATCGAAATGCAGCAGTTCCCGGTCATCCGGCTCGTCCGGCAGCCCGCTCGGCGCTGCCGCGACGCCCACGGCGACTGGTGCCGGCGCGGCTGCGGGCTCGGCCTGCAGCCGGCGAAGCACGGCCTTGACCCGCGCCACCAGCTCGCGCAAGTCAAAGGGCTTGGTGACGTAATCGTCCGCGCCAATTTCCAGGCCGACCACCTTGTCCACCGCATCGCCCCGGCCGGTGACGATCACCAGGCCGCAGCGCCAGTGCTCCCGCAGCTGCCGTGCGATGGCAAAACCGTCTTCGCCGGGCAGGCCCAGGTCCAGCAAGACCAGATGGGGCGGGTCGCTGGCCATCAGGTCCATCAAGGCGCGGCCGCTGTGCAGTTGCGTCGTCCGGAACCCATGCGTGCCGAGATAACCCGCCAGCAGCAGGGTGATGTCGGGCTCATCATCCAGGACGGCGATGTGGGTGGGCGCCGGCGTGCCGGACAAAGGAGCAACAGGAGAGGGACCGGTCAAGGACATGGGCGCCAGCGCGCAAAAGTTCAGGGGGATTCTAGGGGGACTGGCGGGGGATCATCCCCTCCAAGGTGTGGAGCAGGCGCTCCAGGTCGATGGGCTTGACCATGTGTTCGTCGAACCCGGTGGCCAGCGCCTTGTCGCGGTCAGACGACTGCCCGTAACCGGTCAGCGCGATCAGCCGCGGGGTCCGCTCCGCCATGCCCGCGCGGATCAGCGCGGCGAGTTCATAACCGTCGATCACCGGCATGCCGATGTCCAGCACGGCCACATCGAAGCGGTGCCGGGCCAGCAGGCCCAGTACTTCCTGCGGCAAGGTGGTGGTCTCCACCTCGTAGCCGCTGTAGCGCAGCGCCAGGCCGAGCGTCTCAGCGGCATCGCGGTTGTCATCGACCACCAGGATGCGACCCGGCGCCCCCTGGTCGAGGCGTTGGGGCGTCTGGGGCGCGTGGGCCGGCGCTTCGGCCGACACCCGCACCGCCGGCAGCATCACCCGGAAGCGGGCCCCCTGCCCCACGCCTTCGCTGTGTGCCTCCACGCGCCCGCCGTGCAGGTCGACCAGTTGCTTGACGATGGCCAGGCCAATCCCCAATCCACCTTTGGCACGATCCAGCGTGGTGGTGCCTTGCTCGAACAGGTCGAAGATGCGCGGCAGCAGTTCGGGGTCGATCCCGGCACCGTTGTCGCTGACCTCGATCAGCACCTGCTGCGCGCCCAGCACTTCGGCCCGGATGCTCACCTGACCGTGCACCGGTGTGTATTTGGCGGCATTGCTGAGCAGATTGACCATCACCTGGCGCAGGCGCCCCGGGTCGCCCACCAGTTGGACGTCGGCCGGCACCTCGAAGCGGGTGCTGAGCAATTGCTGGCGCTCCTCCAGCAGCGGACTGACGCCCTCGATGGCATCGGTGAGCAGCGCTTCCACCTCCACCGGCTCACGGCTCAGTTCCACCTTGCCGCGGGTGATGCGGGTGATGTCCAGCAGGTCGTCCACCAGCTTGGACAGGTGGCCGACCTGACGCTCGATGATCTGGTGCTCGCGGCCCAGGCCGTCGTTGCGCATCTTGATGAGGTGCAAGGCGGTGGAGATGGGCGCCAGCGGATTGCGCAGTTCATGGCCCAGCATGGCCAGGAACTCGTCCTTCGCTCGAGCGGCGCGCTCGCGTTCCTGGTCCAGCCGGGCCGCATGCAGGCCGGTGCCGGCCAGCGTGGCGGCGGCGCGCATGAAGGCGCTTTGATGCAGGGACGGAAAGTCCGCCCGCGAGGAGCCGAACCACAGGCCGCCGAAACGTCCGGCGGGCCCGAGGTGCAAGCGCACCACCCTGAGCGTGCCCAGGGGCGACGAAAGGCTCACCGGGTCTTCGGGCCCTTCGTCGATGCGCAGGCAGGTGTCGATGAAACCATCCCAGGCGGATTCGGCATCCACCTCGACCCCGCCGACATACAGCCAGGTGGACGCCTCGGCACCCGCCGACAGCGGCGCCCGAACCAGGCAGACCGCCGTGCTGACGATGCTGTTCACCGCCTCCGTGGTCAGCTGCAGCACGGTGGCGGCATCGCGTCCGACCCACAGGGCAGGCAGCGCCAGCAGGCCCATCAGGTCCCGCAGCGCCTCGTCGGCCGGCGACGTCGGCCGGCCCGTATCAACATGCAGTGCGCGCATTGGAGGGTCGTCAGGTCATCGTGAGCCGCACCGACGCCGCACCCGCTTCGGCGCCGCCCCCTCGGCGGGCGGCCAGCTCCCTCAGCATCTGGGCGGGTGGCGTGTAGAAAGGGTTTTCCCGGAGCGCGCCGCCGATCAGGGTCAGCGGATGGGTGCGCAGCAGGTCCATCATCATCGCGCCGTCCAAGGTGGCAATGTCGTAGACACAGATGGCCGGCTGCTGATGCCGGGACAGTACTTCGTTGACCTCGGCTTCATAGGCAATGACTTCGGAGCGGTCCACGCCTGGCTGGACGATCCAGTCCATCTGGCCCATCACCCGCACCGGCACCGAGCCGGGGGCACTGGCCTCGCGGGTGACCTGCTCGATCAGCGTCAGCACGCGCTGCCGGTCGAAGACGCCCGCATCGTCCAGATAGGCATGGTGCCAGGGCATCATGACCAGTTGCCCGCAGGCCTCACAGCCCGGCACATCCATGCCGCCTGCAGCCAGATGGCCGCGATGCGCCACCATAGAACCCGACTCCACCAGATGCAGATTGCGCTCGCCCAGCCGCACGCCGTCCCGGTAAAAAGAGCCCAGCACCTGATGTTCCTCTTCCCGGCTGTTGAAGAACGCGCAGACATGGAAGTGTCGCAGCCGGCTGCCCGCGAGCCGCAGGCGTGACTCGTCCGCCGCGTCGCTGGCGGGCGGTACGGGCTGTCGCTGGACCTGGCTTGTTGTCATCATTCCTCCGCTGGAGACCCCAGGCACGATGTTAGCCTTGACGGGAGGTCTCTCGTGCGAGAGGCAAAGCAGCATTTTCAAAGAACTGACCGACCAGGAGTCTTGAATGGAACCCAGCGTCCATCCCTTTTCCGAACTTTTCGATCAACTCGGTCTGCCGTCCTCGGAATCCGACATCCAGGCCTTCATCGACGAGCACCGCCCCCTGCCCAATGACGTCAAGATCACCGACGCCCCGTTCTGGACGCCTTCTCAGGCGCGCCTGCTGAAGGACCTGCTGCTGGAGGACGCCGACTGGGCCGAGGTGGTCGACCAGCTGAATCTGGCGCTACATTAATGACGTTGTACGTCAGCGCCTCTGACTCTGATTGAGGCGCGCGCCCTGCCCGACGCTGGTCGGTGCCCGCCGGCAGGACCCACCGACCAGGCAGCGGCACCGAAGGGCCGTTTCGCCATGGCACGTCAGGGCCGGGGCGGCCACCTGACCCGGGGGGTGAGATGTCCACGATGCCCGTTTTGCCGGCCTGGCCCTCGCAGGAAACCGCGGGCCGGCGATTCTGGTGGAGCCCGCTCCTGGCCTTGAGCATCGTGATGGTGTTCATGGGCCTGATGGTCTGGAACATTGCCTCGGAGCTGGCCGCGATCCACACCATTCCCTCCGCCGAGCGGTACGAGCTGCGCGTGGTGCCGGCAGACGACCCCAAGGCCCTGAGATTCGACGGCCCGCTGGTGGACAGCGAGGTCGATGCGCCCCTGCCCTTGGTGGACCACGAAGAAGGACCGTCGCAACTGCGCAAGGCCCGATTGGTCATTGACCTCGACGCCTACCTGGAACCCTCCGACAGTTTCGATGACACGCTGGAGGGCAACCGCGAGGTGCATCTGCGCGGGCCGTCCAAAGCCATTCTCGTCAGCCAGGCGGTGCATGGCCTGGATGTGTTCCTGAATGGCGTCTGGCTGGACGGCTTTCCGCGTTCCACGGCGGACGACCGCTTCATGTGGTTCCGTCCCATCATGGTGCCGCTGCCGGCCAAAGTCTTGCGGCCTCACGGGCCGAACCGACTGACCATTGAATACACCAGTTGGGAACCCCACCTCACCTTTTCCCCGGTCTATGTCGGGGAAGTGGGCCACATTGCCTTCATCACCGAAGTGCTGGACTTCATCGGTGGGTCCCTGGCCAATGCCAGCAAGGCGTTCTGCCTGCTCACCGGGCTGTTCATGGTGGGCATCTGGATGGTCAACCGGCGGGACGACACCTTCGGGCTGATCGGAGCCGTCGCGCTGCTCTGGGCCACGGTCTACACGCTGTCCCTCTGGGTGCACCTGCCTGCGTCGTGGCGCGATGCCTGGCTGTGGGCCTTTTATGCCTGCACCGGGAGCCTGAACGCGCTGACCCTCCTGTTTGTGTTGCGTTTCATCCAGGAACCTTTGACCCGGCCGATGGCGGTGCTGGTCACGCTGTCATCGTCCGCGGCGGCGGTCATCTCCCCGTTTCTGGGCAGTCGCGGGGAGGTGCATCTGGCGCATGTCTGGATCTGGCTGATGTTGCCCCTGCAGGTCTGGGTCCTGCTGCGACTGGTGAAGTACATTCGCAGGACCCGCAGCCGTTCAGCCATCCTGCTGCTGCTGCATATGCTGCTGGCGGGCTTGTTGATCGTTCACGATTTCCTGGTGATGGCTCACCAGGTCAGCCCGCCCAGTGGCATTGCCGAAGGCTCCTTGCTCCGCCTCCTCGGCACCCCGATCTACCTCACCCACCTGGTGCTGCCGCCGCTGCTGATCGTGATGGCACGGGTGCATTTGCTGAAGTACGGTGAGAGCATCCAGCGGGTGAAAGAAGCCAACCAGGTCCTGGCGGACAGCCTGCGGCGGCGTGAAATGGAGCTGACGCTGGCCTATGACCGCCAGAGTGGCCTGGAGCGGCGGGAGGCTGCGCAGGAAGAGCGGGAACGGCTGTATCGCGAGCTGCATGACGGCATCGGCTCGCGCCTGGTCACGACGCTGTTCTCGGTCCGGGATGGTCATCTGAATGCAGCGCAACTGGAGCAGAACCTGCTGGACCTGCTGCAGGGCGTGCGCAGCCTCGTGTCCAACAGCCCGCAGCGGGAGGAGCGGGAATTCCAGAACATCCTGTTTGATTACTGCGTCAATCTGGACTCCCTGCTGAGCGGCAAAGACTTCCAGCTGGAATACGAGGTGCCGTCCGGGCAGGAATTCGTGTTGCTGGAGGATGGGGCCAAAGAGCTGCTGCGGGTGGTGGAGGAGACAGTGGCCAACACCCTCAAATATGCCAACGCCACCCGCGTCACCATCCAGATGCAGCAGACCGACCACAGCATGAGTCTGCGCATCACCGACAACGGCCGGTCGGCGCTGGCCCAGTCCCTGCCGCAACGGCCAGCCTTCGGCACCTCCACGGGCATGGGCCTGACCCATATGCGCAAGCGGATGGAGAGCCTGGGCGGACAGTTCGACTTTCAGCTGACCGACACCGGTGCCGTGACCCGGGTGGAGCTTCCCCTGGTCCAGGCGGCGGTCCCGACACCGGCCAGGGTCAGCCCGGATGCCGCAGCGTCTTGAGGTAGTGGCTCGGGCTGCACAGGCGCCGCAGAAACAGCCACACGGATGCGTCGACCGCTTCGCGATCTTGTGAGTCGCTCTGGCGCAGGACTGACCGCTGATAGACCTCGACCTGATCACGGACCGCACGGCCCCACCCGAGATGGTGGCCATGGCAGGCGGTGCGCCGAAGGATCTCCAGCCAGGCCGACAACACGCCCCGGGGCAGCGACTTCACCAGCGCAGCCAGGGACACCGGTTCCTCCTCGCGACGGCCCACATAGAGGCGATGCAGCACCAGCAGCCGCATCACCAGGGCCGGGTCGGCGGACAGTGCCGTGGCCATGGCTTGCGCGGAGACATGGTTGGCCTGCAGCAGCTGCATGCGGCGCAGGACCGCCTCATCGCAGCCGGGCAAGGCGGGGACGATCAACTCCAGCGGCGCAGCAATGACGGGGCCCTGCAGCTTGGTCACCACCAGATGTTCCAGACGTCGGTATCCGGTCATGGACTGGACACCGCAGCCGATCACCTCCAGCCCTTCGGCATCGGCCCGGGCGACTAGCGTATGGAGCATGTCGGGCGCGGTCTGGTCCAGGTGCAGGCGGACCGAGTCCGCATAGGGCGCGAGCAGCCAGCGGGGATCGTCCAAGCTGCTGACGCCGTCGATGCTGAAGCGGATGCCCAGCGCCCGCAGCTGAGCCACCCGCATCAGGACCTGCGTGGTCACGGCGAGTGACGGGTGCAGCAGGATGGCACCAATATCCGGGGTCAACGCTGGCGCGATCGGCGAGCTCAGCACCGCTTCGTCCATGGGCACCAGCAACTCGCCGGTCGGGAGACTGTTGGCGGCGTAGCCCTCCAGCAGGGCATTGGCCAGCGAGCAGCTCACGCGGGTGATCGAATCATGGTCGGCGGTGGGCAGCACCATGCTGTCACGTCGGAACAGCAGGTCCCGGCCGTGCACACGGCCGTGATCATCGGCAATGTCCAGCAGCGCAAACCGTCGCTCGGCGCTGAGGCCGCGAGAGTGTGGCCTGGGGGTGACGCAGTGGCCGGGGCGGATGGCTGCATCGTTCAAGGGGGTGGCAACGTCCAGCAGGGAATGCTGGGACGGCAACGGCAGCGCAATGGCGCCGGGCGGCAGGCCTGTCCGGGTGGGAGCGCTGGAGGTCGGGGCGGTGGAGGGGAAAAACATGGCGGTGTCCTGGATCTGTGAGGCACGGTGGGGCGGATTTGGCTGATGCGGCGGATGCGGCGGATGGAGTTGAGATGCGATGGAAAGGCCGGAGCGGGTGTCAGACCCCGGCCACGGGGGGTACCAAGGCCGCGCCGCCTGCGAAGGGGCTGCCCGACAACGCGTTCACCCACAACGCTTCCGTCGCCGAGAGCGCGTGCGCGCTGTTTCCGGCGTCGGGATCCGCGCCGAATACCGCCGCACCGCTGCTGCGGCTGACGTCGCCGGCCTGTGGGGCGACCTGCCAGGCCACGGACGCGGTGGTTGCGGCATTGCCAGCCGCATCGGTCACCACGGCCCGGAAGACGTAGTCCCCCGCCGCCAGTCCAACACTGTGGGCCGAGACCGGCTGCCAGGTCTGCCCATGGTCCAGGGACACCTGATAAACAAGGGTGTCCGGCGTCTCGGCACCGGCCCATTGGAGGTCCACACCGTTGGATCCGATCACTGTCAGGCTCAAGGCCCCTGCGTCCGGCGCTTGGGTGTCCACCGTCACCACCCGGGGGGCTCCCAGGCGGGTGTTGCCGGCCAGGTCGGTGACCTCGGTACGGAACCAGTAGTCGCCATCGGCCAGCCCTTGCTGCGAGGCGTCGGTGGGGGACCAGCTCAAGCCATCGTCCGTAGACCGCAAGTAACGCACCGTGGCCCCGGCCTCCAGCGGCGGCGTGGTGAGGGTGAAACTGGCATCCGACGTGACACGGTCCCCAACGGCGCCGGTGTCGTCGAAGTCGGCCAATTGCAAGGGCGCGGCTGCGGGGGCGTCACGGTCCACCACGACTTTCAGCGTCTTGCTGGGCGCCAGGGCCCCGCCCACTTCGACGGAGGTCGCCTTGAACCAGTAGGTGCCCGAAGGCAGGTCCTGCTGCGCCGACGTCGGCAGCCAGCCGCCGTTGCCGGTGAAGGACACTTCGAAGACGGTGGTGGCGTCCGGAGAGGCACCCGAAGCGGTCAGGGTGAAGCGGCCGTCCTGCGTGATGAAGTCGTTGCTCGAGGCGCCCGTGTCGTCCAGGCCGGTCAGAGACAGGGTCGGCACAGGCCCTGGCATCGCGTCCACGGTGACATCCACGCTGCGGGTGGTGTGGACCTGGCCTTGATCGTCCGTGACCAGCGCGCGGAAGACGTAGTGGCCGTCGGTGCTGATCGTCTGGGGGAGGCTCGTCTGGGTGCCGCCTCGGATGTTGGACCAGTTGACGCCATTGTCGAAGCTTTGCTGCCACTGAATGGCGGTGACCGGGCCGCTGGGCACATGAACGAGGGTGAAGCTGTCGTCCGTGGAGATGCGGTCCGACGCATTCCGACCGGTGTCCTGGTAGTTGCCGAGCGTGATGGTGCCGGCGCCCGGCTGGCGGGTATCCACCTCCACGATCACGGTGTTGGAGTAAGTGATGTTGCCAGCGGGGTCGCGAAGGCCAGCCCGGTACTCGTATCGGCCATCCAGCATGCCTACGCCGTGTAGATCCGTCCGGCTCCAGGCGAGCGTGCCTTCCACCCGGAACTCACCGATCAGCTGTGCATCCGGATCGGTGCGGTCGGGCATGATCTGAAAGTTGCCGTCCCGGGATAGATAGCTGCTGGTTCCGTTGACCTGCCCGTTCTGCATGACGGCGGAGATGGACAGACCCGGCAGCGGCGTCTTGTCCACGGTGAGCTTGACTGGATCCAGCGCAGTCTCGTTGCCAGCAGCATCCCTGAGGATGGCGCGGAAGCTGTAGTTGCCCTCCGCCAGGCCGCTCACGCTGGACGGCACGGTCGTCCAGTTGTGTCCGCCATCGGTTGACTGCTGGTACACCGCCGTGACACCGGCTGGCAAGGCGAGCTTGAGGTCGACCGCGCCGGTGCTGCTCAGTGGAGAGAGCGCATCCCAGCCCTGCTCCCCGACCTTGCGCAGTTGCAGCGGTATGGGCGCGGGGGCCGTGGTGTCCACGGTGATGCTTTGTACGGCAGTGAAGCTCTGGTTGCCTGCGGCGTCGGTGACCACGCCGCGCAGCAGGTAGTCGCCGTCCAGGAGCCCGGACAGCGCGTCTTTGGTGCGATGCCAGGTGCGTCCCTGGTCCAGCGAGATGTCGTAAGCCTGTGTGGCGCCGGCCTCGACGCCACTCATCGCCAGATTCACCAGGCCCAGGGCCGGTCTGCCGGAGACCAGCAACTCGGCGGTCGCGGGGGCCTGGGTGTCGAGCGTCAGGGGCACGGACGCGGTCACGGATTCCGCGGCGCCATTGTTGACGACCGCTCGCAGCAGGTAGGTTCCGTCGGGCCAGGGTGCCGTCAGGCCGGTGTTGTCCTGCCAGGTCCGTCCGCCGTCCAGTGAATGCTCATAACGAACGGTCGTGCCGGGATCCGCATCGATCACCGCCAGCTGGAATTGCGCGTCGGCGGTGATGCCGTCCACGGCGCTGCGGCCGGTGTCGGCGGCGAGTTGAACCTTCAGGTGGCCTGCGCGCGGAGGCGTCGCGACGGGGGGTTGCGTCGGGCTGGTGGGGTCAGGGACGGATGGGGCTGCGTTGGAGGGATCCGGCACCGACGGCTGCGCCTCGCCGGTGCCGGGCTGGGATGGAACGCCGGGCGTGCCCGGCAGCGGCGCGGTGGGCCCTTCCCCAACCGGCGACGGGCCTGACGCTGGACCGTCATGCGACGACGACTTGCCCCCGGCCATCAGCACAATGCCGCCGATGCCGGCAGCCCCGCCCAGCGCCCAGAGGGCCAGACCTTTGTGACGGTCGTCGTCCTCGGCAGCGGTGGTTTCGGCGGTGGCGGCGGTCGGGGATGCCAGGTCAGCCAGCGTGGCGCTTGGCACGCCCGCGGATGGCGCCTGCAGGGAGCCTTCCTGGTCCGCGTGGGACACCGGGGAAGAGGCCGCGTCAGCCGCTGCAGCCAGGGGCGCCGACGTGTCAACGGACGCGTCAACAGACGTACCCGCTGATCCGTCCGCGGCCTGATCCGCCGAGTCGTCCACCGACTCTTCCGCCCGACGCTTGGCGCGCGGAAGGTCAGCCACAGCGATGCTGGATGCCTCCTGTGCAGCCCGGAGGCCCACCGCCTTCAGGCGGAGCGTGCGTGTCAACGGCGTAGGCGCTGCATCGGTAGCAGCCGCTGCTGAGGCAGACGCTGCGGGATTCGAGGAGGCTGCAAGGCGATCTGGGGTGCTGACGGGATGGGTCATGGCGCTTCAGAAGTGGGTGGCGCAATTGCAGCCCTGAGAGAGCCGCAGCGATGTGCCCAACTGCTGAAACATGCCAGCCCATTTCCGTCGCCATGCTCTGCAAATGCTTCAAATCCGGGTTTGAAACCGAGATTGAACGCGAGCACGGAACCGAGATTGGATTAGCGACTTAATAAAACCTGAAGGATGGAATATTCGGCAGACGGGCAACGAGGAAAATTCTATAAAGCCCGCCTGCCGACTTGGATAGCAAACTCTTCGCGCAGGTCTTTCTAAACTGCCACTTCTTTGCGCCCAATTAGCACCTTTGTGCTATCCAGTTCAGTGGGTGCCCGGCAAGGCATGGCGCTCACCCGAATGCACGGCACACGCCGCCTCACAGGCCCGGCAGGCGGCAGCGCAACGGCGGCAGTGCGCATGCTGATGCTGTTCGCAGGCCTCGGCGCAGGCCCGGCAGATGTGCTGGCACAGGGCGCAGAAATCACCATGGTGCGGCGACTGTCGCAGCAGCACATTGAGGGTGGCCTGGCAGATGGACGCACAGTCCAGCGCCGCCAGGGCACACGCCTCCAAGGAACGGTCACCGGAGCGGATGCAGGCATTGGCGCAAGCCTGGGTCTGCTCCAGCGCCGCCAGACAGGCGCTGACGCAGGCGGAAAGGTCTTCAGTGGTCGGGTCGGTGTGCATGGATCCTCCTAAGTAGGGTGTGCCGCATCGGCAACTCCCATTCCTTGGGGGGTGTTCCGCGATTTTTCTGCTTCGCATGTGCAGATAAAACCCCGGTTTCCACGCAGTGATTGGGCGTCTACCTACAAACTATTGCTAGCCACCAATGCTGATGTCAGCTGAATACCCAATACTTTGCAGTTAACTAGCACATCGATGCTATTGTTGCCTTTGCAAGCGGCGCTCGAAACTCTCGGCATACCCCAGCCAGGAGAGTTTTCTCATGACAACCCACCGATTGTTTAGCCCAACTGCTCATTGCCCTCAAAAGAGTGGGATCAATCCCAAACAACAGTGGGTAATCGTCTTGATGGCCTGTGGCCTGACCGGGACGCCGACCTTTGGCGCTGAAACCACCGAAACCAGCGCCGCCGCGCCGGTCAGCACCGAAGTGGTGAGCATCGGGCTGGACGATGGCAAGGCCGCCGCCGCGGCGCCCACCGAGCCCGCCGTGGCCGCTGACGCAGCCCTGCCCTGGGGCCACGCGATGGACGACTTCATCGCCACCGCACTGTCCGCCGACCCCTCCATGGACCGCGCCCGCGCCAACATGAACGCCGCCACGCAAGGGGTGACCGCCGCCAAATGGCAGTTTGGCCCCACCCCCAGCCTGACGGTCGAGCCTGGCGGCGCCGGTCATTACGTTCAAGTGCTGCGCATCCAGCAGCCGCTCTACACCGGCGGTGCCCTGACCGCCAATCTGCGGTCCGCCCAAATTGCGGTGCAAAGCAGCCAACAGGAGCTGGCCGCCGCACGGCGTCAGCTCAAGATCAACCTGGTCACCACCTGGGCCGATTGGGTCAAGTCCAGCCAGCGAGCCGCGGCCCTCGAACAGCTGACGCAGCAGCACAAAGATCTGCTGGCCATGATTCAGCGCCGTGCCGCTGCCGGCACAGCCACCAACGCCGACGCCGCCCTGGCGGCGGCCCGGCTCAGCGCCGTCCAGGCGGAATGGAACCAGGCACGGCTGGAGTCGGACATGCAGCGACAGCAACTGCAGCGCCTGGCCCATCGGCCGGTGGAAACCTCCCTGATGCAGGCACTGGATGGCGATGCCCCTCCGGCCCCGACGCTCGCCGGCATGCTCGACAGCATCCAGCTGTCGCCCGACATGGCCATCGCCCGGGCCGGCGTCGATCAAGCCCATCAGGAACTGGCCAAGTCCAAGGCCAGCCTGCTGCCCACGCTGAGCCTGCGCATCGACAAGCAGACCGGCGTCGCCAATGACCGCCGCGTGGGCCTGGTGCTGCAGTCGGGTCTCACCGGCGGGCTGGGCACCTTCGCTGGCATCAACGCCGCGCGCAGCCGCATCCTGGCTGCCCAGGCTGCCGTTTCCGCCACCGAGCAGGAACTGTTCAGCCGTTACCAGCTGGAGTTCACCCGCCATGCCTCGGCCAGTGCATCCGCCCGCAGCGCGGTGGACACGGCGGCCAGCAGCGATCAGGTGCTCGCCTCCTACCAACGTCAGTTTGCCGCCGGCAAGCGCGCCTGGCTGGACCTGCTCAACATGGTCCGTGAGAACCACAGCGCCCGGCAGTCGCTGCTCGAGGCCGCCATCGAGGAGCGCGCCAGCCTCTACCGCCTTCGCGTCCTGATGGACACCCGCACCGATTGAGCAACGCGGTGGCCACATGGGCCGCCGCCCCCGATATCGCCCGACATCAACCGGTGGGCCGGCTGCAGCGCCTCACGCGCGCCTGCTCCGCCCCGCTGCCCTCCCCGATTTCTTCCCCAAGTTCGTCCAGAAAGGTTGGCCCCATGTCCTGGTTCTTCTCCTCCCGGCAGACCGCCGCCCCCGACGCCACGCAGGACTCCGCTGCGCTGGCCCACTGCTTCCAGCAATGGATGCGCCTCAAGGGCTTCGCGCTGCCGGCCGATCGCATCCGTCAGCAGTTGGTGGCGATGACAAGCGCCGGCTCCTCCTCTGCCACCGGCGTCGCACTGGCCCGGGACCTGGCAGTCGTCCTGGACGAACACACGCGCTTCGTGTCGCTCAAGGCGCCCCAGCAGGCGGCTCTGCCGCTGCTCACCCACCACGCCGAGCACGGCTGGCTGGTGATCACCGCCCGCACCGTCGAGGGGCTGTGGCGCTGCACCGATGCCAGTGGCACGCGCCATGAACTGGTGCTGCAAGACAGCCCCTGCTTACATGCCATTGAGGATCACGGCGCCGAGCACGACGACATCCGCAGTGCCCGCGGCCTCATGATGGCTCAGATCCGAGGCAACTGGCCGGTGTTCCTCGAGGCGGCCGGCCTGTCCGTGGTGCTGGCAGCGGTCAGCATCGGCGTGAGCTTCTACAGCATGCACGTCTACGACCGGGTCATTCCGAACCAGGGGCTGCAGACGCTGTGGGTGCTGACCCTGGGCGTGGCGCTGGCCATCGGCCTGGAATGGCTGCTGAAGCTGGCGCGAGCGGGGTTGCTGGAGCCACGGCTGAAGTCGCTGGACGTGAGCATTTCCAAGGCCTTGATGAGCCGTCTGAATGCCATTCGTATGGATCAGCGCCCGGGGTCCATCGGCACCCTGGCCTCGCAGATTCAGAGCTTTGAATCGATCCGCGCCATTCTGTCCACCTCGACGCTGTTCCTGCTGTTCGACCTGCCTCTGGCGCTGCTGTTTGCCGCGGTCATTGCGGCCGTGGGCGGCCCCTTGATGGCTGTGCCGGCCGTGGTGCTGTTCGGCATGACCCTGCTGACCGGCCTGCTGCGCGCCCGCCGCATTGCGCGGCTGACCGCCAGCAACCAGACTGGCGCGAACGCCAAGACCGGCCTGCTGGTGGAGGCGATCGAAGGGGCCGAGGCCATCAAGGGCATGGGGGCTGCGTGGCGCTTCGAAGCCCGATGGGCCGGGATGTCCGACGCCAATGCCGTGCAGAGCCTGGCGCTCAAGCACGAGACCGACGGTGCGGGGTACCTGGCCGCCGGTCTGCAGCAGGTGAGTTATGTCGCGCTGATCTGCACCGGCGCGGTGCTGGCGGTGGACGGCCACATCACCCAGGGCGCGATCGTAGCGTGCTCGATCCTCTCCGGCCGCGTGCTGGCGCCTATGGCCTCGATCCCTGGATTGCTGGTGCAACTGGGCAACGCCATCAGCTCGATGAAGGCGCTGGATGCCATCTTCCGACTGGAGACTGACAACCATGACGTCGCCCGGCCCCTGGTGCCGGAACACACCGACGGCGATTTCGTCTTCGACAACGTGGAATTCGCCTACCCCGGCCAGAAGCAAGGCATCCGCGTGGGCAACCTGCGGGTGCGCTCCGGTGAGAAGGTGGCCATCCTGGGTACGGTGGGCGCCGGAAAGTCCACGCTGCTGGCCCTGGCCTGCGGCCTGACCAAGCCCACCACCGGCACCGTCTATTTCGGCGGTGTGGACCAGCAACAGCTGCATGCGGGCTGGCGCAGTGAACACATGGCCTACTGCCCGCAACACGCCTGGCTGTTCTCGGGCACCCTGCGGGACAACCTGGCCTTTGGCCTGACCGATGTCAGCGACGAACAGATCATGCGTGCCGCTCAGCGGACCGGCCTGCTGGGCCTCATCGCCCAGCATCCGATGGGTCTGGACCGCAAGCTGTCCGAAGGCGGGCGGGGGCTGTCGGGCGGGCAACGCCAGCTGGTGATGCTCACCCGGCTGCTGCTGGCCGACCGTCGCCACTGGCTGCTGGACGAGCCCACCGCCAGCATGGATGACGGCATGGAGCAGGCCACCATCGCGCAGCTCAAGTCGGCGCTGAAGGCCGACACCACGCTGCTGCTGGTGACCCACCGCCTGTCGCTGCTGGCGCTGGTGGACCGAATCATCGTCATGACGCCGGGCGGCATCGTGATGGACGGCCCTCGCGACGAGGTGCTGGCCCGTCTGCGCCAGCGTCCGGACGCACCTGCGGCGGCCGCAGCCGCTCCCTCATCGGCTACGGCATCGGCCGCGGCATCGGCCACTGCAGCGGCCACCGCCCCAGGTGCCGCACCGGTCGCTGCGCCGGTCGCTACACCGGTCGCTACACCGGTCGCTTCTCCAGCCGTTGAACCGGCCGCTGCACCGGCCAAGCCGGCCCGCTACACCGTCGCCCTGCCCACGGTTCAGCGCGTGGCTGCTGTGACCACGCCCGTGACCGTGTTGCCGGTCACACCGCCGTCGGCTGCCCCAGGCGCAGCACCGAAGACCGCCCTGGCGGCCACCACCACCGCCGGCTGACCGGCCATCCGGAGAACCATCATGAACGATTCCGCATTCACCCACCACAACGCCAGCCGTATCCGCTTCACCATGCTCACCGTCGTGGCCGTCCTCGGCGCCGGAGCCTTCTGGGCCTCCCGCGCGAGCATTGATGAGGTGACTCGCACAACCGGCAAGGTCATGGCATCCTCACGGACACAAGTGATCCAGGCCGCCGACGGAGGCATCGTGGAGAAGATCTTTGTGCGGGAAGGTGAGACGGTCAAGCAGGGCGACCTGCTGGTGCAACTGGACGACACCAAGTCCAGGGCCGCGCTGGCCGAGGCCAGCCAGAAGTCCGCTGCGCTGCAGGCGTCGCTGTCCCGTCTGCGCGCCGAGACCCTGGGCACGAGCTACCAGCCGCGGTCCCAGACCAGTTTCGACGTCATCCAGGGCCGCCTGTACGAACGCCGCTTGACGGCGCTGCAGGAAGACCTGGCAGTGCTGGAAAAGTCGGCCCGCCTGGCCGCCGAGGAAGTCCGTCTGAACGAGCCGCTTTTCAAGGCGGGCGACATCAGCGCGGCCGAATTCCTGCGCCTGCAACGTGCCGCCAACGAGGCGGCCGGTCAGGTGACCACCCGCCGCAACAAATTCCTGCAAGACGCCCAGGCCGAACTGGCCAAGACAGAGGAAGACCTGGCCACCGTTCATCAGCAGCTGAATGACCGCCAGGGCATGGTGGAGCACACCCAGTTGCGTGCACCGCAGGACGGGGTCGTCAACCTGATCACGCAGACGACGCTGGGCGCCGTGCTGCGACCGGGTGACGAAATCATGCAGTTGCTGCCCACGGGCGGCGACCTGATCATCGAAAGCCGGCTGAAAGCGGCCGACATCGGTTTTGTGCGTCCCGGCATGCAGGCCACCATCAAGCTCGATGCGTTTGACTACAGCATTTATGGCAGTCTGGAGGGTGAAGTGACCTATATCAGTCCCGACGCCTTGACCGAGCGCACGCCTCAAGGGACGGAAGTGCCCTACTACCGCACTCACATCCGCATCAAGGGCACCCGTTTCAAGGGGGAACTGGCCCACACCATCAAGGTGCAACCCGGCATGACGGCCACCGCGGAAATCATCACCGGCAAGCACACGGTCTTGGACTACTTGCTCAAACCTGTCAAGAAAACACTGTCTGAGTCGATGGGGGAGCGCTGAGGCTCATGCGCATGAGGGGGGTTTTTCCCACTGACACCCACCTGAACCGCGCAGGTCCAGCGTCCGCGCCTCAGGCCTGACTGCCACAACCCCGACCCTACAAGAGGGATTTTCATGACCATTTCCGTCACCATCATCGAAGACGACGCCAATGTGCTTCAGCGCCTGATCGACGTCGTGTCGGCCAGCAGCGCCTGCCAGATCGTCGGCATTGGCCGCAACCGCGGCGAGGCGGTGTCCGCCATCCTGGCCAACCGGGCCGACATCTATCTGGTGGACCTGGGCCTGCCCGATGTCGACGGCATCGACTTGATCAAACTGATCAAGGAAAAATGCCCGGACGCCCACAGCATCGTGGTGAGCACCTTTGGCGACTCCAAGCACGTGATGCGCAGCCTGCGGGCAGGTGCCACCGGCTACCTGCTCAAGGAAGAGATCCAGCCCTCGCTGATCGAGAAGATCATCGCCACCCACAACGGCCACGCGCCGCTGAGTCCGGCGGTGTCCCGCCTGGTGCTGGAAAAGCTGGAGAGCCTGGAAACGGGCGTGAAACCCAAGGTGGACCGCAGCCAGAAGCTCAAGGAACTCGGGCTGGGTCAGCGGGAATGGAGCGTGCTGAACCTGCTGATCGAGGGCCTGCCCATCGTGGACATCGGCAACCGTCTGTCCATCTCTCGCTTCACCGTCAACCAGCATCTGCGATCGATCTATCGCAAATTGAATGTGAACTCCCGTGCGATGGCCACCAGCGTGGCGCGCATGCACGGGCTGGTGGACGACTGAGCGCGGACCGGCCTGGCCCCCTCCCCGCCCCGACCTGCACAACAGGCCGGGGCTTTTGCTTTTTGGGTTGCCGACCGCCAAGCGCGGGGTCAAGGACTGCAAACATTTGCTAGTCGAGTGAAGGGGCCGACCTCCATGGGTTATTCAGCCCGGCGGCACTGATCCCTAGCATGAGGATCAGTACAAACCAGCAAGGCAGCATCATGTGGAAGGACGATTTCTCTCGACCCGGTCAGCCGTTGCCGACCTCCCTCTGGACGGGGACGCATCCCTCCATCCTGCGGCCTTGGGACCGTCGCGAACGGCCCACCAGCGCCCTGCGCGCTGGGCACCTGGGCACTGGCACAGCGGTGCCCGTTGCGCTGAAGGCACCCGCGGTGCAGCACCAGGCAACGCCGGCGGCCCGCCCCCCCTCGGCGGACGTCGAGCACGCCACCTCCCACCTCCGGTTTGCGGTGCAGCCCATCGTCACCGCGCAGGGCCATGTCACCGGCCATGAGCTCCTTTTCCGGTGGAACAGTGCGGATGCGCCGGTCCACCCCTCCCTGGGCGCCTACGCCACCGCCTCGGCCCTCAGTCATGCCCTGGTCGACGGCCAATTGCTGACGGTGCACCCGCTGGCGCCTTCCGTCGGCACCCTCTATGTCAACATGGACGAGCGCTTCCTGCTCAGCCCGATGGCGGAGGTGATGACCCCCGATCTGGGCGTCATCGAACTGCTCGAAACCATCACGCCCACCGACACCGTGCAGAAACGGGTGCAAGCCCTGCATCAACGCGGCTATCGCTTCTCGCTGGACGATGTGGAGTCGACGGACGACCCGCGCTGGGTGCTGGCTGAATACGTGGAGAGCATCAAGATCGATGTCCGCGCCACGCTGCCGGACGAAATCCCCCGCATCATCTCGCTGGCCCGCGCCGCCGGCCTGACCGTGGTGGCCGAGAAGGTCGAGACGCCGGAGCAGATCGAAGAACTGGCCGCGCTGGGCGCCCAGCTGTTCCAGGGTTATGCCGTCCAGCGCCCCATCGTCACCCAAGTGCCGGCCCTGCCGGGCTGCAGCGGCCGTGTGCTGGGCGTGCTCCATCAGATGATGGCCGACGGTGCCGGGCCGGAGGCGCTGTCCATGGTGGCGGACACCGACCCCGCGCTGGTGGCCCGTCTGCTGCGTCTGCAGGCGCTGCACGCGCCGCGGGAGGTTGCGATGGCGCAGGATCTCGCCCAGGTGCTCGCCAGCCTTCCCCGCCCGGTACTGGCCGGATGGCTGACGCAATGGCTGATCGCAGCCCAGCACGTCCGGCGACAGGATGCGGTCGCCCGCGTGTCCAAACAACTGTCCCTCTACCGGGGCGAGCTGGCCGCTCAGGGTGTCATGTTCGGCGTGGAGCGCCGCTCTCGCGTGTTCAACCGCTACAGGGAACTGGTCCAGACGCTCTGAGCCGCTCTGGATCCCGCACGGTATTGCCGCGCCGGGTCATGCACGGTCTACCGCACTGGAACCCCATTGAAAGCCGCATCCCGCACCGCGCCGCTGCGCCAGGACCGGTTCTTGCCCCTGAGCGGGCCCGAGCGGAGATACTCGGCCCCGAGGCATCACCGCCCCTGGCGGCGCCTCATCGAACAGACAAGGAGATCCCAACATGCGATTCACACACCCATCCCGGCGAACCCAAGGCGCCGCATGCGCCGCTGTGCTGCTGGCCCTGCTGGCGGGCTGCGCCAACATGGATGAACGCCAACGCGGCACCGCCGGTGGTGCGGCCATCGGTGCGGCTGCGGGCGCTGTGCTCAGCTCCGCCACCGGCGGCAAGGCGGGCACGGGCGCCCTGGTGGGCGGCGCGCTCGGCGCGGTGGCCGGCAACATCTGGTCTCGGCGCATGGAAGAAAAGCGCCAGGCCATGGAACAGGCGACCCAAGGCACCGGTGTCGAGGTGACTCGCACCGCGGACAACCAGCTGAAGCTGGACGTGCCCAGCGACATCTCCTTCGCCACCAACAGTGCTGCGGTGGAGCCGCGCCTGCGCCCCGTGCTGGACGGCTTTGCCAATGGCCTGGGAAGCGGCCCAGCCACGGTGGTGCGCATCATTGGCCACACTGACAACACCGGCAGCGACGCCATCAACGATCCGCTGTCGCTGCGCCGGGCGGAGAGTGTTCGCAACTACCTGATCGATCGTGGCGTGCCCGGCCATCGGATCGAAGTCGCCGGACGCGGCTCGCGTGAGCCGCTGGTCTCCAACGACACCGCTGAAAACCGCGCCCGCAACCGCCGCGTGGAAATCTTCTTGCGCGAGCCGCAGCAAGGCACGGGCGGCTAAAGCTCTCCTGCAGCCCGCAAGCAAAATGGCCACCGCAAGGTGGCCATTTTTCGTTGGGCGTTTCTGACCTGTCACGCCCGCGCCTGGGCTCGGCGCAAACGGTGAGGGTCAGCGGTTGAGGGTCAGCGCTGCGGACTCAGTGCAGTCCCGCCGCAGCCGCTGCTGGGCCGCCACGCGGATCTTCCACGATGGCTTTGCTGTGCGTCGGCTCCGGTCCGAGCTGGGCGCCGGTCTGATGCAGGGCGCCGCCCTCACCTTCCCAGGTCGTCACTTCCTCGGGTTTCTTACCCACCGCGGAATGCTGCTCGCGGCTGCGCGACTTCTGCCATTGCCACAGGGCATAACCGGCCAGGGCCAGCGGAACAATGCGTTTGAACATCAGAGTCTCCTCGACGTGGGATGAAGATCAACGGGCCGAAGCACTGGCCGGCGGCAGCGGATGCGGCGGGGCCTTGGGGCGCTGCGGCTTCTGGTCGGGGGCCACCGGCGGGGCCGGCGGTGCAGGAGGAGCCGGCGGTGCCGACGCAGCCGGACCGGCGGCGGTCGGGTTCTCTTCCACCATCCGGTCGATGCGCTTCAAGATGCCGCCACTCTGCACGCTGCCGTCCTCGGTCCCTTGACCCAGCACCATGTCGCGGCAGTCCTGCCGGTCTTCCTCGGCCACGCGCTGGCACCGCAGCAAGGCGTTGTTGGCCAGCTCTTCCTCACTGGCCGTCTTGAGGTGGCCTCGACGGGCTTCTTCCCGTGCGGCAGCCGCTTCCTTCAGGCAGGTTTTCTGGTCCTGGCCGGTACGGCCGGCCAGGCAGGCGGCGCGCTCCTTGTTGTAGGTGGCATCGACCGAGGCCTGCGCCCCGCCGGTGGCAGCGAAGGCCGTGGTGGCCACCATCATCACCGCGGACAGCACCGCACCAGCGGTCACCAGCGCAGTCGTGGACGTGTTCGTCAGCAGCTTCATGTCTTCTCCTTGCGCCGGTCCCCCAGGGGCCGGTCTGATGCCTTCACATCAGGGAAGGCGGGTCTTGGACGGTCACGAGGACCTTGGATGACTGAAGCGTACCGACCGGTCCCACCCCCGTCTGTCGTACCGCGCCGTCGCCGGATGTAGGACATATCCGGCAACGCATCGCTGCAACGGGGCAAGGCCGCAGACAGACGCGGACCAGCTGCCCACGCATTTGCAGCCGGCGGCGTCCTGTCCTACAGACGGACGTGGGCCTCGCTGATCCCTTCACGAACGCCGCATCCCTACAGTGACTTCGAGTGCCGCGACGCGGTTTCGAAGTGAAAGGACATCATCATGTTGAAGTGGGCCCTGATCTTTGCCGTCATCTCCCTGGTGGCAGGCGTGCTCGGCTTTACCGGTATCGCTGCAGGTGCAGCGGGTATTGCCAAGATTCTGTTCGGCATCTTCCTGGTCATCTTCCTGGTGCTCCTGGTGCTGGGCATCACCGGCGTCAACGCCATCCGCAAATAACCCCCGGTGACCGGCGATCCGGCTCGCGCCGGCGGGGCATCTCCCCAACGCCCGTCACCGCTTTCAGCCACTCCCAACCTGGAGCCAGCCAATGGAACAGAACACAGACAACACCACGATGCAACTCGACGAAGCGGCCCTCGACCGGGCCCGCAAGCACCTGGACGACGGCGCCGTCACCCCCAGCTACGGACCCTGGCGTGACCAGATCGTGAAGCTGCTGAACGACGCACTGGCCACCGAGCTGGTGTGCGTGCTGCGCTACAAGCGCCACTACTTCACCGCCCATGGCCTGTCGTCGCCGAGCATCGCCGAGGAGTTCCTCGAGCATGCCAACGAGGAAAGCGCCCACGCCGACAAGCTGGCCGAGCGCATCGTGCAGTTGGGCGGCGAGCCCGACTTCAATCCGGATTCGCTGACCAAGCGCAGCCACGCCGAGTACGACGATTCGGACGACCTCAAGGCCATGGTTCGCGCCAACCTGGTGGCTGAGCGTGTGGCGGTGGAGAGCTATCGCCAGATGATCAACCTGATCGGCGACAAGGACCCGACCACCCGTCGCATCCTTGAAGAAGTGCTGGCGGACGAGGAAGAGCACGCCGACGAGCTGCTCGACATGCTCAAGGACTGAGCCTCCCATGTTCGTGCCCTGCCTGCCCGCCGCCAGCGATGTGCCCACCGCCTCCCAGCGGGGCTCCCGATGGAGCGGGTGGCCGGGGTTCGCGGTCGGGCGTTCGGCCGCGGTGCTGGTCAGTCTGCTGACGGCGGTCGCTTTGTCCGCCTGCGCGACACCCGCCCCCCCGGTGCAGGGCCCGCTGCCGCCCCCGCCCGCCTCCACCCCCGCCATGGCGAAGGTGGCCAGCGCGGTGGAGGTGGTGGGCGCCCAGGGCACGCTGGGTCCGCAGCGACGGGAACAGGTCATCCGCAACGCGGCGGCGCAGGGCAGCGCGGATCTGCTCAAGCGCCAGCTGGCTGCGATGGCCTCGTTCGGCGACGTGGACCTCTACGCCAACAACGATACCCGGCTGCTGATTGACGGCCCGGCCACTTTCGAGGCCATGTTCGCCGCCATCAGCCAGGCCAAAAAGCAAATCCTGCTGGAGAGCTACATCATCGAGGACGCGGCCGTGGCCCAGCGTCTGGCCGACCTCTTGGTCCAGCGCCAGCAGCAAGGGGTGCAGGTGGCGGTCATCTACGACGCCATCGGCTCGCTGTCCACGCAGGACGCCTACTTCGACCGGATGCGACAGTCCGGCGTGGCCGTCTGCGCCTTCAATCCGGTCAACCCACTCAAGAGCCGCCGCTACCAGGACATCACCAAGCGCGACCATCGCAAGATTTTGGTGGTGGACAACGCAGTGGGTTTCACCGGCGGCATCAACATCAGTGCGGTGTACTCGTCGGGCTCTGGCTCCTTCGGGGGCAGCAAGGGTCGCCAGAAACCGTCCAAGGACGGACAGGACGACAGCAAGGCCAAAGATCGCGGCTGGCGCGACACCATGATCCAGGTGCGCGGCCCAGCCGTCCAGGCATTGCACGGCCTGGTCCTGCAGACCTGGCAACACCAGGCCTGCGGCGGCGCCCTGCAGCCACTGCCGCCGCCGGAAGGCGTGGCCGGCCAGCAGCTGATGCGCATCATCCCCAGCACGCCGCAGGACAAGGAAAACCGCATCTACACCCTGCTGCTGGGCAGCATCCGCGCCGCGCAAAAAAGCGTCTACCTGACCATGGCCTACTTCGCACCGGGTCAGGACATGGTGGATGCCTTGAGCGATGCCGCCCGGCGTGGCGTGGACGTTCAGCTCATCCTCCCCTCGCAGAGCGATTTCTCGCCGGTGATGCATGCAGGCAGGAGCCACTATGAGCGGCTGCTTAAGGCCGGGGTGAAGATCCACGAGCTCAAGGACGCCGTGCTGCATGCCAAGACCGCGGTGATCGATGGCGTGGTCTCCACCGTCGGCTCCAGCAACATGGACTGGCGCAGCTTCGTGCACAACAACGAAGTCAATGCGGTGGTGCTGGGGGAAGACTTCGGCACCGCCATGACCCGCATGTTCGAAAAAGACCGCGACGCCTCTCACCACATCGACCTGACCGCCTGGCAGCACCGACCGGTGCTGCAGCGTGGCAAGGAATATTTCTACAGCCTGCTTGAACATTGGTGGTGAACACAATGACAACAATCCCGCCAACGCCCACGGGCGCAACGACTCCGCCGCCATCTCCCTCGCCCGCTCCTGCATCGCCGCGTCGCCGTTACCCCTGGCTCAAGGGCGCGGCGGTGGTGATCGCACTGCTGGTCGGCGGCGTGGCCGTGTGTGAATGGATGGGCTGGCCATTCCTGCGCCGTCCATTGGAGAACTGGCTGAGTCAGAAGCTGGACCGCATGGTGAGTTTCGACGGATCGGGCGAAACCCGCTGGACGCTGCGCTTCATCGGCGGGCTGCGTCTTCAGACGGACAGCCTGACCATCGCCGGTCCGAGCTGGAGCACGATGGGCCCGATGGTGGTGGCCCGCGATGCCAGCCTGTCCCTGCGCTACAGCGACCTGCTGGACCTGCGCCACGGCGATCCGCTGCGCGTCAAGAGCCTGCAGGCGGGCGATCTCGCCCTGCGTCTGGCGCGCGATGTGGAGGGCCGTGCCAGTTGGCAGTTCGGTCCGCAGCCGGACAGCAGCACGCAGGTGCGCGAGCGGCCGAAGATGGACGGCATCCGCTTCGACCTGCTGGAGGTGCGCCAGGGGTCGGCCACGGTCGACGACAAGATCCAGCAACTGTCACTGCTGGTGAAATTCGCGCTGCGGGAAGCCTGGGAGCTGCCTCCGGCCGACGAGCATCTGTTGGACCGCGCCGATATCCAGTTTGGCGACTCCGCCCGAAGGGCCGCGTCATCGCCGCTCCTCGCGTCCACCTCCACGTCCACCTCCCCGCCCGCAAACACGTCCGCAAGCAGGTCCACCGCAGCGGCTCGCAACACGGCCGCGGCATCCGGCCAGCCCGTGCCAACTGCCCCCAATGGCGCCGCCTCCACCGCCAGTGGCCCAGCAGCCGGTCGCGATTCACGCACCCCAACCGCCGGCGAGCGCCGCCTGGGCGTGATCGCCACGGCCGAGGGCCATTTCCACGACATGCCGGTGAAGGCCGCGCTGCGCACCAGCTCGGCCCTGCCCTGGCTCTCGTCAGACCCCAATGCCCCGGCCGTGGCGGTGACGCTGCGTGGGGACATCGGCCGCGCCAAGCTCTCCTTTGACGGCGAAGTGCGGGACCTGCTGGGTAGCCAGGGGCTCGCTGGGCGTTATCAGCTCTCGGGTCCGTCGCTGGCCGCAGTCGGTGAACCGCTGGGCGTCACGCTGCCCACCACCCCGCCGTTTGCAATGAAGGGCACGCTGCGTCGTTCGGGTACCCTGTGGTCCACCGTGGTGCAGACGGCCACCATCGGCAAGAGCAAGCTGAACGGCCACTTTGAATTCAATGCACCGCGCAACCAGAAATCCAAGTTGACCGGGGAGCTGCGGGGCAGCGAGCTGTGGATGGCCGACCTGGGCCCCTCCATCGGTCTGCCCACCGAGCCCAAGGCGCGTCCGTCCACCCGCCCCAACCGGGTGTTGCCGGACCGCCAGTTCGACCTCCCCTCCCTGCGGGCCATGGATGCCGACGTGACGGTCAATCTGGACCGTTTCGAATCCGGCACCGCCGTCCTGCAGGCCGCGCGGCCGCTGCGAGGCCACATCGTGCTGGCGGATGGTGTGCTGCAGATCCGCGACATCGACGCGCGCGTGGCCAAGGGCCAGTTTGCCGGCAGCATCACCCTGGACGGCCGGCAACCCACCGCCCGCTGGCAGGTGCGCCTGCGGGTGGCGGGGGTGCATCTGGAGCAATGGCTGCAGGTGGAGCGTCCGGGCAACAAGCCGCCGTACGTGACCGGCCTGATGGGCGGTCGCATCAACCTGGACGGTGAAGGCCGCTCCACCGCAGACCTGCTCGCCACCGCGGACGGCCGCATCGTCTTGTATTGGACCCAGGGCAGTGTGTCGCACCTGATCGTGGAAGCCGCCGGCATCGACCTGGCCCAGGCCGTGGGCGTGCTGATCCGCGGCGACAAGGACCTGCCGGTCCAATGCGGCATTGCCGACCTGACGGTGAAGGACGGCCGGGTGACGCCGCAGCCGATGATCGTGGACACCCGCGACTCCCTGGTGCGGGTGGAAGGCGACGTCTCGCTGGCGACCGAACGGATGAAGCTCCGCGCGAAGGTGGAGCCCAAGGATGCGAGCCCGCTCACGCTTCGCACACCGCTGAAGGTGGAAGGCACCCTGTCCGACCCGGACATCAGCCTGGAAAAGGCGCCGCTCCTGCGCCGCGTGCTGCCGGCCGCCGTGCTGGGCGTGGCCGTGACGCCGCTGGCCGCCCTGCTGCCGCTGGCGGACCTGGGGGAAGAACCGGATGATCAGACCAAGGCAGCGCTGTCTGAATGCAACGCGGCCTTCGCACGGCGCGCCAAGCAGGGCGCCGGTTCGTGATAATCGCCCCCATGTCCGTGACGCTTCCGACCCACGCAACGCCTGGCCCCCTCAGCTGCTTCCTGGTGGAAGACAGCCCGCTCATCCGCGAAAACCTGGTGGCCACTCTGCAGGAGATGGTGAATCTGCAGGTGGTCGGCCAGGCGGAGGATGAAGCGGGCGCCCTGCGCTGGCTGCTCGACGAGGCCGTGCCCTGCGATGTGCTGATCATCGACATCTTCCTCAAGCGCGGCACCGGCCTGTCCCTGCTGCCCAAGGCCCGCAAGCTGCAGCCGGAAGCCAAGATCATCATCCTGAGCAACTACGCCACGGCGGACATGCGCACCCGCTGCCGGGAGCTGGGCGCCGACCGGGTGTTCGACAAGTCCAGCGAGCTGGACGACCTGATCACGTACCTGGTGGATCTGCCGATGCCGGGCTGAGGCTCTCCGGCGCAGCGCCGAACTGGCCGTTGAGCGTGCGCCGCAGGGTCTCGATGTCGAACGGCTTGCGCAGCACCACGGCCTCGCGGCCGGTCGCCGCATGGAAGGCATCCGCGTCCGGATGGCCGCTGGCAAACACCACTTTCAGGTCGGGCCGCAGCGCCAGCGCATGGCGGGCCAGCTCGGCGCCGTCCATCTGCGGCATGGAGAAATCCGCCAGCAGCAGGTCCACCCGTTCCGTGCCCAGCACGCGCAGGGCTTCCCGGCCGTCGGCGGCAGCCACCACGTCGTGCCCGAGCGCGCGGACCGCATCGGTGAGGAAGTCCCGCACATCGGCGTCGTCATCCACCACCAGGACATGATGGCGGCGCGCATCCCCTTGCGGATTCGGACGCTCGGCATCACAGGCGGACGGATCCGGCTGGGCCCGGCGCAGTCGCAGCGTCACGGTGGTGCCCTGGCCCGGCGCACTCTGCACATCCACCGAGCCGTCCACCCGCTTGCACATGCCGTAGACCTGGCTCAGCCCCAGGCCGCTGCCCTTGCCCACGGCCTTGGTGGTGAAGAACGGATCGAAGCAGCGTGCCAGCACGTCCGGCGTCATGCCGGCGCCGTCGTCGGTCACCCGGATCAGCACGCTGTTGCCGTCCTCCTCCACCGCCAGCACCAGGCGGCCGCCGTCGCTCATCGCGTCCCGCGCATTGATGACCAGGTTGAGCAGCGCCATTTCCAGCTGCACCGCATCCGCCAGCACACACACGTCCAGCGACTGCGCCTCGCGGCGATAGTCGATGCGGGCCCCCAGCGTGGTGCGGAACAGCGGCTCCAGGTCCTGCAGCAGCCGGCGCAGGCTGACGGGTTTAAGATCAAAACTGTGTTCGCGTGAGAACGCCAGCAACTGCGAGGTCAGCTTGGACGCGCGCTCGGAGATCGACTGCCCCTTCTCGGCACAGCGGGCCACCAGCTCGGCGTCCGAGGCCCGCCGCGCGATGATGTCGAAGTTGCCGCGGATGGCCTGCAGCAGGTTGTTGAAGTCATGGGCAATGCCACCGACCAACTGGCCGATGGCCTCCATCTTCTGCGCCTGCGCCAGCGCGGCTTCGGTGCGGGCCAGGCGCTCTTCCTTCTCGATGCGCTCGGTCACGTCATAGACGAACTGATAGGCGCCGATGCGGCGGCCATCCCGGTGCAGCGACCGGAAATGCATCTCGTAGTGACGGCTGCGCCCTTCCCGCCCGAACTCCCGCACCTCGGTGAATTCCTCCCCGGAGAGGGCACGGCGCCAGAGGGTCTCCACCCAGCGCTGCTGCTCCGGAAAGTCCTTCAGCAGGACCAGCATGTTGTCGCCGACCTTGGGGCGCACCCCGAAGATGCGCTCGAACTCGCTGGCCGAGGCATGGTTGATGGCCATGAAGTTGTAGTGATGGTCGGACACCTGCACCATCGCATCGGTGCCCTCCACCAGGTCGCCGAACAGCCGGCGCTCGGCCAGGTACAGCGACAGCTTCTGCTCCAGCGCATCGTTGAGGTCGCGGATGCGCTGCTCGTCATGCTTGCGCTGGGTGATGTCGATCACCGAGCCCACCACCCGCTTGATCTGCCCATGGGCATCCATCACCGGCACACCGCGGGCGGCCACCCAGCGGACGTGCCCGTCCTCCTTGCCCACCGTCCGGTACTCCACGTTGTAGAGCTTGGCACCGCCGGGCACGGTCACGGCGGCGAAAGCCTCGGACGTGGCCTTGAAGTCGGCCGGATGCAGGCCTTCGTAAAAATCGCGCAGGGACACCGGCCGGTCGCTGAAGATGCCGAAGAGCTCACGGGTGCGGGTGGTCCAGTAGATCATGCCGCTGGCCAGGTCCACGTCCCAGACGCCCACGCCGCCGCCTTCAGTGGCCTGACGGAGCTGCTCTTCCTTGGCCGCCAGCTTGTCCTGCGCCTGCGCGCGGGCCGTGACGTCCGAGCCCAGCACGAACACGCCGGTCACCTGCCCGGCTTCGTCCAGCAGCGGCTGGCAGACAAAGTCCACCGTCACCCAGCGGGGCGACGTTCCCGGCGCTTCGATCCGGTAGGTCACCTCGGTGCCGGCATGCGGCCGGCCGAGGCGGTAGACCTGGTCCAGGATGTCCAGATAGCCTTGCTCACGGGCCTCGGGCAGCGCGTCCCGCGCCGCACGCCCCAGCAGCGGACGCTGACCCACCAGATTCAGATAAGCCGGATTGGCCATGGTGAAGACATGGTCCGGACCGCTGTGCAGCGCCATGAAGGACGGCGCCTGCTGGAACAGCCGCGCGAACTGCATCGGATCGCCCCGCATCAGGCGGGCCACCTCGCTCTCACCGACTTCGGGGGTGGGCGGGTCGAGCGGGCTGAGCCCGTCGGTCGGCATGGAAGGGTCCCCGGCCATCGCTGTCCCTCAAGAATGCCTGGGCAGGCGGTCATCGAACCGCACGCGATCCGGGGCGGAGGGCGTGTCGGAAAGCGCCGATCTTAAGGGGCGAAAGACCCACCGCGCAGCAAAAACGCCGGACGACCTGGCGGCCGACCGGCGTTGACTGCGAGCGCTGGGCCCCTCAGGGCCTGCGGACCCAGCGGGGTGTCAGTGCG
Source organism: Roseateles depolymerans (assembly GCF_003387155.1). Taxonomy (GTDB): domain Bacteria; phylum Pseudomonadota; class Gammaproteobacteria; order Burkholderiales; family Burkholderiaceae_C; genus Roseateles; species Roseateles depolymerans. The sequence goes on along the minus strand of NZ_QUMT01000002.1, from coordinate 834,608 downwards.
CCCCGCCCGCGTCCACCGGACCGGCCATCTTCGGCGGCCGCTTGGTGAGCCATACGAAGGCGATCAAGCCGACGAACAGCACCGCCGAGGCCAGGAAGATGTCGTCCGCGGCCCGGGTGAAGGCCTGCTGGTCGACCAGCCGGTTGAGATAGGCCAGGGCCTGGTCATAACTCATGCCGGCGCTTTGCAGCGTGCTCAGCGACTGCCCCGCCACCGGATCCCCCAGGCCGATGTGCTCGACCAGATGGGTGTGATGCAGCGTCGCCCGGTTCTCCCACAGCGTGGTGGAGATGGACGTGCCCATCGCACCCGCGGTGATCCGCACGAAGTTGGACAGGCCGGCCGCCGCCGCGATCCGGTCCGGCGTGATGCCCGACAGCGTGAGCGTGGTCAGCGGGATGAAGAAGAAGGCCAGCGCCGCGCCCTGCAGCACCGTCGGCACCATGATGATGCCCAGGCTCGTGTCGGTGGTGAACATCGAGCGCATGAGCAGCACGATGAAGAACATCACGAAGGCGAAGCTGGCCATCAGGCGCGGATCCCAGACCGACACCTTGCGCCCCACCACCGGCGACAGCAGGATGGCCAGCACCCCCACCGGCGCCAGCGCAAAGCCGGCCGCCGTGGCGGTGTAGCCCATGAACTGCTGCAGCCACAGCGGCAGGAGCACCACGTTGCCGAAGAACAGGCCATAGGCCACCGACAGCACCGAGGCCCCAAACAGGAAGTTGCGCCGTCCGAAGAGCCGCAGGTCCACCACCGGGTGTTCCGCCGTCAGCTCCCACACCACGAAGACGGCGAACCCGACCACGGCCAGCACGGCCAGGATCTGGATCTGCCCGGACTCGAACCAGTCCAGCTCCTTGCCCTTGTCCAGCATGATCTGCAACGCACCGACCCACAGCACCAGCAGGGCCAGGCCCACGCTGTCGATCGGCAGCTTCTTGGTCGGGGTTTCGCGGGTGCGGTAGATGCTCCAGGTCAGGCCCGCGGCAAACAGGCCCACCGGGACGTTGATGTAGAAGATCCAGGGCCAGGTCATGTTGTCGGTGATCCAGCCGCCCAGCAGCGGCCCGACCACCGGCGCGACCAGCGTGGTCATGCCCCATAACGCGAGCGCCGTGCCCGCCTTGTGCTTGGGATAACTGGCCAGCAGCAGCGTCTGCGACAACGGGATCATCGGACCGGCCACCAGGCCCTGCAGCACCCGGGCCGCCACCAGCATCTCCAGCGAGTGGGCGAAGCCGCACAGCCAGGAGGCCAGCACGAACAGCAGCACGCTGGTGGTGAACAGCCGCACCGCGCCGAAGCGCTGGGTCAGCCAGCCGGTGAGCGGCACGGAGATCGCATTGGCCACGCCAAAGCTCGTGATCACCCAGGTGCCCTGCGTCGCACTGACGCCCAGGTCACCGGCAATGGCCGGGAGGGACACGTTGGCGATGGACGAGTCCAGCACGTTCATGAAGGTCGCCAGGGACAGCGACACGGTGCCCAGCACCAGGGCGGAACCGCTCAGCGGCTGCGGACCTGCCGGAGGCACGGGTGCGGCCGCGGGGGGCGGCGGGGCCGTCGGGCCCGAAGGCCCCGATGCGGCCGAAGCGACATTACTCATCTTGTTTCGCTTTTTCTCTGGTGGCGGGACGGGACAGCGACGCAGTCGCCCTGCCCTGGCCTGCCGTCCGAGGATCAGGCCTGTGCGCCGTGGGCAGCCGCACGCTGAGCGGTCGTCTTGGCGGCAGGGGCTGCGCCGGACGTCTTGCCCGACTTGCCGGCCTTTTTGCCAAGGTTGGCGGCAATGATCTGGTTCACCTGCTCATCGGCGGCGCGTTCCTGGGCGTCGAAGATGTTGGTGGTCAGTGCCGGCGCCTGACGCTGGCCCTGCGACAGCGTCTTGCCGTCCTGGTTGCGGATGTCGACCTGCACGTCCATCGACAGGCCCACGCGCAGCGGATGCTCCGCCACTTCCTTCGGATCCAGTGCAATGCGCACCGGCACCCGCTGTACCACCTTGATCCAGTTGCCGGTGGCGTTCTGGGCCGGCAGCAGCGCAAAAGCTGCGCCGGTGCCCGCGCCCAGGCCCTGCACGGTGCCGTGGTATTCGGTCTTCTTGCCGTAGACGTCGGCTTCCAGCGTCACTGCCTGGCCGATGCGCAGCTTGGCCAGCTGGCTTTCCTTGAAGTTGGCATCCACCCAGACCTGCTGCAGGCCCACCACCGCCATCAGCGGGCTGCCGGCGGCCACGCGCTGGCCCAGTTGCACCGAGCGGCGGGCGACCCAGCCGTCCACCGGCGCCACCAGGTCTGCACGCTGGTAGGCCAGGAAGGCCTCGCGGAAACGGGCGGCGGCGCGTTGCACGTTGGGATGCTGTTCCACATCCACGCCATCGGTCAGCGCCTGGTTGGACTGCAGCTGTTCCTGGGCCGCGAGCATGGCCGACTGGGCGGCGGTGTAGGCGGCGCGAGCGGCGGTCAGCTGGGCCTGGGTGTGGTCCAGCTCTTCCTTGCTCACCGCGCCGGTGGCCAGCAGCGGCTGGCGGCGGGCCAGGTCGGCCTGCAGGCGGGCCATTTCGGACTGGGCGCGTTGCTGCTCCGCCTGACGCACCTGCACCTGCGCGGCCAGGCTGCTGTTGTTGGCAAACAGGGTGCGCACTTCACGCACCGTCTGGGCCAGTTGGGCCTGGGCCTGTTCCAGCGCGACGCGAGCATCGGCCGGGTCCAGGCTGACCAGCTTCTGGCCGGCCTTCACATAGTCGGTGTCGTCGGCATAGACGGCGCGCACCGTGCCGCCCACCAGCGGCGTGATCTGCACGACATTGGCCTGCACGTAGGCGTTGTCGGTTTCTTCATAACGGCTGCTGACCAGCCACTGGTAACCGCCGTAGCCGATGCCGGCGATGATCACGGCCGCTGCGATCAGGGCCAGGCCCTTCTTGCGCTGGCCATTGGCCTTGCCGTTGCCATTGCCGTTGGCGTTGCCGTTAGCGTTGCCATTCGCGGCGGGAGTCTTGGACGGGTTGTTGTCGGGCGTGGCGCTCATGATGATGTTCTGACCTGTTCTTGGATGTTGCTTACGGCGGCGACCGGCTCACACGGGCGGTCGGCCGCTGATGGGGTTCAGCTGCGAGAAGCGGATGTCTGGGGGGCCGGCGAGGTGCTGGCGGATGCGGAGGGCTGGGTGGCCGGGTCGGCATACCCGCCGCCCAGGGCGCGGATCAGGTTGATCTGGGCATCCACCGTCTGCGCCTGCAGATCCAATTGACCGCGCTGCTGGGTGACGCGCGATTGCTGGGCATTGATCACCGCCAAGCGGTTGACCAGTCCGGCCTGGAAACGCTGCTGAGCCAGGCTGTACTGGCTGTCGGCGTTGGCCACCAGGGCGTCCTGCGCGGTCTGCTGCTGGCGCAGCGACTGCAGGCTGGCGAACTGGTCGCTGGCGTCGCGAACGGCATCCAGCACGGCGGCGTTGTAGCTGGCGATGGCGGCGTCCTGCTCGGCAGCACTGCCGCGCAGGTTGGCCCGCAGATGGCCGGCATCGAACAGCGGCAGGCTCAGCGCCGGGCCACCGCCCCATTGGCGGCTGCCGGACTTGAACAGCTCATCCAGCCCGATGGCATTCAGGCCGACAAAGGCGCTCAGCGACACGCTGGGATAGAACCGGGTGCGCGCCGCCCGCACGTCCTGCGCGCTGGCTTCCACCCGGGCACGGGCGGCGGCCAGGTCGGGACGACGTCCGAGCAGGTCCAGGCTTGGGGCCTGTTGCCAGTCCAGCGAGCGGGGCAGCGTGGCCTGCAGGGTGGCGGTGCCGGACGGCCCCTGGCCGGTGAGTGCAGCGATCTGGTTGCGCAGCAGCGTCTGCTGTTCCTGCAGCACCAGTTGCTGGCGCTGAAGGTCCGGCAGCGGCGCTTCGGCCTGGCGCAGCTCCTGGGTGTTGTCCAGGCCAGCCTCGGAGCGCTGGCGCACCAGCTCGAAGCCCTGTTGGCGCAGGGCGACCTGCTCCTGCAGCAAGCGGCTCTGGGCCTGGCTGCGCGCCAGGGCCACATAGGCCTTGGTGATGGCGTTGGCCACGCTCAGGCGGGCCGCGGCGGCGTCCGCTTCGGCGGCGCGCTTCTGGCCCAGGGCGGCCTTGAGCTCCGCTTCATGGCGGCCGAAGAAGTCCCATTCATAGCTGAGCCCGGCCTGGACATTGCCAAAGGTGCGGATGCTGCCGGCCAGCGGCACGGGGTAGATGCCGTTTTCAGTGATCCGCTGGCGGGTGACGCTGGCATCCAGCGCCGCATTCGGACGCTCGTTCGCTTCAGCGTTTTCGGTCATGGCGGCGGCGCGGGCAATCCGGGCACGCGCCAGGGCCAGCGACGGCGACTGGGCCATGGCCTGGTCCACCAGCGCATCCAGCTGCGCATCCCCGAACTGCTTCCACCACTGCTGGTCCACCGCCTGGCCGGAACCGTTCGTGAGACCGAGCTGGCGGGCGGCGATGTCGCCGTCCAGCGTCTGGCCGGGTTGTTCCAGCTTGGGGATGGGCGCGCAGGCGGCGAGCACGAGCAGCAAGGCGGCGCCCATGGCCAGCGCCAGGGTGGTTCGGTGGAGGGAACGGGGCGTCATGGAGAGAGTCCTCGACATCATGTTGTTGTTCTCTATGAGAGGCAGTGTGGGTGTTGTTCTTGGGGATCAGGAGGCGGCTGCGGCGGACCTGTGGGGCTTCAGCTGTCGTCCTCCGTGCTGCAGGACAGCGACGATGAATCAGAGGCATTGCCCCCGTCCCGGATGGCCTGACCATTGGCCACGACGCGCTGCAGCAGGCCGATCAAGGTGCGGAATTCCTCGTGGGTGAAGCCCGCCAGATGCTCGTTGGACACCTGGGACAGCACCGCCGGTGCACGGGCCATGGCGTTCTGGCCATGGTCGGTGAGCGACACCATCACCACGCGGCGGTCTTCGGTCGAGCGCTCGCGCTGCACCAGGTTCTTGGCTTCCAGCCGGTCCAGGAGCCGCGTCATGGCGCCGCCGTCCATGGCCAACTCCCGCGCCAGAGCGGCGCTGGACATCGGCCCGTGGAAACGCAGGCGCAGCATCGGCGCCCATTGGGCATGGGTCAGGTCATGGGCGCCGAGCAGCTTGTCGGCCTGGCAGATCATGGACTGCTTGATCTGGCGCAGCAGCCAGCCGATGCTCGGTTCCTTGGTGAAACTGTCGGCGGTATAGAACTCAGGCGTTGGCGGGCGGGGGCTCACGGCATTGACTCAGTGGCTGTCGGTGCGCAATTATTGCCTAGGCAGTATTTGCCTTGCCATGTAGTTGTCGCCAAAGGCCTGGATTTCGCAGGGGTATTCCCTGCTTTGACCGGACCGTGCGATGCGTCACAGACCTGCCCCTACACTGTTTCGATGTCCGCGCACCCTGCCAACGCTTCCACTTCGGCCCCCAATGCAGCCCCGACTTCGGCGGCTGGTTCGGCCGCCGCCCCTGCAGCCAGCCCGCCCCTGCGCGCCATGTGGCCGGCGCTCTGGCCCTTTCTTCGTCCCTACAAAGGCCGGATCGCTGCAGCGGTGCTGTTCCTGATCCTGGCGGCGGTGGCCACCCTCATCTTTCCGCTCGCCCTGCGCCAATTGATCGACCAGGGCCTGATCTCCGCCGACCCGGGCGACCGGATGATGGCGCTGCGGGAGCACTTCCTGGGTCTCTTCGCCGTGGGCGCCGCATTGGGCGTTTTCTCGGCCCTTCGGTTCTATGCCGTCACCTGGCTCGGAGAGCGGGTCAGCGCGGACCTGCGCAGTGCGGTGTACGCCCACGTGCTGCGGCAAAGCCCCGAGTTCTTCGAAACCACGCAGACCGGGGAAGTCATCAGCCGGATCACCACGGACACCACCGTCATCCAGAACATCGTCGGCTCCAGCCTGTCGATGGGCCTGCGCAACATGATCATGGGCCTGGGCGCGGTCGGTTTGCTGATCGCCACCAACCCCTGGGTGATGAGCCAGGTGATGGGCATTCTGGTGCTGGTGGTGCTGCCGGCGATGTTCTTCGGACGCCGGGTGCGACGCCTGTCGCGGGCCAGCCAGGACCGGGTGGCCGACACGAGCGCCATCGCCGCCGAGATGCTCAACGCGATTTCCGTGGTGCAGTCCCATGCGCAGGAGGACCGGGAAGCCCGGCGCTTCGGCGTTGCCAGCGAGGCGGCGTTCGACACCGCCCGCAAGCGCACCAAGGTCCGGTCGCTGCTGGTGGCCTTCATCATCACCGCGACCTTTGGGGCGCTGCTGTGGGGGCTGTACCAAGGCACGCAGGCGGTGATGGCCGGGCACATCACGGCGGGTCACCTGGGGCAGACGGTGGTCTATGTGATCTTGCTGGTGTCGTCGGTGGCGGTGCTGGCGGAAGTGTGGGGCGACCTGCTGCGGGCCGCCGGCGCGACCGAACGGTTGATGGAACTGCTGGCCGCGCGCTCACCGGTGGCTGACCCCGCCGCGCCGCTGGCGATGACCCCGGTGGAAGGCCCGGCCCACGTGCAGTTCCGCCAGGTGCGGTTCCACTATCCGTCGCGTCCGGATCGCGCGGCGCTGAATGCGTTCGACCTGGACATCGCGCCCGGGGAAACCGTGGCCCTGGTCGGCCCCAGCGGCGCCGGCAAGAGCACCGTGCTGCAGTTGCTGCAGCGCTTCTACGACGTGCAGGACGGGGACATCCTGGTCGACGGCCTGCGCGTGGACCGCGTGCGCCTGGCCGACCTGCGTGCACGCATGGCGCTGGTGCCGCAGCAGAGCGTCATCTTCTCGGCCACGGCCCTGGACAACATTCGCTATGGCCGCCCGGACGCCAGTCGTGAAGAGGTGGTGGCCGCGGCCCAGGCGGCCCATGCCCACGAGTTCATCGAGCAATTGCCGCAGGGCTATGACAGCTTCCTGGGCGAGCGCGGCGTGCGGCTGTCCGGCGGACAGCGCCAGCGCATTGCCATCGCCCGGGCGATGCTGCAAAACGCCCCGCTGCTGCTGCTGGACGAGGCCACCAGCGCCCTGGACGCCGAAAGCGAGCGGCTGGTGCAGCAGGCCCTGGACGAAGCCATGCGGGATCGAACCACGCTGGTCATTGCCCACCGGCTGGCAACGGTGCAGCGGGCGGATCGCATCATCGTGATGGACCAGGGCCGTATCGTGGAGCAAGGCCGGCATGCGGAACTGGTGGCGCAAGGCGGGCTGTATGCGCGGCTGGCGGCGTTGCAGTTCAATCATTGAAGAGGTGTCGCAGGCGGACGCCCCACTAAAATGCGCCTTTGACCGCCCCCTCAAGGCCTTAAAAGGCCTCCCTACAAGGCCCACCGAGCAGCCCATGACACGCCCCGTCCGCCACCAATACGAAGATTTCATGCGCCATGTGTTCGAGCATGGCGTGGCCAAGGGCGACCGCACCGGCACGGGCACCCGTAGTGTCTTCGGGCATCAGATGCGGTTTGACCTCAGCGAGGGCTTCCCGCTGGTCACCACCAAGAAGGTGCACCTGAAGTCCATCATCCTGGAACTGCTGTGGTTCCTGCGCGGCGACTCCAATGTGAAGTGGCTGCAGGAACGCGGCTGCACCATCTGGGACGAATGGGCGCGCGACGACGGCGACCTGGGTCCGGTCTATGGCGTGCAGTGGCGCAACTGGCCGACGCCCGATGGTGGCCACATCGACCAGATCAGCCAGGTGGTGCAGCAGCTCAAGAGCAACCCCGATTCACGGCGCATCATCGTCAGCGCCTGGAACGTCGCGGACCTGGACAAGATGGCGCTGATGCCCTGCCACGCCTTCTTCCAGTTCTATGTGGCGGACGGCAAGTTGTCCTGCCAGCTGTACCAGCGCAGTGCGGACATCTTCCTCGGCGTGCCGTTCAACATCGCCAGCTATGCCCTGCTGACGATGATGCTGGCCCAGCAGTGCGACCTGGGTCTGGGGGACTTCATCTGGACGGGCGGCGACTGCCACATCTATTCCAACCATTTCGAGCAGGTGCAGACGCAGCTCAGCCGCGAACCGTTCCCCTACCCCACGATGCACATCAAGCGCCGGCCGGCTTCGATCTTTGACTACGAGTTCGAAGACTTCGAGCTGCAGGACTATCAGCATCACGCGCCGATCAAGGCGCCGGTGGCCGTTTGAAGCCCTGAGGGGATCCGCCGTGAGGCGTGGGCGCTTGGCCGCTTAACCCGGACTGACAATGCCGGCTCCTTTTGTCCTGCTGATGCTGGCCATCGCGGCCGTGTGGCTGCCACCTTTGCGTGTGGGCGCCCGGTGGCATGTGGCGCCGTGGGGCTTGCTGTATGCGGCTGCGACCGGCCTGGCGCTGGTGCAGGGCTATGTCGGCCCGGCGGGCGTGGCGGCGCTCGTTGCGCTGGTGGGGCTGGCGGAAGTGCTGCGACGTCAGGCGCGTTTGCCGTCAGGATCGGCCGCTCCCCCCGTTGCGAGCCCTGCGCTTTATTGGTCGGCGTTTGCAGCGCTGCTCGTCCTGGCGGTCGCACTGTCGCTACATGCGGTGCCGGGTTTCAGGAACCCGGTGGCCATCGACGCTGTGAAGTTCTCCGAAGACGGACGAGCCTTCACGCAATATCTGAACTTCGACAAGGGGTCGGTCGGCCTGGTCCTGCTCGCCCTCCTGGCGCCGCGACTCCACCGCGGCGATGCAGTGCTGAGAACGGTAGGCAGCACGCTGCTGCAAACCGCGGTCGTTGCGATCGCTGTACTCGGCTTGGCGACCGCGCTGGGCATGATCCAGTGGGATCCGAAATGGCCGCCGCAGACGTTGCAGTTCCTCGTGACCAATCTGCTGTTGACCTGCGTCGCTGAGGAGGCGCTGTTTCGTTGGATGGTGCAGGACCGGCTGGCATTTGGATCCCGCCCGCCTGAGCAGGCGGATGCCATCGCGGCGCCCCGCTGGGGAGGGCGCCCGCTGACCGCACTCGTGGTCTCCGCCCTCCTCTTCGGGGCCGCGCATGCCGGTGCAGGGCCCGGCATGATCGTCGTTGCAACGGTGGCAGGCCTGGGCTATGCCGCGGCTTATCAGTGGCATCGGCGGATCGAGTCGGCCGTGCTGATGCACTTCGGCGTCAATGCCCTGCATTTTGTGCTGTTCACCTATCCCCTCAAGGCCTGAACGCTGCCCCGCTCCCATCAAACGTCAGGAAATCGCCCCATGCCCCCGCGTCAACCCTGGGCCTTCGAGCTGCTCGCGCATCATGATGGCTCCTACATGCTGGGCGACGCCACCTTCAAGCCGCCCCCTCCCCTGACCGACTGGCGATTCGGCTCACCGGGTCATCCGCATCCGGCCACTTGCGCCACCTGCGGAGCGAAGGTGGACAAGACCTTCGTCGCAGCGCACTTCCGCGTGAACAAGCGCCGCCGGGACATCACGGCGACTTACGATGGCTACACACTGGTCTCGGCACGGCTGCGAGACACGCTCCTGCGCCATGGGGCCACTCCGGAGGACTTTCGGGCTCTGCCCGCCGACCCCGCTTATTGGTGGTTGTCGCCGCAGCAAGTGCTGGACTTTTCGGCGGCTAAGCGGAACAACCCCTGCCGCGCCTGCGGAGAGTATTTCGATGAAGTGGTACCCGAACCTCGTTTTCTGGAACGCCTTGCAGGGCCTTTGTCCATGGGCGTGTACCGTTCTTCGCTGGAGTTCGGGTCCGTGCCGCTGAAAGGGACGGCGCTGGTGATCGGCGTTGACACGGCCCAGGCGCTTCGCGACGCCTCCCTGACCGGACTGATTCTGGACCCGCTTCGTTGCCCCTGACGCAGCGAAGCAGCGGACGAAGCGGCGGAGCAAAGCGGGCCCGCGTTGCTGGCCGGTAAACGAATTGCAACGGCGAGTGATGTTTGTGGAGGCGGTCATCGGCCGTGTGAACCGGTTCGTTGTATCGACACCGACACACTCTCTGGAGCCTCTCCATGAACCGCAACCTTCTTGTCACTGCCCTGATCGCCACCGCTGCCATCGGCAGCAGCTTTGCGGCATCGGCCCAAACCAACGCCGCCGCCACGACGCAGCGGGACGTCAAGCAGGAGCAGCGCATCGAAAACGGCCTGCGCAACGGCACCATCACCGCCCGTGAGAATGCCAAGCTGCAAAGCGACGAGGCGCGTGTGGACCGTCTGGAAGCCAAGGCCCTGAAGGACGGCAAGATGACCGCTGCCAAGCGTGCCCAGGTCACGGAAGCGCAGAACAAGGCCAGCCGCGACATCCATACCGCCACGACCAACGGCGTCAATGGCAATCCGCTGTCGGCTTCGTCGCAGCGTGCCCAGGCCGATGTGCAGCGCAACATTGGGCAGGAACAGCGCATCAACCAGGGCGTGCGCAGCGGCAGCCTGACCAACCGCGAAGCCGCCACCCTGGAACGTGGCCAGGCGCATGTGGATGCCCGTGAAGCACATGCCGGCGCGGATGGACACATCAGCGCCCGCGAGCAGCGCAACATCCAGCATGCTGAGAATCGTCAGAGCGCGCGCATCTACAACAAGAAGCACAACGCGGCCGTCAAGGACTGAGGTCGGTCCTGAGGCCAGTGCCACACGGCCCCTGGCCTCAGAATGCCGCTGCTCCAGACGCCACAGCCGCCAACGCCTGCTTGAGCCGTTCCGACGCGCCAGGCAGCGGCACAAACCCCCGCATCAACACCTGCGCGCTGCGCTGGTAGGCGGCGGATGCAATCTTCACGCTTGTGCCGTGGGCGTCGATCGCGCCGTCGCCGGCATCGGTCGCAGCAACCACTGTGGTGGACAACACGCCCGCCGGGTTTTCAATGTCGACAGCAAACTCGCTCAAGCTCGGCGTGGCCGTCTTCGGCGCGAGCTGCCAGGCCACCGATCCTGGAATCAAGGTCGCCGAAGCAAGGCAGCAACCACCGGACACGGCCAGCGACGGATGCCCCGTCTGCGGCGTGAAGTAGCGGACCGCCAGATCCGCCTCGCCCGATGCCGGGCCCACGATGCAGACCTTCGGAATGGTCTCGCTCAGCGCCAGGTCTTCAGCGGTCATGAGGCCACCGTCCTTGCGCCGCAGTCCCATCCGAAGGCCGGCCGCCACCCACAACTGACGCAGACGCTGCATGAAGACGGTGTCGCCCGTCAAGGCGGACATCGGTTCCTGCGCGGTCTTGCCCAGATCACTGGCGCGGATGATGACCATCGGCACCGCCACATCGACGCAGCTGAGGTGCACGCCATCGATCACCTCCAGCGCTTGACCCGTCGGCAGCAGCCGGCCGGTCTTGGCACCGGCGGGGGCATGCAGGAACAGGTCCACGGCGGGGTGCTGGCCCAGCACGCCGGGAATGCCGGTGGTGGCGAGCGTTCCGTCCGGCTGGATCAGCATTCGGGAGGTGGTCAGGACGCCGGTGTTGGTGTTGCGGATGTCGAGGGTCTGCGGTCCTGTTCCGGACGGCAGCATCCGTTCGGTATCCAGCGCCCAGAGCTGCAAGGCGGAGGACATGTTGCCGCAGTTGACGCTCCAATCGACCCGGCCATGCTCTGCGGCCAACTGCGCCAGCGTGCTCACCAGGCGCGGACCGGAGGGTGTGTCTTCCATCTCCGCAAAGAAGACTTTATTGCTCGTGGCCGAGCCGCGGCCCAGGCCGGTGGTCTGCCGGTTCCCAGGCTGCTCGCCCGCCAGCGGCACGCCCATCAGGTGTCGCAGCAGCTCTTCCCGCAGGGCCTCTTCGGCAGGGGCGATCGGCGCCCAGATCACCAGCCCCGTCGACGTGCCCCCGCGCATGTGATGCACCGGGAATTCCCAGGTGTGATGGCGGAACTGGGGGCGAAGGAGCACAGACATGCGGGAGCGGTGCAAGCGTTGCCGAGCGGCACGATGCCAGAGATTATGCGGTGCGCCCCAGAGGAGGGCCGGGAGCGGCCTTCTTGCGGGTTCGTGCGGGTTCAGGCGGGTTCAGGCGGTCCTGAATTTCGCCATCAATGCGACCAACTGCTCTGACCGACGGCGCAGACTCTCCGCTGCCGCGCTGGTCTCCTCCACCATCGCCGCATTCTGCTGCGTGCCATGTTCGAGCCGGCGAATCGCCTCATTCACCTGCCCCACTTCGGCACTTTGCTGGGCGCTGGACGCGCTGATCGCCTGGATGAGCCCACTGAGTCGGCCGATCGACGATTCCACGTCCCGGATGGTGACGCTGGCGCCCTCCACTTCCTGGGCACCCGCACTGACCCGCGCCGTGCTGGCCAGGATCAGTTCGCGAATCTCCCGGGCCGCGCTGGAACTGCGCTGGGCCAGCGAACGCACCTCCCCGGCCACCACCGCAAAGCCGCGTCCCTGGCTGCCGGCCCGCGCGGCTTCAATGGCGGCATTCAGCGCCAGGATGTTGGTCTGGAAGGCGATGCCGTCGATGACCTCGATGATGGGAACCACCCGCTGCGACGCGTCCTGGATGCTGGACATGGTGCCGATCACCGCCGCAATCGCCTGCCCGCCGCGGGTGGCGACCTCGCTGGCTTGCTGCGCCAGTTGATGGGCCTGCTGGGCATGCACATCGTTGTTGCGTACGCCGCCGGCCAACTCTTCCATGGAGGTCACGGTGGTGAGCAGGGCCGACGCCTGGTGTTCAGTGCGCTCGGCCAGGTTGCCATTGCCGGCAGCGATTTCGGAACTGGCCGATGCCACCTGCTCGGCATTGCCACGCACTTCATTGACCAAGGCACTCAGGTCCGCCTGCATCGCGGCCAGCGCGCGCAACAGCTGACCGACTTCGTCGGAGCGGTCGGTGGTGATCGTCTCCACGAGGTTGCCCTGCGCCACCGCCGTGGCCACGCTGACGGCTTGCTCCAGCGGTCGGACCACCGCACGGGTGATGCGCCAGGCGATGAACACACCCAGCACTGCCGCCACCACCATCATGCTGAAGCTGAGCCAGATCGCCTGGGTGCCGAAGGCATAGGCCTTGTCGGCCACGGCACGGCTCTGCTGCGCAATCGCGGTCTTCAGTTGCTGCAACTGCTGGGCCGGCTCCCGGTCCACGCCCTTGACAGCCATGTCACCGACGGAGGAGTCAAAACCCACCATCTGGAACTTGTCCAGACCGGTTCGAAAGCCCGCCGCCATTTTCTGATGCTGGGCCTGGAACTGCTCCACCTGCTGGCGCAGGTCCGGGTCCGCGAGCATGCCTTTGAGCACTGCGGTCTGTTCCTGCACTGCCTTCTCGTGCGCCTGGAAACCGGCCCAGTGCTTCTCAAAAAGCGCGGCATCGGAGCCGCGAAGCAGCACGTCTTTCCATTCCTGGATCTGCCCCTTGAAATGACTCTCCACGTCCGCTGCCACCCGCTCGGCGGCGGCGTGGCCTTGCACGTCGTTCTGGAAGGTGCCCAGCGATTGATGGGCCGTCCAAAGACCGAAGAGTCCGGCAGCGAGGGTGAGGATCAAGGCCATGGCGATGGCCAAGGGCAATTTGTGACGGAGGTTCATGCGGCTTCCCAAACAACTGGATCAGGGCCTTCTTATTGAGGCCCTGGACCGCCGGGATTCTGCGCAGCCAGCCGCGCACGCTGCCATCACGGCTCTGTGACAGTTGCTTACGATCTCGGCCAGTCTGTGAAATCCGTCCGACCTTGACAAGCGTCCTTCAAAGGTCAACCGGCGCCATGCGAGCGGGCTGCGTCCGCCTCCTTCAGCACCTCAGCCGCCGTGCGAAACGCATCCATCGCGGCAGGGACGCCGCAGTAGATGGCGGTCTGAAGCAGCACCTCCTTGATCTCGTCCTGCGTCACGCCGTTGTTCAGCGCGCCGCGTACATGCAGCTTCAGTTCGTGGGGCTTGTTCAGCGCGGTCAGCATCGCCAGGTTCAGCATCGACCGCGTGCGGCGGTCCAGTCCGGGGCGATTCCAGACATCCCCCCAGCAGTACTGGGTGACCAGTTCCTGCATGTCCAGGGTGAAGTCGGTGGCGTGCGCCAGCGCGTTGTCGACCACCTGGTCGCCGAGCACGGCCTTGCGGGTGGCCAGGCCCGCATCGAACAGGGCCTGATTCTTGGGGGCGAGAGGACGGGTCATGAGGGGCTCCGCAGTTTGGGGGTGTTTGGGGGATGTTGGGGTGTCTGGGGGTCCAGTCTCCCCCGAAATCGTTGACGATCCGTCACAGGCGGCAGGGTCGCGCGCCCTAAAATCCTTCGTCGTTTGCTGACCTACCCTGGAGTGTTTCGCCATGCCTCATCTCATCCTCATCGCGGCGCTGGACCGTGCACGAGGCATCGGCCGTGACAACGAACTGCTGTGCCGCCTGCCGCAGGACATGGCCCGCTTCAAGGCGCTCACGCTCGGCCACACCGTGCTGATGGGCCGCAAGACCTGGGACTCCATTCCCGCACGCTTTCGTCCGCTGGTGCAGCGGCGCAACCTGGTGCTGTCCCGGCAGCCGGGGCTCACGCTGGAGGGGGCTGAAGTGTTCTCCACCGTGGACGCCGCCCTGGCCGCATGCGCCGCGGACGAGACGGTCTACGTGATGGGCGGGGCGCAGATTTACGCACAGACCCTGCCCCTGGCAGACGCTCTTGAACTCACCGAGATCGACCACAGTTTCGTCGCCGACGCGCATTTCCCGGCGGTCGACCCCGCGCAGTTCCGCGAGACGAAGCGGGAGCGCCACTTCAGTCCGGCCGATCAAGGCCATGGATGGCACTTCGACTTCGTTCGGTATGAGCGTGTGCATCGCTGATCCACGGACCCACTCATGGGCCTGCGGCGGGAATCGATGCGCGACTCGCGTTGATGCCTGGCGGTCCATCCACTGAGCTTGTGGCCGCCTTTCTGATTTCTCTTTGACTCTTTCTCTCTCTGGAGCCCGAATGTCCGGCAGTCATTTCCACGTCCACGGCCCGCATGACCACGAACTGGAGCACGCCGCCCAGCACGAACCCAAGGGTCTCGGTGGGCAGTTGGCCGTCATCACCGCCATCCTGGCGACGGTCGGCGCCTTCTTCAGCTACATGGGCGGCGCCACGCAGGCCAATGCGGGCCTCTACAAGAACAACGCGGCCATCACCAAGACCGAAGCCGCCAACCAGTGGAACTACTTCCAGGCCAAGAGCAGCAAGCAAAGCCTGGCGGAGCTGGCCGTGGAACTGGCGCCCAGCGAAGAGCAGAAAGCCAAGTACCGCGACAAGGTGGCCCGCTACGAGTCCGAGAAGAACGAGATCAAGACCAAGGCCGACAAGCTGGAAGCCCAGTCGCAGGAATGGGACCACCGCAGCGAAGAGCAGATGCATCTGCATCACCGCTGGGCCCAGGCCACGACCGCGCTGCAGATCGGCATCGCACTGGCCGCCATTGCGCTGCTGACGCGTCGCCGCTGGATGGAATACGCCACCATTGGCGTCGGTGTGGTCGGTGTCGGTCTCGGCATCGCGGCCTGGCTGCATCTTTGAGTGCACACGAGCATGTCAGGCCTGACATGCGCCAGCAGCGCTGCGCTGTGAACGGGCGCTTGAGGCAGGGCTTGTGTCAGCCGCCTGCGTGTTTCACCCCTTCGCTTCACAACTCTCGGCGCTCAAGCAACCGCGCAGCAACTGCGCGCGGTTGAAATGACTGGACGGATCGCCCGATGTCCCGGGCGACCGCAGCCAGCATTCCGAGACGTTGAAGAACACTGCCTCCGCCCCTGCCATCGGCCCTGCCCCCGGCTCTGCCCTCTCTTCGGCCTCTCCCATGGACCGACGGCTACCCCTCGTCGGGTGGATGCTTCTGGCGGTTCTTTGCGGCGCGTCCGCAAGCGCTGCAGCGGACACACCAACCAACGGAAAGAGTGACGCAGGCACCGCCACCTGGTCACGGACGCCATCGCCATCCGGCAAGGCAACGCCAAGCAAACCCGGCGCCCCGGCCGCGATGAGCACCTCATCGCTCGCCGTCGTGAAATTCATTGACGCCGACGTGGATGCCGTCGCCCGCGCCGTCGCCGCCATCCTGGGTCGCCCCATCCTCGTGGACCCTCGCGTCAAGGGCAAGATGACGCTGGTGAGCGACGAAGGCCTGACCCGCCCGCAGGTCTACCAATACTTCGCCAGCACGCTTCGCGGCCTCGGCTATGCCGTCGTGGAAAGCGCCGGCCTGCTCAAGATCGTGCCGGAGAGCGACGCCAAGGTGCAGTCCGGCACCGTGGTCGCCGGCCCCGATGCGCGCAGCCAGGACCAGATCGTCACCCGCATCTTCCCGCTGCAATACGAGAACGCCAGCAACCTGGTGTCGGTGCTGCGGCCTTTGATCGCGGCCAACAACACCATCAACGTGAACGCGGGCAACAACTCGCTGGTCATCACCGACTATGCGGACAACCAGGCCCGACTGGCGTCGATCATCGCCGCGCTGGACACCCCCAGTGCCACCGATGTCGAGGTCATTCCCCTCAAGCACATGCAGGCGGCCACGGTGGCGCAGATCGTCTCCAAGATGGTCGATGGCGTGCAGCGGGCGCAAGGGGCATCGGGCAGCGGCACGGCGACGGTCACGGGCGGCAACAGCCCCGCGCAAGGCAGCACGGCCGGCAGCAGCGCCGCGCAGGTTTACGCCGACATCAGCAGCAACGCCCTCCTCGTGCGCGCGCCCAGCCAGGCACGGCTCCAGGCCATTCGTGCCCTCGTCTCGCGGCTGGACAAACCCGGCACCAACGGCATTGCCGGCAGCAGCATCCATGTGATCTACCTCAAGCATGCGGAAGCCACCCGGCTGGCTTCGGTGCTGCGGGCGGCATTCTCGGCACAGGACAGCAACAACGGCTTGAACGACAGCGGCAGTGGCGCCAGCGGCGGAGGCGGCAGCCGCTCGAGCAGTGCTTCGAGCGGATTGGCGTCCACGTCGGGCGGGTCCGCGAGCACTTCAGACAGCAGCACCGGCAGCGGCGCCAGCAGCAAGCAGGCCACCGCGCCGGTCTCGGCCACGGCCGATCCCTCCACGGGAGGCTTCATCCAGGCGGATCCGGCCACCAATGCGCTGATCATCACCGCCTCCGAGCCGCGCTTTCGGGAACTGAGTGCCGTGGTCGATCTGCTCGACGCCAACCGGGCGCAGGTCTATGTCGAGTCGCTGATCGTCGAGGTGGATGCCAGCAAGGCGCTGGACGTGGGCATCCAGTGGAAGCAGATCTTCAACATCAGCGCCACCACCACCGACATCACCCTCGGCACCGTGGTGAATGCGCTGGAATCGATGTCCGGCACCAACATTCTCTCCACCGCCAACCTGGTGACGCTGGACAACGAAGAAGCCAAGATCGTCGTGGGCCAGAACGTGCCCTTCGTCACCGGCTCCTACACCACCACCAGCAGCTCCAGCAGTTCCCCGTTCCAGACCATCGAACGCAAGGACGTCGGCATCACGCTGCGCATCCGTCCGCAAATCGGCCCGAATGGCAGCATCCGGCTGACCATCTATCAGGAATCGTCGTCGGTGGCCTCCACCACCACGCCGGGCACGACCAATGCGGGCCCCACCACCAACAAGCGGTCGGTGGAATCGACGGTGACGGTCAAGGACGGGAAGATCATCGTGCTGGGTGGCCTGATCGAGGACAGCGACACGGCGGATGCGGATCACCTCTACGGACTGGGCCGCTTGCCGCTGGTCGGCAGCCTGTTCAGCAGCCGCAGCCACACCCGCAAGAAGACCAATCTGCTGGTGTTCCTGCGGCCGGTCATCATGCTGGACGACGATGCCGCGGAGCGCCTCACCCTGGACCGCTACGACATGATCCGCGCCCGCCAGCAGGCCCAGCCCGCCGATGTGCGGAACGTTCTGAAGGACGAGCCGCCGCCAGCGTTGCTGCCGACTCAGGATGCGGCCAAGGCGTCGCAGCCTTGATGCGGGTCCGCGCGGCGGGCTGGAGGGCGGCCGCGCTAGCGCGACCGGCGTGACCAACATGACCGGCGCAGTCGGCGTGGCCGGCGTGACCGACCGCCCCAAGTGCCATGACCGCGTGATCGGAGTCCGGATCCCTGGCGATCAGGGGCCGAGGGACCAGGAGATCAGGGCATCACACGCCGCACGGCGCGGCGGAAGCGGCGCTTCATGTCGATCAGCGTGCGGGCGCGCGAGCGGTCAATGCGCTTGACGTCCAGCAGCGTCACGTCTCCGCAGGCGGTGAGCGTGTGCAGCCCGTCGGGGAAGTCCGAATGGGCCAGGTCGCCGGTGTAGCGGGTGCCAAGGTCTTGCACCTCGATGGCCGACGGGCTCAGCCCATCCACGCGCACCAGCCGCGCGCCAGAGCCGTACCCGAATCGCCGGTCCTGCACCGGCAGATGGATCTTGCCGTCCCGCCCGACAAACGGCGTGCCGCCGGGTCGCGCGCCCTGCTCGCTGGTCAGCACCGGATTGGCGGGGTGGACGGACCAAGGACCGGTCAACTCAGGCGCGTGGGCCACATGCAGCTCACGCTGGTCCTTCTTGTGGGGGCCGATCACGGCATAGAACATCCACCAGCGTCCGTCGTGCTGGATCAGCGAGGCATCCACCCCCGGCACGTCGGCCAGCAGCGGGCCCACACGGGTCCAGCGCGAGGTCGGATCCTCCGACGGGCCATCCGCTCGGTAGAGCGCAATCTCGCCGGCCTGGCTGGACTCCGGCACCATCCACCACTGGCCTTCGTGCTGCAACACAAAGGGATAGGACAGGTGGCACGGTAGCTGCAGCACGCACACTGGTGCGGTCCAGGTGCCGGTGGCCAGGTCCAGCGTCAGGCGCCGCAGCTCTCCCTTCTTGCTGCGGTAATCGAAGTGCTCCACGAACACATGCAGCCGATCGCCCTCGCGCAGGCCAAAGGGATCGGCGTAGTACTGCCAATCGCCGGCCAGGGGCATCCACTGAATCTGGTCTTTGAGCGCCCGCAGCCGCTCGGGCGTCAGGTGGGAGAGCTTTTCGGGAACAACACCAACGGTCCAGAAGTCGGTCTTGGGCCGTTTAAGCACGCGCGTCTTCCAGCGTCGTTTCCTTGAGTTCGGGTCGGGTCGCACCGCGGTGCTGAGCGACTTCCGTGTAGAAATCCAGCGTCGATTTCACGGCGGTGGCGCGGTCGAACCGGCTCATGTCGTATTCAATGTGGCGTTGCACGCCCTGCACACCGGGCACCAGCGCATGGGCAATGGCCTGGCCCATGGCCGGGACGTTGCCAATCGGGACGATGGCCGACTGCGCCGGCGACAGCATTTCACAAGCGCCCTGGGTGGCGGTGGCCACGATCGGCAGGCCAGCTCGCATGGCCTCCAGCATGGACAGCGGGAACTGCTCTTCCAGCGAGGCGGAGACGTAAAGGGTCGCATCGGCGAGCAGCGCATCCACGTCCCAGCGGAACCCGACAAGGTGAATGCGGGCATCACCCGCCGCCAGGGTTTCCAGTTCCTGCCGCTGCGGGCCTTCGCCGATCAGCACCAGATGCGCCTGGGGAGGCGCATACACCTGGAACGCCTGGATCAGCGAATGCATGCCTTTGGACGGATGCAAGCGGCCGACGGACACCACCACCGGGACCTCTGCCGGAATGCCGAGTTCGGAACGCAAGGGGCTGGCGCTGGTCTGGCCGGTGGACACGCACGAACCGCGTTCCGGCGCCCAGTTGTAGATGACCTGATGCGGCCCTTTGTAGCCGCCCAGCGTGTCCACCTGCTTGATGTTGACGCAGATGACACCGTCCATCTTCGCGTGATGATGCGGCTTGTAGCCGACATGCAGCGTGCCCACGCGCACATGCGGCGTGGCGCAGGCCGTCGCCTTGCAGGCGGGGCCCAGATGGCCGTGAACGACGTCGGCCCCGAGCGCACCGGCAAGGCGCCTCAGACGCCATCCCCGCAGCAGCGGAAAGCGCATGCCGTGATAGGTCACTCGCGCACACAGTGCCTTGGACACCTGGGCGCCAGCTGGCCCCACCACATGCACTTCATGACCCAGCTCCGCTTGCGCGTTGGCAAGGTCAGCACAGTGCTGCTCTCCGCCGGCCAGTTTTGAAGAGAACACCGCGTGAACGATTCGAAGCCGCGTCATGAAATCCAGAGACGTACGTCGTAATTTTCGAAGTGTATCGCTTCACATTCCTTAACGTACCAAGACGTTTCCCTTAGTCGCGGGCTTGTGCAGCAATTGAGGCCTAGGTGCGCACTTCAGCACACCCGGTTCTCCAGCGAAAACAACGATGTGCGACCTGCGGTGCACTCGTGTCGTGACCGAGGTCCGATGGCAGCTGGGACCGCCTGCGTCATCAGGCGGGACCAGGGTCAGCCAGCCGCCGCCGGCAGGTTGACCCGGCGGGACAATTCCTCCGCGCTTTCCTTGCGCTCGCTGTAGCGGTCCACGAGGTACGGACCCAGGTCGCGCGTGAGCAGCGTGAACTTGAACAGCTCTTCCATCACGTCCACGACACGGTCGTAGAAGGGTGAAGGCTTCATGCGGTCGTCCTCGCCGAATTCGCTGAACGCTTTCGCGACCGAGGACTGGTTGGGGATGGTGAGCATGCGCATCCAGCGGCCCAGTACCCGCATCTGATTCACCGCGTTGAAGGACTGCGACCCGCCGCACACCTGCATCAGCGCGAGTGTCTTGCCCTGCGTGGGGCGCACCGATCCGGTGGACAGCGGAATCCAGTCGATCTGGGCTTTCATGATGCCGGTCATGGCGCCGTGGCGCTCCGGGGAGCACCAGACCATGCCTTCGCTCCAGGCGGCCAGGCTGCGCAGTTCCTGCACCTTGGGATGGGTGTCGGGGGCATCGTCGGGCAGCGGCAAGCCGCTGGGGTGGAAGATCCGCACTTCGGCGCCCATGGCTTCCAGCAGCCGTGCGGCCTCGAAGGTCAGCAGCCGGCTGAAGGAGCGCTGCCGCAAGGAGCCGTAGAGCATCAGGATGCGCGGCGGGTGCTGCGACGGCTGAGCGACGGTCAAGCGGTGCTGACTGGGAATGTCCAGCAGTCCGGCGTCGAGGGCTGGAAAGGTCGCATCGGGGAACAGAGCGTCAGGCATGTCGTGCGGGAGGGGTTGGGTGGGCGCTGGCCTCATCGACGGGCCGGGCTGGCGACAGCAGGCGATTCACGCCCACGGCCAAAGCGGCGCCGATCAGCTCGGCGATGACGAAACCAGGCGCGCTGGTCGGAGCGATGCCCGCAAAGCTGTCGCTGAACATGCGCCCGACCACGGCTGCGGGATTCGCGAAGGACGTGGAGGCCGTGAACCAGTAGGCAGCGCCGATGTAGGCGGCGACCATGGCAGACGCACGGCCGGCCGGCGCGCGCAGGATGACCAGCAGCAGGCCGAAGGTGGCGACGCCCTCGGCGATCCACTGGCCGGTGCCGGTACGCAGCTTGGTGGACCACTGCAGCACCGTCATGTCGAACATGGCGTGAGCCAGCCAGGCGCCCAGCACGGCACCGATGAGCTGGGCAGCGATGTAAGGCACCAGGGCGGTCTTGGGCAGTTCACCGCGCCAGGCCATGACGGCGCTGACAGCAGGGTTGAAGTGGGCCCCGCTGAGAGGGCCGAACACCTCGATGAGGATGTAGAGGCCACCGACGGTGGCCAGCGTGTTGGCCAGCAGCGCCATTGCAACGTTGCCGCCGGACAGCCGCTCGGCCATGACGCCAGAGCCGATGACGACGGCGAGCAGCAGCGCGGTGCCCAGGGCTTCAGCGAGCAGCTTGCGGGGCAGGCTCATGCTCAGTCCTTGGAGATGCCGACCAGGGCTTGCTGCAATTCCGCCCTGCTCATGCTTTCCAGCGGCAGCATCAGCATTTGCAGCATGCGGTAGCCGATGGCCTGCCGGGTCAACTCGAACGCGCGGCGCTTGCCTTCGTCGCCGCCCTCGGCGCTGGACGGGTCGGGGTAGCCCCAGTGCACCTTGACGGGCTGGCCTGTGCCGCCAAAAAAGACGGGGCATTGCTCGGCCGCCGCGCTGTCGCACACGGTGATGACGATCGACAGGGGCGCGGCCTCAGGCGTGGTGAACTCGTCCCAACTCTTGCTGCGGTAGCCGCTGGTGTCGATGCCGGCGTTTTGCAGGGCTTCGACGGCGAAGGGGTTGATGCGGCCACTCGGGGCGCTGCCCGCGCTGTGGGCCTGCACGTCCTTGCCCAGGCGCTTGGCCCAGTGGTTGAGCATGCCCTCGCCAAGGACGCTACGGGCGGAGTTGTGGGTGCAGAGGATGAGGACGTGGACAGTCTTTTCAAGCATATGGACCCCAGTCAGCAGCCGCAGGACGCAGCGGTCGCATCCACGGCGCAGGCAGCGCCCTGGCAGCAGTTCTGGGTGAGGTAGCCCAGCACGGCGTTCATCCGCTCGAAATTGGCGCGGTAGATGAGATGACGGCTGGCCCGCTCCTGGGTCACCAGGCCGGCGGAGACCAGCTCCTTCAGATGAAAGGACAGCGTGGCCGGCGGCACACCCAGTGCGTCGTTCATCGCTCCAGGCGTCAGGCCCTGCTCGCCCACCACTACGAGGGCACGAAACACCTGCAGCCGCAAGGGCTGGGCCAGGGCGGCCAGACCCTTGATGACGTCTTGTTCTTCCATCATTCCATTTTTATGGAAATACGAAATAGATGCAAGCGGGGGCCCCCGGATGGGCCGGCGGCACAGGGCGCTTTCCTATACTGCTCGAATTGCCTTGGTGACCCACCGGCGCTCGTGCCTCCCGCCGAAGGCCGGCACTTCAATTGAAATTGGACCGTCATGAAACTCGCCACCTGGAACGTCAACTCCCTCGCGGTGCGGCTGCCGCAACTGCTGGACTGGCTCGCCGCCAACCCGGTCGATGCCATCGTGCTGCAGGAGACCAAGCTGACGGACGACAAATTCCCCGCCAAGGAAATCCAGGACGCTGGCTACCAGGTGCAATGGTTCGGCCAGAAGACCTACAACGGCGTCGCCCTCATCAGCAAGGAGCCCGCCACCGACATCGCCCGCAACATCCTGGGCTATGCCGATGAACAGGCCCGGGTCATCTCCGGCACGGTCGCCGGCGTACGGGTCATCGGCGCTTACTTCCCCAACGGCCAGGCGCCGGACAGCGAGAAGTTCGTCTACAAGATGGCCTGGCTGGACGGCCTGCGCGCGCAGGTGAAGGAAGAGCTCAAGACCCATCCCAACCTGGTGCTGATGGGCGACTTCAACATCGCCCCCGAAGACCGCGACGTCTACGACCCGGTCGCCTGGGCCGGACAAATCCACTGCACGCCGCAGGAGCGGGAACATTTCCAGCAGCTGCTGGCGGCCGGTCTCGTCGATGCCTTCCGGCTCTTCGAGCAACCGCCCAAGAGCTGGAGCTGGTGGGACTATCGCAACCTCGCCTTCCGCAAGAACCAGGGCCTGCGCATCGACCACATCCTGGTGAGCGAAGCGCTCAAGCCGCGGGTCACGGCCTGCGTCATCGACAAGGCACCGCGCAAGAACGAACGGCCCAGCGACCACGCACCGGTCATCGTGACGCTGGATACGGCGGCCTAAGCAAGGTCCAGGACAACCGCCATGAGCAACATCGTCATCTATCACAACCCCAAGTGCGGCACGTCCCGCAACACGCTGGCGCTGATCCGGCATGCGGGGCTGGAGCCGACCGTCGTCGAGTACCTGAAGACGCCGCTGGGCAAGGAAGAGCTGCGTGCGCTGGTCGCCGCCACCGGGGAGCCGGTGCGGGCGCTGCTGCGGGCCAAGGAATCGCAGGCCACGGAGCTGGGCCTGAATGACCCCACCGTCTCCGATGAGGCGCTGCTGGACGCGATGGCTGCCCATCCCATCCTGATGAACCGGCCCGTCGTCGTCACGCCCCTGGGCACCGCGCTGTGCCGGCCGTCCGAGCGGGTGCTGGAGCTCTTGCCTGTCGGTCCCCTGCCCCCCTTCACCAAGGAAGACGGCGAGGTCGTGAACGACAGTGGCGCTCGCCGCGCCTGAAGTCAAAAAAAGGCCGACCCAGCGCCGCTACAGGGCGCCGGGTCGGCCTTCTTCTTTTGGGTGGCGTGGTGTGGCCGTGGACTTAAGCGCGCAGCGCTCCCGCTTCCTTCGCCAGACGCGTGATGCGGTCCCAATCGCCGGCCTTCACCGCGTCACCAGGCGTCAGCCAGGAGCCGCCGCAGACCTTCACATTGGGCAGCGCCAGGAAGTCCGGCGCCGTCTGCACGGTGATGCCGCCGGTCGGGCAGAAGGCGATGTCCGGGAACGGCCCGGCCAAAGCCTTCAGCAGGCTGGTGCCGCCCACGGCGGTGGCCGGGAACAGCTTCAGGAAGCGATAACCGGCATCCGCGGCCATCATCACTTCGCTGGCAGTGGAGACACCCGGCAGCAGCGGCAGGCCCTGCGCTTCGCAGGCCTGGGCCAGTTCCGCAGTAAAGCCCGGGCTGACCGCAAACCGGCTTCCCGCCTGCTTGGCCGCTGCCGCATCCGCGGCGGTGCGCAGCGTGCCGGCACCGACGATCGCTTCGGGCACCTCCCGGGCAATGGCCGCGATGGCGTCCAGCGCCACCGGCGTGCGCAGCGTCACTTCCAGCACCTTCACGCCACCGGCCACCAGGGCCCGGGCCAGCGGCACCGCATGGGCCAACTGGTCAATGACGATCACGGGAATCACCGGGCCGTGCTGGGCCAGGCTCAGGGTGTCGAGGGTCTCGCTCATGGGTTCTTGTCCTTGTCGATCATGGGATAACCGGCTCAGAGCCAGGTCACCGCGCCCTCTTCGGCGCTGGAGACATTGCGGCGCATGCCGGCAAACAGCTCGCGGCCCAGGCCCTCGCCGTTGTCGCGCACCGCTTCAGGCGTGATCTGGGCGATCTCGCGGGCGGCCCAGGTGGCTTCGTCCACCAGCGCGGTCAGTGCGCCGGTGTTGGCGCAGACCCGCACCAGATCGCCGTCCCGCAGCTTGGCCAGCGGACCGCCAGACAGCGCCTCCGGGCTGACGTGGATGGCCGCCGGCACCTTGCCGGACGCACCGCTCATGCGGCCGTCCGTCACCAGCGCCACCTTGAAGCCCTTGCCCTGCAGCACGGCCAGCGGCGGCGTCAGCTTGTGCAGCTCCGGCATGCCGTTGGCCTGAGGGCCCTGGAAGCGCACGACCACCACCACGTCGCGCTCGAGCTCGCCATTCTTGAAGGCGACCTGCATGGCTTCCTGGCTGTCGAAAATCCGGGCCGGGGCTTCCACCGTGTGGCGGTCTTCCGGCACGGCGGAGACCTTGATCACCGCACGGCCCAGATTGCCGGCCAGCAGCTTCAGGCCACCGGTGGCCGAGAACGGCGCCGCGGCGGTGCGCAGCACGGTCTCGTCGCTGCTCGCGTCGGGCAGGTCCTGCCAGTGGACGCTGCCATCTTCCGCCCGCTTGGGCAGACGGGTATAGGCACTGAGCGATTCACCGGACACGCTGGTCAGCACATCGCCGTGCATGGCACCGGACTTGAGCAGTTCGCGGATCACGAACCCCGGCCCACCCGCGGCCTGGAACTGGTTCACATCGGCGCTGCCGTTCGGATAGACGCGGGCCAGCAGCGGCACGACGGCGGACAGGTCGGAGAAGTCGCTCCAGTCGATCAGGATGCCGGCCGAACGGGCCACGGCCACCCAGTGGATCAGATGGTTGGTCGAGCCGCCGGTAGCCAGCAGCGCAACCATGGCGTTGACGATGCAGCGCTCGTCCACCACACGGCCGATCGGACGGTAGTCGCGCTGCGGGATGATGCCCAGCAGTTGCCGGACGGCCTCGCGGGTCAGCGCCTCGCGCAGCCCGTCATGCGGATGCACGAAAGCGGCCCCCGGCACATGCAGGCCCATGGCTTCCAGCAGCATCTGATTGCTGTTGGCCGTGCCGTAGAAGGTGCAGGTGCCGGCGCCGTGATAGGCGGCGGACTCGGCCTTGAGCAGCTCGTCGCGGCCCACCTTGCCCTGCGCATACAGCTCGCGCACCTTGGCCTTGTCGTTGTTGGACAGACCCGAGCTCATCGGCCCGGCCGGCACGAACACGCAGGGCAGATGACCGAAATGCAAGGCGCCGATCAGCAGGCCCGGCACGATCTTGTCGCAGATGCCCAGCAGCAGCGCGCCGTCGTAGACATCGTGGGACAGGGCCACGGCCGTGCCCATCGCGATGGTGTCGCGGGAAAACAGGCTCAGCTCCATGCCGGGCGTGCCCTGCGTGACGCCGTCACACATCGCCGGCACGCCGCCGGCCACCTGGGCCGTTGCGCCCTGGCGATGCACCTCGTCCCGGATCAGCGCCGGATAGGCTTCGTACGGCTGATGGGCCGACAGCATGTCGTTGTAGGCCGTCACGATGCCCAGATGCGGCGCCTTCTCGGCGACGATGCGCAGCTTGTCGTTCTCCGGCAACGCCGCCACCGCATGGGCGACGTTCGCGCAGCCCATGCGCTGCACGCCGCGTTGACGGCCGGACATGCGGTCGATCAGATCCAGATAGCGCTCGCGGCTGGCGGCGCTGCGGGCACGAATGCGTGCCGTAACCTCGAGTAGCGTCTTGTTCATGCCTGCTGCCGATGTAACTCAGCTTGGGTTGGATTGGTAACCATATTACACGCTCGACAGAGACCCTTCGAGCGTTTTTGGGGTACGAAACGGTTACGGGCCCGGGTGAAGGCCAGTCCTTTTCGGCCACACTCGGGGCATGCGAGATTCCCGACCCGCGGTGGAAGCGCTCTACCCGCTGTTGTTCGTGGTGCTGTGGAGCACCGGCTTCATTGGTGCGAAATTCGGACTGCCCTATGCCGCGCCGCTGACCTTCCTGGCGTGGCGGTATGCCGCAGTGATTGTCCTGATGGGGTTGATCGTCGCGGTCACCCGCGCGGCCTGGCCGCCCGACTGGGGCGCCAGGGGCCACATCGCCGTCTCGGGCCTGCTGGTGCACGGGGTGTACCTCGGCGGCGTGTTCACCGCCATCAGCCACGGCCTGCCGGCAGGCATTACGGCGCTGGTGGTGGGCTTGCAGCCGGTGGTCACTGCGCTGGGCGCGCGAGCAGTGCTGGGCGAGCAGGTGCGCCCAGCCCAGTGGGCGGGGCTCGCACTGGGTTTCCTGGGCGTCGGCCTGGTGGTCGCTGCCAAGACCCGGTCCGTGCCCTCGGACGCGCTGGTGACGATGCTGGTGCCGGCTGTCATCGCCTTGCTGGGCATCACCGCCGGCACGCTCTACCAAAAGCGCTACTGCCCTTCTTTCGATCTGCGCACGGGCGCCGTCATCCAGTTCGTGCCTTGCCTGGCGGTCACGGCCGCGCTGGCCCTGGCCACCGAGGACACGACGGTGCACTGGACCCCCTCCTTCCAGTTTGCGCTGGGCTGGCTGGTGCTGGTGCTGTCCATCGGGGCGGTGAGCCTGCTGAATGTGCTGATCCGGCGCGGCAGCGCCGTCAACGTGGCCAGCCTGTTCTATCTCACGCCTCCGACCACGGCGGTGATTGCCTGGGCCCTGTTCGGGGAAACGCTCGCAGGCCTGGCCATCGTGGGCATGGGCCTGTCGGTGTTTGGCGTCTGGCTGGCGCGCAACACGCCGCCTGTGCGAGGGTCGCAACAGCGGTGATTTCCTGTGTCACCCCCGCTCGGATTGTGACTACCTGAGGACGAGCGGCAGGTCCTTGTGGCAGGATCAAGGCCATGTTGAATGCGCCCGCTCCCGCCGCCCAGGGGCATCCCACGGCGGCGCATGCCCAGGACTGCCCGGTGGACCCGCTCGCGGGGGCCCGCATCGAGGACCTTCCTCCCCACAGCCGCGAGTGGCTGGACCAGTTCCAGCAGGAATGGGACCGCTCGACCGGCCTGTGGATCTTTGCCTACGGTTCGTTGATGTGGAACCCGGGCTTCACGCCCGCCGACACCTTGGTCGCCAAGGTGCAGGGCTATCACCGTGCACTGCGGCTGCGGTCGCTGGTCAACCGGGGCAGCGCCGAGCAGCCGGGGCTGGTCATGACGCTGCTGTCCGGCGGTAGCTGCCGCGGGCTGGTCTACCGGATTGCGCCGGAACGCGCCCAGGCCGAGCTGCAGCGCCTGTGGCTGCGCGAGATGGTCGTAGGCACCTATGTGCCGCGCTGGCTGCCCTGCTTCACCCAGGACGGCGAGCACCGTGCGCTGGCCTTTACGCTGTCACGGCGCAGCCCGGGATGGGCTGGTGACCTGCCGGACGAGCGCCTGCTGCACATCCTGCGCCATGCGCGCGGGCGGTACGGCACGACGCTGGACTATCTGGAGCGGGCCGTGCATTGCCTGCGCCAGCACGGCATTCACGACCGGTCGCTGGAACACCAGTTGGCGCTGGCGCGGGCCCACGGGCTCTGAGGCCGGCGCCGCGACGCAGCGCTTGCCCGATGATCGCCGGCAGCCGCTCACCCTGCGGCGCTGCCCCCCGCCCGTTGCAGACGGTGCCGCGCGGACGCCGGGGTCGGCACGTCGGGATGCACCGACAGCACCCGCTGCAGGTCCTCCACCGTGTCCACATCCACCAGCACCCCGGGGTCATTCACATCCACGGCCTGCGCCGGGAAGCGCGCCAGCAGCTTGCGGGCGCCCTCGTCGCCCTGCAGGGCGGTCAGCTCGGAAAACAATTCCGCACTGAAGCCCACCGGATGGCCGCGCTGGCCGTCGTACTGGGCATAGGCAATCGGGTCGTGCTCCAGCGCTCGCGCAACGGCCAGCAGCGTGCTGGTCTGCAGCAGCGGCATGTCCGCCGGCACGATCAGCCAGCCTTGCGCATCACCGGTGGCGGCCACGCCGGCCGCGATCGAATGGCCCATGCCCACCGGCACTGGGCGTCCCAGCCGGTCCTGCGTCGGCAGCACCAGCATGTCGCGTTCCGCCACATGGCCCCGCACCAGCGGCGCCAGGGTTGCGGACGTCACCACCAAGAAACGCAATCCGGAGGCCATCGTCTGGCGCAGGGTGTGAGCCAACACCGTCTCCCCACCCACCAACTGCTCGAGCTTGTGACCCTCGCCGCGAAAGCGCTGGCCTCGTCCTGCCGCGAGCACGACGACAGCCGGTCGTCGCTGATCCATGCGTACTTCCTTCAGGTTGATTCCTCGCTGCGGCTGACTCTTTGGCGATCAGTTGGCCTCAGCATGCCTGCCCGGGGCGCATCATCACACCCGGAGTTTCACGGTTGGGAACGTTACCTAAGGATTCGCCCCATACTTCACCCTTATGGACAAACTTGCCGACCTCCGAAAGAGCTACGAGCGGGACGAGCTCGATGAAAACGCCTCGGCCTCCGAGCCACTGGTGCAGTTCCAGCAATGGCTGCGCCAGGCCATGGACGCCCAGATTCCCGAACCCAACGCCATGACCCTGGCCACCGTGGGTCCCGACGGACGCCCGTCCACCCGCATTGTCCTCATCAAGGACATGGATGAACGGGGCCTCGTCTGGTACACCAACTATGACAGCCGCAAGGGTCAGCAGCTCGCAGGCAATCCGTTTGCCGCCCTGCAGTTCCACTGGGTGGAGCTGGAGCGGGTGGTGCGCATTGAAGGCGTGGTGGAGAAAGTGGACGCCGCACAGTCGGACGCCTACTTTGCGTCCCGCCCGCTGGATTCGCGCCTGGGCGCCTGGGCCTCGCCTCAGAGCCAGGTGATCAGCAGCCGCGCCGTGCTGGTGGCCAATGCGGCCAAGGCGGCCGCCCAGCACGGACTCAGCCCGAGCCGGCCGCCGCATTGGGGCGGCTACCGGCTCAAGCCGGATCGCTGGGAGTTCTGGCAGGGCCGCAGGTCGCGTCTGCATGATCGGCTGTGCTATCGGCTCGAGGACGGGCGCTGGGTGCGGGAGCGACTGGCGCCCTGACTGGGCTGACTAGCCCGGTTACCCGGCCTGGTTACCCAACCCGACTGCCCAGCCCCGGGAACGCCAGGGCTGGGCGGCTCAAGGGCCAGGGCTCACGCCCTCAGAACTTCACCTGCACGCCGGTGAAGATGCTGCGGCCCGGCAGCGGCGTCAGATCGCGGATGGTGGCCACGCTGCTGGCGCTGTAGGCCAGCTTGTTGGCCAGGTTGTCCAGCTTCACGTACCAGAGCGCGTCGTAGCTGCCCAGGTCGAAATGCCGGGCCACATTCAGACGCAGCGTGCCGTAGCCGCCCGTCGGCGTGTCCAGCGCCGGCACCCGGTTCTGGCGCGCCGCACCGCGCACCTCCGCCTGCACCATCCAGGGTCCGCGCTCGGCCTGCAGCGACAGCGAGCCATGCAGCGGGGCCAGCCGCGGCAGCGCCTCGCCCGTCTGGCGGTTGGTGCCGCGCACCAGGTCCACGGTCGTGCCCAGCGTCAGGTCCCAGCCGGCCAGCGACGGCAGCGGCTGGCGTCCTTCAAGCTCCACGCCGTGCATGCGCGCCGGCACGCCGCGGTAGACATAGACCGGAATGGATTCCGCCTCACCGGCATCGTTGACTTCGGTGCGGGTGTCGCCGTTGGCATCCATGGCGATGAAGTTGGAGAAGCGCGTCTGGTAGACCTGCACGCCCC
The DNA here is from genome assembly GCF_003387155.1 of Roseateles depolymerans. GTDB lineage: Bacteria > Pseudomonadota > Gammaproteobacteria > Burkholderiales > Burkholderiaceae_C > Roseateles > Roseateles depolymerans. The sequence goes on along the minus strand of NZ_QUMT01000002.1, from coordinate 804,182 downwards.
ACTTCGCGCCGTTCTGTTGCCAGTGCAGACCCAGGTCCACCGACTTGGCCTTTTCTGGGCGCAGCGACGCATCGCCGATTTCAAACGCGCCGGAAGCCACGTGCACGCCGTTGGCGAAGAGCTCGTAGAAGGTCGGAGCACGCTCGGAGCTGCTGATGCTGCTGGAGAGGCTGAAGCCGCTGCCCACGTCCACCGCACCGGACAGCGAGAAGCTCTTCGGGCTGAAGCGCTTGGAGGTCGGCGCACCGAACTTGTCCTCATCCCCGCCGGTGGACGACACCGTGACCCGCTCGGACCGGGCGCCGGCCTGCAGGCTCCATGGGCCGGACTTGAAGTTCTCGATCAGGAACAGTGCGCCGCTGCGGGTGGTGGTGTTGGGCACAAGGGCTTCGTCCCCCAGCGCGGAGAAATCGCTGTTCTCCCACTGCCAGCCGACAACGCCCTGCAACGGCCCCCACGGCGTTTGCACGGCGGCATGCTGGGCCTCGATGCGGGCATCCTTGCCGTCGGACTGGAAGGTGGTGCCGACGGCGCCGTCGCCCTCCACCTCCTGGTGTTTGTAGCGGCTGCTGGCGAACTGCCACTGGACGCGCGCAATGCCCGGCGCCACATCCCGCCACTCACCGGCGGTGGCAATGCGCTGGCGCTGCATCTGGATGCGGGTGTCGGGCTCGACGGTCACGCCGTAGTTGGTGTGATAGTCCTCGACCGAGACGCCGGCATAACCGTCGGAGAAAAAGAACGATCCGCCCAGCGCGCCGCTGCGGCTGTGGCTGTCGGAGTTGCGCACGTGCGTGCTGGTGGTGCCTTCGTTATCGGTGAAGCGGGGCACGCGCTGGTCGTCGGCGTGACGGTCGGCGGCATCGACGTGCCATCCGAACTGCTGCGTGCCCCCGTCCAGCACCGCAGCGCCGCCGTATTCATTGGCAGCGCCGCCCAGGCGGACCTCGGCCGCGCCATTGATGCCGGGCTGCGGTGCGCGCGGGATGCGGTTGTCCAGGGTGTTCACCACGCCGCCAATGGCGTTGCCGCCGTATTGCAGCGCGGCGGCACCGCGCAGAACCTCGACACGGGTCAGCACCAGCGGGTCGACCGGCAGGGCATGGTCGAAGCTGAGGCTGGACGCATCGACCGACGAGCCGGAGTTGCTCAGCATCTTGACGCGGTCCCCGTCCAGGCCGCGGATGGTCGGACGGTTGCTGTTGGGGCCGAAGTAGGTGGAGCCGACGCCGGACATGTCCTCCAGCGTGTCACCTAGCGTGGCGCCGCGTTTGAGGGTCAGCGCGTCGCCGCTGAGGGTCTGCACCGGGATGACCAGGTCCCGCAGGCCCAGCGGGTTGCCGGTGACGACCACGGGCTGCAGGCTCTGCTTCTGGCGGGGCTTGGGCTGGGCGGCATTGCTGCCGCTGCTGCCGCCGCTCCCGCCTGCGTCGGCGCTGGAGGCGTCTGCGGGTGCGCCGCCGCCGTCTGAGGATGCGGATGCGGATGTGGATGTGGCGGCAGATGTGGAGTTGCCCGCTGCGGATGCGGTGGCACCGGTTGCGGAAGCGCCGCTACCGGCCGCTGCCTCGCGGCTGGAGGCAGTGCTGTCAGCACGAGCCGAGGTGACGGGTGCTGACGTCTGCGCGATGGCGGCGCCGCAACTCATTGCCAGAGCCAGGCCAAGCGCCTGCGTCAGTGGGGACAAGGTCAGACGGGGCGACGGAGAAACGACGCTTCCAGCCCCTGCAACGCTGCGGGCGGATGCGGTGGAGGTGGCGGAAATGGCAGAGGACAGAACCAGCGAAAAAGACTTGGACATAGAAATGCTTTCGGATCGGCAGCGCGCGGCCAGGGGCCGGCCTCATCCCTCGATGAAGGCCCATGCCAGGCAGCCCAGGTCCAAGGCCCGAAGACGGGCCCTGACCGGAGCGCGCCGCGGCGCCAGGAACAGGGTTGCGCTCCGTGATCCAGACGGCGGCATGCCGGCGACGGGATCAGCGGATCGATGACAGTCAGGGGTGGGGTGCCGATGCCGCCAGCCGCAGCGCAGTCACGGTGAAACACCGGCTCGTGCGAAGGACTTCGACAGCGATCAGCCCCGGGGACAGCCCGGGACAGCCCGGGGACAGGTCCGGGCAGGCCCGGAACACGCCCGTTCAGGCGACGGGCGGAGCGCGCGCGGGTGCGCGCCAGGTCTGGGCGACCGTGGCGCTGTGAGGCTGCGGCGTCGAAACCGGATGGTCCGGCAGCAGCGCGGTCCAGGCGAGCGCCTGGGTGATCGGGCCCAGCGCGGTGCTGAGCTCGTCCAGCAACTGGCAGTCGGTGCTGCCCGGCAAGTGGCCGAGGCTGGGGGATTTCAGGATGGCCGGCGTACCGGTGGCCTCCGCCACCAGCACGGCACGCGGCGCTCTACTCCCGCCGTGCAAACTGCGGTGCACCAGCCCCAGGGACTGGAAGCCCAGCAGCGACACCAGGCACAGCATCACCCACCACCGCAGCGCAGGCGGCAGTGCTGGCATGCCGGTGTGGGCATGACGGGGGTGAGGCCGGCGCGCGGCTGCAGTCGGGGTGAACATGGTGGGGTTCAGAGCAGCCGCGATTGTGCCTGCGTCACAGGCTCGCTGACTGAAGTCACCGACTTCTGGAGGGGGACCTCCCCTCACCGGAGGGTCGAGACGGGCGCCATCCGCCCATCTCATCCGAGAAAGACCCCGACGGAGCGGGGACTGGGATCAGGCCGAGTCCGCCCGCACCAGCTCGCGGAACTTCTTCAGGAACTTGTCGACCTTCGGGGCCACCACAAAGGCGCAGTAGCCCTGCTCGGGATGGTTCTCGAAGTAGCGCTGGTGGTAGGCCTCGGCGGGCCAGTAGTTCTGCTCCGGCTGCACCTCGGTGACCACCTTGCCGCCATGCGCCGCATTGGCTTCGTCCAGCACCTGGCGGATCTCGCCGAGCTGGTCGGGCCGGTGGTAGTAGATGCCGGAGCGGTACTGCGTGCCCACATCCGCACCCTGCCGGTTCAGCGTCGTCGGATCGTGAATGGCGAAGAACACTTGCAGCAGCTCGGTCAGGCTGACCACGGACGGGTCAAAGCGCACCCGCACCACTTCCGAGTGCCCGGTCTGGCCGGAACAGACCTGCTCGTAGTTCGGATGCTGGACGTGGCCATTGGTGTAGCCGGACTCGACCGACAGGACGCCCTTGACCTTCAGGAAGACGGCCTCGGTGCACCAGAAGCAGCCGCCGCCGAGGGTGATGAGGTCAGTACCGCCAACTTCTTGATTCATATCGCGTTTTTCCATTTCTCTTCACCGTCCTGATAGGGCGTAACACCGCAAAGGCTGGGCAGGGATCTGCCAAGAAGAAACGCCAATCGCGTCCGCCCTACCCCTATGCATCGCTTCCGAGACATGGAAGAACGGGGGAACAGGGATCAGCCATTGCAGCCACTGTTTGAAAGTGAGGATACAGCCCAGAGATTTCAATGCTGACCGGTTGTTCGATGACCTTCAAGCGGCGCCCCAGTTTTAGGACGCTGCAGTGGAGTTGCGCTACAGCACCGCCGCGACAACCAGCGGGCGCTGAAGGCCCAGCCACTGCCGATGCGGCTGGGCGCCTGTATCGATGCGAGCGGCACGACTCGCGGCACAGGGAGTGGCCAGCTTCAGGATCTCATAGGCACGTCGCAGGCTCGACGGACCGCGCGCCTACCAGTGCGCCGGTAGGGTCAGGAAACGGATATTTGTGCGGCTCGATGGCAGCCAAAGCCGCCTCGGTGGCGGGCGTCACCGAGGTCACCAAGCCGACCCGTTGATGTGCGCGGCGCAGGATGGAGGGCTCGATCAATCGGAAGCCACGGTCATCCTTCGATTGGTAGTACCGGAAGATCCAGTACGCGACCAAGTCGGCCATCTGAATGAGGCGCGACGCCTTTGAGTCCAAGAACAGCGGGACCTCAGCAAAGTTGCGCAGGCGGCCCAACGCGTGGCCCTGATGTTTGAACAAGGACGAAAGCGCTTGCAGCTTTTGCTCGTACGAAGCCTTGTCGCAAATGACCAGTCCACGTTGCGCATCGCCGCGCCGAACCCACATGTCCGCTAGATACTGGTCGAACTGATGCGCGACGGCTTCAAATGAGCGCTCGAGGATCTGATCCTCCGGCATCGTAGACTTTTCGATGACGGAGGCGAATACACGAAGCTGCAGTTGTCGATTGCTGAGCAAGCTCAGCACATCGACTAGCGCCTGGACACGATCCGTCGGAGCGATGCCCGCCCACTCGTCCTTGGCCGAATGCATCGGCGAGCCATGGAACTCAATCGTGGAGGGGTCCCGCGGCCTGAACCGCGCGGCGATCGGGTTGATCTTTGACTCCAGCCAGTGCGTGGAACGTTCGAATACCGCAAAGCCTGCCAAGACAAAAAACTGCGTGCTCGGATCCTGTGGATGGCCCGACTCGTCGAGGTACAAGAGATGCACTGGCCGCCTCGCAAATGAAAACGGGCCGCGATAACGCGACCCGTCAAGATGGGGGAGCCAGGTGGAACAATCGTCCAACGCACCGTGATCGACAGCGCTCCCGACTCGAGGGCAATTCTATCGCAGGCCATCCGAGGCCGCAATGCCGCCCGTGCTGGCGCGCGTCCACGCGCACCCCGTCCAACGCCTGGTAGAACTTCCGACGCAAGCAAGGGCACGTCTCCGCCCTGCCCTCATTGGGTCGACAGCGACAGATCCACCTTGGGGCTCCAGGGAGATCCGCGCCCCTCCCCGGCGTCGCTCGCCTCGGTCACGTGCAATTTGGGCGAGGACAGGAACATCCGCGCATTGGGCACGCCTTTGGCAATCAGCGCATCCCGCACAGCCACGGACCGCTGCAGCGCCAGCTCGCGCATCTGCTCGTCCGTGACCGTATAGCTGTCCATCAGCAGCTCCCGCATCTCGGCAGGCGGCAAGTCCTTGGCCAATCCCAGCAGGTTGCGTGGCTTGTTGGGCAGTCTGGCGTTGTCGTAGACCACCTTGAGCAGGCGCTGACGCTGGGTGTCGTCCAGGGTGATCGGGGGCGTGCTCGCCGGGACACCGGCTCCTGCTTCGGTACCCGCAGCAGCGCCAGCGGCCGAAGCTGCGGATGCCGACGCGGACGCGGATGTGGGAGCAAGTGCGGATGAGCCAGGCGACGCAGAGGACGCAGAGGACGCTGGGGACGCGGACGCCGGCGCCGGCGCGGCTGCCGCCGCTGCCGGCTCCCGCAACTGCTGCCGGCGCAGTTCCCTGCGACGTTCATTCAGCAACGCCTCCTCCAGCCGGGCCGCCTGTGCCGCACGCCGCTCCGCTGCCGGGTCCACCCAGCCGGTGATGCTCAACTGCAGGCCCGGTTTTTCCTTGAGCACCTTGGCCACCTTGTCCAGCGCCTGGTCGGTTGCGGCGGGCAGCGCGGCCGTTCCCGGATCAAAGGCCAGATGGCTCATGTCCACACCCCGCCCGCCGGAGAGCAGCGAGAACGGCGAGGTCAACGCCTTGGCCAGCAGATTCACGATCAGCTTGCCAATCACCCCGCCAACGCTGAACTCCGGATCATTGATGGAACCGCTGACCGGCAGATCCACATCGATCACGCCATTGCTGTCCTTGAGCAACGCCACCGCCAGCCGCACCGGCAGTTGCGTCGCCACCGGGCTGTCGATGCGCTCCCCAAAACTCAGCTGGTTCAGCACGATCTTGTTGTCGGCCACCAATTGACCGCTCGGGTCGATCCGGTAGTGCACGCGTGAAGACAGTTTGCCGCGTTCGATCGCATAGCCGGCGTATTTGCCGGCATAGGGTGACAGCGGCGCCAGCTCGATGTCGGTGGCGCTGGCGGTGATGTCCAAGGTCAGCGGCAGGCTGCCCGGATTAATCTGGCCGCTGACATCCAGCTCGCCCGTCCCCGCCACCCGGCCCTTGAGCTGCAGCGGCGCCATGTCGCTGGCACCTGCGCTGAAGCGGCCCAGCGTACCGGTCAGGTCGCTGACCTGCGCGGTGTAGTTGGGCTTGATGAAGCGGTCGGTGAAGTCCACGCGCCCGCCGGTGAGCTCGGTGCCGTTGATGCTCAGGCGCAGCGGCGGCCCCGATGCAGCCGGGGCAGCCGCCGGTGACGCACTGGCAGACGCAGCACTGGCAGACGCAGCGCTGGCAGCCGTCGATCCACCGGCCGCCGAGACGAGGGCGGACACCGGCGCCGATGCAGCCGCCGTCCCCGCCACCGCAGCCACCGCCTGCCCCTGCGACGTCTGCCGCAGGTCCCGCAGGTTCAAGCGCCCTTGTTCATTGATGATCAAGCGCGCATAGAACTCGTCCAGGCTGGCCAGCCGGATGGCGATATCGGGCACCTGGGTGGGTGCCATCTGGAGCTTGAAGCCAGCCAGCCGCAGCGCCTGCCAGCTCAGCAGGTCTTCAGCAGAACGGCGGCGCCCGTCGAGCAGACGGGTCTGACGCAATCGCAGCTCGGACAGTTGCAGGTCTCCGGTCGCCTGCACCTGCGGCCCGGCTGCGGGCAATGCCAGCGACAGGTCGCCCTTGAAGCTGCCCTCGGCGCGCTGCAGATGGATGCCGATAGACGGGTCCAGGTACGGATCGGCCCAATGCAGCGGCAGGTGCTCCGCCTGCAGCTTTCCGGTCAGCCGCAGCGGGGCCAGGGCGAGTTGGCCGTCCCACTGCAGCCGGGCGGGGTCTCGCACATTGCGGATCTTCGCGTCCGGGCGGCGGGCGATCAGCGAGACGCGCATCGGGAGCGGACCCCGCAGTTGCGATCCATCCCAATCGACCCCGGTCAGGCGCACATTCAGGTCCTGCACGCCGATCGGGCGGGCGGGTTCGTCATCGAGCATGTGCGCGGATTGGTCCAGCAACTGGACCTGCCCGCCTTCGAGCACCAGTTCCGCCACTCGGGCTCGCCAGGGACCCTGCGGCGGAGCCTGCGAAGGCGCGGCAGGGGTGGACGCTGCGGTGACGATGCCCGGCGAGGAATCTGAAAGCGGCGCCGAGCCCGAGCCCGAGCCCGAGCCCGAGCCCGAGCCCGAAGCCGAAGCTTGAGCCTGAGCCGAAGCCGAAACCCCGACGACTGCCTCTGACGGATCCGACAGTCGCAGCACTGGACGTCCGCTGGGCGCCGCCCGGACCGGCTGCCGTACAGGCTGAGGCTGGGTCATCCAGGAAGCCCAGTTCCACCCGCCCCCCGCATCGCGGGCCAGACGAACCTGCGGCTGCTTCACGGTGAGACGTCCAATCTGAAGCTCCCGGCTCACCAGATTGACATCCAGCTTGTCCAGGGATGCGTCCGCCAGACTGATCACTGGCGTTGCCGCTTCCACCACCTCCAGTTGCGAAACCTGGATCTCCTTGAATCCCAGCGGACGCATCTGGCCGTTGGCATCCGTCTGGATCTGCCCTTGCAGCGCCAGTTGGCCCCGCAACTGCAATGCGGTGACGGGACGCAGATAGGGCGCGACCCAGGCCAGCGACAGGCGGTCCGCCTTCCAATCCACCGAAAGGCCGGACGGGCTGGCCTGACCATTGGCTTTGAGCGATGCGCCGGATGGCTCGGCGTCGGAACGGGACCGGGGAGCCGCCGCGGCTGCTGCGTGAAGTGAAGCCGTCAGTTCGACGCTCCCGGCGGGCGCCGCCAGCGGCCAGTTCAGAGCGCGGCCCTTGATCGCCAGATCGCTCAGGCGCCATTGAGCAGCCGGCGCCACCGACGCGTCCTGCAGCGCCACGCGGCCTTGCTTCAAGTCCAGCTCACGGATGCCGATCCGCCAGACTCCCTCGGCAGGCGGTGATGAAGCCAGCGAGGAAGACGCGGCTCCCGATGCACTTGGGGCGGCCTGTGCCTGCGCCCGTGTGATCGCCTGCTGTGCGCGCGCCTGCTGTTCCTGTTTCTGCTGTACCTGCTGTGCCGGTGCTTGTGCCTGCTGTGCCTGTGCCTGTGCCTGCTGTGCCTGCGCCGCCGGCACCTCCCCAGGCATCTGCCCGACCTTCACCGGCTCCCCCTGCGGCACGGGCAGCCAAACCTGTCCGCTCGCATCACGAGTCAGGCTCAGCGACGGTGCGTCCACCACCACCTTGTCCAGCAGCACCTGCTTCTTGAGCGGCTGTACATCCGCCAGACCCACGCTGAGCCGCTTCCATTGCAGCCAGTCGTCCCAGCCGCCGCCCTTGTTGTCGGCATCCGACCGTCCAGCGCCGTCCAGCCGCCGCTGCAACACCAGGTCCCGCACATCCGCCAGGCCGCTGATCTTGAATTCCGGGGACTGGTCCTTGGGCAGTTGGAATTTCAGCGTCAGGTTGGCGTCCACCTTGCCGGAGGCCAGCCGCACCGGCAAGGTCTTGGGCCAGTAGGCCCGATACGCCGCCAGGTCCAGCGCTTCCATCTTGAAGCTCAGGCTGGCCACTCGTTTTTGTGCAAACGGCTGCAGCTGACCTTCGGTGCTGAATGCAATGCCGTTGAGCTGCCCCGACAGATGCGGGGCCACGGTGACCTCCACATCGGCATCCAGGGTGGAAATGAAGGGCAGGCCCAGTTGCAGCCCGGTCAGTTGGTGCACCATGCCGGCTGGCCTGTCTTCCAGTTGCACCCGCCCGTCCACGAGTTCCAGGTTGTACAGCGCCAGCGGCGTGTCCTTGGACGCCCCCGGGGGAGGAGCTGGCCGGCTGCGCAGCCGCGCCAGGATGTCGTCGATATCGGTGTGCCCCTGCCCCAGCAAACCCAGTTGCACCGACGGCTGCTCGATCCGGAGCGACGACACAATGGGTGTGAAACGCCACAGCGTGCGCGGCGACAGCACCAGCTCCACCCGCTTGACAGTCAACAGGTCAGCCCCGCCCGGCTGGGCGCCGCCGATGCGCAGGCCGTCCAGGCTCAGCGCCAGCCGCCAGGGCGTGAAATGCGCCGCGTCGAGTGTCACGGGCCGACCGAGTTGCTCGCTGACGCGTCGCACCCCCGGACCTTCCAGCCATAGCGGCAGCGCCCCCCAGGCGATCAGCATCAGGGTCAGCAGGAGCAGCAGGAATGCGGCCAGGCCTTGAATCAGGCGCCGAAGCCAACGGGGGAATGCAGCAAACAACAAGTTACAGCCGGATCAGTCGTGTGGGCTCCGATTATGCTGGCGGGCTCAACACCTGACACTGATGAACGACATCATCCATAGCGTGGCCGCCTGGCTGCTGCCGCCCATGGGGGCGGTTCCCCTTTTGCTTCTGGCCTGGTGGTGGCGCTCGCGACGGCCCCGGCTGGCCAATGGCCTCTTTGCCGTGTCCCTGTTGGCCCTGTGGGTGGGCAGCAGTGACCTCGGTGCCCAATGGCTGCAAGACCGGCTGATGGGGCGTTACGAGCCGCTGGCCCTGGAGCGCCTGCAGCAAGGTCCGCCGGAGCAGACGGCGATCGTGGTGCTGGGCGCCGGCGGACGGCTCATGGTGCCCGAATATCAGATCGCGCAGCTCAAGACCCTCTCCATCGAGCGCCTTCGCTATGGCATCTGGCTGGCCCGCCGCTGCAATTGCCCGTTGCTGTTCACCGGCGGCACCGGCCGCGCGGCCAAGCCCGGGCAGCCCAGCGAGGCGGCGCTGGCCGACCATCTGGCCCGAGAGCAGTTCGGTTTTGAGCCCCGCTGGCTGGAAGACCGCGCCTTCGACACCCGGGAGAATGCGCTCTACAGCGCCGACATGCTGCGCGGCACCGGGGTGAAGCGCGTCATCCTGGTGACCCACGACCTGCACATGCGTCGCGCCCTGCGCGCCTTCCGTGCTGCATTGCCCCCGGAGGTGGAACTGGTGCCGGCGCCCATTGGCCTGAGCGGCGAAGGATGGGAATGGCGGGACACCCTGCCTTCTGCCGAAGGCATCACCCGCGCCCGCTACCTGGGCTATGAATGGCTGGGCTGGATCGCCGGCCACTGAAGCGCCTGGCGGGCCCCCAAATAGAAACCCCTCCCCACCCGGAGAACCGGACTGGGAAGGGGTGGGCGGACCAGCCGCCTTTGGGGCTCCGTGGCCATCTGCCACAGGGCTCCTGGCGCGCAGTGACTGCGCCAGAGGGAATGCCTCGAAAGGCCTATTCACATTAGGTGGGCGGGCCCGCAGTTTCAAGGCGGTGACGCTTGCACCCCCTCAAATCAGTCCCCGGTCCGGCCTTCCTTCACGCCGCTGCGCCAGCCCTCTTCAACCGCCGAACAAACGTGCATAGAGCGCCTTCGCGCGGGCCGTCTGCTCGGCCGGCATGTCGATCACACGGCCCCATTCCCGCGAAGTCTCGCCCGGCCACTTGTTGGTGGCATCCAGCCCCATCTTGCCGCCCAGTCCACTGACCGGGGATGCAAAGTCCAGATAGTCGATCGGGGTGTTTTCCACCAGGGTCGTATCCCGGGCGGGGTCCATCCGGGTGGTGATGGCCCAGATCACGTCCTGCCAGCTGCGGATGTTCACATCCTCATCCACCACGACGATGAACTTCGTATACATGAACTGCCGCAGGTAACTCCACAGGCCGAACATCAGCCGCTTGGCATGACCGGGGTAAGCCTTGCGGATGGAGATGACCGCCATGCGGTAGCTGCAGCCTTCGGGGGGCAGATAGAAGTCCACGATTTCCGGGAACTGCTTCTGGAGGATGGGCACGAACACCTCGTTCAGCGCCACGCCCAGCACCGCAGGCTCGTCCGGCGGCTTGCCGGTGTAGGTGGAGTGATAGATGGCGCCGTCCCGCTGGGTGATGCGGTTGACCTCGAAGACCGGGAACCAGTCCTGCTCGTTGTAGTAGCCGGTGTGGTCGCCGAAGGGGCCTTCCAGCGCGTGCAGGTAGCCGCCCTTTTCCTTGAGCGGCACACCGTCCTCGCTGTGCCCGGTGAACCCGGGGGCGGCCGGTGGAATGCAGCCTTCCAGCACGAATTCGGCGCTGGCAGGCACCTGCAGCATGCGGCCGGCTTCGCCCGCCTGCGTGTCCGCCAGTTCGGTCCGGGAGCCGCGCAGAAGACCAGCGAACTGGTATTCAGAGAGGGTGTCGGGCACCGGGGTCACCGCGCCAAGGATGGTGGCCGGGTCCGCCCCGAGCGCCACGACGATAGGAAACGGCTGTCCCGGATTCGCGAGGGCAAAGTCCCGGAAATCCAGGGCGCCGCCGCGGTGGGCCAGCCAGCGCATGATCAGCTGGCGACGCCCGATGAGTTGCTGGCGGTAGATGCCCAGGTTCTGGCGAAGCCGGGGCTGCGCGATGGTCTGCGGCCCCCGCGTAACCACCAGGCCCCAGGTCAGCAGCGGGCCGATGTCTCCCGGCCAGCAGGTCTGGATGGGCAGGCGTTTGAGGTCCACGTCGTCCCCCTCGATCACCTGCTCCTGGCACGGCGGGCGACGCACGACGGACGGTTTCATGTCCCACAGCGCCTTGGCCATTTGCGCCAGTCGTCCCACGTCCTTCAGGCCACGCGGCGGTTCCGGCTCTTTCAGGCTGGCCAGCAGCTGTCCGACCTCCCTCAATTGAGTGGTGGACTCCGCGCCCATGCCCAACGCCACCCGGCGCGGGGTACCGAACAGATTGGCGAGGACGGGTGTGCGATATCCGCTCGGGTGTTCGAACAGCAATGCAGGCCCTTCCGCCTTCAACACCATGTCACTGAGGGCTGTCATTTCCAGCACTGGAGACACCGGCTCCGCGACACGGCGCAGCTCGCCCATGCCTTCCAGAGCGCCGATAAAGTCACGCAAATCCCGATACTTCATAACTAAAAGAAATTTAGAAGAGCCCCCATCAGCTTGACGGGTTATTTTTGGTCCATAGAATCGCGCCCTGCCCTGACTTCAGGGTAATCCCGGTCCTTGCTTTGGGACAGCAGGACCGGCCCGCTGCCAATGGACGCCGGAAGTCCTGGTGCCAGTCTCGTCGTTCTCGACGATGCCGGTGCAGGTCAGACCCGGCCCATTATCGCCAGCCCTGGTGGCGACCTCCTTCAAGGGGTTGCTGACGGGGATGTCGGAGAAAGGAGTCGCATGACAGCGCGTTCACATGTTCTTTCCCTCTCGCTCCAGGCGCGTTCCGCCCTGGTCCTGTTCATCAAGGATATTGGCCAGGGTCTTCTGGTCGTCAGTCACAACACGCTCGCCCTGCTCGGTTTTGCCGTCCTGGCCGTCGGCATCGTGTTCGCCAGCCAGGCGGACCTGCGCCAGGACACCGAAAGCAAGGTGCTCGGATGGCTCAACGCCCGGCATGAAGCCCGGGTGGAAGCGTCCGGCGACGTGCTCGCCCTGATGGCCGAGCCGGACGCGATCAGCCGCGCCACTGCGGTGGATCCCAAGCAGCTCAATCGTCAGCAGGCCGCCGTGGCCCAGTATTTGGCCCGCCGCTACCGCGTCGCGCCGGAGCCGGTCAGCCGTCTGGTCAAGGAAGCCTACGACGTGGGTCAGCGGGCGCGGGTTGATCCCACGCTCATCCTGTCCATCATGGCCATCGAATCGGGCTTCAACCCGTTTGCCCAAAGCTCCGTCGGCGCTCAGGGCCTCATGCAGGTGCTGACCCGCGTGCATGACGACAAGTACGAGGCCTTCGGCGGCAACCTAGCGGCCTTCGACCCGATCACCAACCTGCGGGTGGGTGTGCAGGTGTTGAAGGAATGCATCCAGCGCGCCGGCAGCGTCGAAGAAGGCCTGCGCCGGTATGTGGGCGCCGCCAACCTGCCTGACGACACCGGTTACGCCGCCCGCGTGCTGGCCGAGCAGGACCTGCTGAAGATGGTGGTGGCCGGCCGCAACGTGTCGCCGAACGCCCCGCGCCCCGCGCGTGAGCCGTCTTCCTCGCCAGCCCCGAGCGCGCCGAATGGCGAGCAGGTGGCGATGGTGAGCCACACGCCCAACTGATGTCCCTCCTACGGACGTCTCTCCACTGACGCCCTTGTTCCCTCCCCGCTGACGCGGCGGAGGTACACTTGGCGTTCGCGCAACTGGCGATGAGGTCGGGCTTGTCTGGTCCGGCCAAGGTGGGTCACCACCGGGGAGCGCGAACAATGGGGACCACAGCGGTGCAAAGCCGCCAGCGGCCCTCGTTGTCCGTGCCGTTCGCCTGGGCCGCCACTCGCAGTGGATGCAGGTTCGTCCCTTGTTGCTGTCCTGGTGCCAGGCCTGCGCTGTCAGGTCTGTGCGGTCAGGGCGGTCTGTCACCCTGGGCGACCCCGCGGCCACCGCCGGGCGGCGCCAACCCTTGAGCCGACACCATCATGTTTGACCGCAATCAACACACCCTCGCCAACGTGGACGCGGAAGTCTTTGCCGCGATCCAGCAGGAAACCCAGCGCCAGGAAGATCACATCGAGCTGATCGCTTCCGAAAACTACACCTCCCCGGCGGTGATGCAGGCCCAGGGCAGCCAGCTGACCAACAAATATGCCGAGGGCTACCCCGGCAAGCGCTACTACGGCGGCTGCGAATACGTGGACATCGTGGAACAGCTGGCCATCGACCGCCTGAAGCAGCTGTTCGGCGCCGAATACGCCAACGTGCAACCCAATTCCGGCTCGCAGGCCAATCAGGGCGTGTTCTTCGCCCTGCTGCAGCCCGGTGACACCATCATGGGCATGAGCCTGTCCGAAGGCGGTCACCTGACCCACGGCATGCCGCTGAACATGAGCGGCAAGTGGTTCAACGTCATCAGCTACGGTCTCAACGACAAGGAAGAGATCGACTACGACGCCATGGAAGCCCTGGCTCGCGAGAAGAAGCCCAAGCTGATCATCGCTGGCGCCTCCGCCTACGCCCTGCGCATCGACTTCGAACGCTTCTCCCGCGTGGCCAAGGAGATCGGCGCCTACTTCATGGTGGACATGGCCCACTACGCCGGCCTGATCGCTGCTGGCGTCTACCCGAACCCCCTGCCCTTTGCCGACGTGGTCACGTCCACGACGCACAAGAGCCTGCGCGGCCCGCGCGGCGGCATCATCCTGATGAACGACGAGGCGATCGCCAAGAAGATCAACTCGGCCATCTTCCCCGGCATCCAGGGCGGCCCGCTGATGCATGTCATCGCCGGCAAGGCCGTGGCCTTCAAGGAAGCGCTGACCCCGGAGTTCAAGGCCTACCAGCAGCAGGTGGTGGCCAATGCCAAGGTGCTGGCTGAAACGCTGATCGAGCGCGGCCTGCGCATCGTCTCCGGCCGCACCGAAAGCCATGTGATGCTGGTGGACCTGCGTCCCAAGGGCCTGACCGGCAAGGAAGCGGAAGCCATCCTGGGCGCGGCCCACATGACCTGCAACAAGAACGGCATCCCGAACGACCCGCAAAAGCCGATGGTCACCAGCGGCATCCGCCTGGGCACGCCGGCCATGACGACCCGCGGTTTCAAGGAAGAGCAGGCCCGCCAGACCGCCCATCTGATCGCCGACGTGCTGGACAACCCGCACGACGAAGCGAACCTGGCCAAGGTGCGCGAGCAAGTGGCCGAACTGGCCCGCCGGTTCCCGGTCTACCGCTAAGAGGACGGCGCACATGCGTTGCCCGTTTTGCGGCCATGGCGACACGCAAGTGTCGGAGACCCGTGAGTCCGATGAAGGTGACGTGGTGCGCCGGCGCCGCCGGTGCCAGTCCTGCGACAAGCGTTTCACCACCTACGAACGGGCGGACATAGCGCTGCCCATGGTGGTGAAGAAGGACGGCACGCGGGCGGACTTTGATCCGGCCAAGTTGCGCGCGTCGATGGCACTGGCCTTGCGCAAGCGGCCGGTGAGCATCGAACAGGTGGATGCGGCGCTGGAGCGCATCCAGGAAAAGCTGCTGACCAGCGGCGCACGGGAAGTGGCGTCGACCAAGCTGGGCGAGCATGTGATGCGCGAACTCAAGCGCATCGACAAGGTGGCCTACGTGCGCTTCGCGTCGGTCTATCGCAGCTTTGAAGATGTGGATGAGTTCCGGCAGTTGATCCGGGATATCTGAGCCACGTCCTGAGCCACTTACTCAGCCGGCCCTGCCGCATCACTCCAGCGGCAACGACGTCAACCGTGACGCAAGAACTTCGAGGGACGTGCCACCACGGTAGTTTCCGGGGTCTGTCCTCTCACCGCCGTTTGGATTGTCGTAGGCGCTCCAAGAGGCTGCAATCAGCTCACGAAAGCTGACCTTGCCTTCCAACTGAGTGCGAACGTCCTTGAAGTTGTAGGTCATCGTCCGACCGGTGTAGCCATTCTGGCCCGTGAAAGCGGTGTTGAGGTCGGTCGTCTCCAGGTACGACTCCGCAGCGTCCATGTAGCGGCCAACCGCGCCCCACCAAGCTCTGGTCCTTGTTCAGGCATTTTTAGTCGGCTGCGACTGCTCCCATTTGGACCACGCGATGAAACTTCATTGGCTTGCCGCCGCCCTCTTCTCGATGTCCGTTTTGGCTCAAGCCCAGACGCAAAAAGAGACGGCTGACCCACCCGCTACGGCGAGCTACTCCCAAAAGGTCCTGCTCAAAAACTGGGCGTTCAGCGTGTGTCTTGCCAAGGTTGCCAAGACCCAAGATGCCAAAGACGCTGCAAACGCAGCGGCAAGCGCCTACCTCGAGTTTGGCAAGCTTCCCATAGCGTCTTATGAGCCGCTGCGAGCGCTCGCCGACCGCTATGCCAAGCGGGTGTACGGCGGAGCCACCCCGGGTGAATTCAACACAATGAAGTGCATTGACCTGATGCACAGCGAGGAACTCGAAGCGTTGGCGTCGAAGCTCGCCAGGTAAGGTTTTACGCAAGGCTCGTGATTGCCTGCACCTATCGGCGCACCGACGCATCCGATTGTTCTAACCAGACGATGCAGCTTTCTGAATTCACCTCGATGCCAGCGTCCGCGGCATCCATCGCTAAGTCCCCGCCCCACCCCCACTGCCTTCATCGGCGAGTGCCGCCGACAAGGAAATCTCCGTCTTGAGCGCTTTGGACACCGGGCAACCGACCTTGGCCAAATTTGCGAGTTCTACGAACTTGGCGTTGTCGATTCCCGGCACTTCGCCGCGCAGTGTCAGGTGAACGCTCGTGATGGCAAAGCCATCCTCGACCTTTTCCAGCGCCACATCGGCAGACGTCTTCAGCGAGGTGGCCTTCAAACCTGCCTCTGTCAGGATGAGCGACAGCGCCATCGTGAAGCAGGCGGCGTGGGCCGCGCCCAGCAACTCCTCCGGATTGGTGCCCGGCCCGCTCTCGAATCGGCTGCTGAAGCCGTAGGGCACCGCGGCCAAGGCGCCGCTTTTGGTCGACACGCTGCCGACGCCGTCCTTGATGCCGCCGGACCAGCCGACCGAACCCGTTCTGACGATCTTCATCACGCTCTCCTGGGTAGTGCAGCGACCTGCACGAAATGACTCCATAGAGTCCTCTCATCACGCGGCGCTCACATCAGACGTTTCGGGGTGAGGACTCTCCCTCCTATGGGGTAGTCATTCGGCGCAACACACATGCGCCGCATCACACCCCCGGCACCTGGCTCCCCTGCCTCCTGGCCCCCATCTCCGGCTCATCGGGATCCGCCAAAGCACACGGATGCCCTCCACGGAGTGCCCCGGCTCCTCCTTGAAGGGGGCCTGATTCCCACAGTCAGGGCGAAGCGCTGGGAGGCGCAAGTTCTTAGAGTCATGTCCATGCCGACAGCGCCGCTGCCGGCCTCGTTTCCGGGCCTGCATCAGCCATCGCATCAGGCCCGGCGTCCGGGAAGGATTGGCTCATGACTCCACCACCTCGATTCCATTCGCCGCTCTGGCTGCACACCGCAGGCAAGCGTGATGCGCGCCTGCGTCTCCACACTGCCCGGCCGCGTGGCTTCACGCTGCTGGAAGCCCTGGTGGCCGTGCTGCTGCTGAGCCTGTTGTTGGCCTTTGCGCTTCCGGCAGGTCATCGCTGGTTGCAACGTCAGCGGCTTTGGCATGCGGCGGAAACTGTGCTGGCGGACCTGTACTTCGCCCGCAGCGAATCCCTGCACGGCAGCCGCAACGTGATGCTGCGCTTCCTCTCAACACCCTCCGGTGCGTGCTACGTCATCTACAGCGGGCCGCAGAACAGCTGCCAGTGCGAGACCGAAGGGCCCTCGACCTGCCTGCCCGGCGGCCAGGCGTACCGGACCTACCAGACACCGCGTCGCGACGGCTTTCCTATGTTGAGCAGTAATGTCTCGTCCATGCTGTTCAGCAGCCGCCTGGGCACCGTGGCGCTGGCCGCGACGTTCCGACTGAGTACGGAGGGGGTCGGGGAGGTGCGGCATATCGTGGGCATCACGGGCCGCGTGCGCAGTTGCTCCGCCGACCGCAGTTTCACCCGCTGGCCTGCCTGCGAGGGAGTGGTGTGATGCGATCTGCGACATCAACCGGATCAGCCAAATCCGCTCAATCCTCACAGCAGGCACAGACCGGAATCACCCTGCTGGAGCTGCTGGTGACGCTTCTACTGATGAGCGTCCTGGTGAGTCTGGCTGTGCCGGGCTTTCGAGCCCAGTGGCGCGCTGCCCATCGCTCGGAAGGCGTGCAGGCATTAACGGCGCTCCAGATGGCCCAGGAAAACTTTCGAAGCCGTCAGACCCGCTACGCCCAAAGCCTGGCCGAACTGGTGATGCCCGAGCAGTCCGCCAACGGGCGATTCCGGCTCAGCGTGGTGCAAGCCAGCGCGAACGCCTTCACGCTGGAAGCCCAAGCCGAAGGGGATCAGGCCCGAGACGACCGCTGTCAGCGTCTTCGCCTCGTGCAGACCCAGGGGCAGGTCAGCCTGCTCAGCTTTGCCCCCGGTCAAGTGCCGACGAGTGGCTGCTGGCCGCAATGAGTGGACTGGAGAGTACTGCGATGCACATACCCCCGATCTGCGTCAGGGTCCGAGTCCTTGATGACCCCATTCCTATGCGACCGCGTACGGCCAGGTGGCGATGGCCATCGCGGGCCCACCAATCGGAACGTCAAACGGAACGCCAAGCGAGACACCCGTGGAACCGCCATTCGGAAGGCCATTGGGAGCGCCATTCGGAACGCCAGTTGGACCGCCCATCCGAGCGCCAATCAGCACGCTACCGGACGTTGCGCTTCAGTTCGCCACGCCGCCGGTCAAATGGCTTCACGGTGATGGAACTCCTGGTGGGTCTCGCACTGGGACTGAGCGTGGTGTCTGCCGCGCTGGCATGGGCCGGCCAGTCCTTGGGCGCGATCGTGCGCCAGCATCGCGCTTGGCAGCTGCACCAGGACCTGCGAGCGATAGCCCAGCCGCTGCAGATGGAGCTGCGCCGCGCTGGCGCGCACGGTCGCCCGTCGCTGTTGGTGTGGCAGCCGGACGCCACCGCGGCCACCGCCTCTGCCTCTTCCGTCAGCGCCAATGCCAATGCCAATGCCAGCGCCAACACAAGCGCAAACGCAAGCCCGCCCACCAACGCAGGCACGTCACCAAGCGCGGGAGCAGCACCCACCTCCAATCCCTTCACCACCCTCGCGGTGACCGACGCCGGCACCACGCTGCGCCTGAGCCGCGCCCTCGACGCAAACGTGGTCCAGCCGGACGCTGGCACTGAGGTCGCATTCCGCTGGATTGATGGCCGTATGGACCAGACCGTCGGCGGCCGCTTCCAGCCGATGACCGACCCGGTCCTGATGCAGCTTCAGCAATTCCGCGCGGACATCCAGTCCACCGCCCACCTCGGTGACCGTCCCTGCGCAGACACGGTGCTGTCGCGGACGGTCCAGTTGCAGGTTCAGGCACAGCCGACGCAGGACGCCACATTCACCGCAGCGGCCACCTGGTCGGTGCATGTACGCAATGACCAGATTGCCGGAGCTTGCCCATGAGTCCCCGAACGCCATGCGGCAGTGGCCGCCGACAGGGGCTCTCGGGCGCCCAACGGGGAGTGAATGCCCCGCCGCCCAAGATCGCGCGCCCTCAGCGCGGCGCCGCCACCCTGCTGATGTGCAGCCTGCTGCTGATGCTGCTGGCATTGGCCGTTCTCTGGTCCGCGCGCCCCTTGGCCGCCGCCCAGCGCATCGCGGCCAACGACCACCGCTCGACCGCCGCGGTGCAGGCCGCCGATGCCGGCCTGGCCTGGGCGGCTGCCATGCTGAACACCGGCCGGGTGGACGACAACTGTCGCCCGGCTTTCGACGCCGGCCTGGACTTCCGTAGCCGCGTGCTCAAGTCGGACACCTCCGGCTCCCCCGTGGCCCGGTCCTCGACCTCCTGGGTCGCTGCCTGCACCCACAACGGATCGCTCCGCTGGAGCTGCCGATGCGACGGGCAAGTACCTGCGTCGGCCTCGAGCACGGCTGGGCCTGGCCTGGAAACCACCTTCGCCATCCGGGTCACGGATGCCGATGTCCCGGGCCAGTTCATCCTCCTGGCTCGGGGCTGCAGCGGTGCACCGCCGACCTGCGCCGTCAGCGACCTGCCGCCACCCGACGGCACCGGGCTGGCGGAACACAGCCAACATCTGGCGCTGCTGAGCGCGCTGCGCCGCCCGCCGTCCACCGGCTTGATCGAAGGCGGTCAGGTCGCCTCGCAGAATCAGCCGAATCAGCCGAAGCAGACCAGCCCAGCTTTCGTTCGCGTGTTTGGCTTCCCATCCAGCCAGTACCGACTGCAGCCCGCGCTCACCCGTCTGGCGTGCGGGGACCACTGCGGGCCAGAGCTGCGGCAGGCCTTGTCACGGGGGCGCCGACTGATCTGGATCGACGGCAACGTCACACTGCGGGAAGCGCTGCCGCCCCCATCGGACGGACAGCCGCTGGTGTTGCTGGTGGATGGGCAGCTGGACATCGAGACCGCCCAGTCTTTCTCCGGATTGATCTATGCGCGCAGCGACGTGCGCTGGGCGTCACCGACCGGCAGCAGTTCGGTGGTGCGCGGTGCCTTGGTCACGGATGGCCGCCTCATCCGCACCGGCGATGCGGGCACCCTCCAGCTGGAATGGGACGAAGCTCTGCTGCGGCGCATCCAGTGGGAGATGGGCAGCTATCTTCCCGTGCCGGGTGGGTGGAGCAACAGTCGATGAACCCGCTCACGCTCCCCCGCCGTCAACGGTCTGCCGCTTTCGGAGGCGGGCCAGAGCTCGGCTTGCCGAGTTTCGGCTTGCCTAGGTACGACCTGCCTGGGTACGACTTGCTTAGCCACGGCGCCGCTGGCTACGGCTCGTCAAGGTACGGTCGGCCAAGGATTGGCGGGCCCAAGATAGGCCTGCAGGGAAACCGTTGCCGGCGCGCATGCGCAGGCCTGGCTCTCCTCGAAGCCCTCATCGCCGCCGCGCTGCTCGCCACCGGCGCCGCCGGGCTGATCCGACTGCAGGCGCAGTTGGCATGGGCCGGTGAGGAAGTCCGTCACCAGGGCGAGGCCTTGTGGCTGGCCCAGCAGGCGCTGGAGCAGGGCCGGGACTCGCTGCAAGTCACCCCCACGCGCTGGACCGGTCGCACCGCCACCTTCGACCTGCAAGGCGAAGCCACCGACACCACGCCCGACGGCCTGCCTGCCACCTCGGCACCGACGCCGATGCCGATTCCCACACCAACATCATCACCAGCACCACCCCTCACCGATCCTTTCCCCCTGCGCGCCCTCAGCGTGCACGTCTCCTGGACCGACCGCCGCGGCCACCCGCAGCGCCTGGACCTGCACACCCTGGTGCCGTCCGCCAACCGCTCCCTGACGGCCTGGCTGACCCGGGCCGACAGCTAGACTTCACCCCATGCATCCCGATTCCTCCCCTTCCGGCACGCCGCTGTCCCCGCAGGACCTCCAGCACCTCGCGGCGGCCCTGGCGCTGGCCGAGCAGGCCATCGGCCTGACCGATCCGAATCCGCGTGTCGGCTGCATCATCACCACGGCCCATGGCGAGGTCCTGGGTGCCGGCCACACCCAGCCCGCCGGTCAGGCCCATGCCGAAGTGATGGCGCTGCGCGACGTCACCGACCGCGGTCACGACCCGCGCGGCGCCACGGTCTACGTCACGCTGGAACCCTGCGCCCACCACGGCCGCACGCCGCCCTGCTGCGATGCGCTGATCGCCGCTGGCGTGGCGCGGGTGGTCGTGGCGCTGGGAGACCCCAATCCGCTGGTCGGCGGTCACGGCCTGGCCCGGCTTCGGGCGGCCGGGGTCCAGACGCATCTGCTTGAACCGGACCACGCGCTGGCCGTCGCCGCCCGTGAGCTCAACATCGGCTTCCTCTCCCGCATGGAGCGCGGACGTCCGTTCGTGCGCATGAAGATTGCCGCCTCGCTCGACGGACGCACCGCCCTGCACAACGGCGTGAGCCAATGGATCACCGGCCCGCAGGCCCGGGCGGACGGCCACGCCTGGCGCCGACGTGCCGGCGCGGTGCTGACCGGCATCGGCACGGCCAAGGAAGACAACCCTCGCCTGGATGTGCGGGAGGTCCCCACCGCCCGGCAGCCGCAGCGGGTGCTGGTCGATTCCCGCCTGACCCTGTTCCCGGAAGCCCGCCTGCTGGACCCCCCGGGCACCCTCTGGGTCTACCACGCACAGCCCGATGGCGGCGCCCTGGGGGACGCCCTGACTGCCCGCGGCGCCGAACTCATCTCACTGCCCGACCCCAACGGCAAGGTCGACCTGACCGCGATGATCCAGGACCTGGGCCGTCGCGGCATCAATGAACTGCACCTGGAAGCCGGCAACAAGCTCAATGGCTCCTTGCTGCGCACCGGGCTGGTGGACGAGCTGCTGGTCTACTTGGCGCCCATGCTGATGGGCGACGGCCGCGGCATGGTGAACCTGGGCAGCCTGACCGCCCTGGACCAGGCGCCGCGTTACGAGGTGGTCGATATGCGCCCCATCGGCGCCGACATCCGCCTCCGCCTGCGGCCCACCACCGTCCCCCGCGACGCCCGGTAGCCCCACCGCCCCGCAGCCCCGCCCCGCCCGCCTACAATCACGCCCATGCCTATTTCTCCGATTCCTGAGCTGGTTGCCGAACTGGCGGCCGGCCGTATGGTCATCCTGGTCGATGAGGAAGACCGCGAAAACGAGGGTGACCTTGTCATCGCGGCCGACCATGTCACGCCCGAAGCCATCAATTTCATGGCCAAGTACGGCCGCGGCCTGATCTGCCTGACGCTCACCCGCGAGCGCTGCGAGCAGTTGCAACTGCCCCCCATGGCCACCCGCAACGGCACCAAGCACGGCACGGCCTTCACCGTGTCGATCGAAGCGGCCACCGGCGTCAGCACCGGCATTTCCGCGGCGGACCGCGCCCGCACCGTGCAGGCCGCCGTGGCCCGCAATGCGGTGGCGGCGGACCTGGTCCAGCCCGGGCACATCTTCCCGCTGCAGGCCCAGGACGGCGGCGTGCTGATGCGCGCTGGTCATACCGAAGCCGGTTGCGACCTCTCCCGCATGGCCGGCCTCACCCCCGCCAGCGTCATCTGCGAGGTGATGAACGACGACGGCACCATGGCCCGCCTGCCGGACCTGGAAGTCTTCGCCCAGGAGCACGGCCTGAAGATCGGCACCATTGCCGACCTCATTGAATACCGCAGCCGCAATGAATCGCTGGTGCAGCGCGTCACCCAGCGCCCGCTGGAAACCCGCCAGGGCCGCTTCGACTGCCACGTCTTCCGCGACCGCACCGGTGGCGTCCACATGGCCCTGATGCTGGGCGAATGGAAGCCCGAGGACGAGGTTCTGGTGCGCGTGCACGAGCCCTTCTCCGCGCTGGACCTGCTGGAAGCCGGCCGCTGTGGCCACTCCTGGCCGCTGCCCGAAGCGCTGTCCGCCATCCAGTCTCAGGGCCGCGGCGTCGCGGTGCTGCTGAACTGCGGCGAAGAACCGGACGGCCTGCTGGGTCGCCTGCAGGCGCCTGCGGGTGAAGAGGCCCGCCCTGCGGTGGACCTGCGCACCTACGGCGTCGGCGCACAGATCCTTCGCGACCTGGGCGTGCAACGCATGAAGCTGCTGGGCAGCCCGCGCCGCATGCCCAGCATGACCGGCTACGGGCTGGAAGTCACCGGCTTCCAGGCCGCACAGAACTGCTGAGACGAGGGCTGCATGCAAGGATCTGACAAGGGTCATTCGACCCCCCTGAACGGCCAAGGCCTGCGCGTGGGCATCGTGCAGGCGCGTTTCAACGACTCGCTGACCACCGCCCTGGCCAAGGCCTGTCTGGCGTCGCTGCATCAGCACGGCGTGGCAGAGGCGGACATCCGTCACGTCACCGTGCCGGGCGCGCTGGAAGTGCCGGTGGCCCTCCAGGCCATGGCCCGCAGCGGACGCTTTGACGCCCTGGTGGCCCTGGGCTGCATCATCCGCGGCGAGACCTATCACTTCGAGCTGGTGGCCAATGAAAGTGGCGCCGGCGTCACCCGCCTGACGCTCGACCACGGTCTGCCCATTGCCAATGCCATCCTGACCGTCGAAAACGAAGCCCAGGCCTGGGCTCGTGCCGAAGAAAAGGGCCGGGATGCCGGCACCGTTGCGGTCGAAATGGCCCTGCTGCTGAAAGAACTCCAGTGACCTCCAAGGACAACCTCCCCTCCACCGGCGCCAAGTCTGCAGGTGGCAAGCCCGCGCCCAAGCGCCCTGCCGTCAAGTCCGCCCGCCGCCGTGCCCGTGAACATGCCCTGCAGAGCGTCTACCAGTGGCTGCTGACAGGCGACGACCTGGGCGTCATCGATGCCCACACCCGTGAGCAGGAAGGCTTCGACAAGAGCGACCGCGGCCACTACGACAAGCTGTTTACCGGTGCCGTCGAAGAAGCCGCTTCGCTGGATGAAGTGCTGGCCCGCCATGCGGACCGCAAGACGACCGAGCTGTCGCCCATCGAGCATGCCATCCTGATGCTGGGCGCGTACGAGCTCAAGCACTGCATCGACATCCCCTACAAGGTCGCCATCAACGAAGCGGTCGAGCTGGCCAAGTCCTTCGGGGGCACCGACGGCCACAAGTACGTCAACGGCGTGCTGGACCGCGCCGCGGAAGATCTGCGTCCGGTGGAAGTCAAGGCCGCGCGCGGCTGAGCGCCGGGGCGGCGTCCGTCGCCCGCCCCGTCACGACGGGCGGCGTGCATCGCGAAGCGGTTTTTCGGGGCTCACGAGGTCTTATCATCGGGGCCACGCCAGTGACCGCATCGCACGCGCCCCACCCCATGTCGCACGAACTCAGGCTTTCTCAACGCGTCGCCCGCATCCAGCCGTTCTACGTGATGGAGTGCGCCAAACGCGCCGACGAGATCGCGCGCTCCGCCGTCTGTGACCCGGCCCAGGGCGGCCGGCACATGATCTACCTGAACATCGGCGAGCCGGATTTCGGCGCCAGCGCCGCGGTGCGCGAAGCTGCCTCCCGCTTCACCGCCGCCGGCCAGGTGCCCTACACCCAGGCCACCGGGCTGGTGGCGCTGCGCCAGCGGCTGTCCGACTGGTATCGCAACACCCAGAACCTGAGCATCGCGCCGGAGCGCATCGTCATCACCGCGGGCGCCTCCGCAGCCCTGCAGCTGGCCTGCCTGGCCCTGTTCGAGCAGGGCGACGACGTGCTCATGCCGGACCCCAGCTACCCGTGCAACCGGCACTTCGTCGCGGCGGTGGACGCCACGCCGGTGCTGCTGCCCGCTGGCGCGGAAGACCGCTTCCAGCTCACCGAAGCCCAGGTGCGTCACCACTGGACCAGCCGCAGCCGCGGCGTGCTGCTGGCCTCGCCCAGCAACCCCACCGGCACCTCGGTCGCGCCGGACGAACTCGCCCGCATCCACGCCTTCGTGCGGGAACGCGGCGGCGTGATGGTGGTGGACGAGATCTACCAGGCGCTGAGCTACGACGACCGCTATCGCCGCAGCGCCCTGGCCCTGGGCGATGACGTCATCTCCATCAACAGCTTCTCCAAGTATTTCGGCATGACCGGCTGGCGACTGGGCTGGTTGGTGCTGCCCGAATCCCTGGTCTATCCGGTGGAGAAGCTGGCGCAAAACCTCTACATCTGCCCGTCCACCATCGCCCAGAAGGCGGCGCTGGCGAATTTCGAGCCGGAGTCTCTGGCCGAGTTCGAGCGTCGCCGCGAAGAGCTGCGCCGCCGTCGCGACCTGGTCGTGCCGGCCCTCAACGCGATGGGCCTGCCGGTGCCGGTGGTGCCCGACGGCGCGTTCTACGCCTGGGCCGATGCCTCCGGCACCCGACTGAGCAGTTGGGATCTGTGCATGGACCTGATGCAGCATGCCCAGGTCGCCCTCACCCCTGGCCGCGACTTCGGTCCCGCCCTGGGCGAGCGCTTCCTGCGTCTGTCTTTTGCCAGCAGCATGGACGACCTGCGCGAGGCCCTGAGCCGGATGCGCGTCCGTGTGGCTCAACTCCAATCGTCATGACCAGCACCGCCCTCCTCGACCCCAACGCGCCCACCGCCGCCGCGAAGGCCGGCCTGCCCGCCTTCCAGCATGAGCTGCGCATCTACTGGGAAGACACCGACGCCGGCGGCGTCGTCTTCTACGCCAACTACCTCAAGTTCATGGAGCGCGCCCGCACCGAATGGCTGCGCGCACTCGGCTTTGAGCAGGAAGTGATGCGGCGCGAAGAAGGCCTGATGTTCGTGGTCAGCGACACCGCCCTGCGCTACCTCAGCCCGGCCCGGCTGGATGACTGGCTCCGCGTCACCGTCAACCCGGCGGAGATCGGCCGCGTCAGCCTCACCATCGACCAGCAGGTCTGGCGCGGCGAGACGCTGCTGACCGAAGGTCGCATCCGCATCGGCTGCGTCGATGCGGCCAGCCTCAAGCCCGCCCGCATCCCGGCACGCATCCTGCAATGTCTGCAGCGCTGAAACGCTTCAGCCAACATCCAGACACAGGACCGGTCGTATTTCGAGCAAAAATGACCGGTTTGCAGACAGACCTCCAGCGCCGACCTGGCGTCGGCCCCTCGTTGAGCTTCCTCTGACTCCATGAACCAAGACCTTTCCATCATCTCCCTGATCATGCATGCCAGCCTGACGGTGCAGCTGGTCATTGCAGCGCTGCTGCTGGTGTCGCTGGCCAGTTGGAGCGTCATCTTCAGCAAGCTGATCTCGCTGTCCCGCGTGAAGGCCCGCAACGAGCATTTCGAGCAGGAGTTCTGGTCCGGCAAGAACCTCAACGACCTCTACAACAGCGTCTCCAACCATCAGGACGGCGCCCCGCTGGAGCGCATCTTCGCCTCCGGCATGCGGGAATTCCTGAAGCTGCGGGAACGCCGCGTGTCCGAGCCCACCGCCCTGCTGGACGGCGCCCGCCGCGCCATGCGGGCCAGCTTCCAGCGCGAGCTCGACGCGATGGAATCGCACCTGTCCTTCCTGGCCTCGGTCGGGTCGGTCTCGCCCTATGTGGGCCTGTTCGGCACCATCTGGGGGATCATGCATGCCTTCGTCGGCCTGTCCAACCTCACCCAGGTGACGCTGGCCACCGTCGCCCCCGGCATCGCCGAAGCCCTGGTGGCCACCGCCATCGGCCTGTTCGCCGCCATTCCCGCGGTGCTGGCCTACAACCGCTTCGCCCGCCAGATCGACCGCAATGCCATCACGCTGGAGAGCTTCATCGAGGAGTTCTCCAACATCCTGCAGCGCAATGCCGGCCAGCCGGCACCTGCCGCCGCCCGCTGAAGCCTGAAGTCGATACCCCGGAAAGCGCACCGCCATGCCCGCGATGTCCTCCCGCAGCGGCTCCCGCCGCCGCACCATGAATGAAATCAACATGGTGCCCTTCATCGACGTGATGCTGGTCCTGCTCATCATCTTCATGGTGAGCGCCCCGCTGATCACCACGGGGGTGGTGGACCTGCCCAGCGTCGGCACCAGCAAGCAGCAACCGACCCATGTCATCCAGGTGGTGGTGGGCAAGGATGAGCAGCTCAAGATCAAGCTGGACGGCGACCAGGATCCCCAGCCGGTGCCGCTCAAGGCCCTGGCCGCCCGGGTGAAGGACGCCCAGGCCGGCGATGCCAACACGCCGGTGGTGATCTCCGCCGACCGCAATGTGAAGTACGAGGCCGTGGTCAAGACCATGGACGTGCTGCAGCGCGCCGGCATCCAGCGGGTGGGCCTGTCGGTCAAGAACGGCCCTTCGGACAGCTGATCGCCCATGAGCAGTCTCGTTTCCCGTTTCCCGATGGACCGCGACCCGCTGCGGCCGCCGCCCGCGCCCGGGCTGGGCCGCGGCATGGCCCTGGCCGCCGTCGCCCACGTGCTGCTGGTGCTGGCGCTGAGCTTTGGCGTGAGCTGGCGGTCGGCCCCGATTCCGGCGGCGGAAGCGGAGCTGTGGGCGTCCGTGCCGGTGGCCGCTGCCCCCAAGGAGCAGCTGCCGCCGGAGGAATCTCCCCCGCCCAAACCCGAGCCCAAGCCGGAACCCAAACCCGAGCCGCCCAAGCCCACGCCTCAGGAGGTCCAGGCGCAGCGCGATGCCGACATCGCCATCGCCAAGGCCAAGGAACGCAAGCTCAAGGAAGAGCAGGAGCAGCGCGAGCTGGAGGACAAGAAGCGCAAGCTCGAGCAGCAGAAGAAGGACGAGGCCGAGAAGCAGGAGCGCGAGCGCAAGGAGAAGGACGAAAAGGCCAAGAAGGACAAGGCGGAGCAGGCCGACAAGGCCAAGGCCGAGAAGGCCCGCAAGGACGCCGAAGCCCGGGCCGAGCAGGCGCGCCAGGACAATCTCAAGCGCATCATGGGCATGGCCGGCGCGACCGGCGCGCCCAATGCCACCGGCACGGCGCAAAAGAGCGCCGGACCGTCCGCCAACTACGCCGGCCGGATCAAGGCACGGGTCAAGCCCAACATCGTCTACCAGGACCCGGGCGGCGCGGCCAACCCCGAGGCGGAAGTGGAAGTGCGCTGCAGCCCGGACGGCACGATCATCGCGCGTCGTGTGATCAAGTCCAGCGGACTGCCGGACTTTGACGCCGCCGTGCTGCGGGCGCTGGACAAGACCGAGGTCCTGCCCCGCGACACCGACGGCACCGTGCCGCGGGTGATGACGCTGGTCTTCCGGCCCCGGGAGTAAGAAGCGGGATCAGGGGTCGGGGCCAGGCCGCAGGGGCCGCCATTCAGCGGCTGGGCCCACGTCTGCGGTCAGTCCCGTCCGATCAGTCCAGTTGCCCGGCGCCCATCCGGATCTCGTTCTGGGTGAGTGCCGTGTGCAGCGCCAGCCGGGTGGCTGCGACGAGCGTCTCCAGCGGCAGGCTGGCCGCACCGGGATGCTGCGCCGCCTGCTGCGGCAGATACGGAATGTGCATGAAGCCGCTGGGCACGCCCTGCCCCGCCAGCCGGTGCTGCAAGCCGTAGAAGACATGGTTGCAGACGAAGGTGCCGGCCGTCTGCGACACCGAGGCCGGATACCCGGCCGTGCGCAGCGCCGCGACCATCGCCTTGATGGGCAGCGTGCTGAAGTAGGCCGCCGGCCCGTCCGGCACGACCGGCTCATCCACCGGCTGCGCGCCGGCGTTGTCCGGAATGCGGGCATCGTCCACATTGATAGCCACCCGCTCCAGGGACAGGTCACAACGCCCCCCCGCCTGCCCCACCGCCAGCACCAGCGCTGGCCTCACGCGCACCAGCGCCTCGTCCAGCGTGCTCAGTGCGACACCGAACACACAAGGCAGTTGCAGGGCCACGACCCGGGTGTCCGCGATGACCTCGCCCCCCAGCGCATGGGCCAGCTCCCAGGACGGGTTGACCGCCTCGCCACCAAAGGGCTCGAAGCCCGTGATCAGGATGTTCTTCACGGAACCGAGTCTAGCGGGCCTCTCCCATGCTTTTCCTTGTGATGCATCATCGACAAACGCGTTAGGCTTAGGCCTACGGCGTCCTTTGGCCGTCAAGAGAATCAC
The DNA here is from genome assembly GCF_003387155.1 of Roseateles depolymerans. GTDB lineage: Bacteria > Pseudomonadota > Gammaproteobacteria > Burkholderiales > Burkholderiaceae_C > Roseateles > Roseateles depolymerans. Next base: position 775,431 of record NZ_QUMT01000002.1, on the reverse strand, counting down.
CGCGGAGACCGCTACATGTCCGACCCGTCCGTGCCACTGAAATGGCCCCAAACCGAGCCTGGAGCGCTTGTCGAGCCCTCACGGCCCGCGTCGCTGGGCGCCACTCCGGTGGCCAGGACCGCGGCGCGTCGCAATGCCGACGGCGACTTCGAATGGCCCACGCCCCCCTTTGCCGCCTACCCCCGGCCCAAGCCGCAGCGCGATCCGCTGGCCTGCGAGATCCTCGGCCTGAACGGCAGTCGCACGGTCGGTAAGGTCATCCTGATGGTGCCGCAGGAGCGCCTGGCCCAGGTGCTGGTGCCGCCGGCGCGCAATGCGATGCCGCTGAAGTTCTCGCAGTTCCGGGCGCTGAAGCTGCTGCACGCCATTGAAGTGCCGCCCCGGGATCCCGCGTCGGTGGACGACCCGATGTCCCTGGACCAGCGGCCGCGGGACGAATTCCGCCTCGTCTATCAGGGCGGCGAGGAATTCAAGGGTACGACCATCGGCCATGTGGAAAGCGACATCGGCCTCTTCCTGTTCCCGCCCGTCAGCGACACCAGCGACTGGGTGCGCTGCATGTTCGTGCCGCGCGAGGTGCTGACCAGCTACGAGGTCGGCGACCGCATCGGCGACCTGCTGGTGCGCGAGCAGGTCGCCACCACCGCGCAGGTGGAAGAAGCCGTGCAGGAACAGAAGGACCTGCGCGACCGCCGCGTGGGCGACATCCTCGTGGCCCAGCACCTGGTCAGCAGCGAGCAGCTGATGCAGGCCATCGAGCAGCAGGCCCGCATGCCGATGGTGCGCATCGGCGAGGCGCTGCTGGCCCTGGAGCTGGTGACGCAGGCGCAACTGGACGAAGCCCTGGCCCAGCAGAAAAACGACCGCTCGGTGCCACTGGGTGAGTTGCTGGTGCGCAAGGGCGTGGTCACCCGGGCGCAGCTGCAATCGGCGCTGGCCCGCAAGATGGGCTATCCGCTGGTGGACGTGGACAACTTCGCCATCGAACCCGAGGCGGTGCTGAAGCTGCCGCTGTCGGTGGCGCGTCGCCTGGAAGTGCTGCCGCTGGTGGTGCGGGATGGCCGCCTCATCGTGGCGATGGAAGACCCGACCCGGCGCGACTGCATCGACGAGGTGGAATTCATCACCCAGCTGAAGGTGGTGCCGGCGCTGGCGCGCGTGGGCTCCCTGCAGTTCGCCCTGCCCTCCGCCTACGAGCGCTACGGCAACCAGCCGGTGTCCAGCCGCGACACCGGCCTGCCCACCCTGGGTATCGACTTCGAGCTGGACAGCTCCGACAAGCTGATCGAGACCCTGGAGCGCGAAGGCCAGGAGCAGGTGGCGCGGGAGGCGGCCCGCGAGGAAGAGCGCCCGATCGAGCAGAGCGACAACTCGCTGGTGCGGCTGATCAACACCATGATCATCGATGCCCACAACCAGCATGTGTCGGACATCCACATCGAGACCTATCCGGGCAAGGACAAGGTGCGCATCCGTTTCCGCAAGGACGGCGTGCTCCAGCCCCACCTGGAACTGCCGCACACCTACCGCAGCGCCCTGATCGCGCGGATCAAGATCATGTGCGACCTGGACATCTCCGAGCGTCGCAAGCCGCAGGACGGCAAGATCAACTTCGCCCGCTTCTCCTCGCAGCATCCGATCGAGCTGCGGGTGGCCACCATCCCGACCAACAACGGGATGGAAGACGTGGTGATGCGGATCCTGGCCTCGGCCAAGCCCATCCCGATGGAGAAGCTGGGCCTGTCGCCCTACAACTTCGAGCAGCTCAAGATTGCCTCGGCCCGGCCTTATGGAATGGTGCTGTGCGTGGGCCCGACCGGCTCCGGCAAGACCACCACGCTGCATTCGGTGCTGGCCCAGATCAACACGCCGGACCGCAAGGTCTGGACGGCGGAAGATCCGGTGGAAATCACCCAGGCCGGGCTGCGGCAGGTGCAGGTCAATCCGAAGATCGACTGGACCTTCGCCAAGGCCTTGCGCGCCTTCCTGCGGGCCGATCCGGACGTGATCATGGTCGGTGAAATCCGGGACGAGGAAACCGCCGAGATTGCGGTGGAAGCGTCCCTGACCGGCCACTTGGTGCTGTCCACCCTGCACACCAACAGCGCTCCGGAAACCGTGACCCGTCTGCTGGACATGGGCATGGACCCCTTCAACTTTGCCGACTCGCTGCTGGCGGTGCTGGCCCAGCGTCTGGTGCGTCGCCTGTGCCCGTCCTGCCGCAAGGCCGAGCCGATGCCCGACGAGAAGCTGCAGGAATTGCTGGACGACTACCTGCATGTGTTCTCGGCGGAGAACCGGCCGACCCGCGAATCGGTGCTGGCCCAGTGGCAAGGCGCCTATGGTCAGCCGGGTCTGCTGCACTATCACAGCCCGGGCTGCGCCAAGTGCGACAACACCGGCTTCAAGGGCCGTGCCGGCCTGCATGAGCTGCTGGTGGTGTCTCGCACGCTGCGCCGCCTGATCCAGACCGGGTCTCGCGCGGAGGAACTGATGCACCAGGGCATGGCCGAGGGCATGCGCACCTTGCGTCAGGACGGCATCGCCAAGGTGCTGCAGGGCGTGACCACGCTTAGCGAAGTAAGGGCGACCAGCAACCAGTAGCGCAGCTTGCCCGCTGTGGCATTGCTGTGGCGCGATGGCGCTGCGGTGCGGCGTCGCGGTTTCGTGGCGCGGTATCGCGGTGTCGCGGCGCTGTGCGGCTGTGTCGCTGTGTCGCGGCAGGGTGGCGCTGTGGCGCGGCGGAGTGGCGCGGCGGAGTGGCGCGGGGTCGCAGCGGGGTGGTCACCGCGGCCGGTCAGCGGATGAGGTCCAGGATGCGCGCGGCCATCCGCTGCGCTGCGCCACGATGCGCAGCGGCAAATGCCGTGGCGGCCGCGGCCATCCCGGTCCGCGTGGGCGCATCAGCCAGCAAGGACAAAGCCTGTGCCACACCCTGGTCCAGCGATTCCACCCGCCGGGCAGCGCCCGCCTCCAGCGACAGCGTGGCCGCTTCGGCGAAGTTGAAGGTGTGGGGGCCCATCAGCAACGGCACGCCGCATGCGGCCGCCTCGATCAGGTTCTGCCCGCCCAGCGGCTCGAAGCTGCCGCCCAGCAGGGCCACGTCGGCCAGGCCGTAATACAGCGCCATCTCCCGCATCGAATCCCCCAGCCACACGTCGGCCGCCTGGTCCTGCGCCGACGGACCCTCCGCCCCCCAGGCACTGCGACGCGCGAGTGACCAGCCAGCTTGTTGCACCAGCACAGCCACCTCGTCGAAACGCTGCGGATGCCGGGGCACGATGACGAGCAGCGGCGGGCGGGCGCCTGCCGTGCTTTCAGCGCCGAGGGACACGCCGCTGGAATTCGAACCGGCAGGACGCGATCCGTCGACCGACAAGCCTGGCGCTTGGGCTTTGATTTGGGCCCACTGCGCCAGCAGCGCCGCCTCTTCCCCTTCCCGGGAAACTGCCATGAGCACCACCGGCCGTCCCAGGGCTGCGCGCCAGGCGCGGCCTTGCGCCAGCAGCGCCTCGTCCGGCTGCAGATCAAACTTGAGGTTGCCGCACACCTGCACCTCCGGCACTCCGGCCTGGGTGAGCCGCTGCGCGTCCTCGCGGGTCTGCGCCAGTGCCAGGCGCAGCGTGCGGGCAGCCGGGGCCAGCAGCCACTTGAAGCGCTCGCCGCGACGCAGGCTGCGGGCCGACAGCCGCGCATTGGCCAGCACCATCGGCACGCCCGCCTGCGCGGCGGCCTGCTGGAGATTGGGCCAGATTTCGGTTTCCATCAGCACGCCCACCGACGGCTGAGTGCCTTGCAGGAAACGCCGAACCGCGCCGGGCGTGTCGAACGGCAGCCAGCGCTGCACATCCCCCGGACGCAGCAGCGCCTGCCCCGCCTCCCGGCCGGTCGCCGTCGTATGGGTCAGCAGCAATCGCATGCCCGGGCGTTCCTGCCGCAGCCGCTCGATCAGCGGCGCCGCGGCCCGGGTCTCGCCCAGCGACACGGCATGCACCCAGATCGAGCCGGGCTCCACATCCAGGCCAAAGCCGAAACGCTCCGGCAGATGGGCCCGGTACAGCGGCTCGGCCCGGCCCCGACGCATCAGGCGCAGCAGGTACAGCGGCGTTCCCAGCCGCAGCACCGTGCTGAAAAAACCGCGAGCCAGCCGCTCACGCCAGGAATCACCAGGGGGCGGAGTCATCAGGGGCCGCTTTATCAGGCTAGACAGAATTCAGATCTTCAACGGCTGCGGCCGGCGGGACCTTGGCCCCGCCCCGGCCGCGCCGTGGCCGCGGATCAGTGACCGGCGGTGAAGGTGATGTCCGGCTTCACCCGCTTGAGCTGGGCCAGCACTTCCTTCTGGATGCGCTCCAGCGCTTCCTGGGTATGACCCTCGAAGCGCAGCACCAACACCGGCGTGGTGTTGGACGCGCGCACCAGGCCAAAGCCGTCGTCGTATTCCACGCGGATGCCGTCGATGGTGATCACATCCTTGGCATTCGGGAACTCGGCGATTTCCTTGAGCTTGGCCACCACTTCATGGTGCTCGCCCTCGGCGCAGGGCACGTTCAGCTCCGGCGTGTTGATGCTGTTGGGCAGGTCGTTCAGCACCTGGCTGGGGTCGTCGCTGCGCGAGAGGATTTCCAGCATGCGGGCGGCGGTGTACATGGCGTCGTCAAAGCCATACCAGCGTTCGCCGAAGAAGATGTGGCCGGACAGCTCACCCGCCAGCGGTGCACCGGTTTCCTTCAGCTTGGCCTTGGCCAGCGAATGGCCGGTCATCCACATCAGCGGCTTGCCGCCATGTTCCTCGATCCACGGACCCAGGCGCTGCGAGCACTTCACGTCGAAGATGATCTCGGAACCCGGCTTGCGCTTGAGGATGTCGGCGGCCAGCAGCATGATCTGGCGGTCCGGCATGATCATCGTGCCGTCCTTGGTGACGATGCCCAGGCGGTCGCCGTCCCCGTCGAAGGCCAGGCCCAGTTCCGCATCGGTGGCATGCACGATGCGCTTGAGGTCTTCCAGGTTTTCCGGGCGCGACGGGTCCGGATGGTGGTTGGGGAAGTCCCCGTCCACCTTGGAGAAGATGTCCACCACCTCGCAGCCCAGGGCGCGCAGGATGGCCGGCGCGGTGGCGCCGGGGATGCCGTTGCCGCTGTCCACCACCACCTTCATCGGGCGCGACAGCTTGGCGTCGGTGACGATGCGGTGGGTGTATTCCGGCACGATGTCCATCTGGCCGACACGGCCCTTGCCGGTTTCATAGTCTTCGGCTTCGATGCGACGCTTCAGGCCCTGGATCTGCTCGCCATACACGGCGGCGCCCTTGAGCACCATCTTGAAGCCGTTGTAGTCCTTGGGGTTGTGGCTGCCCGTGACCTGGATGCCGGAATGGCAGCCATGCTTGCCACGGGTGGCGGCCACGTAATAGAGCATCGGGGTGGTGACCGCACCGATGTCCACCACATCCAGACCGGTCGAGGTCAGGCCGCGGATCAGCGCTTCCACCAGGCCCGGGCCCGACAGCCGGCCGTCCCGGCCCACGGCCACGGCCGTTTCGCCGGCCCGCTTGGCCTCGGTCCCGAAGGCACGGCCGAGGTGCTCGGCCAGCTCTTCGTTCAGGGTCTGACCCACAACACCGCGAATGTCATAGGCCTTGAAAATGGAAGCATGAACTTGCATGAGCGTCCCTGTGCAAATGTGATCAAGTAACGAAAACTGGGGCGGATTGTAGGCAGTAGAAACGACTGTCCCGTGTAACCCCGGGTGATGAATCGCGTCTCCGGATGTCACCTGCCGTAAACCCGGTGGCATGGAGGGCAAAAAGCGGACCTGCCCGGGCGCACGGTCCGGTCGTCCACCCAGCCAGCTGTCATGCCTTGTCAGGGACATGTCCGAAAACGGCCAGCGCCTGTCACCCGCGCTGCCTATGATGCCCAGCATGGTCTCCCCTCTCACTCCCCACCATTGCTACCCGGCCCTGCTGGCCCGGGACGCGCGTTTTGACGGCCAATGGTTCGTGGCGGTGAAGACCACCGGCATCTACTGCCGGCCGATCTGCCGGGTTCGTGCGCCCAAGCTGGAAAACTGCCTGTTCTTTCCCACGGCCAGCCAGGCGGAAGCTGCACGCTTCAGGCCCTGCCTGAAGTGCCGCCCTGAATTGGCGCCCGCCGCCCGTCCGTGGAGCGCGATGGACGCCAGCGAGGTGCTGGCCCGAGAGGCCGCACGCTGGCTGGATGAATGCGCGCCGGACCAGGCCAGCCTGCCAGCGCTGGCCACGCATCTGGGGGTGAGCGAGCGGCATGTGCGGCGCATCTTCACCGCCGTGCATGGGGTGGCGCCGCTCCAATACCTGCAGACCCGCCGTCTGCTGCTGGCCAAGCAGTTGCTGACCGACACCCGGCTGCCGGTCGCCCAGGTGGCGCTGGCGGCGGGGTTTTCCAGCCTGCGTCGATTCAATGCGGCGTTTTCGGAACATTACCGCTTGAGTCCGACCGCCCTGCGGGACGGCGGAGCGCGACGCCGTCCGGCCTCGGAGGACGACGCGCTTGAACTGCGTCTGGATCTGCGCCCGCCGCTGCTGACGACTGCCCTGCTCCAGTTCCTGGCCGCGCGGGCGGTGCCGGGGGTGGAGCAGGTGGACCTTGCGGGGCTGCGGGTGCTGCGCAGCGTGCGTCTGTCGCTGGCCGACCCGCCTGACGTCCTGGGATGGGTGACCGTAGCGCTCCCGCCCGACGGCGCTGAGCGTCCCCAAGTTCGCGTGCGGCTGAGCGCATCGCTCTGGCCTCACGTGGCGGCCTTGATGCCGAAGTTGCGGCGCTGGCTGGACCTGGACGCGGACCCGCATGCCATTGCCGCCGCCCTGGGCGACGAGCTGGGCCCCTCCGCCCTGGGGCTGCGGCTGCCGGGTACGCTGGACCGCTTTGAACTGGCGGTGCGGGCGGTGCTGGGTCAGCAGGTCACGGTGGCCGCGGCGCGGACCTTGGCAACGCGCCTGGTGGCGGCTTTTGGGGAACCGCTGCCTGCAGCACTGGACGCACCGGCGCCGGTCACCCATGCCTTCCCCGCTGCCGCCCGCCTGGCCTCCGCCACGGTGGATGAGGTGGCCGCGCTGGGCATGCCGGGCAGGCGGGCGCAGGCCCTGATCCATCTGGCGGCCGAATGGCCCCGACTGGCGTTTGCACAGGGCCGCGGCACGGTCGAGGACGCGATGGCCGAACTGGCGGCGCTGCCGGGGCTGGGCCCCTGGACGGCGCACTACATGCTGATGCGCGGCTGGAGCTGGCCCGATGCCTTCCTGCCGGGCGATGTGGTGCTGCGCCAGCGGCTGGAAAGCCGCGCTGGGGATTCGATGCGGCCAGCCGCGCTGGTCGCCGCCGCCCAGCGTTATGCACCGTACCGCAGTTACGCGGTGCTGCAGTTGTGGCGGGAAGCGAGCGCGCTGGGGAAGGCCGGCACCAGCACCAGCACCAGCACCAGCACTAGCGCCAGCGCCGGTACCAGCACGGGCAGCATCGGTAGCAACAGCAGCACGGGCACAACGTCTAGCAGCATCAGCACGGGCTCCACAGCTAGCAAGAGCAGCACGGGCACCCCTGGTAGCACCAGCAGCACCAGCAGCAACAGCAGCAACAGGAGCACCGGCACCATCAGCACCACCGGCAGAACTAGCGCCAGCAACCGCAAGCGCATCCGCCGTAGCGCGTCTCTCGCGGAAGGACCCCTCTCATGAGCTCGCATCGACTGACCCAGCAAACCGACGTCGCCACCCCACTCGGACGCATGCTTCTCGCGCGGGATGCCCGTGGGCTCTGCGGCGTGTGGTTCGAAGGCCAAAAATACCATCCCGGAACGCTGACGGTGCCGCGTGACGATCAGGATCCGATCCTGAAACAGGCTGCCGACTGGCTCCGGGCCTACTTCGCCGGCATGACGGACATCGAGCGAGGCGTCATGCAGGAGGCCAGGCGCGAAGGACCTGCGGCCGCGCTGCCCCCGCTGTCGCTGCTCGGCACGGATTTTCAGCAGGCGGTCTGGCGCGAGCTGCTCCAGATCCCCTTTGGGCATACCGTCAGTTATGGCGACCTGGCTGCTCGCCTGGGGCGACGGGAAGCGGTGCGAGCCGTGGCGGCGGCGGTCGGGCGCAATCCGATCTCGGTGCTGGTGCCTTGTCATCGCGTGGTCGGCGGCAACGGGCAGTTGACCGGTTATGCCGGCGGCCTCGATCGCAAGCGGGCGTTGCTGGGGATGGAAGCGCAAGCGCCGTTTGCAGGGGAAGCCCTGTCGCTGTCTGCGGCGGAAGCGAAAGCACCACTTGTGCTGGAAGCGAATGCGCCGTTCAAGCATGAGGCGCAAGCACGGTTTTCGCCGGAAGCGAGCGCGCCCGTGCCACTGGAAGCGCGGGGCATTCGGTCAACCGCGTCTCTACTCGCATCCGAGCCCACAGCGCCGACCCTGCGGATGGGTTGGAGCCCCGATGACCTCACGCCCGCCACAGGCGCAGGCGCAGGCGCAGGCGCAGGCGCAGCCGCAGGCCCGGACAGTCCTTCCACGACCCGCTCCAGCGGAACCCTCTTTTCCTCTCACCTCCAAGGAGCAGGCGCTTGAAGCAACGCGACCTGGTTGAACTCACCCTGCTGGCGGCCATCTGGGGCGCCTCCTTCCTCTTCATGCGCATCGCCGCCCCGGAGTTCGGCCCCGTGGCCACCGCCTTTGTGCGGGTGGCCGGCGCCTCCTTGCTGCTGATGCCGCTGCTGTTCCTGCGTGAAGGCTTCCAGGACCTGCGCCGCTTCTGGCCGGGTCTGCTCTTGGTGGGGCTGCTCAACGGCGCCCTGCCCTTTGCCCTGTTCAGTTTCGCCGCGCTGTCCATCAACGCTGGCCTGTCCAGCATCCTCAACGCCACCACGCCCATGTGGGGCGCGCTGGTGGCCTGGATCTGGTTCGGCCAGCGCCTGGACGGCTCCCGGCTGGTCGGGCTGGCGCTGGGGTTCACCGGCGTGGTGATCCTGGCCTGGGACAAGGCGTCCTTCAAGCCCGGCGGGGGCGGTTTTGCCATCCTGGCGGTGCTGCTGGCCACGCTCAGCTACGGGGTGGCGGCCAATGCCACCAAGCGCTTCCTGAGCCAGGCGTCGCCCCTGGCCGTGGCTACCGGCAGCCAGTTTGGCGCGGCCTTGCTGCTGGCGCTGCCGGCCCTGCTGCAGCAGCCGGCGCAGATGCCGTCGCTCAAGGCCTGGGGGGCGGTGGCCCTGCTGGCCCTGCTGTGCACCAGCGTGGCCTACATCCTGTTCTTCCGGCTGATGAAGCGGGTGGGCCCGACCAACACCATCGCCGTGACCTTCCTGATTCCGGTCTTCGCGCTGATCTGGGGGTTTGTGTTCCTGCACGAAACCCTGACCACCAGCATGGCGCTGGGCTGCCTGGTCGTGCTGCTCGGCACCGGGCTGGCGGTGGGCGTGCTGCGGCTGCCGGCGACGCCGGTGACGCGGCCGGCGAAATAATCCACTCAGCCTTGCAGCAGCGCGTGCAAGCCCGCCTCATCCAGCACGGTCACGCCCAGTTCCTGGGCCTTGTCCAGCTTGGATCCCGCCTCTTCGCCGGCCACCACGTAGCTCGTCTTCTTGGAGACGGACCCGCTGACCTTGCCGCCCGCCGCCTCGATCAAGGCCTTGGCCTCGTCCCGTGACAGGGTCGGCAGCGACCCGGTCAACACCAGCGTCTTGCCGGCCAGCGGCTGCGGCCCTTGCGGCTCGGCAGCGGCGCCATCGGTCTTGGGATAGTCCACACCCGCAGCGATCAACTGCTCCACCACCTCCCGGTTGTGCGGCTCGGCGAAGAAGGCCGCGATGCTCTTGGCCACCACCGGGCCCACATCCTTGACGGCCAGCAGTTGCTCCTCGGTGGCGGCCATCAACGCGTCCATGTTGCCGAAGTGCTTCGCCAGGTCCTTGGCCGTGGTCTCGCCCACATGGCGGATGCCCAGCGCATACAGGAAGCGCGGCAGCGTCGTGGTCTTGCTCTTTTGCAAGGCCTCAAACAGGTTCTGCGCGCTCTTCTCCCCCATGCGTTCCAGCGCCGACAGCTTGGCCACGCCCAGCTTGTACAGGCCGGGCAGGCTGGTGACGATGCCGCCATCCACCAACTGGTCCACCAGCTTGTCGCCCAGGCCCTCGATGTCCATGGCACGCCGGCCGGCAAAATGCAGCAAGGCCTGCTTGCGCTGCGCCGGGCAGAAGATGCCGCCGCTGCAGCGATGGTCGATGCCGCCCTTCTCCCGCAACACATCACTCCCGCAAATCGGGCAGTGGCGCGGCATGTGGAAGTTGGCCACATACTGCGCCCGAGGAGCATCCACCTTGCCGACGATTTCCGGGATCACATCCCCCGCGCGCCGGACGATGACCTGATCCCCCACCCGCACCCGCTTGCGGCGCAGCTCGAAGACGTTGTGCAGCGTCGCATTGCTGACGGTCGTGCCGCCTACAAACACCGGTTCAAGCTTGGCCACTGGCGTGAGTTTGCCGGTGCGGCCCACCTGGATGTCGATGGCATTGAGCCGGGTGATCTGTTCCTGCGCCGGGTACTTGTGAGCCACCGCCCAGCGCGGTTCGCGTGAGACAAAGCCCAGACGACGCTGCAGTTCACGGCTGTTGACCTTGTAGACCACACCGTCGATGTCAAACGGCAACTCGTCCCGCTTGGCCCCCATCTGCTGGTGGAACTTCACCAGACCCTCGGCGCCTCGCACCACGGCGCGGTCGTCGGAGACCGGCAGCCCCATCGCCTTCAAGGCATCGAGCAGGCCGGAATGGGTGGGCGGGATGTCCCAGCCCTGCACGTCCCCCAGGCCGTAGGCGAAGAAACTCAGCGGACGCTGCCGCACCAGGCCCGGATCCAGTTGTCGAATGGCACCTGCGGCCGTGTTGCGCGGATTCACGAAGGTCTTTTCGTTGGCCGCGCGCTGACGCTCATTCAGCGCCTCGAAATCATCGCGGCGCATGTAGACCTCGCCACGCACCTCCAGCACCGCCGCCTGCGCCCCGTCGCCGGACAGCCGCAGGGGGATCTGGCCGATGGTGCGCACGTTCTGGGTCACGTCCTCACCAGTCTCGCCGTTGCCGCGGGTGGCCGCCTGCACCAGCACACCGTGCTCATAACGCAGGTTGATGGCCAGACCATCGAACTTGAGCTCGGCCGCGTATTCCACCGGCGCGGCGCTGGGCTCCAGGTCCAGTTCCCGGCGCACGCGTGCATCGAAGGTCTCGGCGCCGCTGGCTTCGGTATCGGTCTCGGTGCGGATGGACAGCATCGGCACGGTATGACGGACCGGCACGAACCCCTCCAGCACCTTGCCGCCCACCCGCTGCGTCGGGGAATCCGGCGTCAGCAGCGACGGATGGCGGGCCTCCAGGGCCTGCAATTCCTGGAACAACTGGTCGTAGGCGGCATCCGGAAGCGCCGGCGCGTCCAGCACGTAATACAGGTGGGCATGGTGATGCAGCTGCTCGCGCAGCTCAGCCGCACGGGCTGCGGCGTCTGCCGGCACGACATCAGGAGAACGATCGGAATTCATCCCCGGATTGTGGCTCAGCGGCACTGCGGGAAGGGTCGTCCCGGGAGCGCTTGTCTTTGCAGAAGGCACCGGCCTGCATGAAGGAGAGATGGCCTATGCAGGCTGTCATTTCTATCAATGTATGGAAGTTATTTTTATCAAACGGATCTCTACGATTCCGCTCCATGTTGTTCAACCGTGAGCGACATCAGCCGCCACACATTCATCCGGAGCAACCGTGGCGCGCTGCATTCCACCCAAAGGACCACCATGAAACGCAATCCTTCCCTTCGCAAGCTGTCCGCCCGTCAGATCCCCGCCCTCGCGGCACGCCAGAAGGGCTTCACCCTGATCGAGCTGTCCATCGCGCTGGCCATCGTCTCGGTGCTCATCGTCGGCTCGCTGATCGGCGTGCAGCGCATCCTGGCCAACAACCGTGCCAACAACCTGCTGGCCGAGGTGCCGCGCATCAACGCAGCGCTGGTGGGGGCAGCTGTGAACAGCAGCAACTTCGCCTCCATCACCACCAAGAAGGCTGCAGCGCTGGGCGCCTTCTCGCCCAACACGGTGAAGTGGGAAAACGACACGCCCACCGTCAGCAACGCCTTTGGCGGTTCCCTGTACATCCAGGGCAATGACTCCAACATGGACGGCGTGGGCGGCAAGGACCGCGGCTACATCGTCGTGGCCACCGGCATCCCGACCGACATGTGCGCCACCGTGGTGAACGGCCTGGCCCCGCTGGCGCAGGTCCTGTGGGTGGACGCGCCCGCCACGCAGGCCACCCCCGCCAACTTCGACCAGCCTCTGACCAGTGCGCCGGCAGCGACCGACATGATCAAGGGCCCGGACGCCACGTCCGCCATCAACATCGACAAGCTGGCAGAACGGTGCCGCGGCGGCAACTCCAACACCCGCGTGGTCTACGCATTCGTTCCGCTGTAAATCAGCCACGTCCCGTCCGGGCCTGCGTCCTGCAGGCCCGGACTTTGGCTCGTTCTGAACGGCTCTCCTTGACATCTCCATGAAAACACTCAGGCTGCTTCCGCTGTTCGTCATTGGCCTGCTCACGGGTGCGCAGGCCGCCTCTGCATCACCCGCCCCGAGCAAGTTCCGTCCCGCCACGCCTGCGTCCGCCAGCGGCGACATCGCCACTTCTGCGTTTGCATCTGCCGCTGCTTCCGCAGGCATCGCTGCGGGGGCCTCTGCAGGGGCGTCTGCGGGCCCTTCTGTTGGGCCTTCTGCTGGACCTTCTGGCGCCACGCCCAAAGCCAAAGCCAGCGCCGCCAACAACGCCGGAAGCCCGAGCAAGGTCCGCGCTGAGGTCCGCGCTGAGGTCCCCGCTGAAGTTCCAGGGTATGGCGAAGTGGAATGGATCCGTACCCCCCGACCTCAAGCCCTGGGGACCCGTCCCGACGGCAGCACGCTGGACCCCACCCAAGACAAGGCCCTGGAGGGGCTGCGCAGTGAAGCCCCCACCGAATGGACCGTCGAACTGTCGGACCGCACGTTCCGACAAACGCTTCTGCGCTGGACCCGTATCGCGAATTGGCAACTGGTCTGGGAGGTCGATCGCGACTTCGCCATCGACGCCCAGGTCACGCTCAACGGGAACTTTCTGGAAGCCCTGAACCAGGCCATGACCTCCCTGCGAGATACCGACTATCCGGTGCAGGCCCGCATCAATCCCGACACCCGCGTGCTGCGCGTGGTGCGTTACATGCTAGATGGAGAACGGCGTTGATCCGACTTTCCCACGTTATGACTGGCGGCCGGCTGGCCCCGGCCACCGTGCTGATCCAGCGGCCCCGCCGGTGGCCTGAGCTTTCCCCCCTGCCCGGCCGTCTGGCCCTGGCGCTGGGATGTGTGCTGTCCACCGGCTGTGCGGTGCAGTCGACCCATCTGGCCCAGCAGGACTACAACCGGGACAAGACACGGATGGGTCAGTTCCAGACGCAGGCTCGCGAACCGCAGCGCCTGCCGACGCTGGTGCAGGCGGACACCCTGCCGCGCTTTGCACGGCAGTCCATCCCGCTGCAACGGGCGTCCACCCTGCCCACCCACATCGGCCAGGTGACCCTGCGCTACCCCGGTCGGCATTCGCTGCCCATCGTGGCGGAACTGATCTCGCGGCTGATCGACATCCCCGTCATCATGACGCCCGATGCGCTCGCCAGCGCCACCGACTTCGCGCCCGGCACCCTGATTGCGGCCGAAGGCGCGCCCTCATCGGCCGGCACGGCAGCTCGCGGCACGACCGGCGCCACATCCTCGTCGGCAGACGCCGTCACTGTCGTGCAGCAGGCGGAAGCCGCCGGTGCCCTGTCGCTCAGCCTGCAGCCCCGTGAACTGCTGAACACGATTGAGCTCGACTACTCCGGCCCCTTGTCCGGCCTGCTCGACCTGGTCGCCACCCGCGCCGGCCTGCAGTGGGAATACAACGGCGGCAAGATCGTCTTCAGCCGGCTCATTACCCGGTCCATCCTGGTCAAAGCACTGCCCAACGGTCTCAAGACCAATGGCTCCTTCGACATCTTTGGCGGCGGCTCCAAGGACGGCGGCAACAGCGGCTCTGGCAACAGTGGCGGCGGCAGCAGCACCAACGCCGGCTCGCTGACCGTCGACTTCCAGACCGAGAGCGATTACTGGAGCGGCCTGCGGGACGCGCTCAAGGGCATGCTGTCGGCCCGCGCCCACCTGCAGGTCGATCCCCGCTCCGGCCTCGTGACGGTGACCGACGCCCTGGGCAATGTGGAACGGGTGGAAGCCTTCCTGCAGGAGGTCAACACCTCGCTGCTCCGCCAGGTGGTGCTGGAGGTGGAAGTCCTGCAGGTCGACCTGACCGATCAATACAGCAACGGTATCAACTGGCAGGCCGTGCTCGGAAAAGCCACCGGCAATCAACTGACGCTGACGGGTCCGCAAGGCCCGGGCGCACTGTCCGGCAACACACCCGGCTCCTTGTCGTTCCTGCTGGCCCCGTCGTCATCCCGCAGCTCACCCAGCCGACTGGTGGCGGATTCGCTGCAGGAATACGGCAAGGTCTCCACCGCCTATTCCAGCGTGGTGACCACCACCAACCGCATGCCGGTGCCGGTCGGATCGCTGCAGACCCAGTCCTACGTGAGACAGACCACCGCGCCCGTGGTGAACGGCACCACGGGGGTGACCACCGCCGGTTCCCTGGTGCCGGGCTCCATCTCTACCGGTCTGGGCCTGATGATTCTCCCGGTCATCCTGGACTCCAACCGCGTCCTGTTGCAGACCGTGATGCAGGTGAGCGAACTGCGTGAGATCAAGGCGTTCACCAGCGGCAGCGGATCCACCGCGCAGTCCATCCAGTTGCCCAACACCGTCAGCTTCTCGTCGCTGCAGCGCATCAGCGTGCCCGCCGGCCAGACCCTCGTGCTGGTGGGCTACGAGCGGGAGCAGGCCCAGGCCGATGACAGCGACGTGATCCGCGGCCTGCTGCCCATCTCCAAGCGCGGCGGCCGCAGCAAGCAGGGCACCGTGATTCTGATCACGCCGCGTCTGACCGACCGCTAAGGGGGCACTCATGGCATACAACCCAGGCGGCACCGGCAACATCGGCACCGGCAACATGGGCTCCGGCGACCTCCTCGGCCTGTCCGGCGGCAGCGACACCTCAGCCGCCGGCTCGGGCGCCGTCGCCAAGAGCTGCGTGCTGGCGGGCACCCGCGTGATCTTCGAGCTCGAATGGAGTCCCACGCAAGACCGTGAAGACCCCGCTGCCGAATTCCAGCGGGCCCGCAAGCTGGGCTACAGCTTCGCCACGATGCTGCCGGACAAAAGCCTGATCGGCCTGACCCGGGGCCTGCAGGCAGGGCCCGGCCGCCCTCACTCGGCGGTGGTGCTGCTGATCGAGCGGTTTGCTTCCGGCGGTGCCGAAGCGGTCCTGCTGTCGGCCGGCAACCGGGTCGCCTTCATCGGTCTGATGGACCGCCGCCCGGTGCCCGGCTTCGACCGGCTCGTCCACTCGCTGGAGGCCGCGCTGGCGCTGTTGAAGGAGTTCCGAGACATCCACATCGACCAGGATGTGCGCGTGGCCACGGACCTGCGCGACGCCATTCCCAACGGCGAACCGCTGCCGGTGCAGGCCATCTTCGAAATGCCGGAGGCGACCTCGCTGGTGCGGCCCCTGATCAACCGCGTGCTGCGGCGAACGCTGGTGGGCGGCGTGGCCGTGGCCCTGCTGGCAGGCTCTGGCCTGGGCTACATGCTCTGGAACCAGTATCAGGCGCGCAAGGCGGCGGAAGAGGCCGCCCGTCTGGCCCGGGAGAACGACCCGAACCGGCTCTATGAACAGGCCATCGAGACCTTGATGGCCGGCGCGGGCCAGCCGGGCAACACCGTGCTGGACCACTGGCGCACGCTGCTCAGCCGCGTCCCCCTGACACGTGAAGGCTGGGCCCTGCAGCGCTTCACCTGCAGCCAGACCAGCCGGGACTGCCAGGCCACCTGGACCCGGAATTTCGGCAACTTCCAGGACTTCCTCACCGACGCGCCGCGTCCCGATCCTGCCAGCCCCGCGCCGCAAGTCACCGCCGATGGCAATGGCGATCTGCTGGGGGCCACGATCACCACCCACTACAGCTGGGAGGAGGGTGCCCCAGCCCCGTCCCTGGTCCGCGAGCAGCTCCCGCTGGTGGACGGCGTGACCCAGACCTGGGGCAGCCGTCTCCAAGACCTGTCGCTCGTGGCGGGCAATGCCCAGGCCGCATCGCTGAAACCAGCCCGGCTCTTCGGCCCACCGTCCGTTACCCAGCTGACTGCGCTTCACCGCCCGGTGGTCAGCCTGTCCTGGCAGGTGACGGACGGCGTGTGGTCCCTGCCGTCCATCGAACTGCCGCCGTCCGCGGTCCCGGAGACCCTCACGGTGCTCCTCACCCCGGGCCAGGTCACCTACACCCTCACAGGACAAATCTATGCAAAAGGCAAACCTTTCTGATCTCGCCGGCGTCCGTCGCACCCGCCGGCTGCGCGCGGCCCGCGGCCTGCTGGCCAGCGTGCTGAGCGTGTGTGCAGGCCAGGCGTGGATGTCCGGCGCGGCGGTCGCCGCGGAGGATGCCCACGGTGCGTCGTCGGCCTCCATGCAGCAGGTCATTGAAGCCGCCCGCCGCAAGAAGGCGCAGGAACTGGATGCGGCGGCCCGCCGCCTGCTGGGCCAGGATGCCGCTCAGACGCCCGCAGCCTCCGCCGCTCCTTCAGCGCCGCCTGCACCGTCCGCGCCGGCCCGAGCCGTGGAGGTGCCCCGGGTCTGGTCATTGACCGGCGTGGGACGGCGGCTGGATTCAGAACTGCTGTATGAGGGCCGCATTTATCGCGTATCGGTCCCCGATGCCTCGGCCCTCAAGCCGGATGGCGCCGCCCTCGCCCAGATCGGCCCCTGGCGCGTGCAGGCGATCAGCCCCAATGGCGTCACCGTGTCGCTGCAAGGCACGGCAGCGGGCGTCGGCAAGGCGCAACGGGTGCATCTGCTGCCCGCCCCGTCACGCGGCAGCTCCATGGCGGGTTATGCCTTCTTCAACGGCGCGGGAGGCGTCATGCTGGCTGGCCCCGAGCCCTTGCCCGCCTCGGCCATGAGCCCGGCGGCACTGCCCCCGTCAGCCCTGCGCGCCAGCGAACTGCCGCTCACGGGGCAGCCCGTGGGGCAACCCATGGGACAGCCCATGGCGCCCACGGCCATGGCTTCACGCACGGACATCCGCTGACATGAGCGCCGACGCACCGCCCCTGGCTGGCAACACTGGCGCGACGGAAGCGACGCGCAGCGCCCCCCGCGCCAGCACCTTGTCGAGCAGCACCAGCAACGCTCCCGACGGAAGCGCCGCTTCTGCAGCCGCGCCGTCCAGTCATCCAGGCTCCACCCGCCACCTCACCGACTACGCGCAACTGCCGCCCTTCGACCGCGTGCTGTCGGTGGTGTCGGACAACGTCATGGGCGGGCGGGACGAGCGGCAGGTGCGCGTCTCCCGGGACAAGGAAAACAAGCTGATGGCGCTGGCCCTCCCCGCGCAGCGTTTCCTGGTCCTGTCCACCGAAGACGAATTGCGCAGCCCGGACTGGTACCACGTCGTGCAGGCCGGCAAGCGGTTGGGCTACGACTTCCAGGGGTTCTACACCGCCTCCCCCGACATCTTCGAGCTGATCACCTATCGCAGCCAGCGGCGTGACGTCGGCGGCAGCGAGGGCGAAAGCGCCCGCGCCATCGAAACCATGGTGGCCAACTCATCCCCGCTGGAGTGGTTCCGCACCGTCATTCACCGCTGTGTGCTGGCGGGCGCCAGCGATCTGCACCTGGAACTGCGGGGCGAGATCGGCCGTGCCCGCGTGCGGCTGGATGGCCTGATGCGCACCCTGGGCAGCTTTCCGGCGCGCATCGTGATGGACGGCATCTCCGCCGCCTACACCGTGCTGGCGGAAGAGAACTCGCGCAGCGAAGTGGCCTTCAACGGCGGCGTGCCCCAGGCCGCCATGATCCCGCTGGACCTGCCGGACATGCGCCTGACCTTGCGCTACCAGAGCCACCCGGCTGTTGGCGGCATGGATGTGGTGATGCGCATCCTGCGCTCCAACAACGCGGCCCGCATGCAGCAGCTGACGCTGGACAACCTGGGTTTCACGCCCTGGCAGGTCGAGCGGCTGCACGACGCCCTCAGTTCCGCCTGGGGCGGCATTTTCGTGGCGGGAATCACCGGGTCCGGCAAGACCACCACGCTCAACACCATGCTGGCCCACCTGGCGCAGGAGGGCACCCGCAAGCTCATCACCATTGAAGACCCGGTGGAATACGAGCTGGCCGGTGCCTCCCACCTTTCCATCCAGCGGGGGGCGCTGGAAGCCGTTGGCGGCACCAACCCCTTCCATGGCGCGATGCTGTCCTTCCTGCGCATGGACCCGGACGTGGGCCTGTTCGGGGAGATCCGTGACTCCCTGTCCGCCAACATGGCGCAGGTGGCCATCCAGACTGGCCACAAGATCCTGTCCACCGTCCATGCCACCTCGGCGCTGGGCGTGGTCAGCCGGCTCAACTCCCACATCGTCGGTCTTCAGCGGGACGACCTGTGCAGCCCGGAGTTCATGTCCGCGCTGGTCTACCAGGTGCTGGTGCCGCTCAACTGCGACCACTGCAAGGTGCCCGCCCGGCGGCTGATGTCGCCGGAAGCGCTGAATGTGTATGTGGAGGGCTTTGGCCTGGACGCCGATCACATCTTCTGCGCCAGCGACCGGGGGTGCCCGCACTGCCAGAAGCCGCTCATCGACTACAGCACGGGCGAGCGCAACGGCACGCGCGGGATGAAGGTGGGCGCTGAAGTGATCGTGCCGGACCTGCGACTGCTGGAGCTGCTGCTGGAGCGGCGGGACCTGGAAGCCCGTCGCTACTGGCGAAGCCGCCAGAAGGCGCCCTTCACCGATCCGGACATGGACGGCAAGGAAGCCTGGGGACATGTGCTGTATGACCTGTCTCAGGGCCGTGTGGACCCCTTTTACTTCGAACGCACCTTCGGTCGGGCATCACTACTGGCCCAGTCGCTGCTCTAGGACCCCGATCGCCCGCCCCGCCCACGCGCCCCCCCACTTCCCGCATCGCCCCCCATGCAGATCATTGACAGAATCCGGTTCCGCGCCGCCGCCCAACGCCTGAAACAGCGCCGCGCCGACTTCTATTACGACATGGCCAGCGCCCTGGAAGACAAGGTGCCGCTGTTCACCATCCTTCGCAAGTACGAAGCCCGCGGCCGCACCCGGTCCCGCGGTGATGCCCTGCTCTACCGGCACATGCTGCGCGAGGCCATGGGCGGATCCTTGTCGCAATCCTTGATCGGTGTCGTGCCCACCACCGAACTGATCCTGATCGACGCCATCCAGGGCAGCGGCGATGCCGGCCTGGCGCGGGGCTTGTATTTCCTCTCCGAAACCGTGGAGAAAGTCGACCGGATGTTTGCCACCGTGCGCAAAGCGGTGATGTATCCGGTGATCCTCATGGTGCTGTTTGCGGGCCTGCTGACCGGGTTTTCGCTGTTCGCGGTCCCCATCCTGGCGGACCTGCTGCCCCCGGAGCGATGGCCGGCGATGGGGCAGGCGCTCTACGCCGTGTCCTATACCGTCAGCCATTACGGGATCTTGCTCGGGCTGGCCTTGGTGGCGCTGGTGGTGGCCTTTGGCCTGTCCCTGTCCCGCTGGCAGGGCCCGCTGCGGCGTCGGCTGGACCACTGGGCGCCCTATAGCCTCTACCGGGACTTCTCCGGCGCGATGCTCATCGTCTCGATTGCGTCGCTGATGCGGGCAGGTGTGTCGCTGCGGTCGGCGCTGGAACGCGCGGCGCGATTCAGTTCCCCCTGGATGCGGTGGCATTTGCGGGAAATCCTGTCCAGGTTGTCGTCCGAGCAGTCCACCCAGTTCGGTCAGGCCTTCGCGACCGGCGTGCTGAATGGCCCGCTGGAGGACCGGGTGCAGGACGCGTCGGAACGACGGGACCCGATTGCCGCCTTCGTCAAGATCGGGGTGGGCTCCATTGACCGCATCGAGCGCAGCATCCAGCGGTCCGCCAGCCGCCTCAACAGTGCCCTGATGGCGGTAGCGGGCATCACCCTGGCCGCCATGATGTTCGGTTTTTTCGCCACTGCCTTCGAAATGCAGAGCGGCATCCAGGCGAGCCCGACCACGGCCCTGAAGCCATGAGCGGGGCCGGGACTGCACGGCAGCAGGCCGGCGGGCGTGAGCTTGCGCATAACCTGGCGCATAACCTGGCGCATGCCTTGGCGCATGACCTGCCGCGCCGCATCGTGCTCGGTCTGGCCCTCTCCCTGTTGTCCGTGGTGACAGCGGTCGGGGCGAGCCCCCGCACGGGCGGCGCTTCGGCCCTCCCCACGCCGACCCGCCCCGCCGTCAGCCGCCCCTCCCCGGTTCTGACCGCTTCGGCCGGACCCGCTCCCGCGCGCCCCGCCCCCGTCAGGCCAACGGCCCCCGTCCACCCGCTGACCCCCGCCATGGCCCAATGCTTCGAATGGGCCTCGGCACGCTTTGGCATGTCCGCCCACCTGCTCTACGCCATCGCGCTGCAGGAATCCGGCCTGAACCCTCGGGCGGTCAATCGCAACACCAATGGTTCCCAGGACATTGGTCTGATGCAGATCAATTCGAGCTGGGGCCCGACGCTGCTGCGCTACGGCATCCGCCCCACCGACCTGTGGGACCCCTGCACCAACATCTTCGTAGGCGCCTGGATCCTGGGCGACAACATCGTCCGCATGGGTCCGACGGTGGCCGCCCTCGGGGCCTACAACGCCCGCGACCCCATCAAGCGCGAAGCCTATGCGCGCCGGGTGCTGGAACGCCTGCACCGGCTGAGCGCCCCCTCATCGGACGCACCCGCCCGGCGGCAGTCCCCCGCCCCGGTCAAGGTGAGCGCCATGGCGGAGGTGTCGGCCTCGCCGCAGGCGCCCGCTCCCGTGCAGTCCCCCGTGTCCGTCTCGCGGCAGTCAGGCGAGTTGCGGACCGTGTCTTCGGCCGTGGTGTCTTCTGCCACTGGCCTTCCCCTTGCATCCCCCTGACCTGCCCATGCTCGTTCATCCCGAAGACATGCTGCCCGGCCTTTGGCTGGGTCCCCTTGTTAGCCTTTGCCACGACCACGCGGTGCTGATGACGGACCGCACCCAGTGGGACGACCAGTCCACCCTGGGCCGCGGCGCCTTCTGCTTCATGGTGGAAAGCACCCGCCGCCAGACGGCCATGCCGCTCCACCAGCCGCCTGCGCATGCCGACATTCGGGCGGACCGTCTGGTGCTGCTGAGACTGCTGGATTTCCCGGCCTGGCCGGACGCCGGCACCGGCCAGCGGGAGCGCATCGACACGCTCATGAAGGGCCACACCGGCGGCGGTGACTCGCAGAGCCAGGTGATGCTGGTGCGCTTTTCGGTGCTCGGCTGCTATGTGCTGGACAACGATCCGTCCTCCACGCACCCGGCCGGCACCCCACGCTTTTCGGGAGAGCCCGGCCACCTGCTGCATGCCGACCGTTATGGCGTGTTCGCCCCCACGGCCCGCATGCAGGACCTGCTGATCAACGGCACCGTCACCCCGGAGCAGCGCATCCGCTTTGGCCTGCTGCGCCACGACGAATCGCTGGTCTACCGACACAACGGCGTCACCAGTTGCCTGTCGATGCTGGACATCCGCGGCCGCCGCACCGCCATGTTCGGCAAGACCCGCCTGGGCAAGTCCAACGTGGTGAAGCTGCTGGTGCAGGGCATGCTCGACGTCACCGCCGAGCATCGGGACGTCGGGCAGCTGATCTTTGACGTCAACGGCGAATATGCCAACAGCAATCCGCAAGATGGTGCCGACAACATCGGCAGCGTCTACGCCGACCGCTGCACGCTCTACTACCTGTCCGAAGGCAAGGCCGCCGGGCCTAACGGCAAGCTGCTGCGCTTCAACTTCCACGAGCGGCCAGAAGAGGCCATGAACACGCTGCGGGAGCTTCTGCCCGCCGACCTGGCCGAGTCCGACTATGTCCGGCCCTTGCTGAGCTGTCGGCTGCCCGCCCTCGGGTTCAATGCCGAGGAACTGCCGGAGATGGCCCTGCGGCGGCTGCGCAAGCTGATGGTGTTCTGGACGGTGTTGCATCACGCCGGTTTTGAGCACGACGAGACCCGCCTGGCAGCGCTGCTGCACAGCCACGGCTACAGCCAGCCGTTCAACCCGGGTTTCAGTCAGCCGCTGCGTCTGTCGGCCTACCAGGCGGTGAACGGCTGCAGCGCGCCGGCGCTGCCCCGCAGCTTTGCCGACATGGTGGCGGAAATCTCGCTGATGCTGCGCTTCAGCCTGAGTTATCCCAACGACCCGACGCTGCGCAAGCAAGGCAGCTTCCTCTTCGATGCCGACGAGGAGATCATGGCCCGCTTCATCTATCCGCAGGAAGGCGCCGGCCCCTACGTGCTGCGACCGGCGGTGCCCTTCCATTCGCCCCGGGTGGACAACTTCATCACCGAGGTGCTGGCCACCATCGACCAGGGCGACACCGTCATCGTGGACCTGGGCAGCGCCAACGAGCGCATCATCCGCTACTTCGCCAAGACGCTGTCGGTGGCGGTGTTCCTCCATCAGGAACGCAAGTTCGTGCGCAATGAGATGGCAGGCCGGTATGTGCAGATCTACTTCGAGGAAGCGCACATGATCTTCCCGCCCAATGCCGGCAATGTGATCGACGTCTATTCCCGGTTTGCCAAGGAAGGCGCCAAGTTCAACATCGGCATCGTCTATTCCACGCAGTCCCCGTCCACCATCAACCACGACCTGCTGGCGCAGACCGAGAATTTCTTCATCGGCCATCTCTCCAGCCAGCAGGAAGCGGCCATGCTCAGCACGGTGCAGTATGCGTTCCGGGGGCTGGAAGAAGACCTGATGCGCACCCGCACCCCGGGCTTCATGCGCGCGTTGACGGCTTCACACCGCTATCCAATTCCGGTGCAGGCCAACCGGTATGACGGCCGGACGCTGCTGATGGGCTGAACCGCCCTCAGCCCTGCGCGGTGTCCTTGGACGGGGGCTGCACCCGGGCGATCATCACCTGGTCGACCCGGTGGCTGTCCACGTCCACCACCTCGAACCGCCAGCCTTCCCACTCCACCACATCGGTGCGCTTGGGGATGCGGCGCAGCATCACCATCAGGAAGCCGGCCAGGGTGTCGTACTGGCCCGGATGCGGGAACTCGTCCAGGCCCAGGGACCGCTGGACATCGGGAATCGGCGTGATGCCGTCGGCCAGAAAACTGCCGTCATCCCGGCGGATGATCTGCTGCTCTTCCTCGTCGGTATGCACCAGGCTGCCCATCACGGTGGACATCACATCGTTGAGGGTGATCACCCCCACCACCAGGCTGTATTCATTGACGATGACCGCAAAGTCCTCATGCGCCTGGCGGAACTGCGTGAGCACCTCGGCCAGCGTCAGCCGGTCCGGCACGATCAGCACCTTCTTGACCAGGGCCGGCTCGGCCCGCAAGTTGATCGGGTCGCCCAGCAGCACCCGCTGGAACAAGTCGGTGGCATCCACATACCCGACGACCTGGTCGATGTCCTGCTCGCACACCAGGTAGGTGGAATGCGGAGAGTCTGCAATCCGGGTGCGGACCAGCGCTTCGTCGTCGTCCAGCGCAAAGTAGACGATGCGCTCGCGGGACGTCATCGCCGACTCCACCGTTCGGGTGTCCAGTTCGAAGATGTTTTCAATCACCTGCTGCTCGGCATCGGCCACCACGCCGGCCTGGTGACCGGCTTCGGCCAGGGCCAGGATGTCGGCATGGGTGATGGTGTTGTCCGGCTTCACCGGGCGGCCCAGCACCCGCAGCAGCAGGTCGGTCAGTGCGTTCAAGGCCCAGGCCACCGGACGCAGCACCAGCGTGAGGAACAGCATGGGGCCGACCAGAATCATCGCCACGCGCTCGGGCTCGTTCATCGACAGCCGCTTGGGCAGCAGGTCGGCCAGCACCACGAACATCATGGTGACGCATCCGAAGGACAAGGCAAAAGCCAGGCGCTGCGCGTTGTCGATCTCCATGATGGGGCGCAGCAGGGTCTCGAAATGCGGCGTCAGCGCGCCCTCGCCCACCACACCGGCCAGGATGGCCAGGGTGTTCACGCCGATCTGGACTACGGTGAAGTAGTAGCCCGGCTGCTCCTGCACCTTCAGTACCTGCGAGGCCCGGTTGTCTCCTTCGTCCGCCAGTTGCCTCAGCCTCAAGCGACGGGAGGCGGCCAGAGACAATTCCGCCATCGAAAAGAATGCGCTGGCGACAATCAGGACAAAGATCAACAGCAGGCTGGAACTCAAGGCAGCTTTCGGAGTATGAACAGCTGCCAGTGTACCGGGCGGCTCAGGGGCTGAGTGGGGTCAGGCCAGGTCGGGCGTTCGAACCGACAGCACCACCACCCCCGGGCGGTCATGCCGCGGGTGCTCGCAGCGGATCCACCAAAGCCCGGCCTTGGGCAAGCGCCAGGGCATGGCCTGCGCCAGCGGCACGCCGCCCACCACATGCGCCAGCACCATGCCCAGGGTGGGCTGGTGGCCGACGATCACGACCGGATGACCTGCGTGGGGCCATCCGGACGCTCGCAACAGCATCTGAGCGCCCTTGCGTGGGGCCAGGTCGTCCACCACCCGGGTGGGCCGCCGCACTTCCTGCACCGTCTGCCGCGTGCGCACGGCAGGGCTGACGAGGACCTGCGTGTCCTGCGGCAGGTGGCGATTCAGCCATTCGGCCATGCGGCCGGCGTCGCGCTCGCCCTGGGTGGTGAGCACCCGGGACATATCGTCCATGCCGGGGCCGGCTTCAACGGCCTCCGCATGGCGCCACAAGATCAGATCCATGGAACACCTTTGATTCGTGGCGCGACAGGGCAAATGGCGCGCCCACCCCTTCTTCGGTGCGAGGCCGCCGTACATCCAACGCACAACCCAAAAATCCGCGGGTTCGCTGGGAAAGCGGCTTGTAGACTCGGCGCTTTGCGATCTGGATTGGGAGCCCGGCCGCATGCCTTCAACGAATGGCGCTTCAAGCGGCACCGCGAGTGCCCGCATCACCGGCACTTCGGAGGACTTGGCGGCCACGCCGCCCTTCCTGCGGGGGGGTGGCGAAATGGGCGCCCGCATGCGGGCCCACGATTGGTCGACCACCCCGCTGGGCCCGCCGGACACCTGGCCGCAGTCCCTGCGTACGCACGTGCGCATCATGCTGGACTCCCGGTATGCCATGTGGATGGGCTGGTCGTCCGACCTGCGTTTCTTCTTTAATGACGCCTACATGCCCACCCTGGGCCTGAAGCGGGACTGGGCCCTCGGCGAACGCACGGACAAGGTCTGGGAAGAGATCTGGCCGGACATCGCTCCCCGCCTTGAGCATGTGCTGACACAGGCAGAAGCGACATGGGACGAAGCGCTGATGCTCTATCTGGAACGCAGCGGCTTCAAGGAAGAGACCTATCACACCTTTTCCTACAGCCCCGCCTTCGACGACAACGACCAGGTGGCAGGCATGCTGTGCGTGGTGACCGAGGTCACCGAGCGGGTCATCGACGAGCGCCGCCTGCGGGTGCTTCGGGACCTGGCCGCGCGGGCCACCGGCGCGGAAGACATCCACCAGTGCTGCCGTCACGCTTGCAAGGTGCTGCAGGACTATCCGCGGGATGTCCCGTTTGCGGCCATCTACCTGACGCAGCCGCAGGAGCGCATGGCCCGGCTGGCGTTCTCCACCGACCCCGCGCAGGCGGCGCAGTTGCCGGATCAACTGCCGCTGGACGATGCCCCGAGCGGGTGGCCGATTGCCGCGTTGTACGGTGAGCAAAGCGCGCAGGACCTGCCGTCACTGGAAGCGCTGTCGCTCCAGCTGACGGTCGACAACTGGGCGGAGCCGGTCCGACAAGGCCTGTTGCTGCCGCTCAAGGGGGCCGGACAGGACCTCACCGGCTTCCTGCTGGTGGGCTGCAGCCCTCGCCGCCCGCTGGACGAAGGCTACCGGAGCTTCCTGAACCTGGTGGCCGGGCAGCTGTCCGCCGCCCTCACCGACGCGCAGGCCTATGAAGAGGAGCGTCGCCGCGCCGAAGCGCTGGCGGAGTTGGACCGAGCCAAGACCGCGTTTTTCTCCAACGTCAGCCACGAGTTCCGCACCCCGCTCACCTTGATGCTGGGGCCGCTGGAGGAACTGGCGGTGGGCGGCGACCTGAGTGACGCGCAGCGCCAACGCCTGGCGCTTATTCTTCGCAATGCGGGCCGTCTGCAGCGGCTGGTCAATGCACTGCTGGATTTCTCCCGACTGGAAGCCGGGCGCGCGCAGGCCTATTTCGAGCCGGAAGATCTGGCCGCCCTCACGCGCGACATCGCCAGCAGCTTCCGCTCCGCCATGGAGCGCGCCGGGCTGCGGTTCGAGGTGGACTGCCCCGCACTTCCCGAGCCGGTGATGGTGGACCGGGACCTGTGGGAGAAGATCGTCCTGAACCTGCTGTCCAACGCCTTCAAGTTCACGCTGCAAGGGGGCGTGACGCTGCGCATGGGTCAGGATGGCGCGCAGGTCTGGATGACGGTGTCCGACACCGGCATAGGCATTGCCGCCGACGAACTGCCGCGGCTCTTCGAGCGCTTTCACCGCATTGCCGGTGTGGAGGGGCGGACCCACGAAGGCTCTGGCATCGGGCTGGCGCTGGTGCAGGAACTGGTCCGCTTGCACGGCGGGACCATTGCGGCCACCAGCGAGCCGGGTCAGGGGACCACCTTCCGGCTGACGATTCCGCTGGGGCAGGACCATGTGCCCAGGAACCAGCAACGGCCTCGCGCGCCGGGTCGGGGCGCCCGAACGTCGGCGGCTCGCGCCTTTGTCGACGAGGCGATGCGCTGGCTGCCTGATGGGCCTAATGGGCCTAATGGGCCTGATGTACCTGATTTGCCTGATGGGCCGGACAACGCGCCGACGCCCTTCCCCGCCGCGCCCCGCATGAGCTCGCGCGCCGACGCGCTGCCCCCACCCACCCAGCTGTCCGTGCTGGCGGCCCAGTCCCTGCCCCCGAGCGACCAGCGCTTTGCGCCCACCTTTGGCGCCCGCATCCTCCTGGCGGACGACAACGCCGACATGCGGGGCTACCTGCGCGACCTGCTGGCTCCCTACTACCAGGTGGAAGCCGTGCCCGACGGTCGGGCGGCCCTGGAAGCGGCCCGCCGCCAACCGCCGGACGTGATCCTCAGCGACGTGATGATGCCGCGCCTGGACGGCATGGGCCTGCTGGCCGCCGTCCGGGCCGATGCGGTGCTG
Source organism: Roseateles depolymerans (assembly GCF_003387155.1). Taxonomy (GTDB): domain Bacteria; phylum Pseudomonadota; class Gammaproteobacteria; order Burkholderiales; family Burkholderiaceae_C; genus Roseateles; species Roseateles depolymerans. Next base: position 748,074 of record NZ_QUMT01000002.1, on the reverse strand, counting down.
CGGCCCACCCCGGTGGTGTTGCTGTCGGCACGGGCCGGCGAGGAGTCCCGGATCGAAGGCCTGGACGCGGGGGCGGACGACTACCTCATCAAGCCGTTCTCGGCCCGTGAGCTGCTGGCCCGTCTGGGCGCCCTGCTGGAGCTGCGCCACATGCGGCGGGCCGCCGAAGCGGCCACGCAGCGCCGCAATGCGCAGTTTGAAACCCTGCTCAATGCCGCGCCCATCGGCGTGTTCCTGGTGCATGAGGTGCAGGGGCGCCTGTTCCTGCGGGAGGCCAATCCCGCCGCGCGTTTGGCCCTCGTGCCGCCGGAAGACCATGCGCACGGAGACTTTGAAGCCATGATGATCCGTCAGTGGGGCCCGCCCCTGGCCGCCGAGATCATCGCCAATTTTTGGTCCACGCTCCACACCGGCAACAGCTTCCATGCGCCCGAATTCATCGCCCGGCGCAGCGACCGCGGCCATCTGGAGGCTTACGACTGGCAGGCTCACCGCATCCCGCTGGCCGAAGGCGGGCTCGGGGTGGTGTGCTACTTCCGCGAGATCTCCGCCCATGTCCAGGCCCGCCAGCACCTGGAGGCGGCCGACCGGCAGAAGGACCAGTTCCTGGCGATGCTGGCCCATGAGCTGCGCAATCCGATGGCGCCCATCCGCAGCGCCAGCGACGTGCTGATGCGGCTGGAGCTGGAGGATCCGCGGGCCCGTCGCGTGGTGGGCATCATCCAGCGGCAGGTCGGCACCCTGACCCGGCTGGTGGACGATCTGCTGGACATTTCCCGCATCACCCAGGGCCGGGTGCAGTTGCAGCTGAGCCCGGTGGCGCTGGTGGATGTGCTGGCGCAGGCGGTGGAGACGGTGGAGCCGCTGATGCGAGAGCGCCGGCATGTGTTTTCCATGACCAGCGGCCGGCCGCTGCGGGTGCGGGGCGACCAGGCCCGCCTGGTGCAATGCGTGGCCAATCTGCTGACCAATGCCGCCAAGTACACCGACCCGGAAGGACAGATCCAGCTGCGGATGGATGAGGACGCCGACCGGCAGCAGGCGGTGATCACCGTGACCGACAACGGCATCGGCATTGCGCCCGATCTGCGTCCGCAGATCTTCGACCTGTTCGTGCAGGGGGAGCGGGCGCTGGACCGGTCTCAGGGCGGGCTGGGCATCGGGCTGTCGCTGGTGCGGCGGCTGGTGGAGATGCATCAGGGGTCAGTGGCCGCCTTCAGCGACGGGCCCGGCTGCGGCGCGCGGTTCGAGATGCGCCTGCCGCTGCTGGCGGAGGAGTCCGGCGTCGTGGCGCCGGTGCTCACCCCGACGGCGGCGCCGCGGCGCATTCTGGTGGTGGATGACAACGAGGATGCAGCCGCGTCGCTGGCCATGATCCTGTCGATGGAAGGCCATCAGGTCGAGCAGGTGCACAGCGGGGCAGACGCGCTCAAGCATCTGGGCGAGGCGCTGCCGGACCTGGCTTTGCTGGACATCGGGCTGCCAGGCATGAGCGGTTATGAACTGGCCCAGCACATCCGCGCTCAGCCGGCGTGGGCCCAGCTGCGGCTGATCGCGCTGACCGGGTATGGCCGGCAGGAGGACCGGGAACAGGCGCTGCATGCGGGTTTCGACGCCCACGTGGTCAAACCGGCGGATCCGGACACCTTGCTGCGGACGATTGCGGCGCTGTCGTAAAGGCAGTCCTTCGGCGCTGTGTTGACGCACGGTGGCAAGCCGCTGGCGTCAGGCACTCGGCCACCTGGCATGGCGCCAAGGCGGCGTGGCCCGTGCATTCAGGTTTGCACCAAGCGGCGGTCAGTCCTCTGCTTGCAGCATTCGCAGACCCGCTGTGAGGGTCTGCCGGCAGGTCCAGTAGTCGGCCCAGGGGTCGCGCTTGACGAAACTCAGGTGGTCCCGGGCGTCCCGCAGCGTCCAGTGGTCGCCCCCCTTGAGGTCGGGCAACTGGTCCCAATCCACCGGCATCGACACGCCCATGCCCGGACGCGCCCGCACCGAGAATGCCGCCGCCGTGGTCTGCCCTTCCCCATTGCGCAGGTAGTCCACGAAGATCTTGCCCACCCGGTTGCGCGGACCGCTCTTGGCCGAGAAGCGCTTGGGCAGCGTGGCCGCCAGGTGGTCCACCACCGCGTGACTGAAGGCCTTGCAGGCGTCGTGATCGGCCCGGCGGGTCAGCGGCACCACCACATGCAGGCCCTTGCCGCCACTGGTCTTGAGCCAGGCCTTGAGCTGCAGCTCCTCCAGCAGTGCGCGGACCAACTGGGCGCCTTCGCGCACCTGCGCAAAGCTGACGCCTTCGCCGGGGTCCAGGTCAAAGACGATGCGGTCGGGTTTGTCGAGCTTGTCGGCGCGGCTGTTCCAGGTGTGGAACTCCACGGTGTTGAGCTGCGTGAACTCGAGCACCTGCGCCATGTTGCGCACCACGATCAGGTCGTCGCCTTCCACATGCTTCTGGAAGAACAGCTGTCCGCCCACGCCGTCGGGCGCACGGACCAGCGCCAGCGGACGCTGGTCCAGGTGGGGCAGCAGCCATTCGGACACGCTTTCGTAATAGCGCACCAGCTGGATCTTGGTGGCGCCGGAGGCTTCGTCGATCACGCGGTCCGGGTGGGTGATGCGCAGTTGGCTGTTGGCGGGGGATGAGGATGTGCGGCTCGATGTGCCTGCGGTCTTGCTGGCGCGTGCGCTGGATCGGGACTCGCCCGCGGCACTGGCTGCGGTCTGGGTGGACACCTTGCCTGAGCGCTTGGCTGGTGACTGGGACGCAGTCTTGGAGGCAGGTTGAGCTGAGGTTTTGGAGCTCTTGGCCGAAGTTTTCGAGCCGGCGCGTCGGCCCCCGCTTCCAACATCCTCCGGGCTTTTCGCTGCTTCCATTCCAATCTCCTCGGCGGGTTTGTCCTCCCGCACCCCTTGAAACGCTGCATGCCGGATGTGGCCGTCCGGGGTCCATTCGGCAAACGCCACCTCCACCACCATGTCCGGACGCACCCAGTGCTCGTCCCCACCCGGTCGGCGGGCCCAATGGCTGCGCTGGATGTCTTCGGCGGTAAACAGGGGCTTGTCGATGGCAAGAGTCTCTAGCTGTGCCCGCAAGGCCGCGCCCTGCGCCAGCGACCATCCCGTCCCCACCCGACCGGCGTAACGCCAGCCAGAGGCGCCTTTGGACGCACGCCCGGAAGCCTGGTCGTCCCGCACGGCCAGCAGCAGGCTGCCCAGCCCCTTGGGGGCGTCGCTTCGCGGCGTGAAGCCGACCACCACGAACTCCTGCCGGAGCTGGCACTTGAGCTTCACCCAGGTGTCGCTTCGGGTGCTGACGTACGGTGCGTCCGGCCGCTTCAGGATCAGCCCTTCCAGCCGCATCTGGCACGCGGCGGCCAGCATCTCGTTGGGCGGCGCTTCCAGCGCTTCGCTGAAACGCAGGTGATCGTCCGGCTGGTCGGCCAGCAGGGTCTGCAGCACGCGGCGGCGCTCGCGCAGTGGCACCTCACGCAGGTCATGACCCTGGAGGTAGGGCACGTCGAACAGGAAATACACGATGTCCGCCTCGCCCGGCGCAGCGACTCCGCTGGAACCGTTGGTACCGTTAGCGGCGTTGGCAGCCTTGGTACCGTGGGCAGCGTTGGTACGCTTGGCACCGCTGGATGCACCGGATCTGGCGGATCCGCCTCTGGCCGGCCGGCCCGATCGGCCGATGGCGTTTTGCAGCAGATTGAATACCGGAGCCCCTTCCGGCCCCAGCACCACCACCTCGCCGTCCAGCCAGGCGGAGTCCAGGTTCAGGTCGGCCAGCGCCTTCGCCAGGGTTGGCATGCGGTCGGTCCAGTCGTGGCCGCCCCGGGTGATCAGTTGGACCCGGCCCTTGGTAATGCGGGTCATCAGGCGGTAGCCGTCGAGCTTCGCCTCGCTGATCCATTCGCCGGGCGGCGTGCTGGACACCAGCGTGGCCAGTTGGGGCGACATCTCGGCGGGTTGCCGGGCCTTGCGAGCGCGGGAGAGGTCCGGTTCGGAAGTGTCCGCAGCCGCTGCATCAGCGCTTGGGACGGAGGCTTCATCGGATGACGAAGCCTGGGCGCTGCCCGCCGCCGACTCCCGATCCTCCACCCGCCCCAGCGGCTTGGCCACCACGCTGTCCGGCAGTTCCATCGTCACGTCGTAGTCGTCGTGCGGGCGCTCCCAGGCGTCGTGCTTCTTGATGAGCAGCCATTGCTCCCGCTTGGCGTCCCCCTTGGAGGTGCGCACCAGTTGCCAGAGCCCCGCCAGCTTCTGGCCATGCAGCCGGAAAACGAACTTCCCGTCGCGCAGCCCCGCCTTGGGGTCGCCGACCGGCTCCCAGGTGCCGTTGTCCCAGATGATCACCTCGCCGGCGCCGTACTGCTTGGGCGGGATGGTGCCCTCGAAGCTGCCGTAGTCCACCGGGTGGTCTTCCACCTGCACGGCCATGCGCCGCTGGCGGGGGTCCAGCGACGGCCCCTTGGGGACCGCCCAACTCAGCAGCACCCCGTCCAGCTCCAGCCGGAAGTCGTAATGCAGATGGCTGGCCCAGTGCTTCTGGATGACGAAACTCAGCGCCTCCTTAGCGCGACGACGGACCACACGGCCTTTGGGCTCGGACGTGCCGCCCGCGAAGTTGCGTTTGGCGATGTAGCGGCTCAGGGGCGCTTCGGCCCCGGTCTGGGCGCGGGAAGGCATGGCGAGTTCCGTGGTGGCAGAGCAATCGACCAGCAAATGGCGCGCCCGCGCTTAGCCGGCGGGATCACGCCCGTTTGGCCGGCTTCCTCCCTCCACCGAGGCTGCGCTTGAGCAAATCGGTCAGGTCCACCACATTCCCCTCGGCTTGCGCCGGCGCCTCCTCCAGCGGCTCCACCGACTGCGCCTCCCCCGCCTTGACCTTGTGCTCGATCAGTTTGCGGATGGCGACAGTGAACTCGTCCTGGTAGTCCTGCGGGCGCCAATCCGCGGTCATCTCCTCGATCAACTGCCGGGCCATCTTCAACTCGGCCGGTTTGATGCCGTTGGCGCTGACGCCTTCGTCCGGGAGGTCCAGGTCTTGCGCGGGACGGATCTCGTTGGCCCAGCGCATCAGCCCGATCATCAGCGCCGGCCCGGCCGGCAGCAGCGCGGCCAGATGCTCCTTGCTGTGGATGACCAGCCGCGCCACGGCGATCAGCCCTGCCTGCGCCATCGCCTCCCGCAGCAGCGCATACACCTTGGCCGTCTTGCCCACCGGCGCCAGGTAGTAGGGCCGCTCCAGGTAGACGAAGGAAATCTGCTCGGCCGGGACGAAGGTCTCGATGTTGATCGTCTGGGTGGTGGCGGGATAGGCCTGGCGGATCTCGTCTTCGCTCAGCACCACGTAGTCGCCGTTCTCCTGCTTGACGCCCTTGACGATCTGCTCCTTGTCGATCTCACGCCCGGTGCGCTTGTTGATGCGCTTGTAGCCCACCGGGTCGAGGGTGCGTTTGTCCAGCCAGTCGAAGTCCACCTCCTCGTCCCGGGTGGCGGGGTACAGGGCCACCGGCACGTGGACCAGTCCGAAGCTGATGGCGCCTTTCCAGATCGCGCGGCGTGGGGCGGGTGCGGCGTCGGGCTGGGACGTCGCCTTGGATTGGGTGCGGGATTGGGATTTGGCCCGGGTCTTGGGTCTGGTCTGCGGCCGGGTCGGCGACTTGGCGGCGGATTTGTCCGCGGATTTGGCTCGAGAAGTGGGCATGGAAGGCAGGCTCCGTCAGACGGGGTGCGCGAGGCACGGCGCACCCACGCGGCAAATCCCGCACCACCCCACCCCCTGCAAACTCTTACAGTGGCCCCACGGTACCGGTGTCAACACAATGGCCAGGCCCGAGGAGACAACGCCGGACTCAACCGGCGGACCAGGACCACCAGGGCACACGGACCGCCATCCTGGTCCGTGCGAACCCTGGATCCTCAGACTTTCCCTGCTCGTCCCCCTGCGCGGGACGAAGCAGCGGCCACCTCTTCCATCGATCGGACAGACGGGTCCTGACGGCCCGCCGCGATTGCCGGATGCGAGCCCCGCCTCGGCGGACTCCGTCCAGCCCGCCTCCCCGGGTGAACCTTTCATCCATCTCTGCAAGGGACTGTCATGAACCGATTGATTGAACGTGTGTCGTTCGGCGTGCTGCTGCATGCCGTGTTGGCCCTGGTGGCGCTTTTCCTGGCCGCACAGGCCCAGGCCGCTCCGGGCGTGAGAACCGTGCCCAGTTGTACCAAGGTCAACGTCAGCGCCACCATCGAGGTGCCGGCGGGCACCACCTGGGACGGGACCGTTGTCTATGGGAAATGGGTCTGCCTGGTGGGCACCGCTTCCAACATGAAGGGCACCCAGAGCGAAAGCCAGATTCCGATGTTCAAGCTGAACAATGGGGCCACGGTGAAAAACGTGGTGATTGGGGACGGGTCGCTGGGCAGCGGCACCAACCTGGCCGCCGGCGGCGCTGATGGCGTGCACTGCTATGGCCAGTGCAACATCACCAATGTCTACTGGGCTGACGTGGGCGAGGACGCGGCCACCGCGATCAAGCTCAGCGGCGTCACCAGCAAGCTGACCATCTCCGGCGGCGCCGCGTTCAAGGCCGCTGACAAGGTGTTCCAGCACAACGGCGACGGCACGGTGGTCATCTCTGACTTCTACGTGGACAACGTCGGCAAGCTCTACCGCTCCTGCGGCAACTGCTCCACGCAGTACGCCCGCAAGGTGACGGTGTCCGGCGTGCGGATGGGCACCGTGAGTGCCGGTGGCGTAGGGGTGAACAGCAGCTACGACAGCAAGTCCGGCATCGCCGGGCAGTACGACGTGGCCACCATCTCCGACCTGGTCTATTCCGGCTCCAAGCCCAAGTGCATCACCTATGTGGGCACCGGCAAGGGCAGTGAGCCCGGCAAGGACACGAACAGCAGCAACATTGCGCGGTCCTGCATCCTGAAATGAAACCGCAGAGGAGCTACTTCCTCCCTGCCGGGGCCGATCCGGAACCGCCGCGCCGTGGTCGGTTCCAGTGGGGCCTCGGCCTGGCCGCGGCCGTGGTGATCGGGGGGTGGGTGAGTAGCGGGATCTTGGGAAGCCCGGACGAGGACGCGCCCTCCTCCGGCGTCCTGATGGCCGGGGATGCCTACCAGGACCCGTGGCGGCAGTTGGCGTCCGCCACCGCACGGGCGGATGACAGCGCGACTGTGGCGGGCAGTTTGGGCTGCGGGGTTGCGTTGGCGGATTGCCAGGGGCTGCTGCTGTCGATGATGGCCAAAGATCCAGTGACAGCCTGGCGACTGGCCTTGCGGTGGGCGTCACAACGTCCGGACTGGGCACAGGCGCTGGTGGATCCCCTGCTGGAGCCGCTGTGGCAGCGGCGGATATTCGACGAGATGTTGGTGGCGCTGGATCAGGCAGCGGGATTGGAGGACGCGCTGCGCAGCGGCTGGACGGAGGCGACGCTGGCCCGCTGGGCGGAGACGGCACCGACACAGGCCGCTGCGTGGGCTGCCGGGCGGGCCGGGCGCATTGCTGGAGTGACGGGCACCAGCGGTGCCGACCTTCTGGCCGTGGTCAATGACCGCTGGGCGCATCAGGATGCACGCTCCGCCACTGTGTTTGCCAGCACCCTGCCCCCTGCGATTGGGAGGCCGCTGATGACGGAGGCGCTCAATCGCTGGCTGGCGATGGATGGGCTCGCGGCTCGGGCGTGGATACGCGCGCAAGGCGTCAACCCGGCGCTGGATGCGTCCATCGTGCAGCATGCGACTGCGGATGAACTGGCCCGGCAGTCGCCTCAGGATGCCGTGGATCTGGTGCGGCGCATTGCGGATCCGTCCGTGCGTCAGCAGGCGCAGTGGGGGTTGGCCAGGACGTTCCGGGATATTGATCCGGCGCGGGAGGATTGGCAGGTTCAGGCGTTGGCGGGGGGGCAGCCGTTGCCGGTGGAGGAGAGGCAGTCGCCTGGGCTTGACTGAGGGGGAGCTGATGCGCAGACCTTGGATAACGGTTGCGCGCGAAGGCAGGGCGAAGTGGCAGTGTCCAGCCAAGGTTGGCAGCGGGTGAGGGTCGGCTCTGCAGCGAAGCGGACCTCGCTCGGCTACAGTTCCTGCGCATCCACTACACCACGCAAGAATCAGAGAGTTGAAGCGAATGTACCCAGTTCCGTCTTTAGCGCGGCAGCTCGAAACCGAGTGGGCGTCCGAGCTCGCGGCGCATTTCGGACGGTCTGTTGACGATGTTCTGCAACAGGTTCGGCCGTGGTTTGGGTTCCCGGGAGGTCAACTACGAATCGAGCTGATGGACGGCTCTGTGATGCAGTTTGAGTCGGCATTTCATATCGCCAGCGAACCAAAGCGCGCTATCGCAGTATTCACGGAGCATTGCGGGCATCATGTCTTCCCGTATCACGACGCAAAGGTCTACCGCGATGGAAGGTTGGTCTATGCACAGGCAGCATGACTGAGCAGGAACTGGTGCGGGAACCTTGGACAACACCAGCCGAGGCGTGGCGAAGCCGGTCTCAAGCAACCGCCTTCAGATAAGCTCTCCGCCATGAATGCCCCATTGCGCTACCTTCACCTCCCTCCGGAAGCGCCACTGCCCCCGCATCCTTTCAGCCAGCCCTTCCGTGCGGTTGTCGCTGCGGAAGTGATGGTCAGCCCCGACTGGATGTCAGCCGTCAGTGAATGGCTTGTCGACGGCGGCTGCCTTTTCGCCATGGCCTGGGGTCTCCAGGGTACTTATTGGGATACGGCGATTGACGAAGCCAACCTGGAGAAGTACGAGTTCGGCAAGATTCCTGAAAACAGGTTCGTCATGACCAGTTGGCACGACGACGAGTCCCTGGGAGAGGTCTTCTGGTTCTGCAAAAACCTCGCGCACCATCCCTCTGTGGACTTGCGAGCCACGCTCATCCTGCACATCTCGCCTGTCCCTGATGAGCCCGCCTACCGGCAAAGCTACGACGCTGCCTGACCGTCCCACCAACGAAGCCGACCCGCGCAATGCGCGTCACTTCACCTTGATAACCACCTTCCCCTTGGCTCGTCCGGACTCCACGTACGACAGGGCCTCATTCGTCGATGAAAACGGGAATGTCCGGTCGATCACCGGGCGAATCGCCCCCCGTTCAATGAGCCGGGTGATCTCGCGCAACTGAGCCCCGTTCGCCCTCATGAACAGGAACGAGTAACGCACCTCCCGGCGCCTGGATTTGCGCCGGATGCCCATGCTCAGCAGGCGCATCACAAAGCGGAGGAAGCCGGGATACGAGTGTTCGGCAGCAAAGTCCGGGTCTGGCGGGCCCGAGATCGAAATCAGCCTCCCGCCCTGCTTGAGCACGTTTAGCGACTTCGCAAGCGTCTTGCCATCCTGGCTGTTGAGCACGACGTCGTAGTCGCGCAGGACCTCTTCGAAGTCCTGCGTCCTGTAGTCGACCACAACGTCGGCACCCAGCCCTTTGACCAGCGCCGTGTTACCCGCGCTCGTGGTCGTGGCCACCGTGGCCCCCAGGTGCTTGGCCAACTGAATGGCGAAGGTGCCGACGCCCCCCGAACCCGCCTGAATGAAGACCTTCTGCCCACGCTGCAGTCCAGCCCTTTCGACCAGGGTCTGCCATGCCGTCAGACCCACCAGCGGGATGGAAGCGGCCTCTTCCATGGTGAGGTTCTTCGGCTTGGGCGCCAACGAAGCCTCCTGGACAGGCACGAACTCAGCAAAAGTCCCGATCCGGAAGTCGTCCACCCGCGCATAGACCTCGTCCCCCACCTTGAACTGCCGCGCGCCCGGACCGACCTTCACGACGACGCCGGCCACGTCGTGGCCCAGGGCCGTGGGCAGGCGGTAAGGCAGGATCAGCTTGAATTCACCGTCTCTGATCTTGGCGTCGATCAGGTTGACGCCAGCAGCATGCACCTCGACCAGAACTTCGCCCTCGCGGAGTTCCGGCAGCGGGACATCCGCGCCCCGCAGCGGGCGCTTCTTGCCATAGCGTTCCAGGAGAAATGCTTTCATGGTGTGCCTTGCAGTGCGCCGGACGCCGCCGGCGTCAACGGCTTGCGTTGCAACGTTCGGGCTCATAAGAGGAGCTGGCATGGCGAGCGTTCCTAGGGCGGTATCGAGGGCGTTCAGGCCTTGGCTTGGTAGCGCTCAGCGGCATGGGCCTGGCGGATGTCGGAGAGCAGCCCCTGCCGCGCACCGTCCAGGGCATCCCAGCGGGCCGCCACATGCAGCGGCGGAATGGTGACCGGCTCGCGGCGGTCGTAACCGATCAAGGCCGCATCGACCAGTTCTTCGACATCCATGACCTCGGGCAGGCTGTTGACGTCCATGCCGGCACGCTCCCAGATCTCCGTGCGGGTGGCTGCCGGCAGCACGGCTTGCACGTAGATGCCCTTGGGTGAGAGTTCGAGCTGCAGGCCTTGCGACAGGAACAACACAAACGCCTTGGTCGCGCCATAGACCGTCATGCCGAGTTCAGGCGCCAGGCCCACCACAGAGCCGATGTTCACGATGGAGCCTGCGCCGGCCTCCACCAGACGCGGCGCGATGGCGGCCGCCAGGCGCGTCACGGCTGTGGTGTTGAGATCGATCAGCGTGTCGATCGCTTGGGCGCCTTGCTGGACGAAAGCACCGGTCTGCGCCATGCCTGCGTTGTTGATCAGGACGCCAATGCGTGCGTCCGAACGCAGCCGCGCCTCGACCGCTTCCAGGTCGGCCGGCTGCGTCAGGTCGGCCTGCAACACATCGATCTTCACACCGTGCGTTTCGCTCAGGCGAGCAGCAAGGGCATCCAGGCGCGACTTGTCACGGGCGACCAGGACGAGGTCATGACCGCGCCGGGCGAAGCGTTCCGCATAGACGGCGCCGATGCCGCTGGAGGCGCCGGTGATGAGGACAGCAGGACGGAGAGTGGGCTGGGTGGACATGGAGGATGACCTTCAAAAGGGTTGGAGTGCCCCAATGATGATGTACGTAATCTTTAAAGTCAAGGATTTGATGATGACCAACATCAATATAGAATTCCCCCAAGGCGAAACAACTCGGAGCACAACAGGATGAAGGTCACGAAAGCTCAGGCGCAGGCCAACCGCGCCCGCGTGGTCGAGACGGCTTCCCAGCTGTTTCGAGAACGTGGTTATGACGGTGTGGGTGTGGCCGACCTGATGGCGGCGGCCGGGTTCACGCACGGCGGCTTCTACAAGCAGTTCGGTTCCAAGACCGATCTGATTGCGGAATCGACGGCGTGCGGCATTGCGCAGACGGTCGCGATGACCGAGGGAGGACTGGATGCCGCCTCCTTCGTCGCGCAGTACCTGTCGCGGGAGCACCGGGACGGCCGTGCCACCGGGTGCACGATGGCCGCCCTTGCCGGCGATGCGGCGCGTCAGCCTGACACGGTGAAGGCTGCTTTTGCGGCGGGCATTGAGTCCCTGATCGCGGCATTCAGCGCCAACAGGGAATCAGCGCTCCGCGCGGAGGGATCCGAAGGATCAGCGGGCTCGGACGGACGCGACCAGCCGGACGCTGACGAAACCCGGAACAAGATCTTGAACACGCTCTCGCAAGCCGTTGGGGCGCTGGTGCTGTCTCGTGCCTGCCCGGATGACTCCCCGCTCGCGGATGAGTTTCTCAACGCGGGCCGCGCCGCCCTCTTGCAGTCGCTCAGCACCGACGCATCGCGGGGCCGGCCGCATCTGCCTGCTGAACCCGGCAGCGTTGCGCCCACGCCAGGGAAGGCTCCGTAAACGGGACCGGATCCCTTCTCGTTCCTCGAGGAAAATACTGTGCGACTCCCGGTGGTCTCAACGTCGTAGCCAGCTTTCAAACGGTTCTACACACCGAAGGCTGCTGCGATGCCCAGCGCGCCCAGCGCGACGACGAAGCAAGCAAGGAGCCAACGCATGCTGGTGCGCACGCCGAAGATGCTTTTGTTTGCCACCTCCAACAATCGCTCCCGCAGCAGCCGCGCCCGTATTGCCCTCGGTGCGGCGACAAGTGCGAAAGCGATCAGGAGGCATGCGGCAAGTACGGCCGTTGCGAAAACAAGCATGCCTCCCACTGCGAGGCTGAACGCGACGGGCGATTCCGCATACGTGTAGATCACTGACCTTGCCTTACCGACCGTCACGTAACCCTGAGCCAATGAAGTCCCGGCAAGGAAAAAGAAACAGGCCGACACGGCTGCGGCCAGCAGTCCAAGAGCGGCGATTTTGAGAGTCTCTTTCACTTCGGATACTTGTCAACGAAGCTGAGCCACGAGCGGGGACGTCACGACCAACCCAATGGCGAAAAGCAAGGAAAGCCGCACCTTCTTCGAGAGAGAGGCCGCTTCCGTGATAAGGGTTGGCTCTTGCAGCCCCTTGAAGCTTGATGTTGAGCCGTCATCAGCGACTGGTGGCCCTAGCCTCAACTAAAGAGCCGCCTCGCCACCGGCGACCCCGCCGCCAGGTCCCGCGCGGCCAGCGCCTTGTACAGCGTCGCCAGTTCCTGCCCAATGGCCTGGAACGCATGCAGGTTCAGCACCTGCCCGCGGTCGTCACAGATGTCCGCCTCGAAGTCCCTGGCCAGTTGGCGCGCCGATTCCTGCCACACCGCAAACGGCTCCTGCGCCTCCGGCGTCTGCAGCACATCCAGCGCCAGCGTCAGCTCCCGCAGGGACGACGCCTGCGGGTCGTCCGCCAGCGCCGCCTGGGCATCGAACTGCAGCGCCAGCACGGGCGGCGCGCCCTCCTCCGGCGCCGGCAGCACCAGCCGGCCCGGCATCGAGCCCGGCACAAACCCATGACGCAGCGCGCCCTGCTGCACGAACCCCAGCGTCCAGGCCGCGCCCTTGGCCTTCAGCCGGATGGCCAGTTGCGCATCGTGGCTGGCGGCGAACTGATCCAGCTCACGGGCGCGGGCCACCACATCCAACATGTCCGGGAACTCGACCATGGCGCCCAGGCCATCGGCAAAGCCCTGCACCTTCTGGATGAACTCCGAATATTCAATCTCGTTGAGCGCCCCGCTGCGGTTGGCCATCTGCAGCCCCGCCTGGAACTCCGAATAACGCTGGCCGGGTTGCGGCAGCTCCCAGTCACCGGTGGCCGCATTCAAGCCTTCGATCTGGAACGGCTTGGTCCCCGCACGCCGGCTGCCCGGCAGGTGGGACAACGCCATCTCCCCGCTCACCGGGGCTTCCGGCGTGACCGTGGCCAGCGCATCGATCAGCGCATCGATGCGGGTGGAGGTCTTGCGGGTGCGCGCCACGGCGGGCACGGTTTCATCCAGGGTCCGCAGGTCGGGCAGCGGGTCCGCGGGCGTGCCGTCGGCCGCCGCTGCGCCGGCAGCGCCGCCCAGGCTGGGCTCGTGCCGGTCCACCGGCGCCCCCTTGGGCGCAGCCCGCTTAGGGCCGGCGCGCCGGGCGCTCCACCAACCTTGGGCGAGGACACCCGCCAGCACCACGCCGCCCAGGGCGGCCAGCATGGCGGTAAGGCTCCAGTCGGTCGTCATGACGTCATTGTCTCCGTCTCCCGGAGGGCGGGCCGGCGATCCCTCGCCCTGTCGCTGTGCCTCATCACCCGGGACATCTTGTTCATGGGAGGGTCACTGCTCCGCCATGGCCAGGGCAGACTCCATGTCCACCGCCACGATGCGAGACACCCCTTGTTCCTGCATCGTCACCCCGATCAGCTGCTTGGCCATTTCCATCGCAATCTTGTTGTGGGAGATGAAGAGGAACTGCGTCACCTTGCTCATTTCCGACACCAGCCGCGCATAACGCTCAGTGTTGGCATCGTCCAGCGGCGCGTCCACCTCGTCCAGCAGGCAGAACGGCGCCGGATTCAGCTGGAAGATGGCAAACACCAGCGCAATCGCCGTCAGCGCCTTCTCGCCGCCGGACAGCAGATGGATGGTGCTGTTTTTCTTGCCCGGGGGCTGGGCCATCACCTGCACGCCAGCGTCCAGGATCTCGTCGCCGGTCATCACCAGCTTGGCCTGGCCGCCGCCGAACAGGCTGGGGAACATCCGCCCGAAATGCTCATTGACCTGCTGGAAGGTCGTGCCCAGCAGGTCGCGGGTTTCCAGGTCGATCTTGTGGATGGCGTCTTCCAGCGTCGTGATGGCGTTGGTCAGGTCGGCGTATTGAGAGTCCAGGAAGGTCTTGCGCTCGCGCGCAGCGCCCAGCTCGTCCAGGGCCGCCAGGTTGACCGCGCCCAGCGCGGCGATCTCGCGGTTGATGCGGTCGATCTCGCCCTGCAGGCCGTAGAGCTTCACGCCCCCGTCCTCGATCGTCTTGGCCAGCGCTTCCAGGTCCACATTGGCCGCCACCAGCTGTTCCATGAACTGCTGGCCGCCCAATGCCGCTGCCTGCTCATCCAGTTGCAGCCGGGTGATGCGCTCGCGCATCGGCTCCAGCGCCCGTTCGATGCCCAGGCGCTGCTCTTCGCCGCGCTTCAAACGCAGGCTCAGGTCGTCATACGCCGCGCGCACCGTGGCCAGCGCCGCTTCGCGCTCCATCTTGAGCGCCAGCGCTTCCTGCAGACCGGCCTGGGCGGCGGCGTCGTCGAGTTCCTCGCGTTCGCGGCCCATGTTCTGGATGGTCTGCTCGTTGACCTGCACCTGCTGGCGCGAGGTCTCGATGCTGCGCTGCAGCTCCCCGCGCTTGGCCGCCAGCGCCCGGGCGCTGAACACCGCTTCCTGCGCGCGGCGCTCCAGCACCCGCTGCTGTTCACGCGCTTCGGTCAGCTTGCGCTCGGCCTGGATGACGGCTTCGTCCAGCTCGGCATGGCGCTCCTGGGTGGTGGCCAGTTGCAGGTCCAGCTCCTCGAAGCGGGCCTCGCCTTCCATGCGCCGCTCCATCAGGCCTTCCTGCTGGGCGTCGATGTCCGCCAGTTCTTCGTCGAGCTGGCTGCGGCGGGACAGGGCCGCTTCGGTCTGCTGCGTCAGGCGCAGCAGTTCCACCTGCAGTTGATGGGCACGGGCCTGGGTCTCGCTGGCCTCGCGGCGCAGCACCGACAGGCGCTGGGCGGCATCGGTATAGGCCGCTTCGGCACGGATGGCCTGGGCCCGCGCTTCGTCGCTGATCAGGGTCTGGGCCCGCTGTTCCAGCGCCAGTTGCTCGATCTCCTGGGCGCGGGCCAGCAGGCCGGCGGTTTCGCTGTCGGCCGCATAGAAGCTGACCGCGAACTGGCTGACCGCATGGCCTTCGCGGGTCATGATGACCTCGCCGTGGCTGAGCTTGGGACGGTCCGCCAGCGCCTGGGCGATGGATTCGGCGGTGTAGATGCCTTCCAGCCAGTCGTTCATCAGCGCCCGCAGGCCCGGCGACTCCAGCTTGAGCAGGTCGGTCAGCGGCGACAGGGCGCGGTGGGTGTTGCTGATCTCGCCCTGCGGCGCGGCATAGAAGGCCAGGCGGGCGGGTGGCGGGTCCTGCACGAAGGCCTGCACCGTCTCCAGACGGCCCACGGACAAGGCGCCCATGCGCTCGCGCAGCGCGGCCTCCAGGGCGTTTTCCCACCCCTGGGTGATGTGCAGCTGGGTCCACAGTCCCTGCAGGTCCTGCAGGCCGTGCCGGGCCAGCCACGGCTTGAGCTTGCCTTCGGTCTGGACCTTCTCCTGCAGCGCCCGCAAGGCGGCCAGGCGGGCGGCGATGTCGGTCAGCCGTGCGGCCTGCGTCTGGGCTTCCTGCTGGGCAGCCTGGCGGTGCTCGTCAGCCTGCGGCACGGCTTCGGCCAGCTCGGACAGACGAGCGTCGGCCACGGCCTGCTGTTCATCGGCAGCGGCACTCAGTCGGCGCACCTCCTCCAGCTTGTCCTGCTGCGGCGCGGCCAGGCCCTGGCGCTCCTGGGCCAGACGGTCGCGACGGGCCCGCAGGCCACGCAGTTGCTCGTCCACGCTGCGGCTTTCCGCCGCCAGCACCTGGATCTGCTGCTGCACCTGGGCCACCTGGCTGCGCTGCTCGTTGGCGCGGGCCTGGGCGGCGCGCACCTGGTCCTCGACCTCGGGCAGCTTCATCGCCTGGTCTTCGGCCTGGGCAGCGAGGATCTCGCTCTGCTCTTCCGCCTGGGCGATCTGGCCAGCCACCTCGTCCAGTTCCAACTGAGCCTGTTCGGCGCGTTCCTGCCACTGCTGGTTCTGGGTCTGCAGTTCCACCAGCCGCTGCTCCAGCCGCTGGCGGCCTTCCACCACATAGCGGATGCGCTCTTCCAGACGGCTCACTTCCAGCTGCGCCTCGGCCATACGGCCCTGGGCGGCATGCAGGTCGTCACCAGCGGCATAGTGGGCCTGGCGGATGGTTTCCAGCTCGGCTTCCAGATGGCGCAGCTCGGCCATGCGGGCTTCCAGCGCATTGACCGCCTCGGCATGCTCGGTCTTGACGCGGGTGGCTTCGCCGGAGGCGTCCCGGTGTTTCAGGAACCACAGCTGGTGCAGCTTCAGCGTGCCCTGGTCCTGGAGCGATCGGTAGCTGGCGGCGATCTCGGCCTGGCGCTCGAGTTTTTCGAGGTTGCTGTTGAGCTCGCGGAGGATGTCCTCCACCCGGGTCATGTTCTCGCGGGTGTCCTTGAGGCGGTTCTCCGTCTCGCGGCGGCGTTCCTTGTACTTGCTGACGCCAGCGGCTTCCTCCAGGAACATCCGCAGCTCTTCCGGCTTGGACTCGATGATCCGGCTGATGGTGCCCTGGCCGATGATGGCGTAGGCGCGCGGGCCCAGGCCCGTGCCCAGGAACACGTCCTGCACGTCACGGCGACGCACCGGCTGGTTGTTGATGAAGTAGCTGCTGGTGCCGTCCCGGGTCAGCACCCGCTTGACGGCAATCTCGGTGAACTGGTTCCACTGCCCGCCGGCGCGGGCGCTGGTGTTGTCGAACACCAGCTCGACGCTGGAGCGGCTGGCGGGCTTGCGGTTGCCCGAGCCGTTGAAGATGACGTCCTGCATGGATTCCCCACGCAGTTCGCTGGCCTTGCTTTCGCCCAGCACCCAGCGGACGGCGTCCATGATGTTGGACTTGCCGCAACCATTGGGCCCCACCACGCCCACCAGTTGCCCCGGCAACTGAAAGTTGGTCGGGTCGGCGAAGGACTTGAAGCCCGAGAGCTTGATCGAGTTCAGTCGCATCGGGATGGAAGATGCCTAAGCCTTTGATTTGATTGTGGAAACGCCCCTGTGCGGGGCGCTTGTTTCGCGCCGGATGATACCATCGCCCCCTGCACCTGCCGGCCACACCGTGAGCCGCTTTTTTCCCCCGTACAAGACCATGGCCAAGACCACTTCCGCCAAGACCTCCTCCGCTGCCGCCTCGACGGACAGCAAGCCTGCGCCGAAAGCCGAACGCAACGCAGCCCTGAAGCCGACCGCGAGCGAAGCCAAGGGTGCCAACAAGGGCAAGCCGGCTGCCCAGCCCAAGATGCGCGAGATGCCGCCCAACCCGCCCAGCGCCCCGAGCAAGGAGATCCACGTCTTCCCCAATCCGGCGCCCGAGCGGGACTATGTGATCCAGTTCCAGGTGCCCGAGTTCACCTGCCACTGCCCGCTGACCGGCCAGCCCGACTTCGCCCACTTCACGATCGACATGATCGCGGATGAGTACTGCGTCGAGCTCAAGAGCCTGAAGATGTATTTCTGGAGCTACCGCAACGAAGGCGCGTTCCACGAGAAGGTGACCAACACCATCCTGGACGACATCGTGAAGGTCACCAAGCCTCGCTACATCCGCATCACCGCCAAGTGGTATGTGCGGGGCGGCATCTACACGAACGTGGTGGCCGAGCACCGCAAGAAAGGCTGGAAGCCGCTGCCGGCCGTGGACATCCCGTCGCACAGCTTCGAGTCGGGGCTGCTGCGCTGATCTGCCCCTGATGGCCCTGCAATTTGACGCCCGCAACACCGACGTGGCCGTGACGCTGCGGCGCAGCCGCATCGACGGCTACGGTGTGTTTGCGCAGCAGGCGATTCATGCGGGCCAGCGGCTGGGGCAGCTCACCGGCGAGTCGATCACCGTGGCGGAAGCGCGGCGACGCGCCCAGGCCGGGGGGCGGCTGATGCTGGTGGAGTTGTCGCCAGCGCGCGCCATCGATGCCAGCCGGTCCCAGGACGCCCTGCGCTTCACCAATCACAGCTGCGCGCCCAATGCGCGCATCCAGGTGGAGGACGGTGAAGTGCAGTTCCTGGCGATCCGGGACATTGCCGACGGCGAGGAGCTCACTGTCGATTACGGCCTCACCCATCACGAGGGCCGGCTGGCTTGCCAGTGCGGCGCCCCGGGGTGCCGGCACTGGCTTTGAGTCGGCCTACGTACGGTCGGTACGCTGCGTACGGTCCTCAGGCTCCGCACGCTCCGTAGGCTCCGTACGCTCAGTACGGCCACGCCGGCTGACTGCTCTCCACATCCAGCCACTGCCCGGTGGCCAGCTGGTTGTGTTTCCCCGCCGGCAGCGCATAGAAGCTGCGTGAGGCCATCGGCAGATTGAGGTCAGCCACCGAGCCCAGCGCCGTGTCGCTCAGCGGGAGCCCATACATCCAGAACACCTTGCGCAGATCCTGCCCGATGATGCGGGAGCTCAGCACATACAGCAGGTCGTGGTTGGTGATGCTGTTGCTGGTGTAGCGCCCCATGCCGTAGCTGGCCGCCGAGGCCGCGCTGAAGGACTTGCTCACCAGCCGGTCTCCCTTGGTCAGCAGTGCGAAGAAGTCCATCGTGCTGTCCAGCGTCGGCTGGTTCAGGCCGCTGCGGGTCTTGCTGAAGAGGAAGGCCAGCTGGAAGTGCACCGACCGCATCACGTCCTGCGAGCTGTCGTTCCAGATGCGGCGGGTCTGGTCCGCCACCAGGGCATCACCGCTCAGGCCGCTGGCGCGGTTGGCCTTGATGGCGGCATACAGCCCCGCATGGTCCAGCGGATGGCCGCTGCTGATCTCCCGGCCCCACAGCGCATACGCCCGCAAGGCGGTGGCGCTGGCCAGGATGTTGTTGTCGCATTCGGTGCTGCAGCCGGTGGTGCCCTCCGGCACGATGCGCATCACCCGCTGCACCGTGTTGTGACCCAGCTCGTGCGCATAGCCCCAGCCCAGGCCGATGCCGGCATAACCGTCGATCGGATTGCCGGAACACAGGTAGCCGCAGGTGGCGATCCAGCCCACGAAATGCTGCACCGACGGTGTGTCGTGCACCGGGCCATTGCAGGTCCAGCCGAAGCTGCCGCACAGGCTCGCCACCTTGGCACTCAGGCCGGCATCGTTGTAGCCATTGGCCAGGTGGTTGCTCATGAAGAGCCCATCCCGGATGTGGATGTTGGCGTAGTCCGACGGAGCCAGCGTGCCGATGGTGCTCTTGGCATAGGCCATGATCTGCTGCACCTCCCCGCCCACCACCTTGGTGGTCTGCCAGCCGTAGGTGCCGGCATTGAGCGCGGCGACGGCGTCGGCGACATCGGCGTCGCTCATCGCGGTGGTGTAGTCGAAATGGGCATACCGCGTGACGCCCTTGATGCGCAGCGTGACCACGGTGTTCGGCGTGGCGCCGCTGTAGCTCAGCATCAACGGACCGCCGTTGGGCGACACGAAGGCCGTCACCCCGGTGGTGCTCAGCGGAATGTTGAAGGAGTGCGGACGCAGCGGCCGGGCATAGGTATCCGCTTCATCGGTCAGCGGATTGCCCCAGGTGCGCAGCAGGCTGGTCTGCAGACCCAGCGTCGCGCCCGCGGCATCCACCACTTCCACCTGCACGCCGCGCGCCGGCAAGGCGCCGCGGCCGATCAGCGTCGTGCCGCTGGCCTGCGGCAGGGTGATGCGCAACTCCTCGGCCGTGGTGCTGGGCGTCAGGGTCTGGGCACTGGCCGGCATGTAGTCGCCCTGCCCCGCCGTGGCGGCCTTGGTGTTGCTGCGGGCGAACCACTGGAAGGCATCCGCCGCGTAAGTGCGCAGGAAAGCGGCGGCATCGCTGCGGCTCACCTTGCCGTAGCTCAGGTCCGGACGCTGCTGATCGGCCCACAGCACCAACAGGCGGTGCAGCAGGAAACGCGCGTCGTCATTGAAGATCGGCTGGCCGGTGCTCTGCAGGTTGCCCAGCTCACCGAGGAAGTCCTTGAACGGCGTGAGCGCGGAGCTGTCTGCCTTGAGGTCCAGCGCGGGGGCACTGCTCTGCAGCAGCTTGAGCGAGGTGGGCAGTTCACTCAGCATCGTCTTGGCGGCCAGCACCTGCGCCGGGGTGCGACTGCCGGAGACCGACACGCCGGCGGCGGCGGCAAAGTAATTGCCGGGATATCCGCCCAGCTTCATGCCCAGTCCGGCCAGCACCTGAGAACCGCCGGCCGACTGGCCCCAGTTCGGATGCATGTAGACCACCGCCTTGCCGCCGGCCAGGTAGCTGCGGACCAGCGCGGTCAGTCCGGTGGAAGCAGGCACGCTGCCGCCCAGCACGATCAGGTCGGCGCTGCTCCAGCAGGTGTTGGCCGGATCGGCCACGGCGCAGTCAACGGCTTCACCGGTCACGCCGGCGCGGGTGAGGAAGTTCTTGACCGTGGTGGCGTTGTAGCCGGCGGTGGCGAACTTGAGGCTGGTCGGCAGCGCGGCACTGCCGCTGCCGGTCATCAGCCAGCGGAAGCTGCGCAGGAACAGCGGGTAGTGCTGCTGCTCCTTGGTGGTGGCGGACATCCACTGCAGCACGTCGGCGCCGTAGGCCAGCCCGCGACCCTTGCCGTCCACCACCACGGCAGCCAAGCCGTTGCCGTTGTCCGACCGGAGGGTGGACACCGCCGTGGTGGAACTCAGCGGCGTGATGCTGGCGCTGTTGGTGCCGAGGTTGAAGCTCAGGTCCAGGGGCGCGCTGCCGTCGCCATAGACGGCGGAGAGCACGGCCAGCTCGGACTGGCGACGGCTGGTTGCTTCGGCAATCGCCCGCTCCAGCAGCGTGGGCGCGTCGGCGCTGGTCAGGCCACTGGGGTCGCCCGCCGTGAGGGCGGCACTGATGCGTTGGTCGGCCGTCGGGCCGGCACTGCCGCTGGGGCCACCGCCGGCATCCGGGCCGGCGGTGTTCGAGGACCCATTGCCCGAGCCACCGCCGCAGGCGGCCAGGGTCAGGACCGTGGCGGCGAGGACGGCGCGGGGCATCATGCGCAGGAACGCGTCGGTGAGCGTGAGGCCCAGCGCATCGATCCAGCGGGTGACGGCGAAGTCACCGGGGACGCCCTTCAGCGGCGCCGGCGCCTGCAGTTCCGGCTTCGCCGTGTTCGCGGTGATGGTCGTGTTCGTTTCAGGCGCATCGGGCGTCTGCTGCGTCTGCTGCGTCTGCAACGTTTCGCTGGGGCGGTCGCTCCGGGAGCGCCCCTG
The DNA here is from genome assembly GCF_003387155.1 of Roseateles depolymerans. GTDB lineage: Bacteria > Pseudomonadota > Gammaproteobacteria > Burkholderiales > Burkholderiaceae_C > Roseateles > Roseateles depolymerans. The sequence goes on along the minus strand of NZ_QUMT01000002.1, from coordinate 726,779 downwards.
GTCCGGCAAGTGTCTCTTCGGTGTCATGGCGGTCAGCCTGCGTCGCCAAAGGCGCGGGCCTGGATTTTTGGAATGCCTGCACTGTCCGGGATGGGCGTTTCATGGTCGTTTCATCGGCGTTTCATGGAGACGGACCACCCGCCCCGCGCCCAGCAACCCACGGTTGCCCAACCAAGTAAGCCAGACGGCCGCCGCACGCCCTCAAACCCGCTGCGCCGACCCGCCGCCCCACTATGATTCGCCGATCACTGACACCCCAGCAGCTATGTCGACCACCACCCCGGTCAACCCCCGCCTGGCGCTCCTGAACCCCTACCCGTTCGAACGCCTGCGCGCCCTGACGCAAGACATCGTCCCCAATCCGGACCTGGCCCACATCTCGCTGGGCCTGGGCGAACCTCGCCATCCCGCGCCCAAGCTGGTGGAAGAGGCCTTGATGGCCAATCTCAAGGGCCTGTCCAACTACCCGAGCACCCTGGGCACACCGGCCCTTCGCGAGGCCATCGCCGGCTGGATCCAGCGGCGCTACGACCTGACGGTGGACCCGGCCACGCAGATCCTGCCGGTCATCGGCTCGCGCGAGGCGCTGTTCTCGCTGGCCCAGGTGGTGATCGACCCCACCCGGCCCGGCGCCACCGTGGTCTGCCCGAATCCGTTCTATCAGATCTATGAAGGCGCGGCCCTGCTGGCCGGCGCCACGCCCGCATTCGCCAATTCCGATCCGGCACGCAATTTCGCGGCCGATTGGTCGCAGATCGACGAGGCGACCTGGGCCCGCACCCAGCTGCTCTACGTCTGCTCGCCGGGCAATCCCACCGGGGCGGTGATGCCGCTGTCGGAGTGGAAGACGCTGTTCGAGCTGAGCGACCGATTCGGCTTCGTCATCGCTTCCGACGAGTGTTATTCGGAGATCTACTTCCGCGAAGGGCCGGATGCGGCGCCCTTGTCCGGCCTTCAGGCCGCGGTGCAGCTGGGCCGCCCGGACTTCCGCAACCTGATCGCCTTGAGCAGCCTGTCCAAGCGCTCCAACGTGCCGGGCATGCGCTCCGGCTTCGTGGCCGGGGATGCGGCCTGGATCAAGCGTTTCCTGCTCTATCGCACCTACCATGGCAGCGCCATGAGCCCGATGGTCCAGGCGGCCAGCGTGGCGGCATGGAACGATGAGCAGCATGTGGTGGAGAACCGCGCCCAGTACCGGGCCAAGTTCGCCGCCGTGACGCCGCTGCTGGCGCAGGTGCTGGACGTGGCGCTGCCCGACGCCGGGTTCTACCTCTGGGCGGGCGTGCCCGATGGCGACGACATCGGCTTCGCCCAGGGACTGCTGGCTCAATACAATGTGGGCGTCCTGCCGGGCAGCCTGCTGGCCCGTGACGCGCATGGCATCAATCCGGGTGCCGGACGGGTGCGCCTGGCCTTGGTGGCCGAGCAGGCGGAATGCCTGGAAGCCGCGGAGCGGATCGTGGCCTACACCCGGGCGCGGTTCTCCAACGATTGACTGACTTCCCGCTGGCGCGGGGCACCCGGGGGCCGATGCAGGCCTTCAGCATGCCGAGCCTGAGACCGAACGCTCGTTGCCTTCGCCAGCCCCTCCACTTCTGACTGACGACACACCATGACGCAAGATCTGCAATCCATCATCGACCTGGCCTGGGAAGGCCGCGCCAACCTCAACCCCGCCAATGCGCCGGACGTGCGCCGCGCCGTGGACGAAGTGCTGGCGGGCCTGGACGCTGGCACGCTGCGCGTGGCCGAGCGCAAGAGCGTGGGCGACTGGACGGTGCACCAGTGGGTGAAGAAGGCGGTGCTGCTGTCCTTCCGCCTGAATGACAACCGCCAGATGGGCGCGGGCGACATGACCTTCTTCGACAAGGTGCCCACCAAGTTCGGCGGCATGAGCGACGAGCAGCTGCGTGCCACCGGCGTGCGCGTGGTGCCGCCGGCGGTGGCTCGCCGCGGCAGCTTCATGGCCCGCAACGTGGTGCTGATGCCGTCCTACGTGAACATCGGCGCCTATGTGGATGAAGGCACGATGGTGGACACCTGGGCCACCGTCGGCTCCTGCGCCCAGATCGGCAAGAACGTGCACCTGAGCGGCGGCGTGGGCATCGGCGGCGTGCTGGAGCCGCTGCAGGCCAACCCGACGATCATCGAGGACAACTGCTTCATCGGCGCCCGTTCCGAAATCGTCGAGGGCGTGATCGTGGAAGAGAACTCCGTCATCTCCATGGGCGTGTACATCGGCCAGAGCACCCCGATCTACGACCGCGAGACCGACACGGTCACCTATGGCCGCGTGCCGGCCGGCTCGGTCGTGATCAGCGGCTCGCTGCCCAAGAATGACGGCAAGTACAGCCTCTACGCCGCCATCATCGTCAAGAAGGTGGACGCCGGCACCCGCGCCAAGACCTCCATCAACGAGCTGCTCCGGGCTTGAGGCCCCGGCCAGGCCCGCGCCTGCTTGCGCACGTGTCCCCGCACGTGCCCCCGCGCTGGGCCCGGCCAAAAATTACCTCCTTTTTCAAATGGGGAGGCCAGCGGGCGGTGATACAAATTCGATAATGTCGGATTCAGGCCACTGGCCGCTGGGAAGGGACTCATGAGCACTGGGAATATGGAGCGGATCCTCCGCTTGATGGCCGAAAAGGGCGCGTCCGATACCTATCTGTCGGCCAACATGCCGGTGTTGATCAAGATCAACGGGCAGATGGTCCAGGTGTCCGACCAGTTGCTCACGCCCACCCAGCCCAAGCAGCTGATCGCCGAAGTCATCGACCCGCAGCACCTCGCGGAACTCGACCAGACTGGCGAGCTCAACCTGGCAGTCTCCATCCCCAAGGTCGGCAGCTTCCGGCTGTCGGGTTTTCGCCAGCGCGGCTCCATCGCCGCCGTTTTCCGGCACATCCCGCACGTCATCCCGTCCCTGGACAGCCTGGGCCTGCCCGGCATCCTGGGCAAGCTGGTGACCGAAAAGCGGGGCCTGATCCTGATGGTCGGCGCCACCGGCACCGGCAAGAGCACCACGCTGGCCTCCATGCTGGAGCATCGCAACCAGACGATGACCGGCCACATCCTCACCATCGAGGACCCCGTTGAATACCTGTTCGCCAACAAGCGCTCGCTGGTGAACCAGCGTGAGGTCGGCCGAGACACCGCCACGCTGCAGGTCGCCCTGAAAAACGCCCTGCGCCAGGCGCCGGACTGCATCCTGATCGGCGAAATCCGGGACCGCGACACCATGACCGCGGCCATCTCCTACGCCCTGTCCGGCCACCTGGTGCTGGCCACCCTGCACGGCAACAACAGCTATCACGCGCTCAACCGGATCATGTCGTTCTACACGCCGGAGTCCCGTCCGGCCATGCTGAACGACCTGGGCGCCGGCCTGAAAGCCGTGGTGTCCCAGCGTCTGCTGCGCTCCACCCAGGGCGGTCGGGTGCCTGCCATCGAAATCCTGCTCAATACCAAGCTGATTTCCGAGCTGATCGAGCAAGGTGACTTCGCCGGCGTGAAGGAAGCGATGGAAAAGTCCATCGCCGAAGGCTCCCAGAGCTTCGAGGAACACTTCGCCCAGCTCATCAACACCGGTGTCATCACCCGCGAGGAAGGCCTGGCCTTCGCCGACTCGCCGACCAACCTGCTCTGGCGTCTGCAGAACGACATGACCGGCGGCAAGCAGCAAGGCGGCAACAAGAAGGAAGAGCCCGCTGCGGATGAGGCCAGCTTCACGTCCATCACGCTGGATGTGCAGCCGGGTTGAGCCTGCCCGGGCGTAGGCTGGGCGACGATCACCGAAGCGACGGCAACCTGAAGGCCAGTGACCTGGGGAAGCGTGACCTGAGGGCCCGTGACGTGAGGGGGCGCGATCTCAGACCCTGCAACCTAAGAGACAATAGGGCGGTGAGCTCCGCCCTGCCCCCTTCCCCCTCGGTTGACCCGACGCACCCCGCTGACGACCTCGGCGGGCGCTTTCGCGGCCCCTATTCCCCGCTGACGCCCACCTTCGCCGCCCAGCGGGACACCGCCGATGTGCAGACGCGCACCCTCGCCCTGCTGGAACAGCTGATCGCCCGCCCATCCGTCACCCCGGATGACGCCGGCTGCCTCACCCTGATCGGCGAGCGGCTGGAGGTGCTGGGCTTCCGGCTGGAACGCATGGACAGCGGCCCCGACGACTTCCGTGTGCACAACCTCTGGGCGGTGAAGGACGGCAGCGATCCGTCCGCCCCGCGCCTGGTCTTTGCCGGCCACACCGATGTCGTGCCCACCGGCGAGCTGGCCCGCTGGACCAGTGATCCGTTCGTGCCCACCGTGCGCGGCGGCCAGCTTTATGGACGCGGCGCGGCCGACATGAAGACCTCGCTGGCCGCCATGGTGGTGGCAGCCGAGGACTTCGTCGCTGCCCACCCGCACCATGCCGGCAGCATCGCCTTCCTGCTGACCAGTGACGAGGAAGGCCCTGCCCGCGATGGCACCGTCGTCTGCGTGGAGCAGCTCCGCCAGCGCGGGGAACGGCTGGATTTCTGCATCGTCGGCGAACCGACTTCGGTCGAACGGCTGGGTGACACGGTCAAGAATGGGCGCCGCGGCTCGCTGTCCGGCAAGCTGCGGGTGATGGGCATCCAGGGCCACGTGGCCTATCCGCATCTGGCGCGCAACCCGGTGCACCAGGCCGCCCCTGCGCTGGCTGCACTGGCGGCCATGACCTGGGACGCCGGCAACGACTACTTCCCGCCCACCACCTTCCAGATCTCCAACATCCAGGCCGGCACCGGTGCCGGCAATGTGATCCCCGGCGAGGTGGTGGTGGACTTCAATTTCCGCTTCTCCACCGAATCCACCCCGCAAGGCCTGCGCGAACGCGTGCAGGCGCTGCTGGAGGAACACGGCCTGGAGTACCAGCTGGACTGGACCTTGTCCGGCGAACCCTTCCTCACGCCGGTGGGCAGCCTCTCCGCCGCCCTCAGCGCCGCCATCGCCGAGGAAACCGGCGTGGCCACGGAACTCTCCACCACCGGCGGCACGTCGGATGGGCGCTTCATCGCGCGCATCTGTCCGCAAGTGGTGGAATTCGGACCGCTCAATGCGAGCATCCACAAGATCAACGAATATGTGCCGCTGGACCAGATTGCGCCGCTGACGCGCATCTACTGCCGCACCCTGGAGCATTTGCTGCTGTGACGCTGCTGGAACTGATCGAGGCCCAGGCCGCCCGCCTCTCCGAGGCGGGCGTTTCATTTGGGCATGGCACCACCAACGCCTTTGACGAGGCCGCTTGGCTGGTGATGTGGAAACTGGGCGTGCCGCTGGATGCGCTGGACGACCATGCGCAGGACGCCGTGTCGGGCGAGGACACCGAAGCGGTCCTCGCGTTGGTGCAGGAGCGGATCACCACCCGCAAGCCGGCGGCCTACCTCACCCGCGAGGCCTGGCTGCAAGGCGTGCCCTTCTATGTGGACGAGCGGGCCATCGTGCCGCGCAGCTTCATTGCCGAGCTGCTGGCCGACGCCACCATCGACGCCTGGCTGTCCGACCAGACGGTGCGGGTGCTGGACCTGTGCACCGGCAACGGCAGCCTGGCCGTGCTGGCGGCCATGGCCTGGCCGGAGGTGCAGGTGGACGCCATCGATTTGAGCGCGGACGCGCTGGCGGTGGCCCGCATCAATGTGGACCGCCACGGCCTGGCCGACCGCATCCGTCTGCTGCAAGGCGACGGACTGAGCCCGGCCGAGGGCGCCTACGACCTCATCCTTTGCAACCCGCCGTATGTGAACAGCGCGTCGATGCAGGCCCTGCCGCTGGAATACCAGGCCGAACCGGCGCTGGCGCTGGCGGGCGGCAATGACGGCATGGACTTCATCCGCCAGATGCTGGACAAGGCGCCCGACCATCTGAGCGAGCACGGCGTGCTGGTGCTGGAGATCGGCAACGAGCGCGAGTACTTCGAGGCCGCTTTCCCGGCGCTGGAAGTCGCCTGGCTGGACACGTCCGCCGGCGAGGACCAGGTGCTGCTCATCACCCGCGACGCACTGGTGGCTGCCCGATGATCACGCTGCGCAACATCACGCTGCGGCGTGGCACGAAGGTGGTGCTGGACGATGCCAGCGTCACCCTGCAACCCGGAGAAAAAGTCGGCCTGGTGGGCCGCAACGGCGCGGGCAAGTCCAGCCTGTTTGCGCTGCTGACCGACCGGCTGCACAGCGACAAGGGCGAGGTGGAGATTCCGCGCCAGTGGGCCGTGGGCGAGGTCGCCCAGAACATGCCCGAGACGGACATGCCCGCCACCGACTTCGTGCTGGAAGGCGACACCCGGCTGATGGCGGCGCGCGAAGCCCTGGCGCAGGCGGAAGCCGCGGACGACGGCCACGCCATCGCCGAAGCGCATGCGCTGCTGATGGATGCCGGCGCCTTTGACGCGCCCGCCCGCGCCCAGGCGCTGCTGATGGGCCTGGGCTTCAAGGGCGCGCAGGTGGATGCACCGGTCAACAGCTTCTCCGGCGGCTGGCGCATGCGCCTGCAACTGGCGCGCGCGCTGATGTGCCCCGCCGATCTGATGCTGCTGGACGAGCCGACCAACCACCTGGACCTGGATGCCCTGGTCTGGCTGGAAGCCTGGCTGCAGCGCTATGAAGGCACGCTGATCGTCATCAGCCACGACCGTGAATTCCTGGATGCGATCACCAAGGTCACGCTGCATCTGGACGAGGCCAAGCTGCACCGCTACGGCGGGAACTACACCGCCTTCGAGGCGATGCGCGCCGAGCGCATGGTGCTGCAGCAGGCCGCCTTCGAGAAGCAGCAGGACCGTGTGGCCCATCTGCAGAAGTTCATCGACCGCTTCAAGGCCAAGGCCAGCAAGGCCAAGCAGGCCCAGAGCCGGGTCAAGGCACTGGAGCGGATGGAGCGGCTGGCGCCGGTGCTGACGTCGGCGGATTTCAGCTTCTCCTTCCGCGAGCCGCTGAGCCTGCCCAATCCGATGCTGATGTTCGATCAGGTGTCGGTCGGGTATCTGACGCCGGGTGCGCCAGAGGGCGATGAAAAGGTCATCGTGCGCGGCGTGGACCGCTCGGTGCTGGCCGGCCAGCGCTTTGGCATCCTGGGCGCCAACGGCCAGGGCAAGTCGACGCTGGTCAAGACGATTGCGCGCATGCAGCCGTCGCTGGGCGGCACCATCACCGAGGGCAAGGGCCTGTCCATCGGCTACTTCGCCCAGCAGGAAATGGATGTGCTGCGGCCGGATGAAGGTCCGCTGCAGCACATGGTGCGGCTGGCCAAGGAGGTCAGTCCCTCAGCGCGCGAGCAGGAACTGCGGGACTTCCTCGGCCAGTTCCGCTTTGTCGGCGACATGGTGAACCAGGCGGTGGGCAGTCTCTCCGGCGGAGAAAAAGCCCGCCTGGTGCTGGCCATGCTGGTCTGGCAGCGCCCCAACCTGCTGCTGCTGGACGAGCCGACCAACCATCTGGATCTGCAGACCCGTGAGGCGCTGTCCATGGCGCTGAACGAGTTCGAAGGCACGGTGATGCTGGTCAGCCATGACCGGGCCCTGCTGCGCGAGGTTTGCGACGAGTTCTGGTTGGTGGCCGAAGGCAAGGTGGCGCCGTTCGACGGCGACCTGGACGACTACCAGCGCTGGCTGCTGGAGCAGTCCAAGGAGGCGGCGCGGCAGGCGAAGGAGCTGGCCAAGCGGGATAAGGCTGCGGCGGCGGGGTCTGCGGGGTCGGCGGCGGGGGGATCTTCCGCGTCGGCAGCGGGGAGCGGCGCTGCTTCTGGCGCTTCTGGCGCTCCCGGCGGCGCGGGGGCTTCGAACGGCTCCGGCGCGTCGGGCAGCACAGCGGGTGCCGGATTCGGCGGCGCTGGCTCTGGCGTTGTTGCGCCGGTGGCAGCGCCCGTCGCTGCGCCTGCCCCGATTGCGTCCCGCGAGGACCGCAAGGCCGCCGGCCAGGCCCGCCAGCGTGTGGCTGAGCAGACGCGGCCCCTGCGCAAGGAGATGGAGCAGATCGACGCCCGACTCAAAGCGCTGCATGCGGAGCGGGAGGGCCTGGAGTCGCAGCTGTCCAGCGGCACGCTCTCGCCCGCCCAGATCGCCGAGGCCGGCAAACGGCTCAAGGCCATCGGGGATGAAGTGGACGAGAAGGAAATGCGCTGGCTTGAACTGAGCGAGCAGGTGGACGCGCTGCAGGCGAGCTGAGCCGACTCCGCATCCAGTCCCAGTGGCGCTGAGGGCGGCAGCCTCTTCCAGGCAGCCGCCCTTTTAAAGACCACTTTGATTGTGTGCAATTGAATTGCTCGCTACAGTAGAGCCCATGTCGAACGCAGCCCCCTCCTCCCCACCGGTGACCGCCGCTCCCGCAGCGGCGCCCGCGGACTGGTTGCGGCTGGACCTGCAGCTGTGCTTTGCGCTGTATTCGAGCTCGCTGGCCATGACCAAGCTGTACAAGCCCTTGCTTGCACCGCTGGGCCTGACCTATCCGCAATACCTGGTGATGCTGGTGCTGTGGGAGTCGGACGGCCTGGCCGTCTCCGCGCTGGGGCAACGCCTGGGCCTGGACTCGGGCACGCTGACCCCACTGCTCAAGCGTTTGGAAAGCCAGGGCCTGGTGGAGCGGCGCCGCAGCGCGCAGGATGAGCGGCGGGTCGACATCCATCTGACCGATGCCGGTCGCGGTCTGCGCGAGCAGGCCGTCCGCATCCCTGAACAACTGGCCTGCGCCAGTGCCTGCAGCCTGGACGAGCTACAGACGCTGACGCGGCAATTGCAAGATCTGCGGTCCAGCCTGCTCCACCATCTGGAGCAGATGGACAGCACCCTTCCCCCGGGCTGACCCCGGGTCTCTCTCACAACAACCCTGCAACCCCAAGGAGCGCCACATGGCCATCGAGAAAGCCCTCTACACCGCCACCGCCACCGCCACCGGAGGCCGCGCCGGCACCGCCCAGTCGTCGGACGGCGCCCTGAAGCTGGACCTGTCCACCCCCAAGGAACTGGGCGGCGCGGGCGGCAACGGCACCAATCCGGAACAGCTGTTCGCGGCCGGTTATTCGGCTTGCTTCATCGGCGCCATGAAGGCCGTGTCGGCCCGCAACAAGGTGGCCCTGCCGGCTGAAGTGTCCATCACCAGCGACGTGTCCATCGGCCCGCATGCCAACAAGCCGGGCGCTTTCGGCATCGCCGTGGCCATGAAGATCTCGGTGCCGGGCATGGACCGCGCCGCGCTGGAAAAGCTGGTGGCCGACGCGCACGAAGTCTGCCCGTATTCGAACGCCACCCGCGGCAACGTCGACGTCACGCTGACGATTGTTTGAGGCCATGACGGCTCGGCGCTGACAAGCGCCTGAGTTCGGGCTGGGCCTGCGCAAGGCGCGCCTGCTCGCTGGATCCGCTCACGCAGCGGTGAAGGTGGGCGGCGCGCCTTGTTGCTGTTTAGCGGGTGTGGGCGCGGGCGTGGGCGCGGTTTCGGTTGCGGTTCATCAACCCCGACGCAAGAGCTCCAGAGTGAGCTCGACACGCGCCGCCCACGGCGTGAGCGCCGCCGCTTTTTCATCCGGCGCGCCGACGATCCGGCCCTGCGCACAGCGCGTGGTGCGCCACACCGGCACACCGGATTGACGCAAGGCCTCAACCGCAGCAGCCAGCGCCTGATGCACCGTGCCATTGCCGGTGCAAGCCAGCACCAAGCCTTGCAAACCCGCTGCACGCCAGGCCTCCAGCGCCTGCGGGCGAGCGCCGCCGTGGCTGGCCAGCACTTCGACCCATGGCCACAGGGCCGGGTCTTGCGGCAGCAGGTCGGCGCCCAATGCATCGCCGGTGGGCCAGTCGCGGAAGGCGCGCACGACGCCCTCCTCCACCACGCCCAGCAACCCTGTGTCCGGTCCCGGCTCGAAAGCGTCCAGCCGATAAGTGTGGGTCTTGCGGATCTCCAGGCCATGCAGGACCTGACCTGCCACCACGGCCACCACGCCGCGAGCGCCTGGCGTCTTGGCGACCGCCACCGCATCGAGCAGGTTCTGCGGGCCGTCGGCCTGCAGCGCCGTCGCCGGCCGCATGGCGGCAGTCAGCACGACCGGTTTGCGAGGCGCCAGCACGCGTTGCAGCAGGTAGGCCGTTTCCTCCAGTGTGTCGGTGCCGTGGGTGATCACGATGCCGCGGACCTCCTCCCGGTCCAGATGCTGCTGCACCCGGCGAGCCAGCCGCGCCCAGGTGGACTCATCCATGTCCTTGCTGTCGAGCTGCGCCAGTTGCTCGGCCTCCAGGGCCTCGGCTTGCAGGGCCGGCACGGCGGCCACGAGCGAACCCACGGAGAGCTGTCCGGCCTTGTAGCCGACGTTGTCGGTGGCCGATCCGGCCGCGCCGGCAATGGTCCCGCCGGTGCCGATGATGACAATTTGCTCATGGGCGCTTTGCAATTTGGCTTCTCCTGGATAAAAATACAGAGCACTGGATGGATACTCAGGTCAACCGTGAACACACCACCAAAACTCACCGCCCGCCAACAACAGATCTTTGACCTGGTCCGGCGCAGCATCGAGCGCACCGGCTCGCCACCCACCCGCGCGGAAATCGCTCAGCAACTGGGCTTTCGCTCGGCCAATGCGGCGGAAGAACATCTGCAGGCGCTTGCGCGCAAGGGGGTGATCGAACTGGTGGGCGGCACCGCCCGCGGCATCCGCCTGCCCTCACCCGCGCTCAAGCAGGTGAACCAGGCGCGTGAACACAGTCAGTTCGCGCTGCCCCTGGCCAGCCTGGCGCAGCTCACGCTTCCGCTCGTCGGCCGCGTCGCTGCTGGCGCTCCCATCCTGGCGGAAGAACATGTGGAGCAGCACTATAGCGTTGATCCCTCCACCTTCTCCCGCGTCCCGGACTACCTGCTGCGCGTGCGCGGCATGAGCATGAAGGACATCGGCATCATGGACGGCGACCTGCTCGCCGTGCAGAAGGCCAGTGAAGCGCGTAACGGACAGATCGTGGTGGCCCGACTGGGCGACGAGGTCACCGTGAAGCGATTCCAACGCCACGCTGGGGGAGTGCGACTGCTGCCGGAGAACACGGACTTCGAGCCGATCGACGTGGCAGCGGGCGATGAATCCTTCGCGCTGGAAGGCTTGGCGGTGGGATTGATTCGGGCTCAGTTCAACTGAGCGCGGTCATGCCGGGGGGCGTCGGCCTCGCTCGAGGGTGCTCTGCCTAGACCCACCCTTGGACCCTAACGCCCACCCTGGCACCCCCACCCCATCGTGCAAACGCAATTGCGCCCACCTTTTTGCTCGCGTCACCGCGTCCGCTCATTTCGCCTACCCGACCGCGCCTGCTTCACTGCGCCTACTGATCGCACAGCCGTGGTGAAGAGTCTGCCCGGAGCGGCCGTGGCGCAGCAGCAGAAGGCTGAAAAAGGCACCTATGAAGAGATTCGTAGGTGCCTTTTGTTATTGGGTAACGGTTATCGGCGTCTTATCGAGAGCCTGAAGGTTTTGGTACAGACGCAGCGCTAACAAGATCTTCGGCGTGCGATATGTGAAAGCGTCGATTTCGCGCGTCCATACCGAAGCACCGCGCTTGCGTTGCCCACCATCGATATGGCGTTCAAACGATTGGAGGGGGTATGCGTTTCAATGCCACGCGGCGACCCGCGGAGTATGCGTGCAGCCAATCAGCAGAGGACTTCTGCCCCAGATACTGCTGAACCATCGCGCAACTGCAATACAAAAGCGATTTGGCGCAGTCTTGAGAATGCTGCAAGCGAGAACTCGAGTGGAACGCCAATCGAAGCACCCGCTCGAAGCAGCTCGAATATCCAAGGCTCACGACGAAAGCCCATCACCAAACTCGCAGCGAGTTGAACGCCATTCCAACAGCATCCAAGCCCAAAGCCCAAAACCCACAACCCACAACCCAAAACCAAACGCCCAAAAACAAAACCCCGCTAACTTTCGCTAGCGGGGTTTGAAGATTGGCGGAGTGGACGGGGCTCGAACCCGCGACCCCCGGCGTGACAGGCCGGTATTCTAACCAACTGAACTACCACTCCAGATTCAAGGCCAGTTATGAACTGTTCTGTTGCCTCAATCCTTCGGACAAGTTGTGCCGCAGATTCCAAAGCGCCAAGCGCTTCATCACTACGAGCCAAGCCTTGTCAAACTTGGCGTCCCCTAGGGGATTCGAACCCCTGTTACAACCGTGAAAGGGTCGTGTCCTAGGCCTCTAGACGAAGGGGACTTAACTCTTTCAGTGCTACCGCTCTCGCGTCAGCCACCAAGAAAACTTGGTGGAGGTAAGCGGGATCGAACCGCTGACCTCTTGCATGCCATGCAAGCGCTCTCCCAGCTGAGCTATACCCCCGAATACTTGACTGCAAGGCTTTCGCCCCGCTTTGCATCGTGGACCAACTCGAGTCCGGCAGCAAAGATAGATTGTTGGCGGAGTGGACGGGGCTCGAACCCGCGACCCCCGGCGTGACAGGCCGGTATTCTAACCAACTGAACTACCACTCCAGATACGCTGACAATGGGCTTTCGCTCATTGACTTTGCATCTTTGTCATTTCACTTCGCAATTCTTTTAAAGTTCTGCGCTGCTCAACGACATTTGCAATTTCTTGCGACGTTTTCGTTACTGTACCAGATTTTTTTGATGATTCTTTCGAATTAACGAACTTATCAATCACTCTTCTGGTCAATAACCAAGTACATCAACTTGGCGTCCCCTAGGGGATTCGAACCCCTGTTACAACCGTGAAAGGGTCGTGTCCTAGGCCTCTAGACGAAGGGGACTAAACCTTCTTCTCTTGAACTGCGCGCCACCTTGAATTGGTGGAGGTAAGCGGGATCGAACCGCTGACCTCTTGCATGCCATGCAAGCGCTCTCCCAGCTGAGCTATACCCCCTTTTTCGAAACCTGATGCTTGCGTACTCGGCATCAAACTTCTCAATTCGGGCAACGTCTTCATTCACAACTGAGTGATTGACGTGATGTCTGCTGAGATTCAGATTCTATAACCAAATATGCAGCAAATTTGCATCTGATTTTAAATCTAACTCTCTAGCGGCTCACGAACCAGTTTGTTTGGCAGCTCGTTGGTGGCTTTTTCAAACCCCCACCTGCAACCTAACTCACCGGCGTCAATCAAAAAACAATCAGTTGTTTCTGATTTCGTTTCGCGCTGTTCAAGCGAGAACGAGAGTATAGAACGAGTTTTAAACGGAACGCAAGCGGTTCACCAAAATTTCTTTGTTGAAGAGTTCCAACACCGCATCCACAGAAGGCGTCTGTGCACGACCGCACACCAGCACCCGCACCGGGATGGCCAGTTGCGGCATCTTCAGACCATGCGCCGTGATGGTTTCCTTGATGGCGGCACTGATGGCAGCTTTGGTCCAGTCCGCCGGTGCCAAGGCGTCCAGCTTGTCGGCCAGCGTCAGGATGGCGGGTTTGATGGCATCGGTCAGATGCGTGGCCTTGTCTTCGTCCGACGGCGTGACCGGGGCCACATACATGGCCAGCCAATCCGCCAGGGCCACAGTGGTGCTGCAGCGGTCCTTGAACAAGGCACACAGCGCCGGCAGACGCTCGGGCGCCGACAGGCCGCGCTTGGCGAGTTGGGCGGTGACCAAGGTGGCCAGACGCTCGTCATCCGCCTGCTTGATGTAGTGGGCATTGACCCATTCCAGCTTGGCCGGGTCCCACTGGGCCGGGCTCTTGGAAATATGGGTGCCGTCGAACCACTGCACCAGCTGGTCGCGGGTGAACAGCTCATCGTCGCCGTGGCTCCAGCCCAGGCGTGCCAGATAGTTCAGCATGCCTTCGGGCAGATAGCCGTTCTCTTCATAGGCCGTGACGCTGACCGCGCCGCGGCGCTTGGACAGCTTCAGGCCATCGTCGCCCAGGATCACCGGGATGTGACCGAACTGCGGCAGCGGTGCCCCGAGCGCCCGGAAGATGTTGATCTGCCAGGGCGTGTTGTTGATGTGCTCGTCGCCGCGGAACACATGCGTGATCGCCATGTCCCAATCGTCCACCACCACGGCGAAGTTGTAGGTGGGCACGCCCAGCGCGCCCTCCCCGGCCTGGGCATCGGCCGGCCGCATGATGATCAAGTCGTCGATCTCGCGGTTGTTGATGGTGATCGGGCCCTTAACCAGGTCGTCCCAGGTCACATCGCCTTCCAGCGGATTCTTGAAGCGCACCACCGGCCTCACGCCGGCCGGCACTGCCGGCAGCGTCTTGCCGGGTTCCGGACGCCAGCGCCCGTCATAACGGGTCTTCTCGCCGCGGGCTTTCTGCCCTTCGCGCATCTCGTCGAGTTCCTGCGGCGTGCAGTAGCAGTAGTAGGCCGTCCCGGCCTCGATCATCTGCTGCACCACCGCGTGGTAGCGCTCCAGACGCTGCATCTGGTAGACCGGGCCCTCGTCATAGCCCAGGCCCAGCCACTGCATCGAGGCCAGGATCTGCTCGACCGAATCCTGGGTGGAACGGGCCACGTCCGTGTCTTCAATGCGCAGCACGAACTCGCCACCATGGTGACGGGCGTAGGCCCAGGAGAACAAGGCGGTGCGGGCAGTGCCCAGATGCAGGAAGCCGGTGGGCGACGGCGCGATGCGAGTGCGGATCACAGTGGAGCTCATAGTGAATTCAGGCCTCGGGCCAGGTCGGCCTTCAGGTCTTCGATGTCTTCCAGGCCGACCGCCACGCGGATCAGTCCCTGGGTGATGCCGGCAGCCTGTCGCTGGGCCTCGGTCAGGCGTCCATGCGAGGTGCTGGCGGGATGGGTGATGGTGGTCTTGGTGTCGCCCAGGTTGGCGGTGATGGAGCAGATGCGGGTGTGGTCGATGACATGGAAGGCGGCTGCACGGCCGCCGTCTTCCGCGCCGGGGTGGCTGCGCACCACGAACGACACCACTGCCCCGCCCTGCCCGTTCTGCTGACGCATGGCCAGCTCATGCTGGGGATGCGACTTCAGGCCCGGGTAGTAGACACGCTCGATGGCGGGATGCGCTTCCAGCCACTGCGCCAGGACAGCGGCGCTTTCGGTTTGCGCCTTCATGCGCACCCCCAGCGTTTCCATGCCCTTGAGCACGACCCACGCATTGAACGGCGACAGCGACATGCCGACACTGCGCATCACCGGCGTGAAGACGTTGTCGATGTAGTGCGCGCTGGCGCAGATGGCGCCGGCAATGACCCGGCCCTGCCCATCCAGGTATTTGGTGCCCGAGTGGATGATGAAGTCCGCACCCATGCGCGCCGGTTGCTGCAAGGCGGGCGACGCGAAGCAGTTGTCCACCGCCAGCAGGGCCCCATGCCCATGGGCGATGTCGGCCAGCGCCGCGACGTCGCAGACCTCGGTCAGCGGATTGGTCGGCGTTTCGGCAAACAGCAGCCGGGTGTTGGGCTGCAGCGCGGCCTTCCACTCGGCCAGGTCGGTCTGCGACACGAAGCTGACCTGCACGCCGAACTTGCCGAACTCGCCCTGCAGCAGCTTGATGGTGGAGCCGAACACCGAGCGCGAGCACACCACATGGTCGCCGGCCTTGAGCAGCCCCATCACCAGCAGCATGATGGCGGACATGCCCGACGACGTGCCGATGCAGGCCTCGGTGCCCTCCAGCGCCGCCAGGCGGCGCTCCATCATCATCACCGTGGGGTTGGAGAAGCGGCTGTAGACAAAGGCCTCTTCCTCATTGGCGAACCGGCGGGCCGCGGTGGCCGCGTCGGGGTGCACGAATGAGCTGGTCAGGAACAGGGCTTCGGAGTTCTCGCCCCAGGGTGTGGGCGGCAGACCTTCGCGCACCGCCAGCGTGGCCAGGCGCGCATCGTCCGGCAGCGCCACGCGGGGGATGCCGCCCTGCTTGGCGTCCTTGGGAGTGCCCGCGCCTGCGCTCACTGATCACCTCCGCTTTGCAGCGCCAGGCGGCTGCGGGCCGGCAGGTCGTCTTCCTCGGCCTGCGACTTGCGCTGAGCCTGGATGGTGGCGAAATCTTCCGCCGACACATCGCCGGTGATGTAGCGGCCGTCGAAGCAGGAGGCCTCGAAGCCGTTCAGCCCGGGGCGCAGCTGGGCGACTACGCGCTTCATCGCATCCACGTCCTGGTAGATCAGCGCATCGGCGCCGATGAACTGGCGGATCTCCTCGATGGAGCGGCCATGGGCGATCAGCTCTTCCTTGGTCGGCATGTCGATGCCATAGACGTTGGGGAAACGCACCGGCGGCGCCGCCGACGCCAGGTAGACCTTGCGGGCCCCGGCCTCGCGCGCCATCTGGACGATTTCCTTGGAGGTGGTGCCCCGCACGATGGAGTCATCCACCAGCAGCACATTGCGGTCCTTGAACTCCAGGCCGATGGCATTGAGCTTCTGACGCACCGACTTCTTGCGGGTGGACTGACCCGGCATGATGAAGGTCCGGCCCACATAGCGGTTCTTCACGAAACCTTCGCGATACGGCTTGCCGATGCGGTGAGCCAGTTGCATGGCCGAAGGACGGCTGGATTCGGGAATGGGGATCACCACGTCGATCTCGGTCGGCGGGATGGTGGAGATGAGGCGCTGGGCCAGGGTCTCGCCCATGTTCAGGCGGGACTGGTAGACCGAGATGCCGTCCATGACCGAGTCCGGGCGCGCCAGGTAGACGAACTCGAACATGCAGGGGTTGAGTGTCGGGTTCTCGGCGCACTGCTGGGTGTGGACCGTGCCCTGGGTGTCGATGAACAGAGCTTCGCCCGGTGCCACGTCGCGGGTCAGCTGATGGCCGGTGCCTTCCAGCGCCACGCTTTCGCTGGCCACCATCACATCGCCTTCGGCCGACTGGCCAAAGCACAGCGGACGGATGCCATAGGGGTCGCGGAAGGCCAGCAGGCCGTGGCCGGCGATCAGCGCGATCACCGCATAGGAGCCCTTGATGCGCTTGTGCACCTCGCTCACTGCCTTGAAGACCGACGCGGGCGTCAGCGGCAGTTCACGGCCGGCCATCTCCAGCTCGTGGGCCAGCACGTTGATCAGCACCTCGGTGTCGCTTTCGGTGTTGATGTGGCGGCGGTCCACCTCGAACAGTTGGTCCTTCAATGCATGCGCATTGGTCAGGTTGCCGTTGTGCACCAGCACGATGCCGTAGGGCGCATTGACATAGAAGGGCTGGGCCTCTTCCTCGCTGTAGGCATTGCCGGCCGTCGGATAACGGACCTGCCCCAGGCCCACCGTGCCCGGCAGCGCCCGCATGTTGCGGGTGCGGAACACGTCCCGCACCATGCCGCGCGCCTTGTGCATGAAGCACTTCTTGCCCTGCATGGTGACGATGCCAGCCGCATCCTGCCCACGGTGCTGCAGCAGCAGCAGCGCGTCATAAATGAGCTGGTTGACCGGCGCCTTGGAAATCACACCGACGATGCCACACATGCCTGATCCTTCAAATCACAGAGAACAATGAGGCCCGACCCCTTGTGGAGGTCAGGCCGGAATGGGAATGTAGTCGTGCAGGGCCTGCGGCAGCAGCGGCCGGACCTGCACCAGGGTGCCCTGCAGCCAGGGCGCCAGAAGCGATTCCTTCCAGGACGGCGACTGCACCGCCGGCGTCATGCCCACCACCATGGCCACGACCAGCCCCAGCAGCACGCCCCGCAGCACGCCGAACACGGCGCCGCCCAGACGGTCCACGAGGCTCAGCGGTGTGGCCTGGATCAGCGCCCGCACCAGCTTGGCCCCCAGACCCCACAGCAGCAGCACCAGCAGGAAGGCCAGCACCAGGCCCAGCGCATGCAACAGCGTCGGGCTCCATTTGTCCTGCGGCAGCAGATGCTCGATCCAGGGCGACACAAAAGGCGCCGCCAGCCAGGCCACCAGCCACCCCACGATGGTCATCACCTCGAACACCAGGCCGCGCCAGACGCCCAGCAGGACGGAGACGACCAGCATGGCCAGGAGTGCGAGGTCGACCCAGCTCATCATGCGGCCGTCAGAGCGTCAGGACCGCAGAGCTGAGACCGCCGCTGCGGACCTTGGCCGCCACCTTGTCGGCTTCATCCCGGCTGCCGAACGGGCCGACGCGCACACGGATGCGTTTGCCGTCGGGCGTCTCGACCGCCTGGGTATAGGTCTTCAGGCCCATGCGCTCGACCTTGCTGCGTGCATCCTGGGCCGCCTTGGCATCGGCATAGGCACCCACCTGGACGATGAAGCGGCTGCCATTGGCGGCTGCGGGGGCCGCGCCCGCCGCTGCGGCGTCCGCCGCCTTGCGGTCGTTGGCATGGCCGTCCAGCAGTGCCTGGACACGGGCGGATTCATTGGGGGCGGCGGGCCGCTTGGCCTCGGCACGGGCGTCCGAACGGCTGTCGGCACGGCTATCGGCACGGGTATCTGGCTTGGCCGGCTTGGTCTCGGCCACCCGTGTTTCCGCTGGCTTGTCGGCGGGCTTGTCCGCCGGCTTGGGCCGCGTCTCGACATGCGCCGGCTCCGCCATCCGGGCCTTGGCCTCGGGCTTGACGTCGCTGCGGGCGGCGGGATCCACCACCGGGTCTCGCGGTGCTTCCGCCGTTTGGGGCGGCGGCACGGGCCGGTCGGCGGCCGCCTGCTCGGCGGTTTCCTGGATGATGGCACGACCCGCTTCCTTGGGGTCCACCGTGTCGTCGATCCTGGCCACCTTGGGGGCCGGCACACTGAGCGGCGCAGCGCCTTCCTTCTTGGGGATCTCGATGGGCAGATCGACCGGAATCGGGCGCGGTTGGGTCTGGAACAACAGCGGGAACACGATCACCCCCACCCCCACCAGCACCACCGACCCGATCAGCCGGCGCCGCGCCCGCAGGCGCAGTTGCTGCACGTCATCCACCGCTTCCGCCGAGGCACGGGCATTCCTGGCCGACTTGCCGGCAGCGGCGGGACTGGCCGCCTTGGCGCCGTCATCCGCACCACCGCGCTTCAGAAAAGACAACAGACCCATGGAGCTTCAATGCCTATGCTGGCGTTAGAAAGAAAGGCCGCCGTCGTCAAAGGGCGCCATTCCCGGAGGTCGGCCCGTTCCCGGGGGGCGGCGCATCTTCGGGCATCGCGCCCGCGCCCAGGCGCGGCAGGCCATGCTTGAGCACACCCCCAACGGTATAGAACGAACCAAAGACCAAAATTCTATCAGCGGGGTCCGCCTGCTCTGCGGCCGAGGCCAATGCCGAGGCCGGGTCCGGATGCACACTGGTCCCCACGTCGGCCGGGGATTTCAGCAGGCCTTGCGCCCGTCCCTCCTCGAAGCGCTGGGCCAACGCCTGGGCGGTCGCCGCACGGGGGATGGGCAGGTCGCAGAAATGCCAATGGTCGATCAGCGGGGCGATGCGGGAGAGGATGTTGGCCAGGTCCTTGTCCGCCATGGCGCCGAAGACCGCCCGGGTGCGCGGATAAAAGCCCATCTGGTCCAGGTTCTGGGCCAGCGCGGCCACCGCATGCGGGTTGTGGGCCACGTCCAGCACCAGCATCGGGGACCCCGGCACCACCTGGAAGCGGCCGGGCAGCTCCACCAGGGCCAGACCCGCCCGCACCGCCTGCGCGCTGATGGGCAGGCGCTCGTACAACGCTTCGAACACCGCCAGCACGCCAGCCGCATTCAGCAGCTGGTTCACGCCGCGCAGCGCCGGATACGACATGCCGCTGTAGCGACGGTTGCGACCGGCCCAGTTCCACTGCTGGCGGTCACCGCTGTAGGTGAAATCGCGGCCCAGCTGGCGCAGGTCGGCGCCGATGGCCGTTGCATGGGCGGCAATGCTCTCCGGCGGCATCGGGTCGGACACCACCACCGGCTTGCCGGGGCGCATGATGTGCGCCTTCTCCCGGCCCACCGATTCGCGGTCCGGGCCGAGGTATTCGGTGTGGTCCAGGTCGATGCTGGTGATGACGCTGCAGTCCGCATCGATGACATTGACCGCATCCAGGCGTCCGCCCAGGCCCACTTCCAGGATGACCAGGTCCAGCGGCTCGGCCGCCAGCCGGTGCAGGATGGCCAGGGTGGTGAATTCGAAATAGGTCAGCGCCTGGTCTCCGCGGGCGGCTTCCACCGCCTGGAAGTGCGGCAGCAGCGACGCCGCATCCACCGGACGGCCGTCCACCCGGCAGCGCTCCTGGAAGTGAACCAGGTGCGGCTTGATGTAGAGACCGACGCGATAACCCGCCTGCAGCGCGACGCTTTCCAGCATCGCGCAGGTCGAGCCCTTGCCGTTGGTCCCGGCCACCATCACGACCGGCGTTTCGCCGAAGCCCAGTCCCAGCGTCTCACGCACCCGGGCCACTCGGGCCAGGGTCATGTCGATTTCCTTGGGATGCAGCCGCTCGCAGTGGGCCAGCCACTGTTCCAGCGCTTGCTGCGGATCGGCGGAAACCGTCGGAGGAACGGCGGGGGACGCGTCAGGGGAAGCAGTGGGGGGAACGCCAGGAGTTGTCATGCGAATCTAGGCCCAAAACAAACACGGCCAGTCCGTTGCCGGCCTGGCCATTGAGTCAAAGCACCCCGGCGGAGAACGCCGGGGTGGTGGGATCCGAGGGGTGCGTACGGATCAGGCGACCGCGTCAGCGCTTTGGCGCTGCAGCATGGCCAGGCTGCGGGCGATGGTTTCGCGCAGCTTGCGACGGTCCACGATCATGTCCACGGCGCCCTTTTCCAGGAGGAACTCGGCGCGCTGGAAGCCCGGGGGCAGCTTTTCGCGCACGGTGTTCTCGATCACCCGCGGACCGGCAAAGCCGATCAGGGCCTTGGGTTCGGCGATGACGATGTCGCCCACGAAGGCGAAACTGGCCGACACGCCGCCCATGGTCGGGTCGGTCAGCACGCTGATGTAGGGGAGCTTGGCCTTGGCCAGACGCGTCAGGGCCGCATTGGACTTGGCCATCTGCATCAGCGAGAGCAGGCCTTCCTGCATGCGGGCGCCGCCGGTCGCGGTGAAGCAGATGAACGGGGTCTTCTGCTCCAGCGCGGTTTCCACGCCGCGGGCGAAACGCTCGCCCACCACGGAGCCCATCGAGCCGCCCATGAAGTCGAACTCGAAACAGGCGGCCACCACCGGCACGCTCATCACCGCGCCGCCCATCACCACCAGGGCGTCGGTCTCGCCGGTGGATTCCAGCGCTTCCTTGAGCCGGTCCGGATACTTCTTGCTGTCCTTGAACTTCAGGGCGTCCACGGGCAGGACTTCCTGGCCGACCTCATAACGGCCTTCGCCGTCGAGGAAGGCGTCCAGGCGCGCACGGGCACCGATGCGGTGGTGGTGCGAGCACTTGGGGCAGACGTTGACGTTCTGCTCCAGGTCCGTCTTGTACAGAACGGTTTCACAGGACGGGCACTTGATCCACAGACCTTCCGGCACCGTGCGGCGCTGGTCCGGGTCCGTCTGTTGAATCTTGGGCGGTAGCAGTTTCTCAAGCCAACTCATGGCGGGCTCCTTGGTAGGCGACAGTCCGCGGATCGGATCGATCAGCGGTCCAGTGCTTGGCGGATTTCTTGGATGAAGGCCGCCGCCTGGTTGGCGACATTATCGCGTGTCTGGACCTCGATCAGTTGGACGAGTGCCGAACCGATCACCACCGCGTCCGACACGCGCGCAACCGCGGCGGCTGTCTGGCCGTCCCGGATGCCGAATCCGACCCCCAGCGGGATCTTCACATGGGCCCGCAGGCGAGGCATGGCGTCCGCCACCGCACTGGTGTCCAGGTGGCCGGCGCCGGTGACGCCCTTGAGGGAGACGTAGTAGACGTAGCCGCTGGCCAGCTCGCCGATGCGGCGGACCCGTTCATCGGTGGAGGTGGGCGCCAGCAGGAAGATCGGGTCCAGCCCCTGGGCCTTGAGCGAGGCCGCAAAGACGTCGCTTTCCTCGGGCGGATAGTCCACCACCAGCACGCCGTCCACGCCGGCCTGCTTGGCGGCGTCGACGAAGGCCTGGGTGCCCATGCGCTCGATCGGGTTGGCGTAGCCCATCAGCACGACCGGGGTGTCGGCATCCTGGTCTCGGAATTCCCGCACCATGGACAGGACATGCCGCAGGGAAATCCCCTTGGCCAGGGCCCGCTCGCTGGCGCGCTGGATGACCGGACCGTCCGCCATCGGATCGGAAAACGGGATACCCAGTTCGATCACATCCGCGCCCGCACGCGCCATGGCCAGCATCAGCTCGACGGTGACATCGGCATACGGGTCCCCGGCGGTGATGTAGGGAATGAGGGCCTTGCGGCCCTGTGCCTTCAGGCGCTCGAAGGTGGATTGGATGCGGCTCATTGCGCCCCCCCTTGGCGACCCTGCTCGCCCTGGGCCGACAGTTCGGCCCCGCCCTTGACCGCATGGCCGCCCATCGACGGGCGGTCGAAGTAGGTGGCGCCGGAGAGGTCGGCCACCGTGCCGATGTCCTTGTCCCCGCGGCCGGAGAGGTTGATCAGCAGGTGCTGGTCCGGACGCATGGTCGGCGCCAGCTTGAGGGCATGCGCCAGCGCATGGCTGGATTCCAGCGCGGGGATGATGCCTTCGGTGCGGCACAGGCGGTGGAAGGCGGCCAGCGCCTCCGCATCCGTGGCGCCGACGTATTCCGCGCGGCCGATGTCCTTCAGGTAGGCATGCTCCGGCCCGACGCCCGGATAGTCCAGGCCGGCGGAAATCGAGTGCGTCTCGATGATCTGCCCGGCCTCGTCCTGCAGCAGGTAGGTGCGGTTGCCATGCAGCACGCCCGGCGTGCCGGCGCTCAGCGTGGCGGCATGCTTGGGCGTGTCCACGCCCTGCCCCGCCGCTTCCACGCCGATCAGGCGCACGTCCGTGTGCGGGATGTAGGGATAGAAGATGCCGATGGCATTGCTGCCGCCGCCGACGCAGGCAATCACCGCATCGGGCTGGCGACCGATCATCTCCGGCATCTGGGTCAGGCATTCGTCGCCGATGATGCGCTGGAAGTCCCGCACCATCATCGGATAGGGATGTGGACCCGCCACCGTGCCGATGATGTAGAAGGTGTTTTCGATGTTGGTGACCCAGTCGCGCATGGCTTCATTGAGCGCGTCCTTGAGGGTGCGGGAGCCGGACTCCACCGGCACCACCTTCGCGCCCAGCAGGTGCATGCGGTAGACGTTGGGCGACTGGCGCTTCACATCCTCCGCGCCCATGTAGACCACGCATTCCATGCCGTAGCGGGCACAGATGGTGGCGGTCGCCACGCCGTGCTGCCCAGCGCCGGTCTCGGCGATCACCCGCTTCTTGCCCATGCGACGGGCCAGCAGCGCCTGCCCGATGGTGTTGTTCACCTTGTGGGCGCCGGTGTGGTTGAGGTCTTCGCGCTTGAGGAAGATCTGCGCGCCGCCGAGCTCCTCGCTCAGCCGGCGGGCGTGATAGATGGGGCTGGGCCGCCCGACGAAATGCGCCAGCTCGTACTGGTACTCGCGGATGAATTCCGGGTCCTTGCTGTACTTCTCGTAGGCTTCGTTCAACTCATCCAGGGCGTGGATCAGCGTCTCGGCGACGAAGCGTCCGCCGTAATAGCCACTGGAGGCCGGCGTCTGCACCGGGCCGAAGCGGCCGGCAGCATCGGGCTGGGCATAGCCCTGCAGGGGCGTGGTCAGGGAAACGGGGACATCCGCGGAACGGTTCAGCGAACCGTCCTGGGAGCGATCAAGCAATGTGGAAGACATGAGGCGTCCTCAAGTGAGGGCAACGCTCAATGGCCGGATGACCCCTGTTGGTCGGCCTGGCGCACGGCGTCGCAGAAATGGCGGATCTTGTCGGCGTCCTTGAGGCCCTTGGCGACCTCGACACCGGAACTGACATCAACGGCCCAGGGCCGTACCTTCAGCACGCCATCGATCACGTTGGCTGCACTCAACCCACCAGACAAAACGACCGGAGAGGGAACGCTTGGAGGCAGCAGTGACCAATCAAACACCTTTCCACCCCCACCATACCCGTCAACGAATGCGTCGAGCAGGACAGCCTGGGCGCTGGAGAAACGATGAGCGAAGTCTAACAAATCAAAGCCGGGTGCCATGCGAGCCGCACGCAAATAGGGGCGATTCCAGCGCTCGCAGTCTTCGGGGGACTCGTCGCCGTGGAATTGCAGCGTGAGCGTGGGGATCGCCTGCAGCGCGGCTTCGATGTCCGCAGCTTCAGCATTCACAAACAGCCCCACCGGCGTGACGAAGGGGGGCAGCCGGCGCGCCAGCTCAACCGCGCGGGCCACGGTGACGGCCCGGGGGCTTTTGTCATAGAGCACCAGGCCAATCGCGTCCGCGCCAGCCTGCACGGCGGCATCGACATCGGCCTCGCGGGTCAGGCCACAGATCTTGATTCGGGTTCGGTTCATAGACGTGCTCGGTGGGACGGGGACGAGGAACGAAATCGGGGAACGGGGGCGGGGAACGGGGATGAGGGGGTGACGGTCGGACCACCGCCGGTCAGGGCAGCCAGTCCATCGCTGCGGTGCGCTCGGGCAGCCCCAGCGGGGCGTCGTAGTACGGGCCCACAAAATACAGCCCGTCCGGCGCGAAAGTCGGCGCAGCCGCATCCCGGGATCGGGCAGCCAGCACCTCATCGATCCAGGCCGGCGGCCGGTTGCCGGTGCCCACCGCAATCAGGCAGCCCATCAGGTTGCGCACCATGTGGTGCAGGAAGGCCGAGGCATCGAATTCGAAGCGCCAGTAGGCCCCGCGCCGATGGATCTCGATCTTGCGCAGTTGCTTGATCGGCGAAGCCGCCTGGCACTCCGCCGAGCGGAAGGAACTGAAGTCATGTTCGCCGATCAGGCGGGCGGCGGCATCGCGCATCGCGTCGCCATCGAGCGGACGGAAGGTCCAGCCGACTGCGCCGTGCTCGATGGCCGGGCGCACATTCGACTCCAGCAGCAAATAGCAGTAGCGGCGCCCGCGG
Source organism: Roseateles depolymerans (assembly GCF_003387155.1). Lineage (GTDB taxonomy): Bacteria > Pseudomonadota > Gammaproteobacteria > Burkholderiales > Burkholderiaceae_C > Roseateles > Roseateles depolymerans. Next base: position 701,929 of record NZ_QUMT01000002.1, on the reverse strand, counting down.
GCCCAGTTGCGGGCATGAAAGCCCTCCCCGGGGAAGGCGCACCACTGCACGGCGATGTCCGGCGGCAGGTAGCGATTGGTGCCGCGCACCCAGGAAAACTTCTCACGGTCCACCGGTGAATCGAAGTGCACCACCTGGTTCAGGCCATGCACGCCGGTGTCCGTGCGGCCGGCGCAGATCGTGCGGACGGGCTGCGCGGCAAACTGGGCCAGCGCGGCTTCCAGCGCATCCTGCACCGTGCCGCCCCCAGGCTGGCTCTGCCAGCCCTTGTACGCCCCACCGCGATAACTCACACCCAGCGCCACGCGCATGCCCTGCCCTCGTCCGTCCATCGCCATCCAAAAACAAAAGGCGCCCGGCATGGCCGAGCGCCTTTGATCAAGTGTAGCCGCTGCCGTTCGGGCGCAGCGTCAGTGGGGACGCAGCGGGTTCAGCGCAGCTGGTTCAGCATCGCCTGTGCACGGTCGCGCAGCGGGCCGGAGGCCTTGGCCACCAGTTCCTGCAGCACGTCGCGGGCGCCTTCGGTGTCGCCGATCTGACGGAACTCTTCTGCCAGTTCCAGCTGACGCTGCAGGGCGTCATCGTCGTTCGGGTCGATGCTGTCCAGGTCCACGCCCAGGTCGTCCAGGCTCAGCGTGTCGGCGGCGGGCGCCGGGGCCGGAGCGGGAACGTCCAGATCGGGCAGGTCCAGCGACCCCATGTCCAGCGTCTGGCCCGGAGCCGGGCTCGGCGAAGCCGGCAGGTCCAGGTCGATGCCACCCAGGTCGAAGTCCAGGGACTCGGGGGCCTGGGCCGGGGCCGACTTCGGCGCCGCACGCGGCGTCTCGTCCAGATCACCCAGATCGAACTGCAGGTCGTCGCGAGCGGAGGTCGCGGCGGACGGCGGGGTGCTCAGGTCCAGATCCATGCCCAGGTCGGGCTGGTTCACGGCGCTGGGCAGGGCCTGCGTCGATGCCATGGCAGGCGCCGGTGCGGGGGTCGAGCCCAGGTCCAGATCCAGGTCCAGGTCCATCAAGCTGGACGGACCGGCGTCGCGAGGAGCGGCAGCCACGGCGGCAGCAGCAGCGGCGGCCGCAGCAGCCGGCGCCGCACGGCTGGCGGGCGGCGGCACGAGGCCGGCAGCCGGCAGCGTGCTGGCGTTCATCGGCTCGGGACGGTCTTCGTCATCCCCCAGCAGGACAGGCGCGCCGCCCGGCTGGTACAGCGGATTTTCCGGATCCACCTGACGGCCCAGTTCCTGCACCTTGGCCCAGTCTTCGCCTTGACCGCGGGTCTCGGCATACAGCTGGACAGCCAGTTGCTCAAAGCCCTTGATGTCGCGACGCTTGCCGTAGACCTCCAGCAGCTTCAGGCGGATGGCCAAGCGCTCCGGATTGGCGCGCAGCGCTTCCTTCAGGATTTCTTCGGCCTGCAGGTCACGGCCATAGGCCAGGTAGACGTCGGCTTCGGCGACCGGATCCACGTCGCCGATGGCATCGAGCTGGCTCAGCGAATAGCTCATCGACGACTGGCCGCTGGCGGCGCCGTCGCGGGTGTCCACGCGCTGGCCACCGCTGTGGCCGAAGAACAAGTCCGGCGCCAGACGGCTTTCGGCGAAGGCCGTCTCACCGCGGTTGGCAGCGTCCTTCTTGGCCTTCCAGGTGCGATAGCCGATGCCCCCGACGATGACCAGCAGCGCAGCGCCAATGGCCGGCAGGTAGTCCTTGAGCGAGTCCAGCAGGCCCGGCTCTTCCGGCTCGGGTTGCGGCTGCGGCATCGGACGGGCCACGACCGGGGCGGACGCAGCCACCGGTGCAGAAGCGGCATCGGCCAGGACCGGCGACGAAGCCACGTCCGACGCGGGGACCGACGCCGCAGCCGGCGTGGTGCCAGCGACGGTGACGGCCGGCACGGCGGGAGCGGCCACCGGTGCCGGGGCCGGCGCGGGAGCAGGCGCCGGTGCGGGCGAGGCCGCCGGAGCGGTCGCCGAGGCCGGCTTGGCCGCTGCGCTGAGCTTCTTGAGCTCTTCCACGTTGCGGGTCAGCTCGGCCACGCGGGCGGCGGAGTCTTTCTTCTCGGTGTCCTTGGAGGCCTTGGAGAGCTTGTTGTCGGCCTTCTCGGCGGCAGCGCCCTTGCTCAGGGTCAGCTTGTCCGGTGTCGGCGCGGCAGCGTTCTTGCGCTCTTCCACGGCGGCCTGCACCTGGCCCTTGGCCTGGCGCTCGCTGTCAGTCTGCTTCAGCGTCGGGGCGGCTTCGGCCAGACGCGACCGGTAACTACCGAAGTCGCTGCTCTGCGCCTGGATGACCTGACGGGCTTCCTGCGGCGTAATGCCGCTGAGCGCGTCACTGCCCGGCACCTGCAACACGGCACCGGACTTCAGCCGGTTCATGTTGTTGTTGATGAAGGCATCGGGGTTGTTGCGATACAGGCCCACCAGCATCTGGTCCAGCGACACGCCGGAGGGCTGCGTCTTGGCGGCGATGCGCGAGAGCGTGTCGCCCTGCTTGACCGTGTATTCGCTGGCGCCGGTGGCCGGCGCGGGAGCCTGGGCCGTCGGGGCCGGTGCAGCCGTCTTGGGGCGAGCCGTCACGGCCGGAGCCGGCGGCATCGGTGCGGCCGAGGCCGCACGGCCATTGCCACTGGCCACGGCGGGCGCACCGGAGCCCTGGGCCGTGCTGGCCGGTGCCGAGATCACGGGCGAGGTGCCGGTGTCGGGGCTGCGTGCCACGTTGTTGGACGGCGGATCGAACAGCAGCGTGAATTCGCGGGTCAGCCGGCCGTTGGACCAGTTCAGCTCCAGGATCACGTCCACGAACGGTTCCTGCACTGCGCGGTCACTGGTGACCCGCAGGTAAGGACGACCGTCGGCCCGACGCGCCAGTTGCACCTGGGCGCTGGTCAGCACCGCGTTGTAATCCAGACCGCTGGCCCGATACGTATCGGGGGGCGCCACCTTCAGCTTCAAGGAAGCTGCTTCCTCGGGCGTCAGACTGGTGACGTCGATTTCAGCGCGCAGAGTCTCCCCCAGCGCCGATTGCACCGTCAGCTTGCCCAGTCCCAACCCCCAGGCCGAACCCGCTGCGAGACCGAGAGCAGTCACCGCAGCCACTTGGCTCAGGGCAAATCGCGCATAAGCGCTTGCATGTTTTTTCAAGGCGTCCCCCAAAGCAACAAAGCGGCCCCTCAAACTTGGACCGCCTGTCATGACGTATTGTTGTTGTGCGACGCGAGCGTTTGGCAGTGCCCGCTCCGTTCCCGCGGTAGAAAATCACAACGGTGGCAAGCATATACGCTCCGTTGCTGAGAAAGCTCCTGAATAGCATGGATGAACTAGCCTCGGTTCACAGGCGGTTACCAGCTTGTCGCGTACGGGCAACGCGAAATGCATCACGAAGCAGGGAAAGCCCAGGTCCGGACGTGCCGCCGCCCCGGCGGCGCCCCTTGAAGAGGGCACATCCGGGGCGGCGTTGGTCACAGGCGGCGACCGGTGTTACCGGCCCGCGGTGAGGCTGATGGCCGTGGGCGCTTCAGCGCTCCAGCAGGATGCGCAGCATGCGGCGCAGCGGCTCGGCGGCACCCCACAGCAGTTGGTCGCCCACGGTGAAGGCGCCCAGGTACTCCGGCCCCATGGCCAGCTTGCGCAAACGGCCGACCGGAATGGTCATCGTGCCGGTGACGGCCACCGGCGTCAGGTCGCGGATGGTGGCTTCGCGGGTGTTGGGCACCACCTTCACCCATTCGTTGTCCGCGGCGATCATGGCTTCGATGTCGGCCAGCGGCACGTCCTTCTTGAGCTTGAAGGTCAGCGCCTGGCTGTGGCAGCGCATGGCGCCGATGCGCACACAGAAGCCGTCCACCGGCACGGCGGCGGTGCCGAAGCCCTCGCCCTGCCCCAGGATCTTGTTGGTCTCCGCCATGCCCTTCCACTCTTCCTTGGACTGGCCGTTACCGAGGTCCTTGTCGATCCAGGGGATGAGGGAGCCACCCAGCGGCACGCCAAAGTTGGCGGTCTCGTCGGCGGACAGGCTGCGCTGCTTCTCGACGATCTTGCGGTCGATTTCCAGGATGGCGCTCTTGGGGTCGTCCAGCAGGGCGCGGACCTCGGCATTGAGCGTCCCGTACTGGGTCAGCAGCTCACGCATGTGCTGCGCGCCACCGCCGGAAGCGGCCTGGTAGGTCTGGGTGGACATCCATTCCACCAGGCCCGCCTTGTACAGCGCGCCCACACCCATCAGCATGCAGCTGACGGTGCAGTTGCCGCCGATCCAGTCCCGGCCGCCCTTGGCCAGCGACTGCTGAATGACCGGCAGGTTCACCGGGTCCAGCACGATGACGGCGTCGCTGGCCATGCGCAGCGTGGAGGCGGCGTCGATCCAGTGACCGGCCCAGCCGGCCGCACGCAGCTTGGGATAGACCTCGCTGGTGTAGTCGCCGCCCTGGCAGGTGATGATGATCTCGCAGCGCTTGAGCTGCTCCAGATCAAAGGCGTTTTGCAGTTGGGTTTCGTTCTTCGCGAACGACGGGGCAGCGCCGCCGGCGTTCGAGGTGCTGAAGAACAGCGGCTCGATCAGGTCGAAGTCCCGCTCCTGGGCCATGCGGTCCATGAGCACCGAGCCCACCATGCCGCGCCATCCCACCAGTCCAACCAATGTCGTCATCTTGCGTTCCTTGCGTTGCTTACGTTGCTTGCGTTCGTCTCATCACAAACCCTGGAGCCCCTGCCCGGCTCGCTTCGCCGGGTTTGTGCAGGGGCGAGACGAACCGGAGCAGTCAGCTCTTGATGGTTTTGGTGGTGGCGGTGGCAGACGTGCCAGCTTTGACAGCCGCAACGACCGCATCGCCCATCTCGCGGGTGCTCACCTTCTGGGTGCCCTCGCTCCAGATGTCTGCGGTGCGCAGACCCTGGGCCAGCACGGCTTGAACCGCCTGCTCGATACGAGCAGCGGCTTCGGGCTGGTGGAGGGAGAACTTGAGCATCATGGCAGCGGAAAGGATTGTAGCCAGCGGATTGGCAATTCCCTTCCCCGCGATGTCGGGGGCGCTGCCATGGCTGGGCTCATACAGGCCCTTGTTGTTCTTGTCCAACGAGGCCGAAGGCAGCATGCCAATGGAGCCGGTGAGCATGGCCGCCTCGTCCGACAGGATGTCGCCGAACATGTTGCCGGTGACCACCACGTCAAACTTCTTGGGCGCCTTCACCAGCTGCATGGCGGCGTTGTCCACGTACATGTGCTCCAGCTCCACGTCCGGATACTGGGCATGCACCTCGGTGACCACGTCCTTCCAGAACTGGAAGGTCTCCAGCACGTTGGCCTTGTCCACGCTGGTGACCTTGCGGTTGCGCAGGCGCGCGGCCTGGAAGGCGACGTGGGCGATGCGCTCGATCTCCGGGCGCGAGTAGCGCATGGTGTCGAAGGCTTCTTCGCTGCCGGGGAAATGTCCGTCCACCGCCGTGCGGCGGCCCCGCGGCTGGCCGAAATAGATGTCGCCGGTCAGCTCGCGGATGATCAGGATGTCCAGACCCGCCACCAGCTCGGGCTTGAGGCTGGACGCGTGCGTGAGCTGCTCATAGCAGATGGCCGGGCGGAAATTGGCAAACAGGCCCAGGGCCTTGCGCAGACCCAGGATGGCCTGCTCCGGGCGCAGCGCCCGCTCGAGCTTGTCGTACTTCCAGTCGCCCACGGCGCCGAACAACACCGCATCGGCCTGCTGGGCCAGCTTGAGCGTGGCCTCCGGCAACGGATGGCCGGCCGCTTCATAAGCGGCGCCGCCGACCGGCGCGGTCTCCATCTCCAGCGGCAGGTCCAGCACCTTCAGGACCTTGACGGCCTCGGCAATGATTTCCGTGCCAATGCCGTCACCCGGCAGAACTGCAATCTTCATGGGATCTCCCTGGGGCGCGGCGTGGCGCCCGCAACGGGCGCGCGACAGCCGCGCTGGACTGGTTTAACGGGGAAGCTGGTGGTTCAGCCACGGCTTGGTGGCGATGCGCTCGGCCTCGAAGGCCTTGATCTTGTCGGCATGGCGAAGCGTCAGGCCGATGTCGTCGAAGCCGTTGAGCAGGCAGTACTTGCGGAAGGGCTGCACGTCAAAGGGCAGTTCTTGCCCATCGGGCTTGATCACCACCTGGCGCTGCAGGTCCACCGTCAGTTGGTAGCCCGGGAAAGCGGCCACCTCGTCGAACAGACGGGCCACCTGGCTTTCAGGCAGCACGATCGGCAGCACACCGTTCTTGAAGGTGTTGTTGAAGAAGATGTCGGCGAAGCTGGGCGCGATCAGGGCGCGGAAACCGTATTGCTGAAGCGCCCAGGGGGCATGCTCACGGCTGGAGCCGCAGCCGAAGTTGGCCCGCGCGATGAGGATGGACGCGCCCTGGTAGCGCGGCTGGTTCAGCACGAAGTCCGGGTTGGGCTTGCGGGTGGCGGGGTCCTGGCCAGGTTCGCCGTGGTCCAGGTAGCGCCACTCGTCAAACAGGTTGGGACCGAAGCCGGTCCGCTTGATCGACTTAAGGAATTGCTTCGGAATGATCGCGTCGGTATCGACGTTCTCACGGTCCATCGGGGCCACCAGGCCCTTGTGAAGGGTGAACGCTTCCATGTCAGGCTCCCAGCTTGCGGACGTCAACGAAATGGCCCTGCATGGCCGCTGCCGCTGCCATGGCGGGGCTCACCAGGTGGGTACGCCCCCCGGCCCCTTGCCGTCCTTCGAAATTCCGGTTGCTGGTGGACGCGCAGCGCTCGCCCGGCTCCAGCCGGTCCGCATTCATGGCCAGGCACATCGAGCAGCCGGGCTCGCGCCATTCGAAGCCGGCGGCCTTGAAGACCTGGTCCAGCCCTTCGGCTTCGGCCTGCGCCTTGACCAGGCCGGACCCCGGCACCACCAGGGCCAGCTTCACATTGCTGGCAATGCGACCGCCCAGACGGCGCACCACGGCGGCGGCCTCGCGCATGTCCTCGATGCGGCTGTTGGTGCAGGAGCCGATGAAGACCTTGTCGATGCGGATGTCGTTGATCGCCTTGTTCGGCTCCAGCGACATGTATTGCAGCGCCCGCTCCATGGCGCCGCGCTTGACGGCGTCCTTCTCCTTGTCCGGGTCCGGCACGCGGTCCTCGATGGACAGCACCATCTCGGGCGAGGTGCCCCAGGTCACCTGCGGACGGATCTGCGCGGCGTCGAGTTCCACCACCTTGTCGAAATGCGCGCCTTCGTCCGAATGCAGGGTGCGCCAGTACTGCACGGCCTGGTCCCATTCGACGCCGGTCGGCGAGAAGGGACGGCCCTTCACATACTGGATCGTGGTGTCGTCCACCGCAATCAGGCCTGCCCGCGCACCGGCCTCGATGGCCATGTTGCAGACGGTCATGCGGCCCTCCATGCTCAGGGCGCGGATGGCCGAGCCGGCGAACTCGATGGTGTAGCCGGTGCCACCCGCCGTGCCGATGCGGCCGATGATGGCCAGCACGATGTCCTTGGCGCCCACGCCCGGCGCGACGCGGCCGTCGACCTTGATGAGCATGTTCCTGGCCTTCTTGGCCAGCAGCGTCTGCGTGGCCAGCACATGCTCCACCTCGGAGGTGCCGATGCCATGCGCCAGCGCACCAAAGGCGCCGTGGGTGGAGGTGTGGCTGTCGCCGCAGACCACCGTCATGCCGGGCAGCGTGGCGCCCTGCTCCGGGCCGATCACATGCACGATGCCCTGGCGGCGGTCGCTCATCTTGAACTGGGTGATGCCGAAGCGGTCGCAGTTGGCGTCCAGCGTGTCGACCTGCAGCCGCGAGACCGGGTCGGCGATGCCCTGGCTGCGGTCGGTGGTGGGCACGTTGTGGTCGCTGACCGCCAGGTTGGCCGACAGGCGCCAGACCTTGCGGCCGGCGATGTCCAGCCCTTCGAAGGCCTGCGGGCTGGTCACTTCATGGACCAGATGACGGTCGATGTACAGCACCGCGGTGCCGTCTTCCTCGGTGTGCACCACATGCTCGTCCCAGAGCTTGTCGTAGAGGGTGCGCGGGGTGGCGTGGGGGTTGGTCATGGGACTCTCCATCACTGCAAGGTCACGGGGCGTTTTTGGGGGTGTCGGGGCTGCGTTTCAGCGAGTCTGGGGCGCTTGAGGGGGTCTGGCCGGTCGAATCACTTGGCGGGCGGCGGGCATAGCGCATCCACGAAGCGCTGCACCACGGTGGGCAGACGCTCCTGGCGCGCCACCCCCAGAACATAGTCGCGACGGGCCCAGGCTTCATCCAGATCCAGCCGCTGGACGTCGAAAACCTGGGCGAATCGGCGGGCGGGGGCGTCCGGCAACACGGCCACGCCCATGCCGGCTTCCACCAGTTGGGCAATCGCGTCGAAGCCGCGCACCTGCAGCCGGGCCTTGAGCGTGCGGCCGCGGGCCATGGCTTCCTGCAGCATCAGCTCCTGCGCAGCAGCGCCGCTGTGCAGGCCGACGAGGTCATGGTCCAGCAGGTCATCGAAGGTGACCGAGCTGCGGTCCGACAAGGCATGCCGGTTGGGCACCAGCACCGACAGGCGCCCGTGGCGGTAATTCCAGGTCTGCAGCCGGTTGTCCAGCAGCGGCGTGGTGAACACACCCACATCGGCACGGCCTTCCGCCACCGCCGCCTGCACTTCCGCACTGGTCTGGTCTTCCAGGCTGATGCGGATCTGGGGATGGGCTTGGGAGAAGGCGGCCAGATCGGGCGGCAGCGCCTCGGCGATGGCGCCGGCATTGGCGGCAATGCGCAGGTGGCCCTTGATGCCGCGCGCGAATTCCACCACTTCGCTCTCCAGCGCATGCAGCGAGGCATGCAGCGAACGGATGTGGCGGACCAGGGCCCGGCAGGCTTCGGTCGGCTCGACCCCACGGGCGCGGCGCTCGAAGAGCTGCACGCCCAGACGGGTCTCGAGATCGGAGATCCGCTTGCTGGCGGCGGCCAGCGCCAGATGCTCGCGCTCGGCTCCCCGGGTGATCGACCGGGTCTGTTCGATGGCCAAGACGAGGTTGAGGGTGGTGAGATCGAGGCGCATGGTGGGCTTCTGGCTAGGTTGAACTGTAGCCTTCGCCATCATGGCGTGGACTACCGACCTCCATGATAGTCCCTTCGTCCCCAGCGAAGCCTGGGGTTTCTACGTTCCGCCCTCAGCGCACCGCCTTCATTGCTCGGCCAGCAGCGCTTGCCCGAGCGCTTCCGCCACCTCGATGCCGTCCACCCCGGCGGACATGATGCCGCCGGCATAACCCGCGCCTTCGCCAGCGGGGTACAGGCCGCGCACGTTCAGGCTCTGGTAGTCCTTGCCCCGGGTGATGCGCAGCGGCGAGGAGGTGCGGGTTTCAACGCCGGTCAGCACCGCGTCGTTCATCGAGAAGCCGCGGATCTGCCGCTCGAAGGCCGGCAGCGCTTCGCGGATGGCGTCCAGCGCGTACTCCGGCAGGCTGCCACGGCCCTTTTGCTGCAGATCGGTCATGGTCACGCCGGGCTTGTAGCTCGGCTCGACCGCGCCCAGCATGGTGCTGCGCTGGCGCTTGATGAAGTCACCCACCAGGGCGGCGGGGGCACGGTAGTCGCCCTCCCCCAGCTCAAACGCGCGCGACTCCCAGAAGCGCTGGAAGGCCAGGCCGTCCAGCGGATTCACCAGGCTGCCGTCCTTCTTGCCGTCTTGCCGATAGTCTTCCGGCGAGATGCCCACCACGATGCCGGCATTGGCATTGCGCTCGGCGCGGGAGTATTGGCTCATGCCGTTGGTGACCACGCGGTTGGGCTCGGACGTCGCGGCCACCACCGTGCCGCCGGGGCACATGCAGAAGCTGTAGACCGAGCGGCCGTTGGACGCATGATGGACCAGCTTGTAATCCGCCGCGCCCAGGATGGGATGGCCGGCATTGGGGCCGAAGCGGGCCTTGTCGATGATCGACTGCGGATGCTCGATCCGGTAGCCGATGGAAAACGGCTTGGCTTCCATGTAGACGCCGCGCTCGTGCAGCATCGTGAAGGTGTCCCGCGCGCTGTGGCCCAGGGCCACGACCACATGGTCCGCGCGCAATTGCTCGCCGGATTCCAGCGTGACGCCGCGCACGTGCTGGACGCCCTGGGCATCGGGCTCGATCAGCAGGTCCGTCACCTTCTGCTGGAAGCGGATTTCGCCACCCAGCCGCTCGATCTCCGCGCGGATCTTGATGACCATGCTCACCAGGCGGAAGGTGCCGATGTGCGGCTTGCTGACGTAGAGGATTTCCTCCGGCGCGCCAGCCTTGACGAACTCGGTCAGCACCTTCCGGGTGAGGAAGCGGGGGTCGGAGATCTGGCTGTAGAGCTTGCCGTCGGAGAAGGTGCCGGCGCCGCCCTCACCGAACTGAACGTTCGACTCGGGGTTGAGCTCGCTCTGACGCCACAGGCCCCAGGTGTCCTTGGTCCGCTCGCGCACCTGCTTGCCGCGCTCCAGCACGATGGGCCGCAGCCCCATCTGCGCCAGGATCAGCGCGGCAAAGATGCCGCACGGCCCGAACCCGATGACCACGGGCCGAGGGCGCTCGCCGGCATAGAAGTCGGCCGGCGCATGGCCGACGAACTTGTAGGACGTGTCGGGAGACGGCTTCACGTGCGCGTCGCCCTGCAGGCGATGCAGCACGGCGGCTTCGTTCTCCACCTCGCAGTCGATGCTGTAGATCAGCACCATGGCGGTCTTCTTGCGCGCGTCGTAGCTGCGCTTGAAGACGGTGAAGGATTGGAGCTGCGTGTCCGGGATGCCCAGGCGGGCCACGATGGCCGGGCGCAGGGCCTCTTCCGGATGGTTGAGCGGCAGACGGAGTTCGTTGATGCGGATCATGGTGATTGATCAAGCCTGAAATGAAAACAGGCCCCGCCGGAGGGCGTGGGCCTGCTTGGGAGAGACACGGTCCGTGAGGACCGAACCCCTCAACCCGAATGAGGACGCTTGCCCGGGTTCTTCTTGCTGCGGGTGTGCGAACCACGCTCCAGGCTGCTCTTCTGGCCACGCACGGTGGTCACGGTCACGCCCTTGGGAGGAACGGGACGGGGGGTAGCGCGGCGATCGGCTTCGGTGATGATCTTGTTGCCCATGTTGGCTCCGGTAATGAATTGAACGACACCCAACCGAAGTCACAACTCGCCAGCCGTGACGCTGGCGGGAGGACCCCGCCGGTCAAAACGTGCTTCGAGCAGCGTCGGAAATTCGGTGAAGCCGGGGAGTTTACCTCAGCTCAGCGGCGACTTTGAGGCAGGCCATGGACATCAGGGACCCGGTCAACCGCCCCGTGCGTGATGCGTTGTGCAACATGCGCACCGACAGGGCCTCACGCACGTCGACTCGCCGAGCCTTTTGGGCATCGGCCGGCGACATCCCGCAGCAGGGCTCCGCGGTACGACCCCACGACGCAAGGCGACAGCACGCCGCAGCGGCGAGGTGATTCATGTCAGCACAGCCGGCCTGCAGGCCGGACCAGGGAGAGACTCAGCATGCGCACCTTCTTCGGGCTTCAAGGTCAGTGGTCCCAGCGGCCCCACCCGCAACTCCGGCTCACACGACCGCGGCTGACACGACCGCAGCCGTCAGGACCGCTGGCGCTCGCCGCGCTGGCAATGGCAGCGGTGCTGCTCAACGCGTGCACCATCGGCCCCCCGCACCCTCAGAACACCGAGGCTGCCAAAACGCCTGGCACCCCTTCGATGGCTGATGTCCAGCCGGCTCCTGCGGTCGCTCCAGCCGCCCAACACGCGCCGGCTCCCGTCGCCGCGAACGTGACCGGCTACGCGCCGCCCGCCATGGCGCCTGCGCTGTCGCGCAGCCGGATCATGACGGCGCCGTCCTTCGTGCCGCCGATGCAGGCGCCCGACACCGCGAAATACGAAACCTACACCGACAACCCCTGGCAGCAGGTGGCGGAGCAGCCAGTCTCCACCTTCAGCGCCAGCGTGGACACCGGCAGCTACGCCAACATCCGCCGCTTCATCAACCGGGGCCAGTTGCCGCCCAAGGATGCCGTGCGGGTGGAAGAGCTGGTCAACTATTTCGGCTTTGACGACACCGGCCCGGCGCCGGACGCACGCGATCCTTTCAAGGTGCGGGCGCAGGTCATCGCCTCCCCGTGGATGCCGGAGCGCGGCCTGATCCGCATCACCATCAAGGGCAAGGACGTGGCCAAGGCCACCCTGCCCCCCGCGAACCTGGTGTTCCTGGTGGATGTGTCGGGTTCCATGTCGCCGCAGGACCGGCTGCCGCTGGTGCAATCCGGCCTGAAGCTGTTGACCGCGCAGTTGCGCCCGCAGGACCGGGTCAGCCTGGTGACCTATGCCAGCGGCTCGCAGGTGGTTCTACCACCGACGCCGGGGGATCAGAAGGACCGCATCAACCAGGCCATCGACCAGTTGCGCGCCAGCGGCGGCACTTACGGGGAAGGCGGCGTCCGCCTTGCGTATGCGCAGGCCCGTGAAGGCCTGATCAAGGACGGCATCAACCGCGTGCTGCTGGCCACCGACGGCGACCTGAACATTGGCGTCACCGACCCGCTGATCCTGAAGACCTTGGTGGAAGAGCAGCGCAAGAAGGGCATCAGCCTGACGACGCTGGGCGTTGGAGACAGCAACTACAACGAGGCGCTGATGAAGCGTCTGGCGGATGTGGGCAATGGCAGCTATCACTACCTGGATTCGCTGCAGGAAGCGCACAAGGTGCTGGTCAATGAAATGACCTCGACATTGGCCGTCATTGCACAAGACCTGAAGCTGCAGGTGGAGTTCAATCCGGCGACAGTGCAGGAATATCGCCTGATCGGCTATGAGCTGCATGCCCTGAAGCGGGAAGATTTCAACAACGACAAGGTGGACGCAGGCGACATCGGCGCCGGCCATCAGGTCACGGCCCTGTATGAGTTCATTCCGAAGGGCGCCAAGGGGACGGTGGACCCGCTGAGGTATGGCAGTGAAGACAGCAAGGACCGCAAGCAGGGTCAACAGCCCGCCAGCGATGCGCGCGGCACCCGCGATGCCGGCACCAACGCCCGGATGAACGAACTGGCCTGGGTGAAGCTGCGCTACAAGCAACCCGGCGAGGAACGCAGCCTACTGACGGAACTGCCGGTGAACCGCCCTGCCTCGCTGCCGACGGTGGACTCGCTCGATGCCGATGCCCGCTTCGCGGTGGCGGTGGCCGCCTGGGGCCAGTGGTTGCGCGGCAGCAGCCTGATCGGCGACTACGGCCCCACCCAATTCGTGAAGCTGGCGCGTGAGTCGCGCGGCGAAGACCGCTACGGAAACCGCGCCGAGTTTGCGCGACTGGCAGAGCTGTCGGCGACGTTGAAGCAGTGATGAGCAGCAGTTCGGGGGCCGGGTCTTTACCGACCTCCCCCCGCCGCCGCTGGCGCTAGGTCACTGGTTGGGTCGTGGACTCACCCATCGGGGTCGTGCACAGGCGAGGTCCAGCAGCCGCGCGCTGGACACTGAGCGTGTCATCGCAAGTGGCATTTTCCCGCCCAGCCCCCCGCGAAGCACCCAGCTGGTTGGCCTCAGCCATGGACATGGGGCGGGTCACACGACGCAGGAATTCAAGGGCATTCATGGCAGCACCTCAATGTGGCGGTCTTCAGTATATTGGGCTAGACGCCTCCAACTCCTCGAGCTGGGACGCAGGTCGAATTCAGTCCAAAGCGTCTCCCCATGCTCGAACCAGAACGCCCCCCCTTCCGGCGTGCTCATCAAATCCAGCAGCGAAGAGTGACGGTCGATCTGAGTGGGGAGCTCTGGGTGGTCTATCAAATGTTTCGGAATCGGCGCATCGAAACCCATGAGAGGCCAGACGTAATAGCCTCGTAGCGGCACTTCAGCCTCGAACGACGCTCGGTTGCCGAGGGCCCAGGTTCGTACACAACGAATGAAGCCGAGCTCTCGCGCCTGATGAAGCTGGATCACCACGCCTCTGGGGCCGATGCCCCGGGACAGCAACCAATCGTTGATGACGAATGCGGCATTCAAGACGTGAAACGAATAACCGTCCGATTCCTGGATCAGCAATCGGACCATGTCCTCCCGGAGAATGTCGGAATTGGTGACGCGAAGCTCGATGGCACGCCCATCCAGAACACTGACGTTCAAGATGCTGTTCTTAGGCGCGCCTGACAGGCGGATCAATTCCTCATCGCTAAGCCAGCCTTCAAGATCGCGATGCCTCTTCACCGTCACCGTTGAAGTGACAAACCATGCTTTCGTCGTTTCGTCCATGGTGCCCACCACCGAGTTGCGCAGCTGTTCGGCAACTCGATGTGAGATCACTCGAGCGGGAATGCTGCCACGTTGACTACTCCTGGATAGAACCGATGGAGAGATAACGGCAGTCTCTCGCAGCGGGCGCTGCTAGAAAATTGCAAATCAGTGGGCTCAACAGTCCCGCTTGACTGGATAAAACGGGCGGCATGACTTGAACTGGCCAGTGGCTTGCGCGCAGCTCTTCATTGCCTCTACTCGTCCGGCTCTCTGCTCCCCTAGGTGCCAAGGTCAAAGGTAGGCCGGAGCGCCTCACCGGGAGACATAGGCCAGTCCGGCAGGCACGGTCACCCGGACGCAGGTGCCGCCGGCCGAGCCCTGGAGCCAATCGATCCTGGCGCCGATCACCTCGGCGCGCTCCTTCATGCCGCGCAGCCCAAAATGCAGCGGCGGCGCCTGCGCACCGGTGGCCAGGGACTTCGCCATGCCGCGACCGTTGTCCTCCACACGCACCTGCAGGTCTCGCCGTCCATAGCTCACCTCCAGCACCAGTGCCTGGCCGCCGGAATGCGAGATCGCATTCCGGGCCGCTTCCAGCACGATCGCCATCAGCTCCTCCACCACGATCGGGTGGACCGACCGTTGCCGGCCTTGCTCGGACAGCCTGAGCACCCACCCTTCTGCCGCCAGCAGACCCGCCAGCGACTTTTGTAGACTGATCGCCAGATCCCTCGCGACGCCTTCCCCTCGAACGTTGACCAGTTGCTCCCGCGTTTCCTCCACGACCCCTTCCGCCTGCTCCAGCGCCGCTTCCACTTTCTGGCGCACCGGATGCGTGGCGTCCAATCCCCGGAGGTGTCTCTGGATCTGGAGCACGAGCCCGACGATGCTCTGTAGCAGGCTGTCATGCAGGTCCCGCGCGATCCGCTCGCGCTCCCGGAGCTTGAGCTCCAGCAACTGCTCGGACCGCCGCAGCAACCATCGGATCCGGATCCGGATCATCAACGTGACGGTCACCATCACCAACAGGATCACCGTGGCCCGGAACCACCACGTCTGGTAGAGGGCCGGCAGCACCTGCACCTCCACCACCGCCATCTGCGCGTCGTCCCACGGCTGGCGCGGCGTTGCGGCCTGCACCTTCAAACGATAGTGGCCCGGCGCAAGCCCTCCGAAAGCAAAACGTCGGTTGTTGCCGAGCAAGGTCCAATCGCTGTCCAGGCCTTCGAGCATGACGCGGAACTGCGTGGTGACGGCATCCCGGAGATCGGTCGCCGCAAACACCAGACGGATCTGCTGCTCCGGCGTGCTCGCCACGATGCGGTTCGGCGGGAAGACCGGCGTGTCGTCCACCGCCGCTTCAAGGATCAAGGGCCGCAGGGCCGTCCGAGTGGTCGGCAAGGCCTGCGGATCGAACCAGGCGATGATGCCTCCACGATTGATCCACAGGCGGCCCGAAGGCTCCTCGACCAGCGACGGAAACGTCCGGTTGGGATGCAAGGCCCCATGCACGCCATCGGTGGGTCCATATCGCTCGGCGGGAACGGGCGTTTGCGGTGATGCGCGCCAGGTGGCCAACACCGATGCGGCAATGCGGATCAGCCCATTGGCCTCGTTGATCCACAGATCCCCCGAGGTCGATTCCACAATGCCGGTGACCCGTCCCGGCGATGCGCCTTGCAGCACCAGCGGGACCACGCTGCCCGGACGCACAAGCAGCACCCCTTGATCGCCGCCGACCCAGAGCTGGTCGCCCTTCGCATGCAGGGCCAGGATCCGACCCAGGCCAGACGGCAAGGGCACGCGACGGGAGTGGCCGTGGTCGATCAGCACCAGCCGTCCATCCTCGAACCCGGCGGCGATGCCTTGAGGCGTCGCCGCGAGGATGGTGCACCGGCCCGCCAGGGTGCCGTCGGTCACCGACTGCCAGCGACCTTGCCTCCACGTCCACAGGCCGCCGTCCATCAGGCTCATCCACAGGCGCCCGTCTGGATCATCGGCCAGGGACTGCACCAACCGACCCTGCGCAGCCTCAGGCATCGGCTGCAGCGGGACACTGTGCTCCCCCACCAGTTGCCACACCCGTTCGTAGCCCCCGATGAACACGGAACCGGACCGCGCGGTGTAGACCGCGGTGCCTCCATGGCTCTTGACCTCGTCATCGCCGAGGGTCTGATGCTGGGTCAGGTCGGGGCGGATGTACAGCGGCGCAATGCCCTGGCGCGTCACCCAGACGCCGCCCCTGGCGTCCGGCCCGATCGTCCCGCCCACGCGGCCGGGCAGCTTCACCGGATTGACCGGCGCCATGCCAAACCGGTCCAGACCGGTGGACGTGCCCATCCACACGGTGCCCTGTCGATCCAGGAAATACGACAGCATCACCGGTCCGCTCACCCCGGTGATGTCGGCCGGACGAATGCGCTGCAAAGGGCGGCGCGCGTCGAACACCTGCGGAACGAGCAGGCTTCCGTGCTCGGTGAAGAAGACCCAAAGGTCGCCGTGCGCATCGAGCATGAATCCGTAGGGTGCTTCCAGTCCGAGGTGCCGCACCTGGGGAGGCCCGGGGGTCCCAGGCTTTCCGGACGTCCCCGGCGCTGCGGGCAGCCCGGGCTGGACGAGATCCCCGTTCTTCATCCAGCGCACCCATCGACCATCCGGCAGCTGGTACAGATTGGCGACTTCGGCCAGCTCGGCCGCCGGCACCGCGGGCGCACCCGGCCTGGGCGCCCGCAACCATTGAAGGTGTTCGGTCCGCAGCAGCAAGGTGCCATCGACGTCCGGGAAGATCATGTCCACATAACCGTCGCCCAGGGCAGGACCCAGCGCCCACTTGCGCCACTGCTCACCGTCCTGCCAATAGACCCCTGCGGTGGTGACGACCACCAGCGTCCCCTGGACCACTGCAAATCCAGCCGCCCGGGCCACCGGCAGGCCGGAGGCCGGCCCCTGACGGACCACTCGATGGGTGGAGGGCCAATACCGTACGACGCCATACGAACGGTAGCTCACCATCAGCGACTGGTCCGGCATGACAAACACATCCGCCAGATTCTGCGGCTCGGTGGCGTCTGGTGGCGCCAGGTTCACCAGCTGGAAATGCTCGCCGTCAAAACGCACCAGCCCGCGGTCGGTGGCCAGCCACAGCAGGCCGTCGGCGGTTTGGGCAATGCCCGCCACGTCGCCGGGTGCGCCGCGCACATCGGTCCAGGCAAAGTGTTCCAGGTGGCGTTGGCCCTGCGCCCACGTGGCCGGGGAAACAAGGGCGAAGATGAGCGCTGCGACCCATGCGAAAAAGATACGGCGTCGCCTCATGCGGACCCTCGAAGATCGAGGTCCTGATTCTGTCAGCGGGGACCGCTACGCCAAGCGCCCCCCTCTCCCTGACTGGCGCTGGTTCACTCTCCCGGATGGGGGATGACAAGGACCCATCGCCTCAGGACAGGGCTGTTTCGCTCAGCCCAGTGCAGCAATCACGTCCGGCGGCGCCTGCACCAGCTCGATCAGCACCCCTTCCCCGCCGATCGGGAACTCGTCATTGCTCTTGGGATGGATGAAGCAGATGTCGAAACCCGCAGCGCCTTTGCGAATGCCGCCGGGAGCGAAGCGCACGCCGTGGGCCGTCATCCATTCCACCGCCTTGGGCAGATCGTCCACCCACAGGCCGACGTGGTTCAGCGGCGTGGCATGCACGGCCGGTTTCTTGTCCGGGTCCAGCGGCTGCATCAGGTCGACCTCCACCCGGTGCGGGCCGCTGCCGATGGTGCAGATGTCCTCATCCACATTCTCGCGCTCGGAAGTGAACTGACCGGTCACGCTCAGCCCCAGCACGTCCACCCACAGGCGCCGCAGCGCCTGCTTGTCCGGCCCGCCGATGGCGATCTGCTGGATGCCCAGAATCCGGTACGGTTTGTCGCTCATGGTGCGGCCCTCATTCAAAGCGCAGGATCGGCTGATCCACCGCCAGGCTTTCGCCGGTCTTGGCCAGCACCTCGGCCACCTTCACGTCCTGGGTGGCAAGCAGGATGTTCTCCATCTTCATCGCCTCGATGACCGCCAGGCGCTCACCGGCCTGCACCGCCTGGCCGGGCTGCACCGCAATGTGCACCAGCAGGCCCGGCATCGGGGACAGCAGCTGCTTGCTGGTGTCGGGCGGCGCCTTGTAGGGCATGAGCTGATGCAGCTCGGCGGCGCGCGGCGACAACACGGTCACCTCGATGGCCCGCCCGTTGTGCTGGATGCGGTAGGCCAGCGGCGCCTTCGGCGTGCCGCGCTCGGCCTGGGCAGTGAAGGCGCGGCCGTTGACCGTGCCGCTGATGCGGATGTCATTGAGGCGCGACTGGCTGACGATGCGGTAGGACTGGCCGCCGCCCACGCTCACCAGGGCCTCGCCCAGGCTGCCGACGTATTCCGTGATGCTCATCGGGAAGCGGCTGAAGCGCCCGCCGCCTTCATGGACCACGGCCACATAGTCGGTCTCCACCTTCACCTC
This sequence comes from Roseateles depolymerans, assembly GCF_003387155.1. GTDB lineage: Bacteria > Pseudomonadota > Gammaproteobacteria > Burkholderiales > Burkholderiaceae_C > Roseateles > Roseateles depolymerans. The sequence continues at coordinate 683,254 of NZ_QUMT01000002.1, read as the reverse complement.
GTGGCCGGGCAATTGGCCGCTGATGCCTGCCTCACGCTCACGGGCCTTGCGGCGGATGAAGCCGGCCAGCGCAACGAGGAAGTCGGGGTCGTCATGCGGCACGTCCTCGGCATGGAAGCCGCTGGCGTAGTGCTGCGCGATGAAGCCGGTGTTGAAGTGGCCAGCCTGGAAATCCGGATGCGCCAGCAGTGCGGACTGGAACGGGATGTTGCTGGAGATGCCGCGAATGACAAAGCCGTTGAGCGCTTCCCGCATCTTGGCAATCGCATCCGCGCGGTCGGTGCCATGCACGATGAGCTTGGCGATCATCGAGTCATAGAACATCGGGATTTCGCCGCCTTCGTAGACGCCGGTGTCCACCCGCACGCCGAAACGCTCTGGCCGGGCCGCCGCCATCGTCGTGTCTGGCGGCTGGTATTTGACCAGGCGTCCGGTGGACGGGAGGAAGTTGCGGAACGGGTCTTCCGCATTGATGCGGCATTCGATGGCCCAGCCGTCACGCTTGAGGTCTTCCTGCCGGAAGGACAGCGGCTCGCCCGCGGCCACGCGGATCATCTGCTCCACCAGGTCCAGCCCGGTGATGCATTCGGTGACCGGATGCTCCACCTGCAGCCGGGTGTTCATCTCCAGGAAGTAAAAGCTTTGGTCCTTGCCGACCACGAATTCCACGGTGCCGGCGCTCTGGTACTTCACCGCCTTGGCCAGGGCCACGGCCTGCTCGCCCATGGCGCGGCGGGTGGCTTCGCTGATGAAGGGGGACGGTGCCTCCTCGATCACCTTCTGGTGGCGGCGCTGGATGGAGCATTCGCGCTCCCAGAGGTAGACCACCTCGCCATGGCTGTCGCCCAGCACCTGGATCTCGATATGGCGGGGTTCCTCGACGAACTTCTCCATGAAGACCCGGTCGTCGCCGAAGCTGTTGCGGGCTTCATTGCGGCAGCTGGTGAAGCCTTCGAAGCATTCCTTGTCGTTGAAGGCCACGCGCAGACCTTTGCCGCCGCCACCGGCGCTGGCCTTAATCATCACCGGATACCCGACCCGCTGAGCGATCTGCACGGCTTCTTCCGCCGACTCGATCGGCTCGTTGTGGCCGGGAATCGTGTTGACGCGGGCTTCGCCGGCCAGTTTCTTGGAGGCGATCTTGTCGCCCATGGCGGCGATGGAATAGTGCTTGGGCCCGATGAACACCAGGCCTTCCTCTTCCACGCGACGGGCGAAGTCCTCGTTCTCCGACAGGAAGCCATAGCCCGGATGAATGGCTTCGGCGCCGGTCTGACGCGCCGCGGCCAGGATCTTGTCGGCCACCAGATACGACTCGCGCGAGGGCGCCGGCCCCAGCAGCACGGCCTCATCGGCCAGCTCCACGTGCCGCGCGTCCTTGTCCGCCTCCGAATACACGGCCACCGTGGCGATGCCCATGCGGCGCGCCGTCTGGATCACGCGGCAGGCGATCTCACCGCGGTTGGCAATCAGAATCTTCTTGAACATGGGAGCGGTTCCTTACAGAGGAATGTTCCCGTGCTTGCGCCACGGGTTGTCGAGCTGCTTGTCCTTGAGCATCACGAGCGAGCGGCAGATGCGCTTGCGCGTCTCATGCGGCTGGATCACGTCGTCAATGAAGCCGCGTGCGCCCGCCACGAAAGGATTGGCAAACCGCTCCTTGTATTCCGCCTCCCGCGCCGCGAGCTTGACCGGATCGTTCTTGTCCTCGCGGAAGATGATCTCCACCGCGCCCTTGGCCCCCATCACCGCGATCTCCGCATTGGGCCAGGCGAAGTTCACATCGCCGCGCAGGTGCTTGGAGCTCATCACGTCATACGCACCGCCATAGGCCTTGCGGGTGATCACCGTCACCTTGGGCACCGTGCACTCCGCATAGGCATACAGCAGCTTGGCGCCATGCTTGATGATGCCGCCGTACTCCTGGCTGGTGCCCGGCATGAACCCGGGCACGTCCACGAAGGTGATCACCGGGATATTGAAGGCATCGCAAAAGCGCACGAAGCGCGCGGCCTTGATGCTGCTGCGAATGTCCAGGCACCCGGCCAGCACCAGCGGCTGGTTGGCCACGATGCCCACCGTCTGCCCTTCCATGCGCCCGAAGCCGGTGATGATGTTCTTGGCGTTCTCCGGCTGCAGCTCGAAGAAATCGCCGTCGTCCACCACCTTCAGGATCAGCTCCTTCATGTCGTAGGGCTTGTTCGGGTTGTCCGGCACCAGGGTGTCCAACGAATGGTCCAGACGATTGCCCGGGTCGCCGCTGGGGCGGCACGGCGCCTTCTCGCGGTTGTTCAGCGGCAGGTAGTTGAAGAAGCGTCGCAGCATCAGGATGGCTTCGACGTCGTTCTCCAACGCCAGGTCCGCCACGCCGCTGCGGCTGGTGTGGGTGGCGGCACCGCCCAGCTCTTCCGCCGTCACTTCCTCGTGCGTCACCGTCTTGACCACTTCCGGGCCGGTGACAAACATGTAGCTCGAGTCCTTCACCATGAAGATGAAGTCGGTCATGGCCGGGGAATAGACCGCGCCACCGGCGCAGGGGCCCATGATCATGCTGATCTGCGGAATGACGCCCGAGGCCATCACATTGCGCTGGAAGACCTCGGCATATCCGCCCAGGGACGCCACCCCTTCCTGGATGCGCGCGCCGCCCGAATCATTCAGGCCGATCACCGGCGCGCCGACCTTCATCGCCTGGTCCATCACCTTGCAGATCTTCTCTGCATGGGCTTCGGACAGGGCCCCACCAAAGACGGTGAAGTCCTGGCTGAAGGCAAAGGCCAGGCGGCCGTTGATCATGCCGTAGCCGGTCACCACGCCGTCGCCCGGAATGCGCTGGTCGGCCATGCCGAAGTCCACGCAGCGGTGCTCGACGAACATGTCCCATTCTTCGAAAGTGCCGTCGTCAAACAGCAGGTCCAGCCGCTCCCGCGCGGTCAGCTTGCCCTTGCCATGCTGGGCCGCGATGCGGCGTTCTCCCCCACCCTGGCGGGCCTGCTCGCGCTTGTTTTCGAGCATTTGTTGAATGTCATGCATCTGTGTTGTCTCCGGAGAATCGTGCGAGCAGCCGGCGCGCCGCCGTCGAGGCGGCCAGCCGGCCTTCCAGCACCTGGGCCAGGGTCTCGTCCATCACCTGCCGCACGGCGGGGGCGGACATGAACTGTTGCTGCAGGCCGGCCTGGATGCGTTCCCACATCCAGGTGCGGGCCTGCTGGCGTCGCTTATGGGCCAGGCCGCCGTTGCGGTCCTGGACGGTTCTGAATTCGGTCACGGCGGACCAGAACTCGGCCAGGCCCTGCCCCTTCAGCGCGGACAGCCGCATCACCCGCGGCTGCCAGGCGGCGGCGGCCACCTCGGGCGCGGTGCGCCGGTGCATGCCGTAGAGCCGCAGCGACGAGGTGATCTGGGCCTGTGCGCGGGTGGCCGCCGCATCGTCCAGATCGGCCTTGTTGATCATCACGAGGTCCGCCAGCTCCATCACGCCTTTCTTGATGGCCTGGAGATCGTCCCCGGCATTGGGCAGTTGGAGCAGGCAGTACATGTCGGTCATGCCGGCCACGGCGGTTTCGCTCTGCCCGACGCCGACCGTCTCCACGATCACCACGTCAAAGCCCGCCGCCTCGCAGACCAGCATGGCCTCGCGGGTTTTTTCGGCGACGCCGCCCAGCGTGCCGCTGGAGGGGCTGGGACGGATGTAGGCGCGCTCGTCCATGGACAGGCGCTCCATGCGCGTCTTGTCGCCAAGGATGGAGCCGCCCGAGACGCTGCTGGAGGGGTCGATGGCCAGGACCGCCACGCGGTGGCCCTGCTCGATGAGCGACAGGCCCAGCGTTTCGATGAAGGTACTCTTGCCCACCCCCGGCACGCCGGAGATGCCCAGGCGAAAGGACGCGCCGGTGCGCGGCAGCAACTCGGTCAGCAGCGCATCGGCCTGGACCCGGTGGTCATTGCGGGTGGATTCCAGCAGCGTGATGGCCTTGGCCATGGCGCGACGCTGGCGCGGACCGGCGCCGGCCAGGATGTCCTGGACCAACCCCGCCACCACCGGCGAGAGGGTTGCGGGCGCTCCGGCAGCCGCTGCCGGCGAAGAAGGCGATTCGGCGCGCATCGCCTCAGACGGTGGCCGTGGCCTTGCGGATCTGCTCCAGCACGTCCTTGGCGCTGGCCGGGATGGGCGTGCCGGGGCCATAGATGCCCTTCACGCCGGCTTCATAGAGGAAGTCGTAGTCCTGCGCCGGAATCACGCCGCCGACAAACACGATGATGTCGTCCGCGCCCTGGTCCCGCAGCGCCTGGATGATGGCCGGCACCAGGGTCTTGTGGCCGGCCGCCAGCGTGGACACACCCACCGCATGCACGTCGTTCTCGATGGCCTGGCGGGCGCATTCCTCGGGCGTCTGGAACAGCGGCCCCATGTCGACGTCAAAGCCCAGGTCCGCATAGGCGGTGGCCACCACCTTCGCACCGCGGTCGTGGCCGTCCTGGCCCAGCTTGGCGATCATCACCCGTGGGCGACGCCCCTGCGCCTCGGCGAAATCGGCGATTTCCTTCTGCAGGCGTTCCCAGCCCTCGGCCGAGTCATACGCCGCGGCATACACGCCGCTGACCTTCTGCGTGTCGGCGCGGTGGCGGCCGAACACCGCCTCCAGCGCGTCGGACACTTCGCCCACCGTCGCCCGCAGGCGGATGGCGCGGATGCTCAGGTCCAGCAGATTGCCCTGGCCGCTGCGGGCGGCATCGGTCAGCGCCTGCAGGGCCGCCGTCACCGCCGCGCCGTCCCGCGTCGCGCGCAGTTGCTGGAGGCGGGCGATCTGGCTGTCGCGGACCTTGACGTTGTCCACCTCCAGGATTTCCACCGGATCTTCCTTGGCCAGCCGGTACTTGTTGACCCCGACGATCACGTCCTTGCCGGCATCGATGCGGGCCTGCTTCTCAGCGGCGCTGGCCTCGATCTTGAGCTTGGCCCAGCCTGAGTCCACCGCCTTGGTCATGCCGCCCATCGCATCCACTTCCTGGATGATGGACCAGGCCTTGTCGGCCATGTCCTGCGTCAGCGACTCCATCATGTAGCTGCCGGCCCAGGGGTCGATCACGCTGGTGATGTGGGTCTCTTCCTGGATGATCAGCTGGGTGTTGCGGGCGATGCGGGCGCTGAATTCGGTGGGCAGGGCGATCGCCTCGTCCAGCGAATTGGTGTGCAGCGACTGGGTGCCGCCGAAGACCGCTGCCATGGCCTCGATAGTGGTGCGCACCACGTTGTTGTAGGGGTCCTGCTCGGTCAGGCTCCAGCCGGAGGTCTGGCTGTGAGTGCGCAGCATCAGGCTCTTGGGGTTCTTGGCGCCGAAGCCCTTCATGATCCGGCACCAGAGCAGGCGCGCGGCCCGCATCTTGGCAATCTCCAGATAGAAGTTCATGCCGACCGCCCAGAAGAAGGACAGGCGCCCGGCGAAGTCGTCCACATCCATGCCCTTGGCAATGGCCGTCTTCACATATTCCTTGCCGTCGGCCAGGGTGAAGGCCAGCTCCAGCGCCTGGTTGGCGCCGGCTTCCTGCATGTGGTAGCCGCTGATGGAGATCGAGTTGAACTTGGGCATGTGCCGCGCGGTGTACTCGATGATGTCGCCGATGATGCGCATCGACGGCTCCGGCGGATAGATGTAGGTGTTGCGGACCATGAACTCCTTGAGGATGTCGTTCTGGATGGTGCCGCTGAGCTGCTCCTGCGAAACGCCCTGCTCTTCCGCCGCCACCACATAACCGGCCAGCACCGGCAGGACGGCGCCGTTCATGGTCATGGAGACGGAGACGCGGTCCAGCGGGATGCCGTCGAACAGGATCTTCATGTCCTCCACCGAGTCGATGGCCACGCCGGCCTTGCCGACGTCGCCCGTCACGCGGGGATGGTCCGAGTCATAACCGCGGTGGGTGGCCAGGTCAAATGCCACCGAAACGCCCTGCCCGCCAGCGGCTAGCGCCTTGCGGTAGAAGGCATTGCTTTCTTCGGCGGTGGAAAAGCCGGCGTACTGGCGGATGGTCCAGGGACGCACCGCATACATGGTGGCCTGAGGGCCGCGCAGGAAAGGCTCGAAACCCGGCAACGTGTTGGCATGGGGCAGGCCCTGCACATCTTCCGCCGTGTAGAGCGGCTTGACGACCAGGCCTTCCGGCGTGTGCCAGTTCAGCGCGTCCACCTGCCCGCCAGGTGCTGACTTGGCAGCGGCCTTGCGCCACTGCTCCAGGGTGACCGGCGCAAATTCAGGGGTGGCGGCACCGCCTGGCACCTGCGCTGCGGCGTCACCGGTAAGGTCGCTGGCCGCAGGGCCCGCGGCGGCCGGACGGGAAAGCCTGGATTCGTCAGACATGAAAGCTATCTCCTGAGGCGACGGCGATCATAGCGCCCCGCTTATTCATAATTATGAATTCAAGATTTGACTACACTCTGACGCCGACCTGAGTGATGGAGGCTGACGAACCGCAAAGACGGTGCGTCAGTCGCCCGCGTCGGTGGACCCACTCCCTTTCTATATGTCGCCCCTACCCTCGTCGATGTCAGCCCCGCTGGCCCCGCGTGCCCTCTATGAAGAGGTGGCGGAGCGGCTGCGCCAGCGCATCTTCAATCGGGAACTGGAACCGGGCAGCTGGATCGACGAGCTCAAGCTCTGCGCCGAGCTGGGCATCAGCCGCACGCCTCTGCGTGAGGCCCTGAAGGTGCTGGCCAGCGAAGGCCTGGTGACGATGCGGGTCCGCCGCGGCGCCTATGTGACGGAAATGTCCGAGCGGGATGTCCGGGAGGCCTATCAACTGCTGTCCCTGCTGGAGAGCGATGCCGCCGCGCAGGTCGCCCGCCAGGGCTCCGACGCGGACCTGGCCGAGTTGACGGCCCTGCATGAGGTGCTGGAAGCATCCCTGCCGGACCGGGAGCGGTTCTTCGCGGCGAATGAACGCTTTCATCTGCGCATCATCGAGCTGGACGGCAATCGCTGGCGGCTGCAATTCATCACCGACCTGCGCCGGGTGATGAAACTCAACCGGCACCATTCCCTCTTTATGCAGGGACGCCTCCAGGATTCCCTGCAGGAACACCGCGACATTCTTCACGCTTTGTTGCAACGCGACCCCGACACGGTCGCCCGATTGATGCGTCTGCATTTTGAGCACGGCCTCAAAGCGACCGGCCATACCGCCCCGGCCGCGCCCTCTACGCAATAAGTCACACCCGAATTTCAATCATTTGGGCTTCGCGATAAAAGTCGCTGAAACCATGTCAGCGGCGACACAAAAACCGGCCCGATATTGCACCGGCCGCAGCAACATTCCTGAAATGCGACTTTTGTCACGCCGCCACCGCTGCGGCGTGCCGCATGGCTTCGGACCCGCGCCGCAAGGCCGATGAACACGGGCTGAACGCAAGACCCCCACCCCCCGCATCCACGGGCTGTACGCAGCGCTCGTTACCGTGAACTGAGGCCGACAAGGGCGCCTTTTGTTTGCTTCAACGTAAAGACAAGCGCCATACCATTTCTGAGCTGGCTCAAGTTTGTCAATTCGTGTCCGAAAACCGAATGACGGGAGCCGGTCGCTCGACCCCCCCTGCAGTTTGAGATCGACAACGAGCGCCTATGGGCGCACCGGCCCATAGTCCCACGGAGCTTCAAAGATGGCATCGCTCATTACCAACCTGTCCACCGACCAGATCCAGACGCTGACGTCCACGACGCTTGCGCGTCTGACCAGCGAGGACTGGGCGGCGTTCACCACCGAACAGTTCCAGGCCCTGACCACCGAGCAATTTGCCTCGCTGGGCACCAAGGCCGTGTCGTTTTTCACGACCACGAATATCGCCGCCATCGAGTCGCAGGACCTGCAGGTGCTCAGCACCGCCGCGATCCGCAGCCTGACCACCGAGCAGATCAATGCCCTGGGGTCGGACCAGTTCGGCGCGATGACCACCCGCCAGGTGGGCTCGCTGACCACGCAGCAGGTGCGCAACCTCGAGTCCGATGACCTGAATGCGCTGGGCTCCGACCAGATTCGCTCGCTGAGCAGCCAGCAGGTGGCCGCCATCTCCACCTCGCTGATCAGCACCCTGACCTCCGACGACCTGCAGGCCCTGAAGACGGACCAGATCCGTGCCCTGAGCTCCGCGCAGGTCGCTGCCATTGCCACCGACGGCGTCGCCGCCCTCGGCACCCAGCAGGCCGCTGCCATCACCAGCACCCAGGCCGCTGCCCTGAATTCCGACCAGACCGCCGCGCTGACCTCCGACGCCGTCAAGGCCCTGAGCACCGCCGCCGTCCATGCGCTGGGCACCGACCAGGTGGCCGCGCTGAGCTCCAGCCAGGTCGCCGCACTGACCACCCAGCAGATCGCCGCGCTGACCACCAGCCAGATCCGCCAGCTCAGCAGCGACGACATCTCGGCCCTGGACACCAACCAGATCCGTTCCATCACCACGCAGCAGATCGCTGCCCTGTCCACCGACCAGATCGGCGGCCTGGCCAGCGACGATGTGCAGGCGTTGTCGACCGCGCAGGTGCGCGCCCTGAGCTCCAGCCAGCTCGGCGCCCTGACCTCCGATTCCATCGAGGCGATGAGCTCCGGCCAGATCGGCGCCCTCACCTCCACCCAGGCCAAGGGCCTGACGACCGACCAGATCGCGGCCATCGGCACGGACGACATCAAGGCCATCTCCACCGCCACGCTGCGGTCGCTGGGCACCGACCAGGTCCAGGCCCTGGGCTCGGACCAGATCGCCGCCATGAGCTCCAGCCAGGTCGGCTCCCTGACCACCGCCCAGGTGCAGGTGCTCTCCACCGATGAGCTCAATGCGCTGGACAGCAGCCAGATCCGCGCCCTGGGCACCGCCCAGATCGCCGCCCTGTCCACCGACCAGGTGCAGGGCATGGAAAGCGCCGATGTGCAGGCGCTGACCACCGGCCAGATCAGTGCGCTCAGCTCGGCTCAGATCGCCGCGCTGTCCACCGAGGCCATCGTGGCGCTGACCTCGGGTCAGGTCGCCTCGTTGACCAGCAAGCAGCTGCTGGGCCTGTCCACCGACCAGGTCGCCGCCATCGAGTCCGGCGACCTGCGCGCGATGTCGACCAACGCCCTGCGTTCCCTGACCACGGCCCAGTTCGACGCCCTGACCTCCGACCAGGTCGGTGCGCTGACCACCCAGCAGGTCGCCGCGCTGACGACCGGCCAGGTGGCCGCCATGGCCACTGATGACCTCAATGCCCTGGGCACCGGCCAGATCCGCGCCCTGAGCACCGCCCAGGTCGCCGCGCTGACGACCGACCAGGTCCACGGCATGGAAAGCGCCGACCTGCAGGCCCTGAGCACCGGTCAGGTGCAGGCGCTGAGCTCGGCCCAGATGGCCGCGCTGACGACGGACAACGTCGCCGCCCTGACCTCGGCCCAGGTCGCCACCCTGAGCACCAAGCAGATTTCCGGCCTGACGACCGACCAGGTCGCTGCCATCGAGACCGGTGACCTGCGCGCGATGTCCACCGCGGCCATCCGCTCGCTGACCACCGACCAGTTCAATGCCCTGGGCTCCGACCAGGTCCAGGCCCTGAGCACCGGCCAGGTCGCCGCGCTGACCACCGGCCAGGTGGCCGCCATGTCCAGCGATGACCTGAACGCCCTGGGCAGCGCCCAGATCCGTGCGCTGGGCACTGCACAAGTCGCCGCCCTGACGACCGACCAGGTCCAAGGCATGGAAAGCGCCGATGTGCAGGCGCTGACCACCAACCAGGTCGCCGCGCTGAGCTCCGCCCAGATGGGTGCGCTGGCGACGGAGAACATCGCCGCCCTGAGCTCCACCCAGGTCGCTGCGCTGAGCACCAAGCAGATCTCCGGACTGAGCACGGACCAGGTGGCCGCCATTGAAACGGCCGACCTGCGTGCCCTGTCCACCGGCGCCATCCGTTCCCTGACCACCGACCAGTTCGATGCCCTGGGCTCCGACCAGGTGGCCGCCCTGACGACCGCGCAGGTCGCCGCGCTGACCACCGGCCAGGTGGCCGCCATGTCCAGCGACGACCTGAATGCCCTGGGCAGCGCGCAGATCCGCGCCCTGGGCACCGCCCAGATCGCCGCGCTGACGACGGACCAGATCCACAACATGACCAGCGAGGATGTGCAGGCGCTGACCACCGCGCAGGTGCAGGCCCTGGGCTCCGCACAGATTGCTGCGCTGGCCACCGACAACATCGCTGCGCTGTCCTCCTCGCAGGTCGCTGCGCTCGGCACCAAGCAGGCCGCGGGCCTCGGCACCGACCAGATCGCCGCCATCGAAACCGGTGACCTGAAGGCGCTGACCACGGCGGTGATCCGCTCGCTGGACAGCAGCCAACTGGACGCCCTGAGCTCCGACCAGGTCGCCGCGCTGAACACCGCCCAGGTGGCCGCGCTGAGCACGACCCAGGTCAGCAACCTCTCCAGCGACGACCTGAACGCCCTGACCAGCGGCCAGATCCGTTCGCTGTCCACCGCGCAGGTCGCCGCGCTCACCACCGCGCAGGTCAGCACCATGACCAGCGAGGACGTGCAGGCCCTGAGCACCAACCAGATTGCCGCGCTGAGCTCGGCTCAGGTGGGTGCCCTGTCCACCGACAACATCGCTGCACTGAGCTCTCAGCAGATTGCGCCGATCAGCACCAAGCAGGTCGGTGGCCTGACGACCGACCAGGTCGGCGCCATCGAAACCGTCGATGTGAAGGCCCTGTCCACGCAGGCCCTGCGTGCGCTGACCACCGACCAGGTGGCCGCCCTCACCTCCGACCAGGTGGCGGCGCTCACGACCGCGCAAGTCGCCGCCCTGAGCACCCAGCAAGTGGTGGCCCTGGGCAGTGAAGACCTCAATGCGCTAGGCACCGCCCAGATCCGTGCCCTGGGTACCGCCCAGATCGCCGCGCTGACGACCGACCAGGTCCGCGGCATGGAAAGCGCCGATGTGCAGGCCCTGACCAGCGGCCAGGTCGGCGCGTTCAGCTCCACCCAGATCGGCGCCCTGTCCACCGACAACGTCGCGGCCCTGACCTCCACCCAGGTCGGCGCCCTGACCAGCAAGCAGGCCCTGGGCCTGACGACCGACCAGATCGCCGCCATCGAAACCGGCGACATCAAGGCCCTGTCCACCACCGCCCTGCGCGCCCTGGACAGCAGCCAGCTCGATGCGCTGGGCTCCGACCAGATCGCCGCGCTGAGCACCACCCAGGTGGCCTCGCTGAGCACCGGCCAGATCTCCACGCTGTCCAGCGATGACCTGAACGCCCTGACCAGCGCCCAGATCAAGGCCCTGAGCACCGCGCAGGTGGCCGCCCTGACGACCGGCCAGGTCAGCACCATGACCAGCGACGACGTCGCGGCCCTGACGACCAACCAACTGCAGGCGCTGGGCTCGGCCCAGGTCGGCGCCCTGAGCACCGATGCCATCGTGGCCCTGGGCTCGACCCAGATCGGCTCGCTGACCACCAAGCAGGTGGCGGGCCTGACGACCGACCAGATGGCCGCCATCGAAACCGGCGACCTCAAGGCCCTGAACACGGCGGCCCTGCGCTCGCTGACCTCCGACCAGCTCAATGCGTTGGGGTCCGACCAGGTCCAGGCGCTGACCACCACCCAGGTGGCCTCGCTGAGCACCGGCCAGGTCTCCAGCCTGACCAGTGACGACCTCAATGCCCTGACCAGCGGCCAGGTCCGCGCGCTGGGCACGGCCCAGGTGGCAGCACTGACGACCGGCCAGGTCAACACCATGGAGTCGGCCGACGTCTCCGCCCTGGCAACGAACCAGGTGGCCGCGCTGAGCTCCGCCCAGGTGGGCGCGCTGAGCACCGAGGCCATCGTGGCCCTGAGCTCCACGCAAGTGGCGGCTCTGAGCTCGAAGCAGGCTGCGGGCCTGGGCACGGACCAGATCGCCGCGCTGGAATCGGCCGATGTGAAGGCCATCACCACCAACACGCTGGCGTCGCTGACCTCCGCGCAGCTGGAGGCGATGAACTCCGACCAGATCGCGGCGCTGAGCACCCAGCAGGTGGCGGCCCTGACCACCGGCCAGGTGAGCAACCTGACCAGCGACGACCTGAACGCGCTGACCAGCGGCCAGATCCGTGCGCTGTCCACTCAGCAGGTGGCCGCCCTGACCACCGGTCAGATCAGCACCATGACCAGCGACGACGTGCAGGCCCTGGCCACCAACCAGATCGCCGCGCTGAGCTCGGCCCAGGTGGGTGCGCTGGCCACGGACGCCATCGAAGCGCTGACCTCCGCGCAAGTCGGCGCCCTGACCAGCCGCCAGGTGGCTGGCCTGACGACCGACCAGATCGCCGCCCTTGAAACCGGCGACCTGCGAGCCCTGAACACGGTGGCCCTGCGCGCCCTGACCAGCGATCAGCTTCAGGCCCTGGGCACCGACCAGGTGCAGGCCCTGACGACCGCCCAAGTCGCCTCGCTGACGACCACCCAGGTCAGCCAGCTGGCCACCGACGACTTCGCCGCCCTGACCACCGGCCAGCTGCGCGCCCTGACCACCGCCCAGGTGGCCGCGCTGAGCAGCGCCGAGCTGGATGCCCTGGGCAGCGACCAGATCGCGGCCCTGGCCACCAACCAGGTCGCCGCCCTGACGACGGCCCAGATCTCCACCCTGGCCAGCGACGACCTCAACGCGCTGACCAGCAGCCAGATCAAGGCGCTGACCACCGCCCAGGTGGCCGCGCTGACGACCGGTCAGATCAACACCATGGAATCGGCCGATGTGGCCGCCCTGGCGACCAACCAGGTGGCTGCGCTGAGCTCCGCCCAGGTGGGTGCGCTGAGCACCGAAGCCATCGTGGCCCTGAGCTCCGTCCAGGTGGCGGCGCTGACCACCAAGCAGGTGGCCGGCCTGACGACCGACCAGATCGCCGCCCTCGAAACCGGCGACCTCAAGGCCCTGACCAGCACCGCCCTGCGCGCCCTGGACAGCACCCAGCTGGATGCCCTGGGCTCCGACCAGGTGCAGGCGCTGACCACCGCCCAGGTGGCCGCGCTGACGACCACCCAGGTGAGCACGCTCTCCAGCGATGACCTGAACGCCCTGACCAGCGCCCAGATCAAGGCCCTGAGCACCCAGCAAGTGGCCGCCCTGACCACCGGCCAGGTCTCGACCATGACCAGCGACGACGTCGCCGCCCTGACGACCAACCAGGTCGCCGCCCTGAGCTCCGGCCAGGTGGGTGCGCTCACGACCGATGCGGTCGAGGCACTGACGTCCAGCCAGGTCGCCGCGATGACCAGCAAGCAGGTCGCCGGCCTGACGACCGACCAGATGGCCGCCATCGAGACGGGCGACCTCAAGGCCCTGTCCACGACCGCCCTGCGCTCGCTGACCACTGACCAGATCGACGCCCTGGGCTCCGACCAGATCGCCGCGCTGACGACCGCCCAGGTGGCGGCCCTGAGCACCGGCCAGATCAGCAGCCTGGCCAGCGACGACCTGAATGCCCTGACCAGCGCCCAGATCAAGGCCCTGAGCACCCAGCAGGTGGCCGCGCTGACGACGGGTCAGGTCTCCAACATGACCAGCGACGACGTCGCCGCCCTGACCTCCAACCAGGTGGCCGCGCTGAGCTCGGCCCAGGTGGGAGCGCTGAGCACCGACGCCGTGGTGGCCCTGAGCTCCGGCCAGATCGCCGCGCTGACCAGCCGCCAGGCCGCCGGCCTGACGACCGACCAGATCGCGGCCATCGAGACCGGTGACATCAAGGCGCTGACGACCAACACCCTGCAGTCGCTCACCTCCACCCAGCTGGATGCCCTGGGCTCCGACCAGGTGGCGGCGCTGAGCACCCAGCAGGTGGTGGCCCTGACCACCGGCCAGGTGAGCACCCTCTCCAGCGACGACCTGAATGCGCTGACCAGCGCCCAGATCAAGGCCCTGAGCACCCAGCAGGTCGCGGCGCTGACGACGGCGCAGGTCTCCACCATGACCAGCGACGATGTCCAGGCCCTGGCCACCAACCAGATTGCCGCGCTGAGCTCGGCCCAGGTCGGTGCGCTGGCGACGGATTCCATCGTGGCCCTGACCTCGGGCCAGGTCGCCGCGCTGACGAGCCGCCAGGTGGCCGGTCTGACGACCGACCAGATGGCCGCCATCGAATCGGCGGACCTGAAGTCCCTGAACACCGTCGCCCTGCGCGCCCTGACCAGCGACCAGCTGCAGGCCCTGAGCTCGGATCAGGTGCAGGCGCTGACGACGACGCAGGTGGCTTCGCTGACGACCGGCCAGGTCAGCCAGCTGGCGACCGACGACTTCGCGGCCTTGACCACCGGCCAGCTGCGTGCGCTGACCACCGCCCAGGTGGCCGCGCTGAGCAGCGCCGAGCTGGAAGCCCTGGACAGCGACCAGATCGCCGCCCTGAGCACCGCCCAGGTCGCCGCGCTGACCACCGGCCAGATCAGCAACCTGACCAGCGATGACCTGAACGCCCTGACCAGCGCTCAGATCAAGGCGCTGAGCACGGCCCAGGTGGCCGCGCTGACGACCGGCCAGATCAACACCATGGAGACGGCCGACGTGGCCGCCCTGGCGACCAACCAGGTGGCCGCGCTGAGCTCGGCCCAGGTGGGTGCGCTGGCGACCGATGCAATCGAAGCGCTGAGCTCGCTGCAGGTGGCCGCCCTCGGCACCAAGCAGGTGGCGGGCCTGACGACCGACCAGATCGCCGCCATCGAAACCGGCGACCTCAAGGCCCTGACGACCTCGGCCCTGCGCAGCCTGACCAGCGACCAGGTCAATGCCCTGGGCACCGACCAGGTCCAGGCGCTGACCACCGCCCAGGTGGCCGCGCTGACGACCGGTCAGGTGAGCAACCTGGCCAGCGACGACCTGAACGCCCTGACCAGCGCCCAGATCCGTGCGCTGACCACGGCCCAGGTGGCGTCGCTGACGACGACGCAGGTCTCCACCATGACCAGCGACGACGTCGCGGCCCTGGCCTCCAGCCAGATCCAGGCGCTGAACTCGGCCCAGGTGGGGGCGCTCGCCACCGACGCGGTGGTGGCGCTGACCTCCACCCAGGTGGCGGCACTGACCTCCGCCCAGGTGCAGGGTCTGACGACCGAGCAGATGGCGGTGATCGAAAGCGGTGACCTGAAGTCGCTCTCGACCGTGGCCCTGCGTGCCCTGAGCAGCGCTCAGCTCGAGGCCCTGGACAGCGACCAGATCGCGGCCCTGACGACCAGCCAGGTTAATTCCCTGACCACGGCCCAGATCGCCAACCTGACCAGCGACGACCTGAACGCGCTGACCAGCGGCCAGATCCGCGCCCTGACCAACGGCCAGCTGCAGGCCCTGACCACCGCGCAGGTCTCGACGATGACCAGCGACGACGTGGCGGCGCTGACCAGCACCCAGCTGCAGGCGCTGAGCTCGGCCCAGATCGGCGCGCTGAGCACCGAAGCGATCGTGGCCCTGAGCTCGATCCAGGCGGCAGCGCTGAGCTCCGCCCAGGTCGATGGCCTGACCACCGACCAGATGGCGGCCTTCGAGACGGCCGACCTGCGCGCCCTGAGCACGCTGGCCATCCGCTCGCTGGACAGCGCCCAGCTCGAGGCCCTGGACTCCAACCAGATCGCCGCGCTGAGCACCCAGCAGGTGGCGGCCTTCTCCACCCTGCAGGTGAGCCAGCTGGCGACGGATGACGTCGCGGCCCTGACCTCGGCCCAGGTGGTGGCGTTCAACTCGGCGCAACTGCATGCCTTCACCACCGACCAGGTGGCGGCGCTGGACACCGGCGACCTGGCGGCCATCAGCAGCGCCAACATGGTGGCCTTCGGTTCCGCGGACTTCGAAGCCTTCAGCTCGGATCAGATCCATGCCCTGACGGCCTCGCAGTGGGGCGCGGTGAGCAGCGCGCAGATCGTGGGCATCGAGACGGCCGACATCGGCTCGATCACCACGGCCGGCATCCATGCGCTGAGCACGGCGGCCGTCCATGCCTTCAGCACCGACCAGGTGGCGGCGCTGACGACCGAGCAGATCCATGAGTTCTCGACCGCACAGATCCGCGCCCTGGGCACCGACCAGATCGCGGCCCTGACGACCGACGACATCACGGCCCTGACCAGCCAGCATTTCGCGACGATGACCTCGGCGCAGATCCATGCGCTGACCACCGACCAGATCGTGGCCTTCGGCTCCGAAGACATCCGTGCGCTAACCTCGGTGCAGGTGCAGGGGCTGTCCACCGACCAGATCGCGGCGATGAGCTCGGATCAGTTCATCGGCTGGGACACGCAGGATCTGGCCTCGATGAGCATGGCGCAGTCGCTGGTCATCACATCCGAGCAACAGGCCGGCTGGTCGAATGAACAGCGCAACGCGCTCTTCCTGTCCACGCCGATCATGCTGGACCTGGACGGCAACGGCATCCAGACGCTGTCGGCCAGCCAGGGCGTCCACTTCGACCTGAACAACTCCGGTCATAACGACAAGTGGGGCTGGGTGGGTGGCAACGACGGCCTGCTGGTGATGGATCTGAACGGCGACGGGAAGATCAACAACGGCGGCGAGCTGTTCGGCGCGGGCACGGTGGTGAACGGTCAGAAGGGTGCGGACGGCTTCACGGCCCTGGGCACACTCGACAGCAACCACGACGGCCACATCAACGCCCTGGACGGCAACTTCAGCAAGCTGCAGGTGTGGGTGGATGCGAACCACGACGGCAAGACCGACGCGGGTGAGCTCAAGACCCTGGCCGATCTGGGTATCGCCGACCTGAACCTGAACGCCACCAAGGGCTCGGATGTGCAGAACGGCAACGTGATGGGCCTGGTCTCCAGCTACACCAAGGCGGATGGCACAACCCACGAGATGACCGACGTCTGGCTGGCCAAGGACGGCAGCCCGCAGAATGCCCACACGGCGCATGCGCCGGCCCTGGGCGACCTGCTGGCCGCACCGACCGCCAACCTGCTGGGCGATCCGGGCAGCTCGGCGACCTCCGCCACCGGCACGCCGGCCACCACCTCGGTGACCACGGCCACCACCGGCACCACGGTCCACCATGACCTGCTGGCGGCGCTGTCCAAGCCCAAGCTCGACGAGGAGAACGGCAACACACCGCTGATCTAAGGCGGGTCCCGGCCCCGGTGGCGCAAGCGCCGGGGCCGACGCTCTTTTTCCGCCCTTCGGGGTGCGGCCGCCTCGAGCGGCCGTTGTTGCATCCGAACCCTGGTTCCGGTTTTGGCTTTCACCCTGGCATCTGATTGATCGACTGAATGGCCACCTTCGACGTCTCAGCGCTGACCCCGGAACAGATCGGGGCCCTGACCACTGCCCAGCTCAACACGCTGACCGGTGAGGAATGGGCACTGCTGACCGCCGCCCAGGTGGTCGGGTTGACGACCTACCAGGTGCATGCGCTGACCGCCCGCCAGCTGACGTCGCTGGCCTCCGGGCAACTGTCCGCCATGGAGCTGACCGATGTGCAGGCGATCAGCACCGCCGCCATCCGTACGCTCAGCACGCTGACGGTGCAGGCCCTGACCTCGGACCAGGTGCATGCGCTGACCACCGACCAGGTGCCCGCGCTGACCATCGACCGCCTGCGGCGGCTGGACAGCGTGCAGTTCAGCGCCCTGGACAGCACCCAGATTCAGGCGCTGACCTCGGTGCAGGTGCGGGGCCTCAACACCGCCCAGATCGCGCTGCTGGCCACCGACGAGGTAGCGGCGCTGACCGCCCAGCAGGTCAAGGCGCTGAGCACCGGCCAGCTCGGCTCGCTGAGCACCGACCAGCTCCAGGCCCTGGACACCGCCCAGATCAACACCCTCAGCGGCAACCAGAGCCGGGGCCTGACGGCCGAGCAGCTCAACAGTCTCACCAGTGATGCGCTGCATGCGCTGAACACCCAGGCGGTGCGCTATCTGACGACCACCGCTGTCTCGCATCTGAGCTCCGATGCGCTGGTCAGCCTGGACTCCCGCCAGATCAGCGCCCTGACGAGCCAGCAGTTCCGCACCCTGACCACGGACAACCTGGCCGCCCTGACCACCGAGCAGATGAGCGCGGTCGGCACCCTGCAGATCAAGGCGCTCAACACCGCCCAGGTGGCGGCGCTGGAGGCCGAGGACCTGGGCGTCATCGGCACCAAGGGTCTGCGGGCCCTGGACTCGGCCCAGCTGTCGGCGCTGAGCTCCGACCAGCTCAATGGTCTGACGGCCCAGCAGGTGGCCAGCTTCACCTCGCTGCAGCTCAAAGGCCTGCATTCGGAGCAACTGCCCTCCTTCAGCACCGATGAATTGCGGTCGCTGAGCAGTGCCGCCCTGGCTGGACTGCGGCCGGACGTGATGGCGGCGATGGATCCGGAGCAACTGGCGGCGCTCAAGACCGCGCAGATCCAGTCCATCACCACGCGGCAACTGGCCGCCTTCGACACCGACGATCTGGCGGCCCTGACCACCAGCCAGATCCATGCCCTGACGTCCAGCCAACTGGCCGCCCTGTCCGGCAGCCAGCTGCATTCGCTGACCACCGAGGACCTGGCCGCCCTGAGCAGCACCGCGCTGAAGGGGCTGAGCGGCGCGCAACTGGCGGCGCTGGACCCCGGTCAACTGGCGGCCCTGAGCAGCAGCCAGGCCGGTGCCATCGGCACCCGTCAACTGAGCGACCTCACGTCCGAGCAGTTGATGTCGCTGAGCACCGGTGCCATCCAGGCACTGTCCACCCGGGTGGTGGCCACGTTGACCACCGATCAGCTCGATCTGCTCACCACCGATCAACTGGTGGCCCTGACCTCGGCCCAGGTGCGGGCGCTGACCACGGCACAGTTGTCCGCCTTGACGCCGGACGACCTCAACAGCCTCACCACGGGGCAGTTCTCCGCATTCAGCTCCCAGCAGTTCCGCGGCCTGACCACCGAACAGGTGTCGCTGCTCCAGTCGGAGGACTTTGGGGCCTTGTCCGGCACGGTGATCCGGTCGCTCAGCACGGCGCAGATCAGCGCGCTGGATGTGTCGCTGGTGGGCGGCATCACCACCGCGCAGTCGCAGGTGCTTAATTCCGGGCAGATCGCCGCGCTGCGGGTGGACCAGATCACGGCTTTGAGCACCGATGCCCTGGCCGCCATCAACACGCTGGCCATCAAGGGCCTGACATCGGACCAGTTCGATGCCCTGGGCGCCAGCGCCCTCACCTCGCTGCGCACCAGCCAGCTCGTCGCCCTGAGCACCGCCCAGGTCCGGGAGCTGGACCATGAGCAGTTCAATGCACTGGGCACCCAGCATTTTGCGGCGCTGACGTCGTTCCAGATCGCTGCCATTTCCAGCAATGAAATCGGGCAGTTGGCGCCGGAGATGCTGGCCGCCATCAAGCCGGCCTACCTGACGGTGCTGGGGGCCACCCAGATCGGGCAGATGACCCGGGAGCAGTTTGGCGCCTTCGGCAGCAGCCAGACGGCGCAGCTCAGCACCAGCCAGGTTGCGGCGATGACGCCCGACCAGATCGATGCGCTCTCCAGCCAGGGCGTGATCGGCCTGAGCGTGACGGCGGTGCAAGCGCTGAGCACCACCCAGCTCAATGCCCTGGTGGACTCGCAGATCGATGCGATGCGCACCAACCAGATCGCCGCCTTGACCACCGCCCAGCTCGCGGCTTGGTCCCAGGGCGATCTGAACGCGATGAACACGGCGCAGTACGCGGTGCTGTCTTCGCGGCAGATCGCTGCGCTGACCACCGACCAGATCGCCAACCTGGAGCTGGCCGACGTGGCCGCCCTCAGCACCCGCGCCCTGGCGGGTTGGAACTCGGCCCAGATTGCGGCCTTGAGCGGCGACAGCGTCGCCAGCCTGACCGATGCGCAATTGGCGTCGCTCACCTCGAAACAGCTGATGGGCATGACGGTGGACCAACTGGACCACCTCTCGCCGGGGCAGTTGTCCAAGATTTCCAGCACCGCCTTGCTGGGGCTGGGCAGCGACCAGTTCGCGTCGCTGGACGGCGCGCAGATGGCGACCTTTTCGGCCAAGCAGATCGCCGCGCTGACCTCGCTGCAGATTGCCGCGATGCCCAGTGAGGTGCTGCAGGCGCTGACCACCGCGCAGTTCGCGGCCCTGCGCTCGTCGCAACTGGCGGCCCTGGATGCCAGCCAGGTGGCGGCGCTGGAGACGCAGGACCTGGCCCAGTTGCACACGACCTCGCTGCGGGCCCTGACCACCGACCAGATCGGCTGGCTGACGCTGGACCAGATCCAGGCCTTGAACACCTCACAGGTGGCGTCGCTGACCTTCCAGCAGGCCGCCGCGATGCATACCGACCAGATCGCGGCGCTGGACACCCACCAGGTCGCCGCACTGACCAATGTGCAGGTGCTGGCCTGGACCAGCGACCAGATTGCCGCGCTGGACCCGCAGGACATCGCCATGTTGCCGGGACGGGCCATCCGGGTGATGGACGCCGGAGATTTTTCCGCGCTCAACACCGACCAGATGCACCTGCTGACCAGCACGCAGGTGGCCGAGCTGACGCTCAACCAGCTGGGCGGATTCGCCACCGAGGATTTCGCGGCGCTGAGTTCCGCCGCCATGCGTGGCTTCAGCTCCAGCATGCTGAACGGGCTGGGCACCGACATGATCGCGGCCCTGGGGTCGGACCAGATCAACGGGCTGAGCACCCAGGTGCTGCGCGCCCTGCACACCGAGCAGATCGCCGCGCTGAACACCGACGCCATCCAGGCGCTGGACAGCCGCGACATCGCCGCCATGACCAGCCTGCAGATTGCGGCGATCTCGTCCGACGGCTTTGCGGTCATGTCCAGCGAGGATCTGACCGCCCTCACCCGCGACCAGGCCCGCGCCCTGACGGTGGACCAGATCCACGCCATCACCAGCGATGCCGTCATCGGCCTGGAGACCCGCGACCTGGCGGCCCTGAACATGGATCAGGTGCTGGCCTTCAGCACCGATGCGCTGCATGCGATGACCGGCAAGCAGCTCGATGCGCTGTTCCTGGCCACGCCCATCATGCTCAACCTGGATGGGACGGGTCTGTCGACCGTGGCGTCCGAGCATGGGGTGATGTTCGACATGAACGGCACCGGGCATCAGCAGCAGTGGGGCTGGATGGCCGGCGGCAACGGCCTGCTGGCGCGGGACCTCAATGGCGACGGGGTGATCAATTCCGGCGCGGAGCTGTTCGGCTCCGGCACGGTGCTGGCCAACGGGCAGCATGCGGCCAATGGCTACCAGGCCATGATGGCCATGGACAGCAACCACGACCACAAGCTGACGGCGGCGGATGCCGGGTTCTCCGAGCTGCGGATCTGGGCTGATGCCAATGGCGACGGCAAGACCGACGCGGGCGAGCTCAAGACGCTGGCGGAGCTGGGCATCGTGGAGCTGGATCTGAATGCTCAGGTCAGCTCGGCCCAGGACAACGGCAACCGGCTGGCGCTGATCTCGGGCTACAAGACGGCCGACGGGGTGACGCATGAGATGGCGGACGTCTGGTTCGCCAAGGGCGGCACCAGCGTCCAGGCGTCGGATGTGCTGGCGGCGCCCGGCCACGCGGGGCAGGATGCGGGCGGCTTGCTGTCCGCCGCGGTCCCGGTCAGCCCCTCCGCGGACGCCGGCCATGCGCCCATGGCGCATCTGCCGCTGATGCGGCGCCATTCGGACGACGACAATACCGCCACGCCGCTGATCTGATCCGGCGGCATCGGCGCCCGGCAGCCGGGGACGCAGGCCCAGACCCCAGACAGGAAGGCCAGGCATGCCAGCCAGGCATGTCCGACCCCAACCGTCCGGCCGAAGGCGCCCAGACAGAGATGCCCGGACAGAATCCGGCTTTTCGCCGCTTGCCCGGATTCACCATCGCGACACAATGGGCCTGAAGCTGCCCCATCGTGGCCCGTCCACGGGTGCCCGGGGCCAACCGGAAGGACGTCGCGTTGAAAACTCTGTGCATCGAGGGCTGGCGGGGAGTGAATCACTCCATCGCCATGGTCAACCAGAACCAGATCCTGGAGATGGTGAAGGACCCGCGCTTCCAGCTCTTCCACCGGGACGCGCCCTTCTTCATGCCGCATTGGGACCGCAGCAAGCTGGACTCCGGCTTCTCGCCCGAGGAGCGTGCCGTCATCGACGGCCTGCCGGACCCCGGCGAGCGGGTGATGGACACCTGCCTGCGCATTGCCTCGCCGGTGCGGCTCACCCATCCGTCCCTGGCCCGGCGCCACCTCACCTTCGTCGTGACCGAGTTCGGCCTGAGCGGCAAGAGCTTTGATCCGCCGGAGCTGCAGCCCTCCGCCTTCACCCAGGGCGAGGACCAGGTCATCACCCCCACCCGCTGGTCCAAGGCCCGGCTGGTGGAGTATGGGTTCGACCCGGACAAGGTGGAGGTCGTGCCCCACGGCTACAAGACCGACACCTTCTTCCCGATGACCGAGGAGCAGCGCCAGCAGGCCCGCGCCGCGCTGAACATCCGGCCGGAGGAAACCGTCTTCACCAATGTCGGCGTGGCCACCTGGAACAAGGGCATCGATCTGCTGCTGCTGGCCTTTGCGGAGCTGCGGCTGTCCGGCCTGCCGGTGCGGCTGATCCTCAAGGACCATCAGGGCCTTTACGGCATCTCGGTGGAGCGCGTGTTCGCGGAAATGGCCGCCCGAGCGCCGCAACTGGGCCTGCCCGTGGTGCGGGACGGCATTGCGGTGCTGTCCACCAGTCTCAACCTGCCGCAGATCCGCTCGCTGTATGCGCTGTCGGACGCCTATGTCTCGCCCTACCGGGCCGAAGGCTTCAATTTGCCGGTGCTCGAAGCCATGGGCTGCGGCACCCATGTGATCGTCAGCGGCGGCGGCGCCACCGACGACTTCACCCCGCCCGAACTCTGCCACCGGCTGTTCACCCGCCCCGGCACGCCGGCCGATGCGCCGCAACCGGTCGGCGGTGCGTTTGTGGTGCCGGACCTGGAAGACCTGCGCGAATCCATGCTGCAGGTCGTTGAAAAACGCCTGCCACCGCCCGCACGCCGGGAAGCCGCCCGCCAGCGGCTGGCCCAGCGTTTTTCCTGGGCCCAGGTGACTCGCCAACTGCTCGACCTCTGCTGACAAGGCGTCTCATGACCCCCACCTCCTCCGGCGCCGCCGGCACGTCTGCAACGTCCGACCCTGCCGCCAACGATCCGTCCGTGGCGCCGCCGCGCGCCGCGGGGCCCAGCCTGGCGGTGGCGATCATCGACACCGACCTGCATCAGCTGGCCCGTCAGGCGCTGCTGCACAGCATGCAGTCGATGGAGCGCCAGGGGCTGCCCTTCTCCCAGGTGCTGATCTATTCCGACAAGCCCGAGCTGTGGCCCGGCCTGCCGGTGATCCGCATTCCGACCCTGCGGTCCATCAGCGAGTACAACCTGCTGGTCACCCGGGAGCTGGCGCGGCATCTGAGCGCAGATTTCGTGCTGGTCATCCAGTACGACGGCTTCGTGCTCAATGCCGATCAGTTCTCGCCGCATTTCCTGCATTACGACTACATCGGCGCGCCGTGGCCCAACTACGACCGGCATGAGGTGGGCAATGGCGGGTTTTCCTGGCGCTCCCGGCGCCTGGTGCAGGCCGTGGCCCAGTTGGACTATGACGATCCGACCGAGGCGGAGGACCTCTTCATCTGCCGCCGCATGCGCGAGACGCTGGAGCGCCAGGGCTGCCGATTCGCCCCCAAGGCCATCGCCCAGCACTTCTCGGTGGAGTTCCCGGCCGTGCCCTTCCCGACCTTCGGCTTCCACGGCATCTTCCATCTGCCGTCGGTGTATCGGGAGAGTCCGGACTTCCTGGTGGAGCATCTCTCCGACCGAATCATCAAGAGCCGCAGCAACTATCTGCTGCCTGGCCTGCAGGTGGTGTCTCCGGCCGCAGCGCAGCGCTTGCAGCAGCGGCTGGCGGCCTTGCAAGCCGCGGACGCGGTGGCCGCAGCGGCCACCGCCGCGACGTCTGCCGCCACGCCGCCGCAGGCCTGAAGGCGGACCCTTTTCGCGCCCTGCCCCTTCACGCTTCCAGCACCGAGCCCCACGATGAAACAGATCATCATCCTGATCCCCCACGGCGTGCAGACCGGCGGGCCCGAGGCCCTGCATCAGCTCTCCGACGCTCTTTTGCGGCAGGGCCATGACGCACGGGTCTGGTATGTGCTGCCCAGCGATCTGGCCGCCATCGACCAACTGCATCGCGGCAACGGCCTGGGCCCCGAGACGGCGCTGCGCCTGCAGCCCCGGCCCAACACGGTGGCGGACTACGAGAAGTACCAGGTGCGGCTGGCCGAGCAGATCGTGATGAATGCCGACACCTGCGTGGTGCTGGCCGAGACCTACGTGCACTGGTTGCGCTATTTCCAGCCCTGCACGCCCATGGTCTGGTGGCTGAGCATCGACAACGCGTTTGAATATCTGTCGGTGCAGAAGGTCAACCTCAATGCCCTTCGGACCGAACGGGTGCTGCACACCTACCAGTCCAGCTATGCGCATCAGGTGATCCGAGCGCTGGGCTGCCACCGGACGCTGCCGCTGTCGGACTACACCCCGGGCGCCGATGCGGCGCAGCAGTGGCCCAAGACCGACATCGCCATCAATGCCAATCACAAGGTGCTGTATGACGTCGCCGCCATTGCCGCGCGGCTGGAGCGGGAGAACGACTGCCGGGTGCATCTGATCCGCGGCATGAGCCGGGCGCAGGTGTATGAGGCGCTGGGCCGCAGCCGGCTGTTCATCGACCTGGGCACTTTCCCCGGCAAGGACCGGCTGGCCCGCGAGGCCCTGACGCGCAACTGCTGCGTGTTTGCGCTGGATGTGGGCGCCGCCCGGGACTACCTGCTTCCGGCGGAGTGCTACTTCAAGCCGGACCAGGTGGACCAGGTCTTCGCCGGGGCCCGGCAGCTGATGCAGCAGTACGAGTTCTATCTGGACCTGAGCCTGCCCGCGCGGCAGGCGGTGATGCGCGAGCGCATGATTTTTGAGCGGGAAGTGGCGGGCCTAGCGCACGCCTTCGGCGCGTGACGAGCAGCCCGCCTCACCGGAGCGGGTTTACCCTGTAGGTCAACGCCGGACAGCCAAATCAGCCGGTCCCCGGCCCGTGTCATCGCCAGTTCGCTCTTCTGCTGCGCGGGGCGCTATCCGAAGATTCGCTTGCACTGAACCGAATCCATTTGTCGCGAGAGGCCCCCTATGAAGCTGCTGTCACTGAAGGTCAAGACCAAACTCTGGGCAGGCTTTGGCCTGATGGCCCTGATCGTGGCGCTCGTGGCGGGCGCCGCCCTCGTGTGGCTGGACCATGCCAACAGCCGGTTCCAGGACTACCTGGACGGCGTGGGCTACCGGCAGCGGCTGGTGAGTGAGCTGGAAACGGCGACCAAGTCTCGGGCGATCGCAGCGCGCAATCTGGTGCTGGTCAGCACGGCGGACGACCGCCGCCTGGAATACGCGGCGGTGACCGAGGCCCACAAGGCGGTTCAGGACAGCCTCGACAAGCTGAAGAAGGACATGTCGGACCCGACGGCAACGGCCAAGGACCGCGACCTGTTCGCCGCCGTCGCGTCCGTGGAAGAGAAATACGGGCCGGTGGCGCTGAGCATCGTCGCCATGGCCCAGCAGGGCCAGCGGGACGAGGCCATCACCAAGATGAACAATGAGTGCCGCCCGCTGCTGGCCGCACTGCTCAAAGCCACCAAGGATTTCATTGCGTATGAGGACCAGCGCGCCGCCAGCGAGACGGCCGATGCGACGGCCCGTCTGGCCCAGGACCGCTGGATGCTGGGCATCAGCGCGCTGGTGGCGGCCCTGGCGGCGGGGGTGCTGGGCTGGCTGATCAGCCGCGCCGTGACCCGTCCGCTGTCGCATGCCATCAGCCTGGCGCAATCCGTGGCGCAGGGTGATCTGCGGCAGGAGATCGAGGTGAGCGGACAGGACGAGATGGCCCAGTTGCTCGCGGCGCTGCGCGCCATGAGTGACAACCTGTCCGGCATGGTGACCAATGTGCGGGAAGCGGCGGACGGCATCGCCACCGCCTCGTCGCAGATCGCCATCGGCAATCAGGACCTGTCGGCGCGGACCGAGTCCCAGGCCAGTGCGCTGCAGCAGACGGCCTCGTCCATGGCCCACATGACCTCCACGGTGCAGCACAGCGCCGCGACCTCCCGCAAGGCGACCGACCTGGCCAGCGAAGCGGCCAAGGTGGCCGGCCAGGGCGGCGAGGTGGTGGGCCGGGTGATCAGCACGATGGAAGCGATCAATGGATCCAGCCGCCGTATTCACGACATCATCGGTGTGATTGACGGCATCGCCTTCCAGACCAACATCCTGGCGCTCAATGCCGCGGTGGAAGCGGCACGGGCCGGTGAGCAAGGGCGTGGATTTGCGGTGGTGGCGGGTGAAGTGCGGGCTCTGGCCCAGCGCTCGGCCAATGCAGCCAAGGAAATCAAGACGCTGATCTCGGACAGCGTGGAGAAGGTGGATGCGGGCGGCGCCCTGGTCAACGAGGCAGGCCGCACGATGGAGGACATCGTTCGTCAAGTGCGGACGGTGACGGAGCTGATGACCGACATCAACCAGTCCAGCGAACAGCAAAGCACCGGCATCGGAGAAGTGAATGCCGCGGTGTCGGCCATCGACCAAGGCACGCAGCAGAACGCGGCGCTGGTGGAAGAAAGCGCAGCCGCGGCCGAGAGCCTGCGTCAACAGGCGCAGGCGCTGACGGAGATGATCTCGCGCTTCAAGCTGCGGGATGGGCTGCGGATGGCGTGATGTCAAGGGCGAGCGCGACACGAGCGCGGCCGGTGTTCCGCCGGCGCTGCCAGAACAGTGCCCCGCCGCCGGCCAAAACCAGCGCGAGCGACGCGGGTTCCGGCACTTCGGTGCTCCGCAGGGCGATGGCATCGACCTGCAAGGCGCTGTAGAGAGTCGGATCCTCCGTCTGCTGCACACCGAAGTAAATCGACCACAGTCCGCCCTGTCCGAAGGTGAAGGACGACGTGCTGCTGCGCAGGTCGATCACCGCCTCCGTGATGCCATTGGACGCAATGAAAAAGGCATTGTCGACATTGCCCGCACTGCCCGCCGTGCCCACGGCCACTTCGCCGAATCGCTTCGACAGCCAGTCGAGCGTGTCACCGGCCGAGACATTCACGTCCTGCGCGATAAAGCCCCCTCGAAGGAAACGGCCCGCCAGGTTCTGGGAGAAGAAGGTGGGCGCCGCCGCGCCCGACGGACTGAAGGGCGCCGGCTGCGGACAGTTGATGTTCCAGGGGTCGCTCGTGCAGGTCACGTTCTCGTTCAGGTCATGCAGCGACATCGCCACGATCAACGCCGACTGGTTGCCCGTCAGCGCTGGATACCCATTGCCCGCATTCACAATGGCCGTGGACGACCCACCCACGAACGCCCCGCTGGCGTACCAGCCGTTCAAGGTGCCGCTTTCGAAATCGCCGTTCACCACGGCAGCGCCCTGCGCTGACAAGGACACGGCAGCGCCCAGCAGCGCGGCGCTCAATGCTCGTTTCATGGTTGCTCCCTGATGGTGGCGCGCGCTGTGCGCGTCGCCACTATCCTAGGAGGCCGACTCGCGAAGGCCATCCCTAGATAAAACCGATCTCCTCAGGAGGCGCAGCCATGCCGACACCCGCACGTCCAGTAGAACTCTCAGCACAGCACTTAGCATCCATTCCCGAGTGGACGTTCAAGGACAACAAACTCTACCGAAGGATCGAGTTCGGCAGCTTCCCCGAAGCGATTGGCTTCATGTGCCAGGCCGCCTTCACCTGTGAGCGCATGGACCACCATCCGGAGTGGCTGAATGTCTACAAGGTGGTCGAAGTCTGGCTGACCTCGCATGACCAGGGCCGGGTCACCGAGCGTGACGTCCAGCTGGCACAAGCGCTGGATGCACAGTTGCAGAAGTCCGCGATCAAGGCACCAGAAGCGGCAGCACGTACTTCACCGGCACCGCATAACTGATCCCGCTCGGCGCGCTCAGCGCCGATTCACGGGTGCTCTTGAGCGCCACCATGTTCACCACGCCCACCACCTTGCCGGTGCGGATGTCCAGCAGCGGCCCACCGCTGTTGCCTGGATAAGCGGTGATATCCAGCTGCAGGAACTCCATATCGCCCGCCCGCAGTTGCCGGATGGCCCGCTCCGACAGGTTGCCGGAGGTCGGCGCCGGCAGCGCTGCCTTGGTCAGCGCCGCGACGATGCCGCGATGCGTCACCAGTTGCACGCCCAGCGAGGTGCCCAGCGGATAACCCATCAACGCCACCGCCACCCCTTCCCTCACCACCGTGGCGCTGTCGTCCACCGAGGCGAGCGTCAGCGTGACGGGCAGCGCCGCGCCGTCCTCCAGCGCCAGCACCGCCAGGTCCCGCGTGGCGTCCCGCCGCAGCAGGCGGACTGGGCGTTGCTGGGGCTGGCCCGTGGGCGAGCCGGATCCCGGCACGAGGATGGCCAGGTCCTTCTCCTGCGGGTTCGGAATCACATGGGCGCAGGTAACGATGGTCTTGCCGTCGCCCACCACGAAGCCGGTGCCGCGAAAGCCGAAGCGCGGGTTGTCCGTGGCACTGAAGGTGCCCACGGCCACCACCGCCTGTCGGCTTTTGTCGATCAGGTCCGGCAGCATGTTGGACATTTCCTGCGCGTGGGCCGCTTGGGGGCTGAACAGCCCGGTCACCAGTCCCGCCGTCAGTCCCGCCGTCAGTCCCGCCGCCCCTGCGGCAACGGGCGGCCGCCCCATCAGCGACGCTGCCGCCCAGCCAAGCGTCTGTCGCCGGTTGAGGCCCGCGGTTTCGGCGCAGGGTGCAGGTGCGGTAGTCCCCGCGGCCTTGCTGTCATGCTTCATGTCGTTGCTCTCATCAGTCACGCCGCCAGATCCCGCGCCGTCTGCCCCATCTCGAGTTCCGAGACAAAACTGCGCCAGGTGCGGTCCGGATCGTCGATCCGAAAACCGTAGAAGGTCCCCTGCTCCGTCTCCCGCTTGCGCACCGCATGGGCCAGCAACCGAGCGCGAGTGTTGTGCCCGAGTTCAATCTCCACCCGGCCTTCCACGTTCAGGGGCAGCTCATGCTTGCATTCCGCCTGGAAGCCTTGGGCCGACACTTCGATCACATCCAGCTGAACATGCCCGATGGCCGGCAGTCCATTCACCGCCGGCAGGTCGATGTGACCGGGGCAGCGCATGGAGTAACGCGGGTATTGCCGCAAGGCGCGTCCCAGGTCCTCGCCACCGCTGAGCATTGGCAGCACCGGGCGGAACTCCGGCTGCCGGTAGACCGACCACAGCAGCGCCTTCTTGCGATCCGGCAATTGCGCAAACACCTGCACCCGCTGGTTGAAGAAATGGTCCAGCAGATGCGGCGTCATCACCGGATCGTTGGTGGTGTGATAGCGCCGCTCCGGCAGCTTGATGTTGGGCAGCTTCTGGCGGAAGAAGTACTGATGCAGATTCTTGCGAAGGGGCCGGCCGCGATAGCCCTGGGCGAAGACCTCGTCGGCCTCCTGCAGGTCCAGCGTGGCGCCCACGGCCGGTGCCCCGTTGGCGAAGTCGTAGTTGTCGACCGTCTGCTCCTTCAGTCGCTTGAAGAACAGCAGCGCTTCATACAGCTCGATCTTGTCCGGGTTCACCGCAATCACCAGATGCCGGGTGTCGAAGAACTCGGTGCAGTACTGGTGCATGAACTTCATCAGCGGGAACAGAATGGCGCCGCCTGTCTTGCGGAACGCCGGCGCCACCGCCAGGGCGGAGATCTCCGCCACCTTGCCGCCCTTGGCTCGCACGCCTTCCAGATCGAACACCGACTGCAGCGGAAAGCCGAACACCCCTTCGCGCACCATCGAGATGGTGCCCACGACCTCGCCGTCGTACTTGGCGCACAGGGTCGTGGTGGTCGGCAGCGCGTGGTAGATGGTGACGCGCAGGCCGCTGGGGTCCGGCTTCATGAAGCCGCTGCCCACATACGCGTCATGCAGGATGTGAAAGCACGCCTCCAGCTCTTCCTCGGTCTCCGCGACCTTCAGCTCCAGCCTGTCGCTGGGGGCGGGATCGCAGTCCACCATGCGGCGGTAGACCGCAAAGCGCCAGGGTTTGGGCAGGCTCGAAAACAGCTTGCGCAGCCCCTGATGGAAGCGCTTGCGCAGACCGGATCGACGAATCTGGCTCATATGACCGTCTCCCTAGCGGTGCGGTCGGCTGCCGGCCTTTGGCTTATCGGATCGCGGCCTGCAGCTTCTGCACCTCGGCTTGTTGCTCGAATTGTGGTCCCAGGTCGGCCAGGCGCTTGAGTTCGGTCTGCGCCTCGGCCTTCTTGCCGCCCGTCACATACAACTGTGCCAGCCGCAACCGGTAGGCAGGCACATTCGGTGCCTGACTCACCGCCTGCTGCTGCACCTCGATGGCCTTGTCGGTCTGGCCTTTGGCCGCCAGGGCTTCGGCCCAGGTGTCCAGATACGGCGCCACCTTGGGCCGCAGCTGGTTGGCCTTCTCCGCATACTTCAGGCTCTCGTCGGTGCGGCCCGCGCGCAGCTTCAGCCACGCGATGTTGTTGGCCGCAGCCGCGTTGTCCGGGGTGTCGGCAAGCACGCCTTGATAGTACTGCTCCGCCAGGTCCCACTGGCCCTTGGTGAGGGCCACATCGCCCAGGTGGTACCTGAAAAGAGCGTCCTGCTTGTGTTGACTGACCCACGCATTCGCAAATTGCTTCGCTTCTTCGCCCTTGCCCGACTCCACCAGCACACTGTGCAGGGCCACCGCCAGCGCGGTGTTGGGCACGGTGGCACCGGCCGACTTGGAGAGCTGCTCCGCACGCCGGTAGGCGGCCAGCGCAGCGGGCCAGTCCTTGCGGGCACGGGCCACGTCCCCTTCCAGCTTCCAGCCCAGGCCAAAGGTCGGACGGGTGGACTGCAAGCCCTTGGCCGCCTGCAGGGCCACTTCCGGCCGGCCGATCATCAAAGCCTTGCCGGCCACCTTCTCGGCCATCTCGCCGTCTCCGGGGGCGATGGCCTGCGCGCGCTTGAGGGACGCTGCGGCCTGGTCGCGGTCCGCCGGCGTGCCGCCCGCGATGTACAGGTCCGCCAGGCGCAGGTGCCCCAGCGGCGATTTGGGCGACAGCGCGGCCACCTTGTTGAAGCTGTTGATGGCGGACTGCCGCTCCCCCTGGGCCTGTTGCACCTGGCCCAGCGCATCCACCAGTTCGGCGGAGTCGGGATTGGCCACGATGCCTTCCTGCGCCACCGACGCCGCCTGCTTCAGGTCCTGCTTGTTGACCAGCAGGCTCACCAGGGCCAGGCGCGGCGCGGCTTCACTGGGGAAGCGGCGCACGATGTCGCCCAGTTGCTGGATGGCCTCGTCCGGCTTGATGAGCCCATGCGTCACCCGCACGCCCATCTGCGCCATCACCGGCTTCACATTCTTCGGATCGGCCTTGATGGCGGCGTCATAGCGTTTGGCGGCGTCCCCCGGCTTGCGGTCCTGCAGGTCCATCGCGGCGAGGTTGTTGGCCGGCGCCAGGGCCTTGGGCTCGCGGCGGATGGCCTCCTCGAACTGCTTGCGGGCGCCGTCGCGGTCCCCCCGGAACAGGGCGACACGGCCGCGAAGTTCCGGCGCGGCGCCGCTCTGCGGGGTCTTGCGGTCGATGCCGTTGATCACCTCGTCGGCCTGGGCCCAGTCCTTCTTGCGCAGGGCCAGGCTCACCAGGGCCAGGTCGGCGGTGATGCCCTTGTCCTCGGCCGACAGCTTGCGCAGGGCCTCCACGGCCTGCGCTTCCTGACCCTTGCGGGCCTGGGTCAGCGCCAGGCCGACGCGGCTGGTGATGTCCTTGGGGTTCAGCTCGGCGGCGCGGGCCAGCAGACGCTCTGCATCGTCCCCCTGCCCTTGCTTGAGCTTGATCTCCGCGGCCAGGGCCAGGGCTTCGCCGCTGGGGCCGGGCTTGCCCTCCAGCAGAGGCTGCAGCGTGGTCCACGCCTGGTCCGCATCGCCGCCGCGCAGTTGCACCTGCGCCAGTGCAATGCGCGCCTGCGGAGCGTCCGGCGTGGTGCTCACCACCTTGGCAAAGTTGCTCTCGGCCTGGCGCAGGTCGCCTGAGGCCTGCGCCACGCGGCCGGCCAGGTACAGCGCACGCTCATTGCCCGGCGCGATTTTCAGCAAGGCCTGGCTGAGCTCGGTGGCTTCCTTCACGTTGCCGTCTTCCAGCGCAAAGATGGCGGCGTAGTAGAAGGTCTGCGCGTGGGTGGGCAGTGCGGTCTTCATCGCGGCCACGGCCTCCTTGGCCGCGGCTTTGTCGTCCTTGCGCATCAGGCTGGTGATCAGGCCGGAGTGGGCCGCCGCCAGTTTCTTGTCCAGCGCCAGGGCCTTGCGGTAGGCGTCGATACGCTCGTCCTGCGGCGCATCGGCCAGCTCCAGCAAATCGCCCTTGGCCTGCCAGGCTTCGGCAGCGTTGGGAGACTTGGCCAGCAGCGTGTCGAGCTGGGCCAGCGCGTCCTTGAGCTTGCCCTCGGCAGTCATCAGACGCACGTTCATCAGCTGCACGGTCATGCTGTCGGGCTGGGCCTTGAGGGCCGCATCGGCCGCCGCGCGGGCTTCCGGCAACTGGCGCTTGGCGAGGTAGGCACCGACCAGGCTGCCTTGCAGATCCGCCTCGTCCGGTGCACTGGCCAGATGCCGGCCCGCGAACTGGCTCACCACCTCTTCCGGCTTGCCCTGGAGCAGGAGCAGACGCGCCTGCAGGGCCGTCAGGCTGTCGCTGGTGTAGCCCTGCGCCTTGGCCTTGTCGGCCTCGATCACAGCCCCCGGCACATCGCCCGCATCCAGCAGCGCGCGCGCCAGCAGATAGCGGGCCTCGCCGAGCGTGCCGTCCTTCTGCAGCGCATTCTTGAGCTGGATGATGGCGGCCTTGGGATCCTTCTTGTCCAGGTGCTCGCGGGCGGACTTGACCATGTCCTGCGCCGACTCGCCCAGGCACCCACCGAGCAGCAGGGCCGAGCCCAGCGCCAGGATGCCGGCCCCGCGGCTCAGGTCACGCGCCAGGCGCGAGGGCGCAAAGGGGCGCTGAGCGGATGTCCCGGCATGCGCACCGGCAGGATCATCGGCAGACGCGCCATGGTGGGCGGTCGGGGCTTGAGGGCGGCTGTAACGGCTGTTCTTGGCGTCTCGGGACATGCTTGTCTCTCTCGGATGCTCTCGTCTGCAAAGGGGCCGCGGCTCAGGTCTTCAGTCCCAGCTTGGCCATCAGGTCGTACAAGGTCGGCCGGCTGACTCCCAGCAGATCGGCCGCCTTGGCGATGTTGTTATCGGTTCGGGACAGCGCCGCGACCACGGCCTGGCGCTCGGCCCGCTCGCGCACGGTGCGCAGGTCCAGTTCGGTGTCGTCGGCCGCCGGTGCGTCCGGCACGGCCAGGCCCAGGTCCTCGGCGGTGATGCGGTCGCCGTCGGCCATGATGGAGGCGCGCTTCATCATGTTTTGCAATTCGCGCACGTTGCCGGGCCAGCGGTGGGCTTCAACGGCCCGGATGGCCTCGTCCGTCAGGCGCAGGATGGGCCGGCGCTGCTCGGATGAGAAGCGGCGCAGGAAGGCATGGGCCAGCAGCACCGCATCTCCGGCCCGGTCACGCAGCGGCGGGATGTCGACGACGATCTCGGCCAGGCGGTAGTACAGGTCTTCGCGGAACAGGCCCTGCTCGATCTGGGCCTTCAGGTCCTGATGGGTGGCGCCGACGATGCGCACGTCCACCGCAATCTCCTGCCGGCCGCCCAGGCGCTCGATGTTGCGCTCCTGCAGGAAGCGCAGCAGCTTGGCCTGCAGCGACATCGGCAGGTCGCCGATTTCGTCGAGCATCAGCGTGCCGCCGTGGGCCGTTTCGATCTTACCCACCGTTGTCTTGGTGGCGCCGGTGAAGGCGCCGCGCTCGTAGCCGAAGAGCTCGCTTTCCAGCAGCGCTTCGGGAATGGCGGCGCAATTGATGGCCACGAACCGGCCCTTGCGGCGCGAGGCATCGTGCAGGGCCTGGGCCAGCAGTTCCTTGCCGGTGCCCGATTCGCCCAGCAGCAGCACGGTGGCGTCACTGGCCGACACCCGCTCGATCGTGCGGCACAGGCGCTGCATCTGCGCATCGCGCGTCAGCAGCTTGCCGGTGGGTTCGCCCTCCTGCTGCGTCAGCAGGCGCTGGTTCTCCTGCTGCAACTCGTGCAGGCGCATGGCGCGCTCGACGGTCAGCACCAGCACATCCGGGTCGACCGGCTTGGCCAGGAAATCGTAGGCCCCCATGCGGATGGCGCGCAGGGCATTGTTCTGGTCGTTCTGGCCGGTCAGCACGATGACCTTGGTGGTCGGCTCCAGCTCGATGAGCTTTTCCAGAAGCCGGAACCCTTCGGAGACCGAGTCCTGGTCGGGCGGCAGGCCCAGGTCCATGGTGACCACGGCCGGCTTGTGGCGACGGAATTGCAGCACCGCGCTGGCGACATCGTCCGCGGTGACGGATTCAAAACGGTCCATCGACCACTTCAGCTGCTTCTGCAGGGCCAGATCGTCCTCGACGATCAGCAGGGAGGGAGGCTGGGCGCTCATCGGGCTCTTACGGTGGCATTACGGGGCACTACGGGGGCACTGGGATCGCGGGCGGATCAAACGCGGGCGCACGACGTCCGCGTCACGGACGCGTGACCGTTGCGTCACGACCGGCATCCGGCTCGCCATGGCGGCGCACGGGCTCGGCATCGGCAAAGAACAGCGGCAGCAGGATCTTGACCTGCGTACCACGGCCGGGGGCGCTCTCCACGTTGATCTTTCCTCCAAGTTCCTGCAGGTACTGGTAGCTCTCGTAGGCCCCGATGCCCATGCCAGCGCTCTTGGTGGTCTGGAAGGGCTTGAAGAGGCGCTGGTCCATGAACTCCTGCGTCATGCCGCAACCAGTATCCTCCACTTCCACCTGGGCATGGCTGCCGATGCGTTGTAAGCGCAGTAAAACCCTCCCCTCAATCGGGGTGGCATCCAGCGCGTTCTGGACCACATGGCCGAGGACGCGTTCGATGCGTTCTTCATGGCCGCGGGCGCTGACCTCGTCCCGCAGGTCCAGCTCCAGGGCGCGGCCCTTGGAGACGGCCGATGCCGCCAGCCGCCGGGCGATGGGGGCCAGCGCCACGCCGCCGGTGCTGCCGTGATGCGGCTTGTCGCCTTCGCGCAGCTGCAGCATGAGCTGGCGCATCTTCTCCAGCGAGTTCTCGACGGTGTCCAGCATGTCCTGCTGGAACTCGGGGTTGTCGCGCAGCCGCTTGGCGTTTTTCATCATCAGCGACAGCTGGGTGATGATGTTCTTCAGGTCATGCACCACGAAGGCCGACATGCGGTTGAAGGCCTCGAACTTGCGCGCCTCCAGCAGCGCTTCGGTGGCCTGCATCTGCGCCAGGTAGCTGGCGGCCTGCTGGGCGGCGGTGCGCAGCAGGTCGCGCACTTCCCAGTTCAGCTCCAGCGGGGTGCGGGGCTGGCCCAGCACCACCCAGCCGATCAGGCCGCCGGCCTGAATCAACGGCACGATCAGCCAGTGGCGTTCGTCGTCGGCCAAGGCAGGGGGCAGCGCCACCTGCTCATAGACCTCCGGATGCTGGCGCCATTCCGGGATGTCGATGATCCAGGCGCGTGACTGCAACCAGCGCAGCAGGGCCTCGTCGGGCACCAGGCTGTCGCGATGTTCCTGCAGGTTCCAGCGGGCGGTCTGCACGAAGTCCTCGGCGGCGGGGCCGCGGCGCAGCCAGAGTGCACCGGACGGGCCTTCCACCAGGTTGGCCATGCCGTGGATGACCGACTCTCCCAGCTGCGCTGGCGAGGCGCTGGCCGACAGCATGCCGGTGAAGCGCAGCCACTCCTGCCGATAGTCGTAGCGGTAGCTGAAGAAATTCTTGCTGATGTAGACCCGCAGCTTGGCCCGCATCGATCCGGACAGGGCCATCAGCAGCAGCGCCAGCACGCCCACGGCCAGCAGCACCTGCTGCAGCGCCCTGCCCCATTCGCCGCCGGTGTAGCGGACGTAGTAGCCCAGGCCCGAGACCACCAGCAGGTAGACACCCACGATGAGCAGCGTCAGCGACTGGAAGGCGGCGGCGCGGGAGACGTGCAGCTTGTCCAGCCATTTGCGGTGCCGGCGGCTGGCCAGCCACAGCAGCGGCACGGCCATGCTGTGGACCAGGGCGCGGACGCTCAGGGCGTCGCCGTCGAACTGCTGGAAGAGCGACGCCTGGGAGAAGACAAAGACGTCGAACACAAACACCGCGCCCAGGCCCAGGCAGACCGGTTTGGCATTCCAGCGGGCATCGCGGTCGATGTTGCGCAGCATCTGCTCCAGCAGCACCAGGCCCAGCACGCCCAGGCCGAGCGAGGCCAGGGCCATGGGGCGCTGCATCAGCAGGACCGGGGTGTCGCCCCAGAGGCGCCACATCGGCAGCACGGCCGCGATGACGACGCAGGACCAGGCCAGGACCTGGAGCGAGCCTGGCACACCGGAGGCGCGCCGCCCGTCCGGCTGGGGCGGCAGTTCCACCAGGGCCAGGATGAAGGCGAACCAGGCGCCGTACCGCAGGGCGTCTGCGACGGGCAAGGCGAGTTGGGTCAGGGGGCCGCGTCCGGAGACCCAGCCCAGGGCCTCGACGGTGTCCAGGGCGGCCCAGACGGCGGTGAGCAGCAAGGCGGCCTGCAGGCGCAGGGCGCGGCGGGGCTGACGCTGGATTTGCGGCCAGACGACCACCGCCAGCGCCAGGTGCGCCAGCAGGCACAGCAGGCCGGAGGCTGCTGCCAGGAGGGAGGGAGAAGACAGATCGCTCAGCATCGCGCACGGCGTGCCGCGGGACCGACGAAGGCGTGGGTCACTCGCGACGTCCGCGGGGACACCGCAGGGGCGTTCAGCGGGCGCCCCGGCCGGTCAGCACCACGGCCACGGTCTCCAGCATGATCAGGAGGTCCAGGAACAGGGTGTGATTCTTGACGTAGTAGAGGTCGTACTGCAGCTTTTCCAGCGAATCCTCGATAGTGGAGCCGTATTCGTAACGGACCTGGGCCCAGCCGGTGACGCCGGGCTTCACGCTGTGGCGCACGGCGTAGTAGGGAATGTTGGCGACCAGCTCATCGACGAAGAAGGGACGCTCGGGCCGGGGGCCGACCATGCTCATTTCGCCGCGCAGGACGTTGAAGAGCTGCGGCAGCTCGTCGATGCGCACCTTGCGGATGATGTTGCCGATGCGGGTGACGCGGCTGTCGTTCTTGGAGGCCCATTGCGGCCGGCCGTCTTTTTCGGCGTCCTGGCGCATGCTGCGGAACTTGATGACCTTGAAGGTGCGGCCGTTCAGACCGACGCGCTCCTGGGTGTAGAACACCGGGCCGGGCGATTCGAGCTTGATGAGCACGGCGGTGACCAGCATCACCGGCATGGTGGTGATCAGCAGCACGAACGAGGAGACCAGGTCGAAGACGCGCTTGACGGCGCTGCGCAGCATGCCCTGGTTGAAGCCGTCGCCGAAGATGAGCCAGCCGGCGTGGACGTGGCTGATCTTGATCTGGGCCAGGGTCTTTTCGAAGTAGGTGGCCAGGTCCACGACGCGGATGCCGTAGAGCTTGCAGTCCAGCAGCTGGCGCAGCGGCATGCTGCCACCGCGGCGCTCGGACAGGGCGACGACGATTTCGTCCACGCCCAGGCGCAGGGCGGCCTCGGTGAGGGATTCGTCGGAGGTGATCAGTTCATGGGGCGGCACCAGCGGGTCCACCTCATTGGGGCCAGGCAGGAAGCCGACGATCTGGGCATGCGGGTCGGCGGCGCGCAGGCTGTTGCTGACGGCCAGGGCGGCGGCGCCGCTGCCGAAGATCAAAATCTTGGTGCGACCGCTGGACTGGGCGCCGGCGTGGGCGGCATACACGCGGTGGATCATGACCATGCCGACGGCCAGCATGGCGGTGGTGGTGATGAGTTCGCGGTGGGAGGCGGTGGCCGGCATCAGGCTGAACAGGCCGTAGGCGAGCGGTAGGCCGATGAGCAGCGCGAAGAGTGCACGGGCGCAGGACTGGGTGAGCGAGCGCTTGTGGGACTGCTGGTAGAGGCCGGAGGCGGAATTGATGACAAACATGCCACCGGCCAGGGAGATCCCATAGGACGCGGCGAAGGTGACCATGTGTTCGTTGCTGCTCTGGCTGAGTGCCACAGCGAAGACGGCCGCCACGATGAGCCCCAGGTCGAAGCACACCTGGATCAGGGTGCGACGATGGAGGTAGTGATTAAAAATTCGAATCATGCCAGTCCCCACAGCAGGTCAAGGCATCTCTTGGATGCTGGATCGACCGCCTGGCTTTCCCCTGCGTCCGCCCGCTTTGCACGCTGTCAAAAGATACATTTGGCAACGTTTGATGCGGGCGGATCATGCCTCCCACCTGAGGCCTTGAAAGCCCCCCGTTTGCAGGGGAGCGGGGCCGTTGGTGCTCAGAGAGAAATCCACCACGGATGTCCATCGCGTTCAGGTGCCCGAAATGCCCTTTTCGCAACATGACGGCGCCATTGTCGGCAGGGGCGCAGGGGCGCAAACCCCCTGACTGAATGCTTTGGGGGTGCCACGTGCGGGAATGCACGCGAGTGGGGGGGATGACCCCGTGTTCGGGGGACACGTGGTGTCGGGTTGGGGGGATTGCTTTTGCGCGGGTGTGGGGGTGGATTCGGTGGACCTGGCGGGCGGAGCATGCGGGGGACCGAGTTTGCACAGCATGCGACGGACCGAGCATGCGGGCCATGAGCCCGGGGGGTATTGACTCCATGTCCCTCCTGTCTCGCTCCGCGAGCCATTCCTTCCTTGACTTCCGTCAATACCCCCCGGGCTCATGCCCCTCTCGTCACACTCGCTGCCTGCGCTGCCCTCCCCTGCGCGCGGTTGCGCGGGGCGAAAAAAAACGCCACCCGAAGGTGGCGTTCTTGGTTGGCGGAGCGGGATCAGCGGACGACGGCCAGCTGCTCGCGGTTGCCACCCTTGTAGGTGTACAGGGTCAGAGCGCCGTTCTTGATGTCGCCCTTGTCGTCGAAGGCGATGGTGCCCGTCACGCCCTTGTAGCCTTCGGTCTTGGCCAGCACCGGCAGGTACTTGGCCGGCTCGGCAGAACCGGCCTTGACCATGGCGGCCACCATCACGTTCACAGCGTCATAGACGTAAGGAGCGTAGATCTGGACGTCAACTTTGTACTTTTCCTTGAACTTGGACTTGAAGGCATCCAGCGACTTCTTGCTTTCGCCTTCCACGCCACCAGCCTCAGCGCAGACAACTTGGTTGTCGGCCATGGTGCCGGCGGACAGCTTCGGCAGCTCAGCCGTGCAGATGCCGTCACCGCCCATGAACTTGGCTTCGATGCCCAGTTGCTTCATCTGGCGCAGCATCGGGCCGGCAACGGCGTCCATGCCACCGAAGAACACCACGTCGGGCTTCTTGCCCTTCAGGGAGGTCAGGATGGCGGTGAAGTCCGTAGCCTTGTCGTTCGTGAATTCGCGACCGACGACCTTGCCGCCAGCAGCCTTCACGCCCTTTTCGAACTCGTCCGCCACGCCTTGGCCGTAAGCGGTGCGGTCGTCGATGACGGCGATGGACTTGCCCTTGACCGTGGTCACGGCGTACTTGCCCAGCGTGCCACCCAGATGCACGTCGTCAGCCACGACGCGGAAAGCCGTCTTGTAGCCGTTGCGGGTGTACTTGGGGTTGGTGGCCGACGGCGAGATCTGCGGAATGCCCGCGTCGCTGTAGATCTTCGAGGCCGGGATGGTGGTGCCGGAGTTCAGGTGGCCCACGACGCCGTTGACCTTCGAGTCCACCAGCTTCTGAGCAGCGGCCGTGCCCTGCTTCGGATCGCCAGCATCGTCTTCAGCCAGCAGCTCGAACTTCACCTTCTTGCCGCCGATGGTCACGCCTTTGGCATTGAGCTCATCAATGGCCATGCGTGCGCCCAGCTCGTTGTCCTTGCCCAGGTGGGCAATGCCGCCGCTGGTCGGGCCCACGTGGCCGATCTTCACCACTTCCTGCGACATGGCGACACCGCTCAGGGTCATGGCGATAGCGCCCACGATCACATTCAGCTTGGTTTGCATCTAAGAACCTCCGACTCGGGATATGTGGAATGACGTTGAGTTCTCAACGCGCTGGAACATACTCCCTTTCCCCTCTGGGAGCCATAGTGAAAATGCTGTGAACCCACTCGTGCCAACGACGTTGTCGCGCCCCGTTCACCTGGGCATTCCCCAATGGGCATTTCACGCATGCTCGACGCCCGTGCACGCAAGCCCCCATCCTGTGCAAACCCCGACCACATCGGGGCAAAACGCCGAGTGCGGATTCCCGCACTCCCCTCCAAAACCCAGTGCGACTCACCACACAAACCATCATTCAACGCTCCGAACGTTGCCGATAACGAGCCCAATGGCGATGGAGGCAGCGAGGGTGCGGGTGCGGGTGCCGGTGAGGGCGAGGACAACGGCAAGGGCAAGGGCTGCGGCCCAAACCACAATGCAGTCTTGATGGGGTTGAGGTTGGGGGAGCGTGGCGCCATCACGCCCGATGGCTGACTCGCAAGATCTGCAAGCCTGGAACCTTCGCACCAGGAGGGCCGTCGCCGGCAACGCGTGAGAGAAGAGAGATGCGGGAGAGCCGTCGGAGCCAAAGACCTAGAGAGCGGGGAGCTGGCCGGCCCGTCGCAGTGAACCCCTTAGAACGAAGCGAGCCGGGCGGCCGATCGCAGTCAACGACCGATAGAGCAGCGCGCCGGTACGTCCGTCGCAGTCAACGTGCTGGAAAGGACCGGGCCGGGGCCTGTTTGCGGAAGTCAAGGAAGGAATGGCCCGCGAAGCGGGACAGGAGGGACATGGAGCAAACAGGCCCCGGCCCGGTCCTTTCGTCCGCAGGCAAAGAACGAAATCAGCCCCCGCCAGAAGCGGCGAGATTAAAGTGATTCACCGCCAAGCCCAGTGACTTGTAGGTCTTGAACCGTACCCGCCCTGCCGCGACTTGTTCCGGCTCGGTCGACACCAGTTCCAGCACCCGCTGAAACCGTTCCAACTCCGGCGGCGGGTCTGGCTCGAAGTTGAGGAGTGCCTGGCACCCCACGAGGTCTTCAAGCCGATCGGACAGCAGCACAGGCGTCTGCTCCCGCAGCGCTGTGGGCGTGTCCGGCTTGACCAGCACGTGGGGCAGGAACTCTTGGGGATCGAAGGTCCAGAGCGTCTGATCCAGCCGCTCCAGCAGCCGCATCGGCCCCCAGACGCCGGTTTTGAGCCCGGCGCCCAAGGTCTTGCGCAGCAGTCGGCAGGCGTAGGCCTGCCGGTCGGGAACTCCGGTGTAGAAATTGACTTCGGTCACCAGGAACTCCCCAGCTCGCTCAGCGGACCTGCGACAGCACGAAGTGCGTCAGCAGACCGACCGGACGACCCGTGCCACCCTTGGCGGCGCCGCCCTTCCACGCCGTACCCGCGATGTCCAGATGCCCCCAGCGGTACTTCGAAGCGAAGCGCTGCAGGAACTTGGCTGCCGTGATCGAACCACCTTCGCGGCCCGCCACGTTCGCCACGTCCGCGAAGTTGGATTTCAGACCTTCCGCATAGTCGTCGTCCAGCGGCAGACGCCAGCACGGATCCAGCGCGGCTTCACCGGCAGCGCTCAGCGAGGCTGCCAGCTCATCGTCGCTGGCATACATGCCGCTGCGCACACCGCCCAGGGCGATCACGCAGGCGCCCGTCAGCGTGGCCACGTCCACCACCACCGCCGGCTTGAAGCGCTCCGCGTAGGTCAGCGCGTCGCACAGGATCAGACGGCCTTCCGCATCAGTATTCAGGATCTCGATCGTCTGGCCCGACATCGACGTCACCACGTCGCCCGGCTTGACCGCATTGCCGCTCGGCATGTTTTCGCAAGCCGCCACGATCACCACCAGATTGATTTTCGGCTTGAGCTCGGCCACCGCACGCAGCGTGCCCAGCACGCTGGCCGCGCCGCCCATGTCGAACTTCATCTCGTCCATGCCGGCGCCCGGCTTGATCGAAATGCCGCCCGAGTCAAAGGTAATGCCCTTGCCCACCAGCACCACCGGCGCCTGGGTCTTGGCCGCACCTTCATAACGCGCCACGATGAAACGCGGCGCCTCGGCCGACCCCTTGGCCACCGACAGGAAGGAGCCCATGCCCAGCTTCTCGATCGCCTTCTGGTCCATCACCTCGACCTTCAGGCCATGGCTGCGGCCCAGAGCCTTGGCCTGCTCGCCCAGATAGGTCGGCGTAGCCACGTTCGGCGGCAGATTGGCGCATTCGCGGGCCAGTGCAATGCCATTGGCCACCGCCTGACCACGCGTCAGACCGGCCTTGACCGCCTTGGCATCGTCCTTGCCCACCAGCAGCGTGATCTTCTCCAGCTTGGAAGCCGCCGGAGCGCTCGGCTTGGTGGCACGGTACACATACACCGCCTCATGCGCCGCCAACACCGTCTGCTCCACAAGCGATTCCGTCAGCGAAGCCTCGAACCCCACCAGGGCGATGGCCGCATGCGACACGCCGCGACCCTTGACCTGACCCAGCGCAGCCGCCACCGCTGCACGACCCGCCTTCAGCGAGCTGCCGCTGGCCGCCAGCACC
The DNA here is from genome assembly GCF_003387155.1 of Roseateles depolymerans. Classification (GTDB taxonomy): domain Bacteria; phylum Pseudomonadota; class Gammaproteobacteria; order Burkholderiales; family Burkholderiaceae_C; genus Roseateles; species Roseateles depolymerans. Next base: position 640,632 of record NZ_QUMT01000002.1, on the reverse strand, counting down.
AGGCGTGCGGCCTTCACACCGGCCGGACGCGTCAGGGTCACCACCTGACCCGCCTTCAGCTCGAAATCACCCAGCTTGATGGCGTCCTTGACCAGACCCGCAACGGTCTTGTCCAAGCCAGCAGGCAGCGTGTCACCAGCCATCACAACCACCAGAGCGTCTGCTGTTTGCGACGCCAGCGCGTCCTGCGACGCGGACAGAGTGCGAAAGTCCATAATACCGAGAAGTAGATAAAGTGCCCGGATGTTATTCGATTCAACCGTACGCAAGGAAACGGCCCGAAGTTTCGGCCTCGCTTTCGTGGTCATCCTCACCATCGTGGTGACGATGCTGCTGGTGCGTTCCCTCGGCATGGCCGCCAAAGGCTCCGTCGCGCCCCAGCACGTGCTGCTGTCCCTGGGCTACCTGACCCTGGCGCAGTTGCCCGTCATGCTCAGCCTGTCCCTGTTCGTGGCCGTGGTGATGTCCCTGGGCCGGATGTACAAGGAATCCGAGATGACCATCTGGTTCGCCAGCGGCCTCGGACTTTCCCGCTTCATCCGCCCCGTGCTGGCCACCGCCTGGCCCGTCATCCTGGTCGTGGCCCTGCTCATGACCATCGTCTGGCCCTGGAGCAACAACAGCAGCGCCCAGCTGCGCCAGCAATTCGAGCAGCGCAGCGACCTCTCCCGCGTCGCCCCCGGCCAGTTCCAGACCTCCAACGACGGCAGTCGCGTGTTCTTCATCGAACGCGACCCCACCAATGAGGCCGCCGCCCGCAACGTGTTCATCATGAGCAACAGCGAGCACCTGGAATCGGTCACCACCTCCGCCCAGGGCTCGCTGGTCACCCAGAACGACCAGCGGCTGCTGGTGCTGGAACACGGCCAGCGCAACGACGTCGACACCCGCAACGGCGACAAGTCCGTCGCCCGATTCGACCGCTACCTGGTCACCGTGGACGACGGCGTCATGCGCAGCAGCGACACCCGCCCGCCCAAGACCCTGTCCACCTTCGAACTGCTGGCCAACCGCAGCAAGCCCAACGACGGCGAGCTGGCCTACCGCTTCGGCATGATCCTGGGCTGCGTCAACCTGGTGCTGCTGGGCATCGGCATCTCGGCCACCAATCCGCGACGCGCCAGCAACTGGAATCTGCTGTTCGCCCTGCTGGCCTTCATCGTGTATTTCAACCTGATCAACCTGACGCAGAGCTGGGTGGTGAACGGCAAATACGCGCTGGGCAGCAGCCTGCTGGGCCTGCACGGCCTGGCCTTCGTCGTGAACATGCTGCTGCTGGCCTGGCGCGACATGGGCAACCGCTTCAGCCTGCCCTGGAAGCGCGTGCCACCCAGCCCGCCTGCCCCGCCGCCGGCCGCACCGCCCCCGCCGGCCGCCCCCATCATCGCGCCCGCACTCGGCACCCCGTTGTCCATGCAGAACCCCACCACGCCGGGAGTGCCGGTATGAAGACCGTCCGCCGCCTGCTCTACCGGGACATCCTCAGCTCCTTCGCCCTGGTGATGGCCGGCTTCCTGGCCCTGTTCTTCTTCGTTGATTTCATCGACGACCTGGACCGCTTCCAGCGCCTGGGCCTGGGCGTGGGCTGGGCCATCTGGTCCTGCATCCTCAAGATGCCGGGCCGCTTCTATGAGCTGATGCCCATCGCCGTGCTGATCGGCACCATCTTCAGCCTGGCCCGCCTGGCCCAGTCCAGCGAATTCACCATCCTGCGCACCGGCGGCCTCAGCCCGGCGCGGGCGCTGGGCCTGCTCAGCATCATTGCCCTCTTCTTCGCCCTGACCGCCTTCGTGGTGGGCGACTACCTCACGCCCTGGGCGGACAAGCAGGCGCAACTGCTCAAGTCCACCGGCAACGGCGGCGTCACCAACGCGTCCGGCGCCTGGATGAAAGACCGGGACGGCGACTACAGCTATGCCGTTCATGTCGGCCGCGCCAAGGCCAGCGGGGTGATGGAAGACGTGCTGATCATGGAATTCGACCCCAAGGGCGCCATGACCACCCGGCTGACCGCCCGGCAAGGCGCGGTGGACAGCAGCGGCCGCTGGCAGCTGCAGGACGTCAAGCTGATGCAGTGGACCCGCGCCCTCACCCCGCTCAACCGCGCCGCCGGCAGCGTGACCGACCCGAAGAACTCGCAGGCCCCGCAGGACAAGCTCAGCGACAACCCGAGCGTGCGCGAACTGCTGCTGCCGCAGTACAGCTGGCAGAGCCAGTTGCCCAGCGGGGTGGTGGCCGCGGCCGTGCAGCCCACCTGGAACATGTCCACGCTGGAGCTGTACCGCTACACCCGCCACCTGTCGTCGCAGGAACAGGCGTCCCAGCAGCCGGAGATCCAGTTCTGGCGCAAGGCGTTTTATCCCTTCGCCTGCATGGTGATGGTGGCCCTGGCGCTGCCCTTCGCTTATCTTCACTTCCGCTCCGGCGGCATCAGCGTGAAGGTGTTCGGCGGCATCATGCTGGGCATCAGCTTCGTGGTGCTCAACGCCATCACCGGCCACGTCGGCCTGCTGCGGGACTGGACGCCCTGGCTGGTGGCCTCCGCGCCAAGCCTGTTCTACCTGGGCATTTCCATGGCCGCCTTCGGCTGGCTGGTCCGTTACCGTTGAAGTGAAGGACACCCTGGCCATGACCAAGCCCTCCCCCCCCACGTCCGCAACGTCCGCGGCTTCCGCGGCTTCCACCAGCTCCGTGCCTTCCGTGCCCTCCGTCCCTTCAGCGCCTTCCGCCCCGCCTGCATCCGCCGCCTTCCCCAGCGGCCGCCCGGAGCCCGAGTCCGCCAACGGGGACGGCCTGCTGCTGTTTGCGCACGGCGCGCGCGACCCCGCCTGGGCGGCGCCGTTCCAGGCCATCGCGGCCGAGCTTCAGAACCGCCGGCCCGGCCTGCCGCTGGCACTGGCCTATCTGGAACTGATGACCCCCGACCTGGCCACCGCCGCTGGCGCCCTGGTGGCCCTGGGCTGCCAGCGCATCCAGATCGTGCCGATGTTCCTCGGCTCCAGCGGCCATGTCCGCCGGGACGTGCCGCCGCAGGTGGAGGCCCTGCGCCGTGAATACCCCGGCGTGCTCTTCCTGCTGCATGACGCCATTGGCGAGCAGCCGTCCGTCATCCGCGCCATGGCCGCCGCCACGCTGGACGTGGTCTCCGCCGTCTCCTCCCTGCCCGGCGCCCTGCTGACCGCACCGCAAGATCCGGCGGCCGCGTCGGCGACCGAAGCCACCCGCCAGCCATGAATCTGCATCAGTTCCGGTTCGTGCAGGAAGCGGCACGCCGCAACCTCAACCTCACCGAGACCGCCAAGGCGCTCTACACCTCCCAGCCCGGCGTGTCCAAGGCGATCCTGGAGCTCGAGGAAGAGCTGGGCGTGGACATCTTCTCCCGGCACGGCAAGCGGCTACGCAGCATCACCGAGCCCGGCCGGCAGGTGCTCAAGTCGATCGAGATCATCATGCGCGAGGTGGGCAACCTCAAGCGCATCGGCGAGGAGTATTCCAAGCAGGACGCCGGCACCCTCTCCATCGCCACCACCCACACCCAGGCCCGCTACGTCTTGCCCGGCCCGGTGACGCAGTTGCGTCGGCAGTTCCCGCAGGTCAACATCGGCCTGCATCAGGGCAGCCCGGACCAGGTCGCCCGCATGCTGATCGACGAGACGGCGGACGTGGGCCTGGCCACGGAATCCCTGTCGCAGTTCGAAGAACTGGTGACACTGCCGGCCTACGAATGGCAGCACGTGCTGGTGATGCGGGCCGAGCATCCGCTGGCGCAGATGGAGCGCATCGACCTGGAGCAGATCGCCCATGAGCCGCTGGTGTCCTATCACCCCAGCTTCACCGGCCGCACCCGCATCGACCGGGCCTTCGCCCAGCGCCACCTGACGCCCAACATCGTGCTGGAGGCCATCGACTCGGACGTGATCAAGACCTACGTGCGGCTGGGCCTGGGCATCGGCATCGTGGCCGAGATGGCGGTGCGGGAAGACCCGCCGGGTGGGGAACTGGTCTCGCGGCCGCTGGGCCACCTGCTGGGCCAAAACATTGCGCGCATCGCCTTCAAGCGCGGCGCCTACCTGCGCAACTATGTCTACAGCTTTGCCGAGCTGCTGTCGGACCGCCTCAATCGCAGCCTGCTGCAGCGCGCCATGAGCGGAGATTCCAACGACTACGGGCTGTGAAGTCACCATGATCCAAGCGTACCCCACACCGCACACGCCGGCGGTGGCAAGCCGCCTGCCGCAACTGGGCACCACCGTTTTCAGCGTGATGTCCGCGCTGGCGCAGCAGCATGGCGCCGTGAACCTGGGCCAGGGCTTCCCGGACTTCGAGGGCGATCCAGCCCTGCTGGACGCGGTGGACCGGGCCATGCGCAGCGGCCACAACCAGTACCCGCCGATGCCCGGCGCGCCTGCGCTGCGGCAGGCGATTGCCGCCAAGATCGAGACCCTCTACGGCCACCGCTATGACGTGGACCGGGAGATCACCGTCACCGCCGGTGCCACCCAGGGCATCCTGACCGCCCTACTGGCGGTCGTGCATCCTGGCGATGAAGTCATCGTGCTGGAGCCGGCCTACGACAGCTACGGCCCCAACATCACCCTGGCCGGCGGCACCATGGTGCCGGTGCCGCTGGACCCGCACACCTTCCGGCCGGACTTCGAGCGCATCCGCGCAGCGCTCACGCCGCGCACCCGCGTGCTGATGATCAACACGCCGCACAACCCCAGCGGCAATGTCTGGACGGCCGACGAGATGCGCCAGCTCGCCCAGCTGCTGGACGGCACCGACGTGCTGGTGGTCAGTGACGAGGTCTATGAGCACATGGTCTACGACGGCCAGCAGCACCAGAGCGTGGCGCGGCTCCCGGCCCTGGCCGCCCGCAGCTTCGTGGTGTCGAGCTTCGGCAAGACCTACCATGTGACCGGGTGGAAGGTCGGTTTCGTGGCGGCGCCGGCGCCGCTGATGGCCGAGTTCCGCAAGGTGCACCAGTACAACGTCTTCACCGTCAACTCGCCGATGCAGGTGGGCCTGGCGGCCTACATGGCCGATCCGGCGCCTTACCTGGGTCTGAGCGACTTCTACCAGCGCAAGCGGGACCGCTTCCGCGCCGGGCTGGCGGGCACCCCGTTCAAGCTGCTGCCCTGCCCCGGGAGTTACTTCCAGTGCGTGGATTACAGCGGCCTGCCTGCACCGCTGGCCGGGATGGACGACATGGCGCTGTGTCAGTGGCTCACCCGGGAAGCGGGTGTGGCGGCCATTCCCATGTCGGCGTTCTACAGCACCCCGGCCTCGACCGGCGGGCGCCCGTCCATCATCCGCTTCTGCTTCGCGAAGAAGGACGAGACGCTGGATCTGGCGCTGGATCGGCTGCGAAAGCTGCCAGGGGCGGCCTGAGCGAATCAGGCTCGACCTTTTCAGCGTCCTTCAGGGTCCTTCAGCGACCCTCAGCGCCCCTCAGCGTCAGTAAGCCTTGGGCTTCTTGGGCTGGTCATCGTCGTCGTTGGCCAGCGTGAGGTCCAGGTCGACATCGAGCGACTGCCCCACCCCAGGCCGCAGCGACCGGCCGCTGCTCCCCGCAGCAGGCGCCGACGCCGGGGCCTGCCACGTCATGGTGGCCATCATGTCCGGCGGCGCCGTGGCATCCAGCGGCAGGAAGACGTCGATGTCCTGCGTCCGCGATTCATGTTCGGCGCGGTCTCGCGCCACTGCGTACAGCAGCAGCAGGTCGCGGTAAGCCGGCAGGCCCAGCTCGCCGCTGTATTCCTGATGGTGCGAGAACAGGTCCTGCAACAGGCTCATGCTGCCCGCTGCATCCACCCAGGCACTTTGCAGGCGGTCCACAAGCTCCGGATGGGCTTCCAGGCCCGCCCCTTCGTTCAGGTCGTCACTCCACGCTGGCGGACGGGCGCGGAACTGCTGGCTGAAACGGGTCGCGACACGGTCGAAGGAGGCCCGGTCCGCGCGGCGCTGGTAGAGCTCCATCAGCTTCAGATAGGGCAGCCCGCTGGCCGCGTCCCGCTCGCCCAGGCGGCTGGAGAGCAGCTCGATGGCGGCATCGTCCTGGCCCAGGACCAGGAAGAAGTCCACCTGCTGCTCCAGGTCGATCAGCTCTTCCACCGTCACGGCGCCCAGGCCGTTGAGGTCTCGCAGCAGCGGGGCCGGACGGGTGTCGCCGGGAGGCTCGCGCATCTCGAAGCTCAGCGGCTGCATGGCATCCAGGCTGGCCAGTGCGTCCAGCGCGTCATCTGCCGCGGCGGTGGCGGCACTGCGACCCGGGCGGCTGGCTTGCAGCCCGGACGCGGCGGCGCTCACCTCCGGCGACGGCGCAGGGGCCGCGCGTGGCGGCAACTGCATGGTGCGTTCAGGATCGGTGATGCTCAGTGGCATCGGCATGGTGGTGGGCGCGTGCGTGGCGGCGCTGAGTTCCTTGCGGTCCAGGGCCACCAATGCGGCGGCGGCCGCACCGGGCGCGCTGTGCAGCGCACCGGTGCCTGAATCCAGGTCCGCGCCGGCCGCGCCCGGGGCTCCGGCTCCGCTGCCCGGGCCACCCGGGCCGGACGGCACCGCAGCGCCGGCTTGCGCGCCTTCGCCCTGCGCCTCTCCCCACCAGGTCTGCGGGGCATCCTTGCGGTCGCGACCGCGGTTGCGCCACAGCAGCAGGCTGCTGGCGGCCAGAGCCAGACTGAGCAACGTCAGCGCCAGCATCCACACCGGCGTGCCGGCACTGTCGCGCTGCTCACGCGTGGCCTTGAGTTCTTCGCGCAAGGCCTGCAGGACGTCATTGGTGCGGCGCTGCTCCGCCTGCAGATCGGCCACGCGCTTTTCCATGACCGCCAGTTGGGCGCGCGCCTCGGCAGCGGCGCTGGCCGCACTGGCAGCCTCGGCAATCAGCGGGGCGTTGGGTGCAGGGGCCAGGATCTCTGCGGGCTCCATGGACAGGCGCGCACCGCCGGACTTCTGCGGCGCCGCTGCAGCCGCCGCAGCGGCCACGTTCCCAGCGTTGCGCGCCGCCGTCTGCCGACGCTTGCGCGGAGGTGCGCTGGCGGCCGAGGCGGGGGCGGCCGCGCCGGAGATGTCCGGAATCGGACCGGACCGGGTGCGCGAGGGCGATGCGTCCCGCGCGTTGATGCGTGTCTCGCCGCCGGTGGCCACCTGGAAGGCCGGGGCCAGCGCGGTCTCGGACTGCGAGCCGGCATCGGCCAGTGGCTCCGCGCTGTGGCCGGGCGGGTCGATGAAGGCGGTGTACTGGCGCGTAAATGAACTGCTGCAACCGAGGGTCAGGTTGACCACCACCAGCGGTTCATTGATGGACTGGCTGCTGCGCAGCCGCACGCCGCGCAGGGTCTGCTGCCCGTCGGTTTCCAGCTGCCAGCGCAGGCTGGAGCTGGGCAACTGGGATTCACCGGCGGTGACATCGGCGCGAATGCAGTCCGCGGTGACGACTTCCCCCGGCGCGATCTGCACCGGGAAAAACAGGTTGAGCGGCTGACCCAGCGACGACGCGGTCTGGGGGCGGCCCACACCCAGGCTCCATGCGGAGGTGGACATCATCGCCAGGCAAGCGAGCATCAGCGCGCTGGGGGCGGGACAGCGGGCCCGCTGGCTGTGATGTTGTCTATTCATCCCACTTTGAAAAGGCTTGTTGGGTGCGTTTCACTCTAGCACGGCCTTTTACATCCGAGACGGGGTTTCCCCCCGCATTCCCTCGTCGGAATGCCCCGGTTGCCACGTCTTCCCGCCACACGGGGTGGAGCACGCACAGCCCCGGGCGCATGGCAGACACCGTACACGACGCAGAACCAGAACCCTTGACCCCGGACTGAAGGACGACATGTCCGCTGCCCGGCGTCAACCCATAAGCTTGCTCTGTTCGCTTCTTTGCGCCGCTGCGCTGCTGGCGGCACCCTGGCGGCTTTCCACGGTGGAGCCCTGACCCTCATGCCTGCGTTTCCGTTCACGACGACCTCCCTGGCGCTGGCCGCAAGCACGCTGTCCTCGCTGGCCGCCATGACTGCAATGACCGCCATGAGCGCCATGAGCGCCCCTGCCCTGGCACAGACCCCACCGCCCGCCACCGCTACCGGGGCCAGCGCCTCTGCCGGAGCCCAGGCCAGTCTCCAGGCCGTGGTGGTGACCGGCACCCGGCGCAGTGACCGATCGCTGGCCGAGTCCGAGTCCCCCGTGGATGTGATCGATGCGGCAGAACTGCGACGCAGCGGCAGCACCGAACTCGCCACCGCGCTGGCACAGCTGCTGCCCTCGCTGAACTTCCCCCGTCCTTCGCTGACGGACGCGTCCGACGCGGTCCGCCCCGCACAGCTGCGGGGACTGTCGCCGGACCAGACGCTGGTGCTGATCGACGGCAAACGCCGCCACAGCGGCAGCGTCGTCAACATCAACGGCACCCAGGGTCGCGGCTCGGCGCCGGTGGACCTGAACGCCATTCCCATCGCCGCCATCGACCGGGTGGAGGTGCTGCGGGACGGCGCCGCGGCGCAATATGGCTCGGACGCCATTGCCGGCGTCATCAACATCGTCCTGAAGAAAGGCCCCACCGGCGGCAGCATTGCGGGCGACTGGGGCCAGACCGATGCCGGGGACGGCGGGCGGGCCATTGTGTCGGCCCAGTTCGGCCTCGCGCTGGGGGACGCCGGATGGCTGCGGCTGGCGGCGGAGAACCGCCATCAGCAGCGCACCAATCGCGCTGGCGTGGACACGCGGGACGCCGCCACCGAGCCCCGCCGGGGCCAGGTCAACAACCGCCTGGGCGACCCGGACAGCACCCAGCAGTCGGTGATTCTCAATGGCCAACTGGAGGCCGCTGGCCTGCAGGTCTATTCGGTTGCCAGCTACAGCCACCGGGACACGGTCTCCGCCGCCTTCTGGCGCACGCAGGCCACCGCCGTGGCCAACAATGTGGGGTCGCTGTATCCGGAAGGCTTTTTGCCGCTGGAGGACAGCACCAGCCAGGACGCGAGCCTGGTGCTGGGTGTGCGCGGACAGGCCGGCGCCTGGCAATGGGACGCCAGCCTCAACCACGGGCGCAACGAGTTCGACATCGCCGTGGCCAACACCGCCAACTACTCGCTGGGCGCCGCCAGCCCCACCCGCTTCGATGCAGGCCGGCTGAGCAACCGGCAGACGCTGGCCAATGTCGATGCCTCACGGGAAATCGACTGGGGAGGATTCCGCCCGGCCGTGTTGTCGGTCGGCGCCGAGTGGCGGCAGGAGCGGTATTCGATCGAGGCGGGGGAGCCCGGCAGCTACACCGGCGGCGGCGCGTCGGGCTTTCCGGGCTTTCAGCCCAGCAATGCGGGCAGCCATCGTCGGGACAATGTGTCGGTCTATGCCGGCCTGGAAGGGTCATGGACCCGGGACTTCAGCACGTCCGTGGCCGCCCGTGTCGAGGACTACAGCGACTTCGGCCATGCCTCGGCGCTGAAGCTGTCCGGCCGGTATGTCGTGGCCTCCAGCCTGTCGGTGCGCGGCACGCTGTCCAGCGGCTTCCGTGCGCCGTCCCTGGCACAGCAGTATTTCGCGACCACCTCCACCAACCTCATCAACGGTGCGCTGGTGGAGGCCGGGACCTTCCCGGTCGGCTCGGCGGCGGCGCAGGCACTGGGGGCGCAGCCGCTCAAGGCAGAGAAGTCCCGCCAGGCCAGCCTGGGCCTGCAGTGGCAGCCGACCCGGCAGTGGCAGACCACCCTGGATGTCTACCAGATCGACATCGACCACCGCATCCTGCTGTCCGCCAACCTCAGCCTGCCCACGGCGCTGCGCAACCAGTTGGCGGCCCAGGGTGTGCTGGTCAGCGCCGGGCGCTACTTCACCAATGCGCTGGACACCCGCACCCGCGGCGTGGACCTGGTCAGCAGCCTGCAGCAGGACTGGGGCGTGGGCGGACGTGGCACCTACACGCTGGCCTTCAACCACAACAAGAACAGCATCCGGGGCGTCGACGCCAATCCGCAGGTGCTGACGGACAACAACCTCCAACTGATCGACCGGGTGACCCTGGCCCGCGCCACCGTGAGCGCCCCTACCACCAAGCTGCTGCTGGCCGCGCAGCATCAGTGGGGGGCGTGGAATGCGCGGGTGGCCACCACACGCTATGGCCACTACGAGGTGCGGCAGAGCAACCCGGTCAATGACCAGCGCTTCAGTGCCGCCTGGCTGGTGGATGTGTCGGCCGGCTGGACCCAGGGCCCCTGGGACGCCCAACTGGGCGTGGAAAACCTGGGCAACCGCTACCCGGACCCGGTGCTGGCCGCCAATTCGGTGGGCGGCATCCTGCGCTACAGCAGCTTCTCGCCCTTCGGATTCAACGGCCGGCAGTACGTGGCCAAGCTGGCCTATCGCTGGTGAGCGCACGCGCCTGAGTGCCCCCCCGCGCTGGTGCAAGGCCAGCGCGCGTTCAGCGCTCCTGGCGGGTTCTGCATCGTTCTGGTTTACCCAAAGCCATCGTCAACCCGGCCGCGTCGGGCCGCCTCGTCATACACAATAGGCCCGACGCATCTGGAGACGACTGGCGCTGTCACGCCAGCGACAAAGCATGAACAGCTCGGTTCTTTCAATTTCTGAACGCAACAACATCGAGTCGGGGCCTTGGTTTTCCAAACTGTCTCTGCCCTTGCGCAGCGACATCCTGGCGCGCGCGTTTGTCCGCCGCGTGCCCGACGGCGCCCTGATGTCCGTGCGCGGCGAACCCGCGGTGGAATGGGTGGGCGTGGCCAAGGGCGCGGTGCGGGTGAGTTCGGTCTCGCTGTCCGGCAAGCAGGTCACGCTGACCTATGTCGAGCCTGGCACCTGGTTTGGCGACATTGCCCTGTTCGACGGCCTGCCGCGCACCCACGATGCCAGCGCCCATGGCGAGACCACGCTGCTGGTGGTGCGCAAGGCGGATTTCAAGGACCTGCTGTCCCGCCACACCGAGCTCTACGAAGCCCTGCTGCGCCTGAACTGCCGCCGCCTGCGGCTGATGTTCGACGTGGTGGAAGACCTCAACACCCGGCCGCTGGCCTCCCGCCTGGCCAAGCAGATCCTGCTGCTCGCCCGCAGCTACGGGGTGTCGCAGGGCGCCGAGGGCACGGAGGAAATCCGCATCGGCCTGCAGCTGGCGCAGGAAGACCTGGCGCAATTGCTGGGTGCGTCCCGGCAGCGGGTCAATCAGGAGCTCAAGGGCTTCGAGCGCGAAGGCGCGGTGCGGGTGGAACCCACCCGGCTCGTGCTGCTGAGCAAGGACAAGCTGCTGGCCATTGCCAACCGCTGAACGCCGCCCCACGCCCTGCGACGCAGGGGCTGCGGTGGCGCCACCCGACCCCTTTCGAAAAACAGGAGACATCGTGGACGACGTATTCACCGGCACGCGGGCCCTCGCCCAACCCATGGACATCGAAGCCCTGCAGGCCTGGCTGAGCCAGCATGTACCGGGCTTTCATGGGCCGTTGAGCGTGGAGCAGTTCAAGGGGGGACAGTCCAATCCCACCTACAAGCTGATCACGCCGCAGATGCAGTACGTGATGCGCTCCAAGCCGGCCCCGGTGGCCAAGCTGCTGCCGTCGGCCCATGCCATCGAGCGGGAGTTCACCGTGATGCGGGCGCTGGCCGGCTCCGACGTGCCGGTGCCGCAGATGCTGGCGCTGTGCGAGGACGAGTCCATCATCGGCCGCGCGTTCTACATCATGGCCTTCGTACAGGGCCGGGTGATGTGGGACCAGTCGCTGCCGGGCGCCTCCAATGCCGAGCGCAGTGCCATCTACGACGAGATGAACCGCGTCATGGCCGCCCTGCACCAGGTGGATGTGAAGGCGGTCGGGCTGGAGCAGTACGGCAAGCCGGGCAACTACTTCGAGCGGCAGATCGGCCGCTGGAGCAAGCAATACCAGGCCTCGGTCACCGGCCCGAATGAAGCGATGGACCGGCTGATCGACTGGCTGCCGCAGCACATTCCCGCGTCGGCGCGGGATGAGCGCGAGGTGTCCATCGTGCACGGCGACTACCGGCTGGACAACCTCGTCTTCCACCCGACCGAGCCGCGTGTGCTGGCCGTGCTGGACTGGGAGCTATCCACCCTGGGGCATCCGCTGGCGGACTTCAGCTATCACTGCATGTCCTGGCATATCCGCCAGAGCGGCGCGGCGCGGGGCCTGGGCGGTGTGGACCTGGCCGGGCTGGGCATTCCGGATGAGCTGAGCTATGTGCGCCGTTATTGCGAGCGGACCGGCCGAGCGGATGTGGAGACGGTCATGAAGGACTGGAACTTCTACCTGGCCTACAACCTGTTCCGCATTGCCGCGATCCTGCAAGGCATCGCCAAGCGGGTCGAGGACGGCACCGCGTCGAGCGCGCGGGCCCGGGAGGCTGCCGCGGGCGCAGTGCCGATGGCGGCGCTGGGCTGGCAGTTTGCCCAGCGGGCTTGAGCCGGACGGCGCTGGGCGGAAGCCGACCAGATCCGCGGCAGGCCTGATCTGCCGCACGTGATCTGTCGCGCGTGATTGGCCACGCGTGATCCCAGTAAGCCCAATCTGAAGCGGCCTGGGTGGCCGCCGAGCGAGCTCAAGCCGAAGCGCCGTCCTCGCTCTCGGCCGCCCGGTTGTGCCAGGCGGCCGATGTCGTGGTGGGCCACATCGCATCCCCGCCATTGCGGCGGCTCAGGTCCTGGGCGCTCTGCGCCGCTGCCTCCAGCACGCTCACCAGGCCCTGGACCTCATTGAGCGTCGCATCCGGCATGGCCGTGCGCAGGTAGATGTTGCCGCGCAGGCTCAGCAGCACGAACGGACGCCCCTCCACCAGGATGTCCTGGCTGGCCTGCGCCAGCCGCGCACACAGCTCCGGCGACAACCAGTTGCTGGACAGCTCCCGGCTCACGCTCACCGCACCAAAACGCTGCTTCACCAGCTTGGACTCCTGCACCGGCTGCTTCGGGAACATCACCAGCCAGCGCATTTCCTCCGGGGTGTCGGTGTCAACGCGGGTGCGCAGGGTGTCGGTGTAGGCCTCGAAGACGCTGCGCTCGAGCTCGTCCATCAGCTGCCGCTCGATGATCATCATCTGCAGGTCCGGATGCAGCTTCAGCTCGCAGCGCATGCGCAGCTCCGCGCCCTTGATGTAGCTGCGCTGGGACGGGCCCCATTCGATGCGGGTCAGCCCGGGCAGCGCCCGGGGCAGGTCGATGACAAAACCCCGGCCGTCGCGGGTATGCCGCAGCACGCCGCCGCGCTGCTCGGCCCACTCCGTCAGCGGACGCCACCGCGCGGCATTGGCACGAACGGTGAACCACTGTCTGATTTGTTTGATTACCATGAGGCTGGGGAAGCGCGGGGGCCGGAACCTGGCCCTGCGCCCCAACGGAGAACACAAGATGATCGAAGTGTATTCATGGCCCACGCCCAATGGGCACAAGGTGCACATCATGCTGGAGGAATGTCGCCTCCCCTACCGGGTGATTCCCGTGGATATTGGCGCCGGGGACCAGTTCGACCCCGCCTTCCTGCGCATCAGCCCGAACAACAAGATTCCGGCCATCGTGGACCCGGACGGCCCGGACGGCGCGCCGATGTCGATGTTCGAATCGGGCGCCATCCTGCTCTACCTGGCGGGCAAGACCGGCCAGTTCCTGCCGGAGGACACCCGCGGGCGGTATGAGGTGCTGCAGTGGCTGATGTTCCAGATGGGCGGTGTGGGCCCGATGCTGGGGCAGGCCCACCACTTCCGCATCTACGCACCCGAGAAGATCGAGTACGCCATCGAGCGCTACACGAACGAGGCCCAGCGGCTGTACCGGGTGATCGACAAGCGCCTGGCCCAGAGCCGCTACATCGCCGGGGACCTCTACACCATCGCCGACATGGCCATCTTCCCGTGGCTGCGCAGCTGGAAGAACCAGGGCGTGGAATTGAGCGAGTTCACCCACCTCAAGGGATGGTTCGACGAGATCGCAGCCCGCCCCGCCGTGCAGCGGGCGGTGGAGGTGCTGGCCGAACGGCGCAAGCCGCTGGTCGACGACAAGGCGCGCGAGAACCTCTTCGGTTCGTCGCAATACAAGCGGCGCTGATCAGCGCTGAGCGGCGCTGAACGTCGAAGCGCCGCTGGCCGGGTCAGAGCTTGCCCAGGCGGACCCGGTCTCCCAACTCGGTGAGCCAGCGCCGGCCGTCCTCACGGATGCCGGTGGCCAGGCCTTTGTCCTGCAGCCGCTGCTGCATCTCTTCGCTGACGATCATGCCGCCCGGCGCCTGCGGAATGAAGTACAGGGCCGCGCGCTCTTCGGGGGTGATGACCAGGGTCTCCTGGGAGGGCGTGGACGGGGTCGATGACATGGGAATCGGAACCGGCAATCGGGTTGGAACAATGAACGGCCCGCAGTATGCCAAGACTGACCGCTTCGCTGTGCGGTGCGTCACACCCGAGGCCTTCCCCCCTCATCCCTGGGGCGGGATGCGAACCCGGATGGCCTGAGAATCCCGGCTCGGGCGAAAAAGCTGCGCCACAGCAGCGTTCACGAGGGTGGGATGAATCCAACAACACAACAAGGATGCCAGGAGCCATCCGGCTGGCTGCATGGCGTGGCCCGCAAACTGCTGGTCGCCGGCATGTGCGCGATGGCGGTGCTGGCGCTGGTCTATCCGGAATCGCGCCGGCGCGAACTCTCCGCGGCAGCCGAGGCGGTTCACCAATGTGATCTTGCGGCCGCGCGGGCGGAGTTGGGCGAAGAGGCCCGGCGACAGGCTCTGGCGCACTGCCGGGCGCTGCGGGTCGCTTACCGAGACCAGTACGGCCAGGAGCTCTGAGCCAGCGGGCGTCGATCAACGGCGCTGCAAGGGCCAACTGGCCGCTGAAACTGGCCGTTGAGACCGGTCGCGGAGACCGGCAAGTGAGCCCGACCGCTGCAGTCGATCTTCAGCAGGCCACTGCGTCCAGTTCCTGGACGGACTCGTCTTCTTGGGCATCCCAGGTATCCCAGGCATCGCGGGGGTCCCGCTCGTCCTGACCGGCGAAATCATCGGCCTGCAGCACGCCCTCTTCCCGGGCCAGTTGCTCGTCATGCGACGGGGGCACCTGCGCCACCTCATTCGCCGCGCGCCGCAGCTCCGCTTCCCGCAGCATCACCGCCGTGCGGGGGTTGGCCCGGATCATCTGCGATGCCAGCGCAATGGCGCCACGAACCTCCGGACGCCGTTGCGCCCAGTCGGCCAGCAGCGGGCCGTGGCGTTCGGGAAAGACTTCCCACCATGCAACGATGCTTTTGGGGTCGTTCAGGTCGAGCAGCATGTTCGTTCCTTTGTTCCCATTCATGGGAGGCATGCGACAACTGTATACGCATACAGTGGTTTTGCCAATCACCCCGAAATCCTCCCTTGGCGGGGAGGCTCACCCTCGGTTTCTGCGTAGGGCGATGCCTCACGCAGCCCTGGTGGAACACCGTACGCCGCAAAGCCCCCTGCCCCGACTGACCGGGAACCGGACGCCGTCTAGAGTCGCGCATCCTTGCTTCAGCCTGCCGACCAACGGCCCGACGTCCACATGCGCTTCATCGACAACATCAAGATTGGGAAACGACTGCTGCTGGCCTTTGCGGGCGTATGCGCTCTGCTGGCGGCCATCAGCGTGCTGGCCTACACCGGGCTGAAGGGCGTCGGCGCCCAGGTGGACAAGATCACTGATGACGCCTACCCCAAGGTCAAGCAGGCGGCCATCATGACGCGCGCGGTGAATCAGCAGGCGCGCTCGGCGCGGAACCTGGTGATCGTGAGCGATGCCAGCCAACGCGCCAGCGAATTGCAAAAGCTGCTGGATCAGTCTCCCGTGGTGGATGGAGCGTTCCGCACGCTCACCCCGATGATGACGTCGGACGTAGGCAAGGCGATGCTGGCCAGGCTGGTGGAAAAGCGCAGCCTCTACCGGGAGCAGCTCGCCGTGTTTGTCGAGAAGGCCAGGGCCGATGATGTGG
The DNA here is from genome assembly GCF_003387155.1 of Roseateles depolymerans. GTDB lineage: Bacteria > Pseudomonadota > Gammaproteobacteria > Burkholderiales > Burkholderiaceae_C > Roseateles > Roseateles depolymerans. Next base: position 624,689 of record NZ_QUMT01000002.1, on the reverse strand, counting down.
AAGGCGCCCGCACAGCCCTCCTCAACAAGGTGCGCGTGCCGCAACTCGACTACATGAAGGAGCTGGAAGCATTCACCTTGCATGAGGAATCGCGCATGGAGCAGTCCGGCGAAGATGCCGACAAGGCCATGGCGCGAGCGATGAGTGCGCTGATCGGGGGCAGCCTGCTGGCCGTGCTGTTTGCGGTGGCGGCCGGTGTGCTGATCTCCCGCTCCATCACCCGACCGGTCGGCGAGGCGGTGCAGGCGCTCAAGCGCGTGGCGTCCGGCGACCTGACTGCGGACCTCGTGGTGGATCGCCAGGATGAAATGGGCGAACTGCTGCGCGCGGTGGATCAGACCACTCGCTCCCTGCGCCAGGTGGTGAGCTCGGTCCGGCAGGGGGTGGACTCCGTGTCCACCGCGGCCGGCCAGATCGCCGCCGGCAATCTCGACCTTTCCGGTCGTACCGAGCAACAGGCCAGCGCGCTTCAGCAGACCGCATCGTCGATGGAGCAGCTCACCAGCAACGTGTCGGAAAGCGCCACCTCGGCCCGCCAGGCGGCGGAACTTGCCACGGCGGCCAGCGCGTCCGCGGGCAAGGGCGGCGCGGTGGTGGCCGATGTGGTCAGCACCATGAACGAGATCACCGACTCCAGCAAGAAGATCGGCAACATCACCAGCGTCATTGACGGCATTGCATTCCAGACCAACATCCTCGCCCTGAATGCAGCCGTGGAAGCCGCCCGGGCGGGCGAGCATGGCCGCGGCTTTGCCGTGGTGGCCGCGGAAGTCCGCACGCTGGCCCAGCGCTCCGCACAGGCGGCCAAGGAGATCAACAGCCTGATTGGCACTTCCATCGAGCGCGTGGAAGCCGGTGCGCATCATGCGTCGCTGGCCGGGTCCACCATGCGGGAGATCGTCTCCCAGGTGGACAAGGTGTCCCATTTGATCCGGGAGATCTCGTCGGCGGCCTCCGAGCAAAGCAGCGGCATTGGCCAGGTCAATGTGGCCGTGTCGCATATGGACCAGGCCACTCAGCAAAATGCGGCGCTGGTGGAAGAGAGTGCTGCGGCGGCCCAGAGCCTGGACGAGCAGGCCCGCACGCTGCTCAAGACGGTGGAGGCGTTCCGCGTTTGATGCGCGCGCCCGCGCATTAACCCCGACGGGCAGTCCTGGCGGGCTCTCCTATCATCCGGACCGCGTCGAGGCATGGCCGCTTGCCTACAGCCCGGTCTTCTCAGGGTCAACCGCTGCTGGCCTGCAGGGCCAGGGCTTGATCGGTGGACCGCGCATCCGCCTGGTCAAAGAACTCCGAGGGCTGTGGACGCAGCAATGCCTGCGCCCGCGCCACCGTCCCGGTCAGCCACGCGGCCCAGTCCTGCGGTTCGATGTGGATCACCGCCCGCTTGTCCTGCGCCTGCGGCGGCAGTGTGGGGTCAGGCTTGTGCAGACGGCCCAGGAGCGGGTGGCCATCGCAATTGCAGGTCAGCAGGGTGAAGTTGGGCACGACCTCCCCCGTGGCCGGGTCCACCCATTCATTCCAGAGGCCGCCCAGCATCCAGGGCTGGCCATCGGCGCGTTTGAGCTGCCACCAGATGTTCTTCCCCGTCTCCCAGTTGGGTTCCTGATACCAGCTCGCGGGAATCAGGCATCGCCTGCCTTCATTCCAGGCGGCACGAAAGGTCGGCGATGTGGCGACCGTCTCAATACGGGCATTGTTGGTGGTGCGGGCCCGCGGCGCGGCGGGCTTGCGCCCCGGCACCACCTTGGGCTGCATCATGTCCTTTCGGGCCGGTGCACCAGGGCGGATCAAACCCCACTGGCCCAGCACGCCTTGCAACGTCAGAACGCCCTCTTCCTGCCCCGCCGGCCGTAGAAACAGGCCGGTGTCGAACGGGCCGACAAAGGGCTTGGGCGGCTCGTACTCCGGCAACCACAGCCGGGCCAGATGCCGACGCACATAGACCTCCAGGTCGTTCTTGGGGGTCATGTGATAGAGATTGCACATCAGCGACTCCGAGCTTGCGCGGGAATATTCCCGGTGCGAATGAACGGCTTTCCCCACCAAGTGACAGATGACCGTTTCCTCCCCATTATTTCCGGGTCTTTCGTTTGAAGTGCGGCCCCAAACTCATTAAGGTCATTGTCGGCTCGTCGTTGGGCTTGTTCTTGCCCGCTGGCGTCGCGTGACACACGGTTAGATTCAACAGGAAGGAACCTCAATGAAAAATCTTCGGGTAGCGTGGAAACTGGGACTGGGCTTTGGCACAGTGGGCCTGCTGCTGCTGGTGCTGGCCGTTTCAGCCTGGGCCTCGCTGGTGAAGGTGGACGAAATGGTCGACCTGATCGTCGAGGACCGGTACGTGAAGGTCATGATGGTTCGCGACATCGACGGTGAGTTGAACCAGCAGGCAAGGCTGACGCGCAACATCGTCATTTTTGATGATGCGCAGCAACGCAAGACGCAGCTGGAGCAGTTGGCCACCTCCCGCAAGGAAGCCGGCGAGCTCTATGACAAGCTGGCGGCCTTGATCGAGTCCGAAGATGGCAAGGCGCTGATGGCCAAGGCCCTGACGTCCCGAGAAGGCTACAAGAAGGCGATGGACGTTTTTGTGGCGCAAGCACAGGCCAATGACCCAGCGCTGCGCGAGACGCTGCTGACGCAATTGCGTCCGGCCCAGCTCGCTTATGAGAAGAACCTGAATGAACTGTCGAAGTTCCAGGCCGACCTGATGAGCAAGGACGCCAAGAGCAGTCAGGCGTCTGTGGACCGGGCGGAGCTGACCATTCTGATCACGGCGGGGCTGGGCCTGACGCTGGCCGTGTTCGCCGCACTGCTGGTGACCGGCAGCATCACCAAGCCGATCCAGCGTCTGGTGGAATCGATGGACACGATGTCCGCCGGTGACCTGACGGCTGAAGTGACGACCGACCGCGAAGACGAAATCGGCCAGTTGCAGAAAGGCCTGCATCGCCTGCGCGAGGCGCTGGTCAATACGGTGCGGCTGGTCCGGTCCAATGCGGAGAGCGTGGCTACCGCCAGTGCACAGATTGCGCAGGGCAATCAGGACCTGAGCCAGCGTACCGAAGAGCAGGCCAGCGCCCTGGAGCAAACGGCTGCCACGATGGAAGAGCTGGGCAGCACGGTGCAGAGCAACGCGGACAATGCGCGGCAGGCTGACGGGCTGTCCCGCAATGCCGCCGAAGTAGCGTCGCGCGGTGGCGAGATGGTGGGGCATGTGGTGGCCACCATGCAGGGCATCAGCGACAGCAGCCGCAAGATCGGCGACATCATTGGCGTGATCGACGGCATTGCTTTCCAGACCAACATCCTGGCGCTCAATGCCGCTGTGGAAGCGGCACGCGCTGGCGAGCAAGGCCGCGGGTTTGCCGTGGTGGCTGGGGAAGTGCGCACCCTCGCGCAGCGCAGTGCGCAGGCGGCGCGGGAAATCAAGACGCTGATCACCAGCAACGTCGAGCAGGTCGAGCAAGGCAATGCGCTGGTCGACGGCGCGGGCCGGACGATGGAAGAGATCGTCGGCTCGATCAAGCGGGTCAGCGACATCGTCAGCGAGATCACCGCCGCAACGGTGGAACAGAGCAACGGCATTCACCAGGTGGGTGAGGCCGTCGGGCAGATGGACATGGTGACGCAGCAGAACGCGGCGCTGGTGGAAGAAAGCGCCGCGGCGGCGGAGAGTTTGAAGACCCAGGCCCAGCAGCTGCTGGAGGCGGTGGACTTCTTCAAGCTGGCCGGGGGGACGCGGGCGGCTTCGGGCGCTTCCGCATTGGGCGCATCGGCATCGGTGAGCAGGTCAGGGCCAGCTTCGGACGGGTCAGGTGGATCGGGCGCGTCCGGGAGGTCTCAGGCACCGAAGCTGTCCAAGACGGCTGGTGGCAGCGCCTCTTCTCCCTCCGCCCCGTCCTTCAAGCCTTCGAAGACAAGTGCATCGGGATCCAAGCTGGGCAGTCAACCAGCGTTGAAGGCCGCTACATCGCCCGCCAAGCCAAGCCCGCCTGCACGGCCCGTCGCTCCGGCCAAGCCGGCATTAGCGGTGGCGGCGGATGCGCCCGGGGCGGATGATCAGTGGACGTCGTTTTGAGGGGGTGAGAGGGAGGCCGACGCCTGTCGCCACACACCTCTGAAAAGGCCCGCTTGCATGCTTGCAGCGGGCCTTTCTCATTTCACCCATGCATGGATTGCGGACCCGCCGCCGACCCGTGCATCGCAAGAGGAAAGAGCTCGACCTACTAGACTAGTCGTCCTCGCTGTCCGAGTCCGAGTCCGAGTATTCGTTGCCATTGGGCTCGTTGTCTCCATAGGTGTCGCCGCTGCTCTGATAGATATCCCTCTCATTGGCGCTGCCGCCGCCTCCCCGATGAATGTTGAACTTTCTCGGGCCGTGCTTTCCGTGCTTGCTGTCGACTTCAACGACGAAATTCGTATTCGTCATTTGGAGGAATGTCGCTGCGCCGCTCTTGACTGCCTCAATCGCATGCAGCAAGACAGCCTCTTGCGATTGATTGCTGAAACCCTGGCCACGCCGCTTTCTCGCCTTGTTGTTTCCCTTGACGTGTTTATCCTTGAAAACGAGAACGATCTCGCCGTTGGCGACCTGGCCTTGAAAGGTGTTCCATTCCTGGTTGAGTTGGGCGACGCCGGCATGGTTCGCCAATCGTTGAACCTGCCCGCTCCTGCCCACCCGGACGCTGTTGTCCGCCAGCATCTGCATCTGCCTTTGCACCATCGCTCGAGGGCCGTTGCCCTCGTGCGTCGTGCCTTGCGCGACAGCTTCGAAGGGCGACAGCCCCTCTCGGCGCTGAGCCGTTGCTCGACCCTGCGAGAACTCCACGTCAGAGCCACGATGGCTCGCCCCACGTCGCTCGGATTCTGAAGCCATGATGTCCCCCTGAATGCAACACCTGTTCAGCGTGACAGGGGTGCGCACGGGAGACGATCGGTCAAAGACGGAAATCCAGCTTCCGATTTTCCCAGCCTTGCGGTGGTCGCCACCAATGACTTGGGCCCAGCATCGAAGCAGCACTGGCGACCCGGTTTGCGCGGTGACGACTGCGGCAGATCGCAGCCTTTGAAGAATTGGCCTGCCCGGAGGGACTCGAACCCCCGACCTGCTGCTTAGAAGGCAGGCGCAGAATCCAGCAACGGCGCTGGTACCGGTCGATTCTGTCTAACTCCAATGTCCACAAGCATGGCCCATTTCATGGGGCTTCGGACTCAGGAGTTAGACGCCCACTCAGCTCCCGCTGGCAGGCCCTGAGGCGGTCGGCGACGGCGTCGGCGCTGCTGGCGAGCTGGACAAGATCCTCTCTAGTTCGGTCAGAAATGCGCCAGGCGGCGGGGCTGGGATCATCATTTCGGCCGGGACATGAGGCCGCTGCACCGGGAGCGGTGGAGGCGAGGTCGCGCAGCCGCTGAGCAGTGCCAGCAGCAGCGCGCTCGGTGCGCAGACGGTCGTTTGTGAGGGCATCAGCATTCTCCGCGGCGCGCCTGGATTCTTGGGCCTCCAGCACCCGGGCCGCGCGCTCCTGGGCCAGTTGCTTGATCTGGGCGTCCCTGTGGGCCTCCCGAGTGGCCTTACCCCAGCCGGCGGCGAAGCTCGCAGCCAGCGCGAGCAGCAGGGCTAGGATTTTGGCGGGTAGGCTCATCCGTCTCTCCACTCGCCTTCGGCGTAGGGCCAGTCCGGGATGGGGACCGTCTGTCCAGCGAGCGGGTGCGTGCAGTCACCGAGCATCTGCATCTGGCCATCCACGACGAATGAGTGACACACCCGATTGATGTCGTGTTGCTCGTCACCAGCCAGCGCCGGATCGTCGCTTGGTTCTTTCCACGTGACCAAGACGCTGGGCGTGAAAGTCGGCTTGTCCACGCTCCCATTCCAGCCCCAACGCGGCCCCTCGCCGTCTCCGGTCAGGATCTGATGAGAGTGATTGCACCCAGGGCACCACCACGTGAGCCGCCCGTCACTGCCATTGCGAAGGATCGAAGAGAGTCGTCCCATTGCTTCACCTCAGGGATAAAAGACGCGGCGACCTGACCCAGGCGGCACCGTCTGCACGTGGCACCAGCCCTTGGTGGCGGACGGGTGCTCCATCCACAGTCCCAGGGCGGACAGCACGGCCTGGCCCTGACCAGTCATCAGCCACTCGTCCAGGTCTCCGTCTGGGTCATAGATGTCGATCGCCTGCCCGGTCATGTGTTTGGACCTGGCGGCGGAATTGGGCGTTGCCGCGTTGACCTCCGGCGGCCGCCAGCCGCTGCTGACGGTCGAGTGATTGGCCGGATGCTGGTCCACCGTCACGCCGTAGCTCTGCGCCTCGGTGAGCAACTTGTTGGCCAGGTCCACCGTGCGGGCGGCGTTGCGCTCGATCTCGGTGGTGAGCGCGGCCGGGTATTTCTCGCGGCGGCCCATGAAGTAGTCGTCAAGGGTGATCATGGCTTCCTCCAGCTGCGCACGGACTGCATGAAATGCTCGGCATGCCTGCCGCGCTTGGTGAACGGCAGCGGCAGGCCTCCGCGCCACAAGTGGGCCGACACCGCCTGCGTGCCCAGCGCCGCCAGGCTCAGCGCCAGCAGCGCTCCGGGCAGCCAGTCAGGCCGCAGGAACGCAACAATGGGCAGGGTGAATCCGGCGCCGGCCAGCGCCGTGGTGGCGTACCGCATGGGCGCCAATGTGGTCGCCTTGGTCATCCAGCGGGCGCGGCAGAGGCAGGAATACACCAGGCCCAGCCCGGCCGCCGTGATGGCCCATTGCATCCAAGGGTGGAATTCGACGGTGATCATGGGGACTCCTTCTTGCCGAAAGGCCACGCCAGCTTGATCCAGTCCAGCAGCCGTTCCTGCTGCCAGCCGATCAGGCCAGCAGTGGGCAGCAGCAGCACGTCGGTGCTGAACTTCATGGTGCTGGGCGCCAGCGCTGCCAGCGCGGCCGCGGCGATGCCGGTGAACAACACGCTCATGCCCAGGCCCCGCGCCAGCACCACAGCAGCGGAGCGGAAGCTGGGCGTCGGCAGCAGAGACACGGCCAGGAAGCTGCCGACGAAGCCTCCGATCAGGATCAGGGCCCACTCGGCCAGCAGCGGGCCAAGAGCAGCACCTAGGGCAGCGAACAGCAGGGACGTGGATGCGGTGGTGGACGTTGGTTCGGTCACGATTTCCTCCCTCGTGTGAGCACGGTGGCGCCGATGACAGACGCCGCGATTACGTATGGCCAGGGCCCGAATGCCTCGATGCAGAGGTCTGATTTAGGTATGGAGCCCCAGGCGTACACGCTGCACACGACAGCCTGGGTGGATTCGATGGCACCGAGCCAGCAGCTCGTCACGGCCAGGAAGGCGAAGCGCTGCGCGCGGCGCGCGGCCGGCAGCAGCAGCACCAGGGTCAGCACCACCAGCAGATGGGTGCCGATGTACGCCGCCCAAGACCGGCCCATCGGGTCCGGCCACAGGTAGTAGGCATAGTGCGCACCGGCCACGCCCAGGGCCAGCAGCACCGCGCTCATCACAGCCGGGGCCCCGGGCCGCCGCCGCCGTTGGACGTGTCTCCCACGGCCGGCACGCCGTCGGGGTATTGAACTTCGAACTCGTCGTAAGCTGGATACGCGTCACGGCCAAAAGCGATGAGCGCAGCCTCATCAGCAGCTTGAGCGGCGGACAGCGTCCAGCCTCCCATGGTGATTTCCCCATCCCAGTTGCTGGCCGTCCAGTAGTCAGCCGGCGGCGCTGGAGGGCGGACGATGATGGTGATCTTGGCCATATCAGATGTCCTTGTGCAGGCCTATGTAAGCCTGGTTGTTGATGGTCAGGCTGTTGCCCGCAAGATTGATCACTGAAAGCGTTCCGCCGCCGTCAGAAGTGCATCGATAGGGCACGCGCACGAAGCACAGGCCGGAAGCAGCTCCCAGGTAGATGTTCGTCGCCGCCCAGCCGCTCCCCGACTCCAGCACCATGCCTGTTGGCGGAATGATCTGGATGCCCTGGGTCGCTGCGTTGGCGCCGCTGTAGGGCAGGTTGATGATGATGTCGCCGCGCTCGCCCTTGCAAAAGGCCCAGGCCACGCTTCCAATCGTGGCGCCAACGGCGAAGGTGCCATTGATGTTGGACGCGCTGACGGCTCTGATCAGGTTGGCGACGCTGGTGCCACCAACAGGAACTCCGACAAGAAGCACGGGACGCCCTGCCCCCACCAGTCCGCCAATGGTGTCTCCCGAAACTGGACCAATGACGCATCCGGCTCCGTTTGGCCCGTTGAGCACGATGCCGTTTGTGTAGGTGCTGTCGAACTTGCCTCGTGCGGTGATGCGAGCGTTGTTGTTCGATCCCAGGATGCCAATCGCGGTCCCGCTGCCGTTCTTGGCTATGACATTGATGTCGATGTCTGACGCGTTGTTTTCAATGGCCCAGGCGGTCCCAGGCGTATTGATGTTGTGAACGTCGATCTTGGCGTGGTAAGCAACGCCGCTTGCGGATGCGACGAATCGGCTCCGGCCCGCCACCACGATGCCGCCCGCGAGCTCAATCTCCTCACACAGGTTGGTGGTGGGCGCCTGGAACTGAAAGACGTAGCCGGAGGTCGCGGCCAGCGCACCCGCGACGCCGTGGTACCCGCCGATCACCTGATAGACGAAGCAGTCCGATATGTCGTGCGAAATCTCGAAGTTATCAACGGTGCAATTGACGACCGAAATTCCTTCGTTGTAGTAGGTGGTGCCTCCTGTGCTTCGCAGGCGGATTCCGTAGGTGCCTGCCACACCCGTCGAGCTGTAGATGATCGAGTCGCTGATCATCGCCTCGACGTTCTTTCCGTTGAACAGGAAGCCGCTTTGCGTGTAGATCATGCACGCACGGATAAAGATCTGGCGGCACGCGCGATTGAACGTTGCGAAGCGCGTAATGGTGGAAGACGTGGCATGCACGCCCTCGATCCGAATCTGTCGATCGTATTGGCTTGCCGCGGTGGGCTGATCGGTCAAGCCGTCGAAGTACAAAACGTCTGAGCACGTGCCAGTGATCTGGCCTGCCGTGTCCGAAGATCCCCCGCCAATGATGGCGAGGCCCTCCTTTGCGCCGGTGTAGGAGAACAAGGGCGTCGCGCCGGTCACAGCCACAATTGAGCCGCCTCTCAGATCGACGCAGGCACCGGCCGGCAGGGCGATGGTGCTGGTGATTCGCCATTTTCGGTTTCTCAAATCCAGCGTTTTTGAGTAGATGAACGCTGCATTGATGTAGGCCGTGTCATCCGCAACACCGTCGGCTGTAGCGCCAAATGCTCGCGGGCTCGCGCCGATGTCCAGCAGCCTGGCCCCGATGGTCCGTACCGCATAGTTCTGGTCGCCGCCAAACCCGACCATGCTGGAGCCGTACAGCGGGCTGGTGTAGTTGGCCAGGTTCGCAATCAACGTTGCGTCACCTGCCGCCGCAGATGCGATTGCGGCATTGATGAGCGTCCTCAGATCGCTGTCAAGTTCCTCAATGGCGGCCTGCACATTGGTGGCCGCGATGTTGGCCGTCGCCGTGAACACCACCTGGGTAGCGCCCGGGGACGCGCTCAGAGAGAAAAGCAGCCATTTGCCCGCGGCAAGGTCTGTCGCGAACACGCCAGAGATGTGGGGAGAAACCGCGATGTAGGTGTTGCCGCCCTGGTTGACGAGATCCTTCAATCCGTAGAGCGTTGCCGTTTGCCAGTTCCCTCTTGGGGTGCACCCGTAGGAGGCCAAGAGTGCCAACACCTCAGATGCGAGCGTGAAGAGCTTCACGCGCCCGTCTCGGATGTTCCCGTCATCGCGCTGATTCAGCGACTGATTGGACCGCAGCGCATTGATGGAACTGGCAATGGCTGCCAGCTCTGCGTCAAGGTTGGCTGTGCGCACCGTTGACCGGCCGCCGACGTTGTTGCGCTCGTCGTCGGAAAAATCCGTGGTCGGGGTGTACTGGGGGGCTTGTGCCATCACAGGCTCCGGGCATGGGTGCTCATGCCAAGGATTGGGCCCGTCATGGGGTGGCGTTTTCGCTCAGGTTTGCGGCGCGGTAGACTCTTGCCCCATGGACAACGACCTGCTCCGGATCGCGCTGGCAGCGGCGCTTGGGCCCATCTTCTGGGCCCTGGTTGATGCCGTCTTAGAAGCCATTGCCCGCCGTCGCCCCGGCGCCCTGCGCAGCCGGCGTCAGGAACATCTGAATCGCGCGTACCTGTTCGGGCGTCAGCTCGGTAGGCGTCTGCACCGCCGCTGAGGGCTGGGCCCGTGCGGCCTGCTGGATTGCGCGCTCGTTCGCGATCTCCCCGGCCTGGTTGGCCAAGCCACGCACCCCAGGGATGTTCCGCAGCAGTGGCGCGTCCCCGATTTTCTGCAACAGGTTGAACACGCCAGCAGCCGTGCCGCTCGTGTTCACCGCGTTCTTCGCGCCCGCAGGAATGCTGTTGATGTCCGAAGCCACCTTGCCGGCCAGGTTGAAGCGCATGATCTCCTCGGGGCTGAAGAAAACCCGAAGGCGCTCAGGCCCGATGCTGCGCAGCGTGGCCGCGAAGCGCGCCGCAGCGAAGTTGCCGTCCCCCGACAGGTTGTCGCCGAATGCGGCGCGCTTGAGGTGATTGGCGATCTGGGCCCGGGCCTGATCCAGCGCTTCCGGGCTGTTCTCCAGAACCCTGCGCATGGCTGCCAGATCACGGGCGTCGGCGCCGATGATGTAGCGCTGAACGAATCGGTCTGGAGCCTCACCTTCAAGCGCTGCGCGCAGCGCTGGCGTACTCTCAATGGTGGCGAACCGATCGCGTGCGGCGCGCCGGGCCTGCTCGAAGGCTGCCCGCGCAGCCTCACCCTCACTCATGCGTGGCGCAGCCTGCTGGGCAACAGGCCCCACAGCTGTCCCAGGCTGAGCCGGCTGCGGCATCTGGAAATCTGCCTCGGTGGCAAGCTGGCGACCGGGAGCGGCCGGCAGCGCCCGCTGGCCGGGAAGCCCGGTTGGCATCACGTCCCGGAACGGGACATCCGTGATCCCGTTGTCCACCACGCCGGCCGCACGCGCGGCCTCTGCCACACCGGGGGCGCGGGTGGCTGCCTGCTCTGCCGCAAGAGGAGCGTTGTTCAGTGAGGTGCGCACGATGCCGATGGCCGCTGCCGCAGCATCATCGCCAGCACGCGCTGCACGGCGCTGAGCGGCCGACAGGAAACTGTCGATCTGGACCGAGTTCCCGACATTGAGCGGCGTCTTGCCGCTGGTGATGTCGTTGAGGACGTTTCGCACGTCCGCCGGCAGCGAGTGGCCCCACATGCCTTCGTCGAGCGCCCGATTCGCAGTTTGGCTGAAGGCGGCACTGTCCAACTCGGCGGCGCGGCCTCCGGTCATCGCCCGGGCGGTGTTGTAGAGGTCGTCCACGCCTGCCCGCACCGGCGCATCGGCGGCCCGCAGGGCGTCCATGATGGGGATGCCGGCGCTGTTGGGGTTGACCGCGCGGGTGGCGCCCGCTTGGTCGAAGACGCCCTGCAGCGCGTTTGCCTGAGCCTGGAACCGGTCGGCCAGCATGTTGCTGGGCCCCGTGGGCGTCTGGATTTCAATGCCAGACAGGTTGCGCTCTCTGGCGTACTGCATCGGGCTGCGGGCGGCTTGGCCTGCCGTCAGCGCGGCATCCCCGGTCAGGCCCACCGCCTCGGCCTCGGCGATGCGGATTGCAGCCGCTGGGTCCACACGACGTCCGGTGGACACTGCTTCGGCCAGTTGACGGCGCACGGAGTCCTGGATCTGCTGCGGCACCTCGCGGGCGTTCATTCCCTGCGATTCCAAGACCCGGTTGATTGAGATCTCCATCTGGGCAGGCGTCAGGGCCATGGGAGCGCTGGGCATGACCGCATTGATGGCCTTGCCACCCACATTCGTTGCGACCTGGATGCCCTTCGCCAAGACGGGAGTTACCAGCCCTCCGGCGAGCGCGCCTGCTGCCACCTGCTTGGCCTTGGATTCCCAGAAGTTGTCCGTGTCCTCGGTCACCGGCTGCAGCAGGCCGTTGGCCGCGCCGGCCTTCATGCCGCCAACTGCCAGTGCCCGCAGGCCGTTGGCGTTCCCAACGCCTGGCAGCACGCGATTGACGGGATTGATGACGTTGCCCGTCAGGCGTGCCACGTCGAAGCCAGCGCGGCCGGCGGCAGCGCGGTCGGCTTCGTACTGGGCGTTGGTGTCCTTGACGATCTTGTCAACGCCGCCGACGCCTTCAGAGCGCGCCACCGGCAGGCCCATGTCGGCGAGCGCGTTCCCGAAACGGTCCACCGCCTGGCCCACCGAGTCCGGCACCAGCCGGCGCAGGATCTGCGCACCGCCGTCGATTGGGTCGCGCAGGCCGCGCACGATGCCGCCGAGCACGCCGCCGTCCGAGGCATTGCCTTTCGGCCCGGCGGGCTTTTGCTGGCCGGAGAAGTTGCTGATTACGAAGCTGCGGACCTGCTCAGGGGTGGCGTCGTCCGGGGCGTTGATCTCGTAGGAGCCGCCGTCCGGGCCGGTGATCTGGTACTTGGCCATGTCAATTGATCCTCTTGATAGACCAGCCGCTGGCGTCGGCCGGTGCGGCGTCTCCCCAGCCTCCGGAGGTGCTGCCTGTGTTTACCGGCACGGCATCGGGTGGCATGCGTCCGGCTTTTGCCTCGCCGACGATGCGTTCGAAGTCCGGGCTGAGTGAGTCGCCGATCTCGGCCTTGAAGCCCTGGATTGCTGCGCGGCGGTTGGCCGCCTTCTGGCGCAGCACCTGCGGCGTGTCGCCGGGCTGTGGGAAGTACTGCCGCTTGGCGTTCGCGAACTCGCTCTCTGCAATGGCAGCGCCAGACTCGCGCCGCAGCACCGCGTTGATGAAATCCCGCTGAGCCTGCTCAACCTGTTGCTGCTGAGGCGTTTGGCTGAAGTTCGCGAGCGTCCCAAGCGCCCCGCCAACCACCGGCACAGACTCCAGCGCCCGCTTCGTCCGGCTGTTCTCGTTGACGCCCTGGGATGCCAGCTCGTTGATGATGTCGTCCGCGATCTGCATGCGAGACCCGAACAGCAATGCCTTGGCCTGGCCCTCGGTGGGCGGCTTGGTCTGCTTGGCGCCCTTGGTGTTCGGGTCAGCGGGCCCGCCTGGAATGGGCTCCAGGCCGGAGCCGTCAGCCATCCAGCGGTATCCGGTCGGAGCTTTCGCACCGGCCCGGTTGAGACCGTCGCGCATCTCGGTGCGCAGCTTCTCGGCGTTGGCGCGGGAGTTCTCCGCGGAGGCGTAGGACTGGACAGCATTGGCGCGCTGAGCGCCAGCTTGGGCCCCACGCAGCGCGATTGCCGCCTGGGCCATCGGGTTGGAGGTGTCCAAACCGCCGCCGAACAGGTCCAGCACGGCGCCCGAGGCGTCCGAGTTGTAGAGCGGCTTTGCAGCCACAGCGGCCTGAGCGCGACCGACATCGCTGGCACTACGCTGCCCGTTGAGCACTTGGTCGCCCAGGTCCATGTTGCGGTACTGGCCCTGCGCGTTGGCCCAGTCGTCGATCTTGAAGTCCTTGCTGTTGAGCAAGACCGGCGCCAAGCGCTGGAGCTGCTGGGCGATGCGGCCCGACACAGCAGGCTCAACGCCCACCTGCAGGGCGCTGCCGTCCGGCATGGGGCCGACGCCATCAATCTGAGCAGGCTGCCCGGTCTGGATGGCCTTGCGCACAGCCTGTACGGTCGGCAGATCAGCGCCCGCCGCGCTGGCCACGAGCGATTCGTACTGGTCCGGGCGCCCCTTGAGCAGCGCGGTTTCTGCGGCCTGCTGGTCAGCCTTGGCGTTGTTCTCGCGCGCCATGGCATTGGCGGCCCCGATCTGAGCCAGCGACTTGGCGATGTTGCTCTGTAGCCCCAGCTCCTGGTCGTAGCCCTGCTGGTAGGCCTGATCGCCGCCAAGCAGCGAAGACGCGAGCCGGCCCAGGCCCTGGTTCGCAGCGCCGAATGCGGTACCGGCAAAGCTGGTGCGTGGCATGTTGAGATCCCCTTATGCGAAGCCGATGCCAGGCACCGCGGTGTTGACGGCGCTGCCGTTGACGATCCCGCCACCAGCGCCTGCACCGGCGCCGCCAAGTGCGCCCGCTGCGTAGATCGTGCCCAGCGTGCTGGCGAGCTTTCCGAGCTGCCCATACCAGGGGGTCTGCACGCTCTGCGCGTCCAGTTGCGCAGCCCGCGCCATGGCCTGGTTGCTGGAGGCGTTGCTGGCCAGGTTGCCGCTGAGGTTTGCGCGGCGCATGCTGTCCTGCAGGGATTGCTGGCCAGGCGCCCGAACCTTCGCCAGCTCGCGCGCAACCTGCGTGATGCGATTGCCCTCGCTGATCGCCTTGTCTGCCTTGGCCTTGAGGAAGTCGCCGCTCACGGCGCCATCAGTTCCAGCGGTGTCGATGGTCACTCCGGCGTTGCCGCCCTGCCCCATGCCGATGTCGTTGAGGGACTGGTTGTAGGTGGCGTCCTGCTGCGCGCTGATCGCGTCCAGACGCTTCTCACCGCCGTAGTTGGCGCCCTCGTCCAGCACCTGCGAGGTGGCCTTCTGCTGCGCCTCGTTGTTGCGCTCCATCGCCTGGTTGAGGATGCTGCGTTGCTGCCGCTGGGCGCTTCGCTGGCCGAGGATGTTCAGGGCCGCGCCACCGCCCAGCAGGGCCGCAGCACCGAGAGGGATTCCAGCTGCCATATCAAACTCCGGTGTTGCTGATGATGCCGGTAGAGCCTGCCTGCTTGCGCAGGCCCTGCGAATAGACGCTGAAGGGGTCGTAAGCGGATGCGGCCGCCCTGCCCCGGGCTGCGTTGGACTTGGTGTAAAGCAGGCCCGCGTCTGCGAACGTGTCGCCCAGCGTGGTGCCGGCCGCTTCGGCCGCCGCCTTGCTGTTGTTGTTCTGGAGCTGGGCCAGCGCAGACGACAGGGCGCTGTTCTGGTCCATGCCGGCGTCGATGGACTGCAGCAAACCCAGGCGCGTCTGCTCGTCGTTGCTCTGGAAGTCGGCCTTGGCGGCGTCAGCCTTGGCGCCGAGGTCCAGCAGGCCCTGGTTATAGGTCCGCTCAAGCAGCGCGTTCTGATCGACATCCTCCGAGCCACCGGCCAGGCCCTGAGCGAAGAGCGCGAACTTGTTGTTGCGCGCGGCATCCGTCTTTCGCTCGTCGAAGGTCCGCTTGCCGGCGTTGTAGGCATTGGTGCGGATGTCGTTGTAAAGAGCATCGCGCGCCGTCTTGTTCGTGGCCGCTTTGCTGGCCAGAGTCGGGTCAGTCGTTGACGATCCAGGCAGACGGATCTCCCCGTCTACCGATTCCAGCATTCCGCCGGACGATCCCGTCGAAGACGACGCACTCGGAGCCACCCCGAAGATCGCGTTGAGCTGGTCTCGCGCGGCCTGCTTCTGCCGCTCGATCCGCTGCTGCTCTTCCCGATACCCGCCGTCTCCACCGCCGCCGCCCATAGTGGCCTCCGTTGTCCAATTGCCGCCAGTCTGACGGTGGCGGCCTGGTGGTTTCGCTCAGATTGCTCAGGGGGTTGCGTATAGACCCTGCTGCTGAGCGGCCGTGAGAGAGTTGACCGCCGTGATGATGGCATCGCTACGAGATGCCATGCCGAAATCGCCTGGGTGGAACTTGTCGCCCAAAGAGCGGTTCTCAGCGACATCAGGATCAGCCAGAACAATCACGTTGGAAAATTCAGAGGCCACCGTGCGTACGTCAACGTCGAGCGCAGCCTTGTTGGCCACCGTAAGCGGATAGTTCACAGGACCATTCATGCCAGCTCCACCAGCATCGTAGATGGGCAACTGGTCAAGGAAGGTGATGATCGGAACAGGCCGATCATGTGGGACGAAGAAGGCATCAATGTAGATGTTCGTCGCCGTGGCGTCAGTTTTTGTGATGGTGAAGTTGTGCACGCCTGGGCTCGCCACGATTTTCAGCATCACAGGGAATACCGTCTGTGCACCGCCACTGCCTCGCCGGCTGAAGATCGACGCGCACGGGTAGTCGGATGCGTTGTAAGTCAGGTAGGTGGTTCCGCCCTCAGTGACCGTGAATTGCCCCTGCCCGGCATCAGCAACAACGACATAGGTGAGCAGCCACACATATCCGGCTGATGGAACCGTCACTGCATAGGTGGAGGTGCTTCCCTGGACAGCCGTGCGCTGCAGTTCCGCATTTGAATATTGAGCGCCAGCGCCAGAAACCCAAGTTCCTGTCTGGCCCGTGAAGGCAGATGAATCAACACGAGATGCACTCGAAAGCACTGCAAAGATCGTCCGCATGCAATCGCGGAAATTTGCCCGGTTCACCGCGGTAAGCGGGACTGTGGGAGTGTTGGCGTTGAAATCGGCAGGGTTGTAGCTGTCGTTCGCCTGCGTATCCACAATGACCAGCCCGCGGCGAGTCCCAACCCATGTGGAGCCCGTTTTGGCGGTGCGCACAGCTTGTCCAACGACATCCTGTGCGGTGTCTACCGCCCTGCCACTAGCAACACCGTAGCTCGTCGATCCGGACGCCCCCAGCGCTTTTGCCGCGAGCTTGAAGAACTCGTTGCCGGCCGTGCACCAGGAACCTGGGTCAGTAGTGAAGCTGTGGCCGTACACCCAGATGGGCGTATTGATGGCTTCGCTTTTGGCTCCTCCGCCAGAGTTGGCGAGCGGTCCTGACGGCTGATCCGGATACGTCACCCACTGCCCACCTGGGCCCACACCTTGAGTCGGCATTTCAGTTCTCCTGTTGCTCTCGGACCTTGGCCCAAATCTGGATGTCGGCACCGGTGCTGCCGGCGGCGCGACGTGTTCCCTCGTGCTCCATGCCCACCTGCGCCACCAGCGCCTGCGCCTGTGGCCACGACGCCAGCACATGCGCCTCGACGCGGCGCCGGCCGTGCTCATTGAGCGGGTCCATGGCGTTCACGAGGATTGTTCGCGTGTGGCGCACGAGTTTTCGCCACGATTGCAGCGGCAGACCGTCGGCCACCACCAGCCACAGCACGCCAGTCCAGCCGCTGACCAGCGTCAGGCCGCCAATTGCCCATGGCATACCGGCTTCATCACGGAGCGCCCAGGCGGGGCCATAGCTGCGGTACCGGTCAATCGCGAAGTCGTCGTCCGAGATCTCGCCAACCAGCTCGCGGACGCATTCGCGGTCCCGATCACGCATTCGGCCGACCACGCTGATCGCGTCCGCCAGGGTCAACTCGGTCAGCGTCATCGGATCGCGCCCAGCACCTGGAAATAGAAGGTGGCCTGCGTCAGCTCGAAGTCCTCGTCCGCCTGGTGGCGGAAAACGGGCGCCAGGGCGGTCGCCTGGATCTCGACGGGGATCACGTCTCCGGGCCGCGTGTCGCCGGAGATGTTCTGGGGGATGCTCTCCTTGCCCAGATCGCGCGGGTCGTACTTGAACGACACGTCGGCGCCGCCCACCATGACGTAATCGGCCCCGGTGAATTGCTTGCTCACACCCGGCGACTTGGCATCTTGGAATGCCATCTGCACTTCGACCGGGACAGGCGTTCCGTCGTCCGTGAAGGTGCCGGCGTCAATCTCGTAGAGCGCGCTGGCGGTGCGCAGATACACCTTGCCGCCGAGGGATGCCAGCGCGGTGGCGCGCACCGGAAGCGTGTATTCCGACCAGCAGCCGATCTTGGCCGACTTACTGAAGCTGTAGGCCCACACTTTGGACGTGACGCCATTGTCGAACACGCACCAGTACTGGCCGAGCTGAGGAATCCAGGCGCCGAACGGTTCGATGCGAGAGACGAAACTCAGCGCATTGGATGTGGCGATGTCATCGACCACCGGTGCATCGATGGGAACGCCCAGATCCGTGTCGTCAATGCGATCGGTGTTCGCGGCCACGGTCATGGAGCGAAAACCGAACTGGCTCAGGAAGCCAAGGTCCAGGGCCCATGACGCCAATGTCATCGGATAGTTGGTCCCGACACCATAGATGCGCTTGCGGATCTGGTTGGCGCTGGGGTCCACGGCCACATCCCAGATCTGAGCACCCTCCGGGAAGAACACCACGAGCGAGTCCTGGAAAGTGCCCACCGCGGTGCACGGCTCTTTCGTGTCTTGCTGCAGCGCCACCGGCAGGAATCCGGCATCGCTGGCCGTCGTCCAATTGCGAGCAGCACCGGCGGCGCAATAGCGTACCGTCTCGCCATTGATTGCGAAGATGCGGGAGGCTGCCTTGGTCGCCGATGGCGTGCGCGGGCAGTTGACGTCCGCAATCAGGGTGCTGGGGTTGGTGTCAACATAGTGGTGGTAGTAGGCCAACTGTGTTGGGTTGGGCATAGATGGCGAGTACTGAACCAGGTACTTCGCCACGACATACGGATACCCCTGGAAAATGTCTGCGTAGTTGATGCCAATGAGGTTGGCAGACGCGTCGGCAATGGACGGTATGTCGAGTTGGTACTGCGTCACCAGCGGCTTAAACGAGGTCCCACTTTGAATCGTGGCCATCGCCGTTGGAAGCGTGATTGGAGAACCACGCGGGACAAAGACTGCCAACTGCCCGTTGACGTTCTCCAGGCCATAGGAGCCCGTCAGCGTGTAGTCCGCCAGGCGCTTCAGGCAAGGGCGCTTCTTCAGGCGCCGACCGAGCGTCACATAGGCATTGCGCAGCACCCACAGGCGCGACGCGTCTTGGACGTTGATCGGCAGCCGCAGATCGAGGCCGCCGGAGAAGTCGTTGAAGGTGACGCTTGGCATGCCCGCATCGTGCGCGGGCGGCCGGGGAGAATTCGCGCAGCTTTACGGAACGTCGCGCCCAACTACTGCGGGCTTGGGCTCCATCGTCCGTCCGTCATCGCGCCGGAACACGCCATTGCTGCCGATGGACTGGCCGCGAATCTTGGCCAGCAGCGTGTTGAGCTGGCCCTGGTAGATCTGCGCATCCGGGTGGCGGTAGTGCGCCTTGGCGTTCGTGATCGCGTGCAGCAGGATCATCTCGTCATCGATGGTCGCTCGGTCGTTGTCCTCTGTGAAGCGCCCAAGGTCGGCCACGAACCAGACGCGCAGCGTGTAGGCGGCATCCGCCTTGGGATAGACCAGGATTTGCGCCAGGCGGTCATATCGCTGCGGCTGGCTGAGCGTGTCCATCGTGTTCCACATCTCTGTGGTGATGCCCTCGCGCAGCGTCGTGAACTGGTTGTTGACCTTCGTCTCCAGACGCAGGACGCGCTGGTACTGCGAGCACCCTGAAGCCTGCAACGTGCCCTGGGTCGGGTAGTCGTAGGTGTTCTGCTGGGCGCCGGTGGTGATGTCGTAGAAGTCAGTCAGGTGCTTCCAGTCCTGCAGTGCGTAGAGCTGGGCCTGGCCATTGCGCAGGAAGCTGTTGACGAGCGCGCCGTTCGCGCCCCCGGACGCGCCCATGGCGCCCATGCCCAGGCGGGCCAGCAGCTCAGCGCGAAGGTCTCCGAGGGTGCGAAACAGCGGCATGGCTTATTTCCCCTTCTTGGCGGTCTTGCGGGCCGGTGCAGGATCCGGAGCCTGCTCGGCTTGAACCTCGTCCGGGGCATCATCGCTGCCGGCCTCTTCGGCCTGCTCGGCTTCCTGATGGGTTTTCAGCTTCTCCTCGTACGACGGATCGATGTACGGGTTTTCGTCCAAGGGCAGCAGCTCACCGTTCTCGCCAATGCGCTGCACGCCGAAGCCCTGCTCCAGGAAGGCCTTGGCCTCCTCCAGGCTGCAGTCCTTCGGGATCTTGGTGGAGGAGTCTTTCTCGATCAGGAACAGGGGCATGGTGCTCTCCGGTGGTGGATGAAGACGGCGGCCGTTCAGGCCAGCTCGCCGGCCAGGTTGGTGACCAGCTCCAGCAGCTGCTCACGGCTCATCGTGAACAGTTTGCGGCGCTCCTCGGCCTGGGCCAGGCGCTCCTCTTTCGTGGAGTCCTGATTGACCGTCGGCAGGTGGCCGTGGGCGATGGCGATCTCGCGCAGTTGCGCGTCGGGCATGTCGCTGAAGTCGGGCAGGCCCAGCATGCGCTCGAAGCGACGGTCCTGGAACCGGCCGTAGACATGCTCCACATACGGGATGTTGTGGTCCGTGTGGCGACCGTAGACCTCTGCCAGGCGGTCGTATTCGCTGCGGGCATCGCCGACGAACACGAAGCCGATGCCGGCCACTTCGGACGGGCGCTGGATCAGATCCTGCTTCTTGTTGTGCGGCAGCAGGGCCGGGCTGATCTTGTCGGTGTAGCCGTCGTCCAGCACCGCCGGATCCAGCTCGACCACGTTGCCTTCGCCCCAGATCTCTTCCAGGATCGGGACCTCGTGCTGCCACACGATGCGGGGCAGCGAGGACGTGATGTCGCCACCAATGCGAACCAGCACGCGGCGCGGCAGTTCACGGTCAGCAGGTGCGGGGGCGGTCTTCTGGATGCGGGCCATGTGGATCTCCATCTGTGGCTGTGGATGTGGCGGTCAAAAAGGACCGGGAGGCAACTGCGCAGCTCCCCGGCCAAAAGGCCCTGCCGACCGCCGTCTGCAGGATCTGGAAACAGGAGGCGGCGACCGCCGAAGCAGCCGCCGCCGGGGTGCCGTTAGGCCAGGGCCAGAACGGCGTTGGCGTTGGACCGATTCATGGTCAGGCCACCGCGCCAGGTGATGGCCCAGTAGTACTCGTAACGGTCATAGGCGCGCGGCGGCTTGCGGGTGATCATGTCGTGACCTTCCAGCGGGCGCAGCCGGATGGTGTTGGTGTTGAGCATGTACATCCGCTTTTCCCAGGGCGTGGCCGGCGCGAAGCGCGCGTCCAGGTCCGAGAACTCCGGTGCCCACTTGATCTCCGTGCCTTGGAACATCAGTTCCTCGGTGCCGCCGCTCACGCTCTTGCCGAAGGCCTGGACGCCGTAATCGACGCGGCCGAAGCTGTTCAGCATGAAGTTGCGATAGCCGTCGATGAAGTTGGATCCGGCGATCATCAGATCCGGGCGGCCACCGTTGCGGCGGCAGTTCCGGTAGGTGACCTCCATCTGGTTCAGGATGGTGCCGGTGCCGGTCGTGGTCGTCAGGCCGGTGGCCACGTTGTTGCGCCAGTAGGCGTTGGCCGCGACCGAGCGGTCGATGCCGCCCACCACGCCCACGGTCGGGGTCAGCGACACCAGCGCGTCCAGGCCGGTGATCGCGTCCGGGCTCTGAGAGCCGTCCACGTGCAGGGCGTAGGAGAACTGCTCCTGGAAGCCCAGGCGCAGCACTTCCGACTGCTCTTCGAACAGGTTGGTGAGCTGGATCTTTTCGGCCTGGCTGGCGTTGCTGGGGCCGCGGTCATCGGTCACTTGAATACCGTTCTGGGCCAGCCGGTCCTCGTCCAGCGCAAAGCCGTCGTGGCACGAGCGCCATGCGTAGTTCGCCTGCTCCAGGGTGGCGCGACGGTTGTACGTCACGACCTGCGAGCCGTTGAACCATTGGAAGTTGGATTGGTAGCCCTTGCGCAGCTGCTCGACGATGAACTGCTTCGCGCCGGGGGCGTTCTTCTTCTTGGCCTGCAGCGCCACCATCAGCACGCGGTCAACGGCGACCTGATCGACGGGGTTGTTGGCCAGATAGAAGTCGAGACCGGCCTTGCCGGCGTCTTGGATGTCTTGAGCGGAAAACGGCATGGTGTCCTCCATGTGCATGTGAAACCGGGCTGGCCCGGCGGCTCGCGGCGGACGAATCCCGCAAATGCGTCCCACATGCCCTCGGCGACCTGGGCTCACGCCTGACTGCACCGCTTGGCTTGCGCCGGGGCGGTGCCACCCTGGTGCTGGTGCGCGGGGCCAGCGTTATCGCGCGGTGACGGTCAGCGGTTGGCCCACATCGCGTCGAACATGTTGCCCGGCTTGGCGGCGCCTGCGACGGTGCCGGTGGGCCTGAGCGGTTGGGCGGCAGGCGCAGCGGATCCGCCGCCACGGCTTTGCGTCGCCACCCGTTTGATGAGCTGGTACTGCGTCTTGACTACCTGCAGCCATTGAGCTGGCGGCACGCTTTGAAGCATGTCCTTCAGCACCGGCTCAAGCTGGGCCTCAATGTGCGGATAGTCCAGGTCGGCGCGCGCCATTTCTTTGGTGAAGTCGTCCACCGCCTTGAGGGCAGTGTGCAGCTCCTGCTGCTGCCGCTGCGCCTGCTGGTCCTGCTCATGCTGGCGTTGCTGTTGCTGCTGCTGGGCCTGCATGCGCTGCTGACCCATCTGCTCCATGCGGCGGGCGCGCGCCATCTGCAGTGCGTCTTCCTCCGCAATCAGGAAGTTGTTGACCTTCTGGCGCAGGTCCGGGAACTCGGCCAACGGATCGATTTGCCCGGGGGCCTGACCAGCCAGAACGGAGAGCTGCTGCAACTGCTCCTGCAGCGCCTGCATGGCGCCGACATAGTCGCCGCGGTTCATGGCGCCGATGACGCCCATGGCCATCTGGAACTGTTCGGGCTGAACCTGGTTCTCGGTCCAGATCTCCCGCATGGCGTTGACGCTCTGCTCGTACTGCTCGACCTTGGCCGTGAGATCGCGGTTGGTGTTCGCGAGCTTCTGGAACCGCTCCTGTGCCTTCTGGCCCAGGCCCTCGGGCATCTGGGTCAGATCTTCAGCGCCGGGCGGCTTCTGCTTGGCGGCTTCCTGGGCGGCAAGGGCGGCTGCCTGATCGGGGGCGAGGTTACCCTGCTCATCGACCGCCTGGCCCTGTGCGTTCTTGTGAGTGAAGCGGCCCAGCTCATCGCGGGGCTGTGCACCGGCCGGAGCAGGCGACGCACCGGGCGCTGGAGCAGGCGCGGCGGCCGACTGGCCCAGGCCTCGCTCGATGGCTTCCAGCATGGAAGCAGGACCAGCAGGAGCTGGCGCGGGCGCCGGGCTCGGCGCAGCGGGCGCTGCCTCAGCAGGCGCTGGAGCCGGCGCCTGGGATTCGAGGACGCCAACGCCTCCTCCCAGGTTTGATCCGTCGCCGTCCTCCGGCTTTTGGTACCGGGGGGCCTTTCTGAGGAAGAAAAGTTTGAGCATGGCGGTCTGTGGGCTGTTGGTTTAGTCGTCGGTCACCGATTGCTCAGGCGGCATCGGCGTACCCATATCGTCGGACTGTGGCTCGGGGGTTTTCTCGGAGCTTTCCACGGAGCGCACCACCTGCAGGGACTGCACGAACGCGATGGCGGCGGCCGCGGGGTTGGCAGAGGTTGCGATGCTGGTTGCGGCAGTGACATAGCCCTTCTCCACCTCTTCCTGTGCCTTTTCCAGTTGCTCGGTCAGGTCCTTGACCTTCATCTGGAGTTCCTGCACCTGCTGCATCAGCAGGGTGGGGTCCTGCTGGCCCTGCTCCGGCGGCTTGGGCAGCAGCGCGTCCAGGTCGATCCGCTCGTCGAAGCGGCGCAGCGTCTCGCGCAGCATCTCCACCAGGGCCTGTCCGAGCTGGACCTGGCCCTTCGAGTAGAGGTCTGCCACCGTGATGACGGTTTCCTTGATGACCGGCTGCAGCTTCGTCCACCGGTCCTGCTCTTGCAGGCGATCTGGACGGCCGGTGGAGCCAGCACGAACGCGCACGGTCACCTGGTCGAAGATCTCCTCGGCGCTGAGCTGCGGCCACTGAGCATCAGGCCCGGCGATGCGCTTGACCTCGGACTCGCTCAGCTTTCTCAGGCAGATCTGCAGCGAGTCGCTGCCCAGATCGGACAGCAGGTCCTCCTGGATGTCCTGGCGTTCGGCGCTGCGGCCCCGCAGGCCCTGGCTCAGGATCTCGGCTTCGGTGGCGGTCTTGGCCTGGAGCACGGAACCGCGGCTTGCATCGCCGCCGCCCAGGATCTGCTCGATGTCGGCGCGAGCCGGCGCGGTGTCGTAGTTGCGTGGGTCGATGCTGCCCAGCGTGATGGCCGCTAGGTCGTTCGTGATGGGGTTGTTGCCGGCGCCCTCGACCATGATCAGGTCGTTGCCCTTGCGGTTGCGGATGTTGGCCAGGTCGTTGTCAGTGAGTGAGCCGCCCTTGCGGCCCACCGTGAACGGCCGCGAGTCGCGCCGGTCCTGTACGAAGTCGTCCCGGGCCTCGTTGTACTCGTCGACAAGGGGCTTGATGAGCGACACGTCTGCCAGCGGATACATGCCGCCGTCCACCTCGTTCCAGGCCAGCAGGTAGAAGGGATACCAGCGTCGGGCCGTCCAGTCCGGAGAGAACGACGGACGGCAAAAGCCCTCCTCGCCCATGCAGATGGTGTGCACGCGATTCTGGGACTTGTCCCAGATCTCCCAGACGCACAGCAGGTCGTCGTCCTTGCTGCCCTTGTTGCCGGACATGGTGGCCGGCGCCTGCTCCTTGCCTTCGCCGCCGGCCTGCTTATAGGTCTTGGCCTTCTTCGGGTCGTAGCCAAATGCCTTCACGTAGGCCGCGCGGGTCATCCACACGCGGTGGGCGATGGCCTCGGAGCGCTCGTAGTCAGTCACCTCGCGGACGCTGCTGTCGAGCACCAGGATGTCTTCGGAGAGCACAAAGTCCAGCACCAGCCCACGCCAGATGACGATCTCGGACTGGCTCTGCAGGCCCGCTAGCGTCTCGCGTAGCTGGGCCAGCTCCAGGTCCTGATCCGATCCGGCCTGCGGGTCCTCCAGGCAGTCGCGCAGCTGCTGCAGCCGAGCGATGTTGTCCTGTGTGTCGTCCATCCGCGCCTGAATCTGCGGGTCTTTCTGCCGCTCTTCCTGCCAGGACAGCTTCAGCCAGCCCACTGACGTGGCGTAGGCGCTCGTCAACTGGCGCTTGGCCTTCTTCTTGAGCTTGCAGTCCACCACCAGCATCTGCGTGAGCACGGTCTGGGCCGTCTCACCGAACTTGCGCACCAGCGGTACCTGCTCGGTCGGAACGCCGGAGGTGGGCTCGACGCTGAACTCCGGGTCCTTGGCGTAGATCTGCGGACGGATGGAAGCCAGGTTCGAGTAATAGAGGTTCGAGCGCAGGCGCTTTTTCTGCGTGCCGTCGCCGGGCTCAAAGCCTCTCAGCCGCGTGCGGTTGTGCTCGAACTCGTGAAAGGTGTCCTTCACGCAGGGGCGGGAGAGCGCGGTCTCCACGCGCCGCTGGTAGTCGGACGAGAGCTTCTTGTCTTGGTCGGACACTTCCCTCTCGCCGTAACCGGCCCGCTGTGGTTGACTTGCGTCCATGACTTGCTCTCCCGCCATGCGTTGCTCCGGTTACGCCTCGACGGACACGCCCAGCGTGCCGGACGTGTAGGCCGACAGGCTGGCGCGCAGATAGCGCGGCATCTTCATCTCCATCACCATGCCCTGGTTGGTGGCCGCCACCACGATGGACGAGCTGGCCACCGTGCTGGACGATGCCGCCGACGCGGAGGTGTTGGTGATGCCCGGCAGACCAGGCGACAGCACCGGCGCGGGGACGATGCCCAACTGCGCGTTGTTGCCGGCCGCGAACTCAGCGTAGCTCTCGAAGGCCTCCAGCAGCAGCGTGGCCACGCCGTTGCCCCACAGGTGCAGGGCTGCGGAGTGGTTGCGCATGCCGGGGGTGGCATCGAAGATGGTCGCGACGCGCGGAGTTCCACCGAAGACGCCGTTGCCGACCGAGCCGACCAGCGTTGCCGTGGTGGCGCCGACGCTCGCCAGCGTCCACTCGCCGTTGGCGTTGGTGTTGCCGGTGACGCCAGCGATGGCAATGCGGTCACCGTTTTTCAGGCCGTGGCCAGCGCCAAGCGTGATGACGATGGGCGTCGCGTTGGTGGCGCCGCTGATGGTGATCAGGCCGCCCGCAGCGCCTGCAGAGCCGATGGTGAGTACCTTGTTGGACATGATGGTCTCCTATGCAGAGAACGGCCCTGCCAGCCGGGTGCGAAGCGAGGGGCCGCACCGCCCCATGAAAACGGCCGGGTTGACCGGCCGGCTGATCAGCAGCGCTTCTTGCCGCCGCCGCCCTTGCCCTTCTTCTTCATGGCGCTTCCTTTCGCGTGGTGGTTGAAAACCCGGGGAGGCTCGTTTCAGGTCTTGGGCTCGTCGGGGCCAACCACACCACCGGCGGCCAGGATGATCCCGTCGCCGCGCAGGGGTCGGATCGCTTCCATGTCGGCGACGAACTGGTCGGACTTGTCGCTGTCGGGCTTGATGGCCTGGTTGATGACTTCCAGGAAGCCGACGCTGTTCAGGCGCTCCAGGGCGGCCTTCGATTGCAGAAAGGCAGCGGCCTCGGCGTCCAGAGCGCGGACCGTGTCTTCCAGGTTCACCGCCGCAATCTCGGTGGCAGCCTCGACGCTGTCCACGCCACTGATGACAATCGTGTCGCCGCCCACGGTGCAACCACCCTGCACGCTGCCCACCGGCAGGCCGTCAAGCGTGCCGCCGACGGTGAACACGTAGAAGGGCTGCATGTCGCTGTCGCGCCCCTCGTGTTCGAAGACGACGCACAGGTCATCCAGGCGGCGCAGTTCTGACGCGGTCAGGTCGCGGCGCTGGCTGAAGTCGGGGGCTACGTTGGCTGCGGAGATCATGCGGACCATTGGGCCCGCGCGCGCGTTGGGTTTTCGCGCTACTTCTGCGCGAGGACCCACTCCAAGGTGAATGGCTTCGGGCCGCCGGCCAGCTTCCTGGGCTTGGGAACGCGGCTGACCGGCCGCGCCATGCAGGCATACCGCGTCTCGTCGGCGGCGTGGTCCTCCATCCGGCTGTCCAGGTCTTCCATGTTCTTCTCGTCGTGCATCAGGGCCGGCACGGTGCGCCACCAGTCGTAGCAGGTCTCCACCACGTACAGCATGGGCTCGCCGTGGTCCATCTCCTGGTACTTCATGCGGTCGTACATCTGCTGCCAGCCCTGCACGCGGCTGTTGTCAGCGGCTCGGAACCTGGGCCCTACGAACTGACCGGGGCGCTTGGGGTCGCACTTGAGCATGCGCTCCACGAAGCTGGGGCCGCCGTCCTCCTTCCACATGGACGGGTCGCACACGCTGAGGTTCTCGTCGATCTTCTCTCCGGCCTCGCGCTCCATGATGCCGCGCGCCACCGCCTCAGCGCTCAGCCGCAGGCCCACGTCAGGCATCACCTTGCCCTGCTCGTCCTTCTTCACGCCATACCACTCGCGATAGCGCACGATGGCGCCCTGCGGCAGCATGCGCTCCTTTCCGTCGCTGAACTTCACCCACTCGCCGCCCTCTGCGACGCACCACCAGCCCACGGAGAACGGCTTGGCAGAGCCCCAGTCCATCGAGCGGAAGCGGGTCCAGTGCTTGGGCGGCGTGAATGGCGGGAGCGCGTGCACGTCGCGGCGCAGGATGTCGAAGAAACTGCCGGCCACCACGTCCCAATCCCCGTCGAGCATCGCCCGGACGAGTTCCTCGGACCCCAGGCCCATCAGCTTTGCCTCGTAATCCTCCGCATCAACGTGCCGGTTGTCCTGCAGCTTGGCGGGGATGAACTGGCGCAGCATGCCGCCCTCCTTGGCCGGCATCCGGCGAACCTCGTAGGGCTTCACGCCGTCGATGAACGACGACTTCACCCACTGGTGTCCGATGTTGCCGGGGTTGCTGCCCAGGATCGCGAGGGGGATCTTCTCGGACAGTTCCACGCCGAACTGCGCCTTGAAGTAGTCGATGGCCCACTTGGGCATCTTCAGGCCTGGCGCCCGCATCCGGCCCCGTAGGAAGCGGTAGATCTTCTCGGTGAACATGGTCGCCTCGTCGATCAGCAGCACGTGGATTTCCGCGCCCTGGTACTTGAAGCGGTCCTTCTCGTACTGGCAGTGGCAGAGGAAGATCTTCGACCCGTTCCAGAACCTGACCTCGTTCTCCACGATCTTGACGTGGCCGGACAGCACCAGCTCGGACAGCATCTCCGGGAATCCGCCGGTGCCCTCGATGTGGTTCTTGATCAGGTCGTCGTACAGACGCCGGAACAGGTAGACGTTCAGCCCAGGGATCAGCCCACACAGGATGATCGCCAGGGCCCGCATGAAGTAGGACTTGCCGCCGCCGGCCGCGCCGCCGTAGAGGATCTCCGTTGCCGGAGACTTGACGGCCCGCGACTGCTTGGCCGTGAACTTGATGTCGAAGCGGGGCGGGTTCTGGGTCATTCGTCGTCGGTTGACAGCGTCACGTTGAACACCGGCGCCATGGCCGGCAGGGGCTGGCCACCGGGTCCGGAGTGCTCCACCTTGTCCCGCAGCATGCCGAGATGGCGCATCGCCAGCGTCAGGGCGCTGACCTTGTCCACCGCCTTGATCTTGCGGGTCCAGGTGGTGGTGGCGCCGGCCTCTTTCTCCAGCCCCTCGATGGTCTCCACGGCGGCCAGTGCGGCCGCGGTCTCGTCGTCCAGCTCGGTCGGCTTCTTCATGGAGCCGTCCTCGTTGTAGAGCTTTCGGATGTCGAAGAACGCCACGCGGGCCAGCTCCTGCAGGATGCGGTCGGCTGTGATGTTGGTCCGGTTGGCGCGCTCCTTCATGGCCTCCTCAATGGCGGCCGCAACCTTCGGCTTCTCCAGCAGGTATGAGCCAATTCGGCCCGCAGTCTTCGCGCTGTAGCCGGCCCGAAGTGCTGCCTTCGATGCGTTTAGGTCGATCAGGTATTCATCAACGAACAGGCGCTGCAGGTGGGTGAGCACACTCAAGTCTTTCTTGATGGGCATGGTCGTCACTCGTCGGTGTCGTCAACGAAAGGCAGATCAAAGTTCTCGCCCTCGTCCACTGTCCGTTCCATCTCGGCGCGGATGCTGAACTGGGCCTGGTGCTCCCGGTACTTGGCCGGGCACACGCGGGCATAGATCGCCAGCACGGTGCGGGCGTCGGATTCCTTGGGCTCGCTGCCCTCGGCCCACATGCGCACGGTGCTGCTGTGCAGGCCGCACTTGCGGGCCACGAGGGACATGGACACGCCGGCAGCGCTGAGGTCACGCAGGATGCGGAACCAGTCGCGCTTCTTCCGGGTGTGCAGCGGTAGCGTGATGGTTGTGGTCATGGTGTGCTCCCAACGGCGGCCGGATCGGTGCCGGTCAGATCGTGATTCCTTTGTACGGGTCCGGCAGATCCGTCCTCAGCCTGCCGTTCTGGTCCTGCTGGATGCCGGGCGTGCCGGTGGGCTTCCAGACCTCGGGCTGTGGCTGCGGTGCAGGCTTGGGCGCCACGGGCGGCAGCTTGAAGTTGTCGGTGGGCTCGTTCGGGGTGCGCATGCTCATGCTCCTTCGATCAGTTGCTTGGCCACCGCGCGCAGGCGGTCGGCGGCGAGATCTCCGCGGGAGGCGCGGACCTTGTCGACGTGGTCGCGGCGCTCGCGGTTGGTGGCCATGCGGGCCACGCGCAGCGCTTCCTCATACCGGGCCGCGCACTCGGCGCGCCAGGCCTCGCTGGCGCTGTCCACGTGCTGGCTGGTGATGAGGGTGACGGTCTTCACTTCGACAGCTCCTCATGGCACGTCGCACACACGCGCTGGCGCAGCCCCTGGATGTGGCGCAGCTTGGAGCCGGTCTGCGAGGAAGGCTTGCCGCACACGGGGCACAGGAAGCGGATGTGCAGCCCAGGGCTCACCGGCGTCACCATGCTGGCGGCCTGGCCGCGTTGGTCGTTGTCGTGGCTCATGTCACACCATCACGAGGTTGGCCGGCTTCGTCTTGGCGCGCAGCAGCGCGTTGAGCCGGTTCTGGGTTTCCTGCTGGGCCTTGGCCATCTCGGCCTCGGTGAAGCCCTGCAGGCACTGGTCGTAGACGTCGATCACCTGGCGCAGCGCGATCAGGCCGGGGCCGTCCAGGCGCATGCCCTGCCCTGCCCGGTACCGCTTGGCGGCACCCACCATGGCGGCGATGGACTGATCGACCAGCGGCATGACCTCGTGGTCGAGCAGCTTGCCCATCAGCACCATGGTCTCCAGCGTGTTGATGGCGTCGGACAGACTGCGCCACTCTTCCTCGCCCGGGTGCTGGCCGGCGGCGATTGCCTCCAGCGCGGTGTGGAAGGTCAGCATCACGCGGTCGCGCTTGGCCTTGGGCGCGACCTGCATGCGCGTTAGCGGGTTAACCAGCTCGCGCGGGCGGCGGTGGCAGTGCTTTCTCATGCCGGCTCTCCCAGCAGCTCGCGCTGCGGCTGGTCAGCCGACACCGGCTGCAGTTCCACCGCGGCGAACCGCACGCAAGGCGTGGCGCTGTACTGCTTCACCACGGTGACCTGCACCACCTGCACATCGTCCTTCCACAGCACGCCGTTGCAGCCGTCGAAGACGGCCTTGATGACGTTGTCGATGTCCGGCTTCGTGGTGGGCATGACCTCGCCGTTGATGGCTGCGCGCTGCTTCTTCTGCGACCAGCTGCCTGGCACTTGGCACTCGACGGCCAGGCGCACATGGACTGGGCCTTGGAGCAACGGCCGACCCGCGAGTGCCATCTGCGCCGCGTGTGCCACCAGCCCCTCATACGCGACGGTCTTCGCGGGCGTTGCCATGCGCGAGAAGCCGCCGATCTTCACGATCTTGGCCCGGCCCTTGCCTTGAGGCTGCCCAGGGACGACGAAGGTGACGGCGCTCATGGTGCCACCCCGAACAGGCTCACCACGCTGGCGCAGGCCAGAACGGCGAAGAGCGTCAAGAAAACGTCCAGTAGGCCTTTGCGGTAGGCGGTGGCCACCACCCCCTTAGCTGCATCGCGTTCGGCGCTTGTGGGCTTGATGCGCAAGCGCTGGGGGCATTCGCGCCCCTGGTTGCAGCTGCCGTCGCAACAGAAGTTTTTCGAATGGTGGTTCACAGGGTTTCTCCTTACGCGATCCGCCAGACGCGCAGCGTGCCGTCTGGCTGGGTTTCGGTGGTGAAGCGCTCGCCGTTGTAGGCGCCGTACTTCGACGCGGCTTTGCGAGCGGCGGTGATCTCGGTGGCCTGGACGACGAAGGAGTCGCCGGGGCTCATGCGGTCGAAGGGCCAGCGCTTGAAGGCGCCTTGGCGGGCTGCCGGTGGCGGCACGTCGTGGGTGATGGCATGGGTCACCATGGCGCTGCCTCCAGCTCGTCCTGGACGTCGGCGATGTAGGGCCCATCGTCGAACTCGGCCTGCGGTGCGGGCTCGACCAGGGGTGCCTGGGCCGGCTCGTCGTGCACGCCCAAGGCATCGCGCCACATGGACCGCTGGGCCTCGGTCAGCTTCTCGCCGCGCTGCTCGCGATCGCGGAGCTTGTGGGCCCATTGGCGGCCGCCCTGCTGCCGGATGGCCTGGCGCAGCTTCTGGCCGATGGCGCGCTTTTCGTCGATCGTCATGGGCCGCTTGCGGGGCTTGGGCTGCTCCTGGCTGGCGCGCATGGCCCGACGGGCCTGGGCGTCGAGCTGCTCGTCGGTGATGCGGGCCCACTGGTGCGGCTGGGCCCATGCGTGGGCGCTGCAGCAGCGTCCGGCGGGGCCGTCCACGGACCAGGGGTTCGGGCAGCCACCGACACGGCACATGAGCGCGGCGTCGTGCTGCAGGGTCTCGTCGGCGATGCGCTGATCGCGTTTCGTGCTCATGCGGTTTGCTCCTTTGCGGCCAAGCGGCGCTTGACCTCGGCGAGGTACTGGCCCCGGGTCATGCCGCGGCCCGTGAGGGCGTCGGCGGCGTTCCAGCGGTTCATGCCGAGGTTCAGGGCCCGGTCCTCGACCTGGGTCCAGTTGCGGGTCCAGGCCTCGGGGTCCTGGGCGTCAAGCTGCTGCTGGGTGGGGGCGAGGCGCAGCTGTGCGGCCTCCTCGCGTCGGCTGGCCAGGACCGTGAGGACCCAGGCGAAGCCCTTGCCCTTGGCCACGGCCTCCTCGGCGATGCCCTCGAACTCCTCGACGGTTGCGCCCTGGGCGATGAGCGCCAGAAGGCGGGGGTCTCCGGGGTTGACCTGGGCCAGGCCCTTGGCCTTCATCGCCCGGCAGGCGAGTCCGGCGGGGGTGGGCTGGTGGCCGGTGGTGTCGGGCGATTCGTCACGTGAGCGCGCGCCAACAGTGCTGGCAGTAGCGCGCCCTATTTCTTCTTTTGGTGTCTGGTGTCTGGTGTCTGGTGTCTGGGTAGCCGTAGCAGGCGTTGCAGGTGCCGTTGCAGGTAACGGCTGCAAATGCCGTTTCACGAGCTCGCGCAACTCGCTCATGCTGACGTTCCAGGGGGCATGCTGGCCGGCATCAGTGAGCAGCTTAAAAAGCCGCGCACGCTCCTCGCGGTGGCGCTTCAAGCGGTTTGACTCGTTGGCCTTTTTGATCTCCCGCTCGGGCTCTCCATCGGCGTAGCGCGCGATCTCGGAATCACACCTTTCGTTGTGCCAGCCGTCGTCGGCCAGAACAAAAAATTCTTCGAGCACAGCGCTGACCGCATCACGTTCTGCCTTGCTGGAGGCTCGAACCAGGCGGCAAACCTGTTTCAGGTCCGCAGGGATCGGACGCTCGGTGCGGTAGTACACGCGCAGCAGACGCGAGTAGATGCCGTCCTCCAGCACGGACAGATGAGCTGTCGCGCTGTCGTAGTCGCCGATGTGATGCTCGTAGTAGTTCAAGGATCTGCCTCTGTTGATTCAGGCGGCGGCAAACAGTCCACCGCGGCTTCGCTCGAGCGCCGCGCTGCAGGCGGGGTTGAGCCAGACCACCTCGGTGCGCTCGCGTGCGCCATCGGCCATGGCGACGCGCTCGTGACGTTCCCAGTTGGCGAATAGCTGACGGTCGTAGAGTTCGCACGCGTATCCGCTCAGGACCACCATTCCCTTCAGGCTATGCAGCGTCGCTGCGAGCGCCTGATGGTCTTCGGTGGTCATTTCGTGGCGGTAGGCCTGGTCGTTGTGGCTCTTGATCGCCGAGCGCGTTTCGTGCGGATACGGTGGGTCCACGTAGAACAGCGTGCGCTCGGTGTCCTGTTGGGCCATCACCTCCAGAGCGTCCCTGTTCTCGATCACCACACCGCGGAGGCGCTCGGTGAATGTGGCCACATGCGCCGGGTAGTTCGTCCAGTCGATCTGGGCGGGCTGGGTCTGGCGATTCGCCTTCGCCCTGAAGCCGGTTCGGTTGTGCCGCAGCGTGGTCGTGCCGAAGCCCATGAAGCTGCGGACTAGCGTGCGCCGAGCGCCTTCCACTGGGTCTGTGGTCTCTGCGTATGCGTCTCGGAACTCATCCCGCGAGAACGGCGTCAAATAGAGGGCCTTTTGCAGCTGCTCCGCCAGATTGGCCTCCCGCAGCACGCGAAAGAAATTCACGACCTCGAGGTCAAGGTCGTTGTATATCTCCGCGTAGCTTCGGTCTTTCAATAGCAGCACCGACGCGCCGCCACCGAACGGTTCGACGTAGATGTGGTGCGGCGGAAAGAACTGCAGGATCCACGGCGCCAGGCGGAACTTGCCGCCGTGGTAGCGCAGCGCGGGGCGGGTGATGGCGGTCATTGCGCCCCCCACTGCACCGCCCGGAACACCTCCGGCACCGGCCGGGCGACGGGCTGCGCTTCCTTGCCGCGGCGGATGACCTTGGAGCAGTACTTGCAGACGCACTTCCAGCTACCGCGGGAAGCGACATGCCAGAAGGTGGAGTCCAGGGGCCACCAGTCGCCGCAGGCCTTGCACTGCTGCTCGGTGCCCAGCTCGGTGGCGCAGCGGCAGTTGTCGCCGCGGTGGCGGATGACCGCTTCGGTGGATGTGCTGGTCATGCCGACCTCGCCTTCAGCATGGCGTCGGCCAGCGTGTAAGCGCACCTCGCAAGGCCGGCGTTCTGCTCGGGATGGCTCGGGCCGAAGGCTGTGCCGCCGGGAACCATTCCAATCAGTGCCGCCATGGCCTTCGCCGCAAATTCGTCGCGCAGCTTGCGCGTCGTCGCGGGGTGTGTGATGGCAGTCACCTTGTGCAGGTTGTCGCGCAGGTTCGTGTACTGCGCATCAAAGTCGGGGCGCCAGCCCAGGCTGAAGAGCAGTTCGGCCAACTGGTAGTACGGCGCTTCGTAGTCGTGTTGGCTCATGCCCGCACTCCTTGCAGTTCCCGCAGCTCGGCCTGCAGCGCGGCGATGCGCTGGGCCTGGCTGTCCTTGAGAACGATCTCAGCGCCCATCTGCTCGGCAAGCCACTGCAGCGGGGCAAGCGAGCGCGTGCGGCGCATGAAGGTCACCAGCTTTTGTCCGTGGAGGCCGGCGGTGCCCTTGAGGATCTTGCTCATGTAGCTGTGCGAGACCGGAATGTCGTCGGCGACCTCGTAGTCGTCGGCGCCGGAGTTCTGCACGGCGTAGCGCAGGCTGGAGTCCCAGCTGCAGCGGCGGATGAAGGCGACGTTGGCCAGCTGCAGAGGGGGCAGCTCGATCACGTCGGAGAAGAAAGCGCCCGGAAGCGTCGAAGCCTTTTCAGTGCTGTCTCGATCTTTCCATTGGGCTGCGGAAAAACTTTGGTTCATGCAATCCCCATTGCGGTTGTTGAAGGCTGAAGGCCGGACGGCCTTCGGGGAGCGCACGACCCGATCCACCGTTGCATCCGCAATGGGGAACCGCCTCTGCAAGGCATCACAGGACATGCGCTCCCCGAAGGGAGCCAGGAAGGAAGAGATGAAGCGAGAACCAAACCGGGCCGAACACGACTGGGCCGCCGACAAGCTCTTGCTGCTGTGGGAGCTGGTGGCCAGGCGCCTGGCAGCGGACGGCCAGCCGGAGCTGGCGGCCAAGCTGAGGGCGTGGAGGTGAGCGCGCATGGCTCAGGCCTGGGCGGCTTCGCTGGGCGCCTTTTGGTCGCCAACCACTTCAGCGTGCAATTCCTGAAGGCGGCGGTAATTGCGGGAGAGAACATCGGCCACTTCTCCCCGATAGACCTTGCTGACGGTTGGCTGGCCCATGCCGGTTTTTTCGGCGATCTGAGCCTGGGTCATACCGGCACCCAGCAGGGCGATGACGTAGTCGCGTGCTTCCATGGCTTGCATTCCTTTGGGACTATTGTGCCAGTCCTGCGGGAATATTCAAGTGGGATTAAATCCCCCTCATGGCAAGAGAACTCATGACGCTGGGCCAAAGACTCCAGCACGCGCGAAAGATGCGGCACATGACACAGGCGCAGCTAGCCGAGGCTGCCGAGCTTGGACAGCCGGCCGTGTCCAAGATTGAGAAGGGTGATACCCAGGAGACCCCAGCAATCGCGCGGCTCGCTGCAGCCGTGCAGGTGCCAACCGCGTGGCTCGAACGTGGCCTTGGGCCCGAACCAAATTGGTCATCCCCCGCAGTGGGGGTGGCTCATTCAGTGAGCCAGTTGGTCGTCGAGACTGTCCCAACAATGACGTGGGAGCAGATCCAGATGACAGATCGGGACAAGCTGCCGCCGGTGTTTCGGGTCCAGATTGATGACGCGGCCATGGCGCCGCGCGTGCCGTCTGGTGCGTGGGTGCAGTTCGACCGCCGCGTGACTCCGCGACCTGGCGACGGAGTGCTGTTGAGGGACAGCACAGGTGGAGTGTGTTTCAGGTACTACCGGGCGGGGAGGCCTGGATGTTGGGAAGCACACGCCGAGAACGCGGCCTATGCGCCGCTTGACAGTCAGCGCGACGGCCTTGAAATCCTGGCAGTGCTGACTGCAGTCGAAGGGAGGTGGTCATGAGGAAAGCGGCGCTCGCGGCCTTGATGTCGGTGCTTGCGGGATGCTCACACGCTCCTTCTGAGCTTGAGCGCTGGCAGGCTGTCTCAGCAGAATTGGCGCGCACTCCGCTGCGCTATGACTACGCTTACGCGGATGGAAGGTCTGCGCCAAATACCGCGCCCGCCGACGTTAGAGCCGCCACGGACGCAAAGATCGAACGCAGTTGTCTGGAAGGCCCAAAAGAGTCGTTTGATGTCTTCAGACGCAGTTTCCTTCTTGCTCCGGACATCGCCAGAGCTTCCCAAGCCGCGGAGTTCGGCAGGTTTTCGGACATCTTTGATCAACAGTTCCCGCAGTGCTTGGCAAGGCTTGGATTTCAAGGGCAAGCGTTCTGGGAGTGGGATGGCCGCCGACTGAATACCGTGGAGTTCAGCCGCGTGATCATCAACCATGCCTCCGCGAAGCCCGCCGCGCCGGCACGGTTCTTCCTCATTGGTGGGTGCGGCTCAAGAGGCGGGCCAGGCTACAGACGCCCGGATGGGCAATGCGCTAGCTGGCAAGACTGAGTACAAGCACGAACCACAAGCCCGCGCCCTAGCGGGCATTTTTTTGCGTGCAAATATTCCTACAAGCTTGACAAGGAATATTCCTGCGCGCATAGTTGATCCCAACGCGCCACCCCGGCGCACTTGGGAGCAAAACATGAACCGACTTCGCGAAATCGCATCGTCGCCATCGCTGTGGATGGCCCTGGTGTGCGCGCTGATGCTGTGCAATCTGCTCACCGGCTGCGGCGGCGGTGGTGACGACGACGAGGACCAGCGGCAGAGCAACCTGCCCGTGGACTGCAAGGCTCATCCGGAGCAGTGCAAGTGAGCGCCGCGCTGAAGGCCGAACTGGCCAAGCGCCTGCGAGAGGCGAACGACTACCTGGCTGCTGCCATGGAGCACCGCGCTCTGGCAGCGGAGCCGGAAAAGACGCTGATGCAGCGCGAGTACCACGCCACGCGTGAGCTGCAGTTCCTCGACCAGTCCGCGGCAGCCCGCAAGCTGGCCAATGCTGCCCGCCGCCAACTGACCGATCGGGTGCCGGCATGAACGCCGTCACTCTGGACCAGATGGCCGACATGGACGACACGGCCCGCTTCGCCTGCAAGTTGTCTGAGGCTGAGCTCGACGAGTTCATCCACAACCGCGATGCCCGCGTTTTCCACCTGGCGGTTCGTCCGCGCGGTGGCCAGCGCATTGAGATGCCGGTCATCGGCCAGCGCAGCGGCGACATCGCGGAATGGGCGCTGGAGTTCTTCGGCGCCGACAGCTTTGTCTCCGTGAGGCCCGCATGAAGCGCCGCGCCTACCCCTTCGCACCGCAGGTCATCACCTGCTTCCGCCGCCGCGGCCCGCTGGAGCTGCTGCGCGACCTCTTTCAACGACTCTTCAACCGGAGCCTCTGATGTCCGAAATCGCCCCCGTCAACCAGACGGCCATCGCAGCAAACACCGACCTCGGCAATCCGTCGGCGTTCCTGTTCGACTCCGAGCGCATGACGGCGCTGATGGAGTTCTCCAACCTCATGTCTCGCGGCAGCGTCACGGTGCCCAAGCACCTGCAAGGCAAGCCGGCCGATTGCATGGCCATCACGCTGCAGGCGATGCGCTGGCGCATGGACCCGTACATCGTGGGCAGCAAAACGCACCTTGTGAACGGGAACCTGGGGTATGAGGCACAGCTCGTCGTGGCCGTGCTGAAGAACTCCGGCGCGGTCAAAGGCCGGCCGCACTACGAGTTCCGCGGCGAAGGCAACAATCTGGAGTGCCGCGCCGGATTCATCCCCGCCGGTGAAGATGCTGTGCTGTGGACCGAGTGGCTGTCCATCAGCGGCATCAAGGTGAAGAACTCGCCACTGTGGCAGACGAACCCCAAGCAGCAGTTCGGCTACCTGCAGGCCCGCAACTGGGCTCGTCTGTATGCGCC
The DNA here is from genome assembly GCF_003387155.1 of Roseateles depolymerans. Lineage (GTDB taxonomy): Bacteria > Pseudomonadota > Gammaproteobacteria > Burkholderiales > Burkholderiaceae_C > Roseateles > Roseateles depolymerans. Next base: position 587,317 of record NZ_QUMT01000002.1, on the reverse strand, counting down.
CGACGCGCTGCTGGGTGTCTACACCGAAGACGAGCTGCAGGTGATGCCGTCGCAGCCGTCGGTGCGCGATATGGGCCAAGCCGAGGAAGTCGCCCGCCCCGCCCTGCCCGCCTATCCGCAGGCCGACTTCGACAAGAACTTGCCTGGCTGGCGCAACGTGGTCGAGTCCGGCCGTAAGAGCGCCCCGGACCTGCTGGCCATGCTGCAGACCAAGGCCACTTTCTCCGCTGAGCAGCAGGAAGCCATCCTGGCGCTGGGCGTGATTGAGCAGGATGCCGCCGAGGTGGACGACCCGTTCGTCCGCGACATGGAAGCTGCCGAGGGAGAACAGCAATGAAGATCCACAACCTTCGCCAAGGCAGCCCCGAGTGGCTGGCCTATCGCGCCCAGCACTTCAACGCCAGCGATGCGCCGGCAATGATGGGCGTGTCTCCCTACAAGACGCGCGCCGAGCTGCTGCGCGAGCTGCACACGGGCGTGGCCGCCGAGATCGACGAGGGCACACAGCGCCGCTACGACAACGGGCACCGCGCCGAGGCGCTGGCCCGGCCGCTGGCCGAGGAGTTCATTGGCCAGGAGCTGTACCCGGTCACCGGCTCGAATGGCCGCTTGTCCGCCAGCTTCGACGGACTGACGCTGGACTATTCCATCGGCTTCGAGCACAAGGCGCTGAACAACGAGCTCCGCGAATGCTTCCGCCGCGTTGCGACTCCGGAGTACCGCGAATGCGATCCCGGCCGCGAGCTGCCCATCTATCACCGCGTGCAGATGGAGCAGCAGCTCATGATCAGCGGCGCCGAGAAGGTGCTGTTCATGGCCAGCCAGTGGAACGGTGAGGAGCTGGTGGAGGAGCAGCACTGCTGGTATTTCCCGGACGCAGCACTGCGCGCCGAGATCGTCGCCGGCTGGGACCAGTTCGCCAAGGATCTGGCAGCCTACAAGCTGCCCGAAGCCGCAGAGCCTGCACCGGTCGGAAAGGCACCTGAAGCGCTGCCGGCGCTGCTGATCGAGGTCACCGGCAAGGTCACCTCCAGCAACTTGGCCGACTTCAAGCGCACAGCCCTGGCCGCCATCGGCTCGGTGAACCGTGACCTGAAGACCGACAAGGACTTCGCCGACGCCGCCAAGGCGGTGAAGTGGTGCTCCGAAGTGGAGGAGCGCCTGGCCGCCGCCAAGCAGCACGCGCTGAGCCAGACCAGCAGCATCGACGAGCTGTTCCGCACCATCGACGAGATCAGCGGCGAGGCACGCCGCGTGCGGCTGGACCTGGACAAGCTGGTCACCCGCCGCAAGACGGAGGTCAAGGAAGAGGCGGTTGTCCGCGCCCGGGCGGCGCTGCACGACCACTACGCGGTACTGAATGCAGAGCTGGCACCCGGTGCCTCGCCCATCCTGCCGACGCCCCTGGTGGACTTCGCTGGCGCCATCAAGGGACTGCGCTCTTTCGACAGCATGCAGGAGGCGCTGGACACCCTGCTGGCCAAGTCCAAGATTTCCGCAGACATGGCCGCCCGCGCTGTACGCTCCAACATGGCGGCACTGCGTGAGCAGGCTGACGGCTTCGGCTTCCTGTTCCCGGACCTGCATCAGATCGTCACCAAGGCGCCGGAAGACTTCGCCATGGTGATCCGCGCTCGCATCGCCGAGCACAAGCAGGCCGAGGCAGACAAGGTCGCAGCCGCGAAGGCGGCGGAAGAGCAGCGCCAGGCGCGACTGGATGCCGACCGCAAGGCCCGGATCGATGCGCGCATCGCTCAGTTGGAAACAGCGCTGGTGGAGTACGGCCCGCTCCCCTCCGGCGCCATCGACGCCAAGCGTATGGCCATCATGGCCAACGAGCCCAGCGAAGACCTTTATGGCGACCGCTTGGCCGAGGCCGTGAAGCTGCGCTCCCAGGTGCTGATCGCGCTGGGTGAGCAGCACCAGGCCGCCCTGGTCCGTGAGGAAGCTGCAGCGCAGGCAGCCCGCGATGAGCTGGCAGCCAAGGCCGCAGCCCAGGTCGCCGCCGAGGTGGTGCCTGTGGCTACGCCGATGCCACCGGCGGCAGCGCCCGTGCACCGCGCTCCGGTCGCTGAGGTTCCAACGCTGAAACTGGGCGTCATCAACGAGCGCCTGGGCTTCGTCATGACGTCGGATTTCCTGGCCAGCCTGGGCTTTACCGCTCACACGGACCGCTCGGCCCGGCTGTATCGCGAAGGCGACTTCTCAGCGATCTGCGCCGCGATCTCGGCGCACGTCCTGGCAGTGGCCGCCGAGATCGAACAGGCCGTCTGATCAACGGGGCGGAATGCGCAGGCTGATGCGAGCGGCGCGGCGCCGCGGCCAACTGGAACACCACCGGACCCGCTGAAACAGAGCGAAAGAGTCATGCCGGGATCAGCTCCGGCCCGCCCCACCCTTTACCCACCTACCGAGACCACACACCATGAGCCTGATCCTCTTTTTCGACACGGAAACCACCGGCTTTCCGGACTTCAAAGCACCCAGCGAGGCCAAGCACCAGCCCCACCTCACGCAGGTTGGCGCGATCCTCGTGAACGAGTCCACCCGCGAAGAGGTGGACATGATGGACGTGCTGGTCAAGCCGGACGGCTGGGTCATTCCGGAGGAGGCGGCAACGCTCACCGGAATCACCACCGAGCGAGCGCTAGCAGAAGGCATCCCGGAAGCGGAGGCCGTGGAGAAGTTCATGGCCATGCATGCCCGTGCTGGCGGCCGGATCGCATTCAACGAGGCCTTCGACATGCGCATCCTCCGCATCGCCCTGATGCGGTACCGCGATCAGGAAGCTGCCGACGCATGGAAGGCCGCACCCGCGCTGTGCGCCGCAACCGCTGCCACGCCGATCTGCAAGCTGCCGCCCACGGCCAAGATGATCGCCGCGCGCCGCAATCATCCGAAAACCCCCAAGCTGTCCGAGGCCTACGAGTTCTTCACCGGCCGCAAGCTCGAAGGCGCACACAGCGCAATCGTGGACGTACGCGCCCTGATGGCGGTCTGGTGGGCCATCCAGGACGGCATCCGCGAGCGCGTTGTGCTCGACCAGGCCGCCGCCTGACAACAGTTTCCCCGGGCTTTGACGGCGGGACAGCGGGCCTTTCCTCCCTGGGCCGACCTCCTCCATTCCCCGCCTGAGCCCGTTTTTCTTCCAACCACTCCAGCAGGAGATCACATGAGCACCCTCCCCACGCTGTTTGAGCAGCACATCGACGGCAGTTTCACGGTGAGCGACCAGGTGCCAAGCCGCAACCCGGATCGGATGGAGCCGACCTTCTACGTGCGGCATCCCGACAACTCGTTCTCGGTGTTTGACCCGGCGGTGCACTGCCACGCCATTGCGAGCTGAGCCCAGCCGCTCAGGGCCTGCTGGGCCCTGGCGAGTGGATTCAATGGAGGACCACATGACCGACAAGACACCGGAAGCGCTGGAGATTGCAGCTTGGCTAGAGCAAGGCCAAGGCCGTTGGCACTCTCGTGCGCCTCAAATTCTCCGCCGCCAGCACCAGCGGATTGAGGAGCTGGAGAAGGCGCTGTTAGAAGCCGTCTGCTCGCTCAATGACTACCGAGCTGGCATCGAATGGCATGAAGATTATGACGGAGTGGCCTTAGAGGTCGCCCACGCCCTCCTCTCAACCACCCAAGCCCGGGAACACCAACCAGGGTGCGATGCGTTGGGCGGATATGGGCATGGCGTCGGCCCATGCTCGTGCACCCTCTCCACCACCCAACAAGAGGACAGCCAAGCATGCGGAACATGAGCTTTGCCCTCACCGTGCCCCAAATCCAGGCCGGAACGAAGGATGTGACGCGACGCCTGGGCTGGCTGCAACTCAAGCCCGGCGAGCTCATCCGCCCGGTGCGCAAGTGCATGGGCCTACGGCCCGGCGAGACCATCGAGCCGTTGCGCGCACCTCTGCGGGTGGTGGATGTGCGCCGCGAGCCCTTGCGGATGATGACCGACGACATGGATTACGGCTTCGAGGAAGTGCGGCGCGAGGGCTTCGCTCTCCACCCTACCTACTGCTGGCCCACCGAGTGGATCGCCATGTTCTGCAAGACCCACAAGGGCTGCGAGCCGTCCACCATCATCACCCGAATCGAGTTCGCCTACACCGAGGATTGAACCATGACCACCAACATCACTATGGAACTTGCGGAGGCACTTCAGGCGCTTCTGGATGAGCAAAACGGGCCTCCGCTTGAGGTCTTTGCGGACCAATGGAACGAGGCCGTCAAAAGGTCCCGTTCTGCCCTTGCCGCATACGCCGCCCTCGCCTCTGCCCCTGCACAGCCGGTGGCAGCGATGGATGAGCAGTGGGCCGACTTCCAGAGCCAGTTGACCGCCATTCACGGCATGGCCGAGGGTGAAGTTCGTCGCGCCGTGTTTAAGCTCGCGACTGCCTTTGCCGAGGTCCGCGCCCTCGCCGCCCAGGCAGCGCCGAAGGTGCCGGGCCACACGTCAATCTCGACTGAAGAACTGGTGGAACGCATCGGCGAAGCACATGACGCGAGCCTGGATGATGACCACCGGGGCGCGCGTCAAATCCTCAGCGTGCTCATGCATGATCTTGTCCGCACCACCGAATACTCTGCCACCTCGCCAGAAGCCAAGGCGCAGGTATCAACGGAACCCCCGCCCGCTCATAGTCTGCCCGATTGGGACGAATGCAAAGCGCGCGTCGATTCCGGCACGGCCACGCACCTGCATCAGTTCATCTACGACCACGACGACGCTGACCCGAATAGGTCTGGATGGTTCCTGTACCGCCTGGAGCAGGTGATCGAGGAAGCCAAGGCGCAGGCGGTTCCGAAATGTAAAGTGGTGGAAGTTGGCTTTCGTTGGGACGGCGACGCGCTTCACCACGTGCCGCAACTTGTAGTCGAGTTTGACCCGGTGCCCATGGACAGCCCTATTGGCGCTAAGGGTTGGAAGGACCGTGATGCGTTGCATCGACTGCTTGCCGCCGCCCCTCGGCCTCCCAAGCAAGAAGAGCGCAAGCCGCTGACGGATGAGCAGATCGTCGATCTGCAAGATAAGTATGTCGGTCTCCCTTCAGCCTCGTATCCGCTGACGACTAGTGATTGGGTCAATTTCGCACGCGCCATTGAAGCCGAACACGGCATCCGCTCCACTGGAGGCGAGCATGAGTGACCGGGAACTGCTGAAGGTGGCCGCACTGGCAATCGAAGAGCACGCTGCATGGGTGGAACGCAATGAGGCGCGGGCGGCCTTGAGGCGCAAGCTCAAGGCGGCTGACGTGGATCGCTTTCCACTCACCGAAAGCGATTGGGATCCAGACGAGTGGGCAGAGTGGCAGGTGCTGCTCGGCGCCGCGAGTAAGGCGCAGGCGAAGCTGGGGGTGCGCCGTGTCGCCACACGTCGAGCCATCACTCGTGGTGTCATCTGCGCCAAACCTGAAACCAAGGCGCAGGCGGTGCCGGAAGGGTGGAAGCTGGTACCGGTGGAGCCCACGGAGGCGATGGGGATCGCGGGTGGCATCGCACTGGAGGCGTCTTCGGCGCATGACATTATTGGCCCGCTGATTGATGCTTGGTCCGCCATGCTCGCCGCCGCCCCTCAGCCCGCCACCAGCGAGCAGCGCAAGCCGCTGACGGATGAGCAGTTGCAGGAGTTGAAAGCGAAACACCTCTGGAAACCTTACGTAGCCCAAGAGTGGGTCGAGGAAACCGACAGCCGCCCGGGCTATTACAAGGAAGTCCAGCGCGGATATGACGATTTCATTGGGTTCGCCCGCGCCATCGAAGCTGCCCACGGCATCCGCTCCACTGGAGGCGAGCATGAGTGACCAGATCACCACCGAGCAGCGAGCCGATGCAGCAGTGTTGGCGCAGCAAATGGCGAAGGCAGCCGGGAAGACTCATCCCGTCGTGATGGTCGTGGCGTGCTCGATGCTGATCGAGCTGGCCTACATGACTAGCTTCCCGGATGAATACATCGACTGGAAGAACGCCAACGACCGCCGCGCCGCCATGTCTGAGGGAGGCGAGCATGCCAATCAAGCCTGAGAACCGCGCCCGCTACCCGGCGAACTGGAAGCAGATCCGCGCATCAATCCTGGAGCGTGCTGGCCATCGCTGTGAGCGCTGCAAGGCGCCAAACCGACAGCGCATTGCACGCGGCGGCGGGGACGATGCGGGTACCTACATGCTGGACACCGCCGAGGTCTTCAGCGATCAGACCGGCGAGCGCCTGGGCCAGATCCACATGAGCGACTACGACGTGGCGCGGATGGTGAACGTGGTGCTGACCATCGCTCACATGGACCACGTGCCGGAGAACTGCGATCCCGCGAACCTGCGGGCGTGGTGCCAGAAGTGCCACCTGTCTCACGACGCCCAGCACCACCGGGCCAATGCCCAAGCCACTCGCCGCGCCCGTAAAGCGCTGGCGGATTTGTTCGAGGGAGGCGAGCAAGCATGAGCTACTGCCCCCGATGGATCAGCCAATCCTATGAGGAATGGATGAACGACATGGCAACTGATGTGACAGATCCGCCACCGCTGAGTGGCAATGCACGTCAGCGTCGAAAGCTGCTGCGAGCCTGGAGATACGGCCACGCCGTGAAAGGAATCCGATGACCGACCACATCACACGCCTGAAGGAGGCGCTGGAGGGCGTGGCACCAGCGGGGTCATGGTCGCGCCATGGTGCCACTGTCGAGATTGAAGAGTCGGACGAGTGGGCGCGGGTCACTATCCAGTGCCGCGCCAACAAGCTCATCAATCGCAAAGTTGCCGCGTATGTGGCTGCCGCCAATCCTGACTCGATCCGCGAGCTGCTTGCCGAGCGCCAATCCATGCTGGAGAAGCTGGAGCAGGAAAACGCCGCGCGCCGCCAGGCTCAGGAAGAGAACGTAGAACTGAAGGCAAGGCTTGCATCGCAGCGCGTGGAATTGATGCGTGAGCTGCGGGGAAAGATGGAACAGGCGGACAAGGATGCGAGGCGCTGGCAATGGTTCTGCAACAACGCCAGCAGTGGAAGCATCGGTTTCAGTAGCTCAAGCTGGTTTGACGCCAGCGACTTACGGGATGGCACGGCATCAAGAATCATCGACGCAGCCATCGCTTCACAGGAAGGGGGACGGGATGGCTGACCTAATTCTGTCCAGCCTGGAGATCGAGGCGCTGACTGGCTACAAGCAGCCGGCCATGCAGCTCACCGCTCTGAAGGCCCAGGGCTTCCACCGCGCCCGGCGCAATGCCGCCGGCCAGGTGGTGCTTGAGCGGGCCCACTACGATGCCGTGTGCACTGGCCGCGAGCAGACAGCGCCGCCTCCAGCCCTTCGCCCCGTCAAGCCTCCGCGCCTTCGCACCGTCACATGATCCGCAAGCTTGGCTCCCTGCCCCGCCGCGTCTACCAGAAGCACGGGGCCTTCTATTTCGTCACCATCGAGCGCAAGTGGATCCGGCTGTGCTCCGTCGCCGACGGCATGGCCGCGATGTATGAGGCCCTGGCCGCCACGCTCAAGGCTGACAACACCCACGACAGCATGCCCGCCGTGATCGGTCGCTGGGTGGATTCCAAGCGCGGCGAGTGGGCGGACAAGACTGCCACGGACCAGGAACGGATCTCCAAGGTGATGGCCGAGGCATTCGCCGACTTGGCGCCGGCCCAGGTGACGACGCCGGTGTGCGCCGAATACCTGAAGAATTTTTCCGAGACCCCGCGCACCTACAACTTGCACAGGACCATGCTGCGGCAGGTGCTGGCCTTCGCTGCGCTGGAGGGCCTGCGCGAGGGATTCAACCCCATCGACAACGTGCCGACCAAGACGCTGGCCGGCCGCAAGCGCCTGGTGACGGACGCGGAGATCGCCGCTCTGAAGGTGGCTGCCATGCAGCAGGCCCGCAACGGAGAGGCGCTGGTGCAAATGATCGACCTGGCCCTGCTGACCGGGCAGCGCATCGGCGACCTGATCAAGATGCGGTGGCAGGACGTGACCGACGATGGCCTGCTGGTCGAGCAGGGAAAGACCGGCCAGCGCCTGCTGATCCAGTGGAGCCCAGCGCTGCGGGCCGCCATCGAGGCATGCGCCCGCGGCGACAAGATCGGGCACGTGCTCAAGACTCAGAGCGGCCGGGGTTACCAGTACGCCGGGATCCGCAGCGCCTGGGTGCGTGCATGCGAGCGAGCAGGCATCAAGGATCTCAACATCCACGACTTGCGTGGCCGGGCTGGGATGGATGCGCGAGAGGCTGGCAGCCTGGAGGCTGCGAAGGAGCTGCTGGGGCACAAGTCCATTCGCATGACAGAGGCCTACGTGGACGGCAAGGCGCCGCGCAAAGCGAAGCCTTCGCGCTGAAAGTTAGACAGTGTCTAACTTCTGGTGCAATCGCAGGGGGTTGTGGCGCAGCTAAGCTGTTGATTTGCTTGGCCTGCCCGGAGGGACTCGAACCCCCGACCTGCTGCTTAGAAGGCAGCTGCTCTATCCAGTTGAGCTACGGGCAGACAGACACATCGGCACCTGAAATAAATCAGGCCCTCCTCGGCATTCCCATGCCGGCAGAGGGCCCGAATTGTGCCATGCCGCCGGCCTGACGCCGGCGGCCGATGCATGCATCAGATCAGCACATTGACAATGGCGTTGCCGATGCCCATCAGCGCTGCGCCCGAGATCAGGCCCGCGCAGATCGGCTCACATCCGTCCACCCAGCGGCGCCAGCCGGCCGTGCCGGGCGTCTTGTAGACCTTGGCCGCCACGAAGAAGATCATCGCGCCGATCCACATCGCGAAGGTCGACTCCGGCGGCAGCACCACGCCCAGGCCGATCGACACCGACGACAGCGGGAACTTGCCGCGCGTGACCAGGCGCAGCACCTCGATGATCACCGCAGCCGCAGCCGCCACGCCCATCGTGATCAGTGCCGACGCCGGCAGGCTGTGCAGCCCGTTGGCGATGATCTCGGCCACACCCTTCCACTGCACCGCCGCCGGCATGGCGAACTGGTCGGAAATGATGGAGGCCGTCGAGCGCACGCCCTCGGCATTCTTCGGCACGAACAGCAGGAAGAACAGCGGCACGCAGGCCAGCACGCCCGCGAAGATGCCGATCACGTGGCCAATGGCCTGGTGGCGCGGCTTGCCGCCCAGCATGTAGCCCGGCTTGATGTCCGACAGCAGGTTGGCCGCGTTGGAGGCAATCTCCGCCGTCATGCCCGCGGGCACGAGGTTGGACGCCGGGTTGCTGCGGTCGATCGCGCCCATGGTGAACTGGGTGATCTTGGACAGCGCACCCGTCGGCGTCCAGGAGGTCAGTGCCATCGAGTTGGTGCAGATCACCGTCAGCACCAAGATCAACGGCAGCGACACCAGCGCCAGCATCATCGGCACGCCAAAGAAGACGTGGCCGGTCCAGGCCGACAGGAAGCCAAACACCGGCACGCCGATGTAGGACACCCACAGCGGCACTTCAATGTGCGCCAGCAGGTCCGGGCCCTTGTCCTTGTTCTTGTTGCGGTTGGTCAGCGACTTGAACGCATTGGTGAAGATGTCCGGCTTGGCCAGCAGGCTGGTCACCGAACCGGCCACCATCATGGCCACGCCCCACCACATCGACCACTGGTTCACGATCTCCACCCGCGAGATGGGAATCACCGCGCCATTGGGGCCCACGCGCTGGACGATGTCGCCGGCGTTGATCATGATCGGCGCCAGCACGGCGAAGTTCACGAAGGCCCCCAGCAGGCAACTGGTGGCCACGGCAATGCCCATCAGGCCACCCACACCCAGCATGGCCACGTCCAGCGTCAGGCGCAGGCCCAGCACGCGGAAGTCCACGCCCATGATCTTGGGGATCCAGGCGTCCGCCTTCACCGCCCAGCTGTAGTAGTACTGGTCCAGGCGTTCATGGAAGGTCCAGGGCTCCTTCATGCCGGCCCACTGGTCCATGCGCAGCAGCTTGAACTGGATCAGCTTCATCCAGCCATCGCTGACGATGGCCTGGTAGAACGCGGCCAGTCCCGCCACCTTGGCCAGCAGCGCCGCCTTATACAGGCCCTCGCCGCCTTGCCCGGTGTAGAGCGAATCCAGCACCACGCCGCAGGCGCGCCCTTCCGGGAACGGCAATTGGTCTTCATTGATGAAGCGACGCTTCATCGGGAAGGCCACCAGCACCCCGGTGATCGAGCTCAGGACCATCCAGATCATCATCTGCCACCACGGGATGATGCGGTCCACCACCAGCATGTAGGCCACCAGGCTGGAGATCAGCGGGGTCACCACATAACCGGCCGCCGTGGCGATGGACTGGGTGCAGTTGTTCTCCAGGATGGTGTAGTCATCGGCCCAGCCCATCTGATTGAGCAGACGGAACATGGCGAAGGCCAGGATCACCGACGTCAGGCCCACGCCCACACTGATGCCGGTCTTGGCGCCGATGTAGAGCGATGTGGCGGCCAGGATGCCGCCCAGGAAAAAACCGGTCAGGCCGGAACGCAGCGAGAGCTGCGCCATGTCACCGCGGAAGACGTTCTTGAACCACCACTCGTCTTTTTGGGCCCGCGTCCAGGTGCGGACCTGTTCGTCGGTCAAGTGCTGTAGCGCCATGCTCTGCTCGATCCTTCGTTACGCCCGTTGTCAGGCTTGTGGCCAGGATCGGGCGTTCTTTTGAAACAAAAAAACAGCGCGCATTGTCCCAGTCCGTCATCGGCCTGACATCGCCAGGAAACAAGGGTTTCCCCTTAATTTCCGGGCCTAAACGCGGTGGATGTGCGAGGGCGACTCGTGCGGTCGCGTCCGATCACGTGCGGATACAGAGCAGCAGTGCTTGTTCACCAAGCAAGGCTCAAGCCCGCTGAGGCACCCCGGCAGCAGAGGGAGTGCGGCGCAGACGCCGCATCAGCGCCGCCCGCAGCGGCTCGTCGTACAAGCGCAGCGCCAGTTGCGCAAGCACGCCGGCCAGCAGCATGGTCAGCACCGCCAGCAGCGGTTTGGGCACGTCGCTGATGTTCAGGTCCCGCGCCAGGCGCAGCAGCGGCTCATGCAGCAGGTAGAACGGGTAAGACAAGGCGCCCAGCCATTCGAGCCCGCGCAGGCTGATGCTGTGCGGCTGCACATCGGCCGCAGCGCCAAACGCCACGATCAGCGGCAGCACCGCGAGCAGACAGACCAGATCAAACACCGGCTCATGCCGCCACCAGGGGCACATCAGCACCCCCAGCAGCACCAGCATCGGCAGCGTCCAATGCACCTGCGGAAGGCGGCGATGAATACCACTGCGGCAGATGCACATGCCCACCACAAAGGGAAAGGCCACCCGCACGACACCCAGCACGAAGTTGCGCGGCCCATCAAACCCGATCGGGTCCACGCCGTTTTGCAGCAGCACCGCTCCGGCCAGGGCCACCCCCAGGGCGCCCACCAACGCCACCACAGCAGCCGGCTTGAGCGGTCGACCGTATTTGGTGTGCAGTCCGTAGACCGCATTGGCACAGAGCTCGAAGAACAGCGACCAGATCGGGTTGTTCACCGGATAGGCCTGGAACTGGTACTTCAGGCCCATGGGCATCAGCACAAAGGCCGAGGCAATCAACAGCAGGGTCTGCTTCCAGGCCAGATCGCCGCGCAGCAGAGCCAGCAGCAGCACCACCGCGCCAACGGCAATGCCCAGCGCGATCATCGGGTAGAGGCGGATCAGCCGCATGGCGAAGAAGCGCTGAATCGACAGCCCCGGCACCTTGCGGTCATAGGCAAACGCCACGACAAAGCCGCTCAGGCAGAAGAAAAAGTCCACGGCCAGTGACGCGTGAAAGGGCTTGTAGCCCAGCTTGAGCAATTGGCTGGCATGCAGCACCGCCACGCAAAGCGCTGCCACGCCGCGCATGCCGTCGAGCACCACATACCGTTTCGTGTCCTGATCCAGCATTCCCATGTCCCAAACAGTTGGAGTGACGCAGGCAACGGCCAAGGGTTGCCCCCACTCTGAAAACCGCATCTTGCATCGCGATTGCTGCATTGCAGCATGCCGCCTCCCCTTTTTTTGGGGACGCCTCCAGCCTCAGGGTCTCCCCGGGGCGATCTCCAGTTGCCGGATCTGCCCCGCTCTCCGATACTGTTTCGAAACGCCGTTTTAAAAAATAGAACATGACATCCTCTCCCGCCGCTGCCGGCCTGGACACCGTGCTCTTGACCGGCGCTGCCGGCACCCTGGGACGGATGCTGCGGGCGCCGCTGGGCACCGCATGCCGCCGCCTCATCCTGAGCGACCTGCGCCCACTCGAGGGTCCGCTGGCCGATCATGAAGAAGACCGCCCCTGCGATCTGACCGACCGGGCCGCCGTCCAGCGACTGCTGCAAGGCGTGGATGCGGTGGTGCATCTGGGCGCCCATTCCGTGGAAGCGCCCTTCGAGCAAATGGCCCGCGCCAATCTGGACGGCGTGTTCCACCTCTATGAAGCCGCACGCCTGGCCGGCACGCGGCGCGTGGTCTTCGCCAGCTCCAACCATGTCACCGGCTGCTATCCGCAGGGGCATCCGCTGGACCCGACCGATCCAGCCCGCCCGGACGGCTACTACGGCGTCACCAAGCTGTTTGGCGAAGGCATGGCGCAGTTGTACTGGTATCGCTATGGCGTGGAATCGGTGTGCCTGCGCATCGGCACCTGCCTGCCCGAGCCGCCGGACCGGCGCGCCCTGTCCACCTGGATCAGCCCTCGCGACCTGTTCAGCCTGGTCTGCGCATCGCTGCGAGCGCCGGAGGTCGGCTGCCTGGTCACCTATGCCATTTCCGACAACCCAGCCCGCTGGTACAGCGACACGGGCTGGGCCCAACTGGGCTACCAGCCGCAGGACAGCGCCGAGCCCTGGCGCGACCAAGTCGGCGACAAGGTGTTCCCGGAAGACAGTCTGATGGCCCGCCTGCAGGGCGGCAGCTTCCTGGGCATTGGGCCCTTTGACCCGCCTGCATGACCCGCCTGCATGAACCGCCTGCAGTCCTGTCCTTCCAACAAGAACCCACGGAGACCGCACGATGCAACGAACTGGAACGGCCCTCAGCCCCCTGCCCGCTCGCGGGCGCCCTGAAGGGTCCATCGCCCATGACGCCGCAGGGAGCGCGCGACGGCCCCTTCGCTGGGTCACGGCCCTGACCCTTGCGCTGGCGGCGACCACCCCCGCCATGGCGGTCGAGTTCCGCTCCGCCGATGTGCACAACAGCGACGACTACCCCACCGTTGCCGCCGTCAAGCACATGAGCGAGGTGCTGAACCAGCGCAGCGGCGGCAAATACAAGATCAAGGTCTTCAACAAAAGCGCCCTGGGCACCGAAAAGGAGACGCTGGACCAGCTCAAGATCGGCGCCCTGGAGATGAATCGGGTGAACATCAGTTCCCTCAATTCCATCTGCCCCAAGAGCCTGGTGCCCACCATGCCCTTCCTCTTCCACTCGGTCGCCCACATGCGCAAGGTGCTGGACGGCCCGATTGGCGAAGAGATCTTGAAGGGCTGTGAATCCCAGGGCATGGTCGGCCTGGCGTTCTATGACAGCGGGTCCCGCTCGATCTATGCCAAGAAGGCTGTACGCACCCCCGCGGACAGCAAGGGCCTGAAGATCCGCGTGCAGCAATCGGAGCTCTGGGTGGCCATTGCCTCCGCCATCGGCGCCAATGCCACGCCGATGCCCACCAGCGAGATCTACACCGCACTCAAGACCGGGCTGATCGATGCGGCGGAAAACAACATCCCGTCCTATGCCGGTTTCAAGCACTATGAAGCGGTGAAGGTCTACTCGCTCACCGAGCATTCCATGGCGCCGGAGATGCTGCTGATGTCCAAGCTGGTGTGGGACAAGCTCTCCAAGGCCGACCAGGATCTGTTCCGGGCCGCGGCGAAGGAATCGGTCAGCTTCCAGCGGCAGCGGTGGGACGAACAGGAAGCCAAGGACAAGGCGCTGGTGCAAAAGGCCGGGTCCCAGATCGTGACCGACGTGGACAAGGCCGCCTTCAAGGCAGCCATGGCGCCGGTGTACGCGCGGTTCATCAACACCCCGGACCTGCAGCGCCTCGTCAAGGCCGTGCAGGACACGCCATGAGCGTCCTCCCCATGACGGCGCCGGCAGCGTCCCGGCATCCCTACACGCGGTTGTGTGCCTGGCTGTCGAAGATCAGCCTGATGGCGGCCGTCGGCATGCTGGTGGTGATCATCGTGGCGGTGCAGGTGCAGGTGGTGGGCCGCTATTTGTTCAACGACACCCCGACCTGGGCCGAGGGTCTGGCCCTGCAACTGGTGCTGTATGTCACCGCGCTGGGCGTGGCCGTGGGCGTGCGGGATGCCGGCCACATCGGCCTGGAGTCGCTGGCCGCGTTGCTGCCAGAGGCGTGGCGGCTGAAGCTGGAACTGCTCATCCACGCGCTGGTGGGGGTGTTTGGTGGCCTGATGACCTGGAGCGGCTGGACCTGGACCCGGCTGAAATGGGACGAACTCGACCCGATGCTGGGCGTTCCCGTCGGCCTGGACTACCTGGCCCTGGTGATTGCCGGTGTCCTGATCGTGCTGTTTTCGATGGAGCACATGGTGGCGCTCATCCGTCGTGAAGAGGTGGTGCCCTCATGGAACTGACTGTCTTGCTGGTGAGCTTTTCGGTGTTGCTGGTGCTGGGCGTGCCGGTGGCGTTCTCCATCGGCCTCGCCTCGGTGGCCACCATCCTGGCAGCGGGCCTGCCGATCGCCGTCGTGTTCCAGAAGATGGTCGGCGGCATGCAGATCTTTTCCTTCCTGGCCATCCCGTTCTTCATCTTTGCCGGGGAGCTGATGCTTTACGGCGGCATTGCCGACCGCATCGTGCGCTTTGCCAACTCCCTGGTGGGCCATGTGCGCGGCGGTCTGGGCATGAGCAATGTGCTGGGCTGCACCTTGTTTGGCGGCGTGGCGGGCTCTCCACTGGCCGATGTGTCCGCCATGGGCTCGGTCATGATTCCGCTGATGAAGAAGGAAGGCTACGACGCGGACTATGCGGTGAACGTCACCACCCATGCCGCCCTGGTGGGCGCCCTCATGCCCACCTCCCACAACCTCATCATCTTTACCCTGGCAACGACCGGGATCGCGTCGGTCAGTGTGTTCAGCCTGATCCTGGCGGGCGTCATCCCTGCGCTGCTGCTCACCGTCTGCAACCTGGCCGCGGCCTACTATGTGGCCGTCAAGCGCGGCTACAGCACGCATGGACAGTTCCCGGGCTGGAAGGAAGTGCTGGTGGCCCTGCTCGGCGCCATGCCGGGCCTGCTGGTGGTGGTGATCATCCTGGCCGGGATTCTGTCCGGCATCTTCACGGCCACCGAGTCGGCCGCCACCGCGGTCTTCTGGGCGCTGCTGGTGACCGTGCTGGCCTATCGCAGCCTGAGCTGGGAGCACTTCCTCAAGGCCTGCGCCAAGGCCTGCAAGACCACCGGCGTGGTGCTGTTCCTGATCGGCATCTCATCGGCCTTCGGCTACTTCATGGCGCTGTACGAAGTGCCGCAGAAGACCGGCGACCTGATGAAGTCCATCACCAGCGAGCCGTGGGTCATCTTCCTGATGATCAACCTGCTGCTGTTCGTGCTGGGCACCTTCCTGGACATGGCCGCGACCATCCTCATCTGCACGCCGATCTTCCTGCCGATTGCCAGCCAGTTCGGCATGGACCCGGTGCAGTTTGGCATCGTGATGCTGATCAACTGCGCACTGGGGCTGAACACCCCGCCGGTCGGTGTCACGCAGTTCGTGGGATGCGCCATTGGCGGCGTCTCGGTGGGCCAGGTGATGCGGTCCATCCTGCCGTTCTATGGGGCGCTGGGAGTGACCTTGATGCTGGTGACCTATGTGCCCAGCCTGTCGCTGTGGCTGCCGAGACTGTTCAATCCGGCGGCAGGCTAAGGCGGGTTGCGGTGGAGCGAGACCCGCCAAAGTCCACGTGGCGTGGGAGACACGAAGATGAGAAAGGTTCTCATCTTCTCATCTACAATCTGGCCCCGTGGCACAGCCAGCCGTTCGCAGTCTGCGACGGGCCAGCCGGAGGCCCTTGTGTGAAACGCCCCTCCGGATTTCGTCATGCCCAGCCCTTCGCGCGTGGCCCGGCTCCATGCCGGCCCGACACCCTCCCACGCCTCCCGTGACCCTGCGCCCGCTCGCCTGAAAGCGCTGGCATCATGAGTCTGGCGGAACCGGCCGTACTCAGCCATGAAGGGCTGTATCGCGACCATCGGTCCTGGCTGGCTGACTGGCTGCGCCGACGTCTGGGGGGCTGTTCCGAACGCGCCGCCGACCTGATGCAGGACACCTTCGTGCGCCTGTTGCAAACCGGTGATCGTCCCCCCGTCTTGAACCAGCCCCGGGCCTATCTGACGACGATCGCCAAGGGCCTGCTGGTGGATCATTACCGGCGTCAGGACCTGGAGCGCGCCTACCTACAGGAACTGTCCGCGCTCCCCGCCGACCTGGCCCCCTCCCCGGAAGAGCGCGCCCTGGCCCTGGAAGCGCTACTGACGCTGGACCGGCTGCTCGAGGGTCTCGGCCCGAAGGTCCGCGAAGCCTTTTTGCTGGCGCAACTGGAGGGGTGGGAACATGCCCGCATCGCGGACCACCTGGGGGTGTCGGTGAGCAGCATCAAGAAATACATGCACAAGGCGTTGGTGCAATGTCTGACGCTGCTGTGAATCCGCAGCATCTGGCGCAGGCGGCCGACTGGCATTTGCGATTGAGCGACAGCGCCGCCACCGAAGCCGATCACGCCGCGTGGCGAGATTGGCTGGCCCAAGCCGACGGCCATCGACTCGCATGGCAGCGCATGGAGCGCCTGAAGGATTTGCTCGCCCTCACGCCGTCCAACGCCAGTCAAGCATTGCGCCGCCCGAATCGGATCAGCCGTCGTCAGGCACTGAGCGGCCTGGGGGCGGCAGGCGGGCTCGGCGCACTGGCCATCGTGGCCCTGGTGATGCGCTCCTGGTCCGGCAGGGAAATGCCCATCGAATGGATGACCACGGATGCCGGCGAACGTCGGGCTGTGACGCTGCCCGATGGCGGGCAGTTGCTGGTAGCGCCTGAAACACGATGGGGCATTGCCTACAGCCCAACGCAGCGCACCCTGCATCTGAGCGGCGGCGCGCTGCAATTGCAAACGGCCCCAGACCCCCTGCAACGCCCCCTCCAGATCCACACCCGGGACGGCCGCATCACTCCGCTCGGCACGCGGCTGACGGTGGAGCAGTCAGGGCGGAACACCGTCGTGGCGGTACAGGCCCATGCGGTGGAGGTCTGGCCGGAGGGCAGCTCGCTCCCGGTGAGGGTGTTGCAAGGACAGAAACTGCGGTTCTTCCGCGGAGGTCATGAGGCTGTGGAGCAAGCCGGCTTTGCGGACGAAGCCTGGACCCGCGGCATGCTGGTGGTCATGGATCAGCGCCTGGACATCTTCCTGCGCGACTTTCAACGCCACTCCGGCGCGGCCATGCGGGGCGACCCGTCGATATCGGGGCTGCGCGTCTCCGGCAGTTTCCTCATCACGCAACCGCAGCGCTCGCTCGCGACCCTGGCGGACCAATTGGGACTGCGGCTTGAGCAGCGTGGGGACACCCTGGTCTTGCGGCCGCGCTGAGTCGGTGGGCGGCCGCCCTAAAAAAAATTGTCACCGCATTGTCCTTTTGGCGATTTCGTTCGGCCTTCATCGGTCAGTGACATCCACCGAACCATGAACGACCGCCGTTTCTTCTCGCCACGACTGTCCCTCCCGGCCACCGCTGCGTGCGCGCCAGGCTCCGCGCAGCGCTTGCAACATCGACCATCAGCGCTGCTGATGGCGGTATTCAGCGCGGGCCTGTGTTCTGCCCCGGCCGTCGCCGCCTCGATATCGCCGCAGCCTGGCGCGGCGGAGAAGCCCTCCGTGTCCCGCGCCGCAGGGCCGGCCCGCCAGTACGACATCCCTGCGTCTTCGCTGGCCGATGCGCTCTACCGGTTCGCGGCCGAGGCAGGCGTGGTGGTGGTGTTTGATGCCTCTCTGGTGCAGGGGCACCGGACCCAGGGACTGAAAGGACGCTACGACATCATGGCGGCTTTCAGCGTGCTGCTGGCGGGCACCTCGCTGGAAGCGGTGTCCTCTCCGGCCGGTGGTCTGATGGTGCGTCAGCGTGCAGCCTCTCGCCCGGGCGATGCCGCGGATGAGGACAACGACCGCAACGCTCTCGTGCCTCAGCTCCAGCACCTGCCGCGGGTGGCCGTGCAAGGCAACGCGCTGCCGACCGTCCAGCGCCTGGACCGTGCCATGCTCCGCCACCTGCCCGCCCTCAACGGGGACCTGACCAGCCAGCTCAAGCTCAACCCCAACATTCAGTACAGCGAAGGTCAGCTCGCTTCCTACACCGGCGGAGAAATCGCCCCGGCCGAGATCTCCATCCACGGGTCCAAGCCCTATCAGAACGAGATCCTGCTGGACGGGGTATCGGCCATGAACGATCTGGACCCGGGACTGAAGATCACGCCCAGCAGTCCGGAGTTCGTGCCGGGTGCGTCGCAGGCACTGGCGGTGGACAGCAGTGTGCTGTGCGAGGTGGAAGTCAGGGACGCCAGCGTTTCGGCCGAGTATGGCCGCTTCACCGGCGGCGTGGTGGATGCGCGCCTGTGCTCGGCGCGCAAGAGCTTCGGTGGCAGCGTGGCGGTGGGGTACACCTCGTCGGACTGGACTCACGTCTTCATCGACCCGGCCCGCCGGGCCGAGTTCGAAGCCTCGTCCAATGCCGACATGCAGCCGAAGTTCCGCAAGTGGACGTACAAGACCACCGTGGAGGGGCGTCCCAGCGAACAGTGGGGCATTCTGGCCAGTGTCGTGCGACGTCAGTCCGACATTCCCCTGCGCCGCTTCACCACCGACAACAGCACCAGCACCGAGTCCCGCGAGGTAACGCAGCAGCGCCGGCAAGACACCCTGGTGCTCAAGACCGATTTCACGCCCGCTGGCGGCATCCACAAAGCGGACCTGAGTCTGGTCTACGCGCCATCGGACAACCGATACTTCATCGAGGACTTCCGCAACAGCGACTACACGCTGCAAAGCGGCGGCCTGAGCCTTTCCGGGCGGTGGGAGTCGCGATGGGAACCCGTCACCGTCACGCACCAGCTCTCATACAGCGCCACCTCGCAGTCACGCCGAAGCGATGCCGACTATTACCGCAACTGGCGCTGGTCCACCGACAAGAACTGGGGCGACCCCACCGAACGCGTCCCCACCAGCGGCGAAGGCGCGTGGGGAGACGTCGATCAGGGTCTCAAGGCCATGGCCTACAAGGTCAAGGCCGCGTTCAAGCCCATCGCCACCGGAGCGCTGCAGCATCGCGTGAGCACGGGCCTGGAACTGCGCCATCAGGAAGCCGAATACGAACGGCTGAAAGCGCAGCACTACTATCTCGTGGCCAGCAACCTGCCCACCAGCGGGGCCATCTCACGATGCACCCGCGCAGACGGTTCCGTCGACACCGACGCCTGCTCCGCCACGGCGTCCATCAACCGCCAGGTGGGCCAGTATTTCACCCAGCAGATCACTTACAACGCGGGCCGCTTCGATCTTGCGGCAGATGCCTTCAGCGCGTTCCTGGAAGACGAGATCCGCTGGAAGACCCTGAAGCTGCGCGCCGGCCTACGCGCGGACAAGGACACCCTCACGGACCAAGTCAACACCGCTCCGCGGCTCGCTCTGACGTGGCAGCCGATGGACACGCTGCTGCTGGACCTGGGTGCCAGCCGCTATGTTGGACGCAGCCTGTTTGCGTACGCGCTTCAGGAAAAGATCCACACCTTGCAGGTCACCCAGACACGCAGCGGCACGCTGACCTGGGGCAAGGCCGTGCAGGCCTTGCCTCTGAACCGCCTGGACGCCATGAAGACGCCGCATGATGATGAGCTCACTGCAGGTCTGGTGTTCGCACCGGCCTGGCTCGGCGGACCGCTCAGCCTGCGCGTCACAGACCGTGACGGCAAGGACCAGGTGGTCAAGCGGGTGGTCACCAAGCAAACCGCCTGCAACGGCAACAGCTGCTATATCTACACCAACGACGGTCGCAGCAGGACCCGGGACTGGACCCTGAGCTGGTCCAGCGCCACAGCCTTCAAGACTGGCCCCGTGGTGACGCGTTGGTGGATGGCCGTCAACAAGAGCGAGGTGCGCTCCAACTACAGCACGTATGCGGACAACTACTCGACAGACAAGGTCAATGACGTCATCGTTCAATACGACGGCCAGTTCATTCGTTACTCCGACATCCCTGCCGACAACTACAACCGCCCCTGGACCTTCCGCCTGGGCGCCATGAGCAGCCTGCCGGCCTACCACCTCACCATCAGCCATCTGTTGCGGGTGCGCGACCGCTATCAGCAGATGCTGTCCACTGGCACCACCGACTACCAGGGCAGTACCGTCGACGTGTACCAGCGTGCGCAATTGCCACGCTCGCTGGCCGTGGACACGGTCATTCACTGGGAACCGCGCGTGCGCGGCGACGAGCGGTTGCAGATCAAGCTGACGCTCGAGAACCTGACCAACCGCAAGAACAAGACCACCGTCAGCGACACCTATGCCACCTACGAGCGAGGCCGCAGCGTGGCATTGGAGGTGGGTTATGAGTTCTGATCGCCCGCCCCTGCTCCGACGTGCCCGCCAGGGCCTGCCCTGGCTGGTCAGTCTTCTGCTGGCGAGCGCGACCGCGCCCCTGCTGGCGACCCCTGCTGCTGCTGGCGCCAGTGGGGCTGTGGCGGCAGGTAGCGCGGACGGCGATGCCGCGGCCCTTCTGAAGGCCTACCGTGGCGATCGCAGTCAATGGCCGGCCCCCACCGTGGACGCCGGCGTTCGCTGGGAAGAGCTGGGGCCGCGGCCCGCCTTGCCCGCCCCGCCAGCGGCGCTGGTGAAGCTGGGTGAACAGTTGTTCTTCGACCCCCGTCTTTCCCGCGACGGAACGCTCAGTTGCGCCAGTTGCCATGCGCCGCATCTGGGTTTCTCCGATGGGCGACGTCTCGCCCTGGGCCTGGAGGCCCAGACGGGCCCTCGCCATACGCCGCATCTGTTGGGGGTGGCCTTTGTGCCTCGCCTGATGTGGGACGGGCGGGCTGGTGATCTGGAAAGTCAGGCCCTGATGCCGATTGCCAACCCGGTGGAGATGGGCATGGACCTCGGAGCCTTGCAGCAGCGGCTCCTGCGGGAGACGGACTACCCGCAGCGCTTCAAGGAAGTGTTCGGATCTGGGGAGGTCGACCTGGCGCGGCTGGCCCAGGCGCTGGCCGCTTTCGAGCGCCGTATCGAAGCGCCTCGTAGCCGCTTCGACGACTTCATCGAGGGACAACGCATGGCCTTGAGCGAGCAGGAGATCCGCGGGCTGCATCTGTTCCGCACCAAGGCGCGCTGCATGAACTGCCACAGCGGACCGCAATTCACGCAGCACGAGTTCCACCAGATCGGCATGAGCGCGCTGGGTCGGCGTCTGCAGGACCTGGGTCGACAGGCGGTCACGAGCAAGGAGGAGGACCTGGGCGCGTTCCGCACGCCCTCCTTGCGCGGCATCGCCCGGACCGCGCCCTACTTCCACAACGGCTCGACGCCCACGCTGCGCGGTGTGCTGGAGACCTACAACGCGGGCATGCCGCAGCCCCCCAAAAACGCACAGGGTCTGATGGCCATTCCGCCCTCATCCCGCATCCAGCCGCTGCGGCTGAGTGCCAAGGAGCTTCAGGACCTGGAGGCTTTTTTGCGGGCCCTGTGACGGCTCACTCGATGCGCGCCAGTGCGGCTCCGGCGGTCAGGGTAGCCCCTGCCGCCGCGAGTTGCGACACCCGCCCGCTGCGATGCGCCAGCACCTGCGTCTCCATCTTCATCGCCTCCAGGACGGCAATGAGCTGACCTTCCTGCACCTGCTCGCCGTCCTCGACCTTCCAGGCCTGCAGCAGGCCGCTCATCGGGGCCTCGATCGCCGCGGGGTCGCCGGCCGCGGCGGGGGCCGTGGCGTCGCCTGCGACGGAGGCGAAGGGCGCCCCGTCCCCGTCCACGCCCCCACCGGCCGCGCCGGCCGCCAGCCCCTTCAGCAGATCCGCCGGCAAGCCCAGCCGTACGCGCCGGCCATCCAGCTCGATCGTCAGCTGATGCAGCGGCGCCTGCGGCACCGGCGCCACCCGGGTCGCCGCGGCCAGCGCCGTCGCGAAGTCGGTTTCGATCCAGCGCGTATGCACCTTGAAGCCGCTGCCCGCCGTGAAGTCCGGATGCCGCAGCACTTCGCGATGGAACGGCAGCACGGTGGGCACGCCCTCGATGCGGAACTCGGCCAGCGCGCGACGAGCCCTTGCAAGCGCCTGCTCCCGGGTCGCACCGGTCACGATCAGCTTCGCCATCAGCGAATCAAAGGCGGGTGGCACCACCGAGCCGGACACCACGCCGCTGTCCACCCGCACCCCCGGGCCGGACGGCGCCTCAAACAGGTGCACCGGGCCCGGCGCGGGCAGGAAGCCCCGCCCCACATCTTCCGCGTTGATGCGAAATTCAATGGCATGGCCGCGGGGCGCCGGTGTTTCCGTCAGCGTGAGCGGCAAACCATCGGCGATGCGCAATTGCTCCACCACCAGATCCAGCCCGCAGGTCTCCTCGGTGACCGGATGCTCGACCTGCAGCCGCGTATTCACCTCCAGGAATGAAATCGCCCCGGTGCTGCTGAGCAGGAACTCCACCGTGCCCGCACCCACATAGCCCGCCCGCCGGCAGACATCCCGGGCCGCGCTGTGAATCCGCTCGCGCTGCTCATCACTCAGGAAAGGGGCCGGCGCCTCCTCCACCAGCTTTTGATTGCGACGCTGCAGCGAGCAGTCCCGCGTGCCCAGCACCACCACCTGGCCCAGGCTGTCGGCCATCACCTGCGCCTCGACATGCCGGGGGCGGTCCAGGAACTGCTCGACGAAGCATTCGCCCCGTCCAAAGGCGGCCGTCGCTTCGCGGACGGCGGAATCGAACTGCTCGGCCACGTCCTCCATCTTCCAGACCACCTTCATGCCGCGCCCCCCGCCCCCGAAGGCGGCCTTGATGGCAATCGGCAGCCCGTGCTGACGCGCAAACGCCAGGACCTGCTCGGCGTTCTCGACCGGCCCGGGAGACCCGGCCACCAGCGGCGCGCCGGCCTCCATCGCCAGGCGACGGGCGGACACCTTGTCGCCCAGTTGCTCGATGGCCGATGGCGGCGGACCGATCCAGGTGAACCCTGCTTCCAGCACCGCGCGGGCGAAGGCGGCGTTCTCAGAGAGGAAGCCGTAGCCGGGATGCACCGCATCCGCGCCGCTTCGGCGGGCAGCGTCCAGCAGCTTGTCGATGGACAGATAGGTCTCGGCGGGGCGCTGGCCATTCAGGCCGTAGGCCTCATCCGCCAGGCGCGCATGCAGCGCGTCGAGATCGGGGTCGGCATAGACCGCCACGGAACGCACGCCATAGTCGGCACAGGCGCGGATGATGCGAACGGCGATCTCGCCCCGGTTGGCGATCAGGACTTTCTTCATGGGCATGGACTTTCCCTCAGCGTCGGGTTTCGATGACCAGCGGATCAAAGCCGCTCACCACCTGAAAACGCAGCCGCGTGCCCACCGGCAACTGGCCTGCGAGGTCCAGATGCCAGGGCGCCACGCAGGCGATGACCGGATAACCGCCGGTGAGCGGATGGTCGGCCAGGAACAGCACCGGCTGGCCGTTGGCAGGCACCTGCAGGGCGCCCAGCGGCGTGCCCTCGCTGGGCAGCTCGGCGGTCACGGCGCGGGACAGCGCGGTGTCGCCCTGCAGCCGAAGCCCGACGCGGTTGGACTGCGGTGTGACGGTCCACGGCTGGGACACCAGCGTGGACAGCGCTTGCGAAGTGAACCAGTCGGCGCGCGGGCCGAGGTGGAGGTCGAGGACGACTTCGTCATCGGCCGCGGGCCATTGGGTCCAGGCGGATTCCGGATGGCCGACGACCGCACCCGGGCGACTTGGGCGCAGGCACAGGCGGTCGCCCGCCTTGAGCGGCGCGGGGCCAACATCCGCCAGTGAATCGTAGGAGCGGCTGCCCAGCACCGTCGGCACGGCAAAGCCTCCACGCACGGCGATATAACTGCGGACGCCGGCCGTCGGAGCCCCCAGGCGCAGCCGATCACCAGGGGACAAAGCCAGAGGCGCATGGCGTTGCACGTCGTGGCTGCGCCCGTCCGGGCTCGTCAGCTGGAGCGGTCCGTCTGCACCGGTCACGGCCACCACGAGGTCGCCCTGGCTGATCCACTCGAAGCCCCCCAGCACCGCCTCGATACAGGCTTCGCCTTCGTCGTTGCCCACCAGGCGGTTGGCCGCCTTGAGCGAGCGTCGGTCCATCGCCCCCGAGGCGGAGACGCCCTGCCCCGCCTGGCCGGGTCGGCCCAGGTCCTGCAGCAGTGACTGGAGACCGGTCTGCCGGATGTCGAGCGCGGGGGTCGATGCATCGAGGCTGGGCGGCGATGCGTCAGCCCCTCTTCCCTCCTCTGCGTCTCCCGCGGCGTCCGACGTGCCGGCGTCCATGGAATCGGCGGCTGCCGCCGTCCGCGGCCCCGCATCCACGAACCGCACCCGCTGCCCGGGCTGCAACAACGCCGGGGGCTGGCGCTGCACATCCCACATCGGCGTGAGCGTCTGACCCAGCAACTGCCACCCGCCCGGACTGGCCTTCGGATAGACGCCACTGAACCCACCCGCCGCGGCCACGGCGCCCGGGGGAATGCGGGTGCGCGGCGAGCTGCGACGAGGCAGCG
This sequence comes from Roseateles depolymerans, assembly GCF_003387155.1. GTDB lineage: Bacteria > Pseudomonadota > Gammaproteobacteria > Burkholderiales > Burkholderiaceae_C > Roseateles > Roseateles depolymerans. The sequence continues at coordinate 562,570 of NZ_QUMT01000002.1, read as the reverse complement.
TGCGCAGCAGCTCGTCCCCGCCCGTCAGATAGGCAAAGCCCGGGGCGAAGCCGGTGAACGCTACGAACCAGTCGCTGCCAGTGTGGCGGCGAACGACTTCCTCGGGGGAGATCTGAAGCAGCGCGGCCACGTCGGCCAGGTCTTCCCCGTCGTAATGCACCGGGATTTCGACGAGGGTTCCGGCAGCGGTCTCGCGCACGTCGAGCGAGCGCGCGGCCAGCGCCTGGGCCAGCGCGTCGCGGCTGAGCTGCTGCGTATCCAGCGTCAGCAGCAAGGTGCGCGCGCCGGGCACGATCTCTTTCACATCCGGTATCGGGTCAGCCTGCAGCGAGGCCAGCAGCGCCAGGGTCCGAGGCAGGTCGGCCAGTTCCACCAGCACCGCCTCCCCGGCGGGCAGCAGGCGAAGGGTGCGTTCCGCTTGAGGCGTTGTCATGCAAGGTCCATGAAGGCGCGGATGGCGATGCCCTCGGCCGTGAGCCGCTCGCGCAAGCGCTGCGCCATGGCCACCGCGCCGGGGCTGTCGCCGTGCACGCAGATGGATTGCGCATGGACGCGCACCACGCTGCCATCCACCGCCGTCACCGTGCCCTCACGCGCCAGTTGCAGCATGCGTTCGGCGATAGCGTCGGGGTCATGCAGCACCGCGCCGGGTTGATTGCGCGGCACGAGGCTGCCGTCCGCCCGGTAGCCGCGGTCGGCGAATGCTTCCTCCACGGTACGCAGCCCCGCCTCCCGCGCCCAGCCGGCCAGCGCCGACCCGGCCAGCACCACCAGGCCCAGGGAAGCGTCCACCGCCTTCACGGCGGCGATCACATCAGCAGCCTGGCGGGCATCATGGGCGATGAAGTTGTAGAGCGCGCCATGCGGCTTGACGTACCGCACCCGGGTGCCGGCCGCGGCCGCAAGGCCCTGCAGCGCGCCGATCTGATAGATCACGCTGGCTTGCAGATCTGCACTGGCCAGGTCCATGTTGCGTCGCCCAAAACCGGCCAGGTCCGGATAGGCCACATGCGCGCCGACACTCACCCCATGGGCCGCGGCCGAGCGCAGCGTCGCCAGAATGCCGGCCGGGTCGCCCGCATGGAAGCCGCACGCCACGTTCGCGCTGCTGACGATGGCCAGCATGGCGGCGTCGTCGCCCATGCGCCAGGCGCCGAAGCTTTCGCCGAGGTCACTGTTCAGATCGATGTTCATAGGTGTTTCACGGTCCCCGGACTTACCGGAACATGAGCAGGTTGAGCAGCACGACATTCACCGCCAGCAGCGTCAATGCGGTGGGGATCTGCACCCGGATCACCGCATTCTTGTCGGGCAGTTCCAGCAGTGCCGCCGGCACGATGTTGAAGTTGGCCGCCATCGGGGTCATCAGCGTGCCGCAGTAGCCCGACAGCATGCCGATGGCCGCCATCACCGCCGGGTCGCCATGGTAGACGCCGACCAGCACCGGCACGCCCACGCCACCGGTCATCACCGGGAAGGCGGCAAAGCCGTTGCCCATGATGACGGTGAAGAGCGCCATGCCCACCACATACACGGTGACGGCCACGAAACGCAGGTCCATGTTGATGGTGCTGGTGGTGACGTACGCCACCGCCTTGCCCACGCCCGCATCCGAGAACACCAGGCCCAGCATGCCCAGCATCTGCGGCAGCACCAGGGCCCAGCCCAGGGCGTCGATGAGGCGACGGGCTTCGCGCACGCCCTGCACCGGCGTTTCCCGGGTGAGCCAGCAGGCCAGCCCCAGGGCCACGACGCAGGACAGGCCCAGGCTGACCAAGGTGGCGTTCTTCGGGTCGATCAGCGGCAGGCCGCCCACGACCAGGTGCTTGGCCGACAGCGTGCCCACCATCGTCAGCAGCGGAATGGTCAGGGCCGGCACAAAGAGCTTGTGGCCCAGGCGCCTGGCGCTGGCCGCGCAAGCCTGCGCCGATGGCAACTGGAGCCCGCCCGGACCCACCCCGCGCAGCCCCACCAGCAAGGCCATCAGCAGCACGCCGGCGCCGACCCATTCGGGCGGCACGAGCGGGCCGGCGAGGAACATCGCCGCATACAAGCCCCAGAACAGGCCGGTGGTCCAGCGCTTGGGATGGCTGCGATCCAGCAGCGTCATCACCGCCACAGCGGCCAGCAGCAGGCCGGCCAGGGTGAAGAGCAGATCCAGGGAGAGCGTCATGTCAGGACTCCTTGGTGCCGGGGGTCCGCGAAGGGGCGGCGCTGGGGGTGGAGGGGTCGACGCTGCGCGGCCCGTCGAGCTCGCGCTTGAGCGTCGCGTCCAACCGGCGCAGGCGCCATGCGTGAATCAGAAACGCCGAGATGCCGGTCGGCAGGCCCCATAGCGCCACATGGATGGGCTCCACGTCGATGCCGGCTTCATGGAGGAAGGTGGTCATCAGCACCACGGCACCAAAGGCCACGAAGATGTCTTCACCAAAGAACAGCCCGACGTTGTCCGTGGCCGCGGCATACGCACGCAGGCGGTGCCGGATGCGATCCGGCAGGGCCCCGAGGCGCGCTTCGGTCGCGCCCTCGGCCATCGGCGCCAGCAGGGGCCGCACCATCTGCGGATGCCCACCCAGACTCGTCAGGCCGATGGCCGCCGTCAACTGCCGGGCAGCCAGATAGACGATCAACAGGCGCCCCGCCGTGGCCGACTTGAAACGGGAAATCCACTGCTGCGCATGCTGCCGCAGGCCGTGTCGCTCCAGCAAGCCGATGACCGCCAATGGCAGCAGCAGGATCAAGGGCAGGTTACGGGTCTTGATGAAGCCGGTGCCCAGCGTCGCCAGCATCTTCTGCACCGGGAAGCCGGCCGCGACCGCGGTGACCACCGCGGTCACCGCCACCACCACCAACGGATTGAAGCGCAGCACAAAGCCCAGAATGATCACGGCCACCCCGAGCAGGGGCCAGAGGGAGGGATCGTGGGTCATGACGTCTGCGCTCCTGAAGGGCAATCCAGATGGATTGTTGAACAATCCACGCCATGGTGCCCCATCAAACCAGCCCGCGCCTTGGTGCAAACCCGCAGGGCTGATCGACAAACGGCGCGTGAGGGGGAGAATCCGGCCCCATGCCTGCTCAACGATCCCGCCGCGCTCCGTCCAAGCCCGCTAGCGCTTCCGCTCCCGTGTCCGTTCCCAAGTCCCCTCGCCAATCCCCTCCCACGCCAGCTCGCTCGCGCGCGTCCTCTCCAGTTGCCTCATCCGCATCGGATTCCGCATCGGGATCCGCAGCCGACGAGGCGCTGCCCCTGACCGACCGGGTGTCCGAGCAACTCCGCCAGAAGCTCACGGCCGGCGAGTTTGCGCCGGGTCAGCGTTTGTCCGAGCAGGCGCTGGCGGAACAGCTGGGCATCTCCCGCAACACGCTGCGCGAGGTGTTCCGCGGGCTCACCAAGGACGGACTGCTGCGGCATGAGCCCAACCGCGGGGTGTTTGTGTCGGTGCCCAGCATTGCCGCGATCATCGACATCTACCGCGTCCGGCGGCTGATCGAGTGCCAGGCGCTGGCCCAGGCCTACCCGCGCCACCCCGCCAAGAAGCACATGCGGCAGGCCGTCGAGCAGGCGCTGGCGGCCCGCGACCGCGGGGACTGGGTGGCCGTGGGCACGGCCAACATGGCCTTTCACATGGGCATCGTGGAGCTGGCCGACAGCGAGCGGCTCAACCTCCTGTTTGCACAGGTGCTGGCGGAACTGCGGCTGGCATTCGGACTGCTGCGGGATGCGGAGTTCCTGCATGCGCCCTACGTGGACATGAACCGGGAGATCCTGGAACTGGCCGAGGCCGGCGAGTTCGCCAAGGCTTCGGCACGGCTGAACGACTACCTCGTCCACTCCGAGCGCATCGTGCTGGCGGTGTATGCCCGCAAGCTGGAGGAAGGCGCGCAGCGCTGAGCGTGCGTTAAGGCCCTGCCGCTCTCGCCTGCGCAATCCATCCATCAAACTGCGCCTGGTGCGCGCGGATCCAGCCGTCGGTGTGCCGGGCGATGTCGCGCTCGGTGTTGGCGCCGTCATTCATCCGCAGGTTCTGCGCATTGATGTCGGAGATGGGCAGGCGCATCACCTCGAACAACTTCGCTGCGGCTGGATTGCGCTGGATGAAGTCGCGGTTGGCCACGATCTCTTCCTGGTCCGCCGCAAAGCCGTAGTTCTTGCCGTTGGGCTGCTGCGTGTCGGTCGTGCCGTCCTTGGACGCAGAGAACGGCACCTGCAGCCACACCACGTCAGCCCCGGGGCGCAGGACCGCGCTGACCCAATAGGGCGTCCAGGTGTAGTAGAGGATGGGCTTGCCCTGCTTGAAGCGAGACATGGTGTCCGCCATCAGCGCGGTGTAGCTGCCCTGGCGATGGGTGACGGTGCTGCGAAGCTGGTAGGCATCCAGGTGATGCTCGATGGCGCCTTCGCAGCCCCAGCCGGGGTTGCAGCCGGTCAGGTCGGCGCGGCCGTCGCCGTCGGTGTCGAACAGGCGGGCGATGGCGGGGTCTCGCAACTGGTCCAGCCGGGTGATGTGATGGGCCTCGGCGGTCTTCCGGTCGATCAGGTAGCCCTGGACCGCGCCCTGCGCATAAGGACCGAAGCGCACCAGACGTGCGTCCCCGCCGCTGTTGCGATAGAAGTCCTGGTGCAGCAGGCGCCAGTGGTTGGCCATGAAGGTGGCGTCCCCGTTGGCAATGGCCAGATGCTCGGTGGCGGGCTCCAGGTCCTTCATCGGCAGGACGGTGTAGCCGAGCTTTTCCAGCGCGCGGGAGACCAGCAGCGTCTGGAACGCTTCTTCGGCCAGCGAGCTTTTCAGGGGCTGGACGGTGATGCCCTTGCCGGGCATGACGGCATCCGGCGCAGGGGCGTGGGCGTTTGCCCGTGTCTGAGCCGGCGCCTGCGCCGCAGCGGCGGATGGAGCGGCGGCAGTGGCCGCGCCGAGCAGCGCGGCCGGTCCCATCAGGAGTGCGAGTGTGACGGTGCGAATCTGGATCATCCGGGAGAGTCCTTTCCTCAGAGGTTCAAAGGCGTCAAGCGGCCGCTTCAAGACTGCGAGGCCGTGCGCATCGGTTCCGGCAGCCGCGAAGACAACGGCGAACCCGCCTCGCCCGCCGCAGCCTTCGACGACCGAGACACCGCCGCGACGACGCGCATCACCAGCCCCACCGGCCCGCCCTGCCACCAGCGCTGGCCGGCGACACGGCCCGGTCGGCCCAGCGCCTGCGTCAGACGGTCCAGCGTGATGGCCAGGATCACGATGCCGACGCCCCCGACGGTGGCCAGGCCCATGTCCAGCCGGCCGATGCCGCGCAGCACCATCTGGCCCAGGCCGCCCACGGCGATCATGGAAGCGATCACCACCATCGACAGCGACAGCATCAGCGCCTGGTTGATACCGGCCATGATGGACGGCAAGGCCAGCGGCAGCTTCACCTTCCACAGCATCTGCCACGGCGACGCCCCGTAGGCACGGGCCGCCTCGATCAGATCGGGGCGCACTTGGCGCAGACCCAGGTTGGTCAGGCGGGCCAGCGGCGCCAGCGCAAAGACGATGGTGACGATGACCCCCGGCACATTGCCGATGCCAAACAGCATCACGACCGGGACGAGGTAGACGAAGGCCGGGGTGGTCTGCATCGCGTCGAGCACGGGGCGCATGATGCCCTCCGCGCGTTCACTGCTGGCCAGCAGCACGCCCAGCGGCAGGCCCACCAGCAGGCAAAAGAGCAGCGAGGTCAGCACCAGCGACAGCGTCACCATCGCTTCCGGCCAGATGCCCAGCGCCGCGACCACGGCCAGCGCCAGGGTCGTGCCGACCGCCAGACGCCGTCCGGCGAATTGCCAGGCCAGCAGGCCGATGAGCGCAAGCATCGCCGGCGCCGGCAGTTGGGTCAGCAGCCCCTGCACCGTGTTCAGCGTGCCGTCGATGGGCAGGCGCAGCGCCTGGAAGTACGGGCGGCCATGGTCCACGGCCCAGGACAGGCCGGTGTTGATCCAGGATTCGATGGGCAGCGTGCCGTTGAAGGCCTGGTGGAGCGTGTCGGCCAGGCCTTGGCCGGTTGCGGCGGCGGCGTGCGGATCCGTGGCGCCTGCGGCTTGTGAGGGCGCATCCAGCCACGCGGCCGTCGCGGAAGGGTCCGGGGCTTGGGACATCGCTTCCCAGGGGTCCAGGGCGGTCGAAGCGGGCGACATCGGCGCGGATGCGGCGGATGCAGCGGCTACAGCGGTGAGAACGTTTGATTGCATCAGGCCTCCTGGGTGATCAAAGGGTCATGGCCGAAGCGGCCTGGCTGGAAGGATGGGCCGAAGGGCCTGCCACCGGCTCGATGGGTGGCGTGTCGCGGTCCAGGAACTTCAGCAGCGTGGTCTTGGAAATGGCACCCCGGAAACGCCCATCTGCATCCACCACCGGCACCCCGCAGGGCGCCTGTGCCACCTGTCCAAAGAGATCCGCCACCGGTGCCTCCGACGCGATCGGCACCAGGCCATCGATGAAGGCATGGTGCAACCCCAGCGGCCCGACATGCCCGTCCAGCGCGGCGCGCAAGGAGTCGGCCGAGACCGTGCCGAGGTAACGTCGGGACGGGCTCACCACATGCGCGAATTCGCGGTCCTGGTCCTCCAGGGTCTTGAGTCCGGCGCGGGCCCCGCGTGTGGTGTGCTCCGCCACCAGCGTGAGCGGCTGCCGCGCAATGTCGGCGGCCTTGAAGACGGCCGCCGTGTCCACGCCGCGGATGAAGCTGCGCACGAAATCGTTGGCGGGGCTGCGCAGGATCTCATCCGGCGTGCCCACCTGCACCACCTGCCCGTCCTTCATGATGGCAATGCGGTCCCCGATGCGCATGGCTTCGTCCAGGTCATGCGAGATGAAGACGATGGTGCGGCGCTTGACCTGCTGCAGGCGAAGCAACTCCGATTGCATCTCGGTGCGGATGATGGGGTCCAGCGCGGAGAACGCTTCGTCCATCAGCAGGATGGACGGGTCCGAAGCCAGCGCGCGGGCCAGCCCGACACGCTGCTGCATGCCGCCGGAGAGTTCGTCGGGGTACTTGTGGCCCCACCCGGCCAGACCCACTTGCTCCAGCGCCAGGTCCGCCTGGGCCAATCGGTGCTGGCGGTCGGCGCCGGCCAGTTCCAGGCCGAAGGCCGTGTTGTCCCGCACCGTCATGTGCGGCATCAGGGCGAAGGACTGGAACACCATGCTGATGTCCTTGCGGCGCAGCGCGCGGAGCTGCCGCGGCGAGTGGGTGTTGATGTCTTCCCCGTCGATCACGATGCGCCCCGCACTGGGCTCGATCAGGCGGTTGAGCAGCCGCACCAGCGTCGACTTGCCGGAGCCCGACAAGCCCATGATGACGAAGATCTCCCCCGCCTGGATGTCGAAGCTGGCGTCGAACACGCCAATGGACTGGCCGGTGCGGGCCAGGATCTCCTGTTTGGACAGGCCCTCCCGGGCCAGCGCCACGGCCTGCTCCGGCGCGTCGCCGAAGACCTTGAACACGTGATCGATGAGGATGCCTTTCGCCATGGCCGAAACTCCTTGTGTGCAGTGGTGAAGCAATGCCGGCGCATGCAGCGCGGCAGCGATCACGCCAACCGTCAGGGGGACGCCCTCGAGCGGCCCTGGAGCGGGCCATGGGGCGCACAGCGGCGTCCAGCGGCCTCAACGGCTGCCGACGGGCACTGACAACAAAGCACTGACACCAGCACCCGCGGCAGGCTCACGGTGCAGCCCGCGGGCCTGGTCAAGGGGCACGGACTGGAGGAGCCTGGCGTGGCATGGCGCCGGCCCGGGGCCGGCTGGAGGTGCCGGGCCTTGGGACCCGGCGGCGAGAGTTCCTGCACCGCGAGCGATTCGAAGATCCGTTCGTCGCCGAAGCACTCCGCGAAAGAGTGCGGAAGGAGGCAGAACGATGCGGACCGATGCAGGAAAGTTGCGGGGCGGCCAGGGCCGCTTGCAAGTCGATAGCTTAACACAGCCCCCGTACGCGTCCGGTTGCAAGGGCTTTGTGCGCACAGCGGGAGCGGAGCTTGCCAAATGGGCCGCGTTGAAACTCATGCAAGGATCCGCCATGCAGACGTCGCGCCTGCTTGTAGCCACTGCCTGCCTCGCGCTCGCGCCACTGTCCAGCTGGGCCCAGGTCACCGTGAAGAACGATGGCCAGTGGCGAGCGCTGTTCACCGCAGGGGCCAGTGTGGCCTCGGGCAACAGCAACTCCACCACCATCAACCTCAGCGGCGAAGCCGTGAAGGCCACGACCACCGACAAGCTAACCCTCAACGGGCGCGGCCTGTATGTGGACAATGAGGACACGGAAGCAGAAAAGCGCCTCTCCGCCGGCCTGGCCTACCAGCGCGATCTGAACGAGAAGATCTTCGGCTTTGGTCAGCTCGACGCCCTGCGGGATGAGCCGGCCAACCTGTCCCTGCGCGGCTCGGTGGGGGGCGGTCTGGGTTATCACCTGATCCGGCGAGATGACCTCACCTTCGACGTCTCCGCCGGTGTGGGCTACACGCAGGAGCGCTACCTGAATCCGGAACTCCAGGACGACGGCAGCTACCGCACCCGCCGCAGCAATGCAGAAGTCCTGCTGGCGGAAGAGTCCACCCACAAGTTCTCCGAGAACACGACCTTCCGGCAAAAGCTGTCGTACCTGCCCGACCTGCGGGACAGCGGAGAGTTCCGCGCCACGTTTGACACCGCTTTGTCGGTGGCCATGACCAAGCGCCTGAGCCTCACGGCGTCCGTCTCGCACCGCTATGACAGCAACCCGGGTCCGGGACTGAAAAAGGGCGACACGCTCTTCATCACCGGCGTCTCGTTCCGGATTGACTGAGCAGACACGCCCATACAGACGAAAAAAAAGCGGCGCAAGCCGCTTTTCTTGTGGGCGGGGCCCGGTGTGAACACAGGCCCTGCCATTGCAATCCGTGGTCAGTGACGTGCGCCACCGCCATTGCCACTGGGCGGGCCACCGCGACGCTCCAGATGACGGAAGGTGATACGGCCCTTGGACAGGTCGTACACCGACAGTTCCAGCGTCACGGCATCACCCGCCAGAATGCGGATGTGGTGCTTGCGCATCTTGCCGCCGGTATAGGCGATCACCTCATGCCCGTTTTCCAGCTTCACGCGGAAACGGGAGTCCGGCAGCACCTCATTGACGGTGCCACGCATCTCAATCAGCTCTTCTTTTGCCATTGGGGTCCTTTTGGTTTGGGCCTGCAGGTCTGGTGGCCGGCGGCTGGGTCAGCCGCTGCACTGCCAGTGCCCTGCAGACCGATTCAATGAACGTTGGATCGGCTGGAACCGTCTAACGCGGTTTCAGATGCTGGGGCGATGAACCGCGCCCCACGCGGTGAAGCCGAGCAAGGCTCAGAGCTGGCGGATGTTGGCCGCCTGCAGGCCCTTGGGGCCTTCCTTGACTTCGAATTCGACGGTAGCGCCTTCAGCCAGCGTGCGGAAGCCGCCGTTGTTGCGGATTTCGCTGTGGTGGGCGAACAGGTCCTTGGTGCCGTTGGCCGGCGTGATGAAGCCGAAGCCCTTGCCGTCGTCGAACCACTTCACGGTGCCTTGTTGAGTCGTCATGATGTTTCCTTTATTGATTTGGAATGGATGGGAACACTCCGCCGCGCCACCTGGCGGTAGCGGAGACAGACACACTCAAGAGCAATCAGCAGGGGTGAAGCTGTAGCGAGCCGCTCGCGAAGGGGTCTGAGAAAACCCGGCGGGGCTGCAGATAACACCTTGGAAGAACGGTCTTGTGCGAATCTATGCACCCGAATGTATCACAGCCGCAAGCCCCTCACACGAAGAATGGCGATGAAGCTCGCTGAAAGGTCTTGGCGCTCAGTCTGCAGGCCTCATTGCCGCGCCCAAGTGTGAGAGGCGTGAGAAGCGTAGAGAGGCGGATGTCTCCCGACATCCGCCACATGGGGTCAATGCCGGGCCGATCAAGACCGGCCCGGTGATCCGACGATCACAGTCCGATATCGCCGCCGTCCTTCTTGGTGATCACCACCGTGGCCGAGCGCGGACGCTTCTTCACGTTGGCATCGGCCTGGTTAGCGGGCCAGTAGCTGCCGAAGGTGCCGGCCGCCCAGTCCGGCGTGGTGTCTTCGCCGGGATGCTGCACGTTGAAGAACAGCGTCTTGTTATCGGGCGTCACCGTGATGCCGGTGATTTCACATTCCTTCGGGCCGACCAGGAAACGGCGCACGGTATCGGCCGTGGCATTGGCGCCCTTGATGGTGCTGGTGCCCCCTGCCGCCACCGCCACACCCCCGTCACCCACCTTGCCGGGCACGGCGGCCAGCATCATGCAGTTGGTGATGTCGGTGTAGGCGCCGTCGTCGGTCTGGATCCACAGCATGCCGCGCTTGTCGAAGTACAGGCCGTCGGGGCTGGAGAAGTCGTTCACGTCGGTCAGGCCCGACAGGTTCACGTCGGACGCGGCGTCGGCCTGGGCGCCGAACAGGTAGATGTCCCAATTCAGCTTGGTCACGTCCGTGCCGTTTTCGCGCCAGCGGATGATGTGGCCGTTGGGGTTGCCCTTCTGCGAGGTCGTGCCCTTGAGGTCTTCGTAGTAACGCGGGTTGGCCGCGTCCGGCTTGAGCTGGCTGCCGGTGGGCGTCGCGGTGTTGGCCACGCGGTTGCTGTTGTTGGTGAGGGTCATGTAGACCTCACGGGTGGTCGGATGCACCGCGCCCCATTCCGGACGGTCCATCTTGGTGGCACCCAGCTTGTCGGCGGCCAGGCGGGCATTGACCAGCACGTCGCCCTGGTCGGCGAAGGGATAGGCCGCATTGGTGGCGTCCAGGCCGTTCTTGCCGTAGGTCAGCTCCAGCCACTCACCGCTGCCGTCCGCATTGAAGCGGGCCACATACAGCGTGCCTTCGTCCAGATACTTGGCGCCGGCCGCCATGCCCTTGCCCACGTCGGCGGCATCCCACAGGGCCTTGGAGACGAACTTGTAGATGTACTCGTTGCGCGAATCGTCACCCATGTAGATCACGATCGGCTGACCCACCACCGCAGGAGCGGGCCACGCACCTTCGTGGTTGAAGCGGCCCAGGGCCGTGCGCTTGGCCGGCGTCGAGGTGGGCGCGAACGGGTCGATCTCCACCACCCAGCCGAAGGTGTTGATGGTGTTGCGATAGTCGTCCGCGCTGGTGGCGCCGGTCACCGACGAATTCCAGCGGGCGAACAGGTCGGCCGTGCCGGCCGTTTCCCACAGGTAGGGGCTCTTGCGGTTCTGCGGCAGCCCATAGCGGTTCAGGCCGGCGATTTCCTTGGCGCTGCGCAGCGCGTCGTCACCCGCAGCGCGGCTGATGACGTTGAGGTAGTTCTCTTCGCAGGTCAGGTAGGTGCCCCACGGCGTGTAGCCGTTGGCGCAGTTGTTGTTGGTGCCGCGGGTCTGCTGGCCGGCCGGATTGAACTTGGTGGCCAGCAGCGCATGGCCACGGGCGGGACCGGTGAAGTCCATGGTGGTGGCGGAGGTCACGCGGCGGTTGTAGCTGGACCCGCGGACCATGCCGGTGGTGCCGTTGGCGCGCTTGACCTCCACGATGCTCACGCCGTGGGCGTAGATTTCCTTTTCCACTTCCGTCGCATTGCGGGCGGCGCCTGCGGTGCGGCCGGCCGGATGCAGGACATAGGGCGCCACCACATACTCGTGGTTGACGGCCAGCAGGCCGCGGTCGGACCGGTCGGCCTGGTAGGTGCCGGTGTCGGACATGCCGAAGTAGTACATGCCGTCGTGGCCATCGCCGATGCGGCGGTTGTAGGAATCGGCGGTCTCGCTGCCGTCGTCCTTCCACGACTCGTCGCCATAGTGCAGCGGGTCGCCCAGTGCATGCAAGATGCTGACGTTGTAGCCCTCGGCCACCGTCACCAGGTCGTTCTTGTTCTTCGCCACGGCGGCAAAGCCGAGCTTGGGCGGAGTCGCCGGTGCAGGGGCCGGCGCGGGCGTCGGGGCAGCGGGGGTGCTGGCGTCGTCGCCCCCATCACCGCCGCAGGCGCTCAGGACGGAGCCGCCCAGCAGCGCGGCTGCCGTCGTGCTGATACCGCCCTTGAGCGCCACCCGGCGGCTCAGGCGAGCGGCCAGCACATCGGCAAACGTCGGATTGGCCGACGGGTTGACGATGGTGTCTTCGTCGTATTCGTTCGGGGCTGGGCAGGTGCCGGGCAAGGTGCTCATGTGAAGTCTCCGCAAAGGACTGTTACCAAGCGGCGCAGTCTCGAAAGACTTCATGAACCGGCCGTGACAACGGCCCGATCGGCTTATCGGTTTCCTCGCGCAATCACTTCCGAAAAACCGAAGTCACTCACTTCGGGGACGCGAAAGACGGGCGGAGGTCCTGCGGCCGTGCCCCCACAGCATGAGCGCGCCCACCGCCAGCACGACCACGCCGACCATGGCCCCGGCCTTCACGTAGACCAGGCTGGACCAGAGCACATAGGCGCTGCAGGCGCTGAAGACCAGCGGCAGCAGCGGGTAGAGCGGCACGCGGAAAGGCCGCGCGCGCTGGGGCTCCTTGCGCCGCAGCACGATGACCGCCAGGCCGCTGAGGGTGATGAAGAACCAGAAGACCGGGGAGAGGTAGTCGACCATCGTGGCAAAGCCTCCCCGCGTGATCGCACCGAAGGCCACCAGCACCAGCGCCACTGCACTGGTGGCCAGCACAGCCGCGCTGGGCGTGCCGCGGCGGCCATTCCAGCGGGCCAGATGCCATTCGGCGGCCAGGTCCCGCGCGGCGGCATAGGTGGTGCGAGGGCCTGCGATCAGGATGGCGTTCATCACCGACAACGCCGTGAGCGTCACCACGCCCACCATCAACAGCTCGGCACCCCGCCCGAAGACGATGCGCATCAGGTCCGCCGCCGGTGCCGGGCTTGCCGCCAGGCCGGACAGCCCCAGCACCCGCACATAGGCCCAGTTGGCCACCAGGTACATGCCCATCACCAGCCCCAGGCCGATGAGCAAGGCGCGCACGATGCCGCGCCGTTCGTCCTTCATCTCCGCGGAGAGCGTCGCCGCGTCACTCCAGCCGCCGTAGGCGAGGAAAACAAACACCATGGCCTGCCCCCAGTCCGGCACGGCCGCTCCGGTGTGCGGCAGCGCCGGAGGAACGCCCTGCCCTTGCTGAACCCCAGCGCCCACCCCCAGCAACAGCAGGCCGACCAGCACCAGGCTGGTCAGACCCAGCTGCGTCCCCAGCCCGACCTGCACGCCCAGCAGGTTGAGCCCGGTGAGCAGCACGATCAGCCCGCCCGCCATCCAGGCGCTGGCGTAGGGTCCCAGCCAGGGCGACAGATCCACCACCTGCGCCAGATAGTCCCCGAAGACAAAACCCAGCAGCGCCATCGAGCCGGTGTGGATCACCGCAAAGCGGGACCATGCGAAGAGAAAGCCCAGGCGATGGCCGTATGCACGGCGCAGGAAGTGATAGTCCCCGCCCGTGTCCGGAAAGGTGGCGGCCAGTTCCGCAAAGCACAGCCCGCCGATGACGGACAGCAGGCCCCCCAGCGCCCAGGCGATGTAGAGCTGCTCCGGGCTGCTCAGCGCCTGAGCCACCATCGGCGAGGTCTTGAAGATGCCTGCCCCCACCACCATGCCGACGCACAGCGCCACGGCGTGCTTCACATCCAGAATGCGGCGCGGCTGCGCGCCCTGCCCGCTTGCGCCTTCCGATGCGGCTGCCTGGGCGTGGGTCCGCACGGGCGCGGTGGAGGACGAGGCGGCGGGATCGGAGGCAGTCATGGGGCGGGATGCAGGCCGTAGGCGGCAGTGAGAGCAGCGATGAAGGCGCAGCGGCGGGCGATCGTACGGTCAAAGCCGCCCGCCGGATCACAGCAGTCTCCCAGCGTCGCAGCGCCGCCACGGCATGAGCTTATGAGCAAGACATCTGAAGCCAAACCCGGGGTTTCCTACGCCCAATCGGTAGGCTTGCGGCCCTTGCCCGTCAATGTTTTGCTCACACCGTTCTTCGCCATGCGCCAGCTCCGACCGATCACCCTCGCCTGCCTGACCCTGCTGCTGGAGGGCGGCGCCCTGATGGCCCAGGCCCAAGCCCAGACACAGACCCCGACAGCAGACACGTCCACCCAGAACCTCCAGCCGGTGCTGGTCACCGGCACCCGGGCCAAGGACCGCACCGTGGCGGACAGCCAGGTGCCGGTGGATGTGCTGAGCCGCGACGACGTCCTGCGGGCGGCGGGTCCGGACGGCACCCTGGCCGCCGCGCTGCAGGCGCTGCTGCCCTCCTTCAACTTCCCCCGGCAGTCCAACTCCGGCGGCGCGGACCATGTGCGGGCCGCGCAGCTTCGGGGGCTGTCGCCGGACCAGGTGCTGGTGCTGGTGAACGGCAAGCGCCGCCACACGTCGGCCCTGGTGAACCTGGAGTCCAAGACCGGCAAGGGCACCAACCCGGTGGACTTCAACACCATCCCGCTGTCGGCCGTGCAGCGCATCGAGGTGGTGCGGGACGGCGCTGGCGCCCAGTACGGATCGGACGCCATCGCCGGGGTGGTCAACATCATCCTGGACGACCGCCGCACCGGCACCGAAATCAGCGCCGAAGCCGGCCTGTTCCACACCGACTTCGCTCCGACCGGCCGCACGATCAACGACGGCCAGACCCAGTCCGCCAGCTTGACCCACGGTGTGGCGCTGGGCGACAAGGGCTTCCTGCGCGCCGGCCTGGAGGGGCTGCATCGCAACGCCACCAACCGCAGCGGCCTGGATCAATTGCCCGATTGGGAAGACCGCACGCCGGACAACCTGGCCACCGCCGGACAGCGCAACTACGCCGCCGGCGAGCCGGCCACCCGGCAATGGCAGGCCTTCTTCAACGGCGCGGTGGATCTGTCCGCCGACCAGCAGGCCTATGCGTTCGGCACCTGGCAGGAACGCCGCTCGGTGGGCGCCGCTTACTTCCGCTACCCCGACAGCAGCGCCAACATCAAAAGCGTCCATCCCGACGGCTACCGGCCGGAGACCACCGGCCACAACCGCGACCTGCAACTGGCGGCGGGCCTGCGCGGCGCTCGGGGAGAGTGGGACTACGACCTCTCCCTCAACCATGGCCGCAATGACTTCGACTACGGCGTGCAGCGCTCCTTGAACGTGTCGCTGGGCGAGACCAGCCCGACCCGCTTCCATCTCGGGGATTTCAGCAGCCGGCTGACCAGCGCCAACCTCGACCTGACACGCCCGGTGGCCGTGCCGGGCCTGGCACGCCCCGCCACGCTGGCGCTGGGGCTGGACGCGCGTGAAGAGCGCTTTGCCACCGGCGCCGGCGACCCGGCCTCCTATGCCGTGGGCGCCTTCGACGGTCCCGCCGGTGCCCAGGCGGGGCCGGGCCTGCAGGCGGGGGATGCGACCCGCCTGTCGCGGCGTGTGGTGGGCGCCTATGCCGATCTGAGCGCCCATCTGAGCCGCGATTGGGAAGCCGAGGCCGCCCTGCGCCACGACCATTACAACGACTTCGGCAACGCCACCACCGCCAAGCTGTCGAGCCGCTGGGCCCTGACGAAGGAGATCGCGCTGCGCGGCGCCGTCTCCAGCAACTTCCGCGCGCCTTCGCTGGCGCAGCGCGGCTTCAGCTTCACCGTCACCGACCGCGGTGATGGCGGCACCCTCAGCCAGGTCAAGACCGTGCCTGCGGACAGCGACATCGGACGCTACCTCGGCGCCCAGCCGCTCAAGGCCGAACGCTCCCGCAATGCGAGCCTGGGCCTGACGTGGCAGCCGGCCCGGGACTGGTCCACGACGCTGGACGCCTACACCATCCGGGTCAAGAACCGCATCACCCTGTCCCAGCGCATCAGCCGCGACGGACTCGCCGACGAGCTGGCGTCGCAGTTTGGCGTGGTGGGCGTGCAAGGCGTCAACTTCTTCACCAACGGCGTGGACACCCGCACGCGCGGTGCCGACCTCGTGACCCAATGGACCGGTGCAGGACTGGGCGGACAGCTCAAGCTGTCCTGGGCAGCGTCCTACAACAAGACCACCGTGCGCACCCATGCGGATGCGGAGGTGGGACTGGAGGAGATCAATACGCTGACCACCGCGTCCCCGCGCCAGCGTCATATCTTCACCGCGCAATGGCAACGCGGCGAATGGGCCCTGCTGGCGCGCGCCACGCGCCACGGCAGCACCACCCGGGTGTTTGATTTCGGAGATGGCTTTGTGCCCACCCAGACCTATGCCGCCGTCTGGCAGCTGGATGTGGAAGGGCAATGGCAGGTGACACGCGCCTTGACGCTGAGCGTGGGCGCACTCAATGCGACCGATCGTTATCCCAGCCAGTCCTCGGCAGACATCGCCTACTACGGCAACTTCCCCTATGACGTGTTGTCACCCATCGGCTTTAATGGCGCGTATTACTACGCCCGGGCGCGCCTCTCGTTCTGAAGGTGGTCCGCCCCACATTGTTCTGAGGGCCAGGACACGCAAAGAGCGCCCATTCGCGCGTGATGCGCGATAGGCGCCGCTGTACGGCTTACGGGTGCGCGTGACGTACCCGCTGTCCCCTGCATTGAGCATCGGGCATGCAGCCTCGCGAATAGGATGAATGTTGGCAGGAGGCACGGCGGCAGTCAGTGCCTCTTTCACGCTGACTCGCCTTCAGGAGCGCCGCTTTGTCCAGTGGTCTGTCGATCAATACGCTGCGTGGTGTCGCCTGTCTGCTGCTGGTGGGGTATCACGTCATTGGCGACAGCAGCAGCTCGGGATTGAGACTGCCCGACGAGCACCTCGCCAGTCAGCTCAATGACTGGCTGGCATTGGTGCGCATGCCGCTGTTCTCTTTTCTGTCGGGCATCGTGTATGCGCGGCGGCCATTGACCGGTGCCATCACACCGTTTGCCATTGGGAAGACCCGCCGGCTGCTGCTCCCAATGCTGATCGTCGGGACCGGTTTCGCCTTGCTGCAGAACCTGACCGATGGCACCAACAATGAGGGCGACTACAACTGGTGGCTGCTGCACACCGTGCCGGTGGCGCATTACTGGTTCCTGGAAGCGCTGTTCATCCTCTTCATTGCCACTGCAGTGCTGGAGCGGCTGGGCTGGCTATCGACGCCGCGCAGCTTCTGGACGATCTGGCTGCTGGCCGCAGCGCTGCATTGCTGGGGGCGTCTGCCGGTGTACTTTGGCCTCAATGGCGCGGCGTATCTGGCGCCGTTCTTTCTGCTGGGGGTGGCGGCACAGCGCTTCGGGCTGCACCTGGCCGGGCCTCGATGGACCCCTGCCCTGCTGCTGTCCGTGATTGGTGGCTTGATCCTGCTGTGGGCGCTCATCGATGCGCCCACAGACAACCAGCCGGGCCTGCAGCGCCTGGTGGTCAGCGTGTGCCTGTGCCTGCTGCTGCTGCGTCTGCAGCCCGAGTCGCGCTGGCTGGCCTGGGTGGGCACCTGGTCCTTTGGCATCTACCTGTTCCACCCGGTGTTCACCGCAGGCGCACGCATGCTGCTCAAGTCGGTCCAGGTGCAGGAGGTGGGCGTCCTGCTGACGGCGGGCCTGCTGGCGGGCCTGGCGGGCTCCATCGCCTTGACGGCGATGCTCAGGCGCATGCCCTACGGCCACTGGGCCCTGGGCGAAAAGCCGTCGCGGCGGCCGACGACACGCACCGATGCCGCCGCCGCTGCGCCGTAAAGTGCGCTGACGCACGCACCCACACGTGCTTGAGTCTCGCCGACCACGGGAGTGAGTCAGGCAGGGCCAAGATCTCACCTGAAGCAAGGCTGGCGTCGCCACAGGCGGTTTGGCGACAGTGAACACCTGTGGCGCACCTTCTGCGCCCCCCGCTGTTCCAGGAGCCAGCCTCATGCCAAACCTGCCATGCCTTCTTCACGGAAGTCCAAAAATCCCTTACCATTGGACCCATAATTTTTATGGGTTGCAGCCATGAGCCTGACCCGGCTTTCGCTGCAGCAGTTGCAACGCCACATCCGCACGCAAGCGGCCCGCACGGAGCTGGTCTTCCTGACCACTCATGCGCGCAAACGCATGGCGGAACGAAAGGTGTCCATGGCCGAGGTCCTTGAATGTCTGAGACGGGGCAGTCTTCGCACGCCGGCGGAGGTGGACGTCAAGACCGGCCACCTCATCTGCCGGATGAATTGGTGGGGGGCCGAGCGAGACCTGACCACCTGCGTGGCGCTGTCCGACGATGAGCCGTCGCTCATCGTGATCACCGTGATTGTCTGAAAGAGAGTTGCTCATGCATCACTACACCGAATGCGGGCTGGACAACGTCTGGCTGGCCAATGGCTACACGACCCAGAAAACGGCCTATGGCCCCGCCGTCTCCGTGGCCCGTGCGGATGAACTGCTGTCGCTGCTGGCGCAGCGCATCGTCGGCAAGCCCGCGCGTCTGTCGGGCAAGGAGTTCCGTTTCCTGCGGGTGCAGATGGGCATCTCCCAAGCTGCGCTCGCAAAGGCCCAGGGTGTCAGCGAACAGGCGGTGAGCCTCTGGGAACGCCATGGCAAGGTCCCCAAAGCCAACGACGCACTCATCCGGCTGTGCTATCTCTCCCATGCCAGCGGCGACCAACCGCTGCGGCAGGCCTTCCACCGAGTGATGGAAGTGGAGCGCTTGATCCACCAGAAGATCGTCGCTACGGCAGGCCCCAGGGGGTGGAAGTCCACCGTGGAGGAAGAACCTCCCACCGCCACGGAACCGGCATCGGCCGACGCTTGAGGGTCGCGCCTCATCGCCCCTCCCCTCGCCCCGGCGCGCCACCCCGCCCGCACGCCTCTCAGGTGGCCATGCCCACCTTGAACACTGCCACCACTTCCGCCAGCCGCTCCGCCTGGTCTCGCAATGACGCAGCAGCCGCGGACGACTCCTCGACCAACGCGGCGTTCTGCTGGGTCATCTGATCCAGATTGGCCACCGACTGGTTGACCTGGTTGATGCCGTCCCGCTGCTCGCTGCTGGCAGCAGCGATCTCGCCCATCAGATCGGTCACGCGGTTCACCCCCGTCACGATCAGGCCCATGGCCTCACCGGCCTGGGAGACATCGGAAGCGCCGGCACTGACCGTCTTCACCGAATGGTCGATCAGGCTCCGGATCTCCTTGGCGGCGACTGCACTGCGCTGCGCCAGGGTCCGCACCTCGCTGGCGACCACGGCAAAGCCGCGCCCCTGCTCACCGGCGCGGGCGGCTTCCACCGCCGCGTTCAGCGCGAGGATGTTGGTCTGGAAGGCAATGCTGTCGATGGTGCTGGTGATGTCGCTGATACGGCGCGACGATTCACTGATCTCGCGCATGCGCTCCACCACCTGCTCGACGGCCTTGCCGCCCTTCTGCGCGGCCTCCGCAGCACTGGCGGCCATCTGGTTGGCTTGACGGGCGGTATCGGCAGACTGCGACACCGTCCCGGTCAGTTGTTCCATACTGGAAGCCGTCTGCTGGAGGTTGGCCGACGTGCTTTCGGTGCGTGAGGACAGGTCCGAGTTGCCCGCAGCAATCTGGCCAGACGCGCCGGACACGGCGGACACACCATCTCGCACCTGGGCCACGACCCCCTTGAGACGCTCCACCATCCGCAGCAGGGACAGTTGCAACTGGGTGACTTCATCGGTGCCTCGCACGTCCAGGGTCACGGTCAGGTCGCCCGAAGCAACGGTTTCAGCCAGCTTCACCGACTCTGCGAGTGGTCGGGTGATGCCACGGGTAATGACAAAGGCACAGACACTGCCCACCACAATGGCCAGCAGACTCACCACAGCGACCACGATTTTGCCGGCCGTATAGATGCGATTACCCAGCGCGGCCGCTTCTTGCGCGCCCATGCTGTTGAACTCCACCAGCTCATCCATGGCCTTGGTGAGTTGGTCATAGGTGGTCAGCCCGTCGACGGTCACCAGGCGTTTGGCCAGCGCCTGATCGCCTGCCAAAGCGGCGGCCTTGAGGGGATCGGCACGCTCCAGGTACTTGGCCCAGAGGGTCGTCACTTCCTTGTACTTGCGGCCTTCCATTTCGGAACTCACCATCGGTGCATAGGCGGCAATGGCCTTGTCCACCGTGTCCTTGGACTCCTGCAACTTTCCGAGCACGGACTGCATCTTGTCGGCCTCGGTGATGAGGATGCGGTATTCGCGGATGCGGTAGCGACTGACCGACTGGGAGATCTGGCCGACTTGCCGGGTGGAGGGAAGCCAGTTGCTGTGCATGTCCTCGGTGACGTCATTGACATGCGCGAGCTGGAATACAGCGGTGATGCCCAGACCGATGAGCATGAGCAGGACCAGCGCGAAGCTTGCGGCGAGCTTTGCGCCGACGCCAAGACGGGATTTCATGACAGCCTCCTATTTGATACAAATGATTAGTTGATGTCATTTTGTATCATTTGATGTCGATGGAAATTTATCGGCAGCGATTAATTGATAAATTTGCATCAAAAGGCGAACTGAATTGCGGTGCTAGCGCGGGTTCTTCCAGGCGACTTTCCGATTCAAAGCTCTTCAAAAGTGATACATGTGACTTTTTCACATTTGTCATAAATGATAGTTTCATACAGTCACGCCCGTTGTGCTGCATCTCTCGGTCAGCGCACACCGGTCTGACTAGCCCCATCCTAGGAACTCCTTATGAAGACATTGACCGTCGGCAAGCGCTTGGCCTTGGGCTTTGGCTTGACCATCATCCTGGGCATTGCCAGCGTCACCTTCGCGGTGGTGAAGCTCAACAGCCTCAGCAATGACATCGAGCAACTGGCCACCAATCGCATGGTGAAGGTGTCCCAGTTCAGCGAGCTGAAAGACAACATGCAGTCCATCGCCCGGTTCGTGCGCAACTGCGTCATCAATACCGACCCTGCGTTTGTCGAGGCAGAGAAGAAAAAAATCGCCGAGCTCAGGGCCAAGAACCAGGAACTGCTGAACAAGCTCGAAAAGACCGTCTTGCTGCCCAAAGGCAAGGAGCTTCTGAAGACCATCATGGAGCAGCGCCCGATCTACAACCGGTCTCTTGATGAAGCCATCCAGATGGCCGCCAACGGCGACAAGGCAGCGGCTGGCGAATTCCTGGTGGGGAAGGTGCGCATGATTCAGACTTCCCTGTTCGAAGCCGTCGACCAGTCCAAAGCCATGCAACAGGAGATTGCCGACCAACTGGCGACTGACGCCAGGCAGACTGCACGCTCCTCCGCGGTGATCATGTTTTCCCTGGCAGTCGTGATGGCGCTTGTCGGTGGCGCGGTGGGCTGGTCGCTGTCCCGCAATCTGCGCAAGGCGCTGGGCGCGGAGCCCGATGCCTTGAGCGAAGCCGTGGCTCGCGTGGCCGGGGGTGATCTCAGCTGCCCATTGCAGGCGCCAGCCGAGGACACTTCCAGCGTGCTGGCCAATGTGGCCCGCATGCAATCGAGCCTGGCGAATGTCGTTTCTGGCGTTCGTGCCAACTCGGAAAGCGTTGCCACGGCCAGTGCCCAGATCGCCCAAGGCAATCAGGACCTGAGCCAGCGCACCGAACAGCAGGCCAGCGCCCTGCAGCAGACTGCGGCCACCATGGAACAGCTCAACACCACCGTGCGCAACAACGCCGAGCATGCGCAGCAAGCCAATCAACTGGCCCAGACGGCCACCCGCGTGGCCACCGAAGGCGGCGAAGTGGTCAGCAAGGTGGTGGCCACGATGCAAGGCATCAGTGACAGCAGCCGCAAGATTGGCGACATCATTGGCGTCATTGACGGCATTGCATTCCAGACCAACATCCTGGCCCTGAATGCAGCGGTCGAGGCTGCGCGTGCCGGCGAACAGGGACGCGGCTTTGCGGTCGTGGCAGGTGAGGTGCGCACCCTGGCCCAGCGCAGCGCAGAGGCGGCCAAGGAAATCAAGAGCTTGATCCACCACAGCGTGTCCCAGGTGGAACAGGGCACGGCTCTGGTGGACCATGCGGGCACGACGATGGGTCAGATCGTCGAATCGATTCGCCGGGTGAATGACATCGTGGCGGAAATCAGCACCGCCAGCCAGGAGCAAAGCTCAGGCATCTTCCAGGTGGGCGAGGCGGTGAGCCAGATGGACAAGGTCACGCAGCAGAATGCCGCGCTGGTGGAGGAAAGCGCCGCAGCGGCCGAAAGCCTGAAGATGCAGGCGGAGCAGTTGGTCGGGAACGTTGCCATATTCAAACTGCAGACAGCCGCCATGGCATAAGTTCACGCATTGCGGCCGGATCCCATTGAGGCGTCGCACGGGGCCGCCCGGATAATGACCTTGCCATATCGGGGTGCTGGCACACGAAAGCCGTGCGCCAGCACCCCGAGACCATTCCATTAAACGCCTTCCATAAGGCGCATCAGGGACGATCCATGAAGCAAGGTTTATCCGTTCAGAGCATCGCAGTCTCGCTGCTCGCAGCGTTGCCATCCGTAGTCTTTGCGGTCGATACAACCAGCGAGGCTTATGCAAAGGGGCACGCTGCCGGTAAGGTCACCGGCTACATCGTGCTTGGCCTGGTGGCCATTGCCATCGTGCGCAAGTTTCTGAAGAAGTAACTCAAGCGCCAGCCCTGCCGGACGTCCGCATGCGGACGGACCGCGGTCAGTGGCTGAAGAGGCAGATGCGCCACCAGACTATTCAGTCTGATAGGTCTGATTCGCAGCAGCCCAGCATCCCCCAGCACAGACAAAAAAATGAGCCGCAAAGGGAATTTCCTTTGCGGCTCAATGACTTATCAGAAATAAGTTGGTCGGGGCGGCGGGATTCGAACTCGCGACCCTCTGCTCCCAAAGCAGATGCGCTACCAGACTGCGCTACGCCCCGACGAAGCTCGAGATTGTAGCCACATTTTCAGCTCTCAAAGTCGAATCTGTCAGCAACTTGTTCTGTGCAGTCAATCAGCCGTCCCTGGCCGGTGATGAATGCGCACCTGACCGGCTCGCCCGGCTGCAGCGCACGGACCGCTTCCCGGTAGCGCCACAGCTGGCTCACGTACTCCTGGTTGTTCTGCGGCGCCGGGTGCAACTTGTAGTCCAGCACCCACCAGGTATCGGGCACAGCGCCATCCCCGCGCAGGCACACCAGGCGATCCAGCCGCATGTCCAGCTCCCGCCAGCTCAGCGGCACTTCGTTGCCCTGCCAGCGCAGACTTGCAGGGTCGAAGAACGGCGCGCAGGCCGCGCTACCGAGAATGGCCTTCACACTGCGCTGCAGGCGTTCGTCGCGCCGGGCATCCAGGCCATACATCTGCGCGGCGGCCGCCATCAGCCGCTCCAGCGTGTGCTGACGCCCCTGGGGGCCGCTGTGCCATTCCAGCACCCGGTGCAAGGCTTCGCCCAAGGCGGCGCTGTCGTCGACCACTTCCGGCCCTTGACCCAGTGCGCCGCCCGCATGGCCGCCGTCGCCGTTGGCGCTGTCAGCACCAGCACCGACACCAGCACCACCAGCCTCCGGACCGCTGACGCCACTCGCCGCCCTCCCCCCCGCCGGTGAGGCCACAGAGGCCGTCCTGGCTGGGGCGCTTGGCAACTGCTTCAGCATCGCAATGACCGGCGAGGTCAGCCCGGAACCTTCCGCTGACGCTTCCGACGTGCTGCCGGCCGCCCGGCCCTCACTCACTGCCCACGCCTTGGACAGCGGCATCAGCCTCGCCCACCAGCTTGCGGTGCTGCTGGCCCGTTTCGCGGGCGTGCGGCTGATCACCAGCCGGTGCCGTGCCCGCGTCAGGGCCACATACAGCGCATTGAGCTCTTCGCGCTGACGCTGCTCCTTCTCATCGTCCAGCAGGGGCTGCAATGAAGCGGGCGGACGACTCTCGGAGACCAGGAACGCCACCGTCTGCGGCACCGCCTCCTGCACCGGCCATGCCACCGCCAGGCCCATCGACTCCGCCCGTGCGGGACCGGCTTCGGTATCCATCAGGATGACTACCTTGGCTTCCAGCCCCTTGGCGCCGTGCACGGTCAACAGCTGCACCGCTTCGGGCTCTGCCGGAGCGGCCAGCTTCAACGTGCGCTGTTTCAGCGACCGGACAAATCCATACAGCCCGGCGTAGCGCCCTCCATCCAGATCCAGCGCCAGGGCCAGCAGGGCCTCCACCGCATGCAGACGGGCACGCCGCTCGCTGGGCGGGACCACGGCGGCGATCCGCGCCATCAGGTCGCCCTCGTGGACGATCGCGTCCAGCAGGTCGTGGGGACTGCGCTCGACCGCGCAGATCGCCCAGCGGGGCAGCAGCCGTTGTGCCCGCTGCAGGGCCTCACTCAGGAGGGACGGATCCGCCTCCATCAACGCGGCCCACCAGCCGCGGGGTTCAGGGGCCCTTTCCGGACCGTCGACCTCGGCGGCTGACCCGACACCTTCGGCAGTCTCTTCCTCGATGGGTACAGCGTCATGCCACTGCGGCGGACTCGCGTCAGCGTCCGCGCCTGAGTGCGCCGCTGCGTCTGCATCTGCCTCTGAATCCGCAGCCGCACCTGCCGCTGCCTCGACCATCGGACGCATCGCCGCCTCCGGCCCCGGAGTCGCCTCCCGGGCCATCGCCGCCAATTGCAGCAGGTCCGACTCCGACGCGCCAAAGAGCGGACTGCGCAGCGCATGCGCCAAAGAGAGGTGATGGCCGGGCGATGCCAGCACATCCAGCAGGGCGAGCAAGTCCTGCACATCCGGCGCATCCTTGAGGTCCATGTCCTCCGGCGCAGCATGCGCAATCCCCCTCGACTTCAGCACCTGCGCCAGCACCCGCAGGCCGTCGCGCTTGCGCGCCAGCACGAAGATGTCGCCCGGCTCGCACTCGCCGGTCTTCAGCAGAGCGTCGATGGCATCCGCAATGCGACAGGCTTCCGCCTCTCGCCGATGCAATTCGGCCTCACGCCGGGGTTCCGTCAGGCTGGGCCGCCATGTGTCCGGGTCCCTGGCAGCGGCGCCTTCGCTGCTTCCCGTCCGAGGACCGCCACTTTCCAGGCCTGCATCAGGATCGCGATCGGTCGCACCAGCACCAGCAGCCACCGCGCCGGTGTCGTCACCCGCGTCGCCCTCCTCCACCCCGTCATCCATGAGGTGGAACACCCCATCCAGCGGATGCCCGTCTCCGGACTCGGTGGTGTGCGGACGAAAGCCGCTGTACTGCTGCGCCAGCGTCGCGGATTCAAACACGGCATTCACCACGTCCAGCACCTGGGGCGAGTTGCGCCGCGTGTGGTCGCAAGCCAGCAGGACGCCGCCCAGCCCCTCTCGCACAAAGTCTCGCGCGGCGGCAAAGACCCGCGGCTCTGCACGGCGGAAGCGGTAGATGCTCTGCTTCGGGTCGCCGACGATGAAGACCGACGGCGGCCGCTGTCCGCTGGCACCGCCACCGGCCCCGACATAGCCGGAGAGCCAGGCATACAGCGCATGCCACTGCAGCGGGCTGGTGTCCTGGAATTCATCGATCAGCAGATGGCGCACCTGCGCATCCAGCCGCTCCTGCACCCATCCGGCCAGTCCTGCATCCCCAAGCAACGCCAGCGCGCCGCGTTCGAGGTCGTTCATGTCGACGAGGCCGCGCTCGCGCTTGAGCTGCTCGAACTCGTCCAGCAGCACCTGGGCCAGGCCGCACATCTGGACGTGCCAGACGCGTGCCTGTCGTTGATCCAAGGCCAGTTGAAGGCGGTTCAACCGATCGAGCAATTGCATCAGCGCAGGGTCATCACCCAGGGCCTTGAGCGGCTGGCCTTTCTGGGTGAACAGGGCCGCGCGCACGCCAGCCAGCGCCTGCGCATCGTCCATCATCAGCGCCTGCTCCACGGCGGTTGCGGCCTGCTTCGCCTTGACCCCCTTCATGCCGCCCAGCACCACCGCCTGGGCCTGGAGCTCCACGCGCAAGGGGCCGAAGGCCTGCAGGGGATCGTCATAGGCCGCGAACTCTGGCGCCACGTCGGCCGCATCCGGCATGCTCGCCAGCAGACGTCCGGACTGATGCGCCAGCCGCAGTTCCACCCGCTTCGAAAAGGCCGACATCAGCCAGTCCGTCAGACGTTTGCGCCCCTGCGTGAGGCAGAGGGATTCATAGTCGGCCAGCAATGCGGCGTCCGACAGGACGGCGGTGTGAAAGCGCCGCCACAGCTCCGGCATGAGGTCGCTTTCATCCTCCAGCAACTGCAGTTCGGGAGACAAGCCCTGGGCCTGCAGGAGCTCCAGCGGCGCGGCCCGCAGCAGTTGGGAGAACCATGCGTGGAAGGTGCGGATCTCCACCGCACGGGCGCCCTGCAGCAGGCGCTGCTGCAGGCCCGCCAGCGCCGGCGCCAGCGTGTGGGCTTCCGCCTCGGACAGACCCCGCTGCCGCAGCGCGAGCACCCGCCCCGCAGTGTCGCAATGGGCGAACTCGTGCAGCCACTCATTCAGTCGCTCACGCATCTCACCCGCCGCCTTGCGGGTGAAGGTGATGGCCACGATGTCCTGCGGCTGCGTGCCGTCGAGCAACGCCCGCAGGATGCGGGACACCAGCATCCAGGTCTTGCCCGCGCCGGCGCAGGCCTCCACCACGACGCTCCGTGCGGGGTCGCAGGCCAGTGCATAAAAACGTTCGCGGGCGACCGGCGCGCCATTGAGCGTGTAAGCGGCGACGGTGGCCGCATCCTCCACCACCGTCATGGCGCGGCTCCTTCCCAATCATCCCGGCGGCACAGGCCGCGCATGTCGCAATACTCGCAGGCCACGCCTTCGCCCAGCGCCGGCAGTGCCTCGCCGCGATGGATAGCCAGCAGGTCGTCACCCAGCCCCTGCACCAGCTCGGCCGCGGTCCGGACCACGTCCGGATGCTCGACGGCGGCGATGCCCTTGGTATCGTCCAGTGCCAGGTAAGCCGCATGCAGCGCGGCCGGGGCCTGGCCCGCCGCATCATCGCCAGCCTGCATGAGCGTGGCATAAACGGCCAGCTGCGTGTCTTCCAGCGGGTCCGACACCTTGTCCTTCAGCGTCTGGAGGCTGCCCGTCTTGTAGTCGATGAGGCGACGCCCTTGCGGACCTTCGTCGATCCGGTCGATGCGTCCGCGCAGCCGCACCGGCGCGAGGGCCGGATCACCGTCCCGCCACGGATGGACCTCTCGATCCACCTCGCCTTGCAGGAAGGCATGCCCTTGTGCAGCCTGGTCCTGGAGCCACGCCAGATAGGCGGGGACAAATCGCGCAAAGCTGGCGGAGAACGGCAGGAACTCGGCTTCGGACAGCGCCAGCAACTGCATCTGGGTCCGCGCCGCGTGGTGCAGGCGCGCTTCGTCGCTCAGCCCGTCGTCCGGGTTGGCCAGGCGCTCGGTGTGGAACTGATGCAGCACCGCATGCAGCCAGGTGCCGTAGTCGCGCTTGTCGGCCTGCTGGTCCAACTCCTGCACTTCGCGAAGACCCAGCAGCATGCGGGAGAAAAACTGATAGGGACATTGCCGCAGCGATTCGACCGCACTGGCACTCAAGGCCGCCGGCAGACGCCCCGGCGCGACAGCCCGCGCACGGCGCTGCAATGTCACCGGAATGGCCTGCTCCACCCGTGGGTCGCGCCACAGCGGCAGCGGCCCGAGCCCGGCCGCCTGACGGGCCAGGTCCAGACGGTCCAGCAGCGGGCTGGCCGCCAGCGGCTCACTGCCGCGATGGGCGCAGCGCAGCAGCGTGACCGCCGGCGCGCGCAGCAACTGGGTGAACTGGCTGGCCAGGGCGTCGCGCTTGTCCTCGAGGGTCGGCAGTCCGATCTGGCGGGCCAGTGCGTCGCTGACCAGCACGGGGCCGGCCGGCACCGGACCCAGGGTGGCGGCGTCGGCGCCCGGCAGCACCACCGCCCCGAACGGACGCAGCATGGCGCGGGCCAGCGGCGTGATCATCACCTGCAGCTCGCCCTGTAGCGGCGGCACGTATTGAGCGGCCTCCAGGGTGGCGGACACCCAGGCGGTGAACTCCGACGCGCTGAGCGTCGTCTCTTTCAGCACGGCTTCGTGGGCAGACCCTGGCCAGGGCGAACGCTTGAGCCAGAGCGCATCCAGCAGCTGCGGTCCACCGGCGGGTTGCGCCGCCAGCCGCTCCTCCGCGCCCAGTCGCTTGAGCAGGGTCTTGAGCAGGTCCAGCCAGTCTTCGAGACTGCGCACACCGCCCGCCTGCAGCGTGGCGACCGCCTCCCGGGACAGTGTCCACAAGCGCGCCGCCGTGGGAGGCAGCCGGTCGTCGCGGACGGAGGTCGTCGACGACCAGCCGCGCTGGCGGCACCGCGCCTCCAGCACGGACAGCGCGCCGCTGCCCGCTCGCTCGCAGAGGCCGGCCGCCAGCGGTGTCTTGAGCCAGGCCAGCCACTCGTCCACCGTGGCGTCGCGCCGGGCCGCCCGCAGCAAGGCCATGAGCTGGGCGGCGGGGGCGGTGGTGGCCAGCGTCCAGCCGGTTTCGTCGGAAATGCCCACGCTTTGCCGCTCGAGCAAGGCCCGCACGCGGCGCAGCAGCACCCGGTCCTGCGCAATCAGGGCCACGGGGGCACGGCCGCTTCGCAGGTGGTCCAGCACCGATGCGGCGCTGCACTGGGCCAGGTCTTCAAAATCGTCGCACAGGGCCTGCTCCAGGTGGGCCGGCGGCCGTCCGTGGGAAAAGGCTTCGTCGAGCGGCAGGTCGGCACTCAGGCGCAGGCAAGGCACCCCGGCAGCCTCGGCGGACGCCAGCAGCGCCTGGGCCAGCAGGTCCGGCCCGCCCGCCTGCAAGTGCAGCCAGGCGCTGGGACGCAGGTCGAAGAGCGCATCGGTCGCCGGGGATCGGGGATCGGAGGCGGCCCATTCAAGGGCCACCAGCAGCAGCGCCCGCTCCAGTTGGCCGGCTCCGCTCTGGGCCGCCACCGTCTCGCGGGCCTGCGACCAGAACGCCTGCCGGCTGGCCGGCGAGAGCAGATGAGCGGCGCGAGCCAACGCATGGGCCGCTTCCACCAGCCGCAGCACAGCCGCCTCAAAAGCACGCGGGTCTTCCTGTCGCAGCGCCTGCGCCCAGGACTGCCCGCTCAGCAACTGGCGGGCGGCCAGCGCATCGATCGCGGCATCGAAACTGAGCTGCAGCGCCTGCGGCAGCGCGCTCGGCCCCAGCGCGGACGCCAGGCTGTGGGTCGTCTCGATGCGGGGCTGCCAGCGGCAGAGCTTCATCCAGGCGCGCCGCGCCGGGGCCAGATGCTGGGCAAAGGGCAGCAGCAGCACGGCGTCCCGCGCAGGCAGCCCCCGGGCCTCCAGCCAGCCAGCGGCCCGCTCCGCCAGACGGTCCCAGAACACGGCGTTGGCATGGGCGGCATCCAGCGCGAAGGTCTCGTCCGGTGGCCGCACCATTGCTGCGACGTCCCCTGGCAGTTGGCCCTCCTGAGGCGCGGACGCAACACCCCCCTCGGAAGCGGGCGTTGGGGAAGCCGGTGACGGGACGAAGGGGGAAGCGTGGGTCGGGCTCACGAAATCTGGTCTGCTGGGAGAATGCGGGAGAACGTTGGGGGCGAGAACGTGGGGCGAGAATTTGGGGCGAGCGCGCGGCGCCGAGCAAGTGGTGACGACATCACCCTGCAGCCTTGAGTTGTCAGCCAACACCCATATGTGGGTCTTCTATCCACTCGACAAGCGGGTTCGGGGCTTTGTGTAAGAATCATTGTGCCTGGATCCCCGCCCTTTTCGACCTTCACGGCCCATCCCAGTGATCCCCGCTTCGGGCCAGCCACCGGGTTTCAAGCAAGGACTCCTTCATGAGCGAACAGATCAAACACATCTCCGACGCGTCCTTCGACAGCGACGTCATCCAAGCCGACAAGCCCGTGCTGGTCGATTTCTGGGCCGAATGGTGCGGCCCCTGCAAGATGATTGCGCCGATTCTGGAAGAAGTCGCCCAGTCGTCGGCCGACCGCGTCAGCATCACCAAGCTGAATGTCGACGACAACCGTGAAGTGGCCGCCAAGTACGGCATCCGCAGCATTCCGACGCTGATGCTGTTCAAGGGTGGCCAGCTGGTCGCCTCCAAGGTTGGCGCGCTGAACAAGGCGCAGTTGACGTCCTTCCTGGACGCCCACCTATAATCTCCTCATCCGCAGTGGGCCGAGCGCCTCTGCGGACCTGTTGCCACCACGCCCGCCCCGGGTTGAGCGCCAGGCCACTGTGCATCACAAGCACGGCCTGGCAAGCACCCCGGATGAGCGCGTGGACTCGGCGCCCAAGCTCCCGCATGTCCCTCAGCTTCCAGTCGAAGCTCGCAGGTCGCCACGTAACGTGACGCCCTGCCTGCCGCGGCCCATGAAGTCACCAGGCCGGCGAACGCCAAGGTTTCATTCCTTGCGCTCGCTGGGTCCGGCATGGAGAAGTCCTCCATGGAGCGCCGCGGGACGCCTGGACTCGCCGTTGTTTGTGTCCCTGGCCTTGGCAGGTCCTGGACGACAGACCGGGTCACCCCATGCATCTTTCTGAACTGAAGGCGCTTCACGTCTCCGCCCTGATCAAAATGGGCGAAGAACTGGAGATCGACAACGTCGCTCGCTTGCGCAAGCAGGAGCTGATGTTCGCGATCATGAAAAAACGCGCCAAAGCCGGCGAGCAAGTCTTCGGCGACGGCGTGCTGGAAGTCCTGCCGGACGGTTTCGGCTTCCTGCGTTCGCCCGAGACCAGCTACATGGCCTCGACGGACGACATCTATCTCTCCCCCAGCCAGATCCGCCGGTTCAATCTGCACACCGGCGACATGATCGAAGGCGAAGTGCGCGTGCCCAAGGACGGCGAGCGCTATTTCGCGCTGGTCAAGGTGGACCGCGTCAACGGCCTGACGCCCGAGGAGTCCAAGCACAAGATCATGTTCGAGAACTTGACCCCGCTCTTCCCCAAAGAGCAGTTCAAGCTGGAACGTGACATCCGCGGTGACGACAACATCACCAGCCGCATCATCGACCTGATCGCCCCGCTGGGCAAAGGCCAGCGCGCCCTGCTCGTGGCCCCGCCCAAGAGCGGCAAGACGGTGATGATGCAGCACCTGGCCCACTCGATCGCCGCCAACTACCCGGACGCCCATCTGATGGTGCTGCTGGTGGATGAGCGTCCCGAGGAAGTGACCGAAATGCAGCGCACCGTGCGCGGCGAAGTCATCAGCTCCACCTTCGACGAGCCGGCCGCTCGCCACGTGCAGGTGGCCGAGATGGTGATCGAGCGCGCCAAGCGTCTGGTCGAGCTGCGCAAGGACGTGATCATCCTGCTGGACTCGATCACCCGCCTGGCCCGCGCCTACAACAACGTGCTGCCCAGCTCCGGCAAGGTGCTGACCGGTGGTGTGGACGCCAATGCCCTGCAGCGCCCCAAGCGCTTCTTCGGCGCGGCCCGCAACATCGAGGAAGGCGGCTCGCTGACCATCATCGGCACCGCCCTGGTGGACACCGGCTCCAAGATGGACGAGGTGATCTACGAAGAGTTCAAGGGCACCGGCAACTGCGAAATCCACCTGGATCGCCGCATGGCCGAAAAGCGGGTCTACCCGTCCATCCTGCTGAACAAGTCGGGCACCCGTCGTGAAGAGCTGCTGCTCAAGCCGGAGATCCTGCAAAAGGCCTGGATCCTGCGCAAGCTGCTCTACCCGATGGACGAGATCGAGGCGATGGAGTTCATCCTCGACAAGATGAAGTCGTCGAAGAACAACCATGATTTCTTCGACATGATGCGTCGCGGCGGCTGAGTTCCAGCCGGCGCCCCAGCGTCAGGACTTCACGAAAGCCGCCCCACCGGGCGGCTTTTGCATTCCTGGGGCCCCGCCATGGGCACTGACGCAGCGCTGCGCATTGAGGCGGGTGCCTCTTTTCCGCTATACTCGCCGTTTTTCCGCTGTCGACAAGTGCATCGCACGGTGCGATGTGGCTGGCGGCACCACAGCGAGGTTTCCAAAATGGCTAAAGAAGGCATTCACCCCAACTACCGCGACGTCGCGTTCCTGGACCAGTCCAACGGTTTCCAGTTCATCACCCGTTCGACCGTGGTGACCAAGGACACCATCAAGCTGGACGACGGCCGCGAACTGCCGCTGGTCAAGCTGGAAACCTCCAGCGAATCGCACCCGTTCTACACCGGCACCCAGAAGAGCGTGGACAGCCTGGGCGGTCGCGTCGAGAAGTTCCGCAACAAGTTTGCGAAGCTCACCCCGACCAAGAAGTAATCCAGGTCCGCAGCCTCCTCGGCTGTACCGACCCTTGCATGCGGCCTCCCCGGTCGCATCGCTCAAAAAGGCAGCCTCACTGGCTGCCTTTTTTCATGTCCGCCCCTGAAGTTGATCACCGCAGGGCCTCAACTGCGGCATGATCGCCCCGTCCCCGATAACGACAACGAGACCGACGCGCATGAATCTGCCCACCCCGGCCGTCGTGGCCGAGCGAAGCGCCCATCCCATCCCGCGCTGGCCCCTGTTGCTGCTGTGCGCCGCCTACGTGCTCCCTGGCCTGTTCGGCCGCGACCCGTGGCGCAATGCCGACCTGTCGGCTTTCGGCTTCATGGCCAGCATCGCCCAAGGTCACGCCCCCTGGTCGCAACCGGCCATTGCCGGCATCCCCGCAGAAGGCGGCCTGCTGCCGTACTGGATCGGCGCCTTGTTCATCAAGCTGCTGCCCTTCCTGGAGCCCTCCACGGCCGCCCGCATTCCGTTTGGCCTGCTGCTGGCGGCGGTGCTGGCCCTGGTCTGGTACACCTGCCTGCATCTGGCCCGCACCGAAGCGGCACAGCCGGTGGCCTTCGCCTTTGGTGGGGAAGCCCATGCGGTGGACTACGCCCGCGCGATGGCCGACGGCAGTTTGCTGGCGCTGATTGCCAGCATCGGGCTGCTCAGGCTCGGCCATGAGACCACGCCGGAGATCCTGCAACTGGTCGGGATCTCGCTGCTGATGTATGCCCTGGCGGCCGCGCCCTTCCGTCGCTGGAAGTCGCGTCTGGCGCTGATGCTGTCGCTGTCGGTGCTGGCCACCAGCGGGGCGCCGGCGGTCGCGGTGGCGCTGTCGGTGGGGGCCTTGTGGCTGAGTCATCGCTCGATTTACGACGAGGCCCGCAAGCTGGTGCCCTGGCTGCTCGGCGCCGTGTTGCTGGCCGCCGCCGTGGCCTGGCCCATGCATGGCTGGGCGTGGCGCATTGATGCCAACGGGCGCAGCCTGTGGGCGTGGATGCGGCTCGTGGGCTGGTTCTGCTGGCCGGCCTGGCCGCTGGCGCTGTGGTCGCTGTGGCGCTGGCGGGGCCATCTGCAGCGCCGCCATGTGTCGGTGCCCATTCTGACGGGCGCCATCCCGCTGGTGTGCAGCCTGCTGATGGATGCGGACGACCGCGCCCTGTTGCTGGCGCTGCCGCCGCTGGCGGTCCTGGCCAGCTTTGCGCTGCCGACCTTCCAGCGCAGCGCCAGTGCGCTGCTGGACTGGTTTTCGGTGTTCTTCTTCAGCGCGGGTGCCATTTTCCTGTGGCTCTACTACAGCGCCTTGCAGCTGGGCTGGCCGGCCAAGTTCCTGGCCAACGTGCGACGGCTGGCGCAGGGCTACCAGCCTGAATTCGGTTGGCTCACCTTTGTGACGGCGGTGCTGGGCACGCTGGCCTGGGTGTGGCTGGTGCGCTGGCGAACGGCCCGCCACCGCCATGCCATCTGGAAGAGCCTGGCCCTGCCCGCGGGCGGTGTGGCGCTGAGCTGGCTGCTGGCGATGACGCTGGGCCTGCACCCGCTGAACTATGCGCGCAGCAACTCGCCCCTCGTGGAGCGTGTCGGCGCCCATCTGCCGGCGCAGGTGGACTGCATTGCGGCGCCGGGTGTGCCGCTGCACGTGCTGGCAGCGCTGGAATTCCAGGGCCGCTGGAAGGTGGACGCCACCCAGCCGCTGGAGTCGTCCAGTTGCCACGCGGGTCTGATCGCCCAGGGCGATGGTGCCCCGGTGGCACCGGCCGGCTGGCGTGTGGAAGCCATCGTGCGACGCCCGACGGACCGCACGGGCAGCTTCATCGTGCTACAGCGGCCGGCGCTTTGACCTCGCTGGAAGCAAAAACGGCAGCCCTCGGGCTGCCGTTTTTGATTGCGCGTCCTGTATCACGCCGCCTCGTCATCCTCCCGCGACGCCAGCATGGCCGGCGCGGACTCCTCCCCCATCGCCGGCGCATCCACCAGCCGCAAGCGCGTCGCCGGGAACAGCAAGCGGAAGGCCGATCCATGGCCGGGCTCGCTGTCGATGCGCAGCTCGCCGCCATGCCGCTGGATCACATGCTTGACGATGGACAGCCCAAGCCCCGTCCCCCCAGTGTCTCGTGAACGGCTGCCATCCACCCGGTAGAAGCGCTCGGTCAGACGCGGCAGGTGTTCCCGCGCAATGCCGGGGCCGTTGTCCACCACCGAGATCTCGCCGCCCTTTTCTCCCATCCAGCGCCAATGCAGCTCGATACGCCCGCCTTCCGGCGTGTAGCGCACCGCATTGCTCACCAGATTGGCGATGGCGCTGAGCAACTCGGTCTCCACACCGGCCACCTCGACCTGCGTCAGACGGTCACACACCAGCTCATGCCGCCCGGCCGACAAGGCCCGGGCGTCGGCGGCAATGCGCGCCAGCAACGGGTCCAGCGCAATCCAGTGGTCCGGTGCCGGACGCGGGCTGCCTTCCAGTTGCGCCAGCGTCAGCAGGTCGCCCACCAGCGTCTGCATGCGCTGCGTCTGCTGCTGCATCAGCTGCAACACCCGCTTGCGCTCAGCCTCCGTCAGGTTCAGGCTGGCCATCGTCTCGATGAAGCCCGACAGCACCGTCAGCGGCGTGCGGATCTCATGCGACACATTGGCCACGAAGTCCCGGCGCATGGATTCATTGCGCTCGCGGTCGGTGACGTCCAGCGACAGGATCAGCCGCCGGCATTCGCCGCCCACGCCGTAGTCCCGCATCAACACCTGCAGATGCGCCTTGCCCCGCGAGTTCTGCAGCGCCAGCGGCTGGTTGTACTGCCGCGACTGCAGATAGGACACGAACGCAGGATATCGGACCAGGTTGGTGATGCGCTGCAGCTTGTCCCGCTGCGGATCCAGCTGGAAGTGATGCGCCGCCAGCGTGTTGCACCACTGGATCTGGTCTTGATCGTCCAGCAGGATCACGCCGTTGGGGGACGCCTCCATCGCCTGCAGGAACTGCTCCAGCTGCTGACGTTCACGCTCATAGCGGCGCTCGCGGTCCCGCAGGCCCCGCTCCATCCGGTAGGCAATCTCGCCCCAGATGCCGCCCAGCCGCGGCGCATCCTCCGTCTGATCACCGCGCAGCCAGTTCACCAGACGGTGCGCCCGGGCGGCGTCCCAGAGCCCCATCAGCGACACGGCCACACCGGCCCCCAGACCCGCTGCCAGCGGGGGCGCCAGCATCCAATGCCCCAGCCACCAACCGATCCACCCGCCGATGCCGGTGCCCAGCACCAGCATCAGCACTCGCGACAACAACCAGCTCATTGAACGCGACTCAGGCGGACAGCGCGCTGCTTTGCTGAGTCAGGCGGTAACCGGCGCCCCGCACCGTTTCGATCATGCGCTGGCACTGGACCTTCTCCAGCGCCTCGCGCAGGCGCTTCACATGAACGTCCACGGTGCGCTCTTCGATGAAGACATGGTCGCCCCAGACCCGGTCCAGCAGCTGCGAGCGGCTGTGCACCCGCTCCGGATGGGTCATGAAGAAATGCAGCAGGCGGAATTCGGTCGGGCCGAGCTTGACCTCGACACCGTCACGGCTCACGCGCCGGGTGCCCGGGTCCAGCACCAAGCCGCCCACGTCCACCGCCGAATCCAGCGCCTCGGGCGCCTTGCGGCGCAGCACCGCGCGGATGCGGGCCAGCAGTTCATTGGTGGAGAACGGCTTGGTCAGGTAGTCGTCCGCGCCGGCATCCAGGCCGGACACCTTGTCCGCCTCTTCCGCACGAGCGGTCAGCATGATGATGGGCAGCTCGCGGGTGCGGGTGGCACCGCGCCAGGCGCGCGCCAGGCCGATGCCGGACTGGCCGGGCAGCATCCAGTCCAGCACCACGAGGTCCGGCAAGACCCGGTCCACTTCCAGTTGCGCCTGTTCGGCATTGGCCGCGAGCGTGACCTCGAAACCGGCATGACGCAGATTGATGGAGATCAGCTCGGCAATTGCCGATTCGTCTTCCACGACCAGGATACGGCTCATTCGCAGGTCCCCTTCTTCTTCACTGCGCTCAACGCACCATGTTTTCAACGGCATCCGGCGTGTTGTGACGCACGTCGGTCCCCTTGACCACATAGATGATGACCTCGGCCAGGTTCTTGGCATGGTCGCCCACCCGCTCGATGGCCTTGGCCACGAACACCAGGTCGATGCTCGAGGAAATGGTGCGCGGGTCTTCCATCATGTAGGTGATGAGCTTGCGCATCAGGCCGTCGAATTCCTTATCGATCTGGTCGTCCTGCTTGAGCACTTCCAGCGCACGGTCCACGTCCAGGCGGGCGAAGGCGTCCAGGGCCTTGCGCAGCGAGGCGGTGGCCAGTTCGGCCTCGTAGGACAGGTCGGCCATCGGCAGGCGCAGACGGCTGGACACGCCAGTGTTGATCAGGCGCTGCACCGTGCGGGCGATGCGGGCGGCTTCGTCCCCGACGCGCTCCAGGTTGGCGATGGTCTTGGAGACGGCGATCAACAGGCGCAGGTCCCGGGCCGTGGGCTGGCGACGGGCAATGATGGTGGAGAGGTCGCGGTCGATCTCCACTTCCATCGTGTTGACCAGCTCTTCCTGTTTGAGCACATGGCTGGCGATCTCGCCGCTGAAGGTGCCCAGGGCTTCGATGGCCTGGGCCACCTGGGATTCCACCAAGCCTCCCATTTCGAGCACGCGGGTGGAGATGCCGCTGAGTTCGGCGTCGAATTGGGTGGAGAGATGCTTGTCTGTCATGGAATTCTCCTATCGTGTGGAGCGTCGCGGCAGTGTGCGCTCAAAGAGCTCCGGCCGGGGTCTCAGCCGAAACGGCCGGTGATGTAGTCCTCGGTGTCCTTGCGCTTGGGCTTCATGAAGAGCTCGGCGGTCGGGCCAAACTCGATCAGGTCGCCCAGGTACATGTAGGCGGTGTAGTCCGAGCAGCGGGCCGCCTGCTGCATGTTGTGGGTCACGATGGCCACGGTGTAGTCGTGCTTGAGCTCGTGGATCAGCTCTTCGATCTTGCCGGTGGAGATCGGGTCCAGCGCCGAGCAGGGTTCGTCCAGCAGCAGCACTTCAGGCTTGATGGCAATGCCGCGGGCAATGCACAGACGCTGCTGCTGACCGCCGGACAGGCCGGAACCACTCTGGTTCAGCTTGTCCTTGACCTCGTTCCACAGGGCGGCCTTCTTCAGCGCCCATTCCACCCGCTCGTCCATCTCCACGCGGGAGAGGGTTTCGAAGAGACGCACGCCGAAGGCGATGTTGTCGTAGATGGACATCGGGAACGGCGTCGGCTTCTGGAACACCATGCCCACCTTGGCACGGATCAGCGACACGTCTTCCTTGCTGGAGAGGATGTCCTCCCCGTCCAGCAGGATCTGGCCTTCCGCCCGCTGCTCCGGATACAGCTCGAACATCCGGTTGAGCGTGCGCAGCAGCGTGGACTTGCCGCAGCCCGAGGGACCGATGAAGGCGGTCACCTTGTTCTCCGGAATGTCCAGATTGATGTTCTTCAGCGCGTGGAAGCTGCCGTAATAGAAGTTCAGGTTCTTCACCGAGAGCTTTGCGCGCTCGGTCACCGGCATATCGACTTTGGCGTCCATGATCAGGGCCTTTTGAATTCGTTGGGACAGTTGGGGGTCTCGCGTCAGCGGTGCGGACACCCGCCTCAATGTTTGTTCTTGAACAGCACCCGCGCGGCGATGTTGAGCAACAGCACGCCGACGGTGATGATGAAGACCGCCGCCCAGGCGAGCTGTCGCCAGTTCTCGTAGGGGCTCATGGCGAAGTCGAAGATCACCTTGGGCAGGTTGGCCATCGGGCCGGTGAGGTCGGTCGACCAGAAGCGGTTGTTGAAGGCGGTCAGCAGCAGCGGTGCGGTTTCGCCGGAAACGCGGGCCAGGGCCAGCAGCACACCGGTCAGCACACCGGCACGGGCCGCCTTGAGCGTCACCGTCATGATGACCTTCCACTTGGGCGTGCCCAGGGCATAGGCGGCTTCACGCAGGGCGCTGGGCACCAGGTTCAGCATGTTCTCGGTGGTGCGGATGACCACCGGGATGACGATCAGCGCCAGTGCCACCACACCGGCCCAGCCGGAGAAGCCGCGAAAGCGCATCACGATCAGGCTGTAGACGAACAGGCCGATCACGATGGAGGGCGCCGACAGCAGGATGTCGTTGATGAAACGCACGCTGTTGCCCAGCCAGGTCTTCTGGCCGTACTCCGCCAGATAGACCCCCGACAACACACCGATGGGCGTGCCGATCACCGTGGCCAGGCAGACCATCATCAGCGAGCCGAAGATGGCATTGGCCAGACCGCC
This sequence comes from Roseateles depolymerans, assembly GCF_003387155.1. Taxonomy (GTDB): domain Bacteria; phylum Pseudomonadota; class Gammaproteobacteria; order Burkholderiales; family Burkholderiaceae_C; genus Roseateles; species Roseateles depolymerans. The sequence continues at coordinate 524,193 of NZ_QUMT01000002.1, read as the reverse complement.
CTCGTCCGAATTGGGCGGCGGGGTCATCTGGGTGAAGGTGGCCCAGCTCAGACCGCCCACGCCCTGCGTGATGGTCTCGAACAGGATCCAGACCAGCCAGATCAGACCGAGCGACATGGCGCCCATCGACAGCGTCAGCGCCACGATGTTGATGCGGCGGCGCTTGTTGTACATGGCCAGACGGCCGGTGGAGGTCGCGCTCATGTGCGGGTCCCTTCGTTCTTCTTGAGCCTGTTCAGCAGCACCTTGGAGAAGGCCAGCACCACGAAAGTGATGAAGAACAGCACCAGGGCCAGGTACAGCAGCGACGCCTGATGCAGGCTGCCCGGACCCGATTCCCCGAATTCATTGGCCAGCACCGAGGTGATGGTGTTGGCCGCTTCAAACAGCGACAGCGAGGTCAGCTGGCTGGCATTGCCGATCACGAAGGTGACGGCCATGGTTTCGCCCAGGGCGCGGCCCAGGCCCAGCATGATGCCGCCGATGACACCGGTCTTGGTGTAGGGCAGCACCACGCGCCAGACCACTTCCCAGGTGGTCGAACCCAGCCCGTAGGCGGATTCCTTCAGCATCGCCGGCGTCACTTCGAAGACGTCGCGCATGACCGAGGCGATGAAGGGAATGATCATGATGGCCAGGATGATGCCGGCCGACAGGATGCCCAGGCCCACCGGGGGGCCGGACACCAGCGCGCCCAGCACCGGCACGCCCGTCAGCAGGCCCTGCAGGGGCGCCTGGACATACTTGGCCAGCAGCGGGCCGAAGACGAACAGGCCCCACATGCCGTAGACGATGGACGGCACGGCGGCCAGCAGCTCGATGGCAATGCCCAGCGGGCGGCGCAGCCAGCTCGGGGCCAGCTCGGTGAGGAACAGCGCAATGCCGAAGCTCACCGGCACCGCGATCACCAGCGCCAGGAAGGAGGTCACCAGCGTGCCGTAGATCATGGCCAGGCCGCCGAACTTCTCCTGCACCGGATCCCAGTCACTGCTCACCAGGAAGCCCAGCCCGTACTGCTTGATGGCCGGCGCGGCGCCCATCAGCAGCGACAGGATGATGCCGGCCAGCATGGCCAGCGTCAGCCAGGCCGCCGCGTGGGCCAGGAAGGAGAAAACAGTGTCCGCCCAGGGGGCGACGCGACGCCGCGCGGGCGGTCGGCCCTGGGGCTTGACGCGCTCATCGCCACGCTGACGGTCGATGGAGTTGGCTGGAAGTATTGCGGCCACGGGGCCTCCGCTGGTTGCTTCTGGATGCTTCTGGATGCTTCTCTTGTCGCGCAGCGCTGCCGGTGCGGCGCGCTGCGCTCCGGTCGCCCCTTGTGCAAAAGCCCGGTGACCGTTGGAGGACACCGGGCTGCACTCAGGGGTGCCGGATTACTTCAGGCTGATCGCCTTGCCGGAACCGTCCTTCAGGTTGTCCGCCCACTGCTTGCGGATCAGGTCCTTCACGCTGGCCGGCAGGGCCACGTAGTCCAGGTCATCAGCCATCTTGTCGCCTTGGGTGTAGGCCCAGTCGAAGAACTTCAGCGCGGCCTTGGCGGTGTCGGCCTTGTCCTGCTGCTTGTGCATCAGGATGAAGGTGGCGCCGGTGATGGGCCAGCTTTCCTTGCCCGGCTGTTCGGTCAGCACTTGGTAGAACGATTCGTTCCACTTGGCGCCGGCCGCAGCGGCCTTAAAGGCGTCGTCGCTCGGGCTGACGATCTGACCGTCAGCGTTCTTGAGCAGAACGTAGGTCATCTTGTTTTGCTTGACGTAGGCGTATTCGACGTAGCCGATCGAGTTCTGCAGACGGCTCACGTAAGAGGCGACCCCTTCGTTGCCCTTGCCGCCCACACCGGCCGGCCAGTTCACCGACGTGCCCTCGCCCACCTTGGACTTCCACTCGGCGTTCACCTTCGACAGGTAGTTGGTGAACAGGAAGCTGGTGCCCGAACCGTCGGCGCGGCGAACCACGGCGATGGGAGCGTCCGGCAGGGACACGCCAGCGTTCAGCGCGGTGATGGCCGCGTCATTCCACTTGGTGATCTTGCCCAGGTAGATGTCGCCCAGCACCTGGCCGTTCAGCTTGATCTGGCCGGGCTTCACGCCGGGGATGTTCACCACCGGCACCACGCCGCCGATGACGGTCGGGAACTGGATCAGGCCGTCCTTGGCCAGTTGGTCGTCCTTCAGCGGAGCGTCGGACGCGCCGAAGTCCACCGTCTTGGCCTGGATCTGCTTGATGCCGGCACCGGAACCCACCGATTGGTAGTTGATGCGAACGCCAGTGGCCTTGTTGTAGGCGTCAGCCCACTTGGTGTACACGGGCGCCGGGAAGGAGGCACCTGCACCGGTCACTTCCTGGGCCTGGGCCACCGAGAACACGGTAGCGCAAGCGGCGAACAGCAGGCCAGCACGGAGTTGATTCATGGTCATTCAGTCCTATCGCTAGGTTTGTTGGCGAACGGAACGGATGGTATGAACCGAATGTGACACAACAGTGACGACTATGACAGTTCCGAGGGAAGCCGCACAGTGTGGCGAAATACGCCCAGACGGGCGGGTGGCGTGCGGCCTTCGCGCACTTTCTCACAAACCGGCAGCCCGCGGCAACGGGCCGGCGGCGCGGATGGCCGGCGGCGGACCCGCCCGAAAGAGCCAGGCGCCGCGCGGGGCACACAGCCGGGAGGTTGCACGGCCGCCTTTGTCTGGCGGCGCTGCACCCTCATCGCTGGCTGTCATATTCGATTCACCCGGCTGTCATCTTGGCTTTTTAAGCTATCGGTCAGCGGGAATCGTTCAGACGGACGAAGGGAGATAGCGCGGAAATCACGCGTGGATGAGGCAGAAAGGCTTCACCGCTCGGACGGGCAGCACGCAAATGCTGCCCGCGCCAGGACCGGCACCAACAACAACTCGAACACCAGAACATCAATGCGATTGCGCCGGGTCATGCCCGGCGCTTTTTTTTGATGGAGCTGTTCAAGGTCCCGGCGGATGTGCGGGACCCAGGCCTTGCGGCTTTTTCGCTCAGCCCTTGACGGCTTCGACCAAGCGCTCCGCGCAGCGGCGGGCCAGATCGGCGTCGCTGGCTTCCACCATCACGCGCAGCAGCGGCTCGGTGCCGGACTTGCGGATCAGCACCCGTCCCCGGTCGCCCAGCTCGGCGGTGACTTCCGCTTCGGTCCGGGCCAGCGCCGGATTCGCCTTCCAGTCCTGCTGGTCGGCCTGCAGGCGGACGTTGATCAGCGTCTGCGGGAACAGCGTCACGCCTTCCAGCAGGTCGGCCAGCGGGCGACCGCTGCGGGCAATGGCTTCCAGCACCAGCAGGCTGCTGACGATGCCGTCGCCGGTGGTGTGCTTGTCCAGGGCCAGCAGGTGGCCGGAGCCCTCCCCGCCCAGTTGCCAGCCGCGATTCGCCAGCTCTTCCAGCACATAACGGTCGCCGACCTTGGCGCGGACGAATTCCACATCACGCTGGCGCAGCGCCAGTTCCACCGCCATGTTGGTCATCAGCGTTCCGACCGCACCGGGCACGCGCTCGCCGCGGGCGAGGCGGTCGGCCACCATGACAAACAGCAGCTCGTCCCCGTTGAACAGCCGCCCCTGGGCGTCCACCATCTGCAGTCGGTCGGCATCACCGTCCAGCGCGACGCCGTAATCGGCGCCGTGCTCCTTCACCGCCGCCACCAGGGCTTGCGGTGCGGTGGCGCCGACCTTGTCGTTGATGTTGAAGCCGTCCGGCTTGGTGCCGATGGAGATGACTTCGGCGCCCAGCTCATGGAAGACCGACGGCGCCACCTGATAGGCCGCGCCATTGGCCGCGTCCACCACCAGCTTCATGCCGCGCAGGCTCAGGTCAGTGCTGAAACTGGCCTTGCAGAATTCGATGTACCGGCCCTGGGCGTCATCCAGGCGACGCGCCCGGCCCAGGCTGGCGGAATCGACCCAGACGGGGGACTCTTCCAGCACCGCCTCCACATCCAGCTCCCAGGCGTCCGGCAGCTTCTCGCCCTTGGCGGAGAAGAACTTGATGCCGTTGTCCGCAAAAGGATTGTGGGACGCGGAAATCACCACGCCCAGATGCTGGCGCAGCGCGCGGGTGAGATAGGCCACGCCCGGCGTGGGCAGCGGCCCGGTCAGCAGCACGTTCACGCCGGCCGATGCAAAACCGGCCTCCAGGGCCGACTCGAGCATGTAGCCGGAGATGCGGGTGTCCTTGCCGATCAGCACGCTGGGCTTGGCATAGCTCCGCTTGAGCACACGCCCGACCGCATGGCCCAGCTGCAGCATGAAATCGGGGGTGATGGGGGTCTGGCCCACCGTACCGCGGATTCCATCGGTACCGAAATACTTCCGGCTCATAGGGAGCAACCTCTGACTGTTCGATCGTGAACCGTCATTGTCGCCGATGCGGACGGCGGTTTTCAGGCCGTTGGTCTGACGAAGGCCTGCCAGACCTTCAGCGCGTCCACCGTCGCAGCGACATCGTGCACGCGCACCACCCGTGCGCCCTGTGCCACCGTGGCCAGTGCCGCCGCCACGCTGGCGCTCAGGCGCTCGTCCACCGCGCGGCCGGTAATCGCGCCCAGCGTGCTCTTGCGGGACCATCCCACCAGCAGCGGACGCCCCAGCGACAGCAGTTCCGCCTGGCGCTGCTGCAGCGCGATGTTCTGCTCTGCCGTCTTCGCAAACCCATAGCCGGGATCGAGCGTGATGCGATCGAAGGCCACGCCGTGCGCGGCGAGGCTGTCCAGCCGCTGCTGGAGGAAATCGCGCACTTCGGCCACGACGTCGGTGTAGAGCGCCTGCTGCTGCATGGTGGTGGGGTCGCCGCGCATGTGCATCAGGCAGATGCCGGCGGAGCCATGACCGGCCAGCAGCGCCTCCGCGCCCTCGTCCCGCAGGGCCATCACGTCATTGATGATGTCCACGCCCAGATCCAGCGCCCGCCGCATGACCTCGGTCTTGCTGGTGTCCACCGAGACCGGAACCCCCAGGCTCAGCGCGGCCCGCAGCACCGGCTCCAGCCGATGCCATTCCTCGTCGGCGCTGACCTTGGGCGCGCCGGGACGGGTGGACTCGGCACCCAGGTCCAGGATGTCGACGTCTTCTCCCAGCAGCCGCTCGCAGAAATCGATGGCCCGGGCGGGGTCGTCATGCAGCCCGCCGTCCGAGAACGAATCGGGCGTGACGTTGACGATGCCCATGACCAGCGGACGCTCCGACAGATCCAGGTCGAAGCGGGTGGTTTTCCAGATCTGACGAGCACTCATAGGACGGGACCATTCGAGACAGGCCGACGGTGCCGGGCGGCCTTCCACCCCACAGTCGCCAAAAGAAAAAGGCCGGTTCATCAGAACCGGCCTTGAGAGATTAACGCATCCGGGATGCGTGATCTCGGGTCAGGGTCAAGCCGCTGCGTGCGCACCGCCCGTGGTCACCGCGGGCGTGCCGCCGTTGTCGGGCTTGTTGGTGGGCGGGGTCCAGTCCTTCGGAGGACGGGGAGGACGGCCTTCCATGATGTCGTCGATCTGCTCGGCGTCGATGGTTTCCCATTCGAGCAGCGCCGTCGCCATGGCGTGCATCTTGTCCTTGTTCTCCTCGATCAGGCGGCGAGCCGTGCTGTACTGGTCGTCGATGATCTTGCGGATCTCGTTGTCGACCTTGCGCATGGTCTCTTCCGACATGTTGGTCGTCTTCGTGACCGAGCGGCCCAGGAAGACTTCACCTTCATTGTCGGCATAGACCATCGGGCCCAGCTCGTCGGTCATGCCGTAGCGGGTGACCATGTCACGGGCGATGGCGGTGGCGCGCTCGAAGTCGTTGCTGGCGCCGGTGGTCATCTGGTTCATGAACACCTCTTCCGCGATACGGCCGCCGAACAGCACCGAGATGGTCGAGAGCATGCGCTCCTTGTCCATGCTGTAGCGGTCGCCTTCCGGCAGCTGCATCGTCACGCCCAGGGCACGACCACGCGGGATGACGGTGACCTTGTGGACCGGGTCGGTCTTGGGCAGCAGACGCGCCACCAGCGCATGGCCGGCTTCGTGATAGGCGGTGTTCTTGCGCTCTTCCTCGGGCATGACCATGGACTTGCGCTCGGGGCCCATCATGATCTTGTCCTTGGCCTTTTCGAAGTCCTGCATGTCCACCACGCGGCCATTGCGGCGGGCGGCAAACAGGGCGGCTTCGTTGACCAGGTTGGCCAGATCGGCACCAGAGAAACCGGGCGTGCCACGGGCCAGGATGTCGGCACGGACGTCCTGCCCCACCGGCACCTTGCGCATGTGCACATTCAGGATCTGCTCACGGCCGCGCACATCCGGCAGCGTGACGTAGACCTGGCGGTCGAAACGGCCGGGACGCAGCAGGGCCGGGTCCAGGATGTCCGGACGGTTGGTGGCGGCCATGACGATCACACCGAGGTTGGTGTCGAAGCCGTCCATCTCCACCAGCATCTGGTTGAGGGTCTGCTCGCGCTCGTCGTTGCCGCCGCCCAGGCCTGCGCCGCGGTGACGACCGACCGCGTCGATTTCGTCCACGAAGATGATGCAGGGGGCGCTCTTCTTGGCCTGCTCGAACATATCGCGGACCCGGGCTGCGCCCACGCCGACGAACATTTCCACGAAGTCAGAACCGGAAATCGTGAAGAACGGCACCTTGGCTTCGCCAGCGATGGCCTTGGCCAGCAGCGTCTTGCCGGTCCCGGGAGGGCCGACCAGCAGCACGCCGCGGGGAATGCGACCGCCCAGCTTCTGGAACTTCTGCGGGTCCTTCAGGAAGTCCACCAGCTCCTTGACCTCTTCCTTGGCTTCGTCGCAACCGGCGACGTCCGCAAAGGTGGTTGAGTTGTTGGCTTCGTCCAGCATGCGCGCCTTGGACTTGCCGAAGCTGAAGGCGCCGCCCTTGCCGCCGCCCTGCATCTGGCGCATGAAGTACACCCAGACGGCGATGAGCAGCAGCATCGGGCCCCAGCTGAGCAGGATGCCCATCAGGACCGACGGCTCTTCGCGCGGCTTGACGTCGAACTTGACGCCGTTGTTGATCAGGTCACCGATCAGACCACGGTCCAGGTAGGTGGCCGTGGTGCGCACCTTGGCGCCTTCCGAGTTGACCGCCACGATTTCCGTGCCGCTGGACCCTTCCTGCAGGGTGACCTGCTTGATGCGCTTGGCACGCACATCGTCGAGGAAGTCGGAGTAAGCGACCTGATTCCCCTGCGTTGCGCTGCGATCAAACTGCTTGAAGACGGTGAACAGCACAAGGGCGATCACCATCCATACAGCCACTTTCGAGAACCACTGATTGTTCACCGCGACTCCTTCATCTTTCCGTCCCCTGCAGCCACGACGAACTTCCGAGGCGCAGGACTTGGACGGTACATGGGGTTGATTCTAGGACAGTCAAGTCCCCACCCCTGATTGGCAATTCCATGTCCGCTGATAGATATTGCCATGTTCACCGGCCCCCGGTGGCACTGATTCGAGGCCTTTGCGTCGATCTCATCAGGGTTTGGGGCCGATTTCGCCAGTTTTTTGTGGGCTTTGTCCCTGAATGTGCCGCACTGCCGGGCGAAGCCTAGCGTTTCAGGCCAATGCCCACCAGAAAGTTTTCTGACGATTTATCTCTCGAGGCCTTGGGTTTGGCGGTTTTGACCTTGCGAAACTGGTCCTTGAAGGCCTTGACCAGCTCATCGTACCCCGCACCGTGAAACACCTTGGCCACCAGGGCGCCTTCAGGCTTGAGGTGGCGGGCGGAGAAATCCAGCGCCAGCTCGATCAGGTGGGCAATGCGGGCCGCGTCCGTGGCGGCAATGCCGGAGAGGTTGGGCGCCATGTCCGACACCACCAGGTCCACCGGCGCGCCGCCCAGTGAGGCTTCCAGCTGGGCCAGCACCTCGTCTTCCCGGAAATCCCCCTGGATGAATTCGACGCCCTCGATGGGCTCGAACTCCAGCAGGTCCAGGGCGATGATGCGGCCATTGAGCTGCCCCGCGGCCGCCCCGCCCACGCCCGCCTCTTTCGGGGCGAAGCGGCGGCGCAGGTATTGGCTCCAGGCGCCGGGCGAAGCCCCCAGGTCCACCACCACCTGACCGGGACGGATCAGCTGGAATTCCTCATCGATTTCCTTGAGCTTGTAGGCGGCGCGGGACCGAAACCCCTCTTTCTGGGCGAGCCGGACGTAGGGGTCATTCACGTGCTGATTCAGCCACGCCTTGTTGACCTTCTTGCTTTTGGTGTCGATTTTCATGAGGGGGGAGTCAATGCGGGAATTGCAGGCGCGCAGGTCGGCGCCGGAGCAACGGACAGCGATTTTGCCTGAATGTCCCTGGCGCCAATGGCGAGCTTGGGCAAGGCTTGGGACGGGTGCGCCAGAGCCGGCGCCCTGCCCTGTTGTCACGACACGACGACCTGAGTGACCCGCTCTGTCCTTGCCGCGGCTTGTCACCGCACGGAAAAGCCGCCACTCACGGATAATGCGCATCATGCCTGCTATTCAACTGACTCCTGCCCAGCGCAAGGAAAAACGCGCCGACGCCCACCATCTGGATCCGGTGGTGATGATCGGCGCCGACGGCCTGACCCCGGCCGTGACCAAGGAAGTGGACGCCGCCCTGAAGGCCCACGGCCTGATCAAGGTGCGTGTGATGTCCGACGACCGGGACGGTCGCGAATCCATCCTGGCCACTCTGGCCGAAGAACTCGACGCGGCCCCCATCCAGCACATCGGCAAGCTGCTGGTGCTGTGGCGCCCGATGCCGGAGAAGGAAAAGGCGGTGCGTGAGGACGCCCGTCCCGCCCCGAAGACGGTCAAGATCGTCAAGTTCTCCAAGAGCGGCAACAACCGCCCGCAGATCAAGAAGGTGCAAGTGCTGGGCAACCAGCGCGTGACCCAGGGCGGCGAAATCAAGCGCGCCAAGAAGCCGCGCCAGACCAGCGTCAAGAAGACCAGCGTTTCCTGAGCGATCGGGCCCACCAAGAAAAAAGGACGGTCACTGACCGTCCTTTTTTTTCAGGGCTTGCTGCGCGGCATCACCCGCCAGGCCAGCACCACCACCGCCACCATCCTCAGGCCAAACAGCGCCATGGACACCGCATGCAGTTGCAGGAAGGTCCAGGACCCCTGCCCTTGCTTGGCCGACTCCATCAGCGGCTGCAGGCCGTAATAGCCCAGCACGGTGAGAAACAGCGCCACCAGCGGCAGCACCAGGGCCCAGCCCATGGCCGAGCCGGCGCTCTGCCCGTCGCGATGCAGGCGCCGCTCCATCATCACCAGCAGCACGCCGGCCGCCAGCGCGATGCGGGCGTCCATCTCGAAGAGGCGGCCCACATACAGGCCGGCCTGCGTCCGCTCCAGCGTGGCAAAGGCATTGGGCGCGGCGAGCCAGGCCACGGTGAGCAGCTCACCGGCCCACAGCGCCGCCAGCAGCGCCCTCGCCCGCGCCAGCATCACAGGTACCGGACGTCGACGATCTCGTAGCGCTTGATGCCGCCCGGGGCTTGCACCTCGGCCACATCACCGGCTTCCTTGCCGATCAGGGCGCGTGCAATGGGCGAGCTGATCGAGATCAGGCCCTGCTTCAGGTCGGCTTCGTCGTCGCCCACGATCTGGTAGGTGACGGCGGCGCCGCTTTCCTCTTCTTCCAGATCCACGGTGGTGCCAAAGACCACGCGGCCGCCCGCGTCCAGCTCGGACGGGTCGATCACCTGCGCGGCCGCCAGCTTGCCTTCGATCTCGAGGATGCGGCCTTCGATGAAGCCTTGCTTGTCCTTGGCCGCTTCATATTCCGCGTTCTCGGACAGGTCGCCTTGCGCGCGCGCCTCGGAGATGGCGTTGATCACGGCATGACGCTCGACCGTCTTGAGTCGATGCAGTTCTTCCTTCAGCTTTTCAGCGCCGCGCTTGGTCAGGGGGATCGTGGCCATGTGTAGAACCTAGAAATTACAAAACAAACCGCCGCTGCCGCTCAGGGACGCTGAGCAGCGGCGGCGGAATGGATATCACCAGTTTAATGCAGTTCGGCGTGCAGTTCCTGCAGCGATTGCACCAGTAGACCGTCGCGATGCTTCATGCCCTCCGCGGCGGCTTCGCAGCCGGCCATGGTGGTGTAGTAGGTCACGCGGTTGGCCAGGGCAGCCTGGCGGATGTGGCGGCTGTCGGCGATCGCGGCGCGGGTCTCATCCACGGTGGTGAACACCAGCTGGATGTCGCCGCCCTTGATCATGTCCACGATGTGCGGACGGCCGTCCTTGACCTTGTTGACCACCTTCACCGGAATGCCGGCGTCGGCAATCGCCGCAGCCGTACCCTTGGTGGCCACCACGCCAAAGCCCAGGGCCACGAGGTCGCGGGCCAGCACCACGGCACGGTCCTTGTCGCCGTTCTTGACGGTGATCAGCACGTTGCCCTGGCGCGGCAGGCGCGAACCTGCGCCCAGCTGGCTCTTGAGCATGGCTTCGCCGAAGGTGCGGCCGGCCCCCATGACTTCACCGGTCGAACGCATTTCCGGGCTGAGGATCGGGTCCACGCCAGGGAACTTGTTGAACGGGAACACGGCTTCCTTGACCGAGTAGTACGGCGGCTGGATTTCCACCGGCGGCTTGCCGCCTGCGGCCTTCTGGTCCTTGAGCTTGGTGCCGGCCATGCAGCGCGCGGCGATCTTGGCCAGCGGCTGGCTGGTGGCCTTGGAGACGAACGGCACGGTGCGGGACGCACGCGGGTTCACTTCCAGCACGTACACCGTGTTGTCGGCCAGGCCCTTGGTCACATCGCCCTGGATGGCGAACTGCACGTTCATCAGGCCGATCACCTTCAGCGCTCGGGCCATGGCGGCCGTCTGGCGGCGCAGCTCTTCCTGCAGTTCCTTGGACAGCGTGTAGGGCGGCAGCGAGCAGGCCGAGTCGCCGGAGTGGATACCGGCTGCCTCGACGTGTTCCATGATGCCGCCCATCATGACGTCCTCGCCGTCGCAGATGCAATCGACGTCCACTTCCACGGCGTCTTCCAGGAAGCGGTCCAGCAGCACCGGAGACTTCTCGGAGACCCGCACCGCTTCGCGCATGTAGCGCTCCAGGTCCTTGTCGCCGTGCACGATTTCCATCGCGCGGCCGCCCAGCACGTAGCTGGGGCGCACCACCAGCGGGTAGCCGATCTCGTTGGCCAGCGCCACGGCCTGCTCTTCATTGCGGGCGGTGCGGTTGGGCGGCTGCTTCAGGCCCAGCTTGTGCAGCAGTTGCTGGAAGCGCTCGCGGTCCTCGGCCATGTCGATGGAATCGGGCGTGGTGCCGATGATGGGCACGCCATTGGCTTCCAGGTCCAGCGCCAGCTTCAGCGGGGTCTGGCCGCCGTACTGCACGATCACGCCGACCGGCTTTTCCTTGGCCACGATTTCCAGCACGTCTTCCAGCGTCACCGGCTCGAAGTAGAGGCGGTCGGAGGTGTCGTAGTCGGTCGAGACGGTCTCGGGGTTGCAGTTGACCATGATGGTCTCGTAGCCGTCTTCGCGCATGGCGAGGGCGGCATGGACGCAGCAGTAGTCGAACTCGATGCCCTGACCGATCCGGTTCGGACCACCGCCCAGCACCATGATCTTCTTCTTGTCGGTCGGGTTGGCTTCGCACTCCTCGTCATAGGTGGAGTACATGTAGGCCGTCTGCGTCGCGAATTCGGCGGCGCAGGTGTCCACCCGCTTGTAGACCGGACGCACATTCAGCGCGTGGCGGGTCTGGCGGACCTCATGCTGGTTCGTGCCCAGCAGCTTGGCCAGGCGCTTGTCCGAGAAGCCCTTCTTCTTGAGCAGACGCAGCTCGTCGGCGCTGAGCGACGCCAGCGTGCGGCCCTTGAGGCTCTGCTCGATCTTGATCAGCTGCTCGATCTGGGCCAGGAACCAGGGGTCCACGGCCGTCTCTTCGTAGACCTCATCCAGCGTCATGCCGACGCGGAAGGCGTCGCCCAGGAAGAGGATGCGCTCCGGGCCGGGCTCGCCGATTTCCTGGATGATTTCCTCGCGGTCGCTGCTGCGCTCGGTCAGGCCGTCGATGCCGGTTTCCAGGCCTCGCAGGGCCTTCTGGAACGACTCCTGGAAGCTGCGGCCCATGGCCATCACTTCACCGACCGACTTCATCTGCGTCGTCAGGCGCGAGTCGGCCATCGGGAACTTCTCGAAGGCAAAACGCGGGATCTTGGTGACCACGTAGTCGATGCTGGGCTCGAACGAGGCCGGGGTGATGCCGCCGGTGATGTCGTTACGCAGCTCGTCCAGCGTATAGCCCACTGCCAGCTTGGCGGCGATCTTGGCGATCGGGAAGCCGGTGGCCTTGGACGCCAGGGCCGACGACCGGGACACACGCGGGTTCATCTCGATCACGATCATCCGGCCGTTTTCCGGATTGATCGAGAACTGCACGTTCGAGCCGCCGGTGTCCACGCCGATCTCGCGCAGGATGGCGATGGAGGCATTGCGCAGCAGCTGGTATTCCTTGTCGGTCAGCGTCTGCGCGGGGGCCACGGTGATGGAGTCCCCGGTGTGGATGCCCATCGGGTCCAGGTTCTCGATCGAGCAGACGATGATGCAGTTGTCCGCCTTGTCGCGGACCACTTCCATCTCGTATTCCTTCCAGCCGATCAGCGACTCTTCGATCAGCAGCTCATTGGTCGGGGACAGGTCCAGACCGCGCTTGCAGATCTCTTCGAATTCTTCCGGGTTGTAGGCGATGCCGCCGCCGGTGCCGCCCAGCGTGAAGCTGGGGCGGATGACCATGGGGAAGCCGCTGCCGCCGATGTCGGCCTGGATGCGCTTTTGCACCGCCCAGGCTTCTTCCATCGAATGCGCGATGCCGGACTTGGCTGAGTCCAGGCCGATCTTGGTCATCGCGTCCTTGAACTTCAGGCGGTCTTCCGCCTTCTCGATGGCCTTCTCGTTCGCGCCGATCATCTCGACCTTGTACTTCTCCAGCACGCCATGCTTGTGCAGGTCGAGCGCGCAGTTCAGTGCGGTCTGGCCGCCCATGGTGGGCAGGATGGCGTCCGGGCGCTCCTTGGCGATGATCTTCTCGACCACCTGCCAGGTGATGGGCTCGATGTAGGTGACATCGGCCGTGTCGGGGTCGGTCATGATGGTCGCAGGATTGCTGTTGACCAGAATGACCTTGTAGCCTTCTTCGCGGAGGGCCTTGCAGGCCTGGGCGCCGGAGTAGTCGAACTCGCAGGCCTGGCCGATGATGATCGGGCCCGCGCCGATGATCAGGATGCTTTGAATGTCAGAACGTTTTGGCATTGCGGGTCTCCATCAGGCCTTGGACATCAGACCGATGAAGCGGTCGAACAGATAGGAAATGTCATGCGGGCCGGGGCTGGCTTCCGGGTGACCCTGGAAGCAGAACGCCGGCTTGTCGGTGCGGGCCAGGCCTTGCAGCGTGCCGTCGAACAGGCTCACATGGGTGGCGCGCAGGTTGGCCGGCAGCGATTCGGGATCCACTGCGAAGCCGTGGTTCTGGCTGGTGATGCTGACGCGGCCGTTGTCCAGGTCCTTGACCGGATGGTTCGCGCCGTGGTGGCCGAACTTCATCTTGAAGGTCTTGGCGCCGGAGGCCAGGGCCATGATCTGGTGCCCCAGGCAGATGCCGAAGGTGGGAATGCCGGCTTCGATCAGCTGGGCCGTGGCCTTGATGGCGTAGTCGCAGGGTTCCGGATCGCCGGGGCCGTTGGAGAGGAAGACACCATCGGGTTCCAGGTCGAAGACCTCGGAGGCCGGCGTCTGGGCCGGCACGATGGTGATGCGGCAGCCGCGCGAGGCCAGCATGCGCAGGATGTTGCTCTTCACGCCGAAGTCGTAGGCCACCACGTGGAAACGGGGCGCGGTCTGGTCGCCGTAGCCCTTGCCCAGGGTCCACTCGGTCTGGGTCCAGGTCTCGCGCTCGGTGCGGCTGACGACCTTGGCCAGGTCCAGGCCGGCCATGCTGGGCGCGCCCTGGGCCAGCGCGATGGCTTCGGCGATCAGCGCATCGGTGATCTGCTCGCCTGCCTGCAGGGCCAGGATGCAACCGTTCTGGGCGCCCTTTTCACGCAGCACGCGGGTGAGGCGGCGGGTGTCGATGTCTGCGATGGCGACCGTGCCTTCGTCCTGCAGGTACTGGCGCAGCGATCGCGTCTTGCGGAAGTTGGAATCAAGGACCGGGGCTTCCTTGATGATCAGGCCTGCGGCATGGATCTTCGTGGCCTCGACGTCCTCATCATTGATCCCGTAGTTGCCGATGTGCGGATACGTCAGGGTGACGATCTGGCGGCAGTAGCTGGGGTCCGTGAGAATTTCTTGGTAGCCGGTGAGCGAGGTGTTGAACACCACTTCACCGACGGTCCGGCCGGCAGCGCCGAGCGCGGAACCCTTGAAGACCGTGCCGTCTGCCAGGGCGAGGATCGCTGGGGGGGAGGAAAGCAGATCGGGCAGCACGGGTAACTCCGTTGTTGTGCGCGCGCCCAGCTCTGCTCCAGCCTCGCGGTAGCCCATGGAGTCAGTGACGTTGGCGCTGGGGTCCTGGTACCGCTTGGGTACTTCTTCGGCATGTCCTGGGGACTTCCTGGACCCTGTGCAGGCGCCTTGGCTCCCTGGATGGGCGCGGTAGGCTGCAGGCTGCGGGCAATTCAGGAGGACCGATCAAGAAGTGGCGAAAGACAGGTTGCGGCGCGAAGGTCGGCTGCTCGAAGTCGGGCTACTTAAAGGTCAATCGGGAAAGAGTGATTCCTTGCGAGGGGTGAAGTGTGCGAGGCGCGGTAGGTTGCGGGTAAACCTGCTAAGTATAGCCTGCCAGGGTATGTACTGACCAGATTTGCGCAAACGGATGAGGTGAGCTGGGCGCGCTGCGACGCACCATGCAGCACGGTGGTGCAAAGGCGCGATGCAACCCAAGCTTTGCACGGCGGCGCGCCGGCAAGCCAGCCACGGCAGACGTGACGACGGGGATGGCAGGCGGCCAACCGCCCCTCCATCGCCCTCATCGTTCGCCTGCAGCGCGGCCGATCAACCCAATGCGGCGATGCCTGCCTTCGCCACTTGCGCATCCTCGGCGGACTTCACGCCGCTGACGCCCACGGCGCCCACACAGTGACCATCCACCATGACGGGCACACCGCCTTCGAGCAGGCCTTCGAGGGGCACGCTGAGGAAGGCGGCGCGGCCGTTGTTGACGATGTCTTCATACACCTTGGACTCGCGGCGCCCCATGGCGGCGACCTTGGCCTTGGCGGGGGCGATGACGGCGGAGCTGGCGGCGGCGCCGTCCTGACGCTGGAGCCACAGCAGGTGGCCGCCGTCATCCACGATGGCGATGGTCACGGCCCACTGGTGCTTTGCGGCTTCGGCCTCTGCGGCGGCAGCGATGCGCTTGACGTCTTCCAGACTCAGGTAGGGCTTTTGCTTCATGGTGGTAAGGTAAGGGTCAATGGGGAAGCTGCCACTTTAGCCAAGGTGGCGGCGCACTCTGCAACCCCGCCCTACAATCAGGACAGTTTCTTTTTCATGGAGGTTCGTATGAACAACCAAGGTCTGCAAAACCAACCCGGCTCGCAACCCGGCTCGTTCGGGGGGTATGGTGGCTCTCTGGCGGTCGACCGTCAGCGGGTGCTGCGCAACACGTATCTGCTGCTGGCGCTGTCGCTGGTGCCGACGGTGCTGGGGGCCTGGCTGGGCGTCCAGACGCACTTGTTCGAAGGCATGCGGCATGGTTTGACCAGCCTGGTGTTCTTCGTGGGCGCCATTGGCCTGATGTTCCTGGTGGAGAAGAACAAGAACTCGGGCTGGGGCGTGGCCTTCCTGATGGGCTTCACCTTCTTCATGGGGCTGATGCTGTCGCGCCTGGTGGGTGCGGTGCTGGGCCTGTCGAACGGTCCGTCGCTGATCATGACCGCGTTCGGTGGCACGGCCGCCATTTTCCTGGCGATGGCTTCGCTGGCCACGGTGGTCAAGCGTGACCTGTCGGGCCTGGCCAAGTTTCTGTTCGTGGGCGCTGTCATTCTGATGATCGCGGGCATTGCCAACATCTTCCTGCAATCGTCGGCGCTGATGCTGACGATGCTGGTGGGCGTGCTGGGCGTGTTCTCGGCCTTCATGCTGGTGGACGTCAAGCGGATTCTGGACGGCGGCGAGACCAACTACATCAGCGCGACGCTGGCCCTGTACCTGGACATCTACAACGTCTTCCAGGCCCTCCTCTCCCTCCTCGGCATCTTCGGCGGGGACAGGGACTAACCTCCCTACGCGCTGCGCGCGCCCCCCAGGGGGCAAGGCGGAGCCCGGCAAAGCCGGATCTCCAGCCTTCGCTGGGGGCGGGTGGCAGGGAGACTGTCTCGGCAGCATCCAGCCAGCGGCCACCCTTGATTTTCCGTGCGCAACGGGAAGGCGCTTATCGCAGCACTGACTGTTTTCTACGAGAGCAGTCCGCCGAAAAAACAAATGGGCCCTCGGGCCCATTTTTTTCGTCCATCCAAACCACCACCCGCGCCATACGCGCCACACGCGCCACCCCACCTGACCAAGGGTGGCCGCTCGGTTTGTCCTGCCGCGACGGTCGCGCTGCCACCCGCCCCCAGCAGAGTCTGGAGATCCGGCTTTGCCGGGCTCCGACTGCCCCCCTTGGGGGGCGCGCGTAGCGCGTAGGGGGGTTACCTAGTGAACACTGCGATGGATTCGACGTGGGCGGTGTGGGGGAACATGTTGACGGCGCCGGCGCCCACGCAGCGGTAGCCCGCCACGTTCACCAGCAGACCGGCGTCTCGCGCCAGCGTGGCCGGATTGCAGGAGACATACACAATCCGCTTCGGAGGGGTCCAGCCCGGCGCCAGCGATGGGTCCTGCACCAGGTCCGCCAACGCCTTGGACAGCGCAAAAGCACCCTCTCGCGGCGGGTCGATCAGCCAGCGGTCCGCCACCCCATCCGCCGCCAACAGCTGCGGCGTCATCTCGAACAGGTTGCGCGCCACAAACGACGCCTTGTGGCTCAGCCCATTGCGCTGCGCATTCTCCCGGGACCGCTGCACCAGCGCCTCGCTCCCCTCGATGCCCAGCACCTCACGCGCCTGCGTCGCCAGCGGCAGCGTGAAGTTGCCCAGCCCGCAGAACCAGTCAATCACCCGCTCCTGCGGCTGCACACCCAGCAGGCGCAGCGCGCGCCCCACCAGCACCGTGTTGATGTGGTGATTCACCTGAGTGAAGTCGGTGGGCTTGAAAGGCATCACCACCCCAAACTCCGGCAGGGTGTAGGCCAACTCCGGCCCGCCTTCGTCCAGCAGGTGCACCGTCTCCGGACCCTTGGGCTGCAGCCACCATTGCACGCCGTATTCGGCAGCAAAGGCGCGCAGCTTGGCCACATCCCCTGCACTCAGCGGCTCCAGGTGGCGCAGCACCAGCGCAATCACCTGCACGCCATTGCTGTCACCAATGGCCAGCTCGATTTGCGGCAGGCGGTCCCGCGCATCCATCGACCCCACCAGCGCCCGCAGTGGCATCAGCATGTCGCTGACCTGCGGCGGCAGCACCTTGCAGACCTGCATGTCGGCGATGTAGCGGCTCTTGCGCTCGTGGAAACCCACCAGCACATGCCCCTTCTTCGGCACGTAGCGCACCGACAGCCGCGCCCGGTATCGATAGCCCGTCGCCGGACCCTCGATGGGCCGCAGCAGCGATTCCGCCTTCACCTTGCCCAGGTGCCAGAGGTTGTCCTCCAGCACCCGCTGCTTCACCGCCACCTGCGCGCCCGGATGCAGATGCTGCATCTTGCAGCCGCCACAGGCGCCGGCATGCAGCCCAAAGTGCGGACAGACCGGCCGCACCCGCTGCGAACTCTCACGGCGCATGGCCACCAGGGCCGCCTGCTCCCAGTTGTTCTTCTTGCGGCCGACGCTGACCTGCACCTCTTCACCGGGCAGCGCGCCCTCGATGAAAACGACCTTGCCTTCGCTGTTGTGGGCCACGCCCTGCGCTTCAAGGTCCAGCGATTCGACCTTCAGCCATTCCGAAACATCAGTCATAACCGCGCATTATCTGGCATGGGCACGTCGGCATGCCGGGCCGCGAGGCGAAGTCAGAAGATGGAATCGCGGTTGATGCCCTGCCGCAGCATGTTGCGCTTGAGCTTGGCCTGCGCCTCGATCTGGATCTGCCGGATGCGCTCCCGCGTCAGCCCCAGCCGCACAGCCAGCACGTCCAGGGTTTCCGGCTCACGGTCGGCCAGCCCATAACGCCCGGCCAGCACCTCCCGCTCGCGCTCGCTGAGCGAGGCCAGCCCCGCCTTGAGCAGCCCCTCCAGCTCATGCGTGAGACGCAGCCCCGCCGGATCCATCGCCTGTTCATCGGCCACGAGATCCAGCATCGATTCGCTGCCCTCCCCGTTGCGATCCACCGGCGAGTCCAGGGAACTCGGCAACTCCGCATAGGCGAGCAAGGCGGCGATTTCCTCCACCGGCCGGCCCAGTGCGCGGGCCACATCCTCGTCCCGCACCTGCGACTCACCGCCCTGCCCCGCAGACAACGCCTCCAGCGAGCGCCGTGCCTTCAGCACCTGATTCAGCTCCCGCACGATGTGCACCGGCAGCCGCACCAGCCGCGCCTGATGCATCAGCGCCCGCTCCACCGCCTGTCGGATCCACCAGCTGGCGTAGGTCGAGAAACGAAAGCCGCGTTCGGGCTCGAACTTGCCGATGGCATGCATCAAGCCGAGGTTGCCCTCCTCGATCAAGTCGCTCATCGGCAGGCCGCGGCCCAGGTAGTTCTTGGCGATGCTCACCACCAGGCGCAGGTTGTGCTCGATCATGGCCTGGCGGGCTTCGAAGTCGCCGGCGCGTGCCCGGGTGGCCGTCTCGAATTCCTGTTGCGGGGTCAGCAGCGGCGTGCGGCGGATGTCGCGCAGATAGGCCTGCAAGGCATTGCCGAGATCGCCCCCTTCCATGGGCGCGAGCAGCGGCTGGCTGGCCCGGCCTTCTTCCGGGGCGTCAGGCGCATCAGCCTCCCCACCGTCCCCAGCTTCCGCGCCAGAGACACCCACCGCCACTTCCATTTCGGCTTCCGCCACGAGCAGCAGGTCAGCGTCATCGACCACCACTGGCAGATCGACCGCGGCGTCATCACCCACCTCGAGCAATTCCACGGCGACATCGTCCGGGTCGAAGTCAGCTGCCTCGGTGACGCCGGCAGCATCGGCGGGATCGGCCGAATCTGCGTAATGCACGGAATCCACCGACCCGTCAGATCCGTCGAATCCATCGGCTTGGTCGGGCTCTTCGTCCGTCGGCGAGTCTGCCACCGCCTCTTCGGGCGGCGACATGTCGTGGATGTGAGGGACATCCTTCGCCAGCGCCCCTTCCATCACGGCGGGCGGGCGGGCCGCCAGCGAAGGCGGCAATCCATAACGGCCAGCTTCCTGGCCTGGAGACCGGTTGGGCAAGTCATGCCCATCCCGTGAGGCGGCGCGTTGACTCATGTCGCGGCGCCTCCTTCAGCGCCTGCTAACGGTTGGGCAACAGCTTGGCAGGGTCGATTGGCTTGCCCTGCTTGCGCACCTCGAAGTGCAGCTTGACCCGGTCCGTGTCGGTATCACCCATCTCAGCGATCTTCTGACCCTTGCGCACCACCTGATCTTCCTTCACGAGCAAGGTCTGGTTGTGAGCGTAAGCCGTCAGATAGTTCGTGCTGTGCTTGATGATGATCATGTTGCCGTATCCGCGCAAGCCCGCACCCGCGTACATCACGCGGCCATCGGCGGCGGCGAAGACGGGATCGCCGGCTTTGCCGGCAAAGGCCAAGCCCTTGTTGCGGACTTCGTCAAAGCCTGCTAGGACCTGACCGGAGGCGGGCCAGCCCCAGCTGATGTCGTCATCGTCCTTGATGACAGGCGCCGTGGGAGCCGAAGCCACCACGCCCGTGGGGCCGCTGGACGGCAATGCGCTGGTAGCCGGCGCCGAGGCGCCGTTGCCCGTGGTGGTGGCTGCGGAGGTGGCGCCAGACCCAGCCCCTGATGCAGCCCCCGATGCCGCACCCTTGGCATCCAGCGGACGGCTGTCCACGCGGGTGGACGCCAGCGGACGGGTGGTCACCGAGGTGGGATCGACACCCGGCGGCACCACACGCAACACCTGTCCCACTTCGATGATGTTGGGATTGTCCATGCCGTTCCAGCGCGCCAGTTCGCGCCAGGACTGGCCGTTGTCCAGCGCAATGCGGATGAGCGTGTCCCCCGGCTTGACGGTGTAGTAGCCCGGCTTGCCGGCGTTCTCGGCACCCGGCAGCGGCTTGGGCGGCTCGGCCACAGGCGTCGGGGACGGGGCCGAAGTGGTCGGCGCGGGCGGCTTGCCAACGGTGCGTTCCTCCACGGGCGCGCGGTGCGGCGTGACGGTACACCCGACCAGCGCCAGCAACAGCACGGAGACCCCTACCAGCGGAAGACGATGAAGATGTTGCATGCGCTTTTGTTTGTCGTTACAGAACGCTGTATCCGGATCTGTCGACCCGTTACATGACGCCCGATTTTAGGGGCACGAACAGGACCGCCTCATGCAAGCTGCGCACAAAGCGAGAACCCTGCGCATCGCGCACATGGTCGATCAGCACCAGCACCTGGCCGCGGCCGCTGGGGGCGGTCATCGGGGCCACCAGGCGGCCACCCGGGGCGAGCTGGTCCAGCCAGGCCTGGGGGATGTCGTCCCCGCCGGCGGCTGAAATGATGCTGTCGTAAGGGGCCGAGGGCGCATGGCCGAGCATGCCGTCGCCCCACACGAGGCGTACCCGCGAATAACCGGTCAGATGGCCACGGGCCTTGTCGTGCAGCGGCTTGAGCCGCTCCACCGACACCACCTGGCGTGCCACCTGCATCAGCAGCGCCGCCTGATAACCGCAGCCGGTGCCGATCTCCAGCACGCGGCCGAGGTCGCCCCGGGCCTGCGCGCCCGGCGCCGCCAGCATCAGCGCAATCATGCGCCCCACCACCGACGGTTTGGAGATGGTCTGGCCGTGGCCAATGGGCAGGCTCGTGTCCTCGTAGGCCTGGATGGCCAGGGCGGTGTCGACGAACTCGTGCCGCGGCACAGTGGCCAGGGCATTGAGCACCCGCTCATCGGTCAAGCCTTCCATCCGCAGCCGCTGGACCATGCGCTGGCGCACGCCGGCCGAGTCCAGCCCGAGGCCGCTGGGCGGCGTCGTGCGCGCCTTGAGGGCCGCCGCCTGCTGCCAGTGCCCCTGCGGCTTCAGCGGTTCACGCGCCACGGCGGCGCCAGGCTTGGGCGTGCTGCCCAGCTGTTGCAGCGACAGCGGGAACCGCTTGGCGCGCGGCGGGGTGTCACTCATGCCGCGCCGTTGAGCTTGAGGCGCTGGCGCCAGGCCCCCAGGGAGGCATGCTCGGTCAGGTCCACCTGCAGCGGGGTGATGGAGACCTTGCCGCTGGCCGTGGCGTGGAAGTCGGTGCCCTCCCCGGCCTCGCGCGCATCGCCGGCCGGGCCGATCCAGTAGATCATCTCGCCGCGCGGGCTGCGCTGCTGGATGGTCGCTTCGCTGGCATGCCGGCGGCCCAGGCGGGTGACTTCACGCGGCAGTTGAGCAGCATCGGAACGATTGGGAATGTTCACGCTCAGCAGGAAGGGCTGGCCCAGCCCGCCGGCGATCACCTCTTGCACCAGCTGGCGGGCCATGGCAGCGGCCGCATCCAGGTGGCCCCAGCCCTTTTCGACCTGCGAGAACGCAATGGACGGGATGCCGAACAGGTAGCCCTCGGTGGCTGCCGCAACGGTGCCCGAATACAGGGTGTCGTCGCCCATGTTGGCGCCGTTGTTGATGCCGGAGAGCACCAGGTCGGGCCGGTAATCCAGCAGCCCGGTCAGCGCCAGGTGGACGCAGTCCGACGGCGTGCCGTTGACATACCGGAAGCCGTTGGCCGCGGTGAACACCGACAGCGGTCGGGTCAGCGTCAGCGAATTCGAAGTGCCGCTGGCATTTTGCTCAGGGGCAATGACCTCAATCTGCCCCAGCCCTTCGCAGGCACGCACCAGCGCGTGCAGACCAGGGGCGAGGTATCCGTCGTCGTTGGCGATAAGTATGCGCATGAACCGCATTGTAGGCAGACGTCACCTGAGGGACGCAGCAGCCCCGGGCGGCTCCCTATCATCGACCCGACATTGAACCGACAAGCACAAGGAGCGCCCCCATGAAAGCCTGGCTCTGCGAGAACCCGACCGGCGTCGAAGCCCTGCAATGGAAGGACCTGCCCCAGCCGCAACCCGGGCCGGGCCAGCTGCGGGTGAGCATCCGCGCGGCGAGCCTGAACTTTCCGGACCTGCTGATCATCCAGAACAAGTACCAGATGAAGCCACCGCTGCCCTTTGTGCCGGGGACGGAATTCGCGGGCGTGGTGGATGCGGTGGGCGACGGCGTGACCGGCTTCAAGCCGGGCGACACGGTGGCCGCCTTCACCGGCACCGGCGGGTTCGCCACCGAAGCCCTGGTGCCCGCCGCGCTGGCGCTGCCACTGCCCGCGGGCTTTCCGTTCGAAGACGCAGCCGCCTTCATCTGCACCTATGCCACCAGCCACCATGCGTTGATGGACCGGGCCGCGCTGCAAGCCGGAGAGACGGTGCTGATCCTGGGCGCTGCCGGTGGGGTCGGCACCGCCGCCATCCAGATTGCCAAGGCCGCCGGCGCCCGGGTCATCGCTGCCGCGTCCACGGACGCGAAGTGCGCCCGCTGCAAGGAGCTGGGGGCCGACGCCACCATCAACTACGGCACCCAGTCGCTGCGGGATGAACTCAAGACCTTGACCGAGGGCCGCGGCCCGGACGTCATCTACGACCCGGTGGGTGGCGATCTCTCCGAAGCCGCTTTCCGCTCCATCGCCTGGCGCGGTCGATACCTGGTTGTGGGCTTTGCACAAGGCCAGATCCCGGCGCTGCCGCTGAACCTGGCGCTGCTCAAGGGCGCTTCGATCGTGGGCGTGTTCTGGGGCGAATTCGCGAAGCGGGAACCGAAGCGCAATGCGGAGATGATGAAGGCTCTGGCCACCTGGTATGCACAGGGCAAGGTCAAGCCGGTGATCGACCAGGTGCTGGCGATGGAGGACCTGCCGCAGGCCTTTGCCCGCATGAGCGGCCGCGCGGTCGTGGGCAAGCTGGTGGTGGTCAACCGTACCTGAGACGAACAGGGGTACAGTTCTGGAGACTGCCCCATAAAAAAGCCGGCCTCCACCCTCTTCGCGGGGGCGTGGGGGGACTGAGCCTGCGCTAGGATGCCGGAGCTCTAGCTTACGCATTCCCATGGCCGTCAAAGTTCTCATCGTCGAAGACAATCCGGTAGCCCGCAGCTTCCTGTGCCGGGTCGTGCGCGAGAGTTTCAGCGACGGCATGGAGATCACTGAAGCCGGCGACCTGGAAGGCGCGCGCCAGCAGCTGGCCCGCGCGGACGCCGAGGCGGGCAGCCCCGGCTTCAAGCTGATCCTCATCGACCTGGAACTGCCGGACGGCAACGGCATGGAGTTCCTGGGCGAGCTGGCCAATCGGCCGGCGGTGAAGATCGTCACCACGCTGTATTCCGACGACGATCACCTCTTCCCCGCCCTGCAGCGTGGGGCGGACGGCTACCTGCTCAAGGAAGACCGCTTCGAGGTGCTGGTGGAAGAGCTGCAGCGCATCGTGCGCGGCCAGCCGCCGCTGTCCCCCGCCATTGCGCGGCGCCTGCTGTCGCACTTCCGGCCAGGGTCCAGCGGCGATTCAGGCCCGATGGGTCTGAACTCGGGCTTCGGCACCCTCACCTCCAGCGCCACGCCCAGCGGGCGCGGCGTCACGCTGGACCCGCTGCCCGAATGGGAACGGCTGACGCCTCGCGAGAATGAGGTGCTGACCTACTTGAGCAAGGGCTTCACCATCAAGGAAATCGCCAACCTGATGGGCATCAAGTGGTTCACCGTGAATGACCACATCAAGAGCATCTACAAGAAGCTCAATGTGTCCAGCCGCGCAGAGGCGGCCGTGCTGGCCAGCAAGCAGGGGCTGGTTTGATTTGCCTATGAAGGCAAGAACTTAGTCTTTCGGGGTTTGTGGCTTCTATGCCACCAGTGCGCGCCTCGGACGAGCCACGGCACGCTTAAACAAAGCCTTTTAGGGGCTGCAACGGGCTCGTTCTGGCACACGGTTAGTACATACGTGGCACGAGTCTGAAAGCGACTGGCCTCGCTTCGGTCCAATGCCACGATGGCATAGCATTGGCGACCACCAACGCGCCTCGCTCGTCATGCATCTTGATCCCATCGTCACACGCCGCTTTGCTGAACTCAAGCAAAAGGGGGAAGCGGTGCTTGCTGCCAAGAGCGTGGACTTCACAACCTTGGAAGGTCGTCCTGTCTACAAGGTGCCGTCCGATGCCTACAAGGAATGGGCGACCAACGTCCTGAACTTACTGCACCGCACATTCGGGCAAGACAGCGTCCATTACAAGCACTTTTCCGAACATTACAGCGCATTTCAAGGATGGCTGCGCGACGGCGAGGACAGTTTTGCCATCTTCTGCGCAGCCCGGGAGGACTACGAGGGCGGCTACCTGTTTCGGATGCGGACCCTTGCGAAAGCAGAAGTCCTTTCGGACGCGCTGAGCCAAGCGCAGTCGCTTCTGGCGTCTGGCTACAAAGACCCTGCCTGTGTCCTCGCCCGCGTCGCACTTGAGTCCACCTTAAAAGACCTTGCCGACATGCACGGCCTGCCACAAGGGAAGCTAGAAAAGATGAACGTAGAACTTTGCCAAGCTGGCGCCTACAACATGGCCAAACAGAAGCAGATCACGGCTTGGGCAGATATTGGCAACAAGGCTGCTCATGGCAAATGGAACGACTATTCAGACCAAGACGCCAGAGCAATGGTTGCAGGCGTCGAAGCTCTGGTCGCAGACCTGTAGCAGTGCATCCGGACCACCCCAGACTCGCGACTTCCAGCCGAAAAATGTCAGCGGGTATTTGATAGCGAATCGGGCCAAAGTACGGCCCGCCCCACCCCTCGTTTCCCGCAGACGTCCCAACGCCACTAGAGGGCTAGGCGAGCGACGTGGACCTCCGCCGCGCTGTGCTTCATATGTGGTTCACCGCCGATGACCACATCAAGAGCATCTACAAGAAGCTCAATGTGTCCAGCCGCGCAGAGGCGACGGTGCTGGCCAGCAAGCAGGGATTGGTCTAACACCCCTTCTGGCGGACAGATTGCCCTCCCCGATGGGAGAGTCATCCTCTCATCGGCGGCACAACTCTGTTGCCTTGGGTAAGCTGGGTTCGACACGATCACGGTTGATCGACAGAACCTGGAGAAAACCCATGACAACATCCCAGCCTCCTTCATCGGCGACACGCACAGGGTTGCAGCGGCGTGCACCCCTCATGGTCATGGCGGCCGCTGCGCTGCTGGCAGGCTTGAGCGCCTGCGCCAGCGGGCCGGCCACCCCGACGACGCCTGCGGGCAGCCTGCCTCACACTTCGCGCTGGGATCAGCAGGAATGGGTGGTGACGGCCCTGAATGGCGCTGAACTGCCCGTCACGGGCCCGCGCCCCACCTTGAGCATCCAGGACGGCGTGGCCTCGGGGACCGATGGCTGCAACCGATATCGGCGTCCACTCAAGCCGGCGTCGGACGTGCCGTCCGCGTTGCGCTTTGATGATGCGGGGGGTGCCTCCACGCGCATGGCTTGCCCGGGCGAGGCGGAGTCCGTCTCTCGCGGATGGAATGCCGCCATGCTGGCCACGCGCTCGGTGCGCACCGAGCCCAAGCGGCTGACCTTGGTGGACGAGAGCGGCAACATCGTGGCAAGGCTCGCACCGCTCAAGCCTTGAGACGCAGGCGCGCAAAGCGGGACGCTTGGGATGGCGGGGCCTCTACACTCGGCGGTCCACCCATCAGCGCCTGACCTGGGCGCGCCTGTCCCCCGCCAATGAAAGACAAAATGGTCCCGATCATGCTCACGCTCCTGGCATCGGTGTTCGTGCTGGCGGGGCTCTTCTTTCTGTACGGCGCGCTCAGCAACCTTCTCAAGAGTCACCGGACATCATCGTGGCCCACAGCGACCGCTGCGCTGACTTCGGTGGAGCTGAAGCGGCATACCGCATCCAAACGCGCCACCTACGAAGCTGACGTCCGCTACACCTACCGGGTGGGTGGACAGTCCTACGAGGGCAGCACCCTGTCCGTCGGATATGGCGGGTCCAGCGACGCATCCGCCCATGAGGCACTGGTGAGAAAGCTCGAGTCGGCCAGAACCGTGGTGGTGCGATACAACCCGGATGCACCGGCTGAGTCCGTGCTCATTCCAGGGATCAGCCGCGCCCACTGGTTTCTTCTTGCGTTCTCACTGACGTGGCTGGTGGCGGTGATCGGGATGATCACCACGGCGATTCTGGGCCTGCAATCGGACGCCTCGTGGCTGGATCGGCTGGTGGTGATTGAAGGAAAGACAGCGCCGTAAGCGCAAGACACCCCAATCGATGGCCTTGGCGCTGGCCATGCGCCGCCGTGATCCTTCAATCGCTTTCCAGCCCCTCCAAGCGGCTTCCTGCGCCTTCAGGCGCCCTCGCCCGCGCAGCGACCACTGCCGCACCGTCACCGACCAATGCGTGCCATGCAGGGCTTTGGCAACGCCACAAACAAAAACGCCGACAAGACGTTGATCTTGTCGGCGTTCGCGGCATTGCTGCCTTATCCGGTGGGGTGGCTGATGGGACTCGAACCCACGACAACCAGAATCACAATCTGGGACTCTACCAACTGAGCTACAGCCACCGGCGAAGAAATAGATTATGGCTCAGATTTCTCTCTGTAGGAAGCGTCTGAAGAACATTTCCTGAGAATTTTTTGAATCGCACTCAACGCATGTGCGATGAGCGAGCAGCCACCTTCGCGGTGGCTGCCCAAAGCCATTACGGCGCTGGCGACGAGGCCGCTTCCGAAGCCGCCAGCGACTTCTGCACCGCCGGCTTGATGGCGGCCTTGTACTGGGTCTTCATCGCGTTGTAGAAGCTCATCAGTTCCGCAGCCGCCCAGGTCTGGGCGTACTGGTCCGACGCGCGCTTCGGATCGATCAGCGACGGGTCACGCGGCAGCACCTTGTTGATGCGCACCACCAAGTATTGACCGTCGCCCGCATCCACGCCCACGAAGGCCGGCAGCTTGGACGTATCCGCACGCAGCACCTGCTCCAGCGCCTTGCCCTGCAGGCCCGACGGCTTGGCGCGCGACACCACGGTCGCTTCGCTCAGACCCTTGGCATCACCGCCCTTTTGCAGTTCCGCCAAGCGCGCCTGGCCCGCCTTCGTGGCCGCTTCCTTGGCATGCTGCTGCACCCAGGCGGCGGCCACAGCAGCCTTCACATCGGCCAGCGCCGGTGTGCGGCTCGGGTGGTAGGCCACCACGCGGGCCGACACCAGTTGGCTGGAGCCAGTCTCCACCGCAGCGGTGTTGCGCTTGTTGTTCAGCGTGTCGTTGGCAAACACGGCATCCAGCAGCTTGCTCGAGGCCAGCACGCCGGTCGCATTGGCAGCCGGCTTGCGCTGCACGGTGGCCTTCTGCACGGTCAGCTTGAACTTGTCAGCGGCCGGCTTGAGGCTGTCGCTTTGCTCGTAGACCAGATTACCGAAGTCATCGGCCATCTCGGTGTAGCGCTTCTGCGCGAGTTCCTTGCGCAGGGCTGCTTCGATTTCGGGACGCACTTCTTCCAGCGGACGCAGCTTGCCACCGCGGATGCCGGTCAGCTTGATGATGTGATAGCCGAAGTCCGACTCCACCAGGTTGCTGATCTCGCCTTCCTTCATCGAGAAGGCCGCGTCCTGGAACGGCTTGACCATGGCGCCTTCACCGAAGAAGTCCAGGTCGCCTCCGCGCGCGGCGGAACCCGGGTCGTCCGAGTTCTTTTTGGCCAGTTCGGCAAAACCGTCAGGGTTCTTCTTGGCTTCGGCCAGCAGCGATTCCGCCTTGGCTTTGGCCTTGGCCTTGTCGGCCGCCGACATGTCCGGCGTCGTCTTCACCAGGATGTGGCTGGCGCGGCGCTCTTCCGGAGCCTTGAAGTTCTTTTCGTTCTGCTTGTAGAAGCCTTCAACGTCCGCCGGATTGATCGTGACGTTGCTGCTCAGCGCGGCCTGGTCCAGCACCACGTATTCGATGTCGGCGGTCTCCGGCTGCACGAACTTGGCGGAGACCTTCGGGTCCTTGTAGAAGGTTTCGAGGTCGGCATCGGTGGGCGTCAGCGTCGCAGCGAATTCACGCACGTCAAAACGCTGGAACTGCACCTCACGCTGCTGCAGCAGGGCATCGAAGGCCAGGTTCGCACTGGACTGCGTCGGCAGCGCGCTTTCGGCAATCGGGCCCAGCACCTGGTTGGACAGCGCGCCCTGACGCACACGTGCCAGCAGGCCATCCGCCGTCAGGCCCATGGCCGACAGCATCTCCTTGCGCAGCTTGCCCGATTCGTCATACAGGAAGGACAGCTGAGGGTCGGTGCGGATGAGGCTCACCAGCTGCTGATCGCTCAGGCTGCGGTGTTCCTTCTCGACGGCCGTGGCCACCACGCGGTCGCGCACGAGGGTGTCGAGCACCTGGCGGCGCATCTCGGGCGTGTCGAACAGCTTGGGATCCGCATTGGGCGCCTGCTGGCGCATGCGCTCCTGCTGGTCTCGCACGGCCGCATCCCATTCGGTCTGCGTGATCTTGCGATCACCCACCGAAGCGACGGCGGAATTGCTGCCGTCCATGAAACGGCTGTAGCCCTCGACACCCACCAGCACGAAGGACGGCAGGATCACAATCAGCAGCAGGAACTGGAGCAGTCGCGTGTGCTTGCGAACGAAATCAAACATCAACAACCTCAGATGAGCCTTGCGCACATACGACAAAGGCGAACCTCGGTTCGCCTTTGCGCAGCGGCATTCTAGCCTCGGGATTGGTGGGCGCTGACGGTCTCGAACCGCCGACCTACTCCTTGTAAGGGAGCCGCTCTACCAACTGAGCTAAGCGCCCGAGGATCTGTCCCTTCCCTGCAAATGCCGGGTTGGGGGGCGAAGCCTACCAGAAACTGGAGGCCTCAAAAGAATCAATCAGTTCACTGCGTCCTTCAGTGCCTTGCCGGGACGGAACTTCGGAACCTTGGCCGATTTGATCTTGATCGCATCGCCGGTGCGCGGGTTACGGCCGCTGCGTGCAGCGCGCTTGGTCACGCTGAAGGTGCCAAAGCCCACCAGCGACACCGAGCCGTTTTTCTTGAGCGTGGTTTTGACGCCGCCGATCAAGGCTTCCAGCGCACGCCCCGCAGCAGCTTTGGAGATATCCGCCTGCTTGGCAATGTGCTCGATCAATTCGGACTTGTTCACGAAGGTACCCCCTCTATGGTTTCAACGCGGGAGACGCCACCTTGGCGGCCGCCGCACGACCCGATCCGGTTGCGCTTCACGGGTTCACAGGGGGAAAAACATGCTGTTCCCCGTGAGGCGCGGGAAGCGGATTCTAGACGGATTCACCTCGGCGCCCGATCAGGGAAAAGTCCCGATACAAAGGACACGCTCGCCGGTCGCCCATGGCTGCGCTGGCCGTTCAGCGCACCTTGGCGCGAATTTCCGGCAGGGCTTTTTGCAGGTAATAGACCATCGACCAGATGGTCAGCACCGCCGCCAGATAAATCAGCCAGGTGCCCCACAGCCGGGTGTGGATCAGGCCGAACAGCACCCCGTCGTACAGCAGGAAGGGAATGGCCACCATCTGCACGGTCGTCTTGAGCTTGCCCAGCATGTGGACCGCCACCGAACGCGAGGCGCCGATCTGCGCCATCCATTCGCGCAGGGCCGAGATGGCGATCTCACGCCCCACGATCACCAGCGCCACCAGTGCATCGACCCGCTGCTGCTCCAGCAGCACCAGCAGCGCTGCGCAGACCAGGAATTTGTCCGCCACCGGATCGAGGAAGGCACCGAAAGAGGACGTCTGGTTGAGCTTGCGCGCCAGATAGCCGTCCGCCCAATCGGTCAGTGCCACCGTGATGAACAGCACCGTCGCGATCAGGTTCTGATGCGCGGGTGTCATCTGAAGATGGAACAGCCCCACGATCAGTGGAATGGCCACGATGCGGGCCCAGGTCAACAGGGTTGGCAGGGTCAGGAACATGGACGGGATTGTGCCCACCTTTTGGGGGTGTTCGCCCCGATCTTGCGGGTTTGCATGCAATGAATTCCTGGGGCGGGCTCGGCGCCCCCCCGCCCTGCCGCCTCAGTCCAGCGTGCGGGGCTTGAACCGGCGGTCGTTGTTGAACAGGAAGACTTCATTGAACTTCCAGGGATGCGGCAGGTGGCTCACATCGCCATAGGGAGCAGCCTTGCGCACCGCCGCCATGGCCAGTTCAATGGTGTCCACGGCCTGGCCCGGACGCCGCAGCACGCGAATGTTGCGTACCGAACCGTCGCGGTTGAGTTCGACCTCCAGCACCGGGATGGCCAGCAGCACGGCAGGCACCTCCCCCATGTACGTGCCATCGGGATTGGCGGCGACCAGGCGCAGGGCCGCCTGATGGCGCAGTTCCTCATGGGTGGAGACCGCATGCGGCGGATCCAGACGCCCCTGGGCATTGACCAGGGCGGCGGGGACCTCCGGCGCGGGCACCGGTGCGGGGGACGCTGGCGATGCGGGCCGGGCGCTGGCAGCGGGCGACGTGGCCGGCGCCGTGGCGGTTCGCTGCGACGGGCCACCGCCGCAACCGGCCATCAGCACACCAGCGCCGAGCACCGCAGCCCAGCGCAGCCCTTGCCGCAGGGTGTCACGCAGAGCGGCCAAGCTCCCCGTCACAGTGCCTGTCAGAGTCCCCGTCACAGCCCTTGTCTCAGTCCTCGTCTCAGTCCTCGTCAAAGTCGCCGCGACACCCGACATCACGTCTACCGCCGCCACTGCGACCGGCGTTAGCACGGCCTCACGGCCCTCGGTGCCCTGCACCTTGCCACCGCTGACTGCATCCTCTGCGGCCTGGCTCATCTTTGTTGAATTCATTGTCGTCACACGCATCTTTGCTGTTCAGTGCAGGGCACGGTAAATCTCTTCGGCCAGTTCACGGGAGACCCCCTTCACACTGGCCAGTTCCTCAATGCTGGCACCCGCCACCCCGCGCACACCGCCAAAGCGTTGCAGCAGCTGGGCGCGTTTCTTGGGCCCGACGCCCGGCACGTCCTCCAGCCGGGACGCCCCGGTGCGCACGGACGCGCGCTTGGCCCGCATGCCGGTGATGGCGAAGCGGTGCGCCTCGTCCCGGATCTGCGCCACCAGCATCAGCGCGGCGGAATCCCGGCCCAGATAGACCTTCTCCCGCCCGTCGGCAAACACCAGCTCTTCCAGGCCCACCTTACGGCCTTCACCCTTCTCCACGCCGACGATCAGCGACAGATCCAGGCCCAGTTCCTCAAAAACTTCACGGGCCATGGACACCTGGCCTTTGCCGCCGTCCACCAGCACCAAGTCCGGCAGGCGCCCGGTGCCATTCTGGGCAGCTTCGGCCATGCGGCTGTAACGACGTGTCAGCACCTGCCGCATGGCGGCATAGTCGTCGCCGGGGGTGATGCCTTCGATGTTGAAGCGGCGGTACTGGCTGCTCTGCATCTGGTGACCTTCGAAGACCACGCAGGAGGCTTGCGTGGCCTCGCCGGCCGTGTGGCTGATGTCAAAACATTCGATGCGGAACTTGTCCAATTCGGTGATGCTGAGATCCAGGGCATCGACCAGCGCCCGGGTGCGGGCCTGCTGGGAGCCTTCTTCGGACAGCAGCCGCGCCAGGGCCAGTTCGGCGCCCTTGGCACACATCTCCTGCCAGATGCGTCGCTGGCCGCGCGGCTGCGCCTGCGTGGTGACGCGATAACCGGCTTGTGCACTCAGGGCCTCGGACAAGGCGGGGTCGACCGCGTGAGAGAGCACCAGCAGCGAGGGCACCGGCGCTTCCAGGTAGTGCTGGGCGATGAAGGCCTCCAGCACCTGGCGTTCTGCGCTGGGCGGCGCACGACGCGGCGCCGGGGCAGCCGCCAAGGGTGCACCCTCCGAGGGGGCTGCGTCCGCAGGAGCCCCCTCCACAGGAACACCCTCCACAGGGAAGACCTCCCCTGTGACGCCCGCCACAGGGACCGCAGCGCCTTCATGGACCGAGGCGACCTCCTCCTCTGCGAGGACGACGTCATCGTCTTCCAGCAAGGACACCGCCGTCGCGTCTTCCACATGCTTGGGGAAATACGCCCGGTCGCCCAGATGTCGTCCGCCCCGCACCATCGCCAGGTTGACGCAGGCACGGCCGCCTTGCAGCCGCACCACCAGGATGTCGACATCGCGGTCGCGGCCGGTGGCACTGTTTTCATCCACGGCCTGCTGCTGCAGCACCTTGGACAGCGCAGAGATCTGGTTGCGCAGCTCCGCCGCCTGCTCGTACTGCATGCGTTCGGCATGCGCCATCATCTGCGCCTGCAGCCCGTCCATCACCTCCTGGGTCTCGCCCAGCAGGAAGCGCTCGGCATGGCTGACGTTGCGGGCGTAGTCCTCCGTCTGCCCTTCCGGCACGCAGGGGCCGGAGCAGCGGTGGATCTGGTAGAGCAGGCAAGGCCGGCTGCGGTTGTTGAAGACGGTGTCCTCGCAGGTGCGCAGGCGGAAGACCTTCTGCAGCAGCTGGATGGACTCCTTCACCGCCCAGGCGCTGGGGAACGGCCCGAAATACCGATGGCGCCGGTCCACCGCGCCGCGGTAGTAGCTGATGCGGGGCCACTGATGCCCGGACAGGCGCAGATACGGATAGCTCTTGTCGTCCCGGAACAGGATGTTGAACCGCGGGTTCAGCGCCTTGATCAGGTTGTTTTCCAGCAGCAGCGCTTCGGCCTCGGTGCGCACCACCGTGGTTTCCAGGCGGGCGATACGCGCCACCATCATGCCGATGCGGGTGCCGCCGTGGTCTTTCTGAAAGTAGCTGGAGACGCGGCGCTTGAGGTTCTTGGCCTTGCCCACGTACAGCACGTGGTCCTGGGCATCGAAATAGCGGTAGACGCCGGGCAGTGCGGGCAGGGCCGCCACTTCCGCCAGGACGCGGTCGCGCACCTCGCAGGCGGCGCGCTCCATGTCTCGCACGCGCTGGCCTTCGGCCACCTCGATGGCCTGGCCTTGCTCGTTCCAGGTCTGGGCCTGGCGGTCGCGCGGGGTGGGGTCGGTGGAATCGGAAGAAGGGGAAGCCGGCGCCGGGAGATCCGGGTCGGTCGGAATGGTGCTCATGGGCGGAATTGTGCCGCCGGATAATCCACCGATGGCCGAGCCTCCAGATTGCACCCCGACCACCGCTGCCCATCCCGTGCCCAACGACGCCTCCAACCCGCTGCTCCACGCCCCGACCACCGCCCTGCCCCACACCCTGCGCCGCTGGGACCTGTTCTGCCGCGTCATCGACAACCATGGGGATCTGGGCGTGTGCCTGCGGCTGGGGCGAGACCTCGCCGCCCGAGGTGCGCAGGTGCGGCTGTGGTGTGACGACCTGTCGGCGCTGGCGTGGATGCAGCCGACGCCTGTGCCCGGCTTGCAGGTGCTGCCGTGGCAGGAGGATGCAGGCGGCGCCATGGCGTCGTCTGCGGCCGGTGCACCCGCGTTGGCCCAGAGCAGCGAGGTGACCCACGACACGGCATCGCTCTCGCTGTCAGAGGCAGAACCCGCCGATGTGGTCCTTGAGACCTTCGGCTGCAACCTGCCACAGGTCTATCTGGCCCGCATGGCGGCCCGCGAGGTTCCACCGGTGTGGATCAACCTGGAATACCTGAGCGCCGAAGCGTATGTCGAGCGCAGCCACGGTCTCCAGTCGCCGCAGTTCAGCGGGCCGGGCGCCGGCCTGAGCAAATGGTTCTTCTACCCCGGCTTTACCTCACGCACAGGCGGCTTGCTGCGTGAACCGGCGCTGATCGATGCGGTCCAGCGGCACGACGGCCGCGCCTGGCTGGCCGAACGCGGCTGGGCGCCGGGTGCGGGCGAACGGGTGCTGAGCGCCTTTGCCTATCCGCACGCCCCCTGGGACGCGCTGCTGGAACATCTGACCGGCCCATGGCTCCTGCTGCTGTGCCCGGGAAGTGCCCAGCAGACGGTCCCGCCGCGCCTGCGACCGGGCCAGCGCAGCATCGCACTGCCCTATCTCAGCCAGGCGGACTACGACCGGCTGCTGTGGTCCTGCGACCTGAACCTGGTGCGGGGGGAAGACTCCTTTGTGCGGGCGCAATGGGCAGGGCGGCCGATGCTCTGGCAGATCTACTTCCAGGACGATGGCGCGCACGGTCCCAAGTTGCAGGCCTTCCTGGACCTGGCGTGGGACGGCGAGGATGCAGCGGTGCGGTCGTCGTGGACGCGCCTGGCCCAGGCCTGGAATGGCCTCACGTCGTGGGAGGGGGTGCCGGAGGTGACCGCTGCAAACCTTGACGCGATCGGACCGCAGAGTCTGGCCTGGCGTGCCAAATTGATGCGGCAGCCGGATCTCGTCACCCAGCTCATGGGCTTTGCCTTGGGGAAGGCGGGGCTTTCGAGCTAGAATGCGAGGCTTTTCGCCGCACCGCCTCCAGTTTGGGCCACCTGTTTTGACTGTTTTAAGGGTTTGAACGGGCGAGCCGGACTGCCATGCCTGTGGCCCCACACTGCCGGAGCAGTACGGATCTCGCCATATCAGGCACGCGGTCACCCCATCGGGCCCGCGGCCTGAGCCGCACCCCAGAGACTGTCCCGGATCTATCCCGGAATCATCATGAAGATTGCTCAAGAAATTCGCGCCGGCAACGTGATCATGCACGGCAAGGACCCGATGGTCGTGCTGAAGACGGAATACAGCCGCGGTGGCCGCAATGCCGCGACGGTCCGTATGAAGCTGAAGAGCCTGCTGAACAATTCGGGCACTGAAGTCGTCTTCAAGGCTGACGACAAGATGGACCAGATCATTCTGGACAAGAAGGAGTGCACCTACTCCTACTTCGCCGACCCGATGTATGTGTTCATGGACACTGAGTACAACCAGTACGAAGTGGAAGCCGAGAACATGGGCGACGCCATCAACTACCTGCAAGACGGCATGGAAGTGGAAGTGGTGTTCTATGACGGCAAGGCCATCTCGGTGGAACTGCCGACCAGCGTGGTGCGTGAAGTGACCTGGACGGAACCTGCCGTCAAGGGCGACACCTCGGGCAAGGTGCTCAAGCCTGCCAAGATCTCCACCGGTTTCGAAATCCCCGTGCCCATTTTCGTGGCCCAAGGCGACAACATCGAAATCGACACCCGTACGCACGAGTATCGCAAGCGCGTCTAAGCCTCACGGCTGACGCCGGGCGCCTCCCTCCCCCACGGGAGCGGGGAGCGCCCCAACAAAAAAGCAGCCCGCGGGCTGCTTTTTTTATTTCCGCTGGCTTTTCAGGTCCGTACCGTGCCGGCCCCATGATGCTTGTCGGACACGGGGCGCGCATGGCGCTTGGCCACGACCGTGGACCGACCCTGGCTTGAGGCCGCGTGACGCGAGGACCCGCCAGTCGCAGGCGCGCGAGCGGACGATGAAGACGATGGCGATCCGCCTGCGCGCGCCGAGTTCATCGTCGACCGGGCCGGCTTGCTGCTCTTGCCCGCCGCCTGGCTGCCGGACTTCGCCGGCTTGGCAGACTTTGTGGACTTGGCCGTCTTGCCGACCTTGCCGCTGCTCTTGCTGCCGTCCTGCTTGGTGGCCTTGGCCTTCTTGCTGGCCTTTTGAGACGCAGCCTTCTTCGCAGCCGGCTTCTTGGCAGCCGGTTTCTTGGCGGCGTTTTGCCGCGAGCCGGACTCCGCGGCCGCCGGTGCTGGCGTGCCGGCCACCGCTGGCGCCACCATGCCTTGCTGGGCCATCACGGGCGTCGCGAGCAGTGCGGAAACACCGATCGCCACGCCCAAGGCGGCGGACTTGATGGCGGACAAGGGGTTCATGAATACCTCGGCAGGAAAGGGTTCAGGGATGCAGCGCTGCATCGCTTGCGGCAGTCTATCGCCGCTGGGTGGGGGACCGCACAGTGAAAGGCGGGCAGGTCCCCGAGATCAGACAAACTCGCCCTGACGCAGCCATTTGGTGGCCACCCATTTTTCCCCTTCCAGCACGGGCGCGCCGCCGTGCAGGGTCAGGGTGCCGGGTTCGGGCCGGTCGTAGCTGAAGAACACGGCATTGCCTTTTTGCGCCATCACATCCAGCTTCACATCCGGG
The DNA here is from genome assembly GCF_003387155.1 of Roseateles depolymerans. Taxonomy (GTDB): domain Bacteria; phylum Pseudomonadota; class Gammaproteobacteria; order Burkholderiales; family Burkholderiaceae_C; genus Roseateles; species Roseateles depolymerans. The sequence goes on along the minus strand of NZ_QUMT01000002.1, from coordinate 487,983 downwards.
AAGACGGTCGCACCGCCGCGCGTCGGTGTATTGAGGTACATCACGAGCGTTCCCACCCGCTGCCCGCCGCGCTGCAAGATCGCCTTGCTGCTGGCATGACGCGGATCAAAGTAGTCGTAGTGGGGCTGATATTCCGCCCCGGTGCGATAGCGCAGCACCTGCAGGCCTTCGCCATTGCGCACGGGCCAGTTCAGCAGCGCGGCAATACGCGCTTCCACGCGGGCCACCACCTCGGACTCCGCGCGCTCGAAGAACATGCCTTCGCTGGTGCGGGCGGCATTCACCTCGCTGCCTTCCTTCTGTGTGGCCACTGTTTCTGACCGTGCCAGGCGCACGCTGGCGGCAGCCACGATGGCATCGCACTCCTCTTCAGTCAGCAGGCCGCCGAACACCACCACGCGCGGACGCGCCAGGCTCATCAGCACTTCCACCCGATGGCCATCGGGCAACAGCACCGAGCGCTGGTCGCCGAGATCCGGCTCGGGCACCACGCCGGGCTGCACGACGGGCTCGGCGACCACGGGCAGGCTGAGCGCCGGCTCTGCGGACGGATGCTCTTCCAGGGCCTGGCGGGCCAGATCGGGCTGCCAGCCGCTGCTGAGCATGGCTTGGTACAGCGCCTCACGTGTGATGCCGTTGTGCAGTTGCGCCGTGATCCACTGACGCAGTTCGGTGGTGAGATATTGCGAGCTACTCATGATGGTGTGCCTGCGCGTCCCTGTGGGGTGCTCCTGTATCTGATTCAGTCCGTCAGCCGGCGCCGGAACACCAGACGGTCCGGGGTACTGACCTCGGAGGCGTAAGCGTAGCCGTCCACAGCAAATTCTTGCAGAGCCGCTGGTGTCTGGATGTGATTCTGAATGGCATAACGCGCCATCAGGCCACGGGCCCGTTTCGCGAAGAAGCTGATGATCTTGTAGCGACCGCCCTTCCAGTCCTCGAACTGACATTCGATCACTCGAGGCTTGAGCGTCTTGCGGGCGGCGGCCTTGAAGTATTCCTGGGAGGCCAGGTTGACGATCACGGGCGACTGCAACTGGGCGCTGCGTTCATTCAGATGCTGCGCAATGGTGTCTCCCCAGTACGCATACAGATTGGCGCCTTTCGGATTGGCCAGCGCCGTCCCCATCTCGAGCCGATAGGGTTGCAGCCGATCCAGGGGACGCAGCACGCCATAGAGGCCGGAGAGGATGGCCAGGTGCTGCTGGGCCCACTGCAGGTCTGCCACGCTGAGCGTGCTGGCCTGCAGCCCGTCGTAGACGTCGCCATTGAACGCCAGCACCGCGGGCTTGCTATTGGCCTCGGTGAAGCGGGTGGACCATGCCTCATAGCGGGCCAGGTTCAGCGACGCCAGTGCGTCCGAGATGTCCATCAGCCCGGAAATCTCGGCTTGGCTCTTGGCCTTCAGCAACTCGATCAACTCTGCGGACTGCGGGATGAACGAGGGACGGGTGGCCAGCGCGGCGACCTCGGCCGGCGTGGGGGTGTCGTAGTCCAGTGACTTGGCGGGAGAGATCACAAACAGCATGGCGGCGATTGTCGCCGAGCGCCGGCGCACCCCGAACCAAACCGGCGCCTTGACCCACGCATGACGCGCACAGAGCCCCGCCGGCACTTACCCCGCAATGACTGGCCCTGCGACACCCCACCCCGTCACAGTTCGCAACACCTTGCCTCACGCCATGACCCGCAGAGCAGCCTCGCCGACGGTGGAGGCGGTGGAGGCGGTGGAGGCGGTGGAGGCGGTGACGGTTGCTGCGTACTGTTTGCTCGGCGCCGGAGGCAGCCATGCGGATGGCCCTTGGCCTGCTTAGCTGGCCGTTCGATGCCTCACTCGTTGCAGACCCCCCCCTACTCTCCCGCACACCACTGCTGGAGGGAGCGGCGAGCCGGGTGCTGTTTGCGGAAGTTAAGAAGGGAATGGCCGGCGAAGCCGGACAGGAATGACATGGAGCAAACAGTGCCCGGCTCGCCGCTTCCGATCGCAGTGCAAAAACCCAAAACCCTAAAAAGACAGAAGCCACCCGAAGGTGGCCAAAACCGATCACCGAGCCAAGAGCCCGTTCACCGCCGTCACGTCTTCCGGCCGCAACTGCCCTGAGGCTTGCCGCAACCGCAGGCTGTTGACCAGCACGTCATATCGAGCACGCGCCAGATCGCGCTGCGTTGTGTAGAGCTGGAGCTGCGCATTCAGCACATCCAGGTTGACCCGCACCCCGACCTTGTAGCCGAGTTGGGTGGCCTCGAGCGCCAACTGGGAGGATGCTTCGGCGGCTTCATAGGCTTTCACCTGAGCCAACAGCGACTGCACCCCAAAGAAGGCTCGCTTGGTGCCTTCTTCCACGCTGCGCTGCGCATATGCCAGATCGTTACGCGACTTCTCTTCCAGCGAGACCGTTTCACGGATTCGATTGGTGATCGCACCGCCGCTGTAAAGAGGCATGTTCAACGCCACCGCTGCCTGCGCATTGGTGGTCGTGCCGGTGTAGCTGACCCCAGTCCCGGTGGTGTGCTGGCTACCGAAGCTGCCGCTCAGGTCCACGGTCGGCAGACGCGCCGCCTTCGCCTTATCGATCTCCAACCGCGCCACATCCAGCCCCAACTGCGCCTTCCGAATAGCGGGATGACTGCTCTCCGCCGTATTCACCCAGGCATCCACGGTGGACGGCGTGACCGGCGGCAGCGCCACCGGCTGTGCCAGCGGACGCGGCTGCACGCCCACCCGGCCGACCAACTGGTCCAGCGTCACGCCCTTCACCCGAAGGTCATTGTCGGCCGCCAGTTCCTGCGCCGTTGCCAGGTCATACCGCGCCTGCGCTTCCCGCGTATCGGTGATGGTGGCCGTACCCACCTCGAAGTTTCGCTTCGCCGAAGCCAACTGCTCCGCAATCGCCGTCTTGTTCGCCTGCGTCGTCGCCAGCGCATCCTTGGCAGCCAGCACATCGAAATAAGCCGTCGCAATCCGAATGATCAGATCCTGCTCCGCCGTATCCAGATCGGACTGCGCCACCTCCACATTTTTCCGCGCCTGCTCGATGGTCACGCTGTTGCTGCGATTGAACAACGCATACGACGCCGTCAACCCCGCATTCGACACGGTGTTCCCAAACCGATCCCGCGACACCTTGCTGGGCGGATCGGTCTCGGTCCGGGTGGCGCTCACCCCCAACCCGACCTTCGGCCGGTTCAGCGCCTCGGCCTGCCCCAGCTGATACTGGGCCGAGTCTGCCACCGCACGGGCGGCCAGATAGGTGGCGTCATAGGCGCGGGCAGCTTCATACAGCTCCTGCAGGCTCTGTGCACGCACGGCGCCGGCCAGCCCGAGGGCGACCATCAACAGCGTCATCCGCAGCGGGCGGCGGGTCAGGGATGTACGGCGATCAGCGGCCATGAAGCTTCCTCTTGTCTATGTAATGTTCTCGAACAGGCAATGGGTCAGTAACGCGGCACCGATGGGTCGATCTCCCTGGACCAGGCGTCGATGCCGCCGGCGAGGTTATAGACGACATCAAAGCCTTGCCGGGTCAGAAATGCGACGACCTGCTGACTTCGGACACCGTGATGACAATAAACGGCGATGGGCTGCTCAGGATCCAGCCGCTGCAAGTCTGACGGAATATCCCCCATCGGCAGATGCAGACTGGCAAGACCCGGCACGTCAATGCGGGCCAGCGCCACCTCCCACGGCTCGCGCACGTCCAGCAGCAGCGCCGATGGCGTCTGCCGGGCCCAGGCGTCCAGTTCCTCGACAGTCAGGGTGAGCATGGTGGGAGTCGTGGGCGTGGTCGTGGGCGTGGACGTGAGCGAGCGGACGTGGGCCTGGCGGCGTGACCGTCAGAACGTGAACTGCGAACCGGCTTCGAAGCCAGGCAGGCGCTCCACCACCGTCTCGAACAGGTTCTCACGCTTGTATTCGCGCTCGCCAGTGCGGTAGGTAATGCTGGCCACCATCGCCGGCTCGTCCCCGACGATCGCGCCCAGACGGCCGCCGACCTTGAGCTGGTCCAGCAGCACCTGAGGCACCTGATGCACCGATCCGGACAGCAGGATCACGTCGAACGGCGCTTCGCCGGGCAGGCCCTTGGCACCGTCGCCCTCCACCACCGTGACGTTCAGCACCCCGGCGCGGCGCAGCGACTCACGCGCCTGCGCGGCCAGCGCGGCGTCGCGCTCGACGGTGAACACCTGTTGCACCTTGTAGCCCAGCAGCGCGGCCAGATAGCCGGTGCCGGTGCCGATTTCCAACACCTTCTCATGCCGCTTGACCTGCAGCTCCTGCATCCAGCGGGCTTCCACCCGCGGCGGCAGCGCATGGCGACCCTGACCCAGGGGCAGCTCGACGTCGGTGAAGGCCTTGTCGCGCAGCGCGGCGGGAACGAAGTCCTCGCGCTTGACGACGGCCAGCAGATCCAGCACGGAGGTGTCCAGCACATCCCAGGGGCGGATCTGCTGCTCGATCATGTTGAAGCGGGCTTTTTCGAAGTTCATGTCCAGTCCTTCCGGTGGCCCCATGGCGCACCGATGCGGGCGATATTCTAGGCGTGGGCGGCGGACCCGCCTTCATGGTCCGGGCGGTTGAGGAGTCCCTTGAAAAGCAGGTCCATGTGCAGCGCGATGACCGCTTCGGGATCTTTCTTGGGCCCCAGGTCGAGTCCGCAGGCGCCGATGGAGTATTGATGCAGCACCAGATGCAGCACCGGCCCGATGAGCACATGCACGGCCGCATCGGGGTCCACCGGGCGGAATTCGCCGCTGGCCACGCCGCGGCGGATCACTTCGGCCAGCATGTTGCAGCTGGGGTCGATCACCTCGTCCACATAGAACGCGGCAATCTCGGGGAAATTGCGGGCCTCGGCCAGCATGATCTTCATGATGCCGCCAGCAGGCGTCTGGCCCAGGCGCATCCACCATTCCTGCATCAGCCAGACCAGCAGTTCCGCCATCGGGCCCTGGTGCTTGTCCAGCTCTTCGCGCCCCTCGGCGATCTTGCTGCCCAGCGACTCGCGGATGACCGCCTTGAACAGCTCTTCCTTGGACGGGTAATACAGGTACAGCGTGCCCTTGGACACGCCGGCCCGTGCGGCCACCTCTTCCGACCGGGTCGCGGCGAAGCCTTTTTCGACGAAAAGGGCCAGGGCCGCATCCAGCAGTTCCTGCGGACGGGCTTCCTTGCGCCGCTGTCGCTGCGAGGGGGAGGCGTGGGAGGGGGATGACATGGGCGCAACTGACTAACCGGTCAGTACTGTAGCGCCGGGACCCGGGCACAGCAAGGGGCACTCACCCCCACCACCTGCCTGCTCACCGCGCTGTCTGTTCCCCGGACACTTCGAAGCTGTCTGCGGGCTGTCAGCGAGTTGTCTGTTCGCTGTCCAACGTTCATTCGGGGGTACGAAGCGCCGCGATTCGCCCGTGGGCCCCGGGCAACTCCCCTATCATGCCCCGGCCCCGCGCCGATGTCCGGAAAGCGGACGGTAGCCCACCTGGAGTTGATGTTGGACACAGTGATGTTGATCAAAGCCGCGATCATGGGGATCGTGGAAGGCCTGACCGAATTCTTGCCGATCTCCTCGACCGGCCATCTGATTTTGGCGGGCTCGCTGCTCGGCGGGTTCGATGACACCCGGGGCAAGGTTTTCGAGATTGCCATCCAGACCGGCGCCATCCTGGCGGTGATCATCGTCTACTGGCAGCGCCTGCGCGAGACGGCTGCGGGCCTGGGCAATGATGAGCGGGCCCGCCGCTTCGTGCTGAACGTGGCCATCGGCTTCCTGCCGGCGGTGATCCTGGGCCTGCTCTTCGGCAAGGCCATCAAGGCCCACCTGTTCACGCCGGTGGTGGTGGCCACCACCTTCATCGTGGGCGGCATCATCATCCTTTGGGCGGAGCGTCGTCCCGCCAGTGCCGTGCGGGTGCATGAGGTCGACCAGATGACCCCTTGGGATGCCCTGAAGGTTGGCCTGGTGCAGTGCCTGGCCATGGTGCCGGGCACCAGCCGGTCGGGCTCGACCATCATCGGCGGCATGCTGCTGGGCCTGTCCCGCAAGGCGGCCACCGACTTCAGCTTCTTCCTGGCCATCCCGACCCTGATCGGCGCGGGCCTGTACAGCCTCTACAAGGAGCGCGACTCGCTGGCGGTGGCCGATGTGCCGCTGTTTGCCGTGGGCCTGCTGTTTTCCTTCATCAGTGCCTGGATCTGCGTGCGCTGGCTGCTGCGCTACATCGCCAGCCACAGCTTCACGCCGTTTGCCTGGTATCGCATCGCCTTTGGCATCGTGGTGCTGGTGACGGCCTACACCGGCGTCGTGGTCTGGCAAGACTGAGCGGACGAAGCCGGGCGCCGGCATCCGGGCGCCCAGAGCCGGGCGCTCACAGCCGGACGCCCAGAGCCGGACGCCCTTGTGCGGAATTGGCGTCAGCCCGCCCGGCACTGTCCCTGATGCCTGCCTGGACAGGCCCTGTTCGCTAGAATCGGGCCCATGACCATCACGATCAAGACCGGCGCCGACATCGACGCCATGCGCATCGCCGGCCGCCTCGCTTCCGAGGTGCTGGACATGCTCACCCCGCATGTCAAACCCGGCGTGACCACCGAACACCTGGACAAGCTGGCGCACGACTACATCGTCAATGTGCAGCAGGCCATTCCAGCGCCGCTGAACTACCAGCCGCCCGGCTATACGCCCTACCCCAAGTCCATCTGCACCTCGATCAACCATCAGGTGTGCCATGGCATCCCCAATGACCGCCCGCTGAAAAACGGGGACATCCTCAACATCGATGTCACCGTCATCAAGGATGGCTGGCACGGGGACACCAGCCGCATGTTTGTGGTGGGGGAAGGCTCCATTGCCGCCAATCGGCTGTGCAACTTCACCTATGAAGCCATGTGGAAGGGCATCCAGAAGGTGCGACCGGGTGGGCGCCTGGGCGACATCGGCCATGCCATCCAGACCTTTGCCGAAAGCGCGGGCTTCTCCGTGGTGCGCGAATACTGCGGGCACGGCATCGGCCAGAAGTTCCACGAAGAGCCGCAGGTACTGCACTACGGCCGCCCCGGCACGCTGCAGGAGATGGTGCCCGGCATGATCTTCACCGTCGAGCCGATGATCAACGCCGGCCGCCGCGAAATCGGCGAACTGCGGGACGGCTGGACCATCGTCACCAAGGACCGCTCCCTTTCCGCGCAGTGGGAACACACCGTCCTGGTCACCGAAACCGGCTACGAGATCCTGACGCAGTCGGCCGGCACGCCGCCCCCGCCCGCCTTTGTGCTGGCGCAGACGGCTTCGGCCTGACCCGTGAGCGCCCGCGGGCCGGATCCAGCCGCGTCTGCGCGACGATCCTGCCCGCCCTTTTCCCGAGCACCGTGACATGAGCGCAGTCCCTGCCCCCGGCCGCATGCCCGCCCCTGCGGGTGCCCCGACCCCGATTGCGACGCTGCGACAGGACTTCAAGTCCGGCAAGCAGGCCCTGCTGCAGGAATTCGCCGCTTCCAAGCCGACCATCTCGGCCGCCACCCGGCTGATGCGCCAACTGGCTCGTCATGTGGACGGCACCTTGCAGCGCCTGTGGACCTTCGCCGGCCTCGCCGAGCAGGCACCCGACGCCGCGCTGGTGGCGGTGGGCGGTTATGGCCGCGGCGAGCTCTTCCCCCATTCCGACGTCGACGTCCTGCTGCTGCTGCCCGAGGGCCTGGAAGCGGACCAGCCGGGTCCGCTGAAGCAGGCCATCGAAACCTTCATCACGGCCTGCTGGGACATCGGGCTGGAGATCGGCTCGTCGGTGCGGACGGTGCGGGAATGCCTGGACGAGGCGGCGGCGGACGTGACCATTCAGACGGCGCTGCTCGAATCCCGCTGGCTGGCGGGCGGCCGCGCGCTGGTGCGGCAGTTCGACAAGGCCTTCAACCAGGCCATGGACCCGCGCGCCTTCATGCGGGCCAAGACCCTTGAGATGCGGCAGCGGCACACCAAGTACGAGGACACACCCTACGCGCTGGAGCCCAACTGCAAGGAAAGCCCCGGTGGACTGCGGGACCTGCAGGTGCTCATCTGGATTGCACGGGCCGCGTCGCTGGGCAAGACCTGGCCGCAACTGGCGGCCAAGGGGCTGATCACCGCCCTGGAAGCGCGTGCCCTGCAGCGCAACGAAGGCGTGCTCAAGCTCATCCGCTGCCGGCTGCACATTGCGGCGGGCCGGCGCGAGGACCGCCTGGTCTTCGACCTGCAGACAGCCGTTGCGGAAAGCTTCGGTTATGCCTCCACCCCGTCCCTGCGCGCGTCCGAACACCTGATGCGACGCTACTACTGGGCCGCCAAGGCGGTGACCCAGCTGAACCTGATCACCCTGCTCAACCTGGAAGAGCAGGTCAACGGCACGCGGGACAACGGCCTGCGCCCGGTCAACGACTTCTTCGTTGAGCGTTCCGGCATGCTGGAAGTCGTCACGGATGACCTCTACGAGCGGCATCCCGAGGCCATCCTCCAGACCTTCCTGGTCTACCAGCAGACCACCGGTATCAAAGGCCTGTCGGCCAAGACGCTGCGCGCGCTGTATCACGCACGTGGCCTCATGAACAGCGGCTTCCGGCGCGACCCGGCCAACCGCGAGACCTTCATGCGCATCCTGCAGCAGACGCAGGGGCAGACCCACGCTTTCCGCCTGATGAACCAGACCTCGGTGCTGGGCCGTTACCTGTGGCCCTTCCGCGCCATCGTCGGGCAGATGCAGCATGACCTGTTCCACGTCTACACGGTGGACCAGCACATCCTGATGGTGCTGCGCAACATGCGCCGGTTCTTTGTGCCGGAGCACACCCACGAATATCCGTTCTGCTCGCAACTGGCGGTGCAGTTCGACCGGCCGGAGGTGCTCTACATCGCCGCCCTTTTCCACGACATTGCCAAGGGCCGCGGCGGGGACCATTCCGAGCTGGGCGCGGTCGAGGCGCGTCGGTTCTGCCGAGCGCATCACCTGTCCAAGGAAGATGCCGACCTGGTGGAGTTCCTGGTGGAGCATCACCTCACCCTCTCTCGGGTGGCGCAGAAAGAGGACTTGTCCGACCCGGACGTCATCGAGCAGTTCGCGGCGCTGGTCAAGGACGAGCGCCACCTCACCGCGCTTTACCTGCTGACGGTGGCGGACATCCGCGGCACCGGCCCCAAGGTCTGGAATGCCTGGAAGGGCAAGCTGCTGGAAGACTGCTACCGGCTGACGCTGCGCGCTCTGGGCGGTGCCAAGCCCAATCTGGCGGCCGAGATCGAGGCCCGCAAGACCGAAGCGCGCCATGCGCTGGCACTGCTGGCGCAGTTGCCGGGCACGGAGGACGCCTTGTGGAAGACGCTGGACCTCAGCTACTTTGCCCGGCATGACGCCCAGGACCTGGCCTGGCATGCGCGCGCGCTCTGGCGCCATGTCGACAGCACCGAGCCGGTGGTGCGGGCGCGCCCGTCGCCGGTGGGCGAAGGCCTGCAGGTGCTGGTCTATGCCCGGGACCAGCAGGACTTGTTTGCCCGCATCTGCGGGTACTTCGATGGCGCTGGCTTCAACATTTTGGACGCGAAGGTCCACACCACGCGCAGCGGTTATGCGCTGGACACCTTCCAGGTCATCGCGCCGGAGCTGGACCTGCACCACCGCGACCTGACGGCGCTGGTGGAGTCCAAGCTCTCGCTGGCGCTGGTCTCGCCCAACCCGCTGCCGGAGCCGCGCAAGGGGCGGCTCTCGCGTCGGGTCAAGAGTTTCCCGTTCACGCCCCGGGTGGACCTGCGGCCGGACGAACGTGCGCAGCGCTGGCTGCTGTCGGTCAGCGCGAGCGACCGTGCGGGGCTGCTGTACGGCATCGCCCGGGTGCTGGCGCGTCACGGCATCAACCTGCAGCTGGCGAAGGTGTCCACCCTGGGCGAGCGGGTGGAAGATACGTTCCTGCTGGATGGAGCCGCGCTGCAGCAGAGCCGGATGCAACTGCAGATCGAAGGGGAACTGCTGGACGTGCTGTCGGTCCACTGACCCTCGGCGCCCCACCGACCGCATCAACCGACGGCACCAGGACAATCACGCGGGGGCCTCCCGATTGCTCCACCGTTGGACCCGTCTCCTGGCGGCCGTCCAGTGGCAGTGGCCCTGCAGCCCGGTTCCCACCGCGGCTTCGGCTTCGGCTTCGGCTTCGGCTTCGGCTTCGAGGTCATCCGGTGACGGGCCGGCGACCTTTCTCAATTGTTCGGGCTTATGAGCACCTACCACCAGATTCCCGCCGACCAGGCCTTTGCCAAGCTCGACGCGTTCCACCACATCATTGACGTGCGCACGCCGCTGGAGTTTGCCGAGGATCACGTTCCCGGCGCCGTGAACTGGCCGGTGCTGAGCAACGAAGAGCGAGTGACGGTGGGCACGTTGTACCGGCAGGATCCGCTGGAGGCGCGCAAGGTGGGTGCAGCCATGGTGGCCCGCAACATTGCCCGCCACCTGGACGAGCAGCGGGACTTGATGCAGAAGCACTGGCGGCCGCTGGTGTACTGCTGGCGAGGGGGCCAGCGCTCCGGCAGCATGAACTGGTTCCTCAACCAGATTGGCTTCAAGTCCCTGCAACTGGTGGGCGGCTACAAGGCCTTCCGCGGCGAAGTCATCAAGACGCTGGCGGACTTGCCGCGGCAACTGCGCTTCGTGGTCCTGTGCGGGCGCACCGGCACCGGCAAGACGCGGTTGCTTCGCCACCTGGCGGAGCAAGGCGAGCAGGTATTGGACCTGGAAGGCCTGGCCCGCCATCGCGGCTCGGTCCTGGGCGCACTGCCGGGAGAACCGCAACCCAGCCAGAAGGCCTTCGACACGGCGATGTGGCAGGCACTCTCCCGCCTCGACCCTCAGCGCCCGGTCTTTGTGGAGAGCGAGAGCCGCAAGATCGGCAGCGTGCAGCTCCCTGAGCCGCTGCACCAGCAACTGCGCGACAACGGCCAGTGCATCTGGATCTCAATGGAAGAAGCGGGCCGCGTCCAGCTGCTGCTGGAGGACTATGCCCACTTCCATGCTCAGCCGGACGCCTTCGGCGCACTCCTGGAGGGCCTGGTCAGCCTGCGCGGCCGCGAGCGCGTGCGTCGCTGGCAGTCGCAGGCCAGCGCGGGCCAATGGGCCGACGTTTTCGGGGAGCTCATGCGGGACCACTACGACCCCGGGTACGAACGCTCGCTCACCAACCACTTCCCGCAGTTGGCCAAGGCGCCCAAGGTGCTGTTGCGCGACGCCAGCGAAGCCGAACTGGCACGAGCCGCCGCAGAATTGCGGACGCTCATGGTGCCACCGCCAGGGCTCACGGCTGCGGCACCGCAACTGACATAGCGCCTGCAACGGCGCGTTCAACTGCGTCTGCAACGGCGTCTGTAGAGACGCCTTCAATGTGGCGCCTGCCATAGCACCGTCCCAGACGCTGCGGCACGGATGGCGCCACCCCGACTCGACGCCGGGGCGGCCCACCGCGGTCGATCAGACCGCCAGCAGTTCCACTTCGAACAGCAGGGTGGCGTGCGGGGGAATCACACCGCCGGCGCCGTAAGCGCCATAGCCCAGCTCGGACGGGATGACCAGATAGCGGGTGCCGCCGACCTTCATGCCTTGCACGCCTTCATCCCAACCCTGGATCACTTCGCCGCCGCCCAGATGGAAGCGGAACGGATCGCGACGGTCCTTGCTGGAATCGAACTTGCGGCCGCGCTGACCGTCCTTGAACAGCCAGCCGGTGTAGTGCACGGTCACGCGCTTGCCGGCTTCGGCCACGGCGCCCTCGCCTTCCACCGTGTCCTGATACTGCAGGCCGCTGGGGGTGCTGGTCAGGGTCAGCGAGATGGGCTCGGAGCCGCCGCTCACGCCCAGCAGCTCCACTTCGAACATCAGCGTTGCGTTCGGCGGAATCACGCCACCGGCACCGCGGGCGCCGTAGCCCAGATTCGGCGGGATCACCAGCACGCGGGTGCCGCCCACCTGCATGCCTTGCACGCCTTCGTCCCAGCCCTTGATGACCATGCCGCCGTCGAGCTCGAACTCAAACGGCTCGCCGCGGTCCTTGCTGGAGTCGAACTTGGCGCCCTTCTGGCCGTCCTGGTAGAGCCAGCCGGTGTAATGCACCTTCACGTCCTGACCGGCCTTGGCGGTCGCGCCAGTACCTGGCGTGGTGTCTTCGTATTGCAGGCCGCTGGGGGTCGTGGTCATGGTGATCCTTGGAATTGCAAAACCCGCATGATGCCAGCCCTTGAACCTGCCTGAGGCGGAGGGGTGTGCGGGGTGGATACACCGAGGCCGCTCCAGGGGCGATCAGCCTTGATGCAGGCGGGAGTTGGCCGAAGCGGCTGGGCTATTGGAAGGTTTGAGGGACCTTGGCCGCTCGGGAGGCTCCTGGTCTTGATGAGGCCTGCGCGTTTGATATGTCGTCAATGACAGGGTTTTCGTATCAGTCATTGTCTTTCGCATTCAACTTTCAAAACGATCTTTCAAAAAGCTTTTCGATAGCATTATCGACGCAAGACACCTCCGTGCGTAGGTCCAGCCCCAAACTGATTGGACCGCATTTCTTTTCGACCAAGGGCAAAAGGTCGTTCAAATCCACAAGATGAATCCCTTGGTTGAGCGACAGTGCATCCGAGTCGAAATCTGACGTGAGGCGAATGAGTATTTCTCTTGGAGGCGGGGCGAATGCGGCATATTGGTTGAATAACCAGATCGCACCCAGCCCGTTGAAATCAAACGTCCGCGCGACTTCTTTGCAACTCTTAACCCCTTCGTCATGAAGACGTCTCGAAAGGGCCATCAACCTTCGCGTTTCACCGCCTGCGGTCTCTACTACGCGAAGTACGGCCGAGCTGGCACCACAGTAGCCAAGACCTCTAAAATTCTCGATAGAGAGACGCTTATGATTCCACAGCTGGAAATCGTCATCAAAGAGTATTAACTCAGGATGCCGTCCAGACCGAACATCAATTTCTTTCTTTGCCGGAACCGAGAACTGTCGTAGCTTCCCTTTATTGTCGAGTACCGCAACCGCATCCAAAATGCCGGCGGAGGTCGAATTAACTCCTGATATCCACCAGCCATTTGGGAATTTCATTTCCCATGATTCCTGGGCATCGGGAATAAAAGACTTCTCCCCGATATCCTTTAGCCGCTGCCTGTAAATCCTTAGCAAACATTCACGCGACTGACACTGATTTCTCTCGGCGATCCAGGTGCGCTGCAAATTTCGCAAGCCCGCTGGATCTTCACTTGTCGCTAGCCGTTTTACATAGACACGCGCTATTTGCCCGTCCATGTGCGACAACCTGGCATCTAGGCAAATTGTAAATTCCACTTTTGACGTCGCGTCAACACACGAAAATCCTGCCGCGAATGTGCTCTGCATCATGAGAGACAGGATCACCAACGTCAACGCTCGGACAATATTCATCACTAATCTCTACAAAAAGGGCTCATCGACAACTCGCAAATCTTTGTGACTCAAAGCCAAGATTTTGTTAGTTATAGAGATAAAAAATTGAGATACTCTTCAGACATGCTCCAATGCCAGTGCGAGAGCCATCGTCATACGGTGGATTAGTCCGCAACATATATTGATGACTACCATCGTCTCTTTGAAAATCAAAACGCATATGGTGACTTGAGACCGCTTGCTTCCATTCCGGGGACATGAGTCGCCGCAGATCTTGCGTGGAAAAACAATCCTTCAGGAAAAATGTGCGATTTCCCGTTTCACCAGCCGCAAAATCAATCGATAACAACTGAGCCGCCCACTGAGGATCTTTTGCCTCACCGATGCCCAGACTTATTGCTTCTATCAGCCTAGATTCAACTCGCCCCTTCAGAATTTTCTCGCCTCCCGCATCAACCTCTTCTTCAACCAAAAACCCGGGAATCTGCTTTAGGCGAGATGGGGAGAAACCTGACAGCTCGCGATTGTTGACGAGACGTTCAACGACGACTCGCGCCAACTCGATGTCCCGCAGCCGCGTCTCTTGGGGAAGCGGTTCGGCGCTCACCACGAACCCTGATAAAGCATTTGCCAGGAAAAGCGTCAAAAGACTGTATTTGGCGGATTTCACGACATTTTCCCTCTTTCAATTTTAATATTTTTCCTCAGCGCACCCGGGCGCTTACCTCTGGTCTTCTGCAATCATTGCAGCCTCAATTCTCTTAGGAATCTTCAGGGAAAAGACAAAAGTCTCAAGCTCTCGTGGTGCTATCGATTCTGCCCAGCTCAATCGCTGTTCGTCCGGACGACGCAAGTGGTCGATCAGAAAATAAAGATCCTGTTGAGAAGTTCGCCGCTTCCAGATGGATCGGTGTGTGAATCCGAGCTGTCCGTGAACGGCGAGGTAATCGAGACCATCCAGAATTCCCTCAAAGAACGTTCGCAGGTACATGCCTCCAAAGCGGATATTGGTCTTTCCGTCCGCCACCGTAGCCAACAAAATTTGACTGGAATCGAAGATGCTCACTCCACTAGCACCTGCGGGGACCTGACCGCTCTTCAGACGAGCCTGGGTGGAAGAAAGCTTTTCGTTGATCAGGTTTACCGAAGGGGCCGAGATGCTGTCGAAAAAACGACCTTCACGTGCATGCATCACAGCGTTGTGTCGGACGTAGATTTCGAGAACATGGTCCTTCAGCGGATTGCACGTCTCGACGCCTTCAGTCAGGATGCACGCCTGCGTGTCGTAGTCTTCTGCTCGCCGATAAGCCACTGCCTCGACACCCTGCGGCAGGTCAGCGTCCACGAAGCTATCCGGCATGCAGTAATCTGCCGCAAACTTGGCCGAAACGGCCCACACGAAGGAGTCCTTGCGGTATGAGGTTTTCCCAGGAACCTTTCCCGCGTATGTCCCCTTCTCACATCGACTGGGTACTTCCTCGCCGGCCCATGTCGCCGAAGTCAGGAACGCACAGACCAGAGCCGCCACGGTCAAGCGAACTCTTGTCATTCTCTTGATGGCTCCATTTTTCACCTCCATTACTACATACTCCCTTATTCGATGATGACTTGATCCGCATCACGTATTTGCAGCCCACGGGCAGGCAGCGATGGCTGCGGCGCCGTGTGGGGCCACTGGCCCTGGCCATGGAGCAAACAGGGGCCAGCTAGGCCCTTTCGGGCGCAGTCAAAGAGCACAGCGCCCCGACTACCGGCGCTACCAGTGCCGAAGCCCGACCTTGTCACGCCAAGCGGCGACCGCCGAAGCCAGCACCTCTGGCACGGTGAACCGACGCCCGCCGGAAAGGTCGCGATCCAACCCCAGCCCCAACCCCAGCCCCAGTCGCGCTGCAGCGCGTAAAAGCGCCCCAACCGGATCCGAAAGATCCAGTGCCTGAGCCCCGTTCTGCTTGGAGAGTTTTTCCCCGTTATCCCCCAGCACCAACGGCGTGTGCAGATAACGGGGTTGGGGCAACCCCAGCAACTGCTGAAGCCGAATCTGCCGCGGCGTGTTGTCCGCCAGGTCTTCCCCGCGAACCACGTCGGTGATTCCCTGCCACCCGTCGTCCACCACCACGGCCAGCTGATAGGCCCACAGCCCATCCGCCCGCAGCAGCACGAAGTCTCCCACCTCGCGGGTGAGGTTTTGCTGCTGCACCCCCAACCGCCGATCTTCCCAGGACAGTGTCAGATCCTGCCCCTCGCACTGCCCGGCACCAGGCTCCGTCGTACTCAAAAGCCGCCACGCCCGCGCCTCCCGCCCCCGCAAGCCGCATCGGCAAGTGCCGGGATACACCAGTTCCCCATGCCGCTCCCGAGCCTCCCCCTGCGCCTGCAGCGCCTGGGCGATGTCCTTCCGCGAACATGCACACGGATAAGCCCACCGCTGCGCAGCCAGCGACTCCAGCGCCTGCTGATAGCGCAACTCCTGCGCTGCTGCCGACTGCCACACCGGCGGCTCATCCGGCCGCAACCCCGCCTGATGCAACTGGGACAAGATCAGGGCGTCCGTCCCCGGCGGGCACCGGGGCCGATCCACATCCTCGATCCGCACCAGCCACTGCCCCCCATGCGCCCGCGCATCCAGCCAACTGGCCAGCGCCGCCACCAGCGAGCCTTCATGCAACGGCCCGGTCGGTGACGGCGCAAACCGCCCGCGATAGGGTCTCACAGCAGCAGCCCCTCATGCTGCTCCAACAACGCCCGCCGAGTCGTCTCGTTGTGCAACTGCTTCAACCACCACGCCAGCGCCTTCGCCGGCGGATGCCCCGTATTGCGCCACGCATAGTTCATCGGCGACACCCGCTTGCCCTGGAACGTCTGCTTCACCAGCAGCCGCCCGGCCTCCACATGCCGGCGCACCATCGACGTCGGCAGGAACCCGCAGCCCAGCCCCCGCACCAGCGCCTCCAGCTTGGTCGCCATCGACGGCACCGTCAGCACCTCCTGCCCGGGCATCACCCCCAGCGTCATCGGCGCCAGACTGCGCGCCGTATCCGCCACCGCCACGATGCGATGCGGCGCAAGATCCGCCGAAGTCAACGTGCCTTCCACCTTCGCCAGCGGATGATGCGGAGCGACGCAAAACACCATCTCCATCGGCCCGAGCACCTCGCAGATCACCGAGCTGCCCGGCGGCTGCGCGCTGGTCCCGATGGCCAGGTCTGCCTGACCGGACATCAGCGCCTCCCAGGTGCCCGCCATCACCTCTGTGCGCAGCTTCAGCCGCGTGGGCGGCGGATGACCGTCCTCGGTGTACTGATAAAACGATTCCATCAGATCAAACAGTGCCCGCCGCGCCAGCGCATCGTCCACCGCGATGGTCAGCTCGCTCTCCCACCCCGTGGCCACCCGCTTCACCCGGTTGGCCACCGCATCGATCTCCAGCAGCAGGCGCCGCCCTTCCGTCAGCAGCTCCTGCCCGGCCGAGGTCAGCACCGCCTGCCGCGAACTGCGATCGAACAGCAGCACATCCAGCGCATCTTCCAGCTGCCGAACGCTGTAGGTCAGCGCCGAGGGCACCTTGCCCATCTCCCGCGCGGCCGCGGCAAAGCTGCCGCTGCGCGCGATGCTGTCCATCATCGCCAGGGCTTCCGGCGTCAGGGCCCGTCGTTTGTCGTGTTGTGACATGCCTTCATCTTATTTGAATGCAGGCCTCAAAACCCCTCCCCCTCGGGAGGGGCGCGCTTGCCTACAGTGAAGCCATCGCAAGTCAACAAGGAGCAACAACATGCGTGAACTGATCAAGTCCTCGGACCGTGGTTATGCGGACCATGGGTGGCTCAAGAGCTTCCACAGCTTTTCGTTTGCCAACTACTACAACCCCCGTCGCATGGGGTTCGGCCCACTGCGGGTGATCAATGAGGACAAGGTGGCCGGCGGCACCGGTTTTGGCACCCACGGCCACCGGGACATGGAGATCATCAGCTATGTGCTGAGCGGCGAGCTCGCCCACCAGGACAGCATGGGCAACGGCAAGCCGGGCGGTGCGAACGCCGGCGTCATCCGTCCCGGGGACGTGCAGCGTATGAGCGCTGGCACCGGCGTGATGCACAGCGAGTACAACCACTCGAAGGACGGCCAGACCCACTTCCTGCAGATCTGGATCATGCCGGACCGTCAAGGCGTGGCCCCGAGCTATGAGCAGAAGCACTTCCCGGACAGCGACAAGCGAGGCCAGTTGCGCCTGATCGCCTCGCCGGATGGTGCGCAGGATTCGGTGTCCCTCCATCAGGACGCCCGCCTGCATGTGGGTCTGTTCAATGGCGATGAACGGGCGGAACTGCCGCTGGCGGCGGGGCGCCTGAGCTATGTGCACCTGGTGCGCGGTGAACTGACGGTGAATGGAGAAAAGCTGTCCGCCGGCGACGCGCTGCAGATGAGTCAGGAAGAACGGGTGGTGCTGGAAAACGGCCAGGACGCTGAAGTGCTGGTGTTCGACCTGCCGGCCTGACCCTGCGCGGCAGGCGGGGGAATCGCGCCGCGGCTTCAGTGCGGCGCGATTCCGATGGAACACCTGCCCCCTCTCGGGTGACTGACCCCGCAGGCTCCCACCCTGCGGGGCCGCAAGGATTGCCGTGCACCCAGTCCCCGCCTTCGATCCAGCGCCGCTTTCGTTCTTCGACGCGCTGGAAATTCCTGGCTCGCCGACGAGTGGCGCTCCCTGAGCAGCATCAGCAAGTATCTGCCCTGTCAGAGCGCACAGGCGCAGGAGCAGCAATCTCAGACGGCGCAGTTGCAGCCGGTGCAGTGGCAGCCGGTGCAGCAGCCTCTGAGAGCGCAGCAGTTGCAGCAGTTGCAGCGGCAACAGGAACCGTAGCGCCTCTACAAAGCCGCGCGGCGCCGGCAGTACCAACGACCGCGTGAGCGAATGCCCCCGTCAGAAGGACGAGGCACACGCAGCAGGCGGCGCACGCCATCCACACGCAGCAGACGAGCCCGGTCTACCGAGCCCGTCTGCCCTCCGCGCTTAGTGCACCACGCGACCGAAGCTGAAGTCGCCATTCTCCACGCTGACCGGAATCACATCCTTGGGCCCGAAACGCCCCTGGAGGATCAGCTTGGACAGCGGGTTCTCGATCCGCTGCTGGATGGCCCGCTTGAGCGGCCGCGCTCCGAAGACCGGGTCGAAGCCCACCTTGGCCAATTCGTCCAGCGCCTCTTCGCTCACATCCAGCTTCATCTCCAGCTTGTCCAGACGCTGCTCCAGCTGACGCAGCTGAATGCGGGCAATCGACTTGATGTGCTGCGCGCCCAGGGCATGGAAGATGACGGTCTCGTCGATGCGGTTGAGGAACTCCGGCCGGAAATGCGCCTTGACCTCGCCCCACACCGCGTCCCGCACCACCTCATCGGACTCGCCTTGCAAGGCCATGATGTGCTGCGACCCGAGGTTGCTGGTCATCACGATCACACAGTTCTTGAAGTCCACCGTTCGGCCCTGGCCGTCGGTCAGGCGACCGTCGTCCAGCACCTGCAGCAGCACATTGAACACGTCCGGATGGGCCTTCTCCACCTCATCCAGCAGCAGCACGCTGTAAGGCTTGCGGCGCACGGCTTCGGTCAGGTAGCCGCCTTCGTCGTAGCCCACATAGCCCGGAGGCGCGCCGATGAGGCGGCTGACCGAATGCTTCTCCATGAACTCGCTCATGTCGATGCGCACCATGTGGTCTTCGCTGTCGAACAGGAACCCGGCCAGGGCCTTGCACAGCTCCGTCTTGCCCACGCCGGTCGGGCCCAGGAACAGGAAGCTGCCCAGCGGACGGTTCGGGTCGGACAGGCCGGCGCGGGAGCGGCGAATGGCATCCGCCACCGCCACGATGGCTTCGTCCTGCCCCACCACACGTTCGTGCAGCTTGGACTCCATCTGCAGCAGCTTGTCGCGCTCGCCCTGCATCAGCTTGCTGACCGGAATGCCGGTGGCCCGCGACACCACTTCGGCAATCTCTTCCGCACCGACCATGGTGCGCAGCAACTGCGGAACGGTCTTGTCCTTGGCCTTGCCGGCTTCCTTCGCCTGCGCTTCACCCAGGCGCTTCTCCAAAGCCGGCAACTGCCCGTATTGCAGTTCGGCCACCTTGTTGAAGTCGCCCTTGCGCTTGAATTCCTCGATCTGGAACTTGATCCGGTCGATCTCTTCCTTCACATGCGCGGAGCCCTGGGCCTGCGCCTTCTCGGCGGTCCAGATCTCTTCCAGGTCGTTGTATTCGCGCTGGAGCTTGAGCAGTTCTTCCTCGATCAGGGCCAGCCGGCGCTGGGACGCCTCGTCCTTTTCCTTGCGCACGGCTTCCCGCTCGATCTTGAGCTGGATGACGCGGCGGTCCAGGCGGTCCATGGCCTCCGGCTTGGAGTCGATCTCGATCTTGATCTTGGCCGCCGCCTCGTCGATGAGGTCGATGGCCTTGTCCGGCAGGAAGCGGTCGGTGATGTAGCGATGGCTCAGCTCGGCCGCCGCCACGATGGCCGGGTCGGTGATCTCCACCCCGTGGTGCACCTCATACTTTTCCTGCAGACCGCGCAGGATGGCGATGGTGGCTTCCACGCTGGGCTCGTCCACCAGCACCTTCTGGAAGCGGCGCTCCAGGGCGGCGTCCTTTTCCACGTACTTGCGGTATTCATCCAGCGTGGTGGCGCCGATGCAGTGCAGCTCGCCACGGGCCAGGGCCGGCTTGAGCATGTTGCCGGCATCCATGGCGCCCTCGGCCTTGCCGGCGCCCACCATGGTGTGGATCTCGTCGATGAAGAGAATGATGCGACCTTCGTCCGCCGCCACTTCCTTGAGCACCGACTTCAGCCGTTCCTCGAATTCGCCGCGGAACTTGGCGCCGGCCAGCAGGCCCGCCATGTCCAGCACCAGGACGCGCTTGTCCTTGAGGCTTTCCGGCACTTCGCCATTGACGATGCGTTGGGCCAGGCCTTCCACGATGGCGGTTTTGCCCACGCCCGGTTCGCCGATCAGCACCGGGTTGTTCTTGGTGCGCCGCTGCAGCACCTGGATGGCGCGGCGGATTTCGTCGTCCCGGCCGATCACCGGGTCCAGCTTGCCGGCGCGTGCGCGCTCGGTCAGGTCCAGGGTGTATTTCTTGAGGGCTTCACGATTGCCTTCCGATTCCTGGCTGTCCACCTTCTGGCCGCCGCGCACCGCCTCGATGGCGGTCTCCAGCGCCTTGCGGGTCAGTCCGTGACCGCGCGCGACACCGGCGAGGTCGGACTTGGCGTCCGCCAGGGACAGCAGGAACATTTCGCTGGCAATGAAATGGTCGCCGCGCTTGGAGGCTTCCTTCTCGGACGCCTGCAGCAGGCTGATGAGATCCCGACTGGGCTGGACCTGCTGGCCCTCGCCCTGCACCTGGGGCAGCCCGGTGAGGATGCCGTCCACGGCGGACTTCAGCGCCGGCGTCTTGACGCCCGCCCGCTCCAGCAGGGCGCGCGGACCATCGTCCTGCGCCAGCATGGCGGACAGGACGTGGACGGGTTCGATGTAGGGGTTGTCGCGCGTCACGGCCAGGCTTTGGGCCTCGGCCAGCGCTTCCTGAAATCGTGTGGTGAGCTTGTCGACTCGCATGGGATGAACCTCCGTTGGTCGAGCAGATGGGACTGTGTCCCTCTATTTCAAGAGCCTATCGGAGGAGAGCGCGGCGCGGTCGACTTTTGTCAACAACCGCGCCGGCGGACCTCAGGCGGCGTCCAGGTCCTCGTCCTCATGCTCGGGATCCGGCCCGGCCGACGGATCGTCGCCGCTGGCCAGTTCGTCCACATCGATGCTGTCGTCCACCTGGCCCAGCACCGCGTCCGCTTCGGCGATGCGGTCGGGGCTGATGTCGCCGTCGGCGCGGTCATTGCGGCCGCCGGGGGTGGCCGAGGCGCGCTCGCCGGTACCGAAGCGGTCGCTGTCGCTGCCGGGGTTGCTGGGCACGGCGCCGAGGTTGTCCGGATCATCCGGACCGGTGGCCATCGGGCGTTCGCCCATCACGTCGCTGCCGCTGTCCGAGCTGTCGCTCGGGCCCAGGGCGTCGGTGCCGCGGCCGTCGGCCTGCTGGGGGGCGGGCGTGCCGCCGAGGATGCTGCTGGTTGCCATGATGTCTGCTCCTGGAAAGGGGAATGCCTTTCCAGGGCAAGGCCCGCGCCTGTGTGGGCAGGCGACTACCCCTTGCGCTGGTAGATCCGCTCGTGCGGCGCCACTTCGTTGAAATCCCCGGCATGCGCCGAGAACCGAAGGGTCTCCCGTGCGCCCAGCCCCAGGAAGCCATTGCGGCACAGGGCCTCGCTGAACAGCCCGAAAGCCCGGTCCTGCAGCGCCCGGTTGAAATAGATCAGGACATTGCGGCAGGACACCAGCTGCACCTCCGCAAACACGCTGTCGGTGGACAGACTGTGGTCGCTGAAGACGATGCGCTCCTTCAGCGCCTTGTCCAGCAGGATGTGGTCATAAGCCGCGGTGTAGTGCTCCGACAGCGAGCCCTTGCCGCCCGAGAGACGATGGTTTTCGGTGAAGCCAGGCACCAGGTCGATCCGGTAGACACCGGCCTGGGCCTGCATCAGCGCTTCCTGGCTGATGTCGGTCGCGTAGATCAGGGTGCGCTCCAGCAGCCCTTCTTCTTTCATCAGGATGGCCAGCGAATACGCCTCCTCCCCGCTGCTGCAGCCCGCCACCCAGATCTTGAGGGACGGATAGGTGCGCAGCACCGGCACCACCTGCTCGCGCAGGGCCCGGAAGTACTCCGGGTCGCGGAACATCTCGCTGACCTGCACCGTCAGGTCCTTCAGGACCGAGCGGAAGACTTCGCCCTCCCGCAGCAGGCGCCCCTGCAACTGGGACAGCGTGGGGCAGTCGAAGCGCTGCATGGCCGCCTTGAGCCGCCGGCGCAGCGACGTCTGGGCGTAATCCCGGAAGTCGTAGTGGTAGCGCTGGTAGATCGCCTCCAGGATCAACCGCACCTCGATGTCCACCTCCGGATGGGCCGGCAGGTGGTCATCGCCCAGCAGCCCCCCGAACGCGCCTTCAGTCCCGGACTTCATGACACCGCCCTCGTCCATCAGCGCGGCATCCAGACCCGCACCAGGGAGAGCAGCTTTTCCACGTCCAGCGGCTTGGCGATGTAGTCATTCGCCCCCGCGGCCATGCACTTCTCCTGGTCGTCCTTCATCGCCTTGGCCGTGAGCGCGATGATCGGCAGGCGGCGCCAGTCCGGCCGCTCGCGGATGGCCCGCATGGCGGTGAAGCCGTCCATCTCCGGCATCATGATGTCCATCAGCACCAGGTCGATCGGTGGCTTGTTGCCGCCCTCGCCCGGTCCGGGGCCGGACGACTGGGCCAGCCGCTCCAGCGCCTCGCGGCCATTGCGGGCGATTTCCACCTTCACACCCTTGGGCTCCAGCACGGCCGACAGCGCAAAGATGTTGCGCACATCGTCTTCCACCACCAGGATGCGACGGCCTTCCAGCATGTTGTCGCGCGCCCTCACCTCCTTGAGCATGCGCTGACGCTCCGGCGGCAGCTGCGCTTCCACCTGGTGGAGGAACAGCGTCACCTCGTCCAGCAGCCGCTCGGGCGACCGGGCGCCCTTGATGATGATGGAGCGGGAATAGCGGCGCAGCTGCGTCTCCTGCACCGGCGAGAGGTTGTGGCCGGTGTAGACGATCACCGGCGGGAAGGCCACCTCGTCCTGCAGGGCCATCTGGTCCAGCAGGTCGAAGCCACTCATGTCCGGCAGATGCAGGTCCATCACCATGCAGTCGAAGGTGGTGCTGCGCAGGGCTTCCAGCGCCTCGGCCGCGGTGGCCACGCCCTGGATCTGCACATCATCGGCCGCCAGCAGGTGGCGGATGCTGTCGAGCTGGCGGGCGTCGTCTTCCACCACCAGCACGCGGCGCATGCGCTGCGAGAACTTGGCCTCCAGCCGCTGCAGCGCATGCTCGAGCTCGTCGCGCTTGACCGGCTTGAGCGCATAGCCGATGGCACCGCGCTCCAGGGCCTCATGGCTGTAATCTTCCACCGAGGCCACATGCACGGGGATGTGACGGGTCAGCGGGTCGCGCTTGAGGCGATCCAGCACGCCCAGGCCCGAATGGTCCGGCAGGTTCATGTCCAGCAGGATGGCGCTGGGCGCATACCGCTGCGCGACCGCAAGGCCGTTTTCCGCGGTGTGGGCCATCAGGCACAGGAAGCCCATTTCGCGGATCAGGTCCCGCAGGATGGCGGCAAAGCGCTCGTCATCCTCGATCACCAGGATGGAGCGGGCACCCGGCACCCAGCGCAGGCGGTCGTCGTCGAGCTGCGGCAGACGCGCTTCGTGGGTGGCGGGGGCGGGACGGCTCGGGATGTCGCCTTCGCCGCCACTTCCCCCTGCCAGGGTCCCCGTCGCCACCGCGCTGATGGCCGGCACCATGGCGGGCGGCGCCATCACTGGCGAGCGGGCGGGCGAAGGTGCCTGGGCCGGCGGCAGCGAACGCGGCGAGTCGCTCTGCGCCGGCGCCACATGCTTCTGCGGCAACACCAGGCTGAAGGTGCTGCCCAGGCCCGGGCTGCTTTCCAGATAGATGTCCCCGCCCAGCAGACGGGCCAGGTCCCGCGAGATCGACAAGCCCAGCCCCGTGCCGCCATATTTGCGGTGGGTGCTGCCATCGGCCTGGCGGAAAGCCTCGAAGATCTGGTCCTGATGTTCCGGCGCGATGCCGATGCCGGTGTCCTTCACCGCAAACACCAGGCGGCCGTCCGCGGTGCCGCCCACTTCCATCCGCACCGAGCCCTTCTCGGTGAACTTCAGGGCGTTGGACAGCAGGTTCTTCAGCACCTGGCTGATGCGGCCTTCGTCGGTTTCCAGCCAGTCGGGCGCGCCCGGCTGCAGGTTCAGGCCGAAGGCCAGATGGCGCTGTGCGGCGATGGGCGCGAAGGTCTGCGTCAACTGCTGCAGCAGGCGCGGCACCGGCACCCGCTCGATCTGAACCTCCACCTTGCCGGCCTCGATCTTGGACAGGTCCAGGATGTCGTTGATCAGCGCCAGCAGGTCGTTGCCGGCCGAGGTGATGGTCTCGGCAAAACGCACCTGTTCGGAGCTCAGGTTGCCGTCCTTGTTGTCGGCCAGCAGCTTGGCCAGGATCAGGGTGGAGTTCAGCGGGGTGCGCAGCTCGTGGCTCATGTTGGCCAGGAACTCGCTCTTGTACTGGTTGGACCGCTCCAGCGCATCCGCCCGCTCCGTCAGCAGCCCCTGGGCACTCTCCAGCTCGGAGCGCTGCAGCTCCAGCTGCTTGGCCTGCTCTTCCAGCTGGGCATTGCTCTGCTCCAGCTCGGTCTGTTGATGCTCCAGCCGCAGCTGCGATTCACGCAGGGCGCGGCCCTGCTCTTCCAGCTCTTCATTGCTGGCGCGCAGTTCTTCCTGCTGAGCCTGCAGTTCCTCGGACTGGCGACGGCTTTCTTCCAGCAGTTGTTCCAGACGGCTGCGGTCCTTGGCCGAGCGAAGGGCCATGGCGATGAACTCCCCGGCGCGGGTCAAGAGCTCACGCTCGTGTTCTCCCACTTCGCGCAAGTAGCCCAGTTCGACCACGCACTGAATGCCGCCATCGATGCCGGAAGGTCCAATCAGCACCTCACGCGAGTTGGACTTCCCCAGGCTGGAGGCCACATTGAAGTAGTCCTTCGGAAGATTCTTCAGGTGCACCGTGCGCCGGTCCTTGACGGCCTGGCCCAGCAAACTGTCGCCACTGCGCACCAGCGGCGGGGCGGCATCGCCGGTGGGCAAAGCGTAGCCAGCGACTCGCTCAAAGCTTCCGTCTTCCTGGGCGACATAAAAAGCGCCAACCTGCGCCTGGGTGTACCGGGCCAGCGCACTCACCACGATTTCACCCAGACGCTCGATGCGCGGATCTCCCTGCATTTGCGCGACCAGCTGGGATTTACCCGCCTTGATCCAGTCCTCGGCCTTGGTGGCTCGATAGTTGCGGATGGTCAGCACCAGGGCCACCAGCACCAGCACCAGCAGCAGCGCCGAGCCGCCCCAGAGCATCGCCTGGGTCTGCAGCACGGCAGCGTCCCAGGTGGACCGCCGGTTGGCGGCGCGTTCGCGCTCCTCGCGCTCCATCTCGCCCAGCAGCGTGCGGATGCGGTCCATCAGGATGCGGCCGCGGTCGCCCTGCACGGTGTTGAGCGCATCGATGCGGTCCCCACGACGGCGAAGGTCGATGGTCTCCTGCATTTCGGTGAGCTTGGTCTTGTAGAGCATCTCCACCGTATCCAGCCGGGCCAGCTGCGGCGGGTTGTCCGCCCAGCTCACCCGAAGACGCTGCACTGCCAGCGGCAGCACCACCTGGGCGGTGTTGAACGGCAGCAGATAAGTGTCCACGCCGGTCAGCAGATAACCCCGCTGGCCGGTCTCTGCATCCTTGATCGCCGAGCCCAGCGCCTGGATCTGTTCCTGCACGACCAGCGTACTGGCCATGGCATCGGCGGTGGCCGACTGCTCCTGCTGGGAGCGCCAGGACATGAAGGCCGTCATGAAGATCGTCAGGATGGCCAGGGCAAAGCCCAGCATCGTGGGTGCCGGCAGCCATCGGATCCGGTGGAGGGCCAGGTCCGGGGTCGAAGCCGAAGAGGAGGTGGTCATGGGAGTCAAGAAAGCCGTTCAGCCATGAGGGGGCGCATTCTGGCCGGTTTCGTCCGGCCGGTGCGCGATGGGGGAAGCCAGTGGAAGCGTCAGGGGCGATCGGCCTGGTGGCGGGGCAGCAGCAGCTCGAGCAGCGTACCCTGACGCTGCCGGGAGCCACCGATCAGGGAGCCGCCATGGGCGCGGGCCACCCGCTCCGGCTCTTCCAGGCCCGGCCCCACATGGGGCGAGGCCATGCCGGAGACCGGCTCATGGCCGCCGAACAGATGGATGGAAGCTTCGGCCGACAGCACCGTGTCAAAGCTCAGCCGCAGCATCAGCGACCGGTGGGCACTGCCGTCCACCTGGATGCGGATGGGGGCATCGCCGGCATGGGTGGCGGCCTGCATCAACAGCTGGTCGATGGCACGGGCCAGCGCCTCCGCGTCGAAGTCCCCGGCGGTGTCGCCGATGCGCTCGAAGCTCGGCGGCGCCCACAGCACGGCCTGGTTGCTCTCCAGGTCCAGCCGCTGGGCCGTCAGCGCGGCCAGGTCGCCCCGGCGCGGATGCACTTCCAGCAGCTCGCACGGGCGCTGGGCCAGGCTGCCCAGATGGTCCACCTGGCGACCCAGCAGCGTGGCAGCCGCCTTCATGCGGGCGCCGGCCTTTTGCAGCACCGGCTGGTCCGCCTGGCGGATCAGCAGTTCGGCATTGAGCATCATCACGGACAGCGGGCCGCGGATGTCATGGGAGAGTGCGCTCAGCATCAGCGCATTGACCCGGGCCAGGCGCTCCTGGGCCTCGATCCGTTCGGCCAGCAACTGGCGCTGGCGATGCAGGTCGGCAAAAACCGCCACCTTGCTGCGCATGACATGGGCGTCCACCGGCTTGTAGATGAAGTCCACCGCCCCCGCCTCATAGCCCTTGAAGCTGCGCTGCGCTTCCCGGGCCCCGGCGGTCAGGAAGATGATGGGCACATGCCGGGTACGTTCCGTGCCCCGCATCAGTTCTGCCAAGGTGAAGCCATCCATGCCTGGCATCTGCACATCCAGCAAGGCCAGCATGACTTCGTGTTCCAGCAGCAGTTCCAGGGCGGCCGGCCCCGAATCCGCCGTCAGCACCTGCAGGTCCGGCTCCAGGCCATCTCCCAGCAAGGCTTTCATGGCCAGCAGATTCTGCGGCTTGTCGTCCACCACCAGCACATTCATTGGCCGCCGTGGCGACACGTCCGCCGCCCCGGCGTTGGTGCCGGGGGTCTGCTCTTGCGCCACTTCTGTCTCCCAGTCGATCAGCATCTTCATCATTCGTCAGTCTTGTGCGGTAGGCCACCGCCAAATCCAGATGGGCAAACGGCGTGCCACCCCCCTCAGGGACAACAAGGCCCCCACTGTAGGGTCGGCAGTCCTCCAAGGCAGGGTTAATATGCCGCCGCCTCCCCTTTGACACGCATTGTGTCGCCCTCTCCGTTCCCCCAGTCCACCCGAGGAATCCATGAATCCACACAGCGTTGCGGTTGAAGACCTGCTGGCCCATCACAAGGAACAGGTCCTGTCCGAATGGCAGGCGGAACTCCGCGCCACCGGGGGCGGCCGTGACCTGCACAGCGACAGCCGCGAAACCAGCGAACTGCTGGAGGCGCTGCTGGCCGGCCTGCGCGCCAGCGGCGGCCTGACGGACCTGGACGCCGCCGGCTGGTCCCGCCTGCGCGACCTGCTGGCCCGCCTGTCCGCCTCCCGCGCGGCCCAAGGGGCGACCGCCGCGGACACCAGCCGCTTCGTGCTGGCCCTCAAGAAGCCGCTGTTCGGCGGCCTGCAGCGCGCCTTCAGCAGCCAGCCGGACCTGCTCTTCGCCGCCACCTGGGAGGTCTCCACCCTGCTGGACGCCATGGCCCAGCACACGGTGTCCGCCTACCAGCGCACCCGCGAAGACATCATCGCCCGCCAGCAGCAGGACCTGCTGGAGCTGTCCACGCCGGTGGTCAAGCTCTGGGAGGGCGTGCTGGCCGTGCCCATGATCGGCACGCTGGACAGCGGTCGCACCCAGATCGTCATGGAAGCGCTGCTGGAGCGCATCGTTGAGACGGGCTCTGCGCTGGCCATCATCGACATCACCGGCGTGCCCACGGTGGATACGCTGGTCGCCCAGCATCTGATGAAGACCGTCACCGCCATCCGCCTGATGGGGGCGGACTGCATCATCAGCGGCATCCGTCCGCAGATCGCCCAGACCATCGTGCACCTGGGGATCGATCTGGAAGGCATCACCACCAAGGCGTCGCTGGCCGACGCCCTGTCGCTGGCCCTGCGCCGCACCGGGTACGTGATCACCCGCAACCGCGGCGCCGCGGAAGTCGTCTCCGGCCGGATGGACTGAGCCATGCAGCGCATCCCCATCCTGCAAATGGGCCGGACCCTGCTGGTGACCATCCAGGTCGACCTGCAGGACCAGACCGCCCTGGCGCTCCAGGACGACCTGGCCAACAAGATCCAGTCCTCCAGCGCCACCGGTGTGCTGATCGACATCTCCGCCATGGAAATCGTCGATTCCTTCATCGGCCGCATGCTGGCCAGCATTTCCGGCATTGCCAGGGTGCTGGGCGCCACCACCGTGGTGGTGGGCATGCAGCCGGCGGTGGCCATCACCCTGGTGGAGCTGGGACTGTCGCTGGACGGCGTGCGGACCGCCCTGAATGTGGAACGCGGCCTGCAGCTGCTCAAGGCAACGGACGAGGAGCAGTTCCATGACGGCCATGACCGCGATCACCACGATGTCGACTGAGTCCGAACAGGGCCAGATGCCCATCCGCAGCGAGGCGGACATCGTGCTGGCCCGCCAGCAGGTGCGCCGGCTCACGCAGCAGCTCAAGTTCAGCCTGGTCGACCAGACCAAGATGATCACCGCGGCCAGCGAGCTGTCCCGCAACACCCTCATCTACGGGGGCGGCGGCGACATGTTGTGGCAGTTGGTCCAAAACGGCCTGCGCCAGGGCCTGCGGCTGTCCTTCGTGGACCAGGGCCCCGGCATTGCCGACATCGACCTGGCGCTCAAGGACGGCTGGACCTCCGGCGGCGGCCTGGGCATGGGCCTGTCCGGCAGCAAGCGGCTGGTGAACGACTTCGAGCTCGAGACGGCGCCTGGCCAGGGCACACGGGTCACCATCACCCGCTGGAAATAGGCGATGCAGCCGCATCTGCGTTTTCCCATCGAGGACGTCAGCCAGGTGGGCGAAGCGCGCCGGGCGGCCCTGCATCTGGCGGGCGGCCTGGGCTTCGACCCCGAGGCCTGCGGACGGCTGGCCCTGATGGTCACCGAGCTGGGCACCAACCTGCACCGCCATGTCGGCCCCGGCCGGCAGGCCGCGCTGCTGATGGCGGCCGTGGACGGCCAGGTGGAGGTGCTGTCCCTGGACCAGGGCCCCGGCATGGACGTGCACCGCTGCCTGCAGGACGGCTACAGCACCGGCGGCACAGCCGGCACGGGCCTGGGCGCCATCCGGCGGCTGGCGGCGCGTTTTGACGCCTTCTCCGCCCCGGGCCGCGGCACGGTGATCGCCACCCGCGCCTCGGCCGACGCCCCGGAGCGCCGCCCTGTCGTGCCGCCCACTCCCGGCTTCGACATCGTCGGCCTGACCCTGGCCGCTCCCGGCGAGCAGGTCAGTGGCGATGCCTGGACCGTGCGGACGCTGGAGGACCACTGCCTGCTGCTGGTGGCCGACGGGCTGGGCCATGGGCCCGACGCTGCCGAGGCGGCGGACCTCATGGTGAGTTTGCTGCACCGGATGCCGGATGGCACCGCGTCTCCCGCATCGATCCTGGAGCGGACCCATGACCCGATGCGCAGCACCCGCGGCGCCGCCGTCACCCTGGCCTGCCTGGACCTGACAACGCCGAGCCTGGTGGTGTCGGGGGCCGGCAACGTCAGCGGGCGCCTGATCTCGGGGGTGGTCGACCGCAGCCTCCTGGTCCAACATGGCACGCTGGGGGTGCAGGTGCGCCGATTGCAGGACATGCGCTACGAGTGGCCGGCCCATGCGGTGCTTGTCCTGCATTCAGATGGCATCCAGAGCCGCTGGAAGCTTGATGATGTACCGGGCCTGCTGCAAGCCGGACCGGCCTGCGTGGCCGCCTGGATTCTGCGGGACCACCTCCGCGGCCGCGACGATGCCACCGTGGTGGTCGCGGCGCCCCGCCGCCCTGTTGCCTGACCCGAACGATGACCGAAGCACTGCCTGATCAAGATCCCGATGCCCTGCGTGCGGCCCTGGCCGAGTTGGATCAGACCCGGCGACAGCTCCAGGAGCTCCAGATGGAGCTGGACGAAACCAACCGCGGCGTGCTGGCGCTGTATGCCGAACTGGACACCCAGGCGCAGCAACTGCGCCAGGCCACCGAGCTCAAGAGCCGCTTCCTGGCCTACATGAGCCATGAGTTCCGCACCCCCATTTCCTCCATCCGCAGCCTCACCCGGCTGCTGCTGGACCGGGTGGACGGGCCGCTGACGCCGGAGCAGGAAAAACAGATCCAGTTCATCCGCACCACGTCGGAGGAATTTACCGACATGGTGAACGACCTGCTCGACCTGGCGAAGGTGGAGGCCGGCCGGATCGACATCTCTCCGGCCTGGTTTGAACTGGTCGATCTGTTTGCCGCCCTGCGCGGCATGTTCAAGCCGGTGCTGGTCAATCCGGAGGTGCAGCTGATCTTCGAAGAGCCGGTGGGCACCGGACAGCTCTTCACCGACAACGGCAAGCTGTCGCAGATCCTGCGCAACTTCATCTCCAACGCCCTCAAGTTCACCCAGCACGGGGAAATCCGGGTGTCGGCGGTGCAGGAAGGCGAGAGCATGGTGTTCTCGGTCAGCGACACCGGCATCGGCATCGCGCCGGAATTCCACGACGCCATCTTCCAGGACTTCATCCAGCTGGATTCGCCCATTCAGAAGCGCCTGCGGGGCACGGGCCTGGGCCTGTCGCTCAGCAAGCGGCTGGCGGAACTGCTGGGGGGGCATGTGGGGCTGCAGAGCGAGGCGGGCAAGGGCTCGGTGTTCTCCGTGACGGTGCCGCTGCGGCTGGCCCCTGGCTTCGCCGGAGAAACGCGCGCATGAACGAGCCTCGGGCCATCGATCGCTCCCAGCACCGGCTGCTGGTGGTCAACGACGACCCGGTCGGCCGCTACACCACCGTGCGCCTGCTCAATGCCGCCGGCTTCCCGACCGAGGAAGCCGCCACCGGCGCCCAGGCCCTGGAGATTGCCGACCGGGGCATCTCGGCGGTGGTGCTCGACATCCACCTGCCGGACATCGACGGTTTCGAGCTGTGCCGCCGGCTGCGCGCCCGCAACATCACCTTCCGTCTGCCGGTGATCCACCTGACCGCCGCCTACCTGTCCGATGAGGACAAGGTGCGTGGCCTGGATGCCGGCGCGGACGCCTACCTGACCCATCCGGTCGAACCGGCGGTGCTGGTGTCCACCATCCAGGCGCTGGTGCGCACCCAGGCCGCCGAGGCGGCAATGCGGGCGAGCGAGGTGAAGTTCCGCACCGTGTATGCCCAGGCGCCCAGCGGCATCTGCCTGCTGCAGGCCAGCGACGGCGCCGTGCTGGACGCCAACCCCGCCATGCTGGCCTTGCTGGAGCGCAGCAGCGCCGAGGTGGTGGGCCAGCCGATGCTGGACTTCGTGGCCCCGGCGGACCGGCCAGTGGCCCTGCAGTTTTTCCAGCAGCTTGAGGACAGCGGCCACCGGGCCCAGTTCTCGCTGCTCACCCCGTCCGGGGATGCGGTGACGGTGGAGTGGACCACCTCCCCGCCGGTCGAGCCCGGCGTGGGCATGGTGATGGCCATGGATGTGTCGCACCAGCAGCAACTGGTGCAGCAGCGGCAGGCCATGCTGGACCGCGAACGCACCGCCCGCAGCGAGGCCGAACGGCTGAGCCGCCTCAAGGACGACCTGATCGCCGTGCTCTCCCACGAGCTGCGCACGCCGCTCAATGCCATCATGGGCTGGGCCCATGTGCTGCAGCGCCACAGCCCGCCGGAGCTGCTCAGCAAGGGCCTGACCGCCATCGAGCGCAACGTCAGCATCCAGGCGCGGATGATTTCCGACATCCTGGACATGTCGCGGCTGAATGTCGGCAAGCTGCCGCTGAGCCGGGAGGTGGAGGAAGCCGGCGCCATCGTGCGGGCGGCCGTCTCGGCCGTGCAGGCGGGGGTGCAGGCCGGCGGCCATACGCTGGAGCTGGATCTGCAGGACGAGCATCTGCTGCTCATGGCCGACAGCGGCCGGGTGCAGCAGGTGATCTGGAACCTGGTGGGCAATGCCGCGAAGTTCTCGCCCAAGGGCAGCACCATCACGCTCACGCTGCGGGCGCAGGACGGCGGCGCGCTGATCGAGGTGCGCGACCAGGGCCAGGGCATCGACCCCGAGTTCCTGCCCTACATCTTTGACCGTTTCACCCAGAGTGACGCCTCCAGCAACCGCCAGCACGGGGGCCTGGGACTGGGCCTGGCCATCGTGAAGAGCCTGGTGGAGGCGCATGGCGGCTGGGTGCAGGTGCACAGCGACGGGCCCGGCCTGGGCGCCCGCATCGCCTTCTGGCTGCCGGGCGCCGATGCCTCGCAGCCGGCGGAGGGTCCGGACACCGGTGCCGGCCTGCTGGGCCCCGCCGAGGGCCCGGAGACCACCAATGCCGCCGGGCTGGCGGGCCTGAAGGTGCTGCTGGTGGACGACGATGCCGATGCGGGTTCGATGCTGCGCCTGATCCTGGGTGAGCGCGACATCCGCGTGACGCTGGTGCAGTCCGCCGATGACGCGCTGGCCACCCTGGCGCGCACGCATTTCGACCTGCTCATCAGCGACGTGGGCATGCCCGGCAAGGACGGCTACGAGCTGATCCGCGAGCTGCGGCAGCGCGAAGCTGCGGGGCGACGCCTGCCGGCGATTGCGCTGACGGCCTTCTCCCGCGACCTGGACCGACAGCAGGCACTGCAGGCCGGGTTTGATGCCCATCTCAGCAAGCCGCTGCGTCCGCAGCAGCTGCTGCGGATGATGGAGCAGCTGACGCAGAGCGCCTGAGCGGAGATCGGCTCCGCTCCCGTCAGGAGCCAAGCGTCGTGGCCAGCTTCAGGCCCAGCCACCAGGTGCGCCCCGGCGCGGGTTCATAGAAGCGGCCATTGCCATCGTTCACGATGACGCTGCCCACATACCGGCGGTCCATCAGGTTCTCCACACGCGCCGTCCAGGTCCAGCGGCCCACGCTCGCCTGTCCGTCTTGGGTGAGCCGCAAGTGCATCAGCCCGTACCCCGGCGCGAACTCGCTGTTGGTGTCGTTGACCGCCGTTTTCTTCACGCCACGCCACTCCAGCGCGGCTTCGCCGCCGCGCCACACGGGGGGCTTCCAGGCCAGTTCCACAAAGGCGCTGCCGCCGTTGGTGCCCGCAATGCGCATGCCGGAGGGCACCGCCACCGTCGGCGTGGGACAAGGCGTGCCGGTGCAGGTGACGAAGCTGTCGCGGTAGCGTGCGGTCAGGGTGCTGAGCGTTCCGGCCAGGCGCCAGGCAGCGGCCGGACGCCAGTCACCGGACAGCTCTGCCCCGCTGCGCCGCGTGCGGCCAACGTTCTGGTAGCTGGAGCGGCCGCCGCTGTTGGTCAGCACGGCAATCTCGTCGCGGGTGCCGATGTGAAAGAGCGTGGCATCCAGCGAGGCCCGCTCGCCCCGCCACTTCAGCCCCAGTTCCTGCTGCTGGCTCTTCTGCGCCTTCAGGGCGGTGTTGAAGCCACCCGTGCCGTCCGAGCGGTAGGCCAGCTCGTTCAAGGCGGGCGACTCGAAGCCCCGGCCAACCGCCGCATGCAGCAGCAGCGCGGGCGTCAGGCGCCAGCCCAGGCCCACGGCCGGATTGGCGTAGCGGAAGCGGCGCGCGCCGGAATCGTCGCCATTGCTGAGAAAACGGTCCTGCGCGGACATGCGCACCTCGCCGCCGCGCACGCCCACCATCGCGTCCAGCGTGGAGGTGAGCGCGCCGTCCCATTGGGCATAGGCCTCTCGGGTGGTGGCGCGGTTGTCCTCGTCGCGCCGCAAAGCGCCGGTCACGCCCAGTTGCTGGGCGGCGCCCGTGCCGATGAAATTCTGGAAGCCCTGCCGGTCGTCCCGCTGCCGTTCCAGGTTCACGCCGGTGGCCAGGGACCCGCCGGCCAGGCGCCACACCAGGCGGCCATCCACACCGTCATAGCGGCGGTCCACGTCGACCACGCCGCCCCCACTGCCCGCGGCCGACTGGGCACCGACGGTGATCGACTGCCACTGGGTCACGCTGCGCCAGCCGGTGTAGGCCATCAGGCTGCTGCTGGACAGCGGGCTGGCGGCGTCGAAGCGATGGGTCCAGCGTCCGCCCAGCTGGGTCTGGCTGGCTTCCTTGCGGGTGTTGAACTGGATCGCCTGCGGCGTGGTCTGGTCCGGGTCCTGCTGCCATTGCGCGCGGGTCAGGCCCAGCGGGTCCTGGGCGTTCTGGCGGAAGGTGTTGAGCAGCAGCACCAGCCGGTCCGATTCGCCGGACCAGGCCAGTCGGCCGGTGGCCAGCGTGCGATGGGCCTCGCTCTGCGGACGGAAGCCGTCGATATGCAGGCCGCTCAGGCTGGCCTGCCCGTCCCAGCCGCTGCCCAGCGGCGCGCCGATGCTGACGCGGCCCTGGCGCAGGCCGTCCGCGCCGGCATCCAGGGACAGGTCGGCACCGGCCTGGGTGACCGGTGCGGTGAAGGCGGCGATGACGCCGCCCGAGCTGTTGCCGTACAAGGCCGTGAACGGGCCGCGCACCACTTCCACGCGCTGCGCCGAGGCAATGTCGAAGTGGGAGACCTGGCCCTGGCCGTCCGGCATGGTGGCCGGAATGCCGTCGGTGTAGAGCCGCAGGCCGCGCACGCCAAAGGGCGCGCGGGCGCCGAAGCCGCGCGAGGAGAGCTGCAGGTCCTGGGCGTAATTCTGGCGGTTGTTGGCGGTGATGCCTGGCACGCGGACCAGGGCCTCGGACAGATTCACCATCGGGCCGGATTGGCGCAGAGTGTCGGCGTCCAGGACGGAAGCGGCGTACGGGGCGGCTTCCAGCGCGCGTTCGGAGACGCTGCCGGTGACGACCACGGCGGGGAGCACGGCGGCTGGCGGCGTCTGGGACTGCGCGACGGCTGCGCCACTGAGTCCCATCAGCGTGGCCACAGCGGTTGCCACGGCCGTCGCCATGGCCGCATTCGGGCACGCGCGCTGCAAAACATCCCTGCTTCGAATCATCCGTACATCCTCTCGAGGCCCGAAGAGCGCTTGTCCCCTGCGGCCTGTTTTGTGCGTTTCATGGGTTTCACGTCAGTATCCGCGCTCTGAAAGGTTCCCACGGCGACGCCGGAGACCCCACCCGATGTGGCGGATGGCACGCGACGGCAAGCCGCGAGCCCGGTCTCCGGGTGAACAGGTCGCCAACGGGGAACCGCCGGGGAGCGGATCTTCACCCAAGCCACAGCCTGTTATTGCCGCGGCGCTGCGCCGCCGATGTCGCCCATGATCGATTCGCCCCGCCGACTGTCCTCATCCCCAACCTCCTCGACGGCCTCGCCTGCGGCGGCCCTGGCGGGCGACCCCTGGCCGGATTGGGCGATTGGCTTGCATGAAGGGTGGCTGGCTTTCCGAGTGAGCCTGGAAGCCTGGCTGCAAGCGTTGCACTTGCCGCCGAATGGACAAGCGCGGTGGGATGACACGGGGAACGGCCCACCGCGCATCGTTGCACCGCCAGGCGATGCATCGAAGGGCGACACGTTGCAGGCGGGCTCGCCCCATCCGGAGCGTCCGCATGGCGGCAGGTCAGTGCTGGAACTCAGCCACGCGCTGTGCCTGCAGCTCAGCCACTGGCACTGCGAATGGGTGCAGGCCCTGCCGCTGTCAGGGCCGGACCTGGCGGTCGCTCAGGCGCTGGTGGAGCGCACCCAGGCGTGGCTGCACAACGAGGCGCTGATCGACACCCTGGACCAGATCACCATGACCGCCCGGCGCCCCGAGGCCGACTCGTCCCCGGAACGCGTCCCCGCTCCCTCGATGCCTGCGTCTCTGCGAGACCTGCTCATTCAATCGCTGGGCGAGCTCACCCTTCTCCTGTCGATGGCCCCCGGCTTGAGTCCGCTCGCTGGGGCCTCCAGCCTCAGCCCAACTGCACACACCGCATCAACTCCCCCATCGCATCCCGACGCAGCCATGGGTGGATGAGTCCATTGCGAATCGGCCCGTGATGCTTGATGGTCACCCGCAGCAAACGGGCGCAGTACTCCAGCGCAAACGCGTGATTGGCCTTGGTCTGCGCGATGAAGCTCTCGCAGCTGCCGTCCCCGCCCGCGGCGATCAGCAGTTCCTTGAGGCCCGGCGCCAGGCTCATCGAATTGCCGGAGCACTGGAAGATGCCCGCCTCTTCGGTGCAAGGCGTATTGGAGGACGGATTGGTCACATCCCGTCCCGCCTGCCAGTCCCAGGAACTCTCAAAGCCGCCCAGCACCCGCAGCACTTCCAGCATCGCGGCCCGCCGATGCAGATCGTTCTGCCACGGCCCGAGCACCCCCACCACGCTGGTGTAGATGTCCGCGGCGGTGTTGCGCTGGAAGATCTCCACCGGTGCGTCCCGGCCCCAGGCCACCAGCGCCTGCAGGAAGTCCACCGGCGGCCGACCCCGGTTGTGCACCCGCTGCAGGCAGGCGGTGAAGGTGCTGTCGCCGGTGGCGGCGGGAGCGTCCACAGGCTCGGAGAACTTGCGCACCTCGAAGTGCATCGGGTCCGCGAAGTCCGCGCCCCAGGTGAATCCATTGGCAATGAAATGCGGCGCCACCGGGGCGACCGAAGCGCCCAGGCTTCCATCATCCGAGTTCAGGTCGATGGCCACCCCGAAGGCATGGTTGGAGGGCAGCTTGCTCAAGCCGCCGGACGTAGGCCTGCGCAGGCGACGGTTCAACGTGCCGGCACAGGTGCGGATGTGATGCAGCACGCCGGCCGCCTCGATGTCCGCAAAGGCCTTCTTCAGCTGCGCATGGCCCCGGCGATGAAACGGCAGCGTGCCAGCGTCCGAGCCCGGAACGGCTGCCAGCTGCGGGATCTGGACGGGGACGATCTCGCTCTCGTCAAAACCGCCGATGAAGCTGATGCGGTCGCCGCGCACCCACTGCGTGGCATTGGCGGTGCGGAAGGTCACCTCGCCGAAGAGCGGGTGGACAAACGTACTGGTGGGCATGAGCGCTCCTTGGGGCATGGGCACAAAGGCGGCTTTTTTTCATGCACCGGCGCTGCGGGCCATCCCCAGCTTGCTGTACGGCGTCATCAGTCTTGAGGACGCGATGAGAGGCGGCGCCGCCTGCTCAGGCCCGTGAAGCACCGGACCCGCCGCGACCGGATTCCCAAGCGCACTGGGCACCCCGATTGCTGGACAGGGCCCGGTCGCCGCTCGCCTTAGGCGCAAGCCTCTCTGCAGGCCTGTGTCTCATCGCCTGCGGCATCTGTCCTCGTCCCCGTCCAGACCGGAGCCTTTCATGCACAAGAACAATGTCCTGCCCGCCTTGCGACCCGTCGTCATGGCGGCCGCCCTGCTGGCCTGCCTCGGTGTGTCCACCGTGCAGGCCCAGGAGGCCCCGCCGACCACGCCGCCGGGCTACGGCCCCAACCCCACCCTGCCCGAGCCCAACAAGGCCCTGCTGGTGCCCACCATCAACGTCGCCAAGGCGGTGGGATGGTCCGGGCAGGCGCAGCCGCAGGCAGCGGCCGGGCTGAAGGTGGTCCGCTTTGCCGACAAGCTGGTGCATCCGCGCTGGATCTATGTGCTGCCCAACGGCGACGTGCTGGTGGCCGAGACCAACGGCCCCGAGCGGCCGGATGACGGCAAGGGCCCCAAGGCCTGGGTGACCAAGCAGTTCCAGAAGAAGGCCGGCGCCACGGTCAAGAGCGCCAACCGCATCACCTTGCTGCGTGACACCAATGGCGACGGCGTGGCCGACCAGCGCTTCGTGTTCGCGGAAGGCCTGAACTCGCCCTTCGGCATGGCGCTGGTGGGCGACCAGTTCTACGTGGCCAACACCGATGCCATCGTGAAGTTCCCCTACAGCGAAGGCCAGACCCGGCTGGCAGGCCCGCCGATGAAGGTGACCGACCTGCCCGGCGGCCGCATCAACCACCACTGGACCAAGAGCCTGATCGCCAATGGCGACGGCACCAAGCTCTATGCGGGCATCGGCTCCAACAGCAACGTGGCCGAGAACGGCATGGAGGCGGAGCAGGAGCGTGCGGCCATCCTGGAGATCGACATCAAGACCGGCGCCAGCCGCGTCTTCGCCAGCGGCCTGCGCAATCCGGTGGGCATGGCCTGGGAGCCGACCAGCAAGGCCCTGTGGGTGGCGGTGAACGAGCGTGATGAACTCGGCGACGACCTGGTGCCGGACTACATCACCTCGGTGCAGGAAAACGGCTTCTACGGCTGGCCCTACAGCTACTACGGCAAGAACGTCGACACCCGCGTGACGCCGCCGCGCCCGGACCTGGTGGAAAAGGCCATCGTGCCGGACTATGCCGTCGGCGCCCACACCGCGTCCCTGGGCCTGGCCGCCAGCGATGGCAACAAGCTGTCGCAAGCGTACGCCCACGGCATGTTCATCGGCCAGCATGGCTCCTGGAACCGCAAGAATCCGGCCGGCTACAAGGTCGTGTTCGTGCCCTTCGTCGGCGCCAAGCCCAGCGGCATGCCGCTGGATGTGCTGACCGGCTTCCTCGATGCCAAGGGCCAGGCCCAGGGCCGGCCGGTGGGCGTGGCGCTGGACAAGCAGGGCGCGCTGCTGGTGGCCGATGACGTCGGCAATGTGATCTGGAAGGTGCAGGCGCGCTGAACCGGCTCAGGCGCAGTGAGCGCCTGGCCCCGAGCCTCAAGGCTTAGGACCCAGGCGCTGACAAGGCCACCATGCAAAAAGGGGCAGCTTCAACGGCTGCCCCTTTTGTTTTCCTTCGCCCGTTATAGGGTTAATGGCGCGTCGCGTTGCGCTTGGACGGCACCTTGGCCCCTTCCTTGCGGGCCTTGGACAGTCCGATGGCAATGGCCTGCTTGCGGCTGGTCACCGTCTTGCCGCTTTTGCCGCTCTTGAGTTCATGGTGCTTCTCCTCATGAAGCGCCTTCCCCACTTCTTCCTGGGCCTTCTTGCCGTACTTGGTGGTCATCATGATCTCCGATGAAGGATGAAGGAGCGATGCGCAGGAACATCGCCGCTTGGTCCTTGGAACCGGCAACCCGGATGCCACCCATGCCACCCATGCCACCCGTCCGACGCAGCCCGGCGCCACAGCGCATCGCGTCGCTCTACCGCTGACCGCGCTGCCGCACTGCCCACGGCACGGGGCTTGCCATCTTTCCCTGGCGTTCCCAATCGCGCCCCACGCCCTCCCTCCCATGCCGGCACGCCCGGACCCATTCGCACAGACGAGGACTCTCATGCCCACCAAGAAACCCGCGCCTAGCGCCGCCAGCGGCACCGCGCCTGCCCGCAAGACCGAGTCATCCGCATCCAGCACTGCAAGCGCCAAGACCCCCGCCAAGGCAGACGCCAAGGCCGCCGCCAGCAGCAAGGCCCCTGCCAAGTCCGCCGGCGGTGCGGCCCCCTCACGCAGCGCAGCGGCCACCAAGTCGCCGGCCCGTGGCGGCAAGTCCACCACCACCACCGCCCTGCCCCCGGGCCCGCCTGACGAAGGCCTGGGCTCGGCCATGAGCACCATTGCCGGCCCGGCCCGCAGCGAACTGGTCACCAGCGCCGCCGCCACCGAGTCGCAAGTGCGGCTGGCCCGCAAAATGAGCGGCACGGAATCCCTGGCCGCGGCCATTCCCTCCAACGAGAACAAGGCGGCCGAACATGGCCGTGACAACGCCGTGTCGCCGCCCCAAGGCACGACGGTCGACAGCCCCGACGACATCGTCTCCGGCAGCACCGTCACCGAGGACTTCGCCTCCGACAAGGTCGGCGACGGCATGCCGGAGCTGAGCTACAACCCGACCAATGAAGCCCTGGACCGCGTGCGGGTGGACTCGAGCGGCCAGGCGCTGACCACCAACCAAGGCGTGCGTGTCGCCGACAACCAGAACTCGCTCAAGGCCGGCTTGCGCGGTCCGACGCTGATGGAGGACTTCATCCTCCGCGAGAAGATCACCCACTTCGACCATGAACGCATCCCGGAACGGGTGGTCCATGCACGCGGCTCCGCCGCCCACGGCTATTTCGAGAGCTACGAAGCGCTGGATGACCTGACCGTCGCCGCGCCCTTTGCGGCCGCCGGCAAGCGCACGCCGGTCTTCGTTCGCTTCTCCACCGTGGCGGGCGAACGCGGATCGACCGACACCGCGCGGGACGTGCGCGGCTTTGCCGTCAAGTTCTATACCGACGAAGGCAACTGGGACCTGGTGGGCAACAACATCCCGGTGTTCTTCATCCAGGATGCGATGAAGTTCCCGGACCTGATCCACGCCGTCAAGCCCGAGCCGCACCACGGCATGCCGCAGGCTGCCAGCGCCCACGACACCTTCTGGGACTTCGTGTCGCTGATGCCCGAATCGGCCCACATGCTGATGTGGGCCATGTCCGACCGGGCCATTCCCCGCAGCTACCGGATGATGCAGGGCTTCGGCGTGCACACCTTCCGGATGATCAATGCCAACGGCGAGGCCCATTTCGTCAAGTTCCACTGGACGCCCAAGGCCGGCACCCATTCGCTGGTGTGGGACGAAGCGGTGAAGATCTCCGGCGCGGATTCCGACTTCCACCGCCGCGACCTGTGGGAAGCCATCGAGGCCGGCAACTATCCCGAATGGGAGCTGAGCCTGCAGGTCTTCACCGAAGAGCAGGCCGAGCAATGGTCCTTCGACATCCTGGATGCGACCAAGCTGGTGCCGGAAGAACTGGTGCCGCTGCGCCCGGTCGGCCGCATGGTGCTGACCCGCAATCCGGACAACTTCTTCGCCGAGACCGAGCAGGTGGCCTTCTGCACCGCCCACATCATCCCGGGGCTGGACTTCACCAACGACCCGCTGCTGGCCGGCCGCATCCACTCGTATGTGGACACCCAGATCACCCGCCTGGGCGGCCCGAATTTCCACGAGATTCCCATCAACGCGCCGGTCACGCAGATCCACAATAACCAGCGCGACGGCCTGCACCGCCAGGCCATTCCGCGCGGTCGGGTGGCTTATGAGCCCAATTCGCTGGGCGGCGGCTGCCCCTTCCAGGCGGGGCGCAGCGGCTTTGTGTCCTATCCCAAGGCCATCCAGGGCGAAGCGCTGCGCGGCAAGCCGGAGCGCTTTGCGGAGCACTACAACCAGGCCCGGTTGTTCTGGAACAGCCAGAGCGAGGCGGAGCAGAACCACATCGTGGGCGCCTACCGCTTTGAATTGACCCGCGTGCAGACGCCGGCCATCCGTCAGCGGGTGCTGGCGCTGCTGGCCCGGATCGATGCCACCCTGGTGCAGCGCGTGGCCGACGGGCTGGGCATGGAGGTGCCGCCACCGTTGCCGGACTTTGCGCCCGGCAGCGAGGTCGGCGCCGGCGTGGAAGGCTCGGTGCAGCCGCCGGAGGTGACCCAGTCGCCGGCGCTGTCGCTGCTGGCGCGTCCAGGGGACGGCGCGCTCAATGGCCGTCGGGTCGCGCTGCTGGTGCATCAGGGCGTGGACGGTGCGGCCATCCGCGCGGTGCATACGGCCATCCTGAAGGCCGGCGGCGTGCCGCGCCTGATCGGCCACCGTCTGGGCGACGTGCAGCCGGCCAGCGGCGACCCGATGCAGGTGGAGATCACCCTGGAGACCGCGCCGGGCGCCTTGTGGGATGCGGTCGTGCTGCCGGATGAATCGGCCGAGCGCCCCAACCTGTCCATCTCCGGCCAGGCGGTGAGCTTCGTGCAGGACCTGTACCGGCATTGCAAGCCGATCCTGGTGCTGGGCAGCGGCAGTGCGCTGCTGGCAGCCACGGGCGCGCCGGGCACGGCGGAAGAAGGCGGCGGCGATCCGGGTCTGTTCTTCCTGGATGCCGATGGCCAGGGCGATGTGGACGGCGATGTGCTGAGTACCTTCGTCACTGCCATCGGCCAGCATCGTCCGTTTGAGCGCGAGACGGACCCGCCGATGGTCTGATGTCCGAGGGGCCGGGCGAGCGTCCGGCCTTGGCTTTGGCCTGACCTCCCCTCACCTTGAACGCCGACTGTCCAAAAAGACGGTCGGCGTTTTTCCATCCATCACAGCCGCACCGCAACGCGCACACACATGCAGC
Organism: Roseateles depolymerans; assembly: GCF_003387155.1. Lineage (GTDB taxonomy): Bacteria > Pseudomonadota > Gammaproteobacteria > Burkholderiales > Burkholderiaceae_C > Roseateles > Roseateles depolymerans. Next base: position 445,663 of record NZ_QUMT01000002.1, on the reverse strand, counting down.
GACGCACTGCCATTCACCGGTAGCCTCGCACCGTCATTGAGTCCCCCCTAGAGTTGCGTGCTGGTCCCTTCTTTGCGTCTGCTGCGTTCCGCCCCTCCTGTCCATCGCCTCGGAGGATCCCGACCCCTCCACGATCACCCCGTCTTCTGTGAAACGTCAGCTGAGGCGACGAGTCGTTCGACACCTTCGCGCCTCGTCACAGCCTTGCTGCTGGCTGCCGGGCTGTCCATGCCAGGCTTTGCGACGGCGGACACCACCCGATCGCTGACTCGCGATCTGCAACGCGCGCTGGAACCATTCGGCGCTCCGCAGTCGCCCGGCGGCCGTTCTTCCGGCGGCCGGGGCAGCCCCTCGCAGAGCCGCACGGCGGACCTGCCGCCGGTCTCCGGTTCGTTCCAGGCTTGCGCATCCCACTTCTATCGCGGGCAAGCGCCCGTGGTGGTGGCCGGGCCTTCAGGAGAGGCCGGCCTCTCCCGCTACGGAACGCTGCGCGCCCTGTGCTACGACCAGTTCGCAGTGCTGCATGCGGGCGGCCTCAAGGGGCCGCTGTTCTCCGCCGAGCGCCTGACCGCCGAGGAACTGCGCGAGGGGGCGGACGTCAAGCGTCCGGATGGACGCAAGGCTTTCTTCGCCGACGCCCGGCTGCCCGAGCGCGAGCGGGCGCAGCTGGACGACTATGCCGGTGAATCGCGCCTGCCCAAGGCCGAGCGCCACGACCGCGGCCACTTGACGCCCGCCCGGGACATGCGGGACGAGCGGTCCATGGCGCAGTCCTTCTCGCTGGCGAACGTGGTGCCGCAGAACGCGGTCAACAACCAGCAGCCCTGGAACAAGATCGAGAAGGACACCCGCGCGTATGTGATGCGGGCCAGCGGTCCAGTGACGATCATCACCGGCGCTTATTACGAGGCCCGGCCGGCGCGGCTGGGTGAGGACGGTCCGGCCATTCCTTCTGCGATGTACAAGCTGGTGCATGACGACACCACCGGCCGCAGTTGGGCGCATTGGCTGCCCAACACGGCCACGGCGCGCATCCAGCCGCCGATCAGTTACGAGGAACTGGTTCGTCGCACAGGCATCAAGTTTCTGCCGGGTCAGGGCTAAGGCCCCAGCTCAAGGTTCCGACACTCAAGCGCGAGGCGCCTTGCCCGGCGTGCCCAGGTCCTGCTGCCACTGCACCCGCAGCTCCTCGCGACGCCGATGCAGATCCGTCGCCAGCCGTTGCCATCCGAGCGACGCCACGGCATTGAGGCGCGGCAAGATGCCCTGCTCCACGTCCTTGACGTGATGCTCCACATACCGTCCCAGCACACCCAGGAGCGGCTCGAACTGCGGGTCCTGCGCCTCCATGCGGCGCAGCTGTGACATCAGGATGCGCACCACCAGCTGCTCCACTTCCGCTTCGTGGATGAGCCGGCGCTCGGCCTTGCCCACGTCCGGGCAACGCCGCAGCGCGGGGTAGAGCACCTCTTCTTCCAGCGTGCTGTGCAGCGTGATCAGGGCACAGATGCGGCGCACCTGGGCTTCGCGCTCGGCGGCCGAGGCACCCGCACCGGCGCTGAGACGCTCGTACTGACGCAGGGCCAGCAGCACCTGCTGATGGTCCTCCATCAACAGGGCGACGGCTTCATCCCGCGCTTGGCGTTCCCCCTGCCACGGCAGGTCCAAGGGCTGGAAGACATGGCTCATGGCAGAGGCTCCGCCACGGCCTGAGGCTGGCCGCGGGAGGACATGCGCCGCGTGGAGCCGTAGTCATCGTGGTAGCGCTTGGGCCCGTCCGGATGCACGCCCGGATCGTTCGGCACCTCTTGCGGCGGTCCCTTGTCGTCGGCATTGTCATCGGTCTGCCTGGCCGGGTCCGGCGTGCGCGGCACGCTGCCGGAGCGGCTGGTGTCCGGGTCGCCGCTGGCCCACAGATGCTCCCAGGACGGCTCCACCTCCTGCTCTGGCGAACGGCGCAGCTCCTGCACCCCTTCCACCAGGCCGAAGATGTGAAGGCGCCCCGTCACCGGGTCGCGCCAGCGGTAGCGGCGTTCCCGCACTTGATAGAGATGCAGGTCGGCGCCCAGCATGCGGTACTCCAGCAGCGGGTCGCCCGCCTGCGGCACCGTCTGGGCAAAGAAAGGTCGGGGCAGGACCGCAGCGTCCGCCGGCAGCACCGCATGGTTCCACTGCAGCGGATCTTCCATCAGCGCGCCGGGCGTCATGCCCAGCACCGAGGCCACCGAGTCGCTGACATGCAGCAGGCGTTCATCGGCCGCGTCCGCGCACCAGAACAGTTGCCAGGGGGTTTCAAAGGGCTTGTCGTCATTCATGCTCGATTGCCTCCTTGGCAGTGTCCCGGAGAGCGAGCGGCGCTTCATCTGGGGAACGCGCTGCCACTCAACCGGGGAAACGGGATGCCATTCATCCGGGGAACGAGATGCCGTTCATCCGGCAACTGGAATGCCAGTCCTGTGGCAAACGGGGTGCCCTTCTTACGCGCCAGGGTCTCCGATGGATCCCTTCCGGCGACAAAGAGGTCCCGCGACCCCGCTTTGAAGCAGGGTGCGGGAGACGCGCCGCGAGCGCCGCCAAGGCAGCGCGCGCCGCGAAGGTGGCGCATGCCGCTGAGGGCCTTAAATCGCGCCGATGCTGCCCGTCACCGGCAGCACGATCCCGGTGATGTAGCCCGCGCACACCGGCGAGGCCAGGAACACATAGGCCGGCGACAGCTCCTCCGGCTGCGCTGCGCGCTTGACGTCGCTGGTGCTGCCGAAGGTCGCGACCTTGTCCGCCGGCGCATCCGCGGGATTCAGCGGCGTCCACACCGGCCCCGGCGCCACCGCATTCACCCGGATGCCCTTGGGCAGCAGGTTCTGCGCCAGCGACTTGGTGAAGGCATGGATGGCGCCCTTGGTCGATGCATAGTCCAGCAGCGTGCCACTGCCCTGCAGGCCCACCACCGAGCCGGTGTTGACGATGGCGCTGCCTTCCTTCAAGTGCGGCAGCGCGGCCTGGGCCATGTGGAAGTAGCCAAAGATGTTGGTGCGGAAGGTCAGGTCCAGCCGCTCCTCGGTGATGTCCTGCAGCGACTCCGCATGCTCCTGGAACGCGGCGTTGTTGACCAGCACGTCCAGCTTGCCAAAGCGCTCCACCGTCTGGCGGACCGCGTCCTTGCAGAACGCGCGGTCCTGCACATCGCCCCGGATGAGCAGGCACTGTCGCCCTTCCGCTTCGATGTGACGCTGGGTCTCGCGGGCGTCGTCATCCTCGTTCAGGTAGACGATGGCCACATCGGCCCCTTCGCGGGCGTAGAGCACCGCCACCGACCGGCCAATGCCGGAATCGGCGCCGGTGATCAGCGCCACCATGTCCTGCAGCTTGCCCGAGCCCTTGTAGTCCGGCGCCAGGAAACGGGGCGCCAAGGTCAGGTCCGCTTCATGGCCAGGCTTGTCCAGATGCTGGGCTGGAAAACGGCTGGGCTGTTCGCGCGCGCCGGCTTGCAGGGGCTTCTTCTTCTCATCCTGGCCTTTGGACGATGCGTCCTGCTGACCGGCCTGATCCGACTGGTCCTGCTGCTGCTGAATGTGGCGCTGCAGCTCCTGGGTGGTCTTGCTGGTCATGGCGAAGGTCCTTGTCGATGTGGAAACGATGTTGAAGAAATGGGAGCGAATGCCAAGGACTGGCAAGCCGCGCACCGGGCGCGCCGCTTGCAGGACGACTGCGCACACTTCCAAGGACACCGTTCATGACACCCACTCTTGCCGGATCTGCGCAAGTGCAGGCCCAAAGCATTCCGCCGTCGCCGCCCTTCCCCGACGAAGTGCCCAGCGTGCCGCCGCCCCCGCACGGCCCGCCAACCGTGCCGGAGCCCGGCCCCCCGGAAATCATCGACCCGCCCCTGCCGGAGAACCCGGTGCCTGTGCGTGAGCCGCCCTACATGCCGCCGCCCACCGCCCTGCAGTAGCCTGGCCCCGCAGGCCCGATGCCATCGGGCTTTGCGGCCCGGCGAACCTGATTCGTTCGACATGCGGCTGCGTCCGGCGGCCAGGCTTGGCACGGTGATTGCCTAGGACCGGGGGTTGTTTCTCTCTGTCACAGGAGTCGCCTTTGAAGGGTTTGCTGATCCAGGCGCTGCGACGCGCCGCCGTTGAAGGCATGTGGGCCAGCCTGCTGTCCGGCGTGGCCTTGCTGCGAGGCAGCCGCACCGACCATGCCCACCGCGTGGGCCCGCTGACCGGTGCGCGGGAATACCGCGTCGGTCGTCCGCCGCTGTCTGCCCGCGCTTCCACGCTGGCGCTGCATGCCGCCCATTCCATCTTCTGGGGTGCCCTCTACGACCGGGTGCGCTGCCTGCGGCGGCGCCAGACCCGCCTCAATGCCTGCACCGACGCGCTGATGCTGACCGCAGTGGCCGCTGGCATCGACGAGGTGCTGCGTCCGCGGCGCCTGACGCCATCGGCCGACCGCGCCGCGGAGGCCGGCAGCAAATGGCTGCTGTGGGGCGGCTTTGCCGCTGGCCTGGCCTTTGGCGGCCTGATGGCCCTGCGCGACGAGACCTCTGATCACGATCACAGCGAGCACACCGACGGCCGGTCCGAAGACCGACCGTGGTGGCCCTCGCGGCCCGGGAGGGGCGAATGAAATCCATCCATCTTCAGATCCGGTTCCTGGTGCCCTTGATGGTCACCCTGACCGTGGCCGCGCTGCTGGCGCTGCCGCTGCTGGATCGCATGACACTGCGCTGGTTCTCGCGCGACCTCAGCGCACGCGGCGCCATGGTGGCCAAGACGCTGTCGCTGGCCATCTCCGACATCGAGCCCAATGCCAAGCTGGACCGCCTGCGCGGCCTGCTCGAGCGCGGCGTGCTGGACGAGCGCCTGGTGGGCATTGCGCTGTGCAGTGCCACCAACCAGCAGATCCTGAGCACCAAGGGCTTCCCCGGCTCGCTGACCTGCAAGGAGGCGCGGGAGATTGCGCTGCAGCAGAACCCGCGGCTGGAGCTGTCCAGCGGTGCGGTGCACATCGGCGACTTCCCGGTCAATCCGCAGCAGGCCGATTCCGACCGGCTGGTGCTGCTGCATGACCTGAGCCTGCCGGACCGCCGCAGTATCGACACGCGGCGCTACATGATCATCTTCATCACCGTGCTGGGTCTGGCGGTGGCGGGCATCACCATGATCGTGGCGCAGCTGAGCTGGCGCGGCTGGGTGTCCGGCATGCGGGCCATCCTGCGCGGCGAAGGGCTGGTGCGGCCGCTGCTGCAGACCGGCGGCACCAGCACCGGCGGCGACAGCGCCCCCCCGGAGCTGCAGCCGCTGGAGGTGGAAATCCGCCAGCATCTGCGCGAGCTGGAGGACAACCTCTACCGTGAGCACGGCCCCCTCACGCCGTGGGACCCGGAGCGGCTGCGCGGCCTGCTGCGCACGCAGCTGCGGGGCGACCAGGTGATCGTGGTGTCCAACCGCGAGCCCTACATCCACATCAAGGGCAAGGAAGGCATCCAGGTGAGCCGACCGGCCAGCGGCCTGGTGACGGCGGTGGAGCCGGTGATGCGGGCCTGCTCCGGCACCTGGATCGCGCACGGCAGCGGCAGCGCCGACCGCGAGACGGTGGACGAGCACGACCGCGTGGCCGTCCCGCCCGACACCCAGGACTACGTGCTGCGCCGCATCTGGCTCACCGAGGAAGAGGAACAGGGCTACTACCAGGGCTTTGCCAACGAAGGCCTGTGGCCGCTGTGCCACGTGGCCCACGTGCGGCCCGTCTTCCGCGAGTCCGACTGGGCGCAATACCGCGCGGTGAACCAGCGCTTTGCCGATGCGGTGGTGGCCGAGGCCCGCAGCGACGACCCGATCGTGCTGGTGCAGGACTATCACTTCGCCCTGCTGCCGGCCATGGTGCGCGAGAAGCTGCCCAAGGCCACCATCATCACCTTCTGGCACATCCCATGGCCCAACCCGGAGTCCTTCGGCATCTGCCCGTGGCGACGCGAGCTGCTGCAGGGCATGCTGGGCAGCACCATCCTGGGCTTCCACACCCGCTTCCACTGCAAGAATTTCACCGAGACGGTGGACCGGTATCTGGAAGCGCGCATCGAGCACGAACACTCGACCATCAGCTACCAGGGCGAGCCGACGCTGGTGCAGAGCTATCCGATCTCGATCGCCTGGCCCACCGATGAGGAGCGCCTGCGCTGGCCCGCCCCCAGCGAAGCCCGCCGCGCCGTGATCGACCGCCTGAAGCTGCCGGAAGACGCCTGCATTGCCGTGGGCGTGGACCGCTTCGACTACACCAAGGGCATCCTGGAGCGGCTGCATGCGGTGGAGCGGCTGCTGGAGAAATATCCGCAGTGGCAGGGCCGCTTCGTGCTGGTGCAGGTGGCTGCTCCCACCCGCAATGCGCTGGAGGAATACCGCGAGTTCCAGGACCGCATCCATCGCGTGACCGACCGCATCAACCAGCGCTTCGGCACCGACGCCTACCAGCCGGTGCGCCTGCTGGCCGAGCATCACGACCATGCCGCCCTGATGGAGCTCTACCGCGCGGCCGACATGTGCGTGGTGACCAGCCTGCATGACGGCATGAACCTGGTCTGCAAGGAGTTCATCGCGGCTCGGGACGATGAACAGGGCGTGCTGATCCTCAGCCGCTTTGCCGGCGCTGCGCGGGAACTGCCGGAAGCCCTGGTCATCAACCCTTACCACGTGGAAGAGACCACCGACGCGCTGCACCGCGCCGCCAACATGCCGCCGCAGGAGCAGCGCGAACGCATGGCCAGCCTGCGCATGACGGTGCGGGAATTCAATGTCTACCGCTGGGCCGGCCGCATGCTGGCCGATGCGGGACAGTGGCGGCTGCGCGAGCGCATCACGCGCCGCGTGCAGCGCCGTGCGCGCGAAGGATCGGAGGCCATGAACGCATGAGTCTGCAACAACATCTGCTGAGTCCGGAGGGGCGCGAGGCCCTGACCCGGCTGGTGCAGCAGCAGCCGCTGCTGGCCTTCGACTTCGACGGGACCCTCGCCCCCATCGTCATGCACCCGGAGACGGCCCGCACGCCGCCGGAGATGGTGCCGCTGCTGACCACGCTGGCGCAGCGTCTGCCGCTGGTGATCCTCACCGGCCGGCAGGTGGACGATGTGCGGCAGCGCCTGGGATTCACGCCCACTCACATCGTGGGCAACCATGGCGCGGAGGACCTGCTGGAGGGACCGGATGCCGCCGCCGTGGAGGCGCTGGCGCCGTTCCGGGCGCGGGTGGACGCGCGTCGCACCGCGCTGTCCACCGCGGGCGTGTTCATCGAGGACAAGGGGGCGTCCATCGCCATCCATTACCGGCTGTCGCCAGACCCGGTGCAGGCCCGTGCGGTCATCGAGGAGCTGCTGACCGAGCTGCCGCCGCAGGTGCTCATCGAGCCCGGCAAGCAGGTGGTCAATGTGCTGGTGGACAGTGCCCCCGACAAGGGGGATGCGATGCACCGGTTGATGGCCCGATACGGCTGCCGCAGCGGCTTCTACGCCGGGGACGACACCAACGACGAGCCGGTGTTCGAGCGGGCCGAGCGGGACTGGGTCACCGTGCGGGTCGGGCCGCGGCTGGACCACAGCCATGCGCGCTACTACCTGCAGGAGCAGGCGGAAATGGCGCAGGTGCTGCAGCAGATGGTGGACGCGCTGGGCCGTTAAGCGGCTGCGGCTGAGCGGATGAGCGGCTGAGAGCCTTATGCCTGCGGTCCTCCCTGGTGGAATCCGAGGGCTCGGACCGTGTTCAAGGTGGCACTCAGCGCCTGCAGCATCCGCTGCGCCTGTTTGGCATCATCGGCGGTGTGAAACGCCCACTCCTGAGCCTTGAATCGTTGACGGAGTCGGTCCTGGATCAGGGGGGCCGGTCCATTTTTGACCTGAGCCAGTTGCTGGCGAAGCGATGAGCAACGCTGCAGTTGAGCCTCTGCATCCGGCCACAGGCCTTGCTGAATCTGCCGGGCCTTCTCGCGGGCCTTGGTGGCGAGCGTCAGGCATTCACTGGCTCGTTCCGCCTTCAACGCCAACTGCCCGGCTTTACCGGCATCGGCAGCCGCTTTCTGCAACTTCTCGGCCTGCTCCACCATCCACGTCAGCGTCTGCTGCGTGGCAGGGTCGGCCTTGACGACTTTCTTGAGACTGATGACCGCCTCCCTGGCGTCCCTCAACTGCTGCTGAGCCGCCCGTGCCCGCTCGACGTCCGCCTCCAGCCGCTGCAGAGAAGCCAGGTAAGACGGCGACGGGGAAGCTTGCTGGGACGTCGCCAGCGCTTCCAGCATGGCCAGGCGCAGACTCAGGTGGCTGTCCGGATCCAGCTCCGTGGGTTGTATCTGTATCCGGTCCAGACGCGTGAGACACGCTCGCACGGTGCCATCCGCACGGCTGTGAGCCTGCAATTCGCGCCCGGCAGAGGTGCCGCGCCCCTGGAGCGACAGGTCCAGCGCCATCAGTCTCTCCATCAGAGGCGTCTCGGCACGGAGGGTCGCCGCCGGGCTGCTGGCCGCCGCGGCCATGAGTGACGTCGGGGTCGAGGTCGAGGTCGAGGTCGAGGTCGAGGTCGAGGTCGCGGATGCAGCCAGAGAGGTGCCGGCAGTCGCTGGAGGGCGGCGAGGAGGAATCGGCGGCGGCGGCATCAGACTCGCAGGAAAGGGGCCGCCCTGGCACAGGTTGTGATCCCATGGCGCCTCGCGCAGATAAGCTTGAAACTGCCGAGTTGCAGCCATCGACACATCGGCCTGGAGGTAGAGCGCCTGAAGCTTCTCTTTTTGCTGCGGAGTGCCATATTGATAGCAGCGAATGACGGATTCCGCCAAATCACAGTCGGTCATGGCAAACCCGTGAAGATCGATCGCGGCAGTCCGGTACCCATGCTGGAAAGAGTCCCAGGCCCTTTGAAACTGCTTCTGCGCATCCGACACATACTCCAACACGAGCAAGTCATACGGCTGCTCCAGCGGCTCCGTCAGGGTCCATGCAAAGCGGTCGATTCGCCGTTGGCTCAGACCGGGCAGGTGCTCCCAAATCTCCTGGTAGAACTCGACCTCCCTATCCAGCGTGTCCATGAAGGTGGCCCACTCGTCGTTGACGGTGCGCAGGGTCAGAATGCGGGACTCAGCGCCCTCGCACGAGTCCTTGAGCGTCCGGAGTTGTCCGCCCGCCGGGTTCCAGGCTCTGAGCTGGTCCAGCCGCACCGTGAGCCGATGGTGAAGATCCGGCAGGGCGGCGGAGTCCGTGCCGGCATCGCCTGAAGGGTCATTCCATAACCCGGTAATCAGCGAACTGGTGCTGCGCAATGCATCGAGAACTTGGGAAAACATCAGAGCTCCGGAGGGGCGGCTGTGTGGGGATCGATGGGGAGATCGATGGGGGGATCGGTCTGCGTTGCGACGGAAACGCTGGAGGGATGCCCGGACGCCGCGCCTTCGGCAGGCACGCTCGCGCCATTGACCGCCGCTCTGCGATAGGGCTGGTTGTAGAACTTGGCCAGCTTCAGGCTCTGCGCCATGCCCGCCAGCGCCTGATCAGCCTGAGCGGGATCGGTGGCGAGGTCAAATCGGCGTGCGTACTCATGGAACCGCTCGACCATGTGCTGGGCCGTCAGGTACTTGAGGTCTCGGCCCGATTGGACGCGCGCATCGGCGAGCCGTTTCCATTCCTTGACCTGCGATGGCAGGCTCGGCCAATCCCCCGACGTCCATGCCTTGGCCTTGACAAGGCACGCCGTCGCCGATTCCAGAGCGACGCGCGCACGGTAGTGAGCTCGCTCATAGTGACCTCGCTGCGCTTTCTGCGCGCTCTCGAGTTGCCACGCCCGTACGGGATTGACGAAATGCTTCAGCAGATCCTTGAGAAAGGGGTCGGATTCCAGGAACGTCTCCAGGCTCGCTTGAGCCTGCGCCGCGCTGTGCCTGAGCTGCTGGAGGGCGCTGGCCTGTTGGACCTCTGTCTCCAGCGCACCGAGCAGGGACAAATAGCGCGGCGTCGCCGGCGTGCCATTGTGCGGCCGCTCCTGGATGAGAAGGTCCAGGGCCGCCTTCATCCTGCCACCTGGGTCGGCCAGCGGCTCAGCCGGAGTGCCCCGGCAGACGCCGATGACCTGCAGCTGGAGCGGCGAAGGGGCCAAGGTTTCACGCAAGGACTGCAGTCGCTGGCCCACGGTGAGCCCCACCCCGGCAGCGTCCCCGGTGGCGGCCGGGGACGACACGCGGGGAACGGATGACGCCGTGGTGCGGGAGACCTTTGAGCGCTTTGCAGCGGACGTGCCTGCCCTCCAGGGGGCGTCAGCGATCAAGCCCTTGAATCCCTTGAAGCTGTTGACCGACATGCCGAGGTCGAACAACAAGCTCAGCATTTGCGCATGCTCAGGCGTCCCGATGCGTTCACACTCGATCAGGGCATCTGCCAGGGCGCAGAAATCCATGGCTGCGTCATGCCATTGAAGGGCCTCTGTCAGGTGACCCTGCAGGAAGCTCCGATGGGCCTGACCGAACCGGAAACCCGCCTGGGCCAATTGGCGCTGCACCAGGTCATCGAACGGCGCCTTCAAGGGTTGCGTGAGGGTCCATTCATAGTGCTCCATCTTCTTTTCCCGCACCCCGCGCATCTTGTCCCAGGTGTGCAGGAAGGGGGCGAGATCGCTCGCCAACTGCACCGCATGCTGACGTTCCGCCGCGGACGGCGTGCCTCCCTTGAGCGCCACCGCCTCAGCCGCCAGGGCTTTGTCCAGCAGCTCCTTCAAACGCCCTTTGTCGGGAGCCCATTCGCGCAATGGACGCACGCTCTCCATGACCTTGAGGTAGAGGGCCACCGGCGAGGCCAGTTCAGGATGCACCTCGGACGCGCCGGGCGCGCCGGACGCGCCGGACACACCGGTCGCGATGGGGGTGGACGCACTGACATTCGCGGGCCCCGTGCGGGTCGGGGGCTCGTCGGGGTCATGACCGGGTACTGCACAGTACTCGTCCGCCTTGATGTTCCGGAATGCAAACATCACGCCCCCATCAGCGATTCCGGCGTCCATGCAGGGCGACTGCGGCTGGTGCGCGCATTCGCCGCGGCGGTCTGGAGCATCCCTACGCTCATCTCCAGCTCATACAGGCATCTATTGATCATCTCAACGTCGGTGGCCTTGTCCATCATGGCAAGCGCCCGCTCAACGCTGTCCTTCAGCCTCCGCTCCAGGAAGGTCGTCGCCCGGTTCAGCAAAGGCTCGGCGATGGCCACATAGTGATTGCGCAGCTCAAAGGCGTTGGACAGGTAGTTCCTGTCATAGTCCCCCTCCGCCAGCATGAGGGTGGCTTGGTTCACATGCCGGGCTTGCGCAAAGATCTGCGCGGCTTTGCTGTAGTCCCCGTCGTGATACGCAACGGTCAGCCTGTTCCACCGGTCCGCGGCCTCATCCCTTCGATAATGCAAGGACAACGGCAACTTCTTGACGGCGTCATCCACCTTGCTCAGTTGTTCCTCGGCGGCATTCCTCAGCTTGCGGACATTCGAATCCACCTTCAAAGTGGTCTGCAGGGCATTCAATTGCTGGCGCACCACGTCCATGGACACCGACGGGGTCCTTTTGCTCATCTCTCGATGCATGGCCTCACAGTGCGCCAGGAACGACATCCTGAGCCTCTGGCTGGCCGGCAGGGCCCTGGCCTGCTCCTTCAGCGTCCGAAGGAGTTTGATGACGTCCCCCGGCTCAGCCGGAGCGTCTGCAGCCTCCGCGGAGGTTACCGACCATTGCCCCTCCGACGGGAGCGCACGTCGGCCGGGGTTCTGAACGTCCTGCACCAGACCGGCGAGCTTTCGATCCACCTCAGCAAAGCTGTTGACCGTCCGGTTTCGCTCAAGCATCTCGACGATCAAGCTGTGTTCCGCCGGTATCGCCTTGGAAAAGACATCGATCAGCTTGCCGGCCCGGTCCAGATGCTCCCCTGCACTGGCATCCAGCTCCCTCGCGGAGAAAAACCTCTGATTGCTGAAGGCGTCGAGCCCCCGTTCAATGTCCTGCTGGGCGTAGACCAGCTGTTCGTCCACATGCACCTGAAAATCAGGCGGCAGCTGCCGCCGGGACACCTGTTGCCACTCACTCAGCGACTGCATCGGCAGGGTTTGAAACTGGGCCCATTGCTCCTTGAAACGCTGCACATTGCTCTGCCACTGTTGGATCTCCTCCTTCAGGGTCTTATCCCCCCGATCACTGCGGTTGACCCTGCTGACCAAGTCCCGACCTTCGGCGATCTGCCGCAGCACCGTTGAGGCCTTCGGCCAGGCCTGCATGGCCTGCAAGTCCTCCAGGACCCCCTGCATCTGCATGAAGCGGGTGGTGGTGCCACTGCGGGAGGCCTGCGATCCGCGGACCGATGCGCTGCGGTTCGCAGGCGCGATGCCATCGCGGCTGCATTCGGCCTCGCCCATCGGCTCATCGGGGACATCCGCGCCGCGCAGGCAATGGGGCAGGCAGGCGGTGAATGAGTGGAACACGGTCTCTCCTTGTAGATCGCCTCGCACCACACCCTCCTTGGGGTGGCGTCGACGGCTTCTCAGTCAAGGACAGGGCCCGTTTGTTCACCCGCTCAGGGCGATGGCGAGGGAGGCAGCGACGGCTGCACCATCGGCGCAGTCGGGGCTGGTTCGCTCTCCACCAGCGCCCGCATCCGCGGCAGCGACTGCGGGTGCGCCTTTTGCAGCCAGGCGATCAGGCCTTCGCGCAATTCACAGCGCAGATCGAAGTTGCTGCCCGAGTCCTTGGAGCTGACCAGCACGCGGATCTGCATCGTCCGGTCGGTACTGTCGGTGACCTGCACACCGCACACGCGTCCATCCCAATGCACCGAGCGGCGGCACATGGCCTGGGCCTGTTCGCGCAGGTCGGTGACTGGCAAGGTGTAATCGACCCACAGCATCACCGAGCCGAGGATGCTGGAACTGGTGCGGGTCCAGTTCTGGAAGGGATGCTCGATGAACCACTGCAGCGGAATGATCAGGCGGCGCTCGTCCCAGATCTTCAGCACGACATAGGTGCTGGTGATTTCTTCGACGCGGCCCCACTCCCCTTCCACGATCAGCACATCGTCCAGCCGGATGGGCTGCGCCATGGCGATCTGCAGCCCGGCCAGCAAGTTGCTGAAGACCGACCGCGCCGCAATACCCACCACCAGGCCGGCGATGCCCGCCGAGGCCAGCAGGCTGGCGCCGAGCTGCCGCGCGCGCGGGAAGGTCATCAGCACAAAGGCCAGGGCCGTCAGCATGAGCGCACCGCTGGCAATGCGCGCCAGCACCTTGGTCTGGGTCTGGATGCGGCGGGCATTGAGGTTGTCGGCAACGTTGGCGGGATGCAGCTCGGCAATGCCGTCGGCCACGCCGGAGATGGCGGACACCCCAAGCCAGGCCAGCACGAGGATGGTGAGCACGCCCAGCAGATGCTGCACGCCTTCCAGACCGGCGGTGCCTTCTGGAAGACCTTGCGAGGCGATGAGCAGGCCCACCACCGGCATGGCCCAGCGGGAGGCGCGGTCGATCCGGCGCACCACCGCAGTGGCCACCACCGAGAACCGCGCCAGGCGCTGCGCCAGGGGCCGCAGCAGGCGATGCAGCAGGAGCGCTGCGATGACGATGATCACCGCCCCCACCAGCCATTGCCCCCACGTCTCGATGTCCATCGCCCGCAGGCGCATTTCCCAGGCAGAAGTATTCATGCCGCGCTTCGGGCAAGTCGGGTGCCGGTGGCGCCGCGGCGGTCGACTCTGCGAACGGAGGCGGGCCGACGCGCTGACGCCTAGGGGACTACGCCTACGCGCCCTGGGTTGCCTGCAGGCGCGTGACCACGTAGTCCTCCAACTCCAAGGGAAGGTGCATGCCGCACAGGTGCAGGGCTACCACTCGGGCATGGGTCTCTTCCTCGGAGACACCCAGCGGGAATCCCAGCGGGACATTCTCCGCGGCGACGGCAAGCGCTTCCAGAAAGCTGCCTTGCGGCAGGTCGAGCTCGCAGTCGGCCGCGCAGCGACCCGCCACCGACTCGAACCTGCGGGAGGCGGGGACCCTCTTCGATGCCGCAAGGCCCTGCGTCGTGTCGGGACCCACCGCGGTGGACGGACCCCCGACCGTGTGGGCCGGGTCGTTCCAGCCGTCCACGACCATCCGCCCGACTTCCATCCAGAAGCGCGGCGGGCGACCATCGGAGTGGGCGAGCTGGGTTGAAGGAATCTCCAGGCGCGGCTGAGGGCCTCGCCAGGAAGGTGATGAGGCGTCGTCGTCGCCATCGTCATCAGAATGGTCACCCGAGCGCCTGCCTGGGCCGCCGGTGGCCTTCACGCCGACCACCAAGGTGCGGGTGTAGGGGCAATAACGCGCCAGCTCATGATCGGCTCGCCCCGCAAACACCCGCTCCGCAGCCGGCGTGCCCACGCGAACCGCAACGACCTTGGCATCGCTGGTCATCACGGCCACCGCGCAAGGCGTGGGCAGTGCCATCCATGGCGCGAGGATGGCCTCCACATCCCGGGGCCCGGCGTCCCGGTCATACAGAAACCGCTCGAAGGCGTCGAATGGAAAACACAGACCGGCCTCGGTCCAACGGTTCCAAAGGACCAGCAGCCTTGCACTCGACATCGCCCGCGCGGGCGGCTCCCACGGCGGCAGCGACGGCGGGACCGGCGCGTCCTTCCAGCAGCTGAACTCAGGCCGGAAGCGCCGGTAGGGGTTGTGCCCCTGGTCCACCTCGATGGCCATTGCTTCGTCCACCGGCCGCAGGTCCACCTGCACGATCCGGTTCAGGAAATCCGGATCCAGCTCCGGTGCGATCCGCATCCGTTGGGCCGTACTCAGGCAGACGCGTCGGATGAATTCCAGCTCGCGTGGGTGCCCGTCGGTGCGGATCTTTTCAAGCTGGTCCATCAGCTTGTTGGCGGTTCTAAGCGCTTGAAGGCGCCTGCGTCCCATCGCGGCTTGTGCGCGGGGCCCTGCCTCGTCCTCCATCTCGGCTGCAATGGCGTCCTCCAGGACTTCATTCACCACCGACAGTCGCGAATCAGCCGCCATACTGTCCTCGGTCAACACGCCGACGAGACGACGGCTCAAGTCTTCAAACCGCTGGAAGGTCAGCCGGGTGAGCTTGTCCACCTGGCGGGTGAGGGTGTCCAGAACAATTGGACGTGGCTGGGGCGACGGCAAGTCGCGCGCGCCAGGTGCGCCAGGTGCGCCGGGTGCACAAGATGCGCCAGGTGCATCAGCGCCCAGCAGCGCGTTCAGGTCCGGCACGCGGGTGCGGCCGCTGGGATGTGGGGAGGTCGGGGACACCGGCGACCCCGGGAGCGGTGGAGCACCCGCCAGAGGCGGAGCAATGGCTTCCTCCTCCATGGCCTCCAGCTCGGCCAATACGGGGGCAGGCAGGGCGTGGGGAGGCGGCATCTGGAACATCGTGAACCTCAAACTTCATCATGCAGAGGCACACCATGCTAGGACTGCCGGGTCTGAGGGATCTTGCGATTTGCCCGATTCATTTGACAACTTGGGCGGGCCGGTCGATTGCCAAACAGCAGCAGGACCGATTCGAAGGAGACTCTCATGACCCGTTCCCCTACCCGACCCGAAGGCGGCGAACCCGCCCATTTGCTGAACAAGAATCCGGTCGCGCCCGGCACGCAAGCCCCTGGCGCCGACGCCGACGCGGACGCGGATGCGGATACGCAGTCGGACCGCGACCTGCAACTGCCCCATGAGCGGGACCAGTCCACCGGCTCGGACGCCACCGGCGGCATGGGCACCGGCGCCGCCGGCGACCGGCAGCGCGAAGTGCTGCAACAAGCCCACCAGGACCTGAAGGACGGCCAGGTGGACACCGACCTGCGGGCCACGCCGGGACTGGATGCGCAGCAGCGCAAAGGCCTGGTGGACGACCCCAAGGGCGCGCCTGCGCCGCGGGGCTCCGTGGCTGAGCACGGCAAGGCCGGCCGGTCCTGAAGCCGCAGCCGACATGAAAAGGCCCGCTGAAAAGCGGGCCGATGAGAACGAGCGCCTTGCTCAGCGACCTCAGCTGTGCTGACGACGGCGATCCACCGCTTCGATGCGCAGCATCTGGCGGTACTTGGTCACCGTGCGACGCGCCACCACCAGCCCCTGGCGGGCCAACTGACGCGTGATCTCGGCATCGGACAGCGGGCTGTCCGGCTTCTCCGCCTCGATGATGTCCTTGATCAGCCCGCGGATGGCAGTGCCCGAGCAAGCGCTGCCGTTGCTGCTGACGATGGCGCGCGAGAAGAAGTACTTCAGCTCATACACGCCGGTGGGCGTGGCCAGGTACTTGTTGTTGGTCACGCGGGAGACGGTCGATTCGTGGATGCCCACCTCGTCCGCGATCTCCTTCAGGCCCAGCGGCTTCATCGCCATCGCGCCGAATTCCAGGAAATGACGCTGGCGACGCACGATGGCGTTGGCCACGTCCAGGATGGTGGAGAAGCGCTGCTCGATATTGCGCATCGTCCAGCGGGCCTCCTGCAGGT
The DNA here is from genome assembly GCF_003387155.1 of Roseateles depolymerans. Taxonomy (GTDB): domain Bacteria; phylum Pseudomonadota; class Gammaproteobacteria; order Burkholderiales; family Burkholderiaceae_C; genus Roseateles; species Roseateles depolymerans. The sequence goes on along the minus strand of NZ_QUMT01000002.1, from coordinate 429,163 downwards.
GATTGGCCAGCTCCGAATGCCCCTGGTTGCGGTGGCGCTGGAACAGCTCCGCATACACCTGGTTCATGCGCACCTTCGGAATCACGGCAGGGTTGAGCTGCACGCGCCACTGGCCGCGCACCTTGGTGGTCAGCACGTCCGGCACGATGTAGGGGGCCTGCGTGGTCTCATACCGCCAGCCCGGTCGCGGATCAAAACGCCGCAGCTTCAGGCACACCGCCTCGGCTTCCGCCACGGTGATGTCCAGCAACTGCGCCAGCGACGGGATGTCCCGCGAGGCCAGCAGGTTCAGATGCTGCGTGAGGATGCGCTCGGCCAACTGGCGGCTGCGGCCGCAGTCGATCTTGGGCAGCTGCAGCAGCAGGCATTCCGCCACGCTGCGAGCGCCCACGCCCAGCGGGTCCAGGGCCTGCACGCGCTTGAGCGCAATCTGCATTTCCCCCAGCTCGGGCGCCGGATTGAGCTGCGACACGGCGGCCAGCTCTTCCAGCGAGCTGCGCAGATAGCCGTCGTCATCCACCGACTCGGCCACGATGGACGCCAGCAGCAAATCCCGCGGTGACAGCCGCAGCACATTGAGCTGGCTGCGCAGATGCTCACGCAGGCAGGTCTGCGCGGCGGTCATCTCCAGCGCGCTCATTTCACCGTCGTCCGCGCGGCGCAGCGAGCTGCCGCTGTCAGCGCGCCAGATCTCGCGATCGTCCGGCAGCGATTCCGGTACATCGGACATCACCGGCGATTCCGCCACCGGCATGTCGCCTTCAAGCGCCGCACCTTCCTCCGATCCTTCCGTCACTTCCAGGAAGGGGTTGCGCCCCAGCATGTCCGTGACCATCGTCGAAAAGTCCAGCGAGGACATCTGCAGCAACCTGACGGCATGTTGCAGACGTGGGGACAGCGTCTGAGACTGCCTGTGCTCGTGCCGTAGTTCCAAGGCTCCCACTGTTGCTACTCCTGTGAGGTGTGTAATGGGCCGGTCCGCGCAGGCAGACAACGACCAGATGCCCATGCAACGCAAGACCCATGCCGCCTCGCAGTCCCGCGCGCTTCCAGCGGTGGTTTCGGGGCCCGCCAAGGCCGCTTCAGGCCCGCCGGGACTGTTCGCAAATGCCCGGAAAGCCCCTCAACCACGGGCTAAACCGCAATTGTTCGCTCAGGCACGCGGCCTGCCCACATTGTTTCAAACTGTCGCGAAACGACTCGCGGCTGTCCCGTCAAAACGGCGCCTGGCGCCCATCACGCTGATTCCACCCGCGTGATCCGGCATCGTTTACGGCAGCATTTACAGCCTCAGCGTGTACCTGCGCGGTAATTTGCCGTCGATGAGCACCAACGCGCCGACTGTCAGGACCCGTCGGGATGCCAGGCATTCGGTCATGCCCCTCACGCAGGGGGCGCAGGCCTCATCGCAGTCCCTCAAACAGCCAATCCCTTCACGGTTTCCAGGCGCTCCAGCCGACACCGCCGCGCATTGGCGCGCCGCTTGCTTTAAAGCCCCCCAGGATGATTCCACCGGGTCATTCCTACCTTCCTGGACAGCCTGGAGTGCCCGCCCTTGCGAGCCTTTTCCCTACCCCGCCCGACGACGGTCCGCCGATGGGCCTCACGCGGCCTGCTGCTGATTGCCTTGCTTTTCCTGCTCAGGGAAGCGAGCAGCATCGTGCTGCCCGTCCTGGTGGCGCTGATCCTGACCTTCGTGCTGGCCCCGGCCGTGCGGACCATGCGCCATCACGGCATTCCCGAAGGCATCAGCGCAGCCATGCTGGTGACCACCCTGGTGGGCTGCAGTGTGCTGGCGCTGGCCCTGCTGGCGGAACCGGCTGCGCAGTGGTGGCAGCGGGCCCCGGAGGCGGTGTCTCAGGCGCTCAACCGGGTGGACCGGTGGCGGGCCACCATTCCAGGCTTCGGGCCGGAGCGGCGATCCGGCTCGCGCGCCGGCACCCCGGCGCCAGACCCCTTGCGTGAAAAGCTCACCACGGAGAGCGTGGCCCTCACCGCCACGGTCGTGGGCAAGGGCCTGCACTTCGTCGTGTCCGCGGCGGCCACCACCGTGCTGCTGTATTTCCTGCTGGCGTCAGAGCACTGGGTGCTGTCGCGCTGCATCGAACTGCTGCCGGCGCGCACCCGATTGCGGGCCGGCGTGCTGGGAGGCCTGCGGGCGGCGCAGCGGGACATCTCGCGCTATGTGGTGTCGGTGGCGCTGATCAACAGTGGCGTCGGCATCGTGGTGGCGAGCGTCATGTGGATGCTGGACCTGCCCAATCCGGGCCTGTGGGGCGCAATGGCCGCGCTGATGAATTTCATCCCCTACCTCGGCCCGCTGATCATGGCGGGACTGCTGCTGGCCGCATCGCTGGCGTCGTCGCTGGGCGACGGCAGCGTCCTGGCGCTGTGCAGCCCGATGCTGGCCTACCTGCTGATCCATGCAGTGGAGGCCAATGCGGTGACGCCCATGGTGGTGGGGAAGCAGCTGTCGATGAACCCGCTGTCGGTGCTGCTGTCGGTGATGTTCTGGGGCTGGCTGTGGGGCATGGCCGGCGCGGTGCTGGCCGTGCCGCTGCTCATCTGCCTGAAGGCCATCAGCCAGCGCAATCGGCTGATGCGCCCCATCTCCGTCTACCTGCAAGGGAGCGACCGGCCCTGCCCCAGCCTGGCGTCGCTGCTGCGGCCGCCCGGCGTCGCCGTGGCCGTCACCACCATTGACACCACCATTCACACGGAAGTCGTGCAGCGACCGGCCGAGCCGGCTGCCGATGTCTCGCACCCCCGGTCTGCCCCTTAGACTGCCAACTGTTGCGTTTTGAATTGAACAGCATCCTCTCCCACCCGTCGTCCAGGACCGATGCCGGCGCCTGGCCGCGCTGGCGTGTCCGTAGCGCCTCCCAGCCCATGCCTCTTTCCATTCGAACCCGTCTGCTGCTGCTTGTTGTCTCGGTGATGGTGCCCAGCATGCTGGCCGCCCTCTGGCTGAGCTGGCAGACCTGGCAGGACGAACAGAAGGCGCTGGTGCGTCATCTGCAGGACAACACCCGGGCCCTGTCCATGGTGGTGGACAAGGAACTGTCGCAGCGCGCCGGCATCGCGCGGATGCTGTCCCTGTCCCAGACGCTGGACAAGGGACCGGCGCTGTCGCCGGAAGATCTGGCCACGCTGCAACTCCAGTCGCGGCGCGCCTTGCAAGGCATGGCGGGCTGGGTGGAGCTGACCACGGCGGATCAAGTGCTGATGAGCACGCGGGAGACGACGCCCCCGGGCGCGGCCCTGTCGCCGGGGCAGGCCGGGCCGTCGGGCCAGCCGGGCGCCATCGGGATGCAGCGCGGCAACGGCGGCGCTTCAGTGGGCTCGGCCGCGCCGCGTGGGGTCGCGGCCAGCGCCATCGCAGCGGGCGCGGGGAGCGCAGGGAGCACCGTGCAGCCGCTGGTGGACAAGCCGGTCATCGGCGGCCTGGAGCCCGACCCGGTGACGGGACAGCTGCGGGCCGTGATCGTCCAGCCGGTGGAGCGAAACGGCCGTGTGCTGATGAACCTGTCGATGACGCTGCTGCCGCAGGAACTCCAGCAGATCATCGATGCCCAGAAAATGCCTGACGACTGGACCGCCACCATCATGGATGCCGCCGGCACCGTGGTGGCCCGCCATCCGGGCGGCACCAGCCATGCGGGCCGGCGTGCGACGCAGGACCTGCAGCAGCGCATGATGGAACATCGGGAGTCGGTTTTTGAATCCGTGTCGCTGGACGGCACCCCGGTGATCGGTTTCTTCAGCACCTCGCCCCAGGGCTGGACCTTTTTGACGGCGGTGCCACGCCAGACCCTGCTGGGCGGCCGGACGCAGGCCCTGCGCCCGATCGTGCTGGGGTCGCTGGTGCTGATCCTGGGCGGCTTCGGCGGCGCCTTGTGGATCAGCCGACGCATCTCCCGCCCCATCCATCAGCTGACCGACATCGCCAACAAGCTGCGGGCCGGTGAACCGGTACAGGCCGGCCCCACCGGCATGGCCGAATGCGACGAGGTGGCCCTGGCCCTGGAAGACGCCAGCGCCGCCATCCGGCAAGGGCGTGGCGAGCTGGAGCGGCGCGTCAATGAAGCCATCATCCGCACCCGCGAGGCCGAGCAGCGCAGCTCCCGCACGCAGCGCACGGCAGCCCTGGGTCGCCTGACCGGCGGTGTGGCGCACGACTTCAACAACCTGCTGGGCGTCATCAGCAACAGCGCCCATTTGATCCAGCGCAGCCCGCATGCCGAGTCCCTGGCCATGCCGGTGGGCGCCATCATGCGGTCGGTGGAGGTGGGCAGCCGCCTGACACAGCACCTGCTGCGGGTGTCCGGCCGCCAGCCGGTGCGTCCGCAGGTGCTGGACATGGCCACCGCGCTGGGTGAGATGAAGGAACTGCTGGCCACGGTGCTGGGCAAGCGCATGCAGCTGCGGCTACTGGTGGCACCGGACACCCGCACCATCCAGGTGGACGCGGCGGAACTGGAGCTGGCGATGATCAACATCGCCCTCAATGCCCGCGACGCCACCAACGGCATGGGCGACATCCTGCTGGAGGCCCGCAATGCCGAGCCGTATGAGCGGCAGGACGTCGGCCCCGGTGACTTCGTGGTCATCACCTTCACCGACAAGGGCAGCGGCATTCCCGAGGACGTGCAGGCCCGTGTCTTCGAGCCCTTCTTCACCACCAAGGATGTGGGCAAGGGCACTGGCCTGGGCCTGAGCCAGGTGCTGGGCTTTTGCGTGCAGGCCGGTGGCACGGCCCGCATCGCCAGCCAGCCGGGCCACGGCACCACCGTCACGCTGCTGCTGCCGGCCAGCACCTCGGCGCCAGCTGCCAGGCCCGAGGTCGTCACCGACCCCGGCGCCCTGGCTGGCGCCAGCGTGCTGCTGGTGGAGGACAACGAGGAGCTCAACCGCGTCACCGCCAGCCTGCTGCGCAGCCTCTCCTGCCAGGTCACCACCGCCGCCAATGCGGAGGAAGCGCTGAAGCAGTTCGGCAGCGGCGCGGCGTTTGACGTGGTGCTGTCGGACGTGGTGATGCCCGGCGGCATGGATGGTCAGGCGCTGGTGCGAGAGCTGCGGCGTCGGCGGCCGGGTCTGCCGGTGGTGCTGATCAGCGGCTACAGCGAAGCGCTGACGGCGGAGTCCTCGTTCCCGGTGCTGCGAAAGCCGGCGTCTCCGGCCCAGTTGCTCGATGCCCTGGCCCGCGCCATGGGCAAGACCGCCACCGCTCGCGGCGCGGCCGACTGAGCCGGCAGTTCTCACGGGAACACCCATTGCTTCCTGGAAGGCATCAACCCCTTCAAAAGGCAGCACCATGGACACCAAAGACCTGATCGACGAACTCAACACGCTCATCGAGACCAGCAAGGACGGTGAATACGGCTTCCTGAGCTGCGCCGAGCATGTGCGCAGCGCCAGCCTGCGTGAAGTCTTCGCCAAGCGCGCTGCCGAGTGCCGTGAAGCAACTGCCGAGTTGCAGCAACTCGTGCGGCAGCAAGGCGGCAAGCCCGAAGACGAGGGCAGCACCAGCGGCGCCTTGCATCGCGGCTGGGTGGCGGTGAAGGGCACCCTCACCGGCTACAGCGACGTGGCCATGCTGGAGGAATGCGAGCGCGGTGAGGACGCCGCCGTGGCGCGTTACCGCAAGGCGGCCCAGAAGGCTCTGCCGGCCGGCGTGATGGAGGTGGTGCAGCGTCAGCTGGCCGGTGTGCTGCGCAATCACGACCAGATCCGCCTGTTGCGTGATCAGGCGCGTAACGCCGCTGACAAGAGCTGACGCTCTTTCTTCACCCTCGTCATTTCCACGTTAAAAAGGCCTGTCACGAATCGATCGTGACAGGCCTTTTGTTGTGAGGCAAAACGCCTGCGTCAAGGCGCCGGTGGGCGCACCGGACCGACGGGGCTGGTGAAACGGTCGCTTTCAGGCGAAACGCCCGCAGATCCGGCTGCATGCGCTGCACCGGGCGCGCCCGTTGTCGCGGCACCCGTACCGGCACCCGCCCCCTGCGCGGCCGCTTCACTGCGCGCCTTGCGCTTGTGCTGCATGCCCTGCATGAGTCCAGCCACTAGGCCCAGCAGCAGCTGGGTGGTGTCGGGCCCGAGACTGCCGCGAATGCGTGCCGGCATGAAGCCCCACGCCATGGTGAGCATCTGCAGCATGCCCAGCTCTGGCCGGGCCTTGCCTTCATGGCCGGCAGTGCTGCCAGGCCCGCCCTGTGCGGCACCACCGTGGCCCGACGGACCCGCAGCTTCCGCTGCTTTAGCCCCCAGCAGTGAGCCCAGCAGGCCGCTGAGCAAGCCGGCTCCCAGCGGCGGCCGACCGCCGGCCGCTGCCTCACGTGCGCCATGACGGCGCGGACGCCGACGCAGCAGACGCCAGAACAGCCAGCCCGACCCCACGCCCAGCACCGGCCGCAACCAGTGGCTGGGCGCCATCAGCGCATGGCCACGGGCCTTGAGGGATTGAGCATGGTGACGGAACTCCATGTCACGGCGCACCACCCGCAGCTCGATCAGGTCGATGCGGGCATTCAGCTCTTCGAGCGTTTCAGGCACTGGGGGCTGAGGGGCGGCCATCGGCGGAGGTGTCCTCTTGGTCTCGGGGATCATTGAAGAGCCAGTGGAACTGGCGACGGGAGGCGGGCAACGACATCAGCGGCGCCAGGGACTTCATCGCGGAGGCGACCCATCCCAGCAGCAGCAGGTTGATCACCACCACACCGGCACAAGCCCACGGCAGGGCCAGCCCCAGGTGCACGGCCAGGGCGATGAGTCCCGCCCACAGCGCGAACCAGGCGGTAGAGCCGGCAATCGCGGCCACCACCAGCAGCACCATCAGGTTGATGAGGCCATGGCGGGCACGTTCCAGCTCCAGTACCAGCAACAGCGCGCGGCTTTGGAACATGCCGCGTGCGGCCTGGGCCAGACCTTGAAGATCTCCCAGCCAGCCAATGTCCGGTCGGAAGGGCCCTTCCGGCGAGCCGGCAGGACCTGCTGCACCACTCGCGCGGGTCGCGCCCGCATGATCGGCAGGCGCTGCGTTCGGACGCGCCCCCTCCTCCACCGCGGCTGAAGCAGCGGTGGAGGACGTGGGGGGCGTCAGCCCGTCGGGCAGCGGCGCGGGACCCGTGTCGCGACGGGGATCACTCATGGACGCGCCGCGCTCAACGGGCCAGGCGGGCGATCAGCAGGCCCAGCGCGAAGGCGGTGCCCACGGCCACCAGCGGATGCTCGCGCACGCCGGAGCGGGCGCTTTCGGCCCATTCGTCGCCGGCACTGCGCAGCTTGTCCGCACGGTCGTGCAGCAGCTCACCGGTGCCCTCCAGGCTTTTCTGCAAATGCTGCACCGCCGGCGTGGCCTGGTTGGCCAGCTTGTCGATGGCAGCGTGGGCGCTTTGGGCCACACGATTTACCAGCTCGACGCCGGAGGTGCTGCCAATGCCATTGCCGGACTGCGCCACCTTGGCGGCATCGTCGGAGGTGGTGAAGGGGACGGTCTTGTCGCTCTTCTCGTTGTTGGGTGTCGTGCTCATGATCGTTTCCTTTCGTTGGCCATGTCCGGGATTGGATGGGGAGGTTTTGGCAAGCGGCATGCCGGGACCCCTCAGGGCAAGGGCGGCTTTGGATGCATGTCCAGCCCGCGGTCCGGCGATTCCGCCACCTGCGGGCGGCCCGCTTCCGGATCGATCATTTCCTCAATGATGAAATGACCGTAGTACTGGGCCCGTTCGGCCCCCTGCGCCCGCACGGTCTCGGCAATGCGGCGCGCCGCCGCGTCGTCCTTGGCTTTCACCACCAGGAAGTGATAACCCCGCTCGGCCAACTCTCCGTGCGCCCGCAGCAGGTTGATTTCCTGACCGATGGCGGCCAGCGGACTGGCGTTCTTGAGATCTTGCGCCACTTGGTCCACCATCTGTGCATCGGAGAAGGCGTGGATGTCCGCGTCCTCCAGCGGCAAAGCCCGCAGCGCGTCGCGCGCGGCCTGCGCCTGAGCGGCCTGCGCAAAACTGATCACCAGATGGTCCACCGGCTTGTACACGCCAAAGCTGGTGGGGCGGTCCTTGGAGCCCGGCTCGTGGTCGGAGCCCGGCGTTGTTGCCGTCGGATTTGCCATGGGAAGTCCCTCGCAGTCCAGGAGCCATCGGCTCGAAGCCCTGCATCAGGCAAGGGCGGTGCCCATGGCGAACCGTGGGGCGAGATTCAGTGGGCACGGCGCTTGCCGATGTCCCCGGATTCACTGACCTGATCTTCGCAAGGGAAGGAGCGACAAGATGAACGACGGTCTCACCTCAGTGCTGTACGTGGAGGACAGCCCGCTCAACGTCATCGTGATGGAAGCGATGTTTGAGCAACGCCGGGACCTGCGTCTGCACGTGGCCGAGGCGGGCATGCCCGCCTGGCGCCTGAGCGCCCGCCTGCAGCCGTCGCTCTTGCTGATCGACCTGAATCTGCCGGATTGCCACGGCTCCGAACTGCTGAAACTGCTGCGCATGCGTCGCGGCTGGGCGCGTGTGCCGGCCATTGCCGTGACCGCGGATTCGGACTTTGACGCCCTGGGTGCCGGTTTCCAGGAAATGTGGCCCAAGCCGCTGGATGTGCGGCGCACCCTGGCGCGCCTGGCGGAACTGCTGCCGCCGCCCAAGGGCGCCTGGTCCGGCCCGGGCGGCCGGGAAGGTGGCGCGATGGAAGAGGACGGCCGTGGTCGCACCGACGGCGGGCTGCCCGACCTCACCCGCCACGCTGCCCCGCTGCCTCAAGCGTTCAGCTCGCCGCTGGCGGCCCACCGCCCTCACCTGCCGGCCTTCCGTCCGGAGGTCCGATGACCGAAGGCCCCCGCTTCCTGACGGACATCCTGGCGCAGCAGATGCGCACCCTGGTGTGGGAGGCCGCAGACCGGGCCCGGTGACAGCCGCCTCGTTGCGGTGAATGCGGGCGTGACACGCAGGAATCAAGGGCGGTGGCGAGCGGATCGGCGCTGTCCTCGTTTCAGGTGGCGTGGGCCGGGCCGGCCTGGTCTTGTCAACGGCACGCCGCCTGCCATGACGACAAAGCACCCTGGCACCGCCGCGCCCTCCCGCCCGACCGGGACGCACCCCGCCGCTGCAGCCATCGCCTTGGCGCGAACTGCGGCGCTCAGCGACGGCACTGCCAGCACCCGAACACCCACAGGATTCCGACCATGATCGACACCCCGACCGAGACCACCGCCCCGTCCTATTCCGTCCCTGCGCCGGAAGCGTCCCCGCAGCCCTTTGACCTGGCCTCCCTGCACGGTCAGGTGGCCCTGATCACCGGCGGCAGCCGTGGACTGGGCGCTGCCATTGCGCAGGTGCTGGGCGAAAGCGGCATGCGCGTGGTGCTGGCCGACATCGACCTGCAGCGCGCGCAGGACCGTGCCGCCCTGCTGGGCGAGCGCGACATCCAGGCCATGCCCATGGCGCTGGACGTGACCGATCCGCGCCAGTGCGCCGATGTGGTGGACGCCGTCGCCCAGCGCTTCGGCCGTGTGGATGCGCTGATCAACAACGCCGCCATCGACGTGACCGCCCCGCTGTCCGAGCTCAGCATCGAGGACTGGCAGCGGGTGCTCAACACCAACCTCTCCGGCCCGATGATGATGGCCAAGTACGCCAGCGCGCAGATGTTCCGCCAGGGCGGCGGCGGCCACATCGTCAACATCGCCTCCACGGCGTCCAAGCGTGCCTGGCCCAATGCCAGCGCCTATCACGCCACCAAGTGGGGCCTGCTGGGCCTCTCGCATGCGCTGCATGCCGAACTGCGCGACAAGCATGTGCGTGTGAGCGCCATCGTCGCCGGCGGCATGAAGACCCCTTTCCTGCTGGACCGTTTCCCGGGCATTGACGAAACGCGTCTGCAGGATCCCATCCACGTGGCCCGAGCTGTCCGCTACGTGCTTCAACAGCCCGAGGGCACCGTCATTCCCGAGTTGACGGTCCTGCCCACCCTTGAAAGCTCCTGGCCTTGACCACCTTCCTCCCCACCGACACCTTCACCGGTTCACCGGCCCGGCCGCTGCGTCCCTGCCTGTTCCTGGACAAGGATGGGACGCTGATCGAGAACGTGCCCTACAACGTGGACCCGTCCCAGTTGCGTTTCATGCCCGGCGCCGGGGAAGCGCTGGCACGGCTGCGCGAGGCGGGCCTGTCGCTGGTCATCGTGACCAACCAGGCCGGCATCGCCAAGGGGCTCTTCACCCGCGCCCAGTTCGCCCGCTTGCAGGAAGTGCTGCTGCGCCGCCTGAAAGACGAGTTCGGCGTGGTGATCGACGATGTGGCGGTCTGCCCGCACAGCCCGGATGCCAAGGGCCGTCCGGCCTGTTTGTGCCGCAAGCCCGCACCGGGCATGCTCATCCGCGCCGCCCGCGCGCATCATCTGGACCTGGCGCGCTCCTGGATGGTGGGCGACACCCTGGATGATGTGGAAGCGGGCCACCGCGCCGGCGCGCGCGGCCTGCTCTTCGACAGCGGCGGCGAAACCGAATGGCGCCGCTCACCGCTGCGCGAGCCCTCTGGCACCTTCACGTCGTGGCCGGCACTGGCGGAGCATCTGCTGGCGGCGATGAAGGCCGATGCGATGCCGCCGGGGACCTCTTCGGAACAGACGTCGGGCAGCGCGTCGGCGGAGCCGTCTTCGCAGACGCATTCAACGGCTTCGGCAGCTTCGACCGCACGTTCGGCACTGTCTTCGTCTGCCGCATCCTCTGCCTCTTCCTCCGCCTCCTTGCAGGCGCCCTCTACGCTGTCGCGGCTGCAGCGCTTGTCTTCTTTCGTGCGGTCTTCACCGGTGCGCTCACTGCCGGTGATGGCGTCGACGGCGCAGTCGCCCTCCGCGTCGTCGTCTTCCCTGCGGGCCGCGTCGCCCCTACCTCCGCAGAGCGCCGCAGCGACCGCTTGAGCGTGCGGGCCAGCGGCTCCTCGGCCGCGGCCTGCGCCTTGGCTTGGTCCTTGGCCGCCGCCCGCAACAGCCCCAACAGGCGCCGCTCCGCCAGGCTCAGGCCCGCCGCGGACGGCGGTTGGCGCACCCAGCGCTGGTCCAGCAGCGTGGGCAGCGTGTCCGCCTGCGCCAGCGCCAGCACGCCCGGATGCACATAGGACTTCCGGCACACCGCCACCGTATTGCCCAGCCGGGTGGACACCTGCACCAGCGTGTCCTTCAAAGCCACGCCAGGCGCCGTACCCGCGCGGGCATGGCCACACAGCAGGTCCAGCGCGAGCACGCTCGCATGCCAGGTGCGGAACACCTTCGCACTGCACACTTCGCCGCCCAGCCGGGCCAGCCATTCATTGACGTCGGACGCATCGATGCGATGGGGCTGCCCCTGCTCGTCCTCGTAGCCGAACAGCTCCTTGCCGGGCAGGTCCCGGCAGCGACGCACCAGCGCCGCCACCTGTTCGTCCTTCACCGCCAGCTGATGCCGCACGCCGCTCTTGCCGACGAAGCTGAGCATCAAGGCATCCCCGCTGACCTTCACATGACGGCACAGCAGCGTGCTCAAGCCGTAGGAGCCATTCTGGCGGGCATATTCGCGGCCGCCGATGCGCATCCAGGTGCGGTCGAGCAGCCGCACCAGTGCGGCCACCACGCGTTCGCGGTCCAGGCCGCCGGCCCGCAGGCGCCGCTGCACCTGTCGTCGCAGGCGCGGCAGGCGCAGGGCGAAGTCGCTCAGCAGGCCGAACTTGTTCTCGCCCCGCTCCTGCATCCAGTCGGGGTGATAGCGGTACTGCTTGCGGCCGCGCGCGTCGCGCCCGGTGGCCTGCAGGTGACCGTCCTCGCGCGGGCAGATCCACACGTCCTCATAGGCCGGGGGAATCGCCAGCTTCTGGATGCGGCGGATGACGGCGGCGTCCCGCACCGCGCGGCCGTTGGCGTCGACATACCGGAAACCCTTGGCCGTGCGCAGGCGGCGCAGACCCGGTTCAACATCGGAGACCCAGCACAGGGGCATGTGATCCTCTGCAGGAAAGCCATGGATGCGCTGTGGAGGCAGGCCGCATGCCCAAAAAGAACTCGGGGCCGCCACCGCAGCGTTGTGCGCTGCGCTGGGGCCCCGGCCCTTTGTCGCCTCGGTGGCTGTTGTCGTGTGCGGAGGATCAGTGTGCGGAGGAGTTGTCCACGGCGGCCGCGTCCTCGGCGGCGTATTCCTTCAAGCGGTTGTAGAGCGTCTTGAGGCTGATGCCCAGCACCGCCGCCGTCTGCTCCTTGTGATGCTTGTAATGCTGCAGCGTCGCCAGGATGAAGGCCTTCTCCACCTGCGCCATCGAGCTGCCCAGGGGCATGACGATGGACGGGCCGGACTGCTCGGCAGGTGCCGGAGCCGACACGGGCGGTGCGGCCACCACGCCTGCCGGGGACTGACCCCCGAGCGCCGGAGACACGGCTGCAAAGGTGCCGGCGCTGGCGGACAGGGCAGAGACGGCCTCATGCGCCGGGTCCGGACGCGGCAGCCACTGCTCGTCGATGACATCGGCCGCCGCCATCACATAGGCGCGCTGCACGGCATTGCGCAGTTCCCGGACATTGCCCGGCCAGTGATAGGTCTGCAGCTGCGCCAATGCCCGCGGCGTGAAGCGCTTGTTCTTGCCTTCCTTGGCGGCGATGGCCTTGAGGAAGTGGTCGGCCAGCAGCGGAACGTCGTCCAGACGCTCCCGCAGCGGCGGCATCTCGATCGGGAAGACGTTCAAGCGATAGAGCAAGTCCTCCCGCAGCTTGCCGGCCTGCACCGCCTGCAGCAGCGGGCGATTGGAAGCGGCGATCACGCGCACGTCCGCATCGATCGTGGTGGTGGAGCCCACCCGCATGAAGCGGCCGGTCTCCAGCACCCGCAGCAGCTTGACCTGCAGCTCCAGCGGCATCTCGGTCAGCTCGTCCAGGAACAGCGTGCCGCCGCTGGCGCGTTCGAAGAAACCTTCGTGCTGCTTGTCGGCCCCGGTGAAGGCGCCCTTCTCGTGACCGAAGATTTCGCTCTCGATCAGGTTGGGCGAGATGGCGCCGCAGTTCACCGCCAGGAAAGGCTTCTTGCGGCGGCGGCTCAGGTCATGCACCGTCTGCGCGACCAGCTCCTTGCCGGTGCCGCTCTCGCCGTTGATGAACACCGAGACGCTGGTGCCGGCCACCCGCGAGATCTGCTCATAGATGCGCTGCATCGGCGGCGTGCGCCCCCACAGCAAACCGAAATGGCCGCTGTTGGCCAGGTTGGCATTGAGGTCGGCCACCTCGGCCTGCAGCGCCGCCGGCTTCATGATGCGGGACAGCACGCCCTGCAACTGGCGGATGTTGATCGGCTTGACCAGATAGTCCGCCGCGCCCAGGCGCAGCGCCTGGATGGACGTATCCAGGCTGGCATGGCCGGTGATCAGCACCACTTCGGAATTGGCCACCAACTGCGGGTCGGAGAACAGCTCCATCCCGTTGCCGTCAGGCAGTTGAAGGTCCAGCAGCACCACATCGGGCTGCTGCAGCGCAATATGCCGGCGCGCATCCCGCAGGGTATGGGCCACCGAGACGGTGAACTTTTCGCTCGCAATCAGTTCTTGCAAGGTGGCGACGGAATCGATGTCGTCGTCCACGATCAAGGCATGGGTCACCGCAACGTCCTTAGGTGTTGGGCCCGGCGGCACAGGCCGCCCGGCCGGGGTACTCGGCTGTTTCGAACACTGAATCAGCCGTTTCGATGGAATCGATGGAATCGGGGGAGAGGTCGAGCGACGCGCATGACAAGCGCTTCGCCGGCCCGGTGACGTGAATTGTTGTCACTTGAAAGCCGTGGCTTATTCTTGCAGCAACCACGCACCGGAAGCACCCCTTGGCCGGAGGAATTTGAAAAAAATTCCGTGTCACCTGTTCGGTGGACGGCCCTGTTCAACGGCATTCAGCGGGCACTCATCGGCTTTCAGCGTGCGCCGGAGCGGCGTCGCTGAAACCACCCCACCAGCGCCAATCCTCCCACCAGGGCGGTCAAGCCCTTGAGGTCGCGAGGGGCATTGGGCTCCTGAGGGGTGGGGACCGCCACTTGCGGCTGCGCAGTCGCGGTCGCGCCTGCCGCGCGGCCCGTGAGAGTGCCCGGCACCGGCGCGCCCACGGGCCCGCCGCTTTTGGAGGACGTGTCCAGTGCAGCGACCGTCACGGGCGCCGCCGTGTCCTGTGCCCAGACCATCGACGTTGCCACCAGTAGCGGCATCACTCCAGCCAGCTTGCGCAGGCACATGTCCATCTCCCCTCGAATGCGTGAATGAAAGGCTGCACGGCAGCCCGTTTGCTTGTTTCTGCAGGACTCAGGCCAGCATCGACCGGCGCGCCCTACAACCGGACAAAAGGGGCAAATACCGTGCCTGCAAAAACGTTCGGTGACCATTTGCCACGAAGTTGTGGGCAGTTTTTTACGGTCTGGGCCCCATCAAATGTTTCAATCCGCTTGACCCGGCTTGTGCGGTGCAGCCGGCTGAAAGTGTTCGAATGAAGGTCCGATTCATGCTGCTCAGCGATGCGAGCAGACAACTCCTGCTGCGGCTGGCCTTTGTGGTGGGCCTGGCGCTGCTGGCCATGCTGCTGCAATGGCTGGCCCAGCCCCTGATCGGCAAGGGCGAGCCCTTTCTGTTCTTCCTGCCGGCGGTGGCGCTGGCAGCGGTCTGGTTCGGCCCCATCCCGGGCGCGGTGGTGCTGCTGGCGGGTCTGGCCAGCGCCGGCATGGACGAGGCGTCCTTCCAGGCCTTCTGGCATCAGTCCAACGACGGACGGGTCACCATCGCCGCCTATCTGATCTATGGCGTGCTGCTGCTCGCCCTGGGAGAGCGGCTGCGACAGGGAGGTTTGCGTACCGCGCAGGCCCAGGCGCGGCTGCGCCTGCTGGCGGAAGAGACCGACGTCGGCCTCTTTGAATTCGACAAGGTGGCCGGCACGCTGTACGTGAGCCCGCCGCTGGCACGGCTGTGCGGCGTGACCGCACCGGACCGGGCCATGCCCGCCCTGGCCCTGCTCTCCCGCTTCCCGCCGCAGCTCGTGGCCCAGGCCCGACTGGCGCAGGAACATCTGCTGCACCGGCAGGGCGACCGGTTCGAGCATGAGCTGGCCTGGCCGTCCCCGGACGGCATGAAATGGCTGCTGCTGCGGGTGCGCCTGATCCGTGACGACCTGCAGGTGACCCATGTGCGGGGCGCGGTGGCGGACATCACCGAACGCAAGCGCATGGAGAACCAGCTCAAGGACACGCAGGAAAAACTGAGCGTGCGGGTCAACGACCTGCACCGCCTGCAGGAGCTCAGCACCCGGCTGCTGGAGCCGCGCCCGCTGGTGCAGCAGTTCCAGGTGGTGCTGGATGTGGTGGTGGCGCTGCATCATGCGGAGCACGGCCTGCTGGCCTTTGTGGACGAGGACGATGGCCAGCTGAAGATCAAGGCCTCCGTCGGCCACGATGCTCAGGCACTGGACCAGCTGCAGCGCCTGATGGACGCCGGTCGGGGCAGCTGCGGCCTGGCGCGGGTGCAGCGCAGCCGTGTCGTGGTGAACGACTTCCAGACCGATCCGCGCTGCCAGGACCTGCGAGCGCTGGCGGCTTCGCTGGGCCTGGGCGCGGCGCACACCACGCCCCTGCTGAGCGACAGCGGCGAGCTGATGGGCCTGATCAGCGTGCACTTCCCCGAGCCGCACGACATCACCCTGCGCGAAACCGACCTCACCGACCTGTGCACCCGCAAGATCATCGTGCATGCGGAGCGGGCCCGGGCGCGGGCCGAGCTGCAGGCCGCCGACCGCCGCAAGGATGAATTCCTGGCCACGCTGGCCCATGAACTGCGCAATCCGCTGGCGCCGATCCGGCAGGCCGCCCTGCTCTCCAGCGCCGCGCAAGCCACCGATGCCCAGAAGCGCTGGAGCCATGGCGTCATTGAGCGGCAGGTGCAGCACATGGCCCTGCTGCTGGACGACCTGCTGGATATTTCCCGCATCACCCGCGGCGCGCTCAGCCTGCGGCTGGAGGAAGTGCAGCTGCATGCGGTGATCGAATCGGCGGTCGAGACCGCCCGCCCCACCATCGAAGGGCGCCAGCACCAATTGCAGGTGGAGCTGCCGGCCCAGCCGCTGCGCTTCGAAGGCGACGCACTGCGGCTGGCCCAGGTGGTCGCCAACCTGCTCACCAATGCGGCCAAGTACACCGAGCCCGGCGGCCAGCTCGTGATCCGCGCCAGCCGATGTGTGCGGGACGGCGCTGGTGAAGTGCTGATCGAAGTCTGCGACAACGGCATCGGCATTCCCCGGGAGTCGCTGGGCGAGGTGTTCAACATGTTCACCCAGCTTCGCCGGGTGAGCGGACGGGTCAATGAAGGGCTGGGCATCGGCCTGGCGCTGACACGCGGGCTGGTGGAGCTGCATGGCGGACGCATCAGCGCCCACAGCGATGGCCCGGGCTGCGGCAGCCGCTTTGAAGTGCGCCTGCCGCTGCGCGCCGCGGCCGCCCCCTCGCAACCGGTGAGCCGCCTGGCTGGCTATCGCGGCGGACCGCTCAACATCCTGGTCGCCGACGACAACCGCGACGCGGCCGAGAGCCTGGCCGAGCTGCTGCGCCTGCATGGCCACTCGGTGATGCTGGCCTTCGACGGCGAACAGGCCCTGGAAGTGTTCGACCAGACCGCGCCGGACGCCTGCCTGCTGGACATCGGCATGCCGCGACTGGACGGCAATGAGGTGGCCCGCCGCCTGCGCGCCCGCGGCGACCTGCATGCGCCGGTGCTGGTGGCGATCACCGGCTGGGGACAGGCGTCCGACCGCTCCGAGGCAATGGAGGCCGGCTTCGACCACCACCTCACCAAACCGGTGGACCCGGACAAACTGCTGCAACTTCTGGCGCTGCACCGCCCTCCCGCTCAGGCCCGGGCTGCCTGACCCCCTATCTTGCAGACGGCTTCAGGCATGCGGTGTGCTCTTTCTGCTGGCACACCGGGAGAAGTACGTGCTCGACAAGTGGAACAGTTCCCTCAAATGCCTGCCGCCGGAACGGCTGCTGGACATGGCCCCACGGCTGGCGCGGCCGCTGGTGTTCACCCACGGCGTCTTTGATCTGCTGCAGGTCAACGATGTGAGCGACCTGGAGGCCGCAAGCGCCCACGGCAGCTGCCTGGTGGTGGCGCTGCACAGCGATCGGTCGGTCCGGTCCGGGTCGGCGACTGGCGATGGCCCCGTCCACCCACTCAGCGATCGGGCCCGTGTGGTCGCGGCGCTGGGCTGCGTGTCCTGGGTCACCTGGTTTGATGAGGACACGCCGGCCGCCTTGCTGGCGGCATTGCGTCCAGAGGTGTATGTCAAAGGCGGCCATGGCCAGTTCGAGAGCCCGCTGGACAGCCTGCCGGAGGCCACCTTGGTCGCGAGCTGGGGGGGACGAGTGGCCTTGGCGCCGAATGTCAGCGGCGGCAGTGGCACAGCCGGGCTGATGCAGCGCCTGGGTGCGTTGGCGCCGTGACGCTACACCGGCGCTTTGCGCCCTTTGCGCCCTTTACACCCTTTACGGGCGTTGAAGGGGGTGCCGGGGCATCGGCCCGGTCACTGCGTCAGCCCCTGCGTTGGAAAACGGCGCCATGACCCCGAAATTCGAATGGCCACTGTCGCCCCATGGAGGCGCTGTAGCGCCTGCGGCCGGGGCCACCTCCGCATCAAGGGCTGCGCCGGGCTCTCGTGCGCCGTCGGTCCTGATCGCCGGGGACTGCATGCTGGACGTCTATCTGGAAGGGGCGGTGCACCGTATTTCGCCAGAGGCGCCGGTGCCGGTGCTGCATCTGCGGCAGCAGTCGCATCGGGCGGGCGGCGCTGCCAATGTGGCGCTGAACCTCTCCACGCTGGACTGTCCCTGCACGGTCACCGGCGTGGTGGGCGACGACTCGGCGGGCGAGCAGTTGGCAGCCCTGCTGGACCGTCCTGGCATCCACCAGCACTTGATCCGCAGCGACGAAGTCAACACGACGCAGAAGATCCGGCTGGTCAGCCAGCGACAGCAACTGCTGCGCATGGACGTGGAAGACCCGCTCCCGGAGGCCTGCGTTCAATCATTCAATGCATTGGCCCGCGACCTAGCCCACCGCCACCGTTGGGTGCTGGTGTCCGACTACGGCAAGGGCGCCTTGAGAGACGTGCAGGCCTTGATCGGCGCTTGGCGCCACCAGCCTTGCCGGGTGCTGGTCGACCCCAAGCGCCCCGACCTCCAGGCCTACCGCGGTGCCTGGCTGCTCAAGCCCAACCTGAGCGAAATGCGAGCCGCGGTCGGTCACTGGACCGATGAGAAGGACCTGTGCGAGCGGGTGGCGGGGCTGCAGCGGTCGCTGGAGATCGATCACATCCTGCTCACGCGCGGCGAGGCCGGCATGACCTTGTTCTCCCGCGAGGGCCTGAGCCTGCATGTGCCGGCCCTGGCGCGCGAGGTGTATGACGTGAGCGGCGCCGGCGACACCGTGCTGGCCGCCCTCACCTGTTTTTTGGTGCGGGGCGAAACCCTGGAAGACGCCGTGCGCGCGGCCAACCGTGCGGCTGGCCTCGTGGTGCAGAAATTCGGCACGGCCTCGGTCACTCTGGAAGAAATGGGGATGGCGGCATGAGCTTTCTGGCGCGACACATCGAACATCCGGCGGAGCTGGCAGGCGCGGACATCCGTCCCTGGCCAGCGCCGGCCAGGCGGCCCTACTTCGATGAATCGCTGCACCAGCATCGGCTGCTGTTCCAGCTGATGGACAGCTTGCGCCCTCAGATCGAGCAGGCGGCCGTGCTGATGGCCGACACGCTGCGCGCCAATCGCAAGATCATGCTGATGGGCAACGGCGGCTCCGCTGCGGACTGCCAGCACCTGGCGGCGGAATTCACCGGCCGGTTCCAGCAGGAGCGCCGGCCACTGGCCGCCCTGGCGCTGACCACCGACACCTCCGCCCTCACCTGCATCGGCAATGACTATGGCTTCGAGCATGTGTTCGAGCGCCAGTTGGCGGGCCTGGCGCAGCCCGGAGATTGCGCCGTGGGCATCTCCACCTCCGGGCAGTCGGCCAATGTCCTGCGGGCCCTGGAGCGGGCCCGCACGCTGGGCCTGACCACTGTCGGCCTGAGTGGCCGGGACGGCGGGCCGATGGCCGAGCTGTGTGATGTCTGCGTGGTGGTGCCGCATGCCGACACGGCCCGCATCCAGGAGGCGCACATCTTCATCGGCCATTGCTGGTGCGGGCTGGTGGAGCAGTCCCTGGCCGCGCTGCCCTGAGGGCCACATGCCGGGCCGCCCTGCCGCGCCACCCTTCGCCTCCTTCTGGATGGGGGGCTTTGAAGGTGCGGACCACATCAATGGCCGCGGAGATGCGCTGGACATGGTGCGGGCGACGGGCCATGCCGACCGGCTGGATCAGGATTACCGCCGCGCCCGTCTGCTCGGCCTGCGGGTGGTACGCGAGAGCATCGGCTGGCGGCTGACCGAAGATGCCCAGGGACACTTCGATTTCAGCCGCGCCATCGCCATGGCGGAAGCGGCCCGTCGGCAGGGTCTTCAGATTCTCTGGACGCTGATGCACTACGGCGTGCCGCCTGGCCTGACGCTTCTGGACGACGCCCTGGTGCCGCGTTTTGCCCGCTTCGCGGCAGAGGCGGCCCGGGTGCTGACGCCGTTGTGCCCCGGACCGCGCTTCTACACACCGGTCAACGAGATCAGCTTCCTGTCGTGGGCGGCGTCCGCCAGCGATGCGATGGGGCCGGCCGGCGTTCCGGCGTCCGAGCGGCAGCCGGACTTGGAAAAGGACTCGCGCGTGAGTGGGTTCCAGATCAAGCGACGCTTGGTGCGGGCGGCCCTGGCCGGTATCCGGGCGATTCGCGCGGTGGACCCGGAAGCCCGGTTCCTGCATGTGGAGCCGGTGGTGCATGTGGCGCCCAAAGGCGGCCAGATCGGTCAAGCGGGCCAAGCCGGTCAAGCGGGCCAGGAGGATCAAGGCGATCCGCTGGATTCGTCGGATTGGCAGGCGCAGGCAGACCGCATCAGCGCATTCCAATGGCAGGCCTTCGACTTGCTGGCCGGCCGCATGGAGCCCGAGCTGGGCGGCCATGCCGACGCGCTGGATGTGCTGGGGCTGAACCACTATCACAGCAGCCAGTGGGAGACGCCCGGCGAGAAACGCCTGGCCTGGCATCTGCGGGATCCGCGGCGCATGCCGATGGCCGATCTGCTGGAAGGCGTCTGGCGGCGTTATCGCCGGCCCTTGATCGTGGCGGAGACGGGGCATATCGGGATTGGACGCGGCGCCTGGCTGCAGGAGGTGGCGGGGGAAGCGCAGCGGGCGCATGCGCGTGGCGTGCCGCTGAACGGCGTCTGCCTGTATCCGCTGCTGGACCGGCCGGACTGGGCCGACGACCAGGTGTGGCACCGCAGCGGGCTGTGGCACGTCACGCCTGCGCTCCGCCGCCGGCTGAACAAGCCGTACGCGCGCGCGCTGATGAACTGGCGGCCACTGAGCGCGGACAGTCCGGTGGCCCTGCCCTCACCGGATGGCGCCGACACCCCCAAGCCCGGCCTGCTGCTGATGCTGCCTCAGCCGTGGGAGCATTTTCCGGCCCGTCATCAGGCCGCCGCGCTGGCGCTGGCGGACGACTTCGTGCTGCGACTGGTGGAACCGCCGCGGGATTCGGTGCTGCCGCCGGTGCTGCGCCGCCATACGCTGGCGCCGCATGCAGAGCTGCTGGTGCCGCATCGGCCGAGATCGGAGGGTGCGCAGGGGCTGGGCGGGGGCAAACGGGATGGACTCGAGGCACGTGACGGATGGGCCTGCGTGCCGGACGAAGACACGCTCGCGCTGCTCCGGAAGGACCGCGAGCAGCTCGGCCCCCGGCGCTGGTGGTGCTGGCCCTGGAGCGCTGCGGCCGGCGCCGTGGATGCGGCCTGGGTGACGGCGCTGGCCGGCGACGGATGGATTCACCATCCCTGTCAGCTGGGCGACCCGCCGCCGGTGACGCTGCAGGCCCTGCTGCGCCTTGAAGTGCCAGCCGACTGGCCCGCGCCGCTGGTGGCCTGGCGGGGGCTGGTGCCGGACGGCTATGAAGCGGAAGAAACCCGGCGCTGGGGCGCGGGCCTGCGAGATGCGTCGGGGCTGACCCGCCCGACCCTCTGGCTGCAGGCGAAGCCCGGGGCTGAAAGCATCGACGTCGAACAGGTGCATGCCATCCGCGTGCTGGCGCGTCAGCATCCTGGCTGGCAGGTGCTGGTGGACAGCCGGGGCCCGATGGTCGCTGGAGCGGCGGATGCGGCCATAGAAACAGATCCCCCCAATCTTCGCTGGATAGGGCGACTGCCGCCGCCACTGGAAGCGCCCATGGCGGCAGCCGTTCAGGCAGCCGTTCCCTTTGAGGTCTGGGCGCCCCTCGCGGTGACGCCGCGCGCACTGTCGGCTTTGTGCGGAGAAGCCATGGCGCCCGTGGACCCGTCCCAATTGCGCGCAGACGCGCAGCGGGTCCTGGCCGCCCATCAGGCCCAGGGGGCGCTGATCCGGCAGCGTCTCAGGCAGCTGCTGGTGTGAGGATCAGGTGAAGCAGCGCTCCACCCGCAGTTCGCTGCTGGCCAGGCCGGCCGCGATCAACAGGCTGCGCGCGGCGCCCTGACGCTGCGCCCATGGGTCCATCAGGACGGCATCCTCGGGCAGGTCGTGCCAGTCGGTCACCCCCTCCGGCAACTGCGCAGCCACCAGCACAAACTCGCTGCCGAACCCTTCCGCGGTGGCGGTCCACACCGACAGCCCGCTGTTGTCCCGCGCAATGCGAGCTGCGAGCAGACGCGCGCACTGTGGACTGTCGGCAAATTTGAGGCGGTTGATCATCTGCTCGTAGCGTGGGTCGCCGTACACGGCGCGCGCCAGCTCCGGTTCATCCGCATAGGGATGGCTGCGGCGATAGTCGCTGGCCAGTTGCGCCTCGAAGGCCAGCAGGGTCTGGCGGGATTGGGCAAGCGTCAGCAAGCGTTGCATCACCGGCAGCCGGCACAGGGCGACCAGATCAGCGGGTGCCGCCGCTTCGGCAGATCCGACCTCGGTGCGTGCGTCCGCCACGGGCGCCTTGTCAGGGGTGGCGGCAGGCGGGGCGCCAGGGGGGCCGCCTGCCTTCATGGCAGGGCTGGTGGCCGCCATCGAGCCGGCCATCGAGCCAGCCATCGTGGCCGCGAGGGTGCCCGCCATCCTGCCTGCCATCGTGGCCCCAAGGGTGCCCGCCATCTGGCCTGCCATCGTGGCTGCAGGGGTGCGCGCCATCCGGCCTGCCATCGTGGCCGCCGTGCTCCCATTGGCTGAGCCCGTGCTCCCATTGCCTGAGCCTGCGGTCTGATGCCCTGGGCCCGTGCCCGGAGCAGCTGTCCCCGCCGCCCCGATCGGGGTCGGATCGCCCGCCACGTCCATGTGACAGCGAACCCGGTAGACCGCCCCCGGGTCCAGCATGAAGGTCAGGCCAACCGGTCTGGACGACGCCGCCCGTCCGTCCTCCCCGGCGTTCTTCGCCTCATCGGTGCGCGACGAAGCAGGCCGGCCCAGTGCCGTTCCGGCCACGGGCCAGGGCTGGCGCCGGGGCGGCGGCGTCTGCAGGCTGGCGGGACGGGGCGCACGCAGATGGCGCAGATGGCCCGGGGCGAGACGACTGGGATCCATCGCGGTCAGCAGAAGGGGTGGCCGAAGGCGAACGACCCGAGCATGTGACCGAGCCCCGCCCCCATGCCCGCACCGATGCCCGCACCGATGCCTGCCCCCAGCCCCATGCCGAGTCCGGACAAGGCCCCGTCTGCCCAGCACGGCGCCAGCGGGGAGGTCATGCCGAATCCGACGGCTGGCCAGCCCGGTGCGGCCATCGGGTTCCACATCGGGTAGGGAGGATAAGGAACCATGCCGCCACAGGCGTCCCAGACGATGGGCGGAGACGGCATGAAGGGCGTGGGAGCGATGACCGTTTGAGGCGCCACCACGACCGGCGGTGACCACCCCGGTGCGGCCACAACGGGAGCACCCACAACGGGAGCGGCACTGGACCACTGCGCCACGACAGGGCCCTGCATGTTCAGCGGCGACGGCGGGAGGCTGGACCATCCGGTCTGGATGGTGGCGCCGCCCGGCGTGGTGGTGACCGTCTGGATGGACGTCTGGGGCCCCAGCAGTGGCGACCCCGGCCGGGACCATGGCGGCGCGCTCGGCGCCTGCCCTGCCATCAACGGCCCCGCCCCAGGGACCGCACCAGGGACCGCACCAGGGTGGCCAGGATGGCCTGCCCGACCTTGATGGCCGGAGGGATGACCAGGCCCCGACGATGAAGGGCCCCGTGCCGCAGCTCCGCCAGGACCGACCTGCGCGCCTTGCTTGGCATGCGGGGCATGCGTTATGTGCTTGGCATGCGGAGTGTGCGTGGCATGCGGCGCATGCGGAGTGTGCTTGGCCTGCCTGGCATGCGGGCCAGACGCGTCCGCCTCTGCACGCGGGTCCCCGCCTTCTCCATAGGTCAGGACGTGGGCCATCGCCTGCGGGTCATGCCGGCGCTGCTCCATCTGCTGCAATTGCGCGGCCGTGGCCGGCAGCAGATGCCGCTGCACCACCGCCTGCTCCTCCGGGCTCAGGCTCTGGCAGACCCGGGCGAAAGACTCCAGAGTCGGCAACCAGGCGGCTATGTGGCCATAGTTTGCAGACAAGCGGTGCAGCACTTGCTGCGTGACCGCATCGTCATGGGACAAGCCCCCCGGACCCTGCAGGGGCATGGAG
Source organism: Roseateles depolymerans (assembly GCF_003387155.1). Classification (GTDB taxonomy): domain Bacteria; phylum Pseudomonadota; class Gammaproteobacteria; order Burkholderiales; family Burkholderiaceae_C; genus Roseateles; species Roseateles depolymerans. The sequence goes on along the minus strand of NZ_QUMT01000002.1, from coordinate 405,422 downwards.
GGATGTTGCCAGGGACCCCCAGCACCGGGCCAGGGCTGTGCGGTTGACCCCTGCCCTGGCTGCCCAGGCTGCCAGTGTGGCGAGAAAGGCGTGGACGGCCCCACCATGGGGGCAAAAGCGGGATGCGGAAAAGACATGTGCGGCTCGCCTTTGGAAGACCTTGGATGCCCGACTGGACATCGTCCCCCTAGGTGGGTCCACGCGCCTGAAGCTGCATGACAACCGCTCGAGCGAGGCGCCGCTCATTGCGAAATCTCAAGGTCGCGCATCACCCCGCGAACCATTCCGCCCCCGCCCCTACCCTTCAGCACCCGCCTGCCCCCAACACGCACCCATCCGCACTTCGCGCCCATCCGCACTTGCCGTCACGCCACGATTACCCGCTGCTGCCCCAGCAGTTGCCGGAAATGATGCAGGGTTCGCTCCAGCCCTTCCTCCAGGCTGACCTGCGGCACCCACCCCAGCCGCTCGCGGGCCCGCTCGATGTCCGGACATCGCCGGCGCGGATCGTCCTGCGGCAAGGGCCGGAACACCAGGCGTGAGCGGCTGCCCGTCAGGCGCAGGATCATCTCCGCCAGCGCCAGCATCGTGTGCTCGCCGGGGTTGCCCACGTTCACCGGGCCGATCTCCTCGCCCTCCATCAGCAGCATCAGCGCCCGCACGGTGTCGCTCACATAGCAGAAGCTGCGCGTTTGCTGGCCGTCCCCATAAACGGTCAGGTCCTGCCCCTGCAGCGCCTGCATGATGAAGTTGCTCACCACCCGACCATCGCCTGGCCGAAGCCGCGGGCCGTAGGTATTGAAGATCCGCGCGATGCGCACATCCACCTTCCGCTCGTGGTGGTAGGCCATCATCATCGCTTCGCCGCAGCGCTTGCCCTCGTCGTAGCAGGACCGCGCCCCGTTGGGGTTGACGTTGCCCCAGTAGTTCTCCCGCTGCGGATGCTGCTCGGCATCGCCGTAGACCTCGCTGGTGGAGGTCTGCAGCAGGCGTGCGCCGGTGCGCTGCGCCAGCTCCAGCAGCCGCCACAGCCCCAGCACGCTGCACAGCACCGTGTCCACCGGCGCCGTCTGGTAATACGCGGGACTGGCAGGGCAGGCCAGGTTGAAGACGCGGCGCGCCTCCACCAGTTCACGCGGCGGCTCCAGGCACACGTCCCGTCGCTGGAAGGTGAAGGCCTTGTGACCCAGCAGGCCGTCCATATGGCCAATGTCGCCGGTGCTGAGATTGTCCAGCGCCATGACACGATGCCCCTGCGCCAGCAGGGCCTCGCACAGATGGCTGCCCACGAAACCGGCGGCGCCGGTCACCACCACGGGAAGAGAGTCCTGGTTCATGTCGTGACCTCGTGAAGGATGTGCAGCCAGTCCGAAACAAATCGATCGATACCGAAGCGCTGTTGCGCCAGCACGCGTCCGCGTGCGCCCCAGTCGCGGGCCAGGCCGGGGTCCCGCAGCAGTTCCTGCATGACGTCCGCCAGTGCGTCGGGGCGGTTGTCGATGAAGCCGTTGTCACCGCTGCGGATCACGGTGCTGAGTTCCGTCGTGGCCAGGCCCACCACCGGCTGGCCGATCAGCATGGCCTCGATGAGCGCCAGGCCCAGGCTCGTGTAGCGCACGGGATGGAAGAAGAACCGATGGGACGCCATGTAGCTTGGCAGCGCCTGTTGCGACACCTCCCCCACCCCACCCGGCAGGCCCTCGCTGCCCATGCCCACCAGCGACAGCGGCACGGCGTCCAGCATCTGACGGTACAGGTCCAGTCCCAGCCGACGGCCGCGCCGCTCCAGATGGTTGATGACGACCAGCCCCTGCGCCAGCTCGCCGTGATAGTGCGCCTGGCCCAGCGGTTTCACGCCGTGCTCCACCACCCGCCAGGGTGTGACCCCGTTGTTCCACATCAGCGCATTGAAGTGGGTGCAGTGCACCAGCATCGCCGCGCGGTCCTGCACCCAGTGCAGCGTGTCCGTCGGGTGCTGCTGGGGCGGGTCATGCTCCAGATACAACCGGGGCAGCTGCTGCTGGGCCGCGGACAACCAGCGGGGCCGGTCCTCGTCCCAGCCGATGCGGTGCTGGTAGAGCACCACATCGAAGGGCATGTGGGCAATCTGATCGACGACAGCCTCGAACACGTTGTCGCCCCAGGGCAGGCTGCCCACCCGGCCCACCCGGCCCGGGGATCGCTGCGGGTCGGTCACCAGGTAGAAGTCATGCGGCACCTGCGTGAGGTTGTAGAGGTAGTTGCCATGCACGTGCCAGGTGAGGATGCGAAGGCGTCGGGCCATCAGGGAGCTCCTGCTGAGGAAGGGGATGGGCCAGCAGGTCGTCCAGCGCCTGCAGGACCTCGAACACGGACAAGGCATTCGCGCAGGCATGCCCGTTGGGACATTCCGCATAGGCGCATGGCCGGCACGGCGCCGGTTTGGCCAGCACCCGGTGCAGGCGCTGATCGGGCGGCGCCCAGCGCATCGGCTCGCTGCCGCAGGACACCACCACGCTGGGCACCCGCAGGGCCGCCGCGATGTGGGAGACCCCGGTGTCGTTGCACACCAGCACACGGGCCCGGCGCAGCAGCGCGCCCAGCGACCAGAGCGTGGTCCGGCCGATGAGGTTGATGCTGGGCACCTTCAGCGCCTCCAGCAGCATGCGCAGTTCCTCGCCCAGCGCGGCTTCGGACGGCGTGCCGGTCAGCACCACCGTCTGGCCGCCGTCATGCAGGGATTGGGCCACCGCAGCAAACCGACGCAGCGGCCAGCGCCGCGACGGCAGTTGCGCGCCCACATGCACGCAGGCGTAGGCCTCGCAGTCCTCCCAGCCGGGCCAGGACTGACGCAGCGCGAGGTCGTCCTGCGGTCGCAGAGGAAACTCCAGGGCGTCTCCATCGACCGGCAGACCCAGGTGATGGCACAGGCCCAGCAGCCGCTGGGTTTCATGTCCCAGCACCGGCCAGGGGACGAAGCGCTGCGCATCCCCGGGCGGCACCCAGGCACCCGGCCCATGGAAGCCGGCCATCTGGCGTGCGCCAGCCAAAGCCAGGAAGGGATTGGTCACCTGGCCGCTGCCATGCAGCTGGAGGGCGAGGTCCCAGTCCATCGACTGCAGCAGGGCCAGCGCCGGCGGCAGTCCCCGCACGTCCACCGTCTGCTCCGGCAGGCCCGGCCAGCCCGGAAACGGCAGCCATTCGTCGACATGGCCGATGCGGGAGAGGTACTCGCGCGACGCCGGCACGCCCATCACACAGATCCGCGCCGCCGGCCAGGCGCGCCGCATGGCCCGGAGTGCCGGCACGGCGCAGATCATGTCGCCCAGCATGAGCGCACGCAGCACCAGCACGCGGCGGATGGGGCCTTCCACCCTGCCCGCTCCCCCGGGGGACTGCGGTGCAGCGGTGAGGGGCGAATGAGGGTCCAGGGTCACGGAGGGTCTCCAGGTCTGCAAGGTCAGCGAGGTCAACAGGGTGACGGGATCTACAGGAACAGCGTCCGGAAATGCCAGGCCCCTCGCAGGCGCCAATACACCGACAGGAAGGGAATGGCGGCCGACGTGGCCACCATCTCCAGCACATGACGGGGCGCATGCGAGGTGTGGCGCAATCGCCGCCGGGCCAGCATCAGGATCAGCAGCGCCGCGCCGGCCAGCGACAGGAAGGCCGGCACCGCCCGGCCCATCGCCAACAGCGCCACGGCCGCGATCGTCAGTGCCACGACGGCGTAGTAGTCCCAGGGCGGTACCGGCCGGATGCGACTGCGATAGAGCGACGGATGCTTGCGGTACAGCAAGGCATCGAAGAAGACATTGCGCTGCTGGCGCAAGGACACGCCCCAGCGCTCTGGCCGCACCGGATGCCAGACCTGGGCCTGCTCGATCCGGCCCACCGGCCCGAGCGCCTGCAGCCGGAACTGCAGGTCGGAGTCCTCCCGCCACGCACGGCGAAAGCGCTCATCAAAGCCGTCGATGCGGGTCATCGCCTCCCGCCGGACGAAGGCATTGGCCGTGACGAACTCCGCTGTCTCCAGCCCCCGGGTCATCAGTTCATGGTCGGTCGGCCGTTCCTGCCGGTGCAGCGGAGGGGCCGGTCTCGGCACCTGCACCCGGCCCGAGGCGGCCACCCAGTCCGGGTGGTCCGCCATCGCTTCAAGACCGCGCGCCAGCCAGTCAACGTCGGGGATGGTGTCGTCGTCCGTGAAGGCCACCACCGTCCCGTTTGCGCCCCGCCAGCCCGCATTGCGCGCAACGGCGGGGCCGCGTCCATGGTCCGGGCGCAGGTAGCGCATGACCGGAGCATCGGTCCGTGAGGCCAGGACCTGCACCCGCTCGCGAGTGCGATCGTCGTGACCGTCGTCCACCACCACGATCTCGAAGCGCTCTCGCGGCAGCGACTGGGCCAGGAGGGCCAGCAGGCAGCGCTCCAGCAACATCGGCCGCAGGTAGGTGGGAACCACGACGCTGAGCGTCGGGACGGCGGCGTAGACCGTGTCGGCCGTGTCGGCGGTATCGGCGGTGTCGGACCTACCGGAGGGCATGCTCATGTCACCGTCTCCCTCATCAGGCTCGATGCGGCGCGTGCCACGTCAGCCGGATCCACCAGCCGCAGGCAGTCATGGTGGCCCTGCACGCAGACGCTTCTCTGGCAATTGCGGCAGGGCACGTCATGGTTGAGGACCCGGGCTGGCACCCGCCAGGGGGTGTGCTGCGGATTGGTCAGCGCATACAGGTCCACCACCGGCGTGCCCACGGCGGCGGCCAGGTGCACCGGACCGCTGTTGTTGGCCACCAGCACCCGTGCACCGGCGATCAGCGCCGCCAGTTCGCCCAGAGTCGGTGGCCGGGGCAGCACAAGGCTGGATTCGCGCATGGCAGCACGCGCTTCATCCACCAGCGCCTGTTCATGGGCGCCCGCGCACCACACGATGGCCGTGCCCTCGGCGCCAGGGTCCTGGCGCATCCGATCCGCCGCGGCCGCAAACGCCGTCGGCGCATACCGTCGTGACGGCGCGCTGGCGCCAGGGTGCACCACCGCATACGGCTGCCCATCCTGCAGGCCGGCGGCGGCCAGCGCGCGCTGAGCGGCCTGCTGGTCCCGGGGCAACACGCGGAAGCGAAGACGGTCGTCCTTCGTGAACAGGCCGACATGGGCCACCAGGTCCAGCTGGCGCTGCACCTCGTGCCGCATTCCCGTCTGGACGATGTCCGGGTCCGGCAGTTCGTCGCTGAGCAGGCCGTAGGCCCGTTCGCGGACATGGGCCAGCACCAGCGGAATGCCGGCCATGCGGCAGATCAGGGCCGCGGGCAGCGCGCTCTGGGTGCAGACCGTGAAGAGAATCGCGGCATCAAAACGGGCCCGGCCCAGCCGGCGCACGAGGTGGCGCTCGGCCTCTCCTCGCATCTCGGGCGGCTCGGTATCCAGCACGCTGGCGCCCGTCTTCATCCAGGACGCATGAAAGCCGATCATCTCGTCGATCATGGCCAGATGCGGCCGCAGAGGCTCTGAACCCGGTGCGGCCAGCAGCGTGAGGTGGGCCCAGGGCAAGGTCTCCCGGACAGCGGCGAAGGCCGGAGTGCTCATCAGCACATCGCCCAGATTGTCCAGCCGGACCAGCAGCACACGGCGCACATTCAACCAGCGGCGGTGGCGCTCCCGGTCCAGCAGGTCGCCGGTCATTTCGCCTCCACCCGTTGGCGTGGCACAGCGGCCAAGGCCACCACTGGGGCGCGGTCGACCGACGGGTAGGCGGTCGGCTGCGCCAGGGCGGGCGCGCCACCGGTCTCCGTCACCGGCTGCGGCATCAGACGCAGACCGGTCTCCGCTGCGCGGATGCGACGCTGCTTCATCACCCGCAGGTAGACCTGCGTCAGCTTGTCCGCCACGCCGTCCCAGGTGAACTCACGCTGCACGCGGGCGAGGCCGGCGCGGCCCATCATCCGGCCGAGTTCGGGATGCTGCCGCAGGTCGTCCAAGCGAAGCGCCAGGGCGTCCGGATCCTTGGCAGGCACCAGATAGCCGGTCAGCCCGTCCACCACCGTGTGCTGGATGCCCCCGACCTCCGCCCCGATCACGGGCGTGCCGCAGGCCATGGCTTCGAGCGGCGTGATGCCAAAGGGCTCGTACCAGGGCGTGGTCACAAACACGTCGGCGGCGAGGTAGTAGTCGCGCAATTGCGCCCGGTCCCGTCTCCCCACGAAATGCACCCACGGCTCGCAGCCCTCTGCCTGGGCCACCCGCCGCAGGCGGCCGATTTCCGGGGTACGGACCTCGTCCGCCACCACAGAATCTCCGCCGACGATGAGCAGTCGCCAGGGCACATGGCGGTCGAGCCGGGCCACGGCGCGGATCACGTTGTCCACGCCCTTGCGCGGCACCAGCCGCCCCAGTTGCAGCACGATGAACTCGTGCTCCGGCAAGCCCAGCCGGCGGCGGGCCAGGCGACGGTCGCCCGGCCCGAATTCCTCCAGGTCCACCCCGCAAGGCACCTGGGCGATGCGGGCCTTGGGCGCGCCGTAATGCATCACCAGGTCCTGCGCATCCTGCGGGCATTCCGCAATCACGCAGTCCGCCTCACAGGCAATGCGCCGCTCCTGCTGCAGGCGCTCGGGCGGGAAGGCATCCGCCTCCCGCTGATGCAGTTGCCGCACCGCCCCCAACGCATGGAAGGTCTGCACCAGAGGAACCTGCAGCTGGCGTTGCAGACGCAGGCCCACCAGGCCCGACATGAAGAAATTGGCATGCACCACGTCGTACGGCAGGCTGCGTCGAATCAGGCGCAGCGCTTCACTGCCGAACGTCTTCATGTAGGGCATCAATTGTTCTTTGGGCACAAAGGCGGGAGGGCCCGCGTCGATATGCAGCACGCGCACGCCAGGACGCATGTCCACGGCGGTGGGCAGGGCGCGATGGTCGCGCCGCGTCAGCACATCGACGTGATGGCCCCGCCGCGCCAGCGCTGCCGCGACATGGTGGACATACACGTTCTGTCCCCCCGCATCCACGCTGCCCTGCTGGGCGAGCGGGGAGGCATGCTCGCTGATCAACGCCACTCTCAAGGACTGGTCTGCCATGACTGCTCCGTTCGTGATGCATGGAACGCGGCAAGCCGCATACCACCGCTTCCAGCTTGAATCGACCGAATGTCCCCTTTTCATCGGCATTCCGCGCGATCAGACCCTTCATTGGAACGCCTTGTGAACAACGGGGATCCAGGCACCTGCGGCGCACTCATCCCGCGCTCCAGGCAAGAAAAAAGCGACCCGGAGGTCGCTTCGACTTGAGGTGGGGAACGATCAGTTGCGGTCGGCACGGGCCGGCAGCGAGCTGTCGTTGGAACCGGCGGCCGTGTTGTCGGTGGACATGGCCCCCGAGTTGTTGGCATCCATGCCCGACGAGCGGTTGGTACCGCTGTTGTTCATATTGTTCGAGTTGTTGCCCGTGTTGTTGCGGTTGGGGTCCTGCCAGGTCTCGGTGGTGTTGTTGTTGCCGTTGTTCTGGCTGCTGGTGGCGGTGCCAGTGTTCTGACCATTGGTGGTGGTCGCGGCGCCATTGGTCGAATTGTTCATGCCATTCGTCGTGGACGAATTGGTCGTCGTGGCGTTGCCCGCCTTCATCTGGTCATTGTTGTTGGACAGCGGATCATTGGTCCGGTCGCGGGCGCTGGTGCTGCCCGAGCTACCCTGCCCATTGCCGCCTGCGCCTTGTGCATGCAGGATGCCGACGCCGCTGGCCAGTGCCACGGCCATGGCCACGGTGGTGATCTTGGAACGGTTGTTCATGGCTATCTCCTTGAATCGTTGAAAACAACAGGATTACGCGTAGAACCAGGCGTACACCCCGGATCGGGGACGTCGGCCCTGTGCATCCGTTGTTTGGCAAGCCCGGTGCCCGTCCATGAACGGGCATTCAGTAGGCCTTGCTGCAGGCCTCACCGCCCTGCCCTCGGGCGAAGGTCAGCGCTGCCAGGGACGGCCCGGGGTGCGCTGCCAATCCGTCGCGGCTCCGCAGCGGCCGGACGCGCCAACTGCAGCAGCCGCTGCGCCACGGCCTCCAGCCGGCTGGACAGCGGATGACGCTGCACCATGCTGTCCCGCGCGCGCTCCCCCATGCGCCGACGCAGGTCCGGCTGGGTCAGCATCTGGTGAATGCGGCCCGCGATGTCCTCATGGTCCCGGGCAGCGACCAACCAGCCGCTGCGGCCGTGTTCGACGATCTCCGGCACGCCGCCCACTCGCGTGGCCACCACGCACAATCCGGTGGCCATGCCTTCCATCAGCGCCAGGGGCATCGCCTCCGAATGCGAGCTGCTCACCTGCAGGTCGAGGTCGTGATAGATGGGCAGCACATCGTCGATACGACCGAGCAAATGCACATGCGACTGCAATCCCTGCCGCTCGATGGCCTCCACCAGCTGCGTGCGCATCGGTCCCTCGCCAGCGATCATGAAGTGGACGTCGGGCAGGCGTTCATGCAAGAGCGAGGCGGCGCGCACCAGCACGTCCGGCGCCTTCTCGGGAGACAGGCGGCCCACCAGGCCCACCAGCAGCGTGTCCCGCGGCAGGCCGAAGCGCTCCCGCAGGCCCTGCTCGGGCCGGGGGCCCGGATGAAAGGCCTGCGTATCCACCCCGTTGGGCTCGCAACTGAGCTTGTCCGGGTCGATGCCCAGCCCCAGCGCGTGGTAGTAGCTGTGCTGGCAGACCACGCTGAGGTGGCTGCCCACCATGCGATGCACTTCCAGGTCGGGCATGATGATCTGCCGGCCGTGGATGGTGGAGACCACCGGCACCCCGGTGATGCGGCCCACCACACCGGCGAGCTGATGGGCATTGGGCAGATGAGCATGCAGCAGGTCGACCCGTCCATGCCGCACCAGCCCCGTCACCATCTGCAGGGCAGCCCAGGGCGGATCCTCCGGCATGGGCACCACCATCACCTGCGCGCCGGCGGCGCGGACGCGATCGGTGAAGTCTCCCTCGAAGGGACACAGGACGGTGAACCGGAACCGGTCCCCGCGTCCGAGATGCTCGATCAGCCGCTCGACGCAGCGCTCCATGCCGCCGACGATGCCGTTGCCCACCACCTCCATGACGTGGAGCCGTGGGCTGGACGGATCCAGTCGAGAGAAGGAAGGGGTCTTGTCCATGAGGGGCATCGAGGTCGGTGGATCTTCCGCAGCCCGCCGATGCCGCCTCAGCAGCAGATCGGACGCCAGGGGCGCGGGACAGAAGACGAAGCGGCGCCGCCGGCGCCGTCCTCATCGTTGGCACTGAGGCGGGGCAGCAGATGCCCGGGATGGGAGGAGCGCTGTGCCTGGCCCTCGGCCTCCAGCTTCAGCCCCAGCCAGGCGGCCGCGGTGTCGCACCAGATCTGGCGGCGGGCGGCGGCGTCCAGGTCCAGCATGTCCATCAGGTCCTCGACCCACTGTCGACGCTCGCGCACGTGGGCCCCGGAACACGGCAGGAAACAGTCGCTGCCGAATTGCAGGGACCCGGCGCCCAGCACCTCCAGCATGCGGGCCAGGACCTCCCGCCGATAGGCCGGGGGTGGCCCGAAGGAGATGTCCAGGCGGAACTGCACCTGTGCATGCGGCACGCCGTGGATGCGGTCGATCAGCGCCACGGCCAGGGCCTCGTCCGTCCACGGCCACCCCATGTGGGCCAGGGCGACGCGGGTGCGGGGATGGTCCCGAAGCGCTTCGAAGTAGGTGGGGCGGCAAAAGCGACCCGAGCGGCCGTCGATGAAGATGCCGCTGTGAAACAGCAGCGGCAGGGCCAGCGCATGGGCCATGGCGAAGACCGGCTGCACCCGCTCTTCATAGGGATACCAGCCGGTGGGCACCATCTTGCAGCCGCGCAGGCCCAGGTCCTCGATGGCATGGCGCAGGTCGTCCGGTGCTGCCGGGTCCCGCGGGTCGACCACGGCAAAACCGATCAGCCGGTCCGGGTGATGGCGGACCAGGCGCGACAGGTGCTCATTGGCGCGCCGCAGCGACGCGGCGTCGTCGATGGAATAGCCGTCCCCCAGGAACGGCGCCAGCAGCACGCCTTTGTCGATGCCGGCTTCGTCCAACGTGCGCAGCACATCGTCCGTGCGTTCCCGGCCGGTGCAGTGGAGATGGGCGTCGATGATCATGCTCAGGCCGCGCGCAGCCGGGTGCCGGCGACCGCCGCCCTCGGATGGGCCGGGCGGGCCACATCCGCCAGCCAGCGGCGCACCTGGGCGGCACTGGCATCCCAGCTGGACGCCGCCACGACCGCCATCGAGGACTGTCCCTCACGGCGTCGCTGCTCGCTGCTCAGCGCCAGCGCGTCCTCGCAGTGGCGGATGAAACCGTCCGCATCCTCCGCGACGCGCACCACCGCGCCATACAGTCCCACCACATCCGTGACCGGCGTGCTCACCACCGGTCGTTCGCCGGCGAGGTATTCCAGGGTCTTGGTCGGGCTGATGAACCGGGTGGACTCGTTCAACGCAAACGGCATCAGGCAGACGTCCCAGGCGGACAGCAAATACGGCAGCACCGGATAACGCTGCATGCCCAGCCAGTGCAGGTTGGGCCGCCGCGGCAGCTCCGATTCCGAGATCTTCACCACCGGGCCAGCCATCACGACCTGCCAGTCGGGCCGGGCCTCTGCCACCGCCGCCACCAGGGCCAGGTCCATGCGTTCGTCAATGACCCCGAAAAAGCCCAGGCGTGGCCGTGCGATGCCGGCCTGCATCCGCTCCGCCTCGGCGGCCTCGAGGCTGTCCGCCTTCAGTCGTGCCGGGGAAAAGTGCGGAGCATCCACGGCACTGGGCAGGCAATAGACGCGGGGGTTGAGCGCACGCTTGGCCCGGTGCAGGGCCGGACCCCCACACAGCACCAGATCGGCCGTTTGCATCAGCGCGCTTTCGCGTTGCCGCAGCTGCGCCGGGGCCTGCTTGAAGGCGGAGAGCTCATCCATGCAGTCGTACACCAGCGCGCGCGGGTCCAGCCCGGCCACCAGGGGCAGCGCCATAGGGGTGTAGAGCCACACCAGATAGTCCCGCACGTCGCGTTCGGCCAGTGCCTGCTCCACCAGCGGCAGCAGAGTCGGCAATTGGGCATCGTCGAATCCGGCGGCTGCCACCGGGGTGTAGGGCACCAGCACCTCCACCGGCGCGCCACCGCCGGGCGGCGATTCCAGACGGCTTTCGATGCGTGCCGGACCGGTGCGGTCCAGCACCGGCTCTTCGATGAACAGCACTCGATAAGCCGCTGCCAGCCGTGACATCAGATGCTGGGGGCGCTGGTAGACGAACCCCCAGCGCAGGTGGGAGAAGACAAGAAGGTGTGGCATGGTGGATCCCAGACGCGCGGCACCGCGGCGCCCTGAAGGGGGAGACCTGCATTGCTGCAGGCGGGGGACCGGCCCTGGGGACCGGTCCTGTGGCCATTCGGGCCGCCAGGCGTCCGGCGGCTGGAACTCATGCCGGGAACCCGCCGGCGGCGCCTGCAGAGGCACCGCGGAGACACCCGCGGGGTGCCGCCGGCAGGAACACGGTTTACTTCGTCTTGCCCGACGAAGAGGACGAGGACAGCGACGAGCCGGAGCTGCTGTCGCTGCCGCTGCCGCCGCTCAACGAGCTGCCAGCGCCACTGCCCAGCGAGCTGCCGCTGCCCAGGCTCGAAGTGCCGGTGCCACCGGTGCTGCCGGTGCTGCCGGATGAGCCGGACGATGCCGAGGAACCCGGTGTGCTGCTGGATCCCGACAGTCCGCTCGTGCCGCTACCGGTCGATCCGCTGCCCACGGACAGCTCGGACGTGTTGGACGAACCGCTGCCGGAGCGGTTGGAACGCCACTTGTTGAAGTCCTCGCTGAACTTCTTGTAGCGGTCCTGGCGCCAGGAGTGGTAGTCGTCATCCAGGTTGCGCAGCTGCTCGGTGCGCCACTGGTGGTAGTCCGGGTCATGGTGGGTCTGGGGACTACTGCCGTAGTTCTGGCCCTGACCATAACCGCCGTAGCCGCCCTGCTGCGACCCCTGATAGCCGCCCTGTCCGGAAGACCCTTGGTAGCCGCTTTGCCCACCTTGGTAGCCGCTTTGTCCACCTTGGTAGCCGCTTTGTCCACCTTGGTAGCCGCTCTGTCCGCTTTGATAGCCGCTCTGTCCGCTTTGATAGCCGCCTTGGTAGTTGCCCGCCTGGGACCCGCCCTGGTAGCCGCCGCCTTGGTAGTTGCCGCCCTGATAGCCGCCCTGGTGGCCACCCTGATAGCCGCCAGACGACTGGCCGTAGCCACCGGACTGGTAGGTACCGCCCTGGTAGCCGCCGGGCCGTTGGTCCGTGCCATGCATGCCTTGCAGGCTCTGGTTCAGGCCGCCGAGGCCGCCGCCATAACCACCCTGGTTGCCGTAGCCCCCCTGGTGGCCATAACCCTGGCCGCCATCACCGGATCTGCCTTGTGCGCCCTGGCCCGAGTAGCTGCCCTGGCCGCCGTAGTTGCCACCGTAGTTGCCGCCGTAGCCGCTCTGCCCGCCATACCCACCGGCGCTGCTGCCATAGCCGCTGGGGGCGCCATAGTGGCCGCTGAAATCCTGGGAACCGCCGCGGTCCTCACGCCAGCCCTCGTGCCGAGGCCCCTGGTCGCGATAACCGGCCTGCTGACCACCGCTCTGGTAGCCGGCGTAGCCTTCGCCGCCTTCATAGCTACGCGAGCCGCCCTGCATGCTGCCGGGATAGCTGCCCTGCGAGCCGCCTTGGTAGCCGCCGCTTTGCGAGCCGCTGTGGCTGCCGTACTGACCCGTCTGGCCGTACTCATCCCGTTGGCCGCCCTGCCCCTGGTAGGACTGCTGGCCCGACTGCCCTTGCGAGCTGCCCCACTGTTGTCCTGCCTGGCCGCCATGTTGCTGGCCAGTGTCACTGCGCTGCGAGGACTGCTGTTGTCCTTCGGTGCTGCGCTGATCTTCGTTGCGTCCTCGGTGTTGCCCTTGCTGGTTCATGTCGAATTCCTTTCGGTCGTCTGAACGATTGAACAAACCTGGTGGGCCGACGGGCTCCATGAAGAGACACCGTTGGCCCGGGTCCGTTCTTCAATTCGGCAATGGGTGTGCCGCGACGGTTCCAGGGTCCAGAAACAGCGGGGCGTTCTGAAGCGACTTCTGGAGGTGATTCAGCAAGGCAGTTTCTGAGCGAAACGCTCAATGATGGCGTGGGGTCACGAGGGCGTTGATGGACGCTGTGAAGACGCCTTGGAAAGCGCAGCGCCCGCGCAGCGACCGGCACGCAGCGTTCTGGGTGGGGAGACTCGATGTTCATCTGGCAGAAGCGTTTCTTGCAGCACCGCTTGCGAGCGATAGCCTCGATTCCATCGATATTTGCGGGCATTTTGACAATTGAAGCGATGCTGTCTCTAAGTCCGTTTTCATTGCCCGATTCAATGGTCGCGCTAACACGGCGCAGGCATTTGCGAAGACACGTGCGCCGGCGGGTGCCAAGGCTTGTGCGCGGGCTTGTGCGCATCCATGAAGTGGCGCCCGGATGCGCCTACTCCAGCCCAGCCTCGATCGCCATTGCATGCTCCTTCAAGCTATGCCGCCGCGAAAAGGCCCAACTCAATTCGGCACCCATGAGGAACACCTGCGTCGAGTAATAGACCCACAGCATCATCACCACCAGCGACGCCGCGGCGCCGTACGCCGAACTCACCGCGCTGCGCCCGATGTAGAGCCCGATGAGCGACTTGCCCAGGCTGAAAAGCGCGGCCGTGATCAAAGCCCCCACCCACACATCTCGCCAGCGGATCGGGACATCCGGCACCCACTTGTAGATCACCGCAAACATGACGGTGATGAGCGCGTACGACAGCACCGCATTGAGCACCTGGGCCAGCAGCAGGAAGTCGTCCCCCAGCCAGGGCGTCCACCACTTCCCCATGGCCGCCAGGGCGGCACTGGCCACCATCGAGATCATCGACAGGAAACCCAGCCCCATGATGAGCCCCAGCGACAGCAGGCGACGGCGGATGACGGTCCAGAGGCTGCGCCACACCGGGATGGACTTCGGCGGCGGCACCTTCCAGATGCGGCTGAGCGAATTCTGCAGTTCGGCAAAGACCGAGGTGGCGCCGATGATCAGCACCACCGTGCCGATGACCGCCGCCCAGCCCCCCTCCTCCGGCCGGTTGACCCGCTTGAGCAGGTCTTCCACGGCCATGGCGCCCTGCAGGCCGATGAGGTCGGACAGCTGGTCCATCACTTCGCCGCGGGCGGCCTGTTCGCCAAACACCAGCCCGGCCACCGCAATCACGATGAGCAGCAGGGGCGCGATGGAGAACAGCGTGTAGTAGGCGAGCGCGGCGCCCATGCTGGGGACGTTGTCGTCGCTCCAGCCCTGGGCGGCTTCGGTGACCAGTTCGGCGGCTTCTCGAAGAGGATGCGGCAGTTTGATGATGAATCTCCTGACGGGTGAGGCCCACAGGGAGCAAGGGTAATACCTGCCCCACCCCTCGTCCTGTGCGGCCCTGGCGACCGTCAAGAACCCGATCCCGTCGGGAACGCGGATTGCGGGGCCCCTCCCATGGAGTCCAGCCCCCCACGCCCGACCACCGCCCGCGTGGTCTCCGGACTATGGTCCGCCTTGTGGCAATGGCGCTGGCGCGTGCTGGTGGCGCTGGTGCTGCTGGTGGCCTCCAAGCTGGCCGCGGTGGGCGTTCCTGGCCTGCTCAAGGCGATCGTGGACCACCTCACGCCCGCCCCGGTGCCGGGCGCTTCCGCCGCTCAGGGGCTGGCGATCGGTCTGACCCTGCCCGTCTGGCTGCTGATCGGTTATGCGCTGCTGCGTTATGCCAGCACCCTCTTCACCGAACTGCGGGACCTGGTGTTTGCGCGGGTGGGCAAGCAAGTGGTGAGTGGGTTCTCTGAACGGGCCTTCGCCCATCTGCTGGCGATGAGCCCCCGCTTTCATGCCCAGCGCAACACCGGCTCGCTGGTCCGCGAAGTCGAGCGTGGGACGCATGGCATGGGCTATCTCCTCGGGGCGGGCGTCTTCACCGTCGTCCCCACCGCGGTGGAGTTTGCCGCGGTCCTGGTGGTGCTGTTGCAGTACGGTGTGGGCTTCGTGGTGATCATCGCGGGCAGCATGGCGCTGTACGCCATCTGGACCGGCTGGATGACCCGCGCCCGGGTGGAGAAGCAGCGGGTGATGAACGCCTTCGACTCCCGCGCCCACGGCCTGCTGGTGGACACGCTGCTGAACTATGACGCGGTGAAGACCCACGGCCGGGAGCAGGCCGAACGTGCGCGGTATGGCAGCGTGTTGTCCGAATGGGTGGAGGGCAGCGTGTCCAGCCAGAAGACGCTGTCGGCGCTGCATCTGGGACAGGCCGCCATCATCGCCGCGGGGGTGGCCGGCGTCATGTTGATGGCCGGTCAGGACACGGTGCAGGGCCGAATGAGCATCGGCGACCTGGTGCTGGTCAATGCCTACCTCATCCAGGTGTTCCTGCCGCTGAACACGCTGGGCTTCGTGTTCCGCGAGACCCGGGATGCGCTGCTCAACACCGAGGCCCTCTTTGCGTTGCTGGACCGCCCGCCCGACATCCAGGATGCGCCCGATGCCGCGCCGCTGGCCCCTGGCGACACGACTGTTCGCTTCGAACGCATCGACTTCGCTTATGACCCGCAGCGGCAGATCCTGCATGACCTCAGCCTGGAGATTCCCCATGGCAAGACCTTTGCGGTGGTGGGCAGCAGCGGCTCCGGCAAGTCCACCCTGGCGCGCCTGCTGATGCGCCTGTGGGACCCGGATCGTGGTCAGGTGCGCATCGGCACGCAGGACCTGCGCGAGGTCTCTCAGCAAAGCCTGCGGCAGGTGATCGGGGTAGTGCCGCAGGACCCGGTGCTGTTCAACGACACCATCGCCTACAACATCGCCTACGGAAAACCCGATGCCACGCGCGACGAACTGGTCGCCGCCGCCAAGGCCGCACAGGCAGACGACTTCATCCGCATGCTGCCGGAGCAGTACGACACGCGGGTGGGTGAGCGCGGTGCGCGGCTCTCCGGCGGGGAGAAACAGCGCATCGCCATTGCCCGTGCCTTTCTCAAGAACCCGCCGATCATCGTGCTGGACGAGGCCACCTCCGCGCTGGACACCCGGGCCGAACGAGCCATCCAGGGCGCACTGGAGAACGTGGCCAAGGACCGCACCTCGCTGATCATCGCCCACCGGCTCTCCACCATCGTGGGGGCGGACGAGATCATCGTGATGGACCGGGGCCGCATCGCCGAGCGCGGCCGCCATGACGAATTGCTGGCCCACCCGGGCCTATACGCCCAGCTGTGGGAACTGCAGCGCCAGCAGCAGCAGGCCGAGACCCTGGAGCGGCGCCTGGCCCAGCATCCGGTCAACCTGGCCGGGCTGCTGGTGCTGAGCCTGGACAGCCTGCGCGAGCAACTGGCCGCCACCGCCACCGAGCTCTACACCGACATCGACCTGGATGTGGCCAGTGTCATCGGCGATGCGGCGCACATGGCGCGCATCGTGCAGCTGATGTGCCAGCTCGCGCTGCACGGGGCCGCCGGCGGGCGGATGGAAGCCCGGGTGGAGCGCGGCATGAGAGCCAGCTCGCTGACCATCGGCTACCACGGCCGGCTGGCGCTGGAGGCGCTGGGGCCACCCGACACGCTGGAGTTGCGCACGCTGGTGGCGGGCAGCAACGGGCATCTGTCGATGCTGATGGATCCGTTTGTCGGGGTGCAGCAGTATCAGTTGGACTTCCCACTGCCCGCCCTGGCGCCGCCGCCCTTGCCCACGGCAGCGGTGCAGGAGGTGGTGCCCTCGGAAACCCTCTCCGCCGACGAGCGGGCCGCACTGGACGAACATCCGCTCAGCGGCCTGCATGTGATGTGCGTGGACGATGACGAGGACGCGCTGAGTTCGCTGGGCCATCTGCTGGAGCATGACGGCGCCCGCACCGAGCGCATCAGCTCCGGCCATGAAGCCTTGTCCCGCCTGCATGCGCGCGCCACGGTGGACTGGCCCGATGTGCTGGTCTGCGACAT
The DNA here is from genome assembly GCF_003387155.1 of Roseateles depolymerans. Taxonomy (GTDB): domain Bacteria; phylum Pseudomonadota; class Gammaproteobacteria; order Burkholderiales; family Burkholderiaceae_C; genus Roseateles; species Roseateles depolymerans. The sequence goes on along the minus strand of NZ_QUMT01000002.1, from coordinate 388,418 downwards.
CGCCCTGGGTCCCGAGGACGGCCATGCCGTGGTGCGCAGCATCCGCACGCTGGAAGCGCAGCGAGAGGTGCCGCTGGACCAGCGCCTGCCAGCGGTGGCCCTGACCGGCCTGGCGCAACCCGAAGACCGCTTGCGTGCGCTGGTGGCCGGCTTCCAGCGTCACCTGGCCAAACCCGTCAACCCGGACGAGCTGGTGCGTGCGCTGCATCAGCTGGCGCGGGTGCATGCCTGAACGCTGGCGGTTCGCCCTCGACCCGTCTCTCGGCCCCAGCGCCCGTCCCCAGCCCCGGTTTCAAGTCCCCGTCCGCCCGGCCCCACTGTCTCTCCCGGCCCTCCCGTCCCACCCTCCAAGGAGACCTCATGTCCCATCCACTCCCGCCCCAGACGGCGTCCCTGCCCCTGCGCGAGCCCGACGCCAAAGCCCGCCCGCTCTTCACCCTCGGCATCAACGCCAGCTTCCATGACTCCGCTGCGGCCCTGCTGCGGGACGGGGAAGTGCTGGCGGCCTCCGAGGAGGAACGCTTCACCCGCATCAAGCATGGCAAGCGGCCCGTGCCGTTCACCGCCTGGGAACTGCCCTACCACGCGATCAACGACTGCCTGAAGCAGGCCGGCATCACCCTCGCGGAGGTCTCGCATGTGGCCTACAGCTTCGACCCGCATCACTTCATCGGCCAGCGCGCGCCGGACCAGCGCTTCACCCTGCCCCTGCGCCCCTCCGACTTCGACCGCGGCGACTGGGAGAACCCCTGGGACCCGCTCTTTGCGGCCTACATCCTGAACGCGCCCCGCCAGCTGACCGACGGCGTGCCCCATCATCTGAAGAAACGCTTTGACGGTGTCCAGCATCACCGGGCGCCCTATCGCTGGCATTTCGTGCCGCACCACCTGTGTCACCAGGCCAGCGCCTTCCTGGCCGCGCCCTTCTCCAGCTGCGCGGTGATGACGCTGGACGGCCGGGGGGAACATGCGTCCACCTGCTATGGCCGGTATCGCAACAACCGCTACGACGCGCTGGGCGAGGTCCGGGTGCCGCATTCGCTGGGCCTGCTGTATGAGCAGGTCACCGCCTACCTGGGCTTTCTGCACTCCAGCGACGAATACAAGGTCATGGCCCTGGCGGCGCTGGGCACGCCGCGGCATGCGGCGCTGCTGAAGTCCCATGTGCAGGTGATGCCGGACGGCCGGTACGAGATCCACCCCCTGGATCTGGAGAAGACCTTCGGGCCGCGCCGGGTATCGGGCGGGCCGATGAGCGAGCACTATCTGGACCTGGCCGCTTCGCTGCAGGAGGTGCTGGAAGACACCGTCCTGCAACTGGCCGGCTGGCTGCGAGAGGCCAGCGGCGAGGACCGGCTGGCCATGGCCGGCGGCGTGGCCCTGAACTGCGTGATGAATGCGCGCCTGCGGGATGCCGGCATCTTCCGGGAGGTGTGGGTGCAGCCCGCCGCAGGGGATGCCGGCACGGCACTGGGCGCGGCGCTATGGGTGGATGCGCGGGAGCGGCGGCAGGCCGATTCTGCGCACGCGCCTGCCGAGCCACCGGCGCGTCCAGAGGAAGCGGTCGCGGCCGCCACGCTCAGCACGGCCTCCGGCGGAAAGGCCGAGGTCGAAGGCCCCTTGACCGGGGAACGCGGCAGCTTCGCGCTGGCCCCGCGGGTCTGGTCCATGCAGCATGCCTACCTGGGTCCGGCCTTCACCGATGAGGAGATCGAAGCGCTGCTGCAATGGGCGCAGCTGGACTATCGCCGCTCGGACGATGTGGCCGAGGACACCGCCCGCCTGCTGGCCGACAACAAGATCATCGGATGGTTCCAGGGCCGCATGGAATTCGGCCCGCGTGCGCTCGGAGCCCGGTCGCTGCTGGCCTCTCCCGTGGACCCCGCGATGCAGGCCCGCCTCAATGAACTCAAGGACCGCGAGGATTTCCGGCCGGTGGCGCCGGCGGTGAACCGTGAAGACCTGGCGGACTGGTTCGAGCCGGCGCAGGCGAATCAGGGGGAATCGCCCTTCATGCTGTTCGTCTACCGGGTCAAGCCAGGCCGCAGCGAACGCATTCCGTCGGCCCTGCATACCGATCGCACCGCCCGTGTGCAGACGGTGGATGGCGCCACCAACCCCATCTTCCACGACCTGCTCGCGGCCGTGGGGCGGCACACCGGCGTGCCGGTGCTGGTCAACACCTCGTTCAATGTTCGCGGGGAGCCGATCGTGGGCTCCCCGAAGGCCGCATTGGAGGCCTTCTTCAGCACCCCGCTGGACGCGCTGGTGATCGGGTCCTTCATTCTGGAAAAACCGAAGCGCGGCGGCACGTGATTTGCCATCCATGCAGCGTAGCAACCCCAAGGAGACCTCTATGGCAAGCACCACCATTTCGTCCGACCGCGTTGAAGGCACCAAGGTCTACAACGGCAACGGCGACAAGCTCGGCACGATCGACAATCTCGTCATCGACAAGCGCTCGGGCCTGGTCCGTTATGCGGCGCTGGAATTCGGCGGCTTCATGGGCATCGGCACCGACCGTTATCCCATCCCCTGGAACATGCTGAAGTACGACACCGGCCTGGACGGCTATGTCGTGCCGCTGCGTGAAGACCAGCTGGAGAAGGCGCCGAAGTACGCGCAGGCCGATCGTCCGGAATACTCCGACGAATACGGCCGCAAGATCTACGACTACTACGGCGTGGCGTGGATGTGATGAACAGCGCCTGAGTCCGCTCAGGCACTTTGTGTTTTTTCCTGCAATGAAGAATCGCCCCCTCGGGGGCGATTTTCATGGGGCTTGAACCGGCGTGGCGGTCAGCCGGCGCTGCTGGGCGTGGTGGTCAGCCAGCGCTGGGCGTGGCCGGCACCACCGGCTTGATGGCACCGGTGCCGACGAACCGGGCATATTCGGTGCGGGGCATCACCGCGCTCATGCGGTTGTCCTCGTCTTCCCAGCCCAGCGTCACGTCGTGCTCTCCCACCGAGACCTTCACCGGTCCCTGGGGAATCTGCAGCATCGGACCGTCACCGGTCCGGTAGCTCACCTCGCCGCAGACAAAGGCGCTGTTGTCCAGCGGTTGATCATCCACCTGCTGCATGGCGACCGAGGCGTCCAACACGGACTCATCAGCGGGATGCTCGGGGGGCAAAGGGGGTCGGGCGCTCATGGCAAATCCTCCAGGTGATCATCCTGTCCCAGGTCCTCGAGAAACTGCCACAGGCGCAGGGCCAGGGCGGTGGCGGTGCAGGAAGCCAGCGTCATCAGCATCAACATGTCGTCCATGGAAGACCTCGTGATTGGTGGCATGAAGGCGGATGGCGCCGCAAGGCATGCACGGGCTGGAGGCTGGCATTCCTGCTGCTCGCTGAATCCGTGGCTGGGGCCGGTGAGGCCAGTAGCGGGAATCAGCAAGCGTCGAGAAAGCCGGGGAACAGGATCAGGTTGCGGTACTGCATATCCTGCCCGCCGAGGCGGCAGGCATCGAAGCGGCCAAGGCCGCGAACGGGTGTAGGCGCAGTCCCACAAGGCATTCATCGCCCGCGTTGCATGCGACTAATGCTGTGATGCCTTCATGGCAGGGGCGGTGCCGTACGGCGGCCGGGCGTGCGGCTTGCAAGCAGCGTGTGTAGGACGAAACCGTACATCGGTCGGTTCGCCTGACCGACAAGCGCCACCGATGTCCACCTATGGAAGCCGGAACCTCTGGCGACCATATTTCACTCAAAGCTTCTCGCAAGGAGAAATTCGATGAGCTCCCTCCACATCTCCGCTGACGACGCGCAGCACTATGAAGTGCGGTTTGAGTCGATGTTCGATCCGGGACGGGCCATGTCCTTCCCCTGTGACCACGAAGGCCATGTCGATCTGGACAGCCTCCCGGCTCGCGCCCGCAATAACTACCTCTTCGCACGCGCCATGGTGGGCAAGGATTACCTGCCGCCCCATGTTCTCAAACATTGAAGCTTGGATTGAAGCGTGGATGGGGCGTGGGGCCTGACGGTCTTGTCCTACAAATGCTTCGAAGCTTGTCTGACCCCGGGCTGAACAGGGCCTCGCTACAGTGAACTCATTCCCCAACCCGAGCAAGGAGTTCACCATGAACTGGGACCGTATCGAAGGCAACTGGACCCAACTCAAGGGCAAGGTCCGCGAGCAATGGGGCAAGCTGACCGATGACGATATTGATGTGATTGCCGGCAAGCGCGAACAGCTCTCCGGCAAGATCCAGGAACGGTATGGCATTGCCCGCGACGAAGCGGACCGCCAGCTGGACACCTGGCAAAAGAATGCCGACGACCGTTGGCTGAGCTGATCGGTAACGATCCGCTCCTGCTCCCTGCCCCTCTCACAGGCAATCGTGAGGCTGACGAGAGGGGTGGCGGGCAACGGGGAAGCGCGCTTCCCCCGCTCTTTGTGCGTTTGACTTGTGACTCTCTCTGACTCTCTGACTGCATCCTCCCTGTTGCCGCGCGGTGTCCTCGGGCCCGTGCGGCATTTTTTTGAGTCAGGGCGAGGTCACGGCGAGAAATAACCGCGCTTGAGCGCGATGGTCACCGCATGCGTGCGGTCATTGGCATTGAGCTTGGACAGCACGCTCTTCATGTGCATCTTCACCGTCTCTTCGCTCACTCCCAGCGCCACACCCACCCGCTTGTTGGAGTGGCCCTCCGACACCAGTCGCAGCACCTCGATCTCCCGAGGTGACAGGCTGCCTTCGGTGTCCTCGTCCAGCATGCGGGCGACCTCGCCCGGAATGCAGCGCTGGCCCTCATGCACCGCACGGATGGTGTCCACCAGGTCCTTGCGCAGCATGCTCTTGAGCAGATAGCCCATCGCCCCACCGGCCAGCGCGCGGCGCACCTGCACGTCGCCACGGTAGGTGGTCAGGATGATGATGCGGGCATCCGGGAACTCCTGCCGCAAGGTGGCCATGCAGTCGATGCCGTCCATGTCGGGCAGGCGTACATCCATCAGGGTGATGTCCGGGCGATGCTCCCGAAACCGCGCCAGCGCTTCCTGGCCGCTGGCCGCTTCCGCCACCAGACGCAGGTCCGGCTCGTCCTCCAGCGTCCCGGCGATGCCCTCGCGCAGCAGCGGGTGGTCATCGACGGTCAGGATGCGGATGGGCGACTGCAGGCGTCCTGCAACAGGAGGCGCCACGGGCGGAGAACGGTCAGGAGGAAGATCGGCCATGCTTCATACGATACCGGAACGGCCCGCATCATCGGGCCCATGACCCTGCTGCGTCGATTACCCGATCGGGTTACGAAGGGCCGGCGTGGCTTCCTCGAACCGGTTGACCTGCCGCAGCGGCTTGAACAGCACGGCCCAGGCGCTGACCACGCCCAGCGTGCACAGCGCCCCCGTCACCGCCGCGGGCACCACGCCCAGCGCTGCCGCCGCACTGCCGGCGCGGAACTCCCCAAGCTCGTTGGAGGAGCCGATGAACAGCATATTGACCGCATTGACCCGGCCTCGCATGTCGTCCGGGGTGGAGAACTGCACCAGGGCGCCGCGGATGTAGACGCTGACCATGTCTGCCGCGCCGGCGATCATCAGCGCGGCGAAGGACAGCCAGAAGGTGGTCGACAGCGAAAACACCAGATTCGCCACGCCAAAGATGGCCACCGCGATGAACATGGTGCGCCCCACCTGCCGATCGAAGGGCCGCATGCTGAGGTAGAGCCCGGCACTGACCTCCCCCACCGCCATGGCGCTGCGCAGGGCGCCCAGGCCCTGCGGGCCGGCGTGCAGGACCTCGGCGGCGTAGATGGGCAGCAAGGCCACCACACCGCCCAGCAGGACGGCGAACAGGTCCAGCGAGATCGTGCCCAGGATGATGGGCCGCGTGCGGATGAAATAGATGCCGGCGCCGAACCGCTGCCAGATGTTGCCCTGCGTGGCCGCCAGGGAGACGGTCACCGGCCGGACCCGCACGCCGAAGACAAAGAGCAAGGTGCCCAGCGAGAAGCAGATGAAGCAGACCGCGAAGGTGAGCTGCGCCCCGCCATAGGCATACAGCAGGCCCCCGACGAAGGGGCCGCCGATGTTCGCGGCCCGCATCAGCATGCTGTTGGCCGCAATGGCCTGGGCCAGCTGTTCACGCGGCACGACCTGGGGCAGCAGGCTCTGCAGGGCCGGACCGGAGAAGGCCCGGGCACAGCCAAAGACCACCAGCACCGCATAGATGCCGCTGACGCCTGCATGACCATGCCCGGCCAGCCACCACAGGGCCGCGCCGCACAGGCCGCTCAGGCCCCAGCTCAGCGCCAGGATGGGCTTGCGGCTGAACCGGTCGATCAGGTCACCTGCCGGCAGCAGCAGCACCAGCATGGGAAGGAACTGGGCCAGGCCCACATAGGCCAGGGCCAGAGGCTGCCGGGTGAGGTCATAGACCTGCCAGGCCACGACCACCGCCTGGATCTGCCCCGCCAGCACCGCCAGCAGCCGCGCCGCGAGGAAGGTGGTGAAGGCGCGTTGGCCAAAGACACTCGCGGGGTCGGCGGCGCGCTCGGGCGCCGGGGCGGAAGAAGGAGCACTCACGGCAGGACCATCCAGCAGGATCGGGTTGACGCATCGGCCGCTGCGGCGGGCGTGGCCCGAAGCGGTCGAGTGTAGCCAGCGGCATGACGCGGCGTGCGGCGGGGGTAGCCGGCCTGTGGCGACGCGGCCGCCGGTCGCACGGACTGGCGATGCGCGCACGTGGGGGCGGCCCTCACCGTCAGCGCGCCGGGCGCTTCATCCGGCACGCCGTCTCCGGCAGTTCCGCCTGGGCCGCATCCAGGTAGCGCAGGGTGCGGAACCCGTAGCCGGATCCTTCATTGTCGTGCGGCACACCCGCCTCCCCGGCCCGCCGCATGATGCTCACATAGAGCGGCTGCTGCAGCTGGTGGTCCGTCGGCCGCATCCAGCCCTGGTGGGCCACGCCCAGCGGCCGGCCGTCCAGGCGCAGGTTCTCCAGCGCCAGGGCCACCGCCCGGGGCTCGTCGGTCCCGGCTTTTTCCATGGCCGCCACCAGCATCTCGACCATCAACTGCATGCGCGCATGCAGATAGTCGTCCTCCGGCCGGGGGAAGCGCTGGCGGAAGGCTTGGTAGAACCGCTCGGAGGCTGAGTCGCCGGCATTGGGATGCCATTCGGCCACCGCCAGCACCCGGTCCACGCCGGCATCACCCAGCACGCCCGGCACGCCCAGGGCATTGCCGTAGAAGGTGTAGAAGCGGGTGCCCAGCCCCAGGTCCCGGGCGGCCTTGATCAGCAGCGTCAGGTCATTGCCCCAGTTGCCGGTCAGCACCGCCTGCGCGCCACTGCTGCGGATCTTGCTGGCATAGGGCATGAAGTCCTTGACCCGGCCCAGCGGATGCAGCTCGTCGCCGACGATCTCCAGGTCCGGCCGGCGTTGCGCCAGCAGGGCCCGCGCCTGCGTGCGCAGATGCTGGCCGAAGCTGTAGTCCTGGCCGATCAGGTAGAGCTTCTTGAGCTGGCGGTCCTGCGCAATCACCTCCACCAGCGCCGCCAGCCGCATGTCGGTGTGGGCGTCGAAGCGGAAATGCCAGAAGCTGCACTGCGCGCCGGTCAGCAGCGGGTCCACCGCCGCATAGTTGAGCAGCAGGGCTCGATGCGCGGGGTCGCGTTCATTGTGGCGGTCCAGGGCCACGATCAGCGCGCTGGCCACCGCGGAGCTGTTGCCTTGCAGGACGACTTTCACGCCCTGGTCGGTGGCGGCGCGCAGCAGGGACAGGGACTCTTCCACCGAGCCCTTGCTGTCGTAGCGCAGCACCTGCAGCGGCCGGGCGCCGCCGGGCAGCTTGACGCCGCCGCGGGCATTGACCCGCTCGCTGGCCCACACCAGATTGCGCAGCACGGCTTCGCCGCCGTTGCCCAGCGGGCCGGAGAGACCTTCGATCAGGCCGAGGCGTATGGGTTCCGGGTTCGGAGCTGCGGCAGCGGCAGCGGCAGCGGGTTGGACGATCGTCGCGCAAATCCAGGCCACAACGACCCAAAGCCTGATGGCGGCTAGCCGGAGAACCTTCACACCCACGCCTTGCTCAGATCGATGCGAGGTCCCAGCGCGGACGCACCTCAAAGCCACCGCCGCGGGTCAGTGCGCCCATGTCGCGCTGCAGCCGAAGCGCGGCCGCCAGGGCGATCATGGCGCCGTTGTCGGTGCACAGATGCAGCTCGGGATAGTGCACCCGCACCTTGCGGCGCTCACAGGCCGCATTGAGCTGCTCACGCAAATGGCGGTTGGCCCCCACGCCACCGGCCACCACCAGGCGCTTGAGGCCGGTCTCCTTCAGCGCCAGCAGGGACTTCTTGACCAGCACCTCCACGATCGCCGCCTGGGTCGAGGCGGCCAGATCGGCGCGCTGGCCTTCGGTGATGCCACCGGACTGCTGTTCCAGCCGGCGGACCTGGGTCAGCACCGCCGTTTTCAGGCCCGCGAAGCTGAAATCCGGCTTGCCGCTGTGCAGCAGCGGACGCGGCAGCGCAAACGCGTCCGCCTGCCCCTGCTCGGCCAGCCGGGACAGATGCGGGCCGCCGGGATACGGCAGGCCCAGCAGCTTGGCGGACTTGTCGAAGGCTTCGCCCGCCGCGTCGTCGATGGTCTCGCCCAGCAGCTCGTAGCTGCCGACATCGTCCACCCGCATCAGCTGGGTATGGCCCCCGGACACCAGCAGCGCCACGAAGGGAAACTCCGGCGGATCGGCCGACAGGAACGGCGACAGCAGATGGCCTTCCAGATGGTGCACGCCCAGCACCGGACGGTCCAGCGCGGCGCCCAGCGACGCGGCCACCCCCGCCCCCACCAGCAGCGCGCCGGCCAGGCCTGGGCCTTGCGTGTAGGCGACCACGTCCACATCCTGCAGGGACAGGCCCGCGCCGGCCAGCACCTCGCGGGTCAGCGGCAGCACGCGGCGGATGTGGTCCCGCGATGCCAGCTCCGGCACCACGCCGCCATAGGCCTGGTGCATGCTGATCTGGCTGTGCAGCGCATGCGAGAGCAGGCGCGGCACGCCGTCGCCGGAGCCGTCCACCAGCGCCACGCCGGTTTCATCGCAGGAAGATTCAATGCCGAGGACACGCATGGACCATCGTCCGATCAGTGGTTTTCCTTGGCGTGATTGATCGAGTACTTGGGGATCTCGACCGTCACCGGCGTATTGGAGAGGATGGCCTGGCAGGACAGGCGCGAGTTGGGTTCCAGGCCCCAGGCGCGGTCCAGCATGTCTTCCTCGTTCTCTTCCATCTCGGACAGCGAGGCGAAACCTTCCCGCACGATGACGTGGCAGGTGGTGCAGGCACAGACCTGGTCGCAGGCGTGTTCGATCTCGACGCCGTTGTCCAGCAGCGCCTCGCAGATGGTGGTGCCGGCGGGCGCCTCCAGCGTGCGGCCTTCAGGGGCGTATTCGGGATGGGGGAGGATCTTGATGATGGGCATGGGGGTTCCTTGGTGCGCGCAGGGCTGCCGGGGTCAGACCGAGTCGATGCTGCGGCCGGTCAGGGCCTGCTGGATGCCGCGGTTCATGCGCGCGGCGGCAAAGCCTTCGGTGCCTTTGGCCAGGGCCTCGACCGCGAGGGTGATGGCATCGGCGTCTTCGGTTTGCGCCTGGCTGCGCAGTTGGTCTTCCAGCACGGCGATGGAGCGGCGCTCCTCGTCGCTGAGCAGGTCGCCGTCGGCATTCAGGGCCGAGGCGGTGGCCAGCAGCATGCGTTCAGCCTCGACACGGGCCTCGCGCAGCTTGCGAGCCTGCATGTCGCTCTCGGCGCTGGCAAAGCCTTCGCGCAGCATGGTGGCGATCTGGTCGTCGGACAAACCGTAGCTGGGCTTGACCTGCACGGCGGCTTCCACGCCGGAATTCATCTCGCGGGCGGACACGCTCAGCAGCCCGTCGGCATCCACCTGGAAGCTGACGCGGATGCGGGCGGCGCCGGCGGCCATCGGCGGGATGCCGCGCAGCTCGAAGCGGGCCAGGGAGCGGCATTCGCTCACCAGCTCGCGCTCGCCCTGCAGCACATGCACGGCCAGGGCGGTCTGTCCGTCCTTGAAGGTGGTGAAGTCCTGGGCCTTGGCCACGGGGATGGTGGCATTGCGCTCGATGATGCGCTCCACCAGGCCGCCCATGGTTTCCAGGCCGAGGGACAGGGGAATCACGTCCAGCAGCAGGATCTCGCCGTCGGCGCTGTTGCCGGCCAGTTGGTTGGCCTGCAGCGCGGCGCCCAGGGCCACCACCTCGTCGGGATTCAGATTGGTCAGCACCTCGCGGCCGAACAGCTCGCTCACCGCGCGCCGGACGCCCGGCATGCGGGTGGAGCCGCCCACCATCACCGTGCCCTGCACCTCGTCGGCGCTGACCTTGGCATCGCGCAGCACGCGGCGGACGGCCAGCAGGGTCTTGTCCACCAGGGCGCGGGTGAGGCTGTCGAACTGCTCGCGGCTGACCGGCACCTGCAAGGCGCCGGCATCCAGCGTGGCGGACAGTGTGACCTGCGGATGGTCCGTCAGGGCTTCCTTGGCGGCGCGCGCGGCCACCAGCACGCGGCGCTTGTCCTGGGCGGTGCGCACGACCAGACCGGCCTGCTGAAGGGCCCAGTCGGCCAGCAGGCGGTCGAAGTCGTCGCCGCCCAGCTGCGCATCGCCGCCGGTGGCCACCACCTCGAACACGCCGCGGGTCAGGCGCAGCAGGGAGATGTCGAAGGTACCGCCGCCCAGGTCGTAGACGGCGTAGAGGCCTTCGCTGCCGTTGTCCAGGCCATAGGCGATGGCGGCGGCGGTCGGCTCGTTGATCAGGCGCAGCACGTTCAGGCCGGCCAGCTCGGCGGCGTCCTTGGTGGCCTGGCGCTGGGCGTCGTCGAAATAGGCGGGCACCGTGATCACGGCGCCGAACAGATCGTCGTTGAAGGTGTCTTCGGCGCGCTGGCGCAGCGTGGCCAGGATCTCGGCGGAGATCTCCACCGGCGACTTGGGTCCTTCGCGGGTCACCAGGCTGAGCATGCCGGGGGTGTCCAGGAACTGGTAGGGCAACTGATCGCGGCCGACCACGTCCTCGACGCGGCGGCCCATGAAGCGCTTGACCGACACGATGGTGTTTTCCGGGTCGTCGGCCTGGGCCGCGATGGCATCAAAGCCGATCTGGCGGCGGCCTTCCGGCAGCAGGCGCACGGCGGAGGGCAGGATGACGCGGCCTTGCTCATCGGGCAGGCATTCCGACACGCCATGGCGCACGGCGGCCACCAGGGAGTGGGTGGTGCCCAGGTCGATGCCGACGGCGATGCGGCGCTGATGGGGATCGGGCGAGGCGCCGGGTTCGGAGATCTGGAGCAAGGCCATGGTGGGGACTCTTTTGTTGTTGTGCGGGGCCGCGAGGCAATGGAACCTGGGCCCTGGAGAAATCAGGTCAGGAGGTAGCGTCCAGGGTGTCCAGCCGCCGGTCGATGTCGGCGCGAAAGCGGCTGAGGAACATCAGCGCGCGCACGGCCTGGGCGGCCTCGGCGGGTTGCTGGCGCACATCCAGCGCCTGGCCGGCCTGGGCCAGTAGGGCCTTCTCGCGGGCAGCGACTTCGCGGTCGATGGCCAGGATGGCGGCGCTGTCACGGGCCTCTTCCAGCGACTCACGCCACTCCATCTGTTCCATCAGGAAAGCGGCCGGCATGCTGGTGTTTTCGTGGGCCTCGATCGGCGCGCCGCGCAGCTCACAGAGGTAGGCGGCACGCTTGAGCGGATCCTTGAGCCGCTGATAGGCTTCATTGACGCGCAGCGACCACTGCATGGCCAGACGCTGGGAGGCGGCGCCATCGGCGGTGAACCGGTCCGGATGCACTTTCGCCGCCAGCGCTTTCCAGCGGGCGGCGATCTCGGTGGTGTCCTGCTCAAACTGAGCGGGCAGCCCAAACAAAGCGAAGTCGTCGTCGTCCAGTTTCACAACACGATGCGATCCAGAAGTGCAAATGGCGGGTCACCCGCCACTGCCAAACCAAAACCATTCCACCCGCCGCCAGCGCCCCTACCAGCCGCCCTTATCAGGCCCGGCCCGTCGCGCCCCGCACCACCCACCACAAGGGTGCGCGCAGCGCCACCACCGCAAGGGTGCGCGCAGCGCCACCCCCTCCAGCGGAGCCCGTGGAACTGGCTCCGCCAGGCCACCGGGCTCGCCCCCCTGGGGGGGCCGCCGTCGGGCGGTAGGGGGGGGCCAATCCCTGGGGTCAGATCCGAAAGCTTTCGCCGCACCCGCAGCGATCTTTTTCACGCGGGTTCCGGAACTTGAAGCCCTCGTTCAGGCCTTCGCGCACGAAGTCGAGCTCGGTGCCATCCAGATAAGGCAGGCTCTTCGGGTCCACCAGCACCTTCACGCCATGGCCTTCAAAGACCACGTCCTCCGGTGTCACCTCGTCGGCATATTCCAGCTTGTAAGCCAGACCCGAGCAACCGGTGGTCTTCACGCCCAGGCGCACCCCCACGCCACGTCCCCGCTTGGAGATGTAGCGCGTCACATGGCGTGCCGCGGATTCAGTCAGAGTGACAGACATGATGGATCCCGCCCGCCTTATTGGGCGTGCTTGGCGCGGTAATCGTCCACCGCGGCCTTGATGGCGTCTTCCGCCAGGATGGAGCAGTGGATCTTCACCGGCGGCAGCGCCAGTTCTTCAGCGATGTGGGTGTTCTTGATGGACAGCGCCTCATCCAGCGACTTGCCCTTGACCCATTCGGTCACCAGCGAGCTCGACGCGATGGCGGAACCGCAGCCATAGGTCTTGAACTTGGCGTCCTCGATCAGCCCGGTGGACGGGTTGACCTTGATCTGCAGGCGCATCACGTCGCCGCAGGCCGGCGCGCCCACCATGCCGGTCCCCACCGAATCGTCGCCCTTTTCGAAGGCGCCCACATTGCGGGGGTTGTCGTAGTGGTCCAGCACTTTGTCACTGTATGCCATGGTTGTTCTCCAACGTCTTTATTGAGGTCAGGATGACGGTGTCAGCCGGTCAGTGGGCGGCCCACTGGATGGTGCTGATGTCCACGCCTTCCTTGTACATGTCCCACAGGGGCGAGAGGTCGCGCAGCTTGGCGACCCGGTCCTTGAGCAGCGAGACGGCGTAATCGATCTCTTCTTCGGTCGTGAAACGGCCGATGGTCATGCGCAGGGAGGAATGCGCCAGTTCGTCGCTGCGACCCAGGGCGCGCAGCACATAGCTGGGTTCCAGGCTCGCCGAGGTACAGGCCGAGCCGGACGACACGGCAATGCCCTTGATGCCCATGATCAGCGACTCGCCCTCCACGAAATTGAAGGACGCGTTGACGTTGTGGGGCACACGGCGGGTCAGGTCGCCGTTGATGAACACCTGTTCGATGTCCTTCAGGCCGTCCAGCAGGCGCTGCTGCAGCGCCTTGATGCGCGGCAGCTCGGTGGCCATTTCTTCGCGGGCAATGCGGAAGGCTTCCCCCATGCCAACGATCTGGTGCGTGGGCAGCGTGCCCGAGCGCAGACCGCGTTCATGGCCGCCACCGTGCATTTGCGCTTCCAGGCGCACCCGGGGCTTGCGGCGCACATACAGCGCGCCGATGCCCTTGGGGCCGTAGCTCTTGTGCGAGGCCAGGCTCATCAGGTCCACCGGGAGGGTGGCCATGTCGATCTCCACCTTGCCGGTGGCCTGCGCGGCGTCCACATGGAAGACGATGCCCTTTTCACGGCACATCGCGCCGATGGTGGGGATGTCCTGGATCACCCCGATCTCGTTGTTCACGAACATGACCGAGATCAGGATGGTGTCCGGACGGATGGCGGCCTTGAGCACATCCAGGTCGATCAGGCCGTTTTCCTGGACATCCAGATAGGTCACCTCGAAGCCCTGGCGCTCCAGCTCGCGGGTGGTGTCCAGCACCGCCTTGTGCTCGGTCTTGATGGTGATGAGGTGCTTGCCGCGCGTCTTGTAGAACTGCGCCGCGCCCTTGATCGCCAGGTTGTTGGACTCGGTCGCCCCGGAGGTCCAGACGATCTCGCGCGGGTCGGCATTGATCAGCGCCGCCACCTGGCCGCGCGCCTTTTCCACGGCTTCTTCCGCTTCCCAGCCCCAGGCGTGGCTGCGAGAAGCCGGATTGCCGAAATGCTCGCGAAGCCAGGGAATCATCGCGTCAACGACGCGCGGATCCACCGGCGTCGTGGCGCCGTAATCCATGTAGATGGGGAAGTGCGGGGTCATGTCCATGGGAACAGGTCTTCTTGTGGCTTTTACTTGCTCAGGGCGTTGCCCAGGGCGAACACGGAATTGGGGGCGGTGATGCGGATCGGCTTGACGACCGGCGTGGTGGAGATGGCTCGCTTGATGGGCGCTTCTTCCACGGTGACGCCCTTGGCCAGTTGGTCATCCACCAGCTTGCGCAGGGTGACCGAGTCGAGGTACTCGATCATCTTGTTGTTCAGGGCGGTCCACAGGTCATGGGTGATGCACCGGCCGGTGTCGTCGCCCATGCAGTTTTCCTTGCCGCCGCAGCCGGTGGCATCGATGGGTTCATCCACCGCGACGATGATGTCGGCCACGGTGATCTCGTCGGAGCGACGACCCAGGGAGTAACCGCCGCCAGGACCACGGGTGCTTTCCACCAGTTGGTGGCGGCGCAGCTTGCCGAACAGCTGCTCCAGGTAGGACAGCGAAATCTGTTGGCGTTGGCTGATCGCCGCCAGCGCGACCGGGCCGCTGTTTTCACGCAGCGCCAGATCAATCATCGCGGTGACAGCAAAACGACCTTTGGTGGTGAGACGCATCGAACTTCTCCTTGGCCGATGAAGGCATCAGGACCTGAGGCAACAGCCCGGGACGTCCGGACTGACTCACGCAGCAGGGTTAACCCCCTGCTATGTCCGAGCATTCTACTAGGTTAAGGAGATTCTTGCCGGGCTTACCCCAGGGCGGCGGCGGGGTGGCCCGTTTCAGCGTGTGCGTACGGGGACAATTTCCGCTAGGGGGCACGAGAGGCCACGCCCACGCCCACGCCCTCCAGCGGGAACGGGGCCTCCCCTTTGGGCCGCCCCCCGCTCTCCAGGGACATCAGGGCTGCCATCAACCCTTGGTCAGGCAGGGTTTTCGGCGTCCTGACCGGCTGCGGCGTCGGCCTGCGGCACGACGAGCCCTGCCCCTGCCGCCACGTCCGCAGGTGCAGGTGCAGGTGCAGGCTGCGAGGTATCAGCGGGCTGCTCCACGGACAGCGACATCGGGGACGACACAGGGCCGGTCCATCGCTTGGTCAGCACCAGACCCGCGCCGCCGCCGATGGACATGACCGCCAAAGCGATCAGCACCCATCGCTGGAGCGCAGAGTCCATCCAGCGCTGAAGGTCGATGAACCGGTGCTGCATGTCGTCTCGAAGTCGGCCTTCGAGGGCGAGCAGGTCTTCACGGGTTGCCAGAGTGGGGACGACCGTGTCCCACTTGGTTTCGAGGGTGGTGAGGCGTGTTTGCATGAGCAGGATGCTCGCGCTTCGCCCCGTAGGGGTCAATAACTCGAACTTCGGGCCGAACCGACTTGAATGAAGGGGGGCGCCACTCAGCCCTTCGCGCTGGTGATGGGCACGACGTTGTCGTGCACCGCCGCGCCAAAGGCCTGCTCCTTGAGCTGGGACAGCTGATCCCGCAGCCGCGCCGCCTTCTCGAACTCGAGGTTGCGCGCATGCTCCAGCATCTGCTTTTCCAGCTGGGTGATGCGGCGGCTGAGATCCTTCTCGCTCATGGCCTCGACCTCGGCCACCTGCTCGATCAGCTTGACATCGTCGCGGCCCGGCTTGTCGCTGTAGACGCCCTCGATCAGTTCCTTGATGCGCTTGAAGACCCCACGCGGCGTGATGCCGTTGGCCGCATTGAATTCGATCTGCTTGGCCCGGCGGCGTTCCGTCTCCCCGATGGCCTTACGCATGGACTCGGTGATGCGGTCGGCATACAAAATGGCCTTGCCGTTCACATTCCGCGCGGCGCGCCCGATGGTCTGGATCAGGCTGCGTTCGGCGCGCAGGAAACCTTCCTTGTCGGCATCCAGGATGGCCACCAGCGAGACCTCCGGAATGTCCAGGCCCTCCCGCAGCAGGTTGATGCCCACCAGCACGTCGAAGGTACCCAGGCGCAGGTCGCGCAGGATCTCCACCCGCTCGACCGTGTCCACGTCCGAGTGCAGGTAGCGCACCTTCACGCCGTTGTCGCTCAGGTATTCGGTCAACTGCTCGGCCATGCGCTTGGTCAGCGTGGTGATCAGCACCCGCTCGTTGATCTCGACGCGGTCGCGGATCTCCTGCAGCACATCGTCCACCTGGTGGACCGCCGGGCGCACTTCCACCACCGGATCGACCAGACCCGTCGGACGCACCACCTGCTCCACCACCTGCCCGGCCTGTCGCTTCTCATAGTCGCCCGGCGTGGCCGAGACGAAGATGGCCTGGCGCATCTTGCGCTCGTATTCCTCGAACTTCAGCGGGCGGTTGTCCATGGCCGAGGGCAGTCGGAATCCGTATTCCACCAGCGTGGTCTTGCGGGCCCGGTCGCCGTTGTACATGGCACCGAACTGGCCGATCAGCACATGGCTTTCGTCCAGGAACATCAGCGCATCGGGCGGCAGATAGTCCACCAGCGTGGGCGGCGGCTCGCCCGGCGCGGCGCCGGACAGATGCCGGGTGTAGTTCTCGATGCCCTTGCAGTGGCCCACCTCCTGCAGCATTTCCAGGTCGAACCGGGTGCGCTGCTCCAGCCGCTGCGCCTCCACCAGCTTGCCTTCCTTGACGAAGAAGGCCACACGCTCGCGCAGCTCTTCCTTGATGGTCTCCATGGCCGCCACCACCCGGTCCCGCGGGGTCACGTAGTGGCTGGACGGGTAGACGGTGAAGCGAGGAATCTTCTGCCGGATGTGGCCGGTGAGCGGATCGAACAGCTGCAGGCCGTCCACCTCGTCATCGAACAGCTCGATGCGCAGGGCCAGTTCGGAATGCTCCGCCGGGAAGACGTCAATGGTGTCCCCGCGCACGCGGAAGTGGCCCCGGGTGAATTCGGTTTCGTTGCGGGTGTACTGCATGCGGGCGAGCTGGGCGATCACGTCCCGCTGGCCCAGCTTGTCCCCCACCCGCAGCGTCATGACCATCTGGTGGTAGTCGCTCGGGTTGCCGATACCGTAGATGGCCGACACCGACGCCACGATCACCACATCCCGCCGCTCCAGCAGGCTCTTGGTGCAGGACAGGCGCAACTGCTCGATCTGCTCGTTGATGGCGCTGTCCTTCTCGATGAAGAGATCGCGCTGCGGCACATAGGCTTCGGGCTGGTAGTAGTCGTAGTAGCTGACGAAATACTCCACCGCATTCTTCGGAAAGAATTCCCGGAACTCGCTGTAGAGCTGCGCCGCCAGCGTCTTGTTGGGCGCGAACACGATGGCCGGCCGCCCCAGGCGGGCAATGGTGTTGGCCATGGTGAAGGTCTTGCCCGACCCGGTCACGCCCAGCAGGGTCTGGAAGCTCAGCCCGTCCTGGACCCCCTCGACCAGTTGCTGGATGGCCGTGGGCTGGTCGCCGGCCGGCGGGTAAGGCTGGAACAGCTGGAAGGGAGAGCCTTCGAAAGCAACGAATTCGCCCTTCGGCGGCTCGCTGCCGGCGCCGGCCGCACCCTCGCCCTGCCCGAGGGCATGGGCTTCGGACGATGAAGCGGCGCCGCCGCGGGCGGCTGCAAGGGTCTTGGCAACAGTGGTACGACTCATCGGGTAATCCCTGGGCAACGCCCGTTCCCTGCCTACAATCGGCAAGCTGCGTTGGGCAACCAACGGTACAGCGTAGCAAACCCGTCAACATGTCCGTCAACTTGCCCGTCAACTTGCACCTGTGACTGGTTGGCCGGGTGGCGCCGCACATTCTCGCCGCCCCTCGTGCCAACGTAGTGTCAGGACACCTGTCAGGAAATCTCCATGTCCCTGTTCGCCGCCGTCGCCATGGCCCCCCGCGACCCCATCCTGGGGCTGAACGAGCAATTCAATGCCGACCCCAATCCCAACAAGGTGAATCTGGGCGTGGGTGTCTACTACGACGACAACGGCAAGTTGCCCCTGCTGGCCTGCGTGGCCGCCGCCGAGGCGCAGATGCTGGCCGCCCCCAAGGCCCGCGGCTATTTGCCCATCGACGGCATCGCCGCCTATGACCAGGCGGTGCAGGGCCTGGTGTTCGGCGCCGACTCGGACGTGGTGAAGAACAAGCGCGTGGCCACCGTCCAGGCGCTGGGCGGCACCGGCGGCCTGAAGGTCGGCGCGGACTTCCTCAAGCGGCTCAATCCGTCGGCCAAGGTGCTGATCTCCGACCCGTCCTGGGAAAACCACCGCGCGCTGTTCACCAACGCCGGCTTCACCGTCGAGACCTATCCCTACTACGACGCCGCCAACCGCGGCATCCACTTCGACGGCATGCTGGCCGCGCTCAAGGCCGCCCCGGCCGGCACCATCGTCGTGCTGCATGCCTGCTGCCACAACCCCACCGGCTACGACCTGACCAGCGCCCAGTGGGAACAGGTGGTGGAAGCCGTCAAGACCGCGGGCCTGGTGCCCTTCCTGGACATGGCCTATCAGGGCTTTGGCGAGGGCATCGCCGAAGATGGCGCGGTCATCCGCCAGTTCCTGGCGGCCGGCCTGGACTTCTTCGTGTCCACCAGCTTCTCCAAGAGCTTCTCGCTGTATGGCGAGCGCGTGGGCGCCCTGAGCGTGGTTTGCAGCACTGCCGAAGAAACCACCAAGGTGCTGAGCCAGCTCAAGATCGTCATCCGCACCAACTACTCCAACCCGCCCACTCATGGCGCCCAGGTGGTGGCCACGGTGCTGTCCACGCCCGCCCTGCGGGCGCAGTGGGAGGAAGAGCTGGGCGGCATGCGCGTGCGCATCCGCCAGATGCGTGAAGCGCTGGTGCAGGAGCTCAAGGCCGCGGGCATCACTGAAGACCTGAGCTTCGTCACCCGCCAGAAGGGCATGTTCAGCTATTCGGGGCTGAGCGTGGAACAGATGCAGCGCCTGCGCAGCGAATTCGGCGTGTACGGCGTGGACTCGGGCCGGATCTGCGTGGCTGCACTCAACAGCAAGAACATCAAGGCCGTGGCGGCCGCCATTGCCGCCGTCAAGAAGGCCTGATCCGCTTCCCTTGCCCACATCGAACTTGCCAGCGCTGCCGCCCCAAGCGGCATGAACGGCAAGGCACAAGGGCCGATCCGCCAGCGCGGGTCGGCCCTTTTCCACAACCTTCCAAGGCTGACGCCAGACTGACGCCCCAACCCGGCGCATGGCCTGTCCGTCCCCTCACGCCCTGCACGTCTCCCCCACTTACGTGACGAAAACCCTGTCCGTTCGGGTTGCACCGGCCTCATCGCTGCGCGGATGTCGCATTCGCGGCGGACACTGAACGCCTCGCCGCCCTAGAATTGCTGCATTGCACAATCCGCGGGGCGCTTGCTCCAGGTCCACCGCTTTTCCGTAGGGGTCGCCAGATGCTTTACCAGCTCTATGAAACCCAGCGCGCGCTGATGAGTCCGTTCGCCGAATTCGCGAGCGCCGCTGCCAAGCTCTACAGCCATCCGCTGTCGCCCTTCTCGCACATGCCGGCCTCCCAGCGCCTGTCCGCAGGCCTGGACCTGATGCACCGGCTGGCCAAGGAATACGAAAAGCCCGCCTTCAACATCCCGTCCGTCCAGGTCGACGGGGTGGACGTGGCCGTGCAGGAACTGGTGGCGCTGGAAAAACCGTTCTGCCGCCTGGTGCGCTTCAAGCGATACAGCGACGACGAAGCCGTGCTGGCCAAGATGAAGTCGCAGCCCACGGTGCTGGTGGTGGCCCCACTCTCCGGCCACCATGCCACGCTGCTGCGCGACACGGTGCGGCAGCTGCTCAAGGACCACAAGGTGTATATCACCGACTGGACCGACGCCCGCATGGTCCCGCTGGACCAGGGGGCCTTCCACCTCGACGACTACATCTTCTACGTGCAGGAGTTCATCCGGCATGTGGGCACGGATTGCCACGTCATCTCCGTCTGCCAGCCCACCGTCCCGGTGCTGGCGGCCATTTCGCTGATGGCCAGCAACGGCGAGACCACGCCTCGCTCGATGACCATGATGGGCGGCCCCATCGACGCCCGTCGCAGCCCCACCGCGGTCAACAACCTGGCGATGAACAAGAGCTACAGCTGGTTCGAGAACAACGTCATCCACCGCGTGCCGACCAACTATCCGGGCGAAGGCCGCCGCGTCTACCCCGGCTTCCTGCAGCACACCGGCTTCGTGGCGATGAATCCGGACCGCCACCTCACCTCCCATTACGACTACTTCCTGGACCTGGTGCGCGGCGATGACGACAGCGCCGAGTCCCACCGCCGTTTCTACGACGAGTACAACGCGGTGCTGGACATGCCGGCCGAGTACTACCTGGACACCATCCGCACCGTCTTCCAGGACTTTGCGCTGGTGAACGGCACCTGGGAGGTGGCGGGCCAGCTGGTGCGCCCGCAGGACATCCAAGAGACCGCCCTGCTGACGGTGGAAGGCGAGCTGGACGACATCTCCGGCGCGGGCCAGACCAAGGCCGCGCATGAGCTGTGCAGCGGCATTGCGCCGGAGCATCAGAACCACTACGACGCCATCGGCGCCGGCCACTACGGCATTTTCTCGGGCCGCCGCTGGCGCGAGAAGGTCTATCCGACCGTGCGCGACTTCATTGCCAAGTACGATGCAGCCCCGTTGCATCAGACAGCCGCGCCCCGGCGCTCGTCCGCCAAGACCAGCCGCCAGCGCCAGACGACCGAGTGAATTCCCAAGCCCTGCAGGCCCTGGTCCATCAACTGGACCAGGCCTTGCCGCAGACGCAGTGCACGCGCTGCGGCTATCCCGACTGCCATTCGTATGCGCACGCCATCGCCCACGGCGAGGCGGCGATCAACCAGTGCCCGCCTGGCGGCGCCGAGGGCATCCGCCGCCTGGCGGCCGTCACCGGCCAGCCGGTGGTCCCGCTCAACCCGGAACACGGCGTGGAAGGCCCGCTGCGCCTGGCGGTGATTGACGAGGACTGGTGCATTGGCTGCACGCTCTGCATCAAGGCCTGCCCGGTAGATGCCATTTTGGGCAGCAACAAGCAGATGCATGTCGTGCTGGAAGAAGACTGCACCGGCTGCGAGCTGTGCATTCCCGTCTGTCCGGTGGACTGCATTTCACTCAAGGACGTCACCCCCGGCCGCACCGGTTGGGACGCCTGGAGCCCGGCGCAAGCGGACACCGCCCGCACCCGCTACCGCGCCCATGAAGTGCGAACCGCACGCCAGCAGCAGGAACAGGCCCTGGCGCTGGAAGCCAAGGCCCAGCACAAGCTGGAGCATCTGGAGGAAGCCTCCCGGCTGACCGACCCGGTGCAACTGGACCGCAAGCGCGCGGTGATCGAAGCCGCCCTGGCCCGCGCACGCGCCAAGCGCGGCGCCTGAAGAGGCATCGGCCATGAACCGTCAGCAGATCCAGACCTTTTTTGAAACCCTGCGCCGGGCCAATCCGTCCCCGCAGACGGAGCTTGAATACGCCAGCGTGTTTGAGCTGCTGGCCGCCGTGCTGCTGTCGGCGCAGGCGACCGATGTGGGCGTGAACAAGGCCACCCGGCGACTCTTCGTGGTGGCCAATACGCCGCAGAAGATGCTGGACCTGGGCGAAGAGCGGCTGGCCGAGTTCATCAAGACCATTGGCCTCTACAAGACCAAGGCGCGCAACCTGTACGCCACCTGCCGCATCCTGGTGGAACAACACGGCGGCCAGGTGCCACGCAGCCGGGAAGCGCTGGAAGCCCTGCCCGGCGTCGGCCGCAAGACCGCCAATGTGGTGCTCAATGTGGCCTTCGGCGAAGCCACCATGGCGGTGGACACGCACATCTTCCGCGTCAGCAATCGCACGGGCCTGGCGCCCGGGAAAAACGTCCTGGAAGTCGAGCAGCAACTGCTGGCGCGGGTGCCGGCCGAATTCCTGGTGGATGCCCACCACTGGCTGATCTTGCATGGCCGTTATGTCTGCCAGGCGCGCCGCCCGCTGTGCGAGCGGTGCGCAGTCGTTTCCGAATGTGACAGCGCCCCCCTGGCTGGGGCCCGTTGAGCCTTGCGCCCGCACCACGACGCCTACAATCTTTGGGTGGCCGCGACGCCACACCGATTTATCTGACGGACTCCTGCCACCATGCCCAGCCTGAACGACCTTGTCGATCGTGTGGAGCGCCTGCTTGTGCGCCATGAAGAGCTCACGCGGACCAATGCGCTGCTGCAGGAACAGGTGCAGGCCCTGACGGTGGAGCGTGACAGCCTGCGCTCGCGCCTGGCCGCCGCACGGGCCCGGGTGGATGCACTGCTGGACCGCCTGCCCCTCGAATCCTCTGACTCGCAAAAGAGCGGCACATGAAGCAAATGGAAGTCACCATCATGGGCCAGAGCTACCTGCTGGGCTGCCCCGAGGGCGGTGAAGCGGCCCTGACCAAGGCGGTTGCGCGGGTGGACAAGGAAATGTGCGCCATCCGCGACTCCGGCAAGATCAAGGCCCGTGAACGCATTGCGGTGCTGGCTGCACTGAACCTGGCTTTCTCGCTGAGCGATGCGGCAGCACTGGCAGCCGCTTCCGAGTCGGGCGGTGCTGCTGCAGCGTCGTCCGGCCTTCCGGCAGCATCGAATGCCCCGCTCTCGGCCAGCACGGAAATCTCCGCAGAAGTCCTACCCGAAATTGACGTCTTGTTGAAGCGGATCGATGAAGCCCTTGCTCAAGATGGGCAACTGCTTTGAGCGGTCCACACCGGCGTAGAATCTTCCCTGTCCACCGCGTTCGCGTGAGTTTTATATTTCCTTGAACCGATGCTTTCGCGAGCAAGGGCTTGGAACATTGCAAGGCTGGTGTGAGCGTCTCGCGTCAGATGAACCCGAAGCTTTGCTGACCTCGCCCACCTGTACCCCTAGGGTTCAGGAATGCGACTCACGGTTCGCTGTGGACACCTCTTACTCTTCATGACGCACCCTCCAGCGCATTCTTCGGCCACCCCGCAATACTGGCTGATGAAGTCCGAACCGGACGAAGCCTCCATCGACCATCTCGAAGCCGCCGGCACCCTCCCCTGGACCGGCGTGCGCAACTACCAGGCGCGCAACTTCATGCGGGATGCGATGCGCATCGGCGATGGCGTGCTGTTCTATCACTCGTCCTGCCCGCAGCCCGGCATCGCGGGCTTCGCGGAAGTCAGCAGCGCGGCGTATCCCGACGCGACGCAGTTCGACCCGTCCAGCCCCTACTACGACGCGAAGTCGATCAAACAATCCCCGCGCTGGGTGCATGTGGACGTGCGCTTCCTGCGCAAGACGCGGCTGCTGTCGCTGGCGGAGATGAAAGCAGATCCGCTGCTGGCGGGCATGCGGACGCTGCAGCCGGGCAATCGGTTGTCGATCACGCCGGTGACGCCCGAGGAGTGGGCGCACGTCCAGCGCCTGCTGGCCTGAGTCCATCGGGCGCGGGAGCCGTCTCGCGGCGGCCTATCGAGGGGTGCCGACCCAGCCAGTCGTGGCGGTCGGCCCGCCAGACATCTTGCCGGATCAGCCGCCGAGTCCGAACGGGATCGACGCCAGCACCACCTGATTGCCGCCACGGCGCTGCGCTTCATTCACCGCCATCTCCGCAGCCTGCAGCAATTCCTCCTGCCGCGACGCGGTATGCGGGAAGCTGGCCACCCCCATGGACAGGGACAGGCCCAGGTCCTGGCCGTGCAGCACCACGATCTGTGCATGGCACTGACGGCGCAGTTGCTCCATGCGCGCATGGGCGGTCGCCAGCCCCACGCCGGACAGCAGCACCGCGAACATGTCCTCGCCAATGCGGCAGGCCGCATCCATCGCACGGGTGTTGGCCCGCAGCATGCGGCCCAGCCCTTCCAGCAACCGGGTACGGGCTTCCGCACTCAGCGGCTCGCCGTCGCTGGCCGGCTGCGCATCCAGCGCAATCAGCACCAGAGTGAACTCGCGGTGTTCGCGGGTGGAGAGATCGATCTCGCGCAGCAGCTGGTCGTCAAACTGGGCGCGCATGTAGAGGCCCGACACATCGTCTCGTCCACTGCCCTGCTGCAGTTCGCGGCGCATCTGCTCCAGCGCCTTTTGCTGCTGCTCGAGTTGCTGCAAGGCCCGCTGCAGGTGGGATTCGCGATGACGCTCCTCGGTCTTGTCGCTCCACAGCGCCATCAGGTGGTCCGTGCCCAGCGGGATGCGGGTGACGGTGACCTCGCGACGCCGCCCGCCCAGCTCCAGGCGGTGCTCCGAGCTCACGACGCTGCGCTGGGCCAGCGTGGCCTGCTCGGCCCGGCGCATGGCCTGCATTTCATCGACGCGCATCAACTCGTTGTCGGTGTTGCCGACCACACCGTCTTCGGCGCGGCCCAGCAGCTCCGCCATGCCCGGGCTGGCGAAGACATAACGTCCGGTCGCCATGGACTTGATGGTGAGGCAGGCCCCGGTCGGCTCCATCAGGCTCAGCAGGGCGGCGGCCACCGGCGCCTGGGGCGCCCCGAGGGTGGCAAGCCAAGCTTCAAAACTGGCTGGCGCAGGGGACGCAGCGGCAGAAAATTCCATGGGACGGGCCGGGCCAGGATGGGCCTGGCGGTCGAATGGTGGATGACTGAATGTAGATGCCCTGAACGAACCGGGGCAAGAGCCCAAGGCTGCAATCGCCCTTGACTCCCCCTAAGCTTGGGGCTCCGCATCCTAGCGTGACCCCCAGGGGCAAGAAGGCGCCCCGTGCGAGCACTCGATCACGCCGTGAATGCCCTGCGAACGTTTGATACTACGGTCGCCCGAAGATGCCACCAGAAGGAATCGGCACGATACCATCTCCCATCTCGGGCAGCGGCCGGGTCGCCACCCGCAGCGCGGGGGGGCTTCCTCCCCCAAATGTGCCCTTGTGCCGGGTTCGGCCCGCTTTGGACAGCTCCTCCCGTGCTGCTCCGCGATATTTCACAAGGCGGCCGCGACACGTTTTCACTGGTTTGTTGGTCAGCCTCAAAAAATAAGGCTAGAATCCGCGTCTTTGCTGGCAAACCCTGCGCGTCGATTCGGAAGCGGAATCCGGATACCCCGCTTCGAGAGCCCAGCCAAAGACAGCTCATTCAGTCCCTGAATCAACTGCTTTGGCAGCGATCCTTGCGAACACCGAGCGCTATTTGAAGGAATTCTTTTTTCATGACCACCATTCGCGTCAAAGAAAACGAGCCGTTCGACGTGGCCCTGCGCCGCTTCAAGCGCACCATTGAAAAGCTGGGCCTGCTCACCGAGCTGCGCGCCCGCGAGTTCTACGAAAAGCCGACCGCCGAGCGCAAGCGCAAGAAGGCCGCCGCGGTGAAGCGCCACTACAAGCGCGTGCGCAGCATGCAGCTGCCCAAGAAGCTGTACTGATCGAGCGCCGCTGACGCGTCCATTCCGTCAGCCCGCCTCAGTCGCTTCCGGCTCCGAAGCCCCACCCCGGTGGCGCTTCACGGCCAGAACAGCACAAGAAGCCCGCGCAGGACGCTGCCGCGGGCTTTTTTGTTTCATGATTCCAACGGAGAGATGCCCATGAGCCTCAAAGAACAAATCACCGAAGACATGAAGACCGCCATGCGTGCCAAGGACAGTGAGCGTCTGGGCACCATCCGCATGCTGCTGGCCGCCGTCAAGCAAAAGGAAGTGGACGAGCGGGTCGAGGTGGACGACGTGATGCTGGTCGGCATCGTGGACAAGCTGATCAAGCAGCGCAAGGACGCCATCAGCCAGTTCAGCGCCGCCGGTCGCCAGGACCTGGCCGACAAGGAGACCGCGGAGGTCAAGGTGCTGGAAGCCTACCTGCCGCAGCGCCTGAGCGCTGAAGAGATCCAGGCCGCCGTGGCCGCCATCGTGGCCGAGCTGGGCGCCAAGGGCCCTGGCGACATGGGCAAGGTCATGGGCGCCGTCAAGACGCAACTGGCCGGCAAGGCCGACATGGGTCTGGTGTCCGCCGCGGTGAAGGCGGCACTGGCCGGCTGATCCAAGTCCGGGCCTGGGTCCGACGCCGCTCCGACACCTGGCCCGGCCCTTCCTTCTTCAGGAGTCTCCATGGAACTGACCGTGCAACAACTGACGCAGGACTTCTGCGTTGCTCCGCAGATCACCCCGGAGGTCATGCCCGCACTGGCGCAGGCCGGTTTCAAGAGCGTGATCAACAACCGCCCGGACTTCGAAGGCGGCCCGGACCAGCCCACCAGCGCGCAGATGCAGGCCGCGGCCGAAGCGGCCGGGCTGGCCTACCGCTATCTGCCGGTCCAGGGGGGCTACCAGTCCCCTGAAGAAATCCAGGCCATGCGCCAGCTGATCGACGAGTTGCCCACGCCGGTGCTCGCCTTCTGCCGCTCCGGCGCACGCGCCACCAAGCTGTTCGCCGCCGCGACGCAGTTGTGATCCGCCGCGGGTCCGATCAGGGCCCGCGCACCCAGGTCACCGAGGGGAGGACTTTCCCTCAGCCGGGCCCGAATGACTTCGCGCCCTCCCCGACCCTGGCTACAGTCTCCGCATGACCGGTTCACGGTCACAGCAGGACCCCACTCACGAGGGTCCGTCCGGAGACTGACCCGCCTTGATGACCGCCCTGCTTGCCCTCACCAGAGGCATCGACCGACTGAACGATCGCTTCAGCATCTTCGCTGCCTGGGCCGTTCTGCTGTCCTGCCTCATCAGCGCCACCAATGCGGTGGTCCGCTACGGCCTGAACTACAGCTCCAACGCCTTCCTCGAAATCCAGTGGTACTTGTTCGCCGCCTGCGTCATGCTGGGCGCTGCCCAGGCCCTGCGGCTCAATGAACATGTCCGGGTGGACCTGATCTACAGCCGGCTCTCCGGTCGCAGCAAGGTGCTGGTGGACACCTTCGGCCTGCTGGTGTTTTTGCTGCCGGTGGTTTGCTGGGCCACCTGGGTGTCCTGGGACTTTTTCCTGGTCAAGCTGACCACCGGCATGCGGCCGGAAGACAGCGTTCAGACGCTGGGCCTGCCCGGCTACGTCTGGAAGCTGCTCAGCAGCGGTGAAAGCTCCGGCAATGCCGGCGGGCTGATGCGCTGGCCGGTCGCCGCCATGCTGCCGCTGGGCTTTGGCATGCTGTCGCTGCAAGGCTTGTCGGAACTGATCAAGCGCATCGCCTGGCTGGGTCACCGCCTCGAGATGGACACCCATTACGAGAGGCCGCTGCAATGATCCCGATGGAGTGGTTCCCCCCGCTGATGTTCGCGGGGCTGATCGTCATCATGCTGATCGGCTTCCCGGTGGCCTTTTCCCTGGCCGCGCTGGGGCTGGGCTGCGGGCTCTATGCCTTGAGCCAGGGCTGGTTCCCGCCGGAGTTCCTGTCTGCCGTGCCGCAGAATGTGCTGGGCATTCTGTCCAACGACCTGCTGCTGGCCATCCCGTTTTTCACCCTGATGGGCGCGGTGCTGGAAAAGTGCGGCCTGGCCGAGGACATGCTCGATTCCATGGGCCAGTTGTTCGGCCCGATCCGCGGCGGGCTGGGCTACTCGGTGATCATCGTGGGATTCATCCTGGGCGCCATCACCGGCACCGTGGCCGGACAGGTCATCGCCATGGCGATGATCTCGCTGCCGGTGATGATGCGCTACGGCTACCACATGCGCTACGCCACCGGTGTGCTGGCCGCGTCGGGCACCATCACGCAACTGGTGCCGCCGTCCCTGGTGCTGGTGGTGCTGGCCGACCAGCTCGGACGGCCGGTGGGAGACATGTACAAGGGCGCCTGGGGCCCGTCCCTGCTGCAGGTGCTGATCTTTGCGCTCTACACCTTCCTGCTGGCCCGCTTCAAGCCGCATCATGTGCCGGGCGTGCCCAAGACGGCCCGCACGCTCCAGGGATGGGCGCTCTGGCGCAAATGCCTGCGCGGCATCGTGCCGTCGGCGGTGCTGATCTTTGCGGTGCTGGGCTCCATGGGTGGGCTGCCGGGCGTGAACACCGCCATCTGCACGCCAACCGAGGCCGGTGCGATGGGCGCGGTCGGTGCCTTCATCCTGGCCGCCCTGCATGGGCGCCTGAACTGGCCGCTGCTGCGAGAGGCCATGCAGGGGACCATGCGCATCACCGCGATGGTGGTGTTCATCCTGATCGGCTCGCGCATCTTTTCCCTGGTCTTCCATGGGGTGGAAGGCGGCGTCTGGATCGAGCATCAGCTGTCGCAGTTGCCCGGCGGCCAGATCGGCTTCCTGATCGCGGTCAACATCTTCATTTTCTTCCTGGCCTTCTTCCTCGACTTCTTCGAGATCGCCTTCATCATCTTGCCGCTGCTGGCTCCGGTCGCGCAGAAGATGGGCATCGACCTGGTGTGGTTCGGCGTCATGCTCTGCGTGAACATGCAGACCAGCTTCATGCATCCGCCGTTCGGATTTGCGCTGTTCTATCTGCGGGGCATTGCGGACTCGCTGTTCAAGAGCGGCGCTCTGCCGCGCAAGGTGGAGTCCAAGGACATCTACCTGGGCTCGATCCCCTGGGTGTTGATGCAACTGCTGCTGGTGGCGGTGGTGATCTTTTTCCCGGTCACGGTGACCGCTTTCCTGGACAAGGAAGAAGTGCGGGACCTGGACAAGGGCGCCGAGATGCTCCAGAACGTGGACACGCAGCGAGACGAGTCCCCCGCGCAAGACCCGGCCCAGCTGTTTGAACCGGCTGAACCGGCGGCCCCTGCGTCGGAGGCGGCGTCCGCAGGGTCATGAGCGTTCCGCAGCGCCACCCTTGAGCCGGAAACAATGAAACCGGCGGGACCTTCGCCCCGCCGGTTTCACGATGCGCGTCGGTGACGGGTCAGCGACCGGTCAGCGAACGATCAGCGACCGATCAGCGTGTGGATGGTGGCATGCCAGAGTTTTCCTTCACCCGCTGCCACGCATCCCGCGCGGCAGGACGGGCACGGTCCCACTCCAACGACGAGCTGTGGCGCTGGCCGCCCCAGTCCCGGTGCAGTTCGCTTTCGAAATCCTCGAACTCACGGTCGGGATACCGGCTGAACGCGTCCACGCCATAGGCATAGGCCGGGCCGTAATCGTCGTAGGTCGTGCCCGGTTCGATGTACGGGCGCTGGGCGTAGTTGTCCTTCCAATAGGCCTCTTCGGCCGTCGGGTCGATGGACTCCGCCACGCCCTTGCCGGCCAGGCCGCCGACCACCGCACCCACGGCCGCTCCTACCGCCGTCCCCAGCGGGCCTGCCACGGTCCCCACCGCCGCCCCGGCCGCCATGCCACCCACGGCAGCCCCCACGCCGGTGCCGACGGGATGGGCGCCCGGGGCTTTGGTGATCGGATCCAGATTGGCATCACGCGGTTTGGAATCGTTCATTGCAGTCTCCTTGATGACGATGAAGGCGGGCCAGTGCCAGCGAACTGCCGGCCCGGTCCCGATGCCAAAGACTGGCAAGCGTCATGCCGCCCACGCGTCACAGGCCGGCGCGGCCCGGGTGGCATACTGGCCGTCCGCCCTGCCATCCATGCGTTTCCGCTTCTTGCTCCCCGACCCCTGGCCGCGCGCGCTCCTCCGCACTGGGCGCGTGGCGCTCGGCGCCGTGCTGCTGGCGAGCGCGTTGGCGGCGATCGCGGTGCCTGCGGGCACTGCGGACGCTGCGCGGCCTCTCGCTGGCGCTTCGCCGATGCCTGCGGCCGCCGGCATCCGGGACTACGCCTTCACCCCCCTGGCCGTGAATGACGGCGCGCCCGCCGACATCTGGACCCTGGAGCAAGGCCCCAACGGCCTGCTGTGGCTGGGCACCGGCATGGGCCTGTTCCGCTTCGATGGCCTGCGCTTCGCGCCGTATCCGGTGCGGGAAGGTCAACGCCTGCCCTCGACCAACATCAATGCGCTGAAGCTGATGCCCGATGGCGACATCTGGCTGGGCTTCTACGGCGGCGGTGCCGCGCGGCTGCATGACGGGCATGTGCAGGCGTTCAGCGTCCGGGACGGGCTGCCCAACGGCCGCATCCTGCATTTCGCGCAGACCGGCGACGGCGCCCTCTGGGCGGCCGCCGGTACCGGCCTGGCCCGCTTCCTGGACGGCCACTGGCGCACGGTGGGCGCCGACTGGGGTTTCCAGGACCCGGCGGTGGATTACGTCTACGTGGACCGCCGCGGGGTGCTGTGGGTCTGTACGTCGCGGCGCCTGCTGTTCCTGCTGCCCGGTGAACGGCGCTTCCGGGATCCAGGGGTCCCGCTGGCCCGCAGCGCGGTCGTTGCGGAGGACCTGGATGGTCGCCTGTGGCTGAGCGAAGGCCTGCAGGGCACCCGCCCCTTGCCGGACTTGACCGAAGCGCCCCCCTCCACCGATGCGCCGCCCGCACCCGCACCCGCACCTGCACCCACACCCAAGGCCCCGCCCGCCTTTGCCACCGCCAAGCAGATGCTGTTTGCCCGGGACGGCTCGGTCTGGCTGACCGTCGCTGGGTCTGGCGTGTGGCGCCTGCCGGCCGCTGCCGCCATCCCCACGGGCCGCGCCGTCACCCCGCAGGACCGTCCTCAGCGCTTCGAGCGGGAGCAGGGCCTGAGCTCGCCGGTGGTCGTGCCGGTGATCGAGGACCGTGAAGGCACGGTCTGGGTGGGCAGCAACAACGGCCTGGCCAGCTTCCAGCGCACCCGGCTGCAGGACCTGCCCGACCTCGCCGGCGCCTCGCTGAGCGGCTTCGTCATGGTCCCGCACGGCGACGGCATGCTGGTGGCGAACGCCCAGACGGCCGTCGAGGTGGACCCGCCGACCCCGCCGCGCGAATGGCCCGGCCCGGTGCCCACCCGCGATGCGCTCCGCGCTGCGGACGGTGCCGTGTGGTGGATGACGCAAGGCCGTCTCCTGCGCCGCGACGCCCATGCCACGCGCGAGCTGCCGATGCCGGAGGCCATGCGTCAGGGCGCCGTGCTGGCCGCGTGGCCGGATGGGGGCAGCGGGATCTGGATCTCCGTGGAGGATCAGGGCCTGTACCTGGCCCGCCCCGACGGCGTGCGCCTGGACCCGCGTCTTCGGGAACTGAAGGCTCCGCAGGCCATGACGGTCGGACCGGACGGCGCCCTGTGGATGGCCCATGAGGACGAGGTGCTGCGCTGGAGCGACGACACCCTCACCCGCTGGACGCAACAGGACGGCCTCGCCATCGGGCGCGCCACCGCCATCAGCATGACCGACCGACGCCTGGTCGTCGCGGGCGAAAACGGCGTCGCCTTCTTTGATGGCCGCCGATTCACCACCCTGACCCAAAGCATGGATGCGGTCTATGGCCACGTGACCGGCATCGTTGAATCCTTGTCCGGCGATGTGTGGCTCAACGGCGGACGCGGGGTGGTGCAGGTGCGGGCGGAGGACCTGCGCGCCTTTGCCGAGCGGCCGAACACGCCGCTGAACTACCGGCTGTTCGACCGCCGCGACGGCCTGCCCGGCATTGCACTGCAGGCGTCGATGGTGCCCACCGCGCTGCGGGACCATCGCGGCCGGCTCTGGTTTGCCACCAACCGCGGGGTGGCCTGGCTGGACCCGGCCAGCGTCCCGCGCAACAACCAGCCGCCGCTGACCGAGATCCATGCGCTTCGCAGCGGCGAGCAGCTTTTCCGTCCCGACCCGGGCCTGGTGCTGCCGGCGGGCACCCGCCATGTGACGCTGAGCTACACCGCCATCACCCTGGCTGCGGCCGACCGGGCCCGTTTCCGCTACCGGCTCGAAGGGGTGGATCCGGACTGGCACGAAGCGGGCAATGTCCGCGAGGCCACCTATGCCAATCTGGGCCCGGGCAGCTACCGCTTCCAGGTCATCTCCGCCAATGGGGATGGCGTCTGGGACACCCGCGGGGCGACGCTGGAGTTTCAGATCGAACCGACCTGGACCCAGACGCGGTCTTTCGTATGGGGCCTCGTGGCCCTGGTGCTGCTGCTGGCCTGGGCGGCATACCGGATGCGCACCCGGGCGATTGCCCGGCAGGTGCGGTGGCGCATGGAGGAGCGGCTGCGGGAACGCGAGCGGATCGCCCGGGAGCTGCACGACACCCTGCTGCAGGGGGTGCAGGGGCTGGTGCTGCAATTCAACGGCGTGGTGCGTCGGGTGAAGGAACCGGAGCTCAACGACCGGCTGGAGCGAGCTCTTGGCAATGCGGAGCGGCTGCTGCTGGCCGCCCGCGACCGCGTGTCCGACCTGCGCAGCCATGCCGGGCCGCTGAGCGAAGATCTGGCCGCCGCCGCAGCCGCGCACAGCGATGGGCGGGTGGCAGTGCAGATCGATGTGCAGGGTGTCGAGCGGGCCTTGCGACCCACCGTGCAGGACGAACTGCTGATGATCGCCCGCGAAGCACTGAGCAATGCGCTGCGGCATGCGGGCGCCTCGCAATTGGGGCTATGGCTTCACTTTGAGCCGCGCAGGATGACCCTGCGCATCGTTGACGACGGACGCGGCGTGCCGCCGGAGTTCATCGGCCCGGACGGGCGACCCGGCCACCACGGCATCAAGGGCATGTTCGAGCGCGCCCGGCGCCTGCATGGCAGCCTGCGCTTGCGCAACCGACCAGAGGGCGGCACCGAAGTGGAGGTGCGGGTGCTGGGCAGCGAGGCCTACGCGCCTGCGGCCCGTGCGCAGCGCCGCAGACGGCTGCGGGCCGTGGTGTCCCGCTGGGCACGTCCGCTGCGCGCGTTGCTGCGCCGTCGGCTTCAGCGATAGCGGGCCGGGTCCGGCGAATCGGTGGGCTGGGCAATCACGCGACGCAATGCAGCGCTCATGGGCAACTGGAGATTGACCCCTGAGTTCGGCAAAGGCGCCTCAAACCAGCGCCTGTAGATGTTGAAGATCTCGCCGCTGCGGTACAGACCCGCCAGGGTCTCATCGACCATCGCCTTGAAGGCTGGGTCGTCGCGGTTCAGGCCAATGGCATAGGGCTCGACCGTCAGGCCGCGGTCCGACACCACATAGTCCCGGGCCGACACCGCCGCGCCCTGCTGGGCCAGCAGGCTGCGCAGCAGCACATCGTCCATCAGGAAGGCTTCTGCCCGGCCGCTGCGCAGCAGCTGGAAGGCGTCCGGATCGTCCAGGCCCGCAACGATGCGGATGCCCAGCTGCTGCTGCTCATTGACCGCCGCCAGATGCTGGATGCTGGTGGTGCCGATGGTGCTCACCACCGGCTTGCCCCGCAGTTCCGACAAGCTCTGCACCCGCTCCCCGTTGCGCGTCATCAGGCGCGTCTCGGCCACGAAGATGGTCAGCGAGAAGGCCTGGCTGCGAGCCCGCTCCGCCGTGTTGGTGGTAATGCCGCATTCCAGGTCCAGCGTGCCGTTGGTGACCATGGGCAGCCGCGTCGCGGAACCGACCGCCACGCGGCGCACTTCCAGGTCCGGCAGGTTCAGGCGCACCCGCAGAGCCTGGATCACGCGGTCGCACAACTCGACGGTGTAGCCGATCGGTTTAAGCTGGGCGTCCAGATAGGAAAACGGCAGGGAGGCCGGGCGATAGCCCATCACGATCACGCCGGTGTCCCGGATGCGGGCCAGCGTCGGACCCTCCGGCGGCCGCAGGGAGGGGGCGGCCCCCTTCGGTGCCGTCACAGCGGCGGGTGCGGCGGCCGGCGCCACCAGGGCGTTAGAAGCAGTCGGCCCTGCCAGCGCGGGTTTAACGGCCGGTGCGGCCGGCGCGGCCGGTGCGGCCAGTGCGGGGCTCACCACGGCTACCGCCAGCGCGGTCACAGCGCCCGCCGCCCGCACCCGCGCGCACATCCCGCGCATGAGCTCAGTCCAGGCCGTCTTCATCCTGCTCATCCCGCGCCGCTGCATCCAGGCGGCGCAGCTCCTTCAGGCGCTCGCCGATCTTGAGCTCCAGGCCGCGAGGCACCGGCTCATAAAAGCGCTGGTCCTCCAGCCCGTCCGGCAGGTACTGCTCGCCCGCCACGTAGGCGCCGGGGAAATCATGCGCGTACCGGTAGGCCTTGCCGTAGCCCAGCTCCTTCATCAGCCGGGTCGGCGCATTGCGCAAATGCACCGGCACCGGACGCGAGCTGTCCTGCTTGATCAGCGCCTTGACCTGGTTGTAGGCGTTGTAGACCGCATTCGACTTGGGCGCGATGGCCAGGTAGACCGCCGCCTCGGCCAGCGTCAGCTCGCCTTCGGGCGAGCCGAGTCGCTCGTAGGTTTCGGCCGCGTCCAGGCAGATGCGCAGCGCCCGCGGGTCGGCCAGGCCGATGTCCTCGCTGGCCATGCGGATCAGGCGCCGGCTGATGTAGCGGGCATCGACGCCGCCATCGAGCATGCGCACCATCCAGTACAGCGCCGCATCCGGATTGGAGCCGCGCACCGACTTGTGCAGCGCGGAGATGACGTCGTAGAACTGGTCCCCGCCCTTGTCATAGCGCCGCAGCTGTTCACCCAGGGTGC
This sequence comes from Roseateles depolymerans, assembly GCF_003387155.1. GTDB lineage: Bacteria > Pseudomonadota > Gammaproteobacteria > Burkholderiales > Burkholderiaceae_C > Roseateles > Roseateles depolymerans. Next base: position 354,022 of record NZ_QUMT01000002.1, on the reverse strand, counting down.
GCTCCAGCAGCGCTTCGTCGATCTCGGTCGTGCCGGGCGGCGTGAGCTGCGCGGCCGTCTCCAGCGTATTGAGCAGGCGACGGGCATCGCCGTCGGCATAACCGATCAGCCGCTGCACGGCGGTGTCACTCAGCGGCGGGCTGCCCAGCAGCGCACCGCCGCGGCGCAGCAGCTCACGCATGTCGTCTTCGTCCAGCGCCTTGAGCACATGCACCGTGGCGCGGGACAGCAGCGCGGAATTCACCTCGAACGATGGGTTCTCGGTGGTCGCGCCGATGAAGCTGAACAGGCCCGACTCCACATGCGGCAGGAAGGCGTCCTGCTGGGCCTTGTTGAAGCGGTGCACCTCGTCCACGAAGACGATGGTGCGGCGGCCCTGCCCGGCCGCGGCCAGCGCACGGTCCACGGCTTCGCGGATGTCCTTCACGCCGCCCAGCACCGCCGAGATGGCGATGAACTGCGCGTCGAAGAACTGGGCCATCAGTCGCGCCAGCGTGGTCTTGCCCACGCCGGGCGGGCCCCACAGGATCATGCTGTGCGGGCGTCCGCTTTCCAGGGCGACGCGCAGCGGCATGCCCGGCCCGAGCAGGTGACGCTGGCCGACCACGTCCTCCAGCTTGCGGGGGCGCAGCCGCTCGGGTAGCGGCGCATGGGCGCTGACGGGCGCCGGCACCGCGGCAGCACCGGGCACCGGATCGAATTCATCCGGGAACAGGGAAGCGTTGCTCATGACGGCTCAGTCAGCGGGGCGGCAAAGAGGTGCAGCAAAGAGGTGCGGACGAGAGCGGGCCCGGGTCAGCGCTGTTCCATCACGTCAGTGCCGGCCGGCGGATCGAAGCGGAAACGCTCCGGGGCCACCTTGGCATTGACCTGCACCGAGTTGAACTGCATCACCGACCGCTGGCCGAAGGCGTCCACGATCTCCAGCGCCACCAGTTCACGGCCGCGAAAGCCCAGTCGCAGGCTTTGCAGCCCGCTGTCGCTGCGCTTGGGGGTGGCCAGGGCCCATTCCACGCCCTGCTCCGCGGGCTGCGACTTGAGGATGAAGTCCTTGGACAGATCGCCCCCGGCCAGCAGTGCCACCGGCGTGGCCCCCAGGGCCTGGTCCATGTTGCGCACGCTCGCCTGCGCCAGATCCGGGTCGTACACCCAGACCTTCTTGCCGTCGCCGATGATCAACTGCTCGGCCGGCTTGTCGTAGCTGAAGCGGAACTGGTTGGGGCGCTGGAACTCGAAGGTGCCGGTGGTGGCCTTCTTGCGCTTGCCGTCGGGCGCGGTGACGGTCTGATTGAAGGTGGCCCGGCCGCTCTTCACTTCGGTGACGAACTGCTGCAGCGAAGCCACCCCATCGGCACGCGCCAGTCCGGTCGCGGCCAGCAGCACAAGGCCTGCCAGTGTGCCGTGGGCACGGGCGCGGACGGGGGTGACGGAGCGGCCGTGGAACACCTGCAAAGCTTTGAAGCGCAAAAAGGGCATGAAAGATCGGATTCAGTAAAGCGCCATCATTCGTCCCGCTTGGGGACCACGATGTCGCGGTTGCCATTGGTGGCCATCGCCGAGACGAGACCGGATTTCTCCATCTGCTCCAGCAAACGGGCCGCCCGGTTGTAGCCGATGCGCAAGTGGCGCTGCACCAGCGAGATCGACGCCCGCTTGTGCTGCAGCACCACCGCCACGGCCTGGTCGTACATCGGGTCGGATTCTCCGTCGCCGCCGGCCACCAGGCCCGGCAGGCCATCCCCACCGCCGGCGTCATCCAGCACGCCGCCTTCGAGGATGCCTTCGATGTAGTTGGGCTCGCCGCCCTGCTCTTTCAAGTACTCCACCACGCGGTGCACTTCATCGTCGCTGACGAAGGCGCCGTGCACCCGCACCGGCAGGCCGGTGCCGGAGGGCATGTAGAGCATGTCGCCCATGCCCAGCAGGGCTTCGGCGCCCATCTGGTCCAGGATGGTGCGGCTGTCGATCTTGCTGCTCACCTGGAAGGACAGACGGGTCGGGATGTTGGCCTTGATCAGGCCGGTGATCACGTCCACCGACGGACGCTGCGTCGCCAGGATCAGGTGGATGCCGGCCGCCCGGGCCTTCTGGGCCAGACGGGCGATCAGCTCTTCGATCTTTTTGCCCACCACCATCATCAGGTCGGCCAGCTCGTCGATCACCACGACGATGTGAGGCAGTCGGTCCAGCGGCTCCGGCTCTTCCGGCGTCAGGCTGAACGGGTTGGGAATCTTCTCTTCACGCTCGGCGGCATCGGTGATCTTCTTGTTGTAGCCCGCCAGGTTGCGCACGCCCATCTTGGACATCAGCTTGTAGCGCCGCTCCATCTCGCCCACACACCAGTTCAGCGCATTGCTGGCCTGCTTCATGTCGGTCACGACCGGCGCCAGCAGATGCGGAATGCCTTCGTAGACGCTCATTTCCAGCATCTTCGGGTCGATCAGGATCAGCCGCACATCCCGGGCCTCGGCCTTGTAGAGCAGGCTCAGGATCATCGCGTTGATGCCCACCGACTTGCCCGAGCCGGTGGTACCGGCCACCAGGCAGTGCGGCATCTTGGCCAGGTCCGCCACCACCGGCAGGCCGACGATGTCCTTGCCCAGGCCCATGGTGAGCGGGGAGGACGCGTCGGCATACACCTGCGAGCCGAGGATTTCGGACAGGCGGATGGTCTGGCGCCGCGCATTGGGCAGCTCCAGGGCCATGAAGTTCTTGCCGGGAATGGTCTCCACCACCCGGATGGAGGTCAGGCTCAGCGACCGGGCCAGGTCCTTGGCCAGGTTGACGATCTGCGAGCCCTTCACGCCGGTGGCCGGCTCAATCTCGTAGCGGGTGATGACCGGGCCCGGCGAGGCCGCCACCACCCGGACTTCCACGCCGAAGTCCTTGAGCTTCTTCTCGATCATGCGGCTGGTCATTTCCAGCGACTCGGGCGTGACGGTTTCCACCCTCGGCGGCGGGGCGTCCAGCAGGTCGACCTGCGGCAGCTTGGTGTCGGCCGGATCGACGAACAGCGTCTGCTGGCGCTCCTTGGCCACGCGGGTGGACTTGGGCACTTCCACCACGGCCGGCTCGATCACGATGGGCACATGCTCCTCGACAAGCACCTGGCGCTCCACCTCGACGACGGCTTCACGCTCCTGCTTGGCGACCTTGCCCACCCGCTTGTCTTCGGCGATCTCGCGCTTGACCACGCGCTTTTCGCGCAGTTGCTCCAGCCAGGCGCCGATGTGCTCGGCCACCCGCAGCCAGGAGAATTTCAGCGCCAGCGAAAAGCCGGCCACCAGGGCCGCGATCCAGACCACGGCCGAACCGTCGAAGCCCAGCAGCTTCATGCTCAGCGGGCCCAGCAGGTAGCCCAGCACGCCGCCGGCATGGCTGGGCAGGTGCGCTTCCCAGGTGTACAGACGCGTCCATTCCAGCGAACAGCTGGCCGCCATCAGCAGCACCACGCCCGCGGCGGTGGGCAGGCGTTCTTTGAAAGTGGGGGCGGTGGAGCCGTCGGCCCGCAGCAGACGCGCCAGACTGCCCAGCCAGCTGCGCAGCCCGACCAGCAGCAGCCACCAGCAGGAGTAGCCGAAGCCGAACAGCAGCAGGTCGGAGATCCACGCGCCCAGCGTGCCCATGCGGTTGTGGGTGATGGCCTGGCCGGTGGCCACGCTGAAGGCGTTGTCGGCCTTGTCGTGACTCACCATGGCCAGCAGCACCAGGCACCACACCAGCCCGCTGGCCAGCAGCCAGATGGGCGTGCGCAGCGGACTGGCCGGCGCCGGGGTCACCGGCGCGGCCTTGCGGGGCTTGCGGGCGGGGCGATCGGATGAACGGTCGGCAGAACGCTCAGCCGCACGTTCCGATGAACGCTCGGCACGTTCATTCGGGCGGTCGGCTGGAAGATCGGACAGCTCAGCGGCGGCGTCATCGCCGCCCAGCAGGGAACCGGGGAAGCTCATGGTGCGATTGTGACGCAGCTATCCCCCGGATCTGCCGGGCAGCCCGCCCTGAACATGTTCAATCGTGTTGCAGGCGTTCCTTGATGACCACGGAACCGTTCTCCAGGGTCTCGATCACGCCCTTGTCTTCCAGGTCCTTCATGACCCGGCTGACCATTTCACGGGACGCGCCCACCACCTTGGCCATGTCCTGGCGGGACACCTTGCCGCGGATGATCTTCACGCCCTTCTCTTCCTCGGCCATGTCCAGCAGCGTGCGGGCCACGCGACCGTAGACGTCCAGCAGGGCCAGCGATTCGATCTGCCGGTCCGCATTGCGCAGACGCGCGACCAGGCCGCGCAGGATGCCGTAGGCCAGGCTGCTGGGCTCCGGCAGGCCGCGGGCGAAGTCCGACCGGCCCAGCACGAGCATGTCGGTCTGCACCTCGGCCCGGACGGTGGCCGAATGCGGTTCGTTGTCGATGAGGCTCATCTCGCCCACATAGTCGCCGGGCTGGAGCACCGCCAGGATGACCTCGCGGCCGCGGTTGTCCGCGGTCAGGACGCGTGCGCGCCCATTGAGCAGAATGAACAGGGCATTGGACTTCGTCCCTTGTTCGACGATCAGTTCACCACGCTTGAAGCGCCGCTTGACGACACTGTCCGCAATGGACTGGGCCTGGTCAGCAGTCAACAGGGAGAACAAAGGGACCCTGCGGATCAGATCCAGGTTGGACAACATGGCCATAAAGAGGCACCTCCTGTCGGGGTCTAGGGTCAATCTCTGAGATTCCGGCTGCACCCCCAAGGTGCAACCTAGAATGGATGCATTGTGCCAACTTGTTCTCGGGTGTTGATAGGGTGAAGGCCGTAGGCTGTCCCCCTTGTGCGCTCGAAGCGCGTCCCCATCTTGTTCCCATGAGCCAAACCACCCGCCACACCCAGCTGCTGATCCTGGGGTCCGGCCCTGCCGGTTATACCGCCGCCATCTATGCGGCACGTGCCAATTTGAAGCCTTTGCTGGTGACCGGCATGGCGCAGGGCGGCCAGCTCATGACCACCACGGAAGTCGACAACTGGCCCGCCGACGTGATGGGGGTGCAGGGTCCGGAGCTGATGCAGCGCTTCCAGGAGCATGCCGAGCGCTTCCAGACCGAGATCGTCTTCGACCACGTCAATTCGGTGGATTTCAGCAAGCGGCCGTTCACCCTGGTGGGCGACAGCAACACCTACACCGCGGACGCCGTCATCATCGCCACCGGCGCGTCGGCGCAATACCTGGGCCTGCCCTCGGAAGAGTCCTTCATGGGCCGTGGCGTCAGTGCCTGCGCCACCTGTGACGGCTTCTTCTACCGCGAACAGGAAGTCTGCGTGGTGGGCGGCGGCAATACGGCGGTGGAAGAAGCGCTGTATTTGTCCAACATCGCCAGCAAGGTGCATGTGATCCACCGCCGCGACAAGTTCCGCGCCGAACCGATCCTGGTGGACAAGCTGATGGACAAGGTGCGGGCCGGCAAGATCGAGCTGCATCTGTTCAGCACGCTGGATGAAGTGCTGGGCGACGCCAGCGGTGTCACCGGCATTCGCGTGCGCAGCACCAAGGACGACAGCACCGAGGACGTCAAGCTGCAAGGCGTCTTCATCGCCATCGGCCACCGCCCCAACACCGAGATCTTCCAGAACCAGATCGAGATGAAGGACGGCTACATCCGCACCCGCAGCGGTCTGGACGGCTTTGCCACCATGACCAGCGTGCCCGGCGTGTTTGCCGCCGGCGACGTGCAGGACCATGTCTACCGCCAGGCCATCACCAGCGCCGGCACCGGCTGCATGGCCGCACTGGACGCCCAGCGCTTCCTGGAGCAGGAAGCGGGCTGATGACGGCCGGCCCGGCGAGGCGCAGGACGGCCTCGCGGCCGTGGGCGGCGCGCGTACTTTGATGCAGATCTGACGCATATCTGATGCAGGTTCCGGGCTGATTTCAGGTCAGCCGCTGCGCAGCCCTACCGCTTTGTGCTACACTCCGCGTTTTCCCAAATCGACCTCCTGTGAAGGGCTTCGATGCGGGAAGGGTTACCGCCACCCTTTTTCATGGCGAGGTGAGGCCGCCGTTTCCTGGATCCCTTGGGTTTCCAAGTCAACGGTCGCTGTATGACAAGTATCGGAGTGTCCTCATGGCACGCGTCTGCGAAGTCACGGGCAAGAAGCCCATGGTCGGGAACAACGTTTCCCACGCCAACAACAAAACCAAGCGCCGGTTCCTCCCGAACCTGCAATACCGTCGTTTCTGGGTCGAAAGCGAAAACCGCTGGGTCCGTCTGCGCATCAGCAATGCTGGCCTGCGTCTGATCGACAAGAACGGCATCGACGCCGTGCTGGCCGACCTGCGTGCTCGCGGTCAAGCCTAATCACTGAAGGAGCGACACCATGGCATCCAAAGGCGGACGCGAAAAGATCAAGCTGGAATCCACTGCCGGCACCGGTCATTTCTACACCACCAACAAGAACAAGAAGACCACGCCCGAAAAGCTGGAATTCATGAAGTTCGACCCCAAGGCACGCAAGCACGTGCTGTACAAGGAAACCAAGCTGAAGTAATTCAGCCCGGTTCCTCAAAAAAAACCCGCCACTGGCGGGTTTTTTTATGGGCCCGCCGATCGAGGGTGGGTTGTTGTTGCTGTTGTGGTTGGCGCCAGAGTTTGCGCCAGATCAAGGCCCGGTGCGCGCCAACCGGTCCTTGTGCAGCAGCTCCTTGGCCATCCAGTCATCCAGCAGCTTCTTTTCGTAGCGGAACGGCTCGCTGTCGAAGTAGCGGTTGGTGGAGTTCTGGTAGTTCAGGTCATTGATGGTGGCCTTGCCCTGCTCCAGCACCTTGCCGTTCTCGCTGAGGGTGTAGGTGAACTCCAGGCGGGGAATGGTCACCGTCCGCAGCACACGAATCCGGTTGGCCGCCACGCGGGGCTCCAGCTCGCCGGCCAGGTCGATGTCGGTGAACTCGATCTTGAGCTGCTTGCCGGCCAGCTCACGATCGGCCTGCCGCTTGATGTGCTCCTCGAGCTGCTTCATGGCGTTCTGCCGGTCCCAGTGGGTCTCGCCCAGGTCGGAGAACTTGTCGGGATCCTTGAAGCTCACCTCAGCCTGCGCATGCGCGGACGTCGCCAGCGCCAGGAACGAAGCGGACACCACACCCAGCACACGCAGGGAAGACAGGACGGTTGAGAGTCGGCGCATGACGTGCTCCAGAAGTGGAAGATGCACACCGATTATGAGCACGCTCCCGCAGGGACCGCCAGCCGGCAGGGCCTTCCCCCTGCCGACAGGCGGATCATCCCTCGCACGCGCGAGATCAGTAAGCCTGACCCAGTTGCTCCAGGATGGCCGGGTTCTCCAGCGTGGAGGTGTCCTGCGTGACCGTCTCGCCCTTGGCCACCGAGCGCAGCAGCCGCCGCATGATCTTGCCGCTGCGGGTCTTGGGCAGGTTGTCGCCAAAGCGGATGTCCTTGGGCTTGGCGATCGGGCCGATCTCCTTGGCCACCCAGTCGCGCAGTTGCTTGGCGATGGCCTTGGCCTCGTCCCCGGTGGGGCGCGGACGCTTGAGCACCACGAAGGCGCAGATCGCCTCGCCGGTGGTGTCGTCCGGACGACCCACCACCGCCGCCTCCGCCACCAGCTCGGTGCAGCTGACCAGCGCCGACTCGATCTCCATCGTGCCCATGCGGTGCCCGGACACGTTCAGCACATCGTCGATCCGGCCGGTGATGGTGAAGTAGCCGGTCTTCTCGTCCCGGATGGCGCCGTCGCCGGCCAGGTAGTAGCCCTTGAGCTCCGGCGGGTAGTAGCTCTTCTTGAAGCGCTCGGGGTCGCCGTAGATGGTGCGGATCATCGACGGCCACGGCTTCTTCACCACCAGGATGCCGCCCTGCCCGTTCGGCACGTCATGACCGGTCTCGTCCACGATGGCCGCGGCAATGCCGGGGAACGGCAGCGTGCAGGAGCCCGGCACCAGCGGCGTAGCCCCCGGCAGCGGCGTGATCATGTGGCCGCCGGTCTCCGTCTGCCAGAAGGTGTCCACGATCGGGCAGCGGCCGCCGCCCACATGCTGGTGGTACCACTCCCACGCGGCAGGATTGATGGGCTCGCCCACCGAGCCCAGGATGCGCAGCGAGCTCAGGTCGTAATGCTTGGGATGCACCGCGTCATGGGTCTCCGCCGCCTTGATCAAGGACCGGATGGCGGTGGGCGCGGTGTAGAAGATGGTGACCTTGTGCTTCTGGATCATCTGCCAGAAGCGACCGGCGTCCGGATAGGTCGGGATCCCTTCGAACACCACCTCGGTCCCGCCCAGAGCCAGCGGGCCATAGGTGATGTAGGTGTGGCCCGTCACCCAGCCGATGTCGGCAGTACACCAGAAGATGTCACTATCCTTCAGGTCGAAGGTCCACTTGGTGGTGAGCGCCGCATGTAGCAGATACCCGCCGGTGCTGTGCTGCACGCCCTTGGGCTTGCCGGTGGAGCCCGAGGTGTAGAGCAGGAAGAGCGGATGTTCCGCTTCCACCCATTCCGGCTCGCAGGTGGTGGGCTGGTCGGCCAGGGCCTCATGCAGCCACTGGTCGCGTCCGTCCACCCAGCCGACCTTCCCGCCGGTGCGGCGGTAGACGATCACCTGACGGATGGTCGGGCAGCTGTTGTCGGCCAGGGCTTCGTCCACGATGCTCTTGAGCGGCAACGACTTGCCACCGCGAGCCTGTTCATCGGCCGTCAGCACCAGCACGGCGCCGGCGTCCTGCACGCGGTCGCGCAGCGACTGGGCGGAGAAGCCCCCGAACACCACCGAATGCGTCGCGCCGATGCGGGCGCAGGCCTGCATGGCCACCACGCCTTCGACCGACATCGGCATGTAGATGACCACCCGGTCGCCCTTGTTCACGCCCCGAGCGCGCAGCGCATTTGCCAGCTGGCAGGTTTTGGCCAGCAGCTCCGAGTAGGTGACGCGGGTGACGTTGCCGTCATCCGCTTCGAAGATCAGCGCCACGCGGTCGCCGCGGCCGGCCTCGACATGGCGGTCCAGGCAGTTGTAGCTGGCATTGAGCCGGCCGTCTTCGAACCATTTGAAGAACGGCGCCTGGCTGTCGTTGAGCACCTGGGTGAAGGGCTGCTTCCAGGTCAGCAGTTCACGGGCGAGCCGGGCCCAGTAGCCGGTGTAGTCCGATTCAGCTTCCTTGCACAGCGCCTCATAGGCCGCCATGCCCGATACGTGCGCACCCTCTACTGCGGATGCCGGGGGGGTGTAGATCTTGTCGCTCATGCCTTTGTCTCCGTGAAGGCGGGATCGTGATGCGGAAGCGTCGGGATTCAACAATCCTTGTCGGCGCGACTTTGCGGTTTCACACTGACGATCGCCTTACTCTACCGAAGGCCGGGGCTCACTAAAATCGCCGGCGACAGTGCTTCGCACACCTGTGGATACGTGGACGTCCCACACGTCTCATCCGTCCCCTCTCTCATCTTTCATCTTTCAGCAAGCCACCCATGTCCGACCAACAACCCGACCGAGCGCCGCGGCCCACCTCCAACTTGGGGTTTTTCCCAGCTGTGATGTTCCACAGCCGCTGGCTGCAGCTGCCGTTGTACCTGGGCCTCATCGTCGCCCAGGGCGTGTACGTGGTGCAGTTCTGGAGCGAGCTGATCCATCTGGTGGAAGCCGCCTTCGGCAACACCGATGCACTGCGGCTGCTGGTCAAGAGCGTCGGCTACAAGGCCGAGCTGCTGAACGAGGGAGGCCCGCTCAAGCTCAACGAGACCATCGTGATGCTGGCCGTCCTGGGCCTGATCGACGTGGTGATGATCTCCAACCTGCTCATCATGGTGATCGTGGGCGGTTACGAGACCTTTGTGTCGCGCCTCAAGCTGGAGGGCCATCCAGACCAGCCGGAGTGGCTGGACCACGTGAATGCCTCGGTGCTGAAGGTCAAGCTGGCCACCGCCATCATCGGCATCTCGTCCATCCACCTGCTCAAGACCTTCATCAATGCCAACAACATTGAAGAGAAGGTGCTGATCTGGCAGACGGTCATCCACGTGGCCTTCCTGTTCTCCGCGCTGGCCATCGCGGCCACGGACCGGCTGCTGTCCGGCAGTTCCTCTCACAAGCACTGAGCGACCGCCTGACAGGGTCGGTGGCGGGTAACACCGGCCCCGGCCCTGGCCCCTTCTTGCGCGGTGCGCCCTTCGCTCAGCGGCGCCTCAACAGAATCAGCGTGCCCAGCACGCCGGACAACACCGAGCCGCCGATCACGCCCAGCTTCACCCGCGTCTCATAGTCGGCGGACAGCCCCTCGAAGGCCAGCCCGCCGATGAACAGGCTCATGGTGAAGCCAATGCCACACAGCACGCAGACGCCGAAGAGCTGAGCCCAGTCCGAGCCGCCAGGCCGGCTGGCCCAGCCCAGGCGGATCATCAGCCAGGCGGTGCCGAACACGCCGACCGCCTTGCCCAGCAGCAGCCCCACGGCAATGCCCAGGGACACGGGATGCAGCAGGTCCGCCACCGACAGCCCCCGCAGGGACACCCCCGCATTGGCAAATGCGAACATGGGCAGGATCAGGAAGGCCACCCACGGGTGCAGCCCGTGTTCCAGTTGCTCGGCGGGGGACTGCCCCTCCTCCCCCTGCGCAGGAATGAACAGCGCCGTTGCGACACCCGCCAGGGTGGCATGCACCCCGGACTTCAGCACACACAGCCACAGCACCAGCCCGACCGCGATGTACAGGTCGACCCGCTTCACACCGCTGCGATGGAGCAGCCCCAGCACCAGCAGGCAGACCGCTGCCGCCGCCAGCATGGTCAGGGACAGCTGGCTGGTGTAGAACAGGGCGATCACGACGATGGCGCCCAGGTCGTCCATGATCGCCACCGCCGTGAGGAAGATCTTGAGCGATGCAGGCACCCTCGGCCCCAGCAGCATCACGATGCCGATGGCAAAGGCGATGTCGGTGGCCGCGGGAATGGCCCAGCCGTTCAGGGCCGTCGGGTCCTGCCGGTTGAACGCGGCATAGATCAGGGCGGGCACAACCATGCCGCCCAGCGCCGCCACCGCCGGGAGCACCGCCTGCGACCGCTGGGCCAGCTCGCCGCTGACGAACTCGCGTTTGATCTCCAGACCCACCAAAAAGAAGAACACCGCCATCCACAGGTCATTGACCCAGACGATGAGCGGCTTGGCCAGCACCAGCGCCCCGTCGCCGATGCGGATCTCGCCCGGCACCTGGGTGAAGGCGGTGTAGAGCGGCGCCCAGGCGGAATTGCTGAAGATCAGCGCGGCCACGGCGGCCACCGCGAGCACGATGCCCCCGGAGGATTCGCTGGCGAAGAACCGGTGAAGGCCGGAGGTCAGGCGCGGCAAGGTCTGCATGGGGGTGGGCATCCTGGAGGTCGTGTCGCTGGCAACAGGCTAACACCCTGCGCGTGAAGCGGGGAGAACCCGAAGGCATCAATCCGCCTCGAGAGGGATGTCCGCTGCAAACTGAACTGCTAGCATCCCCGCCGCTTACCACCACAAAAGAGGGAGTTGTGATGCGAATCGCCGTTGCCATCGCCATGCCGATGCTGATCCTGTCTGCCTGCGCCACCAACGAACCGGCCAAGACCGACACCAATCCGCCTGTCGCCCAGACCCGCCAATGCGAACGCGGAGAGAGCCAGACCGGCTCCATGCTGGCCAAGCGGGTCTGCGGCCCGGCGCCGACGGAAGAAGAGCGCCGCCGCCTGGCCGAAGAAGCGGCCCGCATGGCCCGTCCCACCTCGGGCGGCCGGGCCACGGGTGGCGGCAACTGAGATGAGCGCGGCATTCAAGGTGCTCTGGCACCTTGAGCAAGACGAGGACGAGTGGCCGCCCTACCCGGTCGAGTCGATCTGGTGCAGCGAAGTGGCAACTGGCCATTTCAAGCTGCTCAACGTGCCTTACTTCGCCCACGGCGTGGCCTGGGGCGATGTGGTCACGGTGACGGAAAAGGATGACGGCCGCTGGTTTGCAGCGGTGGTCGTCCGCTCAGGGTATTCGACCGTCCACGCGTTCTGTGCCGACCCCGCGACGCAGGAAAAGCTGCGAGCCTGGGCGGAGCAGCTGCAATGTGTGGTGGAAACCGCCTATGGCGGGAAGTACTGGGCGATTGGCATTCCGCCGGAGGTCCCGATTGCGCAGTGGCAGGGGTTTCTGACGTCGCTGGAGGCGGATGGTCTGGAATATGACGTCGCCTGGAGCGCCGGCGCGCTCGCGGGATGACGCGGGGAGTGAACAAATGGCCATCAGACTGATCGTCAGTGAATACAACATCCTTTGGGCTGCCCTGAAGCACTATCGGCAGCATCTGGAGCACGTCGCTGCAACCACCGCGGATGAAGACCAGCAACTGAACGCCGATGAAGATCTGATGAAGATGGACTATATGGCCCAAAGCATCCAGGCATGCGCGAAGGAAGATTGGGGCCTGGAGCTTCGGTAACCAGGAAGGCGCCCAGCAATAGGGCCTTAGTTTCCAGTGGAGCCTGCAGCGCGAAGCCATCATGGACCCAACGAATTCGGTGTTGATCATCCTGGGACTGCCGCTGGGCCTTTTCGCCAGCGTCGCCTTGGCCGCGCGGCGCATGTCTTGGATGAGAGCCCACCGCAAGATCTTCACCCATTCAAAGAAAAGCATAGGGCTCTATCTAGCCTTCTCCGGCCTCGTCCTTCTGGTGGCCTACTTTCCCATCGTCACCGCGCTCCTTGACCTCCAGCATCGGGGCCCCCTGGTCCCGGCGGAGTATCACGAGCTGCTGCTGATTTCCATCGTGGGCTGCGCATTCGCTGCCTGGGGAAGCCTGCCGCCGTTCTTCGAATACGCCACCATCGAGGAAAGGCGCATCCACTGGCATCCCGCGCTCGGCTTGCGGCGCACAGTGAATATCGACGACGTGCTGGATGCAACGTTGGCCAAAGGCCCGAATTCGATGGGTGTTGCCCTTAAAACCTCGAAGTCATCCCACTACTTGAAAGCATCTTTGGAACCCGAATTCTGGACCACGCTCCTCAAGCTGCGTCCGGCGTTTCCATTCAGTCCGGCGGTCAGGAAGGCGCTCCAAATCGCTCCCTGACCCGAACCCGCGTCAGCAAGCCGTCCACGAGCTAGCGATAATGCGTGCTTGGTTCACCGAGACAAGCTGCCATGACCACCACGATCCGCTACGCCGACCTCGTCGAAAGCGTCGCCGCCGCCCTGCAGTACATCAGCTACTACCACCCGGCCGATTACATCCAGCATCTGGCCCGCGCCTACGAGCGTGAGCAGAGCGCCGCCGCGAAGGACGCCATCGCGCAGATCCTGACCAACTCCAAGATGTGCGCGGAAGGCCGTCGCCCCATCTGCCAGGACACCGGCATCGTCAACGTCTTCCTGAAGATCGGCATGGACGTGCGCTTCGCCGATTTCCCGGGTTCGATCGACGACGCGGTCAATGAAGGCGTGCGCCGGGCCTACAACCACCCGGACAACAAGCTGCGCGCCTCGGTGCTCTCCGATCCCCTTTTCGAACGCAAGAACACCAAGGACAACACGCCTGCCGTGATTTCCATGAGCCTGGTCCCGGGCAACACCGTCGACGTGATGGTGGCCGCCAAGGGCGGTGGCTCGGAGAACAAGAGCAAGTTCGTCATGATGAACCCCAGCGACAACCTGGTCGACTGGGTGCTCAAGACGGTGCCGACCATGGGCGCCGGCTGGTGCCCGCCCGGCATGCTGGGCCTGGGTGTCGGTGGCACCGCCGAGAAGGCGATGCTCATGGCCAAGGAATCGTTGATGGAAGACATCGACATGTATGAGCTGCTGGCCCGCGGCCCCCAGAATAAGCTGGAGGAACTGCGGATCGAGCTCTACGAGAAGGTCAACGCCCTGGGCATCGGCGCCCAGGGCCTGGGCGGCCTGACCACGGTGCTGGACGTCAAGATCAAGACCTACCCGACCCATGCGGCCTCCAAGCCGGTGGCGATGATCCCCAACTGCGCCGCCACCCGCCATGCTCACTTCGTGCTGGACGGCAGCGGCCCTGCCTACATCGACCCGCCGAGCCTGGACCTGTGGCCCGATGTCGAATGGGCGCCGGACTACAACAAGAGCAAGCGCGTCGACCTGAATACGCTGACCAAGGAAGAAGTGGCCAGCTGGAAGCCGGGAGACACGCTGCTGCTCAACGGCAAGATGCTCACCGGCCGTGATGCGGCGCACAAGCGCATCCAGGACATGCTGGCCAAGGGCGAATCGCTGCCGGTGGACTTCACCAACCGCGTCATCTATTACGTGGGCCCGGTGGATCCGGTGCGTGACGAAGTGGTGGGCCCGGCCGGCCCGACCACCGCCACCCGCATGGACAAGTTCACCGACATGATGCTGGAGCAGACCGGCCTCATCGCCATGATCGGCAAGGCCGAGCGCGGCCCGGTGGCCATCGAGTCGATCCGCAACCACAAGAGCGCCTACCTGATGGCGGTGGGCGGCTCGGCCTATCTGGTCTCCAAGGCCATCAAGGCTGCCAAGGTCGTGGGCTTCGAGGACCTGGGCATGGAAGCCATCTACGAATTTGATGTGGTGGACATGCCGGTAACCGTGGCCGTGGACGCCGGCGGCACCAGCGCCCACATCACCGGCCCGGCCGAGTGGAAAGAGCGCATTGCCTCCGGCAAGGCAGTGACGATTCCGGTGACGGCACTCTGAGCCTTCTGCGCCGGGTGAGCGCCAAGGCGTGAACCCGGGCTCAGCGCAAACGCCAAAACGGCCTGACGTCGGTGATGAACCGGGGTCAGGCCAAGCTCTCCTCCAATCGCCGCGCCGTCTTCATCGCAAGCGGACCGGGGTCCCAAATGCGTGCGCTACGCTTTGCGAGCCATGGAAGTAGCGCGAAACGATACCGGACCGGTCAATGCGCGCGACTCTTCTTGATGCTCGCTCCAGGTTCGACGTCTCAGCGTCTAATGGGTGAATCCATTCACTCATTGCGCCGCCGGGATGACCACTCAACGAGCCCTGCCAACCTGGATCTCCCCCAGGAGAGCATTTCTGTACAGCCTGCTATTGGCGACGACCGCTGTTCTTGCCATTGCCGCATGGTCGCGGCACCTGGACGCTCAATCTCTGGCGCGCATAGCACCCCGTCCCCTATCGCCTTCCATCGACGTCACGACCCAACTTCATACCGAAGATCTGGCTGCGGTTGGCAGGCGATATTCCGTGGTCGTCGATCTCCGCCCGGACGGTGAGGCGGCCGGGCAACCGTCGTCACAGGAGATGGCGTCAGTGGCCCACCGGAACGGGCTTAAATTCAATTACGTCCCGGTTCCTCATGGCGAAATACCTGAGGAAGCGGTGACCCGGCTGCGGCGTGTGCTTGACGCTCCGCATGGCGATGTTTTGCTGTATTGCCGTAGCGGAAAGCGTGCTGCACGCACCTGGGCCTTGGCCGAAGCTTCACGCCTCAACGGCATGTCGGCGACCGACATCATTGCTGCGGTTCACGCGGCGGGCCAAGATGCTGAGGATCTGCGTGGGCGCATCCAGGCCGCTGTGGATGGCCGTCAACAGGTGCAGCCATGACCCCAATGACGTCTGAAGTTACCACCGGACAGGCCCTCCACTCCGCCGCGGCCCAACCAGCGTCTTTGGCCGGACGTTGGGTGTTGATCGTCCTGTGCTCGATGTTGGGACTGGTCAGCGGCGCGGTCGTTGGCGTCATAGTCGGCGTCTTTACGGGACTCATCCCGTTTTCATGCTGACGCGCAGTGGAATGAATTCAATGAAACGGATTCTCATACTTCTGCCGATTGCATGGGCGCTGGCGTCGCTGCCGATACATGCGCAGTCCAAATGTCTAACCATCACCTACGTTCTGGAAGGGCAGGTGCTCGACCGATCCGGTCAACCGGCTGTTGGCGCGCGGGTACGGGCGACCTGGATACAGTCGCATCAGGCTGCGGGGCCAGTCATGGCCGCCGCCGATCGCTTCGGACGGTATCGCTTGGAAGTTCCGTTCACGCCCGACGACGACCTGCCAATGAGCGGGCCGGCCTGCCTGCAGTCATTGGGTGACGTCAGCGTCATGGCCTATCGAGGTCGCCTTCGTTCGGCGACGATTCGTGTGGTGGCGACGAAGCCAAGTCAGCGCCTGCCGGTTCTCACGATCAAGAAGCAGCCGGGATTCAGGGCCGGTCGACACGTCGAGAGAACCGCTGCGGCTAGTGGCACTCGGCACTCTGCAACTCGAACGCCCCGCCTTTCTGCTTGCGGCTGACCGCCGTGCAGGTGGAGTACCCCTCCAAAGATCGAGTCAGGACCACACTGGTGAAGGAATAGCCACAGATGACCAAAGCCCCGGGCGTCTTGGGCACCGACCAAACCCACCGCTCCGTGACCGTGCCCTTCGCATCCGTCTGCGTCTTCACATCGTCGTCAATGGCGCCCGCCCGCTTTTCCAATGGACCTTCATTGATGCGAAAGGCATCCAGCACGTGTTTCGCTGGCTCCTGTGTCGCGACGAAACCGGCAGGCGTTTCCTGCGCCTGCTGGAGCGTTGCTGGCAATAGCGGGGGACAGGTAAACGGCTCGACGCCTGCAAAGGCTGATGCACTGCCGAGCAGCGCGATCAGGCTTCCAAGGGACAAAACAATGGACGGCATGGGCATTGACCACAGGATCGGGGCGCAAGAGGGGTGACGAGTTTGCCAAAGAACCCAGAGTGCTGACTGGTGGTTTGGCTGGGGAAAGGAGATCGGCCCATCGCTGGCCCTCCATTCAAGGGATCAAAGCTCGAGCGGGCTCGAACAGGCCCAACACTTCGTTAACATTCCCGACACAGCCACGCCGCGTGCACTGCCCTCATCCGGGCGCCACTCCAAGAATTCTCGCGGCGGACCAGGGAGGACTTTTCGTGAATCGATTTATTTCGCGCTGGCGAGTCATCGCCGGCTCCGCCGTGCTCGCGCTGCTGACTGCCTGCGGGGGCGGAGGAGGCGACTCGCCTGAGTCACCTACGCCCACCTCAGGCCAGAAACCGCCTGCTGGCTCGACACCGCTGAGTGGCTGGAAAGTCGAAGCCAGTGTGCCGACCGATCCGTTCGCTTCCCAACGCATCTCGCTCAAGGCCAGTGGCGTCGGCACGGCTGACCGCATCGTGTGGGACTTCGGCGACGGAACCTCGCAAACGGATTACGTCGGAGAAGGCTCCGTCACCCACAACTATGCCAAGACCGGCGAGTTTGTGGTGACGGCCACCCTGACGGGTCGAGCCGGCGACCAGCAGGTCGTAACGACCAAAGTCACCGTCTTGCCGAACGCGGGTGAATTGCAGATTTCGCAGTCGGTGGATCCGAAGATCCCACTGCTCCCTGGCGCGCGGGTGCGTTTCGCCGCTTCGGGCGTCGTTCCCTACTCGTCGGACCCTCGGTACATCAATCCCATCACGGCGCCAGCGGGCATGACCTATCGGTGGACCTTCAGCGACGGCGCCACAGGCGACACGGCCGCCATGGTCCGAAGCTTCGACACCGCAGGCCGCTATGACGTTGAACTGACCGGCACCGATCGGTATGGCCGCAAGATCAGCGCCAAGCGCACATTGGTCGTGTCCTCGGTGGCCGTACCGACGATGCTACAGACCAACCTGGCTGGGCCAGGCTCGATCAACTACGGGCCCCTCTCCCTTTTGGGGGGCGGTCGTACTGCCATCGTGCGAGACAAAGCCGGCAATACATTCATCCTTGATGCGAGAAATCAGGTCATCCGCAAAGTCACACCGACCGGCATCTGGTCAGACTTTGTGGGCGCCAGCGGCATCGAAGGACTGGTCGATGGCACCGGTCCCGAGGCGCGGCTGAGCAGCTTCAGCACGCCAATGGCCATTGCTGCCGACGACACGATCTATTTCTACGATAAGGGTGCCCTGCGCTCGGTCACTCCCAAGGGGGAGGTCACTACCTTCGACCCCCTCGTGCTGGTCGGTGGGGATGAGAACGCGGCCAAAAAATTGAATCTGGGCGCCACCGGCATGGCGGTCGGCCCGGACGGCTCGATCTACATCACGACATCACGCCAACTGATGCGCGTGAAGGAGGGCCGCCTTAGCGTGGTGGCCGGATCGGATGATGGGTCGCCGGCATGGGTCGACGGCACCGCTAGCTCGGCGCGTTTTGGCGAGCTCAGTGGTGTGACGGTCCGAGCGAACGGCGAGGTGTTGGTCGCCGACAGGTGCTTTGGTGTGCGCCGCATTGGCACCGACGGGCAGGTGTCCGGCGTGGCCCAGTTCCAGTATTTCTCAGGGTCTCCGGTGACCCCGGCTGGCGGCTGTGCCAATCTCGCCGACATGGCCATGACCATGGCTGCCGACGGCAGCGTTCTGGTGTTGGGGCAAGGCTTGCTTCGCGTGATCGACAAGGACAACGCAGTGCGCACCGTGGCCATCAACGTCTATGGCAGCACCATCGTTTCGGTCGATGCGACAACCGCCTGGACCACGGGGGATTGGCGGCCCACGGTGGATTGGATTCGGCTGGACTACGGCACTTCCAATGTGCAATTTGGCCGCTCAGCCGACACCAATGAGGCCGTCGTACCTTTTGCGAACAGTCGCACGGGGGGTGTGGCGCCAGGATTCGGTATTGCAATGGACGAGAACGACAATGTCGTGTTCGCCAGCAAAGGAACCATCTACCGCTACTACGTCTCCTCGCACGATTCTTCCGCCATCGTGGTGAGCCAGCCCGGCGTGATGGCGGACGGGCCATCGGGGGACGCAATCATCAGCGGCGCCTCCCACATCGTCACTGACGCCGCCGGCAACATCTATTTCAGTGACGGCAACGACTCTGCGTTGCGACGTCGTGATGCGTCCACTGGATACATCCGCACGCTGGCCGGTTCGTCCTCGCGAGGCACCGCAGACGGCATCGGCGGCGCGGCAAAGTTCAATCAGATTACGAGGCTGGTCGTGACTCCCGGAGGTACGGCCTTTTTGATCGACGACTTTTCGCGCCTTGTGCGGGTGTCCCCGACGGGCGAGGCAACGACGGTTCTGAACTTCCCGGATCGTGCCTCGGTGGAACTTGGCATGACGCCCGCCGGGCAGTTGCTGATCGCGCGCGCCAACCGCATACACCGGCTAGAGCCAGACAACTCGCTCACGGTGCTGGGCGGCACGACCGACCAGAGTGCAGCCCGCGAAAGCCGACTGTATTGGCCTGCCCCCAACATCGTGGTCTCGCCCGACGGCAAGATCTATGTCCTGGACGAAGAGTACACAAGTTCTGAAAACCGCCGGACGTTGCGACGACTCGAATCATCGGGCCAGTTCACCGACATCGCGCAGGACAGTCCGATGGCGAAAAATCTGTTTGCGGACCGGGACGCTCTGGAGCTCCCCTTCTCGTTCAGGCTTGCGACCTTCCGCCGCGACGGGAAACTCATGGTCTTCGCCGGCCAGCCGCATTCGTGGTGGCTGCTGGACGGTCTGCGTTAAACAGTTAAAGAATCGCCCGGCCTAAGCGGCCGGGCTTCCTTACGTCCCCGCCGCCACCGTCCTCACCACCCGCTGCGGATACGGAATCTCGATATTCAGCCGGTTGAGCAAGCGCAGGATCGCCAGGTTCACCTCGGACTTCACCCCGCCCTGCCCGTTGTGCGGGTCCGAGATCCAGAACGAGCAGGTCAGCTCCAGCCCATCCGCCGCGAAGGCGCTCAGGTTCACGCTCGGCCCCGGGTCGCTGAGCACGCGCCGCACCTGGCGGATCTCTTCGATCAGTTGCGGGAACAGCGCATCCAGGTCGGTCCCATAGGCCACCTGCACCACCGTGCTCACCAGCACCTGCGGGTCGGCCAGGGACAGGTTCTCCACCCGATTGGTGATCAGCGTCTCATTCGGCACGATGGCCTCACGCCCGCCCAGCGCCCGGATGACGGTGTAGCGGGTCTTGATGTCGCTGATGCGGCCTTCGAAGTTGTCGATCTTGACCATGTCCCCGATTCGCAGCGAACGCTCCGCCAGGATCATGAAGCCCGACACATAGTTGGCCGCGATCTTCTGCAGACCAAAACCCAGGCCCACGCCCACCGCCCCGCCCAGCCAGGACAAGGCGCTCAGATCAAGCCCGAACGTCTTGAGCCCCACCAAGGCCCCGGTCACCAGCAGCAGCGTGCGGGTGATGTTCACCGCGATCTTGCGCATCGACAGGTCGGCCACCTTGCCACGCAGAAAACGCGACTCCACCCCGGACGACAGCCACAGCACCAGGATCATCACCAGGCCCACCGACAGCACGTCGCCCAGCACATCCGCCAGGCTCGGCACGCGCGTGCCCTGCTTCATGAAACGCACCGGAATGTGGTCCAGCCAGTCCACCAGCACCGGCAGCAGCCCGACGATCCACAGGATGGAGCCAATCCACGCCACCCAGGACACACTGCGCTCGAGCAGCCGCGTGCCCAGGGAATCCGGGAAGGCCGCGCGCAGCACCCGGGCCACGAAGCGGATCACCACCAGCGACATCAGCACCGGAATCACCAGCCGCAGCAGCGCCACCGGCTGACCCAGCAGCGGCATCAGCCCTCGGGCCGCAAAGGCCAGCAGCAGCGCCAGCACCGGGAACAGCAGGCCGTCGAACACCCGCCGGCCCAGCAGCACCGATTGCGGCCCTTTGGCCGCCGGGAATCGCCGGCTGAAGCCGTGCACGATCAGCCAGGAAACGGCCAGGCAGGCCAACAGCAGACCCACTTCGATCAGCGCCGTGGGCTGGGTCAGCTGGGTGATCAGGGCCTTGAGCTCGGCCAGGTTCAGGGAATCGGTCAGGGAAAACAAGGTCGGGTCAGTCATCAAGCCATCAAAGTCCTGCCAGCGCGCGCAGATGCACGCCGACGCTCCGCCCCAGGGCGCTCAGGTGGTAGCCGCCCTCCAGGCAGGACACAATGCGGCCCTTGGCATGGCGCCTGGCCACGTCCATGATCCGCAGCGTGATCCATTCATAGTCCGCCTCCACCAGGCCCAGCTGCGCCAGGTCGTCTTCACGGTGGGCGTCAAAACCAGCCGAGATGAACACCATCTGGGGCTTGAAGCGCTCCAGGGCCGGCATCCACAAGGCCTCGATCATCTCCCGCACTTCCGGCCCCCGCGTATACGGCGGCACCGGCACATTCAACATGTTGGGCCCCAGCGGCTCGCCCCCGCTATAGGGGTAGAGCGGGTCCTGGAAGATGCTGACCATCAGCACCCGGTCGTCATTGGCCAGGATGTCTTCCGTGCCGTTGCCGTGGTGCACATCGAAGTCCACCACCGCCACCCGGTCCAGGCCCCGCACGTCCAGCGCATGACGCGCCGCCACCGCCACGTTGTTGAAGAAGCAAAAGCCCATGGCCTGCTCGCGGGTGGCATGGTGGCCGGGCGGGCGCACCGCGCAGAAGGCGTTCTCGGCCTGGCCGTCCAGCACCAGGTCGGTGGCCCGGACCGCCGCGCCCGCTGCGCGCAAGGCGGCCGCCCAAGTGTGACCATTGGCAAAAGTGTCGGGGTCCAGCGCCCGGGGCGCGACCGGGGTGCCGCCTGCGGCTTCCCGCTCCAGCCCTTCCAGCAGGGCCTGCATTTCCGCGACGTAGCGGGCGGAATGGGCGCGACCGAGACAGGCCAGATCGACCTTGGGCGCGTCGTGACGGTCCAGGGCGACGTCCATGCCGTGGGCGATCAGCCAGTCTTCGATGGCGTCCAGCCGCTGCGGGCATTCCGGGTGGCCGCCGCCCATCTCATGACGGTGGCAGTCCTGATGGGTGAGGTACGCGGTAGACATCTGTGTGAAACACTCCCAAGGACACGCCGGACCTGCTCTGAATGCCCAGCGATTTTGCGCTATGGTGCGCCGATGGACTCCGAAGCCACCATGACGCTCACGTCTCAACCACTGGCCGACCTGCGTCGGCAGATTAGCACGATCATCAAGGGGAAACAGACGCAGACGGAGGACTGTCTGGCCTGTCTGCTGGCAGGCGGCCATCTGCTGATCGAGGACTTGCCCGGCGTGGGCAAGACCACCCTGGCCCATGTGCTGTCGATCTCCCTGGGGCTGCGTTTTTCCCGGGTGCAGTTCACCACCGACCTGATGCCGGCCGACCTGCTGGGCGTCAGCGTCTACAACCCGGCCGCCGCGGCCACCGGGGCGCAAGCCTTCCAGTTCCATCCGGGTCCGGTCTTCAGCCAGGTGTTGCTGGCCGACGAGATCAATCGCGCCGGTCCCAAGACCCAGAGCGCGCTGCTGGAGGCGATGGAGGAATTCCAGGTCAGCGTGGACGGGGTGACCCATCCCCTGCCCCGCCCTTTCTTCGTGATCGCGACCCAGAACCCCAGCGAGCAGCTCGGCACGCATCCACTGCCCGAGTCCCAGTTGGACCGGTTCCTGATGTGCATCAGCCTGGGCTACCCCGACCGCCATTCCGAACGGGAGATGCTCATGGGCGAGGACAGCCGCGAGCAACTGCGCCAGCTCAAGCCGGTGATGACGCCGGAGCAGCTCCAGGTGTTGCAGCGCCAGGTGTTGCAGGTGCATGTGGCGCCTTCGCTGCTGGACTACCTGCAGGCCCTGCTGGAAGCCACCCGCTCCGGGGAATGGTTCCAGGAAGGCCTGAGCCCCCGGGCGGGCCTGGCGCTGCTGCGGGCAGCACGGGCCAAGGCGCTGCTCAGCGGCCGCGACTATGTCTCTCCCGACGACCTGCAGGCCATCCTGCCCCAAACCATCGCCCACCGACTGCGTCCACGCGGCGGCAGTGCGCGGGGCGCGCGTGAACAGGTCCGGGCGATGATGGCCGCGGTGCCGCTGCCGTGAGGCCGCGACCGCGCTCGCTGCGTTCGCTTTTTTCGCCGCTCTTGCCGGTATGCCGTCCATGCTCCAACGTCTGAAGCTGGGTCTGACTCGTGACGCAGGGGGTGCCCCGCGCACCCGCTGGCGCTGGCCCTGGCAGGACCGCTGGGACCGCTGGTGGGAGGCGCGCCATCCGCGCAGCGACACCACCTCGCTCACCCAGCGCAACCTCTACATCCTGCCCAGCCGGCCGGGCGTGGCCTTCTGCGCCACCTTGCTGCTGTTGCTGCTGGCTTCCATCAACGACCAGCTCAGCCTCGGCTACCTGCTCACCTTCCTGCTGGCCGGCGCCGGGCTGGCCTCGATGCACAGCACCCATAACAACCTGCGGGGTCTCAAGCTGGATCTCAAGCAGCCGGCCGCTGCCTATGCGGGCCAGCCCTTGCTGCTGGACGTGCGCCTGCACAACACCGGCAAGGCCCGGTGGGGCGTCGGCATGCGGCTGCCGGAGGGCCGCTTCAGCGACATCGCCTTCACCGACGTCCCGGCCCAGGGCCATGCGCAGCTGCATCTGCAGGTGAGTTTTCCCACGCGCGGACGGCATCTGCTGCCGGTGCTGCGCATCGAGTCACGATTCCCGCTGGGGCTGTTCGGCGCCTGGAGCCTGTGGCGCCCAGCGGCGGTGGCCTGGGTCTATCCGGCCCCGGAGATCGATGCGCCGCAGGCCGGCCAGAGCGAAGAAGCGCTGCCCCAAGGCCAGGGCCAGCCGGGCCTGGGGGAAGACCCCGGGCTGCGTCCCTACCGCCACGGCGATTCCCCGCGTCAGATCCTCTGGAAGAAATCCGCCATGGCCCTGGCCCAGCCGCAACCCCCATCGGGCGGCATCAACAGCGGCGCCGCCCCACTGCTGGTGCGCGAGCGCCTGGGCAGCCGCGCCAGCGAGCAATGGCTGGACCTGGAACAGACGCGCGGCCTGCCGTTCGAGGCCCGGCTGTCGCGGCTGGCCGCCTGGATCCAGCGGGCCGAGGAAGCGGGCCTGCCGTATGGTCTGCGCCTGGGCTCGCTGACCCTCGACCCCGATCTCGGGCCGGATCACTTCCGGGTCTGCATGGAAGCCCTGACGCTGCAAAAGGACCGGTCATGAGCGCCGTGCTGTCGCCTTCAGGCGCTCGCTCCCGCCTGCGCAGCCCGTTGCCGCGGGAAGCGCGGGACACGCTGTTCCTGCTGGCCATCATCGCGGCCACGCTGGTGCCGCATGTGGGCCATCTGCCGTGGTGGTGCTCGGCGGTCACGGCCATTGTGCTGGCCTGGCGCGCCCGCCTGGCCTGGCGCAGCGGCGCCCTGCCCGGCCGCTGGACGCTCGTGGGGGCGCTGTTGGTGATCATGGTGCTCACCTGGACCACCCACCGCACCCTGCTCGGCCGTGAGGCCGGCATCACCATGCTGGCCATGCTGATGGGCCTGAAGACCCTGGAGCTGCGAGCGCGACGGGATGCCTTCGTGGTGTTCTTCCTCGGCTTCTTCCTGGTGCTGACGCAGTTCCTGTATTCCCAGTCGCTGCTGACGGCGGTGTGGACGCTGCTGTGCGTCTGGGGCCTGCTGTCGGCGTTGGTGCTGGCCCAGATGCCGCAAGGGGTGCCCAGCCTCAAGCTGGCGGCACGCATCGCCGCGCGCAACACCGCCTTCGGACTGCCGGTGATGCTGCTGCTGTTCATGCTGTTTCCCCGGCTGCCGCCACTGTGGGGGCTGCCCAAGGATGCAGGCGCCCGCACGGGCCTGTCCGACACCATGGAATTCGGCTCGTTTGCCGACGTAGCGCTGGACGACAGCATTGCGATGCGTCTGCGGTTCAACGGCGCCCAACCGCCGCAGAGCCAGCTGTATTTCCGGGCGCAGGTGCTCTCGCGTTTCGACGGTCGCACCTGGATGGTCCCTCGTGGGTACTGGAGCGTCACGGCCGACGACGTCCGGCTGACCGGGCCCGTCTACCGCTTCCAGGTGACCATGGAGGCGCTGCGGGTGACGGTGCTGCCGATGCTCGAGTTCAGTCCGCCGCCGCCGGGCGATGGACTGCGGGTCAGCGACATGCTCCTCGTGCGCGGCTCCCAGGCCCAATGGATCGCACCACGACCGGTGACCGAGCGACTGCGACTGGAGTACGAGGCCTGGCCGCAAGCCCGGTGGGGGGCGAAGCAGTCCAAAGCCGAGGTGGCGCAGGACCTGCAACTGCCCGCGGGCCTGAATCCGCGCGCCATCGCGCTGGGGGCGGCGCTGCGGGAGCGGTATGAGTCGAAGGACGACGCCGACCGCGCCGCCGCCATCAGCGCCGACCTGCTGCGACAGATCCGCAGCAATGGCTACACCTACACCTTGTCCCCCGGCGTCTACGGCGAGTTCACACCACACGCCATCGACGAATTCTGGTTCGACCGCAAGCTGGGCTTCTGCGAGCATTTCAGCGCGGCGTATGTGGTGCTGATGCGCGCCGCCGGCGTGCCCACCCGCGTGGTCACCGGCTTCCAGGGGTCCGATCTGGAGCCGCAGGACGGGGACATGGTGGTGCGCATGGCCATGGCGCACGCCTGGGCGGAGTACTGGACGCCCCGCGACGGCTGGGTCCGGGTCGACCCGACGGCGGCGGTAGCACCCGATCGCGTACAAGGCCGGCGGCTGCAGCGCCCCCCGGGTGCCATCGCCGGCGTGTTCGACACCGTGAGCCCGGGATCGCTGCAACGCATGCGCCGGGCCTGGGAATCGCTGAACAACGCCTGGCAGCAGCGGGTGCTGAGCTTTTCCACCGGCGAGCAGATGAACCTGCTCAAGCAATTGGGCTTTGAAGACCCGGACTGGTCACTGCTGGTGCAACTGGCAGGCATGGCCTTCGCGGCGGTGGCTGTCGGGGGCGCGGGCATCGCGGCCTGGCAGCGACGGCCGCATGACCCATGGTCGCGCCAGCGCGCCAGAATCCGCCGTGCGCTGGACGGACTGGGCCTGACCACCACCGACCAGGACACGCCTCGTCAATGGGCCCAGCAACTGCAAAGTCGTCATGGCGACCGCGCTCAGGCGCTGGTGGACGCCCTGCGGGAACTGGAGGCTCAGCGCTACCGCCAGGATCAGGCCGTGGGCACGTCACAATGGCAGAAGCGTTTCCTGGACGCCTGCGAGGCCTTGAGGCGGCAACGGCCTTGACGGGCTTCCCGGCTGTCCATGAGCGCCCACGACCACCGATGACGACCGCCCGTGACGACCGCGCCTGAGGCCCCTCCCCGTGGCCGATCCTCAGGACCGGCCGGCACGATCGACCGACACGAACGACCCCCACGACCGACTTTCTGGCAGTTTGCATGACCCTTCGACGTCGTACCCTTCTTGGCGCCTCCTGGGCCGCCGCACTCCCCTCGCTGGCCGCCCTGCCCCTGGTAGCCACCGCCGCGACGGCAGGCAAGAAAAAACCCCTGAAGCTCCGCCCGGCCGCTCAGGCTCCCGCCTTTGGCGAGCGGGCCGACCTGATGCAGTTTGCCGACCAGCAGGCTGCTGCCCTCGGCTACGACCCGCAAGCGCTGAAAACGCTGCTGGCGCAGGCGCGGGTGCAGGCGTCCGTGCAGCGGCTGATCCTGCCCGGTGCCCCCGGTCAGGCCAAGGACTGGGGCGCGTACCGCCAGCGCTTCATCGAACCGCAGCGACTGCAGGCGGGCCTGGGCTTCTGGGCCACCTACGAGGCCGACCTGGCCCGGGCCGAAGCCACCTACGGCGTGCCGGCGCAGATCATTGCCGCCATCATCGGCGTGGAGACCTTCTACGGACGCATCATGGGCGGCTACCGGGTGCTGGACGCGCTCACCACGCTGGCCTTTGACTATCCCTCGCCGCTGCCGCCGGGCGCCCGGGACCGCAGCGGCTACTTCCGGGAAGAACTGCGCCAGTTCCTGATCCTGGCCCGCGAAAACGGCCTGGACCCGCTGAGCATGAAAGGCTCGTATGCCGGTGCGATGGGCTGGGGCCAGTTCATGCCGGGCAGTTGGCGGCGTTTTGCGGTCGACTTCGACCGGGATGGCCACATCGACCTGATCGACAGTCCGGTGGACGCCATTGGCTCGGTGGCGCACTTCCTGCGCGAGCATGGCTGGAAGCCGGGGCTGCCCACCCATTACAGCGTGCAACCCCCGGTGGATACGGCGGCGCGGGCGCAACTGCTGGTCAGCGATGTGCTGCCGCAGCTGGACGTGAACCAATTCCTCGCGGCTGGCGCGGACCTCAGCCAGGAGGGCTTGAGCCATGTCGGGCCGCTGGCGCTGATCGAGCTGCAGATGGGCGGAGCGGCCCCGGTGTACGTGGCCGGCACGCAGAACTTCTATACCGTCACGCGCTACAACCAGAGCAGCTATTACGCGATGGCGGTGATCGAGTTTGCCTCGACGCTGGCGAGCTGGCGCAAGGCGGGGCAGTCCGGGGCGGCGTCCACCGCCGTCGGCCAGCCCGATCAGCAGGCCAGATAGAGCATCAGGCCACGCTTGAGCAGCACAGGCTCCACCCGCGCAAACCCGGCGCGCTGCAGCGCCTCGCGCTGTTCGTCGATGCTCATGTAGAGCTGGTCGTTCTTCATGCCACCGGGGCCGGAGAAGTGATCGCAGACGAGATACCGTCCACCGGGCGCGAGCAGACCTCGGACCTGTTCATGCAGCATGGGGGTGTAGCGCTTGTGCCGCAGCTCATGCACGGCCTGATGCGTCACGACATGGTCGAAGGGCCCCAGTCCCTCCACCCAGGCCGGTTCACGAAAGCTTCGCTCGACGAAGCGCACACGGGATTGCAGGGCACCCAGCCGCTCCGCCGCCAGCTGATGCATCGCGGCTGAAAAATCCAGCGCGGTGTACTGGATCTGCGGCAGGGCCTCCAGCAGATGCCGAGCCAGGAAGCCGGGGCCGGAGCCCAGTTCCAGCACCTGCTGGGCTTCCCCTTCATCGAGCACACGCGCGAACTCGGCGAAGAACTCGGTTCGCCAGGGACGTTTGAGCATCGCCTGTTGCGCCCATTCACGGGCGTCATCCATGCGGGTCAGATCAATCGGGCTGGGCACATCCTGGAGCAACATGGGCGTGCGAATCGAGTGGGCGACGTCTGACTCTACTCCGATTGCCGACCCTCAAAACCGAACTGGCGGGCGCAGTGCTGCTTCGTTGCCACATTGCAATGCGGCGGGGCCGGCGCCGCTGCGGCGTGACTGAGCCACGCCCTGCGCTGTTCAAAGCAGTCGTGCGCCCTCCTGCGCCTGAATGCGCTTGCACAGCGCCTTGTACGGTGCCACCTCCAGGCAGAAATGCCCGGCAACGGTCTCCCCGCCGTTGACCGCGGCCTGAAGCAGCTGACCTCCCTGGTTGCGCCAGCGGGTCCACCATCCAGGGCGCAGCACCACTACGAAGCTGCGGGCCTGCGGTGCGGCCGGCAAGACCCGCCGCGCCACCCAGGCCCCTGCCACGCGGGGCTTCAGTGTGCGCAGCATCTCCACCAACGCATCACGCTCGTCCGCGCTCAGCTCGGCGGGCGTCACCGCGCCTGCGGGCTCCAACGTGCTCAACTGGCGCTGACGTTCCGCCTCGAAGTTCTGCCGGTGCTGCCAACGGTCGGCGTACGCCTGGGCCCGCGGATCCTTGCGCTGGGACAGGAATTCGAAGGCGCGCTCGCAGGCGGGACGGATCGCTTCCTCATCCAGCGTCATCGCACGGTCCAGCAGGGCCAGGCCGGTTTCATCGTCCGCCTTGAGCCGGAGCATGCCTTCCAGGTACAGCCCAATGGCCAGGTCCGGATGGGCCTCATTGAAGGCCCGGGCCGCGGGAAGATGGTTGTCGTCCGGATGGAGCTGGACCGTCAGGCGCAGCACCTCATGTTCTTCCGTCACGGAGCGCTCATTCTGGGCCTGAAGGCTCTGCAGTCGGTGGCGCAGCTCCGTCCATTCCTGGAACTGCTCGCGCCAGCCCCGTGACACTTGGTCTTTCCACTGCGTCTGCAAGGTCTTGCGGACCGAAGGCAGGTGCTCGCGCAGCCAGCGCACCGCCGCCGATTCCGTCGTCAGGGGTGTGGGCGGCTCGTCCAGCTGATGATCGGGCACGCCCAGCGCCTTGAGCCGCTGACGCAGGCTGGGATGGGTGTCGGCCACGCCAGGGTCGCGTCCCAG
Organism: Roseateles depolymerans; assembly: GCF_003387155.1. Classification (GTDB taxonomy): domain Bacteria; phylum Pseudomonadota; class Gammaproteobacteria; order Burkholderiales; family Burkholderiaceae_C; genus Roseateles; species Roseateles depolymerans. The sequence continues at coordinate 325,068 of NZ_QUMT01000002.1, read as the reverse complement.
CGCCTGGACCAGGTCCTGCCGGGCGCGGTCCCGTTGCAGCGGTTCCGCGGCAACGCGCGCCCAGCGGTCGGACAGGTCGTCCGGCGGCGCGGATTCGGTGCGCATGGTCTTGAAGGTGGCCTCCAGGAATCGGGCGTAGTCCCGTCCGCTCACATCCACCCGCTTGAGAGCCGACACGGCTGCCTCACGGCCCACCAGCGCCGCGGAGGCTGCATCGGCCTCGTATTCGTTGGCCCGGGCCAGCACGAAGGTGTAGGCATTGAAGTAAGGGGCATACCAGCGCAGCGGCTTGCGCAGCAGGCCGGCCAGCACGCCGGTCCACTGGTCCACGATGGCCTGGATGGTGGCCCAGGACAGCCGCAGCCGGTAGATGAAGGCGCCGAAGCGGCCATGGGATCCGGCCAGGTGGCCGTATTCATGCGCCACCACTGCCAGCGCTTCGGCCGGACTGGTGCTTTCCAGCAGCGGCAGGCCCAGCAGCAGGTAGTTGCGCGGAAAGCCAATGAGACCGAACAGCGGACGCTGCACCACCGCTGCGTTCATGTCGTCCACCAGCAGCACTTGATGGAAACGCGGGCCCTTCATGCGTCGGCGCATGTCCTCCAGCGCCGCGAAGAGATGCGGGGCTTGCTGGCGCGTGACCGGCAGCCCTTGAGGGGCCGGCAGCCGCACGAAAAGCGCCTGCAGCGAGGACTTCACCAGGAACCACAGCGGCAGGGCCAGAAGCACCAGCAGCTTGCCGAGCTTGAGCAAGACGATGAGCGCGCCGCCCCCGGTGGCCAACAGCGCCACCGCAATGCCCACCAGCACCAGCAGCCCGGCGCCGGCCACGCCCAGCATCAGGCCCAGCAGGCCAAATCCCAACAGGGCCAATAAGGCCACCTTGGCCTTGTAGCCCCAGGGGGACGTTTCACTCTCCCTCTCCAACCGAGCCACCATGGGCTCGAAGTCCGCCGTATTCATTCGTGTGGTCCTCGCATGCGCCGGCCGGGCCTGGCCGCAGCGCTTTTCTTGGGGTCCCGGTGAGCCCGGGTCTTGTTCTTGAATTGTCCCCGTGCGCCGCGCATCGGGGCTATGCCGCCAAAGGGGGCCCTCTTCAGTCGGTCTTGGATTGGCAGCCGTCTACGGGCGTCCACGCACCGGGCTTGCCCTGGCCCACCCACGCATCAAACGACACCAGCGCCTTGACCAGGGTCGTGTCCAGCGGCTGCGTCAGGTTGGTGTAGGAGGACAGGTCCCCTGCCGGTGCATCCTTGAGGACATGATTCATGCCTGCAATGATGCAGATCGAGGCTTCCTTGCGGGCCTGGGCGAGCGCCGTGGCGTCCTTGACCAGCACCTGGACATCGGTGGCGCCCTGCACGATGAGCGTGGGCACCTTCACCTTCGCGAATTCCACGCGGGGGTCGATGGCGAAGGAAGAGATCAGGAAGCGCTGGACTGTGGGCGAGTAGAGGCTCATCAGTTCGGCGGGCACATCGTCCACTGTCTTCCCGCTCTCCAGGGTCTTCAGGATCCGCTCGCTCTCCGCCACCAGGGCGGGGGGCAGCTTCGGGTGGACCTGGCGACGCAAAACGTCGGACAGCCGATCGGCCGCACCGGCCACCGCCACCAGCGCTGCCGCCTTGGAACGCTGCACGGCCTGGGCGCCGATCAGCGCGCCTTCACTGTGGCCCACAACCACCACCCGACTGAAGCGGGGGTCGGCGGCGAATCGGTTGACCCAGGCGACCACATCGTCCACTTGCATCTCGAAGCGGATGTCGCTGTTCTTGGTGGGCGGCGAGGCGGTGGGCAATACCCGCTTGTCGTAGCGAAGGGAGGAAATGCCGGCGTCCGCCAGTGCATCGGCCAGCAGGCGCTGGTGGTTGCTGCCCACCTTGGCGCCCCATGGGTTGCCGTCTCGATCCCACCCGCCGGACCCTGGCACGATCACCATCAATGGGGTGGGGCCGGTGCCCGCAGCCACCCGCAGGGAGCCGCTCAAGGTGGTGCCGGTGCTCGGCTGGGTGACCGGGGTGTCCCGCTCATCCGGCGCTTGGGTCACGGCATCTGCCGACTGGGCCAGCGCGCAGGCCAGCACGCCGGCGATCAGAACGCCCAGTGGACGCATCAAACGATTCATTCCCACACTCCCTGTTTTTGATGGCCGTGCTTTTAGCGCAAGCCGAAGGGCGGATCCAGGCAGAGACACCCTGGATGGGCGATTGGTGGTGGCACTTCCCCCTTCAGTGGGAGCGGCCTGTCAGCCCAGGACATCGGGATCGTGGGTAGGCGGCTCTTGCAGCGACGCTTCCATGAAGGCCGCAAAGGCTCTGGCCTTGGCACTGGCCAGGCGACCGGTGGGATAGACGGCCCACAGCTCGATCTCCGGCAGCGACCAGTCGGTCAACAGGCGCTCCACGCGCCCGTCCGCCAGTTCAGGCGCGAACATCCAGTCCGACGCAATGGTCAGGCCCATGTCGGCCAGGACCGCCGCGCGCACGCCTTCCGCGGCGCTCAGCCGCACCCGGCCGCGCACGGTGACCGAGGACTGCGCCGTCCCCTTCTGGAACTGCCACGCCGGCGCGTTCTGCGAGAACAGCAGGGCCTCGTGGTCGGCCAGGTCGGCGGGCACCTGGGGGCGACCCGCACGCGCCAGATAGCCGGGCGTCGCCAGCACCGATCGCTGCGAGCGCGCCAGGACCCGGGCCACGGCGCCCGAGTCCGACAGTTGGCCGGTGCGCAAGGACAGGTCGATGCCCTCGGCCACCAGGTCGATGGGGCGGTCGTCCAGCACCATGTCGATGGAGAGATCCGGATGCGCGTCGAGGAAGCGCGGCAGTTGCGGAATGACGTGCAGGCGAGCAAACGTCGGCGCCGCGGACAGGCGCAACACGCCGGAGAGGCCCCGCCCTGCGCCCCGCGCTGCCAGTTCCGCCTCCTCCGCTTCCTGCAGCGCCACCTTCGCATGCTCGTGAAAGCGCTGGCCGGCCTCGGTCGGTGTCAGCCCCCGTGTGGAGCGCACCAGCAGGCTCACCCCCAATTGCGACTCGAGCTGCGCCACCGTCTTGGAGACGGCGGGTTGCCCCACCTGCAGCAGCCTGGCCGCAGCGGAGAACGAGCCAGTCTCCACCACCCTCACGAAGGCCGTCATCGCCTGGAACCTGTCCATCGTATTCCTACCGGGAATGAATCGTATGCCTGGAGTCTATCTTCCATGCCGGCCGCCGCAGAGGAACACTTCAGTCCATTCCCAACCCTTCAAGGAATTTTCATGACTCGCTTCGACAGCTACCAGAACGCATTCGCCAACGCCCGCCTGACCCGCTCCCCCAGCGGCGTCCTGGAGGTCACCCTGCACACCCAGGGCGGCAAGCTGGTGTTTGACGGTCACACCCACGAGCAGTTCGTGGAGCTCTTCCACCAGATCGGCTCGGACCCGGACAACCGCGTGGTCATCCTGACCGGCGCCGGCGACGCCTTCATGGACGCGATCAGTCCCGAGGGCTTCGACTTCTTCACCCCGCGCGGCTACGACAAGATCTACCGCGAAGGCAAGAAGGTGCTGATGAACCTGCTCGACATCGAAGTGCCGGTGATTGCAGCGCTCAACGGCCCCGTCCGCCTGCACTCCGAATACGTGCTGCTGTCCGACATCGTGCTGGCTGCGCCCACCACCGTGTTCCAGGACAAGCCGCATTTTGAATTCGGCATCGTGCCCGGCGACGGCGTGAATCTGCTGTGGCCGGAAGTGATTGGTAGCGTCCGCGGTCGCTACTTCCTGCTGACCCGGCAGGAATTGGACGCGACCACTGCGCAGGCCTGGGGCGCGGTGAACGAGGTCGTGCCGGCCGACCGGCTGCTGGCCCGTGCCCATGAGATCGCCGAGTCGCTGGCGCAGTTGCCCCCGCTGACCAGCCGCTACACCCGCATCGCCCTCACGCAGAAGCTGCGCCGGCTCATCGACGAAGGCGTGGGCTATAGCCTGGCCCTGGAAGGCATCAGCGCCGCCGAAGTGGCGCGCTCCATGGCTGCCGCCGCCTGATTCATCCCTCCAACCGCACACGAAAGAAACATGATGTCTTTGCAAGCCCAACTGGATGCCTTCAAGGCCGACTTCGAAGCCGGCAAGCCGCCCTACCAGGTGCCGCCGGAGGTGATTGCGGTCATGCACCGGGCGACCGCCGAATTGGTGGCGTCAGGCGCGGCGCAGCGTGCGCTCAAGGCGGGCGACCGCGCCCCGGCGTTCACACTGCCCGATGCCGACGGCACCCTGGTCAGTTCCGCGCAATTGCTGGAGCGCGGCCCGCTGGTGGTGAGCTTCTACCGCGGCGTCTGGTGCCCGTACTGCAACATGGAACTGCAGGCCTTGCAGGCTGCCCTGCCGGACTACCGCGCCGCCGGCGCGAACCTGGTCGCCCTGTCGCCGCAGACGGCTGCCAACAGCCGCAAGTCGGCGCGGCAGAACGGGGTGGAGTTTCCGATCCTGTCGGACCTGCGCAATGAAGTGGCGGCAGCCTTCGGTCTTCGCTTCGAGCTGCCTGAGTATCTGGTGGACCTGTACAAGCAGCTCAAGAACGATCTGCCAGGCTTCAATGCCGACCCCAGTTGGACACTGCCGATGCCGGCCCGCTACGTGATCGCCCCGAGCGGCGAGATCGTGTATGCGGAGGTGAATCCGGACTACACGCGACGGCCAGAGCCGAGTGACTTGCTGCCGGCGCTTCGCAGCATTGCGACGAGGACGCCGAGCCCTCTGTAAGCCCTGCGGCTTTGCCTGGCGTCGCGGATCAAGGCCCTTCAGGTCCTTGCACGCCACTGACCGGAGGCGGTAGCCAATACCGCCTTCGGTGCGCTCGTTCGCAGCCCGGCTCGAGTCCGAGTCCGGACGTCCAGAAGGGCCGGCCTGACATTGCGACGCTGTCGGGCTTATCGGGCTTATCGGGCTTATCGGGCTTATCAGGCTTGTCAGGCTTGTCAAGCACGTCTGGCTTGCCAGGCCCGTCTGGCTCCGCTGGCACCGCTGGCTTGGCGGAATTGAGGCGATTGGCTGGGTTGGCTGGGTCGGCGGAGTTAGCTTGCATAGCTTGAGTGCTGCTCCGCCAGACCCAGGCGCCGCAGTCCGGGCTGTTGACCACCAAGGCCCCTCGCTGCCGGTATCGGTCCACCACCTCGGGACGCGGATGACCAAAACGGTTGAGGTACCCGGACTGCACAGCCGCCACCGTGGGGGAGGTCGCGTCCACGAATGCGGCGGTGGATGAGGTGCGACTGCCATGGTGGGGCACGACCAGCACATCGGTCCCCAGGCCTTCCCATCCGTCCATGGTCACCAGCTTCGCCTCCTGCGCCGCCTCGATGTCGCCGGTCAGCAGCACGCGTCTCCCGCCAGCTTCCACGCGCAGCACACATGAGCTGGCATTGCGCTTGAGGTCCGCGGCCTGGCCGGGTGGCGGCCACAACACGTCGAATTGCACCTGGTCCCACACCCAGTGCTGGCCCCGCTCGCAAGGCTGTGCATCCGGCACTGCGCCCCAGCGGTGGGTGACATGCAGCCCTCGGAGCAGCGGCTCGGTACCGCCGGCATGGTCCTGGTCGGCGTGGCTGACCATCAGCAGGTCCAGCGTCCGCTCCCCCAGCCCGCGCAGAAGGGGCAGCAGGACTCGATCCCCCGCATCCGCGTCCACGCCCCAGGCCGGACCGCTGTCGAAGACCAGCGTGTAGCGGTGGGTGCGCACCACCGCCGCACTGCCCTGCCCCACATCCGGCAGCAGCAACTCAAAGGTTCCTGGGTCAGGTCGATACAGGACCGGCCACAGCAGGGGCACGCAGAGGCCAAGACCAGCCAGACGCACCGTCCAGGTCCACGGCAGCGCCACCACCACGCCCCCCACGAGACCCAGCACCTGCGCCCACAACGGCGCCCATGGCAAGAACCAGACGGCTGCGTCCACGCGGTCCAGCCATTCCAGCCAGAGATTCAGCCCTGAGACGAGCCAAGCGCCGGCCTGCCAAAGCGGGGTCCACACAATGCCGAGCAAGGCCAGCGGTGTGAGGGCGTAGGACACCAGGGGAATGGCCAGCGCATTGGCCAGCAGACCCACCACCGACAGCTGCTGGAACAGCAGCAAGGTCAGCGGGGCCAGGCCGACCGTGATGACCCATTGCGAGCGCAGACCCCCAAAGACAGTGGCGCGCCAGCCGCCCTGCGATCCGTTGGCGGCCGATGAAACTGCAGAAGGGAGTCCGCCGGACGACATCAGCAGCGCCACCGCCCCGAATGACAGCCAGTACCCTGGCTGCGTCAGCGCCCATGGGTCGGCACCGGTCACGCCCAGCGCCGCGACGGCCAGGCTCATCGACCACGGCCATTGCGCGCGCGCCTGTTGCAGCAGCGCCAGGATCAGCAGCAGCCCGAAGGTCCGCTGCGCCGGCACGCCCCACCCCGAAAAGAGCGCATACGCACCTGCCGCCAGGATGCCGATCCACAAGGCCGCGCGAGGTGCCGGCCACCACAGACACAGCAGGGAACTGCGCCGCCAGCACCATCCCGCCAGGCCTCCCGCCATCCATGCAAACATGGTCACGTGCATGCCGCTAACGGACAAGAGGTGTGCCACGCCGGTGTCCCGGTACAGGGCCCAGTCCGCGGATGACACGGCGCCTTGATCGCCCAGGCTCAGGGCCGAGAGCACGCCGGCTCCACGGGCGTCGTCCACCTCGCGCTGGATCGCTTCACGAAAGCGTTGCCGCCAGGCGTCCACGGACCAAGGGCGGCCGTCGCTCTCCCGCGTCTGAGCTTTGCCGCTGCAACTGCCGACGGCGGGAATGTTCTGGGACAGCAGCCACAGGGCGCTGTCACTGCCATGCGGATTCATCAGACCGCGCGGTCGCCGCCATTTGACCTGCAAGGACCAGCGCTCGCCGACCTGTGGCGTTGACGGCATGCCGTAGCAGGACAGCAGAACGCGGCTGGGCCACGGGGGCGTCTGAGGCGTCTGAGGCGAAAGCTTGAACTCAAAGCGCCAGCCCTCGGTCCCACCCATGCCCAACACCTGCTGGGGCAGTGAATCGACAAGTCCTTGCACGGCCTGCGTCTTGCCTTCCAGGCGCGGGTCCAGCCGATCGTCCATCCGCATCTGGGCGCGGGCGGCGCACCAGACGAAGCCGAGCAGCAGCGCCGCAAGACCCCACATCCACCAGCGCCGCGTCTTCAGAGAGAGCGACACCATGAGCACCAGCATCCAGCCGCACACGGCCCACTCCCACGCCGCTGGCAAGCGGGGCAGACGATGCACGATGCCGATGCCGCAGAGCGGCGCGATCAGCACCAGGGTCCATTGCCAGGCGGTGGAGCGCGTCAGCACCGGGAGTGGCTGCGGCTGAGATCGCGATGGAGATCGAGATGGCGGCGATTGGATCGACACGGCGACGGTACCGGCTGGGTCATGGAGCGCCATCCGTCTCAAGAAGGCGACATGCCGGTAATCGTGAACGGTCTCAGCCGCTCAGACTTTGCTTCGCATCAACGCTTGGCCGCAGCCACCCGCCAGGGGGTCATCGAGGGGAGGACGAGCACCCCTTTTAGTCGGCCTCGCAACATTCATTCGCAGGCGAACCGGAGTGGGACAAAAGCCGGCATGGCGTTGGCACTCGACATCGGCGCCAAGGTCAACAGGGCGACGTGCAGTGGTGAGGGGCAAAGCCCGTTTCCCTGCACCGCCCAAGTGACGGGCCGGTCATTGGCAGCTGCCGCTATCCCAGCCCGGAGAATTCTCCGCAATCAGCTTGATCCGGCGTTCTGCACCGCGGCCCAGCACGCAGAACTTCGCGTAGTAGCCCCGCGTGGGATCGGAGCGGTCAGACGGCCTGACGTTCAGGCTGACGTAATAAGCCCGGTTCTCTGCCAACTCGAGGGCAGGCGATGCAGGGACGCCTTCCAGCGTCTGTCCATAGGCAATGCACGAGAGGGACGAGACGGGGAGACCTCCCCCTTGCATCTCCCACAGCCGCGGCGCCCACATCTTGCGGCCCGACTGATCGGCGTCATCCACCACGGACATCGCCTGGATACGGGCAGCGGGGTCCCGTTTGGCGTTCTTGGCCGGCACCGCAAAACACGCCCGGCCGTCTTCCAGCAGCGTGACCTCCGCAGTCCCCATGCCGGACATCGCCCAGCCTGGCACGGCAGCCAGGAGTGCGATGGAAGCGACGAGCGCGCTGTTGCGGAAGATTGGCACGGTCGGCAGGGTTCTCGAAGAAATCGCAGAGTACCTCTTCATACAGGGCGATGTCCTTGATGTGGTGAGGCTAGGCGGATTCTCCATGCTCGTTGAGGTGCGTGAGCACGAAGTAGTCGGCCAGGATATTGCCCTGCGCTTCCATGTTGTAGTCGCTGAGCTTGCGGCCCGTCTTCAGCCCGTACTGCTGCGCGGCGCTTTCCGCATCGGGCTTTCGCTCACTCTTTGCGGTCGGTAGCACTCATCCATTGCGCGGGAGGCAGATATGCTTCTCTGGCATCTCGCCATCTCCATTTCCACCGCCACCGCATGAAGTCGCTGCCGCTTGAATCACCACCCGCCATGAGGCCCGAATGCCGTACGCATTGACGTTCATCAAGCAAGTGGAACTGTCGAGGCCCGACGAGTACATCAACGACTGCTGCAAGGGTGGGGACGTGGTGCTGGATCGCCTGCTGCCAGCGCTGCGGATGCGCTACGGCAACCACCTCCAGTCCAACCAGGAAGACTGGGGCTGGTTCATCTGGTCTGTAGACGGGCCGGTCCAGCTCGCCGTGGACATCGCGACGGACGATGATGGATTGACCTTCCAGCTGCATCTCACTTCCCGCCGGCCCAGGTTCCTCCTGAGCGACAAGATTGAAGACAGCCCCCAACTCGAATCACTCCGAGATTCGGTGGTGAGAGAACTGACCACCTGGCCTGTTTCGAACCTCACGGTTGAACGTGTCAACGAGAAATACCTACCCAGCTAGCTAGCAGGCCGAGCAACGACGCAGAAACCTTGTCATCAGGCTTGCCACGCCACCCTGCCAATGGTTCAACTCCATCGCGTCCATCGCCTGCTCCACCGCCCTCAACCTGCGACGCTGGCTGCAAGTCTTGCTGCCGTATGGCTCATGCGGCATTCTGTAAAAACATCCAACACCGAGATTCAATTCCAACTATCGTTTGGCCAGCTTATTTCTTTTCGCGCAAGCCATGACTACGACACCCACAAGAAATCCTAACGCGATCATGATTGACTTATGCAACGCGACTGAATAATCAAATCTGTCAATCATCATTGCAAAATTACTCCCAATAACAACCAAAAGAAATATCAGAAGTTTCCACCAACCCGTTTTTGATACAAAATGACTTGCGAATCGAACCATGAAGAAAACATACACAATAGAATTAACAAATATCTGAGGGTCCATATTTAAATAAACACAAAGGGAGCAACTTGGCGGGGGAGACGGCCGACTCCTTTACTCAGTGCAAATCACCTCGCTGTTGGGCGGTAGTAAAAACCCTGGAAGCAATCACGACGCCGACCCACGCAAGGCGGAGGCCGACTGAGCGATGCGTTCTTGCAATTGCGCCACTGCTGCACGAGACGTCGCAGTCTTCGCGGCTCCTGTGATCAAGGAAGCAATCAAGGCAACGCGCCGGGAATTGGAATTGCTGTGTCATTGACAGGCAGCAAGCCAGCCGCAAACGCTCGAGTCGCCCATGCCCCCTCCCCTCGTCATCGGCACTGCCGGCTGGAGCATCCCCAGCGCTGAATCCGCCGATTTCCCGGGCGAAGGCAGCCACCTGCAGCGCTACTCACGCACGCTCACCGGTGTGGAGGTCAACAGCTCCTTCTACCGCCCCCACCAGCCGCAGACCTACGCGCGATGGGCCGCTGAAACCTCGCCAGATTTTCAGTTCTCGGTGAAGATGCCCAAGGCCATCACCCATGAAGCCGCACTGGCGCCCAGCGAGGACCTGCTGGTCCCCTTCCTGGAGGGAGTCGCGCAGTTGGGCGAACGGCTGAAAGTGCTGCTGATCCAGCTGCCGCCGTCCCTGTCGTGGGACCGCCGCACCGCTGCCGCGTTCTTCCGGCTGCTCTCGAAACTGACCGATGTGCCGGCCGTCTGCGAACCTCGCCACGCCAGTTGGTTCGCGCCAGAGGCGGACCAGCAACTGCACGCTGCCCGCATCGGCCGGGTGGCGGTGGACCCCGCGCACCATCCGGATGCCGCGCTGCCCGGCGGATGGCTGGGCCCACAGGCAGACGGTGCGGGCGCGGTGTTGTACCGGCGATGGCATGGAGCGCCTCGCATGTACTGGTCAGCCTACGACCCAGCGTGGTTGCAATCGCGTGCGGATGAATTGCTACGCTGGCATAACGACGCCCAGCAATGGGTCATCTTCGACAACACCGCGTCCGGCGCAGCCACGGCCAATGCGCTGGACTTCCAGCAGCTTACTGGGACTGTTCCTCGTCGTTCTTCCGAATCCCCCGAAGGTTCATCAAGAACAAACCGACCTGCAGCGCGATGAGGGCATAGGCCTGGGTGTGCCATCCCCACACAACCCACAGCAGGTTGCTCAGCACAAAGGCCCAGAAGCCCCAGAGCCGCTTGCCAGGACTCTTGGCCGCCACCAGCCAGCCCGCGACCAGGGTGACCACCATGGCTGGCCATTGGACCGCGTCCAGCCAGTCCATCACAGCACCTGCCGATCCGCCCCAACACTCAGTGCGCCGAGGGCGGCTGCCCCGAGTCCATTGAGATAACTGGCAAAGCCGCCGACGACCCGGCCCGTGCGGCGCGCGCTGGTGGACACCCTCACCGTATTGGTCCGGGCGATGGTGCCGCCCATGGCCTTGAGCCGCTGGACCAGGTCCGCATCCTCATGGCAGGCCAGCGGTGCGAATCCGCCGGTGCGCAGATAGGCTTCCGCAGAAATGCCCAGGCTGGCGCCGTGTACATGGCCATGGCCCTCGCGGTCGTCGTAGAGCGACTCGTAATGCTCACGCTCGCGCCGGCTGAAGCCTTGCCAGTCCTCCACCGTCACAACGCCGCAGACCGCATCCGCCCGCTTCCCGCGCGACCACGCGGCCTGCTGCGCCAGCCAGCATGGCGCAACGGCTGTGTCGGCGTCGGTGAAACACAGCCAGCTCACCCCGCGCTCGATCAGCGCAATGGCCCCGGCAGCGCGGGTCCTGCCCACATTGCGATGCTGCACGTCCAGCGTCTCGATGCCAAGGACGGCCGCTACCTCGCCGGTGCGGTCCGTGCAGGCATCGAGCACCACGAGCACCTGCACCGGTTCACCGCCCAGGTCGGGATGCTGTGCCGCCCTGCGCAGTGCTTGCAGGCACTGGCCGATCAACGCTTCCTCGTTGTGGGCCGGCACCACCACGCCCATCATGATCGGCCTCCGTTGTCTGCGCAGAAATCCGCGCCACCGCCGGCGCCGCGCTCCACTTGGGGCGACCGCCCCTGGATCCAGACGTCGATCAGGAAATCCTTCTCGCGATGCATGCGCACGTGGCTCATGTCGCCGGAGGCCTCGAACACGTCCTGAAGCACGCCATGGGAAATCTCGCCGGTGGAGAGGAAATCGTCCGCCGACTGTCGCCAGTGACAGGCCAGCAAGGTGCCGCCGGGGCGAAGGCTGCGGAGACACCGCTGGGCGACCGCATGGCAGGCCGGCGTGTCCAGGTAGTAGAGCAGCTCGCTCAGCACGATCAGGTCGAAGCGTTCGGTGGGCCATTCATCCGGGACTGTCATCTGGCGCCAGGTCAGCCCCGGTCGAGCGCCCACCTGCTCAGCGGCGCGGCCCAACGCCGCAGCGCTTGCATCGGCACAGAGCAACTGATCGCAGCGGGCCAGCAATTGCTCGCTGAGCACGCCGTTGGCGCAGCCGGGCTCGAAGGCACTGGCATAACGACGTTGCGGCAGGCAGGCCAGAGTGACGGCGCGCTTGCGGATTTCGTAGGGACTGGTGCGGTAGTTCCAGGGGTCGGGACGCTGGAACAGCTGGTCCATGTGGTGGATGAGGGGAACGCCACAAGGGCTACCCGCCAGGGACGAGGCGACCGCGGTCGCAGAAGAAGCGAAGGTCACGCGGTGTCCTCTCGAAAGAAAAATTCCGACGGGCGCAGCACGCGCTCCGTGGCGGTGGGCGGCAGCACGGAGGGACGTTCATCGTCCGGCTCGATCTGGCTGCGGTGGGCCTGCAAGGCGGCCTGCTTGCGCTGACGCACCGCCTCAGGAAGGGGCAGTTGCATCAGCCGATGCCAGGGCACCCGGGGGTCGCCGGGCGACGCCCAATGCCACATCCACACCGGCATCTCCAGCAAACGGAAACCCATGCGCTGCGCCAGCACCGCGCAGGCGCGCCCGCAGGCTTCATGGTCGGGATGCCCGTCCAGGCGCCAGGTGGTGACCACGAGGTCGTCGGGCCGCAGCAGCGACGAGAGCTTCTGCACCAGTTCCGCTTCACGCTGGGCCACCTGACCATCCGGCAAGCGGAGCAGCCGCAGCGACACGCCGCTGCCCAGTGCGGTCAGGCCGCGAGCCCGTTCGCAGGCCCGCTGACGGACCAGCTCCATGGGAGTCCAGCGGGTGGAGTCGGGATGGCTGCCTTCACCGTCGGTGACGCCGATGAGCAGCGGCTGCCGATCCGTCTCGGGGACATCGGCGGGGCCACCCATGGTGTCGGCGGTGCCCCAGAAACGAGACGCGCTGACGCTGCTGAACGACGTCGCTCGGTGGGACGAGCGGGGTGCGCTCGCAGTCGCCGATGCGCTGGCAGTCGCCGATGCGCTGGCAGTCGCCGATACGCTGGGAGACGCCGTTGCGCTGGGAGACGCCGTTGCGCTGAAAGACGTCGAGTCACGCGCAGTCGCCAAAGCCCTCGCTGCTGCGTTCTGCGCCGCGATCGAAAGCAGCCCACCACAGCCTAGCACTTCATCGTCCGGATGCGGCGCCACGACCACCAGGCGTGCTGTTGACGACAGCAGGTCATCCATGTTCAAGGACGGGAGGGCCAGCAGCGTGGAATCGGCCCACCACGCCGCCTCAGAAGTCCCGGCGCCTTCGATCTTTCGGTCGCCGACGTCCGTCACCGGCAGGGTCGGCAGCACAGTCGTTGCAAAGGGGGTGGCGGGAGCCGCTCCGTTTACAAGCGCCATGGCTGCGCACCCGAGGGCTCTGCCTCATCCACCAGGACCGACAGCGCACCGAGCGCGGCCAGATCCCGATCGCCATGGCTCTGGCGGAGAAACACTGGCAGATCGGCCATCAGCCGCGCCAGATGGGCATGCCGACAGAAGGGGCCAGGGCCGAGCGCCTGGGTGACTGCCCGGATCACCAGTTGGGCGGTCTCGTCGGTGGCGGTCCGCACGCGCAGGGTCCAGGCCCGCGCTTCGGCGCTGGGATGGCGGTCGATCCAGGCGGCGGCCTCGCGCAGCAGAGCGGCGTTGGCACTGAGCAGCGCGTCCACCTGACCCATGGCCAATTGGAGATGCCAGGCTTCGCCCTGGCGCAGGCTGGTGGCCAGCCGCAGCGCTTCGGCCAGGGCTTCCAGGGCGCCGTGCCAGCAGGCGGCGATGCCTGCGCCGCCTTGCCAGAAGCCCGGTCGGTGCAGATAGGCGCCTTCACGCCCGAGCAGCCGCGCGGGCACCTGATCAAAGGTGACGCTTGCGGTCCCGGTCGCGGCCATGCCGACGGCGGCCCAGGCCGAGTCATCCCGATGCACGCCCTGCTGGCGCAGGTCCACGTCAGCCAGCCAGGGTCCGCTGCCATCGGACATCCACACGGTCAGCAGGGCCCGCTGCACGTCGCTTGCACCGGAGCACCAGGCCTTGCGACCGGTCAGCACCACGCGGCCGTCGGCGGCACGCGCTGCCTCGACCCGCGCATCCGGCGCTTCCGCCGCCCACACCGCATAGGCCGGCGGCACGGGCGCGGGCCCGCCCCCTTGAGCGGCCACGCCCGACTGCATCGATGGCGACTGCAGATCCGCGGCCGGCACCACCTCGGTCAGCACCGGCGCCGCGGCCACTCGCGGCCCGCGCGTCGCACCGACCGATTCCAGTTCGCTCAGGATGGCCCGCGCATCGGTATGGGATTCATACAACTTGGCGAGCGCCAGATCGTCCGAGGCCACCAGACCCAGCATCCGCCAGCGCACCAGTGTGCTGCCCTGGCCGGGACGGGGCAGATCATCCAGTCCGGCGTCGATCAACTGGCGCAGCCGCGCGCCAGGGCTCTGGCCCTGGCTCAGGCGCAGGCCGTCGCCGAGGCGTCGCAGCGGAAGCGTGTCGGCATCAACCGACGCGTTCAGCACGGGAACAGGGACTTCGAGCAGTTGCATGCTGAGGAATTGGCAAGCGCCGTGCCCTGATCTACGTCTTGCAACGCCGAGCGGCCTGCACCGCCTTTCCTGGGGCAGGCCTTGCCTATGCCCGCCAAGTGGTTGGCTGCATGGAGCAGGCGGCCCGAAGCCGGCGCGGCGTCCGTCGCGTCCGTCGCGTCCGTCGCGTCCGGGACGTCTGTTCCTCTCCAGCGGCGTTGTGTCGTGGGGTGTAGGATTCGCTGGATTCAGCAACCTTTTCCTGTTTCCCATGACCTCTGCCGCCCCTTCCACTGTTCAAGAGCGCCTGCAACAACTGGGCATCACCTTGCCGCCCGTGGCGGTGCCGGCTGCCGCCTACGTGCCCTTTGTGCGCACGGGGAACCTGGTGTTCCTGTCGGGCCACATTGCCAAGAAGGATGGAAAGACCTGGGTGGGGCAACTGGGCAAGGACACGGACACGGCCACGGGCAAGGCTGCGGCGCGCGCCATTGCCATTGACCTGATGGGCACGCTGCAGGCGGCGGTGGGCGACCTGAGCAAGGTGACTCGCATCGTCAAGCTCATGAGCCTGGTCAACAGCACGCCCGACTTCACCGAGCATCACCTGGTGACCAACGGTGCTTCCGAGCTTTTCGTGGAAGTCTTTGGTCCGGAGGTTGGCGCCCATGCTCGCAGCGCCTTTGGCGTGGCCCAGATCCCGACCGGTGCCTGCGTCGAGATTGAACTGATTGCCGAGGTCCGCGCCTGATGCGCTTCCTGCTGACCCCGCCGCGGATGCTGGCCACCGCGGCGGTTGTTTCGCTGGCTGCTCTGGCGGCCGCGCTCGTGGCCCAGTATCAGTTCGACATCAAGCCCTGTCCTTGGTGTGTGATGCAGCGCGGCATCTTCATCATGATTGCCGTGGTCAGCGTCCTGGGCTGGTGTCTGCACCGTGTCAAGGCAGCGCGAATCGTCGCCTTGCTGCTGGTGGCGGCGCTCGGCGTCGCCGGCCTGGTGGCTGCGGGCTACCAGCACGAAGTCGCATCGAAGCTTGCCAGCTGCGACATGACCTTTGCGGACAAGGTGCTCACTGCGCTGGACCTGGAAGCGCGTTGGCCCAGCGTCTTCATGGTGACGGCGTCGTGCAGTGAGGCTTCGGCCTACACCTTGCTGGGCCAGCCCTACGAGATCTGGAGCGGCCTGCTGTTCACGCTGATTGCGCTGGGGTCGCTGCTGACGCTCAAGCGCCGCCCTCGCCTGCACGCATAGTCACCGCTGCACCTTGGACAAAGTCCTCGGTGCAGTGATCGACGACGTCCTCGGTGCAGTCACAAACGAAGTCCTCGGTGCAGTGACCGACGACGCCCTCGGTGCAGTGACTGACGACGTCCTCGGTGCAGGGATGTGACGGGCCGGGTGCCTTTTGCGGAAGTCAAGGAAGGAATGGCCCGCGAAGCGGGACAGGAGGGACATGGAGCAAAAGGTGCCCGGCCCGTCAAATCCCGTGTTGAGCGCGCAGCCTCCCCCGTCACATCCCGTGTCGAGCGCGCAGCCTCCCCCGTCACATTCCAAGTTCAAGCGCAAAGACCACGCCCCTCACCGCCCGACCACCAGCTTCACCCCGAGCCCGACAAAGACGGCCCCCGCCAAGCGATCGAGCCAGAGCCCCACGCGGGGTTGGCGATGAATCCACCGCCCGATGGCCCCTGAGAAATAGCCTAGCAGCCCGAACAGCAACGCGGCCTGCGCGGTGAAGACCAGCCCTAGCTGCGCCAACTGCAGGCTTTCATCCCCTCGGCCTGTCACCACGAACTGCGGCAGGAAGGACAGGAAGAACAGCACCACCTTTGGATTGATGGCGTTGGCAAACACCCCTTTGAAGAACAGCCGCCCCAGCGACTCCTCCACGGGCGCCTGATCCAACCGCAGGGACCCGGAGCTCCGCAGAGCTCGCACGCCCATCCACACCAGATAAGCGCCCCCGCAGACTTTCAGCGCGGTGAAGGCTACGGGCGAGGCCGCGATCAACGCGCTCACTCCCACCACCGCCAAAACCGTGTGGCTCAGACACCCCAACGCACAGCCTAGCCCGAAGGCCATGCCATGCCGACGTCCTTTGGACAGGCCCATGCTCAGCACCATCAGGTTGTCGGGACCTGGCGACGCGGTCACCAGCAGGGCGGCGGCGAGAAACGCCAGCAGTTGTTCAATCGACAGCATGGCTGCAATCTTAGGGCCGGTCGCTCCTTCGCCCCGAGGCCGTGTCGCGTCATGGACCTGTCACGCCGCCCGGCCAGCATCCCGGTTTTTGCCACCTCGGGAGTCACTCTCATGGACCGCCGCCGCTTCCTCAATGCCAGCGCCCTGCTCGGTGGCGCCACCTTGCTTGCGCCTCATGCGGCGCGAGCCCAGGCACCCGCGCTCATCACCCGCGACGGCATGCGCCCGCAAATGCCTTCCGGCGTGCAAAGCGGCGACCCCCTGGCCGATGCGGCCGTGGTCTGGACCCGCGGCGACCGCCCCTCCCGCATGTGGCTGGAATGGTCCACCACCGCCAGCTTTGCCAATACCCAGCGCGTCCGCGGCCCCCACCTCCTGCCCGACACCGACTTTACCGGCCGCATCGACCTGCGCCAGCTCCCCCCGGGCCAGGAGATTTTCTACCGCGTCATGCTCCAGGACCTGCACAACGAGCGCGTCATGTCCGAGCCCCTGCAGGGCCACCTGCGCCTGCCCGGCGCCGCCGGCCGATCACCGCTGCGCAACGTCCGCTTCTGCTGGAGCGGCGACACCATGGGCCAGGGCTGGGGCATCAACCCGGCGTGGGGCGGCATCGGCATCTATGAGCAGATCCGCCGCCTCAGCCCCGATTTTTTCCTGCACAGCGGCGACACCATCTACGCCGACAGCCCCATCCCGGCCGAGATCAAACTGGCCAATGGCGACATCTGGAAGAACCTCGTCACCGAAGAGGTGAGCAAGGTCGCCGAAACCCTGGACGAATACCGCGGCCGCTACCGCTACAACCTCATGGACGAGCATATCCGCCACATGTCCGCCGAGGTCCCGCAGATCTGGCAGTGGGACGACCATGAGATCAGCAACAACTACTCGGACAGCAAGGACGTCTCCGCCGACGCTCGCTACAAGGAGAAGAACGTCCCGCTGCTGGTCGCCCGCGGCACCCGGGCCTTCATGGAATACGCCCCCATGCGCCGCTTCGGCGATGAGGAAGTGGAACGGGTCTACCGCCACCTCCCGCAAGGCCCGCTGCTGGATGTGTTCGTGCTGGACATGCGCAGCTACCGCGGCCCCAACGGCGCCAACCTCGAGACTGAAGAAAACGCCACCAGCGCCTTCCTCGGCCGCACCCAGGTCGACTGGCTGCTGGACGGCCTGCGTCGCTCAAAATCGGTGTGGAAAGTGATCGCCGCGGACATGCCCATCGGCCTGCAAGTGGGCGACGGCAAGGATGCGTCGGGCCGCGACAAGTGGGAAGCCATCGCCAACGGTGACAACGGCGCGCCGCGTGGCCGCGAGATCGAGATCGCCCGCCTGCTGCGCGGCATCAAGCAGCTGGGCCTGCACAACGTGGTCTGGTTGACCGCCGACGTGCATTACACCGCCGCCCATTACTTCGAACCCGCCCGTGCCCAGTTCAACGACTTCCTGCCCTTCTGGGAATTCGTCTCCGGACCGCTGCACGCCGGGGGCTTCGGCCCCAACAAGGCGGATGCGACCTTCGGCATGCAGGTGATGTACGAAAAGGCGCCCAAGGAAGCCAACTCACCGCCGTCCGACGGACTGCAGTTCTTTGGCCAGGTCGACATCGACGCCCGCACCCGCGCGCTCACCGTCACCCTCAAGGACCTGACCGGGGCGTCGCTCTACAGCAAGACACTCGAGCCTCGCCGGGCGTGACCGTGGCGGGGACGATGCCAGCCTGAGGGGCACAGGCAAGCCAGGGCGAGCGGCGCGGCGATGCTCCTGCATGAGGGGCGCCGCCGTCCCGCCGCGCCGACCGGCTCACCGGTATTCGATGGCCCGCAACACGCCCTGCAGCGGCGGCAACTGCGCCACCATCGCCACCAATTCCCGGATGCTTTCGGTGGCGGTCTTGGCCCGAACGCTGGCAATCTGGGTCCGCACCGTGGAGATCGCCACCCCGTGGCGCAACGCGATTTCCTGCGGCTGCAGCCCTTCGCACAGGGCCTGCAGCACGCCCTGCTCCGCCGCCGTCAGCTGATGTTCGCGGGCAAACGCCAGCATCGGCAGTTCCCCGCAGAGGTTGCGTTTACCCAGCACCAGCAGCGCATGCGTCTGCTGGCCATCCACCATCGGCAGCACCGACAGCGACAACCGATGCGGACCACGTCCCAGGCAGATGAGATGTCGCAGGCTGCGCTGCTGCGCATCCAGCAGCGCCTGCTCCAGACGCTGCTGATCATTGCGCTCGGTGGCCGCCAGCAACCCGTCAACCACCTGCACCGGCGCCTCGGGCCCGAGCTGCTCCCGCGCCGTGCAATTCGCATAGACCAGCCGCCCGCCCAGTCCGACCAGGCAGACGCCCAGATCGATCGCGTCCAGCGCGCTGCGCCACCATTTGTCGTGCCCACGCCGGCGCTCAGGCCCGCGGTAGACCGACCACCAATCGAAGTCCTGGGACCTCCCCAGCATTCCATCCATTGCTGCCTCCATCTTCGGGCCAGAGGAACGCGGCTCCGTCTTCGCATCTTCGACACTATGTGCGAATAGCGGAACAACGGCTGGATGTTACGAGATGTGGCCCGGACTGCGTAAGCCAATTTCTAGGGGCTTCGCCCCCCTGTGTTGGGGGGCGAACACATGTCGGGTCTTCCGGACTTTTTACGTGAGCGGCCGTCAGGCGGCCATGAAACCCAGATTCGGGTTGCTGAAGTTGCCGATGCCGGGCAGCACCGACGGCAGGTCGGACGCGCTCACGCCCATCCACAGCGCCAGGGTGGCTGCCAGTTGGTCCACCGCGGTGGTCGGCAGCAAGCGGCCCTGGCCGACGTCATCCGGACCGTTGACCGTCACCGACGGCAGCGTGCCGTAGAAGCGCCCGCCCTTGACCGCGCCGCCCATCACCAGATGGTGGCTGCCCCAGCCGTGGTCGGAGCCGTCGCCGTTGGAGGTCAGCGTGCGACCGAAATCCGAGGCGGTGAAGGTGGTGACGTTGTTGGCCACCCCCAGTTCCTGCAGGGCCGCATCGAAGCTGGCCATGGCGCCGCCCACCTGCGCCAGCAGCTTGGGATGCTGGTCCACCAGCAGGTCATGCAGGTCAAAGCCGCCGATCGACACAAAGAACACCTGACGCGCCGCCCCCAGGGAGGAACGGGCGGCGATCAGCTTGGCCACCATGCTCAGTTGCGACGACAGCGACGAGGTGTCGAACGGCGTGGTCAGGTTGACGCTGGACAGCGCGGTGCTGACGGTGGCCTGGGCATTGATCGAGCGCGCCGTCACCCGGTTGAGTTCCGACTCCATCCAGTGGGTCCGGTCGCCGGTGACCAGCGTGCGAAGCGCTTCGCTGCAGGCCTGCGAGCCAAACAGGCTGCGGGTGACGCCGTTGATGGCGACGGCGCCGCCGCTGCTCATCTGGTACTGCACGGCCTGCCCACCCGACATGAACACCGCATTGCCCGACACGTTGATGCAGGTGAAGGTGGCATTGCCGTTGCTGGAAAGGAACCGGTCCCCCAGGCGACCGCCCCAGCCGGAGATGGCGCCTTCCGGCTTGGACGATTGCCACAGGCTCTGCTGGTCGTTGTGGGAGAACAGCTTGGGCGGCAGCGGCACGCTCTGGGCCTTGTACTGGGCCAGGGTGGTGGGCTGCATCAGGGTGCCGATGTTGAGCATCACCGCCAGGCGGCCGGCGTCGAACACGGGCTTGATGGCGGACAGCGTGGGCGCCAGGGCCATCTGGCGGCCGTCCGGCAGCGCCACCGAGGGCGTCAGGGCGGTAGCGGCCAGTTGATCGCGCGGCGTGGCCAGCGTCTGGCGGATGGTGGAATACGCTGCATGGCTGGCGGCGTCATACGGCACCACCGTATTGCCATAGTCATTGCCGCCATACAGGAAGATGCAGACCAGCGCCTTGTAGTCGCCGGAGCCAGTGGCCGCCGCGGCTTCGTTGATGGCGGCCAGTTGCAGCGCCCAGGGGGCGGCGGTGCCGGCCACTGACAGGGCCGAGGCATGCTTGAGGAATTCGCGGCGCTTGAGCGACGCCAGGCGGGACACGTGGGCCATGGTGAGGAGCTCCGCTTATTTCTGGATCTGGTAGTCGGGGGAAGCCAGCAGCAACAGCCAGCCGGCCTTGACGCGGTTGAGCTTGCCGGCGTCATTGGTCGCGGCAATCGTCCCCACGGCAGTGGTGATGGTGGTCAGCGTGGCGTCGGAGACACCGCCCAGCAGCGTGGCCTGACGCTTGACCAGGCTCGCGGCATCGGCCGCCAGGGCCAGGTCGGCGGTGTAGTCGGGTTTCATGTCCCCGATGCCGCCATTCACCAGGCTCTGCATGAAGTTCAGATAACCCGCCACCGTGCTTTCATTGCACAGCTGGAACTCCGGCGCCGTCACATTGTTGGTGCCCAGCTGCGAGTTGGGCGGCACATAGCCGGGACGGAAGAAGTTGAAGACCGAGCCGCTGCGCAGCGGGCTCTGGCCCAGGCGGCTGGACGGGTTGCTGCAGTCGCCGATGGCCCAGAGGTCCCCCGGCGAGGTGAAGCCGACCGTGCGCGCCCACTGCACCATGCGCTGGATGGGTTCGCGCAGCTTGCCGCCGCTGGGGCTGGTGGTGGCGGTGCGGGCCTCGTTGTCCAGCAGGATGGCGCGGATGACGGCACGCATGTCGCCACGTTCGCCCTTGCCGTTGTTGTCGAACACCGCGGCCACGCGCTGCACGTATTCCGGGCTGGGGTTGGACGCCACCAGGCGCTGGATCAGTTGCCGGCCGATGAAGGGGCCGACATTGGGATGCGCCACCAGCGTGTCAAGGGCCATCTTCATGGCGGTCGGACCGTCGGCGGTGTCCGGGATGGTCACGTCCAGCACCTTCTTGGCGCCGGTGGAGAACCGGGAGGCGGTGTGCACCATCGGCCGGTTCATGTAGCTGTAGTCGAGGCCGTTGGCGTCGGTGGTGGCGAAGTCCCAGCCGGTGAAGACCCGCGCCAGCGCCGTGATCTGGTCCAGCGTGTAGGTGTCGATCGTCTTGCCGTTGGCGGTCTTGGGCGTGCCGTCCGGATTGAGCTGGCTCAGGCCAATGGTGAAGAGCTGCATCACCTCCCGCGCATAGTTCTCGTCGGGTTGACGGCCGGTCTTGGGATCTTCCTTGCGGTTGCCGCGCATGGCCAGGTACACGCCCATGGCCGGGGACAGCGTCACGCCTTCCAGCAGGTCCCGGAAGCTGCCAAAGCAGCGGGCTTCCAGCATGTCCACATAAGCGGCCGTCGCGAATTGCGGCCAGGCCACCGGGATGCCGTTCATCGACACCACGAAGATTTCCGAGAGCGCCAGTGTCACGCGCTGACGCAACTGGTCGGGCGAGCCGATCAGCTTGCGCCACAGCGTGCTGTCCATGCCGGCCAGGCTGTATTTGTAGCTCTCGGCGCCGTAGCCCTTGGCCACCAGCCAGTCGTAGTGACTGGTGGTGCGGGGCACGCTGAACTGCTGGTCCAGCCACGCGGTGAAGCCGTCGGCCTTGAGCTTGGTGATGTCACTGTCGCTGGCGGCGAAGCCGGCCTGGCCGAGGAAGCGCGCAGCTTCTGCATCGGAGGCGGGCTTGGCGCTTTGCGGCACGGTGTTGGGCGTGTCGCCGCCGCTGTCGGCGCCTCCGCCGCATGCAGCCAACACAGCGGCTGCCGCAGCGGCGGCCGTCAGGGCACCGGGCTTGAACACGGCGTCATCGCCTGCCTGCGCACTCAGCGGCGCGCTCGACGTCGTGGTCAATGGCGCGTGGGAGGCGGTGACGAAGTCAGAGGTTTCAGTGGTGTGCATCGCGACACATGGGCTTCAGTGGATGCCGCATGGTGTCGGGATTGCGCGCGCTGCGCACCGTCATTTGTATAACAGGTGCATCGGGCAGCAACAAAGCGGAAATGTGTGATTTCCTCACTGCCTGAAAAACGGCCTTTGCATTAAGTCAAAAGCCGCTGCGCAAAAGGTCTGCCTTTTATTGTCATAGGGAGAAGCCCGGAGATGCAATGAGATTGAGCGGATTCATTTCAAAAGTTACAGGCGCTTTCGTCCGAAAGTAACAAGCGGGCCTCGCGCAGATATTCCGGACGGGACGCCGCCGCTGGCCGTCGCTACCATGCCGCCTCTCGCGAACGGACAATCCTCACCGATTCTGGTCTGACGATGGTCATTGAATTCAAGAAACTGCCCGCTCGGGCCCATCGTCATCCGGGCGCGGCGGCGGTGGCAGCGGCCCTGTGGGCTGCGCTTTGCATCGCCTGCACGGCGACAAATCCCACCCAGGACAAGCCCGATCCGAATGAATTGCGCGCGTTCCTGGAGCGCCGCGAACTGTGTGATCACCTGCGGGGTGAGATTCCCGATCCGGGTGATCCCGACGCGACCCGTGACGCAGTGGCCGCCATCAACCAGTACTGCACCGGCACGGACGCTCAGCTCAGCCGGCTCAAGCGCCTGTTTGCCGCGGATGCGGCGGTGATGAAACAGCTCAATACGCTCGAGCCCTGCATTGAAAGCGGCTCGCAATGCCGCACCAGCGGCGCGCCACGCTAACCGCAAATCCGGCCCGGGCGCCAGGCCCGGGCCTCATTGCCGCCGCAGCGCCGCAGCGCCGCAGCGCCGCAGCACCAGCAGCCGCCGTCAGTGCAGCGGCACGCCGGTCTTGCTTTGCACGAACTCGCGGGTCACGCCGGGCGCCAGCTCCACCAGCTTCAGCCCCTGCGGCGTGACGTCGATGACGGCCAGGTCGGTGATGATGCGATTCACCACCCCCACGCCGGTCAAGGGCAGCGTGCAGGACGGAATGATCTTGAGGTCTTCCGTGCCGTCCTTCTTGCGGGCCACATGCTCCATCAGCACGATCACGCGCGGCACGCCGGCCACCAGGTCCATGGCGCCGCCCATGCCCTTGACCATCTTGCCGGGAATCATCCAGTTGGCCAGGTCGCCCTTCTCGCTCACCTGCATGGCGCCGAGGATGGACAGGTTGATCTTGCCGCCGCGAATCATCGCGAAGCTGTCGTGGCTGCCGAAGATGGAGCTGCCGGGAATGGTCGTCACCGTCTGCTTGCCGGCATTGATCAGGTCGGCATCCACCTCCTCTTCCGTCGGGAAGGGGCCGATGCCCAGCATGCCGTTTTCGCTCTGCAGCCAGACTTCCTTGTCCGCCGGCACGAAGTTGGCCACCAGCGTGGGAATGCCGATGCCGAGATTCACATAGAAGCCGTCTTGCAGCTCGTCGGCGGCACGGGCCGCCATCTGGTCTTGGGTCCAGGGCATGTCAGTCTCCTCAGGCAGCAGGACGGATGGTGCGCTTTTCAATGCGCTTTTCCGGATTCGGGTTGTGCACGATGCGGTGCACATAGATGCCGGGCAGATGAATGGCGTCCGGATCCAGGTCGCCCACCTCCACCACCTGCTCCACTTCCACCACCGTCAGCTTGCCGGCCATGGCACAGGCCGGATTGAAGTTGCGGGCCGTGCGGCGGAAGATGAGATTGCCGCTCTTGTCGGCAATGTGGGCCTTGACCAGCGCCACATCGGGATTCAAGGCCCGCTCCATCACGTACGCATGTCCGTCGAATTCGCGGATCTCCTTGCCTTCGGCCACCAGCGTGCCCACGCCCGTGCGGGTGAAAAAGGCCGGAATGCCGGCGCCGCCCGCCCGCAGCTTTTCCGCCAGGGTGCCCTGCGGCGTGAATTCCAGCTCCAGCTCACCGGCCAGGTATTGGCGCTCGAATTCCTTGTTCTCTCCCACGTAGCTGGAGATCATCTTGCGGATCTGCCGGGTCTCCAGCAGCTGGCCCAGGCCGAAGCCGTCCACGCCCGCATTGTTGGATATGACGGTCAGGTCCTTCACGCCGCTGTCCCGCAGCGCCTGGATCAGCGCTTCGGGAATGCCGCACAACCCGAATCCGCCCACGGCCATCAACTGGCCGTCACGCACGATGCCGTCCAGCGCCGCTGCGGCGCTGGGATAAAGCTTGTTCATCAATGTCTCCTGGTGGCTCCACCTGTGAAAAAGCGTACTACGTAAGCGCTTAAGTAGCGGGTACGTAGAATTAACTAAGCTCCCTCTTCCCAGCCCTTCGCGAGGACCCGATGCCCATCAGCCTGGATGTCCTGCAGCAGCAGATGCCCCGCATCTTCGCGCCCTGGATCCTCTCACTGCAGATCCGGCCCGTCCATGTGGATGCGGGCCGCCTGCGGCTGATCATGCCGCTGACCCCGGACCTGATCCATGTGGGCGGCGTGCTCTGCGGCCAGGCCAGCATGGCGGCGGCCGACACGGCCATGGTGCTGCTGATGATCAGCGAGCTGGGGGACTTCCAGCCCATGACCACCGTGCAATTGCAAACCACCTTCCTGCGTCCCGTCTCCGGCACCGAGCTGCGCATCGACGCCCGGCTGCTGCGACGCGGCCGCCAACTGGCCTTTGGCCAGATCGACCTGCTGGACGACCAGGACCGTCTGGCCGTCCAGGCCACCACCACCTATGCCCTGCTTCAGACCTGAGCATGCCGCTGGACTACCGCACTGCCTTTGACCAGGCCCCGATTGGCCTGGTGATCTCCGAAAACCGCCTGATCCGTGATTGCAACCGGCAACTGCTGGCCATCTTCGGCGCCGAACGTGACCAGCTCATCGGCCACAGCTTTGCCCTGCTCTATCCGAGCCCGGTGGAATTCGAGCGGACCGGTGAGCGCATCCTCGCCAGCCTGGATGCCAACGGCTATTACGCCGATGAGCGGGTGATGAAGCGGGTGGGTGGGCCCCGCGCCGGTGAGCTGTTCTGGTGCCATGTGTCCGGCCGGGCGCTGGACCCGGCGCAGCCGCATGCCAGCGGCATCTGGAGTTTCGAGGACCTGTCGGCGCGTCGCCAGCTCAAGGCCGAGCTGACGCCGCGCGAGCGGGAGATTGCCGCGCTGCTGATCGAGGGCCTGACCAGCAAGTTGATCGGCCGCAAGCTGGGCGTGAGCCCGCGCACGGTGGATGTGTACCGGGCACGCTTGATGAAGAAGTATGGCGCGGCCAGCACGCCGGACCTGGTGCACCGGCTGCTGGTGTGAGTTCCGGCGTGGTTTGCAAGGGACGGTTTCAGTCGCTGACGAATCGTCGCAGACCCCGATCAACAGGGGTATTCCTCAAGACCTGGCCCTGGATGTGCGATTTCATCGTGGCTTCATCGTGATTTTGCGGGGCAACCCGCAGTCGCACGGGTGATTTCTCTTGCACAATACGCGGCGTCCGGCGCTACGTCGGGCTTAACTTGCAAGAGTCCAATCGAATGAACAAGACCGAACTGATCGAACACCTGGCTTCCAAGCACGAACTGACCAAGGCCGAAGCTGGCCGCATCCTGGAAACGCTGCTGGACGCCGTGGTCACTACGGTGAAGAAGGGTGGCCAAGTGTCCATCCCGGGCTTCGGCTCCTTCAAGCAGCACGCTCGTGCCGCTCGCACCGGCGTGAACCCCAGCACCGGCGACAAGATCAAGATCGCTGCCGCCAAGCTGCCCAAGTTCACCCCGGGCGCTGGCTTCAAGGCTGCTGTGGACCCGAAGGCTGCTGCCCGCAAGGCTGCTGCCAAGCCGGCTGCGGCTGCCAAGCCCGCCAAGAAGGCCGCCAAGAAGTAATTCCGGCAGCATTCGTCTGCTGAAGGCCCTTCGTGGGCCTTCCCGCAAACCCGGCTCTGGCCGGGTTTGTTTTTTTGCTTCTACAGTTGCTGCATGTCTGTTTCGTCGCTCCGCGTGCTGTCGCTCATCCCTCCGATGACGCAGCTCAACACGCCCTACCCCTCCACCGCCTACCTGACGGGCTTCCTGCGCTCACGCGGGCTGACCGCCCACCAGCGGGACCTGGCGCTGGCGCTGGTGCTGCGGCTGTTCTCGCGGGACGGGCTGCAGCAGATCCTTCAGGCCGTGCAGGCCCTCCCGGCGCAGGACCGCGGGCCGGCCTCCACCCACTTCGTCGAACACTTCGACCGGTACTTTTCCACGATTGCCGCGACCATCGCCTTCTTGCAGGGGCGCGACACGACGCTGGCCCACCGCATCAACACGCGGGGGTTCCTGCCCGAGGGGGCCCGCTTCCAGTCGCTGGACGTCTATGTGTCCGAAGAGGGCGAAGATCCGCTGGCCTGGGCCTTTGGCGCCCTGGGGTTGCAGGACCGGGCGCGGCATCTGGCCACGCTGTATCTGAATGACCTGGCGGACGTGCTGCGAGAGTCGGTGGATGCCCGCTTTGAATTCGTGCGCTACGCCGAGCAACTGGCCACCAGCCAGCCGACCTTTGATCCGCTGCATGAGGCGCTGCAAGCGCCGCCGAATCTGGTGGACCAGTTGCTGGAGCAACTGACGCTGCAGGCGCTGGACGAAGAGCAGCCCGATGTGGTGCTGCTGTCCGTGCCCTTCCCGGGCGCCGTGTATGCCGCGCTGCGCATCGGCCAGACGATCAAGCGCGTGCGGCCGGGCCTGCCGGTGGTGCTGGGCGGCGGCTTCGTCAATACCGAGCTGCGGGAACTGACGGAGACACGGCTGTTTGACTACGTCGATTACGTGACGCTGGACGCCGGCGAGCGTCCGCTGCTGGCGCTGCTGGAGCATCTGGCCGGCAAGCGCGGACCCAAACGGCTGGTGCGGACGTTCGTGCGTGAGCTGGACGCGGACGCGACATCAGTCGTCCGCTACATCAACTTCGCCGAACCCGACGTGCCCTTCGAGGACGTGGGCACCCCCACCTGGGACGGACTGCCGCTGGGCAGCTACCTTTCCCTGCTGGACATGCTCAATCCGATGAACCGGCTCTGGAGCGACGGTCGCTGGAACAAGCTGACCGTGGCCCACGGCTGCTACTGGAAGAAGTGCAGCTTCTGCGACATCACGCTGGACTACATCTCCCGCTACGAGGCCGCTTCCGCCAAGACGCTGGTCGACCGCATCGAGGCCATCGTGCAGGAGACCGGCCAGACCGGTTTCCACTTCGTGGATGAGGCCGCGCCGCCCAAGGTGCTGCGGGCACTGGCGCAGGAGCTGATCGATCGCGGCGTCTCCATCAGCTGGTGGGGCAATGTGCGTTTTGAGAAGACGTTCACGCCCGAGCTGTGCCAGTTGCTGGCGGACAGCGGCTGCATCGCCATCAGTGGCGGACTGGAGGTGGCGTCGGACCGTCTGCTCAAGCTGATGCAAAAGGGCGTGTCGGTCGAGCAGGTGGCGCGCGTGACCCGGGCCTTCACCGAATCCGGCATCCTGGTGCATGCCTACCTGATGTACGGCTTCCCGACGCAGACGGTGCAGGACACGGTGGATGCGCTGGAATACGTGCGTCAGCTGTTCGAGAACGGCTGCATCCAAAGCGGGTTTTTCCACCGCTTTGCCTGCACGGTGCATTCCCCGGTGGGCAAGAACCCGGAGGCCTTCGGCGTGGAGCTGCTGCCGCTGCCGCCCTCCCCCTTCGCCAAGAACGACGTCGGTTTCGTGGACCCGACCGGGACGGACCACGACGCCATGGGCGACGCGCTGAAGAAGGCGCTCTACAACTTCATGCACGGCATCGGCCTGGAGCAGGACGTGCGGCGCTGGTTCAGCGTGCGGGTGCCCAAGCCGAAGGTGGCGCGGGACTTCATCGAGCGGGCATTGAACGGGTGATGGGCTGCCCCAGCCTTGCAAGGATCAGCGCAGCGGCGGATCGAACAAGTATCCGACGCCGCGCACCGTGCGGATCAGCGGGGAGCTGGGATCGTCATTGAGCTTCTGGCGCAGGCGGGAGACCATCAGGTCCACGCTGCGCTCCAGCGCCGTCACCCCATCCCCGCGCGCCAGGTGCAGCAGTTCCTGTCGCTGCAACACGCTGTGCGGGCGCTCCAGGAAGGCCCGCAGCAGCTTGTATTCGCTCTGGGACAGCACCACGCAGAAACCGCCGGGACCGGACAGGCGGCGGGTCATCGGCTCCAGCTTGAAGCGGCCGAACATCAGCACTTCCGCCGCATCCCCCTCGCGCGGGCGCAGCAGCGCCTTGATGCGGGCCTGCAGCTCCCTCGGCTCACCGTCCTTGGGCACCACCGCATCCGCGCCCCGCTCCAGCGCCAGCACCCGCTCCAGCGTGCTGTCGTGCTGCAGCAGCACGATCACCGGCAGGCGCGAGCGCTGACGCAAGCGGTTCAGCGCCGACCATCCGGCCTCCCGCGCATCGCTGGGGTCCAGCAGGCACAGGTCCACCGGCAGCAGCGGAATACGGTCCAGCAGTGCGGGTTCGCTGCTGTCGGTGACGCGATATCCCCACGCCCTGAGCAACGCGGCACAGCGCAGCCGCGCGTGAGGGTCCGGGTCCAACAGCAGCAGATGGGTGCCGATGGCGGGATCGGGGAAGGGAGAGCTCATCGTCGGGCATGAAACAAGTGGTGACTGCGCCCGAGACTATGCCGACAGAATTGTTTTTGAAGGCGGAACTGAACCGGTCTCACAGTGCTTTTTACCCTCGCTTTACGAGCGTGATACACGGTTGCGTCCACCGACATGATCGGCCCCTCCACGCTGATGATTTCGGGCGAATGGCAGCCTTTTTGAAGGGCGCCGCACCCGGGTTTCGTCGCTGCTCGCACACCGCTTTCGCGCAGCAGCCTTCCCCCGGAGGGGACATTCGCCTCAGATACAATGCCCAGCAACGCCTCGGCCACAGTCTTGCCGCGGCCCGATGTTTTGAGTGCTTGTCCATGGCCGGCCTGCCCTGATTGGCGGAAGCTGCCCAGACCTCTCTTCACAGCCCTCTCCACAGCAGCCGAAGACTGGCACCTCCTCACCGGACGGTGTGCTGCACAAGTCCCGCACGGCAACCCCGGGTGGGCACCACAACAAAGCAGCCTTATGAGTTTTGATGCACTGGGACTCTCCCAGCCCCTGCTTCGCGCCATTGCCGAAGTCGGTTACTCCTCTCCCACCCCCATCCAGAGCCAGGCCATTCCGGCCGTGCTCAGCGGCGGCGACCTGATGGCCGGCGCCCAGACCGGCACCGGCAAGACCGCCGGTTTCACCCTCCCCCTGCTTCAGCGCCTGTCCACCGGCAAGCCGGTGCGTGATGGCCGCGGCCGCCTGGCCGTGCGCGCGCTGGTGCTCACCCCCACCCGTGAACTCGCGGCGCAGGTGGAAGAAAGCGTGCGCACCTACGGCAAGTACCTGCCCCTGACCAGCATGGTCATGTTCGGCGGCGTCGGCATGCAGCCGCAGATCGACAAGCTGCGCAAGGGCGTGGACATCCTCGTGGCCACCCCGGGCCGTCTGCTGGACCATGCGCAGCAGGGCACGCTGGACCTGTCCCACGTCGAGATCCTGGTGCTGGACGAAGCCGACCGCATGCTGGACATGGGCTTCATCCATGACATCAAGAAGGTGCTGGCCCTGCTGCCGCAGAAGAAGCAGAGCCTGCTGTTCTCGGCCACCTTCAGCGACGAGATCAAGGCCCTGGCCGACCGCCTGCTGGACAAGCCGGGCCTGATCGAAGTGGCGCGCCGCAATGCCACGGCCGACACCATCGCGCAGAAGATCCACCCGGTGGACCGCGACAAGAAAAAGGAACTGCTGGCCCATCTGATCCGTCAGCATGACTGGCATCAGGTGCTGGTGTTCACCCGCATGAAACATGGCGCCAACCGCCTGGCCGAATACCTGGACAAGCAGGGCATCACGGCCATGGCCATCCACGGCAACAAGAGCCAGGGTGCGCGCACCAAGGCGCTGGCCGAGTTCAAGAGCGGCGACCTGCAGGTGCTGGTGGCCACCGACATCGCGGCCCGCGGCATCGACATCGACCAGCTGCCGCACGTGGTGAACTACGAGCTGCCGAATGTGTCGGAAGACTATGTGCACCGCATCGGCCGTACCGGTCGCGCTGGCGCGCAGGGCGAGGCGATCTCGCTGGTGTGCATCGACGAGGAAGGCTTCCTGCGCGACATCCAGAAGCTGATCAAGCGTGAGATTCCGCGTGAGGTGGTGCCGGGCTTCGAGCCCGATCCCAATGCCAAGCCGGAACCGATCGTCATGGGCCGCATGGTGCTCAATGGCGGGCTGGGCCGCTCGGGCGGGTCGGCACGTCCTTCCGGTGGCGGTGGCGGTGGCCAGCGCCGTGGAGGTGGTGGCGGTGGTGGCCGTGACGGGCACCGCGAGGGCGGTCGTGACGGCGGTCGCGAGGGTGGCCGTGACGGTGCGCGTGCAGGCTCGGGCGGTCAAGGCCGTCCGGCGGGCTCGGGCGGTCGTCCGGCGCAGGGCCAGTCGCAAGGTCGCTCTGGCGCCCAGGGTGGCCAGGGCGGTCGTGGCCAGGGTCACGGCGGTGCTGGCGGCGCGGGCGGTGGCGCTGGCCGCGCTGGTGCGGCTCAGGGCCAGCCGCGTCCGGCTCATCAAGGCCAGGGCGCTGCCCGCCAGGGCGACCGTCGTCCGGCCGGTGGCGGCAACGGTGGTGGCGGTGGCAATGGCGGCCGCTCCTCCGGCGGCGCGCTGACGCGTCCGAAGTCGCAGGGCTGATCCCACGAGGATCGTGCAGGCCGCCGCATGACGGCCTGCATCGGACCACATGGGCCCACAGGGGCCGGCTTCGACCGGCAAGGGCCAAGGCGCCTGCAGCCCATTGAGCGCCGGTTGAGCGCGCATTGAGCGCCCGTTGAGCGCGCATTGAGCGCCCGTTGAGCGCCGGTTGAGCTGCCGTTGAACGCTCAGCGGTCGCCCCCAGGCGCGGCATACTTCGGGCCTCGCCATGAAGACCGCGCCCATCATTCCCGCCGTCGTCGATTTCTCCGACGCCAGCGCTCCCCTCTCGCCTGCCTACGGCGACTACTACCACACCCCCTCGGGCGCCTACGGCCAGGCACGCCATGTGTTCCTGGGCGGCAATCAGTTGCCCGCCCGATGGGCCGGCCGCACCCGCTTCGTGGTGCTGGAAACCGGTTTTGGCCTGGGCACCAATTTCCTGGCCACCTGGGCCGCCTGGCGGGCGGATCCGCAGCGCTGCGAGCACCTCGTCTTCATCAGCCTCGAAAAACACCCGCTGCGGCGCGAGGATCTGGCACAGGCGCAGGCCCAGTCGCCGGAGCCCGCGCTGGTGCAGGCCCTGCTGGACGCCTGGCCCCCCCTCACACCCAATCTGCACACGCTGGACTTCGACGGCGGCCAGGTGCGGCTGATGCTGGCGCTGGGCGATGCGCAGGCCTGGTTGCCCGCCCTGGTGGCGCAGGTCGATGCGTTCTACCTGGATGGTTTCGCGCCGTCGAAGAACCCCGATCTCTGGGTGCCCGAGATCTACAAGCAGATCAGCCGGCTGGCAGCGCCAGACGCCACCCTGGCGACCTGGTGCCTGGCGCGTCGGCTGCTGGACGGGCTGGCGGAGGTGGGTTTCGAGGTCCGCCTGCAGCCCGGCTTTGCACGGCGCCGTGAAATGACCGCGGCCCGCTTTGCGCCCCGTCACCGGCCGCCGCTGGCGCCCGGCCGGATGGCCTCGGCGCCGCATGCGCGGCATGTCTTGGTCGTGGGCGCCGGGCTGGCGGGCGCGGCCTGTGCGCGGGCCTTGCAGCGTCGCGGCATGGCCTGCACGGTGCTGGAAGCCGGCGACGGACCTGCGGGGCAGGCCTCCGGCAATCCAGGCGGGCTGTTCCACGGCACGCTGCATGCGGACGACGGCCCGCATGCCCGCTTCAACCGGACTGCGGCGCTGGCCACCGAGCGGGAACTCCGCCGCATCGGTGACGAGCTGCCCTGGCTGCAGTGGGGTCTGCTGAGGGTCGAGCGCGACGGTGCGCAGGCCTCGAACCTGAGCGCCATGCAGGACCTGCTGGCGGTCACCGGACTGCCGCCCGACTACGTTCAGGCGCTCTCCGCGCAGGAGGCGTCCCAGTGGGCGGGTGCGACGCTGTCCCAGCCGGCATGGGCCTTCCCGGGCGGCGGTGCGGTGTCGCCGGGCGCACTGGTGCGGCTGTGGCTCTCGCAGGCGCAGGCGCTGCCCAAGACCCGGGCACGGGTGGCGTCGCTCCAGCAGATCACCGGCAGCGACGGAACGTCGTCAGGCCCCTGGCGGGCGCTGGATGCCCACGGCAGCGTCATCGCGGAAGCGGATGCAGTGGTGCTGGCCGCCGGCACGGCCAATGAAGCGTTGGCGGCGCCCTGGCTGGCCGGTCCGGCCTGGCCCTGGGTCTCGCAGCGGGGACAGTTGAGCATCGTGCCGCCGGGGACTGCGGCCCCGCTGCCGTCCCGGCCGGTGGCCGGTGTGGGTTATGCCCTCGCCCTGCCCGATGGCCACCTGTGCTTTGGCGCGAGTGCAGACGCTGGCGACGCCGACCCGGCCCTGCGTGAGCGCGACCAGCGCCAGAACCTGCAGCGCCTGGGCCAGTTGCTGCCCGGCCTGCGCCTGGGGGGACGGACGCCGGCACAAGCCGCCGACAGCGCCGACATGCCGCTGCAAGGACGGGTGGGATGGCGCAGCCTGCTGCCCGACCGCCTGCCGGTCGTCGGCGCCCTGCCCTCCAGCGTGCCCACGCAGCGCGCGGAGCAGGCGCGATTCTGGCCGCGCCATGTGGGGCTGCTGATCTGCGCTGGCCTGGCTTCGCGCGGCATTACCTGGGCCACGCTGTGCGGCGAGCTGATCGCGGCTCAGATCACCGGAGAGCCACTACCGCTGGAAACGGATTTGGTGGACTTGCTGGATCCGGCGCGCTTCGGCGCGAAAGTGCAGCGGCGCTTGACCTGACGCACGGGGGGTGCCGCGGGCGGCTTCACGTCCTCACGCGGGCTCACGCTGCGCCGCGCCCGACCCGTTGGTGGCGGCTTGTCAGCGGCTCACCGCGCGAGCCGGCATCCCCGGCTCGGCCGCATAGACCATGGCGCTGGTCACGGTGCGCGACACCAGCATCGGAATGATGGTGCCAAAACCCAGCCGCTGGAAGTGCTCCGACGCGCGATGCGCGTCCAGGCCCGCCGCATCGGTGTATTGCTCCAGGATCACGAAGCGGTCCGGATCCTGCGGAGACCGGAAGAACTCATAGGACAGGTTGGCCGGCTCCTGCCGCGTCGCTTCGGTCAACTGACCCAGCAGCTCGCTCACCTGGTCCCCCAGTCCTGGCTTGGCGTGGTAGTGGGCAATGACCTGGAGGTAAGGCGATGCCGGTGCCGCGGCCGTGGAGGACGGGGAGGCTGAAGCGTGCGATGACGCCGCGGAAGATGCAGTCGAATCAGGCATGAAGACTCCCAAGAGGGTGAACTCGCTTCGAAAAACGCTGACCCATGCTGCCTGAAATCCCGATCCCTCACGCGGGCTGGGCCTGCTCCCCGCTCGCAAGGCGCACGGATGTTTGACAAATCCGTCGCTCGTTCAGGGGGCCTTGCTTGCAGTCGGCACAAGCGTGGAATTGTTGCCTCAAGACTTTGCCCCAACGCGCCGATATGACGCGAAGATGCCCCTTCTCAGGGCGAACAGACCAGCCGGCACGTTTGCGGTGCAGCCGCCGGTCGTCGACAACAGACAGACACCTCATCAAGGGGAGCCACTTCATGATCACGACTCTTGCCGGCCGCACGATTGGCCAGCGACTGGGCCTTGTGCTGGGCCTGGTGCTACTGATTTCCTTCGTCGGCTCAGGCCTGAGCTATGTCGCGCTCAAACGCGTGGCCGAGAACACGAACACCATGTTCAACGAAGACCTGGAGGCCGAACGGGCGGCGAGCGACTGGTACCGCAACATCACCAACGGCGTGAACCGCACGACCGCCATTGCCATCAGCGCCGACACCAGCCTGACCGAATTCTTCGCCGCCAGCGTGGCCGAGTCGACCAAGCAGGCCGGCGAGCTGCAGAAGAAGCTGGACGGCTTCATGAAAACGCCGGAAGAGCGCGTGCTGTTCGACAAACTGGGGGAAGCCCGCAAGGCCTACCTCAGCACACGGGACGCCGTGATGGCGGCCAAAAAAGGCGGCGACGCCGAGAAGGCCCGCCAGATCTTCGATCAGCAGTTCCAGCCGGCAGCGGCCAAGTTCCAGGAAGCCATCCAGTCCATCGTGCAGAACCAGCGCAGTGCGCTGGACGAGGCGGCGCAGAAGGTGGACCAGTCCAACGCCAATGCTCGCACCACACTGCTGGTGTTCTCGGCCATCGCGCTGGCGCTGGGGGTCTGGTTCGCGGTGACGCTGACCCGCTCCATCACCGTGCCGCTGCGCGGTGCGGCCGGGGTGGCCGATGCGATTGCGCATTTCGACCTGAGCCGCCAGGTGCCCAAGGGCGGCGCCGACGAGACTGGACAGCTGCTGGGCTCGCTCAGCGGCATGCAGGAGCAGTTGCTCAAGCTGATCGGTGATGTGCGCAGCTCCGCCGAGAACATCGGCACGGCCAGCGCCGAGATCGCCGTCGGCAACCATGACCTGAGCGCCCGCACCGAGCAGACGGCCTCCAACCTGCAGCAGGTGGCCGCGTCCATGACGCAACTGACCGGCACCGTGCGCCAGACGGCGGACAGCGCCATGACGGCGAATCAGCTGTCCAGCTCGGCCGCGGAAACGGCCCAGCGCGGCGGTGCGGTGATGGGCGAGATGGTCGCCACCATGGGGGCCATCACGGAAAGCTCGCGCCGGATTGCCGACATCATCGGGGTCATCGACGGCATTGCCTTCCAGACCAACATCCTGGCCCTGAATGCCGCGGTGGAAGCCGCGCGGGCCGGGGAGCAAGGACGGGGCTTTGCGGTGGTGGCCAGCGAAGTGCGTTCGCTGGCGCAGCGCAGCGCCGAAGCGGCCAAGGAGATCAAGTCGCTGATCGGGGCGAGTGTGGAGCGGGTCGAGTCCGGCTCCCGGCTGGTGTCGGACGCCGGCGGCGCCATGACCGACATCGTCGCCAGCGTGCAGCGGGTGGCCGACATCATCGGCGAGATCAGCGCCGCGGCCCGCGAGCAGAGCGACGGCATCAACCAGGTGAACGCCGCCGTGGGGCATCTGGACCAGATGACGCAGCAGAACGCTGCGCTGGTGGAAGAATCGGCCGCAGCGGCTGAGAGCCTCAAGGAGCAGTCGCAGCGCCTGGCTGGCGCGATCTCGGTGTTCCGGCTGCGCTGAAGACCGAGCCCGCTCGGAGAGCACCACAAACAGCAAGGGGACCCTCGGGTCCCCTTCTGCATTCTGTCGTGTGTCTTGTGTCTTGTGTCTTGTGTCTTGTGTCTTGTCCGCGGCGCAGGGCCGTCAGAACGTCAGTGTCTTCACACCTGCCGAGGTGCCCAGCAGGCACACCGACGCCTTGTTGCGGGCAAACACCCCCACGGTGACCACACCGGGCCATTGCGTGACCTCGGCCTCAAAGGCGGCGGGGTCGGTGATGCTCAGGCCGCGCACGTCGAGGATGTGGCAGCTGTTGTCGGTCACGCAGCCCTCGCGCAGCGTGGCCTGCGCGCCCATGGCCTTGAAGCGACGCGCGATCTGGGCGGCGGCCATTGGAATCACCTCCACCGGCAGCGGAAAGCGGCCCAGGGTGTCCACCAGCTTGCTCTCGTCGGCGATGCAGATGAAGCGCTCGGCCAGATCGGCAACGATCTTTTCGCGGGTCAGCGCGGCGCCGCCGCCCTTGACCATGTGGCCCTGGTGATCGATCTCATCGGCGCCGTCGATATAGACCTGGAGCGATTCGACTTCGGACGCATCCAGCACCGGAATGCCCAGGGCCTTCATGCGCTCGGTGCTGCGCACCGAACTCGACACGGCGCCGCGCAGGCGGATCTGACTGGCGGCCAGGGCGTCGATGAACTTGTCGACCGTGGAGCCGGTGCCGACCCCCACGATGGAGTCGGGGGTCACGTACTGCACGGCGGCCTGGCCGACCAGGGCCTTCAATTCGTCTTGGGTCATGGAAGCATTCATGCGGGAGGGCGATGCCGGATTATCGCGTGACCGCAGCGTTGTCCTTGCGCACTGCGCTCTGCCAGTGAACAGCGGCCTCAGGCGACTTCGCCTCTACGCGGCCGGATCTGGCACGAACCAAATGTCAGAAACGTTGATACACTTCTGACATCGCGAGGTGATTTCCATGAGCACACTTCCCCAATCCATCCTGGCGCATGCGGATGCCCTGCCCGAGGGCGGCTTGTTGTCGCCCAAGGAGTTTCTGCACCTCGGAAGCCGGGCGGCGGTGGACCAGGCGTTTTCACGCCTGACCAAGAACGGCAAGCTGCTTCGCATCGCCCGTGGCACCTATGTAAAGCCTGTCGCCAGCCGGTTCGGTCTCCGAGCCCCAGCTTCGGACAAGGTCGTGCAGTCCCTGGCCACGCGAAGTGGTGAGGTGGTGGCACCGCACGGTGCCAGCGCAGCAAACGCCCTCGGATTGACCCAGCAGGTGCCCATACGGGAGGTGTATCTGACCTCCGGACGTAGCCGGCAATTGAAGCTGGGGCGGTATGAGGTGATGGTGCGCCACGCTCCCCCTTGGATGTTGGCCCTGGGGGCTGGACAGGCCGGCGCTGCGGTGCGGGCCCTGGCCTGGATGGGGCCCTCGCACGTGCGGAACTCGCTCGCCACCCTGCGGCGGACTCTTCCGTCCAGAGACTGGCAAGCGTTGACGGCAGGCCGTGCTCGGCTGCCCGCTTGGATGGCCCAGGCGATCGGTGAAGAAGCGACTCGTGGCTGATGTCTATTTCTCCCTCAGCCCGTCCGATCAAGGTGATGTGCTTGAACTCGGGCGAGAGCGGACCGGTCGCCCGGCCCATCTCCTGGAAAAAGACATCTGGGTCGTATGGACGCTCAATGCGCTCTTCGCATCCCGCGCTGGCTGCGATTTGACATTCAAGGGCGGAACCTCCCTCTCCAAGGCATACCGCCTGATCGACCGTTTTTCTGAAGACCTCGATCTGACCTATGACATTCGCAAACTCATCGGTGACCTCACCGGGGCCGATGCGTTTGTGCCCGCCAACCGCAGTCAGGCTGGCAAGTGGACACGAGCCGTGCGCGCCCGCCTTCCAGAGTGGATTCGTGAAGAGGTGCAGCCAGCGATTCAGGAGGCGCTCGACCGAGAGGGTTTGGCAGCAAGACTCGAACTGTCAGGCATTGAGCGGGACAAACTGCTGCTGCACTATCCCGCGGTGAGGCGAGGCACCGGTTACGTCGCTCCGGTCATCACGCTGGAGTTTGGTGCGCGTGCCACTGGCGAGCCGCACGCTGCCATGTCGGTCACATGCGATGTGGCCCCGTACGTCGACAGCGTCGTCTTCCCAACGGCGACGCCGATAGTGATGAGCATCGCGCGCACGTTCTGGGAAAAAGCCACAGCGGCGCACGTGTACTGCGCACAAGGCCGAATCCGAAGCGAACGCTATGCGCGGCATTGGCACGATCTGGCGGCCATCATGAAAAGCGAGTACTTTGACTCGATCATCAAAGACCGCACAGTCGCAAACGCCGTGGCCCAGCACAAATCTCACTTTTTCATTGAGAAGGATGCGGCCGGACAAACGGTGGACTATGCCGCCGCGGTGACCGGCTCTTTGCAGTTGGTGCCAGAGGATGCCGCCCGTGAAGCCCTGGCGGAAGACTACCGCCGCATGCTGGAAGACCAACTGATGGTGGGGGATGCGCTTCCATTCGACAGACTGATGCAGACCTGCTCTGAACTGACCGCCCTGGCGAATGCAGCGGCAGGTCGCTGACCTGCTCCCGCACTCCATCAGGTCCTCACAAAGTCACGGCTGACGGGAAGTGCCCTGCGACCGATCGATTCGGCTCACACCACCGCAATCCACCGCCCGCACACAATGACCGCGAGCCACAGCATCAGCGAAGCCAGCGCCTGAGCGCGGCCCCGGCGCCCCGATCCGCCCCGTCGGCCCAACCCGCCCAATCGCCCGAATCGGCCCCGGGCCTCCCCGGTCCCACCCAGCAGGTGGAAGCTCGCCGCATTCACCCCGGCCAGCACGATCAGCAGCAGC
The DNA here is from genome assembly GCF_003387155.1 of Roseateles depolymerans. Classification (GTDB taxonomy): domain Bacteria; phylum Pseudomonadota; class Gammaproteobacteria; order Burkholderiales; family Burkholderiaceae_C; genus Roseateles; species Roseateles depolymerans. The sequence goes on along the minus strand of NZ_QUMT01000002.1, from coordinate 286,603 downwards.
TTCAGCCGGAAGGCGTTGTTGACCCACAGCTCTTCCGGCTGACTGGCAAACATGGCCAGGCCACTGACCAGGCACAGCGCAAAACCACCCAGCGCCACCGGCACGACCAGCCGCGTCAACGGCTCCACGTCCAGCGCACGCTGCCAGCCCAGCAGCCTCAATTCAAGCAGCAGCAACCCGCCAAACAGCGATGCCAGGCCGACCAGATGGACCACCTCCAACCCACGGTACACGCGAGGATCCGCAGCGAGAGTGGCCCAGTCGTTGAGAGTCACGGGGTAGTGGCGTTGGCGCTGGCGAGGCGGTGGGTGGATGGGTAGCACGATGGGACGTGCCGTGGTCAGGTCGCTGAGGTCGCTGAGGTCGCTAAAGCCGCTTGGGCCACTTGTGCCGCTCGAGCCGCTTGGGCCAGTTAGGCCGGCTGAGCCGGCTGCTCGCGCCGTTGCCGCACAGCCGCTGCCAGCTCGCGCAGCAGCGGCTCGGTTTGACTCCAGCCCAGGCACGCGTCGGTGATCGACACGCCCGGCAGCAGGTCCGCCTTGGTCTGGCCGGCCAGCAGGTCCTGGCGCCCCGGCTGCAGGTGCGACTCGATCATCACGCCCGCCACGCGGCGGTCGCCACCGGCGATTTGCGCGGCCACGTCATGACCCACATCGATCTGCCGCTCGAATTTCTTCGAGGAATTGGCATGGGAGAAATCAATCATCAGCTGCTGGCGCAAGCCTGCGGACTTCAGGACTTCCGCAGCCGCCTGCACCGATGCTGCGTCGTAGTTCGGGGCCTTGCCGCCGCGCAGGATCAGGTGGCAGTCGTCATTGCCGCGGGTCTCGAAGATCGCCGCCAGACCCATCTTGGTCATGCCCATGAACGCGTGGCTGGCACGCGCGGCCAGCACGGCATCCGCCGCGATCTTGACCGAGCCGTCCGTGCCGTTCTTGAAGCCCACCGGGCAGGACAGGCCGGACGCCAGTTGGCGATGGCTCTGGCTTTCGGTGGTGCGCGCCCCGATGGCCCCCCAGGCGATCAAGTCGGAGATGTATTGCGGCGACAGCAGGTCCAGGAACTCGGTGCCGGCGGGCAGGCCCAGCGCCGTCACGTCCAGCAGCAGCTGGCGCGCCAGGCGCAGGCCTTCGTTCATGTGGAAGCTGCCGTCCAAATGCGGGTCGTTGATGTAGCCCTTCCATCCAACCGTGGTGCGCGGCTTCTCGAAATAGACGCGCATGACGATCAGCAGGTCCTTGTCCAGCTCTGAACGCAGGTCCTTGAGCAGGCGGGCATAGTCCATCGCCTGGCCGTGATCATGGATGGAGCACGGGCCCACCACGCACAGCAGACGGTCGTCGCGACCGTGCAGCACGTCGCTGATCTCCTGACGGGCCGATTCGACGATGCGCAGCGACGCCTCGGGCAGCGGCAGCTCGTCCAGCAGCAGGGCCGGCGAGATCAGGGGGCGGACGGCGTCGATACGGGTGTCGTCGGTGCGGGTGGCATCGCGGGTGGCGTCGGCGGAGCCGACTTCCCGGTCGTGCTGGGGATGGTCAAGAGTGTTCATGGCAATGGGCTGTCTGAAGCCGGTAACTGCGCCGATTATCCGCGCCTGCGGCGGACGAGGGGTCAACCTCCCCCTCCCAGGGGACTTCTTCCCCCGAGGATCACGCCTGCGGGGGCTGGCGCGCCCGTGCAACGGTCCGTCACAGGCGACCCCCTAAAATGCGGGCATGTCCCTGATTCCCTATTCTTTTGCGCGCCCTTTCCTGTTCGGCCTGGATGCTGAACATGCTCATGAAGTGACGCTGGGGGCGATTGCCCGTCTCCAGAACACGCCGGCCCAATGCGCCTGGGCGCAGACCCGTATCCAGGACCCGGTCACCGTGGCCGGCCTGCGCTTTCCCAACCGCATCGGCCTGGCCGCCGGCCTGGACAAGAACGGCCGCTGCATCGACGGCCTGGGCGCCATGGGGTTCGGCTTCGTGGAAGTTGGCACGGTCACGCCCAAGGCGCAGCCGGGCAACGACAAGCCCCGCATGTTCCGCCTGCCGCAGAAACAGGCCCTGATCAACCGCCTGGGCTTCAACAACGAAGGGCTGGACAGCTTCGTGCGCAATGTCCATCGGTCCTACAGCTTCCGCGCCGCTGGCGGCCTGCTGGGACTGAACATCGGCAAGAACGCCGCCACGCCGATTGAACGCGCGGTGGACGACTACCTCATCGGCCTGGAAGGCGTGTATCCGCATGCGGACTACATCACCGTCAACATCTCCAGCCCCAACACCAAGAACCTGCGTCAGTTGCAGAGCGACGAAGCGCTGGACGCTCTGCTGGGCCCGCTGCAGACGCGTCGGCTGCAGCTGCAGGACAGTACCGGCCGCCGGGTGCCGCTGTTTGTCAAGATCGCCCCCGACCTGGATGAAGACCAGGTGTCGGTGATCGCCGCCAGCCTGCGCCGCCACGGCATCGATGGCGTGATCGCCACCAACACCACCATTGCCCGCGACGCGGTGCAAGGCCTGCCGCATGCGCAGGAGACCGGCGGCCTGTCCGGTGCGCCGGTGTTCGAGGCCAGCAACCGCATCATCCGCCTGCTGCGTGCAGCACTGGGCCGGGACTTCCCCATCATCGGGGTGGGCGGCGTGCTCAGCGGGGAAGACGCCCGCGCCAAGCTGCAGGCGGGTGCAGACCTGGTGCAGCTCTATACCGGCCTGATCTATCGCGGTCCGGCGCTGGTGCCGGAGTGCGCCAAGGCCATGGCAAGGCTCTAAGCCGAGACACTGGCCAGCGTCTTGACGCGCAACCGCGCTGCTGCGGCTTATGTGGCCGCGGCGGCCGCTGCGGCTGCTTCTGCAACTGCTGCTTCTGATGACCCGGGCGCGGATGCCATCAACTGATGGATCTTGTCCCGGTCTTGCGCCGTCAGCGGATGAAACACCACCATCGCCAGGTCTGGCCGCCCATCGATCGTCAGCGACGAATACTCGAACTGCAGCGGCCCGACCACTGCGTGGCGCAACTGCTTGGTGCCCTCCCCATAGGAGCGCACTGAGTTGTCCCGCCACATGGCGGCGAATTCCGGGCTGCGCTGCGTCAACTCGGTGATGAGCGGCTTGGCCTCTTCCATGGCACCCGCGCGGGCCAGGTCCGCGCGGAACGCCGCCACCACGAAGCGGGCCGCTGCCGCCCAGTCCGCCTGCGCTTCACGCACCGCCGGTTCCAGGAACATCAGTCGCAGGATGTTGCGGTCGCGGGGAGCCAGGCTGCCATAGTCCCGCAGCACCAGCGACGCCGCGCGATTCCACGCCACCACCTGCCACGTGGGCGTCTTCACCAGCGCGGGACAGAACCCCAACGCGTCCAATATCCGCTGCAGGCGCGGCGTGGCGTCCGCTGCACCTCGGTACGTGACTTCGGGCGCGCGTCCCAGGCCCAGCAGGAAAAGATGCTCCCGCTCCACCTCGGTGAGCATCAGCGCCGTGGCGATGCGGTGCAGCACCTCGGCAGACGGCGCCCCGCCGCGCCCCTGCTCCAGCCAGGTGTACCAAGTCGGGCTGATGTGGGCGCGCAGCGCCACCTCTTCCCGCCGCAGCCCGGCCGTGCGGCGGCGCTGCGTGGAGTAGCCCAGCGCCTGGGCGTCCAGCCGGGTGCGGCAATCCTTCAGGTACTGGCCCAGCGGGTTGATGGCACGGGCCGTCCCCTCTTGTGCCTGCGCGGGCACGTCGGATGACGCCGCCATGGCCTTGCGCGATGCAGAAGCAGCCGGCGCAGCAGGGGACAGGGGAAGGATTGGAAAGTCGTCGGCCATCAACACATCCTGGTGGGAGCCATACCTGGATAACGTCACTACTTTAACTGGATAAGCCGGATCGACAGACTGGCGACTTCTTTGAACGGAGTGTTGCCATGAGAGTGTTTGTGACGGGCGCCAGCGGTTTTGTCGGGTCTGCGGTGGTGGCGGAACTTTTGTCCTTCGGGCATGAAGTCCGTGGACTGGTGCGAAGCGCCGATGCGGCGGCGCGGCTGACCCAGGCCGGAGCACACCCCCTGCTGGGCACGCTGGACGACGCCCGGGTGCTTCGGGCCGGCGCCGACTGGGCCGAGGGCGTGATCCACACCGCGTTCCACCACGACTTCAGCCAGTTTGCGCAGGCCTGTACGCTGGACCAGCGAGCGATCGAGACCCTGGGCGAGACGCTGCTGGGCAGCGAGCGCCCTTTGCTGGTGACCAGCGGTCTGGCCCGATTGGCGCAGGGACGGCCAGCGACCGAGGACGATCTGCCCCCGCCGCGCAGCGACGCCTATCCCCGCGTGTCCGAAGCCGCTGCGCAGGCGCTGCAGGCTCGCGGCGTGCGTGCAGCGACGGTCCGTCTGGCACCGTCCGTCCACGGCGCGGGCGATCACGGCTTTGTGCCGATGCTCATCCAGATTGCGCGGCAGCGCGGCGTGTCCGCCTATGTCGGAGACGGACTGAACCAATGGTCTGCAGTGCACCGCCTGGATGCGGCGCGGCTCTACCGGCTCGCCCTGGCGTCAACGAGTCCCGCCCCCCGGCTGCATGCGGTCGGCGAAGAAGGCATTCCATTCCGGGAGATTGCGGAGGCCATCGGGCGGGGCCTGGGTCTGCCCACCGTGTCCCTGTCGCCCCAGGAAGCGAGCGGGCATTTCGGTGCCTGGTTCAGCCACTTCCCTGCTGCCGAGCTGAGTGGGGCTTCGCAGGCGACGCGGGAGCGGCTCGGCTGGAGCCCCTCCCATCCCGGCCTGCTGGAGGACCTCAGCGAAGGCTTTTACTTCCAGGCCTGAGCACCGGTGCCGTCACCCCAACCTGCGGCATTCCACCGTCTTGCCGATGCGCCCGTGCAGCCAGAATCGGGCCTATGCGCCTGATCCGTTACCTCGCCATCACCCGCCGCCACCCTTCCGCCATCCTGCTGCTGGTCCAGTTGCTGGGGCTGGTGCTGTATCCGCTGGTGGAAGACACCCGGGCCGGGCCGCTGGCCCTGAGTGCCATGGGCATCGTCGTGCTCATCTTCACTACCCGCATGGTGCGCAGCACACCAGGCTTGCTGTGGCTGAGCGTGGGCATTGCCCTGCCCGCCATCGTGCTGCTGCTGATGCAGGGGCTGATGGACCGGCCGGACCTGTTGCCATGGTCCTCCGGCCTGGAAGCCCTGTTCTACTTCTACGCGGCCGGCAGCCTGATCGCCTACATGATGAGCGACCAGCATGCCACCACCGACGAGCTCTTCGCCGCCGGCGCCACCTTCACCCTGCTGGCCTGGGCCTTTGCCTATGTGTTCGTGGTGGTGCAGGCGGTCCAGCCGGGCAGCTTCTCTGCGGCGGTGCGGCCGGGTGATCCCCGCACCTGGACCGAGCTGATCTTCCTGAGTTTTGCGCTGCTCTCCAGCACCGGCATCGGCGATGTCATCCCGGTGCGGCCGCTGGCGCGTGCCATCACGACCATCGAGATGTTTGCCGGCGTGATGTACCTGGCCGCGGTCGTGTCCCGGCTGATCGGGCTGACGCTGGTGGATCACTCGGGAGAGGGACGCATCGGCGTGCGGCGATCGCGGGTGCTGCGTGCGCCACGCAGCAGCCGGTCGCAGGAGCCGGATGAAGGATGAGGGATGAGGCGTGAACGCTGAGGGCTGAAGGGGGCCGACCGTGAGTCGTCCCCCTCCTAGCCTCAGGCGGGCAGCACCCGCATCACCTTCTGCAGGCCATCCACGGCCTTGCCCTTGCGGGCGCGCTTGCCGGCATGCGCCGACAGGGCCGCGCCCTTGAGCACCTCTTCCTTGGCCTTGCCGCCGCGACCACTGCCCTGCACCAGCAGCGACTGCGAGAACGCCGCCACGCTGATCAGCGCATCCTTGGGCTCCAGGTCGATCAGGGTCAGGCCACGACCGCCCTTGGGCTGGTGCTTCAGCTCGTCCAGGGTGAAGGTCAGCAGACGGCCACTGAGCGTCAGGCAGGCCAGTTGCGTGGCGCCGGCCGGCACCACCGCCGGCGGCAGTGGCAGTTCCTGGCCTTCCAGGCTCAGGAAGCTCTTGCCGGCCTTCTGACGGCCGACCAGGTCGCCCACCTCCGCCACCAGACCGAAGCCGCCCGTGCCCGACAGCACCAGGCGCTGCGACGAAGCGCCCGCAAAGTAGTGGGCGATCTGGCTGCCGGACTCCAGCTCGATCAGTGTCGTGATCGGTTGTCCGTCCCCGCGTCCGCCCGGCAGGGCCGACACCGGCACCGAATACGCCCGGCCATTGGTGCCCAGCACCACCAGCGGATCCACCGTGCGGCAGGGGAAGACGCCATACAGCGAGTCGCCCGACTTGAAGGCCAGCGCCGCGGGGTCCACCTCATGGCCCTTGAGCGCACGCACCCAGCCCTTGAGGCTCACCACCACCGTCACCGGCTCGTCCACGATGCGGACTTCGGCCACGGCGCGCTTGTCTTCCTGGATCAGCGTGCGGCGCTCATCGCCGTACTGCTTGGCATCGGCTTCGATTTCCTTGACCACCGTGCGACGCAGCGACGACGGGTTGGACAGGATTTCTTCCAGCTTGGCCGCCTCTTCGCGCAGTTGCTTGAGCTCCTGCTCGATCTTGAGGAACTCCAGGCGCGCGAGTTGGCGCAGCCGGATTTCCAGGATGTCCTCGGCCTGGCGGTCGCTGAGCTTGAAGCGCTCGATCAGGGCCGGCTTGGGCTCATCCGAGTTGCGGATGATCTTGATGACCTCGTCGATGTGCAGCAGGATCTGATGACGACCTTCCAGCACGTGGATGCGGTCCCGCACCTTGTCCAGGCGATGCTGGGTGCGGCGCGTGACGGTGCCCAGGCGGAACTGCAGCCATTCCGTCAGGATGGTGCGCAGGTTCTTCTGCATCGGCCGGCCGTCGCCGCCCACCATGGTCAGGTTGACCGAGGCGGAGGTCTCCAGGCTGGTGTGGGCCAGCAGCGTGTTGATCAGGTCCTGCTGGTCGATGGTGCGGCTCTTGGGCTCGACCACCAGACGCACCGGCGCGTCCTTGCTGGATTCGTCGCGCACCTTGTCCAGCACCGCCAGCATCGTGCCCTTGAGCTGGAGCTGCTCCGGCGAGACCGTCTTCTTGCCGGCCTTGACCTTGGGGTTGGTCAGCTCCTCGATCTCTTCCAGCACCTTCTGCGCGCTGACGCCATGCGGCAGTTCATGCACCACCAGTTGCCACTGCCCGCGCGCCAGGTCTTCGATCTTCCAGCGCGCCCGCAGCTTCAGGCTGCCGCGACCGCTGCCGTAGGCTGAGCGGATGTCGTCGGCGGAGCTGATCAGCTGGCCGCCGCCCGGATAGTCCGGGCCCGGCAGCAGGCTGAAAAGCTCGTCGTCGCTGAGCTTGTCGTTCTTCAGCAGCGCCACCGCAGCCGCCGCCACTTCCCGCAGGTTGTGGCTGGGCACCTCGGTGGCCATGCCCACGGCAATGCCGGAGGCGCCATTAAGCAGCACAAACGGCAGGCGGGCCGGCAGGTCCTTGGGTTCCTGGAACTCGCCGTCGTAGTTGGGCTGGAAGTCCACCGTGCCCATGTCCAGCTCGTCCAGCAGCAGGCGGGCGTAGGGAGACAGACGGGCTTCCGTGTAGCGCATGGCGGCGGCGCCGTCACCGTCGCGGCTGCCGAAGTTGCCCTGGCCATCGATCAGCGGATAGCGCTGGCTGAAGTCCTGGGCCATGCGCACCAGGGCGTCATAGGCGGCCTGGTCCCCGTGCGGGTGATATTTACCCAGCACCTCACCGACCACACGGGCGCTCTTGACCGCCTTGGCGCCGGCGTTGCCGGTGAAGGACAGGCCCAGCCGCTCCATGGTGAACAGCAAACGCCGCTGCACCGGCTTCTGGCCGTCGCTGCAGGCCGGCAGGGCCCGGCCCTTCACCACCGACAGCGCATATTCGAGATAAGCCTGCTGGGCATATTGCGCCAGCGTCAGCGAATCGCCCGACGGCGGCGTGCCGGGGGGCTGGGTATCGAAATCAAAGGTCTCTTGGGTCATTGAATTCACCGGCTGTGCCGGTCATTGGATCGGGTCAGGCCGCCGCCCTTGGGGCAACGGGCCAGGGTTTTTTATGGCGCATCCAGCGGCTGCAGCGTCATCTGCTGGGCCTGCGCGCCCATGCGCCGCTGCAGCAGCGCCCAGTACAGCTCCAGCACCAGGTGCACATGGGCCTGGGTTTCGTCGATGTCCGGCACGCCGCCACCGGCGCGTCGCACAGTCCCCTCGCCGGCATTCCAGGCCGCCAGGGCGCCGTCGATGCGGCCAAAGCGCCGGATGAGATCGGCCAGCATGCGCGCGCCGATCAGGATGTTGGTGCGGGCCTCCAACAACGCGGTCGGCCGGCGCAGTTCGTCTGCGGTGCCGTAGCGCTGCGCGCTGACGGCGGTGATCTGCATCAGGCCGATAGCGCCGCGCGGCGACACCGCGTCATGGCGAAAGCCCGATTCCACCGCGATGATGGCCTTGAGCAGTTCCATATGCACGCCGGTCTGGGCTTCCGCCTCGCGAAGATAGGGCGTCACCGCCTTCACCTCCGGCGAGATGTCCAGCCAGGTCAGCAGCCGCGAGCCGTTGTCCAGCTTGCCGGGCACCCGCTGGGTGGGGCTGGCCGGGGACAGCACCGGCTGATAGCGGGCGTCCACGCGGTGCGAGGCGAAGTGCGCCATGCCGGCGCCGTCCACATAGCCCCACAGCTCGGTTCTCTCGGCTCTCTCGGCTCTCTCGGCCCGCGCGGAGGTCGCCACACCGGCCATCAGGACCAGTCCCACGACAAGGCTCGTCGCCAGACCAGCGCCCAGGTTGATGCCCAGCCTTGAGACCCCTCGCAGCAGTGAACTCCGCATCCAGCTCATGACGGCTCCCTTCCCTGCGTCTGGCGCGCCTCGAATTCGCGCCGCAGCAGTGACATCACGATGAGATCGTCGAAGACATCGGCCCCGTCCGCGCCCACCTCGCCTTCGATGCGCACGGATTCCCTCAGCCGGCCCTCTTCGACAAAGCCCTCGCTGAGATAAAGCTGCAAGGCCCGCAGGTTGCGGCCCTTCACATCCAGCCAGAAGCGGTGCGCGCCCAACTGGCGAAACGCCAGCGCCTTGAGCTTGCGCACGCATTCGCGCCCGACGCCCTGCCCCTTGGACAGCAGCACGATGCGCTTGAGTTCTACCGACCGGTTGGGATTGCGGCAGCCCTGCAGGATGACAAACCCCACGCTGGCCGCGTCCAGCTCCACGACGAAGTGTCTCGCATCCGGAAACCGGATGGCCCCTTCATGCTGCGGACGCTCCCACGGCGTGATGAAGGGCCGGTTGGCGGCGTCCTGCTCCACGCCCACGACGAAGTCCAGATCGGACAGCATCGTCGGGCGCAAGGTGACCCGGGTGTGGAGCGTCATGGCCACGCCGTGTGCTTACACGTCCACTTCGATGGAATCGCCGTGCAGCTCCATGAGCTCGCGGCGGGCGGCGGCTTCCCCCTTGCCCATCAGCTTGTTCATGGCGCCTTCGGTGTCTCCGACATCAAAGTCTCCGTAGGCCACGCGCAGCAGGCGGCGGGTTTCCGGATTGAGCGTGGTGTCCCACAGCTGCTCGGCATTCATCTCGCCCAGGCCCTTGAAGCGGCCAATGCTCCAGCTGCCGTCGCGGGCGCCTTCCTTGCGCAGCTTGTCCAGGATGGCGTGCAGTTCGGCCTCGTCCAGCGCATAGAGCTTGGCGGCGGGCTTCTTGCCGCGGGCCGGGGCGTCCACGCGGAACAGCGGTGGACGCGCCACGTAGACATGGCCGGTGGCGATCAGCTTGGGGAAATGGCGGAAGAACAGCGTCAGCAGCAGCACCTGGATGTGGGCGCCGTCCACGTCCGCGTCGGACAGGATGCAGATCTTGCCGTAGCGCAGCCCGGAGAGGTCGGGCTCGTCATTCTTGCCGTGCGGGTCCACGCCGATGGCCACCGAGATGTCGTGGATCTCGTTGTTGGCGAACAGCCGGTCCTTTTCCACTTCCCAGGCATTGAGCACCTTGCCGCGCAGCGGCAGGATGGCCTGCGTTTCCTTGTCGCGGCCCATCTTGGCCGAGCCGCCGGCGGAGTCGCCCTCCACCAGGAACAGTTCGTTGTGCAGCAGGTCGGTGCTTTCGCAGTCGGTCAGCTTGCCGGGCAGCACGGCCACGCCGCTGCTCTTGCGCTTTTCCACCTTCTGCGCCGCGCGCTGGCGGGTCTGCGCCTGCTTGATGACCAGCTCGGCCAGCTTCTTGCCGTGCTCCACATGCTGGTTGAGCCACAGCTCCAGCGCCGGCTTGACGAAGGCGGACACCAGCCGCAGCGCGTCCCGGGAGTTCAGCCGTTCCTTGGTCTGGCCCTGGAATTGCGGGTCCAGCACCTTGGCGGACAGGACGAAACTGGCGCGGGAGAACACGTCTTCGGCCATCAGCTTCACGCCCTTGGGCGCAAGGGCATGCATCTCGATGAAGCCCTTGACGGCGGCAAAGAGACCGTCCTTCAGGCCCGATTCATGCGTGCCGCCGGCCACCGTCGGAATCAGGTTCACATAGCTTTCACGCATGACCTGTCCTTCTTCGGTGAAGGCCACGCACCACGCGGCGCCCTCGCCTTCGGCGAAGTTCTCGCTTTCGTTGGCGGATGCGTAATGCTCCCCTTCGAACAGCGGGATCATCGGGTCGGCTGGCAGCGACTGCATCAGGTAGTCGCGCAGGCCGCCCTTGTAGGTCCAGGTCTGGACGTCGCCGGTCTTTTCCTGGGTCAGGGTCACGATGACCCCGGGCATCAGCACCGCCTTGGAACGCAGCAGATGCACCAGCTCGCCCTTGGGCAGCTCGGCGCTTTCAAAATAGGAGGCATCCGGCCACACCCGCACGGTGGTGCCCTGCTTGCGGTCACCGGCCTTGAGGTCGGCCCGGCGCACCTGCACCGGCTCGATGACGTCCCCGCCGGAGAAAGCCAGCGTCGCCACCTGCCCTTCGCGGTAGACGGTCACCTCCAGCCGCTTGGCCAGCGCATTGGTCACCGACACGCCCACGCCGTGCAGGCCGCCGGAGAAGCTGTAGGCGCCGCCGGCGCCCTTGTCGAACTTGCCGCCCGCATGCAGCCGGGTGTAGACGATCTCCACCACCGGCACGCCCTCTTCCGGGTGCAGGCCAAAGGGAATGCCCCGGCCGTCGTCCTCGATGGTCACCGAACCGTCCGTGTGCTGGATGACCGTGATGCGCTTGCCGTGCCCAGCCAGGGCCTCGTCGGCGGCGTTGTCGATCACCTCCTGAATGATGTGCAGGGGGTTGTCGGTGCGGGTGTACATGCCCGGGCGCTGCTTGACGGGCTCCAGGCCCTTGAGGACGCGGATCGAGCCCTCGCTGTAGCTGCCGGGGGAAGTGACTGCTTTGGTTGCCATGGGGCGGGATTCTAGGGGAGCCCGGCGGGCGGCCGGCCACGTCGCCCGGTGGAGGGGACGCCTCCCCGACAGGGAGGAAGTCACACCCGGACCGCGGACGCGGGCCATTTTTCACACCAATCGTTCACAGGGCGCATCGCAGAACATGCGGTTACTTCGTTGGGCGGAGCGCGGTTACATGCTGACGTAGCATCGGCGGCTGATTTCTAGGTCCTTTGCCTGATGTTCAAGTCTTCTCGTCTTGCGGCCGGTCTGCTGGCCCCCTTGGCCAAGGTCCAGGCCCGGCTTCTGGCCGAGGTTCAAGCCCTTCGCCTGACCCGGACCGCCCTGGCCGCAGCCCTGCTCGGGCCGCTGCTGGCCCTTCCGGCGAGCGCTGCCGATTTCAAGGCCAGTCCGGAAATGGCCATCGAGCTGCGCCATGCGCAATGGTTCGACGGCGAAAAGCTCCAGCGGGGGTCGCTCTACATCGACGACGGCGTCTTCACCGACAAGCGCCCCAAGAAGGTCAACCGGCTGATGGAACTCAAGGGCCAGACCCTGGTGCCGCCGCTGGCCGAGGGCCACAACCACAATCTGCAGGGGGAATGGGGGCTGGAGCGCTTCGGCCAGGACTACCTGCGCGACGGCGTCTTCTACGCCGCCATGCTCTGCGCCGACCCGGCAACCATCGACCCGATCCGCTCCCGCATTGACCTGGCCGACACGCCGGACGTGCTGTTCGCCACCGCCTGCATCACCTCCTCCGACGGCCAGCCGCTGGCCATGCTGCAGTCGGCCCAGCCGCCGATGACGCTGGACCAGATCGTGGACCGGGCGGTGCTGATCATGGACACCCCGTCGGATGTTTCCCGCAAATGGCCGCTGGTCAAGGAGCGCCGCACCGATCTGGTCAAGGTCATCATGAGTTACCACGACCGGCCGGAGCTGCGTCAGCAGGCCGACCAGCGCGGCAAGCTGGGCGTGACGCCGGAGGTGGTGGCGGAGGTGGTGCGCCTGGCCCATCAGGATGGGCTGCGGGTGGTGGCCCATGTGGAAAGTGCCAAGGATTTCGAGGCCGCCGTGCGGGCAGGCGTGGACTTCATCGCCGAGCTGCCGGGCTACTTCCCGCAGCATGGCGAAGCGCCGGAAACCCATGAGATTCCTGCCGAGGTGGCGGTGATGGCGGCCGAGCGCAAGATCGGCGTGATCACGGCGACGGTGGCGACGCAACTGTTCCAGCCGCCGCCGGAGCTGCTGGCGCGGATCGAGGACGTCCAGAAGCGCAACCTCGCCCGGCTCAAGGAAGCGGGCGTGCGGCTGCTGGTGGGCTCCGACCTGTTCACCGGCAATGCGCTCAGCGAAGTCCATCACCTGGACAGCCTGGGCGTGCTGGACAAGCCCACCCTGCTGCGCATGGCCACCCAGGACACGCCGCGGGCCCTGTTCCCCAAGCGCAAGCTGGGCTGCTTCCAGCCGGGCTGCGAGGCCAGTTTCCTGGTGCTGGGCGGCAATCCGCTGGACGACCTGGCGGCGCTGGACAAGCCGCTGCTGCGCATCAAGCAGGGCCGGGTGCTGACCCAGCTGGACGATGTGGCCGCCACCGCCGGCAATGACAACACGCTGGCGGAAGGCGAAGCGGCGCATCGGGCGTCGGCGAAGTCGTCCAAGTCCAGCAAGGGCAAGGGCAAGTCGTCGAAGTCGAGTGCCAGCAAGAGCAAGGGCACGGCGACCAAGAAGTGACACCCAGGACCCGCCGCTGACGCTACATTCGGGCCCATGAGCGCCCCGCCCCCTTCGCCCGCCGAGGCCGGCTCCAACGCCGCCCCCTCATCCGCTGCAACGCCAGCCGCGTCCCTCAGCCTCCAGCAGGTGCTGCTGTGCGGAGCGGCCATCGTCACCCTGTCCATGGGCATCCGCCACGGCTTCGGTCTGTGGCTGACGCCCATCACCGTGGACCGCGGCTGGACCCGCGAAGCCTTCTCCCTCGCCCTGGCGGTGCAGAACCTGGCCTGGGGCGCGGCGGGCCCCATGGCCGGCATGCTGGCCGACCGCTTCGGCGCCATGCGGGTGCTGGTGGGCGGCGCCCTGCTGTATGCCGCCGGCCTGGCCTTGATGGCGGTCTCCAGCACGGCGGCCGGCTTCCTGGGCAGCGCCGGTGTGCTGATCGGCCTGGCCCAGTCCGGCACGACCTATGCGGTGGTCTATGGCGTGATCGCCCGCCAGGTGGCACCGGAGCGGCGCTCCTGGGCGATGGGGGTGGCGGCAGCGGCCGGTTCCTTCGGACAGTTCCTGATGGTGCCGGTGGAGAACTGGCTGATCGGACACACCGGTTGGCAGAACGCGCTGTTCGTGCTGTCGCTGGCGGCCTGCCTGATCATTCCGCTGGCCTTCGGCCTGCGCGAGCCGGCGCAGACGCGCCATGCAGGCGGCCATCACCAGAGCATCGGCGAGGCGCTGCGGGAAGCCTTCGGCTACCGCAGTTTCCAGTTGCTGATGCTGGGTTACTTCGTCTGCGGATTCCAGGTGGTGTTCATCGGGGTGCACATGCCCAGCTACCTGAAGGACCACGGCCTGTCGCCGCAGGTGGCCACCGTGGCGCTGGCGCTGATCGGCCTCTTTAATGTCATCGGCACCTATGCGGCCGGCACGCTGGGGCAGCACATGCCCAAGCGCTATGTGCTGTCGGCCATCTACGGGCTGCGGGCGGTTGCCATCTTCATCTTCCTGCAGGTGCCACTGACGCCCTGGAGCGTCTATATCTTCTCGGCGGTGATGGGCGTGCTGTGGCTGTCCACCGTGCCGCCGACCAATGCGATCGTGGCCCAGATCTTCGGGGTGCAACACATGTCCATGCTGGGGGGCTTTGTCTTCTTCAGCCACCAGATCGGCAGCTTCCTGGGCGTGTGGCTGGGCGGCAAGCTGTATGACGCCACCGGCAGCTACGACATCGTGTGGTGGCTGGCCATCGGGCTGGGCATCATGGCCTTGCTGGCCAATCTGCCGGTGCGGGAAGGCGCCATTGCACGGGCCGCACGGCCCGCGCGGGCGGCTGCGGCTTGAGGGCGCTTGGCATGGGCCGCGTGGGACCTTCAGAGAATCCGGCTTCAGCGGGAACGGCTGCGGCCGGTCCGTCCGGCGGCAGGACTGGGGACGTCGGTCGGGCTCGTCACGGCAGGCCCTGGCTCTGGCCCTGGTTCTGGCGAGTGGCTGCAGCGCTGGTGCTGGCGCTGGTTTTCCTGGCCTATGCGCAACCCTCGCTGATGCAACACTTGGCGGATCAGGTCTGGGGCTGCTTCTGAGCCCCCATTATTCCAATCAGGGTGGAGACAACATGGTGGTGATCATCACCGGCGCCTCGGACGGCATTGGCGCCGAACTGGCCCGGCAATGGGCGCAGCGGGAAGGGTCCAAGCTGTCGCTGGTGCTGGCGGCTCGCAGTCGCGACAAGCTGGAGGCGGTAGCCGCCGAATGCGAGGCGCTGGGCGCGCGCACGCTGGTGCAATGGTGTGACGTGGAAGACCAGACGGCCTGCCAGGCCCTGGTCCACGCCGCGCTGGGCGCCTTCGGCAGCATCGACGTGCTGGTCAACAATGCGGGCATGTCGGCCCATGCGCTGTTTGACGAGGTCAAGGACCTGGCCTGGTATCAGCGGCTGATGCAGATCAACCTGTGGGGCCCGGCCTGGATCACCCAGGCAGCGCTGCCCGCCATCAAGGCCAGCCGGGGCCGGATCGTGGCTGTCTCCAGCCTGGCAGGCCTGCTGGGCATTCCCGGCCGGACCGCCTACAGCGCCACCAAGTTCGCCATGACCGGGTTCTTCGAGGCACTGCGCACCGAGGTCGCCTCGCATGGGGTGAGCGTCACCATCGCTTATCCGGGGGTCGTGGATACGCAGATCCGCTACCGCGGCTTCAATGCCCGGGGCGAGGCGTCGGGACACAGCAGCATGGACGAACGCGGCGCCATGAGCGTGCAGACCTGCGCCCGCCTGATCCTGAACGGCACCCTGGCGCGGGAGCGCGACATCGTCATGACCACCAAGGGCAAGCTGGGCCGATGGCTGAAGCTGCTGGCGCCGTCGCTGGTGGACCGGTTGGCCCTTCAGGCCCTGAAGCGGGAGCAGCGGCCGCAATGAGTGACCTTCCCCTGTCCGCGTCTCACACGGGTAGCGACCCGCTTCCATCGAGTCCAGCCGGTCCGGCAAGCTCACCGCACCCGCCGAGCCTGCAGAGTGCTCCGAGCGACTGGCTGATCCGCTGGCGACAGGCCTGGGAACGTCCCGGGCTGACCGCACTGGATGTGGCCTGCGGTTCGGGACGCCATGTGCGGGTGCTGGCCCAGGCGGGGCTGCAGGTCACCGGCGTGGACCGGGACGCCCAAGCGCTGGCCGGTCTGCGCGGCCTGCCCGGGGTCGAGACGGTGCAGGCGGATATCGAAGCGGGGCCTTGGCCGTTCGCGGACCGTCAATTCGACCTGGTGCTGGTCACGCACTACCTCTGGCGCCCCCTGCTGCCGCAGATCAAGGCGGCGGTCGCCCCCGGCGGCTGGCTGATTTACGAAACTTTTACCGATGGACAGCAGACCATCGGCCGCCCCGCCCGGCCGGAGTTCCTGCTGCGCCCGGGAGAACTGCTGGACGTCTGCAAGGGCATGCGGGTGGTCGGCTTCGAGGACGGCTTCCTGCCCCCCGGTGCGTTGCCGACGGCGGTCAACGGCCGCTATGTCCAGCGCGTTGCTGCCGTGCAGCTGCGCGGCACCGATCCTGTCACTTACCCGCAATATCGCCTGAATCCCGCCTGAACTCCGCCTGGGTCCCCTCTGACTCTCGTCTGAGTCCAGCCCCGGACGCCCAGGCTTGAAGACGGCGACGGCCCGGGTGTGTTCAGGAACGGTCCGCCGCTTCAGTAGAATCCGCCAGATCTCGAGGAATCCTCAATGAACGCAATTGTTGGCAGCATCGTCGCCCTGGTGACGCCGATGCATGAAGACGGCCGTATCGACTTCGACGGGCTGCGCGCCCTGATCGACTGGCATATCGACCAAGGCACCGATGTGATCGGTGTGGTGGGCACCACCGGTGAATCCCCCACCGTCACGATGGAGGAGAACCGCGAGGTCATCCGCGTGGCCGTGGAGCATGTCAAGGGCCGCAAGCCGGTGCTGGCCGGCACGGGTGCGAATTCGACGGCCGAGGCCATCGAGCTGAGCCGCTTTGCCAAGCAGGTGGGTGCGGACGCGACGCTGTCGGTGGTCCCCTACTACAACAAGCCGTCGCAGGAAGGCATCTATCAGCACTTCAAGGCCATCGCCGAGGCGGTGGACATCCCGATGATGCTGTACAACGTGCCCGGCCGCACGGTGGCGGACATGAGCCCGGAGACGGCCGTGCGCTGCGCCTCGCTGCCCGGTGTGTTCGGCATCAAGGAAGCGACCGGCAACATCGAGCGGGCCGCCTGGCTGATCAAGCATGCGCCCAAGCACTTCGGCATCTACTCCGGCGATGACGGCACCGCCGTGGCCCTGATGCTGCTGGGCGGCCGCGGCCATGTGAGCGTGACCGCCAACGTGGCCCCGCGGGACATGCATGAGATGTGCATGGCCGCCATCGAGGGCCGGGTGCGGGAAGCCACGCAGCTGCATTTCAAGCTGCTGGGCCTGCACAAGCAACTGTTCTGCGAACCCAGCCCGGCTCCCACCAAGTGGGCGCTGGCCCAGATGGGTCGCTGCGGCAACCATCTGCGTCTGCCGCTGACCCCGCTGACGGCCGCTGGCCAGCAGCTGGTGGGCGCCGCCATGAAAGAAGCCGGCCTGCTGTAAGCCTGCTCTAATCACTCACCTTGTTTCTGAATGCGGCTGGGCCGCGGTGACCAAACGGAGATGTCTAGCGTGACTCGTTCCCTTTCCGATACCTGCGCTTCCACCCCGGTGCGCCTGGCCTGCCTGGTGGCAGTGGCCTCGCTCGCGGCGTGCAGCTCGCTGGACAGCATGACCACCGGTGACAAGGTCGACTACAAGACCCAGGCCAAGCAGACCTCGGGCCTGGATGTGCCCCCCGACCTGACCCAGCTGCCCCGCGACACCCGTCCGGCCGGCGGCACCGTCAGCGCCGCCCAGCTGGCCAGCCAGCCCACCGCACAGCGCCCAGTCGCCGCCACCGGCAACTCGGTGGCCCTGTCCAAGGCGGGTGAGGTGGAATTCCAGCGCCTGGGCAACAGCCGCTGGCTGCACAGCAGCCAGTCGCCGGAAGAGCTCTGGCCGCAACTGAAGGCGTTCTGGGTGGAGCGTGGCCTGCAGGTGGAATCCGAAGATGCCGCCGTAGGCGTGATGGAAACCAACTGGGCCGAGAACCGCGCCAAGCTGCCGCAGGACTTCATCCGCAAGGCCATCGGCACCATGCTGGATTCGGTCTACTCCACCGGCGAGCGCGACATGTATCGCACCCGGGTCGAGCGCAACCCCAACGGCGGGACGGACATCTACATCGCCCACCGCGGCATGGTGGAGGTCTACACCAACACCCAGAAGGACGACACCGCCTGGCAGCCCCGTCCGTCGGATCCGGAACTGGAATCCATCATGCTGTCGCGCCTGCTGCTGAAGCTGGGCGGCAAGGAAGACGCGGCGCAGGCCATCGCCAGCAAGCAGCCGCAGGCCCAGAGCACGGACAGCCGTCCGGCCCCGGTGCCGCGTTCGCTGGGGGATGTGCCCAACAGCATCGCGCTCAACGAAGGCTTCGACCGCGCCTGGCGTCGGGTGGGCCAGTCCCTGGACCGCCACGGTTTCACCATCGAGGACCGGGACCGCAAGCAGGGCCTGTTCTTCCTGCGGTATGCCGACCCCAGCCAGGCCGGCAAGGACGAGCCGGGCTTCTGGTCCCGCCTGTTCGGGTCGGACAAGGGCGCGACCTCGGTGCGCTACCGCGTGTCGGTCAAGTCCGAGGGCGAGCGCTCCACCGTGGTCATCCTCGACGACAAGGGCCAGCAGCAGACCAACGACATGGCCAAGCGCATCCTGCAACTTCTGCTGGAAGATCTGCGCTGATCCGGGCACGGCCCTGGTGGGTCGAACGCCTCTGCTTAAACGCCACCTTCGGGTGGCGTTTTTCATGGGGTATTGAGTTTGCGAGTTTGCGAGCGAATACTCGAGCGGCGTGCCGTCGAGTATCCAACCCTGCCCCGAGTAACCCGGCCATCGCGCGGGGAATTGACCAGCCAGAGCAGCGGCAAAGGTGCCGGTAAAGCTCCGGCGAAGCATCGTCCAAGCACCGGCAACACACCGGCACAGCAGGGCCAAAGAAAAAGCCGCCAGGGCCAGAGCCCAGGCGGCTTTTTCAGGACGAGTGGATCGTCTTAGTTGCTCGCGGCCGAAGCGGGAGCCGAAGCGTCCATGGCCGGAGCCGAAGCGGCGTCCATCATCGGAGCCGAAGCGGGAGCCGAAGCTTCCGGAGCCGGGGTGGCGACCGGAGCAGGAGCCGGAGCTTCTTCCTTCTTGCCGCAAGCGGTCAGTGCAACAGCGGCCAGCAGGGAGGCCAACAGGATCGACTTTTTCATACTTGTCCTCAAGTAACTTTTAGACGAACAATCAATTACCGGTAATTAATGAAGTCGTACAACAGTCCAGGAGGACCACCGTTCGGTTAATCCAGGTCGAGTACGCATGCACGAGCTTCAAGCAGACCAAGACGGGGAAAACCTCGAGCGCTTTCCTCGCCTAGCCAACGATTATAGCCATCAGTTTGTAATCTCCTTACAAGCCTAGTGTGCTGCCTGCGAATGAGTCGTTCGAGCGTTGCTCAATAGCGTCAAACCATTCGAGAGTGGTCGCCTCTTCCCGGGCATTCCGCAAGCTCAATGAGGCGCGCGTGGGGGTCCATCGCTTGAACACCAGCAATCCGGGTGCCAGCACCACGCCGATGGGCGACGGCTGACTGCGCTCCACCGCCTCTGCACGATCGAATGCCTTGGCGGCAATGACGTGGTCATGCAATTGACGCCATTGCACAAAGCGCGGGTGGGCGCGGCGCAGCGGCTCATAGTCAGCCGCCAGCAGACGCAGTCGACGATGGGGCAGCGCCCAGCCGTGCAGCGCCTCCAGCAGCGGCCCGTCCGACAACGGCCAGTCGGTGAAATCGCTGTCCATCCAGCACAACTCCCGACCGCCCTGCTCCGCGCACAGCAGCAGGACCTGCCGCAGCAGTTGCTGAATCTCGTCCCGCGATTCGTAAACGCCGTCCTTCAGTTCCATGGTCGCTCCTGCAAGCAGCTTCAGTCCGCCTGGACCCACCCGTCTTCGGCCCACTGGTCCAGCAAGCTGCGGGCCCCCTCGCTCAGACGGGCCACATCCGATGCCGGCAGCCGCCGCTGATCGGCCAGGCGGCGCATCAGCGTGGCATCCCGGCCTCCGGCACGGAACGCGGCGCCGTTGATGAAGACATGGGCGCTGTCATACATCATCCGGGTGCGAGCATCCAGGCGGACATCGACCCCTTCCGGCAGGGCCTCGCCAGCCTCGAAGAACACCAAAGGCTTGGGCTCGGTCAGCGCCTCGCCCAGCGCCCGCTCCAGCGCCAACGGTTCATGCACCGCCTTGAGCACGGCTTCGCGGGCGAAGGCCAGCAACTGCTCGGGGATCAGGCCCGGCGCGGTGGTGGCCGGCTGCTTCGGGTCGGCATACATGC
Source organism: Roseateles depolymerans (assembly GCF_003387155.1). GTDB lineage: Bacteria > Pseudomonadota > Gammaproteobacteria > Burkholderiales > Burkholderiaceae_C > Roseateles > Roseateles depolymerans. The sequence goes on along the minus strand of NZ_QUMT01000002.1, from coordinate 266,548 downwards.
GATCGGACCCGGGAGCGTCGTCTTCATCCCCCTCATCCGTCAGCCGGACCAGCAGCTCGTTGGCCAGTTCCGCCCGCCAGGGGGAACGGAAGCCGACCGACGCCGTCATGCAGTCCCCGCCCACTGCCACGCCGTCATGGGCCCAGCCGGGCGGCAGGTACAGCATGTCGCCGGGCTCGAGGATGAAGTCCTGCTCCGGCGTGAAGTCGGCCAGCACCTTGAGCGGCACGTCGTCGCGCAGCGTGCCGGTGGTGGCCACGCCGCGCCGGCCAATATGCCAGTGACGACGACCGCTGACCTGGATCAGGAACACATCGTAGGAATCGAAATGCGGGCCGACGCCGCCGCCGTCGCTGGCATAGGACAGCATCAGGTCGTCCAGCCGGGCTTCCGGCACGAAGCGGAAGCGGCTGAGCAGGTCGTGAGCGGCCGGCACATGCAGGTCCAGGCCCTGCAGCAGCACGGTCCATTGCGGCTTGCTCCAGGCCGGCAGCTTGGCGATGGGCCCTTTGCGCATCGACCAGCGACCCTCCGCCTGCTGACTGACCAAGCGCGATTCCACCTCGTCACTGGCGGCCAGTTGGGCCACCGTGGCCCGGTCGATGGGCGGCTGCACGCCCGGCAGGGCCTGGCGCACCAGCAGCGGTTGCTTCTGCCAGTGGCGCTTCATGAACTGTTCCGGGCTCAACCCGCCCAGCAGCTCGGTGGGGGCGCTGATGTCGATGCCGCTGGCGCTGGCCGCGGCCTTGGCGGCAGTTGCGGCAGTCGATGGGGTCTTGGGAGCCTTGGCGGCTTTGGAAGTCTTGGCAGTCATGCCGGCATTGTCCCCGGATTGGCCGACGCCGCCGAGCGACAGCGGGGCTCCTTCGGGCTGCGCGCATCGATCCGCGCAAATCCCGATGCGACGCACTGCCCATGCCGCGCACCCTGCCCGGCGTCAATCGGCCCATGCGAGAATTGCCGCATGCAAATCACCGCCCCCTGCGTGGTCTCCCTGACGTGGAGACTGGAAGATGCCCAAGGCCAGTCCGTGGAAGAACTGAATCCCGCAATGGAATTCTTCTACGGCGGCGAAGACCTGTTTGCGAAGGTCGAAGAAGCCCTCGCGGGCCATGTCACTGGTGACGAAGTGAGCGTGGCGTTGCAGCCGGAAGACGCGTTTGGCGACTATGACAGCGCCCTCGTCTGCTTCGAGCCGCGGGACGTGATGCCGGAAAACGTGGTGGTGGGCATGCAGTTCGAAGGTCTGCCCGAAGGCGCCTCGACGCCGGACATGCCGGCCGACCGCATCTACACCGTGACCGAGGTCTACCCCGAGCATGTGGTGCTGGATGGCAACCATCCGCTGGCCGGCATCGGCCTGCGCATCCATGTCACCGTTTGCGACGTGCGCGAAGCCACGGAAGAAGAAGTCGAAGCCGGCACGCTGGGGGATTCCGGCTTGTCCGTGCTCAACGGTCCGGCCCCGGACGAACCCCTGCACTAACCCGCCGAGCCGGCGCCAGCGCCTGCTGAGCGCCGCACGGCTGGGCTGGGCTGGGCGTGTGCGCTGGCGTGTGCCCCGCCTCAGCCCTTGCCGGTGGACCCGAAGCCGCCCGTGCCCCGCGACGACGCATCGAAGTCGTCCACGAGGCGGAACTGCGCCTGCACCACCGGCACGATCACCAGTTGGGCCATGCGGTCCATCGGCTGCAGCGTGAAGCTGTCCTGGCCACGATTCCAGACGCTGACCATCAACTGGCCCTGGTAGTCCGAATCGATCAGCCCCACCAAGTTCCCCAGCACGATGCCATGCTTGTGGCCCAGGCCCGAGCGCGGCAGGATCATGGCCGCCAGTCCCGGGTCGGCGATGTGGATGGACAGGCCGGTCGGCACCAGATGGGTCTGGCCGGGGGCGAGGGTCAGGGGCTCGTCCAGGCAGGCGCGCAGGTCCAGGCCGGCGCTGCCGGGCGTGGCGTAGGCGGGCAGGTGCTCCGCCATGCGGGGGTCGAGGACTTTCAGGTCAATGGTCGTCATACGGGGCGGCCGTTCAGGCCGTTATTTCTGGCCGGTGGTTTCAGGCCGGGTAGGTCGTCAGTCGCTGGGCGATGTCACGCACCAGTTCGCGGGCCAGGGTGAGCTTGTCGGCACGGGAGAGTTCGCGCTCCCCGCGGGCGTCCACCAGCACCAGCGTGTTGTCGTCCTGGCCGAACGTGGCGGGGCCGAGGTTGCCGACGATCAGCGGCACGTTCTTGCGCTGGCGCTTTTCGCGGGCATGCTTGACCAGGTCCTGGCTTTCCGCGGCAAAGCCCACGCACAGCGGCGGGTGCGGCAGCGCGGCGATGGTGGCCAGGATGTCGGGGTTCTCCGCCAGCGCCAGGTGCGGCACCTGAGCCTCGCCGGGCGCGGCGTTTTTCTTGATCTTGTGGTCGGCGGCCTGCGCGGGACGCCAGTCGGCAACTGCGGCGGTGGCCACGAACACATCGTTGGAGGCCGCCAGCGGCAGCACCGCGTCCAGCATGTCCCGGGCGCTCATCACATCGATGCGGCGCACGCCCTGCGGCGTGGGCAGATGCACCGGACCCGCCACCAGGGTCACGTCAGCCCCGGCTTCTGCCGCGGCGCGGGCGATGGCAAATCCCATCTTGCCGCTGGAGCGGTTGGTGATGCCGCGCACCGGATCGATGGCTTCATAGGTCGGCCCCGCGGTGATGAGCAGCTTGCGGCCCGCCAGCACCTTGGGCTGGAAGTGCGACACCACCAGCTCCAGCAGTTGCTGGGGCTCGAGCATGCGGCCGTCGCCGACTTCGCCGCAGGCCTGGTCCCCATTGCCCACGCCCAGCACCACGGCGCCGTCGTCCTGCACCTGGCGCACATTGCGCTGGGTGGCCGGATGGGCCCACATCTCGCGGTTCATCGCCGGCGCGATCAGCAGCGCGCAGCGGTGCGCGGGACGAGCCAGCGCAGTGAGCGTCAGCAGGTCATCCGCACGGCCCTGCGACAGCTTGGCGATCACATCGCCGCTGGCCGGCGCGATCAGCATCGCATCCGCCTCGCGGCTGAGGTTGATGTGGGCCATGTTGTTGTCCGGCCTGGCGTCCCACTGGCTGGTGTAGACCGGACGGTTGGACAGCGCCTGCATCGTCACCGGCGTGATGAAGGACTCGGCGGCCTCCGTCATGATGACCTGGACGGTGGCGCCGGCCTTGACCAGCAGACGGGTCAGTTCGGCGATCTTGTAGCAGGCGATGCCGCCAGACAGGCCCAGCAGCAGATGCTTGCCGGCCAAGGGGTTGGATTCGGACATAGCGTGCGACTCTATCAGCGCGGGCCCTGCCCCGGTTTTCTGCCGGAACAAACACCGCGGGTCAACTGACCTTGGTCATGAGACGCCCCGTACCGTGCGCACACTGCGCGCACGAAACAGGACTGAAACACGGGCGGGACCGGACGGATGGTTCTACTTGCGGCGGAAGACCAGGTCCCAGACACCATGGCCCAGCTTCAGGCCCCGGTTTTCGAACTTGGTGAGGGGCCGGTAGGCGGGCTTGTCGGCGTAAGCGCCATCGGCGGCGGTGTTCACCAGATCCGGGTCGGCGCCGAGCACCTCCAGCATCTGCTCGGCATAGGGCTGCCAGTCGGTGGCGCAATGCAGATAACCGCCGGGCGCCAGATGCCGCACCAGGCGCGCCACGAACGGCGGCTGGATCAGGCGGCGCTTGTTGTGGCGCTTCTTGTGCCAGGGGTCGGGGAAGAAGATGTGCACACCGGCCAGCGAGCCTTCCGGGATCATGTGTTCCAGCACCTCCACCGCGTCGTGCTGGAAGATGCGGATGTTGGGGATGTTCTGTTCCCCGATCAGCTTGAGCAGTGCGCCGACACCGGGCTCATGCACCTCACAGCCGATGAAATCATGGTCCGGCAGGGTCTGCGCGATCTGCGCGGTGGCCCCGCCCATGCCAAAGCCGATCTCCAGCACGACCGGCGCCTGGCGGCCGAACACCTGCGCGGTGTCCAGGGGCCGCTGCTCGAAGGGCAGCACGAACCGCGGACCCAGCTCGGCCAGGGCCTTGATCTGGCCCGTGCCCATGCGGCCGGCGCGGACCACGAAGCTGCGGATGCGGGCGCGATGGGCGACGCCGTCGGCGAGGCTGTCGTCGCCGTCGCCATGGGGGTCAGAAGAAGGAGAGGTGGGAAGCGACATGGTGCAGGGGCGGAAATGACACCAGCCTCGAGGGCGAGGCTGGCAGGAAGCGCGATTTTAAGGGCCTTGGCGTGGGGCCGGCCGCTTGGGGGCCGGCCGCGTGGGCAACTGGGTGGCGACCGGCCAGCGCCTCAGGCCAGGCGACCCAGCACCAGCGGCGCCGCGGTCCACGGCGCTGAAGCGTCGCTCAGGGTGATGGCGGCTTGCAGGCGCGCGGCAGCGGCATCGGCCGCCTGAACGCTGGCCGCATGCACGTAGGCCAGCGGCTCGCCCGCGTCCACCACATCCCCCAGTTGCCGCACGCCATTGAAGCCGACCCGCATGTCCAGGGTGTCGCCCGGCAGGCGACGTCCGCCGCCCAGCTCCACGATGATCAGGCCGATGTCCCGCGTCTGCATGGCGGTCAGGCGCCCGGCTCGAGGCGCCGGCACCGGACGGATGACCGGGGCGGCGGGCAGGTGGCGTCCGGGATCCTCCAGCAGGTCCGTCGGACCGCCCAGCGCTGCCACCATGCGGCCAAACCGCTCGGCCGCCGCGCCGCTGTCCAGCGCGGCCTGCAGCGTCTTGCGGGCCGCAGGCAGATCCGGGGCCAGGCCGCCCATCAGCAGCATCTCCGCCGCCAGGGACAGCGTCAGCTCATGGGTGCGCGGGTCGCGAGGCACACGACCGGTGAGGTAGTCCAGCGCGCCCTGCACTTCCAGCGCATTGCCGATCTCCGCGCCCAGCACCTGGTTCATGTCGGTGATCAGCGCATGGGTGCGCAGACCGGCACCCTGCGCCACCTCCACGATGCTGCCCGCCAGTTCCTGCGCGAAGGCCGGCGTGGCCGCGAAGGCGCCGTTGCCGCATTTGACGTCCATGGCCAGGCCCTGCAGGCCGGCCGCCAGCTTCTTCGACAGGATGCTGGCGGTGATCAGCGGCACGCTCTCCACCGTGGCCGTGACGTCCCGCGTGGCGTAGAAGCGCTTGTCCGCCGGAGCCAGGTCCCCGGTCTGGCCGATGATGGCGCAGCCCAGGGTGCGCACGATCCGGTCGAAGTCCGCGGGCGACGGCGTGGTGCAGTAACCCGGGATGGCTTCGAGCTTGTCCACCGTGCCGCCGGTGTGGCCCAGGCCTCGTCCGGCGATCATCGGCACATGGCCGCCGCATGCGGCCACCAGCGGGGCCAGCATCAGGCTGAGCTTGTCCCCCACGCCGCCGCTGGAATGCTTGTCCAGCACCGGGCCGGGCATGTCCGGCCAGCTGAGCACCCGGCCGCTGTGCTGCATCGCGCGCGTCAGGGCCACCGCCTCGTCCCGCGTCATGCCCCGCAGAAAGATGGCCATGCCCAGCGCGGCCACCTGGCCTTCGCTCCAGCTGCCATCGACCAGTCCGCGCACGAAGTGCTGGATCTGGGTCTCGTCCAGCGAATGGCCTTCGCGTTTGGTGCGGATGATTTCCTGCGCCAGCATGGACCGCGGCCTCTCAGTACGCGCTGGGCACGGCCTGGCTGGCCTGGCCGGCGAGCACCGCCTCGATATCGTCCAGCAGCCCGCTGGCACCAAAGCGCATGCGGCGCGGCTGCAGCGCGTCAGTGCCCAGCGTGTCGGCCACCTGCTGCAGATAGCCTCGCGCATCCGCCACCGACCGGATGCCGCCGCTGGCCTTGAAGCCGGCATGTCCCAGACCGCTGGCCTGGATTTCCGACAACATGGCGCGGGCCGCCTCGGGCGTCGCGGACACCGGCGTCTTGCCGGTGCTGGTCTTGACGAAGTCGGCGCCGGCCATCAGCGCCAGGCGCGTGGCTTCCTTGATCAGGTCCTGCGTCTTGAGCACGCCGGATTCGATGATGACCTTGAGGGTCAGCGGGCGGGTGGCGTGGCGCACCTCCGCCAGGAATTCGGCGACCTCGCCGGCCTGGCCCTGCTGGAGCGCGGCATACGGCAGCACCACATCCACTTCCTGAGCACCAGCGCTGGCGATGTCACGGATCTCCGCCAGCACCCGCGGCAGGTCCAGGCTGCCATCGGGGAAGTTGGCCACCGCGGCCACCTGGATGCCGGCCGGCAGCGCGGCACGGGCCTGCGCCACGAAACGCGGCCACACGCATACGGCGGCCACCGGCCCGCGGCCCTCGGCACCGACGGCGCGGCGGCACAGCGCCTCGATGGTGGCGGGCGTGTCCCCCTCGTTCAGGCTGGTCAGGTCCAGGCATTGCAGCGCCAGACGCGCCGCTTGTTCGAGACTCATGTCGGTCTTCATCGTCAACTCCCTGCAGGCTGCGCCGCCCGATCTCAGGCGCGCAGCGATTCCATCGTGGCCAGCGAGGCCAGCAGCTGACCCAGGAAGGCCGCGGCGCGGTCCCCGGAAGCCTTGGCCTGCTGCAGCGTCAGCGCATGCGTCAGCGCTTCGTCGGACAGGCCGGCGGCCATGTTGGTGATCAGCGCCAGACCGCCCACCCGCAGGCCGGCATGGCGGGCCAGGATGGTTTCCGGCACGGTGCTCATGCCGACGGCATCGGCGCCCCAGGCGGAGAACATGCGGATCTCGGCCGGCGTTTCGAACTGCGGACCCACGGCCCACACGTACACGCCCTGCCCCAGCACCAGGTTGTGGGTCTGGGCGACCTTGACCGCCTGCTGGCGCAGTTCGACGTCGTAGGCGGTGCTCATGTCGGTGAAGCGGTCATTGCCCGGCAGGCCGGTCAGCGGCGAGCGCTGCGGCGCATTGATGTGATCGGAGATCATCATCAGGCTGCCCGGGGGCAGGTGCGAGCGCAGGCTGCCCGACGCATTGGTCAGCAGCAGCAGCTTCACGCCCCAGGCCTTGAGGCTGCGGATGGCGCCGGCCATGCCGGTGCAGTCGCCGCTCTCATAGGTATGGGCGCGACCGCGCAGCATCACGACCCGTTGCTGGCCCACCCGGCCGACGGTGATTTCGGCCACGTGGCCTTCCACCTTGGGCTGCGGGAAAGCGGGCAGTTGGGCATAGGGCAGGTGCTGCTGGTCCTGCAACTGCTCGACCGCACCGCTCCAGCCGGAGCCCAGTACGACGGCGACTTCCGGCGCGGTCTCGCCGAAGGTGGCCTTGAGCGTGGCGAGGCTGGTGGTGATGGCGGCTTCCAGGGCGGCGCCTTGCAAGGGCATGGACATGAGGTTCTCCTTCAGGCGTTCTTGAGATGGTCGGGGCCGAAGCTGGCGGGCAGCAACTGCTCCAGCGTCCAGTGGGCGCGCACGCCAGTGCTGTCGCCGGCGATGACGATCAGGTCGGCAGGCTGCGCGAACTCACGCAGCTTTTGGCGGCAGCCGCCGCAGGGCGTGATGATTTCGCTGCCGGCGCCGGTCACCATGACGGCACGGGCGATGCGTCCGCCCGCCATGATCATGTGGCCCAGGGCGGTGGTCTCGGCGCACCAGCCTTGCGGATAGGCGGCGTTTTCGATGTTGCAGCCGGCATGGATGCGGCCCTGCTCATCCAGCACGGCAGCGCCAACGAGGTATTTCGAATACGGTGCGTACGAGTGCTGACGCGCGTCCATCGCGGCCTTCAGCAATTGCTGCACCAGGGCGTCGTTCAAACCTGGAATCTGCATCATCGTTCCCTTCATTCTTCAGTGTCTGTTCAGTCGACACGGGGCGCCTAGCCCAGCGCGCGGGCATGGGCGCTGGCACGCTGAAAGCGTCGCAGAACCGCGCCGGGCGCGCGGCCTCGATGAACACGGTGCGGCCGATCGAGGACGGACAAGCCCTCGAGCATGCCGGGCCGCCGCTCAGCGTTCCTTCACATACGGCTTGCTCAGCGCCTTCGGCGCCACCGCCTGGCCGATGAAGCCAGCCAGCAGGACCACCGTCAGCACATAGGGCAGCGCCTGGATGGCCTGCACCGGCACTTCGCCGATGCCAGGCAGCGAGACGCCCTGCAGCCGAATGGCGATGGCATCGAGGAAACCGAACAGCAGGCAGGCGGCCAGCGTCGGCAGCGGTTTCCACTTGCCGAAGATCATCGCAGCCAGCGCGATGAAGCCACGACCCGCCGTCATGTTGGGCGAGAACGAAGCGTTCTGCGCCAGCGTCAGGTAAGCGCCGCCCAGGCCGCACAGCAGGCCATTGAGCATCAGGGCGGTGTAGCGCAGACGCGGCACCGACACGCCGGCGGCATCCACCATCGCCGGGTTCTCACCGACGGCCCGCAGGCGCAGGCCCGGACGGGTGCGTTCCAGGAAGAACCACACCACCAGCACCAGCGCAAAGGCCAGGTACACCAGCAGGTTGTGGCTGAGCAGCCCGTGGCCGATGACCGAGCCGACCCAACTGCCGGGCACCGGTTCCGCGAACTGCGGCAGCAGGCCGGTCAGGCGCTGGCTGGCGTCGATCGGCGGCGTCTGTCCCCCTTGGGCAAACCAGGCAATGCCCAGCACCACGGTCAGGCCGGCGGCGACCATGTTGAGGGCCACGCCGGAGACGACCTGGTCCCCGCGATGGGTCACGCAGGCAAAGCCGTGCAGACCCGACATGGCACAGGCCACCAGCATGGCCGCGCCAATGCCCAGCGGCGCGGAATGCGTGACGCTGGTGACGGCCGCGGCCGCAAAGGCGGCGGCCAGCATCTTGCCTTCCAGCCCGATGTCCACCACGCCGGAGCGCTCGCACAGCAGACCCGCCAGGGCCGCGAACAGCAGCGGCGTGGTGACGCGCAGCGTCGAGGCCAGCACCGACCCGATCAGCACCTCATCCATGGGTTGTCCCCTCAACAGCCGCGCTGCGGGCGCGGCGGGTCAGCATCGTGTAGAGCCGGGCGAACATCGGGGCGCTCACCATGGCCATGGCACCGGCGAAGAGCACGATCAGGCCCTGGACGGTCACCACCATCTCGCGGCTGAAGCCCGGCACCTCGAAGGACACTTCCACGCCGCCCTGGTAGAGCACGCCGAAGAGCAGCGACGCCAGCACGATGCCCACCGGATGGTTGCGGCCCATCAGCGCCACCGCAATGCCGGTGAAGCCGGCGCCGGCCACGAAGTCCAGCGTCAGTTTGCCCTGCACGCCGGCGATTTCATTGATGCCCACCAGGCCCGCCAGCGCGCCGGACAGGCCCATGGCCGCGAGCACCTGCCAGCGCGGACGGATGCCGGCATAGTGCGCGGCATTGGCATTGGCGCCCACGGCGCGCAGCACGTAGCCGGCGCGGCTGCGCCACAGGAACCACCACACGAACACGCAGGCCAGCACGGCCAGCACGATGGACAGGTTCAGCGGCGACGACGGCAGTTCCCAGCCGAAGCGGGCAGCCAGTTCATGCAGGGCCGGCATGCGGGCCGAGGGCGCGAAGTCCGAGCTCTCCACCGACATCGAGCCGGACGGGCGCAACCAGTTCACCAGCAGGTAGCCGTTCAGGCTGGCCGCCAGGAAGTTGAACATGATGGTGGTGATGACCACATGGCTGCCGCGCCAGGCCTGCAGGTATCCCGGCACCGCGGCCCACAGCATGCCGAAGGCGGCGGCCGCCAGGATGGCCAGCGGCAGCATGATCACCGCCGGCAGCTTCGGGCCCAGCCACAGCGACAGCAGCGCCACGCCGATGCCGCCCAGCGTCGCCTGCCCTTCCCCGCCGATGTTAAAGAGGCCGCCGTGGAAGGCCACGGCCACGGCCAGGCCGGTGAAGATGAAGGTGGTGGTGTAGTAGAGCGTGTAGCCCAGGCCGCGGGCGCTGCCCAGTGCGCCTTCCAGCAGCACGGTCAGGGCCTGCAGCGGGCTCGCGCCGATCAACAGCACCACGCCGCCGGCCACCAGCAGGGCGATCAGCAGGTTCCACAGCGGCAGCAGCACCAGATCCATCCAGCGCGGCATTTGCAAGGCTTGGCTACTCATGAGGAGGCTTTCGCGGCAGGGGCGCCCGAGGGCGTGTCCGCGCGGTCAGGGGTGGCGGCCATCAGCAGGCCCAGGGTCTTTTCGTTGCACTGCTCGATGCTGAGCTCGCCGGTGATGCGGCCGGCATTCATCACCACCACGCGGTCGGCCAGGGCCAGGATCTCGTCGAGTTCACTGGAGACCAGCAAGATGGCGCAGCCGGCGTCGCGCAACTGGCGCAGCCGGTTGTGGATGAATTCGATCGCGCCAATGTCCACGCCGCGGGTCGGCTGGCCCACCAGCAGCACCGCCGGCTGCTGGCCGATCTCGCGCGCCAGGATGAGCTTTTGCTGATTGCCGCCGGAGAACTTGGACGAGCCCAGTTCCGCATTGCGCGGGCGGACGTCGAAGTCCTCCATCATGCGGGCGGTCTGGGCGCGCAGGTGGCGCTGGTTCATGGCCAGGCCCAGCGGGCCGGCGCAGTACTGGTCCTGCTCGTGGTAGCCCAGCGCGGCGGTTTCCCAGGCGGGGAAGCTCAGCACCATGCCCAGCAGGTGGCGGTCTTCCGGCACATGGGCCAGCTTCAGGTCGCGGGCGGTGCGCGGGTCCAGCCAGGTGGCGGGACGGAAGTCGCGCCCGGCCAGGTGCATCGAGCCCGCATCGGGCGCGCGCATGCCGGCCAGCACTTCCAGCAGCTCGCTCTGGCCGTTGCCCGAGACACCGGCCACGCCGACGATCTCGCCCGGGCGCAGGGCCAGCTGCACATTGGTGAGCAGATGCACGCCGGCGCCGCTGGCCACGCTCAGGCCTTCGGCGCGCAGCACCGGCTGGTCCGACTGCGGCTGGGCGGCACCACCGGCCCGGCCCAGGTTGACCTTGCGACCGACCATGCTCTCGGCCAGGTCCTCGGGGCTGGTGTCGCCGATCGGCGTGGTCTTGACCACCGCGCCGGCACGCATCACCGTGACCGCGTCGCACAGGGCCATCACTTCACGCAGCTTGTGGGTGATCAGCAGGATGGTCGTGCCGCGCTCGCGCAGACGCCGCAGCACGTCGAACAGCTGGTCGGTTTCCTGCGGCGTCAGCACCGCCGTCGGTTCGTCCAGGATCAGGATGCGGGCGCCGCGGTACAGCGCCTTCAGAATCTCCAGCCGCTGCAGCTCGCCCACCGGCAGGTCGGCCACCGTGGCGTCCAGCCGCACATGCAGGCCGGTGTCGCGCATCAGCGTTTCCAGGTCCTTGCGCACCTGACGCTTGGCACGGGCGAGGAAGAAAGCCGGCTCCGCGCCGAGCATGACGTTGTCCAGCGCGGACAGCGTGTCCACCAGCATGAAGTGCTGATGGACCATGCCGATGCCCAGGGCAATGGCCTGATGCGAATTGGCAATCTGTACCGCCTGGCCATTGATCTCAATGTGGCCCTCGTCGGCATGGTAGTAGCCGTAGAGGATGGCCATCAAGGTGCTCTTGCCGGCACCGTTCTCGCCGACCAGGCCATGCACCGTGCCGGGCATGACCGAGAGGCTGACCGAGCGGTTGGCCTGCACCGCGCCGAAGCGCTTGGAAATGTCGCACAGGCGTACCGCGGGCGCGGGTCCGCCGCGTGAGGACTCTGTCATGGTGAACGCCAGGGAATCAGTTCTTGCAGGCGTTGTCGGCCATGTAGTCGGCCACCTTGATCTTGCCGGCAACGATGTCGGCCTTGTAGCCGTCCAGCTTGGCCTTCACCGCCGGCGAGATCAGCTTGGCATTGTCCTGGTCCAGCGCGTACTCGACGCCGCCTTCCTTCAGGCCCAGCACCAGCACGCCCGGCTTCCATTCCTTCAGCACGTTGTAGACGGCCACGTCCACCCGCTTGACCATCGAGCTCAGCATGGTGCCGGGCTGCAGGTGGTTCTGGTTGCTGTCCACGCCGATGGCGAACTTGCCGGCGTCCTTGGCGGCCTGGTAGATGCCCACGCCGGTCCCCCCAGCGGCAGCGAAGACCACGTCCACGCCCTTGGCAAACTGGGCCTTGGCCAGCTCACCGCCGCGGGTGGGGTCGTTCCACGCGGTGGCGGTCGTGCCGGTCATGTTCTTGAAGAGCTCGACCTTGGGGTTGGCGGCCTTGGCGCCCTGCTCGTAGCCGCATTCAAACTTGCGGATCAGCGGGATGTCCATGCCGCCGATGAAACCGACCTTGCCGGTCTTGCTGGTCAGCGAGGCCAGCGCGCCCACCAGGAAGCTGCCTTCCTGTTCCTTGAACAGCACGGACTGCACGTTGGGCTGGTTGACCTTCTCGTCGATGATGACGAACTTGGTCTTGGGGAAGTCCTTGGCCACCTGGTTCAGCGCCGAGGCCTGCGCAAAACCCACCGAGATGATGGGGCTGGCGCCCCGCTCGGCCATGCGGCGGATGGCCTGCACGCGCTGGGTTTCGTTGCTGATCTCGAATTCGAAATACTTGCCGCCGGTGTCGGCCTTCCACTTCTCGACGCCGCGGTAGGCGGCCTCGTTGAAGGATTTGTCGAACTTGCCGCCCATGTCGAAGATGACCGCCGGCGTGGTGGCTTGCGCCAGCGCCGTGCCGGACACCAGTGCCAGCACCAGGCCGGACATGAGCGAGGAAAGCGACATGGAAGGCTTCATTGCAGTCCCGATTCAACGAGGGAAGAGTCCAAACACAAGCCCGTCAGCATGCACGATCCGGGCCATCCCGCTGCCAAAGACCTTATCAACCGTGGCGCACGGACGGTGGCCGCAGGCGCATCGGTGGGGCAGCAGGAGGGGAGCGGAAGACAGGTGCCGGCTGGACGGAGCGGGGCGGATTTTAAGGATCGCGGAGTGTAGACGAGTCTAAGGAAAACGCTAAACGTTTGCGGCCCCTGGCGATCTGGGGCGCGGGCTCTAAACGGGGTCGCGCCGCGGACCGAGCGCCAATCGCCCAGCTCTTGCCCGCCAGGGTCCCCAAGCGATTCCGCAGAGTTGAGAATTACTTTCATTTAGAATTGTCACTTCGCCAGCTCTTTCGGCTCGCCTGGATTCCCAACTCATGAGCGCTGTCCCGATCCCTACCCTCGCCCACGCCGCCATCGGCCAGGCGCACCGCGTCAAGGCGCTGCAGGCTCCCGCCTACGCGCCGGAATGGAAGCAATGGCTGGAAGAACTCGGCTTCGTGGCCGGTGAACATGTGGCCGTGCTGGCACGCGCTCTGCCGGGGCAGGACCCGCTGGTGGTGCGCATCGGACAGTCCACGTTCGCACTGCGACGTGCGGAGGCAGACTGTGTCCATCTGCTGGGGATGGATGAGGATGCGTCGTGCATCGCGCCGCTGAACGGAGCCCCGCATGCGTGAGGCCGTGATCCACGTCCACCCCGCTGGCCCGTTGCTGGCCCTGGTGGGCAATCCCAACTGCGGCAAGACCGCGCTCTTCAACCGCCTCACCGGCAGCCGCCAAAAGGTCGCCAACTATGCGGGCGTGACGGTCGAGCGCAAGGAAGGCCGGCTGCGCACCGCCGCCGGCAAGCTGCTGCGCGTGCTGGACCTGCCGGGCACCTACAGCCTCTATCCGCGCTCGCCGGACGAGCGCGTCACCGTGGATGTGCTGGCCGGCCGCGCTCAGGGCGAAAAGCGCCCCGACCTGGTGGTGTGTGTGCTCGACGCCACCAATCTGCGCCGCAATCTGCGCCTCTTCTTTGCCGTGCAGCGTCAGGGCGTGCCCTGCGTGGTGGCGCTGAACATGTCCGACCTGGCGGCCCGTCGCGGCATTCAAGTGGACACGCAGCGTTTCAGCCAGTTGCTGGGCGTGCCGGTGGTGCGCACCGTGGCCACCGATGGCCACGGCCTGGATGAGCTGCGCGCGGTGCTGGACCAGCCCGAGACCTGGCAGGCCGCCGATCCCCTGCAGGCTGCGCAGCCCGGCGAGGCGGCGGAAGGCGACGACCAGCAACGCATCACCACCATCCTGCGCGAGCTCAAGCTCGACAGCCACCAGGGCGAGCTGCCCAGCGACAAGGTGGACCGCATCGTGCTGCATCCGGTGCTGGGCCCGATCATCCTGGCGGTGTTGCTGTTCTTCCTGTTCCAGGCGGTGTTCTCCTGGGCCGAGCCGCCCAAGGACGTGATCGAAGGCGGCATTGCCTGGCTCGGCGAGCGGGTTGGCGCCCTGCTACCGGAAGGCTACTTCCGCAGCCTGATCGTGGACGGGTTGATCGCGGGCGTCGGCTCGGTGCTGGTCTTCCTGCCGCAGATCCTGATCCTGTTCTTCTTCATCCTGATCCTGGAAGAGTCCGGCTATCTGCCGCGTGCCGCCTTCCTGCTGGATCGGATCATGGGGTCGGTGGGCCTGTCGGGCCGCAGCTTCATCCCGCTGCTGTCCAGCTTTGCCTGCGCCATTCCCGGCATCATGGCCACCCGCTCGATCGCCAATCCGCGCGACCGCCTGGTGACCATCCTGATCGCGCCCTTGATGACCTGCTCGGCCCGCCTGCCGGTGTATGCGCTGCTGATCGGCGCCTTCATTCCGGAGCGCACCGTCTGGGGCGGCATCGGCCTGCAGGGGCTGGTGTTGTTCGCGCTCTACATGGCCGGCATCCTCGCGGCCATGGGCGTGGCCTGGGTGCTCAAGCGCTTCACCAGCAGCGGCCGCCAGGTGCGTCCGCTGATGATGGAGCTGCCCAGCTACCACTGGCCGCATGGCCGCAGCATCGCCATCGGCCTGTGGCAGCGCACCGAGATCTTCATCAAGCGCGTGGGCACCATCATCCTGGCGCTGACGCTGCTGCTGTGGCTGCTCTCCAGCTTCCCGGCACCGCCGCCGGGTGCGACCGGCGCGCCGATCGAATACAGCATCGCCGGCATGCTGGGCCGTGCGCTCGCGGTGGTGTTCGAGCCGATCGGCTTCAACTGGCAGATCAGCCTTGCGCTGGTGCCGGGGCTGGCGGCGCGGGAGATCGCGGTGAGCGCGCTGGGCACGGTGTATTCGCTGTCCGCCACGGCGGAAGATGCCGCCCAGGCCCTGACGCCGCTGATCGTGCAGACCTGGAGCCTGCCGACCGCCTTCTCGCTGCTGGCCTGGTATGTGTTCGCGCCGCAGTGCCTGTCCACCATTGCGGCCGTCAAGCGCGAGACCAACGGCTACAAGATTCCCGCGATCATGCTGGGCTACCTGTTCGCGCTGGCCTATCTGGCCTCGTGGCTCACCTTCCGCATCAGCACCTGGCTGATCGGATAACGCTGGCTCGGAGGCTTCTACCCGCGCCTGCGGGCCTCCGGGCCTCCGCTTCTCTGCCCCTCGCGCCTGCGCACCGGTCATCGCTTCGCCGCACGGCGGGGCGATGATCGCCGCATTGACGGCCAAGCTGGGGTTCACGCGCTTGGCACCGACCACCCCGTCGTTATGCTGGCGCCCCATGACTGCCCCCACCCTCCTCCGTCTGGGCTCTCGCGCGCGCTGCGGGATGCCGTCCCTGTCTCCGACCCGATCGCTGCTGGCCACCGCCGCGCTGATGACCGCAAGCGTCTTCAGCGGCGTGACGCTGGCCGCCGGCCTGCCGGATGTTGCGGCCCAAAATGCCGCCGAACGTGCGGCCGAACATGCGGCCGAACGTGCAGCCCCCGGCGCGGCGTCCGCATCGGCAGGCACGGCCAGCCCTTCCCGGCCCCTCCCCTCGTCCGCCGCGGACAAGCGCTTCCAGCGTCTTGCCCATGACTTCATCGAAGCGCTGTGGCGCCTGGACCCCGATGCCGCCGTGGCCGCAGGGCGCTATGAATTCGCGGCCCGGCTCAACCTGCCCGACAACAAAAGCCGCGCGGCCCAGCTGAGCTTTGTGCGCCAGTGGCTGCAGCGCTTCGAAGCGGTGCAGGCCGCGTCCCTGAGCGCGGCGTCCCGCACCGACCTGGGCCAGTTGCTCAACAAGCTGCGCAGCGACCAGTTCGCCCTGACCGAACTGCGCGAATTCGAATGGAACCCGGCCTCGGTGAATGTGGCGAGCCTGCTCGACCTCATCCTCAACACCGACTATGCCCCGCTGCCCCAGCGGCTGCGCGCCCTGTCCAGCCGACTGGCGCAGGTGCCGGCCTACTACCAGGCGGGCGCCGCCAACCTGAACCATCCCACGCTGGAGCACACCCAGCTCGCCATCGACCAGGCCCCTGGCGTGCTGAGCGTGCTGGAGGACATCCAGAAAGCCGCCGACAGCGATGCGGCCAAAGGCCTGAGCAAGGCCGAGCGCCAACAGCTTCAGCAGCGCCTGGCCGCCGCCCGCGCTGCCGTGCAGGGCTGGCGCAGCAGCCTGACGCAGACGCTGGCCACGCTCAAGGCGGATGGATCGGCGCGCAGCTTCCGTCTCGGCCAGGCGCTGTACGAGAAAAAATTCGGCTACGACATCCAGTCGGCCCACAGCGCCGAGCAGATGTACCAGAAGGCCCTGGCCGCCCGCGAGGAACTGCTGACCCGCATGGACGGCCTGGCCGATCAGCTGTGGACGCAGACGCAGGGCGACGCCCCCAAGCCCGCCGACCGTTTTGCCAAGATCGGTGCGGTGATCGGCACGCTCTCGGCCCAGCATGTGAAGCGGGAGAACTTCGTGGCGGAGATCCGCGCCCAGATCCCGCAACTGGAGCGCTGGATCGTGGACCACGACCTGCTCGTCATGGACCCCAGCAAGCCGCTGATGGTGCGTGAGACACCGGTCTACCAGCGCGGCGTGGCCGGCGCCGGCATCGAAGCCCCCGGCCCGTATCGGCCGCAGGACCGCACCTACTACAACGTCACGCCGCTGGACGACCTGACCGACGAGCAGGCGGAAAGCACCCTGCGCGAGTACAACCACTGGATCCTGCAAATCCTCAACATCCATGAAGCGGTGCCGGGCCACTACACGCAGCTGGTGCATGCGAACAAGTCACCGTCGCTGGTGAAGGCGCTGTTCGGCAACGGTGCCATGGTGGAAGGCTGGGCGGTGTATGGCGAGCGGATGATGCTGGAGTCCGGCTACGGCAACCAGGCGCCCGAGATGTGGCTGATGTACAGCAAGTGGAACCTGCGCAGCGTGACCAACACGATCCTGGACTACAGCGTGCACGTGAAGGGCATGACGCAGGAGCAGGCGCTCGATCTGCTGATGCGCCAGGCCTTCCAGACCGAGCGGGAAGCCCGTGAGAAGTGGCGCCGGGTGCAACTGACCTCGGTGCAGTTGACCAGCTACTTCAGCGGCTACGCCGACATCATGGAACTGCGCGAGAAACGTCGCCAGGCGCTGGGCGATCGCTTCAAGCTCAAGGACTTCCACGAGGAATTCCTGAGCTACGGCAATGCGCCGGTGCCGGTGATTGCGGAGCTGATGTCGCAGCGGTGATGCGGTGATCCGCGGCGCGGTCGAGGCAATGATGTTCCAATCCTGGCCATGAGCCAGGAATTCGAACCCTCATCCGTCCCCGAGACCGCTGCCCAACTGGAGCAGCGCATCACCGAGCTGGAGATCAAGGCCAGCTTCACCGAAGACCTGCTGGACACGCTCAATGCCCAGGTCGCCTTGCAGCAACAGCAGATCGAGGCGCTGGTGCGCGAAATCACCCAACTGCGGCGCCAGATGCCCGACGGACGCGGCGACGGCCCCCGCAGCCTGCGGGATGAACTGCCGCCGCATTATTGAGATCGAGGCGAGCGCCCCGTCAAAGTCGCTTGACGAAGCCGCTCGCCGATGTCGCTGGGCACCCGCGCGCGGACCGCATGAACCCGCTCAGGTCCGTGCGGGAGCATTCAGCCCCCGCTGCACCGCATCCCGTGCCAGGAAGGCTTCCAGCACACGCTGCACATCCTTGAACTCCGACAGGCCGACCAGATCACCGGCCTCATAGAAGTGGGCCAGCGTGTTGACCCACGGCCAGATGGCGATGTCGGCAATGGTGTAGTCGTTGCCCATGATCCAGCCGCGGCCGGTCAGGCGGTCGTTCAGCACCTTCAGCAGCCGCTTGGACTCGGCTACGTAGCGGTCGCGAGGGCGCTTGTCCTCGAAGTCCTTGCCCGCGAATTTGTGGAAGAAGCCCAGTTGGCCAAACATCGGGCCCACGCCGCCCATCTGGAACATCACCCATTGCAGCGTCTCATAACGACGCGCCGGATCGGTGGGCAGCAACTGCCCGGTCTTCTCGGCCAGGTAGATCAGGATGGCACCGGACTCGAACAGGGCCAGCGGCTCGCCGCCCGGGCCTTGCGGATCGAGGATGGCGGGAATCTTGTTGTTGGGGTTCAGCGACAGGAATTCCGGCGACAGCTGGTCATTCGTCTGGAAGCTCACCAGGTGGGCTTCGTAAGGCAGCCCCACCTCTTCCAGGAAGATCGAGACCTTCACGCCGTTGGGCGTCGGCAGCGAATACAGCTGCAAACGGTCGGGATGCTGCGCGGGCCATTTCTGGGTGATGGGGAAGCGGGACAGATCGGTCATGGTGCGAGAAGGAAGCAATGATCGGTCGATTGTGACCAACGCAGCAAAAGCGTGCAGAGGGTCCGGTCAAGGCCTTGCAGGTCCAGCATCCATCGTCGCATCCCTTCTGCTCGTGGCGCTCATGGCGCTTGTGTCCCTTGTGGCGCTCATGGCGTTCATGGCGCTCTCAGCGCTTGCGGTGGAGACGCTCCCGCCGTTCTTGCCCGTCCCGCGCTCCGCCGCCTTCGGAGCATCGGTCAAGGTCTTCAGAAAGGCCACCACGTCCGCGATGTCCTGCTCGCTCATCGTGGCCCGGCCGCCCGGCTGCCCGCCAAAGGGCACCTCCCGGTTGACGTTGGCGTGATAGGCCGGTGGCAGGTCATCGAACTTGCGCACCCGCCCCTTGGCATCCCTCGGATACCAACGCTCCGGATGCACGTCCCGCTCAGCGTAGAAACGCACGGCTTGATCCAGCCGCGTCATGCTGCCGTTGTGGAAGAAGACCTGTCGCGTGGCCACGTTGCGCAAGGACGGCGTCTTGAAGCGGCCACAGTAGTCCGCATGCTGCGTCAGGTCCTGGCGCAGAGGACCGCACAGCCCCAGGTCGTACCAGTCGGCCTGACGGTTGGCCGGGATGGCAGGGTTGCGGGGCACGCCCAGGGCGATGTGGCCCATGTCGGTGAACAGCGGAAAGGCGCCGCGCTTGATGTCGCTGATGTGGCAGGACGCGCAGTTGCCTCGGGTGGCGTCATTGAAGACCCGCAGCCCGCGGCTTTCCGCTGCCGTCAGCGTGACCTTGCCGCGCAGGTAGTCGTCATAACGGCTGCTGAAGGGTGCGAAGTCGCCGGGGCTTTGCTGAAAGACTTCCAGCGCCAACACCAGGCCCTTCCACCCAGTCGCCGTATCGTCCAGGACCTGCGGACCGAAGGTGGCGCGCATCGCCGACGCGGACGGGGACGCCGCCAGCCGTTTCACCACCTCGCCACGATCGCGGTTGGCCATCTCGAACGGCGACAGCAGCGGTGCCTGCGCCTGTTCATGCGCCGAGCCGGCGCGACCATCCCAGGCGAAGCCGCCAGTCGGCCCCTGGTCTTCGGCGTCATTGCCGTCGTTGTCGAAGAAGTGCTCGCTGAACGGGGGCGTGGTCTGCCGGTACATCAGCGACGGCACCGCGCGCAGGCCCGGCACGCCCTGCGCGCCCGCGCCGCCCCACTGAACGGCGCGGCCGTTGGGAGGCCCGTAGGCATGGGCCGGATCGTGGCAGGACGCGCAGGACATGCGCCCGCTGGCCGACAAGGCCGTCTCATGGAAGAGCTGCCGGCCGAGCTCGGTCAATTCGGCGGGGCTTGGATTGCGCTGGAAGGTGCTTGCGTAGAAAGGGGTCGCAGGTGGGTCCACCTTCGCCACCTGCGCGCTTGCCGCAATGGTCGGCCGCGTCGCGCCGTCATGCACAGCGGCCCAGGCCGCCCGCACGTGGAACACCGTTGGTACGCCCAGCAGCAGCACGAGAGCCAGCGCGGAAACGGGCCACATGCCCGTCCCCACGGGCCGACCCACGACACCCCGCCACAGCCCCACCACACCTCGAAGACACAACGATGACACGCTCACAGAGAAACCTCACAGACACAGCCGACACATGTCGAGCAACACAAGGATTCGGAAACACAACAGGCCTGGCAGGCCCGTGCGCGCTTGCTGTGTACCCAGCCGCTGTGACACGTACATGTCATGTGACAGCCGCAACCTTCGGCCGGTTCGCTTTTTCCGAATGGCTTGTCTCAGGAGACCGATATGAAGTTCCCCTCCCGCCTCGTCCGCCCGCTGCGTCCAGGCTCCCTTCTGACGCCCGTGGCGCTGGGCACGCTGCTCAGCCTGGGCGGCTGCTTCGGCGGCAATGGCGGCACCACGGACACCACCACCGCCTTGCAGGACAAGGTGCAGAACATCGTGGTGATCTATGCCGAGAACCGTGCGTTTGACAACCTGTACGGACGCTTCCCCAACGCCAACGGCCTGAGCACGGTGCTGAACACGGACGGCACGGTGACCGCCGCCTACCTGCCGCAGAAGGACCGCGACGGCAGCACGACGCTGTCCGCGCTCCCGCCGGTCTGGGGCGGTGTCACGGCACCGGGCAGCTCGGTCACCGTGACCCAGGCGCAAAGCGCCGGCCAGCCCAACAGCCCGTTCAACATCGGCACGGCCTTCCGGGCCAGCGCCAATGCAACGATCGACGGCAGCGTCGTCACCCGCGACCTCTATCACCGCTTCTTCGAAAACCAGATGCAGATCCACGACGGCAAGAACGACCTGTTCGCCGCCTGGGCGGATTCCGGCGGCCTGGTGATGGGCTACTTCGACTACAGCGCCTCGCCGCTGTACAAGCTGGCGCAGCAATACACCCTGGCGGACAACTTCTTCCAGGGCGCCTTCGGTGGCTCCTTCCTGAACCACCAATACCTGATCTGCGCCTGCGCGCCCGAGTATCCGAATGCGGACACCGCCGCCGCCAAGCCGACGATCACGGTGCTGGACAAGAACCCTGACGGCAGCTACACGCATCAGCTGTCGGTGGCCGCCACGTCCAAGGCTTCGGCACTGGATGCCGCGCCGGTCTTCCAGCTCTCCGGCAACATCACGCCGGCCAACTACTTCGGTGACGGCAAGTTCTACGCCGTCAACACGATGCAGGCGCCCTTCCAGCCCAGCGGCAATGCGCCGGTGGATGTCAGCGGCAACAACGGGCTCTACGCCGACCCGTCCAAGGCCACGACCCTGCCGGCCCAGACCCAGACCAACATCGGCGACCAGCTCAGCGCCCGCAATGTGAGCTGGGCCTGGTATGGCGGCGCGTGGAACGCGGCGCTGAAGGACGGCACCCAGGCGCCAACGACCAAGCGCAGCGTGATCTACGCGGCCAACAGCAGCGGCGTGGCCAGCACCGACGCGGTCGACTTCCAGCCGCATCACCAGCCCTTCAACTACTACGCCAACATGGACCCGGTGACGCACGCCGCCGACCGGTCCACCCACCTCAAGGACTACGACAACCTGGTGGCCGATGCCGCCGCAGGAACCCTGCCTGCCGTGGCCTTCTACAAGCCGGAAGGCCTGTACAACCAGCATCCGGGCTACGCCAACATCACCAACGCGGACCAGCGCATCGCCGACGTGGTGGCCAAGCTGCAGGCCAGCCCGCAGTGGAAGAACATGGTCATCGTCATCACCTATGACGAGAACGGCGGCCAGTGGGACCACGTGTCGCCGCCCAAGGGCGACAAGCTGGGCCCCGGCACCCGGGTGCCCGCGCTGGTGATCTCGCCCTTCTCCAAGAAGGGCACGGTGGACCACACGCAGTACGACACGGCCTCGGTGCTGCGCCTGATCACGCGTCGTTTCGGCCTGACGCCGCTGCCGGGCCTCACGGCGCGCGACAAGGCGCTGACCGCCAACGGCGCGCAGCCGATGGGCGATCTGACGCAAGCGCTGAACCTGTGATGGGCGGAGGGCAACAGCCCTGACGTGAGCCCCGGAACGGCTCAGACGCCACAATGCAGTGGCATGAGCCCTCTTCCATCGCCGTCTCAGTTTGGTCTGTTCGACGAACTGCCCATTCCGCAGGACCGTCTGCCGGACGGACTGCGCCTCCAGGACAGCTTTCTGTCGCGCGAGGAAGAGGCGCACCTGTTGACGGTGGTGGCGTCGCTGCCACTCGAAGCGGCCCGCTACAAGCAGTACACGGCCCGCCGTCAGGTGGTCAGTTATGGGGGCAGCTTCGACTACGACACCAACCGCCTCGAGCCGTCCGCGCCGCTCATCGACGCGCTGCATCCGCTGCGTGACCGCGTCGCGGCCTGGGCGGGCGTGGCGCCGTCGTCGCTGGTGCACACCCTGGTGGCGGCCTATGCACCGGGCACGCCGCTGGGCTGGCATCGCGACGTGCCCGAGTTCGAGCAGATCTTCGGCGTGTCGCTGGGCGGACCGGCCACCCTGCGCTTCCGACCGTATCCGCACGAGCCGACTCACAAGCAAGAAGTCCTGCGCCTGAAGGTCGAACCGCGGTCCATCTACGCCATTACCGGCGTCGCCCGCTGGGACTGGCAACACAGCGTGGCACCCGTGGACCAGATGCGCTGGTCCCTCACCTTCCGCACGGCACGCCAGGGCCGTCACGGCCGGCAGCGCCCTTGAGGCCTCCTGCTGTCCTACAGCACAACGGACGGCCGTCGGATGCCGCTGGCCTGCGCCTGCCCCTACCCTCAAGGGCATCTCCAGGAGTACGCCATGGCCACCTCCGCCCGTTCCATTGCTTCGCTCACCCTCAGCTTCGGTCTCGTGAATGTGCCGGTGCGGCTGTATTCCGCCACCGAGCCAGGGTCCGACGTGCGCTTCAATCTGCTGGACAAGGACGGCTCGCGCCTGAAGCAGCAGTATGTGAAAGAGCGCACCCGTCAGGTCGTGGAGCGCAAGGACATGATGAAAGGCTACGAGGTCGAGAAGGACCACTTCGTGCTGTTCACGCCGGAGGAGCTGAAGAACCTGGAGGAAGGCAGCAGCCGCGTCATCGACATCGTCAGCTTCGTGCCCCTGAGCTCCATCGACCCGCTGTTCTACGACAAGAGCTATCTGCTGGCGCCGGACAAGCGCGGCGCCAAGCCCTATTCCCTGCTGGCCGAAGCCATGCGCCAGTCGGACCGGTGTGCCCTGGCCAAATGGGCCTTCAAGGCCAAGCAGTACATCGTGCAGGTGCGTGCCGATGAGCACGGCCTGATTCTTCAGCAGCTGCGATACGCCGAAGAGGTGCGTTCCCTGGCGGACCTGGACATCGAGACCGCGCCGGTCTCCAGCACCGAGCTGCAACTGGCGCTGCAACTGGTGGACCAGATTGCCGCCGACACCTTCGACCCGGCACAGTTCCAGGACGAGGAGAAGGCCCGCGTACTCGCCGCGATCGATGAGAAGGTGCAGGGTAAGGAAATCGTGGCATCGGCCCATGGCGAGGAGGAACCCGCCAGCGGCCAGGTGATCGATCTGATGGACGCCTTGCGATCCAGCCTGCAAAAGAAAAGGCCTGCGGGCAAGGCGACCAACGTCACCAAGCTCAAGCCCGCGCCCGCAGCCCGCAAGCCGGCCAAGCGGGCCGTGACCGCGCCCGAACCCCAGGCGGCGCCCGCCCCGCGCAGCCGCGCCCGCAAGTGATGCCGACCGCGGACAGCGGCTACAGCCTGCGGCAGGCGGAAAAGCTGGTCGGGGTGAGTCGGCGCTTCATCCAGGCGCTGGTGGAGGCCGACATCCTGCGACCGTCCCCCGCCCCGCCCGATGACTGGCGCTTCAGCCTGCGCGACATGGTGGTGCTGCGTACCGCCAAAGCCCTGCGGGACGCTCGCATTCCACATCGCAAGGTGGTGCAGGCGCTGCGCAATGTGCAGGCGTCGCTGGGGGAGGATGAACATCTGGCCAGCATCCGGCTGCGTGCGTCGGGCCGCGCCATCGAGGCCAGCGACCAGGGCTTGCGGCGTGATGCGCTGTCGGGGCAATTGCTGCTGCCGCTGGAGGACCTGTCGTCCGCGGCGACGATGGCGACCTCTGCCTCCCCAGCCTCCTCTGCCTCCTCTGACTCCTCTGACTCTTTTGAGGCCTCTGACGCCTCTGACTCCGTTGACGCGTCCGACGACTCGCGCTCTCCAGACCCGGCGGCGGCTTCGTTTTTGAAAGAGGCCCCAGCCGTTGCCGGCACCGATTCATCCATCGCCTGGCGACGATTCCAGCAGGCGCTGCATCTGGAGGCCAGCGACGCTGCGGCCGCGGAAGCGGCGTATCGGCAGGCCATCGCCCTGGATCCGTGCCTGGACGTGGCGTATGTGAATCTAGGCGCCCTGCTCTGCGAGTCCCATCGCTGCAAGGAGGCGGTCACCCTGTACGACCGCGCCCTGGCCCACTGCGGGGACACGCCCCTGATCCACTTCAACCGCGCCACCGCGCTGGAAGACACCGGCCGCCTGCATCAGGCCGTCCAGGCCTACGAACGGGCGCTGGTGCTGGACCCGGGACTGGCCGATGCCCACTACAACCTGAGCGTATTGATGGAGCGGCTGGGCCAGACCCAGGCGTCGCTGCGACACCTCAGCGCCTACCGCCGGTTGCATCCCCCGGAGGATTCATGAACATTTGCACATCTTCTGCGGCGGTGTCGCCAGGGATACGTTTGGTTCCAGACGTATCGGATGTCACTTTCTATGATTCCGGGATGGACACGTCTTTGACACACGAACGCGCCGCCGGTCCTCTCCGCGCTGGTGCCGCGCAAGCCGCTCATGCTGGTCATGCCGCTGATGCCACCCCTGGCCGCCGTGCCGTCTGGCCGGCGCTGCTGCTCAGCCTGACGCTTGCCGCTTGCGGTGGCGGCGGCAGCGACTCCGCCAGCAGCGGTGGCACCGGAACCAACCCGGACGCACAGACCAACTGCGGCCTGGGCACGCAAGCGGCTTTCGAGCAAGAGCTGCTCAACCGCATCAATGCCGCACGTGCCGCGGGCGCCAATTGCGGGACCTCGGGCACGTTTGCGGCCACCAGTGCGCTCAGCTGGAATGCCCTGCTGGCGCAGGCCGCTGACAACCACGCGGTCGATATGTCGTCCAAAAACTTCTTCAGCCACACCGGCTCCAACGGCAGCACCCTGGGTAGCCGGGTCACCGCCGTCGGCTATCCGTGGGTCGGCCTGGCCGAGAACATTGCCGCCGGCCAGGGGTCGGTGCAGAGCGTGATGGACGGATGGCTCGCCAGCCCTGGCCATTGCGCCAACATCATGAATCCGAACCTCCAGGAAGTGGGCGTGTCCTGCCGCGTGGCGGCCTCCACCGCCAACACCTACTCCACCTACTGGGTGATGGACCTGGGCACCCGTCGCTAAGTGAGCAGCGGTGCAGGGCCGATCAACGGGCCCTGCGCCACACCTCGCGGCCCACGCATCCGCTGCTCACCAATCGCGGTCTCGTGTTCAAACTGACACGAACCGCTCAACATTCGCAACTCTGTATCTCCCCTTCGCGGCATAGACTGCCGCCACCGCGGCTGCTGGCCGTTCGAGCGAGGGGAATTCATGTCGTTGTTGCGTCGTTCACTGCTGCCGCTGGCCCTGCTGGCCGGGGCCGGTCTTCTGGGAGCCGCCGTCTCGGGCGAACAGAACAAGGTCGTCTCGCATCAAGCCCCCGCGGCGGATGTCAGCAGCACCTCGGCCCGGGTGATCGTCAAGTACCGCAACAACGCCTCGGTGCTGTCCACCGGACGTGCCACCGCCCAGAGCGCGACCAACGTCACCGCTGCCGGCGCGCAATTCGCCTCCACCATGACCGCCCGCTTGGGCGTGGCCCTGAGCGATGGCCGTGCCATCAGCCCCAGCAGCCAGGTGCTGATGGCCTCCGGCATGAGCTCGAAGGTGCTGGCCGACAAGCTGGCCGCCGACAGCGACGTGGAATGGGCCGTGGTGGACCAGCGCCGCTTCGCGCTGGGCGCCTACACCCCCAACGACCCGCTGTATGCGGACAACCAGACCAGCACCATGCCGGTGGCCGGCCAGTGGTATTTGCGCGCACCGACCACCAGCCTGAAGTCCGCCATCGATGTGGAGACCGCCTGGGCGGTCACGCAGGGCAGCAGCAGCGTGGTGGTGGCGGTGCTGGATACCGGCGTCGTCAAGAGCCATCCGGACCTGGCCTCCAAGCTGGTGGCCGGTTATGACTTCATCAGCGATGCCACCGTGGCCAATGACGGCGGTGGCCGCGACAGCGACCCGTCCGATCCCGGCGACTGGGTGACCTCCACCGAGGCCGCTTCCGGCGCGCTGAAGGATTGCACCGTGGAAGACAGCAGCTGGCACGGCACGCAGACCGCCAGCCTGATCGGCGCCGCGACCAACAATGGCGTGGGCATGGCGGGCGTGGCCCCCAATGTGATGCTGATGCCGGTGCGGGTGCTGGGCAAGTGCGGCGGTTATGACTCGGACATCCAGGCCGGCATGCGCTGGGCTGCGGGGCTGAGCGGGACCGGCATCACCGCGCCCACGACGCCGGCCAAGGTGCTCAACCTGAGCCTGGGCAGTTCGGGCAGTTGCAGCGTGGCTTACCAGTCGGTGGTCAATGAGCTGAACGCCGCTGGGGTCGTGGTGGTGGCCGCCGCCGGCAATGACGGCCTGGCCGTTGGCACTCCGGCGAATTGCAGCGGTGTGATCGGCGTGGTGGGGGTGCGGCACAGCGGCACCAAGGTGGGCTATTCCGATCTCGGATCTGCCGCCTCCATTGCGGCGCCGGCCGGCAACTGCGTCAACAGCAGCGGCACCTGCGTCTACCCGATCATCACCGCGACCAACAGCGGCACCACGTCGCCCAGCACCAACACCTACAGCGACGGCACGAACTACGCCGCAGGGACCAGCTTCTCCGCGCCGCTGGTGGCTGGTACCGCCGCCTTGATGATGTCGGCCAACACCGGCCTGACGCCGGGCGAGGTCACTTCGCTGATCAAGAGCACCGCCAACGCCTTCCCCGGCGCTGAAAGCGGCGTGGCAGCCTGCCAGGCGCCCAGCGGCACGGCGCAGACGACGGAGTGCTACTGCACCACCAGCACCTGCGGCGCCGGCATGCTCAACACCGGCGCTGCAGTGGCCGCAGCCAAGGCCATCGCGCCGACGCCGGTGCTGAACGCCTCTGCGACCACCGTGCTGGCGGGCGAGACGATCACGCTGGACGCCAGCGCCTCGACCGCACCGAGCGGCCGGACGGTGGCCAGCTACCTGTGGCAGATCACCAGTGGCACCAGCCTGGCCGCCTTCAGCAGCGGCACGACCAGCGCGTCCACCACGCTGCTGACCAGCGGCGCCGGCACGGTGACGGTGCAGCTGACGGTGACCGACAGCACCGGCCACAGTGCCAGCACAACGAAGTCCTTCACCGTGGCCGCCGGGAAACCGACCGCCGCGTTCACCGCATCGACCACGTCGCCGGTGGTGGGCGCCAGCGTGACGCTGGACGCCAGCACATCCAAGGCGGCGAGCGGGGCCAGTCTGACCGGGTATCTGTGGGAGATCACCAGCGGCACCACGTCCGCCAGCCTGAGCGGCTCCGCCACCGCATCGACCACGACCCTGAGCGCCACCGCAGCAGGCACGGTGGTGGTGCGGCTGACGGTGACCGACAGCAATGGCTACACCAGCAGCTCATCGCAGACGCTGACGGTGGTCACCTCGGACAGCTCGACAAAGTCCACCTCGACGACCAGCAGCAGTGGCGGCGGCGGTGCGATGTCGCTGCTTTGGGGATTGGGACTGCTGGCGCTGACCCTGCTGCTGGGCCTTCAGCGACGTGCGAATCGCTGAGCGGCCGAATTCGCCACTGAGCATGAAGAAGCCGCCCCTCGGGGCGGCTTTGTTTTGTCGGTGCAGGTGAACGGGACGGAGCGCTCAATCCTGGGCGATGCGCTCGCGCTCCGGCGCCAGGGCGGCCACGCAGACCATCGCAGCGCCGCCATAAGCCAGCAGGTCCTCAGACGCCGCCACGGCCCAGTCATTCCCCAGGGCGCGCGACAGGCGCGTGCGCAGGGCGTGGCCGATGTAGGTCGCCACGATGGAGCCTGCCGCGCCGGCCAGCGCGGCGGAAGCGGAACGACCGCCTGCCAGCGCCGCCCCGGCGACAGCGCCGCTGGTCACGCGCGCCACCACCCCGACCGGCTGGGTGCGGTCCGGCGTTGAGGGGAGCTTGTCGACGACCAGCTCGCCAATGGCCATGGGCGTGGTGACCGCGACTGCACGGTTGCTCGCCAGCCCCGACAACGGCGAGTCCTTCACCGAGATCAGACCCAGGCGGGCAGCCCATGTCACGGCGGTGATGGGTGCGCTGGTGCGCGGCCCTGCGGTGGCGCCCAGCAGAAAGGCCAGCAGCAGGGTCTGGCGGGAGGCAGACGGTCCGCGTCGGGAGCTGGCCGTCCCATCGCCGAGGGTCTCTTGCGGGTCTGCCGTCGCTTCGCCGAGCCCTTGACGTGCACGCGCCAGTTCCTCGGTCTGCTTCATGGCCGCGCCTTGTCGCAGCGCCTCCCGCAGGGTCCATCCCGAGCGACGGATCTGGTCCGCGCCGTCCTTGACCTTGCCGAAGAAACGGCGGAAGAGTTTGCGTGCGCCTTCGGTGGCGGTGCCATACACGACATGCGACGCATAGGAATACGGATGCGACACGGCCGGGGCGCGCCAGACCGGATCCCCGAGGCGCAGTGCGGGCACCAGCGTTTCATCGACCACCGTGGCAGCCACGACGCCAAAGGCCGCGCCCTGCCCGGCGGTGACCGCCGGCTGGACCTCGGCGGCGGCGCCGTACAGGCCTCCGATCAGCGAGCCGGTGGCGTAGTGCACCGCTTCGCCGGCCGCTTCCCGCCTGCGGGACGGCACGGGGCGTCCGGTGACCAGCCGTGCGGCGCGGTCGGCCGCCTTTTCGGTCGAGGGCGTGCCCTTCACCCCGGAGGTCACGCCGCCCCGCGCGAGCGCGGATTGGAAGCCTGTCATCACCAGCGCGCCGACCAGGCCAGCCGCCAGCCCCGATGCAACGCCCAGAGCGACGTCGCTGTCTTCGTTGTGATCAGTGTTCATGAGGGCGAATCTGGCAATCCGCATGCCACGGGACACGACCCAGGGCATTGACATCATCGTCAGATCTGACGATGATTCAGCCCATGAAGTATCCAGGCGGCAAGGGCAAGACCTATCAACACATCATCAACCTGATGCCGCCGCATCGCGTCTATATCGAGACGCATCTGGGCGGCGGCGCCGTGCTGCGAAACAAGCGGCCCGCCGAGCATTCCATCGGCATCGATGCCGACGAACGTGTGGTGGCCCAATGGCGCGCACGGACGGCGGACCCGCCCACCGACACTGCGTATCCAGACCTTGAGCTGATATGCGGGCGGGCGGAGGAATTCCTCGCCCGCTATTCGTTTCTGGGGGATGAACTGGTCTATGTGGACCCGCCCTATCACCCAGAGACGCGTCGGCAACCCCGGGTTTATCGATGTGACTATGACGTCGAGGACCATGTGGAGTTGCTGTCGCTGCTGGCCCGGCTGCCGTGCCCGGTGATCGTGTCAGGCTATGCCCATCCGCTGTATGACGAACTGCTGGGCGGATGGAATCAGAGAACGTTTCAAGCGAAGACCCATACCGACGTCAGGACCGAGACTTTGTGGTTCAACTTTGAACCGCCCGACCAACTTCACGACAGCCGTCACCGCGGAGACAACTTCCGCGAGCGGCAGACTTTGAAACGGCGCATGGAGCGCCTGCAAGACCGAGTGCGGGCCATGGACCCGGCCGAGCGCCATGCGTTCGCCCAGTGGCTGCACGACACCTATCCCGTTGCTCCCCGGAGCATTTCCGTATGACCCAGATTCTTGCCATCCTGACCCGACACGGTTCCCTGCAGCGCGAAATTCCCGCTCCCGATCAATGTGTGATGCCCGGCGTGCGCTGGGGCCATGCCGATGAGTTCCCGGCCGCCGCCTATTGGCTGCAACGTGCGCTGACGTGGCGGTTGGAGCAGGAAACGCCGCTGCGTCGCTCCAACCGGACACTGGCGGAGGAGGTGGGGGCCTGGCTGCTCGGCGGGCAAGGCGTGACGGCGGCCGTGGCGCAGGCGGCGTTTGAACGTCTGCGGGGGAAGGGAGCGTTTGTCCGTGCAGGCGTGAGTGAAGCGGAGTGCCTGCTCTGGCTGAGCGAGCCGCTGGAGGTCGCCGGGCAGGCAGTGGCGTACCGGCTGGCAGCGCAGCGGGCCAAGTATCTGGCCGCGACATTGCCCGCCGTGTTTGAGGTGCCGTCGACGCTGGAAGGACGCGAGTTGCGGGATTGGCTGATGGCGCTCCCAGGCTTGGGACCGAAGTCGGCGTCGGGCATCGTGCGGCAGTGGTCGGGGGCGACGGATGTGGCGCTGCTGGATAACTACGTACTGCGGGTCGGCCAGGTGATGGGGCTGTTTGGGCGCAAGCTGACGGTGGAGCGACATTACCTGGAGATGGAGGCGCGGTTCCTTCAGCTGTGCAAAGCCATGAATGTGGCGGCTCCCGATGTGGAAGCAGTGATGGCGCAGGAACTGATCCGGTCTCCGGAGACTGCCCGCTTTTTGACGGACTATCTCAAGGCCACGGAACCCAAGCCGAAAGCGGCTGCAACGCGGCGGGCGCAGGCGCCGGAGCAGTTGTCGCTGGTGTTTACGGGGTGATGATCTGAACGGGGTCTCGGTCTCGGTCTCGGTCTAGGTCTAGGTCTAGCTCCAGCCCAAGGTCGCGTTGGCCGGCTGAGACAAAGCCGCAAGAGGGTCTGGTGCACCGCGCCAGAAGGAGCAGGGGCGGGCACCTTTTGCTTCATGTCCCCCGCCCCTTCGGGGCTCCTCCTTTTACTTCCGCAAAAGGCACCCGCCCCTGCCCCTTCCGACACCCAGCACTGCAGCGATCCATGGGGTGCCTCCGTCGCTTCCGTAAACGGCACCCCCTCCCCCCCCCACTTCCGACACCCAGCACTGCAGCGATCCGTGGGACGCCTCCGTCGCTTCCGTAACAACACCCGCACCGCCACTTCGGACATCCAGCGGTGCGGCGAGCCTAGGGGGCACCGGGGGGCTTTTGTTGCTTTAACGGGATTCGCACAGGCGTTCAATTTTTCTTAAGAATTATTCGCATTTACTTTTAGACTGCGCGGCGGGGTGACGGTGGCGTCGCCCATACACGGAGAACTCGATGAAGCACCCCTTCCTCATGACCGCCTGCGCCTTCGCCGCCTGTGTGGCCATCAGTGACGCTCGCGCCCAGGAAGCGGCCACGCCCGACACGTCCACCGGCCGCGCTGCCGACGTTTCCCTCGACCGGGTGCACGTGCAGGTCAGGCGCGAATCCCGTGTGTCCAAAGGCGCCACCGGGCTGCCCATCGCCATCAAGGACACCCCCCAGTCGATCAGCACGCTGGACAAGGAAGACATGGCCAATTTCGGCCTGACCGGCTCGAATGACGCCTTGCGTCTGGCCACCGGGGTGAACGTCGATCAGTACGAAACCAACCGCGCCACCTTCAATTCGCGGGGCTTCGAGGTGCAACTGACGCAAATCGACGGCGTCGGCATGACCAACGACTGGGC
The DNA here is from genome assembly GCF_003387155.1 of Roseateles depolymerans. GTDB lineage: Bacteria > Pseudomonadota > Gammaproteobacteria > Burkholderiales > Burkholderiaceae_C > Roseateles > Roseateles depolymerans. Next base: position 234,968 of record NZ_QUMT01000002.1, on the reverse strand, counting down.
CACGGTGGTGGGCCAGGAGGACACCTTCCTGTTCGAGCGCATCGAGCTGATCCGCGGCGCCAACGCCATGTTGACCGGCGTGGGCAATGCGTCCGGCACCATCAACTACATCCGCAAGCGCCCGACCAATGTGGACGGCGGCGAAGTGAATGTCACCTATGGCCAATGGGGCCAGGTGCGCGGCGCGCTGGACTACAACAAGGTCCTGACCCAGGACGGCAACTGGGCAGGCCGTCTGGTGGTCACGCATGAGGACAAGGACTCCTATCTGCGCGCGCTCAACGACAAGCGCTCGACCGTCTATGGCGTCATCGACGGCCAGATCGGCGATGCCGGCACACTGACCTTCGGCGCCACCCTCAACGATTCGAAGCAGCATTCGCCGATGTGGGGCTCGCTGATCCTGCGCCACGCGGACGGCACCCAGGCGGATCTGCCCTCCTCCACCTCCACCTCCGTGGACTGGACCTACTGGAACACCCGCACCCAGAATGCCTTCGCCGAGTACACGCACCAGTTGGCGAAGGGCTGGGAAGCGAAGGCGACCTACAACTACCGTCACTACGATGAGGACGTGAAGCTGCTGTATGCATCCGGCACGCTGAATGCAGACAACACGGGACTGAACGGCTGGCCCTACCGCGCCCAAAAGACGGTCATCAACCGGATGTTCGACCTGAGCCTGAATGGCGAGTTCGATGCGCTCGGCCGCAAGCATTCCGTGATGGTCGGCGCCAGCCGCTCTACCCAGAGCAACAGCATCGACACCTACGCATTCGGTGCTGGCCAAGGCAGCCTGCTGCTGCCCGCCCTGCCCTACGGCGGTGATGCCTACCCGGAACCGACCTGGGGCCCTCGCACCCCGAGCAGCAGTGGCGAGCAGACGCTGACGCGCGCCTACGGCGTCACTCGCCTGGCCGTGACCAATGAACTCAAGGCCATCCTCGGCTTCAATGCAGTGAAGCTGGAGCGCGAAGGCGCCTCCGGTTATGGCAACGCCGCCAATTCGCGCAGCTATCCGGACACCAAGAAAACCACGCCTTATGCCGGCCTGACCTACGACTTCACGCCCGATGTGATGGGCTACGTGTCCTACTCGACCATCTTCCAGAACCAGGACCAGACAGACATCAACAACAACTACCTGGATCCGGTCAAAGGCAAGAACGTGGAAGTGGGGGTGAAGTCGGACTGGCTGAACAAGCAGCTGATGACCACCTTTGCCTTGTTCAAGGCTGAACAGCTGGGCCTGGCGACCTACGCGGGCACGAGGATCGACCCGAGCGATCCGACCAACCCCATTTCCTATTACGGCCCCAAGGACGTGAAGTCCAAAGGCTTCGAATTCGAAGCCACCGGCCGCCTGAGCCGGGACAGCCGGATCACCGTCGGCTACACCCGCCTGATCCTGACCGGCCCGGATGGCAAGAGCATCTACGACTGGGTGCCGCGCACCACCATCAACGCGGTCTTCGACACCCGCATCAGCGCCCTGCCCGCCCTGCGCGTGGGGGTCGCCGGACGCTGGCAGTCGGAGGTGGTCGGCCCGAACGCGTCGCAAGGCGCCTACCTGACGGCTGACGCTTTCGCCAGCTATGAGCTCAGCGACAAGGCGTCTGTGCGCCTGAACCTGAACAACGTTCTGGACAAGAAGTACCTGCGCGGCATCGCTTACGGCGCCATCTACGGCGCGCCGCGAAACGCAGCAGTGACGCTGAACTACAAGCTCTGACGACCCTGACCTCCCGCCTTTCGTCAAAGGCCTCTGGCATCAGCGCTACGGCGCGGATCCAGAGGCCTTTTTCATGGCAAGCACGATGCGACCTGCAAGACCGTGCAAGACCGTGCACAAACAAGAATTTGATGGCATGATGCAGATCGGATTTGCCGTACCTGCCATGACCGTCACCCCTGACCTCCCCCGCGCGCGCCGCGACGTGATTGCCGACCGCCTGGCCGCCGGCCATCCGGTGGTCGCGGCCGAGCTGGCCGCCGAGTTCTCGCTGTCCGAAGACGCCATCCGCCGCGACCTGCGCGCCCTCGCTGCGCAAGGGCTGTGCCGCCGGGTCTACGGCGGCGCCATTCCCATCCCCAGCCACGACCGGCCCATCACCGCCCGTCTCAACGAACATCCCGAGCGCAAGACCGCGCTGGCCCGCGCCGGCGCCGCCCTGGTCCGACCCGGCGAGCTGGTCTTCCTCGACAGTGGCAGCACCCACGTCTGCATGATCGAGCACCTGCCGGAAGATGCCGACATCACCATCGCCACCAATGGCGTGGATGTCGCAGCCGCCGCCCTGCGCCGCCAGGACCTGCGCCTGCTGCTCATCGGCGGACAAGTCGATCCCCATCTGGGCGGCAGCGTCGACGCCGCCGCTGTCACCAGCCTGCAGCAACTCCGCATCGACCGGTGCTTCGTCGGCGTCTGCGGCCTCACGGTGGAGGACGGCGCCATGGCCACCCACTTCAACGAGGTCGTCTTCAAACGCACCCTGGTGGCCCGTAGCCGTCACCGCGCGGCCCTGCTGTCCAGCGACAAACTCAGCGCGCCGGTGCACTACCCCTTCGCCGCACTGGCGGACCTGCACACCGTCGTCGTCGAACACGACGCCGATGAACAACTGCTTCGTCCGCTGCGGGACGCCGGCCTTCACCTCCTCCAGGCAGAGCCCCTCCGATGAGCGCCACACCGCATTCCAGTTCCGCCCAGGCTGAAAACGCCGATCTCCCCTCCGACCGCAAAGCCGACAAGGCCGACCTCGCCCGCAACGACCGCCCCGAAAACCGTCTCGCCGTGCGCCTGGCCTTCCTGGTGGCCGGCTTCGGCGTGGCCTGCTGGGCCCCGCTTGTGCCCTTTGCCCGTCTGCGCCTGGGCATCGATGAAGGCGCATTGGGGGCCCTGCTGCTGTGCCTGGGGCTGGGGTCGGTCTCGGCCATGGTCATGGCCGGCCTGATCAGCGCCCGTTACGGCACCAAGCCGCTGATCATCGCCAGCGGCCTGGGCATGGCGCTGGTGCTGCCGCTGCTCAGCGTGCTGTCCACGCCCCTGTCTCTCGGACTCGCACTGGCGGCCTTCGGCGCCTGCCTGGGCTCCCTGGACGTCGCGATGAACGTCAATGCGGTGGAGGTGGAAAAGCAGAGCGGCCAGCCGCTGATGTCCGGCTTCCATGCGCTCTACAGCGTCGGCGGTTTTGCCGGCGCCGGCTTCATGACGCTGCTGCTATCGCTGGAGTTCGAGCCGCTGCATGCCACGCTGCTGGGCGCCGTCCTGATGGCCGCCGCCGTGGTGATGGCCTGGCCCTACCTGCTGATCACCTCCAGCTCCAGCCAGGGCCCGCTCTTCGTCGCTCCGCGCGGCATCGTGCTGCTGCTGGCCGCCCTGGCGGGCGTGACCTTCCTCGTGGAAGGCGCCATCCTGGACTGGAGCGCCCTGCTGATGACCAGCACCGGTCGCGTCTCCACGGCGCAGGGCGGCCTGGGCTTCATGCTGTTTTCGGTGGCGATGACGGTGGGCCGCTTCACCGGCGATGCACTGGTGTCCCGTCTGGGTGACCGGACCACGCTGGTGACCGGCGGACTGATCGGAGCGCTGGGCGTAGCGATCGTGATCCTGGCGCCAGTGGCTGCAATCGCTGCGGTCGGCTTCGTGATGGTCGGCCTGGGCGCTTCCAACCTGGTGCCGGTGCTGTTCCGCCGTGCCGGCCAGCAAACAGCCATGCCGCCGGCCTTTGCCGTGGCGGCGGTCACCACCACCGGTTATGCCGGCGTGCTGCTGGGACCGGCGCTGATCGGCTTCGTGGCCCACGGCGTCGGGCTGTCCAATGCCTTCTGGCTGCTGGGCGGGCTGTTGTGCCTGGTGCCGCTGTGTGCGGGCCGGGTGGCGCGTTGAGTAGCGGCGCTTGGACCGGCGATCCAGGAGCCCTCCCAATCCCGAAACCATCCAGGTCCGATCCAGTCCCGATCAAACGCCGTCCGGCGCCCCATCAGGGGAAGAACGCATTCAACAGCGCCGTCAGGTCATACGGCTTGCGGACCACCGGAAACCCTTCCTCGATGGCCCCCTGTGCCATCTCGCTGTAGCCGGTCACCAGGACCACGCGCACATCGGGACGCCTGGCCTTGATGCGACGGGCCAGCTCCAGGCCGTTCATGGCGCCCGGCATCACGATGTCGGAGATCAGCACATCCGGCACCAGGCCCTCGTCCATCCATCGCAGCGCTTCGCTGGCATCCTTGGCCGTGCGGACCGCAAAGCCGGCGGACATCAGCAACTGCTGGGAGGCCTCGCGGACATCGTCGTTGTCATCCACCAGCAGGATCACCTCGCCGGCCTGGAGACTGGCCATTGAAGACGCGACCGACTGCTCAGCGCCCACGGCCGACGTTTGTGGCCCGGCCGTCCATCCAGTCGCCGCAGTCAATGCAGTGCCTGCAGTCGCCGCAGACCCTGCAGGTCCGGCAGTCGCCGTCGTCACCGCACTTCCAGCCTCGATCCTGCGCTCGGACACAGGGAACACCAGCGCCAACCGCGTCCCCTGCCCGGGCCGGCTGTCCACCTCGACGTGTCCGCCGCTGGCCTTGGCAAAGCCGTAGACCTGGGCCAGCCCCAGCCCGGTGCCCTTGCCCGGCTCCTTGGTGGTGAAGAAGGGCTCGAAAATCCGCTCCAGCACTTCCGGCCGGATGCCGGGTCCGCGGTCCTTGACGGTCACCGTCACCGACGCCTGGCCGTCCACCGAGCGCTCCATCCGGGCGCCCAGCACGATCGTGCCGCCGTCAGGCATGGCATCGCGGGCATTGGTCATCAGATTGGTCAGCGCGATTTCCAGCTCCAGCGGATCGAGCGCCACATCCGGCAGCGGCTGCTCCAGCTCCAGCCGCACCGGGTAGCGCTCATCCAGCAGCGCGCGCACCGACTCCGCAATGTCCGTCAAGGCCGTCGCCAGGTTCAGCGGCTGCACATTCATCCGCCGGCGCCCGGACAGCAGCGTCAACTGGCGCGTCATGGCTTCAGCCTTGCGCACATTGCGGCGAATGACTTCGACATCCGCATCGGCCAGCGTGCCTGCACGGCGATGCAGGATGGACAAGCGCCCGGTGATCACCTGCAGGATGTTGTTGAGGTCGTGGGACAGCCCCGCCCCCAGTTGCCCCACCGCCTCCATCTTCTTGGCCTGCGCCAGTTTCGCTTCCGCGCTTTCACGGCGATGGATCTCCGCCTGCAGGTCGTCGGTGCGCGCTTTCAGGATGGCCACCGTGTCGGCGAGATGCCGCTGCAGCCGCCGGAAATGCTGCGCCAGCAGGAGCAGCAGCACGGCACTGGCGATGAGGCCTTCCACCCGCGTCGTGTACCAGGCCAGCGTGTAGCGCCCGCCGCTGTAGGTGCTGAGCCAGACGCCCGCGGCTTCGGCGGTCAGCACGAACATCAACCAGACGAAGATGGATCGATGGTGGAGTTCACGCAGCCAGATCATGCCCACCGCGCCAGCGGCGAGCACGGCCGCGACGTAGGAGCCATACACGGTGAAGAGGGTGAAGCGCTCTCGCTGTCCATCGTTGGACACAGCGCCCGCGTCGTTCATCTGGGACACCAGGAACGCCATCAGCGCGGCCAGGACGGCGACCAGCGCCGGCCAGCGGTTGGAGGAACTTCGGGTGGGACGTTCGGGCGCCCCCTCCACCAGCACGGCCCACAGGATGAAGAGCGGAAAACCGGCCCGCCAGGTGATGAAGATCCAGCTGGCGGCATGGGCGGAGCCGATCACCGGGCGTTCGGGAAAGACGGCGCCAGGAAAACACAGCACATACGCCACCGCCATCAGGCCGCCGAACAGATACGCGGCTGCAATGACGGCATGCGACCGAGGCTGGTGGGACGCGGAGATCAGCAACCAGAAGGTGGCCAGATCGATCATCGCGATCGCCGCGCCATACATGCCGCTCACATGCGGCAGTGGTGGCAGCGGCTGGGCCGCATGGGGAAACACGAGCGCAATGCCGCCGAGCAGCAGAAGCGACAGCCCGATGGCCAGTCGAAGCTGCGATCGACTCGCAACCTCCTCGACAACCTCCGGGTAGGGCATGAATCCGGCTCCTCTTAGCACTCAATGCGGCGCGCGATTGTCGCAGTGTCCGCTGCACGGGTGGTTCACACCCTGCCGGGAAACGGCAGCAGTGTGCGAGGAGAACCGGTTCTCGCGTCAGTGCGGCTTCGAGACGCCCTTGAATCGAAGGCTGTCCTGGTAAGCAGCCGGCACCAGCGACCGGCGCACATTGGCCAGCGCGGCAATGATGCGATCGCTCGACACCCCCTGGTCCTGCAGACGCCGCGCCGCATGCAGCAGCACCAGATCCTGGAAGGTGAAACGCGCGCCGGAAGAGGAATCCAGCAGATCGGTGTCGAGCAGGGAGTCGATCACCTGCTCGGGAATGCCGGCCATGTGGACGGCTTGCGACTTGGTGAAGGGGGCGAGTGCTTTGTCCATGATCGTCGTCTCCGGGTGATTGGGCTCAACGGTAACCAGACGCTCGCGTCTGCCCTGAAGGTAGAGGGCGGACTTGCGTGTAGGACAGCGCCTGAGCCGTGCCTGGCCTGCTGAGTGGGCCGTCCTCGTCTCCACGTTTTGTCACCACGACCCAGGGTTTCCCCTCGGGACGAACGGACCACTTTTCCCGAAAGTGGTATTGCAGCGGTGGCAATCAACGGCGATTTTGTAATACCAATTGAATTCCACCGCCGATGTTGACTGCCATCCGCGGGGTCCCGCGAGCGCAGTCTTCGGGGGGTGACACCGCCCTCGCCCGGTCCTTCAACCTTGGGAATCCCTCACCATGACTGCTCCCGTCCTCAGCGCCGACCAGCGCCGGTCCCGCCGCCCGATGCACTCGATTCGCGCGATCGTGGCGCTTGGCACCGCAGCGCTCGCCATGCAGGTGGCCGCACAGACCGCCGCCTGGAAGCCGGATACGTACTACACCGCCGGCACGGTGGTGAGCTACAACGGCCAGCTGTACCGCGCCAACGTCAACCAGACCGACTACAGCAGCACCGGCTGGAATCCCACCAATGCCTCGTTGTGGACCTTGATCGGTCCGGCGAGCGGGAGTCCGTCGCCGTCGCCATCGCCGAGCCCTTCTCCGTCACCGTCACCGTCTCCCTCTCCGTCGCCATCGCCGTCACCGTCGCCGAGCCCGGCCCCCGCCCCCAACGGCGCCTGGAGCGCCACCACCGCCTACTCCGGCGGCGCCATCGTCAGCGAAGGGGGCGTGCTGTATCGCGCCAATTGGTGGACGCAGGGGGACCGTCCGTCCACCCACAACGGGCCGACCGGATCCGGACAGCCCTGGACGGTCTACAGCGGCACGCCATCACCGACTCCGTCCCCGAGTCCGTCGCCGTCCCCCTCTCCATCACCGTCGCCGTCGCCGTCGCCGTCGCCTTCACCGTCACCCGCCCCTTCCCCGGGTCCCGCCCCGGCCCCTGGCGCGCATCAGCTGATCGGCTACTGGCACAACTTCACCAACCCGTCCGGCCCCACCTTCCCGATCAGCGAGGTGCCGGCCGACTATGACGTCATCGTCGTGGCCTTTGCCGACGATGCCGGCAACGGCAACATCGCCTTCAACCTGGACAGCGGCGCCGGCGGCGAGAGCCGCTTCATCGCCGATGTGGCCGCGGCGCGGGCCAAGGGCAAGAAGGTCGTGCTGTCCTTTGGCGGACAGAACGGCACCGTCACGCTGAACAACGCCACGCAGGTGAGCAACTTCGTCAACAGCGTCGAGGCCATCATGCGTCGCTACGGCTTTGACGGCATCGACATCGACCTGGAAAGCGGCGCCGGTGTCACCGCCGGGGCGGCGGTGCAGACCAATCTGGTGACGGCGGTGAAGCAGCTCAAGGCCCGCATCGGCAGCGGCTTTTATCTGTCGATGGCGCCGGAGCATCCGTATGTGCAGGGCGGCTACGTGGCCTATGGCGGCATCTGGGGCGCGTACCTGCCCATCATCGACGGCCTGCGCAACGAGCTGAACGTGCTGCATGTCCAGTACTACAACAACGGCGCCGTCTACACGCCCTACGCCACGCAGGGACTGGCCGAAGGCAGCGCCGACATGCTTGTGGCCACCAGCCGCATGCTGATCGAGGGCTTCACCACCAACAACGGCACCGGGCCTTATGTGTTCCGGGGACTGCGTCCGGATCAGGTGGCCTTCGGGCTGCCCTCGGGGCCTTCATCGGCCAACAGCGGCCAAGCCAGTGTCGCCACCATCACGGCGGCGTTGAACTGCCTGACCAAGCTCACCCAGTGTGGCGCCATCAAGCCGCCGGTGGCCTATCCGACCTTGCGGGGGGTGATGACCTGGTCCATCAACTGGGACCGTCATGACGGGCTGGCGTTCTCCCGCGGCGTGCGGGCGTCGCTGAACGCGCTGCCTTGACCGCCATGTGCTGACAACAGCCCGGCGCCGGGAGGTGCCGGGCTGTGGAGGAGCGGCGTCTACTGCGCCGAGCGACCCTCGCAGCTGCCCTGCGGCCATCGCGTCGCCACGGCGGCCACTGCCTCGGCGAGCGACGCCACCAGACGCTGCTGCGCCTGCACCACATCGCTCACGTCGGCCCCTGCGGGCTGCGTCAACTCGGTGTGGCAACTCACACGCCGCTGCGAGTCGGACGACTGGGCCAGGCTCCAGTCCGCGGCCAGATGCACCTGCTGCCCCGGCCAGGCCTCGAAACGTCTCATCTGCACCTTGATGCGCAACACATCGCGGCCCGCCGGCACGCTCAGCCCGGCGACATCCTGCGTCCCCAGCTGGCGGGACAACTGCGACGACAAGGCACTGCGCAGTTCCTGGCTCAGCGGGGCCGACCAGCGTGCCTGCTCCAGCACCACGACGGCGCTGTCACTCTTGCGGATGACGATCTGCGGCTGGTCCAGCGATTCGGGCAGGCCCACGGGCATGACGTCGATCCACCAGGGCGAGGTGGGGCTGCCCGATTGAGCAGGCTGCTGCGGCTGGGGCTGCTGCTGCTGCTGCTGAGGCTGCTGCTGTTGCGCCTGCTGCTGCTGCTGCTGGGGCTGTGGCGCTGTCTGCTGCCGCGCTGACTGCTGCTGCGCCGCCACTGGCTGCATCGGCGGTGGCGTCAGCGTGTAGTACGTCGTCACCGGTGCAGAACCGCAGCCCGCGAGCAGACCCAGCGCACCCATCGCCAACACCCCAGCGCCGTTCACCGCGCATCGCACCATCGGTTGAAGAGACATCATCATGGTTGCTTGGGCTCCTGGGCATTCGTGGGACGAGGGGCCGCTGCACCTGGCCCGGGGACTGACGACGGAGATGGTTTTTGGGATCCCGACGGGGACGGAGACGGTGACTGGGCCCCCGACTGGGACTGGGACTGGGACTGGGATTGCGAATGGGACTGCGGCTGCGGCTGCGGCTGGGGCTGCGGCAGGGGCTGCGACGGCGACTGCGCCGGCCCTGGCAAAGGCCCATCCGCCGGACGCCCACGGATCAGCGATTCAGGATGGCGGGACAGCATGTCGGTCAGGCTCCGCAGCGAGCGCGCCGAACGCTCCACTTCCCGCAGCGTCGCGGACAGGTCCTGCTGCAGATGCGAGTCTTCTCCCACCGCGCCGCCCACGGCGCTGAGCGTGCGCTGCGCCTGCTGGAAGGTGGCGGTGGCTTCCGGCAGCACCTGGCCATTCACCTGGTTGAGCGTCTGATGGAAGGTCAACAGGGTGCCGTTGAGTTCCAGCAGGCTGTTGTTGAGGTTGTTGGCCACCTGCTCCATCGGCAGCTTCTCGATCTTGTCGAGGATGTGCACCACCTGCTCCGGAATCTGATCCACCTTCTTGTCGATGGTCGGGATCTGCAGCGGGCTCTGCAGGGCCATCGTCATCTTGGGCTGGCCGGGGTAGAACTCCAGCGAGATGTAGCGTTGGCCCGTCAGCAGGTTGCTGGTGCGGGCTTCCGCGCGCAGGCCTGCCTCCACCAGGTTCTTGACGAACTGCATGGTCACCGATTCCGGATCCCCCTCCTTCACCGGCACATGCTGCATGGCGGCGTCGAGCCGGTGCGGGAAGATCTCGGCGCTCACCACCGCGGGGAAGCGCTTGCGCACCGGGTCGAAGTCCAGCGACACCGCCGTCACCCGCCCGATGTTGAGCCCCAGGAATTCCACCGGCGCGCCCACGGTGAGGCCGCGCAGCGACTGCTCGAAACGGAAACGCGCATATTGCGGCGGACCGTCGGCACGGGCCATGGCGGTCTGCTCGTCATTGGCCAGCATGTAGACGGAGCGCGATGCAGAGGGCGGCGTCACATCGTCCACCGGCGTCGCGAAGGCAATGCCGCCCGCGACGATGGTCGCGACGGACTGGGTGTTGAGCTTGAGCCCTTCGGCGCCCAGCGAGATGTCCAGTCCGCTCGCATTCCAGAAACGGGTGTTGCTGTTGACGAAGCGGTCATACGGCGCGTCGACGAAGATCTGCAGGTCGATGCCGGAGCCGGCTTCATTGAGCTTGTAGGTCGCCACGCGGCCCACCTGCACCCGGCGGAAATACACGGGCGATCCGATGTCCAGCGACCCCAGGTCGGACGCACGCAGCATGAAGGTCCTGCCCGGCATGCCGTTGATCACCGCGGGGGGCTCCTCCAGGCCTTTGAAGTCGTGCTGCGGCTCTTCCGACTTGCCGGTGTCCACGCCGATGTAGGCGCCCGAGAGCAAGGTGTCCACGCCAGAGACCCCGCCCACGCCGATGCGGGGCCGCACCACCCAGAAGCGCGAATCGGTGCGGGCGAGGCTGGCGGCGCTGTGGGTCAGCTGCACGGTGGCCAGCACATGGGTGCGGTCGGGGCTGAGGCGGATGTCGCGCACGCTGCCGACGGTCACGTCCTTGTATTTGACCGGGGTCTTGCCTGCTTCGAGACCCGCTGCAGTCTGGAAGCTGATGACGATCTCCGGCCCTTCGTTGCTCCAGCTGCGCGCGAAAATGGACAACGCCACGATCGCCGCCACGGCGGGCACGATCCACACCAGCGACACCCCGCGGCGGCGACGCACGGCGGGAGTGCCAACACCGGGGACGTCGGGGGGCTCACCGCCGGAGCCATCGGAGCCGCCGGAGCCGCTTGGGCCGCGAGGGCCACCCGTACCGTCGGCCCCCCTGGCACCACCGGCCCCAGCGAGGCCGCTCGGCTCACCCGTGTTGCCTTGCGTACCGAGGCTATCCGACGTGCTGTCCACACCCGGCATGCCAGGCAAGGGTCCCGGTCCTGCAGACACCGGCAGGTCCTGCGGCGATGCTTGCAGGGATCCGGACGACGAGGGCGAGGAAGACGCGGACGACGACGACGACGACGACGACGACGGCGATGGCGACGGCGAGGGCGGCAATGAGGCGGAATCAGTGCGAGGGTTCATTCGATGTCTCGGCGTCCCAGATCAGGCGCGGGTCGAAGCTCATGGCGGAGAGCATGGTCAGGATCACGACCATGCCAAAGAAGAGGATGCCGATGCGCGGCTCGATGTCGCTGAGCTGGCGGAACTTCACCAGCGCGGCCACCAGCGCCACCACCACCACGTCCAGCATCGACCAGTAGCCAATCAACTCCACGAAGCGGTAGAGGCGGCTGCGCTCGGCCTGGGCCCAGGTGCTGCGCCGCTGGGTGGTGATCAGCAACACCGCCATCGCGACGAACTTGGTGCAGGGCACGGCGACACTGGCGATAAAGATGATGGCGGCGATGTCCCACGCGCCTGAGCGCCAGAACTCGATGACGCCGTTCATGATGGTGCTTTCGGCGCGCTGGCCCAGCATCTGGGTGAACATCACCGGATAGAGATTGGCAGGGACATAGCAGATCAGCCCCGCGATCAGCAGCGCCCACGCGCGCACGATGCTGTTGGGCTTGCGGTGATGCATGGGAGCGCCGCAGCGGGGACAGGCCTGCGAATCGAACATGCCGCGACGCGGGCTCACCTGGCCGCAGGTGGGGCAGCCGATCAGGCCCAGTTCATGCGCACGCGGTCGGCGATGCGGCTCGCTGCCCGAGGCTGCGGGGGAATCAACCATGACGCCCGTCCATGGCGGCGCCCTCGTCCGACAGTCCTTCCTCACGGGCGAGCGCGGGCTCGTCCACCAGATCCCAGAGCCAGTGCATGTCGCGACTGGCAATGACCGCCATCAGCAAGGTCAACACGGCCATGGCCCAGGTCCCGGCCCCCAGCTGGACCGACACCACATCGGACAGCTTGATCATCGACACCAGAATGCCCAGCAGGCAAACCTCCACCATGCTCCAGGGACGCAGCCCCACCAGGAGGCGCATCAACAGCTCGAAGGCAGGCGGCCGCTGGCCCGCCCGGGCATGGCCGAGCACCCAGAGCAGCGCAGCAATCTGCAGCAGCGGCACGATGATCAAGGTGAGCGCCATCGGCACCGCGATGGGGGCCGTCGGCCGCTGGGCCAGCGCGATGATCGCGCCCCAGACGGTGGCCTCGTTGTGCGCCCCCTGGAAGTTGATCAGCACCACCGGGCGCAGATTGGCAATCAGGAAGGTGATGGCGGCCGCCACGGTCAAGGCCAGCCACTGGTCCAGCGTGAGCCGGTTGGCGCGCAGCAGCACCGCGCCGCAGACGTTGCAGCGGGCCACTTCATGACCGGTGAGCGCCGGCCGGCGATAGAGCGTGTCGCAGTGCTCGCAGGCGAAGTAATGACGATAAAGGTGCGGTCTGGCACTCATGGGGGTACGCAGAGCAAACAGCGTGCCGATGATAGGTCCGCCCCGCGTCGCCAAAAATAAAAGGGCCCGGAGTTCATCCGAGCCCTTCTTGAAAATGGTGGAGGCGGGGGGAATTGAACCCCCGTCCGCAAGCCGTCCACGTACAGTTCTACATGCGTAGCTGTCTGTTTTGGATCTCGCCAGTCAGGTCGCGCAGCAGCACGCTACCTCACCAGCCAGCACCCTAGATCTCACTCATGCCCAAGGTGCCCGGACACAAGCCAGCCTATGTAATTAACCTCTCAGTCTTTGCCTTGCGGCTCAGACCCGGCCCATAGGCCAACCGTTGAGAGGCTCACATGCAATTAAGCAGCGAGTGCGAACTTTGAGTCGTTTGCAGTTACTTTGTTTCCAGGTGGATTTACGAGGATACTGGCCCTCGGCATGCCCTGCGACGCATCAGAACCCACGTCGAAACCAGGTCGCCCCCTTTTGAAGCGTGACATCAGTATACACCCGTGCCCTCGTCCCCGAGGACCACGGGGACAGGCTCAGCGGCGGCTCTCGCTCAGCCAGTCCAGCAGCTCTGAAGGACGATCGAAAATGACGTCCGCACCCCATGCCTCGATGGGCTCACCCTGCCCCAGGTAGCCCCAGCGCACGGCGACCGTCGGCATGCCCGCGGCCTTGCCGGCCTGGATGTCACGCACATCATCCCCGACATACACACAGTGCTGCGGCGCCACCCCGCTGCGACGGGCCGCTTCCAGCAGCGGTGCCGGATGCGGCTTGGCATGCGCCGTCGTGTCGCCGCCGACCACCGCCGCCGCCACACCCTCCCAGCCCATGCCTCGCGCCAGCGGCAAGGCAAAGCGCTCGATCTTGTTGGTGACGATGCCCCATCGCAGCCCGGCCTCGGACAGGCCGGCCAGCAGGTCCGTCACGCCGTCGAAGGGCCGTGTATCCTGAAGCAGCCGGGCCTCATAGCGGTCAAAGAATTCGGTGCGCAGGTCCGCGAAGGCGGCATCTTGCGGCGTGATGCCGAAGGCCACCCCCATCATGCCGCGCGCGCCCGCCCCCACCATGGGACGCAGTCGTTCGAAGGGTACGGCAGGCAGGCCGCGCACCGCCAGCATGTCGTTGGTCGCCCCGGCCAGGTCCGGCGCACTGTCCACCAGGGTCCCGTCAAGATCAAACAGCACCGCCCGCACCGGCAGCGCCGGACTTTTCCCGTTCACGACATCGACTCCACACAGGCCGCCCCCTGGACAAGGGACAGGCAAAAACCCTTCAAACCATGGGCCGGCATGACCTGGCCCCACCCCTGGACCGCTCGCGCCGCTCACCCAGGGCGGCGGCAGGCCATCAGGTAGTTCACATCGGTATCGCTGCCCAGCTTGTAGCGCTGCGTCAGCGGGTTGAAGGTCAGCCCTTTGGCGCCCTGCAGCTCCAGACCGGCCTCGCGGCACATCTGGGCGAGCTCGGACGGCTTGATGAACCGGTTGTATTCGTGGGTGCCCGCCGGCAGCAGGCGCAGCACATATTCCGCACCCACAATGGCCATGAGGAAGGACTTGGCATTGCGGTTCAGCGTGGACAGGAACACCCAGCCGCCCGGCTTCACCAGCTTGCCCAGTGACGTCACGACGGAGGCTGGATCCGGCACGTGTTCCAGCATTTCCATGCAGGTCACCACATCGAATTCACCCGCACGCTGCGCCGCCAGATCTTCGACCGCGATCTCCTGGTACTCGACGTTCTCGGTGCCAGCTTCCATCGCATGCAGCTCGGCCACGCGCAGGGACTTCACCGCCAGGTCGATGCCCAGCACATGGGCGCCCTTGCGGGCCATCGCATCCGCCAGGATACCGCCGCCGCAGCCCACATCCAGCACCCGTTTGCCAGCGAGCGGGCTGTAGCCATCGATCCAGTTCAATCGCAGTGGATTGATGCGGTGCAGAGGTTTGAATTCACTTTCGGTATCCCACCAGCGGTGGGCCAGCTCGCTGAATTTTGCGAGTTCGTTTGCATCGACGTTGGCCATGGGGCGCAATGGTAGTTCAAGCAAAGCAAGAAAAAACCCCGCAAGCCTTTGGGCCTGCGGGGTTTGGATCGTTTCGGCATCAGGCCGCTGACGGCCTGAGGTCCGGGGAACGATTACTTGACGGCGCGGGTACCGACCACTTCGATTTCGACGCGGCGGTTCTTGGCGCGGCCTTCGGCGGTGGCGTTGTCAGCCACAGGCTGCTTCTCGCCCTTGCCTTCGGTGTACACGCGGTTCTTTTCCAGACCCTTGCTCACCAGATAGGCCTTGACGGCTTCAGCGCGGCGAACCGACAGCTTCTGGTTGTACTCGTCGGAACCGACGCTGTCGGTGTGGCCGACGGCGATGATCACTTCGAGGTTGATGTCGCCGGTCTTGCCGACCAGGTCGTCCAGCGCGGTCTTGGCGTCCGGCTTCAGGACCGACTTGTCGAAGTCGAAGAAGGCGTCAGCAGCGTAGGTGACCTTTTCGCTGGTGGGCTTCGGCGGAACCACGACCGGAGCCGGGGTCGGAGCAGCGGCCGGAGCCGGTGCGGGGGCCGGAGCCGGTGCCACAGCAGGAGCTGCGGCCGGCTTCAGGGCGCCGTCGCATTCCTTGGCGGCGGTTGCCGGGGTCCAAAAGGCATCGCGCCAGCACAGCTCGTTCGTGCCGTTCTTCCAAACGGTGCCGTCAGTAGCACGCCAGTTGTCCACGGTCTGGGCCATTGCACCGGAGGTGGCCAAAGCAGCGACAGCGAAAAGCGACGCCACGCGGTTCAGTTTCTTCATGATTCTCCTCTCAAGGAAAGCCGCAGTTGCCCTGCGAAATGTCCAATGTCGGAACTAAAAACCTCAAGAGCCACCAGCGACCGCGCGTACTACTGTACTACTGCACGCGACCAAGGGTTTCTCCTAGGGACCGACCGATTGTGCCATAGGGCAACAGGTCGATTTCATTCTCGCCGGGTGCACCGCGATCGCGCACGAAGCTGTTGCGCAGGTGCGACAAGCGCAGGCCTTTAGAATGTCATTCTTCTGCTAATTCCAGAGGCCGGCGTTCCCATGCGCGCGGCCTGCCGCGCATGACCCAGTTCGCCAAGGAAACCCTGCCGATCAGCCTCGAAGAGGAGATGCGCCGCTCCTACCTCGATTACGCGATGAGCGTGATCGTGGGTCGCGCCCTCCCCGACGCGCGTGACGGCCTCAAACCCGTGCATCGGCGCGTGCTCTTCGCGATGCACGAGCTGAACAACGACTGGAACCGTCCCTACAAGAAGTCCGCCCGTATCGTGGGCGACGTGATTGGTAAATACCACCCGCACGGTGACAGCGCGGTCTACGACACGATCGTGCGTCTGGCCCAGGATTTCTCCCTGCGCCACATGCTGGTGGACGGCCAGGGCAATTTCGGCTCGGTGGACGGCGACAACGCCGCCGCGATGCGTTACACCGAAATCCGCTTGTCGAAAATCGCCCACGAAATGCTGGCCGATATCGACAAGGAAACCGTCGATTACGGCCCCAATTACGACGGCAGCGAAAAGGAACCGCTGGTATTGCCCAACCGGTTGCCCAACCTGCTGGTCAACGGTTCGTCGGGTATTGCAGTGGGCATGGCCACGAATATCCCGCCGCACAACCTCAATGAGGTGGTGGACGCCTGCCTGCATGCACTGAAGAACCCGGAATGCTCCATCGATGAACTGATGGAAATCATCCCGGCGCCCGACTTCCCCACCGCCGGCATCATTTATGGCCTCAGCGGCGTGCGCGAAGGCTACCGCACCGGTCGCGGCAAGGTGGTGATGCGCGCCAAGGTCCATTTCGAGGACATCGACCGCGGCCAGCGCCAGGCCATCATCGTTGACGAGATTCCCTATCAAGTTAACAAGAAGACGCTGCTGGAGCGCATTGCCGAGCTGGTCCAGGAAAAGAAGATCGAGGGCATCAGCCACATCCAGGACGAGTCCGACAAGTCCGGCATGCGGGTGGTCATCGAGCTCAAGCGCGGTGAAGTGCCGGAGGTGGTGCTCAACAACCTCTACAAGCAGACCCAGCTGCAGGACAGCTTCGGCATCAACATGGTGGCGCTGATCGACGGTCAGCCCAAGCTGTGCAACCTGAAGGACCTGATCACGGTCTTCCTGGAGCACCGCCGCGAAGTCGTCACCCGCCGCACCATCTTCGAACTGCGCAAGGCCCGCGAGCGCGGCCACGTGCTGGAAGGCCTGGCGGTGGCGCTGGCCAACATCGACGAGTTCATCAAGATCATCCGCGAGTCGCCCACCCCGCCGGTGGCCAAGGCCGAGCTGATGGCCCGTTCCTGGGATTCATCGCTGGTGCGCGAGATGCTCACCCGCGCTGCAGGCGACACCGCCGGTGGCTCCAACGCCTACCGTCCGGAGGGCCTGCCGTTGCAATACGGCATGCAGCCCGATGGGCTGTATCGCCTGTCCGACGACCAGGCCGGTGAAATCCTGCAGATGCGCCTGCAGCGCCTGACGGGACTGGAGCAAGACAAGATCGTTGGCGAATACCGCGACGTGATGGCCCAGATCGCCGACCTGCTGGACATCCTGGCCACGCCGGCCCGCGTGACCAGCATCATCAGCGACGAGCTGGTGGCCGTGCGCCAGGAATTCGGCCAGACCAAGCTGGGCGCACGCCGCAGCGTGATCGAGCACAACGCCCAGGAGCTGGGCACCGAAGACCTGATCACCCCCACCGACATGGTGGTGACGCTCTCCCACACCGGCTACATCAAGAGCCAGGCGTTGAGCGAATACCGGGCACAGCGCCGAGGTGGCCGCGGCAAGCAGGCCACCGCCACCAAGGAAGACGACTGGATCGACCAGCTCTTCATCGCCAACACCCACGACTGGATGCTGTGCTTCAGCAACCGCGGCCGGGTGTACTGGCTCAAGGTCTGGGAAGTGCCGCAGGGCTCGCGCAACTCGCGCGGCAAGCCCATCGTGAACATGTTCCCGCTGCAGCCGGAAGAGAAGATCAACGTCGTGCTGCCGCTGACCGGCGAATTCCGCACCTTCCCCGAAGACCACTTCATCTTCTTCGCCACCGCCCTGGGCACGGTGAAGAAGACCTCGCTGAAGGACTTCAGCAATCCGCGCAAGGCCGGCATCATTGCGGTCGACCTGGATGACGGCGACTACCTCATCGGCGCCGCCCTCACCGACGGTCAGCACGACGTGATGCTGTTCTCCGACGGTGGCAAGGCGGTTCGCTTCGACGAGGACGACGTCCGCCCGATGGGCCGTCAGGCCCGCGGCGTGCGCGGCATGATGCTGGAACCCGACCAGCGCCTGATCGCCATGCTGGTGGCCGAGGACGAAAGCCAGAGCGTGCTCACCGCCACCGAGAACGGCTACGGCAAGCGCACGAGCATCACCGAATACACGCGCCACGGCCGCGGCACCAAGGGCATGATTGCCATCCAGCAGAGCGAGCGAAATGGTCGCGTGGTGGCCGCCACGCTGGTGCGTCCTGAAGATGAGATCATGCTCATCACCGACACCGGCGTTCTGGTGCGCACCCGCGTCTCCGAAATCCGCGAACTGGGCCGCGCCACGCAGGGCGTGACGCTGATCGCGCTGGACGAAGGCGCCAAGCTCTCCGGCCTGCAACGCATCGTCGAAAACGATGCCAACGACACCCTGGTCGAAGGCAGCGACGCCACCGACGGCACTCCCACCCCGGACTCCGATGGCACCGGCGCCACCGGTTCCACTTCCGAACCTGACGCGAAGGAATGATCTTGTTGCTCAAGCCTGTACACGTGGGGGCCCTCGCGGCCGCCCTGCTGATCTCCCCCCTGGCTTTTGCCCAGAAGGCGGACAGCTCGCCCGCCAAGAAGGAACTGATCGGCAAGGTGCTCAAGCTGCAGCAGCCGGCCATCGAGCAACTGACGGTGAGCGTGCTGAGCCGCCCGGTCAATGACCTGGCCCAGAAGCTGATGCCCGCCATCCGCAATCTGCCGGAAGCCAAGCGCGAATCCACCGCGAAGTCCATCGACGCCACGCTGCGCAAGTTCATGGACGACAACGGCCCCGCGCTGGTCGAAAAGGGCAAGTCGGTCCAGGCCTCGACCATCGGCGTGACGCTGGACGAGAAGTTCACCGAAGACGAACTGAAGCAACTGGTGGCCTGGCTGGAATCGCCGGTCAGCAAGAAGTTCGCTGAAGTGGCCCCGGAACTGCAGGCCGCCTACACCAAGCGCCTGATCGACGACAACGGCAAGTCGCTGGACGAGAAGTTCAACACCCTGCAGACCAACATCGCCAAGCAGCTGGGTCTGGACACGCCGGCCAACGCGGGTCCCGCCTCGGGCGCGCAGAAGCCGGCCACGCCGAAGAAGTAAGGCTGGATCCATGACCGCATCGATGACCGCTTCATTGTCCGCTTCGCATCGCCCGTTCAACTTCTCCGCCGGTCCCTCCGCAGTGCCTGAAGAGGTGCTGACCCAGGTGGCCGCGGAGATGCTGGACTGGCAAGGCAGCGGCATGTCGGTCATGGAGATGAGCCACCGCGGCAAGGAGTTCGGCAGCATCCACGAAGCCGCCCTGCGCAACCTGCGGGAGCTGCTGCAGATCCCGCCGAACTTCCGCATCCTGTTCATGCAGGGGGGCGGGCTGGGCGAAAACGCCATCGTCCCGATGAACCTGTCGCGAGGCGGTGCGGTGGATGTGGTGGTGACCGGCGCCTGGTCCCGCAAGAGCGCGGGCGAGGCCCGCCGCTATGCCGACGTGAAAATCGCCGCCGACGGCGCCAATGCCGCCGGCCGCCACGAATCGATTCCGCCTGCGGCCAGTTGGCAGATCCGCCCCGATGCGTCCTACGTGCACCTGTGCAGCAACGAGACCATCGATGGCCTGGAATTCCAGCACCTGCCCGACCTCAAGGCCCTGGGCTCGGACGCCCCGCTGGTCGTGGACTGCTCCTCCCACATCCTGTCGCGGACGGTGGACTGGTCCAAGGTCGGACTGGCTTTCGCCGGTGCACAGAAAAACGTCGGCCCTGCCGGCCTGACACTGGTGGTGGTGCGCGAGGACCTGCTGGGTCATGCCCTGCCCATCTGCCCGTCGGCCTTCAACTACCAGACGGTGGCCGACAACAATTCCATGTTCAACACCCCGCCGACCTTCGCGATCTATGTCGCCGGCCTGGTGTTCGAATGGATCCAGCGCTTCCAGTACGCCGGCAAGACCGGCCTGGCCGCCCTGGAGCAACGCAACATCGACAAGGCCACCCTGCTCTACCAGACGCTGGATGCCTCGTCGCTGTTCGAAAACCGTGTCGCGCCCGAGGCGCGGTCGCGGATGAACATTCCATTCTTCCTGCGCGACGAGCGTCTGAATGACGACTTCCTGGCCGGTGCCAGGGCGCGCGGGCTGCTGCAACTCAAAGGCCACAAGTCGGTAGGCGGCATGCGGGCATCGATCTACAACGCGATGCCGCTGGAGGGTGTCCAGGCTCTGGTGAGCTACCTCAAGGACTTCGAGACCCAACATGGCTGACGCCACCGACCCTTCCCAACTGCCGCCGCCCGTGGCCAGCCCTGAGCTGCTGGTGTTGCGCGACCAGATCGATGCCCTGGACAGCCAGCTGCTGACCCTGCTGAACCAGCGCGCCCACGTGGCCGAGCAGGTCGGCGAGATCAAGCGCCGCGACGGCACGCCCTTCTTCCGCCCGGACCGCGTGGCCCAGGTTATCGCCAAGATCAAGGCCGCCAACCCCGGCCCGCTCAAGAGCGAACATGTGGCCGCCATCTGGCGCGAGATCATGTCCGCCTGCCTGGCGCTGGAATCGCCCCAGCGGGTGGCCGTGCTGGGGCCGTTCGGCACCTTCTGCGAGCAGGCCGCCATTGAATACTTCGGCGGCGCGGCCGACCTCATCTACTGCAACAGCTTCGATGAAGTCTTCCACGCCACCGCCTCCGGCAGCGCCCAATACGGCGTGGTCGGCGTGGAGAACATGACCGAGGGCGTGGTCACCCGCTCTCTCGACCTGTTCCTGCACACCCCCACCCACCAGGTTGGCGAAGTCAGCCTGCTGATCCGCCACAACCTGCTGCGCAAGGACAACTCGCTGGAAGGCGTGGAAGCCGTGCTGGCGCATCCGCAGGCCCTGGCCCAGTGCCAGAACTGGCTGTCCAAGCACCTGCCGAATGCGGAACGCCGCGCTGTCTCCAGCAATGCGGAAGGCGCCCGACTGGCCGCGACGAATCCAGCCTGGGCGGCGATCGCCAGCGAACGCGCGGCGCCGCTGTTCGGCCTGCACATCGTGGCCCATGCCGTCCAGGACGAGGCCTACAACCGCACGCGCTTTGCCATCATCACGCTGCCGCAGACCATGGACATGCCGCCTGCCAGCGGCCGGGACTGCACCAGCCTCGTGGTGTCGGTCCACAACCGGCCCGGCGCCATGCATGACCTGCTGGTGCCGCTCAAGCAGCACGGCGTGTCCATGACGCGGCTCGAGTCCCGGCCGGCCCGCACCGGCCAGTGGGAGTATTACTTCTATATCGACCTGGACGGCCATCCGTCCCAGCCGCATGTGGCGGCGGCCCTGTCGGAGTTGCGGGAACTCTGCGCATTCTTCAAGATCATTGGCGCCTATCCATTGAAGGCCTGAGTGCGGTAGCCCCCAAGCCGGGGCAGGCACGAAGGCGTTCAAGCCTCACAATCACGGGGTGACAAGACGGCTACTCGAACAGGCAATGCAAATGGGAGCTCAGCAGCTGGCACATCGGATGCCGCCATGAGCAGGTCGGCCGAAAAAAGCGGCAGTCCGGGGGCTCACAAGGCCTCCAGCAAAACAGGTAGTCAATCAGCTAGCAAGGCGGGTAGAAAAGCGGTGTCTGCGACCTTCAATCAACTCGGTGTGATCGGCTGTGGCCTCATGGGAGGCTCTTTTGCGCTGGCCATGAAAAAGGCCGGGCTGGTCCGCCGCGTGGTGGGCTACAGCAAATCGCCCTCCACCACCGAGACCGCCCGCCGCATGGGCGTGATCGACCTGGCGGCGGAATCCGCCCTGCTGGCGGTGTCCGGGTCGGACATCGTGCTGCTGGCGGTGCCGGTGGCCGCCACCGAATCCACGCTCAAGGCCATCCGCCATCTGATCCACAGCGATGTGCTGCTGATGGACGTCGGCTCCACCAAGGGCGATGTGGTGGACGCCGCTCGCCGCGCGCTGGGCAAGCAGTTGCCCACCTTCGTGCCGGCCCATCCGATTGCCGGCAAGGAAAGCGCCGGCGTGCAGCATGCGGACGCCAACCTCTACCAGGGTCGCCAGGTCATCCTCACGCCACTGGAGCAGACCCGTCCGGAGCTGGTGCAGCGCGCCACCGACGTCTGGTCGGCCCTTGGCTGTCAGGTGCTGAAGATGGCGCCGCACAACCATGACGCCGCCTTTGCCGCCGTCAGCCACCTGCCCCACCTGCTGGCCTATGCCTACTTCAACGCCGTGGCCCGGCAGCCGTCGGGCCGTGACTTCCTGAGCCTGGCCGGTTCCGGATTCCGCGATTTCACCCGCATCGCGGCCAGCGACCCCACCATCTGGCGCGACATCCTCATCGCCAACAAGCAGGAACTGCTGACCCAGACGCAGAAGTTCCGGGAGTCGCTGGATGCGATGGAGCAGGCCATCCAGAAGGGCGACACGTCCGGCCTGGAAGCCATGATCCGCCAGGCCTCCGAAGGCCGGGGCCAGTGGCAGCTGAGCTCGCCGCCCACCCCGCCGAAGTCAAAGTAGCGTTCTCGGGAAGGCGCGGGCCGCCTTCCTGCACCGACAATCGCGCAGGCCCCCCCGGGCGTCGCCGTCCGGGTCCTCCTGCTTTCACTCTGCCGAACCGGAACCTACCGCCCGCCGCACTGCTTGTCCTGCCGGGTGGGGGCTGCCGCTTCGGCCGATCCGGACCATCGCCATGTACAAGACCGCCTACCTCGACCTGCCGCCGCTGCGTGGCGCTGCCGGCACCGTGTCCCTGCCGGGCTCCAAGAGCATTTCCAACCGCGTGCTGCTGCTGGCGGGCCTGTCCGAGGGCGAGACCCTGGTGCACGACCTGCTGGATTCCGATGACACCAAGGTGATGATCGCCGCGCTGCGGGAGCTGGGCTGCGAGCTGCATCACCGGGACGACGGCGTGCTGTCGGTCATCGGTTTGGGCGGACGGCTGCGGCAGAAGCAGGCCCAGCTGTTCCTGGGCAATGCCGGCACTGCCATGCGTCCGCTCACCGCGGCCCTGGCCGTGCTGGCGGCGACGCAGGGCGGGCAGTTCGAGCTGTCCGGCGTGCCGCGCATGCATGAACGGCCGATCGGCGATCTGGTGGATGCCCTCCGCGCGCTGGGCTGCCCCATCGACTGCCTGGGCCAGGAAGGCTACCCGCCGCTGCGCCTGCGCGGCCCCGCCCCGCTCAGCCTGACCGCGCCGGTGCAGGTGCGCGGAGACGTCTCCAGCCAGTTCCTGACCGCCCTGCTGCTGGCGCTGCCGCTGGTGGCGGCGGGCGGCGTTGACGGCCAGGCGCCGCGGGACATCGTCATCGAGGTCACCGGCGAGCTCATCTCCAAACCCTACGTCCAGATCACCCTGGACCTGCTGGCGCGTTTTGGCGTGCAGGTGCAGCGGGATGCGGACTGGCAGCGCTTTGTCATCCCGGCCGGCAGCCGGTATGCATCGCCGGGCGTGGTGCATGTGGAAGGCGATGCCTCCTCGGCGTCGTATTTCGTGGCGCTGGGCGCCATCGCGGCCGACCAGGCGCCGGTGCGGATCGAAGGCGTGGGATCGAGCTCGGTGCAGGGCGATGTTCGCTTCGTCGAGGCGGCTCAGGCCATGGGCGCGGCAGTCACCCTGGGCCCCAACTGGCTGGAAGTGCGCCGCGGCGCCTGGCCGCTGCGGGCGCTGGACCTGGATTGCAACCACATCCCGGACGCCGCCATGACCCTGGCCGTCATGGCCTTGTATGCCGACGGCCCCACGGTGCTGCGCAACATCGCCTCCTGGCGGGTGAAGGAAACCGACCGCATCGCCGCCATGGCCACCGAGCTGCGCAAGCTCGGCGCCGAGGTCGAGGAAGGTCCGGACTGGCTGCGAGTGTTCCCGCTGCAGCACTGGCAGCCGGCCGCCATCCACACCTATGACGACCACCGGGTGGCCATGTGCTTTTCGCTGGCGGCCTTCAACGGCCTGGTGCCCGGCCGCTCGGAAGAGGCGGTGCCGGTTCGCATCCTGGACCCGCAATGCGTGGCCAAGACCTTCCCGGACTACTTCGAGACCCTGTTCAGCGTGGTCCAGGCCCGCCCGCAGGACATTCCCGTCATCACCATCGACGGCCCGACGGCCTCCGGCAAGGGCACGCTGACGGACGAGGTGGCCCGGGCGCTGGGGTACGGTGTCCTGGATTCCGGATCGCTCTACCGCGTCACCGGCCTGGCCGCCCATCGGGCTGGGCTGGACCTGAACGACGGCGCTGCCGTCGCTGCCCTGGTGCCGACCCTGGACCTGCGCTTCGAGGAGGGCCGGGTGCTGCTGGACGAAGAGGACGTCAGCAACGAACTCCGCCAGGAGGCCACCGGCCTGATGGCGTCCCAGGTGGGGGCACATCCGCCGGTGCGCCAGGCGCTGCACCAGCTGCAGCTGGATTTCCGTCGGCTGCCGGGCCTGGTGGCCGACGGCCGGGACATGGGAACGGCCATCTTCCCGGATGCCTCGCTCAAGGTCTTCCTGACCGCCAGCGCCGCCACCCGGGCCGAGCGCCGGTTCAATCAATTGATTTCCAAGGGAGTCCCGGCTAAACTCGACGACTTGCGCGCAGATCTGGAAGCGCGTGATGCGCGGGATAAAACCCGCAGTGCATCACCCCTTCAGGCAGCTGCGGACGCGATCGAGCTAGACAACTCCGCACATTCCGTTGAGGCTTCAAAGGACCTGGTGCTGGGCTGGTGGCAGACAAAGCGCCCGTTCCC
Organism: Roseateles depolymerans; assembly: GCF_003387155.1. GTDB lineage: Bacteria > Pseudomonadota > Gammaproteobacteria > Burkholderiales > Burkholderiaceae_C > Roseateles > Roseateles depolymerans. The sequence continues at coordinate 210,245 of NZ_QUMT01000002.1, read as the reverse complement.
GCACTGATCCCCCCAGCCCGCTGGGCGTTTTTCGCTGTTCGCAAGCCAGGAGCGTCACCCCTCCCTCCGAACGTCAGTTCATCGGGGGTGGCGCGTTCAACAACCTAACCCGCAAGTTCCGCTTGCAAAAAACGCCCGCGCACCTCTCGGATCAGGCCGCTTGTCTTTCAAGCGCCGGACGCTCTGTGCCTGGCAAGGAAATCTCACATGTCTGAATCTTTTGCCGCCCTTTTCGAGGAATCGCTGCAACGCGCCAACATGCGCACCGGCGAGGTCATCTCGGCTGAAGTGGTCCGTATCGAGCACAACTTCGTGGTGGTCAACGCCGGCCTGAAGTCTGAAGCCTACGTGCCCATCGAAGAGTTCAAGAATGACCAGGGCGAAGTCGAAGTCCAGGTGGGCGACTTCATCTCGGTGGCCATCGACGCCATCGAGAACGGCTACGGCGACACCATCCTGTCGCGCGACAAGGCCAAGCGCCTGGCTTCGTGGCTGTCGCTGGAGAACGCGCTGGAATCCGGCGAGTTCGTCACCGGCACCGTCTCCGGCAAGGTCAAGGGCGGCCTGACCGTTCTGGTCAACGGCATCCGCGCCTTCCTGCCCGGTTCCCTGCTGGACACCCGTCCGGTCAAGGACATGAGCCCGTTCGAGGGCAAGACCATGGAATTCAAGGTCATCAAGCTCGACCGCAAGCGCAACAATGTTGTGCTGTCGCGTCGTGCCGTGGTGGAAGCCTCCATGGGTGAAGAGCGCGCCAAGCTGCTGGAAACGCTGACCGAAGGCGCCATCGTCAACGGCGTGGTCAAGAACATCACCGAATACGGTGCGTTCGTGGACCTGGGCGGCATCGACGGCCTGCTGCACATCACCGACATGGCCTGGCGCCGTGTCCGTCACCCGAGCGAAGTGGTGACGGTGGGTCAAGAGCTGACCGCCAAGGTCCTGAAGTTCGACGCAGAAAAGAACCGCGTCTCGCTGGGCCTGAAGCAGCTGGGCGACGACCCCTGGTTCGGCGTGTCGCGCCGCTACCCGGCCAACACCCGCCTGTTCGGCAAGGTCACCAACATCGCTGACTACGGCGCGTTCGTTGAGATTGAACCGGGCATCGAAGGTCTGGTGCACGTGTCCGAAATGGACTGGACCAACAAGAACGTGGCTCCTTCCAAGGTCGTCTCCCTGGGCGACGAAGTGGAAGTCATGGTCCTGGAGATCGACGAAGACAAGCGTCGCATCTCGCTGGGCATGAAGCAGTGCCGTGCCAACCCGTGGGAAGAGTTCGCCGAGAACGTCAAGCGCGGCGACCGCGTCAAGGGCCCCATCAAGTCGATCACCGACTTCGGCGTGTTCGTGGGCCTGGCCCAGGGCATCGACGGCCTGGTGCACCTGTCCGACCTGTCGTGGAACGAGCCGGGCGAAACGGCTGTCCGCAACTACAAGAAGGGCCAGGAAGTCGAAGCCATCGTGCTGGCTGTGGACGTCGAGCGCGAGCGCATCTCGCTGGGCATCAAGCAGCTGGACGGCGACCCGTTCTCGACCTTCGTCTCGGTCAATGACCGTGGCATGTCGGTCACCGGCAAGGTCAAGACCGTGGACGCCCGCGGCGCTGAGATCGACCTGGGTGAAGACGTCACCGGCTACCTGCGCGCTTCGGAAATCGCCCGCGACCGCGTGGAAGATGCCCGCAACGTGCTGAAGGAAGGCGACGAAGTCACCGCGATCATCATCAACGTCGATCGCAAGACCCGCAGCATCCAGCTGTCCATCAAGGCCAAGGACAGCGCCGACCAGCAGGAAGCCATGCAGCGCCTGTCGCAGTCGAACGAGCGTGAGAACGCTGGTACGACCAGCCTCGGCGCCCTTCTCCGCGCCAAACTGGACCAAAACTAAGCCCCCCAGTCGCTTCGCTCCTGCCCCCGAGGGGCGCCATCCTGGAGTCAGGGAGACCCTGACTCCGGATGTTGCTGGAGGGACGGCCGGTGGGCTTTGCCCACCGAGCCTCTTTGCAGTAGCCGGCGGGCTTGCTCACCGGGCCTTTCTGCGGTAGCTGGTGGGCTTTGCCCACCAAGCCTCTCTTTGGAGTGCGGCGACTTGGTTTGAGGCGGGAAGTGCGGCGGTTGCGTTGCATTTTTCGCGGAGAATCAGGCTTTTACTGGTACAGAGCGGCATGGGCCTGAGGTAGGCTGGTGTCGCTACAAGTCCCCTTCGACAGGCTCGCATGTGCGGGCCTGTTGTTCTTCAGATTCCGAGAACCATGACCCGATCCGACCTGGTGGCCCACCTGTCCGAGCGCTTCAGCCAGCTCACCCAACGTGACACGGAATTCGCGGTCAAGACCATCCTCGACGCCATGTCCGATGCCCTGGCCCGCGGCCACCGCATCGAGATCCGCGGCTTCGGCAGCTTCTCCATCAACCGTCGCCCTCCCCGCACCGGACGCAATCCCCGCAGCGGCGAACAGGTGCTGATCCCCGAGAAGCTCGTGCCCCACTTCAAGCCCGGCAAAGCCCTGCGCGAAGCCGTCGATGCACAGCTGCCCGCCGACACAAGCCCTTCGGAATAATCCGCTCCGCGGCGCCTAGAATCGCGCCCATGCGAATCCTGGTCTGGCTTTTCCGCGCCTTCCTGTTCATCACCCTCTTCGCCTTCGCGCTGAACAACAGCCAGGAGGTCGTCGTGCACTGGTTCTTCGGCCAGTCCTGGCGCGCCCCCCTGGTAATCGTCGTGCTGATGGTCTTTGCCATCGGCTGCGCCTTCGGCGTGCTGGCCATGGTGCCCGCCTGGTGGCGCCACAAACGCGCCGCCGCCCGCAGCCTGCCGCCCCCGGCCGACCTGCCCTCCCCTCCCTCTCCCGACCCCAAACTCCCCGATGGAATTTGATCTCACCTGGCTGCTGATCGGCGTCCCCGTCATCTTCGGCCTCGGGTGGCTGGCGTCCAAGCTGGACTCCCGCCAATGGAAACGGGAACAGCGCGACGCCCCCCGTGCCTATTTCAAGGGACTCAACCTGCTGCTCAACGAGCAGCAGGACAAGGCCATCGACGCCTTCATCGAAGCCGTCCAGGCCGACCCCGACACCTCCGAGCTGCACTTCGCGCTGGGCAACCTGTTCCGCCGCCGCGGTGAGTACGAACGCGCCGTGCGCGTGCACCAGCACCTGCTCTCCCGCGGCGACCTGCCCAAGGACGAACGCGACCGCGCCCAATACGCGCTGGCCCAGGACTTCTTCAAGGCCGGCCTCTTCGACCGCGCCGAAACCGCCTACGAAGCCCTCAAGGGCACCGCCTTCGACCGCGAAGCCGCCCTGGCCCTGCTGTCCCTGTTCGAGCGCTCCCGCGAATGGGCCAAGGCGGCCGACGTGGCCGAATCCCTGGAAGCCAGCGGCACCGGCTCGTTTGCCAGCCGCATCGCCAACTACTGGTGTGAACTGGCCCTGGAAGCGCAGAGCAACCAGGACCTGCCTGCCGCCCGTCAGTGGCTGGATCGCGCCCGCCAGCGCGCCCCGCAGTCGGCCCGCGCCTATGTGCTGCTGGGCCAGATGCTGACCCGCGCCGGCGACCAGACCGGCACCCTGGCCATCTATGGCGACCTGCTCAAGGCCAACCCCGACGCCTTCAACCTGGTGGCCCGTGACTACGCCCAGTCCGCCCTGGCCACCCAGTCCGTGCCGCAGGCCCTGACGCTGCTGGAAGCCCAGTACCGCCGCCATCCCAGCATGGCCATGCTACAGGCCATCGCCCTGCTGGAAGCCGATCCCGAGGCCCAGCGCCGCCGTCTGGCCGAGCATCTGCGGGTGGAACCGGCCCTGTCCGCCGCCACGCAGTTGCTGCAGCAGAGCCAGGCGCGCCAGCAACCGCTCAACGAGGACGAAGCCCAACTGGTCGGCGGCGCCCTGCAGCGGGCCGTTCGCCCCTTGCAACGCTACCGCTGCGCCGCCTGCGGCTTTGAATCACAGCACTATTTCTGGCAATGTCCGGGCTGCCTGAGCTGGGACAGTTATCCGCCTCGCTGGGTCGAGGAGCTCTGAAGGACATAGCGCCCGCCTCAACCCGGGCCGCTCCCACCTTCCACTGATCCTCCCGGCATTGCGCAACAGCACCGCCCCGCACCGCCCCACACCACCCGCGCTCCACCCGCACCCCACCGCACCCACCATGTCGACGAGCCCCGCTTCCCCCGACGCCGAACGCGTCATCCTCTGCATGAAGTGGGGCACCAAGTACGGCCCTGAGTACGTCAACCGTCTCTACGCGATGGTGCGCCGCCACCTGCGGGGCGACTTCCGGTTCGTCTGCCTGACCGACCGCAGCGAGGGCATCCGTGCCGAGGTGCAATGCCTGCCGATTCCGGCCCTGGCCTTGCCCGAGGGCATCCCGGAGCGCGGCTGGACCAAGCTCACCACCTTCGAGGCCGACCTGCATGGCCTGCGTGGCACGGCCCTCTTCCTGGATCTGGACGTGGTGATCGTGGACGACATCACCCCGTTCTTCGAGGTGCCCGGCGAATTCCTCATCATTCATGACTGGAAGCGGCCCTGGCGCATCACCGGCAATTCGTCGGTCTACCGCTTCACCCTCGGCGCGCATGCCGACGTGCTGGCCAAATTCCGCCGCGAGTTCGAGACCATCCGCACGACTTTCCGCAACGAGCAGGCCTATCTCTCCGACGAGATCCACCGCAAGGGCCAGTTGCAGTACTGGGACCCGCGCTGGTGCGCCAGCTTCAAGTACCACTGCATTCCGCGCTGGCCGCTGAACTACTGGAAGGCGCCCAGCATTCCGGACGGTGCCCGCATCCTGATCTTCCACGGCGTGATGAATCCGCCCGATGCCCTGGCAGGCCGCAGCAACGGCAACTGGCGCCGTCCGCTGCCGGCGCCGTGGATTGCGGATCACTGGCGCGAGTGAGCGGGTGGCAGATGTCGTCGCCCTCCATGGCCATGAATGAAGCGGCCTCCAGCGTCCCCGGCTTTCCTGGCGCCCCTTCGACCGACGCCCGTAGCGCCCGTAGTGACGGGCAGGCCCCCCACACGCCGCGTCCCTGGCTGAGCTTTCTCATCCCGGCCTACAACGTGCAGGGCTACCTGCGCGAGAGCGTGGCGTCGGCGCTGGGCCAGTCGGATGCGCAGGTGGAAGTGCTGATCGTGGACGACTGCTCCACCGACGACACGCCTGCATTGATGCGGCGCCTGGCGGAAGAAGACTCGCGGGTGCGCTGCATCTTCCATGAGCGCAACCAGGGCGTCTCCGTCACCCGCAACACGCTGCTCGACCATGCCCGCGGCGACTACTTCTGGTTCCTGGATGCGGACGACTGGCTGATGCCCGGCGCCGTGCCGCGCCTGCGCGCGATCATCGAGCAGCAGGCCCCGTCGCTGGTGATGTGTGACTACCGCATGATCCGCGAGGCGCCAAAGCTCAAGCACCGGCTGCGCGGCCATCCGCGCAAGAGCACCTTCAAGGGCCCGGTGCGGCAGCGCATCACCGAGGCCAGCACCATCATGACCGGCACCTTCCGCGGTGGGCAGATGCACCCGTGGTCCAAGATTGCGCGGCGCGAGTTGTGGGGCAGCGACCTGCGGTTCCCTGCGGGACGTCATTTCGAGGACATGCACCTGCTGCCCTTCCTCGCACTGCGCGCGCCCGACCTCTGGTATGAGCCGGCGGTGTGGGTGGCCTACCGGCAGCGAGCGGGCTCCATCATGCACACCTTGAATCCGGACAAGGCCGGCGACCTCGCCTGGGCCATGAGCGGGTTGAAGGAAGCCGCCGAAGCGGGTGACCGCAGCCCGAAGCGGCTGGGTGACGAGGCGTGTTTTGCCTGGTCCAACACGGTGGCGCGCAAGTTCATCGGCGCCTCTCGCATGATGTGGCGCTTTGACCCCGTTCGGGCGCCTGCGCTGATCGACGACTATCGCCGCCTGATGGAGAGCCAGCTGCCGATCCCGCTGGACGCGCTGCTGTCCGGCTACCGCCGACGTGGCTGGTGGCTGCGCGCCTGGCGGCTGGAGCGCTGGCTGGCCCGGGCGGTCCCAGCGCGTCGATAGGACTTTTGATCCAAGCGCTGATCGATCTCGATGCGATCAGCGGGACTTCCCCGAGAGACCTCAGCGCGGCTGGCCGTCGCTGGCCGGCAGGCTCATCAGCAGGTCTTCATAACGCTGCATCATCAGCCCCACGCTGTGCTCCTCGATGGCTCGCTGCCGTGCGGCCTGACCCAGGCGCTGCGCCAGAGCCTCGTCCCGCAGCAGCTGCTCCAGCGCGTCGGCCAGCGCCTTGGCGTCGCCTTCCGGCGTCAGCAAGCCGGTCTTGCCGGGCTCCAGCACGCCTTCCACCCCGGGCACCAGCGACGCCACACAAGCACAGCCCGCCGCCATGCCTTCCAGGAGCGCCAGCGGCATTCCTTCCCAATGGGTGCTCAGCACATAGATCCGCTGGCTCATCAACAGCTGCGCCATGTTCTTGTGATACCCGAGAAAGCGCACCTGCTCTTCCAGGCCCAGCCGCTTCACCAGGCGCTGCGACGCCCCCATGTAGAACGGATGACCGCTGCCGGCCAGATACACCGTCGGCCGCAGCCCGCGCTCGGCCAGCAGGCCGATGGCTCGGATCAGCGTGGGCTGATCCTTCTGCCGCGCAAACCGCGCCGACATCACGATGCCCGGCTCGCGCTGCGCATGCGGATGCGAGTCCGCCTCCGCAAAACGCTCCAGCCGAATCCCATTCGGAATCGCGACGGTCAGCGACTCCGGCATGCCCAGCGCCACCAGTCGCCGCCGCACTCCTTCGGACACACCCACCAGCTTGGCGCTGCGCCGCGCCAGGCGCCGCGCCTTCCGCAAGGACCAGAACCCATAGCGCTCCCGCGAGCTGTGCTCGACCTGCACGACCACTGGCACTCCGGCTCGGAGGGCGGCCTCGCGGCCCAGCAGATGTTCAGGAAAACCGTGCGCCAGCATCACATCCGGCCGCAGCTGTTCACACAGGCGACGCAGCGCCCACACGGTCACCAAGTGGGCCCAGCCGGGCACCAGATGGACCTCCAGCCCCTGGTCGCGCAGGGCCTGCACTTTGGCGGGATCGGTCGTGCGTTTGCGGCGCAGCACGAGGATGGGCTGAAGCCGCCCGGCCTTGCGCTGGGACAGGCACAGCTCCACGGCGACCTGTGTGGCGCCAGAAAAGCCGCCGGTGACGAAATGAAGCACGCGCCGGGTCCCCCCCGCGGGCGTGCCCGAAGCGGGAACGGTCATGGAAACAGTGTATCGGACGCTTCACAGACCCTTTGCACGGCCCCCAAGCAAGCCGTTCCCAACAGTAAACGGGGCAGCCTGCGGAGCGAGCTGATCCGTTGCAGGAATGGTGTTGAAAACAGTGTGACGCCACCGCACAGATCGCTCGCAGGGCAGCCGGGCGAGCCTTTCCCGGAAGTCAAGGAGGAGACCGCGAAGCGGGCGGGGGACATGGAGGGAAAGGCTTGCCCGGCTGCCACGCTCGATCCTTGCCACCGCCACGTCGTTGCGATGGAAGGACGCCGGCCTGCGGGTCGAGCAAGCCCGTCGCTGGAATGGTATTGGAACAGTGCGACGACACCGCACCAACCGCTCGCCCGGCTGCACCGCTCCACCGCCACAACCATGACGCACAATCACCCCAAACGCCACCGCCCCACCGGACATTCCATGACCACAGACTTCCTCATCGTCGGCGCCGGCTACGCCGGCTCCGTCTGCGCCCGTGTGCTGGCCGACGCCGGCAAGACGGTCCACCTGATCGACAAGCGCCCGCACATCGGCGGCAATGCCTACGACGAGCGGGATGCTCACGGCGTGCTCATCCACCCCTATGGTCCGCACATCTTCCACACCAACGCGAAGAAGGTGATCGAGTTCCTCTCTCGCTTCACCACCTGGCGCTTCTACGAACACCGCGTGCTGGCCCAGGTTGGCGAGCAACTGCTGCCGATCCCCATCAACCGCACGACCATCAACCAGCTCTACGGCCTGTCCCTCAGCGAAGACGAAGTACAGGGCTATCTGGAGACGGTCCGCGAACCCCGCGACCCGCTGCAGACCAGCGAGGACGTGGTGCTCAACAGCGTCGGCCGCGACCTCTGCGACAAGTTTTTCCGCGGCTACACCCGCAAGCAATGGGGGCTGGACCTCTCCCAGCTCTCCGCTGGTGTCGCCGCCCGCATCCCCACCCGCAGCAACGACGACGACCGCTACTTCGCCGACACCTACCAGTTCATGCCCGCCGACGGCTACACCGCCATGTTCGAGCGCATGCTGGACCACCCCGGCATCACGGTGCGCACCGGCGTCGACTTCAAGGACGTGCGCGGCGACTTCCCGGGCAGCCACATCCTCTACACCGGCCCGATCGACGCCTACTTCGACCACTGCTACGGCCCCCTGCCCTACCGCAGCCTGCGCTTTGACCACCAGCACCTGCCCGACACCGAGCACTACCAGCCGGTCGGCACGGTCAACTATCCGAATGACCACGACTACACCCGCATCACCGAATTCAAGCACCTGACCGGCGAACAGCATCCCGGCACCTCCATCGTGCGCGAATTTCCGCAGGCCGAGGGCGACCCCTACTACCCGGTGCCCCGCCCTGAAAACGAAGCCCTGTTCAAGCGCTACGCCGCCCTGGCCGAAGCTGCCCAGGGCGTGACCTTCGTCGGCCGGCTGGCGCAGTACCGCTACTACAACATGGACCAGATCGTGGCCGCGGCGCTGAAAACCGCCCAGGACCTGCTGGACGGCAGCCCGGCAGCGGCCGCCTGATTCCGGGCACAATCCGTTTTTCGCCTTTTTGCGCACGCGCCCCCGGGGCGTGCGCCGCCCCCGCCTCCATGTGCGCAGCTCCTTCCGCTTCCACGCCTCTTGAACCCCTGGGCCCCACGGCCAGCCGGCTCTGGCGCTTCATGAAACCCCATCGGGTGGGGCTGTTCCTGACGGTGCTGTCCTACCTGCTGGTGGCAGCCACCGAACCGCTCATCCCCAACCTGATCAACTTTGCGCTCGGGGAAGGCTTCAATCCCAAGACCGGCGCGGTCGGCACGGCGCAGTACAGCTTTCCCATCTGGATGGTGCCGGTCACCCTGGTCGGTCTGTTTGCACTGCGCGGCCTGTTCAGCTTCTGCGGCCAGTACCTGCTGAACTGGACCATCTCCCGCACCGTCATGGACATCCGCGCCGCGCTGCTGCAGGTGCTGCTGCGCGCCGATGCGCGGGTCTACACCAACCTGCAGCCCGCCACCGCGGTGAGCAAGGTGGTGAGTGATCCGCAGCAGGTCGTTGCCCTGGTGGCCGGCTCCCTGGTGACCATCCTGCGGGACGGGTTGCCGGCGCTGTCCCTGATGGGCTACCTGTTCTACCTCAACTGGCAGCTGACCCTGCTGTCGCTGATCACCGTGCCGGGCCTGGCCTTCGTGGTGCGCAAGGTCAACCGCCGGGTGCGCCGCATGGGCACCTGGGCCTACGACTCGCAGCTGCGGCTGGTGTCCGTCATCGAGGACGTCACCCGTGCCTGGCGCGTGGTGCGCAGCTTCGACGCCGCCGATCACGAACGGGACCGATTCGCCCAGCGCGCCAAGGAAGTGCAGCGCAGCGCCCTGAAGACGGCCGCCGCCAATGCCCTGGCGCAGCCGCTGTCGCAATTGATGGCCAGCATCGGCATCTCCATCATCGTGAGCCTGGCGCTGCTGCAGGCGCGGGAAAACGGCACGGGCGTCGGAGAGTTCGCCGGCTTTGTCACCGCGCTGCTGCTGATGAGCTCGCGCCTGCGCCACCTCAGCGATGTGATGCAGCCCATCACCAATGCGCTGGTGATCGCCCGCGGCTGCATGGGCATGCTGGACCTGCCCGCCGAGCGCGACACCGGCACCCGCGAAATCCATGGTGGCCGCGGCCACATCCAGCTGCAGCAGGTCACGCTGCGTTATCCCGGCGCCAATCGGGACGCGCTGCAGGCGCTGGACCTGGACATTCCCGCCGGCCGCACCACCGCCCTGGTGGGCAGCTCCGGGGCCGGCAAGAGCTCGGTGGTGAGCTTGCTGCTGGGCTTCGAGCATCCGGACAGCGGCCGCGTCCTGTTCGACGGCGTGCCCATCGACGAATTGACCAAGGCCAACCTGCGGCGGCAGTTCGCGGTGGTGTCCCAGGACATCGTGCTGTTCGACAGCTCGGTGGCGGACAACATCGCCTATGCCCAGCCGCGCGACGACGCCAAGCTGGAACAGGTGCTGCGGGCCGCCGCGCTGTGGGACTTTGTCCAGGGCCTGCCGGAAGGGCTGGACACCAACATCGGCGCCAATGGCAGCAAGCTGTCGGGCGGCCAGCGCCAGCGGGTGGCGATCGCCCGGGCGCTGTACAAGGACGCGCCCGTCTGGATCTTCGACGAGGCCACCTCCGCCCTGGACACCGAAAGCGAACGCGCGGTGCAGCAGGCCCTGGAGCAGTGGCAGGGCCGCAAGACGCTGATCGTGATCGCCCACCGGCTCTCCACCATCCGTCGCGCGGATGTGATCCAGGTGATGGCCGACGGCCAGGTCATCGAACGCGGCAGCCACGATGAGCTGATGGCCACCGGCGGCACCTATGCCGGCATGGTGCAGGTGCAGCACTGAGTGAGCGGCGGACTCGGCGCCCCGAGTCCAGCGCTGTGCCGGAGCTGCGTTCAGCGGCCCAGCGGTTGAGCGGCATTGCATCACGCACCGCCCGCTCGATGTTTCGGTGCTGACACAAACTGGCTAAGTCTCAGACATTCAGCGTCGCTCCAATGAGGACTCCCATCGACGGAGTTCCTCATGCCTCTCAGCCGACACCGCTTCCGCCCCTCCGCCCTGGTCGCGAACGTTTCCGACGCCGGTCTGTCCGCCACGGCGGGCCTGGGCGGCAATGCCCCCGGCCACCCGCATGATGCGGACCCTCACCTGGGCCTGGCCCACGACCTGGCCCTGATCAGCCAGCAGCAGCAACGCCGGCGCGCACTGGGCCTGCTGGCCGGCGTGGCCGGCCTGGGCGCCTTGCCGCTACTGGGCTGCGGCGGCGGGGGCTCCGACGACAGCAGCACGTCCACTTCCTCCAGCTCCGGCAGCTCGTCCAGCAGTTCCGGCAGCAGCGGCAGCACCGGCACCGGGTCCACCGGCAGCAGCAGTTGCAGCGTCATCCCGGAAGAAACCGCCGGCCCCTATCCCGGCGACGGCTCCAACAGCACCAGCAGCGGCGTCGTCAATGCACTGGCCTTGTCCGGCATCGTGCGCAGCGACATCCGCAGCAGCATCGGCTCGGCCAGCGGCACTGCGGACGGCGTGCCCCTGACCGTCACGCTGACCCTGGTCAATGCCGCCAGCAGTTGCGCCGACCTCGCCGGTTACGCCATCTACCTGTGGCACTGCGACCGGCTGGGCCGCTATTCGCTCTACAGCAGCGGCGTCACCGGCGAGAACTATCTGCGCGGCGTGCAGGTGACCGGCAGCGACGGCACCGTCACCTTCACCACCATCTTCCCGGGCTGTTATTCCGGCCGCATGCCCCACATGCATTTCGAGGTCTACCGCAGCGCCAGCACGGCCACGTCCTACAGCAACAAGCTCAAGACCTCGCAGATCGCCTTCCCCACCGATGTGTGCAACAGCGTCTATGCGCTGTCCACCTACAGCAGCAGCCTGACCAACTTCAACCAGATCAGCTTCGCCACCGACAACATCTTCAGTGACGGCTACAGCACCCAGCTGGCCACCGTCACCGGCAGCACCACCGCCGGCTATGCCGCCACCCTGACCGTGGGAATCTCTGCGTGACCCGACCCCCGTTCCCCTCCACCTGGCCGCCGGCGGACCCCGGCACCGCGCCGCCCCCGGCCCCTCCCGCCCTGCCCGCCGGTCGTGTATCGTGCGGCGACGCACCGGTCTCGCGCCCGGTGCCTCAGGTGGAGGAGCGAATGACCCGTTGTCTGGTGGTCGATGACGATGCGGAGATCCGCACGTCCTTGCAGGACTATCTGCAGAAGTTTGGCGTCACGGTCAGTGCCGCGGCGGACGGCCGCGAGATGCGCCGCCTGATGGCCGCGCAGGTGTTCGACGTGGTGGTACTGGACCTGATGCTGCCGGATGAAAACGGCCTGAGCTTGTGCCAGTGGATCCAGCAGCATCACGCCAGCGTGCCGGTGATCATGCTCACCGCCCATGGCGACCCGATCAGCCGGGTGCTGGGGCTGGAGATGGGCGCGGACGATTACCTCGCCAAGCCCTTCGAACCGCGTGAGCTGGTGGCCCGCATCCATGCCATCCGTCGGCGGGCCAAGCGCGGCGAGAGCGACGCCCAGACCCGGCGCGAATTCCGCTTCGAAGGCTGGAGTTTCGACCGTCTGCTGCGCCAGTTGATCTCCCCGCAGCAGGTGGTGGTGCCGCTGTCCAGCGCCGAATACCGCATGCTGACGGCGCTGGTGGAGCGGCCCGGCCGGGTGCTGTCCCGCGAGCAGTTGATCGAACTCACCCGGGCGCCGGGGGTGGAGGTCAATGACCGCAGCGTCGACCTCACCATCTCCCGTCTGCGCCAGAAACTGGGCGATTCGCCCAAGGAGCCGCGCCTGATCCGCACCATGCGCGGTGAAGGCTATCTCTTCGACGCCCAGGTGCAGTCTTGATCGAGCCAGCCGCCACGCGCGCCGGCTGGCGTCACTGGATGGGCCGCCTGCTGGGCGACACCCTGGCCCGCCGCATCTTCCTGCTGCTGTGGGTGACGCTGGTGGCGGCGCAGGTGCTGGCCATCCTGGCCGTGCAGTGGTTCGAAGGCTGGAGCATGCCGCTGACGCACATGCCGGTGGCGCCGACGCTGCCGCCGATGGGGCAGATCGGCGCCCCCATGGGCGGCATGGGCAGCCCGGGCGACAGGAGCGACAGGAGCGACAGGAGCGACAGGGGCGGGATAGGCGGCCAACGCCGGCCAGCGCCCCAGGACTCGACCGCCAGCAGCGCGGACGCCCATGGCCAGGCCGATCTGGACGCGTCAATTCCCGGCACCGGCCCCGACTTTCTGGAGCGCGGTCCCGATTATCGGGACGGTGAGCCGCGCGGCTTGGATCGCGGCCGAGCCTTTAGCCCGGGTGCTGGCCCGGGTGCTGGCCCAGGGGCCGGCCCCGGCGAGGGTTTCGGCCCCGGCGAGGGCCCGGGCTTCGGCCCGGACGGCGGCCGCGACCGCGGTCCCTTTCGCGGGTTGAGCAACAAAGCCTTGATGCTGGACTACGGCATCCGTTTGCTGGTCACCGCACTGGCGGCCTGGCTGGCCTCCCGCTGGCTGGCCCGTCCGATGCGGGATCTGGTGAAGGCTTCCCGCACGCTGGGCCACTCGCTGCACCAGCAGGACAAGCTGCCGCTGCTCGATGAACACCACGGCACGCTGGAAGTGCGCGAGACCGCGCAGGTGTTCAACGCGATGGCCCGGCAACTGCGGCGGCAGTTCAACGAACGCGGCCTGATGGTGGCGGCCATCTCCCACGACCTGCGCACGCCGCTGACCCGGCTGCGCATGCGGCTGGAGACGCTGGACATCGAGGAACAGCAGCGGGTGCGGTCGGTGGAGGACATCCGCGAGATGAATGCGCTGGTGGATGCGGTGATGGAGCTGTTCCGCGGGGACGGCCCTGGCGCCGGGGAAGACATGCAGGACGTGGACGTCGGGGCCTTGGCGCAGTCCCTGGTGGACGACCTGGCCGAGCAGGGCCAGGCGGTCAGCTTCGATCTGCAGGGAACGGCCGTGGTCGCGAAGAGCCAGCCGATGGCCCTGCGCCGCGTGCTGGGCAACCTGATCGGCAATGCGCTGCGCTATGGGGGACGCGCCGATGTCCATGCCGGCCGCGACAGCCGTGGCGCCTGGGTGCGGGTCTGTGACAACGGTCCGGGCATCCCGCCGGACAAGCTCGAGGCGGTCTTCGAGCCGTTCTACCGCCTGGAGGAGTCCCGCAATCGCCACACCGGCGGGGCGGGCCTGGGGCTCTACATCGCGCGGGAGCTGACGCAGCGGCAAGGCGGCGAGCTGACCCTGACCAATCGGCCGTCCGGCGGCCTGATGGCGGAGCTTCGGCTCCCCTGAGCGGCGTCCCGCTCAGGCCACCAGCCGCGGCGGCCCGGGCGGCTGCGGAGGCATCTGCAGCGCAAACCCACCTGCGCGCTTGCGCATCGAGGCCGGATCCAGCTGCGGCGCCTGCGCCGGCCAGCCGAAAAACCGCTGGATGTCACTGCGCCGGGCCAGCGTATCGGCCATGCCCAGGGTGATCAGCTCGGTCGTGTAGGCAGGCTCGAACAGCAGGTAACTCAGCAGCGCTGACCCACTGGCGCTGGCCCCCTCGCCGGACACCCCCACGCTGCGCAGCAGCGCCCGGATCGGCGGCGGCAAATGGCCCACATGCTCGGACGCCAGGCTGTCCAGCGGGCGGCTGGGTGCGATCACCAGCGCCTCCAGCGGACGCAGCGGCGTGTTGCGCAGCGCGTCGGCGGGCAGCAGCGACAGGGTCTTGTTGATGCGCTGCATCCGTTCGATGTCCACCGCCAGCGCATCCAGGAAGATGTTGGACAGCGCATGGCCGGCGATCTGCGCCAGGCTGGGATGCCCGGCCGGTGTCGGGCTGCTCGGCCCCTCCCCGCCCGCTTCATGCATGCGCCCGGCGCCGATGATCAGCACCTTGTCCGCCCCCAGATGGACCGCCGGCGAGATGGGCGCCGTCTGGCGCATCGACCCGTCCCCGAACCATTCCATCCGGCCCTGCAGGTCCAGCGGCTCGGCCGGGAAGATGAAGGGAATGGCCGACGAGGCCATCAGATGTTCGATGCTCAGCCGCTGCGTCTGCACCGCCAGCCGCTGGCTGCGCACCCACGGCGCCCGCACTTCGCGGGTCTGGTAGAAGGTGACGTGTTGGCCGGAGGTGTAGCTGGAGCCGGTCACCGCCAGCGCATCCAGGTGGCCCTGGGCCAGCATCTCGTCCAGCCGGTCCAACTGGATCCACCGGCTCAGCAGGCCGCGCAGCGGCGTGTTGTCCAGCAGGCTGCGGGGCCGCGTGCGTCGCCAGCGGGCCAGGGCCCAGCCCAGGCTCATCATCGTCAACCAGCGGGCCCCGCTGCGGATCACACCCAGGGAATCGGCCGCGTACACCTGGTCCACATGGATGTTCTGCCAGATGTACATCAGGCCATCGATGGCCGAGCAGAAGTCGTCCGCCTGGCAGGCCAGCGTGGCCGCATTGATGGCGCCGGCCGAGGTGCCGGCAATCACCTGGAAGGGGCTGCCGTCGGTGGCGCAGGCATCGCGCCGCAGCTGGGCGATCGCCGCCAGCACGCCCACCTGGTAGGCCGCACGCGCCCCGCCTCCCGTGAGGATCAGGCCGGTTTTGGTCGGGGCGTCCATGGTGGGTCAAGCTTACGCTCGACAACCTCGGCTGAACGCCGGATTTGATCCGTCAAATGGGGGATCGACAGCGGATCGACTCGCGCCTCTGAATGCCGACGGGAGCGGCGTTCAGCCGCCCGCGTCGTAGACGATTTCCGCAGGCGCCAGCTTCTTCAGCGCCTCGTCGCAGGGCCAGAACTTGCCGGCGCCGCCCAGTCCCAGCTCGGCGACCGCGCCATCCCGGCGGATGGGGATCCGCAGCTCCAGGCCCTGGCTCAGCACGCCCTGGTCGGTCTCCACCCGCTTGGCCGGCCAGGTGCGGATCAGCTCCATCACCGTTGAGGCCGGCAGGTTGGGCGCTGTGCGCAGGAAGCGGCCGAACTTGGCCCGAGCCGCCGGAAGGCTGTAGACCTGCTGGATGTTCATGCGCAGGCCGCCGGAGAAGCGGTCGTTCTGCACCTTGCCCACCGCGATGACCAGCTCGTCCTCGGTCAGCAGTTCCTTGTTGGCATTGAGCATCTCTTCATTGGCGACCGCCTCGATGGCATCGGTCTTGTCGTCCAGCTTGAAGATGCCCACCCGGCCGCGCTGCCCGTTGATGACGCGCATGTCGCTGACGATGCCGGCCACCACCACCGGCTCGCGGCTGTCCTGCAGGTCGACGATGCGCCGCCGCACCATCTTGCGGATCTCGGTCTCGCACTGGTCGAACAGGTGGCCGGAGAGGTAGAAACCAATGGCCGTCTTCTCCAGGCTCAGCCGCTCCTTGATGCCCCAGCTGGGCACGTCCACCAGTTCCGGCTCGGCGGTGGAGCTGCCATGGGTGTCGTCGAAGTCGAACAGGCCGCCCTGGTTGACGTTCTGGGCCAGGTTGTCCGCATAGGTGTAGCCCAGCGCGACGCTGGCCAGCAGGCGGGCGCGGTCGGGCTCCAGCGCATCGAAGGCGCCGGCCTTGATCAGCGCTTCCACCACCCGCTTGTTCACCGCCTTGCGGTCCACCCGGGCGCAGAAATCGAAGAAGCTCTTGAACGGCCCGCCTTCGGTCCGTGCGCGCACGATGGCCTCGATCGCGCCGGCACCGGTGCCCTTGATGGCGCCCAGGCTGTAGTTGATCTTGCGGGACCTCGGCGTGCCGCCGCGCTTGTCGGCGCCGGCCTCGCTGCCCGGGGCGGGCGGCATCGGCTCGAAGCGGCCGACGCCCAGGTTGATGTTGGGCGGCTCGAAGTCGATGCCAAACAGCTTGGCGTCCTTCATCAGGACCTTGAGCTTGTCGGTGTCGTCCGATTCGATGGTCATGTTCGCGGCGAAGAACTCCGCCGTGAAATGCACCTTCAGCCAGCCGGTGTGATAGGCCAGCAGCGAGTAGGCGGCTGCATGCGACTTGTTGAAGCCGTAGCCCGCGAACTTCTCCATCAGGTCGAAGACCTCGTCGGCCTTGTCCTGGTCGATGCCCTTGCCCGCGGCGCCCTTGCGGAACAGCTCGCGGTGCATGGCCATTTCCTCGGCCTTCTTCTTGCCCATGGCCCGGCGCAGCATGTCCGCGCCGCCCAGCGAGTAGCCGCCCAGCACCTGCGCGGTCTGCATCACCTGTTCCTGGTAGACCATGATGCCGTAGGTCTCGGACAGCACGGGCTCGACCAGCGGATGCGGATACTCCACCACTTCCTTGCCGTGCTTGCGGGCCACGAAGCTGGGGATCAGGTCCATCGGACCCGGGCGGTACAGCGCGTTCAAGGCGATCAGGTCTTCCAGGCGGGACGGCTTGGCGTCCTTGAGCATGCGCTGCATGCCGCTGGATTCAAACTGGAACACCGACTCGGTCAGGCCGTCGGAGAAGAGCTTGTAGGTCTTCTTGTCGTCCAGCGGAATGGTCTCGAAGGCGAAGTCCTTGTGCTCCGGGTACTGCGCCACGATGAAGTTCTTGGCCAGCTCCAGGATGGTCAGCGTGGCCAGCCCCAGAAAGTCGAACTTCACCAGGCCAATGGCCTCGACGTCGTCCTTGTCGTACTGGCTCACCGCCGAGGTGGACCCCGGCTGCTGGTACTGCGGGCAGAAGTCGGTGATCTTGCCGGGGGCGATCAGCACGCCGCCCGCATGCATGCCGATGGATCGCACCGTGCCCTCCACCCGCGCAGCCATCTCCAGCAGGCCGGCCACTTCCTCGTCCTGCTTCTCGCGTTCCTCGATCTCGGGGGACTCGTGCCGCGCATAGACCATCTTGGCCTTGTCGGGGTCGAAGTCGGGCGGCAGCTTCGCCAGCGTCACCGTCTTGCCCGGCGGCGCGGGCACCAGCTTGGCGATGGAGTCCACATGGCCGAAGCCCATGCCCAGCACCCGGCCGATGTCTCGCAGCGCGCCCTTGGCGGCCATGGTGCCGAAGGTGGCAATCTGGCTCACGGCGGGGCGGCCGTACTTGTCCTTCACATATTCGATCACCCGGTCCCGGTTGCCCTGGCAGAAGTCGATGTCGAAGTCAGGCATCGAGACCCGCTCGGGGTTCAGGAAACGTTCGAACAGCAGGTTGTACTGCAGCGGGTCCAGGTCGGTGATCAGCAGCACATAGGCCACCAGCGAGCCGGCGCCGGAGCCCCGTCCCGGGCCCACCGGGCAGCCGTTGTTCTTCGCCCAGCGGATGAAGTCCCCCACGATGAGGAAGTAGCCGGGGAAGCCCATCTTGATGATGGTGTTGAGCTCGAACTCCAGCCGCTCCACATAGCGCGGGCGCACTTCCTCGCGTTTGGCGGGGTCCGGGTAGAGCAGGTTCAGGCGGTCTTCCAGTCCTTCATACGAGAGCTGGCGGAAGTACTGCTCCATCGGCATGGGCGTGCCGTCGGCGCGGATGGGGGTGGGGAAGTTGGGCAGTTGCGGCTTGCCCAGCACCAAAGTCAGGCTGCAGCGCCGGGCGATTTCCACCGTGTTGGTGATGGCGCTGGGGATGTCGGCGAACAGCGCCTCCATCTCGGCCTGCTTCTTGAAATGCTGGCTGGGCAGGAAACGCTTGATGCGCTTGGGGTTGGACAGCGTCTCGCCCTCGGCCACGCAGACCCGCGCCTCGTGGGCCTCGAAATCGTCCTCTTCCAGGAACTGGATGGGATGGGTGGCGACGACCGGCAAACCGGCCTGGGCGGCCAGCGGCACCAACTGGCGCACCAGCGCCTCCTGGCCCGGCAGGCCGGCGCGCTGCAGCTCGACATAGAAGCGGTTGGGATAGATGGCCGCCAGGCGCCGGGCCCAGTCCAGAGCGCGGTTGGCGTCGCCCGCGATGAGCGCCTGCCCGATCGGGCCGAACTGCATGCCGCCCAGGCAGATCAGACCCTCGTTGAGCTCCTGCATCCATTCCAGCTTCAGCAGCGCCTGGTTGCGCTGCACGTTCTGGATCCAGGCCCGCGACAGCAGCTCGCTCAGGTTCAGGTAGCCCTGGTAGTTCTGCACCAACAGCAGCACGCGGCTGGGCGGTTTGTCCAGGCTGTCCGCCTCCAGCCAGACCTCGGCGCCGAGGATCGGCTTGACGCCCTTCTTGCGGCAGGCGTTGTAGAACTTCACCCCGCCGAACATGTTGGCCAGGTCGGTCAGGCCCAGGGCCACCTGGCCGTCCTTGGCGGCAGCCTTGGCGGCATCGTCGACGCGCAGGGTGCCGTCGACCACGGAAAACTCGGTATGAATGCGGAGGTGAACAAAAGCCATATCCGGGATTGTAGGGAGGCCGGACCACCCTCCGGGCGTCTGGCATCCCCTTCCCGGGCGCTATGCTCACCCCACCCTTTGTTGTCCCTCCTTGCCGGAGCGCCTGGAAGATGCCTGACTTCTCCCCCGTGCCTGTGTCCGCCCCGAAATCCACCTGGCAGCCGCTGAGCGGCGCCATGTGCAGCGTCCTGGCGGCAATGTGTCTGGCGGGGCCGGGGCCGGTTCTGGCGGCGGACGGTGGGGCCAGCAGTGGGGCCGCGACCGCGACGGGAAGCGCAGGGAACCCCGCGGTGAACGCCAAGGCCAACAGCACGGCTGATGGCGCGGCAAACAACACCCCGGCGAAGAGCGCGGCGCCCGCGCCGGAGGCCGCCCGGACCGGCGCCGTTCGGAAGGCGGCAACGACGGGCGCTTCTGCGCCACGCGACAAGACGGCCCCAGGCGCCGCACTGGCGCCGGCCTCATCGGCATCCGGCGCGGCTCGGGACCTGCCCACCAGCGCCGACATCATCGCCACCGCGCCTCCCGCCGCCTGGCGCGACGTGGACCCGGACAACCTGCTCATCATGACCCTGCCGCAAGGCGAGGCCTACATCGAGCTGGCGCCTCGTTTTGCCCCGCGCCATGTGGACAACATCCGCGCCCTGGCCCGCGGCGGCTACTGGGACGGGCTGGCCATCCTGCGGGTGCAGGACAACTACGTGACGCAGTGGGGCGACCCGAAGGCCGACGACGAAGACACCGGCATGAAAGGCCAGGGCCGGCCCTTCCCGGCGGGCGCAGCCGCCCATCTGCCGGCGGAATTCGACGTGCCGCTCAAGGGCCTGCCCCTGACCGTGCTGCCGGATGTGGACGGCTGGGCGCCGCGCGCCGGCCATGTGGACGGATTCCCGGTCGCCGCCGACCCGGCCCGCGGACGCGCCTGGATGGCGCACTGCTACGGCACGGTCGGTGCGGGCCGCGGCAACGCGGTCGACTCCAGCACCGGCGCCGAGCTGTACGTGGTCATCGGCCATGCGCCGCGCGGGCTGGACCTGAACATCACCGTGGTCGGCCGCGTGCTCAAAGGCATGGACGTGCTGTCCTCGCTGCCGCGCGGCACCGGCCGCCTGGGCTTCTACGAAAAGGCCGAACAGCACCAGCCGATCACCCGCGTGACCCTGGCCGCCGCACTGCCGCCGGACCAGCGTCCTGCGCTGCAGGTGCTGCGCACCGACACGCCCACCTGGCAGGCCCTGCTCAATGCCCGGCGCCACCGCGGCGGCTGGTTCGTGCACAGCCCGGAGCACACCGAGATCTGCACCGCCAATGCGCCGGTGCGCACCCGTCCGACCGATGTCAAACTGGACCGCACCCCACCGCGGGAGACCAGCCGCTGACACGGCCGCGGCCCCTGTCGCTGACCGATTTCCCACCCCCTACAATCGGCGGTTTTGCACCGTAGCCACGGGCCCTGTGCCCGGTTTGCCGACGTGAACCCCGACGTAAATCTTTCCGGCCTGACCATCCTCAACATCTCCTGCTACCTGTTCGTTGGCATCGCCGACCCGCATGCGCTGCGCGACCAGTTGCATGCGCACGCCTCGCAGTTGGGCCTCAAGGGCACGGTGCTGATCGCCGAAGAGGGCATCAACCTGTTCCTGGCCGGTCCGGCCGCCGATGTGCGGGCCTGGGTGGACGCGCTGCGGGCCGACGAACGCTTCGCGCCGCTGGCCCCCAAGGAAAGCTGGAGCGATGCCGTCCCCTTCCGCAAGCTGCTGGTGAAGGTCAAGCCGGAGATCATCCGGATGAACCATCCCACCATCCGGCCGGACCTCAGCCCCCGCGCCCCGGCCCTGCCCGCCGCCACGCTCAAGCGCTGGCTGGACCAGGGTCATGATGATGACGGTCGCCCGGTGGTCACGCTGGACACCCGCAACGGCTTCGAAGTGGACGTAGGCGCCTTCGACGGCGCCATCGACTGGCGCATCACCAAGTTCAGCGAATTCCCGGAGGCGGTCAAGGCCCACCGCGCCGAGCTGGAAGGCAAGACGGTGGTGAGCTACTGCACCGGCGGCATCCGCTGCGAAAAGGCCGCCCTCTACCTGGCCGAGCAGAACCTGGGCGCCCCCATCTATCAGCTCGAGGGCGGCATCCTCAAGTATTTCGAGGAAGTCGGCAGCGCCCACTATCACGGCGACTGCTTCGTGTTTGACGAGCGACGGGCGGTCGATCCTGAATTGGCCCCTTCACCGCACAACCCAGCCCTGGATCGCCACTGAGCGGCATGACCGAACGTCCCACCGTCCTTGCCAGGCTGATGAAGCTGCTGGGCATGCTGGTGCTGGCCACCGCGCTGCTGGCCATGGCCTTCCATGCGCCCGACCGGCCGCTGGAGAGCCTGCTCAGCCGCTGGGCCGAGGCGCCCTCCGATTTCATCGAGCTGCCGGTGGGCGACGGCAGGACGCAGCTGGTGCATCTGCGCGACGAAGGCCCCCGGGACGACGCCGCGCCCATCGTGCTGCTGCACGGCACGGCCGCCAGCCTGCATACCTGGGCCGGCTGGGTGTCCGAGCTCAAGACCGAGCGCCGGGTCATCACCCTGGACCTGCCTGGCTTCGGCCTCACCGGCCCCTCGGTGCTAGGCGATTACAGCGACGAGGCCTATGACCGATTCCTGCAGTCCTTCCTGACCCACCTGAAGCTGGACCGGGTGGTGCTGGGCGGCAATTCCCTCGGCGGTGGCATCGCCTGGGGCTATGCCGCCCGCCATCCGCAGCAGGTGGCGGCGCTGGTGCTGGTGGATGCGGGCAACCTGGCGGTGGCCAGCACCTCGGTCCCGGCTGGCTTCCAGGTGCCGCAGTCCGCCGTGCTGCGTGCGCTGGCGCGTAATTTCCTGCCCCGGCCGCTGGTGGAGCGCAGTGTGAAGAATGTCTATGGGGATCCGTCCAAGGTCACGGCAGCCCTGGTGGACCGGTATTTCGAGCTGACGTTGCGTGAAGGCAACCGCGAGGCGCTGGCGCGCCGGCTGGCCCAGCGCACCCCCGGACGTTTCGCCGACCTGCTGCCCCGCATCCAGGCGCCAACGCTGATCCTCTGGGGTGGGCAGGACCGGCTGATCCCGCCCGAGGCCGCCCGTATCTTCCAGCAGCAGATCCCGAACAGCCGGCTGGAAATCTTCCCGACGCTGGGCCATGTCCCCCAGGAGGAGGACCCGTTGTCCACCGTCAGGCCGGTCTACACGTTTTTGCACTCTCTATAACCCTGATGGTTGCGAGTCATGCCGCATTGCAACATCGGCCTTTCTGAATCCCCCACAAAGGAAACTTCATGCAACGTCGCTTTCTGATCGCCCGCGCCACCCTGGTGGCGGCTGCCATGCTGGCTGCGGCCGGTGTCCAGGCCCAGGCCCCCGAGTGGAAGAAGATCCGCATTGGCGTGGAAGGCGCCTACCCGCCCTTCTCGGAAGTCGGCGCGGACGGCAAGCTCAAGGGCTTTGAAATCGACCTGGCCAATGCCCTGTGCGCCCAGATGAAGGCCGAGTGCACGCTGGTGCAGCAGGACTTCGACGGCCTGATCCCCGCCCTGCAATCGCGCAAGGTGGACGCCATCATCGCGTCGATGTCCATCACCGACGAGCGCAAGAAGGTCATCGCCTTCTCCAACCCCTACTACAGCGTCCCGGCCCGCTTTGCGGCCAAGTCCGGTGCCAAGTTCGACTTCACCCCGGCAGGCCTGAAGGGCAAGAAGATCGGTGTGCAGCGCGCCACCATCCATGAGAAGTTCGTGGACGCCACCTTCAAGCAGAGCGACATCGTGCGCTACGCCACCCAGGACCAGGCCTTCCTGGACCTGAAGTCCGGCCGCGTGGACCTGACGCTGGCCGACATGGTCGCCACCGACATGGGCTTCATCCAGACCCCGGCCGGCAAGGGCTATGAAATGGTCGGCCCGGAATACAACGATCCGAAGTACTTCGGCGTCGGTGTGGGCGTCGGCCTGCGCAAGCAGGACGAAAAGACGCTGGCCAAGAAGTTCAATGACGGCATTGCCGCCCTCAAGACCAGCGGCGAATTCAAGAAGCTGAACGACAAGTACTTCAAGTACGACATCTCGGTGAAGTGATCTGTGCCGGGGCACCCCGCCCCGGCCTCGCCCCACTCACCATCCGGTGACGCGCCGAGGGCCCCTCGGCGCCGGTCGCTTCCCTGGGGCAGGGCCTGCCGCCACGCTCGTGGCCGCCGGCCTTTTCTGGACAAAGAGACGTTGATGAATCTGCATGGGTTTCTGCCCAGCCTGCTGGAAGGCTCCTTGCTGACCCTGGCTGTGGCGCTGAGTTCAATGGCGCTGGCCATGCTGCTGGGCCTTCTGGGCGCACTGGCCAAGCTGTCGCGCTGGCGGGCGGCCAGGCTGGTGGCCACTGTCTACACCACCGTCATCCGCGGCGTGCCCGACCTGCTGCTGATGCTGCTGATCTTCTTCGGCGGCCAGGTGCTGGTGAACAGCATTGCGCTGTCGCTGGGTCATGAGGACTACATCGACATCAACCCCTTCGTAGCCGGTGTGCTCACCATCGGCTTCATCTTCGGCGCCTACCTCACCGAGGCCTTCCGCGGCGCCTTCCTGGCGGTGCCGCCGGGGCAACGGGAAGCGGGCCTGGCCTACGGCATGTCGGCCCGCCAGGTGGCGTGGCGCATCACTTTCCCGCAGATGTTCCGCCATGCACTGCCCGGCCTGTCCAACAACTGGCTGGTGCTGATCAAGAGCACCGCCATCGTCTCGGTCATCGGCCTGCACGACCTCATGACCCGCGGCATGCAGGCGGCCGGCAGCACCCGCGAACCGTTTGTGTTCTACAGCGCGGTCGCGGTCATCTACCTGCTGTTCACCACCGCGTCCGAACTGCTGTTCAGCCATCTGAACCAGCGCCTGTCCATCGGAGTCCGGCGCCAGTCGCTGTGACCTGTCTTTCTGCGAACCGCCTTCCCTTGCGCTGCCGCTCATGAATCTGGACGCCATCCTCGAGAACTTTCCCCGCTACCTGGAAGGGGCCCAGGCCACTGCCGAGCTGCTGGCCATTTCCCTGCTGATCGGGCTGGTCCTGGCCATTCCGTTGGCGGTGCTGCGCACATTGCCCATTCCGTGGCTGTCCCGCCCGATCTGGGTCTACACCTACGTGTTTCGCGGCACCCCGATGCTGGTACAGCTCTTCCTCATCTACTACGGGCTGGGCCAGTTCGAATGGATGCAGCAAAGCGCCCTGTGGCCGCTGTTCAGCTCCGCCTGGTTCTGCGCCTGCCTGACCTTTGTGCTGAACACCTGCGCCTACACCACCGAGATCATCGCCGGCTCCATCCGGGCCCTGCCCTACGGCGAGATCGAGGCGGCCAAGGCGCTGGGCATGACCCGCTGGGTGATGCTGCGCCGCATCGTGCTGCCCTCGGCCCTGCGCCGCTCGCTGCCCGCCTACAGCAACGAGGTGATCTTCATGCTGCACGGCACTTCGCTGGCCAGCGTCGTCACCATCATGGATCTCACCGGCGCGGCCCGGGAAATCAACTCCACCTACTACATTCCCTTCGAAGCCTTCATCACGGCGGCTCTGTTCTACTTCAGCTTCACCCTGGTGCTGGTGGGCCTGTTCCACAAGGCCGAGGCCCGGTGGCTCAAGCCGCTGATGCCGCGCTGACGGTCCCTTTCCCTCTCTTTCATGCAACTTCGACAACACCTCCTGCCCAGCCCCGCGCCGGGCACCCAGCGCGAACTCGTCTCGCTGCACTACGGCCGTCCGGGCAGCGGTCCCAAGGTCTACATCCAGGCGTCGCTGCATGCGGACGAACTGCCCGGCATGCTCACCGCCTGGCATCTGCGCCGCCAGCTGGATGCGCTGGAAAGCGCCGGCCGCATCCAGGGCGAGATCGTGCTGGTGCCGATGGCCAATCCGATCGGCCTGTCGCAGTGGTGGCTGCAGTCGCACCTGGGGCGCTTTGAATCGCTCTCGGGCGAGAACTTCAACCGTCACTACCCCGTCTTCATCGACGCCGCTGCCGCCAAGGCCGAGCCGCTGCTGGGCAGCGACGCGGCCCACAACGTCGCCGTGCTGCGCCGCGCGCTGCTGGACGAGATCGACGCGGCCCCCGCCGCCACCGAGCTCCAGGCCCTGCGCAAGACGCTGATGCGGCTGGCCTGTGATGCCGACGTGGTGCTGGACCTGCACTGCGACGCCCAGGCGCTGATGCACCTCTACACCGAGACCCCCTGCTGGCCCGACTGCGAGCCGCTGGCCGCCTACCTGGGCGCCGCGGTGACGCTGCTGGCCCAGGACTCCGGCGACCAGCCCTTCGACGAGGCCTGCTCGCAGCCCTGGTGGCGCTGGAAGGACCACTTCGGCAGCCGCTTCCCCATTCCGCAGGCCTGCCTGTCGGTGACGGTGGAACTGCGCGGCCAGCAGGATGTGCACCACGACCTGGCCAGCAAGGACGCCCAGGCCCTGCTGGACTTCCTGACCTTCCGCGGGGTCATCAGCGGCCCGGTGCCCCCGGCCCCGGCCCCTGTGGGCGACGCACGTCCGCTGGCGGGTTGCATGCCCATTCAGAGTCCGGTGCCCGGCGTGCTGACCTTCGTGCGGGAGGTCGGTGACGTGGTGGCGCAGGGCGACGTGCTGGCCCATGTCATTGATCCGATCAGCGCAGCGGTGACCGAACTGAAAAGTCCGGTGGACGGACTGCTGTTTGCCCGCGACACGCTGCGTCTCGTGACCGCCGGCGCAAAGGTTGCAAAAGTCGCTGGCCGCGAAGCGCTGCGGACCGGCAAGTTGTTGGGAGCTCGTTGATGTCCGCCGCCAGTCTTTCTGTCCTTGACCTGCACAAGCGCTATGGCGAGCGGGAGGTGCTCAAGGGCGTCTCGCTGTCGGCCAAGCCCGGCGACGTGATCACGCTGATCGGCTCCAGCGGCTCTGGCAAAAGCACCTTCCTGCGCTGCCTCAACCTGCTGGAGCAGCCCTACGAGGGCACGCTGCGCCTGGGCGAGGAGCAACTGAAGCTGGTGCGGGACCGCGACGGCAGCCTGCGGGCGGCCGATGCCGCCCAGTTGCAGCGCTGGCGCGCGCGCCTGGCCATGGTGTTCCAGAACTTCAATCTGTGGGCCCACCGCACGGTGCTGGAAAACGTCATCGAAGCGCCGGTGCATGTGCTCAAGCAGCCGCGTGCGCAGGCCATCGAAAAGGCCGAGGCGCTGCTGGCCCGTGTCGGCGTGGCGCATCGCAAGGACGTCTACCCGGCGCAGCTGTCCGGCGGCGAGCAGCAACGGGTGGCCATTGCCCGCGCTTTGGCGGTGGAGCCGGAGGTGATGCTCTTTGACGAACCCACGTCCGCGCTGGACCCGGAGCTGGTCGGCGAAGTGCTCAAGGTCATGCGCGACCTGGCCGCCGAGGGCCGCACCATGATCGTCGTGACGCATGAGATGGGCTTTGCACGGGAGGTGTCAACGCACACCATGTTCCTGCACCAGGGTCGGGTGGAAGAACAGGGGCATCCGCGCGAGGTGCTGACCTCGCCGCAGAGCGAGCGGCTCAAGGCCTTCCTCAGTGGTGGCCTGAAGTGATGGCTTGAGGTGATGGCTTGAAGTGATGCAAGCGGGGCGTGATGCCCTGCTCCGCGCCGGGTCGCCGCCTCAGCGCAGCGCCAGCATCAACTCCGCCGCGGCACTGAGCAGGCCCGCATCCGCTCGCAGGTCCGGGAACGGATCCACCGGCACCCACAGCGCCTGCTGACGCCATCCCAGGCGCTGCAGCCGCACACCGGCTCGCACCAGCGCGGCCACCAGGGCCGGCAGCTCACTGCGCAGGGCCGTCAGCACCTGTTCGGTTTCTGCCAGCAGCGTCAGCTTGAGCGCATGACGGGGCCCCTGCAACTGCATGCCGATGGCGGCGTCCTTCCATTTGAAGAGCAGGCTCAGGGCGGGCTCGTCGTCCAGGTCCGGCTCCAGCGAACGCGGTCGTTGGGAATTCTGGGCATCCCGTTCATGGCGCAGCCAGTACGGCTGAGGCAGCAGCCAGAAGGGTTCCCCGCCAGGGCCGACGGGCGGACGTCCCTGCGCAAGCGCCTCGGCCCAGGCCTGCATCAGTTGCGCGGTATTGAGCGAGCGCGACGGCATGCCCGGGTCGGCCAGCATCTGCCGACGCCAGCCCGCGAGGTCGGCCCGAAGAGAACTCAGCTGGGCCCAGGTGCTGTCCCCGCGCAGGGGCGGCGGCGCACCGGCGAGCGGGTGGTCAGCACGTCTGGAATCCTCGGCAGCGCCTGAGCGGCTGGCGGCTCCGGCGCGAAGGCCATCGACGTCGGCGGTGCCCGGTGCATCGGGCGATGCACCCGCGGCGGCGCGGCCTGCACTTGCACCTGCGCCAGCCGCACCTCCCGCGCCCCGACGCTCCACCACCTCCAGCGCCAACCGGGGCAACACGCTCACCACCCGCATCAGCAACTCGTCGCCGGGCGCCAGGTCGTCCAGGGGCGGCTGGATGAGGGACAGCACCTGGCTTCCCTCCAGCGATTCCAGCGTCCATCCGCTGGACGACGCGCCGCCAGGCCGCAGCCGCAGCAGATCGCCGGTCTGCAGGCCCTGGGGGTCGCGACCCGCCGGCGCGACACGCACCGCAGCCGAGACCGGCGAGACGGGAGAGGTCGATCCTGTCGCCATGGCGCCCTACCTCCGTGCCCATGCAGGCGAAAAAAAACAGCCGGGGGACACCCGGCTGTCGAGAAATGCGGTGCGGGGGCGCACCGCCGAGGGGGGTGTGAGTCGGGAATCAGCCCAGCAGGGACATCACCAGACCGGACATGCTGTTGCTCTGCTTGAGCATGGCGGTGCCGGACTGCAGCAGCATCTGCTTGGTGGTCATCGTGGACGACTCGGCGGCGAAGTCGGTGTCCATGATGCGGCCCTTGGCAGCCGTCGTGTTGGTGCTCATGTTCTGCAGGTTGTTGTAGACATGGTCCAGACGGTTGGCCGCGGCACCGAAGGACGCGCGCAGTTCACCCACCTTGTCGATGGCGGTGCCCAGCGTGGTCAGCAGCGTGTTGGCGGTGGCCGACAGTTCGGTACCGGCGGCGGGGGTGGCGTTGTACTGCGACGAGACGGCGCCCAGCGAGGTGGCCAGGGCGGTCAGCTGGGTGCTGACATCCACCGACATGGTTTCGCCGGCGGAGGCGCCGATCTGGAAGCTCATGGCGGCGCTCATCTTGCCGTTGGAGCCGTCGATGGTGGTGCCGTCGGAGAACAGCTGGGTGCCGCCGAAGCTGGTGTTCTTGACGATGTTGGTGAGTTCGGTGCCCAGGGCGTCGTACTCGTTCTGCATCGCGGTCTTGTCGGTCGCGGTGGACGATGCCGAGAAGGCTTCCGTGGCCAGGTCCTTCATGCGCAGCAGGATGTTGCTGACTTCATTCAGGGCGCCTTCACCGGTTTGCAGCATCGAGATGCCGTTTTGGGTGTTGCGCTGGGCGACGGCCATGCCGCGGGTCTGGGAATCCAGGCGGGTGGCGATCTGCAGGCCAGCGGCGTCGTCCATCGCGGAATTGACGCGATAGCCGGTGCCCAGGCGGGTCATGGAGGTGGAGAGGCTCTTTTGCGTCGAGCTCAGCGAGTTCTGGGTCGACAGGGCCGCGGCATTGGTGTGCAGGCTCAACATGATGTTCGCTCCTAAAGAGTGGTCTTGCGCTTGTTTGGTGAGGGGCGGGTTGAACTGCCCTCACCTGCTTAGGACGACTGGGGGGAGCGGGGACTTAAATGCCGCGGCAAAAAAACTTCATCGCCGCTTGGCACGTTCCCGGGCGGACGGGAGCGCCGGCGGGGCAGCAGGCGCCGGGGCCGGCGCGCCGACGGGCATGGTGTCCGCCCCGGTCGATGCCACCGGGGTGGGCGGCTGGCAGCCCGGTGTGGAGCAGTTGGCGGTCAGAAAGCCCCAGACAAAATCCGTCTGCAGGACCGTCAAAGCCGGGGGCTGCCCGCTTTTGTGGAACCAGTCGGGCAGCGGCAGGCCCCGGCTGCCCGGCAGATAACCGGACTCGGTCAAGCCGTTCACGAACACCCCCAGCGCGAGCGGCACCGTGCCAGTGCCCGACGTGCCTGCGCGCGCATGGCAGGTCATGCAGGACGACGTGGTGACAAAACCGCCTTCCGTCACCGAATTGCCCAGGTGGACCGGGCGCCCCATCGAATCACTGAAATTCACCTGGGAGCCCTTGAGCCGGTAGGACAACCAGGCCCGGTCGCTGAACTTGGGTACCAGGGTCGGGTTGTCGTCCCGCCCGATGCCCATGCCGCGGAACACCGCCGCCAGATCGTCGTTGATGGTGCCGCCGTCGTAGGCCTTGCCCAGGTCGAAGACCCAGGAGGGCAGCGGCAGGTTGTCGCACTTGAGCTTCGGACTGGTGTAGTTGGTGGCCAGCTGCTTGGGAACCGGGTCCGGCGAGCGGTAGCCGTAGGAATCATTGCAGCCGGTGTAATCGCAGCGCCCCGGGTTGTTCACATGCTCGAAGGTGGTCCACACCCAGTTCGGAATGTCCTTCGATGAGAAATGCGCCGCCACCAGCCAGTGCTCCCCGGGCTCCAGGATGGTGCCGTTGTTGTCGGTCACCGCGGAGGTGATGTTCATCTTGATGTAGGGGTTCTTCGGATCGTCCTTCAGACCCATCTGCGCGGCCCGTTCCTTGGAAATCCAGTCGCTCTTGATCATCACCGAGCTGCTGGGAAAGTCGATCTCGGAGAGGGCCTTGTTGCCATTGGCCACGCGATAAGGCGCGCCGCTGGACGACCCGCTGCCAATGTTGCTGGCATTGCGACGGAAGACGTCGATCACGCCCTCCTGCGTATAGAGGTTGTTGCGGAACACGTAGTCGAACATCGGCTTGTTGCGGAACACGATCTCGGCCATGGACTGCCGGATCTTGCGGCCTGGCGTTTCCTCCGTCAGCCGGGTGCGCATGAACGGGTCGGCCGCGAAACTCACGGTGTGCGCCTTGGACGGCGCCACCCCGAGCCGCTCCGGCATGCCGGACGGGAAACTGGAGAGATGATCGCCCGGGAAGAAGGGGCAGTACTTGGCTGGATTGCGAGGGTCGTTGTAGCCCGGGTTGTTCTGGGCATAGGGGTTGCAACACTGGCCGCCAACGATCTGGGGCGAGCAGATCGGCAGAGGACGGGACTGACAGGGGGAATCGCCGGGGCCGCAGCTCACGCCTGGCCAGGTCTCCTGGTCGGCGGCCCATTTCTTCCAGAACTCGTCTTTCACCGCTTCGGCAAACAGCTTCCACGAGAACATGTCGGGACAGGTCATCGCCGGATTGGAGGTCGGTGCTTTCACCACGATCTTTCCATTGACCACCTCCATGGAGCACTGCGCGGCATCCTGCGGTTTGCTCAGCAGGTAGGTGACCCAGCGGATGTCATTGCTTGCTGTGTTGGGGGGCTTGCCACAGACCGGGTCGGCGGCGAGTGCCGCGGTGGAGACTGCCAAGGAGAGCGCCGAAGAGAGCGCCCAAGCGGCCAGGATTGTGGGACGACGTCCGAGCTTGAACATACGAGACTCCCTGTGAAATCAATGCGCGGATTGCGAAGGCTGGATTGCGAAGGATGTCGAGCGATGTGCAATGACCATTGCAATGAGCATCTCAATGAGGTTTGCAATGAAGGTCGCGATGACACGCTCTGCATTGACCTGCAGTGGTGGAGTATGTCGGCGACGGTCCTTGTAATGCTGGACAGACATCCTCCGACTTGTGGATGTCATTGCGATCGAGTGAGCAGGCCGAGCAATGGCAGGCATTGATTTCATTGGCGTGCGGGATGCACCGTCTGCAACGGCGCAACCGTCCGCAATCCGTTACGCAGGCCCGGATGTAACGCAGCTTGCCGCCACCGGGAACGGTGCCTGCCGTTAAGGTTCGCCGCGTGTCGTGCCGTCCGCACGACGTGCTTGCAAGAGGAAACAGGATGACCCGTCTTTCCCGCTTCACCGCCCGACTGGCCCGAATGGCCCGAATGGCCCGAATGGCCCGAATAGCCCAAATGGCCCTGCTGGTCGTTGCCGTGGCGACTCAGTGGCCCGCACATGCGCAGCCCTTCCCCGACGCCGCTTCGGTCCGTGCGGTCGTGGAGGCTGCCGTCCGCCCCGTGATGGCGCGCCATCAATTGCCCGGCCTGGCGGTGGGCGTGGCCGTGAATGGGCGGGCCTTTGTCTTCAATTACGGCGTGTCGTCATTGCAAACAAAAAGGCCAGTGGACGACCAGACGCTGTTCGAGATCGGCTCCATCAGCAAGACCTTCGCAGCCACGCTGGGGGCGCAGGCACAGGTTCAAGGCAAGTTGTCGCTGCAGGATTCGCCGGGGCGTTACCTGCCGGCCCTGCGCGGCAGGCCCATCGACCAGGCCACGCTCCTGCAACTGCTCACCTACACCGCAGGCGGACTGCCGCTCCAGGTGCCGGAGAAAATCAAGAGCGATGCGGCCATGGACCAGTTCCTGCAGCGCTGGACACCTGCCTACACGCCGGGCACGCGGCGTCAGTATTCCAATGTGAGCATCGGCGTGTTTGGAAGCGCGGTCGCTGCGGCCCTGGGCACCCGTTATGCGGACGCGGTGCAATCGGACCTGCTGCCCAAGCTTGGCCTGCACCATACCCACATCGAGGTGCCCGCGAGGGCGATGCCCCACTATGCATGGGGCTACGACGGTGACAAGCCGGTGCGCTTCACGCCCGATGTGTTTGATGCGCAGGCCTATGGCATCCGCACCACCGCCGCGGACCTGCTGCGTTACGTGCAAGCCAACATCGACCCGCGGGGACTCGACCCGGTCCTGCGCCAGGCCCTCGAGGCGACCCACCAGGGCGTGTATCAGACCGGGCCGATGACCCAGTCACTGGGGTGGGAGCAATATCCTTGGCCGATGCCGCTGGAACCGCTGCAGGCGGGCAATGCAATGGGACGGGTGGTGAGCGACGTCATGCCCCTCAAGCAGGCGCCCTCCGGCCCACGCTGGTTCAACAAGACCGGCTCGACGCGTGGCTTTGGGGCCTATGCGGCCTTTGTGCCGGAGCGGCGGCTGGGCATCGTGCTGCTGGCCAATCGCGGGTGGCCCATTGCGGACCGGGTCAAGGTCGCTTATGAGCTGCTTCAGGCGCTGGACGGTCAATCGGGAAGCACGGCCGCTGCTGTGACCCCCTGGGCTCACACCGTATACGGCTCACCGGTGAATCCCAACGCCGCCATGTCCGCCGCGGACCGCAGATACGGATTGGTGGCGGGATTCAGCCCCTCCAGTCGCGCATGCCGGCTTGGTGCCACCAGCTCCGCCGGTGTCGGGGGCTGGGTGTCGTGGAAGGTGTAGTCCCGATCGTCCGCGCGCCGCGGAGAGGACTGCGCTTTCGCTTGGGGCGCCCCGGCCCACCAGGCGCGAAACGCCGGGTCCCGTCCGCAGACATGTTCCGCCATCAAGAGGGTGCCCAGCGCGAACCGTCGCACCATCGAGGTCTCTCCCGCTTCCAGGCTTTCCACCACGCCGCCAATGGCACGCCTCACCCGCCACTCGGGCAAGGTCCAGGCGTCGTCGGGGGCCACCTTGGAGGGGTCCGCGTCCGCCAGCGTCGAGTACCTGGGATCGACGGTGGCGGCCCAGGCCGACTGCAGTCGCAACAGACCGTCCTCCACAGGCATGTGATGCTGGACACGGGCCACGATGCGTTCGGCCGCTGCCAGATAAAGGTCAGCTGCCCCGTAGATATTCAGCGCTTCCAGCGCGTCAGCCAGTTGGGGGTGGCTGTCGTCGGAGGCCGCAATGAAGCCATTGCCAATCAGGGTGCTCCATTCGTAATCGAGCGGCAGGCCGGCCAGTTGCAAGGCTTCGTCGGGGGTCAGTGTCTTGAACTGCATCGGTTTCAACGGGATCTTTCGGTCGCACATTCCGTCGCACATTCGGTCGCACATTCGATCGCACATTCGATCGAACACCATGAGACGGTCGATGGCGCGGAGTCAATCGTACAGATAACGCCTGGTCAAGGGCACCGGCGCCGCCCCACCATCACGCTTGCTGGCCAGGATCTGATAGAGCCCCAGCTCACCCGTTTCGAACTCTAGTGCACTCGCTGCCATGTAGAGCCGCCAGATCCGGTAATGGGCTTCATCCACGTATTGCAGCGCCTCGTCATGCCGCGCTTCCAGCCGCGCCACCCAGGCCCGCAAGGTCTTGGCGTAGTGCATGCGCAGTCCCTCCACATCGTGAATCTCGAACTGCTGCTGCTCCATCTCCCGCATCACGTTGCTGACGCGGTCCAGTTCTCCGTCCGGGAACACATAGCGGTTGATGAAGCGCGAACTCAGCGCCTCCCCCCAGCCGTCCTCCTGATGGGTGATGCCGTGGTTCAGGAACAGGCCACCGGGCCGGAGCAGTCGCTGCACGGTCTCGAAGTACACCGGCAGGTTTTTCAGCCCCACATGCTCGAACATGCCCACGCTCGCGACCTTGTCGAACTCACCCGTCATGTCCCGGTAATCACACAGGCGCAGATCCACCTGCGCCGCCAGCCCCTGCGCCTGGACCCGTTCATGCGCCAGCGCCAGTTGACGCTCGGACAAGGTGATGCCCACCGCCTGCACCCCGTAATGGCGTGCCGCATGCATCACCAGGGCGCCCCATCCGCAGCCGATGTCCAGCAGGCGGTCGCCGGGACGCAGTTGCAGCTTGCGGCAGATATGGTCCAGCTTGGCCGTTTGCGCCTGCGCGAGCTCGGTCTGCTCGGTCTCGTAATAGGCGCAGGAATAGACCATTTGCGGGTCCAGCCACAACGCATAGAAATCATTGGAGAGGTCGTAATGGAAGGCAATGGCCGCCTTGTTTTCTGCGCGGGAATGGCGTCGCACGCCGGACGCCTGCAGGGCCTCGTCGGCGCTGCCGGGCGGCGGCGCCAGCAAGCGCACCGCCAGACGCAGCCGGTCACGCCACGACAGGGTCAGGGCCGGCAGGTGGTCCTTGATCTGAAGCGCCTCGAAGAAGTCCCCTTCCACGTCCAGCGCGCCGGTGAAATAGGCCTGCGCAAACCGCAGCGGATCCCGCCCAAGCAGCAGCCGACGCAAGGCAGCGGGGTCCTGCAGCACCAGCGTGGCGCTGGGCGCCAGATGCGCCATTCGCCCCAGCCGTGTGCTCCAGGTGCCCACCCGCAGCCCCAGGCTGCCGGGATAGCCTTCGAAAAGCCGTTGCAGCCAGATCAGTCCCGCCGGCGGCAAGGGCCCCGGACCGACCGGCCCGGCTTCGCGCCGTGGGAGGGCCTTGACTTCGTCGCCCCTGGCTGGCGACAGCAGTTCCTGCTCCATGCGATTCCCCGTTGAAGCACTGTTTCGGAACGAAGATCGTGATCACTCGATCCTAGTCCGACCGAGTAACGCACCGGACCGGCGGCGCACAGCCCCTGAGTCCCGTCAGGGGATTGGGCGAGCTTCGCGCCGATCCCGGGCGATCTGCATGCAATCCTTGTGCCCGGGTCTGCGTCTTGCCCTCAGAGGCCCTCTGGCCCCTGCCCATTGCACATCACCCAACAGAGTCATCACAGCGCTGGAGAACAGCGCCACAATCAGGCGAGGACGGCTTCGTATTCCGTCATCGCTGCCGAGTCAGCAGTCAGGTCAGCAGCCACGAATCCCTTTCCCGCTCGCCGGGATCGACATTCCCGTAAAACCAGGCACCCAAACAGCCAAGATCAGCCAAGGAGTGAGCCATGCCCCATGCGTTTGCCAGCACCCTCGCCAGTTTCACGACCGCCTCCGGCACCAAAGGCCAGTACTACTCGCTGCCCCGTCTGGCAGAGCAGTTCCCCAGCGTCGCCAAGTTGCCGGTGTCGATCCGTCTGGTGCTGGAATCGGTGCTGCGCAACTGTGACGGCCAGCGGGTGACCGCGGAGCACGTGGAGCAACTGGCGCACTGGAAGCCCAATGCGCCCCGCAACGAGGAAATCCCCTTCGTCGTGGCCCGGGTGGTGCTGCAGGACTTCACCGGCGTGCCCCTGCTGGCCGACCTGGCCGCCATGCGCAACGTGGCCGCCGCGCAGGGCAAGAATCCCAAGACCATCGAGCCGCTGGTGCCGGTGGATCTGGTCGTCGACCATTCGGTGATGATCGACTACTTTGGCGACAAGAAGGCGCTCGATCTCAACATGAAGCTGGAGTTCCAGCGCAATCGCGAGCGTTATGAATTCATGAAGTGGGGCATGCAGGCCTTCGACACCTTTGGTGTGGTGCCCCCGGGCTTCGGCATCGTCCACCAGGTGAATCTGGAATACCTGGCCCGCGGCGTGCACAAGACCGGCACCGGCCCGAATGCCGTTTATTACCCGGACACGCTGGTGGGCACGGACAGCCACACCACCATGATCAACGGCGTGGGCGTGGTGGGCTGGGGCGTGGGCGGCATCGAGGCGGAAGCCGGCATGCTGGGTCAGCCAGTTTACTTCCTGACCCCGGACGTGGTCGGTTTCGAGCTGACGGGCCGTCTGCGTGAAGGCGTCACCGCCACCGACCTGGTGCTCACCGTCACCGAGATCCTGCGCAAGGCCAAGGTGGTGGGCAAGTTCGTCGAGTTCTTCGGCGAAGGCACCGCCAGCCTGTCCGTGCCGGACCGTGCCACCATCGGCAACATGGCCCCCGAATATGGCGCCACCATGGGCTTCTTCCCGGTGGACGAGCGCACCATCGACTATTTCAAGGGAACCGGCCGCACCCAGGACGAAATCGAGGCCTTCGAGGCCTACTTCCGCGCGCAGGGCCTGTTCGGCGTGCCCCGCACCGGGGACATCCAATACAGCCAGGTGGTGTCGCTGGACCTGGGGACCGTGGCGCCGTCCCTGGCCGGTCCCAAGCGTCCGCAGGACCGGATCGTCATCACCGACCTGGCCAAGACCTTCAGCAGCCTGTTCAGCAAGCCGGTGGCCGAGAACGGCTTCAACCAGCCGGCGGACAAGCTCAAGAAGAAGTTCCCGGTCGCCAGCCCCAAGGGTCTGGACATCGCCAACGGCGACGTGCTGATCGCCGCCATCACCTCCTGCACCAACACCTCCAACCCCAGCGTGCTGCTGGCGGCCGGTCTGCTGGCCAAGAAGGCGGTGTATGCCGGCCTGAAGGTGCAGCCGCACATCAAGACCTCGCTGGCGCCCGGCTCGCGCATCGTCACCGAATATCTGGAAAAGGCCGGTCTGCTGCCCTACCTGGAAAAGCTGGGCTTTGCCGTGGCGGCCTATGGCTGCACCACCTGCATCGGCAATGCGGGTGACCTGACGGCCGAGATCAACGAGACCATCGTCAACAACGACCTCATCTGCGCGGCCGTGCTCTCCGGCAACCGCAATTTCGAGGCGCGCATCCACCCCAACATCAAGGCCAACTTCCTGGCCAGCCCGCCCCTGGTGGTGGCCTACGCCATCGCCGGCAATGTCACCCGCGACCTGATGACCGAGCCGGTGGGCTACGGCACCGACAACAAGCCGGTCTACCTGGGCGACATCTGGCCCACCAGCGACGAGATCTACGCCCTGCTCAAGCTGGCGCTCAACCCGGACGCCTACCGCGCCAACTATGCCAAGGTGAAATCCGAGCCTGGCAAGCTGTGGGAGAAGATCCAGGGCGGCAAGGGCCAGGTCTACGAATGGCCCAAGAGCACCTACATCGCGCAGCCGCCGTTCTTCGAAGGCTTCACGCAGGTGCCGCAGGCGCAGGAAGTGGGCGTCAAGCAGGCGCGCATCATGGCGCTGTTTGGCGACTCCATCACCACCGACCACATCTCCCCGGCCGGTGCCATCAAGGAAGCCTCGCCCGCAGGGAGCTACCTGAAGGAACAGGGCGTGATCAAGGCCGACTTCAACAGCTACGGCTCGCGTCGCGGCAACCATGAAGTGATGATGCGCGGCACCTTTGCCAACGTGCGGATCAAGAATCTGATGATCCCTGCGAAGGCGGACGGCGCCCGCGAGGAAGGCGGCCTGACGCTGTTCCAGCCCAGCGGCGAAAAGCTCTTCATCTATGACGCCGCCATGCGCTACATCGAAGCCGGTGTGCCCACCGTCATCTTCGCCGGCGAGGAATACGGCACCGGCTCCAGCCGCGACTGGGCGGCCAAGGGCACGCAGTTGCTGGGCATCAAGGCGGTGGTCGCCAAGAGCTTCGAGCGCATCCACCGCTCCAACCTGGTGGGCATGGGCGTGCTGCCGCTGCAGTTCCGGCCGGGCGATTCCTGGGAAAGCCTGGGGCTCAAGGGCGATGAGCTGATCGACATCCAGTTGGGCGCGGAGATCCTGCCTCAGTCGGAAGCGTTCATGACCATCACCACGGCCGATGGCGCCACCCGCAAGGTGCCGCTGATCCTGCGCATCGACACGCCGATCGAGGTGGAGTATTACCGGCACGGCGGCATCCTGCCCTACGTGCTGCGGCAGTTGCTCGCGGCCTGACGCCAGAGAGTCCCGCCAAAAGCGGCGCCCTCACCCGGCGCCGCTTTTTTTGTGGTGGCCCGCATGCATTCGCAAGAGGCCATGCAACGCCCTTGGAGCGGATTCAGCCCAGGCCGGCTGCTAAGGGGTCACAGGCTACTCAGCCGCTTCCCGCCAATGGTCCATCAGCACACGGCACTGCTCCCGCGCCGCCTGCTTGATGGTGGCCACTTCCTTGGGACCAAAGCGCTCCCACCCCAACTTGGCCAGTTGCATCCGCCGCCCCAGTGAGAACACCATCAACTGGCCCATCATCATCAGGATCCGCATGCTCAGCGTCGGGTCTTTGAGGTCCATGCCGCTGTAGCGCGACACCAGGTGCGTGGTCACCCGCGCCATGCGGGGGCGCAGCGTCTTGTCCATCATCTGGAAGATCAGGTTGGGCCCATGGCCCACCTGCTCATGCGCCATGAACAAACGCCGGTGCTCTGCGTCGTCCGGCAGCAGCTGGTGTTCCGCGATGGCGTCCAGCAGTCCCCCAAACGCCGCAAACAGATCGTCGCGCGACGCATCCGGCCGCTCCAGGACCTCTTCCGCCCGCTCCACCGCCGGGAGGAAATGCTCGATGGAGCTGTCCACGATGTGTTTGGCGCAAGCCTGGTAGACGCCTTCCTTGTTGTCGAAGTAGTACTGAAGGGCCGGCGCATTGACACCCGCCTGCTTGGCGATCTCCCGTGTCGAGGCGCCCTCGAACCCGCGCTCCGCGAAGAGGCGCAGCGCCACTTCGATGATGCGTCGGCGGGTTTCCTCGCCCCGGGCATAGCCGGCTTCGGGGCGGTGTCTCGGGGCTCGGGCGGGTCGTTCGGTCATGCGTCGTTTCGGGTGGGTAAAGCCGCGGCCAGGACGTGGCGCGGTGCACAGTTTTCAAAATATATCAGTTGACAGAATTCTTCCAGGTGGAAAAAGATATCGACCGGAATAAATTCAACTGATGGATGTTCATGTCCGCGCCGTCTTCTTCCCCCGCTCCGATTCCGTCCTCGACGCCTCACACCGCCTCCCCTTCGGCCTCCCCTCCGGCCCCACCTCAGCCCCCGAGTCCTCCCAGCCGCCGCCGCCCCATCCTTCTTTTGCTGGGCATCGCGGCCCTGCTGGGCGGCGCGATCTATGGCGCGCACTGGTGGCGTGTCGGCCGCTTCATCGAAAGCACCGATGACGCCTATCTCAAGGCGGACAGCGTCACCGTGGCGCCCAAGGTGGTGGGCTATGTGACCGAGGTGTTCGTCC
The DNA here is from genome assembly GCF_003387155.1 of Roseateles depolymerans. Lineage (GTDB taxonomy): Bacteria > Pseudomonadota > Gammaproteobacteria > Burkholderiales > Burkholderiaceae_C > Roseateles > Roseateles depolymerans. Next base: position 171,444 of record NZ_QUMT01000002.1, on the reverse strand, counting down.
AGCCCAATCAGGCCGTCAAGCGCGGCGACCCGCTGGTGCGCCTGGACCGCCGGCAGTACGAAGCCATGCTGGCGCAGGCGCAGGCCACCATCGAGGCGCGCAAGGCGGACATCCAGAGAGCGCAGGCGGACATCCTTCAACAGAAGGCCCAGTGGGCGCAGGCCCGGGCGCAGGTGCAGTCGGCCACGTTGGCGCTGACCCATGCCCAACAGGAGTTCGAACGGTTTGCGCCGCTGGTGGCCACAGGCGCCACCACCGAAGAACGCCTGGCCGAGTTGCGCAACACCCGCGATCAGGCCAAGGCCACCCTGGCCGCCAATCAAGCCGCCGAAGCCGCGGCGGCCAGCCGGATCCAGTCCACCGAAGCTCAGGTGGCGCAGTCCAAGGCGCAGGTGCAGGCGGCGGACGCTGCCCGCAACCAGACCCATCTGGACGTGGATGACACGGTGGTGCGAGCCGCCATCGACGGTCGGGTGGGCGACAGCACCGTTCGGGTTGGTCAACTGGTGCAGCCCGGCACGCGCCTGATGACGCTGGTGCCGGTGCAGGAGGTTTATCTGGTGGCCAATTTCAAAGAAACGCAGATCGGCCGCATGCGTGCAGGTCAGCCGGTGACGCTGCATGTGGACGCCCTGCCCGACCTGACCTTGCACGGGGCCGTGGAAAGTTTCTCGCCCGGCACCGGCGCCCAGTTCGCGCTGCTGCCCTCCGAAAACGCGACCGGCAACTTCACCAAAATCGTGCAGCGGGTGCCGGTGCGGATTCGGGTGCTGGCCGATGCCGCTGTGCGCGAGCGGCTGCTGCCCGGCCTGTCCGTCACCACCGAAGTAGACACCCGCGAGGACGCCGCCACGCATCAGGCCGCGAGCGGAGACCAACATGGCTGAGGCCACCGAGCCCAATGCCAAGGCCGCCGACTGGATTGCCGTCGCCGCCGGGGCCCTCGGGGCGCTGATGGCCACGCTGGACATCTCGATCACCAACTCGGCGCTGCCGCAGATCCAGGGCGCGGTGGGTGCCACCGGCACGGAAGGCACCTGGATCTCGACGGGCTACCTGATGTCGGAGATCGTGATGATCCCGCTGGCCGCCTGGCTCACGCGGGTCTTCGGACTGCGCAACTTCCTGGTGGGCAATGCCACCTTGTTCACGCTGTTCTCGGTACTGTGCGGCTTCTCCGGCAACCTGGCCACGCTGATCCTGGCCCGTATCGGCCAGGGCTTCACCGGCGGCGCCATGATCCCGACTGCGCAGACCATCATCCGCACCCGTCTGCCGCGCCATCAACTGCCGGTGGGCATGACCATGTTCGGGCTGATCGTCATCCTGGGCCCGCTGCTCGGGCCGGTGGTCGGCGGCTGGCTGACCGAGAACGTCAGCTGGCATTGGTGCTTCTTCATCAACGTGCCAGTGTGCGCCGCATTGCTGGCTCTGCTGCTGCTGGGACTGCCGCGCGAGCGCATGCATCTGGACCAGTTCCTGCGGGCCGACTGGCTCGGCATCGTCGGGCTGGCGGTGGGCCTGTCCACGCTGACCGTCGTGCTGGAGGAAGGCCAGCGAGAGCGCTGGTTTGAATCGACCCTGATCCTCTGGCTGAGCGTGACCTCCGCCGCAGGCCTGGCGCTGGTGGGGCTGTCGCAGCGCTGGTCGGCCAAGCCCATCCTGCGGCTGAGCCTGATGCGCAACAGAAGCTATGCCAGCGTCATCTTCATTGTGTTTGTCGTGGGCGCCGGCCTGTACGGCGTGTCCTACCTGGTGCCGCAGTTCCTCGCGCTGATTTCAGGCTACAACGCCCAGCAGTCCGGCGCAGTCATGCTGCTGGCGGGCCTGCCGGCGTTCCTGATGATGCCCATCCTGCCGCGGCTCATCACGCGGCTGGACTTCCGGGTGTTGGTGATTGCCGGCCTGCTGTGCTTTGCCGTCAGTTGCCTGCTGGACATCAGCCTCACCGCGCAGAGCGTGGGCCATGACTTCACGATGTCCCAGTTGCTGCGCGGTGTGGGCCAGATGCTGTGCATGATGCCGCTGAACCAGGCGTCGATGGCGGCGGTCAGCCGCGAGGAATCCGGCGACGCGGCCGGCCTCTACAACATGGCCCGCAACCTGGGCGGCTCGGTGGGCCTGGCGGTGCTCGGCACCTTCATTGACCGGCGCAACGCGCTGCACGTAGACCGTCTGCATGAGACCTTGAACGCCAATTCACCGTTGGTGCAGGAACGGGTGGCCGCCAGCACCGCCAGCCACCTGGCACAGGTGGGCGACGCGGCACATGCGCAGTTGCAGGCGCTCAAGGAGATCGCGCTGCAGATTCAGCAGCAGGCCAGCGTCATGACCTTCTCCGAAACCTTCTATGCCCTGGCGGTTGCACTGCTGCTGTGCGTCCCCCTGGCCCTGCTCCTGAAGACGCCGCGCCCGGGACAGGCGCCCGCGGTCAGTGAAGCCCATTGATACGGACCTCTTTCATGTTTTCACGTCTTTCCTCCATCCAGCCGGTGCTGCTGGCCGGGTCCGTGCTGATCGGACTGGTGGGCTGCACCACGGTCGGCCCGGATTACGCGGGCGCCCCGGCCGTGGCCGAGCAGGCCATGAAGGCGCCGCGCTTTGCACGCGACGTCCAGGACATTCGCGACACAGGCGACACGGGTGGCAAGGCTCGCACCCGCGATAGCCGCGACACCCGCGATGAGCCCCCGGCACAGCCCGGCACGGCCGCGTGGTGGACCTTGCTGAACGACGCGCCGCTCAACGCGCTGATCGAACAGGCCTTGGCCAACAGTCCCACGCTACAGGCGGCGCAAGCGCGTCTGCGCCAGTCCCGCGCGGCGCTGCGCCAGCAGGAAGCGCAGAAGATGCCCAAAGGATCAGCCTCGGCCCTGGCCGCCGGCGTCTGGCAAGCGCCCGGCACGCGGGATGACACCACGCTGCATCTCTACAGCGCCGGGTTTGACGCGACCTGGGAAGCCGATCTCTTCGGCGGCACGCGCCGGGCCACCGAGGCGGCGGCAGCGCAGGCCCAGGCGGTGCAGGCGGATCTTGCGGATGCGCAGGTGTGCCTGGCCGCTGAAGTGGCCCAGGCCTACGCCAGCCTGCGGGCCCAGCAACAGCGGCAGGCCCTGCTGCGCGCAACGGCCAACGCGGATGCACAGACGCTGGACCTCACCCGGCAGCGTCAATCACGCGGCGTGTCGGCGGCCGAGGACGTGGAGCAGCGGCTGCTGCAGGGTGAGTCCACGCAGGCCTCGCTGGCCGATGTCGCCGCGCAGATCAGCGCCTGGCTCGATCAGTTGGCGCTGCTGACCGGCCAGGCGCCCGGCGCGCTCGACGCGCAGCTCTCCACCACGTCGCCGCACTTGCCGGTATTGCCGCAACGCGTGGCCGTGGGCGACCCGGCAGGCCTGTTGCAGCGCCGGCCGGACATCCGTGCCGCCGAGCGACGACTGGCCGCCGGTCAGGCCCGGATCGGCCAGAAGGAAGCCGGCTACTTTCCCAAGCTCACGCTGCTGGGGGACATCGGGCTGGCCGGCACGGACCTCGGTCATCTGCTGACCAGCAAGAGCCTGGCCTTGGTGGGCGTGCCCTACCTCAGCTGGAATGTGCTGGACTTTGGCCGCACCCAGGCGGAGGTGCGGCAAGCCGAGGCCGGGCGGGATGAGGCCCTGGCGCTGTATCAGGCCGCTGTGCTGGGCGCCTTGCAGGACGCCAACACGGCGCTGTCGCGCTTTGGGCAGCAGCGTCAGGCGCTGGTGCATCTGCAGGCGCAGCAGGCCTCCGCGGACCGCTCGCTGGCGCTGACCCGGCAGCGACGCCAGGCTGGGGCCGCCAGTCAACTGGACCTGCTCGATGCTCAGCGAAATCGCGATGCCGCAGCGCTTCGCACGCTGGACGGCGAGGCGGCGTTGCTCAAGGACTTCGTGTCGCTGCAAAAGAGCCTGGGGCTGGGGTGGGAGTCGGCGGTATCCGGCAATGCCGCGGCGTCCGCCTCTGTCTCAGCCGCCGTGTCAGCCAAAGGCACAACGCCTGCGTCTACGCAGCGATGAACCGGAAGTGCATGCACGAGGCCACGCGAAAGGGCGTGCGCAGCCCGCTGGGTCAGTGATACTGGACGGTGCCGCTCCGCGGCCAAGTGTCCCCGCGACCCATCCGCTCCGCTGTCCTCGTCCATGCACGACCGCTTCTACGCCGACATCCTTCGCACCCCCCACAACCGCGCCATCCTGGACCGCTGGGACGCGCTGGCCCTGCCCGACGGCTGGCTGGTGGCCGGATGCCTGTTCCAGACGGTCTGGAACCTGAAGACCGGCCGACCGCCCACCGCCGACATCCAGGACTACGACCTCTTCTACTTCAACCCCGACGATGTCACCGACGACGGCGAGCGCCGCATGCAGGCGCACGTCGACAGCCTGCTGGGCGACCTGGGCGTGCGGATCGAGGCCACCAACCAGGCCCGCGTGCATCTCTGGTACGAGGACTACTTCGGTCATCCTTATGCGCCGCTGGCATCGTCCCGGGAAGGCATCGACCGGTTCCTGGTGCCGTGCACCTGCGTGGGCGTGCGTCCCGGCGGTGAGGTCTACGCGCCCAATGGCCTGGCCTCGTTGTATGCCGGCGAGCTGCGCATGAATCCCCTGGCGCCTCACGGGGACCTCTTCGAGCGCAAGGCCGCCTCCTACCAGGCGCGCTGGCCCTGGCTGACGATCCACTCACCGGAACCGCTTCCAGGTTGACGGCGACATGGCCGGACGCGCTTGAGCCGCTCGCCGTCCGGCACTCCTTCACGAAAGACGCCAGGACCGCAACGGTTCCCCTCTTGGTGGGATCCCCCTGAACAGGGGGGTCGCTTAACCTGCCGCCCTTTGTCCGCCAAGACCGGCGCCTTGAGAGCGCTGGGGTTGCCACCGCCATGCCGTCTTCCACAGTTCGCCCGTCTTTCACCACCCTCTTCTCGGCCGCCCCCGCCCAGGGGAGCACCCGTCCCGCAAGGGCCCTGACTGCGCCTGCGATGGGCCTGCCGCGCCTGACCGCCTGTGCCGTGGCCTTGATCCTGAGCGGACTGCCCCTGGTCAGCCATGCAGCCAAGCAAAGCCCGGAGAGCGAGATCTTCACCCGCATGGACTTTCCCGACGGCCTGCCCTTCCTGGGCGCCGACACGCGGATGAAAGCGGCCCTCAAGCAGCGCTGGCAGGAGACCCAGGCCCGGGGTGGTTTCACGTCCTATGGCGAGCCTTGGGTCAATTCACTCGGAATGCTGGAGCGGGTCCAGATCAGCCCCAACTACCCGGTGCCCGCCAGCGCCCTGACGGGTGCCCTGGACGGTCAGGTGTGGAACGAGTTCTGGGTGCTCAGCTCGCAGTCAGCCGTGGAAGGCCAGCAGCAAGCGCCGCGGTCCACGGCCACCCGTTATGCACTTCGCTGCCAACCCTTGACCGTGATGGAACTGGGCTGGGTGTACTACCCTACGCTCGATGCCTCCGGGGAACCTCGCTCGGTGTCGGCGGAGTACAACCGGGTCCGCTCCGCCGGCGTCTACCAGACGTCAACGCCCAACCACATGGCGCGCGTGAAGGAAACCTGCGGCAAGGAATTCGACGCGCTGCAACAGCAGCAGGCTGATGCACGGGCCAAGGAACAGGCGGCACGCATCGAAGACATCCAGAAGGTGCTGGCCGTGCAACTGCACAAGGCGCTGGATCCGGCCACCGCGATCCAGATCGGCACGATGTTTCAAGCCACGATGATGCCGGAGTCCGCCGCGTCCGCCTCGGGTAACGCAGCCGGAAACGCAGCCGGAAACCCCGCTACGAAGGCCGACGCCCCCCGCATGGACACCCGAGGGCCATGCCCAGGCTGCAGAAGCCGCGATGGCCCGCCTCAAGGCCCTCCAGCAGGACCCCACCGTCTTCGACGACAAGGGCGAGCCCCGGCCGTCACGCCTGCGCGTGTTCGCGGTCAACGGCGGCGCGGCTTTCCTGCACAAGGGAGCGGCCTGCTACAGCGACGACACTGAATTGATGGTGGGCGGCGGATTGGCCAATTCCTTCAAGTCGCTCACCGGCACCGCCAGCAACCTCAGCATCGGCATGCCCGAGACGGAGCGTTCACGGCAGGTGCAGGCCGGTGGCTGGAACATGGGAAACCAGTGGTACTACCAGGAACACGAACTCCCGCCTGCCGAGGTGAGCACCCTGCGGCTCACCGTCGGCAACTGCCAGTGGGTGTCGGCCGCTTTCATGCCGGTGCCCGGCGTGGACTACGAAGCACACCTGGTGGCAGAGCCACAGCTCAAGCGCTGCGTCATGACGATCAACCGCATCCTGCCGGCCGGAGATCTCAAGCCGGTGCCGCTCCTGCCTGCCAAGAAGTGCACGCCGGAAGAGATCGCCGTGCGGCGTGCCGCAGCCGAGGAACGGGCCGCCATGGACAAGGAGATCGCCCGTATGCGTGCGGCGGGCGTCGTGCCCCCGGTCATTGCTCCGCGCTGATCAAACCACCGCCGCCGGCCCACCCATGCGCGCATTGCGCATCATCCTCGCCGCAAACATCGTGATGGAGCGGCCCCACGGCGTGTAACGCGGCAGCTGGAACAGATCGGCGCCCGGCCGGGCCACACCAGCGGCAGTCGACACCGCCGCTTCGAAACCCAGCTCCCGCAGCAGCGCCGCATGGCTGGCGTCATAGTCCCGCTCCGGCCGGCCGTTGGGATACGCAAAGCTGCGCACCGGTCCCCCGGTCAGGCGCTCCAGATGCTCGCGGCCGGTCTGCACCTGATGGCGCGCGGCCTCCGGGCTCAGCGTCGTCAGCACCGTGTGGTCCACCGTGTGGCCCCCCACCTCGTGGCCCACATCGGCCCACTGCCGCAGTTGCAGATCGGTGAGCATCAGGTCGCCGGGCAGCGCTCCCACCGGATGCGCCGCCAGCATGCGCTCCACCTGGGCGTCGCGCTCTGCAGGCGCCAGATACTTCAACTGGACCTGCAAGGCGGTGATCGCTCTGAGCCGTTCCTCCACCGTGGCAATCGCATGGCTGCCCATGCCGACGGCCGAGAGGTCCAGCACCGGTCCCTGCGCCTTGCGCACGAACTCGATCACCGTGTCGCTGAACATGCGTCCGCCATTGAGATAGCCGGTGGCCACGAACAGCGTGGCTTTCGCGTGGTGACGCGCCAGGATGGGATGGGCCACCGTCAGGTTGTCGGCATACCCGTCGTCGAAGGTGATGCAGGCTGCTCGTCGCGGCAGGCGCCCTTCCTTCAACGCGGCTGCGGCGTCCGACACCGTCATCAGGCTGAAATGCCTCGAGAGGAAACGCGTCTGCGCCTCAAACAGCGCCGCGTCGATCTCCCCCGGTCGCAAGGGATCGGGCTGCGGCAGCACCCGGTGGTAGATCAGGATGCTCAGCGCCGGCGCGCCGCCCGGCCAGCCCAGCAGACTCAGCGAGGCCAGCATCAGGTGCCTCCCCAATACGGCGAATGCACATTCACCGGCCGCGCGCCAGCGGCCACTGCCGCCTTGCTGCGCGCCTCCATCTCCCGCGCCACGATGCGATCCAGCGCCACCACCATCAGCACCAGGTAGTAGGGCATGTCGAAGTAGACCAGGCTCAGGAAGGCGCCGCCGGTCGCATAGCCGATCAAACCCACCTGACACATGGCCGCCAGGTCTCGCGCCCATTGCAGCTCCGGCACGTTCTTCGTGGCGCGGATCAACTTCGTGGCCCGCCGCCAGGTGAGGAAGAAGATGCCCAGGAACAGGAACAGCCCCATGAACCCGTGCTCGCCCAGCGCCTGGAAGTAGATGCTGTGCGCCGTCAGCGGGATGGTCGGGTCCGGCGCATATTTGGCGAAGGCCGCTGGCCCCGGCACCGTGAAGCCCCCGCCCAGCGGGAACAGGTCGACTGCCAGCCGCCACGCGGTCTGCCAGGCATTGATGCGGCCCATGGCCGAGCCGTCCTGGTCATAGGTCTTGATCGTCTCCATGCGGTCGGTCCAGCTGTCCGGCATGAAGACGAAGATCAGCGGCAGCGCCACCAGCACCACCAGCGCCAGCGGCAGCTTGTTGCGGCTCTTGAGCCACATGAAGAAGGACATGGCCAGGATCGCCAGGAAGGCCCCGCGCGACTGCGACCCCACCGCCGAGGCCATGCACAGCAGCATCGCCACCACCGCCAGGTGGCGCTGCCAGCGCTTCGTGGCCTGCAGCTGCAGGTAGCGGATCAGCGGCACCGTCATGATGGTGGCCAGGGCCAGCGAGTTGTTGTCCTCGATGAACGAGCCCTCCGGCCCCCACACCCGCGCCGCGCCACCGGTCATGATGGTGAACAGCCCGCCCTTGAGCCCGTAGTAGCCGATGGAAATCACCAGCACCAGCGCCAGCCAGTCCAGGTCGCGCCGGCGCTGCACCACCAGCATCGACACCAGCACCATCAGCACCACCTTGAAGGCCCGGGACCACGGCGCGAACTCGCGCTCCGGATAAAAGGAGTGGATCAGCGGCGACACCCCGATCCACAAGATCCAGATCAGCAGCAACACCGTCACCCCGTTGACCGGAAAGCGGGTGAGCTTGTCCCGGTGGACGATCAGGCTCAGGAACAGCGCCAGCGCAATCACCATGGACCACGGCGCATCGTGCGCCCAGCCATACGCCAGCCGGTGCGGGTTCATCACCCCCATCCACACCCAGCCCAGCACGCCCCAGATCGGCTCCTTCATCGTCTTCCAGATGAGCAGCGAGAACAGGGCCAGCATGATCAGGTCACGCATGTCGGAACTCCGGCAAACCCCGAGCGGCGAGGATCCGCTGGAACAGGTCGATCTGGCCCTGGGTGGTCGTGTCCCAGGAGAACTGCTCGGCATACCGCCGCACGACGGCCCGGTCTCGCGGCACCGCGCGCAGCTGCCGCACCGCAGCGGCCACGCCGGCGGCCGTGCGTTCCGGCATCAGCTCGCCGGCTTCCGGACCGGACACCACTTCCGGCGTGCCCCACACATTGGACGCGGCCACCGGCGTGCCGCAGGCCATCGCCTCCAGCAGCACATTGGCCCAGCCTTCGCGGCTGGATGCCAGCACCAGCGCATCCACGCCGGCATACACCTCTCGCAGGCCGGCCTGGGGCAAGGCGCCGAGGAAGCGCACGCGGTCGGCCACGCCCAGGTCGGCCGCCAGGCGTCGCAGGGCGGCCTCCTCAGGGCCGCTGCCCGCGATCAGCAGGTCCACGTCCGTCAGGTCCTTGAGCGCGCCGATCACCAGCTCATGGCCCTTGCGCTCGATCAGGTGCCCCACCGACGCCAGCGTGAAACGCCCCGGCGCCAGACCCAGCCGGCGGCGGCAGGCGTCGCGGTCGCCGGGATGGAACAGCGTGAGGTCCACGCCGTTGCGCAGCACCTGGATCTTGTCCGCGTCCGCGCCCAGCAGCACCAGCTCGTCCTTGAGCGCCGCGCAGACGGTGATCGCCGCATCGGCCTGACGGGCCGCCTGCAGGATCAGCTTGCGCGGAAAGGTATAGGCCGGGATCAGGTTGATGTCGGTGCCGCGGGCGGTGATCACCAGCGGCTTGTCCAGCGCCCGGGCCACCATGGCGGCGGCCACGCCGTCCGGATAGAAGTAGTGGGCATCGATCAGATCGAAGTCAAAACCCTCCCGCTGAAGCGCACGGGCGGCGCGCAGGGCCGTCCAGGCCAGCGTGTAGGGCGCACTGCTCATGCCGACCTTGGGCAGGCGCACGAATCGCGGATGGGTCACCGACAGGCCATGGCGCTGCTCGGTGTGCGGCGTGGCGGCAAAGCGGCCGTATTCGCCGAAGCGCGGGCCCTTGAAGGGAAACCACGGCACCGGCGCCACGACCCGCGCCTGCACCTGCCCGGAGGCGACCAGGTGACGCAGCCGGGTCTCGACGAAGATGCCGTGACTGGGCATTTCGCGGCTGGGGTAGAGCGTGGAGAAGGTGAGGATCTTCAGCATGGCAGCACGCGATGGTTCATGCTCGGTGTCATGCCTTGGCATCGCCCAGCGTGGAGGCAGGGGCTTCACGCAGCGACCGCGCCAGCGCGACCACCCGCTCGGCATTGCCCAGCCACGTCAGGTTCAGCCGACCGATGGTGGCCCCGGCGCCCTCCCCCAGGCGTTGCCGCAGGCCCGGGTCGTTGGCCAGGCGTGCCAGCAGGGTCTCCAGCGCCTGAGGCTCAGCAGGGTCGAACAGCAGCGCATTGCGGCCGTCTTCCAGCACCTCTTCGATGTTGGGCTGGCGCGGCGCCACGATGGCCTTGGCCAGGGCCAGGTATTCAAACAGCTTCAGCGGCGATGCATAGGGCACCACCGCCGGTTGCAGCGCGACATCGAAGGCCGCCACATGACGCGGCACCTCGTCGCGCGAGATGACCCCGGTGAAGCGCACGCGCTCGCCCAGGTCCAGCTGACGCGCCAGCGCTTCCAGGTCCGCCCGCGCGGGGCCGTCCCCCACCAGCAGCAGCCGTGCATTGGCCGGCGCCGCGGGCGTGGCCATCCAGCGGATCACCCGGTCCATGCCGTGCCAGTCCCGCACGAAGCCGGTGAAGCCCAGCACCAGCGCATCCGCCCAGCCCAGCGCCGCCTTGGCCGCCTGCGGAGACGGGGCTTCGGCAAAGTGTTCCTGGTTGATGCCGTTGGGCACCACCATCAGCCGCTCTTGCGGCACGCCCTGGGCGGCCACCATGTCGCCCAGCACGCGGGTGACGGGCAGCACCATGTCCGCACCGCGCCAGACCACGCGCTCCGCCCAGCGCGCCAGACGCGGCAGCGCCAGCCCGCCAAACCGCTCCCGCTCGTCGGCCAGTGGCGCATTCACCTCCAGCAGCAGCGGCAGACCGGTCCTGCGCTTGAGCAGCAGACCGGCCAGCAGGAAGAGGTTGTAGCGTTCGTAGATCGCGTCCGGCCGGAACTCCCGCGCAGCGCGGGCCAGGCGGCGATAGGCCAGCAGCGAATAGCCCAGCTCCAGCAGCTCGTAGACCCACTTGGGCAGACGGGCGCGCAGACGCTGCACCCAGCCGACATCGTCGCCCATGCGGGCCTTCTCCTGCGGCGGCGATTCCCCCCCAGGCGCCACGACCCGCACCTCATGCCCCAGGGCACGCAGCGAGCCGATCATCTCTTCGATATGGACCGCCTGGCCGTCCTTGGACGCGGTGCGGTGGTGATAGAGGATCTTCATGCGGTGCGTATCTCGCAAAGCGGACGGTCAGGCGGCCTGACGCATCGGCGCCATGCCCATGACGTTGCGCAGGAAGGCGTCATACATCAGCAGCGTCCACAGCGGCGTGCTGTGGTCCCGGCTGCCATTCTCATGCTGCTCCACCAACTGGCCGATGGCCTTGAGGTCGAACCAGCCCGAATCGGCCAGCGGCCCGCCCAGCAGCGACCCGCGCACCCGCTGGCGCAGCGGCCCGCGGAACCAGCGGGCCAGCGGCACGGCAAAGCCCATCTTGGGCCGGTAAAGCACATCCCGCGGCAGATGCGGCTCCAGCGACTTCTTGAAGAGGTATTTGCCCTCTCCGCCGCGCAGCTTCAGGTGGGACGGCAGCGTGGCCAGCCATTCCACCAGCGGATGGTCCATCAGCGGCTCGCGCACTTCCAGCGAATGCGCCATCGAGGCGCGGTCCACCTTGGTGTTGATGTCGCCCACCAGGTAGGTGTGCAGGTCGATGTACTGGATCATCGCCAGCGGATCATCGGTATTGGCGCGCTCGGCATGCCGCAGGAACAGCTCGCGGGCGTTGTAGCCGCCCAGCTCCGATTTGAAGCGGGCGCTGTACAGGGGCATGCGTTCGTTGTCCCGGATCACCGACATGGTGTGGAAATAGGCCTCGACCGAATTGCGGGCCAGCGCCTGGAAGGTCGTCTTGGCGCGGAAGACGCGCGGTGCCCAGTCCGCTTTCGGGTACAGCCGCCCCAGGGTGCCGAACAGCGGCCGGCGCAGGCCCAGCGGCAGGCTGGCGCGCATGCGCTCTTCCATCATGTGCAGACGGTAGCGGCGATAGCCGCCAAAGCTCTCGTCGCCGCCGTCCCCGGACAGGGCCACCGTCACATGCTTGCGGGCCAGCTGGCAGACCCGGTAGGTGGGGATGGCGGAGCTGTCGGCATAGGGCTCGTCGTACAGACGCGCCAGGGTGTCGATCAGGTCGAAGTCGTCGCTCTGCACCGTCTCCACGTGATGGTCGGTGTGATAGCGCTCGGCCACCTGGCGGGCGAATTCGGATTCGTTGTAGGCCGGGTCGTCGAAGGCGATGGAGCAGGTCTTGACCGGACCACTGCTCTCACCCGCCATCATGGCCACGACGGCGCTGGAATCGACGCCGCCGGAGAGGAAGGCCCCCAGCGGCACCTCGGCGATCATGCGCAGCTTCACCGATTCACGCAGGCGGCGCAGCAGCTCTTCCTGGGCCTGCACCTCGTCGATGCGGGCGTCCAGGGTGAAGCTCACATCCCAGTAGCGTCGCGGCTGGCCCAGCGGCTCGCCGCGGCGCACCACCAGGGTGTGGCCCGGCGGCAGCTTCAGCGCCTGGCGGAAGACGGTGCGCGGCTCGGCCACGTAGCCGAGCGCGAAGTACTCTTCCACCGCCTGCGGCTCGATGTCGCGCCGCAGCTGCGGATGGGCCATCAGCGCCTTGAGCTCGGAGCCGAAGACCAGCGCGCCATCGTCCAGCAGGCCGTAGTACATCGGCTTGACGCCCATGCGGTCGCGGGCCAGGAACAGCACATCCCTCGCCTGGTCCCACAAGGCGAAGGCGAACATGCCGCGCAGCTTGAGCACGCAGTCCTCGCCCCAGGCGGACCAGGCATGCACGATGACCTCGGTGTCGCTGCGGGTGCGGAACACGTAGCCCAGCGCCTGCAGCTCGGCCATCAGCGACTGGTAGTTGTAGATCTCGCCGTTGAAGACGATGCCCACCGTGCCCTGCGCATTGAACAGCGGCTGCTGCCCGGTGGCGATGTCGATGATGGACAGGCGCCGGTGGCCGAAGCCCAGGCCCGGCTGCAGGTGGATGGACCCTTCATCCGGCCCGCGGTGATGCAGGGTGTCGTTGATGCGATGCATCAGGGCGGCGTCGAAGTCGCGCCGGCCCCGGGTGTCGAAGATGCCACTGATTCCGCACATGGTGCTGTTCCCGTCAATGCCCGGAGGCCGGCGACTGGCCGCGCAGGCGGTCGTACAGTCCCTGATAGCGGGCCACCATGGCCCGCATGCTGAAGTCCCGCTCCACCCGCTGCCGCCCGGCCTCGCCCATGGCGGCGGCCTGCGCCGGGTTGCGCACCAGACGCAGCAACGCGCCGGCCATCGGTTGCGGGTCGCCGGCGGCCACCAGCAGGCCGGTGATCTGCGGCGTCACCAGGTCGGCATTGCCGCCCACCTCGGTGGCTGCCACCGGCAGCCCGCTGGCCATGGCCTCCAGGATGGTGTTGGAAATGCCTTCGGCCAGCGACGGCAGGGCAAACACATGCAGGCCGCGCATCACTGCGGGCACGTCGCTGCGCTCGCCTGGCAGCCACGCAAGGTCGGTCATGCCCGCTTCGTCCAGCAGGGCCTGGCACTGCGCACGCAGCGGCCCGTCGCCCACCATCACCAGACGCAGGCGCTCGCGCAGTTCCGGCGCCGCATGCACCGTCAGGATAAAGGCGCGGGTCAGCATCAGCTGGTCCTTGACCGCCTGCATGCGACCCACGGTGCCGACGATCCAGTGGCAGCGCGGGTCGAACGGGCAGCCGGCAATGGGCTGTGGCAGGCGTTCCGTGGCTCCGCCTGCGTAGGTGCTGAAGCGCTCGGTGTCCACGCCGTTGACGAACTGGCTGACCCGGTCCGCGGGCACCCCGATGGGGCCGGTCAGGTAGTCGCCCAGGTCGCGCGACAAGGCGATGTAGTGGGACACGAACGGCCGGTAGAAGCGGCGCACCCGCTGGTAGGTGCGGTTGCGGCCATCCAGGTCGCCCACGTCGCGCCCATGCTCGCCATGGATGCGCACCGGCACCCGCGCCAGCCACGCTGGCAACTGCACTTCCAGCGCGGCCAGATTGCGGCTGTGCACAACCGCCGGACGCAGCTCACGGAACAGCCGGTACAGCTGCGGATACAGCCAGAAGCCCTGCCCCGGCGGCTTGTTCAGGGCAAAGCACTCCACATCGTCCCGCTGGATCCGGTGGCGGAAGTCCGTCACCTCGGTCAGCGCGAGGATGGCGTGGCGATAGCGGTCGGCCGGCATGTGGTTGATCAGGTTGACCACGCCATTTTCCAGCCCGCCGGTGTCGAAACGGTACATGACATGCAGCACCAGCGGGCGCGGGTCACTGCGGCGATCGGTGCCGTCGGCGCGAGGCAGGCTGACGGTCATGGGCGGCCTCCGCTGGGGGTCGAAGGGGCCGCAGCGCTGGCAGGTGTGCGCTGCGCACGCACATGCTGAAGCTCCGCATCGATGGCGGGCCAGTGCTGCCGCAGGAACTGCTGCAGCCGCTCGGGGGCGGCGTCGTCTTGCGGCGTGTAGACCAGCACCAGCGCGGCATCGTCGCCCTGCCCCGTCATGCGTTGCCAGGCGCCCCAGAGGCGGGCGCGCCACTCGCGGGTCTCCAGCCGGCCGTTGATCCAGTAGAGATGCCAGGCCAGCAGGCGCTGCGAGCTGCTGGCTTCCAGGCCCGCCGCGCGGATCTGCGTGGTCAGCAGCGGCAGGACCGCCGTGCCGCCGCTGGACGGCAGCTCCATCGAGGTCTGCCCCTGCGCCACCGTCGCCCATTGCTTGCTCTCCGGTGGCACCACGCGGTTGCTGGAGCTGACCAGCTTGCGCTCGTAGTCCTGGTCCCGGAAATACTGCAGGTGCAGGCCGACCGGCGGCTGCGTGCCCTGCTGGAACTGCTCCTGCAGACGGGCGTTGGCGCCTGTGAATCCAGGCTCCCAGGCCAGATCGGTGGCAGACGGGGTGCTGCCGGGTGCGATGGCTTGGACGACGGTCCAGCCGGGCGCGGGAGCCAGGGCCGTCAGCCCCGTGACCACCGTGCCGCTGCCCTGCTGCAGCCAGGCGCTGGCGGCCGCGGGCACGGCCAGGACGGCGGCCAGCAGCGCCACCGTGGGCCAGGTGGACGCGGGGCTCACTGCTCGCGGCGTCGGAGCGCGGGGGGTGACGTTGGAGGCGCCGCCGGATGGACCGTTGGATGCGCCATTGGATGCGCGGTTGAGGCCGCCGTGATCACGATCATCGGCCAGGTCCTCCGAGCTCAGCGGCTTCAACGGCAGCTCCGGCTGGGCCCACCGACCGCCGATCAGGAACATCGCCAGCATCACCGCGCCGAAGAAGACCCAGCCGTAGATCAGGTGGTCCACGCCCACGGCCAGGGTGTTGCCGGACAGATGCCCGATCATCACGATCAGATAGGCCCGCGCCCAGTTGGCCACCAGCGGCAGCGCCAGTGCAAAGGCGATGAAGGCCAGCCGCCGGCGCAGCGTCTGGTAGCTGAGGTAAGCGTAGAGCGTACCCACCATCAGCGACGCAATCAGGTAGCGCACGCCGGAGCAGGCCTCCACCACCGACCATTGGCCGCTTGGAATGATGAACTGCAGCCCTTCCTGGTAGACCGGGATGCCGCTCAGCCGCAAGGCGATGACGGTGAAGTGGGCGGTCCAGGTCATCAGCTGCGGCAGCAGGAACTCCCCCACCGGCACGCAGAAAAAGAGGAAGCCCAGCGGAAAGATCATCTCGCGGGTGACTGTCCAGCCCAGCACGGCCGGCACCAGCAGCACCAGCATGGCCACCAGCAGGAACTGCGTGGCGGCATTGATGGCGGCGAAGTCCGCCAGCAGCCAGACCGCGCCCATCAACGCCAGTGGGGCCGCCAGCCAGGGCACGGGCCGGGGCGTCAACCCTGCCACCACCGACCGACGGCGCCAGGCCAGCCACAGCACGATCGGCGGCACCAGGAAGGCATGGGTGAAGGTGCCGGACCGCCACCAGATGTTCACCATGCCCAGCGCCGTCTGGCGGTAGAGCAGCAGCACCGCCAGCATCAGCAGCACCAGCAGGGCCAGCGGCCGGCGCCAGGCCAGCGGCAGGCTCAGCGGGCCGAGCATCTGCGGCGTGAGCACGCTCATGCGGCCGCCTTGGCCGTCACCGGCAGGTAGTGGTCCAGGCGGGAGAGATGGGCATGCCAGCTGAACTGGCGCAGCACCCGCTCGCGCGCCTGCTGTCCGATGGCCTGGGCCCGCTGCGGCGCGGCCAGCAGCGCATGCAGCAGCTCGAGGTAGTCCCCGGCCGAATCGGCCGAGAGCAGGTCCTGGCCGGCCAGCACGCCGTTGGCGCTGAGCGCTTCGACACAGCTTCGGGCCGCCACCACCGGACGCCCCACCGCCATCGCTTCCAGGATCTTGTTCTGCACGCCGCGCGCCAGCCGCAGCGGCGCCACCACGGCGGCGGCATGTTGCAAATAGGGCCGCACATCCGGCACGGTGCCGGTGACCCGCACCGCGTCCCCCGCGAGGGCCTGCACGGCCGGGGTCGGGCTGCGGCCCACGATGGTGAACTTCAGGCGCGGCCAGCGCTGGCGCAGGCCGGGCAGCACTTCGCTGGCGAACCACTGCACTGCATCCACGTTGGGCCAGTAATCCATCGCGCCGGTGAAGACCAGGGGCAGCTCATCCGGCTCGAACGGGTTGTCCTGTGCCGGCAGTGGCGAGAAGTAGCCGCTGTCCACGCCATTGCACAGCGCTTCCACCTTCGCACGGCTGGCCGACAACTGCTGGAACAGCGCCTTCTCGCTCTCGGTCACGAAAAAGGAGCAACGCGCCTGCTCGGCCACCTGCCGCTCATAGGCCAGCAGCTCCCGGCCCTCGCGCCGGTACAGCCAGGACATCGGCCAGCGATGGGCCTTGGCATAGTCGGTCCACTTGGCCGAATCCACATCGACGAAGTCCACCAGCATCGGGACCTCGCCCATGGCCTGGCGCAACTGCAGGGCGTACTGGGCCATGGTGGAGGAGAACACCACGATGGCGTCGAAGCGGGGGCCGCGGGCCAGGCCGTCGATCCAGGCCCGCATGGCCCGGTGCCGGTAGTACGGCAGGCTCAGCGCCTCGCCGCTGACCAGCCCGCGAAGGCTGGCCACCCGCGACAGCAATGGATTCAGTCCGGCGACGAACACGTCCGCGCAGGACTCGCGCAGCGCGGGCACATGGGCCCAGTCCTCGGCATCATCGATGAAGCTGCCCAGCACCACCTCATGGCTGGCGGCCAGATGCTTGAGCAGATGGTAGGAGCGCAGCTTGTCGCCCTTGTTGGGCGGGTACGGCAGGCGGTGCACCAGGTACAGGATACGGGCCATCGATGCTCCCCTCAGCCCAGGCTGCGCACGATGTGCGGCCCCAGCCAGTTGGCCACCCCGATGGGCAGGCGGCGCCAGGCCTTGATCATCAGCTGGTACTTGGCATTGCTGGGATTGTTCTGCGGCACGGCCTCGCGGCGGTAGAGGCAGTACTCGTAATGCAGCGGCGTGGGCTCGAAGCCCCAGTTCTTCTTGAAGGCGAAAGAGCCGGTGTCCTGCTTGCTGCGGCCGTAGTCGAAGACCTTGAGCCCGCGGGCGCAGGCACGGCGCATCAGCTCCCAGTACTTGAAGTCGTTGGCGGCCAGGTCGCGGGCGGCCACGGCGTCGCCGGCATAGTACGGCAGCACCTCATCGCGGAAGTAGAAGCTCAGCACTGCCGAGAGCGGCTCGCCCTGCTCGCTGCTGACCACCAGCACCTCGGCCGCATCACCGAATTCATCGAGCAGCGCCTGGAAGTAGCGGCGCGGCATGGCGGGCGTGCCGTGGCGATGCACGTTGTCGGCATAGAGCGCAAAGAAGCGATCGACCGTGCTGTCGATCTCGGCCCGCAGGTTGTTCTTGATGCCCTTGCGCACCATGGCCCGCTGCTTGCGCGGAATGGCCAGCATGTTGGCCTCCTCGTCGGGCAGGATCTCCTTGCGGAAGGTGACGTAGAGGTCCTGGTGCGGCCAGTCTTCATGACGGCGGATGCGGTTGCGCATCTCCAGGTGTTCCACCTTGAGTTCACGCGCCGTCTTCTGGGCCTCGGCTTCCAGCGCCTGCGCTGCGTCGGGCGTGCTGGCGGCCACGCCGCCATACACCGCGAATGGCAGGCTCACCAGCGCATGGCCAAACAGCCGGCTCTTGTTTTCGGCCAGCGGCAGCACGCCTTCGATGCGGCCGTCCCGCTCGGCATAGAGGAAGTAGCCTTCATGGCCGAACTGCCGCCGCAGGATGCGCTGCCAGGCGCTGAGGTGGAAGAAGGTGGCCTCGGGACAGGCCTGCACAAACGCGTCCCAGCGACGCGCCGTCTCCGCATCGCCCAGGGCCAGGCGTCGGACGATCATGCCGCCTCCCGCCGGTCCGCTGCCGGGGGCAGGAAGAGCTCGTCCATGCGGGCCCATTCGAAGTCGGCCAGCAGTTGGGCGATGCGGCCTTCGGTCCGGCCGATGTTCACGTAATGGCGGAAGCGCGTCTTGGCGTCGATGCCTTCGATGCGCGGCTGCTCCGGATCGATTTCCCAGGGATGGAAATAGAACACCGCGCTGCGGCCTTCGATGCGGTTGAATCGCTCGATCATCCAGCGGGTCACGCCGTAGGGCAGCAGGCGGAACCAGCCGCCGCCGCTGCTCGGGTAGTTGCGCCCGCGAAAACGCAGCGTCGTCACCGGCACCTCGATCAGGCCTGGCCGCACCTCGTAGGCAAACCGCGGCGAGTCGGGCATGCCGTAGTGGTCATGCTCGATCGGATAGACGCTGGAGCTGTAGCGGTAGCCGCAGTCAGCCACCACATCAAAGGCCCAGAGGTTGGATTCGCCGATGGAAAAACTCGGGGCCCGGTAGCCGTTCACCGCCACGCCGCCCAGGTCTTCCAGCAACTGCTTGGCGCTGAGGATGTCCTGCCGGAAGGCCTGCGGCGTCAGGTCGCTGGCCCGCTCATGACCGTAGCCGTGGCTGGCCAGCTCGTGGCCGCGGGCGACGATGTCCCGCACCAGCTGCGGATAACGCTGCGCAATCCAGCCCAGCGTGAAGAAGGTGGCCTTCACGCCGCGCGCGTCGAGCAGGTCCAGGATGCGGCCGACATTGCGCTGCACCCGGCATTCGCGCCGGTCCCAGTCGCCTCGCTGGATGTAGGGGGCAAAGGCGCTGACCTGGAAGTAGTCCTCCACGTCGATGCTCATCGCATTGCGGATGCGGGAGCTGCTCATGGCGCTGCGGGCCGGGCGCTCTGCCGAGGCGGGAGTCGTCATGTCGTGTGTCCTTCCCTGATGGGGGCTGTGCCGGGCCTGTGTCGGGCGCTCACGGCGCCTTCACCGCGCCCACCAGCTTCTGCAGCAGCGCCAGGGTCTGCTGGTTGATGCGCTCCAGCCGCATGAGGCTGTCCTCGATGCGCTGCAGCCGCGCGTCCTGGCCCTCCAGGCCCAGGCCGGCCAGTTCCTGCGCCAGTGCGCCGACGTCGGCACCGGCCTCACGCGCCTGCAGGCGCAGGCGCGACAGGCCCAGGCCCAGCGAGGCCGCATCCACCGGCTCCCCGTCTTCGTTCAGCGCCACGGTCACCACCGGCGGCGGTGCAAAGGCTGACTCGCGGGAGAGATCCGCCACCACCTCGTCGACATCGGCTTCGGTGAGATGCACCCG
The DNA here is from genome assembly GCF_003387155.1 of Roseateles depolymerans. Classification (GTDB taxonomy): domain Bacteria; phylum Pseudomonadota; class Gammaproteobacteria; order Burkholderiales; family Burkholderiaceae_C; genus Roseateles; species Roseateles depolymerans. The sequence continues at coordinate 151,781 of NZ_QUMT01000002.1, read as the reverse complement.
CTCGGCCATGCAGCCCAGCAGCAGCAGCCGGTCGCACAGCGTGTTGATGCGGCGGGGAATGCCGTGGCTGGCCCGGTGCAGCGCGCCGAAGGCGGCGGGCTCGAAGGTCGGCTTGCCATCGGCGCCGGCGCACTTGAGGCGGTGCTCGATGTAGCGCTGGGTGTCCTCTTCGTCCAGCGGACCGATGTGGCAACTGGCCGCGATGCGCTGGCGGAACTGCTCCATCTCCGGCCGCTGCAGGATGGCGCGGAACTCCGGCTGCCCCACCAGGAAGGTCTGCACCAGGGACTGATTGCCAAACTGGAAGTTGGACAGCATGCGCAGTTCCTCCACCGCCCGCGCGGTCAGGTTCTGCGCCTCGTCCACGATCAGCAGGCAGCGCTTGCCGCGGCTGGCTTCGCTGACGAAGAACGCCTCCAGTGCCATCAGCACCTCGCTCTTGGGCAGGTCCTTGACCCGCACCCCAAAGGCCGCGCCGACCAGCCGGAGCGTGTCTTCCGCATCGAGCTGCGTGGTGACCACGTTGCCGATCACGACATTGCTGCGGTTCAGGCTGTCCAGCAGACCGCGCACCAGCGTGGTCTTGCCGGCGCCGATCTCGCCGGTGATGACGATGAACCCGTCGCTGCGCAGCACCCCGTAGTCCAGATAGGCCTTGGCCTTGCGGTGCTGCTTGCTGCCGAAATAAAAACTCGGATCGGGACTGAGCTGGAACGGCTTGCTGCTCAGCCCGTAGAAGGCCTCATACATCGCGGTGGCTGCCTAGAAACGCTGCGTCATCTGGGCATAGACCGCGGTCTCGCGGTAGCCCAGGGACTGGTCGTCGGAACGGGTGTGGCGCAGGCCCAGCGTCGCATCGGTGCGCGGGCCCAGGCGGGTGGTGGTGGTGGCGGTCAGCGACGACATGCCGCTGGAGAGATTGCCGCTGCCGTCGCCGCTGCTGTGCTGGCGGGTGTAGGTGACGTTGCCGGTGCTCAGCGGCGTGAAGCGGTAGGCCACGCTGAGGGTGACACCACGCTGATGGATGTTGCTGGCCAGGGCCAGGTCGTCCGTGGCGTTGGTCGTCGTGCCCAGGGCGCGGCTCTTGTTGTCGTTGGCGGACAGGGTCAGCGTCATGCGCGGGCTGGTCCAGGCCAGCGCGGCTTCGTTGCGCTGCTGCAGCGTCGCCGTGTTGGCCAGGAAGCCGGTGCTGCTGACGGCATTGGGGCTCAGGCCCAGCGCCGCCAGCATCGAACGCACCAGGGCGTCACGCTTGGCGGCATCGGGCTCGAGGCTGCTGTACTGAAGGTCCAGCAGCTGGTAATTGGTCATCTGGCCGCTGGGGTCGCTGCCGGTGCTCACCGCCTGGGTGCTGGTCAGGCGAAGCACCAGCTGCGTCATGCGGTGCTCCAGCACGGCGTTGTGGCTGTTGCCATAGCTGTGGCGCTGCCAGTCGCCGCTGACGGTGGTGCGCGGCGTCGGGGTCCACTTGATGTTGGCCCCATAGACGCTGCTGGTCTCGTTGCCGAGATAGTCGCTTTTCTCGCGGCCGCCGGTGACACCCAGCACCCAGTCCACATCCGGCACCCAGCTGAGCGAGGCCACGGCACTGCTGCTGCGGTTGTCCAGGCCGGTGAGCTCGTAGTGGATGCGGCGCGTGTAGGCCTGCAGGCCCCAGTTCAGCGCACGGCCCTGCGGCCCACTCAGGCTCAGGTTCAGCGAGCCTTCCTTGGTGTCGCCGCTGGCCGAGCTGACGCCGGTGCCGCCATCGCTGGAGTCGCGCATCTGGCCGGTCGCCCGCAGCTCGAAACTGGCCACCGTGCCCAGCAGGCCGCGCCAGTACGGGGACACGGTCAGGGTGCGGACTTCGGTGCGGTTGGGGTTGTCCAGTTCACCGCCCGGCGAGGTCTGGCCGAAGGCCGATATCGTCTGCTGGCTGATGTTGGCATTCGCGTCGACGAACACCTTCGACGGGACCACCTCCGCATTGCCGCGCGCCTGCAGCTGGTTCTGCACCCGGCTGCTGCGGTCGCTCTTGAGGTAGATGAGCCCGTCCATCTGGTAGTCCAGCACGCCGCGCAGCCAGCCGGTGCGGTTGGTGATGGAAATGCCGGGCGAGACACTGGTGATCAGCGCGCGGTCCCGCTGGCCGTCCGGGGCCAGCGCGAGGTTGTCCGTCCAGGTCTCGGACAGGCCGATGCGCGGCACCACCGTCAGGCCCAGCCGCTTGGTGCCGTCGCCGCCGCTGCTGTCGCCGCTCGCTGCCTCGGTCTGGGCCTGCACCGTCGCCGCCATGCCGATCAGCCCGCAGGCCAGCAGGCAGGCGGCCTGATGCCGGGCATTCCGGGGATGACGGGAAAGACGGTGACGACCTGCCATGCGCTGCCTCCTCAAGCCTTGCCGGTGGCCGGTCGCGCGCCGTCGGCCCCGTCGGGGCTGTCGCCCTGGCGGTAGCCGTAGCCGTAACCCTGGCCATAGCCATAGCTGCCGTAGTGATAGCCGTAACCGGCATCGGCCTTGGCCGAGGCCTGGTTCAGCAGCGCCATCTTCAGCGGGCAGCTTTCGATGGTGGCGATGGCCTGCATCACCGCACTCTGCGGTGTGCGCTCGGCCTGGATCACCACGACGATCTGCCCCATGTGGGTGGCCAGCACGCGGGACTCGGTGGTGAGCAGCAGCGGCGGCGAATCGAAGATGATGATGCGGTCGGAATAACGCTTGGCCATGTGGTCCAGCAGGCCGGTCATCGCATCGCTGGCCAGCAGTTCGGTGGCGCGGTCGTGCGGACGACCGCTGGGCAGCAGGGTCAGCTTGTCGACATTGGTCTTGATCAGCACGTCTGCCATGTCGACCGAATTCTCCAGCACGTCCAGCAGGCCCGGGCCAGGCGGCAGGCCCAGCATGCGCAGCATGGACGGGCGGGCCACGTCGGCATCCACCAGCATCACGGTGTTGTCGAACTCGGCCGCGATGCTCATGGCAAGATTCAGCGAGGTGAAGCTCTTGCCCTCCCCCGGCAAGGCGCTGGTGACCATGATGAGATTGGCATTGTTGAGGGTCGCGGCCCCCTTGCCCATCGCATTGCGGATCAGCGGACGCTTGATGTTGCGGTACTGGTCGGCCAGGTAGCTGCGCGGCGCATTGGGCGTGAGGAAGCCCTGGGCGGTGAGCGCCTCCAGGTCCAGCTCCACCCGCTTGGAGGTGCCGTCTTGCGGCGCACGAGCGCGGGGCGCGGCAGCCTCGGCGCTAGGGGGCGAGACGACCGGGGTGGCACCATGCGTTGCGAATGGGGCCGCTGCGGCAGCGGTCGCGGACGATCCCGCACCCGGCGTCGTGATGCCCACCGGCGCGCCCTGTGCCGCGGGGGCGGTCGCCGCGGACTCACCCGCCGGGGACGCAGGCGATGCCACGTCGACGCCGGCCTGCTTGAGTTGCTCCAGCCGGCGTGCGGCTTGTTCGATCAGGCTTGTCATCACGTCACCCCACCTGCCGGCTCAGCCAGATCGCCATGCCGATCAATCCCAGCGCATACACACCCGCCAGGCCACCCGAGGCCGCGCCGAAACGCAGCAGGTCCACCTTCGCGCGGCGCCGGTCCTCCGGCGTTTCCTGGCGCGACACCACGCCCAGGATCGGCATCTCCAGACGCTGGCGCAGCTCGCTGAGGTCGTGGAAGACCGGGCGCACCTGGCTGGCACCGAAGGCCGTCACCAGACCGGCCAGCACCGCCACCACCAGGCCCGCAGCCAGCAGCATCAGACGATTGGGCGCGACCGGCTTGGACGAGGCGCGCGGCGGATCGATGATGCGGAAGTCCGCCACGCCGGAGGTGTTGTCCAGGTCGGTGGACAGGCTGGCCGACTCGCGGCGGGCCACCATTTCCTCGTAGTTCTTCTTGATGACGTCGTAGTCGCGGTTGAGCTGGGAGAACTCCGCTTCCAGCTGCGGCGCCATCTTGATGGCGGCCTGCGCCTGGGTGTAGCGGCCCTGCAGCTCTTCGACCCGGGTGCGCAGCGTGGCGACTTCCTGTTCCTTGTTGGCCAGCGTCAGCGACAGCTGCTGGGCCACCAGGCTGTCACCCCGGCCACCAGCCGAGGGATTGTTCAGCGCGGCCTTCTGCAGTTCCGCCACTTCCTTCTTTTTCTGGTCTTCCAGGTCCTTGATCAGGCGCTTGGTGTTCACCACGTCCGGATGCTGGTCGGTGTAGCGCTGCTGCAGCGCGTCCAGGTTGCGCTTGAGGCCTTCGATGCGGCTGTCGATCTCCGGCGTGGCCAGCTTCTGCGCGCTTTCCTGCATCAGGCTCTGCAGGCTGCCGCCGCCGGTGGTGCGCTTGTTGTCCATCTCCAGCTGCTGCTTGGCCACGTCGCGGGCGCTGACGGCTTCGCGCAGTTGCAGCCGGGCGGTGTCGAGCTGCGCGCTGGCCTCGGCCAGGCGGGCGGCGGAGTCCTTGCCGTCCTGGGCGGTCAACTGCAGGTTGCGCAGGCGGAATTCCTTGCGACGGGTCTCGGCCTCTTCCAGCTTGGCCTCGTAGTTCTTGATCTGCTCATTCAGGAAGGTGGCCGCAGTGGTGCTGTCCTTGCGGCTGGCGCCCAGGCTCGATTCCATGAAGATGTTGAGCAGCGACGCCACCACCTTCTTGGAGACTTCCGGCGACGAATCCCGGTAGCTCAGGATGTAGAGGTTGTTGGTCGTGCCGCCGGCCGACTGGATGGACAGGTTGCGGGTGACGCGGTCGATCAGTGCTTCCTGGTCCGACTTGCTGGTGGCGCGAAGGTCCAGGTCGGCCATGCGCACCAGCTTCTCGACATTGGGCCGGCTGATGAGCGTGCGGCTGAGCACGCTGACCTGCTGCTCCGTGTTGTTGAGCACCGCCAGGTTGGTCATCAGGGGCTTGAGCATGGACTGTGTGTCCACATACACCCGGGCGCTGGCCTCGAAACGGTCCGGCACCACGAACACCACCACGGCCGCGACGATGCCCACCAGCCAGGCGGCGATCAGCCCCGGCCAGCGGTAGCGCCACATGCGCTTGAACACAGCCATCAGCTGGGCGATGAGGGAATCCATGCGGCGATCTCTCTAAGGCGCGGTACTCGGCGCGTGACGCTGAGCAGTACTGCAAAAACACGGTCCCCGCGCAGCGTCCAGGCGGGCGTCTGCGCGGCGGCCGGCGTCAGGAATCAAAGAATGCTCTGGGGAATGATGAGGATATCGCCGGGGCGCATTTCGACATTGGCCGACACGTCCCCGCGGCGGATCAAGTCCTTCAGCCGCACGGAATATTGCTTGTTGCCCTCGGCGGTGCGCAGGATGCTGGCGCCGTTGCCGTCGGCAAAGTCGGTGAGGCCGCCCACGGCGATCATCACGTCCAGCAGCGTCATGTTCTGCTTGTAGGGCAGGAACATCGGCTTGGCCGCTTCACCCACCACGCGGATCTGCTCGCTGTAGGGTCCGACGAAAGTGGTGACGATGACGGTGACCACCGGATCGCGGACGTATTTGGAGAGGGTTTTTTCGATGTCCCGGGCGATCTGCACCGAATTCTTGCCCTGCACCGGCAATTCATCGATCAGCGGCGCGGCAATCTTGCCGTCCGGGCGCACCGGCACGGTGGTGGACAGCTCCGGGTTGCGCCAGACAATGATGTTGAGGTTGTCGCCGGCGCCCACCACATAGCTGTAATCAGCCTGGCTGGCGCTCACCGGCGCGGGCGGATATTTGCCTGCGGTGGAGCAGCCGGTCAGCGCCAGCGACACCGCCAGCAGCCCTCCCAGCACCCGCAGAATTCCGCGGCCCGTCCAGTGCATTGATGCAGTCTTCTTGAACATGTCCACCCCTCTGGAAACTAGCCGGATTGCACCTCAGTGCGCCCCCGGAGGGAACCCCCTGGACTGAGGGCGATCCCCAGGGGGCGTGATCGAATTCCGTGCTAATTCCTGGCTGGCGCGGTAGGGGGCTTCAGACGCTCATCCCCCTCGAAGCAGGGGTTTGATCAGGCTGATCAAGAGGCGCTGGATGGGGTTGGCATTGCCCAGGGGCCGCCAGGTGTGCTTGAGGATGCCCCGGTAGGCGTCCAGATGCAGGCCCCAGGGGGCCGCACGCAGGGGCCCGCGGCCCAGCAACAGCTTGAGCACCTGAGTGCCCATCATGCCGGCGCACAGCTCGCAGGCCATGCCGGTGGAGGGGCCGCGGCGTTCGGCGAAATTCACCGATTCCGGCACCACCAGGTATTTGCGGTTGAGCATGGCCGGGGACACGCCGGCAATGAAGCGGGCGTATTGATCGGTGGACGGGCGGCCTTCCAGCTTGAAGTATTCCTCGAAGCTCATGCCGGTCGGGCTGAAATACAAAAAGGCGGAACCCATGCCCAGCGGCGCGGCCGTCATGGCGGGAATGCCGAGTTCGCGGCACCGCTGGAACACCTTTCGGCGGGTGGGCAGGACAAACAGGTCGAGGCTGTCCACATACACATCCACGTCCTTCAGAAAATCATCCAGGTTGTGGTCCTGCACCCCCTCCGGAAACAGCCGGATGTTGCTTTCCGGATTCACATCCAGCGCCATGCGTTCCATCACCTTGAGTTTGGAATGGCCCATGGTGGACATGAAGGCGCCGGCCTGGCGATTCATGTTGTGGACGTCGAATTCGTCGAAATCCGCAATGTTGAAGTTGGCCACGCCCAGCCGGGACAAGGTCAGGATGTGGGCCCCACCCACGCCGCCCAGGCCAGCGATCGCCACCCGCGCCTTGCGCAGGCGCTGCTGCTCCTCTGGGGTCACCCAGCCGATGTTGCGGGAAAAGGCCCGCTCGTAGTTGAAGGTGTAGCCGGCGGGCGATTCTTCACTTGGCAGGGCGCGGTTGGCGCTTGTCATCGGGCACCCCCTCATGCTTGTAGTCGTGTAGCAGAAGTATGCCGTGACGGTTGGCAAGCGAAAGCCGGGGCGGGCCGCGGTGATGTCCCCGAATCCGTGTCGACAAACTTGACAGTCCCTCCGAAGAATTCACGCAACCAAACGTTAAGTGGTTGATTTTGAATGGTTAAAGGAGGCTGGCACAGTCCTCGCTATTTAACCGGGCAAGAAGTCGGCAACCCCGCTTCCCTGTGCATCTGGCAAGACGCATCTCAAAGGAGAGACACATGTTCAAGCAAGCGAAGCTCGCCCTGGCCGCCCTGGTAGTGGTGGGTGCAGCTGCGGCGCCAGCCCTGGCGTCGCCCCTGTATATCAACACGGGTTCCGATTTCAATTTCGAACCCAACGGTTCCACCACGACGGCGGTGTTCGACCAGCTGGGCTACAGCGGCACGCTGGCCACCTCCATCTACCTGGGTAATCCGGCCACGCCGGGCACCACGGTGGTGGACACCAACATCCCGTCGATCATGAGCTTCTACGGGTTCAGCGCGGGCTCGAAGACGGCTATTGACGGTTCGACCCCGCTGAGCTTTTCCTTCCCGAACATTCCGTCGCAGAACAACATCGACACGCTGAACAATCCGTCGGCGCCCGACCTGAACGGGTTTACCGGCGGCGAGGCCTTCCCGCAGTACGGTGCAGGGGCCATTGGCGGCCTGGGCGGCGCGTGGGGTCTGACCTATGCCTACCAGATCGTCGGCACGACGGTGGACAAGGACGGCGACGGGGTGTCCGATACGGTGGAATACAACACCGGCGTCTTCAGCCTGTACTATCAAAGCGCGGCGACCGATCCCAACAACAACAAGGAAGTGCTGCGCCTGGTGGTGGAAAGCTCGGAAGTCACCGATGCCAACCTCTACATCAAGGGTGTGGTGGACTACAGCTACGCGGCCGGCGACTCCTTCATCCAGAACTTCTTCAATTCTGGCGAAGGCCTGGGTTCGCTCTACAGCAACTGGCTGAACAACCCGATCTCGGTGAGCTGGATCCTGGACACCAACGTGGATCCCCCGCTGGCGACTCCGTCGCAACTGTGGAACTCCGGTTCTGCCCTGATCCGTCAATCGGGTCTGGACGGATCGGTGACGCTGAATGTGCCGGAACCTGGCAGCCTGGCGCTGGTGGGTCTGGCCCTGGCCGGCCTGGGCTTCGCCCAGCGTCGCCGCAGCGTCAAGTAATCAGGGACGCGGGCTGCAAGGCCCGCGCGCTGGATGCAGGAGAGCCGCCTTCGGGCGGCTTTTTTCATGGGTGCGCCCGCAGCGTCCGGACGGCGGCTGACTGGTTCGAGCTAGCGGATGGGTGTGAGTGACGGCGGCGTGACGCACCATCACCGCCGTAAGTGCGGTCTCGCTCTGGTACAAAAGCAAGGCGCTGAATCGCGCCGTGCGTTTGGCACAACGTTGCCTCGCTCGGCCCGGCCTGATGCCCGCGGCCCGGGAGCAACTGGAGAAGCTTTGTGCAGCCATGCCCGGCGCCGCGCGCCCAGCCCTCAACGCAGCGGCGTCACCACCCCACGCCCCTGCGACCAGATGATGGCCACCACCTGCTGGGCGTCGTACAGCGCATTCACATGCGCGATCCGCATCGAGTAGTAGTCGCCTTCGGCGGCCATCACATCAAACAGCGAGCGTTTGCCCAGCTGCTGCCACTGCTGCAGCGTAAAGCCCCGCACCCGGTCGCTGTTGCGCAGAATGTCCACGATGCGACGCGACCGGTCCAGCGACGACTGCGCGGCTTCAAACATCTCCTGCACTCGGTAGCGCTTGGCCTCGATCGTGTCGTCCCGTTGCATCGACGCGGCCTGGGCACGTCGCCTGGCCGACGTCAGCGCTGAATCCGCGCCCGGCTGCACGATCGGAATGTTGACCTGCACGCCGCCGATCCAGTCGTTCTGCTTGGCCTGACCCACCGTCGCACTGCCCTGCACCAGCAGGCTCACGCTGGGCTGCTGGCCCGCCCGCACCGACTCCGCATAGCTGCGCTGCGCTTGAGCCGTGGCCGAGGCCTGCGACACATCCGCCGACACCAGCACATCGGCCATGGCTTCATTCAGATCTGGCAGACGGGCCAGCACCGAGCTCATCGCCGCGGGACGTGGCAATTCCTCGCCCACATACCGCCGCAGCCGCACTTCCGTCGTGCGCAGGGCCGAGACCGTCTGCTCGTAGGAGAGGTCCGCCTGCTGCAGGCTCTTTTGCGCCTGCACCAGTTCACTGGCGCGACCGCGGTCCGCCTTGGTGATGATTTCCAGCGCCTCGACCAGACAGGCCATCTTGCGGGTGTACTGGCTGTAGACCTGCGCCTGTAGCTGATAACGACCGCGGTCCAGCGCCAGCGACACGGTTTGCAGGGCCACCTGCTCTTCCGCACTGTTCTGGCTGTAGCGCGCAGCCTCCGCCAGTTGCGCCCGCCATTCGGTCAGCTTGGTGATGCGCCCCGAGTCATACAGCGGCGCCGTCACGCTCAGCGTGCCGCGCCCTTGCAGGCCGGAGCTGCGGCCGGCCGGTCCGTCGCCCGGAATCTGCGAGCCCACATGCGAGCCGGTCAGGCCCAGGTTGACCGTGGGCAGGCGCTGCGCCTTGGCTTCCGCCAGATCGGCCTCCGCCGCCTGCGCCAGCAATCGGCTGGCACCGATGGACTTGCTGCGATCCAGCGCCTTCTGCACCAGCTCCTGCAGTTGCGAGCGCGGGTCGGCCGAGCCGGTTTCCAGCAAGGTCGCATCCCGCGCCGCGGCGGATGACGGCGGCAGGCTGCCATCGTCGCTGCAGCGGCTGGGCGGCGGGTCCTGTGCCCAGGCGGGCGACACCAGCGTGGCCGCCAATGCGAAGGCCACGGGGGTGCTGAACGAGAGGCGCCGCAAGCTCCGGCGCAGAGTCGGTTGAGTCATGGTGATGCGGACTACAAGCAATTTCCCATGCCTCTACTGGACCATGTCCGGCTCCGCGCAAAGCCTCGATAAGCAGCCAAAGCCCAGCCCTCCTCCGCGCTCCCGCGCCCCGTCTGCGTCCACACCCACGCGCACGCCGACACCCACTGGAGCGGACTGTCCGGCCACCGCCGCCCGTCTGTGAACCGGGCACCTGGTAAGCGCTGCGTCCAAACGTGACGACAGCCGCGCACGGCGGCTGTCTGCATGAAGGACATCACGGCTTCTGCCCCGTCCTTGCGGCGCAGATCCGTCCCGTGGGGCTACCGCTCCCGCAGCGCTTCCCGCGACTTGAGCATCGGCCGCAGCAGATAACTCAGCACCGAGCGCTCCCCGGTGCGGATCTCCAGCGAGGCGGTCATGCCGGGGATGACCGGCAGCGGCTCGCCATGCAGCTTGATGTCGACCCGCTCGGCGGCCACGATCACCCGGTAGTAGGTGCCTTCGCCGTTCTTCTCGGTCTCGCCCAGCGCATCCGGACTGATGTATTCGATCTTGCCGTGCATGCCGCCGTTGACGTTGAAGTCGTAGCCGTTGACCTTCACCACTGCGGACTGGCCCACCTGCAGGAAGCCGATGTCCTTGGGCTTGATGCGGGCCTCCACCAGCACCCGCGCGCCCATCGGCACGATCTCCATGATGGCCGCGCCGGACGACACCGCGCTGCCCACGGTGTTCATCTTGATGTTCTTGACGAAGCCCTTGACCGGCGACTTCAGCACGGTGTGCTGCAGCGCATCGCGGCGCACCACCATCTGCTCGTCGATCTGCGCCAGCTCGGTCTGCACCCGCGACAGATCGGTGCTGGCCTCTTGACGGAAGCGGCTGATGCGCTCGTTGCGCTGCTGCTGCAGCTCGTTGACCTGGCGGTTCAGCCGCATCACCTCGACGTTGGACATCAGGCCCTTGGCCGACATGTCCTGCGCCATCTTCAGCTCCGACGCCAGCAGCCCGATGCTGCGGTTGTAGCTGGACACTGCTTCGTCCAGCACGCGCCGGCGGGTGTCGAAGACTTCGGATTCGCTATCGACCAGCCGCTGCACCTGCTGCACTTCCGGCGGGAACTTCAGGGCCAGCCCGAGCGCTTCGGCCCGCAGCCGGGCCACCTGCGCCATCAGGCCCAGGCGCTTGACCTGGCTTTCATTCTGGGCGGCCTCGGCGCGGGTGGGATCCAGCTCGGCCAGCGGCTGCCCGGCCTCGACTTCCTCGCCCTCACGCACCAGCAGCTTGCTCAGCACGCCGCTCTCCAGGCTGGTGACGATCTGCTCCTTGCCGTCCGGCACGATGCGGGCGTCGCTGCGGGTGACCTCGTCGACAGTGGCCAGCGACGACCAGGCAATGCCCGCCACCAGTACGATCGCCAGCAGATACAGCACCCAGACGGTCTTGGGCAGCGGCTCGTCGATCATGGCCGACTGCACGCTGCTGATGAAGAGGTTGTCCTCGCGGGACAGGGTTCGGGGCTGGGACATGCTCACACCGCCGCGTTACGGTTCACCGGCTGTGCCGCCGGATGCATGTGCACGGTGCCGTTGGCCACCTGCGCTGCCTGCGCCGCATGGGCCGCCTGGGCGGCCTGCGCGGCGGCCGGGTTGGGCGCCCCACCCTGTGCCTGCTGGCCCGGCGCGCCGCCCGGGCGCACGCCCGACAGCGCCGCCAGCACCTGGTCGCGCGGGCCGTCCATCACCAGCCGGCCCGAATCCACCACCAGGATGCGGGAGACCAGCTCCAGCACCGCCGGGCGGTGCGTCACCATGACCAGCGTGCAGTCGCCGGCCGCATCCCGCAACTGGCGAAGGAAGGCGATTTCGGACTGGGCGTCCATCGAGCTGGTGGGCTCGTCCATCAGCAGGATCTGCGGGCGGGTGACCAGGCTGCGCGCCAGCGCCACCAGTTGCCGCTGTCCGCCGGACAGCAGGCTGCCCATTTCACCCACGGGCAGGTCCCAGCCCATCGGATGGTTGGCCACCACCCGGTCCAGGCCGGTCAGCTTGGCCACCTCGACCAGGCGCTGCGCATCCACATGACGGCCCATCAGCACGTTGTCGCGCAGGGTGCCGTGGAACAGCCGCGGTTCCTGCGACACGAAACCGACCTTGCTGCGGAATTCGGCGGGGTCCACCTGCCGCAGGTCGATGCCGTCCACTTCCACCATGCCTTCGGTCGGCTGATAGAGCCCCGCGAGCATGCGCAGCACAGTGGACTTGCCGCTGCCGATGCGGCCCAGCACCGCAATGCGCTCGCCCGGATTGATGCGCAGCGTGACATTGCGCAGCACCTTGGGCGACTGGGCATCGCCTTGCGCCGGGTAGCTGAAACCGACATCGGTCAGGCCCATGCGGCCGGTGACCTGGGTCAGCGGCACATAGTTGCGCTGGGACTCGCGCTCGGTCGGCGCGCTCATCACCGAGTTGAGCGACAGCATCGCGGCCCGCGCCCCTTGGTACCGCGTGGCCAGGCTGACCAGGCTGTTCAGCGGCATGGTGGCCCGGCCGGCAAACATGACGGCGCCGATCAGCGCACCGGCCGTGATCGTGCCGTCGCCGATGAGATACACGCCCCACACCAGCATCACCAGGTTGATGAGCTGCTGCATGGTCATGGAGATGTTCATGCTCCAGCTGGACATGGTGCGGGCCCGCAGCGCGGACTCGGCCACGATGGCAGTGCTCTGCTCGTAGCGACGCAGGAAGCGCCCTTCCGCGCCGGAGGTCTTGAGGTCTTCCAGGCCCTCCAGCGCTTCCACCAGCGTGCCGTGCAGGTCGGCCGCCTCGGCCATGTTGGTGCGCATCGCGCGGCGCAGGTAGCCCTGGATGGCCAGGCTCATGCCCAGCATCAAGGGAATCGCGGCCATCAGCACCCAGCCCAGCGGCCCGCCCACGATGAAGGTCATGGCCACGAAGAGGACGATGAACGGCAGGTCGGTCAGCGCCGACATGGTGGCGGAGGTGAAGAAGTCCCGCACCACTTCCACCTGGGCCAGGTAGTGGGCATAGGAGCCGGCCGACGCTGGCTTGTGTTCCATCCGCACGCCCAGCGTCTGGCGGAACAGCTTGGCGCCGATGATCAGGTCGGTCTTGCGGCCGGCCAGGTCGATGAGGTGGCTGCGCAGCTGGCGCGAGAACATGTCGAACAGCAGCGCCAGGCCGGCGCCCACCGCCAGGGTCCACAGCGTCACGTAGGCCTGGTGCGGGATCACCTTGTCGTAGATCACCGAGGTGACCAGCCCCGACACCAGCATCAGCACGTTGCTCAGCAGCGCGGCCAGCATGGCGGAGCGGTAATACGGCACGAAGCGGCGCAGCGTGCCCCAAAGCCAGTGTTTTTCCGGCTGCAGCAGCGGCGGTTCACCCGCCAGCGGCTTGGCCTGCGACTGTTCCTGCGGCGTGACTGCCAGGATGAAGCCGCTGTATTCCTGGTCCAGTTCCGAGGCCGGTGCGACGCAGCTGGCCGCTTCCGGGCCGGGGAAGACCACTTCATAACGGGCACCGCCGCCGGACTGCCCATCGTCCAGGCGCCGCACCAGCACGCAGGCATCGCCGCCATTGAGCAGCAGCACCGCGGGCAGCAGCAGCGCATTGATTTCGTCGATGCCCTTGCGCAGCAGCCCGGCGTTGTAGCCGGCCTCGCGCATGAGGCGGATGCCCTGGTCCGGGCTGAGCGGGCCCTCGATCGGCGCGCCGGCCCGCAGCGATTCCGGCGATCGCGCACGGCCGTGGTGCTGGGTCAGCCAGGCCAGGCAGTGCAGCAGCGGGTCGATGGCCGGCTGGTCCGCCAGACCGGCCAGCGGGTCCTGCGGTTCCTCCGGCATGCCAGGCGCGCGCTGCCCGTCCTCGGCGGCCAGGCGCAGGCCGGGGCGGCGTGCGCGCTGGTCACCGTCGAAGAAAGGGTCGTGCGGCCGGCTCATAGGGGGAATCGTGGATCAATCAGGCGCGATGGGCCAGTGTCAATTGCTCGAATTCGCGCTCAATGTCACGAACAATCTGCGGCATGTTGAATAGTTGGCTGCGGCGGCCTTCATCCCGCAGGTAGCGCTTGTAGGAACGGGCCCGTCCAGGGTTCTGGCCGATCTGGATGGCCCGCTGCTCATACTCGGCCAGCGAGAAGGTGATCAGGTCGGGCAGGCCCACGGCCGTCAGCAGGCTGCCGCACATGCGGGAGATGTAGCTGCGCCCGCTGCGGGTCAGGATGGGCGTGCCCATCCAGAGGCAGTCGCTGGCGGTGGTGCCGGCGTTGTAGGGGAAGGTGTCCAGCACCAGGTCCGGCAGGGTGAAGCGCGCCAGGTAGTCCGGCGGCGCCACCCGCGGCGCAAAGATAAGCCGGGAGGGGTCCACGCCAGCAGCTTCGGCCTCGCGGCGCAGGTTGGCCTTGGCCCAGTCGTTGTCCGCCAGCAACCACAGCACGCTGCCCGGCACTGCCAGCAGGATGCGCATCCAGGCGCCGAACATCTCGGCGTTCATCTTGTGGTTGTTGTTGAACGAGCAGAAGACAAAAGCGTCTTCCGGCAGCTCGTACTGGGCGCGGGTGGGCATGGCGCCTACTTCGCGCTGGCGGTCGCTGACCTGGTAGCAATGCGGCAGGTAGATCGGCTTTTCGCTGCAGTACGGCAGGTACTCCGGCGGCATGGTGAAGCGGTCGGCCAGGATCCAGTCCACGCCGGGCAGCAGCGAGGTGGCCGGCAAACCCAGGTAGCTCACCTGCACCGGCGCCGGCCGGTAAGCCAGGATGTTGGGACGGGCGCCGCTGGTCAGCCCCTGCAGGTCCACCAGCACGTCGATGCCGGTCTGGGCAATCAGTTTGGCAGCGTTCGTGTCGTCCATGGCGTTGATGCGCCAGACCTTGTCGAAGGACTTCAGCAGGCGATGGCGCAGCGGCGTGCCGTCTTCGCGGCTCCAGCAGAAGGCATGGATTTCGAATTTCTCGCGGTCGTGCAGCTCGTACAGCTCGGCGGTCAGCAGGCCGACGGCATGCATGCACAGGTCGCCGGACAGATAGCCGATGCGGATCTTGCCGCCCTGCTGCCGCGCGGCCACCGAGGCGGGATGCCGCCACAGCGGCGCTTCTTTCGGGCGGGTGACCTTTTCGTAGACGAAGCGCTGGGCGGCGCCCATCTGCAGGGCCGGATCGTCGGTGGCGCTGAGCGTGGCCAAGAGCGAGGTGGCCAGCAGCAGCGCGTTGTGGGTGACCTCGCCGAAGGGCTGGTAGACCGGCCACTTGCACTGCTTCTGACGGATGTGCACGTAGTGCTGCATCACATCGGTCTGGTCCGGCTTGAGGGTGAGGCTGCGCACCATCAGCGCTTCGGACTCCTCATACCGGCGCTGCAGTTCGAGCAGCCGGGCGGCATTGTTCAGCGCATGGGTGCGCAGGCCCAGCAGGTCGGCGCCCAGCGCCTCCATCGGGCCTTCATGGTCATAGACGCTGCGCCAGGCGGCCAGCGCCTCGTCCACCCGCTGCTGGTGCTCGAGCTGGTGGCCCAGGTTCAATCGCGCCTGGGCAAAGCTGGGGCTGATGGCCAGCGCCTGCTGGTAGACCTGCTCGGCCTGCTGGTGCTGCTGGATGTTGCCCAGCACGGTGCCCCAGTTGTAGAGCGCCACCAGGCGGCTGGCCGGCGGGTGGCCCTCCACCGACAGCCACGTCTCATACAAGGCGGCGGCGGCCTGCCCCAGTTGACGGTTCTGCAGGAAGTTGGCCCGGTCCATCAGCTCCGGCAGCGGCAGGCTGCCTTCACCGGCGCGTTGAAGCAGGAGTGCCCATTCCTGGGCCAGCTCGGCGGGGACGCTGAGAGTCTGCATGCGGTTGGCGGCTGAATCCATGAGTGGCTCGATGAACGACGGTGGCGGGAGGACGAACCCGGACGGGCATGCCCAAGGCCGGGCCCGCCTCCTGTCAGGATTGTGAACGTCCGTGACAGGTTTGAAACCGGCCAAATGCCGGGCTCGGACCGGTCAATTCCATTTCTTCCACATCTGAGGGGATTCGCTGCGGGCTGCGCCTCGATCGGGCCCTCACCTTCCACAGGGGCGGCCTGCGCCCTTTCAAAGAGGCCGATCGCACACACTCGCCACCTCTCGCCCGGTCATCGCTGGAAGGTCGAATCCGTCAGCGCGAGTGTCACAAACCGCTGATTCAATCCGTTATCGGCCGACCAGATGCCAACTTGAGCACGAATTGAAGGCCCGGAAGCGGCCTTTTTGCGGAATCGTTGGCAGCTTCGGCTCGACACAATCCATTCGCGATCCAGGCCCTTCAAGGACCGGACGCCGCGCGAGCGGGCCCATCGCCAGGCCCGGGGACATCGGGGACGCGCGACACACCTACAGGCCGATGGTCAAACAAATGAAGGTCAAGTCTTGTTGGGATGATCAGGAAACCCATGCGGCATGTCCGGCATGGGCGGTGGCTGGCGGCATGTCTGAGCCGCTGTCTGAGCCGCTATCTGAGCCGCTGTCGGGAGGGTTGTCCGAGCCGATGACCGATCTCGACGCCGTCTCGAATCTCCCGGGCGTGACGGGCACGGCCGGCGGGGTGGGCACCGCGGCCGCTGCGGGCGTGGCGCCGACCGCCATGGGCGGGCTGCGGCGACGGGCCAGTGACTCCATCTTCCAGAGCCTGATGCGCCTGTGGCCGCGGGAAGGACGTCGTCCGGAGGCGAGCGCGCAGACCATGGCGCGCTTGCGGTCGGCCTTCCGCGACGTCCTGGCCGACCTGATGCAGGAAGCCCGGGTGGGCGGCGACGTTCGCAGCCAGCTGCGGCTGGAAGCGCTGTTCGGCCACATCGTGCACAGCACCCATCCGGAGGATCTGTGGCATTTGCGGGCCTCGGTCTACACCGAGGTGGCACGCGCCCGCAGCCAGACGGAAGCGGAGCGCCGCGTGGCGCTGCTCACGCTGCAGTTCGATCTGAGCCACGGCCGGCTCAAGTTGTGGAGCGGCCGCGGCTGAGGCTCAAGCGCTTATGGATGAGCGCTTACGGATGAGCGCCGAAGGATGAGCGCTGAAGGCTGAGGGCTGTGCGCTTTTAGCGGGAATTCACCCGATCAGCGGTTGCCCAGGAAGTCCATCTTGCCCAGCGGCACGCCGGCGTGGCGCAGCAGCGCATACAGCGTGGTGGCATGGAAGTAGAGGTTGGGCGTGGCGAAGAAGCGCAGGAAGTCCTCGCCGCTGAACTTGAACGGGTCGCCCTGGCGACGGGGCACGGTCACCTCGCGCTGCTCGCTGCCGTTGAGTTGCTCCGGCTTGAAGCTGTTCACGTAGTCGCGGGTTTTCTGCAGGCGGGCCAGCAGGTCGTCCAGGGTGACTTCGCTGTCGGCCCAGCTGGGCACGTCCTGGCCGGACAGGCGGGCCACGGCGCCTTTGGCGCCATCGCTGGCGATCTGGACCTGGCGGGGCAACGGCAGCATGTCCGGTGCCAGGCGCAGGGTCAGGTAGACCGATTCGTCGAAGCCTTTGGTCTTGGCGTGCTCGCGAGCGATGCCGATCCAGGCCTGCATGCTGCCCAGCATGCGATCAAACACCGGCACGGTGGCGGTGAACATGTCCATCTGCAATCTCCTTGTCGAATCGGCGGTGCTGCCGGGGTGCGGCACCTGCGAAAGCTCCGAAACGGCGCGGATGCTATCCGCTGTTCGCATCTGTTGCATTGACCTCGATGAATCAGCCTTGGGAACCATGTGCAGACGCGGTTAGGATGGAGACCGCACGCCTATGAACATCATCATCCTCGACGATTACCAGGACGCCGTGCGCAAGCTGCCTTGCGCCGCCAAGCTGGACGCGCTGAACGCCAAGGTCTTCACCAACACGGTCAAGGGAATCGGCCAGTTGTCCGTGCGCTTGCGGGACGCGGAAGTGCTGGTGACCATCCGTGAGCGGACTCAGTTCCCCCGTCAACTGCTGGAGAAGCTGCCCAAGCTGAAGCTGATTTCGCAGACGGGCCGGGTGGGCAAGCACATTGACCTGGAGGCCTGCACCCGGCTGGGCATTGCCGTGGCGGAGGGGGGTGGCTCGCCGATTGCGCCGGCGGAGCTGACCTGGGCGCTGATCATGGCGGCGATGCGGCGGCTGCCGCAATACATCTCCACGCTCAAGCATGGGGTGTGGCAGCAATCGGGGCTGAAGTCGGCCTCCATGCCGCCGAACTTTGGGCTGGGCATGGTGCTGCGGGGCAAGACGCTGGGCATCTGGGGCTACGGCAAGATTGGCCAGATGGTGGCCGGTTACGGCAAGGCCTTTGGCATGCAGGTGCTGGTCTGGGGCAGCGAAGCTGCCCGACTGCGCGCGCAAACAGACGGCCACCAAGCGGCAGACAGCCGCGAGGCCTTCTTCGAGCAATCCGACGTCCTGAGCCTGCATCTGCGACTGGCGGACGCAACCCTGGGCATCGTGACCGCCGAGGACCTGGCCCGCATGAAGCCCACGTCCCTCTTCGTGAACACCTCGAGGGCCGAGCTGGTGGCGGACGGCGCGCTGGTCTCTGGCCTGAACCGTGGTCGTCCTGGCATGGCGGCCGTGGACGTCTTCGAAAGCGAGCCCATCCTGCAGGGCCACCCCCTGCTGCGCCTGGAGAACGCTGTCTGCACGCCCCACATCGGCTACGTAGAGCTGGACAGCTACCAGATGTACTTCGACGCCGCCTTCGACAACGTCCTGAACTACATCGCCGGCACGCCGAGCAACATCGTCAACCCCGACGCTCTCAAAGTCTTGCGCTGACCGCCCACCACCGCGGCACCCATCGCCAAACCAACCGCCGTCGGCAGTACAAAACGCCCCGGCAGCAAGTGCCGCCCTAGGCGGCACTTGCTGCCCCCTCAAGCGGAGCTCATGGAACCGGCTTTGCCGGGCCATCGAGCTCGCCCCCCTGGGGGGGCCGCCGTCAGGCGGTAGGGGGGGTTACCTTTTTTCGGGTAGTTCGATTTTGACTTCGAGGACCTCGAGGTCATCCTGGCGCTCCATGTGCACCTTGATGTCATCGGGATTGATGGACACGTACTTGGAAATCACCGCCAGCAGCTCCCGCTGCAGCTGCGGCAAATAATCGGGGCTGGCGCTGCGGCCATTGCGCTCGTGGGCGAGGATCAGTTGCAGCCGCTCTTTCGCGACGCTGGCCGTGCTTTTCTTCTCACCCAGGAAAAAGGACATGAATCCCATGATGGCTCCTGGTGGATGTCAGCGGCTGAACAGACGCTTGAAGAAGCCGGGTTTGACCGCCTCCACAAAACGCATCGGCTTGTCTTCCCCCAGGAAGCGCGCCACCACATCGGCATAGGCCTCGGACACGTCCGAGCCCTTCATGTGGATGGCCGGCAGACCCTGGTTGGACGCCTGCAGCACGATCTCGCTCTCCGGAATGACCCCGATCAGCGGCGTGCGCAAAATCTCATGGATGTCTTCCAGCGACAGCATCTGCCCCCCTTCCACCCGATTCGGGTTGTAGCGGGTGATCAAGAGATGCTCCTTGACCGGCTCCTTGCCCTCGATGGCCCGCTTGGTCTTGCTGTTGAGCATGCCCAGGATGCGGTCCGAATCCCGCACCGACGAGACTTCCGGATTGGTCACCACCAGCGCCTCGTCCGCATAGTGCATGGCCATCAGCGCGCCGGTCTCGATGCCGGCCGGCGAGTCGCAGATGATGTAGTCGAACTCCATCGCCTTGAGCTCTTCCAGCACCCGCTCCACGCCTTCCTGCTTGAGGGCGTCCTTGTCGCGGGTCTGGCTGGCGGCCAGGATGTAGAGCTTGTCCAGCTGCTTGTCCTTGATCAGGGCCTGGCTCAGCTTGATCTCGTCGTTGATGACGTTGATGAGGTCATACACCACGCGTCGCTCGCAGCCCATGATCAGGTCCAGATTGCGCAGGCCGACGTCGAAGTCAATGACGGCCGTCTTGTAGCCGCGCATCGCCAGCCCGGTGGCAAAGCTGGCGCTGGTGGTGGTCTTGCCCACGCCACCTTTGCCGGAAGTCACCACAACGATCTTGGTCATGGGTCGGAGTCCTTTCAGTGATTCAGTCGCTGATCGTTCAGCGTGATCTCGGTTGGTTGATGATCAGCCCGCCGACTGGCGGACCGACATGCGTCATTGGGGCAAGGGGTCCATCAGCAGCTTTTCACCGTCCAGCCGCACCATCGCGGCCTTGCCGCGGACGTTGTCCGGCAGCGGGTTCTCGGTGGTGCGGTAGATGCCGGCGATGGCGATGAGCTCCGCTTCCAGGCATTGCGCAAAGATGCGGGCGTCGGTGTTGCCGCGTGCCCCGGCAATTGCCTTGCCACGCAGCGGTGCATAGATGTGGATGTTGCCGTCGGCGATGACTTCGGCGCCATGGTTGACCAGCGCCAGCACCACCAGGTCGGCGCCCTTGGCATAGACCTGCTGACCGGAGCGCAGCGGCTTGTCGACGAAGACCGTGCGGGCCTCGCTCATCACCGGCACTTCGACCTGGCGCTCGACCACCACTTCCTTGATGACCTGCTGGACCACGGTTTCCACGCGCGGCTCGGCGCGGGCCACCGGCGCAGGGGCTTCCGGCGCTTCGGCCAGGCCCAGTTCGGCGGCCTGCGACAGCTCGGCGGCATTGGCGCCCACCACGCCCACCGGCTGAAGGCGGTGACGGCGCAGCAGCGGCAGCAGGGCGGCCAGGTCCAGGCGGGCGGCATCGGCCGCGGGGCCCACCTGCACGGTGGCCTGCACTATGGGCTGCGGCTCGGCACTCACGGCGCCTGCTGGGCTCAAGGCATCGAGGCTGAGCTGACCGTTCGCATCCACCTTCGGGGGTGCATCGACGGCCTCGGAGTCCCCCGTCCCCGCGTCTGCAGACACGGCCTGTGCCGGTGCAGCGCCCTCCGCGGACGCATCTCCGCCCGGCAGCGGCAACTGACTGAGGTCCACCAATAGCGGGTCATGGTGAAACGCGTCGGGCGTCTCCCCCAAGCGCGCCACCAGCGACTGCTCCAGCGCCGCCAGGTCGGCGGTCTTCAGCACCAGCGAGAGGAGGCTCAGCGAAGCGCTCTTCAGCTCGAAAAGATCCGGCGCCTTGCCGGTCGTTGCGGATCGTGCCGCCGCGGTGTCTGGGGTTCCCGCCAAAGCCTGCGCCATGTAGGTGGTCAATGCGATAACAAAGTGGCGGATTTTAGCGGTCCGTTCCCCCCGAACTTTCAGGGTCCTCACGGGGCGGGGTCACCCACCCCCCGTGTGAGGTGGCGGCCCAGTGCCACTTCTTGCAGCAAATCAGTCAAAGCCATGGCCTGACAACCACTTGCAGGTGTCATCGCCAGACAGCCCACATGGTTGTCCACAGCGGAGGTGGACAGTCTGGTGCTCGTCGGTCGCCACTTCCGGGGTCAGTCGGGCTCTGTCAAGCTCAAAATCAGCACCCAGGGGGTTGACTTATCCCCACTTGCAAGATCCAGACACATTCGTCGCCCAGCAGGGGACAAAGCCGTGACAGGCTGTTGCAGGCATCGCTAAGTCGTTGATTCATATAGACGAAAGTCGGCCGCTCGAAAATGAGGCAACCAACCTCCACCCACGATCAATCAAGGGTTTAGAGGCCGCCGGGACAGGTTTCCCACACATTTATCCACAGGCTCAGTGGATAGGTCGGAGACGCTTTTGAAATCAAGGCTTTACGGGCCAAGCTTGAACGCATTTCGAAGTCAGCCCACCCCTCGTTAGAGTCAGCGGTATGTCCGAACCACGCGTTGTGCGCAAAGCGGTGGTCATTTTTGCGCGCGGTAAACGCCCGCTTGATGACAGCGTTCGGGGCGCGACCGTGCCACGGCGCAGAACCGCTAGAGTTCCGGCCATGAGTTCAATCGCAAAAGTGGGTGGGCGCCTTCGCAAGGAGTGGTTTCTTCTCGCGCTGGTCGCCGCCGTGGCGCTGGCGAGCGTCTGGCCGGACCTGGGTCGCAGCGGCGGGCTGCTGCGGCTGGAAGTCGTCAGCAACTGGGGCGTCGCCCTGGTGTTCTTCCTGACGGGGCTTGGTCTGTCAGCAGCGGCGCTGCGCGACGGAGCGATGAAGTGGCAGGTGCATCTGCTGGTGCAACTGAGCACCTACGCGCTCTTCCCGCTGCTTTGGTGGGCCTTCATGGCGCTGTTCAGCCGCTGGCTGCCGCAAGACCTGGCGCTGGGGTTTGCCTACCTGTGCGCCCTGCCCTCGACCATCTCGTCCTCGGTGGCCATGACGGTGTTGGCCCGCGGCAATGTGCCGGCCGCCATCTTTAATGCCAGCGCGTCCAGCCTGCTGGGCATCGTGCTCACGCCGGCGCTGGTGAGCGTGATGTCGGGCAGCAGCGGGGCGGCCCTGCCCTTTGGCGAAGCGGTCTGGAAACTGACCCAGTTGCTGCTGCTGCCGCTGCTGGCCGGACAACTGCTGCGCCCCTTGCTGCTGAGCTTTCATCAGCGGCACAAGGCCCGGATTTCGTTGGTGGACCGGTGGGTGATCATCCTGCTGGTGCTGTCCGCCTTCAGTGATTCGGTCGCATCGGGCCTGTGGCGGGACCACGGGGCGGGACTGCTGGTGAAGGCCGCCGTCGGGGCGGGCCTGTTCCTGGTCGTGGTGGTGGCGCTGACGCGCTGGGGGGCCCGGCTGCTGGGCCTGTCGGTCGAAGACGAGATCGCGGCGGTGTTCTGCGGCTCCAAGAAGACCCTCGCTTCCGGCGTGCCGATGGCCAAGCTGCTGTTCGGCGCCCATCCGGCGGTGGGCGTCATCGTCCTGCCCATCATGTTCTACCACCAGTTGCAGTTGATCCTGTGCTCCTGGATGGCGCAGCGGTATGCCGCCAGAAAGATCGAGTCGCCCCCGTCCGCGACCTCCGCACAACAAGCAGCCCGCTGACGCCTAGAATGGCGGGTTTCCCCTGCTTCGCGCCGCGCCGGGCCCTCACCGCAGATCGTTCGCCATGACACGCAAACTCTTTGTCACCACCGCCCTTCCCTACGCCAATGCGAACTTCCACATTGGCCACATCATGGAGTACACCCAGGCCGACATCTGGGTGCGCTTCCAGCGGATGATGGGCCACGAGGTGCACTTCGTCTGCGCGGACGATGCCCACGGCGCGCCCATCATGATTTCCGCCGAGAAGGCCGGCAAGACGCCGCAGGACTTCGTGGCGGGCATTGCCGCTGGCCGGCGCCAGTATCTGGACGGCTTCCACATCAGTTTCGACAACTGGAGCTCCACCGACAGCCCGGAGAATCACGCGCTGTCCAAGGAAATCTACAAGTCGCTGCGGGCCAATGAGCTGATCTCGGTCAAGACGATCGAGCAGTTCTTCGATCCGCAAAAGTCGATGTTCCTGCCGGACCGCTTCATCAAGGGCGAGTGCCCCAAGTGCGGCGCCAAGGACCAGTACGGCGATTCCTGCGAAGTGTGCGGCGCCGTCTACACGCCGACCGAGCTGAAGAACCCGTTCTCGGTGCTGACCGGTGCCACGCCGGTGATGAAGAGCTCGGAGCATTATTTCTTCCGCCTCTCCGACCCACGCTGCGTGGAATTCCTGGAACAGTGGACCCAGACCCCCGGCCGTCTGCAGAGCGAGGTGCTCAACAAGATCAAGGAATGGTTCACCAAGGACGAGGACGGCAACGGCGGCCTGGGCGACTGGGACATCAGCCGTGATGCGCCCTACTTCGGCATCGAGATTCCGGATGCGCCGGGCAAATACTTCTATGTGTGGCTGGACGCCCCGATCGGCTATTTGGCTTCGCTGAAGAACTACTTCGGCAAGATCGGCCGTGATTTCGACGCCTTCCTGGCCGACGAGTCCACCGAGCAGGTGCATTTCATCGGCAAGGACATCACCTATTTCCACACGCTGTTCTGGCCGGCCATGCTGCATTTCAGCGGCCGCAAGACGCCCAACCATGTGTTCGTGCATGGCTTCCTGACCATCAATGGCGGGGAGAAGATGAGCAAGAGCCGCGGCACCGGGCTGGACCCGCTGAAGTACCTGAGCCTGGGCATGAATGCCGAATGGCTGCGCTACTACCTGGCGGCCAAGCTCAACAGCAAGGTCGAAGACGTGGACTTCAACCCCGACGACTTTGTCGCCCGGGTGAATTCCGACCTGGTGGGCAAGTACATCAACATCGCCAGCCGGGCCGCCGGTTTCCTGGCCAAGCGTTTCGGCGGCCAGTTGTCAGCGGACGTGGGCGTGGAAGGCAAGGTGCTGCTGGACGGCCTGCGGGCCCACAAGGGCCAGATCGTGGAGCTGTACGAGACCCGCGAATTCGGCAAGGCCCTGCGCGAGATCATGCTGCTGGCCGACCGGGTCAACGAGTATGTGGACCAGAACAAGCCCTGGGAGCTGGCGCGCCAGGAAGGCAAGGACCAGGTGCTGCAGGACGTGTGCACCGTCTGCATCGAGGCCTTCCGTCTGCTGAGCATCTACCTCAAGCCGGTGTTGCCGGCGCTGGTGGCGCAGGTGGAAAACTTCCTGCAGGTGGCCCCGATGCGCTTCGACGATGCCGACCGCGCCTTGGGCGCCCATCGCATTGGTGTCTATGAGCATCTGATGCAGCGGGTGGACCCCAAGCTGCTGGAAGCGCTGTTCGAGCCGCCGGCACCGCCCAAGGTGATCCCGGGTGGGGAAGACCTTGCACCGGAGATCAAGATCGACGACTTCTCCAAGGTCGATCTGCGGGTGGCCAAAATCGTGAAGGCGGAACTGGTGGAGGGCTCGGACAAGCTGCTGCGCCTGACGCTGGACGCCGGTGAAGGCCGCCTGCGCAATGTGTTCAGCGGCATCCGCAGCGCCTACAGCCCCGAGCAGCTGGAAGGCAAGCTGACGGTGATGGTGGCCAACCTGGCGCCGCGCAAAATGAAGTTCGGTGTGTCCGAGGGCATGGTGCTGGCCGCCAGCCATGCGGACGAGAAGGCGCATCCCGGCATCTTTGTGCTGGAGCCGTTCCCGGGCGCCCAGCCGGGGATGCGCATTCGCTGAAGTCCCTCAGCGGTGGCCGGGCCTGCGGGGTCGGCCACCATTAGAATCCTGTCAGTCATTCATTCGCACAACGCCATGCCGCTCTTCTGGAAGCCCTACAAGTCCGACGTCACGCAGTTCATTGAACAGCTCAAGGCCCAGAAACCGACGCTGGAAGCCGAGCAGCGCGCCGGCCGCGGCCTGCTGTGGGACCGCCACATCGACCGCAGCGCGCAGTCGGAGTTCCGCGATGCCCGCGTGGAGCAGCAGCCCTACGTCTATCAGACGAAGTCAGAATGAGCCGGGGGTGCGGCGCTGTGTGTCCGCACCGACCCTGTCCACCGACTTGAGTCGCGGTGAGCGACCTGCCTGAGACCGCCCCTCCCCTGGCCCTGCCGGATCCTCCGGCTGGGGTGGATGGGTCGTCGACGACGCCAGAGACGGTGGACAACGTGGCGGTGGCGCGTCTGTATGGCGAGCCACTGTTCACGCTGCCGCAAGACCTCTACATCCCACCGGATGCGCTGGAGGTGTTCCTGGAAGCGTTCCAGGGGCCGCTGGACTTGCTGCTGTATCTGATCCGCAAGCAAAACTTCAACATCCTGGATATTCCGCTGGCGGAGGTGACCCGTCAGTATCTGAGCTATGTGGAGCAGATCCGCCGGCACAACCTGGAGTTGGCCAGCGAATATCTGCTGATGGCGGCGATGCTGATCGAGATCAAGTCGCGGATGCTGCTGCCACCGAAAAAATCGGACGATGGCGCGGAGCCGGAAGACCCTCGGGCTGAGCTGGTGCGCAGGCTGCTGGAGTACGAGCAGATGAAGCAGGCCGCCATGCGGCTGGATCAGTTGCCGGTGCTGGGGCGCGACTTTCTGCGGGCCCAGATCCATATCGAGCAATCATTGGCGCCTCGGCTGCCTGAAGTCAGCGTGGACGATCTGCGCGCGGCCTGGGCCGACCTGATGCGCCGGGCCAAGCTGCATCAACATCACAAAATCTCCCGGGAGCAGTTGTCCGTCCGGGAGTACATGAGTCATCTGTTGCGCAGGCTTCAAGGGCAGAAGTTTGTGGAGTTCGAAGACCTCTTCGAGCTCGACCGGGGGCCGCAGGTGCTGGTGGTGAGCTTTATCGCCATGCTGGAGTTGTCGCGGGAGCGGCTGGTGGAAATCACGCAGGCGGAGGCGTTTGCGCCTATCTATGTGCGGCTTACCTATGAGGCGGTGGCGAGGGCTTGAGGCATTGGCCTTGGGCACTTCTGCTTTCTGACTGCGCGTCGGAAAGAGGGAGCCCGGGGCCCCTTTGCTCCATGTCACTCCTGTCCGGCTGCGCCGGCCATTCCCCTCTTTACTTCCGCAAAGGGGCCCCGGGCTCCCTCTTTCCTGCACCGAGCACTGCCGTCCGGACCGAGCAGCACGCTAACAGCACCGCACTTCGCGACACCCCAACACTGCGGCTCGAGGCAGGACTCATGCGTCGATGGAACGCTCCATCCGCCGTCCACCACCCCCATCAAGACCCGAAATCCGCCGCAGTGCACCGCCGCTCCTACAACGCTCAGCGCCCCGGCTAACTCCCGTCCCGGGTCTGGGGATCGCCGCGCTCAGCGGAAGGTGGTGAACGCCGCGTTCGGCTGACGCTGCACCATCTGCCCCACCGCCAGCACAGCCTGCGTGCGGGAGCTGACACCCAGCGCCTTGAGCACCGCCGCCACGTGGTCCTTGATGGTCTCCACCGAGACGCCCAGCTCTCGGGCAATGATCTTGTTGGGCTTGCCCTGCAGAAGCAGCGCCAGCACGTCCGTCTGACGCGGGGTCAACTGCAGGCCCTCCAGGCCAGTGGTCGTCTGGTAGCCCGCCTGCGAGGCCAGTGCATGCACCTGCTGGAGCTTGTCCGCCATGGTGACCGGACCCGCTTCATGCACAGCCATTTCGACCGGCTCCGGCGCTTCACTGCCCAGCGACATCGGCGGCACATAGATGCCGCCGGACATGACCAGCTTCAGCGCCTGGGCCAACACCTCGTTGCTGGTGCGCTTGGGAATGAAGCCCATCGCACCCTGGTCAATCGCGCGGATGACATCGCTGGCCCGGTCCGAAGCGGAAATCACCACCACCGGCAGCGACGGGTACAAAGCCCGGAATTCCTCCAGGACGTCAAAACCACTGGCATCGCCCAAGTTCAGATCGAGCAGCACCAGATCGAAATCCTGCCGGGCCTTGAGAGTGTCGCGAGCCTGGGCAGCACTGTCCGCCCCCAGCACCTGCACATCCTCGCCCAGGCCTTGGATGACGGTCTGCAGCGCGGCCAGAATCAAGGGGTGGTCGTCGATCAGCAGAACCCTCACGCGTATCTCTCCTCATTCCTGTCGCCAGGACAACGGTGCACATCGGGCACTTCGCCCTTGGAAGGCGCGATCATAGGTTGGGTGTTGTGCCGAAACACTCCCCCTTACGGTGGCATGACGGGCGATTGGAAGTTCTGTAAAAGAACATGCCGGAGCGTGGGTTTCGGGTGGTTACGGGGGAGACAGCGGCCTTGCCATTTCGGGCTTGATTCAGCGGTATTGGCGGGTAATCGATTCAGCCACGCAGACCGGCTTGCCGCCTCGCTCGGTCTCGACGGTCACCTCCACCAGCAGTTGCATGCCGCCTTCGACAGGGTCCAGCTTTTTCAGGACGAAACGTCCGCGCAGGCGGCTGCCCGTCGGGACCGGCGCCGGAAAGCGCACGCGGTCCAGGCCGTAGTTGACCCCCATGCGGGTTTCGCGGACGCGAAATCCGGTCTCGAAGAAGTGGGGCAGCAGGCTGAGCGTGAGAAAACCATGCGCAATGGGGCCGCCGAAAGGCCCCTGTGCCGCCCGCGCCGGGTCGGTGTGGATCCACTGACGGTCTTCGGTGGCCTCGGCGAAGGCGTTGATGCGGGCCTGGTCCACCTCCACCCAGTCGGACAGGCCAATCTCCTGTCCGATCAGCGGCTGTAGTTGGTCCAGGGTGTCAAACATGCGCATGCGGGTCTCCTGTGGGTTGCAGGCACCCGGCGCGCACGCTCAGTTGAGAGTGGGCGGCTCCAGCCAGGCGCACAGCTCGTGCCATTGCTCCAGGTCGCGAGCCACCCGGCCCGGCGCGATGTCCCACAAGGTGAGCCCCCGCGCGGCCAGTTGCACATAGTTCTGCGTGTCCCGCAGCTCGGCCAGCAAGGGCAGGCCCAGTTGCTGGATGAACTGCTGCAGCTGCTGCTGCGACAAGGTGCCCTCGCGCACCCGCATCGCCACCAGCGCCACCGACAGACGCTGCCCATGCGTGCCGCGATCCTGCCGGGCATCTTGCAGCTCCTGCACAAAATCGTATGTCGCCTGGATGTCAAAGAGGCTGGGCTGCAGCGGCACCACCACGCGGTCCGCAATCTTCAGCGCCTGCGCCAGCTTCTTGCCGTGCAGGCCCGCCGGCGTGTCCAGCACCGCATGCGTCACACCCTTGGGTGTGCGAAGACCGTCCACCGATTGCAGCTCCCACCCCCGCACCAGCGGGACGCTGGCCGGCCGCTGCGCCAGCCATCGGGCCGAGGATTGCTGACGGTCGATATCGCCCAGCATCACGCTGTGGCCGCGATGGGACAGGTAGCCCGCAATGTTGCTGGCTAGCGTGCTTTTGCCAACGCCCCCTTTGGGGTTGGCGACCAGAATCACCGACATGGCCCCTCCTCTTCTGGATGTTGTCCTCGACAGGGAGCCACAGGATCTTAGGGGATACCGCATACTCCCGGCCCATGTCTTCACGCCAACTCCCCCCTGGTGGCAACCCTGAGAGGGACAGCCGCATGCCGCTGCCGCCGCAGTCCGATCCGGCCGCCCCGGTGCTGATCTTGGCCGCCCATCCCGACCTGGCCCATTCGCGGGTGACCCGCGCCCTGCTGTCCGCCGTGCACGGCCAGCCCCACGTGCGGGTGCGTGACCTGTATGCGCTCTATCCCGACTACTCCATCGACGTCCATGCCGAGAAGGAAGCGCTGCGCGCGGCCAAGCTGCTGGTGTGGTTGCACCCCATGCACTGGTATGGCATGCCGGCCCTGATGAAGCTGTGGGTGGACGAAGTGCTGAGCGTCGGCTTTGCCTACGGCAGCAGCGGACACGCCCTGCATGGCAAGGACCTGTGGCTGGTGATGTCCACCGGCGGCAGCCAGCACGCCTATAGCCCCGAAGGCTACAACCACCACCCGGTGGAAGAATTCCTGCTGCCGTATGCGCAGACCGCCGCCCTGTGTGGCATGCGGTTCGTGCCGCCGCTGCTGCTGCACAGTGCCCAGAAAGCCTCGGACGAGGAGATCCAGGCCCATGCCCGTCGGTTCGTGGAAGGCCTGACCGAGGTGCCGCATTGGTGCGACCTCCAGCCCGAGCCCGCCCAGGAGGAGGTGCCCAACGAGGACCGCCCGGCCAGCCAGGAAGGAGTGCCGGTCTGATGGAATCGCATGGCAACTGGTTGATGACGCCACTGGTGCTGCTGGCGGCCGCGGTGCTGGCCGTGCCGCTGGCGCGGGGGCTGAAATTGGGCGCGATCCTGGGCTACCTGGTGGCCGGCGTGCTGCTGGGGCCGCAGGTGCTGGGGCTGATCAGCCATCCCTCCACCGTGCTGGAAATCGGCGAATTTGGCGTGGTGCTGATGATGTTCCTGGTCGGCCTGGAACTCGAGCCCAAGCGACTGTGGGCGATGCGCCGGCCCATCTTCGGCTGGGGGTCGGCCCAGATGCTGGGCTGCGCCGCCCTGCTGCTGGTGCCCGCCTTCTGGCTGGATTCGGACTGGCACACCGCCGTGATCGCCGCCTTGGGCCTGGCCATGTCGTCCACCGCCGTGGCGCTGGCGGTGCTGGCCGAGAAAAACCTGGGCGGCACCCGGGCCGGCCAAAGCGTGATCAGCGTGGCGTTGCTGCAGGACATCGCCGCCATCCCGGTGCTGGCCCTGGTTCCATTGCTGGCCAGCCAGGGCCGCCCCGCCGCCGGACACAACAGCGCCAAGCTGTGGCTGGCGCTGGGCGCGCTGGTGGCCATCGTGCTGGGGGGCCGGCTGCTGCTGCGCCCGCTGCTGCGCTGGATCGCGCGCAGTGGCACGCCGGAGATCTTCACGGCAGCCTCGCTGCTGCTGGTGCTGGGCACCGCAGCGCTGATGCAGAAGGTGGGCCTGTCCATGGCGCTGGGCGCCTTCGCCGCCGGGGTGCTGCTGGCCGAGAGCGAATACCGCCGCGCCCTGGAGGCCGACCTGGAGCCGTTCAAGGGGCTGCTGCTGGGCATGTTCTTCATCGCCGTCGGCATGGGGCTGGACCTGACCGTGCTGTGGGAGCGGCCGATGATGGTGCTGGGCCTGCTGGCCGCCCTGTGGATCTGCAAGGGCCTGGTGCTGTTCGCCCTGGCCCGCCTGATGGATCTGCCCAAGCTGGAACGGCCGGTGTTTGTCATCCTGCTGGCGCAAGGGGGTGAGTTCGGTTTTGTGGTGTTCCAACTGGCCGAGCAGGCCACGTTGCTGGACGCCGCCCAGCGCTCGGTGCTGGTGGCGGCGGTGGCCTTGTCCCTGGCGCTGACACCGGCCCTGCTGGCCTGGGTGCAGCGGCGGGCTCGGCAGCAGACCCGCAGCTCCCCGCATGAACTCAAGGAGCAGCAGGACTCGCCAGTGATCATTGCCGGCTTTGGCCGCTACGGGCAGATCATCGGCCGGGTGCTCAATGCCAACGGGGTCAGTGCAACGGTGCTGGACCATGACGCCGATACCGTCGAGTCCCTGCGGCGCTTCGGCTGGCGCGTGTTCTGGGGGGATGCGACCCGGCTGGAACTGCTGCGTATTGCCGGCGCGGACACCGCCCATGTGCTGGTGATCGCGGTGGACGACGTCAACCACAGTCTCAAAATCGCCGAACTGGCGCGGGAGCAGTTTCCGCACCTGCAGGTCGTGGCGCGGGCCCGCAATGTGCAGCACTACTACGGTCTGCGCGAACTGGGGGTGGAGATGATCGAGCGTGAAACGCTGGATTCCGCCCTGATGAGCGCCCGCAGCGTGATGGAGAAAATCGGCTGGACACCGCATGCGGCGCGGCAACTGGCCATGCGGTTCCGGCGCCACAGCGTGGAACAGATGGAAGCAATGCGTCCGCATCGCGGCGACCTGGACACGCTGATCGCCATGTCCAAGCAGGGCCGGCAGCAACTGGAGGAGCGCCTGGCGCAGGAACGCCGCGCGATGGCGGACGGTGCCGGCGCGCGCCCCTGGCAGGAGCCGGAGCGGCAGCCCGAGCAGCAGCCGGAACAGCAGCCCCAAGTCGGCAGGCCTTGAGCGGTCAGGCGACAATCCAGCGCTATGTTTGCTCCTTCCCAACTTGAAGTCCGCAAGTTCTTCTGCGAGACCTATCGCAAGCAGCGCGAGAGCCTGCCCTTGACACCGATGGAGGCCATCGCGGCGGACTGGATCGTCGAGCACCCTGAGTACCACGACGATCTGGCCGACCCGGCGGCTGCACTGGCAGCGGTCTATACGGTGGAGGACGGCCGCACCAACCCGTTCCTGCACCTGTCGATGCACCTGACGCTGATCGAGCAGCACAAGATCGACCAGCCGCGGGGTGTGCGGCAGGCGCTGGACCTGCTGGCAGCGCGCCGCCAGTCCCTGCACGAGGCCCATCATGAAGCGATGGAATGCCTGGGCGAGATGATCTGGACCTCGCAGCGCAGCGGGCTGCCGCCGGATGGCCACGCGTATCTGGACTGCCTGCGCCGCAAGGCCACACGCTGAATCCTCACAACCGGGCAGGCCCGGCGATCACCGGATCAGGGACGAAAAAAACCCAGCAGCGCTGGGTTTCATTCTTTTGGGAGCGGCCGCAGCCGCCAGGGCCCGTCAGGCCTGGATCGACCCGCCCGACAGCGCCGACTTGCGCTCGCTCTTGCCGGACGCCCCGTACAGCCCCGAGGGCTCACCGGGCATCAGCACGTCGATGGCGCGGTCCAAGGCCGCGGTGGCGCGTGCCAGGGATTCACGCTGGGCCGCCACACGGCCGCCGGCCTGCACCAGCCGCGTACGAAGACCCGCCGGCACCGTGCCGCTGCGTGCCGCCAGCGTGAACTGCTCGATGGCGCGCGCCAGCGCCAGATGCAGGCTGGCCGCATGCAGTTCGATGGCCTGGGTGTCCCGTCGATGCAGGGCGTCGCCCAGCAGGTTCAGGCAGCTTTCCACCTCTTGCAGGGGCTGCTCAAGGTCGACCGAGGGCTGGGCATTGGGCGTTGCAGACATGGCGACACCAGGCACGTTGACGGACACGTTGATCTTCGGGGCGGACACGCGATGGGGCTTTCAGGAGGTCTTGGCGTTTCAGTGAGACTGTACCTTGCCCAGCAGCTCCGCCGTGTTGGCAATGAGCTTGTCGGCGATCACACCGGCATTGATGCTGAATTCCCCGTTGCGGATGGCAGCGGCAATGCGGTTGACCTTATCCATGTCCACCGTGTCGTCCGACGACACCGACGACGACATCAGCGTGCTGGCCGTGCTGGACAGCGCCACCTGGGACGCCGCGTCCTGTGCCGCCACACCGGTCGCCCGGGTGGGGCCGCTGCTGACCGCATCCGGCGTGCCGGAAGTGGCAGCGGCATTGGTATTCGTGGGGGTGGCACGGCCGGCCTCTGCCCCACCGGTGCGCGTGCTGCTCACCTTGGTGTAGGCATTGAGTTCTGGACTGTTACCGATCTTCATGGCCACTCTCCTGGCATTCATCCGTGGGCCCGACCGCAGCCAGACCCCATTCGATATTCGGTATATCGACCTGTGCAGACCAGACTTTAGGGCCAGTCCTCACGAAATGGCTAGCGAAGAACGGGGCAAACCCCGCCCAATTCACGCTACGGCCCGCCAAAACAGGGGGCGGCACCGGTTCAAGGCCTGATTGTCCCGCCGGTTTCACAGCAAAACCTCGACTTTACGTTCACCCACCGTCCGCCCGGTGACCATGCGGCCATTGTCGAAGCGGATGCGGACGTCCTGTCCCTCCAGCCCCACGCCCATCGCCTGGCCTTCGCCCGACACGGCATAACCGTTCCCCGCCGCCTGCACCTGCACCCGGTCGCCCGGCTGCACCCACTGGCGCAGCTTCAGGTCGGTCGAACGCAGCGCCTCTCCGGCCATCAGCCCCTTGGCCAGATGACGGCCGACCCAGGCTTCGGGCTGGGTGAAGATCACCCCCACTTCGCCCGCAATGTCGGTTTCGGCCAGACGCAGCCGTTCTTGAGTCAGTTCGGTACCGACCGGGAGGTCCGTCACCGCCACATACGCCGGGGCGAACACCCGGATGGTCAGCGGCAGGCTCACATTCCACTTGGTCGGGCCGCTCAGGCAGCGG
Source organism: Roseateles depolymerans (assembly GCF_003387155.1). Taxonomy (GTDB): domain Bacteria; phylum Pseudomonadota; class Gammaproteobacteria; order Burkholderiales; family Burkholderiaceae_C; genus Roseateles; species Roseateles depolymerans. The sequence continues at coordinate 118,662 of NZ_QUMT01000002.1, read as the reverse complement.
ATGCCGATGCGGGTGCGACCCCACATCCGCTGATTGGGTGGGAGATACGGCTGAATCTGTTCGCAAGGCGCGAGCCGAAGGCGCGGATCCAGCCGCCCCAGCTCCACTTCCACCCGTGCCGACGCCGGCGCCACCTGGCGGGCCCCCGCCAGCGCCAGCGTTTGGAGCGTCTCCTGCAGGCTGGATTCCAGCGGGCTGGGAGGCGGCAGGGACGGGGCGGCACTCATACGGACGCTGCCGGTGGCCCCCGGCCCCGTGGAAGTCAGTGCGTCCGCGGCAATGTTCGCGGGCGGTAGGGTCGCGGCCCCGGCGGAGTTGTGAGGGACAACATTGGCGTTGGCGCTGGCATCCACCGCCGCCCCCTGCGCCCGGTTGATCCCCGAGAGGGCCGAAGAAGACCCCTTCAGGGCGCCCGGGGGAACCGGCGCTGGCTGGAACGATGTGGCCAGTTGCCGCTGCGGCATCGGCCCGGACACCGCCGACGGAGCCAGTGCCGTGCGCCCGCCCGTCCCCGATGAGCGGTTGGCAGCGGCCGGCGCCGTCGCGCCCTCGGTTCCTGGCGCGGCGCGCTGCGCATCCGCCGCCGCCATCGTCGGATCAATGATGGGCTCCGGCAACGAACCCGCCCACGCCGATCCCGCGCTCCCCAGTCCACCGACCAGCAGCAGGGCGGCGCCGGCGATCGAGCGCGTCGCCCGGACCGCGCCGAATGCGCTGATTCCGCTCATTCGTCCGATGCCACGGATCAAGCGGGCGCACCAAGCCAGGTCGCCGGAGCCGGCGCGCGCGTGGGGGGAGTGGTACTTCGACATGACACCGCACTCTATCGATCCCCTCCCCCCACATGGCGCCGAAATGGCCGGCAAACCCCCGTCTTATCGCGCTCATGTTTTCCGGCGCGCTGCCCACAATGCCCGGACGTACAAGCCCAATGGCCCCGTCCACCCCGGACAGACGCCGCACAGGAGCCGCACCATGATGAACCGACTGACCGACGCGATGAACTTCCAGGCCCAGGCATTGACCCTGCGGGCGGAGCGTCAGCGCCTGCTCGCCAGCAACATCGCCAATGCGGACACCCCGGGCTATCAGTCGCGGGACCTGGATTTCGCCAAGGCGCTGCGCGAGGCCACCTCGCCGGCGGCTGAAACGTCCAACCAGACGCTGACCCAGCGCACCCAGGGCGTGCTGCAGAACTCCCTCACCGCCATGACCAGCATGGACAGCAACACGGTGGACATGGACCGCGAACGGGCCAGCTTTGCCGACAACACCGTCAAGTACGAAGCATCCCTGCGCTTCATCAATGGCAGCGTCCGCACCCTGATGGATGCGATGAAGTCGCCCAACGCCGCCTGATCAAGCCGGATGACGCCCCAGTAGGAGGACCCCGCCATGTCCATGTTCAGCATCTTCCACATCTCCGGCAGCGCCGTCAGTGCGCAGAGCCAGCGCCTGAACGCGGTGGCCAGCAACATGGCCAATGCGGACACCGTCGCCGGCCCGGACGGCCAGGCCTACAAGGCCCGCGAGGTGGTGTTCCAGAGCCTGATGAACCGCAACGGCGGCATGACCGACGCCACCGACGTCGGCGTGCAGGTGGTCGCGGTCAAGGAGAACCAGGCCCCTGGCCGCCGCGTGCATGACCCGAGCCACCAGCTCGCCGATGCCGATGGCTACGTCACCTACAGCAACGTCAACACGGTGGAGGAGATGGTCAACATGATCTCCGCCTCGCGTTCCTACCAGAACAACCTCGAAGTCATGGGCACGGCCAAGTCGCTGCTGCTCAAGACGCTCCAGATGGGCCAGGGCTGACGCCGCCGCTGCGCAACCCGCCTGATCGCCTCAACCTCCCGCACCAGGATCGCCCATCATGGACTTCACCACCCTGAACAGCACCAGCAAGACGTCCACCGGCACCGGCGGCGCGTCCAGCAGCTCGTCGCCCAATGCCGCCGACACCCAGGACCGCTTCCTCAAGCTGCTGGTGGCGCAGATGCAGAACCAGGATCCGATGAATCCGATGGACAACGCCCAGGTCACGACCCAGCTGGCGCAGATCCAGACGGTCACCGGCGTGGGCAACGTCAACACCAGCATCCAGAGCCTGGCCAACCAGTTCAGCCAGATGCAGGCGCTGCAGAGCGTCAGCCTGGTGGGCCGCTCGGTGACCGTGCCGGGCAACAAGGTGGCGGTGGACAACGGCAAGGCGCAGCTCAACTACGAGCTGGCCAACCCCGCCGACTCGGTCAAGCTGGAAGTGCTCAACGGCGCCGGCACCGTGATCTCCACCCAGGACCTCGGCGCCCAGAAGGCCGGCAACCAGACCTACACCTGGGACGCCAGCAAGTCCGGTGAAACCACCGGCCTGACCTTCCGCGTCACCGCCACCAAGAACACCAACCCGGTCACCGCCACGACCTACACCCGCGATGTGGTGAGTGCGGTGAACACCAGCGGCGCCACCCTGCAGCTGGAACTCAAGAACAGCGGTCTGGTCGATTACGACAAGGTCCGCAACATCGTCTGACCGACTGAACCGACCCGGCCCGAACCGACCCGAACCGAACTGCCCAAGGACTTCCCATGAGCTTCCAACAAGGCCTCTCCGGATTGAACGCTTCCAGCAAGAACCTGGAAGTCATCGGCAACAACATTGCCAACGCCCAGACCTACGGGGCGAAATCGTCGCGCGCCGAATTCGCCGACATGTACGCCACCGCGCTCAACGGGGCCGGCACCAACCAGATCGGCATCGGCGTGCAGCTGCAGACCGTGGCCCAGCAGTTCACGCAGGGCAACATCACCGTCACCGAAAACCCGATGGACCTGGCCATCAACGGCAACGGCTTCTTCCAGGTCAGCGACGGCAAGAGCCCGACCATGTACACCCGCAACGGCCAGTTCAAGGTCGACCGCGAGGGCTACATCGTCAACAACGACCAGCTCAAGCTGCAGGGTTATCCGGCAGACGGCAACGGCGTCATCCAGCCGGGCCTGGCCACGTCCCTGAAGCTGCCCACCGGTGGCATCGACCCCAAGGTGACCGGCAACATCGCGATGGAATTCACCCTGGACTCCCGCGCCGGCGCCACCGCGCCGTTCGAGCTGAGCGACCCGGCCGATCCGAATTCCGCGAAGATCGACAAGACCGGCATCACGCTGAGCGACCCCAAGACCTACAACAACGCCACGTCGCTCACCGTCTACGACGCCAAGGGACAGCCGGTGGCCGTGACGCTGTACTACCAGCGCGCCAACAACGATGACGCCAACGGCAACACCGTCTGGAACGTCTATGTGACGGCCAACGGCAGTGCGGTGCAGTACGACGCCCAGGGCAATCCGATCCAGACCGAAGACGGCACCGCCACCGGCAATCCGCTCACGCCTTTCACCCAGGTCACCTTCCTGCCCACCGGCGGCAATCCGGTGTCTCCGGCCGCCAACGAGCTGCTGAACCTGAAGATCCCGGCGGGCGTGAACTCCCAAGGCGCGCCCACACTGGCCATTCCGGCGCCGCCGGCCGACCCGTCCGATCCTTCCGTCAAGGGCATTTCACTGGACATGACCTCGGCCGTGGAAAACGGCGCCAACTTCGCCGTCACCAGCCTGACCCAGGACGGCTACGCGCCGGGCCAGCTGACCGGCATCAGCATCGAGAACAACGGCATCGTCACCGCCCGGTATTCCAACGGCCAGTCCAAGCCGGCGGGCCAGGTGGAACTGGCCACCTTCCGCAATCCGCAAGGCCTGCAGCCGCTGGGCGGCAACCTGTGGAACCGCACCAATGCGTCCGGCGATGCGGTGGTGGGCGTGCCCGGGGACGGCAACCTCGGCGCGCTCAAGGCCGGCTCGCTGGAGGAGTCCAACGTGGACCTGACCAATGAGCTGGTGAACATGGTGACCGCGCAGCGCGTCTACCAGGCCAACGCCCAGACCATCAAGACCCAGGACCAGGTGCTGCAGACGCTGGTGAACCTGCGCTGATCGCCCCGGCCCCGATTGACGTCACAAGCAACGCCAAGGAACGCTGACCATGGACCGCATGATCTATCTGTCGATGAGTGGCGCACAAGCCGCCCTCTCGCGCCAGGACGTGCTGGCCAACAACCTGGCCAACGTCAACAGCAACGGCTTTCGCGCCGAGCTGCAGGCCTTCCGTTCGGTGCCGGTGCGCGGCGACGGCTCCACCGTGCGGGCCTTCTCGCTGGAAACCACCACCGGGCACGACCTGTCGGCCGGGCCGCTGGAAACCACCGGCCGCAACCTGGACGTGGCCATGAAGGGCAAGACCTGGATGGCGGTGCAGGCCCTGGACGGCACCGAGGCCTACACCCGCGCCGGCTCGATGGACGTGAATGCCGAAGGCCTGCTGGTCATGCGCAACGGCCTGCAGGTGCTGGGCGACGGCGGCCCCATCAGCGTGCCTCCCAACTCGACGGTGGACATCGGCAATGACGGCACCATCACCGCCAAGTCCGGCAACCAGCGCCCGGTGAACATCGGCAAGCTCAAGCTGGTGACCGAGGACGGCCGCTTCACCCGCCGCACCGACGGCCTGTTCGCCCCGGCAGATGGCGAGCCGCTGCCGGCCGACCCGAACGGCCGAGTCCAGGCCGGCGCGCTGGAAGGCTCCAACGTGTCGCCGGTGGAAACCATGGTGGGCATGATCGCCGCGGCCCGGCAGTTCGAGCAGCAGATGAAGCTGCTGCAGATTGCCCAGACCCACGGCCAGGCCGCGTCCAAATTGCTGAGCGACAGCTGATGCCTCGCCCGCAGAACACCGGGAAACGCCCCGGCAATCCCATGCTCATCCGGGCTTTGACCGCCCGGGATGAGGGCACAGTGCCCGTCTGAAGAATCAGGAGTTCAACATGCTACGTTCCCTCTGGATCGCCAAGACCGGCATGGAAGCCCAGCAGATGCAGCTGGATGTGGTCTCGCACAACCTGGCCAACGTCTCGACCAATGGCTACAAGCGCGAGCATGCGGTGTTCGAGGATCTGATGTATCAGAACCTGCGCCCGGCCGGCTCCGCCACGTCCGAGCAGACCAGCCTGCCCACCGGATTGCAGGTGGGCCTGGGCGTGCGTGCCGTGGCCACCTCCCGCAACCACACCCAGGGCTCGCTCCAGCAGTCGGGCAACTATCTGGATGTGGCGATCAAGGGCAATGGCTTCTTCCAGATCCAGATGCCGGACGGCACCACCGCCTACACCCGCGACGGCAGCTTCCAGCTGGACGCCAACGGTCAGGTGGTCACCAACAACGGCTATACCGTGCTGCCCGGCCTGATCGTGCCGGCGGACGCCAAGTCCCTGACCATCGGCCAGGACGGCACGGTGTCCGTCACCACGGCTGGCAACACCAACCCCACCACGCTGGGGCAGTTGCAACTGGCCAACTTCATCAATCCGCCCGGACTGGAGTCGCTGGGCGGCAACCTGTATGCGGAAACCGTCGCCTCGGGCACGCCGCAGACCGGCGCTCCAGGCACCAACAGCCTGGGCGCGGTCCAGCAGGGCTTCACCGAAACCTCCAATGTGAATGTGGTGGAAGAGCTGGTCTCCATGATCCAGACCCAGCGCGCCTACGAGCTCAACTCGAAGGCCATCCAGACCTCGGATCAGATGTTGCAGAAGCTGGCGCAGATCTGACGTTAACGGGGAATCGCTGATGGGATGGGGGCTGCGCACCGGCGTGCCCCGCCACCGATCGGATGCCCCTTCTCCGCCACTGTGCCCGACGACGCTCCAGGAGTTGCTCATGTCCCGCTCCCCCCTCGCCCAGACTTCCCTCGCCCGACCGGCCCTCCCCCGGTCGGCTCGCCGGGTGTCCGCACTGGCCCGCCACATCGTGCTCGGCCTGTCCGTGCCTGCTGCAGCGCTGCTGAGCGCCTGCAGCACGCCCTATCCGCAGCCCCGGGTGGACATGCAGCCGGCCCCGGTGGTGCGCATGCCCGAGCCGATCCCCGCCTCGGCCAACAATGGCGCCATCTACCAGAACGCGAACTTCCGCCCGCTCTTCGAAGACCATCGCGCCCGGCTGGTAGGGGACATCGTCACCGTCACCATCACCGAGAAGGTCAGCGCCAGCCAGAAGTCCAGCTCCGCGCTGGACAAGACCGGCGCCCTGTCGGCCGGTGTGACCGCCATCCCGGGCTTTGCCGCGAATTCCTTCGGCACCGGCCGTGCGGAGGTGGGCGCCACCTCGTCCAACAAGAACACCGGCAAGGGCACCAACGAGAACACCAACGACTTCTCCGGCACCATCACCGCCGTGGTCACGGGCGTGCTGCCCAACGGCCACCTGCTGATCTCCGGGGAAAAGCAGGTGGGTGTGAACAATAACGTCGATGTGCTGCGCTTCTTCGGCCAGGTCGACCCGCAGACCATCCGCCAGGGGAACACGGTGCCGTCCACGGCCGTGGCCAATGTGCGGGTGGAGCAGCGCGGCCGTGGTGCCGTGGCCGATGCACATTCAATTGGCTGGCTATCCCGGTTCTTCTTGAACCTTTCGCCGACTTAAGTTTGCCCACAATCGGTCACACGAGTCTGCCTCACGTGTGACCGAGATGTACCCAAGCACCTACCTCCCCCTCCGCCGCTTTTTCAGTCCCTGCCCCCGCCTGCTGGCAAGCGGCCTGCTGAGCCTGATGGCGCTGCTGGCTGTGGCCACCCCGGCCCAGGCCACCCGCATCAAGGAAGTGGCGGCCGTGCAGGGCGTGCGTTCCAACCCGCTGACCGGCTACGGCCTGGTGGTGGGCCTGGACGGCACCGGCGACCAGACCACCCAGGCCCCCTTCACCGGACAAAGCCTGGCCGCCATGCTGCAGGCCTTCGGCGTCACGCTGCCCCAGGGCATCACCATGCAGCCGCGCAACGTGGCCGCGGTGATGATCACCACCCAGTTGCCGCCCTTCGCCCAGCCCGGCCAGCCGCTGGATGTGGTGGTCTCCTCCATGGGCAATGCCAAGAGCCTGCGCGGCGGCACGCTGATCGCCACGCCGCTGCGCGGTGCCGACGGCCAGGTCTACGCCATCGCCCAGGGCAACCTGGTGGTCGGTGGCGCAGGCGCCTCCGCCGGCGGCTCCAAGGTGCAGATCAACCATCTGAGCGCCGGCCGCATCCCCAATGGCGCGTTGGTGGAACGCAGCGTCCCCACGCCGCTGCAGCAGAACGAATTCCTGCAGCTCGACCTCAACGCCTCCGATTTCGGCACCGCCCGCGCGGTCGCCCGGGCCATCAACAAGGCCAAGGGCGAAGGCACGGCCCAGCCGCTGGACGGCCGGGTGGTGCGGGTGCGGGCGCCCCTCGCGCCGGACGCTCGCGTGGCCTTCCTGGCGGACATGGAAAACCTGCCCATCGACCTGGAAACGCCGGCCGCCCGCATCGTCATCAATGCCCGCACCGGCTCGGTGGTGATGAACCAGGCGGTGACGCTGTCGCCCTGCGCGGTGGCCCATGGCAACCTGGCGGTGACGATTTCCAGCACGCCGCAGGTCAGCCAGCCCAATGCGCTGTCCGGCGGACAGACCACGGTGACGGAGAAGACCGACATCTCCATCAAGCAGGACCCCGGCACGCTGATCCAGCTGCCGGCCGGCACCCGCCTCAATGATGTGGTCAAGGCGCTCAACACGCTGGGCGCCACCCCCCAGGACCTGCTGGCCATCCTGCAGGCCATGAAAAGTGCCGGCGCGCTCAATGCCGAGCTGGAGGTGATCTGACATGGCGCTCTCGACTCCCCTGAGCACCGCCCTGGGCAACGGCGGCCTCACCAACGACACCCGCTCCATCGACCAGCTCAAGTCGGTCGCCGCGCGCGACCCGAAGGCGGCCGTCAAGGAGACGGCCAAGCAGTTCGAAACCCTCTTCATGCAGGAAGTGATGAAGAGCATGCGCCAGGCCACGATGAGCTCGGGCATGCTGGACAACTCCGCCACGCAGATGGGCGGCGAGATGCTGGACCAGCAGTACGCCGGCAAGATGGCCGGTCTGCCCGGCGGCCTGTCGCAGGCCATCGAGCGGCATCTGCAGCGCCAGCTGGGCGTGAAGGACGGTGAGCTGCCCAGTGCCAAGGCCGCCGCCGCCACACAGCAGCTGCCGCAGCTGGCCACCAAGAACGTGCAGCCGCATGTGCAGGACTTCATCCAGAAGCACGACAGCGCCGCCAAGTCCGCCCAGGCCGCCACCGGCATTCCGGCCAGCTTCATGATCGCCCAGGCGGCGCATGAGTCCGGCTGGGGCAAGCGCGAGATCCTGAACAAGGACGGCAGCAGCAGCTTCAATGTCTTCGGCATCAAGGCCGGTCCGAGCTGGACCGGCAAGGTGGCCGAGGTCAGCACCACCGAATATGTGGACGGCAAGCCGCAGCGGGTGACGGCCAAGTTCCGCGCCTATGGCAGCTACGAGGAAGCGTTCAAGGACTATGCCAAGCTGATCAGCGGCAACGACCGTTATCGCGACGTCGTGGCCAAGGCCAGCACCGGCAGTGCCGAAGGCTTTGCCAAGGGCCTGCAGAAGGCCGGCTATGCCACCGACCCCGAATACGCGTCCAAGCTGGCGCGTGTCATCAACACCACCATGCGCGTGCAACGCGCCATGGCCTGACGCTCTAGGACACCAGCATGTCGACCTCCGCCCTGCTTTCCCTCGGCGTGCGGGCCATGTTCGCCAACCAGGCGGCCCTGCAGACCATCGGCCAGAACATCGCCAATGCCAACGTGGCCGGGTATTCGCGCCAGGAAGTGGTGCTCACCACGCCCGAGGGGCAGTTCACCGGCGCGGGCTATTTCGGCAAGGGCGTGAATGTCCAGACGGTCACCCGCTCCCACAACGAATTCCTGACCCGCGAAGCGGCGGCGGCCAAGTCGCAGGCCTTCATGGACAACACCATGCAGGCGCAGCTGTCGCAGCTGGAAAACGTCTTCCCCACCGGCTCGGACGGCATCGGCCAGGCGAGCAACGACTTCCTCAATGCGCTGGTCGATGTGGCCAGCCGGCCCTCTGACCCGTCCGCCCGCCAGGTGGTGCTGGGCAAGGCGCAGGAACTGGCGGCCCGCTTCCAGAGCGCCGGCCAGCAACTGGCCGACCTGCAGTCGGGCGTGGTCAGCGACATGAAGGCGGACGTCAAGACCGTCAACGAGCTGGCCAAGCAGATCGCCGCGGCCAACGACCAGATCGCCCGCGCCAACGGCACCAGCCATTCCCCCAACGACCTGCTGGACAAGCGCGACCAGTTGGTCTCCCAGCTGAGCCAGTATGTGCAGGTCTCGACCGTGGCCAGCAGCGACGGCACGGTGGGTGTGTTCATCGGCGGCGGCCAGCGCCTGGTGCTGGGCAGCCAGGCCCAGGAGCTGCAGGTCACGCCCGACCCCTACGACAATTCCCGCGCGCAGCTGTCCATCACCGAAGCCAACGGCACCCGGGTGCTGGACGACAGCACCCTGACCGGCGGCTCCCTGACCGCGCTGCTGCGCTACCAGAACACCCACCTGCAGGATGCCCGCAACCTGCTGGGCCAGATGGCCACCGCCATTGCCACGCGGGTGAATGAGCAGCAGGCCCTGGGCGTGGACCTGAAGGCCTCGGCCGGCGGTCCGCTGTTCAGCATCGCCCCGCCGACCGTCATGCCGGCCATCACCAACAAGGGCGATGCCAAGCTGTCGGCCACCATCACCGATGGCTCGCTGGTCCCGGCCCTGTCCTTCGTCATCTCGGCCGACCCGACCGGCACGCCCGACAGCTACCAGGTCGCGGTGCGCCCGGACGGCACGGCCACGACGATGAACAAGGACCAGATCGAGAAGGCCTACGGCATCAGCCTGACGATGACCGGCACGATGCAGGCCAATGACCGCTTCGTGCTGGAGCCGGTCGCCGCCGCCTCCACCAGCTTCAAGCGCGCGCTGGACGACCCCAGCGGCCTGGCCGCCGCTGCGCCGGTGGTGGGCACGGTGGACGTGAACAACAAGGGCACGGCCACGGTGGACTCGCTCTACGCGGTCAACCCCAAGTTCGACAAGAGCCTGCAGCCGTCCACCGTGCAGTTCGGCACCGTCAATGCCGACCAGAGCATCAACTACACCATCACCCTGGCGGACAACACCAGCTACACCGGCACCTGGAAGGCCGGCCAGGCCATCGGCAACGACCCGGCCAACAATGTGGACCTGGGCTTCGAGCTGCGCCTGAACGGCGTGCCCCGCGAGGGGGACAAGATCAACCTGCAGCCGTCGGATGCGGTGGTCTCGACCAACAATGGCAATGCCAAGGCCTTCCTGAAGCTGCAAAGCGACACCTTCGTCGGCAAGCAGTTGCAGGCCGACGGCACCCTCTCCCGCGGTCAGACCGTCACCGAGGCCTATGCAGCCGCGATTGCCGACGTCGGCTCGCGGGTGCAGGGCGCGGAGTACCTGGCCAGCGTCTCCACGACGGTGGCCAGCCAGGCCGAGGCCACCCGTTCCGGCCAGGCCGGCGTCAACCTCGACGAGGAAGCCGCCCGGCTGATGCAGTTCCAGCAGGGCTACCAGGCTGCTGCCAAGGTGCTGCAGACCGCCCAGACCATCTTTGACCAACTGCTGAGCATCGTGCAGCGCTGATTCTCCGGATCCACCGCCGCACGCCCCCCAGTGAACTGACGCCAGGACGACCGCCATGCGCCTCTCCACCGCCAACATGTTCGAGGCCAGCATCTCGACGCTGCAGAAACGCCAGCAGGAGATGCAGGACGCCCAGCAACGCCTGACTTCCGGCAAGCGGGTCGAAAAAGGCAGCGACGACCCCACCGGCGCCGCCCGTGCCGAGCGCGCCCGCACGGCCATCGGCCAGGTGGACGCCAGCACCCGCGCGCTGGACGCCAGCCGCAACAGCATGACGCTGGCCGAAAGCGCCCTGGGCGATGCCAACGAAATCATGCAGCAGATCCGCGAGACGCTGATCGCCGCCGGCAATGCCAGCTACACCGATGCCGAGCGCAAGAGCCTGGCCAACAAGGTGCAGGGCCTGCGCGACCAGTTGCTGTCCATTGCCAACCGCGGCGACGGCGCCGGCGGCTACCTGTTCTCCGGCCAGGGCACCACCGGCACGCCCTTCCTGGACAATCCGGTGCAGCGGGACGCGGCGGGTAACCGCACCGGCGGCGGGGTCAGCTTCGAGGGCATCGGCGGCAATGTGACCACCGGCAACCTCGAGAACTATCCGCTCAGCGTGGACGGCCGGGCCGCCTGGGAGCAGGCGCGCAGCGGCAACGGCACCTTCGTGACCGGGGCCGGCACCAACGCCACCACCGGTGCGGCGCCGGCCGGCTGGATCGATGCCGGCCGGGTGACCGACCCCACGGCCGTCACCGGCGCGTCCTACTCCATCACCATCACCGGCACCGCTCCGTCGCAGACTTACACCGTCTACAACGAGACGCAGGGCCATGTCCCCGTGGCCAGCGACAACTACACGGCGGGCAACACCGTCAAGTTCGACGGCCTGGCCATGACCATCGGCGGCAGCCCGGTGGACGGCGACACCTTCACCGTCGCCCCCGCCACCAACGACCTGAAGGTCTTCGACGTGCTGGACCGCACCATCGAATCCCTGCGCAAGGACGGCCGCACCGGCACCCAGGTCACCCAGGACAACCTGGTCAACCTGCGGGATCTGGACGCCGTCATGGGCAACCTGACCAACGTGCGCAGCCAGGTCGGCGAGCAGATGAACAACCTGGACGGATCCCAGGCGCGGCTCCAGACCCTGAAGGTTTACAACCAGGCTGAGCAATCTGCCGCAGAGGACCTGGATATGACGCAGGGCATTTCCGATTTCCAGAACCAGCAGACGGGCTACGATGCGGCGTTGAAGACTTACGCCATGGTGCAGCGCATGTCGCTGTTCCAATACCTCAACTCCTGACGCCGCCATCTGCATGAACTCGACGCACGCCGTGCTGGGCCAATTGGCCCTGGGATACGCGCCCCTGGTTACCAGGCCACTCGACATCGAAGCCACCCGCGTCACCGTGTTCGCTTTGCGCCCCGAAGCGACCCCCGCTCCGGCGGAGGTGCTGGCGGCGCTGACGGACGCCTTCCCGGCCAAGCCGGTGGTGCTGAACGTGGCGCATGAAGGGCTGCTCAAAGGCCTGCTCGCCACCTCGCTGCCGCGCCACTTCCGGGTGGAGGTGCCCGCCTTCCTGGTCGGGGACGCGGAACTGGCCACCCACATCCAGGCCCGCGCCGCCGAAGGCGTGGTCACCCTGCTCAAGGGCCGGTCGGAAGCCCCGGGCTTCAAGCAGATCGTGCTGGACCTGTCCGACCTGGCCAGCGGCCCTGCCCCGGCCGGCAAGACCGTGCTGGTGTCGGGCGCCCGCAGCTCCGACGACTTCAAGCAGGCCTGGGACAAGGGCGCTGCCGGCGTGCTGGGCTGGCCCTTCCACGGTGAATTCGACGCGCCCGCCACGCCGCCCGCCGGCAAGGACACCCAGGCGGCGGACCTGCAGGTCATCGTGGAACTGATGTCCCGCGTGGACCAGGGCGAGGATGTGGAGCGGCTGGAGCAGACGCTCAAGCGCGACCCGAGCCTGGCCTTTAAGCTGCTGCGTTACATGAATTCCGCGGCCTTTGGCCTGTCGGTGGAGGTGTCGTCCTTCCGCCACGCCATCATGCTGCTGGGCTACGCCCGCCTGCGCCGCTGGCTGGCCCTGCTGCTGGCCACCGCCAGCAAGGAACATGCGATGCGCCCGGTGATGTTCGCCGCGCTGCGCCGCGGCCTGCTGATGGAAGACCTGGCCAAGAGCATGGCCGAGGCCGAGCTGCGCGATGAAATGTTCATCTGCGGCCTGTTCTCGCTGCTGGACCACATGCTGCGCCAGCCCTTCGAGAAGCTGCTGCAGTCGATTCCGGTGCCCGAGCGGGTGCGCCAGGCGCTGGTGGACCAGAACGGCCCGTACAAGCCCTACCTGGACCTGGTGCAGGCCATCGAGAACGAATCCGTCTTCGACACCCGCACCGCCATCGACGCCCTGATGCTGTCGCCGGAAGAGGTCAACAACGCCGTGCTGCGCGCCCTGCACAAGGCCGGCCAGCTGGAGTAAGCACCGCGCCCATGGACCCGACCCGCGCCGACCCTTTCCGCTCGCTGCTGGGCAAGCGGTCGGTCGCCGGGTCTTCCCTGCTGACGGGGCTCTGGGAAGGGCCCTGGCCGGCGCTGCTCATCGACGGGCAGGGCCAGGTCCTGCTGGTCAACGACCGGCTGATGGAACTGCTGGGGCCGGTCACGCTCCACAGCCGCCGTTTCAGCGGCACGCACGGCACCCACGGCACGCACAGCCCCAACCGCAGCCAGGAACTGCGCCTGCTGGACGACCAGCGGCGTGAACACCTGCTGCAGGCCTCGCTGCATCCGCTGGACGGCAGTGACCTGACGCTGGCGCTGCTGCAGGACCACAGCACCGAGCAGGCCGCGCGGGAGCGGGCCGAACGCATGCAGACCGAAATCGAGCAGTGGCTGGACCTGTGCCCGCTGCCCGCCTTGATGCAGGACGACCAGGGCCTGCTGCTGCGAAGCAATGCCGCCTTTGCCCGGCTGGCGCGGCGCCTGTGCCCGCAGCCGCCCGCCAGCCTTCAGGACCTGCCGCCCGACTGGTGCGCCCTGCTCAGCGGGCCGGTGCCGGAAGCTGGCACCGAAGTGCACCGCGAAGCCCTGGTGGCCGAGCCGCAAGGCCGTCCCCGCTGGATGCGCCTGCGTGCGCGCCGGCTGAGCGGCCCCTGGGACCGGCCCCGCCTGCTGCTGATGCTGGAAGACCGCAGCCGGGACCAGGCGCTGGAGCTGGCCCAGTTGCAATTGCAGGCCTTGATGGACACCGCCGGCGTCGGGCTGGCCACCTTCCAGCCCGATGTGGGCTGGCTGAGGCCGGGTGAGGCGCCGGAGGATCTGGCGGCGGTGCCCGCGGCGTCCGTCAGCGCAGAGGCGGGCAGGATGGGCGTCGGCAATGGCGTTGGGACCGGCCCCGCAGCCGGCTCCGCCGCCCGTTCGGCCTCCACCGCTCAGACCGCCCCGACAGCTTCAACCGCCAGCCGCGCCGATGCAACCTCCGCCAAGGCCAGCGCGCTGCAAGGCGTCAACCGCGAGATGGTCGATGCCGACTCCCGCGCGGACTACGAAAAGCTCCAGCAGGCCATCAAGCAAAGCCAGCCGCTGGCCCTGCGCTACGCCGTGCGCCATCCCGAGCTGGGCCTGCGCTGGCTGCTGACCCGGGTGGAACCGGGCGCCCTGTCGTCCGGCCAACGCCTGACCTCGGTGCTGACGCTGGACATCACCGACAACCAGCAGGCCCAGGCCCGCTACGAGCTGCTGCTGCGCGAGCTCGGCGCCATGCTGGACGGCGCCGGCCTGGGCATGGCGTATGTCCGCCGGCATCGTCTGCTGCGCAGCAACGGCGCGCTGGGCCGGATGTTGGGGCTGGGCGGCGAGCCCGAGCCGGGCACGCCGTTCGAATCCCTCTTCCAGGCGCTGCCGACGCTGCATGCCCAGGTGATGGCCGCGCTGCCGACGCTGGACGAAGCCGGACTGGAGTTTGAATTCGAGTGGCCGGGCACGGCCAGAGGCGCCGGAGACGCCAGAGACGACGACATCGTCGGAAGCGCCGAGCCGCGCTGGCATGCCCTCTCGCTGCGGCGGGTGGTGCCGCCCGAGGCGCCGCAGGAGCACGCGCTGGTGGCCGTGGTCAGCGACATCTCCCGGCTCAAGGCCCAGCAGGCCCAGCTGGAAGCCCTGGCGCAGGACCGGGAGCTGATGTTCGACCTGTCCGACGTCGGCATCGCCATCCTGCGTGACGAGCGCGTGGTGCGGGCCAACGAGGCCCTGGGCCAGATGCTGGGCTACCGGCAGGACGAACTGGTCGGCCTGCCCCATGCGGAGCTGTTTGAATCGCCCGCCGAATTCGAGCGCGACCGCCGCTCCCAGTCCCGCATCCTGGCCGAGGCCGGTCTGTGGCGGGGAGAGCGGCGCGTGCGTCGCCGGGACGGCTCGATCCTGTGGATGCAGGTCAGCAAGCGGCCGGTGCGGCCGGGGCAGCCGCAGGCGGGTGTCATCGCCACCTACCTGAGCGTGGACGAGCGCCACCGGGCGCAGCAGTCGCTGCTGCTGCAGACCGAGCGGGAGCGTGCGGTGCTGGACTCGGTGCTGGTGGGCATCGTCACGGTCGGGCGCCATGGCATCGAATGGATGAACCGATCGGCGCGGCGCATGTTCGGCGGCGACCTGGCGGCCTTCGCCGGTCGGCCGATCAGCATCGTGGCGACCGAGGCCCCGGACCATCCCTTCCGCCAGACTCACTATCTGGACGAGCTGCCGGAGGGCCAGGCCGAAACCTTCGAATGCCGTCTGGTGGCCCGCGACGGCCGCGAATTCTGGGTGGTGGGCAATGCGGTGGTCACCGGCAGCGGGCCGGATGGCGAGCGGCAGCTGACCTATGCCCTGCTGGACATCGAACGCCGACGCCAGGCGGAGGCGCAGAGCGAGCAGGCCCAGGCCTCCCTGCAGCGCATCATCGAAGCAGCACCCATCGCCATCAGCCTGCATGACGCGCGCACGCTGCAGGTCCGGCAGATCAACCAAGCGGCCACGGCCCTGGCCGGGCGGCAGGAAGAGGAACTGGTGGGCGCAAGCCTGGAGGCGCTGTTCGGCACCGAACAGGCCGAAGCGGTGCGGGCCGACATGGAATTCGCCCTGGAAAGCTCCGAGGTGCTGCAGCGGGAATACCGGCTGCAGGTCGGCGGCCATACCCGGGTGTGGGACACGCGGCTGCTGCATCTGTCCGGCCTGAATGACGCCAGCGGCGAGGTCGAACCCGAGCAGTTGCTGCTGGTGGCCACCGATGTCACCCAGCAGCGGGCCCAGGAAGCGGCGCGGCTGGAAGCGGCCATTGCGCAGCGGGAACTGCTGGTGCGGGAGGTCCATCACCGGATCAAGAACAACCTGCAGGGGGTGGCCGGGCTGCTCCAGCAGATCGCTGCCCGTCGGCCGGAGGTGGCGGGTGTCATCAACGAGGCGGTGGGCCAGGTGCAGGCGATTGCGCAGGTGTACGGGTTGCAGGTCGGGGCGTCCGGCCCGCTGCGACTGCGCCGCGTGATCGAGGCGGTGCTGGGCTCGGTGCAGCGGATGTTCGGTCGGGAGATCCGGGTGGAGGTCAGCGGCGCGGTGGCGCAGGAGTCCGAGCGCTGGGGCCTGCCGGAGGTGGAGGCCATCCCGATCGCCCTCACCCTCAACGAACTGTTCACCAATGCCCTCAAGCATGGCGGCAGCGCACCGGTGTTGTGCGAGCTGGTGTTTGATCCGGAGCAGGTGCTGCTGCGCATCATCAACGAAGGCCAATTGCCTGCAGGCTTCGACCTCAAGCAGATCCGTGGCGGGGTATCCGGGCTGGGGCTGGTACGCGCCTTGCTGCCGCGGCGCAGCGCGCTGCTCACGCTCCAGCAGGAAGGAGAGCAGGTGCTGTGTGAATTGAGCCTGTGGCCGCCTGGGGTGAGTTGGCTGCCCCAGACCGCCTGACCCCGTGAATGGGTGGTGTGCCGGGCGCGGGTGCGACGCATCACCCCGCCCGCAGGCGCAGGCGCAGGTGTAGGTGCAACGCACCGCTCAAGGCCTGTTCTGGCCCCGTGCCGCGCCCGCTCTGGCCCCGCTCCCGCAGAGCGCCACCGCGTGATGTAGCCGCTTTGTGAAGGGCCCGCGCGAGATTGTGACGGCTCGCAAACGAGCGGGGCGGTCTCCGGCATTTCGGTGACAATGTTCGATCAGCCAAAGAAAGCTTGGACAGCAGCGTGAACAGCGTGAGTGGCTTGGGCGACCGCCCATTCGGGAATCGACCGGATCCGGCTGGACGGGGGGCGGCTTATGGCGCCCGCGGTCCCCACGGCGCAGGCGATGGCCTGTCTGGCGACAACTACGGCAACAAAGGCCGCATCCTGGTCGTGGACGACGACCGGCTGGTGCTGGCCACGCTCACCCATGGCCTGTCGCAGGCCGGCTACGACGTGCTGGATGCCGACAATGGCGACGACGCCATCCTCATCGCCCGCCAGCAGCGCCCTGACCTGGCCTTGCTGGACATCCGCATGGAAGGCATGAGCGGCTTTGATGTCGCCGGCTACCTGCGGGACTATCTGCAAATCCCTTTCATGTTCCTCTCCGCCTTTGCGGACGAGGCCACGGTGGCCAAGGTGAAGGAACTGGGCGCGCTGGCGTATCTCGTCAAGCCGCTGGACATCCACCAGATCGTGCCGGCGGTGGAAGCCGCCTTCGCCAACCGACCCGCCCGCGGCAGCGCGGAGCCGGCCCCGGCGGCCCCGGTCGAAAGCCAGGAAGCGCTGGACCGGGTGGAGGCGATGGCCCTGGGCATCCTGATGCACCGCTACTCGTTGACCCGCGCCCAGGCGCTGGCACGCCTTCAGCGCATGGCGGCGGAACAGAAGATCAGCCCGGTGGACCAGGCCCAGCGCCTCATCGAAGCAGTCGAGCAGCTCGCGCTGGGCGCCTGAAGACGGCACACGCGGGCGGCGCACGCCCAGGCATTGCCTCCAGCGCCGGGCCGGCGCGGCGCCAGGCCCGCCGCAGCCGCACGGATCACGCCGGCGGCAGGCTGAAGTAAAAGCGCGCGCCCTTGCCCACTTCGGACTCGGCCCAGATGTCTCCGCCATGCCGGCGCACGATGCGCCGGGCGGAGGCCAAACCGACCCCGGTCCCCTGGAATTCGCTGGCACTGTGCAGCCGCTGGAACACGCCGAACAGGCGGTCGGCAAAACGCATGTCGAAGCCGGCGCCGTTGTCGGACACCACAAAGACCGGCTCGCCGTCCCGCCACATGCTCTCGAAGCGGATCGCCGCCTCCTCCTGACGGCTGCTGTATTTCCAGGCATTGCCCAGCAGGTTCTCCAGCACCATGCGCAGCAGGGTCGGGTCACCCGTCACCCGCAGCCCCGGCTGCACGAAGGTCTCCACCCGCCGCTCCGGCGCGGATCGACGCAATTCCTCCAGCACCATCGACGCCAGCAGCGACAGGTCCACCGTCTCCTGGCGCAGGGTCTGCGCGGACAGCTGGGACAAGGCCAGCAGCGCGTCGATCATCGCGTGCATGCGGCCCGCTGCGCTCAGCACACGGTCCAGATGATCGTTGCCGGCGCGGTCCAGCAGCCGACCATAGTCTTCCTTCAGGATGCGGGTGAAGCCCTCCACCACCCGCAGCGGTGCCCGCAGGTCATGGGAGACGGTGTAGCTGAAGGACGCCTGATCGGCCCGGGCCTGCTCCGCCGCGCGCATGGCCAGCGCCGCCGGGACGGTGTCCGCAGCCCCTTGCGGCCACAGGCTCAGCAACTGGCCCTGCCCCTGCGGGACCGGGGTCAGGCAGAGCCACCAGGCGCCGCAGGCACTGCCGGACTGCAGGTCCGGATCGGCCAGGGCCTGCCGCAATTCCTCCGGCAACCGCTCCTCGCAGGCGCGCCACAGCTGCCCCTTGACCTCGACCGTGCCGCCCATCATCTGGGAGGCTGCGTCATTGAAATCCATCAGCCGGGTCGCCGTCCCGGTCGCGACATCGCTCAGCAGCCAGGCGGGGCCCGGCAGGGCCTGGAGCCAGTCGGTAGCGACCACTGGCACGGGGAGTGACGCCTGGGCCTCTTTCTCCGGCTCCGGTCGGGCCGTGCCCAGAAAGCCATTGAAATGCCCGGTCGCGTCCAGCACCGGCTGCCCGCGCAGTTCCCAGCAGCGGCCCTGGGCATCCCGCACCCGCCATCCATTGAATGATTGCCCGGCGGTCATTCCAGCGGCCAGGTCCAGGCCCTCGTCCGCCGGCTCGAAGCGCTCCCACAGGGTCTGCGTCACGGCGCCATGCAAGGGGCCGCCCACCCAGTTGGAGGCCGGGGCGCCCTGCGGCGCCTGCCAGCGCACCAGATGATGGGACGCATCGGTCTGCCAATGCCAGTCCGGCAGCAATTGCGTCAGCACTTGCGATTGCTGACGCGATTCCCGCAGCAATTCACCGAATTGCGCCCGCGCCAGACGGACCGCCATGTGCCAGGACACGGCCGCCACGAACAGCATCAGCACGGCACCGGCCACCAGGGCGGTCAGCACCAGCCCGGGCCCCGCCTGTTCCAGATTCAGCGCCACCAACAGGACGAGGGCAAGAGCCGCCAGCCCCAAGGCCAGCGCTGCTCCCTTCCACGGCCGACGGCGAACGACGGCTTGCCCCAACCTAGTCATGCTAGCCATTGTAGGCAGGCATGCCAGGGGATCGTCAGGTCGCCGTGGCGTCTCATCAAACGGATGGAGGCCGGTCACACGGCAAAAACCAAGGGCTTACCCCGATTTCGGTTGGTGGCGGCCCCAGATTTGCCGCTTTTTCGCACGACTGAGGCCTTAGGCTGACAGACAATGCAGCGTGACCTTGCGTGAAATCATCACTGCAGATCCATCATTAAAAGATGTCACCAGACCCCATCCTGACGATGCCTTCGCGCCCGATGCCCCCCCCCACCGTGCTGGACGAGCAGGCCCTGGCCCGTCTGCGCGAGCTGGACCCGGGTGGCACCAACCATCTGCTGGAGCGAGTGGTCGGCGCCTTTCTCAAGGCCCTGGAGCAGCAGGAGGAGGTGCTGCGCCAGGGGCTGGCGCCGGATCCCGACCTGGCGGCGGTGCGGCATGTGGCCCATACGCTGAAGTCGGCGTCGGCCAGCCTGGGCGCGCTGTCGCTGTCGCAGCGCTGCGCGGACATCGAGGCGGCCGCACGGGCCGGCGACGGGCCGCTGCTGCCGGCCCTCACCAGTGCCGTGCTCATGGAAATCGACGCTGCACGCCAGGCCATGCAGCCCTTGCTGTCGCCCACGCAATGAAAGGGGCGACGTGAAGGACAGCCTGTTGAATGAACGTCCCCGCGTCCTGCTGGTGGACGATGACCCGGTCAACCTGATGTTGATCGAAGCCGCGCTGCGCGAGCACGGCTTCGAGGTGACCAGCATCCACAGCGGCGAGCAAGCGCTGGAGCTGGTGACGCAATGGACCCCCGAGCTGATCGTGCTGGACGCGCTGATGCCCGGTCTGGATGGTTTCCAGACCTGCGAGCGTTTGCGTGCAATGCCCGGCTTCGAGAACTCACCCATCCTGATGCTCACCGGGCTGGATGACGAAGCGTCCATCAATCGCGCCTACCAGGCCGGTGCCACCGACTTCTTCGTCAAGTCCACGCAATGGCGCCTGCTGGCGGGCCGGCTGCGTTATCTGCTGCGCAGCTCCCGCACCCGCATCGAGCTGGAACGCAGCAAGGCCAAGCTGGCGCGTGCGCAGGACCTGGCCCGCATGGGCAGCTTCGAATGGCAGACTGGCCAGGGATTCAAGCTGGCCAACGAGGCGCTGCGGGTCTTTGGACGCAGCCCGACCGATCCGCTCGACTTCATCGGCGTCATGCGCATGGTGCCGCGCGAGGAGCGGCTGCTGTTCATGCGGCTGCTGCGGGACGTGGTGGCCCACAACTCGGTGCTGGTCACCGACCTGCCCTTCACCCTGCTGGACGGCCGGCAACGCGTCATCCACATCGAAGCCGAGCCGGAGTTCAATGAACACGGCAATGCCTGCGGCTATACCGGCGTCATCCAGGATGTGACCGACCGGCGCATGGCCGAGGACCGCATACGGCAACTGGCCAATTTCGATGCCCTCACCGGCCTGCCCAATCGCCGTCAGCTGATGTGGCGGGCCGAGAGGGCCATCGAGGCGGGACGGCGCATGGGCCACGACGTCGGCCTGCTGCTGATCGACCTGGACCGGTTCAAGGTCATCAACGACACCCTGGGCCATGCGGCCGGCGACGAGCTGCTGATGGAAGTGGGCCGCCGGCTGCGCTCCTGCGTCCGCCATTCCGATCAGGTGATGGAAGGCATGCTGGAATCGGTCGGCACGCGCTCGCACCGCACGCTGGAAGCGGTGGGCCGGCTGGGCGGTGACGAATTCGTGGCCCTGCTGCCCGAAGTCAGCGATGAAGGCGATGCCGAGCGCGTGGCCGAGCGGGTGCTGGAAGCCCTGCGCGAGCCCATCTTCATTGCCGGACAGGAATGCTTCGTGACGGCCAGCGTGGGCATTGCGCTGTATCCGCGGGACGGGCTGACCATGGCCGACCTGCTGCGCAATGCCGACGTGGCCATGTATGCGGTGAAGAACCAGGGCCGCAATGCGTCGGCGCTGTATTCCCCGATGCTGGCCGGCCGGGGCCGCGAAAAGCTGGAACTGGAATCGGCACTGCACAAGGCCATCGAGCGCGACGAGCTGGTGCTGCACTACCAGCCCAAGATCGACGTGCGCACGGCCCGCATGGTGGGCGCCGAAGCGCTGATGCGCTGGCGCCGCGGCAACACCCTGGTCCCGCCCGGTGAATTCATTCCGCTGGCGGAGGAGACCGGCCTGATCGTGCCCCTGTCCGAATGGGCGCTGCGCGAGGCCGCGCGGCAGGCCAAGGTATGGCAGCTCAATTTCGGCTTCTCCGAATCGATCGCGGTGAACCTGCCCAACCGGCTGTTCGAGCGTTCCGACCTGGTGGAGCACATCCACCAGTTCGTCAGCGCCTGGGGCGTGCCCCACCGGGCCATTCAGCTGGAGATCACCGAAACCGGCTTGATGAAGGACCTGCAGAGCGTCATTCCGTCACTGCATCGTCTCAATGAAGTCGGCGTGGAGATCTCCATTGACGACTTCGGCACCGGTTATTCCTCGCTGGCCTACCTCACCACGCTGCCGATCTCGGAAGTGAAGATTGACCGTAGTTTTGTGAGGGATCTGGGCATTACGCCGCAGAGTTCTGCCGTGGTTACTGCGATCATTGCATTGGCCCGTTCGCTGGGCTTGCAGGTGATTGCCGAAGGCGTGGAGACTCTGCGCCAGATGGAAGTGCTGCGGCGGCTGGATTGCAGCCTGATGCAGGGCTTCCTGTTCAGCAAGCCGCTGCCCCCGGACGAGCTGGAGCGTTGGCTGGCGCAGACTGTGCTGCCCCGCAAGGCTCCCTGGATCCTTCCCTCGGCCGATGCGGGTGAAGAACTGTCCCAACGCTGATTTCAAGTTTTACCGATGCCGCAGCAGCCCCCCGCACTGATTGCCAAGGCGGCCCTGCGCCGACTGGCGCTGGACAAGCTGGAACCCACGCCGGAGAACTACGCACGGGCCTATGCCCAGGAGGCGGGTGAACCTGCCCGAGACAACGGCGCCCTGCCCGACCGGGCCCAGGCCCCCATCAGCCGTCTGCTGAGCCTGGCGGTGCCCGACCTGCAGGTGCGCACCGGCCTGGCCACGCAGCTCAAGGAAGGCCGCTGGGATGAACTGCAACGGGCCCTGGAGGCCCTGCAGCAGACCCATGGTGCCGGCGCGCAGGCCGAGCAGATGGCGCAGTTGATCGAGCGTCTGATGAAGGGGCTGGAGCGCGGTGGACGGCAATGGACCCTGGCTCGAAAGAAGGACGGCGTGCTGCGCGTGCTGGCCAGCAACCGCACCGACCCGCAGCGGCTGATGCAGCGCCTGCGCCAGCTGGTGGGCAGCTGGGACAGCGACACCAGCGACGCGCGGGTGGAGACCCAGCCGGCGCCGCTGGATGACGGCCTGGAGGACGACGACGATCGCAACGGCGGCACGCCCAGCCAGTTCTTCACCGAAGACGAAGTGGCGGCGGCGGACTCCGACGCGGCCCGCTACGGCGAGCTGTCCAGCCTGCTGGGCGCCCAGGGCCCCGGCGAGGCCCGCTGGCCCGACATCGGCACCAGCCTGACCGGCACGGTGCAGCATGCACTGCGCGGCGAGGATCCACGCGCGGTCGACCTGGTGGCGGAACTCGATGCCGCGCTGGCCGAGATCCGGCAGGGCGGCGCCACACCTGAACGCGCCGAAGCCATGGAAGCCTTGTGCCTGCGGGTGCGCCGCTGGCTGGACCACCGCGATCATGCCTTCGTGGAGCTGGGCAAGCTCTGCGGCGCGCTCACCGAAAGCCTGGCCGATCTGGCCGAGGACGATTCCTGGGCCCGCGGCCAGTGCGAAGCCATGGGCCAGACCCTGGCGCAAGGGCTGACGGCCCGCAGTGTCCGCTCGGTCAACGAGTTGCTGGTCAACACCCGCAGCCGCCAGGCGAGCCTGCGGGAAGAACGCAGCCGCGCACGGGATGCCCTCAAGGGCCTGATCAACCGCATGCTGCAGGAGCTCGGCGAACTGGGCCAGCACACCGACCGCTTCAGCGACAGCGTCGGCCGCTATGCCGAAGTCATCGAGCAGGCCGACACGCTGGAGAGCCTGGCCGGCGTGGTGCGCGAGATGGTCGAGGAAAGCCGCAGCGTGCAGTCGCTGGTGCAGCAGACCCAGGGCCGCCTGCGGGATGAACACGACCGCGCCAGCCAGCTCGCGGAGCGGGTGGAGGCCCTGGAGGATGAGCTGCGCAAGCTGTCCAACGAGGTGCAGACCGACCAGCTCACGCAGGTGGCCAACCGGCGCGGCCTGATCGCCACCTTCGAGACCGAGCGGGCCAAGCTCGAGCGCGAGCCGCGTCCGCTGGCCCTGGCGCTGCTGGACATCGACAACTTCAAGAAGCTCAACGACAGCCTGGGCCATGCGGCCGGTGACGAGGCCCTGAAGTCGCTGGCGGCGCGGGTGTCCAGCATGCTGCGTCCCGGGGACAAGGTGGGGCGCTGGGGCGGCGAGGAATTCGTGCTGATCCTGCCGGAAGCCCCGCTGGAAGAGGCGCAGGCGGTGCTGCTGCGGTTGCAGCGCTCGCTGTCGGCCAGCCTCTTCATGCATGAAGGGCGCGACGTGTTCGTGACCTTCTCGGCGGGCGTGACGCTCTACCGCCAGGGCGAGACCCTGGAGCATGCGCTGGACCGCGCCGACGAGGCCTTGTATGAGGCCAAGCGCACGGGGAAGAACCGGGCTTGTGTGGCGTGAGACCGCGGCGCTGATGCAGCGAACGTCATGCCGCGAACAAATTGAGCGGATGCGCCACTGACCGGTTTCCAAACAACCGGAGTGCGCACATGATCAGCCCCGTTGCAGTCGACCAGACGCCAGGGATGGAGAACTGGTGGTCCGAGTGGATGGCGCCGATGGCACCCACTGCGGCTCAGCCTGTCGAGAACCCTCACGAGGGAGCGCATGGGGGCGCGTATCAAGAACCCAATCAGACCGCGTATGGGAGCGCCTATGAGGGCGCCTATGGGGGGTCGGAGCCCCGTCGCTCTCCCCTTCAGTTGCCACACCTGTCTCTCCTTACTTCGCCGGCCACGTCTCCCATCGCTTCTCCCATCGCTTCTCCCATCGCGCCCCCCATCGCGTCTTCCATCGCGTCCCCCATCGCGCCCTCACTCTCGCCGCTCCGTCCGTCCACCCTCGTGGCACCCCAGGGGTCGTTCGATGTCCCCCCCCTTCTGTCTCCCATTTCCGCGCCGCCGTCCACCTCCCCGCCCGCTGCGACGTCGCCGTCTTCCAGCGCTCCGCCAACCCGGATGCGGCCGCATGACGACAGCAGCGCGCCCGTGGCGTGGTCGGAGGGCTCGCTCGATCTTGTGCCTTTGCTTCAGCGGATCAAGGACATTCCGTGGGGCGCAACCCTCTCCGCCGCCCACGACCGGACCGCGGCGTCGCTGATGGAAGCCATCGCCCAATCACCGCGCGTTTTCCTGCGGGCGGACGACGAGTTCTGGATGCTGGCCGAGCAGACGCGGCACCCGTTCATTCAATTGCTGACCCGACCCCCTTCCGGCGAAGCCCGTCCGCTTGGTACCCAAACTGCTTTGAACCAATTCCGGGACCAATGGATACGCTTGATGAGCATGCACCATCTTCCGGGCACGCCATTGATGGTGCACAAGGTCGTCCCGCTGGACAGGGATTTGATTGAAGCGTCCGCCCACACGCTGCCGATCACCCTGGGCGCGCAGCATCCCGAGGGATATCGGAACCTGGCCGCCACGACGGCGACGAACGGCGAGGTCAGAGCCGTCAAGGAGTTGCCCGGCCCCCCAGCGCTGTTGTCACTCGTCAGCGTTCCAGGGGGGCTGCGCCTGGCCACCTGTTCAGGAGAGCCGGACGAGGTCGGTTTCCGACGCGGCGCCCCCCCGCGTCATGACGAAGCCCGTGAACACTTTAGAACCGTGTTCCAGGAGGCGGCGGCTCTGCAGGAGGATCTGTCCACGGCTGTCCACAGGTACAACTGCAAGGTCCCGAAAGCGCTGCAGCTGACGCTGCGCGCCGACCTACCCGGCGGCATGACGGCGGCGACGCTGCAGCGGGGCAGCCGCGCCAGCCGTGAACGGATGTTGTGGTTTGACTACCGCCTTCTGGCCAGTCCGGGCCGCGTGGATGAACGGATCACAGATCCCTCGACCCAGTTCTTCCTCAAGCAGTGCCGCAACCATGCGCGGCAGGATGTCAATGCGCTCAACCTCCATCCTGCCAGAATGCCCATCCCCGCCGAGATCTGCCGTCAGGAGGTCGTCATCGGCTGCGCCGTCCAGCTCCGGGTCGAGGCCAAGCAGGCGGACCTGCCCGAGCACGAAAAGCGGATACGGTTCGGTCTCTCGATCGACGACATCATGGACCTGCTGACTTTTCCGGAACGTCGCATGGTCGAGGCGCTACAGAAACAGATCCGGCCGCAAGCGCCGAGCGGCGCTGCGTCAGAAGCCGCCACCACCGCCCGGCCCGCACTTCCGGTCACCTATGTCCTGCAGCACACGGGGCATCCGATGAACTGCATGCTGGTGGTCACCCCGCTCGCCGAGGCCGCATCGTCAAAACAGAAACGGGCACCAGCGGCGACTGCCTCATCAGAGACCAAATCGGAACCCACCAGCCCCCACCGGGTGGGCGGGCAGGACGATGCGATGTTCGATGTTCTGGTCGGCACCTTGGCCGCTGACATTCGCCAATCCGGGCACTGGCATTTGCTGACCGCGAAACTGCCGCCGCTGCTGCTGCAGGGCTGCACGGGCTGGCCCATCGGGCGGCCCTTGGAGGTGGTGCAGGCGGACACCCTGGCGGGCCCGCAGTGGACCGATGGGCACGCAGGTGGGAGCGCCACGATCGAACCGGTGCGAATTCTGCAGTCGCCGCAGACCGGACGGTATATCGGCTGGAGGGACGGCCAACGGGTCGAGGTGAGTCCGGACGGTGACAGTTTCTACGCCGCCGTCCTGTGCAGCTTGTCCGACGCAGAGCGCCAGACCCTGCTGATGGCCTGCGGAATGGATCAACAGCAGATGGCCTACGTGTCCCTTGCCATAACCGCCCTTCGACAACACGTTGCGAACTCGCTCTTCATGCATCGTGCGGACTATCGACGCCTCATCATCGATCTGTCCGCAGCCCCGTGACGGTCTTGATCACAGACCTGCGAACGCCCAGCGGCGACCCGGCACTCAAGGTCGTTTCCATCGGCCGGAGTGCCTTGCATGATCAGCTCCTTCCCTGCGACGTCTGCGTTGAAAGACCTCAACCAGGACGTGTCCACGTCGGATATGTCTTCAGCCGCCCAGTCACCGGCATCTCTTCCGGCGGCGAGCGAATCGACGAGTGAATCCGCGAGCGAACCGTCCGCCTTTTCCTCCCTGCCGCCCTCACGGTCCCGCCCTTTGCCCGCGCGTCCCGCTGTGGAACTGCTGAGCCACCCTCGACCTCACCGCCCGGCCTCGGACCCGCCGCCGCCCCCGCTCCCTCGCCGCCCGCCACTGGACCGCCCCGTCGCGCAGGACGCGCGTGCGGGCATGGTGGTCGCCAAGAGCACCCCGCCCCACCGTCCGCCCCCTCCCCCTCCCGTCCTCACGCCGCAGGACATCAAGGACGTGTGCAAGGCCTACCTGCAAACCTCGACATCGCCGGATGCAGCCACCCGGAGCCTCATCCCCTTCCTGTACGGCATCAGTTCCGCCTGGGCCTACGAGAGCGGCTCGCCAACGGAGCGGCTGCAGGTGCCCCATCGGATGATGACGCTGGCGGAGGAGATTGCCCGGACCCCGACCTTCGAGGTGCCTCCCATCCGCCTGCTCTGGGAGGCCGCGCAGGTCCTGGCCCCGCAGATGGACCGGTTGCTTCGGCAGCCCGAAGTCATCCAACAGATGCCTGTTGGCGCGCAGTTGGCCCTCAATGCCTTCCTGTCCGTCTGGGATCGGGTGCTGGGCGAAGGACCGAGTTCAACCCAGACGTCCACGCTGTCCAAGTGCGTGCCCGTGGAGTCCGCGCTCACGCTGGCCCCCGCCTTCAGGCTGAACATCGGCCTGACGCCGTCCCATCCGCCCGCGGGGACGCTGGTGGCCAGCAGCACGCCGCGGACGCTGTCGAAGGACTTCAGCTGGAGCCCCGTGCTGCCACCGCCGCTGATCACCCTCACCAGCGTGAACGGGGGACTGCTGCTGGACGCCGCGCCCGCCGATGTGAAAGACAAGCGGCACGCCGAGGCTGCCCGGCATGCGATGTCCACGCTGGAGGCGGAGCTGCAGGATGCCGCCGCCAAGGGGCAGGGTTTGTCTGACGCGCTGCGGCGTTTCAACACGAAGGTGGCCAAGGAATGGCAATTGAGGCCGCTACTGGGCAACAGCGCCACACAGGGCGCCGGGCTCGTGCGTACGAACGCAGCCGCCAAGACCTGTGCTCACACGGTATGGTTCAGATTTGAAGACCTGGGGAAGGAAGATGGCGTGCGGGCCCTGCTGACCGAGCCAGACGCCGGTTATCGCTTGCGCGGGGCCTATGAAGTCGCGGCACTGAGCACGGCCCGCCAACTGCGGGACTGGAACAAGCGCCACCCCGACACCTCGGCCAACATCCGGTCTGAACTGCTGAAGGGTGTCGCGACTCAGCACTGCATCGAGATCACGCAAAGTTCCAGATCGAAAGGCATGCACCTGAAATTCCTCGTGGGCGTGCAGGACGTGCGACAGGTGATGACGGCGCAGGAGCAAGACGTGCTGGATGCGATTTTGAAGGATGTGGAGGCAACTCTGAAGTCTGCCAAGTTCAACCTCTATCCTCTGAAACCGCGCGAGCCCCGGAAGATTCCGGTCGTGACCCTGGACAAGGGAGATCCGATGGGGTGCCTGCAGTTGCTGGAAAAGACAGCGCGCACGGAGGCGCCCAAACCGGTACAACCTTCCCCTTCCGCTTACCCTTCCCCTGTCCCTTCCCAGCTTCGCTTCAACCAGCTCAGATCTTCGCTCCTTCAACCCCTGTGGCTGGATTCGCTGAGCACGGACACCGTGATGGAAGACCCGGGGCTTCTGCTCACCGACATCGACACCGCGTTCTCCAGGGACTACGACGCCGCCATGCGCCCTCTCCTGGACGACATTCGAACGCCCGGTGTCTGGTCCCAATTCAGCGCGGAACTGGCCCCTCGCCTGCTGGCTGACTGTCCGGGATGGCCCAAGGGCCGCGCGCTGTTCATCCACGACGCCGTCAACGGTGATCTGCGTTCCACCGCCGGGCCCAAGGGTACGGGCATGGAGCCCATCCGATTGGCGCTCGGCATGGCCAATCAACACTATCGCCCCCTGGCCGATGGCCGAATGCTGGACGTTCCGCTTGATGGCGACTGCTTCTACACCGCCGTGCTGGCCGCCATGCAGCCCAAAGAGCGCCTGACCTTGCTCAAAGCCTGCGGCTGTGCCGAGGAAGACCGCGAGACGCTGGGCCCGGCGGCGCTCTCGCTGCGTCGCCATTTTGCGGACTACGTGGACCGTCACCGCGAGGACTACCGCAAGCAGATCATCGAATGGCACGCCGTGCTCGACTGAGCCGGTCCGGCAATCCGCGCAGCCGTCATCGCAGCATCGTGGTGCCCGCCTGCACGAAGCGTCCGGACGCATCGTCGAAGTCCCAACGCTCGACCGACCACTGCGCGCCCAGCTCGATGAGGTTGACCGAATTGGGCACGCCCCCTCGCACCCGGGTGCTCAATGCGGTGCCGGCCTGCACCGCCCACATCGGACGCGCCAGGGTCGGCCAGCGCTCGCGCAGCGGCACGACAAAAGGCAGATGGATGTGCCCGCCCACGATCAGGTCGGCGCCCGCCTCCGCGAATGCGTGGACCGCGGCTTCATGGCCGTGCAGCAGGTTGCTGATGTCACTCTCGCGCGTGACCGCCACTGGCTGATGCACGGCCACCACGCGGCAGCGCGCATGTTCAGCGGCCCGCAGGCGCTGCACCACACGCTCGATCTGCTGGACGGACAGTTCTCCATCCGTGTGCCGATACCAGCGCGTCGTGTTCACCGCGACCACCTGCACGTCTGCCGTGAGGAACTCCCCATCCAGCGCGGGTTGGAAATGACGCTGGAATCGCCGGTAGGGATGCAGCAGACGACTCCAAACGTCAAACAGGGGAATGTCGTGGTTGCCGGGAATGGCCAGCAACGCACGCGGCGCGAGGCGGTCGATGAATGCCCGCGCTGCACGAAATTCCGGCACGCGGGCGCGCTGGGTGATGTCCCCGGTCAGCAGCAGCAGGTCGGGCGCACGCTCGCGCCAGAGCGCTTCCAGCGCGGCCACCACGGCAGGCCGTTCGGTCCCAAAATGCGGGTCACTGACCTGCAGCAGCAAGGTCACGGAGGCGGTCCTTCCGTGGCTGGCTGAGGCGATGCAAGCGAAGACGCCGATGAAGGCGCTGAATGCGCTGAGGGCGAAGTCAAGGTCGAACCCTGAGGATTCTGGGGCGGTAAGCCGCGGGGCGCATCGAGGCCTTGCTGCGACGCCTCCTGTGCCCCCTGTTGCTGCGCGGCCCGCTCCGGCGCCAATCCGCGCGGACGCACCAGCATCAGCGGCTCGGGCGCCACCTCGAAGGTCAGCGGCAGCTGCATCCAGACAATCTCGCCATCGGTGGCCACCTTCACCCGGCGCGTGCCGAATCGTCGCGCCCGCACCGTCATGTGCTTGAAGGAGAAATCCACCAGCTCATCCGCCTCGCCCAGCCGGCCCAGCGCGCCTTGCAGCAGCAGCCCCAGCAAGGCCCAGCGGCCCACTGGCCGCAAGGCCACGCCCGCCAGTTCGCCGCGGTCAATGGCGCGCGATTCCGGCAGCCCCACCTGCTCCATCTGCAGCGCGTTGTTGCCCACAAACAAGGTGGGCGTGCGGAGGTCCCGCGGCGCTTGCGGCGCGTCCGGCGCATCGAAGTGCAGACGCAGCGACCGGTGCCCCTTGAGCAGCGTCGCAATGCCCGCACCCAGCGCCACCAGGCGGCTGCGGCCAAATTGCTGCTTCCAGCTTTCCCGGTCTTCCAGCAGTTGCGGATACAGCCCGACGCTGGCATTGACGAGAAAGGCCCGTCCGTTGACCAGCCCCACCTGCACCGGTTGCGGCGTCTCCTCCAGCAAGGTCTTCATGGCCTCGCGGATATCCGCCGAAATGCCGTGGGTGCGGCTGAAATAGTTGAAGGTGCCGCGCGGCAGCACACCGTAGGCGCAACCGCTGCCCAGCGTGGCCTGGGCGACGGCGCTGAGGGTGCCGTCCCCGCCCGCGGCCACGACGATGCCGCCGGCCTTCTGGGCCCGGCGCACGGCCTCGTGCGCCGTCTCCATCAGCCGATCGGGGGCATCGACCGTCAGCAGTTCGGCCTGTCGGCCCTGCGCGGCACAGGCGGATTCGATCTCACGGCGGACCTCCTCACGGTCGCCACGACCGGAGGCCAGATTGAACACGACAAAAAGAGGAGGACCCGCCATGAATAAACCCTTGTTCCTGTTGCTTCAGCCGGCGTTCATGCGCACATCGCCGGTCTCGCCCAGTTTTTTCGGCGGCTCGCCGGTGACGACGCTCTTGGCCATCGCGTACAGCTGCATCAGCTTGCTGGCCTTGACGTCCCAGTAACTGGCGTGAGTGATTTTGACCTGCACCAGCGCCACGTCCGGATCGTCCACGCCTTGCGGGAACCAGGCCTGGGCGGCCTTGTTCCACAGCTGCTCGCGGCGAGCGCGGTCTTCCACCAGC
Source organism: Roseateles depolymerans (assembly GCF_003387155.1). GTDB lineage: Bacteria > Pseudomonadota > Gammaproteobacteria > Burkholderiales > Burkholderiaceae_C > Roseateles > Roseateles depolymerans. The sequence goes on along the minus strand of NZ_QUMT01000002.1, from coordinate 87,679 downwards.
GCCGCGCGGCCGGAGACGCTGACGTAAGAGTCGCTGTCCGTATTGGCGAAGCTGACGTTCACGATCGAGTCGCCCTGAATGTCCGCCACCGGATCGCCGGACCGGGACATGAAGAACCACAGGGTGTCGTCCTCGTCCACCGACCGGTTCTGCAGCGTCATGGGACGCGAATGCAGATGGCCGTTGGCATGGCGGGTGGTGAACATCGCAAAGCGCGTGTCCTTGATGAGATCCCACAACTTGTGCCGACGTTCAGCGTCGTTGACGGGGGTGGTCGTGCTGGAAACAGACATGGTGTGAACTCCTGAAGACTTGACCGCTTCCGTGGCAAGGGGCGTGCCTTTACCATCCGCGCACTTTTGCAGTGCGGCCTGTCCCCAGGCCAGACGTTCCGATGCTGTGTCCTCGCATCCTTCAAGAAGCCCCGCTGGCGGCCCCATGGGCGCTGATGATCAAGGCAGGCCTGGCGGGCCTCGCCGGCCTGATCGCAGCCTCGGCCCAAGCGGCCGGGGGCCACCATGCGGTGGACGACGCCAGCATCATGGACCCCGGCCAATGCCAGCTCGAGCTCTGGCAGGAACGCAACGTCCACGACAGCGGCACGCTCACGCATGCAGGCCCCGGCTGCCGGCTGGGTGCGCTGGAATGGGGATTGAATCTGGACCGCGTGCGTGCGCCCGGAGAAGCTGCTTTGACCCTCGTTGGTCCCCAGGCCAAATGGGCCATGCCGCTCAACCCAAGCTGGAGCGTGGGCGCGTCGGTGGGCGCGAACTGGACCGGTCGTGAGGGCCGCTACACCAGCAGCCAGCTCTTGGTACCGGTGACATGGCAAGCCACGCCCGCGCTGGCGGTGCATGGCAACCTGGGGCTGGACCAGCAGCCGGGCGTGGGCTCGTCGTCACGACGTGGCTTGGCGGCGGAATGGACCCCGTCGCCCCACTGGTCGTTCGTGGCGGAACGCTTTGACGACCATGGGGCCCGCCACTGGCGGGGCGGGGTTCGCTATCTGGTGGATGAACGCCTGTCGCTGGACCTGAGCCGAGCGGCTCATCTGGGCCCGCAGACACGCCCGTGGTGGGCGTTCGGCGTCAACTGGACCTTCAGTCGAGACGGACGTTGAGGCGCAGCCAGGTGACCGTGCCCTGGGGACGGTTGCGGACCGCGAATTCCTGCATGGTCTTCAGGTCCACGCCCCAGTTGCCGCTCTCGGCCACATAGGCGATGACCGGGCCGGCCGACAGGGCCTGCACCTTGTTGGGCAGCGTGCCAGCACCGGTGTCGGCGGTGAACTGCTTGACCACATAGCCCTGCAGACCCAGTTGCCACTGGTCGGTCACGCGGTACATGCCGCTCCAGTCCGCATGCAGGTACTGGCCCGACTTCACGCCGGTGTCGTCATTGCGAGTGTTGAACGAGTAGGTGGCGCGCAGGCCGACGGAGAAACCGTTCTCCCAGGCGCGCGTGGCCACCAGCAGCGGCTTGAAGGTCCAGTACTTGCCGGCGCCGGTATTGACCACGCGGTTCTTGTCGTAGTCCCCCAGCGGCGGATTCATCGCCACACCGGCCACGATGCGCGACTCATCCTGGGCCCAGTCGATGTAGGCGGCCAGTTCAGGGTCCGCCAGACCCGAATGGCTGCCCGAGCGCTGCGCGCTGGCCGTGGCCAGGGCGCCGTTCACCGCAGCCACCACCTGCTGCGGCGTGGCGGCCGGCAGCGTGGTGCTCAGGTTCACATGGGTGGTCTGGTGCACCATCGGCAGCGCCGCGGAAAAGCCCAGGCGGCCGTCCCACACGATCTGGTCGGTAACGAAGGTCACGCGCGGCACCAGCACATCGGCGCGCACACTGCCCTGCACCGTCAGCGGCAGCGTGCCGACACCGGGAATGGTGGTGCTGGTGGTGGGCGTGTTGCCATTGGCATCGCGCAGCTTGGTCGCTTCATAGTGCTGCGCCCAGATCTGGCCGTACACGCCGGGAAACTGGGGCGTGGCCAGTTCGTAGGACGGTGCCCCCAGCAGGCCACGGACCTGGCTGTTCTCAGTGGCCCAGGTGGCGCCGGCCGTCAGGCACAGCGCAGCAGCCGCCAAGGCGCGGCAATGAAGCATCGTCATAGAACCCTCGATGAAGTTGTTGTCTCAGTCTGTTGGTGGGTGTTGCGCCGGACCGCCCGCGGTCCTTGTGGCCACAACCCCTGATGCGCGGAAAGGCCGATGTGCACGGCTTTTGCGACGATGCGAATCATGCCGACACGCGGCCAAAGGCGGCGTGCCAAACGTCACAAGGCGTGTCAATTAGAGGCGGACCCCCACACTGCGGGGCTGTCCGGGAGGCGGTGCTTCCGCTGTAATTCGCGGCGCTGAATCGCCGACGGCTTCGATGCCATCGGCGCAAACAGCGGTGCACGCAGGTTAGGGTGAAGTCACAGCCTGCGTCGCATCACAAGAACACGACATGATCGAACCACGAGGAGCAGCTCCATGAACCGTCTTTCCATCCGCATTCTGAGCCTGGCGATGGGCCTGGCCGCAGCCACCACCACGGCCTGGGCCGAAGTCGATGTGGAGGGCTACAAGTTCCAGGACACGGAAGCGGTCTACGGACAGAACCTCGTGCTCAACGGCGCTGCCACGTCCAGCATTCTTTCGACTCGCTCCACTGCTGTCGGTTTTTATCTGCCCAAGAAGCAGACCACGATGGAAGGTGCCGTGGCCGAGAAGGGCGTGAAGCGCATCCAGTTCTACATGCTGCGCGACGTGTCCGCACGCGACCTGTCCAACGCGATGCTGGACCGCATCCGTCAGAACGCGCAGGAAGAATTCGCCAAGAACATCATCCAGACTTCGCAGCTGGGCATTGTGTTCGGCAGCCGTTCCAAGCTGCTCAAGGGCGAGCTGGTGACCATCGACTACGACCCGGCCAAGCGCACCACCAGCTTCGCGGTGAACGGCCAGAAGATGGGTGATCCCATCGAAGGCGAGAGCTTCTTCCCGATGATGATGAAGGTGTGGATCGGCCCGAAGGTGCGCGGCAGCACCCGCGACGGTCTGCTGGGCGTGGCTCCCGCGAAGTAAGCCGGGCCCTTCGTGCGAGGGCGGCCAGGGCCGCCTCGCTCAGCCCTGCAGCCAGGTCTTGACGGCATGCAGCAGCAGGCCGATGGCCCCGCCCACCAGCGTGCCGTTGAGGCGGATGAACTGCAGGTCGCGGCCCACGCTCAACTCGATCTGACGCGCCAGGCTGCGGTCGTCCCAGGACTTGACGGTCGAGGCAATGTGCTCCGTCACGCCGCCGCGCAGTCGCGACACCAGATGCTCGGCCATCGACAGCAGGTGATCGTTGATGGCCTGGGACAGCCCCTCGTCATGGGCCATGCGCTGAGACAGCGCCTGCAGGGATTGCACCAGGTGACGCAGCAGCGCGGAGTCGTCGCGACGGATGTCGGCCTCGATGGCGGCCCGCAGTTCCACCCACAAACCGTCCAGATACGCGCGGACATCGGCACTCTGGACGATCCGGTCCTTCAGCGCATTGATCTCCAGCGCAAAGGCCTCGTCCTCGCGCAGGCGCTGGATGAAGTCGTGGATCCAGACATCGAATTCGCGCCGCACCTTGTGATCGGGTTGGGAGAGGGCCTCCTGCACTTCCTCCACCAGTTGCAGCGCCAGCTTGTCCGACAGGCTGTCGGCCATCTTGTCGACGCTGGAGAGGGCATCCACCACCGACGTCACCTTGGGCCACTGCGCCCGCGAGAACTTGACCAGCCGCGCCGCGACCAGCGAACGTACCTCCGGCGTGGCCAGGTAGTCGCGCAGCTTCTCCAGCGCGCCGTCCAGCACCTGCTGATGCCGACCGGCATCGGTCAGCACATCCAGCACACCGGCCGCCGTGGTGGTGGCATTCCATGAGAGTGCGCGCTTGAGCAGAAACTCACCGAGCGCGCGGCGCACCGTGTCCTCGTTCAGCAGGGACAGCGCCTCCAGCGCCATGCTGCGCGCCGAGCTGGCCACCTGAGCCTGATGCGCTGGCGATGCAAGCCATTGGCTGAGCTGCCGCGCCGGATCGAAGCGCTCCAGCTTGGCCATGAGCACCTCGGGATGCAGGAAGTTGTCGCGCACGAAAGCCGCCAGGCTGTCGGCGATGCGATGCTTGCCTTGCGGAATCAGCGCGGTGTGGGGAATGGGCAGACCCAGCGGATGGCGAAACAGCGCGGTCACCGCAAACCAGTCGGCCAGGGCGCCGACCGTGGCGGCCTCGCAAAAGGCCTGGAACCACGCCCAGCCGCCCTGCCCGCCCATGCCGATGCTCAGGCCCAGCCCCGCCAGCGCCAGCACCAGGCCGCCCAGCGCCGCGCCCTTCATCCGTTGCAAGGCTCGTAGCCGGTGATCAGCGTCCGTCATCCCTCAATACCCGGCATCAGACACCGGCGTCAAAAACCGAACGCCAGCCGCAGGCCTCCCCAGTGACGTCCGGCCACGGTAATGGGCGCGGACGCCTCCTTGAGCAGGACGAACTGGCCGCCGCCCATGTCGCGGCGATAGGTCTGGAGCAGGAAGGGCCGCTGGTTGCGGGCGGAGGCCAGGCCGGTGCGGTCGTTGAAGATGCGGCGGTATCGGCTGTTAGCCGTGTTCCACGCCGTCTCGCCGGCCCGCTGCGGGTGGCAGTAGCGCTTGTTGTGGGTGGGCACATAACCGTTGCGGTCCACTGCGATGCAGAACACCACCTTGTCGGAGAAGGTCAGCATGCGCTCCTGCACCGCGGGGAACAGCTGGTCGGCCAGTTCGGTGAAGCGGGTGCGGAACTGCTGCGGATCGGTGCCGGGCAGCGGCTGATACTGTTCGTCGAACAGGGCGGCGGCATCGATGCGCCGCGCGGCCAGGGCCTCTTCCAGCAGCGCGGTGATCTCTGACGCGGCGCGCTGCGCGGCCTCGATGTAGGGCGAGTCATCCACCGGCACGCCGCTGGAGGCGATCTGCTCGATCATCTGCTCGGACAGGCGCAGGAAGCGGTCGCTGCAGGCGAAGGCGGACTCCAGCTTCTTCATCGCCTGCTGGATCTCCAGCCCCAGTTCGCCGGAACGCTCCGCCAGTTGCTGGGTGGTGAGCTGGCTCTGTTGGGCGGACCGGGAGATCAGGTCCACATCGGTCTCGACATCGGCAAAGGCGCGGTGGATGGTGCTCTGCCCCACCCCATCCGGGCCGCCCTGCGCATGCAGTTCACGGCTGAAGGCTTCGATGCGGGTGTCCAGCGTGCCCACCGTGCCCATGATGGCCTTGGAGGACGCCTCCACCTGCGCGGCCAGGTCCTTGACCGCATCGGCCACGACACCGAAGCCGCGGCCCGCCTCACCGGCCCGCTTGGCTTCAACAGAGGCGTTGAATGCGACCAGCCGGGTCTGCAGGGCAATGCGGGTGATGTCCGAGGCCGCATCCGCCACCTGCCGCAGCGTGGTCATGATGCCGCCGACCTCGTCCCCGACGCCGGCCAGCGCCACACGGGCGCGGCCCACGGCTTCGCGGGTCTGGGAGGTGGATTGATTGATGGCGTCCTGGGCATGCCGGACCTGGTCCAGCTCGCTGCCCAGCGCCTGCATGGCCTGGGCCTGGGACAACACGACCTTCTGCGTATCTTCGAGAAGGCCGCGCACTTCGGCCGCGTCGCGGCCCAGCCGGGACACGCCGCCGGACAGCTCCCGCACCACACGGGTGGTGGCTGCTGCATCGTTGATTCCGCCTGGGGCTGCATCCAGTGCAGCCCTCGTTGCGTCAGGCGCGTTGCCGTCTTTCGGGCCGCGCCGGCGCCATGTCTCCCACATCGCCGCTCCTTGTGGCTTCCGAGCCGCCCAGGATGAGCGGCCTTTCCAGAAGCTGGTGGGCCTGGTGTTGCTCGGGCAACTTCCAGGCCTGGGGGTCGCCTCCCTCTGGCGGGCCCCCAGCGGTCTCTTTTACCAGTCGCGCAGCTTCACGCGCAAGCGGGCAATCGCCTGACTGTGCAACTGGCAGACCCGGGATTCGGTCACCTTCAACACCGCCGCGATTTCCTTGAGGTTCATGTCGTGCTCGTAATACATCGACATGACATAGCCCTCGCGCTCGGGCAGGTTCTTGATGGCCTCCACCAGCGCCTCGCGCATGCGGTGGTCGCGCAGCATGCTCATCGGGTCGGCGGTGTCGTCGCCGACATGCCGGTCCAGGTAGTCGTCGCTGTCGTCGTCGCCGGAGATGTCTTCCAGGTAGACCAGCTGGGTGCCGCGCACCTTCGAGAGCATCTCCTGGTAGTCGGCCAGGCTGATGCCCATTTCCTGCGCGATCTCGGATTCCTGCGGCGCACGGCCGAGCTTTTGCTCCAGCTTGTGCACGGCCGATTCGATCGAGCGCTGCTGGCGCCGGCTGCCGCGGCTCATCCAGTCGGAGCCGCGCAGTTCGTCGAGCATCGCGCCGCGGATGCGCTGGGTGGCGAAGGTCTCGAACTGCACGCCCTGCGCGGTGTCGAACCGCGAGAGCGCATCGGTCAGGCCGATCAGGCCGACCTGGATCAGGTCATCCAGTTCCACATTGGCCGGCAGCTTGGCGATCATCTGATGCGCCAGGCGGCGCACCAGCGGGCTGTACTGGCGGATCAGCGTGTTGTTGTCGAGTTGGCCCTTGGCGGTATACATGCTTGTCTCCAAGACCCGGACGCTCAGTGAGACGACACCTGCGCACGCGTGGCAGGCGGTTGCCACATCGGACGCGGACGCAGCGGCATGGCTTCGGCGGCGCTGTCCAGCGCAGCACCCGGCACCGAGGCCAGCAGCAGTTCGCGCGCCATGTGGCGCAGTTCAGGGCTCAGCGGCGCGGACACCGGCTGCTTGGGATCCAGGCAGCTCCATTCCCGCAGCACCGCGCCCAGGAAACCGTCGCCGCAGCTGGAGAGCTGCTGGGCGATGCGCTCGGCCAGGCGCAGTTGCGGCGAGCAGGCCAGCAGCAGGCTGTAGACCATGAGGCCGGCGCGCTGGGTCAGCCACTTCATGCCGGCGTAGGCATGGGTAACGCTTTGCACATCGGTGTCGGCCAGCAGCACCGGGCGCACTTCGCGGGAGACCAGCACCCGCGAGAGTTCCGCCGCGCTGGCGTGCAGCAGCACGACATCGGCAAACGGGGCGGCGTCGGTCACCGCTTCCAGGAACTGGGCGGCCGAGCCGTTGGCATTGACATAGCGCATCGGCAGGCCGCGCGCAGCGAGGAAGGAGACGCGGGCCGACAGCGGCTCCACGCAGGCGGCCAGATCGACCGCGGCCAGTTCGGAGGCGGCCGCGGCTTGCTCGCCGGCATCGACCACCAGGGTGTGCAGACCGAGTTCGCCGAAGGCGGCGCACAGGCCTTCCAGCAGCGCGCCGCTGCCCACCACATGCGGGTTGCTCACCACCGGCACCACGCGAACGCGGGCGGTGGCAAACAGTCGGCGCAGGCCATCGGCCTGGTCCTTGGGCGCATTGCTGAGGCTCATCGGGTCGCGCATGGGCTGCTCTGTATTTCTGCTGGTCCGTTGCCGGAAGTGTCGCGTTGAGTGCCGGATCCCCAGACTCGATTGAACGGGCAAATCACCCTGCTTTTCAAGTCCATTCCCCAGGCACCCGAAGGGCGTTTGAGCACTTGTGCCAACGGCGGTGTCCCGCCCCTGGGCGACAAGCGCCACTGGACAATCAATTCATTCCCATTGCCGGCATCGCCCCGGCCGACGCGCCCGGCACCGAGCCGGAGGCGAAGATCAGGTTGACGTCCGAGGCATCCATGCGCCAGGCCGACGGGCCCTGGCTGCGCAGCGCCCGCTGCACCAGGGCCTGCGAGGACAGGCGATGCCAATCTTCCGGCACGCGCTGGCCGTTGGCCACGCCCAGCACCCGCAGCTTGTGACGGATCACCGTATCCAGGGCCGGCGCCAGCTTCACTGCCTCATCAATCTTGGAGAGGATCACGCCCTGGGCTTCGCTGCCGCGCCAGGCCTGGACCACGTCCTCGATGGTTTCGCCCTGCTGGGCGGCATTGACCACCAGGATGCGCTTGATGTTGCGGTGGGCCAGCATGTCCAGCAGCTCGGCGGTGCGGCTGTCCCGCTGGGCGGTGCCGGCGGTGTCGATCAGCACCATCTTCTTGGCGGCCAGCAGGTCCAGCAGGTCTTCCAGCGATGCGCGGTCATGGGCGGTGTGCACCGGCACGCCGAGGATGCGGCCGTAGGCGCGCAGTTGCTCGTGGGCGCCGATCCGGTAGGCATCCAGGGTGATCAGGCCCAGCTGGCTGGCGCCGTACTTCGTGGCGAAAGCCGCGGCAATCTTGGCCGTGGTGGTGGTCTTGCCCACACCGGTCGAGCCGATCATGGCAAAGACACCGCCCTGGTCTTCCAGCGCCGGCATCTGCTCGGCGGTGGCGACATTGCGCGACAGCACATTGCCGGCCCAGGCGCTCCAGTCGGATTCCTCGGTCAGATGGGCCGGCAGGCCTTCCACCAGCTTGCGCACCAGGGCCGGCGAGAAACCGGCGTCCAGCAGCTTCTGGGTCAGGCGGGCCTGGGTCGGCTGGCGCTGCAGCTTTTCCATGAAGGCCAGGGCGCCGAAGCGTTCCTCGATCAGGCCCTTCATGGCGCGCAGCTCGGTCATCATTTCCTGCTCGCGACGGGCGGGCAGGCTGTCCAGGCTTGGCACGCCGTAGCCGCCGAGGTCTGGCGCATGCACCGGCGCGTTCACACGGATTTCGTCGCGCAGCACCGGCGGCACGATGCGCTGGCTCGCCTGCGGCTGGTGGTGGTGGCCGTGGGCCTGGTGGGCATGGGCCTGCGCATGCGCCGGATGCTGGGCAGGGGCGGCATAGGCCGGCGTGTCTTCCACGCGGCGGGCACCCAGCGTCTGCATGGCGCTGCGGGCACGCTGGTCACGGGCGGCCATCATCGAGGCCACCGATTCCTGCATCTGGGCCGGCTCCTGCGTGTCCATCACCGGGTCGGGCAGGCCGTTCATCTCGGCCGCGCGGCGCTTGAGCATGCGTTCACGCACATAGTCCTGGAAGGACAGCGTGCTCATGGCCATCGCATTCACATCGTCACCCACGGACGGCGGCTGGCTGTTGGCAAACCCCGGCTCCTGACGGGCCGACAGGCGCTGCTTCACGGCCTGGCGCGGCTGCGGCTCGGCGCGGGCGCTGGCCTGCGGGGCCTGGCGCGGCGCGGCCACCCGGGGGGCGGAGGCGGCCACACGCTCGATCTGCGACATGCCCTCCGGCGCCATGGCCAGCACTTCCACCCCTTCGGGGCAGGGCTTGTTGGACAGCACCACGGCGTCGTCGCCAAAAGCCTGGCGGACCAGGTTCATGGCTTCGCGGGTGTTGCGGGCGGTAAATCGCTTGACGTTCATGCCGTGCCTCCGATGATGGAGCCGATGCGGATAGTGTGCGTTTCCGGGATCTCGCTATGACCCAGCACCTTCAGACGCGGCGCAGCGCGCTTGAGGAGCCGGGCCAGGGGGGCGCGGATCAGGTCGGGAACCAGCAGGCAGGCAGGCAGGCCACGGTCTTCCTGAGACTGGGCGGTCTGCGCGGCGCTGCGGGCCAGCGTGTCAGCCACGCCGGGGTCCAGGGCAGCGCCGTGCGGAGAATTCAGGGCCTGGGTCACCAGGCGCTCCAGTTCGGGTTCGAGGGCGATGACATCCAGCTCCTTGGCCGGTCCGTAGATCTGCTGCACGATCGCCGGGGCGATGTGGATGCGGATGCGACGGGCCAGCTCGGCCGGATCGTTGGTCAGCCCGGCGTTTTCCGCCAGGCTTTCCACGATGGAACGCATATCGCGGATGTGCACGCCCTCTTCCAGCAGGAACTGGAGGACTCGTTGCAGGTTGGCGATATTGACCATCTTTGGAATCACGTCTTCGATCAACTGAGGCGCTTGCTTGGTGAGGTGTTCCACCAGCTGCTGGGTTTCCACCCGGCCCAACAATCGGGCCGCGTGGACTTGCATCAAGTGTGAGAGATGTGTGGCCACCACGGTCGCGCAATCAACGACGGTAAAGCCCGCCATTTGTGCCATTTCCCTTTGCCGGTCTTCGATCCAGACCGCTGGCAGGCCGAAGGCGGGGTCGGTGGTCTGGGTGCCGATCAGCTTCTGGGTGGCATGCCCGGGGTTGATCGCCAGCCACATGCCGGGGTAGGCCTCGGCCTCGCCGATCACCGCCCCGCGCAGCGTGACGCGGTACTGGCTGGGGCGCAGCTCCAGGTTGTCGCGGATGTGCACCGACGGCGGCAGGAAACCCACGTCCTGCGCAAACTTGCGGCGTACGCCCTTGATGCGGCTGAGCAGGTCGCCTTCGCGGCTCTTGTCGACCAGAGCGATCAGGCGGTAGCCGACTTCCAGGCCCAGGGTGTCCACCTGGGCGACATCTTCCCAGGAAGCTTCGGCATCCGGATTCGGGCCCGTCGCGGCCGGAGCGGCGGCCTTGCTGGCTTCGGCGGCCTTGGCCTTGGCTTCCTTCTGCTGCATCCAGTAGGCCAGGTAGCCCAGGCCGCCGGCGATGATCAGGAACACCAGGTGCGGCATGCCGGGGATCAGGCCCACCACGCCCACCACGCCCGCGGTGATGGCCACCGCCTTGGTGGAGCCAAAGACCTGCTTGCCGATCATCGCGCCGACGTCCTTGTCCTTGCCCACGCGGGACACGACCAGGGCCGAGGCCACCGAGATCAACAGGGCCGGCACCTGGGCGACCAGCGCGTCACCGACGGCCAGCAGGATGTAGCTGTCGGCGGCCTGGCCGGCGGACAGCCCGTGCTGGGCCACGCCGATGATGAAGCCGCCGATGATGTTGATGAACAGGATCAGGATGCCGGCGACCGCATCGCCGCGCACGAACTTGCTGGCACCGTCCATGGAGCCGAAGAAGTCCGCTTCGTCGCTCAGCTCGGCGCGGCGGCGCTTGGCTTCCTTCTCGTCGATCAGGCCGGCGGACAGGTCGGCGTCCACCGCCATCTGCTTGCCGGGCATGGCGTCCAGGGTGAAGCGCGCGCCGACTTCGGCGATGCGCTCCGCGCCCTTGGTGACCACGATGAAGTTGATGACCACCAGGATGGCGAACACGATCAGGCCGACCGCGAAATTCCCGCCGATCAGGAAGTGGCCGAAGCTCTCGATCACCTGCCCTGCCGCGCCGGCGCCGGTGTGGCCTTCCATCAGCACCACGCGAGTGGAGGCCACGTTCAGCGACAGGCGCATCAGCGTGGTCAGCAGCAGCACCGTGGGGAAGGCGGCGAAGTCCAGCGGCCGCACCATGTGCGAGGCCACCAGCATCACCATGATGGCCATGGCGATGTTGAAGGTGAAGAACAGGTCCAGGACGAAAGGCGGCAGCGGCAGCACCATCATCGCCAGGATCATCATGATGGCGATCGGCGCGCCCAGGGCGCTGATGATCGCAGCACGGGGTCCGAGGAGGTTTTGCAGACGGGCCATCAGCTCGTTCATGGTTCAGCCTTCTTGAATCTGCTTCAACGTTGAGAGGCGGCGTCGGGGAACAGGTCGTCCTGCTCCTCGGCGGGCGGCTTCCAGCCTGGCTTCTTGTGCGGATCGAGCTCGTCCGGCACCGACGGATTGGGCGCCTCGTTCGGCGTCATGCCGCGACCGGCCAGTGCCGCCTTGAGCTGGTAGACGTAGGCCAGCACCTGCGCCACGGCGCCGAACAGCGCGCCGGGGATTTCGCGGTCGATCTCGGCATGGGCGTACAGGGCACGAGCCAGGGCCGGCGCGCGCAGCACCGGCACCTTGTTGTCCTTGGCGATGTCGCGGATCTTGAAAGCCAGCAGGTCCAGGCCCTTGGCGACGACCCGGGGCGCGCCCATCTTGGTTTCGTCGTACTGGATGGCGACGGCATAGTGGCTGGGGTTCATCACCACCAGGTCGGCCTTGGGCACGGCGGCCAGCATCTGGCGCTTGATGAGCTCGCGGGCCTTCTGGCGCATGCGGTGCTTCATCTCCAGGTTGCCCTCGGCCTCCTTCATTTCGTTCTTGGCCTCTTCGCGGGACATCTTCAGCCGCTTGAGGTACATGAAGCGTTGCAGCGGCAGGTCGATGGCGGCGAACAGGAACAGGGCCAGGCCCAGCAGCATCAGGCCGCCCATCAGCTGCTGGCCGGCATAGGCGATGGCAGCGGGCAGCGGCACCGACATGATGCCGACGAAGCCGGCCACACGGTCCTTCAGCGCCAGCGCGCCGATGACGCCCAGCACCAGGGCCAGCAGGCAGGCCTTGAGGGCCTGCGTCAGGTTCTGCCACTGGAACAGACGGCCAAAACCGGTGATGGGATTGAGATGGGAGAACTTGGGCGCCAGCGGCTTCATGGTGAAGTTCCAGCCGCCACCCGCCAGGTGGCCGGCAATGGCGGCCACGCTCAGGATCAGCAGCGCCGGCAGGGCCAGCGCAAAGGCCTGCCAGGTCAGGCCCGACAGACGCTCGGTCATCACACCGGCGGTGCGCAGCTGCTCGGCATCAAACCGCAGCGCGCCTTCCAGCATCCGCTGCATGCGCTCCAGCACCATTGGCATGCCCGAGGCCATCATGGCGCCGCCCGCGGCCATCACGGTGAAGTGCGGCAGGTCGCGGGAGCGCGGCAGTTGCCCTTCCTTGCGAGACCTTTCGATCTTCTTCTGCGAGGCGGGTAAGTTGCGGTCTTGGGCGTCTTGGTCGGCCATGGCGGGGTGCAGGTCTACGGCACCATGCCGCAGCACCGCCATTGTTCGGCGACCGGGGTCCGGGCTTTAGCCGGATAAAGGGGGGAAAGCGGCGGTTCTTTTGCGCCGGGGTGTGCGCGGGACGCCGGGCGGCGTCAGTGCGTCGATGCGTGCGCCCTGCCCTCACGGGCCGGAAAGCAAAACAGGAGATCCGAAGATCTCCTGTTGAGGGGCCGCTCGCTTGGTCGGCCCGGGATCGGACCGGCCGCAGGGGGCGGCGGATTGGCGGGGGGTGGGTGGGCTGTGCCCGCCGGACTCAGAAGCCCAGCGACGCGAGCAGGTCGTCCACTTCCGACTGGTTGTTGACCACGTCGGTGCGGCCTTCCGGATTGACCACCGGGCCTTGCAGGATGCTGGGGTCCACCTTTTCGCGCTGATCGGGCGGCACCACCTGCACCAGCAGCTTGACCAGGCTGTCTTCCAGGTCATTGGCCAGGGTGACGACCTTGGCGACGACCTGACCGGTGAGGTCATGGAAGTCCTGGGCCATCATGATGTCGGTCAGGTGGTTGTCGATCTTGGAGGTCGATTCCTCGACTTCCTTGACGAAGTTGAACACCGCGCCGGTGGCCACGGCCTTGACCGGGTCGGCGGTGATGGCCTGGGCCATGGCGTTGGCAGCCGCGGAGATGCGGGCATGCTCGGCCTTGGCCTGGTCCACGTGATTGAGCACCTTGTTGGCAGCATCGGCCGTCTTGGTGGCAATGTAGGTCAGGCGGCTGCGCGCATCGGGCAGACCGTCCGTGGCCACCTGCAGCTTGGGCATGACGCCCAGTTGCTGCATGGTGTCATGCAGCACCCGGGTGATATTGCCCAGCTGCTGAAACACTTCGGGCGACACCGACAAGGGCTCGGTGGCGTTTTGACTCAGTTTGGCCAACTCTTCCATCTGCATGGTGCTACTCCCAACGCATCAGGCCGCAGCGGCCAGTTTCTGCATGATCTTCTGGACCTTTTCTTCCAGCGTCGCCTTGGTGAAGGGTTTGACGATGTAGCCGGCGGCGCCGCTCTGGGCGGCCAGCACGATGTCTTCCTTGCGGGCTTCGGCGGTCACCATCAGCACCGGCAGGTGCTTGAGGCTGGCGTCTTCCTTGATGGCCTTGAGCAGTTCAAAGCCATTCATGTTGGGCATGTTGATGTCACTGACGACGAAATCGTATTTCGCCTGTTTCAGCATGCTCAGGGCCTCGACGCCATCTTCCGCCTCTTCGGCGTTGTTGTAGCCGATTTCCTTCAGCAACCCGCGCACGATCCGGCGCATGGTCGAGAAGTCATCGACGATCAAGAATTTCATGTCAGTGCTCATGGCGTTCCTCTGAGGGGACTGGAGGGCTTGGGGGCGATATCCGGGATTTCAAAGACGCCGCGGGTTACCGGCCCGCTGCTGCCGGGCTGGCGGCCATCGGTTCGCTGGCTGCTTCGCTCGGGGCATCTTCATCATCCGTCAAGTTCTTCAGGACTGCATCTTCAGCATCGCGATTCATCACGATGATGCTGATGCGGCGATTGACCGGGCTTTTTGAATCCTTGGTGTCGAGCAACTTGCTGGAAGCCAGACCCTGCACGCGCAGTACCCGGCTGTCCGGCAGCCCGCCCGCCAGCAACTCGCGGCGCGAGGCGTTGGCACGGTCGGCGGACAACTCCCAGTTGCTGTATCCGCGCTCGCCTCCGGAAAACGGTTGGGAGTCCGTATGACCTTCCAGCGTCAGCCGATTGGGCACCTCGGACAGTACTCCCCCCAGTTCCTGGAGCAGCTCGCGCATATACGGCTTCACCACGGCACTGCCACTGTCAAACATAGGACGATTATTCTCGTCCACGATTTGGATGCGCAAGCCCTCGCGGGTCATGTCCAGCCGTATTTGTCCACCTAATGCCGCAATTTTTGGGTTGTCGGCAATGATTTTTTCCACCTTGTCCTTGAGTTGTTGCAGGCGCACCCGTTCTGCACGGCGCTGCTCTTCTTTCAAGGCCTTGAGGTTGACCGTCTTGCGGGGAGATTCCACATCGCCGGCCTTGACCTGGCCGGTCTGGCGGGTGAGGTCCTGGCCGCCGCCCTTGATGATGTGGGAGGCATCGCCCGAGCCGGAGCCGCCGAACATGGCGACCTTCAGCGGCGAGGCGAAATAGTCGGCAATGCCTTTCTTGTCGCCCTCGGTGGTGGAGCCCAGCAGCCACATCAGCAGGAAGAAGGCCATCATCGCGGTCACGAAGTCCGCATAGGCGATCTTCCAGGCGCCGCCATGGGCGGCATGGCCGCCCTTCTTGACGCGCTTGATGATGATGGGCTGCAGTTTCTTGGCGTCTCCGGCCATGGTGCTGTCCTTGCGCCTGGGTTACTTCTTCTTCACGTGGCCTTCCAGCTCGGCGAAGGTCGGACGTTCGGTGGAGTACAGGACCTTGCGGCCGAATTCAATGGCCACCTGCGGGGCATAGCCCTGCATGGACGCCAGCAGCGTGGTCTTGATGCACTGCAATTCCTTGCCGGCTTCATCGACCTTGGCCTCCAGGGCGCCGGCCAGGGGTTCGGCAAAGGCATAGGCCAGCAGAATGCCCAGGAAGGTGCCCACCAGGGCCGAGCCGATCATCCCGCCCAGCACGGCCGGCGGTTGCCCCACCGAGCCCATGGTGTTCACCACGCCCAGCACGGCGGCCACGATGCCGAAGGCCGGCAGCCCGCCGGCCAGGCGCTGGATGGCCTGCACGGCCAGGAAGGCTTCGTGGTGGTGGGTGTCGATTTCGGCATCCATCAGCGACTCGATCTCATGGGCGTTGAGGTTGCCCGAGACCATCATGCGCAGGTAATCCGTGATGAATTCCGCAACATGGTGATCGTTGCCGACGGTGGGGTATTTCTGGAACAGCGCCGAGCTGTGCGGATCTTCCACATCCTTTTCAATCGACATCAGGCCTTCCTTGCGGGCCTTTTGCAGGATGTCATAGAGCAGCGCCAGCAGGTCCATGTAGCGGGCCTTTGTGTATTTGCTGCCTTTGAAGCATTCCCCCAATCCCTTCATGGTCGCCTTCATGACCTTGGGGGGATTGGTGGCCAGCATGCCGCCGATGGCGGCACCGAAGATGGTGGTCATCTCGAACGGCAGTGCATGCAGCACCACGCCGATGTTTCCTCCGTGCGCGATGAACACGCCGAAGATGCAAGCCAACGCCAGCACCCAACCAATGATGACAAACATGGAAGTGGTTCCGTCCTGAATATTCCGCCGCGTCCGTTGCCGGCACGACCCGTCTCATCTGATATCGACCGGCGCCCCCCGGGCCTTGAGCGGTCTTTTGCCGCTCAAGCCGGCGGCAAGGGCGGCGCGGGCCGCAGGTCCTCGATCCGGTAGACATGCAGCCGATGGCGGGTGCCGGTCTCCAGCTGCGCATGGGCGGTCTGCCCGGGCAGCGGAAAATCCAGACTCACCAGCCAGCGGCCCGTGTGCATCTCGGCCAGCGCCTTGTCCAGCGCCCGCGGCATGGATTCGGGACGCTGGAACAGGTAGACCAGGTCCATCTCCCGCCACGACTGGGCCCAGAGGTCGCCCCGGGACACCGTGGCCCAGGGGCAGCGCAACCGGGCCAGCAGCCACAGGAACGGACTGTATTCAATCCCGTGCAGGCGCACGGCGGGATAAGCGCGGCGAAGCGCTACCAATCCATCGCCCAGGCCACAGCCGGCGTCAAGAACGTGAGCTTGTTCACGCAGCGCAATCACCGCGGGCAAGCCCTTGAGCGCGTCATGGGGGGTGGGGAACAGCGGCGCGTCGGACCAGCCGCGGCGCGGATAGGCCACGAGAAGAACGGCCAGCGGAATCAGCCAGGCCCAGCCGGGCAGCGCGGCGCCGCTGACCAGCAGCGCAAGCGGGAATCCGGCGGCGACCATGGCGCGGCGCCAGGGCTGGGCATGCAGGCCGGCGAGCATCAGCCCCAGCCCAAGCGCGACCACGGCGGCCGGCCAGCCCGGCCCGAAGGCGTGCGACACGCCCGCGTAGGTGATCCAGCAGGCGGCCCAGCTCGCCAAAGCAAGCGCCGGCCAGCGCCAGGTGGGGGCCGCGCTGACCGAGGTCATGGAGGAGAGGGGGTCGGGGTGGTCGTTCAAGCCGACAGTCCGGGAGGAGGACGCCCGCATTGTGCGGGAGCCGGGGCCTCGCCGACCAGTGCCGGTGGGCCCGGATGTCGTCTGGGTGGGTGACGGCAAGGTCACTGCCGGTCAGTGCATCTGCAGGCCACCGGCGGCCTTGCCCTTGCCGGCGCGGGCCGGCGGGTTGCACAGGCCACACACATAGTGCTTGGCCACTTCATGGGGATGGGTGACGAAATGCCCCTGGCACTTGCTGCACTTGGTCAGCGTCAACATGCCGTTGTCCACGAACTTGACCAGGCGCCAGGCGCGGGTCACGGACAGCAGCGGCTCCAGGTTCTGGGCCTGGGTGTGCTCCTGGTAGAGCTGGTAGGCCTTGATCACGGTGTCGATCTCATCCATCTCGGCCACCTTGTTCAGGTATTCATGGATGTTCATGAACAGCGTGGCGTGGATGTTGGGCTGCCAGCTCATGAACCAGTCGGTCGAGAACGGCAGTTGGCCCTTGCTCGGGCTCTTGCCCGAGACTTCCTTGTACAGACGCAGCAGACGCTCATAGCTCAGATCGGTTTCCGACTCCAGCACCTGCAGACGCGCGCCCAGGTTGATCAGCGTGACGGCGCGCTCGATCTGCTTGGCTTCGGTCAGGATGGACTTGGTACGCATGGGAAACCTCTCGGAACTCGATGGCGGGAGCTGGGGGAGCTTGGAAAGCTTCAGTCGGGCGCTGGGCTCAGGCCGCTTCGTGATGGCGACCGGCCATCAGGATGGAGGCGTGCAGGCGGGAGACCGAATCGTTCGCGGCGGGCTTGCCGTGGCTGGTCAGCAGGCCCCAGACCAGGTCGTCGTCCATGCGGAAGCGGCACAGCAGCGTGTTGCCGGCGGCGACCTTCATCATCTGGGCGGGGCTCAGGGTGTTGAGCAGCGTGGCGGTCTCTTCCGAGATGCCCAGGCGGAACAGGGCCTGCTCGCGGTCCGAGCGGATGAGGCTCTGGGCCAGCATCAGGTAGGACAGGTTGGCTTCGCGGATTTCAGCAAGGATCTGGTCAGCGTTCATCTCGTTTACCTCGGTCTGTGTTCGGGGCCTTGTGGGCGTCGTCGTGGTGACGTCGCGGCATGGGTTGAACTGTAGAGAACGAGAAACAAACCCGACATCAGGGTGCTTCTATGAGCGTCTTAGGGCGCAGGACGACGGCTTTGTCAGGGAACTTCCTACAAGCTGCCAGATCAGCACCGAGGCGACCCTGCTTTTCTGCGCATCACGTCACGATTGAGAGGGGCCGGGTGCGCCAAGCAGCCGGGAAGCCCTTCCAGGGACATCCCCTGGCCTGTCAGAGCCTGTCAGAGTTCAAGGCCGTGTAGGGGCGGGAAACTCGGTCCGCAGGGCCTTTGCCTCATCCGCCCTGCCCGTCCCTTCCAGCACCAGGGCCAGATTGTGGGCGGCGAGATGGCTGCCGCGTCCGCTGACGGCGCCGGGCAGGTCCGGGCGTTCGCCCAGGACCAGGCAGCGGCGCCAGGCTTCTTCGATCATCGGCAGCAACACCTCGGCCTGGGTGGGGTCTTCCGCGGCCCAGTCCAGCAGCAGGTCGCCCAGCGCGAAGAAGACATCGGGCGAGTGCTCGCAGGCGGCGAGCTGGCTGTCTGCAAAGACCACGCCGTCGGCATGGCGTGCCAGGCGCTTCAGACCAAAGAGACGACGCGCCACCAGATCCGGCCACCATGACGGGTTGCCGATCGGGCTGACGTTCGTGCTGGCGCTTGTGCTGCCGCTTGTGCTGGCGCTTGTGCTCCCGCTCAGGCAGGCGGCACAGGTGGCGAAGGCGTCCTCGCTGGCGGCAAAGTCTTCATAGACCGACGCGTCCTTACCCAGCTGATACCAGAGGTAGGCGTCCTGCGGATGGTCCGCCAGGGCGGCCTCCAGCAGCTTGCGGTTGCGGCCTTGCTTGTCTTTCAGGCGTGAGCCCAGATAACCGTCATGGCCGATGCGCACCGGCAGCGGCTGAATGGGCAGCGCATGCCGCGGCTGTTCATGAATGCGGCCGGCATACCGGACGGTGCCCGGCAGCACCCGGCTCAGCCGCGTGTGGGCGATGCCGTCGTCGAAGTGGTCGTCCAGCGCCAGCGTGCCCACGAAGCCTGGCGGCGTCTGGCGCAGGGCCTGCAGCGCCTCGCCACCGTCGATCAGCCATTCATCGGCATCCATGACCACATGCCAGTCCGCGGACGCGAGGTCCAGCGCGGCATTGCGCGCGCGCGAGAAATCGTCGGGCCAGGCGATATGTGCCACGCGGGCGCCGGCTTGGGCAGCCAGGATGGGTGTGGGGTCGGTGGAGCCGGTGTCCAGCACCAGCATGTCATCCACCCAAGGCCGGACGCTGTCCAGCAGCCGCCCGATGTGGGCGGCTTCGTTCCTGGCGATGACCACCAGGCAGGTACGCCAGCGTGCGGACATGACGCAGTATCAGTGCATTTGCAGTGCGCCAGCGGCCTTGCCCTTGCCGGCACGTGCCGGCGGGTTGCACAGGCCACACACATAGTGCTTGGCCACTTCATGGGGATGGGTGACGAAATGCCCCTGGCACTTGCTGCACTTGGTCAGCGTCAGCATGCCGTTGTCCACGAACTTGACCAGGCGCCAGGCGCGGGTCACGGACAGCAGCGGCTCCAGGTTCTGGGCCTGGGTGTGCTCCTGATAGAGCTGGTAGGCCTTGATCACGGTGTCGATCTCATCCATCTCGGCCACCTTGTTCAGGTATTCGTGGATGTTCATGAACAGCGTGGCGTGGATGTTGGGCTGCCAGCTCATGAACCAGTCGGTCGAGAACGGCAGTTGGCCCTTGCTCGGGCTCTTGCCCGAGACTTCCTTGTACAGACGCAGCAGACGCTCATAGCTCAGATCGGTTTCCGACTCCAGCACCTGCAGACGGGCGCCCAGCTTGATCAGCGTCACGGCGCGTTCGATCTGCTTGGCTTCGGTCAGGATGGACTTGGTGCGCATGGGAAACCTCTCGGAACTGGATGGCGGGAACGGGGTGAGCTTGGAAAGCTTCGGTCGGGCGCTGAGCTCAGGCCGCTTCGTGATGGCGACCGGCCATCAGGATGGAGGCGTGCAGGCGGGAGACCGAATCGTTCGCGGCGGGCTTGCCGTGGCTGGTCAGCAGGTTCCAG
>NZ_QUMT01000002.1:0-67603 GCF_003387155.1 Roseateles depolymerans | reverse complement strand
GCTCAGGCCGCTTCGTGATGGCGACCGGCCATCAGGATGGAGGCGTGCAGGCGGGAGACCGAATCGTTCGCGGCGGGCTTGCCGTGGCTGGTCAGCAGGTTCCAGACCAGGTCGTCGTCCATGCGGAAGCGGCACAGCAGCGTATTGCTGGCGGCCATCTTCATCATCTGAGCGGGGCTCAGGGTGTTGAGCAGGATGGCGGTGTCTTCAGAGATGCCCAGGCGGAACAGGGCTTGCTCGCGATCGGTGCGGATGAGGCTCTGGGCGAGCATCAGGTAGGACAGGTTGGCTTCGCGAATCTCGGCAAGGATCTGGTCTGCATTCATGGGGCTCTCCGGTTGGCGTTGTGGCTGCGTTGGAATGAATTCTGCGGATTCACCATGGCTGACAACATCAGGGTGGCGCCAGTTCCCGGCTAGGGAACGCGCCGACCGGCTTGTCAGCGCAATTCCTACACGCTGCCAGATTGGAGAGACGGGACGGGGAGACAGAAACGGGCGGCCACTGCGTTCGGCGCTGCGCCAACACTCGATGGGCAGGCACTTGCAGGGCGGATGAACCCTCCGGCAGCCGGTGCCGGAGGGCGTCAGTCATTCAGGGGCCTTTGTCAGGCCGTTCGCGTCAGGCATTGCGCCTGAGCGATGTCCGCACGCGGGCGGACTGCATTGCATTCGTGAATTCGTGCCGGGCGAAACGCCCACCGGGAAAGCGGATGCGCGCACAAGACCGCAGGCGCAGAGGCAAACGCAGCCCCGGACGCGGCACTTTGTCACGAATGGACGTCAGGTCATTTGCAGACGGCGCAGCTCGGTGGCCACCAGCGGGGCCAGCTCGGGGGTTTCGCGCTTGAGCATCTCGGCGGCTTCGCCCTGGCACAGGGTGGTCAGCACTTCGATCGCGGCCTTGACCTCGCCCAGGCCGGACAGCGCGAATGCCAGCGTATAGAGGCTGGGCGCGTGTTGGGGCTGGATCTGGATGGCCTGATGGGCATACAGGGCGGCGTCGGTCAATTGACCGGCGGAGAGCAGCAGAGCGGCCACGTCGGACAGCAGGTCCACGCTGGTCGGCTCGATTTCGAGGGCATTGCACAGCAGATTCACACCCTCGCCCAGGCGACCTTGCGAGGCTTGCTCGAAGGCGGCGTTGCGGGCCTGGGCCAGCAGCAGCATGGCTTCGTGGGAGCCGGGCTGGATGCGGCTGACGCCGTCGGTGGACGGGGTGGACACGATGGACGCGGCGGACCGTGCCTGGGGGTTCGCTTGTTTGGCGGATTGCAGCGGCATAGACCTCTCCATGTGGGTCGAAGGTTGCGGAGGGTGACGACCGGACGGCCGGGTCACCGGGGTGACGGGGGGTGCGTCACCGGGCTCGGCAACGCTGGGATGGACTTTAGGGGGAGCCCCCCGTGATCAAGCACACGAAAAGCGCCCGAATCACCGCCCATTCCCCTTTATCCGGGCCGAGGGCTGCCGTTAACCACTTGTGTCCGTCGGTTTGATTGGCGGCAGGGGCCCAGCTCCCGCCAAAAGTCAAACGCCGAAAAGCCTGTTGTCAGACCCTCTTTTCAAGCTTTCAAGTGTCTTGACAAACAGCCCTTAAGTTCTATGGCGCAAGTGCCGACAACCCAAACAACGGGTCTGCTCGCAGACACGTCGTCCGGTTAGAAGGCCAAGCGTCATGGCCCCCAGGGAGGGGCGGGGCGAAACAGGTTGTCTGGCGCCGGACTGGCACAGCTCATGTGTGGTTCGGCGCTTTTGCCGGTATGTATTTCTAGATTGCTGTTAGGAGCAAAACATGGCCCAAGTCATCAACACCAACCTGCTGTCGCTCAACGCTCAGCGCAACACCTCTACCAGCCAGAGCTCGTTGGCTGTTTCGATGCAGCGCCTGTCGTCGGGTCTGCGCGTCAACTCCGCCAAGGATGACGCTGCCGGGCTGGCCATTGCTGACCGCATGCAAGCCCAGGTCCGCGGCATGAACGTGGCTCAGCGCAATGCCAATGACGGCATCTCTCTGTCGCAGACGGCTGAAGGTGCGCTGTCCAAGGTGGGTGATTCGCTGCAGCGTATGCGTGAACTGGCGGTGCAGGCCCGTAACGCCACCAACACCACCTCTGACCTGGATTCGATTGGTCAGGAATATGCGCAGCTGGGCTCTGAAATCCAGCGCGTGCTGGGCGGCACCACCTTCAACGGCCGTGCCATTCTGGCGACGGATGCTGGCACCCAGACCTTCCAGATCGGTGCCAACACCACCACGAATGACTCGGTGGACGTGGTCACGACCAACATGACGACCGACACGACCATCACGGCCGTGACCGGCGGCGCCATCACCAACGCCTCGACCACCACGGACCTGGCGACGGTGATTGACAACATCGACTCGGCCATCAAGACCGTCTCGACCGAGCGTTCCAAGCTGGGTGCTTCGCAGAACCGCTTTGACGCGATCATCTCCAACCTGCAGATCTCGGTGGAGAACCAGACTGCGGCGCGCAGCCGGATCATGGATGCTGACTTTGCGTCGGAAACCGCGAACCTGAGCCGCGCCCAGATTCTGCAACAGGCTGGCAACGCCATGATCGCGCAGGCCAACCAGGCTCCCCAGCAAGTGCTGGCCCTGCTGCGCTGATCGGCTTCGCCGGACGCGCCACCGGGACGGGGCTCAGCCCCTGTCCTGACCAGTGCCCTCCTCGCCTGGCAGCGCCGGACGAGGCAGCGCCTGAAACGGCGCCTCCGACGGCCCGGACCTCTCGCAGAACGTACGGCGTCAGCCGCCCCCGCAAGCTCATCGTCCTGTGCGATGGATGGAGTAGTGCCCGACTTGCGGGGCGCGGCGGGCCCGTACGGCGTCAGGGACGGGGCGGACGCTCTCTTTCCGAGCGTCGGCCCGGTCTTTGCGGTGGCCATCGACACCTGCTTTTCACTGCCCGCATTGGCGGCGTGTGGATGGAAAGGCGAGCCACGAAAGATTGAAGGTCTTGATGGAGGACTACGTGACTGCCTGCGCTGCGGCATGGGCATACGCGTGGAATCCATCGCCAGGATGTTGGTCTTGATGAGGGAATGTGCGGACTGCCTGCGCTGCGGCAAAGGTGGTGCGTGGAGTCCTTCGCCGGATGTTGGTCTTGATGAAGGGGAATGTGGACTGCCAGCGCTGCGGCGATGGCGCCGCGTTGAGTCCTTCGACCGTCATCCGATCTAGATAGGTGAGAGGACTGCAGACGTGGCGGTGAGCAGCTTCGAAGAAAGCGGCGACCCGGGGCCTGTTTGCGGAAGTTAAGAAGGGAATGGCCCGCGAAGCGGGACAGGAATGACATGGAGCAAACAGGCCCCGGGTCGGCGCTTTCGTAGCGCCGGGCTCAGTACAAAGAAGAGGAAGAGGAAACCGTCGGCCGGAGGGAGTTCCGGTGAGCCCAGCGCTGCTGCCCTAGACATCGGCGGCGCTGCCGGGGCTCCCTCCGAGACCGCGTTTCTTCAGGGGCTTCTGTTCAGAGTCACCCAATACCCAGCGCCCACGCAACGTGGACGCACTGGCCCCGCTGAGGGTGGTTGAAACGATGAAAAGCCGGGTAAACACCGGCCATTTCTTCGACAACCCCCGCCACACGCCCACGAAATCACACTCGCGGGCCGCTGTTACAGCTGCGCCTCCCATTTCCCCCTCAAGTCTTTCGAGCCCAGACCCGATAACGGTTTCAACGGGTCCGCAATGTCTAGCAAGGACCTCGTGGTCCGGCCCAGTCGGACGAGATTTCTCCGACTCGGACCGACAAGGTCTACGCAATCGAAAGGATTTTGATCATGGCTCAGATCATCAACACCAACCTGGCTTCCCTGAATGCTCAGCGCAACCTCAGCGCCTCGCAATCGTCCCTGACCACGTCCATGCAGCGCCTGTCTTCCGGCATGCGTGTCAACTCTGCCAAGGATGATGCGGCTGGTCTGGCCATTGCCGAGCGCATGAATGCGCAGGTCCGCGGCATGAACGTCGCTGTCCGCAATGCCAACGACGGCATCTCGCTGTCGCAAACGGCGGAAGGCGCGCTCTCCAAGGTGGGTGACTCCCTGCAGCGTATGCGGGAACTGGCGGTCCAGGCCCGTAACGCCACCAACACCACGTCCGACCTCGACTCCCTGGGCCGCGAATACGCCCAGCTGGGTGAAGAAATCGGCCGCGTCCTGGGTGGCACCACCTTCAACGGCAAGGCCATTTTGGCGGCCGATGCCGGCACCCAGACCTTCCAGATCGGCGCCAACACCACGGCCAACGACTCGGTGGATGTGGTCACCACCGACCTGACGCAGGATGCCACCATCACGGCCGTCACCGCCGGCGCCATCGACAACGCCTCCACGCCGGCCACCCTGGCGACCGTCATCGACAACATCGATGCCGCCATCAAGACCGTCAGTGGCCAGCGCGCCGTGCTGGGTGCTTCGCAGAACCGCTTCGACGCCATCATCTCCAACCTGCAGATCTCGGTCGAAAACCAGACCGCTGCCCGCAGCCGGATCATGGACGCCGACTTCGCCGCTGAAACCGCCAACCTCAGCCGTGCGCAGATTCTGCAACAGGCCGGCAACACCATGGTGGCCCAGGCCAACCAGCTGCCGCAGCAGGTCCTCTCGCTGCTGCGCAGCTAAGCCACGCCAAGCGCCAGAACCCCCTTTTCATCGAGGCCCCGCCGCCGTCCCCACCCCGGGACGGTCGCGGGGCCTTTCTTTCATTTGATCGGTCTTTCACCCCTTTATCGCGGCTTCATGCATTGGACACATTCTCCACAATGAGATCCATCGAGCCTGCATTTTGAGCGGCTCGACCACCGGTCCAACCGGCAGATCCATCCAGAGCGCCAGGGGCGCGGTGGGGGTCGGCAGGCGAGGTCGGGAACGACAGCGTCAACCACGATCACCGTCAGGATCTAAAGCCAGGACAAGGATCTCCGCAGGAGTGCATCAATGCCACAGACCATCAACACCAACATTGCTTCGCTGAACGCGCAACGCAATCTGAACATGTCGCAGTCGTCGCTGGCGACTTCGATGCAGCGGCTGTCGTCGGGCCTGCGGGTGAACTCCGCCAAGGATGATGCCGCCGGCCTGGCCATCGCTGAACGCATGAATGCCCAGGCCCGGGGCATGAGTGTCGCCATTCGAAACTCCAATGACGGCATCTCGCTGGCGCAGACCGCTGAAGGCGCGCTGGGCAAGGTGGCCGATTCATTGCAGCGCATGCGTGAACTCGCCATCCAGGCCCGCAACGCCACGAATGCCAACAGCGACAAGGATTCGCTGGACAAGGAATTCGGCGAGCTGGCCAAGGAAATGCAGCGCGTGCTGGGCGGCACCACCTTCAACGGCAAATACATCCTGGGCGCCGATGCGGCCACGCCGCAGACTTTCCAGGTGGGCCCCAACACCACGGCCAATGACGAAATCGTCGTCACCACGCCCAACATGACGCAGGACCCGGCCATCACGGCGGTCGCCGGCACCGACATCAATGGCGCCGGCCGCGCGGTCATCGACAACACGTCCGACCCCGCCACCATCGCCACCGTCGTGGCCAACATCGACTCGGCGCTGGACGCGGTCAACTCCCAGCGCGCCGTGCTGGGTGCCACCCAGAACCGCTTCGATGCCGTGATCTCCAACCTGCAGGTGGCCTACGAAAACCAGACCGCCGCCCGCAGCCGGATCATGGACGCCGACTTTGCCCAGGAAACCTCCAACCTCAGCCGGGCCCAGATCCTGCAGCAGGCCGGCAATGCGATGGTGGCCCAGGCCAACCAGCTGCCGCAGCAGGTCCTGTCCCTGTTGAAGGGCTGATTCGCGTCCTGACGCGAAATTCCCCTCAAGTCGGACGCCTGGCGTGCCGATACCGTGGACAGGGCCTCCTCAGGGGGCCCTGTCGTCCATTGCGCGTGCCTGACCGGCGGATGAACGCTCTGAGCTGTCAGGTCAGAACCGGGAGTCGAACACCATGACCATTTCCTCTATCGGCTCAGGGAGCGGCTTGCCCGTCGAAAGCATCATCTCCAAGATGCTGGAGGTCGAAAACCAACCGATCACCAATCTGCAGAGCCGCAACGACACGATCAAGACGCAGATCTCGGTGTACGGCAAGATCCAGAGCGCCTTCAGCAGCATGCGGGACGCCGCCAGCAAGCTCACCACGCCCGCCAGCTGGGCGGCCCTCACGGCCACCTCCTCCGACACCACCATGGCCACGGTCACGGCCGGGTCGGGCAGCGGGGCCGGCAGCTACAGCGTCAGCGTGTCGCAACTGGCCGCCGCGCAAAGCGTGGTGAGCGGCGCCATGTCCAGCACGACACCGGTGGGCGCCGGCACCATGACGATTGAACTGGGGCAATGGGGCGACGCGACACAATCGTCCTTCACCAGCAAGAGCGGCAGCACGCCGGTCAGCATTTCCATCTCGGCCACCGACACCCTGGCCAGCGTACGCGACAAGATCAATGCGTCCGGCTCCGGCGTGCTGGCCTCGGTCGTGACGGATTCCACAGGCAGCCGCCTGGTCATCCGCTCCTCGGCCACCGGGGAAGCCAACGGATTCCGCATCACCACGGCAGATGCCGACGGCAACGGCAGCGATGCCTCCGGCCTGTCCGCCCTCGCCTACGACCCCACGGCCGGCATCAAGTCCATGACGCAGAATGCCGCGGCGCAAAACGCCAAGGTCAAGATCAACAACATCGACATCGTCTCGTCCACCAATGTGATCGAAAACGCGGTGGATGGGTTGAGCATCAACATCCTCAAGCAGGGCGACCTGACCGTCACCGTCGGCCAGGACAAGGACAGCGTGAAGAAGGTCATCACCGACTTCGTCACGTCCTACAACAGCCTGATGAACCTGCTGCGGGACAACACCAAGTACGACGCGTCCACCAAGACCGCCGGCGCCCTGCAGGGCGACAGCACGGCCGTGGGCCTGCAGGCCCAGTTGCGCAACATCACCGCAGGCGGCAGCACGCTGGGCGGCGCCTACGCACGGCTGTCGGACCTGGGGCTGAACATCGGCACGGCCGGCACCATCACCGTGGACGACTCCAAGCTCAGCAGCGCGCTCGGTCATCTCAGCGACCTCAAGCAGCTGTTCATGGGCACCGACAGCACCAATTCGGCCAACAACGGCATTGCCACCCGCTGGCGCGCCCTGGCCGACCAGGTCACCGGCATGGACGGCAGCCTCACCACCCGCACGGCGGGACTGCAGTCCCGGGTGACGGCCAACAACAAGCGGGTGGACGAATTGACCGACCGCTCCGCCGCCTACGAAAAGCGTCTGCGTGCCCAGTACACCGCGCTGGACACGCAAATGGCCAAGCTCAACGATCTGAACAGCTACGTTGGCAAACTCACCAGCATGCTGGGCAGCAGCAGCAGCTGAAAATCGCGGGGAAAACCCCCACCTTCTTCAGCGCTCTGAAAAGAGCAGCCCCAAGCCTCCTCACGGAGGCTTTTGTTTTTGTGAATTACCGCAAAATTCCTGCATAAATCAAGGCGAGGGTTGGCTCAAGTTGGACGCGTCAGCGCCGAAAACTAAAACAAGCACTACGACAACCCGCAGCACACCATGTACGGAAACTCTTCTCCCTTTGCTTCCCACGGCCAGCGCGCGAGCAACATGTACAACCGCGTCGGCGTGGAAACCGATGTGCTGCAGGCTTCGCCGCACCGGCTGGTGCAGCTCCTGCTGGACGGCGCCAACGACGCCATGACCCAGAGCCTGGGAGCGATTCGTGCCGGGAATGTCGAAGCGAAAGGCAAAGCGCTGAGCAAGGCCGTTCGCATCCTGGACGAAGGCCTGAAGGCTGCGCTGAACCCGTCCGCCGGCAACCTGGCGCTGGATCTGCGGGACCTGTATGCCTACATGAGCATGCGCCTGACCTACGCCAATCTGCACAGCGACATCGCTGCGGTGGAAGAGTGCCAACGTCTGATGCAGCCCATCCGTGAAGCCTGGGCCAGCATCGCCCCGGCCCTGAACGAACAACGCGTTGCCGCCTGACGGTCGGCTGTCATCCTGGACTCTCCGAGACGAGCTCGACCATGACCAAGCCTTCCGCCGCCAAGACGCACTCCGCCGCCCCGGCCTCTTCCGCCCCGACGACGACCATGAATACCCATCTCCTGAGCTACTACGAAGCCATCGAACAGGCCAGCGCCGACATGCTCAATGCGGCACGCACCGGCAACTGGGATGAGGTGGTCAAGCTGGAAGGCGCCTGCGTGCTGCTGATTTCGCAACTCAAGCATGCCGCTTCGCAGCAGCAGCTGGGCGCGGAAGAGTCGCAGCTCAAGAGCCGCATCATGCAGCGCATCCTGCTGAACGATGCCGAGATCCGTCACCTGGCCGAACCCTGGCTGGAAGACCTGGACCAGCTGATGAAGGGCAAGTCCAAGACGGTGCACTGAGCGGCGGGCCACGGAGCGAGCTGCCTTGAACGACCGAGACGCTGATCTCTCCTCCACGGCCGCATCGACTGCGGCCGTTGGCGCTGGTGCGGACACTCCGGAAACGCTCGAGGACTATCGGCTGGACGCCCCTGGCGAAATCCAGAGCTGGCTGAGGGAGCTGATGCAGGCGCGCACGCGTGTGCAATTGAGCACGCCAGACGGCGCGCTGCTGCACACCGTCCTGCTGGCGCTGGATGCGCCGCACGGCCTGCTGACCTTCGAAGGGTCGGTGGACCCGACCGTCACGCCTGTGCTGGTGGCCAGCAAGGTCGTCACGGCCACCGCCTATCTGGACAAGATCAAGCTTGAGTTTGAAGTCACCGGTTTGCGCGCCGCCAGGGACCCGGGCGGCGAAGTCCTGAGCGCTTCGATCCCCAAACAGCTCTATCGTTTCCAGCGCCGCCAGGCGTATCGGGTGCAATCAGCCGGGCAGTTGTATCCGGCGCTTCGCCTCACCCAGCCGGACGGATTGCGCATTCGCGTCGTGAATGTGAGCGGGGGCGGACTGGCGCTTCAATGGCCACAATCCAGCGCCACGGCTGCAGCAGTGGGCGCGACCGCGGGCGCCGCGGTGGATGCCGCCTCGCGTGCGGCGACCACAGGCGCCACCGGCACGATGCCGCCACCACCCCAGGCGGGCGCGGAGCTGACCGGCACATTGGAACTGGAACGGGAAGTGAGCTTCTCAGCCCTTCTGCGTGTGCAGCATGTCACACCTGGCGAGGGCCAGGCCCCGCATCAGCTGGGCTGCGCATTCATCTCGCTGGCGCCATCGGCGGCGCGGGCGCTGCAGGTGTTCATCGACCAGGCGCAAAAGCGCGAACGTCTGATGAAACGGCCAGGCGGCTAAAACGCAGGGAGTCAGGTCGTCGGTTTGTCAGGTCGAGCGTCAGCGTCAGACCTGCATGTTCATGATCTCGGAATAGGCCGAGACCAACCGGTTGCGCACCTGCAAGGTGGCCTGAAAGCCGATCTGGGCCTTCTGCATGGCCACCATCGTCTCTTCCAGGCTGACGGTCGGATTGTCCAGCTGGACCTCCCGCTGCAGGCGAGACGCCTCATTTTGCTGGGTGCTGACGGACTTCAACGCCGAACTCATCGCATCGGCAAAGTTCGTCCCGGACGCGGGTTTGGCCACCGGCTGCCCCTGGGGGGTCAGTCCGGCACGGGCCACCGCGCTGGCGAAATTGAAGGGTTGAAGTTTGAGGTCCACGGACTGGACTGTAGAGACTCCCCGGCCGACACAAGTGCGAAACAAGGGGGGCTTCTTCGGCCTGTTTCCGGCATTCTTGAGGCCAGTCCTGCGAATAATTCGGACTGCGGCCTGGAGTCACCCGGCCGTGCGACGCCCGAATCACCTACGCCGACCCACCCGCCCCATGGACAACGCCCTGAGCAGCCCCGCCGCCGGTCTCCCCGACGTCAAGCCGGAAGCCCCGCAAAGCTTCCCTGCCCGCCTGGCCGCGATGCCCACCAAGAGCAAGCTGATGCTCGGGGGCGGACTGGCCGCGCTGATGGCGGTGATCGTCGCCATGACGATGATGACCAGCAAGGGCGACTACCGCCCCCTCTTCTCCGGCCTGTCAGACAAGGACGGCGGCGCGGTCATTGCGCAGCTGGCCCAGATGAATGTGCCCTACCGCAATGAGCCGGGCGGCACCATCATGGTCCCGGCCAGCCAGGTGTATGACCTGCGCATGAAGCTGGCGTCGCAAGGGCTGCCCAAGGGCGGCATCGTCGGTTTCGAGCTGATGGACAAGCAGTCCATCGGCCAGACCCAGTTCAATGAACGGCTGAACTTCCAGCGCGGCCTGGAGGGCGAGCTCACCCGCACCATCACCGCCATGGCCGACGTGGCCGATGCCCGCGTGCATCTGGCCATTCCGCAGCAGAACGGCTTCTTCCGTGAACAGCAAAAGCCCAGCGCTTCGGTGATGCTCACCCTGCGCGGCGGCCGCAGCCTGGACCGCAACCAGATCGCCGGCATCGTGCACCTGGTGTCCTCGTCGGTGCCGGAGCTCAACCCGAAGGCGGTCAGCGTGCTGGACAGCACCGGCACCCTGCTCTCCAACAACACCGACAACAACGGCACTGGCCTGGACAGCCAGCAACTGCTCTACAAGCAGCAGGTCGAGAACAACCTCAACAAGCGCATCGCCGAGCTGCTGGAGCCGGTGGTAGGCCGCGACAACCTGCGCTCCACCGTCACCGCCGACGTGGACTTCAACCAGGTCGAATCCACCGCCGAGGAATTCAAGCCCAACCAGGGCCCGAACACCCAGAGCTCGGTGCGCCGCATGAATTCCGAGGAGCAGATCGGCAGCACGCCGCCCGTGCCCACCGGCGTGCCGGGTGCCACCACCAACCAGGTGCCGCCGCAAGCCACCGCCCCGATCAACGGCCAGGCCCAGCAACTGCAGCCGGCCGGCACCTCCGGTGGCAGCCAGAACACCCGCCGGGTCAATGGCACCGAATTCGAAGTCGATCGCACCGTGCGGGTCACCCGCAATGCCATCGGCCAGGTGCGTCGCCTGAATGCCGCGGTGGTCGTCAACCAGAAGACGGTGACCGATGCCAAGGGCAAGACGACCAGCCAACCGCTGTCGGACGCCGAACTGCAGAAGCTCGACGGCCTGGTCAAGGAAGCGCTGGGCTTCTCGCAGGACCGCGGCGATTCGGTCAAGGTCATCAGCGCGCCGTTTGTCACCGACAAGAACGAGCCGGCCGACCTGCCGCTGTGGCGCCAGCCCTGGCTGCGCGACGTGGCCCGTGACGCCGCCATTCCCGCCGCCCTGGTGCTGGTGGCCCTGATCGCGGTGTTCGGCCTGGTCCGTCCGGCGCTGAAGGCGGCCTTCCCGCCGCCGCCGGCGAAGGATGACGCTGCAGCCGCTGCGGCCACCGACCTGAACGTCGTCGAGAATGAACAACTGGCCCTGGCGGTCGGCCCTGGCGGCCTGCCGGCCCTGGAAGCCCCCATCTCTAACGACAAACTCGAACGCGCCCGCCAGTTGGCGAGAGAGAATCCGGTGGCAGTGGCCAACATCATGCGTGCCTGGGTGAATGGCGAAGAGCTGGAAACGGCCAAGCGCTGATCCGGCGCCCGTTCCTCTGCACAGCACAGCCCCCCAATCCGGCAAGAATTCAGGCAACCAGCCAGCCAGGAAAAGAGACCCGACATGGACGACAAAGGCGTAGAAGACGCAGCCATCCTGCTCATGTCCCTGGGCGAGGAAGAGGCCTCCGAGGTGTTCAAGCATCTGGCTCCCAAGGAAGTCCAGAAGCTGGGTGAGACCATCGCCAAGATGAAGGTGGTGCCGCGCGACCGCGTGGAATCGGTGCTGGACCGTTTCGACAAGGTCGCCGAGACCCAGAGCACCCTGGTGTCCGACACCGACGAATATGTGCGCTCCGTGCTGCGCAAGGCACTGGGCGAGGACAAGGCCAACCTGCTGCTGGACCGCATCCTGCAGGGCTCGGACGTGTCGTCCATCGAAAGCCTGAAGTGGATGGACCCGGGCTCGGTGGCCGAGCTGCTGCGCAACGAGCACCCACAGATCGTGGCGGCCATCCTGTCCCACCTGGACTTCGACCAGAGCAGCTCGGTGCTGCGGGTCTTCACCGAACGTCAGCGCAATGAAGTGCTGATCCGCATCGCCACGCTGGACGGCATCCAGCCGATGGCCTTGAAGGACCTCAACGAGGTCATGGGCCAGATCCTGGCCGGCGGCGAGCGGATGAAGAAATCCAACCTGGGCGGTGTGAAGACGGCGGCGGAAATCATCAACATGATGGGCTCCAGCGTCGAGGCCTCGGTGCTGGACTACATCCGCGAGGCCGATTCCGACCTGGCCCAGAAGATCATGGACAACATGTTCACCTTCGACGATCTGGACAAGATCGACGACCGGGGCATCCAGGCCGTGCTCAAGGAAGTGCAGTCCGAATCGCTCATCGTCGCCCTCAAGGGGGCTGGCCCGGAGCTGCGCGAGAAGATCTTCCGGAACATGTCCAGCCGCGCGGCCGAGACGCTGCGCGAAGACCTGGAGTCCCGCGGTCCGGTGCGCCTGTCCGAAGTGGAAGCCGAGCAGAAGGAAATCCTCAAGGTCGTACGGCGTCTGGTGGACGAAGGACAAATCGTGCTGGCCGGCGGCGGCGACGACCAATTCCTGTAATAGTCTTGCAGGTCGTCTGGACAGCTTCTACCCATGGTCAACCGCCCGCCCCGTCAAGTGCCCCCGCCCACCCGCCCGGAGGGCGAGCAGCCGCGTGGCAACAGCTACAGCCGCATCATTCCGCGGGAAGAGCTGTCGGGCTTTGCCGCGTGGAATCCGGGCTCGCTGGACGGTGGCCAGGCCCCGCGACGGCCCCCGGTCAGCGCACCGCCGCCGGTGGAGCCGCCCGCCCCACCGCCGCCCCCGCCACCCAGCATCGACGAATTGCTGCACAGCGCCCGGCAGTCGGGCTACCAGGACGGTTATCGCGACGGCATGGCCGCGCTGGACGCCTTCAAGCAGAGCTTTGCCAAGCAGATCAGCGCCCAGGTGGGTGCCTTGGTGACCAGCTTCGATGCGGACCTTCAAAGCATCGAACGGGACATGGCGGAATCGCTGGCCCGCACGGCCGTGGAGCTGGCCCGGCAGGTCGTGCGCAATGAGCTCACCACGCATCCGGAGCTGATCGCCAAGGTGGCGCACGATGCGGTGGAGGCGCTGCTCATCAGTGCCCGCCATGTGCGCATGCGGGTGCATCCGGACGACCTTCCCCTGGTGCTGGAAGGCGCTGGCGAGGAACTTCGGGCCCGCGAAACCCAGGTCATTCCGGACTTCAGCATTGCCCGCGGCGGCTGCAAGGTGGATGCGGACATCTGCAGCGTGGACGCCACGCTGCCGGCGCGCTGGCAGGCGGCGGTGTCCACCATCGGGCAGGCCTCGGTGTGGGAAGACCGGCGCACGGGATCGGAGAGCGACACCATGCGGCCGCGCCAGCCGGACGGCGGCCGGGACGCGCGCCCCGAGGGGCGTACGGACGGTCGTGCCGATTATCGTCCGGAGGGTCGTCCGGAGGGTCGTCCAGAGGCTCGTGCGGAGGAGCCCCGCTTCGAGCCCAGCCGTTTTGACCACAGCCGCTTCGGCGACGACACCCCGGCCTGAGCAGGCGCGCCATGAGCACCCGCACCGATCGCTGGCAGCAGTATTTCCGCGACCTGCAGAATTTCTCCAGCAACGCGCCCACCCTGGAGCCGCAAGGCAAGCTGGTGCGTGTGGCCGGTCTCGTGCTGGAGGCCACTGGCGTGAAAGTGCCGGTGGGCTCGGTGTGCGAGATCCACATGCCCTCCTCGGCCGCCCAGCCGCGCCGCGGCCAGCGGCCGGTGCAGGCGGAGGTCGTCGGCTTTTCCGGCGACCGGGCCTACCTGATGCCCACCGACGAGATCCACGGACTGGCCAGCGGCGCCATGGTGCTGCCGCGGCCGGCTGCCCTTCACGGGCCGGTGCTGGGCGAGGAACGCCACCCCTGGCGGCGAGACGAGGACCGCGGCCTGCACCTGCCCATGGGCGACGGCCTGCTGGGCCGGGTGGTCGATCCGCAGGGCCATCCGCTGGACCGGGGCGGCCCGCTGCAGCAGGTGCGGGACGAACCGATGGTCCGCCGCGCCATCAATGCCATGGACCGCGACCCGGTGCGCCGCCCGCTGGATACCGGCGTGCGCGCCATCAATTCCCTGCTCACCGTGGGCCGGGGCCAGCGTCTGGGCCTGTTTGCCGGCACGGGCGTGGGCAAGTCGGTGCTGCTGGGCATGATGGCCCGCTACACGCAGGCGGACGTGATCGTGGTGGGGCTCATCGGCGAGCGCGGCCGGGAAGTGAAGGAATTCATCGAGGACATCCTGGGCGAGGAAGGGCTGCGCCGCTCGGTGGTGGTGGCCGCACCGGCCGATGCACCGCCGCTGCTGCGCATGCAGGGCGCCAGCTATGCGACGGCGATTGCCGAGCATTTCCGGGACCGCGGTCAACATGTGCTGCTGCTGATGGACTCGCTCACCCGCTACGCCATGGCGCAGCGGGAGATTGCCTTAGCCATTGGCGAACCGCCGGCCACCAAGGGCTATCCGCCTTCGTGTTTTGCCAAGCTTCCGCAGCTGGTGGAGCGCAGCGGCAACGGTTTGGCGGGTGAAGGCTCGATCACCGCCTTCTACACCGTCCTCTCGGAAGGGGATGACCAGCAGGACCCGATCGCCGATGCTGCACGCGGGATTTTGGACGGCCACATCGTGCTGAGCCGGGAGCTGGCCGAGAGCGGGCATTACCCCGCCATCGACGTGGAGAAATCGATCTCCCGGGTGATGACCAGCGTGGCGGACCGCCGTCATGTGGAACTCGCCCGGCGATTCCGGCAATTGCTCGCGAAATTCAACAAAGCGCGCGATCTGATTCAGCTCGGCGCCTATCAGGCAGGGCACGATCCGGAACTGGATGCCGCCGTTCGCTTGCATGCCGACATGGTCCGATTGCTTCAACAAGACATGCATTCACCCGCTTCTTTGGCGGATTGCCTGAACCAATTGGCGGCCACACTTCATTCCACGTGACAGACGTGGAAATCCGTGGACGAGGTATGCCAATGAGTAGTTCCAACCTGCAAGCGCTGACCGTGCTGCTGGAGCGCGCGGAAGCCGAGCGCGACGAAGCCCTTCGCTTCCTCCAGGATGCGGAGCGACGGGCCCAGGCGGCCCGGCTGCAGCATGACCAGCTCAGCCAGTACCGCAGCGACTACCAGTCCCGCTGGAAACAGGAATTTGCCCAGCGCACCACCATCCAGATTCTGGGTTGCTACCAGAACTTCGGCGGGCGGCTGGACCAGGCCATCGGCCAGCAGGCCGGTGTGGCCGATTTTGCGGATCAACGTCTGGACGCGGCTCGCCGGGTGCTGCAGGAGCGTGAGCTCCGTGTGGCGTCCGTGCGCAAGCTGATCGAACGCCGCCGTGCCGAGGCCCTGCGCACCGAGATGCGCCAGGAGCAGCGGGCCACTGACGAGCAGGCGGCCCGTGCCGCTGCACGGGGCGGCAATCCTTTGAACCGTCTGGTTGCCTGAGGTCCGTCCATGTCCCAGATCCCCCTGCATCACTCCGGCTCCACCGCCAGCAGCGCCCTCACCGGCCTGGGCGGGCCGTCCGCGGGCACCCGCAAGGACAGCGGCCGTGCCCAGCCCCTGCCCTCCACCAACGCGCCGGCGGCCGCCCCGTCGTTCTCGCAGTTGCTGAACCAGAGCGCGCAGCATCTGCAGACCCGAGCACCGCAGGCGCAGCCGTTTGCCGCGAATGCAGCGCCCTCGGCGACGCAGACGCAAAGCGCAGCCCCGCAGACGGCGGCTGCCCAGCGCTCGGCGCAGAACCGTCCGGCCAACGGTGCTGGAAACGGCAATGGCGCGCGCAATGCCAACGGCACCAGCAGCACGGCGCAGGAAGAAAACAAGCTCAACGCCCGCAATGCCCTGAACCGCAACGCTGCCAACAAGCAGGCGGACGCGCCCAAGGCACCGGCCCCGTCCGCCCAGGCCCAGGCCCAGGCCCAGGCGCAGGCCAGGGCGGATGCGTCGGACGCATCGGCCAAAGGCACGGGGGCGAAGAACAGCGCCACTGATGCATCGACGAAGTCCGATGCATCGACCTCGGCCGACAAGACCGACAAGGCCGCTTCGGAGGACGATGCCGGCGCAGCCGACAAGACGGCCACGACCGATCCCACCGCTGCGGCCCAGCAGATGCTGGCGATGCTGCGCGGCGATGCGCCGGCCGAGACGCGGCCGCAGGCCAAGGGTGAGGCGCTGACTGAAGGCGCCGGCGACGATCAGGCGCCGCTGACCGGCCACGCCAAGGGCGGCCATGCGGCCGGCGGCGCGTCCGCGCGCGACGCCTTGCAACAGGAGCTGCAACAGGACCTGCAACGCGCCGGCCTGTCGGCCGATGGCAAGGGTCACGCGGGTGAAGCGGTCGATGGTCTTCAGGCCCTGGCCGGTGGCGCCAAGGAGATCGCGCTGGGCGACAAGGCTGCCGCAGGTGGCCCGGGCCAGAGCTTTGAAGCGCTGCTGGCTGCGGCGCAGCAGGCGGACGGTACCGGGGCAGCCGGGGGCCCGGAGGCGCCACGCGCCGCCGACGTGCCCTCGGTCCCGCTGTCGCAACCGCTGGACAGCCCGGACTTCGCGCCGGAGCTGTCGGCCAGCGTCAGCCTGCTGATCCAGGACGGCGTGCACGAAGCGCAGCTGCAGCTCAACCCGGCGGACATGGGACCGGTGGCCATCCAGATCCAGCTGGACGGCCAGCAGGCGCAGGTCAACTTCCATGCGGCGCAGGCGGACACCCGTGAGGTGCTGATGCGCAGCATGCCGGAGCTGGCGGCGGCGCTGCAGAACCAGGGCATCACGCTCAGCGGCGGCGGTGTCTTTGCACAGACGCAGTCCGGCAACGGCCAGGGCGGGCGCGACGCGGACGGTGACGGCCGCGGCGACGGTCGCCGGGGCGGCACCCGTGGCGGCGCTGGCGATGACGGCCTGACTTCCGTCGCTCGCAGCGAACGCCGCACGGCGCCGCGCGGCCTGGTGGACCTGTACGCCTGACGCAAGGGCCTCTGGCAGAGGCTCGGCGCAGGGGACTGCACCGACGGCGTCTTTCGGCGGGTGGTCTTCTTGCTAAATCCCGTTTTTCCTGTCTTTTCCAGTTTTGGCGCTGACGCCGTCGCCGCACAATGGATGGTGTAGAGGGCTTCTTGCGAGCCCGCGTGTCCGACTGATTACAGGAGCCCACCCATGGCCACTGCAGCTGCAGGGAATGAGGTCGCCGCCAAGGGCGGCGGCAAGAAGAAGCTGATCATCATCATCGCCATTGTTCTGGTGCTGGTGCTGGCTGGCGTGGGCGCCCTGCTGATGATGAAGAAGAAGGCTGCCAACGCGGACGAGGAAGGCGGCGCGGCGGAGGAGACTCACGCGCCGGCGGCCCATGCCAAGCCTGGCACGCCGCCGACGTTTGTCCCGCTGGATCCCTTCACCGTCAACCTGGCGGACAAGGAAGTGGACCGGTTTGCCCAGGTGGGTGTCACGCTCGAGGTGGCGGACCCGAAGTTTGCCGACCAGCTCAAGGCCTACATGCCGGCCATCCGCAACAACGTGCTGCTGGTGCTCTCGCACAAGACCTCGGCTGAATTGCTGACGGTGGAAGGCAAGGAGAAGCTGGCGAGGGAGATCCGGCGCGAGGCGGTGCGTCCGATGGGCATCGAGCTGGACGACGAAGAGGAAGAAGACAGCGACGCGCCGAAAAAGAAGAAGCGCAAGAAGAAGCAAGTGGAAAGCCCGGTCACGCAAGTGCTGTTTTCCACCTTCATCGTGCAATAAGCGCGAGCCCGTGCAAAGGTTGATGCCATGAATCAGCAGATCCTCTCCCAGGACGAAGTGGATGCCCTGTTGCAGGGCATCACGGGCGAGAGCCAGAAGCTGGAGGCCGAAGAGGTCCAGAGCGGCGGCATTCGCGAATACAACCTGGCCAGCCAGGAGCGGATTGTTCGTGGGCGCATGCCCACGATGGAAATCATCAACGAGCGTTTTGCGCGCAATATCCGCATTGGGCTGTTCAACTTCATTCGCAAGAGCCCGGAAGTGGCCATTGGCGGCATCAAGGTGCAGAAGTACAGCGCCTTCCTGCGAGAGATCGTGGTGCCGACCAACTTCAACATTGTGTCGGTCAAGCCGCTGCGGGGGTCGGGGCTGATCGTCTGCGACCCGACGCTGGTGTTTGCGGTCATTGATTCGCTCTTTGGCGGCATCGGGAAGTTTCACACCCGCATCGAGGGCCGGGACTTCTCTGCCACGGAGCAGCGGGTGATTCTGCGCTTGGTGGAAGTCATCACGCAGGAATACCAGAAGGCCTGGAAGGGCATCTATCCGCTGGAGCTGGAATATCAGCGTTCCGAGATGCAGCCGCAGTTTGCCAACATTGCCACGCCGAGCGAGATCATTGTCTCGACCAGCTTCACGCTGGAGATTGGCGAGACGAGTGGCACGGTGTACTTCTGCATTCCGTATTCCACGCTGGAGCCCATTCGGGACGTGCTCTACAGCACGACGCAGGGGGATTCCAGCGAGCCGGACCGGCGCTGGGTGAATTTGCTCAAGCACCAGATCCAGTCGGCGGAAGTGGAGCTGGTGGCGGAGCTGGCGAAGGCGCCGGCGACGGTGGAGCAGTTGCTGGCGTTCAAGCCGGGCGACTTCATTGAGCTGGACCTGGAGCAGATCATCCAGGCCAAGGTGGACGGTGTGCCGGTCTTTGATTGCCATTACGGCACCTCGAACGGCAAATACTCGATCAAGATTGAAAAACTGCTGACTGGCCCGGATGCGGGCTGGCTGGGAGCCCGCAATGGCTGACACTCCGAACCCGATGGACGAACAGGACGCAATGGCCGCTGAATGGGCGGCGGCGCTGGCCGAGGCTGGCGGCGGTGGTGGTGGTGGCCAGGCGGTGGAGGAAGTGCAGTCGGTGGCCGAGCAGGTCGCGCCGGCCACTTTCACGAATTTCACGCCGACGCCGGGCAACATGCCGGGCAGCGACATCAACATGATTCTGGACATTCCGGTCCAGTTGACTGTTGAGCTGGGCCGCACCCGCATCCCGATCAAGAACATTCTGCAACTGGCCCAAGGCTCCGTTGTGGAACTGGATGCTTTGGCGGGTGAGCCGATGGATGTGCTGGTGAATGGCTACCTGATTGCGCAAGGTGAAGTCGTGGTGGTGAACGACAAATTCGGTATCCGCCTGACTGACATCGTGACGCCTTCGGAGCGCATGCGCCGCCTGAGCAAGGCCTGACGCCAAGCGTTCACCACTCCCATCCCATCCGCACAAAGGCTCCCCTCGGTCCTGACTGCCCCGCCCCCGCCTCACCCGCCGCACCGCTCCCTCCTTTCTCCCTAAGTCCTGGGTGGGAGAAACAACCGGGCCGGGGCTGTTTGCGGAAGTCAAGGAAGGAATGGCCCGCGAAGCGGGACAGGAGGGACATGGAGCAAACAGCCCCGGCCCGGTTGTTTCGATCGAAGGACCGCTCCCCCCCCCCGGCTTGGTTGTTTCGATCGAAGGACCGCTCCCCCAATCCCCGGGGTCATAATCTGACCGCATGAACACCTCCCTCGCACCTTTCCTGTGGTTTCTGGCGATTCTGGCGCTCATTCCTGTGGTGCTGTGGTTGCTCAAGCGAACGCCTTTAGGCGGTGCTGCGCTGGGGGGTCATTTGCGCACGGTGGCGCAACTGGTGATTGCGCCGAGCCAGCGGATTGTGATTGTGGAGGTGGGCCAGGGCGAGGACCGTCGGTGGTTGGTGCTGGGCATTACGGGCCAGCAGATTCGGACCTTGCATGAGATGCCGCCGCAGCCGGATGTGGGGGTGGCATTGCAGGCGGCGCAGCCGAGCTTTGCGAATCTTCTC
This sequence comes from Roseateles depolymerans, assembly GCF_003387155.1. Classification (GTDB taxonomy): domain Bacteria; phylum Pseudomonadota; class Gammaproteobacteria; order Burkholderiales; family Burkholderiaceae_C; genus Roseateles; species Roseateles depolymerans. The sequence goes on along the minus strand of NZ_QUMT01000002.1, from coordinate 47,649 downwards.
AAGCGCAGTTTGGGGGGTCGCAATGCAGACGGAACGGGTGTCTGAGGTGCGCGGAATCACATCGCGCCGCGTGGCCAAAACGCTGAGCCTGCTGGGCGTGCTCGCCTTGGGTGGGCTCAGCATGACCGCTTTCGCCCAGCAAACCGGCACCTCCCCCGCGTCTGTGCCGCTGATCATCAGCCAGGGCGCTGGCGGCAACAGCTATTCGGTGCCCATCCAGACCCTGCTGTTTTTCACCGCACTGGGTTTCCTGCCCGCGGTGCTGCTGATGATGACGGGCTTCACCCGCATTGTCATCGTGCTCTCGCTCATGCGTCAGGCGCTGGGCACCCAGGCGGCGCCGCCCAACCAGGTCATCGTGGGTCTCTCGCTCTTCCTGACCTTCTTTGTCATGAGCCCGACCCTGGACCGTGTCTACGCGGACGCCTACCAGCCTTACTCGACCGGCCAGATCAGCTTTGAGGTGGCGCTGGAGCGGGCGCAGGTGCCGATGCGCGCCTTCATGCTCAAGCAGACCCGGCAGTCCGACGTGGCGCTCTTCTCGCGCCTGGCCAAGCTCGATGCGGCCACGACGCCGGAGAACGTTCCCTTCCGCGTTCTCGTGCCGGCCTTCGTGACCAGCGAACTGAAGTCGGCCTTCCAGATTGCCTTCCTTATTTTTATCCCCTTCCTGGTCATCGACATGATCGTGTCCAGCGTACTCATGAGCCTGGGCATGATGATGCTGTCGCCGGTGCTGGTGTCGCTGCCCTTCAAGCTGATGCTGTTCGTGCTGGCCGATGGCTGGAACCTGCTGCTGGGGTCGCTGGCGGCGTCCTTCGCCCAGTAGCGGCGCCACGCTGGCCCCCACACTCTTCCGCCTCCTCTGTCTTCCATCAAGATCGACACACCATGGACGCCCAACAAGTCTTCACCATCGGCCAGCAAGGCCTGTATGTGCTGCTGATGGTCGCGGCGCCGCTGCTGCTGACGGTGCTGGCGGTCGGGGTGCTGGTGTCTGTCTTCCAGGCGGCTACCCAGATCAACGAATCCACCCTATCCTTCGTCCCCAAGATTTTGGCGGCCGTGCTGGTGCTGGCCATCGCCGGCCCGTGGATGATCACCACCTTGGTGGAGTACATCCAGCGCACCTTGCAGAGCATTCCGCAGGCGCTGGGCTGACCGACGCACGCGCATGACGATGCCGGGCCGAAGCTGATCCCATGCTGACCCCATGCTGACCTTCAGCGAAGCCCAGGTCATGGCCTGGCTCAACCCCATCCTGTGGCCGTTCATCCGCACGCTGGCGCTGTTCGCCGGCATGCCGGTGTTCAGCCAGCGGGCAGTGCCGCAGCGGGTCAAGATCGGCCTGGCGCTGTTCATTGCAGTGGCCGCGCAGCCCTCGCTCCCCGCCATGCCGGTGGTGCCGCTGGACTCCCTGCCGCAACTGCTGGTGGTGGTGGCACAGCAACTGCTCATCGGCCTGTCCATGGGCTTCGCTGTGCGGCTGGTCTTTGCCTCACTGGAGTTTGCCGGTGAGCTCATCGGCCTGCAGATGGGGCTGAACTTCGCCGGCTTCTTCGATCCTTCCACCGGTTCGCAAGGCACTTCGTCCTCGCGGTTCCTTGGGTCGATGGTGGCATTCCTGTTCATCGCCATCAACGGACATCTGATGCTCATCCAGTCCCTGGTGGCGAGCTTCCAGGCTTTCCCGGTGGGCGAAGAGCCGTTCCGCTTCCTGCGGGTGGCGCAGCCGCAGGTGTGGGGGGCGGAAGTCTTCCGCATGGGCCTGTGGATCGCCCTGCCCCTGGTGACGATGCTGCTGTTCGTGAACCTGGTGCTGGGCATCATCTCGCGGGTGGCGCCGCAGCTCAATGTCTTCTCGGTCGGTTTCCCGCTGACGGTCAGCATCGGGCTGGTCGGCCTGGTGGCCACGCTGCCGCTCATGCATCAGCCCTTCATGATTGCGCTGGAGCGGCTGCTGGCGGCCTTCACCTAACGTCAGAGGTTCACAAGCGAGCGGAAGTCTCGTGGGATGGTTTGACGGAATCGGGGTGGAACGACTTGAACGAGTCGTTGGCAAGCGGCCGGCAAATTCCCAGAATGGACTCATCACAGCCCATTCCCGAGGACTGCCGTCTCATGCCACTGACCGCCCGATCCACCCCCACCCAGCAACGCCCAGGCCACCATGCCGTGGCGACTACCGTGCCCAACGCCGCAGTCCCGTCCCTGGACATCGGCACCCTGCGCCATATCCGACGACTTCAGCGCCGGTTCGAAATTGGCTTTTGCGCACACGGCCGAGAGGACCAGCCGCCTCGCGTGGAGGTCCTCACCGGCACGCGGGATTACCACCGGCTGGCCCAATGGTTCCTTCGCCGCAAGCCCTTTTTCGATCCTGAGGTGCTGAACACCTATCACCGACTGCTGCGCCAGCACATGGGCCACAAGATCATCACGGCTTTCCTGAGCGTGGATCCCGAAGACGGATGGATCTCCATGGAGTTCTCGGTCTATGGGTGCCGTCCCCTGCGCAAGGGCCAATACATCCATCCCATGCATGCGCAATTTCTGGCGGCGGTCTACCACGAGGGCCTTCAGTACCGCCAGATGGACGACCACATCGGCCTGCGCTTGTTGGATCACCACTACCGCCCTGCCCTTGCAGTTTCAGGAGGTCGCGATGTCCCGGTTCCACCCCAAACAGTTCGTCCACCTCGCAGAAAAGCTGGTCGCGCAACGCGATGAAGCCTGCTTGCGGTCAGCGGTGTCCAGGGCTTACTACGGCGTGTTCCTGCAGACTCGCGAGCTGCTGCAGGTCACGCTGACGTCGGCAACGGTGCATGCGGAAACGCAGCGGCTGCTCAAGCGGCGCGGGCTGCCTCGCCTGGCGCAGGACATGGAGAGGCTCCGCAAGCTGCGCAATCAGTCGGACTATCAGCTGGACGATTCGCTCGACCTGCGCATGATTCGAGAGAGCGCCCAGCGGGCAGTCCAGACCGCCCGCCTCATCGCGAGAGAGCTTGAGGCCCCCGCTTTGCTGCACCTGTTCAAAGCTCGCGCAGCGCCGTCGTCACCGGCACACTCGCGGCCCGGACCGCCGGGAAGAGGCCGCCGATGAAGACTGCTGCTGGCGGCCTTTGCCTAGCGTCAGAGGTTCACAAGCGAGCGGAAGTCTCGTGGCATGGTTTGACGGAATCGGGGTGGAACGACTTGAACGAGTCGTTGGCAAGCCGGTGGCGCATTCTCACAATGGAGACATCCCATTCCATTCGCCACCGCGCCTACGCCATGGCGCGGCTCACTGCTTCAGCCGACTCCACCATGCCGACACCTCTCCATGCCCCCACACCTCGGCCACGGCCGACACGACATCCCGCTGGCGGCCCTGCCCTTTCAGCGTCTCCAGACCCCTGGAAGTTCCGCCAACTCCGTCGAATTCAGCAGCGGCTGGAATCCGGCTTCTGGCGAGGGACTCACGACGACCAGTGGGTTCAGGACACAGAGGTTCTACTGAAGAGCCCGGAGTTCCAGACACTCAGCCGTTGGTACCTCAAGCGCAAACCGTTTCTGCACCCTAAGGCACTTGCTGACTATTGCCGGCTGCTCAGTCACCATATGAAAGGCTGCACGCTGACAGCCCATGTGAGCATCGACCCGGAAGACGGCTGGCTCTGCCTGTGGTTCACGGTGTACGGGCTCCCCGCCCTGAAACGGCGCGGCGCCATCCATGAGGAGCACCGGGCCTTCCTGGATGCGCTTTTCGCTGAAGGGCTGCATGTGCGCCATACCTCAGGGCACATCGGCCTGATGGTGGCCCGAGGCCCCTACCGACCCAGGCACTGAAGGGGCAGGTTCACATGGCACGCTTCCTACCCAGCGCCTTCGCCAAACTGGCCGAGAGACTCTCCCGAGAGCCCGACGAGGCCAGTCATCGAAGCGCCATGTCCCGCGCCTACTACGCAACCTTCCTGGTCACACGGGAGCTTCTGGACATCCAGGACAGCACGGCTGACGTCCATGGGCGTGCCTGTCAGGAGCTCAAGGCTGTGGGCCTGGAAGACCTTGCCGAAGACCTGGAAGGACTGCGCCGGCTGCGCAACACGGCGGACTACAACACCACCCTGCGCTTCCGGCAACGCGAGGCTTGCCAGGGCGTGCGCACTGCCGCGCAGCTCCTCGAAGCGCTGCGCGTGCCAGCCACACTGCGAAGAATCCGGCTGCACGTCCGCCGGCGAAACGTCAAAGCTCGCGCAGCGCCGTCGTCACCGGCACGCTCGCGGCCCGGACCGCCGGGAAGAGGCCGCCGATGAAGCCAATGGCCAGCGCCCACTTCAGCCCTTCCCACAGCAATTGGCCCGACACCTTCAGCTCAAAGCTCAGCTTGCCGACCGACCCCGCCGCCATCGTCGAGGCCGCGTGCCCATTGAACAGCAGGTAGGCCACCACCCCGCCGATCAGCCCGCCCAGCGCCGCCAGCAGCATCGTCTCCAGCATCACCGCCACCACCACCGGCAAGCCCGGGAAGCCGATGGCGCGTAAGGTGGCGATCTCCCGCGCACGGGTCGCCACCGCGGCAAACATCGTGTTGAGCGCCCCGAACACCGCGCCCACCGCCATGATGGCGCCCACCACCGTCCCGATGATGCGCAGCGTCTTGCTGGTGGCCTCCGACTGCTTGGCGAAAAAGTCCAGCGTGGTGCTCGCATCCACCTTGAGCTGAGGATTGCTGGTCAGGCTCTCCTTGAAAGCCGCCATGGCCTCCGGCCCGGTCAGCCGCACCGTCACCGAATTGCGGCTGCTGCCCCGCCTGAATGCATCGGCCAGCACGGTGGCATCCGCCCACAGCTCCGATTCCATCGCATCGCCGGAGGCAAAGATGCCCACCACCGTCCACACCTGGTTGCCCAGGCGGATGTCCTTGCCCACCACCAGGCCGTCAAACTGACGTGCGGCGCCCTTGCCCACCATCAGTTCCCGCAGCCCCGGCTGGAACCGTCGGCCCTCGATCACCTTCACCTGGGGTCGCACCAGGAAGGCTTCATCGCCCACACCGCGGAACTGCACGCTGCCCTCCTCGTCCTTGCCCCCGCCCTTGACCGGCAGGTTGGCCGCCACCACCGTCTCGGCCGAGACCAGCGGCTCGCCCTTGTCCGTGCGGGCCACGCCCGGTGCCTGGCTGATCAGCGTGATGTCATTGCGGCTGAGCTGCGAGGAGACCTCCGCCGCCGATGCGCCGCGCAGCACGATGGCCGTGTCCAGGCTGCCTGACCGGGTGAGCGTCTCGGCATACCCTTCCGCCATCGCCAGCAAGGCCACCAGCACCCCCACCACCCCGGCAATGCCCACCACGATGACGGCGGAGGAGCCCAGCCGCTGCGGCAGCGTGCTGATGCCGACGCCTGCCACCGAACGGGCCTGTCCACCGCGGCGGCTCAGCAGCAACCACAAGGTGATCAGCACGGCAAGACCCAGCGCGCCGGTCCAGGGCAGAAAGACCCAGCCCACCACCGCCAGGATCAGGAAGATCACCAGTCCGAATCGTTTCAGAAACGTCATCATCCGCTCCTCAGCGCAGCGCATCCACGATCTTCAGCCGCATCGCATTCCAGGCCGGCAAGGCCCCGACGATGGCACCGAAGGCCAGCGCCAGGCCGACGCCCGTCGCCCAGCTTCCCAGACCTGCGGCCGGCAGCCGCAGCGCCCCTCCACTGCCGGCGCTCACCGCCGGCCCCACCACGCTGGCCAGCCCCAGTCCGATGACCCCGCCGATCAGCAGCAGCAACATCGACTCGGCCAGCACCATGGCCATGACGCTGCGGCTTGAAAAACCAATGGTCTTGAGCACCGCGATCTCGTTGGTGCGCTCCCGCACCGCCTGCATCATGGTGTTGCCCGCCAGCAGCAGCAGGGTGAAGAACACCGCCCCCATGATGGAACTGACGATCAGCCCAATGTCCGCCAGTTGCTTCACCCAGGACGACATCGCGGCCTGCTCGGTCTGCGTGCGGGTTTCATGGTCGGAATTGGCCGACAGGGCGTCGATGGCCTTGGCCACCTGGTCCGCGCGGTTCACGTCCGTCACCTTGGTCACGTACCAGCCCACCGTGCCCTGGTTCAGCGGCGTCGTGTCGTCGAAGTACTTCCAGTTCAGCAGGAAGATCGAGTCGTACCAGCCCCCGGTCTTCTTGTCGGTGGCCTGGATCAGGCCGACGACCTCGAATTCCCAGTTCTTGTTGCCATTGCGGTCCGGGAAGATGGTGGACTGCAGCGGAATGCGGTCCCCCACCTTCCAGTTGAATCGCTGGGCCAGCCGCTCCCCGACCAAGGCGCCGGTGCGGGTGCTGGCGAAGGCCTTGCGCGCCTCGTCGGTCACCCGCATCTCGGGGTACATGTCCACATAGTTGGGCGCCACCGCGAAGCTGAACACCGCATTGCGAGGGTCCTGGTAGGCGCCGCCAAACCAGTTGGCGTACGTCACCTTCTGAACGCCATCGACCTGACCGATGCGGGCCTCCAGCGCCTTGGGCAAGGTCTGGATGAAAGACAGCCGGGCCCCCGTCTGAAGCCGGGACGCTCCGTTGGCGCTCTGCCCCGCCTGGTTGAACGAGATCCGCACGGCATCCAGCAGCCCGAACAGCAGGAAGGCGGTGATGATGGACACCAGGGTGAGAATGGTCCGGAGCTTGCGCCGGAACAGCGCCGCCCAGACCAGATGAAGGTATTTCATGGCTGGCTCCTCAGGCGCTGACCTGCTCGACCAGGCTGCCCTTGTCCAGATGCAGCACCTGCCCGGCCCGCTCGGCGGCGCGCGGGTCGTGGGTGACCATGACGATGGTCTTGCCATGATCCCGGTTCAGCGCCTGCAGCAGGCTCAGCACGTCTTCGGCGGATTGACGGTCCAGGTCACCGGTGGGTTCGTCGCAGACCAGCAGCGTCGGGTCCGAGACGATGGCCCGCGCGATCGACACCCGCTGCTGCTGGCCGCCGGACAGCTCGGTCGGCTTGTGGCTGGCACGGTCCGACAGGCCCACCAGCGCCAGCGCGATCGAGGCCCGCTTGCGCCGCTCCGCCGCCGACAGCTTGGTCAGCAGCAGCGGCAATTCCACATTGCGCTGCGCCGACAGCATCGGCATGAGGTTGTAGAACTGGAACACGAAGCCCACCTTGGCCGCCCGCCAGCGCGACAGCGCCGCCGAGCTGAGCTGGTCGATGCGCTCCCCGCCGATGGTGATGCTGCCGGAGGTCGGCCGGTCCAGGCCCCCGATCAGGTTGAGCAGGGTGGTCTTGCCGGAGCCCGACGGGCCCATCAGCGCCAGGAAGTCGCCCTGTTGGACCTCCAGGTCGATGCGGTGAAGCACCTCGACCTGCTGCTTGCCTCGCACATAGACCTTGGACAGGTTCTGGATCTCGATCAGTTTGCTCACGGTAACTCCTCGCCTGGGGTCGGATGGGTGACCCGATGAATCGACTGCTTTGAAAGGACGTCCGGCGGTGCCGGGGGTCAACGCGCCGCCGCTGGCGTCACGCGCACTTCATCGCCGCTCTTGAGGGTGTCGGGCGGGCTCAGCACGACGGTCTCTCCGGCCTTCAGGCCCTCCAGCACCACCGCCTGCTCCCCGACCGGCGTGCCGGCGCGCAGCCGACGCTGCTCCACCCGCTGGCCGTTCAGCACAAAGGCCACCGAGGCCTCCCCCCGGCTGACCACCGCCACACGGGGCACCAGCACCCCAGGCGGCGGCGCGGAGGCGGTGTCCGTCCGGGCGGCGAGGAAGGACACCCGCACGCCCATGTCCGGCACCAGCCGCTGGTCCTTCTGCTCCAGGGCCACCCGCACCTTGACCGTGGCCTTGCCGCGGTCCGCCGCCGGCACCACCGCAATCACATGGGACGGAATGCGCCAGTCCGGGTAGGCATCCAGCACCGCTTCGGCCGGCATGTCCGCCTTGACCTGGCCGATGTAGGCCTCGTTCACATCGACATCGACTTCCAGCGACTCCATGTCCACGATGGTGCCGACGCCGGTCCGGGTGAAGCCCCCACCCGCCGACAGCGGCGAGACGATTTCGCCGACCTGCGCCGCCTTGGCGGTGATGACGCCGGAGAACGGCGCACGCACCACCGTGTAGTCGAAGTTCACCTGGGTCTGGGCGGCCTGGGCCGCGGCGGTTTCCACTTCTCGGCGGCGAGCTTCCAACTGGGCGGCATAGCTGTTGACGGCGGTGCGGGCCTGCTCGGCGGCCTGGCGGGTGGTCATGCCACTGGCGGCCAGTTCCTCCTGCCGGCGCAGGTCGGACTGGGCTTGCAGCCACTGGGCCTGCACCGCGCCCACATTGGCCTGCGCGCTCTTGACCGACGCCCGCGCGGCATCGAGGGCGGCGCGCAGGGCATGGTCCTCCAGCCGCGCCAGCACCTGACCCTTGGTGACCCGGTCGCCTTCTTCAAACAGGACCTCGGTCAGCGTACCGGTGATCTGGGTGGAGACGGTGGCGGACCGGCGGGCGGTCACATAGCCGGTGGCCTGCAGGACGGCGTTGCCGGTAGCAAAGGTGCGGGCCTGCACCGTGCCGGTCTGGACCTCCGGAACCTGGGCACTGCGCCACCACCACCACGCCCCGGCCGCCCCCAGCCCCAGCACCAGCAGCACCACGGCGCTGATCCAGGCCCAGGCCGGCAGGCCGGTGCGGACGTCCTCTCGCTGCCCTCCGTCGATGCGCAGCTCTTTCAACAATGCGGTATCGATGACAACCCCCTCGTGCGTTGGCGTGTTTGCCGGGCATTCTGCGAAGGCCCGGGTCGATCCGGCTACGGCATGCGACGAACGGAGGCCAGGCGTCGCGAAACGACGCCTGCGGGGGGTGACCAGCCAGGCTGATCCACGAACACTACTTCAAGGACATCACTCCATGATCCATGAGGACCCGTGGGCCCGCGGACCGCTCAGCTTTCCACCAGCCCATTCCGTATGGCGTACACCGTCAGTTCCGAATTGTTGGACAGGCCCAGCTTTTCCAGCACCCGTGCGCGGTACACGCTGACGGTCTTGGGGCTGAGCATCAGCTCTTCTGCAATATCCGACAGCCGCTTGCCCGATGCAATCATCACCAGGGTCTGCAATTCGCGATCGGACAATTTCTGGTGGGCTTGTTCCGGCGCCGGTGCGGTCAGGCTTTCGACCAGCATCTGCGCAATCTCGGGCGTGACGTACTTGCGTCCCTGGGCCACCGTGCGCACCGCCTGCACCAGCAGTTGCGGGTCACCGCCCTTGTTGACGTAGCCGTAGGCCCCGGCGCGCAGGGCGCGGATGGCGTACTGGTCCTCCGGATACATGGACACGATCAGCACCCGCGTCGCCGTGCCTTCATCCTTGAGCACATGCAGCACATCCAGGCCGCTGCGGCCCGGCATGTTGATGTCCAGCACCAGCACGTCGCACTGCTTGTCCACCGGCAGTGCGCGCATGAGGCTGCGCAGCTCGCCGTAGTCGCCCGCCTCGCCCACCACCTCGATGTCCGGCGCATCGGCCAGGGTGTCGCGGATGCCCCGGCGGATCAGGGCATGGTCGTCGCACAGAATCACTTTGATCATAGTTGGCCCCATGCGGACGGGTCGTGCTCCGACTGGGAGCCGGCGCCGGAAGCGCCGTGCCCGTCCTCATCCGCAAAATCATCCTCAAAGGGATGGATCACGCCCCGCAGCGGCACCGTCAGAATCAGACTGGTGCCATGCACGCCGGAACTCATATCCACCCAGCCCCCCACCGTCGCCGCCCGTTCGCGCAGCCCGCGGATGCCGAAGCTGCGCGCCTTGCTCAGGTCGCCGGGGGCCAGTCCCTGGCCGTTGTCCTTGACCTCCAGGGTCAGGACCCCGCCGTCCATGCTGAGCTCCACGTCCACCCGGGTGGCATTGGCATGCTTGGACACATTGGTCAGCGCCTCCTGGGCCGTCCGGTAGGCCACCAGCGGAACCCCGGCGGGCAAGGGCGTGCGGTCTTCCCCGCTGCGCACCGCGGTGGGAATGCCCGTGCGCCGCTCAAATCGGGCGGCCAGCCATTGAACGGCGGCCAGCAAACCCTGTTCCAGGATGGCCGGACGCAGGTTGTGCATGATCCGCTGGCTGGATTCAATCGCGCTGCTCACGGTTTCCAGGGCCGATTGCACCCGCTGCTGGACCGCGGCATCATTGGTATGTCGAGCAATCCAGGCCAGGTCGAATTTGATGGCGGTCAACGAGCCGCCCACATCGTCATGGATTTCCCGGGCAATGGCAGCACGTTCCATTTCCACGCTGGTCTGCAGATGGCCCGCCAGCTCGTGCAATTGCTGCTTGGATTTGATCAGCTCCCGGTCCGATTCATGCCGGGCGCGCTGGGCTTCGCAGGATTCAATCGCATGCAGCAGCGCCGGCGCCAGACGGGCCAGGTTGTTCTTGAGCAGGTAGTCCGACGCCCCATTTCGCATGGCCGCCACGGCCGTGTCTTCCCCGATTTCCCCCGAAACCAGGATGAAGGGCATGATCAGCTGGCGCTGTTTGATGAGGTCCAGCACCACCAGCCCCGAAAACCCGGGCAGGTTGTAGTCGGAAATGATGGCGTCCCAGCTCTGGGACAGGGCCGCTTCCACGGCCGGCAGGCTGTCCAGCCGGCTGATCTCGAAGGACAGGCCGGCCCGTTGCAACTGGGCCAGGATGAGTTGATGGTCCAGGTCGGAGTCTTCGATGTGCAGCAAACGCAGGCGACGTTCGCCCTGAGGCAAGGCAGGCATGCCGCGAGTATGCCAAGTTTGTCGCGACTCCCCGGGATGCGCGCATCCAACTCGCCGTCATTCACATCTGGAAACCTTAGAGTTCTGGGCTTACCCTGGAGAGGAACTTCACGGCCCCCGCAGTTCTCGTGGTGTGCAAAGTTGGACGAAGCAAGATATTGGACCCACTTTGGCCAATTACTTCCGTCGACAGATGCCTGCTAAAAGCCGAAGATTCCTGTAGCCAAGAAGAGTCTCGCCGCACACCGAGTTGGGTCGGTGTGAGCACGAAGTGTGGACATCGCATGTGGAGCCAAGATGCAAATCGATGAGACAGCGGTCGAGCAGGACAGTGGCCTGATGCCGTTGCTGGCCGCCGCCGAGCTGCAGGACCATCTCATGACGGTCAACAATGACCTCGAGCGCCTGCAGCGGCTGCTGGACGACACGGGAGAGACCCTGTCCAGCCACTTTTTCGGGGCGTCGGGCCTGATCGACCAGTTGCTGACACGCGCCAGCAGCGAGCAGGACCGGGACGCGCTCCAGCAGGTGATGCTGCACCTGGCCGGCGCGGTCACGGCGCTGCAGTTTCACGACATGTCCACGCAGCTGATCAACCATACCAGCCAGCGTTTGCGCAATTGTTCCGATCAACTCGCCCGAGATGCCTTCGGGGACGACGAAGATGGGGCTGCTGTAGTGGAAACTGCCCCTCTGAGACCGAATCCGGTCACCCAGGACGAAATGGATGCTGGCTCGATTGAGCTGTTCTGACATTCGTCAGCAACCACGAGTCCTCAAGAAATACAACCGCTGCTGTAGCCTAAAGAATCTCAAGCTGCAACCGAAAACCGCTTGTCATCCGGAGAACCAAAAATGCCCTCGATCCTCGCCGTAGACGATTCGGCCTCCATGCGCCAGATGGTCTCGTTCACCCTCAAGAATGCGGGTTTCAATGTCGTGGAGGCGGTGGACGGGCAGGATGCCTGGGAGAAATCCACCCAGCGCGACTTTGATCTGGTGCTGACCGACCAGAACATGCCCCGGATGGACGGCATCAGCCTGACCAAGAAGCTGCGGGACAACCCGAAGTTCAAAACCACCCCCATCCTGATCCTGACCACCGAGTCCAGCGACCAGATGAAGCAGGCCGGCCGCGCCGCCGGTGCCACCGGCTGGCTGGTCAAGCCTTTTGACCCGGCCAAGCTGATCGAAGTGATCGGCAAGGTGATCCGCTGAACCCGCGCGGGAGACACAGATGGGAGATATGACCTCCGAAGGCGCCAACCTTGGCGCCGGCATCGACCTGAGTCAGTTCTACCAGGTCTTCTTTGAAGAAGCCGGGGAGAACCTCGACAACATGGAGCAGCTGCTGCTCAACCTGGATATCGAGAATCCGGACGATGAGCAGATGAATGCGATTTTCCGCTGCGCCCACTCGATCAAGGGTGGCGCGGCGACGTTCGGTTTCAACGACGTGGCCGAGCTGACCCACCAGATGGAGACGCTGCTGGACAAGCTGCGGCGTCACGAACTGGCCCCGACCTCGCCGATGGTGGACGTGCTGCTGCAGTCTGGCGACGCGCTGCGCGCGCAACTGGCCCGCCACCAAGGCTCCGGCGCCGACGCCGTGGACACCAGCGCGCTGCTGGTGGACATCCGCACCCTGGTGGAAGGCGGCACGCTGGATGGCAACCGCCCTGCCCCGGCGCCCGTGGCTGCGCCCGCGCCAGCCCCCGCCGCCGCCGCGGCGGCTTCGCCGTCTCCGCTGACCTCCTCGGTGCGACAGCTGGAGCTGCTGGTCGGCCCGCTGAGCAATCCGGCGCAGGCCGACAACCTGGTCGACCTGTTCAAGGAAATCACCGACCTGGGCACCATCGAGCCGCTGGACGGTGGCATCTCCGCCGACGGCATGCGCCGCTTCAAGGTGCTCACCAGCAGCAGCGACAACGACCTGCTGGACCTGTTCACCTTCCACGTCTCCCGCGAGCAGGTCAAGATCCTGCCGATCGGCCCGGGCTTTGGGTTCCATGAAGGCGCTCCGGGCGCCCCCAAGGAAGAAGCCAAGAAGGACGAAGACCCCGGCTACGGCTTCTTCGAGGATTCGCCCGGCCTGCCGGCTGCGACCAACTCGGAGCAGAAGGCCGCCGCCGAGGCGCCCAAGTCCGCCGTGCCGGTGCCGGTCAAGCCGGCCGTGCCGGCCAAGGCCGAGGCGCCTGCCCGTGCCGCCGGTGCCAACATGGACCAGTCCACCCTGCGCGTCTCGGTGGAAAAGGTGGACCAGCTGATCAACCTGGTGGGCGAGCTCGTCATCACCCAGGCCATGCTGGCCCAGAACAGCCGCAATCTCGACCCAGCGCTTTATCAGCAGCTGGCCTCGGGCCTGGCCGACCTGGAACGCAACACCCGGGACCTGCAGGAATCGGTGATGTCGATCCGCATGATTCCCATGTCGGTCGTGTTCAACCGCTTCCCGCGCATGCTGCGCGACCTGGCCGCCAAGCTGGGCAAGAAGGTCGAGCTGGTCACCCAGGGTGAAGCCACCGAACTGGACAAGGGCCTGGTCGAGAAGATCACCGACCCGCTGACCCACCTGGTGCGCAACAGCTGCGACCACGGCATCGAGACCCCGGCCGAGCGCGTGGCCAAGGGCAAGCCGGAACAGGGCACGATCACGCTGGTGGCCTCGCACCAGGGCGGCTCCATCGTCATCGAAGTGCGCGACGACGGCCGCGGCCTGAACCGCGAGAAGCTGATCCGCAAGGCCCGTGAAAAGGGCATCGATGCGCCGGACTCGATGAGCGACCAGGAAGTCTGGGGCCTGATCTTCGCGCCGGGCTTCTCCACCGCCGACCAGGTCACCGACGTGTCCGGACGCGGCGTGGGCATGGACGTGGTGAAGAAGAACATCACCTCGCTGGGCGGTACGGTGGAGATCGACTCTGCCGAAGGCTACGGCATGAAGGTCTCGGTGCGGCTGCCGCTGACGCTGGCCATCATGGACGGCATGAGCGTGGGCGTGGGCGAAGAGGTCTACATCCTGCCGCTGTCGTCGGTGGTGGAGTCCTTCCAGGTCCAGTCCGACACCATCAAGACCGTCGGCGGCTCCGGCCGCGTGGTCGAAGTGCGTGACGAGTTCATGCCGGTGGTGGAGCTGGAACAGGTCTTCAATGTGCCGCGCTTCGATTTCGAGCATGTCAGCTCCATCATGGTGGTCGTGGAAGCCGAAGGCGGACGCGTGGCCATGCTGGTGGACGAGTTGCTCGGACAGCAGCAGGTGGTGGTGAAGAACCTCGAGGCCAATTACCGCAAGGTGCCAGATGTCTCCGGCGCCACCATCATGGGCGACGGGCGTGTGGCCCTGATCCTGGATGTGGGCAGCCTCGTTCGCCGGTCGCGTCATTGAAACGACACGCCGCTATCTACGTTGAGGTAGAGCTATGAATTTCAGTGCACTGCTTCGGCAGTTCAGCATCAGGACCCGCATGATCGGCGCCATCGCCATCGTGCTGGTGCTGCTGCTGGTGGTCGGAAGCGTCGGTCTGTTCGGCATGCAATCCATGCGCGGACAGACGCAGGAGTTTCTGGATAAATCCTCGGAGCGCGGGCGCCTGGTCAGCAATCTGGTCGGCGCGATGGGGCTGGTGCGTGTCCATGAAAAGGACATGATCATCAACTACGAGAAGCCCGACGTGGTGAAGGAGCGGCATGCCAAGTGGGATGCCGCCCGCAGCCAGGCTGCGGGCTTCGTGGCCGATCTGGCCAAGCTCAGCGACGATGAGGACAAGGCGCTGCTGGACAAGGTCAAGACCGCCCTGGACACCTACGCCAGCAAGGCGTCCAACGTCGTGAACCAGCTCGAAGCCGGTGCCTACGACCACGCGGCCGTGGCCGACCGCCTGCTGCAGCCGGCCAAGGACCAGGTGAAGGAAGCGGAAGGCCAGATCGCCGAATATTCCAAGCGGCTGGAAGCCGAGTCGCTCACCATGCGGGCCGGCATGGAAAGCACGCAGTCCAAGGTGTTGTGGACCTTCGTGCTGGTGCTGGTGTTTGCCGCCGTCGTGGTGGTGCCGCTGACGCTGCTGAACATGCACAGCATCTGCGGTCCCCTGGTGGAAGCCGAAGCCCTGGCGGGCGCCATCGCCGAGGGCGACCTCTCCCGCGTCATGACCCGCGTGGAAGGCAAGGACGAAGCGTCCAAGCTGATGCAGTCGCTGCACCGCATGCAGGAGGCCCTGCAGACCATGGTGGGTCAGCTGCGCACGGCGGCGGATTCCATCCGCACCGCCTCGGTGGAGATCGCCACCGGCAACCAGGACCTGTCCAGCCGGACCGAACAGACCGCGTCCAACCTGCAGGAAGCCGCTTCCTCGCTGGTGCAACTGACCGGTACCGTCAAGCAGACCGCCGATTCGGCCCGCACTGCCAACCAGTTGGCCTCCTCCGCCTCCGGCGCAGCGGCCAAGGGCGGCGAGGTGGTGAGCCAGGTGGTCTCGACGATGGACGAGATCAACACCAGCTCCAAGCGCATCAGCGACATCATCGGCACCATCGATGGCATCGCCTTCCAGACCAACATCCTGGCCCTGAATGCGGCGGTGGAAGCCGCACGGGCCGGTGAACAGGGCCGCGGCTTTGCGGTGGTCGCGGGTGAAGTCCGCTCGCTGGCACAGCGCAGCGCGGAAGCAGCGCGTGAGATCAAGACGCTGATCGGCGCCAGCGTCGAGCGCGTGGAAACCGGTGCCCGCCTGGTGCAGGAAGCCGGCACCACGATGAGCGACATCGTCTCCAGCGTGCAGCGCGTCACCGACATCATCGGCGAGATCACCGCAGCCTCCAGCGAGCAGAGCGACGGCATCAGCCAGGTCAACCAGGGCGTGAGCCAGCTGGACCAGATGACCCAGCAGAACGCCGCGCTGGTCGAGCAAAGCGCCGCAGCAGCGGAAAGCCTCAAGGACCAGGCTGAACGCCTGGGTTCGGTGGTGGACCGCTTCCGCGTCAATGCGAATGCGGCCACGTCGAGCTCGTCGCTCTTCAGCCCGGTGAGCAAGCCGGTGGCCAAGGCGCCGGTGGAGCCCAGCTTCAAGCCGTCCGCCTCATCGAGCCACGCACCGAGCCACTCGTCAAGCCACGCATCGCACAAGCCGGCCTCGCCGACCCCGGTGTCCGCATCGACGTCGACGGCCAAGGTCTCCGCGCCCGCCAGTCGCCCGACCGCTGCCAAGCCTGCGGTCACGTCGGCTGCCAAGCCTGCGGTGAAGGCCCCTGCAAAGGCCACGTCCACCGCGACGGCCAAGACGCCCGTCAAGGTCGCTGCCAAGGCCAGCGCCGCTCCCAAACCCAAGGCGACCGCCCCCAAGGCAGCCGCAGCACCGTTCACTCCCGCACCGGCCCAGCCGGTCACCACCGCCGCCGATGACGGCGACTGGGAAACCTTTTAATCAGCCGCACGAGGTCAACTCATGGAAATCGTCCAACAAACCGGCACGCAAGTCGTGCAAGCAGGCTCCGGCGCGCTGGCTCTCCAGTCCGGCTCGGGCAACGTCGCACCGTCCAACGGTGAGTACCTGACCTTCCGGCTCGGCCAGGAAGAGTACGGCATCGACATCCTGAAGGTGCAGGAAATCCGCTCCTACGAGCAGCCGACCCGCATCGCCAACGCCCCCGACTTCATCAAGGGCGTGGTCAACCTGCGCGGCGTGATCGTCCCCATCGTGGACCTGCGCCTGAAGCTGGGATGCGCCACCGCTGAATACAACAGCTTCACCGTGGTCATCGTGCTGAACGTGAAGAACCGCGTGGTGGGTGCGGTGGTGGACTCGGTGTCCGACGTGCTGGAACTGAGCCGCGAGGCCATCCGTCCAGCGCCGGAACTCAGCGCCAGCGCGGTAAACACCAGCTTCATCATGGGCATCGGCGCGGTCAGCGAGCGCATGCTGATCCTGATCGACATCGAAGGCCTGATGAGCAGCGCCGACATGGGCCTGATGGATTCCATCACCGCCTGAGTGTCTGAGTGCCCGGGCGGGACTCGCGTCCTGCCCTGCCAGCGCCCCGGAGCCTTGCGGCTTGCGGGGCGTTTTATCTGTCGGCGGACGGCGATCATCCTAGCCGCCCAGCCTCCCCTGCACCATGCAACGACTTGCTGCCGCTTCCCTCCTATTGGCACCAAAGGCACCAAAGGCACTAACGGCACTAATGTCGCTGACAGCCCTGGCAGTCCTGACGGCGCTGAGCCCTTTGGCACAAGCGGGTACTGCACAGACCGATGCCCGGACGGGCGCCCGCACCGCTGTCGCTCCCGTGCCCCAGACCGCTCTCTCTTCAGGCGCGCCTTCCAACGCCCATACCGAAGACCACGCCGACATCCGCCCGGCGGCATCGCTCAAGTTCGAGAGCGGCTTCGCAGGCCCACCGGCCAGCACCTGGCCGGCCGATGCGCCGCCGGTGCGTTTCTATTTCGCGCCCGGCGCCTCGGCGCCTTCCTGCGGGCTGCTGGTCGCATCTAACCGGCAGGTGCTCCCGCTCTTGGAGCCGGACGAGGGCAGCTCCTTCCCGCAGTGCGTGGGGGTACCGGCCGCGATGGTGCTGCAACAAGGCAGCGAGCGCTTCCTGCTGCTTCGGATCCAGCAGCAGGACACGCGCGAGGACCGCAGCCTGAACGACCTGCTCTTGCTGGAGCGCGGCGGGGTGCCGCAACTGCGAGACGACCTCGCAACGACGTCCGCGCCGGACAGCAGCAAGCCCCTCACCCAGGTCGCGGCCTGGCTGCGCGCGCGATGGGCGCTGCAGACAGATGCGGACCAGGGTGCGCGCCCGTTGCCGGAACATACAGTGACCACTCCAAGCGCTTACTTGGCGGTGTCGCAGAAGCCCGGCGGGTCGTGCCAGTTTTCGGCAGGGACGCCGGACCGGCCGGCACCGTTGCTGCAGGTGACCCATCCCTGTGAACGGGTGGCGGCCACGTCGGGGTTCCAGCAAGGCGCGGAGTCGTGGTTCGTGGTGCTGCTCGGAGGCGGCACCGGCGTCGGGAGCGTTGGGAGGGGTCAGGCCCTGGTGTTTGTGGTCGATGCCAAAGGCGGCCGTGAGCAGCCCGAACTCGCCGCGGAACTACAGCCGAAAGCGGCCGAGGGAAAAATTCTGCCGCTGCGGCAGGCGCTGCAGAAGCGGGTGACCAAACCCAAAAGCTGATGGCGGCTGTGTCCGCCGGACTGCGGATGGCGATCCACGCTTGCAAGGTGTTGGAACGCCCCTTGGCCGCGATGGCCGCTGTTGGGGTTGTGTCGCCTCTGTGTGCCGGCCACATCGACGCTGCTTGGCAGCCGACGGGATCGCGGCCACCTCACATCCGTATCACAGCCGTCCAGGAACCACCCAGCATCCGGCTGCTGCGCAAAACGGTCTCAGTCCTGCGCGTCGCGCAGCGTCTGCACCACCGGTCGCTGCAGCACCCCGCGCAGGGCCCACCAGCCCGCCAGTTGAGCCAGCAGCGCCCCACCCACCGTCGTGCCCAGCAGCACCCAGGGTTTGAACTGCCATTCGAAGTCGAAGGCATACCGGGTCAGCGCCCAGCCCATGGCCTGGGCCGCCAGCCCCGCCAGCAGCCCAGCCAGCGCCCCCAGCCCCAGCAGCTCGGCCCGCTGCACGGCCGCCATCAGCGCACTGGAAGCCCCCATGGCGCGCATCAGCGCAAATTCGCGGGTACGCGCCTCACGCGACCCCACGGCCGCCACCAGCAGCACCACCACACCCAGCGCCAGCGCCACAGCAAACAGCAGTTGCACCGCCATGCTCACCTGCTCCAGCACCGACTGGATCTGCTTGAGCTCTGCCGACACGTCCACCAGCGTCAGGTTGGGGAAGGCGCGCACCAGGGTGCGATCCAGCGCCTGGGCCTGACCGGCGGGCGCATGGAACGCAGAGATGTAGCTCATCGGCAGGTCCGGCATGTCGGCCTGCGGGAACAGCACGAAGAAGTTGACCCGCATCGAGCCCCAGTCCACCTTGCGCAGGCTGGAGATGCGGGACTCCACCGTCGTGCCGGCAATGTCGAAGGCCAGGCGGTCGCCGAGCTTGAGGCCCAGTTGATCGGCCAGGCCCTGCTCCACGCTCACGCCGCCCTTCTCATCCGGCGTCCAGCGCCCCTGCGACAGCTGGTTGTGGCTGGGCAGTTCCGCGCTGTGGCTCAGGTTGAATTCCCGCTCCACCAGACGCTGCGCCCGCTCCTCCTGGAACTGGCCGGCCCGCACCGGCTGGCCGTTGATGCTGACCAGCCGGCCGCGGATCATCGGGTACCAGTCGTAGTCCTTGACGCCCGCCTTGTCCAGTTCCGACCGAAAGGCCGCCCCTTGATCCGGCTGGATGTTGATGATGAAGCGGTCCGGCGCGTTGGCCGGTGTGGCGGCTCGCCAGCTGTCGATCAGGTCGGTGCGCAGCAGCACCAGCAGTGCCAGTGCCAGCAGGCCCAGCGACAAGGCGCCCACCTGCAGCACCGCAAAGGCCGGACGCGCCGCCACCTGACGGGTGGCCAGCAGCAGCCAGCGCGGCGCCCCCGCCTGCGGCACCAGCCGGCGCAGCGCCAGCACCGCCAGCCAGGCCAGCAAGGCAAACAGCGCCAGCGCCACCACGAAGCCCCCGGTGGCGATCAAGCCCAGGCGCCAGTCGGCCGACAAGGCGGTGAGCACCGCCACGAAGCCCAGCACGCCAGCGCCCAGCACCAGCACGGAGGTGGCCTTGGGCCGCCCCACATCACGGCGAATGACCCGCAGCGGGGGCACCGAGGCCAGTTGCAGCACCGGCGGCAAGCCGAAGCCCAGCAGCAGGCTCATGCCCATGCCCAGGCCCAGCAACACCGGCCAGACGCCGGCGGCGGGCAGGTCCACCGCAATCAGGCCGGCCAGCAGACCGATGAAGACGTAATGCAGCAGGAAGCCCAGCAGGATGCCGACCGCACTGCCCACCCCGCCCACCAGGGCGAACTCCAGGGTGAACACCCAGGACAGACGCCGCTGCGGCTGGCCCAGCACCCGCAGCATGGCGCAGTCGTTCAGATGGCGGTTGGCGAATTCACGCGCGGCCAAAGCCACCGCGATGGCCGCCAGCAGCGCCGCCAGCAAGGCGACCAGGTTGAGGAACTTGGTGGCGCGGTCCAGCGTCTGGCGCATCTCCGGACGGCCCGACTCCAGCGATTCGAGCCGGATGCCGCGCCAGTTGTTGCTGCGCACAGCCTGCTGCGTGTCCGCGGTGAAAGTGCGCACCGCCGCTTCGTTGCCCACCACGCCGTAGCGGTAGGTCACGCGGCTGGCGGGCTGGATCAGGCCCGTGGCTGGCAGGTCCGCCTGCGCCACCATGACCCGCGGCATCAGGTTCATGAAGCCGGCGCCGCGGTCCGGCTCATTGCCGATCTGGCCGGCGATGCGCAGGGAAGCGTCGCCCAGCAGCACCGTGTCCCCCACCTTCACGTTCAGTGCGGTGAGCACCCCTGGATCGACCCACACGCTGCCGGGTGCCGGTGCGCCCGCCTTGCGGCCGTCCGACAGGGTGAGCGCGCCGCGCAGCGGATAACTGGGGCTGACCGCCTTGACCGACACCAGCCGGCTGCCGCCGCCCAGCGTGTCCGGCGCGCGGGCCATGCTGGGGAAGCTCAGCGTCTCCACCGTCTGCATGCCCAGGCGCTTGGCCAGTTCCCGTACGCCGGCGGGCGTGGGCTGGTCGCTGGCCAGGACCACGTCGCCGCCCAGCAACTGGGCCGCATCCCGGCGCAGGCCACGGTCCAGGCGGTCGGACAGGAAAGCCACGGCGCACACCGCCGCCACCGCCAGGATCAGGGCCAGCACCAGCAGGTACAGCTCCCCGGCCCGGGCATCGCGCCAGGTCTGCAGGGCGGTCTGGCGCCACAGCGAGGGAGGACGTCGAGTGGAGGAGGCTGAACCGGTGGCCGGCCAGGCACCGGTGGGCGGAACGGACTGGGACGGAGATTGCGCGCTCATGGCCGCACTGTAGCGAATGACGCGCCTGCCCGTGCTCGGACGTGCAAGCGGATTGAACAGAGCATGCAAGGGGTTTTGATCCTCGACGCCTGGGCGCGCGCTGCAATGAGGGCATGAACATGCACTTCCCTGCCCTCTTTGTGTCGCACGGCTCCCCGATGATCGCGCTGGAACCCGGTGCGACGGGGGCATTCCTGTGCCGTCTGGGCCAGACCCTGGACCGAGACTGGGGCCGGCCCCGGGCGATCCTGGCGATCTCCGCCCACACCACGGCGCGCACACCGGTGCTGCTGGGAGGGGCCCGTCATGAGGCGATTTACGATTTCGGGGGCTTTCCGCAGCCGCTCTATGAACTGCGTTATGACGCGCCGGGGGCGCCCGAGCTGGCGGCCACCGTGGCCCAACAGCTGCAAGCGCCGGTGCTGGACCGCGGCGGCCTGGACCACGGCATCTGGACCGCCCTGCGCTACCTGTATCCGGACGCGGACGTCCCGGTGCTGCCGCTGGCCCTGACGCCGATGGCCACCCCCGCTGAACTGTTTCAGCTGGGCGACCGTCTGCAGGCGCTGTCGCAAGATGGCGTGCTGGTGCTGGCCACGGGCAGCATCACCCACAATCTCCGGCTGTTGATGGCGCAGCGTCCCTGGGGCGGCACACCCTCTGAAGACGATCCGGAAATGCCGGAATCCGGCGCTTTTCGGTCCTGGTTCGCGGATCGGAGTGGGGACAGGGACTGGGAGGCGCTGATGGATTACCGCGTCCAGGCCCCGAATGCAGTGATGATGCATCCCACCGACGAACATCTGTTGCCGTGGTTCGTGGCGGCCGGCGCTGGCGGTCGGGACGTCGCGCCTCGGAGGATCTTCGAGGCGGTGACCTTCGGCTGCCTGGGGATGGATGCTTATGCCTTCGGGCCGCAGGCCGCCGCGCTGGCGGATGCGGTGAAGTGAGGCCCGAATCCACGACGCTGCGCAGCGCATGAATCCGCGCGTGGCATGAGCCTGCGCAGCGCATGGAGCGTCAACGCATGACGCTCCGCCTCTCCAGCATCAAATGAAGATCGCGGCGAGGATGCCCAGGATCAGCGCCCACTTGACGATGTAGTAGCCCAGCCGCGTGCGCTGCTTGAAGGCCTTGAAGAAGATCCGCACCTTGTAGGCGTGGAAGAAGAACTTGTTGAGTCCGCCGATCGGTTCGGACTCCAGGTTCTGTGTGGCCGCGGCGGTCATCACCACCTTGCCGAACCAGCGGTTGAGCCAGCGCATCGGCGCGAAGTGCAGCGGACGCTCCACGTCGCAGAACAAAATCACGCGCTGATGCTGGGTGCTGTTCTCGGCGTAGTGGATGAAGGTCTCGTCGAACATCACCGCTTCGCCGTCCCGCCAGTGGTAACGCTCACCATCGACCTCGATGAAGCAGTCCGGGTGGTTGGGCGTGGTCAGGCCCAGGTGGTAGCGCAGCGAGCCGGCGTACGGGTCGCGGTGACGCACCAGGCGCGCGCCCGGCGGCAGCGACGCAAACATGGCGGCCTTGATGGTGGGAATGCGCTTGAGCAGTTCCACCGTCTTGGGGCACAGCGCCTGGGCGGACTCCATGTCGCGGTCATACCACTTCAGGTAGAACCGCTTCCAGCCGGTGCGGAAGAAGGAGTTGAAGCCGATGTCGTTGTAGCCGGACGCAGCCTTGATATAGCCCTCGTCGTTCAGCCGCAGGGCTTCATCGCGGATCAGCTGCCAGTTGTCGCGCAGCAGGTCCAGTTCCTTGAAGTCGTCGGTCTTGAGATAGGGCGTCGCGGGCGGCCGCGAAAACAGGTACATGGCCGCATTGATGGGCGCCAGCAGCACCGTGAAGTCGGTCAGGGCGCGGGCCAGCTTGAAGCGCACACGGCCGCGGAAATGGGCATACAGCGCGGAGGCGATGAAGATCGCCAGCACCCAATAGCGCAAGGGCGGCAGCCATTCAGCCATGTGGACAGGCATGGAATTTCTCTCTAGCTTTGAATTGGTGGCTCAGGGTCCGGCGCCCAGCGGCACGGGCCAGCGGCGCAAGCGCCCTTTTGCATGCGGATCCGCCCCCCGCGGGGAGCCGTCCGGTTGCGGGGCGGGACCGCTCAGCAAGGCTGGGATTATCGCTGGTCCTGCTGGATGTCGCGTGGGGGCGCGGCCACGGGACGCGCATCGTGCGCCTCGTCGTTTGATCAAAGTCCAGTGCTTTCGCTCCGCGGATGTCGTTCCCCGGCGTTACGGACCCAGCATGGCGCACGGGCATTCCGCGACGGGTGTCAGCCCCGGGCCGGTGCGGCGCCTGCCGCCCCGCGAGCGCGAGAGGTGCGGCGATCATCCGCCAGGGACAGCAGCCACACCAGCAGCCCGCCCAGGGCCAGCGCCAGGCCGACCCAGCCGGTGGACGTCCAGCCGTATCCGGCCGCAATCGCCATGCCCCCCAGCCACGGCCCCAGCGCATTGGCGGCGTTGAAGGCCGAATGGTTGAGCGCGGCTGCCAGTGTCTGCGCCTCGCCGGCCACGTCCATCAAGCGGGTCTGCAGAACGGCGCCCAGGCCGCCGCCACAGCCGATCATGAACACCACCGGCAGCAGTGTCCAGAGATGTCCGGCAGCGAACGGGAACAGCGCCAGCGACACCGCGCTCCAGAGCAGGATGCCGCCCACGGTGGGCATGAGCGCGCGGTCGGCCGCCCAGGCGCAGGCCAGCGTGCCGACCGTCATGCCCAGGCCAAAGACGCTGAAGACCACCGGCAGCAGCGACGGGCTGGCGCCGGTCACCTCCAGCAGGGTGGACGCCAGGTAGGTGTAGACGGCAAACATGCCACCAAAGCCGATGGCGCCGATGCCCAGGGTGAGCCAGACCTGCCGCTTGGCCAGGGCGCCCAGTTCCCGCATGGCGCTGGCGCCGGGCTGGACCTTGTCCCGGGGCACATGGGCGGCCACCAGGGCCGCCGTGGCGAGGGACAGCAGCGCCACGATGCCAAAGCCCCAGCGCCAGCCCACCCACTGGCCCAAGGCGTTGGCCAGGGGCACGCCGATGATGGTGGCCACGGTCAGGCCCAGCATCATCATGCTGACGGCCTGGGCCCTGCGCTCGGGCGCGACCAGCGACGCCGCCACCAGCGCGCCAACGCCGAAATAGGCGCCATGCGGCAACCCACTCAGGAAGCGGAACAGCAGCATCGAGTGGTAGCCGGGCGCGACCGCGCTCAGGCCGTTGCCAACGGCGAAGGCCATCATCAGCAGGATGAGCAGTGTGCGACGCGGCAGCCGTGCGCCGAGCGTGGCCAGCACCGGGGCGCCGACCACCACCCCCAGCGCATAGGCACTGATCACCCGCCCGGCTGTGGGGACGTCGATGCCCAGGTCCGGGGAGAAAAACGGAACCAGCGTCATCGCCGCGAACTCGGTCGTGCCGATCGAGAAGCCGCCCAGCGCCAGGGCCAGCAGGGCCCAGAGCAGGTGCGGGTTTCGGGAGTCCGCAGCAGCGGCGGTGGCGGAGGTCGGGACGGCCGGAGAGTTCATGGGCAAGGCAAGCTGACATTCAGGATTCGTTCAGCATTGCAACACGAATGGGCCGAACTGCGTCGGTGTGGGGTCGAAGCCGATGGGAGGCGGGCGAGGGAAGATCGTTCGGGACCGCATTCTCCTCAGCTACAATGGCCAGCAATGCGGGTGTAGTTCAATGGTAGAACGCTAGCTTCCCAAGCTCGATACGTGGGTTCGATTCCCATCACCCGCTCCAGTCGCCTGGTGCCCTTTCCAGCGCGCACTTCTCCAGCGCATCTCCTAAGCGCATCTCCTAAGCGCATCTCCTACGCGCACCTCCTGCACCCCTCCCTGGCGCAGCTCTCCCCTCGTTACCCGACCGCTCGGCTCCAGCGTTCCTTGTCGCGTTGCCGCGCCTGAGCGCCTCGCGCGCTCGCGCCCCAGCCCTCTCACGCTTTCAAAAAAAATTTCTCAACCGGTGTAACCCAATCCGGCAACGGCACGAACTACCCCTCGTGTCCGCTGGGGACGCATTCCCTCTCAACGATTGGAGATCACCATGAGCACCAAGGTCACTGTCACTTCCGCCCTGCTTGCCACCGCTGTCGCCGGTGTGCTGTCCACCGTCGCCCACGCCGGTCCGCTGACCAAGGCCGAGGCCGAAGCCGCCGTCGCCGCCAAGAAGGAGAAGTGCTACGGCGTCGCCCTCAAGGGCCAGAACGACTGCGCTGGCGGCGCCGGCACCAGTTGCCAGGGCAGCTCCACCGAAGACTTCCAGGGCAACGCCTGGAAGTTCGTCCAAGGCGGCACCTGCACCTCCATCAAGGTGCCGGGCGGCGGCCAGGGCTCGCTGACCCCGATCACCAAGCGCTGAGTCCTCCCCCGCTGATCACGCGCTCGTCGGTCCCTGGGCCCGCCTGTCCGCAGGCCCTCCGCTGACGAGTGCGTCGATCTCATGCCCTCCTCCCGCAGGACCCGGAGATCCCGATGGCAGATTCCCTCCAGGCCGGTGCCGGTTTCAAGCCAGCCTTCCTCGACACCCTGCTCCACGACCGCGATCTGCAGCCGGGCACCTTCTTCGAAGTCCACGCCGAAAACTACATGGGGGCCGGTGGGCCGCCGCACCGCGCACTGTCTGCGCTGCGGTCCGCATTCCCGCTGTCCGTGCACGGCGTGGGCATGTCCATCGGCGCACCTGCGCCCCTGGATGCCGCGCACCTTGCCCGTTTCGTCGCAGTCGTGCGGCGCTATGAGCCTGCGCTGGTGTCCGAGCATCTGGCCTGGTCCTCCCACGGCGGGACCTACTTCAATGACCTGCTGCCGCTGCCCTACAACCGCCAGACCCTCGATCAGGTCTGCGCCCATGTGGATCAGGTGCAGACCGCATTGGGCCGGCCCTTGCTGCTGGAGAACCCGTCCACCTATCTGCAGTTCAGCACGTCCGACATGAGCGAGCCGCAATTCCTCCGCGAGGTGATTCGCCGCACCGGCTGTGGGCTGCTGCTCGATGTGAACAACGTGGTGGTCAGTGCCACGAATCATGGCTTCGATGCGCAGGCTTGCCTGCTCGAACTTCCGCTGCAAGCCGTCGGTCAGATCCATCTGGCCGGGCACTCGGAACAGCAGGATGAGCAGGGTCAGCGGCTGTTGATCGACAGCCACGACCGCTGCGTCGCCCCGGAAGTCTGGGCCTTGTATGAGACGTTGGTGTCCCTCACCGGCCCGCTGCCAACCCTCATTGAATGGGACAGCGACCTCCCGGCCTGGGCGGTCTTGAAGGATCAGATGCAACAGGCACGGTCGCGCATGGAAGCCGTCGCGCACGGCGATCGGCAGCCTCGCGCGCATGCAGCTGGATATGCAGCCGGATATGCAGGCTTAGCGCCCTCATCGGAGAGCGCCCATGTCGCCTGACTACGCCGCGCAGTTTGCGCCGGGTCTGCTCCAGCCGGAGCGCACGACCCCTGCCCTCGCGAGGACGGCCAATGGCGCTTCGCTCGTCAAGCGCTACAACGTCTATCGCAACAACGTCACCGTCAGCCTGATCGAGGCACTCGCCGCGACCTTTCCGGCGGTGCAACGCATCACCGGCACCGACTTCTTCCGGGCGATGGCGCGCTTTCACATCCGTGCCACGCCGCCGACCTCGCCGATGCTGTTCGACTATGGACGGGACTTTCCCGCCTTCATCGAGGCCTATCCCTACGCCCAGGAGATGCCGTGGCTGGCCGATGTGGCGCGGATCGAGCGGGCCTGGCTGGACGCCTATCACGCCGCAGATGCCCCCGCGCTCACCGCGCAGGCGCTCGCCGCCCTGCCCGAATCCGCCTTGCCGGATCTGGTGCTGCAGGCCCACCCGGCCACGCGCATGGTGCGCTCGCCCTACCCGGCGGTGTCGATCTTCGCGATGAATCGGCAGCCCGGTCCGGTCACACCGCTGATCCGCAGCGACGCGCAGAACGCCCTGGTGACACGGCCCGACATGGACGTGGAAGTGGCCCATCTGCCGGACGATGCGGCCCACTTCCTCGACCTGTTGCTGCAGGGGCAGCCCCTGGGCAGCGCCGCCGCCGACACCTTCGCCCCCTTTCCCGACTTCGACCTGTCCGCCCATCTGGCCGCGCTGATCAGCGCAGGCACGTTTGCAGCCCTTCCGATGGAGACCCAGCCATGACTTCGCTGAACTCACCCGCCTCGCCCCCCCGCGCATCGATCACCCCCACCTCGACCGGGCCCGGTTCGGGCGTGCTGGCGGCGCTGCCGCGCCTGCTGGACCGGATCGCCCCCACCGGACTGGCAGCACTGCTGCTGCGTCTGGCGGTGGCGGTTCCCTTTCTCAAGTCCGGCCTGCTGAAGTGGGACGGGTTCCTGCATCTGAGCGATGTGGCGGTGACCTTGTTCACCGACGAGTTCCAGCTTCACCTGCCCGGCGGTCCGTATCCCTTCCCGGCCCCGACCGTCATGGCGCTACTGTCGGCCTGCGGCGAGGTGCTGCTGCCGCTGCTGCTGATCGCGGGCCTGGGCTCGCGACTGGCCGCCTGGGCGTTGATGGGCATGATCGTCATCATCCAGCTCACCGTCCCGGACGGGTGGCCGGTGCACCTGACGTGGTTGGCCATGGCGTTCGGCATTGCAGCGTTCGGGCCTGGGCCGGTGTCGGCGGATCATCTGATCCAGCGGCGCTGGTTCCCGGCAGCGGGACACACGCCGAAGCGGGCTTGACCCCCGGGAGCCCCCCATGGACTCGGTCGCACCTTTTGCTGCGTGGCCCCTTGGGATGAACGATGTTGCCTCCATGCCAGCGGCGCCGCCTGCCGCTCCCCCGACGCGCCGCCGCACGGTGGAGAATGCGCCGATGAACGACCGCACGGCCCCCCTCGCCACCGAACAGCATCTGAGGACGCTGTTCCTGGCGGGCATGGACGGCGACGCCCAGGCCTACCGGTCCTTCCTGCAAGCCCTGGGCGGCGTGCTGCGCGCCTTCCTGCGAAAGCGCCTGCACGACAAGCCGCATGACGTGGAGGACCTGGTGCAGGAGATCCTGATCGCGGTGCACAACGGTCGCCACACCTACCTGCCGGAGCAGCCGCTCACGGCCTGGATGTATGCGATTGCCCGCTACAAGATGGCCGACTTCCTGCGCAGCCGCTACCGTCATGAAGCCTGGACCGAGCCGCTGGATGAAGACGCCCACGATCTCTTTGCAGCCTCCGACGACGAGGCCTCCCACGCCCGCCGGGATGTGGACCAATTGCTGGCCCAATTGCCGGACCGGCACCGGCTGCCCATCCTGCATGTGAAACTGCAGGGGCTGTCGGTGGCGGAAACCGCCCAGCTCACCGGTCTGTCGGAATCGGCGATCAAGGTGGGCATCCACCGCGGGCTCAAGGCCCTGGCCCTGATGATTCGAGGAATGACATGAAGACCGATGACCTGGTCGCGATGCTGGCCGCTCAGGCCGGTCCGACCGACCGTTCCGAGCCGCCCCGGCGGTACGCCGCAGCGCTGCTGGTCAGTCTGCTGGGCGCCACCGTGCTGATGCTGATCCTGCTGGGGCTGCGATCCGACCTGGGCGCAGTGGCCGCCACGCCGATCTTCTGGCTGAAGGTGGCCTTCCCGGCCCTGCTGGCGCTGGGCGCGGGTCAGATGATGCTGCGGCTGGCGCGCCCCGGGCTGCCGCTGGGACGCGGCTGGCTGCTGATCGTGTTGCCCCTGGCCGCGTTGTGGCTGGGGGCCCTGGGGTCGCTGGCTGTCGCGCCCTCCACCGAGTGGAAGGCGCTGGTGCTGGGCATGTCCTGGCGCAGTTGCCCGATCAACATCGCGGTGCTGTCGGTGCCCGGTTTCCTGGCGCTGTTTTGGGCGGTGCGTGCGATGGCCCCGACCCGCCTGCGCCTAACCGGCGCCGTGATCGGATTGCTGTCGGGCGCCTGCGCCACCACGGTGTATTGCCTGCACTGCCCGGAGATGCAGCTGGCGTTCTGGTCCGTCTGGTATGTGGCCGGCCTGCTGATTCCCACCGTCCTCGGTGCCCTGCTGGGCCCGCGGTGGCTGCGCTGGTGAGGCGCAGTCAGCAGACGGCGCCAGCGGTCGGCGCCAGCGGTCGGCACCAGTAGCCGCCATCACCATCCGCCAGCGGCCTTCCGCAGATCTCAGCGTTGCAGGTCCCCCAGGCAGAGGTACTTGGTCTCCACGTATTCGTCGATGCCTTGATGCCCGCCCTCGCGGCCGAGACCCGACTGCTTGACCCCGCCGAACGGCACCTCCGCCGTCGAGATCAAGCCGGTGTTGACGCCCACCATGCCCGACTCCAGCGCCTCCCCCACCCGGAAGATCCGGCCGATGTCGCGGCTGTAGAAGTAGCTGGCCAGGCCGAACTCGGTGGCATTGGCCATCTGGATGGCCTCGGCTTCGGTCTGGAAGCGGAAGACCGGCGCCACCGGCCCGAAGGTTTCCTCGCGGGCGCAGAGCATGTCGTCGGTGACGTCGGCCAGCACCGTGGGCTGGAAGAATCGGTCGTGCAACCGGCTGCCGCCGGTGATGACACGGGCGCCCTTGCTGGTGGCATCGGCCACGTGGCGCTCCACCTTGTCGATGGCGGCATCGTCGATCAACGGGCCCTGCGTGACCCCGGCTTCGAAGCCGTTGCCCACTTTCAGCGCCTCGACCTTGGCGGCCAGCTTGGCCACGAAGCTGTCGTAGACGCTGTCCTGCACATACAGGCGATTGGCGCAGACGCAGGTCTGGCCGGCGTTGCGGTATTTGCTGGCAATGGCGCCTTCCACCGCGCTGTCCAGGTCTGCATCATCGAACACCAGGAAGGGGGCGTTGCCGCCCAGCTCCAGCGACAGCTTCTTGATGCTGGGTGCGCACTGCGCCATCAGGATGCGCCCCACTTCGGTGGAGCCGGTGAAGGACAGGTGCCGCACGGCGTCCCGCTCGCACAGCACCTTGCCGATGGCCACCGAATGCTCGCCGTCGCCAGTCACCACATTGAGCACACCGGCCGGCATGCCAGCCCGCTGGGCCAGCTCCGCGGCCGCCAGGGCGGTCAGCGGGGTCTGCTCGGCCGGCTTGATGACCACCGGGCAGCCGGCCGCCAGGGCGGGCGCCACCTTGCGGGTGATCATCGCCAGCGGGAAATTCCAGGGCGTGATGGCGGCGCACACCCCCACCGGCTGGCGCAGCACCAGGTAGCGCTTGGTCGGGTCGGTGGTGGGAATGCTTTCCCCATAGACCCGCTTGGCCTCCTCCGCGAACCATTCGAGGAAGCTGGCGCCATAAACGATCTCGCCCCGCGCCTCGGCCAGCGGCTTGCCCTGCTCGGCGGTAAGAATGCGGGACAGGTCGTCCGCATGCTGGATCAAGAGGTGGTACCAACGCATCAGGATGGCAGCCCGCTCCTTGGCGGTCTTGGCCCGCCAGGCCGGCCAGGCGGCCTGCGCGGCGGTCACGGCGGCGTCCGCCTCGGAAGCGCCCAGGTTCGCGACATGGGTGAGGAGTTCGCCGGTGGCGGGGTCCTCCACATCAAAGCGGCCGGCGCCGCCGACCCATTCGCCATTGATCAGGGCATCGGTCTTGAGAAGGCTGGGGTCCTTGAGCTGGGCCAGCGGGGAAACGGGGGTGTCCATCGTCGTTGCTCCGGCGGAAGTGTTCGAGAGTGGCTCTCTGTGTGCGGCTGATCCTATCGGGTTTGGCATGGGCGCCACGTCACAGAGATGCCAGGCCGGCGACAGAGCAAGGCCCGCTCCTATAATGGAAAGCTTCGCGAAAACGACGCTGAATCAAGCATTTGAAGGGCGCGCGGGTGGGTGAACCGCTTGTGACGTGCTGCAGACAATTGCTTGCAAAGCCGCTTCGCCGAGAATTCTTGACCGTCTGTGCCGTCGCCCGCCGAGGCCCGGATCGCACGCATTGCGCGCAGTCCGGCCCCCACGCGGCGGCAAAGATGCAAACCGCTGGGTGCAACAGCAAAAGGACTGGCATGAAAGCCGCTGAGATCCGCAATACGTTTTTGAAGTTCTTCGAATCCAAGGGCCACCAGATCGTCGCCTCCAGCCCGGTGGTGCCCGGTGACGACCCCACGCTGCTGTTCACCAACGCGGGCATGAACCAGTTCAAGGACGTGTTCCTGGGCTTTGACAAGCGCGCCTACACCCGCGCCACCACCGCCCAGAAGTGCATCCGCGCCGGCGGCAAGCACAACGACCTGGACAACGTCGGCTACACCGCCCGCCATCACACCTTCTTCGAGATGCTGGGCAACTTCAGCTTCGGCGACTACTTCAAGAAGGACGCCATCAGCTACGCCTGGGAACTTCTGACCGAGCATTTCAAGCTGCCCAAGGACAAGCTCTGGGTCACCGTCTACCAGGAAGACGACGAGGCCTACGAGATCTGGAACCAGGTGGTCGGCGTGCCCGCCGAGCGCATCGTGCGCATCGGTGACAACAAGGGCGGCCGCTACATGTCCGACAACTTCTGGATGATGGGCGACACCGGCCCCTGCGGCCCGTGCACCGAGATCTTCTACGACCACGGTCCGGACGTGGCCGGCGGCCCTCCCGGCAGCCCGAATGAAGACGGCGACCGCTACATCGAGATCTGGAACAACGTCTTCATGCAGTTCAACCGGACTGAAGACGGCGTGATGCACAAGCTGCCCAAGCCCAGCGTCGACACCGGCATGGGCCTGGAGCGCCTGGCGGCCGTGCTGCAGCATGTGCACAGCAACTACGAGATCGACCTGTTCGTGAACCTGCTGGCCGCGGCCAAGCGCGAGGTGGACGCCGCCACGCCCGGCGGCGGCGACTGCGACAAGGCATCGCCGTCCCTCAAGGTCATCGCCGACCACATCCGCGCCTGCTCGTTCACCGTCGTGGACGGCGTCATCCCCGGCAACGCCGGCCGTGGCTACGTGCTGCGCCGCATTGCCCGCCGCGCCATCCGTCACGGCTACAAGCTGGGCGCCCGCACGCCCTTCTTCCACAAGCTGGTGGCCGCGCTGGCCAAGGAAATGGGCGACGCCTATCCGGAACTGCGCCGCGACGAGGCCCGCGTCACCGAAGTCCTGAAGCAGGAAGAAGAGCGCTTCTTCAAGACCATCGCCACCGGCATGGAACTGCTGGAATCGGCCCTGGCCGGCGGCGCCACGCAGGTGGACGGCGAGACCGCCTTCAAGCTGCACGACACCTACGGTTTCCCGGTGGACCTGACCGCCGACGTCTGCCGCGAGCGCGGCGTGACGGTGGACGAAGCCGGCTTCAACCGCCTGCTGGAAGAGCAGAAGCAGCGGGGCCGCCAGGCCGGCAAGTTCAAGATGGCGCAGGGGCTGGAGTACACCGGCTCGGCGACCACCTTCCACGGCTACGACCTGCTGTCCCGCGAGGACGTGAAGGTGGTGGCGCTGTATGTGGATGGCAGCGCCGTCCAGACCGCTGACGCCGGCGACGACGTCGTGGTGGTGCTGGACCACACGCCCTTCTACGCCGAAAGCGGCGGCCAGGTCGGCGATGCCGGTGAACTGCGCAATGCCACCACCCGTCTGGTGGTGGACGACACGCTGAAGATCCAGGCAGACGTGTTCGGCCACCATGCGCAAGTGGTGGAAGGCTCGATCAAGGTCGGTGACGCCTTCATCGCCCGCGTCGACGCCGAGCGCCGCGGCCGCACCGTGCGCAACCACAGCGCCACCCACCTGATGCACAAGGCCCTGCGCGAAGTGCTGGGCGCACATGTGCAGCAGAAGGGCTCGCTGGTCAATGCCGAGCGCACCCGCTTCGACTTCGCCCACACCGCCCCGATGACGCAGGACGAGATCCGCCGCGTCGAGGCCATCGTGAACGCGGAAATCCTGGCCAATGAAGACACCAATGCCCAGGTGATGGCCCTGGACGACGCGCAGAAGAGCGGCGCCATGATGCTGTTCGGTGAGAAGTACGGCGACACCGTCCGCGTGCTGAGCATCGGCACCTCCAAGGAACTGTGCGGCGGCACGCACGTGCATCGCACCGGGGACATCGGCCTGTTCAAGATCGTCTCCGAAAGCGGCGTGGCCGCGGGCATCCGCCGCGTGGAAGCCGTGACCGGCGACAACGCCCTGCACTACCTGCAGTCGCTGGAATCGACCGTCGCTGCCGTGGCCGGCACCCTCAAGGCCGCCCCGGCCGAGCTGGAGCCGCGTGTGCAGGCCGTGCTGGACCAGGTCCGCGCGCTGGAGAAGGAACTGGCGGCCGCCAAGAGCAAGCTGGCGTCCGCCCAGGGCGATGAGCTGCTGGGCCAGGCCGTGGACGTGAAGGGCATCAAGGTGCTGGCCGCGACGCTGGCCGGCGCCGATGCCAAGACCCTGCGCGAAACCATGGACAAGCTCAAGGACAAGCTCAAGACCGCCGCCATCGTGCTGGCCGCGGTGGACGGCGACAAGGTCCAGATCGCAGCCGGCGTGACCGCCGACAGCATCGGCAAGGTCAAGGCCGGTGAGCTGGTGAACTTCGTGGCCCAGCAGGTGGGCGGCAAGGGCGGCGGCAAGCCGGACATGGCCATGGCCGGCGGCACCGACGCCAAGGGCCTGCCGGCGGCGCTGGCCAGCGTCCAGGGCTGGGTGGGCGAACGGGTCTGAGGATTGCCCCTGAACCTGCCACCACCCCGTCACACCGCTTGATGCATGATGACCGGTTGCTGCCCTGGCGGCACCGGTCGATTCTCTCGAAGGGCCCGGTCCGGGCCCTTTGTTTTTTCCAGACTTTTCCAGACGTTTCCAGTCTCTTCCAGTCATCCGGCTTGTGGCAGCGACTGCCACGGCCCTCACGGAGTCTCTTCATGACCGACCACGACGATCAACCCATCGACATCGAAAACGCCCAGCAACTCGGCGAATTCATCGCCCAGCTGGCCGGCGCGGCCGACCCGGATGCCCCGGCCATCACGCTGGACACCCTGGACGGCTACATGACGGCCCTGCTGGTGGGCCCGCCGCCCGCTGCCCCCATCCAGGCGATGGACGCCCTGTTCGGGGACGACTGGCCGGCGACCTTCGAATCGCAGGAGCAGACCGACGCCTTCATGGACGTGCTGCACCTGCGCTGGAACGAAATCGCCGACAGCCTGGACCCGCAGGCGCTGGTCGAGTCGCCGGAGCAGATGCAACTGGTGCCGCTGATCTCCGAATTCGACGACGAGACCAAGGCCCGTCTGATGGCCGACGGCTCGCTGTCGGAAGATCTGCTGGACCGGCTGCCCGCCGCTGGCGCGCTGTGGGCCCAGGGCTTCCTGCAGGCCGTTGAAGATGCCGGCACCTGGGAGCTGCCGGAGGGTGACGCCGCGCGTGACCTGTCCCTGATGCTGGAAGCCATCGAGGCCGTGACGCTGGCCACCGATTCCAGCGAACGCGACAGCTACATCCAGGAAGCGTATGAAGAGCCGGAAGGCGTGGACCAGGACGCGCTGATCGACGACATGCTGTTCACCGTGCAGGACATGCGCCTGTTCTGGCTGCAGCAGGCCGCCTTGAAGGCTGCCTTCAGCGAAGTCGGCGAGTCCTCTTCGGAGCACTGAGTCCGGATGACCCGGGAAGGGCGCCTCTTACAGGCGCCCTTTGCAATTGGGCGCCCCACAGCGGCAGCGCAGCCGTCCTTCGTGGTGGCTCTCACCGTAATCACAGCAGAGCTCTTCGCCGGGTTCGATGTCGCGGATGGCGTAGAACTCGGCGCGGCCCTGCCGGATGCGCAGCACCGCATTCGGTGCGCAGCTGTGGTTGATGTGGCGCATGACGCCTTTGTCGTGCGTGGCATCGATGGCGGTGCGGTCCGAGACCTCCACCACATGGATGCGTCGCTTTCCCTCGATGCGGCGCCGCGCTTCCCGCACCGACACCACCTCGCCGCGCATCTCGCCAATCTTGCGGCGCGCCGGGATCGGCTCGTCGGCAAACACCCCCAGCCCATCGATGCTGCTGGGCCCGACCCGCAGCGCAAACTTCTCCGCCGGCAGGGGCTCACCGCGCACGCCAGCGGCGCGCACCTGGGCCTCCGGGAGGGGGGCGGGAGCGGGAGGCAGGGAACTCAGGCGCGGCATGGCAGAGACATCGGCGAATGGGAAGGGAAGCCGTCATTGTCGCCTGAGCTTTCCCGGGCTGTGAGGCGAGCGCGACACCCAAGCGTGCCCACTGACGGGTGGTTGACGAAGCCCCCCAGGCACCAACATACTGGTTCGCATGAAGACCCTCATCGCCCTCACGATCCGTACGCGCGCCACTGTCGCCGCTGGGCGCGTGCAGTGCGTTCAGTGCGTGCAGCGCGTGCAACCTGTGAGCGGCGTCTTCCATCAGGGCCTAGTCCAGATGCTGGGGGGCGTCGTCGCCCCTCCCTCAGCGCTGGAAGGTCGAACGCGGTAGCCCTTCCTCCGCAGCCGCCGGTCTCAGACCCCGGCCCCATCCCGAGCAGTTTCCTCACAAGGCCCGCGAATCGCGGGCCTTGTTGTTTCCGGCACTCCATCCACACACACAGGGAGAACTTGATGGATTTGATCCTGCGACGCCCCACCCCCGATGACGGCCCCGCTCATGCGGCCCTGATGAGCCATCCGGAGGTGCAACCCTGGCTGTTGGGGCTGCCGTATGTCTCGCCCGAGTCCTGGCGGCAGCGCTTCAGTGCGACACCGGAGGTGCAGTCGACGGAGCTGGTGCTGTTGGCAATGGTCGATGGGCAACTGGTGGGGTCCGCGGGGCTTCACCCTGTGGGACCGCAAGCGCGTCGTCGGCATGCGATGTCGCTGGGCATCAGCGTGCTGCCGCAGGTGCAGGGTCAGGGGGTGGCCAGCGCCTTGATGTCGGCACTGCTGCGGCAGGCCGATGACTGGCTGGGCGTGCTGCGGGTGGAGCTGAGCGTGTTCGTGGACAACCACCGCGCGATTCGCTTGTATGAGCGCTTCGATTTCGCAGTCGAGGGACGTATGCGCGGCTATGCGCTGCGACATGGGCAGTATGTGGACTGCTTGTCCATGGCTCGGCTGCGTCCCTCGCTGCCGGTGTGGCCGCCGGGTGAATCCGACGTTGCGGGCGCGAGCCTCCGTCAATGAGCCCAGAAGGCAGCGGCAGGCGCCAGGTGCCGGCGCCTGCCGCAGCAGTGCTTCCGCTTTCGAGAGCCTCGGCGCCGCGACTAATCTGCGGCCAGCAGCGGCAGGTCGCCAGCCGGCTCCTGCGGCGCGGCACCGCTGACCAGTCGCCACAGATCGTCGCAGTCCAACAGCGTCAGCATCTCCGCGCCCTTCCCCTTCAGCAGCCGTACCTGGGCCTGCGCGGCCCACCCAGGTCGCGTGGGGCTGGGTTGCAACTGGTCGGTGCCGGCCTGGAAGACCTGCCCCAATTGCTGCACAGCCAGCACCAGCCGCTGGCCGGCGCTGGTGCGGCAGACCAGCAGCGAACATTCATCGCCAGTCGGACGGTGGAACAGCAACTGTCCCAGATCCAGCACCGGCAGCATGCGGCCCTCAAAGCCCAGCATGCCGCGGACCGCCGCCGGCGCCTGCGGCCAGGCGGTGATGCGCTGACGCTCAAGCGCTGCCAGCACCTGCGCGGCGGGCAGGCCCAGCCACTGGTGATCGACCAGGACACTCGCGATGTCGAGCGTCCGTGCGCCCCCCGGCGCCAGCGGCACGAAGCTGGCCTGCCCTTGCGACTGCGCCGTCTCGTCCAGGCGCGGCCCCAAGGGCAGCAGCACCAGAGCCGCCAGGTCCTGCGGATGCGGCGGGGTCCGGCGACGGTATTCGCGATAACCGCCGGACATGGCCAGCCCGAAAGCCTGGACCCGCCCCTGCCACTCCACCTCCCCCGTCACCACCTGGTCCGGCGCCAGGGTGGACAGCGCTGGCAGCGGCACCGGCAGCATCGCGCCCACGGCCCAGCGTTCATCGCTGCTCGCAACGATCTCGCCGGAGCGGGTGACCAGCAACGCCGCTGACCCCGGCTGGCTGGGCAGTGCCGCCCGCAGCATCGCGCGGAACTGGGGCTGGCCGTCAAACACAATGGCGATGCCGCCCACCGGCGCGACTGGCCCGTCCGGATGCGGCACGGCCGCCGCATACACCAGGCAGGGCGAGCGGCCGTCCTCCCCGTACAGACCACAGGGCTCGTGCGACGACACGGCGTACTGGCTGCTGTCGCGCAGCGCGAGGGCGGCACGCACCCACTCCCCTTGCAGGCTGCGGCCGACGTGATGGGCCTGGGCCGGGTCGGACACCGCCACCACGCGGCCCTGCGCGTCGAACACCAGCAGCAGCGAATAGACGGTGTAGAGCGCATGGATGCTGCTCAGCACCTCGGCCGCGGCGTCGGCGTGGCCCTGCGCTAGGGCCTGCTGCAAGCGGCCGTCCTGGGCCCACCAGCGGCAGTCGTTGGCCCGCTCGTAGAGGTTGCGGTTGACGATGGAGATGGCGAGTTCGGACTGGAAGCCCACCGTGTCGAACACGGCGCCCAGGGCGCTCTCCTCCAGCTGGGTGATGGCCCGCTCGAACACCTGGCGCAACTGGTCGCCGGTGCGTTCCACTTCATTGAGCAGGGTGACCGCGAAGTCGGCGTTGCTTGGGGTGCGGCCCTGAGAGGTGCTGGTCGAGGCGCTCGTCAGGGCACCAGCCGCCGGGAAGGCCGTATCGGGCGGGGCCGCGCCGTGGGAGGCATGGGGCGCATGAAGCGCATGACTGCGGCTCTTGAGCTTGCCGTTCCACAACGAGCGCGACAGCTCACGCTGGATACGACGCGCCTCCAGCGGAATGCTGCGCAGTTCCTCGTCAAACAACTCGCGCGTATCGACGCCCCGTGCGCGCGCTTCCTGGCGCTGCGGCGGAGCCTCGGCAAACGCATGCTGCAAGGGCTGCAGCATCTGCGCCGACCAGCCCGGCCCGAAATACCCTTCGTAGCCGCTTGCCGTGGCGGTGCAGGCCAGGTAGTCCCGACCGGCGAAGTCCATGCGGAAGCCCTGCTCCCGCCCGGAGGTCGCCAGCGGCGCTCCCAGCGGAATCTGCCACGGGTCAGAGGTCAGCAGCACGCGGCCCTGCTCGTCCTTGAGCACCAGGACCGAGCGCGGCACCCCCGCGCACAGGGCCCGGAAGAGGCCCAGCATTTCATCTTCCAGCTTGAAGGACAGGCACAGCACGCCCATCGTGCCGTTGTCAGCCTTCACAGCGGCGGCATAGATCAGGCCGCTGGCGCCGCCCAGCAGCGCGCTGGGGCCATGCACCTCCACGAAGGCCTGGCCCGGGTCCAGAGCGCGCAGCAGACGCTCGTCCTGCACCACCGGCGCACAGCGGTCGGGATGCAGGGCCACCAGGCAGCGACCGTCGGCGGCCAGCAAGGCGACCTGGTCGTAGACGGAATACTTGGCGACGTAGTCGGCGAGACGTTGGCGGACGGACTCCCGGAAGGCGTCGAGCTCAAGGGCGCGGTCTGGACGGGCGCTTTCGGCCAGCAAGTCCTTCAGCGGACCATCCGCCGCCAGGAAGCCCACGTCCGCGGTGCGCTCGAAGAGGTTGCGCACCAGGATGTCGATCGCCACCTGTGCCCGCCCCTGCAGTTGCTGCACGGCATTCGCGAACTGGCGTCGGGCCAGGCTGTCGAGCAGGCGTCCGGTCAGCGCTTCGAAGGCACTCCGGGTATCGGCCATGTCGGTGGCGGCGCCGCTCATCTGGCCCAGCAGCGCCAGACT
Organism: Roseateles depolymerans; assembly: GCF_003387155.1. GTDB lineage: Bacteria > Pseudomonadota > Gammaproteobacteria > Burkholderiales > Burkholderiaceae_C > Roseateles > Roseateles depolymerans. Next base: position 9,251 of record NZ_QUMT01000002.1, on the reverse strand, counting down.
GTCCCAGGCGCCCTGCAGGCGCATCAGCGGTTCGCGATATTCATCCAGCAGCGGCATGGCTGCCAGCAAGGGTGCCACTTCCGTACTGAAGGGCAGGCCTTTTCTCCAGACCTTGGTCATTCCCGGATCCTCAACAGGCCCTTGTGGGGCGAAAGCAGCGCAGTGTGACGTTGCAATCTGTTGCTGTCAGGAGGGGAACACCGGTGAATTCGGCGCGCTCAGCGACTTACCGCACAGTGACAACGGCGAGGGCACCGGGTCCGTGCGGAAATGATGGGAGCTGGGGCAGAACGCCCGCGGATGGTGCGATGAAGCTTCGTGCGATGAGGGGTTCGCGATGGCGGAATCAGTCCGTCATCGAAAACGTGGCCGTGGTGTCGGAGGTGCCGCGCCTCTCCGTCCCTGCATGCGCCTGCTGCACCGGGGTGTCGGGTTCGCTGTATTTGCTCTGCGGACCGGGCGCATCGGTGGCGCCGCCTCGATCGGCGGTTCCGGTCTGGGGGGCCACCGGCGGCTTGCTCGGCTGGCGCTTGCCCGTGATGAGCAGGCGAGCCAGCTTGACCACCTCGCTGGCCTGCGCCGGCCCCATCGGCAGCAACAGCGACAGGCCCAGCAGGGCTGGACCCAGCAGGCGGACTGTGGTCAATCGGGGCAGGCAGTGATGGCGACTCATGAGTGTCCTCGTGCCAATGGTAGCGGCGGAGGGGAGTATCGAAAGTCAGGGAATGACATGCTAGCCATGCGCGACGAAATGCGTCTTCAAAGGCCTGACCTGCGGCCTGCACGGATGGAGGCCCCACGGACCTCGAATCTGACCCGCTGCAGCTCCCGCCCCTTGGCATCCACCAGTTGGAGTTCATGGTGGCCGGGCATGGGCATCCAGTCCACCTGGGGCCCCTGCCCGACCGGACGACCGTCCAGCCGCCAGCGGGCGGGCCCGGCAGCCCCCAGTTGCCCCTGGTGCTGGAAACGCAGGCGCTGGTGGGCCGGCGGAATGTCCGGGTCCAGGGCATAGATGGCCCCGGGCGCGGGGTTGCTGATCAGCACCTCGGTCCCGGCGGTTCGCAGCACCGACTGCTCGGTGCCTGCCAGGAAGTACTCCTGGCGGGCAGGTTCCTGGACGGTCTCGAAGCGCACCGGCTGATGCACCAGGCCCGGCGGCGGCACAAAGGCCTGGCCGGGCGCGCCGGCATGCAAGGCCAGCATCACGTCGCGCCACACCGGCGCCGCACCGCTGACGCCGGAGACCTGCTGCATGGCGGAACCATTCGAATTGCCGACCCAGACCCCCACGGTGTAGCGGGAGGACCAGCCGACGCACCAGTTGTCTCGCATGTCCTTGCTGGTGCCCGTCTTGACGGCGGCGGGGAATGGCAAGGCCAGCGCACTGGTCAGGCCGAAGGTGATGGCACGGGCGTTGTTGTCGGACAGGATGTCCGCAATGATGAAACTGGCGCGGGGATCGGCGACGAGCCGTGGGCTTGCGGTCCGTTGGGTGGGGGGCGGGGTGCGGTTCTGCGTGGCCGTGGGGGCACGTGTGGCTGCGGCACGTGTGGCTGCGGCACTTGTCGGGGCGGCACTTGTCGGGGCGGCACTTGCGGGGGCGTTTGCGATTGGCGCCGTCGGGGTCGGTGCGGCGGAAAGGCTCTTTGCGAGCGGCACCTCGCTGTAGCGTCCGCCGTTGGCCAGCGCCCTGTAGGCATTGGTCAGCGCCAGCAAGGTCACATCCGCACTGCCGAGGGCCAGGGAGGGGCCATAGAACCCGCCCGTCTCCGGCAACTGCAGGCCCAGGGCGTTGAGCCGTTCGAACACGGCCTCGGGCGTCAGCATCAGTCCCAGGCGCACCGCGGGAACGTTCATGCTGTTGCCCAGTGCGGCGCGAGCGCTCACCCAGCCGCGATAGTGCTTGTCGTAGTTCTGCGGCAGGTAGACACCGGCCGCGGTCGGGATCTGGGCCGGTGTGTCGTCCAGCAGGCTGGCAGCGGTGATCAGACGACGCTCCAGCGCCAGTTCATAGACAAAGGGCTTGAGGGCCGAGCCGGGCTGCCGGCGCGACAGCACATGGTCCACCTGCGCGGCTTCCGAGCGTTGTCCGCTCGATCCCACCCACGCGCGGACCTCGCCCGTGGCGTTGTCCAGCACCACGACCGCCCCGTCTTCCACCGCGCGTTCCTGCAATTCTCCGAGCTGTCGGCTCAGCGACTCCACCGCCAGGCGCTGGACGCGCCCGTCCAGGCTGCTGCGCTGGGCAGCTGGGCCGTCCGGACGCAGCACCAGCCGGGCATAGTGCGGCGCCCATTGCGGCGCATCCGCCCACTGCAAGGGCTTGCGGGCCAGGATGGCGCCCAGTTCATCCTCCAGGCCGGTGCAGCGTTCCTGCATGGCCTTGAGCAGACCGCAGGCGCGCTCGGTGAGGCGCGCGGGGCTCGCGTTGGGCGCGCGCAGCATGGCGGCCAGCAACGCCGATTCACGATGGTCCAGCCCGGACGCACGCTTGCCAAACAGGGTCTGTGCGGCGGCCGGCACCCCCACCAATTCGCCGCGCAGCGGGACCAGGTTGAGATACGCCTCCAGGATCTGCGCCTTGGTCCAGCGCTTCTCCAGTCGTCCCGCCGTCCAGGCCTGGCCGAGTTTCTGCGTCATGCTGCGGCCGCCACGCTGGGCCAGGTCCTCATCCAGCAGACCCGCGAGCTGCATGGTCACCGTCGAGGCGCCCCGGGTGCGGCTGTTCCAGAGATTGCCCCAGGCACTGCTGGCGACGGCGGACCAGTCCACACCGCTGTGCTCGTAGAAGCGCTGGTCTTCGGACAGCAGCATGGCCCGCAGCAGTGCCGGCGACATGTCCTGCAGTGGCACCCAGCCCAGGGCCCGACGGCGGGGATCCAGGCGCAGGCCCTGCAGGGGCTGGCCCTGTCGGTCCAGCAGGATGAAGTCGGAGACGCGGTGCTGATCGCGGACCTGCTGGAAGCCGGGAATCTCCGCAGCCTGCGCGCCAAGCGCGCCGCACAGGAGTGCGGTGCAAAGGAGCGCGCTGGCTTTCAAGGGGCGACCTCCATCGTGGCGTTCGGGCTTTCGCCAAACCGGTCTGGTGCGTACATGGCCTCGACCCGGGTGGACGGCATCTGGAAGCGTCCGGCATTGTTCAGGCGCACCGTGTACTCGAAGACATGGTGGCCCTGCGGCAGGTAAGCGAAATACGCGCGCCAGGCGGCAAAGCTGCGTTCGATGTAGCTGGGCCAGGCCTGCCCTTCCGCCCGTTCGCCGTCGGCATCGATGGTGCCGGTCACCACCGCCGCGCCGGTGGGCAGCGGGTCGCTGAGCACCACCCAGGACATGTCCGCCGTGGCGTCCACTTCCAGGCGGATCCGCAGCACGTCGCCGCGTGTCCACGCGGGCGCGGCTTTTTGGGTGACCGGGATGATGCTGCGCTTGACGCTATAGCCGGCGGACAGCGGGGATCGCAGGGGGACGGCCGCCAGCGCCTGCACGGTGACCCAGGGGCGCCCCTCACCGGACTGCGTGACCGTCACCGGACCGCTTCCACCGCTGGGCCATGGCAGCGAGAGGTTGCCGCCCTTGGGCTGGGCCGTCCAGTCCAGCGACGCCCGTTGCCCGCCCAGCGCGGCTTCGGTCTTGCCCGCCACCGCCTTGGACTCGAACACGGCGCCAAAGCGCTCCAGCGCCAGCGCGCCCCAGAGGTTGGCGGTGGTGTTGTACCAGGCACCCCGCTCCTGGCGGGCCAGGGCCCCGGTCACGATGCGAGGCACTTCGTCCTTCCAGGACGGATCGTTGATGACGGCCAGCAGCAGGCGGGAGGCATTGCTGTCCCCGCTGTCCATGAGCCACCACCAGGCGTCGGTGTCCTCATTGACGAAGCGCAGCGTGCTGCCCGCATAGCTCATACGGGCACGCAACTGGTTCTGGGCGGCGGCCAGCTGCGCGTCCCGCTGCGGCGACGCGGGCTGACGCTGCTGGATCACCAGCCAGTCGATGACCGCTGCCGTGGGCCAGGTGGGCAGACGGGCGGCATCCACCGTGGACAGCTGCCGTGCGGTCACGCGGCCGTAGCGCGACAAGGCAGCGAGGGCGGCGATACGCCGGGGCTCGTCGTCCGGGCGCGGCGACCATTGGTTGCGGGCGATTCGGCCCTCCACGAAGGCGGCCAGGCCGTCCAGTGCGCGGGTCTGGGCGCTGTCGGGCAGGCCGCGGCCGGACTCCTTGGCCACGCTGAGGATGTAGGCCGTCAGCACGTCGCTGCCCTGGTTGTAGGTACTCGACAGCGGGTAGTAGCCCAGCAGTCCGTCGCGATCCTGGTAGGTCGACAGCTGGCCCATCAGGGTGGTCCAGGCGGCGTCGTCATGAAGCGCGATGATTTTGCTGGTCTGCTGCTCCAGGCAGTTGTAGGGATAGGTCGCAAAGAAGCGCCGAATGCCGGGCAAGGCGCTGGACAGCCGCGGCTGCAGGCCGAGCTGGATGCCACCGCGTTTGACGCCCTGGGGCGGCAGCGCATCCGCGGGTGCGCTGACCGGGAGCGACAGCGACCCGTCGATCTGACGCAGTGTGGCCTGCAGCACTCTCAGCGGCACCGCAGGCTGGACCTGTTGCACCACCTTCATTGCATCCTTGGCGCCTGCGCCGCCCTGCTCCAGCGCCTGGGCCTCCCAGCTGATTCGCTGGGCACCATCCGGAATCACCACGGGCCAGCTCACCACCTCGGCGCCCCCTGCGGCCAGGGCCAGTTGGCGGGTCTGGGGTGGAATGGGCTGCTCACCGGTCTCCAGCGTCGCCACGCCTTTGAGCGAGAGATTCAGGGTCATCGCGCGGCTGGTGGTGTTGCGCACCGTCAGCATCGCTTCCATCTTGTCGTTCTCGCGGGCCAGTGGGGGCAAGCCCGACAGCAACTGGAGATCCTGTCCCACCGTGAGGCTGTTTTCACCGGTCCCAAACCGCTGTCCGGGCGCGTCGGCAATCGCCACCAGACGGAAACGGGTCAGGGAATCGTTCAGGGGGACCTGGATGACGGCTTCGCCCTGGGCATTGAGCGTCACCGCGGGTTGCCAGGTCAGCAGGGTGTCGAACAGCTCGCGGGTGGCAAAACCCCCGCCGCCGCCCGCCGCCACCGCCTTGCGTCCGTAGTGACGGCGACCAATGATTTCACTGTGGGCGGTGGACGTGGACACCATCCAGGGACGCTGCTGAAGCAGATGGTCCAGCAGCTTCCAACTCCCATTGGGCGACAGCGTCAGCAGGCCTTCATCGACGGCGGCGAAGGCGAGTTGGGCATCGGGCACCGGGCGCCCATCCTGGGTCACGCGGACGCGGACCTGGGCAGACTGGCGCACCCCATACTGGGCCTGCTGCGGCAGCACTTCCACCTTCAGCTCATGCTTGGAGCGACCGACCTCGATGCCGGCCATGCCCATCTTGAAAGAGGGCTTGGCCAGATCCACCATCGCGGTAGGCGGCTGGTAGTCGCCGGACGCACGCCAGGCACGCCACCACTGACCGGGATCGCGCCACCCCCAGGTAAAGAAGGAGTACCAGGGCACGTCGCGCAGCCGGCCGCGCACGACGGTGACCCCGACAAAAGCGTTGGGGGCCCAGTCCTTGTCGATCTTGACGTCCACCCAGGGATCGCGGCCGGACAGGCGTCTGACCTCGCTGTAGAGCAGGCCTTCGCGCTCCACCGTGATCAGGGCGGTGGCGTCTCGATAAGGCATGCGGACCTGGAAGCGGGCCGTCTCGCCCGGTTCCCAACGACGGCGGTCAGCGATGACGTCGATGCGGTCATCATTCTCCTGATCGAACCACAGTTCGCCGGCGCGGGTCACCCAGACCGGGCGCGCAGACTGGGACTTGCGACTGCTGCTGTCCGTGGCGGTGGCGATCAGTTCCACCTGGCCGGACTGCTCGATGCGGATCTCACACCGGGCCAGGCCCTGGGCATCGGAGGTGGCCTTGCAGAGTTCGCCCAGGTCCTTCACGGTGCGCTTCTGCTCGTAGGCATAGAAGCCGCCCACCAGGCGCTTGCGGGTACTGACTGTGTTGATCTGGCGGGCCGTGATGCTCACCGAGCGGCCGGCAACGGGCTTGCCGTCAGTGTCCAGCACGATCGTTTGAATGGGCAGCGCCTGGCCGTTGGCGATCCAGGTGGGCGCCCGCAGGCCCACCTGCACATCGGCGGGCCACAGCACCTGGGAGGCGGAGCGGGTGTGGGACTGGCCGTCGGGGTCCTGATAGGTCAGCTCCACCCGCAGCTCGGACGGCCGGGTGATGGGCGAGCCGAGCGGAACCCGGAACTGCGCCGCGCCCTGCTTGTCCGTCTTCAGGGCGAGTTTGTCCAGCAGCAACTGACGGTTGCCGAGGTCGGTGCCCTCGGTTTCGCCGTCGGGCCCGTCCTCATTGCCGCTGTCGCGCGAGGACACCGCGGCGTCGGCATTGCGATTCTCGGGGGGTTCGAAGGCGAAGTCATCGTAGCCGGGATAGGACATCCAGCGAGGCTGCAGCACCGCGCTGATCTGCACCGGTGCCTGGGCCATCGGGCCACCGGCCATGTAGTTCAACTGGGCACCCCAGTTCGCTTCTTTGGCGCCGGCAGTGGAGGACTTGGGCGGCAGTAGCCGCGCGTCGACCAGAGGAATGCGGATTTCATCGACCTTGATGCCACCACTGTCCCACTGGCGCATGCTGCGCTGGCCGTCGGCGCCGCGCTGGAGCACCAGCCGGTAGCTGCCCAGCTTCGCGCCGGGCGGCACCTGCCAGGTGCTGAGGGCGTAACGGGGCGATGTCCACTTCAGCGGCAGCTTGGAAACCTCTTCACCGGTGGCGGCGAAGATGATGCGCAGTTGGTCGGGCAGTTGGTCCGGCGTGGCGTCACTGAGGCCTTGAAGCGTCTCCAGGCGGAAAAAATGCTTCATCGAAAGCTGCTCGCCAGGGCGCAGCAGCGGACGGTCGGTGATGGTGTGCGCGCGGGCGGTTGTCTCGGCGCTTCCATAGCTGATGGGCAGGTTGAAGCGCCAGGTCTCGATGCCGCGCGTCCAGCTGGTGAAGAGGAAGCTGAAGTCCTCCGCCTGTCCGGCGGGTGTCTGGCGCGCCGTCACGTACAGGCCGGATTCGCCCAGGCAGTCGCCGCGGGTGTCCTGCTGGAGATTGGGGCGGTCGATGCGTGCGATGCCGTTGTCATCGGTCTTGCCAGACCAGAGGGCTTGGCCCGTGCAGCTGTAGACGCTGACTTTGGCGCCGGGAACCGGGCGTCCGCCGTCCAGGGAAGTGACCCAGGCGATGCTGTTGTCGCGACCGAGCTTGAAATGGATCCCCAGGTTGGTCACCAGCACGCCTGTGCGCACATACATCGTTGCCGGCGGTTCCAGCAGACTCTTGCCCAGGCGCGGGGATGCGACCTCGAGCACGTGGTAGCCCGGCTGACGCAGCGGCACGCCCACGACTTCCATGTCGGCCTTGGGGTTGTCCGACTTGGGCAGCTCCAGGGGCAGCGCGGTGGAGTCGCCCTTCAGCATCGGCGCTTCACGCGAGGTCCATTCCTCGAAGCCAGCCTTCCGCAGCTTGGAGAACCAGCGCAGAACTTCCAGGTCATCGGTGACGCGCTTGACCAGCACTTTGCCAGGACCGCCTGTTTGCAGTTCAGGCTGCACGTGGCGCAGGGTCAGCGGCACCAGGCTGGGTTCGCGGGTATCCCATTCCACGATGCCGAAGGGCGACGCTGCAAACTTGGCCAGTGGCGGCGCGGCGCCGGTCTGGACCGTCATCGGGAAGCTGGCGGCGTTGGACAGCGGGCGACCGCTCACATCCTTGATGCCTTTGGGCAGCTCCAGTTGCAGCGAGGTCGACTCGGGCAGTGGAAACGGAAACACAACGCGGCGCAGCGTGGCGCCATCGTCCCCGTTGTTGGTGGACTTCTCCTTGGATGGACTGTAGAGCTTGTTGTCCGGGCCGCGCAGGCGAACGGCCATGGCCAGATCCTTGGCGATCGGCTCGGAGAAACTGACCTCGACCGGACGGATCGGAATGCAGGGCGAATTGGCGCGCTCACGCTCGCAACTGAATTCGGCCGTCAGCGGCTTGCGCACGGTGAAGTTCAAGCGCTGTTCGCCACGGGTGGTGACGGTGCTGTCGACGGCTGAGGCAATGCCTGGCCCCCAGATCAAACCCAGACGGCTGCCCGGCGGCAAGGGACGCTGACAGCCCACCATCACCCAGGTGTCGTTGCCGGGGGGAATGCGCTGGGATTTCATCGCAGCCACGCGGTCGGCGTCCGGTGCCATCACAACGGGAATCCGCTCGCCGGTCGATGACGTCTCACACCACATGCCGGCTGCGATGCTGCTGGCCTTCGCGGTGGCCGACAGCTTCAGCAGGAAGCGCTGCTCCTCTTCCACCTCACTCCCCTCCCAGGGATTGGTGCGTTCCACAAAAGGTGCAGAGACGAAGAACTTGACCTCTCTCTTGCCCACCCAGGTGCGAGAGACGCCAGGCGCGGTGGGAGTGAAGGAGTCACTGGCCTGGATGCTGCATCGGGCCCCGGAGGGAAGGGGGCGCTTGAATTCGAAGACCCATTCCTTGTCATTGGTCCAACGGCCCTCGCCGGCGGCCACGCCCTCGGGCGTGCAGCGGACGGACACCGGTGCCTCCCCCCTCAGATCACCGATCGGTTTGACCGACTCGGTGAATTGGACGACGACATTGGCAACGGTTCTGACCTCTCCCTCAGGCACCATCTTGCTCAGTTGCATGGCCTGAAGCGGAAGAGACGCTGAGCCGAGAAACGCAGCCACAGCGACGACGGGGAGCCGGTCCAGCTTGTGAATGTTCTGCAGGAGTGTCGCGACGCAGGCGGCGCCGGAGCGAATCAGCGAATGGATCAGGTCCCGCATGACAGAACTGGCCGAAGTTTTTGTTCTCCGCAGTCTAGCCTTGTGCCCGTTGCTCGAAGGGCCCATTCAACAGGGCTTTAGTCATATTGAGCCATCAGTCGGGGGCATTTGATGGGAGATTGCGGGGTCATTTGAACCCCCTGCCCTGCGCAATTCCCGTTGCGTTGCCAGTTTTGAATCCGCGGGACTTTGAATCCGCGGAAGTTGGAATTCCCAAAAGCAAAACCCCCTGAACTGCTGGAGTTCAGGGGGTTTGCAGGGTTAATAGCCTGACGATGACCTACTTTCACACGGGAATCCGCACTATCATCGGCGCTGAGTCGTTTCACGGTCCTGTTCGGGATGGGAAGGGGTGGGACC
>NZ_QUMT01000001.1:1181857-1816172 GCF_003387155.1 Roseateles depolymerans | reverse complement strand
CACTTATAAAAGGTGGCATCGCTGAAGCCGCCCTGCCGGCAGAGCTCCTTGACCGGCATGCCTGCTTCGGCTTGCCTGAGGAAGCCAATGATCTGCTCCTCGGTGAATCTGCTCTTCTTCATGTCCGTCATTCTCCTGGTTGACGGACTTCACTGCCTTGACGTTGGTACGGCTGGAAGGGGGCAGGTCAGAACGTCTTCCCAAGCTGTCAACTGCGCCTCGATAGTTGCAGGTGGACTACCCCTTGATCAGCTAGACATCGTGTCCCTATCCTGGAACAGCACGTCAAGAAACTTGCATCGGTCCTCGGCGCAGCATGTGATTCCACCTCGGCAGTGCGTGGCAACGCGCAACGCGATCGAGTTGATGGAGCAGCAGGGGGTTAACGCCCTGCACCTGTTGCTTCGTCACGTGAACTGCGATTCGGGCGACATCGATCTACGCGACAAGCGGCTGAACGATGAAGCAGTTGCGAGCGGAATGGATCGGATCTTCTCGGCTTACAAGCTGCTGTCAGGCGACAAGCTTTGGGTGATCACCGACGCGGATCGAAGCTCGACGACGATCCTTCTGCCTTCGGACTACTGATCCAGGCCCAAAAGACGAAGGGACCGTGCGGTCCCTTTCTGCTGCCCCGCCCTCCCCGACGATAATCCGGGGATGAACACCGGCCTTCGCGATGCAGCACTCGCGATCCTTCTTGAAGACAACGCAGACGCCAAGGCGCAACGAGCCCTTGAGCTCGCGCCCGATCTCGTCATCGATTCTGGTCTTAAGCTGCAAGAACCGGCAGGAATTCCAGGTCGGCCCGCCAAGCCAGCCCTTGTCGCCCACACGGCATTGACTCGGCCATCGATGCGCACGCCTGAAGGTAGAGCCGCCCTCATCCACTCGCTTGCGCACATCGAACTGAACGCGATCGATCTTGCGTTGGACATCATTTGGCGGTTTTCCGACATGCCCCCAGCCTTCTACACGGACTGGCTGAAGGTGGCGAAGGAAGAGGCGTACCACTTCACTTTGCTCCGGGACCACCTTCGCTCGTTCGGCTTCGACTACGGCAACTTTGACGCACACAACGCGCTGTGGGAGATGGCCGAACGGACCAAGGGAGACATCCTCGCGCGTATCGCCCTCGTCCCCCGAACTCTCGAAGCCCGTGGTCTGGACGCGTCTCCTGCAGTCAAGGCGAAGTTGGTTGGTGCAGGAGACATGGAAGCTGGCGCGATCCTGGACATCATCCTCCGCGACGAGATCGGTCATGTCTCCCTCGGGAACCGCTGGTATCGCTATGTCTGCGAGCAGCGCGGCATTGATCCAGTCGCGACCTACGCGGATCTTGTTGAGCGGTACGACGCCCCACGCCTTCGCGCTCCCTTCAACATGGAGGCAAGGCGCGCGGCGGGCTTCGAGGAAGCCGAGCTCTTAGCTCTCCAGAGGCCATGAGAAACGGCCTGCGGATTTCGCCGCAGGACGTCAGCTCACCTTACGGCGAGTTCAGTTCACTTTTTGTGCTTCGTCGCGTCAACCAGCTTGTAGCCCTGGTTAGGAGCAGGAGTCGCCGGAAGCGGATTGCCTTTGGTCGAAGTGATTTCGGTCTTGGTCACCACGTTCTTGTACTGACCGGAAACCGGTGCGGGCGTACCCGGCTTGAGAGTCTTGACCATGGGGCCTCCGTAATGGCTGGCGAAGGTTTCGCACTCGCAAATCCCCTCGCCAAGTGTTCACGTATGTAGACAAAAATGTCCTACATGTGCTCCACTACGAGTCTCGGTATTGACAACGCGATACCGAGACTCGGGCGGTTACGGTCTTCTGGTAAGGGCACGAGCTGCGACTAGCCATATGGCTGTCACCCGCACCTCAGTTGCTGTTAGCAAAGGTCACTCCTTCCTAGTTGCTCTAAGCCACAACTTGGCTACCCCGTCGCAAGGGTTACGTTGACTCGGATGCCACGCTCGTGAGGTTGCCGCCTCACGTGTCGTGGCTTTCGTCTTTTGGCGCTGGGCCATGAACAAGATTATGCAGAAGTTCGTGCGGTAGTCGACACTCTGAGGCAGGCCTTTGGTCGCTTCGCCGGCGAAAACTTTTAGTTGTACACAGCTTATGCACATCACAAAATGTATTACGCCAGTTGACTTTAAGCGTAATACGGTAAGTGAGTTGTTCACAAATTTTTTGTGGTGACTGCCGACGCCATTAACCAAAGGAATCAACCACTTAGGTTTGATATCGTTTAGCAGTGGCTAAGCTACGTACCGAGGCCTCATTCCGATATCAGAAGTCATGGTGTTTACCAGGCTGAACTGTGGTTGCATCCAGGGTGACTGATGTCCACAGGCCAAAATGGCCAGACTCTTTACACAATCTTTACACTAGCCAAAATTTCGTACTGCTACATGAGCCATCCATTTCACATGGTGGTACTCCAATATGTAAACAATTCAACCCGGCCCTGAACGCGGTCTGGCGCTTCCCGGGCATGCCCGCTGACTACTACACCGACTGGCTGCAGGTGGCCGCCGAGGAAGCGCTGCATTTCACCCTGCTGGACCAGCATCTGCAGTCGCTGGGCTGCCGCTATGGTGACTTCGACGCCCACGACGGCCTGTGGTCGATGGCGCGCCGCACCGAAGGGGACGTGCTGGCCCGCATGGCCCTGGTGCCGCGCACACTCGAGGCCCGCGGGCTGGACGCCACCCCGCCGCTGCAGGCCAAGCTGGGCAAGGCGGGTGACCATCGGGCGGTGGAGATCCTGGACATTATCCTGCGGGATGAAGTGGGGCATGTGCGCATCGGCAACCGCTGGTACCGCCATCTGTGCAAGGAGCGTGGCCTGGACCCGGTGGCGCTGTATCCCAGTCTTGTGGAACGGTTCGAGGCACCGCGGCTGCGACCGCCATTCAACGTCCAGGCCCGCAGCGAGGCTGGCTTCAGCGACGAGGAGATTGCCTATCTCAGCAGCTGACGCTGGCGAGCCCCGACATGACCGTGCCTGGCGGCCCCCGCCATCGCCTACCGCGCACTAACGCCCACCGCGGACCGCTTTTCCTGCACTCACCGCCCCATCCCGCCTCGAACCTGCACTGACGAGGGCTCATCACCGCCCTTCCCAACTCCGCACACCATGTCCCGCATCCAAGCCAACCTGCTGCTCACACTCGTCGCCGTGATCTGGGGCTCCGCCTTTGTGGCGCAGTCCCACGCCATGCAGGTCATGGGCCCGATGATGTTCACCGGCATCCGTTTCCTGATCGGTGCATTGGTCGTGCTGCCGCTGATCGTGCGGGAGCGGCGCGCACCCGGCGCCCGAGCGCTGACGGTATCGGACGGGGGAAAGATCGTCGGCCTCGGATTGCTGCTCACCATCGGCGCTGCGCTGCAGCAGATCGGCATCCAGTACACCTCGGTGACCAACGCGGGTTTCCTCACCGCGCTGTATGTGCCGCTGGTGCCGCTGCTGGGCTGGCTGCTGCTGCGCCACTGGCCGCACTGGTCCGTCTGGCCGGGCGCGCTGGCCTGCCTGGTGGGGGCCTTCCTGCTGTCCGGCGCTCATGAGCTGCAGATCGGGCTGGGCGATGCCTGGGTGATGGCGTCCGCCCTGCCGTGGGCGGTGCATGTGCTTCTGATCGGCGTCGTGGCGGACCGCATGAACGCGCCCTACACCGTGGCCGGCGGCCAGTTCCTGCTGTGCGGCCTGCTGGGCCTGGCTTGGGGCCTGCTCTTCGAGCCGGTGAGTTGGGACGCCGTCCAGTCCGCCGCCATCCCGCTGCTCTACACCGGCGTGCTGTCGGTGGGGGTGGCGTTCACGGCGCAGGTGGTGGCCCAGCGCTACGCCCATGCGGCGGACGCCGCCATCATCCTGTCGTCCGAGACGCTGTTCACCGCTGGCTTTGGCTATGTGCTGATGGACGACCGACTCTCGCCCGCCGGGCTGCTTGGCTGCGGCTTGATTCTGGGCGCCATGCTGCTGATCCAGCTGCTCCCGATGCTGCGGGTGCTTCGTCCGCGCGCTGCCTGACGCTCCCGCGCGCTCATTCCAACGGAAACGCCGTACTCCGCTTCACCGTCCGCAGCACCAGCATCGAATTGGCCCGGGCCACGCCCGGCAGTTGCATCAGCACCTGGGTGTGCAGGCGCTCCAGGTCCTCGGCGTCGCGGTAGGCAAACCGCAGCAGGTAGTCGTTGCTGCCCGCGACGTAAAAGCAGTCCAGGATGTCCGGCGAGTCCTTCACCGCCTGCTCGAACTCGGCCAGCGCGGCGGGCGTCATGCGCTCCACGTTGATGATGGTGTAGCTGGTGCCGGGCTTGCCGATGGCCTTGGGATTGAGCAGCGCCACCACCCGGTCGATCACGCCCTCCTCTTCCAGACGCTTGACCCGCCGCAGGCAGGCCGAGGGCGACAGGTGAATCTGCTGCGCCAGCGCCTGGTTGGACAGGCGTGCGTCCTGCTGCAAGGCGGCCAGGATGGCGCGGTCGATCGAATCCAGTGTGGGCGGAGTGCTCATGGACCGCATTTTCTGTCACTTCTGGAACGCTACGCCGCAGAAAATTGCGCCATCCCGGGTTTGCCTGACATCACAACGCTTCCCGATTGCGCGGCGCGTTCTCTAGACTTCGGTTGATCTCGCAAGGACCCCGCCATGAACGCCAAGCAGCCCGACCTGAACGCCTACTGGATGCCCTTCACTGCCAACCGGCAGTTCAAGGAATCCCCCCGTCTGCTGACCAAGGCGGATGGCATGTACTTCACCGACGACCAGGGCCGCCAGGTGCTGGACGGCATTGCCGGGCTCTGGTGCGTCAATGCGGGGCACAACCGGCCGCGCATCGTGCGGGCCATCCAGGAACAGGCCGCCGAGCTGGACTTCGCCCCGCCCTTCCAGATGGGTCATCCCAAGGCCTTTGAACTGGCTTCGCGGCTGGCCGAGATCACGCCGGAAGGCTTGAACCGGGTGTTCTTCACCAACTCCGGCTCCGAGGCGGTGGAGACGGCGCTGAAGATCGCGCTGGCCTATCACCGCGCCCGTGGCGAAGGCCACCGCACCCGCCTGATCGGCCGGGAGCGCGGGTACCACGGCGTGAACTTCGGCGGCATGTCGGTGGGCGGCATGGTGGCCAACCGCAAGATGTTCGGTACGCTGTTGTCCGGCGTGGACCACATCCGCCATACGCTGGACATCCAGCGCAATGCCTTCAGCGTCGGCCTGCCGGCCCATGGGGCCGAGCTCGCGGACGACCTGGAGCGTCTGGTGGCGCTGCATGATGCATCCACGATTGCCGCGGTCATCGTGGAGCCGATTGCCGGGTCCGCCGGCGTGCTGCTGCCGCCCCAGGGCTACTTGAAGCGACTGCGCGAGATCTGCGACAAACACGGCATCCTGCTGATCTTCGACGAGGTCATCACCGGCTTCGGTCGCACCGGACAGCCGTTTGCCGCCCAGACCTTCGGCGTCACGCCCGACCTCATGACGGTGGCCAAGGGCCTGACCAACGGCTGCGTGCCCATGGGCGCCGTCTTCGCGCGCCAGTCGATCCACGACACCTTCATGCAAGGGCCGGCGCATCTGATCGAGCTGTTCCATGGCTACACCTACTCCGCTCACCCGCTGGCCTGCGCGGCGGGCCTGGCGACGCTGGACACCTATGCGGACGACCAGTTGCTGACCCGCGCCGGCGAGATGGCCGGACACTTTGCGGAGGAGCTCCATTCGCTGCGCAACGAGCCCCATGTGATCGATGTGCGGAACTTCGGCCTGGTGGGCGGCGTGGAGCTCACCCCGCGCCCCGGCGAGCCCACCAAACGGGCGTTCAGCGTGTTCCTGGACTGCTGGGAGCAAGGCGTGCTGGTGCGCACGACGGGCGACATCATCGCCCTGTCGCCGCCGCTGATTGCCAGCCGGGACGACCTCAGCCGCATGGTGGCGGCCATCCGGACTGCGCTGCGGCGACTGGCCTGATGCTGAGGGCCCAGCGGCAGTCCCGTCGCGTCATGGGTGCACTGGGCGTGATGGTGGCTCGGGGGGCCCGGGGGGCCCTGGAAACCATGGTCGTCGTGGGCGGCAGGCGCTCGTCCGAAACTCGTTGCCGCTGCCACCCTCGGGCATGATGCGACCCTCATGCCAAGTTCCATGCCCAAGCCCACCCCCGGTCCGGCCGCGCCCGCCCTACCGGCTGCGGCGCTGGCCGTCGCGCCAGTGCCGGTGAACACCCCGGCGCCGCCACCCGCGCAACCGTCGTTCCCGGCGACTCCTGCGGTGTCATCCCAGGTGCCCTGGCTGGCCTACGGATGCCTGGCGGCCAGTACCAGCCTCATCGGCAGTTATGTGGGCCTGTCCAAGCTGCTGGTGGCGGCGTTTCCTGTCTTCCTGCTGGCCTGGCTGCGGTTTGGCATGGCGGCGGTGATCATGGCGCCCTGGCTGGTGCGCACCCCCGGCGAAATGCCGCTCTCCCGCCGCACCAAGGGGCTGCTGTTCCTGGAGTCCTTCTTCGGGAACTTCCTGTTTTCCCTGTGTCTGCTGTTCGGGGTCCGCCACAGCTCGGCGGTGGTGGCCGGGGTCATCATGGCCGGGATTCCGGCGGCGGTCGCCTTGTTGTCCTTTGTGTTTCTGCGGGAGCGCATCGGCGGGCGGGTGCTGGCTGGCATTGCGCTGGCGGTGTCCGGCATCGCCATGGTCGCCCTGCACAAGCAGGATGGCGGCACGCCACAAAGCGGCTGGGGTGCCCTGCTGCTGCTGGGGGCGGTGCTGTGCGAAGGCAGCTACGTGGTGATCGGCAAGCAACTGACGCAGGCGCTGTCCGCCAAGCGCATCAGCGCGCTGATCAACCTCTGGGGCCTGGCGCTGGTGACACCGCTGGGCCTGTGGCAGGCCCTGGACTTCAACTTTGCAGCCGTGGAGCCCAAGCAGTGGGGGCTGCTGCTGTTCTATGCGGTGGCCGCCAGCATGGTGACCGTCTGGCTGTGGATGCAGGGCTTGCGGCATGTCAGCGCGCCCAAGGCCGGCGTGTTCATGGTGTTCCTGCCGATCTCCACCGCGGTCATCGGCGTGGTGTTCCTTAACGAGACGATGTCCGGGCTCCAAGCGCTGGCGTATGGGCTGGCGCTGGCGGGCGTCGTGCTGGCGACCTGGCCGCAGCGGACCTCAGGGCCCGCAGCCGCGCCCTCCTCCGCCCCGCTTTCCGCCCCCACGGCCCCCGAATAACCGCCGCCTTATGGAGGCCCCACAAAAAGCAATACGAAAAGGGCCCGGATTCGCGGTAAATCCGGTCAGAACGGCGTCAGCCCTACTACCAATGTAATACCATTTGGACTTCTGCCCGCTGTCCTCCGGCCTTAGGCCCCGCCGTTGCTCATGCCCGATTTCGACCGTCCCCTGACCAGTTCCAGCCCTGCTTCGCAATGGGAGGCCTGGGTGGAGAGCTGGTGTGCCGTGCTGCAGCAGGCACCGCGGCAGGGGGTGGCCGGGCCGGCGCACCCCGCCGGTCCCTTGAGCGCGTTGATCTTCGCGCCCCATCCTGACGATGAATGCATCGTCGGCGCCCTGCCGCTGCGCCTGCGACAGGAAGCGGGTTGGTCCGTGGCCAATGTGGCCGTCACCCTGGGCAGCCGCCAGGAGCGGCGCGCCGAACGTCTGTCGGAGCTTCAAGCCGCCTGCGAGGTGCTCGGTTTCGGGCTGCACCTGCTGTCGGACGACGGTTTCGAGCAGGTGAAGCCGGAAGCCGCGGCCGCCCGCACCCCACTGTGGCAAGCGCAGGTCACGCAGGTGGCCACCTTGCTGAGTGAAGTCCGGCCCGCTCTGGTGCTGGTGCCTCACGCCGGGGACGGCATCCCGACACACATGGGCGTCCATGCGCTGGTGTCGCAGGCGCTGGCGCAAGCCCGGTTGAGCACGGTCGTGGCGTGGACAGAATTCTGGGCGACGCAGGCCGCCCCCAATCTGCTGGTGGAAACCGGCGTGGCGGACACCGCACGCCTGGTGCGGGCCCTGTCCTGCCACCACGGCGAAATCGCCCGCAACCCGTACCATCTGCGCCTGCCCGCCTGGATGGCGGACAACGTGCGACGCGGCGGTGAACTGCTGGCCGGCCCGGGCGAGACCCCGCCGCCCTTCGGTTTTGCCACCCTGTACCGACTCTCCCGCTGGGTGGACGGCCAGCCGCAGGGCGACCTGCCGGCGCGGATGCTGTCCTGCGAAGATGCGCTGCGGACCGAGTCCCTGCTGGCGGCGCCGTCCGACGCGCTTGCCCTTCACCCCACCCCCACCACGCCATGAGCCAGACCGCCCCTCCCACCCACCTGCGTATCCACCAGTTCGCCGGCCTGAAGCCCGGCCCTCGCCTGCTGGTCACGGCCGCCGTGCACGGCAATGAGGTGGCGGGCGTCGGCGCCATCCAGCGCGTTTTGCAATTGCTGGACGAGGGCAGCCTGACCCTGCTCCAGGGCACGCTGACGATGATCCCCATCGTCAACCCGCTGGCGCACCGCCTCCAGCGCCGCGAGGGGGACCGCAACCTGAACCGCAACCTGCGCCCCACCCCCATCCCGCAGGACTTTGAAGACCGCATCGCCAACCAGCTCTGCCCCTGGCTGGCGGCCAGCGACGTCCTACTGGACCTGCACAGCTTCAACAACCCCGGCCCCGCCTTTGCGATGCTGGGCCCGCGCAACAACAATGGGGACCTGGAGCCCTTCCGCCACCAGTCCGCAGAAAGCGCCCTGGCACTGGCGGTGGGCACCACCCGGATCGTGGAAGGCTGGTTGTCCACCTATGCGCTGGGCTTGAAGCGCCGCGCCGACAAGGCCAGCGACGGCAGCCGCCGCATGGCGCTGCAGCAGGACCCGCACTACGGCGTCGGCACCACCGAATACATGCGCAGCCAGGGCGGCTACGGCATCACCCTGGAATGCGGGCAGCATGAGGATCCACAGGGGCCGGAGGCGGCGTTCAAGGCCATCGTGCGCACGCTGGTGCTGCTGGGCATGGTGGCACCAGGCAGCGCGGGTGTGGAGGCGGCCGATCCGCAGCGTCCGGTGGAGCTGCTGCAGCTGTATGAGGTGATCGACCGCGAACATGCGGACGACCAGTTCGAACGGGCCTGGGCCAGCTTCGACCCCGTCTCTGAGGGCCAGCGCATCGGCACCCGCGCCGACGGCACGCCGGTGCTGGCGCCGTCAGGGGGCCGCATCGTGTTCCCCAACAGCCGGGCCGAGCCGGGCAATGAATGGTTCTACCTGGCAAAACCCAGTGACCGTGCATTGACTTGAGCCTGCGGCTAGAGTGGGCGCATGAATGAAACCCTCCGCCCCGCGCCTGTGCGCATCGATTTCGTTTCCGACGTGGCATGCCCCTGGTGCGCGGTCGGCCTCAAGTCCTTGGAGACGGCGCTGACTCGCCTGCCGCAGGTGCAGGCTGACCTGCACTTCCAGCCGTTCGAACTCAACCCGAACATGCCGCCCGAAGGCGAGGACATCGAGGAACACCTCTCCCGCAAATACCGCTCCTCGCCGGAGCAGCGCCAGCAAATCCGCCAGCACCTGCGGGACCGGGGCGCCGCCGTGGGCTTCACTTTCACCGAAGGCGCCCGCAGCCGCATCTACAACACCTTTGATGCGCACCGCCTGATCCACTGGGCCGGCCTGCAGTCGGCCAAGGCCCAGCATGACCTCAAGCTGGCCCTGCTCACCGCCTATCACACGAACGGCAAGAACCCGGGCGACCGGGAGGTGCTGCTGGACACGGTGGCCAGCATCGGCCTGGACCGGGCGGAGGCCGCACGCGTGTTCGATGGCGGTGATTTTGCGGACGAGGTCCGGGACGCCGAGGCGCTGTGGCAGGACCGTGGCATCAGCTCGGTCCCGGCGGTCATCCTCAACGAAAAATACCTGATTTCAGGCGGCCAGCCGCCCGAAGCCTTCGAACAGGCGCTGCGTCAGGTGGTGCAGGAAATGGCCGAAGAAGGCAAGGCTCAAGCCGGCGGGTGACGCAAGGGGGATGATCCGCCTTCGGCGGTCCGCCCAGACCTGAGACAATCCGCTGACGTTTCGCCGGGGCCCACGCTGTCCGCGTGGGCCCTTTTGTTTTTGCGCATCTGTAGTTCCGTCCATGTTCAAGAACCTGATCATTTACCGCATCGCCAATGACTGGCAGCCCAACGCTGAGAAGCTGGAAGACGCGCTGGAGCAGGAACGCTTCGAGCCCTGCGGCGCCACGCAGGCGCTGTCGGCCGGCTGGGTGCCCCCGCGCGGAGAGCCAGGCGCGCGGCTGCTGGAAGAAATCGACGACCACTGGCTGCTGAGCCTGCGCCTGGAAAAGCGCGTCCTGCCGGGGTCGGTGGTGCGCGAGCACGTAGAAGAACTGGCCGAGAAGATCGAGCAGGAAACCGGCCGGCGCCCCGGCAAAAAGCAGCAGCGCGACATGAAGGAACAGGTGGAGCTGGAGCTGCTGCCCCGTGCCTTCACGCTGCAGTCGCACCTGCGGGTGTGGATCTCGCCCAAGCAGCATCTGCTGATGGTGGACGCAGGCTCCATCGGCAAGGCCGACGAGCTGATCACCCTGCTGGTGAAGGCCGACACCTCGCTCAACCTGCACCTGCTGCAAAGCGCCGAGTCCCCGGCCGCCTGCATGGCCGCCTGGCTGATGGACGGCGTGCCGCCCAAGGACTTCGTGATCGACCGCGACTGCGAGCTCAAGGCCGCGGACGAGATGAAGGCCGCCGTGCGTTACGCGCGGCACAACCTGGACACGGATGAGGTCAAGGCCCACCTGACCAGCGGCAAGATGCCCACGCGACTGGCGCTGACCTGGAAGGAACGGGTGTCCTTCACGCTGACCGATACGCTGCAGGTCAAGGGCATCAAGTTCCTGGACATCGTCTTCGACGGTCGCGACAAGCCCGCCAAGGACGAAGCCTTCGACGTGGACGCAGCCCTGGCCACCGGGGAGCTGAGCCAGCTGATTCCGGACCTGGTGGAAGGCTTGGGCGGCGAGCTGGACTTCATCGGCCAGTCGGCCAAGATCGCGGCGGAGCATGCGCCAAAGTCGGGCGCGGGCGGCGCGGTGCAGGAACACCGCACGCCGGCCATGGACGCGGATCTGGCGACGGAAGCGGCGCCGTGGGATTGAGCGGCCCTGGCGGGCTAAGAAACCCTTAGTGCGCCCTGGATGACCGGGACGCACCCCGAGTGTTCAGCGTGCTGGGTTCGCTCAAAGTGCTGGGAGCGCTCAGGCGTCCACGGGCGCCTGGAAGGCAGGATGCTGCCGCGCAATCTCCGCGGCCGTCTCACGCGCCTCGGTGGCCTGACGGGCGACTTCACGCACCGGCAGGTGCTTGAGCCGATGGTCCGACCACACCTGCCGCCAGCGACGCGCACCCGGTAGTCCGTTCCACAGGCCCAGTGCATGCCGCATGGCCTGTGACCAGGGGCGTCCCTGCGCCACCTGCTGCTCCAGATAGACCAGCCATTGGTCTTCAACCGCTTCCCGGCTCTGCACCGGGGCCGCCGCTGCGCCGAAGAAACGCTGATCCCAGCCCGCCATCTGCCAGGGCTCGTGATAAGCCTGCCGACCCACCATCACGCCATCCACGTACGCCAGTTGCTGCTCAATCTGGTCATCCGTCTTGATGCCGCCGTTGATGGCGATGGTCAGGGCCGGGAACTCCTGCTTGAGCCGGTGCACCAGCTCATAACGAAGCGGCGGGATGTCGCGATTTTCCTTGGGCGAGAGCCCTTGCAGCCAGGCATTGCGCGCGTGGACGATGAAGACCTCGCAGCCCGCCTCGGCGATGGTGCCGACGAAGTCTCTGACAAAGTCGTAGCTCTCGATCTTGTCGATGCCGATGCGGTGCTTGACGGTGACCGGAATGCTCACCGCATCTTTCATGGCCTTGACACCATCGGCCACCAGGCCCGGTTCGGCCATCAGGCAGGCGCCGAAAGCGCCGCGCTGCACGCGCTCGCTCGGGCAGCCGCAGTTCAGGTTGACCTCGTCATACCCCCACTGCTGGGCCAGTTTGGCGCATGCGGCGAGATCGGCGGGTTCGGAGCCGCCGAGTTGCAGCGCCACGGGATGTTCCTGCTCGCTGAAGTCCAGATGGCGCGGCTGGTCGCCGTGCAGCAGCGCGCCGGTGGTGACCATCTCGGTGTAGAGCAGCGTGTGCCGGGTCAACAGCCGGTGGAAGTAGCGGCAGTGGCGGTCGGTCCAGTCGAGCATCGGCGCAACGGACAGCCTCCACGGGCTGAAAGCGAAGGGTTGGTGGGGGGAATCAGACATCTTTGAAGTGGGCGCCGAAGCACGAAACTGCACAAACGCCCCCGGGATAGACTTTGGCACTGACACCACAGCGCGACGAAGCACCCGCCCAGACGGGCCGTCGCAAAACAAGAATCCAGGGAAGGCTTGCTAGAGCAATGGCATCGATTATCCCGCTGAACGGGAAATGGCGCGCCCAGGTGTGCCGGGGCTCAGTCCCCGCCCCCAACGAAGACGTTCGTGACCAAGGCTCTCGCCGATTCGTGACCGCGGGGACCCGCAGAGCATGACGCGCCGCTCCAATGCCATCCGCCATGCCGACGAGATCTGGCCCGCGCTTGATGCGCTGTTGCTGCCGCTCGGATTCACCCGCACGGAACGCGTCTTTCATCGCCGCACCGACAACGATGGGGTGCCACGTCTGGAGGCGCTGGCGTTTCAGTTCGAGTACGGGTTCCGGACCTGCTGGATGCATGCGACCGTGAAAGTGCCAGCGCTCATTGAACGACTGCACGGCGTACGCCCTTTCGCCTACAGACCTGAGCTTGCATGGCGAGTGCCAGACCACGCCAGCCATGTGGCCTGCATGGTGCGACTGTCCGAAATGGGTGCCGTGGGCTCGCCCCTGCCGCCCGGCATCAGCTGGCGGCCCGATGGGCGGCTGCAGCGACAACGTCCCACTCCCGGCTCGGTGCTGGGAGAAGCCTTCGCGGCCATCACTCACGACCATGCGCTGCCCTTGTTCGAGCGCCGCTTGACCTTGCAGGGGATCGCTGCGGCGGCCGACTCACCGGCATATGCCACGAGCGGCTTGGGCGGCGCCTGGCCGCTGGCCGCGCGACTGATGCTGAACGACCTGAACGGCGCCGCAAGCGCCTTCCGCACGCATCCCTACTCCCTGGGCGACGACCGAAGCCGGCTGGCTGCGGCCAAGGCCTGGCTTTTGCAGCAAGGCGTGGACGTGAGCGACGTTCGATGGTCGGCGGCCGCTGCCGAGGCGGCGCACCCGTGGCAGGCACAGGCCTGGTTGAACGGGTCCGTGGTCTGATGAGGCACACGCATTGCCGCGCTTCATGAACCTCAGCCTTCAATGGAGTCGATATGAACGCGCTCATTCCAACCTGGATCATTGGAGCCCCCTTGCTCCTGGCCATCATCGACTGGATCCGAACTCCGAAGGTCGGTGCAGCGTCGTTGCAGCGCTGACCTCTCAGAACCGCGGTCGTGCGCTGCATGACCGCGTTCGCGTCGACGGCGCCCAGGCGCAGACCCCCTGAAATGAAAGTCAAGACTTGCGATGTCAACGCGTTCCAGCAGGAACTCAACGAATGGCGCGGCTGCGCGGCGTCGTTCAATGCATACAGTGACGATCACGACAGGTTCGTTTTGAAGCTTGCCAAGCAGGACGCGCAGCAAGAGCCCGTTGGGATCGCATTCTTCTATTGCAGCTACCTTGACGGCCCATCTTCATGGAGCGCCGTCAACTTGGTCGTGCATCCGGCGCTGCGAGACGACGGTTCGCCCGGCTACGAGGTATGTGACACGGCTGCGGGCTTCGTGGTGCGATTTGCCAGCGCAAGTCTGTATGGCAATGAAGAAGCCGTCCTGCCAGAGCGAAACTGAAACCTTTCACCCTCTCGGCCTGGTCAGCCCAAGAAGCACGCGCGAGAACACCTCCTGTTGTCGGGGTCAGCATGACTTTGCTGCCCGCTGACCACCGATCACGCCTGGTTAGACTGCGTAGCAATGAGCATGCTGGCAACCTTCATCAGCGCTGAGGCCGTTAACGACTGGCACGATGCTGCTCGCGTTGTATTGGGCACCCCCACCAACCCAACGGCGGCCCCAGTTGCGGCTGTTGGAATCCGTTCGGGCACGCAGGCTCGGTGGCGAGTTGACTTGTTCGCAAGTGTTGGGTACTCCTGCTTTCAGGATGTGCGCGGCATCGGTGAGTTGGTTTACATCGGCTACGGCGAACAAGTTGCCGTGTTCTCCCCAAGGAACGGCGAGTTGGTGTCGCACTCGCTCGATGGGTATTTCGGCCAGCTGTTCACTGCAATCGATCTTGAGTCACCGGAGCTGGGTTCCTCGGTGTTGGTGGCGTCGGCGTCAGAGTTGCTGCGCTTCGACGGGACTGGAAGGCTTCTGTGGAGGATGTCCGAACTTGGGATCGATGGTGTCGTCGTTCACCGCGTTCAAGATGGCCGAATCTTCGGTGACGCCGAATGGGACCCACCGGGCGGATGGAAGCCATTTCGGCTGCACCTGGATTCCGGTGAAGCATGTCCGGACTGAGGCTTTGTCCTGTGCCGATCCAGCCCTTCAACCAGCGGTGCGGCAGTCCTTCGCTGATGCAGCTGACCAAGCGTGCCGTAGCGCTCCCAAGGCTGTCTCAGCATCACCCCGAAGGCGCCAGAAGGCCCTCCGACCGCCGTGCACGCTTGTTGCGCACCCCGGCCCTCCCCTTACTGCATAAACCACCCGTGGCTCACCACCACCGATTGCCCGGTCAACGCCGTTGACGGAAACCCCGCCAGGAACAATGCCAGTTCCGCCACGTCATCCGTGGTCGTGAACTCGCCATCCACCGTTTCCTTGAGCATCACATTCTTGATCACCGCTTCCTCGGAGATCCCGAGCGCAGCGGCCTGTTCAGGAATCTGCTTCTCCACCAGCGGCGTACGCACAAAGCCGGGGCAGATGACGTTGGCCGCCACCTTATAGGCAGCCGCCTCCTTCGCCACCGTCTTGCACAGGCCGATCAACCCATGCTTGGCCGTCACATAGGGCGCCTTGAGCTTGGAGGCTTCCTTGGAATGCACCGACCCCATGTAGATCACGCTGCCACCACGCCCTTGCGCATACATGTGCTTCAGGCAGGCCTTGGTGGTGAGGAAGGCACCGTCGAGATGAATCGCGAGCATCCGCTTCCAGGCCGCGAACTCAAACTCGTGCACGGGCTGGACGATCTGGATCCCCGCATTGCTCACCAGTACGTCGATGCCGCCAAACTCCTTGGCAGCCGCATCGACGCCCTCATTGACCTGCTCCTCGCTGGTGACGTCCATGCCGACGCCCATGGCTTCACCGCCCGCGGCGCGCAGCTCCTGGGCCGTTGCAATGGCGGCGTCCCGGTTCAGGTCCGCGACGACCACCTTGGCGCCGGCGCGGGCAAAGACAACGGCGATTTCCTTGCCGATGCCACTGGCAGCGCCGGTGATCAGGGCAACTTTGTTCTTGACGGTCATGGCAATGAACTCCTGCAAAGGCGTTTGAATGAAGGAAAGCGTCTCGGAAAACGGACTCGAGCCCGACTCAGGCGAGATAGTCGTATTCGACGGTGCCCAGCGCCAAGGTCATGTCCGCGATGTAGTGCACCGCCGACTCCACCTTCAGCACCGGCAGATCTGCCACCGGCGCCAAGGCATGCGGATGCAGGTCCAGGGCTACAGGCCCGGTCCAGGCGCCGTGCAGCGTCACGTCGGTCATGTGGTAGCGCACCAGCTCGCAGATGCGCGGCGTGCCGTCCACGTGCGGAATGATCTTGAGCAGGAAATTGGGCTGCGCAATGCTGTCCAGGATCGGGCCCGGCTCCAGCGCCCGGTGCTTGAAGCCCATGGTGGCATTGGCCACCGGCGACTTGCCGTAATAGAGCACGCCCAGCAGCAGGTCGGTCTGGTATTCAAGCTTGGGCGACGCGAGCTTCTTCGGGAACCCCCAGAGCTCCCGTCCCCCGGCAATCGGCGGATGGTCGTTCAGGTACATCGCATGGGTGTAATTCCCTTTCTCCAGGCCTTTGGCGGTCCGCAACTGGACCGGAATGACCTGGCCGGACTCGGTGTAGTCGCCAAAACCGCTGGAGTCGGGCATACGGATGAACTCGTACTTCACCAGCGGCTCCACCACTTCCAGCGGTTCCGGCACCACGGCGCGCAAGGCGTCCATATCGGTGCGGTAGGTGATGATGAAGAACTCGCGCCGGACGAATCGATAAGGCCCGGGAGGGAATGCCGGGTTCGTGAACGGCATGGCGAAGGCGTTCTTGCGGATGGCGTCGATATGCATGGCAGGCTCCGGATCGGTGGTGGGTGGATCGGTGTCGGGGGAGCAGCGAATGGAGGCAGGCGGGAGCTTCGGTCGCGGTCGTTGGGAGCGGCACCGCACCGTCAGACCGGGCTGGCGGCCTGACGCACATCCAGCCCGTCGCCGTCGAGCATGTCGTAGGTCGTGACCCCGACCGCGCGCAAACGGCTCCTCATCAATTCGGGATGTGCAAGGGTGCGGCCCATGTCCTCGAAGCCCGATTTCCAATGCTCCTGCATCATGGAACGCGAGAACTCATAGTCCTTCTCGGCGGTCTCGTAGCCTTTCTGGCGATAGACCAATTGCACAATGTCAATCGGCTCGCGGCGCAGCAGTTCGCGGGCGTGCACGACCTTCGCATCGCCCTTCAAAGCGGCGGGCAACTGGTCCAGCAGTTCCAACAGCTCCTGACGCGCATTCAGATTGGCGGCGATCACGTTCGTGCTCAGACGTGTGCGACTCGAAAACTGGATGTCCTTGTGGCGGGAGGCCACCTCTCCCAGCGTCTTGGGCATGGCCCCTCGTGCATTGAACAGGTCCACCTGGAGCACGAGCAGCCGGCGATGGCGGTTGTGATGCTCCAGCACATGGAGCAGCGGCGTGTTGGAGACGATGCCGCCATCCCAGTAGTCTTCCCCGTCGATGTTCACAGGCGGGAAGCCGGGAGGAAGCGCCCCGCTGGCCATGATGTGCTCGGGGCCGATGGTGCACTCGGTGTTGTCGAAATAGACGGAATTGCCGGTACGCACGTTCACGGCACCCACCGAGAAACGCACATCACCGTGGTTGATGCGATCAAAGTCGACCAGCCGCTCCAGCGTCGCCTTCAGAGCCGCCGTGTCGTAATAACTCAGCAGCGGCGCTGAATTCCCCAACACCAGCTGCGGGGACATTCGCGGCGCAAAGAAGCCGGGAATGCCCATGGCAACAGCGGACGCGGCACTGAGCTGGCTGAAGGACGACTGCGCAGCGGGCCACGCCGGCCATTGCTGACCGGGTGCAGACGACACGAGGTTCCAGAACTCCCGCAGCCGCTCCACCCGGTACTCCGGCGCATTGCCCACGATGAGTGCGGCATTGATCGCCCCGATCGACACGCCCGCCACCCAGTCCACCGACCGATATTTCGTGGACAGCGCCTCATACACACCGGCCTGGTAGGACCCCAGCGCACCGCCGCCCTGCAGCACCAGGGCGGTTTGCGCGTGGTCCACGTCCGCCGGCGTGAGGGCGGCGTGAGACGACGGGGACGATGCGGGCTTCTTGGAGGAAGCGTTGGAGCGCTTGCTGAGCGGAGCACGTGCGGTGGTCATCTGGGACGGTCTCGGCGTGGTGGAGGGAGGCAAAGCGGATTCAGCGGATACAGCGAATACAGCAGATGCTAGGGATGCCCTGCTCCGCCCGCATTGGAGGCATGGTGCAGGAGCACCTCTCCCGTTCGGCGTAGAGCGCTGCGGCGGTGATCAGTGCGCGTCGTCGCCGGCATAAAAAGCCGCGACCTCCGCAATCTCGCCAGGGGTCATGGCACGCGCCATGTTGCGCATCTGCGCATGGCTGTCGTTGGCGCGGGCGCCGGAGCGGAAATTGTTGAGCTGCGCGACCAGGTAGGCCCTGGGCATGCCCTCCAGCCAGGGCGCCCCCAGCTTCTGGTCGACGCCGCCATGACAGGAGATGCAGGGCGCGACATTGCGCAAAGGCGCCCCCACCCGCACCAGGGCGGGCGACGGCACCTGCGCAGGGGCGGTCTCCACGCGATGCGGCCGGGGCAGCGACGCATAGTAGGCCGCGAGGTCTTCAATGTCCTGCGCCTTCAGGTTGCGGGCCAGCGCTTGCATGATGGTGCTGGCACGCTGCCCCTCCTGGTAGTCCCGCAACTGCTTGATGATGACCTCGCGGTACTGTCCCGCGAGGTTGGGCGCCTCGGATCCGCTCATGCCGCGGCTTCCATGGCACATGGTGCAGTTCAGGGCCAGCGTGGCTCCGCGGCCCACGGACCTACTCGGCGCCGGCGCCGCCATCGTTCGCTCCAGGACCACATGCGTGGACACTGGCGGGGACACGGCATCTGGCGACTGGGGGCTCCACGCAGCGGGGACGCCGGCCGCACGGCAGATGCTCGCCCACACCCCCTCGCTCGCAAACCCCACGGACACGGACGGGAGCCAGACGAAGCCCACCAGCATCCACAGCAGCGTGAGCCCGGCCAGCGCAACGACGCTGCGGCGGAACCAGACGTTGCGCCAGGAAAAGACCGCGTTGTTCATCATCGTGTCCCGATAGGAATGACCGGCACGCGCGCTTCCTTCAATGAAGCCAGTTGCGCAATCGGGTAGCCGTAGTTGACGAGGGTCAGGGCCGCCATCATGAACACCCACAGGCCGAATCCGTTGAGTGCCGCCGGCGGTCGCCTTCCTTCATGCACGGCCCGGCTGAAGGTGAACGGCACCGGCGTGCCGCGCCTTCGACCGGCAAAGGCCAGCAGGTAGACGAAGAGCGATGCGGACACCACCAGCAGCGCGCCGCCACAGACGGATGCCGTCACCGTCCAGGCCTGCGCCTGCAAAGCCGGATGGCTGTAGTCGTAATACGCCATGCGCCGCGGCATGCCCAGCAACCCCACCCAATGCCAGGGCAGCGTCAGCACCAGCATGCCGACGAACCACAACCACAACTGCACCTTGACCAGACGTTCCGGCAGCGGCGCGCAGTGCGTCAGCGACGGCCACAGGTCGTAGGCGATCATGAAATACATGATGACGATCGCACCCGCGAAGATCAGGTGGAAGTGGCCGGTCACCCATTGCGTGTTGTGAACGGTTTCATTGAGCTGGTAGCTCATGTTGATCAGCCCGCCCACGCCGCCCAAGCCCAGCATCACAAAGGAAAAAGTCAGCGCCAGCATCATGGGGTTGGACCAGGGCAGCGCCTTCAGCCAGCCAAACACCCCTCGCCCGCCGCGCAGCCGCGCCACGATCTCGACCGACGCCACGATGGTGAACACCGTGAGGAAGGTGGGCACCGACACCATGGCCGTCATGGCGGCATGAACAAACTTGAAGCCCGCTCCCACCTGCGGATCGGCAAACAGGTGGTGGATGCCGATCGGCATCGAGAACACGAGGAAGAGCGCAAAGGCCACGCGCGCCATGGTGTCGCTGTACAGGCGCGACCCGATGGCCCGGGGAACGATGGTGTAGAACGCGATGTAGGCCGGCATCAGCCAGAAATAGACGATGGCATGCAAGGTCCAGGAAAAGAAGACCCGTGCAAGACCCGCATTGATCGTATCCACCCATCCCAGCGACGCGGGAAGGATGAGCAGCAGGATCTCCAGCGCCGCGCCGAGCGACGTCCACGCCCACAGCAGTGCGCCGGCGACATTGCCATACATGGCCAGGGGCACGGTGGCGGACGGTTGGTCCCGCTTCCAGGCACGCAGGTTGACGACCATCAGGGCCACCCAGATCCACGAGCCCACCACCACCAGGACCACGCCCAGGTAGTAGAACGGGCTGCCGGTCAGCGGCGGATAGAAGGTGTAGAGCACCGATGCCTTGCCCAGGGCGACGGTGATTGACGCCATCGCTGCGCCGACGAGGAGCAGCCATAAGCCCACCCAGGCCCACCGCAGGCCGATCAGCGCGCGCTGGAGCGCCCGCTCGGTAATGGCGTAGCCGAACCCCATCGCGATGAGGGTCGGGAACACGTAGCCCATGACCGTGCCATGGGCCGTGACGGAACGGTAGTAGTGCTCCGGATTGCTGATCCAGGCACTAAGCGGCGAGCGCATGAACATCTGCCATTCCCCCAGGCAGATCGCCACCAGGAAGGCGCCGATGGCCACCCAGAAATGGGCGAGGACCAGTTTGTTAGCTCGGTACACAGCTGAGCCTTTCTCCCGGGCGTGACTTCGCCAGGAACTCTTCGATGGACAGCACCTGCACGCGCGCCCACATCGCCTCATGCCCGGTTCCGCAGTACTCGTGGCAGGGCATCAGGGACTCGCCCGTCTTGCGGAAGCTCGTGGTGAAGGTGGACACAAAGCCTGGCACCAGCATGGTGTTGGCATTGGTCGTCCCGATGACAAAACCATGGATGGCATCGGTGCTGGTGCCGCGGAAGGTGACCGGCGTATCCACCGGCACCACGATGCATTGAGGCTGGAAGGAGTACTGCTGCGCCACCAGGCGCACCACGATTTTTCCGTCGGGTCGGACCTCGGTCCCAAGGTTGGCCTCCACGAACTCCCCTTGCGTGTGCAGTGTCCTGACGTCCACCGTCTCCACGCGCGAGGGCGGCATGGCGGCCCAGTGCCATCCCGTGAACACCATCATGGCAATGAGCACGCCGACGATGGCCACCACGATCAGGGCCCACCGTCGTTCGGCCCCTGCGGCCACGGCCTCCGACCGGTGACTGGGTTCCAGGCTGATCATTGCAGAGTCCCTCGCGGCAGGTAGACGAAAAAGTAGAAGACGAACCAGATCGCCACGACCACGGTGGTCGCCACGCCCACCACGGCAAAGGTGCCGCCGGGGCCGCGTACGACGATGTCTTCCAGCATTGCTGCGTCGGCGACGCTGGCCGCACCGGCGGCATCAGCGGTGTCAGCGGCATTAGCGGTGTCCGCAGCGCCCATGGCGGCGGGCTGTTCAA
Organism: Roseateles depolymerans; assembly: GCF_003387155.1. Taxonomy (GTDB): domain Bacteria; phylum Pseudomonadota; class Gammaproteobacteria; order Burkholderiales; family Burkholderiaceae_C; genus Roseateles; species Roseateles depolymerans. The sequence goes on along the minus strand of NZ_QUMT01000001.1, from coordinate 1,795,182 downwards.
TGGGGGTCATTGCAGGCCTCATTCAGGAAGGATCTTGCGCAGCTCATTGACCTGGACCGCGGTGACCGGGGTGCCTTGGTTGCCCCACGCCAGGCGGATGTAGGTCACCGCCGCAGCGATTTCCTCATCATTCAAGACATGGCTGAACGGAGGCATGCCATAGGGCCGCGGATTCTTGAAGGTGCCCGGGGCATAGCCGCCGTTCAGCACCATCCGGATCGAATTGACCGGCGACAGCATGGTGATGGACTGGTTGCCCTTCAGCGGCGGAAACGCAGGGGGGTGCCCCACGCCTTCCGTACCATGGCAGACCGCGCAACGGGCGGCATAGACCTTTCGGCCGAGCTCCATCACGCCGGGGTCCACAAGGCGCTCGCGCGGGGTGGGCGGGGCCTCGGCGTCCCGCATGGGCAAGGACTTGAGGTAGACCGCCATGGCCATCACATCCTCGTCGGTGAGGTACTGCAGGCTGTTGTAGACCACCTCGGCCATCGGGCCGTAGGTGGTGCCCCGATGGGACGCACCGACCTGCAGCAGGTCGGCAATGTCCTGGAGCGGCCAGTCTCCCAGGCCCGCCTCGCGGTTGGAGGTCAGGGACGGTGCATACCAGTTCTGATTGGGGATCATGCCCCCCTCGAAGGCCTTGGACTGCCGGGAGCCGCCCAGGGCATTGATCGAGGTATGGCACATCGCGCAGTGCCCCAGCCCCTGCACCAGATACGCCCCGCGGTTCCACTGTTTGGAGGCCTTCACATCCGGCTGGAACTCCCCTTCTTTGAAATAAAGGGTTCGCCATCCCACCAGCAGCTTGCGGTCGTTGAACGGGAACTTGAGTTCATGCGGCCGGTTTTTCTGACGCACCGGCGGCAGGGACTGGAGGAACGCAAAGATGGCATCCGAGTCTTCTCGAGTCACCTTGGTGTAGGAGGCAAAGGGCATCGCCGGGTAGAGCAGCGAGCCATCACGCGAAATGCCGGTATGGAGCATCCGGTAGAACTCATCGGCCTTCCAACGACCGATGCCGGTCTCCTCATCCGGCGTGATGTTGGGGACAAAGAGGCTGCCGAATGGCGTGGGCATGGCCCGCCCGCCGGCGAATGGCTTGCCGTTCGGGGCGGTGTGGCAGGCAACGCAGTCACCGGCCCGGGCGAGATACTCTCCACGGGTGATGCGCTCGGTGGTGGCCTCGTTGGGGCCGCCAGTGTTGTTGGGCGCCAGCGGCCTGGAGAGCGCCTGTGACATGGCTGCCGGCCGCAGAAAAATCAGCACGCCCGCGCAAAGCGCCGCGCCCAGACTCACCACAGGAAGGATTCGGACGGCGGGTTTCACTGCCCACCTCCGGTGGTCTGTGCGCCGAGAGGCTGGCTGCCACAGGCGTAAGGCATTCGCTGCAGCGCTGCCGGTTCTGGTGCTGCATCGACCGGCGCGCTCTGCTGAGACAGCCATCCGGCAACGGCGGCGATGTCCGCATCCGTCAGACGCGTTGCCACACGCTTCATGCAATCGGGCTCCCGCGCTCGACGCTCGCCAACGCGCCAGCGTGTGAGCTGTGCCGCGATATAGCTGGACCGCAGTCCGACCAGCCCGGGAATGCCCGGCTCCACGCCATACAGGCGGGCCCCATGGCAGGCCATGCAGGCCGGGACACCCTTCTGGACGTCACCCACGGTCGCCAGGGTCTTTCCCCGGGCGACCGTGGCGGCGTCCAGAGAGCTGGTCTCGCGTGCCGCGAAGTCTGGGCGCTGCCTCGCGAAGTGCTCGGCAATCTCCCGCAGGTAGGCATCGGGCAGGTAGGCCACCAGGGCATTCATGGGCGGATACGTCCGCCGCCCATCCCGAAAGGCCACCAGCTGGTTGTACAGGTACTGGGCCGGCTTGCCTGCAATGCGTGGGAAATAGCCGCTGCCGGTCCCCTGCCCGCTGGGCCCATGGCAGGTCACGCACCCCTGGACCCGCGCCTCCATCGAGTCCAGTTGCTGGAAGGACGGGGTGTCCGCGCCCTGGGCGCAGGCCAGCGACGCAAGACTTCCCCCCACCAGCAGCACGCTGGCGAAGGCATTTAGAACGGTGGCGGAGAACGACATGGGGCGGACCTTCAGAGCAGTCGGTGGGATCGGCATCAGGCGGGCGTGGCGGGTGCCAGCTCCTGCAGGCCGGACACGTCGCTCCTTGCCACGCCGACCCGGGCCGATGAGGTGGACCGGCGCAAGGGTTGCGCGGCACTGACTCGCAACAAGCCGCGATGGGTGGCCACGGCGACGGCTTGCGTCCGGGTGGTCGCGCCCAGCTTGTCCAGAATGCCCGCCACATGCGCCTTGACGGTGCCCGGTGCAATGCCCAGGTCCCGAGCAATGGTCTTGTTGCACATCCCACGCTGCAGCAGTTCCAGCACCTCGGTTTCCCGAGCGGTCAGCGTCATGCGCGTGAGACTCTCGGCGATCCGCTCCGCCACGGCGCCACAGAGATACCGGCGATTGGAGGCGACCATTCGTACCCCGGCGACGATCTCCGCCACCGAGCAGTTCTGCATCAGGTAGCCGAACGCGCCGGCGTCCATTGCAATGCGGACTTCCCACTCGCGGGACAGTTGGGTCACCACTAACACCCTGGGCGGAACCATCCGGCTTTCCTTTCGCCCGGTCTTTCTCAGGTCTGCGAGTGTCTCCAATGCGCCGTGGTAATCGGCAATCAAGACATCGCAATGCGTGCCATGCGCTGCCCATTCCCGCTGCCAGGATGAACCGCTGGACGCCGTGGTCACCGTCATGCCCGGCTCAGTGCTGAGAACCGCCAGAAGGCCGGCCACCACGATGGGTTCCTCGTGAATGATGAGGACGCGAATGTTTTCTAAATGCTGCATCAGATCTCTCCCTGCCGATGACATCGACAATGAATCTGATGATGTCGGCCGCGCTCCGCATGGGCAAGTTGTCACTTATTAGCCTTTGCCAGCCTTGCGTGTTCAGAATTGTTAGACATCGATCCATTGCCGTCGTCACCGTGCATTCCATTTGAGCATCGAGTGATGCGCCGCGCGGCACTCTTTCCGCGATTAGCCCATTTGGCAGAGGCGCAGGCAGGAACGGTGGCGAATTCCATTCGGGCCGCGGATCCCTCCCAATACCGAGCCAAGTCTTCGGGTCTCCAACCTCATTCATCCGCAGGGTTTGACATGACGTCTCTTGAGATGCTCCGGCGCGTGGGATGCGGTGTGACCGGCGCGGTCATCGGCCTGGCGCAGAGCCTGGGCCTGCATCTGGCCAATTCGAATCTCGCCAATATCCAGGGGGCGCTGGGCGCCACCGCCGCAGAAGCCAGCTGGCTGACCACCGCGTACTTCGCGGCGGCCCTGTCGTCCACGTTGTTGCTGGTGAAGATCCGTCTGCATGTCGGGCTGAGTCGATTCGCCACTGTCGGCTTGTGCGTGTTCCTCGGGGCTGCGGCGCTTCACCTGGCCGCCAACAGCGTGTCCTCGGCCGTCATGGTGCGCGCCATGCTGGGCACGGTGTCGCCGGTGATGAGCACCCTGGCGGTGCTCTATCTCATTGAAGCGTTCGCCCCCAGGTTCCAGGTCGTCGGACTGCTGCTGGGCTTTTGCTTCCTGCAACTGGGCATGCCGCTGTCCCGGGTGATGTCCCCCAGCCTGCTGGAGCTGGGCCAGTGGCACGGCCTGTTCCTGATCGACGTCGCCTTGGCGCTGCTGAGCCTGGCGGCCATTCATCTCATCCGCCTGCCAGCGCCGCCGCCTCAAGCGTCGTGGACCCGGGGCGACTTCGTGGCCTTTCCGCTCTACGCCGGTGGCCTCGCGCTGCTCAGCGTGGCGGTGTCCCAGGGCCGGCTCTACTGGTGGACCGACACCGACTGGATCGGCCAATGCCTGGCGGCTTCGATCGTCCTGGTGGGGCTCTACGTCCTGTTCGACCTGAATCGCGCCCAGCCGCTGATCGACCTGCGCTGGCTGGTCAGGCCCTTCATGATCCAGTTCGTGGTGGCCGTGCTGTTCTTCCGCATCGTTCTGGCCGAGCAATCGGTGGGCATCGTCGGACTGATGACCGTCCTGGGGCAGAGCAACGAGCAGATGGGAACGCTGTTTTCCATCGTCACCGCGGCCACCTTCCTCGGCTTCATCGCCTGCATCGGGATTGCAGCCCGGCGCGGGCCCCGGGTGCTGGGCCTGCTGGCCCTGGTGCTGGTCATCAGCGGCTCGCTGTTCGACGCCACCGCCACCGCGCTGACACGCCCCGAGCAGCTCTACGTTTCGCAGGCCATCCTGTCCGCCGGGCTGGCCGCGTTCTTCTCGGGCGCCGTGCTGCTGGGCTTCGGACCGGTGATGGCGGAAGGCGGAAAGAACCTGGTGAGCTTTCTCGCGGCGTTTACGCTGGCGCAGTACCTGGGCAGCCTGCTGGGAAGCGCCTGGGTGAGCACCACGGTGGCGCAGCGGCAAACCGTCCAGTACTCCGCGCTGGCCCAGCACATCCAGTACGGCGACCCTCAGGTCAGCACCCGACTGGCGCAGTTGGCCGGCTCGGTCGCGCGGGTCGTGAGCGATCCCGCCGAGCGCACGCGGCAAGGCGCGGCGCTGCTGGCGCAGCAGGTGACGCGTGAATCGATGGTGCTGGCTTACAACGACCTGTTCCAGCGCATTGCCGCCATCGGCGTGGTCATGTTCATCGTTCTGGGGGCGCTCACCTGGCGGGCCCACCAGAAAGACCGGCGACGGGACCAGGACGCGGCGGGTGATCCCTCACGCGCGCAAGCCGGAGCACCCGCCGGCGCCCCTGTCGGCGCTCAATCCAGCGCTCAAGTCGGCACCCCAGCGGCCCTCCGACCAGCGCCATGACAGCGTCATGACAGCGCCCTGCCCCCTTGACCGTTCCAACCCACCTTGCCCCAATGATTCCCGCCCGAACCTTCGTTCTTGTCACCGTTCCCGCCTTGCTGGGTGTTCTGGCTGTCCTCTACGCGTGGGAGCTGCCGCCGTTTCGCAGCGACGTGCAGACCACGGAAGACGCCTATGTACGGGGCAGCATCACCATCATCGCGCCCAAGGTGGATGGTTATGTCGCGCAAGTGCTGGTCAAGGACTTCGAGGACGTGAGAGCCGGGCAACTGCTCGTCAAACTCGACGACGGCAACTATGCGCAGAAGCTCGAGCAGGCCAAGGCCACCCTCGCCGCCCAGGAGGCCAATCTGGCCAATTTCATCCAGTCGCGCCGTGCAAAGGAAGCCACGCTGCTGGGCAGCGAAGCGGCCGTGGCCATGGCGCAGGCCCAGCGCGTGAACAGTGAGGCCCAGCTGGAGCGGGCCTGGGCCGACGAGCACCGCGTCAATGCCCTGGTGGCGGACGGGTCCCTCTCGATCCGGGAGCGCGACCAGACCCACGGTCTGTTGCGGCAGGCGGAAGCCACGCAGAAGCAGGCCAAGGCGGCGCAACTCCAGGCGGCGGCCAACCGCGCCCTCGCCCGGCAGGATCTGCAGGCCGTCATCGTGAACAGGCGCGTCATCGAAGCCAACGTGGCCTCGGCGCGGGCGGCCGTCAAGCTGGCCGAGATCGACCTCGAGCACACCAACATCCGGGCGCCGCAGGCCGGCCGGGTGGGTGAAGTGGGCGTCAAGCTCGGTCAGTATGCGACGCCGGGCAGCCAGATGATGGCCCTGGTCCCGTCCAGGCTCTGGGTGATTGCCAACTACAAGGAGGCGCAGACCGCGCACATGTCGCCGGGTCAGCCCGCCTCCGTGCGCGTGGATGCGCTGGGCGACAAGGTGCTGCGGGGCCATGTCGAGAGCCTGGCCCCCGCCACCGGTTCTGAATTCAGTGTCATTCGGGCGGACAACGCGACAGGGAACTTCACCAAGATCCCCCAGCGTGTGCCCGTGCGTATCGTGCTGGAGCTGGCCAAGGAAGATGCCGACCGGCTCCGGCCCGGGCTGTCCGTGGTCGCCAGCGTGGACACCCGGAAGGCTGGATCGTGAGGGTGCGGCTGGCTTGCGCCGGACTGGCGCTGATCCTTCAGGCCTGCGCCACACCGGCACCGGCCCCCGCGCCGTCCGTTCAGTTACCCGCTGCTTGGCAGGTGGAGGGCGGCCGCCTCGCGGTGGCGTCGCAATGGTGGCGCGGGTTTCACGACCCCACCCTTGATGCCCTGGTGGATGAAGCGCTGAAGAACAACTTCGACCTGCGCCTGGCCACAGCCAGGCTCCAGGAAGCCCGGGCAATGACCGCCGCGCAGCGGGGCTCCGAGCTTCCGCAGGTGGTGCTGACCGATGGCGCCAACCGCTCCCGGCAGGTAAGCAGCGTCAGCCTGCATCCCTACCTCTCCCACAACAACGAAGTCGACGTGCGGGCCTCGTATGAAGTGGACCTGTGGGGCCGCGTGCACGACCTCACCGCCGCCGCTGAACGCAGCGAGGACGCCATGCGGCAGGCCCGGGACGCGGTCGCGCTGAGCGTGGCCGCCAGTGTGGCCAGTGGCTACGTCACGCTCCGGGCCCTCGACGCGCAACTGGACCTCGCGCGCCGCACCGCCGAATCGCGGGAACGATCATGGACGCTCAACAGCCAGCGGCAGCGGATGGGCTACGCAAGCGCCCTCGAGACGGCCCAGTCCGAGGCAGAGTGGCGCGCCACGACGCAGTCGATTCCGCAGCTGGAACTCGCCCGCAAACGCCAGGAACAGGTGCTCAGGGTGATGCTGGGACGCACCGAAGGATCGATCGAGCGGGGGCTGCCCCTTCTCGAGGTGTCGCTGCAGCCCTTGCCGGACATCGGCATTCCCTCCGAACTGCTGCGCCGGCGCCCGGACATCGCCCAGGCCGAAAGCCAGGTCGCGGCGGCCGATGCCCAGTGGGCCGCCGCGCGGGCGCGCCTGCTGCCCTCGCTCAACCTGGCGGCGTCCTACGGCCAGGTCAGCTCGAGCATCCTGCGGCAGGGTCCGTTCTCGATCTGGTCCGTGGGCGGCAGCATCCTGGCCCCTCTCTTCAATGGCGGCCAATTGAGGGCACTGGCCAGCGCCTCATCAGCCCGCCGCGACGAGGCGTTGCTCACCTATCAGAAAGTCGTTCTCACCTCCCTCTCGGAGGTCGAGACCCAGTTGACCGTGCTCTCCAAGAGCCAGGAGCAACTCGCGCAAGCAGAACTGCAGGGCGCGGCGCTGGAGCGGTCGTACAAGATCGCCAGCCGGCGGTATGCCGAGGGTTATGCCTCCTATCTCGATCAACTCCTGGCGGAGCGCAGCCTCTTTGCGGTGCAGCAGAGCATCCTGCAACTCCATGCGGAGACCTTGGTCGCGGAGATCTCGGTCTACCGCGCACTGGGCGGCGGATGGAGCCAGGATGCGGCCCCCTCCGGACCCGAGTCCACGCGGCGCGCCTCGCCCTGAACATGCGCCCCCATGCGCCCCTATATCCAGCAGGCCCTCTCCTTCGGCCCGTTCACGCTGCACCGCTCGGAGCGGCTGCTCTTCGACGGCGAACGTGAGGTCCGATTGGGCGGCCGGACGATGGACCTGCTCATCGCCCTGGTGGAGCGGTCCGGGGAGGTGGTGAGCAAGCAGGCCCTCATGGCCTATGTCTGGGGCTGCCAGGCGGTGGAGGAGGCCACCCTGCGTACCCAGGTCGCCGCGCTGCGCGCAGTGCTCGGCGATGGCCAGAATGACCAGCGCTACATCGTCAACGTGCCGGGCCGGGGATATTGCTTTGTCGCAGCCGTCCGGACGCAACGCCCGTCGCCCCACGGATGAACGCTAGGAGTGAGGGCGAGCCGCCGGATCCAGTTCGCCCAGCAGCCGGGCGGCCGCCATCAGGTCGGCCGTTTCGAAGCCCTCGGTGAAGCGCTCGAACACGGTCCGCAGCAAGTCTTTCCCTTGCGCCGGTCTGCCCTGGTCCCTGAACAGCCGGGCCATGCTGCTGGCGGCACGAAGCTCCCAGGCCAGCGCGCCCTGTTGCCGGGCCATGCCGAGCGAACGCTCAAAAAAGGACACAGCCTCGTCGTCACGGCCAGCCGCGCGCGCCCGCTCACCCAGCGAGCGAAGCACCTCAGGCGCACACCACGGCGCCTGGCCCGACTCCATCCGAGCCACGGCCACGTCGCTGAGGAACGCTTCCCCCAGGGTCGCCATGAAGTCGGCCAGCGGGCCGCTGACCGACACGCGCCCTCGCCCCTGCGCGCGATCCCCGGCAACGGACGTCTCCACAGGCGCGCCCGACCGATGGCCCAGCACGCGCTCGTACTCGTCCGCGTAGGAGCCCTGCAGGGCGAAGTCATATCGCAGCGCGTCCTGCTTGAGCCTCTCGATCGCCGCCCTCGCCTGCTGCAGATCTCCCGTCCAAAGGGCCACCGGGCAGATCGCCCACGACATCACCAGGCCCTGCGAAAACGTATTCTCCGACGCCGACAGTTGTTGCGCCTGCTGCGCCACATCCAGCGCCTGTTCCGCCAGGCCCTCCAGCCACAACACGCGTGCCAGCAGCATGCGCATGGACACGCTCTGAGACATGGGATAAGGCGGGCCGGCCGGCATCTGCAGCATCGGGTAACGCATCACCCGCTCCATCAGGCGCCGGGCCGCTGCCAGTTCTCCCATCAGGAGGGACACATGCGCCTGGGCCCGGTCGGCGGCCAAGGCCACGGCGACGTCCGTGCAGCGGGTGGCCCGCTCGCTCAGGGCATCCGCATGGATGCGCGCCAGCGCGGAGTTCCCGGCGTACACCGCTGCGGAAAACAGCTGGTGGATCGCCTCCACCTGCTGCTGCGGCGCGGCCATCTGGTCGGCCAGCGCCCGGGCCCGCGTCAGCAGGGCGTCCGCCCTGGCATTGGGACCGCTGGCCAGCGTCAGGGACAGGGAGGTCAAGGCACAGAGCCTGAATTCAAGCGCCGGCTCCTGCACACCGAGGGCGCTGTAGCGCTCCATCGCCCATTCAAGCCGCTGCTGCAGCTCCGACTGGAACGACAGCGCATTGGCCATCGTGAAGAACAGCGAGGTCAGCCGAACGGCGGCCAGGGCGCCCTCCGGCGTGGTGAACGTCCAATCCAGCACCGCGCGCACGTCATCCACAAAGGGGCTGTAGGTCGCGATCCACTCAGCCCGACCGAGCACCGTCCAGTCGCGTTCCGCCTGCGCCATCACCTCGCACAGATAGTGCGCCTGCCGCTCGCGCAACGTGCCCTGCTCGCCCATCGCCTCCAGCCGCTCCATGGCATAGGAGCGGGTGGTGTCGAGCAGTCGGTAATGCATCTCCCCGGCGCGGGGCAACACCAGCACCAGGGATTTGGACGCGAGCGACTCCATGCCCAGAAGGATCTCGGGTCCGCGGCGCTGCGGGTCGGCGCACACCGCCATGGCTGCGTCCATGGTGAACGGGCCGGTGAACACCGCCAGACGGCCCAGAAGCCGTTGATCCGGCGTGGACAGCAGGTCGAAGCTCCAATCCAGCAGCGCTCGAAGGGTCTGATGGCGCCGAGGCCCCGCTCGCCGCACCTGCCCGCCCAGGGGAAGACGACGTTCCATCTGCGCCAGCAGACCGCTGACGCCAAACGCGTTGATGTGGGCGGCGGCCAGTTCGATGGCCAGGGGCATGCCGTCCAACTGCCGGCAGATGTCCACGACGCCGGGGGCGTCCTGGTCGGTCAGCTCGAAGCTGTCCTGGCTGGCGGTCGCCCGCTCCACGAAGAGCTGAACCGCCGATGACGCCAGGGCCTGCGCGGCGGTGACGGGGACAGATGAGACCGATGGGTCGCTTGGGTTGGAGCGGGCGGGCACCTCCAGCGGCGGCAGTCGTTGCAGCCATTCGCCGCAGGCACTCAGAGGCTCGCGGCTCGTGGTCAGCACATGCACCTGCCGGCCCGACGCCAGCAGGTTTTCTGCCAGCGCGGCGGCGGCATCGATGAGGTGCTCACAGTTGTCCAGGAAGATCAGCAGGCGCTTCTCTTTCAGGAACTCACCGACCCGCCGCATCGGGTCCGATTCGTCCACGGAAATGCCCAGCGCTGTCGCGAGCGCGCCCACCGCAAGGGCCCCGTCGGACAGCGGGGACAGGTCCACGAACCAGACCCCATCCGGATAGTGGGGCAGCACGTCCTCACACACGGCCATGGCCAGCGTGCTCTTGCCCATCCCGCCGGGGCCGGCAATGGTGACGAAGCGGCGCTCGGACAACAGGTGGGCCATCCGCTGGATCAGGTCGGACCGCCCAATGATGCGGGTCAGTCGGACCGGAAGATTGTGGGCACTGTTCTTTGTGGGGGCGTCCGTGTCGCTGGCCTGCTGGAGCCTCTGCACAGGCGCCACGAAGCAATAGCCCCGGCCGCTGACATTGGCGATGAAGCGCCGACCTTGCTGGCCATCCCCCAGCGCCTTGCGCAGAGACGACAGATGGAAACGAAGGCTCGTCTCCTCCACCACGGCGGTGGGCCAGGCATAGGCCATCAGCGCTTCCTTGCTGACGATGTCGCCGGCATGCTCGAGCAGCGCCGTCAAGAGGTCCAGCGCGCGGCTGCCCAAGCGAACGGCCCGGTCGTTCTCCAGGAGCAGTCGGCGCTGCTTCAGCAGCTGGAACTCGCCAAACCTGAACGCCTGCTCTGTCTGCACGTCGGACTTCCCCCTGCCGCCTCCGTCCGGAACGGCGGCGGATGGTAGCATCGCAAGCAGCATACACAGCACGGCCCACGTCTTCATGAACTGCTGAGGCTGGTGGTTTTTTTCAGCGCGACGGCTGAATACTCAAACATCAACCAGCTCTCATGACCTCTGATCGACGCCGAGCAGCCCCCCCGTCGCGGACCCAGCCGATCTGCTTCGGTCCCTTTGTCCTAGTGGCGGAGAGCCGCAGCTTGACGCGGGACGGTGTCCCGGTGAAGTTGGGAGGCCGCGCCTTCGAGATGCTGCTGACCCTGGCGCAGGCCTCGGGCGCGTTGGTGCCAACCGAAGCCTTGATGGCGCGTCTGTGGCCGGACGCAGTGGTCGAACCGGGCAGCCTGCGGGTCCACATGGCCGGGTTGCGCAAGACCCTGGGTCGCCAGGACGACGGCTCGCCCTGGATCGAGAACCAGCCTGGCAAGGGCTACCGCCTGCTGGGCATGGCGCCTTCGTCATCCAGCCCGGCCCCGTCCTGGGAAAGCGGCAGGGCTGAACCCGCGCCCCAGAGCAGCGCGGACGACTACCTGCCCATCCGCATCACCTCCTCCATCGGGCGCGAACCGGTTATCCAGGCGCTGGTGGATGGCTTTCCGCAGCGCCGACTCGTCACCATCGTGGGGCCAGGCGGCATCGGAAAGACCACGGTGGGGCTGGAGGCGGCGCGGCGCCTGGCCGGCAGCGGTCTGGATGGCGTGCGATTCGTCGATCTCACCGCGCTCAGCGATCCCCAACTGCTGCCCAGCACCCTGGCGCAGGCCCTCGGGGTGCGGGTGTCCGCCCACGATCCAACGGCCAGCCTGATGGCCTACCTGGCCCCCACCCGGATGTTGATGGTGCTCGATGGCTGCGAGTGCGTCGTGGAAGCGGCGGCCCTGCTGGCCGAACGCCTTCTGACGGCGGCGCCCGGCCTCCTGCTGCTGGCGACCAGCCGGGAACCGCTGCGCATCCGCGGCGAATGGGTGGTTCGGCTGCCCCCGCTGGACCTTCCGGACACGCCAACGCCGGATCTGGCGTCCGCCCCGCGCTACTCGGCGCTCGCGCTTTTCATGGAGCGATCCGCAGCAGCCGGTGGACCGCCACTGGCGCAGGACGACATGCCGGCGCTGGTGCAGCTGTGCCGAAAACTGGACGGCAATCCGCTGGCGCTGGAGATTGCCGCCGCGCGGACCAGCACCTTCGGGGTGCGTGGGCTGCTGGGGCTGCTGGACGAGCGGCTGTCGCTGCTGAGCCAGGGCCGCCGCACGTCGCCACAGCGCCACCATACCCTGCAGGCGACGCTGGACTGGAGTTACCGCACCCTCTCCGACAGCGAACGGGCCATCCTGAGGCGACTCTCGGTGTTCCGCAGCCGCTTCACCTTTGAGGCCGCTGCCACGGTCAGTGCCTTTGCGCCTGTGCGTGCGGACGAAGTCTTCGATGGCCTGGAGGGGCTGATCGCCAAGTCGCTGCTGGTCACCGACAGCATCGGCGGCGCGGTCGGGCTTCGGCTGCTGGACACCACCCGCGCCTACGCCGCCGACAAGCTCGCCGAGAGCGGGGAGAGCCATGCGGTGGCCCTGCGGCATGTCGCCGCATGCCAGCAACTCTTCGACGCCTTTGCGCGGGATTCAGGCGGGCTGGCGTCGATTCAATGGAACGTGGTCCATGGCGCGCTGATTGAAGACATTCGCGCCGCCCTGCTCTGGGCCTTCAATGACCCCGCCACCACCGAAGCCGGCGTCCGGCTGGCCGCCGCCACCGGCGTGATCTGGGTGCAACTGTCCCGCAGCGCTGAATGCGTGCCCTACCTCCAGCAGGCGCTGCAGCACGTGGCCGGTCTTCCCGACGCACGCGCCCTGGAGATGGCCCTGTACCTGACCCTGGGGCAATGTCAGACCACCGCCGCCGGGCCGACGCCGGAGACGCTGGACGCCTATCGACGCGCAGGCGCGGCTGCCAGGGCGGAGGGCAACACCCGATTCCAGCTGCTGAGCCTGTACGGGGAATTCGGTTGGCACCACATCCTGGGACGTTATGCAGACACCTTGAGCGTTGCGCAGGCCTTCGACGAGGTCGTCGAGTCCGCGTCCTATGCCCAGTGCGACCTGTTGCGCCAGCGGCTGCGAGGCATTGCCTTGTTCCAGGTCGGGCGGCAGCACGAATCCCTGGCCATCGCCCGCGCGCTGGCGGAGTCGCCCCCCGAGGGCATTCACTTCTTTCTCGACTCCCAGCTCCAGATCGAGCATCAGACTGCATCGCTCACACACCTGGCCCGCTCGCTCTGGATCACCGGGCACACCGCCCAGGCCCAGGAAGTGGCCCGCCGGGCCGTCGAGGTCAGCCTGGCCTTTGGGCATGCCATCTCGACCGTCCAGGCCTTGACGATGGCGGCCTGTCCGATCGCCCTCTACGCCGAGGACTGGGCCACGGCGCGAGCCAACATCGCCCAACTGTCTTCCTTCGCGCAGCGCCACTCGTTTCACTTCTGGAACGACTGGGCCAAGCTCTTTGAACTCGCGCTGCACTGGTGCGAAAGCGTCAAGGACCCCACCTCGGCGCCGGAATGGTTGGCACTGTGCGAACAAACCGGCAGCCGGGCCGACGTGCTGGCCACCCTGTGTCCCAGCCTGGCGACCGAGGCGGTCCTTGCCACGGTCGAAACCGGTCCCGAGACCTGGTGCACGGCGGAACTGCTGCGCGTCAAGGCGGACAAACTGCTTCAGCGTGCGCACGAAGCCTCTGGGCCTGCTGCTCGCTCTGCCGCATGCCCTGCAGCCGCCCTGGCGTTGGACACAGACCCGGTCAGGGAAGCCGACCGACTCCTGTCCAAGGCGCTGGAGATGGCGACTCGCCAAGGCGCACGCGCCTGGGAGCGCCGGATCACGGGTTCCATTGCGCAACTACGGCGATGGCAGGACAGCGAAACGCACGCCCGCTGAACCACCCTTGCGCGGCGCTGACCCTCTTTCGCCCCTTCATGCCGCCGAACACAGCTGCAACACCCGCGCCCATTCCTGCCGCGTCCCGGCGGTCCAAAGGCGGATGCGCAGTCGCTGAAACAGGCTTTTGCGCGCCCCCGCAGGCAGCCCGTGCCGCTGAATGGCATCCATCAGCCACGCGTCATCAAACCCGCCCCACACCCCACCGGGCAGCCGCCATAGATTGCGCCAGCACGCAGGCGCCACCTGCGTCTCGTAGATCCGCTGCAGCTCCGACGGCGGCAGCCCTGTCCCCTTGAGCACCCGGGCCAGGGCCGAGAGATCCGCCTTGTCCAGCTCGGTATCCAGGAACAGGCACGCAATGGCGACCTGCGCCTCCCGGATCGCGTCGGCGCGCGATCCCGCTTCCGTCAACGTCATTCCCCCTCCCTTTCGTCAATAAACGACCACCAGTTGTTTCTGCGCGACTTCCCCCGTATGTCTCCCACTTTGCTGGGGCGACACAGCTTTCTAGACTGAGTCCAATGCCTTATTGGCCTTGCAGGGATAGATGACATGAACAGGATTTTCGCGCGCCCGGAGCCTCTTTCGGGCGCATGCAACGCGGTGGCCACGATGGCCGCCCCCTCCCACCCACGAAACGCCCGCGGTCCCCGCCCCCACGGCCTGGCCGCCGCGCTGGGCCTCACGGTCAGCCTCACCCTGCTGTCGCCATTGACCGTCCTGGCCCAAACCACCGGCGCCTCGGCCGAAGGCGACCCCGCCCCTCGCAAGCTCGAGCGGGTGGAAGTGACCGGCTCGGCCATCAAGCGGCTGGCGGATGAAGGCGCCCTGCCGGTGCAGGTCATCACCCGCCAGGACATCACCAAGGCCGGCGTGACCACCGCCGCCGAACTGCTGGCCACCGTCTCCGCCGCCAGCAAGGGCCTGACCGACGGCGTGAGCATCGGCACCGGCGGCGTCAAGGACCAGATGGGCCTGAACTCGGCCAACCTGCGCGGCCTGGGCACCTCCTCCACCCTGGTCCTGCTCAACGGCCGCCGCATGGCCAACTTCGCCTCCCCGGGTGACGACCAGGGCGTGGACCTCAACAACATCCCGGCCGCCGCCATTGAACGGGTGGAGGTGCTGCTGGACGGTGCGTCCGCCCTCTACGGCACCGACGCCATTGGCGGCGTCGTCAACTTCATCACCCGCAAGGACTTCCAGGGCGTGCAGCTGGACGCGTACGGCGGCTTCTCCGGAGAAGGCGGCGCGGGCAAGCGCACCGGCACCGTCTCCGCCGGTTATGGCGACGTCGCCCGCGACGGCTTCAACCTCTTCGGCGTGCTGGACTTCCAGCGCACCGACGCCCTGCGCACCTCGCAGCGCGACTTCATTGCCGACCTGAAGATTCCCGAGCGGCTGCCCCACCTGCTCTCCGGCGTGACCTACCCCGGCAACATCCGCCTCACCAGCGACCAGCGGGACTACCTGCAGTCGGTGAACTTCACCATCAACGGCAAGCCCATCGTCAACCGCACCATCAACCTGAGTGCGCCCAACTGCCAGCCGCCCCACACGCTGTATCTGCCCAATGGCATTGGTGGCGAAGACGCCTGCACCTACGACTACATGCGGGACCTGGAGCTCTATCCCAAGACGGAAAAAACAGGCTTCCTGGGCCGCGGCGTCGTCAAGATCAACGACAACCACCAGGCGTTTGTTGAATACGCCTACAGCCGCGCCCGCAGTTGGTACGTCGGCACCAGCAATCGCATCAATGCCGAGCTGGATGTGTCCAAGATCCCGGCGCTGGACGCCACCGGCCTGGGCGACGCCCTGCCGGATGACCGCTCCATCGAGGTCCGCACCCGCATGATCGAAGGCGGCAACCGCGCCAGCCAGCTCACCAGCACCGGCAGCCGGGTGGTCGTTGGCATGAATGGCAGCGTCGGTGGCTGGGATTACGACTGGGGCTACAACCACAGCGTCAACCGCGTGTCCGATCGGGACGTGCGAGGCTACTTCCCGGAAGACCAGACCCTGCAGGCCTATGCGGACGGTCTGCTGAATCCCTTCGGCCCCTCCAGCGCGGAAGGCCTGGCGCTGCTGAAGTCCCTCAACATCAATGAAGAGGTGCGACGCGCCCGCGGCGTGATGGATTCGCTCGACGCGAAGATCACGCGCTCGCTGACCCGGCTGGAGGGCGGCGACCTGGCCGTGGCCGTGGGGGGCGAGTTCCGCCGCGAGCGCTCCAGCTCCGCCGCCAGCGACCTGCTGATCTCCGACAACATCCTGGGTGATGGCTCGCCCGGCGACGCGCAGTTCACCAACAACTCCCGCAAGGTCTGGGCCGCCTACGGCGAGCTGCTGGCGCCGTTTGCCAAGGGCTGGGAGGCGCAGTTCTCCATCCGCCATGACCGCTATCAGCGCATCGGCGCGACGACCAATCCCAAGGTCGGCCTGCGCTGGACACCGATGCCGGACCTGACGCTGCGCGCCTCCGCCGGCACCGGCTTCCGCGCCCCGTCGATGGACGAGCTGTACCGCCCCACCAAGGTCACCTTCTCCTCCATCCTGCCGGACCCGGTGTGCATGGCCGAGAACGACAACGACCTGAGCTTCTGCGCGGACTCCTGGGAAACACGCACCTACTCCAATGCCAAGCTCAAGCCAGAGAAGTCCCGCCAGTTCAGCATCGGGGTGCTGACCGACCCCTCGCCCTTCCTCAGCGTGGGCGTGGACTACTGGAACATCCAGAAGCGCAACCTCATCAGCACCATCGGCGACGACGTGATCCTGTCCAACCTGGACAAGTACGAACCGCTGGTGCACCGCTACAGCGAGGACGAAGGCCTGCCCGGCTGCGACTACGACGCCACCGACACCAGCATCTGCTTCATCGAGCTGCGCAAGGAAAACCGCGGACGCGAGAAGGCCTCGGGCCTGGACCTGACCCTGCAGCTGCGCTCGAATGCGAACGAGTGGGGCCGTTTCTCGGCCAAGCTGGTGGGCACCTGGACGCTCACCTCCAAGCGCCAGACCGGCGACGGCGACCCCTACATCAGCAACCTGGGCCGCTTCGTCACCGATGGCGTGGTGCAGCGCTGGCGCCACCGGCTGAACCTGGACTGGTCGCGCGGCGACTGGAGCCTGAACCTGGCCAACACCTTCTACAGCGGCTACACCGACCAGAACTCCGCCATCGACACCGACACCGGCACGGTGGTGGCCAAGAACAAGGTGAAGGCCTATTCGCTGTGGGACCTGTCCGGCGGCTGGGACGCGACCAAGGCGCTGTCCCTGCGGGCGGGCATCAAGAACCTCTTCGACACCGCGCCGCCGTTCTCCAACCAGGCCTACTTCTTCATCTCGGGCTACGACCCGAGCTATACCGATCCGCGCGGGCGATTCTTTTACCTGAGCGGCAGCTACCGGTTCTGAGGCCCTGCCCCATCACAGAGGCTTGGTCACATCGGCTTGATCACATCGGCTTGGTCAGAAACGCCATGGCCCGCGGATCATCGATGTAGCTGACGTTGATTCGCAGCCACGGGCACACCGCCAGGTCCGGCGTGAACACCGAGCCGTTTGAGAAGCTCACGCCGCGTGCGGCCGCCCTGGTGACCAGCTCGGTCGCGTCGTCCACGCCGGGCCAGCGCGCCCACAGGAACATGCCGCCGCTGGGCCGGCAGAACAGCTGCCAGCCGGCCGTCGTCAGCACACGGCTGGCCTGCGCCAGCTGACGGTCCAGCCGGCGCCGCAGCCGCTCCACCAACTTGCGGTAGCTGCCGTTCTCCAGCATCACGGCCAGCACCTCCTCCGCAAAGCGTGAGGAGGTGATGCTGGTCAGCATCTTCAGATCGACCAGCCGCTTGATGAGCGCCGGCGCCGCCGCCACGAAGCCCACCCGCAGCGAGCACGACAGGCTCTTTGAAAAACTGCCGATGTAGATGACGCGGTTGAGCTGGTCCAGCGCGGCCAGGCGCGGTGTGCTGCTGGTCTGGAAGTCCGCATAGATGTCGTCTTCCACGATGTTGAAATCGTGCCGCTCCGCCAGTTGCAGGATGCGGTGCGCCGTCGCCACCGAGATGGTGCTGCCGGTCGGGTTCTGGAACACACCGTTGAGGAAGAACAGCTTGGGCTGATGCGTCTCCAGCAATCGCTCCAGCGCCTCCACATCCGGCCCGTTGGGGGTGCGCGGCACGCCCAGCATGCGGATGCCCTGCAGCTTGAGCAGCCCAAAGAGGTTGTAGTAGCCCGGCGTCTCCACCAGCACCGTGTCGCCCGGGCGCAGCAGCAGCCGCACCAGCAGGTCCAGGGCCTGGCTGGCGCCGCTGGTCAGCAGGAACTGGTTGACCGGGGCTTCGATGTCCATGCTGTAGAGCCGGCGGCTGAGCGCCTTGCGAAGGCTGGGGCTGCCCAGCGGCGTGCCGTAGTCAAACAGGCCGCTGCGGTCCCGGCGCACGGTCTGGCGGATGGCGTAGGCCATGTCCTCGCTCTCGCGCCAGCTGTCAGGCAGCCAGCCGCAGCCCAGCTTGACCGTGTCGTTCTGCTCGCGGAAGAGATGCCAGAGCTCGTCGGTGACGCTCTCCGCATCGCGCGGGTTGGACATGCCCGCCGACGGGAAGCGCATGGCGCCGTCCTCGACGTAGTAGCCCGATCCGGGCTGGGAGCGCGCCAGGCCGCGGGTGACCAGCCGGTCATAGGCCTCGATGACCGTGTTGCGGCTCACGCCCAGGTGGGTGGCCAGGCTCCGGATGGACGGCAGACGGGCGCCCGGTGCGTACACCCGGCGGCCGATATGGGCCTGCAAGCCTTGCTCCACCTGGTCGGCCAGCGGGATGTCGGAGTCACGTTGGATCTGAAGATTCATGGTGGGGGTCGGTCGCGGACACTGTTTCTTAAACGGATGGGTACGGAGGGTACAGGATCAAGGGAACTGTGCCTGTGTTTGTACCCATGTCGTGGCTATCCTGCAATGCAGGCAGGCCCCAGGGGCCCACAAGGGAGCATTCGCGTCCATGCATCAGAGAACCCCCCACCCGTTTTGGCTGGCCGCCGCGCTGTGCGTCATGACCACCGGCGTCAACCTGCAGGCGCCGCTGTATGCCGCTTATGCACGCGCGGACGGCGTCGGCGTCATGGCCACCACCATCGCCTTCTCGTTCTACGTGGCCGGCGTGCTGCCGGTGCTGCTGGCGCTGGGCGGCCTGTCCGACCGGATCGGGCGCCGGCGGGTGATGCTGCTGGCACTGGCCCTGTCGGCCACTGGCACGCTGCTGATGCTGCTGCATCCGCATGTCGCCACCCTGGCGGTAGCTCGGCTGGTGCTGGGCACCGGGACGGCCCTGATGTCGGCGACCGCAACGGCCTACATGCTGGAGCTCTTCGGCTCGGCACGCGCCTCCCGCGCGGCCAACTGGGTGACCGCCAGCACCTCCATCGGATTCGGTCTCGGGCCAGTGCTGACCAGCCTGTGCCTGATGGTGCAGGATTCGCTCACCCCGCCGAGTTTTGCGCTGCACCTGGCCGCCGTGGCGGTGTGTGCAGCGCTGGTGTGGCGGCTGCCGGAGACGGCGCCCCGCAGCGGGCCGAAGGCGCCGATGCTGCGGCTGCCGTACTTCACCGTGGAGGGGCTGTGGTTCGGCGCGGCCATCCTGCTGTGCTGGGCGACCACCGGGCTGGTGATTTCCATCCTGCCCTCGGTGCTGGCGCCGCATGGCTTGTCGCGCTACTCGGGGCTGGCGACGATGCTGGCCATCAGCTGCGGCCTGCTGTTCCAGCCGATGGCCCGGCGCCAGGAGCCGCGTCACGCGGTCCGCATCGGCCTGATGGTGCTGGTGCCGGCCTATGCACTGCTGGCCTGGGGGGCCTGGTCGGGCACGCTGGTGGCGGTGCTGCTGGGGGCGCTGGCGGCCAGCAGCGCCTGCTATGGCTTTGTGTACCTGGGCGGGCTGGCCGGGACGGCGGAAGCCGCCGGGGACCAGACCACCCGCGCCAGCGCCGCCTACTTCCTGATGGCCTACGTGGGCTTCAGCCTGCCGGTGATCTTCACCGGGCTGCTGGCCGACCGGTATGGCACGGCCACCGCCCTGCTCGCCTTCGGGCTGTTGCTGGCGGCTGGGGCGCTCACGCTGCTGAGCCGGCCGGTGCGGGTGGTGGACCTGTCCGACCTGCCAACGCGCCCCGCCGAGGCCTTGCTCAAGCGTTGAGCGTGCCCTCAGACGCCCACACGATGCGCGATCGCCTGTGCAAACCGCAGCGCGCTGCCCTCCGAAAACGGCAGGTTCAGCGACGGCTCGCACAGCTCCAGCTCCAGCACCCGCGGCTGGCCCTGGGGGTCGCGGATCAGGTCCACGCGGGCGTAGAGCAGCGGCTCGCGCAGTTGCAGATGGCGGGCCGCGGCCTGCAGCGCCTGAGCGGCAACGGCCTGTTCCCGCGCGTCGGCGTGACGGGCCTGGCGCAGGTCCTGGGTGGGCACATGCACCGTGCCGTCGGCCATCAGCATGGCGCTCTTGCGAATGGCGTGGCTGTAATGGCCGTCGAAGAAGGCCAGGTTGGTTTCGCCGTCCTGGTCGATGGCGCTGAGGTAGGGCTGCAGCATCACATGGCAGCCCCGCTGCTGCAGCCGCACGATGGCGCGATGCGCCAGATGCGCCGCCGCACGCGCAAAGCGCTGCACGTCCCGCGAGTAGGCGCCGACGGTCGGCTTGATGACGACCTCGCCAGATTGAGGATGCCGGTCCATCAGCGCCTGCAGCGCCTGCCGGGACTCTGCCTCGGGCACGTCGGGCGCGAGGAACTCGGTGGGCACGACCGGCACCCCGTGGCGGGCGAGATCGGCCAGGTAGCGCTTGTCCAGGGACCATCGCGACACCGCTGGCGGGTTGAACAAGCGGGTGCGCTGCGCCACCCGGTCGCACCAGGCCAGGAAGGCCGGCAAGTCCTCCACATAGTTCCAGGGCGATCGCAGCACCGCCCCGTCGAAGCGGTGCCAGGGCACCTGCGGATCTTCCCAATCACAGACCTGTGCCTGCAGACCAACGGTCTGGCAGGCCTTGAGCAGCAGCGGCATGTCGACGTCGATCGGCAAGCTGCCGGCACTGGTGACCAAAGCGAGAGTTTTCATGATGCGTGGCAACAACGATGAAGGTGGGTGGGCCGAGCGGCCCTTGAGCGAGGCGACAGCGCCCTGGGCGCCAAGACCTCACCATGGAATCTGGCGGCCCATGTGCACGTATTGGCCGGTGGGCCCGTCAGGCCCGAGCAGGGCCATGCGCACGCTGGTCAGCGCGCCCTGCCCGGGCTCCAGCTCCCCGGCGCCCTCGTTCATGTCGGTCCTGGTGTAGCCCGGGTGCACGGCGTTGACCTTGATGCCGGTCTCGCGCAGTTCGTAGGCCAGGTGCACCGTCCAGGCGTTGACGGCGCTCTTGGACGCGCTGTAGGCCGGCAGCGACTTGAACATGTCGCTGTAGGCATAGGACGCCGGATCGCTGTGGGTGCCCAATGACGCCAGCAGGCTGGACACGTTGACGATGCGGGCCGCGGGCGAGCGGCGCAGCAACGGCAGCATGGCCTGGGTGACGGCCACCACGCCGAAGAGGTTGGTGGCGAAGGTCTGGTGCCACAGCGCCAGCGGCTGCGCGGACGGGCCGCAGCCGTAGGGCTCCACCCGGATGGCGGCGTTGTTCACCAGGATGTCCAGACGGCCATGGCGATGGCCGATGCCGTCCGCCGCCGCCTGGATGCTGCGCGGGTCGGTCACATCCAGCACCACGGCTTCGACGTCCAGGCCTTCGCTGGCGAGGCGCCGGGCGGCTTCGGTGACGGCAGGGGCACTGCGGCCGCTGAGCAGCACGCGAACGCCCTCCGCAGCCAGTTGACGGCAGATTTCCAGGCCAATGCCGCGATTGGCGCCGGTGACCAGCGCCACGCGCCTGGGTGTCGCTGCGCTGGCCGCGGGGCCGGGCGATACCGCCTCGGCATCGCTGGCGGGAAGAGGCACCGCCTTGGGCTCGGCGGTGGTGGGGACAGGTTGAGCGGACATGACAGCCTTTCAGAGCGGGGTCACGGTGATGGCGGCCATTGAGGGGGCCGTTGAGGAAGCCGTGGAGGGGGCGGTGGAGGCGGCCATTGAGGGGACCGGCGCGATGGCCGTTGAAGAGGCCATTGATGGGGCCGTCGCGATGGCCGTTGAAGAGGCCGTTGAAGAGGCCGTTGACGGGGCCGTTGCGATGGCCGTTGAGCAGGCCGTTGAGGACGCGACTGAGGAGGCCGTCGATGCCGCGAGTGAGGCGCTCGGCGACGAGACCGATGACGAGGCCGTCAATGAGGCCTGCCCCACATCGGAAGCCGCCTCGGCCGAGCGCGCGCCACTGGCCACGTCGGACAGGAAGGCCGCAATCGGGGGACCGAATTGCGCCACATCGGCCAGGAACGCGTCGTGGCCGGCGAGCGAGCTCACCGCCCGATAGGTCACGCCCACCCCACCCTCCTGCAGGCCCTGCGCCACCTGCCGCTGCTGCGACAAGGGGAACAGGAAGTCACTGTCCACGCCCATGACCAGCGCACGGTCCAGCTGCAGCCGTCGTAGCGCGGCATCGGCATCGCCCGCGGCCTCGTCGCCCAGGTCGAATCGGTCGATGGCACGGCTCAGCGCCAGATAAGCATTGGGATCGAACGCGCGTACGAACCGCTGTGCATGGCAGGCCAGGTACCCCTCCACCGCAAAGTCCATGGCAGGCATGCCTGCAGCCGATGCCAGTGCAGCATCCAGCCGCTCCCGCCCAAAGCGCCGGGACCAATCGTCCGGCGCCCGGTAGCTGAGCAGCCCCAGCTTGCGGGCCGCGACCATGCCGCTGATCGGCACGCTGGCGGCGTCATACCGGCCTTCCTGCCACTGCGGGTCCGACTGGATCATCTCCCGCTGCAGCGCACGCAGCGCAATCGCGAACGGCTGCGCATGGACCGCGCCGGAGAGGTTGATCATGTGCCGCGCCAGCCCCGGATGCCGCGCCACCAGAGACAGCGCGGTCATCCCGCCCATGGACGCGCCCACCACCACGGCCAGTTGCTCGATGCCCAGGGCCCGCACGACATGAGCGGCGGCATCGGCCAGGTCCTCGATGGACAGCGCAGGGAAGTCCGGGCCGTAGCAGCGGCCAGTGGCCGGGTCGACCGACGCCGGTCCGGTCGAACCCTTGCAACTGCCCAGCGAATTGACGCAGACCACGAACCACCGGTCCGTATCGACAGGCTTGCCGTGGCCGACCATGCCCTCCCACCAGCCGGGGGCCGGGTGTTGCTCATGGGCGCAGACATGGGCGTCCGGAGACAGCCCGGTGAGGATGAGCACGGCATTGCTGCGCGCGGCGTTAAGCCGGCCCACCGTCTCATAGGCCATCCGGGCGCCGGAGAGGGTTCCGCCCCGCTTGAGCTTGAATCCGTCGGGAAGCGCCACGAAGCGCGTGGCTGGAGGAATGAATTCCATCATGGGCAACTCCTGGTTGAGGGGTCAGGCGGGTTGGGCGTGGATGGCGGCGTCGGTAGCGGCGGCGGTCGCGGCATCGGTGGCAGCGTCGGTAACGGCGCCAGTGGATGCATCGGTGGCGGCGTCGGTAACGGCGCCAGTGGATGCATCGGTCGCGGCGGTGGTTGCGGCCTCAGTGGCGGTGTCGATGGGAAGCTCGGTGAAGATGTCGGTGAAGGCAAGGGACGGGGCCAACTGGGAGACCAACGGCCCTCCGAGGCTGTCCAGCCAGTCGTCGTCCGAGCCTTCATTCACGCCCTCGAGCAGGAACGTCGAGAGGTAGCGCTCGCCGGTGTCCGGCAGCATGGCCAGCAGCACCGTGCCGGCCGGGGCTTCCCGGGCCACATCCAGCGCTGTCGCCACCGTGGCGCCGGCGGAGAGACCCACGAAGATGCCCTCCTCCGCCGCCAGCCGGCGCGACGTGTCCCGGCCGATGACTTCGTCGATGGACCGCAGCTCGTCGATGACGCTCGGGTCCAGCACGCTCGGCACAAAGTTGGGCGCCCAGCCCTGGATCTGGTGCACCTGCCACGGCTGCCCTGCCAGCACCGCTGCATTGGCCGGCTCGGCGGCCACCACGCGCACCTGCGGACGGGCCCGCTTGAGCATCTGCCCCACCCCCGTCAGCGTGCCGGTGGTGCCAAAGCCGGTGACGAAGTAATCCAGCCGCTTGCCGGCGAAGTCGCTGAGGATTTCAGCGGCCGTGGTCTCCCGGTGATAGGCGGGGTTGGCCGGGTTGTCGAACTGGCGCGCCCGGAACCAGCCGTGCCGGGCCGCGAGCGCATCGGCGATGCGGTTGCCCCCGCTGCTGCCCAGCGCCGCGGGGAACAGCAGCACCTTGCCGCCATAGGCGCGGATGAGCTTGCGACGTTCGATGGAATAGGAGTCCGACATCACCGCCACGAAGCGGTAGCCGCGCGCCGCTGCCACCATGGCCAGCGCAATGCCGACATTGCCGGAGGTGCATTCGCAGATCGTGTCGCCGGGCTTGAGTTGGCCCTTGGCTTCGGCGTCCAGCACGACCGCCAGGGCGAGGCGGTCTTTCACCGAGCCGCCGGGGTTGAAAGATTCGACCTTCACATACAGGCTCACATGCGACGGTGCGATGCGATGCAGCTTGACGATGGGAGTGCGACCGATGGTGTCGAGGATGCTGTTGTAGAGCGGCATGGTGGTTTCCTGGATGAGCCTGCGGCGTGCGCAGGCGGATGGATCAATGGATCAATGGACCCATGAATCGATGGATGGATGGATGAATGAATGTGTCCCGGTAGCGGGTCGATGCAGGCGCTGTGGAGCAGGCCCTAGCGCCGCACCAGGCGGTCGAAGACGGGCGCGACGATGCCGAGGATCACGTCCAACGCCGCTGCATTGACCGTCTCATCGAGCGATGCGTTGAACTCGGCCAGTTCGATGCCGCGCAACTGCGCCGCGGGAATCGCCTCGAACAACGCGCGGATCTGCGCCGGATACAGGCCATTCGGCACCACGTAATCCGCGGGCAGATGGCCGGGCTCGAGCACGTCCCAATCGATGTGCACCCAGACCGGCGCATTGCCAATGGCCGCCAGCACGGCCTGTGGCGTGACCTGCGCGGGCGGCAGGATGCGCACGCCGGCCTGCGTGAGCAGGGCCTGTTCCGGCGCGTCGATGTCGCGCGCCCCCACCAGCACGACCTGACCCGGCTGCAGGCCGGCGCCATGGCCGCTGTCCCACAGCCCGCAGGCTCCCGCCAGCACCATGCCGCCGAGATACCCGGAGGCGGTGGTGTCCGGCGTGTTGAAGTCGCCATGCGCGTCGATCCACAGCACCACGGCATCCGGATGCGTCTGCGCCACCAGCGGCAGGCTCGCCAGACTGGCCGAGCAGGTGTTGGACAGCAACACCGTCAGCGGCTGGGTGCGCAGGCTGCGGTCGATGGCGTCGCGAAGGCCCAGCAGCGTGTCACGGGCTTGCGGCAGGCTGTCTCGCCAATCGTCGCTCGCATGGGGTTGGGGCCTGCCGATGGCGTGGATGCCGAAGCCGTAGCGGTGCTGCAGCGCCTGCGCCGTGCGGGCGGCACCTTCGATCATGCGCGGGGCGCGGTCGGCCACGCGGCCTTGGGAAACGATGAGGTCGATCATGGTGTGGGCGTCCTGGTGGAGGAGCGTTGGAGGAAGGGGCACTGGTCGGCGCGCGGGCCGTTGTGGTCGAGCAGGCTGTACTGCCACCACTCGCGGCTGTCCGCGCCGAAGAAGCCCAGCTGGGGGGCGTGCGGTTGGCCGTCATAGCGCTCGATGCGCTGGCGGATGTTGGTGCGGACCTGACGTCCGCCGGGGGTGTTGCCCGCGAAGATGTCGAAGCGCTCCCGTGGGTTGATCACGAAGAGGCAGTGGCGTCCCAGGTTCCGGCTCCGGCGCGCCTGGTGGGCCGGATGGCTCATGTTCACGAAGAGCGGCATGCCGTTGAAGCACATCGACCAGTCGGCCGCGTTGGGGTCTTGGCCGACCTGGGACGGCCACGGGGCCGGGTCCAGCGCATGCAGCGCCTGCAGCACCCGCCAGCCGAAGGCGTGATAGGCCTCGATGGAATCCGCCTCGATGGCGTCCCGGGAGAATCCGACGACCAGCGGATACGCCGTATCCAGGCTTCCGTCCCAGTCCCGGGAGAGATTGACATATTGCTTCAATCCTGCCGCCAGGTGCACCATGGCGGCATTTTGTGCATCCGGCACAAATATGAAGCGGATGAGTTTCTTCTTGAAGGCGTTCTTAGAGAAAACGCAGGGGAATCCGGAATCTCCGGACAACCTTGATTCCAGATCCTCAAGTATCTCCCGCCACCACGGCGGGGATGCACTCGATATCTGCGTCTGCGTCAGAAGCGGTGATGACAAACCGTTCATAAAAGTGGATTCCGGCAAACGACCACGGCGGGGCCAGGCCTGGTGCCCAAAGGGGCCCAGGGGGACAACTCAGCTTGGGGAATGCGCGGAACCGAGGCGCTCAAGTCAGGCCGGTGGGGCGCTGGCTTGCAGACCTTCTTTCATTATCTGAAACCCGAATATCGAGCGCTTTTCGGTTCAGCGACCCACTCAGGATATCCAGGCACAAAACACTAAAGAAGGTACGCTTTTGAGGAATTAAATGGGTCTGTTACCGACCCTCAATCGAGCCGATGATCCCCTGTTCGCGGGTGTGAAATATGCGGCGAGCAGTAGGATAAAAGCAGGTTCGACCACCGTTTGAGGCTGTTTTGCAAAACAGTTGGGTGAGCTAGGCGGGAAAACCCCATAGCGCGGGTTTGCATCCGCATATTGAACAGGGCGGGAGTGAACCCGTCGCGGTGGAGGCGAGGCGCAGGGCGGCGCCACGATGACGGGACCGGACCGGACCGGACCGGACCGGTGGACGGTGGACGGTGGACGGTGGACGGTGGGCGATGTGCCACAGGCAACAGGCCACGGGCGACGGGCACGAGCGAAAACGCCGCCAACGCACTGCGCCCTCATCAAGGTGAACGTTGACCGGGCGCAACCGGGAGCGCACAACGGGGGGGCCTGGCCGCCCAAGCTTGATTCAGCGCAAGGACAGCGCCCACGTGCAGGCGCACGCTGCCATCCATGCCCTCTCGGCAATTCCGCCAAAAGGGCCGCAAGGAGAAGCCATGATTGCCCTGACCCTGTTCACCCGTCTCTGTGCGGTCGTTCGTCAGATCGCGCTCGCGCTGCCGGCCGGCTATGCGCGCAGCGGTTTGCGAGCGACGTCAGCCCTGTCCCGCGTAATGGAGGGTGGAGCTGCTGGCGGATGAGCGCTGCACGGGCCGGACAGGCGTGCTGGCATGCGCGCTGCAGGCGCCAGACACGCTGCGTTGGCATGCGCGCTGCAAGGCCATGTGCGGTGCCGCCCGCTAGTCCGCTGAGCCTCGCTCCCGCGAGTTCAGCGCGCTCCGTCAGGCGGCGGTGAGCATCACCGTTCCCGCGCCGCCAGTTCCTGATGCTTGCGGCCCGCCGTCGCCCACAGCACCAGCGCAAACACCGCGCCCACCACGCTGCACAGGCCGAAGAACAGCATCATGTCGTTGTAGCCGGCCGGGTTTTGCGCACTGGCGCCGGCGCGGGTGTTGAGCCAGCCGGCGACCAGGTTGGCGCCGCCGATGCCGGCGTTCTGCACCACCCACATCAGGCCGATGGCGGTGCCGAAGCGATGGGGGGCCACCACCTTGCTGGCCAGCGGCCACATGACGGCCGGCACCAGCGAGAAGCTCACCCCGATCAGCGCGGTGGACACCCACAGGCCCGAGTGGCTCAGCGCCATCACCGCCAGCGAGATCGGCAGCAGCACCGAGCCGAAGGCGAGGAACGGGGCATACCGCCCGACCCGGTCGCACAGCCATCCGAAGGCCGGCGTGGCGAAGACGGCGGCGAGGAACACGTAGCTGTTCATCTCTCCCGCAGCCGCCAGGTCCAGCCCGTGCACATGCTGGAAGTACTTGATCGAGAAGGTGCTGCGAAACGCCAGGATGACCGAATACCAAAGCACGCACAGGATCAGCAAATACCAATAGGCCTTGCCGAAGTGCAGCAGGTCCCGCCATACAAAGGGCTGGGCCTGCGGTGCGGCGACCTGCTTGGCCGAGGCCGCCACGCGTCGGTCCAGCCACCAGTACAGCAAGGCCGCGGCAAACGAGGCCGCCGCCATGGCCGCGGCAATCAGCAGCGGCGGCTGCCAGCCCTGCGCATAGGCCTGTGGGAACCAGGTGGGCGACATGTCGGTGGAATACGAGCCCAGCCGTCCCAGGGACAGCGCCAGGCCCATGGTGAAGGCCACATTGCTGCCGGCGAAGTATTCGGCCAGCACGGCCAGTGTGGAGATACCGAAGGTTTCAGCGCCAATGCCAAACAGCAGGCGCCCGGCCACCATGCCTTCGAAGTTGGGACTCAAGGCGGTGAGCAGCGCGCCGGCCAGGCAGATGGCGGCGGTGCCCAGCGTCACCTTGGCCGCACCGAAGCGGTCCACCAGCACACCGCCGAGCAGGATCAGCACGACGTTGGGCAGGTTGTAGACGGCGTTGAGCAGGCCCACCTGCGTGTCGCTGAAGCCGCGCTGGGTCTGCAGCGCGTCGGCCACCGGGCCGATGGAGTCGTAGACGTAGTAGTTGCCGTACAGCGCCGCAGCCACCAGGCCGCAGATCCACCAGGCCGTGGCGCGGCTGGGAGTGTTGGAGGTCATTCCAGATGCTCGGGAGCGGATCGGGGTCGATCCAGAGTGCGCGATTCTCCGGGATTCCCGCAGCGCGCTGCCGGAATTTCCGATCCGGCGCGGCAAGGCTGATCCAGAGGGTGCCTCAAGTGCGGTGCTGTGGGCGAGCGCAGCGCGGCGAAGTCGCTGACTTTTGCACGGCTCTCGCACGTCTGTGATCCCGATTGCAAGCAGATGTTGTGGCGCTGTCACCCCGTTGCAGTTGGAGAGCTTCCCTCATGGGAAGGTCATAGCGCTGCGGCTATCCTGAGGCATCGCATTCAACACCATCGTGCCCATGAGCTCACGTGTTTTCCGCTCCACGCTCTTCTCGTCCGTCGCTGCCCTGCTGTTGGCGGCCACTGGCACCCATGCCTCGGCGGCGTGCCGGGTGTTGACGGCCCCTGAGGGATGGTCCGCCAGTTCTGTGCAGTGGGAAGGCGCCTGCATCGGCGACAACGCGGATGGGCTGGGGGTGCTGAAGGACGTGCAAGGCGGCGTGGTCAAGCGCAGCTTCCTGGGCCGTGCGTCCAAGGGCGAGCTGCTGCTGGGCGTGCTGGAAG
Source organism: Roseateles depolymerans (assembly GCF_003387155.1). Classification (GTDB taxonomy): domain Bacteria; phylum Pseudomonadota; class Gammaproteobacteria; order Burkholderiales; family Burkholderiaceae_C; genus Roseateles; species Roseateles depolymerans. The sequence goes on along the minus strand of NZ_QUMT01000001.1, from coordinate 1,766,334 downwards.
AGCCCGGCAAACCCTGGGTGGCTGGACACTTCGACAAGGGCCGGCTGCTGCCGACCGAGGATCGCTGGCCGGCCATCAGTGCCTTCGAGGAAGCGGCCAAGGCGGCGACTGAGGCCGCAGGCCGGCTGGACAGCGCCGGCGACAAGCCGGGCGCGCAAGCGCTGCGGGGGAAGTCCGATCTGCTGCGCAAGCAGATGGACTGAGGCGCCCCTCAGCGCCGTGGGCCCGCCGCCTTCACCAGTTGCACCTCGAACAGCTTCGGCCAAAGCTTGCCAGTCACGAACAGGCGTTTGGTCTTGGCGTCGTAGGCGATGCCATTGGGCACGTCTTCCCCTTGCGCCTCGGGGTTGCGCTCCGTCATCAACCCGGTGAGGTCGATCCAGCCGGTGACCTTGCCCGTGGCCGGGTCGATGCGTGCAATGCGGTCGGTCTGCCAGATGTTGGCCAGCACCTCGCCCTCCACCCATTCCAGCTCATTGATCTTCTCGACCGGCTTGCCGCCTGCGGTCACCCGCACGCGCCGGGTCTCCTTGAACGAGACCGGATCGATGAAGCGCAGTTGCGGCGTGCCGTCGCTCATGATGAGCTCCTTGCCGTTCTGCGTCAGGCCCCAACCTTCCCCGGCATAGCTGAACTTGCGCCACAGCTTGAGGCTGCCCATGTCCAGCACGTAGCCGATCTGGTCGGTCCAGGTCAGGCCGACGACGCGGTCACCCCAGTCGGTGATGCCTTCGCCGAAGACTTCGGCCGGCAGGCTGGTGTCCATCACCACCTCGCCGGTTTCCAGCTTGACCTTGCGGATGCCGGAGCGGCCCTTGAGCCCGGTGCTCTCCCACAGGAATCCGTCTTTGAAAAACAGGCCTTCGGTGAAGGCACCGCGGTCATGGGGATAGGCCTTCACCACCTTGACCGTGTAGACGGGCAGGCCCGCGTCAGCGGCGGATTTCGCAGGCGCTTGCGCGGGTGATTGCGCGGGAGATTGCGCGGGTGATTGCAGATGCAGCGCCAGGGCGCTGACCGCCAGCAGGCCCTTGCCGGCCCAGGACATCAGGGCCCGACGGCCCATGGGAGACAGGATGGTGCGCATGGAGAGTTCCAGAGGAAGGCCCCGCAATCTACACGATTCCGCGCTGAGGCCGGACACACTGGACGCACACCGCCCAGGCACCGGTTTCTCCCCATCGAATGACCGTTTTTTCAGCGCATCCCGATAGGAATCATTCTCATCTTGTAGGACACTGCGGCCTCGGCCAGCGAGTCTCCCGGGTCCCTGGGGCCGCCTTGATTGCCGCTTCCACACGATGACCTCCTCAACGACGCGGATCCGCCTGCGGTCCGCTCTGCCTGCACTGCCCACGCTGCCCGTGCTCCTTCGCATCCTTGCGGCGACGGTGGGCGGCTATCTCTTCTGCTGGGGCTTCATGGCCCTGGCGCTGGCGGGCACCTACGCAGCCGGTCTGTCCTTCCATGATGCGGAGCACCTGTCGGCCATGCTGGGCCTGCTGGTCTATCTGGGCGTGTTCCTGTGGGCCTTCGCTGCCCGCAGCGTGCTGCGCCTCTGGATGACGCTGGCAGTCGGCGCCGGGGTCATGGCCGGTGCGGCGACCTTGCTGCAGCGCGCGCTGGTCTGAGTGGAGGCAGCCTGATGTTCCAAAGTTTTCGACTCTCCATGGCCTGGCTGCACACCTGGTTCGGCCTGGTGCTGGGCTTTGTGCTGGTGGTGGTGTTCTTCTTCGGCTCGCTGTCGGTGTTTGATCGGGAAATCGACCGCTGGTCGATTCCGCAGTCGCGCTTCGAGCCGCAACCGATGCCGTCCTTCGACAAGATGCTGGCGCCAGCGCTGGCGTCCATGCAGCCGGACCCCGCCGTGGTGGCCGGAGTGAAGGACCGGGTCAACGGCCCGTTGCCTCAGCGGTTTGACGAGGTGAAGACCTGGGGCGTCTACACCACCCACCGGGACCCCGTCACCACCGTGTTTGCCGGCTTTGCGGTGCCCAACGCCAAGGATCCGGAAGAGACCTTGTGGGCCGTGCATGCGATGGACCCTCGCGACGGCAAGCTGCTGCCGCAGAGCCAGTTGGCGATCGGCAGCCAGTGGTTCTACCCGATGCACTACAGCCTGAATGTGACCTGGAAAGAGCTGGGCACCTGGGTGGTGGGCTTTGCAGCGCTGATGATGCTGGCCGCGCTGGTCAGCGGCGTGGTGATGCACCGCAAGATCTTCCGCGAGTTCTTCACCTTCCGCCGCCACAAGAGCACGCAGCGCAACACGCTGGACCTGCACAACCTCACCGGCGTCGTGGCCCTGCCCTTTCACTTCTTCTTTGCGTTCACCGGGCTGGTCATCTTTGCGGGCATCTATTTCCCGGTGGCGCACACGCAGCTCAATGCGCTGCATGAGCTGAGCGAGAAGATCGAAGCGTCCGAGACCGGTCTGCCGCATGAGCGGGCGGGTGTGGCGGCGGGCATGGCCTCGGTGGATGCAATGGTGGCCGAGGCCCAGCGCCGCTGGCAGGCCAAGGGCATGGCCGGGGAAGTGGGCTACCTGCAGGTGCAGCATCCCGGCGATGCCAACGCCTACGTCAGCGTCTACCGCGCCGGGACTGATCGCGTGGCGCTGACGGGGGAAGGCATCCACTTCAAGGCGAGCACCGGTGAACTGCTGCGGGAAGATCCGCCGCGCACCGCCGTCGACAACGCCACGGAATTCCTGGAAGGCCTGCACCTGCAGCACTTCCGGCACTGGCTGCTGCGCTGGCTGTACGTGCTGGGCGGGTTGACTGGTTGCGTGTGCATCGCCACTGGGTTCATCTTCTTTGTCGAGAAGCGCAAGGCGCAACATGCGAAGGCGGGCAGCCAGGGCAGCCGGATCGTGGATGCGATGGCCGTGACCACGATGACCGGCATGCTGATCGCCACCGTGGCCATGCTGCTCTCCAACCGGTTGCTGCCGGAGGACCTGGTCGGCAAGGGCCTGTGGGAGCAGCGGGTGTTCTGGGGCGCCTGGGCGCTGGCGCTGGTGCATGCCTGCCTGCGCAGTGCGCCGGTGGCGCTGGGACGGATCAATCCGGCGTGGCGGGAGCAATGTGGCGTGGTCGCGGTTGTGGCGGTGGCGGCCGTCGTTGCGAATGCAGTGAGCACCGGGGACCACCTGCTGCGGACGCTGTCCAACGGCTATTGGCCGGTGGCGGGTGTGGATCTGAGCCTGCTGGCGCTGGCGGGGGTGTGCGCATGGGCGGCGCGTCATCTGGGACGGAAGACACGTGCTGAGGCGATTCAGGCAGGCGCGAATGAAGTGCCACGTGCGAGCGCAGGGACGGGTTCCGGCCTTGACGCCCCACCCGCGCTCGGTGCCGCATCGACCAGCCTCACGACCGCGGAGGTGAGCCGTGGTTGATCCGCTGGTGCTGCAACTGGCCGCTGCGGCAGCGGCCATCGTCGGGTTCGGCTGGCTGGCGCTGGCGATGGACACGCATTGGGAACAGGCACAGGGCAATCGACCGCAGCCCGCAAGAGCCGTCAGGCTGCTCAGGGTGATGGGTGCAGTGGCCCTGGCGGCTTCGCTGGCACTGTGCCTGGGGGCTGACCATGTCTCGATGGCCGTCCTGGTCTGGCTGATGCTGCTGGCGGCAGCGGTGCTGACCGTCGCGATGACGCTGTCGTGGCGGCCGCAATGGCTGCGTTATCTCTGGCCTTGAATCAGGCGGAGCGGGTGGGACGCAGAGCGTTGCGCGCGTGAACCTTCATCGAGTCGGCCCATGAGAGGGTGGCGCCGACTCCACATCCTTCACGGCCTTCACGGCGTTCACGGCCTCCACCGCCGTCACCGCCTGCAGGGCCTTGACCACATCCTGCACATCCACCGGCTTGACGAGATGGTCGTCAAAGCCGGCGCTGCTGGCCGCCAGCTTGTCCAGCGGTTGTCCGTAGCCCGACACCGCCACCAGCCTCACGCCTGACAGCAATGGGTCGCTGCGCACATGCCGGGCCACCTCCAGGCCGCTGAGCATGGGCATGCCGATGTCCAGCAGCACCACGTCCGGCGTCTGCTCACGGATAAGCTCCAGCGCCCGCAGGCCGTCGTGCGCGGTCGTGACCTGATGACCCAGGGTGCGCAGCAGCATGGCGAGGCTGTCGGCGGCATCGATGTTGTCGTCCACGATCAGCAGCCGACGCGTCGCCCCTGAAGCGTCCTGCCCTTTGTCCTGCGAACGGGGCGCAGCGTCGCTTGAGGCAGCGCCTTGATCGATCAGCGGCAAGCGCACGTACACGACCGACCCTTGTCCAAGGCCACCACTGAATGCTTCCGCGCTCCCGCCGTGATGCTGCGCGATGCTGCGGACCAGCGCCAAACCCAGACCCAGACCGCTTTCGCCACGGCTGTAGCGGCTTTCTGCCTGGGAGAACGGCTCGAAGGCGCGCTTGAGCGTGTCCGGCTCCATGCCGATCCCGTCGTCGGACACTGAGAGACAGACCTCCGCGCCCTGCTGCATCAAGGTCAATTCGATCTGGCCCGGCGGCGTCGTGAATTTGATCGAGTTGTTCAGCAGATTGGAGACCAGCTGGATCAAGCGCGTGCGGTCGCCTTGCATCCACAGCGGCTGCGAGAGCCCGTGGACCGCCAGCGCATGGCCTCGTTCCTCCAGCGTCGGCCGCATGCCCTCGACGGCTTCCTTCACCACATCGTCCAGGTCCAGGCGCTCCATCGTGAGACGCACCTTGCCAGTGGTGACGCGGCTGACATCGAGCAGGTCTTCCACCAGGCGGTTGATATGGCGCACCTGCTTGGCCGCCACGTCCAGGCACCACTGCGAGCGCGGGCTCTGCGGCTCGCGGGCCATGATGGCCAGCACGTTCATGATGGGCGACAGCGGATTGCGCAGCTCGTGGGACAGCATGGCGATGAACTCGGTCATGCGGCGGCCCTCGTCCTGCAAGGCGGCCATGCGGCGGCGGTCGCTCAGGTCGCGGGTGACCTTGGCGAAACCGAGGAATTCGTTCTGGCTGTCGTAGATGGCGGTGATGACGACGTTGGCCCAGAAGGTGCTGCCGTCCTGGCGCACGCGCCAGCCTTCGTCTTCAATGCGGCCGCGTTCGCGGGCGAGCGTGAGCTCCTTCTGGGGCCAGCCGGCGGCGACATCGGACGCGGTGTAGAAGATGGAGAAGTGCTTGCCGATGATGTCGGCGGGGCTGTAGCCCTTGATGCGCTGGGCGCCGGCGTTCCAGGTGGCGATGTGGCCTGTCGGGGTCAGCAGGAAGATCGCGTAGTCGAGGACGCCTTCCACCAGATGGCGATAGGTGGCGTCGCCGACGCTGCGAAGGCGACGAGTGTCCTCGTCTTCGGCCTCAGCGGCTGGCGGCTCCTGCTCGCGCTGCAATCCCGACATGTGGCTTCCTTCCCGGTCTAGAGCCGTTTACTTGTTTCGTAGGACCTGATTGTTTGGGGTGCACCGATGGCTGCGGCGGGCCTTGGGTAGACCGTGAACGGGAGTGTGCGGCAAATGGGAGGCCTGAGGATGGGGAGGTCGCTCGAATCTGATCTGTGTAGCCAGCGGCGGGGTCCGCGGAGGCGCTTGGCTACTCGACGGCTTTTCTCATTGCCTGAAGGACCCTGAATCCCGAATCGGTTGGGGCTATAGAGAACGTCTCACGCACCGCCCCACCCTCGTCATGCACCCTGCGAGCAGTGCATATTCCAAACTCATAGTCCTCTTCCCGCAAAGGTTGGCCGTGATCGGAGAAGTATCTTACCAAACCGTGATATGCGCCATTTCTTACTTCAGCTTCAAGCACTAAGACGCCAAACTCATTCCAATCGCGCATTAGACCTTGTTGTATTCCGTCCAAGTATTCGACTTCACTCTCCCGTGTTCCGCTCGCTCGATAGAAGACGGCTACTCCAGTGAAAGGATTGCCTTGGCAAAGGCACGTCTGATCGTCCCCAAAAGAGAGGTCAGCCCCGTTTGCGGTCGGAATTTCTTTCATGGCAGATACAGAATTAGGTAACCTCGGAGAGCGATGAGCGCAGCGGCTTCGCGCTGTTGAAGTCGATAAGGAACGGCGAGATTTATTTATTTAGAGGTACGTCGCCGGGATGGGCGGGGGGCGCCTGGGGCCCTGAGTCATCTCTAGTCTCTCAACGCTCTTACCGGATATTCGAGCTCACCCCTTCGTCCCAGTTCATTGCATATTGCCGATTAGTTTAGGCAACAAGATTGCGCGACGCGTGCCTCTAGAATTCGGGGCTCATTCGCAGATCAACCATTTCATCAAATCGAGTTGAGTAAAATCCACCTCTTCCCAAACCTGAGCGCTAACCTTGTCCACACAGATGGTGAGCCCTCCCGGCAGTCGACACTCAGCTTCAGATTTCACAGGCTGACAAATGAATCCATAAGTCATTCTTGACAGCGCAGGAGAAAGGCGGGCCTCAATGAGATTTTTTTCAAAAAAGCGTCTATTTTGATCTTCAACTCGCTTCAAATACAGCTTCGCCACTTCACGAGCGTCATCTTTTGAAACCGTAGCGCACGCATATTCCACAGGCACGGGAAAAGAATCGATTTTGTGGCGCTTAAGAACTTTACCGGCCCACAGACACTCCAATAGCGGAAGCCCCAGACAAAAAAGGCCTTTTCCATCAGTCTTCAGGGCTCGCTCTAAACTCTTGAACACCGGATCCACAAGCATCAGACGCGAAAACCGATCCTCGCTAAGAGAGAATTCAATATTACAAACTAGGTCATATCTGTTCATTCGACATCCCCAGCAGGCCGGCTGGCTGCACCAGATCCCGCACCATCATGACGCTGCGATGTGCACGCGCCCGCAGCGCCTGGCCCAGCGGTTTGAGGCGTCCGACATGCCCAAGGCCCGCGCCCAGTTCTCAACACAACATGAAAGTGGCCATGGCCGTCCGCTGTCCGCTCGCTGCCCCTGCCCCTGGCATCTTCAACAGTCCGTTGGCAGGACGCAGAGCGCCGGCGGATTCAAAAACCTGTTTTGCAAACTGATCGTCAAATTGATTCTGCGAAACAATGAGCAGGTCATGATGGGCAGCATCTTCTGCCAGGCAAACATAAAAGTAGTGAACCTTCGACGTCTTCAACTCTGATCGGAAGACACCGGAGCCGATATCCACCACGTTGCTAAAGTTGTCTACAAGGTCTTGGGGATTAAGCATATTCCGTGAGTATTGATGACCGCCTCCGGCCGCGCGCTCGCAGCGCTTTTGGCGTAGGCCGCATTGATATCAATACAGATCTGCAATACGTTGGAATTTGGCAGCAACCCAGACCCCAGATCGCGACGCGATCCGTAGGGCTCGAGCGGGATTACTCAAGATGCTTCTTCTCGGACCCCTACGGAGCCGCGGTGGCGCTCCTTACACTTCGACCGCACCTTTCTACGAACGAGAGGTGCTCATGAATCGTCAATCAATCAACAAGCCAAGGCATCAGATTGGCCCGATGCTGATCATTTCCGCGAATTAGCTTGTGTAGCGACCTGCTTAAGGCGTCAAACTCATCTGCAGGAAAAATCTTTCTTGTCACCACCAGGAACAAACCATTTTCATGTTTCTGCACGGTATCGACGGCACCATCAAGCAAGTCAACCAATTCTTTCGCACTTAGTCCAAATGACGTCCTACACAACTCCTCACTAAAGTAGCCTGCAAGTGGAAGCCTAAATACTCTAGTCCTAATTTCTGCGCCAAATGAACGCTTCGCATCGAAGTCACGATATATGAATTCTTCGTCCAAAAGTCTTGCAAAATATGCACCAAATGAATCTACATATTTTAAAAAGACATTGTCAAGAAATAAATCCAACTCAACTTTGCGCGGATCGAACGTGATGCTCCCAAAGTCATCATTATTCACAGCCTGGAAAGCACCCACGCAATCTTGATAATATATTCTTCCTTTCAGCCCTTTTCCAAGCAGCTTCGAAACAGTGATTGAATGTACCGAGCCAGAGCGGTCTATATTTATTTGTGCATCCGCATTCGAGTCCCATGGCGAGGGCAATTCCCTTGTTGCAAGCCGGAGCCTCTCGATTTTTGATATTGCAGAGTCATGTATGGAGGGAAGTGCTCTTAATTCAAATCCATACTTCATTTATTATCCCCCCCTGACGTCTCCGCTCAACTGGAATCAATTCAGGAGCAAAAGCCAAATCCAACATTTTCAATGCAACTCGCGAACCAACCTCGCTTGCGGTTCATGATCGCATCGGGGCACTGCTACGCTGCTGCCGGGCTGGGAGAGACGCTGGGGGGCGTTGCGCCCCTCCAGCCGCCGAGAAATGGCAAAGGGACTGAGCCGCACGCTCATGCAAACCGGCCGTCGCCGGCCACAACCAGCTGCGATTGTGCGACCAGCATGGCCACCGGAGCATGGCCGTCGCCGCTCCCCCTCAGTCACTCGCGTTACTGAAGCCCCTTGAGCGGATGCTCCTGCCCCGCCCACGGACTGACAAAAAACTTCGCCACCTCCGCCGCATCCAGCTGATCCACACTGGCCGGATTCCACTTCGGCGCATGGTCCTTGTCCACCGCCAAAGCCCGGATGCCCTCCACCGTCTCGCTGGCCGCGCCGGGCCGCAGGTGGAAGCAGTGGTGCACCAGATCGCGCTCCATGCGCAGGTCATCCGCCAGGGACATGCCCCGCGCGCGCCGCACCTGCTCCAGCGTCACCGCCATCATCAGCGGGGAGCGCTTCTTCAGCACCTCCAGCGTCGCCTGCGCCCACGGATCCGCATCCGCTGCCAGCGACGCCATCAGCGCCGGCACCGACGCCGCGCTGAAATGCTGGTTGATTTTCTGCCGCGATTCCCAGTGCTCCGCATCCGGCGCCAGGTCCGCACGCTCCATCACCGTCGCCACAACATGCTCGGCGCTGTCCTGAGGCCCGGTGCGGAAAGCCTCGATGATGGCCGGCAGCTCACTGCTCTTGACGAACACGTCCCCCAGGCCCAGCTCGATCGCATCCCCCGCGCCGATCACCTGCCCGGTCAGCGCCAGCCATTCGCCGCTGGAGCCCGGGCAACGCGACAGGAAGTAGCCGCCGCCCACGTCCGGGAACAGTCCGATGTTGGTCTCCGGCATCGCCAGCTTGGAATGCTCGGTCACCACCCGCAGCTTGGCGCCCTGGCTGATGCCCATGCCACCGCCCATCACCACCCCGTCCATCAGCGCGATGTAGGGCTTGGGGAACTGGTGGATGAGATGGTTGAGCGCGTATTCCTCGGTGAAGAACGCATCCAGCGCCGCATCCCCGGCCAGCGCGGCCTGGTGGAAGAAGCGGATGTCGCCCCCGGCGCAGAACGCTGCCGGCTTGCCTTCACGGCCGGCGCCCAGCACCACCACCGCCTGGATGCGTGCATCTGCCGCCCAGGCCTTCAACAGCGTGGTGAGGTCGCGAATCATGGGCAGCGACAGCGCATTGAGCGCCTGCGGGCGGTTCAGCGTGATCAGGCCCAGGCAGCCATTGACCTCGGCCAGCACCAGACCTTCAGATTGCAGCGACGGAATCACGACGTCAAATCTCCAGTTCATGGCCGTCACGCTTCAAGGCGTGCGGCGAATCTTTATCAAACAGCGCGGGCAGCACCATAACACCCCGAAGCCGCCCTCTCGGACTCCGTCATCTTGACGGATTCCCCTACCCGCCAAAAGAGCAAAAGGTCATGTGAAAAAACAAAGAGCGTCGCAGTGCGACGCTCTTTGTGGGGCCGGGCACGCATTCCGTGCGGGCGGTAACGCCCAGCGGAAGCGGCCCTTCAGGCTGATGCTCAGCTGCGCTGTGCGCGCTTGCGCTCGTTTTCCGTCAGGAAACGCTTGCGCAGGCGGATCGACTTGGGGGTGATCTCCACCAGCTCGTCGTCCTCGATGAACTCCACGCCGTATTCCAGCGTCAGCTCGATCGGGGGCGTGATCTTGATGGCGTCTTCCTTGCCGCTGACACGGAAGTTGGTCAGCTGCTTGGTACGCGTGGCGTTCACCACCAGGTCGTTGTCGCGGCTGTGGATGCCAACGATCATGCCTTCATACACCGGGTCGTTCGGCTTGACGAACATGCGGCCGCGGTCGTCCAGCTTGCCCAGGGCGTAGGTGAAGATTTCACCGGCGTCCATCGAGATCAGCACGCCGTTCTTGCGACCGGCGATGTCACCCTTGTGCGGCTCGTAGCCGTCAAAGATGTTGGAGATCAGGCCGGAACCGCGGGTCAGGTTCAGGAACTCGTTGCTGAAACCGATCAGGCCACGGGCCGGAATGCGGTATTCCAGGCGGACACGGCCACGGCCGTCCGGTTCCATGTTGACCAGCTCGCCCTTGCGCTCGCCCAGGGCCTGCATCACGCCGCCCTGATGGCCTTCTTCCACGTCGGCGGTCACCAGCTCGATCGGCTCGTGACGCACGCCGTCGATGTCCTGGAACACCACGCGCGGCTTGGACACAGCCAGCTCGTAGCCTTCGCGGCGCATGTTTTCCAGCAGGATGGTCAGGTGCAGTTCACCGCGGCCCGACACCTCGAAGATGCCGTCTTCCTCGGTTTCCTTCACGCGCAGGGCGACGTTGTGCTGCAGTTCCTTCTGCAGACGGTCCCAGATCTGGCGGCTGGTGACGAACTTGCCTTCACGGCCGGCCAGCGGCGAGGTGTTGACGCAGAAGTTCATCGTCAGCGTCGGCTCGTCCACCTTCAGCATCGGCAGCGGGGCCGGGTTGGTGGGGCTGGTCACCGTCACGCCGATGCCGATCTCGTCGATACCGTTGATCAGCACGATGTCGCCGGGGCCGGCTTCATTGGTCTGCATGCGGTCCAGACCCTGGAAGGTCAGCACCTGGTTGATGCGACCCTTGATGGCCTTGCCGTCCGGACCTTCCATCACCAGCACGTCCATGGACGGCTTGAGGGTGCCCTGGCTGATACGGCCCACGCCGATGCGGCCCACGAAGGTGGAGAAGTCCAACGCGGAGATCTGCAGCTGCAGCGGAGCGCTCGGGTCGCCGCTTTGCGACGGCACGTGCTTGAGGATGGTGTCGAACAGGGCGGACATGTCCTCGCCCCACTTCTCACCGGGCGCGCCCTCTTCCAGCGACGACCAGCCGTTGATGCCCGAGGCATACACGACCGGGAAGTCCAGCTGCTCGTCATTGGCACCCAGCTTGTCGAACAGGTCGAAAGCGGCGTTGATCACGGCGTCGGGCTTGGCACCGGGCTTGTCAACCTTGTTCACCACCACGATCGGCTTCAGGCCCAGGGCCAGCGCCTTCTTGGTGACGAAACGGGTCTGCGGCATCGGGCCTTCCTGGGCGTCGATCAGCAGCACCACACCGTCCACCATGGACAGGGCGCGTTCCACTTCGCCGCCGAAGTCCGCGTGTCCCGGGGTGTCCACGATGTTGATGTGGGTGCCCTTCCAGCTGACGGCGCAGTTCTTGGCCAGGATGGTGATGCCACGTTCACGTTCGATGGCGTTGTTGTCCATCACCGTGTCGACGACCTTCTCGTGCTCGGCGAAGGTGCCGCTCTGGCGAAGGAGCTGGTCCACCATGGTGGTCTTGCCATGGTCGACGTGGGCGATGATGGCGATGTTGCGGATTTGCTTGCTCATGGTGAGGCTTTCGCTTTCGGGCTTTCTTCGGAGACTCTGAAGTTCTTGGGAATCGGTGAATCGGTGTTGCGCCTGTTGGCTCAGCCTGCCGCCTGCATGAGCATGGAGGCAATCTCGGCGGGGCTCAGCAACCGGTCGGCGATCAGCTCGCCCCCGGTGATGTGCCCGCTGCCCAGGAAGGCGCGCGGCATCTGGCCGTAGACCCGCACTTGCGGGGCATCGGCCAGCGCCACACGGCGGCGCATGCCGGAGAGGAAGCGGCCAGCCTCCTCGTTGCTCAAAACCACCTCGGGCCATTCGCCCAGCAGGCTGTCGGGGGCGGTCAGCTGGGCTAGGCGAGCGGTGTCGTCCATGGCTTCCAGTTGCTCCAGCGTGACGGCCTGATCGACCCGGACCGGGCCGCTGCCGGTGCGCCGCAGCGCCGCCAGATGCGCCCCGCAGCCGAGCCGCTCGCCGATGTCCTCGGCCAGGGTGCGGATGTAGGTGCCTTTGGTGCAGCGCACGTCGATGACCAGCAGCGAGGCCTCAGGCTGCCACTGGACGATGTCGAGCGCGTGAATCGTGATCAGGCGGGGCTGCCGCTCGACCGTGATGCCTTCGCGCGCCAGCTCGTACAGGGCGCGGCCCTGGTGCTTGAGCGCGGAATACATCGGGGGCAACTGCGAGATCGGGCCCTTGAAGGCCTCGCAGGCCGACTGGATCTGCTCGGGCGTCACGTCCACCGGGCGCTGCTGGAGGATCTCGCCTTCGCCGTCGCCGGTGGTGGTGGTGATGCCCAGCTGCAGCGTGGCGCGGTAGCCCTTGTCGGCCTCCAGGCTGACCTGGCTGAACTTGGTGGCCGCACCAAAAGTGAGCGGCAACAGGCCGGTGGCCAGCGGGTCCAGGGTCCCGGTATGGCCGGCCTTCTCCGCCCGCATCAGGCGCTTGACCTTCTGCAATGCGTCATTGCTGGACAGGCCCAGCGGCTTGTCCAGCATGAGCACGCCGTGCACGGCGCGCTTTTCGATCTTGGGGCGGGGAACGACGGCGTTCATGATGACTGCACAGCAGCCCACACGGGCTGCGCTTGAAACGGGAGCGGGTGGACGGTCAGTCTTCCTTGGACTCATCGTCCAGCGCGCGGCTGGCATTGGCCTTGGAAATCAGGGCGCTCATCTCGGCTGCACGCTCGGTGGTGCGGTCGAAATGGAAATGCAGGCTGGGCACGGTGTGGATCTGCAGCCGCTTGAAGAGGCCGTTGCGCAGGAAACCGGCGGCTTCATTCAGCGCTTCCTGGGTTTCATCCGGGTTGCCCACCAGCAGGGAAAAATAGACCTTCGCATGGGCGTAGTCCGGCGTCACCTCGACGGCGCTCACCGTGACCATGCCAATGCGCGGATCCTTCAGATCACGGATCAGCTCGGCCAGATCGCGCTGGATCTGGTCCGCCACGCGCAGACCGCGGTTAGGAATCGATCGCTTATGACGCATATCCGACCTTCTTCATCCAAAACACTAAAACAGCTCTTCATTAAACGCAAACCCCGCCTGTAGGCCAGGCGGGGTGTGCGAGGCGCGCCAGGGGTCGCTTACAGCGTGCGGGCGACTTCCTTGATCTCGAAGAACTCCAGCTGATCACCTTCGTTGATGTCGTTGTAGTTCTTGAGCTTGATACCGCACTCGAAGCCTTCGCGGACTTCCTTGACGTCGTCCTTGAGGCGCTTGAGCGACTCGACTTCGCCGGTGTAGACCACCACGTTGTCGCGCAGCAGACGGAAGCGCGAGCTGCGGGTGACATGACCACTGGTGATCATGCAACCAGCCACCGTGCCGATCTTCGAAGCCACGAACACGGTACGGATCTCGGCCATGCCGATGATCTCTTCGCGCTGCTCCGGCGCCAGCATGCCAGCCATCGCGGCCTTCACCTCATCCACGGCGTCGTAAATGATGTTGTAGTACCGCAGATCGACATCGTTGTGCTCGGCCAGCTTGCGCGCACCGGCATCGGCACGCACGTTGAAGCCGATCACCACCGCCTTGGAGGCAATGCCCAGGTTGACGTCGGACTCGCTGATGCCGCCCACCGCCGCGTGCACGATCTGCACCTTGACCTCATCGGTCGAGAGCTTGAGCAGCGAAGCGGCCAGCGCTTCCTGCGAACCCTGCACGTCGGCCTTGATGATCAGCGGCAGCGTCTGCACGTCGCCGGCGGTCATGTCGGAGAACATGTTCTCCAGCTTGGCAGCCTGCTGGCGAGCCAGCTTGACGTCACGGTACTTGCCAGCGCGGAAGGTGGCGATTTCACGGGCCCGGCGTTCGTCGGACAGCACCATGAATTCATCACCGGCTTGCGGCACTTCGGTCAGGCCCTGGATTTCCACCGGAATGGAAGGACCTGCCTCGTTGGCCGGCTTGCCGTCTTCGTCCAGCATGGCACGCACGCGGCCATAGGTGGAACCGGCCAGCACGACATCGCCGCGCTTGAGGGTACCGGTCTGCACCAGCACCGTGGCCACCGGGCCGCGGCCCTTGTCCAGCTTGGCTTCGATGACCAGACCCTTGGCCAGGGAATCCTTGGCGGCCTTGAGTTCCAGCACTTCGGCCTGCAGCAGCACCTGCTCCAGCAGATCGTCGATGCCCTGGCCGGTCTTGGCCGACACCGGGACGAACGGCGAATCACCACCGAACTCTTCCGGCACGACCTCTTCCGCCACCAGCTCGCTCTTCACGCGCTCGGGGTTGGCATCGGGCTTGTCGATCTTGTTCATCGCCACGACGATGGGCACGCCCGCCGCCTTGGCATGGTGGATGGCTTCCTTGGTCTGCGGCATGACGCCGTCGTCCGCAGCCACCACCAGGATGACGATGTCAGTGGCCTTGGCACCGCGGGCACGCATGGCCGTGAAGGCCTCGTGACCCGGGGTGTCCAGGAAGGTGATCATGCCGCGCGGCGTATCGACGTGATAAGCGCCGATGTGCTGCGTGATGCCGCCTGCTTCGCCAGCGGCCACACGGGCGCGGCGGATGCTGTCCAGCAGCGAGGTCTTGCCGTGGTCCACGTGACCCATGACGGTGACGACCGGCGCACGGGGCAGCAGCTCGTGCTCGGCCTCGGCGGCGGCGCCCTCTTCTTCCAGGAAGGCGTCGGGATCGTCCAGCTTGGCCGCGAAGGCCTTGTGGCCCATTTCCTCGACCAGGATCATGGCGGTTTCCTGATCCAGCTGCTGGTTGATGGTGACCATCTGACCCAGCTTCATCAGGTGCTTGATGACCTCGGAAGCCTTCACCGACATCTTGTGGGCCAGATCGGCCACCGAGATGGTTTCGGGGACATGGACTTCCTGGACCACCGGTTCGGTCGGCGCCACGAAGTTGGACGGCATGCCGCGGTCGTTGCGATCGCCACGACGGCCGGCACCGGCGCCCTTGGGCGCACGCCAGCCGGCCGGACGGGCAGCACCCGCACCGGCAGGCGCGTCGCTGCGGCCCTTGGCCGCGCCGCCGCGCTTCTTGGCGTCATCGGCCCAGCTGGACGACAGCTTCTCGGACTTGACCGATTTCTTGTCGCCCGGCTTGGCGCCAGCCCCGGCGGCTGCCGTGGTGCCCCCAGCACCCGGTGCGCCGGCCGGCTTCTTGTGAATGGTTCCCTTGATGCCGGCGGCAGCAGCTGCGGCTTCCGGCTTGGGCTCTTCCTTCTTCGCCACCAGCACCTTCTTGGGTGCATTCATCATGGCGCGAATGGCGGCCGCTTCGGCCTCGGCAGCCTTGCGGCGGCGCTCCAGTTCGGCCTGACGGGCCTTTTCGTCGGCGCCATTGTCGGCGGCCTTGACGACTCGCAGGACCGGCTTGGCCACCACTGGTTCCACAGGGGCAGGCGCAGGCGCGGGAGCAGCCGCAACAGGTTTTTCGACGACCTTGTCGGCCGTTTTTTCCAAAGACTTCTCCACAGGCTTTTCGTTGGTCTTGGCGACAGACTTGGCCTGAGCGGCCTTGGTCTTCGCTTCCTCGGCGCGACGCGCCTCTTCTTCAGCAGCGGCCTTGGCCGCAGCTTCGGCAGCAGCACGCGCCTCGGCCTCACGGGCCAGACGCTCTTCCTCGCGGCGCTTTTCTTCCGCTTCGCGGGCAGCCCGCTCGGCTTCTTCGCGCTCGCGCATCTTGCGGGCCAGTTCCTCTTCCTGCTGACGCAGGGATTCGGCCTGGGCCTGGGCTTCTTCTTCGCGACGCTTGAGTTCAGCCTCTTCCGCCGCAGCGGCCGTGGCTTCGTCCATGTTGTCGTCACGCTTGACGAAGACGCGCTTCTTGCGCACTTCCACCTGGATGGTGCGGGCCTTGCCGGAGGCATCGGCCTGCTTGATCTCGCTGGTGGACTTGCGGGTCAGGGTGATCTTCTTGCGCTCGGCGCCGCCGGTGCCATGCGCAGTGCGCAGGTGCTCCAGCAGACGTTCCTTGTCGCTTTCGTTGAGGGTGTCCTCGGTGGACGCCTTCTTGACGCCCGCAGCTTGAAGCTGCTCCAGCAGTGTGGTCGCAGGCCTGTTCAGCTCTGCGGCCAACTGGGCGACGGTGGTCACGGCCATTGTTGAATCCTTAAATCTTGTGTGGGCGGAGCGGTCTGGTGCGGCGCAGGGTGTTATGCGTTGAACCAGTGCTCGCGCGCCTTCATGATCAAAGCGCGTGCCGCTGCCTCGTCGAGGGAGGAAATTTCAACCAGCTCGTCCACGGCCAGATCGGCCAGGTCGTCGCGGGTGTGGATGTCGCCGGCAGCCAGCTTGGCCAGCAGCTCGGGGGTGATGCCGTCGAGGTCGCGCAGGTCTTGCGAGACTTCATCGACCTTCTCTTCGCGGGCGATTTCCATCGTGAGCAGCGCATCCTTTGCACGGGTGCGCAGTTCGTTGACGGTGTCCTCGTCGAAGGCTTCGATCTCCAGCATTTCCTGCATGGGGACGTAGGCGACTTCTTCGAGGCTGGCAAAGCCCTCGGCGATCAGGATGTCGGCGACTTCTTCGTCCACATCCAGTTTTTCCACGAACAGGCGACGGACCGACTCGGATTCCTCGGCCTGCTTGGCGGCCGATTCCTCGGCCGTCATGATGTTGATCTTCCAGCCGGTCAGCTCGGAGGCCAGACGCACGTTCTGGCCGCCGCGACCGATGGCGATGGCGAGGTTTTCCTCGTCCACCACCACGTCCATGGCGTGACGCTCTTCATCGACCACGATCGACTGCACATTCGCCGGCGCCAGCGCGCCGATGACGAACTGCGCCGGGTCTTCCGACCACAGCACGATGTCCACACGCTCACCGGCCAGCTCGTTGGTCACGCCGTTGACGCGCGAGCCGCGCACACCGACGCAGGTGCCGATCGGATCCACGCGCTTGTCGTGCGAGACCACCGCGATCTTGGCGCGGCTGCCGGCGTCACGGGCGCAGCTCTTGATCTCCAGCAGGCCTTGCTCGATTTCCGGCACTTCCTGGGCGAACAGTTCCTTCATGAACTCGGGCGCAGAGCGCGAGAGCATGATCTGCGGGCCGCGCTGGGTCGGGTCCACGCCCAGGATGACGGCGCGGACGCGGTCACCGGTGCGCAGGTTTTCCTTGGGGATCATTTCGCCGCGCTTGAGGCGGCCTTCGACCCGGCCGGACTCGGCAATGATGTCGCCCTTGTCCAGGCGCTTGACGGTGCCAACGAAGATCTTTTCGCCACGCGACATGAAGTCGTTCAGCAGTTGCTCGCGCTCGGCGTCGCGGATCTTCTGCAGGATGACCTGCTTGGCGGCCTGTGCACCGATACGGCCGATGGGCACGGACTCCACGCCTTCCTCGATGTGGTCGTCCACCTCGATGTCAGCGATCTGTTCCTGGGCTTCGAACAGCAGGATCTCGGCGTCGGCATTTTGCAGACCGGCCTCGTTGGGCACGACGTGCCAGCGGCGGAAGGTCTCGTATTCGCCGGTGTCGCGGTCAATGGCCACACGGATGTCGACCTCGCCGCCATACAACTTCTTGGTGGCCGAAGCCAGTGCCGCTTCCACAGCACCAAACACCACATCGCGCTCCACGCTCTTTTCGCGCGAGATGGCATCCACCAGCATCAACAGTTCGCGGTTCATTGATCGAGACCTCCGTCAACCTTGTCATCCGTTTGCCGGGTCTTGGCATTGCTCTTCTTCTTCGTCGCCTTCGCAGCCTTCGAAGCCTGGGGCGCCAAACCCGTCTTTTCCAACTTTGCCGCCGAAGGGCCCGCGCCCGACGGGGTCTTGCCACCCGGCTTGGCTGCCGGACGACCCTTGAAACTGATCTGCGGGACCAGCTTGGCCGAGCGCACCTCGTCCAGGCTGAAGTCCAGGGCCTGCTCCTGCTTGCCGTCGCTGAAGATCACGCGCCAGTCAGCGCGCGGGGCAGCGAAATCGGGGGCGGCGTCATCCGGGGTGGTCAGCACACCGCGGTACTTCTTGCGGCCCTGGAAGGCTTCACGCAGGGTGACTTCCACTTCCATGCCGGTGAAGCGGGCGTAATCGATGGGGTGATTCAGCGGGCGGTCCATGCCGGGCGTGGACACCTCCAGCCGCTGGTAATCGCACTCTTCCACTTCCAGCACGTAGCGCAACTGGCGCGTCACGCGCTCGCAGTCTTCCACGTTGACGGGGGTCTCAGGCTCCTGCCAGACCACAACACCGTCTTCGCCGGGCTGCTGCACAAGGGGTTTGTCGATGTAGACGCGTAGCAAGCCTCCGGCGCTGCGTTCGCAGCCCACCACCTCGTAACCCAATCCGGTCACGGTTTTCTCTACAACGGCTTGCCAGCTCAAACTCATCGACGACTAATCTTCCTTGTGTAACTCTTGCGAGTCAAAAACCAATGTTTTGGAGCGACGCACCAGCGACACAACAATGCACAAGCAAAAAAAATGGGCTGGATGAATCCGCCCACTCCATACGCTTTCGCGTCGTCTCGTGCAATGTCGCGCTCACTACGCGTCCACCTTATGAGCCGATCGGGTCAGGCACTGCCTGGCTTGTGAGCCACGCACCAACCCTTGACCAACCCTTGATCGACCCTTGATCAAGCTCCACAGCAGTCTTCCGTAACAGTGTTATGCGCTAGCGCACTTCAACTACGCATCTCAACTGTCATCCGAACTGCTATCCGGTGAAGCCGCAAGTGTACTATGCAAACACCTCACCGGCAAGGCGCAGGAATCACGAGCGTGCTTGCGTGAGAGAATCCTGGCCTTTCCAGAATCCATGAATACCAGGAGCAGACATGGGATTTCTCGCTGGCAAGCGACTGTTGATCACGGGCGTGCTGTCCAACCGTTCCATCGCCTACGGCATCGCCAAGGCCTGCCATCGCGAAGGGGCTGAACTGGCCTTCAGCTATGTCGGTGAGCGCTTCAAAGACCGCATCACCGAGTTTGCCGCCGAATTCGGCTCCTCGCTGGTCTTCGACTGCGACGTCGGCGACGATGCCCAGATCGACCGCATGTTCGCCCAACTCGGCGAGCACTGGCCGGAATTCGACGGCTTTGTCCACTCCATCGGCTTCGCACCGCGTGAAGCCATTGCGGGCGACTTCCTGGACGGCCTGTCGCGCGAAAACTTCCGCATCGCCCACGACATCTCCGCCTACAGCTTCCCGGCCATGGCCAAGGCGGCCCAGGCCCGCCTGCGTCCGGGCTCTGCCCTGCTGACCCTGTCCTACCTGGGCGCCGAGCGCTTTGTGCCCAACTACAACACCATGGGCCTGGCCAAGGCGTCGCTGGAAGCCAGCGTCCGTTACCTGGCCTACAACCTGGGGGCGAAGAACATCCGCGTCAACGGCATCTCGGCCGGCCCGATCAAAACCCTGGCAGCCTCCGGCATCAAGGATTTCGGCAAGCTGCTGAACCAGTTCGCCGCCACCACCGCCATCCGCCGCAATGTCACCATTGACGACGTGGGCAATACCGCTGCGTTCCTGCTGTCGGACCTGTCCGCTGGCATCAGCTCGGAAATCATCTACGTGGACGGCGGTTTCAGCCACAGCGCGCTGGCAGGCACCGAATAAGCCCTCTACGAAGGCCGAATAGGCCTTTCACGCCCCATGAAAATGGCCTCCGCTCGGGAGGCCATTTCTCTTTGAGGACCGGGGGCTTTCAGCGCCCCCTCTGATCCTTCACTGGTCCACAACGCAGTCCACGTAATACCGCGTGCGGCCCTCGTCGTCCTTTTCGGCGACCAGACCATGCACATCGGTTGCGAAGCCCGGGAAGCGCGCATTGAAGTCACGGGTGAACTTCAGATATTCAACAATCTTCTTGTTGAAGCGCTCACCCGGGATCAGCAGCGGAATGCCCGGTGGGTACGGCGTCAGCAGCGCCGTGGTCACGCGGCCTTCCAGATGGTCGATTTCCACCCGCTCGGTCTTGCGGTGGGCGATATGCGCATACGCATCGCTGGGCTTCATCGCCGGCTCGAGGTCGGACAGGTAGACCTCGGTCGTCAGACGGGCGATGTCGCCGGAGGCATAGGCCTCATGGATGCTCTGGCACAGATCGCGCAGGCCCATGCGCTCATAACGCGGGAAGGCCGCCACGAACTCCGGCAGGATGCGCCAGATCGGGGCATTGCGGTCGTAATCGTCCTTGAACTGCTGCAGCGCGGTCAGCAGCGTGTTCCAGCGGCCCTTGGTAATGCCGATGGTGAACATGATGAAGAACGAGTAGAGCCCGGTCTTCTCCACCACCACGCCATGCTCGGCCAGGAACTTGGTGACGATGCTGGCCGGGATGCCGGTCTTGGCGAACTTGCCGCTCATGTCCAGCCCGGGCGTGATGATGGTGGACTTGATCGGGTCCAGCATGTTGAAGCCCTCTTCGATCGGGCCGAAACCGTGCCACTTCTCGTTGGTCTTCAGCATCCAGTCGGCGGGCTTGCCGACGCCGTCCGTGGCCAGCTTCTCAGGGCCCCAGACCTTGAACCACCAGTCCTTGCCGTAGTCCTTCTCCACCTTGCGCATGGCGCGGCGGAAGTCCAGCGCTTCGGAGATGGACTCCTCCACCAGCGCGGTGCCGCCGGGAGGCTCCATCATCGCCGCGGCCACGTCGCAGCTCGCGATGATCGAGTACTGCGGGCTGGTGGACGTGTGCATCAGATAAGCTTCGTTGAACAGATGCCGGTCCAGCTTCACGTTCTGCGAATCCTGCACCAGCACCTGCGATGCCTGCGAGATGCCGGCCAGCAGCTTGTGAGTCGACTGCGTGGCGTAGACCATGGCGGTCTTGGGACGCGCGCGGTGCTTGCCCATCGCATGGTAGGAGCCGTAGAAGCTGTGGAAGGCCGCATGCGGCAGCCAGGCTTCGTCGAAGTGCAGCGTGTCGATCCAGCCGTCCAGCTTGCTCTTGATGGTCTCGGTGTTGTAGAGCACGCCGTCGTAGGTACTCTGGGTCAGCGTCATGATGCGCGGCTTGACCGTCTTGGGGTCCACGCCGGCCAGCAGCGGATTGCGGGCAATCTTCTTGCGGATGGTCTCCGCCTCGAATTCCTGCTCGGGAATCGGGCCGATGATGCCGTAGTGGTTGCGCGTGGGCGTCATGAAGACCGGCACCGCGCCGGTCATGATGATGCTGTGCAGGATGCTCTTGTGGCAGTTACGGTCCACCACCACCACATCGCCCGGCGCCACCGTGTGGTGCCAGACCATCTTGTTGGAGGTCGAGGTGCCGTTGGTGACGAAGAAGCAGTGGTCGGCATTGAAGATGCGGGCGGCGTTTTTCTCGCTCTCGGCCACCGGACCGGTATGGTCCAGCAACTGGCCCAGCTCTTCCACCGCATTGCACACGTCGGCGCGCAGCATGTTCTCACCGAAGAACTGGTGGAACATCTGGCCGACCGGGCTCTTCAGGAAGGCCACGCCGCCGGAGTGCCCGGGGCAGTGCCAGGAATAGGAGCCGTCCTGCGCATAGTCCATCAGCGCCTTGAAGAAGGGAGGCGCCAGGCCGTCCAGGTAGCTCTTGGCCTCGCGGATGATGTGGCGGGCCACAAATTCCGGGGTGTCCTCGAACATATGGATGAAACCATGCAACTCACGCAGCACATCATTGGGCAGATGCTGGGAGGTGCGGGTCTCACCGTAGACATAGATGGGGATGTCCGCATTCTTGAAGCGGATCTCCTGGATGAACTTGCGCAGGTTCAGCACAGCCGGGTCGAGTTCCGGCCCGGCACTGAATTCCTCGTCGTCGATGGACAGGATGAAGGCGCTGGCCCGGCTCTGCTGCTGAGCGAACTGGCTCAGGTCGCCATAGCTGGTGACGCCCAGCACTTCGAAGCCTTCCTTCTGGATGGCGTCGGCCAGGGCGCGGATGCCCAGACCCGAGGTGTTCTCGGAGCGGTAGTCCTCGTCAATGATGACGATGGGAAAGCGGAAACGCGGCGTCATGGGGCCTCCGGCGAAGCGGGGTCAAACAGGAAAGGCGCGAAGTGTAGGGCCAACCCTCGGTCACGCAAGTGTCGCAGGCCCATTAACCCGAAATCGTGACGCGAACGTCGCGTCAACAGCACGGTTGCGGTTTTCCGGCACACGCGGCCCCCTCCCCGGATCACCCCTAGGGAGGATAGAAACAGGGCCTGTCCGGCAGCCCCCGGGGCGTACACTTTCCTTCAGGTGAGGACGGCCTGCCGCCTCGCCAATGACACGCAGATCTCACGCAGATCTCACGCAGATTTCACGCAGATTTCAATAAAACAGGGATGGCTGACATCCGGAGGCTGACATGGACTGGAGCCTGTCCACCTGGTGGTGGGTGGTGTGCGGAGGATTGATCGCGGCGGAACTGGCCAGCGGCACCACGTTCTATTTGCTGATGCTGGCCCTGGGGGCTGCCACGGCGGCGCTGGCCGCCCATGCCGGGCTGGATTTCAGCCTGCAGATGATCATGGCCGCCGTCGTCGGCGGCGGCGCCGTCACCTGGTGGCACCGTCGCCAGGTGCGCCACCCGCGGGTGCCAGCCCAGGCCAATCCGAATGTGAACCTGGACATTGGCCAGAGCCTGGACGTGCATCACTGGCGTGCCGACGGCACCGCGGAAGTCAAATACCGTGGCGCCGCCTGGCAGGCGCGATTCATCGGCAACGGCTCGCCCAACACCGGGCGGCATGTGATCCGCGCAGTGGAAGGCTCCTGCCTGCTGCTGGAACCGGTCTGAACGCCCTTCCCTCGTCCGCCCTGTTTGCTGACCTTCGCAAACGGGGCGACCAGCGCCCGGATCCTCCAACAGCGTCGCTTCCTTCATGGCGCAGGGTGACCTTCCGAAGGACGGCGCCGCCGCTGCCAGGCGGCGCGCCTCCGTCTCAAGCCACGCTCGTCGTGACTTCCCCCGGGCCCACGGGCCTGTTTTCTCCCGACCTCGCTGAGGAGTTTGCTTTCCATGGAAATCGTTGCACTGGTTCTGCTGGTGGTGGTGGTGGTCTTCATCATCCAGTCGGTCAAGGTGGTCCCCCAGCAAAACGCCTGGGTGGTGGAGCGCCTGGGCCGCTACAACGCCACGCTCACGCCCGGCCTCAACATCCTGGTGCCCTTCGTGGACCGGCTGGCCTACAAGCATTCGCTCAAGGAGATCCCGCTGGACGTGCCCAGCCAGATCTGCATCACCAAGGACAACACCCAGCTGACGGTGGACGGCATCCTGTACTTCCAGGTGACCGACGCCATGCGCGCCAGCTACGGCTCCAGCAACTACATCGTGGCCATCACGCAGCTGGCGCAGACCACGCTGCGCTCGGTCATCGGCCGCATGGAGCTGGACCGCACCTTTGAAGAGCGGGACATCATCAACAGCGCCGTGGTCCAGGCCTTGGACGAAGCCGCCCTCAACTGGGGCGTGAAGGTGCTGCGTTATGAAATCAAAGACCTGACCCCGCCGGCGGAAATCCTGCGCTCGATGCAGGCGCAGATCACGGCCGAGCGCGAAAAGCGTGCGCTGATCGCCGCGTCCGAAGGCCGTCGCCAGGAGCAGATCAACATCGCCACCGGTGAACGCGAGGCCGCGATTGCCCGCTCCGAAGGTGAGAAGCAGGCCGAGATCAACAAGGCGCAGGGTGAGGCCGCTGCCATCACCGCCGTGGCCGAGGCCAGCGCCGACGCCATCCGCAAGATTGCGGCCGCCATCCAGCAGCCGGGCGGTGAAGATGCCGTTCAACTGAAGGTGGCCGAGAAGGCGGTGGAGGCCTTCGCGCAACTGGCTCAGAAGAACAACACCATGATCGTGCCGGGCAACATGAGCGAGGTCTCGGGCCTCATCGGCACGGCGATGGCGCTGTTCAAAAACGGAAAAACGAATTTGTGATGAGAACTTTGTTTTCACTCCGAAAAACTGCGCTATGATGGCGGGCTTCGGAGAGGTGGATGAGCGGTTTAAGTCGCACGCCTGGAAAGCGTGTGTGGGTTAATAGCCCACCGCGGGTTCGAATCCCGCCCTCTCCGCCAAAGACATGAGCAACCCCGGACGACGAAAGTGGTCCGGGGTTTTTCTTTGGCTTCAAGGACAATTGAACAGGCGTTCCTCCGGGGAATGCTCAGGCACAGAGACTGCCCTCCCCCCGCATCCTGTTCGACTCCAAGGAGACTCGCATGAAGACTCGCCACTGGCTGGCCACGTCCCTGCTCGCCCTGTGTCCCCTCGTGGGCGCTTTTGCGGCGGAAACCACCGTCACGCTCAAGATCGCCACGCCGCAAGGCGACGGCGAATCGGTCGGCACCGTCCGCATCGTCGAGACCCGCTACGGTCTGGTGTTCTATCCGCAACTCACCAATCTGCCGGCCGGCCTGCATGGTTTCCACGTCCATGCGAATCCTTCCTGCGCACCCGGCATGAAAGACGGCAATCCTGTCCCGGCGGATGGCGCCGGCGGTCACATGGACCCGGACAAAAGCGGCCGCCACGGCGAACCCTGGGGCGAAGGCCATCTCGGCGACCTGCCGGCCCTGTATGTGGACCCGCAAGGCAACGCCACCAACCCGGTCCTGGCCCCGCGCCTGATGCGCCTGCTGGATGTGCGCAAACACGCCCTGATGGTCCATGCCGGCGGCGACAACCATGCCGATCACCCGGCCCCGCTGGGCGGTGGCGGCCCCCGCATCGCCTGCGGCGTCATCGAATAAAAACGGCATACACCGGCCCTTTTGGGGCCACTGCCCTCACCGTGATGTGTACAGCCCCTTCGGGGGCTTTTTCTTTGTCTCACTGGGCACGCTGCTTGCCATTGAAACGCGCAGTTTCAAACTTGAACAAAGGACACATCATGAGCCACCCTGCCGCCTCCGTCACCTTGCCGGTCAACGACCAGGCCAAGGCGCTGCAGCGTCACCTGATGCAGTGTGCGAAGGCTCGAGGCCGTTGGTTTGGCGTCTCCGTCTGGGCGGAGCGCTTGCACGGAATGATCCTGCCTCGCCTGGCCACCACGGCCGCTGTGGGCGGACTCACGCTGGCTGCGGTGGCCCATTGGCTGTGAGAGCAGAAGAGGTGTCGGCGTCGGATCGGGCGCCAACGCCCACAACCCCGGAGATCAAAGAAGAACTGGCCCTGCTGGACCCCGCCCTCGGTGCACTGGAACCTCCGGTGCGCTCGGTGCTGTTCGGCGCGGCGCGATTCGAGCAGCACGGTCGCAGCCTGGCACGCGCACAGGCGGTGCAGGGCACGGCCGGCGCCAGCCAGTTCTTTCCGCGTCTGGACGACAACCTGGCCATGCTGCAGCAGGCCCGGTCCATCATCGAAAAACGCTCGCGGGACTACCGTCATCTCGGTGCGGCCGGGAAATGGCTGCTGGACAATGCCACGCTGATCGACGAGCAGACCGACCAGGTCCGCCGCGGCCTGCCGCGCGGCTTCTTCCGCCTGCTGCCGCGCCTGCGCGACGAGCCGCTGGCCGGCCTGCCCCGCATCTACGGCATCACCTGGGCCTGGGTGGCCCACACCGACGGCGGCTTCGACATCGAGCTGCTCACCCGCTATCTCAAGGCCTACCAGGAAGAGCGTCCGCTGTCGCTGGCGGAGCTGTGGGCGCTGCCCACCACCTTGCGGGTGGTGCTGGTGGAAAACCTGCGCCGCCTGGCCGAACGCTTCGCGACCCTGCAGGCCGCGCGCGACGTCGTGCATCACTGGTACGACGGCAATCCCGCCAAGACCGGCCTGGAAGCCGTCACCGACCTCGAACCCCGCATGCGCGAACGCGGCGTGCTGGAAGCCTTCTGGTTGCAGCTGGATCATCGCCTGGAAGAGTTGCCCACCGCGCTTGGCGGTGAGCTGCGTGCGTGGCTGAGCACCCGGCTGCCCTCTGCCTCGCAGGCACTGGCCCGCCAGCAGGACGAATCCATCCGCGACCTGCAGAGCATTCGCAACGCCATCACCGCATTGCGCCGCATCGACCAGACCGACTGGCGCCGCCTCGTGCAAGCCGTCAGCCCGGTGATGCAGACCCTGGCGGAATCGCCGGTCTACGCCGCAGAAGCCACTGAAACGCAGGACCTGACCCTGCACGAAATCGAGCAGCTCGCCCGCAAGTCCGGGCGCAGCGAACTGGACGTTGCGAAGGAGCTGCTGACGCTCACCCGCACCGCCAGCACCTCCATCGATGCCGACCGCCGCAGTGCGCCGATCTACTGGTGGCGCGGCGCCGGCCGTCCGCAGTTGATGGCGGTGCTGGGCATCCGCGCCCGCCTGGGCTGGCCGGTGGATCCCGCGCAGCGGGAACGCTGGGCCGCCGCGGCCTATCTCACCGGCTTGATGGTGCTCAGCGCGCTGGTGCTGTTCTGGCTGGTCGGCCGCATGCGGCCGGACCTGGACCTCGGCTGGCAGATCCTGGTGGCCGTGCTCGCGGCCGGGCCGATCAGCGAAGCCGTCGTGGCCCTGACCAACCGCTGGATCAGTGAACTGGCCCGTCCGGTGCGCCTGCCGCGGCTGGACTTCTCGGAGGGCATCCCCGCCGGCGAAGGCACCCTGGTGGTGATGCCGGTGATGTTCCCCAGCCCGGCGTCGGCGGCGCCGCTATGCGCGCAGCTGGAGCAGCACTACCTGGCCAACCGCGAACCCCATGCGCGATTCGCCCTGCTGAGTGACTTTGCCGACGCGGTGTCGGAACACCGCGACAACGACGATGCCATCGTCTCGGCGGCGGTGCAGGCCGTCAACGCCTTGAACGCGCGCCATGGCCCGCTGCCGGACGGTCGCCTGCGGTTCCTGCTGCTGCACCGTCCGCGCACCTGGTCCCGCACCGAGGGCAAGTGGATCGGCTGGGAGCGCAAGCGCGGCAAGCTGGAGCAGTTGCTGCAAGGGCTCAATACGCCGGAAGCCGCCTCGCCCTTCCTGGACCTGGGACCGATGTCGGTCACAGGCGGCAACGTGCGCCATCTCGTCACCCTGGACAGCGACACCGACATGCCCCCGGGCCGCCTGCGCGCGCTCGTGGGCACGGCCGCCCATCCGATGAACCGGCCGCGCCTGTCCACGCACGGGCTGCGCATCATCGAGGGCTACGCCATCCTCCAGCCCCGCGTGCTGGCGCCGATGCCGGAAGACCACCAGGGCACGCCCTACCACCGTCTCTTCGGCGGACAGTTCGGCATCGATCCCTACAGCGCCGTCAGCTCGGAAATCTTCCAGGATCTGTTCGGGGAAGGCAGCTTCACCGGCAAGGGCCTGATCGACGTGCAGGCCGCCCATGCGGTGCTGACGGGCCGCCTGCCCGAAGGCCAGGTGCTCAGCCACGACCTGCTGGAAGGCAGCATCGCGCGCTGCGCAGGGGTCTCCGACATCACCGTCGTGGAAGACTCGCCCATGCATGCAGACGCGGCCCATGCGCGACTGCACCGATGGACCCGCGGGGATTGGCAACTGCTGCCTTTCCTCTTCAACTTCCGCCGCTATCGCCTGGGGGGCATCAACCGCTGGAAGCTGCTGGACAACCTGCGCCGCTCGCTGGTGGCGCCGCTGTCGCTTGCGCTGGTCGTGGTGGTGCTGGTGACGGGGGCCCTGCCGCTGGGCCTCACGCTGGCCCTGGTCGCCGCCGCCTTCAGCATCGGCCCGATGGTCGGTGCACTGGCGGGCCTGGTGCCCAGCCGCGAAGGCCTCGCGCTTCGCCACTTCTATCGCGAGACCGGCGCCGACCTCGGTCGCGCCGTGGCGCTGGCGGCCTGGCACATGGCCCTGCTGCTGCACCTGGGCCTGCTGTACCTGGACGCCATCGGACGGGCGCTGTGGCGCCAGACGGTCAGCCGCCGCCATCTGCTGGAATGGACCACGGCGGCCGCCGCGCAGGCCGCCGCCAAGCATGAACTGCCGGCGCTGTTTGCCCAGCATCTGCGCGTGCCGGTCTCGGCCGCTGTGCTGGGGGCGCTGATGATCTGCGCCCACCTGCTGGGCGCGCCGGTGAACGGCACGGCCTCGGTGACGCTGCTGCTGATCTGGGGCCTGTCGCCGATGTGGATCTGGTGGGCAAGCCGCCCTCGGCCGGCCATCCAGGACGCGGAGCCGATGCTGGACCCGCAAGGCCGCGACTACCTCTGGCAACTGGCCCGCGACACCTGGCGCTTCTACGACCGCCATGTCGGCCCGCAGGACCATCACCTGCCGCCGGACAACGTGCAGCTCACGCCGCACCTGCTGGTGGCGCACCGCACCTCCCCGACCAACATCGGCATCTACCTGCTGACCGTGGCCTGCGCCCGCGAGCTGGGCTTCATTGGCCTGGTGAGCATGACCAAACGCCTGGGCGCCACCCTGGACACGCTGGACCGCCTGGACCGCTGGCAAGGGCATTTCTACAACTGGTACGACACCCAGACGCTGGCGGTGCTGCCGCCGGGCTATGTGTCGGCGGTGGACAGCGGCAATTGCTCCGGTCACTTGCTGGCCGTGGCCCGGGCCTGCGAAATGCTGATCGACACGCCGTCCGAGTCGATCGCCCGCAATACGCGCCAGGCCCTCAAGCAGACGCTGCACCGGCTGCGCATCCACCAGCCGCCGCTCGCGTCGGGGGGGCTGATGCCAGCCAGCACGGCGCTGGTGGAAGCGCTGTCCGCGCTGGACGTGCTGGACGCCAACGTCGAAGAACAGCAGGCCCTGCTGGCCGCGAAGGTGCAAGCGGCGCGCGCCGAAGTTGGCGAAGCCTCGCCGGCCGGACTGGATGCTGACGGCAAGCCGCTGGCCGTGCCGGATGACCTGCCCCCGCCCGCCGACCAGACGGTCGCCCCCACCGGTCCGGACACGCCGCTGCACTGGCTGGTGCGGGATCTCGTGGCGCAGCTGGAGTCCTACTGGCAAGACCAGGGCGGCGCGCTGGCCCAGGCGAGAGCGCAGCTTCGCGCGCTGGCCGACCGTGCCCGCCGCTTCGCGCTGGAAGCGGACTATCGCCCGCTGTTCGATCCGGAACGTCGCCTGCTTCGCATCGGCTGGCGCGCCGACGCCCAGCAACTGGACGACAACCACTACGACCTGCTGGCCAGCGAGGCCCGCCTCACCAGCCTGGTGGCCATCGCCAAGGGCGACCTGCCGCCGGAGCATTGGCGCTCCCTGGGCCGCCCCTTCTTTGCGCGCAACACGCCGGATGCCTCGCTGGGGCTGAAGTCCTGGTCGGGTTCGATGTTCGAGTACCTCATGCCTTCGCTGGTACTGCGCGAACCGGCCGCCAGTGCGCTGGGCCGGGCCATCCGCACGGCAGTGGCCGAACAGCAGTCCGAAGCCCTGGGACGTCAGACGCCATGGGGCATCTCCGAATCCGCCATTGCCGGCCAGGACCACACCCTGGCCTACCAGTACGGACCGCAGGGCATCCAGACCCTGGCGCTGGCGCGCCTGTCCAACGAGGAACGGGTGCTGGCGCCTTATGCGGCCATCATGGCCAGCGTGGTGGCGCCGTCCACCGTCGTGCGCAACCTGCAGGCTTTCGAGCGTCTGGGGGCCCGTGGCAGTTTCGGCTTCATCGAATCGGTCGACTACACGCCGCAGCGCCAGACCGCCGGCACGCCTTTCACCCTGGTGCAGACCTACATGGCCCACCACCAGGCCATGGGCTTTGTCGCGCTGACCAATGTGCTGGCCGACGAGGCCCCGCGCCGCTGGCTGATGAGCGACCCGCACATCAAGGCCGTTGCCACGCTGCTGCATGAGCGCGCGCCGCGCGAGGTGACGCCGCTGGCCGTGCCGCCGCCGGAAGTGCTGCCGCGCCGCCGTGAGCTGCGCAAGGCCCGCATGGTGCGCGAGACCGAGCCACTGGGTGACGTCCTGCCGCTGACTCACATGCTGACCAACGGCCGCTACGCCGTGGTGCTGCGCAGCCATGGCGGCGGCTACAGCAGCTGGCAAGGCACGGGCGTGAGCCGCTGGCGCGACGACCTGCTGCGCGACCAACACGGCCAGTTCCTCTTCCTGCGCCGCGAGGGCGAGAGTGAATGGTTCAGCGCCGCCGCCCGCCCTGCCCCAGACCCACGCGCCAGCTATCACTGCCGCATGCAGGCCGAGCGTGTGCTGTTCGAAGCCCGCTGGCCGGACCTGCGCAGTTGCACCACGGTCTGGGTCAGTCCGGAGGACGACTGCGAGCTGCGTCAGGTGGAGCTGTGCAACACCGGCCATGAGCCGATCCAGCTGGAGCTGGCGTCCTGCTTCGAAGCCACGCTGGCGCCGGAGCGCTCGGACGAGGCCCATCCGGCCTTCTCCAACCTGTTCATCCAGGCACGGTGGGTGGAAGGGGAACATGCGCTGCACCTGCGCCGCCGTCCGCGCCTGTTTGATGAAGCGGCCACCCGCGCCGTGTTCTTCATGGTCCCGGAAGAGAACCCCGCGAGCCTGCCCGGCCATCCCCTGCGTGCCACCGCGCCCACTGGCCCGCAGGCCCGCATCCGCGAAGTGACGCCCATCGCCGACCGTGCCCGCTGGCTGGGCCGCTACGGCAGCACCACCCGTCCGGCGGGCGATGCGGGCGTGACCGTGGTGGACAACGAAGCGGATGTCGCGTCCGCCGGCGAACCGGGGCGACTGCTGGACACCGGCCTGGACCCGCTGGCCGGCATCCGCCTGCAGGTGGATCTGCCACCCGGCACGACACTGCGCATGACCTTCTGCACGGCGGCCTCCCGCGACCTGGACCAGCTGTCCGCCTTGGTGGACAAGTACCGCCAGGCCGCGCACCTGGAACGCAGCGCCGCGATGTCGCACACCATGGGCGGCATCCGTCTGCGCGAGCTGCAGTTCGACACCGCCACCTGGGGCTCGCTGCTGCAGCTCAACACGCTGATCACCGGCCAGGCGGCCCGTGAGCCGCTGCATGCCCGCGAATCGCTGGGCCGCTGCGACCGTCGCCTGCTGTGGCGCTTCGGCATCTCCGGCGACCGGCCGCTGATTGCGGTGCAGATCAGCGGCGAAGAAGGCCTGGACCTGCTCCGCGCGCTGAAAAAAGCGCTGCGCATGTGGAGCTCCCATGCCGTCGGCGTGGACCTGGTGGTGCTGAACGAAGAGCCCGCGTCCTACCTCGCGCCGGTGCAGCAGGCGCTGGCGGCCTTGCAGGCGCGGCTGGACAGCCAGCATCAGGGCCGTCCGGCGAATCTGCGTTCCGCCATGCATGTGCTGCGCGAGAACGACCTCAGCACGGACGAGCGATTCACCCTGAATTCGCTCACCCGCATCCGTCTGCAGGCCGATGGACGGAGCCTGGCCCAGCAGGTGGATCGCTGGCTGGAGGACCTGCGCCCGGCCGACGCTGCCGCCCGCCTGGTGGTGCCGCAGACACTGCCGATCAAGCCCGATCCCGCCCTGCCCCCGCGCACACCGGACGGCCAGTTCGATCCGGAGCACGGCGGCTTCCGCTTCGACGTGTCCGCCTCGCGCCATCCGTCGCGGCCCTGGGTCAACGTGTTGGCCAATCCGGACTTAGGCTGCCAGGTGACGGACGTCGCCGCCGGCTACACCTGGGCGGGCAACAGCCGCATGCACCAGGTCACGCCCTGGTCCAACGACCCCCTGCTGGACCCGCCCGGCGAATGGCTGCTGCTGCACGACCTGGACCATCAGCGCGTCTGGTGCCTGGGCCGTCATGTGCTGGACCAGGCGCCGCTGCGCGTGGAGCACGGCATCGGCTACAGCCGCATCCATCAGCAGCTGGACGATCTGGAGATCCGGCTGTGCTGGTGCGTGGATCGCGATGCGCCGGTGAAGCAGCTGCAGGTGGAGATCCGCAGCACCGCGGCGGAGCGCCGTCATCTGCGATTGGTGGCCATGGCCGAATGGCAGATGGGCAGCGCGCGCAGCGAGCGCCTGTCCGTCACCACCCGAAACGACTGGCTGACGGTCGGGCCTCTGGGCGCCGGCCTGCCGCAGCCGGACCGTGCCCTGTCGCTGTGCGCGACGCAGCTCGATGAAACCGGCGGATTCGGCCAGTCGACCGCCGCGCTCAGCCTGCGCCCGCGGCAGCCCTCGGATGAAGGCGTCCCGCCCGAAGCCACCGCCCGCATGCGGTTGGACACGCAGGACTGGACCTGCGACCGACGGGAATTCTTCGATGCGTCCGGACGCCTGGTCGTCCCCACGGCCCTGGGCAGACGCTGCGGCGGGGGCCTCGATGCCTGCGCGGGCATTGCCGCGCGGCTGGAGGTGGATCCGGGTCAGACCGGCACGTTCAGCGTGCTGCTGGGCCATGCGGCCTCGCCGCAGGCGGCGCACGAGCTCATGGAAGCCGCCTGGCAGGTCGACCCGGCCCAGCGTCTGGCGACCCAGCGCCGGCAGTGGCCCGAGCTGCTCGGCGGCCGCCAGGTGCGCACGCCGGATCCGCGCTTCGATGCGTTGACCAACTTCTGGTTGCCCTACCAGACGCTGGTGTGCCGCATGTGGGCGCGGGCCGGCTTCTACCAGGCCGGTGGGGCCTTCGGCTACCGCGACCAGTTGCAGGATGCGATGGCGCTGACCGATGTGGCGCCGCAGCTGCTGGCCCATCAGCTCCGCCGCAGCGCTGCCCGTCAGTTTCCGGAAGGCGACGTGCAGCACTGGTGGCATGAGCCCGGTGGCGCGGGCGTGCGCACGCATTTCTCGGACGACAGGCTGTGGCTGCCGTATGGCCTGGCGCATTACGCCGCCCGTACCGGGGATCTGGCGTTGATGGACGAGCAGGTGCCCTTCCTGATCGGTCAGCAGGTGCCCGAAGGCGCAGAAGACATCTACGAAACGCCGCGCACCGACGGACCGATGGCAACGCTTTATGAGCATGCTGCCCGGGCGATCGACCG
Organism: Roseateles depolymerans; assembly: GCF_003387155.1. Classification (GTDB taxonomy): domain Bacteria; phylum Pseudomonadota; class Gammaproteobacteria; order Burkholderiales; family Burkholderiaceae_C; genus Roseateles; species Roseateles depolymerans. The sequence goes on along the minus strand of NZ_QUMT01000001.1, from coordinate 1,733,491 downwards.
GAGCCTGGAAAGCGGCCAGCATGGCCTGCCGCTGTTCGGGACCGGCGACTGGAACGACGGCATGAACCGCGTGGGCCATGAGGGCCGCGGTGAATCGGTGTGGATGGCCTGGTTCCTGTGTCAGGTGATCGAGGACTTCGCACCGCTGGCGATCGCCCGGGGCGACAACGAACGTGCGCAGCGCTGGACGACGGCCCGGGACGGCTGGGTGCGGGCATTGGACGGCCCCGGCTGGGACGGCCAGTGGTACCGGCGCGGCTTCTTCGACGATGGGTCGCCGCTAGGGTCTGCGGCCAATCCGGAGTGCAAGATCGACCTGATCGCGCAGAGCTGGGCCGTGCTGACGCAGGCGGCCGATCCGGCGCATGCGGTGCAGGCCATGGCCAGCGCCCGCACGCACTTGTTGGACCCGGTGGCGCGGCTGGCGCGACTGCTGCATCCGCCGCTGGCGGTGGCCGAGCCGAGCGCGGGCTACATCCAGTCCTATGCGCCGGGCGTGCGGGAGAACGGCGGGCAGTACAACCACGCCGCCGTTTGGGCGCTGATGGCGTTGGCCCAACTGGGGCAACGGGAGACGATGTGGCAGGTCTACACCGGCCTGAGCCCTGCCCACCGCTGGGCAGACCCGCGAATCGGGCCGACCTACGCGATCGAGCCCTATGTGATGGCGGGGGACATCTACTCCCATGCGCCCTGGGTGGGCCGCGGCGGTTGGAGCTGGTACAGCGGCTCCGCCGGCTGGCTGCTGCGCGCGTCGCTGGAGTCCATCTGCGGCGTGGTGGTGGAACAGGGCCGCCTGCGCGTGAGGGCCTGCCTGCCGGTGCATTGGGACTGGGCCGAGGTGCGACTGCGGCATGACGGCCGTTGGCACCGCGTGATCGTCTGCGCGCATGACACGGCGGCGCGCGCGGTGATGACGCAGGAGCCCGGAGCGGTGCGGGTGCAGAGCGCCGATCTGATCGACCTGAACGGCCTGGCCAGCGATGCACCGCTGGTCGTCGTCAGTCAGGTGGAGCGGGTGGCGATGCCGGAGGATGTGGCGACGGATGCGAAGGCGGCGCCTTGAGCGTCATCGTTAGGATGCAGGGCGGGACGTGCGTGGGATGGAATCCACCTGCCCCGCCCTGTGCTGGATTGGAGGATGTCGCCAGCCGTCCGGCGCCTCCTCAACGCCACTTTCCCTGTGCTTGTTGGAGTCTGGGGACGCCGAGGCTTTGGGCTCGCTGAATGGCTATCTGGATTTCCTCGCCGAGAGCGCATAGGTCCACAACCACCTGGCCGATCTCATGCTCTTGGTGACCGAAGAAGATGCGTTCCACATCATCGTCTAAGCGATGGTCTGCATCCGAAGCATCGGCCACCCTCGGTTCTTCCGTCATCCGGCCCAAACCGAAGCGAATGATCGAGCTCGTATCTTGGAAGTAATACCTGCTCACGCCATCCTTGGGTGACCCGAAGATGTCCATGCCCACGTAAACCATTGGCTCTACGCTTGGCATGGTTTCGTCGACATCTGCATACGCGATTCTGAAATACGTCACCCCGACTTCAAGGGAGTTGGCATTCATCAGCACCTCATTTTCTGAAGAGTCACCAGAGTGGACCCACAAACATCCATGGTCCATGGCGCGTTTCTGGCAGCACTCATACGCGCGCAATGGTAAGCCCCCGGACCATCTCCCCAGGATGCATGACGGACACCTCATAGGAAGGGCGAATCCCCCGTCTTGCGTCTTGTAGACGACACACGGCCGGCCTATAACCCTGCGGACAGACCGCGGGGAGGCGCATCTTGGCTACGACCGACTTCAAAGTCTCAGGCAGCAACAACAAGGCTCCGTTCACGCTGACCCTGCACCGCGGCGAAGGCATGACGCTGCTGGCCATGAACTGGCGCAAAGGCGAGCCGCCGGCCGACCTGGTGGGGTTTGCCATCGAGTACCGCGTACCCGGCGGGGACCGGTTCTTCCCGGTGAAGAACCGCCTGGCCTTCCGAGGAGTGGACGGCAAGCTCAATCCGAATGCGTTGTCGACACGGCTGTCGCCCATCCAGAAGTTCCGCTGGGTCCATTTCCCGCGCGACGGTGGCAACACGGGAACCACCCTGCCCTTCACCTACCGCGTCATGCCGGTCTTCATGGACACAGGCGGCAGCCTCAGCTACGGAGAGGTGCAGGAAGCCGATATTCATCTGCAGCGCGAAACGGTGCCGGGGCAGCTCAACGTGAGTTTCACCCGAGGCTTTGTGTCGTCGCAGGCGTTTGTGGACCGGTATCAGAAGTTCGGGCCGGTCTCGGAGATCCTGCCGGCCAACGCGGCGGAGGGACTGGACTTCAAGCCCACCCATCCAAAAGCCGATGAAGCCCTGAGCTGGATGGGTTTCGAGGCGCGCGCCGCCATTCTGGACGTGCTGGACCAGGCGATCGCGGACCCCAAGGCGGAGGTGAAGGTCATCGCCTACGACCTCAACCTGCCCGAGGTGGTGGGCCGACTCGAAAAGCTCGGCCCGCGCCTGCAGATCATCATCGACGACAGCGGTGATCACGGAGAGGATGGGTCTGCGGAGAACGCCGCGGCGGCTCGTCTGGCCAAGACGGCGGGTGCGGATCACGTGCAGCGTCAGCATGTGCTGAACCTGCAGCACAACAAGATGATCGTCGTCGCCGGGAAGAAGGCGAAGCTCGTGTCCTGCGGGTCCACCAATTTCAGCTGGCGGGGCTTCTATGTGCAAGCCAACAATGCCGTCATCCTGAAGGGCGATACGCCAGTGAAGGTCTTTGGCGATGCCTTTGACCAGTATTGGCTTCAACCTGCCAATCAGTTCGGCCAGTCGGCCTCGGCCGCGAACTGGACGGCGCTGGCGCTGGGCGACATCAAGCCGCAGGTGACGTTTTCACCGCATGCCAAGGCCAATGCACGCCTGCAGGGCATTGCCGACGACATGGCCACCACCCAGTCGAGCCTGCTGTATTCGCTGGCGTTTCTCTATCAGACCAGCGGGCCGGTGCGGGACGCCATCAAGACGCTGATGGCCAAGGACGTGTTCATCTATGGCATGTCCGACCGCAAGGTGGGCGGCTTGGAACTGGACATTCCAGGCGGCAACCGCAGGCCGGTGTTTCCCGACGCGCTGGGAAAAGACGCGCCCCCGCCCTTCTCGGCCGAGCCCACCGGCGGTGGCGGCATCCGCATGCATCACAAGTTTGTGGTCATCGACTTCGACAAGCCGACGGCACGGGTGTATTTGGGCTCGTACAACTTCTCCGGGCCGGCGGATTTGCAGAATGGGGAGAACCTGCTGATGATCAAGGATCGGCGCGTGGCGACCGCCTACATGGTGGAGGCGCTTCGGCTGTTCGACCACTACCGCTTCCGTATTGCGCAGGACGATGCGGCCACGGCGCAGAGAGAACTGGTGCTGCAGACGCCGCCCCGGACCCGGCATGAGAAGCCGTGGTGGTTTGATGACTATCACGATCCGATCAAGATCAAGGATCGGTTGCTGTTTGCATAGGCGCGCTCATCGCCAGCCTCTTCATTGGATACCGACCATGACCCAGCCCACTTTGTTTGCGGCCCTCGGTGGCGAGGACGGCGTTCTGCGCCTGGCTCAGGCATGGCACGCAAGGGCGCTGGCGGACGAGGTGGTGTCTCACGCCTTCAGTCATGGGTTTCATCCTCGTCACACTGAGCGGTTGGCCGCCTATTGGTGCGAAGCATGGGGCGGGCCTGCGCTTTACAGTGGCCGGCTGGGGACGGAGTCCTCAGTCGTGAAGATGCACAGCGGTAATGGCGTGCATGAAGAAATGGATCAGCGGGCGATCGCCTGTTTCGATCAGGCCATGGACGACATTGGCCTTGCGGATATGGAATTGCGGCGCGTGCTGCACGACTACTTCGTGTGGACGACCACGAACACGATCGTGGCATATCCCGCAAGCAAGGCAGACGTGCCGGGGGACTTGGTGATGCCGCGCTGGTCTTGGGATGGGCTGGCGGGTTGATCGCGCGTTGGCCGCGGGCGTACATGGCCACCTTCTTGTCGTAAAACCCTGTGAAGCGGCGCTCATGCTTGGGCATCTGGATCGGTTCAAAGGAACCGGCGCGGTCCCGTGGCACTTCAATGCGCAGCGGTCCGTCCTCCTTCAGCACCGTCTCGGCAGACTTGCCGTTGCGCTTACTGGTAGCTTCTTAGGCTTGGCCGTGCCGGGCGGATAGCCCAGGTGGTGCGACAACTCGGCACCCATCGCGCGCTCGATCAACGCCTTCTTCAACGCCATGGTCGCAGCATTGATCCGCTCGGCCGTCATCGGCGTAGCGCCGCAAGTCAGTTGCTCAATGAGTTTCTTGGGGATGGACGGCAGCGCCGTCATACCGGCCCCAGCCGGCTTCTTCTTGCTTGGCATAGATGCTCTTGGTGGTCAGGCTATGCCTCGCACACAAAAATCCTGACAGGGTCAGCTTCGCAAGCTCAGCCCAACATACCTGGCTTCACATCAGTGGCGCAACCTTGACTGGAAGTAACCGAGGGCCCTCAAAGCCACAAGGTGCCTGCGCCTGAAGAACAAAACCGCAAGCAACAGACACACCAGATACCCCATCAGCGCCACCGACCGCATTTCCTCGCTGGAAGCCGCGCGCGGCCCTTGAACGAGTTCGAGCCCGAAGAGGGGTAAAGCAAACGTACACGCAACAACGCCATACAGCAAAAGCCCCAGGACCAGTGGAAGCGGGCGAGGCAGGCGAGCCACCCGGCGCAGAAGCCAAGCGAAGACTTCCAGGACCGCCATCAGGGCAATGGTCCAAGCCGCAAAGTAGGCCAATAGCTGGAGCCAGATCATGTGCAGGTCCTTGGTTATTTATCGACTGCAACTGCACCGGCCAGTGCCGGCAAGTTCCCCACTGCCGACTACAGCGCCTTCGGCGGCCGCCCCCAACGTCAATGCTGGCGACCTACTCACAGATTGGCTCCCGATCACTCAAGCTCTTTCCCGTCGCATAGTTACCTGCGCCTTGGCCGAGCAAGCTCGCGGCAGCCGCGCCAGCAGCACCACCAGCCCAGTGAGATGCCCAAGGATTCACCGCACCCACGAGCGCTCCCGCGCCTGCACCATAGATTGCCCCTTTCCATCCACCGGAAATGTACCCGCCGATTCCGCCAGCAATCCCGCCATAGATCGCTCCGGGAATACCGACCTCACCGGTCGGATCGATGTAGCTAAACGGGTTCCCCCCAACGTATGAGTAGGGGTTGATACCGCCTTCCGACCCAATGGGATCACTTTGGACGTATCTTCCACTTGTCGAATCGTAATCGCGGAAGTAGTTGTAGTTGAGGCCGGTCTCTCCGTCAAAGTACTGGCCTGGAAAGCGCAAGGGGAATGCCACTGCCGCCAAGCCGGACGGCGCAGGTTCTGCCGCCGTGGACCCAAACGGCTCTGCGATCCACCGCCAGTGCTCCGCCCCTGACCTGTCCACCAGGATCCTAGGCGCCCCCAGGTGGTCTGAGTAGCTGAAGAACACCTCGTTGCTGTTGGCCTTACCCAGCACGATCAGCGGCTGTCCGTCGAGCCACACCACTTCCTGAATGGCGGAACCGTCCTGAGCGTACTCCTCCAGCAGTTCAGGACTGGAGCCATACACAAACAGCCTTGCCTGTGCAGGCGCGGCCGCATTGGACTTGCTCACCCGCTGCCCGCCGGCGTCGTAGCTGTAGCTCGTCGTCTGCCCCGCCTTGGTGATGGCGGTGAGCCGGTTGTCCGTGCTGTACACCGCGCTGCTGTACATCGCCGTGTCCGTCAGCGTGTTGCCCGCCGCGTCATAGCTCATGCTGCGCACCGGGTTGCTGATCTGCTCCAGCCGGTTGCTGGTGGCGGACGTGGTGTACGCGCGGCTGGTGCCGTTGAGCGTCACCTGCGTGCGGTTGCCATTGGCGTCATAGCCAATGGTCCAGCTCTGAGCAGGCGTGCTGATGGTGGTCAGTCGCCCCAGCTCGTCATACCCGAAGGTCTGCTCCAGCGCCTGCGTGGCGGCCGTCGCCTCGCCAATGCTGGCGTACGGCTCCAGCACTGAACTGTCGTCGGATACCTATCCCCTTTCAAGAATCGCGTTTGCCCACGCAATGTGTGGGGCGAGTTGTTCACACCATTGTGGCGACACTCACGCGAACACGTCATGAGCAAACCAACCTGCGAGCAGCTAGCTGGTGCCACATCCCTCCCCGACCACTTGATTAGCCCACTGGCGTTCAGTGAACTTCGTCGGTGGGTGCTCCACGTAGGAATACGTGTTGATGCCGCCGTCTGGCCAGATGGGGTCACTTTGAACGTAGCTCCGCCCAGGCACCCATCCGCCGCAGTTGGAGGCCTTTCCCTGAGGCGTGACGCGGGGTTCGGATGTTGCCAGCAATCGACGCCTACTCGGAACGCGGCACGCGCCGTCCGACAAGAACCTTTTTCAAAAATGAAATTCCTCGCTGCAATTCAGCAGAGCAATACTTACCCCAGTACTCGTCTGTCGAAAAACATCGCAATAGATTCAGTAGGGTTTGAATCTGACTATCCGTAATGAACTTTAGACGATTATTGGCATCACCCTCAAAACGCTCCAGTGGCGACAGACTGTATAACAAAAACTCGGTTTCAAATTTGTTGTACTCTGCCTCAGGTGTCGCGCAGTATCTCAAATAGTGAGGAAGCAGCCATTGCCATGACTTGGCAGAAAGATGAGACAGTTCTTGGTGGAGTTGACGAATCTCTTCCCCGCCAATTGGCCGGCCTCTGATAGCGTCAACATCCTCTGCTAGCTGCGAGCACTCATGACATCCCTGGTCATGATTTGGGATTTCCGCAAACGACGGCATATCCACGAATGGAAACGCCTGTTCGATTTCATTTGCCATTTTTCAACGCCTGCTCCAGAGCCGACTTCACAGTCTTCGACATGCCGCTGCGCGACTCCTACCGTCCCAGCATTTCACCGCTGTGGCAGTCGATGACCAGGGCCATGGTCGTCCGGCCATCGCCCGCCTTGGAGTTTCAGGTTCATGACCGGCATCCGACTTCGCGAACCGCGTTTACACATTCCCTCAGAATTTGATCCCTATTGGAGTTGGCAAAATAAACGCAAAGCACGATGGCGAAGGCCGTACCCAAAGCTGAAGCAACAGCACTATCCCTAAAAAGCACGGACGCGAAGAACATACCGAACAGCGGAATATTCCAATTCGCAAACAAGACACATTTCTTCGACAAACCGCGCCCAATATCGGGGCATTTCAGCACGCCGTGAAAATATGCAAACCGCGCAGCTCCATATTTCTTTTGCCGCACAAGAATATCACCCCCGTTGTTTGAGAAAAATTTAAGCAGCTCAATGCCATCTTTTGATCCACCTAAATTTTCAGGAACTCGAACCATCAGAATTGGGATCCCAACCTTGAAATAAGGGGCAATCCAAAAATACTGAATCACTCCCTCTACTACCCCAATCACTATCATCCAGAAGAACAGGCTATCCATTTTCAAAGCTCGTTAACCGCATCCGTACTCAATTTGCCGCTGCCAGATAATATCCCCAAGTCCCAACGGTTTTCAGGCGATTGGCGAGACTTGACCTTGAGCGCACGCGAGCTTGAGCCTCTTCTACCCGTGGGTCGCAGCTCTGCGGTTCTGCCAAGTCATCACGAAGAGGGCGCCTGCTGCACCAATGCCGCAGCTCGCGAAGCGCACCTCAAGTGGAACATGCAACGTCGGGTGATTGATCGAGAGCGCTATCGCGACGATCACCGAGAAAAGGCTCAGATCGGCATTCAGTCGCCACTGCGCATACTCATGCGGGGATCGACGATTTTCTAGTACTCAACCATTCATTGATTTTCTTTGCAGCGCTCAGCATAAACGCTTATGACCAACTCAATTTCAGATTGCCCTAACTGTTCCATGTGCGCACCTTGCAGTGAAAAACCAGCAAACTCCGAATTTGAGTGCAACTCACACCAAAGGCTTAGATTTATATCTTGGATATAAAGCAAGGCTTTGGCATGTAGGCAAGCCCAGCCTGAGGCTCTGGCAAGCGCTTCATCAAACTGCTCCCCATGATATTTTTCGAACTCCCAAAATACCCTGTGATCATCCCGGCTGGGTATCGCAGGCGCGGTTTTCGAGGGGGACATTGACACTCGAATTGCCAACTCCTCGACGTCGTGCGAAAGGGAGGAAGCGCAAAGCGTGATCCGAAAATTATTAATTGACATTAACGGATAAAATGAAAGTTTAACTTTCACCTAGCCCAAGGGAACTACTAAGCCAACTGACTTTCTGGCCAAACAAAAGGTCAGCATCAAACAAGCTCTTAACTCACAGCTCAAACCGGTCGAATTGAAGGACCAAGCGCCTGGATCGCTTTAACGCTTATTGATCGGTCCACCAATGAAGATCAGGAGCAACGCGATTGCGATCCCACCAATCACGAAACGTCCAGACGTCTTCTTTGAACTGATTCTTTCGATGCGAAAGATCAAGGGCCACACCAAGAGGACATCCAGCAAGGATGGAGCCTCTCCCTGCTTGCTAGCTCGAAGCGAATACAAGGTCAGCGCACCACCTGCAATCACAATGATCAAAACCAGCAAAAGGAATCCATAACCACCAAGGAACTCGCTCATCTTCTCTCTTTAATTTGAATCATGGGCAGGTCTCATTCAAGCTTCTGGCTTACCAGCATCTTTTGCGAAACCTACTTCGAGCTGTGCCTTCATTGTGGCCGCTCACATGAACAACCTACATTTTCCAGTACAAAGCGTATTACGAATTCTTGTGTTTTGTCATATGCCATGCAAAGCATTTAGCCAACACGCTTGGGATACCAATAACATTTTTTTTCGTCCATTTTTCGATTTGAAGCGTTTCCTCTGGACGGGCAATACCGCTCCACAAACCAACATACCTCGAAGCGGACGGGTCATTCTTGTAGAACAAATAGACCTCATCTGACTGATGAGTTTCAGTGTACAAGATCCACCACCCTCTGAATTGAAAAGACTCTTGGACGTCCGAACCGTCCATCGCCAATTGCGTTGAAACGGAAAGACTAAGTCGCCGGGCATCAACAGCACTCAGCGACCTATCAACGTCATCGCAAGGAGACTTCGCTGCCATTGCTGAAAGTGCATGGAACCACAACCAAAAGGCTAGGAAAATTCGCTTCATTTCAAATACCTATTTGCTGCTGCCATAGGCAGCCTCACCGCTATCTCCGAGGCCCGGCTACATTGTTCAGCGCGTTGCACCGGCATTACTAAGTGCAGCTGACAGCAAACTCTCAATAAAGCCAGCTCTCTACAGCAATGTAGGCTGCACGAAGACTAGGGTCTGAGTGCCAGTCTTTCATAACTCTTCTCCTTGCAGCTCTATCTATGTGTTCGAGGAACCCATTGATGACAATGGTCTTCTTACTGTCATCCGAAATCAAGAGGCGGCCGAAACGATCCGCTATATCTTTCAGCGTGACTGCACTCCTATTTTCGCAGACATATAGATTGAACAACGAAGCGAGATCCCAACAGGCTTCGTAAGCACTATGAATCCAATCATCTCCGGAGATCTTAGCATCCACACATTCAAACAGATAATTGAGATAATAACTTTCCCATTCTCTTTGAGTCAGAGGCGGTTGAATCTTGGAGAAATTACGGACCTTTTCGAAGCAACCCACTGCGACTGCACGCAGCCTCAAATCCGGACTTGATAGCCAGGTCTCAGCTTCTGCTTTAGTAATCGATGATCGTGCGGATATACAATCAAAAAGATCATTGGCCTTCATTTGCGAACACCTTTGAGGGTTGCGAAGATATCGCAAGGTCGATTTCGTCATATCCGCTCGTTCGCAAACAAATACTGCCTGTCAACCTCAACCGGCTCTCCAACCACTAAATTTGCCTGACTCGCACCCAGTGAAATGAAAGATTTTTGATCTGCCATTCGGAGCATCCATTTGTAGTACTGCGGCGTACGGATCATGGATTCAACAGGCTCTCTAGATATCTCTACGACAAATGGCCCTGAGACTGCTTGGCTATAGCCGCTACCACCCCAATCGACATGAACGACCAAATCAGTGACGTTTTCAAATCGCAGATTAGCTTTGGCGACCAAGAACCTGCATCTATGCGCGGACTCTATAGTTGAAATAGGAACGTCAATGTCAAGGTGCAGCTCAGAGACCCAGTCCTCCACCTTGAAAGATATTCCATGAATTAAAGCGTCATGGATATCTGAGTAACTGAAATTTTTCATTTGCCCCGCTCAATTTCGAGGTGCTGACACGGCACATCAGCCAAATTCATGACGTCATGTCCCCAGGCGATCTTTGATTCCATGTGCGTCACGGAAATACCGCCGAGCCCACTATTTACCGCCCATTGAATATCTTTCTCGTTCTCGCTGATATGCCGCAATACAAGCGTGAATCTTTGGCACGGAAGCCAGGGTTGGAATTTTTTGGAGGATTGAGATCCGTTGATCGATCGTCTGACGCGGCTCAACCTCTGGAAACTTTTCCAAGTATGCATCGACAGCACAGACCTCACTGATGTGGGAGATGGGCACAGCAGGCAGAACCTTGCTCGGACATTCTCCCATCGCAATTTCCAGCGAATAGCGGTGTGCAGCCAACGCTTCCAAGTTGGTTGTGTCCAGCAATCGGACACTCAATCTGATGGCTCTAAGATTGCATGCTTCGACTTCCCTGAGAAGAGCAGCCATTTTGGTTTCCCAGTGGTCTGTCAAAAACCTATTAGCGGCTTCGACGCTAGACCTATTCAGTTGCCTCTCGATCTCCCTGAAATCTTTATAGGTCGCAGCACATGCGATCGAAGAAAATGCCGCAAGAAACATCAGTAGAACAATTTGACGAATCTTGGTTTTTGAAGAATCTGGAGCACAATATTTCTGCTGCTTCAATTCTTGGCTACTTTTCAGGCCTCTCATAAAATTCCAAGTCACAACTTGCCAGAAATGTCTACCGCAAGGAATAGCTGGAAATGAGTCTCTAATCCATTGAATGGTATTGCGACTGACCTGGGACACGTGGACTTTTAGCAGCTGGGTTAATTCGAAAAAACTGGGACCATTGCAAATGATGCGCGCAATAAATTCCGTCAATCTCTACAAATGACGCAGGACATTTTTCATCCTATTCAGGCTCAACAACTGCAACGCGGAAACAGCCAGATGATCAAGGGAAGATAGCCAAATCACCACATCGGCTTCGCTACAGACAAGCCCTTTCAGATCAAGACATTCGCGCATCTCATTCAATAGCGATTGAACGTTCTCTGCATCCTTGAATAAGATTTCCTTAAGCGCAGCCGCTATATCCGACGACAATCCATTTCCATCTGCATGGTAGTAAAACCATGCATCGTGGATTTGCCATGCGCTCAATTCTTGATTACCTGAGATAGCGAAGTAATTTAAATAGATACCTAGGTTCAAGTCCAAGTCGCTAGCCACATCTTCTGAGTTGAAGTTCAGCAAAGCGTCATGCACTGCATCCCGTAGGAAATCCAGTCTCTTTTCGATATCAATGATGTCTTTTTCGCTAAATTTCTGCTCAAAATCTCGCCATTTAATTTTATTTTCCATCATTTTGATCGCTGAAACTTATTGATGCGCAATGCGCTTTGGTAACTCACCAGCGCAGTTCGTGAAAGGGCCCGCAAGCTAGCAAATCTTGCTAGCTGCTATCTCGTTTGGACCTCACGATATCCATGAATGCCTGAACCTTTATGTTTTGACAGGCACCCGCGATGCAAGCGACTGCCAGTACACCGAAGAAAATGCTTGCGAACACCGATGCAATACGCTTTGGGCCAACCCCTTGGGTCCGCACTCTGAAGGCAACGAGTCCGAGGGCACCAAATGCAACCCCAAGCACGAAAAATGAGATTGCTTCCGGCGAGTGGCCAAATGCCACCCCCCACTTCAATACTTTATTCAGCGTGCTATCGAAAGGCATTTTTGACAAACAAGTTTTATTTGTACACAGCATCCGCACGGGTTAACAACCCGCTCAACTCAGCTACTCCCAAAAACGGTCCCGCCCTACAACCGCATTCCCAGCGCAATCACCCCTTCAGTACACCCCTCCACCCCCAAAGCCAGCACACGCAACCCCATCCCCATCTCCCGCCCTTGAAGATGCCCCACAGACCGATCATGGTGCAGTCGCTCCTCCTCAACGATTGACCGGATCGCATCGCAAGCCGCAGGATCGCTGCCGCCCAGTTCCTCCAGTTGCTGCTCCAGATGCCGGAGCACCACCTGCTCAACGGCCACCGTCGTCGCGGCAATGGCGCGACTGCCCAGAAGCGCAGTAATAACGCCCAGCGCATACCCCCCGACCCCACACAGCAGATAGCTGCGACAACGCCGCACCCCTCGCCGCTCAAGCTCCGCCTGGAAGATGCCTCGATGCTTCCGCTCATGCGCGTGAAACTCCGCCAATTCGCCGAGCATCCTCCGCGCCGTGAATCGAGCCACCAAGCGCTGCCCCGCATAGATGTTCACGGCGCCATGCTCCCCCGCGTGATTGACCTTCAGGATCCGGTCCGCATGTCCGCTCGCCGGCCGACGGGCTTCCATCAGTTCCATGTCGTACACCCCTCCCACCCCGAATTAATCGATTTACCAACAAATCTGACTTTTCACGCAGCCGACATGTTGCCTCCCTAGAGTCCGGCGGTTTTTCACCACCCTCCCCGGTCTCCCGGTCCACCCCATGCGCGCTTCGCTCCTCCCCGCCGCCCTTGTGTCCCCCGGCACGCCCCTGCACCGCTTCCCCCTGCGCCCAGTCGCCCTGGCCCTGCTGACCGGCTTCCTGATGACCGGCTGCGGCGGTGATGGCGGCGACGATACCAGCGTCGCTACCCTGCCCGCAGCTCCCACCGGCCTGGGCACCACCGACACCGCGCCGGTACAGGACGCCACCGCCGTCCCGCCCTTCGTCGACAACGCTGCCACCAACCAGCGCGGCGATGCCCGCTACGCCACGCTGCAGACCAACGCCGGCGTGCGCGCCGTCTCCGGCTTCCTCAGCGTCTGGCAGCCCAGCACGCAGATCGTGGACGCCGGTGTCACCGCCGCCGCCAACGGCAGCTTCCCGGCCGTGACCGCCTCCACCTGGTCCGGCATCCCGGGTGACGCCACCGACGGCAAGGTGCTCGACACCGCCGCGCACAGCGCCAACATCCAGTACGTGGTCACCGCCACCGCCGCCCGCACGGACGCACAAGCCCTGGCCGCCTACCTCGACGACCGCCGCGGCAAGGGCTACAGCATCAGCGACGGCATGGGCCCGCTGACCAGCGCCTGGCGCACCGCCGCGGGCCAGACCACCAGCATCACCAGCATGCCGGCCGACGCCACCACGGTGCTCTACAACGACACCGGCGCCGATGTCGGCGTGAGCACGGCCGCAGGCAACAAGACCCTCGGCCTGGCCGTGGACTTCATCAACAACGTCGGCGACAACGCCTCCACCGAACCCGCCAAGCGCTTCTACAAGTACGCGCGTCCGTGGCGCTGGAGCAGCAACGTCATCGTCGTGCCGCAACTGGTCCCGGCCAAGAGCAGCACGCCCACCACCGACGGCGGCTACATCAGCGGCCACACGGCTGAAGGCGTGCGCAAGGCGCTGGCCATGGCCTATCTGGTGCCGCAGCGCTTCCAGGAAATGATGGCCCGCTCGCTGGAGCTCGGCGAAAACCGCATCCTGGCCGGCATGCATTCGCCGATGGACGTGATCGGTGGACGCATCCTGGGCCAGGCCTCGGCCGCTGCCGCCATCGCCAACGGGTCGAACGTCGCCATCAAGACCACCGCCTATCAGCAGGCGCAAGCCGCGATGCAATCGGCTGCGGGCGCGAGCTCCTTCGCCGCGCTGCAGACCTACGCCCACTCGGCCGCCGCCGCCGACGACCGCTTCAACGACTGGGTCTCGCTGCGCACCAACGCCCAGCGCCGCATGACCTTCGGCCTGCCGCAGACCGGCGACAAGACCAAGGCCGCGGTTGTCCCCAAGGGCGCTGAAGTGCTGCTCGAAACCCGCCTGCCCTACCTGAGCGCCGACCAGCGCCGCGTGGTGCTCAAGACCACCGCCCTGCCCTCCGGCTGGCTGGTGATGGACGACGCCGAAGGTTGGGGCCGCCTGAACTACGTGGCGGCGGCCGACGGCTACGGCGCCTTCAACGGCGACGTGGACCTGACGATGGACGGCACCCTGGGCGGCTTCTACGCCGAAGACAGCTGGCGCAATGACATCGGCGGCGCCGGTAAGCTGACCAAGTCCGGCAGCGGCACGCTGCACCTGAGCGGCGCCAACACCTTCAGCGGTGGCCTGGTGCTCAAGGCCGGTGTGATCTCCGCCGACAGCAGCTCGGCCCTGGGCAAGGGCGACGTCTATCTGGCCGGCGGCACGCTGGTCAGCAATGCCGCAGCACCGCAAGTGGCCGTGGGTGGCAAGTTCAGCCAGCGCGCCGGCTCCACGCTGCAGGTGGTGCTGGGCGGCAGCGGCGCGGGCCGCCTGGTCGCTGCGGGCGCGGTGAACGTCGAAGACGGTGCCACGCTGAATGTGAAGTTTGCCAAGGGCACCGTCGTCAAGGCGGGTGACACGGTACAGGTGCTCAGCGGCGCCTCGCTGGCCGGTCGCTACAGCACGGTGACCGTGGACGGCTTCACCAAGATCAGCGTGAGCTACAGCGGCACGGCGCTGAGCATCAAGATCGAGGGTTGATGCCTGGGAGCCGCTCGCATTACTGCGGCGGCTTCATCGCCAACGCCTGGCGCCACAACACGGCTGCTGCTTTCACGCCCTCGGCGCTGAAGTGGCAGCCGTTTCTCATGGCGCCGGTCAAGCTGTCGGTGTCGGGCCCCGCCCGGAAACCGTTCCCCGGCTCATCGACCAGGTCCGCGACGGCCGCCCGCACGTCCTGGCGCAGGCGCTCGTCGGCACGCGGGCAATAGGTCGATCGCGCCAGCCACCACGGCCCCGGCAGCCCTCGCGCCTCGGTCAGCGCCCGCAGGCGCCGCATGCCGCGCATGTAGTCCTCGGTGCTGGTGCCGCTCAGGGCATCGGCCTCGCCCTGCTGCCACAGCACTCCCGCAATCGGCCAGCCGGTGGCTACCGTGGCATCGATCTCGCGCTCCCATGCCTGCCGCAGCGGACTGCCGTCCTCGATCCAGTCCTGCAGCGAGGTGGACTCGACCGCCATCACCATCCAGACGACCGGACGCCCTGCCCACTGTCCACCCAACTGTTGATGCACCGACGACCACAGGCTCGCGCCCGAGCCGGTGGCCCCGGGCAGCGGGTCCTGCACCATCACACACCGGCCCTGATGCAGCACCGGGATGGGCGGACGGGGTGCCGTGGACGCGGGCGGATCTCCGTGGTTGCCGGCGTTGGATTGGCCCATGGCCACCAGCACCAGGGGCATGCGGCCCGCCAACCAGGCGTCGCAACTGGCGCTTCCGGTGGGAACGGGCCGGATCGCTTTCACCCGGGCTTCCAGCGACTGATCCGCCCGCCGCTCGTCCGCCCAGAGTTTGAGTCCGGCGGCGGCAGCGGTCATCAGCACAGTGCCGCTCAGGACGGCCCAGCCCCATTGGCGTGATCGCATGGGTCGCTCAACCACCGGGCGCGCAGACAGCCATCAGACCGTCCTTCATGCCGCGGCCTCCCGCAGCTGACGCTGTTGATACCGCCGGCGGATCCAGCGCATGGCCGGTTGCTCCACCGCATGCGTGAGGGCATGCGCCAGACCCAGCGACACCGCCAGCACCAGCACAATCGCCAGCGTGGCCGGCAGCCCCATGCCTTCCAGCCGACGCAGCAGCGCCCAGCCGATGTTCTCGTGCAGCAGATACATCGTGTAGGAGATGCTGCCCAGCCACAGCCACAGGCGATGCTCCAGCCAGGTCCAGCGCCCAAGGGCCGCTCCGTAGAGCAGGACGAGGCAGCCGCAGGCGAGCAGTGCGACCCAGGGCCCCTGCCCCAGACCGATGACCAGGACAGCCGCTGCAGCCATCCGCCAGGCGCCCGCCGTGCCGGAGGATCGCGCCTCACCCGGGTCCATCGACGCGGCACGGCTGGTCAAAGAGCCTCGATAGACCGCAACCCCCAGCGCAAACCAGGCGATGTAGGGCAGCAGCATCCATCGCTGCAGCACCCACGGCAGGTCCACCCCGCCCCACTGCGCGGCCAGCACGTACACGGCCCGGATGGCGAGGAAGACCCACAGCACCTGACACAACCGCTTCCCGCCGCCCTGCAGCCAGCTCAGCAGCGCCCAGGCGTAAAACAGCAGCTCCACGGTGAGCGTCCAATACACCCCGTCGACATGGGCCACGCCGGCCAGCTCCTGCAGCATCGTCACATTGGCCAGCAGCGTCGGCCATCCGACTTCCTTGCCGGGCAGGCCCAGCAGATGCGTCAGTGCAAAGGTCAGCAGCAGCGCGCCCCAATACGCCGGATACAACCGGCTGAAACGCGACACCACGAAATCCATCGGCCGCCGGGTGCGCTCCAGCGTCATGAAGATGACGAAGCCGCTGATCATGAAGAACAGGTTGACGCCGTAATGCCCCCAGGGCAGCGACAGCAGCGGTGCACTGGTGTGACCATACAGGTCCTGATAGCGCGTGGTGTAGTGAAAGCCCACCACCAGCAGCGCGGCCAGCCCCCGCAGCGCATCCAGCTGAGCCAGCCGCCGTGCGGAGCCGCTCATGGCTGCGTCAGCCTCACACCAGCACCTCGGCAGCCGGCGGGTGGCTCAAGAACTGCTGCGGACTCGCGCTGACGCCATAAGCGCCGGACTGGAACACCACCACCAGATCCCCCGGCTCCGCATGCGGCAGCGCCATGCGCTCGCCCAGCAGGTCCAGCGGCGTGCACAGCGGCCCCACCACCGACACCCCGGGCTCCAGCTCCCCGTCCATGCGGTTGCCGATGGCCACCGGATAGTTCTTGCGGATGACCTGGCCGAAGTTGCCCGACGCCGCCAGATGGTGATGCAGGCCGCCGTCGGTCACCAGATAGACCTGTCCGCGGGACACCTTGCGGTCCAGCACGCGGCAGACATACACCCCGGCCTCGCCCACCAGGTACCGGCCCAGCTCGATCACCAGTCGCGTGCCGCCCATTTCCTGCGCCGCACGCGTTTGCAGCGTCGCCAGGTTCTGGCCGATGGGCGCCAGATCCAGCCGCTGCTCGCCGGGGAAATACGGAATACCGAAACCGCCCCCCAGGTTGAGCGTGCGCACCGGCGCCGGGGCGGATTCCGCCAGCCGCAGGGCCAGCTCAAAGCTCTTTTGCTGGGCCTCGATGATGGCCTCGGGTTTGAGGTTCTGGGAGCCGGCAAAAAGATGGAAGCCCTCGAAGCCCAGGCCCGCCTGCCCGATCTGCTGCAGCAGCGCCGGCACCTGCTCCGCATCCACGCCGAACTGCTTGGGGCCACCGCCCATCTTCATGCCGGAGGACTTCAGCTCGAAGTCCGGATTCACGCGCACCGCCACACGCGCCGCATAGCCCGTCTCCGCGCTCAGTCGCGCCAGCAGCGTCACTTCGCGGAAGGATTCGATGTTGACCAGGATGCCGGCCGCCAGCGCCTGGCGCAGTTCAAGCTCGGTCTTGCCCGGCCCGGCGAAGCTGATCTCCCGCGGGTCGGCACCGGCATCCAGCGCCACCTGCAGCTCACCGCCGGAAGCCACGTCGATGCCATCCACCAGCCGGGCCATGTGGGCCACCACGGCTGGCATCGGATTGGCCTTCATCGCGAAATGCAGCTCGATGCCCGCTGGCAGCGCACTGCGCAGCGACTGCACCCGCGCGGTCAACTGCTCGCGGCCATAGGCGTAGAACGGTGTGCGGCCAATGCGGTCCGCCAGGCGCGTCAGCGGCTGACCGCCGATCTGCAACTGCCCATCCACCACCGGAAACTGCACCAGCGGTGCATGCTGCGGCGGCTGTCGGCCCGCTTCTTTCTCAGGACTTTGCATCGGATTCCTGTGCCGCGATCCACTCGGTGCTGAGCAGCTTGCGATCGATCTTGCCGTTGGGGTTGCGGGGGAGCGGCCCGCTGCGCACCTGGACGCCCGCCGGGATCATGTAGGCCGGCATGCGGGCGCGGCAGGCGGTCAGCAGGGCCTGGGTGTCCAGCGTGTCACTCCCCGCCGGGGGCGTGGCAATGACCTGGATGGCCTGCCCGAGGGTCGGATGAGCCACACCAAAGGCCGCGCACTCGCCCAGCAGTTGCGTCGCGTAGAGGATTTCCTCCACCTCGGTCGGGCTCACCCGGTAGCCCGAGGTCTTGATCATCTCGTCACGGCGGCCGATGAAATAGAGGAAGCCTTCGGCATCCATGCGCACCGTGTCGCCGGAGAACACCGCATATTCCGGCAGCTGAAGGCCTGCTTCGCGGCCGGCGGTGCCCGTCGGCAGCAGCTTGTAGCGCTCGGCGGTTTTCTCGGCATCGTTCCAGTAGCCCATGCCCACCAGCGCACCCCGGTGGACCAGCTCGCCCGGCTCATCCGGCGCACAGGGCGTGCCGTCTTCCCGCAGCACCAGGATCTCGGCATTGGGAATGGCCTTGCCAATGGAGTCCGGCCGGCGGTCCACCTCGTCCGGCGGCAGGTAGGTCGAGCGGAAGGCCTCGGTCAGGCCGTACATCAGGAACGGCTTCGCCGACGGCACACGCTGGCGCAGCAGGCCCAGCGTCTCGCGCGGCATCCGTCCGCCCGTGTTGGCGAAGTAGCGCAGGTGTTCATCGATGGCCTGGGGCCATTCGAGCTGGGTGAGCTGGATGTAGAGCGGCGGCACGGCAGTCAGGCCGGTGATGCGGTCTCGCTCCAGGGCCTTGAGCACGTCCCGCGGCATCAGGTAGTTCAGCAGCGTGACCGAGGCCCCGCTGTGGAAGGCCGTTGTCAGCTGGCTGAAGCCGGCGTCGAAGGACAGCGGCAGCGCGGCCAGCAGCCGGTCCTGCGCATGGTTGCCCAGGTAGCTGGCCACGCTCTTGGCGCCCGCCACCATGTTGCGGTGGGACAGCACCACGCCCTTGGGCCGGCCGGTGGAGCCGGAGGTGTAGAGGATGGACACCATGTCGGTGTCGATCACGCGGTGGCCGGGACGGGGCGGAGCGTCCAGAAGATCGGCATACCGGACCCAGCTGGAGTCTGTTCCGCCACCTGCCAGCGCACCAGGGACCGCACCAAGGGCTGCCCCCGTCGCCAACGCCGAAGGCACACCCGCAGCCCCGAGTGCTGCTGTGGGGGTCGCCGCACTCACCGGCGAATCCACCAGCACCACATGACGCAGCGACGGGCACTGCGCCAGCACCGGCTGCAGCGTGGCCAGGCGGTCACGCGAGGTGATTAGCACCCGCACCTCGCAATCCCGCACGATGAAGCCAACCTGCTCGGCCTTCAGGATGGGATTGATGGGCACAAAGACCCCACCCGCCGCCGGCGCGGCAAAGCTGGCCACGACCGTCTCCATCCGCTTGTCCAGATAGATGCCCACCCGCTCGGCGCGGCCCAGGCCCAGCGCCAGCAGCCCGTGGGCCAGCGCCTGCACCTGGCCTGCCAGTTCGCCATAGTTCAGCAGCCGAGCGCCGTCCCTCAGAGCGGGGGCGGCCGGGTCACGGTCGGCGCTGCACTGGATGAGGTGCGGGAGCAGGTGGCTGTCGAGGGCGGGCATGGAAAAAAGTATCTCATGCAGCCCCCCGGAAAGATTTCACCTCCCTGGGGGCCTCCCCTTGGGATGGGGGGGCGCTGGGCGGGCGTGCGCCCGGGGGCCGACGGGTAAGATTCCGCCCGACATGAACACACAAGAACATCTGCTGGACATCCTGGACGACGTCCTGAGCCTGGAGGGGCGTGCCAAGGCCTTCACGCCGGACACGGCGCTGCTGGGCGCATTGCCGGAGCTCGATTCCATGGCCGTCGTCAGCCTGATCACCGCCCTGGAGGAACAGTTCGGCATCGTCGTGGACGATGACGAGATCGACGGTTCCACCTTCGCCACGGTGGGTGCGCTGACGGATTTCCTGAACGGCAAGCTGTCCGCCTGATCGGCGACTGACCGGCCATGACCGCCGCGTGCCGCAGCTTCTTCCTGGATGCCGGCCCACGCGGCCAGCGCCTGTGCGTCTTTGAGGCCGCGCAGGGCGTTGCCACGCCGGTCGGTCAGGTATTGCTGCTGCCACCCTTCGCCGAAGAACTCAACAAGTCCCGCCGCATGCTGGCCCTGGCCAGCCGGGCATTCGCCGCGGAGGGTTTTGAGGTGCTGAGGATGGACCTGCTGGGCTGCGGTGACAGCAGCGGGGACTTCGGCGACGCCAGTTGGGACGACTGGCAGGACGATGCGGTGCTGGGCGCCGAGTGGTTGACGCAACGCGCACTCCGGGCGGCAGGCCGTGCGGACCTGCCCCTGTGGCTGTGGGGCGTCCGGGCGGGCGCGCTGCTGGCGCCTGCGGTGGCGCAACGGGTGGCCCGTCCGATGCATCTGCTGCTGTGGCAGCCGGTGACGGCCGGCAAGCTGCAGCTCCAGCAGTTCCTGCGGCTGAAAGTGGCGGCCGATCTGGTCGGCGGCCAGGCCAAAGGCGCGATGCAAGCCCTGCGGACGCAGCTCGATCAAGGCCAGCCGGTGGAGATTGCCGGGTATCAGCTGTCGCCGTCGCTGGCGCTGGGGCTGGAGCAGGCGCAACTGAAGCCGGAGCGCGAGGACGGTCGACAACCTTTCGGCGATGTCGTCTGGCTGGAAACGCAGGCGCGGGAAGCACCCGTCCTGTCGCCCGCTGGCGCGTCAGCAGCGAAGGCCTGGACGGACGCGGGCTGCGAGGTGATGGCACAGGCGGTCCAGGGTCCATCTTTCTGGGCGGCGTCGGAGATTGAAGTTGCGCCGCAATTGATCGAAGCCAGCGTTGCAGCGTTGCTGCAAGCCGTGACCGGCTCAGGTTCAGTGTCAGAGTCTCCTGGCAAGCCGTCCTCGACGTCCCGCAGCCCCGATGAAGCCTCGCGCACGGAAGGAGCCGGCGCATGAACTACCGCGACGATGTGCTGACCATTCCCTGCCAGGGCGAGGTTATGCCCGGCATCCTGTCGGAGCCCGTTGGCATGGCTGCGGCGACCGGCAATTTGTCGGAGCCGGCTGGCACGCTCCCGGCTGCCGGGGATCTGGGCGTGCTGCTCATCGTCGGCGGCCCGCAGTACCGCGTGGGCTGCCACCGCCAGTTCACCCTGCTCGGACGGGCGCTGGCGGCAGGCGGCATTCCCTGCCTGCGCATCGACTACCGCGGCATGGGCGATGCCACCGGCGAGGCCCGGGACTTTGAACAGATCGACGACGACATCGCCGCCGCCCTCGACCACTGGCAGCAGCAGCGGCCAGCCCTGCGCCGCTTCGTGATCTGGGGCCTGTGCGATGCAGCCTCCGCGGCGCTGATGTACGTGCAAGGCCGCGCCGACCCGCGCGTGGCCGGCCTGTGCCTGGCCAACCCCTGGGTGCGCACGCAAGAGAGCCTGGCCCGGGCCCAGGTTCGCCACTACTACTGGGACCGGCTGCGGCAGGCCTCGTTCTGGCGCAAGCTGCTGAGCGGACGGGTGGCGATGTCGGCCGTGCGGGAGCTGCTGAGCAAGATCGGCCAGGCGCGCGGCGCCTCCGGCGATGCCCGCGCCATGCATTACACCGCCCGCATGGCAGACGGCCTGCGCCGTTTCCCAGGCCCGGTGCTGCTGATGCTCTCAGGCGACGATCTGGTGGCCAAGGAATTCCTGGACCTGTGCCGCACCGGCGGCAGCGCCTGGCAAGGGTTGCTGGACCGGCCCCAACTGCGCCGCGAAGACCTCCCCGACGCCGACCACACTTTTGCCAGCGCCGCCTGGCGGGCCCAGGTGGAAGCCTGGACGCTGTCCTTTGCCACGTCCGTCGCCCGGGGGGGCCACGGAGACCCGCTGCCCTCACCTGCGGCAACCAGCGCTGTGCCGGCACTGGCCGCGAATTGAATGGAGACCTGCATGTCTGGACTGTCCCGCACCATGCGCCAACTGCTCGTCGCCGTTTCCGGCGTGATGCTGCTGGCCCACGCCAGCGCGCAAACGCTGGCCGGCTGCGGCAGCCTGGCCAACAACTACGGCCCGCACGATTACCGGGACTGGAAGGACCTGCCCGAGATCGACCCGGTGACCAAGGAAATGTCGCCCCTGCAACTGGTCGAAGGGGCCCACTTCATCGACACCTGCGAGGCGCTGATCAAGTGCAAGCGCGGCAGCATCGGCGCCGACCTGGACTACACGCTGCGCGCTTTTCCCAACCACCACCGCGCGCTGGTGGCCATGATGCGCTACGGGGAGATGACCCGCCGGCCGCAGCCGCCCGACGCCCGCTTCACCGTGGACTGCTATTTCCGCCGCGCCCTGGTGTGGCGCCCGGAAGACGCCATCGCACGGCTGCTGTATGCGACCTACCTCAACGAGAACAAGCGGGTGGCGGACGCCAAGGTGCAACTGAAGGAAGCCGCCAAGCATGCGGGGGACAACGCGTTCACCGTCTACAACCTGGGCATGGTGGCGCTGGACCTGAATGACGTGGACATGGCCGTGGACGCAGCCCGCCGCAGCTATGGCGCCGGCATGAAGCACACGGCACTGCGGCAGCGCCTGCAGGCGATGAACCGCTGGCCGTCCGATCTGGTGTTGCCGGGCGAGGAGGCGGCGTCCGCGCCGTCTGCCGCTGGCGCCGCTTCAGCAGCGCCGCCTGCGAGCGCTGCTTCAGACACGCGGCCTGGCGGGGCTGCGTCGGCCGCGTCACCTTCCGGGGCTGCCTACATGCCCGCACCTGTGCCCAGCGACGCTGCACCTGCATCCGTCGTGCATCCGGCCCCGGCCCGCGCCTCCCACGCACCCGCCGCCCCATCGGCCCCTGCGGCCTGACCCGCACCGTGTGATGTCCAGTTCTGCCTCACCCCTGGCCCCTCGCCTGCCCGTCATGGGCTGGCAGACCTTCCGTGGGGCGCGGGAAGCCCGGCTGCCCAGCCTGCTCGATCACCCGCGCCACCAGCTCACCACCAGCGGCCGTGCAGCCATCCTGCTGGCGCTGGAGTGTGTCGGTGTCGGGCCGGACGACGTGGTGCTGGTGCCCACCTATCACTGCCCCACCATGGTTGCGCCGGTGCTCACCCTGGGCGCCCGGGCCGTGTTCTATCCGATCGATGAAGCCGGTGCGCCCCGCCTGGACTGGCTGGAGGCCCATGCGCCGCACCAGGCCAAGGCCATGCTGGCCACGCACTACTTCGGGCTGCCGCAGCCGATGGAGGCCAACCGCAGCTGGTGCGACCGTCACGGCATCGCACTGATCGAGGACTGCGCCCACGCCATGTTCGGCCGTAGCGGCACACGGGCCGTGGGCGCCTGGGGCGATGTGGCCATCGCCAGTCTGACCAAGTTCTTCCCCGCGCCGGAAGGCGGCATCCTGGCGCTGAACCGAGCTGAACTGCAGTTGCCTTCGCTCACGCCAGTCCCGCTGATTCAGCAAGTCAAAGCCGCCGCCGACATCCTGCACATGGGCGCCAGTCATGACCGGCTGACGGGACTGAACGGGCTGATCCGCGGTGTGTTTGCCTTGCGCGGTCTGCTGCGTCGGCCGCAAGGGGCCAAGAGCAATGCCTTCGACAGCGGAGCGGATGCGGGCACCAGCACCAGCACTACCGCCGGCACTGGCAGCAGCAACGCCGGCTTCGACGCCGACGATGCCGTCGACGCCAACATGTCCCTCATCGACCTGCCTCTGTCCCACCGCGCGCTGACCCGTGCCAGCGCCTGGGTCTCGACAGAGGTGCCGCGC
Source organism: Roseateles depolymerans (assembly GCF_003387155.1). Taxonomy (GTDB): domain Bacteria; phylum Pseudomonadota; class Gammaproteobacteria; order Burkholderiales; family Burkholderiaceae_C; genus Roseateles; species Roseateles depolymerans. The sequence continues at coordinate 1,709,596 of NZ_QUMT01000001.1, read as the reverse complement.
CATCGCATCGTCCAGGCCCGCCGCCGTCACTACGAGTACCTGCTGCAGGCCCTGCGCGGCAGCGAGGGCTTCCGCCCGCTGATGCCGCAGCTCCCTGCCGACAGTGCCCCTTACGTCTTCCCGCTCTGGGTCCGCACGCCCGATCCCGGCTATCTGGAGATGCGCCGCCTTGGCGTGCCGGTGTCGCGCTGGGACCGGCTCTGGCCGGGCGTACCGACGCTGGACGGCGATGCGGGTGTGTCCTGGTCGCACCATGTGCTGCAACTGGCCTGCCATCAGGACCTGAGCGATCAGGAACTGGATGCCATCGTGGCCCAGGTGCGTCGCCTCTACGGGCCATGACGCCAGGGACCCGCTCATGAAACGCGTGCTGATGATCAGCTTCCAGTTCCCGCCGATGGCGGGCACCAGCGGCGTGCAGCGGGCCTTGCGCTTTGCCCAGCAGCTGCCGGAGGAAGGCTGGACGCCCAGCGTGCTGACGGTGCATCCGCGGGCCTACGAGCAGACCGCCCCCGATCTGCTGGACGAGGTGCCTCAGGGCCTGACCGTGCGCCGCGCCTTCGGCCTGGATGCGGCGCGTCAGTTGTCCCTGGCAGGACGCTATCCCGGCGTGCTGGCCCGCCCTGACCGCTGGACGAGCTGGTGGCTGGGTGCCGTGCCTGCGGGCCTGGCGATGATCCGCCGCGAGCGTCCGGACGTGATCTGGAGCACCTATCCCATTCCCACCGCCCACTGCATTGCCGACACGCTGGCCCGCTTGTCGGGCCTGCCCTGGGTGGCGGACTTCCGCGACCCGATGGCGCACGACGGTTATCCCGCCGACCCGGTGCTGTGGCGCAGCTTCGAGGCGGTGGAGCGTCGCGTCTTCCGCCGGGCGCGTCGCATGACCTTCACCACGCCCGGCGCGGCACGGCTGTATGCGCAGCGGTATCCACAGGCGGCAGACCGTGTGCGGGTGATCGAGAACGGCTACAGCGAAGAGGCCTTCGCCGCGGCCCAAAGCCCCGTACAAGGCACTGCACCCAGCGCGGCACCAAGCGGCCCTCGCGTCTTGCTGCATAGCGGCGTCGTCTACCCCGACTGGCGCAGTCCGGCCGGCCTGTTCCAGGCCATTGCATCGGCCCGCGCCGCAGGCCGGCTGTCACCGGCCAGCTTCCAGCTGCGCCTGCGCGCCACCGCGCATGACGACTTCGTCCGCCAGTTGGCAGCGCAGCACGGCGTCGCCGACCTGGTGCAGGTGCAGCCTGCCCTGCCCTATGTGGACGCGCTGTCCGAGATGCTCAGCGCCGACGGCCTGCTGCTGCTGCAATCGCGGGACTGCAACGACCAGATCCCCGCCAAGGCTTATGAATACCTGCGCGCCGGCCGTCCCATCCTGACGCTGGCCGACCCGGCCGGCGACACCGCGCAGCTGATGCGTCGCGCCGGCTTGCCGCATCAGGCGCCGCTGGAGGACGCTGCCGCCATCGACACCGCCTTGCACCGATTCCTGGAGGACTGGCTGCAGCCCAGCCCGCTCCGCCCGGACGCGGCCCTGGTGCGCAGCTGTTCCCGCCGCGCCCGCACGACCGAGCTGGCCCGTGTGCTGGACGAGGCGGTCGCCTCGGCCCCGAACCCTCGAGGGCAGCGCCAGCCGCTGCCTGACACCCCTGAGCGAGCCCGCCCATGACCTGGACGATTCACCCCCTGCCCACCGCCGACGCATTTGCCGCCCATGCCGCCGCCTGGGATGCCTTGCAGGCCCGCGTGGCCGGGCTGCCGTTTCTGGAGAGCGCCTTTGTGCAGCCCTTGCTGTCCGCCTTCGGCACCGGCCGGGAGCTGGTGGCCCTGCGCGGACCGGTCCAGGCCCCGACGGCGGCGGCGATCCTGACGCCGGGCCGTCGCGGTCAGTGGACCACCTTCCAGCCTTCCCAACTGCCGCTCGGCGCATGGCTCAGTGAAGCGGGCGCTCCGCTGGCACCGCTGGCGGGCGAGCTGACCCGCGCCCTGCCCGGCCTGACGCTGGCCGTGGGCCTCACGCAGATCGACAGCCTCTTCCACCCGCGCCCTGCCGACACGCCGCACTGGCGCGGCCAGGACTACATCGACACCGCGTGGGTCGACATCGAAGGCTCCTTCGACGCCTACTGGGAGGCCCGCGGCAAGAACCTGCGCCAGAACATCCGCAAGCAGCAGAAGAAGCTGGAGACCTCCGGCATTCAGACCCGGCTGGATTGCCTCACCCTCCCCGAGGACGTGGCCCCAGCGCTGGCCCACTACGGCCGGCTCGAAGCCAGCGGATGGAAAGGCAACGAGGGCACGGCCATCGCGCCCGGTCACCCGCAATATGCGTTCTACCTGAGCATGCTGCAGAACTTCTGCCGGCTGGGCCGGGCGCGTCTGTACCAGTACCGCTTCAACGACGAGGTGGTGGCGATGGATCTGTGCATCCTCTCCGGCGACCGCATCGTCATCCTCAAGACCGCGTACGACGAAGCCCACAAGGCCGTCTCTCCCTCCACCCTGATGCGCCAGCAGCAGTTCGAGGACCTGTTCAAGGACGCCGCCGCCGGCGGACCGGTGCGCCGCATCGAGTTCTACGGCAAGGTGATGGAGTGGCACACCCGCTGGACCAGCACCGCCCGGCCGGTCTACCACGGCACCTGTTATCGCTGGGGCTGGGTCCAGTCGCTGCATCGGGCGCTGGCCCGGCGCGGTGAAGCCGGGGCGACCGGCCAGCCGGCCACGGATTCGAGTACGGACGTGGGCACGAACGCGGGCACGGCCGGCCCAACGGCCCCGACCGCCACGACCGCCGCAGCCTCGCCGGCCACCGCCGCCCCCACTACGCAGGCCTCGACTTCATGACACAGGCCAAGTCCGTCCGCGGCGCCCTGGCCTGGTCCTTTGCCGAGCGCTACCTGAGCCTGCTGATCACCGTGCCCACCACGATGATCCTGGCCCGCCTGCTGACGCCCACGCAGGTGGGGGTCTATTCGCTGTGCGCCGTGGTGACCAACCTGGCGTCCATCCTGCGGGACTTCGGCGTCTCGGAATACCTGATCCAGGAACGGGAGCTGGACCGCGACAAGCTGCGCAGCGCCTTCACCATCACGCTGATGATGGCCTGGGGCCTGGCGCTGACGATATTCCTCGGCCGGCATCTGCTGGCGGCCTACTACCACGAGCCGCTGCTGGCCGACCTGCTGCTGGTGCTGTGCCTGAACTTCGTGATGCTGCCGCTGGCCTCGCCGTCCTTTGCGCTGCTGAACCGGGAGATGGCCTTCCACACCGTCTGCGTGGTGCAGGTCAGTGCCAACCTGGCCAATGCGGCCACCAGCATTGGCCTGGCCTGGCACGGCTACGGCGCCCTCAGCCTGGCCTGGGGCCCGGTGGCCGGCATTGCGATGCAGGTGCTGATCCTCGTGTGGCTGCGACCGCGCGAAGCGCTGATGTGGCCGAGGCTGCGCGGCGCCGGACGGCAACTGCGCTTCGGCGCGATGTTCACCGCGTCGCGGCTGGTGGAATCGGGCTCGCGCAACGGGCATGAGCTGATCATCGGCAAGCAGTTCGGCTTCACCTCGCTGGGTCTGTTCAGCCGGGCCACCGGCCTGATCGACCTGCTGGCCACCACCGTCAGCTCCGCCGTGCTGCGGGTGGCCACACCGGCCTTTGCGGCAGACCATCGCGCCGGACACAGCCTGATCGCCCCCTATGCCAAGGGCACCGCCATCTACAGCGGCGTGGCCTGGCCGTTCTTCGGGGGCGTGGCGCTGCTGTCGCGCGACGTGCTGGCCCTGCTCTTTGGCCCGCAATGGGTGGACGCCGCCCCGCTGGCCACCTTGCTGGCGATCTCCGCCATGCCCTATGCCCTGACCGTGCTGGCCCCCAACGCCCTGGCGGCCACCGGCAACGTCCGGCGGCGGCTCACCGTGGCGCTCTGGTATGGACCGCTGCACCTGGCCTGCGTGCTGGTGGCGTCGTTCTGGAGCCTCAAGGCGGTGGCCGCCGTGTTCCTGATCGGCAATCTGGTGCAGACGGGGCTCTACACCCATCACCTCACCACCGTGCTGCAAGCCCGGCCGCGTGAGCTCTTCGGGCCCAGCTGGGCCAGCGCCAAGCTGGCGCTGGGCTGCTGTGCGGGCCTGGCGCTGGCGGAACTGGCCTGCGCGCAATGGAGCCTGCCGCTACTGCCGCGCCTGTTGGTCTGCATCCTGGCCGGCACCACCGCCTGGATGGCCTGCGCGCTCTGGCTGCAGCATCCGGTGATGGGGGAAGTGCGCCGTGCGCTGAGTCACTTGCGGAGTCGCCATGCCTGACGCCCTGACCGACCTGGCCCCTGTGTCCCCTCCTCGCACGCCGGCGCGCCGCAGCGCCGGACTGGGCGAGGCGCTGCGCTGGACCGCCTTCCGGATGCTGGAGCGGCTCAGCGACTGGCGCGGCAACAACACCCAGGGGGTGTTTGCCTTGTCCGATCCCCAGGCGCGGGGGCCTGCCCTGTGGCTGTACGTCACCACCATCGGTGAACTCAATGCCGTGGCGCCGATGCTGGAATGGCTGGTCGCCCAGCGGCCCGATCTGCGGCCGGTGCTGATCACCGAACATGCCCACTATCAGGAGGCTTACCTCGCGCGACTGCCCGGCGCCGTCGTGTGCCTGACGCGCGGCCACAGCCTGGATGCGCGCAAGCTCGCGGCGCAACTGCCGCCGCAGGTGCTGGCGCTGGCGGAAATTCCCTGCCTGCCGTCGGACGCGCCCTGCCGCTTTTCCTATGCCTTCCTGCGCGAGGCGCGGCGCTGCGGCGCGTCCACCCTGCTGCTCAATGGCTGGCTCTACCACTATGCGCCCCCTGCACGGCTGGACCAGGTCGAGCGTCAGTTGCTGGAGGCCGACTTCCTGCGGGCGCTGGATGTGCTGTGCGTCCAGGATGCGGCCACGGCGCAGATCCTGGCCGGGCGCGGCGCCGCCGAGGACCGGCTGGTGGTCACCGGCAACATGAAGTTCGATGCGATGCAGCGTCCGCATTGGCAGGTGTCGCAGGCGCGCAGCCCAGGCCTGCTGGGTGCGCTGATCGAGGCCGGCCGGCCGACGGTCGTGGGCGGCTGTGTGACCGAGCTGGCCGAACAGCAGGCGGTGCTGGGGGCGTTCCAGCGGCTGCGGCAGCAGCATCCGCAGGCCTTGCTGATCCTGGCGCCCCGCCACCCCGAGAACCGGGAACGCATGCAGGCGCTGCTGGCCCAGGTGGAGGCGCAGGACCTGCGCTGGGTGCGTCGCTCCGCTGTCCCCGATGCCGCACTGCCCGAGTCGGTCAACTGCCTGGTGCTGGACACCGTGGGTGAGCTGCGCGACTTCTATGCCGCCGCCAGCGTCGCCCATGTCGGCGTGGACCACAACGTGCTGGAACCGCTGGGGCTGGGCAAGCCGCTGACCATCCAGGAAGGCTGGAACACCACCTATCCGTCCTATCCGGTCTACCGGCTGCTGCGGGACCAGGGCGTGCTGCACAGCTGTGCGGATGAAGCGGCCCTGCATGCCTACTGGCGAGCAGCGATTGAAGGCGCGGCGTCCGTGCAGGACGATCTGCGGCGGACCGAGGAGGTGTTGTCAGCGCTGCGAGGCTCGGTGGCTCGTCATCAGCAGGCTTGCCTGCCGTGGGTGGCGCGCTGAAAGACGCTGAGAGCCACTGAGGAACACGGACGGACGCTGAGGGGCGATGAGGGACGTTGAGGGCGTCGCCCCCGCCGGCGCGGTGCCGCGCCTCTTCGCGATCAGCCAATGGCGCTGCGAGCCCGCTCCAGAGCGTTCAAGGTGGCCTGCAAATAGGCATGCCCATCGCGCAGGTCCGGCTCCAGGTGGTTGCCTTCGGCCCATTCATTCCAGGCATTGATGAACACCACCTGGCGCTGCGCCGGCTGGTGCTGCCGGGTCCAGTCCAATGCCGCTTCCAGCCAGCGCTGGTAGGCCTGCGGCGTGTTGTTCATCAGGATGGTCGCCCCCTGCGGACGGCGGGCGCTGTTGTCAAAGCCCGGGCTGACGCAGCGCAGCAGCGGATAGTCCGGCACCGGCTTGGCCAGCACCCGGTCCACCATGCGCTGGTAGTCGTAGAAGTGATGCTGGCCATAGGCCTTGGGCAGCAGCCCCAGTTGCATCGCCAGCTTCGACTTCCAGCCGGTGAAATGCCGCCCCCCCAGTTGCCGCCAGTCCGGCGCGAATTCGATCGACAGGTCCAGGCCCACGTCCCGGATGTGAGTACCTGAGCCGGCGCCGCTCCATTCGAACTGCGCCAGCGTCAACTCGCCCACGCCCTCGCGCCGGGCGATCTCGCGCCAACGGCCGAAGGTGGCCTGCGGGTCCGGGAGCTGGTCGGCCTTGTAGACGATGAAGAGCGGTTTGCCGTCGATGCGGATGTAGCGCGGGTCCCGGAAATGCGGCAGCAGCGTGCGCAGATGGGCCTCGTCGTCCTCGGCGCTGTACTGCTGGGCCATCAGCACTTCCCGGTCCCGGCCATTCCAGGCGCGCGTCCAGTTCTCGTTGGCCCAGGCCAGGCAGTAGGGGAAGTCCGGCTCGCCACTGCTGCGCACGGCCTCCACTGGCTGCTCCAGCAGACGGCGGCCGTTGAACCAGTAGTGGTAGTAGCAGAAGCCGCCAATGCCGTATTGCCGGGCCAGCGCGGCCTGCGCGGCGCGGGCCTGGGGCAGGCGCAGGTCGTAGAAGCCCAGGTCGGCCGGCAACTGCGGCTGATGATGGCCCTTGAAGAGCGGGCGCGCCTTGGCCACGTTGCGCCATTCGGTGAAGCCGGTGCCCCACCAGGCGTCGTTCTCCGGAATCGGATGGAATTGCGGCAGGACGATCGAGATCAGCAGGGGCTCGTGCGGATCCGGGTTCGCATTCATCGGGAGGAAATTCCGGTCAAGGTGTCGCGCCATTGCCGGGCAATGGCTGCGGTCGAATAGTCCCGCGCAATGGCGGGCATGGCCTGTCTGGCCAGCGTGGCCAGTGGGCCGGGGTCACGCACATGCCGTGCCAGGTGGTCCCAATCGTCCATGGCACAGAACGCCTGCCAGGGCAGGTAGTCCGGCAACGGGTCGGTCATCACCGGCACGCCCTGCGCCAGCGCCAGCAGCATACGGTTGTTGCTTTTCGCGATGGTGAAAGCGGTGAGACGGGCCGGCAGCAGCACCAGGTCATGCTCGCCCAGCAGTCGCAGGAAATGCAGCCGGTCCCAGGGCCGATAGCGGTGATCGAAAGTGGCGGGCGCAAGCACCTCGCGGTAACGCTGCTCGGAATTGCTGACGACCGTGAGGCGAAGCGGCTGGTCCACGGCCACCTTGTTGAGCAGCGGAATGATGCGGTCGAGTTCAGCCATGCCGCCCGCCGCGTAGGCACTGCCATGGTTGCCGAACCACAGCAGCTGACGCGCCTGCTGACGGGCCCGGCGATGCTCGCGCAGTTCCTGGCGGGCCTGCCGGTGGCCGGACCAGCGACCCGGATGATGCCGGCGCCACCACGATTCATAGGCATGAAGCGCCTCCGGCGTCTCCACCGGATCCCCCACCACATGCACCGGGGTGCCGGGCGGCAGTTCCGCCTGCAGCAGCGGTTGCAAGCCGGGCGAGGACACGGTGAAGGCCTTGAACAGCGGCAGCGCTTCCCGATAGGCCTGCAGCAGCAGCGCCCGGGCCGCATCGCCGGATTCATTGAGGAAATAGTTGTCGAAGCTGTCCAGCACCAGCACGGCGCCGGCGTCGCGGGCTTGCTGCAGTTGCTGGCTGCGTTGCCGCAGTGCATCCGGGCTGCCAGCGTCCAGCAGCCACTTCGCCTGCACCACCACCGTCCCCTCGCGGGGCACCGGCTGCCCGTCCTTCACCAGACGGGAGCGCACACCCTGCCGGGCCAGTTCACCTTGAGGAATCAGGCAGCGCAGACGCACCCCGGCATAGGCCGGGTTCCAGGCATGAGGCAACCAATGGACCCGCAACACAACACTCCGCGCGCCAGACTGCGGCGCGAAAGCCGGGATTGTGGGGCCGACCCCGCCCTGATTCGGGGGAACGCCCCGGCTGGAACGCCCCCAAGATGGGTGGAATCGACCGGTTTACGGGACGCCGCGGCCAGGGGACGCTGATAATCGCCGCGCACTTCGGGAGGCCCATGTCAGTTCGCGACACGTTTTTCTGCACCGGTCAGCCGCGTTTTCCGGCGTCGGTGACCGGCGCCGTGGATGGCATGGCAGTGCCGGGACTGGACGGTCCGGGCGCGGCGGACCGGTCGGCCGCGCTGGCCCGTCCGTGGCAGGCGCTGCTGATGCAGTCCGACCCCGTCCATGCACTGGCCCAGGTGGGCGGACGCTTTTCGGTGGGCTGGCGACAGGCCGATGGCCGTACCGTGCTGGCCACCGACCGCTTTGGCATCGAGCCGCTGTGCTATCGCATCGTGGGGCAGCACCTGCACTTCGCGACGCGGGCCGATGCGCTGGCCGAGGTGACGGATGAACACGGCGGCAAGGCGGTTGCGGAGCTCGATCCGCAGGCGCTGTTCGATTACCTGTATTTCCATGTCATTCCGGCCCCGCGCACCATCTTCCGGGATGTCTATCGCCTGCCGCCCGGCCATGTGGCGATCTTCGAGCGCGGGCAGCTGCGGGTGCAGCCCTACTGGGTGCCCAGCTTCCATCCCGAGCCGGTGCGCGACCTGGATCACCTCAAGCAGGAATTCCTGGGCCTGCTGGAAAACGCCGTGCGCCGGCAGCTCGATGGCACCGATGCCGCCTGCTTCCTGAGCGGCGGCACCGACAGTTCCACCGTGGCCGGCATGATCAGCCGTGTAGCAGGTCGCCCGGCGGACACCTATTCCATCGGCTTCGAGGCCGAAGGCTACGACGAGATGGCCTTCGCCCGGATCGCCGCGCAGCATTTCGGATGCCGCCATCACGAGTACTACGTGACCCCGCGGGACCTGGTGGATGGCATCGCCAAGGTGGCCACCCATTACGACCAGCCGTTTGGCAACAGCTCCGCCCTGCCCGCCTACTACTGCGCCCGGGTGGCGCATGAAGACGGCGTGCGGCGTCTGCTGGCCGGGGACGGCGGCGACGAGCTCTTCGGCGGCAACACCCGCTACGCCAAGCAGACCGTCTTCAGCTGGTGGGACCGGGTGCCGGGACCGCTGCGCGGCGGCCTGCTGGAGCCGGTGCTCGGCTCGCCGCTGGGCCGTCTGCCGCTGCTGAAGAAGGGTGCGAGCTACATCGAGCAGGCCCGGGTGCCCATGCCCGACCGCCTGCAGAGCTACAACCTGCTGACTCGCCTCGGCCAGGCCCAGGTGCTGGAGCAGGACTTCCTGCGCCGGGTGGACACGCTGGCGCCGCAGAAGCAGCAGCGGCAGGTGTGGGGCACCACCCAGGGGGCGCATCTGGTGGACCGGATGCTGGCCTTCGACTGGCGCTACACGCTGGCGGATACCGACCTGCCCAAGGTGGTGGGCACCACTGGCCTGGCCGGCATGCAGGTCGGGTTCCCGATGCTGGATGACGGGCTGCTGGCCTTTTCGCAGCGGCTGCCGCCGTCGTTCAAGCTCAAGGGCCTGCAGCTGCGCTGGTTCTTCAAGGAGGCGCTCAAGGGCTTTTTGCCGGATGAGATCATCACCAAGAAGAAGCAGGGCTTTGGCCTGCCGTTTGGCGTCTGGGCGATCAAGGATGCTGGGCTGGGGGCACTGGCCGCCGATTCGCTGGGGAGTCTGGCGGGGCGCGGCATCGTGCGGGCGGACTTCATCCAGAGCCTGCTGACGCAGCGGCTGCGGGAACACCCCGGCTACTACGGCGAGATGGTCTGGATCCTGATCATGCTGGAGCAGTGGCTGAGGGGCCACCGCCCAAACTACAGACTCTGACCGGTCAGAGGTCGAGGGGGAGGCCCTTTTCCTGGGCGAATGCCTGGAGGGCGGGCAGGAGCGCTCCGACCTTTTCGGCGACCGCGTCGCGGATGGTGTCGACCAGGACTTGGGTCTGGCGTTCGATCTCGATGTGCACCGGCGCGCCGACGCCCTTTTCACCAAACGTGGTCATGCGCAGGGTCTCGGGGATCAGCCAGACCTCGAACCAGCCTGAACCGTCCGCCTCGCGGTGCGCCTCCGCCACCGTCAGGCTCGCGCCGTTCACCGCCACATAGCCCTTGGCGAAGATATAGCGCATCCAGGGTGCAGGCACCGCAATGCGCAGCACATGGTTGTTGGCAGGCTGCCGGATCTGCGCAATGCTGGCCATGAAGTCCACATGACCGGACAACGGGTGGCCGCCAATTTCGGCGCCTTCCTTGGCCGCGCGCTCCACGTTCAGGTGGCCGCCCTCCCCCAATTGCCCGAGCGTGGTCAGGTTCAGGCTCTGCTGCATGACATCAAAGTCCGCCTGGGTCTCACCCCGCAGCTCGGTGACCGTCAGGCAGACGCCATCACAGGCCACGCTGGCGCCGATCTCCAGGCCCTCGCAAAAGCCCTTCGGGAACTCCAGGGTGAAGCTGCGCAGCCCCTCCTTGTCGGTGATGCGGTGAACGGACGCAATGCCCTGCACGATGCCGGTAAACATACAAATTCCTCGATCAACGATGGGAAGCAAACAGCTCGGCCGAAAAGCCGACACTCAGGCGACCGTCCGCCCATTCCACCAGCGGCCGCTTGATCACACTGGGCTGCGCCTGCATCAGGGCCGCCGCGCTGGCTGCGTCCGTCACTCCCGCCTTGGTGGCGTCGTCCAGCTTGCGCCAGGTGGTGCCAGCACGGTTGAGCACCTTCTCCCAGCCCAGGGTCTGCAGCCAGTGCGGCAGCTTGTCGGCCGGCACGCCCTGCTTTTTGTAGTCGTGGAACTGGTAGGCCAGGCCCTGGTCATCCAGCCAGGTACGGGCTTTCTTGACGGTGTCGCAATTGGGAATGCCGTAGACGATGATCATGATGAAACGTGAACCAGCGATGCACGCAGCGGGATGGACCCGGCTGGCATGCAGAAACAAAGGCCGTCACGCTACCATGAAGCCATGATCCCCTGGCTCGACGACGATTCTCTGGAGTTCCCGCCCACCCGCCGCGCCCTCGGCCCGCGCAGCGACGCTCCCGGCCTGCTGGCCGCCGGCGGCGATCTGCGCCCCGACCGCTTGCGCGCCGCCTATGCCCGGGGCATCTTTCCCTGGTACGGCGAGGGACAGCCCATCCTGTGGTGGTCCACCGAGCCGCGCATGGTGCTGCAGACGGCCCACTTCAAGCTGTCGCGGTCGCTGCGCAAGACCATCGCCCGCTTCCGGCGCACGCCCGGCTGCGACATCCGGGTGGACAGCGCCACCGAGACCGTCCTCAAGGCCTGCGCCAGCACCCCGCGCGACGGTCAGGACGGCACCTGGATCCTGCCCGAGATGCAGCAGGCCTATCTGCAGCTGGCCCGGGAGGGTACCGTGCACAGCGTCGAGACCTGGATGGACGGGGAACTGGTCGGCGGGCTCTATGGCGTGAACCTGGGACGGATGTTCTACGGGGAATCCATGTTCATGCGCAGGACCGACGCGTCCAAGATCGCCCTGGCCGCGCTGGTGTGCCTGTGCCGGGAACACCACATTCCCTGGATCGACTGCCAGCAGCAGACCGGGCATCTGGCCTCGCTGGGCGCCGCGCCGGTCACGCGGGCCGCTTTCGAAGCCCATCTGGCCGAGCACGTGGGACAGCCAGCGCCCCAGGATTGGACCTATCATCCTCGCCTGTGGGCCCATCTGGAGGCCGGTGAGGAGGCTGACTCCGCGCCGGAAGACGGGCCCGCCGCCCCGATCGGGTGAGCGGCTTGCCGGTGACCGGGTTCGGGCGCACGAGCCAGCCGCTCAACTGCTTGCCGTTTTCACCGCAAACCAACCGCGTCGCACCGCCGTGACCCATCCCCAGGAACTTCCGCTGTCGGAGCTGCAGTTCTATGCCACCGCGCCTTATCCGTGCAGTTATCTGTCGGACCGGCAGGCGCGGTCGCAAGTGGCCACGCCCAGCCATCTGATCCATGCGGATGCCTATTCCACGCTGGTGGCGGCAGGGTTCCGGCGCAGTGGCATGTTTACCTATCGGCCTTACTGCGATGGCTGCAAGGCCTGTGTTCCGATGCGCATCCCGGTGGGGGAATTCCAGCCCAACCGCAGCCAGCGCCGGGCATGGGCGCAGCACGCGGACCTGCAGGCGCGGGTGATGCGGCTGGGCTACAGCGACGAACACTACCAGCTCTACCTGCGCTACCAGGCCGGCCGGCACAGCGGCGGCGGCATGGACCACGACAGCGTGGATCAGTACACACAGTTCCTGCTGCAGAGTCGGGTGAACTCGCGCCTGGTGGAGTTCCGCACGCCGGACGGGGCGCTGAAGATGGTGTCCATCCTGGACATCCTCAGCGACGGGCTGTCCGCGGTCTACACCTTCTATGAGCCGGAAGCCAAGGTCAGCTACGGCACCTACAACGTGCTGTGGCAGCTGCGGCAGACCCGCGAGCTGGGCTTGCCGCATCTCTACCTGGGGTATTGGATCGCGCAGAGCGACAAGATGGCCTACAAGGCTCGCTTCCTGCCGCATGAGCTGCTGCGGGACGGCAAGTGGCAGCGGGTGGAGAACGCGCAGGGCTGATGTAGCGGCTGAGGTCGCGGCGGAGGTAGCGGCGGAGGAGGCTGAGGCGGATCAGGAGCCTCGCTCAGGCGAGGAGATCGTCCCGCCTTTCGTCGTGCATCAAGCCCCATGCGGTGACGGCGGCGGCATCCACGCTGAATTCGTCCTGCGCGAGGCGCTGGGCCAGTGTTTCCAGGTCCAGGGACAGGAACTCACTCACCTCTCCGTCCCGGTTGCTGGCGACGAAGCCCGGCGGCAGCACCAGGCTGTAGACATGCAGCACCTCGTCATGCAGACCCTCCGGGGTCATGCGCGTGCTGCGGAGTTGCCCACGGGGCTTCAGCGAGGCGCTCAAGGCCATCGGGACACCGGCCTCTTCCCACAGCTCCCGCTGCGCGCAGGCCAGGAAGTCTTCGCCCACGGGAACACCGCCGGCTGCCAGGTTGTCGAGTCGGCCGGGGTCGGTGGCCTTGGAGAGGGCGCGTCGTCCGCACAGCAGACGGGCGCCTGGGAGGAAGCCGTTGATGTGCACGGCGCGGCTCATCAGGCCGAAGAAGCGGAAGGCGGCGCGTTCGAGCGCAAACAACGGCTCCCCCCGCTCGGCGCATGGGTCCGCGACCGGATGCTCACAGGCGAAAGCCTCATCCCGCCAGCCGGGGATGGCCTGCCGCTCCCGCAGGGCCAAAGCGACGGCGGCGATCCGTGCACTGCGCTGCGCCATGTCCATGTCGGGCGCATCCCAGCGCGCCAGGCCGGCCGAGAGCTGCAATTCCGGCCAGCACGCTTGCAGCGCAGGCACCCGCATGGGGTGAATCCATCCGATCGCGACATCGCCAAGCGTGAAGCGCAACAGCCCCTGCGGCACTGGCTGCAGGGCGCGAGACAGCTGGCGCGGCAGCAAGGCGGACAAGGTCGGCGGCAGGCCGTGGAGGGCTCGTGAGGATGCAGAGGGCGAGTGGGCGGGTGTCACGGAAGACGGCAATGCAGCGGCGCTTTGAGCATTGTGCTGCGCCGACCTTCGCCGCTCCCGCAAAGGGCTTCCAGCCTGGGTTGCTGGAGGAGCAAAGTGCGTTTTTCAGTCGGTCTTGAGCAGGTCCTTCGGCCTGCGTTGTTCTGGCATTTCGGCAACGAGCGCAGACTTGGAAGCCCACCGCACGTTTCAGGCTGACTGCTGTCGGTCGCATTCAGACGGCCAACGTCGGCGGCCGCTGGAAGCGGACTTTCGGCTGCGGTGAGGGTTGCTAGCAGGTCTTTGCATCCCGTCGCCCGCACTGTCATGCGTGCTGACCAATCAGACGAATGCGATCGCAGGCGCCGCGACCGCTGTCCTTGTTGACGACAGCATGCTGTCGACGCTCTCAGCAACGCCCGGTTCCGCCCGCGCATCGTCACAGACCGACTGGTCGGAACGGCCCGTGGGAGGGCTCACAGCACCGGGTAGCCAGTCGTACGCGGCATCGAGCACTGAGATGCTAAACCGACATTGAGATATCTGCCTCGGTCGGCTCTCCAGCGCATTAGGGGCGACCCGGCACCCCGATCTTGAAGTCACCGCACTTGGCCGCTTGCTCAAGTACCTGCTGGTCACGATCATTGGTGCACCTAGGAAGGCTCGACGTGAGGAATCTGCGATAGACCTGCCGGTCGCCGAAACAACGACTCCGAGGCCGCACGTACGTCCTCAATTTTGGGGAAGCGGAATGCGGACCGATGGTCTATTGTTTCAAGGAATAAACATCAACCGATCGAGCCGGCCTTCCGCTGCGTGCGAATGAATAAGGCAGCGCTCAAACACTGGCTCCGGCGCACGTTCGGCTATCTGGTGGTCAGGGATTTGCGCCACACTGCTTCAGCCGAAGTCGGTGCCTCGCCCGGATAGTCCTCGTGTCCGATTCGTTGGAAGCCTAGACGAGCCAGCAGCCTCATCGACCGGTTGTTATCCAAGCAGGTGACAGCGTAGGCAGTCTGCACGGCATGTTGAACATGGAGCAAATAAAGCATCTGCAAGGTTGCCTTGTACGCAAAGTCCTGCCCCCAAAATTTGCTGGCGAGAACGTACGCAACATCCGCATAGGCGGGCTCGTAAATCGTGGCTTGGACATAACCGAGCAGCTGACCTTCACGGTGGCGCACGACCCAGTTTAGCCATTTCTCCGTGCCGTCAGGTGAGCCTCCGACTTCCAGCGCTTGGAGCCGCTTCGAAAACGATTCCAAAGTTAAAGGAGGGGTGTCGGAGATGTGCTTGTAAATCTCCAGGTCCTGCAGCACTTCGAAGAGCTCGCCAGCGTGCGCACGGGTCTGCGATTCGAGCGTCACGTAGTCGTCGGGGGTCTTGGCGTCCGTTGTCATGAAATTCTCAATGCAATCATAGGGCTGGCTCTACCACCTGCTCGTCCACGCGACCGCGTCAGTACATTACCTGATGGCTCACCGAGCAGCTGGCGCCGCTGTCAACCGAGGTTTAGCATTTTATCGCGCTCCTTTCGCGGAGCGTTACACAAAGGAGGACTAAGTGGCAACATCGGCGAAACCCAAAAACCTTGATGCGCTGGAAGCAGCGACGCCTACGCTCATCAAGAAGCTGGCAGAGATGAGTAAGACGCTGACTCCGGAAGAGAAGCAGGTGCTCAGCGAGATCGTGGAGTCTGCAGCCATCCACACCAAGCTTGTACAGGCACACGAAGAGGGCGATGGCGATCTCGTGTTTATGAAGCCCAAGTCCGTTCATTCAACCATCAAGATGAAGAAGGCGTATGCCGACCTCCCCAAGAAGCTGGGGCTTGGAAAGAAATAGGCCTCATCAGCGCCCTCGCTAGAGCCTGAGCGGCTTGCGTGAGTCTGAACGAAAAGTCCTCTTTCTCGTTAACTGTTGGTCTTTCTTCGACAAGGATGGCACTGCATGCAAGCGCAGTTGGCAAAACGGTTCGCTAGTCTTAAGAGAAGCCTGACCCAAGAAGAGCTCGAAAACTACAAGCTACTGCTTTGCATGGCGGCAGGTGGTCTCGCGCCGCGTGGGTCAAGGCCGCATAGTGAGGCAAGCGCCGCGGCATTCAGAACCGTGCTCCAGTGCCTCAGCGACATGCGTGTGCAGGGCACAATGTGGCGCGGTCGGCCGGCTTGCGTAACCGATATCGTGCTGGCGTCTCTGCAGGAGGAGAGTCGGTGTACCCGGGAGATCGCTAAGCCGACCGATCGATACTTGCTGGGATGCGGTGGCACGGTTGCCGATCAGTTTGCACTGGACCGCGATCTCAAGCGGTTCGTTCAAGACCTTTATCCTGGTGTTGAGCCAACTGGAGTAGCGAGTTATATCTACTACGACGGCCAAGGACATGGGCTCGACCCACATGTGGATACAGAGGTTTATGAAATCAATGTGATCGTAATGTTGGAGCATCTGCATCCTGTGGATGCTGAGCCGTCGCATCTCCTAATCTATGAAGACGACGTCTCTCCGAGGCGCATTTTGCTTGCCCCTGGCGAAGTTGTTGTTCTGAATGCCGGAAGCGTGGTTCACGCACGCGAAGATATGAAGCCTGGAGAGCGCGTCAGCATCTTGACGGTTGGTTTCTCCAATCAGGTGCAGTGAGCAAGAAGAGATCCATCTCGCTCGGCATTCACGTAGGACACGACTCTGCGTGTGCGGTGGCAATCGACGGCTGTATCGTTTCCGCCCTCCAACAAGAGCGAGTCACACGCCGAAAACACGACGGACAGGCCAGTCTTTCCGAGCGCTTGCCGATACGAGAGGTGCTAAATGCAGCCGGCGTGACGATCGACGACGTCGATCGAATCGTCAGCAGTCACCAATCTGCTTCGCTTGGCGGCATCGGCTTCGGGAAAGACCTTGTATCGCCGGGCTTCGATGCATTTGCTGCGGATGATTCGCGGCATATGGCGATTTCGCATCATCTTGCGCACGCCTACTCAGTTATCCCCTATCTTGAAGGGAATGACTATGCAATCCTGGTTTGTGACTTAGCCGGTTCGACGACGCACGACGGCGACGACTACGCCGTGCCGTTTCTCGAGTTGCTTGCCTCGCTTGGGCGCTCAGGCGCAATTCAGCCCGTTCGGACAGAGTGTCTGTCGATCTACAAGTGGCAGCATGGGCGACACCTACTCGTTGAACGTGAGTTTGTGATGGCGCATAATGAGCCCGACTGCTTCGTTTTCAGTCCTGCCAGTCTCTACGACAACGCTGCCCAGTGGGTCTTTCAGAAGCCAAACTGCTACGGGCAGTTGATGGCACTAGCTTCGTTTGGTGTGCCGTCGGATTGCCTCTCTGTTGAGGATATCTGCCGCGTCTCCGACGAGCGCGTCGATTGGCTGAACGGGTGGCAATCCAAAGTCTGCTGGCCGCCCTCCGATTTCGATGCGTCTGCAGCATTCGCGGCTGTAGTTCAGCGCACCACTGAAGAGGTCGTACTCGCCCATGCTCGTCGTGCTAAGCGTTTGACGGGGGCCAGTCGGTTGGCTCTTGCAGGCGGCCTGTTTCTGAACATCAACTGCAATAGTAGACTCGCCGAATCTGGCCTGTATGAGCATGTGGCGGTTCCAAGTGCGCCTGGTGATGCAGGCATTGCCGTGGGCTGTGCGATGTATGGGCAAGCCTCGCTTGGCTTCGACCTCAGAGCTGCGAGGACTCTTACTGACAGGTTGGGCCCTCGCTATTCTCGCTCTATCGTGTACCGCGCGTCAGCGGCTTTTGCCCCCTTTGTCGACGCAGAACCGTGCTCGACCTCGCGCGTCGCGCGAGCTCTTCAATCTGGATGCATCGTCGCAAGGTGGTCGGGCCGTTCAGAGTTCGGTCCGCGTGCCTTGGGTGGCAGGAGCCTTCTTGCATCCCCTCTATTCGGGAAAAACAAGGATCGACTCAACGCCATCAAGGGCCGGCAGCATTGGCGTCCGGTCGCACCGATAGTTCTTACCGAGCGCTTCTCGGAATACTTCGATGGACCGTCGCCAAGTCCATTCATGACCTTTCTTCATCGCGTCAAGCCCGCGCTGCAGTCAGTATTGCCAGTACTTTGGCATCCAGATCACTCGACTCGTGCTCAAACGCTGGACCTATCCACAGACCCTGATCTCAGGGAACTTCTTCTCGAGTTTGAGGAGCTCTCGGGATACGCAGTGCTCGCTAACACCTCTCTCAATGGTCCAGACGGCCCAATCGTCGAGACTCCAGAGGAGGCCTTAAGGTTTTTTATTGAGAACGCGGATATCGACGCATTGGTACTAGAGGATCTATTCATTACAAGGGCCCCAAAATGGGCTGAGGCGAAATGGGCGCCTACCGAAATCCGACTGGGACTCGGCACCGCAGTAGGGCGAGTCGTTGGTCACAACGGACAGGAATTCCGCTTGTATCGGGCGTCGACTTCGATTGGGATCAGCGAGGAGTGCTTTTATCTACTCACCAACCACGCGATAAATTTTATCGATGCAAAGACGTTGGTTGAGCATGCCCGAAAAATTGCGTCGTCTTTGGCTGATGAATTGTACGCGCTCGCATCGGCAGGGTGGCTCGAATGGCGCCACAGAAATTGAAGGACACCCAATGGGCCGCAGTGATTGATGCCGCAGCAGAAATACGGACTCGGGAAGGATTGCCCTTACGGGGTCGGCATAGTGAGTCCGGGTCCCAAAGAAGCACTTATCGGCGGTTACCTACTGACACCGCGTGCCGTACGGCGGGTATCAATGTACCGCTGCTATTCACGCGCCCAACGCTGATCGGACCGGCTGACCGCTTGGCCGCGGTCAGCGTGCGCTCGCGTCCGCGTAGCCAAGGTCAGTAACCGCAGCATAACGGCCGTTCACGGAACCTCGTTCATGTTGCCGAACTTGGTGTCCGTGGACGCCGAAATGAGCAAGCAAAGCAGCGTGAACGTCCGATAGATCAGACAAATTTGATGTTTTTGCCTGAAGTATCGGACAGCCCCGTGGTCGCGGACATTGGAGGAGCCGACTTCCCGCGCTGCGCGCACCGGATGTCTGTGTCCGGGCGCACAACGCAGCCACACGAACCACAGCACCGACACCTCACAGAACTGCAGCAGCAAGACACTCAAAGCCGCAATCTTCCGGGATCGAAACATCAACTCTGGGCGGCGTGCCGCCCGTCTCGCGACCGTAAGATGGCGGAGCTAACTTGCCTTCTGAGGCTTTGCATGACCCCCTCATGCTGGCCGGGAACTTCCCACCACTGCCCTGCTGATTCCCGATCCAGCGCCCATTGTTCAAATCGTCGAGGTGTTAGGCCCCAGTGAACAAGGGCTTGCCCGCCCCTATCTAGAGTGGACTTTGGAGGACGGTATGAAAAAAGTTGCGTGCCGCTACGCCGTGGTTCAGTTCACACCGTTTAGCGAAACCGGCGAGTTTGCGAATGTTGGAGTGGTGCTGACTTGCCCCCATACCAAATACTTTGGATTTCAGCTCCAGACGCGGCGGTACAAGCGGATCACGAGCTTTTTTGATGAGTTGCCCAAGGACGTCTACCTCAGGGCCATGCAAGTCATCAAGATCGAGCTTCAGAGGGTTGCCGACGTGATTGCCGCTGCGCCTGCAGCTGGGCAGGCGGAATACGTCAGGCACGTGTTTGACAGCTTGATCCATCCTCGGGAAGCCATTATTCGCTTCAGCGCAGCGAAGGTCGTGCTGACGGACGACCCCGGTTTGGAGCTCGCCAAGCAGTTTGACCACTATGTGGACCGTTCTTTCGCCTCCCCAGAATATGTGGAGCAAGCCATCGAACGGCGCATTCGGACCTTGCTGGGCAGCTTGGAGCTGCCTCATCCGTTTCGGCCCGCGAGGGTGGGCAATGACGACGTCTACGTCAAATTCCCACTGGTTCAACAGCATGGAGAGCGAACCTCCAAGGTCATCAAGCCATTCAATCTGGACCAGAAGGAGCCAATGGGCATCTACGACCATGGCGGTACGTGGCTTCAGCGGGTGAAGCTGCTTCGCCGACATCGCCTGCTGCCGCAAGACGTTCTGTTTGCGGTATCGCGGCCTCCGGAAGCAGATGCGAAGCGCTATGCAGCATTTGCGGAGATTCAGCGTGAGCTGCAGGCCGAGGACGTGCAACTCGTGGACGAGCGGGATGAGGATCGAATCGCTGCATTCGCTCTGGCTTGAGAGGATGACCACCCTGGAGGCGCCATGCACCTGTCCCGCACGGTGACCTTTGCAGCTCCAGGAACGTCCAGCCGAAGATAAAAAAGCACTTGGCAGTTTTGCCAAGTGCTTTTTCATTTGGTGGGCGGTGCAGGGTTCGAACCTGCGACCCCTGCCGTGTGAAGGCAGTGCTCTACCGCTGAGCTAACCGCCCGGTATCTGGGCACATCACTGTGCTGGCGACATCCGGGATGTCTTCGCGACGCGTTCCTGTTGCCTGGGATCACTGCGCTGGATGGCGCACATCTCAAACCAACTTGGTGGGCGGTGCAGGGTTCGAACCTGCGACCCCTGCCGTGTGAAGGCAGTGCTCTACCACTGAGCTAACCGCCCGATTTGTTGCTTCGGGCTCGCCGCGAAAGACCAAGAGTATGCCATGGAAATTTAGGGCCACTCAAGAGGTTCAACGGTTTTCTTTGAGGGCGCTGAGCGAGACTTTTGTTAATCGCACCAACTGCTACACAAAAGGGCAGCCCCGGCCCTCACCCGCTCAACCAGAACGGCTCCAATCAGCCGTTCCAACCTGTCCTGGGCTTGGGCGCCTTCCCGCTCAAGCCGTTGCGGTAGCGGCCGCATCACTGGGCGCCTGCGGCACCTGCCAGATCCGATTGCCGCCGCTCGCCTTGTCCAGGTCTGCCAGCACCTTCTCATGCAGGGCCAGCTCTTCCTCAGTCGCGGTGATCACCGGCAGCTGGAAGCTGCTCAGGTCAATCGCCGCCACCTCCAGCTCACCGCCCTGCCGCTGCGAAGACGCATCCGAATCGTCGATGACCAGCGAGTCCTGGCCCCGCGTCAGGCGAATATAGACCTCGGCCAGCAGCTCCGCATCCTTCACGGCGCCGTGCAGGCCACGGTTGCTGTTGTCCACCTCCAGCCGGCGGCACAAGGCGTCCAGCGAGTTGGCCTTGCCCGGGAACATGTCCCGCGCCATCAGCAGCGTGTCGGTCACGCTGGCCACCACTTCATGCAGCAGCTGGCGTTTGGCCCGCTTGAGTTCCGCGTTGATGAAGCCGACGTCGAAGGCCGCGTTGTGGATCACCAGGTCCGCCCCGCGCAGGAAGTCCAGCAGCTCGTCCACCACCTCGGCGAACTTGGGCTTGTCGGACAGGAATTCGCTGCTCAGGCCGTGGACCCGGAAGGCTTCTTCCGGCATGTCCCGCTCTGGGTTCAGATAGAAGTGCAGATGCCGCCCGGTCAGCTGCCGGTTCACCATCTCCACACAGCCGATGTCCACCACGCGGTCACCGGACTCCGGGTTCAGGCCCGTGGTTTCCGTATCAAAAAAGATCTGTCTCATGTCTCAACCCCAGGTTCAGGTCCGCGCCACCGACGGCGTCCCCGCCCCTCGTGCACGACGGTAGGCCCAGATCATCATCAGGATGCCGGCCACCACCATCGGTGCGCTCAACCATTGCCCCTGGCTCCAGCCAAAGGCACGCAGCCCCAGGAAATCATCCGGCTCGCGGAAGTATTCAGCGATGAAGCGGAACGCCCCATAGCCAATCAGGAACAGGCCGGACACGGCCGCCATCGGCCGCTGCTTGCGGGCATACAGCCACAGGATGATGAACAGCAGCAGCCCCTCGCCCAGGAACTGGTAGACCTGGGACGGGTGGCGCGGCACCATGTCGTGCGCCTGCGGGAAGATCATCGCCCAGGGCAGCGACGGGTCCGCCGGACGTCCCCACAGTTCTCCATTGATGAAGTTGCCCACCCGGCCCATGGCCAGGCCCGTGGGCACGCAGGGGGCCACCAGATCGGCCACCTCGAAGAATTTAAAGCCCCGGCGCCACGCAAAAAACGCCAGCGCCGCGATGACCCCCAGCAAGCCGCCGTGGAAGGACATGCCGCCCTGCCACACCGCAAAGATGTTCAGCGGATGCTGCAGGAATTCGGCAGGCTTGTAGAACAGCACATAACCCATGCGCCCGCCCAGCACCACGCCCAGCACACCGAAGAACAGCAGGTCGTCCACGCCCTGGCGGGTCCAGCCGCGCTGGGCGTTCCAGGGCCTTTTGGCCTGCACATTGGCCAGCCACAGGAACAGGGCAAAGGCTGCCAGATAGGTCAGGCCATACCAATGGATGGGCCAGCCAAACACCTTGAAGGCGACCGGGTCGAACTGGGGATGGATCAGCGGAGGAGTCATGCGATTGGAGGCTGCCGGCGGCGAGGTGCCGAATCATAGTGCGCTGGCGACGGCCGCCACGCGCTCTGCGCCCCCGCGTCAGGTGGCGGCGCCCAGTTCCGCCAGACGGCGGCGGCAATCCTCGACATTGCTGGCGCTGGCGCGGCGGTTGCCGATGTAGCGCTCGAACGCGGCGCGGGCGCCGGCCTTGTCGCCCTTGTCCTGCAATGCGATGCCGATGCGGTGATCCAGCGCCAGTTGCTCGGCGCCGAGCAGCGTCTTGGCCTTTTCGTAGGCGGCGACGGCGGCGTCGTGGTCATCCATCGCATCCAGCACCCGGCCCAGGCCGTACAGCGGCATGGCCTGCTGCGGCTGCTGGCGGGACAGCTCCTCCAGCCAGGCTTTGGCCTTGGCGTATTGACGGTCATGCATCCACTGCCGACCCAGGTCGCTGCCGATCACGCGCTGCTCCAGCAGCAGCTCCGGACGACGGGTGCGCACGGCCCGCAGCTCCCGCTCCACCGACGCCCAGTCCTTTTTCGACGCGGCGACCCGGGCTCGCATCAGCCGCAACTGGTCCTCGTCCTGCACGCCCTGCTCCAGCGCCCGGGCCTTGGATTCGCCGCCGCCGATGAAGCTGGGCAGTGCCAGGTAGTACTGCTGCAGGGCGCTGCGCGGCTCGGGGGCATCCGGCAGTTGCGCCATTGCCTTTTGCATCAGCTCGCTCACCCGCCCCAGGGCGCCCAGGGCCTTGAACTTGCTGCCGCCGCGCACCTCCATCACCAGAGACAGTGCCAGGGCATAGGCGCAGCTGGCTTCCTGCGGCGTTTTCTGCACGCATTGCTCCAGCCGCTGGATGTTCTGGCGCAGCACGTTGCCGTCCGCCAGATCCAGCTGGGCCAGGGCCAGCGCGGCGGTGGCCTGCGGATCGTCCGGGTTGGATTTGAGACGTTGACTGGCCACCTTTTCCATCTGGTCGGCCTGACCGGCGTCCAGCAAGGACTGCAGCGCGCTGTCCTTGAACACCGCTGCCTGGGCCCACGACCCGCCCATCAGCAGGGCGGGCGCCAGCAGCAGCCCCGTCAGCCATCCGCGTCCCGGACGCGGCCGCGCCCGTGCGCCGGTCGGCCAGTGGGTCGTGCTGGGTCGGGTCTTGCCATCCATGAGGTCACCTTGCGTTCTGTGGATCTGAAAACTGCCGAGCGGGTCAGCAGCATCCGATGTGCCTGAGCTTATCGCCTGCGGCCCTCCTTCAACGGAACGCGCCGGCGACTCGCGGACAGCCCGGGTCGGCCGACGCGGCTGCCCAGCGCCCAAAGGCCGTCATTGGGAGACCGTTGGGGCGAACAGCGGACGACAGCCCTGACTGGATCCAACGCAAAAGGGACCCGCAGGTCCCTTCAAGTGCGCGAACGCGTAGCCGGCGACGTCTCGGTGACTTCTCGCCGAAGTCTCGAGAACGTCACGGTGATGTGTGTCAGCGACGACGGCGCCGCTGCTTGTCCGAGGTCCCGATCTTGGACATGGCCTCCTGGCGCCGCGCTTCCTTGCGCTCGTCCAGCCGGTCCATGGCCTTGCGCTGGGTGTAGCCGGTCTTGTCCGCAAATTCCCACCAGACCAGTGCAAAACCGAAAGGTGCCAGCACCCACCACCAGCTCAGGTCAGCCACTGGGCCCACCTCCGCCACCTTCATCAGCAGGAGCAACACCCCAACCACAATGAACCACATGGAACTCTCCTCTTGACCAATGCGCAACCGCGTCGCCGGCCGAACACTACAATCTTTTGAGCCGGGCCAGCCCCAGCCACGCCCTTGCGTCTGTTTCATATTGCCGGTTTGCGGAACCACCCTTTGGGGCGTCCACAGCGGCGGGCTGAAATGTAGCCAAAAGGAGTCGATTGGGGCTCACGAACGGTCCGCCGTTTCCAACCGTTTCCAACTATTTTCAAGCGTTCCCTTCCGGTTATCCTCAAGGAACGATTTGAAAGGATGCCATGAAAATTGCCCTGATCGCCTCCGCCACCCTGCTGGCCGCTGCATTCGCCACCCCCGCCCTGGCCAGCCAGGAACTGGCGCAGAAGAAGAACTGCATGGCCTGCCATGCGGTGGACAAGAAGTTGGTCGGCCCCGCCTACAAGGACGTCGCTGCCAAGTACGCCGGTGACAAGGACGCCGTGAAGAAGCTGTCCGAGAAGGTCATCAAGGGCGGCTCGGGCGTCTGGGGTCCGGTGCCGATGCCGGCCAACCCGCAGGTGACCCCGGCGGAAGCCGAGACCCTGGTCAAGTGGATCCTCACCACCAAGTGACCCATGAAAATGGGGGCTCACGCCACCACACGTGAGCCCCCTCGGAGCAACGACCAGGCCTCCCCGGTCGTTCTTCTCTACCGGACGGATCAGCCGATCCGCACCGGTACGAAGATCTTGTCGCCGCCTCGCTGCACCAGCAGGGCCACCGACTTTTCAGCGTTCTGGAGCAGGTTCCTGACCTGATCCACCGACTGCACCGGCGTGCCGTTGACCGCCAGCAGCACATCCCCAGGCCGCACCTGCGCACGGGCGGCCGGCCCGGACACTTCCTCGATCAGCAGCCCCTCACGGATGCCCAGCTGACGGCGCTCTTCCGCCTGCAGCGGACGCAGCGCCAGACCCAGCTTGCCCTGCGACGCGGACGGCGCGTCGTCGTTCTTGGCCTGACGAGCAGCACGGTCCTTGGCATCGCCCAGCACCACGCTGAGCTGCTCGCGCTTGCCGCCGCGCCACACTTCCATGGCGATGCGGTCGCCCGGGCTGGACTGGTCCACCAGAGCCGGCAGGTCGCCGCTGGCCACGATCGGCTGACCCTTGAAGCTCAGGATGACGTCACCTGGACGCAGCCCAGACTTCGCCGCAGGACTGCCCTCTTCCACATTGGCCACCAGCGCGCCTTCCGGACGCTCCAGCTTGAAGGAATCGGCAAAGCCCTGGTTCACTTCCTGCACCATCACCCCCAGGCGGGCGTGCTGCACCTTGCCGCCGTTCTGGATCTGCTGGCGGATTTTGTTGGCCACCTCGACGGGAATGGCGAAGGACAGGCCTTGGTAGCCGCCCGAGGCGCTGTAGATCTGCGAGTTGATGCCCACCACCTCGCCCCGCGCATTGAACAGCGGGCCGCCGGAGTTACCGGGGTTGATGGCGACGTCGGTCTGCAGGAAAGGAACCCGGCTTTCTTCCGGGCCCAGCGAGCGACCCTTGGCGCTGATCACACCGGCGCTGACACTGTTCTCGAAGCCGAAGGGCGAGCCGATGGCCAGCACCCATTCACCCACGCGCAGGTCCTTGGTCGACCCCAACCGCACCGTGGGGAGGTTCTTCGCGTCGATCTTGAGCACCGCCACGTCGGTGGACTTGTCGCTGCCCAGCACCTTGGCGCGGAATTCGCGCCGGTCGGTCAGCTTGACCACCACTTCCTGGGCATCCTGCACCACATGGGCGTTGGTCAGGATGATGCCGTCGTTGCTGACGATGAAACCGGAGCCCTGGCCGCGGATCTGGCGGCTGCCGCCGTCCTGATCCCCGCCGAGACCGGGGCCGCCCGGGCCGCCGGGGAAGCCGAAGCGGCGGAAGAAGTCGTAGAACGGATCGTCCGGATCCATCTGCGGCATGCGGGAACTGCGGGTCTTGACGGTGCCGGAGACACTGATGTTCACCACCGCCGGCCCCTGGGTGGCGGCGATCTGGGCGAAGTCGGGCAGGCCGGCCGGTGGCGGGGTCACCGCCGTGGGTGCGGCGGCGCCGGCCAGCGGCGTGATCACGGCGGCGACCTGGGCGCCGTTCAGGGGGGCGGTGCCGCCGGACGTGGCGGAAGGGGCGCCGTTGTCAGCGCCAGCACCGGGGCTGGCCACGCTGGCGGACGAGGTCACGGAAGAACTATCCGCCTCGTTGGACACCTTGGCATTGCGCATGGCCAGGGCACCGCCCGTGGCGCCCAGCACGCCGGCTGCGGCCAGCGCCCACACCAGTTTTTTCGCCGAGATCATCTTTTCCACTTGAGCCATTTGATTCACCTCCTGGAGGTAAGTCAGAGTCGATGGCTGAAGTGTGAGACCGCTGCCTTAGAGTTCTCTTAAAGCAGCCCGGGGCAGCGCAGATTGCGCCGCGTCGCTGCGCAGCGGAAACGCCAGCTCCACCCGCAAGCCCCCAAGGGAAGTGCTGTGACCCAGCCGCAGGGTGGCGCCATGATCACTGGCGATACTGCGGGCGATGGCCAGCCCCAGCCCGCTGCCTGGCGCCTGCTGGGCCTGGGCTTCGGACCGGTAGAAGCGGTCGAAGACCCGGGAGCGTTCCGCATCCGGAATACCGGGCCCATCGTCCTCCACCACCACCAGCGCCTGATGCGCGGTGCGTTCCAGGCTCAGGTCCACCCGGCTGCGCCCATACTTGACGCCGTTGTCCAGCAGGTTGCGCAGCAGGATCCGCAAGGCGTCCTGCTGGCCGCTGACCTCGACCGCATCGCAGCGGCCCAGCCCCACGTCCACTCCGCGCGCCTGGGCCAGGGTGCTGGCTTCCACCACGCCGTCGCGGCACAGCGCATCCAGCGCGATCACCTGCGGCGGCGCCTGGACCTTGGCGCTGTCCTGGCGGGCCAGCGTCAGTAGTTGCTCGATCAGTCGCCCAGCCCGGTCGATGCCGGTGGCCAGACGCTCAGTCGCCTGGGCGCGGGCCTGATCGTCCGGCGCTCGCCGCAGCGCCTGCAACTGCAGCTTCAAGGCCGCCAGTGGCGAGCGAAGCTCATGGGCGGCATCGGCCACGAACTGCTGCTGGGTCTCGAAGGCCTGGCGGACCCGCTCCAGCAGCGCATTGAGCTCGGTCACCAGCGGTTCGACCTCGCTGGGCAGGTCGGCAGCATCCACCGGCGACAGGTCCTGCGCCGCGCGGCGGGAGATCTGCTGGCGCACCCGCTGCAGCGGATCCAGCGAATAGCTCACCACCCACCACACCACCATGGCCAGCAGCGGCAGCATCATGGCCGTCGGCAGCACGGTGCGCCAGGCCAGTTGACCGGCCATCCGCTGGCGCACCGACAGGTCCTGCGCCACCTGCACCACCTGGAAGCGCCCCTGGATGGCCAGCACCCGGTAGCGCTTGCCCTTGAGCTCCACATTCGAAAAGCCCAGCACCGCCCGCTGCGGCAGCCAGTCCGGACCAGCCGACCGATACAGCGGGGTGCCGTCCAGGCTCCACACCTGCACGATCAGGTCAATGCTCTGCTCCTCCCCCAGCGGCAAGGGCAGGCCGGTGCCCATGCCCGCGCGCAGGGACAGGGCGACCTGCTGCATCTGGTAGTCGAAGATCTCGTCGGCCTCCGCCAGGGCATTGCGGTAGGCGCTGCCGCCTTGAACCAGCGCGCTGAGCAACATGGCGCCCAGCAGGAACAGCAGCAGCCGATATCGCAGCGAACGGGGCAGCACGCTCATTCCTTGGGCACGCGGTAGCCCACGCCTCGCACGTTCTGGATCAGCTCGGCACCGAGTTTCTTGCGCAGACCGTGGATGTAGACCTCCACCGCATTGCTGCTGATCTCGTCCTTCCAGCCATAGAGCTTCTCTTCCAGTTGCTGGCGGGACAGCACCATGCCGGGCCGGGCAATCAGCGGCTCCAGCACCGCCCATTCCCGGGCGGACAGCGTGACCGGCTGCCCTTGCGCCGTGACCTCCCGCGTGGCGGGATTGATGGTGACACCCATGTGCTCGTACACCGGCTCGGCCCGGCCGGCGGCGCGGCGCAGCAGCGCGCGGATGCGGGCCAGCAGCTCGTCGAGCTCAAAGGGCTTGAGGACATAGTCGTCGGCGCCGGCATCCAGGCCGGCCACCCGCTGCGCAAGCGCATCGCGGGCGGTGGCAATCAGCACCGGCATGGTCTGCTTTCGGCCGCGCAGGCCCTGCAGCACCTGCATGCCGTCGCGCTTGGGCAGACCCAGATCCAGCAGGACCAGGTCGTAGGTCTGGGACTGGAGCGCGGTGTCGGCCATTTCGCCGTCCCGCACCCAGTCCACCGCGTAGCCGTCGGCGCGCAGCAGCTCCAGGAGCTGCTCGCCGATCATCATGTCATCTTCCACCAGCAAAAGTCGCATGGTGGCGATTGTGCACGGGCGCGGGCCGGGGCGTGAACAACGGCCAGCGCCGCCCACGAGCTCGCCCACGGGCGCGCCCTCACCCGCCCTCACCCGCCCTCACCCGGGCGAACAGGGCAAGGGCCAGCGTCACGCGCCGGCCATGCCAGAGCATCGTGTCAGGGCTTCACGCCGGCCACTTCCTTGGTGAGCTCCAGCACCCAGCGGGTCGCCCACTCATGGTCGACTGCCTTGCGCACCATCTCTTCAGCGGAAAACGCCGGCTTTCGGAACTCAGCCAGCGCTGCGGTCGGCCGCCTGTCCGCTTTGTGCCACGGGAACAGCGGTGGCCGGTCGGACGCCTCCTCGCTGGTCTGCGGTCCATTCAGATGGAGTCGGCCAGGCAGCGCTTTCACCTTGGACAGACTGTTGCTCAGCGCCAGCTCGAAGCGGTCGCTGTGGCCCGTCACCCGATGACGCCACCGTTCCTGGTCCTTTGCGCTGAGCCGTCCGAAATGATCGGCCAGCAGCGTCTTGATTGCATGCCGGGCCAATTGCGCCACCTGCGCCTCATCGACCTTGGCCGGCGAGTCGCTCGCCCCTCGCTGCGACTGGGCATGTTCTCGCAGATCATCCTGAACGACCTTGATCAAGTCCTGGGCCCAGCGCGTGTGCGGTTCCAGCAATCGATTCTGCGAATTGATCACGCGTGAGCGCAAGTTCCCGATCGTGCCCGTCCAGGCCGTCATTTCCCGCACCAGGCCCTTCACACGATCTCGGTGGATGTCGATCCAGGCACCGCCTTTGGACCAGCGCTCGACGATCGCCTGCGGAATCGAATCCAGCGCACTGCGATCCCCGCCTGTGGCGGCTTCACGGGCTTTGATCAGCGCCCTCATCAGCTCGCCGGGGGTGTCTGCACGCGCGGCTTCAGGGGCACCGTTCACCGATCGCTCGGTAACTGGAGGAGTGGTCGCCTGCAGCCGCGCCAGATTCGCCTGCACGGCGCCAACGTGGGCTTTGCCGTAGGCATGCAGATAGCGCGTGCGCCCGGCGCCATTGGGCGGCATCTGAAGGGGCGCACTCCCCTGCGGGACCTGCGGCTTCACCGCGCCGGGCGCGCGGCTCGATCCCGGGCGGGTTTCGGCGTCCGGTTGCGACCGTGTCGAACGATCCAGGACCGTGGACTGGGTCGCCGCGGTGATGAGGCGCGACGAGGTAGCGGAGGTGCCAGAATCTGCCAGCCGCGAGGAAGGCGACCTCGTTGGCGACGTCATCGTCGACCGGCCCGCCTGGATCAGTGCTGATTCAAACTCCCCCGACGCGTCGAACGGGTCGGCCGTGTTCGTCAAGTCGGTCTGACGCTGCAGGCTGGATAAGGTCCCCATAGGGGAGGCGTCGGCCACCACCCCCGAGTCCACAGAAACTGTCGTTGCGTTCCGGTAATGCGCCACGGCGGCTTTCCCAAGCGCCCGAACTGCACGCTCAGCCTCTTTGGCCGCCGCGATGCTGGGCTCGGGCACTTCTCCTTCCGGCAGCTCCTGCCCGATTTCACGCCGGAACTGCTTCACGGCCGTGGAGTTGGGGTTGGACAAGACCTGAGTCCACGAGTCCCAGAGAGCATAGGCCAACTCTCGGGTGTTCAGGTCGTAGCGGTCGGGCTGAGCAAAGGACGGGCTGCGGTGCTGCCCGGCCGCCTTCATGAAGTCGTCCAGTCTTTCCGCCAGGTCGTCGACGTTGGTCAGATGAATCTCGCCGCGATTGAAGGCTTCGAGACACTGCATGCCATGCAAAGCGATGGCGACCACGCCTGACGCGCTGGCCCCGTCCTTGCACATCACCGCGAGGTTCAGCGGCTGTGACTTGTCGTGGAGCCATTGCACGCCAAGGGCGAACATCAGCTGACGGGGCCAATCGGGGACATGCAGGTTCAGCAAGAACGTGCGTACGTCGTGCGACTGGTGACTGCCGTCAGCAGCGCTCAATTCGACCTTGAGACTGCCCCGCGGCAGTCCGACCCTCGGGGGAGTGGGCTCAACGGAGGTCGTGGACACGTGAGTGAACGGCGACCCGGGTGGGAACGCAAATTCCAGTTTGTCCACCAACGGCGCAACGACCGGATTGTCTAGAGCGTAGCCAACCGGTAAGCCCTCGCCGCCAGCGGTTACGCGGGGAGCGCCCCTCAGCGCGCTTGGCGCGCTGGGCACCTGCTGCGCGCTCGGCGCGCTGGGCACCTGCTGCGCGCCCGGCAAGGCCGGGTCTTCCTGGTTCGACGCCGCGTCTGCGCCCACCGGCACGGGGCCGCCTGGCGTCACGACCCTGCAGTCCACCTCGAAAACAGGATCTTCCCACTTCGTCAAAGCCCGCTTGCCAACCGGTGTGGGGGCGTCGTCCGCCACCGGCGCCAGGCCGTCCACCACGATGAGATCGGTGACCTTGCCCAGCATCAGCGCGCAGGCGGTACCGCCCGCGGCGTGCGAGGTTTTGTCCAAGGGGGCCTGCATCTGGAGCACCGCCGGCTCGCGCAGCATTCGACTCCAGTTGGTGGTCGGGGTACGGCTGGAAGCGGATGCTGCGTCCTTGGGCGCCAGCGGCAGCAGGGTGGCATTGACCCGCGTCACGTTCGAACCGAGCGGATCGCGCCAGTCCCTCCTGCCAACTGGAACCATCTTGAGCGCTTCAGGCAGCACGACGAACCGCTCGGGCGTGAACTGGACCCGGCGGTGGGTGTTCCAGTGCTTGTCGTTCAGCACCCGGGTGTCGCCCAGGGGGTCGTCCCACAAGGACGGCGCCTTCCAGTCCAGCGGGGGGAGGCTCGGCGGTGGGGCGGACGCAGGCATTTCCGCGGTGACATCCGCGGTCACGGCGCCGACCGGCGCAGCGGCGATCGTTTCAGGCATTCGAACGTGCATCATGGCAATCAGACCCTGGGGCCTCTCAGTACT
This sequence comes from Roseateles depolymerans, assembly GCF_003387155.1. Lineage (GTDB taxonomy): Bacteria > Pseudomonadota > Gammaproteobacteria > Burkholderiales > Burkholderiaceae_C > Roseateles > Roseateles depolymerans. The sequence goes on along the minus strand of NZ_QUMT01000001.1, from coordinate 1,678,662 downwards.
TCAGACCCGCTTGGTGCCCGTGAGTCGTGACGGAGTTCGCATGACAAGCCCGCCCCACTTCCCAACAATCCATGACTACAATGCGCGAGTCAGGAGAGAGTTCCCGCGCTCGCGAGCCCGGGAGCCGCCGAAGGCGCAGTGGCATCCCCCCGTAGCGGTCAATCCCATCGGGACCGTGCTGCGAACGCTCAGGCAAAAGGACTGGCAAGACGTTGGCCGTGCCGCCCCCAGCGGCGCACCGGCGTTCCTCACTGGAGAGAGGCGGGGTGGACCGGGGCCGCAAGCCCGGGTTGAGCTCGCCCACCGAAGGGGCAAGCCACGGACAGGCAGTTGCGCGTCCGGCGGCCAATCTCTCAGGTAAAGCGGACAGCGAGGGCATCCCCCATTTCAGCCCGCCAGCGGCGGCGACTGGAAGACCGGCATTCCGACCCCTGCAAGGCAGTGGATTCGGGGGCCCGGTCGATCAGACGCCCTCGGACGCCCCCAGGCGCCCGCTGCGGACGAAATGGCTTCCAGATCGCCCCGGAGACTTTCATGTCCGCTGACACTGCTGCCCTGCTCAAGACCCCGCTGCATGCCCTGCACCTCGAACTCGGCGCCAAGATGGTGCCCTTCGCTGGTTACGACATGCCGGTGCAATACCCCACCGGGGTGATGACCGAGCACCGCCACACCCGCACGGCGGCCGGCCTGTTCGACGTGTCCCACATGGGCCAGGTGCTGCTGGTGGGTGATGACGCTGCAGCCGCCCTGGAAACCCTGGTGCCGGTGGACATCGTGGGTCTGGAACTGTTCAAGCAGCGTTATGCGCTGTTCACCGATGACAACGGCGGCATCCTGGACGACCTGATGGTCGCCCGCCGTACCGATGGCTTGTTCGTGGTGGTCAATGCCGGCTGCCGGGACCAGGACATCGCCCACATGCAAAAACACTTGGGTGGCCGCTGTGAAGTGCGCCCCCTGCCGGACCAGGCGCTGCTGGCGCTGCAAGGTCCGCAAGCCGTGACCGCCCTGTCCCGCCTGAATCCGGACGTTGCCAAGCTGGTCTTCATGACCGGCGGTTTCTTCGACCTGGACGGCATCCCCACCTTCGTGACCCGCTCCGGCTACACCGGCGAAGACGGCTACGAAATCTCGGTCGCCGCCGACCGTTCGGTGGAACTGGCCCGCAAGCTGCTGGCCCAGCCCGAGGTCAAGCCCATTGGCCTGGGCGCCCGCGACTCCCTGCGCCTGGAAGCCGGCCTGTGCCTCTACGGCCATGACATCGACACCACCACCACCCCGGTCGAGGCCTCGCTGACCTGGGCCATCCAGAAGGTGCGCCGCGCCGGTGGCGAACGTGCCGGCGGTTATCCCGGCGCCGCCGTGGTGGACCGCCAGCTGGCCGAAGGCGCCAGCCGCAAGCGGGTGGGTCTGGTGGGCAGCGAACGCATGCCGGTGCGCGAAGGCGCCAAGCTGGTGAACGAAGCCGGCGAGGAAGTCGGCGTGGTCACCAGCGGCACGCTGGGCCCCACGGTCAACAAGCCGGTGGCCCTGGCCTATGTCACCAAGGCCCATGCGGCCCTGGGCACCCAGCTCTTCGCCCTGGTGCGTGACAAGCGCACCCCGATGACGGTCGCTTCCACGCCGTTCACGCCCAACGGATACTTCCGCGGCTGATTTCTTTCTTCTTTCCGCCCTTTTTCTGACGGAGCCTTCCATGACCATCAAGTACACCCCCGACCACGAATGGGTCGAGATCCACGGCGACGGCACTGCCACCGTGGGGATTACCGTGCATGCCCAGGACGCCCTGGGTGACGTGGTGTTCGTGGACCTGCCCGAAGTGGGCAAGGCCTATGCCGCCAAGGAAGTGGCAGGCGTGGTGGAGTCGGTGAAAGCCGCCGCTGACGTCTACGCTCCGGTCTCCGGCGAAATCGTGGAAGTCAACGAGTCGCTGCGCGACGACCCCTCGCTGGCCAACTCCGACCCGCTCAAGGCCGGCTGGTTCTTCAAGGTCAAGCTGTCCAATGCCGCCGAGCTGGACGGCCTGATGGACAGCACCGCCTACGACGAACTGCTGAAGAACAGCTGATCCAGCGGTCCCCGGACCAGGAGTGGCGGGCCCCAGGCCCTGGCCGCTCCGCGGTCCGGACGCCCCGCTGCTCGCGCTCAGCCTGCTGTCCCCGCTGTCCACCGCCTGCCCCGCCCCTCGCCGGCCGCCCGCCTCACCGCCCTTCAGGATCGCCGCCATGTCCGCCCTGCCCTCCTTCGCCGAACTCGAGAACAACAGCGAGTTCCATGCCCGCCACATCGGCCCGGATGCCGCCGATGAAGCCCTGATGCTGTCCGCCATCGGCGCCGCTTCGCGCGAAGCGCTGATCGACGCCATCGTGCCCGCCAGCATCAAGCGCGCCGCGCGCATGGACCTGCCTGAAGCCGTCACCGAGGCGCAGGCGCTGGCCCAGCTCAAGGAGATCGCCAGCCGCAACCAGTTGCTCAAGAGCTTCATTGGCCAGGGCTACTACGGCACGCTGACGCCGGGCGTGATCCTGCGCAACATCCTCGAGAACCCCGCCTGGTACACCGCCTACACGCCCTACCAGGCTGAGATCTCGCAGGGCCGCATGGAGGCGCTGGTGAATTTCCAGACCATGGTCTGCGACCTGACCGGCCTGGCCATCGCCAACGCCTCGATGCTGGACGAAGCCACCGCCGCCGCCGAAGCCATGACGCTGGCCGCCCGGGTGGGCAAGAGCAAGAGCCAGGTGTTCTTCGTGGCGGACGACGTGCTGCCCCAGACTCTGGAAGTCATCCGCACCCGCGCCGAGCCCCTGGGCATCACGGTGCAGGTGGGCCCGGCTGAAGACGCCGGCAAGTCTGACTGCTTCGGCGCCCTGGTGCAGTACCCCGGCGTGAACGGCCAGATTCGTCCGCTGCAGGCCATCGCGGATGCCGTGCATGCCCGCAGCGGCCTGCTGGTGGTCGCCGCCGACCTGCTGGCCCTCACCCTGATCAAGGCGCCGGGTGAACAAGGCGCCGACATTGCCGTCGGCACCACCCAGCGCTTCGGCATGCCGATGGGCGCTGGCGGCCCGCACGCGGCCTACATGGCCTGCCGGGACGAATTCAAGCGCAGCCTGCCGGGCCGCCTGGTGGGTGTGTCGGTGGACAGCCACGGCAAGCCGGCCTACCGCCTGTCGCTGCAAACCCGCGAGCAGCACATCCGCCGCGAGAAGGCCACCTCCAACATCTGTACCGCCCAGGTGCTGCCGGCCGTGGTCGCCAGCATGTATGCGGTCTATCACGGCCCGCAGGGCCTCAAGCGCATCGCCCAGCGCGTGGCCGGCTACACCGCCGTTCTGGCCAAGGGCCTGGCGGACCTGGGCCTGTCGCTGGCCCATGAAGCCGCTTTCGACACGCTGCATGTCCGCACCGGTGCCCGCACCTCGGCCATCCTGGCGGCTGCCGTGGCCGCCGGCATGAACCTGCGCCGTGCCAGCGACGACAGCATCAGCCTGTCGCTGGACGAAACCACCAGCCGCGCCGACCTGCAGGCCCTGCTGACCGTCTTCGCCGACGGCCGCAAGGTGGCGGACGCCTTCGCCGGTGCCGCGTCGGTCCAGGCCCTGATCCCGGCCGACCTAGTGCGCACCAGCGCCTACATGACCCATCCGGTCTTCAACCGCCACCACTCCGAAACCGAGATGCTGCGCTACATCCGCCAGCTGTCGGACAAGGACCTGGCGCTGGACCGCAGCATGATCCCGCTGGGCTCGTGCACCATGAAGCTGAACGCGACCAGCGAGATGATCCCCATCACCTGGCCCGAGTTTGCCCAGGTGCATCCGTTCGCCCCTCAGGACCAGTTGCAGGGCTACGCCCAACTGGACCAGCAGCTGACCGCCTGGCTGTGCCAGGCCACCGGTTATGCCGGCGTGTCGCTGCAGCCCAATGCCGGCTCGCAAGGCGAATATGCCGGCCTGCTGATCATCAAGGCCTGGCATGAGTCGCGCGGTGACGCCCATCGCAAGATCTGCCTGATTCCGGAATCGGCCCACGGCACCAACCCCGCGTCCGCCCAGATGGTCGGCATGCAGGTGGTGGTGACCAAGTGCGACAAGGAAGGCAACATCGACCTGGCCGACCTGAAGGCCAAGTGCGAGCAGCACAGCGCCCAACTGGCCGCGATCATGATCACCTATCCCTCCACCTATGGCGTGTTCGACACCCATGTGAAGGAGATCTGCGCCCTGGTGCATGAGCATGGTGGCCGTGTCTACGTGGACGGTGCCAACATGAATGCCCTGGTGGGCGTGGCAGCGCCTGGCCAGTTCGGCGGCGACGTGTCCCACCTGAACCTGCACAAGACCTTCTGCATCCCCCACGGCGGTGGCGGCCCGGGCGTGGGTCCGGTCTGCGTGGTGGAGGACCTGGTGCCCTTCCTGCCGGCGCATCGCAGCGCGGGCCTGGGCACGGACACGGCCATCGGCGCGGTCAGCGCCGCTCCGCTGGGCAATGCGGCGGTGCTGCCGATCTCCTGGATGTACATCCGCATGATGGGCGAGGCCGGCCTGACCGCCGCCACCGAAACCGCCATCCTGTCGGCCAACTACGTGGCGGCCCGCCTGGCCGGCCATTACGACATCCACTTCAGCGGCAACATCGACGGCCTGAAGGGCGGCGGCGTGGCGCACGAGTGCATCCTGGACCTGCGCCCCCTGAAGGACAGCAGCGGCATCTCTGCCGAAGACGTGGCCAAGCGCCTGATCGACTACGGCTTCCATGCCCCGACGCTGTCGTTCCCGGTGGCCGGCACGCTGATGGTCGAGCCGACCGAGAGCGAATCGAAGTTCGAGCTGGACCGCTTCATCGCGGCGATGATCCAGATCCGCGAGGAGATCCGCAAGGTCGAATCCGGCAGCTGGACCCGTGAGGACAACCCGCTCGTCAATGCCCCGCACACCGCGGAAAGCCTGCTCAAGACCGAATGGACCCATGGCTACAGCCGGGACGAGGCCGCCTATCCGGTGGCTGCCCTGCGCCAGGTGAAGTACTGGTCGCCGGTGGGCCGCGTGGACAACGTCTACGGCGACCGCAACCTGGTGTGCAGCTGCCCGCCGGTGTCGGACTACCAGTAACTCTCAGCCCACGGGCTGAGCACAGCGGGGTGCCTGCATGGCCGTCTCAGTATTTGATCTCTTCAAGATCGGCATCGGGCCGTCCAGCTCGCACACCGTCGGCCCGATGCGGGCGGCGCGGCTGTTCGTGCAGCGCCTGCGGCACGAAGGCCAGCTGGACCGCACGGTGCGGGTCGCCACGGCGCTCTACGGATCGCTCGGGGCCACCGGCAAGGGGCACGGCAGCGACAAGGCCGTGCTGCTGGGCCTGGCCGGCCATGAGCCGGACACGGTGGATGTCGAGAGCATCCCTGCCATCCTGGAAGAGATCCGGGGCCGCAAGCGCGTGGCCCTGGGCGGCGAGCATGAGATCGCGTTCGACGAGGCGCGGGACCTGGTGCTCTACCGGCGCCAGAGCCTGCCGCTGCATGCCAACGGCATGCGGCTGATCGCCTTCGATGCGGACGGCAACGAGCTGCAGAACCGGGTGTACTACTCGGTGGGCGGCGGCTTCGTGGTGACGGAAGAGGTGCTGGCCGATGGCTCGCGCCAGAAGCAGATCGCCCCGGACACCACCGTGCTGCCCTACCCCTTCAAGACCGGGGCGGAGCTGCTGGCGCTGACGGAGCGGGAGCAGTGCTCCATTGCCGAGATCATGCGCCGCAATGAAGGCCATTGGCGCAGCGATGAAGAGACCCGCGCCGGCCTGCTGAACATCTGGCGCGTGATGCAGAGCTGCGTGCAGCGCGGCTGCCGGACCGAAGGCATCTTGCCGGGCGGCTTCAAGGTGCGACGCCGGGCCGCCCAGTTGCACCGGGAACTGACCAGCGATGCGGAAGCGGCGCTGCGCGACCCGCTGCAGGTGATGGACTGGGTCAACCTCTACGCGCTGGCGGTCAACGAGGAGAACGCGGCTGGGGGTCGCGTGGTGACGGCGCCAACCAACGGCGCGGCCGGCATCATTCCCGCCGTGCTGCACTACTACGCCCGCTTCGTGAATCCCCCGCCGCCCGCCCCCCGCGGCGGCACAGACGCCACCAGTGCGGGCCCCGGCGGACGGACCAATCCTGCCCTGGGCGCGCATGAGGACGGCATCATCGACTTCCTGCTGACGGCCGCGGCCATCGGCATCCTCTACAAGGAAAACGCCTCCATCTCGGGCGCCGAAGTCGGCTGCCAGGGCGAGGTGGGCGTGGCCTGCTCCATGGCCGCGGCGGCGCTGTGCGCGGTGATGGGCGGCACGCCGGCCCAGGTGGAGAATGCCGCGGAAATCGGCATGGAACACCATCTGGGCCTGACCTGCGACCCGGTGGGCGGACTCGTGCAGATTCCCTGCATCGAGCGCAATGCGATCGCGTCGGTCAAGGCCATCAATGCAGCCCGCATGGCACTGCGCGGCGATGGCACCCACCATGTGAGCCTGGACAAGGTCATCAAGACGATGCGGGAGACCGGCGCGGACATGATGACCAAGTACAAGGAAACGGCCCGCGGCGGGCTGGCGGTGAACATCGTCGAGTGCTGAGGGCCCCTGCGGTGCCTCCGCCGGAGCGCCGCATCCACCGCCAGGGCGGAATGCCGCGGCTCAGGACGTCCCGCCGGACTTGTCCCCATCCAGCGGCAGCTTCTGCAAGCGGTTGGTCAGGAACACCTCGCCGATGTCCAGCGTGCTCTCCTGCCCCACCCGCTTGCCGCAGTCCTTCAGCCAGCGCTGCGCAGCGGCGCGCCCCAGCTCGAAGAGCGTGGTCAGCAGCCGCCAGTCGGTGTTGAGCTTGCTGGAGGCGCCAAACGGTGCCAGCCCGGCCTCATCCGCCACGCGGTGCAGCCGCATGGCCTTGTAGTGGGTCGGATCCACCCGCCGGTCCCGCAGCAGCCGCTGCACGAAGGCGATGGCCCGCAGTTCCGCCACCAGGCTGGCGTTGAAGGTGATCTCGTTGATGCGGTCGTCGATCTCGGCCGCGGTCTTGGGAATGCCGTCGTGCTCGCGTGGGTTGATCTGCACCAGCAGCACGTCGTCGGTGTGGGTGCCGTAGACCAGGGGCCACAGGGCCGGATTGCCGGAGAAGCCGCCGTCCCAGTACGGCTCCCCGTCGATGACGATGGTCTGCGCGCTGCGCGGCAGGCAGGCCGACGCCATCAGCGCTTCGATGCTCAGGTCGCCGTCGCTGAACACCCGCGGCTGGCCGGTACGGACCGAGGTGGCGGTGACAAAGACCTTGATGGGCCCCTTGCGCAGGGCCTCTTCGTCCACATGCTGGCGCACGATGTCCCGCAGGGGGTCCAGATTGAAGGGATTGAGCTGATACGGGCTCCACAGCCGCAGCCATGCGTCCCAGGCCAGGGCCGCCGGCCAGGCGCTGCGGTTATAGGCCCAGGCGGGCGGCGCGGTGCTGCCGGCGGGGCCGGACGGCGTCACCTCGCCCATCATGCCGAAGCAGGCAGGCACGCCCGACACCGCCTGCCAGAACGCCCGGAGCGCCTGCCGGGCCCCGTCCGCGCCTCCCTGCGCATAGCCGGTGGCCAGCACGGCGGCATTCATCGCGCCCGCGCTGGTGCCGGAGACGCCGTCAAAGCGCATGGTGCCGTCCTCCAGCAACGCATCCAGCACGCCCCAGGTGAAGGCGCCATGGGAGCCGCCGCCTTGCAGCGCAAGATCCAGGGGCCGGCTGGGCGTGTCCGGGGCTCGGGGATGGGAGGGTGACGCCATGGTGTGCTCTCCAGAGGACGTCTGGAATATAGCCGCGCCGGATTCGCGCCGGATGACAGGGCTCCCCTGCCCCGTCACTCGCCCGTGGGAGGCACCGCTCAGCGCAGCGGCAGCAAGGGCTCGTTGGGCAGCCAGCGCTTGTAGATGGCCTGGAAAGTGCCGTCCCGCTTGAGCTCCTGCAAACGCGCCTGCCAGGCCGTCACCGTGGCCTTGGGCGTGCTGAGGGAAAAGGCGATGTAGCCGTCGTTGACGGCGAAGCTGAACAGTTCACGGATCTGGGACGGCTTGACGCCAGCCAGCGCCAGCGTCTGCGGCATGCTGACCCGCTCCCCCGCCAGCAGCGGGGCCCGCCCGGCCATCAGCATGCGCACGCCCTGCACCGGGTCGCTCACGGTTTGCAGGTTGCGAAAGCCTTGCGTGCGCAGTTGCTGGGCGGTGTACCAGTCCCGGACCACCAGGATGCGGCTGGCGTGGCGGGCATCGTCCAGGGTGCGGGTCTGCACCGGGACCCCCGAGCGGGCGTAGAAGGTGCTGCGAAACTGCACCAGCGGACCGACCCACTGGAACAGGGATTCCCGCTCCGGGATACGGGCCGTGGCGAACAGCGCCGTCGGTGTCTGCTCCTGCGCCTCCCGGAAGGCCCGGGCCCAGGGCAGGACTTCGATCGGCAGGTCCTGCCCCAGCCGCTGCTGGATGGCCTGCACGATCTCCACGGTCAGGCCGCGAGGCCTGCCGTTTTCGCTGAAGTTGATCGGTGGAAACTCTTCGGTCAGCAGACGCAGGGAGGCGGGCATCGACGCGAGGTCGACGGCGCCTGGGCCGGAGGCACTGCCGGGGGTGACCGCATGGCCGCTGGCGCTGCCGGACGTGCTGGCACCGCTGAAGCTGCTCATGCCACTGCCGCGGCTGATGTTGCCGCTGCCGCCGCTGCTGCCGTTGCCGCCCGTCGCCGCCATCAGGGAAGCCGCCGGCGAGGCCAGACAGGCCAACCCCATCGCCGCCACATGTCGTCGCTGCATACCTGATCGTCCGAAGCCGAAAGTACCGTGGTGTTGGCCGACGATGATAGGGGCGGACCGCAGCCGCTGCGCATCCGCCCCCCGTGCAGAACACACATCCAGGCGGGATGTGTGCGGTGCGTCCCAGCTATGACCCGCCTTGGTTGCAGTCTTGGCTGGCGCCTTGGCTGCAGCCTTACTTGCCGGGTTACTTGCCGCCGCGCAGCTTGCTCAGCTGGGCCTGGGTCTCGTTCCACAGGTCCATGCCCACCTGCGCCGCCACCCCGGCATTCACCCGGGTGAGCTTGTCGCGCATGCGGGCGGCCTCGGCCGGGCTCAGCTCATTGACCTGCATGCCCTTGGCCTTGAGCGCCGCCAGGGCCTTGGCCGCCTCGTCCCGCGTGTCCTTGCGCTCGAAGTCGCGGCTGGCCACGGCGGCCTTCTGCAGCACCGCCTTTTCGTCCTTGGACAGGCCGTCCCAGAACTTCTTGCTCACCGTCACGATCCACGGGCTGTAGACGTGGTTGGTGATGGTCAGGTACTTCTGCACCTCGAAGAACTTGGCCGACAAAATCGTGTTGTAGGGGTTCTCCTGGCCGTCCACCGCATTGGTTTCCAGGGCGGTGAAGAGCTCCGAATACGGCAGCGGCACGGCATTGGCGCCGAGCTGCTTGAAGCTGTCCAGGAAGACGTTGTTCTGCATGACGCGCAGCTTGATGCCGTCCAGGTCTTCCAGCTTGGTGACCGGGCGCTTGCTGTTGGTCAGGTTGCGGAAACCGTTCTCCCAGTACACCAGGCCCACCATGCCCTTCTCTTCCAGCTTGGCGCGGACCTTGTCGCCCACCGGGCCGTCCAGCAGGGCGTCGGCCTCACGGGTGTTGTTGATCAGGAAGGGCGTGTCCCACAGGGCCATTTCCTTGGCGATGCCCACCAGCGTGGCGGTGGAGCCCACCATCATTTCCTGCGCGCCGCCGATCAGGGCCTGCTGCATCTGCGTGTCCGGCCCCAGGGCCGCGCCGCCGATGGCCCGCACCTTCATCTTGCCGCCGGAGAGCTTCTGCACCTCGTCGGCGAACACCTTCACCGCGCGGCCCTGGTTGCTGTTCTCGGCCAGGCCGTAGCCGAAGCGGATCAGGCGCGGCTTGATGTCCTGGGCAGCGGCGGGCAGTGCAGCCAGCACCAGGGAGGCGGCAGCGGCCGCGAGGGTCAGACGACGACGAATCGGGGAGCAGTTCATGGGAGTCTCCTTGTTGGACCTGGATCGGCCTTGATGAATTCTGTGGGTCGTGAAGAGCGGGCTCAGCGCCACCAGTGCATCGGCACCGTGACCAGCGCGGGGAAGCAGGTGAAGGCCACCAGGATGATCACGTAGGTGAGCAGGAACGGGTTCACCCCCTTGATCACCTGATGCATGGTCAGCCGCCCCACCCCCGCCACGACGTTGAGCACCGTGCCCACCGGCGGGGTAATCAGGCCGATGGCGCCGTTGAGCACGAACATCAAGCCGAAGTAGACCGGATCGATGCCAGCCTTCACCGCGATGGGCAGCATCACCGGCGCGAAGATCAGGATGGTAGGCGTGAGGTCCAGCGCGGTGCCGATGAGCACCAGCAGCACCATCATCAGCGCCATCAGCAGCCGTGGGGATTCGATCAGCCCGCCCAGCCATTGCGTCAGCACGCCCGGCAGGTCGGCCAGGGTGATCATGTAGCTGGCCACCTGCGCGCCGGCGCACAGGAACATCACCACCGCGGTGGTCTTGGCCGCCCGCACCAGCACGCCATGCAACTGGCCCACCGACATCTCGCGATGCACCACGAAGCTGATGACCAGCGCATAAAACGCCGCCACCACCGCCGCTTCCGTCGGGGTGAAGATGCCGGACTTCATGCCGCCGATGATGATCACCGGCATCAACAGCGCCCAGAAGGCCTTGAAGGTGGCCCGCAGGCGGTCGTCCCAGGACAGTGCCTGGCCTTCCGGCAGATTCAGCTTGCGCAGTTGCAGTTTCCAGGCGACCAGCAGCCCGATGCCCATGAACAGTCCGGGCACGATGCCCGACACGAACAGCGCCGAGATGGAGGTGTTGGTCGTCACCCCATAGATCACGAAGGGCATCGACGGCGGAATGATGGGCGCGATGATGCCGCCCGAGGCGATCAGCCCCGCCGACGTGGCCATGGGGTAGCCATGGCGCTGCATCATCGGCAGCAGGATGGTGGCCAGCGCGGCCGTGTCGGCCAGGGCCGAGCCACTCATGCTGGCCATCAGCACCGCGGCGCCGATGGCCACGAAACCCAGGCCACCGCGGATGTGTCCCACCCAGGCCTGCGCCATCTCGATGATGCGCCGGCTGATGCCGCCCGCATTCATCAGCTCCCCGGCCAGGATGAAGAACGGCACGGCCAGCAGCGGGAAACTGTCGATGCCGGCCACCAGGTTCTGCGCCAGCAGCTGGGTGTCCCAGAAGTCCAGGGCCCAGGCCATGCCGGCGCCGGTCAGCACCAGGGCAAAGGCCATGGGAATGCCCAGGCCCATCAGGACCAGCATGCCGGCCACGAAGATGATGAAGGACAGGGCTTCGTTGCTGATGCCGGTCATCACTCGACCTCCAGTTCATGATCGAGATTCAGCGGCTTGCCGCGCACCAGTTGCCACAGCGCCATCACGGCGATCAGCACGCAGCTGATCAGCGCCGGCAGCGGCAGCAAGGCGTTGGAGTAGCCCAGCACCACCGAGCGGCTGTCCAGGCCCACGACGACCTGCTGCCAGGCGCCCCAGGCCACCATGCCGGCGGCCGCCACCACCGCCAGGCGGATCAGCTTGGCGATGACCAGGATCAGCGTGCGGCGCCGGCGCAGCGGCAGCAGCAAACTGGTGAAGGCCATGTGCTCGCCCAGCGGATAAGCCGCCGTGGCGCCGATGAAGACCATCCAGACGAACAGCAGGCGGGAGAGCTCTTCACTGGCCGCCACGCCGCTGCCAAAGCCGTAGCGCAGCACGACGTTCACGAACACGGCCAGCGCCATCACAGCCAGGCACAGGGCCATGGCGCCTTCGGCCAGACGGAGCCAGAACGGGCGGGGACCAGGGTCGCCATGCGGCGTCGGCGGGACCGGAGGAAGGGCGGGACCGGAGGCCACCGGCGCGGAGGAGGATGAGGGCGTCATAGGCCGGACTCCTTGGGGGAGGACACTTGCTCGGCGATGCTAGGCGGCACGTCGGCAGGCGGGGAAACAGGGGTAAGACTCGCCGCACCGGCGCGGGTGTCGTCAGCGGCATGAGCGGCGGCCACCAGTTGCTGACGCTGCGCCAGGATCGCAGCCACTTGCGCATCCAGCGGCAGGTCGGCCGACACCGTCATCACACCGGCCTCACCCACGGGCGATTCCAGCGTGGCGAACTGGCTGTCCACCAGGCTCGCAGGAAAGATATGGCCGGAGGCACGCGCGGCGACCCGCGTCAGGGCCAGGCTGCGGCTGATGTCGATGAACACGAACTGCAGCGGCGGATGGGCCGCGCGAAGACGGTCCCGGTACACCCGCTTGAGCGCCGAGCAACTCAGCACCACCGGCCCGGGGGCCTGCAACAGTGCGCCGAGGCGGTCCAGCCAGCCCCAGCGGTCCTCGTCGGTCAGCGGCTGGCCGGCCTGCATCTTGGCAATGGAGGCGGGGGAATGGTGCGCGTCGCCTTCAATGAAGGGCCACTTCAGGTGACGGGCCAGGGCTTCGCCCACGCTCGTCTTGCCGCAGCCCGCCACCCCCATCACCACGATGGAGGCGCAGCCGTTCTCTTGTTCAGCCATGCTCACTGGCCCTTCTTCTTCACCATCCCCAGATGGGATAGCGCTGTCCCGTTATCGAAAAAGAGACGGCGAAGCCTTCGCCGTCCGGTTGTCTCCGTGAGGTCGTCCCCAGCTTCCCACGGAATGTGCATGGGTCGCGCTGGATCGCCTCGCCCCCCTCGCGTCGGCGTGGCAGCCTAGGGCTTCCACCGCTCGTGAGCACGATTGGGTAGCGCTATCCTACGCCGGACCGCCACGCACCTTGCTAGGGAAACTACGCACCATGAGTCAGCCTTCCGCCCCAAAACGACGCCGCGCCACCGGGCGGGTGACCTTGCAGGATGTGGCTGTGGCGGCGGGTGTGAGCCCGATCACCGCGTCGCGCGCCCTACGGGGGGAACGCGGCGTCGCGGCGGATCTGGTGGAGCGGGTGCAGGTGGCCGTGCGGGAGCTGGGCTATGTGCCGGACCCGGCCGCACGCGCGCTGGCCTCGGCCAAGAGCAACCAGGTGGTGCTGCTGGTGCCGCTGCTGTCCAACGCGCTGTTCGTGGATCTGCTGGATGCGGCGCAGCGCACGCTGCTGCAGGCCGGCTACCAGAGCATGATCGGCGTGACGCACTACCAGCCGGAGGAAGAGGAAGCGCTGCTGCGCACCTATTTGATGAACCGTCCGGCCGGGCTGCTGGTCACCGGCTTCGACCGCACCGACACGGCCCGCAGCCTGCTGCAGGGCAGCGGCGTGCCCTGCGTGCATCTGATGGAGAACCGCGCGGGCGACGGTTTGTATTCGGTGGGCTTCTCGCAGGAGGACGCCGGCCGTGCGATGACGCAGGCGCTGATGGACAAGGGCTACCGGCGCATTGCCTTCGCCGCGGCGCAATTGGACCCACGCACCTTGCAGCGGGCCACGGGCTACCGGGCGGCGCTGGGCGCATTGCATGACCCGAAGCTGGAGTTCATGGATGCCGCGCCCTCGTCGTTCGCACTGGGTGCGCAGATGTTCGACCGCGTGCTGGCCCAGGCGCCGGAGGTGGACGCGATCTTCTTCAACAACGACGACCTGGCCCAGGGCGCCCTGCTCCAGGCCCTGCGGCGCGGCATTGCGGTGCCGACCCAGGTGGCGGTGGCGGGCTTCAACGACCTGATCGGCGGCGAGCAGATGTTGCCGCCGCTCTCGACGGTCCGCACGCCCCGCGGCGAGATCGGCCTGAAGGCAGCGGAGATGCTGATTGCGCTGATGCGCGGCGAGCCGGTGGAGCAGCCCTGCGTGGACCTGGGGTTTGAGCTGCTGATGCGCGGCAGTTGCTGATGTGCAGCAGTGACTGATTCGGCAGCAGTGACAGGTTCGGTCGCTGCTGATTCGGCAACTGCCGCATCGAGGCACCGGCGCATCGAGGCACCGGCGCATCAACGAAAAAAAGCGGGGCTCAGCCCCGCTTCTTCATGGTCCAGCCTCGCTGGCGATGTCAGTCCGCGATCCCCGGCGTCGGCGTGATGCCACCGAGGTGGCTCACACGTTGGTCCCCTGCGGCGGCAACACCTGAACGCCCGCTGTCCGCGCCGCCCTGCCCCTGAGCCTCTGCGGCCCGGAAGCTCTTGGCCCCGCGCACCAGGTAGGAGTAGATCACCGGCACCACCACCAGCGTCAGCAGCGTGGAGGTGATCACCCCGCCGATGATCGCCCGGCCCATCGGCGCCTGGATCTCACCGCCGTCGTTCAGCGCGATCGCCATCGGCAGCATGCCGAACACCATGGCGGCGGTCGTCATGATGATGGGCCGCATCCGCACCAGCCCCGCCTGCAGCAGCGCCTCCGGAATCGACATCCCCTCCTTGCGGGCATGGTTGGCAAAGTCCACCAGCAAGATCGCGTTCTTGGTCACCAGGCCCATCAGCATCACCAGCCCGATCATCGAGAACACGTTCAGCGTCGTCTTCCAGAACAGCAGGGCCAGCATCACCCCGATCAGCGACAGCGGCAGGGAGGCCATGATCGCAATCGGCTGCAGGAAGCTCGCGAACTGGCTGGCCAGCACGATGTAGATGAAGATCAGCGCCAGGCCCATGGCCATCACCAGGCCGATCATGAAGTCCGCCTGCTGTTTGCCGTCGCCGTCCACCATGAAGCTGATTCCGGGGGGCAGTTCCGTTTCCTTGATCAGCTTTTGCACATCGGCATTCACATCGCCCGACGGGCGTCCCTGCACCCCGGCATACACCGCTTCACGGCGCTGCAGGTTCTGGCGACGGATCACTTCCGGATTGAACACTTCCTCCAGCGTGGCCACTTGCTCCAGCGACACGGGCGAGCCGTCCTTCGCAAAGGCGACCGGCAGTCGGCGCATCTGCTCCAGGTTCTGGCGCTGGTCCTTGGGCAGGCGCAGCAGCACCTCCACCTGATTGCCGTCCGGCGTCGTCCAGTAGGTCGCGACCTCGCCATTCACGTACGCATGCAGGGAAGACGCCACCATCGGCGCATTCAGGCCCAGCTCACGCACGGCGGAGTCCTTCAGACGCACGGCAAAGGTCGGCACGCCCGGCTTGACCGTGGTGTCCACATCCACCGCGCCCTTGATCTTCTTGACCTTCTCGGCGAAGTCCTTGGCCACCTGGGTCAAGACCTGCGGGTCGGTGCCCAGGATGGTGATCCACACCGGCCGGTTGAAACCAACGCTGAGCTCCACACCCGGAATGCGGGAGATTTGCTCGCGGATGGCGTTTTCCACTTCGCTTTGGCTGCGGCTGCGCTCGCGGCGGTCCACCAGCGCGATGTTGAGCATGGCCTGGTTGCGGCCAGTGGACATGCCCTCCCCGCTGGCGCCGACCACCGTCGAGACGGTCTTGACCTCCGGCATGCGGGCCAGGATTTCTTCCACCTGCCGCACCTTGTTGTCGCCGCGGTCCAGGCTGGTGGCCACCGGCATGCGCAGACTGATCTGGGTAAAGCCCTGGTCGGTCTGCGGCACGAATTCACCGCCGACCAGCGGCACCAGCATCAGCGCGCCGACGAAGCTGGCCACACCGCCCATCGTCACCAGGCCGCGCGGCGTGATGGTCGCAAACCGCAGCCGACGCGGCAGTTGGCGCTGGCGCTCCCCAAACGCGTCGAACGGACGGCCATAAGCGGGCATCGGGGGCACGAACATCCGGTAGCGGCGGCCCGAGAAAATCCAACGGATGCTGACCTCATACCAGCGGTGCAGCACGTCCATGCCGGCGTCGGTGGCGCGGATGAGATGCCCCACCACCGGCACGCGCTTCAGGCGCGTGGAGGGCGGGTCGTGCCACACCGAGGACATCATCGGGTCCAGCGTGAAGCTGACGAACAGCGACACCAGCACCGCCACCGCGACGGTGATGCCGAACGGGTAGAAGAACTTGCCGATGACGCCGCCCATGAAGGCGACCGGCACGAACACTGCGCAGATGGCGAAGGTGGTGGCCATCACCGCCAGGCCGATCTCGTTGGTGCCGTCCTCGGCGGCGCGGCGATGGTCCTTGCCCATGCCGACATGCCGCACGATGTTCTCCCGCACCACGATGGCATCGTCGATCAGCAGCCCGATGCACAGGCTCAGCGCCATCATGGTCATGAAGTTCAGCGTGAAGCCGAAGGCATAGACCGCGATGAAGCTGGAGATGACCGAGATCGGCAGTGTGAGGCCGGTGATGACGGTGGACCGCCAGCTGTGCAGGAACAGGAAGACGATGGCCACGGTCAGCAGCGCGCCTTCCACCAGCGTATGCCGCAGGCCCTTGAGCGAGTTCTTCACGAAGTCGCTGTTGGCGTAGATCAGGCGCAGCTCCATGTCCTTGGGCAGCGTCTTGCGCAGCTCCGCCAGGGCGGACTGGATGGCTTCGCCGGTGGCGACGATGTTGGCGTCCTGCTGCTTGAAGATGTTGAAGTTGACCGCCGGCTGGCCGTTGATGCGGGCGATGGAGTCTTTTTCGCGTTCCCGCTCGACCAGCGTGCCCAGGTCGCCCAGGGTGAGGTTCAGGTCGCCGCGGCGGGCCACCACCACGTTGACGAACTCCTTGGGGTCCTTGACCTTGCCTTCGACGCGCAGCATGGTGTCGGTGGCGGCATTGGACAGCAGGCCGACCGGGGAATCGGTATTGGCCTGGTTCAGCGCCGTGGCGATCTGGGCCGGAGTGACGCTGTAGGCGCGCAGGCGCTGCGGGTCCAGGTCGATGCGCACTTCCCGCAGGGCCAGGCCGCCCACATCCACGCGGGCCACGCCTTCGACGCGGGACAGCCGCTTGGAGACGACCAGGTCCGCCATCATCGACAGCTCCCGCGGGGTGCGGGTCTTGCTGAGCAGCGCGGCCACGACGACGGGCTGCGCGTTATCACCCTGGAAGCGGGAGACGGTCGGCGGCTTGGCGTCCTTCGGGAAGCTGGCCTGGGCCAGCGCGACCTGGTCGCGCACTTCCTGCATGGCGCGGTTCATGTCGACGTTGAGGCTGAACTCGACGCTGGCCTGCACCCGGCCTTCGAAGCTGCGGGACTGGATGCGGTCCACCCCGGCGACGGTGTTGAGCGCTTCTTCCAGCGGCTTGGCAATCTCACGCTCGACGGCTTCCGGCGAGGCGCCGGGGTAGCGCACGTCGATCCAGGCGCCGGGCAGCGAGATGTCGGGCATCTGTTCGACGCCCAGCTTGGAGTAGGAGAACAGCCCCAGCACACACAGGGCCACCATGACCATGGTGGCGAAGACCGGGTTCTGGATCGAGATACGGGTCATCCACATGGGGAATCCCTCTTACTGAGTATTGGCGCTGGCCGATGCGCTGGCGACGCTGGCCTTGGGCGGCAGGATGGTGGCGGCCTGGCCTTCCTTCAGGTTGTCGAAGCGGGCGCCAAGGACCTGGGCGTCGGAGGCCAGGCCGGCGACGACTTCCACCCGGCCTTCCCGCGGGTCGCGGCGGCCGGTGGTGACGATGCGGCGGACGAGGTTGCCCTTGTCGATGACCCACACATGCTCCTGGCCGGACACGCTGCCCAGAGCCGTCAGCGGGACGGTCATGCGCTGCTTGTCGTCCGGCATTTCGACGCGGGCGACGGCGTATTGGCCTGCTCGGAAGCGCTCACCCGGGTTGTCCAGGGTGAGGGTGACGCCGATGGAACGGGTGCCGGGTTCCGCCGCCGGGGCGATGCGGGCGATGCGGGCCTCGACCGGCTTGTCGACGCCTTCGACCTGAAGGTTGACGCTCATGCCGGGCTTGAGGCGGCTGACTTCGTGGGTGCCGACGAGGCCGGCGAGTTCCAGGCGGGAGAGGTCGACGATGGTCAGGACCTGCTGTTCCGCAGCGACCTTTTCGCCGGGGACCACGTGGCGCTTGGACACGATGCCGTCGATGGGTGAGAGCAGCGCCGCCTGGGTCAGGAGCACCTGGCTGGTGGCCAACTGGGCCTGCGCCGAGAGCATCTGGGCGCGGGCGGTTTCCAGCGCGGAGCGGGAGTTATCCAGGGCGGTGGGCGCAATGAAGTTCTGGGTGGCCAGGCCTTGGTTGGCTTTGTATTGGCGCTCGTACTGTTCATACTGGGCACGGGCGGATTCGACGCCGGCCGTGCGTTCTGCCACTTTGTGGCGAAGCTCTTCCAGGTCCAGTTGGCCCAGGCTTTGTCCCGCCTTGACGCGGCTGCCCTCGCCCACCGAGAGGTTGACCAGGCTGCCATTGGCCTTGGCCCGGACGACCACGGTGTTCGGCGCCACCAGCGGGCCCGAAAATTCAATCACCCCCGGCATGCTGGCCGGCATGGGGCGCACCACCTCGCTGGCCTGGAATTCGAGCGGGGGCTTGGCCGCTTCCTTCTTGGGCGCGGGTTCAGCCTGGCGGCTGACGGCAAAGACCGCAGCGCCGCCCGCCAAAATCACCAAGGCCAGTCCGCCCAGCCATACCTTCTTGCGCATGTTCTCCCCCAAGTCTCTTGAACCGCTTGGCTGGGCATCCCGGAACCACCCGCGACACCACAACGAAGCTCGAATGCGGCGGAGTGTAGGAAGGGGGCCTCAGCGCAGGGGGTGAACTGCGACGAATTGCAGTTTGCAGAGCATGAACTGCTGAAGGTTGCGGATTGTCGATCCTTGTTGTGAACGACGAAGTTCTGGTGCGCGCGGGCACCAATGTTCCCAGTGAAGAGTCTTCATGTGACCGGGATGGCGAAAGTCACATTCCAACACTCACGCCCGCCGGTAGACTTGCTCGCACACTTATCCTTGGCTCAAGAATGGCTGGACTAAGAAGCATCGGCATATTGGGGCTCGACATCCATTCGGATCCGAATCCCTTAACTGCATCTCCCGGGTTCAATGGCCCTGGGCACGGTTACCTCCAAAGCGCAGATCAAACAGTCCCTGGACCACTCGGTTTGGGTGGATACGGACCGGCTTCAGGAGTTCAATCGTTATCGAGCAGCGCCGGCTGGCTCTACGGCACCCAACCGGGACTTGACTACGGGCCCGCGGGCTTGCTGGGGCTAAACGGTGCGAGTGCGGGCCTTATCACCGCTTTCCAACTCAAGGCCGTCTTCAGCGACGCGACGCCAGCTTTCCTGCAAGGCGTTGCGGATGAGCTCAACGTCAACTTGGTCAAGTTCCGTCTGGACACCCCTTTGAGGCGGGCCCATTTCTTTGCGCAAGTGCGTGAGGAATCCGGCCCGGGCATGGACGCCCAGGTGGAAGACATGACCTACGCTCCGGCCGTTCTCAAATCGAAATTCGGGTATTACAAAGAGCACCCGGACGAGGCCGATGTCGATGGGTACGAGCGTGATCCCAAAAACTCCAGAAAGTTCCTGCGTAAGCCTGACAAAGAAGCCATCGCCAACAAGGCTTACTCTTCGAGATATGGCAATGGCGCACCAAGCACAGGTGACGGCTCAAAGTTCCGTGGGCGTGGATTGATTCAGGTCACCTGGCGTGACAACTATCGAACGATCACCAACTTCTACAACTCACTGTTTGGCAAAAGTGATGTGGACTTTGAAAAGAATCCCGAATGGATGGCCACGTATCCGTACAGCGTCAGATCTGCGGTTTGCTACTGGGTCTGGAAAGAGCTGGCTGGTCTCGCCGATCTCGGCTCGACTGGCGCAGACGTTGACCGCATCACCGCCATCGTCAACAAGTACACGGATTCATATGCACGCCGCAGGGAGCACTTCAAAGTCGCGTATGCAGCTTTCAAGTAAACAGCCGTGGATCGGAGCCCTCCTCGTCGGGCTCTCTTCGGCCTGCTTCGGCCAGGCCATGTGCACACCGCAGGAAGAAGTTGCGTACTCCTGCACTACCGGCACCAAGACTGCGTCCCTCTGCAAGTCCGCGGACACCACTGCGCCGGCTTCGCTAACGTACCGATACGGCAGGGTTGGCAAGACGGAACTCGAATACGTGGCGACCCTTGAGAATGCGAGGACATTCTCGGCGTTCACGCTGCCAGCCAACCCACGCGCTCAGATTCGCATGGTTTGGTTCGACAAAGGGGACTTCCAGTACCTGATGACGGAGTGCGCCGGCGGTAGCTGCAAAAGTTTGGGCCGACTGGCGGTATTCAGGGGGGACCGCATGCTGATGAACGCGGAATGCACAAATCCCCCGTCATCCCAGCCGCATTTCTCTCGCAGCCTCATTCAGTTTGGACCCGATGTTGATCAAGCCAAAAGCCTGACTCCGCTCATCAAGTGGGAAGAGATGCTGTTCCCCATCGAGGCAATCTACAAAGCCGAGATGGCGCCGCATGGCAAGACCTGGGACAACTAGTCGCTCAGGCTGACTGCGGGCGCTGCGCCGCGATCGCGGCAATCGGCAGTTCAACTTCCGCGCATTGGGCGCGGTCCATCAGGACATGGTCCATGACCACCAAGGCCAGCATGGCCTCGGCAATCGGCGTGGCACGGATGCCCACGCACGGGTCGTGCCGGCCGAAGGTCTCGACCGTGGTCGGCTCGCCCGCACGGTTGATCGATGCCTTGGGCGTCCGGATCGAACTGGTCGGCTTGATGGCAATGGACACGCGCAGGTCCTGGCCGCTGGAAATGCCGCCCAGCACGCCCCCCGCGTTGTTGCTGGCAAAGCCCTCTGGCGTCAGCTCGTCGCCGTGCTGGCTGCCGCGCTGGCGCACGCTTTCGAAGCCGGCTCCGATCTCAACGCCCTTGACGGCGTTGATGCCCATCATGGCGTACGCAATGTCGGCATCCAGCTTGTCGAAAAGCGGTTGGCCCAAGCCCGCCGGCATGCCGGTGGCCTCCACCATCAGTCGGGCGCCGACGGAGTCACCGTCCTTGCGCAGCTGGTCCATGTAGGCCTCCAGCGCGTCAATCTGGCTGGTGTTGGCCGCAAAGAATGGGTTCTGGCCGACGTGCTCCCAACCCTCGAAAGCAATGTCGATGTCGCCCAGCGCCGTCATGCAGCCCCGGAACGAAACCCCCAGCGACTGCGCCAGCCACTTGCGGGCCACCGCGCCGGCCGCCACCATCGGCGCCGTCAGGCGGGCCGAGGAGCGGCCACCGCCGCGCGGGTCCCGCAGGCCGTATTTGCGCCAGTAGGTGTAGTCGGCATGGCCCGGGCGGAAGGTGTCCAGGATGTTGCCGTAGTCCTTGCTGCGCTGGTCCACGTTGCGGATCAGCAGGCAGATCGGGGTGCCGGTGGTGACCCCCTCATAGACGCCCGACAGGATCTCGACCTGGTCCGGCTCCTGCCGCTGGGTCACATGGCGGGACGTGCCCGGGCGGCGACGGTCCAGCTCCGGCTGGATGTCCTCCACCGACAGCGCCAGCCCCGGCGGGCAGCCATCAATGACGCAGCCAATCGCCGGGCCATGGCTTTCGCCGAAATTGGTGACGCGAAACAAGCTGCCGAAGGTGCTGCCGGACATCGTAAAACCTGCCAGGGCTGAAAAAGGGGAAGGGTCGATTCTACGAGCCCCCTCCCCCGCTCAAGGACCAGCGCCGCTCCCTCAGACGCAAAAACGGCCCATCAAAGGGCCGTTTGGAGCGCACCGGGGACAGTGATTCGGCAACCCAGTCTTCGCGGCCCTGACTTCGCAGCCCCGCTTCCGAAGCCCAGTCCCCCGGGTTCAACGAAGTTCAACGGGGTTCAGGACGCCTGCGCCTGACCCCCCTCTTCCGCCGGCCAGTCCCGGATGTAGGCCTTGAGCATGCGGTTTTCGAAGTCCTGCGAATCCACCACCGTCTTGGCGACGTCGTAGAACGAAATCACGCCCATGAGCTGGCGGCCATTGAGCACCGGCATGTAGCGGGCATGGCGCCCCAGCATCATGCGACGCACTTCGTCGATCTCGGTGGCCGGGGTGCAGGTCAGCGGCGCGTCATCCATGACGCTTCGCACCAGCGACGTGCCCACGCTGCCCCCATTGCGGGTGATGGCCTGGATGACCTCGCGGAAGGTGAGCATGCCCACCAGATCGTCGAATTCGATCACCACCAGCGAGCCGATGTCGCGCTCGGCCATGGTGGCCACAGCGTCCGCCAATGGCTGGTCGGGTGAGACGGTAAAGAGCGTGTTGCCCTTGACGCGCAGGATGTCGGAGACTTTCATGCCCCTCAACATAGCACACAATGCCCGCTGGAAGGCACCACCTGCATGCGGCCGTCGTCAAGATCAGCAGCGGCCGTGGGCGGCGCCCCACGATACGGTCGGGCGCCCCCCGACACCCCCTCGCGGACGGCCGCCACCCGCGCCCGCCCGCCGACACGACGGCCGACCACGGCCGCAGAGACAGGAGACATTCATGGCAGGTCCTGCCGATCCCGGTTTTGACACGCTGGCCCTGCATGCCGGCGCCAGCCCCGACCCCAGCACCGGCGCACGTGCCGTCCCGCTGCATCTGACGACCTCGTTCGTGTTCGAGAGCACCGAGCAGGCCGCCGGCCTGTTCAACATGGAACGCAGCGGACATGTGTATTCCCGGCTGTCGAATCCGACCACGGCCGTGCTGGAGGAGCGCATCGCCGCCCTGGACGGCGGCGCCGGCGCCATCGCAACCGCCAGTGGCCAGGCCGCGCTGCATCTGGCCGTGGCCACCCTGGTCGGCGCAGGGCATCACATCGTGGCGTCGTCGGCGCTGTACGGCGGCTCCCACAACCTGCTGCACTACACCCTGCGCCGGTTTGGCATCCAGACCACCTTCGTGGCCCCCGGCGACCTGGACGCCTGGCGCAACGCCATTCGCCCCGAGACGCGCCTGCTGTTGGGAGAAAGCCTCGGCAACCCCGGCCTGGACGTCCTGGACATTCCCGCCGTTGCCCAGATCGCCCACGACGCCGGCCTTCCGCTGCTGGTGGATGCCACGTTCGTGACGCCCTATCTGCAACAGCCCCTGGCCCTGGGCGCCGACCTGGTCTACCACTCGGCCACCAAGTTCCTGTGCGGACACGGCACGGTGGTGGGCGGACTGCTGGTTGACGGCGGCCGCTTCGACTGGGAACAGGCCCACGCCGGCAGCGGCACCGAACGGCGATTCGCCGAGCTGTGCGAGCCTTATGACGGCTTCCATGGGATGGTCTTCAGCGAGGAGAGCTCGGTGGGCGCCTTCCTGCTGCGCGCCCGTCGCGAAGGACTGCGCGACTTCGGCGCCTGCATGAGCCCGCACACCGCCTGGCTGATCCTGCAAGGCATCGAGACCCTGCCCCTGCGCATGCAGCGGCATGTGAGCAATGCGCAGAAGGTGGCGGAGTTCCTGGTCCGTCATCCGATGGTGGACCGGGTCCGCTTCCCCGGCCTGCCGGATCATCCCGACCATGCCCTGGCGCAGCGCTTGCTGCCGCGCGGCTGCGGCGCCGTCTTCAGCTTCGACCTGAAGGGCGGACGGGATCAGGGCCGCAAGTTCATCGAGTCCCTGCGGCTGTTCTCCCATCTGGCGAATGTGGGGGATGCCCGGTCGCTGGTGATCCATCCGGCCTCGACCACCCACTTCCGCATGGACGACGCCGCGCTGGCCGCCTCCGGCATTGGCCCCGGCACCCTGCGGCTGTCGATCGGGCTGGAAGATCCGGACGATCTGATCGCCGACCTGTCCACCGCACTGAAGGTGGCCGCCAAATGAGGATCGAGATGAAGACCCCGATCCATGTCGAACGCGACGGCGAGCACGATGGGCGCGACGCGCATGGTGGCCCCACCGCCTATGCCTACACCGGCGGCAAGCCCTTCGACCCCACCCTGCCCTGCGTGGTGTTCATCCACGGCGCCCTGCATGACCACAGCGTCTGGACGCTGCTGGCCCGGTTCCTGGCGCATCACGGCCACTCCGTGCTGGCCGTGGACCTGCCCGGCCACGGCCGCAGCGACGGCCCACCGCTGGCCGATGTGGAAGCGCTCGGCGCCTGGGTGCTGGACCTGATGAGCGCAGCCGGCGTGGACACCGCTGCGCTGGTCGGTCATTCGATGGGCTCGCTGATTGCGCTGGAAGCGGCGGCCCAGGCACCGGCACGCTGCTCGCGCCTGGTGATGGTGGGCACCGCCTGGCCGATGAAGGTGAGCGAGTCGCTGCTGAACACGGCCCGCGAACAGCCGCTGAGCGCGATGGCGATGGTCAATGCGTTCTCGCATTCGACGCTGGCCGCCAAGCCGTCCCACCCCGGGCCCGGCGTGTGGCTGCACGGGGCGAATCTGGCGCTGATGGAGCGGACGCAAGCCCGCGGCGCGGCCCACGGCAACCTGTTCCTGCACGACTTCCAGGTGTGTGACCGTTACACCGGCGCACCCGAGGCGGCGCAGCGGGTGCAGGCGCCCGCCCATCTGATCCTGGGCGCGAAGGACCAGATGACACCGCCCAAGGCGGCCCGTCAGCTGGCGGACATGCTCAAGGCGCAGGTCCAGACGCTGCCCGCCGGCCATGCGCTGATGACCGAGGCGCCGGAGGCGCTCCTGGCCGCGGTGAGGGCGTCACTGGCCGGCTGAGGAGCCCGCCTTGTCCGCGCTGGCGTCGATCTGCTGCTTCAGCGACGCCAGCATGTCGTCCACCATCTTGTCCAGGTCGTACTGGAGCGCCCAGCCCCAGTCGCGCTGGGCGACCGTGTCGTCAATAGCCTGGGGCCAGCTGGCGGCGATGTGCTGACGGAAGTCCGGCGCGTAGTCGATGGTGAAGCCCGGAATATGCCGACGAATGGACGCCGCGATCTGCGCCGGCGTGAAGCTCACCCCGGCCAGGTTGTAGCTGCCCCATTCGGTGATGCGCTCGGCCGGGGCTTCCATCAGCTCCAGCGTGGCCCGCAGGGCATCCGGCATGTACATCATCGGCAGGGCCTGGTCTTCCCGCAGGAAGCAGGTGTAGCGGCCGTGCTTGAGGGCTTCATGGAAGATCTCGACGGCATAGTCGGTGGTGCCGCCGCCCGGAGGCGTCTTCCAGCTGATCAGGCCCGGATACCGCAGGCTGCGCACATCCACGCCGTGGTTGGCGTGGTACCAGCGGCACCAGCCCTCCCCTGCCAGCTTGGAGACGCCATACACCGTGGTCGGATCCATGACCGTCGTCTGCGGCGTGCCGACCTTGGGCGTCTGCGGGCCGAAGGCGGCGATCGAGCTGGGCCAGAACACCCGCTCCAGCTTCACCGTGCGGGCCAGTTCGAGCACGTTGAGCAGGCCCTTCATGTTCAGGTCCCAGGCCCACATCGGATGCTTCTCACCGGTGGCGGACAGGGCCGCGGCCAGGTGATAGACCTGCGTGATGCCGTGACGCTTGACCACGGCCGCCAGTGCGGCGCCGTCGGTCACGTCGAGCATCTCGTGGGTGAGGAAGGGAACGCGGCCCTGCGGGGCCACGTCGCTGGTGATGACGCTGGCGTTGCCGTGGCGCTGGGCCAGTTCCACCGCCAGTTCGGAACCGATCTGGCCATTGGCCCCGATCAACAAAATCTTGGTCATTGCTGCTCTTCTCAATCGCTCTTGCCGCGTCGGTGCAACGCCTGCCCGGGCCCGGTGCCCGCGAGGCGCCCACCGTCCGCCACGGCCTTACTTCACCAGGCCCAGTTCCCGTCCGGCCTGGGCGAAGGCGGCCACCGCCTTCTCCAGATGTTCGCGCTCATGCACCGCGGAAATCTGCACCCGCACCCGCGCCTGCTCCTTGGGCACGACCGGATAGAAGAAGCCCACCGCATAGACGCCCAGTTCCAGCAGACGCGCGCTGAGCTGCTGGGCCTTCACCGCATCGAACACCATGATGGGGACGATGGGGTGCGTGCCCGGCTTGATCTGGAAACCGGCCTGCTGGATGGCCTCGCGGAAGTAGGTGGTGTTGGCTTCCAGCTTGTCGCGCAGCGCGGTGCTGGCTTCCAGCAGGTCCAGCACGGCCAGCGATGCGCCCACGATGCTGGGCGCCACGGTGTTGGAGAACAGATACGGACGGGAGCGCTGGCGCAGCAGCTCGATGACTTCCTTGCGGCCGGTGGTGAAACCGCCCGAAGCGCCGCCCAGGGCCTTGCCCAGCGTGCCGGTGATGATGTCGACCTGGCCATAGACGCCGCGATGTTCATGGGTGCCGCGACCGGTCTTGCCCATGAAACCGCTGGCATGGCATTCGTCGATGCCCAGCAGCGCGCCGTGGCGGTGGGTGATCTCGCGGATCTGGTCCAGCTGGGCAATGGTGCCGTCCATGGAGAACACACCGTCGGTGAAGACCAGCACATGGCGCGCGCCGGCCTGGCGGGCCTCGACCAGTTGCCGCTCGAGGTCGGCCATGTCGTTGTGCTTGTAGCGGTAGCGCTTGGCCTTGCACAGGCGGATGCCGTCGATGATGGAGGCGTGGTTCAGCTCGTCGCTGATGATCGCGTCCTGCTCGCCCAGCAGCGGCTCGAACAGGCCACCGTTGGCGTCGAACGCGGCGGCGTAGAGGATGGTGTCTTCCGTGCCCAGGAAACGGGCCAGGCGCTGCTCCAGTTCCTTGTGGATGTCCTGCGTGCCGCAGATGAAACGCACGGAAGACAGGCCGTAGCCATGCGTGCGCAGCGCCTCGTGGGCCGCCTCCAGCACCTGCGGATGGGCCGACAGGCCCAGATAGTTGTTGGCGCACAGGTTGATGACTTCACGCCCGTCGCGGGTGGTCACCACCGCGCCCTGCGGGCTGGTGATGATGCGCTCGTTCTTGTAGAGACCGGCTTCGCGGATGCCCTGCAGTTCATTCTGCAGATGGCGATAGAAATCTTCCGTGGAGGGGGTCTGAGGCGCTTGGGTGGTCATGCGGGGAGCTCCTGCGGCACAATCCGTTAAATCGAACGCGTTCGTTATATCGAACGGCTGTGCAGTATCGAGGAATCAAAGTGGCGGGTCAAGGTGGCGAGTCCAAGGGGCGAGTGGCCAGGCCTGCGCAATGTCAGTGAGCCATGTCCGCCATTCCGTCAGAAAAGTTGGAACCTCCGCGCGTCGGCGCCACCTTGCAGGCCCTGCGGCAGGCACAGGGTTTGTCGCTGGACGAACTGTCGCGACGGGCGGGCGTGTCCAAGTCGATGCTCTCTCAAATTGAGCGGAACCAGGCCAATCCCACGGTGGCAGTGGTGTGGCGGCTGGCCAATGCGCTGAGGGTGGAGTTGTCCGAGCTGTTGGGCGGGGAGCGTCCGGCGGCACCGCCGATCGAGGTGGTGGCGGCCCATGCCACGCCGGGGCTGTCCAGCCCGGACGGGCTGTGCCGGCTGCGCATCCTGGGGCCGATCGAGCTGGCCGGGCAGTTTGAGTGGTATGAGCTGACGGTGCAACCCGGCGGCGCGCTGGAGTCCGCGGCGCATGAACCCGGGTCGCGGGAGCACCTGAGCGTATTGAGCGGCGAACTGGAAGTGACGGCCGGCGGGAGCCGGCACCTGGTGAAGGCCGGGGAGACCGCGCGTTATGCGGTGGATGGGGCGCATGCCATCCGCAATGTGGGCAAGAAGGCCGCTACGGCGATGTTGGCGGTGCTGCACGCGTGATGGGCCACGCATCGGGTCATTCAAACTCCGCCGGTCGAACGGCGGACTTGCTGCGTGGCCACTTGGTTTCCACGCCTCCGAATCGCCCACCAATGGCTACGAGCGAAGTGCCCAGTCCCGGCGCAGGGCGTAAAGCGTTCTGCAGTATTTGACGCACCTCGGCTTGTAGGCTTCTCCCGTGGAGCTTAGCGCGGCGCTTGAGTTGGTTGCGTGTCTCTTCGGAGAGGTCGCGAACAGTGAATGTGGCCATCGCCATTACCTCCAAACAGTCTGATTCCAATTCAGAAATCCTACGTTCTGTTACCGACTTCTCCCTTCGATCCGATCAGAATCGTCAGCAAGAGAGAGGGAGCGTTTCAGGTAGTTCTATTGATGCAACAACGCTCACTGAAGTCCGTCCCCATCCGCGCGCAGACGTCCGAACCCACTGAGGACCAGCCCACTTCCCCCACCAGCATCCGCCCCGCACCCGACGACCAGTTGCAGAAATTGGCCATGCTCGAAGGTTCTGCCCGCTTGCGGGTGGCGGAGCAGCGCGTGCGTCACGGCTTGGAGGACCCCGCGATTCGCGTCCAGCCCTCCGCCGCAGCCACGCTGCACACGGCGCGGCACACGCGCAGTTCGGGAAGCGGGTATGTCGCCGACAAAGCCAAGGGCAAGGCGAAGCGCTTGCGCCTGTTCCTCTTGATCGTTGCAGCGCTGCTTCTGGGCAGCGCCGCCGCCTTGCACTGGCTGCGCTGAGCCATTTCAGCCTGAGCATCTGCTCACGGCACCGGAAGATGTCGCATCGCTGATCGCGATGGCCCGTCTGATGGAGCAGCCACGCGGCCGCGCCTCAGCGCAGGGCGACTGCAGAGATCGCCGATGCGCCGCGGGCCCCGCTGCCTCTGGATGACAGCCGCCAGGCCGGCTGCTCAGCGCTGCAGGACAGCGCGCAGCGTCAACTGATCCCACTGCGCACCCGCCCATAGCGCCCCGAGGCCGTCGGAGCGCGGGAGCAGCAGCGTGCGGATCAGCGGCTCGGCCCGCGTGGCGGCGGGGTCGCACAGCAGCACCAGTCGCTGCGCGCCCTCCTCTTCCAGCCGCCCCACCCAGTCCAGGTCCAGCAATTCGTCCACCACCGGCTCCAGCTGCAGCGGATCCACGCACAGCCGCTGCGACAGGGACAGCATCGTCAAGCCGGTCTCCCCGGCCGTCCTCGCCGCCTCCAGCTCCCGCAGGATGTCCAGCGCCAGCTCCAGTTGCATGCCCGGCGTCGGACGTCGCACGCTGACGCCGCCCGCCAGCGCGGGCGCATTCGCCGCGAGAATCGCCCCCAGCAGGACGATGGACCAGCCCACATAGATCCAGATCAGGAAGATGGGCACCGCCGCAAACGCCCCATAGAGCGTGGAATAGGTCGGCACCTGCTTCACATACCAGGCCAGCGCCTGCTTGGCCAGGTGAAAGGCCACCGCCGTGAACCCCGCGCCCACCAGGGCATGGCGCCAGCGCACATCCGTGTTGGGCACGTAATGGAACAGCGCGGCCATGGCCGCCCACAGCACGATCAGGTCCACGCTGGAGAGCAGCACCACCAGGCTGCGCGGCATGTTGTCCACCAGGTCCTTGCCGGTGGTGATCAGGTAGCTGGTCAGGGTGAGACTGCCGCCCAGCAGCAAGGGCCCCAGCGTCATCGCGGCCCAGTACACCAGCACCCGCTGCGCGATGGGCCGGGGCCGCTGCACCCGCCAGATCTGGTTGAGCGTGCGGTCGATGGTCAGCATCAGCGACAGCGCCGTCACCGCCAGCACCACCAGGCCCACCGCGCCCAGCCGGTTGGCCTTGGCGGCGAACTGCGTCAGCGAGCCCAGCACAGGGCGCGCAATGTTGTCGGGTACCAGCGACTTCAGGAAGTACTTTTCCAGCGCGCCCTGGAAGGCGGAGAACATCGGAAAGGCCGTGAACAGCGCCAGCGCGACCGTCAGCAGCGGCACCAGCGAAATGAGCGTGGTGAAGGTCAGACTGCCGGCGGTCAGCCCCAGGCGCTCTTCCCGGAAGCGCTGCACGAAGATGCGGAATGTCTCCAGCCACGGCCACCGCAGCAGGCTCTGCACCAACTCGCGAATCCCCTCTCGCCAGCCCTGCTCTGGCACACGCATCCTGATGTTCATGGTGGCTATGATGCCAGCCATGTCAAGTTTGCACGCCCCGCCTACCGACCTCGACACCCGGCGCGCCCAACCCACGCAGCCGCAGCGACTCAGCCGCGGTGTGGCGCTGGGTGCCACGGTGGCGCTGGCGCTGCTGTGTGTGGTGTGGGAAGTCTGGCTGCTGCCGGTGGGCCGCGGCACGCTGGCGCTCAAGGCGCTGCCGTTGCTGCTGCCGCTGCCCGGGTTGTGGCGCTACCGGCTCTACACGTTTCGGGCGCTCAGCCTGTTCGTGTGGCTCTATGCGCTCGAAGGCCTGGTGCGCGCGACGTCCGAACCGGGCCTGGGGGCGGTATTGGCCACGGGGGAAGCGCTGCTGTCCGTGGTGATTTTTGTCGCTTGCGCGGTGCATGTGCGGCAGCGGCTGGCGGCGGCCCGGGCCACGCCCGGTTGATGCCTGGCTGATGCCCGACTCATGCCCGATCTGACCCTGCGCGGCTGGCCGCTGCGCCTGTAGAGGACCCCACCATGACCGTTCACCTGATCAACGCCTTGCGCGGAGTCGTGGGCGATGCCCACGTGCTGCTGCCCGAGCTGCTGCCGGATCACGAGCTGACCCCCTATCAGCAGGACTGGCGCAAGCGCTACCAGGGACGAGCGCTGGCCGTGCTGCGGCCGGAGACGACCGCGCAGGTGGCGGCGGTGGTAAAGCTGGCGCGGGAGCATCGCGTGTCCCTGGTGCCGCAAGGCGGCAACACCGGCCTGGTGGGCGGCGGCGTGCCGGATGGCTCAGGCCAGCAGTTGCTGCTGAGCCTCAAACGGCTGCAGAAGGTGCGGCAGCTCGACGCGGCCAATCTGACGATGACGGTCGAGGCGGGCTGCGTGCTGCAGCAGGTACAGGACACCGCGCGGCACGCCGGCCTGCTGTTCCCGCTGAGCCTGGCCGCGGAAGGCAGTTGCACCATCGGCGGCAACCTCTCGACCAATGCCGGCGGCACGCAGGTGCTGCGCTATGGCAATGCCCGGGATCTGTGCCTGGGGCTGGAGGTGGTGACGGCCGAAGGCGAGATCTGGGACGGGCTCTCCGGCCTGCGCAAGGACAACACCGGCTATGACCTGCGAGACCTGTTCATCGGCGCCGAAGGCACGCTGGGCATCATCACTGCGGCCACGCTGAAACTGTTCCCCCAGCCCCGCGCCCGCATGACGGCGCTGGCCGCATGCCCGACCCTCGAGGCCGCCGTTCAATTGCTGGGCCTGGCGCAATCGCGCTGCGGTGCGGCGCTGACCGGCTTCGAAGTGATGAATGCGCAGTCGCTGGCGCTGGTGGCGCGGCACTTTCCGCAGCTGATCCAGCCCCTGGGCCCCCGCCCGTGGACGGTGCTGCTGGAGCTGTCGGACAACGAAGGCGAGACCCATGCCCGCGAGCAGTTCGAAGGCGTGCTGTCCGAGGCTCTGGAAGGCGGTGTGATCGACGATGCAGCGGTGGCCGAAAGCCTGGCTCAGAGCCAGGCGATGTGGCACCTGCGCGAGTCCATCCCACTGGCCCAGAGCGAAGAAGGCCTCAACATCAAGCACGACATCGCCCTGCCGGTGTCGCGCATCCCTGCGTTCGTGGCGGCCTGTGACGCGCTGCTGGCGCAGCACTTCCCCGGATCGCGGCTGGTGAACTTCGGCCATCTGGGCGACGGCAACCTGCACTACAACGTGCAGGCACCGGAAGGCGTGGCCCCGGCCGACTTTCTGAAGACCCATGAGGCTGCCGTCAACGCCGTGGTGTATGACCAGGTCATGGCGCATGGCGGATCGATCTCCGCGGAACACGGCATCGGCCAACTCAAGCGGGAGGAGCTCACGCGGCGCAAGAGCCCGGTGGCCCTCCAGCTCATGCGGCAGATCAAGCAGGCGCTGGATCCGATGGGCCTGCTCAATCCCAACCGGGTGGTGTGAGCGGACGCGGGACGCGTCCGCCCCACCGCATCAGTCGTCTCCGGCGCCGCGGGGTTGCTCGCGCAGGCCGACCAGGCCGGGCTGCACCGTCGGCCCCTCCTTGGGAGCGTTCGGGTCGTTCGGCATATGCGGCGTATTCGGCGTATTCGGCGGCTGCGACGACTCGCGGCGCTTGCCCAACAAGGCTTCCCCGATCCACCACAGGAACAGCACACCCGTCACCAACGCCACGAAGGTCACCAGCGTCTGCAGCAGGTTCAGCACCCAGGCCACCGGGGCCTTGCCACGCGCGGTCCAGCGCGCGGTGCGGGCCTTCTGGCGGTCGAAGAAGAGCTCGATGCTGTCGTAGAAGCACGGCACCATCAGCAGCGTCAACACCGTGGAGGTCAGGGTGCCGCCGATGATGGCCACCGCCATCGGCCGATAGAACTCACCGCCCTCCCCGACCCCGATCGCCACCGGCAGCATGCCGGCGATCAGCGCAAAGGTGGTCATGAGAATCGGACGGAAGCGCTTGCGGCCCGCATGCATCAGCGCCTCTTCGCGCGGCACGCCCTCCGACTCCTCATGGCGGGCGGCATCCAGCAGCAGGATGGCATTCTTGGCCACCAGCCCCGCCAGCATGATCACGCCAATCAGGCTCATCAGGTTCAGGCCGCCATTGGTGATCAACAGGGCCACCACCACCCCGATCAGGGACAGCGGCAGCGACAGCATCACCCCCGCCGGCGCGGTAAAGCTGCCGAACTGCATGACGAGGATCAAATACATCAGCCCGATGCCGGAGACCAGCGCCACAAGCATGGCGCCGAACACCTCCTGCTGGCTCTTGGCATCACCGGCCAGCGCAATGCCATAACCGGGCGGGAAGTTGATCGACTTGGCCAGCTTCAGAGCATCCGCCGTCACCTCACCCGGCGAGCGACCATGCGCATTGGCCGACACCGCAATCATCCGTTTGCTGTCCGCATGCTGGATCTTGGACGGGCCCTTGCCCATGGTGATGGTGGCGATCTGCTCCAGCGGGACCATCACCCCGGTGCCGGTCACCGAGATCGGCAGCCGCTCGATGTTGGAGGCATCCACCCGGTCCTGCGGGGCCAGGCGCACCGACACGTCGCGGGTCTCGCCGCTGGGGTCCACCCAGTCGCCGACTTCCACACCGGCAAAGGCCACCCGCAGCGCATTGGCCGCATCCCCCACAGAAATGCCCAGCGAATTGGCCAGGCCGCGGTTGAGCTCGATCTGCAGCTCGTCCTGCGGATCCTGTTCGGACAGGCCCACATCCACCGCGCCCGGCACCTTGCGCAGCTTCTCCATGAAGTCGGTGGTCAGCTCCATCAGTTTGCGGGAATCCGTGCCGGAGAAGCGGATCTGCACCGGCTTCTGGGCGCCGTTGTTCAGGTCGTCCAGCACCGTGTACTCGGCGCCGACCAGGCGGGACACGCGGGAGCGCAGGTCCGCCGCGATCTCCGCCGCACTGCGCTTGCGCTGGGTGCTCTTGCCCAGGTCCACATAGATGCGGCCGCCGCTGACGTTGACCGTCTCGTTCGTCGCCTTGGTCTCCGGAATCTCCCGGGCCAGCGCCGCAGCTGCCGCCAGCTTCAGGCGGGAATATTCCAGGCTGGAACTGGCAGGAGTGCGCACGTCCACGGCAATCGTGCCGGAGTCGGTCTTGGGCAGGAAACTGCTGCCGCCAAAAAGCGCCTGCAGCACCAGCGCCAGCACCAGGCTGACCATGGCAAAAAACGCCATCCACCGGCGATGGTGCAGTGCCCAGGCGATGACGTGACCATACCGGTCCGCCTGATGGTCGAACCAGTGGTTGAAGCGCTCCAGCAGGCGCGAGATGCCCTTCTTCGGCTGCTCGTGATAGCCGGGAGGGTCGCCCCAGAAGGCCGACAGCATCGGGTCCAGCGTGAAGGAGATGAACAGGGACACCAGCACCGAAGCCACCACGGTCAGCCCGAACGGCCGGAACCATTCGCCGGACACGCCCGGCATGAAGGCCACCGGCACGAACACCGCAACGATGGAGAAGGTGGTGGCCGCCACCGCCAGGCCGATTTCGGCCGTGCCGTTCAGGGCCGCCGTGCGACGGTCCGCCCCGCGTTCCATGTGCCGGACGATGTTCTCCCGCACCACGATGGCATCGTCGATCAGCACCCCGATGGCCAGCGACAGCCCCAGCAGGCTCATGAAGTTCAGGGTGAAGCCGCACAGCCACACCGCGATGAAGGCCGCCACGACCGAGGTCGGCAGCGACAGCGCCGTGATCAGCGTCGAGCGCCAGGAATTCAGGAACACATACACCACGAACACCGTCAGGCCCGCGCCGAAGACCAGCGCATGGATGACGTTGTTGAGGCTGTCCTGGGCGTCCTTGCCGCCGTCCTGGGTGATCTCGAGCTTGGTGCCCTTCTTCAGCGTCTTGTTGATGTCGTCGACCAGCTTGCGGGTCTCATTCGCCACGGTCACGGTGGACGCGTCGCGCGAGCGGGTGACCGCCAGGCCCACATTGGGATTGCCGTTGCGCACGGACAGGCCAGTCTGCTCGGCAAACCCGTCCTGCACGGTGGCGACCTGGCCCAGGCGCACCAGCTCATTGCCGGAGCGCTTGACCACGATCTGGGTGAAGTCTTCCGGGGATTCGAGCCGGCCCAGCAGCCGGATGCTCTGGTCCTCCATCGTGCCGCGCACCTTGCCCACTGGCGCGGTGGTGTTCTGATTGCGCAGCGCCTGCACGACCTCGGTCACCGAGACATTGAATTCGCGCAGCTTCTGGGCATTGAGCAGCACCGACAGTTCCCGCTTCAGCGCGCCGTTGACCTCGACCGTGGCCACGCCGGAGAGCGAACGGAAGCGGTCGGCCAACTGGTCTTCCGCCAGACGCGAGATTTCCGCATGGCTTTCCGCGCTGGAGGACAGGGCCAGCTGCATCACCGGCTCGGAGGCCGGGTCGTAGCGCTGCAGCACCGGCTCCCGCATTTCGGTGGGCAGCTTGTGCCGGACCGCGCCGATGGCGTTGCGGATCTCATCCGCCGCCTCGGTCATGTTCTTGTTGAACTCGTAGATCAGGATGAACTGTGCGCGACCTTCATTGGCGGTGGCGCGGACCTCCGTCACCCCGGGGATGCTCTGCATCGATTTTTCGATGCGGTTGATCACCTCCCGCTCCACCGTCTCCGGGGACGCGCCCGGATAGGTGATGCTGACCACCATCACCGGCTCCTGCACGTCCGGAATCTGGTTGACCCGCAGCTTGGACAAGGCCAGCAGCCCCATGGCCATGAGCATGATGATCACCACGATCATCGCGACCGGCTTCTTGACCGAGAAATTGGAAAGGAACATGTCGGTCTCCTGGCGGATCAGGCGGCCCGCAGCGGCGTCAGGGCCTCACAGCCCTGTGCAGAGGAGGTCATGGTGGACGGCTTGGGCGCCGAGGGTGCCGCGGGCGGCGGCAGGGCCTTGGTGAAGTCGACCTTCTGGCCGTCCTGCAATGTGCTGTTGGGATGACGCAGCAACCGGTCGCCACTCTTGAGGCCACCGGCCACCACGAACAGGCCCTGGCGCTCGTCTCGGGCGCCGAGCTTCACTTCAGCCTTGCGCAGGCTGTTGCCGTCGATGCGCCACACAAAGCTGCGGTCGCCTTCCCGCACCAGGGCGCTGTCGGCCACCATCAGGGCGGAAATGCTGGTCGCCTCGACACGGCCTTCGGCATAAAGACCG
This sequence comes from Roseateles depolymerans, assembly GCF_003387155.1. Classification (GTDB taxonomy): domain Bacteria; phylum Pseudomonadota; class Gammaproteobacteria; order Burkholderiales; family Burkholderiaceae_C; genus Roseateles; species Roseateles depolymerans. Next base: position 1,643,343 of record NZ_QUMT01000001.1, on the reverse strand, counting down.
GCCACGCCGGGCTGCTGGGCCCCGCTGAAGTCCACCAGCACTTCCACCTGGCGGGTGTTGGTGTTGGCGGCCTGCGCAATCCGGCGGATCTTGCCCTGGAAGTCGATCTGCGGATAGCCGTTGACCTTGAAATAAACGATCTGGCCCAGCTTGAGCTCGGCCATGCGGTCCGCGGAGACCAGGCCTTCGAAGCGCATGCTGCCCGGGTCCATGACCTTGATCAGTTCCTTGCCCAGCTGCGCCGAATCGCCGGGCGACACCTTGCGGTCGCTCACCACGCCGTCGAACGGGGCACGGATTTCGGTACGCTGCTGCTGCTGGCGCGCGGTCGCCTGGCGGGCCTTGGCCGCCACCAGGTCGCTCTGGGCATTGTTGCGGCGGACCTCGGCATCTTCCATCGCCTGGATGGAGCTCATGCCCTGGGCCTGCAAAGTCTTCAGGCGTTGGTACTGGCGCTCGGCCTGCTCGAAGCTCTGGGCGGACGCCCGCACCGCTTCCTCGGCCGACTGCACGCTGTCGCGAATGGCGGTGTCGTCCAGCCGCACCAGCAGGTCGCCGCGCTTCACCCGTTCGCCGTTTTCCTTGTAGACCGACAGCACCACCGCCTGGATCTCAGCGCGCAGGTCGGCGCGACGTTCCGGCTGGATGGAGCCGGTGATGACCGGCCCGCTGGCGTATTGGCTCTCCCCCAGGGTCTGCACGTCCTCGGGCGACACGATCAGGCTGGGCGCCGTGGTGCTGCCCACGGCCTGGGCGTCCTTCTTGCCGCCCTCGCCCCCGGGCTTTTGTTCGCCGCGTCCGCAAGCGGTCAGGACCACCAAAGTGGCAAGGGCAACCAGCGACAGGCGCAGCGAAGAGCGCAACACAGGCGTCATGAATCAGGCTCCGAAGAAGTCAGGCAGTGAGATCAATCAAGGGACGGGTTCTCGCACGCCCGCGCCTGCCTGGAACTACAGCGGGCGCGTGTCGGTCTTGAATGCAGGGTTCGTGCGAAAAGCGCGCTAGCTTAACGCCTGTCTGCGCCCGTGATGATGGTCACACCCGAGAGGGTGCCTGCGGCGCGACAACGCAACCGGCCAGCGCACTCGGACGGTGCGACTGCGGGGGAGAACTGCAGGGGACGACTGCGGGCGCTGCCTACTGCAGCGGGTCCTTGAGCGCGCTGGGCACCGCCAGCGTCACGACCTCGATGCCCTCTTCGGCCAGCGCCTGGGCCTCGTCCGGCGTGGCCTGCCCGCGGATGCCGCGGGCTTCGCTCTCGCCGTAATGGATGCGGCGCGCTTCTTCGGCGAAACGCTCGCCAACATCTTCGGTGTTGGCCATGATCTGGCGCACTGCCTGCATCACCTGCCGTTGCAGGTCGATCGGCGCCATCGCGCCCTCGGCGGACGAACCCGGCGCCGCACCGGACGGCCCGGCGGGTGCCAGGGCTCCGCCGCTCGTGCCTGCCGGGCCCGCAGGACCGCCCGAGGCGCCTCGCGAAGGCGCCACCGGCTCAGACGCCGACGACAGGTTCAAGCGCGGCGCACTCGGCATGCGCCGCACCTGCACGCTGTTGCACAGGGGGCAGCTCAGCAGACCGCGCTGCTGCTGGGATTCAAAGTCGGCGGCAGAGCCAAACCAGCCCTCAAAGCCGTGTCCCGCCTCACAAGCCAGATTCAAGACCAACATGGTGGCAATGCTAGCCTTTCCCGATTCAGGCTGCCGGATGCCAGTCCAAAGGCCATGCCCCCGAGCGCCAGCGGGACAGCCACAACAGGCAGGTCAGCGACTTGGCGTCGGTCAACTCACCCTGGACCGCCATGCGCTCCAGGGTGTCCTGGTCGTGGGCCACCACGTCGAGGAATTCACCTTCGTCCAGCTTGCGCTCACCCGCCACCAGGCCGCGTGCAAAGAAGATCTCGATGCGTTCGGTGGAATAGGCAATGGCGTTGTGCATGACGCCGGCATGGGCCCACTCGGTGGCCCGGTAGCCGGTCTCTTCCAGCAGTTCCCGCTGGGCGCAGACCAGCGGCGGCTCGTCCGGATCCAGCTTGCCGGCCGGAAACTCGAGCATCACACGGCCCATCGGATACCGATACTGCCGCTCCAGCAGCAAGCGGCCATCCTCCAGAATGGGGACGATGACCGCCGCGCCCGGATGGTGGATGTATTCGCGGGTGGATTCGCGGCCGTTGGGCAGTTGCACCCGGTCGCGGGAGACCTGAAGAAAATTGCCGCGCAACACCCACTGGGCACTGAGCGGCAATTCACGTAGGTGCGGGTCGGCGTCGGCGGCGGGCTGGATGCCGGAGAACGGTGCGTCAGGGGTGTCAGCGGTCGTCGTCATCGAACTCTCGAACACGGGTCCGGGACCGGCGCAGGTAACGCCAGACGAAACCCGGAAAACCCAGGGTGATGAACAGCGCCAGGGCGGCCGCATAGAACTCCCAGCCCTGGGGATAACGCTGACCGAGGCGGGCTTCCAGGCCCACCCCGATGGCCAGCGTCAGCAGGGCCAGCAAGAACAGTTCCAGCAGACGCCAGCCAGGCGCTTTGGGATCACGCCGGGGACCGACCAGCAGCACCCGGGAACTGAGATAAGGCAGATTGGCGGCGGCCAGTGCCACCGCCAGGACGATCCAGACCGATGCGCTTTGCTCCATGCGGAAACGTCCCTGCCCTCTTTCAGTGCCGGCGAGCCGGTCTTAGTGCGTCAGCGCGCGGGTCAGCGCCTGGCTGCACAGCGTTAGCAGACCGCCCGGCAGGATGCCCAGCACCAGCACGGCCAGGCCATTGATCGACATCACCAGGCGGGCGTCGGCCGGCGCGGTGATGCCGGCACGGTCGGTCGGCTCGTCAAAGAACATGACCTTCACCACACGCAAGTAGTAGAACGCACCGATCAGCGACAGCACCACGGCCACCACGGCCAGCGTGATGTAGAGCTGCGACCCGGTCGTCACCATCGCCTGCAGCACGGCCATCTTGCCGTAGAAGCCAGCGGTGGGTGGAATGCCGGTCAGCGAGAACATGTAGATGGCCATGACCAGCGCGAACCAGGGGCTGCGCTTGTACAGACCGGCCAGGTCGCTGATCTGCTCGGACTCGAAGCCCTGGCGCGACAGCAGCATCACCAGGCCGAAGCTGCCCAGCGTGGTCAGCACGTAGGTGATGGCATAGAACATGGCCGAGCTGTAGGCATTCAGCGCGAAGTCGCTGGAGCCATTGATCACGCCCGAGGCCAGGCCCAGCACCACGAAGCCCATCTGGGCAATCGTCGAGTAGGCCAGCATCCGCTTGAGATTGGTCTGCGCAATGGCGGCGAGGTTGCCCACCACCAGCGAGGCCACGGCCATCACCAGCAGCATCTGCTGCCAGTCCACCGCCAGCGGCAGCATGCCGTCCACCAGCAGGCGCAGCGTGATGCCGAAGGCGGCCAGCTTGGGGGCGCCGCCGATCAGCAGCGTGGCCGCGGTCGGAGCGCCTTGATAGACGTCCGGCACCCACATGTGGAAGGGAGCAGCGCCCAGCTTGAAGCCCAGGCCGGCCACGACGAAGACCACGCCCAGCACCAGCACCGCCTTGTTGGGAGCGCCAGCGGCGATCACCTCGAAGACACGCGGGATGGACAGCGAGCCCGTGGCGCCGTACATCATCGACAGGCCGTAGAGCAGGAAGCCCGAGGCCAGCGCGCCCAGCACGAAGTACTTCATGGCGGCTTCGGTCGAGACGGTGTGGTCGCGGCGCAGCGCGGTCAGCGCATACAGCGACAGGCTCATCAACTCCAGACCCAGGTAGATCATCAGGAAGTTGTTGGCGGCCACCATCACGCCCACGCCCAGCAGCGACAGCAGGCTCAGGGTGAACAGCTCGCCCTTGAGCATGTCGCGGGACTCGGCATACGGACGGGCATAGACCATCGTGACGATCAGCGCGATGGCCGAGACGCCGGAGAGCAGATGGCTCATCGGGTCCACGATCATCATGCCCTGCATCGCCACCGCGGGGGCATCCCCCATGGCCGCGAAGTGCATCGCCGCCACCACCGCCAGGCTGAATTGCGTCAGCCAGTAGGTGGGCGTGCGCCGCGGATCGGTGACGAACAGGTCCACCAGCGCGACCACACAGGCCATCACCAGCAGCGCAATTTCAGGGTAGGCAGCGACCCAGTTCATTTCAGTCATTGTGGTGGGCCCTTATTGAATCTTGGACACCGCGACGTGCTTGAGCAGCTCGGTGACCGATTGGTGCATCACGTCGGTGAAAGGCTTGGGATACACGCCCATCCACAGCACGGCGACCGCCAGGATGGCCAGCATCAGGAACTCACGGGCGTTGATGTCGGTCAGGGCCTTGACGTGGTCATTGGCCACCGGACCGAAATAGACCCGCTTGATCATCCACAGCGTGTAGGCGGCACCGAAGATCAGGGCCGTGGCGGCCAGCAGACCGATCCAGAAGTTGAACTGCACGGCACCCAGGATCACCATCCATTCGCCGACGAAGCCGGCGGTGGCGGGCAGACCGCAGTTGGCCATGCCGAACAACACAGCGAAAGCGGCGAACTTGGGCATGGTGTTGACCACGCCGCCGTAGTCGGCGATTTCACGCGAGTGGACGCGGTCGTACAGCACGCCGATGCACAGGAACATGGCGCCCGACACGAAGCCGTGGGCAATCATCTGCACGATGGCGCCGGAGACGCCCAGCTCGTTGAACAGGAAGAAGCCCAGGGTCACGAAGCCCATGTGGGCGACCGACGAATAGGCCACCAGCTTCTTCATGTCGCGCTGGACCATCGCCACCAGGCCGATGTAGATGACCGCGATCAGCGACAGCGCCACGATGACCCAGGCGTATTCACGCGCGGCATCGGGGGCGATCGGCATCGAGAAGCGCAGGAAGCCATAGGCGCCCAGCTTCAGCATGATGGCGGCCAGCACCACCGAACCGGCGGTCGGCGCTTCCACGTGCGCGTCCGGCAGCCAGGTGTGCACCGGCCACATCGGCACCTTCACCGCAAAGGCCGCGAAGAAGGCGAAGAACAGCAGCGTCTGGGCCGACAGCGGCAGCGGCAGCTGGTGCCAGGTCAGGATGTCGAAGCTGCCCGACTTGTTGTAGAGGTACAGCAGCGCGATCAGCATCAGCAGCGAGCCGGCCAGCGTGTACAAGAAGAACTTGAACGCGGCATAGACCCGGCGCGGACCGCCCCACACCCCGATGATGATGTACATCGGGATCAGCGTGGCCTCGAAGAACACGTAGAACAGCATGCCGTCCAGGGCGGTGAACACACCGACCATCAGACCCGACAGGATCAGGAAGGCGCCGTAGTACTGGTGCACCCGCGTCTCGATCACTTCCCAGGCCGACAGCACCACGATGATGGTGATGAAGGCGGTCAGCGGCACGAACCACATCGAGATGCCATCCACGCCCAGGTGGTAGTGGATGTTGAAGCGTTCAATCCAGCTCGCCTTCTCGACGAACTGCATGGCGGCGGTGGCGTCCTGGAAGCCCGTGATGACGGGCACCGTGACAGCGAAGCTGACGATGGACGCGGCCAGCGCGAGCCAGCGCACGGCGCCGGCATTCTGGTCGCGACCCAACACCAGCAACAGGGCGCCGAAAACGACCGGCAGCCAAATGGCAAGACTTAGCAACATTCTTATTCTCCGCCGATCAACGCCCGAACAGGTTCATCAGCTGGTTGACCATGTGGGGCCACAGCTGCCAGGTCATCAGACCCACCACCCCCAGGATCATGACCAGCGCATACCAGTAGAGGTGGCCGGTTTGCACCAGGCGCACGAGGCCGGCGATGCCGCCAACGGTGCGCGCACCGCCGTTGATCACCACGCCGTCGATGATGCCCTGGTCCCCCACCTTCCACAGGCCGGTGCCGATCATGCGTGCGGCGCGGGCCAGCACGTTCTCGTTGAACCAGTCCATGTAGTACTTGTTCTCCAGGATCGTCACGATCGGGCGGAAGACACGGGCGATCGTGGCCGGGATCTGCGGCGCGACCATGTAGAACACGTAGGCAGTCACCACACCGGCAAAGGCCAGCCACAGCGGCAGGGTCTTGAAGGCATGACCGGCCATGGCCGCCGCACCGTGGAAGTTTTCGGCCAGTTCGCTCATGGCGTGGTGCACGTCATGGTTGACGAAGATGGCGTCCTTGAAGAAGTCCCCGAACAGCATCGGCTGGATGGTCAGGTAACCGATCACCACCGACGGGATGGCCAGCAGGATCAGCGGCACGGTCACCACCCAGGCCGACTCATGCGGCGTGTGGTCGTGGCCATGACCGTGGTCGTCATGATGGTCATGCTCACCCGGGAACGGCTTGTGATGGAAGTGTTCCTTGCCGTGGAAGACCAGGAAGTACATCCGGAAGCTGTAGAAGGCGGTCACGAACACACCGGCCAGCACGGCGAACGAGGCGAACCCGGCCGCAGGCAGATGGCTGGCGTGCACCGCTTCGATGATGCTGTCCTTCGAGTAGAAGCCCGAGAACAGCGGCGTGCCGATCAGCGCCAGCGAGCCCAGCAGCGAGGTGATCCAGGTGATGGGCATGTACTTGCGCAGGCCGCCCATGTTGCGGATGTCCTGGTCGTGGTGCATGCCGATGATGACCGAACCGGCACCCAGGAACAGCAGCGCCTTGAAGAACGCGTGCGTCATCAGGTGGAACACCGCGACCGAGTAGGCCGAAGCGCCCAGCGCCACCGTCATGTAGCCCAGCTGCGACAGCGTGGAGTAGGCCACCACGCGCTTGATGTCGTTCTGGATGATGCCCAGGAAGCCCATGAACAGCGCCGTGATGGCACCGATCACCATGATGAAGTTCAGCGCGGTGTCGCTCAGCTCGAACAGCGGACTGAAGCGGGACACCATGAAGATGCCGGCGGTCACCATGGTGGCCGCGTGGATCAGCGCGGAGATGGGGGTCGGGCCTTCCATCGAGTCCGGCAGCCAGACGTGCAGCGGGAACTGCGCGCTCTTGCCCATCGCACCGATGAACAGGCAGATGCAGGCCACGGTCAGCATCATCCAGTCCTGGCCGGGGAACTTGATCGCGGCCAGTTCACCGGCCTTGGCAAAAGTCTCGGTGTAGTTCAGCGAGCCGCCGTAGGCCACCAGCAGGCCGATGCCCAGGATGAAGCCGAAGTCACCCACCCGGTTGACCAGGAAGGCCTTCATGTTGGCGAAGATGGCGGTGGGCTTGGTGTACCAGAAGCCGATCAGCAGGTAGGACACCAGGCCGACCGCTTCCCAGCCGAAGAACAGCTGCAGCATGTTGTTGCTCATCACCAGCATCAGCATGCTGAAGGTGAACAGCGAGATGTAGCTGAAGAAGCGCTGGTAGCCCGGGTCTTCCTCCATGTAGCCGATGGTGTAGATGTGCACCATCAGCGAGACGAAGGTCACCACGCACATCATCATCGCGGACAGGCCGTCGATCATGAAGCCGACTTCCATCTTCAGGCCGCCCAGCGTCATCCATTCGTAGATGGTCTGGTTGAAGCGCGCGCCGTCCTGGACGACGGACTGCAGCGTCATCACCGAGATGATCAGGGAGATCAGGACGCCCAGGATGGTGACGGTGTGGGCGCCGCGGCGGCCCACCTGCTTGCCGAACAGGCCGGCCACGACAGCGCCGACCAGCGGCGCCAGTGGCACCGCCAGCAGCATGTTCTGTGAAAGTGTTGCAGACATTGTTTTTCTCGCTTCCTGCCGCCCGTCAGCCCTTCAGGGCGTCCAGCTCTTCCACGTTGATGCTGCTGCGATTGCGGAACAGCACCACCAGGATGGCCAGGCCGATGGCGGATTCCGCCGCCGCGACCGTGAGGATGAAGAACACGAAGACCTGGCCGGCCATGTCGCCCAGGTAGTGGGAGAAGGCCACGAAGTTCAGGTTGACCGCCAGCAGCATCAGCTCGATGGCCATCAGCAGCACGATCAGGTTCTTGCGGTTCAGGAAGATGCCGATCACGGACAGGGCGAACAAGATGGCGCCCAGCGTGAGGAAATGGCCCAGCGTCAGAACGCCCATCATGCGGCTCCTTCGTTCTTCTCGACCGGCACGGCCGGTTGTTCCACGGTCGGGGCCACCTTGACGATGCGCAGGCGGTCGCCCTTCTTCACGCGGACCTGTTCGGACGGGTCCTGGTGACGCGAGTCCTTGCGGCCACGCAGGGTCAGCGCGATGGCGGCAATGATGGCCACCAGCAGCAGCACGGCGGCGATCTGCAGCGGTGCCAGGTAGTGCGTGTAGATGTTGATGCCCAGCAGCTTGGCATTGCCCAGCTTGGCCAGCGCTTCAGGCACGGGCTGGGCTTCGCTGACGCGGAAACCCGGCATCAGGATCAGGGCCATTTCCAGCGCGATGAAGGCACCGATCAGACCGGCGGCGGGCACGTGCTTCCAGAAGCCCTTGCGCACCGTGTCGGAATCGAAATCCAGCATCATCACGACAAAGAGGAACAGCACCATGACCGCGCCGATGTACACGAGCACCAGCGTGATGGCCAGGAATTCGGCCTTGAGCATCATCCAGATGCAGGAGGCGTTGAAGAACGCCAGGATCAGGAACAGGGCCGAATAGACCGTGCTGCGAGCCGTGATCACCAGGACCGACGACCCGAGCAGGACGACCGAGAAAAAGTAGAACAGCAGGGTTGTGATGTTCATGGGTTTTCCTGCAAGCAGGCTGAAGCGCGCGACCAGCCACCCTCCCCCGGAGGGTTCGCCGGACCGCCGGGCTCAGCGGTACTTGGCGTCGGCCTCCTTGCTGGCTGCGATTTGCGGCTCGTAGCGGTCCCCGACAGCCAGGAGCATTTCCTTGGTGAAGTAGAGGTCGCCACGCTTTTCGCCGTGGTATTCGAAGATGTCGGTCTCGACGATCGAGTCCACCGGGCAGCTTTCCTCGCAGAAGCCGCAGAAGATGCACTTGGTCAGGTCGATGTCGTAGCGGGTGGTCCGGCGCGAGCCGTCCGCACGTACATCGGACTCGATGGTGATGGCCATGGCCGGGCATACCGCCTCGCACAGCTTGCAGGCGATGCAGCGCTCTTCACCGTTCTCGTAACGACGCAGCGCATGCAGGCCACGGAAACGCGGCGACAGCGGCGTCTTCTCTTCCGGGAACTGCACCGTGATGTTGCGCGAGAGGAAATGCCGGCCGGTCAGGGCCATGCCCTTGAACAGCTCGGTGAGCATGAAGCTCTTGAGTAGGTCCTTGATGGAGCTCACAGCGGACACCTCGGATTACTTCCAGATATTGAAGGGGGACTGGATCCACAGACCCACCAGCACCAGCCACACCAGGGTGACGGGGATGAAGATCTTCCAGCCCAGGCGCATGATCTGGTCATAGCGGAAGCGCGGGAAGGTCGCACGCACCCACAGGAAGCCGGTCACGACCACGAAGGTCTTGAAGAACAGCCAGAACCAGTTCCAGAACGGCATGGTCTTCTCGATGAACGAGGGGGTGTCCATGCCCAGCAGGCTGAAGGAGATCGGGGCTGCCCAGCCGCCCAGGAACATGACCACGGCCAGTGCGGACACGAGGATCATGTTGGCGTATTCGGCCAGGAAGAACATCGCGAACGACATGCCCGAGTACTCGATCATGTGGCCGGCCACGATTTCCGATTCACCTTCCACCACGTCGAACGGGTGGCGGTTGGTTTCGGCGAGGCCCGAGATGAAATACACGACGAACACCGGCAGCAGCGGCAGCCAGTTCCAGGACAGGAAGCTCAGGCCCATCGAGGCGAACTTGCCGGTGTCCTGGCTGACGACGATGTCGGTCATGTTCATCGAGCCGGTGACCATCAGCACGATGACCAGCGCGAAGCCCATGGCGATTTCATACGACACCATCTGGGCCGATGCCCGCAGCGCGCCGAGGAAGGCGTACTTCGAGTTGGAGGCCCAGCCGGCGATGATCACGCCATAGACTTCCAGCGAGGTGATGGCCATCACGAACAGCAGGCCGGCATTGACGTCGGCCACGGCCACGCCCGGGCCGAACGGCACCACCGCCCAGGCGGCCAGCGCCGGCATGATGGTCATGATCGGGCCCAGGAAGAACAGGCTCTTGTTGGCCGCCGACGGGATGATGATCTCCTTGAAGATCAGCTTCACCGCATCGGCGATCGGGGTCAGCAGACCCATCGGGCCCACGCGGTTGGGACCCGGGCGGATCTGGGACCAGCCGATGGCCTTGCGCTCCCACAGCGTGAGGTAGGCCACGCAGATCATCAGCGGCGCCACCACCACGATGATCTTGAGCAGGCTCCAGATCACCATCCAGGTGCCCGCCCAGAAGGCGCCGTCCATCAGCGAGGCGCCGGCGTTGTACAGGTTATCCATCGTCTCGTCCTCAGGCCTTGGTCACGCTGATGGCACCGAACATGGCGCCCAGCGCGGCGGTTTCCGGCAGGCCGGCCGGCACGCGCACCACAGTGGCGGGCAGGCTGGCATCCAGCTGCGCCGTCAGCACGGCTTCACCGGCACCGGCCTGAGCCACGCGGACTTGAGCGCCCTGCCCTTGCAGGCCCAGCTCGTTCCACAGGGCTTGCGGCAGGCCGACCAGGGCGGCGTCGCGGCCGTCGCGGGTCAGTTGCAGCGAGCTGGCACGGCGCACCAGGGCGTCGGTGGCGTAGATCGGCACGGCGGTCAGGCGCTCCAGGCCCTGGGCCACCGGGGTGGCCGAGGCCTGTGCCTGGATGCTGTTGCTCAGGCGGTCGCCCAGTTCGGTGCTCACGCCCAGCGCTGCATTGCGGACTTGCTCGGAGCTGTCGTACTCGAAGCCGGACAGGCCCAGCAGGTTGCCCAGCACGCGCAGGATCTTCCAGGCCGGACGGGTCTCGCCACGGGCCTTGACCACGCCCACGAAGCTTTGCAGGCGACCTTCGGCGTTGACGAAGCTGCCCGAGGTTTCGGTGAACGGCGCGGCGGGCAGCAGCACGTCGGCATAGTCCAGGCCGGTCTTGAACGGGCTCAGCACCACCACCATCTCGGCAGCGGCCACGGCCTTGGCGGCGGCGGCGGGGTTGGCCGCATCCAGCACCGGGTCGGTGTTCAGCAGCACCAGGGCCTTGGCCGGCTGGTCGCCCAGCAACTGGGCTGCCGTGCGGCCGCCCTGACCCGGGCGAGCCTTGACCAGTTGCGCACCGACGGTGTTGGCTGCAGCGCCCATCACACCGACGCTGGCGCCGGTCTGCGCGCCGATCCAGTTGGCCAGGGCCAGCAGGGTCGAGGCTTGCGGATGCTGCACGGCGGCATTGCCCAGCAGGATGGCCTTGCGTTCGCCCGAGAGCAGCGCATCGGCCAGGCGGCGCGAAGCGTCGGTCGCCTCACCGGCCACCGGGGCGCTGGCGCCCTTGACGCTGGCGATGGCCGCAGCCACGCCGGCCAGTTCCTGCACCCAGGCGCTCGGCGCGGCGGTGATGCGGGCAGCGACGGGCATCAGCCAGTTGTCTTCAGCGGCCCCCAGGGCCAGCACCTGCGCACCCTGGCGGGCGGCCTGGCGCAGACGCTGGGCAAACAGCGGATGGTCCTTGCGCAGGAAGGAACCGACCACGAAGGCGCGGTCCAGCTGCGACAGCGACGCGATCGAGGTGCCCAGCCAGAAGGCCTTGCCGGCCTCGGCGCGGAAGCCGGCGTCGGCTGCGCGCAGGGCGGTGTCGATGTTCTCGCTGCCCAGGCCACGCACCAGTTGCGCCAGCAGGTGCAGCTCTTCCACCGTGCTGTGCTCGGAGCCCAGCGCGGCGATGGCGGCGGCGCCCTTCTCGGCCTTGATCTGCTTCAGGCCGTTGGCGACGTATTCCAGGGCCGTGGTCCAGTCGACCGGCTTCCACTGACCGCCCTGCTTCAGCATGGGGGTGGTCAGGCGCTCATCGCTGTTCAGCGCTTCATACGAGAAACGGTCGCGGTCGGCGATCCAGCATTCGTTGACGGCTTCGTTCTCCAGCGGGACGACGCGCATCACTTCATTGCCCTTGACCTGCACCACCAGGTTGGCGCCGGTGGAGTCATGCGGGCTGACGCTCTTGCGACGCGACAGTTCCCAGGTGCGGGCGCTGTAGCGGAAGGGCTTGCTGGTCAGCGCGCCGACCGGGCAGATGTCGATCATGTTGCCCGACAGCTCGGAGTCCACCGTGCGGCCGACGAAGGTCTGGATCTCGCTGTGCTCGCCGCGGTGGGCCATGCCCAGTTCCATCTGGCCAGCGATTTCCTGGCCGAAGCGCACGCAGCGGGTGCAGTGGATGCAGCGGCTCATCTCCTCCATGGAGATCAGCGGACCCACGTTCTTGTGGAACACCACCCGCTTTTCTTCGCTGTAGCGCGACTTGCCGGCGCCGTAGCCCACGGCCAGGTCCTGCAGCTGGCATTCACCGCCCTGGTCGCAGATCGGGCAATCCAGCGGGTGGTTGATCAGCAGAAACTCCATCACGCCCTGCTGGGCCTTGATGGCTTTGTCGCTCTTGGTGCGCACGATCATGCCCTGCGTCACCGGGGTGGCGCAGGCGGGCAGCGGCTTGGGGGCCTTTTCCACGTCCACCAGGCACATGCGGCAGTTGGCCGCAATGGACAGCTTCTTGTGGTAGCAGAAGTGCGGGATGTAGGTGCCGGCCTTTTCGGCAGCATGCATCACCATGCTGCCTTCCGGCACTTCGACCTTCCGGCCGTCGAGTTCGATTTCAACCATAGCTTGTTCTCAGCGGCTCCGGAATCAGGCCAGCGATCCGGCCGGGGCAGCCTGACGCGGTTGGGAAGGGGAAGACTGGGCCTGCTCGATCATGGCGACGAACTCATGCTTGAAGTGCTTGATCATCGCGCGCACCGGCATGGCTGCAGCGTCGCCCAGGGCGCAGATGGTGCGGCCCTGGATGTTGTCGGCCACCGAGTTCAGCAGGTCGATGTCTTCCATGCGGCCCTTGCCGTGGGCAATGCGCTCGATGACGCGGTGCATCCAGCCGGTGCCTTCGCGGCAGGGCGTGCACTGGCCGCAGGACTCGTGGGCATAGAAGTAGGACAGGCGCAGCAGGCTGTTGACCATGCAGCGCGAGTCATCCATCACGATGACGGCGCCCGAGCCCAGCATGGAGCCGGCCTTGGCGATGGAGTCATAGTCCATCGTGCACTGCATCATGATGTCAGCCGGCAGCACCGGGGCGGACGAGCCACCGGGAATCACCGCCTTGAGCTTGCGGCCGGTGCGCACACCGCCGGCCAGCTCCAGCAGCTTCTCGAACGAGGTGCCCAGCGGGACTTCGTAGTTGCCGGGACGGTTGACGTCACCCGACACCGAGAAGATCTTGGTGCCGCCGTTGTTGGGCTTGCCGATCTCCAGGTACTGCTGGCCACCGTTACGGATGATCCAGGGCACCGCCGCGAAGGTCTCGGTGTTGTTGATGGTCGTGGGCTTGCCGTACAGGCCGAAGCTGGCCGGGAACGGCGGCTTGAAGCGGGGCTGGCCCTTCTTGCCTTCCAGCGATTCCAGCAGTGCGGTTTCTTCGCCGCAGATGTAGGCGCCAAAGCCGTGGAACGCATGCAGCTGGAAGCTGAAATTGCTGCCCAGGATGTTGTCGCCCAGCAGGCCGGCCGCGCGGGCTTCTTCCAGGGCGGCTTCGAAGCGTTCGTACACCTCGAAGATTTCACCGTGGATGTAGTTGTAGCCGGTGCGGATGCCCATGGCGTACGCCGCGATCGCCATGCCTTCGATGACGATGTGCGGGTTGAACATGAGGATGTCGCGGTCCTTGCAGGTGCCGGGCTCGCCTTCGTCCGAATTGCAGACGAGGTACTTCGGGCCAGGGAACTGGCGGGGCATGAAGCTCCACTTCAGGCCCGTCGGGAAGCCGGCGCCGCCGCGGCCGCGCAGGCCGGAGGCCTTCACCTCGGCGATGACCTGGTCCGGGGTCAGACCTTCGCCACCATCCTGGCCCAGGATCTTGCGCAGGGCCTGATAGCCGCCACGGGCTTGATAGTCCTGGATCGACCAGTTCTTGCCATTGAGGTCCGCATAGATCTGCGGGCCCAGATGACGGTCATGGAAGCAGGTCTCGGCACCCGTCGATTGCCACTTGGAGAGATCGATGTTCATGCGCGTTCCCTCAGTTCTTGGCGGCATGCGCCTTGAGCGCGTCCACCAGTTCGTCCAGGCGCTGATGGCTCATGAAGCTGCACATCTGGCGGTCGTTGACCAGCATCACCGGCGCGTCGGCGCAGGCGCCCAGGCATTCGCTCTTTTGCACGGTGAAGAGGCCGTCGGCGGTGGTGCCGCCCTCTTCCACGCCCAGCTTGCCGCACAGGTGGTCCAGCGCCTTCTGGCCGTCACGCAACTGGCACGGCAGGTTGGTGCAGACGTTCAGCTTGAACTTGCCCAGCCGGCGCTGGTTGTACATGTTGTAGAAGGTGGTGACCTCATACACGGCGATCGCGGGCATGCCCAGGTAGGCGGCAATCGCGTCTTCCGCTTCGCGGGAGACATAGCCCTGCTCCTGCTGCACGATCGACAGGCAGGCCATCACGGCCGACTGCGCCTGCTCGGCCGGGTACTTGGCCACTTCACGGGCAAAGCGCGCCCGGGTGGCGTCGCTCAGCACAAACGGGGTGCTGCTGGCGTTCTTCACAATTTCAGTGCTGCTCATCGCGTCACCACTCAACGGTCAATTTCACCGAACACGATGTCCATCGTGCCGATCACGGCCACCGCGTCAGCGATCATGTGGCCACGCGCCATCTCATCCAGCGCAGCCAGATGCGAATAGCCCGGGGCACGGATCTTCAGGCGGTAGGGCTTGTTGGCACCATCACTGATCATGTAGATGCCGAATTCGCCCTTCGGATGTTCCACGCTGGCGTACGCCTCGCCCTCGGGGACGCGGAAGCCTTCGGTGAACAGCTTGAAGTGGTGGATCAGCTCTTCCATGGAGCTCTTCATCGCCACACGGGAGGGCGGCGCCACCTTGTGGTTGTCGGTGATCACCGGGCCGGGGTTGGCCTTGAGCCACTTCACGCACTGCTGCACGATGCGGTTGGACTGGCGCATTTCCTCGACGCGCACCAGGTAGCGGTCGTAGGTGTCGCCATTGGTGCCCACCGGGATGTCGAAGTCCATGCGGTCATAGACGTCGTAGGGCTGGGTCTTGCGGGTGTCCCACGCAATGCCGGAGCCGCGCAGCATCGGGCCGGTCAGGCCCAGGTTCAGCGCGCGCTCAGGCGACATGACGCCGATGCCCACCGTCCGCTGCTTCCAGATGCGGTTGTCGGTCAGCAGGGTTTCGTAGTCGTCGACGTTGGCCGGGAAGCGGTTGCAGAAGTCCTCGATGAAGTCCAGCAGCGAGCCCTGACGGTTCTCGTTGAGGCGGTCGATGGCCTTCTGGTTCTTGATCTTGCTGACCTTGTACTGCGGCATGCTGTCCGGCAGGTCGCGGTAGACGCCGCCCGGACGGAAGTAGGCCGCGTGCATGCGCGCGCCGGAGACGGCTTCGTACATGTCGAAGATGTCTTCACGTTCGCGGAAGCAGTAGATCAGGATGTTCATCGCGCCGCAGTCGATGCCGTGCGCCCCGAGCCACAGCAGGTGGTTCAGGATGCGGGTCAGCTCGGCGAACATCACGCGGATGTACTGGGCGCGTTCGGGCACTTCCAGGCCCAGCATCTTTTCGATGGCCAGGCAGTAGGCATGCTCGTTGGCCATCATGGACACATAGTCCAGACGGTCCATGTAGGGCAGCGACTGGATGAAGGTCTTGCTCTCGGCCAGTTTTTCGGTGGCGCGGTGCAGCAGGCCGATGTGCGGGTCGGCGCGCTGGATGACTTCGCCGTCCAGCTCCAGCACCAGACGCAGCACGCCGTGGGCGGCCGGGTGCTGAGGCCCGAAGTTCAGGGTGTAGTTCTTGATTTCGGCCATGATCAGAGTCCGCCGTAGTTGTCTTCGCGGATCACGCGCGGGGTGATCTCACGCGGCTCGATGGTCACCGGCTGGTAGACCACCCGCTTCTGCTCGGGGTCGTAGCGCATTTCGACGTGGCCGGTGACCGGGAAGTCCTTGCGCATCGGGTGACCGATGAAGCCGTAGTCCGTCAGGATGCGGCGCAGGTCTTCGTGACCTTCGAAGATGATGCCGTACAGGTCGAAGGCTTCGCGCTCGAACCAGTTGGCGGCATTCCAGATCGAATTGACCGAGGCCACGACCGGGAAATCGTCGTCCGGGGCGAAGACCTTGACGCGCAGGCGCCAATTCTTGTTGATCGACAGCAGGTGGACCACGGCGGCGAAGCGCGGGCCTTCCCAGGCACCGTCCTTGTAGGCGCTGTAGTCCACGCCGCAAAGGTCGATCAGCTGCTCAAAGCGCAGCTCGGAATGGTCACGCAGCAGCTTGGCGACGTTGGCGTAGTCCTTGGCGGCCACGGTGATGGTGATCTCGCCGAGTTCGCGCTTCAGGGCCACGATCTGGCCACCCAGGACGGACTCAAGCGCCGCCTGCAAGGTATCGAGTTTGCTCATGTGCTTGGCTGGCTGGGGTGCTTAGCGCGCGATGGTGTTTTCGCGGCGGATCTTGGCCTGCAGCTGCAGGATGCCGTAGAGCAGCGCCTCGGCGGTCGGCGGACAGCCCGGCACGTACACATCCACCGGCACGATGCGGTCGCAGCCGCGCACCACCGAATAGCTGTAGTGGTAGTAGCCACCGCCGTTGGCGCAGGAGCCCATGGACAGCACCCAGCGGGGCTCGGCCATCTGGTCATACACCTTGCGCAGGGCCGGGGCCATCTTGTTGCACAGCGTGCCGGCCACGATCATCAGGTCGGACTGACGGGGGCTGGGGCGGAACAACATGCCGAAGCGGTCGATGTCATAACGCGCCGCACCGGCGTGCATCATTTCCACCGCGCAGCAGGCCAGACCGAAGGTCATCGGCCACAGGGAACCGGTCTTGGACCAGTTCACCAGTACGTCGATGGACGTGGTCAGGAAGCCTTCCTTCATCAAGCCTTCGTTACCCATATCGAGATCCCAATCTTTCGAAAGCATGGGGTCGGGCGCCCTGCCCTTCCCCACCGCACAACAGGCCCGTTGCAGGGCCCGCGCACTGTTGGTGGCTCAGCAGCCGGTCATTCCCAATCGAGGGCGCCCTTTTTCCACTCGTAGGCGAAGCCCACGACCAGAATGCCCAGGAACACCATCATCGCCCAGAAGCCGGCAGGGCCCACTTCGCGCAGGGACACGGCCCAGGGGAAGAGGAAGGCGATTTCCAGGTCGAACAGGATGAAGAGGATGGCGACGAGGTAATAACGCACGTCGAATTTCATTCGCGCGTTCTCAAAGGCCTCGAAGCCGCATTCGTAGGGGGAGTTTTTGGCCTCGTCAGGACGACGCGGGCCGAGCAGAAAGCCGAGGAGCTGGGGGGCTATACCCACCACGGCGCCGACCAGAATGAAAAGGATGACGGGCAGGTATTGTTCCAGGCTCACGACGTTGCTCTTCGTTTGATGCCGGATGGACCGTCGACGGCGGGCAAAGCAATTACCCGACAGACAGCCCTATTCCGAACAGGTTTCCAACGGGCCACCGAGTTTGCTCCGGGTCGAAGAAACCTCCGCCACCGGAACTCGGCAAACATTCGGCAAAAACAACGGGCGCGCCGTGAGCGATAACAAAGTATCGCTACGGACCGCGCCCGTCTGTCTTTTGGAGTCTTGCGAAACCTGCTCCCGCGGGAGCAATGCTTCAGAAGTCTCAAAAGACATCAACCTGCTTTCAGTCTCAAACAACCCGACTCTTGATTCGACGTGCATCGGGCCCTTTAACGGGGCCCTTTAACGGGCCGCCTAAGCCAACTGATGCATTCGATTTTGGAGCCAGACCCCGAAACCTTGGCAGGCCGATTCATTCTGGTGCCGACGGCGAGACTCGAACTCGCACAGCTTTCGCCACTACCCCCTCAAGATAGCGTGTCTACCAATTTCACCACGTCGGCATATGTCACCCTGAAGTGACTTTGTCTTGACGGCTCGCGTTTCAGACAGCCTCGCATTCTATACCGCTTTCTTGACCTCACTAGTGATCCGAAGCGATTTTGTCGAGGAGCTTACGCCAGCCGCCCACTTCGATCAGTTCGATGCGGCCGAGGCAGGCGCCACCGGAGACAGCGCAGCACCGGGCACCACGTCGTTCGCCGTAGCGGCGGAAGATGCCGCAGTATTCGGTGCAACGGCGGGCGCGGAGGCCGACAGTGCGGGGGCAGCCCCTTGCTCCAGCAGACGCTCTGCAGCGGTGGAACCGCCCAGACCCGACTCACGATGGCTGCTCATGTAGGCCAGGGCCAGTGTGCAGACAAAGAAGATGGTAGCGGCGATTGCGGTGCTGCGCGAGAGGAAGTTGGCACTTCCCGTGGCACCGAAGAGACTGCCCGAGGCACCGCTGCCGAAGGAGGCGCCCATGTCGGCGCCCTTGCCATGCTGCACCAGCACCAGACCGATCATCGCCAGGGCAGCGATCAGCTGCAGCACCAGCACCAGATTCATCAACACTTGCATTTGCTTCTTTCTCCAGAACCCTTTTGGACCTTCAGCCGGTGGATTCAGCCGGCAGCGCGGCAGATCGCCGCAAAATCAGCAGCCTTCAATGCGGCGCCTCCGATGAGGCCGCCGTCGATATCGGGCTGGGCAAACAGTTGGGCCGCATTGTCCGGCTTGACGCTGCCTCCGTAGAGGATCTGCATCTGGTCCGCCTTCTGCGTGGCCGCCTTGAGCTGCTGACGCAGCAGCGCATGCACATGCTGAGCCTGCTCCGGCGTGGCGGTCAGGCCAGTGCCGATCGCCCAGACCGGCTCGTAAGCCACCACGATTTCCCCGATGCAATGCGTCAGGGTGTGGATGACCGCGGCGAGCTGGCGCTTGACCACTTCTTCGGTGCGACCCGCTTCACGTTCGGCCAGCGTCTCGCCCACACAGACGATGGGCGTGATGCCGTGGGCCAGCGCGGCCTTGGCCTTGTCGGCCACCAGCTGGTCACTTTCGTGGTGGTAGGCGCGGCGCTCGGAATGGCCCGTGATGACATACCGGCAGCCGATGTCCGCCAGCATGGCCGAGGACACTTCGCCGGTATAGGCACCTTGCTCATGCGCCGAGCAGTCCTGCGCACCAAAGGCCACGAGCTGACCGGTCAGGGCCAGCGCGGTTTCGGTGATGTAGGGGAACGGCACACACACGGCCACCTGGGCGTTCCAGGGACCAGCCTCCTTGAGGCCCGCCAGCAGCACGGCATTGGACGCACGGCTGCCATGCATCTTCCAGTTGCCCACTACCAGTTTCTTGCGCATCAATGCTTCTCCGTCTTGTCGTGCCAGCTCAGCACGATCTTGCCGACGTGCTCGCCGGACTCCATCAGGGCATGGGCCTTGGCGGTGTCGGCCGCCGGGAGCTGGCGATACAGCACCGGGCGGATGACCCGCTGCTCCAGCAACGGCCAGACCCGCTCCCGCAGCGCCCGGGCGATGCCGGCCTTGAAGTCCAGCGAACGCGGACGCAGCGTGGACCCGGTGATCGTCAGCCGACGGCGCAGCACCTGACCAGCATCAAAGCCGGCCTGCACCCCGCCCTGCACGGCGATGATCACCGCACGGCCGTCGTCGGCCAGGCATTCGACGTTGCGCGCCACGTAGGCGCCCGCCACCATGTCCAGGATCACATCCACGCCACGACCTTCGGTGAAGGTCTTGGCTTCGGCCACGAAGTCCTGCTCGCGGTAGTTGATCGCGTGATGGGCGCCCAGCGCCAGACAGGCCTTGGCCTTGTCGTCGCTGCCCACCGTCACCAGCACCTTGGCGCCCAGAGCCTTGGCCAGTTGAATGGCCGTGACCCCGATGCCGCTGCTGCCGCCATGCACCAGCAGGGTCTCGCCCGGCTGCAGACGCGCCCGCTCGAACACATTGCTCCACACGGTGAAGAAGGTCTCCGGCAGGCTGGCCGCCTCTTCCATGCTCCAGCCCGCAGGCACCGGCAGGCATTGCGCCACCGGGGCCACGCAGAGCTCGGCATAGCCGCCACCGGCCACCAGCGCACAGACCGCGTCGCCGACCTTCAGGCCAGCAGCCTTCAGGGCGTCGGCATCGCCGGACTCGATGACGCCCGCCACCTCCAGCCCAGGGAGATCACTCGCCCCGGGTGGCGGCGGATAGGCGCCCTTGCGTTGCAGGACATCCGGCCGGTTGATGCCGTAGGCCGCCACACGGATCAGGCATTCCGAGACCCCGGGGACGGGGTCAGGACGCTCGACCAGTTGCAGCACCTCCGGTCCACCGGGCTGGCTGATGGCGATGGCTTTCATGACGAGTTACTCGCCAGCACCTTCCGACGGAGCGTGTGCGGGTGCATCACGGTCCAGCAGGGCCTTCATCGACAGCTTGATGCGGCCCTTTTCATCGGTCTCCAGCACCTTGACCTTGACGATCTGGCCTTCGCTCAGGAAGTCGGTCACCTTTTCCACGCGCTGGTGGGCGATCTGGCTGATGTGCAGCAGACCGTCCTTGCCCGGCAGGATGTTGACCAGGGCACCGAAGTCCAGGATCTTGGTGACCGGGCCTTCGTAGACCTTGCCCACTTCGGCTTCGGCAGTGATCTCTTCGATGCGCTTCTTGGCGATTTCCGCCTTGGCGCCGTCGGTGGAGGCGATGGTGATGGTGCCGTCTTCCGCGATGTCGATCTGCGTGCCGGTTTCTTCGGTCAGCGCGCGGATGGTGGCGCCGCCCTTGCCGATCACGTCACGGATCTTCTCCGGATTGATCTTCATGGTGTACAGACGCGGCGCGAACTGCGAGATCTCGGTGTTGGCGGTGCCCATGGCGCCGACCATCTTGTCCAGGATGTGCAGACGGGCTTCCTTGGCTTGCGCCAGGGCGACCTGCATGATTTCCTTGGTGATGCCCTGGATCTTGATGTCCATCTGCAGGGCGGTGATGCCGGCGGTGGTGCCTGCCACCTTGAAGTCCATGTCGCCCAGGTGATCTTCGTCACCCAGGATGTCGGTCAGCACGGCAAAGCGGTTGGCGTCCTTGATCAGACCCATGGCGATACCGGCCACGTGAGCCTTCAGGGGCACGCCAGCGTCCAGCAGCGACAGGCAGCCGCCGCAGACCGAAGCCATGGACGAGGAGCCGTTGGACTCGGTGATTTCCGACACCACGCGGATGGAGTACGGGAAGTCTTCCTTGGTCGGCAGCACGGCCACCAGGGCGCGCTTGGCCAGACGGCCGTGGCCGATTTCGCGGCGCTTGGGGCTGCCCACGCGACCGGTTTCGCCGGTGGCGAACGGAGGCATGTTGTAGTGCAGCATGAAGCGCTCGGAGTACTCGCCGGCCAGCGCGTCGATGACCTGCGCGTCGCGGTCCGTGCCCAGGGTGGCAGCGACCAGCGCCTGCGTTTCACCGCGGGTGAACAGGGCCGAGCCGTGGGCGCGCGGCAGCACGCTGTTGCGGATCTCGATGGGGCGCACGGTGCGGGTGTCGCGACCGTCGATGCGCGGCTCACCAGCCAGGATCTGGCTGCGGACGATGCGGGCCTCGATCTCGAACAGCAGGCCTTCCACTTCGACGCCGTCGAATTCGACGTTCTCGGCGGTCAGGGCTTCCTTGACCTTGGCATAGGCTTCGCGGCAAGCCTGGGTGCGGGCCTGCTTGGAGCGGATCTGGTAGGCAGCGCGCAGCGGCTCTTCAGCCAGGGCGGTGACCTTGGCGATGAAGGGCTCGTTCTTGGCCGGAGCGGTCCAGTTCCAGGACGGCTTGCCGGCTTCGCGCACCAGTTCGTTGATGGCGTTGATGGCCACCTTGCCCTGGTCGTGGCCATAGACCACGGCGCCCAGCATGACGTCTTCGGTCAGCTGGTCCGCTTCGGACTCGACCATCAGCACGGCGGCTTCGGTGCCGGCCACGACCAGGTCCAGCTTGGACTCGGTCAGCTGGGTCTTGCCCGGGTTCAGCACGTATTCGCCGTTGATGTAACCCACGCGGGCAGCACCGATCGGGCCGTTGAACGGAATGCCGGACACAGCCAGCGCAGCGCTGGTGGCGATCATCGCGGCGATGTCGGCCTGCACTTCCGGATTCAGCGACAGGGTGTGGATGACCACCTGGACTTCATTGAAGAAGCCTTCCGGGAACAGCGGGCGGATCGGACGGTCGATCAGGCGGGAGGTCAGGGTCTCCAGCTCGCTGGGACGGCCTTCGCGCTTGAAGAAGCTGCCGGGGATCTTGCCAGCGGCGTAGGTCTTCTCGATGTAGTCGACCGTCAGCGGGAAGAAGTCCTGACCGGCCTTGGCTTCGGTACGGGCGACCACGGTGGCCAGCACCACGGTGTCTTCAATGTTCACCAGCACGGCGCCGGTGGCTTGACGGGCGATTTCGCCGGTCTCCATCGTCACCTGATGGGGACCCCATTGGAAGCTCTTGACGACTTTGTTGAACATGCTCATTGCATCTCCTCAGTGATAAACAGCCGCAATCGGCGCGGCTTCAACCGGGAGTGAGACTGGGTTTGGCGGGATGCCATTCCAGCGTGACTGCGGCCCAAGCCGCCAACCACCCTGGAATGACACAGCAGCGCCACGTCAGCCCCGACTCCATTCAGAACAACCTGCAGGCGTGATTCAGACCGTCTTTGAACAAGCGTTGAACCGGCTTGGACAAGCGTCAGAAGCGCCTGAGGTTGCCACCTCGTGAAAGACCAACTTTGCACGAGACGTCAGAAACAACAAAGAGCCTGTTGGCATACATCCAGACAGGCTCTTCGTTCACAGGCGATGATTACTTGCGCAGACCCAGCTTCTGGATCAGGGCGGTGTAGCGGTCAGCGTCCTTGTTCTTCAGGTAAGCCAGCAGGCTCTTGCGCTGGTTGACCATCTTCAGCAGACCGCGACGGCCGTGGTGGTCCTTGGCGTGCAGCTTGAAGTGGGGGGTCAGCTCGTTGATGCGAGCGGTCAGCAGAGCCACTTGGACTTCGGGAGAACCCGTGTCGTTGGCGCTACGGGCGTTGGCCTTGACGATGTCAGCCTTGTTCAGATCGGCGATTGCCATGATGCGTTCCTTGTTCCGGAATGAATTCGGAAGGTCCGCCGGCGGGATGCCACACCGTGAACAAACCTCACACCTGCCGCCAAAGCGACCAGGCCGGGCCCATCCACACTGGCGCTGTTGAGAGTTTGGGGCCAGAAAAGGCCACCCAGCGCGCGGTTTCCGAGAGGGACTTGCGGACACAGGTGAAACCGACCCGTGCCGTGCTCGTTGCTTTGCCACCCCGGTGGAGTGACAAAACAGGCGGAGTATAGCCCAGGAAGCGCGGCTCGCGAACCTGGGGCCGCTTCCTTGATCAGGCGGCGAGTGACTCCAGGGGGCCGAAGAACTCGAAACGCACCTGCGACTGCGGAATCTGCAGGGCCTTGGCGCTGGCAAACACCTGCTGCATGAAGGGCTTGGGGCCCAGGAAATACAGGTCCACGTTGCGGTCCTGGGGGAGCAGTTCGGCCAGGAGGTCGGTGTTGACGCGCCCCATCCGGTGCGGCTTGCAGCCCGGGCGCGGCTGATCATAGAGGTAGAGCGGCTGCACATTCGGATGGGCTTGCGCCAGGGCGTCCACCCGGTCGCGGAAGGCGTGGACGGCACTGTGTTGGGCCGCATGGATGAAGTGGACCGGGCGACCGGTGGACGCCACCGTCTCCAGCATGCTCATGGCGGGGGTGATGCCGACCCCAGCAGTCACAAGCACCAGGGGCCGCGTGGACGATGCATCCAGCACGAAGTCACCGCACGGCGGGAGCGCCCGGACCTGGTCGCCGACCGACAGGTGGTCATGCAGCCAGTTGGACACCCGGCCCTCGGGTTCGCGCTTGACGCTGATGCGATACCAGCCCCGCCCTGGCGCGTCGGAGAGGGAATAGTTGCGGCGCACATCCTTGCCGTCGAGCGTCAGCACCAGGGTCAGGTACTGGCCGGGCTGGTAGTCCATCAGGGATCCGCCGTCGGCGGCCTCGAAATAGAGCGAGGTGATGATCTCGCTCTCCCGCTCCTTGCGGACCAGCCGGAGCTGGCGATCTCCGCGCCAGCCACCCGGGGAGGACGCATTCGCGGCATAGACCTGCTCTTCAGCGTCAATGAGCAGTTGCGCGAGCGCGCCATAAGCCTGCGCCCAGGCGGCCAGCACTTCGTCGGTGGCGAGTTCGCCCAGCACCTCGCCAATGGCGCGCAGCAGGCACTGGCCAACCACGGGGTAGTGCTCAGGGAGCACACCCAGTGCCGCATGCTTCTGGATGATGCGCGGCAATGCAGGCGCGAGAGCTTCCAACTGGTCGATGTGAGCGGCGTACGCCAGCACGGCACCCGCGAGGGCGCGCGCCTGCGTGCCCTCGGCCTGGTGGGACTCGTTGAAGAAGGCCTTCATGTCGGGGTGGTCCCGGAACATGGAGGCATAGAAGTGACGGGTGATGTCTTCCCCGCGTTGGCGCAGCAGGGGAACGGTAGCCTTGATGAGGGAGACGGTAGCGGGAGAAAACATGTGGACTCCAGTCAGTGGATGACGTGCAGTTCTCAACATCCGTGCCAGGCAGTGACCTTGTGCTAAGCCTTTGAATCGACAGGAGTTTGTGTTTTGTGGTTTGATTGACAACGATTGAATGTGGTTGTTATCACAACGGTTAAATCCTTTTGGCAGCTTGGCCTGTTGTCGAAACAACCACTTCAAGGGGAAACTTGGCATGCCAACCGGGTCGGTGAGCCATGGCGAGGTCGAACTGGCACCAGCTCACAACCCCTTCTTCGGTCACAGCCCAAACGTCCGCAGATCCGACAAGTCGCCCATGAACGCCACCAGCCTTTCCTCCCGCTTTGCCGCCGCGCTTGAAGCCACCCTCGAGCAGTTACCGTGTGACGCGGCAGCGATCCTGAAACTGGAGGGCGACGCGCTGCACCCACTGGCCGTCCATGGGCTGGCCGAAGAAGCCATGCAGCGACGTTTCCCGCTGGCTGGCCATCCGCGGCTGGCCGCCCTGGTGAGAGCCCGAGGCGTTCACCGCTTCCCCCCGGACTGCGGACTGCCCGACCCCTATGACGGTCTGGTCGAGCATCCAGACACGCCCGCGGATCAGTTGCTCCCGGTCCACGACTGCATGGGCGCTCCGCTGACCATTGGCGGACGACTGTGGGGCGTGGCGACGTTCGATGCGCTGCGTCCGGGTGCCTTTGATGCGATCCAGGAAGAGACCGCGACCGCAGTGATCGCGGCGCTGCAGATGCACCTGGAAGCGATCGTGGCGGATGAAGCCAGGCAGAGGCGGGCCGATAACCGATCGGCGACCCCGCGCAAACGGCCATCCATTGGCAGCCCAACTGCCGCAGCAGCCGCAGCAGCCGCAGCAGCCGCAGCAGCCGCAGCTGTTGATGCTGATGCTGATGCATGGGCCGACTCGTCCGAATTTGCTCCGATGGGGGAGGCGTCGGATGCTTCCGCCGCGCCGTCCGTGGTCGGCGTTGCCCGCGCGCTGGAAGCGACGGACGGCCTGCCCTCTCGGACGACTTCGTCGGTATCGACCATCGTGCGGGAAATCCGTCAGCTCGAAGGCCGCAGCGCTGCGTGGCAACAACTCATCCGTGAAGTGGACACCGTGGCGCCCTCGGACCTGACGGTGCTCATCCTGGGCGAGACCGGGGTAGGCAAGGAACTGGTGGCGCAGCGACTGCATGAAGGGTCCCGGCGATCGACGCGCCCGCTGGTCCAGGTGAACTGCGCGGCCCTGCCGGAGACGCTGGCCGACAGCGAACTCTTCGGCCACCGCCGCGGGGCGTTCACTGGCGCCACCCAGGACCGCATGGGCAAGTTCGAGCTGGCGGCCGGAGGGACGCTCATGCTGGACGAAGTGGGTGAACTGCCATTGACGGTGCAGGCCAAACTGCTGCGGGTGCTGCAGAGCGGAGACATCCAGCGACCGGGCAGCGACCGCCCGCTTCGAGTGGACGTCCGTGTCGTGGCCGCGACCAACCGGGACCTGCGGGCGGAGGTCGCAGCGGGTCGATTTCGCGCCGACCTGTATCACCGGCTGGCGGTCTATCCGGTGCATGTGCCGCCCCTGCGGGCACGGGGACGGGATGTCCTGGCACTGGCCGGAGTGTTCCTGGAAGAGAACCAGCACCGACTGGGCGCCCGCAACCTGAGGCTGTCGCCCGCCGCCCGGGACGCGCTGCTTCGCCACGACTGGCCGGGCAATGTGCGAGAACTGGAACACCTGATCAGTCGCGCCGCGCTGCGGGCGTGGGCGGGACCGCGAAAGGCGCAGCGCTGGACAACGATCGAGCCGGAGCATCTGGGACTGGAACCGATCGGGGATGCGCTGTCGGCAGCGATGCAGGGCCGGGCTTACCGGGAGCAGGTGGGTGAATTCGGTGAAGGGCCAGGTGAATGGTTTGGTCAGCGAGTCGGCCAACAGGTCGACCAACGGGTCGGTGAACGGGTCGGTGAACGGGTCGGTGAACGGGTCGGTGAACGGTTTGTTGCACCGGTCCGTGAAGGGATTGTTGAGCCGGTCGGTCAACGGGTTGTTGAGCGGGATGGTGAACCGATGGGTGAGAGGATCGACGAGCGAATCGGTGAGCGGGTCGATGGGTCGGGCCCTTCCCTTCAAGCCCCTCAAACGCTGCGCGCCGCGACCGAAGCGTTCCAGCGCCAATGGCTCGCGGCCCTTCTGCGACGCCATCCAGGTTCGCTGGCCGCGGCCGCCCGCGAGGCCGGGATGGATCGAAGCAACTTCCATCGCCTCATCAAAAAGTGGGGCCTGACGGAGGCTCGCCGCTGAGGTCAGGCGAGGCGGACTCGTCGCTGGCGGCAAGCGCTACCCAGGCCTCCCGGGAGCACAGCCGTCGGTACAACCCGAAGACACGCGCCTCCAGCTCCTGCGGCGAGCGGCAGGCGCGGGCGCCGATCAGTCGGGCGCGGAAGTTGTACATCTGCTCCCTGACCGAGGCCGACCAGGCGCGCCCGGATTCGTGCGGATCGAAGGAACTGTGACGGAGGATGCGCATCCAGCCCGACAAAACCCGGTACGGCAGCGCTTCCAGAACGTCCGCCAGCGTGGCGGCGGGCGCAGGCCGCTCACTGCCCGTGAGGCTGGCACATCCTCCAGTGAACGGGTGACCTACCAACCCCGATTCACCCCATGAGCCCGCTGCGCCGCCTTTGCCAATCAGGCTGGACGCGCCGCTCCAGTTGGTCGAGTCCTTGGCGCCGATTGGGTCTGCAGCAGGCCCGTCTCCTCTGGCATGCAATGCACTCGGGGTGACGTCGGATTGAGAGGTTCCACCTTCATGCGGACCGCGCGGGCCAGACAAGCCATGGGAGCGGTAGGGGCCCAACGCGCCGGATGCGCTATTTGACGCATGTGACGCATGTGCATCCTGGCCTTGTGCGCTTGGATGACGGCCATGCATTCGCTGGACCCCAAGCTCTGCGGTCCCCGCATGCCCCCAATGAGGCGCAACAGATGCGACGGACGCAACGCCCCCAAGCCCATCGAATGCGTTCACGCCGCATCGATGCGCCCCACTCAACCCCTCCGCATAAATCCTCTGCAGCATCAGCAGACGAATCACCAGTGCAGGGTCCGTGGCACTGACCATGGCGAGCGTTTCGCGAGACGCGCCCTGCTCCACCAGCCGGTTCAGTTTGTGCAGGATCTGGACATCGCAACACGGCAGCGCCCGCACGGACTCCTCCTGCGCGGGCTGGATCAACGGCCCCTGAAACCGATGCACGCCCAGCCGACGCAGGCGTAGATAGTCTGCAGGCTCCGTCAGCCCCTCGACGATCACTTGCAGCTCGGCATACTCGGCACGCCTGAGCCAACCCGCCCATCCCGCAGGGGACTCGCGGGCCACCTGCAGCTTGGCATAACGGACCAGCGGCGCCCACATCCAGCGGGGATCGTCAGGACCGCCCAGCTCCGAGAGCGCGAACGCATACCCCGCCGCATGCAACTGCGCAATCCGACGCGTCACCTCAGGATCCACCGGCAGCGTGCGCGGGAGCTGAATGATGAAGTGAGGGGCGCACAGCGCGTCGGCCACACTGCTCATCAAGGCCTCACGGTCCAAGCTGACGAACAGGCCTCCCGGCGCGCGGTGCTTCAGGCCGCCATCCAGCAGGGCATGGCTCAAGGTCATGCAGACGGCGTAGGGGCTTGGCGGCTCGTCGGTGCGGTCGCGGCCGGCGTCCCAGCGGAACGTGAGCTCGTGTCCCATCGGTTCCACGGTGCCATTTGAGATCGCCTGCCGGGCGAAACGAACCCAGCGCAGCGTGCCCGCATGGAAGAGCTTGCCGACAGGCTGGACACGCGCAGAAGTGCCAACGTCTGCGTCGCCGGTCGCCACCATGCTGTGAGCGCGAAGCGCTTCGCTGGACACCTTGCTGGGCGCATCGTTGGACTCCCTGTCGGCCGCTCCCAGGCGGGCGCGGTGGGATACCGGTTGAAAGAGCCCATTGGAGGCGACGCGTGGTAAGCCGTCTTGCACGACGAACGGCGGAACGACGTTCGCAAGCACGCCATTCGGCCGCGAGACATGGGCATGCAGCGGCGACTGCGAGCCGTGCTGCTGCGAGACGTGCGACTGCGGGACGTGAAGTTGTGAGGCGTGTGATTGCGCAGCACGTGATCGCGCAGCGTCTGACGGCGCAGTGTGCGACTGCGCACCGTGCAACTGCTCCGCGTGTGACTGCGTCGCACCGCGCGACTGCGCAGCGTGCAACGGCGCGATGTATGACGGCTCGACGGATGAAGGCAAGAGGGGACCCGGCACGTCGGGACGATCCGCCGATGGGTCGCTGGCAACAGGGGTGGAGGGGCAAGAGGTCTCGGTAAAACGGGCAGACGGCAGCATGGTGGGCGACACCTGCCGGAGTTGGACCCCACGGCAGGCCTGTCTATAAGGGACTGCCAGTATTCGCGACTGCCTCTCGAGAGGCGATGGCTCAACTCGAGGCCGGTTTGGCGGTCGCCAACCGGGACCGGTAAGTCCTGTCGCGGGTTTCAGTGGGCGTCTGCTGCATCGAGCGCGTCTGCTGCAACTCACGAGGCTTCCGCAACAGGCACGACTGCTGCAGCTGACGAAGCTGCTGCCACTGACGCGACTTCTGCAAACGACGAATCTGCTGCAGCGGCCAAGCCTGCCAGATCCGCTGCTTCACGCCTTGTCGGATCGCACGGCCCCAGCGGCAGTCGAACCCGAGTATGGGCGCCATGCCGAGTCCGCACGAATCGATAACGGCCGCCCATCTGCCGCGCCCGCTCCCGCATGCCAGCCAGCCCTCGCCCACCGGACAGGATGCCGACTGGCGGCTGCATCGAGGCGACGAGTCCTTCCCGTGCATCCCACGTCGAAACGTGCCTCCCCGAGGTTTGCGCCCCCCTGCGCCCCTGCCACGGCGCAGATTGCTGCGACAGCCCCTGCCCATCCCCCATCACCCCCTGCCCATCATCATCCACACTCAAGCGCAACACATTCCGCTCATCCACCTGCATCGACACCCGCAACCGCGTGGCACCCGCGTACTTGACGGTATTGGCCACCGTCTCTTCCACGATCCGCAGCAGCGCCCGGGCCTCGTCCCCCAGCAGCACCAGCTCCTGCCCCTCCGCAATGTCGATCTCCACCGAGAACTGGTCGCTGCTCAACACCTCATCCAGGCTGCTGGCGTACGCAAAAAGAATGTCCTGAATGGGCCTGACCTCCCTAGGCTGGGTGACCGAAATCGTCTCCCGAAGGTCCTTCAGCGCATCCAGCAGCCGCTGCTCCAGTTGGTCCGGACTGAGCTCCCGCTCACGGACACTGAACAGCGTAGTGACCAGCTTGGAGCCGATGCCGTCATGCAGATCGCGATAGATGCGATCGCGCTCCGACTGGGCCGCCGCCTCGTTCTCCATCTCGCGCTGTCGCTGGTAGCTGACCTGAAGCTCTCTCTCCCGCTGCGCGAGCGTTGCTTGCAAGGTGTCATTGGATTGACGGATGCGCAGCACATAAGAGCGCATGCGCTCCAGCAGCCCCTGCGCCATCACCAGCAGCAGCAAGGGCATGGTGAGATGACTCAGCAGCACCGGCGCCGTCAGCAGATGCGCCAGCGTCCAGCCCGAACAGGGCACCGTCAGCGGAAACAGCTGAGCCACCACATTGTGGTCATGCAGCGCAAACACTTGGGTGAGGATGCTCAAGGCCAGCAGCAGGAAGGCGGGACGTCGCCGGGTGCGCACCGCGTGCCGCGCCAGCCGAACGGTGGCATACACATAGAACAGCATGAGCATCGGCAGCCAGTACTGCGCAATCCACCCCCGCACGGTGAGCCCGGCCAGCGGATAGAGGAGCGGCACCGACAGCGCCGCCGCATACAGCGCCTGCCGGGCCCGCCGCGGCATGGTCTCGCCGATGAAGGCGAACACAAACAGCGTGAGCAGCACCGCCACGGCGCCCAGGCACACATACTGCACCCACTCACGCATAGGCTGCCAGGCGGTGGGCACATAAGGCGTGAGCACCAGGGAAAACATCACTGCCCACACGGTGGTCAGGGCCCCGGCCAGGGCGAAGGCCCGCCCATCCTCGCGACTCACCCACCCTGCCCCCAGCAGGAACAAGCCCGCCAGCAAACACAACAAGTTGGACGCATTGGCCATGGAACTGCCAATGAACGCCGTCAATTCAAAGGCCAGATTGGCCGCCGGCACACTCCCGACATACAGCGGCGGCAGCAAGGTCCGTCCATCCTGGCTGGACAGCTCCACCACCACCGTGTTGGGCCCGTCCTGACGCAGCAGACGATGTGCCAGCGGC
Source organism: Roseateles depolymerans (assembly GCF_003387155.1). Taxonomy (GTDB): domain Bacteria; phylum Pseudomonadota; class Gammaproteobacteria; order Burkholderiales; family Burkholderiaceae_C; genus Roseateles; species Roseateles depolymerans. Next base: position 1,612,484 of record NZ_QUMT01000001.1, on the reverse strand, counting down.
ACCACCAGCGGCCGATTCCAGCGATAGCGGGCCTGCACATTGGTCCGCGGCAGCCCCGCCACCCACACGCCATTCAGATACACATCCATGCCATCAATCGCCTGACTGAACAGCAACGCGCGGCCAGGCGGCAGGCGCTGACCCGGCGCGGGCGCTGGCGACGGGGTCATGTACTGATCCAGGGAAATCTCAAAACTGATGTGGCGAAGGCCGGCCGCGGGGTCGCTGTCCACGCGGGAAGGCAACCGCGCTTGGACCTCGTCCAGGAGCACCTGCCCCGTTGACGCACTCACCACCTGCAGATGGCGCGCCTCGGTCACCTCCATCAGGTCGTCGGCCAGGTGACTGGAACAGGCCACTGGCACTGCCACCAGCAGCAGCGCGGTCCACGCACGAGGTCGCCATCGGACCAGCATGTGCACGACCGCCAGCCACAGACGCTGCAGCTCACTCATCCAGCACTCCCAGCGCCCGGGTCACACTGGCGGCGCGCGCCCGCGAATTGACGCCCAGTTTGCGATAGATGGACCGCAGATGCTGATTGACGGTGTGCGGCGATATCTCCAGCCGGCGCGCGATCTCCACCACCCGCAGGCCATCCACCAGCAGCCGCAGCACCTGCCATTCGCGCTCGCCCAAGCCCAGCTCCTCCAGCACTTTCTTGCGGTCCACCTGCGGGCGGGCATGACTCTCCAGCAGGCGCAGCCGGTCCAGCAAGGTCTGCGAGACCGAAGGACTCAGCGGCGCCTGGCCGTTATGGGCACACACCAGCTTGTCCACCAGGGCGGGGTGGATCTCGTCCTTGAGCAGATAGCCGCAGGCCCCTGCCCGCAAGCTGCGCATCACATGCTTGGCATCGGCAAAGGTGCTGACCACGAGCGCCCGAGCCTCCTGGCATTTCTCGGCGATCAGGCGGATCAGTTCCACGCCGTCCACATCCGGCAAGCCCAGGTCCACCAGATAGAGGTCGGCCCGGTCCGCCATGATGGCCGCCACCGCCTCCGAACGGTTCTTTCCAACGGCCACCACCTCACACAAGGTGCTGGCTGCAATGATGTCGATCAGTCGCTTCAGGATCATGGGGTCGTCTTCAATGATGGCCACCGCGATGCTCATGCTGCTTCTCCTTTGACTTGTCCTTGTTGCCTGTTCGGCAGGGGGAGCCAGTGTGTCGGGCAGCGCAAAACCAACAACTGCCCATGCATGCAGACGCACTTAGGCAGTCAATGGCTTCGCTCGCATGGAGAAGCCCACTTCATATCGGCAGGGGAAAGCCTTGGATCAGTCAGGAGCCTCCTGAGAACAGGGGACTTCCCACCGCGAATCCAACGAGGCCAGGGCCACCACGATCAACAGCAAGCCGCCGCCTGCCAAAAGGAGGTAGCCGATAGGTGCTAGTGCAAGGATGGAAGGCGCCTCCACACACCGCCCAAGGCCCGTGAACAGGGCGCCGACGGTGGTCATCTGGAGAGCCGCTTTCAGCAGAGTTTTCATGTGAAGCGTCCGCCACCGCCTTGCGACGATGCACGGACTGAACAGGTTTGATGGGATCGCTAACAACGATCAGCCGGTGACGCGAGGTTTGTCAGTCACGCAGGCCAGTCGGTTCAAAAGAAACCTGACCCGCCGGTGCCTGCACGCCACTGGCGTTAAATACCCACGCGGCCCACCCGCATCGGCTGACGTAAGTGCGTCATGAGCACGTTTGGTAAGACGTAAACGGACAAAGAATCACGCGACACCGTCGCCTTCGAGCACAATCGCACAAGCCTCTTGTTGACCGTCGCGCCATGCCTCTGCCGTCCTTGCGTTCCCGTTCAGGCCTGACCCTCGCTGCCCTGTCTGCCCTGCCCATCGGTCTTGTGGTGTGGGCCGTCGCACATGGCCTGGGACACGGGCCGCGAGCCCCCCGGATGGTGACCGAGGTGATCCCGACGCCGGGTTCCGCCACGGCGCTGGCCAACGCCGGGCAGCAAGCCGTGACCCCGCTCCCGGCTTCACGCCGCTCCGCGGTCGGTCAGGATGCCACTGACAAGCCGTGGATCGCATCAGGCACCGTCGGTGAAACGCTGGCTGCGGCCGAGTCCGCCGCTGACGCCGTCGCGGTGTCGCGCGCCGATGGGGACACGCCCGCCGGGACCGGCACCGATGGCGCTGCCGCCCGGACCGTGGCCCTGAGCACCGGCCCCAACCCAGGTGCCGCCGTCGCCGAAGCCGCGGCCGATATGCGCAGCGCCACCCGTTTCACCACCACCCCCTCCGATGGCGGACCGATGGACGCCTTGCCGGTCCATGCCCGGCACATGATCGTGATGGATGACAACGGCCAGGTGCTGGCGTCCAAGGAACCGGATGCCGTGGTGCCCATCGCCTCCCTGACCAAGCTGATGACCGCCATGGTGGTGCTGGACGCCCGGCAGAATCCGCAGGAAGCCTTGACCATCGACGACGAGGACGTGGACCGCCTCAAGCACAGCGCCTCCCGCGTGCGGGTGGGTGCGCGCCTGACCCGGGCGGATGCGCTGGAAATGGCGCTGATCGCGTCAGAGAATCGCGCCGCGTCGGCCCTGGCTCGGAACTTTCCTGGCGGCTTGCCGGCCTTCGAATCCGCCATGCAGGCCAAGATCCGGGCCTTGGGCCTGACCCACACGGCGCTGAGCGATCCGACTGGGCTTTCACCTGCCAACCTCTCGACCGCCAAGGAAGTGGCTCGCATCGCGATGGCCGCTTCCCGTTATCCAGAGATCGTGCGCATCACCAGCGTCAAGTCCTCGACGGTCGAGGTGAATGGCCGGGATCAGGAACTGCGCAACACCAACCACCTGGTGGGCGCCAAGGGCTGGGACATCCGCCTCTCCAAGACCGGTTTCACGAATGAAGCCGGACGATGCCTGGTGATGCGGCTGAAACAGGGCGCTCGCACCCTCACCGTGGTGCTGCTGGACACGGACGGCTCGGCCCAGCGGCTGCAGGATGCCGCCCTCATCCGCCGCACCCTGGCGGGTGAACCCGCCCCGGCGGAGCGGGCCGTGCCGGCGCGCAAGCATCACAAGGTGAAGCTCAGCTGAGGCCGCTCGCGGCCCTCACGCGTGTTGGCTACTAGCTGCGTGGAGTGTGACTCAAGGTAAGCACTCTTGTAACAAAGCGGAGGGAGCTTCTAGCATCGCGTCCTCTCCCCTTTTTCACACTCGACCATGAGCCGCACCTCCTCCCGCTTCACCCGCGTCATCGCTTCCTCGCTGATCGTTTCGTGCTCGCTGATGGCCGTGCCGATGCATGCCTCGGCCCAGATCGTGCCGACGGATGCGCTGGTCCAGCCCGTGAGCACGGGCAATGTGGCTGACAGCCGTGCCCGCGTGAATGCCTTCTTCGCCCGCAGTGACGTTCGTCAGGCGATGATGAACGAAGGCGTGGACGCCGCCAGCGCCCAGGCCCGTGTGGACGCGATGTCCGACGACGAAATCCGTGCCCTGGACGGCCGCATCGCCAAGGCGCCGGCCGGCGGCGACGTGCTGGGCATCATCTTCACCGTCTTCGTCATCCTGCTGGTGACCGACATCCTGGGCTTCACCAAGGTGTTCCCGTTCACCCGCTCGATCCGCTGAACGCGCTGATGGATTGATCGGCGGATCACAAGATCTGCCCTCTCGGGGCCGCGCGGGATCTTCGCCCGACCGGCCCCGGATGTATTTTTCAGAGCGAGAGATCCTGCATGCGTCGTCTGCTGCTCAAGGCCGCCCTGGGTGGCCTGGTGGTGTCCCCCCTTCTGCTGGCCGGTTGTGCGAGTACACCCCCGCAGGTGAGCGCGCTGGAGTCGAACTGGCCGGCGCACCTGCCGGCGCGGGTCGATCTGTCCAGCCGCACGCCGTTCATCCCGCAGGACGACTACGAATGCGGCCCCGCCGCGCTGGCCATGCTGCTGCAGAGCAACGGCAAACGCGCCACCATCGAAAGCCTGAAGCCGCAGGTCTTCCTGCCCGGCCGCCAGGGGTCGCTGCAGACCGAGATGCTGGTGGCCACCCGCCGCCAGGGCTTGCCCGCCTACCCGCTGCCGCCCCGGCTGGACGCCCTGCTGTCCGAACTGGCCGCCGGCCATCCGGTGATCGTCTTCCAGAACCTGTCGCTGGACGTGTATCCGGTCTGGCACTACGCCGTGGCTGTGGGCTACGACCGTGAACGCCGCATGCTGCTGCTGCACAGCGGCAAGACGCGCCGCCAGGAGATCGAGCTGCCGGTGTTCGAGCGCACCTGGGCCCGCGGCGACTACTGGGCCATGACCACGCTGCCGCTGGATCAGGTGCCCGCCTCCCTGGACGGTGCCCAGACGGGCGCCGCGCTGAGCGCGCTGGAGCGACTGCATCCGTCCGCGGCCCGCCAGGGTTACCTGACCGCCCTCACCCGCTGGCCCGGCGAGCCGGTACTGCTGATGGGGGCCGGCAACACCGCCTACAACGCTGGCGACAAGGCCGCCGCCCAGAAGTACTACAGCCGCCTGACGGACGTGCGCCCCGACATCGCCGACGGCTGGAACAACCTCGCGCAGGTGATGCTGGACCAGGGCTACCGCTACAAGGCGTCGCTGGCGATCCAGCGGGCAGTGGACCTCGGCGGCCCCCGCCTGGACCAATACAAGTCGCTGCAAAAGAAGATCACTGCCGGCATGTGAGGGGTCGCGGTAAGGGGTGGCAGCTTGGTCCATCCCGCCGAAGCAGGATCTGACCACCCTCTGAGGGCCGCGAGCGTCAACCGGCCGCAACACCCCTAGGTGGGCAGCGCCCCCCGGTGCGCTGCGAGTCGCGCACCGCGTGATAGCCTCGCGCCCCATCATGTCCCAAGACTCTCCCACCCACGCCCTGCCGCCCCCGGACGCTCCGGAGGACCTGGAGGCTGTGGCCTCCCGCGCCTCGCTGCCCGAGGTGCTGCTGCTGGCCAGCGTGTTTGTCATCGCCGCCTGCGGGCTGGTGTACGAACTGGCCGCAGGCGCCCTGGCCAGCTATCTGCTGGGCGACTCGGTCCTGCAGTTCTCGACCATCATCGGCAGCTACCTGTTCGCCATGGGCCTGGGCTCATGGCTCTCCCGCTTCATCGACCGCCAGCTGGTGGCCCACTTCCTGCGGCTGGAGCTGCTGGTGGGCGTGATCGGCGGCCTGATGCCGGCCGCCCTGTTCACCGTGCACAGCCTGCTGCCGCCGGGCCAGGTGATGGCCTTCCGCGTCCTGCTGTACGCGCTGGTGCTGGTGGTGGGGACGCTGGTCGGGCTGGAGATTCCGCTGGTGATGCGCATCCTCAAGCGTCATTTCCGGCAGCGTTATGCGCTCAAGGAACTGGTGTCGCAGGTGCTGACCTTCGACTACCTGGGCGCCCTGCTGGTGGCCCTGGCGTTTCCGCTGGTGCTGGTGCCGCAGCTAGGGCTGGTGCGCACCGGTCTGTTCTTCGGGCTGCTGAATGTGGCGGTGGCGGTGTGGGCGCTGTGGATCTTCCGTGCGCGGCTGCGAGCCTGGCGGTCGCATGCGGTGGCCTGCGGGCTGTCGGTGCTGGTGCTGCTCATTGGCATGGCGGGGGCAGATCACCTGAGCACCTGGGCGGAAGACCGCTTTTATGGCGAGCACATCCTGTTCAAGGAAAGCAGCGACTACCAGCGCATCGTGGTGACGCAAGGCCAGGGCGGCACGCGCCTGTTCCTGAACGGCAATCTGCAGTTCCACTCGCGGGATGAATACCGCTACCACGAGGCGCTGGTGCACCCGGCCATGGCGGCGCAAGGCGCGCCGCGCCATGTGCTGGTGCTGGGCGGCGGGGATGGCATGGCGGTGCGCGAGATCCTGCGCTACCCCACCGTGGAGCAGATCACCCTCGTGGAGCTGGACCCGCACATGACCACGCTGTTCTCCACCATGCCGCTGCTGCGTCAGCTCAACCAGGACGCGCTGCTCAGCCGCAAGCTGCGCATCGTCAACGCCGATGCCTTCGGCTGGCTGGAGCAGCATCCGACGATGTATGACGTGATCATCATCGACTTCCCGGACCCCAGCAATTTCGCATTGGGCAAGCTCTACACCGCCAGCTTCTACAAGCTGATCGACCTGCACCTGAACGCCAGCGGCTTTGCGGTGATTCAGTCCACCTCGCCGCTGGTGGCGCCGCGCAGCTTCTGGACCGTGGTCAACACGGTCGAGTCGGTCGGGCTCACCGCAACGCCTTATCACGCCCATGTGCCCAGCTTCGGTGAATGGGGCTATGTGCTGGCCAGCCGCCGCCCCTGGGTGACGCCGCGCAGTCTGCCGGACGGGTTGCGTTTCATCAGCCTGGACGGCTTGCCCGCGCTGATGAACTTCCCCCCCGACATGGCGCGCCCGGAGCACCTGGAGGTGAACCGCCTCTCCAACCAGGCGCTGGTGCATGAATTCGAGCGGGAATGGGGCAAGCTGCATTGAGCGCCGCGGGGCTTCGTCGCCGTGAGGTCCTGGCGCTGACCCTGCTGCCAGCGCTGGCGGCGTGCGGTCGGGAGGCCAGGCCCCTGGCCGATCGCATTGCGTCACGGGCCGCCGAGCTGCCCGGCGGCTGGGTGGGCGCCGATGTGCGCAGCGGGCACCGCCTGCGCGAGGCCCGGCCCAGTTGGGACAGTGCCCCCGCCACCCCACGCCGTGCCCAGGTGCTGGTGCTGGGTGCAGGCATCGCGGGGCTGGCCTGCGCACGCCGACTGAAGGCGCAGGGTGTCGACGTGGCGGTGCTGGACCTGGAGACCCGGCCAGGTGGCAACAGCCGGTCGCACGAGATGGCAGGACTGCCCTGCCCGCTCGGTGCGCACTACCTGCCAGTGCCGGGGGACGAAGCTCCCGAGATCCAGGCCCTGCTGGAGGAACTCGGCCTGGCCCGGCATGTGGCGGGCCGCTGGACCTACGACGAGCGGCATCTCTGCCACAGCCCCCAGGAGCGCCTCTGGCTGGAGGCCCAGGACCAGTGGGTGGAAGGCCTGCTGCCGCCGCCGGAGTCGCCCGCGGTGCAGGCGGAGTATCAGCGCTTTGCCGGCCTGGTGGAACGCGCGCGGCGCGAGGTGGGCTTTGCCATGCCCAGCACCCACCACCGCTGGTCGTCCGCGCACGATGCGCTGGACCGCCAGAGCTTTGCCAGCTGGCTGGACGACCAAGGTCTGCGTTCAGCCCCGCTGCGCTGGTACCTGGACTACTGCTGCAGGGACGACTACGGCGCTCCGGCGGCGGAGGTGTCCGCCTGGGCCGGGCTGCACTACTTCGGCAGCCGCCATGGGTTCATGAGCCTGGAGGAGCGCGAATCGGTGCTCACCTGGCCGCAAGGCAATGGCTGGTTGTCCGCGCAACTGGCCCATCCGCTGGCGGATGCGCTGCATGTGGGGCATACGGTGCTGCGCGTGCGCGAGGAACGTCACGCGGTCCAGGTGCTCAGTTGGGATGCGTCGGCGGACCGCCCTCAGCGCTGGGAAGCTGACCAGGTGGTGCTGGCCCTGCCGCTGTTCATTGCGGGTCGCGTGGTGGAACAGCCGAGCGCGGCACTGACCGAGATGGCGCCGCGGATGCGTTATGCGCCGTGGCTGGTGGCGAACCTGCGGCTCGATGAACCGCCGCTGGAGCGGCTGGGTGCACCGCTGGCGTGGGACAACGTGGTGTATGGCCGCGACACGCTGGGCTATGTGAACGCCGGCCACCAGTCGCTCGATCCGCGTCGAGGGCCGTGTGTGTTCACCGCTTACCGCGCCTTGCCGCAAGCGCAGCGGGCCAGCCTGCTCACGCCCGATTGGCGGGCTTGGGCTGCGCAGATCCTGGCGGACATGGCCCCCTTGCACCCGGACCTGCCGGAGCGGGTGCAGGCGATGGACCTGATGCGCTACGGGCATGCGATGAGCATCCCGGTGCCGGGCCTACGCGGCGCAGCGGCGCTGAAGGCGCTGCGTGAGCAGGGCCAGGGGCGGCTGCATCACGCACACGCGGACCTGGCGGGCTATTCGGTATTCGAGGAAGCCTTCACCCAAGGTGAGGCCGTCGCGCGCCGGTTGTTGGCAAACGCGCGCTAACGACAGCGAGCGCACCCGCTGCTGGCAAGCGCGCTGCAACAAGTCAGTGCGCCTGCAACCTCGCCCTCACCTTCGCCACATCTTTCTCCGACACCGGCGCCGCCCGGTTGGTCCACCCCTGGCGAAGGAAGGTAGCCAGCGTCGCCACTTCACTGTCACTCAGGCGGTGATCGAAGCCTGGCATCACCAGCACTGATGGCGCCTTCTCCGTGGACGGCGTGCGTGCGCCCTTGAGCATCACATGAATCAGCGCTGACGGATTGTCCGCGTTGATGACCGTGGCGCCGTCCAGCGAGGGGAACACCCGCTGCGCGCCCTTGCCGTCCACAAAGTGGCAGGCGGCGCAGTTGTCCAGGTAGAGCCGCTCTCCCAAGCTCAGGTTGACCGCCTGCGTGAGCTTGGCGGCTGTCTCCTGCGCCCCTTGCGGCTTCACCTGGGAGGCACGATCCGCAACCGGGGTCAGTCCCTTCAGGTAGACCGCCATCGCATGCAGGTCGTCCTCTTGCAGATAAGCGGTGCTGTGGCGCACCACCTCGGTCATTTCACCGGCCACGGCCGCGGACGGATTGCGACCGGTCTGCAGGTAGTCGACGATGTCCTGCTCGGACCAGCGCGGCAGCCCTCTGAGCGAAGGCACGGCCCAGTCATTGAGCTCGCCGCCGGACAGGAATTTCGGCTCCCCGCTGTGGCTGGCCTTTTCGTTCATCGCCACGCCCCGAGGCGTGTGGCAACTGCCGCAGTGTCCCAGGCCTTCCACCAGATAGGCACCGCGGCTGACCTGAGGCGTCCAGCTGGCCACGGGTTTGAACGGATCAGCCGGGGCAAAGAACCAGTTCCACAGCCCCATTCCGAATCGAAGGTTGAAGGGGAAGCTCAGGCTGGTCGTGGGCGAGGCCTTGGCCACCGGCTTCACGCCTTCCATGAAGTAGGTGTAGAGCGCCTGCATGTCCTCGTCCGTCACCTTCACGTAGCTGGTGTAGGGCATGGCGGGATACAGGTGCGTGCCATCCGCTCGCTGGCCCTTGCGCACCGCATCAGCGAACTGCTGCGGCGTGTAGCGGCCAATTCCGTGTTCGGGGTCCGGGGTGATGTTGGTCGAATAGATGATGCCGTGGCCGCTGTCGATCGGCAGACCGCCGGCGAAGGCCGGCTGGCCTGGGGCGCTGTGGCAGGCGATGCAGTCCCCGGCCCGAGCCAGGTACTGGCCCCGGGCGATCAGCGCGGCTTTCGCTGAGCCCGATGCAGACTCAGCGGCGGCCCCAGCCGGAGCAGGCGCGGTCGCCGACGCGGGTCCGCTTGCAGCGCTGGCTGCGTTGGCTGCGTCGGCAGAGGTTGCAGCACTGGCAGCGCCGCTGCCCGCCTTGGTGGGCTCACCCGCCGTATCGGCCATGCCGTGGGTGGCGTAGACGGCGACGGCCGCCAGCGAGACGCCGGCCAGCATCTGCTGCAGGCGCCGGGAAGGCTTCAGGAGTGTCATGGGTCGTGTCCTGCCGTCGCTCAGGCCTGCACCAGCGGGCCGGGATTCTTGAGGTACTGCTGCTTGATGGCCTGCGCCGCGAACAGGGTGATGGCCCCGATGGTGGCGGTCGGATTGGCCTGGAAGTTCTGCGGGAAGGCGTTGCCGCCTGGCACGAACACGTTGTGCACGTCCCAGGACTGCAGATAGCGGTTGAGCGCGGAGTCATGCGGAGACGTCCCCATGATGGCGCCGCCCACGTTGTGGGTAGACACGTACTTGGTGATGTCCCAGTTCGAGTCCATCTTGAGGAAGTTCTCGCTGATGGCATCGGGCTTGAGCTCGCCGGCGATCTTGAGCACGATGTCGCGCAGGTAGCGCTGCAGCTTCAGCTCGTTCTCGCGCCAGTTGAAGGTCATGCGCAGCAGCGGCTGGCCCCACGGGTCCTTGTAGTTCGGGTCCAGGTCCAGGTAGTGCCCCCGGTAGGACATGCAGGTGGTGGTGATGCTCACCCCCATCGAGTGGCCATACCAGTCCACCATGCCCTCCTTCCAGCCCTTGCCCCACTGCGGCGTGCCCGGCGGCAGCGCAGCGCCGATGGGCGTGCCGGTGGCCTGCGAGCTGTGGATCTTGGCGCCCCCGATGAAACCCAGTCGGGGACCGTCCTCGAAGTTACCCGGGGAGATGTCGTTGAACATCTCGCCCGTGGCGCCTGCGGTGGCGAAGGGGTTGAAGTGCTTGTCCTTGAAGAACAGCGTGGCGCCGCCGTTGGAGAGGAAGGCGTAGTTGCGGCCGATGGTCCCGGTCTCGGAGATCGGGTCATAGGGCTTGCCGATGCCCGACAGCAGCATCAGTCGCACGTTCGCGAACTGGAAGCTGCTGAGGATGACGATCTTGGCCGGCTGGAAGACTTCGCGGTGTTGCTCGTCGATGTAGGTGACGCCCTTGGCGGTCTTCCGGTCGGCGTGCAGGTCCACGCGGATGACGTTCGCATTGACCTTGTAGTCGAAGTTGGGCATGCGCTTGACCACATCCAGGATGGTGGTCTGGGGCGACGCCTTGGAGTAGTTGAGGCAGGGATACTTGCTGCAGTAGCCGCAATAGTTGCAAGGGGCCAGCTGCGCGCCATAGGGATTGGTCCAGGCCTGCGACACATTGGCCGACGGGTTCGGGAACGGGTGGTAACCGAGCCGGGTGGCCACTTCCTTGAACATCGAGTTGTTCAGCGTGTCCTTCAGGGCCGGCAGCGGATAGGGGCTGGATCGCGGCCCCTCGAACGGGTCCCCGCCGGGTTGCAGCTCGCCGCGCAGGTTGCCGGTGTTGCCGGACAGGCCGCAGACCTTGTCGAAGAAGTCGAAGTGCGGTTCGATCTCGTCCCAGGTGAAGGGGAAGTCCTTGATGCGCATGTCCGCATCGAGCTGGCCCTTCTTGTAGGCCTTGTCGGCGTAGGTCTTGAGCTTGAGGTCGGTGGGCGTCGGACGGATCAGCACCCCCGTCCAGTGCAGGCCGGAGCCGCCCACGCCGGTGCCCGGTGCAAAGGCGCCCCACTTGCGGGTGGGCAGCGCCGTCTCTTCGCGGGTGTAGCGCACGGTCAGCGCGGCTTCGCGAGGCGTGGCGAAGACCTTGTTGCGGGTGTTGTAGGCGTACTGGTCCGCCGGCTTGGGATAGGCGAAGTCCTCGGGGGGACGGTCCGGGCCGCGCTCCAGCGCGCGCACCTTCAGGCCTTCGCGGGCCAGTTCAATGGCCATGAGGGAGCCCGCCCAGCCGAGGCCGACGATGACGACATCCACCTCGTCGTTGGTGATCGTTGACATGACGTGTGTCCTTCTGATCGATCAGGGTTGCCACGGAGGTACCGCAACCATGGGGTGATCAAAAAATGGGGCCCAAGGCCCGAATCCAGGAAGCGCCCCCGCGAGCGCCGAAGACCAGCGTGGGCGTCCTGCCCGGTCGGATCAGGCCCGCTTGCCGCTGAGGCTGACCGGCCCCAGGGGGTACTTGCGGTTGTGCTGGTCCACCCACTCGGTATAGGCCGCACGGGCGCCGGGGAAACCAATGGCGACCCAGGCCTTCATGTCCTTGTTTCCGCCGTACTTCGGGTCGGCCAGGTAGCCGTTCTTGGTGTCGCCCAGGAACTGGCCGAAGAACTGCGAGGCTTTGAGCGTCGGCTCGCCCAGGGCGGCGAAGTCCACCGTGTTCTTCTGCAGCGCGGTCAGGAACGCGTCCTTGTCCTTGTCGGCCAACTGCTCGAAGGGCTTGCCAAACTGCTTCTGGCAGGCCTGCTGGGCCAGCTTGATGCCGATGCGATAGGTGTCCTGCGGCGCGTAGGGCAGCTGAAAGCCCAAGGTGGCCGGCGCATCCGGCTTGTGGGGGCCTTGCAGATAGATGTCGCTGCCCAAGCCTTCCCCCAGTTGCTGGTCAATGAAGACCGGCACGTTGGTCTCCAGGGCACCGGGGCCTCGCCCCTCGGCCGGGATGAAGCGGTCGCAGGCCGCCATCACGAAGAGCCACTCGGCGGGCGAGAAGAACACGGGCTGGTAGCGCGAAAGCTCCACGCCCTCGAGCCCTTCGGCCTTGGGTTGGCCCAGCGGCAGGGCCACGATCGGCACCGCAGCGGCGGACGCCAGCAGCAAGGTGCGGCGGGAAGAGGTGAACTTGGTTGACATGGCGGCTTGCTCCTGGGGAGGGCTGGCATCGGACGGCCTGCGCAAGCACTGGTAGCGGTACCAATGCTGTAGTGGCCGCATTATCAGGAGCTCGCCATTAAGTTGGTACCGCTACCATTCACACATCGCACGCCTGTATCGGGATTTTTCAACGGATTGTGCGGCGAGCGCCCCGCCGCTGGATCAACTACCGGTTCAACCGCCCGTCACGGGCGGGAAAAACGCGACTTCCGCGCCCTCAGGGACCATGGCGTCCTCACGGGCCATGACCTGATTCAGCGCACAGCGCACCGCACGTCCCCGGGCCAGCGCCTGGGCGTGCGCCTCGTCTTTGGCGATCAAGGCATCGCGCAGTCCGCCCACCGTCAGACCGGGTTCGAAAGCGACCTGCTCCTGCGGCCCCAGGGCTTCACGCAGGGAAGCGAAATAGCGCACGGTGATGGTCATGGCGGTCAGAACAGATCGTTGAACGGCAGGAAACGCAGCAGTTGTCCGGGCTGGACCGTCGCGCCCGGCGGCAACTCGATCAGCCCATCCGCCCAGGCCGCCGAACTCATCACGCCCGAGCTCTGGTTGCCAAACAGCGCCAGGCCGCCCTGGTCGGTCACCCGGCCGCGCAGGAACTCGCGACGCTTGTCGGCCTTGGTCCAGGTGAATTCGGCAGGCAGTTGATACCCGCGCGGCGCCAGTTGCGTCGCTCCTTGCAGGCGCAGCAGCACCGGCCGCACGAAGAGCAGGAAGGTGACGAAGCTCGACACCGGATTACCGGGCAGCCCCATGTAGAAGCAGCGGCCCTGCGGAGCGTCCGCATGGTGGACCTCCCCGAAAGCCAGTGGCTTGCCGGGCTTGATGGCAATCTGCCAGAGGTCCAGCCGCCCTTCCCGCTCCAGCGCGGGCTTGAGGTGGTCCTCTTCTCCGACCGAGACGCCGCCCGAGCTCAGGATCAGATCGCTGTTGCGGGCCGCTTCCCGCAGCGCCGCACGGGTGGCGTCCAGCGTGTCGGGCACGATGCCCAGGTCGCGCACCTCGCAACCGAGCGCCAGCAGCAGCGCATGCAGGGTCGTGCGATTGGAGTTGTAGATCTGCCCGGGGCCCAGCGGCTGTCCGGGCAACACCAGCTCGTCGCCGGTGGAAAACAGCGCGACGCGCGGACGACGCGCCACCGTCAGCTCGGCAGCCCCCGCCGTGGCCGCCAGCCCCAGCGCGGCGGCATTGAGCCGAGCGCCGGCACTCAGGATGGTCTGGCCCCGTTGAAGGTCCTCGCCACGACGACGGATGTGCTGGCCCTGCGGCACCGCCAGCGGCACCCGCACATGGCCCAGGCCGCCCGCCGCATCTGCCACGGCTTCGCACTGCTCCTGCATGAGGATGGTGTCGGCGCCTTCCGGCACCGTGGCGCCGGTGAAGATGCGGGCAGCGGTGCCCGGCAGTAGCGCCGTGGGCACCGAGCCAGCCGGCACGCGCTGAGACACCGGCAGCAATGCGGTGGCGTCGGCGTTGGAAGCGCCCGCCCCTTGAAGCCCAGCCATGCGAACGGCATACCCGTCCATGGCGCTGTTGTCATAAGGCGGCACATCCAGCGGCGAGACCAGGTCCTGCGCCAGGATGCGCCCCAGCGCCAGCGGGGTGCTGACCGACTCGGTCAACCCCAGCGGTTGCACCTGGGACAGCAGCCGCTCCAGGGCCTGCTCCATCGGCAGCATCGGCGCACGTGCCGGATGTGCCGTGGCTGTACCGGCGGTCGAAGCGGACGATGAGGCGACGCTCGAAGACGCGGATGTCGCGGATGGCACGGACGACCCGGAGGACGCGGACGGCGCTGAAGGCTCGGAAGAAGCACCGCTCGCGGCGCCCCCGGACTTCGACGACTCAGCAGACTTGGAAGACTCAGACATGGGTGGTGATGAACTGCTTGATCTGCTCCACCGAGACGGGCAGCACCTGGACCCGCTTGGGCCGGCTTTCCAGATCGGCCAACGCGGCCGGACGCGGCGGGACCAGGCCCAGCGCTTCCTCGATGGTGGCAGCGAACTTGGCGGGCAAGGCGGTTTCCAGCACCAGCATGGGCACGCCCGGCTGACGCTGTTCCAGAGCCACCTTGAGCCCGTCGGCGGTATGGGTGTCGATGACATGGCCGTAGCGCTGGTGGCACAGGCGGATGGTGGCCAGCCGATCCGCGTGGGTGCTGCGGCCGGAGCTGAAGCCAAAACGCTCGCTGATGCGTGCGCGCTCCGCCTCGGTCAGCGCGAAGAAGCCCTGCGTGGCCAGTTGCTCGCCAAAGAGCTGTCGCACCCGGTTGCCGTCGCGGTCCAGCAGGTCGAACACAAAGCGCTCGAAGTTGCTCGCCTTGGAAATATCCATGGACGGGCTGGAGGTTTCCAGCGTCTGGGCCGCGCCGCGCGGACGATAGACGCCGGTGCGGAAGAACTCGTCGAGTACGTCGTTCTCGTTGGTCGCCACCACCAGGCGCTCGATCGGCAGGCCCATCATGCGGGCCACATGGCCGGCGCAGACGTTGCCGAAGTTCCCCGACGGAACGGTGAAGCTGACCCGCTGGTCATCCCGGCGCGTGGCCTGGAAGAACGCTGCGAAGTAGTACACCACCTGGGCCAGCAGACGGGCCCAGTTGATCGAGTTGACGGTGCCGATGCGGTAGCGGCGCTTGAAGTCCAGGTCGTTCGAGACCGCCTTGACGATGTCCTGGCAGTCGTCGAAGACCCCGTCCAGCGCCAGGTTGTGGATGTTGGCGTCCTGCAGGCTGAACATCTGCGCCTGCTGGAAGGGGCTCATGCGGCCGTTCGGGCTGAGCATGAACACCTGGATGCCGGCCTTGCCGCGCATGGCGTATTCGGCGGCGCTGCCGGTGTCGCCGGAGGTGGCGCCCAGGATGTTGAGCGTCTCGCCGCGACGGCCCAGTTCATATTCGAAGAGCTGGCCGAGCAACTGCATGGCCATGTCCTTGAAGGCCAGCGTCGGGCCATTGGACAGGGCCACCAGCGCGAGGTCTTCCTCCAGCGGCTTGAGCGGCGTGATCTGCGGCGACCCAAAGACCGCCTCGGTGTAGGTGCGACGCACCAGCGCCTTCAGGTCATCGGCCGGAATGTCGTCGATGTAGAGCGACAGGATCTCCACCGCCAGGTCGGCATAGGAGAGACCGCGCCAGCGGGCCAGCAGCGCGCTGTCCACCTGCGGATAGGACGTCGGCAGGTACAGTCCGCCGTCCGGCGCCAGGCCTTCGAGCAGGATGTCGCAGAAGTGGCGCTCGGTGCGGTCGCCACGGGTGCTGAGGTACTTCATGGTCAGGCCAGCTCTTCCTTGCGCAGCGCAACGATCGGCGCCAGCACCGTCTCCAGCGCCTGCATCTGCTGCAGCGCGCGGGTCATGCGGCCTTCCTGGGTGTCGTGGGTCAGGATGATCAGGTCGGTCTGGCTCTCGCCTTCGGCCGATTCGCGCTGCAGCACCGCGTCGATGCTGATCTGGTGCTCCGCCAGGATGGTGGTGATGCGCGACAGCACGCCGGCCTGGTCCGCCACCCGCAGGCGCAGGTAGAAGGCCGTCTGCACCTGGTCCATCGGCAGGATGGGCGTGTTGTTCATCGCTTCGGGCTGGAAGGCCAGATGCGGCACGCGGTGGTCCGGGTCGGCGGTGGCCAGCCGGGTGATGTCCACCAGGTCGGCAATCACGGCCGAGGCGGTGGGCTCAGCGCCGGCGCCCTTGCCGTAGTAGAGCGTCGTGCCGACCGCATCGGCCTGCACCAGCACCGCATTCATGGCGCCTTCCACATTGGCGATGAGTCGGTTGGCAGGGATCAGCGTCGGGTGCACCCGCAGCTCGATGCCGCCCACGTCCTGACGGCGGCGGGCGATGCCCAGCAGCTTGATGCGGTAGCCGAGCTGCTCCGCATACTTGATGTCGGCGGCCTGCAGCTGGGTGATGCCTTCCACATGGGCGCGGTCGAACTGCACCGGAATGCCGAAGGCGATTGCACTCATGATGGTGGCCTTGTGGGCCGCGTCCACGCCTTCGATGTCGAAGGTGGGGTCGGCTTCCGCGTAGCCCAGGCGCTGGGCTTCCTTCAGCACGGTGGCGAAGTCCAGGCCCTTGCCGCGCATCTCCGACAGGATGAAGTTGGTGGTGCCGTTGATGATGCCGGCGATCCATTCGATGCGGTTGGCGGTCAGGCCCTCGCGCAGCGCCTTGATGATGGGAATGCCGCCCGCCACGGCGGCTTCAAAAGCCACCATCACGCCCTTTTCGCGGGCGGCGGCGAAGATCTCGCTGCCATGCACGGCCAGCAGCGCCTTGTTGGCGGTGACCACATGCTTGCCGGCGGCAATGGCTTCCAGCACCAGGCTGCGGGCCACGCCGTAGCCGCCGATCAGCTCGACCACGATGTCGATGTCCGGATTGGCGATGACCTGCCGCGCATCCGACACCACGGTGCAGGCATCGCCCACGATGCTGCGCGCCCGCTCGACGTCCAGGTCGGCCACCATGGTGATCTCGATGCCGCGGCCGGCGCGTCCGCGGATGTCTTCCTGGTTGCGACGCAGCACCTGGAACGTGCCGCCACCGACGGTACCAATGCCCAGCAGGCCAACTTTGATCGAATTCATGGTGAAGATGCTTTCAATGGGTCACTCGAATCAGCGGCCGTGGCGCTTGCGATAGTGCGCCAGGAACCGCTCGATGCGGCCAACTGCCTCACGGAGGTCGTCCGTGTTGGGCAGGAAGACCAGCCGGAAGTGATCGGGGGTCTTCCAGTTGAAGCCCGTCCCTTGAACGATCAGTACCTTTTCCTCGGCCAGCAGGTCGTACGCGAACTGCTGGTCGTCCTCGATCGGATAGATCTTGGGGTCCAGGCGGGGGAACATGTAGAGGGCGGCCTTGGGCTTGACCACGCTCACACCGGGAATCTGCGAGAGCAGTTCATAGGCGAGGTCACGCTGGCGGGCCAGACGGCCGCCCGGGGCCACCAGGTCGTTGATCGACTGGTAGCCGCCCAGGGCGGTCTGGATGGCCAGTTGGCCGGGGGTGTTGGCGCACAACCGCATCGAGGCCAGCATATTCAGGCCGGTGATGTAGTCGGCGGCGTGGCGCTTGTCGCCGGACACCACCATCCAGCCGGCGCGGTAGCCGCAGGAGCGGTAGTTCTTGGACAGGCCGTTGAAGGTGAGCGTGAGCACGTCGTCCGACAGGGACGCGATGCTGGTGTGCACCTCGCCGTCGTAGAGCGTCTTGTCGTAGATCTCGTCGGCCATGACGATCAGCTGATGCTGACGGGCGATCTCCACCAGCGCCTGCAGCAGCTCCTTGGGATAGAGCGCGCCGGTCGGGTTGTTGGGGTTGATCACCACGATGGCCTTGGTGCGGGGCGTGATCTTGGCGCGGATGTCGTCCAGGTCGGGCAGCCAGCCGTTGGACTCGTCGCAGATGTAGTGCACCGGCTCGCCGCCGGACAGGGCCACGGCGGCGGTGTAGAGGGGATAGTCCGGGGCGGGCAGAAGCACTTCGTCGCCGTTGTCCAGCAGGGCGTTGAGCGCCATAACGATCAGCTCGGACGCGCCATTGCCCAGGTAGACATCGTCCACCGTCACGCCGGCGATGCCCTTTTCCTGGCAGTAATGCACCACCGCCTTGCGCGGGGCGAACAAACCCTTGGAGTCGGTATAGCCGGCGGCGTCGGGCAGGTTGCGAATCATGTCCTGGACGATCTCGTCCGGCGGCTGCAGGCCGAAGGCGGCGATATTGCCGATATTCAGCTTGATGATTTTCTGGCCTTCTTCTTCCATCTGCCGCGCCTTGTCCAGCACGGGTCCCCGGATGTCGTAACAGACATTGGCCAACTTGCTGGACTTGGTGACGGTCTTCAAGATTTCTCCAGAGGGAAAGACGGGAAAATAGCCCTTGATTTGAACACAGGGTCTCCGGCGTCTGGGTGCATCAGGCCTGCGTCGCTGCCAAAATCAGCCTCAATGAAATTTCAACTCGACCAGCCGCAAGGCGGCAACACCATCTCCCGGCATGACGGCCGGAGCGTCTGGGTCAATGGCACGGAACACCGCAGCAGTTTGCTGGTGCCGTGGCAGGGCACGGTGCAGGCGTGGGACCTGCCCCGGTTCGAGGACCTGACCGAGGCCCATTTCGAACGCATCCGCGACCTGAAGCCGGAGCTGGTGATCTTTGGCAGCGGCAGCCGCATCCGGTTTGCGCGTCCGCAGCTGTACCGGGCGCTGATCGATGCTCGCATCGGCATGGAAACCATGGACCTGGGCGCCGCCTGCCGCACTTACAACGTGCTGGCCAGCGAAGGGCGGGCGGTGCTGGCGGCGCTGATGATCGAGGGCTGAGCGGGCTTGCCCTTGACGCAGGGCATGACCCTGCCCATGACTTTAGGGACGGGTGAACGGTCTACCCAGCTTTGCGGTTGACGGCGGGCCTCCCGACATGGGCGATGGGCGATTCATTCAACGTATAATCGCTGGCTATGCCCGCCCGGGCACCTATCTCTGTAAAAACGCCACATGACGCCAGCGCTCAACAAACCTCTTCCGGATATTGAAGCTCTTGCCACCGGAGGCGTGAAGTTCACCCCATCGGCATTCCACGGTCAGGCTGTGGTGCTGTACTTCTATCCGAAGGACAACACCCCTGGCTGCACGACGGAAGCCATGCAATTCCGCGACCATCACAAGGAGTTTGTGAAGGCCGGCGCGGTGGTGCTGGGTGTCTCGCGCGACAACATGGCCTCGCATGAGAAGTTCAAGCAGAACCTGGAACTGCCTTTTGAGCTGATTGCGGACACTGAAGAAAAGCTGTGCCACATGTTTGGCGTGGTGAAGAACAAGATCATGTACGGCAAGAAGGTCAAGGGCATTGAACGCTCGACCTTCCTGATTGACGCTCAGGGCATTCTTCGTGAAGAGTGGCGCGGCATCAAGGTGGCCGGCCATGTGGACGAAGTCCTCAAGGCGGTGAAGGCGCTGAAGAAGGAAGCGGCCTGAAGATTCTGGCCTGCCGGTCCTGGTGATCGGCGCCTCTGAATAGGTCCTGCGACCGGCCCCGGGTGCTGCCCGCGGCCGGTTTTCTTTTGCCGGTTTTCTTTTGTCGGTTGTTCTTTGCCCGCTTTCCGCTTCCCTCTCTCTTTTGCCGGTGTTCCTCTGCCGGCGTGCTTCTGCTGGTTGGGGCGTCACTGTTGTTTGGTGGCAGTGTCATGGAGGCGCGGGCGAGGACCGGGCACGAGTTGTGCATAATCAACCGCATGCCCCAGTGCCCGATCGCAACATTTTCAAGGACGAGCCGCACCGCCCCCGGTGCGGCTTTTTGTCTTTTGAATGGCGCTGGCCCTGAAAAAGTCGCCGATACCTCCGGCTTTTTCCGCCCCGACGGCTGCTCGGGCATGACCCCTGGTCCGCTCGGACCCAGGCTCTTCACGCTTGACCCGCTCATTCGCACATGCCACTGCCCAAGCCTCCGACCAAGCGCGCCAGCCGCCTAGATTCCGACGCCTACGCCACTACGCTCACTCCGAGCAAACGTCCTGCTGGCGCGACCCGCGGCGCTTCAGCGTCTTCGCCTGCCCTTCCTACTCCGGCTCTGCTGGACCCACCGACGCCGGTTTCCCAGGCCGTTGCGGCCTCTCATGCGCCGGTGACGCAGGCGCCCCGCACCAAAACCGAGCCCGAGGCCCGCAGCGGCGGTTCGCCGTCTCTGGCGCTGGTGGCGCCGGCGACGTCTGGCGCTCCGTCCCGCAAATCCGCCCCTGCCAAGACCCGCGCCCGCAAACCGGCGGGCGACCCCAAGCTGTTTGTGCTGGACACCAATGTCCTGATGCACGACCCGATGTCGCTGTTCCGTTTCGAGGAACACGACATCTACCTGCCCATGATCACGCTGGAGGAGTTGGACGGTCACAAGAAGGGCATGACCGAAGTCGCGCGCAACGTGCGCCAGGTCAGCCGCGAACTCGACGCCCTGGCGGCCTCGCTCAAGTCCAGCTCCATCGAGGAAATGGGCAAGGGCTTGCCGCTGGCGGAGACGGGCCACCGCGAAGCGGGCGGCAAGCTCTTCTTCCAGACCAGCCTCATCGACACCCCGCTGCCGCAAGGATTGCCGCAAGGCAAGGCGGACAACCAGATTCTGGGCGTGGTCCAGGCCCTGAAGCAGCAGCAACCGGGCCGCGAAGTCGTGCTGGTGTCCAAGGACATCAACATGCGCATCAAGGCCCGTGCGCTGGGCCTGCCGGCAGAGGACTACCGCAACGACAAGACGCTGGAGGACTCCGACCTCCTCTACACGGGCGTGCAGCAACTCCCGCCGGACTTCTGGGAGCGCCATGGCAAGACCATGGAAAGCTGGAACCAGGGCGGCACGACCTTCTACCGCATCAGTGGCCCGCTGGTTCCCACCCTGCTGGTCAACCAGCTCGTCTACCTGGAAGCACCGGGCGCTGCCCCGCTCTACGCCAAGGTGCAGGAGATCACCGGCAAGACGGCGGTGCTGCGCACCCTGAAGGACTATGGCCACCAGAAGCACTCGGTCTGGGGGGTCACGGCCCGCAACCGCGAGCAGAACTTCGCCCTGAACCTGCTGATGGACCCGGACTGCGACTTCGTCACCCTCACCGGCTCTGCCGGCACGGGCAAGACGCTGATGACGCTGGCGGCGGGCTTGTCGCAGGTGCTGGACGAGCGCCGCTACAGCGAAATCATCGTCACCCGCGTCACGGTGCCGGTGGGCGAGGACATCGGCTTCCTGCCTGGCACGGAAGAAGAAAAGATGGGCCCGTGGATGGGCGCGCTGGACGACAACCTGGAAGTCCTGGCGCGTGGCGACAGCACGGCGGGCGAATGGGGCCGCGCGGCCACCAATGATCTGGTCCGCAGCAAGATCAAGATCAAGAGCCTGAACTTCATGCGGGGCCGCACCTTCCTGAACAAGTACGTCATCATCGACGAGGCGCAGAACCTGACGCCCAAGCAGATGAAGACCTTGATCACGCGGGCGGGGCCGGGCACCAAGATCGTCTGCCTGGGCAACCTGGCGCAGATCGACACGCCCTACCTCACCGAAGGCAGTTCGGGCCTGACCTTCGCCGTGGACAAGTTCAAGGGCTGGGCCCACAGCGGGCACGTCACGCTGGCGCGTGGCGAGCGTTCGCGCCTCGCCGACTTCGCCTCCGAAGTGCTTTAAGGCCTTCTACCCCGCCCCTCGCGCGAGCGGGAGTGGAACTCCGAACACCGCCTACGGGCGGTGTTTTTCGTCGACCGTCGTTGCTAACGGTGAGCGCGCCGACGGTGAGCGCGCTGACGGGGTGCGCGCTGGCGCTGCGATGGTGGCGTGCGTCGGCCCCTTAGTCTTGATGATGGAATGTGGTGGGCAAGAGGCTTTGCGAAGACAGCGACTGGTTTCCTCGCACGATTGCAAGCACGAACCAAAGACGCTCGTTAGACGCGCCACCGACGCACGCCGCATTTCACGCAGCGCTCGGTGCATCGAGAGTGAGGGAGAACGGCCCCTGTTTTCGTAAGTATTAGGAGGAGACCGCGAAGCGGGCGGGGGACTGAGCCCGGACACAAACAGTCCTGTGGACTGTTTGTGCCTGGCGAAGGCCAGGGCCTCTGGCCCTGGCATGGAGAAAACAGGGGCCGTTCTCCCTCACGCCCCGCTCTGCCGATTGCAGGACGGGGCGTTATGGGACAGCCCCGTCACCGCCTCACGACTCACTCATCCGCGACTCCGCCGTTTCCTTCTTCGCTCCTTCATCCAGCCTCAGTTGATGAAAGATGAACGCCGCCAGTGCTGCCATCACCCCCAGTGCCAGATAGGTCGCATGGAACGCCGGCACCATCGCGGCCCCGTCGGTGCGGGAGACGCCTTCCGAGAACAGCAGCAGGAATGCGCTGGACGTCGCTACCCCCAGGCTCATCGACAGCTGCATCACCACGGCCAGCAGGCTGTTCCCCCCGCTGGCGGTCCGCTCATCCAGATCGCCCAGCGTCAGCGTATTCATCGCGGTGAACTGCATGCTGTTCACCATCCCGAACACGCCCAGATGAATCGCCAACCACACGTGCCCCACATCCCGCGGGATCAGTGAGAAGCTCGCAATCAGCACCCCCAGCAGCAGCGTATTGACGATCAACACCCGCCGATACCCACCCCACCGGATCAGCCGAATCGCCAAGGTCTTGGTGAACATGGCCCCCAGCACCGATGGAATCATGGACAGCCCCGCCTCACTCGGCGAAAACCCCAGCCCCACCTGCAGAAACAGCGGCGTCAAAAACGGCGTCGCCCCGCTTCCCAGCCGCGCAAACACATTCCCCAACAACCCGATCCGAAACGTCGGCACCGCAAACAATGCGGGAGAAAACAGTGGCGCCTCACTGCGCGACGCATGCAGCCAGTAGGTCATCATGCACGCGACCCCTGCCACCAGCATCACCAGGCAAATGGCCATGCTCACCACATGCTCCCCAAAGCCCTGCAGCGCCAGCGACAGCAACATCAGCCCGAGACTGAACAGCACATAACCGCTCCAATCAAAGCGCTGCCGCCCCGCCGCCTTGAGCTGCGGCATATACCGCCGACAGGCCACCGCCCCCACCAATCCCACGGGAAGGTTGATCAGAAAGATCCAGTGCCAGCTCGCAAACTGCGTCAGCACCCCGCCCAGCGTCGGCCCCAGCAGCGGCCCCACCAGCCCGGGCAGCGTGATGAAGGTCATCACCTTCAAAAACTCGTCCTTCGGAAACGACCGCAGCACCACCAAGCGCCCCACCGGCACCAGCAACGCCCCGCCCATCCCCTGCAGCACCCGCGCCAACACCAGGATCTGCAGACTCGGCGAGATCGCGCACATCAGCGACCCGAAGCTGAACAGCCCGATCGCCCACAGGAACACACTGCGCGTCCCGAACCGGTCGGCCAGCCACCCGGAGGCCGGGATCAGCATCGCCACCGTCAGCAGATAGGCCACCACCGCCGACTGCATCCGCAGCGGGTTCTCCCCCAGGTCCCGCGCCATCCCCGGCAGCGCCGTATTCAGAATGGTCGTGTCCAGCGTCTGCATGAAGAAGGCCAGCGCCACCACCCACGGCAGATAGCGATGCATGGCCGCGTCCATCACCGGCCGCCCGGTCGTCGGATGCAGCGGCGTGACGCCCGCGGCGACCTTGGCGCCCGTCGAGGGGGTGGTGGATGGAACGTCTGGCATGGGGTCAAGTATGCGATGCACCGGCAGCGGCGTAGGATCCGGGGCGTCGCCCTTGTGCGCTGCACCGACCAGATCCGTCCCCTGCATCCGGTTTTGGCCGGAATTCGCCCTCATGCGCTTTTACGTCTCCGACCTGGACGGCACCCTGCTCGACCCGCAGGCCCGCCTCTCCTCCGCCACCCGCGACGGCCTGGCCGAACTGCTGCACGAAGGCCTGGCCTTCACCGTGGCCAGTGCCCGGCATGTGGTGTCCATCGCCCGCATCCTGTACGGCCTTCCCATCCAGTTGCCGGTGGTGTCGTCCAACGGTGCCTACATCAGCGACCTGCGCACCGGCCGGCATGAACTGGTCAATGCCATGGACCCGGCCATGGGCCAGGCCCTCTTCGCCCTGGTGCGCCGGCATGGCCTGATGCCTTTCATCGCCACCCATGGCCCGCAAGGCGACCAGCTGTTCTGGCAGCAGGTGCAAAACGAAGGCCAGCAGCGCTTCGTCACCGAGCGTCAGCGCAACGCCGACCCGCGGCTGCGCCAGGTCGACCGCCTGCAGGACCAGTTGCACGACGCCCTCGTCACCCTGCTGGTGGTGGACAAAGCCGAGCCCCTGGCCGCCCTCCAGGCCGACATCCACAGCCTCTTCGGCGACGCCATGGTCACCCACCTGGCCGAAGACCTCTACATGCCGGGATGGCCCTGGCTCAATGTCCACGACCGCAGCGCCAGCAAGGACCAGGCCATCGCCACCCTGGCCCAGCGCTACCAGCTGCACGACCGCGAGCTGGTGGTCTTCGGCGACCAGGTCAACGACCTCAGCATGCTGCGCGCCGCCCACCATGCGGTGGCCGTCTCCAATGCCAGCGACGACGTCAAGCAAGCCGCACACCGCATCATCGGGGCCCACCACGAGGATGCGGTGCTGCACTTCATCCGCGACGACTGGCGCAGCCTGCGCGAGCGGCTCAACCTCCCGCCGCCAGTTGCGCCTTGAGCTGCTCCAGCGCCACCGGGTCTTCCATCGTGCTCAAGTCGCCCGTCTCCCGGCCTTCTGCCACCGCCTGCAAGGCCCGCCGCAGCAGCTTGCCCGATCGCGTCTTGGGCAGCGCCGCGACCAGCCGCACCCGGGCCGGACGCGCCACCGCGCCCAGCTCCTGATCGACCTTCTTCAGGATGTCGCCCTCCAGCGCCAGAGCCAGCTCTTGCGTCGCCGCCTTGGCCGGATCGCGCAGCACGGCAAAGGCCAGGGCCACCTGCCCCTTGAGCGCATCCGCGACGCCCACCACCGCCACCTCGGCCACGGCCGGATGGCCGGCGATGCATTCCTCGATCTCCCGCGTACCGAGCCGGTGGCCCGCCACATTGATCACATCGTCGCTGCGGCCCAGGATGAAGTAGTAGCCCTCTTCGTCCCGCACCGCCCAGTCGAAGGTGGAATAGACCTGCCGGTCCGGCACGCTGGACCAATAGGTGCGCACGAAACGTTCATCGTCCCGCCAGACCGTCTGCATGCATCCGGGCGGCAGCGGACCGTCGATCACCAGCAGGCCCTTCTGGTTCGCGCCGTCCAGCACCGCACCGGTCTGCTCGTCCACCAACTGCACCTTGTAGCCATACATCGGCACGCCCGGTGACCCGAACTTGGGTGTGCCCGACGACAACCCGCGCGCCAGCGTCAGAATCGGCCAGCCGGTTTCGGTCTGCCAGTAGTTGTCGATGATGGGCTTGCCCAGCGCCTCGGCGATCCAGCGGGCGGTGGGCTCGTCCAGCGGCTCACCAGCCAGGAAGAGATTGCGCAGGCTGCGCAGGTCATGTCGCTGGAGCAGCGCCGGGTCCTGCTTCTTGAGCACGCGGATCGCGGTCGGCGCGCTGAACATCACCGTCACCTGGTGCCGCTCCACCAGATGCCACCAGACCGCCGCATCCGGACGGGTGGGCAGGCCCTCGTACATGATGGTGGACATGCCGGCGATCAGCGGCCCATACACGATGTAGCTGTGGCCCACCACCCAGCCAATGTCGCTGGTGGAGAAGAAGGTCTCGCCTGGCCGACCGTCGAAGATGTGGCGCACGCTGGCCGCCAGCGCCACGGCATAACCGCCGGTGTCACGCTGCACACCCTTGGGCCGTCCGGTGGTGCCGCTGGTGTAGAGGGTGTAGCTGATGGCCTCGGAGGGCAGCCAGACGCAGGGCACCTGCGCGTCCCGATGGGCCTCGCGCAACTGCGCATAGTCCAGGTCACGCCCGGGCTGAAGTTCGAACGGGCTCAGGCCGCGATCGACCATCAACACCTGACGCGGCGGATGGCTGCACAGGCGCAGCGCTTCATCCAGCAGCGGCTTGTAGGGCACCACCTTGCCGCCGCGGCTGCCGGCATCGGCACTGATCACCAGCACCGGCTCCGCATCGTCGATGCGGTTGGCCAGCGCATGGCTGGCGAATCCCCCAAACACCACCGAATGGATGGCCCCCAGCCGCGCGCAGGCCAGCATGGCAAAGGCGGCCTGCGGAATCATCGGCATGTAGATCAGCACCCGGTCGCCCTGCTTCACGCCTGCGGACTGCAGCACCGCGGCCATGATCTGCACCTCGCGATGCAACTGGGCAAAAGTGTAGATCTCTTCCCGGTCCACCTCGCTGGAGGACCAGATCAGGGCCCGGTCGTCACCCCGGGTGGCCACATGCCGGTCCACCGCGTTGTGGCACAGATTGGTGGTTCCGCCCGCAAACCAGCGCACAAACGGCGGCCGGCTGGCGTCACATACCTGCTCGAAGGGATGATGCCAGTCAATGAGCTGGGCCTGCTCGGCCCAGAAGGCGTCGGGGTCGCTCACCGAGCGGTCGTAGAAGGCCTGGTAGTCGATCGCGGTCATCGGGCTGTCTCCATGGGGCACTCTGAACGGTGCCATGGGCAGATTTCACGCACGGCGTCTGACGACACCCTGACCCGCACCGCGAACCGGTCGCTCGCATTTGCGACATATCAATGGCGTGTTCGCACAAGCCGGCCACGCGCTTTACACCCGCGAAAAACGCACGCCAACACACCATCGGACACTTCTTCAAACAGCTTTTGTCATGACCTGTATGGTCCAATGCGGGCTTCCCTGAGGAGAGACTCGTCCCTACAGCGAGGGCTTTCCCCAAGCCAGGTGTCAAACCTGGGGCAATCCCCAGGGTTCGATGCTTGACCAGCGCGGCATCGCTTCTTAAGCTCCGCGCCCAATACCGATGCGAACTGTCCGTCCCACTTCTTCTGCTCCTCACCGCACAACTGTCCAGCGCGCCACGGCCGCACTGGGACTGATTTGCGCCTTGACAGCCGGTAGTTGCTGGGCGCAACAAACGGCGAAGGCCGCAGAAAACGCGCCTGCGGCCTCTTCCAAATCGTCCAAGGCCTCCAAGGCTGGCAACGACAACAAGGGCAAGCAGAGCGCCAACGCCAGCGCCAAGACCACCAAGGTGGCGAAGAGCGCACAAACGAAGCAGGACAGCAAGAACAAGTCGGCCAGCAAGGCAGGCACCGCCAAGGCGGAAGCCGCCGAGAAGGCTGACAAGGCCGAGAAGCTCGACAAGGTCAGCAGCGCTCAGAAGCCGGAGCTGGACGCCAAGCATCAGGACAAGACCGATGCCAAGCCCCGCGACAAGGCTGAAGCCCGCACTGCGGAACTGACCCCGCCTCCCGGCACGATGATGGGCGCTTATGGCCAGAGCCTGATGCGCACGGCCAGCGTGGCCAGCGTCGCTGGGGGTTCGACGCCCGCGCTGCTGCCCCAGCCCGCGGCCGCCATGAATGCGCAAGGGGGCACGCTGTCCGCAGGCACCCCGGCCCTGGCCTCGGTGGCTGCTGCTCAGAACTCCACGGCCGGCACGCCCAGCATCACCGCCGCCAACACCATGATGGCGCCCATCGCGCCCGCACTGCCCGCCACCGCCATGATGGGCGCGGCGGCAGGCACCTCCAACGACGTGGTCACGCGATTCCTGCAGCAGCGGGGCATCGTGGCCCA
Source organism: Roseateles depolymerans (assembly GCF_003387155.1). Lineage (GTDB taxonomy): Bacteria > Pseudomonadota > Gammaproteobacteria > Burkholderiales > Burkholderiaceae_C > Roseateles > Roseateles depolymerans. The sequence continues at coordinate 1,585,093 of NZ_QUMT01000001.1, read as the reverse complement.
GGCACAGGCGCAGACCCAGGCCGAGAATGCCGCACTGGCCGGCAACCCCAGTCTGCTGAATGAAGTGCGGGACCGGGCATCGAACCTGGTGCTGTCCGCCATGAACTTCCTGGGCGTGCCCTATCGGCGCGGCGGGAATTCTGTAAGCAATGGTTTCGATTGCAGTGGCTTCACGCGTCACATCTTCGAGATGAGCGTGGGCCTGGTGCTGCCCCGCCGCGCGGACGAGCAGGCCAAGATGTCGGCGCTGATCTCCATCAAGAAGGAAGATCTGAAGCCGGGCGACCTGGTGTTCTTCAACACCATGCGCGCGACGTTCTCGCATGTGGGCATCTACGTGGGTGAAGGCAAGTTCATCCACTCTCCGCGCGCCGGCGGTGCGGTGCGTGTGGAAGACATGCGTGAGGCCTATTGGGCCAAGCGCTTCACCGGCGCCCGCCGCGCCGATCTGAACCAGGCGCCCAACACCTGAGTGTCAGGCCGGGTGTTCAGCCCGGGTGGCCAATGGGGCGGCAAGGACTGGCCCCGGACGGCTCCAGCCCATCGCTTTCGCATCGTTCAGCAGCGGGCAGCAGCGCGCCTCAGCAGCAGGCACTGCGGGTAATCGATCAGCTTCCAGGAACCGTGCGACCGCGTGGAGAGCGCGGCTGCGTCCTGGTTCCGGGCTATGCTGCGGCTGGAGCGACTCCTGACCGCTGCAGCCACCTTGTCCGCCGTTCTCTCCAGCTTCCCATCCCCTACCCGTCCGCCGGATCATCTGGGCTCCGCCCTGATGCTGGCGGTGCTGCTGCATGTGCTGGTGGTGCTGGTGGTGGGCAATGCGCCGGGGGGAACCGCCAAGCCGGGTGAAGGCGCGTGGGGGCCCATCACCGTGCGGCTGCAGGGGGATCGGTTTGAGCAGGGGTCGGGCGACCCGGCGGTGATCGTGCCCGAGCGCGGACCCGTTGGCACGGCGCGTGAGCAGCGTTATGGCGGCACTGTCCGGCCGGAGGCCCCGAAGCCCGATGAAGCGCCTGGAGCGGCCCGGCAGGGGCAGTGGCGACAGACGCCGGGTGAGCGGCTGACCGGGGACGAGGAGCAAGCGGCGAAGGCGGAGCTCCGTTCAGGCGTGGCAACGCCGGTGAGGCCGACAACGCGGGAAGACAAGCCAGTGCCGCCGGTGGCGCCTGCGCCAGTCACGCCAGCGCCGGTCACGCCTGCGCCTGCGCCAGTCACGTCGGAGCGGAACGCGGCCGCATCACCGTCCAGGCAGGCGGCATTGCCGCAGCAGACACCCGCCCCTCAACCAACACAGCAGCCGACTCGGCCGCCGCAGGCAGGGGTGACCGCCGCGACGCCGGTTCCAGCTCCTTCGCCGACTCCGGCCGCGGCAGGGGACACCGCGGCCGCGGTGCCAGTGACGGCACCCGTGGCTACGCCCTCCCCGGCACCAGCGACCGTGGCCACCCCGGCGCCTGCAACGACGCCGACGACTGCGCCTTCCACGGAACCTCCAGCGCCAACGGCGACGCTTTCCCTGCCGGCGGACGCGGCCCCGCAGGTCAATCGCCTTTCACCGTCGCGGGACACGCTGCAAAAGCTGCCGGTCTCGCGCAATGACGCTCCACTGCCGTCGCCCTCCGCGCTTGAATTGCCGCGCCCCACGCTGAGCGAAACGCCCGTGACCTTGCGACGCATCGAGCGCCAAGCAGCACCCGGCACGCAGGCAGACCGGCGGGCCACGCCAGAGGCGGAAGGGCCGCTGCAAGGGCCTGCAGCGCTGGAGTTGCCCGAGCCACCACGTCCGACGCTGAGGGACACGGCGGAGCCGGTGCGGCGCATTGAGCGCACGCCTACCGAGGCGACCGCCAGAAAGGCTCCGCCGACAGCGACCGCAGCGCCATTGCCAGCGCCCGCTGCCCTGCAACTGCCCGAGCCCCCTCGCCCGACGCTGAGCGACAGCCCCACGACGGTCCGGCGGCTGCCGCGCGTGCCGGCCGAGCGGGTGACGACGGCGACACCGCCTTCATTGCCGGCGTTGGCGGCACCCGCGCCTTTGCCACCGCTCACGCCCGCGCCAACGCCAGCGCAGACAGCAGCGCAAACTCCACCGCAGACGCCGGTGACGTCTCAAACCGCGCCGACGCCTCCTGTCGCGCCTCCAACACCAGCCCCGACACCCACGCCGGTGAGCACGCCGCCCGCAACGAGCCCTGCTGTGTCGGTGCCGACACCGCCGGCGCTGAACACGCCGTCCCCAAGCACGACGCCAACGACTAACCAGGCCCAGCCGCGAAGCGCTGCGCCGACGCCGGCACCCAGCCCGGCAACGCCAACGCAGGCGCCGTCGCCTGCCACTCCTGCGACTCCTGCCACTCCTGCTACGACAGCGACCACGACGCCGACACAGCCGTCTGTGCAGAGCGCGTCGCCGCCAACGCCCGCGGCACCCACGGCCCCGACGGTAGCCCCACCCAGCGCAGCGGCGGTTCCACCCTCTTCCACACCGAGGCCTTCATCGGCCTTGACACCAAGCGCCAACACGCCAACGCCCGCCAATCGAATCTCACTGGACGGATCGAGTACCCCCACCAGCACTCAGCCGAGCGTCGGTGCGCCGGACGCAGGCTCCAGGACCGGCCAGGACATCGCCACCCCCGCCTCGACACCCCCCAATGCGCCCAATCGCCTGGACCTGACACCACGGCCGCAGCGAGGCCCTGCACTGCCTCGGGGGAATGCCTATGGGGTGATTCAGGCGATGCCAACGCCGCCTGAACCCAAGGACAAGCTGGCGGATGAAATCAAGCGGGCGGGACAGGAGGAATGCCGGAAAGCCTATGCAGACAAGGGGCTGCTGGCCGTGGTGCCGCTGGTGCGGGACACCGCGAAGGACAAGGGGTGCCGGTGGTGAGCGGCGCGTGCGCAGATCGCCGCTGCATGCCTCTTGTATCGGGGTTTCGTCAAAGCGCCGCGGAGGGCATTTTTGCTATAGTCATTTGCATGTTGGGGGGGTAGCTCAGCTGGGAGAGCGTCGCGTTCGCAATGCGAAGGTCGGGAGTTCGATCCTCCTCCTCTCCACCAACCGATTCGGCCTCAGAGGGGAACCTCTGGGGCCTTTATCTTTCAAGGGTTCAGCTCCACTCATCGTCCCGTGTTCCCTCCCAGATTGGCCAGTCTCCAGGCCGGATTGAAGAACCCAGTGCTGACGAAGCGCCCCAAACAGACGCCCTCCCTGACGATTCGCCAATGACCGATTCTCTCCACTCTCCGACCAGCCGCCTTCAAACCGGTTTTACCTGGCATGCCGCGTTTGTTGGGGCAGCAGTCGGTATCGCTGGCCCGGCCTACACGGGGACGTTGACGAGCAACGTAACGACGTGGCTCATGGTGGCGAATGGGCGGTCCTTGCAAGAGGTATACGCCTACCTGGGGCAGTACGCCTTCACGCTGCCGATGGTTCTCGGCTTTTTCAGCTCTGTCTTGTTTGCGCTCGCCTGCGGATGGGTCTCTGCTGCCTACGGACGGGGCTCCGCGATCTCCCAAGGGTTTGTCGCCGGGATACTGGCGGCCTCTTTCGAAGTTGTCATGCTGCTCAACCCCACAAGTAGCCCGAATCCGGCGTACGTAGTCGGTGGCTTGCTCATCCAGGTGTTTGGAAGTGTGGCCGGCGCGTGGGTGTTCAGACGCACGCGCTGATCCTCCCACTCAGCCACCCCGCCAAGTAGCGTTTCACAGTCGCTGTGGACAAGTTGAAACCGTTGGCAGTTGCCTCGATGCTGGCCCACTCGCGTGAGTTCGCTCGGGCGTCCTCACACGGCGACAGCGCTCGCTCAGAAGATGCAGTCCGTCGAGTCAAGAGGCGACCCTGCCCCGCGCCGCAAACCAAGCCTGCACTGCCTCATGTCTCATGGTCAACAAGACTGCCAAGCAGGCTACAACCTCCACGGCGGCCAGTATCCGCGCCGGCGTCACCAGCGCCCCGAAGTGCGCCGCGTCAGGCGAGAAGACCACCTGAAGAAGGGGCCAGCTCCAAGACCAGTGCCACACTAGCCGCCAGTTCCACCGCAGACGCAGCGGCACGATGGCAAAGGCCCCTGCTACCAGCGCAAACAGGATGGGCGCGACATACAGAAACGCATCGCGCTCGTAGAAGACAGCGAACACTGCATGGGTCAGAAAGGCGGCTACGGCCAGACCCAGCATCATCAGGAACAAGCGAATCACCAAAAAATCCTTTTGGACGGCGCGCGTCGTAGTAGGCGTCGGCAAGTTCACCGCGAAGCCTCACGGCAATCCCTGCGTCCCTCTCTGCAGCATCTCCATCAAGGCCACCCGCTGCCGCTCCAGTGCCGCCATCTGATCTTCAATCGCCGCCAATCGTTCCCGCTGCGCTTGCTTCGTCTCGGTACAAAGCGCGGCGCCTTCAATCATCAGCATGCATCCCGGAAAGCTGCGCACTTCCTCCAGCGTGAAGCCTGCCGTCAAGAATCGCTGGATCTGCTGAACCTGCACAACGGCCACCCGGCGAAACCGACGATAGCCGTTGTCTGCCCGAAACGATTGCAGCAGTCCGAGCCCGTCGTAATGCCGCAAGGCGCGGACACTCACGCCAGACGCTTTGGACAATGCGCCAATTGATAGAAAGCCGGCCTCTTCGGCGACGGAAGACCTGTCTGTCATCGAGGAAATGCTAGCACGCACCTTGACCCTGACATCAGCGTGAGGCTTGAGAGTCGCGGCTCCTCCACTTCCAGAGCCCTGCATGTCGCTCTCACTGACTTCGACGCTGAAGCGTCTCCTCTCCACTGGCCTGATGACTGCGGCCCTGTCCCTCGGGCTGCTGGCCAACGTCAGCGCACAGACGGCCCTGCGCCAGTACACCGTGAAGGCGCCGGATGGCGTGGTGCTGTCGGTTCAGGAGACCGGTAATCCCCAAGGCCCGCCGGTGATCCTGGTGCACGGCCTGCTGGGCAGCCATCTCAGTTGGCAAGAGCAACTGGAGGCGCCCGATCTCCAGTCGATGCGCCTCATCGCCTTCGACCTGCGAGGGCACGGCCAATCCGGCAGCCCTGAAGAAGCCTTGCCCTACACCGATGGGCGCCGTTGGGCAGAGGACCTGCGCGCGGTCATTGAAGCCTCGGGAGCCAAGCGACCCGTCATTGTGGGGTGGTCCCTCGGCGCTGCGGTGATTTCCAACTATCTGGCCGCGCATGGTGATGCGCACCTCGCCGGCATTGTGTATGTCGGCGGGGTCGTCGAGCTGAAGGAGGCATTGATCGTGCCCCATCCCGAGGTCTATCGCGACATGACCTCCGCCGACCTCATGACCCGCCTGGACGCCGAACGGGTCTTCCTTCGACTCTGCTTCGAACGCCCCCCAGAAGCGACCATGTTTCAGCGCCTGCTGGCGAATGCCGCCCTGGCATCCTTCGACATGCAGAAGTCGGTGCACCGGATGTCGGTGGACGCGGCATCAGGGCTGCGGCGTGTGCGCAAGCCCATGCTCCAGATCTACGGGGAACGGGATGCACTGGTCCGTGCCGAAGCGTCCGCTCAGCGGGCACGGGAACTGAATCCGTCCATTGAGACGCTGTTCTATGCCGAGACTGGACACGCGCCGTTTGTGGAGCAGACCCAGCGTTTCAACAAGGACCTGGCGGCCTTTGTAACAAAGGTGCAGGCGGACCGCTGAAGGGACACGGCACCACCGCGCCGCGCCCAGCGCCGCGGCGTGCCATCCACTCACACCCCACTTCCAACGTTGTAGTAGTTGAAGGCGAGCGTGCCTTTGTCCTCGCCGACGACTTTCAATTCCTTGAAGACAGCCACCATCTCGTCAGGGATGTTCTTGTCCTGCATGCCACCGAAGACGTTCGTCAGGAGATTCAGACGCTTTGACCTGTCGGTGGCAGCCGCCAGACCTTCGCGAAAGCGCTTGATCTGCACTGTGGTGGTCTCGACCAGGGAGCCGGTTTCCTCCGAAGCCAACGCCTTGATGGGGTCATAAACGCCGGTTCCAAACGCCGTCTTCCCTTGTGTCTGCTGAAACGAGATGGAGCGTTTGACCTCGTCTTGCGCCAGCAGGTAGTCCGCACTCTGGGCACCGAATACGACCTGCAGATACGGCGTTTGTTTGTCCTTGATCGGTCCAACGATGATGTCGTGTTCCAGATCGGATTTCCGGTCTTCCTCTTCCTGGTAATCGACATCTTCATCGGCATTGCGTGGCAGGAACCAGGGCTTGTCTTCTGTCGCTTCACGCTCGGATCCATCGAACTCCGGCCCGTCCTCGGCGTCGTTGTTTTCCTTCGGATCCGCCTGGTACTTCAACATCGACCAGTCGCGCCCATTCTCGGAATGGGTGACCTTGTAGTCCTCATCTCCAGTGCTCATGAGTGCAGCCCACCAATTGTCGGGAATGCTCATCTTGACCACCGCAATCCCCGTGGCACCCTTGTTGTACTTCTTCTCCTTGTCCCAGTAGTACATGGCGATGTGCTTGGCCTGCTCCGGCGCGAACACCGTGTAAAAACCCTGACCGAATTCGCCGCCGCCCTTTGAGGGATCAACGCCGTCCAACACCTTTCCGGCAGCTTCTATGGTGGTGCCGTGATAGAGGGCGATCCGCTGTACGACACCTGGCCCGTTTGCCGCGACGTGACCGGTATGCGACGGATCGGGCTCTTCTTGCACGGGGTGGAGCTGACGTTGAATCGCACTCCCGAACGCTGTCTCAATGGCTTGACGCTGCGCCAGCATGCGTGGCGACTGATCGACATCGGCCTGCAGCGCAGCATGGAGAGCTGCCGTGGGGGACGAGGCTTCCCCGTTCGCGGGACGTGCGCTTTTCTCTGTGGCGGGCTGGAGTTGCGTCGCCCCGAGGCGACTTTGGTGGTAGCGCATGGACGAACTCCTCGATCCGTGGGCTCGATGGCCCGACCGAGTCAATGCTGCGCGCCACTCATCATCTGGGTGAATAGGAAATTGGCTGATATCGGGGCGAGGAATTGCCTACGCGGCCCTCATGCGACCCTGGGACCGCTTTCGAAGCCAGAACCACCAAGTCCCCAAACACGCCAAGGCAAAGCGGACCACTGCGCCGACTAGACTCAGCGCATCCTCTTCCGTGCGCACTTGGCCATCTTCTTCAATGACGGTCATCGCCCTCAAAGTCGGCACCAGCACATACGACTGTTCGCGCCGCTTGTGAATGACGTTCCCGGAGGATTTTGAGCTGTAGGACCAGGCGATCAACACCGCCTCACGCGCGTCGCTGGGGCCGAGCGCTTGCTGGGCCACGGGCCAAGGTGCGAAAACACCCACCGCCATGACGCATGGGACCGCCGCGACCACCAGCGGACATGCGTACTTCAACAGCAAGGTGAGCCAGTGGATGAAGCGGTTCATTCGAGGTCAATCTCCCAGTCTGATTTCGCGGCGACAGCAATGCCGAGGAGCATGTCCTCGATCTTCTGAAGCTTGTCGTCCGCCAGCAATTGGGCGTCCTCGTCCGTGGCAGAGTCGGACAGCACCGCGAGCTCCGTCTGGTATCGCTTGAGAGCCTCCCAGAGGACGCGGTATTCCCCAATAAGAAAATTCATCGCCATTCAGTCTCCACGGTCAACAGCCCCGTTACTTCGACCCCATCCCACTGATGCCCTGGGGTCACCATATCCGCAGGACCAGGGGCTACTGCCCATCCATTGTTTTACTGGATGAGACCTCGATCAGGTCCCCGCAGACAAAGCGCGTTCGAACGCCAGCCAAGGCTCCACGCCGGAAAGCTCGAAATCTTCAGGCAACTCGTCCTCTGACGCCCTGACTCCGTCCTGCTGGAGGTCGGTCTCGAGCAACTGAAGCATCGACTTCCCCAATCCGGACAAACGATCCTTCAACACGGAGCGACGCTCTGGCCATGCATCGGTCACGGAGACGCTGGTCAGCTTGTATCGGAGTTTCACGTAATCCCCCACGCTCGCCATCGCCTGTTCTGCCCGCTCCCAGAAGTCCCCCAACTGGGTCCACAGCGCGCTCGGCAGAGCCACGCGAATCGCCTCGGCGCCTTCGCCAGCCTGCGATGCAATGTCAAAGACCGTCCAACGCCCCACTGTCTGTTCGACATCGGCCCCGCGGAGCATCAGATAGGTGCCCATCAGCTTGGTCCCCAGCAGCAGCTCCAATGCGGAGGTGACCTCCGACTTGTTGGGCGGTGCAGGAGTCGCTGTCGGCGACCCAGGCGCGCTTGAAGCACTCCGGGCTCCGGTGAGTTGATACACGGCGCTGCACACCCTGCCGCCGTGCAGATAGGACACGCACACATTGAGCGATGCTGGCTGCTCCAACGCGCCCCCCATCACCCTAATGCCTTCGACGGCCTCACACTGCGAAAGGCCGTCACTCACCCGGGATCCGTCGAACCCGTCGCCTGAACCTTTGGCTTCAAAGATGTGCAGCGTGCCGAGTGCGGAATCAATGCCAACGAAATCCGTCTTTTGCCGGGTGGTCATGTCCACCTTCAGGACGGTGGCGCAGGTGCTGGCAGCCTGAATCAGGTTCACATGGAACAGATGCCAGAGCTTGGCGGCGGTGAATCCCGGACGGGTATTCAATGCATTCGGCGCGCACACTTCCGCCATCGCGCACCCCAGCACGAAGCTGACCGAGCCACGCTCTGTGCTTTCGATCAACGGATAGATGGATCGTTGCACCAGATCCACCGTGGGCATGCCCGCCGCCGTCATTCCGGGCGCCATGCGGTAGGCGCGATGCACGACACTCAATCGGGCGGCAGTCAGCCGGCGCAGGTCGACCACTTCGCTGGCGGTCAACGGCTTCCCGCTTAAAAGCCAGGTCACGCCGTAATGCGCATAGGCGCCATAGCCCACCGAGGCCATCCTGAACGCCAGCTCCGCAGGCGTCAGAACGACGGGGGCTGCCGCGATGCTCTCGGGCGACTCGCAAATCGTGCCATGCTTGGGCGGCTTGGGGTGCCGTTGGAGGACCTTCGGCGCAATGAGCGGCCACGCCATTGGCGTGGGTAGCGGCCTTCGGACCTCGAGATCGACGAATTCAGGCAATGCAAAACCCTCCCCTCTTGACGCGCGCGTTTGATTGTTTTGCGCGCTTTGGGGGAGATGTTAAGGCGTGGAAGCGGTGACTTCGCCAATCAGCACCGCAAGCCTCTTCGTCATGTTGCCCCCGATTCGACTTCCAAACTCGGGAAACAACACAAGGACATTGCGCCACGCCTCCATGAACGCCAGGTCTCGACTGAGCGCGACTTTCTGTGCGGCCCACTTCAGCTCCATGGCACGGTGCAGATCGCGCAGCGCGACAAAAGCGGCATGACAGTCACCGCACAGGGTTCGCCGCTGACTGATGTATTGCTTCTTGATTTCAAAAGCGATCTTCTGGTCGGCACCGGTGAAAACGCAGGCCTTCCTGCAGCGCCGGCAGACATACGGAATGTCCTCGTAATGCTGCCGTTGATAGTGGTAGACATAGGACCGCTTGCTGGATTCGGACCACTGCTCTCGGTCGATCTGATTGTTCACAGGGAGATTCTTCTTCATGGCCTCGAACGATCTCAATGACAAACCAACGCTCGGCGTGCGTGGCACGACGGGCACTCACCGTCGCGGCCTCGATTCCCGGCAGCGAGCGAAGCATTGTGCGACTTGCCCCTCCCGCCCCGTCCCCAGACGAGACACCCGCCGTCTCCAAATCATCCACCGAACCGCGCGACGGCCGCCGTAAGTGATTGATTCTGAAAGGATCCACAACTGGCACAGAAGTTGAGTACGACCAGACACCATTCATCGTCTCGGAGACCTCATGTCCGCGAAGCCTCAAGAAATCCAGGTGTGGTCGGTTGAAGGCCAGTTCCAGCATCTTCTCTACAGCCCCAAGGGCACGGTGGAGGGCCTCATGATCGACAGCGCGGGCGTGCCCGTGCAGTTCGTCCTCGAAGGCCCTTTCCCCCCGGCGGTTACCGGGCTGATGGCACTCCAGCCGGGTCAGTCGGTGGTCATCGAAGGCACTGTCGCTGCGCCCTCCCCCAAGGGCGAAGCGGACCACGAGGTGTTCCATCTGGAACGGCTGGTGACCGTCGACGGGAAACCCGCACCGGACGCCCACCCCGTCCATCACATCGCCGGCACCGTTGCGCGCTTCCATTTCGCGCGCCACGGATCCCCCAATGGCGTACTGCTCGACACCGGCGACTTCATTCACACCAAGCCGGATGGAATGGCACGACTGGCATTGAAGATCGGGGACAAGGTACGCGCAGAAGGGCCCACCCGTCCCCTGGCCACTGGCACGGGGCAGGTCATGGAAGCGCACACGATCAATGGCCGAAGGATCGACGACGACCAATAACTCAGTCAAAGAAGGCCCCCGACGGCGGCGCCTCAACGCGCGAACACCCAATTTAGGCCCACCGTCCACCACCCGCTGCGGGAATGGCGCAGTGATTCAGCGCGGCTCGCATCCACCGACAACCCGTCACGAATCGCATACCGCCAGCCGACCCGTGCCTGCGGACCGCCACTGTCGCGCCACCATTCCACCAGGGCCTGCCCGTGCAGGGTTGCCTTCCATTCCAGGGCGGCCCCCAGGCGCTCCACATCCGCCCGATGCTCGCCATCCGCTGCATGCGGCCGCCACTCCCGCCCCACATTCACATGCAGGTCCAGGCCCTCCCGCGGGGACCAGCTCACCGGCAGCAGCAGCGTTTGCCCGGTGAAACGGGCAGTGGCGCCCTGCCACCCAGCGGCCCAGACCATCCCCACCGCCAGCCCAGGCTGCACATCCGCCGCCCATTTGATCTGCGCCCCGGCGCTGCCTGTGGACGCCCCGGTCCCCATCGCCGACCGCTCCAGATTCAGCCCAAGTTCCACGTCGGCCACCCGACAGGCCGGTCCCACATGCTGCAGGACATGCCGCGACCCCTGCTCGGCCCACAGTTCCACCTGGCATTGACCGGCATCGAGGATGGACGCGTCGTCCACGGCATGGTGGCCACCGGCGGCGCGGCTGCTGACGGGCCAGCAGACACCCGCAAGGGTGGCCAGCCAGGCGATCAGCATGGGGACGTTGACCTTGCGCAGCACCTGCATCAGGCGGGCATGGGTCGAGACAGCAACGGAGGGATGGGGCCGAACGGCCGCGACGTCGAAGGACAGGTCCGCGCGGGACCAGGTGAGCAGAGCGAAATGCATCGGAGAACTCCTGCGCAAGGCGCAGCGTCCCCGGACGCTTCAGTGGCGCAGGGTCAGGCTGCGCAGCGGCATGCGCGTGGCGGTGACAAGCAAAGAGGAACGGAGTGCTGCAGAACGAGACGCGCAGCTGCGCCCATGAGGGTCTGGATCCATGGCGGGCTCCTGGTGGGGCAAGTCAGAGAGGCGTGCGGCGACGCTGCGACAGCGGCACCAGCGCCACGCGCAGCCGACGCGTCGTCCACAGGGTCTGCTGCTCGATGCGCAGCAGGTCATGCAGTCGTTCGGCCAGGGTCGGCGCGGTCACCTGTTCCTGGACGTGAGCCTGGGCCTGCGCCTGGGCATTCGAAGTGGCATATCGCATGAACACATCCTCCGTCAGGACGGCTCGTACGGGGCGGACCACGCTGATCGCGACGCAAGCATGCGCGCCGCTGTCAGCGGTCAGGCAAAGCGATGCAGCAGGGACAGGTCTGGGGATAACGCCCACGTCTTGACAGACGGGGCAAGCGGCGCTGACGCGCCGCCGAAGTCGGCGATTAGCGCGTCAGAGCAGCGGCGGCCATCCCGGCACGCATCGCTTGACTACTGGCACTTTCCACGCACGAACTCCGTTGTTGAGATGGGGCCATTGTTGCACAGGCCCTCTGCCCCCATCAACCGACGGGACTCCCCGCATCTGGGCGTGCCTGCCGCCAAGCGGTGATAGTGCTCGCCGCGGCAGCCTCGTTCCCGCACGCCGGGCCCACGGACTCGCCCGCGCCCACGCGCGCTCAAGCTTCAGGCCACCGCTTCCTTCAGGAACAGCTCCCGGTCCGGCGCGAAGTTCGCATGCAGCGGCAGCAGCGCGCCCCCCAGGGCGGCTGCGTCTGCGCCGACCGATCCCTGCAGCAGCCGTGGCGGCGTCACGCCTTCCCAAGCGGGCCCCTGCATCACCGCTTCGGTCTGCCGGATCAGCGCGCCCAGCAGCTCACGGGACAACACGCCGTCGATGATCACGCCATCCAGATCCAGCAGGCAGGCCGCGCTGTGAATGGCGTGGGCCAGGGCCGGTGCAGACTGCGCCAGCCAATGCTCGGTCACCGGGCGCCAGGGCGCCTGCAGCGTTTGCTCCGACTCCGCCAGCGACAGGCCCGCGGCCAGCCACGCCTGCTCCAGCGTGTGGAGCGACGCCACGCTCAGCAGCTGTCGCGCAGCGCCGCCTGCGCCCGTCGGCCCCAGCGGCATGGATCCCACCGCGCCGGCATTGCCCTTCGCGCCGGTATGCAGATGCCCGTCGATCACCAGCCCGCCGCCGATGAAGGTATCCACGAACACATACAGAAAGCTGTGCAGGCCGCGGCCGCGCCCCGCGACCAGCTCGGCGACGCAGGCCGCGGAGGTGTCTTTCATCGACAGCACCGGCCATTCGCACCGCTGCGCCACTTCATCACGCAGGTTCACCCCGGCCCAGCGGGACGCCTGCTCCGGCGCCACGCCCAGCAGGCTTTGCCAGCCGCCCAGCGCCAGCGGCGCCCCGATGCCCACGCCGCACACCCGGTCGCGCGCCTCCGGTCCGAGCTTGCGCCGGATGGCCGCCAACCGCCGCGTGATCTCCGGCAGCAACTCGTCCGGGTCGGGGAAGGCATAGGGCCAGGACCAGCGGCCCTGCACCTCGCCGGTGAAGTCCACCAGCAGCGTGTCCAGCTGACGCCGCCCCACCTTCAGGCCGATGGCATAGGCGCCCTGCGGATTCAGCGAGAGTGGCACTGACGGCTGGCCGACCTTGCCGCGCACGGGTGCGCCTTTGCGGAGATAACCCTCGTCCAGCAGGCGCTTGGTGATCAGCGACACCGTCTGCGCCGTCAGGCCGGTCAACCGCGCCAGGTCGGCACCGGGCAACGGCCCATGCAGACGCAGCGCCTGCAGCACCACCCGCTCGTTGTATTGCCGCAGCCCGCCCTGATTGGAGCCACGGGTGGACAGCCCCGATCCGGCCGCGCGTCGCGGCGCGGTGTCGGCGGAGGTATCGTCGTCGGCGGTGAAGGCAGGCAAGGTCGGGGTCCTGGCAGAGTCGTGGAAGGTCGAGCGGAATGGCGTCGTAGGCGGAATCCAAAGAGCCGTTGATGGGGCTTGCGGCTTGTGGCTGTCCGGCTGTCCGGCTGTGCGGCTGTGCGGCTGTGCCGCTCAGTCGGCGTCAGCGGGGACGAACTGTAGCGGCGGCCAGCTCGCCCCGAACACTACGCTCAATGCGCCAGCACCTCCGCCGGCAGTTGATCCGCTCGCAGCGCGCCGGTCATGACGGCCACCGTATCGCTCATGCTGATCTTTTTCGGATTCAGCACCGCCGCCCGCTTGCCCAGCCGGGCCACGTGGATGCGGTCCGCCACTTCGAACACATGCGGCATGTTGTGGGAGATCAGCACCACCGGCAGGCCCTTGTCCCGCACGCGGCGGATCAGCTCCAGCACCATGTTGCCCTCCTTCACGCCCAGCGCGGCGGTCGGCTCGTCCATGATGACGACATGCTGCGCGAAGGCGGCCGCACGGGCCACCGCCACACACTGGCGTTGCCCGCCCGACAGCGTCTCCAGCGGCTGCGACATCGACCGGATGCCCACCTTCAGGTCGGCCAGCCGGGCCATGCTCTCTTCCAGCATGCGTCGCTTGTCCAGCATGCGCAGCATCTGACCGCGCCAGCCGGGCCGGCGCAGTTCGCGGCCCAGGAACAGGTTCTCGGCAATGGTCATCGCGGGCGCGACGGCCAGGTCCTGGTAGACGGTCTCGATGCCCGCACGCCGCGCGTCGATCGGGCTTCTAAAGACGGTACGCTGGCCGTCGAGCAGGATCTCGCCTGAATCCGGCAGCGTCGCGCCGGACAGGGCCTTGATCAGGGACGACTTGCCCGCCCCGTTGTCGCCAATGACCGCGAGGATCTCTCCGGCCCGCAGGTCGAAGTCCGCGCCGTCCAGGGCCGTGACCTGCCCATATCGCTTGACCAGGCCCCGCGCCTGCATCACCACACGAGGCGTTGTGACGGTGTTCATGTCAACGTGCTCCCCGACGAGAGAGTTGGTCCGCCGTCACCGCCAGGATGACCAGCACCCCGGTGACCAGCACCTGATAGATGGAGGACACGCCCATCAGCGTCAGCCCGTTGCGGAACACGCCCACCACCAGCGCCCCGATCAGCGAGCCGATGATGACGCCGCGTCCGCCAAAGAGACTGGTGCCGCCCAGCACCACCGCCGTGATGGCATCCAGGTTCTCGGTCTGCCCCGCATTGGGGTCGCCCACGCCGGTGCGGGAGACGCTCAGCAACGACGCCAGCCCATAACAGAAGCCCGCTGTGACATACACCGCCAGCAGCACCCGCTGCGTCGGAATGCCCACCAGCCGGGTGGCTTCCGGGTTGTTGCCCACGGCATAGACGTGGCGCCCGGCGGCCGTCTCCCGCAGCACGAACCAGGCCAGGCCATACAAGGCCAGCATCAGCACCGTGCCCCACGCAAACTCGGTCCCGCCGATGGAGAAGGTGTTGCCCAGCGCGGTCAGCATCGGCGGCAGGTCGGTGATGGTCTGCGATTCGGAATAGAGCTGCGTGATGGCGAAGGCGATGTTCATCGTCCCCAGCGTCACGATGAAGGACGGCAGCTTGATCCGGGTCACCAGCAGACCGTTGGCCAGGCCAAACAGCGTTGTGACGGCCAGCCCCGCCAGCACCGCCAGCGGCGGCGGCAGACCGCTGCTCACGGCCAGCTTGGTCATCAAAATGCCGCCCAGCGACATCACCATGCCGCAGGACAGGTCGATGCCTGCGGTCAGGATCACCAGCGTCTGCCCGATGGCGATCACCCCCACCACCGCCACCTGCTGAAGGATCAGCGAGAAATTGCCGCCGGTCAGGAAGATCGGGCTTTGCGTCGCGAAGAAGGCGCAGGCGATCAGCAGCGCAATGAAGGGCCCCAGCGAGGCCAGCGTCAGCCCGGCGGGCAGACGATGGGTCGGGGCGCCAGCGGTGGACCCAGCGGTGGACCCAGCGGTGGGTCCTGCGGGCGCCGAAGGCCCGGGCTGATGGTCGGACGTCATGATCCTGCCTCCCGTGTCCAGCGGCGCGGCGCTCACTTGTTGCCCCAGCACAGTTCCTGGCCCTTGGCGACCGGCAGGCTGGCGACGCCGTCCACGGCCTTGTCGGCGATCAGCGCGACGCCGGTGTCGGTATAGCCGCTGGGCTTCTTGCCGGTGCGGGCGAATTCAACCCCCGCCTCCACGCCCATGCGGGCCATGGCCAGCGGATATTGCTGGCTGGTCGCGGTGATCTTGCCGGCGCCCACATCCTTGACGCCCTGGCAGCCGCCGTCCACCGCCACGATGATGACGCCCTTCTCCTTGCCCGCCTTCTTCAGCGCGTTGTAGGCGCCTGCCGCGGCCGGCTCATTGATGGCGTAGACCAGATTCACATTGGGCGCGCGCTGCAGGCAGTTCTCCATGCCGGTCTGGCCCTTGGCCTGGTCGCCGTAGCTGTCGGCCATGCAGGCGATCTCGGTGGACTTGCCCAGTTCATTGCTCTTGGCATCCGGCGCGGTCAGGCCCAGGCCGTTCATGAAGCCGTTGTGGCGCTGCGCACCCACCGGGTGGCCGGGGAACAGGTCCAGGGTGACGATCACCGGCGGCTTGCCGCCCAGCGCGGCCTTGGCATATTGGCCGATCAGCACACCGGCGCGGTAGTTGTTCGTTGCGAACAGCGCATCCACGGCTTCGGTCGGGTCGGTGGGGCTGTCCAGCGCAATCACCAGCACGCCCTTGTCGCGCGCCTTCTTCACCGCCGGCACGATGGCCTTGCTGTCGCTGGGCACCAGCAGGATGGTCTTGGCGCCGGCGGCCACCATGTTCTCCAGCGCCGTCACCTGGCTGGCGTTGTCCCCGTCGGCCTTGCCGCCGGCCGTCAGCAGCTTGGCCCCCTTGGCCTTGGCCGCGGCGGCCGCGCCCTCTTTCATCTTCACGAAGTAGGGATTGGTCTCGGTCTTGGTGATCAGGCCGATCATCGGCACGTCCTGCGCCATGGCGGCGGAGGCGCACAGCGCCAGGGTGGTGGCCAGGGCGACGGGTGCGCGAGAAGTCAGGGAAGCCAGTGCTGCAAAGCGGATGCGGTTCATGGGGGCTGTCTCCGGTGGTTTTGTGGTGTGTCTCCATTCTGGAAATCGCTGATAAATAAATCAAGTGGATTGATTAATGGAAAACCACTAGCTGGATTTGAGGCAGCCGCGGGCATGCTTTCGACCCGGAGACTGAAAGGAAGACCGTCATGATCGTGGTCAGCGGAGAAGCGCTGATGGATGTGTTCGACCAGGGCCGCACCGGCACCGGTCACACCCTGGATGCGCGCATAGGCGGGTCGCCGCTGAACGTGGCCATCGGACTGGCGCGCCTGGGGCAGGCGGTGCGGTTCTTTGGCGGCGTGTCGCGCGGGTTTCTTGGGGAGCGGCTGATGGCCGCGATGGCGCAGGAAGGCGTGGACACCAGCCTGGTCCAGCGCACCGACGCGCCCACGACCCTGAGCCTGGTCGGCATCGGCCCCGGCGGCGGGCCCGACTACGCCTTCTATTCCCACGGCGCGGCGGAGCAGCAGGTGCCCCTGTCCGCGCTGGAGGCCGTGGCGGCCGCCACACCGCCGGCCGCGGCCTATCACTTTGGCTCCTACGCCATGGTCATCGAGCCCACCGGCAGCACCCAGCGGGCGCTGGTGGAACGGGAGCGGGAACGCAGCGTCATCGCCTACGACCCCAACGTCCGGACCAATGTGGAGCCGGACCTCGCCCGCTGGCGTGAGGTGATCGACTGGATGGTGCCCCGCACGCATCTGCTGAAGGTGAGCGAGGAAGACCTCTCGCTGCTCTACCCCGGTCAAGCCCTGGAAGCCCTTGCCGACGGCTGGCTGCGCGCAGGCGTGGCGCTGGTGGTGATCACCCGCGGCGGCGAAGGCGCCCTGGCCTGGTCGGCGGCGGGCATGGTCAAGGCAGACCCGGTGGTGGTGGAGGTGGTGGACACCGTTGGCGCTGGCGACACCTTCCAGGCGATGCTGCTGACCGCCTTGAATGAAATGGGCCTGCTCTCGCCAGCGGGGCTGCGCGGGCTCGGCACGGACCCGATTCGCCGCATCCTGTCGCTGGCCACCCGCGCGGCGGCCATCACCTGCTCCCGGCGCGGTGCCGACCTGCCCTATCGCAGGGAGGTGTCGTGATGCAGTTGCCGGAAGAAGCCCTGCGGCGGGCGCAGGCCCTGCTGGCACGCGGCGGGCGACGCATGCTGGGACTGGCCGGCCCTCCGGGCGCCGGCAAGTCCACCGTCGCTGCGCTGCTCAAGGACGCACTGGGCTCGCAAGCCCAGGTGGTGCCGATGGATGGTTTCCATCTGGCGCAGGCCGAGCTCGAACGCCTGGGCCGCGCCGGCCGCAAGGGCGCGCCGGACACCTTTGATGCGCCCGGCTTTGTGCACCTGCTGCGCCGGATGAGGGCTTGCGATCCCGACGACACGGTCTACGCCCCCGAGTTCCGCCGCGACCTGGAGGAGCCGATTGCCGGTGCGCTGGCGGTGCCACCGTCCCTGCCGCTGGTCATCGTGGAGGGCAACTACCTGCTGCTGGAGAGTGGCGCCTGGGCCGGGGTCAAACCGCTGCTGGACGAATGCTGGCATGTGGCCGTGCCGCAGGACCAGCGTCTGGCGCAACTGATCGCGCGCCATGAACGGCATGGCCGCAGTCCGGAAGACGCGCGCGCCTGGGCGCTGGGCAGCGATGAACCAAACGCCCGCCAGGTCGAGGCGGTGGCGCAGCGGGCGGACTGGCAGCTCCCTTGGGGCGGGGCCGCTGAAGCAGCCTGAACCGGATCACGCGGCCGACCGCACACAGAGGGGTCTTTCACCCCGCGCGTCGGACTCATGCACTTCCAACCGTCCTCCTCCATGGGCGCCTCGTCGCCCGATCCCCTCTATGGGCAAGACATTGCCAGCCACTTGAGCGAAGCAGAGTGCACCGCGTTCATGCTGGCCCATCAGGAGAACCATCGCGCCGCCAAGGATCTGGTGAACTTTCTGCAGTCGAACGATCCGGCGGCGCAGATGCCTGAGTCCAAGCGCCAGAAGCTGCTTCAGATCTGCCAGGAAATCGTAGAGAACCGCGAATACCTGTTGCACTCGCTGGCCAAGGAGACGCCCGTCGGCAGAAAGACCGACCTCCACATGACGATGCCGTTATCCGGCCACCATCAAACCGTGGCCAAGCTCCATCGGCTTTCCCTGCAAAGCGTGGTCAACGCGCTTGTCGAGAATGCCAAAGAACTCCTCGCCCCGCATCTGACCTCAATGCGCCGGGCGCTCGACGAATTGCAGGAGGCCTGCCGGGAGCTTCCTTCACCGGCTGTGATGGCGAGTTCCAGCCATGCCGAGCAGTTCATAAGCCAGTTCGCGAATCTAAAGTCGGAGGACATGAAAGCCCCCCAACTCGGCTCGACCCTCCAATACGCCAGCAAGTTGGAGGGAAGGGTGCGAGAAACAGCCAAACTGGTCCACCAACTCGTCAGCCTCGATCACGGCCTCAAGCTACGCCGCGCCGGAGACAGTCCCGGGACAAAAGCCAACCGCGATCTATGGCACAAGGCCCTCCAGGCGTTGAAAGACGCGCATTTGCCTGCCGCGGCCGCCCATTTGAGCGCCCTGTCCCGGCTGGCCTCGTCCGCGCCCGCTCCCGCCACCGTCCATCTGCTCGGACATACCCGAGACGAGCACGACGCCTGATCGGTCACCAATCGGCGAATCTGTATCAACTCCCTCACAGATTTGTTGATTTGCACCGTACGATTTCGGTGTGCGACCAGCGACACTGACGACTTTGCCTGCAGGATGCCCGACCGTGATCAGCCAAGCCTCCCCTGCCCTTGCGCCAATGGGACGCATCTCGGCGGCCGACGCGGCGACATCGCCCGCCTCCACCGGCACTTCGGCCAGCGCGTCCGCTGGGGGGCGTGACCGGACATCCGCCCCGGCTGCCGCCTTGACGCGGCCGTGGTTGTCCATCCTGATCCCCGTCTACAACGTCCAGGCCTTTCTGCGGGAATGCCTGATGTCGGTGGTGTCGCAGGTCGATGAAAGCGTCGAAATCGTGATGCTGGACGACCGGTCCACCGACGGCTCGACCGATCTGATGCGACAACTGGCGGCCGAGTTCTCCTCCCCCACCGTCCGCATCCACACGCAGTTTCATGCCGAGAACCAGGGCATCTCGGTGGTGCGCAACGGCCTGCTGGATGCGGCCCGGGGCGACTACCTCTGGTTCCTGGACTCCGACGACTGTCTGCTGCCAGGCGCGGTGGAGGGACTGCGCAAGCTGGTGCGGCGCGAGCAGCCGGAACTCGTGTTGTGCGACTACTCGGTGCTGCGCCAGGCGCCTCGCCTGAAGCACCGGCTGCGCGGTGAGGGACACCGTCGCACCTTCAGTGGCCCGGCGCGGCAGCCGATCGCCGACCCCTGCGTGCTGCTGCGCGGGCTGTTCGAGGCGGGTCAACTGCATTGCTGGTCCAAGATCGCCAAACGCAGCGTGTGGGAAGGCTTGCGCTTCCCCGCCGGCCGCTATTTCGAGGACGTGACGCTGGCAGCCCCTTTGCTGCTGCGGGCCGCATCGGTCTGGTACGAGCCGCAGGTGTGGGTGGCCTATCGCAAGTGGGAAGGGTCCATCCTGGCAACGCCGTCCCTCGTCAAGGCGCAGCATCTCTCCGAAGCCTTGCTGGACCTGCCTGCCCAGGTCGATGTCCAGGCCCTGGACGAACGCGCGCGTTTTGCCTGGAGCCATTTCCTGGCCTGCCATTTCATCGGCACCGCACGCACCGCCTGCAGCGCGCAGCCGGACAACCCGGGCGAGACCATCGCCCAATACAAGGCGGCCTTCCTGAAGTCCTGCCCGATGCCGCTGGCGGATCTCTACGCGGCCTACATCGGCCGGGCCTGGTTTGTGCGCGCGCTGCGGCTGCGGCGCTGGCTCAAACTGGCGGCCCCGCAGCCCGCCCGCATCTGAGACGCCAGGCCTCCTGACAGGCTGCACTCGTGCAGTGCAGCCCTGTCAGACTTGTCCTGCAAACGAACACGGGGTCCACCGGCGCAGCCGTCGGCGCAGGCCCGGCACCATGAGGGAAGTCTTTTTGGACCTCCCTTTATGAGTTCAGACACCGACCCTCGCGACAAGACGCCGCATCTGCCCCGCCACAACGCCCGTGTGCAGACGGAGGGCTTCGCCTCCAGTGGCCACGGCCGGGACATCTTCTTCGCGGCCGTGCAAGCCACTCGCATGCCGATGGTGGTGGCCGATCCGCGTCAGCCGGACACGCCATTGGTGTTTGCCAACCACGCCTTCCTGGAGATGACGGGCTACACCGAGGACGAGATCCTGGGCAAGAACTGCCGCTTTCTCCAGGGGCCGGACACGGACCCCAGCACCGTGAAGCTGATTGCCGAGGCCCTGCGCTCGGAACGGGAGCTGACGGTGGAGCTGCTGAACTACCGCAAGGACGGGTCCACCTTCTGGAATGCGCTGTTCCTCACGCCGGTGCGCAGCGAGTCGGGCGAGCTGCTGTATTACTTCTCCTCGCAGCTCGACGTCAGCCGGCGCCGGGATGCGGAAGCCGCCCTGCGCCAGGCCCAAAAAATGGAAGCGCTGGGACAGCTCACCGGCGGCATTGCCCACGACTTCAACAACCTGCTGCAGGTGATCACCGGCAATGCGGAGGTGGCGGCCCATCGGCTGCAGGTCGTTGCGCCGGATGATGCGCTGATGACCCGGTCCATCGCCAATGTGCGAGCGGCGGCGGCCCGCTCGGGCGCCCTGACGCAGCAATTGCTGGCCTTCGCCCGCAAGCAGCAGCTGCAGGGTCGGGTCGTGAATGTAAACGATGCGATCCATCGCACGGCCGACATGGCCTCCAGCTCCCTGGGGGATGTGCGCCTGCTGATGGACCTGGACCCCAACACCGCAAATGTGCGGATCGACCCCTCCCAGTTCGAGGCGGCGCTGCTGAACCTGCTGGTGAATGCGCGGGACGCGATGCCGCGTGGCGGCCGCATCTGGATCCGGTCCGGGAACCTTCGCACCACCGCGGAAGACGCGGGCCGTCACGGGCTGGTGCTGCCGGGGGACTATGTCTCGGTGAGCGTCAGCGACGAGGGCGAGGGCATCCCGGCGCCCATCCTGGCGCGGGTGATGGACCCCTTCTTCACCACCAAGGCGGAACGCGGCGGCACCGGCCTGGGCCTGTCCATGGTCTATGGGTTTGCCAAGCAAAGCGGCGGCGTGGCGACCATCTATTCGGAAGAAAAGACCGGCACCACGGTGCGGCTGTATTTCCCTGCGGTCAGCGATTCGGCCGCGCCGCGAGAATCCCAAGCCACCTTGCCGCGCTCCGGCCAGGGTGAGCAGATCCTGGTGGTGGATGACCGCCCGGAGGTGGCGCAGACTGCTGCGTCGATGCTCGAGGCGGCCGGCTATGTCTGCCACGTGGCCCACGGTGCCCAGGATGCGATGCAGTTGCTCAAGGAGAACCCGCAGGTGCGGCTGCTGCTGACCGACATCATCATGCCCGGCAGCAAGAATGGCGTGCTGCTGGCCTATGACGCCCAGCGGCTGTCGCCCTCCCTCAAGGTGCTCTTGATGACCGGCTTTGCCGATGGCAGTCCGGAGCGCTGGGGTGGGCAGAGCTATGACATCGTCTTCAAGCCCTTCACCTCGGAGGACCTGCGGGTCAAGGTGCGGCGGGCGCTGGACGGGCAGTCCTGAGGACCCCTCTTCTTCGGTAAACGCGCCGCCCTCGGGCGGCGCGTGTCTGCAAGCTCAACGGACGGTGTGGCGACGGCCGTCTTCATCCACCCAGTAGCGGCCGCCACGGCCGTCCGAGTAGACCTGGCGCTCGCGGCCGTCCACCATCAGTCGGCCAATCACCGCGCCGGCCACCGCGCCGATGGCGGCTCCGGTCAGGGCATCCCCGCCGGTCACCGCGCCAATCACGGCGCCCCCGACCGCGCCGACGGCGGCATTGCGGCCGTCCTCACGGCGTTGGCGGGAATCCGATGCGCAGCCCACGGTCAGCGCGGCAGCCACTGCGATCAGCAGCGGTGCGGTCAGTCGAGATGTGTTCATGATGGTCCTGGTCTCCAGTTGGTTGTCACACCCCCTCCGACGCCTGCGGTGCCATCACGGTGCCATCACGGTGCCATCACGGTGCCATGGGCGGCATGGGAGGGGACACATTCGCTGACAACTCGGCAAAATGCGCTCCTGCGAGTCGGCGCAGGCGCCTCCTTTCTTTTGCCCGTTCTTCCGACCCTCAAGAGAAATAGGCAAAACATGGGCAGCTTCATGCATTGCGGCTTCCGACTGTCAGGAGAAGAATGCCATCCATCGACAGACAACCCACCCAGACGGACGCCATGAACAACTTCATCCTGAACACCCCCACCAAGATCCTGTTCGGCAAGGGCCAGATCGCCAAGATCGCCAAGGAAATCCCGGCCGACGCCCGCATCCTCATCACCTACGGCGGCGGCAGCATCAAGCAAAACGGCGTGCTGGTGCAGGTGCAAACGGCGCTCGAAGGCCGCGCGGTCTTCGAGTTCGGCGGCATCGAACCCAACCCCACCTATGAGACCCTGATGAAGGCGGTCGAGGTGGTGAAGGCCGAGAAGATCGACTTCCTGCTGGCCGTCGGCGGCGGCTCGGTGGCCGATGGCACCAAGTTCATCGCGGCGGCAGCCCGCTACACCGCGGCCACCGACCCCTGGGACATCCTGCTGACCAACGGCAGCAAGGTCGCCGCAGCCGTCCCGATGGCGGTCGTGCTGACCCTGCCGGCCACCGGTTCCGAATCCAACAGCGGCGCGGTCATCAGCCGCAAGGCCACCGGCGACAAGCTGGCCTTCTTCAGCGCCCACACCTATCCGGTCTTTGCGGTGCTGGACCCGGAAGTCACCTTCAGCCTGCCGCCGCGGCAGATCGCCAACGGCGTGGTGGACGCCTTTGTGCACACCGTCGAGCAATACCTCACCTACCCGGTGGACGCCAAGGTGCAGGACCGCTTCTCCGAAGGTCTGCTGCTGACGCTGATCGAGGAAGGTCCGCGCGCCCTGGCCGAACCCACGAACTACGACGTGCGCGCCAATGTGATGTGGAGCGCCACGCAGGCCCTGAACGGCCTGATCGGCGCCGGCGTGCCGCAAGACTGGACCACCCACATGCTGGGCCACGAGATCACCGCCATGCATGGCCTGGACCATGCCCAGACCCTGGCCATCGTGCTGCCCTCGGTGCTGAGCTACAAGAAGGAACAAAAGCGCGCCAAGCTGCTGCAATACGCCGAGCGCGTCTGGAACCTGCGTGACGGCAGCGAGGACGCGCGCATCGACGGCGCCATCGCCGCCACCCGCGCCTTCTTCGAGAAGATGGGCGTCGGCACCCGGCTGTCGGCCTACGGCCTGGACGGCAGCAGCATCCCGGCCATGGTGGCCAAGCTCAAGGAGCACGGCATGCTGACGCTGGGCGAGCACCGCGACATCACCCCGGAAGACAGCCAACGCATCCTGGAAGCCGCGCGCTGACGCGCACCCTGGCGCTGCCATCATGAGCGTGATGCTGGAAGACGCGGTCCGTCGCAGGATCATCGAGCAGGCGATCGGCTTCTCGACCGGGGCCTTCGCGAGCCCGTCGCCCGTGCCGGGGGTGAAGATCCTCTACACGGATCAGCCGCACCCGCGCACGCCGGTGCTGTATGAGCCGACCATCGTGATCGTGATGCAAGGCGCCAAGGTGGGCTATCTGGGGGACCGGACCTTCCGGTATGACGCACAGCGCTTCCTGCTGCTGACGGTCCCCCTGCCCTTTGAATGCGAGACCATTGCCAGCAAGGACCAGCCCTTCGTGGGCCTGTCCATCGGCGTGGATGCCGCGCTGCTGCAATCGGTCCTGTCCGATGTGGGTCACGAGCATGTGGACCCGCTGGCGGAAGGCTCAGAGCTGTCCGGCATCAATGGCGCGCCCTACAACGAAGGGCTGCTGTGCGCCATCGAGCGGCTGTTCGACGCGATGAAGGACCCGCGGGACGCGCGTTTCCTGGGCAAGCTCATCGTGCAGGAGATCCTCTACCACGTGCTGTTCGGCGAGAGCGGCGCGGCCCTGCATGCGCTGGTGCATCGGCACACGCAGTTCGGCTTGATCTCCAAGGTGATCAAGCACATCGAGTCGCACTATGCCGAGACCTTCAGCGTCGAGCAGCTGGCCCGGATGGTGAACATGAGCGTGTCCGCCTTCCACCACAACTTCAAGGCGGTGACCAACACCTCGCCCCTGCAGTACATCAAGAGCTACAAGCTGCACCGGGCGCGCCTGATCATGCTCCATGAAGGGGCGAAGGCGGGGGTCGCGGCCTCGCGGGTGGGCTATGAAAGCGCCTCGCAGTTCAGCCGCGAGTTCAAGCGGTATTTCGGGGCCACCCCGGTGGACGAGGTGGCCCGCCTTCAGCCGGCGGGACGGGAGTCCCCGGCGCTCACCAGCCGACGGTGATGAACATGCCGCGCGGCGACGGATGCTCCAGCAGCGTGCTCTGGTTGCGCACGTCGTCGTAGCAGAAGCCGTAGGCCAGGCCATCGATGCTGTGGTCGTGCCAGAACTTCGAGTAGTAGTTGGCCGGACCGGCGCCATAGTAGGTGGCGGCATTGCTCCACTGCGACGGATCCACGCGCATCAGCAGGTGGCGGTTGAAGGCGGCGGTGATCTGCGCCTGCACCACCTTCTCGTCGGAGCTGCCGCTGGCCAGACGGCCTGAGCCTTCCAGGATTTCCTGGGTGGTCGGCTTGCCGCGGATGTAGAGGTTCTGCGGCCCGCCGTTCTTCGAGAAGACGAAGTCGTTGCCAATCACCCGGCCGCGGAAGGTGCCCGCCTCGGCGGTGAACACCAGGTCGGTGCTGGCGTAATAGGCCCAGACCTGATCCACATACGGCGCGAAGTAGTTGCCGTAGGCCTGACCACGATTGAACACCGACTTGGCCGGCGCCACGATGCGGTAGGGACGCTGCACCAGTCCACGGAACTCCGGCTGCGCCAGGGCTTCGAAGTCGGCAAAGATCTTGGCGCGGGAGGCGTTTTCGCCCAGCGTGCGGTCATAGCCGTCGCGGCCCAGCAGACGCGTCTTGAGCGGGAAACCGAACTGGTCCACGCGGGTGGTGTTGCCGTGGTAGCCCCACTGGTCGACGGTGAACTCGATCCACTCGAAATTCACATCCTGGTTGGGATCACTCGGATTGTTCATGTCCGGGCCGGCGAAGCCCAGGCGACCATCGGCGGCCTGGTTGATCTTGATGTACATCGGCGAGCCCAGGCTGATGAACATGCGGCCCGAGTCGATGCGGGGGATGGACACCCACGGCATTTCATTGAGCTTGTAGAAGTAGTTGGAATAGTTCTGGCCGTTCTTGGTCAGACGGTTGGGCGCGTCATTGGCGGCCAGCGAGGCGGGCACCAGTCGGCCGGTGTTGTCGACATAGGACAGCACCTTGGTCACCGGGTCATATCCGATGATGGACCAGTAGATCTGCTGGTCCTGCCAGGCGCCGTTGGTGCCATTGACCAGCTTGAGCGTCATCACGCCATTGCCTTCCGGCAGGTCGGTGCTGCCGGACTGGCGGATGCGGAAGGACGACGCAAGGTCGTTGAAGCTGCTGTTGTTGCCCAGGTTGGGCGCATCCGCGGTCAAGGTGACGCTGCGGCCGCCGTAGTTGATGTCATCGAACAGCTGCACGCTGTAGCCGCTGCGCACCTTGACCGACGAGATGCGGTCGTTCCAGGCAGTGCCGACCCAGCTGCTGTCGACGTCGGCGCAGAACGAGGCGCCCTGGTAGTTGGCATGCTCGTAGAAGCAGGCGATGCCGGTGGGCGCCGGCGGCGTGCTGCCGCTGATCGTGGCGCTGAAACGCGGCGTGTCGTAGGCCGGATTGCCGTTGTTGTAGGTGAAGAAGTAGCTCAGCGTGTTGCCGGCTGCCACGTTGTTCACCTGCGTTTCATACCGTGCATTGCCGGCGTTGTAGCCCATGCGCAGGTTCTGCTGCGCGCCGCCGTTGAGCTGGTAGTGCACGTCCACCCAGGTGGTGTTGACGCTGGACTTGAACCAGATGACGGCGCTGCTGCCACTGCTGGCCACGCCCTGGGTGTAATCGGCGGCCAGCGCGGGGGCGACAAAGCCCGCCAGCGCCGCGATGGCCAGCAGCCACCGCGCAAAGATTCTAGGGAGACTGGACATGGGTTTCCTCTCTTCGATGTTCCGGCCCAAGCACCGAAAACCGCGCGATTGTGTGGAGCTTTGCGTCGCGCGGGTGACCGGCTTGAAACCAGTTGCATACCGGCCAAGAAAGCGGTTTCATGATAGTGAGCAGCGGGCCCAGACGGTAGGCCGGGGTCCGCCGGCCTTGAAGCGGACAGAGAGGACACAACAACTCGTTGCGAGTTGGCAGGCGCCGTCACGGGCGGTGTCCCTTGCAGAGACGACAGGGCTGGCGCAGTGGCTGGCGCCTGTTCCGTTTTTTCGTCAAAAGCAAATAGTCGACGAAAAAACGGAACATCCCGGCGCCCGCTGGCGGTGGCCCGACGGCCATTGGCACAGCGTCCTTGGCCAGCCTTCCCGCCAGCCATCCTGGCCCACTGCCATTCGCCGCATCGTGGCGGGCAGATGGCCGGTCGCTGCGCACACTGGCAAGGTTCCCACTCTGATCACGGACCTCACCATGCGCACCTGGCTCCGAGCGAATCGCGGCTTCCTGCTCTTTGTCGCGGGCTTCCTGTTCTTCCGCACCGCTGTCGCGGACTGGAATCCGGTGCCCACCGGCTCCATGCGGCCCACCATCCTCCAGGGCGACGTGGTGCTCGTTGATCGCCTCGCCTACGACTGGAAAGTCCCCCTCACCAATGTCTCGCTGCACCCGGTGGCCGACCCGCAGCGCGGCGACGTGGTGGTGTTTGATTCGCCGGCCGACGGCAGCCGCCTCATCAAGCGCATCGTCGCGGTGCCGGGCGATCAGATCGAACTCCGGCACGACGTGCTGATCATCAACGGCCAGGCCGCCACCTATGGCCCGGCCATGCCGTCGCAGGAATGGGTGGCCCCCGGTGTGGAAGTGCCGGCCCTCCGCCAGGTGGAGACGCTGCTCGGCCAGGCACGCATGGTGCAGCATCTGCCGGGCATCGCCGCGCGGCGCGACGTGGCCCCGATCACCCTCGGTCCCGACCAGTTCTTCATGATGGGCGACAACCGCGACAACAGCTTCGATTCGCGCTACCTCGGCCCGGTCGAGCGCCGCCTGATCAACGGTCGCGCGCGACGCGTGCTGGTGTCCGCCGACATCACCGATCACTGGCTGCCGCGCTGGGACCGAATCGGCAGTCGATTGCAGTGACGTCGCCGCTTGGCAGCTACGCAGCACCCACTACGTATGACTACGTACGACGACGTTTCGCCGCTCACATCTCGCAAAACTTCGTTGTCCCAACGAAACGCGCTCGGAGTGCTTGCGGCCGTTTGCGCATTGCTTCGCACGGAAAGGCGTGCAGTCGCCCACCGGATGAAGTCGAAACAAGGCACAGTGATGACAATCACCGCTCCTGCACGCTTCGCTGACGCCGATCATGACATTCGCTGTACCTCGCCTCGCCCGCCGTCTCCTGGCTGCTGTCTGTCTGGTGGCGGCCCCGCTGGCCCATGCCGACATCGTCGTCGGTCAGGTGGCTCCCTTCTCCGGCCCGCAGGCCGTCACCGGCAAGGCGATGCGCGCGGGCGCAAAGCTGTGGCTGGATGAAGTCAATGCCAAGGGCGGCATCCGCGGCCAGAAGATCAAGATGGTCTACCGCGACGATGCGCAAAAGCCCGAGGAGACGGTGCGCCTCATCAAGGAAGTGATCGAGCAGGACAACCCCGCGGCCTTCATCGGCACGGTCGGCACGTCCAACCTGGAAGCGCTCAAGCAGGACGGCATTCTGGAGAAGGCGCGTGTGTCGATGTTCGGCGCCGTCTCGGGCGCCACCAGCATCATCACCGCCCGCAACATGTACCCGGTCAAGGCCAGCTATCGCGAAGAGGTGGAACGCCTCTTCAAGCAGCTGGCTGAAATGGGCCGCACCAAGATCGGCGTGGTCTATCAGGACGACGGCCTCGGTCGCGATGCCCTGGCCGGTGCACAGGCCTCTGCCAAGACCTATGGCCTCACGCTGGTGGCCCAGTCCGGTTATGCCCGCAACACCACGGAAGTGGGCAATGCGGTGGGCGAAATGGTCAAGCAGCAGCCGGACGTGATCTTCCTGGCCGCCACCACGGCCGCCGCCATCGAATTCACCAGCCGTTATCAGGCCGCCGGTGGCCGCGCCGGCCTGTTCGGCATGTCCATCATCGACGTGCAGGCGCTGCTGGCCAAGCTCGGCCCTGATCGTGCCCGTGGCTTCGCCTTCTCCATCGTGCTGCCCACCGACGACCGCCAGGACCGCGAGGTGGTGCGCGAATACCTGCGCCTGCGCCAGAACTCCAAGGACCCGGAACTCTCGTCCCGGTCCCTGGAAGGCTTCATTGCAGCGCGTGCGCTGACCAAGGTCCTCGAACGCACCGCCACTCCCACCGCCGCCGCCATCAGCGACGCGATGGAACGCGGCTTCGAAACCGACGTCGGCGGCCACCGCCTGACCTTCGGCAAGGGCCAGACGCCCTCGCGCTACGTGGACTTCGCAGTGCTGGGCAACGGCGGCCGCCTGGTGCGCTGACTCCGCAGACGTCGCTGAGGTCCGCCGAGCTCAGGGCTGGATTTCGAAGACCAGAATCTGATTGCGGTCGGTCGCCGAATCGGCCGTCGGGAAGTTGTCGTCCGCGACCACCACCAGGCTGCGCTTGCCATTGGCCAGCATGGGGCCGAAGGTGATGCCCTCCAGGTTCGCGATGCCGCCCAGGGGTGCCTTCAGCGTCTCGAAGTCCAGCACCAGGCGCTTGGTGACCGGCACCGCGCCGGTCAGCGAAGCCGACGCCAGCACATTGGTGGAATTGGCCACATCAATCTCATAGAGCCGCACCTGATTGCCCACCACGCCCACCGAGAAGCTGCGCTCCAGCACCAGGAAACGGGTGGCTGACAGCGCCAGGATTTCGGTGGGGCCGTTCACGGTGAACTGGCCCGCCGGTGACGGCGCCGCCTGAACCGGGTCGATCGGATAGACGAACTGCGCATCGGCCACGCCAGAAGCGCGGTCAAAGCGGGTCAGGCGCGACGCACTGCCGCTGGTGGGCGTCGGCAGCGGACCGTCCTGGATCAGGGCCCCTTCCATGATCACCCAGGCCGAACGGCCGTCGCGCGAGAAGCTCAGGCCCTCGAAGGTCAGGTTGCCGCGCGGGCCGGTCTCCTGCGCGCTCATCTGGAACATCGGCGGCAGGCTGTATTCGCGCACATGCGTGCCCTGCGGCGTGATCTCCCGGATGAAGGGGTTGATGACGCGCACCGGGCTGCTGGTCAGGGTGCGGTCGCCCTCGCTGAGCCAGACCCAGTTGCCGGTGACCGGGTCGATGCGGACCGATTCCGGGTCCGCCACCTTGGCATCCGGGACCTTCGGATAGACCGAACCGTCCGGTTGCTTCATGGTGACCACGCCGGTGAAGGACACGGCGGTGAAGCTGTTGGCATCGAACGCCAGCTTGGCGGTGTACAGCCGCGGCGCACCGGCGGAATCGGTGGTGGTGCGGTCATCGCTGATGAAGACAAAGCTGTCGGACTTGGCGTCGTAGTCCACCCCGGAGAGGCCACCGACCACAGTGCCGGCGTAATCCAGGCGCCGCGGCAGGATCTGCTGGCCGATCAGGCGCAGGCTGGACACCGTCACGTCGGCCGTGCCGACGGGCTCGACGCCATCGCCGCCGCCGCAGGCCATCAGGGCCGCAGCAGCCACCAGGCTCGCAGCCAGGGCACGGGTGGAAGACAGAAAACGAACTCGCATGGGGACTTTCTTGACAACTCAAAGTGTCATGATCGTTTCGCAAGATTTCCCGTCAGTGACAGGGCTCCTCCAGTGACCGGGGCACGTCCTGTTCCTCCCCTGCCTCACCGCCCCGCACATGACTTTCGGACAGTCAGTCTCGCACCGCGCAGGTGCGCCAATCGCCTCACGGCGATAGACCGCCTGTAAGCTCCCCGGATCTTTGCATTTCCACTCCATGAACAAGCTGTTCCAAACCCTGCACGATTTCCTGCCCGACTGGGCTTCCGACTGGCTGGACATCCTGGTCCCCCTGGCCGAAGTCGGCCTGATCGGCCTGGGCGCCTGGGTGGTGATGCGGGTGGCGCATCTGGCCACCCGGCGCTTGACCATGGCCTATTCGCTGCCGGTCAAGGTGGCGGCGCTGTTTCTGCGGGCGGTGGCCTCGGTGGTCTACGGCTGCGCCATCCTCTGGGCGCTCGCGCGGCTGGGGGTGTCCGGGTCGGTGCTCTGGGGCGCCTTCACCGGGTTCGCCACCGTGGGCGCGGTCGCGTTCTTCGCGGCCTGGAGCGTGCTGTCCAACCTCTTTTGCGCGCTGCTGATCTACATCACCCGGGCTTTCCGCATCGGAGACGTGGTGGAACTGCTGGAATCGGGGGACAAACCCGGCGTGAAGGGACGCGTGGTGGAAATCAACCTGGTCTACACCACGCTGCTGGAGAGCGGCGACGCGGACAACGGCACCAGCCTGCAACTGCCCAACAGCCTGTTTTTCCAGCGCACTGTGCGGCGCTGGCATGGGGCAGCGGCGCATGAGGCGATTGCACCGGCCCCGCAAGAGCGGATCTGAATCCCCAAAGAAAAACGCCCGAACCTTGCGGTCGGGCGTTGGGGGTGGTGAATAGATCGGTGGCAGCGGCGGCCCCGCCGTGGGCTGGCGACTCCTCACAGGGCGGCCACCTGTTCGTTCTGGGCCACTTCGGTGGTGCGACGGCCGGTCACGTAGACGGTGGGCAAGGTCTGCACTTCTTGCTGGGCGACCACGCGCTTGCCGGTGATGTAGACCGTCTCCAGCGTGATCACGGAGGCGGCGCGCTCACGCTTGACTTCGGCGTGGACGACGCCGGCAGCCAGAGCGGCGGTAGCGATGAAACCGAAAACGAGGGCCTTGATGCTGGTGGTGTTCATGATGGGTGCTCCTGAGTGAAGGTGTCTGAGTGGGCTTTCGCCTGAGGGGTTGAACCGGGGTCGGTGGGTATCGGTGTGTCGATGGAATGCAGTGTCTGCGTCCGCCCGCGTTGCCGCCATGCCGCCGCGACCAAGCAGCACAGCGCAGGCGTGAAATGCATTCAGCGGCGATGGACGGAGCCTGCGGCTCACCCGAATCTGCGTAGAGGACGGGCGCGCGGCACTCCCGTCACGTCGTGCCCTTCGTCTCGGCACGCCGCGCGCTCCGTCGCGGCACGCCGCACGCTTCGCAGCGGCGGCTGCACACGTCCGAGCGGCAGCTGCACACTTACCAGCGGCGGCTGCTCGGCATTAACGCGAGGCCGCGCTTCAGGGGCAGCCCGTGCTCAGGAAGCACTCAGCGCCGCTCCAGCTTCAGCGGCGTGCTCATCACCTCGACCTGCCCCCCTTCCGTGCCCATGGCGGGACGGGTGTGGGTTTTGAGGATGCCCGTCAGCGCATTGCTCTCGATGACCCCGGAGAACTCGTAGACCTGCTTGGCCTCGGTCGCGCCAGGAGGGGCGACGAAGAAGGAGATCTCGCGCGTGCTCTTGCGGTATTGCACGTTGGAGATCGCCACCGCCGGCGTACGGCACGACGCGCCCTCCGCTGCCAGCACGCCGGCGATGGTGGTGGTCCGTGATTTTGTGTACTCCCACAGATCCACCCGCAGGCCGTCGCACTCGCCAGAATTCCCGGTCGGCGCCGGGCCGGTGAAGGAGCCCAGCATCTTCCACTCCACCGGCAGGCTCTGCGCGCTGGCCACGCCAATGGCCCCTGTCAGCAGGATCATGGCGGCGGCGCTGCGGCTCGTGCGCAGGATGTTCAATGGCTTCATAGGTGTGTCTCGCTGTTGCGGTTGTTGTTGATCGGCGAGCCCCGTGAAGGCAAACCGAATGCCCGGCGAACGACCCAAAAGAAAAACGCCCGAACCTTGCGGTCGGGCGTTGGGGGTGGCGAACAGATCGGTGGCAGCGGCGGCCCCGCCGTGGGCTGGCGGCTCCTCACAGGGCGGCCACCTGTTCGTTCTGGGCCACTTCGGTGGTGCGACGGCCGGTCACGTAGACGGTGGGCAGCGTCTGCACTTCCTGCTGCGCCACGACGCGCTTGCCGGTGATGTAGACCGTCTCCAGCGTGATGACCGAGGCGGCACGCTCCCGCTTGACTTCGGCATGGACGACGCCGGCAGCCAGAACGGCAGTGGCGATGAAACCGAAAACGAGGGCCTTGATGCTGGTGGTGTTCATGATGGGTGCTCCTGAGTGAAGGGGTCTGAGTGGGCTTTCGCCTGAGGGGTTGAACCGGGGTCGGTGCGTATCGGTGTGTCGATGGAATGCAGTGTCTGCGTCCAACCGCCTTGCCGCCATGCCGCCGCGACCAAACTGCAGCGCGCAGGCGTGAACTGCATCCAGCGACGACAAACGGAACGCCCCAGGCCGTGTGGTTTGTCACCAAGGCGTGGGATCCCACCCGGTCCAGCCCCTGCCCGGGCCATGGCACAGTGGGTGGGTCCAACGACATGCACCAGGGAGGTGATTCATGACGGTGTTGCAGACCCTTTCGCTGGCCGCCGCCGCTGCGCTGCTGCTGGCGCCCCTGACCAGCCGGGCCGATGACGGCATTGCCACCGACCGTCCGGATTTCGTGGAATCCAGCGACACCGTCGGCAAAGGCCGGTTCCAGATCGAAACCAGCGTGGCCTTCGACCGGGACAAGACCAACGGCGTGCGCAGCCGCGTCCGCTCCACCCCCACCCTGCTGCGCTGGGGGGCCTGGGACGACGTTGAACTGCGGCTGGAGACCGACGGCGCCATCCGCTCACGCGTGACGGCTGGCGGCGTCAGCGACACCGCCAGCGGCTTTGCCGACACGTCCCTGGGCCTGAAATGGCATGTGGCCGACGGTGCCGAGGACGGCAGCCGCCCCGGCATGGCCTGGCTGATCCATGTGGATGCCCCCTCAGGCTCATCCGAGTTCAAGGGCCAGGGCTGGCGGCCGTCCGTGCGCTTCACCGCGGAATGGGACCTGCCCAGCGACCTGTCCGCCGGGGTCATGGCCGGGATCTACCAGGAGCGCAACAGCGACAACCACCGCTACGTCGGCGGAATCCTTGCCGCCACCGTGGGCATTCCACTGCGGGAGTCCTGGCGGGCTTTCGTGGAGGTGGCCGGCCAGTCCCTCACCTCCAACCGCAACGGCGGCAAGGTTGTAACCCTGGACACGGGCCTGACCTGGCAGCTCAGCCGGGACCTGCAGTTGGATACCGCCGTCTTCCGCGGCATCAGCAAGGCGGCGCCGGACTGGTCCTGGACGGTGGGCGTTTCCGTGCGTTTCTGAAACTTTCTGCACTGCGAACAAGCGTCGCAATGATTGACCCTGGTCAACCTAAAAGGGGTTGAAGCTGCTGCGATGCAGCATAAAGTGGCGGTGTCTCATCCCAATAAAGAGGTCCTTTATGAGCTCCATCGCCATGTCGGTCTTTCTTGACTCGGAACCCGGAGAACTGGTGGAACTGCCCCACGCAGGCACCGGCCTGGAACATCCGCTGGTGTTTGACAGTGCCGCCCGGGAGATTCAGCACCTGGCCGCTGAAGGCCGGGCGGAGGTCGTGCAGCAGACGGTCCGCCAGATGGGCAACCAGACCCTGATTGAAGAGATCACGTTCAAGCGGCTGGCCTGAGCAACCCACCCGTCAGCCCTGGCGCTGCCCCCGCGCTGCCGCCACTTCATCCCGCACGAGCCTGAGCAGCGCCGCCAGCGCGTCATCCGCCGGGGTGCCCAGAATGCGCACCTGATGTTGCCGCCCGGCGCACTGCACCGTCAGGATTTCGGTGACGTGGTCGGCAGCCCCTGGCGCGGCGTGTCCCACCTGTGCGGGCTGCTCAAAAAAGCCGCAGGCGTGGACCAGCCGCGTCAGCGCATCCCCGCGCGACGCCTCCAGGGCTTGGACGTCGATCTCCGTGGCCCGCTGCAGGCCCGGCAAATAGGCCAGGCCCCCATCGCGCTGGTAGCCGATCTTCATCGGGGTGCCTCGCGTCTCACAGCGTGATCCCCACCGCCGCCCATCCCTCCAGCACGGCCTTGCGCTGGGCACTGTCCGCGCCGTAGAGGGTGGTGGCCACCTCCAGCGTCACGCGCGCAAACGCCAGGAAGTTGGCGTTGGGCTTGAGCCGGGCGTCCCGCAGCGCCTGGTACCAGATGCGGCCCGCATGCGCCCACGCAGGGCCTCCGATGCGGGTGGCCACCTGATAAAACGCATGGTTGGGAATGCCGGAGTTGATGTGCACGCCGCCGTTGTCCTCGAAGGTATTGACGAACTGGCTCATGTGCTTGGGCTGCGGGTCCTTGCCCAGCACCGGGTCGTCAAAGGCCGAGCCGGGGTCCTTCATCGACCGCAGGGCCACGCCCTTGACCTTGCTGGTGAACAGGCCGGCACCGATCAGCCAGTCCGCCTGATCCGCCGTCTGCTTCAGATGGTATTGCTTGATCAGCGAGCCGAAGACATCGGACATCGATTCATTCAGCGCCCCTGACTGGTTGAAGTACTGGAGCTGCGCCTCGTCTTCCGTCACCCCGTGGGACAGCTCATGGCCGATCACGTCCAGCGCAATGGTGAAGCGGTTGAACAGCTCCCCGTCTCCGTCGCCGAAGACCATCTGCACGGAATTCCAGAAGGCATTGTTGTAGTCCTTCCCGAAGTGCACCGTGGCCTCCAGCGCAAGGCCCGCATCGTCGATGGAGTTGCGCTGGTAGACCTCGGCGAAGAAGTCGAAGGTGGCGCCCAGACCGTCATAGGCTTCGTCAGCCGCCACGTCTCCGGTGGGGGCCTGGCCCTCCGCCCTCACCAGGGTGCCGGGCAAGGTCTCCGTGTGATCGGCGTTGTAGATCGTGCGCCGCTTGACCGGTTGAACCGGTGACGTGACCGCAGCGGCCGACGGCGCCCGCTTGCGCTGAGACTGCTGTCCAAGCGCCGACAGCCGCAGCGACCGGAAGGTGTGATCGACCGACTTCGTCCGCAGGGCGGCCGCGCGTTGGGCCGGCGTTCCGTTTTGCAGGATCTGGTCCAGCACATAAGGCGGCAGAACACAGAACAGGGAATGGCGATGATGGTGCTGACAAGCCATGCAAAGCTCCTTGGCGAATGACCTCGGCGACTCCCCATCGGGGCCAGGTCTTGTGGGAGTCAGACCATCTTCCCTGCATCCCGCGTTCCCGCTTATCGCCAGGATGTAAAGAAGCGCAGGCCGGCTTGTAACGTACACATGCCGTACAAACCAGGGTCAAGGGCGATGCATTCGGGTTTTTGACAGCGCTGACCCGGATTTTTCGCAAACCGGTTTTCGGGACACGGAATCCCCCGGTCAGGCGGTGGGACAAAGCGGCGCGCGATTGATGCGGGCTCGCCCGCAGGACTAGTATTGATCGCCCGGCCTCATGGTTTCGCGCTTGCCAGGCGCAGCGGTGAAACCGGGGCTGATCCATCGCTAACTCAGCCATTCCTGGCAGTCAGGAGCAGTCCATGCTTGAAGTGATTGGCGCGATTCTGGTTGGGGCCTTCGCCCTGACCTTCGGGGTCCTGAGCATCGGGCCCATGATGTTGAAGCGAGAGGACGTCTGACGCCCTGCCCTCCAGGGTTCCGTCTGACTCTGCCCTCCCCCACCGCTTGAACGTGCCCTCGGGCCGTTCAAGCGCTCTTTCTCGACGCTCCTCCCTCCTCAACGCTCTCCACGCTCCCCCCTTCCCCAGGTTGTCCTCGCCCCCCCGGTGCAGGAATGAAGCTTGCCATCCAGGCAAGCCATGAAACTTACAGTCCTCACCGTCAACCTCCACAAGGGATTCGGCTTCCTCAACCGTCGCTTCATCCTGCACGAGTTGCGTGAGGCGGTCCGCGCGGTGTCGGCGGACGTGGTCTTCCTGCAGGAGGTGCTCGGCGAGCACGAACTGCATGCGGCCCGCGTCCCCACCTGGCCCCAGACGCCCCACTACGAATTCCTGGCGGACAGCCTCTGGAGCGACTTTGCCTACGGCCGCAATGCCGTCTATCCGCAGGGTCACCACGGCAATGCGCTGCTGTCCAAGTTCGCCATCACCCGTCACGTCAACCATGACGTGTCCATCGACGGCCCCGAGCGTCGCGGTCTGCTGCACAGCGTGCTGCGCCTGGAGGACGGACGCTCGCTGCATGCCATCTGCGTGCACCTGGGCCTGCGCGAATCACACCGCCGGCATCAGGTCGAGCGGCTGTGCCAGCTGATCAACAGCCTGCCGATGGATGAGCCAGTCATCGTCGCCGGTGACTTCAACGACTGGCGCCAGCGCGCCCACAAGATGCTCAGCCGCTGTGCCGGCCTGGCCGAGGTCTTCGTCAAGGCCTACGGGGCCGCGGCCCGCACTTTCCCCTCGCGCTGGCCGCTGCTGCCGCTGGACCGCATCTACGTCCGCGGGGCGTCCGTCCAGAACCCCATCGTGCTGCCCCGCCAACCCTGGTCCCACCTGTCGGACCATGCCCCCCTTGCCGCGGAGATCCGCCTATGAGACTGAAGCGACCTGAATGGACCCACGGCAACCGCCTGGAGTTGCTGGAAAACGGTGAGGACTATTTCCCCGCCGTGTTTTCGGCGATCGAGGCGGCGCAGAAGGAGATCCTCATCGAAACCTTCATCCTCTTCGAGGACAAGGTGGGCCTGGCGCTCAAGGACGTGCTGGTGGCCGCTGCTCGGCGCGGGGTGGACGTGCACATGACGGTGGACGGCTTCGGCTCACCCACGCTGTCGCAGGACTATGTCGGCGCCCTCACCGATGCGGGTGTGAAGCTGCATGTCTTCGACCCGCCGCCGAAGCTGTCGCGCCGCCTCAAGCCGTTCCGGCGGCTGCACCGCAAGATCGTGGTGGTGGACGGCGAAGTGGGCTTCATCGGCGGCATCAATTTCTCCGCCGACCATCTGCTGGATTTCGGCCCCGAGGCCAAGCAGGACTATGCCGTGCGGATGCGCGGCCCCATCGTGGCCGACCTGCGCCGCACCAGCCTGACCCTGATGGCACCGGTGCTGCCCAAGCGCCGCTGGCCCTGGCGCCGGGCCGGCATCACCGGAGACGGCCGCTTCGCCGTGCCGCCGGTGCAAGGCACGGCCAAGGCCATGGTGGTCACGCGGGACAACCATCGACATCGCGACGACATCGAGCGCATGTACCGCCTGGCGCTGCATGCCGCCCGGCATGAGGTGATCATTGCCAATGCCTATTTCTTTCCCGGCTACCGGCTGCTCAAGAGCATGCAGCGGGCGGCGCAACGCGGCGTCAAGGTCAACCTGATCCTGCAGGGCCAGCCCGACATTCCCGCCGCGCGCTGGGCCGCGCACATGGTGTACGACCTGCTCATGCGATCGGGCGTGCACATCTACGAATATTGCGAGCGTCCCATGCACAGCAAGGTGGCGCTGGTGGACGATGTCTGGGCCACCGTCGGCAGCAGCAACCTCGATCCCTTGAGCCTGTCGCTGAACCTCGAGGCCAACCTGATCATCCAGGACGACGCCTTCAACACCGCCCTGCGCGACAACCTCTCGGGCCTGATGAAGGACGCCTGCGTCAAGCTCGAGCGCGGACAGACGGCGGCCAACCGATGGTGGTGGCGACTGGGCGTGGGCGCGGTGGTCTTCCACATCATGCGCCACTTCCCGCGCTGGCTGGCCCGGCTGCCGGCGCAGCAGCAGGCCATCCTGCCGGCGGCCGAAACGCCGGTGGTGGTGAGCGCGTCCGAGCATCCCTCCGCGCAGGCGTGGCAATGGCAACAAGGCTTGAAGCGGCTGAGCCGCGAGCCGGCGGAGTGACCGCTGCGCGACGCCCCGCGTGGGGGCGCTGGCTGGGCGCGTTCTTCGCCGTGGCGGTGCTCGCCCTGCTGGTGTGGGCGGCGCGGTCGGTCGACTGGGCGCAGGTGATGACTGCCCTGTCGCAGGTGCCGCCGGCCACCTTGCTGCTGGCGGCGCTGCTGTGCGTGGTGAGCCATCTCATCTACAGCACCTACGACCTCGTGGGCAAACGCTGGACGGGCCATGCGCTGCCTGTGCGGCGCGTGATGCTGATCACCTTCATCAGCTACGCCTTCAATCTCAACCTGGGTTCGCTCGTCGGCGCCTTTGCGATCCGATTGCGGCTATACGCCCGTGAAGGCCTTCGCCAACCCGTCCCGACGCAGGTGCTGGCCCTGAGCCTGAGCACCAACTGGCTGGGGTACGGGGTGCTGGCCGGCGGGCTGTTCCTCGGGGGATGGCTGGAGCCGCCACCGCAGTGGCCCGTCAGCAAGGCGGCGCTGCAGGGGCTGGGCGGTCTGATGTGGCTGCTGGCGGCGGGCTACCTGGCCCTGTGCACCTGGGCGCCGCGACGCGAATACCTGATCCGCGGCCATGAGATCGTGCTCCCCTCCCTGCGGCTGGCGGGGCTGCAATTGCTGGTGTCGGCAGCCAACTGGCTGACCATCGGCCTCATCGTCCACGTGCTGCTGCGCGAGGCGGTGCCGTACGGGCACACGCTGGCCGTGCTGCTGGTGGCCGCCGTCGCGGGTGTGGTGGCCCATGTGCCGGCAGGACTGGGCGTGCTGGAAGCGGTGTTTGTCGCGCTGCTCGGACCCTCGCTCGGGGCCTCCACCGTGCTGGCCGCGTTGATCGCTTATCGAGCTTTGTACTACCTGATTCCCCTGGTGGTCGCCGCAGGGGCCTACTTCGTGCTCGAAGCGAAGGCGCGGCGCTGATCGTGCTGACTCGCCCGACGACCCTGGCGCCCGTGGGCCTCTTAGCGCCCGTGTGAGCCGCATGACCTGCGTCCCGGTGCCCAGCTCCCTTCGCCCCGTGCCCCGTGCCCCGTGCGCCTTGCCCCGTGCACCGCGTCGCCGTGTCGCCGTGTCGCCGTGGCGCCGCGGCTCATGGGTCCGACACCAACGCGGCCGGCGGCGCCACGCCAAACGCACTTGCATACGCAAACACCATCGCCCCGCGAGACCGCACGCCCAGCTTGCAGTAGATGGTCTTGAGATAAGACCGCACGGTGAATTCGCTCAGATGCAGCCGGTCCGCCACCTGCTTGGTCAGCAGGCCCAGGCAGATGAGCTGCACGATCTGCAACTCCCGCTGCGTGAGCAGGCGGCGCAGTTCACCGGCTCCGGGTACTGCACTGCTGCGAGGATCGGCCGCAGCAGCGGTCCCGTCCGCACTGGCGGTGTCCCCACTCGCGTCCGGGACTTCGTCATCCGGCACCAGCACATAGCGGTGTTCCCCGACCTGGAAGTGCGCCAACTCCGACCCGTGATAGACGTGACGCGCTCGTCCCTGGCCGGGCCGGGTCTGCTGCAGGGGCGATTGTCCGTCCACACACAACACCGCATATCGCCGCCCGTGCAATTCGACGGTTGAGCGTTCGCCGATGCAGGCGGCGGGGAGGTCAAGATCCATCATGAGCGCAAGCTCCCTACTGGGGATCAGGGGCGCGATTGTGAGGTCGGCCACGCGCTGCCGTACAGCTTCAGGTTTGGGGGGCCCCCAAGTCGATCCCCCGCGACCGAGGGCCCCTGTTTGAGGACGTGCCAACGCACCTCCGCCAACCCACTTCCTCCTGCGCACGCGCTCCAAGACCCCTCCTCCATCGTGCGCCCACCCCCAGGCGCCCGCCAAGTCGCGGATTGAGAGCGCGCCTGCCGCTGCCTAGAGTGCCTCCCATGCGGTCCCCACCGCGATTGCCTTGTGCAGGAGGTTCAAGATGCTCAACCCCTTCGACAGCGCCGAGGACCTGGCGCTTGAAGGTGACCTGGCCACCGACGGCGGTGATGCCATGTCGCACGGCGACGGTTTCGAGGACGAGGCCCTCGGCGACGGTTTTGAAGCCTCCGACGGTTTCGCCCAGGACGGCATGGACGCCATGGGCGAGGCCGGCGACGGCTTCGATAGCAGCGACGGCTTCAGCGCCGACGGGTTCGACGCCGATGGCTTCCAGAGCGACGCGTTCAGTGCAGATGCCTACAGTGCCGATGCCTACGCCGCCGACGGCGACGGGGGCGACATGGACCTGTGGAACGCTTTTGAAGAGGAAGTGGCTGACGGTCTGGATGCCGCCGAGGAAGACGAGTTCATCGGCCGGCTGCTGGGCGGCCTGGGCCGGGTCGGCGGCATGCTGATGCGGCGCGCCGGCGGCGTGCAGGGCATTGCCCGCACCGCGGGCCGGGTGGCTCGTGGCGCCAACCGTGTGGGCCAGATCGCCGGCCAGGCCGGCCGTGTGGCGGGCCGGATCTCCCCGGCGGCCAGTGCGGCCGCCCGCCTGGCGCGACTGCTGGGTGCCCCGGGTCTGGCGTCTGGCCTCGACACCGTCAGCCGCGGTGCCCGCACGGCCGCGCAGATCGGACGGCGCGCCAGCGGGGTGGCCGGCGGTGTCGGCCGCGCTGCTGCCGGCTTCGGCAACACCGTGCAGGGCCTGGGCCAGGCGGCGGACAGCGGCCAGGCGCTGCTGGCGCAGCTCAGCCAGCTCATTGGCGGCGGCGGCGACGAATTCGATGATTTCGATGCGATGGCCGAGCTCTACGAGGACGGCGTCGACGAAGCCCTGCCCGGCATGGTGGCCATGGCCGCCCGCGCGGCTGCCCGGGGCCTGGGCTTCCAGAACCTTTCCCATCTCGGCCAGGCGGGCCGCCGTGCCCTGGTGCGCGGCGTCGCGGCCGCAGCCCGCGAGCTGATGCGCAGCCGCGACCCGCGCGCCATCCGTCAACTGCCCCGCCTGACCCATGCCGCCGGCCGCACGGCAGCCCGCACGTCCCCGACGCCCCAGCAGGCCACGCAGCGCATCCGCCGCGCCCTGCCCCGCACGGCGCGCCGCGTCGCCACGCAGCCGGCGGCCCTGCCCCCCACCCGCCGCAGCCGGCCTGCCAGCGTGCAGCCGCCGCTCAGCCGCCCGGCCAACCTGGGCCGGGGCCATCGCTCGCGAGCGGTGGTGGGCCAGCGCAGTTTCAAGATCGATGGCCCGGTCACCGTGACCATCTCGCCCCGGTGAGGCGCCGCCGCAATCGCCCGCCCGCCCTCTGTTCCCCTCATTTCCTGGAGCCTCACCATGGACCGCTTTGAAACCGACCTGATGGAAGACCTGATGGCAGACGCTGCCGAAGGACCCGCGCGCAGCGCAATGGACGGCTTTGACGAGTACGACGGCTACGACGAAGACGGCTTCGAGTCCGACGGCGCCGATGAAGGCGACGACGAATTCATCGGCCGTCTGCTGGGAGGCCTGGGCGGCATCGCCGGCCGCCTGCTGGGTGGCGGCGGAGGCGACGGCTTCGATGAATACGACGAAGGCGACGGTTTTGAAGCCTCCGACGAATTCGACGAAGACGACGGCTTCGACGACTTCGACGGCGACGACTTCGACAGCCCCGCCGCCAGCTTCGACGACGCCGACGCCATGGAAGACGCAGTGGCCGATGCGATGGATGCCGACGACGGTGACGAGTTCTTCCGCCGCCTGAGCCGACTGGCCCGCGGCGCCGTGAACGTCGCCCGCCGCGTTGGACAGGGCGTGGGCCAGGTGGCCCGCGTGGTGGGGCCCATCGCCAGCATGATCCCCATCCCGCAGGCGCAGGCCATCGGCCGCATCGCCAACATCGCGGGTCGGCTGCTGGCCGATGGTGCCGATGAATTCGAGGCCTTCGATGAACTGGTCGATGGGCTGGACGAGGACGGCATCGACGCCGCCGCGCCGGTGCTCGCCGGCATGGTGATCCGCCGTGCGC
Organism: Roseateles depolymerans; assembly: GCF_003387155.1. Taxonomy (GTDB): domain Bacteria; phylum Pseudomonadota; class Gammaproteobacteria; order Burkholderiales; family Burkholderiaceae_C; genus Roseateles; species Roseateles depolymerans. The sequence goes on along the minus strand of NZ_QUMT01000001.1, from coordinate 1,542,902 downwards.
TGCCGGGCATCGCCCGAGCAGCGCGCCCGGTGCGCCGTGCGGCTGTGCGTGCGGTGAGCAATGCGGTGAGGACCGCCGTTCGCCGCCAGGGACCGACGGCCGCACGTGCCGTGGCCCGCACCGTGCGGGCCACCCGGCGCGTGGTGCAGCAACGCCGCCTGCCGGCCCGCCAGGCCGTGACGGTGGTGCGCCGCGCCACCCAGGCCGTGGCCCGTCGTCCGCAAGCGGTGCGTCGCCTGGCCCGGCCACTGGTGCCCACCGCCCGTCGCGCCACGCCCCAGGGCCAGGCGGCCCGCGTGGTCGCCCGCACCGTGGCGCCCGTGGCCCGCCGCGCCGCCGCCGTGGTGGCCCGCCCGGGCGCTGCCCGGCTGCCGGCTGCGCGCCAGGGCGTGGCACACCACGGCATGGGCCATGTCTGCGCGGCCTGCCGCGGACGGCGCATCCGCATCCTGCGGGGCCCGGTGACCATCTCGATTGGTCGCTGAAGCCGCCAGCCGCCGCCCGCCGTCACCCGCGCCCCCGGACGCCATCATGGACACCCGCCGCTTCCTCCAGACCAAGATGGCAGGCCTTGCCGCCCGCATGAGTCGGCTGGCCCGCATCGACAACGCCTTTGTCGGCCTGCGTCCGCAGGACCTGCCCTATGCGCCGTCGCCGGAGCATTTCCAGGTGGCCAATCAGCGGCTGCACAAGGTGGAGCAGCGCATCCGCACCCGCTTCGCCCAACTGCGTCATCACTGGCGGGACCAGCCGGTGCAGCGCACGCTGATCGACATGGCGCTGGTGGAGCGGGAACTGGACCGGGCCCGGCGGCTCTTCGGCATGTTCTACGAAGTGTTCGCCCAGCGCGGCACCAGCTTCGGCCCGGCCCTGAGCGCCCACGACGCGATTGCGCAGGACTGCTACGTGGCCGTGCGCGAAGCCGCCCCGCGCATCTTCGATGGGCCGCTGCTCAAGCCGGTCTGCTACATGGAACACGGCTACTCCCCCGCCACGATGCGGCGCGGCGTGGCCCTGTCGAGGCTGCTGGGCGAAGCCAATCCCTTTCCGCTGATCCGCATCCCCTGGGACCGGGACCAGCCCTGGCAGAGCGTCTTCCTCCATGAGGTGGCGCACAACCTGCACGCGGACCTGGGCATCTGGCAGGAGAACCGGCAGGCGGTGGTGCGCCGCGTCATCGGCCAGTTGCGTGACCCGTTCCTGGCCACCGTGTACGGCCGCTGGCACAAGGAGATCTTCGCCGACCTGGCGGCCATCCTGCTGGGCGGACCGGCAGCCGCCTGGGGCATGGCGGACTTCCTGGCCCATCCCGCGCCGCGCACCATGACCTACCGGCCCGGTGGCGCCCATCCCACCGCCTATCTGCGGGTCTATCTGCTGGCCGAGATGATGCGGCGCCTGGGCTTCACCCGCGACGGCACCCGGCTGCTGCGCGTGTGGCAGACGCTCTACCAGCGCAGCGGCCCCAACCGCATCCCGCCTGCGCTGGTGCAGAGCGTGCCGCGCCTGGTGCCCGAGGTGGTCGATGAAATCGCCTTCCAGACGCGTCGCAACCTGGCCCAGCGAGCGCTGGTGGACGTCATTCCGTTCCGGCGCGACGACGAAGAAGCCATCCGCGACGGAGCCGCCGCGCTGCGGGAAGGCCGCAGCACCGGCCTGCCGCCTCGCTTTGTCGTCAGCGCCGCCCACTATGCGCTGGAGAGCGGACGGGTGCGCCCGACCGAGCTGGCCCAGCGGGTGACCCGCGAGCTGATCGCGCTGGGCCGCGAAAGCGCCCAGGCAGCCGCCCAGGCTCACGGCCCTGCACGAGCCGGACGCCTGCCGCCGCCCGGATCCACAGGCTCCGCCAGGCCTGCCATGCCCTCCTCCTCTTTGTCCTCCTCCGTCCGGGCGCTGGCCGCCTGACCTCTGCACAACGATCCCGACCCCGAGGTGAACCATGTCTACCTTCCTCACGCCCTCCCCCGATCCCAAGGCCGCCAGCCAGAGCATTGACAACCTGCTGCGGCGGGAGCTGAAGGTGGGGGACCCGAGTGACCCGGAGCAGATCGCCCGCGCCCTGGCCGACCGTTACCAGGCCAGCCCGCGTGCCCAGGCCATCGAAGGTGAATCTCGCGGCCTGCCCTTCCTGCAGACGCCCATCGTGCGGCCGGTCGGCGTGCAGACGCAGACGGCCAGCGACATCGACCTGGACCAGGCCCGCAGCGATGTGGACGCCGACCTGACGCAGTTGCTGCGCTCCACCTACAGCAAGGACATCCGTCCCGAGCTGGAGGGCTGGCAGACCATCATCCAGCGCTCCATCGAGGAAGGCGTGGCCAGCGCGCGGCTGGGGCTGGATCCGCAGCGCCGCGACACCGCCTTCGCCATGCGGCGCCAGCTCGGGGAATACGCCCGGCTGTCCCGGCTCGTCGGCGCGCTGGAGCCGGAGCTGAACCGCGACTTCCGTTCCCTGGCCATGAGCCTGGACGAGGTCAGCGCCGTGCTGCTGGTGCTGATGGGCGAGTCGATGGCCAACATCGGCTTCTCCGGCGGTCGCTTCCTGCTGCAGGTGTCCTATGCCGAGCTGCAGGCCCGGCGCGATGCGGTACTCAACGCCCTGCGCCTGGTGGACGGGTCCGGCGGCATGGCGTCCCAGCCCGGCCAGTGGCCGCGCGGCATTCGCGCCTACCGCACGCTCAGCCAGCAGTTCGAAGCCAATGGCCAGGGTGACCTGCGGTCGCTGATGAGCGAATCGGAAATGAGCCGGACCCTGGACCAGCTGGTGCAACTGGCCAGTGGTGGCACGCCCTACGGTCTGCGTTCCATCGGCGCATCGGCCTGGGCCCCGATCAACCGTCTCTACCGCTTCGTGCAGATCACGCTGCAACCGGTGGCCCGCAGCTCACCCGAGCTGGCGGCCCTGCACGAGGCCATGATGCTGTTCCTGGGCGGCTTCGCGCAGGCCGGCGGCTTCCGCCTGCTGCGAGTGGCGCGTCCCACGGTGCTGAACTACGGCCTCTACGGTTCCGCCACCATCAGCAAGGCGGAACTGCGACTGATGGAGCTGGTGAACCTTCGCGGGGCCCTGGCTCGGGTGCTGGACAACCTGACCCAGTGCGCCTGCGACGAGAACCGCGTGCTCACCCAGACGGTGCTGGACAGCCTGGTGTTCTCGCTGGATCGCGCCATCGACTACTACTGCGTGGGCAGCGACACCGAGGACTTCGGCGTGCCCGAGGCCCGCGCCGCCGCCTACAGCCTGCTGCTGGATGCGGTGCTGCCGGAGTCCACGCCGGTCCTGCCCCCGGCGGTCACCTATGCCATGCCGGGCCTGGGATCGCTCGACCTGCGGGCCACCCAGAACTGGCCCTGGAAGCCCACGTCCACCGCGGCCACCCTGGCCCGCCCGGACTATCTGAACGAGTACGTGCCCCGCAACACGGGCCGTCCGCAGACGATCACCGACCTGCTGGACAACCTTCGCGGCCTGCTGCGTCCGCGGCCTTCCGGCATCTACCTGCAAGGCGCATGGTGGGGCGACGGCAACACCCAGGAGCGCTTCAACCACTGGGTCCGGGGCACGGAGGACTGGACGGCCGGTGCCGGTTCGGGCTACAGCTTTGGCCGCATCCTCAAGGAGGAGCTGGCGCTCATCAAGCAGACCGACCAGGAATGGCGCTCGGTGGTGAGCCAGATGACGACCGGGTATGTGCCGGTGGAGCGTGTCTTCAACAACCCGTCCCTGCCCAGCGAGGCCAGTGGCTGCCTGAGCCTGATGGTCGACCGGGCGATCGGCTTCCTGTCCGCCGCGACCGAGCACCTGCCCAGCGAGATCCCGTTCGACAGCTCGCCGACACCGCTGCGCATCCCGCCGCACTTCGAGGAATCGCTGGAGGTCATTGCGCTCAAGCCTTGAGGCGGCGCAACACCCCACCCGCGTCCCCACCCCTTTCTCCAGGAGCTTCGTCATGCCCAGCATCCGGTTGACCCCCTTGCAGCCCACCACCTTCGACCTGTGGCGGGACCGTGTCCTCACCCTTCCGCGCAGCACGCTGATCCAGGAGGCCGCGGTGGAACGCGACGCCACCACCGGCAGCCTCCAGACCCTGACGCGGCGCCTGGTCGGCGACGACCCACAGCAGACGCTGTCGAGCCAGCTCAGCCTGCTGACCCAGACGCTGGCCGCGCTGCTGAGCGATTCGCGCAGTGGCCGGGCAGTCAGCGTGGCGGAATCCGCCGCGAACATGAACCTGGTGCTGGGCGACCAGGGGCCGCTGGCCACCGCGCTCCACGACTGCGCCACCGCGCTCAACGAGCTGGCCGCGGACGACGACGATGACGACGAGGATGATGAGGACGACCCCGGCCCCAGCGAGGCCGCCACCCCGGACGAAAACGGCCTGGTCGTGCTCGCCTCGGTGGACCGGCTTCGCCATCTGCTGCTGGACGGGACCACCAGGAACGGTGCCCTGAACCGGGCCATGGAGAAATGGCGCAAAGAGGAAATCAGCGGTCGCACCGGCGAGCTGCTCAAGCACCTGGACGACGGCGGCGGCGACTGGCTGGATCGCTTCATGGCGCTGGGCGACCCGCTGGCGGTGGGCACGCCGGCCCTGCTGCCCGAAGACCGACGCGAACGGCTGGGCCAGCTGATCGCCTTTGAATACGACGTCACGCTGGTCTTCCACGAACCGGATGCCGAAGAAGACAACGGCTCCACCATGGGCCTGGCGGACTGACGCCGCGCCCCTCCACCCCCTACCGGGACATCCCTCCAGCACAACGCCCCCAAACCGGCCCCATCAGGAGTGCAAGATGAGCTTCCAGACTACCGAAACCATTCAGCGGCTGTGGGAAACCTTCCTGCAGGAGCAGGTGGCCGGCCTGCCACCCGAACAGCGCGGCGCGATCTCCAGCCAGTTCGAGCAGCGCTTCAGCGAGCTGCTGGGCAAGTCCGCCGGCGACAGTGACAGCGGCTTCTTCGACCTGCTGGGCATGGGCCCGCAGGGCAATGTCGGCTTCGACAAAATCGCCTACCCCTACGTCACCCCGGACTTCGACGATGCGGTGGTGCCCAGCCAGCTGCATGCGGCGGCCGAGCTCTACTTCATCTACCAGCACGAGCGGATGAAGATCTTCGAGGTGGTGGAGACGCTGCTGCGGCTGTTCCGCCTGGGCAAGATGCGCATCCAGCGTGGCCCCGGTGCCCGCGGGCTCTATCTGCTGGAGAAGTGGAAGCCCCTGCGCTACACCCGCAACGACCGCATGATCGCCTACCGGCGCGCCTTCAACTACGGCTCCGCCCAACCGCCGGCCGGCGCGGTGGTGAACCGCAACTTCCACCGGCAGATCGTGGGTTTCATGGTGGCGGTGGGGCAGTACTTCCGCGACCTGCTGATCGGCGAGGTCATCCGCGGCGGCCAATTGATCGACCAGCGGCCCTTCGGCAGCGTCGGCACCATCCAGCGCATCGGCCTGGACCTGCGCTACGCACTGGACCGCTCCACCTACGGCAACATCTTCGCGCTGGCCATGGAAACCGGCCACTACCTGATCCAGGTGCTCAAGCTGCTGGACGCGCCCGACATCAAGAAGGCCTTTGACGCCAACACCAAGTGGGACGTGGTGGAGATCGTCTCCAACCGCTACCTGGGCGGCGTGGCCGAGCCCTCGCAGCGGGCGAAGATGGCGGAGAGCGGTCGGCGTGTGCTGCAGTTCGTGGCGGACAACGACTTCAAGACGGCGGTGGATCCGATCCTGTTCCAGAACGTGGTGCGGCCGATGGGCGCGCATGCGGAGGCCTGGATCGCGGCGTACCGGATGACGCCGGAAGGCCGCGGCTTCCCGGGCGTGACGCCTGCGCTGCAAAGCGTGCTGGGCGTGCCACAGGCCGCCTGAGCCGCGCGGCGTCTGCCTGGCTCACCGATGCCCCCGCAACCCACAGTGTCCTCCAGGAGGTGACCCATGCGGCGCGCAGATGTGTCGGTGCATGTGGACCAGCGGCGGCTGCCCTGTGTGCTGGAGCCATCGCTGCTGCTGACCCATGCGCAGGGACCGACGCTGGCCCTGCGGCTGGTGGCGGTGGTGGAACCCTGGCTGACCCGCAGCTTCTGGGAAGCGCTGGACAACAGCGAGCTGCTGACGGGCCGGGTACCGAGCCTGGGCGGGTCAGGTCCGATCGACCTGGCGGATCTGCGAGCGCTGCGCCAGTACCCCGTGCGTCTTCGCGCCGTGTCGAGCGGCGACGCCCGGCAGGCCCCCCTGCCAGCACCCGCGCAGGCGCGGTCCCGCGACGCCGCCGGCCAGGCCCAGAACCGCATGGCGGATGAGACCCGGGACGAGAAGCACGACAAGAGCCAGGACGACGCCACCGCGGCCATCAGCCCCACTGCCCTCACCCGCTGGATCCAGCTGCGGGAGCGGACCGATGAAAGCGCCTGGGTGCTGCGATGGGTGGGGGACCGCATCGCCGAGTCGCAGCTGCGGGACGTGGAGGACCTCAGCCTGTTCGACCAGTTCGAGCTGATGCAGCGGAGCCTGGAGCTGCGGGCGGAGCACCGCGGGCTGGCCCTGCGATCGCCGTGGCAGGGCATCGACTGGCGCCGGGCGGCGTTGGATGCAATGAGTCTGTCGGCCGTGCTGGAGGGCGCGCTGGTGCTGTGCGCTGCGGCTCGGGGTCGCGAACCTGCCCTGGTGGCGCTGGCGCGGCAGCTGGGGTTTCGCGTCAGGGGCGTCGGCAGCCAGGGGAAGAGACCCGCCGCGTCGGATGAGGCCCCCGAAACCCTCTTCGTCACGGAACGCCTGCTGCTTCGCGAGGCCTTGGCCCGTGCCGGCCTGGCGACGCTGGCTCAGCAATTGCCTCCCTTGGCCGTGATGCATGTGGTGGCGGGTCTGGGGGAGCCGGCGCCAGACGCAACGCTTGCACACGCACCGATTGCACACGCACAGGCCGAAGAAGCACCGACTGAAGACACCTCTTCTGCAGACGACTGCGAATCGGAGACCGACCTCGACGACGACCCCAACCCGCCCGACCCCTGGCAGCACGCCCAGGTGTGGTGGTACCTGCTCTAGGCAACCGGAGAAGCATGATGTGGAGCGACCCACCGCGGGCCCCAATGACACCGCTTCGGACATCCCCCCAGCGCCTGGCGCCCGACCGACCGGGCGGCCCCCGGCTGAACCGGGAGGACCTGGTGATCGTGTCGGTCCAGGGGCAGATCGCCCATCCGGTTGCGGGCACGGCGCCCTATCGCATCGGACACGACGGGGTGCCGCGGGTGTTGCCCGGCACCGGCGGCATCGTGCTCAACCGGCGCATTGGCGACCTGTGCGTGGGCCTGGCGGGCGACCACATCGAGCCCGGCGTCTCGCTGCACAACAACAGCCGGGAGATCGTGGGGCCGCGCGACGGCCCCAACACGGCGCTGATGACCTATGCCTGCGTCGGCAATGTCGCCGAGGTGCTGAGCGGCCGCTGCCGCGGCCAGCGGGGGCTGGTCACCGGCAAGCATGGCGGCGTGAACCATGTGATGGTCGACTTCCCCACACCGGTGCTGGAGAAGCTGGCCATCGGCGACCGCATCGGCATCCGCTCGCACGGGCTGGGGCTGAGGCTGCTGCAATACCCCAAGATCGAGGTGCTGAACTGTGACCCGGCCCTGCTGGGACGCTGGGGCGTGCTGGAGCAGGACGGTCGGCTGCATGTGCCGGTGACGCATCTGGTGCCGGCCCGGCTGATGGGATCGGGCCTGGGGAAGAACACCGCCTGGCGCGGCGACTACGACATCCAGCTGGCGGACCGTCCCAGCCGCGAGCGGTGGAAGCTGACCAGTCTGAGGTTTGGGGACATGGTGGCCATCATTGGCGCGGATGTGCGGCGGGGTCCGATTTTCCGGGAGAGCCGCGTGACCATCGGCGTGATCGTGCATGGCGATTCCACCGTGGCCGGGCACGGGCCCGGCGTGACGCCGCTGCTGACGGGGCCGGCCGCCTGCCTTCGACCGCTGCTGCGGCCGAACGCCAATTTGGCGGAGATCTTCCAGGTCCGGCGTGCGGTACCGCCGCGACCACGGCGGCTACTGGTCGAGCGGGATGCCCGGCGACCGAGCTGTGTGCCGGCCGAGGCACCGGGGCCGCGGCTGGCCTTTGAGACGGCGCTGGCGGACGATCACTGACGCACTGACGCGCCGGACCGGCCGGGGGCGATCCCTTCGCAGGCGCGCACCCACAGCCTTGTCCTGGCGGGCGCACTCGCGCAGCCAGGCCGTGCGCCAGCAGATGCGACAGCGAGTCTGCAGTTTTGTCCGCGCCCACCCTCACTCACGCAGCGGCATGGCATCCAGCGTGATCAGGTCGCGACCTCCGTGGGCGGTGTTGATCTTGCCCCCCAGCGTCACGCGGCCGCCCCCCAGAAAACGTTCGGCAAAGCCGCTGGGCCCGGCCTTCTTGTCTTCCGGGCTGGCCCCGCTGGCGCGGTGTTCTCCGCCGAAGCCGCTTTCGCGCGAGCGTTGCTGGGTCTGGTTCACGAACAGGCGGAAGGGCTGCCACGACGACTCGTCCGCCACCTGTGCAGCGATCTGCTGGCGCAAGGCCTGGATCTGATCGGCCTTGGCCGGTGTGTTGCCGGCCTGACGCTCCAGGGCATCGAGCCGGTGCATGCAGGCGGTCAGGGTGTCGGCGGCTTCCTGGGTGAGGCACTTGCGTTCAATGAACATGCGGCTGTTGCCCGGCGGCAGGTTCGCCACCTGCTGCAGGAATCCGTCCAGGGCTTCGCGGCCGCCGGCCAAGGTCCCGTCCTCACGCCGCGTGCCCAGGCGTGGCTCCCAGTGCGACCGCTGCGAATTCACCATCTTCATGAAATCGTCCTCGACGGCGAACTCGCGGTGCTTGTAGGAGATGCCGGGCTGCACCTTGCCATCCATCGTGGTGATGCGCACGGCGCCGTTCTGCGCCTGGATCACCAGCTCCGTTTCCACCCCCACCTTGTGCCGGGCAAAGACAGCCACGTCCGGCTGCCCCTGTTTTGAAATGGCCGGATGGGAGAACCCTGCGCTCAGCGCGGCGCCCAGCGAGGTGCGGCTGCTGCTGGCGGCCTGTGAGGTCTGCGTCGCGCCGGAGCGCTCATGGGCCTTGCTGCGGTTGAACAGCGTGGTGCGCACGCCCACGCCCCCCGCCGCCGAGAAGCGCCCGACGGGTCCGGCCTTCACGCCGACGTTGCCGTCCACCCCCAGCGAAGCGGTGGCCTGGTGGGACTGCCCGGTGTTCCAGCCAAAGGAGATGTCCCGGAAATCGCCGACCTTGCCCACCATGCGGGACCACATCTCGCCCCCATTCTTCGGGCGGGTGGCGGCGGCGCCGCGCGCGGGTTCGCCGGCGAGGTCGAAGACCGAGTTCACCACCAGCTCGCTCATGCGCTTCCAGTTGGACGCGCTCATGGTCTGGGTCAGCGCCGGGTCCAGGTCCTTGTGCTCCTCGCCCTGCTTGTTGGTGCGGATCATCAGCCCTTTGGTGAACAGGTGGGCGCCGCCCAGGCGGGCCATGGCCTGCGCGCTCATGTTGACCACGCCCGCCTGCGCACCGGCGCGCACGCCCACGCCGATCATCTCGGTCACCTTGGTCTCGCTGCCCAGGAAGATCACGCCGGTGTTGGAGGCCACGCCTGCCTTGAGCACCGCGGTCCGGGCGTGATCCAGGTTGAATTCACCCACGGGCGTGATGCCGGTGGTCAGTCCGCCCAGGCCTTTGACCTGCGCCGACAGATAACCAAAGCTGCCGCCGATGCCGTTCTTGCGGCCGTCGCTGTAGTCGGTCATGTCGCCGCCCGCCACCACGGAGATCATCACCTGGCGAAGGATCTCGCGGCGGCCCGCCACATCCGCCTTGTCGAACTGGTCCTGCAAGGCGCTGAGTGTGTCGTCGATGGCCGCCTTGCCGCGGAGGATCTCGACGTCCTTCTTCAGATCGGCGAGCGGGTCGGTGGTGGTGGGTGTGGTGGGTGTGGTGGGTGTGGTGGGTGTGGTGGGTGTGGTGGCGGTGGTGGCGGTGGTGGCGGTGGTGGCTGTGGTGGCTGTGGTGGCTGTGGTGGCACTGGGGGCGCTTGTGGCTGCGCTGGGGGCCGATGGCGTGGAGGTGGCTGCGGGTTGCGCAGCAGGCATCTCCGCCAGCCACTGCTGCAAGGTCTTGGGCAGCAGCGGCCCGTCCCGATGCACCTGGGTTTCACGGCGGAGCGTGGCGTCGTGCAGCGCAGGCGGCGTGGCGCCGTTCTGGCCGAACAAGCTCTGGTTCAGCGCATGGGCCTTCTCAAGCACGGCCTCGGGCGTCAACCGGATGCCCTGGGACAGATCCAGCAAGGGCCCCGGTTTTTCCGGCACTTGCGCCTCCCACAGCTGCATGGCTGCCAGCCGCATCAGACCGGCGGTGCGCTGCTCCGGCGTCAACGGCGTGGCCGGCTGCGTCAGGCTCGACGTCAGGGCCGTCTTGCTGCGGTCCAGCGCACTGCGCAGGCGGGTGGCGTGCTCGCCCGGCACAGTGCCGATGTTGGACCCCAGCGGTCCAGCCTGCATCAGGGTCTTGAGCGGCGTCTTGTCCTTGCCGCGCTTGCGACGCAGGGCAGTCCCGGGATGCTTGAGCTGGTCGATGAACCCCGGGTCGGCGACCGGTGTCGCGCAGGCCAGGTCGATGTACTTGACGAACTTGTGCAGCCGTTTGGCCATCTTGTGGAAGTCGCTGTCCTGGCCGCTTTCGGTGAAGCCGTTGCGCAGGGCGACGTAAGCGGGCTTGCAGTCCGCATGCTGGGCGGCATCGGGGGCGCCCGGCGCGCGCTCGAGATTGGCGCGGGCATACAGGAAGGCCTGGGTCGCCAGCGTGGCCGGATCTTCCCGATCGGTGCGGGAGCGGTTGCCGCGGCCCAGACGCGCCGCATCCGACAGCGCCGCGAAGTCGGTGCGCGACTGAAGTGCGGCGTGGATCTCATCGCTGCCCTGCGGCAGGCCCACGGTGATCGGGGCGTGCCCGCCCCGGCGCGGGGTGCTGAGCTGCCGGATCACCTCCGTCTCGGCGCGCAGGCCCAGCTTGTACATCTCCACCGCCTGTTCGGCGTGACGGCGATGGGCGTCGTCCTTGGGCGGCAGCGACAGGCCCTGCAGCTGCAGCAGCGCCTCCATGCCGCTGCTGGTGGCCGCCAGTGCGCGCCGCGCTTCATTCACCCGGGCCTGCATGGCGGCGTCATGGGGCGGGCTGACATCCGACAGACCCTGCAGCGGCGAGGGCTGCGCGCTGCGACGCTGCACGCCGCCCAGTTGCGGGGCCGGGTCGCTCCAGAGCCGGTTGTAGAGATGGGCTGCCGTGGCCGGATCGTCGGTGACCGAGCGCAGGACGGTGGCGATCAACAAGGCCTGCTCATGACGCAGCGGATGGCCATCGGGCCGGCCCACCGGATCGGGGTTGGGATGGGACAGCAGCGCATCAGCCAGGCGCGTGGCCACGGGGTGGGCCGCAGTCCCTGCGTCCGCGAGGCCGAACATGCGGCCGATCTCTTCGCTGAAGGCCACTGCATTGCCGAAGGCCGGCGGCGTTTGCGCGGCCGAGGGTTTGCCGACGGGACCGCCGGCCAGCAGGGCCGCCGTGCTCACCGCCGCCGTCTTGGCTTTGCGATCCACCGACCGCAGGGCGCCGGCGTCCGTGGCCGTGGTCACGGTTTTCACCGGCGGTAGGCCGTCGCGAAAGCCCGTGGTGGCATTGGTGCTGCTGGACGCGCTGAATGGCCCCAGGGTCCCGTCCACCTTGAGCGGGCCGATGCGGTTGCCCAGCGATTGCGTGGTGCGCTCAACAGCGTTCTTGGCACGCGCCGTGCGACTGGGTGTATTGGCGTTGCCAGTCTGCGGGGTGGTGGGCGCGGTGGGCGTGGCAGGCGTGGCAGTGGCAGCGGCGCTGAGGGCATCGCAAAGCCCGGTGACGGCATGGCCGATCGCATCACGTGCCGCGTCCGCCGCGGGTTGCAAACGGTCTCGGGCCTGCGCGCTGGCCTGAGCCGTGCGGTCAGCGTCGTCGGCTCGTCCGACCAGGTCGGCGCGGGCCTGCTCGGCGGCGGCCAGGGCCTGCTGGCTGGACTCGGCGGCCGCTCGAAGCGTGGACAGTTGCCCCTGGGCTCGCTGGGCGTCCTGGCTCAACCGGCTGACTTCCCGCTCCTGGCTGCGCACGGCGGCCTGCGCGGCGGTCAGTGCCTGCTCTGCGCGTTGGACGCCCTGCCCGATTTGCCCGATTTGCCCGCTTTGTCCGCCTGGGCCGCTCTGTCCGCCTGGCCCGATTTGCGCGCTTTGTTCGCCTTGACTGCTCGCAGCACGCGCCGCGTCGAGATCGCGCTGGCAGCGCTGCACCTCGGTCCTCAACCGGCCCGAAGGTGCCAGCAGCGCCTGTGCGGCCGCCAGCTGCTCTTCGGCCTGTCGGGCCCGTGGGAGCTGCGCCTGATAGCGCTGGTGGTCCTGATGCGCCAGGGTGGCTGCATCGGCCACTCGCACCGAGGCAGCCGACAGGTCGCGGTGAAGCTGCGTCACCGTGGCTGCAGCGGTGGCGGCGGTGGTCGCGTCCCTTTCGTGAGATTCGATGTGTGTCGTCTGCAGATTCACCACCCGAGCGAGGTCCGCGCGCGCCGTCTGCAGTTGCTGGACGGCCGCCTCCGCCGCGTCCCGGTGGGACTGCGCCTGCGTGAGGTCACGCTCGCCAGCAGTGACGCGGTCTTGCGCTGTGGCGAGACGTTTCTTGATGTCGCTGCGATCCTGGGTGTTCTGGGCCAGCGCGGTCTCTACCCGCTTCAACGCGGCCTCCAGAGGTTGCAGCGTGTCCTGGCAATGCTTCAGGTCGGCCTCGGCTTGTGCGAGCTGTTGCTGGGGATTCTGGGCGGGGGCGCTGGAAGGGTTCTGGTGCGTCGCGGCAGTCGGGGTCTGCGCGCTCGCGGCAGTCGGGGTCCGCGCCGGCGCGGCTGAGCGGTTCTGCGATGCCGCAGCCGAAGGGTTCTGCGCCGTTGCAGCGGACGCGGTCTGCGCGGTCGCAGCGGAAGGGGTGTGCGACGCCGCCGCGGTTCCGCTCCCAGACGCACCAGCGCCTTGAGGGTTCTCGCCCTTTTTGAGCGCATCGAGCCGCGCCTGCGCCGCCGCCACATCTGACCGCGCCTGGGCGAGCGCAGGCGCTTGGCTGAGCCGTGCGTGCTCCTGGGTCAGTGAAGTCGCCTGTGCCTTGTTGTCGTCCAACGCCTGTTGATGATCAGCCACCACCTGCCGCAATGGAGGCAGTGCCGCACTGGCCGCCTGCAGCTTCTGTTCGGCCTGATGGAGCGTGGCTTGGCGGGTCGCCGCCTCGGTGTCTGCACTGGCTGTCGCTTTGGTCTGGCGCTCCGTTAGCGCTTGGGTCGCAGACTGCGCGCTCGCGAGCGCCGCCTGCGCACCCGCCTGCCGATCCATCCGAAGAGGCACTTCACGATGCGCCTCGTGGGCCTGGGTGCGAGCGGCCTGTGTCGTGATCGTGGGTGCAGGCAGGGGCTGGGCGGTGGCGACGCTGGCCGTCGACTGCGCCGCCGAAGCGTTCGCGGCCAACGCGTGCGGGGGACTGGAGGATCCCGTCGATGCTGGCGTGCCAGTGGTTGAGAGGCCCTGACCCTGGGGGCCGCGCGGCACGCCCGCACGGGGCTGCGGTCGCGAGGGCGCGCCGCTGGTATTGCTGCGTCCACTCAGGCCCCCCGTCGCCGCAGTGGTGGTGGGCAGCACAGAAGGTGTGGGGTGCGCGGGTGTTGACGTGGGCGTGCCTGGCGCGCCTGGCGCGCCACTGGCCGACGACTGGGCTGCCGACTGGGCTGCATCAGCGGGCAGGTTCTGCATCGGATACTGGCCGGCATTGGGCTGCGGATCATTGCGCCGGGAAAACACGCTCATCTTGGCTCCCTGAGCTGCGGTGGTGCCGATGCACTCTGGGACGACCCGCAGACTGCCAGCCCACCAAACCCGAAGCCATCACCGGTCAGACGAAGGCTCGGCACCGCCTAGGGCGACGAACGGGCAGGACTGTCATCAAGCGGACTTGCGGGCCGGACTGCTGAAGGCGGCATTGACCGCGACCGCGCCGCGCTACGTCACTGTTCTTGCGCGGGCTCCGTCGTGCGTCCCTGGCGATCGCTCGCAGGCGCAGCGCCTTCCGTGCCGGGCGCGTCGAAACCGCCGATCAGCAGCACCACGACCAAGGCCACCACCGCAGCCAGCATGGCGCCCCAACTCAACTTCGCCATGCCGGACGACCGCCCCACCCGCTCCGGCGCCACCGCACGATCCGGTGCCAGCCGGTCCCGCGGTCCGACCGGGGTAATGCGCGTCTGCGGCGCGGCAACGGGCGCAGTAGCGACCACCTCACCGGCCGTGCGAGACGGGGTCGCCCACACGCCTGCCTCTCCCCCAGCAGCGGTCGAGACCGTCCGCCCGGCCGTGCTGTCCGGGCCATCACCAGCCTCTTTCTGCCCGCCGTGGCCCTGCCTGCTGACGGTGCGTGTCGCTGCCAAGCCGGACCGCCGCGGTCGTCCGGGCACCACCGACCGCCGCACGTCCAACCGGTCGTTGCGATCAGATCCCCCCGCGGGGGCGGAAGCCGTGCCGCCCTCCACAACCGACCCAGTGCCCTCCTCCACGCGTTCCTCGTCCGCATCCTCAAGCAGACGGCGCACCACCGCGCCCATCAGACGATGCGCCGAAGCACCGCGCCTCGCACCGACGTCATCCCGGCGTCGAGCGCCTCCCTCCGCACCTGGAGCGGTGCCGCGGAGCTCATCCGCGCCAAGGCTTGCACCCGCCGACGGCGCGCCTGCAAGCGACGCACCAGCGGCCCTGCCCGCGCCCGTCCCCATCGCAGCCCGCGCCGCCCCGGGCGACGCGCCCGACGCCGACAGCCCCGACGGCGTCGCACCCGCCGGACCCGGCGCACTGGACGCTGCTGGCGTCCACCGTGGCGGCACTCTGCCCGCGTCCGTGCTCATGCGCCGCTCCTCAGTCCCCGCCGGTGACCACCTCGCGGCGGCCCGCCTCTGCAGGCCCCCCACGCACCACGCCCAGCGGCATCGCGGTGGCATCGGCCAGGGTCGGCACCTCCATCGCCGCCTGCGCGTCGCGCGGAGGCTCGATCCCCTGAGCAGGGTGCACGGCCAGCGGGGGCTGAATACCCAGCGACGGCGGTCCCGCCCGCATCCCGCCCTCCAGTGACGAGGCGCCTGTCGCCATCGCCACCGACATCGCCAGCGACGCCCGCTCATGACTGCCCAGCGGGGACGCGGTGGCACTGGGCGCTTCCCCAAACTGCTGCCGGTAGTTGTGCGCCAGGGTGGACCGGTTGCCCATGCCCCAGCGGGTGGCCACGGCCAGCACGCTGTCGCGTCCCGCCATCTGCTGAAGCTCGGTGCGGATGCAGGCCATGCGCAGCTTGCGCAGCAGCTCGGCCGGTGTCAGGCCCAGATGGCTTCGGAAGGCCATCTGCAGGGCCCGTTCGGTGACATCGATCTCCGCAGCGATCCGCCGCACCGACAGCGTCCGGTCATGCAGATGGTCCAGCATGAACTGGTAAGCCCGCCGGTAGCGCGGCGGCAGCCGCAGCTGGTCGGCGTCGGCCTGCTCGGCGCGCTCCTGCTGCTCCAGGAAGCGTGAATACGGCACTCGCGTCAACTCAAAGCGAAGCCGCGCCAGGGAGAGCTGCGCATGCTGCCGATAACAGCGCAAGGCATCCGAATGCCGGCCGTTCATCACGTGCAGCCGCGACGCGCAGTAGCGCAGCTCAATGGCATGCCGGTGATGCAGCTGACGGGCGTCGTCCACCGCCAGCGGTCCGAGGATGTCGCAGGCCGATCCGGCCAGGCCGCGGTCCAGCAGGGCCAGCGCCGCTTCCACGCGGGCCCGCTCCTCCAGCGGCGCGAGGCGACGGTCCTTGTACCAGCGCACGCCGTCGAACAAGGCTTCCACGCTGGCGGTTGTGCGGGCCTCGACGGCCGCGGCCGGCTGCATCAGGGCCAGCAGGAAACGCACCCTGGCTGCTGCAGCCGGCACCGCATGGAGGTCCTGCTGGACGGACTGCAGCGACGTTCTCAGCGCTGGCGTTGCCGCGGCATTGACGTTCGTGACGTCGTCGTAGTGCCGCAGCGCGCGGCAGACCTGCTGCTCCAGACCGATCGCCGTGAGCAGCACCAGGCAGGCGGGCGGCACCTCCGGCGCCTGGGCCAGTTGTTCCGCGAAGGCCAAAGTCCGCGCAGCACGCCGATGCTCGCCCATGGACTCCATCGCCTTGGCCAGGCCGGCCAGGGCCAGCACACGCGGCAGCACCGGTGCGTCGTCCGCATCCGCCACCACATTGAAACTCTCCGCCGCACGTCCGGGCTTGTTCATGTGCAGGAACAGCTGCCCACGATCCAGCGACGACAGCTGCCGCATGCGTGCCCGCGGCAAGGTCTCGTAATGGCGCAGCTGGCGCTGCATCAGCTCCTCGGCCTGTTCCTCGCGGCCTGCGGCCAGCAGCGCCTGGATCATCACCTGGCCCAGCGCCGCCAGATCCCGGCCTTCCACGCCAGCGCCGCGCTCCATGCGCGCCAGCCCCAGCCGCAAGGCTTCGTGGACCTCTCCCCGTGACACCGCATCCGCCACATCGGCATCCGCCTCGGACAGCGTCAACCGGCCCAATGTCATCAACAGCATATGAACTCCCTGCTTCATTGGATGCTCGATGCACCGCCACAGCGCATCGTGCCGAAATGCTAGGCAGAGGTCCGCCGCGATGGCCTCATGTCTTCTCAATGAAATCCTCAACAATCCTCAACTGGCATGGGGAACGATCCAAGGGGGATCGAGAGACGCCCGATGCGGCCTTGGCCCCGACGTACCTCCGCCGTGCCGCCCCGTTTCGCATTCGTGCACAGCGCTTCGCCCTGCAGCCCGGCCGCCTTCACCGCCCCCGCCACAGTGGACGTGAACCCAAGGAGCTGCCGTGTCCGCTGTGCTGTCCCCGGTCGATCTGTCCCTGCTGCCCAAGCGCTGCCGCGCCGATCTGCGACCGGCCACGACCGAGGACGCCTGGGCCGTGGCCGCCATCTACAACGCCTCGCTGCGGACCCAGCCCTACCAGCCCGCCGGAGTGACGCCGGAGGAAGGGGCGCGCTGGCTGGCCGCCGAGATGGCCCGGGTCAAGGACATGGACGCACAGCCGGAGGCCAACTACCTCGGGCCGATGAGCGTGCCCATGGCCCGGCGCATCATCCTGGTCCATCAGGTGTATGGACGCCCGATGCTGGTGGCCAGGATCGACGGCGAGATTGCCGGATGGATGGGTTCCCTGGGCATGCATGAGCGGCCGGGCCTGTCCTCGCTGTTCGAGTTTGCCTACTACGTCGCGCCGCGGTGGCGCGGCCACGGCGTCGGCACGCAGCTGGTGCGGCACCTCATCCGGCAGGCGCCGGCCTGGCACGTCGACCGCTTGCTGGCCACGGTGTGGAGCGACAACGCGCCAAGCCTGGGCGTGCTGCGGCACCTGGGTTTCCAGTCATGGGGACGACTGCCGGGCGCCATCATGGCCTTCGGCAAGCGCCGCGACCTGCTGATGCTGGGCATGACACTGCCGGACCAGCCGCTGCAGGACCAGCCGCTACAGGATCAGCGGCGGCAGGACCCGACGTTGCAGCACCCAGCGCTGCGGGACGATCCCGCCGCGCCAGATCTTGCGCAGGTGCGTGCAAGCGGGCCGTGACCCATGGCCGAGAAGACCGAACAGCCCAGCCAGAAGAAGCTGGATGACGCCAAGAAGAAGGGCCAGTCGCCCAAGAGCCAGGACATCAATGCCGCCGCCGCGCTGCTGGTGATGACGGTCTGCCTCACGGCGGCCACGTCGACCGCACTGGCGCATCTGGAGCGGCTGTTTGCGCTGGCCAGCGGCGCTGCGATCGGCGTGCGCAGCGACACCGACGTGCTGGTCATTGCCTACGACATGGCCATCGAAGGCCTGTGGATCGTGCTGCCGTTCGTGGCGGCGGCCATCGTCACCGGCTTCGTCGCCTCCTTCGCGCAGGTCGGCTTCAACATCAGCTTCGAGCCCATCACGCCCAATTTCGACAAGGTCAATCCGGGCGCCGGCCTGAAGAAGCTGATCTCGCTGCGCTCCATCATCGAACTGGTCAAGACCGTGTTCAAGGCGATCTTCGTCGCCTGCGTGGTGGCCTTCATCACGGTGGGTCTGGTGCCGCTGATGGTGGGCGCGGCCACGCAGACGCCCATGGGCGTGGCGGCCATCGGCTGGAGCGCGCTGCTCAAGCTGCTGGTGGCGAGCACCATCACGCTGATCGTCATTGGCCCGATCGATTTTGCCCTGCAGCGCTGGCTGTTCATCCGCGACCAGCGCATGGACAAGGACGAGGTCAAGCGCGAATACAAGGAAATGGAAGGCGACCCGATGCTCAAGGGCCAGCGCAAGCGACTGGCCCATGAGATCGCCAACGGCAACCCCGCCCGCACAGTGCCGCAGGCCACGGTGGTGGTGACCAACCCCACCCACTACGCGGTGGCCCTGCGCTACCGCCCCGGTGAAACCCCGCTGCCGGTGATCGTGGCCAAGGGTGCCGATGACCAGGCCATGGAGATCCGGCGGATTGCGGAAGCCGCGGGCGTGCCCATCGTCGGCGACCCGCCCCTGGCCCGCGCGCTGTTCAAGGTGCCGGTGGACGACACCGTGCCGGAAGCCCTGTTCGAAGGCGTGGCCACGGTGCTGCGCTGGGTGGCCATGCTGGACGCCGCCGGCACCGCCCGACCCAACAGCCCTGCGCCCCGCGGAGATCAAGCATGAGCAACGCCCTGAGCGACAAGAGCACCCTGGGCAACGACCTGGCCATGAGCCTGCTGGTCGTGGCCATCGTGGGCCTGATGATCCTGCCGCTGCCCACCGTGGCCATCGACAGCCTGCTGGCCGTGAACCTGGCCATCAGCGTGCTGCTGCTGATGACCTCGCTGTTCATTCCGAACGCGGTGGCGCTGTCGTCCTTTCCGTCGCTGCTGCTGTTCACCACGCTGTTCCGGCTGTCCCTGAACATCGCGTCCACCAAGTCCATCCTGCTGCATGCGGATGCGGGCCACCTGATCGAGAGCTTCGGCGAGCTGGTGGTGGGTGGCAACCTGGTGGTGGGCATCGTGGTGTTCATCATCATCACGGTGGTGCAGTTCATCGTGATCTCCAAGGGCTCGGAACGGGTGGCGGAGGTTGGGGCCCGCTTCACGCTGGATGCCATGCCGGGCAAGCAGATGAGCATCGATGCCGACCTGCGGGCTGGCCTGCTCACCGGCGACGAGGCGCGCCGCAAGCGCGCGCTGCTGGGCATGGAGAGCCAGATGCACGGCGGCATGGACGGCGCGATGAAGTTCGTGAAGGGCGATGCGATTGCCGGGCTGATCATCACGCTGGTCAACATCCTGGCCGGGATCGTGGTGGGCATCATGTACCACGGCATGACGGCGGGCGAGGCGGCCAACCGGTTCGCCGTGCTGTCCATCGGCGATGCGATGGTGTCGCAGATTCCGTCGCTGTTCATCTGCGTCGCCGCCGGGGTGCTGATCACGCGGGTGGCGGATGAGCATCAGAAGAAGCCGCGGTCGCTGGGTCAGGAAATCGTGGCGCAGATGACGGCCAATGTGCGGGCCATGTACCTGGCCGCCGGCCTGACGGTGGCGTTTGCCGCCGTGCCGGGTTTTCCGGCGGTGCAGTTCCTGATGCTGGGCGCGGGGTTGGCGGCGGCGGGACGTTACCTGTCCCGCCAGCGCAAGTCCGGCGAGGCCCAGAGTCTGTCCGCGCCCATCGCGGCCCTGCAGCGCGAGGGGGCCAAGGGGGATGCGCCATCCATCATGCAGGAAGCGCCGCATTTCTCCCGGCCGCTGGCGGTGCGCATGTCTCCCGGGCTGGCGGCCCTGCTCATGCCTCATCAGCTGGACCAGGCGATGGAGCGGGAGCGGGTGCAGCTGCAGTCGATGCTGGGCGTGCCCTTCCCCGGCGTGTGCATGTGGGTGGACGCGGCCCTGGACACGCTGCGTTTCGAGGTGCTGATCAACGACGTGCCGGTGCGGCATGTGGCGCTGCCAGGCCGGATGCTGCTGGTGCCGCCGTCGCTCAGCAGCGAGCCCTGGGCCGCGCGGGCGCAGGTCCACGGCGCCGTGCTGGAACAGTCGGAATCCCGATGGATGAGTGCGCCGGACATTCCGGAAGCCGAGCGCGGCAAGTGCCTGGACATCGAGCAGGTCATGGCCCGCCAGGTCATGCTGCTGCTGCGCCGCAATGCTCACCAGTTCATGGGCGTGCAGGAGATCCAGTGGATCGTGGACAAGGCCACGGCCGATTACCCGGGCCTGGTGGCCGAGGTGCAGAAGATCCTGCCGGTGCAGCGCATTGCCGAGGTGATGCGACGCCTGCTGGAGGAGCAGGTGCCCATCCGCAATGTGCGCAGCATCTTCGAGAGCCTGATCACCTGGGGCCCGAAGGAAAAGGACATGCTGCTGCTCACCGAGTACGTGCGCGGGGACCTGGGCCGCTACCTGGCCTTTGAAGCCGGTGCCGGCAAGCCCTACGTCTCGGCCATCCTGCTGGACGCGGCCGTGGAGCAGGCCATCCGCCAATGCATCAAGCCGACGCCCACCGGCAACTACCTGGCCATGGCGCCGGAAAGCGCCGCCGCCATTACCGAGAAGGTGATGCAGATTGCGGGCGGGTCCCCGGAAGCCGGCGTGGCGGTGGTGACCTCGATGGACATTCGGCGCTATGTGAAGAAGATCATCGAGACGCGGCTGGAGAGCCTGCGGGTCTACTCCTACCAGGAGCTGGGCCACCAGGTGGAATTGCGGCCCCTGGGCCGGGTGGTGATGTGATCCGGTGGCGGTGATGACGGACGAGGAGATCCGGCGCATCCGGCGCCTGGTGGTCGGAGAACCGACTGCTGCGGCCACGGCGCCGCGTCCGGTGGACCCCCGTCATGAGGAGCGCTTCCGGCGGGCCCTCGCTGGCGCGAGGCGTTCGACGGGGAACGCGGGAGCTGCGGAGGCGATTCCTGATGAGGGAATCGGCGCAGCGAGCGATGGGCGCAACGCAGCAGGCGGCGGAGGCGGGATCGCGTGCACAAGCAGCCAGAGCGTTCACAGCGTTCACCGCGGTTACGGCAGTCACAGCGGCGATAGCGGCGCCCCTGGCGCCATGGCGACCGCTGCCCCCGGCCCCTCGCAAGGCGCCCGATCCGATGCGCTGTCTGTGCCATCCAGGCGCTTCGCCGACAACGCGATGTCGGTGAGCGGCAACGCGCAGCCCGGCACAACGGCCACTCGCTCTGTCGCTTCGCCGCAGCCGCGCAAGAGACTGCCCGGCGAGGCTGATCTCGATGGCGACGAGGATGCGCTTCCCACCGTTGAGGCAGCTGACACCGCGGCCTCCAGGGCTGCAACCCCGGCTTCCGGCCCGGACCTCGCTGCGCAGGCCATCGCGATCCCTCCGCTGTCGATGCTGCCCGTCGGCGCGCCGGCCCCTCCCGCGGAGCTTTCCGGCGACTGGGCCCATGGCCTGGCGGACACCGTGCTGACGCTGTGCACCGGCAGCGACCCGAACTTCCACAGCTGGACCGTCCAGGTGCCGATCGACAGCGCCGCCCTGCCCCACACCGAGCTTCGCATGACGTTTTCGCGCCATCACCTGCTGCTTCGCTTCAGTACGCAGTCGACGCAGTCCTACGCCCTAATTTCGGCGCACCAGTCGCAGCTGCACCGCCTGCTGAGCCGCGACCTGCCGGGCGACCGGCATATCGACATCGAACTCACATGACCTCACTGCCCTCCAGCGTTGCAAGGCCGGATGTGCCCACGGCGGGCTCGCTCGCCGGGCATCTGCCCCGCCTCACGCCCGGCCAGGCTGCGCTGCTGCGCATCACCCAGGACGCGCGCTTCGCTGCCTGGCTGCGAGCCACGTTGTCGCAGGCGAGCCTGGGCGTGGCGTTGCGGCAGCCCGCTCCCGTCTGGGCGCTGACGGTGGACACCGACAGCGGGCAGTTCCGGCTTGGCCTGGACCCATCGGACAGTCCCGCCCTGCAACTGGCCCTGGCCCACCAGCCGCAGGATCAGGCCTGCGCCATCGTCACGCACTTGCTGGACGACTGGGCTCAGGCTCTAGCGCCCGCGCTCGGCCCGCTGCGCGTCATCAGCATCGCGCCGGAGGCGCTGCCCGATGTGCCCTGGCCCGGCCGACTGCCCTGCCTCCAGGGCGGCGGCATGCCGGTGGCGCTGCTGGACGCCGATCCCGCCGTGCTCGACCGGCTGAGCGCCCTGCTGGCGCCAGTGGGCGCCGACCTGTCGCCTTTGGCCGCATGGCCCCTGCGCCCGGTGTTGCGGCTGTTCACCCGCTCGCTGCCGCTCTCCATCCTGCGCTCGCTGCAGCCCGGGGACGCCGTGCTGGCCGACACCACCGCGCCGCTGCTGCGCTGCGGCATCGGACGGGTGCTGCAGGCCCGCCTTTTCATCGACCTTCAGGAGTTCACCGTGCACCTTGCCGAAGCGCCCATCCTCGCCGACGACCCGGCGCCTTCCCTGCCGGGCGACGGCGTCCACGGCCTGGAGGCGCCGCCGGTGGTGGGGTCGCTGGACACGCTGGAACTGCCGGTGGCGTTCGAGCTGGACACCGCCCGGGTCAGCCTGGCGGAGCTGGCCAGCATGCAACCCGGTTATGCGGTGGAACTGGCCGTTCCCCTGGCGCAGGCCCAGGTCCGGCTGGTCTGCCAGGGCCGCACCCTGGGCTCGGGCCAGTTGATCGCCATTGGCGACCAGCTTGGCGTGCGCATCACCCGGCTCGAGTTCGCCCATGACGCCGCTGCAGCACGCTGATCCGGTTGCCCTCTTCCTGGTGCTGCTGGCGCTGGCGGCGCTGCCGTTTGCCGCCATGGTCGTCACGTCCTACACCAAGATCGCCATCGTGCTGGGGCTGCTGCGCAACGCCATCGGCGTGCAGCAGGTGCCGCCCAACATGGTGCTCAACGGCGTGGCCATCATCATCTCCTGCTACATCATGGCGCCGGTCTTCATCGACGCCGGCAAGGGCTTCCAGGCCGGCAGCGCCGGCAGCAGCACGCAAACCATGATGCAGGCCGCCGACGCCGCCCGCGAGCCCTTCCGCCGTTTTCTGGACAAGCATGCCGAGGAGCGCGAGAAGCAGTTCTTCTTGCGCTCGGCCAGCCTCATCTGGCCGGGGGAGCAGGCCGCCGCGCTGAAGAAGGACGACCTGATCGTGCTGGCGCCGGCCTTCTTGCTGAGCGAGCTGACGGCGGCCTTTCGCATCGGCTTCCTGCTGTATCTGGCCTTCATCGTGATCGACATCGTGATCGCCAACGTGCTGCTGGCCATGGGCCTGTCGCAGGTCACGCCCAGCAACGTGGCCATTCCGTTCAAGCTGCTGCTGTTCGTCACGCTGGACGGCTGGTCCCGGCTGGTCCACGGGCTGGTGCTGACCTACCGGTGATCGGGTGTGCCTGCCGTGCGGCTCGAAGGAGAACGTGAATGAACTATGACGTGGTGGTGCAGCTGACGTCCGAGGCGCTGCTGATGTGTGTGGTGCTGTCGCTGCCGGCGGTGGTGGTGTCGGCGGTGATCGGGCTGCTGGTGTCGTTCTTCCAGGCGATCACCTCCTTGCAGGATTCCAGCATTTCGCAGGGCATCAAGCTGCTGGCCGTCACCGGCGTGGTGGTGGTCACCGCGCCGTGGGCCGGCTCCACCCTGATGAAGTTCAGCGAGAACCTGTTCACCGCCATCTTCCAGCGATGAAGCTCGACCGCGCACGTCAGTCTGCCGAAGCGCAGCAGGCCCAGCAGGCCACCGGCTCAGAGACCCATCGGCATCGGCACAGCCATGGGGGATATGCCGGCGGCATGCACAAGGGCGTGGCCTATCGCCATGCACCGCGGGCGCAGTTGCCGGCCAAGCGCAACACCGGGCCGGCACCGCGGGCCCGGCCCAGGCCGGCGTCCACGGCGGCTGCGGGGGCGCATCATGAGGACGAGCATCCGCGCAGCCTGGCCGATGACCCGTGGGCGCAGGCGGTTGGCGGTGCCGGTGGCATGGGGCTGATGGGCGGCATGGACGGCGCCCTCGGAGGTGGCGTGAAGGGAACGGCCTCGCAGACCGGGCAGCGGTCTTCGCTTGCGCAGCGACACGACCCCGCTGGCCCCCGCTCGCCGGCCGAAGCGCCGGCCCCGCCACCGCCGGCCCGCCAGCCGCCGGTTCAGGAAGGTGCGGCGCTGCGACGCAGCCGCATGCCGGAAGCAGCGCTGCTGCGATCACCGCCGCGTGAAGGGTCTCCGCTGCCGATGGCGGCACTCCTGAACGCGTATGCGTCGGTGTACTTTCATGGGGGGGATGCTTCGACGTCCAAGGCCGTGTCGGCATCGGCATCGAGATCGGCCCCTTCGTCGGCATCCGCCTGGAACTCCCCTGCCGGGAGCACCTCAGCCGTCGAGAAGCCGGGCGGCAGCGCGGCGCCTCCGGTGAACGTCGCTGCATTGCGACTGGCCGCCCAAGCCGCTCTGCGACGCCACCTCGGGCCGGACTCGCCATCGCCCACCCTGGCCGACATCCGTGCGAGCTGTCTGACCTGGTGCCAGGCCAACGGTCGTCCGCCTGCAGTGACGCAAGCCCAGCGCAATGCGAACCTGCTCTTCCCGCTGGACGCCTTCCGGGCGATGTTCCGGCCAGGGTCGGCGAGCGCGGCATCAGCTTCGTCGTCCTCCTCGCCCTCCTCGGCCACTTCCGCCACTTCCGCCGCCTCGACAACACCAGCACCCACCACCGCACCCCATCCCGTCAATGCGCTGCTGCAGCGCGCCCTGGAGGTCCACACGGCCAAGAAGGAGCTGTCGCCATGACCCCTGAGCAGTACCACCACCTGATTCACGATCTGTGCGAAGTAGTCGGCCTGCCCGACGCGGATGCGGTCATGGCAAGACAGGCGCTGGAAGTCGAAGGCTTCGAAGTGCTGCTGGGGCATTACGAGAACGACCCTGAAGCGCTTTACCTGAACTTCGCCTTCGGCAGCGTCACCTCCGGCCGCAGCCTGCGGGTCTACCGGTTGATGCTGGAGGCCAACCTCAGCCTCTATGCCCAGGATCAGGCCCAGCTCGGCCTGGATGCTGATACCGGCGTCGTGCTCCTGGTGGTGCGGGTGCCGATGTTCGACGGCGTCGACGGGGTCTACCTGGCCGACACCATCAACCATTACGTCGAGCATGGCCGCTACTGGCGCGAGAACATCCTGCAGGCGGAAGACGAGATGTTCGAGAGCCTGTCGATGGGCGACTACACCTGGCTGAGGGCCTGATCCGGCAGGCCATCTACCCGCAGGGCCGTTGACGCTCGGCCGGTGGACCCTGAGACGGGGGCTGTCTTATACGCTCTGCCCGGCGCCGTGATGGACGCCGCAATCTGCGCTGCGATCAACACCGTGATGACGCTGAGATAGTCCCCGCGATCAGGGCCTTGATGGAGCCCGCGATGGGCGCTGTGACACTGAGCGTTCAGCGCTCACCGGTCCGAACAGCGGCACCCTGAGGGTCCGGAGCGGCACCATCACGCACAGCGGCACCATCGCGCAGAACGGCACCATCACGCGGAGCGACATCCACACGCGATGCGCCAACGCCCGAAGAAGCGGCGGCCGAGGGCGCCGAGGCGGGCGCTGGGGGTGTCGACCGGCGCTCACGCCCCGCTGCCCCGTCCATGGGCTGCGCGTCCTGTGCCCGTTGCGCCCACTGCGCCATCTCCCGCGACAGCGTGTGCAGCGACAGCGCCGGCCGCACCTGGTCAAAGAACACCGCCACCAGCAGCGACAGCATTGCAATCGCCACCGCGCCCTTGACCGGTTGCGCCAGGTTGTTGGGTTCGAGCTTGTCCGCCGTCTTGGACAGCACGCCGAAGCCCAGGTCCACCAGCATCAGCACCAGCAGCGCCGGCGCGGCGATCTTGATCATGAGCTCCAGATACCGGGACGTTTGCGCCTTCACGAAGTCTTCCAGGATGGTGGACCACGCCGGCCCCAGGCTGCCGATGGGCCACCAGTGGAAAGAGTCGAACAGCAGCCCCGTCAACATCAGCATGCCGCCCAGCAGATAAAACCCGCTGATCGCCAGCTGTGCCAGCAGGTTGCCGATGGGCGTGCTCTGCTCGCCGCTCAGCGGATTGGTCTGCTGGACGTTGTTGTAGCCGGCCTGGTTGTCGATGAGCACACCCACGCCTTCCGCCACCCAGAACACAGTGGACGCCGCAAAACCCAGCACCAGCCCGATCAAGGCTTCCTTGGCCAGGGTGGCCACCAGGCGGACCATGTCCAGGTCCTGCACCAGGCTCAGCGGCTGGCCCCAGGCGATGAACAGCGCCAGGCAGATGCACAGCCCGTTGCGCACGGGGCCCTGCAGCGCCTGGTCACTGGTGGCGGGCAAGACCAGGAACACCGCATAGACCCGCAGCAGCGAGACGGCCAGCAGCATCACCGCCTGCTGAAGCAAGGTCCCGGCGCCGATCACGCCTTCGAAGTGGTTGAACAATTCGTTCATGCGCAGGCCAGCGCGTCCGAGCGCATCAAGGAAGCTTCAGCGTCCGCCGTGGGGTGGGCCATCGCACCTGTCATCGTCCCTGCCGCGGATTCCGCCCGTGTCTGAGCCAGCTTGCGGGCCACGGCGGCTTCCTCGCTTTCTTCGTCCTGTGTGTCCTCGGCGGCTTGGTCGATCTCGACCAGCCTGCGCTTGCGGCGATCTTCCAGTTGCTCGATCTGCTGCTGCGCCCGCTGCAAAGCCAGCCGAGCGGCATCCAGCACCGTCTGCGCCTGCACGCGTTGTGCCTGGGCCGTCTGCACGGCTTGCGCTGCCTGAGCCGCCAGCCCTTGCAGCGTGTCCAGCACATGACGCAGCGTGACCGCGTCCTGCGGCACAAACCGCGGGGACGACACCATCTGCTCGATGTCCCGTTCGCAGCCCTGAACCTCCTGCACACAGCCCTGATGACGGCTCACCGCTGCCTGCAATGCCTCCTCCGCCGCCTGGACACCCGCAGCGGCTGACTTCACATCGCCCTCCAGCGCCTCCAGCCGGCGGCGTTTGGCCCACAGCAGGGTCTTGAGTGATCGCAGGTCCAGCGCGGCCATGGTGCGTCCCTCAACCGTTCACCAGCGCCGTCAGCTCGGCAATGGTCTGGTCAAAAGGCCGCAGGTCGCTGGTGGCCTGGTTCAGGAAGTCGCGAATGGCCGCCTGCTTGCGCACCGCCTCGTCGGCGAGCGCGTCGCTGCCGGGCTTGTATTCGCCCATCTGGATCAGCAGCTCCATCTCGTCATACTTGGCCATCAACTTGCGCAGACCGCCGTTCGCCGCTTGATGCTCGCGGCTGACCACCTGCGACATCACCCGGCTGAGGCTGCCCAGCACGTCGATGGCCGGATATTGGTTGCGGGCCGCGATCTTGCGGGAGAGGATCAAATGGCCGTCCAGGATGCCGCGCACCTCTTCGGCAATCGGGTCGCTGCCGCTGTCGTCCTCGGCCAGCACGGTGTAGAGCGCCGTGATGGAGCCGGTGGCGCCCATGCCGGTGCGCTCCAGCAGGCGCGGAATCTCGGCGAACACGGACGGCGGATAACCGCGCCGCGCCGGCGATTCCCCGGCGGCCAGGCCGATCTCCCGCTGCGCCCGTGCGAAGCGGGTGAGTGAATCCATCATCAGGAGCACCCGCTGGCCCCGGTCGCGGAAGTATTCGGCGATGGCCGTGGCCACATGGGCCGCCTTGGCCCGTTCGATGGAGGACCGGTCCGATGTGGCGCACACCACCACCGATCGCGCCATGCCCTCCGGGCCCATGATGATCTCGATGAACTCGCGCACCTCCCGGCCCCGTTCACCGATCAGCGCAATGACGCTGATGTCGCATTGCGTGCCGCGGGCCAGCATGCCCATCAGCGTGCTCTTGCCGACGCCGGCCGGGGCGAAGATGCCCATGCGCTGGCCTTCGCACAGCGTGATCATGCCGTCGATGATCTTCACGCCGGTGGGCAGCGGATGTTCGATCATCTCGCGCGACATCGGGCTGGGCGGCATGGCAAAGACCGGACGGTGTTCGTCGCACACGATCGCGGGGCCGCCATCGACCGGCTGGCCGAGGCTGTCCACCACCCGTCCCAGCAGCGCATCACCGACGGGCACGCGCTGGATCTCGCCCAGCCCCACCACCCGGGTGCGCCCCGGCGCCACGCCCAGGATGGAGCCGAACGGCGACAAAATCGTCTGCCCCTGGGAAAAGCCGATGACCTCCGCCACCTGCAGCAGCGCGCCGTTGGCATCGATGAGATGGCACATCTCGCCGACCTGCGCATTCAGCCCGCCGGCCCGCACCAGCGTGCCGATGACTTCGGTCACCTTGCCGGTGCGCTGAAGCGTCTGGGTGCCGGCCAGCTCCAGTTCCATCCACCGGCCCAGGTCCTCCAGGTGCAAGGCCCCCAGGCGCTCCGGCGCATTCATGCCTCAGTCCTCCGCCACGGCGCGGCGAACCGCCCGGGACATGGCCTGACGCAGGGCGGTGAGCTGGATGTCCAGGCTGGCATCCACCACGCCCAGGTCCGACTCGAACACGCAGCTGCCCACCGGCAGGGCCGGATCGGCGACCACCTCCACGCTCAGGCCGGCCGTCTGCAGCGCCGCGACCGAGTCGATGCCGTCGCGGGCTGCTTGCGCATCATCGGGATGCACCTTGAGTGTCAGGGCCGTGGCCGACCGGGACAGCGACTGCACGCTGCGCATCGCCCGCTGGAACAGGGCTGCACGGTCGCCGCTATGCACGATGCGTTCCACGGCACTGGTGACGACCTCGGCGAGTTTTTCATGCAGGCCGCGGACCGCGTCGGCCTGCTGCACCAGATGACCGGCCTGGCGTTCATGCCAGGCGACGGCGGCCTGCCGTTCGCCCTCGGCGCGTCCTTCCTCGCAGGCGGCCTCGATGCGGGACTGGGCTTGTGCCCACAGCGCTTCAGCGTCTTGCTGCGCCCGCGCCCGCACCGCCTCGGCCTGTTCGTGCGCATGGGCCAGCAGCGCCTGCGCCTGCTCCTGCGCCTGGCGCAGCAGCGTGGTGTGGTCGCACAGGGCTTCCAGCTGCTCGCGGCGCAGCACGCCATGCGGCACGCCGGTGAGGTCCGATGCTGCGCCCGGGCCGCGCCACCAGATCAGCATGGCCACTCCATGCCGGCCTCAACCAGCGCCTGCCGGGCCGCATCGCAGGACCGCTCTGCCGGCACCGGACCGGCTTGCGACCGCCGATCCAGCATCTGCCGTGGCAGCGACCAGCGGACCAGGGTCTGGACCAGCCGCGCATCGGGTCCCAGCATGTCGGCCCAATCGAGAAATCCCACGCAGGCCCACTCCACCGGCGACCAGCCGGCCTGCACGGCATCCACCGGCCGACCTTGCAGGCTCAATGCGCTTAGCACGGGAAAGGCATCCGCCAGCGCCCGCTGCAGCGGCACACGCACACTGCGGTCGATGCAGCATCGCAGCACGCCCGGGCGGCGGGCCAGCGCCAGCACGCACAGGCGGTGCAGCAGTTCAGGCCTTGGCAGCAGGCCCAGGCGCCACCACGGGTCTTCGAATTGATCGAGCCTGGGCCAGACGCCCTCCTGGCCGAGGCGGCTTCGCCACAAGCGAGGCCACAGGGCGTCGGACCGATCAGCCGGCATTGCTTGCATGAAGGACCAGGGCGACAACAAGGGCGCCTGCCATTCAGTGTCGAGGTCGTCCACCAGATGACAGAGCTTGGTGTCGAAGGCCACGGCCCAGTGGGCCAGGCGGCGGATGGTGTCACCGCTGGGCATCGCGACGGTGGCATCGCAGGCAGGCATCAGGACAGCCGCCATGCTCAGTCTCCGCCCGGTGTGGGCACCAGCGCCGTCGCAACCGCTCCACCGAGGCGGCGGGCCAATGCCGGCGGCAGCCAGGCGGGCCGCTTCCACATCACCACGCCGAACCCGCCCGCAGCCGCCAGCACCAGCAGCAAGACTCCACCAAGGACCCAGGTCCAAGGGCTCTCCGCCGCCACATGCCGCGCCTGCGCCGGCAGCATCGCACCGGGCACCAGGGTCACGGTGACGTTGTCGTAGGTCAGCCCCTCCACACTGCGGGCCACCATGCTCTTGATGGACGGCGCCAGCTGCGGCACGTCGATCTCGGGCCGGTACTTCACAAAGACCGACGCGCTGGACGGCTTCACCGTGGTGGACATCGGATCGTTGTTGGGCAGCACGATGTGCACCTTGGCCACGATCACGCCGTCGATCTTGGACAGCGTGCTGGACAGCTCCTGCGACACCCCGTGAATGAAGCGCACCCGCTCCTCGGTAGGCGTGGAGATCAGGCCTTCCTTCTTGAACATGTCGCCCAGGGACACGTACTTGTCGTTGGGCAGGCCATTGGCCCGCAGGATGTCCAGCGCGCTGACGACATCCTTTTCATCCACCGACACATTCCAGGTCTTTCCGCCGTCGGCGGTCTTCTTGTCCGCCTCCACCCCGCGCTGGAGCAAGGCCGCGACCATGTCGTTGGCCTCCGCCTCGGTGCGTTTGGTGTAGAGGTCGGTCTTGCAGGCGGACAGCAAGGCCATCAGCAGCAGCACCATCATCCAGGACAGGGCGCGCATGGCATTCCTCACTGGTTCTTCATCAGGGTCTGCAGGCCGTTCTTGCTGCTCTGCGCCACCGAGGTGCAGGCGGTGAACTGCAGGCCCTGGGTCGCCACCTGGAGGTTGAGCTCCATCGAGCGCGTGGTCAGCGTCTGCAGGTCCATGGTCGGTGCGTCGGCCACAAAGCGCTGCATGTCGGCCGTCACCTGTCGGGACGCGTCATCCAGCGTGTGCAGCGTGCGGCCCATGGTGGAGTCGGCGGCGGACACGGCTGCAGGTCGCTGCGAGCCGGCGTCGGCCTGGGGCTGCTGCGCCATCAGTTGCTCGAAGCGCTGGGCCTGGGCCTGCAGGTCCGGCGTCGTGCCGCCGGCCTGGCGCAGGATGTCCTGCGCGGCAATCGCCTGGATGGGATCGGTCATGGCTGCTCCTCAGGCCCGCATATAGGCCATCTGCGACAGGTCGATCGAGAGCGGCACAACGGCCGGCTCCACGCTGCGGTCGTCCGCCGAGGGCTGCGACTCGTCCTGCGCCTGCGCCTCTTCCGGATTCAGCAGCGTCCGCGCCATGTCCAGCGCCTCGGCATGGGTGGAGGTCTGCAGCACTTCCTCGGCCGTGGCGCGCCAGGCGGCGTCACCGGTGGCGAACTGGCAGTAGGCCAGGAAGGCCTTGGCCATCGCCCATTCCGGCGCAGTGGCATCCAGGCCGCGCAGCGTGCGCATGGCGTCGGTCCAGTGGCCGCGCTTCATGGCGATCCAGGCTTCGAAGAAGTCCAGCTGGGCCACCTTGGGACGCAGCTGGCGCACGGCGCCCAGCAGCGCTTCGGCGTCGTCCAGCCGTTCGCGGTCCACCGCCAGGCTGACCAGGCCAACCAGGCCGGAGACAAAGTCTTTGCGTTGCAACGAGGAATCGATCATGAAAGCTCCAGGGCTCGTTGGGGGACTCGAGGGGTGGGAACCGGCCCCCGGCATGAGCGCCGGGGGCCTTGGAGGACGGCCGGGATCAGGCCCGTGCCAGCGTCTTGTCCAGATCCTTCATGCTGAACTTCTGGTCGCCCTGCTGGTCGAACTTGCCTTCACCGACCTTCTGGGCGTTGTCCGCCGAGAGGTGCAGCGCGGTGTCCTGCAGGAACTTCTGGCAGGCCTGGATCAGCTCGCCGCTGGGGCGGTTGCCGTCCGGCATGTTCATGCCGTTGGCCACGTTGCGGACGGTGTCCAGGTCGAAGGTCTTGCCGTCCTTGGACAGCGCATTGAAGTTCTCGCGCAGGGTGGACACCGCATCGCGCTGACCGGCGTTCAGGCCGGTCTTCTGCAGGGCGGCGGTCACATCGCCCAGGCCGATGTTGCCGTCGGGGCGCCCCTTGAAGAGGCCCTGGCCGGCATTGTCGGCATCGGCGGTGTCCAGCTTGCGCAGCGTGGCCTTGCCTTCGTCGCTCTTGAGGAACTTGCAGGCAGCCTGGAATTCCGGCGTGAAGTCTTCCGGCTTCATGCCCTTGGGACGGATGCCGTTGGCCGCGTCGTCCAGGTCCTTGCCGCTGAGCATCTTCATGCCCGAGTCCTGCATGCCCTTGGCCAGCGCCTGAATGGCGCGGTCCGGCGTCATGGGGCCCTGGCCGTTGGTGCCCATGTAGTTGAGCGTGCCGGCGAGCGCGCCCGCGGCGCCCAGCGCGCTGCCCAGGCCTTCGATGGCCTTGCCCAGCGAGTCCATCAAGGCGCCGCTGGCGCCGCCCATCGCGGCCTGCCCCAGACCGCCGATGGCCTGGTTGACACCGTTCAGTCCTTGCGCGAGGCCGCCCAGCGCGCCGCCGAGGGCACCGCCAAGACCCCCACTGGCGCCGCCGAGTGCACCCCCGAGTGCGCCCCCCAGCAGGTTCTGGGCGAGCGGCCCGCCCAGCCCGCCCTGGCCGAAGGGATTCAGGCCCTGCGTGAGGCTATTGGTCAGCCCGCCCAGCGCCTGGCTCAGGCCGCCCAGCCCTTGGCTCAGGCCGCCCAGGGCCTGGCCCAGCCCGCCCAGCGGCGAGCCGGCGGCATTGCCCAGGCCGCCCAGCGCCTGGGCCACGCCCTGGCCCGCGCCGCTCAGGGCGCTGGCCAACGGATTCTTGAGAAGGTTCTCCAGGGGTTGCAGCAGCTGCTGCAGGCCCTGGAGCCCTTGTTGCAGGCCCTGCAAGGCCTGCTGAAGGCCGGCCAGGGGGCTCTGGATGCCCTGCAAGGCCATGTTCAGCGGCGATTGAATCGTCATGCTCATGGTGTTCGCTCCGACTGAAATTGAAAACGGTGACCTGCCGTGCACCCAGCGCGTGTCAAACCAGGCCTTTGACACTGTCTCCGGCCGCCTTGAACTTCTTGCCGAGGGCTTCGGACAGGGCCGCTTCCTGGCTCATGCGTCCCATCGCCAGGTTGTTCGCCATGGCCTGCTTGCTTTGCGTGGCCAACTGGCCCATCAAAGCCTGCGAGGTGGCGGACGCACCGGCCGACGAGGAAGCACCGAGCGCGGCGCCCGCGTTCATTGAGGACATGGGAATCTCCTTGCGGGGCACATGGGACGGCGGGGACCCGACCCATCGGCCCACGGGGGGCCGACGGGTCTACCGGGTCATCAGACCAGGCCCTTGACGCTGTCGCCTGCGGCCTTGAACTTCTTGCCCAGCGCTTCGGACATCGCTGCTTCCTGGCTCATGCGGCCCATCTGCAGGTTGTTCTTCATTTGCTGGATGTTCTGGGCTTCCATTTGGCCCATCATCTGGTCCATGGTGGCGGAAGCGCCAGCGGATGCACCACCCGAGATACCTGCTGCAGAACTGCTCATGACTCTCTCCTTGATTGCGGAAGTCAACTTCCGGGGTTGAAGGGCGCCGGATGGCGCCGAAGATGACGGGATGAACCATTCACCCCATCGACACTCGAAGGCGGCACGTCAGTTCGGATGCTCCGGCTGACGGCTCGCCGCATGCGCCAGCACGCCATTGGCGGCCTGGCGGACGTTCTGGTCGGTGCTGGTGGCCAGCACTTCGTCGAGGATGGCGCGCCAGCGCTCGTCCCGGGCCAGGAGGAAGGCGGTGGCCAGGGCCACCTTGGCGCCTTCGTCCTCCGGGTGCTCGCTGACATGCTCCCCCAGCGTGGCGGCGGCATATTCCGCATCACCGCCGATGCCCTGGGCAATCGCCCGGCACACGCGGTAGGGCGTGGGATCGTCCAGCGTGAGCTCCACGGCGGCGCTCACCGTGGCGGCATCCTCCCTGGCGCGGTAGACGGCGCCCAGCAGGCCCACGGCCATCAGGTTGCGGTAGATCAGCGGATATCCCGGCCCGGCGGGCGAGATCCCGGCCGGCATGGCATCGGTGCTCATCAGGGCGGCTCCTCTCGCGTTGAGGGTGGTGTCAGGCGGGCAGCGACGCGGTGTGGATGGTTTCCCACACATGCCGCACGATGCGCTGCGAGGCCCGGAAGCCTTCGATCAGCTGCGAGGTCAGCTGACGCTCCGCATCCGGCAGCGCGGACTGCAGATGGGCTTCGGTGCTGCGGGTGACCTGGTCGAAGTAGCTCAGCATGGCGCGCGTGCGCTCGCCGCTGAGGTCATCGGTCAGGGTCTTTTCGATGTGCGCGAGGTCCGCGAACACGGTCTGCTCCAGGGCTTGGTCCATCACGGTTCTCCGATGGGGGATGAAGAAGACGGATCCCCCGGCACGGCAGCGCCGTCCTCCGGTGGGGTCCACAGCGACAAATGCTTGGTGCCGTCGGCCGTCTGCACGTAGCGCAGGCCGTCGCCGCCCAGCATGGCGCCCATGCGCACGCGGGCCGTCGGCAGGGTCTGCTCGACGCTCACGTCGATGCGGCGCACCAGCGGGCCGATGTCCGCGCTGATGCGGCGCACCTCGTCGCGCAGGCCGGTGGGGTCGGCGCTTTCGCCGACCACCGCA
The DNA here is from genome assembly GCF_003387155.1 of Roseateles depolymerans. Taxonomy (GTDB): domain Bacteria; phylum Pseudomonadota; class Gammaproteobacteria; order Burkholderiales; family Burkholderiaceae_C; genus Roseateles; species Roseateles depolymerans. The sequence goes on along the minus strand of NZ_QUMT01000001.1, from coordinate 1,508,300 downwards.
AAAACGCCCTGCCCGCGGTACTCCACCTGCAGGCCGGGCCGGTTCAATGCATCACCGATCTGGCGGACGATGTCGGCGGCGGAGGCATAACGGTGCAGCAGCTGCTGCTCGCCGAAGGGCTGGAGCGCGGCGCGGGTGCGGGCCATTTCCGCGCTGCCGGCCAGCAGGCCCTCCACCACCAGGCGCTGGTCCACGCGGCGCACCACCAGGCCCTGCACGCCGGCCTGGCGCAGGGCGCCGGCCACCTGCTCCATGGGATCGGGGCGCGGGGTGGGTGATGCGGCCGTCTGGGTGCTGAGCACGGCGCTCATCGCCGCCAGCAGCGCCGCACCGGCCACCACCGCGCTGATCATCCAGCGGGGGCGGTGGGTGCTGCGGCTGTTGCTGCCTGCAGCGCCGGCGGCGGCGGTGGCTGCTCCCGGGAGCGCGCCGTCCTGGCGTGCAGGACGCATCAGCGCATCCATCAGCGTCAGATCGCTGGGCCAGGCGGCTGCATCCGGTCCGGCGCACAGCACCACATCCCCGAACCGGCGCGGCAGGAAGTCCTGCAGACGGCCCAGCAGGTCGGCGGGCTGTCCTTGGTCGTCGATCAGATGGAGCGCGGGAGACACGTCGGAACCTTCTTCCTCGAACATCAGGAGCAGCGGGGGCTGCGTCCAGTCGGTGATCTGCAGGTCGGCCTCGTCATCGCTGGCGATGCGATAGTGCTGACGGGTCAACCGTAGCTGCACGCCGGCATGCTGGCCTGTGAGGATGCGAAGCTGCTTCATGGTTTGCGAATCAGGTTCGTGCGCGACGGGCCGTCTCAGCCGCCGCTGCCTTGCAGGAAGGACCCCGGCATCGACGCTGCAGGACCGGTGCCTGCGGAGGCTGGTGGCAGCGCGGGTGCAGACAACGATGGAGACGACGATGAAGACGATGTCGTCGCGCCACCGGCGAGGCCGGTCCGTGCCGAGCCGACGGCGCCCGTCGATCCAGGGGGCCCGGCGCGCCCGACAGGCGTCTCCGCCGCCAACGAGGGCTCGCGAATGACCCGCGGCGAGATGAGGAACAGCCGCTCGGTCTGCCCCGCCTGTTCATTGGTGTGGCGGAACAGGCCGCCGAGCACCGGCACGCGGCCCAGCACCGGCACCTCGTCCCGCTGCGAGGACTGGCTGGTCGTGGTGATGCCACCGATCAGCAGGCTTTCGCCCTCGCCCACATGCGCTTCGGTCATGATCTCCGTGCGCTTGACGATGGGCACGTTGTCGACCCGGTCGGTCTCGAAGTTGCCGTCCTCGATGTAGAGCGACAGCTTGATGCGGCGCGACACACCGCCGTTGTCCGGCACCGACGTGATCTGCGGCGTGACCTGCAGCAGCGTGCCCGCCTCCACCTGATAGAGGTTGGCCTCGAGATTGCCGGCCACCTTCACCGTGACCACGCGTTTCTCGCGCATCACTGCCGGACGGTTGGCCACGCCCAGCACCTTCGGCTTGGCAATCACACGCGCTTTGCCGCGCGCGCTGAGCGCATCGATGCGGGCCATCAACTCGCGGCCTGCGTTGGACCACAAGGTGCTGAGCGTGAAGGTGCCGCTGCTGCCGCCATTGGGCTGGGCCACGCCAAAGCTGCCCTTGCTGCCGCGCACGCTCCAGTCGATGCCCAGGGAGTCGATGCTGTCGCTGCTCACGTCGATGATGGTGGCTTCCAGCTCGACCAACACCGGCTGGACGTCCAGGCGGCGGATCAGCTCCACATATTCGTCCATGCGCTGGGGGCGGCCGTGAATGATCACGGCATTGGTGCCCTCGTCGGCCTGGAAGACGGGCGGGGCGTCGTCATCGACCGGGCTTTCCAGGCCGCGGTGGGTGCCCGGCCCCTTGCTGCCGGCTCCCGGCGTGGAAGCCTGGCCGGCGGTGACCTGGCCGGGCTTGCGGGCCATCACATCGGCCAGCCGGTTGTCCCGGCCCATCACGCCTTGCAGGGCGCGCAGCTTCTCGGGCTGCACCTCCACCAGGCTGGTGGCTTCGGACTCCGGACCGGTGACGGCATTGCCCGGGCTGTAGAGCGAGGTCAGGATGGAGGCCACGCCGCGGATGCGGGTCTGTCCGAACACGCGGTCGCCGGCGGAGGCAAAGCGTAGGGGCACCACGCGGATGGCCTTGCGGTTGCGCTCCATCGCTCCGACATCCAGCGATTCGATCGCGGCCGCGATCAGCTCCACATGGCGCGGCGGGCCGTAAACCAGCAGCGTGCTCTCGGCCGCGTTGAAGCGCAGCGGGAACCGCGAGTCGCCCAATTGCAGCGACTCGAGCAGATCGGTCACCTGCTCACGGCGGAAACCCTTGAGGCGGAACAGACGGCTCTGCACCGCGCTGGCGGGATAGAAATACAGCGCCGTGCCGTCGTGGTACCAGATGACCCCGTAGGCACGGTTCATCGACTCCAGGAACTGGTCGGGCGTCATGTCGAAGCTGGCCTGCACCGTGCCGTCAATGCCTTCGGCCACCACCGCCGGCAAGCCCTGGCTGGCGGCGAAGTCCAACAGCACCTCGTTGACCCGCTTGCCTTCGGCCTTGTAGATGAAGCGGGCACTGCGCCACTGCCGCGACGGCGCGCGTGTCGATTTGACGGCCTTGGCGGCGGGCTTCCTGCCGGCGGCGTTGGACGGCGAAGAAGCCGCTGCCGCGGGAGCTTGTGCCGCGCCAGGCAGTACCGTCGAGGGACCGGCTGCGGGAGTCACCGACCGTGCGGATGGCACCAATGTCGCCGATGCCGCTGCGGGCACAGAAGGGGTCGGCGGCGTGGACGGGCCGCTTCCCGGCCCCTGCGGCGCGGCACCGGCCCAGGTCATGGACAGGCCACACAGCGCGGCCGTGACCGACTGCCGCCGGCGATGGGAACAACGAGGGGAACGATGCATCACGAAACCGCGCGGCTTATTCGTCGTCCTGCATCGAGGCCTTGATCTGGTCCGTCATCTTGGACATGGACTTGTTCATGGCCTGCTGGTTCTGCTGGAACTGCATGAACATGCGCTGACCCATCAGGGTCTCCAGCTTGCTGGTGGCGGCATCGGTCACGGCGCTGGTGGCGGTCTGGGCCACGGCGGCCACGACGGGGGCGATCACTGCGGACATGCTTGGCTCCTGAAGAGGACTGGGTGAACGGGACGATAGGGACGGGCTGTGTCGGGACCAGTGGCGCAGGCGAAGCGCAGGCGCGGCAAGCGAAGTCACGGTCCGCTCGCAAGCCGCACCGCACCGACGTTCGCACCAACGTTCGCACCTGCGGCTTCACCTTCGCTTGCGACAGGCCTGCCCGTGTCCATGCGAACTACGGTGGCCGCATCGCCGTTTTCATTCACCACCATGAACGACCGTTCGCTCGTTCTCTGCCTCCATTGGGGCGCCCGTCTGTGCTTTGCCTCGATGCTGGCCTTGTCGCTGTCCGTGGCCCTGGCTCAGGAGACCTCGACGCGATTCCGCTGCACGCTGATCGATGGCGACGTCCATCTGCTGGTGGAAGACCCGCGCCTGCGTCATCCCGATCTGGTGCAGGACTGCGCCACGGTGCAGGTGGCAGTGGCTCCCCTGCGACCGGGCGCCGAGGAGCAGGCGCCTCCGTGGGTCGGCTTCTCGGGGCGTGTGATCCGAGCGCCGGGGACATCGGGTTCTTCAACGGCAACAGGATGGGCAGCGGCGCTGGGCGGTCCCGAACGTGGCGCAGAGGATGGAAGCGCCGCAGCCGCGCTGGCCGCCCTCCCCGCAGCGCTGGCACCGCTGGTGCAATCGGCCAGCCAGCGCCATCAGCTGGACCCGACCCTGGTGGCCGCGCTCATGTATGTGGAGTCGCGCTACCGGCCCGATGCCCGGTCTCCGAAAGGGGCGCTGGGCCTGATGCAGTTGATGCCGGCCACGGCCGCCCGCTACGGCGTACGCAGCGCGGCAGACCTGCTGGACCCGCGCACCAACATCGACACCGGCGTGCGTCATCTGCGCATGCTGCATGACCGTTACGACGGCCGCCTGGCGCTGATGCTCGCGGCCTACAACGCCGGGGAAGGAGCGGTCGATCGGTACGGCCAGCGCGTGCCACCATTCGCTGAAACCGAAGCCTACGTTCGCCGGATCACCGCGCTCGTTGGTGTGCCTGAAAGCGCTCTCACCCCCTGACCCAGGGGGCATAAATGAAAGTTAATGTTGCTTTAAGGACATGAAACACCGGCATTCGCCACAGTGGCGGAATCATCGGTTTTCAAGGTCCCTGTGAAAGTCGCCACTCTCTGCCCCACCCGTTCTTTTGAACACTTCGCCACCCAGGCGCTGCGTGATGCCGGCTGCGAGCTGCTGCCCCACAGCCATCTGAGTCCGCTGCTGGTCACGCTGCGTGACAGCGGCGCCGACGCCGTGCTTCTGGAGGACCACGACCAGCAGGTGGAAGCCTGGTTGTCGGGTCTGCGCCTGCATGCCGGACGGGCCTTGCCCGTGGTCGTGCTGGGCCTGGGTGATTCCATCGGCATCTCCCGCGCGCTGCAGCGCGGTGCGGACGACTATGCGGTGCTGGCCGACGGGCCGGGGCCGCTGGTGCATCGGCTGCGAGCGCGGGTGCAGTCCCGCAGCGACGGCCTGCGCGCGAGTTCACTGCGCGCGGGTCCCTATTCGCTGCATGCCGCCACCCAGAGCCTGTCCACCGGCGCGCGCGAGGTGAGCCTCACCGCACGCGAATTCGCGCTGGCCTGGACGCTGTTCGAGAACCTCGGACGAGTGGTGAGCACGCAGACGCTGTCCACCGAGATCTGGGGCCGCTCCGGCGATGTCGGCAAGCGCACGCTGGAGCAGCATGTGTACAAGCTGCGGCTCAAGCTCAATCCCGACGGGCGGCGCGCGCGGCCGTATCGCCCCGATGCGCCGCCCGCGCCCCGCATCCAGACGGTGTACGGGGTGGGCTATCGGTTGGAGCTCTGAAGCCTGGCACCGGGCTCGGCATACCGCGGCCGCGCCCGGTCCATCGTCAGACCATATGCCCAGGATCGGCCGGCGGCTTCGGCGTCGCCGGCTTCTTGTTGTTGTCTTTGCGGACCGTGTCATTCATCTGATAGGCCGCGACCGTCAGGGCCAGCAAGGCGCCGCCCATCAGGCCCACGACCGCCGCATGCAGGCCGGCTTCGGCGGATTGCCGCCGGTCCGGGTGCCAGCCTGCGTCCACCATGGCGGGCCGCATGGCCTGCGTCAGCCCCAGCGCGATCATGCCCGGCACGAGGGTGTTGAAGACCCGCGCGTCCACGCGTTCGAACTGGCGCTCCAGTTCCTCCCGCTTGAAAGGATTCTTCGACTCCCAGTGCAGATGACGGACATGCGAGGGGTCCGCGGCCTGCATGCGCTGGGCCTGGGCGGTTTCAACCAGGTGATCTTCCACCGATGAGGTCAGCATGTTGGCGGCCCCCGCGATGGCGCCCGCGCCGACGGCCAGGCCGCGTGAGGCCTGCCAGGCCGGTGCGCCGCCCAGGGTGTGCTGCATGGCCATCTGGGCCAGCAGATCGATCCCCGCAGTGGCTGCGCCAAAGGTGCCGCGCATGGACCAGCCCACATCCTGGCTGCGCAGGTTGCGACCGTCCGCCGGTTTGGGCGCGCCGTGTTCATTGCCGACGTGCACGGTGTTGATGAGCGGCCGCAGCCCTTCCCGCACCTGGGCCTGCAGGTGCGAGACCAGTTGCAGGGCCGCCGCCGCCTGAGCCACGGGCACCAGTTCCGGCTGGAAGCGGGACGCGACGGTCAGGCCCAGAGCGGCCAGGTCTCCGCCAGCGATGCCGACGGTCTGCACCGCTTGCCAGGCCCGTCGCGAGAGACTGTTGCCTTCCCGGGTGATGTCCCCGGTGAAGCCTGCATTGGCTTTGGTCGGATTGGCCTCGCTGTGCCGCTGCGACAGGATGCGGCGGCCGGCGGACCAAGCCGTCAGCGCGGCCTGCGTCGCGATGGCGGCATTGGGATGCGTCGCCACCGCACGGGCCAGCTCCGGCGCCACCACGCCCTGCACCACCGTCCTGACCGCAGCGACCGGGATGGCGTGACGCACGTTCTGCATGGCGAAGAAGCTGAGCGCGCCGGCCTCCTTCGGCGGCGCATGGGCGGGGCTGGGTGCGCTGCCGGTCCCCGTGGGCGGCGGTGTCGTCACGTTGGTCGCTGCAGGGGTTGTTGCCGCAGTTGGCGTGGTTGCCGCAGTTGGCGTGGTGGCCGTGGCTGGCGTGGTGGCCGTGGCTGGCGTGGTTAGCGCCATTTGCGCAGTAGGCGTCGATGCCTCGGGCACGGCCGTATGCGCGGCGCTGCTGGATCCTTCCGTGCGTCCGGCGCCGCCCGTGGCGTTGGGGGCGGTACCGCCCTGCGAGCTGGACGGTGAGGCCGGGCGGGCAAGGGGGCTTCGATCCCGCAGCCGGTCCAGCGACTGACGCGGTGCGATGACAGCGCCTGTAGACGGCGGAGCACTCTCCAGCGAATGACGCCGTGCCAACACCGCCGCCGTGGATGAGGAGGCGCCGTCCACGGATGGCCGACGCGCCAGCCCTCCAGCGTCTGACGACATCCTGCGAAACGGTGCCGACGATTCTCCGGGGGAACGCGGTGTGAGCGGCAGGCCCGGGGACTGCGGGGTCGAAGGCCGTCGATCACGCAGCGGAATCGGCGTTCCGGGTTCCGAAGACGATGCATGCGATGCATCGGGCAGTGCGCTGGGAGACGTGTTGATCTTCATGAGGGGGTCCGGCCTTGAATACCGACCCACTCTCGACCCGGTGCATGACGGGTGCGTGACCGACGCATGACGCATGCCGTCGACCTGCGCGGGCCAGCGATCGGGCTTCGGTTTGCCACTGCAAGCTTCGCAATGCGAGGGCGGCGCTCGCACCGCAGCGCTGCCCTCGCACGCGCCCTCAGCCGCCCACCCGGCGCTGATCCGCGTCGATCCACCCGATCACCGGCACCGCCCTGGGCGGCTCCCGCGCAACATCCTCCGGCGGCGCCAACGCCGCGGCCAGCGCTTCGGACTCCATCCATCGTCGCCCGGCTTCCCGCAAGTCCGCCAATTGCAGGTCATCCATGCGCATGCGCAGACGCTGCAGCAGCGCATCCCAAGGCGCCTCAGGGCATTGTCGCGGCCCCTGCGGCCAGGCGGCCGCGACATGCCCGGTGAGCTGTGCTGCATCACGCTCGCGTCCCTCGGCGCAGGCCAGCCACGCCAGCAGCGGCATGCAGACCTCCAGTCCGTCAGGCCCCGCCAGGCAGCGGCCTTCCGGCGCCGTCAGCAACTCCAGCACCGCCCTGGCTTCGCGGAGCCGTCCCTCCGCCAGCAGCACCGCCGCACGGCAGGCCCGCAGCCGCTGTCGCAGCGCGCCCTCCACCACGCCGGCTTCCCATTCGCGCACCAGCACCGAGGCGCAAGGCAGGCTCCGGCCGTGGCCCACCAGCAGCGTGATCAGCCGCTGCAGATCGTCCATCATCCAGGCCGTGGCGCCGATGTCGCGGGCGAGCCTGAGCGAGGCACACAAAGCCTTGTCGGCCTCCGCGGCCTGCCCTTCCAGCCGCCATACATGGGCACGCGCCGCCAGCCCCAGCAGGCGCAGCCGCTCCGAATGCGGGCCTTCACACTGGCCGGCCAGCGCCGTCATCTCGCCCATGGCATGTCGCAGCGCGGCGCGGCTGATCTCGCGGTCGCCCAGCACCTGTTGGCACAGGGCCCGGTAGCGCACGGACGGATCGTCCGCAGTGCGCGAGGCCCGCAAGCCGCGGCGGAACCACACCCCCGCGCCAGCAGCATCCTGCGGCAGCATGAGGCGGGCATGGTCGATGCAAAAGCGCGTCAGGGTCTCGGGGGGCAGGTCGTGCGGCAGCTCATTCTCGTAGGCCGCATGGCGCCAGCCGGCTTCGTCCCGCAGACCCAGCAGTTCAAACAGCGGGACCGCATGCGCCAGCAGCCCCAGGCCCATCACCGGCGCATGCTCCACGCACCAGTCCAGCGCCGCCCGCACGTTGCCGAGCTCCGGCGCGAACTCCACCACCCAGCGCTCGTCCGGCATCATCTCGAAGGCCCGTGCCGCGCGCTCGAACAGCTGGCTGACGGTGTAGGCATGCATGTGCCGCGCCAGATGCACCTCGCCGTGTTCCTCCAGCTGCAGCAGTCCGTAGGCCCGGATGCTTTCCAGCCATTCATAACGCGGACGCTCATCGCCCTCCACCTGGACCAGCGAATGGTCCACCAAACCTTCCAGGGCCTCGGCGACTGTCCAGGCGTCGAGTTGCCGGTCGGACAGCGCAGCGGCAGCCATCTCCAGCGTGAAGCCCCCTTCGAAGGGCTCCAGGCGTCGCAGCATCAGCCGTTCCACGTCGCTGAGCAGCGCATGGCTGTCGTCCATGCAGGCCCGCAGCGACTGGTGCCGGCGGGGACCTGCCTGGGTGCCCCGGGTCAGCAGGCGGTAGCGGTCATTCAGACGCTCGCACAGCGAGTCCAGGCCGAAGGTGGCCAGCCGGCCGGCCGCGAGTTGCAGGGCCAGCGGATGGCCGTCGAGGCGGCGGCACAGCGTGGTGACCTGGTCCAGGTTGTGCTGCCCCAGTGAGAACGGAAGGCCCTGGGCCCGCACCCGGTCCACCAGCAGCGCCACGGCGCCGTGACCGAGCGCTTCATCCACCGATCGACCCGCCGGCGGCGCCGACAGCGGCGGCGTGCGCAGCACCCGCTCCCCAGGCACACGCAGCACGCGGCGACTGGTGACCATCAGCGTCACGTCCTCGGTCCCTTCGATCAGCGCATGGCAGAAAGCGGCCACTCGGTCCGCGTCGCCTTCCGCGTTGTCCAGCACCAGCAGCACCGACATCGGCCGCAGCACCTCCAGCAAGGTCGCCAGTGGCAGGTCCGGGTCCAGCCCCAAGGCGGCGGCCACGGCGGAGACGGGGTCCTGCGCTTGCCCCCCTTGCAGCAGATCGGCCCAGACCACACCGTCGCGGCTGGCCTGCCGGCGCTCATGCGCACAGGCCAGTGCCAGCGTCGATTTGCCGATGCCGGGCGCCCCCACCACCGTCACCAGGCGATGACGCACCAGGCGGCTGAGCAGGGTCTGGAGATCATGGTCGCGGCCATGCACCGTCACCGACAGGGACGGCAGACTCCGCAGACGAACGGTGGGGACGGTGGGCACTGCGGCCCCCGAGGAAGCGGACGCTGTGTCCTGCCCCTGCGCGGCGCCGGCGTCCTCGTCGATCAGCGGCAAGGCAAAGCGGTAGCCCTGCCCCGTCACCGTCACGATGGCCTCGCGGCCCAGCACGCGACGCAGCGCGGAGACATGCACGGCGGCATTGTTTTCCTCCACCACCTGGCCGGGCCAGACGCGGTTGAGCAGATCGTTCTTGGACACCACCGCGCCCCGCTCCGACACCAGCGCCGCCAGCAGATCAATCTGCCGGCCGCTCAGCGGCGCGGGCACCCCATCGGCGAGCAATGCCCGCGCGGACAGGTCCAGCACGAATCCTTCGAAGCGATATCGACTCGTCACTTCTGATCGCCCTCGTTGGGGGTCCTCTTGGAAGCCTGCCGCAGTCATTGCTGCGGTCGGCCACGGCGCTGCACGATCAACGTCACCGGCCCTCGCGCCGGAGGGAGTCACGAAAGTCGGCGCGAGTCTAAGGGTGCTCCATGACATCGTCCAGCGGACCTGGGGCGTTCCCGAGGGCGCGGTGTGCGAAGGAGAGAAACAGAGCGTGAGCGGTGCGCTCAGCGAGTCAGGCCGGCGGAAGGTGCATGCCAGCGAGTACGCATCCCTCGAAGGAGATACGAAAAAGTACCACCTCAGTTCAAGCCGTTCCAGGAGCTCGCATTCTTCTGCGCCTGCTGGTTGCTTTGAATGCCGACGTCCTGTTGGCGCGCACGCAGCACTTCCGCGCAGCGCTCCACATGGGAGCGGTCCGGATGCCACGGTCCGGCGCAGAAGGCGCCGCTGTGAAGGTTGGCGTTCTTGGTATAGACCACGCGCCAAAGCAGTTGTTTGAGATCCACTTGAAACGTCCAACGTGGGGCCAGGAACAGAACCGGTGGCCGACCTGAAAAGCAGGTCCGTGGCCGCGAGGCGCCGCCGGGTGGGGCCGGGTGGAGTCGGGGCCAGGCTCCGCGGTCGGCCCACCTGCCCGGGGCCGTGTTGCCATGATGCCGGGGACGGCCCGCTGCCAACAGCCCCGGCGCAGCGAGCCGCGTGATGGATTGCCGAAGCCCGCTGGCGAATACCGCCCAAACGCCTGGGCGCGGTGCGCCGGGCGCCCCGGTGCCGGGCCTGTCCATAAGCGCGCTAACATTCCGCCGCCCCAGGACGGGGCGCCTGATGACACCAAGCCCATGAATTTGCTGCTGGCCGAAGACGATGCCCTCCTGGCGGATGCCCTGTGCGAGCAGATGCGCGCCAGCGGATTCACTGTTGAACATGCGCCCAATGGCGCCGTTGCCCAGTACCTGCTGGCCAAGCAGGCGTTCGACGTGGTGGTGCTGGACCTGGGCCTGCCGATGGTCGACGGGCTGCAGGTGCTGCGCCAGCTGCGTCAGCATGACGCCTCGCTGCCGGTGCTGATCCTTACGGCCCTGGACAGCCTGGAGGACCGGGTGGCGGGCTTGAATGCCGGCGCGGACGACTACCTCACCAAACCTTTTGACTTCCCCGAGCTGGAAGCCCGGCTGCGCGCCCTGATGCGCCGCAGCCGCGCCATCAAGGCCGGCCATGAACTGGGTCAGCTCAGCCTGCAGCGGGAGACCCGGTCGGCCGAGGTGCGCGGAGAGATGCTGGAGCTCAGTCCCCGCGAATTCGATCTGCTGGACCTGCTGCTCACCCACCAGGGCCGGGTGATCACCAAGGAGCAGATCAACCAGGTCTGGTCGGGCGAGCGCGGCGCCGACACGGTGGGCGGCAACAACGCGGTGGAGGTCTATATCCACCGGCTGCGCCGCAAGCTGGAGGGCGCCCAGGTGGCCATCCGCACGGTGCGGGGGCTGGGCTATCTGCTGGAGCTCGAGCGTCCCTGAAGCGCGCCCTGCATCGGCCGCCTGCATTCCGCATCCCGCATCATGTATTCCCTCAAGCGCCAACTGCTGCTGTGGCTGTTGCTGCCCCAGCTGGTCCTGTGGCTGGCCGGCGCCCTCTTCAGCTACCGCCTCGCCGGTCGTTATGCCAATGAGGCGGTCGACGCCACGCTGGCCCAGGCGGTCCGGTCCCTCTCCCGCCAGGTCAAGCCGATGGGCAACGGCCTGTTGATCGATTTCCCACGCGCCGCGCAGGACGTGCTGGAGGCCGACCCCAGCGACAAGCTGCTCTACACGGTGAGCTCCCCGCCGGGCAAGTTCATTCTCGGCAACCGCAACCTGCCCAGCCCGCCTGCCACACCGGCCAGCCCTCCGCTGGGCGAGGCGCGCTTCTACGACGGACAGCTGGAAGACCCGGACGGCGGCGCCCAGCAGGCGCCGGTGCGGGTGGCCGCGCTCTATCTGCAGTTCGGGGACGACCCCCGGGCCCAGCAGATGATGCTGGTGCAGGTGGCCCGCTCCAGCGCCAACCGGGAGCTGCTGTTCCGCCGGCTGCTGATCGACACCATGCTGCCGCTGTCGCTGCTGATCGTGCTGATGAGCATGATCGTGTGGGCCGGCGTCGGCGCGGGGCTGGCACCCATCAGCCGGCTGCGCCGCCTGGTGGAGGGCCGCAAGCCCAATGACCTGCGGCCCATCGAGCTCGATGCCGCCCCGCAGGAGCTGCGGTCGCTGGCCCAGGCCATCAACGACCTGCTGGAATCGGTGCGTCACAACGTGCAGGGCCAGCGCCGCTTCATCAGCGATGCGGCCCATCAGCTGCGCACTCCGCTGGCGGGCCTGAAAAGCCAGAGCGAACTGGCCCTGGCCGAGGCGCCGCCCGGGCCGCTCACCACCCGCCTGGCCCGGGTGCATGAGAGTGCGACCCGCAGCGCCCACCTGGTCAACCAGTTGCTGGCGCTGGCCCGGACCGAGCCGGAGTCGGTCACCCGGCAGCCGCTGACCCGGCTGGACCTGGTGCGCCTGGCCCGTGAGGCGACCGCGGAGATGGTGCCGCGTGCCCTTCAACAGCAGGTGGACCTGGGCTTCGAGGAAGACGAGGAACCCTCGCCCGCCATCGAGGTCATGGGCATTCACCTGCTGCTGCGCGAGGCGCTGGTGAACATCGTGGACAACGCGATTCGTTATGCCGGGCGTGGCGCGACGGTCACGGTCCATGTCGCCCGTTCGCCACAAAATCCGGGACAGGTGATGCTGACCGTCTCGGACAACGGGCCGGGACTCGCCCCGGATATCGAGGACAAGGTGTTCGAGCGCTTCTTCCGCGGCACGCAGGAAGGCAATGGCTGCGGCCTGGGCCTGTCCATCGTGAAGGAGATCGTGGAGCGCCACGCGGGAAGCGTGGAGGCGCGGAATCTGTCGCCCCAAGGGCTGCAGGTCATCGTCCGGTTGCCGGCTGCGATGGCCGTCTAGGCAACGTCGGTCAGTTTTTGCAACGGGCTGGCCCGTGGTCGCGGTGACGGACTTGCGTGGCGGCGTACTGGACACCGTCCGGGTTCCACGCGGTTTCTTCGGTCAAAACGTGTGGAATTCACGCTGATTTAGCGCGCCACTGGCGGCAAAAGCGGTGAGCTACGGGCCCCGCTGCCGCCGTGCGGCAGACCTGCTTCCAGACGCTGAAAGCCCCGTGCCGCCGGCCCTTCCCCCAAAAATTCAAGTTCGCTGGAATGACCGGGCACGCCGGCTGCCCTCCCCACCCCCGATGCGAGATTCCTGAATGAAAGCTGAACATCGGCTGAATGGAGGGAGGACGCCTGCCGTGGCCTGCTGCGGTAGGGGTGCCCCGCATTGAGGCGCCGGGCGCCCCAGGAGGGGGAGAACCCGGCGCGTACCGCCCGAAAACCATAGTGGTAAGCACCAATATAGTTTCATTAAAGGAAAATTAAAGTGCGCCCCGCATGCAAGAAAGATAAACGCCTGCTTAACGACACGCACCCGGAGTGTCGTTTTGCGGCCTCACACGGAGACTCAAACATGACTCGCATTGCTCACGCGTACAAGCAAATCCCTCTGGCCATCGGTCTGCTGATGGCTGCTGGCGCCTCCCAGGCGCTGGACTGGACCGGCTACTTCCGCGCCGGCCCCGGCCTGACTTCCAATGGCACTTCCCGTTCGTGCTATGCGCTGAACGGTGGCACCCAGGGCATGAAGTACCGCCTGGGCAACGAGTGCGATTTCTACGGTGAATTCCAGCTGGCCCAGGGCTTCAAGAAGGACGGCGTGGAATACAAGGTCACCTTGATGACCGACTACTACGACGGCTCCACCGACCGCACCAAGGGTGACTGGGACGTCGCCCAGATGTTTGCCGAAGCCAAGGGCTTCGACATCGCGCCTGAAGCCACCTTCTGGATCGGCAAGGAACGCGGCCGTCGTGGTGACGTGCACATCGTGGACACCTACTTCACCGAAATGGTGGGCGTGGGTGCCGGCGCCAAGGGCTTCACCGGCCTGGGCCCGGGCAAGCTGGGCGTGGCCTACTACAAGACCGACAAGGATTCCAACGAGCGCCCCGGCCACCGCGGCAACGTGGAATACGTCGATGCAGCCGTCAATGACGGCGGCAAGCTGAGCGTCTTCGGCACGGTCACCAAGGGCCAGTTCGCGGGCGGCACCAATGGTTGGGGCCTGACCTTCAAGCATGAGCAGGAAAACATGTTCGGCACCGGCCTGAACAACGTGATCTGGCTGCAGTACGCTCAAGGCTCGACCGGCCTGAACTCCAACTTCGGCAACCTGACCGACACCTCCGCCGCCAAGAAGTACCGCGTCGTGGAATCGGTGAACTGGCAGCAAGGCGCCTGGGGCGGCATGGCCATGGTGCTGTACGCGCATGAGAAGGACAACCAGGGCGTCGCGACCAAGTCGGGCTCCGTCGGTGGTCGCGTCTCCTACGCCGTCACCCGCAACTTCAAGCTGCTGACCGAAGCCGGCGTGTCCCAGTACAAGCCCGATGGTGGCCAGACCGCCCGCTTGACCAAGCTGACGTTCGCCCCCACGCTGTCGGTGGGCCCGGCGCTGATGGACCGTCCGGAGTTCCGCCTGTACGTGACCCACGCCAAGTGGAACCGTGCCGCCGGCAACGTGACGAATAACGTGAACTTCGAAGACAAGACCTCGGGCACCAGCTTCGGCGCCCAGGTCGAAATGTGGTTCTGATCGGCCATCCGCCGACGTACCTGAGTCGCTGTCAGCCCAGGCTGCCTGCGAATCCTCCCTCTCACAAGGAGACAAAGCAAATGATGAAGCTCAAGCAACTCGCAAAGGCCTCGGCCCTGGTCGCGGTCCTGGCGGGTGCCGGCGCGGCCCACGCCGGTGAAGTCGAAGTGCTGCACTGGTGGACCAGCGGCGGCGAGGCCAAGGCGGCTTCCGCCCTGAAGGCCCAGCTGCAAAAGCAGGGTCACACCTGGAAGGACTTCGCCGTGGCCGGCGGCGGTGGTGACTCCGCCATGACCGTGCTGAAGTCGCGCGTGGTGTCGGGCAATGCCCCGGCGGCCGCACAGATCAAGGGCCCGTCCCTGCAGGAATGGGCCGCTGAAGGCGTGCTGACCAACATCGACAGCGTGGCGGCAGCCGGCAAGTGGGACGAAGTGATCCCGCCGGTGGTGGCCAACATCATGAAGTACAAGGGCCACTACATCGCTGCGCCGGTCAACGTGCACCGCGTGAACTGGCTGTGGGTGAATCCGGCAGCCCTGAAGAAGGCCAATGCCAAGGTGCCCACCACCTGGGACGAGTTCTTCGTCACGGCCGAAGCCCTGAAGAAGGCCGGCATCATCCCGGTGGCGCACGGTGGCCAGAACTGGCAGGACTTCACCACGTTCGAAGCCGTGGCCATTGGCCTGGGCGGCGTGGACTTCTACAAGAAGGCCCTGGTCCAGCTGGACGCAGCCACGCTGCAAGGTCCCGAGATGGAGAAGGTGCTGTCCACCTTCAAGCGCATCAAGGACTACACCGACAAGAACGCCCCGGGCCGTGACTGGAACCTGGCCACCGCCATGGTGATCAAGGGTGAAGCCGGCATGCAGCTGATGGGTGACTGGGCCAAGGGTGAGTTCATCGCCGCTGGCAAGACCCCCGGCAAGGACTTCCTGTGCACCGCCGCTCCCGGCTCGGCCAAGGCCTACACCTTCAACATCGACTCGTTCGCGATGTTCAAGCTGAAGAACACGGCCAACGAGAAGGCGCAGCAGGACCTGGCCGCGGCCATCATGTCGCCTGAATTCCAGGAAGTGTTCAACCTGAACAAGGGCTCGATCCCGGTCCGTACCGGCATGAAGATGGACAAGTTCGACGACTGCGCCAAGCAGTCGGCTGCGGACTTCGCCGCTGATGCCAAGGCCGGTACCCTGGTGCCCTCCATCGCCCATGGCATGGCCGTCCCGGCCGCTGCCGAAGGCGCGATGAAGGACGTCGTGAGCCAGTTCTGGAACAGCGACAAGATGACCGCCAAGGAGGCCCAGAGCCGCCTGGTGGCCGCTTCGAAGACGAAGTAAGCGCAACGGGGCGGCTCCGTGAGGAGTCGCCCCGAAGCGATGCCGACGCGCCCCTGCGACCTCCCGTCCACGCGCGTTGCGCCCTGCGGGGTCCGGCTTCCTGAACGGATGGCCCGGCCCCTTCCCGTCCCTCTTGCAGTACCCGCCGCCCAGCATGTCCGCCTCAAGAGCCCCGCGCAGCCCCTGGCTTCCCAAGCTGGTGGTGGCGCCCACCTTCCTCCTGTCCTTCCTCTTCATCTATGGGCTGATGGCCTGGAACGGCTATCTGTCGCTGTCCGCCTCACGGCTGCTGCCCAATTACGAATTTGTCGGTCTGGACCAATACCGCGCCCTGTTCGAGAACGAACGGTGGTGGACGGCCCTGACCAACCTCGGCATCTTCGGCGTCCTGTTCATCGGCGGCACCACCGTGCTGGGCCTGCTGCTGGCCATCCTGCTGGACCAGAAGATCCGTGCCGAAGGGGTGCTGCGCACCATCTATCTGTATCCCATGGCCCTGTCGTTCATCGTGACCGGCACGGCCTGGAAGTGGATCCTGAACCCGGGCCTGGGCATCGAGCATCTGGTGCAGTCCTGGGGCTTCGAGAACTTCCGCTTCGACTGGCTGGTGGATCCGGACCATGCGCTGTATTGCGTGGTGATCGCTGGCATCTGGCAGTCGTCCGGCTTCGTGATGGCCCTGTTCCTGGCCGGCCTGCGCGGCATTGACGACTCCATCATCAAGGCGGCGCAGGTGGACGGCGCGTCGCTGGGCCGCATCTACTGGCGCATCCTGATCCCGACGCTGCGGCCGGTGTTCTTCTCCACCGTCATGGTGGTGGCCCACATCGCCATCAAGAGCTTCGACCTGGTGGTCGCCCTGACGGCCGGTGGTCCCGGCTACGCCACCGACCTGCCCGCGACCTTCATGTACACCATGGCGTTCTCGCGCGGCCAGATCGGCCTGGGTGCTGCCAGCGCCACCATGATGCTGGCGACCATCGCGGCCATCGTGGTGCCCTATCTCTATTCCGAGCTGCGTTCGAAGTCATGAGCGTTGTGATGAGCCCCGAGATGACCTCCTCCCCTTCCTCCGTCGTCCCCGCCCGCAAGCCCAGCGGCCTGAGCTGGCAGCGCGTGCTGCTGCTGCTGGTGCTGGTGGCCTTTGCAGCCTTCTTCCTGACGCCGCTGTATGTGATGGTCAGCACCTCGCTCAAGAGCATGGACGAAGTGCGCAACGGCACGCTGCTGTCCATCCCGATGAGCCCGACCTTCGAGGCCTGGGCCAAGGCCTGGAGCAGCGCCTGCACCGGCACCGATTGCGGCGGCCTCAAGCCCTTCTTCATGAACTCGGTGTTCATGGTGGTGCCGGCCGTGCTGATCTCCACCGCGCTGGGCGCCCTCAACGGCTACGTGCTGACCAAGTGGCGTTTCCGCGGCAGCGAAGTGATGTTCGCCTTCCTGCTGTTCGGCGTGTTCATGCCGATGCAGGTGGTGCTGCTGCCGATGAGCCAGGTGCTGGGCACGCTGGGCATCGCCAGCTCGGTGTGGGGGCTGATCCTGGTGCACGTGCTGGCCGGCATGCCGTCCACCACGCTGTTCTTCCGCAACTACTACGCCGGCCTGCCCGATGAACTGATCAAGGCAGCCACGCTGGACGGCGCGTCGTTCTGGCAGATCTTCTGGCGCATCGTCGTGCCGCTGTCCACGCCCATCCTGGTCGTGACCCTGATCTGGCAGTTCACCTCCATCTGGAATGACTTCCTCTATGGCGTCGTGTTCTCCGGCGCCGACAGCAAGCCGATCACCGTCGGCCTGAACAACCTCGCCAACACCACCAGCACCGTCAAGGAATACAACGTGGACATGGCCGCGGCCCTCATCGCCGCCCTGCCGACCCTCGTGGTCTATGTTGTCGCTGGCAAGTATTTCGTGCGCGGCCTCACCGCCGGCGCCGTGAAAGGATAAGCAATGGGTGCGCTCACCATTTCCCAGGTCCGCAAGAGCTACGGCGCGGCCGACATTCTCAAGGGCATCGACCTGTCGATCGACGCCGGTGAATTCCTGATCCTGGTCGGCCCCTCGGGCTGCGGCAAGTCCACGCTGCTGGCGATGATCGCCGGCCTGGAGCATCCGACATCGGGCGCCATCCACATCGGCGACCGGGACGTCACCTATCTGCCGAGCAAGGACCGGGACATCGCCATGGTGTTCCAGAGCTATGCGCTCTATCCCAACATGAACGTGGCGCAGAACATCGCCTTCGGTCTGGAGATGCGCAAGGTGCCCAAGGCGCAGCGCGACGAGACCGTGCAGCGCGTGTCCAAGCTGCTGCAGATCGACCATCTGCTGGACCGCAAGCCGGGCCAGCTGTCGGGCGGTCAGCGTCAGCGGGTGGCCATGGGCCGGGCGCTGGCGCGGGATCCGAAGCTGTTCCTGTTCGACGAGCCGCTGTCCAACCTGGATGCCAAGCTGCGCATTGAAATGCGCGCCGAGATCAAGCTGCTGCATCAGCGCACCCGCACCACCACCGTGTATGTGACCCACGACCAGGTCGAGGCCATGACACTGGGGGACCGCATCGCCGTCATGCGCGACGGCATGGTGCAGCAGTTCGGCACGCCGGAGGAGATCTACACCCGTCCGGCCAACCGTTTCGTGGCGGAGTTCATCGGCTCCCCCACCATGAACTTCGTCACCGCCGAGCGCCAGCAGCAGGGTCTGCGGGCGCAGGGCGTGACGCTGCCGGTCAGCGCGCAGCAGCAGGCGTCCATCGATGCAGCCATCACCGGCAACGGCGGCTGCCTCTATGGCCTGCGCCCGGAACACATCCGCCTGGCGGACGATGGCGTCCCCGGCAAGCTGGTCATGATCGAGCCGACCGGTCCGGAGACCTATCTGCTGGTGGATACTCCGCTTGGGCAGATCACGTCACGCGTGGCCGGCAATCCCCATCTGAACGTGGGCGATGCGGTGCGGCTGCAATGGGCGGCAGAATCGGCCCATCTGTTCGACGCCAGCAGCGAGAAGCGGCTGGCCTGAGCTGCCCCGACTCTCTGACCCGATTGTTTTTCCCATGAGTGCGATGCTTGTTCCCCCGCCCCAGGGCACCCCGGCCCAGGGCCGACTGCTGGCCGATGTCGGCGGCACCAATGCGCGGTTTGCCTGGCAGGCCGGACCGCAGGCGGCGCTGACCGAGGTCCGCACCTACGCCTGCGCCGACTATCCCAGCCTGCAGGCGGCCATCGAGACCTATCTGAAGGACACCGGCCGGCATACGGCCGGCCTCGGTCCGGTGCAGGGGGCGATTGGCATCGCCAATCCCATCGTGGGCGATCAGGTCCACATGACCAACCACCACTGGTCCTTCTCGATCGAGGCGCTGCGTCAGGCGATCGGGCTGGAGAAGCTGGTGGTGATCAACGACTTCACCGCGCTGGCGCTGGCGCTGCCGACCTTGGCGGCGGAAGAAAAGCGTCAGATCCGCGCGGGCGAGGCCGATCCGAACGGGGCGCTGGCCCTGATCGGCCCGGGCACTGGCCTGGGCGTGTCGGGCCTGGTGCCTGCGGGGGATGGCAGCTACCGCGCCATTCAGGGCGAAGGCGGCCATGTGACGCTGGCGGCAGTGACGCCGCGTGAGGCGGCGGTGGTGGCGGCGCTGCAAAAGCGGTTTGGCCATGCCTCGGCCGAGCGGGCGGTGTCTGGCCTGGGCCTGGTGTGGATGTATGAAGCGCTGTGCGAGCTGGACGGCGTGGCCGTGCCCGCCGGGCTGGACGCGCCCACCATCAGCGCCCGTGCGTTGGACCGCAGCGATGCTCGCGCCGACGAGACGCTGGAGCTGATGTTCGCCTTCCTCGGATCGGTGGCGGGCAACCTGGCCCTGACGATGGGTGCGCGCGGCGGCGTGTATCTGGGCGGAGGGGTGCTGCCCCGCGTCATCGACCGCCTGGAGGCCTCGGCCTTCCACGAGCGCTTCGTGAGCAAGGGACGGTTCAAGGCTTACATGGAATCGGTGCCGGTGTACCTGATCCAGGCCAAGGAGTCCCCCGCGCTGCGCGGGGTGGCCCAGGCGCTGCGCTGAGCCTTTCCGTTTCGTGTGATTTGAGCCGCCTCAGGGCGGCTTTTTTACGTCCTGGCGATGGTCGCCGCGGTCATGTCCTTTCACTTTTTTCACTTTTTCTTCTTTGGTGATAGACTGGACTGATCAAGGAGACATCATGGCTCAGGCTCAGATCAAGCCCGCCAAGGCGGGGGGGAAGGACCGGTACCCACCATTAGTGAGCGACCCCGTTGATTCGCTGGCGGAACAGGTCGGTCGGTACGTGATTGCCGAGGTCAGGCAGTACCGGATGCAGGCAGAGTCAGATCGCAAAAAACGCAACAGCATCGCGGCGGACATGCAGCGCCTGGAAGCGGAAATCGGATGCTTGGTCAGCAAGGCTCTCCAAAGCTCTCTGTCCTCCCAGACCGCGGAAGGGAAAGCCATCCGCATGGGCTTGATCGCCAAGCTCGCCAGTGCTGAGCTAGGCAATCTTCCGTTGCATCAGCCTCCTCGGTCGCCGATGGCAGACACCCTGCTCACCACGGCGCAAGCCGCCGAGCAACTGGAGGTGAGTCGCCCCTACGTGTCCATGCTGTGCGATCAAGGAAAGCTGGGCGAGGTCGTGATGACCGAAGGGGGGCATCGCCGCATTCGCGCTTCCGCGGTCCAGACCTACCTCGCCGCGCGGACGAAACAGCATGCGGGAGCCCCGTCGCCTCGTGAAGCGGCTGAGGCTGCCGGCCTCTACGACTTTCCGGAAGGACACTTCAAGAATGTCGTTCGCGAGGCCGACCCGCCCATCCTGGCACCCAGAGCCAAAGCGTCACGCAAGCCACGCGCATGAACGGTCGGGACACCTTTGTGGTCCTGAACAGTTGGCTGCTCAATGCGGCCGATAAGACATCAGCCCCTCTTCCCGCCCACTCCCCCGCGTCGGCCGCCCTCCCCGAACCCGCAGCCAGACCGTCTGTCCGACCACCACCGCAGCCAAAGCCAGCGCAATCCAGGCCGACGTTTGCGCGCCGGGCAGTTCCCCACGGCTTTGCTTCACATAGACGCCCACCAGCCCCCATACGGCGGCGAACACATAACCCAGGGACTGCCAGCCCGTGATCGGCTGATGCAGCCGCGCAATCGCCACCAGCAGCAGCAAGGCGGCCAAGGCCCACAGCACCATCGTCCAGGGCAACTGATCGACCGTGGGCAGCAACTGCTTGGCCACGATCACCTGCGCCGTGTTGAGGAAAGCGGCCATCGACAGCCAGCCCGCGTGCAGCGCCAGCGGCAGCAGCGTCAGCCAGGCCGCCGCCCCGGTGGGCCGCGCATGGGCCACCAGCATCAGCGCCCATAGCATGCAAGCCAGCGCGCCCCACATCACCGCCAGCGCCACCCAGAACCACTGCTGGGCAAACACCACCATCCAGCTGGCCGTCAGCGCAAAGCCCAGCGTCGTCAGCAGCAGGCAGCGGTGGCGCACCGCCGCCAGTGCCGGATCGGCCGGCCGCTGCCCGCGCAGCGTCCACAGCGCCAGCAACAGGTCCAGCAGGAAGATCACGCCCCAGATGGAAAAGGCATACCCGTCCGCCACGATCAGCGTGGGGTACTGGTCGGACAGCGTCTTGTTGTCCGGGCCAAAGGTCCCTTGCTGGGAGAACCAGGCAATGACCGGCATGCCCAGGGCGGAAAGCGTCAACAGGATCGGCAGCATGGCAAGGTCTCCATGGGGTGCAGCGTACACCGGACGACTGGCAATTGCCGTTCCCCTCCCGCGCGCCACCCGCGTCAGCAAAGTGTCACGACCGCGCCACCGCCGCGAGACACTGGTCATCCATACAGCCTATGATGCAGGCCTGATGACCTCCCTTGCCCTCCCCGACGCGTCGCTGTCCACGCCCGATGGCGTGCGCAGCGTCTTCGACGAACTCAACGACGACCAGCGCGCCGCCGTCGAACATGGCCTGAACGGCGATGCCACCGACGACCGGGCGTTGCTGGTGATCGCGGGCGCCGGGTCGGGCAAGACCAAGACCCTGGCGACCCGGGTGGCGCGCCTGGTGATGGCGGGCGCCGACCCGCAGCGCATCCTGCTGCTGACCTTCTCCCGGCGCGCCGCCGGTGAGATGGAACGGCGCGCCGGTCAGGTGCTGCATCGTGCGCTGGGCCTGCGAGCCACCCAGATGGCCCCCCGCTTCCCCTGGGCCGGCACCTTCCACAGCGTCGGCGCCCGGCTGCTGCGCGAGTACGCACCCCGCATCGGCCTGGACCCGCAATTCACCATCCTGGACCGGGCCGACGCCGAAGACCTGATGGGCCTGCAGCGCCAGGCGCTCGGCCTGGCGGAAACCGCCGACCGCTTTCCGCTCAAATCCACCTGCCTGAACATCTACTCCCGTGCGGTGAACAGTGAAGCCCGGCTGGACCAGGTGCTGCAGGAGCATTTTCCCTGGTGCTTCCCGGCCCACGAAGCCTTGCGGCAGCTGTTCCGGACCTACGTCGCGGAAAAGCAGCGCCAGCGCCTGCTGGACTATGACGACCTGCTGCTCTACTGGGCCGAGATCATGTCCGAGCCCACCTTGGCCCGGGAGATCGGCGACCGGTTCGACCATGTCCTGGTCGACGAATACCAGGACACCAACCGCCTGCAGGCCACGCTGCTGCACCGCCTCAAGCCCGATGGCCGGCGACTCACCGTGGTGGGGGACGATGCCCAGGCCATCTACTCCTTCCGGGCGGCCGAGGTGCGCAACATCCTGGAGTTTCCTTCGCGATTCGATCCACCGGCGCGCGTGATCACGCTGGAGCGCAACTACCGCTCCACCCAGCCCATTCTGGAAGCCTCCAATGCCGTGATCGCCCAGGCCAAGGAACGGTATGCCAAACAGTTGTGGTCGGACCAGGCCTCCAGCGAACGGCCGCAGCTGGTGACGGTGGACGATGAAGCCCGCCAGGCCCGCTGGGTGGCGGACCGGGTGCTGGAGCGGCGCGAGCAAGGCATCAAGCTCAAGCGGCAGGCGGTGCTCTTCCGCACCGCCACCCACAGCGCCCAGCTGGAGCTGGAACTCATCCGCCGCAACATCCCATTCGTCAAGTTCGGCGGCCTGAAGTTCCTGGAGAGCACCCACGTCAAGGACGCGCTCAGCGTGCTGCGGTGGGCCCAGAACCCCCACCATCGGCTGGCGTGCTTCCGGGTGTCCCAACTGCTGGCCGGCTTTGGCCCCGCGAGTGCGCGAAGGCTGGTGGATGCGCTGGACAGTGGCGCCGATATGGCCAGCGCCTTGCGCGCATTCGAGCCGCCCCGCGGCGCCGCTGCGGACTGGGCTGCCCTGTGTGAACTGATGCTGACGCTGCGGGAAGAGTCGCACTGGCCGCTGGACCTGGAGCGCACCATTGAATGGCTGACGCCCCATCTGCATCGACTGCACGACGATGCGGCCATCCGCCTGGCCGATCTGGAGCAACTGGCGCGGATTGCGCAAGGCTATGGCAGTCGCGAGCGTTTCCTGACGGAATTGACCCTGGACCCGCCGGAAGCCAGCAGTGATGAATCGGGCGTTCCGTTGAAAGACGAGGACTATCTGATCCTGTCCACGATTCATTCCGCCAAAGGCCAGGAATGGAGCGCGGTGTACCTGCTCAATTGCGTGGACGGTTGCATGCCGTCCGACCTGAGCACCGGCGCACAGGCCCAGATCGAGGAAGAACGGCGACTGCTGTATGTGGCCATGACCCGCGCCCAGCATCACCTGTCCGTCATGGTGCCCCAGCGCTTTTACGTGACGCAGCAGGCTCGCCATGGCGACCGGCACCTCTATGCCAGTGTGTCGCGGTTCATTCCCGGCAAGGTGGCGCGTCACTTCGACAAGATGGGCCCGGCCAATGAACTGCGGGCGCCGCTGCCGGAACTGGTCAAGCCGGCGATGGACGTGGTGGCGCGCCTCAAGAAGTGGTGACGCGGCT
The DNA here is from genome assembly GCF_003387155.1 of Roseateles depolymerans. Classification (GTDB taxonomy): domain Bacteria; phylum Pseudomonadota; class Gammaproteobacteria; order Burkholderiales; family Burkholderiaceae_C; genus Roseateles; species Roseateles depolymerans. The sequence goes on along the minus strand of NZ_QUMT01000001.1, from coordinate 1,484,738 downwards.
CAGGCTCAGGCTCAGGCTCAGGCTCAGGCTCAGGCTCAGGCTCAGGACGGCAGCATCGCTGGCCCGATCAGCCCCCGTTCCATCGCGATGCTGGCGGCCTCGGTCCGGGTTTCCGCATCCAGCTTGCTCAGGATGGCCTTCATGTGGGCCTTGACCGTGCCGGCGGAGATGTCCAGCGCCAGGGCCACGCCCTTGTTGCTCTTGCCGCGGGCCACCAGGCCCAGCACCTGCTGCTCCCGGTCGGTCAGGGTGGAGCGGGCCATGCTGGCGGCGATCCGCTGCGCCGCCATGGCGCTGAGGTAGCGCGAGCCGCGGGCCAGTTGCCGCACGCCCGACACCAGGTCCTGTACTTCGCAGCCCAGTTCCAGATAGCCCTCCACACCGGCCTCCAGGGCGGAGCGCACCTCGTGCTCCCGGTCGTTGGCGGTCACCACCAGCACCTTTGGCGCAGACGACTGCCGATCCCGGCCGCTGGAGCGGCTGGCCACCAGGTTCAGCGCCCGCTCATAGTCCGCCACGACGATGTGCGGCCCGGGTGCGGCACGCCCGTCAGCCTCCAGCACGTCGATGTCGACCTGCTGTGACAGCACCGTGCTCAGCCCGATCGCCACGAGGGGATCGGCATAAGCCACGCTGACCTGAATACGTTGGGTCGGCCAATTCAACATGATGAAAGCTCCTTCGGACATCGCATGACCTGCATGGTGGAGGTTGCGGCGGCTGGCGGCGAGTGATGACTTGTGAAGCCTTGTGTACCCCGGTGATAGAGCCCCCCTCCCCAAATGGGGAAGGCCCCCGAATCTGGCGCGATGGAGACAGGCGCTCCCCCTCCCATCTTGGAGATCACGCGCCGGCCATCGCCCCGCAGACTTCAGCCCGAGGTCGGACATCCCTCCGGCCGGTTGTTGACAGATTCACGAAAGGACTTCCCATGGCCATCACCGCTACCCCGACTCCCGGCGCCGGACTCGTCTCGCCCAAGGACCACACGCTGATCCTGATCGACTTCCAGTCGCAGATGTCCTTCGCCACCAAGTCCATCGACGCGATCGAGCTGCGCAACAACGCCGCCCTGATCTCCAATGCGGCCGCCGGCTTCAAGGTGCCCACCATCCTGACCACCGTGGCCGAGAAGAGCTTCTCCGGGCCGATGTATGAAGAGATCACCTCGGCCTTCCCCGGCCAGGAACTGATCGACCGTACCTCCATGAACACTTGGGAAGATGCCAATGTGATCAAGGTGGTCAATGCCATCGGACGCGAGCGCATTGTGCTGGCCGGCCTGTGGACGTCGGTGTGCATCGTGGGACCCGCGATCTCGGCCATCGAGCAGGGATTCGAGGTCTATGTGATCACCGATGCCTGCGGCGACGTGTCGACCGAAGCGCATGAGCGCGCGGTGGCGCGCATGGTGCAGGCCGGTGCCCGTCCGATGACGGCACTGCAGTACATGCTGGAACTGCAGCGCGACTGGGCCCGTGCAGAGACCTATGACCTGACCACCGGCATCGCCAAGAAGTTCGGCGGCGCCTATGGCCTTGGCATCACCTACGCCAAGACCATGTTCAATGCCCATGAAGGGTAACCCCCCCTACCGACTTCGTCGGCCCCCCCAGGGGGGCGAGCCCAGTGGCCCGGCAGAGCCGGTTCCACGGGCTCCGCGTGAGGAGGCCCGGACAACGCAGCGCGTTGTCTGGGCGTGCGTGAAGTGAGGGCTTGGGCCACCGAGTCGCCAGCGACTCGGTGGCGCGCTTTACTCGGTGGGGCCCGGTGGCGAAGGTTGGTCCGCTGAAATTCTTGGTTGAGGTGTTGGATGAAACCCTATCTTGTGTCGCTGGCCGTCGGGCTGCTGGTCGGCGTGATTTATGCGCTGTTTAATGTGCGGTCGCCAGCGCCGCCAGTGATCGCCCTGGTCGGGTTGCTGGGCATCCTGGTCGGTGAACAGGTGCCGCCGCTGGTGAAGAAACTGGTGCAGCGCGACGATGCCGCCCAGGTGTCCTGGCTGCAGCATCAGGTCAAGCCTCATATGTTCGGGCAGTTGCCCAAGTGCGCCGATGCGGCTCAAGTCCGCGCCGCCACCCCCGTGTCCCCCTCGGTCGCCAAGGCGGCCGATGCCGCTTCGGAGATCCGTCATGGCTGAAACCTCCACCCCTTTTGCAGATCTCATCCTGCACCGCGGGCTGTTCACCACCCTCAACCGTGCGCAACCCACCGCGCAGGCCGTGGCCATCAAGGACGGCCGCTTCCTGAAGGTCGGCCATGACCAGGAAGTCATGGCCCTGGCCGGGCCCCGCACCAAGGTCATCGATGTGCGCGGCAAGCGCGTGCTGCCCGGCCTCATCGACAACCATCTGCACATCATTCGCGGCGGCCTGAACTTCAACATGGAGCTGCGCTGGGATGGCGTGCGCTCCCTGGCCGACGCCATGGCCATGCTCAAGCGCCAGGTGGACGTGACACCCGCCCCTCAATGGGTGCGCGTGGTCGGCGGTTTCACCGAACATCAGTTCGCCGAAAAGCGCCTGCCCACGCTGGAAGAGCTGAACGCCGTCGCGCCCGATACGCCGGTGTTCATCCTCCATCTGTATGACCGCGCCCTGCTCAATGCCGCTGCACTGCGCGCGGTCGGCTACACCAAGGACACGCCGGAGCCCCCCGGCGGCCAGATCACCCGCGACAGCCAGGGCAACCCCACCGGCCTGCTGCTGGCCAAGCCCAATGCGGCCATCCTCTACGCCACGCTGGCCAAAGGACCCAAGCTGCCGCTGGAGTACCAGCTCAACAGCACCCGGCTGTTCATGCGCGAGCTCAACCGCCTGGGCGTCACCGGCGCCATCGACGCCGGCGGCGGCTTCCAGAACTATCCGGACGACTACGAGGTGATCGAGCAACTGGCCAAAGACCAGCTGCTGACCATCCGCCTGGCCTACAACCTGTTCACCCAGAAGCCCAAGCAGGAAAAGGACGACTTCCTGCGCTGGACTCAGGAATCCAAATACAAGCAGGGCGACGACTACTTCCGCCACAACGGGGCCGGCGAGATGCTGGTCTTCTCCGCCGCCGACTTCGAGGACTTCCGCGTGGAACGCCCCGACATGCCGCCGCAGATGGAAGACGACCTGGAAGGCGTGGTCCGCATCCTGGCCGAGAACCGCTGGCCCTGGCGCATGCACGCCACCTACGACGAAACCATCAGCCGCGCCCTGGATGTCTTCGAGAAGGTGAACCAGGACATTCCGCTGGAAGGCCTGAACTGGTTCTTCGACCACGCCGAGACCATCTCCGAAGCCTCGATGGACCGCATCGCTGCCCTGGGCGGCGGCGTGGCCGTGCAGCACCGCATGGCCTACCAGGGCGAATACTTCGTGGAACGTTATGGCGCAGGCGCCGCCGAAGCCACCCCGCCCGTGCGCAAGATGCTGGACAAGGGCCTGAAGGTGTCGGCCGGCACCGATGCCACTCGCGTCGCCTCCTACAACCCGTGGGTGTCGCTGTCCTGGCTGATCACCGGCAAGACGGTGGGCGGCCTGCAGTTGACCCCGCAGCGCAATTGCCTGGACCGCGAACAGGCCCTGCGCATGTGGACCGAGAACGTCACCTGGTTCAGCAATGAAGAAGGCAAGAAGGGCCGCATTCAGGAAGGCATGCTGGCCGACCTGGTGGTGCCCGACCGCGACTTCTTCGCCTGCGCAGAAAGCGACATCGCCGACACCACCGCCCTGCTGACCGTGGTGGGCGGCAAGGTGGTGTGGGGAGCGGGCGAGTTCAGCGCCGATGACGAAACGTCCCCGCCGCTGCCGCTGCCCGACTGGTCCCCGGTGCGCCGCTTCGGAGGCTACGCCGGCTGGGGGGACCAGGAAGGCCGTCCGCTGCAGGCGGCGATGAAGCGCCCCATGAGCTGCGACTGCGCCACCAGCTGCGCCGTCCACCAGCACGACCATGCCCGGTCCTGGGCCAGCAATGCGCCGGTGTCGGATCTCAAAAGCTTCTGGGGCGCCCTGGGCTGCGCCTGCTGGGCCGTATGAGCGCCGCCTTCCACGGCGCCACGGGCGCGCAACCGGCCCGTCGTGCAGCGGCCGCTGGCCCGGTTCGCTGGGTGGCTCTGCTGCTGCTGTGCGCCGCTTATCTGCAGGGCGGCCTGGTCAAGCTGTTCGACTTTGGCAGTGCCGTCGGCGAGATGCAGCATTTCGGGCTCAGCCCGGCGCCACTGATGGCGGGCCTGGTGATCGCGCTGGAGCTGGGCGCCTCGGCGCTCATCCTGAGCGGACGGCTGCGATGGCTGGGCGCTCTGGCCCTGGCGGTCTTCACCGCGGCCGCCACCTTCATGGCCAACCGCTACTGGGACGCCAGCGGCCAGGAGCGCTTCATGCTGATGAACGGCTTCTTCGAGCACTGGGGTCTGGTGGGTGGCTTCCTGCTGGTGGCCTGGACCGACTGGCAGGAACGCCGCGCCGGATGAACGACCCCGCGGGACTCGCGTCCCGCCTCGATGCCCTGATGAGCCTCCTGCCCACGTCCCTGCAAGCGCCCCGCTTCAACCTGACCGTGCCACAGCCGGATGGCCAGCCGGGTGTCATAGACGCCTACCTGGCGCTGGCCCGCCAGCCCGACGCCCCCGGCGTGGTGGTGCTGCACGAGATGCTGGGCGTGAATGCCGACATGCACCGCATCTGCGACCGGCTGGCCGCGCAGGGCTTCCATGCCCTGTGCCCGGACCTGTATTGGCGGCAGCGTCCGCGGGCGCTGTTCTCCGAACATGACAACGCCCAGCGTGACGCCGCCCTCCGCCTGGGGCGGTCGTTCGATGCCGACCTCGGCACCAACGACCTGCAGCACATCATGGACTGGCTGCGGCAGATGGACGGCGGCGCCCGCAAGGTCGGCTGCATCGGCTACTGCATGGGCGGCCTGCTCAGCTACCGGGTGGCGGCCTGCTGCCGCTCGGACGCGTCGGTGGTCTATTACGGCGTCGGCATCGAACGCTTCCTGGACGAAGCCCACACCGTGGCCTGCCCACTGCTGATCCATCTGGCCGAGCAGGACGATTTCATTCCCCCCACCACCCAGGACGAAATGGCGCGGCGACTGCAAGCGGATGCGACCGCGCTCATCCACACCTACTCGAACACCCGCCACGGCTTCGCCCGTCGTGGGGGCCGCCACTTCGACGCCGCGGCCGCACTGCTGGCCGATGAACGCAGCAGCCGCTTCCTGGCGCAGCATCTGCACCCCGTCCCCACCGGCGTCCCGGCCGATGCCGTCTGATCCCCGGTGATCCCGTGTGATCCCAGGCGATTTCCTCCGTGCTGGCAGATCCCCCCGCTTCTGGGTACATTCGTCAGGCTTTGCTCTCATTCACACCCCTGGAGTCCGCCATGTCTCGCAAGACCCCCATCGAGCGCTATCGCAACATTGGTATCTCGGCTCACATCGATGCCGGCAAGACCACCACCACCGAGCGCATCCTCTTCTACACCGGGGTCAACCACAAGATCGGCGAGGTGCATGACGGCGCCGCCACCATGGACTGGATGGAGCAGGAACAGGAACGCGGCATCACCATCACGTCGGCGGCCACCACCTGCTTCTGGAAGGGCATGGACCTGTCGCTGCCGGAACACCGCATCAACATCATCGACACGCCCGGGCACGTGGACTTCACCATCGAGGTGGAGCGCTCCATGCGGGTGCTGGACGGCGCGGTGATGGTGTATGACTCGGTGGGCGGCGTGCAGCCGCAGTCCGAGACCGTCTGGCGCCAGGCCAACAAGTACAAGGTGCCGCGCCTGGCCTTCGTCAACAAGATGGACCGCGTGGGCGCGGACTTCTTCCGTGTCCGCCAGATGATGGTGGACCGCCTGCGGGCCAATCCGGTGCCCATCGTGCTGCCCATTGGCGCGGAAGACCAGTTCAAGGGCGTGATCGACCTGCTGAAGATGAAGGCCATCTACTGGGACGACGCCTCCCAGGGCATGAAGTTCAACTACGAGGACATTCCTGCGGAACTGCGGGCCCAGGCCGAGGAGTGGCGCGAGAAGATGGTGGAGGCCGCCGCCGAGGCCGACGAGGACATCATGAACCAGTACCTCGAATCCGGCACGCTGAGCGAGGACCAGATCAAGCAGGCCATCCGCCGCCGCACCATTGCCGGGGAGATCCAGCCGATGCTGTGCGGCACCGCCTTCAAGAACAAGGGCGTGCAGCGCATGCTGGACGCGGTCATCGACTTCATGCCCTCCCCGATCGACATCCCGCCGGTCACCGGCACCGATGACGACGAGCAACCGGTCAGCCGCAAGGCCGATGACAACGAGAAGTTCAGCGCCCTGGCCTTCAAGCTGATGACCGACCCGTATGTCGGTCAGCTGACCTTCGTGCGGGTGTATTCCGGCATCCTGAAGTCGGGCGACTCGGTCTACAACCCGACGCGCGGCAAGAAGGAACGCATCGGCCGCATCCTGCAGATGCATGCCAATCAGCGCGAGGAAATCAAGGAGATCCTGGCCGGCGACATCGCCGCCTGCGTGGGCCTGAAGGACGTGACCACCGGCGAGACGCTGTGTGATCCCGAAGCCATCATCACGCTGGAAAAGATGATCTTCCCCGAGCCGGTGATCTCCCAGGCGGTGGAGCCCAAGAGCAAGGCCGATCAGGAAAAGATGGGCCTGGCGCTGGGCCGGCTGGCGGCGGAAGACCCGTCCTTCCGGGTGCGCACCGACGAGGAATCCGGCCAGACCATCATCTCCGGCATGGGCGAGTTGCACCTGGAAATCATCGTGGACCGGATGAAGCGGGAATTCGGGGTGGAGGCCAATGTCGGCAAACCGCAGGTGGCCTACCGCGAAACCATCCGCAAGGCTGTGCAGGATGTGGAAGGCAAGTTCGTCCGCCAGTCCGGCGGCAAGGGCCAGTACGGCCACGTGGTGCTGACGGTCGAGCCGCAGGAGGCCGGCAAGGGCTTTGAATTCGTGGACGCGATCAAGGGCGGCGTCGTGCCTCGTGAATACATTCCCGCCGTTGAAAAGGGCGTGGTCGACACCTTGCCCAATGGCGTGCTGGCCGGATATCCGGTGGTGGACGTCAAGGTGACGCTGACCTTCGGTTCCTACCATGACGTGGACTCGAACGAAAACGCGTTCAAGATGGCGGCATCGATGGGCTTCAAGGAAGCTTGCCGCCGCGCCAATCCGGTGATTCTGGAACCGATGATGGCGGTGGAAGTGGAGACGCCGGAAGACTATGCCGGCACCGTCATGGGCGACCTGTCTTCCCGCCGCGGCATGGTGCAGGGCATGGACGACATGGTGGGCGGCGGCAAGATCATCAAGGCGGAAGTGCCGCTGTCCGAGATGTTCGGCTACTCCACCACGCTGCGGTCGGCCACCCAGGGTCGCGCGACCTACACGATGGAGTTCAAGCATTACTCGGAAGCTCCGAAGAATGTGGCGGATGCCATCGTGACGGCGCGGGCAAAGTAAGCCAGTAGCCGCCGGATCTTCGGGAGAGGGTCCGGCGGGTCTGCGTTTGCATCTGCGTTTGCATCTGCGCTTGCATCTGCGTTTGCGTTTGCGTTGGCACTGCGCAACGCAGTGCATGGCAGCCCTTGCGCAATGCAATCACCGCACGCATCATTGCGCCCCATTGCTGAAGGCGCCCACGACAGCGCCCGCATGACGGAGATTCCCTATGTCCTCCCTGTTCACCTTCGCGACGATCGGCTGAACACGGTTCCCGAGCCCCGGCTGAACCGTATCTGATCCAGATCCCCGATCTCGCGATTCCAGATCCGGCCTCAGACCGCGTGGCATGCGTGCCCTGCGGATGGGCCTTCCCTGCTCTCGAATGGATGGACTGACGGCGGCTGCCCAACGGGGCGGCGGTCTCAGCCCGCAGCCTTGAAGCCCGCTGCCGCTTTCGCGGCCAGGCCTGGCGTGTCCTATTCGATCGGCAGCGGCTCCTTGCAGCCGGGGCATTTGCAATCGGACGACCGAATGAGTGCACAACTCCGTTCCCGCGCCCTCCAGGAGGGGCGGGTCAAGGCCTTGCGCCGCATGAAACAACCCATGAGCCTGGTGCTGGAAAACAGCCCGGTGCGAGACCCCGTGGCACGCGCCCTGGGTCAGCGTGGCATGCGCGGCGCTGGCGAACATATCCAAAGCCGCGGCGCCCAGCGCCGCGCCGATCGCGTGGCGCTTCAAACGCTGCTGCGCAGGGAGGATTGGGATGAATGAATCCCGTGAATGGCGTCAGTCATTGACGCAACGACATCAGCATCTGCAAGGTGTGGCCGCGCAGCTTGAATAGGGACACGCCGGAGCGGTGCGGGCCTGCTGGGCGCTATCCAAACTGCCATTCGTCATGGTCGAGAAAACCAGCATGGCCTTCCCGCCCCTGCTGGGTATTCTCCGGAGCATTCTCAGCCTCCTGGACAGAGGTGGTCCTCCACCTCGCCTGACCATGAACCGTCCCATGCTCGCCCGCCTGTTCCGCCTCACGCCCGCCTCCGCGGGCGTGATCACTTTGTGTGCCGCCGCCCTGGCGGCGACTGCCGCCCAGTCTGCGGCGGCGGCGGGTGACGCGGCTGCGCCGGCATCGGGCGCCTCGGCACCGGCCGCTGCAGCCTCGGCGGCCACCCCGGCCAAGTGGAACGTGAATGCGCCCCCCGGACAGCCGGGCAAGGCTCAGCTGGATGTGCACACCGGCACCTGGATGTCGGTGGACGTGAGCCCGGACGGCAAGCAGGTGGTGTTTGACCTGCTCGGTGACCTCTACCTCATGCCCATCGGCGGCGGAGAGGCCAAGGCCCTCACCCATTCCATGGCCTGGGAAATGCAGCCGCGTTTCTCGCCGGACGGCAAGCAAATCGCTTTCGTCTCCGACGCTGGCGGTGGCGACAACATCTGGGTGATGAATGTGGATGGCTCCAATGCCCGCGCCATCACCACCGAGGACTATCGACTGCTCAACAATCCGGTCTGGCATCCGAGCGGCAAATACCTGCTGGCGCGAAAGCACTTCACCGGCACCCGGTCGCTGGGCAGCGGCGAGATCTGGATGTATTCGCTGGACGGTGGCAAAGGCCAGCAACTCAATGAAAAGCCGAATTGGCAGAAGGATCTTGGCGAGCCGGCCATTTCGCCGGATGGCAAATTCTTCTACTACTCGCAGGACAGCACGCCGGGTCGCTCCTTCGAATACAACAAGGACAGCAATGGCGAGATCTTCCGCATCTACCGCCAGAACCTGAGCGACGGCACGAATGAAGCCTTTGTCACCGGCCCTGGCGGCGCCATCCGGCCCACGCCCTCGCCCGACGGGCGTTACCTGGCTTTCATCCGCCGACTCCGCACGGATGCCGGCAGCCAGACCACCCTCTTCCTCAAGGACCTGAAGACCGGTCGTGAAGTGCCGGCCTGGACGGGGCTGGAGCGGGACCTGCAGGAAGCCTGGTCGGTGCATGGTGTGTATCCCGGCATTGCATGGACGCCGGACAGCAAGCAGGTGGTGGCCTGGGCGCAGGGCAAGCTGTGGCGGATTGATCCGTTCCAATCGACGGCCGCCGAAATCCCCTTCCATGTGAAGGACGAGCGGGAAATCCGACCGGCCGTGCGTTTCGCGCAGGAAGTCGCGCCGGACCGATTCGAATCGCGCATGCTGCGCTGGGTGCGGGTGTCGCCGGACGGCAAGCGGGTCGTCTATTCGGCAGCTGGGTATCTCTATCAGAACGAGCTGCGAGACGGCCAGCCGGTGGGTGAGGCCCGTCGATTGACGCAGCAGACCGACCGCTTCGAGTACTTCCCCAGCTTCTCCCGCGACGGGCGCGAGCTGGTGTATGTGAGCTGGAATGACGGCGAACAGGCGCGGGTGCGCCGACTCGATCTGGCGTCGGGACGGGAGACGGTGATCACGCCCGAGCCGGGCAAATATCTCTATCCGGTTTTCTCGCCGGACGGCAAGACCATTGCTTATCGCAAGGCGCGGGGCGGTTACCTCACCTCGCCGTGGAATGGCATGGAGCCAGGCATCTACGTGGCCTCGGCGGACGGCAAGGGACAGCCGCGTCGGGTGACCAAGGACGGCGAGACGCCGCAGTTTGGCGGGGACAGCAATACGCTCTATGTCACGCGTGTGCAGCAGACCAGCGAAGTCGATTCATTGCACCAGCTGGTGCGCATCAAGCTGGATGAGCGGGAAGAGACGGTAGTGGCCAAGAGCGAATTCGCCGCGTCCTTCACCGTGTCGCCGGACGGTCAATATCTGGGCTTCAATGAGCGCTTCCATACCTACGTGACGCCACTGGCGCCCAGCGGCAAGCCGCTGACGGTGGGGCCGAAGGCCGATGCGATGCCGGTGACCAAGCTGGACGTCAATGCGGGCGACGACCTGCAATGGTCGTCGGACAGCCGGTCGCTGCATTACGCGCTGGGCAATGAATTGTTCACCGTCGCTCTGGCTGACGCCTCGCGGACCGGATTCAAGCCGCCGGAGCATGGCCGCAAGCTGGGACTGACGCTGACGGCGGACAAGCCGCAGGGTCGCTATGCCATCGTGGGCGCGCGTGTCGTCACGATGAAAGCCAGCCAGCCCGACCAGGTGATTGAAGACGGTGTGGTGTTGATTGAGAACGACCGCATCAAGGCCATTGGTCCTCGCAGCGAAGTCTCGATTCCCGCAGGCACGCAGACCTTGCAAGCGGCCGGCAAGACGGTCATTCCGGGTCTGATTGACGTGCACTGGCATGGCACCATGGCCGAGACCGAGATCATTCCGCAGCAAAGCTGGGTGAACTATGCGTCCCTCGCATTCGGCCTGACGACCCTGCATGACCCGTCCAATCGGACCAGCGACATCTTTACGCAAGCGGAGATGCAGCGCACCGGTCGTGTGGTGGGGCCGCGCATCTTCTCGACCGGAACGGTGCTGTATGGGGCCAAGGCGGATTTCTCGGCGGTGATCAACAGCCTGGACGATGCGCGGACGCATCTGAACCGGCTGAAGTCGGCGGGCGCCTTCAGTGTGAAGAGCTACAACCAGCCGAGGCGTGAACAGCGACAGCAGGTGCTGGAGGCAGCACGCCAGACGCAGATGATGGTGGTGCCGGAAGGCGGCAGTCTCTATCAGATGAACATGAGCATGGTGGTGGACGGCCACACCGGCGTGGAGCATGCGCTGCCGGTGCCCAAGGTGTATGAGGACGTGAAGCAGCTCTGGCCGCAGACGCAGGTGGGCTACACGCCCACGCTGAACGTGGCGTATGGCGGGCTGGACGGCGAGCATTACTGGTATGCCCGCACGGATGTGTGGCGTCATCCGATCTTGAGCAAGTTTGTGCCCAAGAGCGTGCTGGAGCCTCGCAGCGTGCGACGCGAGACGGCGCCGGAGGAAGACTTCAATGTGATTCAGGTGGCGAAAACGGCGACCGAATTGCAGCGGGCCGGTGTGGCGGTAAACATCGGTGCACACGGCCAGCGCGAAGGGCTGGGGGCGCATTGGGAGCTGTGGATGCTTGGCATGGGCGGGATGACGCCGCTGGAAGCGCTCAAGAGTGCGACGCTGAATCCGGCGCGTTATCTGGGGCTGGACAAGGACATTGGGTCATTGGAACCGGGCAAGCTGGCGGACCTGGTGATTCTGGATGGGGATGTGCTCAAGGACATTCGCCAGAGCGACCGCATCAGCAAGGTGATGCTGGGTGGGCGGCTGTATGACATCCCGACAATGAATGAGGTCTGGCCGCGGCAGAAGGCGCGCAAGCCGTTCTTCTTTGACGGACGGGATGCGGCTGCGCCGGTGGATGCCGAGGCTGCGGGGGTGCAGCATGGGCATGGGCATGAGGATTGACTGGGGGCGGGGCTGATGGGCCTCGCTGCTGGGGAGACGAAAGCGCCTTCGGGCGCTTTTTTCATTGGCGCGCGGTGTGCGCGGCCGATGATTTGCCTATGTAGTGCTCGCCGATTGTCCGGGAACGAGTGGTCAAGTGCTTCAAACCAGATTGGGCGTATACATCGCACTTGGACTTACACGTCTTCATCCCAAATGGGACCGGGCTTTGCGTATTCGCCGCCCTCCAGGATTTTCAGCCAACCAAAGGATTCGTAAAACATCTTCAAGCTGACGATCTTAAAAAGCCCGTCCGCCAGTGCCTCTAAGCAAATCAGAGAAGGGCGATGATGTGTATATTTCCCTCCCCCACCCGCTGGCGCGCGAGCCGATAATAATTTCCTGTCCCATCCCGTAACCTCACCCACCATGGCCGGCAGTGGAGACACGAACACTATTTCAAACGTGTCCGAAACCATTGAAATACAAGGGATATCAGACTGCCGAAGCATATTTTTCGCAGTTAAATCTCCTGGCGGCAATAGAATAATATTCATAACTTCAAACCTTTTGGTTTAGCCATTCCGGAAATAGCGCCGGCTTCGTCCAGTCGTGGGAGATTTGAGAACGGAATGAAGTAACTCTGCGACCTGATGAACCTTATTTACCATGGAAATGGCGGCTCAATTGATATTTTTACTTGTGCACTTAGCAAATCTGCCTGGATTGTCAACACTTCTTGTGCAAACCCCTCAGCGACAAAAAAGCGCTCTTGCCTTTTGAGTAAATCGCGCGCTGCCAATAAGTTGATTCCACGCAGCTTGGCCACAACTCTGAGCTGACTCTCGTTTTTAAAGTCCGCGCTTTCGACCCAAATCTTGTATTTTGTGCAATCTTTGAGCGTTTCAGGAAAATAGGTCGTTACCACCGACCATTCACAATGACTGCAAAATAAACCTGAAACCCTCAGCTCGGTTTTTGAAACCAATTCATGACCGCAGTCGGGACAAACAAAACCATTGAAATTCATCACGGTTGAGCAATGGTGCGCCACCAAACCCTGATATCAGAAGGGCAATTCAGCGAATGGACTTACCAATTTTCGGAAGCCTATCGCAATATTCACGCCATTCGGGCGACCATCGAGCGGCCCTATCTACCCATAAATTTGGCGAAATACCGCCTTTTTCCACCCCCAATGCCTGAGCTTTTGCAAATAAATCGAAGTCAAGCCAAGGATCTCTTGCCAAACGCTCTATCACGGCAGGTTCAAACAATTCAGGCAAATATTGACGCATGTTTGGATAGCCTTCACCATAAAGGTCCATATTCACACTGAACAAAATTTTTCTTTGATTATAAAGCTCATCCACCTTCTCCTCGCCATAGCGCTCTAGAGCGATATCCTCTCCTTCCGAGAAATCAGAGTGCAAGAACGCCCCACTAGGATTTGCAGCGGCAAACCTCTCGTAGAGCATCTCTAGCAGATCCGGAGGGAGATAGACACAACGCTTTTTCGGGTATCCAAGATACTCCAATCTGAAGAACGGACCCTCATGGTCCATCAGAGACCAACGTCTCCAGGCACCCCGCCCTCCGTTGCACACCAATATTGATGTCAAGGTATCGCAGCCAAAATAAAAGAAACTGAAACTCATTGGTTTGCCATCATAAATATTACGCCACAGCATCCAGGCTGGTCCAAGCCTTCCGCGTTCCGTGCAGCCGCGGCCGGTTTCAAGTCAGTCAACATGCCCAACGCGAATAAGAGCGTAACTATCGAATTTCCAGCTTAAGAAAATCCGGCCTCTTAAGCTGCCTATCTTGTTCAGCAACTTCCTGGAGTAGAGAAAGATATTTCTCAAATCTTGGCAGCCTTCTCTTCGATTGATCAGCGTTGATCCAAGTGATCTTCAGAGGTCGCCCAACCATGCCGGTCAATGCGTCCCATAACGCATCTATGTTTTTCCCATACCAGCTCGGCAAATTAAGCCCGTCTGCAATTGCATTGTGCAAATCTTCTTCTGACTCAATAATTGAACCGTCAATAATTAAGTGCACTTTGCTATCCCCAATTTTTAGACGATAAATAGCGCCAGGCTTTTTCGGGTTTTGCCAGCAGAGACATCCCATTAACAGAAAGAGCCTGTGCAAATTCATCCGCTCGGTCTGGATTTAATGCCATGAAATTTCGGCAGCAATCTTCAAATAAAATCATAAACTGCGGCTTTGTATATATCTTTAAGCTTGGCTCATAATTCCAGAAATTCTGATCAACCCAAGCGAAATAGCATTCGTCCGAAATTTCTTCGATTGAGTTTATGTTGTCCGAGCGGTTGCCCCATTTACCCAGTTCCGTATATTGCTGCGAATCAAAGGTTATGCCTTTAGTTATTAGGTCTGTCATGTGGATCAAAACTTTTCCGGGTCGGAAATAGCCTTCGCTACCTCCAATGACAAGCGTGGCAGATAATGCAAATGCCGCATGTTCAGCAAATGGAAACTTTGGCGATAACAGGTATGATGCTTTCATTAGCTCACTGTCCTGGATGTGAATAAGTTCCCATAACATCTCCGGAACCATCCAATGAAACAAGAACGCGAAAGGGTACTCCATTGATCCCTACCGCCGCGTTCACTTCCGAAGCCCCAATGGCCTTTAGCTCAGCTTGAAAAGCAGCTTCCGCATGCGCTCCGTATACGCTTTTATTGCTGGGACCTCCGGTTGACAGATGAGTCGCTAGGTTACTGTCGTTGGCGGTTTGCCAAATTAATCTTAATTGGGGTAGTTTCATTGAGTCCGCTGGGACGGTTGCTGAAGTCTGCTTCGGGAAGCTCGTAGTCTGCTTTGCCTCGCGCTGAAAATTCATCTTTTTTGAAAGTTAGGCATTGGGGCGGTGCCTTTACCTCAACCCTGACTCAACCTCTTTTCCATCAAATCCAACATAATAGAAGCTACGGGACCAGCCGAACTCCTAGCTGCTTTGAGGGCGGATCGTATTCTGTCAAGACTTTCGCCTACAGCGAAACCCAAAGACAGACGACTGTTAATTGAATCAAGGGCAGATATCTTTACCTCGTCGTTTTCCACGGCAGTCAGTTCAAGTAGTACATCAAATGAACTAACTCCCTCAACATCGCCAAGCGTTTCCGCACAACGAATCACCCACGGAATCGGCTTATATTGAACTACGCTCTTAAGTGAAGCCCAGTCTGAATCTTCGAACTTATTCAAGAAAGTAGTGGCGCAACTAATTCCTTCATCTGACCAATAATCAGCTGAAAAATCCCCACTTAGGTATTCAGAATACTTTTCAAACATGTTGTTGCCCCGCAAAATCTGTGGGAGATGTGCAGCCTCGACCACAGGGGTACGCAGCAATCACGTTGTTGCGGACCTTTATAAGCTCAATCTTGACTCCGTTTACCGCCGACTGATGAAGTTTTGCTTCATCGGCGCGGCTGGCAACTGGTGGGACATCTCCCACTTGCTTCACGGCACTCATGGTTTGGTTGGATGTCCAGCTTTCCGAAGCCTCCGCATCCGACCGCTGCGCATAGAGGTTCGCAATGACTACCTCCGCACGACGCCCCGCCACCTCCACATCGCCACGGAGCTGGCTGGGCGCGCTGCTGTTGACCTCGTTGAGGATGACCTGCGCCTTGCCCCTTCCCAGCCAAGGATTGCCCTGCAGCCAGCCTCCCAATTGGGTGCTCGTGTCCGTCCGTGAGTTGTTGAGAATGACGCCTGTGGCGCCGACATTGAACTGGCTGTAGGTATTGCGGGACACCCCCGCCGCACTGGGGGTCTGGACGTTCACCAGCGTCGTGCCATTCGGTGCGGTCAACATCGTCGGCCGCTGAGAGCCGGGAGCGAACGGGTCAGCAACGATGCGTGAATGCGAGCCGACCGGCGCAACCTTTGGCGAGACCGAAGACCGAAGGGACGGCTCCACCGCTGAAGCCGCGGCTTGCAGCGGTGTACCGGCCTGGGCTCCCCCCGCTGAAACGATCAGGACCGTCGCCACTGCTGCCAGGGCCAATCCGGCCGCGACCGGAATCAGCAACGGAGGCTTGCTTGCGGAACGGCAATCGTCTCCTGTCATGCCTTGCAATGCGCCAGCCCGTAGCCGTCTTCTCGCGGGGCCTCGCCGCTCGCCCTTGGACTTTCCTTGGCCTCGCACCGTCTCCGCCGCCGTCATGAACTGGCCGTGCCGCTTGTTGAAAACAATCCGGAATTGAAGTCTATTCATGGCTCGCGCTCAGAGGGTTGCAACCATCCAGAGCACGCACCACGCGACATCGTCCGCACGGCATCGCCTTGGCTCTCCAAGGCCCCGCGCGACTGACCACCGCACTCGGCAGTGCTGCTCCGAATCGCCCGTTAAGCCCTGCGGCCTCGAGCGACATGCGTGCGAACTTTAGGGAGCGTCGGTCGAGCGACATATGGCCTTTGAATGCCATTTCGCTGCGGCATTCCCATGCGACAACGCCCTCCGGCGGCATAGACAAATCCATCTCTTGAAGCCACGCGCAGCACCCGTCGGTGGACGCGTCACTTGCGCATGGGCAGCTGTCCCCTCCCCTTGTCCCCCCAGAAGGTAGGCCCCCTCCTACAACGCACCGCCTCCCCCGCCGACGTTCATTTGCGGTTCACACCTGCCCGCAGGGAACGGCCCAGTCCCTACAGTTCATTCCATCGCGGCACGGAGCCGCACCAGGAGATCCCAGATGCTGCACTACGCCGTCGTCTTCTTCGTCATTGCCCTGATCGCTGCACTGTTCGGTTTTGGCGGTATCGCCGCCGGTGCAGCCAGCATTGCGAAGATTCTTTTCTTCGTCTTCGTGATCATGGCCGTCGCGACCTTCGTGATGAGCCTGCTCAGGAAATAACGAACTGACCGTCGGTCCGGTATCCCTCGGGGTGCCGCCCGACCGTCCCAAAGTTTCACAACAACACGGATAGGACAACCATGAACAAGCCCACCCTCACTGCCCTGTTTGCTGCCGCCGCCATGTGCTGTGGCATGGCCCAGGCGGCCAATTTCTCCAAGTCGGTCTACGACGGTGCCAAGGATGACATCAAGAAGACCTACAAGGCGGACAAGGAAGCCTGCGACAAGCTGTCCGGCAATGCCAAGGACATCTGCGTCGAAGAAGCCAAGGGCCGCGAGAAGGTTGCACTCGCCCAGCTGGAATACAACTACTCCGGTAGCAGCAAGGACGAGGCCAAGCTGATGGAAGCCCGCTACGAAGCCCGTTACGACGTGGCCAAGGAACGCTGCGACGACCGCTCTGGCGATGCCAAGGACGTCTGCAACCGCGAAGCCAAGACTGCCTATGAAAAGTCCAAGGCCGACCTGAAGATGAACAAGAAGGTGGCGGAAGCCGTGGACGACGCTGAAGAAGCGCGCGTCAAGGCCGACTACAAGCTGGCCTCCGAAAAGTGCGGCACCCTGGCCGGTGACGCCAAGGACGTCTGCATGAACTCCGCCAAGGCTCGTTACAGCCAGCGTTGATTCCCTTGTTGTGAACACCCCAGTGGGGGGTGGACGCTGAGCTTCAGCAACCACCTGCAGGCACACCGGCGAAACGGGCTAGAACACGAACAACAGTCCCGTTTCCCCGGTCGGGCCGACCTTGCAGACATTGCCGACCTGTTCAGGCGCTCCTCGGAGCGCCTTTGGTCGTTGACGTTCTGCGCAGGCGCGGTGATCCAGAGGATCCGCGCCAGGCCAAGCGCTCAATGATCGCGCCGACCCGCGGCACAGGCCGCCACCAGCGCATCAAAACGCTTTTGACGTGTCTCTGCGCGTTTCGCGCTGATGATCAGCCAATTCACCTTACGACGATAGCTGGGCGGCAATTGCTCATAGAAGGTCCACGCCGCCGCATGGCGCTGAAACACAGACTTTTCTTGAGCGGACAGTTCCGGAAACTCCTGCTGCTCGTAGGACGCCTGACGGGATCGCGCTTCCTCGCGTTTTGAGAACGCCAACCAGCCCGCTTCCGTCATCCGCCCCAGCGCTGCGAGTTCCTCCACCCGCCGGATGTTGACGGCACTCCAATGTGAATGGGGCTTCCTTGGTGTGAAGCGGATCTTGTAGTGGTCGGCGTCGATACGGGTGCGCACCCCATCGATCCATCCGAAACAAAGCGCCTCATCCACGGACTGGGGCCAGGTCAAGGGCGCCCTGCCGGTATGGGTTTTCACAAACCCGACGATGAGTTCACTGGCTGACGCACCGTGGGCCGCGAACCAGGCTCGAAGACTCTCTGGACCGTCGAAGAAATGCGGGAGTGCTGGCATAAGGACTCCTGGAGTCGCCTGAATGCTAGCGTCACCGCCTGATGCATGAAAGCGGTCGGCGCAAAGCTCCGCTTCACACTGATGAAGCTCGCCAGCCAGAATGGGCTCAGACGCACGGATGCCGGTGCAAGCGGCCAAAAAAAACGGACCCGCGAGAGTCCGTTTTGTGTGCCTGATGCTGAAACCTTTGGGCCGCCGTTCCAGCCATTTTTGCCATTTCGGCCAATCCGGCCATTCCGGCCATCTCGGGCGCTACCAGAGCGCCATGGCCATTCAGAAAATCTTCTGGAACGTCACCGCCACCTTGCCGCCGCCCCGCGGCCGCACCGCCAGCGACGACTGCCCGCTCAGCTCCATGCGCAAGCCCTTGCGAAGGTCCGCATAGGCTTTGCGGCTGCTGAACACCATGCCCACCCGCACCTGACGGCCCTGAGACTCAGCACCGTTGAGATTCAGGTCCTGATAGGCACTCCGCTCGCCTTCCACCAGCGGAGTCTGGACAAAGACATGAGAGCGCGCCGTCATCGGCAATGCCAGCCCGACCAGCACGCCGGAGTCACCGGCGGCACCGGCCCGCCACCCGCGGTATGGGTTCTGGTAGAGCCCGCCGCCGATGGCCGCTCCGCGCTGCTCCACACCCAGTCCCACCCGCAGGCCGTTACCGGCAAAGGGCTGGCCCCACACCATGGTCTGGCGTGCTGTGGGCGAGCGGCCGTACCAGCTGCCGGTGGCACCAGGCAGGTTTGCCGTGGCCAAGGGTTCGGCCGCACTTTGGGTCACGCTCACCCGGCGAGTCGGCTGGGCATGAACGCGATCGGCCAGGCTGTGTCCGCTCAGCTCCACGCGGTCGTCCAGGGAGGACGGCGCACCCTCGCCGGTCGGCGCCGATTCGGCGAACGCGACCGTTGCGGGCAGGAGCAGTGCCAGGAACACTGCGGGAAAGTTCGAGGCTTGCATGATGATCTCCCAAGACGTTTGCATGCATTGGCATGAAAGGACTTCTTGGCTACATGCTAGAAAAACCGGGGCTTGGGGCCTGTAGTCGGCTGGCGGGACCGGAGGTCAGACAGCGCCGACAGCGGGTGCCGGTGGCCGCCTCCCCGTGATCAGGCAGCCAGACCCAGATTAGCGTCGTCGCCGTCCAGCGGCAACAGGTCGGCGTCGCTCAGCTCGGCGCCGTCGATTTCTTCATCGAAGCTGGCCAGGTCCGCCGCACCGCGGTGGGCAATCAGCGGCTTGTCCAGGGGACGGTACACCTGGCTGCGCAGGCGCTGCAGGCGTTCGGAACGGGCGACCTCCTGGGCCACGCCCTCGGGATCGAGCAGCATGGCGAAGGGGTTGGCAGCGAATTCCTGGAAGGCGGTGTGCATGGTGCGGCTCCGTGGGTGCAGTTCAGCGTGAGGTGAACTGTAGGAGTCGACGGCCGTGCGGCCCAGTCGGCCCCGCGCCAAACGCGTTGTCAGACAAACTCCTAGCCGCGTGACAGCGGACGGCGCACAACAGCCGCTGCGGCGAGGGTGCGAATCCGCCGCCATTGGTGACCTACTTCACGACGAACTCGCCGGCACACTCGAGGACGGGCTCGACGACGCATTCGACGGCTCCACCGGATGCCCCTTGGCGCGAACCCCCTTGGCCGCCATCTCATCGAGCTTCTTGGCCCAATCGTCCTGACCGGCACGGCGTGCAAAATCCGCGGCCGTCAGGCCCACGTCATTCTTCAAACGCACGTCGGCATTGGCGGCCAGCAGCACTTCCACGCTGCTGAGCCCACCATAGCCGGCGGCCATCATGAGCGGCGTGGTCCCGTTGGGCGACCGCGCATTGAGGTCGGCCCCCTGCTCCAGCAGCCAGCGCACCACCGCTTCGTTGGGCCCGGAAGCGGCGTAATGCAGCGGAGTCCACCCGGCCTCGTTGACGTGGGCACCGCGGGCCACCAGGGTCTTGACCCAGGGCAGGCGGCCCTTGATGGCAGCCAGCATCAGCGGAGTCTCTCCGGCCTGGTTGATCGCATTGACGTCGGTGGCCGGCGCCTTCAGCAAGGCGTTCATGGCGTTTTCCGACTCTTCCCGGATGGCGATGTGCAGGGCGGTATTGCGCTGGGCGTCCCGAACATTCGGGTCGGTGCCGGCCAGCAGCAGCTTCATCACCTCGCCGGCATGGTCGAACTTCGCGGCCTCGTGCAGAGGCGGTGAAGGCTGGCGCGTGGCCGCAGATGCGGGCGAAGCGGCGCGCGACGCCGCGGCCGCGCCCCGCTCCGACGCCGACTGCGCCATGGCTGCGGGGCTCGCCAGCGCCATGAGTCCGGCCATAGCAACCGCGCTGGCCGCCGCGACGAAAGCAGCGCTTCCAGACTTGCCCGCCGCGCGTGCCGTACCTGTCGCACCTGCCACGCCCAGCACGCCCGCCGCGTCCGCCGCGCGCCCCACGGTGCCACGCCCTGCGGCCAACCCTGCCTTGACTGCCATCTCTGTACCTTTCGAAAAAGGCGCGGCCGCGACGAGCCGCTGTCCGCGCCGGTTCATGTCCTGACCGGACTGTACGCGGTCAGGCCGCCGTCAGTGGGCGATCAAGCCGGCTCGGGCAGCTTGAACAGACGGCGGGTGTTGGCGGTGCAGTGACCGGCCAGCGTTTCCACCGGCATTCCGCGAAGGTCGGCGATGAGCGCGGCCACATGCGGCACGTAGGCCGGCTGGTTGGTCTTGCCGCGGTAGGGCACCGGCGCCAGGTAGGGGCTGTCGGTCTCGATCAGGATGCGATCCAGCGGCACCATCCGGGCCACCTCACGCAGATCGGCAGCATTCTTGAAGGTGACGATGCCGGAGAAGGAAATGTGGAAGTCCAGATCGAGGGCGGCCCGGGCGACGTCCATGGACTCGGTGAAGCAGTGAAGCACCCCGCCGGGCTGGCTGGCCTCTTCCTCGCGCATCAGGCGCAGCGTGTCCTCGGCACTGGAGCGGGTGTGGATGACCAGCGGCTTGCCGGTCTGCCGGGCGGCGCGGATGTGGGTGCGAAAACGCTCCCGCTGCCATTCCATGTCCGCCACGCTGCGGCCGTTGAGGCGGTAGTAGTCCAGACCGGTCTCGCCGATGGCCACGACCTTCGGATGCTCCGCCTCGGCGATGAGCTGCGCCAGGGTGGGCTCGCGCATGTCCTCGGTGTCCGGATGCACGCCAACGGTGGCGAACAGCTCGGCATGCGCGTCCGCCAGCGCCTTGACCTCGGAGAACTCGTCCATCGTGGTGCTGATGCAGATCGCCTGCACCACCCGCGCCTGGGCCATGGCGTCCAGCAACTGCGGAAGCTGGGCCTTGAGTTCGGGGAAATTGAGGTGGCAGTGGGAGTCGATGAACATCGCGAATGTGGGGGGAACGAACGGCCCTTGGCGGGCCGCCGTCAGATGGTCTGCGTGGGCTTGGCCGAGGAGATGGCCGTGCCCAGTACTTCCTCGATGCGCAGCTTGATGACCCGGGTTTTTTCGTCCCCCGGGAAGCGCACCCCCACCCCTTGCGTACGGCCGCCAGGCGCGTTGGCGGGGGTGATCCAGGCCACTTTGCCCGCCACCGGATAGCGCTGCGCGTCTTCCGGCAGGCTCATCAGGAGATAGATGTCATCCCCGAGCTTGTAGTCCCGGGTGGTGGGCACAAACACGCCGCCTTCGGAGAAGATCGGGATGTACGCCGCATACAAAGCGCCTTTTTCCTTGAACACAAGCTGGATCACGCTGGGCCGTGGGGCGACAGCGGGGGCGCCGGAGGCACCGGCAGCCGAAGGGCCATTCGGGGCTGCGCTCATGGGCTTGAGGGTAAGTTCGCTCATGGCGGAAGTCTAGCGGTCTGCAAGCGCCCGCGGGGCTTCGGCACGCTTCATCCATGCGCCACACGCCAAGCAATTGGCATCAGATGGCAACAATCGCCACAAGGGGTCACGAATTCGGGCCGGACGGCGTCCGGCAGCCTACTCAGGACCGCGCCGGCCGCATCGCCTGCTGACCCTGGGCCACCAGCGATTCCATCAGGAGGCCCGCATTGAGCGGATGCTCCGCATGCCGGGCAGCCTGCTGCAGCGTCCGGGCCCACTGGTCCAGGGCGGCGCGCACCGCCGGCAGCTTGGGCAGCGCGTCCCGGGGGAAGTAGCTGGGGGGCGCGCCGTGGGCAATCCGCATCAGGTCGTGCACCAGCCGCTGCATGGCGGCGATGGCACGGGGCACCGGCCAATCGGTCAGCGCCTGCGCCTCGCCGCGGGCGATCCGGCGGGGCAGCTCCAGCCAGGTCTTGGCGGCAATGCCCTCCTCGCTCCACAGCAGCGCCTCCTGGGGGCGGCCCCCGGTGGCGTCCAGCAGCACGTCCGCAGACGCCACGCCCTGCCCGCTCAGCCACGACACCGCTGCATCCCGCGCCGGCAAGGCCATTTGCAGGGGCTGGCACCGGCTGCGGATGGTGGGCAGCAATTGCTGCGGTGCGGCACTGGCCAGCACAAAGCGCAGCAGGCCCTGCGGCTCCTCCAGCGTTTTGAGCAGTGCATTGGCCGCCACCGTATTGAGCGCCTCGGCGGGGTAGACCACCACCACCTTGGCCTTGCCCCGGGCCGCACTGACCTGGGCAAATGACAGCACCTGCCGGATGGACTCGATCTTGATCTCGCGGCTGGGCTTGGTCTTGCTGGCCTTGGGCTCGCTGCCTTCAGCCTCCATCGCGCCAAAGCCCAGCGGCTCGCGCAGGGCTTCCGGCAGCACCACCATGAAGTCCGGATGGGAACGGGACCGGAGCAGATGGCAACTGGCGCAGCGACCACAGCCGGGCTGATCCGGGGCGGTGCGTTGTTCGCAGAGCCAGGCCTGCGCCAGCAGCAGCGCCAGGTCGAACTGACCCACGCCAGCCGGCCCCTGCAGCAGCAGCGCATGGCTGCGGCCCTGGGTCAGCGCCTGCTGAAGCGGGCCCGCCAGCCAAGGGAGCGGCAACTGACCGTCCCGGGCCAGGGCGGTGATGTCGCCGGTATCGTCGCTCACGGCTGCGGTCACCATCCCCGGTTCTCCAGGGCCTGCAGGACCTGACGGCCGACGCCCTCGATGCTGTCGCCGGCGTCGATGCGCACAAACCGCATCGGTGCCTCGTCGGCGCGGCGGGCATAGGCCGCCCGCACCCGGGTGAAGAAGTCCAGGTCCAGTTGTTCCAGCCGGTCGGCTTCGCGGGCTTGCGCGCGGCGCTGCGCTGCCACCTGCGGTTCGACGTCGAACCAGAAGGTCAGGTCCGGCTCGCGGCCCTGCTGCACCCAGCCGGCAAGCGTCTGCAACACCTGCCAGTCCATGCCGCGTCCGCCGCCCTGGTAGGCAAAGCTGGCATCGGAGAAGCGGTCGCACAGCACCGTCTGACCCAGCGCCAGCGCCGGCGCGATGACGCGCTGGACATGGTCTCGCCGCGCGGCAAACACCAGCAGGGCTTCGGTCAGTCCGTCCATGTCCTGCTGCAGGAACAGCGACCGCAGGGATTCGGCCAGGGGCGTGCCGCCGGGTTCCCGCGTCTGGACCAGGCTGGCGCCGCGCTCCCGCAGATGCTGCGCCACGCGCTTGATGTGGGTGGACTTGCCGGCCCCGTCAATGCCTTCGAAGGTGATGAATCTGCCGGTCACCGCTGTGATTTCCGCTCTGTTCCAGGACGCAGGCCTCAGTGGCCGCGCTGGTATTTGTTGACCGCGCGATTATGCGCGGCGAGGTCGTCGCTGAACTGGCTGGTGCCGTCGCCCCGCGCCACGAAATACAGCGCCTTGGACGGTGTCGGATGCAGCGTGGCCTGCAACGAGGCCAGCCCCGGCATGGAAATCGGCGTGGGGGGCAGCCCGCCCCGCAGGTAGGTGTTGTAGGGGGAGTCAGTCTGCAGGTGGATCTTGCGCAGGTTGCCGTCGAAGGTCTCGCCCAGCCCGTAGATGACGGTCGGGTCCGTCTGCAGCGGCATGCCCACCTTCAGCCGGTTGATGAACACCGCAGCCACCAGGCCCCGGTCAGCAGCGGAACCCGTTTCCTTTTCCACGATGGACGCCAGCACCAGCGCCTCCTCCGGACTGCGCAGCGGCAGGCCGTCGCTGCGGCCGGCCCAGGCGGTTTCCAGGCGCTTGCTCATCAGCGCGTAGGCACGCTTGAGCACGGTGATGTCGCTGACGCCGCGGCTGTAGGCGTAGGTGTCCGGAAAGAAGCGGCCCTCGGCCGGCACGCCGGGCGCGCCGATGGCGGCCATCAGTTCCGCCTCGCTCAGGCCCGCCGTGGTCTGCTTGAGCGCAGGCGCCGCCGCCAGCGCTGCCCGCAACTGGCGAAGGTTCCAGCCTTCGATGATGCGCAGTTGCTCCAGCGTCTGGTCGCCGCGGACCATCTTGTCCAGCAGTTCGCGCGGCGTGATGCCTTCGTGGACCTCATAGCTGCCTGCGCGGATCTTGCGGGCCTGTCCGGACCAGCGGAACCACTCATACAGCAGCCGGGCGTCGCTCTGGACCCCGGCCCCCACCCAGGCTTGTGCGACCTGCAACGGCGGCGTGCCCGGCTCGATGGAGAGTTCCACGCTGGGTCTGGCCAGCGCCAGCGGTTGCTGCAGCCACCAGAACGCGGCGCCGGCGGCTCCGCCCGCCAGCAGCACGGCGGCCATCACCAGCCGGCCCAGCCAGGTGCCCAGGCGGCTGCCGCCACGACCCGGATCGGACCGGGTCCCCCGTTTTTTTGACTTGTTTGCTGCGCGTGCCAAGACCGGACACCCTCTATGAAATGCGGCGCTGATGATAATCGGCCCCATGACCCAGATTGCTCAACCCACCTCCTCCGTGTCCGCCGCCCCGATGGCGGGCGCTGTCCGCCTGACCGACTTCGGCGTGATGCGCGCCCAGGGCGAAGAAGCGGCCAAGTTCCTGCATTCGCAGCTGACCCAGGACCTGGCGCTGCAAAGCGCCCAGCAGGCGCGGCTGGCGGGCTACTGCTCGGCCAAGGGACGGCTGCTGGCGACGATGCTGGCCGTCAAGCCCGACGACCAGACGGTGCTGATGGCCCTGCCCGCCGATGTGCTGCCGGCCACGCTCAAACGTCTGTCGATGTTTGTGCTGCGTGCGAAATGCAAACTCAGCGATGCGAGCGGCGAGTGGGCCGCTTGGGGGCTGGTGGGTGACGCGGCGTCGGCCTGGGTGGCTGCGTCGCTGGGCGGCGAGGCGCCGGCCCAGACCTGGCAGGTGGCGCGGTTCAAGCCTGCCTTGCCGGACGCACGGGCGCAGGCGGATTCGCAGGGACAGCCCTCCGCAGGTGACAGCGCCACAGCAGAAAGCGTCGTTGAGGCGCTGGTCACCCGCCTGCCGGACGACGGCACCGCCCCGCGCTTCCTGCTGCTGCAACCCACGGCCTTCGCGGCCCCCGACCTGCCGACCATCGCCCTGGAGGACTGGCACGGCCTGGACGTGCGCGCCGGCCTGGCCTGGGTGCGGGGGGCGACGGTGGAGCAGTTCGTGCCACAAATGGTCAACCTGGAGCTGATCGGCGGGGTGAACTTCCAGAAAGGCTGCTATCCCGGCCAGGAGGTGGTGGCCCGCAGCCAGTACCGCGGCACCATCAAGCGCCGCACCCACCCGTTCGTCCTGGAAGGCGACACCCCGGCGCAACTGGCGCAGGAGATCTTCCACAGCGAGGACCCCGGCCAGCCGGCGGGCCTGGTCGCCGCCACCGGCCGCTCCGGTGGTCATGCGGTGCTGCTGGCCGAGGTCAAGCTGGCGGCGCTGGAGAGCGGCAGCCTGCACCTGGGCAGCGCCGACGGTCCCCGCCTGATCCAACAACCCCTGCCCTACACCGTCGGAGAACCTCAATGAGCGCGGTCACCTATCACGGCCCTCCCGACACCAACGGCAGCAGCAACGGCAGCAACAACGGCAACAGCCCCGAGCTGTACGTGTACTACCGGGTCCACATGGACCAGGCGGCCGAGGCCAAGGCCGCGTTTGAGACCGCCTGCGCGGGTCAGCCGGTGCGGCTGCTGCAACGCCGCGACCATGATCCGGTCTTCCAGACCTGGATGGAAATCTACGCGCCCCCGCTGACCGACGCCATCGGCGTCGAAGCGCGGGTGGCCGCCGCCCTGGGGCCCTATGCCCAGGGCCCCCGCCACCGCGAGGTCTTTGCCGCCCTCGCCGGACCGGTGGGTGGTGCCTGATGGAACACAACGTCTCCCTGATCAGCACCCTCGCCGCCGGTTTCGGTCTGGCCCTCATCTTCGGCTTCATCGCTGAACGTCTCAAGCTCCCCGCCCTGGTTGGTTATCTGCTGGCCGGTGTTGCCATCGGCCCGGCCACCCCCGGCTTCGTGGCGGACATCGGCATCGCCTCGCAGCTCTCCGAAATCGGCGTGATGCTGCTGATGTTCGGCGTGGGCCTGCATTTCTCCCTCAAGGACCTGATGGCCGTCAAACGCATCGCTCTGCCCGGGGCGGTGGTGCAGATGACGGTGGCCACTTTGCTGGGCATGGGCCTGGCCCTGAGCTGGGGCTGGACGGTGGGCGGCGCCCTGGTGTTTGGCCTGTCGCTGTCCTGCGCCAGCACGGTGGTGCTGCTCAAGGCGCTGGAGGCGCGCGGCGCCATCGACTCGGTCAACGGCCGTATCGCCATCGGCTGGCTGGTGGTGGAGGACCTGGCCACGGTGCTGATCCTGGTGCTGCTGCCGCCGCTGGCACCGATGCTGACCGGCGTCGCTGCCCAGACCGCCACCGAGACCGCCAACGCCACCCCGCTGTGGCAGACCCTGGCCGAGACGCTGGCCCAGGTCGCCGCTTTTGTGGCGCTGATGCTGGTGGTGGGACGGCGCCTGCTGCCCTGGATGCTGTGGCAGGTGGCCCGCACCGGCTCGCGGGAGCTGTTCACGCTGATGGTGATTGCCGTGGCCATCGGCATCGCCTACGGGGCGTCGGAGCTGTTCCACGTCTCCTTCGCGCTGGGCGCCTTCTTCGCCGGCATGGTGATGCGGGAGTCGGAGTACAGCCACCGGGCGGCGGAGGAATCGCTGCCGCTGCGGGACTCGTTCTCGGTGCTGTTCTTCGTCTCGGTCGGCATGCTGGTGGACCCGATGACGGTGGTGCAGCAGCCCTGGCATGTGCTGGGCACCGTGCTCGTGATCATCCTGGGCAAGGCCTTTGCAGCGACGGCCCTGGTGCTGGTCTTCCGTTATCCGCTCAACACGGCGATGACGGTGTCGGCCAGCCTGGCGCAGATCGGGGAATTCAGCTTCATCCTGGCAGGCCTGGGCCTGCAACTGGGCCTGATGCCCAAGGACGGCATGAACCTGGTGCTGGCCGGCGCCATGATCTCGATTGCGCTGAATCCGGTGATGTTCGCGGCCGTCGGGCCGCTGCAGCGCTGGGTGCTGGCCCGGTCCGCCTTCGCCCGCAAGCTGGAGCAGCGGGACGATCCGTATGCCGAGCTGCCGATGACCACCGAGCGCGCCTTCCTCGAAGGCCAGGTGGTGCTGGTCGGCTACGGGCGGGTGGGTCGGCGCATTGCGCAGGCGCTGGATGAACGCAACATCCCCATCGTGGTGGCCGAGCAGAACCGGGAGACGGTCGAGGCGCTGCGCAACCAGGGCCGCGCCGCCGTCAGCGGCGATGCCAGCGACCCGATGGTGCTGATCCAGGCCCACATTGCCAATGCGGCGATGCTGGTGGTGGCGCTGCCGGACTCGATGAAGGCGCGGCAGATGGCCGAGATTGCGCGTCAGCTCAATCCGGGCATCGAGATCGTGCTGCGCACGCATGGCGAGGAAGAGTCGGCTTTGCTGCGCAAGGAACAGCTGGGCACGGTCTTCTACGGCGAGGAAGAACTGGCGCGCGGCATGAGCCGGCATGTCCTGCAGCGCTTCAATGCGCCGCTGGATGGGGCGGCCGGGCAGACGCCGGCAACGGCGGCCAGCCACTGAGCCTGCGGGCGAGAACGAGTCGCCGTGCTGGCGGCTCGTTCGTCACACCCTTGCAACGCCCGCTCTGCGGGCCTTACAGGGCTCGAACCATCTCCACGTGCTGGATGCCGGCTTCCTCGAAGACCGGCCCCCGGCGCTGGAAGCCGGCACGGGTGTAGAAGCCTTCGGCGCTGAGCTGCGCATGCAGCAGCACCTCGCGGTAGCCGCGCTCGCGGCCGGCCTGCATCAGCGCATCCAGCACTTGGCGGCCCACGCGGCTGCCACGCATCGGCGACAGCACCGCCATCCGGCCGATCTTGGCCACCCCCGGCACATGCTCGAGCAAGCGGCCCGTGGCCAGCGGCCGACCTAGCCGGTTGTAGGCCACCGCATGGGTGCAGCTTTCATCGGCGGCGTCCCATTCCATTTCGGCAGGGATCCGCTGCTCCTCCACGAACACGGCCTGGCGGATGCGGTGGGCGTCGGCGCCCAGCGTCGCCCAGTCGCCGACCTGGGCCACCGTCATCAGCTCGTGGCGTTCAAAGCTCAGCAGCAGGTCTCGCAGCGCCTGCGGCACCGCTTGCGGCTCGCGGCTGCTGGCGTCGGCGAAGACATAGACCAGCTCCCCATGCACCAGGCATTCATCGCCGCGGAAGACCGCGCAGGCCATGGTCATGGAGGTGGTGCCGACCCGCTCGGTCCGCACGCCCACTTCCAGCAGCTCGTCATAGCGCGCCGCGTCCAGATACTCGACGGTGGACTTGCGCACGAACAGGTCGCCCCCCAGCGTCTGCATCGTCTGGGCATAGGGCAGCGCCAGCGCGCGCCAGTAGCCGCCCACGGCCGTGTCGAAGTAGGTCAGGTAGTGGCCGTTGAAGACGATCTGCTGAGCATCGACTTCAGACCACCGCACCCGCAGCCGCTCCATGAAGCGAAAGCGCGCGCGGGTCGGCGCACGGGCGGGCACGGGAGCAGCGGACGAGGCGGAGGTCATGGCGTGGCGGTTTCTTGCAGGTCAGAAGCCTGCAGGTCAGGATCTTGCAGATGAAAGGCGCGCTGAAGGGCCTGCGCGCAGGCGTCCAGGGCCTGTTCGGCTTCGGGAATGCTGCGGCCCATCTTGATGAAGTCATGCGTCACGCCACGATACAGCTCCAGCTGGACCGGATTGCCGTTTGCACGCAACAGATCGGCATACGCCACCCCTTCGTCGATCAGCGGATCGGCCTCGGCCAGGATGAAGCAGGCGGGGGCCAGGCCTTCATGGTCGTCGGCATTGAGCGGGGCGAAACGCCAGTCATCGCGCTGGGCCTCCGGCAGGTACTGGTTGAAGAACCACGCGATCGTGTCGGCTTCGAGCAGATGACCCTGGGCGAACTTGCGGTGGGAGTCGGTGTCCGCATGGGCGGTGGCGCCCGGAGTGATCAGCAACTGCAGCGCCAGTGGATGCGCCAGTTCGGCCTGGATGTCCCGCGCATGCAGCGCGGTCACCGCCGCCAGCGTGCCGCCGGCGCTGTCGCCCCCCACCGCCACCCGCGCCGGGTCCAGGCCCAGGGACGGGGCGGCCTGCATCAGCCAGCGCAGCGCCGCCCAGCAGTCGTCCACCGCCGCCGGGAACGGATGCTCCGGCGCCAGCCGATAGTCCAGCGCCAGCACGGCGGCACCGCTACGCAGCGCAAGCTGGCGGCACAGGCTGTCGTGCGTCTCCAGGTTGCCAATCACAAAGCCGCCGCCGTGGAAGTACAGCAGCACCGGCAGCGTGCCGGCGTCCCGCTCGGTGGGCGCATACAGCCGCGCCGCCAGGTCTCCGGCCGGTCCGGGGATGCGCAGGTTCTCGATGCGCGTCAGCGGGGCACGCGGCAGGTCGAGGATCTCCGCGCCCATCAGATAGGCAATGCGGGCCTGCTTGGGGGTGAGGCTGTGGAAGGCGGGACGGTTGGCGCGGTGGATGCGCTCCAGCACCGCGGCCATCCGCGGTGTCAACAAGGTGCTACTCAACGGGAACTCCAGGGCTTACGCTGCAGACCAGCTTCAAGGGGCCTGGGCGTGAGTCCCTATTGTCCCAGATCACTTCGCCCGGTGCTGCCGGGCCTCTTGAGGCACCGCCCCTCCCGCCCTCACCCTGGAGACAAGACATGGCCCTGATCCAATACCTGACCCACGTGCACATGGAAGCCGGGGCCCGTCGCATGCTGGGCCCGGAATGCAGCCGGGTGGGCATCCAGCGCCCGCTGGTCGTCACCGACGCGGGCGTGCGGGCGGCCGGCGTCCTGGACCAGGCGCTGGAGCATTGGCCGCTGGCCGCGCCGCCCGTGTTCGACCGTACACCGCCCAACCCGACGGAAGCGGCCGTGCTGGAAGCCGCCGCGCTGTATCGAGACCACGGCTGCGACGGGCTGATTGCCATTGGCGGCGGCTCCAGCATCGACCTGGCCAAGGGCGTGGCCATTGCCGCCACTCATGAAGGGCCGCTGACCCGCTACGCCACCATCGAAGGCGGCGCCGGACTCATCACTGCACGGGCCGCCCCGTTGATCGCGGTGCCCACCACGGCCGGTACCGGGTCGGAAGTCGCCCGGGGCGCCATCATCATCGTCCAGGACGGTCGCAAGCTGGGCTTCCACAACTGGGAGCTGCTACCCAAGTCCGCGATCTGCGATCCGGAATTGACGCGGAAGCTGCCCCCCGCACTGACCGCCGCCACCGGCATGGATGCGATTGCGCATTGCATGGAGACCTTCATGTCCGCCGCCTTCAATCCGGCGGCCGACGGCATCGCGCTGGAAGGCCTGCGCCGCGGGTGGCGCCAGGTGGAACGGGCCACGCGTCATGGCGACGACATGGACGCACGGCTGGACCTGATGGCCGCCAGCACGCTGGGCGCCCTCGCCTTCCAGAAAGGACTGGGCTGCGTGCATTCCCTCAGCCATGCGCTCGGCGGGCTGATGCCGACGCTGCATCACGGCACGCTCAATGCCGTGTTCCTGCCGGCGGTGATCCGCTTCAATGGTGAGCACGAGAGCCTGCGACGGGAGGACAAGATCGCGCGCATGGCGCATGCGATGGGGCTGCAGGAAGGCCTCGTGGCGGACGAGCTGGCCTCGGCGGTGCAGGCGATGACCGCGCGCCTGGGCCTGCCGACACAGTTGTCCGCCATGGGGGTGACGGCGGACCTGCACGACGCGATCATCGCGCGGGCGGAGCGCGACCATTGCCACAAGACCAACCCTCGTGAGGCCAGCACCAGCGATTACCGCCGGATGATTGAAGCCTCCATGTGATTCCGCCGCCCGCCCGCGCGGTGTGGGTTGCGCAAATGACGCTGCCACTACCTCAGCACGATGGCGCGGTGGCGCGGTGGCGCGGTGGCGCGACGCCATCATGACGCCGGCATCACGCCAACTCAGTGGCGAGGCGTGCGGTCCGGATCCAGAAACGGGCTGCGCGCCGGACGGATTGCTGGCACGTCGGTGCCCGCAGTGAAGTTGCCAGGTCGTGCACTCAGCAGCACGGCCAGCAGGTCGGTGACCTTGAGCGGCTTGTACAGCAGGCGGCTGAAGCCGGCCGCATCCGCCTTCTCCTGGGTGATCTCCGGGCCGCCCGCTGTCAGGCAGACATACATCGCGCGGCGTCCCGACTCGGCATCGATCACCTTGGCCTCGGACACCACCTCCAGCCCGTTCATGTCGGGCATGTCGAAGTCCACGAACACCAGCTCGGGCTTGAACAGCTTGGCCAGGCGCAGGCCCACGCGGCCGCTGTAGGCCACGGCCGTGGCGCATCCATAGCAGCGAAACAGTTCGCTGAGGGTGCGGGCGCCTTCGGGGTCGTCATCGATGAACAACACCCGCAAGGCGGAGGGCGACAGATCGGTCATTCGTGGAAGCTCCGGGGTCAACAGTCGACGGACCGGGGCGTCTTTCTTCTCGCCCGCGCCGTCATCCGACCTCACAGGCAATAGGCGTGCCTAATGGGGCCGCACCCTTGTGGAGTGCGGCCCGTGGCATCGGGCTGGATTCGGAGCGGAGGGCCCGATACCGGTCTTCAACCGTGCTTGGCGTCGAAGAACTGCTCGTCTTCGGTCGACCCCTTCAGGGCCGCCGTCGAAGCCTGGGCTTCAATGGTGGTGGTGACCGCATCGAAGTAGCCGGTGCCCACCTCGCGCTGATGCTTCACCGCGGTGAAGCCCTTCTCCGCGGCGGCGAATTCGGCTTCCTGCAGTTCCACGAAGGCGCTCATGTTGTTGCGGGCATAACCATAGGCCAGGTTGAACATCGAATAGTTCAGGCTGTGGAAGCCGGCCAGCGTGATGAACTGGAACTTGTAGCCCATGGCGCCGAGTTCGCGCTGGAACTTGGCGATGGTGGCGTCGTCCAGGTTCTTCTTCCAGTTGAAGCTGGGCGAGCAGTTGTAGGCCAGCAGCTTGCCCGGGAACTTGGCATGGATGGCTTCGGCAAAGGCCTTGGCAAACGCCAGGTCCGGCTTGCCGGTCTCGCACCAGATCATGTCGGCATAGGGCGCATAGGCCAGGCCGCGGCTGATGGCCTGCTCCAGGCCGTTGCGGGTGCGGAAGAAGCCTTCCACCGTGCGCTCGCCGGTGCAGAAGGGCTTGTCGTTGTCGTCCACATCGGCGGTGA
The DNA here is from genome assembly GCF_003387155.1 of Roseateles depolymerans. Taxonomy (GTDB): domain Bacteria; phylum Pseudomonadota; class Gammaproteobacteria; order Burkholderiales; family Burkholderiaceae_C; genus Roseateles; species Roseateles depolymerans. The sequence goes on along the minus strand of NZ_QUMT01000001.1, from coordinate 1,452,073 downwards.
CCAGGTCACCCGCTTCCGCATCGGTGCGGGCCAGCAGCACCGTGGGCACGCCCATGGTGTCCGCGGCCAGTCGGGCCGCGACCAGCTTGGAGACCGCCTCACGGGTGGGCACCAGCACCTTGCCACCCATGTGGCCGCACTTCTTGGCGGCGGCCAACTGGTCTTCGAAGTGCACGCCGGCGGCACCGGCCTCGATCATGGCCTTCATCAGTTCGAAGGCATTGAGCACGCCGCCAAAGCCGGCTTCCGCATCGGCCACGATGGGGGCGAAGTAATCGATGTCGCTCTTGCCTTCGCTCCACTGGATCTCGTCCGCACGCTTGAAGGTGCTGTTGATGCGGCGCACGACCTTGGGCACCGAGTCCACCGAATACAGCGACTGGTCGGGATACATCTCGCCGTTGCTGTTGGCGTCGCCAGCGACCTGCCAGCCGGAGAGGTAGATGGCCTTCAGGCCGGCCTTGACCTGCTGCATGGCCTGGTTGCCGGTGAGCGCGCCCAGGGCATTGATGAAGGGTTCGGTGTTGACCAGGTTCCAGAGCTTTTCCGCGCCGCGCTTGGCCAGGGTGTGCTCGATCGGCAGCGAGCCGCGCAGCCGCACCACATCCGCCGCCGTGTAGCCCCGCTTGATGCCCTTCCACCGGGGGTTCTCGGCCCAGTCCTTTTCAAGGGCTGCAATCTGCTGGTCGCGGGTCAGTGTGCTCATGGAAATCTCCTGTCTTGAGAGTTGAAATCGGGCTGAAAACTGCGTTGGCCTGGACTCAAGATTAGGCGCGGACCCCGGGCTTGTGGACCCTTATGTCTTATATAAGACTGAAAATGTTTCCCTTTCAAATCAATGGGTTGCAAGTTTCAAACCGTATCATGAAACGAGCTTCTTCATGATGAGAAATTTTGCGGCGGTGCAGCACGCCCGCTTTTTACATAACGGCGCTCGCGTTTCATCATCTGAAAAACACCCCTTCTGCTTGATCTGTAGGAAGGCACCTAGCCTATTGAAGGGAGCGGAGCCCCTGCTTTCAGCAAGAACGTGGGCGGGCCAATCGGCCAGTTGGGTCCACTACGGTCGTGCATGTCGGGCTTTTCCCCGTCGGTAGGCCGCCAGCACCTGTCTGGCCGTCGCTCTCCCGTTTCAGTGCAGTGTTTCGCGCGCCCTGCGCTTGGGAGCGTCGGCCGCGTCGGCATGCAGACCCGGTGCGGCAGCCACATGCCGACTCATTCATCCTCATCTTTCGGAGAAATTCTCATGATCCCAGCTCTCATCGGCGGTCTCGCCCAAGGTGCCGTCACTCAAGTGGCCGGCGGCGCCATTCAACAAATCGCAGGCGGCCTGACCCAGGGCGGCGGCCAGCCCGGCATGGGTGGCGGCCTGGCCTCCAGCCTGCTGGGCAACCTGATGGGTGGTCTGACCGCTCGTCCGTTCTGATCGGCACCGTCTGATCCGCCAGGTCAGGCTGACCTGGCCCCAGACCTTGCCCCAGAAAAAAGGGCGCCGCCTCCCGAGGGAGGCGGCGCCCTTTTCCGTTCAAACGCGACCCAGTGACGGGTCAGGCTGCCAGCATGGGCCCAGCGACGGGCCAGGCTCTCAGCAGTGGCCCGTCGCCGGGCCAAGCCGTCAATCCAGCTTCAGCTTCTGCGTTTCCACGACCTTCTTGTAGACCTCGTACTCCGCCTTGATCTGGGCGGAGAACTGCTCCGGCGTGTTGGCCACGATGAAGGAACCGGTTTCCTCGATGCGCTTCTTCACTTCGGGCATCTGCACCGTCTTGCTGACGGCGTCATGCACCTTGGCCACGACCTCCTTGGGCAGATTCTTCGGCCCGTAGATGCCATAGAAGGCCATGCGGTTCACCGGCTCCAGGCCGACTTCCTTGAAGGTCGGCACATTGGGCAGCACCGCCAGGCGCTGCGGGGCCGCCACGGCGATGGCAATCAGGCGGCCGTCCTTGATGAAGGGCAGCGCCGACGGCAGGTTGTCGAAGATCATCGGCACCTGACCGGCCACCGTGTCGTTCAGGGCCGGGCCCGCGCCGCGATACGGAATGTGGGTCACGAAGACACCGGCCAGGCTCTTGTACAGCTCCATCTGCAGGTGGCCGATGCCGCCCGTGCCGGAGCTGGAATAGCTGTACTTGCCGGGGTTCTTCTTGAGCTCCGCCAGGAAACCCTTGTAGTCCTTGGCCGGGAAGGACGGGTGCACCGCAATCACATTGGGCGTGGCCGCGATGTTGATGATGGGGGTGAAGTCCTCCAGCGGCTTGTAGGGCACCTTCGGGTTGATGGCCGGATTGGCCGCCGTGGTGGACACGGTGGCCACGCCCAGCGAATAACCGTCCGGCGCGGACTTGACGGTGTCGTTGGCGCCGATGATGCCGCCGCCGCCCGCCTTGTTCTCCACGATCATCGTCTGGCCCAGCGGGCCGCTGATGTTCTGGGCCACCACGCGGGCGATGATGTCGGTGGTGCCGCCGGGCGCAAAGGGCACCACCAGCTTGACCGGCTTGTTGGGGTAGGTCTGGGCCATGGCCAGTGCGCTGCACAGGCTCAGGCCGCCCAGGAGCAGCCCGCGTTGGAACAACTTGCGACGGTTCATGGTCTCCTCATTTGGGGAAGCAATAGCAATACCGCAGCTTAAGGAGTGACGCGCCCCTGAAGCGCTAGCGGAATTACGTATGGTCGCAAGTTTGACGAAGCGCCCAGTCAATGTGTTCGGCCAGCAACGGCGACGCCGTATGTTGGACAGCGCACAGAGCCTCCCGCAGTTCACGGCGCAATGACGGCGCCAGGGGCTGCCGCAGGGCATTGCCCATGGCCACCGCCAGATTGCGGCGCCAGCGGGCATGGCCAATGCGCCGGATGGCCGAGCCTTCGGTGCGCTTGAGGAAGGTCGGCTCGTCCCAGGCCCACAGCTGGAGCAGCGAGGCATGGCCCAGCGGCTCGCGCCAGTCGAAGTCCGGCAGCGCCTGACGGCGGGCAAACTTGTTCCAGGGGCAGGCCAGCTGGCAGTCATCGCAGCCATAGATGCGGTTACCCATGGCCGGCCGCAGCGCCTCGGGAATCGGTCCGTCCTGCTCGATGGTGAGGTAACTGATGCACCTGCGCGCATCCAGCCGGTACGGCGCCACGATGGCCTGGGTCGGGCAGGCATCGAGGCAGGCGCGGCACTGGCCGCAATGGGCGGAGACCGGCTCGCTGGGGGGCAGCGGCAGGTCCAGGTAGATCTCGCCCAGGAAGAACATCGACCCGGCTTCGCGATGCAGGGTCAGGGTGTGCTTGCCGCGCCAGCCGATGCCGGAGCGGCTGGCCAGTTCCACCTCCAGCACGGGCGCGGAATCGGTGAAGACGCGATGGCCCAGCGGCCCCACCGCCGACTGGATGCGGTCGGCCAGTTGCTGCAGGCGCTGGCGCAGCACCTTGTGATAGTCCCGCCCGCGGGCATAAAGCGAGACCTGCGCACGCGCCGGATCAGCCAGGGCGTCGTATTCCCGCTGTTGCCAGTCGGCTTGCAGGCTGGGCGGCAGATAGTCCATGCGGGCGGTCAGCACGCACAGCGTGCCAGGCACCAGTTCGGCCGGACGCGCCCGCTTCATGCCATGGGCGGCCATGTACTGCATCTCGCCATGAAAGCCAGCGTCCAGCCAGGCCTGCAGGCCTGCTTCTGCATCACCAAGATCGACGTGAGCCACACCAATCTGTGAGAATCCGAGCTCAAGCGCCCAGGTGCGGATCTGGCCCGTCAACGCATGCAGCGAGTCGGGCGTTCGGTCGGAAGCGTTCAGCAAGGATTCCATAGGTTTTGAGCATTTTAGAAACCCGCCAATTCCGTTGGCCTGACGAGGCCGCCTGCGAGCGATTTGCGCAGGCGCTGGCCCGGTGTCCGCAAGTGTCGGACCTCAGCATCGAACTCGAAGGGGGCCTGGGCGCCGGCAAGACCAGCCTGGTGCGCCATTTGCTGCGCGCGCTGGGCGTGCAGGGCCGCATCAAGAGCCCCAGCTATGCCGTCGTGGAAGACTACCAGCCGCCCGCGCTGGGGGGCCTGCCCGCTCATCATTTCGACTTCTACCGCTTCAACGACCCGCGTGAGTGGGAAGACGCCGGCTTTCGGGATGTCTTCGCCGCGCCGGGCCTCAAGCTGAGCGAATGGCCGCAGAAGGCCGCCGGCATGCTGCCGACGCCCGACCTGCGCCTGACCCTGGACGTGGCCGACGACGACAGCCGCGATGTGTGCGCAGAGGCGCACACGCCGCGCGGCGTGGCCCTGCTCACCGACCTGACCCAACACCTCGACGCCGCATGAGTGGAGACTCCCGGACCTTTGCCCCGCGCCGCCGTGCGCTTCGACAGATGGGTGCCCTGGTGCTCAGTGTGCCGGTCTGGCCGGCGGCCCTGCCCGCGGCCCGGGCGGCGGGTTCCTCGGCCTCCATCATCGCGGTGCGGGTCTGGCCGGCGGAGGACTACACCCGCGTCACGCTGGAATCCGACCGGGCGCTGGCGGCCAAGAGTTTCCTGGCCAGTCATCCGGACCGGCTGGTGATCGACATCGACGGCCTGGAACTGAGCCCCGACCTGCGCGAGCTGCTGGGCAAGGTCCGGCCGGACGACCCCTTCATCGCGGCGGTCCGGGTGGGGCAGAACCAGCCCCGCGTGGTGCGCATCGTCTTTGACCTGAAGCAGCCGATTGCGCCCCAGGTCTTCACCATCGAACCGGTGGCGGCCTATAAGAACCGGCTGGTGCTGGACCTCTACCCGGTCCAGGAGCGCGACCCGTTGCTGGACCTGGTCCGGGAAAAGGAAGCGGCCGAGCAGGCGGCGGCGCAGTCGGTGCAGGATGCCCTGGGCGAGTTGATCGACAAGATCGGCCGACCGCAGCCGGCCGCCTCGGAAGCGGACCGCGCCGTGGCACAGGCGCGCCCGCCGGCGCGTCCGGCTTCTCGCCCCGCAGGACCGACGCCGCCCCCCGCCCCCGCGCCTCAACCGCCGCTGAAGGAGCCGGCGCCAGAGATGAGCCAGGCCAAGCTGGACCGGCTGATCGTGATTGCGATCGACCCCGGCCATGGCGGCGAGGATCCGGGCGCCATCGGCCCCAGCGGTCTGAAGGAAAAGGATGTGGTGCTGGCCATTGGCCTGAAGCTGAGGGACCGGCTCAACAGCAACCCCAAGATCCGCGTGATGATGACGCGGGATGCCGACTTCTTCGTGCCCCTGCAGGAGCGCGTGCGCAAGGCGCGCCGGGTGCAGGCCGACCTGTTTGTCTCCATCCACGCTGACGCCTTCATCACGCCGCAGGCGCGCGGGGCCTCGGTGTTCGCCTTGTCCACCAGCGGGGCCAGTTCTACGGCGGCGCGGTGGATGGCCAACAAGGAAAATGCCGCGGACATCGTCGGCGGCGTGAACACCAAGGGCGTGAAGGACGACGGTGTCCTGCGTGCCATGCTGGACATGAGCACCACGGCCCAGATCAAGGACAGCATGAAGCTGGGCGGCGAAGTGCTGAGCCAGATCGGCAAGGTGGGCAAGCTGCACAAGGGCAGCGTGGAGCAGGCCGGCTTTGCGGTGCTCAAGGCGCCGGACGTGCCGTCCATCCTGGTGGAGACGGCGTTCATCTCCAATCCGGAGGAAGAGTCCAAGCTGCGCGACCCGGATTACCAGGATGACCTGGTCAAGGCGCTGGCCACTGGCATTGCGCGGTATTTCGCGAAGAATCCGCCGCTGGCGGCGCGGCATCGGGCGCTGTGAGGTGCTGAGGTGCTGAGGTGCTGATGTAGCGCTGATGCGCTGATGCGGTGATGCGCTGATGCGATGAGGCGGTGCTGTGCTGCTTTGCTGAGGATCAGGCGCTGATTGCCACACAAGACAAAAGGCCGGTGCATGCACCGGCCTTTCGTGTTGGCAGCTCGCCAGGTCTGGCCTGCCCTTCACGGACAAGCGACGCGGCCGCTGAGCCGGCGATCCCTTGAGACCGCCAGGCGATGGCGAACGATCAGCCCTGCCGACCGCGGCGACGCACCAGCGCCGCGCCCACCATGGCCAGTCCGGCCAGTGCCAGCGTGCCCGGTTCCGGCACGTTGTTGCCGGTATTGGCGTTGTTGCCGCCGGTGCTGACCTTGCTGAAGGTCAGGTTGTCGATGGCAACCGCGCCTTGCTGGAGGATCTCGAAACGGGCGATGTTGGCGGTCGTCAGCACGCTCAGGGTGAACCAGCTGGTGCCGCTGCCCGAGGCCGAAGCCAGCAGGTGGTTGCTGCTGTCGTAGACATTCAGTGTGGCGCGGTCGAGGTCGTAGCCTTCGTCGCCCACCCACAGGGACAGGCTGTTCACCGCCGTGGTGAAGGTGCCGGAGATGTTGCCCCAGCCGGCCGAGCCCAGCGAGTAATTGCCGGCTCCGCTGTTCGAGAACCAGTGGTCGTAGGTCTGATACGTGGTGGTCGAGCTGAACACCACGCCCTGGCTGGCATAGCGGTCGTAGGTGGGGGTCGCAAACCAGGACTGAATGCCCAGATCTTCGAAAGTGACGGTGGCGGCAGCGGCCGGGGTCACGGCGGCCACGAGGCTGGCAGCAGCCAGGGCGAGGGAGGCAATCAGGCGGTTCAGCATGGAAAACGCTTCGAAAAAGTGTCTAAACGCTCTCCAAGTAGCGAAATGTGTGCCAGCGCACTAAGTGCTTGATTCTCTTATCCCTAACTGTAGGGATGCAGTGTCACTGTAAAAAGCTTCGACACGCGCTTGAATCCGTTCGTGAACTGCATCACGGACTGAAAAATGACATGTCGGAGAAACTGACAGTGGGTCTCTGTGCCTCTCCTGACCCTGTCCCCAGGCTCGTCCCGATGCCCGACGCTCCCCAATGAAAAACACCCCACATCCGGATCAAGATCCAGGATGTGGGGTGTCGGGCTCAACGCGGCCCTGCCGCCGTTCAGCCGAGGCTCAGCCGCCGACCTTCGTCGGCATCGCCGGCGGCTCGGTGCGCTGGATCGGCTTCCAGGTCTTGAGCCGCTCCATCACATTGGTCACGGCCGTTTCGAGCTGCACATCCCGCCCCTCGTTCACGGCCACCGGGTCGAGGTTCACATCCACGTCGGGCGAGACCCCTTCGTTCTCGATGCGCCACTCCCCTTCCGGCGTGAAGAAGCGGAAGAAGGGCACGACCAGATTGCCGCCGTCGATCAGCGGCGGATTGGCCGCAATGCCGATCAGCCCGCCCCAGGTCCGCTTGCCGATCAGCGGGCCCAGGCCCGTGCGACGGAAGGCGTAGGGCATGAAGTCACCGCCGGAGCCGGCATCCTGGTCGATCAGCATGGCCTTGGGCCCGTAGATGGCACCGCCCGGGGTGTCATAGACCAGCGCATCGCGGTCCTTCCAGCTGCCCAGGTAGGACCGGCCCAGCACTTCGGTCACGTAGTTGGCCGCCTGGCCGCCCCCATTGCGGCGGTCATCCATCACGAGGCCTTGCTTGTCCACCTGCGCGAAGAACATGCGGTTGAAGTGCTGGAAGCCTTGCGTGGCCGTGTCCGGCATGTAGACGTAAGCCAGCTTGCCGCCGCTCAGGCGGTCCACTTCCTGCCGGTTGTGCTCCACCCAGTCCCACTGACGCAGCGCCACTTCGCTGGCGATGGGTTCCACCTGCACCTGGCGGGCGCCCTGCCCCTTGGCATCGCTGGCGATGGTCAGTTGCACCGGCTTGCCGACGGTGTTTTCCAGTTGCTGGAACAGGTTGTGCTGCCCGTCCACCGGTCGGCCATTGACCGCCAGCAGATAGTCACCGGCCTTCACATTCAGGCCCGGTGCCGCCAGCGGCGCCTTCAGGAACGGGTTCCAGCGGTCGCCCTGGAAGATCTTGCTGATGCGGTAGTGGCCGCCCTCGAAGCTGAAGTCGGCCCCCAGCAGACCGATGGCCACCTTGGGCTCGGTCAGCACATCGCCCCCACCCACGCGGTTGTGGCCGACCTGCAGCTCGCCGATCATGTCCACCATCAGGTCGTTCAGGTCTTCACGGCGCTGCACATGAGCCAGCAGCGGCAGGTAGCGCTGGTAGACACCCTTCCAGTCCAGTCCATGCAGCTTGGGGTCGTAGAAGAATTCCTTCTCCATCCACCAGGTCTCGTCGAAGATCTGGCGCCACTCGGCACGCGGGTCGATGCGCACGCGCAGGCCGGACACATCCACCGGCTTGGCATCGATCTTCTCGCGCGCATCGGCCACTTCCAGCCGGCCGCCGCCCAGGTCCAGCAGGATCTTCTTGCCATCGGCGCTGAGGGAGTAGTCATGCACGCCCGGCTTGACCACCTTGGCCTTCTTCTCCTCGAAGTCGAAGCGGAACAGCTCGCCGCGCTCGTCGCCGTCGGCATTGGGCGGCTCGATGCTGGCGCCGGGCTGGCCTCGCTCGATGTAGAACAGCGCGCCGTCGGCCGCCACGCCCAGATGGTCGTAGCGGGCCTGGGCCACCGGCAGGCCGACGATGCGGTTCTGCAGGCCGGCGAAGTCGATGCGCACGGGCTTGGCCTTGCCGGACTTGGCGTCGGCCTTGTCGGCTTTGGCGTCGGCTTTGGCGTCGGACTTGGCGTCAGACTTGGCATCGGCCTTCTTGTCCGATGACTTGTCGGACGGCTTGGCGTCGTCCTTGTCGCCCTCGTCACCGTCGCCCTTGCCGCCCTTGCCGTCCTTGCCGTCCTCATCCCCGGCCTTGGGCAGCAGCGGCGAAGAACCGTCCGCGCGCAGCACTGCCGCAAACAGGCCCATGCGCAGCGCACGCTCCTGCGTCGACATGTCCAGGCCCACCTGCGCCGGCCCAGAATTCACCGAGGCCGCGAAGTACAGCACGTCCCCCTTGCTGGAGAACACCGGCTGCTCCGCATGACTCATGCCATCGGTCAGCGTGTGCTGCTGGCCGGTCTGGAAGTCGTGCACGCGGATCTGGCTGAAATGGTTGCGCCCGGTCACCGTGTAGGCGAGCCAGCGGCCATCCGGCGAGAAGCCGACGTCATAGTTCTGGCGACGCGGGCTGCTGTCGATCTTCAGCAGCTGACCGGACTGCGGCCCCGACAGCGGCAGCTGGTAGAGGTTGAGATGGTTGTCCTGCAGCACCAGACGGCTGCCCTCGGGCGACCAGTCCAGCAGGTGGTAGTAGCCGGTCTCGGGCAGCAGGATCTTGCGCGGCGTCTTGCCGGTGGCCTGGTCGCCAAGCTGGTCCCGCAGCACGACCTGGTGGCGCATGCCGGGTTCATCGGAGATGTAGGCCACCTGCTGGCCGTCCGGGCTCCACAGGGCGTCCTTTTCCCGCACGCCGGAGGTCTGGGTGAGGTTGCGCACGACGCCGTCCTTGACCGGCACGGAGAACACCTCGCCACGCGCACTCACCAGCACCCGCTTGCCGGTGGCCGACAGGGCCACGCTGGTGATGGTGCGGGCGGCGTCCTTCCACTGCACCCGGGCCTGGGCGCTGGGTTCGTTCAGGCTGATGTTCAGCGTCGTCGGCGCTCCGCCGGCCAGGCTGATTTCCTTGATGCGGCCGCCCACCTCATAAACGATGCGTCCATCCCGGCCGTCAGCGGCCTTGACGTCCCACACCGTTTCCTGGGTCAGCTGGCGCAGTGCCTTGGTCTTGGTGTTGTAGGCGAAGAGGTTGGCGGCGCCGTCGTTGCGGTCGGAGATGAACACGACTTCATCGCCCATCCAGATCGGATTCCAGTCGGTGGCATTGACGTGCGGAATCTCTTCCCAGGTCTTGCCCTTGGGATCGATGATCCAGATCGGCGGCGTGGTGCCGCCGCGGCTTTGACGCCAGCCGCTACTGCCGTTGTTGGCCTGGCGATAGGGGCGATAGGCCAGCAGCCGCCCGTCCGGGCTCCAACTGCCTTCATAGGCCACAGCCTTCATCACCTGCTGCTCGAAGCCGCCTTCCAGCGGCACTTCGTAGAGCTGGTTGCTGCGGTTGTTCAGCACCTGGCGGGGCGAGGCGAACAGCACCCGGCGACCGTCCGGGCTCCAGCCGGTGACCTGGTCGCTGCTGCCGTGCCAGGTCAGGCGACGGGGCTGGCCCCCGGCGGTGGGCACGACATAGACGTCGGTATTGCCGTCATAGCTGGCGGAAAACGCGATCCATTGCCCATCCGGCGAGAACCGCGGCGAGAACTCCGAGGACACCCGCGGCGCGAGCTGGCGCGGCTGGCTGCCGTCGCGGTTGGCCACCCACAGGGCGCCGCCATACACAAAGGCCAGTTGCCGGGCCGAGACCGCGGGCTGGCGCAGCAGCAGGCTGACGGCAGCGCCGCTGGACGACACTGGCGAGGCGGATTGCGCAAGCGCGGGAGAGACGGCCACGCCGGCGGCAAGGCTCAGCGCCAGGGCGACGGCCTGGCTCAGGGAACTCAGTTGCATGGGGCTTTGTTCGGTTGAAGGTCGGTTGAACCAGCGCCGCAGAATAGCGGGCCGGGACAGCCGTGCCGAAGCTCACCCCTGCAGAGATGGCGCTGGGCGACTCGGGAGTTTCCCGAAGACGCCGAGGGCGCCCATCCTTGAGGACGCCATGGACGCGCGCTGGCGAAGATGCCGCATGAACGCGTCCGGCTCGTCCGGCGCCGCCAGGGTCAGGCCTGCACCGGTTTGCGCGAAGCCTTCCAGCCGCCGTAGATCGCAATCAGCCCCGGGATGAGGATCATCGCCCAGATGATCTTGCTCAGATGGGTCTGCACGAACGGGATGTTGCCGAACAAATAGCCCGCCAGCGTCAGCCCCACCACCCACAGCACGGCACCGCCGACGTTGTAGGCGGTGAACCGGGTGCGGCTCATCGCCGCCACCCCCGCCACAAAGGGCGCGAAGGTGCGGATGAACGGCATGAAGCGCGCCAGCACGATGGTGATGCCGCCATGGCGCTCATAGAACTCGTGGGCCGCATCAAACGCCCGCTTGTTGAAAAACCGCGACTGCTCCCACTGGAACACCTTGGGCCCGATGCTGCGCCCGATCGTGTAGTTGCACTGGTCGCCCAGGATGGCCGCCACCAGCAGCACCGCCATCGCCAGCGGCAGGTTCATCACCCCCGCGCCGCACAGCGCCCCCACCACGAACAGCAGCGAGTCGCCCGGCAGGAAGGGCATGACCACCACGCCGGTCTCCACGAACACGATCAGGAACAGCAGGGCATAGACCCAGGCACCGTAGTTCGTGACGAACTCGGCCAGATGCGCGTCCACGTGAAGGACAAAATCAAGGAGGAAATGCAGGACATCCATGGCGGCGCATTATGGCGGTCTCTGCCCCCTTCCCCCCTCGGTTCGGCCTGCCCCCGGATTCGGGGGCCTCTTCTACAATGGCCCCCCTATGGATGCCTCTCTCGCCCCCCCGGCGACCCTCTCGCCTGGCGGCGCCCCTGCCGCTGCGTCGCGACGCTCGATTTGCGAACTCCCCGATGAACTCATCAGCCAGATTGCGGCTGGCGAGGTCGTGGAGCGCCCCGCATCGGTCGTGCGGGAACTGGTGGACAACGCCCTGGACGCCGGCGCCAGCCAGATCCAGCTGAAGTTGCTGGCCGGCGGCATACGCAGCCTGGTGGTGGAAGATGACGGCTGCGGCATCCCCGAATCCGAGCTGCCGCTGGCCATCAAGCGGCATGCCACGAGCAAGATCCGCAACCTGGACGAGCTGGAGTCGGTGGCCACCATGGGCTTTCGGGGCGAGGCCCTGGCGGCCGTGTCGTCGGTGGCGGAGCTGTCGCTGGTCTCCCGGTTCGACGGCGCGCCCCATGCCTGGCGGCTGGATGCCCGCAGCGGTGAACTGAGCCCGGCGGCCCGTGCCCGGGGCACCAGCGTCGAAGTGAGGGAGCTGTTTTTCAACACGCCGGCGCGGCGCAAGTTCCTCAAGTCCGAGGGCACCGAGCTGGGCCACTGCCTGGAAGCGCTGCGCCGCCATGCGCTGGCACGGCCGGATGTGGGCTTCACCGTCTGGCATGAGGGCAAGCTGGTGGACCAGTGGCGGGCATCGTCGCTGGCCCAGCGCGTCTCCGAAGTGCTCAACGACGATTTCGTCAGCCAGAGCCGCGATGTGGCGGCCGAGGTCGGCCCGCTGCGCATCCACGGCCGGGTCGGCCTGCCGGAAGCCGCCCGCAGCCGGGCGGACATGCAATATGTCTACGTCAATGGCCGGTATGTGCGGGACAAGCTGATCGCCCATGCCATCCGCTCGGCCTTCGACGATGTGCTGCACGGCCAGCGCCAGCCCAGCTATGTGCTCTTCATCGACCTCTCGCCGGAATTGGTGGATGTGAATGTGCACCCCACCAAGATCGAGGTGCGCTTCCGGGATGGCCGCGAGATTCACCAGCAGGTGCGTCGCGCCGTGGTGGCCGCGCTGGCGCTGAGCCGCACCAGCGATGCTGCCGCGGAGGAGCTGGCGCCGCCGCGCCCGGGCACGGTGCCCAAGACCTGGAGCGGCACCCACGCCTGGGAACGCCCGATGGCGCAAGAGCCCGGAGGGGCAGACGCTGGAAGCGGCGCTGGAGGTGGCGCTGGATATGGCGCTGGAAGTGCCACTGGATACAGCGGTGGATACGGTCCTGCCAATGGCGCCGCCTACGGCCCGGGCCCGGGCGGTGGTTCGTCCGGCCCAGCCTCTGCTGGCAGCGCTGGCTGGCGAGCCCCCATCCCGACCCGCGCCCAGACCGCGCTGGCGCTGGAACAGGCCGAAGCGCTCTACGCCTCATCCGGGCCCGGTCTCCCAGGCCAGACAACGGCCTTCCGACCCGCGTCGCCCGGCGCCACCTCCCCCTCCGCCCCCCTGCCCGCCACCCAGGCCGGTGAATGGCCGCTGGGCCGCGCCATCGCGCAGATCCAGGGCATCTACATCCTGGCCGAGAATGCGCAGGGGCTGGTCATCGTCGATATGCATGCGGCGCACGAGCGCGTCGTGTACGAGCGGCTCAAGGCCTCGCTGGGCCAGGCCCGCATCGAGGCGCAGCCGCTGCTGATTCCCGTCACCTTCTCCGCCACCCCGCAGGAGATCGCCACCGCCGAGGCCCAGGCCGAGACCCTGCAACGGCTGGGGCTGGACATCGCGCCCCTGTCGGCCAAGATGCTGGCGGTGCGTGAGCGCCCGGCCCTGCTGGCGGGCGGCGACGTGATCGAACTGGCGCGTGGCGTGCTGGCGGAACTGGCGCAGTTCGATGCCAGCCACGCCATTGAACGTGCGCAGCATGAAATCCTGGCCACCATGGCCTGCCACGGCGCGGTCCGCGCCAACCGGCAACTCAATCTCGACGAAATGAATGCCCTGCTTCGCGACATGGAACGCACCGAACGTGCCGACCAGTGCAACCATGGGCGTCCCACCTGGCGCCAGCTCACCGTGCGTGACCTGGACGGCCTGTTCCTGCGCGGCCGCTGAACCGGCGCCCAGCGCCGACTGCCCGCCTCTTTCACTCCTTCTGACGTAGTACCGACATGGCCACGATCAAACTCAACAAGAACAAACCGGCCAGTGACAAGCCGTCCGGCACCGGTGGCCCTCGACGGGCCCCCGTGCGTGGCGCCGCCGGCGTGGGCAAGCCCCGCCCGACGCTGGCCCAGGCGCAGGCGGAGCGCGCGGAACGTCAGGCGGCCTATGAGCAGCGCCGGGCGGAGGAATCGCAGGACGACCGCCGTCCTGGCGGCGGACGTCCGGACGGTCGCGGCGAGGGGCGGCCGGAGGGACGGTTTGGCGGACGTCCGGACAGCCGGGGCCCGCAAGGCGGTGATGGCCGGCGCGACGGTCGGTCCGATGGGCGTGGTCCTGGACGCGGTGCGGACGCACGGGGCGGACGGCCCGAGCAGGATCGTTATGGGCGCGGTCCGGGCGGCCAGGGGGGCCCGCGCGGCGGGTTTGGTCCGGGCGACCGGGGCGATGATCGCGGCGGGTTTGGACAAGGGGATCGCGGTGGCCAGCGTGGCGAGTTCGGCCCGGGTGATCGGGGCGGACAGCGCGGCGGTTTCGGACAGGGTGATCGCGGAGGCTCGCGCGGCGGTTTCGGCCCCGGCGACCGGGGCGGTGCGCCGTCTCGCGGCACCGGCTTTGGCGGACCGCGCGAACCGTGGAACAGCCCGCGCGACCGCTTCGAGCCGCGTGGCCAGGGCGGCGAAAGCCGTGAAGCCCCGGTCCGCCGCGGCATGGGCGGCCTGCACAACGAACATGAGGACCGCGGCAGCCGTTATGCCCAGGAAAGCCGTCCCCACCGGGAAGACCGTTATGCCCGGGAAGACCGTGGCGAGCGGAACGCGCCCGGCGTGGGTCCGCGCCGCGAAGGTCCGGGCAGCGGCCCGGCTCGCAGCTTTGACCGTGGTCAGGACCGGGGCGGTGATCGGGGCGGTGACCGCGGTGGCTATGGCGGTGACCGCGGTGGCTATGGCGGTGACCGGAGCGGGTATGGCGGCGACCGGGGTGGCTATGGCGGTGGCCGAGGCGGCTATGCCGGCGACCGGGGTGGCTACGGCCGCGACCGAGGTGGCGACCAGGGCGGTTATGGAGCCGGCCCTCGTGGCAGCTATCGCGACGCGTCCGGTGACGGCCCTCGCGGCTATCAGGGCGGCCACGATCGCAACGCCCCGTATGGCGGTGGCCCCGGCGCCGCGCGAGGCGACGGTCGCTCCGACGGCCGTTCTGCCCAGGACCGCTACGGCGATCGTCAGGAGGGATTCCAGGCCGACCGCCCCCGCACCGACCGCCCGAATTCACGTCGCGGCAACGACGGCGACGCGGACACCCCGCGCCCCCGCCAGCCCGCCCCGCAGCGCCAGGTGGACCCGTCCGAAGGCGAGCGCCTGTCCAAGCGCATGAGCGAACTCGGCCTGGCCTCGCGCCGGGAGGCCGACGAATGGATCGAAGCCGGCTGGGTGACCGTCGACGGCAAGCTGGCCGAACTGGGCCAGCGCGTCGGCCCGGACGTGAAGATCGAGATCGACCCCGCCGCCAAGGACCAGCAGGCCCAGCGCGTCACCATCCTGCTGCACAAGCCCATCGGTTATGTCTCCGGCCAGGCCGAGGACGGATATGAACCGGCCTCGGTGCTGGTCAAGGCCGACACCCACTGGTCGGAAGATCCGGCCTCCATCCACTGGGCTCCGGGCCATGGTCGCAACCTCGCCCCCGCCGGTCGTCTGGACATCGATTCCACCGGCCTGCTGGTGCTGACCCAGGACGGCCGCATCGCTCGTCACCTGATCGGTGAAGAGTCGAATGTGGAGAAGGAATATCTGGTGCGCGTGGCGATGGAACAGGGCCCGGACAACGTGCCGGCCCAGCACCAGCTGGACCCGCGTGCCCTGGCGATGCTCAACCACGGCCTGGAGCTGGACGGTGTGGAGCTCAAGCCCGCCAAGGTCAGCTGGGCCAATGAAGACCAGTTGCGTTTCGTGCTGCGGGAAGGCCGCAAGCGCCAGATCCGCCGCATGTGCGAGCTGGTGGGCCTGAAGGTGCTGGCGCTCAAGCGGGTGCGCATCGGCCGTATTCCGCTGGGCCAGCTGCCGGCCGGCCAGTGGCGTTACCTGGCCCCGTGGGAGCGCTTTTGAGTCTGCGTCCGCTGTGCCTGGCGGGACCGACCGGTTGCGGCAAGACGGCCGCGGCGCTGGCCCTCGCCCGTCGCCAGCCGGTGGAGATCATCAGCGTGGACTCGGCCCTGGTCTACCAGGGCATGGACATCGGCACCGCCAAACCCAGCCCGGCTGAGCTGGCCGAGGTGCCGCACCACCTGATCGACATCCTGGCGCCGACCCAGTCGTATTCGGCCGCGCAGTTCGTGCGCGACGCGCTGGCCTTGGTCCCGCAGATCCAGGCCCGCGGCGCGCGTCCGCTGCTGGTGGGCGGCACCATGCTGTATTTCAAGGCGCTGTTCGACGGTCTGTCCGCCCTGCCCGAGGCCGATGCCGCACTGCGTGCCGACCTGGACGCCCGCGCCGCCCGCGAAGGCTGGCCTGCCCTGCATGCCTGGCTCGCCACGCTGGACCCGGAGACGGCCGCGCGACTGGCCCCCATGGACAGCCAGCGCATCCAGCGTGCGCTGGAAGTCTGCCTGCTGTCGGGCGAGCCGATGTCGGCGCTGTACCAACGCCAGCGAAGTGCCGGCGTGGACTGGCCGCTGGTGTCACTGGAACCCAGCGACAGCGCCCGCGCCTGGCTGCATCAGCGGCTGGGCGAGCGCTTTGCCCAGATGTTGTCGAGCGGTTTCGTGGACGAGGTTCGGCGACTGCGCGCCCGTGGCGACCTGACCCCGGACTTGCCTTCCATGCGCTGCGTCGGCTACCGCCAGGCCTGGGAACTGCTGGACGAGGCCGAGGCCCTGGGCCGCGCCGAGCCCGACCTCCATGCCCTGCACGAACGCGGCACCGCGGCCACCCGCCAGTTGGCCAAGCGCCAGATCACCTGGCTGCGCAGCATGCCGGCCCGCCATGTGGTGGCGGCTGAGCAGCCCCAGGCCCTGCCGGCCGTGATGCGATTGATCGAGGAACTCTCCTGATGCCCGACTTCCCCCCGCTGCTGATCGCCTCCGGTTTGTCCAAACGCTTCGGCGGCCAGACCTTGTTCGAAGGACTGGATCTGCAGTTGCGGCGCGGCGAGCTTCTGGCCCTGCTGGGGGAATCGGGCAGCGGCAAGTCCACGCTGCTCAATGGACTGGCGGCGCTGGAACCGCTGGATGAAGGCCGCGTGCTGCTGGACGGTCAGGACCTGCTGGCCCTGGACGAAGGGGGCCAGGCCGCCCTGCGCCGTGAACGGCTGGGTTTTGTGTTTCAGGCCTTCCATGTGCTGCCCCATCTGACGGTGCGCGACAACGTCGGCCTGCCGCTGCTGCTGCAGGGCCGGCCCGATGCGGCCCGTGTGGACGAGATGCTGGCGGCCGTGGGTCTGTCCGACCGTGCCCGGCACCTGCCCCGTGAGCTCTCCGGCGGTCAGCTGCAGCGGGTGGCAATTGCGCGGGCGCTGGTGCATCGGCCGTCGCTGGTGCTGGCGGACGAACCCACCGGCAACCTCGATCCGCGCCATGCGGACCAGGTGATGCAGTTGCTGCGCCAGCAGTTGCAGCAGCAAGGCGCGGCCTGCCTGCTGGTGACCCATTCCGCCCATGCCGCATCGCTGGCGGACCGCCGGCTGCGGCTGGAAGGCGGCCAACTCGTGGACGCCTGAGCATGCGTGCCCTCCAACAGGCCTGGGGCTGGTGGTGGCAGTTGTCCTGGCCGGCGCTGCGTCAGCAATGGGGCCGCCAGTTGGCTGCGCTGCTGACGATTGCACTGGGGCTGGCCTTGGCCGGCGCGGTGCACTGGATCAACGGCTCGGCGCTGGCTCAGTTCGAGCAGGCTGCTCGCCAGAGCAGCGCTCAGGCCGATCTGCAGTTGCAGGCCAGCCCCGGTGCGCCGGGCCTGACGGAAGCGGTCTATGCCCAACTGGCAGAGCGCCAGGACATCGCCGCCCTGGCGCCCAAGCTGCAAGGCAGCGTGCAGGTGCGGAGCGCCGAGGGTCGCTGGGTGCGACTGCGGCTGCTGGGCCTGGACCTGTTGCAGATGGGCAGCTTCCATCCGCAATGGCTGCCACGCGGCGACAGCCAGCGCCTGGCCGATGCGCTGGGCGGACCGGCCGTGCTGATCAGCGAGGCCGCGCTGCGGCAATTGCAGCTGACAGCGCCCGCGACGCTGCAGATGGACCTGCCCGCCGGGCAGGTCCCGGTGACCGTGGCCGGCACGGTGCCGGACGCGAACCAGGCAGTGCTGATCATGGACGTGGCCTGGGCGCAGGCGCTGCTGCAGCGTCCGGGCGAGCTGGACGCCATCCTGCTGCGCATGGGGCCTGGCCAAGCGGTGCCCACCGCATGGCCGGAGGGCATCGTCGCAGTCGCCCCGCAAGACCAGGCCCGCCAGCAGGCCGATGATGCACGGCGGCTCACGCAGGCCTACCGGCTCAACCTGGGCGTGTTGTCGTTGATGGCCCTGTTTGTGGGGGCCTTCATGGTGTTTGCGGTGCACAGCCTGTCGGTGGCGCAGCGCCTGCCGCAACTGGCCTTGCTGGGCGTGCTGGGCATGAGTGCCCGCCAGCGTCTGGGCCTGCTGCTGGGGGAGGCGCTGCTGCTGGGTCTGGCGGGGGCGGTCCTGGGCCTGCTGCTGGCCTTGGGCCTGGCCGAGCTGGGCCTGCGCCAATTGGGCGGGGACCTGGGCAGCGGCATGATGGGTTTGTCGGGGGCGCCGCCGGTGCTTCAAACATCCACCGCCTCCATCCTCGGCCTGCTGCTGCTGGGACCGGTGGTGAGCCTGGGCGCTGCGGCCCTGCCGCTGGCGCGCCTTCGTCGGCTGCCGGCCGCCCAGGTGCTCAAGGGCCTGGGCAGCAGCGCGCCGGACCGGCGCTGGTGGCTGCTGGGGCCCGCCTTGCTGCTGCTGTCGCTGCCGCTGGCCGCATTGCCGCCGGTGGCGGAGCTTCCGCTGGGCGCCTATGGCGCGATGGTCTTTCTGCTGCTGGGCGCGCTGGGCAGCGTGCCTTGGCTGCTGCGGCTGATCACCGGGTTGATGCGCCGACGCGCCGCCGGCAGCGCCCTGCCCCTGCTGGCGGTGGAGCGGGCCCGTGACCAGGCCGGCGAAGCCGGACGGCTGATTGCCGGCGTGCTGGTGGCCCTGGCCCTGGCGGTGGCGATGCTGGTGATGATCGCCAGCTTCCGGCTCTCGCTGGATCAATGGCTGATGCAGATGCTGCCGGCCGACCTCTACCTGCGCCAGACCGCACGCGACACCGCCGAGCAGGCGCGACCGCTCGATCCGGCGCTAGCGGACAAGGCCGCCGCCCTGCCCGGCGTCACGCGGGTCGAAGCCCAGCGCACGCGCGAGATCGGCCTGCGACTGCAGGATGGACGCCGGGACCGCGCCACCTTGCTGGCACGCCCACTGGATCACCGCCTGCCGCTGCAAGGCAAGACCGTGGACGCGCCGCCGGATGCGCTGGGCGTCTACATCAACGAAGCCATGCGGGATGCGCTGGGCCTGGCGCCCGGGGCGCGATTCACCCTGCAGGTCGCCGGCCGGGACTTGCCCGCCAGCGTGCGCGGCATCTGGCGGGATTACAGCCGGCAGTCGTCCGCCGTGCTGGTGGAGCGGGCGGACTGGCAGCGGGTCAGCGGCGACGGCACGCTCACGGAGCTGGCGCTGTGGTTGTCGCCGCAGGCGGATCTCCAGGCGGTGCAGTCCGGGCTGCGTCAACTGGCGTCGTCGCCGGAGTCGGTGGAAATGGCCTCGGCCGGTGAATTGCGGCGGTTTTCGCTGGCGGTGTTCGACCGGAGTTTTGCCATCACCTACTGGCTGCAGGCGGTGGGTTTGGGACTCGGTCTGTTCGGCGTGGCCGCCAGCCTGTCGGCGCAGTTGCTGGCGCGCCGACGGGAATTCGGTCTGCTGATGCATCTGGGGCTGACCCGGGCGATGCTGCGACGGCTGGTGCTGGGCGAAACACTGATCCAGGGGCTGGCGGGCGCGTTGATGGGGCTGCTGGTGGGACTGGCGATCAGCGCGGTGCTGGTGTTCCGGCTCAATCCGCAGAGTTTTCACTGGAGCATGGACTGGCAGGTGCCGTGGACCCGGGTGGCGGAACTGCTGCTGGCGAGCCTGGCGGCCACCTGCATCACGGCCGCGGTGGCGGCGGCCCGGGCGCTGGGATCGCGTCAGGGTGAAGCGCTGCGCGCGGTGCGGGAGGACTGGTGATGATCGGACGACGTCCGTGGATGATGGGGCTGGGCGCACGGCTGCTGACGGTGGGGGCTGGCGGAGCCGCGCTGGCGGATGCGGTGCAGGCGGCCCCAGCCGGGGGCAACGCGTCTCGTGGCACGCCAGCGAAGCCTTCCGGTGCGGCGTTGACCCTGTCCCGCGCTCCCTTGGTGTTTCCGCGGGACCATGGGTCGCATCCCGAGACGCAGGTGGAATGGTGGTACGTCACCGGCGTACTGCGGCCGGCGGGGACAGGCGCTGGCCGGAGCCGCCCGGCCCAGGACCTGGCCGAGCCTCCCGCCTATGGCTTCCAGCTCACCTTCTTCCGCGTCCGGCGTGAACTGGACCGTCCGCTGGACAGCCGTTTCGCGCCCAGCCAGATCATGCTGGCCCATGTGGCCGTGACCGACCTGGCGCGGCGCCGGATGCATCATGACCAGCACCTGCTGCGGCAGGGCTTTGCCAATGCCTTCACCGACGAGACGGACACCCGCGTGCGGCTGGGAGATTGGTGGCTGGTTCGCAGCCCAGGACCGCAAGGCTTGAGCCGTTACCGCCTGGCCTTCCGCAGCCAGCCGGCCAATGTGGCGCTGTCGCTGACGCTGGACGCGCCCCTGCCGCCGCTGCTGCAAGGCCGCGAGGGTTGGTCGCAGAAGGGGCCGCAGCCGGAGCAGGCCAGCCGTTATGTGAGCGAACCGCAACTCTCCGGTCAGGGCCAGTTGGCGGTAGACGGCCAGACGCCGCAGGCCGTCCAGGCCCAGTGCTGGCTGGACCATGAATGGAGCCAGGCCTACCTGGGCAGCGGCAGTGACGATTCGTCCAGCCGCGCCGTCGGCTGGGACTGGCTGGGCCTGAACCTGCTGGACGGCTCCGCGCTGATGCTGTTCCAGATGCGCCGCCGCGACGGCAGCACGCTCTGGACCGGCGGCACCTGGCGGTCGGCGACGGGCGGGCAGCAGAATCTGGAAGGCCAGTTGCTGTTCGAGCCGCTGGCCTACTGGAGCAGTCCGACCAGCCTGAGCCGGTATCCGGTGCAGTGGCGGGTTCGCACGCCCAAGGGCGTCTTCCGGATCGAGGCGATGTTGGAGACGCAGGAAGTCGACGCACGGCGCACCACCGGCTTCCTGTACTGGGAGGGCGTTGTGCGCGTGCTGGACGACGCCGGCACGCTGCGAGGCTGGGGCTATCTGGAGATGACCGGTTATGCCGGTCGGGTGCCGCTGTAGCGATTACGACCCGACGGCGTGACGGCATAGGCCCGCACACAGTTGCAGCCGGCACCGCGGGCCATGGCCAGGGCCTGGCGAGCCTGCTGCAGCAGTTGGTCGGCGCCCTGCTGCGGTTCGCGTTTCCAGTCCTGCCAATGGGCCAGCCCGAGGCTGGCACTGAGCGGCAGGGCCTGGCCGGACCAGCGGTAGTCGAGCATGGAGACTCGGTGGCGCAGCCGGTCCGCCGCATCCAGCGCGCCGAGCGGATCGGTGCACGGCAGGTAGACGGCCCATACGCCGTGCGGCAGCGGCAGCAGCCAGTCCCCACCGCGCAGTTGCTGCTGCACCAGCTGGGTCAGGCGCTGGTCCAGTGCCTGCACGCAGTCGCTGCCCCATTGATGCTGCAGCCGCAGCCACGGGTCCAGCTCCAGCAGCAGCAAGGCACCGTCATGCCCATGGCGCTGGGCGCGGGCTGCCTCACGGCGCAGGGCCTCCATCAGGGGGGCTTCATCGGCGGGCGGACTGGCCGGGGCCTGTGGCGGCGCGTCGCCACCGCGTGACTGCCAGTGACGGCGGAGCCGGTTCAACCAGGCCTTGGGCCCTTTGATCAACGCTTGAGACATGCCACTGCCCGCCTTGCCGTTGGAATCCTGATTGCAGCACAGGAGCAAGCCACGCGCCGCCCCCTTTCCGAGGGAGCATAGGCCCGATGCGGCTGAAGCGGAACTCCCCGTTTGTCACCAGCGGTCAGCGCGTGGCACAGGCGCCACCCCGCGAGCGCAGGGACACCGTCGCGCGCGGTGCGCCGATCGAAGCGGCTGACGCCGGGTCAGGCGACGGGTATGTCTCGACACCCGAATGACGCGCGACGTAGAGTGGGCGCATGACATCTCTCCTCACCCCCCGTTTGCATCTCGTTCCCTTTGAGGACGATCATCTCGCCGGATTGAACGCGATGAACAGCGACATCGAGGTCATGCGGTATTTGGGCGGCAAGCCGCAGTCGCTGGCGGAGACGCAGGCCTCCATCGACCGGGTCAAGGCGCGCTGGCAGCAATACGGCTATTCCTGGTGGAGTTTTTTTGACCGCAGCAGCGGCCAGTTGGTGGGCGCCGGATGCATCCAGCCCACCTTTGCGCCCCGGTCCACCCTACCGGAAATCGGCTGGCGACTGCGTCGGGACCACTGGGGGCAAGGACTGGCGTCCGAAGCGGCCCGGCGCATGGCGCGATTTGCGATGGACCAGCTGTCCATGCCGGTGATCGAGGCGGTGTGCGCCAAGGACAACCTCGCGTCGGCCCAGGTGATGCAGCGGCTGGGCATGCGCTTTCGGGGCCTGGAGCGGTGGGACGACGAGGAAGGCGTCTTCTACGAGATGACCGCGCAGGAGTGGGCCCGCTCGCCGGCACGGGTCAAGGCGCTGGAGGAAAGCGTGCCGGAAGAGAACGCCTCTCACAGGCCGCCGACGAAGTAGCGCTTCAAACCGGCCAGGATCATTTCCACGGCGATGGCGGTCAGCACCAGGCCCATCAGTTTTTCCAGCGCGGACACCACCGAGTCGCCCAGCAGCTTGCGGATTCGGTCCGCCAGGATGAGCGCCAGGAAGGAAATGAGCATGGCGGTGAACAGCGCACCAATCCATTCCATGATCCGGTCCGGCTGACGAGAAGCCAGCAGCAGCACGGTCGCCATGGCCGACGGACCGGCCAGCAGCGGCACTGCGAGCGGGAAAATCAGCGGCTCACGACCGGTGTCCACCCCGTAGGCGCTGTCGCCGGCATGGCTGAAGATCATGCGGATGGCGATGATGATCAGGATCACGCCGCCCGCCACTTCCAGCGACCGCTCGGACAGGTGCATCAGGCGCAGGAAGCTGTCGCCCAGGAACATGAACACCAGCAGCACGCCAAAGGCGATGCCCACTTCACGCAGGGCCACCTTGATGCGGCGTTCCTTGGGCACCGCACGCATGATGGGGATGAAGATGGGCAGGCTGCCGAGGGGGTCCAGCACCAGCAGGAGCAGAATGAGGGCGGAGAGAAAACTGTGATCCATGGGCGCGATTGTCCCTGATGGCGGCGCGGTCGGCGCCGGATGTGGGTCGTGGGCGAAACGTTCCTGCGTCAGTTTCACTAAAATCGCTCAAAAATGTGAGCGGACCCGCCCCCCATGAACGAGAAGACCGGCCTAGATGCCATCGACCGAAAGATCCTGGACATCCTCCAGCGCGACGGACGGATTTCCAATGTGGATCTGGCCAGCCAGGTGCATCTGTCCGCGCCGCAGTGTTTCCGGCGGGTCCGGGCGCTGGAGGAACGGGGGGTTCTGCGCGGCTACCGCGCGGATGTGGCGCCGCAGTCGCTGGGGCTGGATGTGGTGGCCTACGTCAGCCTGAACATCACCGCGCAAGCCTTCGCCAGGGTGCGAGAGATCGAGTCCCTGATCCGGGACTTTCCGGAAATCCTGGAATGCCACACGGTGTCGGGTGACTGCGACTATCTGCTCAAGGTGGCGGCCAGCAACCTCAAGGGCTTGTCCACCTTCCTGACGGACAAGCTGATGCAACTGGACGGCGTGGCGGACGTAAGGTCGATGATCTGCCTGGAAGAGATCAAGCCGCCGGTTGGGTTTCCGGTGGCTTGACCGTCGGTCAGGCGGCGGTGGTTGTACGGTTGCGCGCCTCTGCACTGACGACACGAAGCAGGGTCTTCTGCACCTCCCCTGCGCTGCGCACCATCGTCGTGATCGTATCCAGGCCGCTGCCGCGGGTTTGATGCGGCGCCCTGGGGCCGGTGGACGACTGCAATTCACGCCAGATGGGGTCGTTGCCGTTGGCCATTCGTTTGAGCGCACGCGCCTGTGCGGCAGGGTCTGCGTCGGCCAGGCTGGCTCGCAGCGCTTGCGTCAGTTGTGCGTCCACGAAAGCCTGTCGCTCCTTGGCATAGGCCGGGGCGGACATGGCGGGGTCGGACGCCTGGAACTGCTCGTGCAGGTCGGAGACGTGGAACCAGAGCTGGGTCAGCACTTCGTCCTGGAGTTTGATGGACTTCTCGACGGTGGCCTTGTCTCGGGAAAAGAGGCGAAGGAAGCGCGCCGTGTTCGATGCTGGCGGCTCGGCCAGCATGCCAACGACTCGGTCCATGGAGGCACGCAGCGCCTGCTGGGTACCGCCCTGCTCGGCGATCCCGGCCTTCAGCGCCTGCACGGCCCTGGCCATGGCAACCACATTGTCCTGCCTCTTGAATTCTTCAAACATCGGCGCGTAGGGAGGTGGCGCCGGGGGCAGGCTGGGGTCCCAGTCGTCGGCCCCATCGGTGAACAGGCTCGGAGTGTCCGGGCCCATCGTCCCGTGCAAGGTGTTGAAGTTGCGCTCCTCGAAAGGCGTGAGCGGTTCGCCGGACTTTCCGAGGGCTGGACTCTCGCCGGTGAGCAATTGTTCGGCAAGACGGTCGAGGTCGAGCTCCTCCTTCTGCGCTGCGTCACGGGACTTGCGCTGTGCGGGCGTTGGGTCGGTCACGCCCAGGTCCTTCAGACTGGGAACGCTGGGAATGCCCTTGGGATCGGGCGGCAGCGGCCGCTTTTCGCTGTTCAGGAGGATGGATTTGGGCGGCAGGGGGCCGGCGGTGTTCCCCTTGTGGCGCACCGTCGGGCCGGTGAGCGGCGCGTCGCCAAAGTGGACCTTGCGGCCCTTCTTGACAACGTCCGCCGCGTGGGGGTCGGCAGGCTGGGTCTTCCTGGCGGGAGCGTCTGTGGCGGCCGAAGGGGCCCTCGACGTGGGGGCGTCGTGGGGACGCGTGTCAGGAGATGCCTTGGGCGGTGTCTTCGGCGCGGTCTCCTCAGACCGGCGAGAGGCCGTCGCCGCAGGCGTGTTGGGCGGTGGCGGTGCCGGTTTCCGCTTCCGCTGCAGCGTGTCCGCTGGCGGCTGGTGCTGGGCCGAAGTCTCCTGTGCAGCACGCTCAGACCCTGCGGGGCGCGATGATGGGTCGGCAGACTGACTGGGAGGCAGCGGTGCCGGACGCTTCTTGCGAGCAGGTGCATCCGCAGGAGAACGGCCTTGTGCCGAATCGTCCTGGACAGAGGGTTCACGCGCCGCTGTGCCCCTTGGTGGCAGTGCGGGTGGAGGTGCGGATGCCAGCGCAGATGGCCGAGAAGGAGGCAGCGGCGGCGCTGGTGGCGGCGGAGGGGGTGGGCGACGACCCGGCCCTGCCATGGGCGGGGCAGGTGCCAGTGCCACTTCGTTGACAGGAGGCTCTGCTGTGGTTGCTATGCTTTCCGTGGCCGCTGTGCTTGTCGCGACTGCTGTGCCTGCCGTGGACGCGGTGCTGGCTGTGGCTGCGGTGCTGGCCGTGGCAGCGAAGGCATCGGAACGCTCTGCGCGCGTCGTCGCGCTGACGTTGGGCAGCGGCTGATGGGTCGCAGCAGTGGCCCGGGCCGCCGCGACATCTCCGTGAGGCGGCCGACGAGGCATCAGGCGCGGTGGCGGGACCTCCGGACGCCCGTCGTCAGCGACAAGCCCTGGTCCCGTGCCCTGTCCCGTCGAGCCTGCACCGGGTGCGGCAAAGGACGCCCCTCCTGCGGGCCCGCCCCAGCCGTTCGACACGGCACTGCGGGCGGCATCGTGTGCGCCATCGGCGGCGGTGCCCGCGCCATCCAGCATCCACGGGGACAGCTCCTCGGCCGCGCGCTTGCGCAGCAATTCCAGGCCGGCCGACACCGCCTCATAGCTGCCACTCGCGAAGGTCTGACCTTGCCACTCCTGCCCCTGCTTCTGGAGGAACAGGCGCTGTTGCTCATAGCTGCGGCGGTCCACGGCCTTTTCGGCGAGCCGCTGGGCCTGCTCCAGGGTGGCCTCGGTCTGACCGTTGAAGGTTTCCATCGTCTGGCGATGCCGCTGGCAGGCGTCCAGCAGGGTCAGGGCCGCGCCCGCCTCGGTGGCGCCGTCCGCACAGGCCAAGGCCAGCCCTCCGGCCGGCCGTGCATGGCCCGGGGCGGTCTGGCCCGGTCGTTCTGCCGGTGCGTCCGCCTGCGCCTGCCGTTGATGCCGGCGCACCGACTCATCGAGCTGCGTCATCTGGTCCAGCACACGCGCCGTTGAGTCGGTCAGGTCGATCTGGTGCAGACGCACCATATGGGTGGCGGAGAAGCCATGCTCGTTTTGCAGGTCGAACACCAGGCAGTCTTCGCCTTCATGCTGCTCGACCCAGACAGCCCCCTTCATGCCGGACGCCAGGAACTCGCGGGACGCTCCGCCCTGCAGTTCGGCGATGAGGCTGGGCAGGGCCTGTCGCGAATGGCCAGAGACCACCGCAAGATCCGTGCGGCCTTCCTGGTGCAGGGAGCACAGGAAACGCAGCGTCTCCCCATGGCCCTCCGGCCCGATGTCCGCGCGAGGCAATGCCATCAGTTGCGGCGCAGGGAGCTGGGGATCCGCACTGGAAAAACGGTAGCCCGCCAGGGCCGCGTCCCTGCCCTCAGGCATGGGCAGCGCGTACTGGGCCTGGAGCGCCACGGCGGGACTGTAGGCATACGAGGGCGCAACGGGGGCCGGCACCCTGCTCTCCCCGGCACCCTGGAAGCCGGGAAGCGGGCTGCCCATCGTGGCGGGCCAGGCCGAGAAGGTTTGAAGGGAATACATGACACAGCTCGAGTGACGACATTCCTTGGTGTCGCCCGTCTCGCGCCGGGTTCCGTCACTCCAAATCCGTCAACCGCGCGGGTGATGCGTCGCGTGCAGGACCTTCAGCCGCTCTCGGGCCACATGGGTGTAGATCTGCGTGGTGGACAGGTCGGCATGGCCCAGCAGCAGTTGCACCGCACGCAGATCCGCCCCGTGATTGAGCAGATGCGTGGCGAATGCATGCCGCAAGGTGTGCGGCGACAGCGGACTGGTGATGCCCGCCACCACGGCATATTTCTTGACCAGCCGCCAGAAGGTCTCACGCGCCATGCCAGTGCCGAACTTGGTGAGGAACAGGTCGTCGGTCGACTGGGTGCGCAGCAGTTCGGGCCGGGCTTCGCGCAGGTAGCGCAGCAACCACAGGTGGGCCTCTTCGCCAAACGGCACCAGTCGCTCCTTGTTGCCCTTGCCGGTGACCCGCAACACCGCTTCGCGCAGTCCGACATGCACGCTCTTGAGGGTCACCAGTTCCGTCACCCGCAAGCCGCTGGCGTACATCAGCTCCAGCATGGCCCGGTCCCGCAGCCCCTGCGCCGTGCCGACATCCGGAGCGGACAGCAGGGCCTCCACCTGCTCCTGCGACAGGGTGCGCGGCACTCGCAGCGGGGCACGGGCGGCGGTGAGCTTGAGTGTCGGGTCCGCCTGCATGCGGGATTCACGCAGGGCCCATCGGAAGTAGCGCTTGAACACCGACAGACGCCGATTGGCCGAACTGGTTTTGCTTTGATCGTGACGCGCATGGGCGTAGGCCATCAGGTCCACCTCCCGCGTCTGGTCCAGCGTGCGGTCCTGCGTGGCCAGCCAGTCCGCCAGCAATTGCAGATCGCGTCGATAGGCCAGTTGGGAGTTCTTGGACAGGCCCTCCTCGATCCACAAGCCGTCTACAAATGCGTCGATGCCCTGCTGGCTGGTGTGCCGGCAGGCCTGCTGAGCGGGGGACAGTTCAGGGCCCGGTGTCGCTGAAGGTGTCGCTGAAGGTGTCACTGAAGATGTCGTTGAAGACGCCGCGGCAGCGGCCGCTCGCGATGTCGGTGTCGGTGTCGGTGTCGGTGCCGCAGCCTTCGCGGACACGGGCGATGCGGCGGACCGGGAACGAGTCTTCAGCGGGGACGATGGCACGGTGGACACGAGCAAGAAGCCCAGGAGGCGAGACACTCGTCATCATGCCACTGCGTCAGCCTGCGAGGCCTGTCCTGGAAGGTCACCTAGAAGATCAAGGCCTTCAGCCGCGCCTCACCCAGTGGATCGAGATGCTGCTGCTCCTTGATCAGGTTGACCTGCATCGCCGACCGGGACATGCCCACCACCGACGGGTTCAGCAGATATCCGCCGCGCGAGGCCATCCAGCTCAGAACGTGCGACAGGTGCCAGACCGACGAGGCATTGCCCTCATGCACCGGCGGTGGAAAGCTGGCGATGTGCGTCAGCATCAGCTTGCGCATGTTCTGACGGGTGACGCCCACCAGTTCAGCCACGTCGGTCAGGCCAACCAGGTCGGGGCCCGCTTCGATGAGCCGGGCCGTGGGCAGGGACTGCCGGATGTCCCGCAGCGCGCCGATGAGCGCCTCGTCCGCCGAGGCGGCGTTGCGATGGAATGCGAGTGAGAGACGGCCCGGTGGACTGTGGCGGATCAGGGCATCGCCGCACCCGGTATCCATCAGCCGTTCCACAAGCTCGCTCTGGTGACCGTCCTCCTTTGACAGTTGATATTTCAGCGTGAAAGCAAACTCCACATCGACTCCTCGATTGATGGCTCCCGGGGCCCGCGTCGCTTGGTTGGTCCATTGGTCGGCCCTGGGCCGAAGCGACGGATTTTTGGCCGCGGGTGAGATTTCTTCCACGGCATGAGGAGGTGTGAGTGAAGCGATCCATGCCTTGTGCAAGTCATGACCCCCCTCGAAGACCCAAAGAAAAAGGGCACCTGCGAGAGGTGCCCTTTTCGGGGAGTGAGGACCGCGCGGAGAGCGCGATGCCTGAAGATCAGACTCGGAGGGTCAGACGCGAACGGTGCGCAGGCTCAGTGCGAAGGCGCGCAGTTCGGCAATGCCGCTTTCCTCGGCCTTTCGGCACCAGGCTTGCAGGTCGTGCACCAGTTGCTCGGCGGACACGTTGGTCCGCGTCCAGAGCTGACGCAGTTCTTCGCGCATGGTGACCAGCTTGTCCAGCACCGGGCTCGCGGCGCGGGCGCCGTCGATCTGGGCCTGGTAGGCGGTCGGGATCTTTTCGGCGTCGCGGTGCAGCCAGCGGGTAGCCAGCTTGAACTGGTGGAACTTCACGCTGTGCTGTTCACCGGCGGCCTTGAGCTTGCGGACCTCTTCCTTGCACGCGCCGCGCAGTTCACGGGCATAACGCGCCATGACTTCGTAGCGGTTGGCAATGATGGCTTCCAGCGTGTCCTTGTCGGCCACGGCCTTCAGTTCACCGGTGCGCATCTGCGGAGCGGTCTTGCGGACCTTGGCCCAGCCGATCATCTCCATGGCGCGGATGTAACCCCAGCCGATGTCGAATTCGAAAGGCTTGACCGAGAACTTGGCAGACGTCGGGTAGGTGTGGTGGTTGTTGTGCAACTCTTCACCGCCAATGATCAGGCCCCAGGGCGAGACATTGGTGGAGGCGTCCTGCGCTTCGAAGTTGCGATAGCCCCAGTAGTGGCCCACGCCGTTGATCACGCCGGCGGCCCAGAACGGGATCCACGCCATCTGGATGGCCCAGATGGACATGCCGATGATGCCGAACAGCGCCAGGTTGATGATCATCATCGAGGCCACGCCCAGCACCGAGTGACGGCTGTAGACGTTGCGTTCCATCCAGTCGTCCGGCACGCCGTGGCTGAACTTCTTGATGGTTTCGTCGTTCTTGGCTTCCGAGCGATACAGCTCGGCGCCGCGGGTCATCACGGTCTTGATGCCGCGGGTGACCGGGCTGTGCGGGTCTTCTTCAGTCTCGCACTTGGCGTGGTGCTTGCGGTGGATGGCCACCCACTCGCGGGTGACCATGCCGGTGGTCATCCAGAGCCAGAAACGGAAGAAGTGCGACGGGATGGGTCCCAGATCCAGCGCGCGGTGGGCCTGGGCACGGTGCAAAAAGATCGTCACGGCCGCGATGGTGATATGGGTCACCACCAGCGTGTAGGCGAGGATCTGCCACCAGCTCGCGTCCAGCAGGCCATAGGCCAGCCAGTTCACGAGGGCGTCATGCACATTCATCAATACGTTCATTCGGTCCTAACCCTGCTCATCAAGAGCCAGTTGTACACGGGAGCCTCGATTGTAGGCGAGGCTCCCTAGATCCGGTCCTTGATCTAACCCAATAAACCCCGGTCTTTGATGACTTCGGTAGGCGTACACGCCAAGACGCCGGCACGCGGGGCGCCAGACGTCAAAAAATACCGGTCTGCGCCCGCCGATCCGGGTCAAAAACGATTCGCCCGTGCCGCTTACTTGCGGGTCCAGACCGCGGCGAAGAAGCCGTCGCTGTGGTGCCTGTGGGGCCACAGGCGCAGGTATCCGTTCTCGCAGAGGGTCTCGGCCCGCTCTGCCGGCACTTGCGCATGGGTCAGGATGTCCTGCACGGGTTGCAGGACGAAGTCGGGATGGGCTTCGGAAAACGCGTGCGCCACCGCTTCATTTTCCTCATCCAGCAGGCTGCAGGTGGCGTACACCAGACGCCCCCCCGACTTGAGCATGCGGGAGGCGCTGTTCAGGATGGCCAGCTGCTTGGCTTGCAGCTCCTGCAGGCCTTGCGGCGACTGGCGCCACTTGAGGTCGGGGTTGCGGCGCAGGGTGCCCAGGCCCGAGCACGGTGCGTCCACCAGCACCCGATCGACCTTGCCGGCCAGGCGCTTGACGCGGTCGTCCCGCTCGGTCGTGAGCTGCACCGGATAGACGTTGGACAGGCCGCTGCGGGCCAGACGTGGCTTGAGCTTGTCCAGGCGGTGGCCGGACACGTCGAACGCATACAGACGGCCGGTGTTGCGCATCGCAGCGCCCAGTGCCAGGGTCTTGCCGCCGGCGCCCGCGCAGAAATCCACCACCATCTCGCCCCGCTTGGCTTCGGTCAGCAGGGACAGCAACTGGCTGCCCTCGTCCTGCACCTCGACCTGGCCGCTGGTGAAAACGTCCAGCTTCTGCAGTGCCGGCTTGCCTTCGAGTCGCAGGCCCCACGGGGAGTACGGGGTCGGGGTCGACTTGAACCCCTTGGCCTCCAGGGCGGCCTGCACCTCTTCACGGCGGGCCTTGAGCAGGTTGACCCGCAGGTCCAGCGGCGCGCCTTCATTCAGCGCGCTGGCCAGGGCCCAGAACTGCTCGTCCCCCAGCCGCTTGTGCAGCGGCTCAGCCAGCCAGTCCGGCAGGTTGTGGCGCAGCCGCTCCGGCAACTGGCGCTTGTCCACCGACTGGACCTGCTGGAGCCAGTGCTGCTCCTGGTCATTCAAGGCGCCGCGCAGGAAGGCTTCATTGCCCTCCCAGCCCAGGATGGCCAGGCGGCGGGACATCGGCCCACGGCCGGACTGGGCCAGATGCTGGAACAGCAGACGGTTGCGCAGCACGGCGTAGGCGGTTTCGGCCAGCGTATGACGCTCGCGCTGACCCAGCGCCTTGTGCTGACGGAAAAACGAGGAGACCAGGGAGTCCGCCGGCGCATCGAACAGCATCAGGCTGTCGACAAGTTCGGCGCAGAGTTCGAGGAGGGCATTAGGATGCATCCGCAAATTATCTCAGCCCGCGACCCTTTTCCGATTTCTCTACCCGTTCAGATGTCATGAGCCACGACGACGACCTCCTGCCCCTGCCTCCCACCCCGCCCGGCCGCTACCGCCATTACAAGGGCCAGGACTACCAGGTCCACGGCGTGGTGCGCCACAGCGAAACCCTGGAAGCGCTGGTGCTCTACACCCCGCTGTACAACAGCACCGGCCTGTGGGTGCGTCCGCATGGCATGTTCTTCGGGACGCTGGAGGTGGAGGGCCGCACGGTGCAGCGTTTCGTGCGCATCGGCGACTGACATCGGCGACGGAGTCAGGCCCATGCCGCTGCTGCATCAACTTCGCCGTCGCCCTCGCCTGCTGATCGGCGCCGCGCTGGGCGCGGTGCTGGCCGCCGCCCTGCCCTGGGCCGCCGACATGCCGCGCTCCACCCAGTTGCTGATCGGCTGGAGCTGCGGCGTCTGGGTGTATCTGCTGCTGGTGCTGCAGATGATGCTGCGCACGCCGGCCGAGGCCGTGCAGCAACAGGCCCGCGCGATTGCCGAAGGCATGCCGACGGTGCTGGGCCTGGCGATGATCGGGGCGCTGGTCAGTCTGGCGGCGCTGGCGCTGGAGCTGGCGCAGGTGCGGCAAGCGGGGGGCGTGGCCCACGGGTGGCCGCATCTGCTGGTGGCGCTGGGTACGGTCACCGGGTCCTGGCTGCTGCTGCCGGTGGAATTCGCCCTGGCCTATGCCAGCCTCTTTCACAGCGGCCCGAAAGCGCCTCACGGCCTGGAGTTCCCCGGCGACGAGGCACAACCGGACTACACCGACTTCCTCTATTTCTCGGTGACGCTGGCCGCCACGTCGCAGACCTCGGACGTCATGGTCAGTGCCCGTCCCATCCGCCGGCTCGTGCTGGTGCAGGCGGTGCTGTCCTTCGCCTTCAACACGGTGGTGCTGGCGCTGTCCATCAACCTGCTGGCCAGCCTGCTCAGCTGAACAGCTGGGACTGTCCGCCGCGATGGCGCACAGCAGCACCGTCGATCTGCAGCGCCCCTTCCACGAACCAGCGCACGGCGCTCGGGTACATGCGGTGTTCCTGCTGGAGCACCCGCTGGCCCAGCGTGGCTTCGTCATCCCCGTCCAGCACCGGCACGACGGCCTGGGCCACGATGGGGCCATGGTCCAGCTCCGCGGTGACGAAATGCACGGTCGCGCCCGCCACGCGGCAGCCGGACTCGATCGCCCGCTGATGCGTATGCAGCCCGGTGAAGGCCGGCAGCAGGGACGGATGGATGTTGAGCATGCGGCCTTCATAGTGGCCGGTGAAGCCCGCCGTCAGGATGCGCATGAAGCCGGCCAGGACCACCAGGTCGGGCGAGAAGCCGTCGATCACCCGCTGCAGTTCGGCATCAAAGGCGGCACGGGCCTCGTCCCCACGGCCGAAGGCCTTGTGGTCCACCACGGCGGTCGGGATGCCGTGCGACTGGGCAAAGGCCAGGCCGCCGGCGTCCGGACGGTTGCTGATCACCGCCGCGATGCGGGCGGGCCACTGCTCCGCCGCGCAGGCCTTGACGATGGCCTCCATGTTGGAACCACGGCCGGAGATCAGGATCACGATGTTCTTCATGGGGCGGCAGTGTAGCGGCGGACCACGGACAATGAGCCTGGACAGGCGTGCCCGGAGCGGCCTGCCTACAATCCGCCGCCTGCCCATGAACACGAACCCCACCTCCTCGGCCCCCAGCGGGCCCGCCCCTTCGACAACCGCCGTGCCGGCCCCATCGTCGCCCGCCATCCCGCCTGGCGCTGCCGCGGCGTCCGCCTCGGCATCGGCCCTGGGCCTTGCGCCCAGCGGCGGCCGTGCGCGGGTGCTGTCCGGCATGCGCCCGACCGGCGCCCTGCACCTGGGTCACTATCACGGTGCGCTCAAGAGCTGGGTCCAGCTCCAGTCCACCCACGACTGCTTCTTCTTCGTGGCCGACTGGCATGCACTCACCACCCACTATGAGCACCGGGAAGGCCTGGAGCAAAGCGTCTACGACATGGTCGTGGACTGGCTCGCCGCCGGCATCGACCCGGAACAAGCCACCCTCTTCATCCAGAGCCGCATGCCCGAACATGCGGAGCTGTTCACCCTGCTGGCCATGAGCACGCCGTCCAGCTGGCTGGAGCGCATGCCCAGCTACAAGGACGCCGTCGCCGAGAACCGCGAGCTGGCCACCTTCGGCTTCCTGGGCTATCCGCTGCTGCAGGCGGCCGACATCCTCATCTACAAGGCCGCCTTCGTGCCGGTGGGAGAAGACCAGGCCCCGCACGTGGAAGTGACGCGGGAGGTCGCGCGCCGCTTCAACCACCTGTACGCGCCGCTGCTGCCCGAGCCCCAGGCCCTGCTCAGCGACACCGCCCGCCTGCCTGGCCTGGACGGCCGCAAGATGAGCAAGACCTACGGCAACGCCATCGCCATGCGGGATGCGCCGGAGGTCGTCGAGCAGAAGGTGCGGCAGATGCCCACCGATCCCCAGCGGGTGCGACGCCATGATCCGGGCGAACCCACCCGGTGCCCGGTCTGGCCGCTGCATCAGGTCTACACCGACGAGGCCACCCGCCAGTGGGCCGCCGACGGCTGCCGCAGTGCGGGCATCGGTTGCCTGGACTGCAAGCAGCCGCTGATCGAGGCCATCCAGCGGGAGCAGGCGCCCTGGCGTGCCCGGGCGGAGGAATTGCTGGCCGATCCGAAGAAGGTCCACTGGATCGTGGAAGTCGGCACCGAACGTGCCCGTGCCGTGGCTCGGAAGACCTTGCGCGAAGTACGGTCGGCCATCGGCCTGGCGTACTGATCCCGATCCCTTTTGTTGTTGTTCTCACTGCAGTTCCCCATGGCCGGCCTCCACATCACCGACATTGAATCCGCCATCAACTGGTGGCGCGCCCGTGACCCGGGCGACGGCATCCATCTGGGACCGGAACTCCGTGCCCTGGCCGAGGTCTATGCGCTGATGGTCTACCACCACGAGACCCTGTGCGACGAAGACAGCATGCCGCCGGCGGCCCACCAGGCCTGGCTGGCCTGGTACGACACCACACCGGACGCGCCTTGCATCGCCATCTGCTCCACCAGCCAGGGCGATGAGCTGTGCAAGGGCTGCGGCCGCACCTTCGACGAAGTGCAGAACTGGCCGGTGCTGACGCCGGGTGAGAAACGCGCCACCTGGCGACGCATCACGCTGGAGGGCACGGCCTGGCGCTTCAACCGCTATTCGGAACGGGCGCTGGAGGCGACTGCAAAGGCGGCGGCCGGCACGCCGGGCACGCCGGGCACGGCGCGCGGGGAGCCTTCGCGC
Organism: Roseateles depolymerans; assembly: GCF_003387155.1. Lineage (GTDB taxonomy): Bacteria > Pseudomonadota > Gammaproteobacteria > Burkholderiales > Burkholderiaceae_C > Roseateles > Roseateles depolymerans. Next base: position 1,417,468 of record NZ_QUMT01000001.1, on the reverse strand, counting down.
GGGGAGCGTTCTTGAACCATCGCCTGCAGAGCCTGCGGCAGATCCTTCCGCTGGCCTGGCCGGTCTTCATCGGCCAACTGGCCGTGCTGGCCTACTCGACCATCGACACCCTGCTCGTGGCGCGCCATTCCTCGCTGGACCTGGCGGCGCTGGCCGTGGGGTCGGCCGTCTATACCTCGGTGTTCGTGGGGCTGATGGGCGTGGTGCTGGCGATCTCACCGGTGGCGGGCCAGTTGTTCGGCGCCAAGCGCATGGCCGAAGCCGGGGACAGCCTGCATCAGGCGGCGTGGCTGGCCTTGATGCTGGCGGCGGTCGGGGAGCTGGTGCTGTGGTTCCCGCAGCCCTTCCTGGCCATCTCGCATGCGAGCCCGGAGATCGCGGCCAAGGTCAGCGCCTATTTGCGCACGCTGGGCATTGCGCTGCCGGCCGCCCTGCTCTTCACTGCCTACCGAGGTTTCAATACGGCGGTGTCACGGCCCAAGGCGGTGATGGCGCTGCAGATCGGCGGACTGCTGCTGAAGTTTCCGGCCAGCGCGCTGTTGATCGGCGGCTTCAGCCTGGGGCCGGTGACGGTGCCGGCGCTGGGAGCAGTGGGCTGCGCAATGGCCACGGCCATCGTCATGTGGAGCCAGTTGCTGCTGGCGCTGGTGGTCCTGCGCCGGGACCCGTTCTACAGCGGCTTCGGCTTCGCGCGCGGCGGGCTGCACCGCCCTCGCCGGGCCACGCTGGCGCGGCTGGTGAAGCTGGGCGTGCCGATGGGCGCGTCGGTGCTGATCGAGGTGACCGGCTTCACCTTCATGGCCATCTTCATCGCGCGCATCGGCAGCACTGCCGTGGCGGGGCATCAACTGGCGGCCAACCTGGTGGCCATGATGTTCATGATGCCGCTGGCGCTGGCCAATGCCAGCAGCACGCTGGTGGCGCAGGCCCTGGGCGCGCGCGATGCGGCCGGCGCCCGGCGGTTGGGCTGGCACGGACTGGAACTGGCGGTGGGCATCGCCTTCGTGCTGGGGGCACTGATCTTCAGCCTGCGCGAACAGGTGCTGGGGCTGTATACACGGGACACCGCCATCATCGCCGCGGCCCTGCCGCTGCTGGGCTGGGTGTGGATCTTCCACGTGGCGGACGCCGGGCAGACCGTGTCCGCTTTCGTGCTGCGGGCCCATCACATTGCGACGGCCCCGATGGTCATCTATGCGCTGGCCATCTGGGGGCTGGGGCTGGGCGGCGGCTACTGGCTGGCCTTTGGCGACCATGCCGTGGCCCTGCCCACCTTCATGCAGGGCGCGATGGGCTTCTGGAGCGCGGCCTCCGCCGGTCTGGTGGCTGCGGCGCTGGGCCTCAGTGCCCTGCTCGCCTGGGTGCACCGCACGCAGCTCAAGGGCTGAGGGGGGGCGGGCCACACCTCGCCACCCCCTATGAAGCAGAAATCGCCGACACACGCACTGCCCCGCATCGACTAGGGTTGAGCCACGTCCAGGTGCGTCCCCCTGGCGGGAGCCCTTCATGACGTTCATTCCTTGCGACATGCGTCGACAAGCGGCCGCCCTTCCCCTCCTCGTCCCCCTGTGCTTCGGGCTGGTCAGCACCGACGTGGCGGCACAAGCCGCGATCACCACCGTGTCCACCACGGCCACAGCCTCCGTGTTCGACGAGCATCAGTGGCCTCCTACCCAATCCCTGGACCGGCCTGGCAGCGTCTCGTCCCACGTCGCGCTGGACCGCCAGTCGGGCGGCCTGGCCGGGAGCGCCTGGGCCACCGCGGTGGGTACGGTCGGCTACGGCCACATGCAATTGCGCACCTTCGGCGGCGCGACGCTCGACGGCGCGGGACCCGTGGGCGAGGTGTCGGCCTATGCCGAAGCAACTGCCAGCCTGTACGACAGCTTTATGGTCAGTTGCCCGACCTGCGTCGCCGGCACCGAGGCCACCGTGACCTTTCGTGTGCGGGCGGAGGGCACCGCGGCGGTTGACGGCCGCCTGGTGACCACCCCGGACCGTGCGGATGCGGACTTCTCGGCCTACTCGGCAGTCTCCAGCAGCTTCTTCATGAACGCGACCGATGCCAATGATCCCACCCAGCCAGTGGGCACCGGCATGTTCCAGTCGGAGCTACGCTGGCACTACGGCGGCAGCTATCACGACCGTCCCATCTGGGGAGACACCCTCTCGGCGCGATTCATCCTCGGCAACCCGCTGAGCTTTTCCTGGTCTTCCACGCTGCAAGGCAATTCGAGGGTGGCGAACTACACCGAAGTGGGCAGCATGGCGGGGTGGTCGGCCTTCAACGCCGACTATTCCAGCACGTTCTATTGGGGCGGCATCGTGGAAGTGCGCGACAGCAGCGGGGCCTTGCTGACGGACATCACCGCGTTCAACGACTCGGGGATCAACTACGCCAACGCCCTGCCGCCGACGCCGGTGCCTGAGCCCGCCACCCTGTGGCTGATGCTGTGCGGCGCGGCAGGGGTGATGGCCCTGGCGCGCTGGCGGCGCGAGCCCGCGCCCCGGGCGCATGGGGCGAATGCGGCGCGCGGGGACGCTTAGGGCGCTTAGGGCGCTTAGGGCGCTTAGGGCGCTTAGGGCGCTTAGGGCGCTTAGGGCGGCCTGCGCGGGCCACGGGTCGGTACGCGGCCGACCTCCACAACCTCATGCCGTCTCGGTCGGCACCAGCGGCAGTCGAATCGCAAAGCAGCTGCCGCCGCCCTCCCGGCCTTCACAGCGCACAGTGCCGCTGTGGGCCAGCGCGATCTGCTTGACCAGATTCAGGCCCAGCCCCACCCCGCCTGACACCTCGGCGTGGCCGGGCATGCGGTAGAAGGCTTCGAAGATGCGCTCCCGCTGGGATTCGGGCACCCCCGGCCCCCGGTCGCAGACCTGCACCTCCACATGGGCCGTGCCGACGCGGCGCAGCTTGACCTCGACCTGCGGCCCGCCATAACGACGTGCGTTTTCCAGCAGATTGCGAAGGGCCCGACGCAGCAAACGGTCGTCGCCGCGCAGTTGAAGCTGCTCCAGCCCCGCTTCCGCTTCCACCTCCGCACCGGTGCGGGCGGCTTCTTCTGCGGCAATGCCCAGCAGGTCCACCGGCTCGATGCGCAGGCTCTGCGCCCCGCCCTCCAGCCGGCTGGCCAGCAACACTTCTTCCACCAGCGCATCGAGCTCGCCGATGTTGGTGTTGATTTCCTGCTGCAGCCGCACGCGCTGCGCGGGCGACGCCTCGTCCAGCATCGCAAAGGCCATCTTCAAACGGGCCAGCGGCGAGCGCAGCTCATGGCTGGCATTGGCCAGCAGGCTCTTGTGGGAGCTCACCAGCGTCTGGATCTTTTCCGCCGCGCGGTTGAAGCTGCCGGCCAGGGCGGCGATTTCATCCTTGCCCTGGTCGTGGACACGGAAGGCGAGGTCGCCGCCGCCGAATTGCTCGACGCCGGATTTCAGACTCTCCAGACGCCGCGTCAGGCGACGCACCACCGGATAGGCGCCGCCGGACACCGCCAGGAAGAGCACCACCAGCAGGCTGGCCAGTGCTTCACCGCTGGGTCGCGGGATCCAGCCTGGGAACCAGGAGCCGCTGTTTTCAGCGCGGCGCTCCTGCTCCAGGCGCTCCATCATGCGCTGGCGTGTGGCCTCGACCTCGGCCAGGGCATCTCGACGGTTACCCGATGCCGCCGCAGAGGGCGACGCGGCGCCCTCTTGTCGGGCCGCGTTGCTGCCGTCGCTTGGGCCAGCTCCATCGCGGAAGGGGCCGCCCGGGTAGTTGCCACCACCGGCGCCACCGCCGCGGGCGTCACGGCCTTCGCGGCTGTCACGGCCTTCGCGGGCATCACGCCCATCCCTAATCTCGCGTCCATCACGTCCGTCCCGTTCACCGCCCGCCAGCGCACCGCTGGGGCGTTGCTCCGGCTGGAACGGTCCCGGTCCCGGCAGCGGGCCGGACGTCCCCGGGGGACGCGCGATTCTCAGAAACAGCAGATGCCGGCCATCGTCCAGCGGAATGCGCTGGATGCGCGACCCGGGAAGATCCTCTCGCCGCTCGAACAGCGGGGACGCGCCGACGCGGCGCCCGCGGGCGTCTTCCAGCGCGAGCGCCATGCGCAGACGCTGCCCCCAGTCCTCGATCGCCTCGGACTGCTCATGGGTCGGCGCCGTGGCCGGTGGCAGCGCCCGCTGCACCAGCACCGCCATGGCCACCAGCCGCTCGGAGGCGGCTTGCTCAAAGGTGCCGCGCTCCTGCTCGATCCGCCCCTGGAAGAGCCAGGCCGAGCCCAGCGCGAAGGCCAGCAACACCACCACGACGGTGATGTAGATGCGCAGGTAAAGCGCTTTCACTCCAGGCCTTCAGCGTCCTGCTTGCGAGCGAAGACATAACCGGCCCCGCGCACGGTCAGCACCCGGCGCGGATTCTTGGCGTCGTCTTCAATGACCGAACGGATGCGCGAGATGTGCACGTCGATGGAACGGTCGAAGGCTTCCAGCGGATGGCCCTTGAGCGCATCCATGATCTGGTCGCGGGACAGCACCCGGCCCGGGCTCTGGGCCAGCACCACCAGCAGGTCGAACTGATGGCTGGTGAGGTCGCAGGCGTTGCCGTCCAGGCGGACCTGACGGGCGGCCAGGTCGATCTCCAGCCGGCCGAAACGCAGCACCTCGTCGCCCAGCGCCTGCGGCTCGGTGCGGCGCAGCAGCGCCTTCACACGGGCCTGCAGTTCGCGGGGCTCAAAAGGCTTGGCCAGGTAGTCGTCGGCGCCGAGTTCGAGGCCGAGGATGCGGTCCATCGGCTCCCCGCGGGCGGAGAGCATCAGCACCGGCAGGCGACGCCAGCGCTTGTCGCTGCGCAGCTGTCGGCAGAATTCCAGGCCATCGCCGTCCGGAAGCATCAGGTCCAGCACGAGAAGTTCATACTGGCCCGCTTCCAGCTCGGCCCGGCCTTGCGCCAGGGAACCGGCAAAGCTGACATCGAAGCCGGCGCTGCTCAGGTAGTCGCCCAGCATTGCCGTCAGACGCGCGTCGTCGTCGATCAACAGCAGACGTGGATTCATGGGGCGTTGCGCCGCAGCCGCCTGACGGGCCGCTTGCTCGGCCTGCAGTCGGGCTGCGGAATCATCAAAAGTCTGAAGCATAGCCGACTCCTTCACTCATTGACCCTTGGGCGGGGGCGGTGCGTCCATGGGCGCGTCGCCGCGCGGACCACCCCGGCCGGCACGATCGCGCATGTGCTTCAGGCGCTCTTCCATGCGGGCCTTGTGCTTCTTCATCAGCTCGCCGAGCTTGGCGCGCTGGTCGGCGGTCAGGACGTTGGCGGCATCGACCATGGCCTGCGTCATGCGCTTGGATTCGGCCTCATGCTGGGCATTCATCTGCTGGCGCAGTTGCTCGACGGCGGCGGCGTCCACCGTCGGGGCGCTCAGCAGCGCGGCCATCTGGTCGTGCCACTGGCGGCCCTGCTCGTGCTGGGCCTTGAGGTCCTTGCGGGCCGACTCGAAGATGCCGCGGATCTGCTTTTGCTGGGCCTCGGACGCGCCCACGTCCTTCAGCAGACGACCGCCGAGGAACATCGGGCCGCCCTCACCCGGCATGCCGTGCATGCCAGGACCGCCGGGGCCGCCGGGCATGCGGGGGCCGTGGCCCATCGGACCGGACGCTGCAGCCGCAGGGGCGTCGGGGCGGGACTGGGCGTGCACGCCCAGCGCGGCCGCACTCATGACCGCCGCCACACCCAGGGCTTGGAGGGGACGGGAGAAACGCTTGAACATGAATGACATCTCCTGTGTTGATGACGTCATCCTCGGCGCAGCAGGTTAGGTGGCCATGGGGCCGCCGTAAAGAAAGGTGAAAACAGTCGAAGTCTCTTGACCGGGTCTGGCGCTCAGGGCTGTTGGAGACAAAGGGATGGCGGATCGTGTCAGGGCGGACACAAACGTGCGGGCGGTGGAGCGGACGCGCAGGCCCAGATGTTCGCGGACAACTTGGCGCCATCAGGGCCGTCGTACGTACACCCGCAAGGCGGTCTCATCCGACCGGTGCTGGCCCTGGATGGGCACGGTCTGGCGCAGCTCGAAGCAGCAGCCGGACGCCAGCAGCCGGTCCAGCGCCTGCATCGAGGGCTGGTCGGCCAGGTAAGCGCTTTGTGCGACCACCACCGATACACGCTCGCGGTCCAGCAAGGCACGGATGTCGGCGTCGTTCAGGCCACGGTCCTGGATGCCCAGTTGGCGCATGATGGTCATGTCCACCAGCAACTTGTCGGCGCGTCGCACGGCTAGGTCGGGACGCTGCCCCAGCGTGCGCAGCGAGAAGATGAAATTGCCGTCGCGATGGGCTGAGATCATCACCCGGGTATCGGGCGGCGCCAGTTGGGCGGCCAGCATGGCGGCTTCGCGATGGCCGGTGACACGAGGGACTTCAGTCCATCGATGCGTGGCCCACGCTTCGACCACCATGGCAGAGAACAGCACGAGCACGGCTGCTACTGCGATGGGTGATGCGCCAAGTGACGCCGTGGACGATGCAGTGGTTGATGGGGCGATGGATGTCGCGGGTGGTGCATTGGCTGATGCAGCCGTTGGTGCAGCCGTTGATGCAGCCGGTGATGCAGCGGTTGATGCAAGAGGTGATGCAGTGAGGTTGGCACTGTGTTGCGCGCCGACTCCTGCCATTGCACCGAGACGCCTCGCCGGCCAGGCTGCAGCTGCATGCCCGATGACCAATAGCGACGCGAGCATCGCAAATGGCAAGACCGGCAATGCAAAACGCGGCTCCTTGTTGGACACCACGCTGAAAAACAGCCAGGCCAGCAGCCCCAGCACCAGCGCCATGCCCGTCCTGCCTCGCAACGCCGCCTGACCTGAGGCGGCGACCCACGCGACCAGCACTACCAGCCCCACCGCCAGCAGCGCCGTGGCGGCAATGCCCAGTTGCTCCGGCATGCGAGCCGCATACCAGCCCCAGTTGGCCCACGACCAGAGCGCCGGCATGTCCGGCATGCGCCCAGCCAGGCTGCCCATCACCTTCGCGAAATACAGCGCGGCGGCGACCGAGGGCAGCGACAGCAGCCCATACAGCGCCGTCGCGCCCAGCCGCAGTCGCCAGGGCTGCTCACGCGCCACCGGATGCAGCGCCACCACCCCGAGCCACAGCGGCCAGGCCAGCACGGTCTGCACACGAGTCAGCATGGCGCACCCCAGCAGCAAGGCCGCCAGCCAGAGCCATCGCTTCCGCGGCGCCTCCAGCCATTTGGCCAGAGCCCAGACACCCCACAGCAGCAGGGCCACCGCCGGAACATCCAACTGCACCTGGCGTCCCCACAAGGCCATCTCCGGCACCAGCACCAGCATCGCTCCGCAGGCACACGCCGCCGCTCGGCCCAGCAATGGACGGGTCCAGGCATATCCGGCCATGGCGCAGAGCGCAGCGAAGGCCGACACCACGGCCTGGCACACCGCATGACTCACCCCGAAAACACCCAGCAGGGGCGCGGTGACCAGGTACAGGAAGGGAGGATAGAAGCCGATGTTTATGCCGGGATACTGGTCGTAATAGGCCTTGGCAGCGCGAATGGGATCCCTCCAGCCCCCCTGCGCGAAGAAGTCATACACGAACACACTGTTCATCGCGTGTCGTGATGCATCGAACCACCAGAAGTCGCCGGCCACCGGGCTGCTGAGGAAGTAGGCCAGCCCCACGACCGCCCCCAGCAGCCAGGCCGGCCAGTGCCATGCGACCGACCGTCCCATGGCTCGCAGCCGCGCCGTCAAGGCGCTCTCCACGCTCCGCAGATGCTCTCCACCTGATAACGCGGCCGCTGCTTGCCCGATTCGAACACCTTGGCCAGATATTCCCCGATCACCCCCAGCCCCAGCAGTTGAATGCCACCGAGGAAATACATCGGGATCACGGTGGAGGCCCAGCCGGGCAAGGCGTCCTCGGTGAAGATGCGCACCCCCAGGGCCCACAGCGCCATGCTCAGGCTGACCAGCGACACCAGCACACCCGCCCCGGTGATCAAACGCAGCGGATAAGGCGTGAAGGAACTGATGCCCTGCCACGCGAGCGACAGCATCTTGGTCAGCGGATATTTGGACTCGCCCGCAAAGCGCTCGGCCCGGTCGAATTCCACCGACGTGCTGCGATAGCCCAGCAAGGGCACGAGTCCACGCAGGAACAGGTGAGGCTCCCGGTAGCCACGCAGCGCCTCCAGCGGACGGCGGCCCATCAGGCGATAGTCCGCATGGTTGAACACCAGCTTGACACCCATGGCGGCCAGCACCTTGTAGTAGCCCTCGGCGGTGAAGCGTTTGAAGAAGGTGTCGGTGTCGCGCCGCCGGCGCACGGCATACACGACCTCATGGCCATTGCGAAAGGCCCGCACCATGTCGGCAATGATGCCCAGGTCGTCCTGCAGGTCCGCATCCAGGCTGATCAGGGCATCGCCATTGACACTCATCAGCCCGCACAGCAGCGCATTCTGATGGCCTCGATTGCGGCTGAGCTTGATGCCGCAGAACCTCGGGGAACGGGCGGACAGCGACTCGATCAGTGCCCAGGTCCGGTCCCGGCTGCCGTCATCCACGAAGTAGATGGAACTGGCGGGAGAAATCAGTTGCTGAGACTCCAGGTCCTCCAGCAAACGTTCCAGCCGGCTGGCGGTCTCCGGCAGCACTTCTTCTTCGTTGTAGCAAGGAAGGACGAAGTTGATCACGGGTGCCTGCTCCCGAAAGTCCGGGGCACCCAAAAAATGTTGTCGTTCGATGAGTTCCACGCTCCGCCCCTGTGCACGATGCAGAGGGCCGCACCGACGGCCTCTGCGAAGGCAGACTCTAGCGGGCGCCCCTGCCCCTTCGATGACGACGGGGCCCTTCGAATTGGGGGGACGTTACCCTGGGAATTGCCCGGAGTCAGGCCGATGCGGGCGCATGGCCCACAAGGCATTGAGCAGGAAATTGAAGAAGAGCACCAGGATGGTGACGACGGGCTGTGCCACATACGGGTGCAGACCCGCCCGCAGCAAGCCCCACATGCCGGCGGCATTGAGCAGCCAACCCATGCCGGCCACCACTGCGAAGCGAGGCAGATGATGGGCATGCTGGCCGCGCAGGCCGAAGGTGTAGCGCGCGTTCAGCGCATAGTTCGCCATGGCGCCGACGACGAAGCCGGTGGCGGAGGCTTGCACGGCCGGCCAACCGGCCAGCCGCAGCAGCAGGAAGGCGGTGACGTAGTGCACCGCCGTCGCCACGCCGCCCACCAGCAGGAAGCGGCCGAACCGGCCCAGCGAGACCAGTCGCGGGGGCGTCACCGCCTCGGCATTCCCCTGCAGCGGGGCGGAGGTGCTGGAGGCGCCGGGCAGCGCCGACGCCCCCGCAGCCCCGGACTGAGCCGGGGCCGATGGCGCGGGAGAACCGGCAGCCATGGAGGGGTCCAAGAGGGTGCGGGGCCCGCTCAGGTGATGGGCTTGAAGCGCACACGCTTGGGGCGTGCACCTTCTTCACCCAGACGCTTCTTCTTGTCGGCTTCGTACTCGTGGAAGTTGCCGTCGAAGAAGAACCACTGGGAGTCGCCTTCGCACGCCAGGATGTGGGTGCAGATGCGGTCCAGGAACCAGCGGTCGTGGGAGATGACCATGGCCGAGCCACCGAACTCCAGCAGCGCCTCTTCCAGCGCGCGCAGGGTTTCGACGTCCAGGTCGTTGGACGGTTCGTCCAGCATCAGCACGTTGCCGCCCTGGGCCAGGGTCTTGGCCAGGTGCAGACGGCCGCGCTCACCGCCGGAGAGCTGACCCACCATCTTCTGCTGGTCGTTGCCCTTGAAGTTGAAGCGGCCGATGTAGGCGCGCGAGGGCATGACGAACTTGCCGACGATGATGTTGTCCAGACCGCCGGAGACGTCTTCCCACACGGTCTTGTTGGCATCCAGGCTCTGGCGGCTCTGGTCCACGAAGGCCAGCTTGGCGGTCTTGCCGATCTTGACGGTGCCCGAATCCGGCTGCTCGACGCCCTGGATCATGCGGAACAGGGTCGACTTACCGGCGCCGTTGGGGCCGATGATGCCGACGATGGCGCCCGGGGGCACCTTGAAGGACAGGTTGTCGATCAGCACGCGGTCGCCAAAGGACTTGGTGACGTTCTCGAACTCGATCACTTCATTGCCCAGGCGCTCGGCCACGGGAATGAAGATTTCATTGGTTTCGTTGCGCTTCTGGTATTCGACGTCGCTCAGTTCCTCGAAGCGGGCCAGACGCGCCTTGCTCTTGGCCTGACGGCCCTTGGCATTGGAGCGCACCCACTTCAGTTCTTCCTTCATGGCCTTGGCGCGGGCGTCTTCCGACTTCTGCTCCTGCTCCAGGCGACGTTCCTTCTGGTCCAGCCAGTCGGAGTAGTTGCCCTTCCAGGGGATGCCGTGGCCGCGGTCCAGTTCCAGAATCCATTCGGCGGCGTTGTCCAGGAAGTAGCGATCGTGGGTGATGGCCACCACAGTGCCGGGGAAACGCTGCAGGAACTGCTCCAGCCATTCGACGGATTCAGCGTCCAAGTGGTTGGTGGGTTCGTCCAGCAGCAGCATGTCCGGCTTGGACAGCAGCAGGCGGCACAGGGCCACGCGGCGCTTTTCACCCCCGGAGAGCACGCCGATGTTGGCGTCCCAGGGCGGGAGGTTCAGCGCGTCTGCAGCCAGTTCCAGTTGCAGGTCGGTGTTTTCCGAGCCGGCGGCGGCGATGATGGCTTCGAGTTCGCCCTGCTCAGCGGCCAGGGCGTCGAAATCGGCGTCCGGTTCGGCGTAGGCGGCGTAGACCTCGTCCAGGCGCTTCTTGGCAGCCAGCACGCCGCCAATGCCTTCCTCCACGGCTTCACGCACGGTCTGTTCCGGATTGAGCTTGGGCTCCTGCTCCAGATAACCGATCTTGATGCCGGGCATCGGGATGGCTTCGCCTTCGATTTCCTTGTCCACGCCGGCCATGATCTTGAGCAGGGTGGACTTGCCCGAGCCGTTCAGGCCGAGCACGCCGATCTTGGCGCCAGGGAAGAAGGACAGCGAGATGTCCTTGAGGATGTGACGTTTGGGAGGAACCGTCTTGTTGACGCGGTTCATCGAAAAGACGTATTGAGCCATGGCGGAAGGGTTCCGGAGTGGTTCTGAAGAGGGTGGGCCCTGTCTGGTCAGACAGCGGTCCGGCGGGGCCTGGACCGGTCCGGCGTTCGCAAGGACGCCTGGCCCGATGTCCCCCATTGTCGCAGCTTCCGCGACTGCCCCTAAACTGGATCGCAACACGAAAGTTCGGCAAGTGGGCCGCTGGGGCTGACCTGTTCAGGGGGAATGTCCTGGAATTGGGTCATCCCCCGGCCGTGGCCGCTCCACGGAGCGCCGCCCCACCGCCTTGCCCCCAAGATCTGGAGCCTTCATGAATCACTGCCCTTCGACCCTGGTGGCCCCGGTGGCTGCCCGCGCCCCATTGTCCGCGCCCCGCCATGACCCGTCTCGCCGCCGTCCGCCGCTGAACGCCCTGCGATCAGCGCTGCGCGCTCTGGCCGTGACGCTGGGCTGTGCAGGGGGGATGAGCCTGGTCGCCCTGCCCGTCCAAGCGCAAACCCTGCGCTGGGCCGGCGCGGGCGACATGCAGACCGCTGACCCGCATTCCCAGAACGAGATCGTCACCAATGCCATGAACGGGCAGGTGTATGAGCGGCTGGTGGCCCGGGACCGCAACCTCAACATCGTGCCCAGCCTGGCCACCGAGTGGACCCAGGTCAAGCCCACGCTCTGGCGGGTGAAGCTGCGCCAGGGCGTGAAGTTCCAGGACGGCACGCCCTTCACCGCGGACGACGTGGTGTTCTCGGTGACGCGCGCCAAGGATGTGAACTCCAACATCAGCGCCTATGCCCAGGCGGTCGGCACGCCGCGCAAGGTGGACGACAGCACGGTGGAGTTCCAGCTGGAGCAGGTCAACCCCATCTTCCTGCAGCACCTGGACCTGATCTTCATCATGAGCAAGCGCTGGAGCGAGCAGCACAAGGTCACCCGTCCGCAGAATTACAAGGACAAGGACGAAACCTACGCCGCCACCCACAGCAATGGCACCGGCCCCTACATCATGGTGGACCGGCAGCCCGGCATCCGCACCAGCTTCAAGCGCAATCCCAACTGGTGGGGCAAGTTCGAAGGCAATGTGCAGGAGGCCGTGTTCACGCCGATCGCCAACGACTCGACGCGGCTGGCGGCCCTGGTCTCCGGCGAGGTGGACGTGGTGCTGGACCCGGCCCCGCGTGACCTGAACAAGCTGAAGCAGACCAGCGGTGTGAAGGTGCTGGAAGGCCCGGAGAACCGGCTGATCTTCATCGGCATGGACCAGGCGCGGGACAAGCTGCTTTACGGCAAGGTGCCGGGCGACAAGAACCCGTTCAAGGACGCCCGCGTGCGGCAGGCGCTCTACCAGGCGATTGACATCAACGCCATCAAGCTCAAGCTGATGAACGGCCTGAGCCTGCCCACCGGCGGCCTGACGCCCTCCCCGCTCGGCGCCTACAACGACGCCCAGATCGAGGCCCGCCTGCCCTACGACGTGGCCGCGGCCAAGAAACTGATGGCCGATGCAGGCTATGCCAATGGTTTTGAGGTGACGCTGGACTGCACCAACAACCGCTACATCAACGACGAGAAGATCTGCCTGGCGCTTGCCTCCATGTGGGCACAACTGAAGGTGAAGGTCAACGTGAATGCCCAGCCGCGCACGCTGATGTTCCCCAAGCTGGAGAAGATGGACACCAGCCTCTACATGTTCGGCTGGGGCGGCGTGATCACCGATGCGGAAGTGGCTTTGACGCCGCTGCTGCGCAATCGCGGTGAAAAGGGCGTGGGCTACTACAACTTCGGCAACTGGAAGAACGACAAGTTCGACGCCCTGGCCGCCAGCTCGAGCGTGGAGCCTGACCCGAAGAAGCGGGAAGAACTGGTGAAGTCCGCGCTGCGGGAGTTCAAGGCGCAGAACCATGTGATTCCGCTGCACCGCCAGATGATTCCCTGGGCCTTCCGCCAGAACGTGACGGTGCAGCATCGGGCCGATAACTGGTTTGAGCTGCGCTGGGTGACGGTGGGCGGGAAGTAAGCGGCGCAGGCGTCGCGCCGGGCGCGCGCGCCCTGGCTGGGCGTTGGCCCTGTCCTTGTCCTTGTCCTGGCTGGACGTTGGGCTCGTCCTGTCGTGGCATTGCCCCCGCTCTGCCAGGGCCTTGGGCGCAGTTTGAACGGTCAGCGGGGCGTTGCTGAAGGCTCTGCCGCAGCCCCCACCGGCGCTTCTGCCGGCTGCGGCGGCGGATTGTTGGCTGCCAGGCGCGGCGGTGCAGCCAGGGGCACCGGCACCGGTCGAACATCCAGGCGGACATCCAGCAAGGTGATGTCATTGGCATCGCCCTGGCTGTTGAACCAGCCCTGGGTGCCCTCGCCCCGGTACAGCCGGAACACAAAGGCCGTGCGGTCACGCGGCTCGGTCGCCCCGGGGCGCACCCGGGCCGCCATCGCCCTCACCTCGCCGGACGGCGCGGTCATCAGTTCCGCCATGGCCTGCACGATGCGGTTGTCTCCCAGGATATCGGTCTGGAAGGTGCTCACCGGGCTGGTCAGCGAGTGGGACGCTCGAATGATGCGGGTCTCCGGCAGCGGCGTCTTGCGCTGCTCAGGCGTGACCTGGCCGGTGCGCAGGTCGTAGTGGTCGCCGTTGTCCAGATAGCTCAGCCGGGCATTCTGGACATTGAACATGTCCAGCGTCGGATCGGTGCGAGCGCTGCGCAGGTCCACCAGCAGCGCGCCGCGGGCACCAATGATGTCCACGGACGGCCCGCGGATCACCGCGGCGCTGTTTTCCTCAATGCCCAGGCCCAGCCGGTAGCCCTGCGCCATCATCAGCGGCAGCATGCGTCCGATGCGGCCGCGCTTGAGGAAATGCTGGTCGACGAACAGGCGGTCGCTCACAAAGCCCAGGCCGCGGTCGATTTCATGACCATCACGCATCTGGCCGCGCATCACGCCCATCACATCCAGGGCGTCACGGAACATGGTGCGGCTCATGATGGCCGCCCCCGCGCTGGTGCCCGCCACAACGCCCCCACGGCGGTACACCTCCCAGATCGCTTCCAGCATCGCGGTGGGTTTGCCGCCCGGCTGGAAGGTATCGACGATCAGCCCTTGCGCGCCACCGGAGAAGAACACCGCACTGGCGCCACGCACCTTGGCGATCAAGGCGGGGTCGTTGAGATTCTTCTGCAGGTCCGCGCCCTCGAGCCGGGGCGCGACCGGAATGTGCTCGGCCTGTGCGCCATGGCGCTGCAGCACCTGCACGATGGCATTGGCGGACTGCTCCGGCGCCGCCGAGGCAGTGGCCAACACCGCCACCTTTGCCTTGCCGGGGCCACCAGCTTCGTCGACGATGCGCTGCCATACAGCGTCATTGTCAAAACGCAGGTTCCCGCCAATCACCACGGCGGTTTGGGCCTGCGCCAAATGCCAGCCGCATGCGGCCAGCAGCAGTACAGGCATACGAAGGAATCGGCTCAGCATCTGCATGGCGCCATAGTGCCCCGATTGCTGGATGGAATCCAGCGGGTCCACCGGGTTTGGGGATCGGAGATTCTCGAATTAGGGGGAAACGATGAGGGGCAAAGCGCGGTCATCTGCCGGCCTCGCGGACGCATTGTGCGAGCAGCGATTTATTGCGTACGTTTGGGCGCTTGTCCCTGCGATTTGCCGACCGGTCTCCCATTTGCGATCCCCACGCCGCAGTCAGTGGGATCGGGGACACGGGCCGCTCAGGCATGCGAACTGCCGACATCGGGTGATCGGGCGACGAGACAGTCTCGTCCCCTCACCGGAGATTTCAATGTCTGATGAAGCCAGCTTTGGTGCACCGCCCGACAGTGCAGGCAGCGCCTCCCCCACAGGCTCGATCAATGTGGGCGACGAACAGGAAGTGCAGACCTGGGCCCGCAAGCTCAACGTGACGGCCCAGCAGATCCATGACGCGGTGAAAGCCGTTGGCGCGCGACCGTCCGACGTGGAGGAGCATCTGAAAGGCTCCAGGTCCACCACCAACGCGGAACAGACCCGGGCTGCGGGCGGTTAAACCCCGCCGCCTTACTGCTGCGGAATGCGGATGTCCGTCAGTTGCCAGGACACCCACCCGCGCCGCTCCAGCACCAGACCCAGCTTGCGTGACGCGGGCTGGTCGCTGCGACGCGCGTAGAAGATCACCTGGTCGAGTCCGGACCGCTCGGTCCACCATTCGACATCATTGTGCCGAGGGGAATCATCCGCTCCGCCCTGCCCGGAGGACGGCGATGGAGAGCCGTCCGATGCGGCGGGATCGTCGTCGCGCTTTTTGGGCATCAGCTGGCCGTACTGCAGGGCCCGCATCACCACTTCCGGACGCACCAGCGCCTGGACCGCGCCAGTGGCCAGCGCCCTGCCCAGCATCCGGCCGATGCCGCCCAGCGAGCGCTTGGGCTCACGCCCCGAATCCGCAGTGGTGTCGGCCGTGTCGACGGCCGGGCCGGAGAGCTGCGTGGTGATGTTCTCCCGGAGTCGCGGGTAGTCGACATAGGCGTTGAAGCGGTCGGCATCGCCGGCCTTGGCGGCTTCGCGCATCTGGTGCAGGGTCCAGTAAGGGGCGGCGAACCAGAGGCCCGCGAGCGCAGCCATCACCGCCACGACGGCAGCCTTGATCCCTCTTGTGCTCATGATTCGATGGGTGCGTGTGTGATCGGTTCGTTCGAAGACATCAGGCCGACGCCGGTTCGGAGATTTCAATCAGGTTGAGATCGGGATCTCGGACATACACCGAGCGGATTTTTCCGGTAGCGCCTGTGCGCAGGACCGGACCTTCCACGATGTCCACGCCCAACTTGTTGAGACGCTGCACCACGTCGTCCAGCGGAATGGACGCCATGAAGCACAGATCCAGCGCGCCCGGCACCGGCGTGTGAGCCTTGGGCTCAAATTCGCGGCCTTTGACATGAAGATTGATCTTCTGCTGGCCGAATTTAAAAGCGCGCCGCTCGACCGGTGGGGTGCCGCCGATGAAGCTTTCGAGCTGCATGCCCAGCACCTCGGTATAAAAGCGGATGCAGTCCGCCTCGTGGCTGGTGGTGAGGACGAGATGGTCGAGATGGGCAATCATTGGAGCACGGCCTTCGTGGTGATGCCGCCACTCTATGCGATGCCCGCCCCTGCCGTGATTCCAGGACGCAACACCGGTTGCGTGCTGTCTCCGAAGGATCGACACTGCCGCTCCAGTTTCCTGGGTCCCTTCAAAACATGGCACAAGCGCCTGCAGTCGACACGCCCCACTCTTCTCACCATGGACCGCAACAAGGCCTTGCCGCGCTGACGCTCGGCGCACTGGGGGTCGTTTTCGGCGACATCGGCACCAGCCCTCTTTACACGATGCGCGAGGTGCTCAACCCCGCCAACGGGGTGACTCTGGACCCGGCATCGATCATCGGTGCGGTGTCGGCCATCTTCTGGGCCTTGATGGTGGTGGTGACGCTCAAGTACGTGGTGCTGATCCTGCGAGCGGACAACCGCGGCGAGGGCGGCATCATGGCGCTGACCGCCCTGGCCGTGCGTGCGGCCGGGGACACCGCGAAACGACGACGCGTGCTGCTGCTGGTGGGGGTCTGCGGCGCAGCGCTTTTCTACGGCGACAGCGTCATCACCCCGGCCATTTCGGTCATGGGCGCGGTCGAAGGCCTGGAGCTGGTCACGCCGGCGTTCAAACCCTTCGTGTTGCCGATCTCCGTGGCGGTGCTCACCGGGCTGTTCCTGATTCAGCGGAAGGGCTCGGCGGCTGTGGGTGTGCTGTTCGGGCCAGTCATGTTGCTGTGGTTTGGCGTGCTGGGGCTGATTGGCGTGGTCCAGATCGCGCAGTCGCCCGAGATCTTGCGGGCGCTTGATCCGCGTTTCGCCTTTGCGTTTCTGCAGGCCCGCGGACCCGGGCTGTTCCTCGTGGTGGGTGCGCTGGTGCTGGCGCTGACCGGTGCAGAAGCGCTGTATGCCGACATGGGGCACTTTGGCCGTCGTCCGATCCGTCTTGCGTGGTCGGCGCTGGTGCTGCCGACGCTGGCCCTCAATTACGCCGGGCAAGGCGCCCTGCTGCTGAGGGACCCGACGGCCCTGGACAACCCGTTCTTCCGGCTTTTCCCCTCCGCGTGGCTCATCCCGATGGTGCTGCTGGCGACGCTCGCTTCGGTGATTGCGTCGCAGGCCGTGATCTCGGGCGCGTTTTCGCTGACGAAGGAGGCCATCCAGTTGGGCCTGCTGCCTCGCATGCGGGTCATCTACACCTCCGCGCAGGCCATGGGGCAGGTGTATTTGCCGGCGATCAACTGGACGCTGCTGGTGGCGGTGCTGCTGGCGGTCCTCGGCTTCGAGAGCTCGTCCGCGCTGGCCTCGGCCTATGGCATTGCCGTGACCATCACCATGTTGATCACCACCGCGCTGACCTTCTTTGTGGTGCGCCATGCGTGGCGTTATCCCGCCCCCGTGGCCTGGGCGGCGACGGCGCTGTTCCTGGTGGTGGACGCGGTGCTGGTGATTTCATGCTCGCTCAAGTTTCTGCAAGGCGGCTGGTTCCCGCTGGCGCTGGGCCTGGTGCTCTTTGCGGTGATGGCCACCTGGCGCCGCGGCAAGGAGCGTCTGCATGCGCAGGTGGCCGACGAAGACCTGCCGCTGCTGCCGTTTCTGGAATCACTGTCGCAGGACATTGCAGGTCCGCGACCAGAGCGGATTGCGGTGTATCCCGTCTCCAATCCGGACGTGGTGCCGCCTGCCCTGCTGCACAACTTGAAGCATTACCAGTCACTGCATGCCCGCAATGTCATTGTGACGGTGCGGTTTGACAAGGTGCCTTTTGTGCCGGAGGACCAGCAGCTCAGCGTCGAGCAGCTGCCTTCGGACTTCTGGCGGGTGGTGGTGCGCTACGGTTTCAAGGACGAGCCCAACCTGCCGGCCGCGCTGGGGCGCTGTGCGCGGCATGACCTGCAGTTCGATCCATTCCTGGCGTCGTATTTCCTCAGCCGGCAGGTGGTGGTGCCGGGGGCGCAGAAGAAGAAATCGGGCATGGCGCGCTGGCGGCAGCAACTGTTCATTGCCATGGCGCGCAATTCCAGCAGCGCAGCGGATTACTTCCGGCTGCCGGATAACGGGGTGATTGAGTTGGGGTCGCGGGTGCAGTTGTAAAGGCCTGGGTCATTCGTGGAACCGCTCCACCACGGGGAGGCGGAGCAGCGATGACGATTCATCCAACACGCGGGTCAGCTCGGCCGGGTTCTTGTGGACGTCCCTGAAGCGGATGAAGGCGATGCAGCGGTCGTCCAAGGTGACCAACTGGATCTCGTGGATGTAGCCGTCGATGTGCGTGCCGGACAAGGCGCCTTTGTGCTCCCAGACCGCGGTCGTCGTTCTCCGGATCTCTTTGAGCTCTGACCTGCGAACCAGCCCCCTGGATCCGATGCGTCGTCCAAGCAGCCGGATGTTACGGCGGACTTCCGAAGCAGACAGCTGAAAGTCTACGGAGAACAAGCTCAGCAGGAGGGCCGAGCCGATGAAGACGACATAGGCATACAGCCAGGGACTGTGCTGGGAAGCGTGCTTCCCAAAAAAACCGTCCGCCAACACGGGGGCCAGCAGCAGCCCGCAAAAGAAGAGGCCAGCAATCCAGCGATGGTGGTCGGTGGAGAGATCTTCTTGAACGTTCAAGAGAAACCTTTAGCGGGAGACTGGGGACGGTGGATGGTGCGCATCGGTCTGGGTGGGCGCCGGGGCAAGCAGCTTTGTTCCCTGGGAAGGTTGTTCCAGCAGCTTCCGCAAGTGCGTTTTCATTGAGCTGTGTTTGCGTCTGTCATACGAGGGCAGCGCCTCCAGGACTTGGAGCCAGTCGCCCATGAACGACGCGTCATGCTTCAGTGTGAGTCGTTCGGCCGTCCATCGCGCCTGACAGGCCCGGTCCTTCGCTTTCAACTGCACCCATTGGGCGTGGCAGGCTGGACAGAGGTCGCGGCGCTGCCAGATGTAGTTTTTCTTGACCTCGAAGGAGCGCTTCTGGTCGGCAGCGGTGAACACGGCAGGGGATGCACAGCGAATGCACGAGTAGTGGATGTCGCAGTAGCGGTCGGACTGGCTGTATGAATGCCCGCAGTAGAGGTAAGACCGTTTGCTCTCTTCAGACCATTGCGTCGCGTCCATGGGGACGTCTGCATCCGGCTGACTCCGCTGTTTTTGTGTTTGACGCGTCATGGTGTGGTTTGTGAGGGCAGCCCACCGGATCGACAGCTCGGGACTGTCTCGGGCACTGTGAGTGTCCCCGGCTCATGGGTCAAGTCAAGTTACAACTCGCCGCTCAACCACCTCGGTATGCATTCATAACGTCTCTGCACAAGCGTTTGGTTTTCAGTAAGAAGTTAGCGGCGCTTCACGGTTACGGGCCAATACGCTCATTGTCTGGATGCTCCACACGCAGCCAGATCTTGCCATCGAAGCGAGCGATATCGGTCACTCCAACACTCCAGAGAACACCATCCACCTGATCAACCCGCCATGCATCCTGCAGTTCCGGTTGCAGGCTGGTCCGCACCTGCATGATCGACTTTCCGTTCCAGACAAACAGCCCCTCTTCCGCACAGAGGTAGACCGATTCATTGAACTTGGTGAGGCACACAAAAGTCTGTTGATCGTTCGACCCGTTCAAGCGGTTGAAGCCGTCCCGCGCGTTGCCCCGCAACAGGGTGCCCTTGTACCCACACACCCAGACCTCTTCGGGCCCGTAGCAACGCACCCACTCCAGGTGCTCATCAACGGGCAGATCAATGCGGGTCCACGCTGTTCCGTCGAAATGGGCCATGTAGCCGCCCAGCCCAACGACGTAGACGTCATCGCTGGAAGCGCCGTCCATGCAACTGAGCATCGGCGCGGCGTTCATTCTGTCCAACAGGCCTTCGACATCCTGCGCGTGGTCGGACGGGTTCAGATGAACCCGAATCCCCTCGTCAGCAGGCTGCCAGTCATCGCGGCCCATTCGGCGGTACACCTGCCCATGCTGGCCACAAGCCCACAGCTGACCGTCAATCAAGCGGATATGCGTCAACAGCCCGCCAAAATTCCCTTCGGTCATACCTGCGCCGGGAATGACTTCCTTGAATGTGGGTTCGTTGCGCTCGTTGAAGTGGACCGTTCCATGCATGCCCAGCGCGGCGTAGCGACTGCCGTCAGGCAGATCCTCTTTGGGCAGCCGGTAGGCATGCACAGAAACGATGGTGTCTTCGTAATCATGGCAGGCCCACCAGCTTGACTGCGTCAGGTCGAGCACGCTCATCCGGGTATGCGACGTCTCGTGAGGATCGAGGTCCTCGAGCTGGGTGGCCACATACAACCAGTCCGGGTCGATGCAGACTGCGTCCAAGAAATAAACAGAAGCTGCGCTCAAGGTCACCCCTTCCCACTCAAAGCGTCCACAACTTGTCTCGATTGCCTTCCAACCAAGCACGGACCTCATGATCGTTGAAGATGTCAGTCCAACGCCCGTTGGATTTGAAAGCAGCGCCTCCGTATCCCGCGATCAGCAAAACGCCATCTCGAACGGCCAAATTCCCAGCACACACTTTGACTGCAGGAGGGACATCAGCGGGTATCAATGAGCGATCGCTTAAGGTCCAAACTCCATAGTCATTGGTCGCCCATAGCTGGCCCTCATACCAGACAAGGTCCTTGATGGGGAGCGAAATCTGTGCCGCTGTCTTCAGCTTCTCCCACGTGTCACCACGCCGTCGAAAAATGACATTGCCTGCTGCGACATAAACGAGACCGTCTCCGCCACAGCAAACGGCCGACAGCCCCCAATCACTGGGAAACGGGAGGCGGCTCCAATGCGTTCCTTGCAGATGCCAGACATCGCCTGCGTCCCCCACGGCGTAGATGTCCTCAGCACTGAAGCCATCAAAATCCAGGAAGCTGAGCTTGTGTTGCTCAGGCATGGGCAACGGGTCGCCCACCAGTTCCCAACGCCCTGGCTGCCGGCGAATAAACAGTTGCCTCGCTGTACTGATGGCAAAAAGATGTCCGCCAAAGCTTCTGGCGCGGCTGAGCCCGCCTAGTCTCACGCCGCCTTCGAACTTGGAAGGAATGGGATCTTCGAAGCCATCACGGCCGGGGGTGGGCGTCCATGACTTCGACGCAATGTCCAGCACCACCACCTTCTCATCGGGTGCATGCGCAACGGCGCACAAACTTCTGCCGAACCCACCAATCTGACCCACGCCCCAATGCTGGCCGGGGGGCTTCTTCAAATTCAGGCTCAGTATCCGCTTCAGCAGACTAGCCTCGGCAGGGGGATCGCGACCGTCCGTCCAACCTGGTCGTTGCGTGTAGTCCTCACGCAGGAGCAGATAAAGAATATCTCTATTTTTTATCGCGCAGTCGATAACGTTAAAACCAGCGATTCGCGGGAATAACTGTTCAATTGAAATGCTCAATCTGCATGCTCCGGCGCTTGGGTACGAAAGTAGATTGCGGCTTCAACAACGAATATTCCCGCAATAAGGTTTTGAGGCGCAGACAGGACCGTTCAGTGCCGTCATGCGAATCCTAGGGGCGTATGCCAAGCTGCGCGCTATGGCGATTTCCAAACTTTGTCTCGATTGGCACCAAACCACTCCCGCACCTCATGGTCGTGAAAAATCACAACCCAGGTCCCATCGCGTTTATATGCCGCGCCTCCGTACCCGGCTAACAGCATCACGCCATCTCGAACAGCCAAATTCCCAGAACACACTTTTACTGCAGATGGGACATCAGCGGGCATCAATGAGTGATCGCTTAAGGTCCAAATTCCATAGTCATTGGTCGCCCACAACTGGCCTTCATACCACACCAGATCCTTGATTGGTAAAGTAATGAGATCTTTGGTGTCGAGACGCTCCCACCTATCTTCAAACCCCCGGTATATGACCGTACCTGCAGCGATATAGACATTCCCATCCGGCGCACACAAAACCGCAGAAATACCCCAACTCGATGGGAATTTACAGCGACGCCAAACGGCCCCATCGAAATGCCAGACTTCCCCGCTGCCTCCAACTGCATAGACGTCGTTAGGAGAAAACCGATCAAAGTCGTCAAATCCGCAGCCGCGAAAATCAGAATCTGAGACGTTGATGGGGGGCCCCAGCAATTCCCATTGCGAGGGACCGTTCCGCTTCAACACCTGTCGGCAGGCCGAGCACGCCCACAGCTCCGCACCGAACGATTTAACGCGGGTGACAGGCCCTGCCAATATGCCACCCTCTCCCTTCGTCGTCGAAGGCGGCTCAAAACCATTGGAGTTTGGATTTTGAGACCACACTTTCGTATCTGAATCGACCACGAGGATTTTTTCCTCCGGGGCATACGTCATCGCGCAGAAACTTTGATTCAGGCCAGTGAGATGCATATGTCCCCATCTCTTGCCCTCAGCATTGTTCAGACGAAGCACGAAGATCCGTTTGGGCAGCCGACCTTCCGGCGGAGCATCCTCCAACTCGCGTCGGCCTGTACGTTGGGTATAGTCCTCACGGCCCAGCAAGTAGAAGGTTTCCCGATCCTTGATCTCACAGTCAATGAGATTGAAACCGGCCATGCGCGGGAGAAGCGTGTCGATGGAGATACTCATTGCGGCGGCATCCAAACCTTGTCGCGATTGGCCTGAAACCACGCTCGCACTTCATGGTCGTGAAAAATCTCAGTCCACGCCCCGTCGCGCTTAAACGCAGCGCCGCCGTAACCCGCGAGCAGCAGCACGCCATCCCGCTGGGCAAGGTTGCCGGAGCAGACCTTGACACCCGGCGGAACGTCCGCTTCAACCAGCCCATCGTCCTTTAAGGTCCAGAGACCGTCATCGCTTGTGGCCCACAACTGACCTTCCCACCAGACCATGTCCTTGATGGGAATGGACATCTGCACCCTTGTCTTCAGCCGCTCCCACTGGTCCCCCATCCCTCGGAAGATGTGGTTGCCGGCGGCGACGTAGACCAAGCCGTCGCCACCGCAGCAGACTGCAGATATCCCCCACTGACTGGGAAATTTGAGTCGCTGCCAGCGCCCTGAAGAGAAGTGCCAGATATCGCCCGGATCACCCACGGCGTAAAGATCGTCAGCACTGAACCCGTCGAAATCAACAAAGCTCAAGACGTTCTGATCGGGTTCGGGCATCTCCTCCCCGACCCGTTCCCAGACACCCGGCGCGTGCCGGACGAACACCTGCCGGGCGGTATTGCACGCAAACAGCTTGCCCCCAAAGCTCTTGACCTTGCTGAACCCACCGCGCTTTGTGCCGCCCTCCGCCACCGTTGCAACGGGTTTCTCCATGCCAGAAAAACCAACGGCAGGGGACCATGCCTTTGAGCTACTGTCGATGACCACCACCTTTTCCTCAGGTTGAAAGGCCACACCGCAAAGGCTTCTGCCCATGCCGGTGAGATGCGTCACTGGGAACTTCTTGTCATCCGGATTCTTGAGTCCAATGCCGATGAGCCGCTTGGCCACGCTCCGCTCTGCCGGCGGCTGTCGGGACTCGCTCCAGCCCACATGCTGGGTGTAATCCTCACGGGCGAGCAAGTACAGGATGTCTCGATTCTTGATCTCGCAGTCAATGACATTGAAGCCCGCAATGCGGGGCTTGAGCTGCTCAATGGCAATACTCATAGATGCTCGCTCGCTAGCTGTCGGCGTCAGTCTTTCTTGGGCAAACAAACGGTGATGGCCGCCGTGGAAAGATCCTTGCGGTAAGACACTTGTAGAAGCCTGCTTTCTACCGACCAAAGGTCCCAATAAACTTCGCCGTCTTCTTCATCAGTTTCCTCTGGCTCACCCAGTGCTAGCAGCGCTTGATCGCGATTGAGCACTGCTCCCTTAGCGAAAGGAACGGGACCGCGATAGGCAGAGACTTCCGACGAACCATTGGGGTAATAGAAAACACCCGTCATCACAAATGGTCCCGCGCCTTGAGGTTCTCCGTAATCGCGTGAGTAGTACTCTCTCGGAGTGAAAGAAAGCACAACCCCCTTATCGACCAATGAAACATAGTCACTGGTCGTCTCCTTCATCCTCTTGGGAGAGAGCGCGTCCACCGAAGACCCGTTGGCCTTGATAGCCTCCACCAAGGCGCCGTCAATATTGGTGAAGCCAAGTAAATGAACCAACTGATCTGTGGTCATGGAAAAATTTCCTCACATCTAGATAGATTGGGAGTTCAATCTCAAACCTACCGCATCCCGGTGGCAGTTCCCACTTCCTACCGCGACGGGAGTAAGGGTATCGAGACCGAAATCGTCGAAATTGTCAGGTCAGACCGATAGCTGGTGCGCAGTTGCCGGGCTTCCTTACTCCACTGGTCCCAGTCAATTTCTTCTTCATCCTCTTCAGTGCGATCCGGAGTTCCGTAATGAAGCAACGCTTCGTCCCGAGTGGAAACGGGGCTCGCTGAAAATGGAGCGCAGCCCACGTACGGGTCAAGATCTTCGCCACCATGCGGATAGTAAAAGATCCCCGATAAGACGTAAGGACCGGCACCGCGGGGAGTGCCGCGCGACATTTCAAAGCGAGCACGTGCTTGAAAGGCAAGTGAAATTCCCCGATTGGTGATGTTCACGTAATCCGTTCCCAGCTCACGAATATTCTTCGGGGATAAGGTTTCAACCTTGCCACCGATTTCAGCAATTGCCGAAATAAGTGATTCGTCGGTGTTCGTCAAGCCAAGAATCTGATAAAGCATTTCGGTTCGCATAATTTACCTCGTCAACGCCTTTTTTCGATAGCAAGCTTCACTCTCTTAGTCGGCCAATGCTCTGACAGGATTGGTCTATGTGAGCTGTTTCACGCAAATCCAGCGCAGTTAACGGCTACGCTATCAATGTAATACACGCATGAAGTGTCGTTAAATGCCATTGACCTACCGATATTGCATCGTCAATCTTATGACTCGCCTGATTGCCCAGTCGACTTTAATCCTTCCTCAGACAAGCCGGTGCCACTCGTTGCCGTCATGAAGCGCGGCTCCATGGAGCCCCGCCACCATCAAGATACCGTCCGCAGTGGAAAGATTGCCCGCGCAGGCAGACGCTAGTGGTGGCACGTCGGCATCAACGAGCTTTCCATCTTTAGCCACAGTCCAAAGTCCATATTCAGAAGTGCACCACACTTTGTCCTGATACCAGACGATGTCTTTGAAGGGAACCGACATGTTGTCTTGGTGAATGACTTCCCATTCATCTTCGCGCCCACGCATCAGGCCACCCGACTGTAGGCCGATGTAGACAAATCCATCCCCTGCGCAGCAGATGCTTTCGATCAGCATATTGGTAGAGGTCTGGCATTGATGCCAGCGATCGCCGTCGAAACGCCAAACATCCCCTCGTCCGCCGGCCGCATAAATATCGTTTGCATGGAAGCCAGAAATGGCGGAAAAGCCAAAATCCATCACTCTGTTTTTAGGCGGATCGGTTAGGTTATTACGAATTGACACCCAGCGCTGATCGTCATCCAGGTAACAAACATGTCTCCATCCTGCGCAGACGTATAGCTTGCCATCAATAGTTGCCGCAGCATCTGGGCCAGTACTCAGCGGCCCTTCAGCGGATTCTGGAATATTCGGCAATATGCCGTCGCCAGCGTCACCAGTAACCGCAACCCCACTGACCTGCCCCAACATGAAAGCTGTCTTTCCCAGATTGGGAGCAACTCCGATGATCGGGAATGCAAAGCCGCTGTACTTCCTCGCATGGAGATTGGCGGCTTCGCCGAATCTAATTGATCCAAAAGCTCTCTTTCCGCTATCGACACTTCCTTCATCGAACATGATGAAGCATACGTTAGCCCTATCTATCACCGCACAGTCAAAAAACCAACGTCCGTTGAAGACACGATCCTTGTAAGACTCAGGAACAACATAATCTATGACCACGCCAATGTTCCAATACCGTTAAAACCTGAAGTGGTGCCAATGCAGGGTTGTGCGCTGTCGAAAGGAAGCTCATTGAGCCTGCGCACGGAACTTCTCTGCTGCAGATGCCATTCGGTTCTCCCAATTGGTCAGACAAGCCGGTGCCACTCGTTGCCGTCATGAAGCGCGGCTCCATTCAGCCCCGCCACCATCAAGATACCGTCCGCAGTGGAAAGATTGCCAGCGCAGGCAGACGCTAGTGGTGGCACGTCGGCATCGACGAGTTTTCCATCTTTAGCCACAGTCCAGAGTCCATATTCAGAGGTGCACCACACTTTGTCTTGATACCAGACAATGTCTTTGAAGGGAACCGACATGTTGTCTTGGTGAATGACTTCCCATTCATCTCCACGTCCGCGGATCAGGCCACCCGACTGCAGACCGATATAGACAAATCCATCCCCCGCGCAGCAGATGCTTTCCATGAGCAATTTGGTAGGTATTTGGCACTGACGCCATAAATGACCGTCGAATCGCCAAACGTCTCCTTCCCCGCCTGCCGCGTAGATGTCGTTCTCGGCAAAACCTGAGACGGCGTCGAATCCGAAATCAGTGACCCGTTTAGACGGGGGGTCAGCAAGATTATGTCGAATCGATACCCACTCTCTCTTGTCGCTTAAGTAACAAACATGACGCCAATTTGCGCAGACGTACAGCCTCCCGCCTATTGTGGCGACATTACTAGGACTCGTGCGCACAGGACCATCTGGAGAGGTCGGGATATTGGACCATTTTTCGTCTCCAGCATCCCCGTGTACTGCAACGCCGCTGACCCGCCCGAGCATTACCGAGGTCTTTCCTAAGTTCGGGGCTACACCCAACATAGGAAACAGGAACCCCGTATACCTGCGCCCATCAAGACAGGAGCCCATTCCAAACCGAACTGTTCCAAAGGCACGGTTGCCATTATCCTCTGGACCGTTATCGAACAGCACAAAGCTGACAGTATTCCTGTCAACAACAGCACAGTCGTAAAACCAACGACCGTCAAATATCCGTTTTCGGTAGGAATCAGGAATTTCGTAGATATCACTCAAGATTTATCTCCGGCGTTGTGATGCCTTAGAAAGGCTTGAACGGTTGGCTGACAGGATTACTCGCCGATAGGTTCGTTGTCTGGATGGTCACAGCGCACCTGCATCCCGCCATCAAAGCACGCAACGGTTTTATTGAGACAGCGCATGGCTGACATGTCGCCCTTGCTTAGATCAAACGGTGCCATCCATTACCATCATGTAGAGCGGCACCGTTCATTCCGGCCACCATCAAGATTCCGTCTGCAGTTGAGAGATTGCCTGCACAGGCGGACGCCAGCGGTGGCACGTCGGCATCGACGAGTTTTCCATCTTTACCTACGTTCCAAAGCCCATATTCAGAGGTGCACCACACTTGGTCCTGATACCAGACAATGTCCTTGAATGGGACTGTCATGGTGTCTACGTGAATGACTTCCCATTCATCCCCCCGACCGCGCAGCAGGCCGCCAGACTGCAGACCGATATAGACATATCCATCTCCCGCGCAGCAGATGGTTTCCATAAGCATGTCAGTTGGAACATCGCACTGTTGCCATAGCCGACCATCAAAACGCCAAACATCACCCCGGCCGCCGCGTTTAGTCACCCGCCCAAGCCTCCGATGCAAATTCGGCCCACAGTGGCGGCAGCTGGACGGGCTCCTGCTCGTCGGGATCCAACAGCGATTGGGCACCCAGCGTCAGTATCTGCAACCTGACCCGCTCGTCTGGCGAAGCTTTTAGGTCAATGTCCTGAATCACTGCAGCCTGTACGCAGTTGCCGGCCTGCCACCGCAACAGCAGCGGGAGGTCTGGCGGCACGAAGCCGTTCAGGAACTCAGCGTGATCCTCAATGTCGAGCCAAAGCGGCACGACGTGCTTCGGCATGCTCATGGCGAGTTGATCGAATGCCGGCTTCAGGCGCTGACACTTGCCGCACCACGATTCAGCGCCAAGCACCACCAGCAGCTCTGCACCTGGCTCACGCAAGCGGAGCGCCACCCGCTCCGCATCCAGCCATGGGTCGAGTGTCTGCGTATCTTTCATTGCGGGATTTCCATCCGATTCAGTTGCGCAGCCTGCGCTGCGGGCTGGCGCGACAATGGCCGTCATGACGGGCGGCCATCAGGTTGACCATCTTCCCGCCAGCATTGCGCTGGGGTGCTTGAATGCCGCGCGGCGCATGGGCACAAGCGTCAAACACCCACATCGCAGCGAGGTTTGAATCTGGCGACATCACTCCCAGATCGTGCGCGTCAGTTCACATGCACCGAGCCACCCACAATGCGTTGCGTCGCGCTTGCGTGGCTGGTGATGTAGGTGCCGCGCAGCTGAATGCGTCCATCGGCCGTGAGCACGATGCAGGCCTCCCCGCAACGCAATTCGAGTTCCTCCGCGGCTTCCAACACCTCACGATGACCGTCCACCGTGATGACCAGGCCATCGGCGTCCTCGTCTTGCTCCGCCGCCGCCTTCAAGGGATCCGCCTGCGCGGGTTCCGATGCAGCGCCATTCCACAGCGTTCCCAGCACGATGGCGGACCCACCTGCCAGCACGCTCAGGGCAATGCCCTGCCCCTCATGCTGCGCCGTCAGCGGCACGAGGCTATGCACCACCTGCACATGCCCAAGGCCGTCGACCCTTGCCGATCCTGGCCGTCCCTGCTCGGGCGCAGACTCCAGCGTTCCAATGATCACCTGCCCCGGAAGGGGCATCACCGATGCTTGAGAAGCTTGTTGAAGCAAAGCACCAAAAGGCGATGACTCCAGGGTGGCCGTCTCCACAACGTCTGCCGATTGATCCAGTCGCACCACCTCAGTTCTCCAGAATCTGCTTGCCCTTCATGGTCACCTCGCCGTCAGCCTTGAAGGTCTGTTCGCCGGTGGTGCCGACGCTGAGCGTGTGGCCATTGATGATGATCGTGCCGTCCGATTTCATCGTCAGACTGGCTTTGCCGACCGTGAGGTGGATTTCATCCTTCGCCTGCACGGAATACACCGCGCCGCTGTTGATCGAGTAGTCCTTGCCCACCAAGGTCTTTTTGTAGAGACCCACCTGCTCCGACTGCTGCAAGCCCACCGTGGTGTTCATCAGCCCCCCCACCGAGGTCTGATACGCCGCGCCAATCGTCAACGCCTTCCCAAGCCCAATCGTCTCCGCCTTCGCCAGCGCCACCGTCTCGCTCTTCATCCCCCCGATGGTCACTGACCGATTCGACCCGATCGAGATCGTCTCATTCACCCCGACGTCTTCGGTGCGGTTCAACCCGATCGAGATCTTCTCGTCCAGGTCCACCCGCTCCGTGCGGTTCTGATGCACCGTGATCGTTTCATCCAGATTGACCGTCTCGGTGCGGTTCCCCTTCACCAGCGTCGTTTCATGCCGGTCGATGGTCTTAGTCCGATCCCGCCCGACCCAGTGCGTCTCGTCGTTCTCGACTTCGATGTCCTGGTTCTTCTCCGCGTGGATCCAGACCTGCTCTTCGCCCTTCTTGTCCTCGAAGCGAATGGCATTGGCATTGCCATAACCCCCGCCCTTGGTCGACCGGGTCAGGAAGCCGCTTTGTGTCGCATTGGCCGGCAGATCCCACGGCGGCAGGTTCTCGCCGTTGTAGGTGCGTCCGATGATGATGGGTGCGTCCGGGTCCCCTTCCAGGAATCCGACGATCACTTCCTGCCCAATCCGCGGAATGTGCACCCCGCCAAAGTTGGAGCCGGCCCACGGATGCGCCACGCTGACCCAGCACGAGCTCTGCTCATTGCGCTGGCCGCGTCGGTCCCAATGGAATTGCACTTTCACCCGGCCGAACTTGTCGGTGTGGATTTCCTCGCCGGCCGGGCCGGTGACGATGGCCGTCTGCGGCCCCGGCACCACCGGCTTGGGCGTGCGCCGCGTCGGCCGGTATTGCTGCGCCGCCGGAATGCAATGGAAGCTGCAGCTCAGGTCGGTGGAGCCCGACCCCGATTCACTCACCGCCTGACGCAGATGCAGCGAGGTCGACGTCACCAGATACTGAATGTTCTGGTCGTCATTCGGATGGCGGCTGAGAGACACCAGATGCCCGGTGTGAACGCCCTGCGCGTTGGTCACCCCGTCATACAGGTCATAGGCACTTTGCAGTTCGTCCAGACGGTCTTCCGCATACTGCGCGCCGTCGCCATTCTGGATGTAGCCGCCCGGGTAGTCGAAGATTTCGCCATCGGACAGGTCATAGTCGCGCTTGCGTGCCTGGCTGGTCTGCAGCGAGCTGGACGGGCGCTGGAAGTCGTAATCCGTGATGACGACCTTGCCCGGTTGCACGCACTGCACATTGGCCCATTGCGACACATGCTCCAGCTGCGGCGGCACCTGGCCGTTGCCACCATAGAAAGGCAGCGTGGCGCAGGTAGGGACGGCGTCGTGCGCACTGGCGGAATCGCACAGCACCATCTTGTGGCCGGACTCGTCGTGCTCGATGTACCAGTAGATGCCCTCGTGCTCCAGCAGCCGGGCAATGAAGTTGAAATCTGTCTCCCGGTACTGGACGCAGTAATTCCAGGTGCGGTAGGGGCGCATCAGCTTGAGCTCGAAACGCGCGACCGGATGGTCATCGAAGACCTGTTTGACGATGTCCGGGACGGTCATCTCCTGGAAGATCCGGCAGTCGGCCGTGCGCGTGAGCAGCCAGGGCCAGGGCTTGAGCGTCATCTGATAGACGCTGTACTTGCCTTCGAAACCGCTGCGGGCGAAACGCGATACGTAGCCGCTCACATGGCGGGGCACGTCATCGCGCAGCGCCACCGTCAGCGAGGCTTGTTTGCCCAGCAGCTCGGCGGCCTGGATGTCCTTGCGCTCGCTCAGCAGCGTCAGGGTGGTGTCGCCCAGGTCACTCAACGCTTCACGCACCGTGCAGGTGTGCACGCGCAGCGTGTCTTCGGGCAGGGCAGTCTTGAGTCGGAAAGGTGTCGGTGCGGGCATGGGCTGGGCCTGAGTGTCCAGCCGTCAGATTAGGGGGGCACCCCATCACCGGGAATTGTCTAAAGTCACTTTGGGGGGCATGCCCTAGCCTTCCCCCCACCCTCACGCCGCCATTCACACCCGAGCCGGTGACGGTGGCCGTGCGCGGCGAGTGACAGGCCGCTGAGGTCGATGCGCCCAGCTTCAACGCGTCAGAGGAGCTCTTCCTGCCTTCTGCCCAACAACGTCACTCGGTAGACGCAGTCTTCAGCCAGGCTATACAGCACGTGGAGATCGAAGGATTCGAAGCGCCAACGGTGAAACCCTTCCATCTCGTCAAAATCCTCGGTGTCGACTGACTGACCGACCTTGGCCAGCACCGTGTCAGGCCCGTCATCGAAAGTAATTCCGAAAGGGAGCGGCCCTTGCCACTGAACGCTCTTGAAATCCAGGTCACGGCGATACCTCGCCCCGGACAGGCAAAGTGCCGACGGTGAAACATCGTCGGATGCGTTCATGCTCAATACCGCTCTTGGGGCAGCGTAAAGCTGAAATCCGTGATCATCAGAAAAGTCGATCTCCCCGTAGCTGCTCGCTTCATCAAGCTTTGATTCGTACCTGATGGACTGAAGCGAAGTCAGTAATCGCGAGTCTGTGAGTGGAAGTCCGAGAGATGCGATCACGCCATCAGGCGACAGAATCTGAGCTTGAAGCTGGCGCGTCGCCGCTTGAGTGGCGATGGCCTCCTGCGTGAAAGCGGGCGCGATTGAGATGAGCCGACATACCCCGCCCGGCGTGAAACTCACGTCCGCCACGTTGCTATCAAAATGCCACCTGGCCTTGCGCACAACACAATTGACGATATGGACCCACTCGGGTCGTCCCAGGGTATCAACCCACCTTTGAAAGGGGGACTGTGTGTCCAATCCAGCCAAAACAGGGCCTTCGTACCTGCTGACGTCTTGACGGTATTGGCCAAAAAGCACAACCCGGCATACGGTGATGGCCCCGCTGCTCTTGGGTAAACCAAAGCGCGACATGAAAGACGATTTGTCCGTGAAAGACAAATAGGCGCCCAAGTCCAAGTTGAACAATGACAACCGGCCGTTTTCGACAGCCTTGTCGATCGACTCTTGGTCGATCCACTCACGATCCGGCCAAGCTTTCAAGGCCTTCTGCAGCGCAGGGTCGTCCCAACCTTGCCCCAACAGGCTACGCGGGTCGCCGTCAAGTGCCGACATCGATTAGGCTTGCTTTGGAAGTGAAAAGAGCACCGTCTTTACGGCGCCAAACTGGTTTGGATTCATAGGTTCACCCAGTGACCGGCGCCGAAACTTTGACGCGAATGAGGCGGTTGTCCACGTTGCTGTAGAGAACGTGCAGCGTGTAGTCCTTGAGGTTCCAGAACGCATGCCCTGTTAGTGCCGAGTCGGCCTGTTGAACCGGTGCGTCGTTGAGCTTGCGGAACAAATCCTCGGGGCTGTCCTCAAAGTCCAAGCCGGCAGGCAACTCACCGTCCCACCCTAGGCCGTCTTGATCTCTTTGGCGGTGAAACGTGACAGAGCGCAAAAGTGGATCGGTGCGGTCGCACTCAGTACCCAGGGTAAGACCACAGGTGGAATTAAGGTCAATCTCGCCATCTTCACAGGCTGCCGAAACATGGTCGTTCGACCAATATCCGTGTTGCCACATCAGCGCAAACGAGGGAGTCGCAACGGACTTGCCCAGCGAGTTCAACAACTCCTGCAACTTCGGCATGGATATGGGCATCCCCGGCTCCAAGGCTGCCGGCAGCCCTCGACACACAACGCGCGATAAAGCACTGCCATCGTCAGAATAAACAACGGTCAGGCGGTACCCAGGCACATCCCAGGCATCCGTCAGATGTGAATGGCGTGTTCCTTCGTACCTGGAAAGACGCGCTCTGGACTGCTCCCGCGTGTCGCTCCACCGAAGGCCGAAGGGCATTGCGCCGTGATAGGGCTGGATGTCGCTGTGCCCAGAATACAAATAAAGCTGGGAGAGGACCATGTCGCCACGCCCCCAACGGGTGGATTCGGCGCCTGCTGCATACTCTGAATCGACAAAACCCAGCTCGAGGCCCTTTCGCCGAACAAGTACCCAGTCGTAGTAGCGTGACTCACCCGAGTCTGGATGCTCGGGGCGATCCAGGGTATTCAGGTTGGACCAGACGGACTTCCCCTCCAGGCAATCACTGGTCGAACCAAAATATGAGACCAATTCTTCAGCGTCGAGTGGGGCAGCCATGGCAGGGTTTCAACACCTCAGTCGTCGACAATTGGCGTCTGAAAGCCGTATAAATCGGAACGCCCCTCCTCATCGAAACCGGCGAATGCCGCATGATTCGGCAGGTCCCAGCGGGCCTTCGCCAGCTCCGCGTCAAACCAAGCGGGCTGTCCGAATACGGATGCCAACTGCTTCAAGGTGGCGCCAAATTCAAGCCTATACGGCAACGTTCCGTCGAAGGACGAAAAATTTCGGAACCCCGGCCCATAAAAGCGCAGATTTGTTAGAACGAGCGCGCCTTCTGGATAGTCCCGTATGGGCTGATCCAAGTAGCGTTCGCCCGTGAACGTGATCTCAATCCCGAGGTCGTAGCGGTGCAAAAACGTGGTAGTGGAGTCCCTCGGAAGTCGAGGCTTTTCAGAAAGACCCAAGGCGTCCAGGAATTGCTTTAACGGCGCTTCCTGATAAAAGCTTCCAAGAAGTTCAGTAACGTTGGAGAGATCCATGTCATGGATCCTCACGTCACCGAGGCGCAGAAGCCTTGCCTCGCCGCGCGCGCCGCAGCCGATACGCCGTCAGCGGAAGCACCAGCGCCAGCAGCACGCCAATCACCACCCGCACATCCGACTGCTGCTTGTTGGGCAGGTCGGTGAGCCATGCCAACGCCTGCTTGGCACCGCTGTTGATCAACCAGATGAAAAACAGCGCCATCAGCGCCGCCGCCAGCAACCCGATGGCCCGCTGCTTCCCGGTCGGTTTCATGTTCATGTGAGATGCTCCCTCAGCCACGTCGGTAGTTCCACCGACTTTTGCAGCGCGGCATCTTGCCACACGGTCGTTGCGCCGCCCGCGGCGCAGATCACGCCCGGCTCGTCCGCCCGCTCCAGGGTGATCCAGGTGTCAAAGCTGGAACGCCCCGGTGATGACACATAGTGGCGCGCAATCAGCTCGCCCGGATAGGTCACCTGACGATAAAAATTGCAGAAGGCATTGACGATGACCGGCCCCTGCCCGTCCGGACTGGGCGCGCCGCCCAGGCTCTCCAGCCATTCGACGCGAGCCATTTCCAGGTAGCGGAAATACACCGTGTTGTTGACATGCCCCATGGCATCCATGTCTCCCCACCGAACCTGGATGCGCATTTCGTGCACCAGCTTCTTGTCGTCGGGAATCTCGAATCTCATGGTGTCATGCCCAGCTCGGCCTGCAGCCGCGCCACGGCCGCCTTGAGCTGCTCGACGTCGGCGCGCAGCGCGGCGATTTCCTCGTCACGGGGATCCCGCCCCGACTGCACGGCGCTGGCCGCATGGCCCGCTAAGGCCGCCCCGGCAGACGCACCACTCGCCCCCGCCGGCACGTCCGGCTCGCCACTGAGCAGATGCGTCCAGCGCTGCTCCCGCGCCCCAGGCGCACGCGGCAGCTTCCGGGCCATGGGCGGATCCCGCTCGGCCAGCTCATCCAGGAAGCCTTCCACGGAAGACACGTCCGCAAACTTGTGAATGCGCTCGGCATTGAGCCGCAGTTCCGCCGCCGTCTGCGGCCCGCGCAGCATCAGCACCGTCAGCAAGGCCTCGGCCTGTCCTGGAATGCCCAGCACCCGCTTCATGTTGTGCTCAAACCGCAGCACGCGACTGCCGCTGACGGTGTTGACCAGGCTCATCGCCTTGAGCTCATCCAGTGCCGCAGCCACGTCGGCTTCCGACGCGTTCATCACCGGGTCCCGCGCCGTCTTCTGGTTCACCCCCAGCGTCAGGCTGTTCAACGACATCGGATAACTATCCGGCACGGTGAAGGCCTTCTCCACCAGCACCGCCAGTACACGCGCTTCCAGCGCGCTCAGTTCACGCAAAGCCATGCTCAGACACCAAATCCGTCGTCCGCCTGGATGACCGCACCGTTGATGAAACGGCTTTCCTTCGCACACAGCATCAGCAGCGTGGTGTCCAGGTCCTGCGGCTGCCCGACCCGCTTGCGCGGCAGCAGTTCCACCAGCTTGCGGCCCTGGTCGGTCTGCCAGTGGTGGTGGTTGATTTCGGTGTCGATATAACCGGGGCAGATGGCGTTGACGTTGATGTCGTACTTGCCCCATTCCAGCGCCATGGCGCGGGTCATGTGGATGACCGCGGCCTTGCTCATCGCATACACGCCGATCTGCGACAGCACCCGCAAGCCCGCCATGGAGGCGATGTTGACGATGCGCCCGCCGGTGTAGGTGCCCGGTGCGGCGCCGCGCGCCCGCGCCAGCATGCGCTTGCCCACTTCCTGGGCGACGAAGAAGGCGCCACGGACGTTGGTGTCCATGACGTAGTCGTAATCATCCGGCGTGACCTCGGTCAGACGCTGCGTGGTGCTGACGCCGGAGTTGTTGATCAGGATGTCCAGCGTGCCGACTTCGGTTTCCGCACGGGCCACCGCGGCGGCAATGCTGTCGATGTCGGTCACGTCCATGCTCACCACATGGGCGTCCCCGCCACCAGCCTCGATTTCGGCGCGCAGGGCCTTGAGCCGTTCCACCCGCCGGGCGGCCAGCACCACGCAGGCTCCCGCCTTGGACAAGGTCTTCGCGAACTGCGCGCCCAGACCGCTGGACGCGCCGGTAACCAGGGCCACACGGCCCTCCAGATCAATGCTGTAGCTCATGGCAAAGGTCTCTCGTAGATGACGGCTCGGTGACCCAAAACGTGTTGGGGTTCACGATAGCACGTGACCAGGACGGTTCACGTCACCGATGCGTCGGACCTTGCCCGGCGTCAGCCCCGGGCCCTGGAGCGGTCAGTCCGCCAGAACCGTTTCGATCTCGGTGGTCACTTCGGTCATGAGCTTGTGGACCGGGCATTTGGCGGCCACCTGCAGCAGGCGCTCGCGGTCCTCGGGGGTGAGCGGGCCCACCAGCGTCATCGTCGCCTTGAGCTTGTACACCCCTTCCCGTTCCCGGGAGCCGTCGCGGTCCACCTGCACCAGCACATCCTCCAGCGGCAGGCCCTTGCGGTTGGCATACCAGAGCACCGTCAAGGCCTTGCAGGTGCCCAGGGCGGCGTCGTAGAGCTCATGCGCGTCGGGGCCGGCATCCTCGCCGCCGCCGGACACCGGCTGGTCGGCCGTGAACTGATGTTGGCGGATGCGCACCGTCTGGCGCATCGGGCCGGTCTTGTCACGCTGGATGTGGATGGTCATGGGGAACTCCAAAAGGAATGAAGGGTTTGAGAGGACCGAAGGCAGTCCCGATCCTACGGCGCCCCGCCGCCTCGGACATCCTCCGGGCGGGAGAGCCACCTGCCAGGGAATTTCGGCGCAGCTCTCTATTCCTTCATCCACGGAAAAGCACGACCGTTCTTTTTTAGCGCCGCACGGCTAGAATGCGCCGCAACCTGCCGGTGCAGCCGCCCGGCCTCCAAACGAGAACAACCTAGGAAGACCATGACCTCCGAAGAACTTGTTGCCCAGTATGGTCCGCGCGACAGCATGGAATATGACGTGGTGGTGGTGGGCGGAGGTCCCGCCGGCCTGTCCACCGCCATCCGCCTCAAGCAACTGGCCGCTGAAAAGGGCCAGGAGATTTCGGTGGTGGTTCTGGAAAAGGGCTCGGAGCCGGGCGCGCACATTCTCTCCGGCGCGGTCATGGACCCGCGCGCGCTGACCGAGCTGTTCCCCAACTGGAAGGAGCTCGGCGCGCCGCTGGGGCAACCGGTCACCGGCGACCAGGTGCTGTTCCTGAGCGACACCGGCGCGAAGGAAACCCCGCAGTGGCTGATTCCGGCATGCTTCCACAATCACGGCAACTACGTCATTTCGCTGGGTAATGTCACCAAGTGGCTGGCCCAGCAGGCAGAGGCCCTGGGGGTGGAGATCTTCGCTGGCTTTGCGGCAGCGGAAGTGGTGTATGACGAGCAAGGCCGCGTCAAGGGCGTGGCCACCGGCAATGTGGGCCTGGGCAAGGACGGCGAGCCGCATGACGGCTTCCAGCTGGGCATGGAGCTGCACGGCAAGTACACCATCTTTGCCGAAGGCGCTCGGGGCCATCTGGGCAAGCAGCTGATCAGCAAGTATCAACTGGACGCCGGCAAGGATCCGCAGACTTACGGCATCGGCATCAAGGAACTCTGGGAAGTGCCGGCTGACAAGGCCAAGCCCGGCCTGGTGGTGCACACCGCCGGCTGGCCGATGGACAGTGAGACCTATGGCGGCGGGTTCCTCTACCATCTGGAAGGCAACAAGGTGACCTTGGGCTTCGTGGTGGGTCTGGACTACAAGAATCCGTGGCTGTCCCCCTTTGAGGAGATGCAGCGCTGGAAGACCCACCCGGCCATCCGCCAGCACATCGAAGGCGGCAAGCGCCTGGGCTACGGCGCCCGCGCCATCACGGCCGGCGGCCTGCTGAGCCTGCCCAAGCAGGTGTTCCCCGGCGGTGCGCTGGTGGGGTGTGATGCGGGCTATCTGAATGCCGCGCGTATCAAGGGCAGTCATGCGGCGATCAAGAGTGGCATGATGTGCGCCGAAGCCGTTGCCGAAGCGCTGGCGGCCGGTCGTCAGTTGGATGAGCTGCATGCCTATCCGGCAGCGTTCGAGAAGAGCTGGCTGCATGAAGAGCTGCACCAGAGCCGCAACTTCAAGACCTGGTTCAAGAAGGGCAACACGGTCGGCACGCTGATGACGGGCATCGAGCAGTGGCTGCTGCCCAAGCTGGGCATCAA
Source organism: Roseateles depolymerans (assembly GCF_003387155.1). GTDB lineage: Bacteria > Pseudomonadota > Gammaproteobacteria > Burkholderiales > Burkholderiaceae_C > Roseateles > Roseateles depolymerans. Next base: position 1,379,580 of record NZ_QUMT01000001.1, on the reverse strand, counting down.
GAGCCCGCCCTGGACGCTGCATCGCGATCAGCCGGATCACACCTTCCTGCGCCCGGCCGCGGAAATGCCCAAGATCAGCTATCCGAAGCCGGATGGCAAGCTGACGTTCGACCGGCTGTCTTCGGTGTTCGTCTCCAACACCAATCACGAAGAGAACCAGCCGGCTCATCTGACGCTCAAGGACAACTCGGTGCCGGTGCAGGTCAACCTGGCCAAGTACGCGGGGCCGGAGAGCCGCTACTGCCCGGCCGGGGTGTATGAGTTCGTGAAGAACGAGGACAACTCCGAGCGGCTGCAAATCAACGCGCAGAACTGCGTGCATTGCAAGACCTGCGATATCAAGGATCCGACGCAGAACATCGTCTGGGTGACGCCGGAGGGCGGCGGTGGGCCGAACTACGCGGGCATGTGATCGGGGCGTGACGCGTTGAGACGAAGGGGGCTGCATGGCGCGGCCCCTTTTTGTTTTTGCGCTTCACTGGAGGCCGGCAGGGCGTCGATGGCTCCCGATAAGATTTCGGCGGTGGGTGCCTGCGCGTCGGAAAGAGGAAGCCCGGGGCCCCTTTGCTCCATGGCCAGGGCCAGTGGCCCTGGCGTTCGGTAGGCACAAACAGTCCACTGGACTGTTTGAGTCCGACCTCACTATTCCTGTCCGGCTTTCGCCGGCCATTCCCTTCTTAACTTCCGCAAAGAGGCCCCGGGCTCCCTCTTCCCTGAACCGAGGACTGCAGCGTCTCACCTTGCGTGAGAGACGGCGTCCGCTACGTATGTCACTCATTCCTTGAGGCAAAAAGGAACTAGTCCATGAATGCAGATCAATTGTTTAGTTTGGTGGGTTGGACGAATACGGATCCTGTCTTGATGGATGCTGTCCGTGCCAATGGAGGGTCTCTTGAAACCCTTTCTGCAAAGAAAGTACAAGAGCTCACCACTGACTTTGTTCGTTTGGTTGAACAAGGGGTGGAACTTTCCTTTGTCTCGCAGGAGTATTACTCGATCAACTATGGCGACCCACGAGGTGCAGGGCCGTTTGTGATGAGCGGCGCCGCCTACTATCCCAACGGCTCTTCGAAAGTCTCGGCTTACCAGGGAGCGGCGCCCTTCTCCAAGGAGCCGGTACGTACTCGTGATGAAGCAATCGAGGCCTTTGGGCCGCCTGAGAAGACAGATGAAGAAGACGGCCAGGTCTACTGGGATATCTGGAACAAGGAAGGCCTCATGATCAAGGCTGACTATCGGGATGACCTTTCGGTGAAGGCCGTGGCCGTCTACATGGCAAGAAAGAGTTGAGATTTCTCTCTGCAACACCCGGTTCAGAAAACGAAGGAGCATTGATGACCGACGGTCATGCGATTCGCAGATGGCTGCGCCAGTTGGCCATGTTGCTGTTGAGTGCTGCCGTGATTCCAGCAACCGCGGCGGCGGAACCGCAAGCGCCTCCTCTGCCTGAGCCCCTCCTGCACGCTCGCTTCTACGCCTGGGGCTGGGTGGGCACGCCCGCCGAGCAGTCGTCCGAGGAGCGCGCAGCACGCAGCTTGGCGAAGACGTGGCCGGCCCATCAACTGGTCCAGGCCCTTCCGCAGGCCAATGCCGAGGGCAAGCTCTACATGCTGTGCATCATTCGGCGACTGCATCCTTCGCGTTACGCAGGCGCACTGCGTGAGGCAGGCCTGCCGCCCGATGCGCCGGTGTCCGTGTTCGCAGGCTCTGTCCTCCAGACCCTGCCCGCCCGCCAGTTGATCGATCAACTGGAGCGCAGTCGTTGTGAGCCCCTCACATGGCCCGAGGCCCGCTCAGCGGCATCGGCCGCCACGCGTCCTCCCCAATGAATCCACGAAGGCGGAATCGCGACAAAAATTCCCCGCACTCGCAGCTTTTGTCTGCCCAGAGTACGCAGCCGCCGGTGTGACAGCCTCGATGATGAGTGCCCCAATCACTTAACTTCATCACGAGGAAAGAATGAAGCGTTTCTGGCTCCCCCTGCTGCTGACCACCCTGAGCGCCCCCGTCTGGGCCGCCAATGGCCCGCAATGCAAGCAGCAGACCGTCGAGAAGACCGTCATTGAAATGTGCATGGTGCCCGGCGCCGTCTTCCAGCACGACCTCTACACGCTGAAGGCGGACAAGGTCCTGATCTTCGCGCTGGTCGACGATTACTCGGAAAAGGTCGAGCTGGAACACACCATCCCGGACGGTCCGGCCATGGAGTTCCCACTGTCCAAGCAGGGCGAGAAGTCCACGAAGATCCACGGCGGCTGCGTCCCCGAGAGCCGCGACGGTATGGAAGTCGCGCGCGTCTGCAACTTCCATTGGGGCAAGCATCACGTCGTGAAGGACGTGCGCTTCGAATTCAACTGAGCGTGCGCAGGAGGCCCTGCGGCCTCTACCCCCGCGGAATCATCAACGCCACCCACAGCCCGCCGCCGTCTCGATTCCCGATGACGATGCGCCCGCCGTGGGCTTCGGCGATCTCGCGCGCCAGGGCCAGGCCCAGTCCGGTGCCGCTGCGTTTGGTCGAATAGAACGGCAGCAAGGCCTGCGACAGCTGGGCCTCGGTCATGCCCGGCCCCCGGTCGGCCACCTCCACCCGCCATTCGTCCCGCAGCGCTTCGACCTTCAGGCCAACGGCCTCCGGCGCACTGCCGGATTCATGCGCGTTCTTGAGCAGGTTGATCAGCGCCTGCTCCATCTGCGCCGCATCCATGCGTGCCGCCGCCGTGGGCACCTCACCTTGCAGCACAAAGCGGTAATGCGCCGCCAGCCCGTCCAGCACCTGCCGCCAGTCCACCGGGGCCAGCACCGGCGCCGGCAGCTTGGCCACGCTGGCATAACCGGCCAGGAACGCATGCAGATGCGCCGCACGCTCACCGATGCTGGCAAACACGCCGGGAATGCGCTCCATCTGACCCCGCCGCGCCAGTTCCGCGCCACTGTGCGCCAGCGACGAGATCGGCGCCAGAGAGTTGTTCAGCTCATGGCTCATCACCCGGATCACGCGCTTCCAGCTGGCCACTTCCTGGCGCGACAGCTCCCGTGTCATGCGCCGCATCAGCCGCAGCCGATGGGGCTGCCCTTGCAGTTGGAAGTCGCGCACAGACAGGTGGAAGCGCTCCTCCTGCTGATCCAGCATCACGCTGAACAGCCCGTCCCGGGGCTGCGCCATCGCCGTCCGCAGATCGTCCGGCGCCCGGGCCAACACCTCGTCCAGCACCCGCCCGGACAGGCTGCGCCCCTCATCGAGCAAATGCCGGGCGGCCAGGTTCGCATAGGCGATACGGTCCTGCAGATCCGTGAGCACCAGCGCCACCGGGGTGTTTTGCACCACCGTGTCCAGCAGCAGCTCCCGCTGCGCCAATTGCCGGCGCTGCTCCCGCAAGGCATGGCCCAGCTCATGGTGCAGCCGCAGCAGCTCCTCCAGCTCGGAAAGCCCCGTCGGGGCCTGCGCGGTGATCACGCTGCTGAAGTCGCCGTCCCGATAACTCAGCACGGTCCCTTCCAGCGCGCGGATCAGGCGTGTGAGCGGCGCCAGCAGCACGTGCGCCAGCCCCCAGATACCCGGCAGCACCACCACTGCGGTCAGCGCCAGCGCGGTCACGCTCCACGGAGCCGGCGCAGTCAGCCCCATCCACGGCGCCAGCAGTGGCCAGGGCCACAGAGTCCAGCTCGCATGAGTGCCGATCGACAGCAGCGACGCCCCCAGCAGGAACAGCATCAGCCGCAGCTTCAGGGAATAACGGCCGGTCAGCCGGCGCCCGCTTCCCATCAAAGATCCAGCCCGTAGCGCTCCATGCGCCGGTACAAAGCCTGTCGCGACAGGCCCAGCGCCTGCGCCGCACGGCTCACCACGCCCGAGGCCGCCTCCAGCGCGGCCATCACGGCTTCGCGGCTGGGCTCGTCCAGGGACCGGCTCACGGGTGCCACTGCGGCCGGCAGGCCCAGGTCCTGCTCGGTGATGCGGCGGTCCCTGCCGTCGCCCGGCGTCAGCAGCGCCGCGCGTTCCATCACATTCTTGAGCTCCCGCACATTGCCCGGCCACGCATGCGCCAGCAGCGCCTCACGTGCGCCTTCGCTCAGGCGCGCGCGGCCCGCCAGGAAATGCTCCGCCAGCGGCAGGATGTCTTGCGGACGATCCGCCAGTCCGGGCAGTGCAATCTCGATCACATTAAGGCGGTAGTACAGGTCCTCGCGAAAGGTTCCGGCTGCCACCATCGCGCGCAGGTCCGCATTGGTGGCCGAGAGCACACGCACCGTCGTCTCCCGCGTGCGACTGGACCCCAGCCGCTCGAACCGCCCGGTCTCCAGCACCCGCAGCAGCTTCACCTGCCCGGCCAGCGGCAAGTTGCCGATCTCATCCAGGAACAGCGTGCCGCCGTCCGCCGTTTCGAAGCGCCCTTCCCTGGCACGCGCCGCACCGGTGTAGGCCCCGCTGTCCGCGCCAAACAGCTCCGCCTCGATCAGGTCGCCCGGCAAGGCGCCGCAGTTGATCGCCACGAACGGTCCATTGGCCACTGCGGAATTGGCATGCACGATGGCCGCCACCCGCTCCTTGCCGCTGCCGTTGGGCCCGGTGATGAGCACCGGCGCCGGCGACCGCGCCACCTGGCAGGCCAGCTCCAGACAGCGCAGCAGCGCGGGCGAAGCCACGACCATCCGGTCCAGCCGATACCGCTGCTGCAACGCCGCCAGCCGCTGCTGGTGGTCCTGCCGGGCCTGGCGCAGCGCCTGGTGGTTCTCTCCCAGCTCCAGCAGGTTCTCCACCGTGGCCAGCAGCTTGGCATCGTCCCAGGGCTTGGCCAGATAGTCCGCCGCACCTGCCTTCACCAGCGCCACCGCCTGCTCCAGTTGCGTCCACGCCGTCAGCAGGATGACCGGCAGGTCCGGATGCAACTGGCGGATCTGATGGAAGAGCTCGCGGCCCTCCTCCCCCGAGGTCGTGTCCGCGCTGAAATTCATGTCCTGGATGACCAGGTCGATGCGCCGCTGCGCCAGCAAGGCCAGCCCGTGGGCCGGTGTCAGCGCATGCAGGGGCTCCATGTCATGCAGGGACAGCAGCAGGGTCAGGGCCTCGCCCACAGCGGGGTGGTCGTCAATGATCAGGACAGTGCGCATCGGCATGAGAATAATCGAGCCCGACTCAGCCTCGAAGGGCCACCACGGGCGGCAAGGCCGCCGCCCGCCGCGCCGGAGCCAGCACGGCCACTTGCCCCAGGGACCACAGCACCACCGCCCCCACCGGCAGGTAGAGCGCCGGCAGCGGCGGCATCTCGTACTGCCGCATCAGCAGCAGGCTGATGCCATAGGCCCCCGCCATGCCCAGCACGATGCCGATCGTGGACAGCAGCAGGTTCTCGGTCTGGAAGTAGCGCAGGATCTGTCCCCGCGTGGCCCCCAGTGCCCGGCGCGTGCCGATCATGCGGGTGCGCTGCTGCACCCAGAAGCTGCCCAGACCGATGATGCCGAAGGCCGTCACCACCAGCAGCCCCACGCAGACGCCGGCCAGCAGCTGGATCATCGAGCGGTCCTGGCGGTAGTAGTCGCTGCGCATGTCGGTCAGGAGCGCCTGCTGCCGCACCAGCCGCTTCAAGCCGGGGCTGTTGTGCACCAGCTTCTCGGCGGCCGTCTTCAGCACCGCCTCCCGCTGGCCCGGCTCGGTGCGCAGCAAAAACATGCCGCCCCGATAACTGGGCCGCACGGGCAGGATCAGGGCAGCCTTCCCCAGGTCGAGGTTGGTGCCGGGCGTCGGCGAGGTCAGGCGCTGCACCACCCCCACCACGTGATGCGGCACATTGCCATAGACATACAGCGCCTTGCCCAGCGGCGATTCACCCGGGAAGAGCTGCTCGGCCATCTCCTGGTTGATGAGAACCGAGGGGATGACCGGGTTCTCTTCCGTCGCGGTCGCGGTGCCCACGAAGTCCCCGGCCACGAAGTCGCGTCCGGCGACCAGGCGCAGGCCCATCGTGGCCACCGCGTTCTCGGCCGCGTAGTAGGTGGACGCGACCAGGCTGGGAGCCGAATCTTCCCCCTGCAGGCGCACGCCGGAGTAAGTGGAGCTGGGCGCATAGGCCATCTGGTTGAGGATGGTCACCGACTGGACGCCGGGGACCTCCCGCAGGGCCTGCAGGTCCGTCTGCGTCTGCGCTTCTTCATTGCCAGTGCGGGTGACCCCGGCCACCTGCAGCATCACCAGCCGGTCCTCGTCCAGTCCGGAAGGCTGGCCGATGCGGTCGATCCGCTGGCTGATGAGGAAGAGCGCATTGCAGACAATGGCGCAGGTCAGCGCCATCTGCAGCACGATGAGGCTGGCGGCGGTCTTGTGCCGCTTGAGCGTGAGGAGAATGGGAAGGATGTCCATCAGGTCACCTCATTGCGATTTGAGTTGCAGGGCGGGCGTGATCTGGCAGGCCCGCCAGGCCGGCAGCAGTCCCGCCAGCAGGCTGGCCACCAGCGACAGCACCAGGGTCAGGCCCAGCATCTGCCAGTCCATCCGGGCCAGGGCCGCATAGGGCGCCGGGTTCATCCGCACGATCCACAGAGCCGCCCAGGCGAGTCCCAGCCCCAGCAGGCCGCCGGTGAGCCCCAGGCTGCCGGCTTCCACCAGGAACTGCAGGAAGATCTGGCGGCGGGGCGCCCCCAGTGCGCGGCGCACCGCAATCTCGCCGCTGCGGCGCAGGCACTTGGCCAGCAGCAGACCCACGGTGTTGGTCAGGCACACCACCAGGAAGCCAAAGGCCAGCCAGACCTGAAGCCGGAAGTCACTGGGCACGACCTTGCGCACCGACAGCCACTCCATCACCGGTCGCAGCCGCGGGTTGGCAGGCCGCTCGAAACGGCCGGCCTGGCGCTGAAGGTCCGAATACTGCACGAGGTAGTCGAAGTAGTCGCGGCGCTGCCGCTCGGTGTCCAGTTGCACCCAGTATTGCAACCAGGCGCAGGTCGCGGCCAGGGCCCAGGGGTCCGGATTGGAGCCCCCCCAGCAGTTGCGGCTGCCGGTGCTGCCCAGCTTCAAGGCAAAGGACGTGGCCAGGGGCAGATAGACGTCCGCCGCTTCGGCGTAGGCGCCCTGGCTGAGGTCGAAGAAGTGGGGCGCCGGCCGCCAGTGCTTCAGCACGCCGATGACGGTGAAGTCCTTGTCCCGCAGGCGCAGCGTGCGGCCGCGGCTGTCGGCGCCGCCGAAGAGCCGCTCATTGAGCTCCTTGGAGATCACCGCCACCCGCGCCTCGCCGGCATCGTCGGCCGGCGTCCATCCCCGGCCGTACTGGAAGGGCACGTCGAAGAGCTCGAAGAAGTCCGAACTGGCATACCGCGCCGGGGCGAAGAACGGGGTCTGCCCCGGCTGGCCGGAGCCTTCCGGGTCCACCGCGATGTTGGCGCCGGTCATCATCACCTGGCGCACGGCGCGCTTGTCGCGCAGCAGCGCCTCGGCGTCCATGCGCGTCAGCTGGGTGGTGGGCTCGCCGCCGGGTTGATAGCCCTGCCGGGTCTCCGCATCCAGCTGCACGTTGAAGAGCCGCGCGCTCTTCTCCGGAATCGGATCGCCGGACAGCACATGGAACACCGTCAGCGTGGTCATGCAGGCGGCCACGCCCATGGCCAGGGACAGCAGCATCAGCGCCGTCAGGCCGCGGTGGGCCCGCAAGCTGCGCAGGCCGAGTTCAAAGTAGTAGGTCAGCATGATCACGGTCCCTGGAGGAGCAGGAGGTTGACGGCGGCCAGTTGCGGCTCGCCCAGATGGCCGGCGGCCTGCTGCAGCAGCAGCTTGGCCAGCACATGGCGGTGGCGGGCCTGGTCCCAGGCACTGCGCGCGTTGCTGTGCGTCTGGATGGCCAGCAGCAGGTCGGTCATGCTGCGGGCGCCCAGATCCAGCCCGCTGCGGGTAGAGGCCAGGGACTTCTCCGCGGCCGTCACGGCGGCCTGCGTGGTGCGCATCTGGCTCAGCGACGACAGCACCGCCTGGTAGTAGCCCTGCGTATTGCGGATCACCGACCGGCGTGACGCTTCGAGATCGTCCTTCTGATGTTCGCGCTGGTAGACCGCCTGGCGCTTCTGCGATTCGACCGCACCGCCCGCAAACAGCGGGATGTTCAGGCGCAAGCCCACGGTGGTGGTGTAGCGGCCGTCCGGCGCGGACACGGCCGTGCCAGCGCGTCGCTCGCCATCCAGGCCCACGCTGAGCGTGGGCAGATGCGCCGCACCCGCCGCCGCCACCCGCTGCTCGCTGGCGGCCAGGTCCAGGCTGCCCGCGCGCAGGCTGGGGTTGTCTCGCAGAGCCTGATCGACCCAGGCCTGTGGATCGGACGGATCGGGCGGGGTCATGGGCAGGTCCGGCGCCAGGGGACGCAGCTCGCCGGGCATCTGGCCGGTGATCTGGGCCAGCGCCTGACGGGCATCGGCCAGCGACTCCTGCGCCTGCGCCGTGTTGACGCGCGCCAGCTCGTAGTAGGCGCGGGCCTGCTCCACGTCCTGCGCGGCCACGAGTTTGGCGTCGAAGCGGGCCTGAGACTGATCCACCTGCTGGCGGTAGGCATCTTCCACAGCCAGCGTGGTGGCCAGGCTGGCCTGCGCGGACAGCACGCCGAAGTAGGCCGTCGCCACCCGCGCGCACAGGTCGGCCTGCGCCGCTTGCACCCGGGCGTCTTCCGCGCTGGCACCGGTAGTGGCGGCGTCCAGCGTGCGCAGCTTGCCCAGGTCCAGCAACACCTGGCTCAGGCTGTGGGTGAGCTGGTGTTCGCGGCTGCCGTCCGCCTGGTAGCGCAGCTCCGCATACTGGGCGGACCACTGCGGCAGCAGTGCCGCCCGTGCCTGGCGGGCCACCTCGGTCTGCTCCCCCCGCACGGCGCGGGCGATGGCCAGGGTCGGGTCATGGCGGCGCGCCAGGTCGTAGACCTCCAGCAGGTCTTCGGCGTGTGCGGCGGCGGGCAGGCAGCAGCCGGCACACAGGGCCAGGACGGTCAGCCCTGAAAACGATGCAGACAGCGCGCGGACAACAGCGGTCTTCATTCCAGCCCTCACGCCAGCGTGGTGCTGTGCACCGGGGAGGCGTCCAGATGCAGCTGGGCCGCGATGTCCATCACCTGTCCGTCGATCACATGCACATTGCGCTGCGCGCGCGCCGCCAGTTGCGGGTCATGGGTGACCATCACGATCGTGGCCCCGTCGCGGTGCAGCTCCTCCAGCAGCTCCATCACGCTGCGGGCCATGCTGCTGTCCAGGTTGCCGGTGGGTTCGTCGGCCAGCAGCAGCCGCGGCTCGCCGGCCAGGGCGCGCGCAATGGCCACGCGCTGCTGCTGCCCGCCGGAGAGCTCCGCCGGATAGTGACGCTCCCGCGCCGACAAGCCCACCCGCGCCAGCGCCTCACGGGCGCGCCGCTGCCGCTCCGCGGTCTTCATGCCGCGATACCGCAGCGGCACTTCGATGTTGTCCAGCAGGTTGAGGTCGGGGATGAGGTTGAAGGCCTGGAAGATGAAGCCGATCTTTTCATTGCGCATGCGGGAGCGCTGGTCGTCGTTCATGTGGCTGACGTCCACGCCATCGAGCTCGTACCGGCCGCCGGTGAAGGACTCCAGCAGGCCGGCGATGGTGAGGAACGTGGTCTTGCCGGAGCCGGACGGACCAGTCACGGCCACGAACTCACCGGCGCGAACCTCGAGATTGAAGTCGCGCAGGGCGTAGGTCTCGATCATTTCGGTGCGGTAGACCTTGGAGAGCGATTGCATCTTCAGCATGGGCGTCTCGGATGAATGACTGCGTCGGGGCAGTGCTGGGGTGGAATGGGGGATCGGAGGGGATCGGTGGGGGTGCGCCATCACTGCGCCAGCGAGACCCGCTCGGCGCCGTTGAAGGCCTGCGCGCCGGAGATCACCACCTGCTCGCCAGGCTTGAGGCCTTCGAGGATCTCGACCTTGGACAGGCTCTGCGCGCCCAGCTTGACGTTGCGCCGAACGGCCTGGCCGTCCTGGACGACATAGGCGAAGCGTCCCCCGCCCTCCTCGACAAAGCTGCCGCGGTTGACGGTGACGACCTTCTCGCGGCGGTCCAGCAGCACCCGCACCGACAGACGCTGGTTCTGCCGCAACTGCGCGGGCATGTCGCCTTCAAACCGCAGCCGTGCGGCGACTTCGCCATTGACCACTTCGGGCGACACCGAGCTGACTCGTGCGCGGAACTGGCCGCCGTTGCCGGAGATCTCGCCCGGCATGCCGATGGCCAGGTCGCGGGCAAAGCTCTCGGCCACCTGCATCTGGACTTCCATGGAGGTCAGGTCCACCACCGTGAGCAGTCCAGCACCGGCGGCCACATTGGCCCGCTCGGCCACCAGCAGTTGACCGACCTGCCCCTTCACTGGCGAGCGCAGCTGCAGCTCGTCGATCTGACGGCGCAGGTCCTGCACCAGCAGCTGCTGACGCTGCAGGGCCTGCTGCCGGGCCTGAAGTTCGAACTTCAGGCTGTCGTCCTTGAGCCCGATGCCGGCTTGCGCATGGGCCTGGGTGATGCGGGCCTTCTCCATCGCATCCCGCGCCTTCTCGACCTGCATACCGGCCACCGCGCCGGCTTCGAAGGCCTTGGTCTGCCGCTCCAGGTCATTGCGCGCGGTCTGCAGGTCGATGGTGGCGCTCTCCAGGGCGCTGGCCAGGGCGGAGCGCTGTTCGCGGCCGTCCACTTCAGCGCGCTGCAGTTCCGTGCGCAGCGCGTCGGCATTGCTCTGCTCCTGCGCCAGTCGAGCTCGCAGGTCGGGGCTGTCGATCTCCCCGAGCAGTTGGCCCTGGCTGACCGGGTCGCCGGCCTTGACGCGCAGCACCAGGTTGCCGCCGTGCAGCGCGTAGACGGTCGGGCTCATCGCCGCCACGACCTTGCCTTCTCCGGCGACGTCGCGCACCAGCGGGCCGACCTCCACCGTGGCAAGACCCAGGCGTTGCTGGCTGACGGACGCCCCGCCCGCCACCATGCGCTGCACGGCAGGCAAGGCGGTGGCGGTGACCAGGGCGCCCACGCCGAGGACGCCGGCCGCCAGCAGCAGACGGCGGTGGCGGGACCAGACGGTGGACGCAGGCGTGAGGGGACGGTCTTGGCCGGAGGTGTCGCGGATCATGGCGTCTCAAGGAGGACGAGTGGGTCTGCCCCTGGAGATCGCAAGGGATGTGCCAGGGCTTGTCCAGCCTGGAAACACCGAAGAATCAATGACTTGGGCGAACGTCGCGGCGAACGGCGAGTGTCCGCGGACACTCGCCTGGACAGTGCCGGACAGAGGTCGGACAGAGGTCGGACAGAGATCGGAACCAGACGCCGCAGGCATCCTCACTCAAACGCCGTGTCCCTTCGACCCATCAAGACCTGCGCCATGGACCCCAGAATTTCACCGTCATCCCACTACACGACTTTTCCTCAGGTGCAAGCAAGCGCCCCGCCCGACCTCCCCTTATCGGAAGTGGCGTGCCGCGCCGTGATGGAGCAAGTCAAGAACACCCACACTCAAGGCCAGGCCATCCTCCGCTTCCTGCGATCGAATGATCCGGGTGCGCGCATGGAAGCTGACATGCGGAGTGCACTGATCGACCGCTGTTTCATCATTGGCCACAGCGGCTATCTGGAGGATGTATGGCCGGGGGTCCGCGGACGCGACCTCACTGTCCCAGTGAATGCGCCACTGCCGGCCCTGCGGGAGAGTCATCAGCATGAAGCCAAGGAGAAGGCGCAGAACATGGACGAGCTGGCCCAGCTTGTCATCGACCTGTCCCGAGAAAACCTCAACCGGCTTCTCGTGCCCCTGAAGGCTGATTTGGCCCTGACGCAGGACAAGGTGAATGCGCTGATGACCGATTGCCATCCGCCGGTCTGCGAGTATGCGAAGCAATTCATCGAATGCATCGAGCAGCGACGCCATTCAGGCACCCTGGACGGATGCTTCATTGCCAAACAGGTGCAAGACCTTCAAAACAAGCAGGACATGCTGGCCCCCACCCTCCTCGCCCTGGACGCGCTCATTGCAGTGAGAAGCGAAGAGCGTTCGCCGACTTCGCAGCCCCTGGCCGCCCAGTCGCAAGCCTTCCACGAGGAATGGAAACGAGCGGTCAAGGACATGGAAGCCGGAGAATGGGTTGCCATGCAGAGCCGGCTCGCGACCCTGCACACCTGGCGAGCTGCCCTGCGGCCGGAGGCCCCCTGACGGACCCTAGCCGCCCCCTGGCCGCTGTTAGCCGCTGTTAGCCGGTCCTGGCCGGTGCAGGGCCCTCAGCGCTGTGCCAGCAGCGTCATCCAGCGCGCCAACACCTGCTCTTCATAGCTGCCCTTGCGCTGATGCGCCAGGATGCGGCTGCGCTCGCCTTCACTGCGGTTCTGGCTGAGCTTGACCTTGAGCACGCAGCGCTCCACCGGAATGCGAAAGCCGATGATGCTGCCCAGCAGCTTCCCGTCCCGGTCTGCCGGCAGACCGCTCCAGTCGCGTGCATAGGCAGGTTCCTGGGTGGCGATGAGACGCTTGAGCAGCGTGTCTTTTTCCATCGGGTTGTCGATGACCTGGACATGCCCGTGAATCTGCACCGTCACATAGTTCCAGGTGGGGACCGACTTGGACACGTCGTAGTGCCGCGGGGACACATAGGCACCCGGCCCGCTGAATTGCACCAGCACCTGGCCGGCCTTGCCGCTCACCAGCGCCTCGGTGTTCTGGTTGGACCGGGCCATGTGCCCTTCCACCCACCATTGGTCTGGCTTGTTCTTGTCCGCCCCCCAGATCATGGGCACCGGCACAGCGCTGAGACCGTGCGTGGGGTCTTGCAGCATCAGTGTGGCCAACGGGTGTTGCTGGATCAGCAAACGGGCCATGGACAGATCGGGCTGTTCAGACGAATTCGGAGTGTGCATGCGCTGTGAATGTAGAACAGTTCTCCCGTGAATAGGGGGTTTGCAGCCATCGGACCGTATCCAGCAGCAACAGCGGGAAGGCACGAACTCAGAGTGCAAAACGTGCTGTGACAAACAGCACAAGCCTCAGGTGTGTGGACGCCCCAGACGTGAGAAAGCCCCCGCAACTTTCGCTGCGGGGGCCTCACATTCAGTTGGCGGAGACGGAGGGATTCGAACCCTCGATGCAGGTTTTGCCCACATACTCCCTTAGCAGGGGAGCACCTTCGGCCACTCGGTCACGTCTCCATCCGAAGAAGCTGAAACTATAGCACGGGTTTTTGACGCCTCAGGGAAGATTCCCAAGAATCTCTCTGAGAAAACGCAATGCGCCCATGCGCCCAGTCATCAGGCCGTCTTTTCCTGGTCCAGATCGAAGGCGCGATGCAGGGCACGCACGGCCAGTTCCATGTACTTCTCGTCGATGACCACCGAGGTCTTGATTTCGCTGGTGGTGATCATCTGGATGTTGATGCCCTCTTCCGACAGCGAGCGGAACATCTTCGAGGCAATGCCCACATGCGAGCGCATGCCGATGCCCACGATGGACACCTTGCAGATGCGGGTGTCGCCAATGACCTTGGCCGCCTGCACCGCCGGGCCGACCGTCTTTTCCAGCAGCTCGATGGCGCGCTGGTAGTCGTTGCGATGGACGGTGAAGGAGAAGTCGGTCTTGCCGTCCTGCGAGACGTTCTGGATGATCACGTCCACATCGATATTGGCATCGGCCACCGGGCCCAGGATCTGGAACGCAATGCCCGGCTTGTCCGGCACGCCCAGCAGGGTGACCTTGGCTTCGTCGCGGTTGAAGGCAATGCCCGAGACGACAGCTTGTTCCATTTTTTCGTCCTCTTCAAAGGTGATCAAGGTGCCGGACTTGGCTTCCTCGTTGATGTCGATGTCCCAGGCGGTGAAGCTGGAGAGCACCCGCAGCGGCACGCGGTACTTGCCGGCGAATTCCACCGAGCGGATCTGCAGCACCTTGGAGCCCAGCGACGCCATCTCCAGCATTTCTTCAAAGCTGATGGTGTGCAGGCGACGGGCTTCGGGCACGATGCGCGGGTCGGTGGTGTAGACGCCGTCCACATCGGTGTAGATCAGGCATTCGTCGGCCTTCATCGCGGCGGCAATGGCCACGGCCGAGGTGTCCGACCCGCCGCGGCCCAGCGTGGTGATGTTGTTGGCCTCGTCCACACCCTGAAAGCCGGTGATGACCACCACCTTGCCGGCCGCCAGGTCGGCGCGCACCTTGGTGTCGTCGATGCTTTCGATGCGGGCCTTGGTGTAGGAGCTGTCCGTGGCCACGGGCACCTGCCAGCCGGTGTAGCTGACCGCGTCCATGCCTTCGGCCTGCAGCGCGATGGCCAGCAGGCCCACCGACACCTGCTCACCGGTGGCGGCGATCATGTCCAGCTCGCGCATCAGCGCCGGGGTGCTGCTGGCGGGCGAGAGTTCCTTGGCCAGGCCCAGCAGGCGGTTGGTCTCGCCGCTCATGGCCGAGGGCACCACCACCATCTGGTGACCGGCGCGGGCCCACTTGGCGACGCGCTTGGCCACATTGCGGATACGGTCGGGGGTCCCCATCGAGGTGCCGCCGTACTTGTGAACGATCAATGCCATGGGAGTGTCTTCAGACGCAGGGGGAAGGCCGCGACTTACACCCAAGCAGGCACCGCGGCCGGAGCCGTCGATTCTATAGGTCCAAGTTCAGCGGGCCATGCAGCATCCGCAGGTCCCGGGGTGCCAGCGCAGGCCCAGCAGCGGCTGGTGGGCGTGTTCCACGGCACGTGCGTCCAGGCCCAGTCCGGGCACGAAGACCAGGGCTTGGGCGATGTAGAGATGCGGCCCTTCCCTCTGTGGCGCCGGGATTCCGGCGGTCTGCCAGCATTTCTTGAGGCTTCGCGGAATCCCCTTGGCATGGGCCTGAAACTGGGCCTTGCCTTCGCGCGGACGCAACTCGACCTTGATGAGCCGGGAAGCCGGCAGGCCCTGTGCGGGCGCGTCGGCCGTGGGGAAAACCTCGAAGACCTCGATCTCGCCGCGCCATGCGGGGACGGGGTGACGGCCGGGACGGGAGAGGTCCATCACCAGGGTCTCGGGAGGGCCCGATGCAGCTTCGGCTGCGGCTGCGGAGGCCGATGCCAGTGCCGAAGTCGGTGCCGCTCGGGCCATGAATAGCTCGGCGTGGGGCGTGTCGCCGGTGGTCCGCATTGCCATTGGCCTCGCCGTCCGCGAAGCAACGCGCAGGACGCTCAAATGGCCCCGGTACAGATGCACCTCATAGGTCCCGAACGGCCAGCGCCCGACTTCCGCTTCCCTCACCTCCCGCAGCAGCCGCTGCACCAGCGACGCAGGCGCGCTGTGGCCGGACGCCTGACGCAGCCATGCGCGGAGAAGGTTGGAGAGTCGCGGCTGGGAGAGGCTGTGCCAGGCCGCGGTGCGCAGAATCGGAGTGACTTGGCTGGTGGGGGCAGCGGGGCCGGCCGGGTCAGCCGGGTGACTGGGGTCCACCGGCTGCAGCACCGTCCACACCGCCAGATCCTGCTCCGCGATCTCCCGCTGCAAGGCCAGCGCCTCCTGCGCCCATGCGGCGGACTGGGCCAGCGCCTGCTCCGCCCCCGGCGCCGCAGCCGTCAGCGGCGGCCACAGTTCATGCCGCAGCCGGTTTCTCGCGAATCGCAGGCTGCTGTTGCTGTCATCCTCGATATGCGCAAGCCCATGCTGCTGGATGTATTGATGCACTGCCTCGACCGGCTGATGCAGCCAGGGCCGCGCCCAGCAGATCCCGTCCCGCCACTGCTGCGGCGGCATCGCCGACAACCCCGCCAGTCCCGCGCCCCGGAGGGCCTGCAGCAGAAAAGTCTCCGCCTGATCACGCCGATGATGGGCCAGCAGCAGCAGATCCGCCTGCGCCTCCCGCGCCATCCGCTGCAAGGCTTCATGCCGCCCGGCGCGGGCCCATGCTTCGACGCTCTCCCCAGCGGCCGGTGCCCCGGTCAGCTGCGTCCAGCAGAGCCGCACCGGCCATCCCCGGGACGTCCACTCGCCGACCTGCGTCTGCAAATGTCGCAGCCAGTCGTCCGCATGGGGGTTGAGCCCGTGATGGACGTGCAAAGCCACCACCTGCAGACCCAGGGCATGGGCCGCAGCGGCGGTGGCATGGAGCAAGGCGGTGGAATCACGCCCCCCGCTGCAGGCCACCGCCACGACGCGCGGCGGGGAAGCCGCGGCGTCGGTCGGTGTGTCGGGAGGCATGGAGAGGCAGGCGGAGTCGCCAGCCAGGGGCTCAGTGATTCTTGGTGTCGCTGAAGCGGCCGTAGGCCTGCAGACGCTCATAACGGCGTTCCAGCAGATCCTTGGTCTTGAGGTCGGACACCTGGCGCAGGGCATCGCCCAGAGCGCGCTTCAGGCCCGAGGCCATGGCCTTGGGGTCGCGGTGCGCGCCGCCGACCGGCTCGCTCACGATCTTGTCGACCAGACCCATGGCCTTGAGGCGGTGGGCGGTGATGCCCAGGGCCTCAGCGGCTTCCGGCGCGCGGGCGGCCGTCTTCCACAGGATGGAGGCACAGCCTTCCGGCGAGATGACGGAATAGGCGGAAAACTGCAGCATCAGCACCTGGTCGGCCACGCCGATGGCCAGGGCGCCGCCCGAGCCGCCTTCGCCGATGACAGTGGCGATGATGGGCACTTCCAGCTGCGCCATCTCGAAGATGTTGCGGCCGATGGCTTCCGACTGGCCGCGCTCTTCCGCGCCGATGCCGGGATAGGCGCCCATCGTGTCGATGAAGGTGAACACCGGCAGGCCGAACTTCTCGGCCAGCTTCAGCAGGCGAAGGGCCTTGCGATAGCCTTCCGGGCGGGGCATGCCGAAGTTGCGCAGGGTGCGCTCCTTGGCATCGGCACCGCGCTGATGGCCGATGATCATGCAGGGTTGGCCGTTGAAGCGGGCCAGACCGCCGACGATGGCGGCATCGTCCGCAAAGTGACGGTCGCCATGCAGCTCCTGGAACTCGGTGAACACGTCACGGCAGTAGTCCAGGGTCTGGGGGCGCTGCGGATGCCGCGCCACCTGGTACACCTGCCACGGTTGAACGTTGGCGTAGATGTCCTTGGTGAGCTGGTGGCTCTTCTTGCTCAGGCGGTCGATCTCTTCAGAGATGTCCACCGCGGACTCGCTCTGCACGTAGCGGAGTTCGTCGATCTTGGTTTCCAGCTCGGCAATGGGTTGCTCGAACTCGAGAAAGTGTCGTTTGCTCATATCAGTAATCCACTGGTAGCGGATCCAGGCTACGCCAAATGTACCATGTGGCCACAGACCGATAGGGGGCCCAGCCCTCGCCCAGCTCCCGCGCCTCGGCCCGGGAGACCGGCTCGTCGCTGAAGTAGTGCTGGCTGATGCCCTTGAGCAGCCCCAGGTCGTCCAGGGGCAGCACATTCGGCCGCATCAGATGGAAGATGAGGAACATTTCGGCCGTCCAGCGCGCGATGCCGCGGATGGCCACCAGCTCGTCGATGATGGCTTCGTCGTCCATCTGCGCCCATTGGCGCACATGAACCTGTCCCGATTCAAAGTGCTGGGCCAGGTCGCTGAGGTATTCCACCTTGCGCGCCGACAGGCCCACCGCCTTGAGCTGGTCTTTTTCCAGGGCCAGCACTTCGGCCGGCTTGATCCGGTTGGACGGGCCGGTGGTCAGGCCGGCGAACTTGTCCCAGACCGACTGCGCGGCCTTGACCGAGATCTGCTGGCCCACGATGGAGCGGGCCAGCGTCGTGAAAGCGTCGCCCCGGCTCTGCAGCCGGGCCTCGCCGAATTGGGGGATGAGCTTCTTCATCACCCGGTCGCGCTTGACCAGATGTCGGCAGGCTTCGTCCCAATAGTCCGGGGTCACCCCGGCGGTCGCCACACGCCCCATCAGGCCTTCACCCCAGCCTTGGCGCCCGTACGGACCCATGTGGTGCCAGCGGCGGAATCCTTCAGCTCGATGCCCTGCTCGGCCAGCGACAGACGGATGCGGTCGGCCTCGGCGAAGTTGCGGGCGGCCTTGGCGGCGGCGCGTGCGGCGATCTGCGATTCGATGAACGCCTCGTCCAGGCCCTCACCGGCCTGCAGATAGGCCTTGGGCGACTGCTGCAGCACGCCCAGCACGCCGCCCAGCGCCTTAAGCAGGCCAGCGTCGGCCGTCGAGCGGCTGCGGTTGACCTGGTTGGCCAGCTCGAACAGCACGGCCAGCGCGCCCGGGGTGTTGAAGTCGTCGTCCATGGCGCGCTTGAAGTCAGCGGCCGGGCCGGTGGTCCAGTCGATGCTCACCTCGTCGGCAGGGACGGCATCCAGCGCGGTGTAGAGCCGGCGCACTGCCGTGCGGGCATCGTCCAGGCTGGCGTCGCTGAAATTGAACGGGCTGCGGTAGTGGGTGCGCAGCATGAAGAAGCGGATGGCCTCGCCATCGAACTTCTTGAGCACGTCCGCAATGGTGAAGAAGTTGCCCAGGCTCTTGGACATCTTCTCGTTGTCGACGTTCAGGAAGCCGTTGTGCATCCAGAGGTTGACGAACGGATGGCCGAACGCGCCTTCGCTCTGCGCGATCTCGTTCTCATGGTGCGGGAACTGCAGGTCCATGCCGCCGCCGTGGATGTCGAAGCGCTCCCCCAGCAGCGCGCAGCTCATGGCCGAGCACTCGATGTGCCAGCCCGGACGGCCTTCGCCCCAAGGGCTGGGCCACTTGGCTTCGGCCGGCTCTTCCGCCTTGGCGGATTTCCACAGCACGAAGTCCAGCGGGTCCTGCTTGCCGCTGTCCACGGCCACGCGCTCGCCGGCGCGCAGCTGGTCCAGGGACTTGCCGCTGAGCTTGCCGTAGCCGTCGAACTTGCGGACGGCGTAGTTCACATCGCCGCTGTCGCCCTGATAGGCCAGGCCTTTGCTTTCCAGGCGGCCGATGATGTCCAGCATCTGGGGGACATAGTCGGTGGCGCGCGGCTCGTGGGTCGGCGTGGCGATGCCCAGGGCGTCGAAGTCCCGGTGCATGGCGGCAATCATCTCGTCGGTCAGCTGGCGGATGGTCATGCCGCGCTCCAGCGCGCGGCGGATGATCTTGTCGTCGATGTCGGTGATGTTGCGGACGTAGGTCGTGTTGTAGCCACTGGCCTTGAGCCAGCGGTAGACGACGTCAAAGGCGATGTTCATCCGCGCATGACCCATGTGGCACAGGTCGTAAACGGTGATGCCGCAGACATACATGCGGACGTGGCCCGGATCAATCGGTTGGAACGGTTCAGGCTGACGGGTCAGCGTATTGAAAATGCGCAAGGAGGACATGGATGGGCCACTGGTGTGTCCGGCGCGCCAACCGCCCGCCCGGACACACGCCCGGACGACTTCCCGCCCCGGCCACAACCGGGTCAGACCGGCGCTGGGGCCGGAAGGAAAGACGTGATGCTGGAGCCGCTGGCGCCGTCAGCGGGACGGGCCGGTGCGGCGATAGGGCATAACAAGGGCATTGGTCGGGCGAGAGACGACAGCTCGCTCTAGAATGACCGTCAGTATAGCGGCCCGCTGGTTCGGGAGCTCCGGGCAGACCCTTTGCGGGTCCGCGCGCAGCCCCCTCCCCCCCGACACCACGGCCTTGACCATCGCCATCCGCCCATGCCCAAGTTCCACGCCCTGTTCCACAGCTGCTGCATCGCACTGGCCCTGCTCTCCTCGACGGCCGTGCATGCTGCGGCCCTGGAGGACGCCCAGGCCCTGTGGGCCGCCGGCAAACGCGACCTGGCCATCAAGGCCGCCGAAGACGGCCTCAAGGCCACGCCGGACGACCCGCGGCTGCGCTTTGCGCTCGGCACCATGCTGATGGAGCAGCGCCAGCTCGAACGCGCACGCGTCATCTTCACCGCCCTGATCGAGGAATACCCCGACCTGGCGGACCCGTACAACAACCTGGCCGTCATCCACGCCGCCCGCGGCGAATACGAAGCCGCCCGTCAGCAGTTGATGCGCGCGCTGGAGCTGCAACCCGACCATGCGCAGGCGCAGGAGAACCTCGGCGATGTGCTGATGCGCCTGGCCCAGCAGGCTTATGAGCGTGCGCTGAAGCAGGCGCTGGGCGATGATTCGGCCCTGCGGCTCAAGCTCCAGCGGGTGTCCGACCTGAACAACGGCAAGCGGCCAGCGTCCTGATCCGACCTCTTGATCCAGCACTTGGCCGCGGTCTGCCGGGTGTCCAGGCCCGTCGCCTGCCCTTGCCAGATCCGCACTGACCTTCCCGCCGCTCAGCGCAACCGGCCCTAACCGGGGCGTCCGTCCGGCTTCCTTCCACCCCACCCGCACTCACAAGCATCCCCATGAGGACCACCAAACTGCTGATGGCGCTGGCCGCCACCGCGCTGAGCCTGGCCGCCTCGCTGGCCCAGGCCCAGGTCGTGAAGCTGAGCACCACGCTGGGCGACATCCGCATCCAGCTGGAGCCGGAGAAGGCGCCCAAGAGCGTCGCCAACTTTCTGGCCTATGTGAAGTCGGGCCACTACAACGGCGTCATCTTCCACCGCGTCATCGACGGCTTCATGGTGCAGACCGGCGGCTACACGCCGCAGCTGTCGCAAAAGCCCACGAAGGCGCCGATTCCGCTGGAGGCCGGCAACGGCCTGCTCAACATCCGCGGCAGCGTGGCCATGGCCCGCACCAACGATCCGAACTCGGCCACGTCGCAGTTCTTCATCAATGTGGTGGACAACCCCGGCCTGGACCCCGGCTACGCGCCGGACGGCCGCGGTTATGCCGTCTTTGGCTACGTCATCGAAGGGATGGAAGTGGTGGACAAGATCCGCGCCACGCCAACGTCCCCGAAGAACATGATGTTCCAGAATCTGCCCACCACCCCCATCCTCATCAACAAAGCCACCGTGGAGAACAAACCATGAGCAAGAAAGTCGAACTGCAAACCAACCACGGCGTGATCACCGTGGAACTGGACGACGACAAGGCCCCGGCCACCGTCGCCAACTTCATTGCCTACGTCAACAAGGGCCACTACGACGGCACCATCTTCCACCGCGTCATCAAGGGCTTCATGGTCCAGGGCGGCGGGTTCGAAGCTGGCATGAAGCAAAAGCCCACCGACGCGCCGATCCAGAACGAAGCCAACAACGGCCTGAAGAACAACAAGTACACCCTGGCGATGGCACGCACCAACGCGCCGCACTCGGCCAGCGCCCAGTTCTTCATCAACACCGTGGACAACGACTTCCTGAACTTCAAGAGCGAAAGCCCGTCGGGCTGGGGCTATGCCGTGTTCGGCAAGGTCATCGCCGGCACCGACGTGGTGGACAAGATCGAGAAGGTCAAGACCAGCAACGCCGGTTTCCATGAGAACGTCCCGGTGGACGCCGTGGTCATCGAAAAGGCCGTCGTCCTCGAGTGAACGCCGCATCCTTCCCGCTGCCGGGTCCTCTGGCGACCCTGCGCGCCGAGCCGCTCTGGCGGCGGGTGGATGTGCTGTCGGACCTGCACCTGTCGCCCGCCCTCCCCCGCACGGTGGAGCGGCTGCGCGAGCACCTGGCGGCCACACCGGCCGACGCGGTGTTCCTGCTGGGCGACATCTTCGAAGCCTGGATTGGTGACGATGTCCGCTGGGTGCCGGACAGTTTCGAGCAGCAGTGCATGAGCCTGCTGCGGGATGCGGCCCGCCGCACCCGACTCTTCTTCATGCATGGCAACCGGGACTTCATGCTGGGCCCGGCCATGGCCTATGACGCCGGGCTGACCGTGCTGGACGACCCGACGCGGCTGGAGGCCTTTGGACGGCGCTGGCTGCTCAGCCATGGCGACCTGCTCTGTGTGGACGACGTGGGCTACCAGCGTGCGCGCGCCGTGGTGCGTCGCCCCTGGGTGAAGGCGCTGCTGCTGGCGCTGCCACTGTCGGCCCGGCGGGCCCTGGCCCGGTATCTGCGCGGGCGCAGCAAGGCGAACCAGCAGGATCCGATGCAGTGGGCCGATGTCGACCCGCAGGCCTGCCGGGACTGGCTCAAGGCGGCCGGCTGCGACGTGCTGATCCACGGCCACACCCATCGCCCCGCCGACCACGACCTGGGCAACGGGCTGCGCCGCGTGGTGCTGTCCGACTGGGACTTCGACCACGCGCAGCGCGGTGACGTGCTGATCCTGGATGCCACCGGCCTGCGCCGGGATGCGCCGATGCGGACCGAAGCCGTGCGGGACCGACTGCGGCATTAAGCGTTGGGTGGCTCCGCCGAGATCGCCGCGCCCTACCCCGCTCGCCATCCACCGCACCACCACCCGTACCGCCTCTCAGCTCTGCCCCGCCGACATGCTCAGCCCTCTCCTCCAGCGCTGGCGCCAGTATCGAGAGCAACGCCTGTTGGCACGTCACGCCATTCCGGATGCGCTCTGGCAACTGACGCTGCTCCGGTATCCCTTCATTGGCCACCGCTCGGCCGAAGACCTGGCGGAACTGCGCCGCCTGTGCTCGCTGTTTCTTGCGTCCAAAGAATTCCATGGCGCGGGCGGCTTCGAAGTGACCGACGAGATCGCCGTCTTCGTGGCGGCCCAGGCCTGCCTGCCCGTCCTCAAGCTGGGGCTGGACTGGTATGACAGCTTCGTGGGCATCGTCATGCATGAAGGCCAGGTGGTCGTGCCGCGTGAGGAGATGGACGAGGACGGCGTGGTGCACGCCTACGAGGAGACCTTCTCCGGCGAAGCCATGGCCGGCGGTCCGCTGGTGCTGGCCTGGAGCGAAATTTCGCCCGAGGCCCATGACCGGGTGGAAGGATTCGATCCGGTCTACAGCGTGGTGATCCACGAATTCGCGCATGTGATCGACATGCGGGACGGCGTCCTCAACGGCGCACCGGCGCTGGCCTCGCGGGAGGCGCTTGAAGACTGGAGCCGGACGCTGGAAGCCGAATGGCAGTGGTTCTGCCAGCAGGTGGACGCGGGCTACGCCACCGTGATCGACCCGTACGGCGCCGACGCCCTCGAAGAGTTCTTCGCGGTGGCGGTGGAGGCCTTCTTCGTGGCCCCTCGTGAGTTGCTGGAAGAACAGCCGCAGCTCTACCGCATCCTCAAGGGCTTCTTCCGTCAGGACCCTGCCGCGAGCTGAGACGGCTCGAAGCCGGGGCGGCGCCTCCTTCCCCGGCTACCGTCCCTGGGCGGCGCGGAACTTGGCAGGCGTGATGCCCAGATGCCGCTTGAAGGCGCGCTGGAAAGCCGCCTCGGACTGGTACCCCACTTCCTCGGCAATCGCCGCTGCTGAGCGCTCAGACTGCAGCAGCCGCTGCATGGCCCGCGCCATGCGGATTTGCAGCAGCAACTCCGCCGGGGAGTGGCCGGTGGCGGTCTCGAAATGCCGGATCAGCGTCGCGCGGGACATGTGGCACAGCGCCGCCAGCTCGGGCAAGGTCCAGGGTCTTTGAGGCTGGCTGAACATGGCCATGAGCGCCGGCTGAAGGCTGGTGCGATGCGCAAGCGCCAGCAGGGTCTTCGCACCCTCGCCCTCACCGCCATCACCGCCCTGCTGCCGGCTGGCGCGTCGCAGCGCCAGGGAGAACAGCGCGCCGCACAGATGGCCGATCACCGCCTCGCTGCCCGGCCCTTCCTCCTGCGCTTCCAGGCGCATCAAGCCGATGAGTTGCGCGAGCCGCTGGCGGGTTGCCGCGTCGTCGGTGTCGTCGGTGTCGTCGGTGTCGTCGGTGCCTTCGGTGTTGGCCGTGTCGGCCGCCTTGTCCGTCTCGTTGGACTGGCGCCTGGCCCTGTGGCTGCTCACCACCAGGCTCGTTGGCAGGAACTGATGGACCATCGGCCCGGACTGGGCGCTGAGCAGGAACCGCCCGCACAGCAGGTCGGCCACAGGGCCATCGCCCAGGTTCTCCGCCACAGTGAGCACGGTGGAGGCCCGCTCCATGGCGCCTTGCGGCGGCTGCCCGCTGCCGTCATGGAGGCGATGGGCGTCGCCATGCGGGAGCAGCACCACATCGCCGGGCTGCAAGGCCACGGGTGCACGACCTGGCACTTCCAGCACCGCCGTGCCTTCCAGCAGCACGTGGAACGGGATTTCCAACTGCGCCGCCGGTCCGGGGGCGATGCGCCAGGGCGCGCCGAAATGGCAGCGCGTCTCCACCCGACCGCTCACCGGCATCAAGGCCAGCCATTGGCTCAGCACGTCCATGAGCAATCCCCTGCTTCCTGTGGCCCTCGCGGGCTTTCCGAAGCCGCACGGGAACTTGGCTGCATGGTCGGAGGCCGCGCCAGCAGGATGAGACGTAGGAGCATGATGTTGCGATTATAGGATGCAGATCATTTCAACTGAGCGGCCTAAAGTTCTCCCATCCGCAGTGCAAGGAGCGCAGCGGTCCCAACCCGGAGTTCACATCATGTCCCGCATCCCCCTCATTCCCCAGGACCAACTCTCCAGCGACGCCTCAGCCCTGTTCGCGCAGGTCAAGAAGGCCGTTGGCAAGGTGCCCAATGCCTACGCGACCATCGGCGGCTACAGCCCCCAGTCGCTCTCCACGCTGCTCGGCGCCGATGCCGCGCTGTCGAAGGGAGCGCTGAGCCGGCAGGAGGTGGAGGCCATCCGCCTGGCTGTCAGCGAGATCAACGGCTGTGACTATTGCGTCGCCGCCCACACGATGGTGGGCCGCATGGTCGGTCTGTCGCCGGAAGCGCTGCCGCAGATCCGTGCCGGCGCGGCCACCGGTCAGGCCAAGCTCGATGCGCTGCTGCATTTCGTGCGCATCGTGCAGACCACTCGCGGCACGGTGCCGGCTGAGGTGCTGCAGGCCGTGATCGACGCCGGCTACACCGAGCAGCAGGTCATCGAGGCCTTGCTGACGGTATCGATGATCGGCTTCACCAACCTGGTGAACCGGGTGAACGACACCGAGCTGGACTTCCCGAAGGTGGCGTGAGCATCAGAGGCCGAGCGGTTGTCCACGGTCTTGGCCCTTGCATGAAGGGGGACCGAAGGCGGAACAGCGTTGAGCGTCGCCACCCGGTCACTCCCGAAAAGGGTGTTACGCCGAGGATTACCCAGACTTGTAACAGCGGCCATTGAGGCGGCTCGGAGAGGTGTTTGGGGTCGCTGTACCCCGGTATGGTCGCTCCAAACCTTACCTTCGAAACCCGCCGAGTTCCTTCGTACCTGAAGACGCTCATCGACAACCGAGCCCGTGCCGATGGCCATGTTCAACGCCTCAGCGTCGTCCTTGGAGAAATCCAGGATGAGCTGCGGCGTGCGCTTGAGCAGCGCAATTCCTGCGACACGCTTATTGAAGCCTTCCATGCGGAATTTGACCCGCACTCCATCACTGCGAAGCGAGGTTGGATTGGCCAGCATGGCAAGCGAGGCGAGTTCATGGGCGCGATGAGAGCGTTCTTGCACATGGTGGGTCCCCTGGGCGCCTCGACTAGCGAGATTGGCGACTTCCTGGTTGCGACGTTCAACTTCCAGTTCGCGACCAAGAACCATAGGTCGCGGTGGCAAGACGGCTGCGTTCGGCGCCGGCTCGGTGAACTCCGAGAGCGCGGAGAAGTCGAGGCAATGCCGAACTCGGGTCTCCCCAGTCGATTGGGCCGGTGGCGTCTGGCGCATGCAGCGCCCCTCACGCTGACCAGCTTTCAGGCCCGGGCGGGCTCGCTGGGCGTCGAAGTGGAGGTCAACCAACAGGATGACCCATGACACACGAGACGATGGTCCGCATTCCCAGTTTTCTCAAGGGCCTGGTCGAGACCCGAGCCCGAGCTGACGCTTACGTCCAGCGCCTTGAGACCATCAAGGCAGAGGTGGAGCAGCGACTTGCCAAGGCCGGCAGCGAGCGAGAAGCGTGCGACAAGCTGATTCGCGCCTACAACCCGAACCTGAACCCTACCGCCATTGAGCCCGTCCGCGCCTGGCGGCACAGGTACGGCCCGCGCGGGGCCAGGAACGAGGCCATCAAAGCATTCCTGCAAGCCGCGTATCCCGAGTCGGTCAGCACCGTCGAAGTGGCCTGGCACCTCACCTTGAAGTTCGAGCTCGACTTCCATTCGCCGGAGGTCAGGGAAGCATGGAAGAAGACCTCTGTGCGCAACCCGCTTCGGGTCATGGCGCAGCGGGGTGAAGTCGAGCGGCTGGAAGTCGAGGCGCTCGATGGGCATGAGCCGGCGCGATGGCGGTGGGTTCCATCGCGCTAGGTCGCCCATCAGCGATTTATGGAACCCAGACGTGATTTCCAGTCGTGATGGGCAGCGAATACCAAGCAACCGTTGGTCGGTGGTTGATAAGGAACTCACCCAGCGCAAACACTTCAGCACCTGGGAGCACGGAACCAGCTGTAAGGCGGTTCCACAACCGGACGCCCGCAGGGCCGGAGGTGCTGACGAAGTTTTGGACCCAGACACGTAGTTCACGTCCGTCCTTGTGCTTCTCTACGAGAGTCAAGATGTAGCCGCTCGTGCCCTTCCTGACGTTTGCAATGGTTCCACGATAAATCGCAGTTCTGGTTGGCGACGCTCCGGCTAGGAGGAACGCTGATAGGTCGAAGAATGCGGAGTCGTAGGTCCCGCCTGCATTCCACCCTGCAAGTAGTTCTGTCGCGGCTCGCGTAGCTGGAGGCATCGTTTTCCATTCAGCAGCGAAGCGCTCTACTCGCTTTGACTTGCTGCGACTTGTGCCAGCTCCCGACATAGAGGTTCCTGAACGTGCGCCAGGGCCGGCCCCTGACGTCGACCCAGCACCACCCTTCGTTGCAGGCCCGGTGGTTGTGTCCGGTGAGTCATCCCAAGCCGTTGGAAGAGATGCCTTGGTTGGGCTGGCAGGCTTTGTCCCGGGCCGGGAAGCCGTGGTTGGTTTGCTAACTGCTGTCGGTGGCCGACAAGACGGCTTGTGGGAGACCGGCGTCGCTCTGAAATAAGACGTCGGACTCTTCTTTCGGCCTATCTTGGTCTGGTCCGTAATGACTGCGATGACGCTCACCCCGCAGCCTGCACAGCAAAACGTTTCTGCGGCGTTCGCCGCGCTGCTGGACGTGTAGACCGCTTCAACAGCCTCAATCGTCACCTCAGTCCCTGGCGCTCCAACGCGCCCGCTCCCTTTGACGAGCGTTGCTTGGTCGTGCATCTCAATCCTCCCTAACTCCGAGTGTCACCGTAGCCAAGTAGGTCAGCGGGCAAAGCTGCTACCTACACGTGACCAATTTCACTCAGTCGGCTACATGCCGAAAGGATGCTTCTCGAATGAACGCTAGCCTGAACAGCGCACCTGTCGGCATCGGTTCCGGTCGAACTGCCACCGTGCATGCGTTTGTCGACCCGGTCACTCAGCAGGCCGGCGTGACCATTACAGTTCACTTGAACGGTCATGACGTTCAGCTTGCGGTGGACTGGAACGAACTGTTCAACTTGTCGGGCCCGTTCCTGTAGGAAGGAAACGGCATTTCGCTGCTGCTAACCGAGGACGCTTTGTACGACCTTGAAACAGCAGCGTGGCAGTTGCTGAGCGCACAGGGCCACGTACCCACGCAGTGGCACGAGTAGACACCTCACCATTACGGCGCGTTACGGAGCACTTCCGTAATTGCGGCTGTCGCGACTACCTTGGAGGCCGAATCTCCATCTCCTGGCCAGGCACGCGCTTCCTCGGCCCGCTGCTCGCACCCACTGCCCGACGCTTGGGCACGAGTTCTTCGAACTGCCTGTTCTCACCGGCTGTGTAGTTGCGCCAGTACTGCGACTTGCCGACGTTGAGCGCCCAGAACAGCAGCTTCTCGGTCTTCAACCGCGGGCTCACTCGGCGATGGTCCTCTCGGAAGGCCGTCTCGCACGCGTACTCGTGCAAGTACTTCGGCTCGATGTTGAGGTAGATGCCGGCCTCGGCGCGGTCCTGGCGTGCCGTGAAGCTCTCGGCCATGTTCACGTGCTCGCCATTCGGTCCTACCAGGGTTTCGCTGTGGTTGACCGTCGTATGTAGTCGGAACTTCTTGCCCAGCTTCGAGAACGCAACGCCCAGGTCGGTCGCAAGGATGGATTCCGGCATCAGCACGTGGCGATGTGCCAGGTACTCGGCCACCTCGGGCGTCTCCGCCATGCCAACGCCGACCTTGGTCCAGACCGAGCCGTCACCAGGGTTACCTGTGCGGCGGCGCAGCGTCATCACCATCCGCCGGTTGTGCGGCAGGATGGCGCCGGTGTTGGGGTCTCGGACCAGACCGTCGCGCCTCAGCTCTTCGTTCTCAGCCTTCAATGCCCGGCGCTGTGCCGGTGTGAGCCGCTTCTGGTCTTGCTTGCGGTTGAACGCATCCATCACCGATTGGGCTTGCGCGTCCATCTCCGCTTGCCCCTTGGGCCGCTGTTGCGCCAACGGCCGTCCGCGCTTGCCCGCCGCGTCATGGCCGGAGGCGTGCGCCCCGTCAATCTCCACAACGCCCGCAATCAATCCTGCGTTGTGCCCGCGCGCGAGTCCTTCGCGCACCTTCTGGATGGTCGAGAACGACGTGTTGTAGCTGACCGTGCCGACCATGGCTCGGACTGTGAGCGCCGGGATACCGGCAGCGCCGCAGGACCACAGGAAGGTCTCGATGTAGATGTTGCGCAGGTCTCGCTGATGTGCATCGAACAGGGTCCCGGTTGTCACCCCGAAGTACTTGCGGCATGCACCGTTGAGACAGCGCCAGACCCCGCGCTCCTCGTACCACCGATGCTCGTCGAGCGTCCCGCAATGCGGACACGGCATGCAGAGATGGCTACCCCAGCGGATACGGGCGAACTCGCGGCGCACCCGAGCCGGGTCCCATCGGCAGATGGTCACCAGGTACCCCTCGTCGATGGCTCGCTTGGACGAGAAATAACGAGCGCCAGCGGAAGGGCTGCGGCGAGCCTTCGTGCGTCGAGGCGGCGCCGCTCTTGGAGGCGCACTGCTGATTTCGATGCCGCCGGCAATCACAGGGCGCGCTCCACGAAGTCGGCAAAGAGTTGGGCCGGCACGATGCCACTGCCCGTACCCCCAGGGAACCGCGGCTCAATGCCTTGGCGGGCCAACCAATTTCGGAACCCGCCGTGAGCTTGGACGCAGAGCTTGCCAAGGCTGATGCACTCTTTCCCGCCTTCCTCGAACACAGGAGGCAGGCGCAATGGCGGACGTGCAGGCAGAGCCGGCTGGTTGTGGTCGGCCCAGCACACCGCGCGCACCAGCAAGTCCCAATGCTGCAGCACCTCCGGCGCATGCCTGAACTGCACGGACTTGCGCGTTCCCGTCAGGTCATCCCACAGCTCGCAAACGTAGTCGCATGGCCGAGGTCCCATGGTGAGCTGAGCGGTACCGACGCGAGCGCGGCGTGTCTCCTCGCCGTCCGACCAATGCTCGACGACGGCGCACAGGCTGCGGGCGTATGCACCTTTGTCGGCGGGGCCCGCGGGCATGAGCGGCAGCTCCTCCTTCCGGTAGAGCGCCATCGCTATCAAGCGAGCGATTAGGTCCCAAATGCTGGCGGACCAGCGGCTCACCTCGGCACTGCTTTGGACTTCGTTCAAGGTTCACGGCGGCCTCCCCCCTTCATTGCTTGGAAGCGGCAGCTCGATGTCTTCCAGGAACGCCTCCACCTGCTGCTCGGCAATCAGCACGAGCTCAAGGTCAGGCAGCCAGTTGTCCTGCAGGCTCAACGCGTTGAGCTGCCGCGCAATCAGGTGCAAGCGAACGGCATCGAAGAGCGACCGCGCAGCCCCTGCTTCTCTGGCCAAGTGAGTACGCGAGGTGATGAGCCGAGGGTCGGCAACCGCCTGGCATCTGCGCGCGGAGCGCAGCATCACGGTTGCGATGGACTTGTAGCCTTCGACAACCGGCTCTGGACAGCCTGCCGCGCTTGCGACATCGGGCAGCGCGCTAAGCAGGGCTGCGGCGTATTCGCGCTTGATGCGCTCGGCCACGATAGGCCCATCCTCAAAGGACCAGGGTTCACACATGCCGGCGCTCCTGCGGTGGCCTTGCGCCGTCGAACTGGCGCAGCAGGTCCGCTGTGGCGTCCGCCAGCACCGTCGTCTTCCAGAGGCGCTGCCACTTCGCCCACACGTATTCGGCGTCGCCGTTGAGGCCCGGTGCGCCGCGCAATTGATAGACCCTGCCGCTGGACGTGACGACGCTGCGATTGGCGGCATCAAGCTCTTCGATGGGTGACGTCACACGGCCGCAGCCTTCCGCGCCGATGTATCCGGCGATGTGAATGGTCGGACCAGCAAGACCTGGCACTTCAACTTCAAATGCGCGCCAGCTGGTCAGCACGGCATCGGGCTGCTCGGCCGTGGTGGGTGGGATGAAAATCGACATGGGTGCTCCTTGCGCCTCTTGAGGCAGCAATCGGTTCAGGCAAAGCTCCGCCAGGCGCGCTCGCGGCACGCTTTCGCGGAATGCAACGGGGTGCGGGCTAGCCGCTCGGGCGAGAGGTGTTCAGTGGGTCACCTCCGCTGCTTCTTGATGGTCCGGACGGACCCAGTCACCAGGCCGACGATGTCCAGCGACGACTGCGGGTAGATGGGCTCGTAGCTCGGATTGGCCGGCTCGAGGAAATACGACCCACCGTCCCGGCGCAGGTACTTGACGGTCAACTGCCCGTCGACCGCAGCAACGACGATGTCGCCGGGCTCGACGATGGATTGGGTTTCGACGATGACGACGTCGCCATCCAGCAGGCCGGCATCGCGCATCGAGTCGCCGCGCACATGGCACATCGCTGTCTTGTTGGGCTCGCGGATGAGCAGCTCCTCGACAGACAGGAAGTCGAGTTCTTCATCGCTGGCGGGTTGCGGCCCGCCGGCGCGGACGGTGCCGAGCACGGGGTAGGCGAAGAATCGCCGGCCAGGAGCTACTCGACCGTCTCGACGCGTCAGGTAGCCCGCGTCTTCCAGCCGGGCGACCATCTCGAAGACTGAGCCGGTCGAGCTCATGCCGAGTTGGCCCGCCAGGTTGGCGAGGCTCGGGAAGCTCTTGTGGGCCTTCCAGTGCGTCCTCAGGATGGCGAGGTGGCGCTGGTCATTGGCGGTGGCGACAGCCTGCAATTGGTGCTCCGAGTGCTTGTTCGGAGACTACTGTACGGTTGTACAGTAATGAATGCAAGCTGTTGTCACATAAGGAGTTTTTTGAAACGATAGTGCCCAAAGAGTTGCGCTGTAAGTCGTGACGGAAGCTGAATGCTTGCAATAGTGCTACGAAGAACTACAATAGTTTTCACTGTCTAAGGAGCTGCCATGACTACGCCTTCTCTCGACGATTTCGTGTGCGTGCCGATTCCGCTCGACCTGTACGCCGAGTTGGCGCGGCGCCAGCCTCGTGGCGTGGCCACGCTGCTCGCTGACGTCGCGTGGGATTTCGTGGACCGCACGGCAGAAGATGTCGATGCGCTGCCGCGGGCTAAGGCCGGCGTCCAGTGGGATGCGCTATTCCTGCCGGATGGCACTGAAGTCCGGACGAAGTACTTCGGCGAATGGAAGGTCGCGACCGTCGCTGGCGGGCGCATCGTGTGGGAGGGTGAAACGTACAGCTCGATGTCGCAGCTGGCCCGCGCCATGCGCGGCGACACCTCGAACAACGCGTGGAAGGTTCTTGAGGTCAAGCGGCCCAACGACACCGGCTGGAAGTCAGCAGACTTCCTTCGGCAATAGGCGCCGATGCCAGCCGCTTGCTCCTGCATCCGGCGGGAAATACTTGGTGTGCCTAAGCTAACCAAGCGAAAAATGCGCTCAGCACGCAACTAATGGCAGTTCCGTAGAGGGGGAGTTCCGGTGGCATCTTCGTTAAAGAATGGCGTCGAAAGAGAGTGGCGCAACTGGCAGAAGACCAATCCATCGCGGCGCAAGTTTTCCCCGGGCAGCCTCAGCACGCTCTTCCTCGCTGCGGGACGGCGGCCTGTTCATGCCGCGCTCTTGCTGCTCCTAGCCTTCGGTGTCGTCTCGGTGGGCCTGCATTGGTTTCCACCGCCGTACCCGGGCTTGTTCAACTTCGGCCCTCGGGATGCAGACAAATTCTCAGTAGATACGTTGTTCGGAGCCCTGCTCGGTACTCAGGTGGCCATCGTCGCTGTCGTGTACCCCTTGGTATTTAGCTTCGCAACGATATTTCTCCAGCGCCAGCAAGCTACAAAGGCGACTCTGCAGTCCTACTTGGTCCGAAGCGGAGCCAAGGTAACCGGCATCTCGAGCCTGATGCTCGTGCTGGGCTTGACCGTTCACCTTGCTCTCGTCGGAGCTGTGTCTCCTTGGACCGCTTTCGGATGGTTGATTGCAGGGGCCGTTTGGCTTGCTCTGAATGTTGGCTTGACGGCCATGTTTCTTGTGCGCACGTTCGACTTCGCAACTCCGGAAGGACGGCGTCGTGCCAGAAACGCCTACGCAGTAAGCATCGCTTGGCCCAGCGAGTGGCGACGCAATGCTGCACACGTTCTTGCCCAGTCGCCCATAAAGCACCGCCTCATGGTCGGTGACGATTTGATGGAAGCCGTCACCGGAAAGAACCCGGCATTCACTTCCAGCCCTGTGTCGATGCAACGGCTCGACTACGCGCTGAAGTGCAGCTTTAAGGGGCGGCGGCTTGTCACAAACGTGCGGTATGGCCTCATCGAATTGGCTTACCGCAGCTGGCGGAGACGCGCGCTCAAGGGGAGTCCTGTCGCGGGCGTTAAGGCCCGGCTATACCGGCGCGACGGTCCAATGTTCGTCCTCAACGCGCTTCCTGAACCTGAGCAGCTCGCCTTTGGTGATGCGCTAGCGGGGACAACTGGCCCAACGGCTCTGAACTGGTTTGAATGCTGGCTCATTCGCAGAGCCGTTAGCTATCGTTCGGTCGATTTCTACGACCACGACCTTACGGTCATGGACTGCCTTGAGGAAGCTCGTGCCGACATAGTCTCAGCAATCTCCAACGTAAGTACCCGGGATTTTGATGAGCAACTTCTGGCGCTACTGGAGCTGTTCGACGACCTACTGGAAGCGTCGTTTTGCATCGATGACAACGGCGCTGTAGACAACCAGGTGCTGACGTCCAGTCGGACTAGCTATTTCGGAGGGTCGAGTCTGGACCACTGGGTTCAGGTCATCGACGACATCCTTACCAGCGCGCTGGCAGTCGCCCATGCTGACCCGCATTTCGCGCAGTCCGCCGCGGCAACTCCTAAGCGGCTGTTCCGTAGGGACCGAGAAACCCGCAATCTTCGAGTCCGCGAGCTCTTCCTACGGCGACAGCAGCACTTCGTCTATCGCGTACTGGAGTGGGGCGATGAACGCCTGGCGCTGTATCGAGCGACCTTCCACTCCACGATGGCACACGACGTAACGTCACTGCCCGAGCCGGTTGCGTCACGCTATCAAGGGCTGCTGGCCGATGTTCTGGGCTCCTGGGAGTCTTTGAAGAACGAAGCAATCGTTCCGTTCGAAGAGGAATGGCTTGAGTGGGGGAAGGAAGTTGAGCCGCTGACGCTACTGACCCAGCATGCCATCGGCTCGGTCGCGTTGACCGCTCACGCCGTACGTGGAACAGAAGCACAAGGACTGCTGCGAATGCTCGACAGTCTGCTGCGCTGGCGGCGGCAATTGGAGTTCGTACTCGACGACCGAAATGACGCCTACATTGCCGAACCTTGGCAGCTGACGATTCAAACAACTCTTCGGCCTTGGGTGGAGGTAAAGGCAGCGCTTCTTCGCGGGTACGGCGATGACACAGCGCTTGCGAACGAAGCTTGGGCTGTCGCGTTAACGAACTTCTGGCGAGATTGTTGCTCGGCCCTCGCAGCTACTCTCGGCCATGAAGCGCGGCAGCAGGATGCGGCTCAGGTCGCAAGAGCGGCGACCGCACTTCGTGCCGTGCTCCTCGGGCAGCTCTCAAACGAAAGTGATGGGGGAGAAAGGGAGCGTCCATATGAGGGTCCGCAAGACTTTCTCCTTGGCCTCGTGCGCCAGTACGTCCTGGATGGCAGCTATCAGTCAGGATACCGTGCCCGCCTAGATAGTGTGGTGAAGCGAGTTGCAAAGGACAGCTGGAGAGGTCAGGTCCCGGGAAGACTGATTTCCCTTCGTTCGGCCGATAGCTTGGAAGACGTCCGTGATGGTCAGGCCTTCTGCCTATGTGTGCTGGCCGAGGCAGGCTGGGAGGCCGTCGCGCCTGAGCTCGAGTCGGTGTTTAAGCAATGGATTGAGGCCAATGACCGCCGCCGAGAGTTGGACCATGTGCTGCACCTCCTGCAGTCCGCGCTTGACGACCAGTTTGAAGGTGCGTTCACTGCGTTGTGGCAGCAAGTGCTGCCCGGCAATGGCAACTTCGCCGTAACTGTCGATAGGGTCAAGACGGTTCTCGGCGAGATTCGCAGTCAACTTCAGCAAGTCCAGAAGGAAGACCTCGTTAAAGCGGAGGTTAGCGACGCGGCCTGTCAGGCGCTAGCTTCCGAGGTGAGCGCCGTCTTGGCCCTTGAGGCTGCTGGCTATCCCTTTGGCCCAGAACTTGTCGAGCAGCAGGATGTGCCTGTCGCAGCCGCTTTACAGGCCCATTGGCGTATCACCGGTTACCCGAAAGGTAGGCTCACATTGCCGCGGCTAGCGGCCAAGTCTTCTAACGAAGTGGAGCTCCTCGCTCGCCATGTCGTGGCCCGAATGCGCTCCACAGCAGTTGCGCAAGTCGTCAAGCAACTCGGCCCTCAGGTCAAGCTGGCTAGCACCCGCGCACAGTTCGTTCGCGTCCTTGACGAGTTCAAGCAACAGCTTGCCGATGGCGAGACGGCGGTTCTGCTCGTCCCACGTGTTACAGACCCGACCTGGCTAGGGGACTTGCGCAAGCTCTCGAACACTCGAGCGCTCGAGGAGAGCGAGCGCCTTTCAATGCGAGGCGGATTTGGCAATGACAGGGCCTATGTCGGTCACTACCGAGACACCATTGTCTATGCTGGTCTCGTGGCGCCCGGCGAGATGTTCTTAGTAACGGATGCGGCACTTCAGGGATTCCATCTCCAGCCCGTCGCCGGCGGCGGGGTTCTGCAGCTCTCCGCGATTGCAGACACTGAGGAGCCGACACTTTGCGCGCTGTCATTTAAGTGGACCTATGAGACATTGACTCGTGACGGTCCATGCTGGAAGCTTCGCTATCAAAGCGCCCGCCGTAACCGCCAGCCAGCACGCGTCATCAAGAAGGACTCGACGAATGGCGTTTGAGTCAAGCGAACTGCACACGACCTGGCTCCGTCTGCCTGAAGGATTCCCCGTCGACGACCTGGAGGTCGTGGGGCAGCAACTAACGGATGCCGGGATTTGCATTCCCGGCTACCTCCCTCCCGAGATGGGTCTCCTGTCAACAGCGGCCCTGTGCTACGAACATGCACATGGCGTGCAGATGGTGCTGCTGCCTGACCGGAACGTCGTCTCTCGCATGGCGCAACTAGCAGCCGGTGAAACGGTTGTAGGCAACGAACAGCGGCGCCTAGCCGCGGCGCTCCTCGGACTTTGCCAATGCCACGACATTGAAATTGAGCCTGGTGCTGCCTTCCACGAGTTGGCCCATCGGGAAGGCAATGACGTAGCTCTAAACGAACTGCGGCTATTTAGGCTCGCGGACTCTGCGCATGCGCAGGAGACGCTTGATGTGGCCCTTGGGCGCAGCCCGACATTGCGCCTTCGTCCAGTAGACCTCCCAGGCCCGCCGGATGGCGACCTTTCCCGTCCTTTGAGACGCTGGAACCGCAACTACGTCATTGCACTCCGAATCCTTGAACTTGAGGCCAAGCCCTTGACGCCGCTGCAGCGCGTTAAGGAGCTGATGGACTGGATGGTGAGCGATTTCACTTTTGGGGCCCCAGGCGCATTGCTAGCCATGGTGTTCTTGGCTCCGAATTCCCCGCCCAAGAAGGACGTATTCAAGAATAGGCATTCGACCGACCGTGAAGCTGCTATTCGCGGCGTGAGAAACGCAGCATGGGACCTGACGCAGCTAAGTGACTTCACCGCCAAGGTGAACGCAGAAGGCGAAGAAGGACAGACCCGCTATCTCTTTGCAACGTTCGACAAGCACCTACGTCTGCAGGCCAACCTAATCTTCCAGTACGGCACGGACCTGGACTCCCTTTCTGGCCTCGCGGATGCGCTTTCAGCATGGTGGCCGAGGAACGACGCAATCGCGCTTTCTGATGCATTGCGCCGGCACCTTGAGCGGGTGCACGCGCCGGGGTGGCGGCGCGAGGTCTCTCTGACCTACGAAAGAGTCATGGAGCTCATTCGCGATGGCGAAGAGCGCGTCCGGAGGGCCGTAGGCCGCCCTGATTGACCTCTAGGCTTCCAGGCGCCCGCTGTTGAGCAACTTCTTCAAGTTCCGCGTCTTCGGAGGCGCAGCGTGCTGCTAATTGTTAGCGGCCACTGACTATAGTCCGCTATAAATGGCTGTAATTGCCCCGGTCGCTTGGCCGCTGTGCAGTCAGAACCGAGGAAGGGCGGCGTGCTGTTCCGCCGCATACCGCCGTATCTCGTCGGAAACGAGGGGGTCCTCTGCGAAATGCCAAATGGCATCGCGGGCCTGCGCCGCGGCGACCATAGGGCCTGCGCCGAT
This sequence comes from Roseateles depolymerans, assembly GCF_003387155.1. GTDB lineage: Bacteria > Pseudomonadota > Gammaproteobacteria > Burkholderiales > Burkholderiaceae_C > Roseateles > Roseateles depolymerans. Next base: position 1,343,131 of record NZ_QUMT01000001.1, on the reverse strand, counting down.
TGCCTCTCTCACTTGCACGACCAGGCTGCGGCTTTCGACGCTCGCCAGCTCGGCTCGGACGGTTTGGACCAGTTGGTCGATGCTTGCTTTCATAACGGCTTCCTCTGAATCGACCCGAACCATTCGGGCCTTGTGAGAATTGAACCGTCACGACGCGGGCGGTGGCCCGCTGCCTCATAGAAAAATACGATAACGGCGCCGACCCTGTACAGGGTGTCGGCGCCGTTTTTTCTTTTCACGACAAGGGCTTAGCGAACTTTCTGGGTAACCCTCGGCGTAAGACCCCCCGAAAAAACAAAGGGCCCGCTGATGAAGCGGGCCCTTTGACCAGGCAGGCAATCAAACCAGAGGCAGGCCCTGGGCCCGCCCCCGTCCTTGACGTCAGTCGGCCGTGGCCGGCTCCGCCTTGGGCTTGTTGTCCTTCTTGGTCGGGGTGATGTCCAGTTGGACCTCGCCCTTGTCGTCCACGTCCACATTCAGACGTCCGCCATCGACCAGCTTGCCGAACAGCAGCTCGTCCGCCAGTGCACGACGGATCGTGTCCTGGATGAGGCGCTGCATCGGCCGCGCGCCCATCTGCGGATCGAAGCCCTTGGCCGCCAGATGCTTGCGCAGCGCATCGCTGAAGGTGACTTCCACCTTCTTCTCCTGCAGTTGGCTCTCCAGTTGCAGCAGGAACTTGTCCACCACCCGCAGGATGATGTCCTCGTCCAGCGAGCGGAAGTGCACGATCGCATCCAGACGGTTGCGGAACTCCGGCGTGAACAGGCGCTTGATGTCGCCCATTTCGTCGCCCTGCTCGCGCTTGGTCGTGAAGCCGATGGTGGCCTTCTGCAGCGCTTCCGCCCCCGCGTTGGTGGTCATGATGATGATCACGTTGCGGAAGTCGGCCTTGCGGCCGTTGTTGTCGGTCAGCGTGCCGTGGTCCATGACCTGCAGCAGCACGTTGAAGACATCCGGATGCGCCTTCTCGATTTCGTCCAGCAGCAGCACGGCGTGCGGCTTCTTGGTGACGGCTTCGGTCAGCAGACCGCCCTGGTCAAAGCCCACGTAGCCCGGAGGCGCGCCGATCAGACGGCTCACCGCATGGCGCTCCATGTACTCGGACATGTCGAAGCGGATCAGCTCGATGCCCAGGATGTAGGCGAGCTGCTTGGCCACTTCGGTTTTGCCCACACCGGTCGGGCCGGTGAAGAGGAAGGAGCCGATCGGCTTGTCCGGCTTGCCCAGGCCCGAGCGCGCCATCTTGATGGCGGCCGCCAGGGCATCGATGGCCGGATCCTGTCCGAACACCACGCTCTTGAGGTCCCGGTCCAGGCTCTTGAGCTTGCCGCGGTCGTCCGACGACACCGAGGCCGGCGGAATGCGCGCGATCTTGGCGACGATGTCTTCCACCTCCGCACGGGTGATGGTCTTTTTCTGCTTGCTCTTGGGCAGCACGCGCTGAGCCGCACCGGCTTCGTCGATGACGTCGATGGCCTTGTCCGGCAGATGACGGTCATTGATGTACTTGGCCGACAGCTCCGCCGCCGCCTGCAGGGCGCCCAGCGCGTACTTCACGCTGTGGTGCTCTTCAAAGCGCGACTTCAGACCCTTCAGGATCTCCACCGTCTGCTCCACCGACGGCTCCACCACGTCGATCTTCTGGAAACGACGCGACAGGGCCGCATCCTTTTCGAAGATGCCGCGGTATTCGCTGAAGGTGGTGGCGCCGATGCACTTGAGCTGGCCCGACGACAGCGCCGGCTTGAGCAGGTTGCTGGCGTCCAGCGTGCCGCCCGACGCAGCGCCCGCCCCGATCAGGGTGTGGATCTCGTCGATGAACAGGATGGCGCCCGGCTGGTCCTTGAGCTGCTTGATCACCGCCTTGAGGCGCTGTTCGAAGTCGCCGCGGTACTTGGTGCCCGCCAGCAGCGCGCCCATGTCCAGCGAATAGACCACGGCTTCGGCCAGCACGTCCGGCACCTGGCCTTCGGTGATGCGCCAGGCCAGGCCTTCCGCGATGGCGGTCTTGCCCACACCGGCTTCGCCCACCAGCAGCGGGTTGTTCTTGCGGCGACGGCACAGCACCTGCACCACGCGCTCGACCTCCAGCTCGCGGCCGATCAGCGGGTCGATCTTGCCGTCCCGGGCCTGCTGGTTCAGGTTCTGGGTGAACTGCTCCAGCGGGGAGCCCTTGCCGCTGCCGCCCTGGGCGTCGCCTTCTTCACGCTCGGACTCATTGCCCGAGCCTTCCGGACCCTTGGGAGGTTCGGGCGGCTCGCTCTTCTTGATGCCGTGCGCGATGTAGTTCACCACGTCCAGGCGGGTGACGCCCTGCTGGTGCAGGTAGTAGACCGCGTGGGAGTCCTTCTCGCCGAAGATGGCCACCAGCACGTTGGCGCCGGTGACTTCCTTCTTGCCGTTGCCGGTGGACTGCACATGCATGATGGCGCGCTGGATCACGCGCTGGAAGCCCAGCGTCGGCTGGGTGTCCACCTCATCGGTGCCGCCCACGGTGGGCGTGTTTTCCTTGATGAACTGGGCCAGCGACTTGCGCAGGTCCTCGATATTGGCTGCGCAGGCGCGCAACACCTCAGCCGCGGACGGGTTGTCGAGCAACGCCATCAACAGGTGTTCCACGGTGATGAACTCGTGGCGCTGCTGACGCGCTTCCACAAACGCCATGTGCAGGCTGACTTCAAGCTCTTGCGCAATCATGCGGCCTCCATAATGCACTGCAAAGGATGACCGGCTCGCCGGGCGGCGGCCAGGACCATTTCGACCTTGGTGGCTGCGACATCCTTGGTGAAAACACCGCAGACACCGCGACCTTCATGATGGATCTTCAACATGATCTGGGTGGCCGTATCCAGATCGTGGCGGAAATATTCCTGCAAGACCATCACTACGAATTCCATCGGCGTGAAGTCATCGTTGAGCATCAGCACCTGGTACAGGCGCGGAGGCTCCGTCTTCTGAGCAACACGCTCCAGCGTCGTAGACGCACCGCCGTCCTCATCTTGGCCCGGTGGCGTGCCCGGCGGTCCCGCTGGTGTGGAGTTGTGGACGAACAAAGGCATGAACCGATTCTATAAACAGCGGGACTTCCCTACATGCGGACGGGTTCCCGGGTTTCAAGCAAGCGAGAAATTGATCAGCTTCAGGTCAGTTTTCAGGTGACCCGCCGGATGATCAAGTCCTCCGGAATAGCCCTAGTTTGGCATCTTCAGCGAAGGCGACCCCGGGGAGTTCCTGAATTGACACTGACTTGACGCGGATTTGAGAATCCGCTCGGGTGCGACAAGACACCGGGATGGAGAGAAAAAAGATGGCTACAGGCACGGTAAAGTGGTTCAGCGATGCCAAAGGGTTTGGCTTCATTGAGCCGGATCAAGGCGGGGGGGATGTGTTTGCGCACTTCTCGGCAATCCAGATGGAAGGCTTTCGCACGCTGAAGCAGGGCAGCCGCGTGAGCTACGAGCTGGTCAACGGCCCCAAGGGGCTGATGGCCCAGAACATCCGCCACCAGGAGGGTGAGCTGGTGGACGTGGGCCTGCTGGCGGAAGCCTCGCTGGCGCAGCAGCAGCAGCCAGCCGCAGCCGCCTGAGCGCGGGCCCCCTGCGCTGCCGGCATTGTGTCGGCATGGTGCCCGCGGGGAGCGGCCAAAGAACCGGTCCGCTCCTCGCACACCTCACACACTTCGCCCACGGCGCGGCCGACGGTTTCACCGGTGCCGCGCTTCTTCAATGGCAGGGGTGCGGCCGGGTCACGAATGCCCGTCCGAATCAGCTCCAGAGGGGTTGTCCCCGGCTGAGAGCGCCCCCGCCACCTCCTTGAGCAACTGCGGCACAGCCACCGGCTTGGCCAGGTGGGCGTCAAAGCCCGCCGCCAGCGCATTCGCCCGATCCTCCGCCGAGCCGTAGCCCGTCACGGCGATCATCACCTCCGGGCGATGGACGGACGACGCCGCGCGGGCGACGTCATACCCACTGATCCCCGGCAGGCCGATGTCGCAAATCAGCACCTGCGGGCGGGATTCGCGCAGGGCCTGGATGGCATCCGGGCCGCTGTGCACCACGGTGACGCGGTAGCCGTGGCCTTCCAGAATCATGCGCAAGGCCTCCGCGGCATCCACGTTGTCCTCCGCGATCAGGATCTCACCGTTCACCGCATCCGCCTCGCCGCCGGCGCTCAGATCCCGCGGCCCGTCCAGTGCATGTTCGGCGGGCAGCTCCACCGTGAATTCACTGCCGCGGCCCGGTCCGTCCGAGTGGACCCACACCCTGCCGCCATGCATGGTCACCAGGCCCTTGACCAGCGCCAGCCCCAGGCCCAGACCGCCCCGGGAACGCTCCAGCGACCGGTCCGCCTGCACAAATGCGTCGAACAGCTGCGGCAGCAGCTTGGGCTCGATGCCATCCCCGTGATCCTGGACCTGCCAGAGCACCCGGCCCGCGTTGGCATCGATGCGCACCTGGATGCCCTGCCCGGGCGGCGAGAACTTGATGGCGTTGTCGATCAGGTTGTCCAGCACCTGGCGCAGACGGGTTTCATCGCCCTCCACCCAGACGGAGCAGGTGCAGTCGCAACTGATCAGGATCTCCTTCGCCTGTGCCGAGATGGCGTGCGCCGCCAAGGTGTCCTGCGTCAGGGCACACAGGTCCACCCGCGTCTTCTCCAGATGGATCAGGCCACGCGTCAGGCGGGAGACGTCCAGCAACTGGTCGATGATGCGGCCCATGTGGCCCACCTGGCGGTCCACCAGCTCGGCCAGGTGGCTCTGCCGGTCGCTGGGCAGGCCCGGTCGCTGCAGCAAATGGGCGGCGTAGCGGATGGGCGTGAGCGGATTGCGCAGCTCATGGGCCAGCATGGCCAGGAACTGGTCCTTGCGCTCACTCTGCTCGCGTTGCTGCTCCAGCAGGTCCCGCACTTCCAGTTGCCGATGGCGGGCGCGCAAGGCCGAGGCCACGGTGGAGAGCAGCGCGTCGCGTGTCATCGGGCGCTGGATCATCGACACATTGCCCAGCGCCGCCACCGCCTTCAAAGGCAGCCGGTCGGTGCCATGGTTGGCCACGATCAACACCGGCAGGTCCGACCAGGCCGGCTGCTCATGGATGCGCGCGGCCAGCCGGCCGAGCAGCCCTCGGGTCAGCCGCTCCTCGGCGATCAGCAGCGAGCCCGACACCGGCGACAGCGCCTCCAGCAGCGCGTCTTCCGAGGCGCAGGCCCGGCAGCGATAGCCCGCCGATGCCAGCGCACGCACCGTCAGTTCCGCGTCCCGCGGGGCCGCCAGGATCAGCACATCGGCATCGTCCCGCGTGGGGTCGCGCGAGGGGACGGTCAAGGGATGCAATCGGTCCTGGGTCATGCGGGCCCCGTCACGCTGTCCGTCTGGCCGTCCACCCCGGGACCCTTGCCACGCGCTTCCGGCAGGCCGGAGAGCACGCCGCGATAACCGATGAGCTGCTGCCCCAGCCGCACGCCCGGCAATGCGATGTGCATCTCCCGGATCGTGGCTTCATGCGGGCCCATGCGGCGCTTGACCACCGACAGGGCCCGGCGGATTTGTGCATCGGTCTCGAAGTAGCGCATCAGGATGGCGGCGTCAGCCAGGTAGGTCACGTCCAGCGGCGTCGCCGATTCACCAACGATGCCCTGCTGGTTCAGCGTCAGCAGCGTGGCCACGCCGCGGTTGGACAGATAACTCAGCAGCTCGTGCATGTGCATGGCCAGATGCTTCTCGTCCGGCATGGCGGTGAGGTAGCCGTTGAGCGAGTCGATCACGACCATCCGGGCGCCCTCTTCCTCCACCTTGCGGCGGATCAGGTGCGCAAACTCGCCGGGCGAGAACTCCGCCGGGTCGATCTGGCGCAGCGACACCCGGCCCTGGTCGATCAGAGCGCGGGTGGGCATGCCCAGCGCATCGGCACGGGCGAGGAAGGCGCGGCGGGTCTCGTCAAAGAGGAAAGCCGCCACGTGACCGCCCTGCCGGGCCGACTCGTTCATGAACTGCATGCACAGCGTGCTTTTGCCGATGCCCGACGGCCCGGTCGCCAGCAGGCTGGACCCCAGGTCCAGGCCGCCGCCCATCATGGCGTCCAGGTCCTCGCAGCCGCTGCTGGCCAGGCCCGCGGTGACCGGCGTGTCATGCTCATTGGCCACCAGGCGGGGATAAACGACCACCCCACCGGTTTCGATCGAGATGTCGTGAAAGCCCTCCCGCACCGGCACGCCGCGCATCTTGTGCACCTGCAGGCGGCGGCGCTGCTTGCCGTAGTCGGGCGCATGCTGGTAGAGCGTGATGATGCCGTGCACCACGCCCTCGCCGGCGGTGTCCGAGGTCGAATCGATGCCGGCCTCCTGGATCAACAGCACCGTGGCGCCCAGCTCCGAGAAATGCTCGCGCAGCTTGAGCAACTGGCGCCGGAAACGCAGCGGGTCCCGGGCCAGCAGCTTCACGTCGGAGAAAGGGTCGAACACCACCCGGGTCGGGCGAAGGTTCTGAGTGACGGACAGGATGCGGCCGACGACGTCGTTCAGCTCCACATCGCTGGGGGAGAAAAACGAATAGTCGGCGTCGTCCGGGCCGTCGGAATCGGCGAGGTTGATGACGTCGATGCCGCTCAGGTCCCAGTCATGGGAGCGGGCGGTGGCGAGCAATTGGGACTCGGTCTCCGCCAGGGTGCACCAGAGCACCCGTTCCTCTTGCCGCCGTCCTTCCAGCAGGAATTGCAGGCCCAGCGTCGTCTTGCCAGCGCCCGAGGCACCCTCCAGCAGGTACAGATGGCCGGCCGGAAGACCGCCGCGCAGCACGTCGTCAAGGCCGGGGACGCCTGTGCTGACCTTGTCTGTGGGTGGGGCGACGGACGATGGATTCATGGGTGCCTCGTGAGGGAACTGCCCTCGTTTGGCAAGCTTCGGGCCCGGTGACGCCACTTTGCCCCGGGCGGGGCCACAATGCGGCCGGGTCCGTCGGCGGCCATCGGCCTTGTCTGACACAGTACGCTGAGGGTGTACGCCGGGGACCCTCGGCGCCCCTCCTCCTCCCTTCAACGCCTGCTACTGCCATGCTCCCTTCTTCCACGGTCTGGGTGTTCACCGGGCGCCGCGGCCCCTTCCCGGGCGGCATCTTCAGCGCGGTCGACCGGGCCGAAACCTGGATCCGCCAGCACCGCCTCACGGGCACGCTCACCGCCTATCCCCTGGACCAGGGCTGCTTCGACTGGGCCGAAGCAGCGGGCTGCACCGGCCTGTCCCGCGACAAGCTGGCCCTCAAGCGCCAGGAGCCCGACTTCATCGGCAGTTTCACCACCGCCGCGCAGGAACACTTCCACTACGACAACGGCGAACGGGTCTGACCCGCCCATGAAAAAGCGCCCGTCAAGACGGGCGCCGTAGGGCTCAGCGCGTGCAGCGATCAGGACCGTGCGGCCCTGAGGGCGCGGCTCACTTCAGCGTGTAGCTCTGCTGCGCCGTGTCATAGGCGGCGTTGCGGCTGGGGTCCCAGTAGGTGAAGTTGTAGCGCACCACGTCGCCCTTCTTCAGTCCGCTCACCGTGTAGGCATTGCCGCTGCCTTCCTTGGACATGCGGACATTGAGCTGGCCGCCGCCATTGACGGTGTAGTGCACATCCGCCCAGGTGCCAGTCGGCTCGCTGAACTTCACCGAGGTCGCGGTCGGCTGGCTGATGCCGGCAGGTGCGGGCTGGGTCGGCGGCTCCTGGGTGCTGGTGCCGGAGTCCCACACCACATCATCGATGGCGAACTGGAACTGGGACGTGGGCAGCCGATTCGCATCGCTGGAGATCATGAAGATGTCCGCGACCGATTGCAGCGCAATCTTCGGGCCGATCAGCGTCGAGACCGGAATCGTCGCCGTGCCCCAATCCCCATTGCGCACCAGGCCGAAGGTGGTGGTGCCCGCCGGGAAGTTCACCCACGACTGGTTGGTGTAGGTGTCGCCAATGCCGATGTTGAAGGACACATCCGCCGGAATCTTGATGCGGAACTTGACCGTGCCATTGCGGAAATTGCTCAGGTCGCGGATCTGACGGGACTGGATGCCGCCGCCGAACCATTGCCCCGGCGCGTTGTAGCTCCAGGCGATCACATTGCTGCCTTCAAACGGGGCGATGTTGCCCGCGCCGGACGAAGCGGTGTTCCACAGGAAGATGTCGGACGAGGTGCCGGCCACCAGCTTATTGTTGACCGTGGTATTGTCGGTGAACACACCGAACTTGCCCACCTCCGGCGTGATCTGGCTGCCCAGCTTCACTTCGCCCTTGCCGTCCAGTTGATAGACCCGCACATAGTCCACATACATCGTGGCGGGCAGCTGGGCCGTGACCTGCGACGGGTTGGCCGCATCGGTGAAGTTGCCGCCCACGGCCAGGTTCAGCAGCATGTAGAACGGGGCCTGCAGGGACGTGGACGTCACCGGCAGCGGCGCGTTGTACATGTCGTGCTCGCCATCGTTGTCGACCACTGTGAAGCGCATCTGGCTTTCGGTCCAGTACAGGCGGTATTTGACGAAGCGATTCGCCAGCGAGGCCTGCGGCTTGTACCAGTTCTTGGTCTGCCAGGCCGTGGACGCCGCGCAGGATTCATTGCCCGGCACGCAGGCCGCCTGGGCCCAGGTGATCACGTTGGCGCCGACGTAATAGTCCGGAGACGGAGCCCCCGCCGCGGACCATGCGGATGCGCGGTGGCCCTGCTCCATCATGTCGATCTCGCCATTGCGCGGCCACGTTTGCGGGCTGGTGCCCAGCAGCCAGGCGGCCGGCCACAGCCCGGTGGCCACGGACGGCGAGGCCATGCGCACCTCGATCATCCCGTACTGGATCTGCACCTTGCCGTAGGTGTCCACCTTGCCGGAAGTGAACTGGTTGCTGCCCACCGTCTGGCGCTGGGCGCGAATGGCCAGGGCCCGCGTGCCGGGCTCGAAAGGCACATCCGCAATGGAGAGGTTGTTGGGGCTGTAGTACTCCAGCTCCGCATTGCCGTAGCCGCACAGATTGATCTGGCAGCCATTGCCGTCGTAGGTGCGCCAGATGCTGGTGTTGAGCGAACTGCCGTTGAATTCATCGGACCACAACAGGCGGCCGATGGTCGGATTGGTCACACTGGCGCCAGCCTGCGCACTGGCCGCCACAAGCAGCCCCAGTGAGGCCGAGCGCAGCAGCGCCGACGAGGGGAAGCGAGGTGTCTGAAGTCCCATGGTTGTCTCCAAGAAAGGTCGGTGGGTGCGGGAGGGCACCGATCGGCGCCAGAGGCTGACGTTCTGCGACGGCGAGCCCCGGGCGGCTTCTCCAGCGCTGGTCATCCTAGACAAGAATGGCGGATTTTGAAACCGCTTTCAGACGAGAGGGGTTTCACAGGCGTGTGGCTTTGCAACGGGCTGAATCGGGCGTATCCGGGCGAGCGAAAACGGGACGGGTTTTCCCGGACGACGCTACGTCTGTTACCGTGATCGGGCGAGCGGATTGCCTCGGTGCAACGCTCGCTCTTCAGACGCAGGACCCCGCCATGACGCTCTCCCCCCAGCATCTTCAAGAACTGCAGCAAGCCCACGCGCTTCTGGAGAACCCGGGCTTCATGGCGCGCACGTCCCACCTGCTGGGGCGCCCGATTGAATACGCCTTGGCCGGATTGCCGAAGTCCGCCAAAGCCATCGTGGCGACGGCCACGGAAAAGGCGCTGAAGGTGACGCTGGCGGGCGCCCTGGGCACCATGGACAAGACCCCTGCCCTGGACTCTCCGCGCCTGCACAAGATGCTGGCCACCGTGAGTGGCGCGGCGGGTGGGTTCTTCGGACTGGCGGCCTTGCCGGTGGAACTGCCGGTGTCCACGGGGGTGATCTTCCGCTCCATTGCCGACATCGCCCGCGCCAATGGGGAAGACATCCACAGTGCCGAGGTCAAGCTCGAATGCCTGAAGGTGTTTGGCATGGGCGGGCCGACGGACAAGGACGACGCGGGCGAATCCGGCTACCTGGCGCTGCGCTCGAGCATGGCCAAGCTGCTGAGCGAGGCGGCGGACTACCTGGTGGCCAACGCCGTCGCAGGCGAAGGAGCGCCCGTGCTGGTGCGCGTGATCGCCGCCATCGCGGCGCGGTTCCAGGTGCAGGTCACCGAGAAGCTGGCCGCGCAGGCCGTGCCGGTGATCGGGGCGGTGGCGGGCGGCACCATCAACTTCCTGTTCGTGAGCCACTTCCAGGACATGAGCCGCGGGCATTTCACCGTGCGGCGACTGGAGCGGATCTATGGGTCGGAGGTGGTGCTGCAGGCGTATGAGCGGCTGGGGGCGGCATCGCCTCACGCGGCGGCTGCTTGAGCACCAGCCGGGGCCGGGGCAGCAGTGCGGTCATCGCGGACGCGTGATCGCGTTCACGTGATCGCGGCCCCCCATGGTCTGTCGTCATCGTTACAGGACGAGCCATCCAACCGGACTCCGCAGGCGCGACAATGTGCCCTGCCGCACCCTGGCACGTCGCCTGAGTTTCCTATGCACAAGCTTCGTCATCGTTCCCGCGCTGTCCTGATCGGCATGAGCATGGCCTTGCCCGTCCTCACAGTGGCGACCCAGGCGGCAGAGGTCACGCCGCTCAAGCCCCCTGGCGTCATGCTGGAGTTCGGCGAGTGGCGCGGCGGCGTTGGCACCCACCTGATCCCGGCCCCTTTTGACGGCCTGCCCGCCGCCCGTTGGCCGATGGACGGCTGGGTCTCGATGACGCTGGACGACCAGGCCGCGACCTTGACGCTCAAGCCCATCCCGTCCGCCGAGGCCAAGGTCCTGTTCAAGCCCATCCTCGACCAGGTGGCGCTCGCCCAGCGCGGCGGGGCGGACACGGACACGCCCTTGGCGGATGCATCGACGGGATCGGGACCCTACACGTCCTACATCCGCGTGCCGGGTCTTTCGCTCAAGCCGCGCGTGGTGCCGCTGCATCGATTCAAAAATGGCACCACCACGCTGGTGCCGGAACTGGGCTACCGCTTCCAGCTCAAGCTCGGCAACTTCCCCTACGCCTTCACCGTTCAGAATGGCTTCCGCACGCCGGATGGCCGCCCCTACGGCGAAGGCACCCAGTTCACCCTGGAGATGGACGGCGCGCGCTACGAGTACGACCTGGGCGGCTATGGATGGGATGTGCGACTCATCGCGCTGGGCGATTTCGATGGCGATGGAAAGCCGGACTTTTTGTTCTCGCTCAACGGCTCCAATTCCACCCATCAGGCCTTGGTCCTCTCCACCCAGGCCCGCCCGGGGCGCAATGCGCCGACGACTTACCTCACCGGCGTCGGCTGCTGACGGGCGCCAGGCAATGGCCGCTGAATGGCCCTTGCCGCGTCCTTGAAAGCCCCTTGGACACTCTGTCCTAGGGCAGTTTGTCCTAGGACAAAGTGTCCCTTCCCCGAACAAATCGAAGCGCCAACAATTCAGTCGCCTGAGTGACGGACTGAATCATGGACCCCCTGATCCTTGCGCGAATGCAGTTCGCGCTCAACATCACCTTTCACATCCTGTTCCCCACCATCACGATTGCATTGGGGTGGGTGCTGCTCTTCATGCTGTGGCGCTGGCGACGGACTGCAGAGCCGCGGTGGATGGCGGCCTATCAGTTCTGGACCAAGGTCTTTGCGCTGAGCTTTGCACTGGGCGTCGTGAGCGGCGTCACCATGAGTTTCCAGTTCGGCACCAACTGGCCGGGCTTCATGGAACGGGCCGGCAACATCGCCGGGCCGCTGCTGGGTTATGAAGTGCTCACGGCCTTCTTCCTGGAAGCGGGCTTCCTCGGCATCATGCTCTTTGGCCGCAACCGGGTGAGCCCGCGCGTGCATCTCGCGGCCACGGCCATCGTGGCGTTTGGCACCACGCTCAGTGCCTTCTGGATCCTGAGCCTCAATTCCTGGATGCAAACGCCCGCGGGCTATGAGATGCGGGACGGCGTGATGCATGCGACGAACTGGTGGGCCATCGTCTTCAATCCGTCCTTCCCCTATCGACTGGTGCACAAGCTGCTAGCGTCGGGCCTGACGGTGGCCTTCCTGCTCAGTGGCGTGAGTGCCTGGCAATTGCTCAAAGGCGTGCAAAGGCCGGAGACCCGCAGTGTGCTGCGCCTGGGGCTGACATTGGCTTCCGTGCTGATTCCGCTGCAGATCCTGGCCGGCGACATGCATGGTCTCAATACCTTGCAGCATCAGCCCGCCAAGATCGCGGCCATGGAAGGCGTATGGCAGACCGAGCGCGGAGCCCCGTTGCTGCTGTTTGCAGTGCCCGACGCACAGGCCCGCGAGAACAGATTCGAGATCGGCATTCCGCGACTGGCCAGCCTGATCCTCACCCACGATATCGACGGCGAGATCCGCGGCCTGAATGAGTTCCAGGGCGCTCACCCGCCGGTGAAGCCGCTGTTCTACGGTTTTCGGGTGATGGTGGGCGCGGGCATGCTGATGCTGGTGGCGGCCTGGGCCGGCCTGTGGGCGCTGCGGCGGTCGGGCTGGCAAAGCCTGCCCAGGCCATGGCTGTGGGTTCTGTCCGGCATGAGCTTCTCAGGCTGGGTGGCCACCGTAGCGGGCTGGTATGTCACGGAGATCGGTCGCCAGCCCTATGTGGTGTACGGGGTGCTGCGCACCGACACCTTGGCGTCCACCACCCCCAGCAGCTGGATTGCTGCTTCCCTGGCGGGTTATGCGACGGTGTATCTGGCGCTGCTGGTGGCGTATGTCGTGGCCATCAAGCGGATGGCCGAGAAGTCCGAAACGCCAGAGACGGCGGACAAGACCGAATTGATCGGACCGGGCGCCCTGCCCGCGCCCGCTGCACCCCTGAACTTTTCCCGGACCTTCGTATGAACACGATGATGAGCGCAATGCCGGCCGAAGGCGGATGGCTGCCCCTGATCTTCATGGCACTGCTGGGGGTATCGCTCCTGGTCTATGTGGTGCTGGACGGTTATGACCTGGGCGTGGGCCTGTTGTCCGGTCTGGCCACGGAGCAGGAGCGCGACCGGATGATCGCCTCCATCGGCCCCTTCTGGGACGCCAACGAGACCTGGCTGGTGCTGGCGGTCGGCTTGCTGCTGGTGGCCTTTCCCAAGGCGCAGGGCGTGGTGCTCACTGCCCTGTATGGACCGGTGGTGCTGATGCTGCTGGGGTTGATCCTGCGCGGCGCGGCATTTGATTTCCGGGCGAAGTCTGCGCCTTCGCAGAAGCGGGCCTGGGACATTGCCTTTTGCAGTGGCTCGGCCATGGCATCGGTGGCGCAGGGCTGGATGCTGGGCCGTTACGTGAGCGGCTTTGGGGACAGTGGCGCAGCGCTGCTGTTTTCCGCGCTCGTGGCGGTCTCGCTGCCGGCCTGCTATGCGCTGCTGGGCGCGGCCTGGCTGCTGATCAAGACGGAAGGTGACCTGCAGCGGCGCGCGGTGGCCTGGGCGAAGCGCGCCTGGCCTCTGGTGGTGGCGGGCCTGGTGGCGCTGTCGGTCGCTTCGCCCTGGCTGAGCCCGAGCATTCGCGAACGCTGGTTGGCATTGCCCGGCGCCATCGTGCTGGTGCCATTGCCCTTGATGGCACTGCTGGCCCTGGCGACCCTGCGCGGCCTGCTCAATTCCCACCGCGTGCTCGGAAAGCTGTGCTGGGCGCCGCTCGCGCTGATGGGCGTGGTGCTGACGCTGAGCTTCTTTGGCCTGTCCTACAGCCTCTTCCCGTATGTCGTGCCGGACCGGATGACGCTGTGGGATGCCGCCGCAGCGCCTGAGTCGCTCACCCTTTTGCTGGTGGGCGCGATGCTGCAGTTGCCGGTGATTGCGGCCTATTCGTGGTTTTCCTATCGGGTCTTCTGGGGGAAGGCGCAGGCACTCGGCTATTGATTGACGGGGGTGGGGGAAGTCCCCATCCCACCGATGGCGAGGAACTGGCCGGACAATGCCCTGCCCCTCGCCTTGCGTGGACCCGCTTAATTGCGCTGCATCACCAGCTTCTGCCCGGCCTGGATCAGCGTGACGGACGCTGCCTTGCCCGCTTCACCGCTGAATTCCAATTGAGCGCCGACCTGCGGAATTTCCACCCGTCGCGGGGTGCGCGCCTGAAGCTCAAACGCCGGTTGACGCGGGGCCTGGCCCATCAAGCGCCCCTTGTCGCTGACAAAGACCTTGATCGAGAACTGCGGGGCGCTGTAATCGCCGACCAATTCGTCCATCTGTGCAGCCGTCAATGACAGGGAGGCCTCTTCACGCGGCAGGTCCCCGCGGCGGTCCCAACGCTCGCCCTGTTTGTCGCCATTGTTGAAGACCTGCACGGCCACGACCTTGCCCTCCGCGTTTCTTTCCAGCTTCAGTTCGCTGACGGAGCCTTTGAAGGCGAAGTGATCAGTGCCCACGGGGACCAGAGGCAACACGCCACCGCCGGTCCGCTGACTGGTCAGCACGCCCTCCGTCACACGCAGGGTGCGGGTTTGCTGCTCGCCATTGCCGTAGACGCCTTCGGCCGCGCGGAGCTGCTCTGGCGACACTGCGACAGGGACGGGATCGGGAAACGGCTCGCCAATGGCGAACGCGGCCAGCTTTTGCGCCAGGGTGACGTCCGCGCCTCCACCGGTGTCGCTGTTGCGCAGAATGACCACCGTGGTCTTGCTCGCCGGCAGGTAATCCAGCACCGACACGAATCCGTGAATGCCGCCGGTGTGCATCAACACCACCTGGTCGCGCAGCGTGACGCTGGAAATGCCGAAGCCATATCGGGACGCCTTGGCGGCTCCCTCGGGGGTGGTCATGCCGGCATAGCTGGCCTTGCTCAGCAGCTTGCCGCCGTGCAGGGCCTGATTCCAATGCCACAGCGCTTCCGTATTGGCGATCAAGGCGCCGGCCGCGTGCGGCTGCGTCATGCTGACGAGACCGGCGGGTGCCACAGCGCCTGCGCTGTTGGTGGTGTAGCCACGCGCCAGGCCCTTGAAGAGCTTGTCACCCGCCTCGTAGGAGATGCTGTTGATGCCGGCCGGTTTGAGCAGCAAGCCGTCGACCGCCTGGTACCAGGGCTGTCCGGAGATCTTCTCCACCACGGCCCCGACCAGCACATAGCCGGAATTGTTGTAGGCCCAGCGCTCGCCGGGGGCGAAGTCGACGGGCTGATCCTTGAATTCGTTGATGAGCTCGTCGGTGCTCAAGTCACGCCGCACCGGATTGCCCATGTAGCCCGGAATGCCGGTGTAGCTCTTCACGCCGGAGGTGTGGTTGAGCAGCTGGCGCAGGGTGATCTTGCTGGCGTTGGGGTAGTCCGGCAGAAAGCGGGACAAGGGGTCGTCCAGCTTGGCCTTGCCTTCGTCGATCTGCTTGAGCAGCGCCGCGGCGGCAAACTGCTTCGTCACCGAGCCAATGCGCAGCAACTGGTCCGGCTGCATGGGCACGCCGAGCTCGATGCTGGCCATGCCACGGGCGCCCTTGTAGAGCAACTGATCACCCCGGGCGACCAGCACCGTTACCCCCGGGGTGTCCGGTCCGAAGTTTTGTTCGTCCAGCAGCTTGTTGGCATAGGCCGTCATGGCGGCGGGCGTCGCGGGCGGGCCCGCGTGGACGGCACCGGCCAGCAGCGAAAGGAGAACGGCGACGGGAATCTGAAGTGGGCGCATCGGTCAAGGCTCAGGGTTGGAATGGCGCGGAGTATCTGGGCGAGCCGCCACAACAGCGGTTGCCTTGCGACAGACTGCAAGATGGCAGGCATAGAGTGCTCTGCCGGCGCAGTATGGGCCAGACCATCCAATGACCGAATCAGGGAGGACCCAGGCGAGCGACGCCTCTCAATTCAACCGGAAAGCGTTCACCACCTGCTTCAACTGTTCAGCCTGATGCTTCAAGCTCTCTGCGGCGGACGCACTCTGCTCCACCAACGCGGCGTTCTGCTGGGTGGTCTGATCCAGTTCGCCGACTTCGCCGGTGACCGAGCCCACGCTCTCCGTCTGGCGTCGTGAGGCTGCGCTGATGTCCTCGATCAATGAGGCCACACGCGCCACCTGCGTCACGATGTTGTCCATGGATTCACCGGCCTCGCCAACGAGCCGGGAGCCTGCATCCACCTTCTCGACGCTGGCATTGATCAACACCTTGATTTCCTTCGCAGCCGCAGCGCTGCGTTGCGCCAGACTCCGAACCTCGGACGCCACCACGGCAAAGCCGCGACCTTGCTCCCCGGCCCGTGCAGCCTCCACGGCCGCATTCAGCGCCAGGATATTGGTCTGAAACGCGATGCCATCAATCACGCCGATGATGTCGGAGATCTTCCTGGACCGGGTGGCGATTTCTTCCATGGTGGCAATGACCTGCCCCACCACATCGCCCCCCTGCACGGCGGCCTGACTGGCGGTGCTGGCCAGCTCAGTGGCCTGTGCGGCGGTCTCTGCATTCGCTTGGATGGACGTGTTGATCTCCGCCATGGACGACGCCGTGCGAGCCAGGCTGGACGCCTGCTGCTCCGTGCGGACCGACAGATCCCCATTGCCCATTGCGATCTCGGCGGCCCCTGTGGCAATGGATTCGGACGCCTGACGCACTTGACCCACCACCCGCGCAAGGCCTTGCTGCATCGAGCCCAGCGAGGCCAGCACACTGCCCGCGGCAGCCCGTTCCGCCCCTGACACCGGTTGCAGGTCGCCCTCGGCCACGCGCCGGGCCGCAGCGCCCAACTCTGCCGGCTCCGCACCGAGTTGCACGACGATGCTGCGGGCAAGGATCCAGGCGAGCAGGCCACCCGCCACAAGGGCCAGCAACAAGGAAATCAGCATGGCGTTGCGGAAGGTGCTGGCTTGCTCATGGGCGCGCCGGTTCTCCGCCTGAATCCGCGCCTCTTCATAGTCGATGAGCTTGTTGATGGATGCCAGCCAGCGCACGTACTGTGGCTTGGCGTCGCTCCACAGCTTGGCTTTGGCCTCTTCCAGGTTTCCGCGCTCCACCGCAGCCACGATGGCGCTGGTGGTCGCGACCGCGTCGGCTTCGATCTTCTTGATGCCGTCGTACAGCTCCCCCACCTCCTTTGCATGCGCGGAGCTTGCAATCAGCCGTTCCAGGGGGGCTGCCGAGGCAGCGTAAAAGGCCGCGAGCTTGCTGATGGCCTCGACTTCCTGCTTTCGCTCCTCCGGAGTGGTGGCTGCCACTACATCACGAATCGCGATGGACCGGTCATGGGCCGAGCCCCGGAAATTGATGGCGTGACGCTGAATGGATGCATTCTCTTCACTGTTGGCAGACAGTGCTGCATTGATCACCCCCACCTTTGCAATGCCGTAGACGGTGACGACCACCATAAAGGTCAGCACGACTGCAAAGCCGCCGTAGAGGCGCTTGGCCACGGAGATATCGCTTAATTTCATAGCCTGTGCAAATTGGGATTGATGTTTCGATTGATCTTAACAATCCACTCAGGCGACATGTCTCCAAATGATTCAGAAACGCGAGAACAATTTGACAGAAATGGACACCGGCCTCGGGGGAAGTCGTGCCCTCAAGCGGCGCTGGTGCTGACGGGCGGGACGCGGCCCGTCCGCGACTGGCCGGACTCGGGCGCCGGACAGCCCATGGCCAGATACACCGCCAAAGCGGCCTGTGCGTCGTCCGCGGCGTATTGCAGTTGCTCGGGCGTCAGCGATCGATTCTTCCAGTTCGACGTCGTGGCCTTCTTGGACTTCCTGAGCCGCTCCCCCAGCACGATGGCCACCGACGCCTTGGCACCCACCATCTGCTTGTAGCCCAGCGCCCGGAATGCCAGCGCCACATCCACCACGTTCTGCATCTCGACGCCGAACTTGCGCAGCAAGGAACCGCGGTCCGATTGAAGACCAAAGCCGACCTTGAGCAGGTGGGGAGATTCCAGGCAGTCGAGCAGCACCTCCGGCAGCGTGCTCCCCCCGACCTGGAAGATGAAGGCGTCATTCATCGTGGCCAGCTGGATGATGTGCGGTCCATCGGACGCCTCGCCCGCCTGGAACACGGGCTTGGTCTCGGTGTCGAAACCAACGATGCCGGCCTCGGCCATCCGCTCGAGTGCAAAGGCTTCGTCCGCCGGACTTTGCACCACGCGGATTCGCTCCAGCGGCAATTGGCGGTACGGGGGAAGTGCCGCGATGACGTCCTTGGACGGTGGCTCCAGGCGTGGGTGACGGGGGGAGTGACCGGGCGGTATCCGCCGCTCGTGCAAGCGCGTCGGCTGCGTGGTGTTCATATCCGGGTCCATGGTTGGGCATCACTTTATCCTTCCTCAACACTGGGGATGCGCAGGGTGGCTTGCCTAAAAACTGGCTTGAGCGATTGCGAGGTCCCCCATGAACCGAGTTTCGAGCCAGCAGCCGGTGCTTGGCCGCGTGCGGAGAGTCGCGGCGTTGGCAGGCTTGCTGTCGCTTGGGCGATGGGGTGTTTGACCCCGCTGCCGTTTCAAAGCAATGCGGTGCCGCGGTCATGCTGCGGACGCTGCAGGAGCGTGGCGTCGTGTGACTGGGGTCAAGGCAGCGCAATGGTGATGGGTGACGCTTTCTTGTTGCCCCGTTTGCGCTCCTGAAAGAGGGTGATGGTGGCCTTGCCGTCTTGCTCTCTCCATTCGAACTTTTCAGGACTGCCAACGTACTTCTTCGTGACCTCGGTGAAACGATTCAGCGGTGCGTTGAACAAGAGCAACTTGCCAGAACGGCCATCCTTTAGCAGCGCGTATTTGCCCGACGGCGAGATGGAGACTTCAGTTCGACTGCATTGGCAAAGCTGCTGCTCCCGGAAGTAGAAAAAGGCGAAATGCCCTATGCCTTCCCAGTGGCTCGCCGGATTGACCACCTCACGCTCCACCAGACGAAATCCGAAACCCATGTCCTCTGAAGTTTCAGACAGGACTTGCCCTGGCTTCCATTTCGACGGGTCCATGTCCTGCGCGTGGCACAGGCCAAAACTGATCGCGAATGCAAGGAACGCGACTTTCGGCGTCAGAGTCATGGTTTGATTCTAGACCGGGGCCGTGCAGCGTCGCATGAGCGAGCGTCCTGTCTCACAGCAACGTCGGGGAATCTCCGGCGCCCCAGATCGACTGCTTTCCGGAAGCCGTCCCACTCCTCGCTCCGATTCCACCCCACCGGCGAAGCCTCTCCCCTTGATGGGGGAGTTATCGCGTCACTGGCGATTTCGCGGTGGTGGGTGTCTAGAATCCAGCGCCGCCTAGTGTCCTGTCCTGCTGATACGTGAGCAAAGTCGATGCAGCTTCTCAAGGATCGAGTCGGCGGTAGCAGTCCACTTGAACGGCTGGCAGTTCGCGTTGTATCCAGCGGCGAAGTGGTCAATGCGCTGCACGAGTTGCTTAACGCTGGTGAACGAACCGCGGCGGGTAGCCTTGTCGGTGATCAGCGCGAAGAAGCGCTCGACCTGGTTCAGCCACGAGCTGTAGGTGGGGATGAAGTGCAGGTGCCAGCGCGGCCTCGTGGCCAACCAGGCCTTGACCTTCGGGTGGCTGTGGGTGGCGTAGTTGTCGCAGATGCAGTGAATGTCCAACTCGGCAGGCACCGCCTTGTCGATGTCGCGCAAGAAGGACAGGAACTCCTGATGCCGGTGACGCGGCTTGCAGGCAGCCAGCACGGCGCCATTGAGCACGTTCAACGCCGCGAACAGCGTGGTTGTGCCGTGACGCTTGTAGTCGTGCGTGACGCCCTCGACGTAGCCGAAGCCCATGGGCAGCATCGGCTGCGTGCGCTCCAGCGCCTGGCATTGGCTCTTCTCATCCACGCAGATGACCAGCGCGTTGTCCGGAGGGCTCAGGTACAGGCCAACCACGTCGCGCAGCTTCTCAATGAAGAAAGGGTCGTTGGACAGCTTGAAGCTCTCGGTGCGATGCGGCTGCAGCCCGAAGAGCTGGAAGTAGCGCTGCACGCTGGTCTTGGAGATGCCGGTCTCGGCGGCCACGGTGCGCACGCTCCAGTGCGTCGAGCCATTGGCCGGTTTCGTATGCAGCGTGGTCTTGATCAACTGCGCCACACGCTCATCGTGGATCGTGCGAGGCTTGCCCGGGCGCACATCGTCATACATCCCGGGGATGCGTCGCTCGATGAAGCGCGTGCGCCACTCACCCACGGTGGCCTTGGTGAGCTTCAGGCGCGCGGCAATGGCGCTGTTGAGTTCGCCGTCTGTGCTGCTGAGAACGATGCACGCCCGCGTGCTCAACGCAGCAGGCAGCGAGCGGCTGCGAGCAAACGACTGAAGCTGCGCGCGCTCCTCTTCAGTCAGCAGCTATTCAACCTTCGGTCGGCCTGTCCTCATTGCGGTATCCCGGTTCCAAGACGCCGCAATGGTATGCAGGATTAATGCTAGAAACTAACGGGACATGACACTAGGAACGAGCGTCAGGGGACTTTTCGGGCGCTTCGTTCAGGCGGGCCGAGCAGGCAGCAAAGAGCATTACGCTTGATCGCCGTAAGGAGCCCTTGGATCGAAGGCTCCAGAAGGCCAGCTGCTATCGCCTGCGGGTACCGGTCGTCGCTTTGATCGACAGCTTGTCTGCGTCGAGCCGCCCTGTCAGGCTGTCAGCGTCCATGCTCTTAGGCGGCGAGCGGGCCGGGAGGTGTGGAAGATGGTGGGAGCGATAGGTGACCTACGTCGGATATTTCGAACGCCGATCTCCGCGCTGCGCTGATGGTGGTGTGATCTCCGGCACGAGAGGATGCGGTCCTCTGCGACACGCTCTCGATGGGGAATCATGGCCAACTTCGTAAAGGTGGCGAGCCTGCCTCGCCAGGCCGCTCAGGCCACAAGGTCGGCGGGCGCCGGGGAGCATCCGCTCCTGGCAAATAGCCCGCGATTGCTGGCGCAACGCCAATTGATCGATCGTACCTTTGGTGCTTATGGCGCTCGTGTGGTGGCTTCTCGGCAGGTCGTGCAACGGGTGCCGTTCGCGGGGTGCGAGACCAACAATACGGCCGACAACGACAAACTCTTCCTCCTATACCGCGATTGCGACATCGATCAGCTTTATCGCTTGCATCGACAGATCCTCCAGGAGGATCCCGCCACTCGCGACGTGGCGAACAGCACCCTGCACCTTCGGGAAATCATCCGACTCATCAACCTGATGCAGATGCAGGCGATTCCGGGAGCCTCTGCTGCTCAGGGCAACACTATGGTCTCGGGGAATCTGGTCCTCGACGACACGCAGTTGCTGGGGTGGGCGCCGATTGTCGGTGCGGGCCCTACGCCGGATCCCAATGCTTTCCCACTCGACAAGGCGATCCCTGAATATCGGATCTCCCAGAATGACGCCGAGGGCAAGACCCTGACGTATCTGTTCTACCTGATTCGGCAGAACCTCGCGCGCATCAGTCACGCCGATGAACTGACCATCAACATCAAGGGTACTAATGGTCCCTGCAATGGATGCAAGGATCGCACCGACGCCTTTGTAGAGCGTGTGGAGGCGGCGCTACGTGAGGTCCATGTGCTCGGCAAGCCCTTGGCCATTCGGGTCAGAGTTGAATACATGAATGCTCCGCGGAGGAAGAACCGCGGGAGCGGCGGGAACAGGCCACCGGTGCGTACCCTATACGGATGGACGGGGGACCAGCAGGAGAGCCTGGACGATCTGGAACCGGTCGAAGCGTTCACGCATACGTCAGTCAGGGTGTTGCAGCCGTAGGGGCCAAGGTCGCCGTGGCAACAGGGACGTTCTCAGGGCACCGATACACGTTGTCCGCGCCCACGAACGAGGCGGACACCGTGCGGCCCTCCAAGCGCAGAGTGGGCTCGGGTGAACCTGCATCACTCTGCACATGCGACGCACGCTGTGCTGGCGCTCGTACTTCTTGATTAACGCACGCCGTCGGAGACGGCTGGTCTCGGCGCGCTGCTGGCGCTGGTGCTGGCGTTGATCGCCGGCGTCTACGACGTCTGGCGGCCGCGGGACGTGGCGCCCATCCTCACGTCGACCTTGAAGGAGTCGACCATGCTGATGTTCATCATCGGCATGTCGCTGCTGTTCTCGTACGTGATGAGCTACCTGCACATAAGCTAACGCGTAAGCGTGAGTTCCTGGAGGAGATGGAGCATGTGGTGCCCTGGGCCGTGTTGGTCCAGGTGGTGCAGCCGTATTACCCGAAGGCCAAGACCGGCAGACCGCCGTTTGGCATCGAGACCATGCTGCGCATCCACTACCTGCAGCAGTGGTTTGGGCTGTCGGATCCCGCGATGGAAGAGGCCCTGCACGACGTGCCGCTGTACCGGGAGTTCGCCTGGCTGGACGGCGCGGCGGATCGCCTGCCCGACGAGACGACCATCCTGAGGTTCCGGCATCTGCTGGAGAAGCACAACCTGGCGGTGGACATGCTTCGAGTGGTCAACGATCTGTTGCAGCACAAGGGTTTGATGCTGCGCTCCGGAACCGCTGTGGATGCGACGCTGATCTCGGCGCCGAGCTCGACCAAGAATGCCGACGGGGCACCGTGACGGCTTCGCTGATGCTCCGAAAACTTGGCAGCTATCCACGCCAGAACGGCCTGGCCGTGGCCCTGCGCGAGTTGGGCCGTATCGAGCGCACGCTGTTCATCCTGGACTGGCTGCAATGCGTCGAGCTGCGCCGCCGCGTGCATGCTGGACTGAACAAGGGCGAAGCCCGCAACGCGCTGGCTCGTGCTGTGTTCTTCAATCGGCTGGGTGAAATCCGCGACCGCAGTTTCGAGCACCAGCGCTACCGAGCCAGTGGTCTCAACTTGGTGACGGCGGCCATCGTTCTGTGGAACACGGTCTACCTGGAGCGGGCTGCACACGGGCTGCGTGGCAACGGCCATGCCGTCGATGACGGCTTGTTGCTGTACCTGTCGCCGCTAGGCTGGGAACACATCAATCTGACTGGCGACTACCTCTGGCGCAGCAGCGCCAAGATCGGTGCGGGCAAGTTCAGGCCGTTACGACCGCTGCAACCGGCTTAGCGTGCTTTATTTTCCGTTTTCTGAGGCGACCCCACTGAGTGCCCACCAACCTGATTGGCCACCCAGCCCATCGGTGGTGCCACGCCAGTCTTGACGTCAGGCGTCAGGCGGTGCGGACGCCACCGATGCTGCTGACGCGGCTCCAGGCGCTCGCGCTGTCGGGGATGAGCTGCAGCGTCAGCCCACAGGCGGAAAAAGCGTCCCGAATGGCGCGCAATGACTGGAAGTGCGCTCCGGGAAGCACCGCTGGCGCGAGGTCGTACCGGCAGGTGACCCGCGCAGCGCCTGGGCTCATGGAGGCCCCAACAAGCCGGACCTGGCGGGGCGCGGCGCCGAGCAGCGTCGTCACGATGTCGATCGCGTCCGCAGCCGGCAAGCCAGCGCGCGGCGCCTGGTGTGTGGCGGCAACCTGTGCCATAGCGTCGCCTGGCAGAGCGTCGTGTGCCGGTCCCGATGGGCAGTCACCGCGTCGCGCAGCCAGTGCCCGGGCCATTCCCAGCCGATAAAGCGCGTACTGCTGTTTCACCCGCAGATCGGTCAGGGAGCGATACATCGTCACCGTGATCTCGCGAAACGCCTGCCGATGCAACTGACTCAGCGCCTCCGTCCAGGCTTGCCAGTCGCGACTCCAGGGGGCCTGCGAGAACAAGTCGGGCCGAAGGATGCCCGCAGCCAGGTAGGAGCGGCCGACCGACGGGCCTTCGGGCGTCCATTCGGCGGCGTGTTTGTCGAAGCCAGCGGCGTCAATCACCGCGACGTCGAGGTCAGAGCGGCCGGGAGCAAACCGACGCAACGTAAGCAGCGACCGGCCAAAACGGCCCGACCCCACAATCTGAACATTGCCTGCGTTCACGGAGAAGCGGCGAGCCACGGCCTCCATGACCGCCTGCGCCTCGTCCGGGAACTTGGTCTGGACCCAGGGGCAGTGATCCGGCTCAATCAGGCTCGCCAGCGCGGCTTGCACATCCTTCGCCGTGTCAAGCCGGTCGAACAGTCGCTTCCAATCGCATGCATCCATGGCGACTCAGCTGGCCGGCGTAGCGAGCGCCGCGGGCCTGACATCCATGGGACTCGCGCGCAATGGGGCCAACATCCAGTCGAGCAATCGGCGGTCCTCCACGATGAAATCTGCGCTCATCAGCGCGCCGGCCGGCAGTCGCACCACTTCGCCGCCGTGGCTCATGGTCTGGCGGTCGAGTCCGATGCGAACGCGGATTTTGGGCTCGTTCAGCTTGAAGTTGAAGGGCAAGTCGTTCGGCGTCGCCGGCACCGCCCCCACGCTACGAATCACGCCCTTGATGATCCCGAAGGTCTGGTACGGGAAGGCATTGATCTTCACATTGACGCGGGTGCCGGGACGGATGCGAGAGGCAACGGCCGAGGTCACCCAAGCCTCCGCAATCAGCGGCACGCCCGCAGGCACGATGGCGGCGACGAGCTGGCCCGTGCTGACAGGATCGCCAACGCTCATCGCGACATTGGTGACGGCGCCATCCACCGAAGCGACCAGCGCGTACTCGCCACCCAGCCGCGTCTCGTTGCGACGGCTCTCCGCGCCGAGCTGGGATTCCCGGGCCTGCGCCAGTTCGACTTCATTGGTCGCCGCCAGGCGCTGGCGTTCCACGGACAAGCCCTCCAGCCGGGCAACGAGGGACTGGCGTTCGCGTTTCTTCTCATTGAGGGCCTGCGCCATCTCGAGAACGCGGAGCTCGGTCTCTCGCAACGCGCCAGCGGCCACGAATCCTTCCTTCTGCAGACGCTCCTGGTCCGCCAGCGTGCTCTTCATCCGGTCGAGACGCTCGGCGTGAATGCGGATGGTCTCCTCCAGCAGGACGCTCTGACGTTCCAGGTCCAGCCGGTCCGCTGCGTTCTGGGCCATGCGGATCTGATGGGTGGACTGCACGGCGGACGTGCGCAGGCGCGCCAGATCGACCGCCTTCTCGCTGTCTTCCAGTCGGATGCCGAGAGCGGCCGTCCCCTGCGACGAATGCGTGTCCATGCGGACATTGGCTATGCCCGCACCGGCCCGGACCTCCGTGCCCTCCGTGACCCGCACCTCCGTGACAATGCCGTCTCGCGGCGCGACCACGCGAGTAAAGCCGCCGCTGGGCAGCAGGTATCCCTCCGCGCTTTCGATCTTCGGAAACCAGACGAACAGCAGAGCCGCCACCACCAGCAGCAGCATGGCCGCGATCGCCAGGCTGGTCAGACGTGCGGCTCGCAGGGGCAGCGTCACGGGGCGGCCGAAGCCATTCTCTCCGGCGGCCAACGCTTCTTGGCGCAGGAGCGGCTGAGAGTCAGGAGTCGTGTTCATCGAAGGACACCAGAAGGAGCCCGGGCTCGGGCGTCGGCGGACGCGCTCCGGGGCGGTGGGCGTGATAGAGACTGGTCATGAATGCGGTCATGCGGATGAGTACCAGCGGATCCGCGTCGAGCGGGATGAAACGCGCGTCGATGCCGCTATCCGCCGCGATCCGCCATGCCGCTCGCAAGCGGTCCTGTCCGGTGCGGGCCGGGTCGCGCATCGCGTAGTAGAGGGCGCAGTCCAGGTCCTTCGGCACCGCTCGATGCGGTTGGACGAAGCTGCCGCCGATCAGCGCGCAAGGCACCCTCATCTCGCCGGCCATGTGCCGGCACAAGGCCAGCAGCCGGATGAGCAACTCACTGCGTCGCGCGTCATGTTCGACGAGGCGTCGCAACTCGCTGAAGGTCATCGGATGCGGGGAGGACTGCTGCGGGCCACAGCGTTCGATCGCGTCCCTGAAGCGCGGGAAGTCCGCCATCATGCCCGCAGCTCCTGGACGGTCGCGCGTGCCGGAGCTGCCGCTGGCGTCGGCACCGCGCGCGGAACCGCTGTCAGCCGCCCGTTCTGAAGATGAAAGACCTGATCGGCGAGGGCGACCATTTCCGGACGGTGGGCGACCGCGATCCGTGTGATCGCCATCTGCTTCAGCACGTCATGAATGCGCGCCTCATTGGCCGGGTCCAGATGAGCGGTGGCCTCGTCCAGCAGCAGGATGGAGGGCCGTTTGTAGAGCGCCCTGGCGAGGATCAGCCGTTGACGCTGGCCTGCGGAGAAGGTCGACCCCATGTCGCCCACATCCGTCGACAGCTGCATGGGCAGGGCCCGGACGTCCCGATCCATCTGCGCCATGCGAAGGCATTCCCAGACCCAATCCACTTCAGTCTGCTGCGAGAAGAACGACACGTTGTCCGCGATCGTTCCCGCCAGCAGTTCATCTTCCTGGAGCACCGTGCCGATGCGGGCCCGCACGTCGTTCAACGACAGGGTCGACAGCGCCGCGCCATCGAGGCGGATCTCTCCGGCGGACGGTGGATACAGGGTGGCGAGGATCTTGAGCAAGGTGCTCTTGCCCGCCCCGGACGGGCCGGTGATGGCGATGAAGCTTCCGGCAGGGGCCGTGAAACTGATGTTGTCGAGCACCACCGGATCGGCGGGGGAATAGCGGAACGACAGATGCTTCGTTTCGAAGCTGCCGTCGAGTCGGTCCACCCGGCCGGTGCCTGCATGCAGGGCTTGCTCCGAGGGGGACAGCGCAATGTCCGCCACGCGATGGGAATGCAGGTCGGTCTGCCTCCAGGACACCAGGTAGGTCAGCAACGATCCGGTCCGGTTGGTGAATTGCTGGCGATAGGACAGCACCGCATAGAGCGCACCGATGGTCATCACCCCAGCACGACTCTCCTGCACGCCGATGTAGGTCAGTGCCACCGCGGAGAGTCCTTCGACCAGACTGGCTGCGGCCTGGGTCACGATCCTGAATCGCTCCTGCCGTTCGGCCGACATGATGGTGGCCGCAAAGCGGCTGGCCCACACGCTCTCGCGCTGCAGCTCGGCCCCGGCGGCCTTGATGGACTGCATCGCCCGCACCGTTTCGATACGGAAACCGCGTTCGGCAATGTCCGCCTGTAGCTGTTGGGCGCCCAGGCTCATGGACTTGCCCACGGTGCCCAGGCGGATGGCCACGACGATCAGGGTGCTGACCAGCATCAGCAGGGCCAGCTTGATTGAATAGAAGGCCACGGCGCCGAGCAGGAACACCAGCAGCACCGCGTCCAGCATCGACGACACGAAACCGCCGGAGACCAACTGGCGGATGTGAGCGATGGAATCGAAGCGCGAGACCGCGTCAGCCAGGCGCCGACGCTGGAACCACGGGAGGGGAAGGCGCAGCATCTGACGGAAGAGGCGCCGGGTCATGCCCCACGACAAGTGCAGCGAGATTCGCCCGACGAGGAAGGACCGGATGCCCTCCAGCAGCACGTTGAGCACGCACAGCGCGCCAAACCCCAGCGCGACGGTCAGATAGAAGTCCTCGTTCGATTGCGACAGGGCGCTGTCCACGGAGACCTGCAAGAACATCGGCGTGATGATGGCGAAGGCCTGCAGCAGCACGGAAAAAAACAGGGCATAGCCCAGGCCCTTGACCAGGTCGTCCGACAGCTGAATGAACGAGAAGATCGACAGGGGCGACGGTTGCTTGCGGCGCTCGAAGCCGGCGTCCGTGCGCAGTTCCAGCGCCACGCCAGTGAAGTCCCGTGAGAGCTCGGCGATCGTGAGGTGAAGTTCCCCCACGGCGGGGTCAAAGATCCGTAGCTTGCCAAAGCGCCTGCCCAGCAGCACCACAAAATGATTGCCCCGCCAGTGCAGCAGACTCGGCGTATCGAGCGTGGCCAGGTCGTCGGGTTCGCAGCGGATGGCCCGGGCCTGGAGTCGGAGCTCGCCAGCGATTTCGATCAGCCGCTGCAGCGAGGTTCCGCGCGCTGCGGGTGGGAACTGACGGCGCAGGTCCGCCATCGCGAGTCCGGCGCCGAGCCGGTTGGCCGCAACGGCCAGGCACACGAGCCCGCACTCCGAGGCTTCGCTTTGCAGCGGCATCGAGGTGGCACTCATTGGACGCTTCCAACGCGGTAGCCCGCCGCAAAAAGAAGGTCGAACAGATTGCGCATGAAATCATGGAAGGGGGCCCAGCGACCTTGGAGTTCGACTTGCCGCAGCGCAATTTCATAGCCGGCCCGAGCGTGCAGGCAGGCTTCCTTGATCGGCAGATAGAGCGACGGATGGCGATACAGGGCGCGAAGCCGCAGGTTGAGCACCATCCTGGACAGGCGACCATTCCCGTCCGTCAGCGGGTGCAGGTTGTTGATCAGCACGTACTCGTACAGTGCGAAGGAAAGGTCGGCGCAGGTCGATGCCGGTAGTGCGTCATGCTGCGCAAGGAGCCGGGACATCGTCTCCGCATCGCACAGGCGGATGACCGGCCTGCCGCGCGCGTCCGCGATGAAGACGTCCTGGCGGCGCCAGACCGCCTCGGGGTGGATCTGCCTGATCAGCGCAAGCCATTCGGTCACTCGGGGCGGGCGAGTGCCATGCTGTTCCGTCCATTGGTCGGCAGCCGTCTGCTCCAGCAGCGACACGCCGAATTTCGGAGTGGACAGCGGATCCATCGTTTCCATATACGGGTACAGCTCATGTTCCAGCGACTCGAAGCCGCTGACGGGGATGACCGCGAGGTAATCGCGCATCGCAGGCTGTCGCCACTCGGCGAAGTTGGACCACTGGTGCGCTTGAGGTCGGTGGATCGCCCGCAGATCGATCAGTTCATCGAACCGTACGCTGCGTCGCCGCGACAACTCGTTCGGCGGGGGGGAGGCGACCTGCGTTACCGAAACCTCGGCGGTAGGAATCACTGGCGCTCGGTGGAAAATCCACCGTCCTTGCCGAGCCGAAAGAGGACGGTGACGGGTTCCAGCGGACCGCCCGGCTTGGGCAGCCTGGCGCCCTGATAGCGGACGTACACGCCGTCGCCACATCCGAAGCCGAGTTCTCCGGTGCCGGCAGGATCGCGCATCAGGCGCCCGAGCTCCGTGTCGGACAGATCGACGTTGCGAGAATCTCCGGCACGGATCAGCACAAACAGCGACAACGCCCGCCTGTTGACCGGCGACATCGGCGCGGTGAAGGTGTAGGCGTGGTCTTGGCACACGACCTGGTAGGTCATGACGATATCGGCGGCACGGCGGACGTCGAGGCTGCGGACCTCCACGCGTGTGACTTCATCGGCCGCCTGGGCCACGGGCGCCGACAGCGCGGCGGACAATGCGAGCAAGAACTGGAATTTCATTGCGATATACGCTCCGGGAAAGGGGCCGATACTGGGGCGTATCGGCCGCCAAAATGTGGCGTCAGACGCCAAATTCAAGCCGAGACATTAATGTCCGCAGGTTGTGTCCCGAGAAATGTCGGGACCCTTTGTCCGGTTTTCTCCGCCCTTCATCGTGTACTCATAGACGCCACCATTGTTGGCATCCAGGATATACATCAAGCCACCCGGATCGGTCCGTGGATTCTGCAGAAGCTTCGCGGCTTCGCCAGTATCTCCACCGGCCTGCGCGGCATTCGATCCATTGGACGGAACTCCGTTGTCCACGCCGTCGTAGCGCACCGGGTGCGAATGGATATAGGCGACGATGGTTTCTCCCGGCAGCAGTCCGATGCTGAGATTCACGTGGTCGGGCGTGCCGATGGAGATGTTGCCACTGCGCAGCGTGCCGTCAGCCTGGCGCACGACGATGGCGCCGTATTCCAGGGTCTGGTAGTGCTGCATGCCGCGGATGGTGCTGGCGATATCCGCAATGATGTCCCGCACCGCTTCAAGGGTCGTGCCGGAGGGGACCACGGCGGGCGGCGGACTGGTGTGCTGGCAGGGATCAGGATCCGGCTCGTCGCCTCCGCCTCCGCCGCCACCACCGCCGCCTTCACCGCCTCCTCCGATGGGAGGATCCGGATAATCGAACGGTGGGGGCCAGTCAGGGTCTGGAGTAGGGGATCCAATGATGGTGACACCGGGCAGACTGTTGCCGCCAATAATGAGATCCAACTCTTCTTTTGAAAGATTTCGCATTGGGTATGAGAAAGAATTGAAACTTCGCCATTCGGTTGTGAAGCGGAGTCAACCTGCGGTTGAAGCAGCTGCCGATGGCACCTCCCCGGACATGAATTGCCACGACGTTTATGTCACGGCATTCGCATGTCGGAAACGCTACGTTAACAACTCTTGTTCGTTACCAATACTCCCACGGATGGAGGATAGGGTTAAGCCTGAGGGTTTCCTGCGTTCAGTATCAATTTGGGGATACCGTCAACTGAAAGCTCTTACAGGATTCGCTTTGTTATGAATGCGAGTATTTCATCAGTGTTTCACGGAAGGCTGGAATGTCATCACCGAATGAGGAGGGCTGTGACCTCGGCTAAAAAACGGGGGCCTCATCTGCCACCAAGGCTGATCACTTCCGCATCTGTCTGTCCGCTGAGCTTCTTGAAGTTTGGGTACAGGATGAACACCACAGGTCCGTCCTGAGTGGCTCGGTGCGGCACCCACCCTAGACGCAGCACCACGTAAGCCATCCTCGAAGACCGGCACGACTGCTAGGCAGGTGTAGGCGCGCATCGTTGAAAGCCCTTTAGGCAGCCGAAGGCTCACACCGCTGGACGCGCCTGAACAGGCATCGTCATTCGCCACCGCACTCTGACACCCAAGAAAAAACCCCAGCCGCTTTCGCGCACTGGGGTTTCTTGCATCAACCCGGCATCACCGGGCCGAATCTCGACCGACCGAGATTACATGTTCTCGATCATCACCTGACCAAAGCCAGAGCACGACACTTGCGTGGCGCCGTCCAGCAGGCGGGCGAAGTCATAGGTGACCTTCTTCGACAGAATGGCCTTCTCGATCGACGAGATGATCAGGTCAGCCGCTTCCGTCCAGCCCATGTGGCGCAGCATCATTTCAGCCGACAGGATTTCGGAACCGGGGTTCACGTAGTCCTTGCCTGCGTACTTCGGTGCGGTGCCGTGGGTGGCTTCGAACATGGCGACGGAGTCGCTCAGGTTCGCACCCGGGGCGATGCCGATGCCGCCGACCTGTGCGGCCAGAGCGTCGGAGATGTAGTCGCCGTTCAGGTTCAGCGTGGCCACCACCGAGTACTCGGCGGGGCGCAGCAGGATCTGCTGCAGGAACGCGTCAGCGATGCTGTCCTTCACCACGATGTCCTTGCCGGTCTTCGGGTTCTTGAACTTGCACCACGGGCCGCCGTCGATCAGCTCGGCGCCGAATTCCTTCTGCGCCAGGGCGTAGGCCCAGTCACGGAAGCCACCTTCGGTGTACTTCATGATGTTGCCCTTGTGCACGATGGTCACGCTGGGCTTGTCATTGTCGATGGCGTATTGCAGGGCCTTGCGCACCAGACGCTCCGTGCCCTCGCGCGACACCGGCTTCACGCCAATGCCCGACGTTTCCGGGAAACGGATCTTCTTGACGCCGAACTCTTCCTGCAGGAACTTGATCAGCTTCTTGGCCTTGTCCGACTCGGCTTCGAATTCGATGCCGGCGTAGATGTCTTCCGAGTTCTCACGGAAGATGACCATGTCGGTCTTCTCGGGTTCCTTCACGGGGGAAGGCACGCCGTTGAACCAGCGCACCGGGCGCAGGCAGACGTACAGGTCCAGCTCTTGACGCAGGGCCACGTTCAGCGAACGGATGCCGCCGCCCACGGGCGTCGTCAGCGGGCCCTTGATGGAGACCACGTACTCCTTCAGGACCTTCAGGGTCTCTTCCGGCAGCCAGACGTCCGGGCCGTAGACCTTGGTCGACTTCTCACCGGCGTAGATTTCCATCCAGTGGATCTTCTTGGCGCCGCCGTAGGCCTTGGCCACGGCTGCGTCCACCACCTTGATCATCACGGGGGTGATGTCAAAACCGGTGCCGTCACCCTCGATGAACGGGATGATGGGGTTGTTGGGAACGTTGAGCGAGAAGTCGGCGTTGACCGTAATCTTCTGCCCGCCCTCGGGCACCTTGATGTGCTGGTACATGGAGTCGTCTCCGCGAATCGCGTGGTGGGGGTGATTAACCGGAAGCGCCGATTCTATGACAGCAGCCGGCCCCGCTGATGGCGATGTCGGAAGGCCCTAGCCGCAATACGCGCGAATCTGGACCCACAGCCCATGACCCAGCGCCCACAGGGCCGCCGCGCTCAGCAAAAGACCCGACAGGCGGGTCGCCCAGCGCAGGCCGGCTGCCCCTGTGTCCGGGGACGTGGCGAGGTCTGGGTCGGGGCCTAGGTGCGGGCCCATCTCCGGGCCGGTCTGAGGGGGTGAACCGCCGGTCGGCGCCGGGATGGAAAGCCCAGTGGACGCCGCCGAGGCCAGCGCCGGCCCCGCCGCCAGCCCGGGGGCCCGGCCCCACCACTGAATGACCGAGGCCTCCGCGGGCTTCGTTGCCCGTGCCTGAGCCAGCCGGCGCAGCAACCAGGGGCCCGCCCACAGCCCGGGGGACGACCCCAGGGCGAACGCCGCCATCACCAGCGCCCCGGTCACCGGCCCGGTAGCCAGCGCCGCCACCAGCAAGGCCGATTGCAGCAGGCCGCAGGGCCAGGCCACCCAGGCCAGTCCGGCCAGGGTGGAGCGTCCTGTGGCAGATCCGGCCGCGGCACCCGAGGGCGCCCGCTCCCACCGCCGCTGCATCCACAGCGGCTGTTCTCCCCGCCACAGCAGCCACAAGCCCAGCGCCAGCACCGCCAGGTGCAGTCCCAGCCACAACGGACGCAGCCAGGATGCCGCCTGCTCCCACTGCCACAGCAGCCCGATGCTGGAGGCCGCCACCGCACCGGCCAGCGAATAACTGGCCAAACGCCCCGCGTGAAAGGCGGCCGACGCGGTCCCCCGGCCGCCGGTCACCGCCGCGCAGGGCGCCGCACACATGGACACGCAATGCACGCTCCCCGCCATCCCCATCAGGAAGGCGGAGCCCATGAGCGCCACGTCCAGCATCGCGACCTCCGCCCTTACAGGATGCGCGAGAAGCGCACAGGTGCGGCGTCCGGCTGCACGGCGCGCGGGCGACGGAAATACTGGTCAAACACCATGGCCACGGCCCGAACGAAATACCAGCCCAGCGGCGTGACCTCGATCAGGTGCTCGGACACCGTCACCAGACCATCACCCTGCAACTGCGCCAGCCGTTCCAGCTCCTCCCGATATTCCTGCGCGAACGACAGGTCGTGGTCCCGCTCAAACCGCTGCATGTCCAGCCGCCCCTGGCACATCAACGTCATGATGATGTCGCGCCGGCGAAGGTCATTGCTGTCCAGCGTCAGGCCGCGTTCCACGGGCAGGCGTCCAGCCGCCAGTGCCTCTTCGTAGACGCTGAGGTCCTTGGCATTTTGCGAATAGTGCGCGCCGATGCGGGAGATGGAGGACACGCCCAGGGCGATCAGATCCCGGTCCGGCTGGGTGCTGTAGCCCTGGAAATTGCGCTGCAGCCGCCCTTCCCGCTTGGCCACGGCCAGCGAGTCCTCCGGCAGCGCGAAATGGTCCATGCCGATATAGGTGTAGCCCTCGGCCAGCAAGCCACTCAGCGCGTGGGACAGCATCTGCAGCTTGTCCCCCGCCGTGGGCAGGGTCTCGCTGTCGATGCGCCGCTGCGGCTTGAAGCGCTCCGGCAGGTGCGCATAGCCGTACAGGGCGATGCGGTCCGGGCGCAGTTGGGCCACCTGCGCGATGGTGCGGGCGAACGACGCCGACGTCTGCTCGGGCAGACCGTAGATCAGGTCGGCGTTGATCGACTGGAATCCCAGCGCCCGCGCGGTCTGCATGAGGGCGGCCACGCTGTCGTAGGACTGCTCGCGGTGCACGGCGCGCTGCACGTCCGGGTCGAAGTCCTGGATGCCGAAGCTCAGACGGTTGAAACCCATCTGGCGCAGCGCGGCCAGGCGGGTGGCATCCACCGTGCGGGGGTCCACCTCGATGGACACCTCGGCATCCTCGGTCAGCTCGAACTGGCTGCGCAGCAGGTCCATCAGGCGGCCGATCTCGTCGTCGGACAGAAAGGTCGGGGAGCCGCCGCCCAGGTGCAACTGGCTCGCGGGCGTGTCGGCCGGCAGATGCTCGGCCAGCAGCGCCAGCTCGGCCTTGAGCGCGTCCAGGTAAGGGGCGCCGCGGTCGTGGTGCTTGGTGATGACCTTGTTGCAGGCGCAGTAGTAGCAGACCGATTCGCAGAACGGAATGTGCACGTACAGCGAGACCGGCTCCTCGTGCCTCGCCGACATTGCGCGCTCGCGCAGCGCCTGGATCAGTCCGTCGGCGCTGTACTCGTCGGAGAAGCGGTCCGCAGTGGGATAGGAGGTGTAGCGCGGGCCGGCCACGTCGAAGCGGCGCAGGATGTCCGCGTCCACCAGGCTGCGAGTGGGAGCGCCGTGGGCGGCATCGCCGCTGCACCCGCATCGATTCGTGCAGGTGTCTTTGCAAGCATATCTCTCCGACGAAGCGCCCGCCGGTGTGATGACGATGTTCATCTCAATGCTCCTTGCCGCCGGTGGCGGCGTGGTTGCGGGCGCGCATGGCTGGCTGGAGTGCGGGGTCTGGCTGGGTGGCTCCGTCTGTTCCGCCTGCAAGGCCCGCCCGCGCCCCAGCGATGGCGCGTGCGCCCTCGTCCGTGCCGGCCTCCTCCGCCGACACCCGCGCCGAGCCGGCCTGATTGCCGTGCTCCACCACCGGGTCGGCATGCCGGACGGCCAGGGTCAGCGTGATGAAACTCGCCACCACCACCAGCGACGGCCCGCCCACCACCAGCCACATCATCGGATGTCGCCACCAGGGCCCGCTGGGTGCGGCCATGGCCGCCTCGGTGAAGGACGCGGCGCGGGCAGCCCCAGGCGCAACGCCCGTGGCAGCAACAGGAACAGCGGGGGTGGCATAGGCCATGAGGGGCTCCTTCAACGGGGAATGACGAAGGTCGATTTCTCGACCAGCACCCGGCCGGGTGCGCCGTCGGGCAACACCTGCTGGATGCGGAATTGCAGGGGATGGGCGCCCGCACTGAGCTGGCCTGCAGTCTCGGGCGGCACCCGCAGGGCCACGGTGACCCAGCGTGCCTCTGCCGGTGCCAGCGTATGCACCGCCTGGGCGCTGCTGAAGGCGGCTGTGTCCAGGCCGCTGACCTCCAGGCGCAGGCGCAGCGTGTCGCCGCTGGCATTCATCAACTGCAGGCGGTAGACGTTCTCGATGTAGCCGTCCTCCACCTGACGCGCCAGCGCCGCCCGGTCGCGCACCACGTCGGCGCGGAATGGCAGCCGGGTGGCCAGGCTCCACACCATGGCGGCGGCCAGCAACCACAGGATGACGGAATAGATCATCACGCGCGGGCGGAACACCCGGCGCCATTGCTGTGCACTCGTCCAGCCCTTTTGCATGCCGTTCTGCGTGGCATACCGGATCAGGCCGCGCGGATATTCAAAGCTGTCCATCACGCCATTGCAGGCATCGATACAGGCCGCGCAGCCAATGCACTCATATTGCAGGCCATTGCGGATGTCGATGCCGGTGGGGCAGACCTGCACACATTGCTTGCAATCGACGCAACTGCCGACATTGGCCGACGACAGGTCCGCCACACCCAGCTTCTTGGAACGCGGGCCGCGCGGTTCGCCGCGGGCCGGGTCATAGCTGATGACCAGGGTGTCCTTGTCGAACATCGCGCTTTGAAAGCGCGCATAGGGGCACATGTACTTGCAGACCTGCTCGCGCAGGAAGCCCGCATTGCCGTAGGTGGCCAGCGAATAGAACAGGATCCAGAAGGTCTGCCAGCCGCCCAGCAGGCCATGCAGGGTGGCATCGCCCAGTGTGCGGATGGGGGTGAAATAGCCAACGAAGGTGAACCCCGTCCACAGGGACACCGCCAGCCAGCCGCCATGCTTGGCGGACTTGCGCAGCACCTTCTCGACACTCAGGTCGGACCGGTCCAGGCGGATGCGCGCGGCCCGGTCGCCTTCGGTGTGGCGCTCGATCCAGAGGAAGATCTCGGTGTAGACCGTCTGCGGGCAGGCATAGCCGCACCACAGGCGCCCCGCCACTGCCGTGAACAGGAACAGCGCGTAGGCCGAGATCAGCAGCAGTGCGGTCAGATAGACCAGGTCCTGCGGATACAGCACCAGGTCGAAGATGAAGAAGCGCCGGGCTTCAAGGTCGAAGAGCACGGCCTGGCGGCCGTTCCAGTTCCACCACGGCATCCCGTAGAACACCGCCTGGGTGAGAAACACCAGCGCCCAGCGCCAGACGGCAAACCAGCCGTGCACGGCCCGTGGATAGATCTTGGGCTGCGCCGCATACAGCGACACGGTCTGGAGCTCAGGTTCCGCAAGCGGTTTGTTCATGGGGAGGATCGCGTTACGTCTGACTGCTGGGGGGCGGCTTCACAGCTGCTGCGCGACGACCGGCCCCACGCCCGTGGGCGCGGAGTGCGGATGCACGCCCGTGGGCGCGCCAGGCCGGAGGTCGCGCAGGCTGGGTCACGGCTTGAGCGCGGCCGAGACCGTGGAGGTGGCGGTGGCGGTGGCGTTGATCACGCTGCCGCTGCTGCCCGACGCATCCGCCGAGATCGCCCCGGTGTGCGACTTGCCCCAGACATACGCCGCCAGTACGCGGATCTGGTCCGCGTTCAGCCGCGAGGCATGCTCCGGCATCACGTTCGTCTTGCCGTTGTTGACCATGGCGACGATGGCGTTCTCACCCCAGCCGTGCAGCCAGATCTTGTCGGTCAGGTTCGGCGCCCCCAGGGCCTGGTTGCCCTTGCCGTCCGCACCGTGACAGGCCGCGCAGGCCGCGAACTTGGGCTTGCCCAGCGCCGCGGCAATCGAGTTGTGCGGACTGCCGGAGAGGCTCAGCACATAGTTGGCCAGGTTGCGCACATCCTCCGGGCTGCCGACTGCCGCGGCCATCGGGGGCATCATGCCCTGGCGGCCCTGGGTGATGGTCTGGATGATGGTGTCGGGTTGCCCGCCATACAGCCAGTCGTTGTCGGTCAGGTTGGGGAAGCCCTTGGAGCCCTTGGCATCCGCGCCGTGGCACTGCGCGCAGTTGTTGGCAAACAGCCGCTCGCCGATGCCCTGGGCCTGCGGGTCACGCGCCAGCGCCTCGACCGGCATGCTTTCAAAGCGCGCATAGACCTGATGCATCGCCGTCTGCGCCTTGGCCTGCTCGTCCTGGTACTGGCGCTCGCTCGTCCAGCCCAGCGTGCCGCCATAGCTGCCCAGGCCCGGATACAGCGCCAGGTAAATGCCAGCGATGACGATGGTCAGCACGAACAGCCCCATCCACCAGCGCGGCAGCGGGTTGTTCATTTCACGGATGTCTTCGTCCCAGACGTGGCCGGTGGTGTCGTCCTTGGCCATGACACGGCGCCGGCTGGCGATGATCAAGAGGGCGACGCAGAACACCAGCCCGCCGATCGTGCCGGCCATGATGAAGACGGACCAGCCGCTCGAAAAGAAATCACTCATGGCGGACTCCCTCCGGCATCGGCTCGTCGCCCAGGAAGGGCAGTTGGGCCAGTGCCTGCAGTTCTTGTTTGTTGCGCTTGGCGTATGCCCAGGCCACGATGGCCAGGAACATCACGAAGGACAGCAGCGTCACCGCTGCGCGGATGAGGTTGAGATCAAACATGTCCATGGCGATCTCCTCAGCGCTTCATCGCGGTGCCCAGCACCTGCAGGTAGGCGATGACCGCTTCCATTTCGGTCTTGCCCTTGACCTCGTCCGCCGCCGCGGCAATTTCCGCGTCGGTGTAGGGCACGCCGACGGTGCGCAGGGCCCGCATGCGCGGGGCCATGCCGTCCGGGTCGACCTGACCGGTGGCCAGCCACGGGTAGGCCGGCATGTTGGACTCAGGCACCAGGTCACGCGGGTTGTTCAGGTGCAGGCGGTGCCATTCATCGCTGTACTTGCCGCCGACGCGGGCCAGGTCCGGACCGGTGCGCTTGCTGCCCCATTGGAAGGGGTGGTCATAGACCGATTCACCGGCCACCGAATAGTGGCCGTAGCGCAGCGTCTCTGCCCGCAGCGGACGGATCATCTGCGAGTGGCAGTTGTAGCAGCCCTCGCGGATGTAGACGTCCCGACCGGCCAGCTGCAGCGCGGTGTAGGGCTTGAGGTTCTCCAGCGGCTGCGTGGTGGAGCGCTGGAAGAAGAGCGGGACGATCTCGATGATGCCGCCGACCACCACGGTCAGCAGCACCAGCACGATCATCAGGAAGTTGCTGGTCTCGATGCGTTCGTGACCCACCGGTGTTGCATGGGCTTGTGCCATGTCTTTCTCCTTGTTGTGCGGCTTGGGATCAGGCGGCGGCCATGGCCCCCGTCGGCAGGTTGTTCTGCGACGGGATGGGCTGCGGACGGGCCGAGCCCACGCGCACCGTCATCACCACGTTCCAGGCCATCAGGCACATGCCGCTCAAATACAGCAGACCGCCCAGCAGACGCACCACGTAGAACGGATAGGTGGCCTTGACGCTTTCGACGAAGGTGTAGACCAGCGTGCCGTCCGGGTTCACCGCACGCCACATCAGGCCCTGCATCACCCCGGCGATCCACATCGCGGCGATGTAGAGCACGATGCCGACGGTGGCAATCCAGAAGTGCAGCTCAATCGCACGGGTGGAGTACATCGCGGTGCGGCCCCACATGCGCGGGATCAGGTGATACAGCGCGCCCATCGAGATCAGGCCCACCCAGCCCAGCGCACCGCTGTGCACGTGGCCGATGGTCCAGTCGGTGTAATGCGACAGGGCATTGACCGTCTTGATGGACATCATCGGACCCTCGAAGGTGGACATGCCGTAGAAGGACAGCGCCACGATGAGGAACTTCAGGATGGGGTCGTCCCGCAGCTTGTGCCAGGCGCCACTCAGGGTCATGACGCCGTTGATCATGCCGCCCCAGCTCGGCGCCAGCAGCACCAGCGAGAACAGCATGCCCACGCTCTGCGCCCAGTCCGGCAGCGCGGTGTAGTGCAGATGGTGGGGGCCCGCCCACATGTAGGTGAAGATCAGCGCCCAGAAGTGGACGATGGACAGGCGGTAGCTATAGACCGGGCGGTTGGCCTGCTTGGGGATGTAGTAGTACATCATGCCCAGGAAGCCGGCGGTCAGGAAGAAGCCGACCGCGTTATGGCCGTACCACCACTGCACCATCGCGTCCTGCACGCCCGCGTAGGCCGAGTAGCTCTTGGTGAGGCTGACCGGGATCTCCGCGCTGTTGACCAGGTGCAGCAAGGCCACGGCAATGATGAAGGCGCCGAAGAACCAGTTGGCCACGTAGATGTGGCGCACCTTGCGGATGCCGACGCTGCCGAAGAACACGATGGCGTAGCTGACCCACACCAGGGTGATCAGGATGTCGACCGGCCATTCGAGTTCGGCGTATTCCTTGCCGCTGGTGATGCCCAGGGGCAGCGTGACGGCCGCGAGCACGATGACGGCCTGCCAGCCCCAGAAGGTGAACCAGGCCAGCTTGGGCGCAAACAGCCGGGTGTGGCAGGTGCGCTGGACCACGTGAAAGGCTGTGGCCATCAGGGCACAACCGCCAAAGGCAAAGATGACTGCGTTGGTGTGCAGCGGCCGCAGGCGGCCATAGCTCAACCAGGGGATGCCGAAATTCAGCTCCGGCCAGGCCAGTTGGGCGGCAATGACCACCCCCACCAGCATGCCGACCACTCCCCACAGCACCGAAGCCAGAGCGAAGGCGCGGACCACGCCATCGTCATAGCTGGGAGGTGCCATCCCTTCCTTGCTGATTACCCCACTCATTGACGCTCCTTGACCCATGTATTTGGATTTCCCGGTCATTCTTTGGCAGCGGCCTGGGGAGTGCTTTGATGGGAATCAACCTTAGGACTCGTCCTCGAGGATTCGTTGTCCTTCGCGATCCAGGGCCTCGGATTCCCACTGACCGTTGTATAAAGCCCACCCGAAAACACCCAGGATCAGCAGCACCAGCACCACGGACAGCGGGATGAGCAGGAAAAGAATGTCCACGGTGTTCAGCCTTGCACAACAGCATCAGCGGCATCAGCGGCATCAGCGGCCGGTGCGGCCGGGGCGGCAGGTGCCGAGGCACCGCGGCCCAGCCGGGCGGCATTGGCAATGACCGCGCAGGAACTCAGGGCCATACCCAGACCGGCCGCCCACGGCGGCAGCCAGCCGGCCAGGGCCATGGGCACGCAGGCGGTGTTGTAGACCAGCGCCCAGGCGAGGTTCTGCCGCACGACCTTCACCGTGCGGCGTGACAGGGCTAGGGCCTGGGGCACGGCGCTCAGACGGGGCTGGACCAGCAGCGCATCCGCCCGCACCTTGGCCAGATCGGCGCCCTGCCCCATGGCGATGGAAGCCTGGGCGCGGGCCAGCACCGGCGCATCGTTGATGCCGTCGCCCAGCATCAGCACCTGTTCGCCCTGCTGCTGCAGGCGGGCCACGTGGGCGAGCTTGTCCTCGGGGCTGGCGCCCCCCTGCCAGTCGCGGATGCCGGCGCGTTCGGCGGCCAGCGCCACGCGGGCAGGCTGATCGCCGGAGAGCAGCGTGACGGGCAGTCCCAGCGCCTGGCAGGCGGCGACGGCCGCGCCGGCGTCCTCGCGCAATTGCTCGTCGAAACGCCATGCGGCGCGCGGCACGCCGTTGCAGGCCAGCACCAGTTGGGCGTCGGATAGCGCCACTGGCGACTCGCTGGCCCAGCGGGCCGAGCCCAGGCGCCAGACGTCGCCGTTGGCATCGGTGGTCTCGAGTCCGCGGCCGATGTGCTCGGTGGTGATGTCCGCTCCAGCGGGCGCGGCGGACGCCCGCTCTAACGCACCAG
Source organism: Roseateles depolymerans (assembly GCF_003387155.1). Taxonomy (GTDB): domain Bacteria; phylum Pseudomonadota; class Gammaproteobacteria; order Burkholderiales; family Burkholderiaceae_C; genus Roseateles; species Roseateles depolymerans. Next base: position 1,302,520 of record NZ_QUMT01000001.1, on the reverse strand, counting down.
GCGTTTGAGCCTTCTCCCTCAGTCCCTGCAACGCCAGCAACAGCGCCCGCGACAGCGGATGGTGCGACGCCGCCGCCAGCGCAAACGCCTTGTCGCCCTCCTCCCGCGTCAGCGTGGCAGGCCACTGGGCGGCCAGCGCGAGACGGGTGTCGGTGAGCGTGCCCGTCTTGTCGATCACCACATGGGTGATGCGCGCCAGCGATTCAATCGATTCGAGCCGCGACAGCAGCAGCCCCTGCCGCGCCAACCGGCCCGCCGCAGCCACCCATGCCGCCGGTGCTGCCAGCGACAGTGCACACGGGCAGGTGACGATCAGCACCGACACCGCTACGGCCACCGCCCGCGACGGATCGATGAACTGCCAGGCCAGCGCCGCCCCCAGCGCCAGCGTCAGCACGCCGGCGAGGAACACGCCGGCCATGCGGTCGGAGGCCTTGAGCAGGGTCGGCCGTTCCTGGAAGGCCTGCTCCATCAGCCGCTGCAGCCCGGACAGCCGCGTGGCCGCGCCGACCCGTCGCACCGACAGCACCAGCACGCCATGCAGATTGATGCTGCCGGCCAGCGCTTCATCGCCTACCGACTTGCTCACCGGACGCGACTCACCGCTGAGCAGGGATTCGTCGACCGCGCCCTGCCCGTGCACCACCAACGCATCCGCCGGAATACGCTGGCCCGCGGGAACCCGGACCTGGTCCCCAGGTTGCAGGGCTTCGGCAGCCACCCAGTCGCTGCCGCCGTCCGCCCGCAGGCGCTCAACCTGGTCCGGCAGGGCCTGACCCACCTCCTCCAGCGCTTCCATCGCGCGATGGCGGGCACGCAGTTCGAGATAACGCGCCGCCAGGAGGAAGGCGACGAACATGGTGATGGAGTCGAAATAGACCTCATGGCCGAACGGGCCGGTCGGATCCAGCGTGGCCCCGGTGCCAGCGACAAAGGCCACCGTGAGCCCCACGACCACCGGCACGTCCATGCCCAGCCGGCGGCTGCGCAACTGGGTCCAGGCGGCCTGGAAAAAGGGGCCGGCGGCCATGAGCATCACCGGCAGCGTCAGCACCCACTGGCCCCAGCGCAGCAGCGCCTGGACATCCGGGGTCATCTCGCCGGGCGCCGCGACATAGGCCGGCCAGGCGAGCATCATCACCTGCATCATCAGAAAGCCGGCGACAAACAGCCGCCAGATGGCCTGCCGGTGCTCCCGGCGACGCAGCTCACGCGCCGGCGTGGGCAGGTCCGGGGCGCAGTCATACCCGGCGCGGCGCAGCTCCCGGCGCAGGTGCTCGAGCGAGGTGTCCGCCGGTGACCAGTCCAGCGTCAGCCGCTGGGTGGACGGGCTGACCTGGGCAGCCCGCACGCCCGGCTGGCGCAGCAGCAGCGCCTCGATCAGGCCCGCGCAGGCGGCGCAGTGCATGCCGGAGAGACGCAGGCGGGAGCGTACGTCGGTGTCAGTCAGCCATTCGCCGTGGAGGCCGCCGAGGGACGGCTGGTCCGGGGCAGTGGCTGCCCTGCCCGCCGGTGCAGGCGGGATGGCAAGGGGCAGGACCGCTTCGGCGGCGGCATCGGCGGGCGGCATGGCGCGATGATGGGTGAAACCCCCGCATCACGATTTGGCCAATATCAATAATTCGGCGGATATCCTCGAATGTCGTGTTGCCCCCAAACCCATGAGGTCACCGGCCCGAACAACTGCTTGATCCGCGTCAAGCCACAAATGAAAACGCCCCGCAGGGCGGGGCGTTTGATCACTCGGGAAACCCGGGCGCTCAGGCGAAGTTGGCCTGCGCGAATTCCCAGTTCACCAGGCTCTTCAGGAAGGTCTCGACGAACTTCGGACGCGCATTGCGGTAGTCGATGTAGTAGGCGTGTTCCCACACGTCGATGGTCAGCAGCGGCGTGTCACCGGTCGTCAGCGGGGTGCCGGCGGCGCCCATGTTGACGATGTCCACCGAACCGTCGGCCTTCTTCACCAGCCAGGTCCAGCCCGAACCGAAGTTGCCCACGGCGCTCTTCTGGAAGGCTTCCTTGAAGGCGTCGTAGCTGCCCCACTTGGCATTGATGGCGTCCGCCAGTGCACCGGTCGGGGCGCCGCCGCCGTTCGGGCGCAGGCAGTTCCAGAAGAAGGTGTGGTTCCAGATCTGGGCGGCGTTGTTGTAGATGCCGCCGCTGGAGGTCTTGACGATCTCTTCCAGCGTCTTGGACTCGAACTCCGTGCCCTTTTGCAGGTTGTTCAGGTTGTCCACGTAGGCCTTGTGATGCTTGCCGTGGTGGTACTCCAGCGTCTCGGCGCTGATGTGCGGGGCCAGGGCATTCTTGTCGTAAGGCAGATCGGGCAGAACGTGTTCCATGAGGCACTCCTCTAGTTGAGTTTGGACAAAGATCGCGGCGATTGTAGGCAGCTAAACAGCACCGTCACCGGGAGGGGATTAAGACAGGGTCAGACATCCTTGGTCTTGCGGCGACGGGGCGTGCGCGGGGCTGGCGCCGGGGCGTCGGGATCGATCGCATCCAGCAGCGAGGCCTGCGCGGCGGAGGCCGCGTCCGGCGTCTCGGGGGCTGGCACGGCGCCGACCGCCTCCACGGGCAAACGGCGTGCGCCCCGTCCGACACCTCGTCCGACACCTCGTCCGACAGCTCGGCCGGCACGCGGCTCTGCAGGCCCTGCAGGCCCTGCAGGATCCGCAGGCGGCACGGGCGCGCCGTTGGCCGTCAGCCGGTCCACCGTCACGTCGGCCGCGCCGTCGGCCAGAACGGCTCTCAAGCCCTGACCCTCCTGCAGTTGCCCGATGGAGGTCAGCGCCCGCCCCTGGCCATCGTCCAGCCAGGCAAAGCCCCGCTGCAGCACCTGGCGCGGGTCCAGCGCCTGCAGGCGGCTGGACAGCGACTCGAGGCGGTGCGAAGCCCGCCCGGCCTGCTGCGGCAAGGCGCGACGAAGACGTTCGTCCAGATGGTCCAGTCGCTGCTGCCGATGGGCCGCCGCGCGGGGCAGCAGTTGCGACAGGCGCTGGGACAGCAGGTCCAGCCGCTGCTGACGCTGGCTGGCGGCCCGCGGCAGCAGCTGGCTCAGGCGCTGGCCGTACAGGTCCAGCCGCCGCCGTTGGCGGCTCAGGGCGTCGCCCGGCCGGGCCAGACGCAGCGTCAGCCGATCCAGGCGCTGGGAGGCGCTGTCCAGCCGCTGCTCCAGACGCCGGCGCAACTGGCGGTCCAGTGCGGCCAGCGTCTCCAGGCATTGCTCCCGCGACACGGTGGCCAGCTCGGCCGCCGCCGTGGGCGTGGGCGCGCGCACGTCGGCCGCCAGGTCCGCCAGGGTGATGTCGGTCTCGTGGCCCACGCCGCAGATCACCGGCAGGCTGGAGCGGGCGATGGCCTGCACCACCCGCTCGTCGTTGAAGGCCCACAGGTCCTCCAGCGAGCCGCCGCCGCGCACCAGCAGGAGCACCTCGGCATCGGCGCGCTCGTTGGCGATCTCCAGCGCCCGCACCAGCGCGGGCGGTGCCTCGGCCCCCTGGACCGGACTGGGGTAGACAAACACCTGCGCATGCGGCGCCCGCCGCGCCAGGGCGGTGAGCACGTCGTGCAGCGCGGCGCCGGCAGCGGAGGTGATGACGCCGATGCGCCGGGCATACGGCGGCGGCACCCGCTTGCGGTCCGCGTCGAACAGCCCCTGGGCCTCCAGACGGGCTTTGAGCCGCAGGAACTGCTCATACAGCGCGCCCTCCCCGGCCCGCCGCATTGATTCGACGATGAACTGCAACTCCCCACGCGGCTCATACAGCGCCAGCCGCCCCCGCACTTCAACCGCATGGCCATCCCGCGGCGAGAAGTCCATCAGGCTGGCAGCCCGCCGGAACATGGCGCAGCGCAGCATCGCAGCCTGCCCGTCGCCGTCCTTCAGGCTGAAATAGCAGTGACCGCTGGCCGCCCGGGTAAACCCGGAGAGCTCGCCTTGCACCGTCAATACGGGGAACCGCGCCTGCAATGCGTCGGAAAGGGCCATCAACAGGGCCGCTACCCCCCAGACCCTGCGTGGTGATGCGGCTTCCGGGGCGTCAATCACCTGCAAACCCAAGCGTGGCGCGGCCCGGGAACTCCACAGCCGCGCCAATGCTGGTTCCGCGGGCCACTTCGCTCGTCATGCGGCCGTCACATATCGATAAGCGGTTGTTTTTCAAAAGCTTTTTCCTGCTGAATTTTTGAGCAAGCCAATCTTTGTCCCTTGGAGACGGGCCATGTCGCGCTTGATCACGAGGTTTCCCACAAAGTTATCCACAGGAATGGTGGATGTTTGTAAGGGCTTGTGATCGTGAGGAAGGATGCTCGGCGACGCGGGCTCCACGCGCCATAATGCGCCGCCGGGCTGGAGTGGCCCGAACGGAGGGATTGCCTTGTTTTCGATCATACAAGCCGCCGGTTGGCCCATCTGGCCCTTGCTGCTGTGTTCCGTGGTGGCCTTGGCCCTGATCATCGAACGTCTCGTCAGCCTGCGCGCCAGCCGTGTGGCGCCAGAGAGCCTGATCGAGGAAGTGCTGGGCGTGACCCAGTTCCAGATTCCCAGCGGCGATGTGGTCAACAAGCTGGCCGAGAACTCGCTGCTGGGCCAGGTGCTGGCGTCGGGCCTGCGCGCCGTGCAGACGGATGCGCGGCTGCCCGAGCCGCGCCTGCGCCAGGTGTTTGAGCTGGCCGGCCGCCACGCCATCCACCAGATGGAGCGTTATCTCAACACCCTGGGCACGGTGGCCGCCGCCGCGCCGCTGCTGGGCCTGTTGGGCACGGTCGTGGGCATGATCGAGATCTTCGGCAGCCAGGGCCCCACCGGCAACAATCCGACGCTGCTGGCCCATGGCATCTCGATCGCGCTGTACAACACCGCCTTCGGCCTGATCGTGGCCATCCCGTCGCTGATGTTCTATCGCTACTTCCGCGGTCGCGTGGAAGGCTATGTGATCGACATGGAACAGGCCAGCGAACGTCTGCTGAACCAGCTGACCAGCCGCCAGTCCGGTGCTTCGGCCGCCGCCCCCGTGGCCGCTGCCGCAGCCGCCGCCCCGGCCTCGCGCAGCGCCGGCAAGGTGCCCAGCAAATGAAGTTCCGCCGTCGCCAGAGCGAGGAGCCGGAGATCAACCTGATCCCGTTCATCGACGTGCTGCTGGTCGTGCTCATCTTCCTGATGCTGTCGACCACCTACTCGAAGTTCACGGAATTGCAGGTGACGCTCCCCACCGCGGACGCCCAGTCGATGAAGGACCGCCCTGCGGAAATCATCGTGGCGATCTCGTCGGATGGCCGCTACGCCATTGACAGCCAGCCGGTGGAAGGCCGCAGCGTCGACCTGCTCGCCGCCGCGCTGCAAGCCGCCACGCAGGGCAAGCAGGAGCCGGTGCTGATCATCTCCGCCGATGCCGCCACGCCGCATCAGGCGGTGGTCAACGTGATGGACGCGGCACGCCGCGCCAACCTGCCGCGGCTGACCTTCGCCGCCAACAAGCCCCGGGAATGAGCCCCGGCTCCCTGGAAGAGCGGCTGCAGCGCGCCTGGCGGGAGAACGACCGCCTGGCGCAGTGGTTGCGCCCGCTCGGGGCCCTGCATGCCGGCCTGCTCCGGCTGAAAGTGGGGCTCTACCGCCTGGGCCTCAAGCGCGCGGCGCGGCTGCCCGTTCCCGTCATCGTGGTCGGCAACTGGGTCGTCGGCGGCGCTGGCAAGACGCCCACCACCCTCGCCATCCTGGCCATCCTGGCCCGCGCCGGCATCCGCGCCGGTGTGATCTCGCGGGGCTACGGCCGACCCGAGGACCAGCGCATCCGCGTGCTGCAGGACGGCGACCGTGCGGCGGATGTCGGGGACGAACCGCTGATGATCCACCTGCGGGCGCGGGTCCCGGTGGCCGTGGGCCGTGACCGCGTCGCCACGGCGCAGGCGCTGCTGGCCGCGCATCCCGACGTGCAGGTGCTGGTCTCCGATGACGGTTTGCAGCACTGGCGCCTGCCGCGCCAGCTCAGTGTCCTGGTCTTTGACGAACGGGGGCTGGCCAACGGCCGTCTGTTGCCCGCAGGGCCGCTGCGTCAGTCCCGCCAGCTTCCGCCGCCACCGGGCAGCAGCAACCGCCAGCTGGTGCTGTATTCCACCGGCCTGCGCAGCACCGGGCTGCCGGGCTACTTGGGCGTTCGGCAACTGGCCGGCGCCACGGCACTGGCCGACTGGTGGCGCGGAGAAGCGCCCCGCATGGAGCGGCTGCATGCCCTGCGGGGCAAGCCGTTGATCGCCGCTGCGGGCCTGGCCCGTCCACAACGCTTTTTCGACATGCTGGGCGACCAGGGCCTGAGCTTTCGCGCCCTGCCCCTGCCCGACCATGCTTCGCTGGACCCGCTGCCGTGGGCCCGCACCGATGAAGTCGTCATCACCGAAAAAGACGCCGTGAAATTGCGCCCCGAAGCGCTGCAAGGCTGTCGCATCTGGGTGGTGGCGCTAGACTTCCAGCCCGAACCTGCATTTGAGGAGGCGCTGCTCACCGAGCTGACGCGCCTGCTGCCTGATGGACCAAAGACTTCTTGACATGCTGGTGTGCCCTGTTTGCAAGGGCCCACTGGAAGACCGCCGCCATGGCAACGAGAGCGGCGGCAAAGCCCTGCCCGCCCGTGAACTGGTGTGCCCGGCGGACCGCCTGGCCTTTCCGGTGCGCGACGGCATTCCGGTGATGCTGGCCAACGAGGCCCGCGTGCTGGACGCCGAGGGCGAAGGCGCATGAGCGCTGCGGCGGGCGCGCTGCCCTTCCACATCATCATTCCGGCGCGGCTGGCGTCCACGCGGCTGCCCAACAAGCCGCTCGCGGACATTGCCGGCGTGCCGATGATCGTCCAGGTCGCCCGCCGGGCCGCGCTGGCCGGCGCCGCGCAGGTGGTGGTGGCCACGGATGCCGAGGAAGTGCGCCAGGCCTGCGAGGCCCATGGCGTGCGGGCGCTGATGACCCGCGCCGACCATGCCAGCGGCAGCGACCGCCTGGCCGAGGCCGTCGAGCAACTGGGCCTGCCGGACGACGCCGTGGTGGTGAATGTGCAGGGCGACGAGCCGCTGATTGCGCCGGGCATGATCCGGGCCTGCGCCGAACTGCTGGGCGAGCGCGCGCAGTGCCAGATGTCGACGGTGGCCCACGCCATTGACGATGACGCCGAGTTCGCCAACCCGAACGTGGTGAAGCTGGTGACCGATGCGCAGGGCCTGGCTTTGTATTTCTCCCGCGCCCCGATCCCGTGGTGGCGGGACGCGCCCGGTGGCGGCGCCCGCATCCGCCCGGGTGCCGTCATGCGCCATGTGGGCCTGTACGCCTACCGCGCCGGCTTCCTGCGACGCTTCCCCACCCTGCCGGTCAGCCCGCTCGAGCAGATCGAAGCGCTGGAGCAACTGCGCGTGCTGTGGCATGGCGAGCGGATTGCCGTATTTGTCAGCGACGAGCGGCCTGGGCCCGGTGTGGACACGCCGGAGGATCTGGCGCGTGTCCGCGCCTTGATGGCAGCGGGCCCGGCCGCAGCCTGATCAGGTCCCTCTGGATTCCCCGCTCCTCCGCAAGCGCGGGAATGCCCGATGGCCAGGGCCTTGACGCGGCCCTTCGATCCCGGTGAACTGAGCCTTCACCGTAGCCCGCACGGGCGACGGCCGTTGTTCATTCGGGCGGAACGTCAGCGGGGCGAAGGCCAGCGCATGCTATCCTCGCCCGCAGTTTTCGAGGGCGCCTTCACGGCTGCTGGCAGGTCTGCCTGCGCCGTGACGCGCCTTCTTCCCTGTATCGAGGAGACCCATGCGACTGATTCTTCTGGGCGCCCCTGGCGCCGGCAAAGGCACCCAGGCAGCCTTCATCTGCCAAAAGTTCGGCATCCCCCAAATCTCCACCGGCGACATGCTGCGTGCGGCGGTGAAGGCCGGGACTGAACTGGGCCTCGCAGCCAAGAAGGTGATGGACGCCGGCGGTCTCGTCAGCGACGACATCATCATCGGTTTGGTCAAGGAACGCATCACTCAGGCGGACTGCGCCAAGGGCTTTCTGTTCGACGGTTTCCCCCGCACCATCCCGCAAGCCGACGCCATGAAGGCGGCCGGCGTGAAGCTGGACTTCGTGCTGGAAATCGCCGTGCCGGACGAAGCCATCATCGAGCGCATCAGCGGTCGCCGCGTGCATCCGGCTTCGGGCCGCAGCTATCACCTCAAGTTCAACCCGCCCAAGGCCGATGGCAAGGACGACGTGACCGGTGAAGACCTGATCCAGCGCGACGACGACAAGGAAGAAACCGTCAAGAAGCGCCTGGAGGTCTATCAGTCGCAGACCCGCCCGTTGGTGGATTACTACTCCCGCTGGGCCGCCAGCGGTGATGCGCAGGCGCCGCAGTACCGCCGCATCGAAGGCATCGGCTCGGTGGACGAGATCACCAGCCGCGCGCTGGCTGCGCTGGCCCCGGCCTGATCCGTCCCGCGCATCGGGCCCTTGGGCGGGCGCGCTGACACAGGCGGCCTCTTCCGGTCGCCTTTTTTACGCACAACAATTGACGTTAACGTCAACGGAAGTCAGAAGGAGACAAGCATGGACATCGCCAACAAAGTTTTCATCGTCACCGGCGGCGCTTCGGGCCTGGGTGAAGGCACGGCCCGCCTGCTGGCGCGTGAAGGCGGCCAGGTGGTGATTGCCGACCTGCAGGTCGAGCGCGGCGAGGCGCTGGCCCGCGAGCTGGGCGGCCTGTTCGTCAAGTGCGACGTGAGTCAGGAAGCCGACGCGCAGGCCGTGGTGGCCGCTGCGGTGGGTCGCGGCAAGCTGATGGGCCTTGTCAACTGCGCCGGCATTGCACCCGCCGCCAAGACGGTGGGCAAGGACGGCGCGCATTCGCTGGCGGCGTTCTCCAAGGTCATCCAGGTCAACCTGATCGGCAGCTTCAACATGATCCGCCTGGCGGCGGACGCCATGTGCAAGAACGAGCCGGAAGCCACCGGCGAGCGCGGCGTGATGATCTCGACGGCCTCGGTGGCCGCGTATGACGGCCAGATCGGCCAGGCGGCCTATGCGGCCTCCAAGGGTGGTGTGGTGGGCATGACCCTGCCGATCGCCCGCGACCTGGCCCGCAACGGCATCCGCAACATGACCATCGCCCCCGGCATCTTCGGCACGCCGATGCTGTTCGGCATGCCGCAGGAGGTGCAGGACGCACTGGCCGCAAGCGTGCCCTTCCCGTCCCGCCTGGGCCGTCCGGAAGACTATGCCAAGCTGGTGCACCAGATCATCACCAATGACATGCTCAATGGCGAGGTGATCCGTCTGGATGGCGCGATTCGTCTGGCACCCCGCTGAAGTCTGGGCACGCAGCGCCCAAGAAAAAACCCCCTGCGCCCAAGGCCAGGGGGTTTCTTTTGGCCATGACGGCCTGAGCGGATGGGGAAAGAGCAGCCGACTCACGCCCGGCAGCTCCTCCGCCCCGTCACCGCGTCACTTCTTGCCGGAACGCGACACGACCAGCCACAGGCCCGCCAGGTCGCCCGAGCCATCGGTGCCCTTGACGGTGCGCCACGTGGCTTGCGCCTTGGCCGTCTCACCGGCCAGGTACTGCGCCAGACCCTGATAGAGCTTGGCATCGTCCGGGCGCTTGAAGTTGCCCTTGGCCATGCCTTCGTCCACCAGCTTCAGGCCGGCGGCCTTCTGGCCGCGCTGCACCTGGGCCAGACCCAGCTTCACCAGATCGTCACCGGCGCGGTCCGCACGGGCCGACTGCTCATTGGTGGCCTGGGCCGCCACGGCATCCGCCACGCGCTTGTCCAGCAGGTCGGCCAGACGCTTGGGACGACCGTTGTCATCCGTCGGCTTCAGCACGCCTGCGGCAAAGCCCTTTTCCAGCGCCTTCTTGCCCTCTTCCGGGAAGCCTGCAGCACCGGCCAGCTGGGCCAGTTCCATGTAGTCATTGGCACCGGTCATGTTGTCGGTGGCCAGACGCAGGCGCAGCACGTCGGTCTGATAGCGCGAAGCGTTGAAGCCCTTCTTGCTCTGCAGATTGCCCAGGACAGCGGCCCACAGCTGCTTGGTCGGGTAGTAGTTCAGCTGCTTCTGGATGATCTGCGTTTCAGTGGCGGTGTCACCCTTCTTGTTCGCAGCCCATTGCGCGGTGTTCAGCGCCTGCTGGGACGGTGCACGACCGGCCTTTTCGTCAGCGGCGATCTCGGCCAGCGCATCCTTGAGCATCGGACCCACATCGCCCGACTTCATCTGGGCGCTGGCCTGGATCTGCTTGACGGCGGCACTGGTGCCACCGGCGGCGAAGTACTTGTTCGCCCAGTCCAGCGCCTTGGCGGTGTTGCCCGCACGCAGGTAGGTGCCAGCGATGGCTTCCATCATCGGCAGCTTCTGCGCGGCCGGCAGACGGCCAGCGGCATTCAGGGCGTCGAAGCCCTTGACCATGGCGTCGGCGTCACCGGTGCGGGAAGCTGCGGAAATGCGCAGGCCTTCCAGCGCGGCATTCTCGTCGGCATTGCGGCCAGGAACGGCTTCGGCTTCGCGGATCTTGGCCATGGCCTCGACCGCCTTGCCTGCCTTGAGCAGATCGGAGGCGGCCTTCAGGTGCTTGCCCACGTCGGGGCGCACCTGGGCAGCCGCCTGGGACATCACACCGATCGTGCCCTCGGGCGTTTGACCCAGCATCAGGGCCGCGGCACCCACGGCGGCGGTGGCCAGCAGTTTCAGTTTCATTCGCTTGCTCTCCTACGAAGAAAAACGCGCCACCCTCGCGGGCAGCGCGTTCTGTTCTAACACCAAATCAGGCCGTCATCAGTTGATGAACTGTTCGTTCCCGACCATGGCCATCTTCTTGACGCCCAGACGCTGCGCAGAGGCCATCACCGTTGCCACATAGCCGTATTCGGCCAGCTTGTTCGGCTTGATGTGCACTTCCGGCTGGTCCGGGATCGCCACCACTTCAGACAGCTTGGATTCCAGCGCCGCATGGCTGGGCAGTGCAACACCGTCCCACAGCACCGTGCCGTCAAAGTCGATCGCCACTTCGTGGACGATCGGCTCATTCGGCGGCGTGTTGTTGTTGGGCGGAGGCATGTCCAGGTTGACCGAGTGCAGCTGGATCGGGATGGTGATGATCAGCATCACCAGCAGCACCAGCATCACGTCGATCAGCGGCGTCGTGTTGACGTCCAGCATGGTTTCTGGTTCGTCGCTACCGCTGGAGCTTCCAACATTCATACCCATTGTTCAGCTCCTTCAACCGCCACGAGCCGGGGGCTCGGTGACAAACTTGATGGACATGATGCCGGCGCGTTGACACGCAAACATCACCTTGCCCACGTTCTCGTAGCGCGATTTCTCGTCGCCACGGATGTGGACTTCCGGTTGAGGATTCAGAACCGCCACCTTCTTCAGACGATTGACCAGTGTCTCGGTATCCGGCACCAGTTGCACGCCCCAGTAGATGTCGCCTTCCTTGGTCACCGCAATTTCGATGTTCTCCGGCTTCGTGACGCGGACGGCATTCGTCTCTTTCGGCAGGGTCACCCCCACCGATTGCGTCACCACGGGAACGGTGATCAGGAAGATGATCAACAACACCAGCATCACGTCCACGAGGGGCGTGGTGTTGATGGTGGAGACCACCTCGTCATCGCCACCGGACGAACCTACGTTCATCCCCATATTGAGTCTCCGGGACTTCGAGTATTAACGGCCAGCGACCTTGCGGCTGCCCATCAGGACGCCGTGCAGGTCGGCAGCGAAGGCACGCACTTGACCCATCACCGACTTGTTGCGGTTGACCAGCCAGTTATAGCCCAGCACGGCCGGAACAGCCACGCCCAGACCGATGGCGGTCATGATCAGGGCGGCGCCCACGGGGCCGGCGACCTTGTCGATCGAAGCCTGGCCAGCCACGCCGATCTGGGTCAGCGCTTGCAGAATACCCCACACGGTACCGAACAGGCCGATGAAGGGCGAGGTCGAGCCGACGGTCGCCAGGAAGCCCAGGCCGCCTTGCAGGCGCGAGTTCACTTCGCCGACAGCGCGGTCGATGTTCATCGTCACCCAGGTGTTGTGGTCGATGTTTTCGGTCAGGGCACCTTCGTGATGATCCGAAGCTTCCACGCCGGTTTGGGCGATGTAGCGGAAGGCGCCGGTTTCGCTCAGGCCCTTGATGCCTTCAGCCAGCGAGGCCTTCTTGAAGAAGGTGGCGCGGACTTCCTTGGCTTCGCGAGCGATCTTGGAGGTGTCCCACAGCTTCGTGAACAGGATGTACCACGAACCCAGCGACATGATGAACAGGATGCCCAGAACGATCTGGTCCACGATGTTGCCGTGGGCGACGATGTTGCCCAGGCTGTAGGGATTGTCCACCTTCTCGGTGTGAGGGGCGGGGGCTGCAGCTTCAGGAGCAGCGGCCGGAGCAGCGGTGTCAGCGGCAGGAGCGGCGGTCATTTCGGCGCCGGAAGCAGCTGCGGAGGCGGCGTCCTGCGCTTGAGCGGCCAGGGGGGACACGGCCAGGGTCGCGGCGCAAGCAACAGCCGCAAACAAGGCAGACAGACGAGAGATCATGGAGTTAGCTCCTACGCAAAAAGTCTTGAACTCAGGTTGAGAGAGAGTCGGGGCGCGTCAGGCGCCCCGGTGTTCGATCGATGGGCCGGCGGAGGTCCGGCGCCTCAATCCATGCTGAAGACGAATTCCTGCTCGAGGAGCATGTCTCCCGGGCATTCATAGGTTTCCGTCAGCGCGGCCTGGATTGCATTCTTCATGGCACGTTCGGCCTTGCGGTCGTTGGCGCCACGCAGGGTCGTGAATTGCACATCCACCACACGGCCGTTCTTGACGTTGAACGTGGCCTTGTAGGAAGCCTGACCGGACCAGTTCAGGGCCGGCATTTCGGGCTTGCCCATCTTGGTGCAGTTGCCGATGGCCTTGCGCGGACCTGTGACCGGCGGTGCCGGGGGTGCCGGAGCGGCCGGGGGCGGCGTCGGCTTGAAGTCGGTCACCGGTGGCGGCGTGGTGGACACCTGCGGAGCAGGCGTATTCACCGGCGGCGGCGCGGTCACCACCACTTCAGGCGGCGGCACGAATGGGGGCGGCGGGGCCTTGATATCGGGGGGAGGCGGCACCACCTTCTCGGGCGGAGGCGGCGGCTTGACCTTTTCCTCGACGACCTTCACATCGATGGGGCCCTTGATGGCTTCCTTGACTTTGGTCGCGAGACCGCTGGCCAGGGCGCCGATGATCAGGACGTGCACCAGTACGACGAGGCCAAAGCCCGTCAGGCGCGACGACCCGCCTTTATCCTGCGCAAAGTTCATGCGCGCTCCTTCATCAAACTGCGAATTTCTTTCATCGAGACTAAAGGGGAGTTCGACTCAACACAGCCAGGCTGATCAGGCGTTCGCGCCGCAGCCCTCGGGGTCAGCAGCGCCTGTCTTGCCGGCTGTGCGGACGGCAGGAAACGGTGGTGCATCGGCCGTCAGTGCCGAAGATCGCCGCCCCGCCATATGCAGGATGGACACAACACGAAGAACCGAAACCCTGGGCACGATACGAACCCGACTCAACAAAAATGCCCGTCGGCTTGTGGCCGCGGGCGTCTCAAGGACCGGTCTGACGATGTAGCAAAACTACATCATCGACTACCTTGCGCGACGCTGATCATAAACGACTTGGACTTGCGCTCTTGCATGGGGTTTGCCCCAACAATTGGACGCGTCAGTCAAGGCCGTTCACAGTCTTGCCGGATCACCTGGTATCTTACTGGTATGGTGCTCGGCACGGGTCTGCACCGACTCAGTGCTTTCCCGATGCAGAGGCTTTTTCAAGCCCCCTGAACACCCGACCATCCCAAACGAAGACGCAATTTTCGCACCTGCACCGCGACCAGAGCCGTGATGCGTGCGCATGCCGTCCATCGCTGCACCGGCGTCAATTTAGCGAAAAATCGCTCGTGCCACTATCGCGTTTCTCCGTAGTCTCCAAACGTCTCACAACCCGGGTGGCTCATGGCAATCCGCGCTCCCGCGCAGCGATCAACCACCCTGTGATGGCCTGCCTCTCCCCCATAGCGTACGGCGGCACATAAGACACGAAATGTGACTGCGGGACGGTGAAGAGAGACAGTGAATTGAAGTGGGGATAGAAGGTGTCCAGCACCGAACCATCTTCGCCGGTGAAGTGCAGCAATCCGCCCCAGTCCGGGCTCCACCGCCGTGTCAGGTTGATGACATAGGCCAGGCGACGGTCCTCGCGCTCGACATGGTCGTCATGCGCCGTCAGGAAGTTGCCGCGTGAGTACAGCGTCGCCTGCGCATACACGCCCTTGATGGCGTCGTCGCCGCTCAGGCGTCGCATCACCGAGAGAAAGTCCTCCTCGGCCATGTAGCGCATGAAGCGCGCGAGCAGGTCCGTGCGGCCCTCCTGCAGCGCCTCCACCAGGGAGTCCGAGAAGAACGAAAACTGGAAGCCTTCGCGCGCCACCGAATGGATGCCCTCGGTCAGTTGCCAGCGCTGTTCGGGGGTCAGGGCGCGCAGTTGCTCGCCAGTCAGGCGGCGGTCGCCGTTGAGGTCGCGATAGACCAGTTGCCAGTCGATGCGCTGAAGCGCCTGGTCCAGGGCGTCAGCCACTTCCTTCGAGAAGAAATTGCGGATCTGCACACGACCCGTCGTGCGCAGCGTCTGGCCCAGAGCCTCCAGGTCCAGATCGGAATTCAAATAGTTCATGGCGCATCCCACCGAGAGAGGTCTCAGCATACGCATAAAACAAGGGCAGGCCCCGGAGGGCCTGCCCTGATGTCAGACCCGGCCTGAGCAGTTCAGGCCGGACCCAACGCCGCTTTAGAAGGCGTACTTGCCACGCAGATAGAAGGTGCGACCCTTCACATCGGCGTAGGTCGGGTCGAAACCGACCTGGAAGTAGTCTTCCTGCACGGTGACCGGGGGCTTCTTGTCGAACAGGTTGCGCAGACCCACGGTGAACGTCATGTTCTTGATGCCGCGGTACAGCGCCTGGAAGTCGACCAGGTCGTAGGCCTTGACGGTGCGCTCATCACCATAGTCCGTGTAGGAGTTCTGGCGGTAGTAGCGCAGGCCCAGGCCCCAGTTGCCCTTGTCCCAGTCCAGCGTGAAGGTCTGCTTGAACTTGATCACCGGGCCACCCACCGCGTACTTGCCGAGGTTGTCCACTTCCTCGTTGGTCACGATGTTGGTTTCGGTGCTCTTGGTCAGCACGGTGCCTTCCCAACCCGGCGTGAAGGTACCCCACTCAGAGCGCACGCGGGTCTTGGCGTTCAGGTCGAAGCCGGCGACACGGGCCTGGCCCACGTTTTCCTGGGAGGCATTCACGTAGTTCAGGTAGCCGGTGGCCGGGTCGATGACCAGGCGGTTGGCGTACACCGAGCTGCTGGTGGTCGGGCCTGTCTTCTTGGCGAACCAGTCCTTCAGGATGTCGTCACCGGTCAGCGCGCGGATGCCGTTCGTGATCTTGATGTCAAAGTAGTTCACCTCCATCGTGGTGTCCTTGATCATCTCGAACACCAGACCCAGGTTGAAGGACTTCGATTTCTCGGGCTTCAGGTTGGGGTTGCTGTTGTTCACGGCGGTCAGCTGCGTGTCGCAGTGGTCCGTGTTCGGCGACTTGGCGCAGCCCACCAGCGCGTCATAGAACGGGTCGGTGTAGTTGCTGCCGGTGTTGGTGCCGGCGGACGGTGCGTACATGTTGTCCAGGGCCGGGGCACGGAAGCCCTTGCCGTAGGACGCGCGCAGCAGCAGACCGGGCATCGGGGTGAAGCGCAGGGCCACCTTCGGGCTCGTGGCCGAGACCGACGGCGAGCTGAAGGAACCGTCGCGCGACTCGCCCTTGGTGCCGCTGTAGCGGTCATAACGCACCGCAGCGTTCAGCTCCAGGGTCTTGAGCAGCGGGAAGTTGAATTCGCCGAAGACGCCGCTGATGTCCCGTTGGCCGGTGACCTTGCCGGCATTGCCGGAGCCGCCGACGATGTCGCCGGAGCCTGCGATGTCCGAGTAGCCGTCGTTGTACTTTTCCTTGCGGAATTCAGCACCGACCGCAGCACCCACGTTGCCAGCGCCAATGTTGAACAGCTCGCGCGACAGCGTGAAGTCCACGCCGGTGTTGCTGGTCTTGGACTTGCGGTTGTTGCCCGACAGTTCAGCCGACTTCAGCGCCGCCAGGCCGGCCGCGTCGTTGGGGCCGAACGGGTTGATCAGGCCCGTCTTGAGGGCGCTGACCAGGCGGGTGTCCGAATAGATGCCGCTGACGAAGTCGTCACGCGCCTTGCCTTCAGCATAGGTGAAAGCGGTCTTGTAGTCGAAGCCGCCCAGCGTGCCTTCGGCGCCCACCACGGTGCGCAGCACTTCGTTGGTGACCTTGTCACGGCGCTGACCGCCGTCCACGATACGCCAGTTGATGATCAGGTCGCCGCGATAGCCCGGCTGCACCGCGTCCACGGCGGCGGTCGGGTACCACTTGCCGCCGCCCGGATAACGGTAGGCGGGCTTGCCGGTGGTGGTCGAGGGCGTCTGCGACGAGCCCAGGGTGATTTCGTTGCGGCTGTAGGCCAGTTCGGCGAACAGCGTGTTGTTGTCGTCGGCGGCCAGGGTGCCCTTGAGCAGCGCGCCATAACGCTCTTGCTCGGGGATCAGGTCGATGTAGTGGGTGTAGTCATACCGGCAGTTGGCCGAACCCTTGAAGCTGTCCGGTGCATTGCACAGCGGATAGTTGGCGGCGCCCGGCACATAGATGTTGCCGGCGGCATTGGGGATCGACGCGTTGGCCGGGAAGGTGTTGCCCGAGTCCTTCACGATGCCCAGGTCCGGCCGATTGCCGGTGCTGGCGAAGCCACGGTCCTTGGCGCGGATCGGGTCGTACTTCTGGTAGTTGAAGGTGCCCAGGATGTTGAACTTCTGCTTGGACAGGTCGCCCACGCCGAAGCCGCCTGCGAAGGATGCCACGTCGCCCACGCCGTGCGGGATTTCCATGCTGGCGCTGATTTCGCCGCCTTGCCAGTCCTTGCGGGTGATGAAGTTGATCACGCCGCCGATGGCGTCGGAGCCGTAGGTGGCCGAAGCGCCGTCACGCAGCACTTCGATGCGCTCGATGGCCGCCAGGGGCACCGAGTTCAGGTCCACGCCCTGGCCGCTGAACGGGTAGATCGGCAGACGACGGCCGTTGAGCAGCACCAGGGTGCGCGAGCGACCCAGACCGCGCAGCGAGGCGCCGGTCTGACCGGTGGCCGAGGAGTCGCCGATGGACTGGCCCAGCGAGATGCCGCCGCCGTTGTTGTAGCTCAGGCGGTCCACCAGCTCCTGGACGTTGGACACACCGCTCTTGTCGATGTTGTCCCGGGTGATGACGCTGACCGGCAGCGCGGTTTCAGCATCGATCCGCTTGATCGACGAACCCGTGATTTCGACCTTGTCGAGCTGCTGTTGGGCGACCGCGGGCAGCGCGATGCCCAGGGCCAGCAGGGCGGCAAGATTGACGCTCTTGCGTTTGAACATTGGAAACTCCTTTTCCAGAAACACTCGTGACGTGTTGTGAACACGCGGCAGACCTCGATAAAGGTCAGACCTGTGCCTGAGCATCCGTCTCAGATTTAGGTTGTTGCAGTGTCTTTTCTCGTTGGTGAAGCCTCCTCAGGTGAACCCCTAGAGCGGGGCCGGAAGTGCCTCAAGTCACGGTTTTCTTCGGGTAAGTACGAGTGTGCGAATGGTGTTTTCCGTTGCTCTGATGCGACGCCGTAGTTCGCACGAACAACAAGACCTGCGCGAAAGACTGTGCGTTTCTTTTCGTTTAAGCGGCAATTTGAAGTTGAGCGCGCGGATATCGCCCCTTGATTCCCCACAATGGAGCAGGGAAATGCCCTGTCTTTGGGCGATCTGCACAAGCTTCGTGCACCAGAGCGGGCGGAAACGGCCATCTTTCGCAGCGAATACCCCCACGGGGACTCGTGCAGAAAGATGTCAGTGAGGAAATGACCGGTGGCCTAGTATGTTTCGCAGTCAGCCGGATTTTGTCGGCCTGATATGTGTCAGCGCTTCACGCGCAGACATGCGCGAATATCTCTGGCTCGATATTCGAATATCGACATACTCAAAAAGAAAAAGCCTCGCGGGTATGCCGCGAGGCTTCTTTTCAAGGGCGCGCGATGGGTCAGGCGGCTGCTGGTCGCTGCACCACCCGAGGCACGGCGGCCAGCAGGGTACGGGTGTAGGCCTGCGTGGGTTCCCCCAGCACCTGGGCACAGCTGCCCGCCTCCACGATGCGGCCCGCCTGCATCACGGCCACGTCATCGGCGATGTATTCCACGACGCCGATGTTGTGGGTGATGAACAGGAACGACAGGCCCCTCTCCCGCTGCAACTCCCGGAGCAGGTTCAGAATCTGCGCCTGCACCGACACATCCAGCGCGGACGTCGGCTCGTCGCAGACGATCAGCCGGGGCTCCACGGCCAGGGCGCGTGCAATCGCGATGCGCTGGCGCTGCCCCCCGGAGAACTCATGCGGGAACCGGCCCAGTGCATCACGGCGCAAGCCCACCTGGTCCACCAGGTCATGCAGCAGCGCCTGACGGGCGGCGGCGTCGAGCTCCGGACGCAGGGCCAGCAGCCCTTCCTCCAGCACCTCCTGCACCCGCAGGCGCGGATTCAGCGACGCGAAGGGGTCCTGGAAGATGATCTGCACCTGGCGCCGTGCCTCGCGCAGCGCCTCGCCGTCCAGGGCGAAAAGATCCTGCGGTGCCCCGCCCTGCCCCACCGGCTGCGCGCCCGGCCCGATGCCGGCGTGCGGGCCCGCCGTCGTTGCCACCTTTCCCGTGGAGGATGGGGTGACGGCCGGATGCAGCCAGGCCTGACCTTCGATCGTGGCCACTCGCCGCAGCAACTGGACGATCGCTTTGCCAGTGGTGGTCTTGCCGCAACCCGATTCGCCGACGAGCGCCAGCGTGCGGCCGGCCTCAATCGACCAGGACACACCGCCCACCGCATCGAACCACTTCTTGCTGCCGCCCAGGAAGCCGCGTGACAGCGGATAGCGGACCTTCAGGTCCTTGACCTCCAGCAGCAGGGGGCGCTGGGCGGCCGAGGGCGCAGGACCGGTTGCCCCAACGGCCGCGACCTGCGGCGCCGCGCGCGGCAACGCCTCCCGCGGATCGGTATACAGCAGGCACCGCACCTCATGTCCCGCCGGACGATCCGGCACCGCCGCCAGCGACGGGCAAGTCGATCCGCAATGCACCATCACCCGGTCACAACGCGGCGCGAAACGGCACCCGTCGAAGTCTTGCCACAGCGGCGGCACCGTACCAGGGATGGCCGCCAGCGGCTCCCCGCGCCGATCTGCATCCGGCAGCGCCTTGAGCAGCAGCCGGGCATAGGGGTGGCGCGGCGCGGCGAAGAAATCCTGCGCCGGCGCCACCTCCACGATCTGTCCGGCATACATCAGCGCCACCTGATGGGCCATGCCCGAGACCACGCCCAGATCGTGGGTGATCAGCAGCAGGCCCAGCCCGCGCTCGCGCTGCAGGTCCTTGAGCAGGTCCAGGATCTGCGCCTGGATGGTCACGTCCAGCGCGGTGGTCGGCTCGTCGGCGATCAGATAGTGCGGCTCGGCGGCCAGCGTCATCGCGATCATCACGCGCTGCTTCTGGCCTCCGGACATGCGGAAGGGATAGTCGTCGATGCGGCGCTCCGGCTCCGGAATGCCGACCCGGCGCAGCCAGTCCACCGCCTTGGCCCGCGCAGCCGCGCCGCGCAAGGGCGTGTGAGCCTCGATCGCCTCGACGATCT
Source organism: Roseateles depolymerans (assembly GCF_003387155.1). Classification (GTDB taxonomy): domain Bacteria; phylum Pseudomonadota; class Gammaproteobacteria; order Burkholderiales; family Burkholderiaceae_C; genus Roseateles; species Roseateles depolymerans. The sequence goes on along the minus strand of NZ_QUMT01000001.1, from coordinate 1,282,734 downwards.
GGTCCCCGACCTTCATCACCGGATTCAGGCTGGTGCCCGGCTCCTGGAAGATCATGCCGATGCGCCCGCCGCGCACGTCGCGCATGCGGGCCTCGCTCAGGTCGAACAGGTCCTGGCCATCCAGGTCCAGGCGTCCACCGGCGATGCGGCCGTTTTCCGGCAGCAGCCGCATCAGCGCCAGCGCCGTCATGCTCTTGCCGCAGCCGGATTCGCCCACCAGCGCGAAGGTCTCGCCACGGGACAGGGTCAGGCGCATGCCGTCGATGGCGCGGACCAGTCCGGCCTCGGCATCCAGATGCACCTTGATGTCTTCAATCTTCAGCATGGGGCACCTCAGGCATGCGGCTGGGAGGACGCGGCGCGCTGCGCCTCATCGGCGGTCTTCTGGGCCAGCGCACGACGCGCCTTGAGGGCCAGCCATTGCGGACGCAGCTTGCGTGAGCGGGGGTCGAAGGCGTCCCGCACGCCGTCGGCGAACAGGTTGGCGGCCAGCACCAGGCTCACCATGAACCCAAAGGCGGCCACGAAGCTCCACCAGACCACCGGGTCCCGGCTCATCTCCGAGCGGGCCAAGTTGATCATGCCGCCGAAGCTGTTCATCGTCGGGTCCACCCCGACGCCCACATAGGTCAGCACCGCCTCATACAGGATCAGGTCGGAGAAATTGAGCACCAGGCTGATCAGCACCAGATGCATCACGTTGGGCACGATGTGCCGGATCATGATGCGGGTGTCGGACACGCCGAACGCGGTGGCGGCCTGCACGAAGTCCGATTCCCGCAGCTTCAGCGTCTCGCCGCGCACCAGGCGGCACAGCGTCGCCCAGCCGGTCACGCCCAGAATCACGCACAGCAGGAAGATCTTCAGGTCGGAGCGTTCCGCACCCGTCTGGAACACCTCCGGATGCTTGTCCAGCCACACCTGCACCATCAGCACGCAGGCGGCAATCAGCAGCACGTTCGGCACCGAGGTGAGCACGGTGTAGAAGTACTGGATGACCTCGTCCACCCAGCCCTTGAAGTAGCCGGCCAGAATGCCCAGCACCAGTGCAAAGGGCAGCGTCGCCAGCGTGGACAGGGCCCCGATCACGAAAGCCGTGCGGATGCTCTTGAGTGCCTGGTAGAGCACGTCGTTGCCGGTCTGGTCGGTGCCGAAGACGTGATAGTGGTCCATCAAGGCCACCACCGGTCCGGCCAGCAGCAGCACGACGGTGAGCGTGGCCAGCGCCGCGCGCCAGGGGTAGTCGGTCCGGTCGGCCAGCAGGTCGCCCATGGCGGCACGCCAGCCGCCGTGGCCGCGGGCCAGCACGGCGCCCATGCCGGCCGCCAGCAGCAGGCTCAGCAGCGCACCGGCGCCCAGGCCCGTCAAGGTCCGACGGGTCACGTCGCCGGCCCATTCCGTGGCGGGGTCCTTCAGATGGGCCCCGCCATAGGCCAGGCGCGGAAACTCCCGCACGATCTCCTCGCCGTGCGCCACCGCATCCTTGTTGAAACCGGCGTAGGCCAGGGGCGCGGAGTAACTGGTCTCTCGCATCTCCAGCTGCTGCGCCAGCAGCACGTCCAGCACCGAGCGGGTGCGGGTTTCGTAGAACTGCTCGCCGGAGGGGCTGTCCGACAGCGCTCGCCGGAAATGCAGGCTGTCCAGCGCCGTGACGGTGATGAACAGCAGCAGCACCACACCAGCGCTCAGCGCCACCGGGTCGCGCAGCACCCGCTGCCAGTTGCTGCGCAGATGCGGGCGACGCACCAGGCGCAGCACATAGGCCACCAGCGCGGCCAGCATCAGCCACAGCGCCACATCGGTCCACAGGACGACGATCTTGAATCCCATGACGTCCTCCAGACTCAGCTCAGCCGCACCCGCGGATCGACCCAGGTGTAGACCACGTCGATCAGCGCATTGCTGGCGATATACAGAACGGCGCCCAGGAACACCATCGTGCGCACGATGGCGAAGTCCTGGCCGGTGATGGCGTCGATCACAAACGCGCCCAGGCCCGGAATGCCGAAGAAGCTCTCAAACACCAGGCTGCCCAGGAAGACATACGGCAGGTAGGCGCCGGCGCTGGTGATGATGGGGATCAGCGCATTGCGCAGCACATGGCGGCGCAGCACGACCGGCTCGGACAGGCCCTTGGCCCGTGCGGTGCGCACATAGTCCTTGCCCACCTCCTCCAGCAGCATGGCGCGGTACAGCCGCGCCTCACCGCCCAGCCGCGACAGCAGCGACAGCACGACGGGCAGCGCCAGGAAGCGGACCGCGTCCAGGCCTGCGGCATAGCCGTTGATGGGCACCAGGCGCAGGATGCGGGAGAAGAAGAACTGGCCGACGATGATGTAGAACAGGCTGGAGATGGACAGCATCAGCACGCACAGCACCACGCCCCAGAAGTCGATGCGGGAGTTGCGGAAGAAGGTCAGCAGCAGCGCGAAGGCCACGCTGATGATCAGCTGCAGCACAAACAGCGGAACGGCCAGCTGCAGGCTCACCCCCATGCGCTTCTTGATCTCGTGGCCGATGTCCACGGCCTGACGCGCGTCGGAGCGGCCGAAGTCCAGCAGCATCAGCGAGACCGAACGCTCCCAGAACACGGTATGGGTGACGCGGGCACTGCCCTGCTGGCTGTCGTCCCAGTACAGCGGCTTGTCATAGCCGCGTTCGGCTTTCCACTTGTCGATCTGCTCCTGCGACACACGCTTGCCGCCGATGTTCAGCCGCGCCATGTCGTCCGGCGTGTTGACGGTGAAGAACAGCAGGAAGGTCAGCAGGTTGACCCCGATGAGAATGGCCAGCCCGTAACCCAGCCGCCTTGCAATGATCTTGAACATCAGTCAGCCCCTCCGGGGGCGGTGGCCTGGCCGCGCGCAGTGGCGGTCTCACGGGCCATGAAGCTGCGACGGGTGGCCCACACGATGGCAACGGCGCCCAGCACCAACACCAGCAGCGGCCACCAGACCGGACGGTTCCACTCGGCCTGCTTGCTCGCGCGCTCGGCGGCATCCAGGCGGTAGAAACGCACCGGGTCCCGCACCACGATGCTGGGCTTGCCGTTGTAGATCCAGTGCTGGAAGGCCTGGCCGGTGAAGGGCCAGTAGCCCCAGGCCCAGGGCGCGTCCTTCTGGACGATCTCCAGCATGCGGGCGACGACGCGGCGCTTTTCCGGGCCGTCATCCAGCGTCTGCATGGTCTGGAAGAGCTGGTCGTACTCGTCGTTCTGATAGTTGCTGGAGTTCTCGCCCTCGTGCTTGGACTTGCTGTTGGGGCCGTAGAGCAGGAAGAGGAAGTTCTCCGCGTCCGGGTAGTCGGCAAACCAGCCCCACCAGTAGATCTGGTGCTTGCCCTGGCGCAGCTTTTCCTGGAACTGGTTGTAGTCGGTCGCCCGCACATCCAGCTGCACGCCCAGCTTGGCGAACTGCTTCACCATCCAGTCGTTCTCGGCCTTCACTTCCGGCGTGACCGTGCGCATGAAGTCGTAGTTCAGCACCAACGGGCGGCCGGTGGTGGCGTCACGCCCGTCGGGATACCCGGCCTCCACCATCAACTGGCGCGCTTCCTCGATGGAGCGGCGCACCACCTTGCCGTTCACCAGCTTGTGCGTCACCGGGTTGAAGTAACCGGGCTCCGCATCGCGCGAGCCGAACACGCCGGGCGGCACCGGCCCGAAACCAGCGACGCCCCCGCGGTTCTTGAAGATCTGGCCGTAGCCCTCTTCCCAGTCGATGGCAATGGACAAAGCCTGGCGCAGCTTGCGGTTGCGTTCATGCTGCTGCGGCGTGCTGCCGTTGCCCACCACCGGATCCAGCCAGTTGAAGCCCAGGTACCAACTGTTGGGGTCGGTGTCGCGCGGGAAGCGGAAGCCGCGCTGATGGAAGAAGTCCGCCACCTCGTCGGAGTCGCTCTGGTCGGCCAGGAACTCCACGCCCCAGTCGCCGCGCTCCAGGTCCGGCACGTCCAGATAGCCCTGCTTGAACAGCTCCTTGCGCGGCACCCGCTCCTTGACCAGCGTGGCCACGATCTTGTCGATGAAAGGCAGACGCTTGCCGCAGTCGGCCAGCAGGCCGGCGGCGCGGTCTTCCTCGCTGCCGTCGCAGGGGTAGGTGTCCAGGTGGTAGTTGGGGTTGCGGGACATCACATGGCGACGGTCCTGCTCGTACTCCGTCATCATGTAAGGCCCGGTGCCCACGGGCCATTGGTTCCAGGAAATGCCGTGCTCGGCCATGCCGGGCTGGGCGTAGAAGGCGTCCACTTCCCAGGGAATGGGCGACAGGAAGGTCGTGGCCATCCAGTAGGACCACTGCGGGTACTTGCCCTTGATGCGGATGCGCAGCAGATGCGGATTCACCGCTTCCGCGCCCGGCAGCGGCCATTTGCGGAAATCGAGGAAGGGCTTGTCCTTGGTGTTCTCGGGCAGGCCCTTCAACAGCTTGGCGTTTTCCTCGCGGATCAGCGCGCCGTATTCCTTCAGGCCCAGCACACGCTCGGAGAACAGACCGTAGATGGGGGCTTCGGTGCGTGGCGTGGCGTGGCGCTTGAGGGCGTAGACAAAGTCGTCTGCCACCAGCTCGCGGGTGCCTTGATGCTCGAACTGCCAGGGCGAGCGCTTGTCGCCGAGCTGGGCCTTGGTGAGGTGGTGATAGTAGTACTGCCCCTGCGGATCCTTGGCGAAGGCGGGGCTGGGGGCGAACATCACGCCGGGGCGGATGGGCACGTCGTACACGCTCAGCGCGATCTTCTCCGCCGGCGCATCCTCGGGCAGGCGCTGGCCCTGCGCATCCAGGTAGTAGGGCTTGATCACCTCCGCCGCGGCGCGGGGGATCAGCTGATAAGGACGCTTGAGGTAGTGATAGCCGTAGAGCGGCTCGGTAATCTGGTAGACGTAGACGCCCTCGGGCGAGGTGTAGGAGGACGTCGGGTCCAGATAACGCGGCGAGCGCTCGTCGAAGGAGATGAAGAGCGTGTTCTCCTTGCCGGCACCGGCCCAGTAGGGGCTGTTGTTGCAGGCGCTGAGAAGCCCGATGAACAGGACGGCCATGCAAAGGGCCCACATCCGCCGGGCCAGGCTGTGCAGCCCGCCGTCTCCCTCACTCCACCGTCCCGACGACATTCGTCACCCCTCAAAACACAAAGCCGCATCCTTTGGACGCGGCATTGCCAGATTGTTTCCAGGCCGCCTGCGCGGTGCGTCTGCAAGGACGCAGCACGGCGCGAAGGCTCCCTTGCCAAATCATACGTGAGGCTTGCGATGCAAACGCCGGGGAGAGGTGTGACTAACAGGTTTGCGACAGCTTCGGGCGAACACCGATGGCGACGGGGGCATCGTGGCCCCTTGGCTGGGCAGCGGTGTGCAGCGGTGGGGGGGCTGGGTCGCACCGATCGGGCTGCGCCTATCAGTGCGAACTGCGCATCAGCCCCTCGCAGCGTTCGCGTCAGTGCTTGTGGTCGTGATGGCCGTGGTCATGCTGATCGTGGTCGTGCCCGTGCTGATCGTCATGCTCGTGGTGCGGATGGTCGTGGCCGTGGCCCACATGGCCCCAGGCCACGAATACGTCGCGGCCTTCAACGAGCAGCTCGGTCTTGGCGCCCACCGGCAGGCAGACCTTGGTGGGCACGTGGCCGAACGGCAGGCCGGTCAGCACCGGCACCTTGCAGCGCGCGCGCAGCGCCTCGACGCAGGTCTTGAGGCTGTAGCCACGGTCCAGCGGGGACTTCTTCCATCCGGTGAACTGGCCCAGGATCACCGCCTTCTGGGCGTCCAGCACACCGGCCTGCTGCAACTGCAGCAGCATGCGTTCGACGCGGTAGGGATGCTCGTTCACATCCTCCAGAAACAGCAGCCCGCCCTTGATGCGCGGGAAATGCGGCGTGCCCAGCAGCGAGCACAGCACGGCCAGGTTGCCGCCCCACAGCGTGCCGCGCACCCCCAGGCCGTCGAAGCCGGCTTCGGTGCGGAAGCCCACGGCTTCCAGCGAGCCGTCCATGGCTTCCAGGAAGCAGTCGCGGGTGATGTCGTCCACACCGCCCTCTTCCTCGGTGCGGCCGAAGTCGTCGCACGCCAGAGGACCCGCCCAGCTGACCTGCTGGGTGTGAGCCAGCAGGCCCAGGTGCAAGGCGGTCAGGTCGCTCAGGCCGACCCAGCGCGTGCCCTTTTCGACGCTGCGACCCAGCTGCTTCCAGTTCAGTTGGTCGAGCAGTCGAGTCAGGCCATAACCGCCGCGGGTGGCCAGGGCCACATCGGGCGCGGCCTTGGCCACGCGATGCAGCGCCGCCAGGCGCGTCTCGTCGTCACCGGCGAAGCGTTGATGCTTGGCGGTGGCCGCTTCATCGATGCTTACGTTGAACCCGAGCGCGCCCAGGCGCTTGGCGGCGCGGCGCAGCGGTGGGGTCGAGGCCAGAACGCCGGAGGGGGTGTAGAGAATCAGGTCGCTCATGGCTGGGGGTCGGTTGGGGGCGGATCGGGGGTGTCGACGGGGAGGTACTCCGCCTCGCCGACGGGGATGTGAGGGTCAGGCGCCGCTGCTGGGGGGGCGACGTTGAGCGCGCGTTCCGCGTCGGGGAGCGCCGCATTCGCAAAGCCAGCGATGTCAGCAGTGCCAACGACGCCTGCACTGCCTGCACTGCCAGCACTGCCTGCACTGCCTGCACTGCCTGCACTTCGAAAGGCGGCGAGTGGATCCGAACGCTCCGCAGATCGCAACGCGTCGCGGCGCTGGCGGGCCGCTTCACGGCGCTCAGCGAAGAACTGACGCAGCAGTTGCGACGACGGCTCCGCCAGCACGCCGCCCACCAGCGCGGTGTGGTGGTTGAGCTGTTTCTGCGCGAAGAGGTCGAGCACCGATCCGGCCACTCCGGTCTTCGGATCGTGGGCGGCAAACACCACCCGCTTGATGCGGGCATGCATCATGGCCATGGCGCACATGGCGCAGGGCTCCAGCGTGACGAAGAGCTCGCACTCCGGCAGCCGGTAGTTGCCCAGCAACTGCGCGGCATGACGCAGCGCCACGATCTCGGCATGCGCGGTGGGGTCGTGGGTGGTGATGGGCCGGTTGTAGCCGGTGGCGATGATCTGGCCGGCGCGCATGATCACCGCGCCCACCGGGACCTCGCCGACCAGCCAGGCGTTCTGGGCCTGGTCCAGGGCCAGGCGCATGGCGTGCTCGTCGGCAGGGTTGACCGGGGCGGCGGCAGGGGCAGCAGCAGGGGCGCCGGGCGTGGGCATCGAATGGGAGTCGGTCATGGTGCGTGTTCGCGCGGCAGTGTAGCCCGTGGCGCTATGCTGCCGGGCCATGAGCTCGGATCCGACTGTATTGAAGGACTCGCAGGCGTTGGCGGATGCGATCGCCGCGCCCGCCGCCGGTGCGCCCTTGGTGACGGCTCCGTCTGCCGGCGCGACGTCTGCAACCCCGTCCTCTGACAGCGCGCTGTCCACCAGCGCGCCCGCCTCCACCGCGACACTGCCCGCGGCGTCAGACCTGCCCGCGTCCGCAGAACAAGTCGACCTGTTTGGCATGCCGGTGGTGGCCGAGGAGCGTCGGCCACGTCGGAAGCTTGGACAGGAGCCGGAAGGTGCGAAAGGCGCGGAAGCCGCGGAAGCCGAGATGGACTCACAGGTTCCAGCCAGCGGCAATGCGCCCGGCAAGCGCCGACGCGCAGGAGGCGTTCAGGCCGCGCCGCCCCTGGAGTCGGACCTTGCCCTGGCAGCGGCCTTGTCGCCTCGCATTCGCCTGGGCACGTCGTCCTGGAGCTACCCGGGCTGGCAGGGGCTCGTCTGGGCGGGCGAGCACAGCGAATCGGTGCTGTCCCGGCAGGGGCTGGCCGCGTATGCGCAGCACCCGCTGCTGCGCGCGGTAGGCATCGACCGGGGCTTCTACCAGTCGCTGACGGCGAGTCAGTTTGAGCGCTACGCTCAGCTTGTGCCCGAGGATTTCCGCTTCATGGTCAAGGCGCCGAGTGCGGTGACCGACGCGCTGGTGCGGGCGGAAGATGGGCGCGGCCGGCAGAGCAATGAGGCCTTCCTGGACCCCACGCTGGCGTTGAACAGCTTTGTGGCGCCGGCCTTCGAGGGGCTCGGAGACAAAACCGGGGCGCTGGTGTTCCAGCTGAGCCCCCTGCCCCTGGATCAACTGGCCCGCATGTCCGAACAGATGGATCGGCTGTGGCAGATGCTACGCGCCCTGCCACGGGCGGCAGACCGACCGCCGGGCGCAGTGCTGGCGGTGGAAGTGCGGGATCCGGAGTGGCTCTGCCCGGACCTGGTAGCGCTGCTCAAGGACACTGACGCCGTGTACTGCCTGGGACTGCATCCCAAGCTGCCGCCCATCCAGGAGCAGTTGCCGCTGCTGCGGGCGATGTGGCCAGGGCCGCTGGTGGCCCGGTGGAACCTGCACCGCAAGCATGGGCCCTATGGGTATGAGGACGCCCAGCGGCTGTATGGACGCTACGACCAGATGGTCGATCCGGATCCGGGCACCCGCACGGTCCTGGCGAAGGTGATGCGGGCCACGGCAGCGGCCGGCCACGAGGTGCTGGTGACGATGTCCAACCACGCGGAAGGCTCGGCACCGCTGACGGCGCGGGCGTTGGTGGAGGAGATTGTGCGGGGTGGGTAAGGCTCTATGTTCCTAAATCAGGAACATTTGTGTGGTCATTGGAAAAAAAATGGCCGGCGGGAGGAAGCAGACGGGGTTTCAGCGAGCCACAAGCCCGTCCCAGCGCCACGCTTTGGTGAGCCGAGCGCCGAGGAAATCCACCAAAGCCCGAACGCGAGGGGCCAGTTGCCGACCGGACGGATACAGCGCATTCAGCGGCGCGGCCGACATGGCGAAATCGGGCAGCACCCGCTTGAGCCGGCCCAGCGCCAGATCGTCGCCCACGTCCCAGATCGACTTGCGGGCAATGCCCACGCCTTCCAGGGCCAATTGGTGGGCCGCACTGCCGTCATTGGTGACTACGCTGCCCGTGACCTGCACCGACGTGCCTGCCTCGTCGTCGAATGCCCACACGGCGCGGCTGTGATGCCCGATCAGGATGCAGGCGTGATTGGCCAGGTCCCTGGGATGCTGCGGCCGGCCCCATCGACGCAGGTAAGCCGGCGAGGCACACAGCACTCGGACATTCGGGGCCAGTGGTCGGGCAATCAGCGTTGAATCGCTCAGCGCTCCGAAACGCACCGCCAGATCGATGTTGGCCTCCACCAAGTCCACCACCGCATCGGACAGCTCCAGATGGACCCGGATCTTGGGATGCTGCTTTTGGAAGGCCGCCACCGCCGGCACCAGCCATTGCCGACCGAATTCCCCCGGTGCACTCATCCGCACGGTGCCCTCCATGGCCTGGGACCGGCCTGCGACCACTGCTTCCGCATCCTCCACGGCGGCCAGCACCCGCAGCGCTTGCGCATGAAACAGCTGGCCCTCTTCGGTGAGCGCCTGTTTTCGGGTGGTCCGTTGCAGCAGGCGAATGCCCAGTTCCTTCTCCAGCTGGGTCATTCGCTTGCTGACCATGGCGGTGGAAAGGTCCATGTCCCGGGCCGCCGCAGACAGGCTGCCCGTGGCGACCACCCGCACGAAGGTGCGCAGACTCGCAAGGTTGCTGATCATCGTTCTTTGAACAAAAGGAAAAGATCCATTCAGTGGGGCGGACTGTTTCATTGGAGGCGAACCCTTGAGCATGGTGACCTCTCACATCGCCAAGGACATCACCATGCGAGTTCCCGCTCACCGTTCATTCCCGATCACCGCCCTGCTGTCATTCTTCCTGATCCTGGCGCTGGGCACGTCAGCGCGTGTGCAAGCCGCGGATCTTGATCTGATCGCAGCCGGTTCACTGGCCGTGGACAAGAGCTTGCCGGTCTCCCAGAGAGATGCTCAGATCCTCGCAGCCCGGCGCTACGCTTCCTTCTGGAATACCGGGGATGCCGAGTTCGCCCGGCAGGCGCTGGACCCGGACTTTGTGGATCGAACCCCACCCGCGGGTCGCTTGCCAGGTCTGCCTGGCGTACTGGCGGCCTCAACAGCGTTCCGCTCGGCGGTGCCGGACCTGCGCTGCGAGGTGACGCAGATGATCGTCGCCGGAGATCGCGTGGTGAGCCACCTGCGTTTCAGCGGCCATTTCACCGGGACCTTGATGGGGCGACAGGGCCAAGGCCAGCCCATTCAGTTCATCGCCACCGACATCTACCGGGTGAAGAACGGGCGCATCGTGGAGAACTGGCATTTGGAAGACAACCTGAGCCTGCTGCAGCAGGCCGGGCTTGTCTCCCAATAATGAAGTCGCCCCGTCCCTGCTTCGGGCCGGGGCGACTCGCGGTCAATGCCGGATCACGGCATCAGTTCGGAGCCAAGCCCCTGTACAGGCGCAATGTCTGCGCGCAAGCCTTGGCCACTTCGATGCCTTTTTCCACGAAGTGGTCAAGGAAAAAGTCGCGATGTCGCTCATGTTCGTGGAAGTGATGCGGCGTCAGCACGCACGACAGCACCGGAATGCCGACGTCCAGTTGCACCTGCATCAGGGCATTGATGACTGCATGGGCGACAAAGTCGTGCCGATAAATGCCCCCATCCACCACAAAGCCGCAGGCGACGATGGCGTCGTACCGACCGGTCAGGGCCAGATGTTTGGCCAGCATCGGGATCTCGAACGCACCTGGGACATCAAAAACTTCCACCCCGTGAGGCGATAGACCGATGTTGGACATTTCATCCTGGAATGCCTGACGCGCCGATGCAATGACATCGGCATGCCAACTCGATTGGATGAATGCAATTCGCCAGGCGCTGGGGCCGTCCTTGGCGCGCTGTTGCAGCGAGGAGAGACCTTGTTGAAAGGTCGTGACAGAAGACTGATTCATGTGTTGCTCCGGAATGGAGAGGTGACATGGAATCAGGGCGCACGGATCCACCGCACGAGGCGAAACGCTTCATGCGGGAAATACGCGGTCTCTTTCATCCGGACTGTGACCGTCGGCCCCGGAGTTGCACCGGATCTGCTGACCCTGCCCGAGGGCAGGCGCTCGCGGGCTGAGGACACGAGGCCCATCACCGCCGGTGGGGAATTCCACCCCGCCCTGAGAACGCTTGAGCTCACCGACGCAAGGCCGGGCCTTCCGTCAATGGGCTCGGCGGCATTCTAGGGCCGTACTCCCCTCGCCTTCATAGGCTGCCAAGAACCCGATTGACTAAAGGCTGACCACGCTCGAAAGCCGTGATGCTCTCGAGCGTCGTCTGGACAATCTGGCCGATGGCCTCTTCCGTCAAAAACGCCTGGTGGCCGGTGACCACGACATTCGGAAAGGACACCAGCCGCTGGATGACGTCGTCGGTAATGATGGTGGACGAGAGGTCCTGGAAGAATAGACTGGCCTCTTGCTCATAGACATCAATGGCCAGGCCGCCGAGTTGACCCGTCTTCAGAAACTCGATCGCCGCTTCCGTGTCCACGAGACCGCCACGGCTGGTGTTGATGAGAATGGCGCCGCGACGCAGCTTGGCCAGCAGGCTGCGTCCGACGATGTGGTGGGTGTCTGGAGTCAGTGGGCAATGCAGGGAAATGACGTGCGACGCCGCTACCAGCTCGTCCATATCGACGTACCGCCCTCCCAATTGCTCGAACAATGGATTGGGGAAGGCGTCGTGGCCGAGCAAGGTGCAGCCAAAGCCCTGCATGATCTTTGCAAAGACGTTGCCGATCTTGCCGGTGCCGATGATGCCCACGGTCTTGCCGTACAGGTCGAAGCCCATGAGACCGTCGAGCTCGAAGTTGCCTTCACGCGTGCGAGTGCTGGCCCGCGCGATTTTTCGGTTGAGCGTGAGCAGCAGGCCGACGGCGAATTCGGCGACTGAATGGGGCGAGTAGTCGGTCACCCGGACCACTGGAATGTTCAAAGCAGCCGCCGCAACGGTGTCGATGTGGTTGAAGCCGGTGGAGCGTGTGGCGACAACGCCAGTGCCCTGCGCGGCGAGCAACGCCAGAACTTCCGCATCCACCTGGTCGTTGACGAACACGCAGACGGCTGAGCAGCCAGCGGCCAAGTGCACTGTGTCCGGCGTCAGGCGATCGCCGATGAAGCGCAGTTCGTGGCCGAATGCGCTGTTCGCCTTGGTGAAAAGCGCTTGGTCGTATCGGCGAGCGCTGAAGACGGCTGTTTTCATGGAACGCGCCTGACGAGGGAGGTGGATGCGACCTTCATTATCGATGCCTGATGCAGGATGCATTCCGCTGAGGCAAGCTCGGCATCGCTCAATGCACGGGTAGGTTGGCCTGCGAAGCGGCTCGCGCCGCACAGCGTGATGCCGAAGCCCCGCAGCGTTTCCGCCCGCTGGCCCATGACTTCCGTTCACAACCGCCGCGTCCGCTACAACGCCAGCTCTCGACGCATCCGATCGCACCACCGGGACTCACATGCCGCTTCTCCGCCCTCCCCTGCACCAGCGGCCAGACCGGCCAGCCAGTCTCCTGGTCCTGTTCGCTGCGTCACTGACGCTGCTGTCGATCCCGGCAACAGCGGCCACCGGCAAAGTGGCTGATTCCGTGCAAATGTCGACGGTATCGGCGATTGAACTGGATGTTGATCTCACCGACACCCGCCGGCGCATCGTGCGTGTCAAGGAACGCATTCCCGTTGGGCGTTCCGGAACGCTCACCCTGCTCTATCCGCAATGGGAAACCGCGTCGCATGCGCCGTCGATTTCCGCCTACCGCCTCGCCGGCCTGACACTCACGGCAGCGGGTCGCAAGCTGCCATGGCGACGCAACCCCGCCCATCCGCATCGTTTCGACATCGACCTCCCCGCGGGCGCGCGCCACGTCGACGCCCAGTTCCAGTTCCTGGCCCCCCTGGGCCGTGACCCATCGGGCATCCTGATGGACGGCATCGCCGGGCTCGCCTGGAACCGTGTGCTGCTCTACCCCGCTGGCGCGCCGACGCAGTCCTTGCGGGTGCAGCCCCAAGTCCGGCTGCCGCCAGGCATGACGGCCGCAACGGCGCTGGACGGTCAGCAAGCCGGCGACGTGGTTCGCTTCAAGCCGGTCGCGCTGGATCAGTTGATGGACAGTCCGCTGCTGGCAGCCCGCCACATCGCCGTCCGGCCGATCCCTGGCGGCAAGGCGCCGGTGACCGCCCGCTGGATCGCCAGAGACGCCGAATCGATCGCCCAGGCTGAGGACATGGATGCGTCGCTCAGCGCGGTCGTGCAGGAAACGGAAGCGGTTTTCGGACCGCCGCCTTTCGCCCGTTACGACTACCTCTTTGGCCTGGATGACCGTCTCCCCGGGCCGGGTGGCATCGAACATGCGAGCTCCAGCGAGGTCTATCTACCCAACGACTTCCTCGCAAACCGCTCCGCCGCCCTGCCGTATGTGGATCTGATTCCCCACGAGTTGATCCATGCATGGAATGGCGCGTGGCGGATGCCGAAGGACACGCAGGCGCCAACGCCCAATGACGCCTTCACCGGGACGCTGCTCTGGGTGTATGAGGGTCAGACCGAGTTCTGGTCCCGCATCCTTGCCGCGCGGGCCGGTCTTCGCACCGGGCAGGACACGCTGGACGCGCTCGCGCTGGACGCCGCCATCACCGACCAGCGCCCGCGGCGGCAATGGAAGTCGCTTGCGGACAGCGCCAATGACCCGCTGATCCAGAATGGCCCGCCGACCTGGCGGGACTGGCAAGGGCGCGAGGACTATTACGTGGAGGGCGTCCTGTTCTGGCTGGACATCGATGCCCAGCTGCGTCGATGCAGCGCTGGCGCCAAAGGCATGGATGACTTTGCGCGCCTGTTCTTCAGCACAGCCGGTCGTGCAACAGGCCAGCGTCATCGCCCCTACACCGAAGCGGATGTCGTGAAGACCTTGAATGCCGTGTGCGCTGCCCCCTGGGGCCAGCGTCTGCGGCACAAACTCGACTCGAATGACGACGCACAGGTGCTGGACGGCTTGCGTGCGCACGGATGGCAACTGGTCTTCAAGCCTGAGCCGACACCCTATTTCCTGGCCAGCGAAGCGTTCGACGGCGTGGCGGACCTGAGCTGGTCGATCGGTCTGTCCGCTTCGGGCTCCGGCAGCGTTAAATCGGTCGCCTGGGAGGGGCCGGCTTTCATGGCCGGCCTGGTGCCTGGCGCCAAGCTCGTCCAGGTCAATGGCGCTCCGTTCAGCCTGCAGGCGTTGAGGGACGCGGTGGCACAGACCCGCTTCGCGCCTCGCGTGGCACTGGTGGCATTGATCGATGGGCGCGAAGTGCCGGTGGACATTCAATACAGCGGCGGCCACCGTTATCCGGCACTTGAGCGCCTTCCGGATACGCCGGAAACGCTTGAGGCGCTGCTGAAGCCTCGCGTCGTCGCAAAGCCGTGATGGCGTCCCTCAGGCGGTGACCCAGGATGCAGGCTGGCGGCTGCCATGCCTGTCCTTGGCGTCATGCCTCTCGTCTGGAGAATTCGTATTTGCTGCGAAGCACCCTGGCCGCAGGACCATCGCTGCCCGCGCCGCCAGAGACTTCGTGCTTGGTGAGCGTCCAACTGCGCTTGCTCAGCTCAAAAAGATAGTGGTCCGTATCGGCTTCCTGGCGCTGCTCGAAAGCCACCGTGCTCCTGCCGTCCTGAACCGCGCTGGCCGTGATCTTGTAGGTCTCCAGCTTCGATTTGCTGATGCCGAACTGCCAGATCACTTGCTGCCCGGCCAGGTCGAATCTCATGCGCTCGTAGGAATAGACCGTCTTTCCCGGACCGTCATCGAAAACGTAGTGCAGCGCCAGTTCATCCGGCGCCGTCAGGGACGCTGTCATGGACGTACTGAGTGTCACCATCCGCTCCGGTTTCTGGTAGTCCCGGTACGTCAAAGTACCGATCCAGCTGCCCAGCGCCGGCTCGATCAGCGCCAGCGGCTTGGGGTCATACAGCGCATGCGCCGCACGCGTCGCGAAGGCACCCAGGCCCAAGAGAAGGAGACGTCTTTGCATCAGCATGTTCCCGGCTTTCCCAAGTGATGGATCAGGTCGGCGGTGAGGAGGTCGCTCCCCTCAAGCCGGCCACCGTGATGGACAGGTCTCCCTGTTTGGGATCCACCCAGAATGCAACCGTTCCCCATGGGAAGGTCGCGACGGCCGAGGCCCGGCTGCCCTCGACCGGCAGGACCCCAGTCTTCTTCACGAAGCGCTTCACGATGGAGCTGGTCAGGATGGAGTCGGGGAATTCCTCTTCATCAAACAGGATGGTGACCACCGTGCCAGCGTTTTGCGATTCTCCGATCAGCAACTCGCCCGATCGATCCAGACAGCGGATGGGACGCTTGCGGTCCTGTCCCCGCAATGCTCCGTCAGCGGCCCACACCGCATTTCCATCCATCAGCACGCGGCCATTCAATACATCAATTTCAAGGTTCACTGTGTTCACCGGTCCGGTGGCGCGATCAAACGATTCGTCCGCAAATCTTGACATGAAGACTGCCCGGCAGCTGCGCTTCGCATCGCCGCTCAGTTCTTCGCCTTCGCGAACCATTCCCTCGTAGACGAAACGCGCTACTTCCCGTCATAGTCATTCCAACATTTCAATGGCGTATCGCACGCGTTTCCCATCTTGGTGCACTGGACTCCATGCCGTTGCATCGGCATCAAGAGGAACATCAATTCGACACACATTAAAACTTGCCGCTTTGTAAAGCAAACGCAGACACTGCCGCCGGTCCCTCCCCTGAAGAGGGACTTGCAATGAGCGCCCCGTGCCGATAGGCGGCACGTGCGCCGGACCAGACCCGGTCCACCACAGAAGATCGCGGGCCTGGCCCCGCACTGCACCAATCGCAACCAATCGCACCCACAGGCACGGGAGGGAAGCACCATGGCGTTCAGGTCACTCGGAATCTTGATGGGCAGGGCTGTTGTCCCTGCCCTGCTGGGCAGTGCGCTGCTCGCCGCATGCGGCGGCGGCAACAGCCCGCAACCCGATATGCAACTCGCCTCGAGCGAAGGCGGCAGCGCGGACAGCGCGGCACGCGCCAAGCGTCTGTCCGGCGACAGCGGCACCGAAACGGCCCTCACGCCGGTCTCCGCCACGGCCAGCTCGATGGAGCGCGGCGACCTGAACGGCGCCAAGGCCATCGACCGGGATGACAGCAGCCGCTGGGGCTCTGCTTTCACCGACAACGAATGGCTGACGCTGGACTACGGCAGCAGCGTCACCATCTCCCGGGTACGGATCAACTGGGAAAACGCCCACGCGAAGAAGTATCTGCTGCAAACGTCCGAGGACAACAGCACCTGGACCACCATCAAGACGGTCGAGAACAGCGCCGGCGGCGTCGAGGACCTGACCGGTCTGGCGGGCCAGGGCCGCTACCTGCGCGTGCAGGGCCTCACCCGCTCGACGGGCTACGGCTATTCGATCTTCGAGATCCAGGCCTTCACCGGCGCCGAGGTTCCGCCGGTGACGCCGACCGATCCCACCAATCCGACCACCCCGACTCAGCCGCAAGACCCCGTCGGTGACACCAGCAAGCCGGGCGTCGTCATCCAGCCGACGGCGGCGATTTCGTCGACACCGGAGAACGCCGGCCTGTCCGCGAAGAACACCATCGACGGCAACCTCTCCACCCGGTGGGCCTCCAAGCCCGAAGACGGCGCCTGGATCCAGTACGACTTCGGCAAGGCGCAGCCGCTGGGCTACATGAAGCTGGTCTGGGAAAACGCCTACGGCAAGGCCTACGACATCCAGGTCTCCGACGACGGCCAGGACTGGAAACGCCTGCGCAGCCAGACCACTGGCAAGGGCGGCACCGAGGAATACTTCAACCTGGGCGTGAAGACCCGCTTCGTCCGCATCCAGGGCGTGACCCGCGCGACGAACTACGGCTACTCTCTGTTTGAGGTCGAATTCAAGACCGTCGGCAGCGACAACAGCATCCCGACCGCAACGACCACGCCCTTCCCCTTCCCGGTGAACACGGCGGCCCTGGGCCCTCTGTACCAGCCGCAGGCGCCGATCGAACAGATCCAGTTCACCCTGCCCGACGGCACCCTGGTCACCCGCTTCGGCCAGCGCGGCATCGGCCGCCACGGTCGCGAGCGTGGCGAGGAATGGAACGAAATCGGTTTCGGCCCCAATGAGACGGTGGATGCCAACGGCAATCCGCAGGACAAGGGCCCGGGCAACTACCTGAACTTCGTCGAGAACTACTTCAAGAACCGCGTGTGGGGCGTCGAGTTCATCGACAACAGCCGCGTGCCGGGCGTGACCAAACCGCGCCTGATCGTGAACCAGTATTTCCCGCAGGCGCAGCGGGGCGGCGGCCACTCCTTCTTCCGCCGCATCGACGATCCGAATGTCACCGGCTATGGCTGGATGTCGCCGGGTCAGCTGCTGGATCCGACCACCTACACCGATGGCTTCGTGGACAAGACCTCCTGCCCGGTCGTGCCCAAGCCGCCCCAAAACGCACTGGCCCGTCCGAACTCCGGCTACAAGGACGTCATCGGCGCGAACGATGGCTGCTCTGTGGTGCTGGACAACATGCCGGGCCATCAGGAACTGTCGCCCAACGCCAACGGCGTGCTGGTGCCCAACGGCGTCAGCGTGCCCGCACGTCCGCTGCAACTGGGTGAGGCGATCGAGTTCACTGGCTCGTTCTTCTCCAGCCGCGCCGCGATGGATGCCGTGGGGGACAAGGGCGCGTTCCGCTACTACACCACCGAAGTCATCTACGTGATGGGGACCGGCCTGCGTCCGTGGTACGGCATCCAGCCGCGCCTGAACAGCACGCCGCTGCCGGATTCCGTCCTCTCGGGCGGCCTCGGCTCCGTGTCCTACAACTACACGGACGAAGGCTGGCGCATGTTCCAGCAGCCCTTCAACAACACCGGCATGCAGAACCTGCAGCGCTTTGTGGAAGGCCGCCGCGTGGTGCACAGCAGCTTCGTGACCGGCGCGCACTCCGAGCCGGGCAACGATCCGATGACCTCCATCCAGGGCCTGGCGGGATCGCGCTTCAACGCGACAGCCTGTATCCAGTGCCACACCAACAACGGTCGCAGCCCTGCGCCGTTCACGGTGGACCAGCGCCTGGACAAGATGGCCTTCCATGTCGCGGTGAAGGCGGCTGATGGCTCGATCCGTCCGGACCCGCGCTACGGCTCATCCATCCAGATGAACTCGACCTCCTCGTCGGGCGCTCCTCAGGACTGGGGCAACGCGGTGAAGGTCGCGGGCTTCGAGACCACCACGGTCACGCTGGGGGACGGCACCAAGGTGGAACTGCGCAAGCCGAAGTTCGCCTTCGACGGCCCGACGCCGCAGCTGTGGTCGGCGCGCGCCGCCCTGCCGTTGCTGGGGGTCGGCCTGCTGGAAGCCGTGCCCGAAGCCGACATCCTCGCCCGCGTGCGCACCACGCCGGACCAGGACGGCGTGCTGGGCAAGGCCAACTTCGCCTTCGATCCGGAAACAGGCGCAACGCGCCTGGGCCGATTCGGTGCGAAGGGCAGCAAGGTCAGCATCCGTCACCAGGTGGCTAACGCGCTGTTGAACGACATGTCGGTGACCTCGCCGGTGTACCCGAACCGCAGCTGCTCGACCGACCCGCAGGGGTGCCGCACGGCGCCTGCGCAGAAGGGCATCCAGGAAAGCGACCTGACCGCGCTGACGCAGTACATGCAGCTGCTGGCCGTGCCGGCGCAGCGGAGCCTGCCGAGCGGCTTTCCCAAGGGCGTCGCGCCGCTGGATGAGCATCGCGTGGATGCCACCCAGGTGGCCAACGGCCGCCGGGTGTTCGATGCCCTGCGCTGCGCGGCCTGCCACACGGCAGAGATGAAGACGGGCAAGAACCATCCGTTCGCGGAACTGCGTGACCAGACCATCCGTCCGTTCACCGACCTGCTGCTGCACGACATGGGCGCGGCTCTGGCGGACAACCTGCCGGAAGGCCAGGCGACCGGCGCGATGTGGCGCACCACGCCGCTGTGGGGCATCGGCTACACCGAGAAGGTCGCCAAGGGTCTACCGGTCGGCTACCTGCATGACGGCCGTGCCCGCACCCTGACCGAAGCCATCCTGTGGCACGGCGGCGAAGGCGAGAAGTCGCGTCAGCGCTTCCAGCAGCTGTCGCAGACGGACCGCGACGCGCTGCTGGCGTGGCTGAGGACGCTGTGATCGGTTGAACGGGGCGCCGGAGCGCGCCTCCTTTCCGGCAAAAGCCGTGGCGAACTGCCACGGCTTTTTTTTCGTGCCACACCCCCGTCAAATCTCGCGGCCAGAATGCGCGCTCTTTCTGCGATCTCCCTTCCCATGCACGTGTCCGATCCTGCTTCGCGCCCCTCTCGTCCCCTCCCCTGGATGACCCGACTGGCTGGCCTGACCCTGCTGCTGCTGGCGGCAGCCTGTGCGCCGATGCGCAATGCCCCGGCCCCGGCCCCGTCGCCGGCCGCTGAAGCCTCACGCACCCCGCGCGCCCCCGTCATCCTGATCTCCATCGACGGCATGCGCCCCGATGATCTGGACCGCGGCGTCACGCCCCACCTGCGCCGCCTGGCCACCCAGGGCGTACGCGCCGAGGCGATGGTCCCGTCCTTCCCGACCAAGACCTTCCCGAATCACTACACCCTGGTCACGGGCCTGCGCCCGGACCACCACGGCGTGGTGGACAACACCATGGAAGACCCGCGCATGCCGGGTGTGCGCTTCACCTTGAGCAATACGGCCGCTGTGACGGACCGCCGCTGGTGGGACCAGGCCGAGCCGGTCTGGGTGACCGCTGAGAAGCAGAACATCCGCACCGCCACCATGTTCTGGCCCGGCTCGGAAGCCGCCATCCGCGGCGTGCGCCCCACCCGTTTTGCGACCTTCGACGGCAAGGTATCCGCCAATGCGCGCACGGACACGGTGCTCAACTGGCTCGATGGCGGCAATGCGGAAGGGTTTGGCTTCGTCACGCTCTACTTCGATGACGTGGACCATGCCGGTCACGAGCAAGGCCCGGGCAGCCCGATGGTGATGGAGGCGCTGGCCAAGGTGGACCGTGCCGTGGGGCGTTTGATCGACGGCCTGGCTGCCCGCAGGCTGGATGCCAACCTCGTGGTGGTGTCGGACCACGGCATGGCGCCGGTGAGTGCATCGCGCGTGCTGCGCCTCGACCAGATGTTGCCGGCGGGCAGCTATCGCGTGGTCAGCAGCGGTCCCTTTGCGGGCATCGAGCCCGTTGCGGGGCGCGAGGCCGAGCTGGCGCAGGCCTTGCTGCAAGCACGCGAGCATGTGGAATGCTGGCGCAAGGCGGACATCCCCGCGCGGTTCGCTTTCGGCGGGAACACGCGAGTGCCGTCTTACTTCTGCCTCGCGGAGACGGGCTGGACCTTGGCCGCCAGTGAAGCTTCCGCGCAAAGAACCAAGGGGGGCGCACACGGGTACGACCACCAGTCCCCGGACATGCGGGCCACGTTCATCGCATCGGGTCCGGCGTTCAAGAAGGGGGTGGTGCTGCCCGCTTTCGACAATGTCGATGTCTATCCGATGCTGATGCAGTTGCTGGGATTGAAGCCGCTGCCGTCGGATGGAAAAGTGGAGCCGCTGCTGCCGGCACTGCGTTGATGTGAGCGGCTCCATCGCACCGGCCGACTCCCAGGTTCGCTCGCGCCAGCGATGATCGACCGCCGGATTGGCTACCGGGCGGTCAGTTGCTGCGACACCCAGTCGACAAGCCCGGTGTCGCTGCGGAATTCGTCTGCGGATCGGGCGGGAATGTCGGGATAGCGGTCCCGCCACATCGCCGTCAGCGCGGCCCCTGGGCCC
This sequence comes from Roseateles depolymerans, assembly GCF_003387155.1. GTDB lineage: Bacteria > Pseudomonadota > Gammaproteobacteria > Burkholderiales > Burkholderiaceae_C > Roseateles > Roseateles depolymerans. The sequence continues at coordinate 1,261,975 of NZ_QUMT01000001.1, read as the reverse complement.
ATCTCAAGCACGCAGCGCACGCCTCGCTCGGCCAGGCTGTCCAGACAGTCATCCCAGCGCACGGTGGCGGCGATCTGACCTGACAGCGCGGGCGCCAGCACCTGCAATTGCCTGCTGGACTGGCCCGTGAGGTTGCTGATCAACGCGACCTTCGGCGGCTTCAAGGTCAGCGTGGCGAGGTGCCGGGCGAAAGCGTCGGCGGCATCGCTCATCCAGGGCGTATGCGAGGCCACTGCAATCGGCAACGCTTTGCAGCGCAAGCCAGCATCGGTCCAGCGCGCGGCAGCGCTGTGCAATTCGCGAATGGGACCGCCCACAATCACGTGGTCCGGGTGGATCCGGATGGCCAGCGCGAGCCCCGCCTCAGCAGCCACCAGTGCCGCAGCGGAGGCGCCCTGCACCGACATCAGGCCGCCACCGTGACCTTGCGCGGCCAGGTCCATGGCCTGCGCACGACGAACCGCCAGGTCCAGCGCGGTGTCCGTGTCATACATGCCAGCCGCGGAAAAAGCCGCGATCTCCCCGACGCTGTAGCCGGCCATCACCACCGGCGTCGGCAAGCGCGGCGCAACGGCTTGCCACGCGGCCAGATCCACCCCCGTCAACAGCGGCTGCGCAACGGCATTCGCATGAAGCCATTGCGGATCGGACGCGCAGGCTCGCCAGTCAGCGCCAACCCGCCTGCACAGGGACGCCAGCGCGGGAGCCGCTGCCGGGGCATCCTCCAGCCACGGCAGCATCTGGGCGTGCTGCGCGCCCTGGCCGGGGAAAAGCAGGCCGAGGCTCATTCAACACAGGCGTTGTAGCCAGCAAGCGGCGGCCAAGGTATCGGCCGACCCACCGGGCGAGAGGCGGCGGCGGATGAAGTCTTGAGCCATGGCTTCGGCAGCAGCGGGCCCATCCGGGTGCCCTGCACCGCCTGCTGCGATGAACGCTCGCGCCGCTTGCTGGGCATGACGCAATCCGGGCAGGCCACCGCGGTGCGCCAGGTTGCTGTCATCCAGGACCGCCATGGTGGCGAAGAGCGTGTCCAGCTGAGCCTGCGTCCGGCTGAGCCCGAGGACCAAGCCATGACGCAATACGGGCGCAGCCGTCTCGAACAGCGTCGGAAAACCGAGCGCCGCCTCGGCAGAGGCGCTGCGCAATTGGTATCGCCGAGCCGCGATGCCACCGGGCAGCGAGGAAGGCCGCTCGGCCCGCTTCGAGAGCGCCTCGCCCCAGCGCATGCGGAGCGTCGCACGCAATGCCTCGGGCGCTACGCGCCGTCCGACGGCCCCTGCAGACGCGCACAGCAGCCCGAGCATGAAGATGGCACCGCGGTGGGTGTTGACGCCGCCGGTTGCCCGGAGCATTCGAGCCTCGGCATCGATCCCGCAGCGCTCCAGCGCCTCGAAGGGCGCGCCCACGGCGCCCAGCTCGGCGATGCGCACGAAATAGCCCCGCAGCGCCAGAATGCTGCGCAGGAAGGTCTTCGCATCCATATCGTCATGGCTGCCGCGACAGGTCAGCGTCACCAAGCCGGGCTTGGGTGACAGCGCCAGCTCGTCATACAGCGACAGCACGGCCGCGCGTCCAATCTCTTGCGCGGACAGCGTCTCGGGAACAGGGGCGGCACGCGGGTTCATGCGGCCTCCGCCTGTCGGTCCAGTGCCGTCAGAGACTGCTCGGTGCTGACGGCATGCAGACGCTTGACGAGCAGGCTGCGCGTGCGCCCTGCCCGCCACGCCTGCCATTCACGCCAGGCGACGGCGCGGTCGCCGGGAAACACCAGCTCGCCGTCGAGCCGTAGGGAGCCGCTCCACTGCGCTAGACAGGTCACGGCCGCGTCGGCCTGGGCGGCACCGCTCACGTTCATCCAAAGGTCCAGATCCGAGGCGTCCCTGGCGTAGACCAGCCCGGTCATCGCCTGCCAGCCGAAGCTGCCGTATGCGCGCGCGGTGAGGCCTTCAAGCGCCAAGGACTCGGCCAGGGCGATGGCGCTGGCACCGACGGTCGGCGGGAGCTGCGCAAGGATCTGCCCAAGCAATGGGAATTCGTCGAAGCCAAGGACGTCCCCGCTCGGGGCCTGCAGCACCAGTCGCAGCCGCGACCAGCGCGCCGGGGCGCTCAGTCCCAAGGCGACCTGCCCCTCAGCCAGCCAGTCGGGCTGCCGCGTCACGACCAGGGGCAGCCGGTGGCTGGCCCAGTGCTGCACACACTCGCGGGCATCCTCCTGCCACGCCCCCGCCAGCACGCGTCGCCAGCCGTCTTCAGACAGCCGCACGAGCTGGTGTCGATGCAGCGAAGCCATGCGTTCAGACCGCCTGCAGGACGCGCTGGATCACCTCCGCCGCCAGCCGTCGGCCGCCACGCGCCGCACCGTCCGCAGCACGCTGGTCCACGGTTGGAGCGTTGGCGAGCGCCTCGCGCAGGGCCGCCTGGAAGTCGCCTTCCCACAGGCGGCGCACCCCGCCCATCGCGACATAGTTGCCCACGCCGGGGGCGAAGACCGGGTTGTCCTCGGAAAGCTCGGCCAGCAGGGCCTCGGGCAGCTTGGTGACACGCGCCATCGCCGGCAGGCGCATGACGCGGATCTCGGCTTCCGGCAAGGCGTCGCAGGCATCGGCAATGAGGCCGGAGGTGATGAAGCCGCCCGACAGCGCCTGGTCGTACACAAGGCCGAGGACGCGGTGTCCGCGACGACGCGCCAGGTCCAGACACATGCCAAGATGCGCCATGGCGCGGTTGATGCCCAGCAGCTCGTCGCGGCGGCGCAGTTGCTGGCCCTGGGTGTCGATCAACAGCAGGATGGGTCGGCCGGGATGGCGCGCCAGGGTGTCCAGCACCACGCGCGCCTGGGCCAGCGCCAGTTGCACGCCGATCGGGGCGTGCTCGGTCGTGCCGAGCACGGTGATCGGCTGGCCGTCGAAGGTCACGTCGCCATGCAGGAAAAAGCCGTCGCGGCGGATGCCATGGTCCGCGCCGAAGAGCTGAGTGGCCAGGTGCTGCCAGTCCATCAGGGGGCTCCCAAGGCGGTCACCGCCGCCACGTCAAGGTCGGGGATGCGCGCAGCGTCGGGCACGCCGAGAGCGGCCCAGAGGTCCAGGGCCTCGGCCCCGGGAAAGTCCAGCCGCGCGGCCAGGCGGGCGTGCTCGGCCTCCAGCCCTTCGAGCGTCACGGGACGACGGGCGTCGAGGGCCGCGATGGCGGCCTCGCGGAAGGCGGCCACGTCGTCCTCCACCAGCACGTCGCAATCGCCGGTGAGCCAGCGGTGCTTACCCCCGGTGGTGCGCCACACCAGGGCCCGGTCGCGGCTGTCGAATTCCTCCACGCCATGCGACGCTTCGATGACTTCGGGGCCCGACATGGCCAGACGGCCAATGTCGCTCATGACGATGTGGTCGGCGCAACGGGCCACGATGCCCATGCCACCGAAGCAGCCGCCGGTGCCGCCGATCAGCACAATGACCGGGATGCCTGCGGCGCGTACGTCCAGCAGCGCGCGCATCACCTCCGACACCGCGATCAAACCGGCATTGGCTTCGTGCAGCCGCACGCCGCCGGACTCGGCCAGCAGCAGCACGGCATCGGGCCGGTCGCGCAGCGCGCGCTGCAGCAGCCCGACGAGTTTGGCGCCGTGCACCTCCCCGACGCCGCCGCCCATGAACTGCCCTTCCTGGGCAGCCACGAACACCGGCCGACCGGCCAGCGTGGCGCGCCCGATGGCCACCCCGTCGTCGAACGAGGACGGCACGCCCAACTGGGCCAGGTGCGGGCTGGTGAGCTTGAGCGCCGGCGGCAGCCACTCGTGGAAGCTCTGCGGATCCAGCAGCAGGGCCAGGCGCTCACGCGCGCTGCATTCGGCAAATGAGATCATGGCTGGAGTTCCTGCGCGGCCTGATCGAGCCGCAGGCTGACGACCGCGGGCGTGGCGCCCATGTCGTGGATGGACACCTGCACGCCGGCCAGCGCATGGCGGGCATGGAAGTCGCGCACGACCGCGGCCCAGATCGGACCGAAGCCGCGCGCCGACGTCTCGATGTGAATGCGGCAATCGTTGCCCGCCGCAGGCTCCAGCAGCACCTCCAGATTGCCGGAGCCGACCACGCCCACCAGCACGGGCGCAAAGCTGCCGGCCGGGCGCGTGCCGGGGAAGGTGTAGTCCAGGGTTTCGAGACCGGGTTGCATGGGGCCGTCCCTCACCAGTTGCGAAAGCGCTTCGGGGGCGCGTACAGCCCACCCGAGGCACGCACGAGGTCGCGCATGCTGCGGGCGGCCAGCAGATTGCGAGTCGCCTCGCGCGGGTCGATGCCGAGGTCGGCCGGCCGGCGGATGACGCCGCGGTCCCGCAGGTTCTCCACCATGCGGGCGTCGCGCGCCAGGCCCACCGCCGTGTAGCCGGACACACCACGGATGGCCTGCTCACGCTCCTCGTCGGTGCGGCACAGCAGCAGATTGGCAATGCCTTCCTCGGTGAGCACGTGGCTCACGTCCTCGCCGTAGATCATGATCGGCGGCAGCGCCATGCCGGCCTGCTCCTGCAGCGTCCAGGCATCCAGCCGTTCGACGAAGGCCGGCTGCATGTGCTCACGGAAGGTCTCGACCATCTGCACCACGAGCTTCTGGCCCCGCGGCGTGCCGGCCGCGCCGCCCCGGCCTGCACGCGCCTCGCCGCCTGCCTTGAGCCAGGCGGGGCTGGCATGACGGCGGCCGCGTGCATCGGCGCCCATGTTGGGCGCGCCGCCGAAGCCGGTGATGCGGCCCAGGGTCGCGGTGGAGCTGTTGCCCTGCAGGTCCATCTGCAGCGTCGATCCGATGAACAGGTCGCACGCATAGTGGCCGGCGGCCTGGCAGAAGGCGCGGTTGCTGCGCAGGCTGCCGTCGGCGCCGGTGAAGAACACGTCGGAGCGGGCGCGGATGTAGTCCTCCATGCCGAGCTCCGAGCCGAAGGAATGCACCGACTGCACCCAGCCCGCTTCGATGGCCGGGATGAGGGCCGGATGCGGATTGAGCGCCCAGTGCTGGCAGATGCGGCCCTTCAGGCCCAGCGACTCGCCATAGGTGGGCAGCAGCAGCTCGATGGCGGCCGTGTCGAACCCAATCCCGTGGTTCAGCCGCTGCACGCCGTACTCGGCATAGATGCCTTTGATGGCCATCATGGCCATCAGCACCTGGATCTCGCTGATCTGCGCCGGGTCGCGGGTGAAGAGCGGCTCGATCAGATTGGGCCGCGGCGCCGGCACGACGAAGTCCACCCAGTCTGCGGGGATGTCGACGCGGGGCAAGGTGTCGAGCACCTCGTTCACCTGTGCGATGACGATGCCGCCGGAGAAGGCCGTGGCCTCGACGATGGCCGGCGTGTCCTCGGTATTGGGCCCGGTGTAGAGATTGCCGTGGCGGTCGGCCGCCTGGGCAGCCACGAGTGCGACCTTGGGCGTGAGGTCGACGAAGTAGCGGGCGAATAGTTCCAAGTAGGTGTGGATGGCGCCGATCTCGATGCCCCCACTGCTCACCAGGCGAGCCAGGCGAGCACCCTGCGGGCCGGAGAAGGAGAAGTCCAGCCGGCGGGCGATGCCGTTTTCAAACACGTCCAGGTGGGCCGGCAGTGCCAGCACCGACTGCACCATGTGCAGGTCGTGCACGCGCTGCACATCGACCTGCGTCAGCGTCTCGGCAAGGAAGTCGGCCTGCTTCTGGTTGTTGCCCTCCAGGCAGACCCGATCGCCGGGCTGCAGGACCGCTTCGAGCAGCGTGACGGCGGCCTCGGCGGCCACATGCCGGCCGCGCAGGCGGTCGCCAAGCGCGCTGGCGGCACGGGCCAGTCGCTCGCGGCGTTCGCGGTCGCGCAGGTTCCAGACGGGAGCGTTCATCGGCGCCTCCTCAATGACCCGTGGCCAGCGTGCCCATGACGGCGTTCGGCAGGCCGGTGGCGATGCCCGGGAAGATGCAGATCAGGAGCACCGCCAGGAGCATCAACACCACGAACGGTAGCACGCCCCAGATGATGTCGCGAAGCTCAATGTCGGGAGCGATGTTCTTGATGACGAAGATATTCAGGCCGACCGGCGGATGGATGAGGCCGGTCTCCATCACGATGGTCATCAGGATGCCAAACCAGATCAGGTCGAAGCCCGCGGCCTTGAGCGGCGGCAGGATGATCGGGGCGGTCATCAGGATGATGCTGACCGGCGGCAGGAAGAAGCCGAGCAGGATGACCATCAACAACACGGCGGCCAGCAGCACCCACTTGGACAGCTGCATGCCAACGATCCACTCTGCGGCCGCCTGGCTGATGTGCAGATAGCTCATCACGTAGGAGAACAGCAGCGACATGCCGATGATGAACATCAGCATCGTCGACTCCTTCAGCGTGGACGTGAGGATGGGCGCCACGTCGCGGGGCCGCCAGACGCCATAGATAGTGGCGATCAGCAGCAGCGCCAGCAGCGCGCCCAGGCCTGCCGTCTCGGAAGGCGTGGCAAAGCCGCCGTACAGCGCCACCATCACACCGATCAGCAGCAGCACGAAGGGCACGACGCGCGGCAGCATCTCAAACTTCTGACGGCGGGTGAAGGTCTCGTTCGCCAGCAGCGCAGAGGCGGCGCCGGTGCGCTGGTATTCCGCTTCCGCCAGCGCATGCTCCTTGCGGTAACGCAGGGCCGCATACACCGCGAACAGCGCCACCAGCAGCACGCCAGGCATGATGCCCGCGAGGAACAGACGCCCGAGCGACTGCTCAGCCGCCACGGCGTACAGAATCATCGTGACCGACGGCGGCAGCAGGATGCCCAGGGTGCCGCCCGCAGCGATGATGCCGGCCGCAAAGCCTGGCGAGTAGCCGCGCTTGCGCATCTCCGGGATACCGGCACTGCCGATGGCCGAGCAGGTTGCCGGGCTGGAGCCGGCCATGGCCGCAAAGAGCGCGCAGGCGAAGACGTTGGCAATGCCCAGGCCACCGGGGATGCGACCCATCCACACATGCATGGCGGCGTACAGGTCCTGGCCCGCACGGGACTTGCCGATCGCGGCGCCCTTCAGGATGAAGAGGGGAATCGACAGCAGCGTGATGCTGGCCATCTCCTCGTAGACGTTCTGCGTGACCGTGTCGAGCGCGGAAGCCGGCATGAACAGGGCCATGAAGAGCGTGGCGACGCTGCCGAGCGCAAAAGCGATCGGCGCGCCGGAGAACATGAACAGCAGGGTGACGATGCCGAACAGCGATCCGAGGACGAGCATGCTCATGGGGCGCTCCGTTGCGGATGGAAGAGCTTGTTCAGACGGGCGGTCAGCTGTACCAGCAGCTGCAGCGCCAGCAGGCTCGTGCCTGCGGCCATCAGGGCGTAGGGGATCCACAGCGGCGGCGCCCAGGAGGACGAGGTCGTCTGCCCTTCCACCCAGGCCTCATGGAACAGCGCCCAGGACTTCCATGCGAAGAAGGCGCAGAAGACGGTGCACAGCAGGTCGACAAGCGTCAGGCGCAGCTGGTTCACGGCGCGAGGCAGCAGGCTGGCCGCCGCCTCGATGCCCACGTGACCGCGCAGCTGCTGCACGAAGGCGCCGCACAGGAAGGTCGCGCCGACGAGGCAGAACACCGCCGCTTCGTCCTGCCAGTCGGTGGACGCCTGCATGACGTAGCGCGAGACCACGCTGTAGGTCAGCACGCAGGAGGCCACCAGCAAGGCCAGCATGCCCAGCACCACCATCGCGTGATTGACCCAGTGCAGCAGGCGTGCCAGCGGCATCAGCAAGGCGGGCGTGTGCGGGTCAATGCCGGCCACCGCCGGCTTGAGTTCGAAACCGTGGCTCATGGCAGCCTCAGAGCAGTTTCTGGGCGGCTTTGAGGATGGCGGCGCAGGACTCGTTTTTCTCGCCGAAATCCTTCCACGCCGTGTCGCGGGCGATGGCCTGCCACTTCTTGAGCGTGGGCTCGTCCATGTCGTAGACCTTGGCCCCTGCCTTGGCGTAGATCGTGGCGGCTGCCTGGTCGTCGGCCTTGGCGGCGTCGCGCGCGAAGACTTCCATCTCGGCGCCGACGGCCATGATGATGTCCTGCTGCGCCTTGGGCAGCTTGCTGAAGACCTCTTTGGAGATCAGCAGCGGCTCCAGCATGAACCAATAGGTGCGCTGGCGGCCGGAGGTGAGGTGCTTGGCGATCTCTTCCAGCTTGAAGGACATGAAGCTGGTGGAGGACGTCATGGCGGCATCCATCGCGCCGGTCTGCATGGCGGCATAGATTTCATTGGACGGCAGCGTGATGACCGAGGCGCCGGCCGCCTTGAGCATCATGTCCATCTCACGGCTGCCGCCGCGGACCTTCAGGCCCTTGGCGTCGTCGGGCGTGACGAGCGGCCGGGTGCGACTCGCGACACCGCCGGCCTGCCAGACCCAGCTGACGATGATGATGCCCTTGTCGTCCAGGACCTTGGACAGCAGCTTGCCCACTTCAGCGGTTTTCCAGGCAGCGCCCTGCTCATAGCTGGGCACCAGGGCGGGCATCAGGCCGGCATTCGTCTCGGCGACTTCGCCGCCGGCGTACGACAGCGGCACGAGGCTCATGTCCAGTGCGCCTTTGCGCATGGCCGAGAACTGGGCGTTGGTCTTCATCAGCGAAGAGCCCGGGTAGACCGACGCCTTCAATGCCCCACTGCTGCGCCTTTCCACCTCGGCGGCGAAACGACGGCAGAGCCGGTCGCGGAAGTCGCCCTCGTTGAGCGTGCCGCTCGGGAATTGGTGAGAGATCTTGAGCGTGCCGGTCTGGGCCTGGGCCAGGGTGGCGGGCAGGCAACTGGCGGCGGCCGTGGCGGCCAGCCACTGGCGACGGGTGAAGTTCATGCGTGTCTCCGGGGCCCGCCTTTGGTGGCGGTATGCGGCGCAGTGTCAAATCGCCGCCGGAGACGATCAATCAACCTCGATTCACGACCATTACGCGGACTGCAACGATCGTGGGTTAACCCGAAGCCAGTGGGCGCTCTGCGGCATGACTTCGGCATGCGGCAAGCAGCGACAGCAGGTTGGGATCGCGCTCTCGCGTGCGCAGAAAGCTGACGCTGATCTTCTGCCGCATCTGGAATGCGGGCAGGAGCGGCACCAGGCATACGCTGCGCGGCAGCACGCTGCGGATACGGCCCGGCAAGAGCGTACAGCCGATGCTGCCGCCGACCAGGTTCATCAGCGAAAAGATGTCATTGGTCGTCATCACGACGTTAGGCTCGAAGCCGGCGACGCGGAAGGCGTCCCGGAATCGGTCATGGGTGACGTAGCCCTCGTTGAGCGAGACGAATCGCTCGTCGCTGCATTGCGCCAAATCGATGGCGGACTGCGCCGCGTAGGGGGACCCCGCCGGTGCAGCAAAGAAGATCTCGTCTTCGAACAACAATTGCGACTCAATGTCCGGGGTGCCCTCGGGCTGCCCCATGATCGTGGCGTCCAGTTCGCCGTCGCGCAGCTTGCGCAGCAGCTCGCTGTTGGAGCCCAGCACCAGCTCGGTTTGAATGTCGGGCTTGCGCAGCCGAAGGGCCATGATGAGCGCCGGGACAGTGCCGCTGGTCAGGGAATAGAGCGATCCAATACGGATGCGGTCCGCCGCATAGCCCGCAATCTCACGGGTGGATCGGATGCCCTGCGCCATGGTCTGCAGAACCTCGCGGGCCACGTCGGCCAGCGCGTGGGCGGCATCGTTGGGCTGAAGGTTGCGGCCTTCCAGGCGGAACAGACTGCAGCGCGTCCCGGTCTCCAGCGAATGAAGGGCACGATGGACGCTGACCGCGCTGACGCCCAGCGCGTCAGCCGCGCGAGCGAGGCTGCCGGCCTCCAGAAATGCCAGCAGGATCTCCAGTTTCCGAAAGGTGATTTCTTCGTCGATGCGGGCCGCCATGGCGCCGGATCTTAGCGCGTGAAGGTGACGCGCAGCGGGGCTCAGACCTTGGCAAGAAAGGTCGCCGCGTCGGCCGCTTCGCAGGGCCAATCTGCGAAGACTCCAACCAGATTGCACTCCACGCAGCGGCAGCCGATGTAGTACCAGCGCACCTTGTGCGTGCCTTCGTGGACGGCGACGCCCGACATCAGTTCAAACACCTCGTTTTCGCACACGCATTCGTGTGCCTCGGGGGCGGCGGCATCCAGGTGGTCCGCGCTGTCGCCCATCAGGTGATCTTGCCCGCACTCGGTGCAGGTCCGAATGGCCACCCCGGCGTCTTCATCCGTCTGCAGCGCAAAGGTCCGGTTCCCGCAGTCGCATTTGGACGCGGCAAACCGCACGGCCTCATGGCCATTGTCCACGCTGTAGCTGCGCAGTTCCGCCTGGCAGTCCCCACTGGTGGTCCCGTACCAGAACTCACCCTTCTTCGTCAGTGCCATTGATGTTGTTCCATTCCTTAAACCGGACACGGTTGGGGGCGCAGGGCTTCTGAAGGGCTTTTGGAGGGCCGATCTACGCCTTCTGCTGATCCGCGGCTCGACCCGCCGTCGATATCTTGATTCCGTGGATCAGGTCACCTTGCCGCATCGACCCGCCAATGTACCGGCTTCTCCGTTCGATGGCCTGCTCCAGCGTTGCGACGCAAGGATGGGCGGCGGTCTTGAGCGCATGTCCGTCGGCCGATTCATGGCGGTTCATTCAGTTTGACTGCGAAAGGATTTCATCATGAAGACCAGGGAACAGCTCCTCAAAGGCTCAGAGCCGGCTGCAGCGGAATTTGACAGTGACACCATCTTCACGGCGGCCTTCATCGGCATGGTGTCTGAGCAATTGGCCGCCGGCAAGAACTACCGGGTGGATATGGAGCCCAGCAGGGAACATAAAGACACGAAGGAAAAGCGCTCGGACAGCGATGTCGCGTCCATGCACGACCTCAATGACATCTGCGCCAAGGTCAACGCCATGGTCCTGGCCAAACACAAGGGGCAGGACAACAAGGCGCGCCTGCAGTGGGGTCTGACGGAAGTGTTTAAGGCAGGAGGCATGATTTCCGCAGGCGCGGCGCCACAGAATGCGTATGCCGGCTACAGCGATAAGCTGAAGCAGGGTGCTTGGGAGTACCTCACCCAGGACCGGCTGCCCAACAACAACAGCACCGTCTATATCGGGCGGGGTGCTTACTGCGGATTGGTGACCGATCAAAACGGTGACGCCATTGCCGCGATGAGCACGCTGCGCACCACGCTCGGCCCGGATCTTCCCTATCCGATCGAGCCCGGTGAACGTTGGCTGCCAGGGGTGGAGACAAAACCGTTTCAGGACAAGACGCTTGGCAAGGACAAGGATTACGTCTGGGGCATGATTGCCAACTCCAGCAGTCAACAGACCATGTATGAGCAGGGCATGAAATTCGTGCCTGATGATCCCAAGCGTCCCGCTTCGCTCAAGAAGGAGCTGGTGGGTTACACCCACGGGATGATTCGCGCCATTTACGAAGCCCGGCTCATTGGAGACGGTCTGCCCTATGAAATGTCGCTGGGCAAAGACACGGCCAAACTGGCCTCTTGCATGTCGTGCTCCCTGTTCATGCTGGCCAACGACTATCCGGCCTCGTCAAGCCACCTGGGAAGCGGTGAGTCCTGGCTGCCTCTTTATCACACGGATCAGCACGTCTTCTCCTACCGGTCCAGCCCGGACGAAAAGAAGGACAAGCCGGTCAAGGAGCTTCTCAAAGTGATTCAAGAGTGCAATGAGAAGTGGCAAAGAAAGATGCATCAATGGCTGAACGCTGGCGCCGTTTTGATGCGCGATTGCAAATCCGGTGACTGGATCGAAAGCAAGCACCTCAAGAGCCTTGATCTGTTGCTTCTCCGTTTGCAAGAGCTTGGTCAAGATGCCGTCGGTTGCGCCAATCTCTACCTGGATGCGATGACCATCCACAAGAAAGACACCAAGCGACTGAACGATACCCTCTGCTTTGGAGCGGCCCATTCGAAGGGCGGCGACGGCCACGCGACTGAGGACTGGCTGGACCCGGCTTTCAAGAATCACCCCTGGATGCCGAAAAGCCAGGAGAAGAAAGCATGGGTGAATTTCAAGTCGCCGTTCGAGGACAAGGAGATCAAGGAGTTCTATGAACTGGCCCTGTCCCTCGAGAACAAGCGCAAAACGACTGCCTAGTTTGCGCGCCCAAGCCGCGTGAGCAGTGGGGCACGTCTCGACGCCCCACTCACCCTTGAACTGAGTGCCACGACTTCTCCCACGCAAATCGACCCGAACTGCGTGGTGCGGCCGAAGCGTTCAGGAAGCCTCGGACGCGCTGGTGCGCCGCCACCGGTGGGTGTCGCGCCAGCCCAGGAAGGGGAGCTCTGGCTGGGTTCGCAGCCACTGCTCGGATGAGTCGTTCGCCCTCTTCAAGCCCTGAAGTGCTGGGCGGAAGCGCGCCGCGAAATCAGCGGGCTGCTTGTCAAGCAGGTCCTCGGCGCGGATGACGAACGCCTGGATATGTGAAGGATCGAGCGACAGGAAGAACACCATCTGCCGCCAGGCATAAGCAGCGTTCTTGATGCGTTGCAGCTCGGTGCGCCAATCAGCGGTTGGCAGCTGAAGGTGGCTCAGAACCCACTCGAAGCACGCCTGCGCCAGCTCGTGGGTCCGACCCGAGAAATGACGCCGAATCTCGGGGCGCCCAAAGAGCAAGGCCAGGTTGTGGCTGGTGATGATGAGCTGCTCTTCAAGGATGCGGCCATTGCTCGCCGGACGCCATGTCCCCAAGGTCTCCCCTGCTCGCTCTGCGCATAAGACGGCAAGCGGGTCCGGTGCGCGGGACTCAGCTTGCTCGCCCTCCTTCGGGATTCGAGAGAGGATGTCCTCCCAGTCCAACCTGTAATAGCAGGCGTACAGCGAGCCTCGCAGTTGCTGCCCTGCAATGTGGACGGCCTCGGTGAACTTTGGCGAAAAGCGGCCCATGAAGATGTCGGCCGCCAGTTCTTCCGTCAACGGCAAGGACTCACCGGCCTCAAGCGCCAGCGCGGAGAATTCCTGCAGCAGCTTGTTGGGCAGCATGGTCTGCGGAAAGCCCTCGATGGCAATGGACGCGAACTCATTGAGTGCTTGGCGGGCCGCCTGGGCGCTTGTGGCATCCACTGCGCGAAAGGCTTCAATCGCCGCAATCCAGGGAAGTTCTTCGATCTGGATCTGCTTTTGCAGATTGAGCAGCAGCAGTGAACGCCTCCGACGGAACGCACGATAGGTGGCGGCATACAACACCCTCAGGGCGCCGTCGCCCAAGCTCGCGGCCTGCAAGTGGCCGGTCCGCTGCGGAATCAGGCGGGCCAGCACTTCGGCGGAACTGACGACGCCTCGCTGGATCAAACCCAGCGGCCTGTCGCTCACGCAGCGAAGCAGGCGCCGCTCCATGCTGCGCTTGGCCCGCGGAGAGTATTTGGAGCCGGCTGGACGCAGCACAGCGTCGACGTCGTCGAGACCCCCATTCGCCGGCAGATCGGCCAGGCGCAGGGCCAGCTCGGCAGCCAGCTGGTGGTGGGGCTTCCCGGCGACCTCGCTGCGTTGATGCTCGCGGAAAGCCCGCGCGGACTGGGAACCCGGCGTCCCACGTTTGGCCACATAGCGCGCCAGGACCAGCCTGATTCGTCCCACCTCACGGCCGGTCATTCGGTTCGGTGCGTCAACCGCGCGCTCCAGTGCCGAGACCAAAAAGGCAAAAGTCTCGTTGGAACGAGTAGCCTTGCCACTCAGCGTGTGCTTGGCGCGAGCCTGTTGTATCGACGCCAGCAACTGTCCGGCGCGAGTCTTCCAATCCGCCGGCTCCCGCCTCAATGGCCAGCCGCCGTGCACAACAAACTGGCCCTGCCCGCCTCGCTGCCAGGCGCCGCTCTCGTCCTTCGCAGCAACAGGCGCTTCGCCGTCTACCGTTTCCAGAAAGAGACTGACCAGATCGTCGTAGAGCGGTGCCCAGACTTCAATGGCTTCCGTCTGAGCCTGGACTCTCGCGTTGGGGCCGATGCGACTCAGCCGCTGAGCGACTTCGCCCACGGACTCGAGGTGAACGCGCCCGTCGTCGCGAGAGCAGCTCTCCGTCAGGCTTGGGTAGAACCTCAGCTCATGGGCGAAGGGGGCAATCTCGGCAACCAGCCGCTCCGCGGCCTCGGCGTGACCCTGCTTCACCAACCAGGCCACGATCGGCAGCGCTGACTCTTCGGCCACCTCCATCGAGAACCGTCGCGACTCAATGGCCTCATTCAGGAGCGCCAGGCCAGCGTCGGAAAGGAAATAGCGATTGAGGGCCAGACGGGGCACTTCGACACCAGCGTGTCCCAGCTTGGAGAGCAATGCCTCTTCGTGCGCGCGCAGCGGTCCAGCGGCCAAGGCCCTGCCCGTCGCAAAGCCGCCGGTGGTCACTTCCAGCGTCACCCATGCCGGATAACGTGCGACAGGCTGACGTGCGCCCGCGGTAATCGCCCCGGACAGCAATCCTGAAGTGGCATCGAGCCAACGCCGGACGCGGTCTCCCGACGAATCTCCGCGCGCAAACGCATCCAGCGCACGCTGGAGCTGAGTCGCGGCGTATCCAACGTTGACCGCTGGCGACGGCGCATCAAAGGAGTGTGGTTTCGATGCCATGTGTGGGTCCGGGGGCTGGGTTCGAACCAGCGCCCTCTCGGTCCGAAGCCGAGCGTTCTTGCCGCTGAACTACCCCGGAGTTGAAGCAGTGGTTTGTACCATAGGCCACCGCGCAGTCCTTGGGCATGCACGCCCCCTACTCCGGGCCATGGTCAGTCAACGACGGGCTTGGTGCGGCCAGAGGGCGAGCACGGGCGTTGGCGCGGGCAGCGCGAGTACGCCGTCCGCGGCTGCGACGCCTGCTACGCCATCAGCATGTGCTCCTGCCCGTCTACGATTTGACTTATGTTTTCCAACCACTGGCGAGGATCATTCACCATCTGAAGACCCACTTCCGGTGGAAGATCCGTCGCCGTCACGCTGAACCGGTGCATCATGTTGACGATGATTGACTTTTCATTTGGCCAACCAGACCCGCCAATGACAGTTATCAAGTTTCCGCGTTCCAACTGTTGAATCAGCACCTGACGTAGGGCCAATGGCAAACTGAAGACGACCGAAATCCACCCCACCGGATCGCGATCTTCGCTCTCAGAAAGTCGTATTTCGCGGAGTTGCTCTTCAGCAAGCAGGCGGAGATCCGCCTCTCCCATCCGTCCATTGAGAAGAAGGCTGTAATTGAATCCAAATCTGGAAGGGGTTTTTCTCCATTGCACTTCAATCTCCACGGATGGCTAGCCGGCTGCACCAGGACCCGCATTTCAGTTTAATCCTCCGCCGCTGTTCTGCATGACGAAAGGTCCAGGGAATATCGTCCGATTGACAGACGGCCGGTCGCCACATTGAGGGCCAGATCATTCATCCCAAAGCGTTTCGAAAGTTGAAGTGTCGCAATCGGTGATCATTGTGCTCATGGCCTGCCCCTCTCCACCACGCAGAAGCTGGCGGTCTAGCCCATCTCGGCGGTCAGAAGGTGCAGCCAACACAGCAGCATCCGGCCGCAGACTCGAATACTGGAGAAAGACGGCAAGACTCATCGCCCGCGCCGCAGCAGGGGGCCCAGTGCCATCGCCAGCTGTTCCTGGGCCTGCACATCGATAAGCGCATCGTGCGCCAAGCTGATGCGCCGAATCGGCCAGCTCAGGATCTGCCTCGCGCTGGCGGCGGCGGCCTCGGCATCACGCACCATGGCGCGGACATGCAGTGGCACACCCACGCCGCCGCGTACGCCCGTCAGCCGCGCCCATAGTGCGGCCTGCCAGGGCAGTGCATCTCCCCTCCACCATTGGCACACGTCTGTGAGGATCAACGTGCCACTGCGGGCGTGGAACCAGACCGTCTCGTTAATCAACGGCATGCCACGCCACAAGTGGTATGCCAGATCAGGCTGCCAGAGCCCGGGCTCGTCGGGCAGGGCATGACCCGGCAGGTCTGGCCGCTTACGCGCCAGCCCGGGTGCCAGGTACAACTTGGCTTCCGGAAAGGCTTGCATGAACGAGCCGGCAAACAGATGGTGCGCACAATTGGGTGCCACGACCGCCACCACCGGGCCCAGTTCCTGCAGCTGAGTGATCAGCTCGGGGCAAAGGGCGACCGGCGAGTGCACCCAGAGCTGACCGGTTCCCAACCGGATCACGGTCATCCGGGTGTGCGCCGGCACCCCATTGACCACAAGCGCCTGCCGCACCTGCCAAACGTCTTCACAAATGGGGATCAGTAACGAAGAAGTCATGACCGGAATGCTGCCCGCCTGAGCCGGACCGGGATAGAACGAAACCGACATGACCGACGTGGCCCCGGATCCGCCTACCATCTCCCGATATGCAGCTCAGCCCCTCCACTCTTCCTCTCAGCGATGGCCAGTTGTGGCTGCCCCACTATGAACTTTCGGGCTGCGTGGTGGCGGCCATGTCCAGGCGCTGCGATGCGGAGCAACTCAGGGCTGACGCCGACTTCTACAACCACTACCCGGCATCGCCCTACTGCACGCTGTCGTGGTGGATGCAAGGGCGGGGCGAGTGGTGCGATGTCGGCGGAGAGCGGGCTTCAGCACATCGCAGACGCGCGCTTCCTCGCATCACTTTCAACGGGCCCCAACGTCGCCCTGTGACCACTTGGTGCGCACCACCGTCTCACGGCTTGATGCTGAACTTCAGGCCTGAGGCATTGCGACGCCTGACTGGCCTGGACGCCAGCCAGTGGATGGACCAGTGGGTGGACGCGCATGAAGTGCTGCCGCCGTCGTGGCATGACTTCCTGCAGCAGGTACTGCTGGCGTCGGACGACCCCACTCGCATGATGCTAATCGAGCAGTTCATCCGTCCCCTGTGGCGCGCAGAGCAAACCCAGTCAGTGACTCGGATCGAACGCATCCACGACTGGTGCGAGGATCTGGCCCGCCGTGCGGCTTTGAGCGGCAAGGGGCGCAGCGCCCGCCAGTTTGAGCGCCGCTTCAAGCAGTGGCTGGGGCTTCCCCACCGAGAGCTCTTCGCGATGGGACGCGCCGAACGCGCCTTCTTCGAAGCATTGGCTCAGGACACTGGCCAAGAGGACATCGATTGGCCTGATGTCGCCGCGTCAGCCGGCTACGCCGACCAGTCCCACATGATTCGCCATGCGCGCAGGATCACAGGCTTCACGCCAGCGGCGCTTTTCAAACGCGTGAAGGCCGATCCATCGTTCTGGACCTATCGCCTCTGGGGCATTGGAGGCGTATGAACTGTTGTTCATCTTCGATGCGATCGGGCAGCACGGGAGCATCGAGACCGCGGAACAGATGGTGTCTGGGAGGCAGATCCACCAGAGGTGGACATCTTCCCTCCCGATCGACCGAGTGCAACTGCTCCATTTGCCGACGGCTGGGCGCCCTATGGGGTGTATTCGATTGGACGTCCGTCGAAATCAGTGCTGAGCCAGGAGCGTTCGTGGAATACATCTGGGGATAGAAGACCCTGCGCACCATGCGGTGCAAGGTCTGCGGGTGCGCCACACGCTGGGAGCCCTTGCGGCCCCAGCCAGACGCCTGGCATGGCAGTCAATCTGCGTATGTTCCCGCCGGAGTTGCTTCAGCATGTCCAGATCCGTCGATTCGATGGCGCGGAATCATGGACATTTCTCGACGACTCGTTGAGCGGACGTTTTAGCCTGGAGTTGCCGCTGCGCAATCCCCTCGTGCAGAGGCGCGCAACCAACCCTGCCAGGGCCAACGCCGGGACTACCCATGCATTCGTCGCTGGCGTCGCCGTGGGATATTGGCAATTGTTCGTAGCGGCCCCATGGTTCGTGAGAAAGGTGCTGTCGCTCGCAGCATCACCCACAGGCACCCCGGTGACTTCCGAGAGTCCAAACGCAAGTCTCAGACGCCACGTTCAGGTGGACGGACGGCGATGCTTCGCTCGAACTGGCGAGGATGTGAATGCTCAGAGACCTTGAGGAGGAGCAGATCAGGTCGTGTCCACAAAGATGGGTTTCCGCACTATTCGGCGGCGACACAATGTATGACCATGAATCAGTACACGGTCGATCTGCGAATTGAAGGTGAGGCGCTTTCGCCTGAACAGGTGACCCTTGATCTTGGCCTTCAGCCCTCCGTCGTGCGCCGCAAAGGCGATCGACGAGGACCGACTGTTCTGGCGAAGTCCATGTGGGCGTTCAGCGGTCGAGAAATCAGACGAGACTGTCCGTCGATCGAGGAGGGTTTGCAGCGCTTGCTTGAAGAAGTCGCGCCCCTGCGGCCCATCATGGAACCTTACTTCCAGACGTGCTCGGTCTACTGGTGGTGCGGGAGCTTCCAGTCCGAATTCGGGCGCACGATGACGTTCTCGGCGCAGCTTTTCGAGTTGCTAGCGGCCTTTGGCGCGCCGGTACATCTGTCTTCCTACTTTTCAGAAGACGCGGGCGCCCGACCGCCAGCGACCCGTTCGACATTTTGAGGTTGCCTGCGGGCGAGTCGGCGCCGTGGAAAGCGCACAACCCTTCCAGCTTCAACGATTAAAGATCGCCATTGCCTATGGCGAGCGGTTCATAAGACCTGCGACGTAATATCCGGTGTGGGCTGGCCTGACTCAGTGGGCCCAGATGGAGCCACGAACACAGAAATTCAGACAGCCCCCGTTAGATCGGCCTTCTGAAACAACGATGTCACCGGCCAGAGAATAAATCGAACTCTAGTCTGGCTATCTCTTCATCGAATGCCTTTGCCTCTCGGATGTAACGACGCAGGTCGGCCCCAAGCAATGGGTCAGGATCTGCCGCAGCAAGCTGAACCAGTTTTTTGAGTTCATCTTTCGAAGGATTTCGGCGGAACCACCAGTGAAACGCTCCATTGCGATCGTGCTCGGCCCCGTTCTCATGCCCCGGCTTGTAGCGTGAGGCTTGCCACTCAAATAACTCATCGGGGTACATATCTAGCAAAATCCACCCAGGGGGAAATTGCATCAATTCGATGAACTGCAGTTTGCTCATGGCAACACCCATGCTTCTATTTGATCTGCACACCACACAGGATCAGCTCTACACGCCGCTGCAATTGAAAGAGTACCCAAGCCCTGACGCTGTAGAATCACTCGACCGTGCTTGAAAACGGACTTTTGTGCTTTTCGAATCTTACCCTTGGACTCTTCGGCTAACTCTTCGCAAAACTTGATTTGCTTACGCGATAGCTTTTTAGCGTCATGCTTGGCTAGCGGTTTGAAATCCTCCGTACGCACTCGAGGCCCATCATTTGCGCCCAAATGTATGTGGTCTGGAGCGTGCTCAGGCCGAAATTCAGTAGCGTCTGGCCCGGGGTTTGCAAGTACCGACGTTTCTCCCATCGACACCTGGAATACCAGGAATTTTAACAAGTCCCCACCCATCGATCGAGGCGACGGGATTGTTTTCGACATAGGCATAGGTATTGATGCCACCATTAAGCCCAATCGGGTCACTTTGAACATACGACGTGTACGCCGGCCGTAGTCGAGGAACTCGATTTTATCTTCCTGGTCGCTCAATTCCTTCAAATTTGGACTTGGAGAATTTTGCTTTCAGCGTTGTTGAATACACACACAATTCATTCTCTTCAAATTTAACGACCAGGCGAGCCATTCCGCCAGCAAACCGTAAAGCGCTTTCTGCCGGCAATACACAATTAACCTCCAAAGTCTCATATGATTTTATGGCATAACGCCTTGCGTCAAATTCACTTCCAGCCGAATGAATGTGAGGCACCCAAGCACCATTGATGTCAGGATATTGATGTCCAACCGAGGCGCCAGAAAAATAAATTATGCCGTCAAGCTCCAATACCCACACTGTTATTGGCGACGCGCTTTGATTCTCCAGCCTGTAGCGTGCAGAACTAGACTTTCCCTGCCTTGTTTCCCCTTTAAATGTCAGGATGACACCTGATTCAATCCCTTGCGGAGTTTTGCAGTCAGCTATTGCAGCGGCGACTCCGCTCTGGAAAATGAGAATTATAGCCACTAAAAGGCTTCGCATAATTTACAACCTTATTTGATGTGTCGTCCTGGTACATCCCAATATCTTCGAATAGCATCAATTGCAGGGCGCACGCCTGTCGCCAACTCCTGAGCCATTCGCTCTTCGACAAACGCTTCGCAACTAGCAGCAATAGAGGTCGAGATATCCGACTTTGTGAGTACGACCACGACCTCCAACTCGTCAAGGCCTAGACCCTGACGCAGGAGCAACTGGACCGAGTGCTGCCTATGACACGTTGAGCCCGTCGCTGACTAAAGTCCGCCCTCTGTCAGTTGAACGAACTGACCGCACCGCAAGGGGCCACCGAACACATGTTGATCTGAGAACCAAAGAAAAAAGCCCGCAGTGACGCGGGCTTACGTTCGTTCTCTGCCAGCAGTCGCCAGCTCATGCCAGACGCATGATCATTCCCACTCAATCGTCGCCGGCGGCTTGCTCGACACGTCGTACGTCACCCGATTGATGCCTCGCACCTCATTGATGATCCGCCCCGAGCACCGCTTGAGCAGGCTATAGGGCAGTTCCGCCCAATCCGCGGTCATGAAGTCGCTGGTCTGCACCGCACGCAGCGCCACCACATAGTCATAGGTGCGGCCGTCCCCCATCACCCCCACGCTCTTCACCGGCAGGAACACGGTGAAGGCCTGGCTGGTCAGGTCGTACCAGCTCTTGCCGGTCGCCTCGTCGCGGGTGTTGCGCAGTTCTTCGATGAAGATGGCGTCGGCGCGGCGCAGCAGGTCCGCATATTCCTTCTTCACCTCACCCAGAATGCGCACCCCCAGGCCGGGGCCCGGGAACGGATGGCGGTAGACCATCTCGGGCGGCAGGCCCAGGGCCACGCCCAGTTCGCGCACCTCGTCCTTGAACAGCTCGCGCAGCGGCTCCAGCAACTTCAGACCCAGTTGCTCCGGCAGCCCGCCCACGTTGTGGTGGCTCTTGATGGTAGTGGCCTTCTTGGTCTTGGTGCCGCCGCTTTCCACCACGTCCGGGTAGATGGTGCCCTGCGCCAGGAAGGTCGCGCCCTTGTGGCCGCCGCCGCTGGCCTTGAGCTTTTCCGCCTCGGCCTTGAACACGTCCACGAACAGGCCGCCGATGATCTTGCGCTTGCGCTCCGGATCGGTGACGCCTGCCAGTTGGCCCAGGAACAGTTCGCTGGCATCCACACGGATCACCTTCGCGTGCAGCTTGCCCGCGAACATGTCCATCACCATGTCGCCTTCATTCAGACGCAGCAGGCCGTGGTCCACAAACACGCAGGTCAATTGTTCACCAATGGCGCGGTGGATCAACGCCGCCGCCACGGACGAGTCCACCCCGCCAGACAGCCCCAGGATGACTTCCTCATCGCCCACCTGCTCGCGGATCTTCTGGACAGCTTCCTCGATGTAGTTGCCCATGATCCAGTCACCCTTGCAACCGGCGATCTCCCGCACGAAGCGGTTGAGCATGGCCGCGCCCTGCTGGGTGTGCGTCACTTCTGGGTGGAACTGGACGGCGTAGTAATGCTTTTCTTCGTTCGCCATGCCGGCGATGGGGCAGCTCGGCGTGGACGCCATCAGCTTGAAGCCGTCCGGCAGCGCGGTGACCTTGTCCCCGTGGCTCATCCAGACCTTGAGCATGCCGTGGCCTTCCGGCGTGGCGAAGTCTTGCAGGCCCGACAGCAGCTTCGTGTGGCCATGCGCGCGGACTTCGGCGTAACCGAACTCGCGGTGGTCGCTCCACTCCACCTTGCCGCCCAGTTGCACCGCCATGGTCTGCATCCCGTAGCAGATGCCCAGCACCGGCACACCCAGGTCCCACACCGCCTGCGGGGCGCGCAGTTCGTGGTCCTCATAGGTCGAGGCATGGCTGCCCGACAGGATGATGGCCTTGGGCGCGTAGCCGCGGATGAAATCGTCGCTGACATCGTTGGGATGAATCTCGCAGTAGACATGCGCTTCCCGCACACGACGTGCGATCAGCTGGGTCACCTGGGAGCCGAAGTCGAGGATGAGGACTTTGTCGTGCATGGTCAGCGATGAAGAGCGAAGAAATCGAGGGGAGCGGCGGCCAACGGGTCAGGCCTTGGCCGGAGCGGCCGCTTCGACGGGCACTTCATGGAAGTGCCGCCAGGAAAAATACAGCGACAGCAGTTGCAGCGCCGCGCAGAAATAGAAGGGAGCGCCCAGCCGCCAATCGGTCTTGGGCAGTTCGGCCACCAGCGCCATCAGGCCCAGGCCGCAGATGGGAGACAGCACCGCCATCAGGCTGTTGATGGCCGCCACGGCGCCCATGGTCTCGCCCTGGTTGCGCGCATCGGCAGCGTTGGAGACGAGGCTCTGCAAGGCCGTCGGCGCCGCAAAACCGGCGATGTTGAAGAAGATGATGCCCACCATCATCCAGCCTTCCTGGGCCATGCCCCACACCAGATTGGTGACGATGGCGGAGCTCAGGCCGATGAGCACCAGGCGGCGGGTGCCCAACCAGCGAATCAGCGGCTGCAGAAGGCCGCCCTGGACGATGACCGCCATGAGCCCCACGGCGAACAGCGACAGTCCGTTCTCGCGCGGGCCCCAGCCGAATTTGTGCTGGTTGTAGAGCACCCAGCAGGTCTGGATGATGAGCTGGGCCAGCCCGGAGCAGGCGATGACGTAGATGAGGGGCCCAACGCCCCGCAGGTCCCGCACCCGCGACAGCGACGCCAGCGGATTGGCCTGCCGCCAGTTGAAGGGGCGGCGGTGTTCGGGCGGGAGCGACTCCGGCAGCACGAAGAAGCCATAGCACCAGTTCAGCAGTGCCAGGGTGCCGGCCACGAAGAAAGGAAGATGCAGGTCGATGCTGCCGAGCAGCCCCCCGGCCACCGGGCCGAGGATGAAGCCCATGCCAAACGCCGCGCCCAGCATGCCAAAGCGCTTGGCCCGGTCCGCGGGCGGCGTGATGTCGGCCACATAGGCATTGGCGACGGCGGCATTGGCCTGCATCGCCCCGGAGAACAGGCGCACCACCACCAGCATCCACAGCGCCTGGGCCATGGCGGTGACGAAGAAGCTGAGCGCCAGGCCGCTGAAGCCCACCAGCATCACCTTGCGGCGGCCGAAGCGGTCGGACAGGCCGCCCAGGATGGGCGACCCGAAGAAATTGGCCAGGCCGAAGGCAAACGCCACGGCCAGCTGTGCCAGCGTGTGCTGGCGTTCCGACTCGGTGAAGGTGCCCACCAGCATGGGCAGGACCGGAATGATCAGGCCGATCGACACCATGTCGATCAGCACTGCGATCAGAATGAACGACATGGCGGCCTTGCGGCCGCCATGTGCGTCGGAGCGATCCGAGTCGGACAAGCCTCACTCCATGCGGTAGTTGGGCGCTTCCTTGGTGATCTGCACGTCGTGGACGTGACTCTCACGGATACCGGCTGCGGTGATTTCCACGAACTCGGCGCGCTCATGCATGTCTTCGATGCTGGCGCAGCCGCAGTAGCCCATGGAAGCGCGCAGACCGCCGGCCATCTGGTAGACGATGGCCAGCATCGACCCCTTGTACGGCACCCGGCCTTCGATGCCTTCCGGCACCAGCTTGTCCGCGTTGGGGTTGGTGGTCTCGTCGTTTTCCTGGAAGTAGCGGTCCGCCGAGCCGGCCTTCATGGCGCCGATGGAGCCCATGCCGCGGTAGCTCTTGTAGCTGCGGCCCTGGAAGAGGATGACCTCGCCCGGTGCTTCCTCGGTGCCGGCGAACATGCCGCCCATCATCACGGTGCTGGCGCCAGCGGCCACGGCCTTGGCGATGTCACCGGAGTAGCGGATACCGCCGTCCGCGATCAGCGGCACGCCGGTGCCCTTCAGGGCGGTGGCGACAAAGTCGATGGCGGTGATCTGGGGAACGCCCACACCGGCCACGATGCGGGTGGTGCAGATGGAGCCCGGGCCGATACCGACCTTGACCGCGTCCGCGCCCGCTTCCACCAGCGCCAGGGCCGCAGCCCCGGTAGCGATGTTGCCGCCGATGACCTGCACGCCGGGATAGTTCTTCTTGACCCAGCGCACCCGCTCGATCACGCCGGAGCTGTGGCCGTGGGCCGTGTCCACGACGATGGCGTCCACGCCGGCCCGCACGAGCAGTTCGACCCGCTCCTCGGTGCCCTCGCCCACGCCGACGGCAGCGCCGACGCGCAGCTTCCCGTGGTCGTCACGGGCGGCATTGGGGAAATTCGTCTGTTTCGTGATGTCCTTCACGGTCATCAGGCCGCGAAGTTCAAAGGCGTCGTTGATGACCAGCACGCGTTCCAGCTTGTGCTTGTGCATCAGGGCCTTGGCCTCGGTCAGCGAAGCGCCTTCCTTGACGGTGATCAGCCGCTCGGCCGGGGTCATGATCTCGCTGACCGGGGCGTCCATGCGCGTTTCGAAGCGCAGGTCGCGGCCGGAGACGATGCCCACGACCTTGGGGCCGACCAGCACCGGGAAGCCGGAGATGCCGTGCTGTTCGCTCAGCGCCTTGACCTGGCGGACCGTGGTCTCGGGGGTGATGGTGATGGGGTCGCGCAGGACGCCCGACTCATACCGTTTGACCCGGGCCACTTCCGCCGCCTGCTGCTGCGGCGTGAGGTTCTTGTGGACGATGCCGATACCGCCTTCCTGGGCGATGGCAATGGCCAGACGCGCTTCGGTGACGGTGTCCATGGCAGCGGACACAAGAGGAAGGTTCAGGCGGATGCCACGCGTGAATTGGGTGGCAAGGCTGGTGTCGCGCGGCAACACCTGGGAGAACGCCGGCACCAGCAACACATCGTCGAAGGTGAGCGCTTTTCCGAGTAGGCGCATGTGGGAAGCTCCAGACGCAAAGGCGCATTATAGAGAAGTGCGACGTACACTCGTGCCAGCCCCTTTAATTCCAGGTCCATTTCAAAAGTCCATGACTGCCAAGATCCTCCCCTTGAGCCTGCTGTGCGGCGCCATGCTGCTGTCCCTGGCCCCCGCTGCGCAGGCCCAGTGGAAGTGGCGAGATGCTGATGGCCGCGTGCAATACAGCGACCGCCCTCCTCCGGGCCACGTGGCGGAGAAGGACATCCTTGCACGCCCGTCGGCATCGGCCTTGCGCGCGATGTCGGCCCCTGCGGCGGCGGCCTCGGCCCCGGCTTCCGCAGCCGCTCCCGGCAAGTCCGCCAGCGATGCCGCCAAGGCGGAAAAGGAACGCAAGGCCGCTGAAGACAAGCGCCGCGCCGAGCAGAACGCGGAGAACTGCCGCCAGGCTCAGGACCAGCTGAAAATGCTGGAATCGGGCATCCGGATCCGTCAGACCAACGACAAGGGCGAAGCCGTCGTGCTGGATGACGCCGCCCGGCAGACGCAAATGAAGCAGGCCCAGACCGTGATTTCGGTGTCCTGCAAGTAAGAAATGTGAGCAGCGGCTACCGCTGTCACAGGTCTGCCAAGGCGCAAATCAAGGCCTGGCGCTCCAGGGCGTCAGGCCTTTTTTCCGAGCGGTCGGTGGCGCGTGACGATGCGCCGGCCGGTGGCCTGATAACGCTGGCGCCGCGCCTCCTTGGGATCGACCGTCAGCGGACGGTAGACCTCCACCCGGTCGCCCTGGCGCAGGGGGGTGTCCAGCGGGCGCAGCTTGCTCCAGATGCCGGTCTTGAGGGTGCGCAGGGCCGCTTCGTCGAACCACTGGCTGGCGCGCAGGGCTTCCACCACTGTGCTGCCCTCTGGCAGGGAGAGCGTCATGCGACGCCACTGCCCGCGCTCGGGGCTCCATAGCACCTCGACGGCCAGCGAGCCCGCCGTCTCAGCGGGGCCCATACACCTGCTCCGCCCGTTTGACGAAGCTGTCCACAAAGGTGTTGGCGATCCGGTCGAAGACCGGGCTCACCACCGCTTCCAGCGCGAAGCTGGAAAACGCATAGCGCAGCTCGAACTCGATCTTGCAAGCCTGCGGTTCGCCCCCATCTGCGGGAGCTCCCGGCTTGTTCAGGGGCAGGAATTGCCAGTCCCCGTCCAGCATGGAGAACGGCCCGTCCACCAATTGCATGCGCACGCGCTTGTTGAGCTCATGCGTGTTGCGGGTGGTGAAGGCGTGGCGCAATCCGGCGTAGGCCAGGGACAACTTGGCGGTCATGCCGTCGTCGTGGCGCTCCAGCACCTCGGCGGCGGAGCACCAGGGCAGGAATTCTGGGTAGCGTTCAACCGCGGTGACGAGGTCATAGATCTCGCGGGGTGAATACCAGAGAAGGACGGTCTTCCTAACTTGCTTCATGACACTTCTTAGAATGCAGGGATTGTAGGCGTCTCATGAAAGCCCGCGGTCCCCCCGCAGTTTCATCGCCTCACCCCACACAGATCCCAACGGATCCCAACCGATCCCCACCGCATGTCCATCGCAGAAAACCGACGCGCCAGATTCGAATATCACATCGAAGAGCAGTACGAGGCTGGCATCGTGCTGGAAGGCTGGGAGGTCAAGGCCATCCGTGCCGGCCAGGTGCAGTTGCCGGACGGCTACGTGCTGATCCGCGACGGTGAGCTGTTCCTCATCGGCTGCCGCATCAACCCGCTGCGCACCGCCTCCACCCATGTGAGCCCGCAGGCGGACCGGACCAAGAAACTGCTGATGGGCCGAGCGGAAATCCGCCGGCTGATCGGCAAGGTGGAGCAGCGCGGCTTCACCCTGATCCCGCTGGACCTGCACTACAAGGGCGGCCGGGTGAAGGCCCAGATCGCGCTGGCCAAGGGCAAGGCCCAGCATGACAAGCGCGAGACCGAGAAGAAGCGCGATTGGGAACGCGAGAAGGGCCGCCTGATGCGCCACAAGGTGAGCGGGCCGTCCGCGTCCAAGGACTGAGGCGCCGCCCGTCTCAGCCCAGCAGCGTCAGGGCCTGGGCCAGATCTGCGCGCAGGTCTTCGACGTCCTCCAGCCCGATGGCAAAGCGCACCAGCGTGCCGCCCTCCTGCGGCGTCCAGGGCAGCGGCAGTGAACGGCTGCGCGAAAGGTCGTAGGGCACGGCCAGGCTCATCGGACCCGCCCATGAATAGCCGATGCCGAAACAGCGCAAGGCATCCACGAAGGCATCCACCTGCCTGGCGGAGTAGCCCGGCTTGAACACTGCCGAAAACAGGCAACTGGACCCCGCTGGGCTGACCGCTTTCCAGTATTCATGGCCGGGCGAGCCGGGCAGCGCCGGGTGCAGCACCCGCGCCACCGCCGGCTGCTGCTGCATCCACCGGGCCAGGTCCAGGGCCGTCGCCTCCTGCGCCCGGTACCGCAGCGCCAGGCTGGGCAGGCCGCGCAGCACCGCCTCCACATCGTTCTGGCCAACCCCGTAGCCGAGGAACTCGTACATCTCGTCCAGCCGGCGATGCAAATCGGCATTGCGGGTGCAGACCGCTCCCATCAACACATCCGCCCCGCCAGAGGCGAACTTGGTCAGCGCCTGCATGGAGACATCCACCCCTAGCCCGGGCGCCAGCTCAAAGGCGTTGAAGGCCATGCCGGCGCCCCAGGTGTTGTCCATGGCCGTCAGCACGCCGCGGGCCTGGCAGGCGCGCAGCAGCCCCAGCACGTCCGGAAACTCCATCGTGATGGAACCGGCCGCCTCCAGCCAGACCAGTCGCGTGCGATCGGACAGCATCGCTTCAAAGGCTGCCGCATCCAGCGGGTCATAAAAGCGGTGCTGGATGCCCAGCCGGCTCAGCAAGCCGGTGGTGACGTGACGGTTCTGCCCGTAGACGTTGTCGGGCAGCAGCACTTCATCTCCGGGCTTGAGCAAGCTCATGCTGGTCAGCGTGATGGCCGCCAGGCCGCTGGGCACCAGCACGCAGTGCTGCGCCTGCTCCAGCGTTGCGATCCGCGCAGCCAGCGTCAGGCTGCCGGGCGTGCATTGCAGCCCGTAGCGATAGGTGACCGCTTCCCTTGATCGGGGGCGATGCAGCGCCGCCGTGTCCGGAAACAGCACCGTCGAGGCCTTGTAGACAGGCACCGGCACCGCGCCCCACCCGGTCGGCGGTTGGTAGTCGTGATGGATCAGTTCGGTGGACTTGCCGCGCTTGGTCAAGAAATGCTCCTGAAGAGTCGAGGTCACGAGCTGGCTGAGGGCTCTCTCATACAGGTTAACGCAGGTCGGCACCCCGAGCCGCAGCGGCGCAAGTTGTCATGCGAATCAACTGTCAGTTGACACCCACTGAGCGAGAACCCTCGTCATCGACACCTTCTGGAGAGTTCTCATGTTCACCAATCTCAACTACGCGTTTCGTACGCCCCCTTACGCCCACGAGCTGGACAACGGCCGCACCGTGCGGTTGACGGAGATGGAGCAACGCGAACTGGACCGTCTGCACCTCAAGCTCGGCCAGATCAGCGACAAGGCCCTGGCGTTTGGCATGCAAGCAGGCAGAGAAGCGACCGCACCGACGGAATTCGTGACCCACCTGATTGAAACCTTGATCATGGAAATTGGCATCTGGATGCTTTCCGTGGATCTGGAGGCGATCGTGCAGGACGACGCCATGAGCCAGACGGCACCGAAGAACCAGGCTCTGCTGGACATGGTCGGACAGCTCCATCCGAGCGAAGCGAACCTGCTGCGCGACAGCATCTGCCACAACGGAGAACTTTGGAGGGGACTTTGCAAGCTGTCGCCGTCGGTGGATCTCAACCCGCTGCCGCCGATCCGTACAGAGCAGTACAACGCGATGCGCTTTCGCTTCCTGTCCTGGATCAACACCCTCCTGCGCGCGCTGCCCACGGCATCGGTCCATGACACGGCGCCCCAGGCAGAGCTGCCGGCATGCAAGCCGACACCGCAACAAGTCGCTCTCGTGGCGACCGTGGCGCAGCAGATGAGCCGGATCAATGACGGAGGCGAGCTGGGCGCGGACATCGCGCCGCACTTGGTCGTCACACTGCCGGGCTGGCCGAAGGGACGTCCGCTTCAGGTGCTGAGCGTGGACGGACAGAAGCTGCAAGCCGCCGGTCCGGGACCCGCGCCGGGCAAGGAACCAGGCAAGGAGCCGGTCACCGTGCTGGTGGACCGCACAGGGGGCAAGCACTGGGGCGTCTGCAATGGCCGCCAAGTACCGACGCCGGCGGTGGGCGACAGCTTCTACCGCGCCCTGCTGACCAGCTTGACGGTTCCGGAGCGCAGCGCGCTGCTGGAGAGCGTCGGCGGCGACCCCGGCGATGCCTTCGGGGACGCGTCCATCACGAGCCTGAGAGAGGCCACCCGCCAGCAACTGGCGGGTCACCCCGAGCAGTTCGGACCGCTGCTGGAACTGTTGCAGCTGAAGAAGACTGCCGCCCAGCGTTGATGCGCCGCCCCATCAGGAGATCCTCATGTACACCCACACCACCACCCCTTCCGGCGCGCCGGTGCATGCCTATGCGCTGGGCGACGGCCACACCCTGAATCTGAACCCGCAAGAGCAGAAAGCGCTCGAGCGCCTGCAGCATCAGCTCAGCAACATCGCGCAGCGCCTGCTGGACGTCGGCGTCGCTGCCGATCCCCGTGCACCGGCACCGACGAAAAACGCGTTCAAAGTGATCGAGTCCTTGATCACGGATGCTGCGCTCTGGTTCCTGTCGGTCGATCCGAAGAAGCTTGCGAAAGACCACGACATGGTGCAGCAGCCGCTCGTGCGGCAGGACATGCTCAGGCGGATCCACTCCGTCACCCTCGCCGAAGCGAAGCTGATCCAGAACGCCGTCTGCACCAGCCGCCAACTCTGGCGCGAACTGTGCACCCTGGCGGAGTCGCCAGACTTCAATCCCGACGCCGCCCGGCACCCGCAGGTCTATGACGACGTGCGCATGCGCATTTATCCGTGGATCAACACGATCAATCGGGCGCTCGAGTCGCGCTTGATGTCTGAGCAGGGTTCGAGCGCCCCGCAGGCGGCAGAAGCGGCAGAGCCGGCCAAGTCCACCACGCCGCTGACACCGCCAGCACGGCCCGCACGGCCGGCACCGGCGAGGCCGCCGGCACTGGCCAAGCCGCAGGCAACGCCGCCGCCGCAGACCCCACCGAAGCCGCAGACCCCACCGAAGCCGCAGGCGACGCCGAAGCCGCAGGCACCGCAGCGGCCGCCGAGGGCGACTCCGCAGCAAGCTGCACTGGTGGCGCAAGCGGCGCTGGAGATCCGCACCTTGCACGAATGGCGGGGCCTGGGTGGGGAGATCGTGCCCCACGTCATCGTCACCCTGCCGGGCTGGCCGACGGGATGTTCACTGCACATTCGCAACATGCAGGGCGCGATGCTGGACGAGTTCGGACCGCCGCTGGCTGACGGCAAAGCACCGGTTACGCTGCTGCTGAACGCCGGAGAGGGGCACTATTCGGCGCACATCAACGGTCAGCGCGTGCCGGTACCGGCCGGCGGCGACTGCTTCTATCGCGCGATTCTGGTCAGCATGAGCAGCGCGGACCGGACCGCGTTTCTGGAAAGCGTGGGGGCCGACCCGACGGAGCCGTACGCGGCCGAATCGCTGGCCAAGCTGCGGGAAGCCACCAGTGGGCAACTGGCCGCTGCGCCTGCGCGATTCGGCCCGCTGCTGGAGCTGATGCAGGCGGCAGAGGGCGAACCCGGCCGCTGAGACGCAGGGTCAGATCGGCAGCGCGATCAGGTCATGGCCTTCCACGCCCACGATGCGGGCGCGGGTGAATTCGCCGACCTTGAGCTGCTTGCTGGCCTTTTCCGGCGGCAGCAGGCGGACCGTGCCGTCGATCTCCGGCGCATCGGCGTAGGAACGGCCGACGCCGCCCTTGCGGCCCAGGGCCGGGGCGCTGTCGATGATGACCTGCATGGTGGCGCCGACACGGCGCTGCAGCTTGGCAATGGAGACTTCCTCGGCCACAGCCATGAAGCGAGCGCGACGTTCTTCGCGCACCTCGTCGGGCAGCGCGCCCGGCAAGGCATTCGCGGGGGCGCCGTCGATCGGCGAGTAGGCGAAGCAGCCGGCGCGGTCGATCTGCGCTTCCCGCATGAAATCCAGCAGGTACTGGAATTCTTCCTCCGTCTCACCGGGGAACCCGGCGATGAAGGTGGAGCGGATGATCAGTTCGGGGCAGATCTCGCGCCAGCGCTGGATGCGCTCCAGGTTCTTCTCACCGTTGGCGGGGCGCTTCATGCGCTTGAGCACGTCCGGGTGGGCATGCTGGAACGGCACGTCCAGATAGGGAAGGATGAGGCCCTGGGCCATCATCGGCAGCACTTCGTCCACATGCGGGTAGGGATACACGTAATGCAGACGGACCCAGGCGCCATAGGGCTTGGCGATTTCGCCCAGCTGCGCGACCAGGTCGAACATGCGGGTCTTGACCGGCTTGCCGTCCCAGAAGCCGGTGCGGTATTTCACGTCCACGCCGTAGGCGCTGGTGTCCTGGCTGATGACCAGCAGTTCCTTGACGCCGGATTCGAACAGCGCCTTCGCTTCGGACAGCACATCACCGATGGGGCGGGACACCAGGTCGCCGCGCATGCTGGGGATGATGCAAAAGCTGCAGCGGTGGTTGCAGCCTTCGCTGATCTTGAGATAGGCGTAGTGCTTGGGGGTGAGCTTGATGCCAGCGACACCGCGGGCTTCGGGCACCAGGTCGATGAACGGGTCGTGGGGCTTGGGCACATGGGTGTGCACCGCGTCCATGACTTCCTGGGTGGCGTGGGGACCGGTGACGGCCAGCACGCTGGGGTGGATTTCGCGGACGAGGTTGTCCGTGTTGGCGCCGGACTTGGCACCCAGGCAGCCGGTAACGATCACCTTGCCGTTTTCCGCCAGCGCTTCGCCGATGGTGTCCAGGCTTTCCTTGACGGCGTCGTCGATGAAGCCGCAGGTGTTGACGATCACCAGGTCGGCGCCGGCGAAGGTCTTGGAGGTTTCGTAGCCCTCGGCGCGCAGCTGGGTGAGGATCAGTTCACTGTCGGTCAAGGCCTTGGGGCAACCCAAGGACACGAAACCGATCTTGGGCGCTGCCTTGGACGAGTCGGCGGCGGGGGTGTAAGTTGTTGATTCCATTTGACTTCCGCCGGGCTAACTGGCTGGTGGGCTGGGCCGGTATTGTAGACGAGCGGGCTGGAATCCGTTGCGCGCAGGGGCGACCAGGGGGCGCGAAGCTGTGACGGGATCATCAGAACGTTGAGCCGGCAACCATGCTTTCAATTGACCGAATGCCCGCTTCCATCTTTGCGCGTGCCGAAGAATTGCCCAAATAAACGTTTGTCCGGGCAGGATGGCAGGCACGAAGCGCGGAAGTCTGCGAGCCTGGCGAAGTCGGGTGAGCTGCGCGATTCGAGTCGATCGGTACAAGGCCCGTGTCACTCAGCGGGACCAAGACTGTAATTCCCTGAGGAGCCCGTCCGCACGGGCGCTGGCCGCGCCCCAGAAGTCAATGTGTCCGACAGAGGGCCAGCCTTGCTTCAGCACCTGCAGGTCAGGCGGGACAGCCGAGGCGTTGAGGCATCCCACTCCCCAGCCTGAGCGAATGGCCGACACAGCCGCCTGGCTGCCACTGCACGACAAGCGTAGTTCGTAGTCGCGCCTGCCTCGATCCAGCGCTTCGAGCGCACGTTGCCGGATGGGACATTCCGGACCGAGCAGCACCAGCGGCGCGGGGCCCTGTGATGCCCATCCCTTCGCCGCCACCCATGAAATCGGCTCTCTGCGAATCAGCCGCCCACCATCGATTGGGGTGTTTGCGGTCAAGACCACCAAATCCGCTTGACCGGATTGCCACAGGTCTTGCAGTTGCGCAGACGGGGCCCAGAGTATTTCCAGACGGGCGCCCTGCACCTGCTCCTTCAGCAGGTCCAGCAGCGCCCTGAGGCGATGGGGAACGAAGTACTCACTGAAACCGAGACGCCAAGGCGCTTCGTCACGGTGGGGCGCTTGAAGTGCGCGACGTGCCTGTGCCTGCAGATCGAGCAGAGAGCGGGCGTAGGGAAGGAGTCGTTCACCCGCTGGAAGCAGCTGAAGACTGCGAGTCGTTCGCTGGACCAGCTCAGCGCCCAGAGATGACTCGAGCTGCCGCAGCTGCATGCTGATCGCCGATGGCGTCCGATGAACCTGCCGCGCAGCACGCGTGATGGAGCCCGTCTCGGCGATCGCAACAAAAGACTGAAGCCAGAGGGGGTCGAGATGATTCATCAGCGATTCTGAAGAGTTGACCAAAAGTTTATCGCTTGTCTGGAAAGTACATCAGACCGACAGTGGCCACTCCTAAAGACTTCATGGAGCTCAGCATGCCCTACATTCACATCCAGGTCTCTGGTGACCCAGACGATAGCCTCGCAGCAAAGATCGCCGCTTCAGCGTCCGAGCTGACGGCGCGGATTCTCGGCAAGGACCCTGCCCTCACCGCGGTCGTCATCGACTTCATCGCCGCTTCGCGCTGGTTCATCGCCGGCAGTGTTCTCACCGCCAGCACGAAACGCAGCTATCACTGGAGTGTGAGCATCACCGACGAAACCAACACGAAGGCGGAGAAGGCCAGGTACATGCGAGACGTGCATGAAGAGATGAATCGCCTTCTCGGAGGCGTTGCCGATCACTCCTACATCTACGTCATCGACGCTCGTGCGGCCGCTTATGGGTGGGGCGGCGAAACACAAGAGCATCGATACCAGCACGCCTGATCCCTTGGCACATTGGCTCTCGCCCTCTGGGTTCCTCCCGCGATGCGGACGCCGCTTTCGCTTCCGCATACGCTCCACCGGACTGTCTCAGGTCGGCCACAACGTAGGCTTCTTCGGTGTAGTCCACCGGTGCAACGAGGAGTCGCCGCAGGGCCCCTTAGTCACCACAGCGTCGAATGCTCACCTGCCCGCCAATGCTTTGCAGAAGGTGGGCCATTCCCTGGGCGTGGGTTGCCTTCATCAGAAGCACCTCAAACGGCTCTCTCGCGGCAATCTTCTTCACCAGTGTTTTTGCCTGGGCCCGCGACATGGGGGAGCTAAGCTGGAGCAATCGAAAGAACTGCTCTTCGACATAGCTGCCCATGCCAGGAAACCAGGCTGCTGTTTCATCCCATGCTGTGACGCACAACAGGCAAGCGCTCAGGAGGTTCGGAGGGTGCATTCGGCCTTCAAATGGATGTTGGGACGTCAGCATCTCATCGCAGCGCGCTACAAGCCCACCGTACGCTCGCCGCCCTGCACAAGGCCCGCAATGGCCTCCCCGAAGGTTCGGAGCGTGCTGCAGTCGGTCAAGATCTCCAGTCGGACCTGGGCTCTCGACGCTTTTCGCTGGCCCTCATACGTCCCATCCATGAGCTCCACGCTGACGGCCATTGTGCCGGTGGTGCCGACGGCATAGACGGTCAGACCAACCAGCGTTTCTTCAAGCCGAGGACGCTGCGTCCCCGTCTCCCAGTAACCACCTTTCAAGGTCAAGGTCTCGCCCGGCGGCAAGGGGCAACGCGCGGTCAGCAGTACCCCAAACTCGCGGATCTCCCGGAAGTGGAACCATGCCGAAGCGGCGCCAGCGAAACCTTCGCTCTCTGCGTGAACGAACAGCTCACCGGTCTGGTCAGTGTCCGGCACAAATCGCAAGTGCAGTTGTGGGGACTTCATGTCCATACGCTCAGCTCCCTTTCCGCCGCTTCGCAACCAGCAGCCCCGCCCTGAACACGTCCGCCCTTTGCAACTCCTCGGCCAGGCTCTGGGCCGTCTGGCCAAAAGCGGACTGTAGGTCCACCCGCGCACCGGCCTGGAGCAAGGCGCCAATCGTCTCGGCGCTCGAATGCCGGGCCGCCACATGCAGCGGGGTCTCTTCCATCTCCCCGGCCGCATTCACATCCGCTCCTTGGCGGATCAGCACCAACGCCGCTGCTTCATTCCCTTGCATCAGCATCACATGCAGCGGCGTGTCGCCCATCGCGTCACGCGCATGCACGTCGATGTGCGGCGGCGGATCCTCATTGGGAAACAGCGCCGCTGCGGCTTCAAACAGAATGGCGTCGAGGTCGAGCGCTGGATCGATGCGAGTCATCCTGTGATTCTGGCATCCTATCCAGCCATTGCCCTCACGCGCCCTGCTGCGCCAGCCTCACAAAATCCGGCCGTTCGCGGTAGCCGAGCACCACCGCAGCCACGCGGGTGGGCAGACCCTGCACCTGCGCGTTGTAGGACTTCAATGCATGCCGGTATCGGTACCGCGCCGCATCCACGGCAGTCTGCCCCTGCGTCATCGACTGATACAGGCCCCGTACATGCGCGTCAGACCACAGCGCCGGGTCTGCCCGCACGGCCGCCATCAACCGGAACAACTGACCGGTGCATTCCGCCCGGACCTGCTTGTAGCGATCAAACCGCTGCTCATCGTCCATCAACACAGTCCCGTTGTCGAACTCCCCAAGCGAGCCGCATCGCGCCCGGGCGCCAGCCCTGACACTGGGGTCCACCGCGGCCTTCTGATCGACCAGCGCCAACACCACCGGAACTTCCGAGAACTGCGCCTGCTCCGCAGCGTGCACCTCCGCCCAGCGGGCCAGCAGGTCGCGATCCTGCTGCTGAAGCTGGTCCGCGGTCCAGCCCACCCAGGCGGCCGCCGCCACAGCGCCCGCTCCAGCAGCGGCCAAGATGGTCTTGTTCATCACTTGTCTCCCTCTTGTGTGGAACGAGGGCGGCACCAGCAGGGCGCCGCCCTCCCCTGCCTTACTTCACCGTGATGTCACAGCTCTGGCCCACCCAGGTCAGCCCGGTCGGCACCGGCTTGGCGCCGGAATAGCTGAGCTGCATGCCCAGATCCACCGAGCTGTTGGGCGCAATCGTCCCATTCCAGGCCACCGGCGTGATGGTGATGGTCCGACCATTGACCGAGAAGGTGCCGCTCCACGAATTGCTGAGCGTGAACGCATTGCTTTCGGTGAACGTCAGCGACCAATTGCTCAGCGGCGTCGTGCCCAGGTTGCTCAGTCGGATGCTCGGCACCTGGCCACTGCCCCAGTCATTGCTGGTGTCGAACACCACGGCGCAGTTCTTCACGTCGTTGTCGATCTCCGTGGCGGTGACCGTCCGGGTGACGGCATTCGTGGCACTGATGCTGATCGTGGCCACGCCGTTGAGCGAATCAGCGTCCTTGGCGGCGGCCAGGGTCACCGTCTGGGCCGTGTTCCAGGTGGCCGGCGTGAACACCAGGCTTGCGCCGCTGGACACGGAAATGTCCGTGTCCCCCGACGTCCGCGCCACCGTGACGGTGACGTTGCCGGTGGGTGCCGACGCGAGCTTCACGGTGAAGCTCTGGGTCCCGGTCTCCGGCACGGACACCGCCGCCGAAGACACCACCAACTCCACCGGCACGACGATGTCCAAGTCCTGCTCGGTCGCCAGCACGCTGGCCCCGTTCAGACCGGCAGCGCTGAGGGTGAAGGTGGCGGTGCCATTGACTGCGTCGGCATCCTTCGCCGCCGTGACGGTCACCGTCTGCGCCGTTGCGTAGTTGTCCGGCGTGAAGACCAGGGACGGCGTGGCCGTGGCCAGGTCGGCATCCCCTCCAGCCGCCTTGGCCACAGACACGGTCACCGTGCCCGCCGGCTTCTCCGACAGCGACACCCCAAAGCTGGCCGCGCCACCTTCCGGCACCGTCACGCTGGACTTGGACACCACGATGGATGGCCCCGTGGCCGGGAACAGCCGCCCATAGTCCGCCTGTGCCAGCGCGATGTCCGCCTGCGCCCAGAAGCGGTGGTACACCCAGGTCGGCTCCGGTCCACCGGCCAGATAGGCGCTCAGCTTGGCGAAATCCGGGTCCTGCTGGTACTTGGGCCGGATGCTCAGGAAGGTCGAATTGGCATCGATGACGGCCCCCTGCGCATTGGTGCCGGTCCAGCCCGGCGGCACATAGACGCCATCGCCGGTCGCGGCGTTGTAGGGGTCGTCAAAGCGCAGATAGTCCTTGCGCTTCTCACCCACCGCCAGGCCCTTGCTGTCCTGATACTTCGCCCACATGCGGTCCAGCAGTTCACGCGCGGTGTTCTTCGCGGCTGCATTGCCGGACTTCGCCGCGTAGTAGCTCAGGGTACGGGCATAGGCGGCGGCGGTGCCCACATCATTGGTGAACTCCGTGACCGTCACCCGCAGGTTGGCATTGCTGCCGGGGTTGGCAGGGTTCCACGTATCCGGCTTGCCGGACCATTGCAGGGTCGATGGAATCTCATAGGTGCCATCCGCCAGCAGCCGCGTATTGGCAATGGCCCATGCGGCCCACTTGTCCAGCAGCGCCTTGGCCTGCGCGTCATTGCTCACGTAGTAGAGCTCGGCCACCCGCTGCATGGACCACACCTGGAAGCCGAACCAAGTGTTGGACGCCGGGTCGTGATAGACCGGGGCTTCGTCATAGAACATGCCGTAGAAGGTCGGCGTGCCGGCGGGCGGCTGCTCATGATTGCCGTTCCAGCTGTTGGTCGCGCCGCCGGCAATGGCGCCGTCGGCGGACTGCAGCCAGCGGTAGAACTCCATCTGCCGCTGGAAGCTCTTGCCCCAATCGCCGGAGGCCGAGGGCGACAAAGGCTTGAAGGCCGGCTGGGTGGACAGCGCCCACGCCACCATCGGGTTTTGATAGCCGAAGTGGTTGTGGGAGGAGCTGATGCGCCAAGCCCATCCCGCGGAGGAGTCCAGCGCACCGCCCCAGGCGTAATACCAGGACATCAGGTAGTGCTGGTTGTCGCGCAGGCCATTGCTGTCCGCAGCGCCGGTGCCGCCCGGGCAGGTGGTAGGCCCCACGCAATTGCCAATCCGCTTGAAGTACTTGTCGAACATCGCGTAGCGCAGGAAGTCGCCCATCTTCGCGGCCTTCTTGACCAGGTCGGCCACCTGGGCGCCCTTGCCCTGTTCGGTCGCCCAGATGTTGGCCCAGTAAATGGCCTGGATGGCGCGGCCGTCCGCATCGGGCGCATTGGTGTAGCGCCATTGCTTGGCGTAGTTGGAATCACCGGTGAAGAGACTCAGGAATCCCTGGTTCCCGCCCGTGCGGCCCCATTTGAAGGTCTCGCAGGACGGATGAGGCACCGTTTCCCACACCGATTCCTGGGCGCCGCGCTGGAAGGTGTTGATGTAGGCCGGCTTGGTCACGCCGTCGCCGCAGCGCCCATACCCATACCAGTTGTCCACGTCCATCAGCCAGTGCATGCCGTAGATGTCGCGGCTGCCGTAGGTGGTGGCCAGCTCATTGCCGATCGGGTCCTGTCCCACCGGGGTGCCGAATTCCAGCGGGGATGGATAGTTCTTCGGCAGTGCATATTCCCCGGCGTACGAGGCCGGCTTGGTGGCGTTGTAGAAGCTGTTGGTCGGCTGGTCCGCCGGTGCGGGAATGATGTACTTTTCCATGTTGGCCCAGGCTGCATTCAGCGGACCCCAGTCGCCCGTGACCCGGCCGTACTGCGCCTCCAGCCAGATCCAGAAGCTGTAGGCCTCGGACGTGGTCTCGTGGCCGTGGTCCGGCGCTTCGACAATCAAGGTCTCCACCGAGTGGTAAGGCACCCCTTCCGGGCTGAAGTAGCCGTTGGCGGGGTTCTTGATCTTGTTGTATTGCTGCAGGAAGCGCTGGTTGTAGTCGGTCTGGGCATGGGCCCCAAACGCAGCGACCAGAGCGGCGGCCAGCAAGGCCTTGCGGGGAAAACGGAACATGGTTGTCTCCTATGACCCGGATTTCGGGCGTGAGTAACCCCCGACCCGTCACGAATGACGGGCCTTTGGGGGTGAATGGGAACGGACTTACTTGATGAGGACCTGGCAGCTCGCGCCCGTCATCACGACGGCGCTGGGCATGGGCTTGGTCCCGCTGTAGCTCAGCTGCATGCCGGCATCGGTACTGCCGCCGGCAGCCACCGTGGCATTCCAGCTCTGCGGCGTGAAGCTGACCTTGTTGCCGGTGGCGACGAAGGTGCCGCTCCAGCTGTTGCTCACCGTGATGCTGTTGCTCTCGGTGAAGCTCACGCCCCAGTTGGTGATGGGCGTGGTGCCGGCATTGCTCAGCAGCAGACGGAAGACCTGGCCACTGCCCCAGTCATTGGTGGTGTCCAGGGTCAAGGTGCAGGCGCTGCTGCCGCCGCCCGGCGCCACCGGGGTGGCCGAGACCGGGTCGGACAGACTCACGCCCGCCGTGTTGCGCGCGCCCACCTTGTAGAAGTAGGCCGTGCCGTTGGTCAGGCCCGTGTCCACATAGCTCAGCGCCGTGAGACCGCTGGCCAGGGACGTGTAGCTGCCGGTGGCGCTGCTGGCGCGCGAGACCTCGTAGCTCGCCGCGCCGGTCACTGCCGACCAGCTCAGCGTCACCCGTCCATCCCCGGCAGCCGCCGTGGGCGCGGGCGCCGCAGGCGGACCGGCAGGCGTGCTGGCGGAAACCACATCACTGGCTGCACTCTCGCCGCTGTCATTGCGCGCGCTGACCGTGTAGTAGTAGCGCGTGCTGCCGGCCAGGCCGCTGTCGACATAGCTGGTGCCGGTGGGCGACGCCAGCAGGGCGAAGCTGCCGGCCGTGCCGGTGGTGGACCGCTTCACGGTGTAGCCGGTGGCGTTGGTGGCCGCCGACCAGCTCAGGCTGATGCTGCCAATGCCGGCCGTGGCGCTCAGTCCCGTTGGCGTGGCAGGCACCGGCACTGCGACGCCGCCGCAGGCGGTCGGCTCGGTGCCCCAGACCTTGCGGCCTTCGTCATACAAGGTGATGCCTGTCACCTTGACCGGTGCGCTGCCATTGCTGGCCAGTCCCGCATAGGACGGGTCGTTCGACGGATTCCAGAAGCTGGTGCTGTCCGGCGCGGCAATGCGGATCTGGATTTCCTTCTTGTAGGCGGACTGCCCGCCGGGGTAGACCTTGGTGCCGGAGAAGTCCCCCACCGCATAGAACAGGTTGCTGCTGCCGCAGCGCACCAGCCCACGGGCCACGCCGCCGTCGCTGTAGTTGGAACTCACCTTGATGTCGGCGGCCGTGCGACCGGCGGCAAACACTTCGCTGAGGTCCACGTAGTAGCGCAGGCTCAGCTTGTCCGTCACCTTGGCGGGCCAGCCGCTGCGGTTGTTCACCACCGCCTTGACCTCGGTGTAGGTCGTGCCCGCGCTGTTGATGCCGGCTTCGACAAAAAACTCATCCTCGCTGGCCACCTCTACCTGCGGGAAATTCGCCAGCGGCACGCTGCCCGGGAACAGCTGCTGCGCCCCGGCCAGCACGCCCACGATGGAGGCGTTGTAGTCGATGGCGACTTCATTGGAGACGTAGTCGGAGATCGAATCGGTGTAGCCGTCATTGGCCCCCGGCCCGCCGACCAGCGCCCCATACAGCACATGCCGATGGTTGGCCGGAAGCGTCTGGCTGTCCGCCCAGGACCCATGCGCCGTGCGGTGATGAGGATGCTGCGGTGAATTCGCGCCGAAGCCGATCAGATAGCTGCTGTTGCGCGGATTGCTGCCCAGCGCATAGTTCAGCTGCTGCATGGCGAAGTCGCGATAGCGCTGCTGCTTGGTGGCGTCTGCCACGTCCTTGGCGTAGACCATGGCAATGAACGACTCATTGAGCGCATACCGCAGCGAGCCCCATTGCGACAGCCAGGCCAGCCCGCCCGGCGTGTAGGTCACCCGCTCTCCTTCCGGCGTGCCGGTGGTCCAGTAGGCGAGATTGCGCTCGATGGCGTCCTTGTACTTCTGCTTGCCGGTCAGTCGCGCCAGCAGCAGGTAGCTGCCGTAATGCTTGCTGTCCCAGTCCTGCGTCCACTTGTAGGGCAGATAACTGGTCTGCCCTTCCGAGCCGAAACCGCCGGCACCGGTGGTGACGAAGCTCTCCGCCTTGGCCAGATAACTGGCGTCGTCCGTGGCCCGGTAGAGCCAGATGGCGCCCCAGGCCAGCTCGTCAAAGAAGCCCGACCAGGAGTTGTAGTAGCCCTGTGCATCGGTGATGCATTCGACGTACTTCTGGCGCTTGGAATCCGCCAGGGTGTAGAGCTGCTTGGCATGGGTCAGCAGCGT
Source organism: Roseateles depolymerans (assembly GCF_003387155.1). Taxonomy (GTDB): domain Bacteria; phylum Pseudomonadota; class Gammaproteobacteria; order Burkholderiales; family Burkholderiaceae_C; genus Roseateles; species Roseateles depolymerans. Next base: position 1,221,103 of record NZ_QUMT01000001.1, on the reverse strand, counting down.
GGCCGAATAGGCCGGGTCGCTGGTCTTGAACACCATGGAAGCGGCGGCCATGGCGGCAGCGGTCTCACCGGCCAGATCGGAGCCGCCGCAGGTGGCATCGATCTTGTAGGCCGGGGCTGCCTTCGGATAGACCTCCACCGGTCCCCACCAGCTGTGGTCGGTGCTGCCATTGCCCACCTGTCCGTACAGCACATTGGCGCTGGGGTGGGCCTTGATGAAATAGTCGTTGATCCAGCGCAGGTTGCGCAGCAGGGCGTCGTACTGGCCGGCGTCCTTGTGGCCGGCCTCGAACTCCAGCGCCCCCCAGGCCAGTTGCGTGGCCGTCCAGGCAGCCGGGAAGCCGAACTTGACGTGGTCGCCGGCGTCATACCAGCCGCCCGTCAGGTCCAGGCCCACATCGCTGCCATCGGTCAGGCGTGAGTCGCCCCGCCAACTGACGCGATTCCATTCCGGCTTCTTGCCGGACTGCTGCGCCTCGTAGAACAGGATGGACTTCTGCAGCGCCTCGGCATAGTTGTAGGCGGGTGCTGTAGTCGCCTGCGGCGTGGCCTTCGTGCTCAGGGCCTTCGCGCCCGGCCCTGCGTCTGCACTGGCCGTGCTGCGCGAGCCATCGCCGCCGCCGCAGGCCGCCAGGACCAATGCCAGGCATGGCGCTGCCCATCGCGTCCGTCCACGACGCGTTTGAATCAATGTCTTCATACTGCTTGTCTCCGGGTTGCTGTGGTGACTCGAAGCAGCTGCACAACCGGCATGCAGCTGCCCGCCTGGGCCCTTTGGCAGGAGCTCCTGGCACGACGCTTGACCCCGATGGAAAACGCTTGGTTCGCTCGTTGTAGACAACGTTGTCAGATCGAGAGAGAAAAAAGGCCAAGGACTTGGCCGTCTCGATACGCACGCTGTTCTGGCGGCACTGTCACTTGCGTCAGGAGGGGAGACGCAGCCTTCAGTGCATCAGGACAATCGTCCGGACAGGGGGTCCGGCGATGAGCCCTGAATGAATGCACTCCGTCAGTGAATGCATTCAGTGACGCGATGCTCTTCCGATTTCCGGGAGTCGTCAACCACCTCTTGCGAAAACAAACATCTGCAACAGGGGCTGTTTCGCATCCCCATTCGGATCAGACCGTCCGTCACAGGTCCGTCGTCTCATCCCCGCACAGTGCGCGGTTTCTGAATCATTGAGGAGGAATTCCATGCAACGTCTGTCCCCTGCCCTGATCGGCCTGGCACTGGCCAGTGTCGGCACATCCGCCTGTGCCGATGACTTCCCCCGCCTGGATGCCGCCTGGCCCACCACGGTGAACATCGCAGCCACCTATCCCGTCTTTGATTTCGACACCGACGGCTGCCTGCCCAGCGCCGGCATCAGCCGCAGTGGCGCGCAAAATGGCGGACTGGCGCCGTCGGGCAGCATCACCGGCGGCTGCCGCAAGAACAACTTCATGGACTATGCCAATACGCTGCATCGGCATGCCTGCATCACCAGCGGCAGTGACGTCTATTGCGGCCACTTCTATGCGCTGTATTTCCTGAAGGACCAGGCCACCGTCTTCGGCGGCGGCCATCGGCACGACTGGGAACATGCCGCCGTGTGGACCCGCAATGGCGTCGTCACGCACGCGGGCTACAGCGCCCATGGCGATCTCTTCAATGTGGCCGCCGCCAGCCTGCCGCTGGACAGCAATGGCCATGTGAAGATCGTCTATCACAAGGACGGCGTCACCACCCATGCCATGCGCATGGCCAAGGTCAATGAAGTGGCGGAGAACGGCTATGGCCAGTTCGTCACGCCGGCCATCGTGAGCTGGTATGAAGTCAAGGGCGACGGCCTGACCAACGAGCAGATGCGCAGCCGCCTGAACAGCTATGACTACGGCTCCGGCACCATCCCGATGCGGGACAACAATTTCCTGAGCAACCTCAACACCTACCGGCCGGCAGGGTATCCGGCCTTCACGCAGGCGAGCATCGAGGCGTCGAAGCCCTGACTAGGCGTGGCCCGATCACCACGGTCATCCGCACGCGCGCCCCTCCCGGGCGCGCGACGGACCGATGGTGGGAGAGCCCTACTGGCCCTATTGGCCCTATTGGCGCTATGGGCCCTATTTCTTGGGCGGGAACCCCGGCATGCCCGGCATTCCGGGCATGCCTGGAAAGAGGCTGCCGGCCTTCTCGAACTGTTCCTGCATCTGCAGGAACAGGTTCTTGGACTGCTCCAGGTAGTTGCCCATCAGGCCCTGCATCACGGGGGCCTGGCCACTCATGAATTGCGACCACAGCTCCGGGTTGAAAGCGGCGCCCTGGCTCTGTTCGGCAAAGCGGGCCTGCATCTCGGTGAAGGTCTGCAGGTTCTTTTCGAGATAGGCGCCCATCATGCCCTGCATGGCGTGGCCGTAGAAACGGATGATCTGCGCCAGCAGCGGCGTGGAGAACATGGGCATGCCGCCCATCTCCTCTTCCAGGATGATCTGCAGCAGGATGGACCGGGTGAGTTCTTCACCGGTCTTGGCATCGCGGACTTCGAACTCAGCGCCCTCCAGCACCATCTTCTTCACGTCCGCCAGCGTGATGTAGCTGCTGGTGTGGGTGTCGTAGAGACGCCGGTTGGGATACTTCTTCAGGACGCGCGGGCCTTGGCTCCGCCCGGCCTCGTCGGTGCCTGGGGCGGATTTTCCGCGTCGGGCCGTCACCATGTTGTCTCCTCTGGGGTGTCCGCCCATTTTAGGAGTGCCGCTGTCTCCCCCCTGACACGTATTTACACCGAGCCGTTGCCGGGGCGGGCAGCGATCGGTGCGGTGGGCGATCGTGGTCGATCACGGGCGATAAGCGGACTCGGCCCGGGCTCAGCGATGCGTTGGCGATGCGTTGGCGATGCGTTGGCGATGCGTGCCCGATGCGTTGGCGATGCGTGCCCGATGCGTGGGCGACGCGTGGCGATGAGGGACGACGGGTAGCGGAGCGCGGGGACCAGGGCGCGACCAGCGGGTCAGGTGCTGGCGCGGGGAATGATCTGGAAGCCGACGTCGATGGTGCGCTGCTGCAGCGGCTCGGGCTTGCGTTCGGCGCGCTCGATGATGAAGCGGGCCGCCTGTCGGCCAATGGCCGTGCCGTCGATGCGGACCGTTGTCAGCGCGGGCGACATGTCGGCCGACATGGACAGATCCCCAAAGCCGATGACCGCCAGGTCCTGCGGGATGCGAAGGCCGCGCGACTGCGCCTCCAGCATCACACCCACCGCCAGGGAATCGGAGCTGCAAAAGACGGCATCGATGTCCGGCTGCCGCTCCAGCAGGTCCGCCAGGCCGCGGCGGCCGCTGCCCAGCGTGGTAGGCGTGGCCATCTTCGCAATCGGCACCTCCGGCACGCCCAGGGCCTTGGCCTGGTCCTGGAAGGCCCGGAAGCGCCGCTGCGCACGCTCGTCGCTGCCGGCCACGCCCGCCAGACGACGGTAGCCCCGCTGCACCAGGAAGTCCGCCACGCTGCGCCCCAGGGCTTCATGCGAAAAACCCACCAGCATGTCGATCGGGTCGTCGCTCAGATCCCAGGTCTCCACCACCGGCACACCGGCAGCCCGCAAGCGCAGCCGCGCCTGCTCGGAGTGGCTGGTGCCGGTGAGCACCAGTCCGTCCGGGCGACGGCCAATCATGGCCTCCAGCCACGCGTCCTCACGGGCGTTGTCGTACCCCGTCTGCCCCAGCAGCACCTGATAGCCCGCCGCAAACAGCGCTTCGGTCAAGCTCTGCACCGTCTCCAGGAACACCAGCCCGGCAATCGTCGGCACCGACACGCCCACCATGCGGCTGCGCATGGACGACAAGGCTCCTGCCAGCAGATTGGGCACATACCCCGTGCTGCGGACCGCCTCAGCCACGCGCGCCCGCACCTCTGCCGACACCTGGTTCGGTGTGTTCAGCGCACGGGACGCCGTGATCGGGGCCACGCCGGCCAGCTTGGCCACGTCACGCAGGGTGACGGCGCCACTGCCCTTGCGGCGACGGGGACGGGGAAAACTCTCGACATCAGACATGGGCGCCGATCATAGAGCGCACAAGCAGCTGTCCATACCGGCATGGACCTGGGGAGAACACTCCAGGATGGTGCGCGCGCCACAGGCCCACCCCCACTCGCGGGGAGCGAGCCCCACGAGGTGAGAATTTCAGGCGGTCTTCAGCTCTTCCAGGTCCAGCACGCCAACTTGGTCGCGCAGCGCGTCGATGTAGTCCACCAGGGCCTGCGAGTCGTTGGGGAACTTGCGGGCGAACAGGATGTCTCCGCCTCCGTGGAAACTGTCCGCCGGGAACTGCCGCTCCCGCAAGACGTCCTTGACCAGCGACATGCCAAAGGTCTCAGGGCTGGACCGACCCGGCGACCAGTAATTGCGCGTGACATTGCGGCGGACTTTCTCAAGGAAGGGCGAATTGCCGACGATGGTGTGGATGAAGGTTTCATCCGCACAGACGGTGGTGGAAAAGTAATGGGTCAGCGCGGGATGGGTGTCCGCAAAGTCCAGGATGTGCTGGGCGCATTCACGCGTCAGCGCCCACCAGGTCGAGCCTCCGAACGGACGCAACCCCTCCAGATGCTGGTGGTAGTCCCGCCATTCCTTCACCAGCCCCGCCTTGAGCAGGGCCCAGGTCAGATAGCGGAACGGTCCCGGGCGCGGCACCCGCCGGGCAATGCGCGACTCGGGTTTTCCTTCCCGGTCGTTGGGCATCTCGACCAGGTTGATGAACTCGATGTCCGGTTGGCGATCGAAAAACGCCTGGATGTAGTGCGTGCTGTGCACCGGATAGTCGACCCCGCTGAGCAGCACCAGCCGATCCACCCGCTCCGGCGAGGCCAAGGCCGTGCGCATGAGCTCGAAAATGGCTTCCACCTGGGAATAGTCGCCCCAGTGCACCGACACGCGGTGCGGCGTGAAGTGCACGCCGTGGGCGGCGAGAGGCTCGAAGTCGGAGAGGCGGGACTTGCGGTCCACATGCATGAAGATCCGGGCCTGCGGATGCTGCAGGCTGCGCACCAGACGGCGGACATGATCAGGCGCGTTGTGGACCAGGAGCAGGTAAGCAGTGGTCATGATGGGCCTTTCAGGGCTGTTGGAATGCGGCTCAGGTCGTCGTCCTTTGCAGCAATTTGCGCTCCGTCCCACGTTTGAAGGGGCGGCCACCGGCTCGGGAGGGGCGCGCTGCGCCATTTCGTGGCACGGAGCTTGCGCACGTGTCACCCCATTCATTCAGCCCACGGAGCCGCCCATGAACCGTCTCGACGTCACCGAAAAGATCATTGCCACCAAGGTCGCCAAGGGCCTGCGGTGGTCGGACATCGCGCAGCAGGTGGGGCTCAGCAAGGAATGGGTGACCGCTGGCTGCCTGGGTCAGATGACCTTCGATGCGGAGCAGGCGGCCACCCTCGCCCGGCTGTTTGACCTGACCGAAGAAGAGACGCAGTGGCTGAAAGTGGTGCCTTACAAGGGCAGTCTCCCCACTTCGGTGCCCACCGACCCGCTGATCTACCGCTTCTACGAGCTGGTCAGCATTTACGGCACCACCTTCAAGGAGCTGATCCACGAGGAATTCGGGGACGGCATCATGAGCGCCATCGACTTCAAGATGGACCTGCAGCGGGAGCCCGATCCCAAGGGTGATCGGGTCAGCATCGTCATGAGCGGGAAATTCCTTCCCTACAAGACGTATTAACGATGCACGCTAGCATCGCGGCATGCATTTCTACGAACCCTCCCAGGGCCACCGCCTGCCCCACGATCCGTTCAACGCCATCGTCGGGCCGCGGCCCATCGGCTGGATTGCCAGCCAGGATGCCCAAGGCGTCCTGAACCTGGCGCCCTACAGCTTCTTCAACGCCTTCAACTACACCCCGCCCATCGTCGGATTCGCCAGCCTGGGCCGCAAGGACACGGTGCGCAACATCGAGGCGACCGGGGAATTCGTCTGGAACCTGGTGACGCGCGACCTGGCCGAGGCCATGAACACCAGTTGCGCGGCCGTCGGGCCTGAGGTGGACGAGTTCGCGCTGGCCGGCCTGGCCACCGCGGCCTCTCGGGTGGTGCGGGTGCCCCGGGTGGCCGCCAGCCCGGTGTCGTTCGAATGCCGGGTGACCCAGATCATCCAGTTGCAGACGGCGCAGGGCCAATCGGTGGAGACCTGGCTGACGCTGGGCGAAGTGGTGGGCGTGCACATCGACGAGCGCCTGCTGGTCGATGGCGTGTATGACACGGCAGCCGCTCGGCCCGTGCTGCGGGGCGGCGGCCCCGCCGACTACTTCGAGCTGGGCGAGCGCTTCCAGATGCGCCGGCCCTGAGGGCCGATACCCCCGCCCCCCCCCCCGCAGACGCTGCGGGCGCCCCTTCATTTGCGCAATCGCATTGCAGCGGCTCGGCATGAGGCGCATGCTCGGGAGTGACCCGGATTCCCCGGGCGGTCCCACTGGAGCGCGCTCATGTACCAACATCTCCTGGCCCCCATCGACGGCAGCGCCACTTCGGGCCGGGGTCTGGCGGAAGCCATCCGCCTGGCCCAGGCGCTGAACGCCCGGGTGACGCTGCTGCATGTGCTGGACGTTTACCCCTTCTTTGGCCATTCCGGATGGAGCGGTCAGCTGGAGGCGGACCTGGCGCCACGACGCGCGGTGGCGCAGGACCTGCTCGCTTCCGCAGCGGCGCAGGTGCAGGACGCTGGCGTGGCGGTCAGCTTCGTGCTGAGGGAATGCCTGGAGCCGCATGCCGGCGCGGAGATCGTGCGGCAGGCTCGTGAACTGAAGGTCGATGCCATCGTGATGGGCACCCACGGGCGTCGAGGCATCTCCCGCATGCTGCTCGGCGGGGACGCCATGATCGTGCTGCGGGACAGTCCGGTGCCGGTGCTGGTGCTGGGCCCTTCCGAGGGCATGGCGGGTGCTGAGGGAAGTGCCTGATCGAGCCTGGTCGCGCCAACTTTGACCAATCGCAATCGGTCGCGATGCGCCAGGATGACGGCGGCACCGTCCCGGGAGAACAATGGCCGTGCTCAAGGAGGACACCATGTTCAGACAAGTGCTTGTGGCTTACGACGGCAGCGCGCCCGCTGAAGCGGCCCTGACGGCCGCGCTGGACCTGGCCCGTGGCCAGCCCACCGACCTCCTGCTGGCCATTGTGGTGTCGGACCTCCCGCTGGATGTGGAGATGTCCAGCGGCACCATGCTGGAGGCTTCGCGGGAGGCCCAGCAGGCGGAGGCGCAGCGCATTCTGGCCGCCGCCCGCGCGCGGGTGGAACAGGCGGACCTGCCCTGCCAGTGCGCCGTCCTGTTGTCCGGCGGACGGCGCACAGCCGAAGTCATCGTGGATCATGCGGTGCGGGAACACGCAGGCTTGATCGTTGTCGGCTCGCATGGCCGGCGCGGTGTGAGCCGGGCCTTGCTGGGCAGTGATGCGGAGTTGGTGGCGCGTTTGTCGCCGGTGCCGGTGCTGATCGTGAAGACACCAGCAGCTGCGCGCTGAGCGACCGAGCCAGCCCCCTGGCCGGACGCTTCGGTGCCAGCAATGCCGCACCTGTGCAAGCGATTCGCGCGGCTCAGTGCGACATCAAGACCGGCACCGTCATCGCATCCAGCAAGGTGCTCGACGCACCACCGAACAGCATCTCCGTCCACCGCGGGTGACTGTAGGCGCCCATCACGATCAGGTCCGTGCTGAGATCAGCGGCTGCGGACAGCATCGCCTCTCCGATGGGCAGCGGGGTCACCCAGTCCTGCGGCTGCGCCTCCACGCCCTGGAAAGCCAGCCATTGCCGCATGCTGTGCATGCGCTGCATCGACCGTTCCTGGTCCCTCCCCTGCTGGCCCAGGTACAAGCCGGCGTCCCCCTGCGCACGGTGCCAGGTCGCCAGCAGCACCTTCTGGGCGCGTCGCAGCAGGGGCAGCGCATCGGTCATCGCCCGCACCGACTCGCGGCTGTCGTCCCAGCCGATCAGCATCTGCTGCCAGCGCAGCGGCCCTTGATGCGTATAGGGGACCACCAGCACCGGACGCGCGCTGTGCATCAGCACCTGCTCCAGCACGCTCCGGTCCTGCCGATGCCCCGGTCGATCCGGGTCGGGCTGGCTCATGACCAAAAGGTCCGCGCAATGCGCACGCTCGGCGATGCACGGAGCCACCGCCGCCTGCTCCGCCACGGCCTCGAAGGACGTCAGCCGCGCCGCCACGCAGCGCTTGCGGAAGTCGCTCGCCGCCGACTCGGCCGCTTCCATCAGCATGGCCCAGGCAGACGGCCCGTACTCGACAAGCACGGCGGCCGCTTCCGGCTCGGACGGCGGGTCCACCAGCCCAGTCGGCGCCAGGCCGATCAGGTGGGCGTCGAAATCCTTCGCCAGTCCGATGGCCACCTCCACCCGCGCGGCACAGGCGGGCGATGCGTCCAGCGCCACCATCACGGTTCGATAGGTCATGGCGCCTCCTTCAGAACGTCAGCACCGCGCGGCCTTCGATCCGGCCCTGGCGCAGCGACTGGAAGATGTCGTTGATGTCGCCCAGCCCATAGGCCGTCGTCTCCGCATGCACCTTGCCTTCGGCAGCAAAGGCCAGGGCTTCATTCAGGTCCTGGCGGGTGCCGACGATGGAGCCGCGAACGGTCTTGGCATTGAGCACCATGTCGAAGATCGGCAGGGCAAAGTCGCCCGGCGGCAGGCCCACCATGGACATGGTGCCCCGCTTGCGCAGCATGCCCAGCGACTGGGCAAACGACTCGCGGGACACCGCCGTCACCAGCGCCCCATGCACGCCACCCAGGTCGCGCTGCAAGGCCTTGGCCGGGTCTTCCCGGCCGGCATGCACGCAGCACTCTGCACCCAGCCGCTGGGCCTGCCGGAGCTTGCCGTCGTCCACGTCCACCGCCGCCACCCGAAAGCCCATCGCCCGTGCGTACTGGATGGCGAGGTGGCCCAGCCCGCCGGTGCCCACCACGGCCACCCACTGGCCCGCCCGGGCATCCAGCACCTTCAAGCCCTTGTAGACGGTCAGGCCGGCGCACAGGATGGGCGCAAGGGCTTCGAACGAGCCCTTGTCCGGCAGGTGGCCGACGTAGTTGGGGTCGGCCAGCACATACTCGGCAAAGCCGCCGTTGACGGTGTAGCCGGTCATCTGCTGATGGTCACACAGCGTCTCCCAGCCGGTCAGGCAGTGTTCGCAATGGCCGCAGGCCGTGTGCAGCCAGGGCACGCCGACGCGGTCGCCTTCGCGCACATGGCGCACGCCGGCTCCCACCGCAGCGACGGTGCCCACCCCCTCATGGCCAGGGATGAAGGGCAGCGGGGGCTGGACGGGCCAGTCGCCATCGGCCGCATGCAGGTCCGTATGGCAGACGCCGCAGGCGGCCAGTTTCACCAGGATCTGGCCGGGTCCCACCTCGGGGATTAGGACCTCTTCCAGCACCAGGGGTTCACGGTAGGCGCGGACCACGGCAGCTTTCATCATCGGCATGATGGCGCTCCTGTCAGGTCTTGCGGCGCAAGAGGGTGTAGAGCGGGCAGTAGCCCGTCAGGCCCGTCACGAGCGGGACCAGGCCCAGAAAGCCCCAGGGGCCGATCCAGGCCATGCCTGCGGCCAGAATCAATGCACTGCCCGCGCCGACGCGCAGCAGTCGTTCGGTGGTTCCCACGTTCATCGACATCGCCGTCTCCTTGAGGCCCCGGAATGGGGACAACATCAGCGTAGGCCTATCCAGGCACACGGGGATTGCGTTGCATCAAGTTTCGGCGCGGGCGCAGCGGCCATTCCGGCCACAGGCGTCCACCCGTCAGGCATTCGCCCGTCGGGCATTCACACGTCAGGCGTTGGGTGCTTTGAACGTTCAGCGGCCGGCGGCCGGCAACTGCACAAAGAATTCAGCGCCACGGCCAGGCCCGGCACTGGTGGCCCACACCTCTCCGCCGTGGGCCTCCACCAGGTGCTTCACCAGCGCCAAACCGATGCCCAGGCCCGTCTGCTGGGAGCGGCCCGCCGGGGCCTGCACAAAAGGCTCGAAGACGGTGGCGAGCATGTCGTGCTCGATGCCGGCGCCCTGGTCGGTCACGGCCACCGTATGGAATGGGCCCGAGCGCATCGCGGCAATGGTCACCGCCGCCCCCTCAGGACTGAACTTGATCGCATTGGTCAGCAGGTTGCCGAAGACCTGGATCAGACGGCCCGAATCGCCCATCACGGACATCGGCATCTCCGGCCAATGCACATTCACCTGCACCCGTTTCTGGCGGCTCAGCTCACCGCAGGACTCCACCGCTGATTCGATCAGCTGGCACAGGTCCACCTCTTCATGGGTGATGGTGAGCAAGTGGGCCCGGATGCGGGTGAGGTCCATCAGGTCGCCCACCAGGCGGGTCATCTGCTGGGTCTGCCGCCGCATGGCGCCGAGCGCGCGGTGGCCGGGGTCGGACAGTGCCGGCTCCCGCTCCAGCACGTGAATGCCGGAGCTCATCGTGGCAATGGGATTGCGCAATTCATGGGCCACGGTGGCCAGCAATTGGTCCTTGAGCCGGTCGTTCGCCTCCAAAGCCCTCTCATGCCGGTCGACCTCGGTCACATCGCGGGTGACGCCCAGCACGGACTTGACCTCGCCCGTTTCTGCGTTGAATTCAGGGACAAGACGCGTGGCAAAGATCTGCCCGTCGTATTCAAACTTGAGAGATACCGGGCGAGCCTGCTCAAACACTTGCGCCAGCGACGCATGCCATTGCTCACACAGCGCCGGCGGCATGCCCAATTCCGCATTGGTCTTGCCGAGGAATTCCGAAGGCGGCTTGCCGGTCAGTCGCTCGATGGCGCCGCTGACAAACAAATGGCGAAACTCCCGATCGAAGCGGGTCAGGATGTCGGGGGAGTTGTTGGTGATTTCGAAGAGGTCCCGCTCCCGCTGTGCGGCGACCTGGCGTGAACGCGCCAGCCAATGCAGGATCAGGCAGTCCACCACCAAAATGGAGCTGAAGAACAGCAATGCAATCAGGTCGCCCTGCGTCAGCAGCAGGAAGGCGCCCGGCTGGTGAGGAAAGAAGGACACATACGCGGCGCCGACGCTCAAGGCCGCGCACATCAAGCCCGGGCCGATGCCGAAGAGATAGGCGGTGATCATGACCACCGGGAAGAAGGTCAGGAAGGGAAAACCCTGCTCAGGCAGCACCCCGATGAGGGCCACCCGTGCCCCCCATCCAATGGCCCACAAACCGATGCCGGCGGCATATCGGACCCAAGTCGGCATTCGCGCGGAACCGGCAGTTGAAACCATCAAAAATAGAAGGATTGATGTTTACGACGCATGAGGATGATAAATACGCCGTATAGCGCGGTTTCAAACTGGCGTCAGTGAAAATGGCGACTCGACAGCAGGCAAGCTTTGGGCCCGGAAACTTTGGGGTGGGCCTATTGGCCAGCCGCGTCCTGGGTCATTCGCTGCGACTTCCTTCGCCGCTTTTCTTCATAGGCCGCCGCATCCGCCGCCGCAATGAGCGCGGCCAGTGCATGGTCCCCCGTGGAGACGGCATACCCAATGGAAGCGCCGATGCGCACGTCCTGGCCCTCCAGCGCGATGGGGGCGGACAAAGCCTCCGACAGCCGCCGACAGACCTGCGCGGCAGTGCCTGCCTCGGAGACCCCGGTCAGCACGATCACGAACTCGTCACCGCCCACCCGTGCGATCAGGTCGTGATCCCGGCATTCGCGCTCAAGCCGCCGCGCGGTGACCCGCAGCACCTCGTCGCCGCCATGATGGCCATGCCGATCGTTGACGGGCTTGAAGTCGTCCAGGTCAAAGGCCACCAAGGTCAGCGGGGCCGCGGCAAGGCTTGCGAATTTCTCTTCCAGGGCCCGGCGATTGAGCAGGCCAGTGAGCGGATCCCGCTCGGCGGAGCTGCTCAGATGATGAATGCTGGCGCGGCCCCGACGGAACAGGACGGCCGCATAGGCAATGCTCCAGGTCAGGAACACCGCCAGCGACAGGGCAGCGGCCGCCGCAATCTTCTGCAGCCGGCTGTACTCCAGGGCCCGTTCCTTGCTGCGCTGCTCCATCAGGCGGCGTTCGGCGTTTTCCAGGGCTGACAGGGCCGCGCGCAGGTCCTTGGCCGCGTCCCGCTGGGCCCGAAAACGCAGGCTCGCCTGCAGGGCCTGCGGGCCGTCCCGCTCCGCGATCACGATGATGCTGCGGGTCCAGCCGACGACTTCCGCGGCCTCGGACTGAAGCGTGAAGGCGAGTTCGGATTGGGTCGGGTCGTCACCCAGAAGCGTCTGCAAATGCTCCGCGCCGAGGATGGCGGCCTTGTTGGCGTCCCGCACGCGGTGCAGGATCTCCGGGTCCGGGACCAGCGCGTAGTTGCGAAGGGCCAAGCCGCCCCGCAGCAGATTGATGCGCAGCTCGGCAATGTCGTCCAGCACCTTCTGGGTGTGCTCCACCCAGAGACTGGCGCGATGAAAGTCTCTGGCCGTGAGGAACAGCATCGTGCCACCGCCGCCCATGAGCAGCAGCGCAAAAAGCTGGGTGACGAGCAGGAGCCGCCCGATGGGTTGGAGCACCTGGCGGTGCTTGGGCTGGGGGTCAGGACGGTCCATGCGAAACAACAGCAGGGCGATGGCAAAACGATGCCAAGACGACAAAAAGCCCGACACGAAGCGGTTCGTGTCGGGCTTGGTATTCTGGTAGGCGCAATTGGATTCGAACCAACGACCCCCACCATGTCAAGGTGGTGCTCTAACCAACTGAGCTATGCGCCTGAAGAGCTTCGCAGTATAGCCCGGAAATTAACCCTGTGCGAGAGAACTTCAAGCTTTGCGCGATTAGCGTACCAGACATGCTTGGGCGCCTCATCGGGCACATCAGCGCCGACGTGCACTCCGCACCCCCGGCACCTGCACCAGCGCCGCCAGGGTTTGGTTCAGTCGCTGGGCATCGCTCACCTCCACGGTGAAACTCATGCGAGACAAATCCGACCGTGCCGGCTTGCCCTTGCCACTTTGCTGGTTCACCGCAATCACGCTCAACTTGTCCTTGGCAAACAGCTCCAGCACGTCCCGGAGCAGTCCGGTGCGGTCGACCGCCTCCACCACCAGGTCCACCGGATATTGCGGGGCCTTGCCCGCCTTGTCCGACGCCGGCTCCCCCCAGGCCACGGCAATGACACGCTCCGGCGCACTGCGAGCCATCTCGCGCAGATTGGCGCAGTCGGACCGATGGATGGCCACGCCCTTGCCGCGCGTCACATAGCCGGTGATGGCATCGGGCGGTGCCGGCCGGCAGCAGCGCGCCAGGCTGGTCAGCAGCGAGTCCACGCCCACCACCAGCACGCCGCCCTTGGGCGCCCTGCCCTCGGCGGCCGGTCCGCGGGTGTGCCGCAGCGCCAGCATTTCGTCTTCGTCGGTCTCCGGCACGGGCGGGCGCAGCAACGTCTCGATGTTGCGCAGCGAGTATTCGTCCTTGCCCACCACCTCGAACAAGGCATCGGCATTGCGAAAGCCCAGCCGCCCGGCCAGATCTTCCAGCTTGATGGCCGTCTTGCCTTCGCGCTGCAGCAGCTTTTCCACCAGCTCGCGGCCCTTGGCAATGGTCTGGGCCTGCGCCTGGGCATTGAACCAGGCCCGCACCTTGGCCTTGCTGCGCGCGCTCTGCAGGTAGCCCAACTCGGGGTTGAGCCAGTCCAGGGACGGGCCGCCTTCCTTCAGCGCCACGATCTCCACCGTCTGCCCGCTCTTGAGCGGCGTGTTCAGCGGCACCATCTGCCCGTCCACCTTGGCGCCGCGGCAGCGGTGGCCGAGGTCCGTGTGCAAGGCGTAGGCGAAATCCACCGCTGTCGCATTGGCGCACAGCTCCACCACATTGGCCTGCGGCGTGAACACGTAGATGCGGTCGTCGAAGGCGGGACCGCTTTCGGCGATGAAGTCGCGCTCCCACGCCAGCAGTTGCCGCAGCACCGCCTTGCGGGCCTGCGCCACCTGCTCTTCGAATTCCCCGGCGGCCGTGACACCGGCATAGCCCTTGGTGCCGGCTTCCTTGTAGGCCCAGTGGGCCGCCACACCGTGCTCCGCATGTTCGTGCATGGCGCGGGTGCGGATCTGCACCTCCATGGGCCGACCATCGGCCGCCACCACCACCGTGTGCAACGACTGATAGCCATTGGGCTTGGGCCGCGCGATGTAGTCGTCGAACTCGCCATCGACCGGCTGGTACCACTCATGCAGGCGGGCCAGCACGGCGTAGCAGTCGGCCACCTCGGGCACGATCACCCGCAAGGCGCGCAGGTCAAACACCCGCTCCAGCGTCAGCCCCTTGCCACGCATCTTCTTCCAGATGCTGTAGAGATGCTTGGGCCGCCCCTGCACTTCCGCCTGCAGGCCCTGGGCGCGCAGCTGCTGCTCCAGCGAGGCCCGCACCGCCTCCACCGACTGCTCGCGCTCCACCCGCTTCTCATGCAGGCCCTTGGCCAACTGGTGGTAGTGCTCGGGCTCGAGGAAGCGGAAGGACAGATCTTCCAGTTCCCACTTGATCTGCCAGATGCCCAGCCGGTTGGCCAGCGGCGCGAACACCTGCAGCGATTCCGCCGCCAGTTCACGCGGGCAACTCGTCTTGCTGGCGGCGAACCAGCGCAGCGTCTGCAGACGCGAGGCCAGACGCAGCAGCACCACCCGCAGGTCCCGCGAGAAGGCCAGCAGCATCTTGCGCACCAGCTCGGTCTGCTCCTGGCGGCGCTGGTCCTCGACCTTGGCTTCGCGCGCCGCCCGCTGGATCTGCACCAGCCGGCGGGTATGGCTCACCAGGCTGGCGTCACTCTCGCCAAAGGCCTTGGCCACGATTTCTTCGGGCTTGTTGAGGTAGTCGCCCGCGTAGACGAGGTAGGACGCCGCCCGCATGGACGGCGCAGCGCCCACCCCGGCGAGGATGGCAGCCACGCCGTCGGCATGCTCCAGCGCCGGCTCGCCGGTGTCCAGGACATGGCCGGCCAGCAGCGGCTCGGCAAAGGCGCGGGCGCGCTGGATGGGATCGACCGTTTCGGTGCGCATCGGCTGGGCCGCCGGCAAGCGGCTGGGCAGATCGCCATCGAGCAGGGCCACGATCGGGGCGGCCTGCTCGGCCCGTAAGCCCAACTCTGTCTTCATAACGCCAACTTCATACTGCTAGGGCCGGCGGTCCGCCACGCCGCCCAAGCGCAGCGCGCAGACCGTCATGATCAACGCCGGCCTTCCTCCAGGAAGGCCTCCACAACGGCGATCTGGTCCTCGGTCACCAGGGTCGGCGCGTGACCGACGTGGGCAAACTCCACCACCCGGGCCCTCGGGCCGCGCAGCGTCATGGCCTGCGCGGTGGCGGCGGACAGCAGATCGGACTCGGTGCCGCGCAGCAGCAGCGTCGGACACCGTACGGCGTCATAAGCTGCCCACAGCTGGGCCTCGCCGGCCTTGGCCAGCTCCGGCGTCAGGCCGGCCAGGCCCTGGCCGATGCGCGGGTCGTAATGCAGGCGGCAACGATCACCGTCCGCCTTGAACATGGCGCGGGAGAGCTGCAGCCACTGCTCGTCGGTGTGAGGCCCAAAGCCTTCCGAGATGCCACGCAGGTATTCAGCGCCCTGCTGGCAGTTCTCAAACTGGGGCGCGCGGCCCAGATAACCGGCGATGCGCTGCAGCGCCACGAATTCGATGGTGGGCCCCACGTCGTTGAGGATGAGGCGTCCGACCGGGCTGGACGGCATGGCCGCCAGGGCCAGTCCGATCAAGCCCCCCATGGAGGTGCCCAGCCAGTCCACCTGGGAGACGCCCAGGCGTGCCAGCAGCGTGACCATGTCCGACACATACTGGGGCAACTGATAGTTCCGCGGATCGCCCAGCCAGTCGGACTCCCCGCGACCCACCACGTCCGGGCAGATGACGCGGTAGCGGTCGCTCAGGCGGCGGGCCACGGCGTCGAAGTCCCGTCCCTGGCGGGACAGACCGTGCACGCACACGAGTACGCGAGGGTTGTCAGCCTGGCCCCACTCCCAGTAGGCCATCTGATGCAGGCCGCAAGGGCTCAGCGCCTGGACTTTTTTCAACAAGGGTTCAGACATCGCTCGTATCCTTTGTGCCCATCCTAACAACCCTGAAGAGGACCTGGCATGTTGAAAGGCAAGACAGCATTGGTGACCGGCTCCACGAGTGGAATCGGCTTGGGGATTGCCCTGACACTTGCGCGACAGGGCGCCCATGTGGTGCTCAACGGCTTTGGAGATTCCGAGGGGCCCCGCAAGGACGTCCAGGACGCAGGCAAGGATCACGCCATACGGGTCGGCTACCACGGTGCCGACATGAGCAAGCCTGCCGACATCGAGGCCATGATGGCCTACATCGACCAGGATTTCGGCGGCTGCGACATCCTGGTGAACAACGCCGGCATCCAGTTCGTCGCCAATGTGGAGGATTTCCCCACCGAGAAGTGGGACGCCATCCTGGCGATCAACCTCTCCAGCGCCTTCCACACCATGCGGCTGGCCCTGCCGGGTATGAAGAAAAAGCAGTGGGGGCGGATCATCAACATCGCATCCACCCATGGCCTGGTGGCATCGGCCGGCAAGTCGGCCTATGTGGCGGCCAAGCATGGCCTGCTGGGGCTGACCAAGTCCGCAGCGCTGGAGACCGCGACGCTGCCGGTGACGGTCAATGCCATCTGCCCGGGCTGGGTGCTCACGCCCCTGGTGCAGAAGCAGATCGACGCCCGGGCGGAGAAGGAAGGGCTGGACCCGGCGGAGGCCAAGCGGCAACTGCTGGCGGAGAAGCAACCGTCGCTGCAGTTCACCACGCCGGAGGAGCTGGGCGCGCTGGCGGTGTTCCTGTGCTCGGATGCCGCTGTCAACGTGCGCGGTCAGGCCTGGGCGATGGATGGGGGCTGGACGGCGCAGTGAGCGTACATCCAGTCCTGACGCCAAGCGTGACGCCAAGCGAGCAGCGGCTCGCAGAGAACCGCGGCGGCCGCTGACGGGACCGCACCGGGACCGGCGGGTTCTGGACGGAACAGCGCCGGCCCCTGCGGCGCTGCCCGTCCGGGACCCGGCGCTCGGATCAGCGCGTCATCACGACGTTGCCGTTGACGCTCACCGTCACGGTGGTCTTGCCGGACTCGACCGGCAGGGCCATGTCCGCCGACGGCGCAGCCATCGTCTTGAAGCGGGCCATGCCCACCATTTCCGGTGCGCCGCCCTCGGTGTTCACGCTGACTTCACCGATCTGGAAGCCGCGATAACCGAATTGCTGCACATACATGCCAGCCTTGGTTTTGTAGTTGGTGATGGCATCGGCCACCACGCTCTGCTCGGCCTTCTCCCGTGCTTCACGGGACAGCCCATAGCTCACATTGGCAATGCTCAAGCTGGTGATGCGGCTGGTCAGCTTGGAGATGGTCTCCATGTCTCGCCCCTTCACCACAACTTCCACACTGCCTTGCCAGCCCGTGATCTGCGGCGCGTTGTTGGCGCTGCTCACGCGGCTTTGGCCGTAGCGCGGGTACACCGACAGAGAGCCCGCCTGCACGTCCACCTGACCGGGCTTGGCCACCTTGCGGGCTTCCGCCAGCGCGGCTTCCAGCGCCTGCTTCAGCTCCGTTTGCACCGCGCCGGCTTCCTTGCCTTCGCGCGTGGTGGAGAAGGTCAGCGAGAGCATGTCGCGCGCCACCTCGATACTGGCCGAGGCTTGAAGGTTCAGCACGTCCGTGCGGGGCCCGGCGGTCTGCGCCTGGGCCCACGGGGCCGCCACAGCGGCTGCCAGCAGCGTGCCCATCACCAGCCAGTGTTGCTTTCGTGTCATGCGGGATCCTCAAAAGTCAGGGGTAACCAGCATAACGATGTCGAAGCCTGCCAAGGATCACCGTCCGCGTTACATAAGTTGTAACTAAGCCGTAAGGGCTGCTGCATCCCGCAAACAAGCCGAAAAAACGGGCTTACAGTGCCGCTGTTACAAATTCAGGAGTGGCCGCCATGCAGAGCAGCACCCGCCCCAACCGCGTCCTGGTCGTGGACGACGATGCACGCATTCGCGACCTGCTGCGCCGGTATCTGGCGCAAGAGGGATTTGAAGTCTTGCTGGCCGAGGACAGCAAGGCGCTGAACAAGCAGCTGACCCGAGAGACGGTCGATCTGATCGTGCTCGATCTGATGCTGCCCGGTGAGGATGGTCTGTCCATCTGCCGCCGCCTGCGTGCGGCTGGCGACAGCACGCCGATCATCATGCTGACGGCCAAGGTCGAGGAAGTGGACCGCATCGTCGGTCTGGAAGTCGGCGCGGACGACTACCTGGCCAAGCCGTTCAATCCCCGCGAACTGCTGGCCCGCATCAATGCGGTGCTGCGCCGTCGTCCGCCGCCGGAAGCGCCGGGCGCTCCGTCCAAGGAGCCGATGACGGTGAACTTCGGCCCGTTCGAATTCGACCTGGCCCTGCGCCGTCTGTCGAAGAACGGCGAGCCGGTGCCGCTGACGACGGGCGAGTTCTCGATGCTCAAGGCGCTGGTCCGCCATCCGCGCCAGCCGCTGTCGCGCGACAAGCTCGCCATGCTGGCCCGCGGCCGTGAGTTCGAACCGTTCGACCGCAGCCTGGATGTGCAGGTCTCCCGTCTGCGCAAGCTGTTGGAAGAAGATCCGGCGCAGCCGCGTTTCATCCAGACCGTGTGGGGCGTGGGCTACGTGTTCGTGCCGGACGAAGCGGCCTGATCCCAACGGATCAGCCCCGCACCGGCTGGCGCCGCAGGCACCCGACCCCGGTTGTTGACCGGGGCGGCCTGGCAGGCGGAGCCCGCTGGGGGCACAGGGCCCATCGGACCGATGGGTCCCACTGGACCGATAGGACCGACATGGCCGACTGGCGCCACTGGACCTGACCGGCCCGACCGACCGCTCGAAGCGCCCCGCTCAGGGATGGTGGGGGTGGCCCCGGCCTCCCCCGCTCGACCAACGTAGACCGACGGAAAGCATTCACCCGCCGTGACTCCACCCCGCTTAGCGCTCAACCTCTTCTGGCGAACCTTCGCGCTGCTGGCCCTGCTGCTGGCCGCTGGCGTGCTGGCCTGGCAACAGACCTTCAAGGCGCTGGAGGCCGAGCCCAAGGCCCTGGAAGCTGCGCAGCAGCTGGCCGGACTGGTCAACCTGTCGCGCGTGGCGCTGTCCAGCACCGATTCCATCAACCGCGTCGCGGTGGTGAAGTCGCTGGCGCGCAGCGAGGCGGTGCAGGTGGAGGTCGCCGAAACCACCGACCGCTGGATGCCCTACGAGAACACGCCGTTCGCCCAGCGCCTGCGCAAGGAGCTGGTCTCGCGGCTGGGCCCGCAGACGGTGCTGGCCAGCGGCCTCAATGGCGTGCCGGGACTGTGGGTGCGGTTTGATGTGGGGCCGGACCAGTTCTGGCTGCAAACCAATCCCGCACCGCTGCAGGCCAACATGTCCAGCAACTGGTGGTGGATCGTCATCGCGCTGGGGGCGTCCCTGCTGGGTGCGGCGGCCATCGCGCGGCTGATCAACCAGCCGCTGCGGGAACTGTCGATCGCCGCCAGCCGCATCCGCGAGGGGGAATATGACTCCCGGCTGGATGAAAGCACCCTCACCAGCGAGATCCGCGAGGTGAACATGGGCTTCAACCGCATGGCGCGCGAGCTGGCGAAGATGGAAGAGGACCGCAGCGTGATGCTGGCGGGCATCTCCCATGACCTGCGCACGCCGCTGGCCCGTCTGCGGCTGGAAGCGGAAATGAGCGTCACCGACGAGCAGGCGCGCCAGTTCATCGCGCAGGACATCGACCAGCTGGACGCCATCATCAACAAGTTCATGGACTACGCCCGCCCCAGCGAGCTGCAGCTGACGGCCATGAACCTGCGGGAGCTGGTGGAGCGTGAAGCCCAGGGCTTCCGCGATCCGGCGCAGATCCAGATCAGCGTGCGGCTGTCCGCGGCGCTGCGCATCTGGACGGACCCGACCGAGTTCGGCCGCATCCTGCTCAACCTGTTCGAGAACGCTCGTCGATATGGCCGACATGCCGATGAGCCGGCGCGGGTGGAAGTCACGGCAGAAGCGGACAGCGCGTGGGTGCTTCTGACGGTGCGGGACCACGGTCCAGGCGTGCCGCCGGACAAGCTGGCCAAGCTGACGACACCGTTCTACCGCGGCGACAGCGCCCGCACGGCGGCCACTGGCGCCGGGCTGGGGCTGGCGATTGTCGAGAAGTCGATTCAGCGACTGGGCGCCCAGCTGCGCCTGACCAACGCGGAAGACAGCGGGTTCGTGGCGCAGTTGCGCCTCAAGCGGGCGAATCCCTGATGTTGGTTTGCGGCGTTCGTCGCGCTATGCAACCAGGTAGTGCAGCCGCGCTATGGGGCCACGCGATGGAGCCGCGCGTTGCGGCCACCGTTCACTTCGGTGCTGCCACCAGCAAGCAGACCGCGCGGGCCTCGATCGCCCGCAGCTCCCCCACCGGCCCCATCTTCTCCGCCGTCTTGGCCTTCACATTGATCTGCTGCGCGTCGATGCCCAGCACCTCGGCCAGGCGCTGGCGCATCGCCGGGATGTGCGGTGCCATCTTGGGCGCCTGAGCAATGATGGTGCTGTCCAGGTTGCCGATCACCCAGCCGGAGTCCTTCACCCGCCGATAGGCTTCGGCCAGCAGCACCATGGAGTCCGCACCCTTGAATTCGGCGGCGGTGTCGGGAAACAGCTTGCCGATATCACCGAGTGCGGCGGCACCCAGCAGCGCGTCCGTGATGGCGTGCGCCAGGGCGTCCGCGTCGGAGTGGCCCAGCAGGCCGTGGGTGTGCGGAATGGTCACGCCGCCCAGGATGAGCGGGCGGCCGGTGACCAGAGCGTGGGTGTCCCAGCCTTCACCGATTCGGAATGGAGCTTGCATAAGTGGGGTGGAGAAGTTCTTGAAGTGGATTCTGTCAGCCTTGGGCGGGAACGTCCTGCACCGCTGCCGATGCTGGGGCCGCCAACCAGGACCGGCGCTTGAGCAGGAACACCACCGCGCCCACCGGCAAGGCCACGCTCAGCAGCAGCGGGGTGTAGGCAGACCCCTGCATGAACCCCGCGCCGAGCACCAGGAATGCGAGCAGTTGGACATTGATCGCGCCCGAGGTCCAGTTCAGCGTGAACTGCACCAGGCCCACGGCTATGAACAGGTACCACAGGGCTTTGCGCTTGGGCACCGGCGTGCGGTAGCAGATCACCAGCGTGGTGAGGATGAACAGCGGCACCAGCACGCTTAGCCCCAGCATGAGGAGATGCAGCGGCCCCTTGCCCGCCAGCGAAAAGGCATGGACGGCACGTTCGGACTGCGCCATCGGGTTCACGTGGACGCCTGCAATCAGCAACTGGCCCGCTTTGCGATAGAACATCACCTGCGCCACCATCCATTGGTCGTCGTACTCGTATTCGTAGGCGAAGGAATACTGAACACCCGTCTTCTGATGCAGCGTGTTGAAACCAATCAGCTGGACATGCTTGGGCGTGCCGGCGGGAATGTGGTTGGCGACTTCAACGAGTTGCGCGGCAGTGGCCGGCGTCTGCAGTGTCGGGTCCAGATGGGCCTGCACCGAGGCAAAGTCTCGGGCGGCCAATTGCGCGATCACCTGCTGGCCCTGCGCCGCTTCTTCTTGCGGGGCCATCGCTTCAATCGCCTTCTGGGCGTTGCAGCCCGCCATGAGTGCCGCCGTCATGACCATGAGGCAGCAGAGACGAATCAATGTCATAGAAAACTCGTGTGAGAGACGGCCCGCTGTGTGAGGCGCGAGGGGGTTGCTTGGGACGTTGATTTGAGCGTTGGTTGAGCGTTGGTGTGGGCGTCGGTCTGGGCCTTGGCCTTAGCCTTGGCCTGGGCGTCGGTCTGGGCCTTGGCTTGGGCGTCGGCCCGGGCGCTAACCTGGGCCTCGGCCTGGGCGCTAACTTGGGCGTCGGCCGGGGCCTCTGAGCGGGCGAGGCCCTTCGCCGTACTGGCGACGAGAGGGTTGATGGACGTCTCAGCGACTGCGCAGCAATCGCTCGGCCAGAGCGAAGTCGGCAGGCCAGGTCACCTTGAAATTCTCCATCGATGCTTCCACCAGTAGCGGCTGATGCCCCATGGCTTCCACCGCACTGGCCTCGTCCGTCACGCCCTCCAAGCCTGCGGCCAGCGCGGGCGCCAGCAAACCGAGCCGGAACATCTGCGGCGTCTGTGCGGCCCACTTCCCCCGACGATCAACGGTGCTGGCGACCCTGGGGAGGCCGGTGGTGGTGGTTGCAGCGGTTGCAGCGGTTGCAGCGGTTGCAGCGGTTGCAGCGGTTGCAGCGGTTGCGGCGGTTGCGGCGGTTGCGGCGGTTGCGGCGGTTGCGGCGGTTGCGGCGGTTGCGGCGGTTGCGTCCTTGAGCGTATCTGCCACGGGCAGCGCCAGCAAACCGCCGACTTCATCGTCTTGGCAGGCGTCGATCAGCCGATCCACCCAGCCCGGCTGCAGCAGGCAGCGCGCGGCATCGTGCACCAACACCCAGTCATGCGGCGCAACGCCATGCTCGCGCAGCACCTGCAGGCCGTTCGCGACCGTCTCGGCCCGCGTGTCGCCCCCACAGCGCGCCACCCAGGACCGGGGTCCGGTGAATCCAGGCGCGGCTTGCTCAAACTGGTCGTCCTCCGGGGACAGCACCACAAGGGTCGCTTCGATCCGTGGCACCGCCGCCAAGGCCGTCAACGTGTGGGCGATCATCGCCTGCCCGGCCAGCGGCACATACTGCTTGGGACGATCCGCACCGGACCGGCTGCCGACACCTGCCGCGGGCACCAGCGCAAAACATCGAGGCACCACGCCTATCGGAAAGTCGCTCATGGGGCGTAATTGTGCCCCGGCTCCAGGGCGATGGCCGTGCGGCGCAGCTGGGTCATCGGCACTGGGGAATCGGCGCTGGATATCGGCGCCGGATATCGGCACTGGGACAGCGTTGCTTGGGCAGCGGCGCTGGAGGATCGGCACCGAGGCATCGGCACCGGGGCATCGGCACCGGGGAATCGGCTCTGGCATATCGGCTCTGGGATATCGGGGTTGGGATATCGGCTAAGGCATATCGGCTCAGGGATATCGGCGTTGGGATATCGACGTTGGGATATCGGCGTTGGGACGTCGCTGCTGAGGCAGCGGCGCTGGGCCATCGGCGCCGGGACATCAGCCTTGGGCAAATGGTGCTGGGGAATCGACCCGACGCCGAATCGCCGCCGGAACTCGCGCCCTCCTACGTTGGCAGCAGCAGTGGGCGCTCGATGAGGCGGCCTCGCCCGCCCTGCCGCGCCCTGCCCGGCCAGCCCCGACAAGCACCATGTCGATCAAGAAGGCCGGCGCCTGCGGTGCCATTTCAGGGAGAATTCAGGACTGCCGGTTGCGCGGAACCCGCCCCGTGCGCGAGGCTCGACGCGTCGCCCCTCGACCGCTGCTCCCCGCTCTCCATTTCCCAATCTTCTTCGGACCCGCGCCACCGTGTTCTCCATCGCCGACCTCGAGCAACGCCTGACCGCCCTGGGCGCCAATCCCGCCCATCGCCAGCGGGTGCTGCGCCACTGGGTGCAGGCGCTGCCGCTGACGCAGGGCCGGCGTCAGCTGGAGCACTTCCTGCCGCAAGCCGTTCGCGACGCCCTGCCCGCCTTGATGGCCGAGCTGGAGGGGCTGGCGACCTTGATGGAATCGCATCCCGGCGCGGATGGCTCGGCACGCCTGCTGGTCAAGCTTCAGGACGGCCAGACCGTTGAAAGCGTGCTATTGCCGCGCGACGGCCTGTGTGTCTCCAGCCAGGTCGGCTGCGCCGTCGGCTGTCAGTTCTGCATGACCGGCCGGGACGGATTGATCCGGCAGGTCTCCAGCGCCGAGATCGTCGCCCAGGTGGCCCTCGCCCGCCAGCAGCGCCCAGTGAAGAAGGTGGTGTTCATGGGCATGGGGGAGCCATCCCACAACCTGGAAGCAGTGATGGAAGCGATCGAGCTGCTGGGCACCGTGGGCAACATTGGCCACAAGAATCTGGTGTTCTCCACGGTGGGGGATCCGCGGGTCTTCGAACGCCTGGCGCGAGGCCCTGTGAAACCGGCCCTGGCGCTGTCGCTGCACACCACCAAGGACGAGCTGCGCCGCGAACTGCTGCCCCGCGCCCCGCGGTTGAGCCCGGCGGAGATCGTGCAGGCCGGTGAGCGCTATGCGCGGGAGACGGGCTACCCCATCCAGTACCAATGGACGCTTCTGGACGGCGTCAATGATGGTGACGACGAGCTGGACGCCATCGTGGCGCTGCTCAAAGGCAAGTATGGGGTGCTGAACATGATTCCGTACAACAGCGTGCCGGAACTGCCCTTCCAGCGTCCCGATTGGGACAAGGCACGAGACATCGCCCGCCGGCTGCACCAGCGAGGCGTCCTGACCAAGCTGAGGGATTCAGCAGGTCAGGACGTCGATGGCGGCTGCGGCCAGTTGCGGGCACGGGCGGCCCAGCCAAGACGACGCACGGTGACGATCCAGCCGGTGCCTTGAGGCTGGTGCCCTGAGGCCATTGCTTTTAAACCGCTGCCATCGACAGCGAGGGGCCGTCACTGCCGAGCGCTGGAACCCTCAGCGAAGGTCGTGCCCACAAGCAGCGCCGGTTGCTGAATGCATCACCGCCGGCAGCGAGATCCGCTGCCGGCGGTAGCCGGCCTGCGCCCTATTGCGCCCTATTGCGCCCTAATGCGCGCCGCCCAGCCGCTGCGCCGGCACGTGAATGCCGCCCTCACGCACCACCAGGGCAGCCCGCGTCGGCGCGACCGACGCCTGCGCCATCACCGGCTCTGTCGCCCACGACCGCTGGGCCAGGCTCTGGGATGCACAGCCCGGCTGCGCGGCGCCCGTGCACAGCCATTGCCCGCTGGCCCCCGGGAGCGGCAAAGGCGTGTTCACCACCGCCGCCAGGCTGAGCGTGGGAACGCTCAGGACGTAGTTGCCAGCGCCCGGCCCCTGGATCGTCAGAGAGGACAGCGTGGCCGCCCGCGCCAGCTCATCGGTCCGTCCCCAGGTCAGCGACCCGGCCACGACCTGCAGCGGATCCACGGCCAATGCATCGTGACTGATGGCAATGGCTTGAGGACGCAGCGACTGGCTGAACTCGACCGATGCAGGCGCACTGACGTGCAGCACCCGCGGCTGGATGCTGGCCGTCGTCTGCCAGCTCGGGGTCTCCAACTGGTAGTTGCCTGCATCGGCGCCGCTCAGTTGCCAGTACGAGGCCGTCACGGTCTTGTCGCGACCTGCGTTGGCATCCGCAAACTGACTGACGCCACCGACCAGCTGCAGGTCGTCTCCGCTCAACCGGTCGTCCTTGAAGGTGACGGAGGCATCGCGTTGTCCGTCATAGTTCTTGTCCGACGCGGTCAGGCCCACCTTCAGCAGACGCGGCGTGACGGAGGCCGTGGTGGTCAGCGGCTGATCGGTCACCCGATAGTTGACCGCATCGTCACCGCTCAGCCGGACGCCCGTCACCGTTACCGTCTTGTTCTGGCCGACATGGCGGTCATTGAATTCGCCGGTCAGCGCCACCGTCAGCAGGTCTCCCCTCACCCGGTCATCGCCGCCCGCAGACACCTGCGCCTGCACCGTCTGGTCATAGACCTTGTCCAGCGCGGCCAACTGAGTCAGCGTCAGCAGGCGCTGCTGGATCGCGGCCTGGGTGGTCGCGCCGACCGCGTCCACCCGGTAGTTGCCCGCGTCAGCGCCGTGGAGCGCCACATCGGTGACGGTCACCGTCTTGCCGCTGCCGGCCATTCGGGAATCGAAGCTGGCGGTGGTGGCCACCGTGACAGCGTCCCCCGCCACACGATCGTCGGACCCGAACACGGCACGGGCGTCGCGCGTGCCGTCATAGACCTTGTCGCTCGCCGACAGTTGGCTCAGCGTCAGCAGACGGGGGTCGATGGTGGCGCGGGTGCTGTGGCCTTCAAAGTCGGCCACGTAGTTGCCGGCATCCGCGCCGGACAGCGTCACGCCGTCCACCGTCACGCGCTTGTTGCTGCCGGCCTGCTTGCTCTCGAACTGGCCGGTCGCGCTCACCTGAACGTCGTCCCCGGCCACGCGGTCATTGCGGCCATAACGGATCTGCGCCGCGCGGGTGCCGTCGTAGGTCTTGTCCTGGGCCTGCAGATCGCTCAGGGACAGCACTCGGCGGGCGATGTCAGCGGTCGTGGAGAGACCCGAAGCCCTCACGATGTAGTCGCCGGCATTGGCGCCGGACAGTGCAATGCCCTGCACCTCCACGCGCTTGCCGGTGCCGGCCTGCTTGGTGTCAAAGCTGCCGGTGGCAGTGAGCGTCAGGTCGTCGCCAGCCACCCGGTCGTCCGCCCCGATCACCACCTGGGCCGCCCGGGTGCCGTCGTAGACCTTGTTCTGGGCGACCACCTGGCTGACCGTCAGCGCCCGTCGGCTGATGCTGGCGGTGGTCTCGCGCACGGCAGGCTCGATGCGGTAGTTGTCGGCGTCCACGCCTCCCAGCGCCAGCTGCGTCACCGTGACACGCTTGTTGCTGCCCGCGTGGGCGTTGTCGAACTGGCCATTGGCGAGCACGGTCAGCTGATCGCCGGCCACGCGGTCGTCGCCCGCGAAGCGGACGGTGGCCCGCTGAGTGCCGTCATAGACCCGGTCGGCAGCGATCAGGCCGCTGAGGGTCAACTGGCGCTGGAAGATGCTCGCTTGCGTGCGGTCCTCCGCCAGGGACACGACATAGTTGCCGGCATCCGCACCGCTCAGGGCGGCACGGGCGGTGACGGTCTTATTGCTGCCCGCGCGCTTGTCATCAAAGGCGCCGGTGGCCGTGACCACCAGCTGATCCCCGGCCACGCGGTCATCCCGGCTGAAACTCACGTTCGCAGTGGCCTGGCCATCGTAGGTCTTGTCCTGCGCCCGCAAGCCGCTCAGGGACAGGGCACGGCGCTCGATCGTGCCGGTGGTGCTCAGCCCGGTGGCCGTGACGGTGTAGTCCCCGGCATTGGCACCGGACAGAGCAATGCCCTGCACATCGATGCGCTTGCCGCTGCCCGCCTGCTTGTTGTCAAAGCTGGCGGTGGCGCTCAGGTGCAGGTCGTCGCCCGCGACCCGGTTGTCGGTACCGAACAGCACCTGGGCGGTTCGGGTGCCGTCATACACCTTGGTCTGCCCGGTGACCTGGCTGACGGTCAGGGCCCGCTGCGTGATGGACGCGACGGTCTCGCGCACGGCAGGGTCGATGCGGTAGTTGTCGGCATCGGCGCCGGCCAGCGCCAGTTGGGTCACCGTCACGCGCTTGCCGTTGCCGGCGTGCGCGTTGTCGAACTGACCGCTGGCCACCACGTCCAGTTGGTCGCCCGCCACCCGGTCATCGCCGCTGAACCGCACATCGGCGCGCAGCGTGCCGTCAAAGACGCGGTTGGCGGCGGCCAGTCCGGACAGGGTCAGGCGCCGCTGCGCAATGCTGGCGCTGGTGACGTCTTCGGCCAGCGCGACGAAGTAGTTGCCGGCATCGGCGCCCCCCAGGCTCACGCTCTGCGGCTGCACTTGCACGCGCTTGCCGCTGCCAACGTTCTTGCTGGTGAACTGGCCTTGTGCCGCCACGGTGAGGGTGTCGCCGGCGATGCGGTTGTCCTGGGCGAAATTGACGGTCGCGGCCGTCGTGCCGTCGTAGGTCTTGTCGCTGGCGGTCAGGCCGGCGAGCACCAGTTCGCGGCGTGTAATCGCGGCCTGGGTGGTCAGCGCCGACGCGTTCACCGTGTAATTGCCAGCGTCCGCGCCGCCCACCGCCAGGTTGCTGATCGTGACGCGCTTGCCGGTGCCGACATTCTTGTTGTCGAAGGCTGCTGCCCAGCTCAGCGTCAGTTGGTCGCCCGCCACCCGGTCGTCGGCCCCGATCCGCGCCGTCGCCTGCGTGCTGCCGTCGTAGATCTTGTCGGACGCGCTCAGCTGACTCACCTGCAAGGTGCGGCGGGTGATGTCCGCCACCGCGTTGACCGTCAGGGCCCGACCCGCCTTTTGCAGCGTGCTGCTTCGCTTCGCATCCGCCGTATCAAAGCCGGCCAGGGCCAGGTTGCCGGTCACGGCCTTGCCCGTCCCTGCGGCCTTGTCGGCGAATTGGCCACTGCTCGACAGGGTCAGGTTGCTGGACGACAAGGTCAGGCCGTTGACCACCGGGGTGGTCATCACCGCCGCGACGGTGCCGTCATACACCTTGTTGCTGGCCTTGATCGTGCCGGAGAACGCGGCCGAGTCCACCGCCAGCGCGCCTGCCTGAACGCGGGTGAGGGTCATCCCGCCGGCGTCGGTGGCACTGGTGTCTCCATCCACGATCAGGTTCACCGCCGCCTTGGAGGTCAGGGACGAGCCCGTGCCCATGGTGAGGGCACCACTGCCCTGTTTGCGGTCCGCCTTCAGGTCAGAGTCCTGGGCATTGGCCACCACGGTCAAGGAAGCCTTGCCGACGTCCACCGCACCGTTGATCAGCACGGAACGACCGGCGATGAGGGACAGCCCACGGCTGCCCTTGGACGCCGTCAACGCGGTGTTCACCTCCACATCGCTGGTACCGCGCAGGACCACATCCTGCCCGCTGTCCACCCAGGAGGACACCTGCGCGGCGCGGATCTTGTTGCTGCCATCGACCGTGTCCAAGGTGATGGTGGGAGCGGTGAAGACCAGCGCACCGCCCTGCCCGCTGGCCGGGACGAAGTTGCCCGCCGACACGTCCAGGCTCTTGCCCGCCGACGCGGTGACCTCCCCGCCCTGACCAGGTGCCGTTCCGGCGGCACTAACCGCGCCAGCCACCTGCACCGTATCGGGCGCTTGCAGCGCGATGCGTCCGCCCGTGGCACCCGTGGCCAGGACGGAGGCCGCCTTGCTGATGTTCAGCGTGGTCGCGGCGTCCACCCCCACCGTGCCGCCGCGGCCTTCGCCGCTGGACGAGGCAGCGGCCGAGAGCTTGCCCGACAGCGTGACCGTGCCCGAGGCGATCGACAGCTCCCCGCCCTCCAGTGACCCGTCGGACACCACGGTGCCGCTGATGGCGATATCCCCTTGCGGTGCCGTCAGCCGCACACGCCCACCGGGTTCCTGCGTCACGCTGCTGGCATTGAGGATGCCGGACTGATTGATGGTCACGGCCTTGAGGCTGCTGTCGCCGCTGGCGGTCAACAGCACCTGTCCCGACGGCGCAATGACCGACCCGCTGTTGTTGATGACCGCCTTGGCCGCATCCCCTTGCACGCGCAGCTGGATCGGCCCGCCGAGTTGCAGCGTGACGTCGTTGCCCGCCGCCAGCGCGGCCGTGCCATGGGGGCCCGCATGCAGCGACCCTTCGTTGCCCACCTCGTTGGCGATCAGCGCGATATAGGCATCACCGGCCTCCGTACTGGTGACGATGCGACCCTTGTTGATCACGCTGCCGGTGGACTTGCCGGTGAACCGATAGGCGCCGCTGAGGAAATCGTCGTCGTTCAAGTCCAGGGTGGACGCCACCAGGCTGCCCAGCGACACATTGGCGCCGGACGTCACCAGCACGCCGTTGGGGTTGATGAGGAACACCCGACCGTTGGAGGCCAGGGTGCCGGCAATCGTGCTCACGTCCTTGCCCGTCACGCGGTTCAGCGCGACCGCATTCTGAGAGGGTTGCACGAAGGTCACCGTCTTGCCGGCCTCGACGCTGAAGTCGGTCCAGTTGGTGATCAGCTTCTGGGTGTTCTGCTTGATGGTGACGGCATTCGTGGTGCGGGTGATGTCGGCTTGGCCGGACACCACCGTGGCCGTGCCTGGCAGCGCCTGCGCCATGGCTTGGCTGAGCAGGGACAGCGCGAACAGGCCGCCGAGGCAGGAGGACGACATGGCGAGCGACGCAGGCGTGCGGGCGCGCCGGGCACCGGGGTGGAGAACTGTCATGGAGAACCTTTTTCAATGAATCGAGAAGCGCCAGGCCAGTCCTGGCGCAGTGTGAAAGACATCAGCGGGGAGGACTCAGATCCGATAGCCCACGCTCAGCCAGAACTGGACGGCGCCGGCACCGGGATCGGACTGAGGCGCGTCGCGTCCAGGCCCGATCCGCCAGCCGGCGGTGCTCTGGACCTGCCAGGGGCCGCTGCTCATGCGCAGCCCCAGTCCTGCGCCGGACATCGTGCGGTTGTTGGGGCTGTCGTCCCAGCGCTGGTGATGGAGGGTGACGCGTCCCGCATCGAAGAAGACGAAGGGCTCAAAGAGGCCGATCTGGCGCCGGACCTCCAACTGCGCCAGCGCACCATCGTCTCCACTGCCCTCGGACGTGGGCCAGGCCCGCACGCCGCCCGGACCGCCCAACACCCATTTTTTGGACGGGTCCAGATTGCGGTTCCCCACCTGTCCAGCCACGCGCCCGAAGAAGGTCCAGTCACCCACCGGTCGCAGCAGGGAAGCGTCCGCGCCCAGCAGCAGATAACTGCCAGCCGTCTGCGCAGTCAGCGCGTCGCCCTGGCGGGAGAGCTCGTCCTTGATCTTGATGCGCCCCGCCTCGGCGGACACCCGTCCCCACAGCACACCGCCGCCGGACAGCCATTGCGTGCCCTGCAGGCTGTTGACCCAGGCGACGGCAGAGCGGCTGTCTTCCGTGTCGAACAGACTTTGGCGATTGGCGATCTGCTGCGTTTGGAGACCCGACTGCCACAGCACCCGGCGCGCCTGGGAGACCTTCAGGGGTACTGTCAGCGTGCCGGACACGGTGGTCACCGTGCCACTCGCGCCGAGGACCTCGAATTCACGCCCGAGCTGGTAGCGGCTGAAGCCGGCGCCCAGGTCCAGACGCAGGCCCTGCGTGCCCAGCGGCAGTGAATAACCCGCCTGGGCTTGCCCACCGCCCTGGTCGCCGGTGCCCGCGGCCAGCGTGAGCTGATCACCCAGCATCAGCCACCGATTCAGGGAGACCGAGCCCACCAGGCGTTGGCGGCCTGCATAGCGATTGCCGTGGTTGTCCAGCTGGACGCTGGCGCCCCAGGTCCGGTCCGGCTGCACATCGACCGAGACATCGGCCTCGCCCACCGACGCGCCAGGAGAGAGCGTGGCCACCGCACGCACGCCGGGCAACTCGGACAGCAGCAGCATCTGCCGCTCCAGTTCCGGACCGATCGGGGTGCCGGGCTTGAGCGGGGTCATCCATCCGGCGGCCTCGCTGGCCAGCGGACCTTGGCTGGTCACCTGACCGTAACGGCCTTCGAGCACACGGATCACCAAGGTGCCGTCGCTCAGCTCCTGAGGCGGCAGGTACGCCACCGCATACGGGCGCCCGGCCTGCTGCACGGCCCATTGCACCTGCCGGGCCAGGGCCTGCATCTGCGCCAGGGTCAGGCCGGTGTCGGGCAGCGGGCCGAGCATCGCCTCCCAGTCCGCGTCCGGAATGACGGTGCAGCCCTCCACCACCACGCGGGCAATGGGCACGGCCCTGGATGGCGCAGTGGGGGATGAAGACAGGCGCGGGTCGACGGGCGCCGGCAGGTCCTGCGGGCGCTGGGGCGCAGGCTGGGGCGTGCGGTCCTGGCGGAGCAGGCCGGCATCCGGGGGCAGGGTTTGCGACAGAACGGTCAGGGGCAGCGCGGCCAGAAGTGCCGCGACGAGGGGTAGGCACCGGGGCTGCAAGCCCCCGGACGAAAGGCCACGGGACGGAAGGCCACGCGACGAAGGAGCCAGGGAGAAAGCGGGCGAAAAAGCAGGCGAAAACGCGACAGTCACAGAGGAGGCATGCGGAGTTGTGGATGACGGTCATTCTGAAAACTTGCCTCGTCCGCACCCATTGCCTGCATCGGTAGGTTCTTGCACCACGCCCACCGAAACCCGCACCAGATGCCTTCGTCCAAGGCAGGAACCTCGACCTCCGTTCGCCCACCCCTGCCCGCACACGGCTTGCCCACACTCCCTACAATCCCGTCACGCCCCTTCCGGGGCTGTCCTTATTTGTGCGCTATGCAGCTGTCTTCCATCGCTCCCGGTAAACGCTTCACCCAACCCCGCCCCATCGGTTCCGCCGACGCGCTGTTGCTGGCCACCTTTGCCCAGCAGCAGATGGCCGCCGGTCGCCTGACCGTGGTGGTGACCGCCGAGCCGGGAGACACCCAGCGGCTGGAAGATGAACTCAAGTTCTTTGCGCCAGGGCTGCGCGTGGCCGTGTTCCCCGACTGGGAAACCCTGCCCTACGACAGTTTCAGTCCGCACCAGGACCTGATCTCGGAGCGTCTGGCCACGCTGTGGCGCCTGCTGCAGGCCAACGGCAAAGGCGTGGCCGAGCGCGACCTGGATGTGGTGCTGCTCCCGGCCACCACCGCCCTGACCCGCCTGGCGCCGCCGTCCTTCCTGGCGGCCACCACCTTCAACTTCAAGCAGAAGCAGCGGCTGGACGAATCCGCCTTAAAGCAGCAGCTCACGCTGGGCGGCTACCAGCATGTGAGCCAGGTCGTCTCGCCCGGCGAATATGCGGTGCGCGGTGGCCTGATCGACCTGTTCCCGATGGGCTCGACCGTGCCCTACCGCGTCGACCTGTTCGGCGACGAGGTGGACTCCATCCGCGTCTTCGATCCGGACAGCCAGCGCAGCCTGTACCCGGTGCCGGACGTGCGGCTGCTGCCCGGCCGCGAGTTCCCGATGGACGAGGCCTCGCGCAAGGCCTTCCGCGCCCGCTGGCGCGAGAAGATGGACGGGGACCCGACCCGGTCGCGCATCTACAAGGACATCGACACGGGCCTGGCCACCGCCGGCATCGAGTACTACTTGCCGCTGTTCTTCGACCAGGTCGCCAGCCTGTTCGACTATCTGCCGTCCGAGGCGGGCCTGGTGCTGCATGGCGAGGTGGACGAAGCGCTGCAACGCTTCTGGACCGACACCCGCGAGCGCCACCGCTTCCTGCAGCATGATCCCGAGCGGCCCATCCTGCCGCCGGAAGAGATCTACCTGCGGCCCGAAGATTTCTACGCCGCCACCCACCGCCACGCCGTGCTGTCGGTGCGAGGCCGCGAGCCGGTGGACTATGCGCGGCCGCTGCCCGACGTGAGCGTGGAGCGTGGTGCGCAGGAACCGCTGGCGCGCCTGGCCGGCCATCTGAAGAGCACCTCCCACCGCGTGCTGCTGCTGGCCGAGAGCGAAGGCCGCCGCGAAAGCCTGCTGGAGCTGCTGCGCGACAACAAGATCGATCCGCCCTCGGTCAAGGACCTGGCCGAATTCCTGGCGGGCGACGAGCGTTTTGCCATCACCGCGGCGCCGCTGGCGGCGGGTTTCAGCTGGGTGAATCCGGCGGTGGCAGGGACCGCACCGGCGCCTGCCGCGGGGGACGCGGGTGACGCAGGTGACGCCCCCATCCTGCAGCTCTTCACCGAGACCGAGCTCTTTGCCACCACCCCCACCACCCGTCGGCGGCGCAAGCAGGAGCAGATCAGTGACGTCAATGCGCTAATCAAGGACCTCTCCGAACTCAAGGTCGGGGATCCGGTGGTGCACACCAACCACGGTATCGGCCGATACCTGGGGCTGATCAACATCGACCTGGGGGAAGGCCCCAGCGAGTTCCTGCATCTGGAATATGCGGACAAGGCCACGCTGTATGTGCCGGTCGCGCAGCTGCACCTGATCAGCCGCTACACCGGCGTCAGCCCGGAAGAGGCGCCACTGCACAAGCTCGGGTCGGGCCAGTGGGACAAGGCCCGTCGCAAGGCCGCCGAGCAGGTGCGAGACACCGCGGCCGAGCTGCTGAACCTCTACGCCCGGCGTGCCGCCCGCGAAGGCCACGCCTTCCGCTACTCCCCGCACGACTACGAGGCCTTTGCCGCGAGCTTCGGCTTCGAGGAGACCCCGGACCAGCGCGCCGCCATCCATGCGGTCATCCAGGACATGATCAGCCCGCGTCCGATGGACCGGCTGGTCTGCGGCGACGTGGGCTTCGGCAAGACCGAGGTGGCGCTGCGCGCCGCTTTCGTGGCGGTGATGGGCGGCAAGCAGGTGGCGGTGCTGGCGCCCACCACCCTGCTCGCCGAGCAGCACTTCCAGAACATCGCCGACCGTTTCGGCAAGTGGCCGGTCAAGGTGGCGGAAATGAGCCGCTTCCGCTCCGCCAAGGAGATCAAGGCCGCGATGGAAGGCCTGGCGGACGGCTCCATCGACATCGTCATCGGCACCCACAAGCTGCTGTCCGCCGATGTGAAGTTCAAGCGGCTGGGCCTGCTGGTGATCGACGAGGAACACCGCTTTGGCGTGCGGCACAAGGAAGCCATGAAGGCCATGCGGGCCGAGGTCGATGTGCTGACGCTCACCGCCACCCCGATTCCGCGCACACTGGGCATGGCGCTGGAGGGTCTGCGTGACCTGAGCGTGATTGCCACCGCCCCGCAGCGCCGCCTGGCCATCAAGACCTTCGTGCGCAGCGAAAACAGCGGCACCATCCGCGAAGCAGTGCTGCGCGAACTCAAGCGTGGGGGCCAGGTCTACTTCCTGCACAACGAGGTGGATACCATCGAGAACCGCCGCATGAAGCTGCAGGAGCTGCTGCCGGAGGCGCGCATCGTCGTGGCCCACGGCCAGATGCCGGAGCGGGAGCTGGAACGGGTGATGCGCGAGTTCGTGGGCGGCAAGCACAACCTGCTGCTGTGCTCCACCATCATCGAAACCGGCATCGACGTGCCCAGCGCCAACACCATCGTGATCAGCCGCGCCGACAAGTTCGGCCTGGCCCAGCTGCATCAGCTGCGCGGCCGGGTGGGACGATCCCACCACCAGGCCTATGCCTACCTGATGGTGCCGGACATCGAAGGACTGACCAAGCAGGCGGCCCAGCGGCTGGAAGCCATCCAGAACATGGAAGAGCTGGGCTCGGGCTTCTACTTGGCGATGCACGACCTGGAAATCCGCGGCGCCGGCGAGGTGCTGGGCGAGAACCAGAGCGGCAACATGATGGAAGTGGGCTTCCAGCTCTACAACGACATGCTGTCCGAGGCGGTGCGCTCGCTCAAGGCCGGTCGTGAGCCCGATCTGCTCAGCCCGCTGTCCGCCACCACCGAAATCAACCTGCATGCCCCCGCCCTGCTGCCGGACGCGTATTGCGGCGACGTGCATCAGCGTCTGTCGCTCTACAAGCGGCTGGCCACGGCGGACAAGGCCGACCAGATCGATGCGATGCTGGAAGAAATCACCGACCGCTTTGGCAAGCTGCCGCCGCAGGGCCAGACCCTGTTCGACACCCACCGGCTGCGGGTGCTGGCCAAACCGTATGGCGTGCAGAAGATTGATGCGGCCCCCACCGTCATCAACATCAACTTCCGTCCAAACCCGCCGATTGATGCGCTGCGGGTGATTGAGCTGGTGCAGAAGAACCGCAACATCAAGCTGGTGGGCAATGAGAAGCTGCGCATCGACAAGGCCCTGAGTGATCCGAAGGACCGGGCGCAGGCGGTGCGCGAGGTGCTGCGGTTGCTGGGTGCACCCACGACGACGGCATGATGTCTGCAGGGGTGACCGTCAGGTAAGCTGGCGGCTTCTGCGTTTCCCACCGACTGCCCTCTCATGTCCGCCGACTTGTCTCCGCTGGTGCTCCAGAACGTCACCCCGCCGCTGCGCTTGAGCGATTTCCGCCTGGCCGCCTTTGACATGGATTCGACCCTGATCTCCATCGAATGCATCGATGAGATTGCGGACGTGGCGGGCAAGAAAGCGGAAGTGGCGGCCATCACCGAGGCGGCCATGCGGGGCGAGATCACCGATTTCAAGGAAAGCTTGCGTCGCCGTCTGGCCTTGCTCCAGGGGGTGCCGGCAACGGCGCTCGATGAAGTGCTGCATCAGCGCCTTCGTTTCAACCCGGGGGCCGAGACGCTGTGCGCCGCGCTGAAGGCGGCCGGTCTGCGGCTGGTGCTGGTGTCGGGCGGGTTCACCTTCTTCGCCCGGCATGTGGCCCAGCAGCTGGGCATCGACTTCATGCGCAGCAACGAGCTGGAGATCGTGGACGGCCAGTTGACCGGCGGACTGCGCATGCAGGACTGGGGCGACATCTGCGACGGCGAGGAAAAGCGCCGCATGATGCTGGCCTGCGCCGAGCAGATCGGCGCCACGCCGGCCCAGTGCATTGCCGTGGGCGACGGGGCCAATGACCTGATCATGATGGGCGCGGCCGGGCTGTCGGTGGCTTATCACGCCAAGCCCAAGGTCCAGGCCCAGGCGATGGTGGCGATTCAGGACGGCGGGCTGGACCGGCTGCTGACGTTGTTCAGCGCTTGACGCTGTTGCGGCTGATGTTGTTGCGCAGCGGATGCCAACCCAGCAGGTCTATGCGTGAGCTTGGGCCGGCGCCTCAGCTTTAGGCGCCGGAGACAAGCTCCCGGTACGGCGATACCGAAACGGCCTCAATGCGCCGGATGCACCGGCCCCGGCGTGACCACCACACCGTCTTCATCCGCATAGATCCACTCCCCGGGCCGCAGCCAGTGGCCTTCGATCTGCACCGGCACATCCTCCACGCCCTGCCCTCGGCGGTCGGTGGGCATTGGCACATGGCCCAGGGCGAAGATGCCAACCGATGCGGCTTTGAGTTCTTGCAGGTCCCGCACTGCGCCGTGGATCAGCACGCCGGCCCAGCCGTTCTTGGCCGCACTCGCGCCCAGGTTCCCGCCCAGCAGCGCACGCCGCAGCGAGCCGCCGCCGTCCACCACCAGCACACGCCCGGCGCCGAAACTCTCCACCGCGGCCTTGACCAGCGAGTTGTCCTCCAGGCACCGCACCGTCGCGATCGGCCCGGCGAAGCGGTCAAACCCGCCATAGCTGCGATAGAGGCTGCCGGGCAGCCAGCGGATGGCACCGCTGGTGTCGGCCTTGAGCGAATCACAGAGGTCGCAGGTCGAGAAACCGATGCTGGGCGTGGGACTGGTCATCGAAGACTCCGTGCAGGTCGGTCGCTGTGCAGTCAGCGCCGTTGGATGAGGATCAAGGGGCCGCGGCCACCTCGATGCGTTGCCCGGCAAACACCACCACCTGGCCGGCCCGGATCTTGGCCGTCTTTCGCAGTTCGGTGGCGCCGTCCACCTGCACCTGGCCTTCGCTGATCAGGTGGCGGGCGGCACCGCCGCTGTCCACGAGACCGCAGACCTTGAGCAGCTTGTCCAGTTCAATGAACTCGCCGCGGAGGGTGAAGGGGATGAAGGGGGCATCAGAGGCAGACATGGCCTCATTGTCCCCGACCCTGGGCCTGCCGTTCGAGGGCGGTCTCCCGGATTCGGGTCAGCGTGGTGCGGCTGGTGGACACGTCCACCGGCAGTTTGAGGTGGAGCAGCGTCGGTTGCTGGGTGCGCAAGGCTTCCCGCAAGGCCGGTTCCACCGCTTCGGTATGGTCTGCCGTCAGGCCGGCCCAGCCGTAGGCACGGGCGAGCGCGGCGAAGTCCGGGTTGTGCAGGTCGCTGCCGCTGGTGCGGCCGGGATATTCCCGTTCCTGATGCATGCGAATGGTGCCGTAGCTGCCGTTGTCCACCACGAGGCAAATCAGCCGCCGGGCACCATGGGCCATGGCGGTGGCCATCTCCTGCCCGGTCATGAGGAAGTCCCCATCACCGGCGATGTTGACCACCCAGCGGTCCTTCTGCAGCAAGCTGGCCGCGACCGCTGCCGGAAAGCCATAGCCCATCGCGCCACTGGTGGGCGCCAGCTGGGTGCGCCCGCCCTGATGCAAGGCCGGATAGCGGTGGAAGCGGTGCAGCCAGCCGCTGTAGTTACCGGCGCCATTGGTGAAGATCGTGTCTGGCGGCAGCAGCCGGTTGAGCAGCTGGATCACGACGGTCATGTCCATCGGCTGCACCGGCGTGCCTTGCTGGTTGCGCTGGTAGTCGGCATGCGCGGCGGAGGTCCACTCGGTCCACGGCGGGACGAAGCTGTGGTCCGGGCGCAGCGTTTGCAAGGCCAGCGCGGCGACGCTCATGCTGGCGTGGATGACCTGATCGGCAGCATAGACCCGGCCCAGCTCTTCCGCGCCCGCATGCACATGCACCAGTTGCTGATGCGGCCGCGGCGGCTTGAGCAGTTCATACCCGCCGGTGGTCATCTCGCCCAGGCGCGGGCCGACCGCCAGGATCAGGTCCGCCTCCTTCACCCGCTGGGCCAGCGCCGGATTGATGCCAATGCCGACATCGCCCGCATACAGCGCATCCCGGTTGTCGAAGAGGTCCTGGCGACGGAACACACAGGCCACCGGCAGGTGCCAGGTGCGGGCGAAATGATGCAGGGCCTCCGAGGCCTGCGGGGTCCAGCCGCCGCCGCCCACCAGCAGCAAGGGGCGCTCGGCATTCTCCAGCCGGGCCTGCAGGGCCATCAGGTCATGCGGCGACGGCCAGGCCACGGCGGGCGTGACGTGCGGCAGCACGGGCGCCGCGGTGAAGGTGGTCAGCATGTCCTCGGGCAAGGCCAGCACCACCGGTCCGGGCCGGCCCTGCTGCGCGGTGTGGAAGGCCCGGGCGATGTATTCGGGCAGGCGGTCTGCGTCCTGCACCTCGGCCACCCACTTGGCCATGCCCAGGGTGCCGGGTCCGAACATCTGGCGGTAGTCCACTTCCTGGAAAGCTTCACGGTCCCGCTGATCGGAGGCCACCTGGCCGATGAGCAGGATCATCGGTGTGGAGTCCTGGAAGGCGGTGTGCAAGCCGATGCTGGCGTTGGTGGCGCCAGGCGCCCGCGTGACAAGGCAGACGCCCGGGCGGCCGGTCAGCTTGCCGGCGGCCTCGGCCATGAAGGCGGCGCCGCCCTCGTGCCGGCAGGCGATGAAGCGGATGCGCTCTCGATGCTCATGCAGCCCGTCGAGCACCGCGAGATAACTTTCACCGGGGACACCGAAGACGGTGTCCACACCTTGCGCAATGAGGGCCTCGACGAGGGCATGTCCGGCGAGACGCTCGCCGGGGGCGCTGGGGCGGAGGGTCATAGAGCCCGACTGTAGCGAGTGGGCCCCAGAGCGCAAGACCTGTCTCTGCGACAGCAGCGCGGAAACTGATGGGGGCTGACCAGCGCCTCCCCAATTCAGGTGAGGCGAGGTCAGGTCAGGTCAGCGTCCCTTCCGCCACTGGGCCAGTTGCGCCACGCGCTGGCCCAGCAGTTCGGCGGTCTTGAGATCGCCGCTGCGCGGGGCCTCGTCCACGCTGGCATCCGACGGCGAAATCGCCAGCGCACCAGCGGAGCCAGCGGTCCAGTTGATGTCCTCCGGGCCATGCTCCTTCTTGTTGGACGGCATCAGGCCCGTGCCGATCCACAGCTGGCCGTGCTGCTGC
>NZ_QUMT01000001.1:821065-1181761 GCF_003387155.1 Roseateles depolymerans | reverse complement strand
CAGCGGAGCCAGCGGTCCAGTTGATGTCCTCCGGGCCATGCTCCTTCTTGTTGGACGGCATCAGGCCCGTGCCGATCCACAGCTGGCCGTGCTGCTGCGACAGCGTGAAGAAGTATTGGATGGCGCTGGGTGCATACCGATGTAGTCATCTCGCTTCAGCCTGAGAGCGGACTCGATGCGTGCGTCCCCCCTTACGGAGCAGCCAGCCGGGAATCGGCTTAACCCATCGACTCGCCCAGTCGTTTCAGCAAGGCCACACCATGCGATCGCCACAGGGAAAGGTCATCGAGATGAAGGCTCCACATCTCTCGCAACTCGGACTTCTCCGCCGAGAGGACGGTCCGCACCGCGCGTACCGCGAGCCCCTTGAGTTTTCTGTAGTCTGCAAGTTCTGCACGCTGGAGCCAGGCGCGCAGCTCGTCCGGCATCTTCTGCGCTGGCTTTCCAAGTGAAGCTGCGACGATCTCTGCAGCGGCAAGTGCGGACTCACCCATGAACGAATCGATCGGACCAGATTTCAGTGTCGCGCCCAGTGCGGACTCCACCAGGGCGGTGGATGGCTTCTCCAGAAATTCTCCAACCCAGTCGAGAGCACCGTCGTTATCGAAGATGCCATGCCCCCAAGATCCGGCCACCGCAACGCGGTGCGCCAGCATCGCGGCCATGCTGAACAGTACTATTCGGCGCTTCATCTTCTTCCTAACGCTTCCCCTGGGCGGAGCCATTATCCTCATCGCTCACGGATGCAACGGCACAGGAGGCTTCAGGCGGGTGAAGTAGCCCCATGATTTACCCGACACGGTCTATCCGACTAGCGGCCGTCCATATTTCACAAAATGACATCATGAAGAACTGGTTACCTGTTTTGCTATTGCTGATTTCCGGCGCTGCGGTGGCGAGTGAGCGGCCGGATACCAATCCGTGGCGACTTGGCGTTGCATCCTCAGCAGCTATGTCGGCGCGCGAAAGTGCATTCGGCGTACTGGCCGAATGCGAGAGGCGCTTCCCGGAACTGCAAGTGGCGGGCAATCAGCTCAGGACATCCTGGCTTGAACGGAACAAGGACGCGACCGACAAGCTGGCCTTGCTGGCGGAAAAACTCAAGGCACGGATCGCATCCAAGTATCCTGAAGTTGATGTCAATGCTCTACTCAGGCAGACGGATCAGGCTGCACAAAAAGCGACCGCGGAACTGGTGGCAAAAATCACCACCGGGACCCTGGAAGGCGCGCCAGCCACGCAGCAACTGAACACCTGCAAGTGGGTGTTCACCGGTATGCAGCAAGGAAAAATGGACATCCTCAACTTGCAAACGACGGCAAAACGCGTCTTGCAGGAGGACGAGATCAGCGATTTCCTGCAATCCTACAAAGGGCTGACGTACGAAGACGGTGGCGACAAATTCAGGGCTTCAGGCACGTGGATCGGAATAGCCTTCCCCTTGAACGAAACTGTAATCACGGCTGATGCTGCTGAAAGGAAGATGCACATCACCAGCAAGACCTTGGTGGCCATCAACGACAAGATCCCTCCGTTCATGAGTGAAAGCGACGAGACGCTCGCGATTGAATCGTGGGATGCCGACGCGATTCGTACCGAAGTTCAACGCGCAGGCAAGTCGCAACGCTACTTCCAGTACGTGATCAATCGACGGACCAAAGAGATCAACAAGGTATTCACGGGTGAATCACCCAAGACCCATGTGCTTGGCGATGTGAGCCAGAAGATCAACGAAGTCAAGGCGGGATTTGACTGAGCGCTGGCACTACCTTCGGCAACCATTTCCCAACTTGCGGTGTACTTTGGTCAGTTGCTTCGCGCTATGTAGCGCTTCAGGAGTGGTTGTTCGTCGCTGATACGGGCGGCGATCAAAGGCTGGACACAGAAGCTCAGCCATGGCTGCCTTATGGCAGTTCGGCCCGAGTCAGGGAATCCGGTCCGCCACAATCGGGTTCGTTTCAATCGCCCGGCATCTGTAATGAAAGTCATCGGTTCCACATCCCAGTTCGCGATGCACTTCGGAGAATCTACAGATCAACTCCGGACTGTCGAGGTCTGGGTGCAAGGCAAGAGCATCACGCCCTTCGACTCATCGGCCTACGTTCCAGGCTTTTCCGCTGCGCTGGCGCGCTCAGAGAATGCGCTCAAGAAGGATCTCAATTTTCTGAGATACGAATCACTATTTCTCGGACTGAGCGTGGAGGAAGCATTCCTCAAGCTTGCCGAGGCGAGCTCCCCCCACCTTGAGCAGGCTTGGTTGAGTCTGCGCTTCGCAGACTGGGGGCCGACAACCGATGACTTCTTGTGCTTCTTGATACCTGTCGGTGGCAGGCTGTACCTGGCGTGCCAAGAGCTATCCACTCAGGCCGTTCACGCCGCCCAAATCACTCCTGACGATCTACTTCGAGTATTGGAAGGCGCTCGCCATGAGCTATCTGCCTGCTCGAAAGCCAGCTAGTCTGTCCATTGAGCAGCGAGGGCTCCGACGACGCGTGACAGCCAAACGTTGATCGACTGTTTCCGGGCGTCGAGCTCAGCGATGCGAAGCACCGCGTCCGCTGCAAGGCAGCCGCCAGCGTGGCGATGTTGTCTTATCGCTTGGCACACCAAAGACGGTGGTGGGACCCGGAGCGCAAGACCTGTCTCTGCGACAGCAGCGCGGAAACTGATGGGGGCTGACCAGCGCCTCCCCAAATCAGGTGAGGCGAGGTCAGGTCACATCAGGGCAGGTCAGGTCAGGTCAGGTCAGACCAGCTCAGCGTGCTTGGCGCCATTTGGCCAGTTGCGCCACGCGCTGGCCCAGCAGTTCGGCGGTCTTGAGATCGCCACTGCGCGGGGCCTCGTCCACGCTGGCATCCGACGGCGAAATCGCCAGCGCACCGGCGGAGCCAGCGGTCCAGTTGATGTCCTCCGGGCCATGCTCCTTCTTGTTGGACGGCATCAGGCCCGTGCCGATCCACAGCTGGCCGTGCTGCTGCGACAGCGTGAAGAAGTATTGGATGGTGGCGTACTTGTCCCCGTTGACCGAGGCGGAGTTGGTGAAGCCTGCGGCGAAGGTGTCCTTCAAGCCCTGCTTCATCCAGAGCTTGGAGCTGGCGTCCGCAAACTTCTTGAACTGCCACGCCGGGCCGCCCATGTAGGTCGGGGAGCCGTAGATGATGGCGTCCTGCGCGGCCAGTGTGTCGGCCCAGCCGTCCAGCAGGTTTCCGTCCTGGTCGATGCGCAGCACGGTCACTTCCGTGCCATCAACGGCCGCCGCGCCGCGCTGCACGGCTTCGGCCTGCTTGACCGTATGGCCGTAGCCGCTGAAATAAACAATCGCGATCTTGGTCATGATGTTCCTGGTCGGTGGAGGGTCTCGGGACCGCACTCGTGCAGGCGCATCAGCACCGGGACGACGAGCAGCGGCGTGAAGGGGCGAGGACAAAGGCTGTCCGGCGCGCCAGCAGCGCACGCCGCCAGGAACCGGACCCGGCCAACTGTAGCGGGTACGGCAAGCCTTCGCAGGACCCAGCCCCTGTCAGCGCCGACGCGACGCTGCCACCGGACGGAACCAGTCAGTCCGCGAGCACCACCGGCGCCGTGAACAGCCCCATCTCCGGGCTCATCATCAGCGCCTGGATGTCCGTCAGGATCAGCAGCCGCTCGTCGTCGCCGCTGCCCAGGCAGCCCATGCCCAGGATGTGGCCAGCGTCCACCGCCGAGGCCAGGGTCGGCGCTGGCTTGATGTCATTCGGCGCGATGTCCAGCACGTCGGACACCGAATCGACCACCACGCCGATCACGCGGTCCATCACCGTCAGCACGATGACCACGGTGAACTCGTTGTACTGCGGCGAGCTGAAGCCCAGCTTCAGGCGCAGGTCCAGGATGGGGACGATCACCCCACGCAGATTGACCACGCCCAGCACGAAGGACGGCGCGTTGGCGATGCGGGTCGGGGCCTCGTAGCTGCGGATTTCCTGCACCGTCAGGATGTCGATGCCGTATTCCTCCTCGCCCAGCCGGAAGCTGAGGAACTCTCGCGGCAAGGGGCGCCTGGCGGCCTGCGAGGTCTGCATCAGCGCGCCAGAGGCCTGGATCAGGGCGCCCGAGGGTTGGGAGGAGCTGCTGTGTTGGACAAGAGCGTTCATGGCGTGGGATGAAGTTAGGAGGGTGAGAAGTACGCGGGGTGGTTTCCAGGGCGTGGACGGGCGCGCAGGCTCAGAAGGAGGCCCAGTCGCCGTCACCCGACTCGGCCATTGCCAGGGCGGGCTTGGGTGCGGTCACGGGGCCGGCCACCGGCTTGTTGGCCGGCTGCTTGCTGCCTGCCGCCGAAGGCTTTGCCGACTGCACGCTCGAAGGCGAGGTCGTACGCGAGGCCGACACCGAGCTCGACGACCGGGTCGGGACCGGTCGCGTCGAGGAGCTCTTGCGGGCCGCCAGCATCGAGGCATCGGCCGCTGCGGACGCCGAGGTCGCAAGCGCCTGCTTGGCGGCATGCCCCTCACGGCTCAGCGTGAACACCGCAACGGCCTCCACCAGCTGACGCGCCTGGCTGCGCAGGCTCTCCGCGGCGGCTGCGCTTTCTTCCACCAGGGCGGCATTTTGCTGGGTGGCCTGGTCCATCGAGGTGACCGCCTCCCCCACCTGCTGCACACCAGAGCTCTGCTCCGCGCTGGCGGCGGTGATTTCCGCGACGATGTCGCTGACACGCTGGATGGAGCTGACGATGTCGTCCATGGTCTTGCCGGCCTGGTCGACCAGCTGCGTGCCCTTTTCCACCTGCTCGACACTGCTGCCGATCAGCGTCTTGATTTCCTTGGCGGCCTGCGCGCTGCGCTGCGCCAGGCTGCGGACTTCCGAGGCGACCACCGCGAAACCACGGCCTTGTTCGCCGGCACGGGCCGCTTCGACCGCGGCATTCAGCGCCAGGATGTTGGTCTGGAAGGCAATGCCGTCGATGACACCGATGATGTCGCCGATCTTGCGGCTACTCTCGGAGATGCCCTGCATGGTGGACACCACCTCGCCCACCACCTGGCCGCCTTGCTTCGCGACCGAGGACGCGCCCAGCGCCAGCTGATTGGCCTGCTGGGCGCTGTCGGCGTTGTGGCGCACGGTGGTGCCCAGTTGCTCCATGGTCGCGGCGGTCTGCTGCAGCGCGCTGGCCTGCTGCTCGGTGCGGGCGGACAGGTCCTGGTTGCCTTGGGCGATCTGGGCGCTGGCGGTGGCCACGCTTTCCGAATTGCTGCGGACGTTGGAGACGACCTGCGCCAGGCTGGTCTGCATGCGGGCCAGGTTGGCCATGAGGCTGGTGGTGTCGCCGGCGGCCAGCGTGGGG
The DNA here is from genome assembly GCF_003387155.1 of Roseateles depolymerans. GTDB lineage: Bacteria > Pseudomonadota > Gammaproteobacteria > Burkholderiales > Burkholderiaceae_C > Roseateles > Roseateles depolymerans. Next base: position 1,176,438 of record NZ_QUMT01000001.1, on the reverse strand, counting down.
GCCTCGCTCAGGTCGCCGCGGGCCACACGTTCAGCCACCGCGACGGCCAGGCTCGGCTCTGCGCCCAGTTGCTTGAACAGGCTGCGGGTGAGCAAGGTGCCCAGCACGGCCGAGACCGCGCACAGGGCCAGGCCTCCCAGGATCAGCGTGCGTGTGGTGCTGGCGCCGGTGTCCTCGAGTGCCTGGGAACGCTCGCCGAGCAGCGCCGATTCCGCTTGTGAAAACTCGGCGATGCCAGCGCGGAACGCGTCCATCGCCGCCTTGTCCTTGCCCTGCTCGAACTCCTTGAGCAGCGCTTCGGCGGTCATGCGGCCGGCATTGGTGTCACGGCGTTTGCCGGCCAGCCCTTGCGCCACCTCCAGGAAGGCCTTGTGATGCGACATCAACAGGTCCAGTCGCTTCTGCTGCGCGGCGTTGTCGGCCGTCAGGGACTTGACCTTCTCGAAATGCTCCGAGAAATCTTGCTTTCCCTTGTTGAAGGGCTCCAGGAAGCGGTCATTGCCGCTGGCCACGAAGCCGCGAAGCCCGGTTTCGATGTTGACCATGCTCAGCAGCAGCTTGTCGGCTTCAGACAGCACCTCATAGGTATGGGTGTTCCATCGGACCGTCTCCAGCAGGCGGTTCGTATTGGTCAGCGCGATCGCGATCAGCAGACCGGCCAGTGCCAGCACGGTGGCGAAGGTGGCGACAAGCTTCTTTTTGAGAGTCCAGGTGTTCATGGCGTGTAGCGGTAGGTGCAGCCGACAGGCTGGGATCGCTGACCCACTGCCAGCGTGGCCTCTACTTTGCTACATTCGCGATCAATAAATGCTTTAAATGATATTTATGAAATAAGACTCTCGTGAATTTAGACGGCTAAATGACAAATCAAAGCTGTCAAAACGCTTTCAAGGCCATCAGACCAGTTTGCGGGGCGTCCACGTTCCCGTCACCGGATTCCCGGTCGAGGCCAGCGGTGCCCGCGTTGCAAACTCGAGCGGGAAGACGTCGCGCTGCGTCAGTCCCAATTGCTTCAGCAGCCGCCGGATCTCGGCGGGCGAGTCGGAATTGCCGAACAGCAACCGTCCCTGCGTCGTCAGCAGCCCCACGGCGTTGACGTCCCAGCCCTCGGCCACGTCGCAGAACACCACCGCCGGATACACCAGCCCGCAGGGCAGCCGGATGGCGGCGGCCACGCTCAGTGAATAGCCATTCGCCGGGATGATCGGCCCGGCGCACGGTGTCACCCAGGTCTCATCCTGGTCTGGATAGTCGTCATTGCCGTCGTCGTAGACGTATTCCCAGACCGGGAATGCTTCGAGATCCTGGGCCGAGAGTTGTTCAACGGGTTTGCGGGGGGCGGACGTGGAAGTCATGCGTGGGCTGCGGGATGCGGAGAACGTAGAAGGGCTCGATTCTCCAGTGCGCGCCCAGCCCGCCACATTGCGCGTGGCTGGGCACTTCCCCTGATGGCGAGCGCTTGAATCTCAGGGCGTGGCGCTCGACAGCCCCAGGGTCGGGGGAACCGATTTACGCCGCCACCAGGCGATCAGCGCATGCAGGCCGGCGCCGGTCAGCATCAGCAGCAGCGCGCCGATGGCCCACACCACCCAGGCCAGTACCGTGAGACCGCCCGCCAGCGACGGCATGGCCTGCAGCAGGCCTTCGACCAGCAGTCCGAGCTGGCTCGCCCAGTCCGTCAAGTCTGCCGTCAGACCAGGGGGAACCCAGGGGGCGAGCCAGGCCGGCAAGGACACGGACATGCTGCCGGAAGCCATGCCGGACAAGGCCCCCGCCTGCGACACCGCCCAGACCGCCATCGCATGCACGGCCCAGGTGAACAGCGACCAAAGCGCCAGAAGCGACGCCACAATGAACCAGCTGATGCCGTAGAGCATGAGAGTCCTCCGCAATGAAGTCGAAACGACCTCAGTGTGGGCACGACGTCAAAGAGGAAAAACCAGCATTCAACAAAGCTTCTGTACGGTTTTTCCTGTCGAACCGAGGGTGGTCCTACATCGACCCGTCGTCATCCCGATTCGAATCTGCGGCCCATTGGCGCAATGCCGCCTTCTCTCGGAAGCGGATGCGGCTGTTGACGTATTTCTTGGCGCCGCGGCGCGCCTTGGCGATGCCGCGATGTCCGTTGCTGTTGTCCCCGCCCCAATGCGCGGTCACGGTGCGGTCGGCCAGCGGTGAATAGCGGGACGCCACTCCCATCGGACTGCCGGCATAGCGCTCGGAATCCTTCTGGTCGCGGACACGACGTGGGTGCTTGGTCTTCATGAACGATGGGCGGCGTGGCCGGAGGTTTCCGGCTCGACGTTCGTTGGCAGGCTTCCGGTGGCCTGTGATTGTGCCTGTGCCTGTGCCTTTGGCTGTGCCTGTGCAACGGCGCGCGAAGGCGCTTGGGCGGATGCCTGGGTCGTTGAAAAGGACCTGTCGGCGCGGGCCCCGGCAGGCGGAATGAAGGCCATGGCCCGCTCCGCCAGCGCCGTGATGGTCAGGCTGGGATTCACGCCAAGGTTGGCGGCCAGCATTGAGCCGTCCACGATGTACATGTTGCGGTAGCCGAAGACCCGGTTGCGGGCGTCACACACCCCCTCCTCGGCCGTGCGGCCCATGGCGGCCCCGCCCATGCAGTGGGCCGTCATGGGCACGTTGAAGAGAATCTCCGTGAGCGTGGTCTGGGCCACGCCACCCGTGGCACGTGCGGCCTTCACCGCGAAGGCATTGGCCGCTGGAATGAAGGTGGGGATTCGGTCCCCCTGCGTCACCAGCGTCTTGGAGAACGGCCAGTACCAGGGGCGGCGCCATCGCATGGACAGATGGCCCTCCAGCGTCTGCATGCAGAGGAAGATGACGGTTTCCTGCGCCGATCCGAAAGGCGACATCGCCCGCAAGGTCTGCACCGGGCGCGTCAGCAATTGCTTGAGCAGCGTGGCGAGCCACACCGCAATCCGGGTCGGACCTGGCCGACCCAGGGTCATCACCGTGGTCAGCAACGCCATGGCGTCCGAGCCTTTGGGGTAGCGCACGGCTTCGATGTGGGTGTGCTCGTCGATGTAGATGCCCGAGCCGATGGCAATGCCGTCGGACAGGTCCTTGCGACCGCCCGGATAACGCACCGCAATCAAGGACTCGGCATTGGTGCGCACCCGCTCGCCCAGCGCCTGGGAAATCCGCGGCAATGAACCGCGTTCACGCAGCCGGAACAGCATCTCCTGCGTGCCCAGGGACGACGCCGCCCACACCACCGAGGTAGCCCGCCAGCGCCGCTGGACGTGACCCTGGCCAGGCACCGTCGAGACCGTCTCGATGACATAACCGTCGGATCCGTCCTCCGCGCCGTCGGGCCGCACGTCCACCACGCGGGTCTCGGCAAACACCTGCGCGCCCTTGCGCTCCGCGAGGTAGAGATAGTTCTTGTCTAGCGTGTTCTTGGCATCATGCCGGCAGCCCACCATGCAGCCGCCACAGGCAATGCAGGACTTGCGGGCCGGTCCTTCGCCGTTGAAATACGGGTCGTCGTAGGTGGCGCCGGGGGGCTGCTTTGCATCCCCGAAGAAGATGCCGACTTCGGTGGGATAGAAACTCCCCTCTGCCCCCACCTCTCGCGCCATCTGCTTGAGCAGGTGATCGGCTGGGCCCAGTCGCTGATTGGTGGTCACCCCCAGCATCTGCTGGGCGCGTGCATAGTGCGCCGGCATCTCGGCATGCCAGTCGGCCAGGCCTGCCCAGGTGCCTTCCCGCCAGACGCGGTCCGGGGGCACGAGCAGCGTGTTGCCATAGGTGATGGAGCCGCCGCCCACTGCATTGCCATGCAGCACCACCACATGGCGGAAGAACTGCATATTGAAGAAGCCGCGCAGGCCCAGGCGCGGACGGTGGATCCAGCGGGCGGTGTCCCAGTTGGAGCGGGGCAGCGACTCCGGCGTCCAGCGACGCCCCTGTTCCAGCACCGCCACGCGGTAGCCCTTCTCCGCCAGCCGCAAGGCGCTGACACTGCCGCCGAAGCCGGACCCGATGATGATGAAGTCGAACTCTTCCTGAACGGGGGCAGCGGACATGGGGAACGGCGACAGGCACCGGAGTCAAGGCACTGCGGGCAGTCTATCGGCCAAGGGCCTTGCGGTGTCTCCGTGGCGATCCCGATGGTGACCGGCGCCAGACCAGATTCACTCAGCCCAGCCGGAACTGCCCCACCACGCCGTTGAGCCGTTCGGATTGCTGCCGAAGGGTTTCTGCGGCGGCGGCGGACTCTTCCACCAGCGCGGCATTCTGCTGCGTCATCCGGTCCAGCTGAGTGACCGCTTCATTGACCTGGACCAAGCCTTCACTCTGGTCGTGGCTGGCCTTGTTGATCTGCTCGATCAACTCGCTGACCGCCTTGACCTCGCCCACCAGCCGGTTCATGGTGGCCCCCGCCGCATCCACCTGGCGCGTCCCGGTCTCGGCGCCACTGACGTTGTCGGCGATGAGGGTCTTGATCTCCTGCGCGGCATCGGCGCTGCGCGTGGCCAGCATGCGGACCTCGGACGCCACCACCGCAAAGCCGCGACCATGCTCGCCGGCCCGTGCGGCCTCCACCGCCGCATTCAGGGCGAGGATGTTGGTCTGGAAGGCGATGCTGTCGATCACGCCGAGGATGTCGCCGATGCGGCGCGAACTGGCTGCAATGGCCGTCATGGTCTGGACCACGTCGCTCACGGCCCGTCCGCCTTCTCCGGCCACGGCAGAGGCACTGGCGGCCAGCACGGCGGCACGGCCGGCCGCTTCCGCATTGGCGCGAACGGTGGAGGTCAGCTGCTCCATGGTGGCCGCCGTCTCCTGCAGGCTGCCGGCCTGCTCCTCGGTGCGCTGGCTCAGGTCCATGCTGCCGGTGGCAATCTCCGAGGAGCCGGTGGCGATCAGGGCCGCGCTGTCCCGCACCTGGCCCACGATGCGCGACAGGTCGCCGGACATCTGCCGCAGCGCCGTCATCAGTTGCCCGGTCTCGTCGTTCCCACTGCCCTCGATGCGGGCGGTGAGATCTCCGGCCGCCACCGCGCGGGTGACATCCACCGCACGCGTCAAGGGCAGGGAAATGCTGTGGCCCACACGGGTGTTGAGCGTGAGCAGAATGACCGCCGCCACCACGATGGCGGCCACCAGCAGCATGCGCACCTGACGGGTGGAGGCTTCCCCGTCGGCACGGGTTTTCTCGGCCAGCGCGCCGATCAGGTCGCTGAGGGATTCCATTTCGGTTTCCAGCGCCTTGAAGTCCTTGCTGAAGGCAGGCAGGCGGGCCTCCGCGGCGGGTAGGTCCTTGAAGGCCAGGTCCACCACCTGGCCGGCACTGCTGATGTAGGCGTCCAGGCTGGTTTGGGTCTTGGCAATCGTGGCGTCGATATCGGGGCCCAGGGACAGCGCCTTGAGGGAGGCCATGTGCTCGCGGAAATCCTTGGTGTGCTCGGCCAGTTCCGAACGAACGGCCTGCTCTTCGGTGGACGCGCTTTTGGATGCGGTGCGCAGCGCCACGTACACATCCGCGCGCAGGGCGTCATGCATCATGTCCGCCTCCACCTGGCTGCGCAGTGCGGAACTGGTACGAGTCAGATCGTGCGCGACACCGTCCATTCGCTCGATGGCGGCGTATCCCAACCCTCCCACCAGCAGCACAAAAAACAAGCCCACCAGACTGAGCAGCAGCATGCGCTGCCGGATCGTGGTTGTGTGGATCATGCATACCCCCTCTTGTGGAACGTGAAGGCCCAGCCCGATCGATTGTGTCTGCTTGGGTGGCGCTCGCCTATCCCTCCAAGGCACCGGATTTGCCAGAAATCCACTCCTTCAAGGATGGCATCCCTATCACGCTTGATGGGGAGACGGGGGCTGGGAGATGCTCCGGGGCCCCTTACCAACCCACATCGCAAAGGTCAGACCATGCCACGCACCCTCTCGCTTCTTGCTGCTGCCCTGTTCATGAGCGCTCCCGCCTGGGCGCAGAGCCCGTCCACGGACCGGGTTCAAGACCCGACCCCGGAGCGCCAGGCTGGGAAGGTGCAGGGCAAGGTCCAGGTGCAGTGGCTCGGCCAGGCGGCCTTCAAGTTCACCAGCCCGGGCGGCAAGGTGATCGTGATCGATCCCTGGCTCACGACCAATCCCAAGACCCCGCCCGAATTCAAGCAACTCGACGCGCTGGGCAAGGTGGACCTGGTGCTGGTGACCCACGGTCACAACGACCATGTGGCCGATGCGCCGGCGCTGGCGAAGATGAATGACGCCCCCTTGATCGCGCCCGCAGGACTGGCCCAGACCCTGATGGCGCTGGAGGTGGCGCCCAAGGCGCAGCGCATCAACAAGAGCGGCTCACTGTCTCCGCTGGGGGACGGCATCAAGGTCACGCTGGTGCAGGCCGAGCACAGCAGCGAGTACCTGTGGAAGAACCCAGGCACCAGCAAGGACGAAGTGCATGTGGGCGGTGAGCCCGGCGGCTTCATCATCGAGTTCGAGAACGGCTTCAAGATCTGGCACATGGGCGACACCGGCGTCTTCGGCGACATGAAGCTGATTGCGCAGATGTACAAGCCCGACCTGGTGCTCATGCCCATCGGCGGGGGCCAGTTCGTGATGAACCCGGCGGATGCGGCCATGGTCACACGCGACTTCATCCAGCCCAAGACGGTGATTCCGATGCACTACGGCACCAACCCGCAGTTGCCGGGAACGCCGGAAGCGTTCATGAAGGCGCTGGGCAAGACGCGGACGCTCGTTCGGGTGATGCAGCCGGGGGAACAGCTCAGCTTTTAAGCTGGGCGGATGCGATCCGAGTGCGGATTCGCATCCCCCTAGAAATACTGTATTGGCATACAGTGGTTGCATTATGCTTGGCGGGCCCCCACACCGAGGTCCCCGCCCATCATGACTGCATCCATCGCCAAAGGCAGCTTCGACGTCCAACTCACCCAGGCTCCCGCAGCCCCAGGAACTGAGGCGGCCAAGCTGGGCCGCATGTCCCTGCGCAAGCAGTTTCATGGCGGCCTGGACGCGGTGAGTCTGGGGGAGATGCTTGGCGTCCGAACGGACATTCCAGACTCCGCCGGCTATGTCGCCATGGAGCGGGTGGAAGGCAGCCTCGCGGGCCGCAAGGGCAGCTTTGCGCTGATGCACATGGGTGAGATGAACCGCGGCAAGCAGACGCTCACCATCCGCGTCGTGCCTGACTCCGGCACGGACGAACTTGCCGGCATCAGCGGGGAGCTCAGCATCGAGATCAAGGATGGCCATCACTTCTACGAATTCCGCTATCAGTTGCCAACGCACTGAAGGTCGCAGCATCGATGCTCGGTGCGTCACTGCTCAGTGCGTCATCGATTTGTGCTTCGATGCTCGGGGCTTGACCGCTTTGTGCTTCACCCGTTTGCGCGCATGGACGACCTGACCCACGCCTTCTACGACACCTACGCGCAGCGCCTGCGGACCCATCCCGAAGCACCGCGCAGCGCCATGATGGCGCTGGCGGAGCGCTTCTTCCGTCCCGGTGACGTGGTGCTGGATGTTGGCGCCGGCAGCGGCCGGGACACGGCGGCCCTGCGCGCCTTGGGCATCCAGGCCTTCGGTGTTGAACGCAATGCGCCGATGCGCGCCCTGGCGCTGGCGACCCATCCCGAATTGGAGGGCTGCATCCGTGATGCAGGCTTGCCTGCCCTGCATCGGCCTTTCGAGGATCTGCATCCGCAAGGTTTTGATGGCGTGGTGTGCAGCGCAGTCCTGATGCACATCGGGCCAGAGGATCTGGTCGAAGCGCTCGCAGGATTGGCAGCGCTGCTCAAGCCGACCGCGCAGGGCCAGGACGGATCAAGCGGCTCAAGCGACTCAAGCACCCCCCGCGATTCACGCGGGTCGGCAGGCGTGCTGCTGCTGTCGCTTCCGGAAATGTCCCCCGACCGACTTCAGCACCACCGGGACCCGGACGGCCGGTTGTTCTTCAACCATCCGCCGTCGCAGGTCATGCACACCCTGCAGCAGCACCGGATGACGCTGGCCGCTCACGAGATCAGCGACGCTGTGCTGACCACCAGCGGCACCCGCTGGCATTCGCTGGCCTTCATTCAGGCGTAAAGACCTGCTCAGGCCGACGGGCCCTTGTCGCCCCAGCGCCAGCGCGGCGGCTCTCCCTTGAGGTAGCACACGCCCAGCAGCAGGCTGCTCACCAGGGCCACATAGGCCAGGAAGCCCCACTGCGAATCCTGCGGTGGAAACACAAAACCGCCGGCCACCAGCAGCAGGACAAAACCGACCAGCGTCGCCTGCCCTTGCCAGACTCTGGGCAAACCCCAGCCCCATCCATACCGCTTGGCTGGAAACCAGTAGGTGTTGTTCATGGCGTGCTCCCGTTGGACGTTTTGAGTCTACGCCCGAGGGTGTCAAAACGGCATCAAAAAGCGGGGACGCCGGTCCGGACAAGCCTTGCTGCCCTGAGGCTCTACGCATCAGGCCCTATGAGTCAGGCCCTACGCGTCAGGCCTGGCGCACCAAGCCCTGCACATCAGCCCCGGCGCACCAGGCTGGCCGCACCAATGCCAGCCATCAACGCCAGTGCTGCGCCCAGAAACACCGCATTGTTCCAGTGCCGATCCATCAGCGCACCGAAGATGGGCGCCGCCACCGCAAAACCGGTGTCCAGCCCCGAATACACGGTGCCATAGACCCGGCCGGTCGCGCCCGGTGGCGCGGCCTTCTTGATCAGCATGTCCCGCGAAGGACCGGCCAGGCCAGTCCCGAAACCGGCGCAGGTTGCTGCCAGCAGCGCCAGGCCGCCCGGCAACCAGCCGCTGCCGGTCAAGGCCAGCAGCACGGCGGCGCCGGTCATGGCCCATGCGATGTTGCGCTCCAGCTGCTGCGAACGCGCCACCAGGAAGCCCCCCAGCACCATGCCCACCGCGCCGGCCACCATGTAGCCAGTCACCACCCATTTGGTCACCGTCAGGTCCAGCCCATACATCGCATTGAGCGCGGGAGACGCAAAGCTCTGGATGGCGGTCAGCGCCGCGGTGGTGAAGAAGAAAAACGAGAAACACAGCCACACCGACGGCAGCCGCAGGAAGGCCATCGGATGCTCATCCGGCACCGCGGCCGCGCCGGCCTTTTGATGGGTCCATTCGCCCTGGCTGTCGTCGATGGCGTCGCGCTTGAGCGCCAGCAGCAGCATCACCAGCAAGGCCCAGGCGGCGGTTGCGGCATAGCCCAGCCGCCATTGACCGCCGGTGCCTTCGTAGATCCACAGCAGCAGCACCGGCGCCAGCGCCCAGCCGATGTTGCCGCTGATGCCATGCACCGAAAACGCATGCCCCAGCCGCGCCTGCGACACCCGCTTGTTCAGGATGGTGAAGTCCACAGGATGGAAGGGTGAATTGCCCAGCCCCGCCAGCGCCGCGGCCAGCGCCAGCCCGGCAAAGCCTTGCGCCGTGCCGGCCGCCGCCGAGGCCAGCACAAAGCAGCCCAGCGCCAGGAAGAGGATGGGCCGCGCGCCGGTGCGGTCCACCAGGAAGCCCGACAAGGCCTGCCCCACGCCGCTGATGACAAAGAAGAGGGTCACCAGCAGGCCCAGTTCCGAATAGCTCAGGCCGAATTCCCGCATGAACACGGGGAACAGCGGCGGCAGCAGCATGTGGAAGAAGTGCGAGGTGCCGTGGGCCAGACCGATCAGGCTGATGGTCTGGATGTCTCGTCTGGCGCTCTGAGCGGCGCCGATCGGCAAGGTGGCGGTGTTCATGGGCTGGATGTTGTCAGGCCTGTGCCGGCGCAATTACGATAGGCAGACAACTTCTGTCGAAATCGCGCCATGGCCGCACGACTGACCCCACTTCCCTCTGCGCTCGCCACCGCCCGGCCGCGCACCAGCGTGCCCCCGCTGGACCCCCGCCGCTATGCCCCCAGCGACGCGCGTCCGGTGCGGGCCAAGTCCCGCAGCATGGGCAGCCACATGGACATCCAGGCCCACCGTCACGACTGGGGCCAGTTCGTCTTCTCGGTCAGCGGCGTGGTGCGGGTGAACACCGAACGGGCCACCTTCCTGCTGCCGCCGTCCCGCGCCGTGTGGATTCCCGCTGGGGTGGAACATGCGGTGACCGCGGTGGAGCGCTGCGAGCTGCGCACCCTCTACCTGCACCGTCCGCCCTGCCAGAACGCTGTCTGGCAGGACAACCGCGTGCTGGAAGTCTCGCCGCTGCTGCGGGAACTGGTGGTGCAACTGGCGCTGGACGAAGTGCAGCTGGACAGCACCATCGGCGATCGCGAGCAGTGGCTGGCCCATCTGATCCTGGACGAGATCCGCCGCGCCCGCAGCCTGCGCCTGGGTGTGGACCTGCCCACCGACAAGCGCCTGCGCCGTCTCTGCGAAGCGGTGCTGGAGCATCCGCAGCGATTCGACACGCTGGAGGACTGGTCGGCGCTGGTGGGCGCCAGCGCGCGCACCGTCTCGCGCCTGTTCCGGCAGGAACTGGGCAGCAGCTATGCGCAGTGGCGCCAGCAGGCGCTGCTGGCCGAAGCCCTGCGCCTGGCCGCCCAGCGCAAGCCGATGGGGGTGATCGCCAGCGAGCTGGGCTACGCCAGCGCCAGCGCGTTCTCCGCGATGGTCACGCGCACGGTCGGCATGCCGCCCAGCCGTTTCTTCGAACAAGTGTGAAGCCCTCAAGACCTCAGTCCGTCACGGGCCTGCGGATTCCCTAGAATCCGCCTCATGGATCAGGTATTGCTCGATTTCGACCGCCAGGACGCCCAAGGCGCCACCTGCACCGCCCAGGCCTGGGCCAAGGTGCCGGCACCGCTCACGCCCACCCAGCGACAGTCCCTCAAGCAGCGCGCCAAGGAGCTGCTCGCCGCCAAAGGCGCCGTGCTCGTGGCCCATTACTACGTGGATGGGGACCTGCAGGACCTGGCGCAGGAAACCGGCGGCATCGTCTCCGATTCCCTGGAGATGGCCCGCTTCGGCCGCGACCATGCCGCCAGCACCCTGGTGGTGGCCGGCGTGCGCTTCATGGGCGAGACCGCCAAGATCCTCAGCCCCGAAAAACGGGTGCTGATGCCCGACCTGGACGCCACCTGCTCGCTGGACCTGGGCTGCCCTCCGGACGCGTTCAACGCTTTCTGCGACGCCCATCCGGACCGCACCGTGGTGGTCTATGCCAACACCAGCGCTGCGGTGAAGGCGCGGGCGGACTGGATGGTCACCAGCTCCTGCGCGCTGGAGATCGTCTCCGAACTCAAGGCCCGCGGCGAAAAGATCATCTGGGCCCCGGACCGCCATCTGGGCCGCTACATCCAGGACCAGACCGGCGCGGACATGCTGATGTGGAACGGCGCCTGCATCGTGCACGACGAATTCAAGGGGCTGGAGCTGGAGCTGCTGCGCGAGCAGCATCCGGACGCGCTGATCCTCGTCCACCCCGAGTCCCCGGCGTCGGTCGTGGCGCAGGCGGATGTGGTGGGCTCCACCTCCGCGCTGATCAAGGCCGTGGTGGAAGGCAAGGCCCGCGAATACGTGGTGGCCACGGACAACGGCATCCTGCACCGCATGCGTCAGCTGGCGCCGGACAAGGTGCTGATCGAAGCCCCGACGGCCGGCAACAGCGCCACCTGCAAGAGCTGCGCGCACTGCCCCTGGATGGCCATGAACGGCCTGCAGGGCGTGGTGGACTGCCTGGAGCGGGGCCTGGGCGAGATCCAGGTGGCCGAACCGGTGCGGGGGCAGGCGCTGTCCTGCATCACCCGCATGCTGGACTTCACCGCGGCGCTGAAGGCCAAGGCGTCCGGGATGACGCCGGGCATCGGCGCCGCCTGAGCCGCAGGTCCGCCTCAAGCATCAGACCGCAAGGCGCCACGCCAGGCCACGCCACGTCTCAGCCGACGCGCCCCACCCCGCCCGAACGAGCGTTCGGCGGGGCTTTCCAGACCGGCGGTCCCGCCTCTATGCTGGGGGCATCGCTGCCCCGGCGCAGCATCGACGAGACCCGCCATGGATTTCAGCTCGCTCTACAACCACCACGAACGGGATGTGTTTGCTGCGGTGATGGAGACCGCGCCCACCTACCCCGCCATCGAGGCCGATCCTGAACTGATGGCCGACGTGGCCTGCGTCGCGCTGAACCGCCTGCCGCCGCGCTACATCCGGCATGCGGTGGACTATTCGTTCTACCTCACCGAGCAGGAACGGCACGACGTGGACGCCGCCATCAAGGAAGCGGTGAGCTACGCCTTCGAGTTCGTGCAGGGCCGCAGCGTGCTGCGGAGCAAGCAGAAGTAGCCGTCCGCCCTCAGCGGTTACCCGTCCCCTTGACCAGCACCGTCGGCAGGCTCGCCGGCAGGGTGCGCGGGTAGTCGCGGCTGAAGTGCAGCCCGCGGCTCTCATGCCGCAGCAGGGCCGAGCGCACAATCAGCTCGGCGCAATCCACCAGGTTGCGCAGTTCCAGCAGGTCACGGCTGACGCGGAAGTTGGCGTAGTAGTCGTCGATCTCGCCGCGCAGCAGGTCGATGCGGTGCAGCGCCCGCTCCAGCCGCTTGGTCGTGCGCACGATGCCGACGTAGTTCCACATCAGCAGGCGCAATTCGTCCCAGTTGTGGGAGATCACCACCTGCTCGTCCGCATTCTCGACCTGGCTTTCGTCCCAGGCGGGCAGCGGGGCCGGCTCCAGCGGCGCTTCGCCCAAAATGTCGTCCGCACAGGTGCGACCCAGCACCACGCACTCCAGCAGCGAATTGCTGGCCAGGCGGTTGGCCCCGTGCAGGCCGCTGTAGGCGGTCTCGCCGACGGCATACAGCCCGGGCAGGTCGGCCCGTCCGCGCAGGTCGGCCACCACGCCGCCGCAGGTGAAGTGCACCGCCGGCACCACCGGGATCGGCTGGCGGGCGATGTCGATGCCCAGCGCCAGGCAGCGGGCATGCACCGTCGGGAAATGCTCCTTCAGGAAGGCTTCGCCCAGATGGGTGGCGTCCAGCCAGACATGGTCCAGGCCGTGTTTCTTCATCTCGAAGTCGATGGCGCGGGCCACCACATCGCGGGGCGCCAGTTCCATGCGGGCATCGTGCGACGCCATGAAACGGGTGCCGTCCGGCAGCTTCAGGTGGCCGCCTTCTCCCCGCAGCGCCTCGGTGATGAGGAAACTGCGCTCCTGCGGGTGATACAGGCAGGTGGGATGGAACTGGATGAACTCCATGTTGGCGATGCGGCAGCCCGCCCGCCAGGCCATCGCGATGCCGTCGCCGGTGGAGGTGTCCGGATTGGTGGTGTAGCGGTAGACCTTGCCGGCGCCGCCGGTGGCCATGACCACCGCGCGGGCGGCAATCGCCTCCACCCGCTGCGCATCCATGTCCAGCGCATACAGGCCATAGCAGCGGGACGGCTCGTCGCGCTGCACATGGCGGGAGGTGATCAGGTCCAGCGCCATCCAGCGCTGGCGCAGCTCGATGTTGGGATGGGCCCGCGCCTTGTCCAGCAGCGCGTCGTGGATGGCCTTGCCGGTGGCATCGGCGGCATGGGCGATGCGGCGCACCGCATGGCCGCCTTCGCGCGTCAGGTGCAGGCCCAGCGGGCCCTGCTCGTCGGCGGTGAAGGGCACGCCCTGCCCCACCAGCCAGCCCACCGCATCGGCGCTGCGCTCGGCAATAAAACGGGCCGTGGCCTCGTCCACCAGGCCGGCGCCGGCTTCCTGGGTGTCCCGCACATGGCTGTCGATGCTGTCGTCGCGGCCCAGCACGCCGACGATGCCGCCCTGGGCCCAGGCGGTGGCCGCCTCGGTGAGCTCACGCTTGGCCAGCACGATCACCGGGCAGGTGTCCGCCAGATGCAACGCCACGGTCAGACCGGCCAGGCCGGCCCCCACGATCACGACCGGGGCCTGGGGCGCAGCGGTCCGAACAGCAGCAGTCATCGTCATCGCCCGTTCATCAGGGCGTCATCGCTTGGGAGCTGGCGATTCTAGGTCTGCTGCGCGCGTCCCGCTGGCACGTCATGCCTGCGGCCGTTTGGCCACCAGGGTCAGGATGTCGTAGCTGGCCACCAGCTCGCCATGCTGGTTGGTCACCTGCACGTCCCAGGCCACCACGCCTTGCGGCGGCTGGTCGGGGCGGTTGCCGCGGTCGATGCGGCGCTTGCAGGTCAGCCGCGCCTGGATGGTGTCGCCAATGGCCACCGGATTGACGAAGCGCAGCGTGTCCAGCCCGTAGTTGGCCAGCACCGGCCCCGGCGCGGGCGACACGAACAAACCGGCCGCCGCCGACAGCACGAAGTAGCCATGCGCGATGCGCTTGCCGAATTGCGTGTCCTTGGCGGCCACCTCGTCGAAGTGCATGTAGAAGTAGTCGCCGGAGATGCCGCCGAAATTCACGATGTCCGCCTCGGACACGGTGCGTCGGTGGGTCAGCAGGGAGTCGCCGACCTGGATCTCCTCGAAATACTTGCGGAACGGATGCACCGCCTCCTCGCGCACCGCGCCGCCCCGCACGTATTCACCGGTGATGGCGGTGAGCATGGTGGGCGAGCCTTGCACCGCGCAGCGCTGCAGGTAGTGCTTCACCGCACGGATGCCCCCCAGTTCTTCGCCGCCACCGGCGCGGCCCGGGCCGCCGTGCTTGAGCATCGGCAGCGGGGAGCCGTGACCGGTGGATTCGGGCGCGGCTTCGCGGTCCAGCACCAGCAGGCGACCGTGGAAGGCGGCCGCATGCAGCACGGCCTGGGCCGCCAGCGCCGGCGTGTGGGTGACGACCGAGCCGACCAGGGAGCCGCGCCCCTTGGCCGCCAGGGCCAGCGCTTCGTCGAAATCGGTGTAGGTCATCAGCGTGGACACCGGCCCGAAGGCCTCGACGCTGTGCACCGCCTCGTTGTGCAGGGCATCGCGGCACAGCAGCAGGGTCGGCGCGAAGAAGGCCCCGTCGCCGACGCCTTCGCCCACCGGCGCAAAACCGTCGCGCTCACCGAAGAGGATCTCGTTCCCACGCGCCAGCTGCGCCAGCCGTTCGGCCACATCGGCCTGCTGCGCCTTGGAAGCCAGGGCGCCCATGCGCACGCCCTCGATGGCGGGGTCGCCCACCTTGGTTTTGGCCAGCCGCTCGCGCAGGGCCGAGGCCACCGCATCCACCAGAGACGCCGGCACGATGGCGCGCCGGATGGCGGTGCACTTCTGGCCGGCCTTGGCGCTCATCTCGCGGTGGACCTCCTTCACGAAGAGGTCGAACTCGGGGTCGCCGGGCTGCACGTCAGGCGCCAGGATGGCGCAGTTCAGGCTGTCCGCTTCCGCATTGAAGGGCACGCTGCGACGCACCAGGTTGGCATTGACCCGCAGTTGCGCGGCCGTGTCCGCCGACCCGGTGAAGGTCACCACGTCGGTCTCCAGCAAACGGTCCAGCAGGTCCCCCGAGGCGCCGATCACCAGCTGCAAGGCGCCGGCCGGCAGCAGGCCGGACTCTTCGATCAAACGCACGCACGCCTCGGCCACATAGCTGGTGGCCGTGGCCGGCTTGACGATGCAGGGCATGCCCGCCACGAAGCTGGGGGCGAACTTCTCCAGCATCCCCCACATCGGGAAATTGAAGGCATTGATGTGGACCGCTACACCTCGGCGCGGCACCAGCACATGGGTGCCCATGAACTGGCCCTGCTTGCCCAGCGGCGTGGCCGGGCCTTCATGCACCACATTGCTGGAGGGCAGTTCGCGCCGCCCCATCGAGGCGTAGGCGAACAAGGTGCCGATGCCGCCTTCGATGTCGATCCAGGAATCGGCCCGCGTGGCGCCGGTGTGCGCGGAGATGGCGTAGAGGGCCTCCTTGCGCTCCATCAGGTAGGTGGCCAGCGCCTTGAGCAAGGCGGCCCGCTGTTGATAGTCCAGCGCCAGCAGCGACGGCAGCGCCTGGCGCCGCGCGAAGTCCAGGCTTTCGCCGAAGTCGATCTCTTCCGCATGGGTCTGGGCCACCAGCCGGCCGTTGACCGCGCTGTGCAGGCCGCGTGCAGCGGTGCTGCCGACCCAGCGGCCGGCGATGAGACTTTGCAGGACGGGAGAAGAGATGCTCATGGCTGATACTTCCAGGTGCCGTTGTCGATCTTGACCATCACGCGGGCGCGCTGGTCCAGGCCCAGATGGTCGTTGGGCGACATGGTGAACACACCGTGCGCGCCCGGCAGTTCCTTGACGCCCTCCAGCGCGTCCCGCAAGGCGGCGCGGAACTGGGGCGTGCCCGGCTGCGCCTTCTTCAGGGCCACCGGAATGGCCGCCTGCAGCAGCAGGCCCGCATCCCAGGCATGACCGCCGAAGGTGGACACGCTGCCTTTGCCGAAGGCGGCTTCATATTTGGTCACGTACTCCTTGGCGCTCTTGCGGGCCGGATGGTCCGCCGGCAGCTGGTCCACCACCAGCACCGGGCCGGCCGGCAGGAAGGTGCCTTCCACGTCCTTGCCGCCGATACGCAGGAAGTCGTTGTTGGCCACGCCATGGGTCTGATAGAACTTGCCGGCGTAGCCGCGTTCCTTCAGCGTCTTTTGTGGCAGCGCCGCCGGCGTGCCACTGCCGCCCACCAGCACCGCATCCGGGCGGGCCGCCATGATCTTGAGCACCTGCCCGGTCACTGACGTGTCGGTGCGGTTGTAGCGCTCATTGGCCACCACGCTCAGGCCCTTGCTGGCGGCCACCTTGTTGAATTCCCCATACCAGCCTTCGCCATACGCATCCGCAAAGCCGATGTAGGCGACCGTCTTCACCCCTTGCGCCTGCATGTGGCTGGCAATGGCCAGGGCCATCATGATGTCGTTCTGCGGCGTCTTGAAGACCCACTTGCGCTTGGCATCCATCGGCTCGACGATGCGGGCCGACGCGGCCATCGAGATCATCGGCACCTGGGCTTCGGACACTGCATCGATCATCGCCAGCGAATTGGGCGTGACGGTGGAGCCGACCACCACATCCACCTTGTGCTCGGTGATGAGCTTGCGGGTGTTGGCCACCGCCGTGGTGGTGTCGGACGCGTCGTCCAGGATGATGTAGTTGACCTTCTGCCCGCCGATGCTGGTGGGCATCAGGCTGAAGGTGTTCTTCTCCGGAATGCCGAGCGAGGCGGCCGGGCCCGTGGCCGACACGCTCACCCCGACATTGATGTCGGCCTGCGCCGTGCCGCCCCACCCGAGCAGGGCAGCGCCGGCCAGCGCCAGCAGGGTCTTCTCGATGCGTTTCATGTTGTCTCCTTGGAATGGGTTTTGGGAACGCAAGGGAAAAAAGATCAGGGTCCGTCAGGAAAGGGGGACCGCGGCCTGGCCCTGGGCCGCTTCCTCGGCCTTCACCGCGCCCAGGCCGCCGAAGAACAGGTCGGCCACCATCGGCGCCATGGCCTCATAAGTCAGCGCACCGTCGGGCCGCAGCCAGGTGAAGGTCCAGTTGATCATGCCGAACAGCAGCATGGTCAAGGGTTTGTGCAGATGGACGTCCCGCAACTCCGGCCGCAGGGTCGCCACCGCTTCGGCAAACCGCGACACCACCTGCCGTTCCACCTCGATCAGGGGCGCGCGGTGAGCCTCGTCCAGGAACTTCATGTCCTCGGTCAGCACCCGGTGCTGGAACTGGGCCTCGCCGTAGGCCCGCACGAAGCTCAGGATCAGCGCCCGCAGATGCTCCTGCGGCGACAACTGCCGGGACGAGACCTCCTCCACCAGATCCGCCAGATGCTGCAGGTGGGTCTGGCAGATCAGGGCCAGCAGCTCATGCTTGTCCCGCACGTAGTGGTAGAGCGTGGGCTTGGAGACCGCACAGGCCTCGGCCACCTGGTTCATCGAGGTGGCGGCAAAGCCGTGGGTGGCAAACAGCCGTGCAGCCTGGGCGAGGATCTCCTCGCGGCTGGCATCAAATCCGGGGGCGCGTCCGCGGGCCATCGTGGTGCTTTGAGTTCAGAAAGTCCGCAAGCCTAGCAGCGCGCGCGGCGCCGGTTCAGCGCTCATCAAAGGAGATCACCACCCGCGGCGTCAGCGCATGGGCCTGGCAGCTGAGGATGAAACCGGCGGCCACCTCGTGCTTCTCCAGGGCGAAGTTCTTGACCATGCGCACTTCGCCTTCCAGCAGCTTGCAGCGGCAGGTGGAGCAGACGCCGGACTTGCAGGAATACGGCACGTCCATGCCAGCGCGGGCGGCGGCATCCAGCAGGCTGGGGTCGCTGCGGCGGAAGTCGATCTCGCGGGAGACACCGTCGCGGATGACCACCACCCGGGCCGCTTCCGCATCCTGCTCCAGCACCGCGTGGGGCGCGGGCCGGCCCTGCTGCATCTCGGGGGTGCCGAAGCGTTCAATGTGGATGCGCGCTTCCGGCACACCCGCCTCGCGCAGCGCGGCCTCCGCCTGCTCGTTCATCTCGAACGGGCCGCAGATGAAGACCTGGTCAATGCCGGCAGCCGGCACCGGGCCGCGCAGGAAGTCGGCCAGCTTGGCCTGGTCCAGCCGGCCCTGCATCAGCGGCGAATCCACATGCTCGCGGGAGAACACATGGTGCAGCGACACGCGGGTCAGGTAGCGGTTCTTCAGGTCTTCCAGTTCTTCCTTGAACATGGCGCTGGCCGGGCGGCGGTTGCCATAGATCAGGGTGAAGCGGCTGTGCGGCTCCTGGGCCAGCACCGTTTTCATGATGGACAGGATGGGCGTGATGCCGGAGCCCGCCGCAATGCCCAGGTAGTGACGCTGCAGCGACGGGTCCACCGGCACGAAGAAACGGCCCTGCGGCGGGAACACCTGCACGGTGTCGCCGGGCTGCAGCCGGTCATGCACCCAGCTGGAGAAAGCCCCGCCGGCGACATGCCGCACGCCCACCCGCAGCTCCCCATCGTCCACACCGGCGCAGATGGAGTAGGAGCGGCGCAGGTCCTGCCCGTCCACCTCACTGCGCAGGGTCAGGTACTGGCCCTGGGTGAAGCGGAAGGTGTCGCGCAGGGACTCGGGCACCTCGAAGGACAGCACCACCGCATCGTCGGTGTCCTGGTGCTTGGCGCGCAGGCGCAGGGGGTGGAAGTGCAGGCTCATGATGGACAGGGCTACAGCGGCTTGAAGAATTCGAAGGGCTCGCGGCAGGCGAGACAGCGGTAGAGGGACTTGCAGGCGGTGCTGCCAAAGGCGGAGAGGCGCTCGGTGTGGGCACTGCCGCAGCGCGGGCAGGCGACCGGGTCGGCCACCGCCGCGCTCGGGCGACGCACCAGGCGGATGGGGACGGCCTGGACCCCATCCCCGGCTTCCCCGCCTTCGCGGTGCACACGTCCGGGCGGTGCGATGCCGTACGCCCGCAGCTTCTCGCGGCCTTCCGGGGTGATCCAGTCCGTGGTCCAGGCAGGTGCGCGGCGCAGGGTCACCGTCACCGTGCCAAAGCGCGACAGCGACTCGCGCACCTGCTGCTCGATGGCTTCAGTGGCCGGGCAGCCGGAGTAGGTCGGCGTCAGCACCACCTCCACACCATCGGCAGTCTCGAGCAGATCACGCACGATGCCCAGCTCCACCAGCGAGATGGCGGGCACTTCCGGGTCCGGCACCTGGGCCAGCACCTCCCACGCCGCGGAGAGGCGGCCACAGCCCTGGTCGTGCGCCTGCATCGCGTTCACCACACGCCGCCGGGATAAGTGCGCTGCAGATGCTGCATGGTGGCCAGCATGTGGCCCATGTGCTCGCTGTGCACGCCCTGACGACCGGCGTAGACATGGGGCGTGTCCTGCGGGCGCGGCAGTCCGGCGTCGGCCAGCACGGCGGCCATGGCGGCGTCCCAGTCGTCCCGCAGCTCGGACCAGGCGGGGCCCAAGCCCGACGCCACCGCAGCGGCATCCACCGCATCCGAGGCGAACAGCTCGCCGACATACGGCCACAGCTGGGTCAGCGCCGCCTGCATCCGGCGGGTCGATTCCTCGGTGCCGTCGCCCAGTCGCACCACCCAGTCGGCTGCATGCTGCTGGTGGTATTGCACTTCCTTGACCGCCTTGGCGGCGATGGCGGCGACTTCCGCATCGCTGGAGTCGCGCAGCCGGTCCCACAGCGACAGCAGCCAGCAGGCGGCCATCAGGTTGCGCAGCTGGGTGAAGGCAAAGTCGCCGCGCGGCAGCTCCATCAGCACCGGGTTGAGGAAGTGGCGCTCTTCCCGCAGGTAGGCCAGTTGGTCTTCATCCGCCGCCTGGCGGTGCCCTGGGGCCTGCGCTTCAGACGCGGCCTGCAACTGCCCCGCCCGGGTCAGCAGCGCACGGGCCTGGCCCAGCAGGTCCAGCGCGATGTTGCCCAGCGCCAGGTCCTCTTCCAGCATCGGCGCGTGGCCACACCATTCCGACAGCCGGTGCGACAGCACCAGACAGGCGTCCCCGATGCGCAGCACATACTGCGCACCGGCATCCGTCACCACGGGAGCAAGCATCTTCACCTCGGCATTCATGACTTCTGGCGTTCTGGGTGCGGCCTCAGGCCGTCACATGTGGTCGAGTTCCTTGGGCAACTCGTAGAAGGTGGGATGGCGGTAGACCTTGTCCTCCATCGGATCGAAGTACATCGACTTCTCCCCGGGGTCGGACGCCACGATGGCGGACGACGGCACCACCCAGATGCTCACGCCTTCCTGGCGGCGGGTGTAGACATCGCGCGCCATCTGCAGCGCCATGGCCGAATCGGGCGCATGCAGGCTGCCGCAGTGCTTGTGGTCCAGGCCCGCCTTGCTGCGGACAAACACTTCCCACAGCGGCCATTCCTGGGCGCCGGTCTGTTGGTTGAGGCTCATGATGAGGTTCCGGAGGTGAAGAGGGAGGCCGCGTTCGTCGTCAGGCCGCGGCTGCCTGCGTGGCGCGCTTGCGGGCATGGGCCAGGGCGGCTTCGCGCACCCAGGCGCCCTCGTCCCAGGCCTTGACCCGGGCATTCAGACGCTCACGGTTGCAGGGGCCGTCGCCGCCGACCACGCGCCAGAATTCGGTCCAGTCGATGGGGCCGAAGTCGTAGTGCTCGCGCTCGGCATTCCAGGCCAGTTGCGGATCGGGCAGCGTCACGCCGAGGATGTCGGCCTGCGGCACGGTGGCGTCGACGAACTTCTGGCGCAGCTCGTCATTGCTCAGCCGCTTGATGCCCCAGCGCATCGATTGCTCGGAGTTGGGCGAGTCCTTGTCCGCCGGCCCGAACATCATCAGCGACGGCCACCACCAGCGGTTGACCGCGTCCTGCACCATGGCCTTCTGGGCGTCGGTGCCGTCGCGCATCATGGTCAGCAGGCTCTCGTAGCCCTGGCGCTGGTGGAAGCTTTCCTCGCGGCAGATGCGGATCATGGCGCGGGCATAGGGCCCATAGGAGCAGCGGCACAGCGGCACCTGGTTCATGATGGCCGCGCCGTCCACCAGCCAGCCGATGACGCCGATGTCGGCCCAGGTGAGCGTGGGGTAGTTGAAGATGGAGCTGTACTTGGCCTTGCCGGTGTGCAGCGCGTCCAGCATCTGGTCGCGGCTGGTGCCCAGCGTTTCGGCGGCGGAGTAGAGATACAGCCCGTGGCCGCCTTCGTCCTGCACCTTGGCCAGCAGGATGGCCTTGCGCTTGAGCGTCGGCGCACGGGTGATCCAGTTGCCCTCGGGCAGCATGCCGACGATTTCGGAATGCGCATGCTGGCTGATCTGACGCACCAGCGTCTTGCGGTAGTGGTCCGGCATCCAGTCCTTGGCTTCGATGAAGTCGCCGTCATCGATGCGCTGCTCGAAGGCGGCATTGCGCGCCTGGTCCTCCGCAGTCTGCAGCCGGCGGGCTTCATCCTGCGGTCCGATGCTCATGGCCTGGGTATACATCGCTCTCTCCTCAACCTGTGTCGCGCCGTCAGCCGCGCGGACGCTTGTCCACCACACGGCGGGCCTTGCCCACCAGGGTGCGTTCGATCGAATCCGGCGCGCCCACCGTCACACGGGTGGACACGCCGACCAAGGTCTTGATGCGGTGCTGCAGCGCCCGCGACACCGCCTGCGGGTCGATGCCCGCCGCAGTGGTGGAGAGCTCGCAGCGCACTTCCACTTCGTCCAGCGAGCCTTCCCGCGACACCACCAGCTGGTACTGACCCGACAGTCCTTCCTGGGCCAGCACCAGTTCCTCGATCTGCGTTGGAAACAGGTTCACGCCGCGGATGATCAGCATGTCGTCGCTGCGGCCCACGATCTTGCCCATGCGGCGCATGCTGCGCGAGGTGGGCGGCAGCAGCCGGGTGAGGTCGCGGGTGCGGTAGCGGATGACCGGCAGCGCTTCCTTGGTCAGCGAGGTGAACACCAGTTCCCCTTCCGAGCCTTCGGGCAGCACCTCGCCGGTGTCCGGGTCGATGATCTCGGGATAGAAATGGTCTTCCCAGATCACCGGGCCGTCCTTGCTTTCGATGCATTCGCTGGCCACGCCCGGGCCCATCACCTCGGAGAGGCCGTAGATGTCCACCGCATCCAGGCCGCCGCGCGTCTCGATCTCGCGGCGCATCGCTTCGGTCCAGGGCTCGGCGCCGAAGATGCCAACCTGGATCGAGCTGTCCCGCGCATCCAGGCCCTGGCGGGCGAATTCCTCGATGATCACCTGCATGTAGCTGGGCGTGACCATGATGACGTCGGGCTGGAAATCGCGGATCAGCTGCACCTGCTTTTCGGTCTGGCCGCCGGACATCGGAATGACCGTGCAGCCCAGCCGCTCGGCGCCGTAGTGCGCGCCCAGGCCGCCGGTGAACAGGCCATAGCCGTAGGCCACATGCACGATGTCTCCGGCGCGGGTGCCGGCGGCGCGCAGCGAGCGGGCGACCAGGTCGGCCCAGGTGTCGATGTCGCGACGGGTGTAGCCCACGACCGTCGGCTTGCCGGTCGTGCCGGAGGACGCATGGATGCGCACCACCTCCTGCCGCGGCACGGCAAAGAGGCCAAACGGGTAATGGTCCCGCAGGTCCTGCTTGGTGGTGAACGGGAAATGCCGCAGGTCGGACAGGTCCTTCAGGTCGTTCGGGTGAATGCCTTTGGCGTCAAAAGCTTGCCGGTAATGCGGCACATGCTCGTAGGCGCGGGTCAGGGTCTCGCGCAGGCGCCGCAGTTGCAGCGCACGCAGTTCATCCTGGCTGGCCCGCTCGATCGGCTCCAGGTCGTCTGGGGTGGGGTGCTTCACCGGCATGGGGCTTCGTCTCCGGACGCTTCCGCCACCAGTCCCGGCACCACGGGCTTGCCCTTGATGCGATAGGAGCGGCCACGGAAGACGGCGATCAATTCGTCGCGCTGGTTGGTGATGGTGATGTCGTAGACCCCGGTCCGGCCCGCCAGCGAGGTTTCGGCGGCGACCGCGGTCAGTACATCGCCCAACCGGGACGGCGCGACGATGTCGATCGCGAAGCCCGAGGCCACCGTCATCTCGTTGTGCGAGTTGCAGGCGAAGGCGAAGGTGGAATCCGCCAGGGTGGTCACAAAACCGCCGTGGCAGATGTCGAATCCGTTGAGCATGTCGGCACGCACCGTCATGCGAAGCGTGGCCGTTCCAGGGGCGATGGCCACGATCTCGATGCCCAGGCCCCGCGAGGCGCGGTCGTTGGCGAACATCGTGTCGCGCACGGCTTCGGCCAATGTCTGGCGGGACACCTGGCGTGCCGCTTCCTGAGGGAGCTGAGCCATCAGCGGTCCTTGAAGTGCGGGGCGCGCTTGTCGAGGAAGGCGGCGGCGCCTTCCAGGTAGTCGTGCGCGTAGCCGAGCTGGCTCTGCAGCCGCGCTTCCATGCGCAGTGCGTCTTCCAGGCCAAGGTCCATGGCGTCGTCCAGGGCGGCGCGGGTCTGCATCAGGGCCTTGGTCGGCATGCCGGCCAGTTGCTGGGCGGTGGCCATGGCGACGCTGGCCAGTTCCTCGTCCGCCACGCATTTGGCAATCAGGCCCCATTGCTGGGCCTGCTCGGCCGGCAGCTTCTCGCCCAGCAGCGTGAGTTGCAGCGCCCGGGCACGGCCCACCAGGCGGGTCAGCAGCCAGGTGCCACCGCAGTCCGGCACGAGGCCGATGCGGGAGAAGGCCTGGATGAAGGAGGCTGAACGACCGGCGATGACCAGGTCACAGCCCAGCGCGAAATTCGCGCCCGCACCGGCCGCCACGCCATTGACGGCGCACAAGGTGGGCACCGGCATGGTTCGAAGGCGCAGGACCAAGGGGATGTAGTAATGGTCCAGCAGGTGGCCAATGTCCTTGGGCTTGGGGCGGCGGTGGGCCTGCCCGCCCGCGGCTTCTGCAGTGCTCGCAGCATGGGCGGCGGCATCGGACGCCTCGGGTTCGGCGAATTCGGGCTTGATGGAGGGGTCGTTCAGATCCTGGCCGGCGCAGAAGGCACGGCCGGCACCGGTGATCAGCACCGCCCGCACGGCAGGGTCCTGCGCGGCGTCTTCCAGCGCATGGCGCAACTGGCCGAGCATCGCGGTGGTGAAGGCATTGAGCGCTTGCGGACGGTTGAGCGTCAGCACCCGCACCGCGCCTTCGGTGGACACCAGCAGGACCGGATCGGCGCCATGCGTGGAAGCTGGCGCGTCTCCGGTCCCTTGGCTTGCAGAACGCGTGTCGGTTGTCATATCGGGTTTGTCTCCTCGGCTGCCTCGTGATGAATCCAGCCAGGGGCTTGATTCACCGGGTTCAGTTGATTGACCGACCGGTCGGTAGAGCATAGGACGGACGGTCCCGCTCTGCAAGCCGAAAAACTCAGGGTATCTACGGAGATGACCGGGGGCGCCGGTCAGGCCAGTTCTGCGGGGGCAACCTGAATCTGCAGCGCCAGCGCCTCCACGCGTCGGTGGGTCAGGCCGTGCACGCCATGCTCGTCCGCCGCGGCGGCGCCGGCTGCCACCGCCCAGCGCAGGTGGTCGTCCGGGCTGCCGTCGGGCGAGCGGATCAGGCTGAATAGCAGGCCGGCCGTGGTCGCATCGGCCACATCCAGGCGGTGGAAGGGGTCGGTGACCGCTTCCAGCGTGGAGCCGCAGACACTGACGTCGCCTTTGGGGTGGAAGAGCTGCGCGCCGCGGTCCCGCAAGGTCAGCAGCACGATGGCCTTGGGATTCCACGCGGCCAGCTGGCCCAGGCCGAGGTGATAGTCCCGGCAGCGGAACAGGCCGCACAGATCATCTTCCGACACCCGGATGACGTCAGCGATGCGGCACATCCGCTCCAGCGTGCGGTCGTAGCGGGAGTCCATGCTGAGCCGGTAGTGGGGGTCGTAGCTGATCCGCGCGCCTTCGTCCTTGAGCGATTCGGCCAGCGCCACCAGGCGGGCGGCCAGCGGCTCGCGCGTCAAACTGATGGAGCCGAAATGCGCCCAGCGCAGCGCATGTCGCCATCCCGCTGGCAAGGCATGGGGCCGGAAATGCAGGTCGGCGCTGTCGTCCCCCACATACAGGAAGGACGGCGGCACCGGCTCGTGCAGGAAGGACAGTAGCGGGGAGCGGGCAAACTGCTGGATGAAACGCAGGTCCAGCGAGGCGTCCACGCTGCGCTGCCACAGCTCCTGGCCGAAGGCGTCCTTGCTGATGCCGCCGGCAAAGGCGCTGAGCTGGCCCAGGCGGGACGCGGCGATCGCCACCTTCCACGGCGACCCACCGCAATGGCTGCGCCACTCGGTAGGGCCGACCCGGCGCATGTCCGTCAGCGCTTCACCGAACGAGACAAAGCTGGCGAGGTCGGCATGCAGGACAGGCGTGGAAGCGAACGTCATGGTCGGCATTCAATCGACCTTCTGCGCGTCGCGCAAGTGACAAGTCCTACAGGGTGACGAGAGTCATGGGATTGTCGGGCAGCCCCCGGCGCCATGAGGTTGCTCCAGGAACGGCACAATCCGGCCATGACCGACGCCGTCATTCCATTGCTGGATCTGAGACAGGCGGGACGCATTCCCGCCATTCCGTCCCCCCTTCCCGCCCCTTCCCCTGCCGGCCAGAGCCCGCTGGACGCGCGCGGCCGGCCGCTGCGTGATCTGCGCATCTCGGTCACGGACCGCTGCAACTTCCGCTGCAGCTACTGCATGCCCAAGGAGGTCTTCGACAAGCACTACCAGTTTCTCCCTCACCGAGAGTTGCTGAGCTTCGAGGAGATCACCCGGTTGGCCGGGGTGTTTGCCGGGCTGGGGGTACAGAAGCTGCGCATCACCGGCGGCGAGCCGCTGCTGCGGCGCAACATCGAGGCGTTGATCGGCCAGTTGGCCCAATTGCGCACGCCGCAAGGCCAGCCGCTGGACCTCACGCTGACCACCAATGGATCGCTGCTCGCCCGCAAGGCGCAGGCCCTGAAGGATGCCGGGCTGCAGCGGGTGACCGTGAGCCTGGATGCGCTGGACGACGCGATCTTCCGGCGGATGAACGATGTGGACTTCCCGGTGGCCGATGTGCTGCATGGCATCGACACGGCCCTGGCGGTGGGGCTGGCGCCGGTGAAGGTGAACATGGTGGTCAAGCGCGGCACGAATGACGACCAGATCCTGCCGATGGCGCGGCACTTCCGGGGTACCGGGGTGACGCTGCGCTTCATCGAGTTCATGGACGTGGGCATGAGCAACGGCTGGAACATGGACGAGGTGCTGCCGTCTTCCGAGGTGCTGGCGCGCTTGCGGTCCGAGGTGGATCTGGTGCCGCTGGCCCCGACGGCGGAAGGCGAGACGGCCACGCGCTGGGGTTATGCCGACGGCAGTGGCGAGATCGGGCTGATCTCCAGCGTGACCCAGGCGTTCTGCGGAGACTGCAACCGGGCGCGGCTGTCGACCGAGGGGCAGCTCTACACCTGTCTGTTTGCCTCGCAGGGGCACGATCTGCGGGCGCTGCTGCGGGGTCAGGGCGAGTTGCCGGCGCGCAGTGATGCGGAAATCAGCGCGGCGGTGGGGGCCTTGTGGGGGCGTCGGTCGGACCGGTATTCGGAGCTGCGGGCGTCGCTGCCGCCGGGTGAGTCGGGCGGGGCGCGGCGGGTGGAAATGCATTACATCGGCGGGTGATGGCGGCGATGGGGCCGGGGACACCGGGTGGGTCGGGGGACGCAGACAGCAAGAGCGTGTCGAGCGGTGCTGGCCCTGGTGGGGTCCGGGCGATGCGGGTCACCGCGCTGGTGCTGTGCGGCGGACGCGGCAGCCGGATGGGCGGGGTGGACAAGCCGCTGGAGCTCTTCCAGGGGCGGCCGCTGGTGCACCATGTGCTGGAGCGCATTGCGCCGCAGGTGCAGGGTCGGGTGGTGATCAGCGCGAATCGGCATCAGGCGGTGTATGAGCGCTTGGGGTATCCGGTGCTGGCGGACAGCCTCTCTGACTTTCAGGGACCGCTGGCGGGGCTGCTGGCGGGGATGACGTTTCTGCGGACTTCACAGGCGCACGCCGGTGGCACGGCGGCTGTGGGGGGCGATGAGTGGGTGCTGTGCGTGAGTGGCGACAGTCCCTGGCTTCCGGTGGATCTGTTGCAGCGGCTGGCTGCGGCGCTGGGGGTCGGCAGCAGCGCGATGCTGGGGAGTGGCGCTTGGGGCGGCCACGCTTTGAGTGGAAGCCCTGCTTCGGGCGGAGCGCGAGACACTTCCTCGGACAGCGCCATGGCCTGGGGGCGCGAAGCGCCTGGGGCGCCGCTGCGGAGTCAGCCGCTGGCCAGCTTGATCCATACTCGGCATCTGCCGGCGTTGTCGGACGCTCTGGCACGCGGCGAGCGACGGGTCGAAGCTTGGCTGCGCACGCTGCCATTGGCCGAGGTCCCGTTCGACCGGCCGCAGGACGACCACGCCTTTGCCAACATCAATGACCGGAGTCAGCTTGAGCGCCCTCACCCCGCCCCGTGATGCGTCCCCCGTCAGTCTGACCCTGCGGTTGCTGACCGAGTCTGATTTAACGGCCTACAAGTCGCTGCGGGACGCGATGTTGTCCGCCCATGAAGCGGCCTTCACCTCGGATGCCGCGTCGGAGCTTCCCCGTGAAGCATCCAGCTACCGACATCGGCTGCATCCCCAGGCCGGCGGGCGGGCGCTGTTCACGCTGGGGGCGTGGATCGGTGACGAACTGGTCGGCGTCCTCACCTGCGAGCATGAAGGCCGGCTGAAGGTGCGGCATGTGGCGCATCTGGTGGGGATGATGGTGGCCGACGCCCATCAGGGACGCGGGGTGGGGAGAGCGCTCATGGGGCACGCACTGACGCTGCTGCGTCGGGAGCCGCTGCTCGAAATCGTGACGCTGAGCGTGAGCGCGGGGAATGCGCCAGCCATGGCCCTCTATCGGAGCTTCGGCTTCACCCGGTATGGGCATCTGCCCAGGGCGCTGCGGCTCAGTGACGGACGGTATGTGGCGAAGGATTTGATGAGCCTGGAATTGCAGCGCTGAGCGGGGACGCATTCGGGGTCGGGGTCAGGGTCGCAGCGGTGAGGCCTCTGCATTCGAGTACTGCCACGGAATGGGCAGGGCCGGGCACCTTTTGCTCCATGTCCCCCGTCGCCTTCGGCTCCTCCTCCTTGACTTCCGCAAAAGGCACCCGGCCCTGCCCATTCCGCCACCGAGGACTTCAACCAGGCGCGCTAAACCCACATTGAGCCCGATCAAACTGCTGCATCACGCCACCGATGTCAGCCTGGGGCGCAGCACCCACATCGAGCGCCATCATCCCCATCAAGACCAAAAGGCCTCGCGAAGTGACGCTGCGGTTGATCACGAAGCAAGCCCAGCGCCCATGCCAGACAGCCACCTTAGCCATGCGCACAGGCCGTCAACACGACAGGCCCCCATCAAGACCAAGCAACCTCGGAAGTACTCAGCACCCCTCCAATGCTCGGCCCTGGCAGGCAACAAGATCGACGGCTTCGATCGCCCACCCGTTCCCGCGTCAAGCAGACGGCATCGGCTGACAGCTCGCAGCGGGACGAGCCGTTAAATCGAGTTCCACCACCAGGGGATCCTGAATGGCTAAAAGTCCGCCCAGCACCGTGAATGGCTGGATTCCAAAGTCCGTCTGTCGCAGCACCAGACGGCCCCGTGCCCTCAACGGTTGATCCCCCTCCGGTCTGGAGGATTCGACGGGAAGGTCCAAAGTGCGCGTCTGTCCGTGCAGGGTGATGTCCAGCTTCAAGACCGGTCGCGGCCAGCCGCCTTCCACCGTACGCGTCACCGCCGTGACCACCGGAAACTGCGCCGCGTCCAATGCCTTGAGCATGTTGGCGCGGGTGCCGGCAATGTCCGCTTCCGACAATATCTTGGCAAAGTCGCCCCCCATCGCCGTGCGCCACGCCGGCGCATCCAGCACCAATTGATCCAGACGGAAGCCCAGCTCCGCGCCCGCATTGGCCAAGCCGTCCTTGGGCAGATAGATCTGGCCCACGGCATGCTGCTCTGCAGCAATCACGTGGTTGTGCCCCAGCGACGCCAGGCGACCGCCTCGGTAAACCAGGATGCGCAGCGTCGTCTGCGCCCCATCCAGTCCGTAGAGTCGGCCCTCCCCCGCTTGTTGCAGGCGCAGCCACTGTCCGCAGGCCGCCGAGGCGGCCGCTTTCGCCGTTGTGGCGGCGGGCGAAGGGGCTGCGGGTGCCGGTGGCAATGCCGGCCCGGCCGATACGGGCGCCGCTGGCGCAGCGGAGACGGCCGGGGCCACTTGCGCGGATGGGGCCCTGGGAGGTGCGGGTGGCGTCAGTGGGGCGGGCGAGGTGGGTGGAGCGGGCGGCGTGGGCGGGGGCGTCGAGCAGGCAGCCAGACCCGCCAGAAGTCCGATAAAAACGGCCGCGGCGGCCGATCGATGGCCCGGACGGGGACTTCTGTCACGCAAGTGGCACGGCATAGGGAAAACCGAGAGTTCGAATTTCTGCATTTTGATGGCCATTCCGGGCGGAGTCGCACTAGCATTGTTCAAACGCAAATCTGGAGACATGCCATGGCTCGTCAAGCCACTGACCTGATGGCCCAGTACGCGGCCTATCACCGCGACCGCCGCAACATCGCCACCCACTTCGTCGGCATCCCGCTGATCGTGTTTGCGGTGGGCGTGCTGCTGGCACGCGGTGAATTCCACGTCGGCGATTACACGGTGACGCTGGGCTGGCTGGCCTGGGTCGCCGCCACGCTCTGGTACCTGACCCGCGGCAATCTGGTGCTGGGCCTGGCCACCGCCCTTGTCAACGCCATCCTGATGGCGCTGGCCCATCCGCTGGCCGCAGGCACCACGGCCAGTTGGCTGGCCTGGGGGCTGGGCAGTTTCGTCGTGGGCTGGATCATCCAGTTCGTCGGTCACTACTACGAAGGTCGCAAGCCGGCATTCGTCGATGACCTCATCGGCCTGCTGGTCGGACCGATGTTCGTGGTGGGCGAAGCACTGTTTGCGCTGGGATGGGGTCGGGAGTTGCTGGCTGAAATCGAACGCCGCGCCGGCCCGACGCATCTGCGCGATCTGACGCATCCGGCCTGAGTTCAGCCCCGAGTTCGCCCTGAGTGTCCGACCTGGAAGCAACGCGGGCAAGAGGCGGCAGCGCGTGCTTGGCGTCCGTCATTGTGGGGACGGGTCTTGCGAATGCGGAGGCCACTGAGTCGCTGAGCCGCTGAGCTGCTGAGCTGCTGAGCTGCTGAGCCGCGAATGGTGGGTCAAGAGATGATGCGGTGGCGCTGACGAAGCCTGTGAAACCTTGCGCGGGGTCTTGCGCTCCTTGAGCACTGCGCTTATGTTGGCAACCAGTGCGGAACGCTCGTCATTGTGAGGGCGCTGACGTGGTGCTGATGCGGCGCCATTGTGAATGGACCTGAGGCCAGGCCTCGGGTGCACGGGTCCCGACGACCAACGCCGGGGCGGCATTGCTTGGTCGACAGGTCAGGAGGATCCATGAAACCGGTGTCCGAACTGCTGAAGAACCGCGGCCCCAGCGTCTGGCGCATCTCGCCAGAAGCAACGGTGTTTGATGCGCTGCACCTGCTGGCCGAGCATGATGTCGGTGCGCTGCTGGTGATGGAAAACGACCGGCTGCTGGGCATCTTTTCCGAACGCGACTACACCCGCAAGATCGCCCTGCAGGGCCGGGATTCGCGCCATACGCTGGTGAGCGAGGTGATGACGCCCAATGTACTGGTCGTCAAACCCACCACCGAGATGCGGGACTGCATGAGCCTGATGAGCCAGCGCAAGATCCGCCACCTGCCCGTGATGGAAGGCGATCAGGTCATCGGCATGCTGTCCATCCGCGACTTGATGAACGACATCATCGCGGACGATGAGATGACGATTGCGCAGTTGCAAAGCTACATCTACGGCTGAAGACGCCGCGCGCCACTCAGCGACAATGCACCTCTTCCATCTGGAACTGCGTGTCCTTAAGCCGATGCTGTCAATGGACCGGCTCACGCAGTGCCCTGCACCGCATTGCCGAGCACCTCGCAGTCGCAGTACCCACCCCAATGGCGGAGCGCTTTCAGCTTTTGATCCTGCTTTCCCGGTGAGAACTCTGCCAGCCACGCCTTGGTGAGCCGGGCTGTGTGGTCGCATGCCTGTGTCGCCAGCACATCGCTGAGATGGCGCCCCAGGCGCTGCAGTTCGTCCGGCGTGAGCGGAAGGTCCTTCCACTTGCTTTCATACTCGCGCAAGAGCACCAGATGCTTCAGATCCTTCGGACTGCGCTGCGGGGACAGCGAGAGTGCCTTCTCAAAGCTCTCTCGCGCAGTTGCATAGCCCAACAGGCATTCCTGCGCCTGGCTGAGCAGACGCCAGGCCTCCGCGCTGTCGCCGTGCTCTGCAATGAAGCGACTGATCTCCGCCTTGGCGGCCAGTAGCGGAGGAATCGCTTTGGAGGCCGGCGCTCGACGGTCAAAGGAGGACTGCCCCGTCAGCTTCTGGGCGGCAATCAGCGCGGCGCGTAGATCTGCAATCGTCTTCATGGATTGAATGGGCCTTCATTCGGAGGGAACGGTGCAACGTGCATCAACGCGCCTGCTTGTAGAGATCGTAAGCCCCGTTGTCGATATCCTCGATTCGGATCAGGGAGGTGTTTGAATGGCTATCGGTCGTGTCGGATCCGAACTGGATGAGATCGCGGGAAAACGCCGGCAATCGGACCCCTTCCGGACGCTGGCAAGCGGCCTTCATCGCAAGAAGCTCCCGACGAAACACGGCCAATCCCGCAGGATAGGGACAGTCCCCACCCACGCACTCGGTCATCACATACCGATAGTCCGACCGGTCGAACCAGACCTGACTCACCCAGGCCCGCGGCGCCGCCGGCGCAACGGAAGCGCCAAAGGTGTGTCCATTGCTCGCCGTGGCGACGTACTCGTTTTCCACCTTCTGGGCGGTGCCATACCGATAGGTCAAGGCGCTTGGCGCCATCGCTGTTGGCGCGGCGCACAACGACACCGTCTTTTTCCTGTGAAGCAGTTGAACACCACAGCCTCGTCGGGCTTGCACAGCGTGTCCGATTCGGCCTTGGCGATTGACAGGGTTAGCAACAGCCCGATGGCCATGAAAGATCCAACGCGGGTCAATGTGCGCATGTGCAGTTTTACGGTGATGTCAGTGCGGCCGGCTCGGCTCGGCTCAGCTTGGCTATTGTCACTCCTTGCGTCGCCCTCACCTTGGCCTGAATGCTGCATCGATTGCGTCAAAGCGCGACTGCCGGAAATAAATCGATCGCAGCCACCATCAGTGGATGTGCGCGGACATCGGTCCCCAACTCGATAATGACCCGATGACACGGGTGTGGCGAGATGAGCATGTGGTCGTCGCTGTCATGACGCGCAGCCGATGCTTCGCTCTGACATGAAGGTCTTCGACGGAGGTGACGGATGAGATGGGCCTGGGTCGCGGTTTGTTGGATGGCGTCTTCCCACTGCTTCGCCATCTGCAGCGACAGTGACAGAAGCACCGTGCGTCTGATCCGGGCGCATGACCAGGCCATCCGGGGAGACGGCGTGCTCCCGTCTCTGGGAGAGCGGCGCTGGATGAACGCACTCGAAGCCCTGTCGATGCGTCACCAACAATTGCTGCGTCCCATCCTGTCCCGCTGTAGCTGGACGTTCGGACACGACGCCTGGGGAGATGAGGCCGAGGCCGCGTGGTATGTGGTGCAGCACGCTGATGACCTGTCCTTCCAGCGCGCTCAGTTGGAGGACCTGCAGCGCTTGAGCGCCACCTTCCCGGGCGTCCCTCGCAAACAGCTGGCCTACCTGGAGGACCGCGTGCTGCTAGGGGAAGGCAAGGCCCAGCGCTATGGCTCGCAACTGGAAGTGGTGGATGGCCAGTTGGTGCCCTTGCCCATTGATCGCCCCGCTGAACTGAATGAGCGGCGTGCGTCGATGGGGCTGCCGTCCATGGAAGCGTACCTCGCAGAAGCGAGCGCCAAATGGAAGGCGATGTCTCACCAACGGTGAGAACGGTGACAACGGCGACTCGGCCGGAGGAGCGTCGCAGGCTGCGGCCTCATCCGCGAACGGGCGCGCGCCCGTGCGGGCATCCAGCTTGCCACACGGCATCCACCCCTCTTCCACCTCCAGGAGCCTCCCCATGCGCGCCCTCATTGTCGCCACCAGCTGCAACCAACTTCCTTCCGGCCACCCAACTGGTCTATGGGCCGAGGAATTCGCCGTGCCCTACATGGCATTGACCAAAGCCGGCGTCCAGGTGACCGTAGCGTCGCCAGCCGGCGGTGCCGTGCCCATCGACGAGAAATCCCAACCCAGCGAGAAGGAAGCCCAGGAGTGGGCCTCTGCACTGTCTGCGCTGCACACCACGCGCACCCTGGCATCGGTCAAGGACGAGGCATTTGACCTCATCTTCCTGCCGGGCGGCCACGGCCCGATGGTCGACCTCGCGACGGACAACACGCTGCAGGAAATGCTGTCCCGGCAAGATGCTGAAGGCAAGCTCATCGCCGCGGTGTGCCACGGCCCAGCCGGACTGCTGCACGTCCGCCGACGCGACGGCTCACCGCTGCTGAAGGGGCGCCGCGTGACCGGCTTCACCAACATGGAGGAACGCCTGGCCGGCCTGCACGACAAGGTGCCCTTCCTGCTCGAGGACGAGATGAAGGCCCAGGGTGGCGACTACCACTCGGCCCTGCTGCCGATGCTGTCGCATGTGGAGCGCGACGGCCACTTGATCACGGGCCAGAACCCGCGGTCCAGCGAGGCCATCGGCGAAGCCATGGTCGAAGCCCTGAACCCTGCGCACGCGCACTGACGGCTTCAAGATTCGGTCCGCCGCACTAATCATGCGGCGGCCCTGTCTACACTTCCACTGTGCTCTGCGACTCAGAACGACAGCTCACCCTCCTCGCGCACCGACAGGACGCAAGCCGACGACTGGCCTGCCTTTAGCGTGCGGCAGGGCTGTCCGCCTCCGGCGGCTGCCACGCCGTCAGCGCCAGTGCCGCCCCGCTCCTGGCAGGTCGCGGCTTGCCCGCCCGCGCCGGCGTGCCGAGGGCAATCCATCCGACCAGGGTCTCGCCGGGTTCGCAGAACGCGGCCACCAGCCCCGGATCACGCACCTTCGCGCCGGACAGCATCTTGCCGCCGAAGCCCAGCGCATGGGCCGCATTGAGGAAGTTGGTCAGCGCCCCGCCCACGGCCACCCACTGCTCATGGGCCGGCACCTGCGGATGCCCAAGGTCCAGGCGGGCTACCACCGCCACCGTCACCGGCGGCAGCAGCGCGCGTTCTTCGTCCAGGGCCACACCCGCTGCGTCCTTGCCCGCGCGCCGGGCCGCTTCGCCGAACAGCCGTGACATGGCCCTGCGCGATTCGCCACTCACCACCTTGAAGCGATAGGGCACCAGCTCTCCGTGGTCCGGCGCGTGCAGGGCGGCTTCCAGCATCTGCCGAAGTTGGGACTCATCGGGTCCCGGCTCCACCAGATGCTTGGGACCCACTGATGCGCGGCTGAGCAAGAGGGTCATCGCGTCCATGGTCATGGTTCTCCTTGGTTGGCGGTGCGAAGCGGTCACCGCGCACTTCAGCGGTTCAACTGCCGCCGCGCCGCATACGAGCAGGCATCCACCACCATCACCAGCAGCAGCATCGCCAGCACCACCGTGCCGGTCTCGCGCATCTGGAAAAGACCCAGATGCACGGTCAGCATCTGCCCCAGCCCACCGGCCCCGACCACGCCCAGCACCGTCGCAGCGCGGATGTTGTTTTCCCAGCGGTAGAGCGTGTAGCTGAGCAACTGCGGCGCGGCCTGCGGCAGCGTCGCATACAGGAACACCTGCCAGCGCGACGCACCGGCCCAGCGCAACGCCAGGGCATTGGCCGGCGGTGCGTTCTCAAGGGCCTCCGCCATCAGCCGGCCCAACACGCCCGTGGTGTGAAGGGCCAGCGCCAGCGTGCCGGGCATCGGGCCCAGCCCGGCAGAGATCAGCAGCAGCGACGCCCACACCAGTTCCGGCACGCTGCGCAGCGCGTTGAGCCCCATGCGGGCGCCGATGCGCAGCAAGCCCGAGGGCCGGCTGGCCACCAGCGCCAGCGCCAACCCGGCCACCGCCGCCAGCAGGCTGCCCAGGGCGGACATGGCCAGCGTCTCCAGGGCGCCCTGCCCCACTCGCTGCAGGAAGTCTGGCGCCCATTGCGGTGGGAAGAATTCCGCCAGGAAGGTGCCCATCTGCTGGAACGCCTGCCAGCTCAGCCATTCGCCCCAATGCATCGGCAGCGTGGCGAAGCTGGCGACGAACATCGCCGTCAGCGCCAGCAGCAGGACCCACAGGCCCAAGCGGGGCGCGGGCCGCTTACGGCCGCCCTCGCCCTCTTCCTGCCCGCGACGGCTGGGCCGCAGCCAGGCGCTGACCCGGTCCGCTGCGGCCACCAGGGCCACGAACACGAGCAGCAGCGTGATGACCTCGTTGCCGGCCAGCATCTTGTTGGCATTGTCGAGCTGCTGGCCCAGGCCGCCCGCGCCAACAAAGCCCAGCACCACCGACGTCCGAATGGCGCATTCCCAGCGGTAGACGGTGTAGCTGACCAGCTCGTCCGCGCAGCCCGGCAGCGTGCCGAAGAAGAAGGCCTGAAGCCGGCCCGCACCATTGCGCAGCAAGGCGCGCGTGGGCGCACCGTCGGCGCTTTCCAGAATCTCGGCGTAGACCTTGCCCAACATGCCGCCGTAAGTCAGCGCAATGGCCAGCACGCCGGCGCCGGGGCCCAGGCCGATCACCCGCACCAGCATCAGCGCCCACACCAGCTCCGGCACCGAGCGCAGGATGACGAGCACGGCCCGCACCACAAAGCGCAGCGCCGCCGGCCAGGTGCCCATACGACCAGTCAGCGCCGACACCGACAGCCGCGCCGTGCCCAGCAGGGCCATGGGAATCGCGATGATCCAGGCGAGCGCCAATCCGGCAGAAGCCATGGCCACGGTCCGCCAGGTGTCCCCGGCCACCATGACCAGGAACTCCGCATCCAGCCGCGGCGTGAGGAACTGCACCAGGAAACGGCCGGTCGCGCGCAGGCTGCGCGGCTCCAGCAATTCCCAGGGGCGGAACTCGCAGAGCACCAGCAGCGGCCACAGCAGCACCAGCAGCGTGACGGTGAGCGTCAGGCGCCGCAGTGCCAGCGGATCGCGCTGCCAGGGCGGCGGCGCGGACATGGTGGCCGAGGTGCTCATCGGCAGATCAGATGGGGCGCTGAGGGAGCGGCCGGGCGGTCTGCATCGGGAGCGCCGTCGATCTCATGCGGGCCCGGATTCGCGTGAGCGTCGTGAGTCGGGCTTGACGGGTCTTCGCACGGGTCGCGCCCAGGTTCGCGACCTGCGTCGTCGCCCTGCTTGATGGGCGTCGAGCTGGATGCCAGGTGGGTGTCATCCCCGGCATAGAGGGCCGCCACGGTGGCGTCGTCCAGGCCTTCGGGGGGGCCGTCGTAGAAGAGGCGACCTTCGCGCAGCGCGATGATGCGGGGGAACAGCGTGCGCGCCAGTTCCACCTGATGGAGGCTGCACACGAGGGTGCGCTGCGATTGCTGGGCGGCCTGCTGCAGCACGCCGAGGCTGCGCTGCGCGCGTTGGGGGTCCAGGGCTGACAGCGGTTCATCGACCAGCCACAGCGGCGCCTGCGACACCAGCAGCCGGGCCAGTGCCACGCGTTGCCGTTCGCCGCCGGAGAGCTGATCCACGCGGGACCAGAGCCGGTCGCCCAGTTCCAGCGCCGCCAGTGCGTCGTGGGCCTGGCGGGCCTGTTCGGCGGAGGGGCTGAACAGCATGCGCAGGCTGCGGCTGAGGCTGGCGCCGGGCAACTGGCCGGCGAGCACAGCGACGGCCACGCGCTGGCGCGGTGGCAGGGGTGGATGCTGGGGGGCCAGCATCAGCTGGCGGCGCAGGCGATGGCGGGCGCTGTGGGAGAGGCCCCAGGCGTCCTGCTGGTTCAGGAGCAGACGGCCGCTGCTGGGGCGCAGGGCCAGGGCCAGGGCGTGCAGCAGGGAGGTCTTGCCGGCGCCGGACGGGCCGATCAGGGCGATCTGCTCGCCGGCGTTGATCTGCAGGGACAGCGGCTGGATGAGGCAGCGGGTGCCGGCATCCAGCCGCAGGCTTTCCAGGGCCAGCAGGGACATGGGGCTTACTTCAGCAGGCCGGCGTTCTCGGCGGCGGCCTTGATGCCGACGTAGTTGTCCGGCTTGGTAGGCACGAAGCGGGTGGCGCGTTGCAGGGCGAGGATTTCCTTGCCTTCGGGCGTGCTGTCGTTGAGTTTCAGGAAGGCTTGCTTGAGTTTTTCCTGCATGGCGGCGGGCATATCGGCATGCACGCTCCAGTTGTAGTCGTAGTAGGCGGGGGTGGTGTAGAAGACGCGGATTTCCTTCGGGTCCACCTTCTTCTCACTGACCAGTTTTTCCCAGACGGAGATGTTCAGGGCACCGGCGTCGACCTTGCCGCCTGCGACGGCGGCGACGGTGGCGTCATGGGCGCCGGAGAAGCTGATGCGTTTGAGGTCGGTTTCCGGATTGATCTTGGCGGCGAGCAGGAAGCTGCGGGGCATCAGATGGCCGGAGGTGCTGGAGGCGGAGCCGAAGCTGAGGGTGTGGCCCTTGAGGTCTTCGAGCTTGTTGATTTTGGAGCCGGCTTCGGTGATGAACACCGAGCGGAACTTTTCGTCTTCTTCGCGCTGCACCAGCGGCACGATTTTTCCACCCGAGCGGACATTGGCCTGCACGAAGGTGAAGCCCCCAAACCAGGCCAGATCAATCTTCTTGTTGACGACGGCTTCGACGGCGGCGGCGTAATCGGTCACGGGTGTCCATTCCACCTTCACGCCGAGTTCTTTTTCGAGGTATTTCCCGAGGGGTGCGAACTTACGAGCGAGTTCGGTGGGGGATTCATCCGGGATGGCGGTGACGCGCAAAACGGTCTGAGCGTGGGCGCCGGCCATGGACAGGGCTGCGACCCCTGCCACTGCAAGGCTCTTGGCCAGACGAGCCATTTGTTGAAGCAAACCAGCCATCACGATCTCCAAAGTGGAAAAAAGAGTTGAACCGAAGCGAGCACAAGCCGCTCCTCAGCGAATGAAAAGGCGCCCCCGCCCCAAATGATTGGGCCGCAACCAGCCGCATCCGCTGCACCAGTTGCACCCGCTGCACCAGCCGCAAGTGTGCGAGCGAAGCGATGCACACGCGACGCGCGCAGCGCCGTCGCGCGACGCAGGTGGTCCCGAAGCATTGGATTGGCGTAGCGAGCGGGGCGAGGTTGCGTTGAGGAGCGGAGCCGTACTTTCGTACGGCGAGCACCGCAGACGCAAGATCGCCCCGCGCAGTAGCCAAGCCAATGCTTCGGGCGGAGGGGGGCGGGGGTCGAACCCACCTGGCAACGCATGGCGCCACCCACCAGGTTTGAAGCCTGGCCGATCCA
The DNA here is from genome assembly GCF_003387155.1 of Roseateles depolymerans. GTDB lineage: Bacteria > Pseudomonadota > Gammaproteobacteria > Burkholderiales > Burkholderiaceae_C > Roseateles > Roseateles depolymerans. The sequence goes on along the minus strand of NZ_QUMT01000001.1, from coordinate 1,137,702 downwards.
CCGGGATCGTTCCCCCTCCGGGGGGTGAAGATTTGTGGGGGTCAAGGGGCCCCCGGGGAAGGATTGTGGATGGGGGGTGGGCGGCTTGGGGTGGGGGGTTCCGACGCCAAGGGCTCATCCTCATCCAAAAACAGTTTGCAGTCAGGGCGGAGTTTATGAGCATCGCCGACGCGGCGCAGGAGGCCGACGCGATCGAAGAACTCGAGCACCTGGATGGCGCGTTTCCTTCCGAGCCCGGTGAGGTCGCGGAAGGTGGCGGCGGTCACTTCGCCGTGATCGGCGACGGCGCCGCGCGCCAGCCGAGCCAGGGACTCCACATGGGCGGGCGCATAGTACAGGTCCTTGACGATCTGGAACAGCTCTGCGCGCTGGGCCAGCCGTGCGAGTGTCGTTCGCACCAATGCTTCGGCCTCTCCGGACTCCTTGGCCAGATCCCTTGCCCACGCCCCTTCAAACCCCGCATCCAGCAGCTTCGGCAGCACCCGCTGCGCCAGCCGCTGATCCAGTGCCGACAACTGCACCCCATGCGCCGGCAGATGCGCAGCCGCGCCGGTGATGACCACCTCGCCACGCGCCACCATCTGATGCACCAGCGCGCGCCACAGCGGCTCGGCCAGCCGCGGCAGACTCAAGCGCCGCCAGCGGGCCAGATCCGGCCCCAGTTCATCCGGCTGCTGCTGGTGATACAGCGCCAGCCGCTCCAGGGCGGCCAGCCGCCCCTGCGCCGTCTGCACCGGTCCCAGGGCCCACAGCGGCCCTTCCAACCCGGGCACGGTGCACACCGAATCATCCGACGGCAGCGCCTGCGCCAGCCACGCCGCCCGCACCGACCGCGCCACGCCTTGCGCCGCCGCAAACCGCTGCACATCCACGCCCAAGGGCGCCTGGGCCAGCAGCCCCTCCAGCCGCTGCGCGGCCGTTGGCAACAGCAGCGCCTTCAATTCCGCCAGCCGCTGCACCGTGCGCCTGTAGCGCACCGGCGCGAACGGATCCAGCACTGTCCCCCCTGCCAGGGCGCGGGTGGCGGACGCATCGCGCAGCACCACCCGGTCACCGGCCCAGCCGCACAGCGGCTGATGCAGCACCAGTTGCACCAGCGCCTCATTGCCGGGCTGAATGGCGTCCAGCGGCTCTCCGTCCAGCGTGCCGAGCACGGCCACCGAGCCGGTGGTCTGCGACGCCCCCAGGTGCACATGCACAGGCGTGCCGCTGCGCAGCGGGCGTGCCTCGTCGAACCACAGGCGCAGCCGCACATCGATGCGGTCGGTCCATAGCGCCACTTCGGGCGCCACCCACCACTGGCCGCGCGTGACCTGGTCCTTGTCCACGCCGGCCAGGCCGATGGCGACCCGTTGTCCGGCCCTCGCCTGCGAGGCCGTGGCGTTTTGCGCATGCAGGCTGCGCACGCGCGCCGTGCGCGGCGCCTGTCCCGCAGCGGGCGGCACCAGCTGCAATTCTTCGCCGAGCGACACCTCGCCCGCATAGGCCGTGCCGGTGCAGACCGTGCCCACGCCCGACAGGCTGAACACCCGGTCCACCGCCAGGCGGAAGCCCTGCCCCGACGGATCGCGCCGACCGAATCCGCGTGCCTGGGCCAGCAGATGCTCCCGCAGGATGTCCACGCCCTGCCCCGTCGCGGCGGACACTTCAAACACCGGCGACGCACACAGGCCGGTATGGGCCAGCAGCTCCGCCACTTCGGCGCGGCGCTGCGCCCGCAGGGCCTCGTCGGCCCGGTCGATCTTGGTGAGGACCACCGTGCCGTGGTCGATGCCCAGCAGGGACAGCAGCGCCAGATGCTCGCGGGTCTGCGGCATGACGCCGTCGTCGGCAGCGATCAGCAGCAGCGCGTGATCGATGCCGGTCGCCCCGGACAGCATGGTGTGCACCAGCCGCTCATGGCCCGGTACGTCCACGAACCCGAGCCGCTGCCCGTCGGGCGTCTCGAGGTAGGCGTAGCCCAGCGCGATGCTGATGCCACGCTGCTTCTCTTCCGGCAGGCGGTCGGTATCCACCCCGGTGAGGGCTTTCACCAGCGTGGTCTTGCCGTGGTCGATGTGGCCGGCGGTGCCGATGATCATCGCAGCGCCTCCGCCAGGCTGGGCAGTTGCGCCAGGAATTCCGCCTCGCGCGGACCTTCGTCCAGGCAGCGCAGGTCCATCCACAGCTCATCCGCCTGCACCCGCGCCACGATGGGCAACGGCAGCGAGCGCAGCGCCGCCTGCAGGTCGTCCAGCGCGCGCCCCATGCCGCGCTTGCCCGGCAGCACCGGGGCCAGCGCCAGCCCGGCCGACGGCAAGGTCTCCACCGGCAGCGAGCCCGAGCCGATCTGGCCACGCATCGACGCGGCCCGCACCTCGAAGCGCGGCGCCACGGCCTGCCGCAGCGGTCCGAGCAGCCGTGCGGCCTGGGCTTCGATATGGGCCACTGGACGGGTGAGATGACGCAGCGTCGGCAGGTCCTGCGTCAGCCGATCCGGCTTGAGGTACAGACGCAGCGTTGCCTCCAGCGCCGCCAGCGGCAGCTTGGACAAACGCAAGGCGCGTTTCATCGGGAACTTGCGGATGCGCTGGATGTGCTCGCGCGTGCCGACGATCAGGCCCGCCTGCGGACCGCCCAGCAGCTTGTCGCCGCTGAAGGTCACGACATCGCAGCCGTCCTTGAGCATCTGCTGCGGCAAGGGTTCGGCGGGCAGGCCCCATTGCGCCAGGTCCACCAGCGAGCCGCTGCCCAGGTCCGTCATCAGCGGCAGGCCGTGGGCCTTGGCGATCGGCGCCAGCGTGGCCTCATCCACCGAGGAGGTGAACCCCTGGATGGCGTAGTTGCTGGTGTGCACCTTTACCAGCAGCGCGGTGGCGGGGCCGATGGCCGCTTCGTAGTCCTTGGGGTGGGTGCGGTTGGTGGTGCCCACCTCGACCAGCTTCGCGCCCGCCGCCGCCATCACGTCCGGCATGCGGAAGGCGCCGCCGATCTCCACGAGTTCCCCGCGGGACACGATCACCTCGCGGCCACCGCCGGCCAGCGCAGCGATGCCCAGCAGCACGGCCGCCGCGTTGTTGTTGACTACCGTGGCCGCCTCGGCGCCGGTGATCTCGCACAGCAGGTCTTCCACCAGGCTGTCCCGGTCGCCACGCGCGCCCTGGGCCAGGTCGAATTCGAGGTTGTTGGGCGAGCCCATGCAGGCCAGCACCTGCTGCAGCGCTGCATCGGCCAGCAGCGCGCGGCCGAGATTGGTGTGCAGCACCGTGCCGGTGAGGTTGATCACCCGGCGCATGCGCGGGGTCAGGCGGGCGTCGCAGCGCTCGCGCAGGGCCTGGGCGATGCCGTCCAGCCGCTCCTTGGGCAGTTGGCCTTGCAGGGCCTCCGCCCGCCAGGCGTCGAGCAGCTCGCGCGCCTGCGCCGCCACCAGCGCATGACCATGCGCAGCGACCAGCAAGGCCACAGCCGGGTCCCGCAGCAGGCGGTCGACGGAAGGGAGGTCTTTGGGGGCAGCCGGCGTCAGCGCAGGGCGGGTGGCCGGGAGACTCGCCTTCGGACCATGGACCATGGATGCCTCGGGCTTCATGCTCAGTGCCCTCCGGGATCCGGTGGCGCCGCGCCGCTGTGGGCCGGGCCGGGTGCCTGGGTGTCGTCGCCGGGAGGACGATCGTCACCGGCGTCCGGTTCGCCCAGGATCAGCAGCGGGTTGAATCCGTGCCGCACCAGGCCCAGGTCGCCCACCAGCAGGTCCAGCGTCAGGGAGGCCAGGTCGTCGGCCAGGGGCTCGACCTGCAGGTCCTTTTCCATATGGACCTGCTTGAGGTAATGACCGCAGGTCTCACAGCATTCGGCCTGCACCGCCTCATTGGGCAGCTTGCCGTCGTCATCCACGAGCTGGCGGAAGCTGATGCCCTTGGTGCTCTGGCAGTGGGTGCACTTGATGCGCACGTAATGCCATTGCGTCGCGCACAGCGAGCAGGCCAGGAAACGCTGCCCGGACATCTCCGCCGCGATGCGGGTGATGGAAGCCACCGGGCGCGAGCCGCAGCAGGGGCAGACGGTCGGATCGTCGATCAGGCCAAAGGGGGCCAGATGTTCGGTCTTGCCGGCGCGCTGGTAGCGGTCCTGCAGCTGCTGGACCAGGCGCACCCAGTGCAGTTGCAAGGCGGCAGCCAGCAGCGGCGCGGCGGCCGGGTCGAGCCCGGGCCCGCCGCCGGACAGCAGGGCATGTGCCTGGCGCTCCAGCGTGGCTTCGTCCCACTGCATCAGGTCCTTGGCCAGGGCCTGCACCGGGGCCGGCACAGCGGCGGTGACCAGCGCCTGCAGCAGGTTCTTCAGTTCGTCCCGCCAGGCGCTCTGGCGGGCGAAGGTGCGGCTGTCCAGCGGAGGCTGGCCCGCAGCCATGGCTTCGGCCAGGTCGGATTCATTGGGAAGCGTCAGCGGACGGGCCTGCTTGAGCTGCTCGTGCTGGCGCTGGGCCACCTCGGCTGCAAACAGCAGGTAGTCCCGCATCGGATGGTCCTGCGCCAGCTGTCGCAGACGCAGGGCGCGCTCGGCGAAGACACCGGCTTCCGGCAATCGCAGTGGCGCGGGGCGAGCGCCCGCGTTCACCGCGATTTCCTCCGGTGTCATCAGGCGGATCTGGCTGCTGACCGTCTTGCCAGTCTCGCCAGTGCCGCCTGCGTTGCCCGTATTGCTCGTGGCCGTCATGCGCGCGGACGCTCCTTGACTTCCTTGTACCACAGGGGGTGGTTGTGCTTGGCCCAGGTTTCCGTCACCGTACCACGAGTCATGGCGCGGATGGTGCCCTTGACCCAGATGGCGGCATAAATATGCACGATGACGCCCAGGATCAGCCCGGTGGCCGCTGCCGCATGCAGCAGCACGGCAATGCGGCGCATCAGGATGTTGCCCTCCGGGAACCAGGCATGCCAGAACATGAACCCGGTCACCAGCAGCACGGTCAGGCACACCACCATCACCCAGAAGACGCCCTTCTGGCCGGCGTTGTACTTGCCAGCCGGCGGCATGTTGGATTTGTCGCCGGCCAGCATGTCCTTGCTGTGGCGCACCCATTCCGTGTCGGTGCGGGTCCAGCGGTTCTCCTTCCAGAGCTGCAGGGCCAGCACGGCAAAGGCCAGCACCATCAGCAGCCCCATGTAGGGGTGCAGGATGCGGGCCCAGGGACCGCCGCCGAACAGGTTGCTCAGGAAGAACAGGCTGGGATGGAAGAAGGCGAGCCCGGACAGGCCGGCGCCGAAGAACAGCAAGGCGATGAGCCAGTGGTTCATCCGCTGTGCGTCAGGATAGCGTTGCAGCATGGTTCGCTCCTTCCTCAGCCGCGCGGGCCATTGAGGTCGCTACGGGTGTCCGAGCCGTCGGCATGGGCCCGGCTGCGCGCCTGCTCATCCGCGAACTCTTCGCCCTCATCCGGGTTGTCATGGCCCGACTCGATCGGTCCCACCTTCATGTAGTGGAAGAAACCGGCCACGGCAGCGCCGATCATGGCGGCCACCGCCAGCGGCTTGGCCGCGCCCTTCCACAAGGAGACCAGCGGACTGATCTTCGGGTCCTTGGGCAGGCCGTGGTAGAGCTCGGGCTGGTCCGCATGCTGCAGCACATACATGACGTGGGTGCCGCCGACGCCTTGCGGGTCGTAGACACCGGCCTTGTCGTAGCCGCGTTCCTTCAGGTCGACGATGCGTTCCTCGGCATACTCATGCATGTCTTCCTTGGAACCGAAGTGGATGGCGCCGGTCGGGCAGGCCTTCACGCAGGCCGGCTCCAGGCCCACCCCCACCCGGTCGGAGCAGAGGCTGCACTTGTAGGCCTTGTTGTCGGCCTTGGAGATGCGCGGCACGTCGAACGGGCAGCCGGTGACGCAGTTGCCGCAGCCCACGCAGTGCTCCGAGATGAAATCGACAATGCCGTTCTGGTATTTGACGATCGCACCTGGCGACGGACAGCTCTTGAGGCAGCCCGGGTCTTCGCAGTGCATGCAGCCGTCCTTGCGGATCAGCCATTCGAGGCGGTCCTGCTGGACCTCCACCTCGGAAAAGCGCATCACCGTCCAGGACTGCGGCGACAGGTCCGCGGGGTTGTCATAGACACCGACGTTGTGACCGACCTCGTCGCGCAGGTCGTTCCACTGCATGCAGGCCACCTGGCAGGCCTTGCAGCCGATGCAGGAGGACACGTCGATGAGCTTGGCCACCTCGATGACCTGGCGGCGGGCGTCAGGGCTGGGCGTGGTCGTGGCCGAGCGCTTCGCGATGTCGAGCGATTGAAGCGAGGACATGATCAGGCTTTCTCAATGTTGACGGTGAAGCTCTTCACTTCCGGCGTCTGGGAATTCGCATCACCCACGAACGGGGTGAGCGTATTGACCAGGTAGCCGGGGCGAGCCAGCCCCACGAAGCCCCAGTGATTGGGCAGGCCGACGGTATGCACCCGCTTGCCGCCCACGTCCAGCGATGCCACCCGCTTGGTCACCAGCGCGACCGCCTTGATGGCGCCGCGGTTGGAGCTGACCTTGACGGTGTCGCCGTTGGCGATGCCCTTCTCCTTGGCGAGTTCCTCGCCGATCTCGACAAACTGCTGCGGCTGGATCACCGCATTGGACCGCGCATGCTTGGTCCAGTAGTGGAAGTGCTCGGTCAGGCGATAGCTCGTGGCGACATACGGGAACTTGTCGGGCTTGCCGAACTGTTCGAAGTCGCTCTTGAACACACGCGCGGCCGGATTGCTCTTGGCCTTCGGATTGTTCGGATGCAGCGGGTTGACTTCCAGCGGCGTCTCGAACGGCTCGTAGTGCTCCGGCAGCGGACCGTCGGCCATGCCGGTGGGCGCGAACAAACGGGCCACGCCTTCCGCCGTCATGATGAACGGGCGCACGGCATCCGGGTCGTTCGGATTCGCATCCGGACGGATGTCGGGCACGTCCGAGCCAGTCCACTTGTCACCGGTCCAGCTGATCAGGCGGCGCTTGCCGTTCCACGGCTTGCCGCTCGGATCACACGAGGCCGCGTTGTAGAGCACGCGACGGTTCGCCGGCCAGGCCCAGGCCCAGTTCAGCGTCTGGCCAATGCCCCACGGGTCGGAGTTGTCCCGGCGGGCCATCTGGTTGCCGGCCTGCGTCCAGGCGCCGGCATAAATCCAGCAGCCACTGGAGGTGGAGCCGTCGTCGCGCAGCAGACCGAAACCGGCGAGCTGCTCACCAGCCTTGGCCAGCACCTTGGTCGGGTCCTTCGGATCCAGCACGTCGGCCAGCGCCTTGCCGTTGAATTCCATCGCCAGCTCCTCGGCCGAGGGGCTGTTGGGAATCTTGTAGGGCCAGGCCAGGTTGACGATCGGGTCCGGGAAAGCGCCACCGTCCTTCTGGTAGAGCGAGCGCATGCGCAGGAACAGCTCGGCGATGATCTCCGCGTCCTGCTTGGCTTCGCCCGGAGGCTCGGCGCCGCGCCAGTGCCACTGCAGCCAGCGACCGGAGTTGGTCAGCGAGCCGTCCTCTTCCGCGAAGCAGGTGCTCGGGAAGCGGAAGACGGTCGTCTGGATCTCTTCGGTCTTGACGTCGTGGTACTCGCCGTAGTTCTTCCAGAAGTTGGCGGTCTCGGTCTCGAGCGGGTCGATGATGACCAGGAACTTCAGCTTGGACAGGCTTTCGACCACCTTGGTCTTGTTGGCCAGCGACGCCACCGGGTTGAAGCCCTGGCAGATGTAGCCGTTGATCTTCCCCTGATGCATCAGGTCGAAGGTCTGCAGCATGTCGTAGCCCTTGTCCCACTTCGGCAGGTAGTGGTAGGCCCAGTCGTTGTCCTTGGTCGCGGCCTTGCCCCACCAGGCTTTTTGCTGGCTGACGAAGAACTTGGGATAGTTCTGCCAGAAGCTCATCTGGTTGGGACGCAGCGGCTTGAGGGCACGCGTCTTGTAGTACGTGTCCAGGTCCTGCTCGGACTCCTTGGGCAGGCTCATGTAGCCGGTCAGGGCGGTCGAGAGCAGGCCCAAGTCGGTCAGACCCTGGATGTTGCTGTGACCGCGCAGCGCATTCATGCCGCCACCGGGCAGGCCGATGTTGCCCAGCAGCAGCTGCACCAGCGCACCCGTGCGGATGATCTGGGAGCCCTGGCTGTGCTGTGTCCAGCCCAGCGCGTACATGATGGTCATGACCTTGCCCGGCGCCGACGTCTCCGCGATGGATTCGCAGATCTTGAGGAACTTGTCCTTCGGCGTGCCGGAGATGGTGCTGACCATTTCAGGCGTGTAGCGCGCATAGTGCTGCTTCATCAGCTGCAGCACGCAGCGGGGGTGTTGCAGGGTCGGGTCGACCTTGGCGAACCCCTTCTCGTCCATTTCATAGGCCCAGGACGAGTTGTTGTAGCTACGCTTGGCCGCGTCATAGCCCGAGAACAGACCGTCCTCGAACTTGTAGGCCTCGCCCACGATGAAGCTGGCGTTGGTGTAGTGCTTGACGTACTCGTGCTGGATCTTGTCGTTGGACAAGAGATAGTTGATCACGCCCCCCAGGAAGGCGATGTCCGACCCCGCGCGGATCGGCGCGTAGTAGTCGCTCATCGCGGCCGAGCGGGTGAAGCGCGGGTCCACGACGATGAGTTTCGCCTTGTTGTGGTGCTTGGCCTCGATCACCCACTTGAAACCGCAGGGATGGGCCTCGGCGGCATTGCCGCCCATGATCAGGATCAGGTCTGCGTTCTTGATGTCCACCCAATGGTTGGTCATCGCACCGCGTCCGAACGTCGGGGCCAGACTGGCCACCGTCGGTCCGTGTCAAACGCGCGCTTGATTGTCGAACGCGAGCAACCCCATCGAGCGCATCGCCTTGTGGGTGATGTAGCCCGATTCATTCGATGACGCCGACGCACACAGCATGCCGGTGGTCAACCAGCGGTTGACGGTCTGGCCCTGCGCATTGGTGGCGACGAAGTTGGCATCCCGGTCGGCCTTCATGAGCTTGGCGACGCGGTCCAGCGCCTCGTCCCAGCTCACGCGCTTCCATTCCTTGCTGCCGGCTTCGCGGATCTCCGGATACTTCAGGCGGTTGGGGCTGTGGACGAAGTCCAGCAGGCCCGCGCCCTTGGGGCACAGCGTGCCGCGGTTCACCGGATGGTCCGGATCCCCTTCAATGTGGACGATCTCGCTCTTGACGTTCTTCGCCTTGTCACCGAGCGAGTACATGATGAGACCGCAACCCACCGAGCAGTACGGGCAGGTGTTGCGTGTCTCGGTCGCCCGGGAGAGCTTGAACTGGCGGGTCTCCGCCAATGCCGCAGTGGGGGAGAACCCCAGCGCAACGAGGCTGGAGCCCATGACGGCCGCCCCGCTCACCCGGAAGAAGTGCCTCCGGTTCATGTCCATGTTGTCGATGCCTCCGGGTGGCGCCGTCGCCACCTTGGAAAAAATCACGGCCGGCACGCGGCCCGCATTCAATATTTCCACACAAAGCGAAAGCTTTGTCCAATGTCAGAGCGCGAGGAAGTGTGCAGTGGCACACGCCACCCGCACAGTCATCCGGCGAAATAGGTGCTCAGATATCTCCGGATGCCCGGGAAGCCCGTGTTCATCGGGGTTGTACGGTGTCAAGAAAAAAGCGCTCCCCCTTTCGGGAGAGCGCCTGGCGTGCGCGCTGTGGGTTGGTCACGACGTTGGCACGGTATTGCACCGCACAAAAACCAAGCCCCCTGCTCTGGCAAATGAACGGGGTTTGCAGCACTGCTGAAAACCCAAAAATTGCAGTTTCAAGCAGAGTTTTTGCTGGACCCCGGACAAGGGCCCAAAGATCAGGTCGTTTTGGAAATCGTGATGGTCGGGAACTTGGAGGAGTAGTCCTTGGCCTGGCCAGCCAGCTTGACCGCCACCTTGCGGGCGATCGCCTTGTAGGCGGCGGCATGGGCACCGTCGGGCTCGGCCACGACGGTCGGCTTGCCGCTGTCGGCCTGCTCGCGGATGGACAGGGCCAGCGGCAGGGAGCCCAGCAGCTCCATGCCGTACTGCGCTGCCATGCGCTCTCCGCCGCCGCTGCCGAAGATGTGCTCGGCATGGCCGCAGTTGCTGCACACATGCACCGCCATGTTCTCGACGATGCCGAGGATGGGCACGCCCACCTTCTCGAACATCTTCAAACCCTTCTTGGCATCGATCAGTGCGATGTCCTGCGGGGTGGTGACGATGACGGAGCCGCTCACCGGCACGCGCTGCGACAGGGTCAGCTGGATGTCGCCCGTGCCCGGGGGCATGTCGATGACGAGGTAGTCCAGGTCGCGCCAGCGGGTCTGGCGCAGCAGTTGCTCCAGCGCCTGGGTGGCCATCGGGCCGCGCCAGACCATGGCCTGGTCTTCTTCCACCAGGAAGCCGATGGACATCAGCTGCAGACCGTGGGAGACCAGCGGCTCCATCGTCTGGCCATCGGTGCTTTCAGGACGCCCCTGGATGCCCAGCATCAGCGGCAGGCTTGGGCCGTAGATGTCGGCATCCAGCAGGCCGACGTTGGCGCCTTCAGCGGCCAGCGCCAGGGCGAGGTTGGCCGCGGTGGTGCTCTTGCCCACGCCGCCCTTGCCCGAGGCCACGGCCACGATGTTCTTCACGCCGGGCAGTAGCTGCACGCCGCGCTGCACCGCATGGGCGATGATCTTGCTGGTGAGGCTGACGCTCACATTGCCAACGCCGGGGACGGTGCGCGCTGCTGCCACCAGCAGGCCGCGAAGGCTGTCGATCTGGCTGGCTGCGGGATAGCCCAGTTCCACGTCAAAGCTGACCGAGTCGCCTTGGACCCGCAGGTTCTTGAGCTGCCGTGTCGAGACGAAATCCCGACCGGTATTGGGATCAATCACCTGTTGAAGGGCTGCCAGCAGGGTGGCTTCTTGAATCTGGGACATGTGAACCTCAATGTAGGCCGTCAGTCTATCCGAGGGGACTTGGCCTCAAGAAGGCCGGGGGAAAGGCTGAAGGGAAGATTGCCGGCCCCAAAGCAAAAAAGGGCACAGCAAGCTGTGCCCTTTCGGGGGATTCGATGCGGCATGGATGGATGCGCATGGAAAGAGTTGGTGGGCCCTGAAGGATTCGAACCTTCGACCAACGGATTAAGAGTCCGCTGCTCTACCAACTGAGCTAAGAGCCCGATATTCGGTGGTGCGGTTTTACCGGCTACCGGCAAAACTCTAAACGTCTGTAGTGGTGGGCCCTGAAGGATTCGAACCTTCGACCAACGGATTAAGAGTCCGCTGCTCTACCAACTGAGCTAAGAGCCCCCGGATCCACTGCAAGTCATATTATGAATCATATTATGACTTGTCGACGTCATCTTTCGTAAATATTCCGCAGAATTTGCTCAGTACTCGAAGACAAGACTGGGCCAAACTACGAAACACCTACGCAAACACTAGCGCTCACATTCACGCAATCACTTGCGTCAACATTCCCGCGAGGTTTCAAGAACATGGTGGGTCGTGCAGGATTCGAACCTGCGACCAACGGATTAAAAGTCCGCTGCTCTACCGACTGAGCTAACGACCCGCGTGTGCTTTTCAGCACTTAGTTCTTACTCTTCGAGGTGTTTGCCCCTCAGCAGAGCCGCAGATTATAGAGCGCTTTTTTCGCGCCGCGCAAGTGCCTTCAAATACTGGGCCACAAGGTCCGCGGCCGCGACCATGCCGAAGCCTGCCGTGACCGCCACGCTGGAGCCGTAGCCATGGCAGTTGAGGCTGCCATCCACCTCGCAGGACTCGTCCGGCCGCCGCACCGGCTCGCGCGAGAACACACAGCGCACCCCCATGCTGCCCTGCCGAGGCAGGTCGTGCTGCTTGCGCAGGCGCTGACGCAGACTGGCCAGCAGCGGGTCGTGCGTCGTCTCGGACAAGTCCAGCACTTCGACATCCTGCGGACGATGCTTGCCGCCCGCCGCGCCGACACACAGATGCGCCAGCTTCAGTCGCCGCGCCCACGCGGCGATCTGCGCTTTGGCACGGACTTGGTCACAGGCATCCACGATGCCATCGATGGCGACATCGCCCAGCAACAGGGGCCAGTTCTCGTCATCCACGAACTCCTCGATGGTGATGACTTCGCAGCCCGGATGGATGTCGGCCACGCGCTGACGCAGGGCCTCGGCCTTGGCCATGCCCAGCGTGCTGCCCAGCGCCTGCACCTGCCGGTTGATGTTGGACTCGGCGACATGGTCCAGGTCGATGAGCACCAGGCGCGCCACACCCATGCGAGCCAACGCCTCGACCACCCAGGACCCCACCCCGCCCAGGCCCACCACGGCGAAGCGGGCCGCCCGCAGGTGCCGGTAGTCGCGCTCACCATGCAGGCGCTGGAGTCCGCCGAAACGACGCTCGCTGTCGGCGTCCAGGTCTGCGCCGTGCGCGGTCGCGGGCGCGGTCGCTGGAATGGTCGCGGGCGCGGCCGCCAAGGCGGCGTCGGCAGCGGGAACCAGGGAGGTAGAGGGCGTCGCGGTCATGCCGGTCATCGTCTCAGAAACAACAAAGCCCCGCGGATCGTCCGACGGGGCCTGGATCAAGGCCGGAGGCGCTCCGGCCCGGTTCAGCGTAGCGACGCCATCCGCTCCTTCGCGGCACGGGCAGCTTCACTGTTGGGATAGGCCTTGGTCAGATCATCCAGCGTCTTGCGGGCGCTCTTGGTGTCCTTGAGCTCGATCTGGCAGTTGGCGATGGCCAACAGGCTTTCCGCAGCGCGCGGGTGGTCCGGATTGGCCGCCACGAAGGACTTGAAGGTGGCAATGGCGCCCTTGTAGTCGCGCTTGCCATACTGGGCATTGCCCAGCCAGAAGCGCACGGTGTCGGTATAGCCGCTGGCGGGATACCGCTGCAGGAAGGACGAATACGCCGACACGGCTTCATTGAAGTCGCCGTTGCGGACCAGGCCCATGGCGGCGTCGAACTGCCGCTTTTCTTCCGGGTCCGCCTGGAATTCCTTGCCGTCCATGGAAACCTTCTGAGGTTCCAGCGGACGCAGGCGGTTGTCGATGGTCGCGGACTGGTCGGACACCTTGCGCTGGGTCTCGGACAGGTCACGCGCCAGCTGTTCATTCTGGCCTCTCAGCTTGGCGATCTCGGCGCGCAGGCCATCGATCTGGCTGGAGAGATCCAGCAGGCCCCGCTGCGCGGTGGCCAGCTGGTTCTGGAGCTGCTCAAGGCGGGCACGCTGCGCGTCCTCGTTCTGCGTCTGCTTGGCGCGGAGGTCCAGGATGGCCTTGCGGGCCTCGTCATCCTCAAACAGCGCGGCCTGCGCCGGACCGCTGACGGTCCAGGCCAGGACAACGCCCAGCATCAACGGGGAGAAACGGGGAAAACGCAGCATGCTCATCTCTCGCTTAGCTTACTTGTCGCGCAGTTCGACGCGACGGTTCTTGGCCCAAGCCTCTTCGGTGTGGCCATTATCCGCCGGACGCTCCTTGCCGAAGCTCACCGGTTCCACCTGGCTCGAGGCCACGCCCAGCAGCGTCAGCGACTTGGCCACGGCTTCGGCACGCTTCTGACCCAGGGCCAGGTTGTACTCGCGGCCGCCGCGCTCGTCGGTGTGGCCTTCCAGGCTCAGCGTCAGCGACTTCTTGTTGTTCAGGCGCTTGGCGTGGGTTTCGATCAGGTTGCGGTACTCGTCCTTGACGACATAGCTGTCGAAGTCGAAATACACGGTGCGCTGGTTGGCGACTGCAGCGTCCAGCTGGGCGCCCAGGTCCACCGTGGTCACTTGACGCTCCGGCGTTGCAGGCGTCTGCGGCGGGGTCTGCTGTTGGGTGACCGGCTGGGCGGTTTCGACCGGCGGCTTTTCGTCCAGCTTGGTCGAGCTGCAGGCGGCCAGGGCGGCGGCGGCCACCAGGCCCAGCATCAGTTTTTCGATTTTCATGAGTAAGCGCTCCTATGGATCAAGGGCAGGCGAGTGTCGGCAGGACGCCGGAAATACCGGCAACAGCCGGAAAAACACGAATTGTGAAGCAATCGTCGGTCACGCTGTAAGCCCCGCAGGTGTCACCAGCACCCTTCCCGCTGGTGTCAGATTCGCGACTCGCACATTTGTGAACCGGCGCGAAGGGGACTTGGGCAAACGGTATGCCTGACATGGACGGTAAGCGGATGACGTTGAGCGAGCGGGATGCAGCGACCGGATTCTGGGTTTCCGATTAGTTGCCGAAAGGCCCCCAGGCGGGTTCGCGGATATCGGCCACCGTCGGCGTCGCCAGCTTGGCCTTGACCTTGCCGTCGAGCGTGGTGGTCATCAGCACGTCCCGGCCACCGGCGCGGGTGGCGTAGACGATCAGCTTGCCATTGGGCGCAAAGCTCGGGCTTTCGTCGTCGGTCGTGTCGGTGATCTGCTGCACCTGGCCGCTGGCCAGGTCCATGACGCACAGCTTGAAGCTGCCGCCGCCCACCCGGGTGATGAAGGTCAGCGTGCGGCCATCGGGGCTGATGGCGGGGCTGATGTTGTAGTTGCCGTTGAAGGTGACGCGCTCGGCGCTGCCGCCGGCCGCTGGCATGCGGTAGATCTGCGGGGCGCCGCCACGGTCACTGACGAAATAGATCTGAGCGCCATCCGGGGAGAACACCGGTTCGGTGTCGATGGACGGGCTTTGCGTCAGGCGTCGCACGCCCTCCCCGTTGCGTCCGATCAGGTACAGCTGGGAGCCCCCGTCGCGTGACAGCGTCAGCGCCAGTTGCTGGCCGTTCGGCGAGAAGGCGGGGGCACTGTTGCTGCCGCGGAAGTCCGCGATCTTGCGGCGGCGGCCGGTGCGCAGGTCCTGGATCCAGACCACTGCCTTGCGGGTCTCGAACGAGACATACGCCAGTTCGCTGCCGTCGGGCGACCAGGCCGGGGAGATGATCGGCTCCGGGCTGGCCAGCACGGTCTGCTCGCCCTCACCGTCCGCATCGGCCACTCGCAGGGTGTAGCGCGGGCCGGCCTTGTTCACATAGACGAGGCGGGTGGCGAAGACGCCGCGGTCGCCGGTGAGCTTTTGGTAGATCGCATCGGCAATCTTGTGGGCGGCCAGGCGCAGGTCGGCGGCGACCACGGGCAGGCTTTCGCTGGCCAGGTCCTGGCCCTTGACCACGTCCCACAGGCGGTAGCGCACGTCGAAACGGCCGTCGGCCAGACGGGTCGCGGAACCGGCCACCAGGGCGTCAGCGGCGCGGGACCGCCAGTCGCTGTACTGGGGCACGCTGGTTTCCGTCATGCCGGGCTGGCCCGGCACCATGCTGAACTGACCGCTGCGTTCCAGGTCGGCGCGGATGATGGCGCCGAGCGTCTGGCCGGTGGCGGCTTCGTCCTTGAAATCGTTGATCGCGATCGGCAGCCGTGTGGCGCCGACACCGGCAATCTCCACGCGGAACTGGGCCCAGGCGGGTGACCAGGCAGGGGCAGCGAGCCCGGCGGCGGCGCTGCCCAGCAGGGCGCGGCGCGTCAATGTCATCGAAGGCTTGGCAGTGGTCTTGTTGATCATGGCTTGCGCGATGAATGGAGTCCGAATTGTGCACGAGCCGCACGCGCCCGTTGGGCGGCGGGCTTCGCAAGAGGCTACGAATTGTCCCGGTGGAATCTCAAGGATGGGCGGGGGCGCTGGTCAGTTCTTGGCAGTCCCTGCAAACCCTGATGGGTGGCAACACTGGCATCTGCCCAAGAGAGTCATGGCTCGCCCCATGGGGTGCTGCCCAGAATCTCTGCAACCGTTTCTGACGCTGCGTCATCCGCCTGTCTCCTTTGTTGTGCCCATCATGTTGAACCTGGCCTTGCGACCGCTGCACCTGCTCCTGAACCTGCTTCAGTGGCTGCCGCCCCTGCTTCACACCCGACCCCGCGGCGCTCTGACCGGCGCAGCCGGGACCCAGCAGGCGCTGTGGCGTCCCACCGGTGAGGCGCACCTCGCCGCAAGTTCAACGGCTCAGGGGCCCAGCAGGACCACACCGGCCGCTCCGCAGGCACCGCTGTCCGCACAGCCAGGGGACGCATGCAGCGATTGGCCGGGAGGCCAGGTCCGACAGTCCCTGGTCCAAAGCCCCGATCGCAGGGCAAACGCCCTGCCCGCTTGCCACCGCCGTTCCACCTCGGCTGGGGGGATGAGAGGGTGGGCCATGCTGATGGTCGCTTCGTTGGGAATGGTGGGTGGGGCGGCAGTTGCCGAAGTGGGTGCAGGCGGCGGAGGCGGCGGAGGTGCCGGAGGTGCCGGAGGCGTCGCAGGTAACGGAGGCTCCGCAGGTGCCGTAAGCGTCGCAGGTGGCGGAGGTGGTCGAGTTGGGCGAGGTGAAGCCTTCCCAGAAGCGGCCACAGACTCCATCGTGCTGGTGACTCCCTTTGTGGCCGGCAGCGGACCCGACCATGTGGCACGCACCTTGGCCCGCGCCTGGTCTGCACGCACCGGTGAATCGGTGACGGTGCTCAATCTCCCTGAAGACCAAGGCCGCACGGCGGCCCGCTGGGTGGCGGAGCGTGGAACCGACGGCCGCTTGGTCCTGCTGACCAGCGCCCGCATGCTCGACGCAGGTCCGGTGATGCCCCGAACTCAGCGCCAGCGTCCGGAAGCGACGCCGCCGATTGCGTTGGCCCGGTTCCGCATGCTGGCGCCCGTGGGACAACAGCCCTTCATGTCCGTCTTTCCGGCGGATTTGCTGCCCGGTCCGATGCGGCGGCAGCCATCCCCGCTCAACGGGATCCCGCCCAACCCTCGCATCCTGACTGCACTGGCGCGTAACGATGAGCTCACCGCAGGCTTCAACGCGGGCATCCTCCCGCCGCTGCTCAGCCGCCCGGACGACTTCCCTCGCACGGACTGGAATGGCCTGCTGGTCTCGGCCGCCATGCCCAAGGTCCGCGCCGAAGCCCTGCAACAGCTGCTCAGCGCCTTGCTGGCGCTGCCTGAAGTCCGCTGGGCCGTGGGGCAGGCGGGCAGCGACCTTTGGGAAGATGTGCCCCAGCCCCCCGCTGTGGAGGTGGCTCCGCTGCGGCGCTGACGTTTGGCCGCGCGCCCTGATGCAAAAAAGGCGACAAATGTCGCCTTTTTTGCATCGATTTTCCCCACGACTCACATCAGCACGATGTCGTAATGCTCCGTCTGATTCGTCGGCTCGGCCGTCAAGGAAATCGGCTTGCCGATGAAGTCCGACAGCCCGGCCAGATGCTGGCTTTCCTCATCCAGCAGCATCTCCACCACATTGGCCGCCGCCACGACCCGGAATTCCTTCGGATTGAACTGCCGCGACTCACGCAGGATCTCCCGCATGATCTCGTAGCAGATGCTGCGGGCTGTCTTGACCTGGCCCCGCGCCTCGCAAGTCGGGCACGGCTCGCACAGCATGCGGGACAGACTCTCCCGCGTGCGCTTGCGCGTCAGTTCCACCAGCCCGAGTTGCGTGAAGCCGCCCACCGTCACCTTGGTGCGGTCGCGACTGAGCTGCTTGCGGAACTCATGCAGCACGGCGGTTTTGTGCTCTTCCCGCGTCATGTCGATGAAGTCAACAATGATGATGCCGCCCAGGTTGCGCAGCCGCAGCTGCCGCGCAATCGCCCCGGCAGCTTCCAGATTGGTCTTGAAAATCGTGTCGTCGAAATTGCGCGCACCCACGAATCCGCCGGTGTTCACATCGATCGTGGTCATCGCCTCGGTCTGGTCGATGATCAGGTAACCGCCCGACTTCAAGTCCACCCGCCGCGCCAGCGCCCGCGCCACCTCGGCATCGATGTTGTGCAGATCAAAGATCGGCCGCTCGCCCCGGTACAGGTCCAGCTTGGCCGTGGCCGCCGGCATGTAGGTCTCGCCAAAGCCGCGCAGCACGTCGTATTGCAGCTTGGAGTCGATGCGGATCGACTGGGTCCGCTCGCTGGCCAGGTCCCGCAGCACCCGCTCCACCAGGCTCAGGTCCTGGAACAGCAAGGTGCCCGGCGGCTCGCGCAGGCTCTTTTCCCGGATCGAGCCCCAGGTCTTGCGCAAGTAGGCGATGTCGGCCGCGAGTTCCTCGTCGCTGGCTTCCTCGGCATTGGTGCGCAAAATGAAGCCGCCCGTGTTGCCGTCCTGCACGCCCACTGACGCCAGGGTCTGCATGCGGCTGCGCAGCGCATCGCGCGCTTCCGGAGAACCGATCTTCTGCGAAATGCCGATGTGGTTGTCCTGCGGCAGATGCACCAGCAAGCGGCCCGCGATCGAGATCTGCGTGGACAGCCGCGCCCCCTTGGTGCCGATCGGGTCCTTGATGACCTGCACCGTCAAGGCCTGGCCTTCATACACCTGCCGCTCGATGGGCACCGGATGCGATCCGTCCCCATGATGATGACGCGGCGTGGCGCCGTTCAGATGCAGGTCGGCCACATGCAGGAAGGCGGCCCGCTCCAGCCCGATGTCGATGAAGGCGGACTGCATGCCCGGCAGCACCCGGGCCACCTTGCCCAGGTACACATTGCCCACCAGGCCTCGCTCGAGCGTTCGCTCGATGTGCAGCTCCTGCACCGCCCCGTTTTCGACCACCGCCACCCGCGTCTCCTGCGGGGACCAGTTGATCAGGATATCTTCCATATTGTTGTGCTCCAGCGCTCCCGTCAGCTTCGGAGCTGACGGCAATGCTCGTGGCAACGATCGACCCGCAATACCGGTGATACCGGTGATACCGGTGATACCGCTGGTACGCCTGGTACCGCTACACCGCTACAGCGCCCAGCCGGCCCCATTCAACAATCGGGCGGTTTCATGCAGCGGCAGCCCCATGATGCCCGAATAACTGCCACTGATGTGGCTGATCCATGCCGCCGCCTGACTTTGTATCGCATAGCTGCCGGCCTTGCCCATCGGCTCGCCAGAGGCCACATACGCTTGCAGCCGGTCCAGCGGGACCTGCTCGAAGCGCACGGTGGAGACGCTCAGCGCGGCCGAGGTGCGACCGTCCGGCGTGCCCAGCGCCACTGCCGTCAGCACCCGGTGCTCGCGGCCGCTGAGGCGGCGCAGCATGGCCAGGGCGTCGTCGGCATCCTGCGGTTTGCCCAGGATGTCCCCGTCCAGCGCCACGGTGGTGTCGGCGCACAGCACCGCACCGGCGGGCCACTGGCGGCGTGCGCGACGCTCCAGCGCCGCCTGCAGCTTGGCCAGCGTCACCCGCTGCACGTAGTCATCCGGCGATTCACCCGCCCGCACCGCTTCCAGCGCTTCGGCGTCCTCGTCGTCACCCGGCAGCAGCAGCTCATGCGCCACGCCGATCTGATCCAGCAGCTGGCGGCGCCGAGGGCTTTGGGAGGCAAGGTAGAGAAGAGGCATCAGCGGACCGCCAACGGTGGCGTCATTCACGGTGGTAGGGATGGCCTTCCATGACCGACCAGGCCCGGTACAGGCCCTCGGCCAGCAGCACCCGCACGAAGGCATGGGGCAGCGTGAGGTCGGACAGGCGCAGCATCTCGTCGGCAGTGGCCTTGAGCGCCGGGTCCAGGCCGTCCGGGCCGCCGATGAAGATGGCGACGTCGCGACCGTCGCCGCGCCACGTCTCCAGGCGCTGCGCCAGTTGCTTTGACGTGACCCGATCGCCCCGCTCGTCCAGGATGACGCGGCGCGCACCTTTCGGGCACGCCGCTTCAAGACGCTGGGCTTCGGCAGCCATCAGCTGCTCGGTGCTCTTGCCTGTGGTCCGGGGCTCGGCCTTGACGGCCTTGAGCGCCAGACGCATCTCGGGCGGGAAGCGCTTGGCAAAGTCCTCGTACGCTTCATCCGCCCAGGCCGGCATCTTCTGGCCGACCGCACACAACACCAGCCGCACGGACTCAAGCCTTGGTCTTCGGCTTGGACTTGGTGCCCGTGGTCACCGTGGTCTTGCGGGCGGCGGGCTTCTTCGCTGCGGGCTTGGCGGCCGCCTTGGTTGCGGGCTTGGTTGCGGGCTTGGCCGCTGATTTGGCAGCAGGCTTGGCCGCCACGGCCTTCTTTGCCGCAGGCTTCTTCGCACCGACCTTGATGGTCTGGGCGATCACTTCCTTCGGTGCCGAGCGTCCAGCCGTCTTGCGAGCAGCGGGCTTGGCGGCGGCGGTCTTCGACGCTGCGGTGCCGGCGGCCTTGGTGCCGGTCTTGGCCGTCACCTTGGAGGCAGTCTTGGAGGGAGTCTTGGCAGCGACCTTGCCCGCCGGCTTGGCCGCGGACTTGGCAGCCGCCTTGCCGGTGGACTTGCCCGCCGACGCTTTGCCGTCCGCCTTTGCAGCCGCCGACTTGGTGCCCGCCGTGCGGCTCGGCGCCTTCTTGGCCGGTGCCGCAGCCTTGGCCTTGGACTTGCCGGCCGGCTTCTTCACCGCCACGCCGTCCTCGTCCTCTTCATCCATCGGCTCGGAGGCCTTGACCAGGCGCGTGCCGCTGTCACCCAGCTTCAGCTTGACCGGTTTGCCGCCCCAGATTTCTTCCAGGTGGTAGTACTGGCGGATGGCCGGCTGCATCACATGCACCACGGCAGCGCCGCAGTCCACGATGATCCATTCGCCGTTGTCCTCGCCCTCGGTCCGCATGACCTGCATGCCGCGCTTCTTCACCGTCTCCCGCACGCTGGACGCCAGGGCCTTGGTCTGACGGTTGCTCGTGCCCGAGGCGATGATCACGCGCTCGAACAAGGGCGACAGCCGTTCGGTGTCGAACACCAGGATGTCCTGGGCCTTCACATCTTCCAGACCATCGACGATGGCACGTTGCAGTTTCTTGATGTCCATTCAGTGCTCACTGTAGAGACGGTGCAGGTCAATATAACCTGCAACCTTTTCGCCCACCACGGGCCTCACGTCCCCGCCCGAAGCCGCGCGTCGGCGCACTTCGGTGGATGACCATTCAAGCGCCGGCATCTGCAGCCGGACCAGCCGATGGGGCCGGTCCAGCAGCGCCGCCGGCGCCTTGACCTCGTCGGACCCGCGGGCGGCCACGGCCAGTCCCACACGTCCGATCAGGTCGTCCCACCCTCGCCAGGTGGGCAGACCTGCCAATTGATCCTGTCCGAGGATCAGCCAGAGCTGATCCGCCGGATGCTGCGCCTGCCACGCCGACACCGACTCCAGCGTGTAGCTGGGGCCGGTACGCCGCAGCTCGCTGTCGTCCAGCACGAACCGGGGTTGATCCTCGATCATCAGCCGGACCATGGCCGCCCGATGCTCCGGTGCGGCCAATTCGCGGCCGGCCTTCTGCCAGGGCTGCCCGGCCACCACCCATCGCACTTCGTCCAGTGCAAGCTGGTCGAGTGCCGCCTGGGCGAGCGTCCGATGGGCCAGATGGACCGGGTCGAACGACCCACCAAACCAGCCCACCTGCCGCCCGGGCTGCGGCCCCTTCTCCCGCTCGACCGCGCCGCCTGGCAGCGGCCCGGTCGGCGCATCCGTCCCGGTCAGAACCACAGATGCGTCGCTTCCTCGTCCGCCCAGTCACGCGGACGCAGGAAGTCGCTGTAGAGCCGCGCCTCCGGACTGCCGGGTTCCGGATGCCAGTCATACCGCCACTGGGCCATCGGCGGCATGGACATCAGGATGGATTCCGTCCGTCCCCCCGACTGCAGCCCAAACAGCGTGCCGCGGTCAAAGACCAGGTTGAACTCCACATAGCGCCCACGGCGATAGGCCTGGAAGTCCCGCTCCCGCTCGCCGTACGCCGCCCCGTGGCGACGCTCGACGATCGGCCGGTAGGCCGGCACAAAGGCATCCCCCACCGACTGCATCATGCCGAAGGCCGCATCAAAGCCGCCTTCCGCATAGTCGTCGAAGAAAACGCCGCCGATGCCCCGCGGCTCATTGCGGTGCTTCAGATAGAAATACTCGTCGCACCACGTCTTGAAGCGCGGATACAGCTCGGGGCCGTGAGGCTCCAGCGCCGCCCGGCAGGTGCGGTGGAAGTGCTGGGCATCACGCTCGAAGCCGTAATACGGCGTGAGATCCATGCCGCCCCCAAACCACACCACCGGCGGCGCCTCGGCCGGCAGGGCCGCGAACATCCGCACATTCATGTGGACGGTGGGGACATACGGGTTGTGCGGGTGCAGCACCAGCGACACGCCCATGGCCTCAAACGGTGCGCCTGCCAGCTCCGGCCGGTGCGCCGTGGCCGACGGCGGCAGCACCCGCCCCAGCACATGCGAGAAATTCACCCCGCCGCGCTCGAAAAGCCCGCCATTCTCGATCAAACGCACGCGCCCGTCACCTTCCAGGCGGCCGCCGGGCTCCCGCTGCCAGACATCTTCAATAAAGGACTGTCCGTCCAGCTCCTCCATGGAGGAGACGATGCGCTGCTGCAGGCCCAGCAGGTAGTCGCGCACCAACTGAGTGTTCATCGATTCACCTTTCTTCAGGACGCTCCGCCCGCTCCGGTCCCGCCGGCCAAGGTTGGCGATTGTCGGTCCTAAATGGGGTGACGTTGCGAGTGGCGCTCGAAGGTGTTGCGAGAAGCCCGTTCTAGCGGCGCAGACGGATGGGGCTGGCCTGGTCCGGATGCTTGCCCTGGCGGCCCTGCAGCACCTGGGCGAAGAGAGCGAAATCCCGGTCCGGGTCGCCGCTGAGCTCGACGAATTCGGTGAAGACCACCGTGCGGGTGGCGTAGTCGAAGGCGGTGACCGCCACCGGTACTTGGGCCTGCACGGCCACCCAGTAGGCGCCGGATTTCCAGCTGTCGGTGTAGGAACGGGTGCCCTCGGGCGCCACGATCAGCCAGAACTGCTCACCGCGCTCGCGGGCCTTTTGCATCTGGGCGACCGTGTCGCCGACCAGCCCGTTGGCGGCCCGGCGATTGACCGGGACGCCGCCCACCGCCTTCATCCAGTGACCAAACAGGGGCAGCTTGAACAGGCTGTCCTTGGCCCAGAACTTCAGCTGGAAACCCATGCTCCATTTGGACAGCAGCCCGATGGGGAAGTCCCAGTTGGAGGTATGCGGGTAGACCATCACCACGCCCTGCCGCGCCGGCAATGAACGGCCCTGGATCTTCCAGCCGAAGAGGCCCAGCACCCAGGTGGCCAGACGGCTGCCGGGGGGCAGTGGGGTCATGGGGCCGGTCCAGCGGCGAGGAAGGGCGGACGCAGCAGCGGGGGCTGCGGCCGATGCACCCGCAGATATACCTGCAGATACACCTGCAGATGCTGGGGCAGAGCCGGTCACAGACGCTGACGGGGCGTCCTGGAAACGCTCGGGGGTCAAGATGTCGCTCAGAGTTTCAACAGACCGATATGTTCAAAGACCCGCCCCGCCAAGGCAACGGGCATTGAACAAATCCAGCTTCAAAACCTGGAATGCGGCACGAATCCCCTCAGCGCTTGACCGCCCGGTGCCCGATGTCCTGCCGGTACTGCTTGCCCTCGAACTGGATGGACGTCAGCGCCTGATAAGCCCTCTGCTGGGCATGGCGCACCGCCTCGCCCAGCGCCGTCACGCACAGCACGCGGCCGCCGCTGGTCACCAGCGTGCCGTCCGGCTGCTGGGCGGTGCCGGCGTGGAACACCATGGCGTCCTCGGCATCGTCCGGCAGGCCGGAGATGACGTCACCCTTGCGCGGCGACAGCGGGTAGCCGCCAGCGGCCATCACCACGCCCAGCGCGGCGCGACGGTCCCACTGCAGCTCGACCTGGTCCAGCGTGCCGTCGGTGGCGTGCATCAGCGCCTCGAAGAGGTCGCTCTTGAGGCGCATCATGATCGGCTGCGTCTCAGGGTCGCCCATGCGGGTGTTGAATTCCACCGTGCGCGGCTGGCCCTGTGCGTCGATCATCAGGCCGGCATAAAGGAAGCCGGTGAACGGCATGCCGTCCCGGGCCATGCCCTGGATGGTGGGCGTGATGATCTCGTGCATGACCTTGGCATGCACATTGGGCGTGACCACCGGCGCCGGTGAATAGGCGCCCATGCCCCCGGTGTTGGGCCCCTGGTCGCCGTCCAGCAGGCGCTTATGGTCCTGGCTGGTGGCCAGCGGCAGCACGTTCTTGCCATCGCACAGCACGATGAAGCTGGCTTCTTCGCCTTCCAGGAACTGCTCGATGACCACGCGGGCGCCGCCCTCGTTGTGCACCACGCCGAGCTTGTTGTCTGCCAGGATCCAGTCGATGGCCTGATGGGCCTCGTCCAGCGTCATGGCCACAACCACGCCCTTGCCCGCCGCCAGGCCATCGGCCTTGATGACGATGGGCGCCCCCTGGGCCTCGACATAGGCATGCGCGTGGGCCGGGTCGGAGAAGGTGTCATAGGCGGCGGTGGGAATGCCATGCCGCTTCATGAAGTCCTTGGCGAAGGCCTTGGAAGATTCCAGCTGCGCAGCCGCCCGCGTCGGGCCGAAGATGCGCAGGCCGCGGGCGCGGAATTCATCCACCACGCCAGCCGCCAGGAAGGCTTCCGGGCCCACGACCGTCAGCGCGATCTTCTGTTCCTGGGCGAAGTCCGCCAGGGCCTTGATGTCGGTGATCGGGACATTCTTCAGGCGGGAATCCCGCGCGGTGCCGCCATTGCCAGGCGCCACGAACACCTGGCTGACGCGCTCCCCCTGCGCCAGCCGCCAGGCGAGCGCATGTTCGCGCCCGCCGTTCCCCAGAACCAGGACCTTCATCGCAATTCCTTTACGCCGGAGCGCTTATTGATCCAGGTTGGCGTTGTGATAGACCTCCTGGACGTCGTCCAGGTCTTCGATCACGTCCAGCAGCTTCTGCATCCGGGCGGCGTCGTCGCCGGCCAGGTCGATGGTGTTTTCCGCGCGCATGGTGACTTCGGCCACTTCGGGCTTGAGGCCCGCGGCTTCCAGCGCGGCCCGCACGGCTTCGAAGTCGCCCGGGGCGGTCAGCACCTCGATGGAGCCGTCGTCGCCGGACACCACGTCTTCAGCGCCCGCTTCCAGGCCCACTTCCATGACCTTGTCTTCGGAGGTGCCCGGCGCAAAGATCATCTGGCCGACATGCTTGAACTGGAAGGCCACCGAGCCTTCGGTGCCCAGGTTGCCGCCGTACTTGGAGAAGGCATGACGCACTTCGGCCACCGTGCGGACGCGGTTGTCCGTCATGCAGTCCACGATGATGGCCGCGCCGCCGATGCCGTAGCCCTCATAGCGGATTTCTTCGTAGGTCACACCGTCCAGGTTGCCGGTGGCCTTGTCGACGTTGCGCTTGATGTTGTCGGCCGGCATGTTGGCCGCCTTGGCCTTCTCGATGGCCAGGCGCAGGCGCGGGTTCATGTTCACATCACCACCGCCGGCACGGGCCGACACGATGATTTCACGCGTGAGACGGGTCCAGACCTTCCCGCGCTTTTCGTCCTGACGGCCCTTGCGGTGCTGGATATTGGCCCATTTCGAATGCCCTGCCATGAGACTGGTTCTCCTGTGTCGCCAGCCCGGGAAAACCGTCGGGCCGACGCTGTTGATGCTTCGTTAGACTGCGATTTTAGCTTTCGGATCCCCCCTCCCCGGCGGGTGACGTTGGCAGTGGATGTTTTTGGAGACCTTTCATGGCTGACCCCATCCTGCTGGCCCGCCACGGCGAGATCGAATGCCTGCTGCTGCCCGCGCTGGCCAACCGCCATGGCCTGATCACCGGGGCCACCGGCACCGGCAAGACGATCAGCCTGCAAAAGCTGGCCGAAGCCCTGTCCCAGATCGGGGTGCCGGTCTTCATGGCGGACGTCAAGGGCGACCTGACCGGCATTTCGCAGCCGGGGCGGCCATCGGCCAAGCTGCTGGCGGTGCTGCAAGAGCGCGGCATCGAGCCGCCACCGGCCGCCGCCTGCCCCACCACGCTGTGGGATGTGTTCGGGGAACAGGGCCACCCGGTGCGGGCCACCGTCTCGGACATGGGGCCGCTGCTGCTGTCGCGCATGCTGGGCCTGAACGAGACCCAGGCCGGCGTGCTGCAGATGGTGTTCAAGATTGCCGACGACCATGGCCTGGCGCTGCTGGACCTGAAGGACCTGCGGGCGATGCTGCAGCATGTGGGAGAAAACGCCAGCGAGTTCACCACGCAATACGGCAATGTGTCGGCCGCCAGCGTCGGCGCCATCCAGCGCGGCCTGCTGCAGATCGAAGCCCAGGGCGGCGACCGCTTCTTCGGCGAGCCGATGCTCAACATCGCCGACTTCATGCAGACGGTGGACGGCCAGGGCGTCATCAACATCCTGGCGGCGGACAAGCTGATGGCTGCGCCGCGCCTGTACGCCACCTTCCTGCTGTGGATGCTGTCGGAGCTGTTCGAAACCCTGCCGGAGGTGGGCGACCTGGACCAGCCCAAGCTGGTGTTCTTCTTTGACGAGGCCCACCTGCTGTTCAAGGACGCCCCGCCGGCGCTGGTCGAGCGGATCGAACTGGTGGTGCGGCTGGTGCGGTCCAAGGGCGTGGGGGTGTATTTCGTGACCCAGAACCCGCTGGACATTCCGGATGCGGTGCTGGGCCAACTGGGCAACCGGGTGCAGCATGCCCTGCGGGCCTTCACGCCGCGCGATCAGAAGGCGGTGAAGGCCGCCGCCGAGACGATGCGCCCCAAGCCCGGCCTGGACATCGCCATGGCCATCACCGAGCTGGGGGTGGGCGAGGCGCTGGTGAGCCTGCTGGACGACAAGGGCCGCCCCTGCATCACCGAGCGGGTGTTCGTGCTGCCGCCCGGCAGCCAGATCGGCCCGATCACGGCGGCGCAGCGCAAGACACTGATGGAACAGTCCCTGGTGGCGGGCGTCTATGAACAGCAGGTGGACCGGGAGTCTGCCTATGAGAAGCTGACCGGCCGGGCCGCGGCGAGCGCCCAGTCGGCGGAGCGGGACGCGGCAGTCACCGCGCCGCGGGACGCGTCCAGCGGCCTGCCCACCGGCAAGCGCACCATGGCGGACGAGGCCGGCGAGGTGTTCCAGCCGGGAGACGCCCGGCAGGCGCCGCCGGCGTCCACGGGCGGTGGCGCGGCCGGCGGCAAGGACGGCGGCGAGGGCGGCATGCTGGACGGCCTCAAGGATGTGCTGTTCGGCAGCACCGGGCCGCGCGGCGGTCGGCGGGAGGGGTTGGCGGAGGCGGCGGCCAAGTCCGCGCTGCGATCCATCGGGTCGTCGGTGGGGCGGGAGCTGGTGCGGGGCGTGCTGGGGAGCTTGCTGGGGGGCAAGTCGGGGCGTTCGCGCCGCTGATGGAGGGGCGCGGCGGGGGGCTGCTCGCTGTTTAAGCGCCGGCGGGTGGGCAATGGCTCCCCGCGCCTGGTGCAGGCGCCCCGCTCCTGTCGCTGGCGGCGCGCTGCTGTCGCTGGCGGCGCCTTGCGGCAGGTCGTCGCATCGCCCTGGCTGGCGGCGCCGCGGGTCTGCACAGTTCGGTCATCGCATCCCCCGGATGCAAAAGCCCGAAACCCCAGGAGATCCTCATGCACACCTCCCCGATCGACGCCCTGACCCAGATCTTCACCCATGTCCCCGTCTGGGTCTGGGTGATCCTGGCCGTTCTGATCGTGCTGGGCACCCGCCAGAGCCGCACCCAGCAGGTCACCCGCAAGCGGCTGTTGGTGCTGCCGCTGGTGTGGCTGGTGTTCGGCGCCTGGGGCGTGCAGCGCGGCTTCGGCCAGTCCGGCACTGCCGGCGTGGCGATCCTAGCGTGGGCGGCAGGCCTGCTGGCGAGCGTCGGCGCGCTGGTGGCGACGGGCTGGCCGGGTCAGGCCCGGTTCGAACCGGCTGACGGCCTGTACCGCGTGCCGGGCAGTTGGTTGCCCCTGGGCGTGATGCTGGCCATCTTCTGCGCCCGTTTTGCGGTCGGCATGGCGCTGGGCGTCCAGCCGGGTTTGGCCCACAACGCGACCTTTGCCGGTGTCGCGAGCCTGAGCTTCGGACTGCTGAGCGGCTTCTTCCTGGGGCGCAGCATCAACATCCTGCGTCGCGGTCCGTGGTCGCAGGAGCCGCGGTCGCCGATGGCAGCATGAAACGCACTTGCGTGGGGAGCGCCAGGGAGCCGCCGCTCCAGTCCAGTCTGACCATCACCTGCGACACTGCTCGCGATACCGGTAGAAACTCCGGTCGAGACACCGGTAGTGACACCGGTCGAGACAGCGGGCGAGCCATTGGTCAAGACAGCGGTCGCGATACTGCTCCGCATTAGATACGCTTCCCCAACGAGCTTCCCAACGAGCTTCCCAACGAGCTTTTCAAACTCACCAGCCCTGCGCCCTGCTGACCGCCATGTCCCCTCCCCTGACTGACACCGCCCGCCCCTCGCCGGGCCCTCTCCCGCAGCGGCGTCTTGTGGACTGGGCCCGCTGCCTGCTGCGACAGCTTCTGCTGCTGTGCACCGTGTCGGTCGGCCTGACCGTGCTGCTGGTGAGCACCTTCGGCAACAGCTGGAAGCCCACACTGATCTACAGCTTCTGCATCAGTCTGGGATGCGGTGGCTTCATCCACGGGCTGCGCCTGCTGGCCGGCTGGGGGCGCATCCGGTTCTACGAGCGCATGGGGTGGTCGCACGACTTCGTGATGTCCTGGCCGGGCTGGCCGCTGATGATGCTGTGCCTGCTGGTCGGGACTTCGCTGGGCTATACCGCGGGCGCCTGGCTGGGAAGCCTGTTCACCGGGCTGCATTTCCGCAACCCGCTGAACGCTCCGTGGCAGGCCATGCTGGGAGCCCTCGGGTTCTCGATGCTGCCTGGCATCGCCCTGACCTTCATTTTCCTGTGGCGGAGCAAGGCGGCGGCGGCGGAAGCCCGCGCTGAAACCCTGCGGCGCCAGGCCGCGGAAACGCAATTGCGGCTGCTGGAGAGCCAGCTGGAGCCGCACATGCTGTTCAACACGCTGGCCAACTTGCGAGTGCTGATTGGCATGGACGCGGCGCGGGCCCAGGCGATGCTGGACCATCTGATCGCGTTTCTGCGCGCCACGCTGGTCGCGTCCCAGGCGGAGCGGCATGCGCTGCGCGACGAATTCGCCCGGCTGGCGGACTATCTGGCCTTGATGCAGGTGCGGATGGGACAGCGCCTGAGCTTCGAGTTCGACCTGCCGCCAGACATCGCAGACCTGCCAGTGCCGCCGCTGCTGTTGCAACCGCTGGTGGAAAACGCCATCAAGCATGGGCTGGAGCCGCATGTGGGCGGCGGCTCCCTGACGGTGCGGGCGCGGCGGATGCCCGACTCGCACGACATGCTCCGGCTGGAAGTGATCGACAACGGCGCGGGTTATGCGCCGCCGGACATCCCGGTGCCAGGGTCAGGCTTTGGCACGCGGCAGATCCGGGAGCGGTTGGCGGTGGTGTACGGCCCAAAAGCCCGCCTGCACGTCCAGGCCCGGCCTGAGGGTGGCACGGTGGCCGTGATCGAGATTCCGATGGCGGTGGCGCCTTCCGCGATGTCCGCGCCGGCTCCGACGGCCCGTGAAGCGGCACCGCGCCCGACGCCTTCATCCTGACGGCGCTCATGCCAGACGCCGACCGGACAACCTGCCCTTTTCAGCGCCCACGCCATCTCAGCCACCTCAGCCTCCGCAGCCCTCTCAGCCCTCTTCTCAGATCTCTCAGACCTCTCAGACCTCTCAGACCTCTCAGACCTCTTAGACCGCTCAGCCGCATGCAGCTCCGTTCAGCCACTCTTAGTTCCGCTCACTCCTCCAAACTCTTTTAAACCCTTCCAACACAGCCCCCCATGCCCACCGCACTAATCGCCGAAGACGAGGACCTGCTGGCCCAACACCTGCGCCAGGAACTGACCACCCTGTGGCCGGAGCTGACCATCGTGGCCATGGCGCCGCACGGCCAGGCTGCTGTGGACCTCGCACTCCAACACCTTCCGCAGGTGTGCTTCTTCGACATCCGCATGCCCGGCATGACAGGGCTGGAGGCCGCGGCACTGCTGGCGGATGAATGGCCCGACGGACCAGGCGCACCGCCCTTCCCGCTGCTGGTCTTCGTGACCGCGTATGACCAATATGCCCTGCAGGCTTTCGACCGGGCGGCGGTGGACTATGTGCTCAAGCCGGTTCAGAGGGAGCGTCTGGCGCAGACCGTCAGCCGCTTGCGCGCGGGCCTGGCGACGCGAGGCATGCCCGTTGGTGCTGGGCAGGGCCAGCTGGGGGCTGATGCCGATGCCCGCCATGCTTTTGGCGGTGTCACCGCGCAGGCCCCCGGCGCGTCCCTCGACGCCCCAGACCCTCGCATTCCCCTCCCCGGCGTGAATGCCAGCGCCCTCGAAGCCACGCTCGATCAGCTCCGCAGCCTGCTGCTGGCCGGCGGCCCGTCGCGGGACTTCTCCACGTCGCCTGGCGGGTCGGCCCCCATGCTTCGTCATCTGCAAGTGGGCGTGGGCCAAAGCATCGTGCTGCTGCCGGTGGATCAGATCGAATTCCTGGAAGCCGCCGACAAATACGTTCGGGTGCTGACCGCCGACCAGGAATATCTGGTCCGGGCCTCGCTGCGCGAGTTGCTGCCGCAACTGGACCCCGAGCGCTTCTGGCAGGTGCACCGGGGCCATGTGGTGCAGGTGGACGCCATTGACCGGGCCCTGCGGGACGAAGCGGGTCGGCTGACGCTCAAGCTGCGTCGCCGTCCGGAGCGGCTGGCCGTCAGCCGCATGTTCGCGCACCGTTTCAAGGCGCTTTGATCGAGAGAGCCCCGCCCTCCAGCCGGTTGCAGCCGGGCGCGTAGAATCATCTGCCTCTTTCGCCAGTGATTCATTCATGTCCGCCAGCACCGACAAGACCCCGAGCGCCGCGCCTGAGCACGACGGCGATGCTGTCAAGCCCAGCAACTTCCTGCGCGCCATCATCGAACGCGATCTGGAACAGGGCTTCCAGCCGGCGCGTCATTTCGCCGGTTCGCCCGGTGATGCGGCTCACCATGCTGCCGGCCCGCTGGATCCGGCCCGCATCCGCACGCGCTTCCCGCCCGAGCCCAACGGTTACCTGCACATCGGCCATGCCAAGAGCATCTGCCTGAACTTCGGGCTGGCGCGTGACTACGGCGGCATCTGCCACCTCCGCTTCGACGACACCAATCCGGAAAAAGAAGAGCAGGAATACGTCGACGCCATCAAGGAGATGGTGGCCTGGCTGGGCTGGTCCTGGAACACCCCGGACGCCGGCACCGGCAGCGACACCGTCAGCCACCTCTTCTACGCCAGCAACTACTTCGATTTCATGTACCGGGCCGCCGAATATCTGGTGACCCAGGACCTGGCCTACGTGGACGAACAGACGGCCGAAGAGATGCGGGTGAACCGCGGCGACTTCCGCACGCCCGGCACCAACAGCCCCTTCCGCAGCCGCAGCCCGCAGGAGAACCTGACCCGGCTGCGCGAAATGCGCGACGGCAAGCACCCGGACGGGTCGATGGTGCTGCGCGCCAAGATCGACATGGCGTCGCCCAACATCAACATGCGGGACCCGACCCTCTACCGCGTGCGCCGGGCCACCCATCACAACACTGGCGACCAGTGGTGCATCTACCCGATGTACACCTTCGCGCATCCGATCGAGGACGCGCTGGAGTGCATCACCCACAGCTTCTGCACGCTGGAATTCGAAGACCAGCGCCCGTTCTACGACTGGCTGGTGGAGCACCTGGCCGCCGGCGGTCTGCTGGCGCGGCCGCTGCCGCACCAGTATGAATTCGGCCGGCTCAACCTGAGCTATGTGGTCACCTCCAAGCGCAAGCTGCGCCAACTGGTGGAAGAGAAGCACGTAAGCGGCTGGGACGACCCCCGCATGCCGACCCTGGTGGGCATGCGCCGTCGCGGCTACACGCCGGAATCGATCCGGGCGATGGTGGAAAGCACCGGCGCCTCCAAGACCAACAGCTGGATCGAGTATTCGGTGCTGGACGGTTATCTGCGCGCCGACCTGGAAGGCAAGGCGGCCCGCGCCATGGCCGTGGTGGACCCGGTCAAGCTCAAGCTGCAGAACTATGCCGAGGTGTTCGGCTCGCTGGAGCATCGCGAGGCCTGCAGCGCGCCGGCCCATCCGCATCTGCCGGAACTGGGTCAACGGGCGTTCAGCCTGGGTCCGGAACTGTGGATCGAGCGCGAAGACTTCATGGAGACGCCGCCCAAGGGCTACCACCGTCTGTATCCGGGCAACAAGGTCCGCTTGAAGTACGGCTATGTGATCGAGTGCGTGGGCGCCGAGAAGAACGAGCAGGGCGAAGTGACCGCCGTGCTCGCCAAGCTGGTGCCGGACACCAAGAGCGGCACCCCGGGGGCGGATGCCGTCAAGGTCAAGGGCGTCATCACCTGGGTGGGCGTGCATGACGGCATCCCCGCAGAACTGCGGCTGTATGACCGGCTCTTCACCGAGGCGCAGCCCGACTCCGGCGACCGCAACTTCCTGGACTTCATCAACCCACAGTCCAAGCGCGTGGTGCAAGGTTTCGTGGAGCCGTCGCTGGCCGGTGCACAACCTGACCAGAAGTTCCAGTTCGAGCGTCATGGCTACTTTGTCGCGGACCGGAAGGACCATCAGTCTCACGCACCGGTCTTCAACAAAATCACCGGGCT
The DNA here is from genome assembly GCF_003387155.1 of Roseateles depolymerans. Lineage (GTDB taxonomy): Bacteria > Pseudomonadota > Gammaproteobacteria > Burkholderiales > Burkholderiaceae_C > Roseateles > Roseateles depolymerans. Next base: position 1,105,324 of record NZ_QUMT01000001.1, on the reverse strand, counting down.
GAAGGACAGCTTCGGCAAGTAAGCTCACGCTGGGCCCCGCATGCGTGGCCGTCACGCCCGGCCCGCACGCTTGATCCGCACCCCTGGCCTGCCGTTCAGACCCCAGCGGGCATCGCGGCATTCATCCAGCCCATGCCCTGCCCCAGATGGAGGTTGGGCAGGCTGGGTGCTTGCGTATCCAGGACGAATTCGAGCCGCACGGTGTCACTGCGATTGCCGGCAGCATCGAAGGCCCTGAACTCGATGACGTGACTGCCGTCCGCCCAACCATCGGGAACGAGTTCACCGTCGGCTAGATTCGTCCACACCGCGTCATCGTCCATTCGATACACCACCGTCAGACCGGCTTCGGCGACCTGGACCAGGATCGTGCCGTCATTGGTCACATGGTCGCTGGCGGACAGGCCGGAGTCATTCTTGAGCCGGACCGAGGGCGCCTCGGGGCCTTGCCGGTCCAGGTCGAAGTTGAAGGTGGTGATGGCCGTTCCCACGTTGCCGGCGGCGTCCACCTGACGCGCCAGCACGGTCCAGTGGCCGTCCCGTGAGAAGGCGGCGTCGTCCCTGAAGACGGGGTCGGCCGCGCTGGCGGGAGCGGTCCAGGTCTGGCCGCCGTCCAGGCTGAGGGACCAGCGCGCCCCCGGCTCCAGCCCGGACAGCGTCAGCCAGGGCTTCAAGGTGAGCAGATCCCCTGGCAGGCCGGTGTCCTGCGCCAGCGACACAACGGGCGCTGTCACCGGTGCTGTGGTGTCGCGCTCCAGGGTCAAGGTCGCCTCCGGGCTCTGATTGCCGGTGGCGTCCCTCACGAAGACGCGGACGGTGTGGGGTCCGTCGCCGCCGATCTGGGCATCGGAGAGCTCCTGGCCCTGCCCCGCCTGGAACTCCCCCCCATCCACCGAGAAGAACCATTCGTCGCCCGGCTGCACGCCGCTGACGGTAAGCGTGGCGTCGCGGGTGACCGAGTCATTGGGGTCGCCGGTGTTGTTCTTGAACTGGAGGGTGGGTGCGTCCGGCGCCACTGTGTCCAGCCAGAAATTGAGCGCGGCAACGCCACTGCGGTTGCCTGCCAGGTCCATCTGGAAGACCTCCACCGTGTGCTGGCCCTGGCCTGTGAGGGCAAGTCCTGTCACGCTGGTGCCCTGCCCCTGGACCCACGCCTGCCCGTCCACGCGGTAGTACCACGCGCCGTCGGCTTCCAGGTTGCCGACCTGGATCACCGGATCATTGGTGCTGGGCAGCCCCTGCACCACGCCCGCCGCTTTGGCCAGCCCCAGCGACACCGGCTGGCCCATCGGGCCCGGGTTGGGGGAATGGCCATCAACGCCGCCTGCACTGATGCCTCCACCGCCGCCCACTATGCCGCCCGTGTTGCCGCCTGTGTTGCCCGTTCCGCCGGGACCGCCGCTGCCCACATCGCCGCCAATGCCCCCCGTGCCAGCACCGGCCCCAACACCCACGAAGGCGCCGCCGCCAGTGCCCGCCCCACCACCGCCAGCAGCTCCCAACGCGGCTGCAGCGAGCAAGCCGCCACCTGCGGTCATCCAGCCCACCGAGGACGTGCCAGTAGGCGCAAACAGGATCGCGCTGCGTCGATCCTCCTCATCGACTGGCGGAGGGGCGCTGTCGTGGATCGGCTCATTGGGCGGCGCAGCGGCGACTTGCGTGCTGGGCTCCGGCTCCGCATCGGCATCGCCGTCCCGTGCATAGGGGTCGTTGCGGGCTTCGCGGCGAGCGTCACGCGCAGCTGGGGTCAGGATGTAGGCCTGGAGCGGCCGCTCGGGGCTGGGTGCAGCGTGAAGATCACCAAGCGGCCAAGGTGAAGGACTGGCTGCGGCGAAGCGCAGCAGCTTTGCGACGGGACGCTTGCCCTCCGCTAGATTCGCAGCGTCTGCAGGGCCTGCAAGGTCAGCTCGGTGCTCGTGGGGCTCGTGGGGCTCGTGGAGCCCATGCTGCGTCTGGTGGCCGTGGTGGCCTTGCTGCGCTTGACCCGCAAGGTCTGCAACATTCGCAGGTTCCATCAGGGCCAGTTCATCGTGCGCCGCATCACCGGGGAACGCAGGGTGCGCAGCCTCACCAAGGCGCGCCGGGCCAGACGCCACAGTAGAAGACACCGAAGAATGGGCCTGGAGGGAAGAGTCGTGGAGATGTGTCATGGCGAATCGGAAACATCCAAGTGAAGGGATGTCCAGTATTCGCCGCGCGGTCTGTGGGCGCAGCCGCTTGCGTGGGTATCAAACGGCGTCAGGCCCGCTTGAACCGGTGGAAGGACCGACTCGCTGAAGGAGATGTCCGGCCACTGGCGGTGCGGTGGCCCACAGAGCGACCCCGCGCTTCAGGTCCGCAGCGATGGACGTCCCGTCCACCGCCGCGGCGATTCACTTGTAATAAGCCTCGACCTTGCCCTTGAGCTTGATCATCAGCGGCTGCCCCTTGCGGTCCAGCGTGCGCCCGGCGGGCACCTTGATCCAGCCTTCGCTGATGCAGTATTCCTCGACATCCATCCGGTCCTTGCCGTTGAAGCGGATGCCGATCTCGTGTTCAAAAATGGCGGCCACGTGGTGCGGGCTGCGCGGGTCCACGGAAAGATGGTCGGGCAGTTCGGGGCGGGCGGTCTCGGTCATGGAAAGGTCAACAAGAACAACAGAGGACCTGCATTGTCCTGCACTTCAGGACCCGTCCACCCACCTTCACAGGTTCATCCGTAGCAGCGCTGCACAACCGGGGTGGCGTACTCATGGCCCACCACGGCGCGGGCGAACAGGTAGTTGTCGCGGGCCTGCTCGCTGAGCTGGTCCAGCGCCACCTGGCCGCGGGCATCACACGGAAAACTCAGTCCCCGGCCGCTGTGGAACAGGGACTCGAAGCGCAGCAGATAGGGCACCTGGGACGGCCCACAGGAGGGGTTGTTGCTGCTGGACTCGACAGACGAATTCATCACGCATCTCCATCGCCTGGGGAGGCAGGCGTGACGCAACATTAGGACGGGCGCCGCCGCCATGTGCGTGCAAACGTCGCAATCCTTACAGCTGTTGCAGGCCGCCCCTCAATCATGGGGGCGGGAATGCGAGAGGTGTCACAGTCCGTCGGGCCGCCTGTGTTCAGCCACCGGCGCGTTTGGGCGAATAACCCGCCTTTTGCAGCCACTGCATCACCTTGTCCAGATGGTCGCCCTGGATCTCGACCGTGCCGTCCTTCACGGTGCCGCCACTGCCGCAGGCGGCCTTGAGCTGCTTGGCCACATCCGCCAGGCCGTCCGCCGTCAAGGGCAGGCCCAGGATGACCGTGACCCCCTTGCCCTTGCGGCCCGAGGTCTCGCGCCGCACGCGCACCTGTCCGTTGCCCAGCACGGCCGCCTGGGCCTGGGCCTTGCAGCGGCAGTCCGCCTGCGCCTGGCGGCAGACCGGGCAGGTGCGGCCGCTGTCGGTGGAATAAACCAGTGCCATGGGACCCTCAATGCGTGGCAGGTGACTGCAGCGTGGCGGACGGCTGCGTGGAGGACGGCTGCGTGGGCGCCTGCAGCGTGCGGGCGAAGAAGGCGTCGACCGTGCGGTACAGATGCAGCCGGGCGCCACGGCCGGCAATGCCGTGGGCCTTGCCCGGGTACACCATCATCTCAAAGGGCACCGACTGCTTCTGGAAAGCCTCGCTCAGGCGCAGCGTGTGCTCAAACAGCACGTTGTCGTCGGCGGTGCCGTGGATCACCATCAGCGGATGCTTGAGCAGCGACACGCGGTCCACCAGATTGGACTGCGCATACGGCGCGGTCGGCTGACCGGCGGCATCCGTGGGCAGGCCCAGGTAGCGCTCGGTGTAGGCGGTGTCGTAGAGCGTCCAGTCGGTGGGCGGCGCACCGCCCACTGCGGCGGCGAACGGCGTCTGGTCGTCCAGCATGCTGCGCACCGCCAGGAAGCCGCCGTACGACCAGCCGAAGAAGCCGATGCGGCGCGCGTCAATGCCGGCGCGCTTTTGCGGCAGTTGGCGCACGGCCGCAAACAGGTCGGCCACTTCGTTGACGCCGAAGGACCGGGCATGGGCGCGGGTGAAGGCGCGGTCCCGGTTGGCCATGCCGCGGGTGTCCAGCGTGAAGACGCCATAACCGCGACGCTGCCAGTAGGCGATCAGCGCGGTGTCGCGATGCCAGCTCCAGCCCACGGTGCTCACGCCCGGGCCGCCGTAGGCCAGCGTGATGACCGGGTGCAGGCCAGGGCGGCCGTCCAGCGGCGCGAAGTAGAAGGCGTTGAGCGGGGTGCGACCGTCTGCCGCCGTGACCTCGATCACTTCCGGGGTGGGCACCACCTTGGCCAGCAGCGGGTCCGGCAGGTCGCCAGGCAGCGCCACCGGCGCCGTGCCGGTGTCCAGGTCCTGCAGGAACAGACGGGGCGGCTCGCCCCAGGCGGAGCGCGTCACCAGCAAACGACTGCAGTCGCCGTCGGCGCGGGCATCGCGCCACTGCCGCTCCCGCTGACCGGCCAGCGGTCGGGCACGGCCGGCCAGGTCCACGGCAAACAGTTCACGCGAACGACCGCGGTCGCGCGCGGCGGCATACACCACGCGGTCGCCGCTGCTGCAGACGCGATAGGCCACCGGCTCGGGTTCGGTGGTCAATGCCATGCGTCGGCCGGTCACCCGGTCGATCAGCACGAGTTGGCGCCGGCCCGAGGCCTCGGTGGACCACAGCAGCGCCGGTTGGCCGGAGAGACGGCGGGCGGGCAGTTCAGTGAGGTCGTCCTGCACTTCGACCCAGGCGTCGTCGCGTTCCTCGGTGATGACACGGCCTTGCAGCGCGAGGGGATCGCCAGCGACAGCGCCGCCAGCAGCACCGCCAGCCTTGAACTCGGTCAGCACCAGCCGACGCTGGTCCCGCGTCATCCATTGCAGCCAGGGCGTGCCGTCGGCAAACCAGCCGGCACGCGGCAGGTATTCCGCCTCAGCCGGCACGGCCAGTGGCACGGCACGCGCGGCGCCCTCCCCGGCCAGGTCCAGCACCCAGGCGGTGACTTCCGCATTGGGGCTGCCGGCGCTGGGGTAGCGCTGCTGCGTCATGGTGGTGCGGTCGGCAAAGATCTGGGCGCGGGTCTTCACCGGCACACGCGATTCGTCCACGCGGAACGCCAGCAGCCGCCGGCCATCCGGCGACCACCAATAGCCGCGCTGGCGGCCCAGTTCTTCCGCCGCGATGAATTCAGCCAGGCCCCAGAAACGGGTGCCGGTGCCGTCGGTGGTCAGCGCACGGGCGGCGCCCTGGGTCTGCAGCGGCTGCAGCCAGAGGTTGCCGCTCTTGACGTAGGCCAACTGGCTGCCGTCGGGCGAGCAGGTCGGGTCCTGCTCCGGGACGTCCGGATCGTTGGTGAGCCGCTGGGCCTGCGGGCCCTGCTCGGTCAGGCGGACCAGGTACAGGTCGCCGGACAGTGGGAACAGCAGCGTGCGTCCATCCGGACCGCACCATTGGTAGCCGGTGATGCCGCCCTGGCTGATGCGTTTGCGCTCCAGCGCCATGCGCTCCGCTTCGGTCAGTTGCTGGCGACGACCGCCCAGCACTTCGTCGGCGGAGACCAGTCGGCGCGGTTCGCCACCGGCGGTGGGTTGTGCCCACAGTTCCAGTTGGTCGCTGTCCGTCACCGACGGGCGCAGGTAGCTGACCCAGGTGCCGTCCGGCGACAGCTCAGCCTGGCGGGTGGTGCGGCCTTGCAGCGGCGGGTCTGCGTAGACGCGCTCCAGGCTCAGGGGCGTGGCGGCGGTGGCGGTCGCGTTGGAGCTGCCGGCCGTGCGCGCAGCGGTGCCGCTGCGGGCGGGCCGGGGCATGCCACTGGCGTCGCCAGGGTGGTTGCCACGACCGGCGTGGCGGGCGTGGCGGGTCTGCGCGTTCTGCCCATTCTGCGGCGTTTGGGCGGACGGAGTCGCCTGGGGCGCTGATGACGCGGTGGGGGACGCCTGCGCGCGTGCGTCAGCGTCGGCCTGGGCCAGTGCGGTCATCGGGATCGCCGCTGCCAGCGAGGTCAGCAGCAGGGAAGCCGCCAGCGGCTTCAGCCAGGCGCGGGGCCGGGCAACAAGGGTGGGCAGAGTCATGCAGTCAGCGTCAGCGCGTCATCAGGCGCGGCGTTGGGTTCGATGGGGGAATGGCGTGAGCCGTTGGGCGACTCTCTCGAAGAAGCGGGAGAGGCCATTGGCGATACGGGTGATGTCTGCGCCTTGATGAGCGCAAGCCGAGCGGCCATTTCGTCCGCGACGGCATCGCCGAACATCTGGCGGGACAGCTCATCCGCGCTGTTGATCACGCGCACGCGCTGGTAAGTCTCTTCCGCTTCCGGATAGTGACGGCGCAGGTAATGCAGCCACTGCTTGAGCCGGCCCGCCTGGTGGCGCGCGGCCACCTTGGCACGCACTTGCAGGAAGAAGTCGGCCATCAGCACCAGCAGCGCCGTCCACGACAGGGCCGGAGCCACCGTTCCGGTCAGCTCCGCGCGCAGCGCCAGGGCCAGGCCGGGATTGGCGACCATGCCACGGCCCAGCATCAGGCTGTCGCAGCCGGACTCGGCCAGACACCGGCGGGCATCGGCCACGGTCCAGACTTCGCCGTTGGCCACCACCGGCACGCGTACGGACTGGCGCACGACGGCAATCTGGTCCCAGTAGGCGGGGGGCTTGTAGCCGTCGCGCTTGGTGCGGGCATGGATCACCAGCTCGGAGGCACCGGCCCGCTCCACGGCGCTGGCGCATTCCAGCATCCGCGAGCGGTCCTCGTTGCCTAGCCGCATCTTGGCGGAGACGGCGATGTGGGCCGGCACGGCGCGGCGAACGGCGGCGACGATGTCGTGCACCAGGGTCGGCTCGTCCAGCAGCACCGCGCCACCGCGGTGACGGTTGACCGTCTTGGCAGGGCAGCCGAAGTTCAGGTCAATGCCGGCGGGGTGGAGTTCGGCCAGGCGCGCGGCGTTTTCGGCTAGGCAGGTGGGGTCAGAGCCCAGGAGTTGCGGCCGCACCGGCACGCCGGCGCGGGTGCGGCTGGCGTGGCGCAGCTCCGGGACGATGCGGGTGAAGACGCGCCGGGGCAGCAACTGGTCGGTGATGCGGATGAATTCGGAGACGCATCGGTCCACGCCGCCCACCTGGGTGAGCGTGTCACGCAGCATGTGGTCCAGCAAGCCCTCCATGGGAGCCAGCAGGATGGTGGGGAGTGCGCCTGGGGAGATTGGGGCGACGGAATCGGACTCTGGCGTCATCAGGACACTACGGGCTGCGGGGCCGGCTCAGCGCAGCAAGGCCGGCGCGGCGGAAAGTCCGACAGCATAGCGGATCGTCCACATCCGCTGTGGATAAACGGGTGTACAGGCTGAGCAGGGGTGGGCTAAGTGGTTGATGGGAAAGGCGGTTTGTCGAGGTGCCTGAAAATGTGGCAATGGGGTGAATGCGGCGCTGCACGGTGGGGGCCAGGGGAGACGCCTACAAATCAAGTCCGGCGGGCTAGCGCTGGCTTGCATTACTCGACGCAGGCAGTTCGCTGAAGTGATGCGCTACACCTGGGCCGCCCAAACGATGGCAACGAACAAGCTGGCCACGTAGGTTGTTGAAACAGCAAATGACCAGAGCGCCCAGCCAACTGCAACCTTAGCAAGCGGGTCAGGTGGCAAATTGACTACCGCCAGGGCAAGTTCAACGGCGGGGTCAATCGCCTGGCGCGGCTTCGTCTCCATCCGCGCTGCGATGGCAGAGAAAAGTAAAACGGCGACACCGATTCCGAATGCCGGCAACACCCAATCGCTAGGGGAAAGCAGAAATGTTGCGACTCCAGCAAGGGATGCCACGGGCAGGCCAACATTCCACCGATTCATCATGGTTGTGTAGCGTGTTGTAGGCGGGTCGCTCGCGAGTTCATCCGTTGATTTGAGCATGCAGGCCACGCCCGGTAGCTGGTGAGATTCCCTTGGACCGGCGCCTCGTCCGCTTCCAGCAACGGATGTTTTCCGCTCACGCCTCAACGCTGAAGAAGGTGAACCCTGCCGGCCACAACCAATGAAATCGATTGGCCTACGGGTTGCGAGGAATTCGGCCCGGTCTTCCACTCGAGAGAGACGCCGGCCAGTGCGACGAGCTCGGCGCGCTCGGGACTCTCGGCTCAAACTATGCGGGTTGCGAAAAGCCAGCAATCTCTCAGATCAGCCTAGAGCGGCGGCGGCAACGCAGCGGACGCGGACATCGACGCAGAGGCAAGGTAGCATGGAAGAACCATGCCGCTCATCATCCAGCTCATCTGCGAAGACCAATGCTTCGATTTTGAATGCTTGAGCGAGACTGACCTTGCGGGACGCCTCGTCTTGGATAAAGCGCGGCGTGATTGGCTGCGAGCTCAAAGCGAGCGCGAAGACGAAGCGGATGCACCGTGGTATCTGGATGAAAACGGCGAGAGACTGCCCGCGGAGGAGTTGTTCCTTCGATCTCCGTGGGCGATCGTTAGAGGCGCTGCCGGAAACATCAAGGTGCTCAGCCGCTTTCAGAACGTCGAGACCGGAGAGGCGTGCTTCGATTTGCCAGACCAATATGGCGGCGAATGGATGCGGGAATGGATGCGCGACTTTGCGCTCGCAGGTTGACTACCTCCGGACCGGAAGGAATTCGATCTTCGCAGCGCGTGCCTGCTTTCAGCATGAAGTGGACTTCATTGTTGCAGCGGGTGTAGACGTTCGTGCTTCCAACCTGGCACGGCCGCTGTCGGCCACCAGTGGGCAGTCGCGGCCGATCGCTTTCAGGCAGCATGCACAAGACGCTACTTCGGGTTTGACAGCAAGCCATCAGCTGGCGACAGGGACGGCAGATGCGCGAATGAGCTGGAACTCGGTTAGAGTCAATCGTATGACCACCACTGCAACTTTGGTCCGAGTCTGTTCGGCGTTGCTCTTCATCCTCGCTATCGCGCTTGGAAAGCCGATCCTTGCTGTCGTGGCACTTGCATTTGAGGTGGGCTACGCGGCCCTCTCCGGCAAACCTGGGAATTGAGGTGTCCAGCCCGCTTCAGCTTGAAGCGGGTGTCAGCTTCGCAGTGATTGCGGACTTCCGCTTCGCCGAAATCGACGCATGAAAGCTGTCGTTCAACGTTTGCCGTGAGGGGCCGCCGTAGCGGCGGAGCCGCGAAGGGCACCCACAAGCGCAAATTGTGGGCAGTACCCCTCGACGGAATTGTTGGGCCGCACGCGGCGCATGTGTTTGGTCACGACTTGGGAAGCAACTCAGACAACGCACCCCATTCGGGATCTTTGAACATTTGAAGCTCGATTGGATAAGCTGGATGGCCGGCTAGTCCTTGATTGAGCTTGGACATGAACTCGTCGGTGTCGTATGCGTAGTACCGCCACTCTTTTGAGCCATTGCCTGTAATACAGGCGGCCTGTACCCCAACGCCCTTAACTTCAAGGGTCTTTTCAATAGCATCCTCGAATCGAATCGTGTTCTGGTGGTCCTCGTGCTGAGGCATGCCTGAATCATTCGCGGTGTATGGCCACGAGATGATGATCAGGTTTTCATATATTTGCCGGTCTGGAAGCGAAGGCAGCTTTGATCGAGTGCGAACTATCAATGGCAGTCCATTGACCTGCGCTCCCCCAACTGACCAATCATCCTCTTTGTAGATTCCGCTCATGCAATGGGTTTCCTATGATGACGCCCAACGTTCGAGCCAAGCTGCCCGCGAAGGCAGGCGGCGCTTGGCCGCGGAAGGCAGCATGCCACAGGCGCCAGGAGCGGCCACGCGACGACTGCCGTAGCGAGTCAGCTTGAGCGAGGGGTTAGGCGTCATTCGCGAAGGCGCGTACTTCTGCCAAACGTCCGTCTTGCAGCCAGACTGCATCAAGGCAACCAGAAGCGACGGCCTTCAGGCCTGGAAGCGCAAGGGTCTCCTCGCGAGACAGGGCGTGGCTGCACAGCTGTGAATTTGCAGCCGGTCGGCATTTAGCGTCCGTGATCATGAACGAGTTGTTGCTTGGGTTGAAGAGCCAAGACGAGAGGACCCGGTCATTCACTGCGTCGTTGCCCCAGGTTCCGATCAGAAAGTCGAAGTTGGGCATGTGCTCCGCAGAGCCTACCGTCCACTGCACAAAGTACGCGGCGACGGTTTTCTCGCGGTCGTGCACATAGCCCCACACCGTGCTTGTTGCGTTGCCGCAGCAGTCGCAGTGGCCGTGGCTTTCACCGGTTGGTTCGACTGAGAGCGGGTGAGTCATGACGCCAGACGTGTGGTAGACCGCAGGTCAGCGCAGTCTATCGCGGCAATCCGCGCTGTAACGGGTCGCCCTGCTTGCATGGCAAGTGCTTGTCGAGCCTGGACTTTCACCTCACGGCCTTCACGGCTTTCCTGGCCATCAAACGCCGGACGACGATAGGCAACACCGCCAGTGGAATGATCACCACCGCGACGCCCGCCACGAACGCCTCCAAGGCCCCCAGCAGCATCAGCCCGTCACTGATGTGCTGGTATTCACGGTCAAAGCCCCAACTCGCCGCCGCAGCGCAAATGCCAAGGACACAGCCAACCACAAAGGGCCCGGTGAGTGTTTGTCGCTCTGACGGCGTTAGACGGAACATGGATCCCCTCAGCAAAGGCTTCAAGTTGCGGGCCTCATGTTCTCATGCGAAAACCTGCTTTGGAAGCGAGGCACCCCCCTCGTAGCCTCTTGCGATCACCTCAGGAGGAGCTTCCATGTCCCACGCTGATTCGCCCTCGCCCTCACCCTCGCAATCAACCTCTCAATCGCAAGCGCCCTCACCCACCCCCGCCTGGCGCTTCGAAACCGTCTCCGTCCACGGCGGCTATTCCCCCGACCACACCACCAAGGCGGTCGCCGTCCCCATCTACCAGACGGTCGCCTACGCCTTCGACAGCGCCCAGCACGGCGCCGACCTTTTCGACCTGAAGGTGCCGGGCAACATCTACAGCCGGATCATGAATCCGACCAATGATGTCCTGGAGAAACGGCTTGCCGCGCTCGAAGGCGGCATCGGCGCGTTGGCAGTGGCCTCCGGCCAGGCGGCGGTTACCTACGCCATCCTCACCCTCGCCGAGGCCGGCGACAACATCGTCGCCTCCAGCGCGCTCTACGGCGGCACCTACAACCTGTTCGCCCACACACTGCCGCAATACGGCATCACCACCCAGTTTGCCGACTACCGCCAGCCCGACTCATTCGCCGCTCTGATCAACGAGCGCACCAAGGCCATCTTCGTGGAGTCCCTGGGCAACCCCCAGGGCAACGTGACCGACATCGAGCGCATCGCCAAGATCGCCCATGACCACGGTGTCCCGCTGATCGTCGACAACACTGTCCCCTCGCCCTACCTCAGCCGCCCCATCGAGCACGGTGCCGACATCGTCGTGCATTCGCTCACCAAGTACCTGGGCGGCCACGGCACCAGCATCGGCGGCGCCATCGTGGACTCAGGCCGCTTCCCCTGGGCGCAGCACAAGGAGCGCTTCAAGCGACTCAATGAACCCGACCCCAGCTACCACGGCGTCGTCTACACCGAGGCCTTGGGCCCTGCCGCCTACATCGGCCGGGCGCGGGTGGTGCCACTGAGAAACACCGGGGCGGCGCTGTCGCCCTTCAATGCATTCCTCATCCTGCAGGGCATCGAGACCCTGGCCCTGCGCCTGGATCGCATCAGCGACAACGCCCTCGCGCTGGCCCAGCACCTGAAGCGCCATGAACAGGTCAGCTGGGTGAATTACGCCGGGCTCGAGGACCATCCGGACCATGGGCTCGCCCGCAAGTACCTCTCTGGCAAGGCATCGGGCATCGTCACCTTCGGGCTCAAAGGCGCCCAGGGAGGAGGACGCGAGCGCGGCGCGCGTTTCCTGGATGCGTTGCAGCTGTTCACGCGCCTGGTGAACATCGGGGATGTCCGCTCACTGGCCACGCATCCGGCCTCCACCACCCACCGGCAGCTGTCGCCGAGCGAGCTCGACAAGGCCGGTGTGTCCGAAGAGACGATCCGGCTGTCGGTGGGCATTGAGCACATCGACGACCTCATTGCCGATCTGGATCAGGCGTTGGCGGCGGCGGCGCGCTAGTCGCAGGGAACGATCAGACCGCGGCTGGCGCATCGGCCGGAGGCGGCTTTGCCGGTGGGTCGATTGACTTCGAGCGCTTGAGCACCAGGCCGGGCTGCACCCGCTGCCCCAGGGGCAGTTGCTTCAGAACCGTGCAGGAGCCGTCCAAGCGGCGTTCGACCAGCAGGCCCTGACTGGTTTTCACGACCGCGCCGCCAGTGCGGGCCAATGCGGTCTTGTAGGCTGCATGGCCTGCCTTTGACGCCAATTCCGGGATGCGTTGCTCTGCACGTTGCATGGCGCACTCACTCATCGGTTGGCGTTTTGGGGCAGACATGTCGCGTCTCGCGGCTGGGATCAGATCGTCAGTCTATCCGGCGCCGCTCGATGCGTCCGCCCCGCCCCACTCCCTACCCCGCTTCACGCCATCGAGACATTCCTCTTCCGGGTAGGTTTCCCTGATTCTGTTGGCCGCAAACTGCGACAGCGGTAACTCATGTTTTCAGCGGGACCGCAGCGCTTGTCGCGCCTCAGCGCCCCTCTTCTAATCCGCGCCCATCAGGAACCTGGTTCCTCCTGGCTCGTCTTCGTGCGAGCCGCTCTGCTCAAGGAGTCAAGATGGCGCGATGGTGGAAGCACCCCACAGCATGGGGTCCGTTCGAAGCTGCTCAAACGGCCTCGCCATGCCCCGCCCCGGCGCGGCGGACGCGGTCGGTCCTGCGCGCGGCTGCAGGCGCGACGCTGCTGACCCTGCTCGCGGCCTGCGGCGGAGACAAGTCCTCGACGGGCCCCACGGAGCAGCCCGCCGGCGCGCCCAATACGTCTCCGGGGACGCCCCCCACCGGCACCGCTGGCCCGTCCACCGTGCCCGCTGGCCGCTACGTGCTGGCATTGGCCTCCACCGGCCAATGCGTCACCGGTGCATCGTCCACCAGCGGCTCGGGCACGCTGAGCCTGGCCGCCTGCGCGACCGGCACGAGCCAGGCCTTTGACCTCACCGTCAACACCGACGGATCAACCCGCCTCACCCAAGTCAGCACCGGTCTGGCCCTGGACCTCGAAGCCATGTCCACCGCCGACGGTGCGGCCATCCAGCTCTGGTCTGCCAATGACAGCTCCGCCCAGCGCTTCTCGCTGAGCCGCATCCAGGGCCACCTGTTCAGCCTGGTCAATGCCGCCAGCGGCAAGTGTGTCGCGGCCCAGGGCGTCTCGTTGCAGCAGATGAGCTGCAATGCCCAGGCTGCTCAGCTGTTCGTGCTCTATCCTCAATCCACCACGGCGACCACGCGTGCGCTGCTGCCTTACGGCCGCTTCAGCCTGCAGTCCAGCCTGTCCTCTCTGTGCCTGGATCTGGCCAACACGGGCCTGGCCGATGGCGACGGTGTGGTGCAGGCCGCCTGCGCCGGCACCGACCGTCAGCGCTTTGACATCAGCGTGACCGCCGATGGCAGCTACCGCCTGCGCAACGTCGCCAGCGGCAAGGTGCTGGATGTGACCGGCGCCGCCACGACGGCCGGCACCGTGCTGCAGCAATGGCCGGATACCGACGGCGCCAACCAGCACTTCGCGGCCCTGGCCAACGGCGCCGCCATCCAGCTCAAGGCCCAGCACAGCGGCCTGTGCCTGGACCTCACCGCCGAGCGCACCGATGCCGGCGCGCCCATCCAGCAATGGGACTGCGGCAGTGGCAAGGCCAACCAGCTCTGGCGCCTGGTCACCACAGACAATCAGGTCTGGACGCCGGTCGCACCGCCCACCACGGGCGACGGGTCGGGCGATGGATCGGGCGGTAGCGGAGGCGGCACGGGTGGCGGTTCCGGCGGCGGAGGATCAGGCGGCGGTAGCGGCGGCGGTGGCACCACGCCTCCCGGCACTGGCACGACGCCCCCCACGCCCACCACGCCATTGACCTTGCCGCTCGAACTGCTGGGCGCCGGCCTGCCCAGCGCACCGGTCATTGCGACCGCCAATCTCACCCTCGATGCCAACGGCATCAGCGCCGCCTCCGAGTTGTGGATGCGCTGCCACCGCTGTGGTTTCTTCGGCCCTCCTGAGTACGAAGCCACGATCGAAACCCCGGCACGTATCAAAGGCAGCCTGCGAGTGCTGGGTGGGACCCCGGAAGCCAATGCGGCCAGCATCCCGTGGATCGACATCACCGACGCCACCGTGACGCTGGCCGACGCCGAGCGGGTGCAAGGGGGCCTGCAGCGTGGCGGTCTCTACACCGTGCGCATGTCCCTGCCCCTGGACACCACCACCAAGGCGCGCCTGGTCGCGGGCGTCAATCTCGTGCAGTTCCGCTTCAACGGCAGCGACGGCGAGTCCAACGGCTACCGCATCATCGATCTGCAGGTGCGCAACGCGCAGGGCGCGAGCCTGGCCACAAATGCCGTGCAGCGGGCCGACATCCAGGCCGAAAAACTCGCCGGCCGCACCCTGACCGCCGACGTCACCGCCGGCGAGACGCTGTGGAAACAGCAGGACAAGCTGCTGAAGTCCACCCTGGTGAACCGCCCCATCCATGCGGCCTGCGCCTCGTGCCACGCCTCGGACGGCCGTGACCTGCAGTACTTCAACTATTCCAACAATGCCATCGTGCAGCGTTCCCGTTTCCACGGGCTGAGCGAAACGGAAGGCCGCCAGATCTCGGCCTACATCCGCTATGCGCTGCAGAACCTGCCGCATGTGGCGCAGGCGGCGCCATGGAATCCGCCCTATCAGCCGGGACCTGGCATGGACAGCCGTCCGATCCAGGAATGGGCCGCAGGTGCCGGTCTGGACGCGGTGGTGGAGTCACCGGCCCAAGCCGTGAAGGCCCTCTTCGGCAAGCCGATGGACAACACCGCGCTGGCGCTGACCCAGGCGGACGTGGACAAGGTCATGGACGCCAATGCCACGCTCAATGCGCGCGAGGTGGCCATGCCCATCCAGTTCCCGGACTGGAACTCCTACCTGCCGGCCATCCATCCCATGGACATCTGGCCGACGGGCGCCAATGCCCAAGGCTCCTTCATGGCGGGCGCCACCTTTGCGGGCAATGGACGGCTGGATCCGCTGGGCACGTCCAAGCGCATTGCCGCGTGGTTCGAATCACATCGCTCCTCGACCTTCGGAGACTGGAGCCATCTGACGCCCGCCCAGCGCAATGAGATCAAGAACATGATCCAGCCCTCTGGCTTCGAGCTCTACGCCTTCCTGGGCGGCGGACGCGGCAATCACATTGCCAGCTCCGGGCAATACGGGGCGCAGGTCGGTGCCGCGCAATTGCAGAAGCTGGCATCGCCCACCCGCATGGCCACCGAGCCCGCCGCCTTCACCACCAATGCCTTCATTGAACGGGTGGTGGGCAGCACGCTGCAGTGGAACCTGATGCAGCAATGGGAATGGGCCCAGCGCTATGGCCTGGAGGGCGACCAGCGCTGGTTCATCGGCGACTATGACGCCACCACCAAGACCTGGACCGGTCGCGGTGAGGCGCGCGGCTGGCCCTTCAACACCGTCAGCGCGTTCTTCCTCGCACCGCACATGGTCTATCAGAGCGACTACGACAGCAGCGGCAAGGTCACGCGGGAATGGATCCTCGCCTGGGAAACCGGCAACAAGGCCGGCTCCTACTACCGCACCAATGCCTGGTATCAGGCGCAGGTGACGATCAATCCGGGCGGCCAGAGCGACTGGGTGAACTTCTCGGTCGACTGGCCCTACCTCACCGGCTTCGACCAGTACCTGTCCGAGCTGCTGGGCAGTTCCACCCCGGCCCTGGCCACGGCGTCCTTCCTCAGCGACATCCGCCTGCTGCAGGCCCGTATCAAGTCCGCGCAGTACGTGAACAACCGCATTCCGCTGTATGTGGCCACCGATACCGGCTCGCTGATCAACAACCGGGGGCGCTTCAGCCGGGCGCAAGTGCTCAAGCACCTGGCGCCGACCAACTTCATGGAAACGGCCACCACGCAGGGCAATGGCGGCACACCGTTCGTGAAGCTGGACCAGTTGCAGCAGGGGCTCTACTTAAAGGTGCTCAACGGCGCATTCCGCCAGTTCAATCAGGTCTACACCGTGACCGACCCGGCCGATTGGCGCCGCTGTGATCCGAACAACATGGACCTGGGCGAGCCCGAGCCGACCGCTGGTTTTGCGTTCTGCCTGGACCGCAGCAAGCGTGCGCTGGTGGCCTTGTCCGGCGGGCTGTATGCCATGAACTCGGAGAACTACCGCACCACGGCCGAGCAGAAGCTGCAGTTCTCCGTCTGGAAGGGCGGACGCCTGGGTGTGGAGGCGTCCCGGCTCAACACCCTGAACGACTGGGTGCAGCGCGCCTGGCCCTGAACGCCACGTCGTCATCTTGTCGACGCCTTGTCGACGCCTCTGCACAGTCCCTCATTCTTCTGGAGTTTCCATGACCGTTTCCCGTCGTCAGTTCCTGGGCAGCGCCGCCGCGGGCGTGGCCGCCACCACCTTGCCGCTGGGCCCGGCCCATGCCGCCGTCAACCGGCGCGCCAGCAGCGTCGGCGACGTTGTGGGCAAGATCACCGTGGGCTACCAGGGCTGGTTCGCCTGCCCGGGCGATGGCGCACCGATTCAGGCCTGGTGGCACTGGGCGCAGGATTGGGGCAGGACGCCCTCCCCCACCAACCGGGCCATCATCAGCTGGCCGGACATGCGCGAGTACGCCGCCGCCTATCCCACCGGCTTTGCACGGCTGGGCAATGGCGCACTGGCCACGCTGTTCTCGTCCTATGACAGCTCGACGGTGGACCTGCACTTCCGATGGATGGCGCAGAACGGCTGCGACACCGCGGCATTGCAGCGCTTCAATCCGAATGGCGGGGAAGGCGCCACGCGGGACGCGATGGCGCTGAAGGTGCGCCAGGCCGCCGAGGCCCATGGCCGCAAGTTCTACATCATGTATGACGTGACCAGTTGGACCTCGATGCAATCGGAGATCAAGGCCGACTGGCTGAACAAGATGGCCGCCCTCACCGCGTCCAGCGCCTATGCGCGGCAAGGCGGCCGGCCGGTGGTCGGCATCTGGGGTTTTGGATTCAATGACGACAACCACCCCTGGTCCCCCGCCGCCTGCCTGGACGTGATCCAGTGGTTCCGCGCGCAGGGCTGCTATGTGATGGGCGGCGTGCCGACCTACTGGCGGGAGGGCAAGAACGACTCTCGCGCTGGCTATCTGGACGTCTACCATGCCTTCCACATGCTGTCGCCCTGGATGGTCGGCCGCATTGGCGACGCGGCGGGCTCCGACTGGTTCTACCAGAACGTCAATCTGGCCGACCAGGCCGATTGCAATGCCCACGGCATCGATTACCAGCCGTGTGTGCTGCCCGGAGACCTGAGCGCCGGGCAGCGGGCGCATGGCGACTTCATGTGGCGCCAGTTCTACAACATGGTGCGGGTGGGCGCGCAGGGTCTGTATATCTCGATGTTCGACGAATACAACGAGGGCAATCAGATCGCCAAGACGGCCGAGAGCGCCGCCTACCTGCCCACCAATGCGGGCATGCGTTCCCTGGATGAGGACGGTGTGGCCTGCAGTTCGGACTACTACCTGCGCCTGACGGCCGACGGCGGTCGCATGCTCAAGGGCCAGTGGCCCCTCACGCCGCTGCGTCCCACCGTGCCGGTGCCGGGTGGAACGAATCCCCAGCCGACGCTGGTTGTGGCGCTGCGGTCGCGCGCCAGTGGCTTTTTTGTGACAGCGGAAAGCGCCGGTGCTTCGCCCTTGATCGCCAATCGCAGTGCCGTGGGCGGCTGGGAGCGGTTCCAGCTGCTGGATGCGGGCAATGGCCGGGTGGCGTTGCGCTCGCTGGCCAACAACCGGCTGGTGTGCGCCGAGAGCAGCGGCAGTGCGCCGCTGGTGGCCAATCGCGATGCCATCGGTCCGTGGGAGACCTTTCAGCTGATGCGCAATGCAGATGGCTCGGTGGCCCTGCTGTCGATGGCCAACCAGCGCTATGTGACGACCGACGCAGCAGGCGCGTCGCCGCTGCTGGCCAGCCGCACGACCGCGGGCCTTACCGAGTCGTTTGACCTGACGCCGGTGGCGTGACGGTGGGGGCGGTCGTCGCTGCGGTGTCGCTGCCGGGGGCGCTCTCGCCACCGACAGCGGTGCCGGTGCCGGTGGCGGCGGCGGCCGCCGCCTGATCTGCACAGCTCAGCCACAGCCGCAGATCAAACTCGAGCTGGGCGTAGTCCGGCGCCATGTGGTGGCACAGCTGGTAGAAGGACTTGTCGTGGTCCGGATGCTTGAGATGGGCCAGCTCATGCACCACGATCATCTTCAGGAACTCGGCCGGCGCTTCCTTGAACAGCGTCGCGACCCGGATCTCACGGCGCACCTTGAGCCGCTGGCCCTGCTTCGTCGTGGCGCGGGTATGGGTGCCCAGCGCATGCTGGACCACCTTGAGCTTGGCGTCATAACAGACCCGCGAGAGCGGGTCGGCATTGCGCAGATGGCGCTGCTTCAGCGCCTGGGTGTAGTCGAACAGCGCCTTGTCGCTGCGCACCTCATGCGGCTCGGGATATTTGCGGGCCAGCAGGGGCGCCAGTTCGCCGCTGTCCAGCAGCGCCTGGGCCTGCGCCACCAGGGCCGGCGGGTAGCCCTGCAGATACTTCATCGTCATGCGGGCATGATATCGACATGGACGAACCCCCTTTCCGCGTGACGCTGCAGCCGCAAGGCTGGACCTTCGAGGCGGCCCCGGACCAGACCCTGCTGCTGGCCGGCCTGGCCGCCGGCATCCGCCTGCCACATTCCTGCCGCAACGGCACCTGCCGCACCTGCATCGCGCAGCTGCAGTCCGGCACCATCCACCACCGCATCGAATGGCCCGGCCTGTCGGCCGAGGAAAAGCTTGCGGGCTGGATCCTTCCCTGCGTGGCGCAGGCGCGCAGCGATATCACGTTGCAAGCGCCGGCCGCCACCCAAATCGTCAACGCCCCTCGCCCCGTTGTGCTGCAAGCGCCCATCCCGCCAGGGCCGATGCCCACGGACCGAGACGACGATGTTCGTATATCGACGTGAAAAAGACACACCCAGCGTGACGCTCGCGTGACACCCTGCGTCCAGCGCGTCGCAATTCACAAAGCGCCGGCTTCGGCCTCTTCCGTGTTTCCCCTGAAAGGGTGAGGATGCGCCCCAGAGACTATGGACCGTCCCCGGGTCCTGCTGACAAGGAAGAAGAATGCTCAAGCTCAATGCATGGCGCCTGCGCACCCGCGTGCTGGCCGGTTTTGCCCTGGTGATCGTTTTGATGGCGGTGGCGTCCACCGTCGGCGTGGTGCGGGTGTCGATGCTGCACCAGCGCATCGAACACCTGGTGGAAGTGGACATGCGGGTGCTGGAACTCTCGCGCCAGTGGGCTGGCATGACCGAGGGCAACATCCAGCGCCGCATCGTGCAGATGGTGATGGACGACGAGGGATTCGTGAAGGCCTTCACCGCGCGGTCCAAGGAGCTGTCCGCCCGCATCGACCAGGTGCAGAAGGAGCTGGACGAGAACATCAAGGAACCGGAGGGCGCCCGCCTGATCGACAAGATCGGTGAAGCCCGCAAGGCCTACCAGGACGCACGGGACGTGCTGGTCAAGGAAAAAGCAGCCGGCAACGACATCAAGGCCGCCGCTGCGACCAAGCTGATCCCGGCGATGAATGCCTATCTGGAGAGCATCGACGTCTTCGCCGAGCACACCCGCAAGCTGCTGCAGTCGGCTCGTGAAGAAGCACAGGCCGAGGCCCAGTCCACCCGCACCCTGGTCATCACGCTGATGGTTGCCGCCAGCGTGCTGGGCGTGTTGATCGCGCTGGTGATCACCCGCTCGGTCACCGAGCCGCTGAGCGAAGCGCAGAGCCTGAGCCAGTCGATTGCCGACGGCGACCTGCGCCAGACCCGCGAGGTCAACGGCAGCGACGAAATGGCGCAGCTCAATCGCTCGCTGCTGGAGATGCAGGAACGACTGGCTTCGACGATTGCCGGCGTGCGCTCGGCGGCGGACCAGGTGCGCCACGCCTCCACGGAAATCGCCACCGGCAATGCCGACCTGTCCAACCGGACCGAGCAGGCGGCCAGCAGCCTGGAAGAAACCGGTGCTGCCATGGCCCAGCTCAGCGAAGGCGTGAAGCTCAATGCCGAAGCCGCGCGTGAAGCGGACAGCCTGGCCAAGACCGCTTCCGACGTGGCGGGCCGCGGCGGCGCGATGGTGGATCAGGTGATCAGCACCATGAACGACATCCAGCAGTCGTCCAACAAGATTGCCGACATCATCGGCGTCATCGACGGCATTGCTTTCCAGACCAACATCCTGGCGCTGAACGCGGCCGTGGAAGCGGCACGGGCCGGTGAACAGGGTCGGGGCTTTGCGGTGGTGGCCGGTGAGGTGCGCTCGCTGGCGCAGCGCAGCGCCGAAGCGGCCAAGGAGATCAAGTCGCTCATCTCCGCCTCGGTGGAGCGGGTGGATGGCGGCAGCCGGCTGGTCGGTGAAACCGGCAACACGATGCGTGACGTGGTGGCCAGCGTGCAGCGTGTGACGCGCATCATCGGCGAGATCTCGTCGTCCAGTGCCTCACAGGCGCTGACGCTGGGGGAAATCGGTCAGGCGGTGACGCAGCTGGATCAGATGACGCAGCAGAATGCGGCGCTGGTCGAGCAGTCCGCGGCTGCGGCGGAAAGCCTGCGGGACCAGTCCGCCCAGTTGGTGGAGGCTGTGGCCAGCTTCAAGCTGAAGTGAGCAGCCCCCGGGCGGCGGATTCGTTCACTTCATCGGGCCACTGCCGATGAGGGATTGGCCCTGACCCGTTGAACAGGCCCCGCTCTGGCGGGGCCTTTGTCATTCCGGCGCTGCCTCCTGCATGGCACTGGCCAGCGCCGGGTTGCCCGCAGCGATCAGCCCGTCGATGGCGCCCTGCCGGTCGGCCTCGCTGTGGTGCTGGTTGAGCTTGCGTTTGCCCTCCAGCCGCGTCACCTGGATCTCGATGCCGACGATGTGTTGCAGCAGCTCATCGATGTAGTCCGCGGGCGCATCCCCCATCTTCCACGGCACGGGCTGACTGGCTTCATGATGGCGCGTCAGCCGGGCAAGCGCACCGCGCAGGAAGCGGGCGTCCTCGCGCCCGAACATCCGTCCATGGGCATGGACGGCCTCGTAGTTCCAGGTGGGCACGCGTCGATGCGTTTCCTGCTTGCCGGGATACCAGTTCGGCGAGATGTAGCCGTTGACGCTGCGAAAGACCACCATCACCTCCTGGCCGTCAAGGCCGGTCTGCCAAACCGGATTGGCCCGGGCGACGTGGGCCAGCAGCAGCGTGCCGTGTTCCGGGGTGCTGTCGAGCAGGAAGGGGATGTGATTGGCATCGAGCCCGTCCGCACCCTGGGTCACCAGCACGCCCAGGGGTTGCGCCTGGATGATGCGGTGAAGTTCTTCGGTGCGGGTCTCGGCGTAGGGCTGGGGGGTGTACATGGCGGGGGCGTGGATCTACGGGCGTGCTTCAGCGGAAGTGCATCGGCGGACGTGGGTCATCGGGCGTGCCTCAGCGGATATGCGTTAGCGGAACGCCATCATGGCCTGGCGGCCTTCCGGCGACAGGAAGCGCTGCACTTGCGCCAAAGGCAGCGCGACGTCTTCTGCGCAGGGCGTCAAGGCATACGGGGCGGAGGTATGAAACACCAGTTGCCCCGGCAGCCCGTGCAGAGAGGCGCCGTTCCAGGCGATGGAGTCCTTGCATTCGCTGTACTCAGGGCCGAGGTCGCCTTTCTCGTAGGTCTTGCGCAGCAGGCGCCCGAGCGGTGAGGCGTCGCCGATGTCCTTGCGGTATTCGGGCAGCAGCCAGGTCGACACGTCCACCTTGGCGCCCGTGTCCAACTGGAACGTGGTGGTGAAGGTGTCGTGCCAGGGATGCGCGCCGCCGCAGTAGCCTTCGGTGTAGGTACGGATCACGACGTAGCGATCGTTCCAGGCTTCCACCTGTTGACGGATCTCCGCCTCGTAACCGGCGTCCGGTCCTCGCTCCAGGCGGCCGGAGGCCTTGCACTCCAGATGGTCACTGACCGCCTCGACGGCCGCCTGCCGCAGGGCCGCATTGATCGCATCCAGGCCGGCGGCAGTGCCGACCAGGCGCACGCCTTCGGTACCGCCCCCTTGCGGGCCGAACGTCAACAGGTCGAAACGGCGCTTCTGGAAGTTGCTGCTCTTCTGCCCCGTTGGCTTGATGGCGCCTGCCCGGGCGACCGGGTACTGCGCCTCAGGAGCGGCCTTGGCGAGCACCGGCAAACGCCGGGCACCGTCCATTGAGCGCCACTCCCCACTAAGCGTCTCCGATTGGCAGCTCAGACGAAGCAGCCCCGTGGATTTGCCATTCTCATCCTCTTCCTGCCATTCACCGGTCGACGCGTCTTGCTTCAGGAACAGATCCCCCAACGATGCGCGGTAGTAGTAGCGTCCGACCTGGGCGCGGTCTTCCGGCGATCTCAGTTCCAATGAGATCGGGGTGCCACCCAAGGTGCCGAGCCAGACACCCGCAGAACACGCAGCGGCGCTGCCCTGCGCGCCGCCGTGGCCCACCGGTCGCGGAGGCCCGGCCACCGCGGTGGCAGGCACCAGGAGTGAAAGTGTCATTGCAGCGGCGAAGCAAACCGGGGCCCAGAGGCCTCGGCGCTGACAATCAGGCCAACGAGGATGTGTTGGGAGGATCGCTTTCATGGTGGACACTGTAGCGCCTCCAATCGCGGTGGCATGCGTACGTGGCAACAAGGCACGGTTGCCATCGCCCCACGGCCCCGCTCACCTCTACAAGCTTCTAGTCTGAGACTGCAGCGTTCATGTCCATCGAGCACTATTGGCCTGCCATCGTCGGCGCCTTGCTGATCCCCGTACTGGCTGTCACCGTCCCCTGGTTCGTCCGCTATTGCAGAGAGCCGAAGCAGCATCTCCGTGACGGTATCCAATCGCAGATAAAAGCGATTGGACAGTTTCGAATCTGGTTCACGATATCGCTGCATACCGCCGCCGCAGTCGCCCTTTTCACGCTTCTGCTGTCCAGGGTAAGCATTCTGACTTTGACGCTTTCGCTGTTCTGCTACGTCATCTTTGTCTGCGGTCTGGCTGCGTCCACGCTCATTGCAGTTCCCGCTCTAAGAAAGCTTCTGGAAGATCCCTTCTTCAAAATTGTGGTGGCGATCATCCCGATCGTGGGTGGTTACGTTGCTCGCGGCTACGCGCAGCTCTGGGTGGGCGAAGCGCTTGGCACTTCGGCTGCAAACGTCCCGATGACCTTGCTCGCCGCCACTGCATTCATGACGCTTCTTGAAGTCGGAATTGCGCTTTCGGCGATGACAGTGGTGTTTGAGATTCTGTATTTCATCGCCGAAGTCACTCGCACGTCACCTCCACGCCCTGCGCATGCTCGCCCGTGGAGAACGCTAGTCTTTCGTTGGCACCCGCTGTCCCAGGGTGACCCGGATCGACTGCGCATGCGGGAGCAGCTCCAAAATATTGGACTGGGACTTCTCTGTCTGTTCTCGTTCGCCGCCTGCCTCCTTGGTTCGAAGGCAGCATTCGCCCTTCCGACGAGCGGATTAGGGAGTGCGATGCTGCATGCCATCGCTTTTGAGTTCGATGCCGGACCCGCCGGCTACTGTCAGTTCAAAGACGACTTCGAGCGGCAGCATGCACAAGGGTCGCAGCCTTTTCTGAAAGCCATTCCGCTGGCGAGTTCCCAGGAGAAGGCGCTGTTGGTGTGGCGCCAACCAGCGTTGTTTCGCGAGATCAAGCTCAGCGAACTAAGCAGCGAAGCCCCCGATTCACGCCGCATGCAGTTGCTTCGGGTCGAAAAATGCTACGAGGTCGGGCCGTAGATCGACCGTCATACCCGGCGTGGTCGGATTTGTGGACGTCACTCAGCGAAGCGAGACGGACACCCCCGCCGGCACACACGCCATGGCAATGCTGATCCACACCCCGAAGCTGAAATAAGGCGTCAGCCACATGGCATCCGCTTTCCAGGCGTCCCAGCTGCCGCTGTGCACACGTCGCTCCCAGGCGTCGCGGGCGCCGTGGTGCAAGCGCATGTAGGTCACCCCCTGGATGCGCCCCTGCTGATACCGCCGCCAGTACATCGGCACGTCCACCCGCAGCACATAGGCCACGAAGCAGGCCGAGCCCAGCATGCCGAACACCGCCAGCGCCTGCACCCAGCCGCTGCTGCCCAGGGCGATCACACCCAGCAGCGCCGCCATCCACGAAAAGCCGGCCGCCCAGAGCGACGACTCCACCGCCTGCGTGATGTGATTGAGCGTCAGCACGCTGTGCCAGCAAAAGGCCTGCGCCACCGTCATGAAGATGGGAATGGACCAGGCCGCCTTCTGCACCCACGGCATCCCGGCCTGCGCGCCGAGCTGATGCACGATCAGCCCCAGCTGCAGCGCAAAGCAGATCTCGGCCACCGTCGCCGCACTGCGGCCCAGGAAGATGCTGGACAGCCGCGTGTCCACGACCACCAGCCGCTCCAGATCCACCCGCGGGAAGATCGAGCGGTAGGCACACACCAGCACATACACCCCGGACAGCGCCAGATGCGTCTGCGCATAAGGCCCATGCACCGGACCGAAGTTCAGCACCAGCAGCCACAGGGCAATGTTCAGCACGGCCAGGGCGCGCAAGCCGCGCCACCAGGACAGCAGCATGGCATCCGCCTGCACCTGCGCTATCGGAAGTAAGTGACGAAATGATGACATGACGTCAAAGCCTACTCGTGCAGGCCTCAGGCGGGAAGCCCGGACAGCAAAAAGGCCTGCGGATGCAGGCCTTTGCACGGGGACGTCATGGTCCCTTCGGACTAACAACAGCTCCTTGGAGCTACGCGCCGCGGCTGTGAGTGACGCGCAGGCGCGACACCTTCGCTCACTCCTTGGTGCCGAAGATCTTGTCGCCGGCGTCACCCAGACCCGGAATGATGTAGCCCTGCTCGTTCAGATGAGAGTCGATGGCGGCGGTCCAGCAACGCACATCCGGATGAGCCTTGTTCAGTGCCGCCACGCCTTCGGGCGCGGCCACCAGCACCAGCGCGCGAATGTCCTGGCAGCCCCGCTTCTTAAGCAGATCGATCGTGGCGATCATCGAGCCGGCCGTGGCCAGCATCGGGTCCACGATCAGCGCGGTGCGCGACTCCAGCTTGCCCACGAACTTCTCGAAGTAGTTCACCGGCTGCAGGGTCTCGTGGTCGCGCGCCAGGCCCACGACGCTCACCTTGGCGTTGGGCATCATGTCGAGCACGCCGTCCAGCATGCCCAGGCCCGCGCGCAGGATGGGCACCACCGTGACCTTGCGTCCGGCGATCTGGTCCACCTCCACCGGTCCGCACCAGCCATCGATGGTGGTTTTCTCCAGCGGGAAGTCGGCGGTGGCCTCGTAGGCCAGCAGGCGGGCGACCTCGCCGGTCAGCTCGCGGAACTTCTTGGTGGACATGTCAGCCTCCCGCATCAGGCCGATCTTGTGCTTGACCAGGGGGTGTTTGACTTCGATGACGGGCATGTCGGGACGCTCTTGGGGAGGGGATGGGAAAGAATGGCCGGATTATCCCCGCAAAGATCATGCCGGCTGCGCCCAGCCTCAGGGCTTGCGCTGGCGCAGGGCCTCGTACAGGCAGACACCGGCCGCCACCGACACATTCAGGCTTTCCACCGCCCCTTGCATGGGGATGCGCACCAGCTCGTCGCAGGTCTTGGCCGTCAGCTGCCGCATGCCCGGGCCTTCCGCGCCCAGCACCAGCGCCACCGGACCGGTGAGGTCCAGGTCGTACAGCGTCTTCTCTGCCTGGTCGGAAGTGCCGACGACCCAGATATCCCGTTCCTTGAGCTCGTTCAGGGTCCGGGCCAGGTTGGTCACCATCAGGTAGGGCACCGTCTCGGCGGCGCCGCTGGCCACCTTGGCCACGGTGGCATTCAGGCCCACGGCATGGTCCTTGGGTGCGACGACCGCATGGGCACCGGCACCGTCCGCCACACGCAGGCAGGCGCCAAGGTTGTGGGGGTCGGTCACGCCGTCCAGCACCAGCAGCAGCGGCGGGCCTTCCACGCCGTCCAGCACATCGTCCAGCGAATGGTGCTGCGCCACCGGCTTGACCCGCGCCACCACCCCCTGATGGCGGTGCGTGCCGCACAGCTTCAGCAGCCGCTCGTCATCACTTTCCACCAGGCGGGCACCGGCGGCCTCGGCTTTCTCGAGGAAGCCGCGCATGCGCTGGTCCTTGCGGGTGGCGTCGAACAGGATCTCCTGGACGGAGTCCGGCGCCGTCTTCAGGCGAACGGTGATGGCGTGAAAGCCGAAGAGGATCTGGGTCTTGCCACCGGCGGCCGGTGCGTCGGGGCCGCCGGCCCTGGATTGTCTGGATGCGCTCATGGGCCCGATTGTCGCCGGTCTCAGAACCAGCCCAGCGCCTTGGCCCCCATCAGGGCGCCGATCAACACCGGTTGATGCAGCATGTAGTAGGACAGCGACCACTGCCCCAGCACCCCCAGCGGCCTGAGCACGCCGGGCAAGGGCCTTTGCAGCAGGGTCTGCACCGCACGGGTGCGCATCAGGGCAAAGCCCCACAGCATCGGGCCCAGCCACGGCAGCACCGGCACGTAGTCCTCCGTCAGCGGCTTGCGGGTCACCAGGCCCACCCAGTTCGTGGTGCGGGC
This sequence comes from Roseateles depolymerans, assembly GCF_003387155.1. Classification (GTDB taxonomy): domain Bacteria; phylum Pseudomonadota; class Gammaproteobacteria; order Burkholderiales; family Burkholderiaceae_C; genus Roseateles; species Roseateles depolymerans. The sequence goes on along the minus strand of NZ_QUMT01000001.1, from coordinate 1,078,604 downwards.
GTCAAAGAACGGATGTGCCGCCCACAAGGGCAGCAGCACCGCCACCAGTCCCAGCAGCACCAGCCAGCGGTTGGACAGCCGCGAGAAGCCGAAGCGCACCATGATGAGCATCAAGGCCATGCCGTGGAGCACGCCGAAGCTGATGAAGGAGCGGGGGAACATCCACCACGACCCCACCGACACCAGCAGCGCGCAGACCATGATCTGCCCCCAGCGGCGCCAGAAGCGCTCGGCCGTCTGCCCCTGGGCCAGCGCCACCGCCTGCCCCATGCCGGCGCACAGCAGGAACAGGCTGACGATGGCGCTGCGCTGCCAGGTCCAGACCGGGTCGCGATAGAAGTCCTGGTGGATGAGGCGGAAGAAGGCCAGGTCGAAGCAGAAATGGAAGACGGTCATCCACACCATGGCCACGCCACGCAGCGCATCCAGGCGCGCGTAGCGGGGCGTCGCGGACGCCGGCTCAGCGCCCGAAACGGGGTCGGGGTCAGGAGTTGTTAGAGGATGGGAGACCTGCGCATTCATCGGGCCGGAGTCTACCGAAGGTGGGGCACTTCTTCAGTCGCCGGACCGTTGGGTTAGGGGGAGGGGACACCCGTGACAAAGCCTTGCAGTTCGCACTGCGGTTTACAAGCAAATGTGGCCTTGATCGAAGCTGGCGCGCCTGCGAAGTGGCGCCAGCGTTCTGGGGTCGGTCAGCCAGGGCAATTGCCGGGAGAACTCGGCGCTCAGCACGCTGGTGCTGAAGTTGTCCAACAGTCCGCTGAAGACGCACACGGTGTGCGCCGCCTACCAGTACAACGATCTGGTGGGCGATCTTTGATCAGCGAGGGTTGAGCAACTGCTGCACGCGCTGACGGTGCAGTCCCTGCACAGCCGGCAGCAGCGCCCCGAGCGACTGGAAGTCCAACGCCTTCATGGTGCTGGTGATGTCGCTGACCAGGTCCTTGGCCTCCTCGACGTTGGTGACCACGGGCTTGGCGGTTTGCTGAAACTGCTGGCCCAGGGTCTGCCGCGCCTGCGCCAGCCGCGGTTCGGCCTGCAGCAGTTGGCCCAGCGCCTCGCGCTGTCCTTTCACGTCCTGCAGGTTCCAGCGCTGCGGTTGCAGGGCTTCGGGGGCGGGCTCCAGCATGGCGCGCACGGGTTGACCGCTGGGGAAGCGTTTGCCTTCTCCGCGCACCGTGAGGCCGTCCCGAAGCGCGGGCCACTGGGCTTCGGCCATCTGGAACACGATGTCCTGCCCCTGCACCAGCACTTCCAGCCCCGCCGGAGCCAGGGCCTTGGCCAGCACATTCAGCTGTTCCTGGGTGCCTTCCCCCTGCAGCGTCACCGCCAGTTGAACCGGTTTGCTGCTGGTGCCTTCGCCTTGCGGCACGGCTTGGCCGGGCAATTGCAGGCGCAGGGTTTCCCGACCGCCTTGCTGCAGCACGGCCAGGTCCAGGCCGCGCAACTTGAAGCGCTGGCGGGCGCTGGCATCCGGTCCTTCGGCGGCCTGCAGCTGGGCATCCACCCGTCCGCCTGCGGCTTCGGCGCGCTGCGACCACAGTTGGCGCAGCTGCTCCACTTGCTGGTTCAGGGAGTCTGAGGGGGCACTACGCCGCGCCAGCGTGTCGCTCAGCCCGTGCTTGACCTGCTGGACGGACGAAGCCAGGCGGTCCAGATAGTCCAGCCCTTGCTGCAAGCGCCCCAGGCGTTGCTGCTGACCAGGCTGCCGAGACAGGGGCAACTCGGCATCGGCGCGCAACGCGACGGACGGATCCGTTTCCCCGCGCTCGATCAAGCCGCTTGTGGGCGGTGCAGCAAGCGTCTGCGCGGTTGCGGCCAGCCCTTGCGTCGCAGGACGAAACTCGTTGCCCAGGACCGCGCCGGCCTGGGCGGTGAAGCCGCCCGAACCCGCCAGGGCGCTGGAAGTGGCCGAAGCGCCGGCCACCGCCGTGGCGCCGCTGCCGGCTGCCGAAGCGGTCGCTGTACCGGCAGGTAGGCGAGGCAAGACGGAGGGCGTGGCGGGGGCAAGCAGAGAGGCCATGGCAGCGCGTCAGGAAATGGCGTCGAACAGGCTCAGCGCGCTGACCTTGGCGTAGGCCTTCTGCGTGGCCTGAAGTGCGAGGGTGTAGCTGTTGAGCCGGGTGGCGGCCTCGCCGTAGTCGATCTGGCCGATGTCCAGGGCGGCCTGCTGGTTGGACAGGCTCACCGAGGCATGGTTGTTGTCCAGCGTCTCCAGGATGTTCTGGCGACCGCCGAGCTGACCGATCTTGCCGGAGACCGAATTGAGCGTCTGGTCCAGGGCCGTGATCAGGGCGGTCACGTTGGCGTGGGCGCCTTCGGCGGTCACGCCGGGGGCGGCGAGCTGGCCGGTGAGCGCATTGAGCTGCTGCAGGAAGGCGCCCATGGTCTCCAGCGTCACATTGGCGGGCACGGTCATGTTGTCGGCCACGGCCACCTGCTGCGTCTGGAGGTTGCCCTGGAAGGCATAGGCAGCGTCCACGGTGGGTTGGTCGCTGGCGGTGCCGGAGAACAGATAACGGCCCTCGGCATTCTTGCTGTTGGCCAGGTACAGGAGGCTGTCGTGCAAGGTCTTCATCGACCCGGACATGGCGTTCAAGTCGTCGCCGGTGTTGCCGGCGTCGGCGGCCCAGACCAGCAGGTCGCGGGTGGCTTGCAGGTCGTCCTTGATGCTGTCCAGCGTCACTTCGCTGGTCTTGAGGCGGCTCTTGAGTGCGCCGATGTTGTCCCGGTACTGGGTCAACGATGCTTCCTCGCGGGACAGGCGGGACAGGCGCAGCGTGGCGATGCTGTCGTCGGACGGCTTGAGCACCCGCTGGCCGGAGGCCATTTGCTGCATCACGTGCGTCAGGCCTTCGTTGGCGGCCTGCAGCGCGCTGTTCATGGTCGTGTGGTACTGATTGCTGGCAATGCGCATGGGGGGCTCCCGGATCAACCCAGCATGGCCAGGGTGCTGTCGAACAACTGGTTGGCCACGGCCACGACCTTCATGTTGGCCTGGTACATCTGCTGGTATTGCATCAGGCTGATGGCTTCCTCGTCGGTATTGACGCCGCTGCTGGACTTCCAGTTCTCCTCGGCCTGGTCGCGCACGGTCGTGGCGGTGGTCTGGGACGCCTGGTTCAGGCTGCTGGCCACGCCCAGCTTGCCCACCAGCTGGGTGAACACGTCGCCCAGCACCACATTGCTGGTGCCGATGGCGGCGCCCTTCGTGTCGAAGGTGGTCATGGTCAGCGTCTTGTTCTTGAGGCCGACCAGGGCGGTGAGGTTGCCGCTGTCGCCGCTGACGGTCGGGCTGCTGGAGAACGCCAGATTCGCGGCGGACAGGCCGGTCAGCTTGAGCCGACCGCTGCTGGTGTCGAACAGCGGCTGGCCGGGTGTGGCGGCCGGCGGCGCGAAGCCGGCGGCGAGCTGGGTATTGAAGGCATTGCCCATGCCCAGGGCCAATTCCGAGATGGTGGTGGCCATGGGCGTCAACACCTGCTTCTGCAAATCGGCCAGTCCGCCGAGCTGCCCCCCCAGGCCCGCATCGGCAAAGGTGAACTGGGTGCTGGCGAACACCACTTTGAGCTGATCGGGACCGTCCGTCATCAGCGTGGCAGCATCGGCGCCGACCACCAGCGGTTGTCCGCCCTTGAGCGAGATGCTTTTGGCGCCGTCCGGCGTCGCCACCACCTGCAGGCTGACCAGTTCCGACAGCGACTTGATCTTCTCGTCTCTTGCGTCCTGCAGGCCGGCGTCGTTCACACCGGCGCTGCGGCCGGCGGCGATCTGCTTGTTCAGCAGCGCGATGTCCTGGGTGAGCGTATTGACCTGGCTCACCACGCCGTCGCGCTGCGACGCGATGGCGGTCTGCTGATTGGCAAACAGCTGCTGCAGGCTGTCAAAGCGCTTGACCAGCCCATCGGCAGCGGTGATGACCGCTTCGCGCAGGGGGCCGGACTCTGGCTGCACGCTGGCGGCATTCAGTGCGGCGAAGAACTGGTCGATGCCTTCATTGATATTGGCCGTGTCATCGGACATCACCTGTTCGAGCTGCGTCAAATAGGCCTGCCCGGCCTTGTACTGACCGAGATTGCTGGTGGCCTGCCACAGCTGCAGGTTCTTGTAGCCGTCCGAAAAGCGCAGCAGCGACGACACCTGCACACCGGAGCCGCCCTGGGGCGTCTGCAGCGAGCCCAGCAGCACGCCCTGGCGGGTATAGCCTGGCGTCATCGCATTGGCGACGTTCTGGCTGGTGGCATTCAGGGCAGCCTGGGCGGCCAATGCACCGGTCAGGCCATTCAGGATGATGCTCATGGCGGGTAGTGGGGCAGTTGAAGGAGGAATGACGGGAGTCGGTGCCGATCAACGGGGCTGACCCTGTGATCTCACTGCTCCTTCGGGGAAGGCGACCCGGCGGGGCTGTCACTTAAATGCGGCAACACCTGTTTGAGCATCAGATCGGCGATACCGAAGGCGCGTTGCTGGGCCAGCGCATCGGCCACCAGCCCGTCGGCCAGGTCGAGCATGTCCTGATTGACGCGTTTGCTGTCGGCGCTGTCCTCATCGGCGAGGGCGCGGGTACCGGCGCGCATCTGGCTGATCATCTGCTTGATGAAAAACGCCTCGAACTTCACGGCGGCGTCGGTGGCCTGGGCCTTGACGCGGACCTCCGCATCCGGCTTGGCGTCCAGCGGAATCGGTCCGCTCTGGGGTAGATCAATCATCGCGGCCTCCAACGCTCAAATCACCTGCAACTCGCCTTCGATGGCACCGGCCTGATCCAGGGCCTGAAGGATGGCCATCAAGTCATCCGGATTCGCACCGATGCTGTTGACCATGTCGACGATGGATTGCAGCGACGTCCCGGCGGGCCATCGGAACATGCGTCCGTCACCCTGATCCACCCGCACCTGGGACTGCGGCACCACCTGGGTCTTGCCCTGGCTGAGCGGATTGGGCTGGCTCACCTGCGGCGTTTCGCTGATCACCACTTTCAGGGACCCATGCGACACCGCAGCCGCGCGCACTTTCACGCCGTCCGCGATCACCACCGTCCCAGTGCGGGAGTTGAAGATCACGCGGGGCAAGGCAGCGGCGGCGTCCACGCTCATGCCTTCCAGCCGGGCCACAAAAGCGACTCGTTCCGTGCCGGACAGGGGAGCGCGCACGGTCACGCTGGTGCCGTCCCGCGTCGTTGCCGTCTCCGCCCCAAACCGTTCGTTCACGGCATTCACGATCTTGGTGGCCGTCTCAAAGCTCGGACGCTTCAGATTCAGCACCACTTCCGGTCGCGTACTGAAGTCCGACTCGATCTCCCGCTCGATGCTGGCGCCATTGGGCACCCGGCCTGCGGTCGGCGTATTCACCGTCACGCTGGACCCGCTCTGCCCTTGCGCATTCAGCCCGGTCACCACCAGATTGCCCTGCGCGAGCGCGTACACCTCGCCATCGGCCGCGTGCAACTCGGTCAACAGCAGCGTGCCACCGCGCAAGCTCTTCGCATCCCCGAGTGACGACACCGTCACATCAATAGTCTGCCCACGCCGATAGCCACTCGGAAACACAGCACTCACCATCACAGCGGCTGCATTGCGCGACTTCGCCTCGGTCCGCTCCGGCAGCTTCACCCCGAACTGCTTCAGCAGATTGCCCACCGACTGCCCGGCGAACTTGACCTGCGTGCTGTCCCCGCTGCCATTGAGGCCAACCACCAGGCCGTAGCCCAGCAGCTGGTTTTCGCGCACGCCTTCCACATTCACCAACTGGCGAATGGTTTGAGCGGCCTGGGCGTTGAAGCCGCAGGCCAGCAGGAGCATGCACAACAGAAATTTCTTCATCGCTGCCTCCAGGGGACAGAACGTTATTTCGGCATTCAGATCAACGTGGCCCAATTGCTTCATCGGCGCTGTGTCATGGGCCTTTGCACCGGGGACGCTCCACCGCTGGTGCGATGGGCAAGGTCCCTTGGTCTTGATGGGGAAGAGGTTTGCAAGCTCTTCCGCGTGAACGGACCACTGCGGTCGTTCTAGGTTCCTCTGCACTCGCAGATTGCCTCTCTCGAAACGCAGCATCAACAGCTTGGGGACTGCGAACCGTGCACTCTCTCACCAATGTCAAAGAAGCATTTGTCTTGAACGACCGCGGTGGTGGTGATGGGAGGGGATTGGGCCCCTTTTTTCGGAAGTTAAGGAAGGAATGGCCCGCGAAGCGGGACAGGAGGGACATGGAGAAAAAAGGGGCCCAATTCCCTCCCATTGCGCTCCACCTCACGCCCACCACCGTCAAATCGGCGCCCAAGGCGAGACGAACCACCTCGACAGCCAGCCCGGCGTATTCGCATCCGCCAACGCCCCTCTCCCGCTGTAGAGGATCCTCGCATTCGCCACCCGCTGCGACGACACCCGGTTCTCGCTGTCCACGTCGGCGGGCCGCACATACCCCGCCACTCGCACGAGTTCTTCGCCTTGATTGAGCGTGAGGCTCTTCTCCCCCGCCACGCGCAGCAACCCGTTCCCCATGACTTCCTGGACCACGACCGTGATGGCCCCCTGAAGTGTGTTCTGCTGCGAGCTCGCCGCGCTCCCGTTGAATGCACGCTCCGCCCCCAAACCATACGCACGGGTTTTGCCATTCAGGTCGAGATTCATGCCTGCGCTGCTGTCCTTCCCCATCTGCGTATCGGCCTTCTTCGACGCCTGCGTGGCCTCTTCCAGCACGACGGTCAGCACATCCCCAGAGCGAAACGCGCGCGTGTCGGCGATGAGGCTTGCGCTGCGCCCGGCCACGAACACCCCGCCGCCGGCAGGACGTGGCGTTGCCGCGATCGGCAGGGGCACGGTCCCGGGATCGTTGCTGGGCCACTGCGGCGGCGCCATGGCGCTGCAAGCGGACAGCAACGCCAGCACGACACCAGCCCCCCCGACAGTGAGTGCACGAGCGGCCTTCATGATCAGCGCGCCGCCTGAGCCAACACCTGAAGCATGTTGTCCGCTGCGGACAGCACCTTCGTATTCATTTCATAGGTGCGCTGAGCGGCGATCATGTCCACCATCTCCTCCACCACCTGCACATTGGACCCTTCCAGCGACCCTTGCTTCAGCGTCCCCAGCCCGTTCTCCCCGGGCACGCCCTCGGTCGGATTCCCACTGGCCACCGACTCCTGGAACAGGTTGTCCCCGAGCGCCATCAACCCCGCCGGATTCAGGAAATTCGTCAACCGCAACTGCCCCAACTCCGTCGGCGTCGCACTGCCGGCCACACGCGCCGTCACCACCCCGTTCTCGCCGATGGTGATGGCCGTCGCATTCGCCGGCACCGTGATCTCCGGCTGAATCCGCAGCCCATGTGCATTCACCAGCCGCCCGTCCGCATTGATCTGCAACTGCCCGGCCCGCGTATAGGCGGCACGACCATCCGGCCCTTCCACCTGCAGGAAGCCATTGCCCACAATCGCCACATCCAGGCTTTGCCCGGTGGCCTGCAGACTCCCATTGGTGAACACCTTCTGCGTCCCCACCAGCCGCGTCCCGTTCCCCAGCTGCACGCCGGTCGGCGCGGCCGTGCCGTCCTCCGCCTGCGCGCCCGGCTGACGCTCCACCTGATAGAACAGATCTTCGAACATCACCCGGTCGCGCTTGAAGCCCACCGTGTTCACGTTCGCGAGGTTGTTGGCAATCGCCTGCAGCTTGGCGTCCTGCGCCTGCACGCCGGTCTTGCTGATCCACATGGCTGGGTTCATGGTGCACTCCTTGGCTTGATTGGGGTCGTCATTCGCGCATCAGACGGTTGCCGGTATCGGCCATTCCGTCCGTCGCCTTGTACAGCCGCATCTGCAGCTCGAAATCGCGGGCGAGATTCATGGTCGCCACCATCTCCTCCACCGCCGACACATTGCTCGACTCGAGCTTGCCGGCCGCCACCTTCACCGACGGATCACTCACCGGGGCATTGCCGCTGCGCGGCACCAGCAGCCCGGCCTCGTTCTTCGTCAGCGTGGCGAAGTCCGGCTTGACCAGCTTGAGCTTGTCCACCGGCTGCATCTCCGTCGCACCGCCGCTGAGGATGGACACCGTCCCATCGGACAGGATCTCCAGCCGGTCATGCGGCGGCAGCACGATCGGTCCGCCCTCCCCCATCACCGCATGCCGCCCCAGCATCAGCCGGCCTTCGGCATCCAGCGTGAAGGTGCCGGCGCGGGTGTAGGCCTCGCGGCCGTCGGGTCCGTCCTGCGCCACCGCGAACAGACCATCGCCCTGCACCGCCAGGTCCAGCTCACGGCCGGTCTCGCGCTGGCTGCCCGCCTTGGCGCTGATCACGTCCGAGCGTTCCTGGGCCAGATGGCGGGCGTCGTAGCCGTAGCCTTTCACCTGCGCGGCACTGGCCTGCTCCAGATTGGCCCGGAAACCAGCCGTCTCCAGATTGGCCAGATTGTTGGCATGCACGGCCTGGGCGCGCTGGATGCGCTCCGCGCCGCTCATCACGGTGTAGATCAGGGCGTCCATCGCTGCGTCCTTACACGGCCTGCATCAGGGCCTGCATCACATCGTTCTCGGTGGAGATCACCTTGGTGTTGGCCTGGTAGTTGCGCTGCGCGCTCATCAGGCTCACCAGCTCACCGGTGATGTCCACATTCGACTGCTCCAGCGATCCCGACGCCAGCTTGCCCGCCGTGCCGGCACCCGGCCGCGAATACAGTGCCACGCCGCTGGTCTGGCTGGACGACCAGCTGGTCTCGCTGATCGGCGTCAGGCCGCTTTCGTTGGCAAAGGTCGCCACCGCCAGCGTGCCCACCGTCTGCTTCTCGCCATTGCTGTAGGTGGCCACCAGCGAGCCGTCCTCGCTGATGCTGGTCCCGGTCAGCGTGCCGGCGGCATAACCGTCGGTGGCATTGGTCAGCGTGGTGGTGTCGCCGGCGAATTGCGTCGTGCCGGTGTAGTCGATGGCCAGGGCGATGGGGGCGGCGCCGTTGGTCGGCGTGGCATTGAGCGTCACCGTCGGCACCGCCGTCAGCTGGCCCTGCGCATTGAAGTTGAGCGTCGCGCCCACGCCGGCCGGGGCCGCGCCGTCGAAGCTGTAATACGCATCGGCCGTGCCGGTGCCGGTTTTGACGAAATACTGCGTCACGCTGTGCTTGGTGCCCAGCGAGTCGTAGATCACCGAGGTCACCGAGCTGTTGTAGGTCAGCGGATCGTCCTTGTTGAACGGCGCGGCAGTGGGCGTGGTCCAGTCGGCGCTGAGGTTGCCGTTGAAGTTCAGCTTCTCGCTGGCCTGCGCCGGAATCTGGCCAGTGGCCACCTTCAGGTCGCCAAAGGCGCCCAGGCCCGCGCCGTCCACTGGCTTGCCGTTGGCATCCAGCACCGCGGCATAGCCCTGCGCCTTGCGGCCCAGGCTGTCGATCACGAAGCCGTTCTTGTCCACGCTGAAGATGCCCACGCGGGTGAACACGGTCTGGCCGGCGTCATCCTTCACCGGGAAGAAACCGCGGCCCTGGATCATCGCGTCCATGCCGCGACCGGTGTTGAACAGACCGCCGCCAATGTCGACGCTCTGCGAGGTGGAGCTGGCCTCCACGCCGTTGGCGTGGCTGTCGGCATACATGGCCGAGAAGTTGGTGCGGCTCGACTTGAAGCCATAGGTGCCGGAATTGGCGATGTTGTTGCTGATGGTCTCCAGGCTGGCGTTGACCGCGTTGATGCCGGAGCGTGCGATTTCGAAACTCATGAGGGCCTCCGTGGGACTGTGAAGCGGACTGCTGGGATGAAAGGCGGGGATCGGTCAGGACAAGGGCGGTGCGACCGGTGGGTCAGTTGCCGCTGCGTCCCTTGAATTGCGTGATGGCCTGGCTGGTGACTTCCCCCACCCCGGCCAGTTGCAGCATGACGTTGCCGTCGGCGGACAGGCGCACGCCGTCCAGCCGGGCCAGTGTCTCCACCGTCACGCTCTGCTTGTTCTGGGTCTCGACGGCCACGCTGTAGCTGCCGTTGGCCAGGCCCAGCTTGGCCGGGTCCAGGGTGTAGGACTGCTCGCCGCGGCTCATCGAGCCCAGGTCCACCCGCTGCGCGCGACCGTCGCTGCCGGTGACCACCAGCGTGTTGGCCGTGCTGGACGAATCCAGGTTGAAGCGCAGCTCCACCGGCTGGCCGGACAGCGACACCGACGACACCGCCGCCTGCAGCGTCGATCCGACCTGCGCGCCCAAGGTCATCAGCTGCAGGCTGGCCAGCATGCTGGTGTTGGTCTGGCCTTGCGAGGTCAGCTGCTGCATGGACTCGACCTGGCTGAGCTGCGTCAGCTGGCTGACGAACTGCGACGGATCCTGCGGGGACAGCGGGTCCTGGTTCTTGATCTGTGCGACCAGCAGCGTGGTGAACAGGCTGCTCAGCTCCCCATTGCCGGCAATGCTGTTGCCGCTGGTGGAAGAACTGCTGCTGGTGGTGTTGGTGACGGCGGTGCTCATGGGGGCTCCGTGACAAAGGGGGGATCAGCTTTCGCCCAGGCGCAGCAGGGACTGCTGCATGGACTTCACCCGGGACAGCACTTCGACATTGGTCTCGAAGGCCCGTGACGCCGACAACATGTCGGTCATCTCCGCCACCGGATTCACATTCGGATAGAAGACCTCGCCGTTCTCATTGGCCAGCGGGTTCTCCGGTTCATAGGCCTTGCGCAGCGGCTCCTGGCTCTCCACCACATCCAGCACCTGCACGCGAGCGCCGGCCAGTTGCTGGTCGCCCAGGCCCTCGCGGGCCGCCAGGGCGGCAAACACCGGCTTGCGGGCGTGATAGGTGCTGGTCTCGCTGCCGGCGGCCGACTGCGCGTTGGCCAGGTTGCTGGCAATGGTGTTGAGCCGCACCGTCTGGGCGGACATCGCCGAACCGGCAATCTGGCTGATCTGCTTGAAGGACATGGCTGTACTCCGTTATTGACCGTCGATGGCCTTGGCCAGGCCCTTGAGCTTCATCTGGACAAAGGTCAGGCTGGTCTGGAAATCCAGGGCGTTCTGGGCGAAGGACGCCTGCTCCACGCCCAGCTCGACGGTGTTGCCGTCCTGCGAGGGGTGGTAGGGGACGCGGTACAGCAGGTCCTGCCCGCTGGTGTCCAGCGGCAGTTCCTCGGCGAATCCATCGCCGCCGCCGAGGGCGGAGGTCAGGGACGCGGCAAAATCAAGGTCCCGCGCCTGATACCCTGGCGTGCTGACGTTGGCGATATTGGAGGCCAGCACCTTGGTCCGCTCCGCCCGCAGGCGCAGCGCGTCGTCGTGCACACCGGCCGCCTTGCTGAAATCGATGCTCATGCGAGTTCCCCTTCTTTTCGTTGGCCTGCTGGCCTCAATGACAGGCGCCCTGGCGGCATTGCCGGCGGCCACCGCCGACCTGGACAGCCAGGTGGTGGAGACCGCCCGCCGTGCGCTGCTGGACCAGGCCGACCAGGCCGGCCTGCTGGCCGCGGAAGTGCAGTTGACCCAGCCCTCGCCGCGCGCCCGGCCCGCCTGCCCGGCCGGCTGGGACATTGCCCTGCAGGACAGCCGCAGCCTCAGCCGCATCCGCCTGGTGGCCCGCTGCGTGGACGACAGCGCCAAGGTGCCGCCGCAGGACTACCTGCTGCGCGCCACGCTTAGCGCGGAGGTGCTGGTGATGACCCAGTCGGTCAACACCGGTCAAGCCGTCGGCGAGGCGGACGTGCAACTGCAGCGCCGCGACATCAGCCAGACCCTTGATGCCTTGTCCACCCTGGACACGGGCCTGGCCGCTCGCACCAGCCTGCGCCCGGGCCAGGTGCTGCAAAAGCGCCTGCTGGTGGCGGCAGTCATCGTGCGACGCGGCGACGCGGTCCGCATCCTGGCCAGCCGTGACGGCGTGCGCGTGGAAGGCCAGGGCGAGGCACTGGACAGCGGTGCCCGCCAGGCGGTGATCCGGGTGCGCAACCTCAACAGCGGCCGCATCATCCAGGCACGGGTGCTGGAGACGGGACTGGTGGAGCCGGCCGAGCTGCGCTGAAGCGTCGCGGGCTGGCGTGCCTGCTGCAGCGATCACCGGGACGCTCACATGGACGGCGTCGACGGAATGACCGCTCATGGCGCGCCTCCTTCGGTGCGAGCCGTGGGTCCCGTCGCCGAAGCGGTCGCCGGACCGGTCGCTGCACGGGCTGCCGGATGGGGCGCCGACGGGGCAGTCACACGCGCCGCCACAGCGGCCAGCTTGTCTGCATAGGCCGGATCAGTGGCATAACCGCCGCGTTGGAGCGCCTGACCATAGGCGCGAGCGTCCGCACCCGTGCCCAGCGCCGCCTGGTAACGCGGGCTGCCGCCGATCAGGCTGGCCAGATCCTGGAAGGACTGCGCCGGCGAGGCGTAGGCCCGGAAGCTGGCCTCGCGCGACACGGCCTGCCCCGCCTCCACCTCGGTGGTGGACGCCACCGTCACCTCACCCGACCAGCCGCTGCCAGCCTTGATGCCAAAGAAGTTGTGGCTGCTGCTGCCGTCGCCGCGACGGATCGGCGAGCGGCCCCATCCGGTTTCCAGCGCCGCCTGGGCCGTGAGCACTTCCGGCGCCACACCCAGACGGTCCGCAGCCTGCCGGGCCAGCGGCAACACCTCGTTCACGAAGGCCTGCTGCTGCGCGGGCGTCGCTGCGGGGACGCCGCCCACGCCGGCTGCTCGCAGTGCGGAGGTCGCGACCGTCTCGTCCAGCAATGCAGAGCCGCCGGCCAGCCCGCCGAGCATCGCGCCCTTCAGGTCACCGCTCGAGGCTGGCCCTGCGAGCAATTGCTGCCGACGCCAGGCACCTTCCGGCGACAGACTGCCGCCGCCTTCGCTGCCCTGTTCGATGTAGCGCGTCACCTCGCGCTGAAGCTGCTGATAGAGCGCTCCAAAGCGCGGCGTGTCCGCACCGGCCGACGTCATCGGCGTCGCTCCCACCGCCATGCGCACGGCACCCGACGACGCGCCGCCGCCGCGCACCGACGGCAAGGCGGGAAACTCGCCGGCGTTCAGATCAGCGCTGCGCATACACATGCTCCTCACGCCCCATCAGCTGCTGCATCAGGGCCTGCTGCTCGGTGATCAGCTGGCAGTTGCGCAGGTTGAGCGTCTTGCAGGCCGTCAGGGCCTGTTCCAGCGCCCGCCACAACACGGCAATCGGCTGGGCCGCGCTGGCCGGCAAACGCTGCAGCAGCGTGCGCACCGACGGCTCCACCGCACTGCCCAGCAGCGACACCAGCAGGTCCCGGCGACGAGCCCGCTGCACATCCAGCGTGGCCACCTGGGTCAGGATGCGCGCGGAGAGCTCGCTCATCTGGTCGGCGTCGTGCTTGAGTGCCGCATTGAATTGCTGATTCAGCAGCTCCCGCAGGTCGTCATAAGCGGCCAGGTCCTGCCGCAGGCCGTCGGTGAGCTGCCGCAGCATCACTGCCGCGGGGCTGTCGGCGCCCGGCCGCACCATCGACGACATCACCGCGCTCATGCCCGGCCTCCGTGGAAACGCTGGATCAGCTGGGCCAGCCGGTTCGCGTCGAACCGGATCTCGCCATTGGCCAGCGCATCGCGCAGCGCCGCGACCTTCACCTCATCCACTTCCGGCATCGCGGCCAACGCCGCCTGCGCGGGCTTGAGCGCATCGGATTCCAGCGCCGCCGCCTGCATCGCCGGGCTGGCGCCCTGCGGGCCCGCGACCGGGGTCTCGGCCGACACGCCGCCGGCGCCCGTCACCGGATTCAAGGGGCCGTTGCTTGTGACTCTCATGCGATCACCTTTGGACTTGGTTTTCATGGCTGCTCCTCACCGCGCCGCCGTTGGCGCGTGCGAGAAGCCGCGGACCTGTTCGGCGGGGTCCACCGGCGTGCGCGTCCAGTCGCCAGGGCCGTACATGCCGGCGATGGCGCGGGACTGGGCGCTGGTGAGCAGCATCAGTTCGATACGGCGGTTCACCGGGGACTTGGGATCGTTCGTGTCCAGCGGCGCCGCATCGGCCATGCCGCTGACCTGCAGCACCGACGCTTCGGGCATGCCGCCCAGCAGCAGCTCATGCCGCGCCGCCATGGCGCGGTGGCTGGACAGGGCCCAGTTGGTGAAGGCGCCGGGGGCCTTGTCCTGGTAGGCGGTGGCATCGGTGTGGCCGACGATCAGCACCTGGTTGCGCACCTCCGCCAGCAGCGGGCCCAGCTTGCGCAGCAGCGCCCGCAGCCGCGGCGACGGCAGCGCGCTGCCGCGCTCGAACATGCCGCTGGACTCGGTGTCATGCAGCTGAAGCCGCAGGCCCTGCGCGGTGACGGCGGTGCGCAGATGGCCTTCCAGCCCCTCTTCCGCCGCCAGCCCCGCAATGCGGCGTGCCAGCGCCTGCAGTTGCTCCGGCGACTCCAGGCTGGGCTTGCCCACGCGGGCGTCGGACGGTCCATGGGTCGGGTCGCCCGGATTCGGATCTTCACTGCGCGAGGGCACCGGATTGCGCTCGATCATGCTGCCGCGCGACCCGGCGGCCAGCGAATTGGTCAGGCCCTGGCCGTCCTCGATCAGGTTGGCGCCGGCGTTTTGCAGCACCACCTGCATGCGTTCGGAATTGCGCGAGGCCAGCAGCCACAGCACCAGGAACAGGCACAGCAGCGCCAGGCAGAAGTCGGCAAACGCGACCTTCCAGGCGCCGCCATGGCCTTCGTCCTCATGTTTGCGCGAGACCCGCTTGACGACCGTCTGATGGTCGCCGCGCGCGGGCTTGAGGCTGACGACTTCAGGCTGCACGGCGCTCCCCTTCCGGTGCGCGGTCGCTGGCGCGGCGGCGCGGCGTGCTGCTGTCGGCGCCGTCCTGCTTGCCGTTGAGCGCGTCGATCCACGACTCCAGCTGCACGAAGGTCGGCTTGATGTTGAGCTGCACCAGGCGGCGGCCGGCATCGATGGCCAGCAGCGGCGGCTTGCCCGCCACGTGGGTCACCAGCACCACCTTGACCGATTCCAGCGAAGCCAGCTCTTCATGCACCAGCTGCTTCATCATGTTGGAGATGGGGTCCAGCACGCCGTAGCAGAAGAAGATGCCGATGAAGGTACCGACCATGGCGGCGGCCACCATGACGGCGATCTCGCCGGTGCTGGCGCCTTCCGCCACGTTGTTCATGGCCATGACGATGCCCAGCACCGCTGCCAGGATGCCGAAGCCCGGCATGGCCTCGGCAATCTTGTGCAGCGAGCGGGACGGCTGCGTCAGCTCTTCCTGGATGGCATCGAGCTCCTGCTCCAGCACGCCTTCCAGCTCATGCGCGCTGATCTTGCCCATGGCCATCAGGCGGAAGTTGTCCACGATGAAGTGCAGCAGCTTGGGGTCGTTCAGGATCAGCGGATAACGCTGGAACAGCGGGCTCTGCTGCGGGGCTTCCACGTGGGCGTCCAGGGCCTTGAGCCCGCCGGAGGCCGCCTGCAGCAGCTCGTACATCAGCAGCAGCAGTTGGCGCTGGAACTCCTGGCCGTGGTGGTCGCGCTTGACCAGCTTCTTGAGCTGCCACAGCATCTCCGACAGCACATGGCGCGGGTTGCCCAGCACGATGGCGCCGACAGCGGCCCCCACGATGATCAGCAGCTCCACCGGCTGCCAGATGACCCTGAAGCTGCCGCCATGCAGCATGAAGCCGCCGAAAACACAGCCCAGGACGATGAGAATTCCGACAAAGGGTTGCACGATCAGCCTCGCTGGAGATGGGCGCGCATCTTGGCGAGTGCGGCCTTGTTGATCTGGGACACACGGGCCTCGGTGAGATCGAGCACGGCGGCGATCTCCTTGAGGCTGGCGTCGAATTCGTAATAGAGCTGGATGACCTTCTGCTCCCGCTCATTCAGCGCGGACAGCGCCTGGGCGATGGAGCGCGTCACCATCAGCTGTGCTTCCGGGCTGCGCTGCTCGCTGGGCAGTTGGGCCAGGTCTTCCACCAGTTCGTCGAAGCTGGCCAGCTCCTCCGCCACCTCGGCCTGCAGGAACTCCTGGTAGGCCTGCGGGCTCAGCTTCAGGTGCTGCAGGATCTCGGCCTCGGTCGGCTCGCGGCCCAGCGTGCGGGTGAGCGCCCGCAGGGCATCGCGCTGCTTGTGGCTGTCCTGACGGACGGTGCGCGGACGCCAGTCCTGCCGGCGCAGTTCATCCAGGATGGCGCCGCGCACCCGCAGCGCCGCGAAGCTGCCGAATCCGGCATCCGGCGGGCCGTAGCGGCGCAGCGCTTCCAGCAGGCCCATCAGGCCGATCTGCTCCATGTCTTCCCGGTCCATCACCGCGCTGGCCTGCGCCGAGAGTTGACGCACCACTCGCTTGACCAGGGGCGCGTACTCGCGCAGCGCGCGCTGCTCGATCTCGGCGCTCAGGCCCGCGGAGGCAACGGCTCCCCATTCGGCGTAGGCGTGTTGCATGGTGCTCGGCCTTATTCGATGATCAGCTTGCCGATCAGGGCTTCGGCGAACGGGGGCTCGCGACGCTCTGCGGCATAACTGGCCTGGTAGGCCTTGTTCAGCAGCAGCGCGAAGTCCTCCACGCTCATGGCCGAGGCGCTTTCCACCGTGTGCACCGACAGCGCCTTCACCGCCACCGTGCGCAGCAGCGGCAGATGTTCCTTGGTGCGCTTCTCCTGCTCGGGCAAGGCCTTGAAGACGATGTCCACCGCCATGTAGTGCGACACCGCCGAGCCATTCGGGCCGCGCAGCATCACCAGCACCTTGTCCAGCGTCACGTACTTGTAGTCCGGTGCCGGCTTGACCTCTTCCTTGGGCGCTTCGGCCTTGGCGTCCCCGGCGGGATGGGCGCGATGCGACTGCATCCACCACACGGCCGCCCCGGCCCCGCCAGCGGCCAGCAGGGCCACGCCTGCGATGACGGCGACGAGTTTGGATTTGGTGTTCATCCTGGTGTTCTCCTGATGCGGGGGCCGGGCCTCAGACCTGCGCCTGGGCCTGGCCGGCCAGTGCGTCGCCAAAGGCTCCGGCGGCGCCGCGTGCGTCGTCCGTCAGGGCGCGGCCGGGCTGACGCTGGGCGTCGCGCGGCTGGCCCTGGCCCGTCTGGCCTTGCCCCGCCTGGCCGCCCGCTGCGCCGTCGCGGCCCCGGCCATCGCCGGCCGCCTGGGCACCGCTGGCCACCTGCACCGACACGTCGCCGGTGTGGCGCTGGACCAGGTCCTGACGCAGCGGCTCGGCGATCTGGCGCAGTTGCTGGCGGACTTCGTCGTGGGTGGCGCTGAGTTGCACCTGCAAGGCGCCGCCCTGCTGGCGGATGTCGATCTCGATGCGGCCCAGCTGCGGCGGCATCAGATGCAGGCGGGCCTGCTCGCTGCGCTGCACGGCCTGCAATTGCAGACGGTCGCCCAGCGCCTGCATCAGGCTGCTGCGCCAGTCCTGGCGTTGGTCCGGCAGTGTGAGGGTGTGATCGCTGACGCTGCGGGCCGACGCGGGTGTTGGCCACAGCGCGGCGCTGGACGCGTCCATCATCGCGGCGCTCCAGCGCTGCAGGCCGGCCCAGGCGGAGGTGTCGGTGCTGGTCGATGCATCGGCGGCGCGGATCGCAGGGGTGTCCGCGAACCGTTCATCGGCGGTCTGGGCCTTGAGACTCAGCAGCTGCGCAGCATCGGCGGCCACGGCGCCGGACAGCAGGGCTGACGCGCCGGCGCCGGCTTCGTTGTTGCCAGAGGCCGGGGCTGCGTTGGCGCTTGCGCCTTGGCCGTTCAGGAAGGCCGCTGCAGCCGGGCCCAGTGCGGGGGCCGGCGGCATGACCGTGGGCAGCAAGGTCGGCAGCAGCCAGGCCGAAAGGGCCGCGTTGCTGGAGGGGTCCTGCGCAGCATCGGCAGCATCGCTGCTGCCTTCCACGTCGGATGGCGCCGCCGCGTTCGTGCCATCGGCGGCCAGCGTGTCCGCCAGGGCCGTTACAGCCGAACTCGCCGGTGCGGTGCCGTCCAGCAAGGACGCCACGGCTTGCGCAAGTGCTTCCTGGGCACTGGGGTCGGCGGCCGCTGAAGGAATGGGCAGCGCTGCTGGCGGCGGCGCCTGCTCGGCCTGGGCCGATGAGGCCACGGGCACGTCGCTGCCCACAGGGCTCGTCTCATGCGTCTGCGTGCGGGCGGCGCCGCGCGCTGCATCGCTGTCGCGGTCTTCACTCACAGCGCGGCGCTGCTGCGCCATCGCCTCCGAGAACCCGCGCCGCGTCTCGCGAGCGGTGTCGGCCTCGCGGTCCGCACGCAGCGCGCGTTCGGGCTGCACCTCGCGGGCGGTTTCACGGAGGGTCTCGCGAGCGGGGGGCACACGGCTGAGATCAGCCGCCGCACCACGTCCGGCCGTTGCCTGCGCCACTGCAAATGGGGTCATCGTGTTCATGCCTTGGCCTCCGTGCCCCAGTCCTGACTTTCCGCGTAGGCGGACCATCCGCCCCGCTGCTCCTGCATCTGCGCCAGCGTCTGCCGCACATGCTCAAGCTCATGGCTGCAATCGCTGCGCACCTGCTCATGCACGGCCTGCAGTTCACGCAGCGCCTTGCGTTCGCTCATGTCCAGCCGCTTCCCGTCCAGGCGCGCCAGGAACTGCGCCAGCTCCGCATCGATGCTGGCCAGCGCCGCCCAATGACCGCTGGCGGCCGCTTCCCGCAGGCGCTCGCCCAGGGACAGCAGACGGCCGGTGACCGGCACGGCCTGGGTGGTGGGGACGGGAACCGGGATGGGCATGGCCGTCTTTCTCATGCGTGACGGGCCATCACGCCCTGCCAGCCGCCGCGGATCTGGCCCAGCAGGCGCTGCACCTCGTCCACCACTGCCGGGTTCATTTCCACGCCGGCCCGGTACAGCCGGTCGGCGCAGTAGTCGTACAGACGGGCCAGGTTGTGCACCACCTCGCCGCCCGCTTCCAGGTCCAGGGCGCTGGAGAGCCCGTTGATGATGCTCACGCACTTGTCCAGGCTGGCGGCCTTCAGCTCGAAGCGCCGGGCTTCGATGTGGGCGCGTGCGCGGGCCAGTTCATCCAGCAGGCCGTCCATCAGCACCAGCACCAGCTGGAGCGGGGAGGCTTGGGCAGTCTGAGCATGCAGGTGAACAGCCTGGTAGCTCTGGTAGGCGTCGTAGCTCATGAGGCGGATGCGCTGATGGAATCGAACAGGCTGCCGGTATCCGCCAGCTGCGACTGCAGGTTCTGCAGTGCGGTGAACTGCTGGAGGTAGCGGTTGTAGGCCTGGGTGTATTGGCTGTCGAGACGGGTCTGGCGGTCGCTCAGGCTCTTCTGCTGGGCGGTGACGGTGGCCTGGCGAGACTTGATCTGGCCGGTGCCGGTGTCGGTCCACACGTCCAGTGCCTTGTCGAAAGCGCCGAGCAAGCCCGACGGCGCGGACAGCGCGGCCGACCCCAAAACGTCGTCCAGGGCGGTCGGCTGCGCGGTCAGGGCCTTGGTCAGCTTGGCGCTGTCCAGGCTCAGCTGGCCGTAGCGGTCGATGCTGACGCCCAGCGTGCGCAGGTTGGAGCCGCCGTAGTCGGCCCGCAGCAGACCGGACAGGCGGTCGCGCAGCGCCCGCACGCCGGCGTCGGACGCGAAGGTGCCGGACGCGGTGGTGCCGCTGCCCACGGCCGTCAGGTCGCTCAGGGCCTTGGACAGCGAGTTGTACGCATCCACGAAGGTCTGCAGCTTGCCGGCGGTGGCGCTGTCGTCGCGGGAGACGGTGAGCGTGGTCGGCGCGTCGCCAGTGGCCTGGGCCTTCTTCAGCGTCACCGTGACGCCGTCGATGGCCGTCAGCGTATTGGTCGATTGCTGCAGCCGCACGCCGGCGCCCTGCGCGCCCAGCCAGACCACGGCGTCCTGCGCCGCCACCAGTTGCTTCTGTTTGGTGGTGTCGTCCAGGGCCGTCTTGAGCGGGCCGCTCAGGCCGGACGTGTCCAGGGTGATCTTGCCGCCCGCGCCGCTGACGCCGGAGGTCAGCAGCAACTGCGTGGCGCCGCCCACCGTCACCACCATGGCGGTGGCCTGGCCGTTGGCGGCGGTGTTGATCGCGCGGGCGATCTCGGATTGGGACAGCGTGCCGTCACCGTCCGAATCGGCGCTGGCCAGGTCGACATTGAAACCGCTGCCGTTGGCCAATTGCACCGACATGCTGCCCGGGCCCGCCGGCACCGCGGGCAGGTCCTGGAAGGCCACCTGATGGGTGGTGGCCAGTTGCTCCACGAACAGCGGCGTGCTGGTGGCCTGGGCCTTGCCGGTGGCCGTGGCGGTCAGCACGCTGCTGTCGCTGGCCGTGGCGCTGTACTGGGTGAGCGTCTTGCCGGTCGTGGACGACAGGCCGGACAGGGCCGTGTTGAACGTGCTCAGCACGCTCTGCAGCTTGGTCAGGCCGGTCGAAGTCGCCTGGGCCGCCTTGGTCTGCGCGGTGATCAGGCTCTGCGCCGACTGGGTGTAGGCGGTGGCCAGGTTGGTGGCCATGGTGGTGGGGTCGAAACTGGTCGTCATGTCAGGCACCTCCAAGGGGGTCGATGGGACTTCCCTGGTGCAAGGCGACCGGCCGGGCACAGTTCTTAAACATTCGACCCCCAGGTGGTGGGG
The DNA here is from genome assembly GCF_003387155.1 of Roseateles depolymerans. Lineage (GTDB taxonomy): Bacteria > Pseudomonadota > Gammaproteobacteria > Burkholderiales > Burkholderiaceae_C > Roseateles > Roseateles depolymerans. Next base: position 1,058,098 of record NZ_QUMT01000001.1, on the reverse strand, counting down.
CCGAAGCCGGTGGGACCAAAGGCGCTGAGGCTGCCGAAGCCGGTGGACGCCCCCGCACGGGCGGTAGCCGAGGCGGACTGCACCGCCTGGCTGGCCACCTCGTCGTCGCGTTTCTGTTCGCGGCGTTGGGCTTCCACCAGCGCCCGGGCATCGGCCAGGCTCAGCAGTTGCTGGAGCGAGGCCTGGCGGCGGGCTGACGCCATCGCCTCGGCCTGGGCCTGGGCCAGGTCGGCCTGCCGACGGGCCAGCTCCTGCCGCTGCTGGTCGGCCCAGGCCAGCATGGCCTGCTTGTAGACGGCGCTGTTCTGGGCCAGGCCCGGCAACTGGCTGCCGGCCAGGCTCGCATGGGCGCCCAGGGCTTCCAGCCGCTGCACGGTGCCCTGCACCCGCTGGCACAACTGCTGCTGCGCCACGAGCTGGGCCTGCTGGCGGTCGAGCTGGAGCTGCTGCAATTCCAGCAGGCGGCCCAGCTGACGCTGCGTGGAGGTGGACGAGCCGCTCATGCCAGCAACTCCTGCAGACGGGCCACGGTCTGCTCCATCGGCGCGCCTTCATGCGTGCCCTGGTGCAGGAAGGCTTCAATGCGGGGCCACAGGGCCACGGCGCGGTCGGTCGCCGGATCGGCCCCAGGCACATAGGCGCCCAGCGGCATGAGTTCACGCACCTGCTCGAAGCGGGCCATGAGCTGCTTCACCAGCCGGGCAGCCTCCTGCTGCGGGCGGCCGGCGACCAGCGACATGCAGCGGCTGATCGACTGCGCCACATCGATGGCGGGATAGTGGCCGCGCTCGGCCAGCGCACGCGACAGCACGATGTGGCCGTCCAGGATGGCCCGGGCGGTGTCGACCACCGGGTCCTGCTGGTCGTCGCCTTCGGCCAGCACGGTGTAGATGGCGCTCATGCTGCCGGGGCCTTCGCCGTTGCCGGCGCTTTCCACCAGTTCCGGCAGCAGGCTGAAGACAGAGGGCGGATATCCCCGCGTGGCCGGTGGTTCGCCCAGGGCCAGGGCCACCTCGCGGCGCGCCATGGCGTAGCGGGTGAGGGAGTCGATCAGCAGCAGCACATGCTGGCCCTGGTCCCGGTAGTGGGCGGCGATGCTGTGGCACAGCTCGGTGGCCCGCAGGCGCATCAGCGGCGATTCATCCGCCGGCGCCACCACCACCACCGCCCGGGCCAGGCCCGCCTCGCCCAGCGAGAGCTCGATGAATTCACGCACCTCGCGACCCCGCTCGCCGATCAACCCCACCACCACCACATCGGCGACGGTGTTGCGGGTGATCAGGCCCAGCAGCACGCTCTTGCCCACGCCGGAGCCGGCCATCAGGCCGACCCGTTGGCCACGGCCCAGCGTCAGCAGGCCGTTGATGGCGCGCACGCCGACGTCCAGCGGCTCGTCCACCGGGCGCTTGCGCAGCGGATTGACCTTGGGCGGCGACATGTTGAGGGGCAGGTCGCCCCCCAGCCGCCCCAGTCCGTCGATCGGCTCGCCCAGACCATTGACGATGCGGCCCAGCCATTGCGGGCCGATCATCAGATGGGTGCGTTCCACCACCGGCAACACGCGCGCACCGGCGGCCAGGCCGTCGGGCTTCTTGAAGGGCATGAGGTAGGCGGTCTGGTCGCGGAAGCCGACGACCTGCGCAGCCAGCCAGTCGCGCAGCGGCGCCTCGGTGCCCTCGGGCCGGTGGTCCGAGCCGGTCTCGATCAGGCAGCGCTGCCCGGTGCGCAGCGTGCAGCCGGTGGCTTCCAGCAGCAGGCCGGAAGCGCCGATCAGTCGGCCGGTGGGCGTGGCCACGGGCACTTCGCCCAGTTCCACGCGGCGCAGGGCATGGCTGATCATGGCTGATCCTCCAGCGGCTGCATCAAGGTCTCGCCCTCAGCGTCGTCCGACTCCACGCCTTCGGGCATCAACTGGCCCCGCACCTGCGTCATCACGGCGGACAGCCGCTGGCGGCAGCCGGCGTCGGCTTCACGGCCTCCGGCGACGACGCGGCATTCGCCCGGCTCCAGGGCGCTGTCGGCATGCAGGGTCCAGCCCTGGACACGTTCGGGCGCCAGCTCCAGCAGGCGTTCACGGTCTTCCGGATTGAGGAAGACCACCACGCCTTCGCGGGTCGGCGACATGGCCGACAGCGTCTCATCCACCAGCGCCAGCAACTGGGCCGGGCGCAGCGTCAGCTCGGCCCGGATCACCTGCCGGGCCACCCGCTCCACCAGCTCGACCACCTCGCGACGCACGGCCGATTGATAGTCCTTCTGCAGCTGGCACAGATGGGTCAACAGGGTGTCGACCGCCGCCAGCGGACTGGCCAGCAGCGCCTTGGCATCTTCCCGTCCGGCGGCCAGGCCCTTGGCATGTCCGGCCATCTCGGCACTGCTGCGCGCCTGCTCCTGCCCGCTTTGCAGTCCGCTCGCATAGCCTTCCTCGTAGCCGCGGGCCAGGCCTTCCTGGAAGCCCTGGGCCAGGCTGGCCTGCAGCTCGGCGCCGCTGAGGCCGGCCTGCGCGTCCGGCCCCCGCGACCCGATCTGGGCCAGCGGCGGAAAACGGTGCGGGCGAAGCGTCTTCATTCGACGACCGCCTCGGCGAACAGTTGCACCTGGATCTCGCCGGCATCCACCAGCGCCTTCACCTGCGTCATGATTTCGGCGCGGGCCTGCTCGACACGGCTCATCGGCATCGGGCCGCCGCGACGCATCAGGTCCTCGAAGCTCTGCGCCTGACGACGCGGCATGGCGGCCAGGATGGCGTCCCGCACTGCCGGCTCGGCGCCCTTGAGCGCCACGGCCCACAGCTCCAGCGGCACTTCCTCGATGAGGCGGGTGAGCGTGGCTTCGCTCTGGCGCGACAGCATGAAGAACTCGTACATGCTGGTCTCGATCTCGCCGACCACCACCGGGTCGTGCGCCCGCAGCAGCTCGACCATCTGCTGGCGCTGCTCCGGCATGCGGTTCAGGATTTCAGCCACCTGCTTGACGCCCTCGACCGTGGCGCCCTGCTGGCCAAGGCCAGCCAGGCAGCGTTCCACCAGCTCTTCCAGCTCGGCCAGCAGGTCGGCATCCACTTCCGACAGCCGCGCCATCTGCAGCAGCACACGGTCGCGGCTGGCGCTGGTGCTTTCCGGCAGGGCCCCCACCACCTCGGTGGCCAGGGCGCTGGGCAGGAAGGCCAGGAACACCGCCTGCATGCGTTGATGCTCCTGGCTGATCTGCTCGGCCAGCCACTTGGGCGAGGCCCATTGCAGGCGCTGCATCTTGGGACGGATGGCGTCGCCGTAGATGCTGTTGAGCACGCTGGAGGCGATCTGCTGCCCCAGGGCCAGGTCGAGCGATCGCTTGAGGTAGCTGCGCGACGCGCCATGCACGCCGCTTTGCTCGCGATAGTCGTCGAAGAAGTCCTGCAGGGAGGTCTTCACCCAGTCGACCTTGATGCCGGAGAGACGGGACATGACCTGCGTCACGTCCAGCAGCTCCTCGCGGGAGAGGCAGCGCAGGACGGCCGCAGCCGGCTCCTCCCCCATGCTCAGCAGCACGATGGCGGCGCGTTCGACGGGGCTCAGCGACGCAGCGCTGCCCGGCGGAATGAAATCACTCGCTTCGGCCATTTTTCTTCTGCACCCATTGCTTGACGACTTCCGCCACCCGCTCCGGCTCCTTGGCCGCGAGCACCTTCAGGTGGTCCACCAGCACGTCCACCGGCGAGCCGGGGGGCGGCAGTTCATAGTTTTCCAGCAGCGGCATCACCGGGGAGCTGCGACCCGTCGCGGGGGCATGCCCCAGGGCCGGTGCTTCGGCGGACGGCCCGCCCACGCCGACGGGGGCCGGGCTGCCGCCGCTGCTGCCCAGCGGTTGCAGCGGCGTGATCTCCGGGCCCTGCCCGGGATCGGTGCGACGGTCGTCCGCGTTGCGGCGGTCGGCCCGTGCCTTCGCCGGGCCCATGCCCAGCGCATGCTGGCCCATGCGCAGCAGCGGACGCGCAATCAGCAGATAACCCAGCAGGGCCGCCACCGCCCCGGCCGCCCAGCCGCCGACATCCACCAGGGTGTCGCGCTGCTGGTACCAGGGCTCGACCGCCGGTGCGCCGGGGAAGGCCAGGGAGGACACGGTCAGCTTGTCGCCGCGGGTCTTGTCCATGCCCAGGCCGTCATTGAGCAGGCGCTCGACCTTGGCCACGTCTTCGGGCGACCAGGTCTTGGCGCCGCCGGGCGCCGCCGCGGTGTTGAGCAGCACCGCCACGCTCAGCCGCTCCAGCCGTCCGCGGCTCTTGCGCACCTGGGTGATGCTGCGGTCGTAGGCGTACTGCCGGGTCGACGCATTCTTGCGGGCCACGTTGCTGTTGCCATTGCCGGCGGTGTCGTCCGGCCCGACCTGCGAGGCCGATGCCGCCGCAGACGCCAGCGCCGCCGCAGGCCGGTTGCTCAGCGAGCCGGGAATGCCGAGCGCGATGCGCTCACGGTCCTGCTCCTCGCGGGTGGCCTCGTTGGTCACCTTGGGCGCGTCGCCGTATTGCTCGCGGGTTTCCTGCACCCGGTCGTTGTTGACCTCGGCCGTAACGCTGAGCCGGTAGTTCTGCTCGCCCAGCACCGGGGCCAGCAGTTCATGCACATTGCGGCGGACCTCGTCCTGCACCCGCTTCTGGGCTTCATTGCCCTGAGCGGTGCCGTCGAAGCCTTCGCTCAGGTCCACGCGGGAGGACAGCAAGCTACCCTGCTGGTCCACCAGGCTGACGCGGGAAGGCTCCAGGTTCGCGACGGAGCCCGCCACCAGGTTGATGGCCGCGGCAATCTGCTCATGGCTGAGCGAGCGCCCGGGCTTGAGGGTCACCACCACCGAGGCCGAGCTCTTCTGGCCGTCGTTCAGCACGAACGAGCTGCTGCGGGCAATCGAGAGGTGCACACGGGCGCTCTCGACCGCATCCAGCGCCATCATGCTCTGCGCGAGTTCCCCTTCCAGACCGCGCCGGAAGCGGATGTCCTGCACGAACTGGCTCACGCCCAGCGGATCGTTGCGGTCCATCAGCTCCAGACCGGCCGGCAGCTTGGCCACAACGCCCTTGGCCGCCAGCAGCATGCGGGCCTTGCCCAGCTGCGACTCGGCCACCAGCACCTGGCCGCTGTCGGGATGAAGGCGGTAGGGGATGTGCTCGGCATCCAGCACCGACAGCACGTCGGCGGTGGGCACGCGTTCCTGGTGGCCGAAGACCGGCTTGTAGCCGGCCTGGTCGCGCCACAGCAGCATCAGCACCAGGGCGGTGACCACGGCGGCGAGCCCCAGCAGCGGCAGCGCGCCGCGAAGCCCGGCGCCGGCGGCCGGCGCGGCCTTGCCCAGCCCGCTCATCAGGCCGTCCAGCCGCTGGCGCCAGCCTGGCGCGGCGGTGGTGGGCACGGTTTGCAGTTCGTTCATGACCGGGGCCCCGCGTTCAGAGCTGCAGCTTGATCAGCTCATCCACAGCGCCGACCACCTTGTTGCGCACCTGCATGAGCATGGAGAAGGAGAGGCTGGCTTCCTGGCTGGCCAGCATGGCGCCCACCAGGTCGTCGCTCTCGCCGCGTTCGACGGCCTCCATGCGCGCGCTGGCGGCCTGGTCCTTGTCGTCGACACGGCGCAGCAGCTGCTCGAAGCCCATCCCATCCGGGTTATGGGAGGCACCCCCCATGAGCGCTTGCGCGTCATTCTGGAGACGGACGGCATCCTGGTTCAATAATGAATCCATGGCCGTCTGGGCCAGTGACGATTGAATCGCCGACACGGACATATCAAGCTCCCGACTGAACGTTGGCATTTTCCATATTCAAGAAAACGCGAATTTCTGGATGAGTTTTTCCCTCCGGAATATCCGGATGGTTTTCAAACTGAAAGGGTATTTCCTGGCGGCAGGCCTCCTCACCAGGCCTGCAAGACTCAAATATGTCTATTTAGTGAATCGCGACATATTTGAAAAGGGAAGAATCCGGGACGACGCGGGGACGCATCACAGGGCGGCAGACATGCAGCAGCGAACCCGCGGGATCGCGAGGCGAACGCTTCAGCAGCAGCGCCGCGCGGCACACCGCGAGGCCCCGCACGCGCCGGAAGTCCCGATCCACGATCGGAAACCGGCGGCAGCGAGCCGCTGAAAAAGACAGGGAAGTTCTTGTCTGCTGCATGGCTTGACCATCCTGTGTCACATCAAGTGTCAAGACGGGCTCACCGTGGCGAACGCCAAAAGCAGGTCACAACAGGCCCCGGTGGGGGCCTGGCAGGCATGTGCCCATGAAGCACGCGTCACGTGCCCCGCAGACTCAGGTCTGGCAACCCCGCTATCGTGACCTGACGCCCCGCAAGGGGGTGCCGGTGGTAGACCGGAGGCTTTGCGACCCCGGCTTTCGCTCGGGTGTGCCCTGATGTGACGGACTGTAGTGGCTGCATCCGTACGCAACAAGGACTTCTTGTGCAATGCCGCAAAGCAGTATTTGCCAACGTGAAGAAGTTCACATCTGACAAACGCAAACTGACATGGATTCCGCTCGATCTGCGTGAATCGCGCCGATGTTTGATAAATATGAAAACGCTAACACGATGTCCCTGCCAGGGGTAAGGCGACCCGGTAATAGGATGACTTAAATTTGGAATACCCGCAGCCTGCCCAATTGCAGGCGTCCATTGCATAGTGCATTGTGAATTTTTAACGTCCACTGGATTTACGAATATCCTGGACCCCTGCAAAACCCGCATTCGATTCCTAGAATGAAGTGGTTATGGCATCACGCCTTTATTGAGTCCGCCACGGATCCCCCATGACCAGCCCTGCCCTTTCTCCCCGGCCCGCTGCGCTTGATACGCGAAGCCTTGGCCGTCCGGTGCATCTGCTGCCGCGGGTGGCCGTCCGCCTGCGCGAGACGCTGCATCGCCAGCTGTGCCTGCCCTGGAACCGGCGCTATCACGCCCACTACGATCTGCGCGAGGTGAGCCTGCAGCCGCTGGATCGCGCGGCGCGTGAAGCCGAGGTCCTGCTGGACCCGGACGCCGGCCGCTGGCTGCATGCCATGGGCCCCTCCGGCCTGGTGGCCTGCCGCATCGACCGCGCCCTGGTCAACGGGCTGATGGCGCGGCGCCTGGGCCTGGCCAGTGCCAGCACCGACGCCCCGGCCAGCGAGCTCAGCGCCCTGCCGATGACGGCCACGGAAGAGCGGCTGCTGCAGGCGCTGGCCCGCCAGGGCTGCCAGTTGACGCTGCAGGCGCTGGCGCAGGTCGCCACCGCAGCGCCCGACAACGATGAGGCAGGGTCGAACGACCTGCCGCCGCTGCAGATCGGCGGCCTGCCGACCAACTGCACCGATGCCTGGGAAGTCACGCTGCTGGTGCGCGATGCCGATGCCCGCCCCGAGCGCGACATGCATCTGCGGGTGGTGCTGGATGGCGCCTATCTCACACCCCTGCTGAGGCGCCTGGCCGCCCAGCATCGCGGCCCGGCGCGCGCGGCCGTGGCGGTGCAGCCGCTGGCCCGCCGTCTCACCCTCAAGCTGCAGGCACGCCTGCTGGAGCAGGAGATGGACCTGGGCAGCGTGCTGGACCTGGCCCCCGGCGCCCTGATCCCCATCCATCTGGCCGACGCCACCGTGCTGGTGGAAGGCTCGCCGCTGATGCGCGCGGCGGTGGCCGAGCACCACGGCAAGCTGTGCCTGACCTCTTTTGAAGACCTGGAGTGATTGATGATGAGTGATACCGACCTGATCGCCGGTCTGCTGAATGAGCCGCCCGTGGAAGACGTCCCTGTGCTGGACCCGCGGCCGCCGTCGCGCGACCTGCCGGCCCTGATGCGCAAGATTCCGGTGACCCTCACGCTGGAGGTGGGCGAGGCGCGGCTGTCCCTGCATGACCTGGCCCAGCTGCGCAGCGACAGCGTGGTGGAACTGGACACCCTGGCCGGCGCGCCGCTGGTCATCAAGGTCAACGGCACGGCCATCGGCCATGCGGAAGTCGTGGTCAGTGGCGACAGCCATGCGCTGCGCGTGCTGGACATCGACGGGCTGGACCTGTCGTCGCTGGGCTGACATGGCCGCGGGCGCCGCATTGCGGAACCGGATGCTGGCGGCCCCTGCAGGGCTGCGCCGCGCCTGCGCGCGGACGGCCGGGCCGATGCTGGGGCTGGCGACCGGCCTGACCCTGAGCCTGGCCTGCCATCCCGCCGTGGCCACCACCATCAAGATCGCCGGTGGCAACGCCGCGGGCGGCGGCGGTGAGTTCACGCTGAAGACGCAGGTGCTGGTCATCATGACGCTGCTCGGGCTGCTGCCCGTGCTGGTGTTGATGATGACCTGCTTCACCCGCTTCGTCATCGTGCTGTCGCTGCTGCGGCAGGCGCTGGGGCTTCAGCAGGGCCTGCCCAACCGCCTGGTCACCGGCATCGCGCTGATCCTGACCATCCTCGTGATGCGCCCCATCGGCGTGCAGGTCTACGACGAAGCCCTCAAGCCCTACGACGACGAGAAGATCACCCTCAGCCAGGCGCTGCGCGTGGCCGAGGCGCCCATCTCCCGCTTCATGCTGGCCCAGACCAGCAAGAGCGCCCTGGCCCAGATCGCGCAGCTCTCCGGCGAGACGGCAGTGACCAAGCCGGAAGACCACAGCTTCCCGGTCAAGCTGGCCGCCTTCACGCTGTCGGAGCTGAAGACCGCCTTCCAGATCGGCTGCATGCTGTTCATCCCCTTCCTGGTCATCGACCTGGTGGTGTCGTCGGTGCTGATGGCCATGGGCATGATGATGTTGTCGCCGCTGGTCATCTCGCTGCCGCTCAAGCTGCTGCTGTTCGTGCTGGTGGACGGCTGGACGCTGACGGTCAACACGCTGGTCTCCAGCGTGCGGGGCGTGGGCGGCTAAGCCCGGAAGGAGCGGATGATGACGCCGGACATGGCCATCGACCTCATCGGCGAGAGCCTGAACCTTACCCTGGTGCTGGTGCTGGTGCTCATCGTGCCGGGCCTGCTGGTGGGGCTGATGGTGGCGCTGTTCCAGGCCGCCACCCAGATCAATGAGCAGACCCTGTCCTTTCTGCCGCGGCTGCTGGTCACGCTGCTGGTGGTGGGCGTGACCGGGCGCTGGATGGTCGGCATGCTGATGGACTTCTGCGTGTCCGTGTTTGAGCGGGCCGCGCAGTGGGTCGCCTGAGGCACCGCACGGGTACGGACACACGGACGGGGACCACGCCGTGGACATCGACTTCAACCAACTGACCGCCTGGCTCGCCGCGCTGTGGTGGCCCTTCTGCCGCACCATGGCGCTGCTCAGCGCCGCGCCCACCATCGGCGATGCCGGCATGCCGGTGTCGGTGCGGGCGCTGCTGTCGCTGGTGCTGGCGGTGGTGCTGATGCCGGTGTCGCAGACCACGGCGGTGACGGTGTCGGCGTTTTCGCTGCAGGGCATCGTGGTGGCGGCCGAGCAGGCCCTGCTGGGTTTGGCCCTGGGCCTGACCTTCCACCTGGCCATGGCCGTCATCGGCGTGCTGGGCTTCCTGCTGTCCTCACAGCTGGGGCTGGCCATGGCGGTGCTCAATGACCCGATCAACGGCAGCTCGTCCGACGTGGTGGGCGCGCTGCTCAATGTGCTGTGCGTGCTGGCCTTCTTCTCCATGGACGGGCATCTGCTGTTCACCGCCGTGCTGGGCGAGAGCTTCCGCGCCTGGCCGGTCGGCGCCGGGCTGTCGGCCATTACGCTGCAGAACCTGGTCTACAACCTGGCCTGGGTCTTCTCGGCGGCGCTGCTGCTGGCGCTGCCGGTGGTGGCCGCCACGCTGGTCGTGCAGATCGGCATGGGCTTCCTCAACCGAGTGGCGCCTGCGCTCAATCTGTTCTCGCTGGGCTATTCGCTGGTGACGCTGTTCGGGCTCTTCATGCTCACCCAGATGCTGGCCTCGGTGCCGGCCCACTACCTGCGCATGACCCAGCACCTGCTTCAGCTGATCGAGCAGGGCATGCGCGCGCCGGGAGGTCTGCATGGCTGAGGGCAGCAGCGGCGACAAGACCGAAAAGCCTTCGGAGCAAAAACTCCGCAAGGCTCGCGAGCAGGGCCAGGTGGCCCGCAGCAAGGACGTGGGCGCCGCCGTGGGCTTGCTGCTGGGGCTGAAGCTGCTGGTGTGGCTGGCCCCGCGCTACCTGGAAGATTTCGGCCGACTGTTCCGGCTGGTGCTGGCACCGCTGGATGGCGAGCCGGGCCTGGGCGCGCTGGACGCCCGCTGGGGTGACACGGCGCTGGAAGCGTTGTGGCTGATGGGATCGATGGTGCTGCCGCTGCTGGCCCTGCCGGCGGCGGTGATCCTGGCGACGCAACTGGGCGGCGGGCTGTCCTTCGCCACGCAGCACTGGGCGCCGCAGTGGTCCCGGATGAATCCCCTGTCCAACCTGGGCCGGCTCTTCAGCACCAAGCACTACAGCGACCTGGCGGCCACGCTGCTCAAGACCCTCGGGGTGCTGGCGGTGCTGATCTGGATGGTGGCCGGCATGGCCCACGATTATGTGCGGCTGCAGGGCCTGCCCCTGCCGCAGGCCCTACTGCAGGCCGGCAGTCTCACCATGGATGCGCTGCTGACGCTGGCCGTCGTGCTGGCGCTCTATGCGATGGTGGATGTGCCGCTGCAGCGGCTCTTCTTCCTGCGGGGCCAGCGCATGACCAAGCAGGAAGTGAAGGACGAATACAAGCAGAACGAAGGCCGCCCCGAGGTCCGCCAGCGCATCCGCCAGCTCCAGCAGCAGCTGGCCCGGCGCAGCATCCGCAAGGCGGTGCCGGAGGCGGATGTGGTGATCGTCAACCCGCAGCACTATGCCGTCGCCCTGCGCTACGACAGCCAGCAGGCCGAGGCACCCTATGTCGTGGCCAAGGGCGTGGACGAGATGGCGCTCTACATCCGTCAGCTGGCCCGTGAGTTCCAGGTGCAGCAGCTCGAACTGCCGCCGCTGGCGCGGGCCCTCTACAACACCTCGCAGGTACAGCAGCAGATTCCCGCGACGCTCTATCAGGCCGTTGCCCAGGTGCTGAGCTATGTGATGCAGCTCAAGGCCTTCCGCAGCGGGCAGCGCAAGACCGAACCGCGCCTGTCCACCGACCTGCCCGTGCCCGCGCATCTGTCGGACCCGCCGGGCAGCACCGACCCTTCTCCTGATCCGCGCCCATCCGAGGACCGCCGATGACCCCCTCCTCTCCCTTCCGCCAGCGCCTGGCCGACCTGCGTGAACTGCGGGTTGCCGCGCCGCTGTTCCTGCTGGCCATCCTGGCGATGGTCATCCTGCCGATGCCGCCGGTGTTGCTGGATGTCCTGTTCACCTTCAACATCGTGCTGGCCCTGGTGGTGATCCTGGTCAGCGTGAACAGCAAGCGGCCGCTGGACTTCTCCATCTTCCCGAGCGTCATCCTGGCGACCACGCTGATGCGGCTGTCGCTGAACGTGGCCTCCACCCGCGTGGTGCTGCTGCATGGTCATGAGGGCACGCATGCCGCCGGCAAGGTGATCGAGTCCTTCGGCAATGTGGTGATCGGCGGCAACTTCATCGTCGGCCTGGTGGTGTTCGTCATCCTGATGGTGGTGAACTTCATCGTGGTGACCAAGGGCGCGGAGCGGATCTCCGAGGTGTCCGCGCGTTTCACGCTGGATGCCCTGCCCGGCAAGCAGATGGCGATCGACGCCGACCTCAATGCCGGCCTGATCAACCAGGAGCAGGCGCAGAAGCGCCGCAAGGAAGTCGGCACGGAGGCGGACTTCTACGGCGCCATGGACGGCGCCAGCAAGTTCGTGCGCGGCGATGCGATCGCCTCCATCCTCATCCTGCTGATCAACCTGGTGGGCGGCGTCGCCATCGGCGCGTTCATGCATGGCCTGAGCCTGGCCGAAGCGATGCGCCAGTACGGGCTGCTGACCATCGGTGACGGCCTGGTGGCCCAGATTCCGGCGCTGCTGCTGTCGTCCGCCGCCGCGATCATCGTCACCCGCGTCAGTGATTCAGGGCAACTGGAGACGCAGGTCAGCGAGCAGATGCTGGCCTCGCCGCAGGTGCTCTACAGCGCCGCCGGCGTGATGCTGGTGCTGGCGCTGATTCCCGGCATGCCCTGGATGGCCTTCAGTGCCTTTGCAGTCGCCCTGGCCTATGCGGCCTGGCGCATGTCGAGCCGCCCCAAGGAGGCGGTGCAGGCGGCCACGCCGGTGGCCGCGGCCCTGGTGGCGGGCGCACCGCCGGAGATCGACTGGCAGGCCCTGCCGGTGGTGGAGGCCGTGTCGGTGAGCCTGGGCTACAAGCTGGTGAGCCTGATCGACCCCGGCCAGGGCGCGCCGCTGCAGACCCGCGTGCGCGGCATGCGGCAGTCCCTGAGCGAGACGCTCGGCGTGCTGCTTCCCACACTGCAGGTGCGGGACGACCTGTCGCTCAAGCCGAGCCAGTACGCCATCTCGCTCAGCGGTGCGGTGGTGGCGCAGGCGGAGCTGTATCCGGACCGGCTGATGGCGATTGCCTCCGGCCAGATCTTTGGCGATGTGGATGGCATTCCCGGCTTCGACCCGGCCTACGGCATGCCGGTCACCTGGATCACGCCGGAGGACAAGGCCCATGCGCTGGGGCTGGGCTACCAGGTGGTGGATGTGCCCAGCGTGGTGGCCACGCATGTCTCCAAGGTCATCCGCGAGCAACTGCCCGAGCTGCTGCGCTTTGACGACATGGCGGCGCTGATGGAGCGGCTCAATGCCATCGCGCCCAAGCTGGGCGCCGCTCTGGACAAGGCCTACACCCATGCCCAACTGCTGAAGGTGATGCGGCTGCTGCTGACCGAGGGCGTGTCGGTGAAGGACATCCAGACCATTGCCTCGACCCTGGTGGAAAACGCCGAGGCCACCAAGGACCCGATCCTGCTGGCGGCCGAGGTGCGCTGTGCTCTGAAGCGCCAGATCGTGGCGCAGTTGCAGGGGCCGCAGCAGGCGCTGTCAGCGCTGAAGGTGTTCAACCTGGGCAGCGAGCTGGAAAACCACCTGCTCAATGCGCTGAACCAGGCACGGGCGGGCGGGGCCAAGGTGCAGCTGGACAGCTTCCCGGTGGACCCGCAGTTGCTGTCGCAGTTGCAGCAGCACATGCCCGGCGCGCGGGATCAGATGAAGGCCCAGGGCACGGCGCCGGCGCTGCTGGTGATGCCGCAGGTGCGGCCGCTGCTGGCGCGGTATGCGCGGCTGTTTGCGCCGGGCCTGGCTGTGCTGTCCTACAACGAGGTGCCGGATCAGAAGGAAATCGCGGTGGTGGGGACGCTGGGTTGAGCCGGGTCCCGACCCTGCACCTGCCCGGGGGTCTGCCCCTGGCCCAACTGCGCCCGTCCAAACTCCTGCTGCACGAGCTGGTCGTACAGGGCCTGCCCGTCGTCCCAGCAGAGGTCCTGCGCCTGCGCGCCATTCCATGAGAAGCCCATGAAGAGCGTGATGCCGCCGCCGGTGCGCGGGTCCAGCACTCGGGCGCTGTAGTCCGCCAGGCCGGCCCAGTGGGCTCGCTGCACCGCATCCGGTGCCTTGCCCGCCGCTGCCTGCATCTGCTGACGCAACTGCTTCATCTCCTCGCGCATGAGAGTCCGGCTGTCATCCACGGCGGCGCCCGGCGCATTGATGCGCTCGGCCAGCAGCTCCAGATAACCGCGCTGCAGGTTGCGGCGGATCGGCGTCACGCGGTGGCCTGAGGGCAGCTCGGTGAAGATGCCCTGCCGCAGGTCCTGCAGCAACTGGTCCACCCCATAGGCCTTGTCGCCCAGCAGCGCGGACTGGTCCTGCATGCGGCGGGTGCGGGCCTGGTCCAGCAGGTAACGCAGCAGCGCGCGCTGGTAGACCTGCAGCATCATGTTGGGCTCCCAGGTGCGCAGCCGCTCGGTGACCGTTGGCTCCAGCAACCACTGCGGCGTGGCGAACAGCTGTTCATTGAGCAGCTTGACCGCACGCGCCTGCTGGACGCGCGACACCGGCTCGGACACCGGTCCGGGCTGGTCGTTGTGCTTGTTCTGCACACGGTAGCCGCCCACCAGCGCAATGACGTGGCTGAGCTCCCGGCCCCATTGACCCGCCAGGGTGCGGTAGAGCTGCTCCACCGTGCGGTCGTCCTGGCCGTCCCGCACCGTCGTGGACGGCAATTGGCGAACAATGCGCTTGAGGTTCTGGATGCCCAGCGTGGTGGCCGTGACCGCATCCGCATCCCCGATGGCCTCGACGTTCTCGCCGGCATCACCGCCGTCCGCCTTGGGCGAGGAGAAGCGCAGCCAGGGCTTGCTGTCCTGCTCGCGGGCCCAGGCATTGAGGGCGGGCAGTTCCTCCTCCGGTGTCTTCGCCGACGGGATGGGGGTGTAGCCCCAGCGGGTGGCGAATACGTCATAGGGGCCGACGCCGGGAATCAGCAAGGCCGGGTCGACCTTGTCCTCCGGCTGCACCAGGTAGTTGAAGCGCGCATAGTCCATCAGCGAGGGCACATGGCCCATGGTGCGCAGCCACTGCGGGTCCCGCAGCTTTTCCACCGGATACAGCGAGCTGGACTTCATGTTGTGCGGGAAGCCCAGCGCATGGCCCACCTCGTGGCTCACCACGAAGGTCACCAGCTCGCCCATCAGGTCGTCCGGCAGCGGCAGCTGGCGGGCGCGCGGATCGACGGCGCCGGCCTGGGTGATGTACCAGTCCCGCTGCAGCTGGAGGATGTTGTGGAACATCACGACATTGGCATTGAGGATCTCGCCGCTGCGGGGATCACTCAGGTGCGGGCCGTAGGCATTGGCCACCGGCGACGGCACCCAGCGGATGATGCTGTAGCGCACGTCCTCGGGGTCGAATTCCGGGTCTTCTTCCTTGGTCGGGAAACGGCGCGCCTGCACCGCGTTCTTGAAGCCTGCCGCTTCGAAGGCCTTGTTCCAGGCTTCCACACCCTTTTTCACGTACGGGACCAGCGCTTCGGGCGTTGCGCTGTCGATGTACCAGACGATGGGTTTGATCGGTTCGCTCAGGGGCGCGTCCGGGTCCTTCTTTTCAAGCCGCCAGCGGGTGATCAGCCGGTCGCGCTTGAGTTCCTGGCCGCTGGCGCCAAAGTCCACGCGGGACACGTTGAAGAAGCCGACCCGGTCATCCATGAAGCGCGGCCGCATGGCTTCCTTGGGCAACTGGACGATGTTGTAGGCGATGTTGACGCTGCCCGCGCGAGACGGCGAGGACGGCGGCACCACCGGCATGCCGGGGATGATCAGCGGCTGCGCGCCGATCTGGTAGGTCTGCACCGCATCGATGCGCACGCTGGCCGGGAAGGCCTTGGTCTGGTCGATGTAGCTGCGCGAGGGGTCCGGGCCGCTGCCGCGCAGCATGCTGCGGGCGCTGAAATCGCCGACCTCGCTCAGGAACAAGCGGCTGACCTCGATGACGGGTGCGCCGTCCTTGCCCAGCGTCTCGACCGGAAAGCTCGCCAAAATGGGGTCACGCTGGGAGCGCTGCACCGCGTCCGCATTCGGCTTGCCGGGGTCGGTGACGAAGGCGTGGGAGATCTGTTGCAGGTAGAGCCGGTTGTTCTTCAGGACGAAGCGGACCACGTCCTCGTTCAGCGCGCGGCCCACATGCTCCACCCCGGCCGGCACCTGGGTGGCATTGGCCACCATCAGCAGGGGCTGGTCCAGCAGTGCCTTCGGGATTTCGAAGTACAGCCGGGTCTTGATGGTGTGGATCTTGAACAGGCCGTCCTGGGTCTTGGCGTCCGGGGTGATGACCTTGTCGTAGGGCTTGGGCTCGGACGGGTCGATCGCCGTGGGCGCGCTGGCGGCGGAGGCGCCGGGGGTGGACACCAGAGGGACGCGGGACAGCGGCACCACGCCGCGTGGGCCGGAGGCGGGCTGGGCGGCCGGCGTCGGGGCGGCGGCAGCCTTGTCAGCGGTCTTGGGCGTACCAGGGCCAGTAGCAGCGCAGGCGCTCAGCAGCGCCACCGACACCATCGTGAGTCCGAACTGTCGTTTCATCTATCCCTCGGGGAAACCTTCCGTCGGGCTGATGCTAGCGCGTGCGGAGAGGGGGATCCGGGCAGAGGGAGAAATTTACCGAGGCGGCGAACCATTGAAGCGCGATTGCGAACGGCCTGACTGGACTCGCAAAAAAGAATGGCAGCCCTGACGGCTGCCCTTTTCATCGCGGATGTGCAAGGTCCCGCGAATGCCTCGAAGAGGGCCCTCCAGGGGCCCGCCGCATCACGACTTGGTGATCCGGAACCAGTTCAGGTTGTAGCCGCCATTGCGCACGGCAATGCCGAACTTGCGCTGGCCGGCCGGCAATTGCACCGTGTGCTTGACGGTCACCCAGTTCTGCCAGCCGCCGGTGGACGGAATGTTCACCGACCCATACACCACGCTGCCGCCCGCTTCTTCCAGTTGCAGGTTGCCGCCGCCATTCAGGCTCGCGACCCGGTATTCAATCGTGTAGGTGCCGGCCGTGGCGATGTTGACGGTCGGGTAGGACAGCCAGTCTCCGGCGTCCAGATAGCCGACATTGAGACCGCCGCCTGAATCGGTCGTGGCTTCGGTCTGCACGCCGCTCATCGCGTCAAAGTTTTCCGCTTGAATGGTGATGCCGCTGTCCACCGGATCGCCTGACCGGCTGATGTCCACCCAATTGAGGTTGAACCCGCCCGACTTCGCCACGATCCCCAGCGTCTGTTGGCCGGCCGGCAGGGAGACGGTCTGCGTCACTGTCGTCCAGTTCTGCCAGCCGCCGGTGGACGGCAGGTTCACCGTGCCATACACCGCGCCGCCACCGCCCTTTTCCATCTGGATGGTGCCGCCACCGGAGGCACTGGCCACGCGGTACTTGACCACATAGCTGCCAGCGGCCGGCACATTGACGTCATAGGTCAGCCAGTCGCCGGTGTCGATGTAGCCGACATTGCTGCCGCCATTGACGTCCGTCGTGGCTTCCACCTGCACGCCGGACATCTGGCAATAGGCTTCCGCCTGGATCTGCGCCGGAATCGAGACACGCGTGCAACCCGGTGTCGGTGCCGGGCCGGCGGGCCAGCCGCCGATGATCTGCTTGGTCAGGGCACCGGATGCGGTGAGCTGGCCCGCGGACCAGCCGCCCTGACTGCTGGCGCCCGGCACCAGGGCCGATGCGCCTTCGGACTTGTCATTCAGCGCCCAGTTGGCATTGCTGATGCCCTTGGCCTTCATGAAGTCCACCCAGGCCCAGGTCTCGCTGGTGGCGACGCCGCCATCCCCGCTGGCCCCGACCGAGCCCCATTCCGTCACGAACAGTGCAATGCCATTGTTCAGCGCGGTCTGGGCCTTGTCGCGCAGCCATTGGCCGTGACTGCCGGCGTAGAAGTGCAGCGTGTAGGCGATGTTGGCGCCGCTGATCGGGTCCCGCGAGGCGGCATCCACATCCTGAGACCAATTGGGCGTGCCCACAATGATCAGGTTGTCCGGGTCCACCGCGCGAATGGCATTGATCACCGCCTGCGCATACGGCTTGATGGTGCCGCTCCAGGAGATGTTCAGCGGCTCGTTGTAGACCTCGTAAATGACGTGATTGTTCTTGCCATAGGTGCGGGCCATTTCATCGAAGAAGGCCACGGCCTGGGCGCGATAGTCCTCGGCATGATGGCTGTGCCAGTCGATGATGACGTACATGTCGTTGGCAATGGCGGCATCCACTACGGCCTTGACGCGGGCCTTGTTGCCGGCCGGGTCCTGCAGGTAACCGCCCCCTTCGTCCACGCCCATGGCCACGCGAATGACGCGGGACTTCCAGTCATTCTTCAACCAGCTCACCACATTGCCGTTGTAGTACTTCTCGCCGCCCCAGCCGGTGTTACTCCAGAAGAGACTATTGCCGGCAAAGCTGGCGGGCTGCCCACCGGCCAGGATCTTGTTGCCGCTGACGGACAGCGGGGCAACGTCCGCCATGGCAATGGCGGTGTGGCCGATCAGCAATGCGGCCAGCAGCGCGTGACGCGCGGTGCACAGGGACTTCAGCTTCATGACGAGGCCTTTCTTGAGCAATGAATTGGAAGCGGACGAGTGCCCCTCCCAGGGCTTCTCAACGCCGGGAAAGTGTTCCATGCAAGCGTGTTAGCGTGCTCCCATCAACCAGCAACAGTTGGCAACTTGCTGCTAACGACGCAATGCCGCGGACGGCGGCTCGTGTCACCGATGGCAATGACAGTCCAGCATTCACGGATCTTCGTCATGGCCTTGAATGGATGCGAAACGCCGGCCGCGTTCCCGAAGTCAAGGCTGCAGATAATCAGCCGATGAATGCCACGCCCACCCTCGCCCCATCGACCGCCGATCCAGACCTCCTCCACACGCTCCGCGCCCTGGAAGTGGAGCTGCATCATCCAGGCGTACGCTGTAACGCTGAGCGGCTGGCGCAGCTGATGCATGAGGACTTCGATGAAGTCGGCCGCTCAGGACGCATCTACACGAGGGAGACGGTCACACGCTTGCTGCTCTCCCAAGAGCAGCCGCCGGCGATCGTGCCGGATCGCTTCCGGCTGGTGATGCTGGCCCCGGATGTGGCCTTGCTCACCTACCGAAGCGCCCATCGGCAAGCCGATGGCTCGTTGACCCTGCACACGCTGCGCTCGTCCGTGTGGACGCACAGCCTGCAGGGCTGGCAATTGCGGTATCACCAGGGCACGCCAGCCGCCGAGACCTGGGATCGTCCCGAAGAGACCGCGTTGACTCACACATCGCACCCATAGAAGCCTCGGCACACGTTCAGAAACGCAGCCGACGCAGAATTCACCGTCGGCCCTCCCGCCGCCGCTTCCGGTGCCCCCCTGATGTCGTCCATCTCCCCGCCCACCGAGCCCGCTCAATCGCCCGAGTTCTCTTTCCGCAAGATCGCCCTTCCGGCGTTCGGGCCGTCGTTGCTGTTCGGTCTGGGGGAAGGCGCCATCCTGCCCATCGTGCCGCTGATGGCGCGGGACCTGGGCGCTTCGGTGTCGATGGCCGCCTTCGTGGTCACGCTCATCAGCCTGGGGTCGCTGCTCAACAACGTGCCGGCCTCGCTGATCACGATGAAATGGGGAGAGCGCGGCGCCATCATCGCCGCGGGCATCTGGAGCGCGCTGGGCATGTGCCTGTCGGTGTTTACCCACGAGCTGGTGTTCTTCGCGGCGGGCTGCTTCATGGTGGGCATGTCCCAGGCGGTCTACAACCTGGCGCGGCAGAGCTACCTGACCGAGGCGGTGCCGCCGCTGTATCGGGCGCGTGCCTTGTCCACGCTGGGTGGGGTGATGCGGATTGGCATGTTCATCGGGCCCTTTCTGGCGGCCGGTGCCATTCATCTGTTTGGCGTGTCGGCGGCGTTTGCAGTGGGCATTGCCGGGGTGCTTTGCGCGGCGGCCATCGGGGCGCGCCTGCCGGACTTGCAGGCCCCTCCCCTGCCCGCTGGACAGGCCGCTCCGGCACCGGTGAACTTCCGCAGCATCTTGCGGGACCACCGGCATGTGTTTCTCACGCTGGGCCTGGGCATCTTGCTGGTGAGCGCCGTGCGCTCGTCGCGGCAGGCGGTGATTCCGCTGTGGGCCGATCACCTCATGCTGGCGCCTGCGGCTGCGTCGTTGATCTACGGTCTGTCCGGTGGCGTGGAGATGCTGCTGTTCTATCCGGCCGGTCGGGTGATGGACCTGAAGGGCCGGCGCTGGGTGGCGGTGCCGTCGATGGTGACCATCGGCGTGGCCATGCTGCTGATGCCGTGGACCACGGGCATGACCTCACTGCTGATCGCAGCCATGGCGGTGGGCATTGGCAACGGCATTGGCTCGGGCCTGATCATGACGCTGGGGGCGGATCATGCGCCGCGACTGGGGCGGGCGTATTTCCTGGGCGTGTGGCGATTCCTGTCGGACGTGGGTGGATCCAGTGGGCCGGCATTGCTGTCGGCGCTGATTGCGACGGTGTCGCTGTCGGGGGGGATTGCGGTCACTGGGCTGCTGGCATTGCTGGCGGCTTTGCTGCTCGGGATGTGGATTCCGCCGAGACGTTGATGAGCACCCTCCCAGACACCCCGCCAGCCGTCAAAGATGACAGCCGGGAGCACCCAATTGCGGGCGCCTGGCGTCCCATGCTTTGTGACATCGTCCGTTGCTTTGTGGAGGGTGATTACGCCCTTTCAAAAGGCGTTGATGGCGTCGATCCGGTTTCATCGGAAAAAGCCCAGCACATTCGTGACGCCTTGGAGGACTACGGCGCCACGCTGGTCGAACTGCCTGAAACGACGTGGGAGACGTCGGTGGCGCAGTGGACCGGCGACTTTTGGGACGTGTTCGTCGATCTGTGGACGGCCGAGGAAGGGCAGAGTGACCTGGTCCTTCAAGGGCGGGTCACGGAGTCTGAGGACGGTGCTCGGTTCTCGATACACCTGGTTTATGTGCCCTAGTGATTGGGTTACACAGCGCATGAAGCATCTTCTAGCCTGCATCCCTTTGGCGACAAGCCTTGTCTGCGGCTTGGCCCAGGCTGGGGTTCCTACACGGCCACCACCTTGGTTCTGATTCGGCCTTTGATGGGTGACCGGGAATGCAAGGTCGTTTCGACTTCGCCGCCCAGCGGGCTTTTAAGAATTCAGTCGGCGACCTGCCGATGAGGGGTCGCGACTCGCGCGAGGTGTGCCGTGTGTCCTCTGGCCGCCACCAGCGTGCGCATGACAACGGCCGGCAAGCAGAGGCGGACGGGTGGCTCCGGGTCGCTCATGCTGGGGTCTGATACTCCGGTTTACGCCTCAGTGTCGAAATGCCCCACTGCGTGGAGCAGGTCGTGATGACGCTTGCTGCTGATGCCGCTGCGTTGCTCGTGCGCCAGTGCGTGCGTGGCATTGGGCAGGAACAGGAATTTCGGGCGACTCCCCCCATTCTGAAACTCGACTTGAACCTCAAGGCTCATGGTCTCGGCATAGCCGGGAATGGTGTTGGCGAGAGTGCCGGTCGCCGTGGCACCTTGCAGGGCGTCATCGTGGAAGCCCGCGACGTAGCGATCATGAGTCGCCTTGTTGACCTCCACCCAGACGCCCCAGCAAAACTGGTCCTCACGTTCCTGGAACGGAAGAGGAAGAATTCCGCGCAGAAAGAATCTGGATTCGTCGAGCGTGCAGAGATCGGCATTGCTGCGCGACTTTGTGTAGCGCTCGAGGTAGTTCAATGCGTGCACTTCGTCGGGGAGACGGAAGCCATAGTCGGTCGGAAGACCCGCATGCACTTGGCCGCAGGTCGAGCAGGTGAAAGAGGCATCGGTCATTGGGTGTTGTCCTTCTCAATGATGACGAGGTGGAGTTCTCGTCTGGTCACTTGGTCATGACTCCGGTCTCTTCACTTCCCGCCATGGAGCAATCGCTGAAGGACGCTCCGCAGGGATTCTCGGTGACCGTGGACCGCCCCTGTCACAAGCACAAGCTCGATGGATTCAGAGTGCAATTGGGACATTCACATGGGAGACAACAAGCAACATCACGCATCGTCTTCATCAGCAAGAAGTTGCTGAAGGCGGCGCGGATAGTTGTTCAGGAAGTCCTGCGTGATGGCGTAGTGTTCCGTGTCTTCATAAGCCACCTCACTCAGACCAGAACTGTCGAACTGAATGATCTTCGCATGGGGATAGGACAGCAGGATGGGTGAATGCGTGGCAATGATGAACTGCGACTGATCCTCCACCAGCTGGTGGATGGCTCTGAGTGCCGCCAGTTGCCGGTTGGGTGACAGTGCCGACTCCGGTTCATCGAGCAGATAGATGCCGTTGCCGCGCAGCTTGTGAACCAGCACCGCCATGAAGGCTTCCCCGTGGGAGCGCTCGTGCAGCGACCCACCATACCCCTGCACGTAGCCGGTGCTGTCCATGTAGGACGCCACGTTGAAGAAGCTTTCAGCGCGGAGAAAGTAGCCATCCTTCGGCTGCGGCACCCCCTTGGCGATCCGCAGCGCGTCATGCAAGGGAGACACGGAATCCACGGTGCTGAACTGGACATTCTTCGTCCCTCCCTCCGGCCCGAAACCCAAGGCCACGGCCAGGGCCTCCATCACGGTGGACTTGCCAGATCCGTTCTCGCCGACAAAGAACGTGACATTCGGATGAAACTTGATGTTCTCCAATTCACGAACAGCAGGAACACTGAATGGATAGGTATCGAAATCGAATTCGACGTCTGGTTTGAAGGATGCGTGAAGCAGATACGGCTTGACTCGACGGACCATTGCAATTCCTAACGGTGGCTGACAAGGAAGCTGGTCACTTGGTCATGACTCCGGTTGCGCCAGTACGCAGCCTGGCGCAAGCCGACTCACCCGTACACCGACTCCTCCGGCCGCCTCGCCAGCACCGCAATCGGCGGTGCCCACCGCTCCCCACGCGGCTTCTTGCTGGTCACCAGCGTAATCTCCGACGGCTCGAACACTTCCACGTTGTGGGTGATCGGCGTCGTCAGCAGATACTGCGCCCGCGTGCTCTTGAGGAAGTGGCCCACCAGCTGGATGTTGCGCACGTCCAGGTGAGCAAACGGCTCGTCGATGAACACGAAGCCGCCCGGCGCATCGTCGTCCTTCATCAGCCCGACCAGCAGGATCAGGCTCTTGAGCACCTGCTGCCCGCCCGACGCTTCCCCGTCGTTCAGCCCCACTTCTCCCTTGCCGTCGAAGTTGAACTTCACATGCAGACCCGCCTGGGCCAGCACCGTGTCGTCGTTGTCCAGATGCGGCAGTTCCGCCTGGGCATGCACCCCGGCCAGCTCGCCCAGCTCCTGCACATTCTTCTTGTAGCGGCGCACGGTGGCGCGCAGCACATCGATGTAGCGCTCGCGGGCATTGAAGGCGGCAATCCGCGCCATCTCATTGCTGGCCCGGCGGTCGTCCAGCTGCGTGGTCTGCTCCAGCACCGCCACCTGCATGCGCGCATGACGGTCCTGCACCTGCGGGTCGGTTTCCCACACGCCGGTGTCCAGTTCCTGCTGCACGTGACGGGCCGCAATCTCGGCCTGCTTGGCATTCTCGAATTCGTCCCGCAGCGCGGCCAGTCGCGTGGGATGTGTCCAGGCCGACGGGAAGCGGGCCTTGGCCTCGCGCGACAGGCGGGCCTGTGCCAGCAGATCATCGCGGCGGGACGCCCAGTCGCGTTCGGCCTTGGAGACGTTCTCTTCGCTCGCCTTCAGCGAGGCCTGCGCGGCTTCATAGTCCCGCTCGCTGCGAGTGCCCTGCGCCACGGCGCGATCGTGTTCCTGGTCCAGCGCCGCCATGCGGGTGGACGCCTCGATCCGCGACTGGCGCAAGCCCGGCAGTCGTGCACGCGCCTGCGCGAACTCCTCGGCCCGCTCCACCAGCTCCTGCGCGGCCTTGTGGCCCTGAGCGGCCCGATGGGCGTCCTTGAGCTGACGTTCGATGTCGACCTGCTCCTTGGCAATGCGCGACAGCTCCAGGTCGTAGCGGGCCAGCTCCTTCTCCAGCGACGCACGACGCGCATCCAGCGCCGAGACCCCAAACTGGAATTCCCGAGGTTCCACCCACAGGCTGCGGCCCCCGCGGCCGTCGCGATAGTAGGCATCCGGCGTGATCCATTCCCCACCGACCCGCGCACCTTCCTCGGTATCCGCCACACAGCGGATCGAGGCCAGCTGACGCAGCAGCCAGCCCGGCGCCTTGGCATTGAACTTCAGCACCGACAGCAGGCTGTGCTTGGGGCTCACCGCCGGGGCCTGTTCCCCATCGGCCACCACGTAGTGCCGATACCGCTCGCGCGAGGCCAGGCGGTAGGCCTGCGCTTCATCGCTGCTGTGGGCCAGCACCACCACCCAGCGGGACGGGCGCAGGAAACCTTCCGCAGCGGCACGCCACTGGTCGTCGGAGATATCGATGCAGTCGGCCAGCACATGGTGCTGGATGCCGGCTTCATCCAACGCCTTGCGAAAGCGCGTGACTTCCTGCGGCGGCGGCGGCAAACGCTGGCCGCTGAGCGCATCCATGGCCGACTGGGCCTTGCGAAGCTGGTCGTTGTGGCGCGTGAAGCTCTCCCGCAATTCATGCTGGCGCGTGCCCAGCTCTTCCAGCCGAGTGGTCAGTGCGGCGCCGTCGGTCTCGACCGCCGCCAGCGCCTTGAGGTCTTCCTCGCGCTTGACCAGGGCTTCCATCGGACGCTCTCCGTCACGCGCCGCCTCGAAGGCCTGACGGGCTTCCTTGCGCTGCGACTCCAGCTCGCTCTGGCGGTTGCGGGCCGCCTCCTGCGCCTGGAACAGCGACAGCAGGTGGGCCCGCTTCTCGCTCATGCCGCGTTCGTCGGAACGGGCGAAGAGCCGCTGACGATGCAGGTCGCGCAGCTGCTGCGCGGTGCGCTGGCGCTGCTCGCTCCATTGCAGCACCGGCACCACTTCGGTGGCCAGGCGCTCGCGCTCTTTCAGGCGCAGCTGATATTGCTGATAGCTGTTGACGCGGTTGGACAGGTCGGAGAGCTGCGCCTGCGCATGCGAGAGCTCATGCGTGGCCTGCTCCACTTCCTTGAGCAGTTGCTGCTGATGGTTGCGGGCCAGTTCATAGCGGTCCAGCACTTCCTGGTCGCCAAAGACTTCAAAGACCAGCCGCAGCAGTTCCTTCGGGGACAGTTCGCACAAGCGGTCGGTCTGCCCCTGCTCCAGCGCCAGCACGCGGCCGATGGCCCGGGTCAGGCCGGCAGCCTCCAGCCGCTTCTTCCAGGCCTCGATGCCCAGCCAGTCCTTGTCGGCCTTCTGGTCCAGCGCCTCGATTTCATGGACGCCATCGGCCAGGATGTAGCGGCGCACCCAGTCCCCGCCCTGACGCGAGATGCGGCACGCCAGGGTCACCTGGTCCGAATAGAGCAGCGAGCTGGCAAAGGGCCGGCTGCTGTTCTGACGGCCGCGCGGACGGTTGTCCACCAGCGCACGCAGCCAGGCGGTTTCCGCATTGGCGTGGCGGGCATAGGTCTTGTAGGTGCGGCCGCCGGAGCATTCCAGGCCCAGCAGGGTGCGCATCGCATCCAGCAGCGTGGTCTTGCCCGAGCCGTTCGGGCCGGCAATGGTGATGATGTTGCCGTCCAGCGGCATCGAGACGCGGCGGCAATAGTCCCAGTGCAGCAGTTCCAGGGATTGGAGATGAAACATCAGGAATCGCTCAGGTCAGATTCTTCGTTGTGGCGCGCGGCCAGGATGGCGTTGAGCAGCGGGCTGGCTTCGCCGTCGGTGGAGCGGGCCAGCACATCGGCCAGCGCGCCGTCCAGGATGCGCGGCGCCAGGGTGTCGTAGTCCAGCAGCAGGTCCAGCAAAGGTCCTTCGGCAATGTCTTCGCCTTTGCGAGTGATGAAGCCCTGACGCTCCAGCAGCTTGAGGTTGGCGTCCAGCCGCATCTTCTTGCCCAGCTGGTTGCCGAAGTCCGCCAGCAGGCTGCGGTAGGACAAGGTCGGCGCACTGCTCGCGGCGCTGGGCATCGGTTTGTCGGTGGCGAACATCTCGCCCTGCCCTTCGGCGGCTTCCTCGGCGCGGGCCAACTGGCGCTGGCGCTTGGGCAGCACGATCAGCGCCCACAGCACCACCAGCAAGGCCACGCCGTCGCGCGGCAGGTCCAGGTTGTTGTTGGACGCCAGGCCGGTTTCACCAAAGACCGCCACCTCGGCGGGACGCAGCATGGCCAGACTGATGTGGTCGGCATAGACGTTGTCCACGATGCGCATGCCCACGGCGGCCAGGCGCTCGTTGACGGCGCGCCAGAGTTCCTGGTCGATCAGGGCCCGGCGCACCAGCGGCTGGTTGCGGGGCAGCCAGCGTCGGGCCAGCAGTTGGGCCGCCAGATGGGCGGCGTCGTCGAGAGAGGGGCTCATGGCTGTGAAGAGGCTTCAGGGACCGGGGTGTCGTCGTCGCCAACAGGGTCGGCGCGCAAGGTGGGTCCAGGCGATGAGAGGGGCGCTTGCGCGGCAGCGGTGCCGGCAAGTGCGTCGGGGACAGCCGGCGACGCGGCTGCGGTGTTGGGCGGGGGCGTTTCAGTGGTGACTGCTACGGTGGTGGCGTCCGCGGTGGAGGCTCCAGCGGTAGTGGCATCCGCAGTGGTGGCATCCGCGGTGGCGACGTCCGCGACTGGGGCTTCCGTTGTTGGGGCTTCCGTGGCGGAAGCACCCGCAGCCGGGGCCGCCTCCGCCACCTTCTTGCGGCGGCCACGCTTGGGCGGTTCAGCGGGCGGCGGCGGCGCCAGGGGCGAGCCTTCCGGCTCCCGCGGCGGTTCCACGTCGGCACCGTGCAGCACGCCTTCGCTCATCCAGCGCACGTACTCGTCCTGCACCGGCCCCTGCTGGGCCGACCAGCGCACCCGCCACGGCTGGCGGGCCATGTCGCCGGTGGCGCCGGCCAGATGCTGCGCTTGCGGGTCCCCGAGCAGCGGCAGCAACTGGGCGCGATAAGCCGCGCGGGCATAACTGCCGCCGAGCACCGCCGGCCGCAGGTCGTTCATCGAGATGCCGGCCTGGTTCCAGGTGCCCAGCAGCGTCTGCAGCTCGCCCATGTCCGGCGGCAGGCTCATCACGGCCAGCTTGCCTTCAGGCGCCTGCAGCCCGTCGGGCAGCGGTTCCACCGCGGGCGGCTTGGGTCGGTCGCGTTCAAACTCCGCTTCGCAGGTGTCCAGCAGTTCATGCTGGGCCACGAAGACCGGATGCACCGGGCGGGACAGCGCCCCCAGCGCCAGGTTCTCCAGGAAAGGCACTTCCTGCAGCCAGCGTCGCACGTCGGTGGTGGTGATGCCGGTGGAGCCCAGCGTCACCCGCTGGCGGTCGGCCTGTTGCAAGGCCCGGTTGAACTGGCTGGCCATGGCCAGCAGGCGCGCCTGGGCCAGGCCCAGTTCACGCGCCAGCCGCTCCAGCCGCGCATTGCCTTCGCTCTGCGCCTGCGAAATGATGGCGGACAGCGCCTCGCTGGCTTTTTCCACCAGCTTGAGCGCGCGCTCAAAGCGCATGCGGGCGCGGCGAAGATGGAATTCCGATCCGGACGCGATGGCGTCCGCGAACTCGTTGTACAGCCGCGAGAGCTGCGCCAGCAGATGGTGCAGCTGCGCCGGCTCCAGCGTGCCCAACTGCTGCGCGCCGGCCACGTTGGCCAGCAGGCCGACCAGGTCACCGTCCTGGTCCTGCGCCTGCGTCAGCGGAGACACCAGCGCCATCAACTGCTGCGCCAGCGGCGTCACGCCGTAATGCTGATTGGAGCCGTCCCAGGCCAGCAACTGCGCATCGCGCAGCCGTTTGAGGACGAGGTCCAGCGCCTCGTCGCGCAGGACGTGGAAGTGCCGGTTGAGGTCGTCGCGGGTCAGGCGCGAATGCGGCAGGGTCATCAGCTCGATGAACACCCACACGCGCAGCCGCACCAGCGTGGACGGGCCGTGGAACAGCGCGCGGTGCGCCGCCAGCAAGGCCTCGTTTCGCTCCAGCTGCCACCACAGGAGGGATTCCTGCGGCAGTTGCCCCTCGCGGAAATAGTCTTCGAAGGAAGGTTCGGGGAGATCGTCGCGCAGCGGATCGTCCGCCACGCTTCCCGGGATCGCAGTCATGCGGTGATTATCCCAGCCTCGGCGGCCCCTCTCGACCGTGCCGATGGGGGTGAACCCGAATCCGGGCGAATGCTTGACAGCAGCGGAGGCCGCAGGTGCGGAGCCCTTGACGCGACGCGGACCGTCGGTCAGGCCGCCACCAGGCTGCGGCGCATCAGGCGCGCATCCGGACCAAAGCTGTCCAGCTTGTCCTGCAGCGCGGTAGACAGGGGGGCCGCGGCGTCCTGGAAGCCCAGCCGCTGCCAATAGGCGCCGGAGTCCTGCACGGCCACCAGGGCCACTTCCTGCAGGCCCATGTCGCGGGCGCGGCGCAGCACCTGCTCCACCAGCTTGTGGCCCAGCTTGTGCGCACGTCCGGCGGGCGAGACGGCCAGGTCGTGCAGATACAAGGTGCGCGGTGCGCGGGCCGGGGCCCATTCCGGTGCATCCAGCCCCGGCAGCTGATCGTCATCGACCGGCAGGCTCACCACGTAGCCCAGCGGCTGCTCGCCCTGGACGGCCAGGAAGGAGCAATGCAGCCCGCGGGTCGCGCGCAGCTTGGCCTGGAAGGCATCGGCGCTTTCGTGGAACTGTGGCGCGTAGCACTGGGCCTGCAAGGCCAGCACGGCCGGCACGTCCGCCGTATCGATCACTTTCAACTGCAACATGACTCAGAACACGCCCGCGGCATGCGACCTCAGCAGAGACGGCACCAGCGGTGTGAAAACAAGGACAAACAACAGGATGTTGAGCGCGGTGCTCAACCAGAAGAAGCGCCGAAAGCTCGGCTTGGCGCTTTTGTGTCGAAGCAAGTGTTGCGCCAGCAAGGCGCCGGGCCAGCCGCAAAGCAGCGCCAGGCCATGCAGCGTGTTTTCCTTCACACGCCACTGGCCGAGCTTGGCCGCACGCTTGTCCAGCGCATACACGATGAAGGTGGCCAGACTCATGGCCATGTAGACACCCCACAAGGCATGGGGCAGTGGCCAGGCCAGGTGCGTCAGCAGCACCAGGCTGGCGAAGACGGGAATGAGCCAGAGCTCGGCGTTGCTGGCCGTGGATGAGCCCGCATTGCCTGCTGCTGGGGCGGCGCCGGCTGCGCGTGGACCGGCAGGGCCCGCGCGACCCGCGGCAGCGCCACCGGCCGCCCGGCCAGCGCCGCTGCGAGCGGCTCCCGCAGCACCGGCACCATGGGTGCCACCAGCGCCAGGCGCGGGTCCAGCCGGTGCGGGCTTGGGCTCCAGGCTCCGCACGTTCATCGCGCGCGACTTGCCCTGCCCGTCCAGCCCGACCTCGTAGCTGACCCGCTCCCCCACGAAGGGGCGACGCGAGCGCAGACCGAAGGCGCGGGCATGGACAAAGATCTTCGACCCACCGGCCGAAGGCGCAATGAAGCCGTAGCCTTTGGCGTCATCCCACTGGATGACCTTGCCTTCCACCCGCATTCGTCCGCTCCGCGCCGTCCGTCTCCTTCAGTCCCTCAAGGCGAGGTCAGAAGCCCTTGCGCGGACCGGTGCGACGGCCCTGGAAGCCACCGCGGTCCTGGCGGTCATCGCTGCGCGGACCACGCGGAGCACCCGGCTTGCCCGCGAAACGCGGCGCGCCTTCCGGACGACCTTCGAAGCGGGCGCGGTCGTCAAACCGGTTGTCGCCACCCCGGAAGGCCGGACGTTCCTGACGGTCGCCACGCGGCTCGAAGCCACGGTTGTCGGCGCCACGCTGCGGACGCGGCTGGAAGCCGGCACCGTCACGACGCTCGCCGCCACGGCCCTGGCCGTCGCGTTGGAACGGGGGACGCTGGTCACCAAAACGCGGCGCGTCGGGACGACGGTCACCACGCGGCTCGAAGCGACCTTCCGGACGTGCATCCGGACGACCTTCGAAACGCGGCGGACGGTTCTCGAAACGGGCACCCTGGTCGCCACCACGCGGCTCGAAGCGCGGGCCGCGGTTGTCACCACGGTCGAAACGCGGGTCGCCGCCACGGCCTTCACCGCGGTTGTCGAAACGGGCACCACCGCCATGACCTTGGCCATAGCCCTGGCCATAACCACGGCTCTGGCCGCCACCGAAGCCGCCACGGTTGCCACCGCGGAAGTCACCTCGGGTGTCGCCACCGCGGGCATTGCGGTCCCGCGGGGGATAGATGCGCGGCTCTTCATTGCGCGGCTCCAGGCCCTCGATGCGAGAGACCGGGATGGATTGGGTGGTGAACTGCTGGATGCGCTTGATCATCGACAGATCCTGGCGCTCGGCCAGGGTCACGGCGATGCCGGAGCGACCTGCACGGCCGGTACGGCCGATACGGTGCACGTAGTCCTCGGCCTTCATCGGCAGGCCGAAGTTGATCACGTGGGAGATGGTGGGCACGTCGATGCCGCGGGCAGCGACGTCGGTGGCCACCAGCACGCGCAGGTCGCGGCGACGCAGCATCATCAGCGTGCGGTTGCGCTTGCCCTGCGGCATGCCGCCATGCAGTGCGGCCACGCGGTGACCGATTTCCGCCAGCGCATCGGCCAGCCATTCGGTGTCCTGCTGGGTGCTGGTGAAGACCACGGCCTGGTCCACGTCACGCTCGCCCAGGATGTGCTCCAGCAGCTTGCGCTTGTGCTGGCCGTTGTCGGCCCAGTGCAGACGCTGCTCGATGTTTTCGTGGGTTTCGGTGTGGCCGCTGACGTCGATGCGCTGCGGGTCCTTCATCAGCTGCTCGGCCAGGCGACCGGTGTGGCCGGCGAAGGTGGCCGAATACATCAGGGTCTGGCGGGCCACCGGCAGTTGCTGGGCCACGAACTCGATGTCTTCGATGAAGCCCATGTCCAGCATGCGGTCGGCTTCGTCCAGCACGAACATGGTGACGTTGTCCAGCTTGCAGCGACCGCTGTTGATGTGGTCCAGCAGACGGCCGGGGGTGGCGATCAGGATGTCCAGCGGGCCGCTGAGCATGCGCAGCTGCAGGGCGTAGGGCATGCCGCCCAGCACCGTGGCCACGCGCAGGCCCTGGATGTGACGGCCATAGGTCATGGCCGACTTGGAAACCTGCATGGCCAGTTCACGGGTGGGTGCCAGCACCAGCACGCGCGGGCCTTGCACCTTGACCTTGGGGCCGGTGGCACGGGCGGCACGGGCTTCGAGCACCTGCTGCAGGGCCGGGAGGATGAACGACGCGGTCTTGCCGGAGCCGGTGCGGGACGAGACCATCAGGTCGGCGCCGCCCAGGGCCGGCGGAATGGCGCGGGCTTGCACGTCAGTGGCGTGCTCGTAGCCGGAGTCCTTCACGGCGCGCTGCAGCGCCTCGTGCAGACCCAGGGTGGAGAAGGCCACGCCGGACGGGGCGGCAGCCACGGGGGACGCCTCGACGTCGGCCTGCGTGTCCAGCGTGCCGGTCTCGGCATCCATCTGGTCGTCGATCAGGTCGGCGTTCTGGGGGGCGTTCAGTTCTTGGTTCACAGTCATCTCAAGTCCAAAGAAGCGCCTGGCTGTCGGTGCGGCATGCAATGCCCACGGATGGCCGGGTCGCTGTCCGCCCGCGGGACACACGGGTGCCGCGGCGGAGGGTCATGTCGCTGGGAGAAAGCTCGCGTCGATCACCTGGGCTTGGCATGAAGATGCGCAAGGAGCCGGGTGAGGCGCCGGGGAACAGTCATAGCGACGGCATCGCCGCCGACCGAACCCGAGGGCTTGCAGTGCATCAAACACGTGAAGGCCAGGACGGCCAGCGTGTTGCAGACTCCAAAGAATCCCGAAGGATTCTGGCGGCCTGCGACGGACTGCAAAGTGGTCAGAGGAGACGTACGAAACATCGGGCAAGGGCCAGTGCCAAGAACTGCCAGTGCAAAGCACAGGCCCGCCGATGAAGAGCGCGAGTATAGCCTCACTTTCGGGGTTTCCCCTAGCCCCTCCCCCGTGTGCGGGGATAGGGGCCTTGAGAGACCCTCAAGGGCGGGCTTTCGTCACAGCCCGTCCAGCAGGGCCGGCAGCACGGCCATCAGCGCCTGCACATCTTCGGCATCCAGCCAGGTCGGCGGGGCATCCAGCCAGTGCGGGAAGCTCAGGCCCTTGGCATGGGCCTGGCTCAGCCCGGCATCCAGCGAGCCGCTGATCAGCAGCAGCGCCGCAGGAACGCCGCAGCAGTCATCGCCGCAGGCCTGCATCACCCGCTCGTCCAGCGTGGAGGCTTGCCAGGGCAGGTCAGCATGGATCACCGCGACGCGGTCCTGCGACAGCAGTCCGGCCGGGACCGCTGCCAGCGCATCGTCACTGGCCATCAGCACACCGGCCGGCGCATCGCGCCAGGCCTTGAGGGTGGCCGCGCGCTGCTCGGCGCTGTCACCCGCACGCAGACGGTGAGGCGGCAGGCGGCGCAGTTGCGGCGACTGGCCCAGACTGTCGAGCAGCGTTTCGGAGCGGCTGCAGACCAGCAGACGGCTGGCCGCCGGCGTGGCCGACTCCACCCAGTCGCGCCGCACCGCCAGCACCGCTTCCGCCTTGGCAGCCAGTGCCTGGCGTGATGACGGCGGCAGCAGTGCCAGCGCTTCCATCAGCTGCTGCTGCTCGGCACTGTTTAGGAAGGGACGCGCGGCCCAGCGCTCCAGCGTCTGGCGCAGTTGCTTCAGCGGTCCTTGCGGCAGGCTGCTGCCGGCGGCGTCCAGCCACATCGGCGTCAGCAGGCAGGCGGGCAGGCGCTCGTGCAGCTCGCGCTTGCGGCGGGACAGGATCACTGCTTCCAGCGCCTCGCGCACCGCCTTCTTGCCGGCGTCCTGCGGCAGTGCCGACAGACGCGCCCAGGGGCCGCGACGGGCGCTGTCCAGCCAGTCCACCCACTTCGTCAGCGCAGGCTGGCCCAGCGGTTCCTGATGCGCGATCAGCAGCAGCTGCGCGCCGGTGCGGCTTTCCAGGGCGCGCAGCGTTTCCAGCCGCGTGTCATCCATGAGGTCGATGCCGTCCACCACCAGCAGGGCTGGCGCATGGCGTGCGGTAGGCGCTTCCGCGACCGTCACCGCTGAAGCGCCCTCCCCCAGCCAGCGGGACAGGTCGCGCTGCCAGGCCGCATGGGCAGCCGCCGGAGCGATCACCAGGGCCGGGCTGGCACCGAACAGGTGGTCCCACAGCCGGATGGCGGCAATGGCGGCACCCCGTTGGCCCAGGCCCAGGTCGTCGGCCACCAGGGCGCGGCCGGCGCAGACGGCAAACAGCGCGGCTTCCCACTGGTGAGGCGACAGCGTGTCCTTCAACAAGGCCTGTGCGGCGGCACCGTCGGCGAGGAAGGCTTCCAGTCGGGACACCCGCGCCTGGGCGTCACGACCCCAGGCCAGTTGCGGCCAGACGGGCGCGTCCACCCGCAAGGGCACACCGGCGGCACGCGCCTGCGCCACCAGCGATTGCAGCCAGTCCTGCGACAGTTCCGCATCCCGGCGGTGACGCTCGTCCAGACCCGGTTGGTCGCGCAGGGCCGCGGGCACGTCGTTGCCGGCGATCCACTGCAGGCGGCGCTCGTCACCCGGCACCAGCCAGACCTCGGCCTCGCGGGCGGGCCAGCCGCCCTCCAGCGTGTCGTCCTGTTCATCGGTGAACAGCGCCATCAGTTCGTCACCGTGTTCGCAGTCGCCTTGCGCCAGGTAGCCTGCGCAATCGCAGCGCCACAGCGACCGGCCCAGCAGACGCAGGCGGAAGGTGCCGCCGGTGTCGGCGTCGCGCAGCTCGTAGTCGCCGAAAACCGTGTCATCTTCGCGAGGGCCGAGGGTGAAGCGCAGAGGCGGTGGCGCGTCGGGATCGGCGTTTGCGGCGGCAGCGCTCAGGCTCGGCTTGCGGCGGTTGCGGGAGGGAGTGGGGGCTGCAGGGGCTTCGTCTGCAGGCACTTCACCAGGCTCGCTGGGGACGAAGGTGTCGCGGTGCGCGTCTTCGTCGCCGAAGGAATCGTCGGACTGTGAATGGCGGGCGCGCTGATCGTAGGTGCGGTCATCTTCACGGCCTTCCTCACGGTCGTCTGAGCGGTCGTACGAACTGTCCTCCGCATGGTCGTGCGCTTGGGGATATCGGTGTTCGTCCGACTGGTCGTCCGTCCGCTCGGACGCCGGCTGACGCCCTTTGCGCGCAGGCTTGCGATTGCGCTCTGGTCTGGGCGCCACGGGCGCAGGGTCGACCGGCTCGATCCCACCGACGGCCGCATCCAGGGCGGCGTCCGCTGCGAATGCATCGTCCTCATCGGACATCAGCGCCTGGAAGATGTCTTCGACGGCATCGTCGATGGACTCGGGCATGAGCGAGGCCGGCAGGACAGTGGGAGCCGGTGTCGGCGTAGCGGCAGCCCCGCGCGCGGATCGTGGCTTGGCCGGGCGCTTCGAGGCACGGGCGGCGGCTGCATCGTCGGAAACTTCCGATGCTGGCGAGGCGGCCGCCACGTCAGCGCCGATTACGGCGGCACCTGTTGCGCCAGCGCCAGCATCAGCATCAGCGACGTTGGCAGCGCCAGCGGCATCTCCAGCAAGAGTAGTGCCGGCGCCGTGCGCAGCAGCCTCGCCGACGGACGTGCTTGTGGGAGCTTGAGGGGTGGAACCGTCTCCGGCGATGGCTTCGTCAGCATTAGTGACCCCATCAGCATCGGTGGCCACCTCTGCACCAATGGCAGTCTCTGCATTGCTGACATCAGCGGCGGTTTTCGAAGCGCGACGCTTCGACGGCGCTGCGGCCTTGCCGGCTGCAGTCTTCGCGGCCTTGGCCTTCGGCGCGGTGGTCTTGGAGGCCTTGGTGGCTACAGGCTTGGCTTCCGCTGTCGCATCCGAAGGGGACTCGGTCGAAGCCGAAGCCGAATCCGACGCCAAAGGCGCCGCCGGCACGTCCGCCGGAAACAGATCCAGCGACACATCGCCAACGATCTCGGCAATGGCTTCCGCCGGCGCCATCGCGGCACGCGGCTTTCGCGCCGGAGCACGGCGCTTGGGGGGAGTGGTGGTCATGAAAGGTCCTGAGGCAGCAGCCGGGCGTCTCGCCAGCCGCGCACACTGTTGAAGACGGCAAGCGCATGGGCCCGCCGCAAATCGTCGAGATGGAGCCGGGCTTCGCGGATGCGGCCCTGCTCCAGCAGTTCTTCCCGCATGACGCCCGGCAGCAGGCCGGCGTCCAGCGGTGGGGTGAGCCAGGGGCCGTCCGGCCCGTCCAGCTGCACCGCCAGGTTGGTCAGGCAGCCCTCGGTGAGCTCGCCGTCCCGGTTGAACAGCAGCACATCCAGGCAGTCCGCCGGCTTGTGGTCCAGATGCGCCTGGTAGATCGCCCGGCGCGTCGTCTTGTGCTGAAGGAATTCGGCGTCCGGGCCGCGGGCATCCACCGGCGTGCGCGCCAGCGCCACCCACACCGGGGAGGTGTCATGCACCAGCGGCTGGATCTGCTGCGTCCATTCACCCTGGCGACCCACGGTGATCCGCACGCGCCACAAGCCGGCCGGATGCGCCGCTGCGATGGCAGCGAGCCGTTCCCGCACCGGCTCCAGCCCAGCTTGCAGATTGAAGTGGCGCAGCGTGCGATGCAGGCGCTGCAGATGCCGTGCCTCACGCTGGAAGACACCGTCCTCCAGGCGAAGCGTCTCCAGGGCCTCGATGGGGGCCTGCGCCCTGGAGAGGAATCGCAGCTTGGCACGCCACTCGTCGATCTCTGCCGCGGCGGCCGAATCCAGCGTGATGGCACTGCCGACGCCACACTCAGCACCCCCATCCTGCCGCAGCGTAACCGTGCGGATCGGCACGTTGAAGGTCGCCGCACCGCCGGGCTGCATCAGCCCAAGCGCGCCGGTATACCAGCCCCGCTGGCCTGGCTCCAGCTCGTGGATGATCTGCATGGCGCGGCGCTTGGGTGCACCGGTCACCGAGCCGCAGGGGAACAAGGCAGTGAACAGGTCGTCCAGCGCCAGCCCTGCACGGCTGATCGCGCTGACGGTGGAGGTCATCTGCCAGACCGTCGGCAAGGCATGCAGCTCGAACAGGCGCGGCACCCGCACCGACCCGGTCACCGCCACCCGCGACAGGTCGTTGCGCAGCAGGTCCACGATCATCAGGTTCTCGGCGCGTTCCTTCTCGCTGGTGCGCAGGTAGGCCTGCGCGGCCTCGTCGGCAGCGCGATCGCGGCCGCGGGGCGCGGTGCCCTTCATCGGCTGGGTCGAGAGCAGCCAGGTGTGGGTCGCCTCGGGCGTTTCCGGCAGCGGACGCCAGTCGAAGAACAGCTCCGGGGAGACGCTCGCGACGGTGTCGCCGTCCGCCAATCGCAGCAGCAGCGCGAAGCCGCCTGGCTGGGCCGCATGCAGGGCGAAAAAATAGGCGACGGGGTCGAAGTCGGGGCCGGCCTGCGCCCGCACGCGGGTGCACAGATTGACCTGGTAGCAGTCGCCCGCGCGGATGTAGTTGCGCACCCGCTCGATCTGGTCGGCCTCGGCGGCATCGGACTGCACGTCCTGCCAGGCCGACAGGTCATGCGCTCGCAGGGCTTCGGTGGCGGGCCACGGCTGCGGGGCAATGTCCCAGACCGCAAATTCGGCCAGCAGCGGCCTCGCGTCAACCGCACCGGCCGACATCGTGCCCTCGGCGTGCCCCCGTTCTGCGGGCGACAGCGGCAACGCCCCTGTCGCACGAGTCGTGGCAGAAGTCGCCTCAAAAATCGCCGCAGTGTCCAGCGCCGGATCCAGCGCCCCCGCCGCCTCATACCGCACCCCGCCCAGCACCCACGCCCCGGCCTGCGACGCCGCATGCGCCTCGCGCAGCACCGCCCGCAGCGACACCGGGTCGCGCGCGACCAGGCGACGCGCCGGCGGCTGCACAAAGCATCCGCGCACGCGTTCACCGTCCTCACGCGCCAGCGGGTGGCGCGGAAAGTCAAAAGCCGCCCACAGCATCGCCGGGCGGCGCGGGTCGTCCATGGTGTCCGGGCTCAGTCGAGCTTGAGGAAATGCTCGCGGTAGTGGATCAGCTCGTCAATCGATTCATGGATGTCCGCCAGGGCCGTGTGCTTCTGGGCTTTCTTGAAGCCTTCCATGGCAGCCGGCTTCCAGCGGCGAGCCAGTTCCTTCAGCGTGGAAACGTCCAGGTTGCGGTAGTGGAAGAAGTCTTCCAGCTTGGGCATGTAGTTGGCCAGGAAACGGCGGTCCTGGCAGATGGAGTTGCCGCACATCGGCGACTTGTTGGCCGGCACATAGGCCTTGAGGAAGTCGATGACGCGGGTTTGCGCCTCTTCCTCGCTGATGGTGGAGGCCTTGACGCGGTCGATCAGGCCGCTCTTGCCGTGGGTGCCCTTGTTCCAGGCATCCATCTTGTCCAGCGTCTCGTCGCTCTGATGGATGGCAAACACCGGCCCCTCCACGCGGATGGCCAGGGTGGGATCGGTCACCACCACGGCGATCTCGATGATGCGGTCGGTGTTCGGGAACAGACCGGTCATTTCCAGGTCGATCCAGATCAGGTTCTGGTCGCTCGGGGCCAGGACGGGCGTGGCGGCAATTGTGGCGGCAGGTGTGGCGGGCGTGGCGTCAATGCTCATGTGAATCCTTGTGGTGCCTCCAGGGGCGCAGACGGTGCCGCGCTGCGCCAAGGCAACAGCGGGGGACCGACATTGGGCGCGATTGTCGCAGCCCTGCGAGCGCTTCGGAAAGAAGTCCCCAATCCCGCTTTGCCGGCGCGCCCGGCCCCCGGGACCTACACTCCGGGACATGCTCAGTTCCGATTCCTGGTCCGTGTCCGCCCTCTCCGTCAGCCTGGCCTTCGTGGCGGCGCTGGTGCTGTCCTTCCTGGCCAAGCTGTGGCTCTCCGGCCGCCAGGTCCGCCATGTGGCGCAGCACCGCGACTCGGTGCCACCGGCGTTCGCCGGCACGGTGTCGCTCAAGGCCCACCAGAAGGCCGCGGACTACACCATGGCCCGCAGCCGCGTCGGCACCCTGCACCTGGCCTTTGATACCGCCCTGCTGGTGGGCTGGACGCTGCTGGGCGGGCTGGACCTGCTGAACCAGTGGATGCTGTCCTGGGAACCGCTGATCGGCCCGATGGGCTATCAACTGGGCCTGCTGGTGGGTTTTGCGCTGCTGTCCGGCCTGCTGGACCTGCCCTGGTCGCTCTACAACACCTTCCGGCTGGAGCAGCGCTTTGGCTTCAACCGCACCACGCTCCGGCTGTTCGTGATGGACGGCCTCAAGGGGATGGTGGTGGGGGCCGTCGTGGGCCTGCCCATCGCCGCCCTCATTCTGTGGCTGATGGGTGCGGCGGGCCACACCTGGTGGATGTGGGCTTGGGCCGTGTGGATGGGCTTCAACCTGCTGATGCTGGTGGTCTACCCCACGCTCATCGCCCCGCTTTTCAACAAGTTCGAACCGCTGGCCGATCCGACCATGCGTGAACGGGTGGAAGGGCTGATGGCCCGCTGCGGGTTTGCCGCCAAGGGCCTGTTCGTGATGGACGGCAGCCGCCGCTCGGCCCATGGCAATGCCTACTTCACCGGCCTGGGCGCGTCCAAGCGGGTGGTGTTCTTCGACACGCTGCTGTCCCGCCTCAACCCGCCCGAGGTGGAAGCCGTGCTGGCCCATGAGCTGGGGCATTTCAAGCGCCGGCATGTGCTGAAGCGGATGGTGATGATGTTTGCCTTGAGCCTGGCGGGTTTTGCCCTGCTGGGTCTGCTGAGCACCCTGCCCCAGTTCTTCCTGGGCCTGGGCGTGCGCCCCAGCCTGACGGCGCCCAACGATGCACTGGCCCTGCTGCTGTTCATGCTGGTGCTGCCCCCCTTCACCTTCTTCCTGACGCCGCTGATGGCCTTCTGGTCACGCAAGCATGAGTTCGAGGCCGATGCCTATGCCTGCGAGCAGTCCAGCGGCCGCGACCTGAGTGCTGCGCTGCTCAAGCTGCATGAGGACAACGCCGGCACGCTCACGCCCGACCCGGTGTTTGCGCGCTTTTATTACTCCCACCCTCCCGCGAGTGAACGACTCGCCGCCATCAGCGCCCTGAGCGGTCTGCCGACCGGCGTGGGCCGCCTGGACGGCGGTGCCGCATGAAGCCGGCGCAGATCGGGCTGGTGGTGCGCGGCCACGGCCGTCACTACGTGGTGGAAGACGAGAACGGCGAACGGGTGCATTGCCTGACCCGCGGCAAGAAAAGCGACTGCGTGGTGGGCGACCGGGTGCGCTGGCAGCGCAGCAGCGACCATGAAGGCGTCATCGACAAGCTCGAACCGCGGCGCAACCTGCTGTTCCGACAGGACGAGTGGAAGACCAAGAGCTTCGCGGCCAACCTGGACCGGTTGCTGGTGCTGGTGGCCGCCGAGCCACAGTTTTCCGAATCGCAGCTGACCCGCGCGCTGATTGCCGCGGACAGCGCCGGCATCACCACCGACATCCTGCTGAACAAGACCGACCTGCCGCAGGCCGAAGCGGCCCGCCAGCGCCTGGCGCCCTACAAGGCGATGGGCCAGCGGGTGCTGGAGCTGAGCCTCAAGGGTCGGCCGGACGAAGCACGTGAGACGCTGATGCCCCTGCTGGAAAACCAGGCCACGCTGGTGCTGGGGCCCAGCGGCACCGGCAAGAGCACGCTGATCAACCTGCTGGTGCCCGATGCAGGCGCGCAGGTGGGCGAGATTTCCCAGGCGCTCAACTCCGGACGCCACACCACGACCACCACGCAGTGGTATTGGCTGGACGACCGCCGCGAGACCGCGCTGCTGGATTCACCGGGCTTCCAGGAATTCGGGTTGCGGCAGATTCCCGCGCCGGAGCTGGCCAGTCACATGGCCGATTTCAAGCCCTTCCTCGGTGAATGCCGCTTCCACAACTGCAGTCACCGGCATGAGCCGGGCTGCGCCGTGCTGACGGCCGTGGAGGCAGGGAAGATCAGCCCGTCGCGCTACCGCATCTATGACGAGCTCTGGCAGGAGCTGAGCAGCCCGCCGCGTTATTGAGCGAGGACCAGCGCCGATCAGGGCCGATCAGGGCCGATCAGCGCTCCAGCCGCGGCTGCTGCTGCGGCACCTCGCGCACTTCCACGTCGACGATGTCACCCGCAGCGGGCGCGCCGAAGCCGCCCGCGCCACCGTGCATCGAGCCGCCCATGGACCCACCCATGGAACCGGCAGATCGACGGAAGGCCTGCGCGCGCATGTCCGCCGCCGTGCGGAAGACGCCGACGGTGGGCCGCTGCAGGCGACGCCCGCGGATCAGGCTCCACACCAGCAGCACGCCAAACACACACAGCCCCACCAGCAGCAGGGCCAGGAACAGCACGAGGAACAGCGCACCACGCAGGATGCGGGCCATCAGGGTCAGCAGTTCGGAAATCGTGTTCATCATCGAGTGAGTCAACCGCGCCCAATATAGGGCATCTTGGTGGCCATGACCGTCAGGAAAGGCACGTTGGCCGACAGCGGTAATTCCGCCATGTAGAGCAGTGCGCTGGCCGCATGGTCCACATCCATCACCGGTTCCGGCACCACGGCGCCATGCGCCTGCTGCAAGCCCTTGGAAAAGCTGGCGGTGAGATCGGTCTGGGCGTTGCCAATGTCGAGCTGGCCGGCGGCGATGTCGTAGGGGCGGCCGTCCAACGCCAGGGTCTTGGTCAGCCCGGTGATGGCATGTTTGGTGCTGGTGTAGGCCACCGAGCCCGGCCGCGGCGCATGCGCGGAAATCGAGCCATTGTTGATGATGCGGCCGCCCTGCGGGGACTGCGCCTTCATCATTGCAAAGGCCTCGCGGGCGCAGAGGAAGCTGCCGGTCAGGTTCACATCGACCACCGCACGCCACTGGGCGACGCTGAGCTGGTCGATTTCCATGCCCTTGGAGCCCATGCCGGCATTGTTGAAGAGCAGGTCCAGTCGGCCGAAGCGCTCCTTCACAGCGCGGAAAGCAGCCGCCACCTGGTGCTCGTCGCTGACATCGGTGGGCAGCACCAAAGCCTGTTGGGGCGCCGCTGCGGCGGTCTGCGCCAGGGCGTCTTCACGACGCCCCAGCAGGGCCACCTGCCAGCCCGCTTCCATCAGCTTCTGCGCGGCCGCCCGGCCGATGCCGGAGCCAGCGCCGGTCACCACGGCAATGCGGGACCGCGGTGCGGCCTCACGGTTCGTGGCAGCGCTGGATGCGCTGGATGCGCTGGAAGGCGCGGAGGAAGACAGGTCGGCGCTGGACGGCGCACGTTCGGACGTTGGGCGATCAGTCGAGTTCATGCCTCGATGATAGGACGACGTGCGTGCGCGTCCCTGCGCGGGGTTTCTTCCACCATGAGCGCCCACGTCGGCGCCGGCGTCTCCCCCCGCTAGCCCGCGCGGGCCAGTTCAGGCCGGCAGCAGGCCCCGTCCCTTGAGCATCGGCGCCACCTGCGCATCCCGTCCACGGAAAGCGCGGTAGGCCGCCCCGGGCTCGCGGCTGTTGCCCACCGCCAGGATGTTGTCCATCAAGGACCGGGCCGTGGCCGCATCAAACGGGTCTCCCGCTTCGACAAATGCCTCGTAGGCATCGCAATCCAGCACCTCCGCCCACAGGTAGACGTAGTACTGCGCCGCATAGAAGCTGCCCGAGAACA
Source organism: Roseateles depolymerans (assembly GCF_003387155.1). GTDB lineage: Bacteria > Pseudomonadota > Gammaproteobacteria > Burkholderiales > Burkholderiaceae_C > Roseateles > Roseateles depolymerans. The sequence continues at coordinate 1,017,078 of NZ_QUMT01000001.1, read as the reverse complement.
AATGCTGGAAGTGCGTGAGCCGGTGGTTCATGCCCACTGCCGCCGGCGCCCCCAGGCGCTGCAACGTCTCGCGCTCGAAGGCCACGACATCCGGCACGTCGCCGCTCTGCGCATGAATGGCCTGGTCCACCAGGGCCGACGCGCAGTAGCGCACCGTCTCGTAGCCCTGGTTGAAGGTGGCGGCGGCGTTGATCTTCTCCAGCAGTGCATCGGGAATCGGCTCCCCGGTGCGGTAGTGGCGGGCATGGCGCTTGAGCACTTCAGGCTCGGCCATCCAGTGCTCCATCAGCTGCGACGGCAGCTCGACGAAGTCCCGCAGCACCTGCGTGCCGGACAGCCGCTCGTACTCCACCTGCGACAGCAATCCATGCAGCCCGTGGCCGAATTCATGGAAGAGCGTGCGCGTGTCGTCGAACGACAGCAGCGTCGGCTCGCCCGGCGCGCCCTTGGCGAAGTTGTTGTTGTTCAGGATGATGGGCAGCGCCTCCATGCCGTTGCGGGCCTGCCAGCGCAGGGCATTCATCCACGCGCCGCTGCGCTTGGTCGGACGCGCGAAGTTGTCCTGCACGAACAGGCCGCGCAGATGGCCGTCGGCCTGGCGGACTTCGTAGACCTTCACGTCCGGGTGATAACCGGCGACCTGCGGCTGATGCACGAAATGCAGGCCGTACAGCCGGGTGGCGCAGTCGAACATGGCCTGCACCATGGCGTCCAGCGGGAAGTACGGTTTCACCTCCGCCTCGTCCAGCTGATAGCGCTGCTGGCGCACCTTCTCGGCGTAGTAGCGCCAGTCCCAGTCCTGGATGGCGTCGGGATGGCCCAGGCGCAGCCGCTCGGCATCCAGCAGGGCCCGTTCGCGTTCCACCGCGGCCTTGGCCGGCTCCCAGACCTGATCGAGCAGGCCCTGCACAGCGGCCGGCGAACCGGCCATGGTGTCGGCCAGCGCATAGTCGGCATAGTGCGCGTAGCCATGCAGCCGCGCCTGGTCGTGCCGCAGGCGCAGGATCTCGCGGATGATCTCGCGGTTGTCGCTTTCGCCCGCATGCTCGCCGCGGCTGACCCAGGCCCGCCAGGCCTGCTCACGCAGGTCGCGCCGTTCACTGAAAGTCAGGAAGGGCACGATCAGCGAGCGGGACAAGGTGATCACATGCGCCTGCTCGTCGGTCACGCCGCGGTCCAGCGCCGCTTGACGGGCAGCGGCGCGCACGAAGTCCGGCAGGCCGGCCAGTTCTGCCTCGGTGCGCAGCACGAGTTGGTAGCCGCCCTCGTCCGCCAGCACGTTCTGGCCAAAGCGCGTGTGCAGTTCCGCCAGCCGCTCCATCAGCGCCGCATAACGGCGACGCGCCTCGCCCTGCATCCGGGCGCCCGCACGGACAAAGTCCAGATGGATACGTTCCAGCAGGCGACGCTGCTGCGGGTCCAGGCCCAATTGATCCCGCTGTTCATGCAGCACTTCGATGCGCGCAAACAGCGCCGCATTCATGTAGACCGCATTGCTGTGCGCGGCCAGCGGCGCGGCCAGGCGGCGCTGCGCGGCTTGCAGTTCCGGCGAGGTGGCCGAAGCACTGAGGGTGGAGAACAGATGCTCCAGCGCCACCAGACGCCGACCACTGCGGTCGAAGGCCGCCACGGTGTTCTCGAAGCTGGGCGCCTCGTTCTGCGAGGCCATGAGCGCCAGCTCGGCCCGATGTTCGGCCAGGGCCTGCTCGAAGGCCGGCTCGAAGTGCTCCGCGCGGATGTCGGCAAACGGCGGCAAGCCGTAGGGCCCGTCCCAGGTTCTCAGCAGCGGTTGGGTCTCAGGCGACGCAGTCGTGGCGCGGGTAGCGGGCATTGGCATTCCTCAATGAAGATGGCGAGGATGCGCGGATCGCGCACACCCCGGCGTGCCGGACCATTGTAGGAATGCGATCCGTCCCCGCCAGTGCTCCAAAAGCGAAGTTGTGCGATTGAGAGGGGCTTGCCGTGCCGGCGCCCGCGCCTCAGACCACCAGCAGCCCCACCAGTACAGCGCACACCACCAGGAAAGGCAGGCTGATGCGGTGAAATTCCCGCAGTCCGTGCGGCTCGCGCGCCAGGCGCAAGGCGATCAGGTTGGCCATCGAGCCCAGCACGAAGCCGTACCCGCCCACGTTCACCCCCACCGCCAAGGCGGACAGCTGCGGCGTGCCACCAGCCAGCAGCAAGGTGGCCGGCACATTGCTGATGACTTGGGAGGTGAGGATGGACACGACATAGGTCGGCCACGCCACGTCGGTGGGCAGCTTCGCCATCCACTGGGCGATCCAGGGCAGCGCCACCAACTGATGCACCACCACGAACATCAGCACGAAGGTGGCCAGCAGGGCCCAGTCCAGGCGCATCAGCACCTGCCGCTGAAAGAGTGCAAAGGCCAGCACCACGATGCCCAGGGCCGGCAGCCAGACATGCAGTTCCAGCGACGCGACGAAGCCGATGAACAGCACGGCGGACAGCGCCAGCAGCCGGGGCTGGGTGCGCGCCGGCTCCTGGGGCGCGCCGACCTCGATCTTCGTGCCCGGCATGGTGATCAGGATGGTGATGAAGAGCAGCACCAGCATCACCCCCACGGCCGGGGCCATCATGCCCATGAAGCCGCCGAAGGACTCGCCGGTGCGGTGCCACAGGTACAGGTTTTGCGGATTGCCGATCGGGGTCAGCGACGAGCCGGCATTCACCGCCAGCGCTTCCAGCGCCACCAGCCGCGCCAGCGGCAACTGCGCCTGGGCGGCCAGTTCGCGGGTCAGCGGCACCAGCAGGAACAGGCTCACATCATTGGTGACCAGCGCCGCCAGCACGGCCGCCACGGCGCACAGCACCATCGCCAGTTGGCGGGCGGTGTGGGTGCGGGCCAGCAGCGCGCGGGCGGTGCCCTGCAGCACCCCGCTGCGCTCCACCCCCTGCGTGATGATGAGCAGGCCGGTCAAGGCGCCCATGGTCTGCCAGTCGATCATGCCCAGCCATTCCCGCGGCGACACCGGGCGCCACAGCGCAAAACCGATGGCCGCCACGGCCAGCCCCCACAGCAGGTGGTTGCCGCCGCCCGGCGCGTCCTGGGCAGCGGGCTCCTGGCGGGAGGGGGTCGGCGACGAAGGCAGGGCAGAACTCATGACAGGGTGGGCGACCGCAGCGCGGCCCCCGGAGTGGACGAGGACAGGCGCGCCTGACCGGTTTCCGGCATGCGCGCGGCAAAGAGCAGCAAGGCTGCACAGGCTACCAGGGCCAGCAGGGCGAATGCCGTGCCAGGGCCGGCGGTGTGCGCCAGATGCCCGGCCAGCAGGTTGCTGGCCGCGGCGCCCAGCCCCACACAGGTGCCGGCCAGGCCCAGCACCAGGCTGAAGTGGCCGCGGCCGCGCGTCAGGTCGCCGATGACCAAGGTGAGCATGATGCCAAACAGGCAGGCGCCCGCACCGTCCAGCAATTGCAGGGCCAGCAGGCCCAGGGGATGGTCCACCCGCAGATAGAGCAGGCCGCGCAGGGCCAGCACGGCGAAGGCGGTGAGGAACAGCGGACGGCGGGCGCGTCCCGGCGCCCAGCGACTCAGGGCCAGGCCGATGGGGATGCTGATGAGCTGAGTGGCGATCACGCTGCCCGAGAGCCACAGCGCGGCGCTGCCGTGGCCGCCGGAGCCGCCCAGGCCCGCGTCCCCGCGGTGGCCCAGCATCTGTGCCACCAGGGTGAGCATGGCGGCGTTGGCGAGGTGGAAGAGAAACGCGCAGGTGAGCAGCACTCGCAGGCCGGGGACTTGCCATAGGACGGTGGCGATCTGGCGCAAGCGCGTCATTGGTGACGTGGCGGTCAGGGCGTCGGCGGAGCCGTGCTCGGCGTCATGGTCCGCCCCTCGCGCCAGCCGCACATCGATGTCCTCACGGCGGATCATCAACGCCGCCCCCAGCGTGGGCAGCGCCAGCACCATCGCAAAGAAGAACATCGACCGCGGCCCGTAGCGATGGGCCAGCCAGCCGGTCCCCAGTGCCCACATCACGGTGCCGGCGGCGGACAGCGCACTGTTGCGGCCGATCCGCGCATCCAGGCCCTTGCGTCCCATCAGGCCCAGGCTCACCGCCGCCACCGCCGGGGCCACCAGCGCGCCGGCCACGCCCACCACCGACTGCCCCAGCAGGATCACCGCGAACGACGGCCAGTGCGCCATGACGCCGAGGCAAGCCGCGATCGTGGCCAGGGCCCCGGCGATCCAGCGCGGTGCATGGGCGCTGCGGTCGATCAGGGCCCCGGCCGGCGCCTGTGCAGCCAGGCCCGCCAGGGCAGACACCGACAGCACCGTGCCAATGCGCTGCGCGTCCCAGCCCAGCGCGCCCGACATGAACACGATCAGGAACGGCCCCACCCCGCCCTGCACGTCCGGCACCAGGAAGGCCAGAGCATCCAGGGCGCGGCGGCTTCGACGGGAGGGATGGAGAGTGGTCATGGCCGGTGCTGCAGGGGGGAGGTGGACGTGGACGAGAACGTGGACGTGGCGTTGGACATGGGCGTGGCGCTCGACGTGGCCGCGCCCGTCAGAGCGGACGACGCGGCACCGGGCCAGTCTCCAGCGGACGCAGCTCCCCGTTGCTGCCCGCCACCGCCGTCGCCTCCAGGGACGTGCCTTGCGCCGTCCGCGCGCCCCAGCCCTGCACCTTCAGCGAGGCACCGGTCTTCAGCTCCGTCGGCATGGCCGCGGCCAGATGCGGCGGGAAGCGGACGATGGTGCGGTCGGACAGCACCACGCCGTGCACATCGCCCCGGTCGTTGTAGAGCAGGCGCTCGATCCGCCCGCTGGCCGAGAGCTGGCTCAGCCCGCTGTCCGCTGCGCGGGGGCGCGGCACGGCGCCCGGCTGTGGCGGCTGGTCCGTGATGCTGCGCCCGTTGGCGCTCAGCGTCTGCATGCGCAGCACCGGCACGCCCGGCGCGCGCCAGCCACTGACCTGCACGGTGTCGCCCGGCTTGACGCTCTGCCCCACCGCATCGCCGACGTGCGGCGGGAAGGCCACCTGGGTCCCGTCGTTCAGCAGCAGGCCGTCGGCGTCCCCATTGGGATTCAGCAGGAACTGCACGACGGTGCCGGTGGCCGTGCTGTCGGCGGCCACGGGAGCGGGAGGCGGCAGCGGCGCTGCGGCGCCGTAGGGCATCGGTGCCGGTGGCAACGGACGCGCGCCGGGGGCTGCCGGTGCACCCGGACCGCCAGGGGCGGCCACCTGGGCAAAAGCGGCGGTGGCGGACATCAGGGTGGCAAAAATGGTCAGTCGCAGAGACATGGCGGACTCCTGTGGATGAAGGTCACCAAGCTCTCTCAAGACTTGTGCCAGCGACAAAACCTAGAGAAATCAACAGCTTGCGGATCAGACCCCGCATCTGGGCGGATGAATCTGAGACACCAGGTGTCTCGATTGCAGACACATCCGCGCAGCCGCGCGATGCACCGGATCGGGCTGACTACCATGGCAACGCCCCGTAACTTCATTGCCCCACCACCCCCGGCATGACTTCCCTGCGCACCCAGCTCACACTGTTCTGGATCCTGCTGCTGGCCGCCTGCGGCGCCCTGGCCGTCACCATGACCGTGCTCTACCGCTCCAGCGTCGGGGCGCAGGTCGCGGCCAGCCAGCAGGCGACGGAAGGGGCTTGCCGCACCTTGGCTGCCCGGCAGGCGCGGTCGGTGCAATCGGACCCATCCGCCGCAGGCCGCATCGACCTGATGCAGGTGCTGCTGCATCTGGTGCTGGTGGAAACGCCGCAGGTGGAAGGCGGCGTCTGGCGCGTGGGCGACGGCAATCTCGCGTATGCCTACCCGACCTATGAGGGCAGCGGTGAGAAACGCGATTTGCCTGCCGCCGAACAGCCCTTGATCGCCGAACTCGCGACCCAGGCTGCACACGACCAGGCCCTGCGGACCGACGTAGTGCGCGGCAGCCGGGAGGCGGTGGTGATCACCGCCTGCCCGCTGATGGGCGCCGGCCACGAACTGGCCGCCTGGACCATGACCCGTGCCAGCGGCAATGCCCTGGCGGCGCAGGGCACGCTGAGGGCGGGGCTGGGTGCGCTGCTGCTGGTGGTCCTGGGGTCGGCCGTGTGGCTGGGATGGCTGATGGCCAGCGGGCTGCGTCACGTCGGCGCCCTGCAGCGCCGCCTCGGCCAGGCCGCCACCGACGAGGCCGACATGCCGGCCCTGGACCCCACCGGCGTGCAGGAGCTGGACCGCATCGTCGACAGCTTCAATCGCTTTCGCATGCGCTTCAGTGCGGCGCAGGCCCGCATCCGTGAAGCGGACCAGCAGCGGGGCCGCGACCTGCGGCTGGCCACGCTGGGCCGCATGACCGGCGCCATCGCCCACGAGATCCGCAATCCGATTGCCGCGATGCGGCTCAAGGCGGAAAACGCTCTGGCCGCACCGGTGGAGCGGCAGGCCGATGCGCTGCGCAGCATCGTGGCCCAGGTGGACCGGCTGGACGATCTGGTGAAGAGCCTTCTGGGGCTGGTGCAGCCACTGCAGGTGCAGTGGCAGACGGTGGCACTCCAACCGTGGCTGGAGCAGCGACTGGCAGCGGCCCAGGCGGGGATGAGAACGAGCCTCCCGCCGGATGCGTCGCCGCCGGCGCTGATGCTGGATCTGTCGGGCATGTACGCCGATGAGGACGGCGGACAGGACGGCGGCGGGGACGGCAACACTCTCACTGCGCGGTTCGATCCGCTGCATCTGTCCCGCGCCGTGGACAACCTGCTGGACAACGCAGTGCGCCATGCTGCGCAGTCCACATCGGCCACATCGACAACACCGGCAGGGCCCATTGGCAGGGTGACGCTTCGGGCCTTGCGCACAGCCCAGGGCGGCTTGCTGCTGCAAGTGGACGACAACGGCGAAGGAGTTCCGCCGTCTCTGGTGCCCACTCTTTTCGAACCCTTCGCCACCGGCCGTGCGGACGGCACTGGCCTGGGCCTGGCGCTGGCCCGCGAGGTGGCATTCGCGCATGGGGGTGACCTGCGCCACGTGCCGCTGCCGCAGGCCCGCCCCGCCCCCATCAGCGGCAACAGCCACAGCCACAGCCACAGCCACAGCAGCCACAGCAGCAGCATCGCCACCGACGCTGGCACTTCCCCCGAAACGCCCCCTGCTCCCGGCACCCGTTTCGAACTGGAGATCCCATGGCACGCATCCTGATCGTGGACGACGACGCGGCCTTCCGCGAAGCCCTGCTCGAAACGGTGACCTCACTGGGCCACGACGCCGAGGAAGTCTCCCGCGGCGCGCAGGCCCTGAGCCTGATGAAACAGGACCACTTCGATGCCGTCCTGCTGGACCAGCGCATGCCCGGCGTGGACGGCCTGGGCGTGCTCAAGGCGCTGCGGGACCAGGGCGGCGCGGCGCCCCCGATCATCATGCTCACGGCCTACGCCGGCGCCGACAACACCATCGAGGCGATGCGCCTGGGCGCCTTCGACCACCTGGCCAAGCCCATCAGCCGCGACGCCGTGCAGGAGGTGCTGACCCGCGCGCTGCGCTCGCCCCAGCCGTCGACGCAGAGCGCGCAGCACCTGCCGGTGTCGGCAGGCCTGGCCGGCTTTGTGGGCGACAGCCCGGCCATGCGCGAGGTTCACAAACGGATCGGTCTTGCGGCGGCCAGCACCATGCCGGTCCTGGTGCTGGGCGAAACCGGCACCGGCAAGGAAATGGTGGCCCGCGCCCTGCACCGTCACTCGGACCGTGCGGCGCAGCCGTTCATCGCGGTGAACTGCTCGGCCATCCCGTCCGAGCTGCTGGAGAGCGAGCTGTTCGGCCACGTCCGCGGCGCCTTCACCGGCGCCACCGGCGACCGCCCCGGCTGCTTCCGCGCCGCCGACGGCGGCGTGCTGCTCCTGGACGAGATCGGCGACATGGCGCTGGAGACCCAGGCCAAGATGCTGCGCGTGCTGCAGGAAGGCGAAGTCACCCCGGTGGGGGCCACGCAGCCGGTGCGAGTAGATGTGCGGGTGGTGGCTGCCACGCACAAGGACCTGCCCGCGGCGGTGCGGGCCGGCCAGTTCCGCGAGGACCTGCTGTGGCGGCTGGACGTGCTGTCCATCCACATGCCGCCGCTGCGGGAGCGCACGGCGGACATCCTGCCACTGGCGCGGTATTTCCTGGAACGGGCCGCCGGATCGGGGCAGCCCAAGGCCCTGTCGCACGAGGCCGAGCAGGCGCTGCTGGCGCACCGGTGGCCGGGCAATGTGCGCGAGTTGCGCAATGGCATGGAGCGCTGCCAGGCGCTGAGCCCGCATCCGGTGATTGCGGCGGAGGACCTGCAACTGAACCGGTCCGGTCCGGGCCCGGAGACCGATACGGCGGGGCCCCTGCCGCCCTGGCTGGGCGGGACGCTGCCGGAAGCCGTGTCGCGGCTGGAGCGGGTGATGATCCAGCGGGCACTGGACGAGGCCCGCGGCAACCGCGCCGAGGCGGCGCGGTTGCTGGGCATTCACCGCCAGCTGCTCTATCGCAAGCTGGCGGCCTACGGGATGGAGTGAGTCCGTCCCGGCTTACTTCTTCAGGCCCAGTTCCTTCTTGACGGCCGCTTCGTCGGCTTCGTCGTAGGGACGGTTGGCGCAGCGCTTCTTCCAGTCGTCACGCTTGTCCTGCAGGGTCTCCACCGACTCGTTGAAAGCGTCCAGGGCCTTGCCCTGGGCATCCACGCGGTCATTGAAGGCCTTGTACTTCTCGGCGCGCTCGTTGCGCTCCTTGTTGAAGGCGTCGATCTTGGGCTGCAGGGTGTTGGCGCGGGCCTGGTACTCCTCCTGCTTGGCCTTGAGCTGGTCCTTCTCCATCTTGGCGGCATTGGCCTGGATGTCGGCGGCGAAGGCATTCAGGGACTCGATTTCGGCCTTGATGTCCTTGCTGCGGGTCTGCATCTCCTGCTCGCCCTTGTCCTGCTCGGCCTTTTCAGCCTTGAGCGAGTCGCGCTGGGCCAGAACTTCCTTTTCCTTGGCCTTCAGGGACACGCCCTCGTCGATCAGCGCCTTGTCTTCCTGCAGGCAGCTGCGCAGCTCGTCGCGGGTCATCAGCTTTTGCTTGGGCTTTTCCACCACGGGCTTGCTGACCTTGGCGTTCTTGGCATCGGCCTTGGGAGCGGGGGTTGTGGTCTGGGCGAAAGCCAGGCCGCAGGCCAGGAGAGTGGCCACGGCAGCGGTTGTACGCAGGGTGTGCTTCATGAAGATTTCTTTCGGTCCCGGTCCGGGATGTCTCGTCGGTGAGGCAGGAATGATAATGCGCCGCTTCAGTGTCCCCGTTTTCAAGGCCCCTCATGGCGCTCAAGGCCACCATTCACAAAGCCCAGCTTCAAATCTCGGACATGGACCGCCATGTCTACGGCGACCACAACCTGACCGTCGCCCGCCACCCGTCGGAGACCGACGAGCGGATGATGCTGCGCATCCTCGCCTACGCGCTGTACCAGCCGGAGAACGATCTGCGCGGCAAGCTCGAGTTCACCAAGGGCCTGTCCGAGGCCGACGATGCCGACCTCTGGCAGATCGACCTCACCGGCGAGGTGGTGCACTGGGTGGAACTGGGCCAGCCGGACGAGCGCCGGCTGCGCCAGATCCAGGGCCGCTCCGAGCTGGTGACGGTGCTCAGTTACGCGTCCAGCACCCCCGTGTGGTGGGCCGGCATCCAGAACAAGCTGACGCGCTCGCCCAAGCTGGCGGTCTGGCAGATTCCGGCCGACCAGTCCCAGGCGCTGGCGCAACTCGCCGAACGCAGCATGCAGTGGCAGGTGAGCATCCAGGACGGCACCGCCTATGTCACCACCGACAAGGGCGCCGTGGAAGTCACCCCGCAGTTGCTGAAAGGTCGTGAATGAAGGGCCGCGAATGAAGGGCCGCCAACATTGATCCCCCGGGAGCGTCGGTTGCAGCAGGCACCGTCGCCGCCCCCATCCTGATCCAGACGGAGACTCTCGTGACCGATCCGAACAGCACCATGACCGCCACGACCGACCCGGCCGCCGGCCCCGGCGACACCTCGCCCCCCGACGAATTCCTCTGGCTGGAGGCGCTGGACGGCGAAGACGGCGAGCGCGCCCTGGACTGGGTGCGGGCCCGCAATGCGGAGTCGCAGTCGGTGCTGCAGGCCCGAGCGGACTACGAGCCGATCCGTCAGGAGCTGCTGCAGTTGCTCAACGCCCAGGACCGCATCCCGCATGTGGCCCGCCGTGGCGACTGGTTCTACAACCTCTGGCAGGACGAAGCCCATCCGCGCGGCCTGTGGCGCCGCTGCCGCATCGAGGACTATGCGCAGCCCGAGCCGCCCTGGGTGACCGTGCTGGACCTGGATGCCCTGGGCCAGGCCGAGCAGCGCAGCTGGGTCTTCCACGGGGCCATCGCCCTGGCGCCGGACTACCGCCGCTGCCTGGTCTCGCTCTCCGACGGCGGGGCGGATGCCGCCGAGCTGCGCGAATTCGATCTGGAGACGCTGCGCTTCATCCCGGTCGAGGACGGCGGCTTCTTCGTGCCGGAGGCCAAGAGCGACGTGGAATGGCTGGACGAGAACACGCTGCTGGTGGGCACCGATCTGGGCCCCGGCTCGCTGACCGATTCCGGATATCCGCGCCAGGTGCGGCAGTGGGTCCGGGGCACGCCGCTGGCGCAGGCGCCGGTGGTGTTCGAGGGCGAAGCCTCGGATGTGTCGGTGGGCGCCAGCGTGGACCGCACGCCCGGCTACGAGCGGGTGTTCTTCAGCCGCTCGCTGGACTTCTACAACGAGGCCCGCTTCCTCTGGCGCGACGGCCAGCGCGTGCCCATCGACCTGCCCAGCGACATGAGCGTGCATGCGCACGGCCCCTGGTGGCTGCTGCGCCCGCGCAGTGACTGGACGGTGGCCGGCCACACCCATCCGGCCGGCTCCCTGCTGCTGCTGGACGACGAGGCCTTCTGGCGCGGTGAACGCCAGCCCCGCATCCTGTTCGTGCCCACGCCGGGACGATCGCTGGACGACTATGCCCTCACCCACCACCATGTGCTGCTGACCCTGAGCGAGCATGTGGCGAGCCGGCTGGAGGAATGGGACCTGTCGGCCCACCCGCCGGTGCTGCGCACCGTCCAGGCGCCGTTCCCCGGCACACTCAGCGTGCAGACCCTGCACGACCCGGAACTGCCGCAGGACCGCTTCGGCGACGACTACCTGCTGCACTACTGCGACTTCCTGACGCCGGACACGGTGAGCCTGGCCCATGCCGGCCGCGACGACCGCACGCCGCTGAAGCAGCGCGGCGCGCAGTTCGATGCCGCGGGCATGTCGGTGCAGCAGTTCTTCGCCCGCAGCGCGGACGGGGAGAACGTCCCCTACTTCGTCATCGGCGGTCCCGGTCAGGGCGCGGATACGCCCACGCTGCTGTATGGCTACGGCGGTTTCGAGGTGTCCCTGCAGCCCTGGTATTCCGGCACCAATGGCCGCGCCTGGCTGACCCGGGGCGGGCGGCTGGTGGTGGCCAACATCCGCGGCGGCGGGGAGTACGGTCCGCAGTGGCACCAGGCCGCCACCGGGGCGCACAAGCAGCGCAGCTTCGACGATTTCATCGCGGTGGCGGAAGACCTCATCCGCCGCGGCCTGACCCGGCCCGAGCGGCTGGGCATCATGGGCGGCAGCAATGGCGGCCTGCTGGTGGGCGCCTGCATGGTGCAGCGCCCCGAGCTGTTTGGCGCCGTGGTGTGCCAGGTGCCGCTGCTGGACATGCGGCGCTACCATCTGCTGCTGGCCGGTGCGTCCTGGATGGCCGAATACGGCGACCCGGACGATGCGCAGGACTGGGCCCATCTGAGCCGCTACAGCCCCTACCAGAACCTGAAACCGGGGGTGCGTTATCCGCGGGCGCTGTTCGCCACGTCCACGCGTGACGACCGTGTGCATCCCGGCCATGCGAGGAAAATGGCGGCACGCCTGCTGTCCCTGGGCCAGGCGTGCGACTACTACGAGAACATCGAAGGCGGGCATGGCGGCGCTGCGGACAACCAGCAGCGGGCGCAGTTGCAGGCCCTCGAGTTCAGTTATCTGTGGCAACAGCTCGGGGACCCGAAAGACCGCCAGTGATCCTGGCCGCTCCCGGTGAGACCCGGGGGCCTTTCGCCTGGCATGGAGAGCCCTGTGAATCTCGTCATCGAGCACCATCCGGACCAGCACTGCTTCCTGGCGCATCCGCAGCCGGGACTGAACTGCCGCCTCGACTATGAGCGGCACGGCGAGCAGTTGATCATCACCCACACCGGCGTGCCGGCCCAGTTGCGTGGGCAGGGGCTGGCGGGCCAGTTGGTGGAGACGGCGGCACGCTGGCTGGCCGCCCAGACCTTGCAACTGGTGCCGGGCTGCACCTATGTCCGTCACTGGCTGGCGCATCAACCGCGCTGGCAGCGCCTCACCGCGCCCACCGCCGCGCAGCGGGTGCTCAACGAATGGTTTGGCACGCCGGGGAGCGCGGAGGACGGCCAGATCCAGCCGAAGTGGTTCAAGAAGGATGCCGCGTTTGATGCCGAGATGCGCGAACGCTTCGGCGCAACGGTCGAGGCGGCGCTGGCCGGCGACTTCCAGGCCTGGGACCGCAACCCCTGGGGGGCCCTGGCGCGATTGCTGCTGCTGGACCAGTTCACTCGCAACATCTTTCGGGACACGCCGCAGGCGTTTGCTGGGGATGCCCAGGCGCTGGAGATCGCCCTGGCCCTGCGCCCTCATCTGCCCGCGCTGACGACCCTGGAGCGGTGGTTCGCGCTGATGCCGCTGGAGCATGCCGAATCGCTCGAGCGGCAGGAGGAATGCGTGGCCGCCTTCGAGGCACTGGTAGCGGAAGATGAGCGACTGGCTTCCGCGCTGGACTATGCCCGCAAGCACCGGGACGTCATCCAGCGCTTCGGGCGGTTCCCGCATCGCAACAAGATCCTGGGGCGGACGAGCACGCCCGAGGAGGAGGCCTTCCTGCGGGAACCCGGATCGCGGTTCTGAGGCCGCCCGGGCGGCCGGAACTACCGCGCGGGCGCGGGGGACGTCTGTCCCTGCTCCTGCTCCTGCAGCAAGCGCCACATCACCTTGCCGGAGCCGGACTTCGGCAGCGCGTCCACGAAGCTCACCAGCCGCGGCGCCTTGTACGGCGCCATGTGTTCATGGGCCCAGGCGATGATGTCCTGCTCGGTGGTCTTGCCCTTGGCCTCGGCTCGCAGCACGACCACGGCCTTGACCGTCTCGCCGCGGTAGGCGTCCTTGGATGCGATCACGCAGGCTTCCTGCACGGCCGGGTGCCGGTAGAGCAGCATCTCCACCTCCGACGGCCAGACCTTGTAGCCGCTGGCATTGATCATGCGCTTGAGGCGGTCGGTGATGAAGAAGTAGCCTTCCTCATCCATGCGGCCCAGGTCGCCGGTGCGGAAGAAGCGCTTGCCGTCCAGCTCGACGAAGGCGGCCTCGGTGGCCTCCGGCTGCTGCCAGTAGCCCTTGAACACCATCGGCCCGTGGGTGATGATTTCGCCCACCTCGCCCACCGGCAGCTCTTCCAGCGTGGTCGGGTCCACCACCCGCGAGTCAACGCCGAAGATCGGAATGCCCAGGCACTGCAGCTTGGCCCGCTCGGGCGGATTGCCGTGGCTGGGCGCGGCGGTTTCGGTCAGCCCGTACCCCTCGGCGAAGGTCAGCCCGAATTCCTCCAGCAGTCGCTCGGCCACCGCCTTGGGCATGGCCGCTCCGCCGCCGCTCAAGTAACGCAGGCTCGTCAGGTTGAAGCTGCGGTAGTTGGGGCTGGCGAAGAGGTCGATGATCATGGTGGGGATGCAGGTCCAGTGCGTCACCCGGTAGCGGGAGATCAGGCTGCCGCACAGCTCGCGGTCCCAGCGCGGCATGATCACCAGCGTCATGCCCGCATAGATCGGACCCAGCACCCCATACAGCGTGCCGGTGATGTGGAACATCGGCACCACCGCCAGCCCGACCGATTCCGCGCTGGCATAGCCCCATTGGCACCCGCCGCAGCTGTTGGACATCAAGGTGGCATTGGTGTGCACGCAGCCCTTGGGCAGGCCGGTGGTGCCGGAGGTGTAGGGCAGCATGGCCAGGTCATCCGGGCCGGCGGTGTGCGGGCCGGGCGTCAGCCCCTGGGCCAGCGCGTCGCGCCAGTCCACGGCACCTGCGGGCAGGTCGTGGCGGGCGGTCAGCCAGCTTTGCATCGACTCGGGCACCTGGCAGTCGGCGGCCGGGCCGTCTGGCGGCAGCATCTGCCAGTATTGGGTGACCAGCACCGCCGCCGGCCGCTGGGACGGATCCAGCCGGGCCGAGGCCGCGGCCACCACGCCGGCCAGCTCGCCGCTGCAGATCACCACCTTGGTCTGCGGATCGGTGAGGTAATGGCCGAACTCGTCTTCCCGGTTCATCGGGTTGACCGGCACCACCACGGCATTGGCGCGGTTCACCGCATAGAAGCTGACCAGGTACTGCGGGCAGTTCTGCATGAAGAGCACCACCCGGTCGCCGGTGCCCACGCCCTGCGCCTGCAGCCAGCCCGCCAGGGCCTCGGCCTGCGCGCGCATCGCGTCGAAGCTCAGGGTGGCCCCGAGGAAGACCGTCGCCGGTTTGTCGGGATAACGGGCCGCGGAGACCGCCAGGTTGAACCACAGCGAGGTCCGGGGAATGGCCAGCTCACGCGGCAGGCGGCGCGGCCAGTGGCTGTACTGCACCTGGGCCTGCGCCGGACGAGGGGTCACCACACGGGTCATGGTGTTGGTCTCCTTTTGTCTTTGTTCCATCTTCCCGCCAGCAGCCACGGATGTTTGTCCCGACAGCGACAACCCCGTCCGCAGCGTGCGGCCACCACACGCGCTTGGAGTGTGGTGTAAATCCTACTGGCCCTGCAAACGGGTGGTCCGGCTTGTGCCCCTGGCCCGTCGGTTGTTTAGCATCCGCAGTTTTATCGACGGCGGGGTCCCGCCAGCCTGCTCATGCGTGTGTTGCGCCGTTCAGCACTGTGGATGTGGATGCTCCTGGGGGCCATGGGCCTGTCGGCCCTGATGGGGCCTTCCGAGGCTCGCGCCGTGCCCGCCGAAACGCCCAGCCTGCAGGCGACCGCGAGTGCCGCCACCGGTCCGCTCCCCAGCCCGACCGGCCCGGTGGTGCTGAGCATCGGCGGCGCTCTGCGGCTGACCAACAAGGACGGGCTGGCGCAGTTCGACATGGCCATGCTCGAGCGCCTGCCGCAGACCAGTTTCCAGACCCAGACGCCCTGGTACGGGCAGCCTCGCAAGTTCACCGGGCCCCTGCTGCGGGACGTGCTGAATGCCGTGGGCGCCAACGGCACCGCCATCGAAGCCCGCGCCCTGAACGACTACCGCGTGACCATCCCCGTGGTGGACACCCAGCGGTATGACGTCATCGTGGCCCGGCTGATGGACGACAAGCCGATGCCGCTGCGCGACAAGGGCCCGCTGTTCATCATCTATCCCTTCGACCGGCATGCGGAGCTGCGCAGCAGTCTCTACTACGGCCGGTCGGCCTGGCAGCTCAAGCGGCTGGATCTGCGATGACCCGCAGCCCGACCTCCCGGGGCCTGAGCCCGACCCATCTGGCCGCACGCCGGCGGTGGCGGCTGCTCATGGCCGGCATCAGCCTGGTGCTGGTGCTGGCGCTGGCCTCCGTGGCCTGGCTACAGGCGCGTCAATACCAATTGCTCAACGGCACGCGGCGCTACCAGGACGACTATCTGGTCTGGAGCCTGTTCCAGTTCGAGACCGAATACCTGAAGCTGCGCCTGGCGCTGGAGCAGGCCGCCGGGCCCAGCCTGGCGGTGGATCCGGACCAGGTGGCCCAGCGCTACGAGATCTTCGTCAGCCGCCTCAGCCTGGTGGAGAGTGAGCATGCGGCGCAGGTGCTGTCCCACCATCCCGACTACCAGCGCACGGTGGCCCGCACCCAGGACTTCGTCCGATGGGCCGATGCGCTTCCGCTCAATGCCGCCCTGATCCGCGAGCATCCGGAGCGGCTGAACGAGGTCATCGAGCGGATGGAGCCGCTGGCCGATCCGATCCGGGAACTGTCGCTGACCTCCACCCATCATGTGGCGGAAGATGTGACCGAGCGCGATTCGGTGGTGCGCAGCCAGAGCCGGGTGGGCCTGGCGCTGACCCTGCTGCTGACCGGCCTCACCCTGTGTTTTGCATGGGTGGCGGTGCGCCAGTTCCGCCGGCTGGAGCGCTACGGCGTGAAGCAGCACAACCTGGCCGAACGCCTGCACGACGCCCAGCGGGAGGCCGAGGCGGCCAACCGCGCGAAGACGGTGTTCCTGGCCAACATGAGCCATGAGCTGCGCACCCCGCTGCAAGGGCTGCTGGGCATGCTGGGCCTGATGAAGGAAGCGCCGCTGACGCCGCAGCAGCAGGACCATCTGAAGGCCGCCAACGACTGCGCCCGTCACCTGCTCGCGGTGCTGGCCGACATCCTGGATGTCACCCGCATGGAAGCCGGGGGCCTGACCCTGTCGCCCGAGCCGCTGCAACTGGCCGCGCTGATGCGGGAACTGGAAGCGCTGAGCCGGCCGCAGGCCAGTGCCAAGGGCCTGACGCTGCATGTGTCCATCGCCGAGGACGTCCCTGGCTGGGTGGAAGCGGACCCGACACGGCTGCGCCAGATCCTGCTGAACCTGCTGAGCAACGCCCTGAAGTTCTGCGACCGCGGCCAGGTGGCCTGCAGCCTGCGCTGTGGCGTTGGGCCGCTGGGGGAAGACCTGCTGATCTTCGACGTCAGCGACACCGGGCCGGGCATGGACCCGGCCACGGTGGCGCGCCTGTTCCAGCGTTTCAGCCAGGGGGATGCGAGTGCGTCGCGGCGGCACGGCGGTGCGGGGCTGGGACTGGAGATTTCCCGGCGGCTGGCCCGTGCCATGGGCGGTGACATCCATGTGCAGACCGCGCCCGGGCAAGGCAGCCAGTTCAGCCTGGCGCTGCCGCTGCGGCTGGCGCCGCAGGCGGACCTTGCTGCGGAATCGAGGGTCGGTGCGAAGGTGGATGCGCTCCTGACGTCCACGACGCCGTGTTCGATGCAGCAGGTGGACGGAGATGGTCCGGTCACGGGTCTGCAGGTGCTGGTGTCGGAAGACCATCCCACCAACCGCTTGGTGGTCGAGGCCATGCTGCTGAAGCTGGGGCACCACCCCACGCTGTGCGAGAACGGCCTGCAGGCCTTGCAGCGGGTGCGTCAGCAGCGTTTCGACGTGGTGATGATGGACCTGCACACGCCGCAGATGGACGGGTTCGAAGCCACCCGCGCCATCCGCGCGCTGCCCGCGCCGAGGAGCCAGGTGCCGATCATCGCGTTTTCCGCGGATGCCTTCGATGAAACCCGCCAGCAGGCCCAGGAGGCCGGTGTGAGTGTGTTCCTGGCCAAGCCCGTGGAGCTGGAGGCGTTGCATGACTGCCTGCAGCGGGTGGCGCTGCGACCGGCCCGGCCCGAAGCGGCTTAGCGGCTCACTGCTTCAGCGGCTTGACGGCTGCCACGCCGCCTTCCATCAACGCGTGATCGAGCCGTCCGGCATTCAGATCACCACCGGCTCCGGCTCCAGCCGGATGCCAAAGCGCCCGTAGACGCTTTCCTGGATCGCCCGTGCCAGGGTCACCACCTCGGCCCCTCGGGCCTCGCCGCGGTTGACCAGCACCAGCGCCTGCCGGTCATACACCGCCGCACCGCCGACGCTCTTGCCCTTCCATCCGCAGGCGTCGATCAGCCATCCGGCCGCCAGCTTGAAGCTGCCGTCCGGCATCGGATAGTGAACGATGTGCGGATCGCGGGCGATGATGTCGCGACACTGCTCCGCGCTCACCACCGGATTCTTGAAAAAGCTGCCGGCATTGCCGATGCGGGCCGGGTCCGGCAGCTTGGCGCGGCGGATCTCGCAGACCCAGTCGAAGATCTGGCGGGCAGACGGCGCGGTGATGCCGGTCTCGGCCATCTTGCGCTCCAGGTCCAGATAACCCAGCTGCGGCACCCAGGGCTTGGGGCAGCGCAGACGCACCTTGGTGATGACGCTCTTGCCCGCCAACCCGCCGAAGCCGGTCTGCTTGAAGACGCTGTCCCGATAACCGAAGTTGCAGACCGAGGCCGGCAGGGTGACACGCCGGCCGGTGGTCAGGTCCACCACATCGACGTTCTCCAGGCGGTCCTTCACCTCGATGCCGTAGGCGCCGATGTTCTGCACCGGGGCCGCGCCCACCGTGCCGGGGATCAGCGCGAGGTTCTCCAGGCCTGGCACGCCCTGGTCCAGCGAGAAGGCCACCGCCTCGTGCCAGGACACGCCAGCGCCGGCTTCGATGATCCAGGCGTCGTCCCGTTCCTCCACCTGCAGGCCCGGGATCTCCATCTTCAGCACCACCGCGTCCACATCCCGCGTCAGCACCAGGTTGGAGCCGCCGCCCAGCACGAACTTGCTGGCGCGGCCCAGCTCCGGATGGTCCACCACCCGGCGCACATCGAGCTCTTCCCGGATGCGCACCAGCCGACGGGCCACGGCGGGCAGCCCGAAGGTGTTGTAGGGCTTCAGGTTGACGTCGGTCTCGATGAGCAGGCCATCTCGGCGCTCGGTCGGGGGGGTGGTGGGGGCAGACTGCATGGCAGAATTCTCGCCGAAGAATGCCGGTGGCCCCGGGCGCATGGCGCCCTGCCCGCCGCGCTGCTCCCAACAGACCCATCAGCAGTACATCCACATGCCCAGCTTCGACACCGTTCTCGAACCCGACATGGTCAAGGTCCGCAACAGCGTGGACGCCAGCGCCAAGGAAATCACCACCCGCTTCGATTTCAAGGGCACCAGCGCGTCCATCGAATGGAAGGACAAGGAAAAGGAAATCCACGCCACCGGCGACGCCGAGTTCCAGCTCGAGCAGATCGAGGCGGTGCTCTACGGCAAGCTGGCCAAGCAGGGCGTGGTGCTGGGCTTTGTCGACAAGCAGGAGAAGATCGAAAAACTCGGCGGTGACCGCGTCAAGCAGGTCTACAAGATCAAGTCGGGCCTGGAGGCCGCCGAAGCCAAGAAGGTGGTGGCCGCCATCAAGAACAGCAAGCTGAAGGTGCAGGCCGCCATTGAAGGCGACATCGTGCGCATCACCGGCAAGAGCCTGGACGACCTGCAGGCCGCCCAGGCCGTGCTGCGCAAGGAACTGGCCGACCTGCCGCTGAGCTACGACAACTACCGCAAGTAAACCGCCGCCGGTGCCTGCCTCAGGACAAGCATCGGCTCGACCCAAGAAGGGTCGTTGAGGCTGGCAGCGACAGGGCGCGCTGCGCGGGCGTGCGCCGCGCCTTACGCCGCGCACGCCACCGTGGAGGAGACGGGATGAGGGCATCACCAGGGCGTCCGGCGGGCGCAGAAGACGCCGCCGATGGGCAGGGACGACGCGCGCCCGCGCGCCAGACCGCGGGACTGTCGAGCGTGCCCGGCGCCCTCCACGGCGTGAGGCTCACGATCTCCGCGCTGGGCTTGAGCCTGGGCATGGGGGTGGGGCTGAGCCTCTGCGCCGCACCGGCATGGGCCGACAGCGTCAAGGCCTCCCAGTTCTACGAGGACGCCCTCAAGCGCTTTGAACGCCAGGACGTCGACGGCGCCATTCTCCAGCTCAAGAATGCCCTGCAGCAGGACGCGCGACTGCTGTCGGTGCATGTGCTGCTGGGCAAGGCCCTGCTCTCCCGCAGCGAAGCCGCCGCCGCCGAGGTCGAATTCAACGAAGCCCTGCAACTGGGCATCAACCGCGCCGAAGTGGTGGTGCCGCTGGCCCAGGCGCTGGTGGCGCAAGGAAAGCAGGCCGAGGTCTTCAAGCGTGCCGTGCTCACGCCGGACGGGCTGCCCGACGCGACCCGTCAGGCCTTGCTGCTGGTGCGCGCCGGTGCATCGTCCGACCTGGGGGATGCAACGCGCGCCCAGGCGCTGGTGGACGAGGCCCGCGCATTAAACCCGGCGCAGCCGGATGCCTGGATCGCCGAAGTGCCGCTGCGCATCCGCGCACGGCAGTTCGACAAGGCCGATGCAGCCGCAGACCGCGCCCTGCAACTGGCCCCGCGCAATGCCGAGGCGCTCTACCAGAAAGCCACCATCGCCCATGTGCAGGGGCGTCTGGACGAGGCCCTGCGCGGCTACGAGCAGGTGCTGGCCCTCGATGCGCGGCATCTGGAAGCGCAGGTGGCGCGGGCCGGCATCCTGGTGGATCTGGATCGTCGAGACACAGCCACATCCACCCTGCAGGCGCTGCTCAAGCAAGCGCCCAATGAACCCCGGGCGCTGTACCTGAGCGCGGTGCTGGCCGAGCGCCGCGGCGACGCAGCGGCGTCCGCGCAGTCGCTCAAGGCGGTGACCACGCAGCTCGACCCGGTGCCGATGGACTACATCCGCTACCGGCCGCAGGCCCTGATGCTCAACGGGCTGGCCCACTACGGACTGGGGGAGCTGCAAAAGGCCAAGCCCTATCTCGAAGCCGCGCTGCGCCAGCAGCCCGCCAGCCCGCTGGCCAAGCTGCTGGCCCAGGTCTATGCCGCCGAGCCCAATCCCGAGCGCGCCTCCGAAGTGCTGGAGGCCTATCTGAAGGCCTTCCCCGGCGACAGCCAGGCGCTGGTGATGATGGCGTCGCTGCAGATGACGCAGGGGCGCCATGCACGCGCCACGGCGCTCATGCAGGAAGCACTGCGAGGCCGGGATGCACCGGAGTTCCGCACGGCACTGGGCCTGTCGCTCATCCGCGGCGGGCAACTGGCTGGGGCGGCGCAGGAGCTGGAAAAAGCTTTCCAGAAGGATCCGAACCAGTCCTATGCGGGTCTGTCGCTGGCCACGCTCTACCTGCGCAGCGGCCAGGCCGCCAAGGCCACTGCCGTGGCGGACCGGCTGGTGAAGCAGCAGCCGCGCAACCCCAGTGCCTGGATGATGCAGGGCGCAGCGCGGCAGGCCAGCCAGGATGTGGCGGGCGCCCGCCAGTCCTACCAGCAGGCGCTGCAGATCGACGCGGCCCTGGTGGAGCCGCAACTGGCCCTGGCGCGACTGGACATCACCACCCGCAATGTCGACGCGGCGCAGGCCCGCCTGGACGGACTGCTGCGCACCGACGAGCGCAACCCGGACGTGCTGTTCGAACGCGCCCTGCTGAGCGAGGCTCGCGGCCAGACGGCCGAGGTGGAGCGCTGGCTGGCCAAGGCGGCTGATGCCAGTGGTCCCCGGCAGACGCGGGCAGACCAGGCGCTGGTGACCTGGCTGCTGAAGCAGGACCAGCCCGGCCCGGCGCTGGAAGCGGCCAAGCGCATGCTGGGCAAGGCGCCGGACGACACGCTGGCCAACATCACCTACGCACGGGCGCAACTGGCCAACCGGGACACCGCGGGCGCGAAGGCCACGCTCAACAGTGCATCGCGCCGGGCCGGCTTTGAGCCGCAGCCGCTGGTGGACATCGCGACCCTGCAACTCGCCGCGAAGGATCCTGCCGGTGCGGCCTACACGCTGGACAAGGCGCTGAGCGCCGCGCCGCAGCACGCGCCTGCGCTGGCGCTGTCGTCCACGGTCGCGCTGGCGCAGGGGCAAGCGGCGCAGGCCGAGAAGCAGGCGCGACAGGTCATCGCCCTGCAGCCCGGCCAGGCGCTGGGCCATCTGCTGCTGGCCGATGTGTTCCAGTCGCGCCAGCAGCCAACCCAGGCGCTGGAGGCCTTGCGCAAGGCGCACGAGGTGCAGCCCAGCAGCGGCACCCTGCTGGCGCTGATGCAGGCCCTGTCCCGCCAGGACGGCGGCAACAAGGCCGCGATCGATCTGGCCGAGCGCTGGCTGCGCGGTCGCCCTGATGACCTGGCGGCGTGGAAGGCGCTGGGAGACAGTCAGGCTCGCAGCGGCAACTTCGCGGCCGCGCGCAAGAGCTACGACAGCGCGCTGCGACTGCGGCCCTCGGACGTCGAGACGCTGAACAACCAGGCCAATGTGCTGATCCGTCTGGGAGAGACTGCCGCGGCGGTCCCGCTGGCGGATCAGGCGCTGAACCTGGCCCCGCGCAATGCCTCGGTGATCGACACCGCGGGCTGGGCCCATCACCTGGCGGGCCATGCCGACCGTGCGCTGCAACTGCTGCGGGATGCGCGGCTGCGAGACCCCGCCAATCCGGACATCCGCTACCACCTGGCCGCCGTGCTGGCCAAGGCGGGCCGGACCGCCGAAGCCCGGGAGGAACTGGAGGCCGCGCTCAAGAGCCGCAGCTTTGCCAGCGTGAAAGAAGCACAGGCCCTGGCGTCGACCCTCAGGTGAGGGGCTGCGTACGGTGTCAGGAAAATTTACATTTCCACCCCAACAGGGATAAAAAGATCCATAAGACGGCGCCAAGTGCTTGTCAGACAAGGCGATGGGCTTTCTGGCCCGGCGTTTGCTTCAAGACAGTGACTCAACGCCAACGGCCTTTAGGCCGGATCGATTTCGGGGGATACACATGCGGTTTGCGACTCAACGACTGATGCTGTGCGCGGCGTTTGCCCTCGGCGCGGCAGCGCCCCTGGTGGCCCATGCGGATGCCACCTGGACCGCCAGCAGCTGCACCACCAATTGCTCGGAGTCCGGCGACCCGGCCCCGAACGTCAGCTACAGCGCCTACTCGGCGGCGATCAACACCACCAATGGCGCTTATGTCAGCACCGGCGGATTTGCAAGCAGCACGCTGGCGTTCTACAGCGGTGGCGGTTTCGGTGTGGTGGCACCGTCGGGCGACACCCAGTCGCCCAATCACTCGCTGGACAACTACGGCTATCAAGACCTGATCCTTCTGAAGTTCGATGACCTGGTGAAGCTGACCCAGGTGAAGATCGGCTGGAGCCAGTACGACAGCGACATCTCCGTGCTGGCCTACACCGGCAATACGTCCGGCGTGAATGTGGCCAACACCATCAATGGCAAGACGGCCAGCACCCTGACGGGCAGCGGCTGGTCGCTGGTGGGCAGCTATGCCGACCTGGTGACGGGCACCAACAAGGCCATCAACGCGCAGGGCGTGAGCTCGAGCTGGTGGATCATCACCGCGTACAACTCGCAGCTGGGCGGCGCGCCGACCGGGGGGGATGGCAGCACCTCGGGTCTGACGCGCGGGCTGGGCACCAACTACGCCGGGTATGACTTCGTGAAGCTGTATTCGGTCAGCGGCACGGCCACCACCACCCGCCAGAACGTGCCGGAGCCGGCGACGCTTGCCCTGTCGGCCGTGGCGCTGCTGGGCGTGGCGGGCGTGCGTCGGCAGCGTCAGAAGCGTGTGAATGAGCGCGCGGAAGGTGAACGCGCGCAGGGTTAATGGATGTGCCGCCCAGGAGGCGGCGATCTCGCAAGATCAAGCACCCCGGAGGATGGACAGGGTCCGCCTCTGGGGTGTTTTTGCGTGGGCTGCTGAACCAGAGGCAGTTGGCGTTTCAGGGTACGAAGTCTCACAAACTGAGCGACGTGGAACGTCAATCGAAGTCTGATGTGCTAGATCGATACGCCTCTCACCAGAATTTCCACCAAGGTCTTTTGCCTTTTGCAGTCGGGGCTGGCTCAAGTAAAGCGACGATGGCGTCATGGCCTTGCAGCCGGGCAAGGTCCGCGGCTGTTTTCCCGGAAGCGGTCTTGATGGTGACGTCTGCGCCGCTCGCGAGAAAGAGCTGAACATTCTCAAGGCAGCCGTTCTCGGCGGCGCCATGAAGCGCCGTGTATCCATCCCCGCTATGCGCGTTCACGTCCTCGCCGGCCGCGAGTGCCTGCTTCAAGTGGCCCACTGCGGCTGGACTTCGAATTGCTGACCAATACTGAAGCGTGCTCATTGGCACAGCGTCGCCGAAGAGCGAATCCAAAGGGCTCCGTGAAGCTGCGTTCGCTTCGCCCACAACGCTCATCAGCAGTTTGTCTTGTTCCAGTGCCGACGCCTGCTCCGGCGTCAGTTGCAATGTCTTGTCCGTCATAAAGATTCCGTATCGAGTGGGGCCGAACGTGCGGTGGGCCGACGCACCACACACCCATGCTCATCGTTCCAAATGGAACAGGACGAGGTGCCAAAGCCTCGACTGCTTACCTTGGGTCAATCGCGCGGAAGAACGTTCCGCGAAGGATCGGCAAGAACATGATCAAGGGTGATGGGACGACCCGCGATTGAACGGTGGCGGGCGGGGACTGAGGTGGTCGTTAGTATGCTGCGGCCTGGCGCCTCGCCACCTCTGCAAAGCGCCTCCAGGGGCAGGACTCGGCAAAGGCTCTCAATTTCTCCACACATTCTTGCGTGGCGCCGCTGCGGTGCAGATCGTCTGCATCGGTCAGCGCAGCCATGAGCGCCTGATTCCATTTCCGCTCGTTGTCTCGCAGCGCAACAACAGCCAGAGCGAAGTCCTCGGGTGACAGCTCACCGGGCTGAGCATGCCCCGGGAGCGATTCCTCGACGTACTGCCGAAACCGCGAGCGGTGCTCTTCATCGGCCAACTGCGCCAGTTGCTCCACCGATCGCTTTGCAAACGCGTGGAACCAATCCACCAGATCTGGAGATACGTTGTCAGACATGTAGATCCCTAGTGGCCTCAGCGCACAAGCTCATCTTAAGCGGCCATCCTGTTTCTGACGATCCAGCTGGTTGTCATGCACCGTCCGTCGGCGCATTCGGGCGCCCATCACCCGCAGCGCCCGCATGGACAAATCCCCCACCCGGCACCCGGTAGATAATCGCCCCTGATGCGCCCCCGCGCCGGCCCACAAGGCCCGCTCCGGGCGCCGGTTGGAAACGAGGCGCCCACTCCTGCGTCCCTGATTTCTATACGTGATGGTGCCGTCCGCCGGCCTGGCCCCGCAGCCGCCCTACCCTGGCGGTGATGCAGGCGGCCTTGCCACGGGTCCTGCGTGACCCGCCGTGCGACGGTTCTTCAGACGATATTTATTTCAGCGACCCCCAATGCCCGCATACCGCTCCAGAACCACCACCGCCGGCCGCAACATGGCGGGAGCCCGCTCCTTGTGGCGCGCCACCGGCATGAAGGACGAGGACTTCTCCAAGCCGATCATCGCCGTGGTGAACTCCTTCACCCAGTTCGTGCCCGGTCACGTCCACCTGAAGGACCTGGGCCAGCTCGTGGCCCGTGAAATCGAAGCCGCTGGCGGCGTCGCCAAGGAATTCAACACCATCGCGGTGGACGACGGCATCGCCATGGGCCACGACGGCATGCTCTATTCGCTGCCCAGCCGCGACATCATCGCGGACTCGGTGGAATACATGGTGAACGCGCACTGCGCCGACGCCATGGTCTGCATCTCCAACTGCGACAAGATCACCCCCGGCATGCTCATGGCCGCCATGCGGCTGAACATCCCCGTCATCTTCGTCTCCGGTGGCCCGATGGAAGCGGGCAAGGTGCGCCTGGCCGTGCCCGGCACCGCCACCGTACAGATCAAGAAGCTGGACCTGATCGACGCCATGGTCATGGCCGCCGACAGCAAGGTCAGCGACGCCGAAGTGGCTGAGGTCGAACGCTCGGCCTGCCCCACCTGCGGCTCCTGCTCCGGCATGTTCACCGCCAACTCGATGAACTGCCTGACCGAAGCGCTGGGCCTGTCCCTGCCGGGCAACGGCACGGTAGTCGCCACCCATGCCGACCGCGAGCAGCTGTTCAAGCGCGCCGGCCGACGCATCGTGTCGCTGACGCGCGAGTACTACGAAGAGGAGAACGAGCGCGTGCTGCCGCGCTCGGTCGGCTTCAAGGCCTTCGAGAACGCGATGACGCTGGACATCGCCATGGGCGGCTCCACCAACACCATCCTGCACCTGCTGGCCATCGCCCGTGAAGCGGAGATCGACTTCACCATGGCCGACATCGACCGCCTCTCCCGCGTGGTGCCGCAGCTGTGCAAGGTGGCGCCCAACACCAACAAGTACCACATCGAGGACGTGCATCGCGCCGGCGGCATCATGGCCATCCTGGGCGAGCTGGACCGCGGCGGCAAGCTGCACACCGACGTCCCCACGGTGCATGCCCCTTCCCTCAAGCATGCGCTGGACCAGTGGGACATCGTCCGCACCCAGGACGACGCGGTGCGCACCTTCTACCGCGCCGGCCCCGCCGGCATCCCGACACAGGTGGCCTTCAGCCAGAGCGAGCGCTGGCCCAGCCTGGACCTGGACCGCGCCGAGGGCTGCATCCGCTCCGTCGAGCATGCCTTCTCGCAGGAAGGCGGCCTGGCCGTGCTCACCGGCAACATCGCCCTGGACGGCTGCGTGGTGAAGACGGCCGGCGTGGACGACAGCATCCTGGTCTTCGAGGGCAATGCCCATGTGACCGAGTCGCAGGACGAAGCGGTGGAGAACATCCTGGCCGACAAGGTCAAGGCCGGTGATGTGGTGGTGGTGCGCTATGAAGGCCCCAAGGGCGGCCCGGGCATGCAGGAAATGCTCTACCCGACGAGCTACATCAAGTCCAAGGGCCTGGGCAAGGCCTGCGCCCTGCTGACCGACGGGCGTTTCTCGGGTGGCACCTCGGGCCTGTCGATCGGCCACTGCTCGCCGGAAGCGGCGGCCGGCGGCGCAATCGGCCTGGTGCGCAACGGCGATCGCATCCGCATCGACATCCCCAACCGCAGCATCAACGTGCTGGTGTCGGACGAGGAACTCGCCCGCCGCCGTGCCGAGCAGGACGCCAAGGGCTGGAAGCCAGTCCAGCCGCGTCCGCGCAAGGTGTCGGCCGCGCTGAAGGCCTATGCCAAGCTGGTGATGTCGGCGGACAAGGGCGCGGTGCGGGATCTGTCGTTGCTGGACGACTGACTGTGTGCCTGCGGAGGTAGCGCCCTCGCGTGCCACTTCCGCACGTCGTTACGTCGTCACGTCACTACGTCGTCACGTCGTCACGTCGTCACGTCGTTAGGCCGTCAGCCTGTGACGCCTTGATGCCTTGGTGTCCCGACGTTTCAACCTTCTCATTCCCCGCCGTAGATCCCCACATACGGCGCCTGCCCCGGCCGCACCGAGCCGCGGTACATGCCCTCGGTGTTGAAGCCGAGGTGGACCGCGCCGTGGCGGTCGACGGCGATCAGGCCGCCGTCCCCGCCCACCTTCGGCAGTTCCTCGAACAGCACGCGCTTGCAAGCCTCGTCCAGGGACAGCCCGCCGATGCGCACCAGGGCCGCCACTTCATGCGCAGCCACCGCACGAATGAATGCCTCCCCCGTGCCGGTGCAGGAGACCGCCACGCTGCGGTCATCGGCATAACACCCGGCGCCGGGAATCGGTGAATCGCCCACACGGCCGGGGCGCTTGTTGGTCATGCCGCCGGTGGAGGTGGCGGCTGCCAGGTGCCCATGCAGGTCCAGCGCCACGGCTCCTACGGTGCCGAACTTGGTCTTCTCATCGATGGGCCCTCGACCCACTGCATCCTGCCCGTCATGGTCCAGCACCTGCCCCAGCGCGGACGCCTTCGCGTGCCGCAACTGCTCCAGCCGCTGCGGCGTGCCGAACCACTCCGGCGACACCATCTCCACGCCCTGCCCGATGGCGAAGTGCTCAGCCGCCCGGCCGATCATCAGCACATGGCCGCTGTGGGCCATGACTTCCCGCGCCGCCAGCACCGGATTGCGCAGACGCGTCACACCGGCCACGGCACCGGCGCGGCGGTCGCGCCCGTCCATGACGCTGGCATCGAGCTCATGCCGCTCATCAGCCGTGTAGACCGCGCCCTTGCCTGCATTGAAGAGCTCACATTCCTCTAGCTGGCGCACGGCTTCCACCACCACGTCCAGCGCGTTCTCACCCGCCTCCAGCCGGCGCCCACCGTCTTCGAGGATGACGCGCAGCGCTTCGCGATAACGCGCTTCAGCCTCGGGTGACATGGCCGCCCGGCGCAGGGTGCCCGCACCGCCGTGGATAGCGAGCACGGCACGTGCGGCGGCGCCGGGGCGGTCGCCAGCGGCAAGGGAGTCGGGCAGGGTCATGAGGATCTCCAGAGTGGCCGGACCATTGTCACAGCGGGCTGCCCCTTCATGTCCATCCTCGGCGGGGCATCACGCCCACCAAACGCACCGGGCGCTCCGAATGCCCCCCTGGCGGCTAGCTGCTTTGTCCCGCTTGAGACAGGGGGAAAACGAACGCTCGTGCTAAAAACTCCGGCAACGCCGGGGCGACCTGCCGGGCCCGCCCCCACATCCCGATCGAGGAGACACGCCATGGACCTGCAGTTCACGCCGGAAGAACAGGCCTTCCGGGCCGAGATCCGTCACTGGGTGGCCGACCACCTGCCCAAGGACATCAGCCACAAGGTGCACAACGCCCTGCGTCTGACCAAGGACGACATGCAGCGCTGGGCCCGCATCCTGGGCAAGCAGGGCTGGCATGGCTGGGCCTGGCCCAAGCAGTTCGGCGGCCCCGGCTGGAATGCGGTGCAGCGCCATCTGTTCGAGGAAGAATGCGCCCTGGCGGGCGCCCCCCGCGTGGTGCCCTTCGGCCCGGTGATGGTGGCGCCGGTGATCATGGCCTTTGGCTCCCGCGAGCAGCAGGAGCGGCACCTGCCCGGCATCATGAGCGGGGACGTCTGGTGGAGCCAGGGCTACAGCGAACCGGGCGCCGGGTCGGACCTGGCCTCGGTGAAGACCCGCGCCGAGCGCCGCGGCAATCTCTACATCGTCAACGGCCAGAAAACCTGGACCACGCTGGGCCAGTACGGCGACTGGATCTTCTGCCTGGTGCGCACCGACCCCACGGTCAAGCCGCAGGCCGGCATCTCCTTCCTGCTGATCGACATGAAGTCCCCGGGCGTGACCGTCCGGCCGATCATCATGCTGGACGGCGAACACGAGGTGAACGAGGTGTTCTTCGACAACGTCGAAGTGCCGGTCGAGAACCTGGTGGGCGAGGAGAACAAGGGCTGGACCTACGCCAAATACCTGCTGGCCCACGAGCGGACCAACATTGCCGACGTGAACCGCGCCAAGCGGGAGCTGGAGCGGCTCAAGCGCATCGCCAAGGCCGAAGGCGTCTATGAGGACAGCCGGTTCCGCGACCAGATCGCGCAGCTGGAAGTGGAGGTGGTGGCGCTGGAGATGATGGTGCTGCGGGTGCTGTCGGCCGAGAGCAGCGGAAAGCAGTCGCTGGATGTGGCGGGCTTGCTCAAGATCCGCGGCAGCGAGATCCAGCAGCGCTACAGCGAGCTGATGATGCTGGCCGCCGGGCCCTTTGCCACGCCCTTCATCCAGGAAGCGATGGAAGCCGGCTGGCAGGGCGACCACGTGGGCGCTGCCCACTGCGCGCCGCTGGCCAGCCACTACTTCAACTATCGCAAGACCACGATCTACGGCGGCTCCAACGAGGTCCAGCGCAACATCGTGGCGCAGACCGTGCTGGGCTGAGCGCCTTCATCGCCGCAAGGAGACCCTTCATGGATTTTGATTTCACCGAAGACCAGGAATCGCTGCGCGATGCGGTGCGCCGTTTTGTCGAACGGGACTACGGGGATGACCAGCGCCGCGCGATCCTCAAGGCCGGCGGCTTCTCCAAGGCCGCGTGGGACGGCCTGGTGGGCCTGGGCCTGACCGCGCTGGCGGTGCCCGAGGTGCATGGCGGCCTGGGCTTCGGCCCGGTGGATGCCATGGTGGTGATGGAAGAACTGGGCCGTGGCCTGGTGCTGGAGCCCTATGCGCAGGCGGCGCTGGTGGCGCCGGCAGTGCTGGCCCACGCCCCGGGGGAGCTGCAGGCCGACTGGCTGCCGCGCATCGCCGCCGGAGACGCCCTGCTGGTGCTGGCCCATCAGGAGCGGGCCGCTCGTTACCGCTTGGACGTTTGCGACACCCAGGCCACCGCGGATCACCGCGTGACCGGCCACAAGAGCGTGGTGAGCGCCGGCGCGCATGCCGATGCCTTCATCGTGCCGGCCAGGACCGACGGCGGCATCGCGCTGTACCTGGTGGCCCACGACGCGCCCGGCGTGGCCGTGCGGCCCTATCGTCTGCACGACGGCTCGGCTGCGGCTGAACTCACCCTGCGCGATGCCCCCGCCACGCTGCTGGTGTCGCCCGCTCATGGGCTGGCGGTGCTGGAGCAGGCCGTGGACATCGCCATCGCCGCGCAGGCGGCCGAAGCGGTGGGCGTGATGGACCGCTATGTGGCGCTGACGGTGGACTACATGAACACCCGCAAGCAGTTCGGCGTGGCCATCGCCAGCTTCCAGGCGCTGCGGCATCGCGTGGCCGATGTGAAGATGCAGCTGGAGCTGGCCCGGTCGATGAGCTACTTCGCCACGCTCAAGCTCAACGAGCCGGCCGAGGCGCGGCGCCGGGCGCTGTCCCAGGCGAAGGTGCAACTGGGCCAGTCGATGCGTTTCGTGGGCCAGCAGTGCACCCAGCTGCATGGCGGCATCGGCGTGACCGACGAGTATGTCGGCAGCCACTACTTCAAGCGGCTCACCGTGATGGAGATGCAGTATGGGGACACGATGCATCATCTGGGCGAAGTCAGCCGGCGCATGACGGACACCGCAGGCGTGTTCGCCTGAGCGGAGAACGGCGCGCAGCCGCGCGCCGCGCCCCCCGGTGCCGCGCAGGGGAACGCCAACAGGGTCCATGCGACCCTGGTCCCTGCGGCGCTGTCTACACTGGCCACTCCGCGTAGCAACCACTGGAGGGGCCATGGCGCCCGCTTCGTCTTCTGCATCCCCGTCTGCCTCGTCGGCCCCCGGCTCCTCGGGCAGCCTGTGTGATGTCGCCGGCCTGAGGGTCGGCCACTATCAGCATCCCCACGCTCCGACCGGCTGCACCGTCGTCCTCTGCGAGCAGGGGGCGGTCGCGGGCGTCGACGTGCGCGGCGCCGCGCCCGGCACGCGGGAAACCGACCTGCTGCGACCGGAGAACACCGTCTCCGTCATCCACGGTCTGGTGCTGAGCGGCGGCAGCGCCTTCGGCCTGGCCACCGCCGATGGCGTGATGCGCTGGCTGGCGGAGCGCGGCCACGGATTCCAGGTCGGCCAGGCGCGCGTGCCGATTGTCCCGGCCGCTGTGCTGTTCGATCTGTGGCTGCACGATGCACAGACGGCCCCGGATGCGGCGGCCGGACGAGCCGCCTGCGACGCTGCCACCGCCGACCAGCAGGCCAGGGGCAACGTCGGCGCAGGCGCTGGCGCGACCGTGGGCAAGCTGCTGGGCGTCCCCCGCGCCATGAAGGGGGGGCTGGGCATGGCCTCGCTGCGCATCGGCGGCGTGACGCTGGCGGCGATGGTTGCCGTCAATGCCGTGGGCGATGTGGTGGACCCGCGCACCGGCGAGGTCCTGGCCGGCAGCCGCGGCGCGGACGGGCAGCCACGCTCCTCGGTCCAGGCCCTGCTGGACGGCGAGCCGTTGGGCGGCGCCCTGTCCGGCAGTGCCACCACGCTGGGGGTGATCGCCACCGATGCCCGCCTCACCAAGTCCCAGGCCAACAAGCTGGCGCAGATCGCCCACGATGGCCTGGCGCGCAGCATCCAGCCGGTGCACACCGTCATGGACGGCGACGTGCTGTTTGCGGTGGCCACCGGCACGGCCGGCCAGGACGCCGACATGGCCCTGCTCGGCGCTGCCGCCGCGGAGGTGGTGGCACGGGCGGTGATCGACGCCATTGTGTCCGCCCGCTCGTTGCCGGACGTGCCGGCGGCCTGCGATCGGCCGGGCGCGGAGCAGCGACAATCGCCGGCATGAAAGCGTCTTCCCGTGCCCCCCGTCCCGTTGCCATCGACCAGATTCTTTTCAGCCAGGGTTTTGGCACCCGGCGTCATTGCGCGGCGCTGATCCGGCATGGGCTGGTGTCGGTGGCCGACCGTGTCATCGAGGACCCGGACGAAGCCTTCCTCACCGAGGGCCTGATCTTTGAAGTCGAAGGCAAGAGCTGGCCGTATCACGAGACGGCGCTGGTCCTGCTGCACAAGCCTGCGGGTTATGAATGCTCCCGCAAGCCGACCCATCATCCCAGCGTGCTGAGCCTGCTGCCGGCGCCGCTGCGCGAGCGGGACCTGCAACCGGTGGGACGGCTGGATGAAGACACCACCGGCCTGCTGCTGCTGACCGACGACGGTCCCCTGCAGCACAAGCTCACCAGCCCCAAGTACCACGTGCCCAAGGTCTACGAGGCCGTCTGCAAGGCCCCGGTGGACGACGAGCAGTTGCAGCGGCTGATGGCCGGCGTGCTGCTGGAAGAACGGGACCCGCGCCTGGCGGCGGAACCGGTGAAGGCCGCCCTGGCGCGTCGTCTTGCCGACGGACGGCTGGAGCTGACGCTGACCGAAGGCCGCTACCACCAGGCCAAGCGCATGGTGGCGGCGGTGGGCAACCGCGTGATGGCGCTGCACCGCCGGTCCATCGGCCAGCTCACGCTGCCGCAGGACCTGCCCGCCGGCGGCTGGTGCTGGCTGGACGAGGCCGGACGGCAGCAGGCGATGACCGCGGCTGATGCAGGCGCTTAAAGGTCTGCCCTTCTGCCGCCTGCCGCTCCACCGCCTGCCCCTCTGCCGCCGTCGCGGCTGACGCCCTCCCCTCTACCAGCGCCCGGTCTTCTTGCCCTGGGCCACCAGCAGGTCGGCCATGCCCAGCAGGCTGGTCAATTGGTCCGGCTCATCGGCCAGGTCCATGCTGTAGTGGGTGCACAGGTCGGTCCAGATGCCCTCCACCACTTGGTCCCGGTTGTCCGCCTGGAGTGCGCCTTCCTGGAAGCGGCTGTAGAGCTTGTCAGCCGCGGCGGCCATGACTCCGCGCCAATCGCCCGCGGGGCACTGGACGATGACCGGCGTGCCGGTCCCATCCGAGCGGAACCATTCCATGAGCTTGCCGATCTCCAGCAGTTCTTGAGGGGGCACGGCCTGGCCCTGCGTCAGCGGTGCGCGAATCAGCTCCATCGGACGCTGCGTGGGCACGATGTCCTTGCTTTGGACGAACACCGGCTCCCGGCTGACGTCCCGCGTCACGGGGGTCCCCCGAATCTGGGCCGACACTTCCATGCGGGTGGTCGTGGCGCCGAGTGCGTCTCCCAGCGGCACCTCACTGCGCCCTTGCCACTGGAATGTGGCGGAACTGTCCTCGTCGAACGGGCGCGTGCCGTTGTCCAGGGCATGGGCTTCGGCCGGTTCCGACTTGCCGCCCACATCCACCACGGCCGCGACGTTGTGCTTGAGGCACGCGACCGCCAATGCCAGCGCCTGCGCCGGCCCGGTCGGCTCCAGGATCAGCGTACCCGGGTTGGCCCAGGCGCCCACCAGCCGGGCGCCGCCCAGGCCCTTGAGCTGTGGATCGGTCGGGAACATTCGGTCGATCCGGATTCGATGCGGCGCGCCGGTGCTGCCCTTGAGCGGCGCGTACAGCGACGTGGTGGCCCAGCGGATCTGCTTCATCTGGTTGCAGATGTCGCGGGCGACTTTGGCGTGTCGGGTGCCGCTCGTGTCGCCAACGGTGGCCTGGGCCCCTGCCGCCATCGGGAAGGCCCGTTGCTGGATCTCGTCGGGATGGGGCGTGCCGCGCCGTTGGAAGGTGTCCCGCACCGTATGGGCCAGGGCCAGCAGCGCCGCCACGTGGACCGGTTCATTCAGCAATTGCGTGCTGCGGTTCATCTTCAACTTCACCACGGCTTCCTGCACCAGATCCTCGATGGCCTCCTGGTCCAGGCACTGGCCCGCCTTGCAAAGCCGGGAGACGTCCTGATAGATCTTCCATCCCGCTGCGAAAACGGCAGAGCGGTTGTCTCCGGACGGTGACTGGAACGCCACGTGGCAACCCGGCTGTGGCGGATCCGCCGCCAGCTCCCGGAATACCTTCAGCATCATGCTCGGCGGAATGGCGTGGGTCGGGTCCAGCGTCACGTACCAGTGGCGGCCGTCCGGGGTGGACCCTGCCGGCTGGATGCCCTTGGGGAAAGGCGTGGCCGTGCGGGGTACCAGGTCCAGGAGGACGGTCTCCAGGTCCGTCCCCAGACGCACCACATGCGTCACCTGATGCTCGTCCATGCCTTGCCGCCACAGCTGGCTCTGGCTCTGGGTCGGCGTGGCCATGGCCACAATGCCGCCGCCCAGCAGGTTGGCATGCAGCCGCTCGCTGAGCACCGGCCCGTTGCCGCCCCGGGTGGCGTCCAGCAGGGTGCTGGGTCGCACCGGCAGGGACGGGCCATGTTCGATGTACTTCTCCCCTTTGTTCAGGGCCTTCAGCGAATCCATCTGGCTGACGTCGCTCACCAGTTGCGCCGCGGGCTTCATCTGCGGGTGCCAGCCCGGCATGTCCCGGCTGTACTGGCCCGGAGGCAGCGGGAAGGACACGAGACTGCGGGGAGGGCTCACCTCCGGCGAAGCATCAGGCCCTGCATGAGGGGCAGCGAGGTCTCGCGTCGATGAAGAGAATAGTTTGTGAAGCAGCCTCATGAGGTCTCTCCTTGAAGGACAACTCACCCTCGGTGTTCCATGGCAATGGGTGGGGTGCCTACGTTGAGTCAACGGCGGGAGTTTTCAGGTGCAAACCAATCCCGCGTTGTCGATCAAACATTGATGCAATCGACAACCGAAGGCGGCCTCAGCGCCAGCGCATCGTCTTCTTGCCGATGTCGATCAGCAGTTCACTCATGCCCATCAGATGCGCCAGCTGTTCCGGGCTGTCGGCCAGATCGACGCTGTACTCCCGGCACAGGCCCGCCCAGATGTCATGGACGGCATCGAGGCGGTTGTCCTCGGTCAGCTCACCCTGCTGGAAGCGGCTGTAGAGCAGATCGGCGGCGGCCACCGCCGCGGCGCGCAGGTCACCGTCCGGGCATTGCAATGCGATGGTGTGACCCGGGCCATCCGCGCGGTAGCGCTCCATGATCACGGCGACGTCGTACAGCGCGCGAGGCGGCACCGGCTTGCCGGGCGGCAGGGGCGACTTGACCAGTTCCAGCGGCCTGATCTCCGCTTCTGTCTTTTCATCTTTCAGCGTGACCGGATCGACAGTGAGATCCCGCGTCACCGCCGAGCCGTTCACTCGCGCGGACACCAACATGCCGATCGAGGTGGCCCCGGGCAGATCCTCTTCCAGCGACTGCTCGCCCCGACGTCCCCACTCGAAGGCGGCGGTGCAGTGGCCGCCGAAAGACCGGCTGCCGTGGGCCATTGGATCGGGGCCTGCCCATGCGCTGAGCTCGCTGGGATGCGTGAGGTCAAACACCGCCGCGATGTTGTGCGAAAGGCAAGCCACGGCCAGCGCCAGCGATTGGTCCGCCGTCGGGCGCTCCAGCACCAGCGTCGCCGGTGTCGCCCAGGCGCCGCGCAGGTGCGCAGCTGCCAGGCCTTGCAGGCGCGCGTCGGGGATGAATCGACGCTCGCAACGAATGCGGCGCTGAAGGGCCCGGCTGCCTTCGAGCGGCCCGAATGACAGGCCCTGCAACGATGGGTCGTTGCGGATGGCGGCGCACCAGTCGCCAGCCCGGGCCCGCCGGAGGGCGGCGGCGTGCCTCGGCCCGGGCCGCACCGGCTCATCAGGCCCCAAGGATTCGAGCCTCACCTCGGGTTGCGGCAGGAATCGGACCCCCCGCTTTTGCAAACGGTCGCGCCACTGATGGCCCATGGCCAGCAGCGACGCCACATGGATCGGCTCGCTCAAGAGCTGCACACTGCGGTTGGTCTTCATCTGCAACACGGCCGCCGCCACGGCATGCTCGATGGCGGCGTCGTCCAGCGGCCGGCCGGCTTTTTGCAACTGACGCAGATCCTTGTACACCTTCCACCCCGCGCCGAAGACGGCGGACCGGTCGTCGCCGTCATACGACTGGAAGGCGACGTGAGCCTCGGGTGCCGGCGCATCGGCCATGAGCGCCTCGAAGGTGTCCAGCAGCAGGCTGGGCGGGATGGCCGTGGCCGGCGCGAGTTCGACGTCCCGATGGCGACTCAGCGCGCCATGGGCCTGGCCATCGGGCCTGCGCGAGCAGGCAGCCTCGGCGGCAGGGTCCAGGCCCAGATTGGCACGCTCCAATTCGCAGGACAGGCGCACCACATGGGTCACGCCATTCGCCTCCGCCTGCCAGCGCCACAGACGGGCCTGGGACACGGTGGGCGTGGCCATGACCACCACGCCGCCGGGCAACTTGTTGGCATGCAGCCGCTCCGACAACTCCGCCGGCCCTGACACCCGCTCGGGCTCCAGCAGCGAATGGGCCCGCACCGGCAGCGACGGGCCGCGCAGGATCAGCTTCTCGATGGGATGGCCCGCCACGGAATCTGGAATGTCTCCCAGCTCTTCCAGCAGCATCTGCGCGCGGCTGATTTGTGGAACCCACACGCTGTAGTCACTGGCCGGTGTATGGCTCGGCAACTCGATGAGGGGCGGGGTCGCCGCGGCCGCCGGCGATGGGCGGGCCGGCTTGATCGACGGTTCGAAGTGAGCAGCAAGACGACTGAACAATTTCAAGATCGTTCTCCTTTGCAAGACACGGGCGCCGCCACCAAACATGGAAGGCAGTGACTGGCTCAGTCCTGCGCAGGAGGTTTTCAGTTGCCAACCGTTGCCACGCTTGTCGTCAGAAACTTGATGCAATCGACAACTGACTGCGGTGGGACCCCTCCCCGACTTCGGTGGAAAACGAGCGCCAATCGCACAAACCAGGGCAGTCGGTGCGCTCTATCGACCGTTCAAGGGAATTCCCGACTCCCGGCCCCAACGGACTTGGGTAGAACCGGCGCCACAAAAGACGACCGGAACACACGCCCGGACGCGGCCGATTCGAATGGGAGCCACCGTGAACGTTGCAGGGCCGATAGACGGCGACACGCCAGTGGCCCTGGAGGTCCGGGCGGAGCGCTTGTCCGCGCTGCAGTCGCTGGTGCGTTTGCCGGCTGCCGTGGGCGCCCTGTTCAGCATCCTGCCGGTGGTGCTGCTGTGGCGGCATCTGGACCCCGCCGAACTGCTGTGCTGGCTCGCCGCGCGCTGGGCGATTTCCGCCTGGCGGGGCCTGGAGGCGCGCCGCTTCCTCAAAGGTCCGGTCCGGTTGCCGGACCTGCCTCGCTGGGAGCGCCGCTATCTGTCGGCACTGCTGCTGGATGGCCTGGCGTGGGGCATGGTCGGCGCGCTCTTCGCCACGCCCAATCTCCCGGAAATCGACGGGGCCGTCATGACCCTGCTGGTGGGCCTGGCCGCTTTCACCCAGGTGACGCTGAGTTCCTGGACCCGCGCACAGGCGCTGTTCGCCTCGCTGGTGCTGGCGCCGCTGATCGTGCGGCTGGGCCTGCAGGGCGGTGCGGTGGGCTGGCTCAGTGCCGGTGCCCTGGTGACCTTCTGGTTGCTGATGACCCTGGAATCGCGCCGGGTCGAAGCCCGGACGCTGGAGCTGCTGCGCCTGCGTTTCGAGCAGGCGCATCTGGCCGAGCAAAGCCAGCTGGCCCTGCATGCGGCGGAGGAAACCAGCAGCAGCAAGAGCCGCTTCGTGGCCATGATGAGCCACGAGATCCGCACACCACTGAACGGCATCCTGGGCATGGCGCAGTTGCTGGAGACGAGCGACCTGTCCGATCAGCAGCGACAGCAGGTGGACATCGTGCGCCGCTCGGGGCGGCATCTGCTGGGCCTGGTCAACGACATCCTGGACCTGGCCCGCATCGAGTCCGGCAAGCTGGTGGTCGAATCCCATCCGATGGACATGCGCGAAGTGGTCGGCGATGTCTGCC
The DNA here is from genome assembly GCF_003387155.1 of Roseateles depolymerans. Classification (GTDB taxonomy): domain Bacteria; phylum Pseudomonadota; class Gammaproteobacteria; order Burkholderiales; family Burkholderiaceae_C; genus Roseateles; species Roseateles depolymerans. Next base: position 979,460 of record NZ_QUMT01000001.1, on the reverse strand, counting down.
GGCTGCTGGGCGAGACCGCCCGCACCAAGGGCCTGCGTTTTGACTGGCAGGTGAGCGACGCCCTGCCCCCGCGAGTGATGGGCGATGCCTCCCGCATCCAGCAGATCCTGCACAACCTGGTGGGCAACGCCATCAAGTTCACCGACCAGGGCGGTGTGAGCGTGGAGGTCTCCCCGGTGCTGGACATGCGGGCCGGCACCCTGCTGCGCTGTGCGGTGCGCGATTCGGGGGAAGGCATTCCGGCGGATCAGCTCGAACGCATCTTTGCGCCGTTTGAGCAGGTGGTGGCGCGACGCATGCGTCGCCATGACGGCACCGGCCTGGGCCTGACCATCGCCCGTGAACTGGCACGCGCCATGGGCGGTGACCTGCGCTGCGCCTCCACGCCCGGCGTGGGGTCGGTGTTTGAGTTCTCGCTGCCGCTGCAGCCCGCCGAGGCCGGAGCGGCGGCCGAGCCGCCCGCGGCCCGCCCCCTGCCCACGCCCACCCAGGTGCCGCAGCTCACCGGGCGGGTGCTGCTGGTGGACGACAGCATGGTCAACCTGCTGGTCGCCTCCACCATGCTGCAGCAGTGCGGGCTGGCGGTCACCACCGCCGAAGACGGCCGGCAGGCGCTGGACCAGTTGCGCGGCCAGCGCTTCGACCTGGTGCTGATGGACTGCCAGATGCCGGAGATGGACGGCTTCAGCGCCACACAGGCCTGGCGGGAGGAAGAGGCCCGGCGCCGCCTGCCGCGCACGCCGGTGGTGGCGCTCACCGCCAGCGCCATCAACGATGACCGGGACCGCTGCACCCGCGCCGGCATGGACGACTTCCTGCTCAAGCCGTTCGAGATGGGGGACCTGCTGTCGCTGGTGGAGCGGCATCTGCCGTCATCCGCTGCGGCGCCTTCCGGCGTTGCGCCCGGCCCCCTGGCGGGACTCGCCACGCCCTGATGGAGGCCCGGCCGGGTCGCCCGCTTGCGCCTGCGCGCGCCGGGTCGGCGCCGCCAGCAGATAATCGGGCCCCATGCAGGTGTTTCGCGGCTTCCATCATCCGGGCATCGCGCCTCAGTGCGCGCTGACCATCGGCAATTTCGACGGCGTCCATCGCGGCCACCAGGCCATGCTGGCGTTGCTGCAGTCGGAGGCCCGTCACCGCGGCCTGCCGACCTGCGTGCTGACCTTCGAGCCGCATCCCCGGGACTTCTTCGCCCACAAGATGGGCCGCCCCGAGCTGGCCCCGGCCCGCATCGCGACGCTGCGCGACAAGCTCTCCGAGCTCGAACGCTGCGGGGTGGACCAGGTGGTGGTGCTGCGCTTTGACGAGCAACTGGCCAGTCTGTCGGCCCAGGACTTCATCCAGCAGGTGCTGGTGGACGGCCTGGGCGCCCGGTATGTGCTGGTGGGCGACGACTTCCGCTTCGGCGCCAAGCGCCAGGGCGACTACGCCACCCTGGACGCCGCCGGCCAGCGCCTGGGCTTCGATGTGGCCCGCATGATGAGTTACGAGGTGCACGGACTGCGGGTGTCGAGCTCGGCCGTGCGGGAATCGCTGCAGCGCGGAGACCTGGACGGCGCGGCGCGCCTGCTGGGCCGGCCCTATTCCATCTCCGGCCATGTCATCCATGGCCAGAAGCTCGGCCGCCAACTGGCTGAATCGCGCCCCGGCGCGCAGGACGGCTTCCGCACCCTGAACCTGCGCTTTGGCCATGACAAGCCTGCGGCCCACGGCATCTTCGCCGTTCGGGTGCACGGCCTGACAGGCCCGCAGGAGCCGCCGCTGGACGGGGTGGCCTCCCTGGGCGTGCGCCCCACGGTGGAGGACGCCGGACGGGTGCTGCTGGAGGTGCATGCGCTGGACTGGCCGGCCGCGCTGGCCGAGCGCCTGGGACCGGCCGAGGCCTACGGTAAACTCGTCCGCGTGGAACTGCTGCACAAACTGCGTGACGAAGCCCGTTTCAACGGTCTGGACGCCCTCACCGCCGCGATCTGGGAGGACGTCCGTCAGGCACGTGCGTACTTTGCCGATCAGGCCAGCACCCATGCGGCGGTGCGCCGCCAGACCACGCGCGACCGAATTTGAACCGCCCGCGTCCGCCGCCCCATGAGGAACGGCGGGCCCCGGCTCTCACCCCTGCTCGCGCGCCGACCGCCGTTCGGTCGCGCTTCCCTGCATCCCCGGCGCCCCAAGGCGCCGCTCCTGATTGCCACGCCACTTTATGACCGACGCCGCCGACGCCTCCTCCACCGGTTCCAACGCTGCGCCCACGGACTACCGGGCCACCCTCAACCTGCCGGACACCCCCTTCCCCATGCGGGGCGACCTGCCCAAGCGCGAGCCGGGCTGGGTGAAGGAATGGGAAGACCAGGGCATCTACAAGAAGCTGCGCGACGCCCGCTGCGGCAAGCCCAAGTTCGTGCTGCACGACGGACCGCCCTATGCCAATGGCCAGATCCACATGGGCCATGCGGTCAACAAGATCCTCAAGGACATGATCGTCAAGGCGCGCCAGCTGGAAGGCTTTGACGCGGCCTACATCCCCGGCTGGGACTGCCACGGCCTGCCCATCGAGAACCAGATCGAGAAGACCTACGGCCGCGGCCTGCCGCGCGACGAGGTGCAGGCCAAGAGCCGCGCCTACGCCACGCAGCAGATCGACCAGCAGCGCGTGGACTTCAAGCGCCTGGGCGTGCTGGGCGACTGGGACCATCCCTATCGCACCATGGACTTCAAGAACGAGGCCGGCGAGATCCGCGTGCTCAAGCGCCTGTTCGAGCGCGGCTTCGTCTACCGCGGCCTCAAGCCGGTGTACTGGTGCTTTGACTGCGGTTCCTCGCTGGCCGAGTTCGAGATCGAATATGCCGACAAGCAGTCCCCGGCCGTGGACGTCGCCTTCCTGAGCGCCGAACCGCAGAAGCTGGCGGCTGCCTTCGGCCTGCCGTCGCTGGACAAGGACGCCTTCACCGTCATCTGGACGACCACCCCCTGGACCATCCCGGCCAACCAGGCGCTGAACCTCAACCCCGACCTGCCCTACGCCCTGGTGAACACCGAGCGCGGCTACTTCGTGGTGGCCGAGGCGCTGGTGGAGAAGTGCCTGGCCCGCTGGGGCATCGAGGGCCAGGTGGTGGCGGTGACGCAGGGCCGTGCGCTGGAGCTGCTGAAGTTCAAGCATCCGCTGGCCCATGTGCATCCCGGTTTCGACCGCGAGAGCCCGATCTACCTGGCCGACTACGCCACCGCCGACGACGGCACGGGCGTGGTGCACTCGGCGCCGGCCTACGGCCTGGACGACTTCAACTCCTGCATCGCCCACGGTCTGGCCTTCAAGGACATCCTGAACCCGGTGCAGGGCAATGGGGTCTATGAGGCCGAGCTGCCGCTGTTTGGCGGCCAGCACATCTGGAAGGCCAACCCGGTCATCGCCGAGGCGCTGCAGAACGCCGGCCGCCTGATGGCCCACAGCAAGATCACCCACAGCTATCCGCACTGCTGGCGCCACAAGTCGCCGGTGATCTACCGCGCCGCGGCGCAGTGGTTCGTGCGCATGGATGAAGGCGAAGGCGTCTTCACCGTCGACAAGGCGCCCAAGACCTTGCGCCAGTTGGCCCTGGACGCCATCGATGTGACCAGCTTCTACCCGGAGAACGGTCGCGCGCGGCTGCACGACATGATCGCCGGCCGACCGGACTGGTGCATCTCGCGCCAGCGCAGCTGGGGCGTGCCGCTGCCCATCTTCCTGCACAAGGACACCGGCCAGCCGCATCCCAGGACGCTGGAATTCATTGAGCGCGCCGCGCAACTGGTGGAAGCCGGTGGCGTGGAGGCCTGGTCCAAGCTGGATCCGGCCGACTGGCTAGGCGCGGAAGCCGAGGCCTACACCAAGGGCCAGGACATCCTGGACGTGTGGTTCGACTCCGGCTCCACCTTCCAGCATGTGCTCAAGGGCAGCCATGCCGGCGCGGCGCATGAAAGCGGTCCGGAAGCCGACCTCTACCTGGAAGGCCATGACCAGCACCGTGGCTGGTTCCACTCGTCGCTGCTGATCTCTTGCGCACTGAACGACCGCGCGCCCTACAAGGGCCTGCTGACCCACGGCTTCACCGTGGACAGCAAGGGTCGCAAGATGAGCAAGTCGCTGGGCAACGGGGTGGATCCGCAGGAGACCAGCAAGCAGCTGGGCGCCGAAATCATCCGCCTGTGGGTGGCGGCGTCCGACTATTCGGGCGACATCGCCGGCGACAAGAAGATCCTGGACCGGGTGGTGGACGGTTATCGCCGCATCCGCAACACGCTGCGTTTCCTGCTGGCCAACGTGTCGGACTTCGATGCCGCCCAGCATGCCGTGCCGCTGGACCAGTTGCTGGAGGCCGACCGTTATGCGCTGGCCCGTGCGGCGCAGTTCCAGGAAGACGTGCTGGCCCACTACCAGCGCTATGAGTTCCATCCGGTGGTGGCCAAGCTGCAGGTGTACTGCTCGGAAGACCTGGGCGCGTTCTACCTGGACGTGCTGAAGGACCGGCTCTACACCACCGCCCCGGGCAGCCAGGCACGGCGGTCCGCGCAGACGGCGCTGTGGCACATCACGAATGCGATGCTGCGCTGGATGGCGCCGTTCCTGAGCTTCACCGCGGAGGAAGCGTGGAAGGTGTTTGCCGGCAAGCAGCCGGGCGAGACGCTCTTCACCGAGACCTTCTGGCGCTTTGATGCACCGGCCACGGAGCTGATCACCAAGTGGAACCGCATCCATGAAATCCGGGATGCGGTGAACAAGGCCATCGAGGACGTGCGCACCACCGGTGCCATCGGCGCTTCGCTGCAGGCCGAGGTGACGCTGGGCGTGCCGGCGGACGATCTGGCCCTGCTGCAGAGCCTGGGCGACGATCTGAAGTTCGTGCTGATCACGTCGGCCGCTTCGGTGGTGGCGGCGGACGCGCTCACCGTGACGGTGACGCCTTCGACGCACCAGAAGTGCGAGCGTTGCTGGCACTACCGCGCGGACGTGGGTGTGAACCCGGCGCATCCCACGCTGTGCGGACGTTGTGAGAGCAATCTGTACGGCGAAGGGGAAACGCGTCGGGTGGCTTGAAGACGGCTGCGCTCATCCGCAGCTTTAGTCGTCGGCTTTATTCGGCGACTTCAGCCAGCAGGTTGAGTGCGCCGCCTTGGTTGGCCGCTTGGGTCGGCCGCTTCAAACGGCTGCGTCCTGATAGGGACGCAGCCAATCCAGCCCAGCCGACGTGCCGCCCTGTGAAGGGTCGCGCCGGGGCCGGTATTCACAGCCGATCCATCCGGACCAACCGGTGGACGCGCTGATCTCGTCGATCAGGGCGAAGGCGTCCAAGGCAGGCAGTTCGCCCTGGTCCGGTTCGCCCCGATCCGGCACGCCCGCCACCTGGAAATGCCCCACCTGACCGGTGGGCAGCCACTTCTGGATCTGCGCCAGCACATCGCCTTCGGTGCGCTGGCAGTGGTAGAGATCCATCTGCACTTTCAGCCGGTCTGAACCGATGCGCGCCACCACGGCGTGCGCCTGGGCCTGCTCGCTGAGCAGGTAGCCCGGCATGTCGTGCGCGTTGATGGGTTCGATCATCAGGGTCAGGCCGCTGCCCTGGGTGGCGTCCAGCGCCCAGCGCAGTCGTTCTTCATAAACAGCCCAGGCGGTGGCGAGGTCCGCGCCCGGCGCCGGGCAACCCGCCAGGACGTGCAGACGCGGGCAGTCCAGTGCATGGGCCCAGTCGGCGCCCTGCTGCAGCGCGGCGCGGAAGTCGGCTTCCCGGTCCGGCAAGGCGGCCAGCCCTCGCTCTCCGGCGGCCCAGTCGCCGCAGGGTGCATTCATCAGCACCAGACGCATCGACACGTCGTTCAGCCGGTCCTGCAGGACGCGCAAGGGCCGGTCATAGGGGAAGGTGCATTCCACGGCCCGGAAGCCGTCGCGCGCAGCCGCCGCGACGCGGTCCAGGAACGGGAGATGGGGATACAGCCAGGAAAGGTTGGCAGCGAACTGAGGCATGGGCAGTGAGGTCCGGTCAGCGGCAAAGGGAACAACGAGGGAGCAACAAGGGGATGTTGGCCCTATGTGGGCGCTGGACACGCTTCCGCTTCACACGCTGACCGTAATCGTTTTGTAGAAAAGCATGCCGCAAATAATCGTTTTAAAGGCGCCGTATGCAAAAAGAAGAAAAACACGCTGGATCTAAGCCTTTGCCCGGCTGGATGCAACGTTCGGTGGGCACCTGCCCTTTGCACTGAAGCACAATGGGGCGCCGCGGATCAGCCGCGTTGGCCATCGCCTCACCGACCTCGATTCCAGTCCAGTTGTCGTCCCACGGAGAGCCTGAATGCGTGTTGCCTGCCTTGGACTGTTGGTGGCCTGCCTGACCGGACCTGCTCTGGCAGATGCACCCTCATGCTTCGGTGCCCGGCAAAAGGACAAAAGGAATGAACTGCAGGAACGGATTCTTGGCCAGACGCGGCAGCGCGCAGCTTCGCTTTGCGCTCAGCCCAAAGTGCAGTGCGACTTCCGCTGGCTCAACCTGGACAAGGGCAACGTTGCCGTGATGGTGTTGCTTGCGGTCGAAGACGGAGCGAGGTGCTTGTATCCCCTGGACGGCGGGTACATGGAGGTCTACGACCGTAAGGGCCGATTCATTCGCAAAGTGGACCACTGAGGAGCCGGGCTGACGCTCTTCAGCCGGGCCCGCTCCAATAACAAACGGCCCCTTGGGGCCGTTTGTCATGAGGGCTGCGCTTGCGCAGCTCCCTGGTCGCGGTCGCTGCACCGCCTCAACAGCACCTCCCGGTGCCACTGTTGAACCTCGCCTCCTGCCGTTGCCGAAAGAAGGCCTCATAGTCCAGCGGCGGCTGGTCCGGATGGGTGCGTTGCATATGCGCCAGGTAAGCGCCGTAATCGGCGCCCACCATCTGCTGATGCACCCCGCGCGCCATGTAGCGCCCGGCCTGCAGCAACTGCGCGGCAGCTTGCCTGAGCATGATCAGGCGTGACCCGTGGCCGTCGCGCCCGGCGGCAGCGGCTCGAACGGCGTTTCGTGCACCGTCGGCCGGCGCTCCGCCCGCGCCTTCAGGATGGCCTTCACGCTGTAGACCAGCACGCTCACCACCACGAACATGAAGACGCCGCACAGGGCCGCATCCAGACGGTCATTGAAGATCACCCGCTCCATCGCCTCCAGGCTCTTGGCCGGTGCCAGCACCTGCCCCGCCGCAAGCGAATCCGCATACTTCTGGGCATGGGCCAGGAAGCCCACCTTCGGGTCCGCGCTGAAGATCTTCAGCCAGCCGGCCGTCATCGTGCAGATCAGCAGCCAGCCTGCCGGCAGGATGGTCGTCCAGGCATAACGGTCCTTCTTCATCTTGTACAGGACCACCGTGCCCAGCAGCAGCGCCACGGCCGCCAGCATCTGGTTGGCAATGCCAAACAGCGGCCACAGCGTGTTGATGCCGCCCAGCGGATCCACCACGCCCTGGTAGAGGAAGTAGCCCCATGCCGCCACGCACAGACCGGTGGCGATCAGGTTGGCCGGCAGCGAGTCGGTGCGCTTGAGGGCCGGCACGAAGGTGCCCAGCAGGTCCTGCAGCATGAAGCGGCCCGCACGCGTGCCGGCATCCACCGCCGTCAGGATGAACAGCGCCTCGAACAGGATGGCGAAGTGATACCAGAAGGCCATCATCGCCTTGCCGCCCACCACCTGGTGCAGGATATGGGCCATGCCCACCGCCAGGGTCGGCGCGCCACCGGCGCGGGCCAGGATGGTGTTCTCACCCACGTCCTTGGCCGTTTGCACCAACATCTCCGGCGTGATCACGAAGCCCCAGGTGGACAGCGTGGCCGCCACCGCATCCGGCGTCTTGCCCACCAGGGCGGCCGGGCTGTTCATCGCGAAGTACACGCCCGGCTCGATGCAGGACGCCGCCACCAGCGCCATCACCGCCACGAACGACTCGGCCAGCATGCCGCCATAGCCGATGAAGCGGGCATTGACCTCGTTGTCCAGCATCTTGGGCGTGGTGCCCGAAGAGATCAGCGCATGGAAGCCCGACACCGCGCCACAGGCGATGGTGATGAACAGGAAGGGGAACAGGTTGCCTGCCCAGACCGGACCGTTGCCCTCCGCAAAGCGGGTGAAGGCCGGCATCTGCAGCGGCGGCGCCACCACGACGATGCCGATGGCCAGCGCGATGATGGTGCCGATCTTCAAGAAGGTGGACAGGTAGTCCCGCGGCGCCAGCAGCAGCCACACCGGGATGGACGCCGCAATGAAGCCATAGCCGATCAGCATCCAGGTCAGGGCCTTGCCGTCGTAGGTGAACAGCGGCGCCCAGGCCGGGCTCTCATGCACCCACTGGCCGCCCATGATGGCCAGCATCAGCAGCACGAAGCCGATGATGGACACCTCGCCGATGCGGCCCGGGCGGATGTAGCGCAGGTAAACGCCCATGAACAGCGCCACGGGAATCGTCGCCGCCACGGTGAACGTGCCCCAGGGCGAATCCGCCAGGGCCTTCACCACGATCAGCGCCAGCACCGCCAGGATGATGATCATGATCATGAAGGCGCCAAACAGCGCGATCACACCGGGCACCGTGCCCATCTCCTGCTTCACCAGGTCGCCCAGCGAGCGGCCGTCGCGACGGGTGGAGATGAACAGCACGATGAAGTCCTGCACCGCGCCGGCGAAGATCACGCCGGCCAGGATCCACAGCAGGCCGGGCAGGTAGCCCATCTGAGCCGCCAGCACCGGGCCCACCAGCGGACCGGCGCCCGCGATCGCGGCAAAGTGGTGACCGTACAGCACGTAGCGATGGGTGGGCACGTAGTCCAGACCATCGTTGTGTTTCCAGGCCGGCGTCTGGCGGGTGGGGTCCAGCCCCAGCACCTTGGTCGCCAGGAACAGGCTGTAGTAACGGTAGCCGATGAGGTAGACGCACAAGGCGGCCACAACGACCCAAAGGGCACTGACGGCTTCGCCGCGCGCCAGCGCCACGGTGGCCAATGCCACCGCCCCGAGAACGGCCACGCCCGCCCAGGCGAGGTGGCGACTCCAGTTGGACATGATGTCTCCTTATTCGGTGCGGCCGCAGGAGCGCGCACTCTGTATGCCAGTGCGGCAGTTTCGGTGCCTGACTGGTTCGGAACATCCGTCTCTTGGACTAGTCCTACGGCGTAGGACCACGTAGGGAATAACCCGGAAGGGGTAGGTTGCAGGAGGACCTCAGTCGTGGTCCCGATGCAGGCCGCGCGCATGCTCGACCGCATAGCGGATGAGGTCCGCCTGCCCGTCCAGTTCCAGCTTGCGCTTGATGTTCTGCCGGTGGGTCTCGACGGTGCGCACCGACAGGTTCAGCGCCTTGGCGATCTGCTTGCTGGATTCGCCCCGTCCCAGCGCGGTGAGGATCTCGCTCTCCCGCGGCGACAGCAGCGGCCGCGGCTGCTGGTTGCGGAACATGCGTCGGGACACGCCCGGACTCAGGAAGGTGCCGCCCGCAGCCACCGCGTCGATCGCGGCCACGATCTCTCCGCCCGGCGCATCCTTGAGCACATAGCCCCGCGCCCCGGCCTGCAGCGCACGCTGCACGTATTCGGGGTTGTCGTACATGCTGTACATCAGCACCCGCAGGTCGGCCTGCCGCTCCAGCATGGTCTGGGCCAGCTGGATGCCGCTCTGGCCGCGCAGGCCCACATCCAGCAGCACCACCTGCGGCTGGGTGGACACCAGCATCACCATGGCCTCTTCCGCCGACCCGGCCTCCCCCACCACCAGATACCGCGCTTCCCCCTGCAGCCGCGAGCGCACGCCCTCGCGCACCAGCGGATGGTCGTCCACCAGCAGGATGCGCACCGGGCCGGCTGGGGCCGACGAGTCTGGAACCGAAGTCTGGGCGTTCATGAGGCCGGATTCTCTCGCGCCAGACGACGGATGGCGGCCTCGCCCACGAAGGCCTCCAGCTGGGTGCCGTGGCCGGGGCTCGATTGCAGCTCCAGCGCGCCGCCCACCGACGCCATGCGCTCGCGCATGTTGCGCAGGCCGATGCCTCGCCGCGGGTCGCCCTGCTCGGCCGCGTCAGGATCAAAGCCCGCGCCGTTGTCCTGGATGCGCAGCAGCACGCCGCCGGCATCGGACCGGTCGGACTCGGGCGCGAAGTCCAGGGTCATGTCCACCCGGGTTGCAGCCGCATGCTTGACCACGTTGGTCAGCGCTTCCTGCGCCACCCGGAACAGCACGGTGTTCAGCAGCTCGGGCAGTTCCCGCGCCGTGCCGGCCACATGCAGGTCCACCTGCGGCGGGCCGGCTTCATCCAGCTCACGCGCCAGATGCGCCAGCGCCGCAGCCAGGCCCAGCGTGTCCAGCAGCGCCGGCCGCAGGTGATGCGACAGCCGCCGCACTTCCACCAGGCTGTGGTTGAGCCGCTCCAGCGCGCGGGGCAGCAGCATCGTGTCCCCGCTCTGCTGCACGGATTCGATCAGCAGCTTGGTCGAGACCAGCGTCTGGCTCACCCCGTCATGCAGTTCCCGGGACAGGTGCGCCCGCTCGTCTTCCTGCGAACGCACCACCTGATGCGCCAGCGCCCGCAACTTGGCTTCGGCCACGCGATGCTCGCTGAGGTTCAGGGCCAGCGCACTGGCGCTGATCAGTGCAACGCCAAAGACGGCGATGGCGGCAATCCACCACATGGTCTGGGCGATGTTGGCCTGCGCCTCCCGGTCCAGCTGTTGCAGCGTGGCCCGCATGCCGTCCAGATACAGGCCCGTGCCCACCATCCAGTTCCAGCGGTCCATGGCCACCACGTAACCGAGCTTGGGCGCCATGTCCCTGGACGACGGCTTGCGCCACAGGTATTCGACATAACCGCCGCCCGCGCGGGCCTGCCCGATCAGTTGCTGGATGGTCGGTCGGCCCAGCGGGTCGCGCAGCTCCCAGAGATTGCGGCCGATCAGGTCCGGCTGGCGGGAATGCATCAGCACCCGGCCCTGCAGGTCATAGACAAAGAAGTAGCCATCCTCGCCGTAGTCCAGCGCGGAGAGCAGGCGCAGCGCCTCGCGCTTGTCCGCTTCCACCTGCTCCGGACTGCCGGCATGGGCATACAGCGGCTGCAGCGTGCTGACGGCCAGCTCCACATAGTGGCGCAGTTCGTCGCGGCGGGCATCCATGTAGGTGCGCTCCATGGCCGCATGCTCCTGGGCGAGCAGTTGTCGCTCCTGCTGGCGGACGGCCACCGCGATCAGGAGCAGCGACGCCACCAGGGGCAGGATGGCAAGCAGCAGGATTTTCAGGCGCAGTCTCATGGCAGTCGCACTGTAGCGGCTGGCCAGGACCGCGCTGGCGGTACAGTTGCGGGTTTGATCCGCGTGCGTCCCCCCACATGGCCAAGTCCTCGTCTGCTGCCCCCTCCTCCGCCCGGCTGATCCAATGGCTGGGCCTGGCCCTGCTGATCATCATCGCGGACCAGTTCACCAAGGTGCTGATCCTCAACAGCTTCCAGTACGGGGACAGCCGCTACGTCACCAGCTTCTTCAACCTGGTGCGGGCCCACAACACCGGCGCGGCCTTCAGCTTCCTGGCCGGCGCCTCGGGCTGGCAGCGCTGGTTCTTCGTCGGCCTGGGCGTGGCCGCGACGGTCTTCATCATCTGGCTGCTGCGCCGTCATGGCCACCAGACCCTGTTTGCGACCGCGCTGAGCCTGATCCTGGGCGGTGCCGTCGGCAACGTGGTCGACCGCCTGCTGCATGGCTATGTGGTGGACTTCCTGCAGTTCCATTGGAACCAGTGGTACTACCCGTCCTTCAACGTGGCGGACAGCGCCATCACCGTCGGCGCCGTGCTGCTGGTGTGGGACGAGCTGCGGCGGGTGAAACGCAACTGAGACGGGCCGGGAGCCCGTTGTGACAGAGACGCTAAAAACGCGCTGTCATATCGATAACCAGGGCAGGAACGGGCGATCCTGACGGGGTTCGGGGCGATTGCCGCCAGGGGCCGCAGCGCCGCCCAGACGCGTCACCGTGACGCTCGTCGCGTTGTTTGCCACGCTCATCCACAGCGGAAGCAGCCCCGTGACGGAATAGGCATCACGCCGGATGCGCAGGCACGCCCGCGCGGCGACAATGCCTGCGTCCGAATGTAACCACGCGGCCACGACCCCACCGCTCCCATGCTCGATTTCTCCTGTCTGACCCACTACGACTGGCTCGATGTGCCGATGTGGGTCTATGACCAGGAACGGCAACGCAACCTTTGGGCCAATGCCGCTGCCCTGCAGTTCTGGCGCGCCGACAGCGCCGAAGAATTCCTCTCCCGCGATCTCACCGACACCAGCGCGGCCGTGGTGCAGCGTCTGGCCGTCAATGCCGCCGACCATGCCCAGAACAAGGTGGTGCGGGAGCAGTGGACCCTCTATCCCAAAGGCCAGCCCACCACGGTGATGCTGGTCTCCCGCGGCATCCGCACGCCCGACAAGCGCCAGGTGATGCTGTTTGCCGCCGACTCGCTGGTCAGCGGCGTGGACAAGAGCCTGCTGCGCGGGGTGGAGGCGCTGCAGCACACCTCCGTGCGCATCGCCGTGTTCTCGCTGCGCGACGGCAGCGTGCTGATGCGCAACCCCGCCGCCGCCATGTGCTTCAACGGCCTGCGCAAGACCATCGGCGCGACCGACTTCAGCGCCATGTTCCCCGATCCGGACCTGGCCAAGCGCATCGTCGCGCAGGTGCGTGCGGGGCAGACCTTCGGGGCCGAGCTGGAGCTGCACACGGCCAATGGCCGCCGCTGGCATGCGGTGGACGCCCGCCCGATGCGCGACCCGGTGAGCGGCGACGTGGTGTTGCAGCTCAATGCGCGCGACATCGGCGACTTCAAGGCCACCCAGGCCCAACTGGAAGCAGCGCGTGAAGCGGCTGAAGCGGCGAGCCAGGCCAAGAGTTCCTTCCTGGCCAACATGAGCCATGAGATCCGCACCCCGATGAACGGCGTGCTGGGCCTGACCGAGCTGGTGCTGCAGACCGAGCTGAACGAGCGCCAGCGCAAGTTCATCGAGCTGGCCCACAGTTCCGCCAAGGGATTGATGGTCATCATCAACGACCTGCTGGACATCGCCAAGATCGAGGCCGGCCGGGTCATCATCGACCAGGCGCCCTTCAGCCTGCACGACTGCCTGCGTGAAGCCCTGCATCCGCTGCTGCTGCAGGCACATGAAAAGGGCCTGCAGCTGCATGCCCGCGTGCAGCCGGGCGTGCCTCAGCATCTGCTGGGGGATGCGCTGCGACTGCGCCAGATCCTGGTGAACCTGGTGGGCAACGCTCTGAAGTTCACCGAGAAGGGCGAAGTGCGCGTGGAGATCGAACGCGCCGCCTCCAGCGAGGACAACATCGGCGGCCCGCTGCGCCTGCGCATCGCCGTGCACGACACCGGCATCGGCATGACGCCGGAGCAGATCGCCCAGATCTTCAGCCCCTTCACCCAGGCCGATGGCAGCATCACCCGTCGCTACGGCGGCACCGGGCTGGGCCTGACCATCGTCAAGCGTCTGGTGGAGCTGATGGGCGGTGAGGTGAAGGTGGAAAGCCAGGTGGGGTCCGGTTCCTGCTTCAGCTTTGAAGTGCGGCTGGCCCAGCCGGTGGTGCTGGACGAAGTGCTGCGCACCGAAACCGTGGACCTGCCGGTCGAAGACCAGGACGAGGACACCGACATCGACGGCCTGGCCCCCACCGTGCCGGCGGGGCTGGACGAATTGCCGTCCACCGTGGGCATCACCCGCATCAGCACGCCGCCGTCGGCAGTGGAAGACCCGCTGTCGGCGGACACCGTCGCGGCCGACTTCGACGATCTGCCGCCGGCCATCGGGCGTCAGCAGACGGCCTGATCCGGCACGGGCTGCCGCACGGCGGCGGCTTCGTGAGGGCTGGGCCCGCTCCGCCCTCCGTCCACCTGCGGCCAAAACGCTGCGCCTCGCCCCCCTGCTGAACTGGAGCGCCAGCGTTTCCACTATCTGGGATCCAACGCCTCGTGCCTTCCATCGTGTGGGGGCCGAGAGGGGACTTCCAACCGACCCACAGTGGATGCCTGCTGATGAGAGTTTCAGACCGGAGTGCCGGGGGGCTTGATCAAGCCGATCTGGCCGACGCACCCGATGAGCCAGCGCACGGAAGCGCCGAGGCTCCGCCACCTGCCCCTGGCGCCAAGGCCGACCTGGGACTCGATACCCGCTGCGGCGACCGCACTGAGCGTAGCGATGGCACCCGCCCCATCAGCCCTCACAAGGCAGCGTTCATGGCGCGAGCGGTCGTTCCCAGACCCATGACGCTCTCCGTGGAGGTGTACCGCCAGATCGCCAAGGACTACAAGATCCAGCATGGCATCGACATCCGGATCAACGGCGGCGACGACAACCCAATACTCCAGCAGGCGCAGCGGGAGTGGCTGCAAGAGGAAACCAAGGATCTGCAGGGTGACGAGACGGAGATCTCGAATGCGCTCCGCCAACTGACCATCAAGTCACAAACGGTGGGCCTGGCGCTGGGGCAGGCCGCTCAAACCATCATCGACCTGATGCCGCAAGCCGTCGCCCCCATCGCCTTCCTGCGTCCGTCTTTGGAGAAGCGCGTGACCGGCGTGACGACGGGGCCAAGTCATATGGCCGGGTTCATCATTACCCAGAAGCTCGTGATCGGCATCGCGCGTGACGAGCCGGAAATATACGGCGCTGCGGCGATATGCCCTTCACTGCGCTACGCAGAAACCAATCTCTCCAGTTTTATTCTGGAACCAAAGAAGGAAGTGGCTGCCCAAACGGATTCGAACTCTTGCGGTTCCCTGGCCATCAGTCTGCTGAAGGAGCTCTTGAAGAAGAATGCCCACCAGTTGCTCCATGACTGCCTCATCATCTCCAAGGCCGAGCATAAGGACCCTTCACAGGACCCGATCGTTGATCAGTTCCTGCCCTCACCGCAGTCCCTTCGCTACAGCCAATCGACCCTCTTCATCAAGGTCGCCCGAGCCATCGTGGCTGGCATGGAGCCGGAGGTCGATGTCCACCATCGGGGTCAGACCTATCGCGTGAGAACGCTGACGGGCCTGCAAGGGCTGGGCGCCCCCATGACCATGGTGGATGGCCGCCAGGCGGATGTGAGCGACTTCAGGGCCCGATGGTTGCAGCAATTCGACGAGGTCGCGATGCCGGCGCGGCGTGCCATGCAGTCCGGGCCTGAGGACGGCGGCAGGAACCTGTATCTGAACCATGTGGTCCACCGCCACGCCAGACGATTCAAACTCGCCGGAGGCGCGCTGGTCTAGCAGCACCACAACCCTCGAAGATTGGCTTTCTCCGAAAAGCCGCGCAGCACGGCTTTGGCGAAGCCTGCGCGTCAATCCAGCCGCAACACACTCGCGCCGGTCGTGCTGCGGCTTTCCATGTCGCGATGGGCCTGCTGCACCGCTTCCAGCGGGTACTGCTTTTCCACCTCGATCTTCACGTGGCCGCTGGCGACGACCCCGAACAGATCGTCCGCCATCGCCTGCGTGGCTTCGCGTGAACTCAGGTGGGTGAACAGGGACGGCCGGGTCAGGTAGAGGCCCTTGCCCGCCAGTGCGCTGGTGGGCACCGGCGGCACGATGCCCGACGCATTGCCGAAGCTGACCATCAGGCCGAAGTTGCGCAGGCAGGCCAGCGAACCCTCGAAGGTGCTGGCGCCCACCGAGTCATACACCACCTTCACGCCCTCGCCACCCGTGATCTCCTTGACCCGGTCGGCGAAATTTTCGCGCTGGTAGTTGATGGCCACCTCGGCGCCATGCTGCAGCGCCAGCTGGCACTTGGCATCGCTGCCGGCGGTGGCGATCAGCCGCAGTCCCAGCGCCTTGGCCCATTGGCAGGCAATCAGTCCGACGCCACCCGCCGCCGCATGAAACAGGACATGGTCCCCAGCCTGCAGGCCGCCTTGCGGCAGCGTCTTGCGCAGCAGGTACTGCACCGTCAGGCCCTTGAGCATCATGGCCGCGCCCTGCTCGAAGCTCAGGCTGTCAGGCAAACGCACCACGCAGCGCGCCGGCATGACACGCGCCGTGGCGTAGGCGCCAATCGGCTGGCTGGCGTAGGCCACCCGGTCGCCCACCTGCAGATGGGTCACGCCCTCCCCCACCGCTTCCACGACGCCCGCGCCCTCCAGGCCCAGGCCCGACGGCATCGGGATGTTGTAGACGCCGCTGCGCTGGTAGATGTCGATGTAGTTCAGGCCAGCGGCCTTCTGGCGGATGCGAATCTCGCCGGGCCCCGGATCCCCGACCTCCACCGTCTGTAGCTGCATGACTTCGGGACCGCCGGCCTGGCTCAGACGGACTGCACGTTCGCTCATGGGTGTCTCCTTCGAATGAGGGTGGAATCAGAGGTTCGGGGAGGTTCGGGACATCAGAAAGTGCCGGGGTAGGCGCCGCCGTCCAGCAGGATGTTCTGACCGGTCAGGTAGCCGGCATGGGCGCTGCACAGCATGGCGCAGAGGGCGCCGAACTCCGCCGCGCTGCCAAAGCGGCGGGCAGGAATGCCGGCGGCGCGTTGGTCCCGCACCTGGTCCAGCGGACGGCCGGACTTCTCGGCGCCGGCGGCTAGGGTTTTTTGCAGACGTTCCGTGTCGAACGCACCGGGCAGCAGGTTGTTGAGCGTCACATTGCGGCTGGCCAGTTGCGGCTGGCGGGCCAGGCCGGCGACAAAGCCGGTCAGACCGCTGCGGGCGCCGTTGGACAGGCCCAGCACGTCGATCGGCGCTTTCACCGCGCCAGAGGTGATGTTGACGATGCGGCCAAAGCCTCGCTCCGCCATGCCATCGACCGTCGCCTTGATCAGCTCGATGGGCGTGAGCATGTTGGCGTCCAGCGCGGCCAGCCATTGCTCGCGGCCCCACTGGCGAAAATCGCCAGGAGGCGGGCCGCCGGCGTTGTTGACCAGGATGTCCACCTGCGGACAGGCCGCCAGCGCGCTGGCGCGTCCCGCTTCCGTCGTGATGTCACCCACCACGGCCACCACCTGCACCTGGGGATTGAGGCCGCGCAATCGCGACGCCTGCGCCTGCAGCGCCTCTTCCCCGCGGGCGGTGATCACCACGTGGACGCCTTCGGCCACCAGCGCCTCGGCACATCCCGCGCCCAGGCCCTTGGAGGCCGCACACACCAGGGCCCAGCGGCCCGACAGTCCCAAATCCATCTTGTTCTCCTGCTAGTGTTGCGCCTCAGTATCCCGGAGCCTCGACAAACTTGCTGGGCACGGGCTACGCCGCTGGGCGCAGACCGAGCAGACCGGACTGTGGCGAAAACCCATCCGCCGCCTGTCCCCTGCCCTGTCCCATCCCGCGTGAATTCTCCACGCTTGTTACGAAGCGCTGCGCGGGCACCGCAAATTGACCTCAAGACGATTGGTTACAAGGTCGATCATTCCCAGACCGGCCCAGTACCGCTCGGCAGCAGGACCCGAGCACCTCCGGAGAGGCCGGCCAACAAGAATGATGGGAGCCGCCGGCCCAGAGGGCCAGGACGGCATCCTCTGCGAGAGAGGGACTCAGTGATGAGGTATTCGGAGAACATCGCCGAAAGTGCCAAGGCGCTGCGGGCTGCATTGCCGTTGATGTCGCGCCAGCGGGCGGCCTTGCATCCGGTGAGTTATGCGGTCTGGTATGAGCATGTGGTGAGCATGAATGCGGCGCTGAGCCGCGAGCTGCTGGCCTTGACCGAGGACGGCCGCTGCCTGGATGAGGCGCAGACCTGGTCGCTGTACCAGCGCCACATTGCCGAGCTGGACGAAGACCGGGCGGTGCATCTGTCCCGGGAGGTCGGGCAGGCGCTGGGCGGCGTGTCCGAGTGCACCGACCAGGCCAGCCACCAGATTCACCATTACGCCCGGGCGCTGGCCCATTGGCAAAGGGCCCTGGCCCAGGCCGGGCCCGGCCAGCACACCCAGGTGCTGGCCGCCGCCGTGCAAGGCACGCAGGACATGCAGGCAGCGGTCAGCAGCCTGCAGGCCCGCCTGGAGCTGACGCGGCAGGAAGTGGCCCGACTGCGGCAGGAGGTGCAACGGGTCCGCAATGAGGCGTTGCTGGACCCGCTCACCGGCCTGGGCAACAAGCGCGCGTTCGAGAAGGCCCTGGCTGGCTGCCTGCGCAGCCCCGACGCCGGCACGCCGGTGGCGCCCTGCCTGGTGCTGGGCGACATCGACAACTTCCATCAGTTGCGCCAGAGCCTGGACGAGCACCAGCTGGCGGACGTGGTGCACCAGGTGGCCAAGGTGGTCCGCAGCGTCGCCCAGAGTCACCATGTGGCGGTGCGGCTGGAGGAGCATGCCTTTGCCCTGCTGATGCCCGGTGCCGGTCTGCATGAAGCCCATCTGCTGGCGGAGCAATGGCGCCATGGCGCGGGACAGGTGGGACTGGATGCGGCCCACCGAGTCAGCCTGTCGGTAGGCGTGACGCAACTGGGCCGGGACGAGCCGGCCCAGCGTTTCCTGCTGCGCGCCCACGAAGCCTTGCTGGCTTCCCGTGCAGAAGGTCGCAACCGGGTGACGGTGCTGCCCTCGGATGAGCGTTTCGCGGCATGAGCGCGCCGTGCCTGCTTCGTCATAATCGGGCGTATCCCCCCGTCCGGGAAGGAAGGCTGCCGTGACCCTGATCCGAAGCTCGCTGCGCAATGCCGTGATGCTGGCCCTGCTGGTCGGGCTGCTGTTGCCCACCGGGGCCGTGCTGCTCTATGAACAGCAGCTCAGCCGGCAGACCGTCATGGACGATCTGCGCCGGGACCTGAACCGGGCGACAGAGGTGCTGGCGCTATCCCTGGCGGAGCCGATCTGGCAGGTGTCGCCGGATCTGGCGGAACCGATGGTCAAGGCGCAGGTGGACGACCCGCGATTCGTCTCCGTGTCCGTCACCGAGATTGCGGCGCAGCAGGCCTTCGTGGAGTTTCATCGGGCCGGCGGGGACCCACGGCTGACGCTCAGCGAAACCCGTCCCGTGCTGCGAGATGGTCGCGAGATCGCGAAGCTGACGGTGGTGATGAGCGCCGAGCCGCTGATGGCCCGCAAGCGGCTGGAGCTGTGGAGCATGCTGTGGCGCAGCCTGCTGACCTTGACGCTGTCGCTGGGCCTGATCCTGGTGGTGCTGCAGCGCCGGGTGCTGCATCCGATGGCGCGCCTGTCGCAGGCCGCCGATGAACTGGCAGCGGGCCAGTTGGACAAGCCGCTGGAGCTCGGCGGCGAGGATGAACTGGCGCGCGTGGGCAAGGCGATGGAGCGCATGCGGCTGGCGCTGCTCAAGGCCTTTGATGACTTGCGCGAACACGCCAGCACGCTGGAAGATCAGGTCGCGCAGCGCACCTATGAATTGACCCAGGCCAATGCCGAGGTCACCCAGGCGCTGGCGAACCTGAAGACGGCGCAACGGGAACTGGTGGAGTCGGAAAAGCTGGCCTCGCTGGGACGGCTGGTGGCCGGTGTGGCGCATGAGCTCAACACGCCGCTGGGCAATGCGTTGACGGTGGTGTCCGCGCTGGAAGACCGCTGGAACAAGCTGGACCGCATGCTCACCGACAACACGCCGATGCGTCGCAGCCAGCTGGAAGAACTGGTGAAGGACACCCGCCGGGGTCAGGACATCCTGCACCGGAATGTGCAGAAGGCGGCGGACCTGGTGCGGGACTTCAAGCAGGTGGCCATCGACCAGACCAGCGACACCCGCCGGGAGTTCGAACTGAGCCAGGTGGTGGAGGATGTGCTGGTGATGGTGGAGCCCAGCTTCAAGCACACGCCCTACCGCATCCGCACGGAGCTGGCGCCGGCGCTGCAGATGAGCAGCTTCCCCGGGGCGCTGGGGCAGGTGCTGACCAATCTGCTGATGAACACGCTGGTGCATGCCTTCGAGGGCTGCGAGCGCGGGCAGGTGATGGTCAAGTGCCGCCGGATCGACGAGCGCGAGGTGGAGCTGCGGGTGGAGGACGACGGGCGGGGCATGGATGCGTCGGTCGTGCGCCGGATTTTTGATCCGTTCTTCACCACCAAGCTTGGCAAGGGCGGCTCGGGGCTGGGCATGCACATCGTGCACAACATCGTGACGAATGTGCTGGGCGGGCAGATCGAGGTGATGAGCTCACCGGGCGAAGGCACGCAGATGGTGATGCGGCTGCCGGTGCAGGCGCCGCTGCGGGCGCAAGGGGATGACTCGCTCAGGGAATGACGCGCTCAAGGTATGGCGCGCTGATCGTGCGGACGCTGGGGCGGTAGCGGGTCGCGAGTAGCGAGTAGCGAGTAGCAAGTAGCGAGTAGCAAGTAGCGAGTAGCGGGCGGCAGCCGGGGGCGCCGCCCCAGTGCGCGCTTACTGCGAAGCGCCCGATGCGGCCGGCAGTGCCGCAGAGGCTGCAGCCATCGCCGCAGATGCAGCTTCAGACGCTGAGGGGCTCAGCGGCGCGGCGCTGGCCGCCGTGTCCGAATGGCCTCCGGTGACGTCATGCTTTTCGCCCGACATGTCGATGTTGCCGCCGCTGCGCATCAACACAAACAGCGCCAGGCCGGCGAAAACGATGAAGCCAAGGACGAGTTTCCACATGAGTCTATGTCTCCTGAATGCTGAAGAGGAATAGCTGCATTCTTGGGGGCTTGGCTGACACGAGGCTGAGGGCGCGCACGCGGCCACGCGCTCAGCCCACCGGAAAAGAACAACGGCCCCGGAGGGCCGTTGCATCTGTCATCGCTTCAAGCAGCGATCTCAGTCACGGGCGTAGATGTCCACATCCTTGGTCTCACGCACGAACAGCAGGCCGATCACCAGGGTGAGCGCAGCGATGCCGATCGGGTACCAGAGCCCGTGATAGATGTTGCCGTTCTGCGCCACCATCGCGAAGCTGATGGACGGCAGCAGGCCGCCGAACCAGCCGTTGCCGATGTGGTACGGCAGGCTCATGGAGGTGTAGCGGATGCGGGTGGGGAACAGCTCCACCAGCATGGCGGCGATGGGGCCGTAGACCATCGTCACATACAGCACCAGCAGCGTCAGGATGGCCACCGTCAGCGCGGTGTTGACCTTGGCCGGGTCCGCCTTGGTCGGATAACCGGCCGCCTTCATCGCATCGCCCAGTTCTTTCTTGAACGCGGCAATCTTCTTGGCGCTGTCCTCGTCGAACTTGTGGCCGCCCGCGGTCAGCGTGGCCGTCGGCACTTCGATGACGCGGTCACCCACCTTCACCTGACCGGCGCCTGCAGTACCACCGGCCACCGTCTCGTAAGTGGCGGCGGCCTGCGCCAATGCGCGCTTGGCGATGTCGCAGGGTGTGGTGAAGTCCACGTCACGCGCCACAGGGCTGCCTTGGAAGGAGCACTGGTTCAGGTCGGTCGTCAGCGTGATCTGCGCCGTGGCCTGGGCACGGGCCAGGTCCGGGTTGGCGGCGTTGGTCAGGGCCTTGAACAGCGGGAAGTAGGTCAGGATGGCCAGCAGCAGACCCGCCATGATGATGGGCTTGCGGCCGATCTTGTCCGACAGGGTGCCGAAGATCACGAAGAACGGCGTGCCAATCAGCAGCGCCACCGCCACCATGATGTTGGCCGACGCGGCTTCCACCTTCAGCACGCTGGTCATGAAGAAGAGCGCGTAGAACTGACCCGTGTACCCGACGACGCCCTGACCGGCCACCAGGCCGAACAGCGCCAGCAGCACGATCTTCAGGTTCTTCCATTGGCCGAAGGATTCGGACAGCGGAGCCTTGGAGGTCTTGCCTTCGGACTTCATCTTCTGGAAGGCCGGCGATTCATTCATCGACAGGCGGATCCAGACGCTGATGCCCAGCAGCAGGATGGACACCACGAAGGGAATGCGCCATCCCCAGGCGGCGAAGGTGGCCTCACCCAGCAGGGTGCGGGTGGACAGAATGACGATCAGCGACAGGAACAGACCCAGCGTGGCCGTGGTCTGGATCCAGGACGTGTACGCGCCGCGCTTGCCATGCGGCGCATGCTCGGCCACATAGGTGGCGGCACCGCCGTACTCACCGCCCAGGGCCAGGCCCTGCAGCAGACGCAGGCCGACGAGGATGACCGCCGCGGCCGGGCCGATGGTGTCATAGGTCGGCAGCACGCCCACGATGAAGGTGGACAGGCCCATGATCAGGATGGTCACGAGGAAGGTGTACTTGCGACCGATCATGTCGCCCAGCCGGCCGAACACCAGCGCGCCGAACGGACGCACGATGAAGCCCGCCGCAAAGGCCATCAGCGACGCAATGAACTGCGCCGTGGGGTCCAGCCCTGTGAAGAACTGCTTGCCGATGATGGCGGCCAGGGAACCGTAGAGATAGAAGTCGTACCACTCGAATACCGTGCCCAGTGACGAGGCGAAGATGACTTTCTTCTCCTCTTTGGTCATCGGCGCGCTGGTGCTGACTGCACTTGCAGTTGCCATGGGGTTGTCTCCTCGTTGTCACCCAGAATCTCCGACCGGGGATTCTTGAGCTGCGACTATCAAGGGGCCCTCTGACCTCTGTCTGACGCGATGCTTTCCGCTGGCTGACAAAACTGGGCCCAACCCTGAGCTGTCATTTCTTGATGCGGAATTTGGCCACCCTGTGCAGTGCAGCAAAGGGTATGTCCTAGCCTGCGTCTGTCAGGGTGCGCGGCGCGGCAGTGCGGACGGCAAGGACTGGGCGCGGTGCCAGTCCGGGCCGTCGAACCAAGGGTCCCCGTCCACGCAGGCACGCACCATCTCCAGCGCGTCCAGGCCCCAGAAGAGGCGCTCCCCCACGCCGATGGTCGGCACGCCAAATACGCCGCGGGCCACTGCGGCGTCGGTCGCCTCTCGCAGCGCGGCCTTCACCGCGTCGCCGGCCGGGTCCTGCACCGGGGCCAGGGCTTGTGTGAGACGCTGAAGGCGGTCCAGGTCGGTGGCCTCCTCGCCGCCTTGCCACACATGGCGCAGGACCGTCTCCACGGCATAGCGAGACGGCGTGCGGCCCGGCTCGGCCGTGCTCCACAGCAGGCGCAACAGCGCCAGCGGATTAAAGGGGTGGGTGGCCGGCAAGGTCAGCGGAATCTGCAGGCGGTGGCTCTGCCACAGCACCTGCCGATAAACCCAGTCCCGTTTGTGGAGCACCTCGGCCGGGCCCTTGTTGTCATGGGCCTTCAACACCGCGCCCAGGAAGATGGGGATGTAACGCACCGCCACGCTCCGTCCGGCCAGCGTCTGCGGCAGTTGCTCGAAGGCCAGCGCGGCGTAGGGAGAGATCGGGTCGAAGTAGAAATCCAGCGAGGTCACGGCAGCACTCCGTGGGTTTTCAGCAGGCTGCGCCGCTCCGGCAGCAGCGCCAGGATGCGGATGCGCTCGGCATCTCCCGCCTGGCCCCAGCCGGCGATTTCGGTGATCGTGCGGGCGCAGCCCTCGCACAGGCCGGTCGGTGCGTGCATCCGGCAGATGTTGATGCAGGGTGAGGCCACGCGGCCTTCCGGCGTGCGTGGGACCGTCGTCAAGATCGGAGTCGAGACAGGGATCGGGGCGCCAGCGTCGCTCATGACTGCATCACCTCGATCACCGGTGCGCCGGTCAGGCCGACCAACTGCTGCGGCGTCATCTGGAACACGCCGTTGGGATGGCCCGCCGCGGCCCAGATGACATCGAACCGGAACAGGCTGTCGTCGATGAACAGACGCGGCCCGGCACCTGCGTCGGCGGGCGCGAAGCCCAGCGGAGACACGCCCCCGATCGAGAAGCCCGTCCGCGCCTTGACGAAATCCGCATCAGCGCGCCCCAGCGGCCCGGTGTAGACCTGCAGCTTGCGCTCGTCCACCCGACGGTCTCCGGCGGCGATCACCAGCACCGCCGTGTCGTCCGCCTTGCAGCGGAACACCACACTCTTGGCAATCTGGCCCAGCGACACGCCCAGCGCATCGGCCGCTTCCTGGGCGCTGCGAGCCGAGGTGGTCAGCCAGAGCGGCTCATGGGCATGGTCCCGCTCGCGCAGGGCGGCACGCACCCGGTCAAAACCTTCCGACCGGGGTTCAACAGAGGGAGTGGACGGCGCATTCATGACCGGCATTGTGCCGCGTGCACACAGGGCCGGCGGTGTCTCCCAGGCGTCACCCCCTCAGGGCTGTCGCTAGGATGGGGCGTGCACGGGCTGCGGTATGGTGGACCGCATGAGCGAAGTCATCAGTCCCTTTGAACCGGCGTTCACCCGAAAGCTGTGCGAGATCTTCGAAGAATTCATCCGCTTCAACCAGGTGCTCGGCCTGAAAGTGGAGGCGCTGACCGAGACCACCGCCCGGGCCCATCTGCGGATGCGGCCGGAGCTGATTGGCCACTACGCCCATCAGCGCATGCATGGCGGCGTCATCAGCGCCACGCTGGATGCGCTGGGCGGGCTGGCCGCGATGGCGGCCATCAGCGCCCGGCACCGCGACGAAGCGCCGGACCGGCGCCTGGAACGCTTTGGCAAGCTGGGCACCATCGACCTGCGGGTGGACTATCTGCGGCCGGCCATCGGGGACTTGTTCCGCGCCGAGGCCGAGATCCTGCGACTGGGCAGCCGCGTGGCCAACATCCGCATGGCGTTCACCGATGAGCAAGGCCGCCTGCTGGCGACCGGGGCTGCGGCCTATATCGTGTCCTGAAGCGGAGCTGGACCGCCAGCACCGATTGGACCGATGGACCGGGCGGGGGCGATGGGGCCGACTGAGCCGGCTCAGCCGGCCAAGCTCGCCGGGTCGGCGGAACCGCCATTGGCGGGTAGCACCGCGTCCTTGACCGCGGCGATTCGGTACACACAGCGCCGCGCCCCCGCCAGCAGATGCTCAGACCGCTCCACGCTCACCCCGGGCCCCAGGCAGCGTTGGAACAGCGCGAGTTCCGAGCGACAGAAGCCCTGGCAGTGCGTCGCCGCCGCGCAGATGGGGCAATGGTCCTCCACCAGCAGCCAGTCACGCCCGGCCCGCTCGGCGCGGGCCATGTAGCCCTCCTCCGACCGCAGGCGGGCCAGTTCGCGCACCCGCTCGGCCAGGCTCTGGCTGCGCGACAGGGCGGCGGCATAACGCCGCTCACTGTCCTGTTCCCGGGCGGTGATGAGCTGGTCCAGGCCCGCGTCCCCGAACAGCACCCGGGCTTGCTGGATCAACTGCAGCGTGAGGTCGGCATGGCGATCCGGGAAGCGTCCATGACCCGCGGCGGTCAAGGCCCAGAGCCGGCGCGGTCGCCCGACACGGGCAGCCTGGGCCCCGTCGCCGCTGCTGTCGCGGGTGTCTTTGCGGGTGTCCTCGCGGGCGTCCACCAGCCCCATCGCCTCCAGCCGAGCCAGCAGCTTGTGCGCGCCCATCGGCGTGATGGCCAGCGCGGCCGCCAGCGTCGCCGCCGCCTGAGGTCCACGGCTCTTGAGCTCGAACAGCAGCCGGTCCTCGTTGCCGGTGGGCAGTTCGGTCGTCATGAATGCGTCCTCGCAAAGCGGATGAAACCCAGCGCGGCCAGCAGGCAGGTGCAGCCGCCCAGCAGCATGATCCACCGCGCGGACCACATGCCCAGCCCGCCGCCGATCAGGGCAATCAGGGTGTTGGACAGACAGAAGACCGTGGTCAGCAAGCCCATCACCCGGCCCTGCCCGTACGCGGCGAACCGCTCGGACATCCAGGCCGGCATCAACGCGTTGTAGAACGACAGCGGCACGCCCAGCAGCGGAATCAGCGCCAGACCCATCCAGGACGGCGCCAGGCTCAGGGCCAGCAGGCCGATGGACGCGACCACGGCAAAACGCGCTGCCCTGCGCAGCGGCGTGCGCCCGGAGCCGATGCGTGCCGCCAGCATGCTGGCCGCCGTCATCGCACCGCACTGGATGGCGGTGACCAGCGCGATGCCGCGGCTGTCCAGGCCCGCCTGCTGCACCATCCACAAGGGCGCGAATTCATACAGCGCATTCACGCCCAGGGTGTAGGCCATCTGCAAGGCGGCGAGGTGGCGCAGCACCGGGTCCGAGAGCAGACCCAGCGACTGCTGGCGTCGCATGGCCCTCAGCAGGGATTCCTGCGCTGGTGGCTGGGTGGACGCGGCTGCGGTCGCTCGCTGGGGCCGGTCATCCGGCAGGCTGTTGAGCAGCAGGGCCAGGCAAGGCACCAGGATCGCCGCGGACACCATGAACGGGACGGCCTCGCCCAGCGGCAGCGTCAGCCCGCCCAGCAAGGGGCCCACCAGCCAGCCGATGTACAGGCTCGCGTTGAGCCAGGCAAAGCTGCGGGTGCGGTCCAGTTGCGGATGCCAGTCCGCCAGCAATGCCCGCACGACGGCCACGTTGCCTTCCGTCAGGCCGGTCACGAACCGGGACAGCACAAACAGCGGGTAGTTGCGCTCGGCCAGCGCCAGGGCGCTGAGGCCATAACTGATCAAGGTGGCCGTCAGCGTGATGCTCAGCACCCGGCGGCGGCCGTAGCGGTCGGACATCGGCCCAACAAACAGACTGCCCACCAGGATGCCGGCCGGGTTGACCGCCAGTGCCAGGCCCATCAGTAGCTCTGGCGCCAGGCCGCCGAAATGGGTGAAGCTGTCCACCGGTCCGCCCACGAAGATGGGCGCCAGGATGGGGTACGGCAACGCCACACCGGCCGTGCTCATCAGCGACAGGGCACACACCGTCCACAGCAGCAGCTGGGGGTGGCGCAGGGGTGCTTGCGGCGCTGGCGTGGGCAAGGGCGTGGATGTGGACGTGGAGGCAGGGGCTGCGTCCCGGACCGAAGCGGAGGCGGGGGCCGGGGCGGAGGCGTCGGCCGGGGTGGGAGCGTCGGAGTTCTGCACAGCGCTCATTGTGCGGCCCCCAGCGGCTCCAGGCACAAGGCATAGCCGGGCCAGCCCCGATGCCGCCATTCCTCGCGGGCAGCATCGGCCAGCTTGATGCGATGGTCGTTCAGGCTCTCGAAGAGGCCGGGCAGAGCCCGTTGCCAGTCGGCTTCGTCGGCACGGCCCACATGCACCAGGCCCCAGGCGGGTTCGGGTCGGCGCAGGGCGATGTAGGCCGCCAGCAAGGCCCGCCAGAAGTTGCGCAGGATGCGCGGCAGGTCCAGGTCGAGCTCACGCGCCTGCGCCGCCTCGATCAGCACCCGCAAGGCATGGGTGCCGGTGACCAGGTGCAGCGCGGTGAAGTCATGGGTCGCCAGATAGATCGCCAGCGACGCTTCCGCCAGATCGTCCAGCGAGAGGCGAGGCCTGTCTGCGTAATCGTTGAAGCCGGGCAAGGCCTGCGCGGCTTGCAGCCGGGTCACGATCAGCGTGCCGCTGCGGGCCTCCAGAGGCAGCCGGTCATCCGCCCTCACCTGGGCCAGGGTGTCGCGCAGGGACAGCGCGCCGTCCAAGGTGCGGGGGGCTGCCTCCTCGTGCGCTTCCGGCGCTTTGGCCAGCCACGCCGCCAGGGCCGCTCGCTGTTCCGCGGCATGCCCCGACTGCAAGGCATAAGCCAGCCGGATGGCCGCATGGAAGGCGTCCTGCTCCGCAGACAGCAGCAGGCGCGGCAGCGCCTCCTCCAGCGTCGGCAGAGGGTCGGGCAGCGGCGATGCCGGCACCCCCAGACGGCGCCAGTGCTCGAGCTGGAGGCGATAGGCTTGCAACGGCGCCCCCAGGCGTCCCAGCGCGCCCAGCACCATCGGCAGGTGGTTGAACAGACGCAGGGATCCGGACGGGTAGTAAGTGTCGTAGCCCTGCGCTTCGTCCAGCGCCTCATGCAGGCCTTGCGGCCACGGAGGACCCTTGAGTTCCAGCTCGTTGCCGTCCGGGTCGAACAGATACAGCGAGGGCCCCTCCCCGTCCGCGCCGTAGCGCGAGCCGTAGCTGTCCACCGTCACGCCCTGGCGCTCCAGCCAGCGGCGCAGGCGCGGCTCGTCCAGCGTGTCCACCCGGAGGCACAAGTGGTCCATGTTGCGCCCCTCGCGGCCGGGGCCGGCACCACCGGCGCGACCGATGCGGCCGTCCAGCGTCACCAGGTCGATCAGTTGCGCGCCGGCCCTCAGCTGCACGAGCCCGATCTCGTCCTGACGCCGCTCGACCGAACAGCCCAGCAGGTCCACATAGAAATGCAGCGAGGCCGCGAGGTCGCGCACGCGCAGCACGAGATGGTCGATGCCCTGGACAGTGATCATGAAAGGCTCCTCGGCGAAATAGGCAAAGTGGGGCGGACTGACAAGCTGGAACCGATCTTCTCCGAAGGCCGTTAATAAATAAACTGTTTGTTTATTAACACCAACTGCGACAGGGAGACCGGACAATGTCGCCATGAGTTTTCGTGCCCTCCCCCTTCCTGACGACATCCCCGGCCGTCTGTGGCTGCACTCCATGCCCGGACGCCGTGAACGCTGGCCGGATTTCCTGGACGGCGCCCGGCTGCATCGCCTCAATCTGGTGGTGTGCCTGAACCCGCTGGACGAGGTCGAGTCGCTGTCGCCGCTCTACTTCAAGGCGATCAAGGAAGGGCGGCTGCCCTTTCGCTGGCTGCATCTACCGATGCTGAATTTCGGGCTGGCGTCGGAGGCGGCGGTGTTCCGCCAGGGCGTGGAACAACTGGCCCACGGCCTGAAGCTGGGCGACCGGGCCCTGGTGCACTGTGCGGCCGGCATGGGCCGCACCGGCACCCTGGCGGCCTGTGTGCTCAAGCGTCTGGGGCAAAGCGCCCAGGAGGCGGTGGAAGCGGTTCAGAAGGCGGGATCGAATCCGCAGTCCGCTGTGCAGACGGGGTGGATCGAGCAGTTCTGAGCGGGCCCTCAAGGGCCCCGGGGGATCAGGCCATCACGCCGAGCGGGCGTGCCGTCTTCCAGCGGCCGCGGGTGAAGTCCGGGAAGTCCTTGGCATTGCCGCGGTCGGCCACCGACTCGCAGGACAGCGGCAACACCGCCGACCATGCCGCCGCGTCATACACATCCTGGTCCATCGGCAGCCCCTGCCGCAGGTTGTAGATGACGCGCCACATCATGACGAAGTCCATGCCCCCCGCGCCGCCCTGCTGCGCCTGAGCCCCCAACTGCTTCCACAGCGGATGGTCGAAGCGGTCGAACCAGGACTTCATGTCGGTGTCCCATTCGCGCGAAGCGTCCTTCCCGGTGGCCGTCATCAGCTTGCGGCCGTCCATCGTCTCGATGGCGATCCGGTCGGGGAAGCCGCTGAAAACGCCGTTGGTGCCCACCACCGTGTTCAGCCGCGAGTAGGGACGCGGCGTGCTGGTGTCGTGCTGCAGCAAGATGGTGCGGCCAGAGGCACACTTGATCACGCTGGTGTTCACATCCCCGGTGATGTAGGGCAGCCGCGCATGAGGATGGCCGGGCGGCAATTCCCGGCTGGCATAAGCCGCCAGGCCCCGGGCATTGGAGCTCTGCGAGTTCAGGTAGTCGAAGCGGTCGCCCCGCTGGATGTTGAAGTACTGCGCCACCGGGCCGAGCCCGTGGGTCGGGTAGAGGTTGCCGTTGTGCTGGGCGTAGCGCAGCGTGCGCCAGGAGCCGGGGCCACGGGCCAGGTCCTTGAGCTGCTGGCGCAGGTCATGGAAATACGCGCCCTCCGCATGCACCAGCTCGCCGAACAGACCCTGGCGGATCATGTTCAGCAGCATCATCTCCTCGCGGCCGTAGCAGCAGCTCTCCAGCATCATGCAGTGGCGCTGGGTGGCCTCGGCGGTGTCCACCAGGAGCCAGCCTTCGTTGATCGTCAGCGCCGCCGGGGTCTCGATGAACACATGCTTGCCAGACTTCATCGCCGCCACCGCCATCGGCGTGTGCAGCTCCCAGGGGGTGGCGATGATCACCGCATCCACGTCGCCGCGGCCGATCAGTCGCTCCCACGCGCCGGAGCTGCCGGTGATGACCTCGGGCCGCGGAGCGCGGGCCTGGTTGATCACCGACAAGGTCTTGTCCAGGGCCTGGGCGTCGATGTCGGCAATGGCGGTGATGCGCGCGCCTTCGATGCGGCACAAGGTCTGCGCCAGTTCGGCGCCGCGCTGTCCCACCCCGATGAGCCCGACACGCACTTCCTGCAGCGCCGGCGCCTTCAGACCCATCACGCTCTTGTTGCCGGTGGGCAGCGGCGCCAGCGGGCCGCCCGAGGCGCAGCCTGCCAGGGCCGTGGCGGCGCCGGTGCTGAGCAGGCCGCCCAGCAGGCGGCGTCGGTCGGGGTGGTCGGGCCGGTCTTGGTCATCCATCGTGCGCATCTCCGCGTCTTGTGCCGCGCGATGATACGGTCGCCGCGACAATCACCCCATGTCCAACGCCCTCCCCCTGATGCATGTGGACGCACAGCGCATCATCATCCACAAACCGGCCGGCCTGCTGGCCGTTCCAGGCCGCGGCGAAGACAAGCAGGACTGCGCCTGGCATCGTGTGCGCGACGAGTTTCCCGAGGCGCTGGTGGTGCACCGGCTGGACCAGGCGACCTCGGGTCTGCTGGTCTTCGCCCGCGGTGAAGCCATGCAGCGCGCGCTCAGCGACGCCTTTGCGCAGCGGCAGGTGGAGAAGCGGTATGAAGCGGTGGTCAGTGGCCATGTGGATCAGGACCGGTTCGACATCGACCTGCCCTTGATCGCCGACTGGCCCAACCGCCCGCGGCAGAAGGTGGACTTCGAGGTCGGCAAACCGAGCCTCACCCGCGTGTCCGTGGTGCAGCGCGATCCGCAAGGCCTGACCACGCGGCTGTGGCTGGAACCGGTCACCGGTCGCTCCCACCAGCTGCGCGTGCATCTGCTGGCCTGCGGCCACCCCATCCTGGGCGACACGCTGTATGCGCCAGCACCGGTGCAGGCGCAGGCGCCGCGCTTGCTGCTGCATGCCCGTGACCTGTCGCTGCCGGCCTTGCTGGGCGAGCGCGCCCTGATCCTTCATTGCCCTGTCGAATTTTGAGGAGCTTCCATGGCTGAATCCCTTGCTTCCCCTTCCGCGCCTGCCGTCCGCGACTCGTCGGCGCCGCAGGCCTTCAGCGCGGCCGATGAGACGCTCAGCGCCGCCGGTCGCACCCTGACCCTGATCACCGGCAGCTCCCGCGGGCTGGGGGAAGCCTTGGCGCGTGAGTGCCTGCAGGCCGGCCATCAGGTGGTGGGCATTGCACGGGGGCGCAGCGACGCCCTGGAGCAGTTCGCCCGCGAGCACGGCTACCCGCTGCAGCAATGGCAGGCCGACCTGGCCGAGCCGCTGGTGATCGCCCGCCATGTCGGCGACTGGCTGCGCACCCAGCCTCAGGACTGGGCCGCCGTGAACCTGGTGAACAACGCGGGGGTGATCCCGTCGCCGGGGCCGGTGGAGGCCAGCACGCTGGAGGTCCTGTCCGGTGCGCTGCGGGTGGGCCTGGAAGCCACGCTGCTGATCAGCGCGGCCTTTCTGGAAGCGACCGCCACGTGGGCGGGGGATCGCCGCATTCTCAACATCTCGTCGGGCCTGGGTCGGCGGGCGATGGCCGGATCGGCGGTGTACTGCGCCGCCAAGGCCGGCATGGACAACCTGAGCCGCGCTATGGCGCTGGACGAGGCAGTGAAGGCGGCGCAGGGGCGGCCGTTCGCACGGGTGGTGTCGCTGGCGCCGGGGATCATCGACACCGACATGCAGGCCACCATCCGCAGCGGCGCCTCGGACGGATTCCCGGACCGGGACCGGTTCGTGGCGTTCAAGACGGAGGGCCAACTGGCCAGTGCGCAGGATACGGCCCGCAAGGTGCTGCGCTGGCTCGCCAGAGACGACTTCGGCCAGCAGGTGCTGGCCGATGTGCGGGAGGCATGAAACCCGGCGCTTGAGGCGCCGGGCGCTTCAGCCCAGCATGTTGGCGGCGCGCAGCAAGCCCATCAGCAGCATCCACAGCACCACCGACCGCCAGACCAGGCCCACCACGCTTTGCAGGTGGCCCAGCTGTGGCGGTTGGCCTCCCGTAGAGCCCTCAGCGCCGGTGGCGTCCATGTCGCCGCCCGCATCGAAGGTCTTGCTGCGGTCCGGCGTGACACCGGGAGCGGCACTGCCGCCCAGCTGCACCCCCACCGCCCCGGCGGCGGCCGCCAGGATGATGCCTTCGTTGCTGTGCGCCCACAGCGCAGCGTCCCGCCGCCAGCCGTTCACCGCTTCTTCGAAGTTGCCAACGATGGCAAAACCGGTGGCGGTCAGGCGGGCCGGCACGTGATCGATCAGCCCGAACAAACGGCGTGACAGCTGCATCAGCCGTTCATTGGTCGGTGCGTCCAGCGTGCGGCTCTTGAAGGCCCAGTAGCGGCCGGCAAACTCGGCCATGCGGTAGAGCACTGCACCGGCCGGGCCCAGGCCCAGCGCCGACAGCAGCACGAACCAGAAGAACACGCCGAACACATGCCGGTGCGCGGCCAGCAGGGAGTGCTCCAGCACATGCCGCAGCAGCTCGGTGCGGGGCAGCTCGCTTGCATCCAGGTGGCGCCATTCGGCCAGCAGGCGACGGGCTTCCAGCTCGTCCCCGCGCTCCAGGGCGTCGCGGATGTCAGTGAAGTAGTGGCTGAATTGCCGGAAGCCCAGGGTCAGGTAGAGCACCAGCACATCCAGCACCAGCGACAGCACCAGGCTGTAGCGGTGCAGCAGCATGGCCAGCAAGCCCACCAGCAGCGCCGGGCCCACCACCGTGATGGACCAGACCACCGCCGCATGGTGCGAGCGGCCGGCATCGAAATTGCGCCCCGTCCAGCGCACCCAGGCAATCATGCCCTGATGGACAGGATTGCCGTGCGGCAGAGGCTTGAGCTGCTCGCAAATCAGAGCGAGCAAGACCGCGATGAGGTTCATGGCCCGGGATGATAGCGGGACACCAGCGAACCCAGCCGCATTCGACCGGAATCAGATCAGCAGAAAACGATACAGATTGCGAAGCATGGCGGCCGTCGCCCCCCAGATGAAGAATTCGCGCGGGGCGGGCGGCGCGGCAGCGGGGGCGCTTGCAAGACCTGTCCCTGTCCAGGGCATGGAGAGGAACTGGCGGGAGCCGCCGTCCCATTCGAAGCGGTGGCGGCGGTGATGGGCCGGATTCATCAAGAAGGACAGCGGCACCTCGAAGGCCTCGGCCACTTCGCCGGTATCCAGCCGCAGATCGAAAGACGGCTGCACCAGCGCGACCACCGGCGTCACCTCATAGGCCGTCACCGTCCGGTACAGCGGCAACTGGCCGATGATGTCCACCAGCGGCGCCGGCAGGCCGATTTCTTCTTCGGCCTCGCGCAGCGCGGTGCGTTCCGGGGAACCATCCTCGGGTTCGGCCCGTCCTCCGGGGAAGCTGATCTGGCCGGCATGGTCCCGCAGATGGGCGGTGCGCTGCGTCAGCAGCACCGACAAACCCTGTGGACGCTGCACCAGCGGCACCAGCACCGAGGCCTGGGTGGGGGCTCGCTCGGTCAGCAGGCCGCCGTCGCCCGGAATCTCCGGATCAAAGGGCGGTGGACGGAGGAATCGCTCCCGCAGCGCCTCAGCGCTGAGCCGGTCGGCCGGGACCGCCGGCAGGTGGGCATCGGTGCCGGTGACGGGCACCAGCCAGGGTTCCTCGATGGCGGGACGAATCGGCAGCGTGGGCATGGAAAGGTCAGTGAGCGCCTGCAGTATGCCGGGAATGAAAAAACCGCTCCGAGGCGAGGCCTTGGAGCGGTTTCGAGCGGTTTTGCGCGGGTCCTGCGGGGACCTGAGCGGTCCGGCAGCGGCCAAAGAGCAGGCCAGCGAACCGACCCGCAATCTGGCCAACAATCAGGCCAGCTTTTCCTTGATACGTGCCGACTTGCCCGAACGCTGACGCAGGTAGTACAGCTTGGCACGACGGACGTCACCGCGGCGCTTGACTTCGATCGAAGCGATCAGCGGGCTGTAGGTCTGGAACGTACGCTCCACGCCTTCGCCGCTGGAGATCTTGCGGACGATGAAGTTGGAGTTCAGGCCACGGTTGCGCTTGGCAATCACGACGCCTTCGTAGGCCTGCACCCGCTTGCGGGTACCTTCCACGACGTTGACGTTGACGATCACGGTGTCGCCAGGACCAAACGCGGGGATGGTCTTGTTCAGGCGAGCAATTTCTTCTTGCTCGAGGATCTGGATCAGGTTCACAAATGACTCCTAGTGATCGTGCCCGCGCAAATGCGTTGTCAGAAACGATGGTGGGGCGTTGGACGCCCGGTGCATCATGTCTGGGGGATGGTGGTCTTGAGACACACGGTCTTGCGACACAAGGTCTTGAGACACACACCGCCCTTGGTAGGCCCGAGGAATTCGGAAAGCCTGGCCGGACAGAGGATCGGGAAAGCCCGCGATTATAGACGCGCAAACCGGACCGTCAAACAGCAAGAGGCCGGTGGGTTGTGGCTTTCGGCGCTTTAAGCGCTTTGGGCGCTTTAAACGACTTCAGGGCTCAAGCCCCGGACCGGCCCTTGGCGGTCTTGTCCGTGCCGGACAGGCTGGCCAGAAAAGCTTCGTCCTTGCGGCTGAGCTTGCCGTCACGCCGTGCAGCCTCGATCAGCTCCGGACGACGCTGCTGCGTCAGCGCCAGCGAGCGTTCCCGGCGCCAGCGGGCGATGTCGGCGTGATGGCCGGACAGCAGCACCGGCGGCACGGCCTGCACCCCGGCCGGTGTTTCCAGCACTTCCGGCCGGCTGTAGTGCGGACAGTCCAGCAGGCCATCGGAGAAACTGTCCTGCTCGTGGGAAGCCGCATCATTGAGCACCCCCTCCTGCAGACGGGTGACCGCGTCCATCAGCGCCAGGGCGGGCAGCTCTCCCCCGGAGAGCACGAAGTCGCCCAGGCTCACTTCCATCGTCACGTGACGGTCCAGGAAGCGCTGGTCGATGCCTTCATAACGGCCGCACAGCAGGATGGCGCCGGGCCCGGTGGCCAGTTCGCGCACCAGGGACTGGTCCAGATGGCGTCCCGTCGGGCTGAAGTGAATCACCACCGGCTCAGCCTGCGCGCGATCCGCCCGCACCGCCGTCATGGCCCGCTCCAGGGGTTCCACCAGCATCACCATGCCGGGCCCGCCCCCGTAAGGCCGGTCATCGACGCGGCGGTAGTTGTCCTCGGCGTAGTCGCGCAGCGGCCACAGGCGCACGTCCACCTGGCGGCTCTCGTACGCACGACGCGTCACGCCGGCCCGCAGGAAGGGCTCGAAGAGCTCCGGGAACAGGGTGATGACATCAAAGCGCATGGGGCTGGTCTGGACAGCGAAGCGGTGGGCGGTCAGCGGTGAGCAGGTCCGGGACGCAGCGCCGCACCGGCGGCCGGATCAGTAGTCCAGGCCCCAATCGACCGTGATGCGACGGCCGGACATGTCCACATCGCCCACATAGGCGGAGACAAAGGGGATGAGGATCTCCTGCTCGGGCTTGACCGGCGGCGTGAGACCGGGCGGCACGATGCGCAGGACGCAGTGCGGGCCGGTGTCGATCAGGTCGGTCACTTCACCCAGGGTCTGGCCTTCGCGGTTGACCACGGTCAGGCCAATGAGGTCGATCCAGTAATACTCGTCCGGATCGGTCTGGGGGAAGGTGGAGCGGGAAACAAAGATGCGCGCGCCCTTGAGCGCTTCGGCCGCACTGCGGTCCGACACGCCTTCGGCCTGGGCGACGATGCCGTCACCATGGTCGCGCACCGAAAGAATCTTGAGCACCGGCGGGACGGGGGTCCCGGCGGAAGGAGCGCCCGGGCGGGGCGGCGCACCATTCACCCGTTCGCTGGGCTTGAGGAACCAGCGGCGGGAATTGAACAGCGCGTCGGCATCGGCGGAATGGGACAGGATCTTGATCCAGCCCTTGATGCCCCAGGCGTCCAGCACACGCCCGACTTCAATGGCGTCCTCCGGCATGGCGGTGGACAGGTCATCGGTCAGGTCAGGCGCGTGTTTCATCGACAAATGTCAGACGTCAATCAGCTCAGGCAGCAGCGGCCGGAGCGACGGCAGCCTTCTTGGCCACGTCCACCAGACGAGCGACGGACGGCGACAGCTGTGCGCCCACGCCCACCCAGTACGCCACGCGGTCTTGAGCGACGCGCAGGGATTCGGCATTGCCCGAAGCCACGGGGTTGTAGAAGCCCACGCGCTCGATGAAGCGGCCGTCACGGCGGTTGCGGCTGTCGGTCACAACCAGGTTGTAGAACGGACGCTTCTTGGAGCCGCCGCGGGAGAGTCGAATCACGACCATGATCAATCCTTCAGTGTTTTCTAGCGTTCCACCGCACCAGGGAGACACACAGGGGCAAGCAGATCAAAGGGTAGAGTGGCGATGTGCGGCGCGCGTGTTGGGCGCATGGTTCCGCACAAAGACTCTGACGTGGCACTGTAGATACGCTGTCAGCCGCCCTCAACATCCAAGTTCCTCAGGGCTTTCACCCCAGAACTTCAGCCAAGAACTCACACCTGTCAGCCAGCGCCAAAACCGGGCATTATAAACTCGGGTTTGACGCTTTGTCCTCCTCCCCCAATGACCACATCCCCAAGCAGTACCGCTCCCCTCGTGATTCGTCCCAGCATGGAGGGTGACATCCCTGCCATCCAGCAGATCTACGAGCATGCGGTGCTCCATGGCACCGGCACCTTCGAGACCGACGTGCCCGACCGTGCCGAGATGGCGCGCCGGCGCACCGAAGTCCTCAGCCGCAGCCTGCCCTACCTGGTGGCCGAGCGGGACGGCCAGGTGCTGGGCTATGCCTATGCCAACTATTTCCGCCCCCGGCTGGCCTACCGCTATTTCGTCGAAGACTCGATCTACCTGTCCCCGCAGGCCCAGGGCCAGGGCATCGGCCGGCTGCTGCTGGCCGAGCTGGTGGCCCGCTGCGAGGCCGCCGGTGCCCGCCAGATGATTGCGGTGATCGGCGATTCCCAGAACCTGGGCTCCATCGGTGTGCACCGCACTTTGGGCTTCGAGCAGAACGGACTGCTGAAGTCGGCAGGCTGGAAGTTCGGCCGCTGGCTGGATGTGGTGCTGATGCAGCGCCAGCTGGGCCAGGGCGACACCAGCAGCCCGATCGCCACGCCGGCCGCCGCGGCCACGCCTGCCGGGGCCACGGCACCCGCTGCAGCCGCTGCATCGGCGGCCCCCTCCGCACCGTCAGCGCCCGCCGCTGACACCGCCCCCGCCGCATGAGCACCGTGGCCGGTCCTTCGCAGGAGCGGTCCTATCGCTCCAAGACGGTGGCGACCTGGCTGAGCTTTGCGCTCGGCAGCTTCGGTCTCCACCGCTTCTACCTCTACGGCCTGCAGGACCGCTGGGCCTGGGCCCATCCGCTCCCGACTTTGCTGGGCCTGTATGGCGTGCACCGCATGGACACACTCGGCCAGGACGACCATCTGGCCTGGCTGCTGATTCCGCTGCTGGGCCTGATGCTGGCCCAGAGCATGCTGGCGGGCATTCTTCACGGCCTGACGCCGGATGAGCGCTGGAACGAGCGCCACAACCCCGGCCTGCCGCCCCAGCGCACCGGTTGGGGGCCGGTGCTGGGCGTGGTGGCCTGCCTCATGGTGGGCGGCGCCTGCCTGATGGCGACGCTGGCCTTCTCGGCGCAGCGCTACTTTGAATCCCAGGTGGAAGCGGCGCAGGAACTGAGCCAGTAGCCTGAGCCAGTAGCCTGAGCGAGTAGCCCCATGACAAAGGCCCTGAGCCCCCGCTGAATCCAGCGGCCGGCATCAGGGCCTTTTTGTTGGTGCGGGGCGCTGCGCTCGAGATCGCCGCAGCGCCTACGCGACCTCAGAACAGCGTGAAACTCAGCCAGTAGAAGACACCACCGATGAAGGCCGACGCCGGGATGGTGAAGATCCAGGCCCAGACGATGTTGCCGGCCACGCCCCAGCGCACCGAAGACGCCCGCTGCGTGGAGCCCACCCCGACGATGGCGCCGGTGATGGTGTGGGTGGTGGAGACCGGAATGCCCAGGCCATTGGCCAGGAACAGGGTGATCGCCCCGCCCGTTTCGGCGCAGAAGCCGCCGACCGGCTTGAGCTTGGTGATCTTCTGACCCATGGTCCGCACGATCCGCCAGCCGCCGAACATCGTGCCCAGGCCGATGGCCAGGTAACACGCGCCGATCACCCAGGTGGGCGGCGAATGGTCGGTGCCGGAGGCATAACCGGAGGCGATCAGCAGCATCCAGATCAGACCGATGGTCTTCTGCGCATCATTGCCGCCATGCCCCAGGCTGTACAGGCCCGCGGACACCAGCTGCAGCCGCCGGAACCAGTTGTCCACCCGCAGCGGCGAGCTGCGCCGGAAGAGCCACGCCACGATCACCATCAGCAGCGAGCCCAGCACAAAGCCCAGCAGCGGCGACACGAAGATGAACAGCACCGTCTTGCCAATGCCGCTCATGACCAGGCCGTTGGTGCCGGCCTTGGCGATGGCCGCGCCCACCAGCCCGCCGATCAGCGCGTGGGACGAGCTCGACGGAATGCCATACAGCCAGGTAATGACGTTCCAGGAGATCGCCCCGATCAGCGCACCGAAGATCACATGGTGATCCACGATGCCCGGCGCAATGCTGCCCTTGCCGATGGTGGCCGCCACCTTCAGTTCGAAGAAGGCCACTGCCACCACGTTGAAGAAGGCGGCGAACAGCACCGCCTGCTGCGGCTTGAGCACCCCGGTGGACACGACGGTGGCGATGGAGTTCGCCGCATCGTGAAAGCCGTTCATGAAGTCGAACAGCAAGGCCAGCACCACGAGCATGGCCACGACCCAGAAGGCCACCTGCATCGTTCCCATCAGCCGACCCCGGATTACGAGTTCTCGAGGACGATGCCCTCGATCAGGTTGGCCACGTCTTCACAACGGTCGGAGATCGATTCCAGCTGCTCGTAGATCGCCTTGAGCTTGATCAGTTCGCGCACGTCCGGCTGCTCACGGAACAGCTTGGACATGGCGGCGCGCATGACGCGGTCCGCATCCGATTCCAGCTTGTCGATCTCTTCGCAGGTCTTGATGGCGGCTTCTGCCGTCAGCGACTCGCTCAGCTTGGGCAGCAGCGACACCGCATGCTGCACCCGCTCGCAGCACTTGGCGGACAGGTCGCCCAGGCGCAGCACCTCTTCCGGGATGGAGCGCACGTCGTAGAGCTGCATGGTCTCGGAGGAGTCCTGCAGCAGGTCCAGGATGTCGTCCATCGCATTGATCAGGCCGTGGATCTGCTCCCGGTCGATCGGCGTGATGAAGGTGCGATGCAGCAGGCGGTTCACCTCGGCGGTGATCCGGTCGGCATGGTGCTCGGCCTTGTCGACTTCAGCGGCGTATTTTTCACGCAGCGTGAGGTCGTTGTAGTTCTGGATCATCAGCATGAAGGCGCGGGCGCCCTCCACGATCTGGGCACCGTGCTGATTGAAGAGCTCGAAAAAATTGCCCTCACGGGGCAGTAACTTGCCGAAAAACATGGGTTCTCGTCACAAAAATTTCATCGCCGCGTCATACGGCAAGCCCGCAAGTGTAGCCGGGCCCACCGGATTGGGGATGGGGGCCCGCTGCCAGGCAGGCCGATCAGCAGGGAACACGCGCCGTTTTTTCCGCGATGTCCACGGGGTTCTGTGGGGCTTTGGCGCCGCGGGGAATGTGGGCTGACGCCAGGGAAATCCAGGGCCGGCGCGTCATGGCCGGGGCATACCGGAGGGGGCCCGAACGGGCTACGACGGCCACCAGAGGCCGCCTCAATCAGTCAGCGTTTGTGGGCAGGACCCAACGGTTCCCAAGTCAAGGGTTCGAGCGTTCGGGTCAGGGCCTGGTCCTGGACAGCCGCTTCATACTTGCTGAGCGGGCCCAGGCCCGGCACCACCAAGGTCGGCGCCAGCTCCAGCAGCGGCAGCACCACGAACGCCCGCTCATGCAGGCGGGGATGGGGCACCGTCAGGCGTTCCGTGCGGATCTGCTGGTCGTTGTAGAGCAGCAGGTCCAGGTCCAGTGTGCGAGGGGCATTCACATAGGGACGCTCACGCCCGTGGCGCTGCTCGATGGCCTGCAGGGCGTCCAGCAGGGGCAGCGGCGCCAGCGTGGTGTCGATGGCGGCCACTGCATTCAGATAGTCGGGCCCTTCGCAGCCCACGGGCGCACTGTGCCAGGCGCTGGAGACGGCCCGGAGCCGGATGCCGGGCCAGGCCGCCAGTTCGGCCAGGGCGGCCTCCAGGGTCGCTCGCAGGGCCCCGAGGTTGGCGCCCAGGGCGATGAAGGCGCTCGCAGAGGAAACGTCAGGCGTCACGAGGCGGCCCTTCGCTGGAGGGCCCCGTACGAGGCCCAGGGCTCACAGTCAGCGCTGCGGTTCATGGCTGCAAGCGCAGGGCTTCAGCCCTCTCCGCCAGCACTGCCCGCGCCGCCCGCTTCACCGCCGGCACTCCCGCCCGCAGCCTTGGGCTTGCGACGGCGGCGACGCTTGCGCGCCGGATTCGCGCGCGTGCTGTCCCCTTCGGCGCCGAAGTCGGCAGCGGGGTCGCGGTCGTCCAGGTCGTCGTCATCGCGATCGGCATCGCCTTGCCCGCGAGAATCGGCGGCTGCCCCACGGCCGGCTCCACCGGCGGAGCGAGCTGCCGGTTCCCCGGCCGCATCACTCACGGCGCCGCGCGCCACCTGGTGCACCCGGCCGCCGCCTTGCTTGCCGCGGCTCTTGGGCGAGGTCTGGCGCTGCGATTCACGCGCCTGGTCCAGCAAGGCACGACGTTCGTCCTCGTTGCCCAGCGCAAAGTCTTCCCACCAGTCGGCCAGCGTGGCGTCGATCTCGCCCGCCTCGGCCCGCAGGGCCAGGAAGTCGAAGCCAGCGCGGTAGCGCGGCTGCTCGATCAGGCGGTGCGGACCGCTGCCGGTGCGGCGCTCGAAGCGCGGCTGCATCATCCAGATCTCGCGCATGTCCGCCGCCAGCTTGCCGCGACCGGAGATGTCGCCCACGCGGGCATCAAACACCAGGTCGATGGCCTGCTGCAGCGCCGGCACCGGACCTTCGCCGCCCGCGATCAGGCGGGTCCAGCGCTGCTGCACCTCGCCCCACAGCATGCAGGCCAGCATGAAGCTGGGGGCCACCGAGCGGCCTTCAGCCACCCGCTTGTCGGTGTCTTCCAGGGCCAGGCGGACAAAGCGGCCATGCACGTTGTCCGGCAACGCGCCGTTGTCGTCCAGCACCGCGTCCAGGATGGGGAAGATGCCCCGCGCCAGACCCTGCTTGCGCAGCTCCTCCAGACTGGCCAGGGCGTGGCCGGTCTGCAGCAACTTGATCATTTCATCGAACATCCGCGAAAGCGGCACATTGGCCAGCAAGGCGGACATCGACTGGATGGGCGCACGGGTCTTGGGCTCGATGGTGAAGCCCAGCTTGGCGGCAAAGCGCACGGCACGCAGGATGCGGACCGGGTCTTCGCGGTAGCGCGTCTCCGGGTCGCCGATCATGCGCAGGATCTTCTTGCGGCTGTCGGCCAGGCCCCCGTGGTAGTCGACCACCAGCTGGCGCTGCGGGTCGTAATACATGGCGTTGACGGTGAAGTCGCGACGGGCCGCATCTTCCACCTGCGGGCCCCAGACGTTGTCCCGCAGCACCCGGCCGCTGGCGTCCACCACATGGGACTTGCCGGCCAGTGCGTCCTTGGACGTCTTTTCGTTGCCCTGCACCTGCTCGGCGTCGTCCTGCGTCAGCAGCGCGCGGAAGGTGGAGACCTCGATCACCTCATGCTCGCGGCCCCGACCGAACACCACGTGCACGATGCGGAAGCGGCGGCCGATGATGAAGGCCCGGCGGAACTGGTTCTTGACCTCTTCCGGGGTGGCATCGGTGGCCACGTCGAAGTCCTTGGGGCGACGGCCCAGCAGCAGGTCGCGCACGGCGCCGCCGACGATGTAGGCCTCGAAGCCCGCGTCGGTCAGGCCCTTGACGACCTTCACCCCCCGTTCATCCAGCAGGTCGGGGTCGATGCGGTGTTCTTCCGCGGTGATCTCGACGCGTTTGCCCAGCGGCGTCGCCTTCGAGGCGCTGCCCTCAGGCTTGCCCAGCAACTTGTTGATCAGTTTTTTAATCATTCGAACAACTTCAGTATTGGCCAGCCGCGCTCGCGCGCCAGCGTGTCCAGCGCCGCGCTGGGATTGGTGGCCACCGGATGGCTGACCTGCTCCAGCAACGGCAGGTCATTCATCGAGTCGCTGTAGAAATGCACACGCTCGAAGTCCTCCCAGCGCCGGCCCTGCTGCTCCAGCCACTGGCGCACCCGCACCACCTTGCCGCCCTGGAAGGACGGCACCCCGTCGATGCGGCCGGTGTAGCGGCCCTGCGAGTCCCGCTCCAGCCGGACCGCAATCAGATGGTCGATGCCGAAGACCTTGGGGATCAGTTCGGTGACGAATTCATTGGTGGCCGTGACCACCACCACCAGATCCCCGGCGTCCAGGTGCCGCTGCACCAGTGCGCGCGCATTGTCGCGCAACATCGGGGCGATCACCCGATCCATGAAAGCGGCCCGGGCGGCCAGGGCTTCCTCCAGCGGGCGGGCCCGCCACACCGAGGTGGCGAAGTCGATGTACTCGTCCAGCTTGAGCGTGCCGTTTTGGTACTGCTCATAGAACTGGTCGTTGCGCGCCGACCAGGCCTGGCCGTCCGCCCAGCCGATCTCCACCATGTAGGCGCCAAAAGCATGGTCCGAGTCCTGGGGAATCAGGGTGCCGTCCAGGTCGAACAGGGTCAGGTCCACGATGCGAGTTCCTTGGCAGGGGTGAGGGAATCAATGGGCATGCTGGGCGCCCTGGTCGGCCAGCATCTGGCGCAGCAGGGGCACGGTGACGGCCCGTTTGCTGGCCATGGCGAATTCGTCCAGGCCGTCCAGCAGGGTCATGAGGTGTTTGAGGTCCCGGGCGAAGCGGGTGAGCAGGTAGTCCATGACGTCGTCGCTCAGCACAAGGCCGCGGCGGTCGGCGTCGCGGCGCAGCACTGCCCGGATGTCGGACTCGGACAGCGGCTGCAGGGCAAAGGTCGGGCCCCAGGCCAGACGGGTCCGCAGGTCTTCCCGCAGGGCCAGGTCCACCGGCGGCTCGGTGCCGGTGGCCACCACGGCCAGGCCCATGGTCGCAGCCTCCACGAACAGGGCGAAGGCGGCATGCTGCTGGCCGGCATCAAAACGCTGGCAATCGTCCATCAGCAGCAGGCTGGGGTGGGCCGGCAGTTCCCAGGGCAGCGGGGTGTCGGCGTCGTACCAGCCGACCTGCGCGCCGGCGGCCTGCCAGCGCTGGGCCAGGGCCCGCAGCACATGCGTCTTGCCCGAGCCCGGCGGGCCCCAGAGGAAGACGGGCGGCGCGCCCGTGCCCAGCGTGAGCACGTGCGTCAGGGCCGCCACGTTCGCTCCGGGCAGCAGATTGTCAAAGGTGTAGTCGGGCTCGGGGCCCAGCGACAGCGGAATTTGCTTCAAACGACTCAAGCCTTGGAAGGGGGGCGCGGGCCAGGGAGGGCCTGACGTGCCGGGCGGCTGTCAGAGCCTGCGCCGGGCGGCGGTCATTGCCTGCCCCGCCCGTCCGGACTGGGCCCCGGTGGTGCCCACGGACAGCAAGGCGGATTCTAAAGGTTCAGTGCAGGGTGGCCGGACCGTCCCGGTCGCGGATCTGCGCCAGGCACTGTGCCAGCTCCGCCTTTTCCGCCTGATCGTCCGGCAGCAGGGCCACCAGCCGCTGCTGGATGGCCAGCAGGCGCGGCAGGTCGCCCTGCTCCATGTGGATCTGCTTGAGGTTACGCAGCATGCGGGCCAGGATCTGGCGCGGGGAGGCGGTGCCGAGGAACGCGTCCAGAGACATTGGTTCCCCCGGTGCCAGGCCCGCCCGCTCCCGCCAGGGGCTGAGAAATTCGTCCAGTTCGCTGCGCCCGAGGGACCGGCCGCTGAACGGGTCCAGCACCACTTCCCCCTGCGGCAGGCGCAGCTTCATCAGGAAATGGCCGGGGAAGCTCACCCCCTTGACCCGCAGGCCGACATGCGCGGCCAACTCCATATAGATGATGGCCAGGGTGATGGGAATGCCGCGCCGGGTCTGCAGCACCTCGTGCAGGTAGCTGTTGCCGATGGCGTAGTAGTCGTTCACGTTGCCCGCAAAGCCCAGCTCGCCATGGAAATACTGGTTGAGCATGCGCAGGCGGTGGCTGGGCGCTGCGTCGGACGGCAGCCGGCGCCGCAGGCGTTCGCCCAGGCGGTCGAGTTCAGCCATCACCTGCTGAACGTCCAGATGCGGCACGTCCACCAGCGCGATGGCCGTTGCCGCCTCCGCCAGGTTCAGCCCCTCGTCATCGGCCACCAGGGTGGCGAAATAGTCGAGTGCCGACGGCACTGCCCAATCCAACGGCAAATTCATAGGCTGGAGTCTACGCCCTGCGCGAGGATCGCACGGGCAGGGCGGACCCAACGCTTGTCCTCAGGGAGAAGGAATTGGCGCGACGCGCGATCAGGTCCGCTTGATGAAGTGGCGCACCTGGATGCCCGACAGCATCAGGAGTGCGAAATACAGCACGGCCGAGCCCGCCAGGCTCACGGCCATCCAGCCGGCGCGCACCAGTTCATGCTGCCCCAGCGCCACCCAGTCGAAGTGATGGGCCAGCCACCACTGCAGCGCGCCCATGGCGGCGCTGGCCAGCACCACCCGCA
The DNA here is from genome assembly GCF_003387155.1 of Roseateles depolymerans. Lineage (GTDB taxonomy): Bacteria > Pseudomonadota > Gammaproteobacteria > Burkholderiales > Burkholderiaceae_C > Roseateles > Roseateles depolymerans. The sequence goes on along the minus strand of NZ_QUMT01000001.1, from coordinate 934,927 downwards.
AGGCAAACCAGAACCAGCCCGGCGCCGGCTTGTAGCTGCCCAGCTTGCGCAGCCCCACCAGCAGCAGGCCCGCATTGACCACCGCCCCCAGGCCAATCGACAGCGACAGCCCGGCCACGCCGATGCCCAGCCAGAAGACAAAGACGCCGTTCAGAATCTGCGTCAGCACCAGCACCAGGATGGCCACGCGCACGGGTGTGCGGGTGTCGAGCCGTGCGTAGTAGCCCGGCGCCAGGATCTTCACCCCCACCAGCCCCATCAGGCCGACGCCATACCCCATCACCGCCTGGGCCGTGTGGTGCACGTCCGCCGCCTGGAAGGCGCCGCGCTGATAAAGCACCGCCACCAGCGGTTCGGCAAACACCAGCAGCGCCACCGCGCAGGGCAGCGCCAGCAGCAGCACCAGCCGCAGCCCCCAGTCCAGCAGATCCGAATATTGCTGGCCGTCCCCCTTGGCCTGCGCAGCGGAGAGCTGCGGGGTCAGCACGACGCCGAGGGCCACGCCCAGCAGCGCGATCGGGAATTCCATCAGGCGGTCGGCATAGGTCAGCCAGGACGCGGCGCCCTCCCCCACCGAGATCGCGATCTGGGTATTGATGACCAGCGACACCTGCGCCACCGCCACCCCCACCAGCGCCGGGGCCATCTGCCGCCCGACCTGCCGCACGCCGGGATGGGCGAGCGCGGCACGCAGCCCGGACCAGCGCCAGGAGATCCGCGGCATCAGATGGACACGCTTGAGCGCCGGCATCTGCACGGCCAGTTGCAGCACGCCGCCCAGCATCACGCCGATGGCCAGTGAATAGATAGGGCGGTAGCCCCAGCTCGCCAGCAGCGGGGACAAGCCGTACCCGGCGGCGATGGAAGACAGGTTGAACAGCACCGGCGTCACCGCCGGCACGACAAACCGCTTCCAGGTATTGAGGATGCCCGCAGACAGCGCCACCAGCGACATGCAGCCGATGTAGGGAAACATCCAGCGTGTCATGGTGACGGCCGCTTCGTGGGCCGAGTCGTTGAGGCTGGCGCCCAGGGCCAGCACCAGCAGCGGCGCCGCCGCCACTCCCACCACGCAGATGACGATCTGCACCCACACCAGCACGGTGGACACGGCGTCGATCAGGCCATGGGTGGCTTCGTCACCGTCGCGCGCGCGGGCGGCGGCCAGGGCCGGCACGAAGGCCTGCGAGAATGCGCCTTCGGCAAACAGCCGGCGGAACATGTTGGGAATACGGAACGCCACCTGATAGGCATCAGTCAGGGCGTTGGCGCCGAACAGCGCCGCAATCATCTGTTCGCGGACCAGGCCGGTGATGCGCGACATCAAGGTGAACACCGAAACCACCGAAGCAGTACGCAACAGATTCATGAGCGGTCGAGCGGGCCGGTGCAGGCACGTGTTGCCGGGGTGCGGGGAAGGCCCGTCCGGGTCGTGCAGCCCCGGCGTCAAGAATGGGGACGGCGCATTATCAGGCGATGGTTGCGCACCCTGGTTTGATTTTCACTGCCGCACTGCTATACTCTTTGTCTTTGCACCATCTGGACACCCAAGACAATGGCAAGCTCTTCCAAAGCCAAGAAGAAAACCGTGCGTCTGGCCTCTGGCCGTAAGCGCGCACGTCAAGACGTCAAGCTGAACGCCGCCAACTCGGCGCTGCGTTCGAAGTTCCGCACGGTCATCAAGAACGTGCAAAAGGCGATCGTCACTGGCGACAAGGCCAAGGCCGCCGACCTCTTCAAGATTGCCCAGCCCGTGATCGACTCCGTGGCTGACAAGGGCATCTTCCACAAGAACAAGGCAGCTCGTCATAAGAGCCGCCTGTCCGCCAAGATCAAGGCGCTGGCCGCCTGATAGCGACTTCCAGCTCTGGTGCAAATAAAAGCCCGCTCCGGCGGGCTTTTTCATTGGGGCTATCCATGGAACACCGCCATGGTCATCGTTCCATCGGCTCCACACTGTGGGGCCGTTTTCGTTTCTGGCTTCGCGTGGCGAGGTGCGCCTCATCGCCGCATGGCCGCATAGCCCCTCATGCCCGCAGCGGCATCGGTGCACTGCCCACCACTTCACGGGCATGCAGCCAATCCACCACATTGCGCGCCACCCAGTCGCCATCGTCCAGCGGCAGGTCGTGCCCGGCCCGCGCATGCAGACGCAGCGGCGCTCCCCAGGCCCGGCTGATGGCTTGTGAACAGCGCCAGTCCACCAGTTCGTCCCCCTGGCTGCACAGCAGCAGCATCGGCGGATACGGCCGGTTGTAGCTCGCCCGGTAACGCACCGCGGCCAGCAGCTGACGCAGGGCATTGCGCCGCCGCACCGGATGCTTGCGCTGCAAACCGACCCAATGGTCCAGCACCTGATCGGGCTGCCGCTGCAGGCGGGTGGTCATGGCCAGCACCCTCGCCTCCCGTTGCCTCAGGCTCAGCCGGAACAGGCTTAGCACCAGCAGCGACCAGTAGTTGCCTGGCCGCAAGCGCCTGAAAAAGGCGCTGAACGGACGCAGGCTGGTGTTGATCAGCACCACCGATTCCAGTTCCTTGGGATACCGCGACGCCCAGTCGCTGGCGACCATCGCCCCCAGGGACATCGCCAGCACATGGCAGGGCATCTGCACGCCCCGGCGCCGGAGCTCGATGCGGCAGGCCTCCACCATCTCCGAGACATGGGTGGGACTGTCCTGCCCGCACAGCTGGCCATTGCCCGGCAGGTCCAGCAGTTCCAGGCGCACGTCCGGTTGCTGCGCTCGCAATGCGCGCAGCAGACGCGCCGGAAAGTCGCCCCAATGGCCACTCTCGCGCGTCAAGCCTCTCAGCAATACCCAGGTCGTTTCACTCATGCCCGGTTCCGTCGGTACCAGCGAATCAGGGCCTGCTCGCCATGATCCCAGCGCGATTCCGGGCCCGGCAGCCACCGGGACGCGCTCTGTGTGGCGCGCATCATGAAGTCCATCCAGGCCATGTGTCTCCGCAGCACCCGCTGTTGTCTGTGTTCGATCAGCGGATTGAACATTCCGAGCCGGGAGAGTAGCTGCCTCGGATTTTTCTTCACCCACAGCCATGACCCCATTTCGAGCGTCAAAGGGAGGAAGATCCCCCGATCCAGGGTGACCGATTCGTCGTACAGGTGGTCCCAGAGGTCGCCGTGAGCCAGGTAGTGCTGGCTCTGCGGCTCCAGCACATAGGGATGCGGCGACAAGCCCTGGTCCAGCACCTCGCACAGCGCATGGACCTCCGCCAGGTGACGCATCGGGCGACGGCTGCGGGCATACGGAAACCAGATCCGGTCATGCAGACCGAAGCCGGAATGGCAGTCGATGCTGAGCGCAAACGGGCGGCCCAGCAGTTCCTCCCGCATCAGGCGGCACAGGGCTTCGCTTTCCGGTTGCAGCGGGGCGCCGGCTGGTCCGCGGTACCAGGGCGCCCAGGACCCCAGACGATGCCCGCCCACCAGCCAGGGGACGGCGCGGTCGGCGTCCTGCGGGCCGTTGCGCATCAGGTCCACGCCAGCGGGATTGGACCGCCGGCCCATGAGGATGCCGCCGGGATTGACCAGCGGCAGGAAGACCAGCCTCACCGATTCCAGCTGCTGATGCAGGCTCACATCCCAGCGCAGCCGGCGCACCAGGCTGCCGAGATAGGCCAGCGCCACCTGCGCACCGATGCGCTCCAGGCCATGCACGCCGCCGATGACCGCCAGGGCGGGGACGGAGGGGTCCGGATTCCCCAGCGTGACCGCCAGCACCGGCAGCTCCACGCCGCCTGCATTCACCTGCGCGAGTTCCCGGCAATGAAGCAAGGCGCCGCCCCGCTCCACAAGGCGAAGCAGTTCGTGCAGTTCTGGAAGTGCGGGAGCGGCGTGGACCGCCGCCTCGGGGAGGACCACGGCCATGGTGGAGGATTTCCGACGAAACCCGCAACACTAGGCGCAAATGGGAGGGAAAGCGATGGCCCGAAAGGATCAATCGGGCGGGAGCGCGCGATGACGCAGCGGCTCAACGCGGGGGATCAACGCGGCGCTGGCCCACCCGCAGGCGGATCCGGCAACAGGCAGGCATCGACCACCTGCAGCTTGTTGTCCCGGGCGAAATTCATGACGAAGTCCCAGGCCATGGGTTCCACGGCCTTGAGTGCTTCGCTGACGATGACGCACTTCACCCCGTTGATGACGCGCGGCACGCAGTAAGGCGAATACCCGATGTGCGCATCCCGCCCAGTGCGGACACCGCCAGGCCGAAAGCACGACATGGCACCTGCCAGACGCTCAGCCCAGTCGCTCGGTCGAAAGGTGCGGCCATCCGTGGTGATTCCCTGGATGAACACTTCTCGCGGCTTGGGCTGCTCAGTCATGCGTCACTCGATGATTCCGATTCCGCGCCGCAGGGCGCCGGGCAAAACCGTTATTGTGCCTCGGATGTGTTGCGTCGCAGCACTAGAGGGGCTCTGTGCGCCCGGATCTGCCGTGTGCAATGCCACGCCGCCCACGCGGCGGACCCATTTTTCAAACTCGACCCTTAGAATCAATCGCTCCTTCCGAGGAGCTTTTTTCATTGCCCCGCCCGCGGTTGCCGCCGGTCCGCAATGCCCTCTCACCGTTTCCCAACCCTGTCTCTGGAGACTTGATGAACGCCCAGGAGTCCACGTTCGCCGCCCCGACCGAACCCCATGTCATGCAAACCTATGGCCGTCTGCCCATCGCGCTGTCGCATGGCGAAGGCTGCCAGGTGTGGGATACGGCCGGCCGACGATACCTGGACGCGTTGTCAGGGATCGCCGTCAACACGCTGGGGCACAACCACCCCCGGCTGGTGGCGGCCTTGCGGGACCAGGTCGGCAAGCTGATTCACACCAGCAACTACTACCACGTCCCGCTGCAGGAGCAGCTGGCGGCCAAGCTCTGCGAGCTGTCCGGCCTGACCAACGCCTTCTTCTGCAACTCCGGCCTGGAAGCCAATGAAGCGGCGATAAAGATCGCCCGCAAGTTCGGCCACGATCGGGGCAACACCAATCCCGCCATCGTTGTCTTCGAGAAGGCCTTCCATGGCCGCTCGCTGGCCACGCTGTCGGCCACTGGCAATCCGAAGGTGCAGGCCGGTTTTGGTCCGCTGGTGCCCGGCTTCGTGCGCGTGCCGCTGAACAACCTGCCTGCCCTGGAAGAGGCGCTGGCCCAGAACCCCAACATCACCGCCATTTTCCTGGAAACCATCCAGGGCGAAGGCGGCATCAACCCCGCCCACATGCAGTTCCTCAAGGACCTGCGCCGCCTGTGCGACCAGCACGACCTGCTGCTGATGCTGGACGAGGTGCAGTGCGGCATCGGCCGCACCGGCAAGTGGTTCGCGCATCAATGGGCCGGCATCCAGCCGGACGTGATGCCGCTGGCCAAGGGTCTGGGCTCGGGCGTGCCCATCGGGTCGGTGGTCTGCGGACCGCGCGCGGCCAAGGTGCTGGGCCCGGGCAACCACGGCACCACCTTCGGCGGCAACCCGCTGGCGATGCGCGCCGGTGTGGAAACGCTGGCCATCATGGAAGCGGACGGCCTGCTGGACAACGCCACGCAGCGCGGCGGCGAGCTGAAGGCGGCGCTGGAAGCGGGCCTGGCCGGCGTGCCGGGCTTCGTGGAAGTGCGCGGCTACGGCCTGATGATCGGTGTTCAGCTGGACCGCCCTTGCGGCGCCCTGCTCACCCAGGCGGTTGAAGAAGCCCAGCTGCTGATCAGCGTCACCGCCGACTCCGTCGTGCGCCTGCTGCCGGCGCTGATCCTCACCCGTGAGGAAGCGACCGACATCGCGAACCGCCTGGTGCCGCTGATCAAGCGCTTCCTCGCGGCCCCCGCGCCATGAAGCCGGGAGACAGTCTGATGCGTCACTACCTGCAGTTCAAGGACCTGCGTGCGGAGGAGTACGCCTACCTGTTCGAGCGGGCGTCCATCATCAAGCGACGCTTCAAGAACTACGAGAAGTACCAGCCGCTGACCGACCGCACGCTGGCGATGATCTTCGAGAAAGCCAGCACCCGCACCCGGGTGAGCTTCGAGGCCGGCATGTACCAGATGGGCGGCTCGGTGGTGCACCTCACCACCGGGGACAGCCAGCTCGGCCGCGCCGAGCCGATCGAGGACAGCGCCCGCGTCATCAGCCGCATGGTCGACCTGGTGATGATCCGCACCTTCGAGCAGACCAAGATCGAGCGTTTCGCGGCCCATTCGCGGGTGCCGGTCATCAACGGCCTGACCAACGAATATCACCCCTGCCAGATCCTGGCCGACCTGTTCACCTTCATCGAACAGCGCGGCATGGACCGACGCGGCGCCATCGACATGGACTGCCTCAAGGGCCGTGTCGTGGCCTGGGTGGGGGACGGCAACAACATGGCCAACACCTGGCTGCAGGCGGCGGAGATCCTCGGCTTCACCGTGCATGTGAGCACCCCCAGCGGCTATGAGATCGATCCGGCCGTGGCCGGCATCAAGAACCGGGACTGCTACAAGGTCTTCAAGGACCCCAAGCAGGCCTGCGCCGGTGCCGACCTGGTCACCACCGATGTCTGGACCAGCATGGGCTACGAGGCCGAGAACGAAGCGCGTCGCGCCGCTTTCGCCGACTGGTGCGTCGATGCCGACATGATGTCGCGTGCCAAGCCGGACGCGCTGTTCATGCACTGCTTGCCCGCTCACCGCGGGGAGGAAGTGGCGGCGGATGTGATCGACGGCCCGCAGTCGGTGGTCTGGGATGAGGCGGAGAACCGCATGCATGTCCAGAAGGCGCTGATGGAGTATTTGCTCCTGGGCCGGATTGGCTGAAGGCTGAAAGTCCGGCTGGAGGTCCGGGCTGGAGGTCCGGACTGAAAGCTGGGCTCAAAGGCCTACTTCGTGGCGCTGGTCGCCGACGCCGGCAGTGCGGCGGCCGGTACCAGCGCCCTCATCCCCTCTTCATAGGTGCCCGGCGGATAGTGCCGCTGCATCGCTTTCCAGACCAGGCCACTGCGCACGGCCTTGTCCAGGGCCTCGGCCATGAGTTCCCGGTCGTTGGGAGCGAGCCGGGGCGACAGGTAGATGCCACTTTCCCCCCAGCCCAGGTCGCTCAAGGGCTCATAACGAAGGCGGTCCAGCAGGGCCCGCGTCCGGTTGTCCTGATGCAAGGTGCCAGTGAAGATGGCAGGCACCATCAGCGTGACGTCCGCCAGACCCCGCTCCATCGCGCGGGCCACGGCGCCGGCGTCCGCTTCCATCACCAGACGCTGCTGCTCTTTCAGGCGCGGAATCAGCTGCTGGTAGGCCTCTCCGTAGTCAAAACCCCGCACCAGCGCCACCCGCAGGTCCCGCCGCTCCAGCAACTCCTGAAGATTGGCGACGGCGGGACGGTCCGAGTTCAGTGAGATCAACACCGGACGGGCCTTCACAAGCGGCACGAACTGCCCTCGTGCATCGCGGGCGGGCGTGCGGGACGCCGGCATCAGCAGGTCGGCCTGACCGCTGATGAACATGGCCTCCAGCCGCGCGCGGGGCACGATCGAGAATTCAAACCGGCAGCCGGTCTCGGTTTCGATGCGGCGCAGAACGTCTGGATAGACACCACTCACGGCACCGCCAGACGTGACCACACTCAAACCGATGGGCGCCACAGGCACCCGGATCACCCGGGAGCAGGCAGCCTGGGCGGTCACGGCCAGACCCAGCAAGGCCGCGGCCACCAGGCCCGTTCGCGCGCCTGGGCAGCGCCCGCGGCGCCGGCGGACCTGCTTCGCAGCGTGTTCACCACCGTCACGCGACGATGCGGCCCGGTCCATCGCCGCCCTGCTCCGTGCGCCAAAAATCCGGACCCAGCGCATCACCCTGACTGCCTCTGCTTGCATGTTGTTCGTGTCCCGTTGCGGCACTGCACCGCTGTCGCCCCGGGTGTCTCCCCCGATGTTGCCTGCGAGCGTAACAAACAGACGGCGCTCCGGTCACCTCCAAGCGCGGGGCTGTGGCGGCGGCCCGGCATGCGACTTGCCGCCGCTCAGCCCATCGTCAGCCAGCCGTGGCATGCTTGGGACTCCATGAAGATTGCATTGATTTCAGACCTGCACGCCAATCGCGAAGCCTTCAGCGCCGTGCTCGCCCATGCCCGCAGCCAGGGGGTGGAAGGCTTTGCCCTGCTGGGCGACTACGTGGGCTATGGCAGCGACCCGGGCTGGGTGGTGGACCAGGTCCTGGCGCTGAAGGCGCAAGGCGCTGTGGCGGTGGCCGGCAACCATGACCTGGCGGTGGCCCGCGGGCCCAACCCGACCATGCATGAGGACGCGCGCAACGCCATTGAATGGACGCGCAACCAGCTCACGCCCGACCAGTTGCGCTTCCTGGGCGACCTGCCGCTGCACGAGGTGCGGGAGGACTGCCTGTTCGTCCACGCCAATGCCTTCGACCCGGCGGGCTTTGCCTATGTCCAGGGCCGGCTGGAAGCGATGCGCAGCCTGCATGCCACCGAATGCCGCTACACCTTCTGCGGCCACATGCATGAGCCGATGCTCTACCACCTCTCCGGCACCGGCAAGGCGGGCGACTTCCGGCCGCAGCCCGGCATTCCGATTCCGCTGCTGCCCAATCGCCAGTGGCTGGTGATTCCCGGCGCCTGCGGCCAGCCGCGCGACGGCAACCCGGCCGCCTGTTATGCCCTCTTCGATCACGACAGCGGCGACCTCAGCTTCCAGCGTGTGCCGTACGACGTGGAAGCGGCGGTTGCCGCCATCCGCGGTGCCAAGGGCCTGCCGCCGGCCCTGGCGGAACGACTGGCCCAGCGACTGGTGCTGGGGCGCTAAGCTCGCGGCGTTTGCGCCAAGGACCCTCTTCCCTCGATGACCGAAACGCCGGCCCCCATCCCCTACCCCTTGCAGCCCGGTCAGGTGCTGGACGGTTTTGTGCTGGAAGAGCGCCTGCATCAGGGCGGCATGGCCAACCTCTGGAAGGTGCGCCGCGAGACACCGGTGCCCGGCGAGGACTTCCCGCTCATCATGAAGGTGCCCCGCATCAAGGGCGGGGAAGATCCGGCCAGCATCGTCGGCTTCGAGGTGGAGCAGATGATCCTGCCCGCGCTCAAGGGCCCGCACGTCCCCCGCTTCGTGGCGCGCGGCGACTGGCGCCGCCAGGCCTACATCGTGATGGAGCACATCCAGGCGGACAGCCTGCGCCCGCTGCTGGACCGCGCCCCGCTGCCGCTGGTGGAGGTCGTGGAGATCGGCATCCAGGTGGCGCATGCGCTGACCGACCTGCATCACCAGCATTTGGTTCATCTGGACATCAAGCCCAGCAACATCCTGCGGCGCGCGGACGGATCGGTGGTGCTGGTGGACTTTGGGCTGTCCCGGCACGACTTCCTGCCGGACCTGCTGGAGGAAGAGTTTTCGCTGCCGATGGGGACCGGCCCGTACATGTCGCCCGAGCAGGTGCAGTTCGTGCGCAACGACCCACGCAGCGACCTGTTTGCGCTGGGCGTGATGCTCTACCACCTGGCCACCGGCGAGCGTCCCTTCGGGCAGCCGACGTCCGTGCGCCAATTGCGGCGGCGGCTATATGTGGAGCCGATTCCTCCACGGGCCATCCGCCCGGAGCTGCCGCCGTGGTTCCAGGAGGTGGTGCTGCACTGCCTGGAAGTGCGGGCCGAACGCCGCTACCAGAGTGCGACGCAGTTGGCCCTGGACCTGCAAAGGCCCGATGCCGTGCCGCTGACCGCGCGCGCCCACAAGGTGGAGCGCAGCGGCATGGTGAGGCGCTTCAAGCGATGGTTCCTGGCGTTGGGCGCGGAGCCGCACGCGCCGGCCTCGGTCGGTGCGCAGGTGGCACGCAGCCCGGTGATCATGGCGGCGGTGGATGTGCAGGGCGCCAGCGAAGGACTGCTGGAGGCGCTGCGCGACGTGGTGCAGCGGCTGCTGCTGACCGAGCCCGGTGCGCGGCTGGCCTGCGTAGGCGTGATGAAGACGGCCCGCATCGGCATGGACGAACTCACCGATGCACAAGGACGCAGCCATCATGTGCAGCAGTTGATCGCGCTGAAGAACTGGGCCCATCCGATGACTCACGACCTGGCGCTGGAAGACGGACGCCTGACCTTCCATGTGCTGGAGGCCCCGGATGCGGCGGACGCGTTGATCGAATTCGCGGCGAGGACCGGCGTGGACCATGTGGTGATGGGCGCGCGCGGCAGCTCCACGCTGCGGCGATATCTGGGCAGCGTCTCGACGCAGGTGGTGACGCAGTGCACCTGCACCGTCACCGTGGTGCGGGAGCCGCCGCTGCCAGAGCCGACCGTCAGCCCGGCTGCGACCTGAGCGCCCTACACTGCCGGCATGTCCTTCACCGCTACCGACAATCCTTGCACGCACTGCGGCGCCTGTTGCGCGAGTTTTCGCGTCGACTTCTCGCGTCAGGAACTGCTGAGCGAAGGGGGCACGGTTCCGGATGGACTGACGGTCTCCCTCACCGACCACCTCTGCCGCATGCGCGGCACCGACCACGCTGCACCGCGCTGTGCCGCGCTGCAGGGCCAGGTCGGCCAGAAGGCCAGCTGCGGCATCTATGAGTGGCGGCCGTCACCATGCCGGGAATTTGGTCTGCGCGCACCGCTCGGCCTGGGCGACGAAGCCTGCAATCGCGCACGGGCCCGGCATGGGCTGCCACCGCTCACGGCTTGAAGCTCGGCGACTGACTTGGCAGCAGCACAGCGCGACTTCGACCGCGCCGCCCTTGCTGTCCTCGCTTTGCCCTTTGTATCGCGCTGTACCCCGCTGTGCCGCTTTACCCGCTGTGCCTGCTGTCCGGGCTCTGCGTCGCCGTGTCGCTCAGTGCACCTTCGCGCGAAGGCTCTCCAGCTTGGCTGCATAGAGCTGCCGCTGGCGCACGCTGGTGCTCAGCGCTTCCGCCCGCGCCAAGGACGTGCGCACCTCCTCCCACCGCCCCAGCTTCGCATTGGCCAGAGCCAGCCAGAAGTGGAACTCGTGGTAGTAGGCTGAGCGGTCGATCTCCTTGAGGAAGTAGCGGCGCGCAGCAACAGCGTCGCCGTCTTGCATCGCCGCCACGCCCAGGTCGAAGAACTTGAAGGGCGGATAGGGCTCCAGCCTGGCCAACTGGTCTTCCAGGACCTTGGCCTCTGCGAAGCGGTCGGCATTGCGCAGCAACTGCGCGAGATTGGCCATCGACTGCAGATTGCCAGGTTCACGGCGCAGCACTTCGCGGAAGGCCTGCTCCGCAGGTCCCACGTCGCCATGCCGTCGGTACACCACCCCCAGCGTGTTCAGGGCCGCGGTCAATTGCGGCGCTTGCAGCCAGGCGGCGCGGGCCCACCAGTAGGCGCGGTCCAGCATGCCCTGCGCCATCCATTCGGCAGCACGGTTGTTCATGTACATGGCCACCACCGTGGCCTCATCCACCTCCATGGCGCGCTGGCGCCGGATCTGCGCACCCGGCACGAAGTCCACCACCAGAAGCGCCTCCTGGTCGCCCAGGATGCGGAAGTCGGTGGGACGGCGGCCCAGGCCGATGTTCACGTGGCCGGACACGACCTGCAGGTCTCCCACCCGACTCACCTGCTCTTCCTGATAGACATGCCGGAACAGCACCGGCACGCCCAGCTCGCGCGCGAAGGACGCCGTCATCAGCGTCAGCGAGAGGCAGTTGCCCATGCGGGCGTCGAAGGCTTCCGACGCGGTGCGGGTCATGTCGGCGTCGTATTCGAGCTTGAGTTCGCCCGGGGCACTGAGAGCTTCGACCAGCACCTCACGCGGCTCACGCCCCCGCAGACCACGGGTCAGGCGCTGCTGGATGAAGGCGCGCATGCCCTCGCTGGGGGCGAGGATGCGGTCGGCGCTGATGAGCTCGTGGTTGGGGGGGAAGAGCTCATCGTGCAGCAGTGCGGTCGGCGGCGGGGGCTGCTGCGTGGAGGGGGCGGCGCACGCGGACAGCAACAACGCCGTCAAACCCGCCGTTAACGCCGCCATCAAACCCGCCGTCAATGCGGACGTCAATCCGGCGGACCTGAGAGCCGCCCCCGCGTTCAAGACCTGCTTCAGGGACCGAGACAGCGGATGGACCATGGCACGCTCCGAAGCAGCCTCGGCAACGGGCTGCCAAGAGGGATGCTAGACCTATCGGCGTGTCCGCGCACCCCCGATCAATCCCGCGACGCCGGGCGCTCGGTCCGGCCATCGGCGTGTCTGGCGAACCGGTCCCCCACATTGCCATGGACCGGCGCCGGATCCGGCCACGGCCAACCGCCGAATTCGGTGCGGCGGTAGTCCTCGAAAGCCTGTCGCAACTCTTGCTCGGTGTTCATGACGAAGGGGCCGTACTGCGCCACCGGTTCGCCAATGGGACGGCCCTGCAGCATCAGCAGCTCGGCGGGCGCATCGCCATTGGTCAGCACGACATCGGCGCCCGCACGCACCTCGACGGAATGCCCGACAGTCAAGGGCTCTCCGGCCAGAGCCAGGCGGTTGCCGGCGAAGAAGTACAGCTTGCGTCGAGTGCCCTCGCCCACTGCGGCGGGGAGTGTCCATTGCGCGCCGGGCTCGAGCCGCAGGGTCCACATGGCCAGATCGGAATGAAGTCGAGAGGCCCAGGAATCCGGCGGCGGGGTGAGGGGACGGGCGGGGGGACGGGTGGATGAGCCCGCAGCGTGGACAGGCGCAGGGAGCGCACCGGCGATGACCACCACTTCGGTCGAGCGTCCTGCGTCGTCGGTGAAGGTGTGGCGCGGAATGTCCTCCGACCAGAACATCGTGAAATGCGGCTCCACCATCTTGCTGTCGGACGGCAGGTTCAGCCAGATCTGGAAGAGCTCCAAGGGGTTGGGCCGGTCGGTGTGCAGCAGCGGGAACATTTCCGCGTGGACGATGCCCTTGCCCGCCGTCAGCCACTGCACATCGCCGCCGCCGAAACGCGCGCCCGCGCCCAGGGAATCGGCGTGGTCGATGCGCCCTTGGCGCACGATGGTCACCGTCTCGAAGCCGCGGTGAGGGTGGGCCGGGAAACCAGGCACCTGCTGGCCGTGATACATGCTCCAGCCGTCCTTGCGCGAGAAGTCCGAGCCGATGTTGCGGCCCGCCAGCAGCGCAGCGTCCGGGCCGTGCGCGCCGTTGCCCTTGGGATAGGCGTCGTCGTGGTGGACGCAGAACAAGAAGGGGTCGATCGTTTCCCAAGGCATGCCTAAGGGCTGGACGGAGAGGACGGGCGATGTCGACGCCGCAGTGGAATCGGAGGTGGCAGATCTGTCGGATCTTTCGGAGATGTTGGTGGGCAGCGTGGTCATGGCGAGGGCCTGGTGGAGTCCTGACGATGGAGGGACCCTACCGCGAAACCGTGGGATGTGCTGGAAGGGGTCTACTGCGGTGTGCGAGGTTCATAGCGCCGAACGCCGCTAAGTCAAGCGACGTTTGCGGCATGGCTCGGCAGACCCCACTGAGATACAACGAACGCGGGAGCAGACGGCTCGGCCGCCCGCTGAACTCACCCCCTGCGCTGCACAGCCCCCACTGGCGGCCGGCGCACCACATTCGGAGACCCACCATGCACCAAGGCTCCTGCCATTGCGGCAACATCCGCCTGACGCTGCCGGACACGCCCACCGTGGCGACATCCTGCAATTGCTCCTTGTGCCGGCGCATCGGCGGCCCCTGGGTCTACTTCGAATTTGGTACCGTCAAGATCGAAGGCCATCCGGCGTCCACCACCGAATATGTGCAGGGCGACCGCACGATGCGAACCATCCGGTGCCAGACCTGCGGCTGCGTGACGCATTGGGAGCCGATCAATCCGGAGCCGGGGGCGAAGCAGGGGGTGCATCTGGGGAATTTCAGCCCGGAGCTGATCGCGTCGGTGCGGGTGCGTCGCTTTGATGGGGCGGATACGTGGACGTTTTTGGATGAGTAGCCGGGTCTGAGTCGTGTGGCGCGGCTGGTGCGTGGGTCGGATCCGCCGCAGGACCGCGCCCTATTCGTCGCAGGCGCGTGTCGATGAAGGCCGGTACATCGCGTCCGGGGACCACCACTCGTCAATCGCTCGGCAGGCTTCTTCCTGATGGGCGGATCCGTCGGTGAACGCGAGGAACTCGAGGAACTGCGTGATCGCCTCTTCCTGCCACTCGGTCAAGGTGGCGAGCCTGGACGGGTCTCGGTCCGGGGCGCAGAGGCTGCTGACAGTGGCTTCGCCCACCAGGGTGCCACGGGAAAAGTGGCGAATCGCGTAGTCCGCCAACTGCGGCAGGTAGTGGCGCCAGGAATCAGCGTCCAGGTGAGCAATGCCCCAGGGGTAGGTCTCGAGGTAGCCGTCAGTGACTGCGTCGATGATGGGGTCGAATGCATGCGGGACAGCGTGGTCATCGAGAGCATCGCCTGTGCGCAAGGTGATCGATGGGGGTTTGGCGATGTCTTCGCTGAAGGCGGCGCGGATCTTGTGGATGAGATCGCTCGCGGTCATTCGGGGCTGGATTTCTTGCATCGTGGAGGGAGAGCCTGTCAGGATTTTTCTGTGCGAGGCATAGCATGACGACCGCCCGCTATCGACCCAGAAGAGACATTTGCTGACCTAGCCTTGCCGCCGTATAGCTGTCAGCCGGTGTATTGCCACTCCGAAAGCTGAGGGGTCTGTCGAAATGCACCGCCGCCGTTCGTCGTATAAGGTCAACAACTTTGGGAGACTTTCATGCCCCGTTACATGATCCAAGTTCGCGCTACCTCAATGAGCGAGGCCGGCGACTTCCCTGATGACCCGACGCTCGTGCCGCGCATGATGGCCTTCCACGACGAGATGGCCAAGGCCGGCGTGCTGCTCGATGGCGCTGGCCTGCAGCCAAGCAGTCAGGGGTTTCGCGTGCAATACGACGCCGCCGGCCAGCCGAGCGTCATGGACGGTCCCTTCGCCGAGACCAAGGAATTGATTGCCGGCTACACGCTCATCGAGGTGCGATCGCATGACGAAGCGCTGGCCTGGGCACAGCGGTTTCCGGCGCCGTTCCCTGGCCAGCCTTGCTGCATCGAAGTGCGCCCGCTGATGGGCGGTATCGACTTGCCGCCTGAAGATGCCGAGCGCATCATCCGTGAACAACTGGCCTCCATCAAGCAGGGCAGATGACGCCTCCGATCGAGGCAGTCTGGCGCCTGGAAGCCACCCGCCTTATCGCGGCTCTGCTGCGCGCAGGTGCCAGTCTGGCGTTAGCCGAAGACTGCGTGCAGGACGCGCTGGTGGCAGCGATGCAGCGTTGGCCGGCCGAGGGCTGGCCTGAACGCCCTGGCGCCTGGCTGATGACGGTCGCGAAGCACCGACTGCTTGATCGAATGCGCCATGCGCAGATGGCGGCGCGGGAACAGCAAGCATTGGGCAATGACGCCGATTCGCGCGCGGCCCACTTGGCACCCGATCCGCTGGATTTGTTGCTGGCCGACGAGGCCGACGAGGTGGGTGACGACGCATTGAGGTTGATGTTCATCGCCTGCCACCCCAAGTTGGCGCGGGAGGCGCAATGGGCACTCACCTTGCGTCTAGTAGCTGGACTCACCGTGGCAGAAATCGCGCGAGCCCTGTTCGCCAAGGAGTCCACCATTGCGCAGCGCATCACGCGCGCCAAGGCGCAGCTGGCTGGTGAACCCTTTGAGCTGCCGCCGGCATCCGAGCGCACTGCGCGTCTGGAGGCCGTCTGCACGGTGTTGTACCTGATGTTCAACGAAGGCTATGTTGCCAGCAGTGGTGCCGAGTGGACAAGGCCGACGCTGTGCCACGAGGCTTTGCGCCTAGCACGACACCTCGCCGCCTTGCTTCCGACGGAGGCTGACGCGCAAGCGCTGCAAGCGCTGATGGAACTGCAAGCCTCGCGTCTGCCGGCGCGCACCGATGCACTGGGCCGTCCCGTGCTGCTGATGGATCAGGATCGAAGCCGCTGGGACCACCTGTTACTGCGACGCGGCCTGACCGCGTTGACCCGCTGCCGCAACCTGAATGCACTGAAATCACAAGGGCCTGGCATTCTCACCCTTCAGGCCGAGCTGGCGGCGGTGCATGCTCGCGCCACCCACGCCGAAGACACGGACTGGCCTCAATTGTTACGGTTCTACGACGCGCTGCTTGCGTTGCAACCCAGCCCGGTCGTTGCGCTTAACCGCGCCATTGCGCTGAGCCACGCGGTCGGGCCGGCGCAGGCGCTTCCGCTCGTGGAGGCGCTCCTGCTGACCGGCTATCCCTGGTGGGCCAGTGCCCGGGCCGATATGCTTCAGCGCTTGGATCGCATTGAGGAGGCGCGTGAAGCCCTGCGCCAAGCTATCGCCTGGACTGGCAACGAACGTGAGCGCGTGTTGCTAATGGAGCGCTTGGGGCACATGTAGGTACTACGCCATGCCGGCCCGATGGTTCAGCGCATGCGGCGAACTGGAGTGACCAAGGAGCCGCTCGTAGTCTCCAGCAAGCTGCCGCCCACGAACGGCTGCTTGTGGCCGGCTGCTGACATCGGCGGCCGCTGCTCTCAACCGCTGCATCTTGAACGCGAAGGTCACGCACGCCCCCTTGCCGGCAGCCAAGCTGGAGTGCGCGTCATCCGTGCGATTCAGCGCGCCGCGGCTTTCTCCACCACGAACACCACCACACTGCGCGCCGGCACCGTAAAGCGCCCATTCGGCGCATCCACGCTAGCCGTCTCGGCCACCACCCGATCGGCAGCCGACGCAGCCGCCTGCACCGGATGCAGCCGCCAGGCGCGTCCCGCCTCCGCAGGCAGCGTCACCGTGGTGGCCTGCGGATTGGCGTTGATCAGGTAGATCACGCGCTCAAACCTCGCGTCCGCCCTCCCCGACCCATCCAGCCGCCCCACGATGAGTCCGGGCTGCTGCTGCGGCCCCGTGTTGTAGAACCGCAGCCGCTGCTGCACCTCTTCAGCACTGCGCAGACGCAGTAGTGGCGTGCTGGCGCGAATGCGCAGCAGATCCAGAAACGCACGACCGGTCCAGTCGATCACCGCCGGTGACGGCTTGATCCGCGCGTCCGCCAGCAGCGGCTTGAGCAGCGCATAGTCGCCCCCGTTGTCGCTCTTGGGCGGCAGGCCACGACCGAATCCATTGTCCTCACCGCGCCAGTCCAGCGCATTGAACCAGTCCCCGGAGTCATAGCTGTTGCGGTCCATCGACTTGGACCGCAGCAGCTCCCCGCCCGCATGGAAATACGCCACGCCCTGGCTCAGCGCATTGATGCCCAGCGCCAGCAGTTGCACGCGGGCGCGGTCTTGCGGCGATGTGTCCTGCGGCAGCTTCAGCACCAGCGCATCAAAGAGCGTCTGGTTGTCGTGGTTCTCCACGTAGTTGACCGTCTCGCCCGGCACCGACGCATAGCCGGCGGGCTGGTCGCCATACCGCATCTGCTCGCCGCTGCGCGTCTCACCGTCCAGCGTCTCGAAGCGATAGCTGCGCAGCGTGCCCGCCAGCGCCAGTCGCAGCAGATCGGCCTGCCGAAGCCACTCGGCGCGGCGCGCTTCGTCGCCGTCAGGTGCCGGCACGATGAAGCCCGGCCGCGCCCGCGATGTCGCCGCATCGTCGCCCGCCGCGCCGCCACGCACCGCATCGCGGCCCCGGTCGCTGAAGGTGCCGATGCCAGTGCCGTTCAGCGACAGCTGCGAGGCCTGCACGAAACGCGCGCCATTGGCCACCTCGCCGAAGTTCCAGCCCTCCCCGATCAGCGGCACCTCGTGGCCCAGTTCCCGACGCAGCCGCGCCTGCAGCCGCTCCATCACCGCGCGCGGCTGATGGCCCATCAGGTCGAATCGGAACGAGTTCATGCCGTAGGCCTGCGCCCACAGCACCACCGAGTCGATGAGCAGCCGGCCCATCATGCGGTGTTCGGTCGCGGTGTTGTCGCAGCAGGTGGAGCGCTCTACCCGGCCCTGCCGGTCCAGGCGGTGGTAGTACATCGGCACGATGCGGTCCAGCACCGACTGCGCCTGCTGGCCTGCTGCGACCGTGTGGTTGTAGACCACGTCCATGCCCACGCGCAGCCCCGCGCGATGCAGCGCCATCACCATGGCCCTCACTTCGCGGATGCGCACGGCGCCATCGTCGGCATCCGTGGCAAAGCTGCCTTCCGGCGCGTTGTAGTGGAAGGGGTCATAGCCCCAGTTGAAACAGTCCTGGCCCGCCACCGCCTGCACCGCCGCCTGCTGCGCATCGCTGTCGGGCGCGGCGGTGGGAATGGCGGGCGCGCGGCAGCCCTGCTCCGGCACCGAGGCCAGATCAAAGATCGGGAGCAGATGGATGTCGGTCAAGCCCCCTGCCGCGAGCGCGCGCAGGTGGCGAATGCCCAGGGACTGGTCCTGGGTGAAGGCCAGGTATTTGCCGCGCAGCGGCTCGGGCACCGACGCATCGTCACGCGAGAAGTCGCGCACATGCAGCTCGTACAGCACCATGTCGGTCGAGGCGGCAGCCGGTGCCGGCGCGGCATGCTGGGTCCATCCGGCAGGGGCGAGCGCCGGGTCCGACAGGTCCGCGATATAGCTGCGACGCGAGTTGGCCGACAGGCTGATCGAATACGGATCGGTGACCCGGTTGCGGACCCAGCCGGTGCCCGGCACGAACACGTCCACGAGATATCGGTAGTACTGTCCGCTGCGCACTTCCGGCACCGTGGCCTGCCAGACGCCGGTGTGCGGATCTCGGCGCAGGGGCGCCATGCGCATTGCGACCGCCTGAGGCCCGGGGTAGACACAGACCGAGACCTGGCGCGCCGTCGGCGCCCAGAGCTTGAAACCCGCGCGCTCGCCCGAGAGCGGTTGCGCGCCCAATTGCGGCACTTCTTCGGCCGCCGCATACAGCGCATCGAGCGCGCGTGCAGGCTGCAAGGCCGTGGATTGCAGCACCCGCCCGTCGGGCGCCTCCAGCGTCAGCAGCAACTGGCCCTGAAGCAGCGCCTTGCGGCGAGCCGCGCTGAGGTCCTTGGGGAGCACGCCCTCAGCGCCCTCGCCCAGATAGGCATTCGCAGCGGCCAGGTCGGCCGGCAGCGGCGTGGGAGCTGCGCCCAGCGCGATGACCGCATCGGCGCCGGACATGCGGCCCGTGGTTGCCACCAGCGTCAGGCGACCGGACTCGGAATGATGGAGACGAAGCCGCTGGCCCGGCGCGATGGTCACGCCGGGCCAGCGCACGTGGGTGTCGTCCAGCCACGCGGCGCCGGCGGGCGTGTCCTGGCTCGTGAGGCCGGGGGCCACGCTGCGCAACACGGTGGTCAGGGGCGCTTCGCACTGCGACAGGTCATCGGGCAAAGCCGCCGCCTGCGCCAGCCCCGCCAGCCCCGCAAAGGCCGCCAGCAACGCCCACGTCGCCAAAGGACGGAAGCCTGAAAACACGGACGGCGGAACACACACGGGCATGAAGTCTCCTGATGGAATGGAATCGGTCGCCGCCTCTGCCGGGCGGCCACTCGTCGCGGCGGGCGGGTATCCGTGGGAGGTCAGTCCGATCACGTGGATGCATGGGGGCCCAGCCGCTCACCGCCCGGATGATGGTAGCAAAACTACATTGGCGGGACGTACCGGGTTTTCAGATGACGGCGTTCACCCTATGCTGCGGGGAGAAATGGGCGAGAGGCGTGGGTCAGGCGGCGGGGAGCGCAGATGCGCTGCAGGCCAGGATCGGCGTACTTTTGCTACAAGCATTGACGGAGACAGCGTAGTGACCACCCCTCTCATGGCCGGCCTGGATGGCTCGTCCAACACCCTGCATGCGGCGCCCTTGCGCGTCGGAAAAGCGCGGCGATTCAGTGCTTTGGCGCTTGCAATGACGGCGGTGATCGCGTCCTTGGCAGGGACGCCAACCAGTGCCAGTGCCAGTGCCAGTGCCAGTGCCAGTGCCAGTGCCAGTGCCAGTGCCAGTGCCAGTGCCAGTGCCAAGGTCACGGGATCCGGTGCGGCGCATCGCCCTGCCGCCCCCAAACCATCTCCACGCCCTCAACCCCCCGTCGACCTGAGCCCCATAGCGCCCGAGGTCCACCCCAGCCCCCTGCCCGATGGCTGGGAGCACGGTGCCTTCATGGAAATCTTCGTCCGCGGCTACCAGGACAGCGACGGCGACGGCATCGGCGACCTGCGCGGCCTGATCAGCCGTCTGGACTATCTGCAGGCCCTGGGCGTGAAAGGCCTCTGGCTGATGCCCATCCAGGCCAGCGCCGACCATGATCACGGCTACGCCACCGTCGACTACCGCCGGATCGAGCCGCAATACGGCACGCTGGAAGACTTCGACACCCTCATCCGCGAAGCGCATCGCCGCGGCATCGGGGTGGTGATGGACTACATCCTCAACCACAGCGCCCGTCAGCATCCGCTGTTCATGGCGGCGCAGTCCGATCCACGCAGCCCGTGGCGCGACTGGTTCGTATGGTCGCAGGCACCGCTCAAGGACTTGCAGGCCTGGTCCATCTTCGACCAGACGCCCTGGCATCTACCTGACGGCCCCGCCGACCCCGCCGCCCGAGCGACAAAAGGCCGTCCCGCAGCAGCGCCGTCGCGCTACTTCGCCACCTTCGGCAAGGACATGCCCGACTTCAACATGCGCAACCCCGCCGTCGTGCTCTATCACGAGGACAGCCTGCGCTTCTGGCTCAACCGCGGCCTGGACGGCTACCGACTCGATGCCGTGCCGCATCTGATCGAGAACAACGCGCGCGACTGGAACGACCAGCCCGAGAGCCGCGTCCTCACCGGCGCCTTCACCCGCCTGATCAAGTCCTACCCGGGGCGTCATGTGGTCTGCGAAGCCACCGCGGAACCCACCGTCTACGCGCAGCCGGACATCTGCGGCAGCGCCTTTGCCTTTGGCCTGGAGCGGGCGATCATCACCGCCGCCAAGGGCGAGGGGGAGGCCTCGGTGGAGGCCGCCGCCAAGGTGGCCGGCTGGTTCACGCGGGCGCCGCTGTCCATGGCCACCATGCTCAGCAACCATGACATCTTCGCCGGCCAGCGCGCCTGGGACCAGTTCGGCGGCAACGAGCGACGCTACCGGCTGGCGGCCGCCACCTATCTGCTGCTGCCGGGCACGCCCTTCATCTACTACGGCGAGGAGATCGGCCAGGCAGGCCTGACCGATCTGCCGGGGGACCAGCCCCTGCGCGCTCCGATGAGCTGGACGGCCGAGGGCGGCTTCTCCAGCGCACAGCCCTTCCGCCCGCTGTCGCCCAATCGCGCGACCCACAATGCGCAGGCGCAGGCGGCGGACCCGCAGTCGCTGCTGCACTTCTACCGGGACATGCTGGCGCTGCGAAACACGCAGCCGTCGCTGGCCCGTGGCAGCTACGAAGCGCCGGTCGCGCAGGGGCATGTGCTGGCCTTCCAGCGGGAATGGCAGGGCGAGCGCACGCTGGTGGCGATCAACTATGGGGAGACGCCGGCTCAGGTGACGGTGCCCACCTCGGCAGAGGTTGTGCTGCGACCGCTCTACCCGGCGGCGACGGGCGCTGCATCGGCCAGGGTGATGTCCGCAACGGCTGCCCTTGCAACGACCACGGACGGGATGAACTCGGACGCGGGTGCGCAAGGGAAGGAAGCGCCACGCAGGCCCGTCCCCCAACCCTCGACCCTTGAGTTGACCCTGCCGGCCCTGTCCGTGCAGGTCTATCGACTGCGCTGACCCGGCGCCATGCAACGCCGGCCCTTTCTTCTGTCCGCCTCATCCGCCATCTGGGCCGCCCTGGCCTCCCCTGCCATGACGAATACCTCCTCCGCTGCAGCCGCCCCATCCGCCCCATCCGCCAACAGCGCTACGGCCTCTTCCGCAGCCTCTGACCTCGTTGCCGCCACGCCAAGCCTGGACCGCATCGAGCCACCCCACTGGTGGGTCGGCATGGCGCGACGGGAGCTTCAAGTGCTGCTGCATGGCGCCGGCATTGCCGCGTTGAATGCGAGCCTGCTGCCGGCCCCTGGCGTGCGGCTGAAGGGCGCCCAGCGGGGCGACAGTCCCAACTACCTGTTCCTGGACCTGGAGATCGCCGCGGACGCGCCCGCGACCGAGCTGACGCTGCAACTGCACCGCGGCGACGAGCTCGTCCTGACGCATCCCTATGCCCTGCTCGCCCGCCGCCCTGGCTCCCGCGACCGCCAAAGCTTCGGACCCAAGGACGCTCTCTACCTCGTGGTGCCCGACCGTTTTGCCAACGGCGACCCCGGCAACGACCAGGTCCCCGGCATGCAGGAAGGCGTGGATCGCAGCCATCCGGACACCCGTCACGGTGGCGATCTGGCCGGCCTGCGCCGCCACCTGCCTTACATCGCGGACATGGGCTTCACCATGATCTGGCCCACGCCGCTGGTCGAGAACAACAGCCCGCGCTACAGCTACCACGGCTATGCGGCCACCGACTTCTACCGCATCGATCCCCGCTTCGGCAGCCACGACGATTTCCGCACCGTCGTGAAAGAGGCGTCGGCCCTGGGCCTGGGCGTCATCCAGGACATCGTGCTCAACCACATCGGCAGCAACCACTGGTGGATGAAGGACCTGCCGACGCAGGACTGGATCAACCAGTGGCCCACCTACACCGAGACGCATCATGCCCGGATCTCGCTGCAGGACCCCTATGCGGCGCCCAGCGACCGCCAGCGTTTCTCCGACGGATGGTTCACCCGCACCATGCCCGACCTGAATCAGCGCCAGCCGCTGCTGGCCACGTATCTGACGCAGATGACCCTGTGGTGGATCGAGGAGGCCGACCTGGCGGGCATCCGCACCGACACCTACAGCTACTCCGACCCGGCTTTCCTCACCGCCTGGTCGGCGCGCCTGCGGGAGGAATATCCGCAGCTCAACATCGTCGGGGAGGAATGGAGTCCGCATCCGGCGGTGGTCGCGTACTGGCAGGCGGGCAAGCACAACCACGATGGGTATGTGTCCTCCCTGCCCAGCCTGATGGACTTCCCGCTGTATGGCGCGCTGCTGGCCGGCCTCACCGACACGGACACCCATGATGGCGGCCTGATGCGCCTGTACGAGACCCTGGCCCATGACTTCGTCTATCCGAGACCGGACCAGCTGGTGGTCTTCGAAGGCAACCATGACACCCCGCGGCTGTTCAGCGTGCTCCACGAGGATGTCGCGCTGACCCGCATGGCCTGGACCTGGCTGGCCTTCATCCGCCGCATTCCGCAATTCCTCTACGGCACGGAGGTGTTGCTGACCAGTCCGCGTCACCGCGACGACGGCGCTGTGCGAGCCGACTTCCCGGGCGGATGGGCGGGGGACCGGGTCAATGCCGTGACCGGCGAGGGCCTCACCGACACACAGCGCCAGGCGCAGGCCTTCCTCAAGCGCCTGCTGAACTGGCGCAAGCACGAGGCCCTGGTGCACGAGGGCGGCCTGATGCAGTACGCGCCGCTGGACGGGACGCAGGTGCTGTTCCGTTACGCACCGGGCGACACCCGCGGGCACCAGCGCCGCCTGATGCTGGTGCTGAACAAGCGCAGCGAGCCCCAGCGCCTCGCGCTGGACCGGTTCCATGACATGGTGCGGCCGGGCGACCCCGCCACCGAAGTCATGACCGGCCGCAGCTTCACGCTCGGTCCGGTGCTGGAGGTGCCAGGCAAGACGGCGCTGCTGCTGGAAGTGGCCTGACGGCCCACGCGCGACTGGGCGACGCGCTCATTGCGTTCGTCACGACCTGACGGGCCATGCGCGGGAAGCGGCCCCAGGGAGGGCAGCGCCCGCCTTTCGGCGCAGCGGCCGCGTTCTGCGCCTACACTGATCCGAACGACCCACGCGACGGGAGGACGCATGCCGCTGAGCCTGGACGACAACGACGGTGATCTGGTGATCGCCGCCCGCCACCTCTCCCCCACCGAAGCCTACATGCTGTGCGGCTGCCTGACCGCCGCCGGCATCCCGGCCGAGGCGGGTGACACCCATCTGGTACAGGCGCATTCGCTGCTGTCGCTGGCCGTGGGCGGCGCCTGCATCCGCGTGCCCGAGCGTTATCTGCCGCAAGCCCAGGCGACGCTGGCAGCGCTGAAGGACGGGGACTTCAGCCTCGACGAGAACTTCGATCCCGGCACGCCCAGCGGCTGATCAGAAGTTGTGGCGCATGCCCATCGCCATCAGCGTGGGATGCGACCCTGCAGTCGCCCCTGGACTGTTGATGGCGAAGTCGTAGGCAGCAGCCGCTTCATTGCGAATGCGGCTGGCGATGGCAAAGACCGACGTGCGACGGGACAGTGCATAAGACGCGCCCACGGTGAGCTGGGCGGCCCCGGTGTCATCGCCGCTGCGCAGCGCCCCGATGCGCGCCGTGGACGGCCCCTTGCCCGTGCCGGCCAGGGTCAGCCCGCCCATGAGGCTGAAGGGTCCCCAGGCGTGGACGGCGGACACATACAGCGCATCGCGCCGCAACCGGCCGCTGGCGCTTCCATAGTCCAGCCGCTCCACCAGGCCCGACACCCGCGTCGCGCCGAGGCTCCAGCTGGCGCCCAGCTTCCATCCGCGGTCGGTGGACTGAGGGGTCTGGAAGTGGCGGTGTTGTTCATGCGCCAGCACGGCGGTGAAGGCGCCCTGGACATAACTGGCCGAGCCGGACCACAGCGACGGGCGCGCCCCGGTGATGGGGGACACGTCCTCACCCGGCGAATAGGCCAGCTTGCCGGACCAGCCCGCCCACGAGGGCGTCCAGTACTGCAGCACGTTCTGCTGGCGACGGTCGAAGGACGCGGTGTCGCTCACATTGCTGGCATTGGAGGCCGATCCATTGCTGATCAGCGACATGTAGCCGGCGGTTGTCGGATAGAACGGGTCGAAGCCGGCGGTGGCTGCGTTGTAGGGCAGCGTCCACACGCCGGCGAAGGCCGTGCCCCAGGGGCCGGTCAGGCCGATGCGGGTGTCGCGGTTGGCCAGGCTCGTGCCACCGCCGTTGTCCACCAGGACGGACCCTTCAATCTGCCAGACGACGCTCGACCCGTCGCCCAGCCCTTCCCGCCCCTGGAAGCCGATCACCGAGCGGTAGTTGCTCAGGCGGGCCTGGTGACCCCCTCCGCCACCGCTGACCGATTCCGCGGCAACGTTCAAGCGGCCGTAGAGGGTGACGTGGGAAGGGGAGTCGGCGTCGGCATCGGTGTCGGCCTGGGCGGACACGCCGGTCCACTGGATCGCGGCACCGGTCAGCAGCATGGCGGCGGCTTTGCGCCAGCGGGGCCGGCGCGCCTTTTGGCACCGGGGCGGAAGCGGGGAGGACAGCAACATCATGCCCCGATGCTCCCCGGCCGGGCGCCGGTTTCCCAGGCCCGTCCTAGCGGTTCCCCCACGCCACCGATGGCGGGGACACGCCCCCCGCCATTCGGGTGAGCTTCTCCCCCGAAAGCTGCTGACACGCGGTGGCAGCACCCGACAAATGGTGATTGAAATACTGGATAGGCATCCAGTATTCTTTTGCCTCAGACGCAAGCAGAGAGGAATGCCCCATGCGCAAATATGAAGTCATCCTGGACCGGGTGCCGGTCCCCTATCACGAGCGGGACCTGGCCCGCACCATTGCCAGCCAAGTGCTGGATGCACGACTGGGCGGTCCCCAGGGCGTCATCGACGCCTACGCCGCCTGCACCTCCATCACCGGCGGAGATGCCCGCTGGACCATCCCGGCCAGCGCGTCCCGGTCGGATTGCGCCGTCGTCAAACGCTGGCGCCGGGCCACGGAAGCGGCGCTGGACGCTATCCATACCGCCTTCGCCCAGGTGTTCGTCGGCATGCCGGAGGGAGACCTGGAACTGGCGCGTGCGGACGAGCATCTGAGCATCCGCCCGCTGCAGGACAGCACCCCGGCGGCCACGCAGCACATGCTGGCGGAGGCCAAGGTGGGGCTGCCCTGGACGGCGACCGCGGCGGTGCTGGTCACGGCCGTCAGCAATGCAGCGGCCATGGCGCATGCGGGGGCGATGGCGCGCTGATTCTCTGTGGGAGCCTCCGCAGGCGGGGAACGCCAACAGCCGGCGCTGTGACTTGGCGCTGTTACTTGGCGCGGTTACTTGGCGCGGTTACTCGGCGGTGGTGCCCTCGCCGTCATTCGCCCCTTGGCCCTCGCCCTCGCTATGCCGCTCGGGCTCGCGGGTGTGCAGGATCTCGTTGAGCACGGACGTGGCGTAGTTGCCCGGCGGCAAGGTGAAGCTCAGCACCAGTTGATCCGCCTGCGGCCAGTCCCAGCTCATCTCCAGCGGACGTGCCACCAGCGGGCGACGCTCCTGGTCCAGCCCGGCATGCTCCATGCCGTCGCACAGGGCGGCGTGACGCCCGGCAATGCCGTTCTCCAGCGCCTGTGCGTCGTCGGTGGTGGACACGCGGCCGCGTCCCCAGAGCGGGCCGGTGGGCAGCCCGGCCTCGTCCATCACATCGCCGGGCAAGGTCCGTCCCCACAGCCCCTGCTGGATGCGGGCCGCCAGCACTTCGTTGAACACAAACGACCGCACCGCCGACAGGTACAGCCCCTTCTTCTTCGGGTTGCGCACGCGGATCTCGCGCGCCAGCATCATCCGGCCCTGCTCGACATTGCCGCCGTCATGGCCGAAGCGCTGCGCGCCGAAGTAATTGGGCACGCCCTGGGACGCCACCGACTGGAGGTTGGCTTCGATGGCGGCGCGGTCGCCGGTCACTTCGCGCAGCACGATGCGGAAGCGGTTGCCCTGCAGGTCACCGGGCCGCAGCTTCTTCACATGGCGGCTCTGGCTCAGCACCTTGAATTCGGGATGCTGGAGCTGGGTCAGGTCAGGCGTGTCGCCCTTGGGCAGGTAGATGCTGAACCATTGGCGGGTAATGGCGTAGCGGTCCTTGAGACCGGCATAACCCACATCCTTGTCCTGCACGCCAGCAGCTTCGGCCAGTTGCTGCGCCACGAAAGCGGTGTTGGCGCCGTTTTTCTCGATGTCGAGCCAGATGTGCTCGCCGGCGCCCGAAGGCAGCTGCAGCGGCAGTTCGGTGACGTTGAAGTCCTCGTTAAAACTTTTCAGGGTGGCCGTGGCGCCGCTGGCCGGATAGGCGTTGGGCCAGGACGGCAGGCTGGTGTAGTGGAGATCGGTCATGGGGGCTCTGACGGCACCAGCTGTCGGCAGCACAGGCTGTGCCGTCGATCAGGGGCGGTCCAAGGGCGGATTGTCCCCGATCAGCCCGCAATGACTTACACAGGCCCGCACAGCCTCGCACAGGCGCGTTGGTGTTCTACGTCCACACGCCGCTGCCAGCGCTAGCTCGCCCGCAGGACCAGCGCCTTGATCCGCGCCAGGCGCGAGCGCACCATCGGCATGGTCAGCACGGTGGACGCCACCGCCATCAGCAGCAGTGCGGTGAAGGTCTCGCCGGAGATGATCCGCTTGTCCAGCAGCACATTGGCAAAGATGATCATGATCAGCGCCTTGGTCTGCAGCAGCCAACCGATGATGCTTGCCTCACCCGGCCCCCAGCGCAGCAGCCGCCCCGCCGCCTGCACTCCCAGCAGCTTGCCGGACACCGCGGCCAGCAGCAGCATGCCGGCGGCCGCGAACACCAGTCCGCCCTCCACGCCCCAGCGGGTGCGCAGGCCGGCGCTGAGGAAGTACACCGGCATCAGCACCAGCAGCACATGGTGGCGCAGGGCATCGCGCTGCTGTTCCTCGAACCACTGCGCATCCATCACCACGCCGGCCAGGAAGGCCCCGACCATGTAGTGCAGCCCGCACCAGTCGGCCCCGAAGGCGCACAGCACCAGCCACACCAGGCCCGCCATCCAGCGGTCCGCCGCGCCCAGGGCGCGCATCAGGCGGCGCATGAGCACGGTGGCCACGCCGAAGGCCAGCAGGAACAGCAGCTGCCGCCCCACCCGCTCCCAGTCCATCAGGATGACCGCCAGCACCGTCCAGATGGCCAGGTCGTCCAGGCTGGCATAACGCAGGATGCGCTGCCCCATCGGCTGCCGCAGGATCTCCAGCTTCTCCATCAGCAGGATGAGGATGGGCAGCGCCGTCACCGCGCAGGACATGCCCACGCCCACGATGAATTGCCAGCGCTGCGCCGCAGCGCCCATCCACGCGCCGTCCAGCCCCAGCATCAGGGTGGCGGCCAGCGCGCCAAAGACCATCGGCACGCCCAGGGCCAGCCCGGCGGTGATGCCGCTTTCCACCCGGTGCTCCCAGGCCTTGCCCAGGTCCAGCTCCATGCCGGCCAGCCAGACGAACAGGATCACCGCCCACCAGGAGACCCCGTTGAGCGCCAGCACCACCTCCGGCTTGAACAGCGCCTGGAAAGCCTCCGGGAAGGCCCCGCCCAGCAGGCCCGGGCCCAGCAGCACCCCGGTCAGGATCTGCACCACCACCAGCGGCGCAAAGTGGTCCGTGCCCCCCAGCCGCCAGATCAGGTAGGGAACGGCCAGGGTGACCGCCAGGGCGATCAGGAACAGCTCGGTGGTGCCCATGGTGTTGTCTCCGGCATCAGGTGCCAGCCGGAATTTTGACAACGTTGTCGGCACTCCGCATCCGAGGGAATGCCCGGGGCCTTACTCTGGCAGTTACTCCGGCAGGCCGGCCAGCGCGATCGGCGCCCGCCCGGCCGCGGCACTGATCAGGCCCAGCACCCGGCCCGGCTCGCTGCCCACCATGTCCCAGGTGAAGCGCCAGCCCCAGTTGCCGCCGAGGATGCCCGGCACGTTCATGCGGTGTTCGCTGCCCAGGCCCAGCACGTCCTGCATCGGATAGACCGCCATGTTGGCCACCGAATTGGCGCAGGCGCGGATCATGGCCCAGTGGATGTCATGGTCGCCGCAGGCCAGGTAGGTGCCGGCAAAGGCGCGCTCACGGGCGCTGGCCTGGTTCCACCAGCCCCGCACGGTGTCGTTGTCGTGCGTGCCGGTGTAGGCCACGGCCGCACGCGGCCAGTTCTGCGGCAGGAACTCGTGGGTGCCGTCGCCGCCAAAACCAAATTGCAGGATCTTCATGCCGGGGTAGCCCAGCGCGTCCCGCAGTTCATGGACGTCCGGCGTGATGAAGCCCAGGTCTTCGGCCACCACCGGTACCTCGCCCAGTTGCTTGGCAATCGCATCGAACAGGGCCTTGCCCGGGCCGGTCATCCAGCGGCCCTGGGTCGCGTCCGGGCTGCTGCCCGGGATCTCGTAGTAGGCGGCAAACCCGCGGAAATGGTCGATGCGGAACACATCCGCATTCACCAGGGCGCGCTGCACGCGGGCGGTCCACCAGGCGAAGTGCTCATGGGCCATCTTGTCCCAGCGGTACAGCGGATTGCCCCAGCGTTGGCCGGTGGCCGAGAGGGCATCCGGCGGCACGCCCGCCACCACCGTCGTCTGGAACTGGTCGTCCAGTTCGTAAAGATCGGGACGGGCCCAGCAGTCGGCACTGTCGTGCGCCACGAAGATCGGCAGGTCGCCCATGATGAAGACGCCGCGTTCATTGGCATAGCGCTTGAGCTCGCCGCACTGCACGTCGAAGCACCACTGCACGAACTGCCAGAAGGCGATCTCGTCCGCATACTGCTCCCGCGCACTGGCCAGGGCTTTCGGCTCACGGGCCGCCAGGTCACGCGGCCATTCCCACCACGGCTGGCCGTTGCGGGGCGAGCGGATGGCCATGAACAGGGCGTAGTCGGGCAGCCAGTGCTGCTGGCTGTCGCACCATTGCGCATAGGCCTCGCGCTGCTCGGGCGTGGCCTTGCTGAAGAAACCGGCGGCGGCAGCGCGCAGCTGCTGTTCACGCCAGGGCAGCACCTGCCCGAAATCCACCCGCTGCGAGGCAAAGCCGCCTTCGGGCAGCACCGGCGCTTCCAGCCAGCCCTGCGCCACCAGCGGCTCCAGCGCCACCATCCACTGGCTGCCGGCAAAGGCCGACACGCCCTGGTAGGGGCTCTCGCCGGGGCCGATCGGCGTGCTGGGCAGCCATTGCCAGATCGTCTGGCCGGCCGCCTGCAACCAGTCCACGAAATGGCGCGACTCCGGACCGAAGTCGCCGATGCCATGCGGGCCCGGCAGGGAAGTGATGTGCAGCAGCACGCCGGAATGGCGCTGGTTCAGGTCGATGCTCATGGCGGTTTCGGACTGTCTCTGGTTGTTGTGGGGAGTGTCGGGGGAATTCTCAAGCGGGCGCGGGTGCCGTCAGCAGCAGGAGCGAGCGGGACGGAACGGACAAGGCCAGCGTTTCCACGCGGCCGGTCGGCGTCACGCCGCTGCTGTCCAGCAGCACCGTCCAGGCCTGCCGGCTGCGGCCCATGGTGGGCGGGGGCAACTGGAAGGCCTGGTCGCAAGGCGAAGGGTTGAACAGCAGCAGCAGGTCCTCCGTGCCGTCGCTCAGGCGCACCGTCAGGGTCTGCTGGCCGCCGTCATGCCAGTCCTCCTGCCGCATGTCGCGCCCGGAGGGATGGAACCAGCGCAGGCTCACCGCATCGTCACCCACGCTGCTGAACCAGCGTCCGTGACGCAGCAGCGGATGTTCACGGCGGCAGCGCAGTACGTCGCCCACAAAGGTCGCCAGCGACTGGTCCGCGCGGTCCCAGTCCAGCCAGCCGATCTCATTGTCCTGGCAATAGGCGTTGTTGTTGCCGCCCTGGCTGTTGCCGATCTCATCGCCCGCATACAGCATGGGCGTGCCCTGCGACAGCAGCAGCGTGGCCAGCAGCGCACGCTGCACGCGGCGGCGGGTCTCGCGGATCTGTGGGTCGTCCGTCGGCCCTTCGGCGCCGAAGTTGTGGCAGAGCTCCCCATCGCGACCGTCGCGGTTGTCCTCGCCGTTGGCTTCGTTGTGCTTGCGGGAATAACTCACCAGGTCGGCCAGCGTATAGCCGTCGTGGACCGCCAGGAAATTGATCGAGGCCAGCGGCGACCGCTGCCCCTGCTGGAACACGTCGCTCGAGGCGGTGAAACGTCGCGCCAGCGCACCGCGGTCCACCGGCCCGCCGTCCGGCCCACGGCCCAGCCAGTAGCCCCGCACGCCGTCGCGGAACTTGTCGTTCCATTCCATGAAGCGGCCCGGGAAGTTCCCCAGTTGATAGCCCTGCGGGCCGGCGTCCCAGGGCTCGGCGATCAGGTGCACCTGCGACAGCAGCGGGTCCTGCCGCAAGGCGGTGTAGAACGCCGCGTGGGGGTCATGGCCGCAGTCGGTGCGGCCCAGCACCGGGGCCAGGTCAAAACGGAAACCGTCCACGCCCATCTCGCCCACCCAATAGCGCAGCGAGTCCAGCACCAGTTGCGTGACGCGTGGATGCTGCACCCGCACGGTGTTGCCGCAGGCGGTGAGGTTTTCCAGCTTGGACGGGTCGTCGGCCTGCAGGCGGTAGTAGCTCTTCTGGTCCAGGCCGCGCAGGGACAGCGTCGGGCCCCATTCGTTGCCTTCGGGCGTGTGGTTGTAGACCACGTCCAGCACCACCTCCAGCCCGGCGGCGTGCAGGGCCTGCACCATGGCGCGGAATTCCTGCGTCACGGCGGTCGGGTCGTGCCGTGCGGCCGCGCTGGCCAGGCGCGGGTCCGGGCAGAAGAAGCCCAGGGTGTTGTAGCCCCAGTAGTTGCGCAGGCCGGTGTGGGCCAGATGGGGTTCGTCGATGGTGTATTGCACTGGCAGCAGCGACAGCGTGGTCACGCCCAGGCGCTTGAAGTGAGCGATGGCGGCCGGATGCGCCAGGCCCGCATAACTGCCGCGCAGCGCCGGCGGGATGTCCGGATGGCGCATGGTGAAGCCCTTCACATGCACCTCGTAGAGCACCACCGAAGCAGGCGGATGACGCGGCGCATGGGCCCGCGGATCGACCATGCCACCCGGCTGGTCAGCACGCGGCGGCGCGACACGGGCCTTCAGTGCGATCGCACCGTTGTCCCGCGCATCCAGGATCAGGGGTCCGTCCGGATGGCCCAGCGGATAGCCGTGATGCTCCGCCTGCCAACTGAACTGACCGACGATCTCGCGCGCATACGGGTCCAGCAGCAGCTTGCTGGCGTTGAAGCGATGGCCTTCCTGCGGCGCATGCGGCCCGTGGGCGCGCAGACCGTAGACCAGCCCCGCCTTCGCGCCAGGCAGGAACCCCGACCAGATGCCGTCCACCGGCCCCTGCAGCGGATACCGGGCCAGCTCGCGCTGACCCGCCTCGTCATAGAGGCAGACTTCCACCCGCCAGGCGTGCGCGGAGAAGACGGCGAAATTCACGCCGCCATCGCGGACATGGGCGCCCAGCGGCTCATGCCGTCCGGGCTGGAGGGGAAGCGTCTTGGCCATCATCGTCATCAGGCAGTGGGGGCGTTGGCATCGGCAGGGGCCGTGTCTGCCGCTGGGGAGTGGACCGGGTCGCCGCCCACCAGGAACAGCGTGGACATGGGGGGCAGCTGCAGCACCAGGGCGCCATCTTCAGCACGGGGAGCGTCGCGACCGCTCAGCCACGCGGTGCCGTCGAACGCCTCCGCGTCCGTGTCCAGCAGCACGGTCCAGGTGCCCTCACCCGCTGCGCCGGCGGGCATCGGCAGGCGGTAGTCCTCCCGCGCCACCGGCGTGAAATTGCTGACCACCACCACCGTGGCCTCGCCCTGGCAGCGCCGGGCGAAGCCGAACACCGACTGCTCCCGGTCCTGGTCCTGCAGCCATTCAAACCCCGTGGGCTCCGCCTCCTGCCGATGCAGCGCCGGCCAGCGGCGGTAGATCGCGTTGAGCGCTTCCACCAGTTGCTGCACACCGGCATGTGCCGGATGTTCCAGCAGGGCCCAGGGCAGCGCTGACTGGAAATCCCATTCCTGCGTCTGGGCGAACTCCTGCCCCATGAACAGCAGCTTCTTGCCGGGGTGGCCCCACATGAAGCCGTAGTACGCCCGCAGGCCGGCGAAGCGCTGCCAGTCGCCGGGCGGCGTCCAGCGGTGGGGCGTGGCCTGGACCGCGGGCGGCATGTCCTCGACCGGTCGGTCGTCCGCTGGCATCTTGCTGATCAGCGAACCCTTGGCATGCACCACCTCATCGTGCGAGAGCGGCAACACGAAGTTCTCGTTGAAGGCATAGACCAGGCCGAAGGTGATCTTGTCGTGATGCCACTGGCGGAACAGCGGAAGCTCGCGCATGTAGTGCAGCGTGTCGTTCATCCAGCCGAGGTTCCACTTGTAGTGAAAGCCCAGCCCGCCCGAGGAGGTCGGCGCGGACACCAGCGGAAAAGCGGTCGACTCTTCCGCGATGGTGATGAACCCGGGCGCTTCCCGGCCCAGCACCTCGTTCATGTGGCGCAGCAGCGCCACGGCCTCGAGGTTCTCGCGTCCTCCATGGATATTGGGTATCCACTCGCCGGCCGGACGGGAATAGTCGCGGTAGAGCATGGAGGCCACGGCATCGACACGAAGCCCGTCCACGCCATGACGCTCCGCCCAAAACAGCGCGGCACCGCAGAGGAACTGCCGCACCTGCGGCTTGCCGAAGTCGTAGATGAGCGTGTGCCAGTCGTGGTGCCAGCCTTCGCGCGGATCGGCGTATTCGTACAGGGCCGTGCCGTCGAAGCGGGCCAGGCCGTGCGGATCTTCTGGGAAGTGCGCCGGCACGAAGTCCAGCAGCACGCCCAGGCCCGCGGCATGACAGGCCGACACGAAACGCTGGAGACCTTCCGGGGGCCCCAGCCTGGCCGTGGGCGCATGCAGGCCCAGGGTCTGGTAGCCCCAGGACGGATCAAACGGATATTCAGTGACCGGCAGCAGCTCCACATGGGTGAAACCCAGCGCCGCGGCATACGGCGGCAGTTCACGGGCCAGCAGGTCCCAGTCCGGGAACGCCTCGCCCTCGCGTCGCCAGGAGGTGGGATGCAGCTCGTAGATGGACAGTGGCGCATCGCGCCGGTTGGCCTCGGCCCGCCCTGGCGGAAGGGCCACCGGCGGCGGCAGACCCGAAACGATGCTGGCATTGCTGGGCCGCAGCTCGCCGCGGAAGGCATAGGGGTCCGCCTTGAGCGGCAGCGGCTGGCCCTGCGCGTCGGTCAGTGCGAACTTGTAGAAGTCGCCCACCGCAGCCTGCGGCACGAACACTTCCCAGATGCCGGACTGCGCGCGCAGCCGCATTGGATGCCGCTGGGCATCCCAGTCATTGAAGCTGCCCACCACGCTGACCCGCTGCGCCGATGGGGCCCAGACGGCAAAACGCACGCCCTCGACACCGTCCACCTGCAGCGGATGCGCGCCCAGCCACAACCAGGGCCGCAGGTGCTCCCCCGCGGCCAGCAGGCGCAGGTCCTCCTCCGGCAGCAGATCGATCAGCGGCACATCAACGGACATGGCGGAGAGACAACTTCCTAACGGTCACTTCTGCAGCGCGCAGGGGCCGCGTGATGCGCCCCCCACGCGTTGGCGGGGATCACCCCAGGCTCTTGGCAGACCAGACGCGGTCCACGTATTCCTCGATCGTACGGTCCGACGAGAACAGCCCCATGCCCGCCATGTTCAGCAGCACGCAGCGCGCCCAGGCCACCGGATCGCGGAACAGCGCGTCCACCCGCTCCTGCGCCTTCACATAGTCGGCGAAGTCGGCCATCAGCAGGTAGATGTCCTGGTTCAGCAGCTTGTCGACCAGCGCGCGGTAACGGCCGGAATCGCCCTGCGAGAAGTCGCCGCGCGAGATCGCCTCGATGACGGCGCGCAGCTGCGGGTTCTGCTCCACATAGTGGCGCGGCTCGTAGCCCACCTGCTTGAGCGCTTCCACCGCCTCGGTCCGCAGGCCGAAGGTGAACATGTGCTCTTCGCCGAAGGACTCGGCCATCTCGATGTTGGCGCCGTCCCAGGTGCCGATGGTCAGTGCGCCGTTCAGGGCGAACTTCATGTTGCCGGTGCCGGACGCTTCGGTGCCGGCGGTGGAGATCTGCTCCGACAGGTCAGCCGCCGGAATGATCAGCTCGGCCAGGCTCACGCCGTAATTGGGCAGGAAGACCAGCTTCAGGCGGTCGCCCACGCGCGGGTCGCTGTTGATCACACGGCCCACGTCATGCGCCAGTTGGATGATGGACTTGGCCATCACATAGGCCGAGGCCGCCTTGCCCGAGATGATCACCGTGCGGGGCACCCAGTCCGCGGTCGGGTTGGCGAGGATGGCCTGATAACGCGCGATCACATGCAGCACATTCAGGAGCTGCCGCTTGTATTCGTGGATGCGCTTGATCTGCACGTCAAACAGGCTGTCCACGGCCACCGTCACGCCCAGGTCACGACGGATACGGTCGGCCAGGCGCTGCTTGTTCTCGCGCTTGACGGCCATGAGCGACTCGCCCAGCGCGGGGTCGGCGGCCAGCGGCGTGAGACGCCCCAGCTCATCCAGACGCTGGCGCCATCCGATGCCGATGTTGCGGTCCAGCAGCGCGGACAGGCCGGGGTTGGCCTGCTGCAGCCAGCGGCGCGGGGTGACGCCATTGGTGACGTTGTGGAAGCGCTCGGGGAACAGCCGCGCATAGTCGGCAAAGATGGTCTGCACCATCAGCTCCGAATGCAGCGCCGCCACGCCGTTGACGCGGTGCGACGCCACGATGGCCAGCGAGGCCATGCGCACCCGGCGCTCGCCGCCCCAGTTGCCCTGGTGCCCGCCTTCGTCGATGAGCGAGACCCGGCGCACCAGCTCCCCGTCGCCCGGGTACTGCTGCTTCACCTGCTCCAGGAAGCGGTGGTTGATCTCGTAGATGATTTCCAGATGACGCGGCAGCAGGGCCTCGAAGAGGCGCACCGGCCAGGTCTCCAGCGCTTCGGGCATCAGCGTGTGGTTGGTGTAGCTGACCGCCTGGCGGGTGATGGACCAGGCCTGGTCCCACGACATGCCGTGTTCATCCAGCAGCAGCCGCATCAGCTCGGCCGGGGCCAGCGCGGGATGGGTGTCGTTCAGGTGGATGGCATTGGCGCGGCCCAGTTGCTCCAGCGTGCCGAATTCCTGCAGGTGACGGGCGATCAGGTCCTGCAGCGACGCGCTGACCAGGAAGGCCTCCTGCTTCAGGCGCAGCAGGCGGCCGGCCTCGGTGCTGTCGTCGGGATACAGCACCCAGTTGATCGCATCGGCCGCGACGCGGTGGGCCGCAGCGGCGTGATGGTCCCCGCGGCAGAAGGCGGCAAAGTCAATCGGCGCTTCGGCCTGGGCATGCCACTGGCGCAGCGTCGAGACACGCTGCGTGTGGTGCGCCGGCACGATGAAGTCATAGGCCTGGGCGACCAGATGGTCGGCCGGCACCCAGCGGCGGGCACCGCCGGCATCCACTTCCACATGGCCACCAAAACCGACCAGGTAGCGCAGCTCGGGCCGCATCACTTCCCAAGGGTTGCCCTGCGCCATCCAGTCATCCGGCGCTTCGACCTGGCGGCCGTTCTGGATGCCCTGCGCAAACATCCCGTATTGGTAGCGCAGGCCGTAGCCGAACGACGGCAGGCCCAGCTCCGCAAAGGAGTCCAGGAAGCAGGCGGCCAGACGGCCGAGGCCGCCGTTGCCCAGTGCGGCATCCGGCTCGCGTTCGAGCACGTCCGGCAGTGTGTGGCCTTCGGCCGTGAAGGCGCCGCGCACGGTGTCTTCCAGCCCCAGGGCCGCCAGCGCATTGCCCAGCGCGCGGCCCATCAGGAATTCCATCGACAGGTAATGCACGCGGCGCACCGAGGCCTTCAGGCCGCGACGGGCATCTTCGGCCTGCGTGTCCGCCCAGCGCTGGGCCAGCAGTTCACGGCAGGCATGAGCAGCGGCGCGCAGCAAGGCCTGCGGACTGGCGGATTCGCCGCCCACATGCAATTCGCGCTGCAGCGCCAGTTGGAAAGCGACGCTCAGGTCGGAAGAGGCGGTGGGAGTCGTCATGGCATCACCGGTGGGAAAGGTGGACAGGGCACGGGAGGCGGCAGTCATAGGGTGTTCAGCGATGGGGCCGGCAGCGCGCGACCTCTACAGTGCGGTAGACGGCTGAAGTATCACCCAAGCGCTTGTAGTTTTCTGTAGTTTGACTACATCGGGTTATCCCGAACACATCGCCAAGTGTTTGATTCATATGAATTCGCCTGCGAACACATGCGGTTTGCCGCGTTGTGACGCCGCAGTGCGCCATGTATATTCTCTACAAATGACAGCAGCGAGGCGGTTCATGACCGTCTCGCCATGCCGTCACATCCATATCTAAACGAGCGAGACAGGCAGTACCCGTTCCGGCGGGTCGCTGCGGAGGTATCAAGTGGCGGACGTGAAGCTGCAAGCCGTGGTCAAGGCCTATGGTGAGACCAAGATCCTGCATGGCATCGACCTGGAGATCCGGGACGGCGAATTCATGGTGTTCGTGGGTCCCTCGGGCTGCGGCAAGTCCACCCTGCTGCGCACCATCGCCGGCCTGGAAGACATCACCGGCGGAGAAATGCGCATTGGGGGCCGCCTCGTCAACGAGGTGCCACCGGCCGAGCGCGGTATCGCCATGGTCTTCCAGAGCTACGCCCTCTACCCGCACATGAATCTCTACGAGAACATGGCGTTCGGGCTGAAGCTGGCCAAGGTGCCCAAGGACGAGATCGAACGCGCGGTGCGGTATGCCGCGCGCATCCTGCACATCGAGCATCTGCTGGACCGCAAGCCCAAGGATCTGTCCGGTGGCCAGCGCCAGCGGGTGGCCATCGGCCGCGCGATCGTGCGCAAGCCGGAAGTCTTCCTCTTCGACGAACCCCTGTCCAACCTGGACGCGGCCCTGCGGGTGCGCATGCGCTATGAGTTTGCCAAGCTGCATGAGGACCTGAAGACCACCATGGTCTATGTGACCCACGACCAGGTGGAGGCCATGACGCTGGCCGACCGGATCGTCGTGCTGTCGGCGGGACGGATCGAGCAGGTGGGCACGCCCATGGAGCTCTATGAGCATCCGGACAACCTCTTCGTGGCTGGATTCATCGGCAGCCCGCGGATGAACTTCGTGGCGGCCGAGGTGGTGGAGGCATCCGCCGCCCATGCCGTGGTCCGGCTGCAAGGCGGGGCGCTGATCCGCGCGCAGGTGGATGCGGCGCGCGCCCGTGCCGGCGACAAGGTGACGCTGGGCATCCGCCCGGAACATTTCCAGGTGGGCGGCGACAGCAACCTGCTGCAGACCCGCGTGACCTTCGTGGAATCGCTGGGCGGCTCCACCCATGCCTACTGCGACTACCCCGGTGTGGAAGAGGCGCTGACCTGCGAGTTTGACGGTCGCACGCGTGTGCGTTCGGGCGATGAGCTTGCCCTGTGCGTGCCGCCGGAGGCAGCGTATCTGTTCGATGCCCAGGGCCTGGCCTTCCGCCGCCTCGGAGTGCCGGCATGAGAGCGGCTGGCTGGGCACTCGCGGTGACGCTGCTGGCGCCGATGGGCCTGCCGTCCGTGGCCCACGCAGAAACAGCGCCGCGCCTGCTGGTCTGGATCAATGGCGACAAGGCCTACAACGGCCTGCAGAAGGTGGGCAATGCCTTTGAGCAGGCCTCTGGCGTGAAGGTGGTGGTGGAGCATCCGGTCGATGCGCCGGACAAGTTCCAGCAGGCCACCGGCGCCGGCAAGGGGCCCGACATCTTCTGCTGGCCGCATGACCGCGTCGGCGAATGGGCCAAGGCCGGCCTGATCACGCCGGTGCAACCGCGCCGACAACTGTATGAAGAGCTCGAGCCCACCACCTGGGAGGCCTTCCGCTACCAGGGGCGCTTCTGGGGCTATCCGATCGCCATCGAAGCCAGCGGCCTGATCTACAACAAGGCGCTGGTGAAGCAGCCGCCGGCCACCTTCGAGCAGGTGGTGGCGCTGGACCGCACGCTCAAGGCCCGCGGCAAGAGCGCCATCCTGTGGGACTACAACAAGAGCTTCTTCACCTGGCCCATCCTGGCCGGTGCTGGGGGTGTGATCTTCAACCGCAATGCGCAGGGCGATTTCGACCCGGCGCAGGTGCAGGTCAACAACGACGGCGCCCTGGCCGGCGCGCAGGTGCTGGACCGTCTGATCAAGGACGGCGTCATGCCCAAAGGCGCGCGATACGCCGAGATGGAGTCCGGCTTCGCCCGCGGCGAGGTGGCGATGATGATCTCCGGCCCCTGGGCCTGGGACAACGCCCGCAAGGCAGGCATCGACTTCGGCGTGGCGCCGATTCCATCGGCCGTGGCGGGCAAGCCGTCGCGCTCGTTCGTGGGCGTGCTGGGCTGCATGATCGCCGCGCCCTCGCGCAACAAGGACCTGGCCCGCGAATTCATCGAATGGCACCTGATGCGCCCCGAGTCGCTGAAGGTGCTGGATGCCGACGTGCCCATCGGCGTGCCGGCCAACAAGGCGTTTTATGCGGAGCTGTCGGTCAATCCGCTGATCCGGGCCACGATGGAGAACGCCCGCGTCGGCGCCCCGATTCCCAACATCCCTGAAGTGGGACGCTTCTGGACCGCGATGGATGCGGCCCTGGAGGCCATCACCAACGGACTGCAAAGCCCCAAGGACGCGCTGGACGGTGCTTCGGGCCGCATGCTGCTCAAGCCATGAATGCCACCACTGCTCCCCCGACGCCGCTGCCGCCATCGCCCCTGGACGCCGGGCCGCGCGTCTCGCTGACCGACTCCCCGCTGGCCCATGCCTACACCGTGCAGCCGCCCAGCCTGCTGGCGCGTGTGGCCGGATGGCTCTACTGGCCGGTGGTGGCGGGGGTCGCCCTGGCGGCGCTCTACCTCGTCTACACCTTGTATGCCGGCGGGCAGACCTGGTGGGCGCTGGGCACGCTGGCCCTGTTTGGCGCCGGCTTTGGCATCTACCTGAACCAGAACGGCTTTGCCTGGCGGTATCTGTTCCCGGGCGTCACCGGCATGCTGGTGTTCATCGCCTTTCCGCTGCTCTACACCACGCAGATCGGCTTCACCAACTACTCCTCGGCCCACCTGTTGAGCCAGGAGCGGGTGCGCGACTATCTGCTGGACCAGCATGAAGCGGTGCCCGACCGCGTGCGGGACTATGCCCTGCATGCCCAGGGCCGCGAGTTCCGGCTGGTGCTGCGCCATCCGGACACCGGCGCGCTGGAATGGGTCACGCCGCCGCTGGCGCTGCGCGGCGACAAGCCGGTGGACGTCACGCTGCTGCCGGCCGCGCAGGCGGCCGATGGGGACATGGGCCCTGCCCTGTCCCTGCGGGACCTGGTGCAGCACCGCGAGGCCCTGGCCCGGCTACGCCTGCATCTGCCGGGTGAATCGAGTGAGGCGGACACCCTGCACTACCTGGGGCTGCGCGAATTCGGGCCGATTCGCCGCCACTTCGAGGAGCAGACGGATGGCAGCCTGGTGCGCACCGTTGATGGCCAGCGCTTTGCACCCAACGGCCGCACCGGCTACTACGAGAACCAGGCGGGCGAGCATCTGCAGCCCGGCTACAAGGTGATGGTGGGCTGGCAGAACTATGCCCGCATGGTGCTGGACGCGGACTTCCGCGGCCCCTTCCTCTCCATCTTTACCTGGACGGTGGTGTTCTCGCTGCTCACCGTCGTGTTCGCCACGGCCATTGGCATGATGCTGGCGGTGCTGCTCAATTGGGAAGACCTGCGTTTTCGCGGCACCTACCGCACGCTGCTGTTCCTGCCGTATGCGGTGCCGGGCTTCATCAGCATCCTGGTGTTCAAGGGGCTTTTCAACCAGAACTTCGGCGAGATCAATGCCATTTTGGATGCGCTGTTCGGGGTGAAACCGGCCTGGTTTGCCGATCCGCTGCTGGCCAAGACCATGCTGCTGATCGTCAACGTCTGGCTGGGCTATCCCTACATCATGATTCTGGCGGCCGGCCTGCTCAAGGCCATTCCAGCCGACCTGTATGAGGCATCGGCCATTGCTGGCGCCGGGCCGCTGACCAACTTCTTCAAGATCACCGCGCCGCTGATCATCAAGCCGCTGTCGCCGCTGCTGGTGGCCGCGTTTGCCTTCAACTTCAACAACTTCGTCGTGATCGCGCTGCTGACCGACGGGCGGCCGGACTATCTTTCCAGCAAGATCCCGGCGGGGCAGACCGACATCCTGGTGAGCTACACCTACCGCATCGCCTTCCGCGATTCAGGCTCGGACTTCGGCCTGGCCGCCGCCATCTCGACGCTGATCTTCTTCCTGGTCGCGGCGATGTCGCTGCTCAACCTGCGGCTGATGAGGAAACAATCATGAGCAAGGGAGCCCTCTGATGGCCATCGTTCGAGGCAAGCAGGCCCGCTGGCGGGTGTGGGCGGCGCATGCGCTGCTATGGGGATTCCTGGCGATCACGCTGTTCCCGTTGCTGGCGGTGATCTCGATCTCGCTGCGGCCCGGCAACTTCGCCACCGGCCAGTTGATCCCGACCGAGATCAGCCTGGAGCACTGGAAACTGGCGCTGGGCATTCCCTACCAGGCGCCCGACGGAACCCTGGTGCAACCGCCCTTCCCGGTGCTGACCTGGCTGTGGAATTCGATCAAGGTGGCGACCATCTCGGCCGTGGCCATCGTGGCGTTCTCCACCACGGCCGCCTATGCCTTTGCGCGGCTGCGTTTCCGGTTCAAGAGCACCATCCTCAACAGCATGTTGCTGCTGCAGATGTTTCCGGCGGTGCTGGCGCTGGTGGCCATCTATGCCATCTTCGAGACCATCGGAGCTTATGTGCCCTGGCTGGGCATCGAGACCCACGCGGGGCTGGTGGTGGCCTACCTGGGCGGCGTGGCCACGCACATCTGGACCATCAAGGGCTACTTCGAAACCATTCCGGTGGAGATCGAGGAGAACGCCAAGGTGGATGGCGCCACCCACTGGCAGGCCTTCCGGCTGGTGCTGCTGCCCATGGCCGTGCCCATTTTGATGGTGGTGTTCGTGCTGGCCTTCATCGGGGTCATCATCGAATACCCGGTCGCTTCGGTGCTGCTGCGGGAGGAAGGCAACCTGACCCTGGCGGTCGGCTCCAAGTACTTCCTGCATGACCAGCGCTTCCTGTGGGGCGACTTCGCGGCGGCGGCGGTCCTGTCGGGGCTGCCGATCACGCTGGTGTTCACCATCGCGCAGCGGTGGATCGTCTCGGGCCTGACCGCGGGTGGCGTGAAGGGCTGAAGGGCAGGAGCGTCGGATGGACAGGTTTGTCGTCGGTCTGGTCGGATCTCTACTGGCGTCGTCGGCATGGGCGCTAGGCTCGGAGCCGGTGCCAACAGCATCGGCCCCCGTGGGCTCTGCGGCCTGCACCTCACCCCCGCTATCGGGCCGGGACCTCTACCTGCGCGGCACGCTCAACAACTGGTCGGCGCCGGATGCCCAGCGGCTCTACTGGGCTTGTGACCATCACGAACTCATCACGACGCTCAAGGGCGAGCAGTCGTTCAAGATCGGCGACGAGGACTGGTCCCCCGATGCTGACTTCGGCGGTGACCCGCGCGCGATGACGATCAAGGGCTCCGCCGTCCAGCGGCGGTTCGACGGCGGCCTGCACCGCGTGGAGCTGCGATGGGCGCAGGGCACGCCGTCCCTGACCATCGTCCCTTGCCCGCCTGCACCCGCGGCCTGCTCCGCCTTTCCGCCGCCCGACCCCAACGCCAGCAGCGTGACCGATCCGGTGGCACTGAGCGTGCGCTTCGATTCCCGCAGCACGTCCTTCAAGCGGCCCTTCGGCGCCTTGCCCTCGGGCAGCTGGGTGGAGTTCGAGGTGAAAGCCCTTCCCGGCGTGACCCGCATGGAGCTGGTCGTCGACAAGCGGCGGCTGGAAGGCCATCAGGACGTGCTCGACTACACCGAGCAGGCCCGCGCCCCATTGCACCGCATGCCCGGCGCGCTGGATGGACAGGGGCGTGAGCGCTGGTCAGTGCGCCACCGCTTCGGCGCCCCGGCGGTGTATGGCTATTACTTCGTGGTCACCATCGACGGACGGCGCTACGTCTACGGCAACAACAAGGACAGCATCTACTGGACCCGCGAGAAGGGCTCGATGGGCGTGGGCATGATCGACGAGATGCCGGCCGAGAAGCGCCGCATCCGCCGCTATCGGC
This sequence comes from Roseateles depolymerans, assembly GCF_003387155.1. GTDB lineage: Bacteria > Pseudomonadota > Gammaproteobacteria > Burkholderiales > Burkholderiaceae_C > Roseateles > Roseateles depolymerans. Next base: position 892,044 of record NZ_QUMT01000001.1, on the reverse strand, counting down.
AGACGATCCACGCGCCCGATTTCACCGTCCCGGACTGGGCGCGGGATGCCGTCTACTACTACGTCTTCCCCGAGCGCTTCCGCAATGGCGACCGGGCCAATGATCCCAAGCCCGGCCGCGACCGCTACCAGGATCACGACATCGAGTTCCACACGAACTGGATGGACCGGCCCTACAAGCCAGGCAGCGGCGACGGCTCCGATGCGGTCTACAACAACGACTTCTACGGCGGCGACCTCGCCGGGCTGATCGACAAGCTGGATGACATCCGCGCGCTGGGCGCCAATGCGCTGTACCTCACGCCGCTCTTCAAGGCGGCCAGCAACCACAAGTACGACACGGCGGACTACAAGCGCATCGACCCGGCCTTCGGCAGCAATGACGATTTCAAGCGGCTCACCGTGGAGGCGGCCCGTCGCGGCATCCGCGTGATTCCGGACACGTCGCTGAACCATGTCGGCGCCGATTCGCCCTACTTCAATCGCTTCAACAACTACCCGGCGGGCGGTGCATTCGACGGGGGCCGCGTCAATTTGGCGTCTCCCTACGCAAGCTGGTTCAGCTTCGACACCACCCAGACTGACCCGGACCGCCAGTTCAAGGGCTGGATGGATGTGAAGGACCTGCCGGAGCTGAACAAGGCCAGCAAGGACTTCCGCCGCTTCGCCTTCGAGGCGCCGGACTCGGTGACCCAGTTCTGGCTGGACCATGGCGCGGCCGGATGGCGCATGGATGTGGCGCCGTATGTGCCGGATGATTTCTGGCGGGGGTGGCGCCGCGCGGTGAAAGGCCATCGACCGGACGCCCTCACCATTGCGGAAACCTGGTTCGATGCGAGCAAGTTCTTCCTGGGGGATAGCTTCGACGGAACGATGAACTACATCTTCCGCAACACGGTGCTGGACTATGCCGCGGGTGGCCGGGCGGACCGGCTCTACCAGAACCTGGAGTTGCTGCGGGAGGCCTATCCGGCGCAGGCGCTGTCGGCCTCGATGAACCTGTTGTCGACACATGACCAGCCGCGGGCCCTGCACCATCTGGGCGGTGAAGAAGGCGCAAGCCCGGAGGCGATGGCACTGGCCAAACGCCGACTGCTGCTGGCGATCTGGTTCCAGATGACCTGGCCAGGGGCTCCGACGATCTACTACGGGGACGAGGTGGGCGTGACCGGCGGCGACGATCCGTACAACCGCGCGCCTTATCCCTGGCCGGACCTGGGCGGGCATCCCGACGAGGCGCTCAAGGCGCAGGTGGCGCAGTTGGTGGCGATGCGGCGGCAATGGCCTGTCCTGCGGCGTGGGAGCCTGGAGGCGCCGCTGCTGCTGGACGAGCATCTGATCGTGCTGCTGCGGCGCGATGGCGCTCAGGCTGCGGTGGTGGCGCTGAACAATGCGGATGAGGCCAAGGCCGTGGCGGTGGAGCTGCCGCCCGCGCTGCGCGGCCAGCGTCTGCAGACGGCGGTGACGGGCGAGGAAGTCCGGGTGCCGGCGGATGGACGGGTGACGCTGAACGTGCCGGCGTTGTCCGGGCAGGTCTGGATTCGGCGGGACGCTCGCGCGCGCTAAGGGCCGTCCGAGGATGTCATGGAGCGAGGGGCCTCAGGGCCGCCCGCCCTTCAGCGCCCACTCTCGCTGTGAAGCCAGCGCTGGACGATCGATCTGCTCGGACAGCCAGTCGATGTCCTGATCGGTGACACCCAGCAGCCGGAAGTGCTGCTTCCATTGCGAGACCACGCGGGCCACCGCCGCCATGTCCTGCCGCGCCTGTTTCTCATCCAGTCCAAACTGCGCCGACTCCGACAAGGCGTTCTCCAGCGTCGCGTCGTGCCCCTGGGCCCCGACCCGCATCTGCTGGTAGCCGAGCGACTGGCCGGAGGGCAAGACGTCAAAGGCCGGCGAGAGTTCCAGCAGCGACGCGGGCGTCTGCAACAGCACGTGATTCTTCTCGTGGTCGTCGGTGTTGTCGATCAGGATGTTGAAGACCATGCGACGGAACAACTCCCGCATCTGGCGACGTGCCCGCTGGTCCTTGGCCACCCCACGACGCCGCAGCAGCTGGGCCAGTTCGGGATACCCCAGCTCCGAACCCGCGGCTTTCAGCGCCACGTTGGCGGACAGGGCGTGGATGCGATGACTGCCGGCACGGTCGAAGCGCTTCACGGCGATGGCATGCCCCCCCTGCGGCAAGGCCAACGCCCGCGAATCCGCCACTTCGATGTCCGCCTGCTGGCCCAGCGTCAGGGTGGCATGCTCGACCAGCGGCATGTTGAAGGCCTCGCCAGGTTCGGAGAACTTGACCACCCATTGCTCTCCAGCGATGTGAATGAGCGCCTTGGGCCGAGCACCGCCGAACGTGACGCCTGGCGCCACCAACCGGCGCTGGGACTCCTGCACCGGCGCTCCGGCGAGGATGTGCTGCACCAGCGTCTCGATGGCCGGCACATCCGGCAGGCTGGGCAGCGGACCCAGGGTGCGGGGCATGTAATCCGTGTCGGACAGCGACACGCCCAGCGCTCCGAAGCGTTCGTCTCCGGCGTAGTAGAGGAAGTCCAGGACGCTCAGCCGGCGGGGACGATCCAGGAAACGGATCACGCGCTCGCCCCAGCGGTCCGGCCTCGCGTCGTCCACGGCGCCGGCGGCGGTGTCCTTGTCCCGGGGCAGGAATTCACCGGTGGAGAGCGGGAGGTCCTCGCTGAGCGCGAAGCCGCTTTCCAGCCACTGGGCGTCGTAGCGCAGGGACACCCCGCGGAGCGCACGCGCCATCGCAAGTTCGCCGACCAACCGTGGGTGGTCCGGCTCGCCCATCCACCACAGGAACAAGGTGTCCGGCAGGTCGTTCGGGATGGCGCCGCTCATTCGGCCCTCCTGGGGGACACCGCGGCCCGCTTCGCCGCGGGCGCCTGCTTCGGTTGGTGCTCCGGTGTAGGCGCCTTGCCGGACGATTGGGCGGGCGCCAGCGCCACCTTCTTGCGGCGGATGGACCGGGCCTTCGCCGCCCGCACATCCGTTTCCAGGGCGCCGAGGTCCAGCTGAGGGTCGGCGGCCTCCGCCAAGGCGCGGCTGCGGCCCATCATCCACAGCGCCGTGGCGTACACCGCCATCGACACCGTGGGGTCGCCACGCTCCATGCGAGCCAGCGTGGGCTCGGAGACCCCGATACGGGAAGCCCAGGTTCCGAGGGTCTCCCGGCGTCGCTTGCGGGCGATGGTCAGGTTCTCGCCGAGCAGCCGCAGGTGGGCCGCCGCCTCGGCAGGCATCAGGTCAACAGCGGCAGAGCGTTTTGGCATGCGTATACGTTACCACGATGACTTTTATTCCAATCTATATGTTTGTTTTTGGCGCCATGCCGCCGTTTTCTGCTTTTTCTTTACCAACATATATTTTGGTTTTTATCGGCTTTTTGCCATTTATATATCGTCATCTTCTTCGGTGACCCAGTCCATCCACTTCCCATGCGCATGGGACCAGGCCAAGGGCGTCCCGCACTCGCCCTGGCGGGCACGCCAGTGAAGCGTCCAGAGGGTCGTGGTCTCGGGCGGCTCCTGTCCGCTGCCCTGCGGCAGCACGGGCACCGGTGCGAACTTGCCGGCCTCCGCGCTGATCCAGGCCAGGCCCCGTTCACGGATGAGGGCCGTCACCCTGTGCGTGAGGCTCCGGCGCTGCTCCTCATCCAGATAGGCGAGCACCCAGGTGTTGATCATGACCGGCAGCACCGGCCCCGGCAGGCTGCCCACCCAGTCGGTCAGCACCTGCAGTCCGTCCTGGCTGGAGATCAGCCGGTGCGGTCGATGACGCGCCCACTCGAGCGCCTGTCCCAGGCGCTCCCCGCGATGCGCATCGTGAGGCCAGACGCACGCCCGCAGCCAGCGGGTGGCGCGCTCGTCCGAAACCTCGACCGGCGACAGATCCACGCCCAGCGTTTCGGTGACCCGCCAGCGGTCGGGCCCACGCAGCCCCGCCGGTGGGGAGCGACGCCAGGTGCCCCGGATGGTGGGAGCGGCCGGGTCCACCGCGGGGCGCAGGTCCCAGCCATCGTCGTAGCCGTAGTCCTGCACGGAAAGATTCAGCCCCGCGCTGCAACCGAAATCGAACAGGGCGACTGGCTGCGGGGCCTGGGCCCCCAGGTCCAGGCGCTGCATCAACGCCTGCAAGGCCACGCGCAGCACCCCACAGCGGCCCACCTCATTGGTCTGGGTGCTGCGGGTACGGACGGTGTGCAGCAGACGATCCCGGTGGGCATGGACAAAGGCGAGCAGCGCTTCTGGCAGCGATTCGTCCGGTAGACGGGTGCCACCCGCGGTCGGATAGTAGGCGTGCAACGCCGAAGCCGGCACCTCAGCATCCAGCACGCAGTCGTGGATCGCCGCCAGCAGGAGGACCGGGAGCTGCTGGCCAGACGGCGCCGCCGCCAAGAGCCCGCACAAGCGGGGATCGTCCGCCATGCACCGGGCCAGGACCGCATACAGCGGATCGTCCTGCCCATCCTGATCGGCAAACTGCCGGAACCGCCGGGACATGCGGTTCAGGACGGTGGGGTCAACGGGCAGGTCGGTCGGCATGGGCATGGGCATCGGCGTCTGCATGGCAGCTGTCGTTCATGGAGGGCTTGGAGTCTCCATTGAATCGCGTGGCGGCCGATGCAATTGTCGGCTGCCCGACAATGCGCCATGTCCCGACGCCCTGCCCCCGCCCCGTCCCTGAACGCCGTTGTTCCAGCGCTTCCGACGCAACGGGGGCAACGCGACACCCGCCCGGTGCCCGACCTGCCTGCCTCGCTGACGGCTGCACTTCCGTCAGTCGAGATCCCGCACGACATGCTTCGACACCTTCACACCCTGGTGCCCTGCAAGGGCCTGCGCGCCGGCCAGACGCTCTTCGCCGAAGGTCAGGTGCCTCAGGCGTTTTATCTGGTGGCGGATGGAGAAATCGAGGCGCGCTTCATGTCCGAGGGCGGAGACACCTCCACCCTGGAGCGCATGCGCTTTCCGCGGCTGTTTGGCCTGGCGGCGTTTGTCACGCAGCGGCCAGCGCGTTACGAGGCTGCTGCGTTGACGGACAGCCGGGTGTGGCTGATCACCCAGCCGGCCTATCGATGGCTGATGGACGAGTGCCCCGGCTTTGCACGCGCCTTGATGCTGGAATTCGCCCGACGCTTCGAGGGCAACCTGGGATTGCTGGGCGCTGCCCGGCATGACTCCGCCGAGCAGCGTTTACGCCTGGCCTTGCGACAGCTGGTGCGCGAACGCGGCATCGCCGGCGCGGATCCGGAATGGCAGACGATCACCGCAACGCAATTGGAACTGGCTCGCAGTGCGCATCTGTCGCGGCAGACCGTCAATGCATTGCTCGCGACCGCCGAGACGCAGGGGTGGCTTCGACGCCAATACCGTCAGCTGAGCGTGAAGCTCGACGGACTCCCCTGAGTCCCGGCGCCTGCCGCTTCGACGCTTCAGGGAAAGTTGGTCACTGTCGGCGTATAGGACGCATTGCACCCGGTCTGCGCCCCGGTGTTGTTGATCACATGCACGATGCCGCCGTTGTTACCCAGGCACACCGAGATCATGTTGTGGAAGCGCACGTTGCCGGTGACCGGCGTCTCGATGGCACGGTCCAGCCAGATGTTGCCGTTGGTGAAGACGCTGTAGACACCCAGGCCCCAGGCTTCGTGGCTGGTCACCCAGTCGGCCACCTTGTAGGCCGCATAGCCACGGCCGGTGGGGCTGTTCCAGGCGGACTGGCTGGGCGGGTCGTAAGGAATTTCCGACTGATAGAAATACACCCGGCCGCCATTGCCATTCCACACCACCTGATGCTTCTGGAAGTGCTCCACGAACAGGCCGTACATGGTGACGTCATTGCCATTCACCCACAGACCGTTTTCCGACGGATTGCTGGCCCAGCCCACACCGGCGCCGTGGTCGGCACGCCAGATCCAGGTGTGGTCCACGATGGTGTTGTTGCTGTTGACGCTCAGCGCGATCTTCACGCGACCAGCGGCAGCGCCACCGACACGGAAGAACAGGTCATGCAGCGCAATCGGATTGGCGGCGTGATTGGCCGCGGCGCCATTGGGGCCGATCTCCACCAGCACGCCCGATTCCACCGCGCCTGCGTCCAGGAACAGGCCCGCCAGCGTCAGGCCGTCCACATCGGCGGTCTGGATCAGCGGCTGGCCATTGTCCGAGCGCAGCGTCGGGAAACCGATCCCCAGCACCACCGTGTTGGGGTTGTTCACCCGCAGGGTCTGGGTCAGCACATAGACGCCGGGCGTGAACAGCAGATGTTTGCCGCTGGCCAGTTGCGCATTGAGGGTCGTTGCCGAATCGCTGGGTTTGGCAATGTAGAACTGCGTGATCGGAATCGTGCGTCCCGGCGTGACGGCGCCATTGGCCCAGGAGATGCCGCTGCTGTTGTTGCGCAGCGAAGGAACGCGCACGGCATAGCTGCCGTCGGCATCGATGAAGAGATAGGGCTTTTCGCGAATGACCGGCGTCTGGGCGACCTTGGTATAGCGCTGACCTGCCGTCGGGAACCCACCGGCAGGTGCGGTCGGCACGCCGACGAACACCATGTTCCAGTTGGACCCCACCCAGCTGCCCCACTGGCTGTTGCGGGAGATCCATTGCTGCTGGCTGCCGGAATTGACCTGGCCATCCACCAACACGTCCGAGAACCAGCCGCCGCTGGACCAGCCACTATTCTGGTTCAGCTTGATGTTGCCCCGCACATGCATGCGGCGGAACGGAATGGCCTGGGACACGGCCCATTGCATGGTGTTGTTGCCAATGCCCAGGGTGGGCGTGACCGAGAAGTTCTCGGCGCCGCGCCAGAAGTTCTGCGTGGCGTTGTCGCCGTCCAGGTAGGCATTGGAGCGCAGGTCGCCGATCACCTGGACCTGGTCGGGATGGCTGCCCAGGCCCAGCACCTGGGTGTAGAAACCCACCGGAATGCGAAGGTTGTTGTAGGTGCCGGGAGTCAGCAGAATCGCATCACGGCGATTGCCGAAATGATTGGGTTGCTGGGCGTTGTAGATGTCGTTGATCAGGCCCTGGAGATTGGGCGTGTTCGGGTTGACCACCCGCACATTGGGCCCGAAGTCCGGCGGCGTGGTCGGCGTCACCGGCAAATCGCTGATGACGAATTGCTCCCACGCCGCCACCGAGCTGCGATTGGCCACCAGCGCGCCGCCGATGTTCAGGTCGGCAGACACGTAAAGGCCATTGGCCATCGACCGCAATGCCACGGTGCCATTGGACTGCGGCACCACGGTGAATTGCTCCCAGCCGGCAATGCTGCCGCGGTTGGCAATCAGCTTGCTCGTGTCCGGCGCGGACAGTCCGGTGTCGGCCGCCACATAGTTGCCGCTGATGGTGGCCTTCAGCGAAATGGTGCCGTTGGCATTGTTGACGACCTGGAACTGCTCCCAGGTGCTGGCCACAGGAGCGGTGGCCGTCAGGAAGGAGGTGCCGGTGGCCGTGGCGCTCACGTAGTTGTTGTTGGCGACCGCGCGCAGCGTGGCGGCATGCGCCTCGCGTGCGGACAAGGCCGTGGCCAGCACACAGACCACGGTCAGCAGCATGGCCTGCCCCAGGCGGGACGGGACCCGTGGGGGATGCATTCTTGAGTGTCGCGCCATCCTCGGCCTCCTTGTTCAAATTGACGGCGAGTCTAGGGAGGAACGCCGCGACGCTGGCAACGAGTGGTGTCGGCGTGTTTCCTAATGATCGCGCGGGGTGGTCAGCGTACTGGGTGACCTGTGGCTGGCGGGGGCAGCGGTCGTTTCGGACGCACCTCTCCTGGCGGTCACCGGATACGGCTCTGCACATCCAGCCGCCCCACGGCGTGGGATTTGGTCATCGGACTCATGGCTTGTACGGCTTCACGGTTTCTGCAATGAACAGGTCCAGCCCATAACGCCTCTCTTCCTTGGCATTGGATTCGTCGTCATGCTCCTTGCTTTGCTTGGCAAGCATGCGGCGGCCATTGGCCAGGGAGACACCGACATTAATGTCTCCCTTCTTGAAGCCAAACAACCCCATTTCGGCAAGCTTGAGGGAGGGGTCAAGGAACGCAGCCTCTGCCTGCTCGAAGTTGGTGATCGCTGGCATAGCGTGATTGCCGTTTCGACCCTGAACGACGAAGTCGGGGCGCAAGTCATGCTCATACCCATGCTTCGCAAACCACCGGTGCAAAGCCTTGGCCTGTTCCATGGCCTGATGCAAGTTGGTCCTCCCGGTCTGCACCGTCACGGTCATGTCCGTCACCCGGCCTTTCTTGACCGTGATGTTGGTCAACTCTCTCTGTCCGCCTAGATTCTCCAACTTCAGCTCAGCATCGCCATCGACGAACACCAAGTTATATGGCGTGGTGATCTGGAGGGCCAGGAAGTCACCAGCGAGGAGCGCTGATGGCGCTGTAGCAAACGGGTAGGTCGAACCTGCTTTCAACTGCGCGATGCTCATGCCGATTCCAACGCGAACCGTTGGGATCTCGCTGGAAGATTTGTCGCTTTGCGCCACGCAACTTCCGATGAGGCTGAGGAGTGGCAGGCACAGCGTCGCCCGCATCCATAGACGTCTATTCATAGTTTCCCATGCTGTCCGGGGCTGCAGTATCGCTGGCAGTTTAAAGAGGTTCATGCCCTCGTACAGGGTTGTGAACGTGACCCAGCGCATCCCACCGATCTTCCGTCAGGACACTGCCGACCGCATTTGCGTCCCTGAAGTTTGGAGCGCGGGAGACGCCGAGCCGCTGCACCTTCATCAAGCGTCCCATGGCGTCGAAGTGATGCAGGGTGACCTTGTCCAGCTCGTTAGTGAGCTTGCGGGCGTCGCCAAAGATGTCGTATTGGAATGTCTTTCGACCCTGGGCGGGGTGCTGCAGATCGATATGGCGCTTCGGCAACAAAAAAGCCTCAGACCTTTCGGCCTGAGGCTGGAGATGGTGCTTGCCCGCGCCGGGAGGCGCGGACCCCCGGCACCGATCAGAACTTGTAGTTGGCGCCCAGCAGGTAGGTGCGGCCCCACTTGATGTATTCCAGCGGGCGGTCCTTCGTGCCGGCGTAGGTGCGATAGGCCTCGTCGGTCAGGTTGTTGACCTGGGCCAGCAGGCCCAGACCCTTGAGCGGACCTTCGTTGAAGGTGTAGCCGATCTGCGCATCGACCACACTCTCCCCCACCACATAGCGCAGCGTGCGCGCACCGTTGAAGTTGCCGATTTCACCGATGAAGTCGGAACGACGACGCTGGCTGATGCGGAACTCGAAGCCGTCACGCTCGTAATAGGCCGTCAGGTTGTAGACCTGTTTGGACAAGCCCGGCAGCGTGATGAATCCATTGCCGACGCTGCTGGCGCTTTCCGGATCCTTCACCTGGATGTTGCTGTGGTTGAAGCTCGCGCTGGCGATGATGCCGAAGCCGTTGAGCGAGCTGCTCAGCAGATTCAGCGGCAGCGACGCAGTCAGCTCCACCCCTTGCAACTTGCCACCCTTGCCGTTGTAGGGGGCGGTGTAGGTGCCGGTCGGCACCACCGGCGGGCATTGCTGCGTGCCGTTGCCGCAGGTGCTCGGCGGGGTGTAGCCCGTGAGGAACTGCGAGAAATCGTATTGGCCGTTGGACTGCGTGTAGATGTAGCTGCGCAGGTCCTTGTAGTAGCCGGCAGCCGAGACGTAGGCTTTGGAGCCGAAGTACTTCTCATAGGACAGGTCCAGCGCATTGGCTCGCCACGGATCCAGCTTGGAGTTGCCGCCGCTGGCGCCCGGCTTGCCAGTCGCGTTGTCCACGCCGAAGTCCAGCGAAGAGCGCAGCTGATCGACCTTCGGACGTGCCATCTGCTTGGCCAGACCCAGGCGCAGCGTCTGCTCATTGCCCAGCGACCAGGCCAGGTTCAGCGCCGGCAGGAAGTCCGTGACCGTCTTGCCGCTGGAGGTCGGCTTGCGGCCACCGCTCGTGCCATCCCAATAGAACGACGAGGATTCCTGCTTCACATTGACCATCTGCAGGCCGATGTTGCCGCGCACCGGCAGACCGAAGGTGGTGGAGTCGATGTTGCCCTTGAAGAAGACGGTGGTGGTCTTCTCGGACACGTCCCAGGCCTTGTAGACCAGCCACGGCTGGTTGTCGGTGGGATTGAAGTCCATGTAGCGGCCGATGGCGCCCGGCACATTCCATGCGGGAGTGGTGCCCAGTCCCGCAAAGCCGAGATCGACAGGGCTGTATTGCAGATCAGCAGCGATGGCCGTGTCGGCGCCCTTCAGGGTCGTGCCGCCCTCCGGCTGGCGCTTCTTCTTCGAACGGTCGGCGTAGTTCATGCCGATGTCGAAGTCGGAGAACCAGCCTTCCAGCGCGGACGGTGTCGGCAGGTTGCCCACCAGCTTGAAGCCGGTCAGCTCATCCTTGACGCTGGGCACTTTGCCATAGCCGGAGCCGTAGATGGTGTTGGTCAGGAACAGCTTGGTCGGGTCCGAATAGTCGAGGGTGGGGACGATCTGGGAGAAGTTGCCCGAACGGTAGGCCAGTTGCACTGTGTCATACGGCACCGCGACGGCGCGGCTCAACTGGGTGTTGTTCTCCAGGCTCAGTTCGTCACGGGTGGCCTTGGAGTAGTTCAGGTCCGCCATCAGCGAGGCGCCATTGTCGAACTTGAGCTTGTTGTTCCAGCCGCCAGCAACGATCTTGTCGTCGCGCTTGTTGTAGATGCCGCGGATCAACGGATAGGCATAGGACAGAGTGCCGCTGGTCAGCGTGTTGTTGCTGTTGTAGGTCGGGCTGCTCCAGGTGGTGCAAGGCGTGGCTGGGGCGCAGGTGCCATTGCCGTTCCACGTCAGGCTCATTTCATACTGGTTGGCGGTGTCTTCCTGCTTGGCCTTGGTCCAGAAACCATCCACCACGCTGGTCCAGTTCTTGGACGGACGGAATTCCACCGTGGCCATCACGCCATTGCGCTCCGAACGACCGGTGCGGCGCAGAGCCTTGATGCCGCCCGTGTTGAAGGTGCCGGCTGCCAGGTCGCTGCGGTTGGTCGCTTCCCAGGGTTCGTACAGACCCACCTGGTTTTCCTGCTGCGGGGTTTCCTGATGGGCAAAGCCAATGGAGACACCGATGGTCCGGTTGGCAAACTGGTCGATGTAGCTGGCGCTGAACCGATTGCCGGTGGCGCTTTCGCCAGCGGCCTTGCCCAGCGAATTGCGGCTGCCACGGGCATTGAGCGAGACCACGCGGCTGCCGAAGTCCAGCGGACGCACGGTCAGCATGTCGATGGTGCCCGACAGGCCCTGGCCCACCAGGCCCGCGTCCGGCGTCTTGTAGATGGTGACGCCGCTGAGCAGTTCCGACGGATATTGGTCGAATTCGACGCTGCGGTTGTCACCAGTGCTCACCAGTTCGCGGCCATTGAGCAGCGTGGTGGCGAAGTCCGGAGACAGGCCCCGCACGCTGATGACCTGGGCACGGCCGGCCACGCGCTGGGCAGACAGACCCGGCAGGCGGGCAATGGATTCGGCGATCGACACGTCCGGCAGCTTGCCGATGTCTTCCGCGGAAATCGCCTCGACGATCGAGTCCGAGTTCTTCTTGACGGAGATGGCCGCTTCAATGCCGCGGCGGATGCCGGTCACGGTCACGGTGTCCAGGGTGCGGTCGGCCGATTTGTCGCCTTCGGCCGCGGGGGCCTGTTGCGCGTGGGCGGCACCGGCGGCCAGGAGGCCCAGCAGCATGCATCCAGCTGCAATGGGACGGATGCGGAATTGCTCGCGCTTGGCGTGCGAAGGGGTCATGTCTTTGTCTCCTCTTTTCGTCTGAACGTCTGCCCTGCCTGATGACCGTACAGCTTTGGTTTCCCGCGGCAGGACACAGAACCCAACAAACCTTGAGGAAATTTTGTACTAAAACTAGATCCACAACCAAGTCCGCGCAAACCCTTGAACAACGTACAACTCAAAAATCTGCCTATTTAGCAGCGCCAAATCGCATGCAAGTGCTTGATTTAGCGTTGTTTGCCTGATTTTTGGATGAGCCTGCTCAATTTGTCGATGTAGCTCGACTACAACTTTCACCAAGAAAGTGCATGTAATGGGGAGGGGATGGCCGCTTCGAGGATTTGGGGCGGCATGAAAGGCGCTGAACTTGGCGACCTCGTCTTGAGGTTCAGCAGCAGGCTACGAGCGTCCTGCTGCGGGTCGAGCAGGCCAAAAAGGTAACAAAACTACAGCACTCCAACAAGAGCGTTCTCCCGTGGCTGCGCCCCTGGTAGCGATCTCATTAAACTGCGGACCAGACGCTGTTTTGACCCGTATCCCAGACCGCCTCGTGAAAGGATGTCCGCGAAGCCTGTACGGCGCTTCCCGCCTCCGTGGCTGTAGTGCCACTACAGCCCGCCGCCTCGTCGGCATGCGTCCTCGTGACGCACGCCATAATCGCCCATCCCTCGGCTGGTGCGCCGGCCTGTGCCGGTGCCGGCGCGGGTGAGTTCCTGCTTCTTCATGCGTGATTTCGACAGTCCCCGGCTGATGGCCGACATCGGCAGCACCTTTGCCCGCTTTGCCCTTGAGACCGCGCCCGGAGAGTTCGAGCACGTGGTCTCGTTGCGCTGTGACGAGCATGCGGACTTCCACGCTGCCGTCCGGGCCTACATGGATCAGTTGCCGCCGCTGCCGATCGACCATGCGGCCGTGGCCATCGCGAATCCGGTGGACGGGGACCTGGTGCGGATGACCAACTACCACTGGTCGTTCTCGATTGAAGAGACCCGCCTGCAACTGGGCCTGGAGACGCTGGTGGTGGTGAACGACTTCACCGCCCTGGCCATGGCCCTGCCCCGTCTGCGATCGACCGAGGTGCGGCAGGTGGGCGGCGGCGAGGCGCGGCCCCACAGCGTGATGGGACTGCTGGGTGCAGGGTCGGGGCTGGGCGTGTCCGGACTGATTCCGGCCGGTGACGGCTGGGTCTCGCTCGGCTCGGAAGGCGGACACACCACCTTTGCGCCCCGGGATGACCGCGAAATCGCCCTGCTGCGATTTGCCTGGAATGAATTCCAGCATGTGTCGTTTGAACGACTGCTGTCCGGCCCGGGGCTGGAGCTGATCTATCGCGCCATGGCGGCGTATCTGCGCCGACCGCCCGAGGCACTCAGCGCGCCGGACATCACCGCCCGCGCCCTGGAGGGCTCGGACCTCGTCTGCGGCGAGACCCTGGAGCTCTTCTGCACCCTCATGGGCACGGCCGCGGCCAACCTGGCCGTGACGCTGGGCGCGCATGGCGGCATCTACATCGGCGGCGGCATCGTGCCGCGGCTGGGTGAGTATTTCGATCGGTCCCGTTTCCGGGAACGCTTCGAGGACAAGGGGCGATTCAGCCCTTACGTCGCGGCCATTCCCACCTTCGTCATCACCGCGGAACACGCCACCTTCACCGGCACCTCGGCGATCCTGGAAGCCCAACTGCGCAGCCTGCAAAGCAGCAGCAGCAGCGGCACCTCCGCCATCCTCGGCCAGATCCGCCGCGCGCGGGACAACCTCTCCCCGGCTGAGCAACGCGTCGCCGACCATGTGCTGGCGCATTCGCGCAAGGTGCTCAACGACCCCATCGCGGAAATCGCCAAGGCCGCCAATGTCAGCCAGCCGACGGTGATCCGGTTCTGCCGGTCCCTGGGCTGCGAGGGTCTGTCCGATTTCAAGCTGCGCCTGGCCTCCGGCCTGACTGGCACCGTCCCGGTCAGCCACACCCAGGTGACGCAGGACGACTCGATGGTCGAGCTGGGCGAGAAGGTGCTGGGCAACACCGCCTCGGCAATCTTGCAGGTCCGCAGCCAGCTCAACCGCGACATGATCGATCGAAGCATCGAACTGCTGCTGAGCGCCGCCCGCATCGAGTTCTTCGCGGTCGGTCATTACGGTGTGGTGGCGCAGGATGCGCAGTTCAAGTTCCTGCGCCTGGGCATGGCCTGCAATGCCTATGTGGAGCCTCGCCTGCAACTGCTGGCCGCGCAGACGCTGCGGGCCGGTGATGTGGCCGTGCTCATCAGCGGCAGCGGCAAGGTGCCGGAGCTGATTGCGGTGGCCGATGCGGTGAAGGAGCGCGGCGCCGCGGTGCTGGCCATCACCGCCAGCCAGTCACCGCTGGCGAAGAAAGCCGATGCGCTGCTGATCGTGGACCATGTGGAGGACGTGGCCACCCACATGCCGATGATCAGCCGCATCCTGCACCTGCTGGTGATCGACATGATGGCCGTGGGCGTGGCCATGCGGCGCGACCCGGCGCATCAGTCGATCGACGTGCCCACGCTGACGGTGGATCCGGAATCGGATCATCGGGAGCCGCAGCCCGGCTTGCGCGCCGGCGCCGGCAGCACGGCGCTGGCGACACCGCTGTCGAACCTGACGGCACACAGCCGCTGATCGCAACCGATCAGAACGCCGCGATCCCGGTCTGCGCGCGGCCGAGGATCAGCGCATGGATGTCGTGCGTGCCCTCATAGGTGTTGACCACCTCCAGATTGACCAGGTGGCGCGCAATGCCGAATTCGTCGCTGATGCCGTTGCCGCCGAGCATGTCACGCGCGGTGCGCGCGATGTCCAGGGCCTTGCCGCAGCTGTTGCGCTTCATGATGGAGGTGATCTCCACCGCCGCCGTGCCCTCGTCCTTCATCCGGCCCAGCCGCAGGCAGCCCTGCAGGCCCAGCGTGATCTCGGTCTGCATGTCCGCCAGCTTCTTCTGCACCAGTTGGTTGGCCGCCAGCGGCTTGCCGAACTGGTGGCGGTCCAGCACGTATTGACGGGCGGTGAACCAGCAGCTCTCGGCCGCGCCCAGCGCACCCCAGGCAATGCCAAAACGCGCGCTGTTGAGGCAGGTGAACGGGCCCTTGAGCCCGCGCACCTCGGGGAAGGCGTTCTCTTCGGGGCAGAAGACGCCGTCCATGACGATCTCCCCGGTGATCGACGCCCGCAGGCCCACCTTGCCGTGGATGGCTGGGGCGCTCAGGCCCTTCCAGCCCTTCTCCAGCACGAAGCCGCGGATCTGGCCTTCATCGTCCTTGGCCCACACCACGAACACGTCGGCGATGGGGCTGTTGGTGATCCACATCTTGCTGCCGGTGAGCGAATACCCGCCGTCCACCTTCTTGGCCCGGGTCACCATCGAGGCCGGGTCGGAACCATGGTTGGGCTCGGTGAGACCGAAGCAGCCGATCCATTCCCCGCTGGCCAGCTTGGGCAGATATTTCTGGCGGGTGGCTTCGTTGCCGAATTCGTGGATGGGCACCATGACCAGCGAGCTCTGCACGCTCATCATCGAGCGGTAGCCGCTGTCCACCCGCTCCACCTCACGGGCGATCAGGCCGTAGCAGACATAGTTAAGGCCCGCGCCGCCGTAGGTGTCGGGGATGGTGGCGCCGAGCAGGCCCAGCTCGCCCATCTCCCGGAAGATGGAGGCGTCGGTCTTCTCGTGGCGGAAGGCCTCGACCACGCGCGGGGCCAGACGGTCCTGGCAGTAGGCATGGGCGGCATCGCGCACGGCGCGTTCATCGTCGGTGAGCTGCTGCTCCAGGAGCAGCGGGTCGTCCCAATGGAAGTGAGCCTTGGGAGCCTTGGGCGCCTTGCCGGCCTTGGGGTCTTGCGTCGGGGAGGATGATGTCGGGTTCATGAGTGTCTCTCTCGCTGGCGGAACGCCGTCTGCACTGGGTGCCATGCTGCATGGTAGTGCGGTCGCGGGGTCCATCGTGTCACCACCATGCCAGCACTGCACGTCGCAAAATTGATCGCACCGGTACGCACGCGCCTTCTCCCCTGTTGGAATTAACCGACACCACGGGTCCAGGCCCCACGATAAGGTGCGCGCCGTTGCCCCGTTGCCCGGGAACTCCCGTCCGCCGGACTGCCTGCCCACATCGCCATGAGCCACAAGACCCTTTGGGACATCTCCCCGGTGGTTGCACCGGATTCGCCGATCTTCCCCGGCGATGAACCGTACGCCCTGCGCTGGACGGCCCGTTTGTCGCCGCAGTGCCCGGTGAACCTGAGTGCCGTGACCCTGTCGCCGCACGTGGGCGCGCATGCCGATGCGCCGCTGCATTACGCCGATGACGCGCCGTCCGCCGCGGAGGTGGCGCTGGACCCCTACCTGGGCCCGTGCCGCGTCATCCACGCCATCGACTGCGGGCCGCTGATCCGCATCGAACATCTGGCCCATGCCGAGGCGAATCTGCCGCCCCGCGTGCTGGTGCGCTGCAACCGCCAGGCGGACACCGTCTGGAATCCTGACTTCACCGCCTACGCCCCTGAAACCGTCGAATGGCTGGCGGCTCGCGGCGTGCGCCTGATCGGTCTGGACACACCGTCCGTCGACCCGGCCAGCAGCAAGACGCTGGACAGCCACCAGCGCCTGCTGCGCCTGGACCTGCGCGTGCTGGAGAACCTGGTGCTGGACGAGGTGCCTGAAGGCGACTATGAGCTGATCGCCCTGCCGCTGAAGCTGGCTGGCGCCTGCGCGTCGCCGGTGCGTGCGGTGCTGCGGGCGCTCTGACCCCGTATCGACCCGGCACCATCGGATCCGCCCCGCCCGGCCGCCCCTCCAGCTCCGTTTTCTAACGACGCGTTTTCAACGACTAAGTCCACACCCGCCTCACCCCATGACCACAAGACAAGACTGCCAGGCCCTGGATGCGGCCGACCCATTGGCCCCACTGCGACAGCAGATGCTGCTGCCGCCGGGCGTCATCTACCTGGACGGCAACTCGCTGGGCGCCATGCCCGCCGCCACCCCGGCGCGGGTGCAGCAGGTGGTGACGCAGGAATGGGGCCAGGACCTGATCAAGAGCTGGAACACCGCCGGCTGGATCGACCTGCCCACCCGCATCGGCGACAAGATCGCCCGGCTGATCGGCGCCGGCCCAGGCGAAGTGGTCGTGGCGGACTCGACCTCGCTCAACATCTACAAGGTACTGACGGCGGCGGTGCGAATGATCCAGGCCGAATCGCCGGGCCGCACCACCATCGTCACCGAGCGCAGCAACTTCCCGACCGACCTCTACATCAGCCAGAGCGTGGCCGAACAGCACGGCATGCGCCTGGTGCTGGTGGACAGCGCCGAAGAACTGGCCGCGCAGCTCAATGACGACCTGGCGGTGCTCTTGATCACCGACGTGAACTACCGCACCGGCGCCTGGCACGACATGGCGGCGCTCACCCGCGCCGCGCATGAGGCCGGCGCGCTCACCATCTGGGACCTGTGCCACTCCGCAGGCGCGGTGCCGGTGGACCTCACCGGTGCCGATGCGGACTTCGCCATCGGCTGCGGCTACAAATACCTCAACGGTGGACCGGGCGCGCCGGCCTTCGTCTGGGTGCATCCCCGGCATGCCGACCGCTTCTGGCAGCCGCTGTCCGGCTGGCTGGGTCATGCGGCGCCGTTTGAGTTCAGCCCGGACTACCGCCCCGCGCCGGGCATCCGACGCTACATCTGCGGCACGCCCGCGATCATCTCCATGGCCGCCCTGGAATGCGGTGTGGACACGCTGCTGGCGGCCGAGCCAATGGGCGGCATGGCGGCCTTGCGCCGCAAGTCGCTGGCCCTGACGGAGCTGTTTGCCCGGCTCGCCGAGGAACGCTGCGGCCACCTGGGCGTGACGGTCGTGTCGCCGCGCGAGGATGCGCGTCGCGGCAGCCAGGTGTGCCTGGCGCTGAAGCCGCCGCTGGAGCGGGCCAGCTATGCGGTGGTGCAGGCGCTGATCGAGCGCGGCGTCATCGGCGACTACCGCGCTGGCGACCCGGACCGGCTGGACCAGGTGCCGCACATCCTGCGGTTCGGCTTCACACCGCTGTATGTCGGGTTCACCGATGCTTGGGACGCGGTGGAACACCTCTACCAAGTGCTGACGCGCGAAGAATGGCGCGAAGCCCGCTTCAACCAGAAGGCGGCCGTGACATGAGTTGCCCGCACCACACCACCGCGGCGGCCACCGGCGCCGCTGACGCCACCGGCATCGGCACCGGCACCACCGAACGCATCGTCCAGGAAGAAGGCGCGCAGCTCGATTTCTCCCGCGACATGAGCTATGGGGACTACCTGCACCTGGACCAGGTGCTGAGTGCCCAGCATCCGCTCTCGCCGGACCACAACGAGATGCTGTTCATCGTGCAGCACCAGACGTCCGAGTTGTGGATGAAGCTGATGCTGCATGAGTTGCAAGGCGCCGTCCGCGAGGTGGCCGCCGACCATCTGCCCGAAGCCTTCAAGATGCTGGCGCGGGTCTCGCGCATCATGGAGCAACTGGTGCATGCCTGGGACGTGCTGGGCACGATGACACCGCCCGAGTATTCCGCCATCCGTCCCTATCTCTCCAACAGCAGCGGCTTCCAGAGCGCCCAATACCGGCGCATCGAATTCATGCTGGGCAACAAGAACGCGGCCATGCTCAAGCCGCATGCGCATCGTCCGGACCTGCTGGCGGATGTGCAGGCCGCGTATGAAGCGCCGTCGCTCTACGACGAGGTGCTGCGCCTGATGCAGCGCCGCGGCATCGAGGTGCCGGCGTCCCACCTGTCCCGCGACTTCACCCGCCCTTACGAAGCAGACGATGGCGTCAAGGCCGCCTGGCTGCAGGTCTACCGCGACCCGCGCCAGTACTGGGACCTCTACCAGATGGGCGAGGAACTGGTGGACCTGGAAGACGCCTTCCGCCTGTGGCGCTTCCGCCATGTCACCACGGTGGAGCGGGTCATCGGCTTCAAGCGGGGCACCGGCGGCACCGGGGGCGTGAGTTATCTGCGCAAGATGCTGGACGTGGTGCTGTTCCCCGAACTCTGGGCGCTTCGCACGGAATTGTGAACAGAAGTGAAGTCGGCCCTGCCGTGACGCCATGCCGACCGGCATGGGTGGGGCCAACTCCTACAATCGGGCCACGTTGATGCAGCTCACAAGGCCCGCCCATGGACACCCGCATTTCCCAGATCAAGCTGCGCATCTCCCGCCTGCGGGACGCCCTGCGCGACGCCGACGCCCACGCCATCCTGGTGCCCTCCGCCGACCCTCATCTGTCGGAATACCTGCCCGAGCGCTGGCAAGGCCGCGAGTGGCTGTCGGGTTTCACCGGCTCCATGGGCACCCTGGTCGTGACCCGGGACGCCGCCGTGCTGTTCGCCGACAGCCGTTACTGGACGCAGGCCGAGCGTGAGCTGGAAGGCAGCGGCATTTCGCTGTTCAAGATTCCCACCGGCGCGGCCACCCATCATGTGGGCTGGCTCGCTGGCGTGCTGCAGCCGGGCCAGACGCTGGTGGTGGACGGCCAGGTGCTGGGCCTGGCCATGGCGCAGCTGCTGCGTCAGGCACTGACGCCGCGCCAAATCCGCATCAAGACCGACCTCGACCTGCTGGAGAGCACCTGGGAGGGCCGCCCCGGCCTGCCCGATGCCCCGGTCTATGAACACACCGCGCCCCACGCCACCGTCAGCCGTGCCGACAAGCTGGCGCAGGTGCGCGAGGCCATGGTCAAGCAGGGCGCCACGCACCACCTCATCTCCAGCGTGGATGACGTGGCCTGGCTGTTCAACCTGCGTGGCTCGGACGTCAGCTACAACCCGGTGTTCGTCGGCCATGCGCTGCTGACGCTGGACGGCGCGGAACTGTTTGTGCAGCCCGGCAAGATCGATGCGGCATTGAGTCAGCGCCTCGCGGCCGACGGCGTGCAGGTGCGTGCCTATACCGATGCGCGGCAGGCCCTGGCCCAGATCCCCGCCACTGCCACCGTGCTGATCGACCCGCGTCGTGTGACCCTCGGCCTGCGCGAAGCGCTGCCAGCGGCTGCGCAGGTGATCGAGGCCATCAATCCCAGCACGCTGTTCAAGAGCCGCAAGAATGCCAAGGAAGCGCAGTTCGTGCGCGAAGCCATGGAGCAGGACGGCGCCGCCATGTGCGCCTTCTATGCCTGGTTCGAAGCCGCCCTGGCCCGCGGTGAAGCCCTGGACGAGCTGAAGGTGGACGAGCGGCTGAGCGCGGAGCGCGCCAAGCGGCCGGGCTTTGTCGGCCTGTCCTTCTCCACCATCGCCGGTTTCAATGCCAATGGCGCCCTGCCCCACTACCGGGCCCTGCCGGAGCTTTTCTCCGAGATCAAGGGCAACGGCCTGCTGCTGATCGACTCCGGCGGACAGTACCTGGGGGGCACGACCGACATCACCCGCGTGTGGCCGATCGGCCAGGTCTCCGACGCGCAGCGCCGGGACTACACGCTGGTGCTCAAGGGCACCATTGCGCTGTCCCGCACCGTCTTCCCGCGCGGCACGCTGAGCCCGATGCTGGACGCCATTGCCCGCGCGCCGCTGTGGGCGTATGGGCTGGATTATGGTCACGGCACCGGTCACGGCGTTGGCTACTTCATGAATGTGCATGAGGGCCCGCAGAGCATTTCCAAGGCCGTGCCGGATGCCAACATGGCCATGGAGCCGGGCATGATCACCTCCATCGAGCCGGGGCTGTACCGGCCGAATCAATGGGGCGTGCGCATCGAGAATCTGGTGCTGAATGTCCAGCACGAGACGCCGGAGAACGGCCAGTTTGGCGAGATGCTGGCCTTCGAGACGCTCACGCTCTGCCCGATCGACACCCGCTGCATCGAGGTGTCGCTGCTGTCCGATGAAGAGCTGGACTGGCTCAACCGCTACCACGCGGAAGTGCGCCGCCGTCTGTCGCCACTGGTGTCGGGCGATGCGCTGGCCTGGCTGACGGTGCGCACGGAGCCGCTGGCGCGCTGACTGGGGGTCTGGACTGTGTGGGCGGCCTCGCGCGCCCACGCGTCACATCTGCCGGAACAGGTGCAGGTAACTGCGGCTCACCGGCAGCACCTCCGGCCGGGCTTTCAGGTGCAGATCGGCCGTCTCGTTTGGCCCGCGCGTCACGTGGCTGATGGCATGCAGGTTCACGACCACCGAGCGGTGCACCTGCACGAAACACTGCGGGTCCAGCCGCTCGATCAGGTCGCGGATCGGCGTGCGAATCAGCGCTTCGCCGTCAGCAGTGGCCACCAGGGTGTATTTCTCGTCCGAGCGCAGGAAGAGGATGTCATCCACCGGAATCAGCTTGAGCGTGCTGCCGACGGAGGCGCGAATCCACTGCAGGGGACCGGTGTCCGACGCCAGGGAATGGGCGGCCGGGCTCGCTGCGGCTTGGGCACTGGCCAGGTCGGCCGGATTAACTGGGTTGGCTGGGTTGACTGGGTCACGGGCCGTCCCCATGGCGGACACAGGCCGTGCAATGCGCCGCGCCAGTTCCTCGATCACCGTCTCCAGGGCCACCGGCGCCTGGGCGGGGGCGGAGGTCTGCAGCCGGTCCTTCAAGCGCTCCACGGTGTCGGCCAGCCGCGCCTCGTCGATGGGCTTGACCAGATAGTCGATCGCGCCGCGCTCGAAGGCCTGCAACGCATAGTCCTGGTAGGCCGTCACGAAGACGATATGGGCCTGCCGGGCAATCTGGCGGGCCGCCTCCATGCCATTGAGGCCCGGCATGTGAACGTCCAGGAACACGACATCCGGCCGGTGCCGTTCAAACAGCTCCACCGCCTCCCGACCGTTGCGCGCCTGCGCCACCACGGTCAACGACGGCCAGGCCGCTGCCAGGCTGCGCTGCAGGCTGTCGCGCAGCAGCGGTTCATCATCGGCAATCAGGGCAGTCGGAGCGGCGGCGGTCATGGGGTGTTTAGGAGTTCGCGTCGATCTGTCGGGCGATCAGGAGGTGTCAGGGCGCCGGGAAGCTCACCTCGGCCCGCAGACCGTGGGGCTGATTCTCGGTGAGTTCCAGCGTGGCGGAGAGCCCGTAGAACAGCGTCAAGCGCTCTCGCAGGTTGCGCAAGCCGGTGCCCGCGCCCATCTCGTGCTGCAGCCCGACGCCGGTGTCACTCACCCACAGGCGGATGCGTCCGTCCTTCGTCTCGCCGCCCACCTCGATACGGCCACCGTCCTCGCCGGGATCGACGCCGTGCCGCACCGCGTTTTCCACCAGGGTCAGCAGCGCCATCGGCGGAAAACGAAGGCCGCTGAGCGCTGGCGACACCTCCACCGTGAAGCTCAGACGGTCCGGCATGCGCAGATGCATCAGCTCCAGATAGGCCTGCACCAGAGCGAGCTCGTCTCCCAGCGTCGTGCTCTCTCCTTGCAGGCGTGGCATGGCCGCGCGCAAATAGGCGATGAGGCTGCGCAGCACCGGCGCCGCCTGGGGAGATCCCGTCTCCACCAACGCGCGGACATTGGCCAAGGTGTTGAACAGGAAATGGGGCTCCACCTGCGCCTGCAGCAGGCGAAGGCGGGCGTCGAGTGCCTGACGTTCCAGTTCGCTGCGTTCCAGCTCGAAGCTCAGCGCCTGGTTACGCGCTTCCGCATCCCGCTGGCGGTACAGCGCCCCCATGGCCAGCAAGGGGCCAACGACCAGCCCCGAGCCGGCAATCCACATGAAGCCCAGCATCCGGGCTTCGGACTGCACGAGGCTGGCCAGGTCGCCGCCGACGGCCACCAGGTAGACCACCAGGGTCGCCACCGGCACGGCGGCAGCCACCACCACCACCTGGAAGAACCAGCGCGCCCACCAACGCGGCAGCCGTCGCGGCCACTGCCCGGCGGCGGAAAACGCCAGCAGCGCCAGCATGCCGACGAACATGGTCCGGCCCAGCAGCACCGGGAAGGGAATGATGAAGATGGGGTCCAGCGCCACGGCAGCGACCGTGGCCAGCACCAGCGCCAGGGCCAGGCGGCGAGGCGTCAGGTAGGAGACAAAGCCGTGCCAGGGCTGGCCCGGAGCACGGAAGCTGGTCGGAGGAGTCGCGGACGGCGGTAAGGACATGC
This sequence comes from Roseateles depolymerans, assembly GCF_003387155.1. Classification (GTDB taxonomy): domain Bacteria; phylum Pseudomonadota; class Gammaproteobacteria; order Burkholderiales; family Burkholderiaceae_C; genus Roseateles; species Roseateles depolymerans. The sequence goes on along the minus strand of NZ_QUMT01000001.1, from coordinate 869,229 downwards.
CCGCACGATAGCGGCCGGCCCCTGCCGCTCCAAGGGCGGAACACCGGTGACGCGACGAAAGACGGTCTGGGCCGCTTGAGTGGCGCCCGGCATCCCGCCATGCGCACGGTGGCGAGTGGCCGGCACCCGCATCGCCCACGGCGCGTCAGCCGTCTGGCGGGGCGGGAGGGCCAGGCCGTCCCGCGCGGCGCAGCGCGGCGCGGCGTCCACCACCAGCCGGACCGGGCCCACCACCACCAGCGTGCGGCGGCGACCGGCGTGACGTGCGTGGGCCACGGCTCAGGCCTGCATGCCGATGCTGCACATCACGGCTTCCTTGCCGGCATTGATGGCAAAGCGCAGCGCCTCGGCCGGGGTGGCCCAGCCATATCCGCCGGCGAGGTTCTCGTCCCGGTAGGCTTCCCGCTTGTCCGGCCGGCCCTGGCGCATGACCACCACGGCAGCCACATAGCCGAACTGGCGAGGACGCTCGATGGCTCCGGCATAGATGCGATAGTCGCCTGTATCCACTTCAGCGAAATGCATGTCCGTCTCCTGCATGGCCCAACGGCCACGATGGATGGACTGTGCGCGGGATGGGAGGACATCGCTACCCACCTGAGGTGGGCCCACCAATGGGGGTGGGACGCCGGAGGGGGAGCGGGGGTGGGCCGCAGACCGACGTCAGTGGCGGGCGGGGGCGACAAAGCGGCCGCAGACGGGCCGCGGCTGCTGCATCTCGGTAGGCGCAGGCTTAGTCGCCGCCTCGTGCCACGGCGACGTATTCCCGCAGTTCCTGGCTCACCCGGGGCGGCACCGGGGCAGCCTTGGGCTCGACGCCTTCCGGGAACTGCTCCAGGTCATAGGCCTTCTGCTCCGCGGCGGAGATCACCCCGTCCTCATTGCTGTCCGCCGGCGCGTAGATCAGGTTGGGCACCAGGGACAGATCCGACGTCGACGACGCGGTGGAGGAAGCGCTGCTGGCCGGTGGCGCGGCGGCCCGCGCAGGACCGGTGAAGGTGGCGGTTTCCGGCGCGGCGCTTTGCGGGGCGGCCGCGACCGGTGCGCTGACCGCCTCGGCGGCTTGAGCCGTCTGAGCCGGCTCGGGCACCTGAGCCGTCTGCGCCGTCTGAGCTGTCGGAGCCGTTTCAGCGGCCTGCGGCGCTTGACGCACGGCAGCGGACGCGCTGGCCGTGGTCGCGGCCACACGCGGCCCTGCGGGCGTCGTGCTGGCCGACGGCGCCGTCCTGGTGTTGTTGGCCGTTGTAGCCGGCGTGTTCACGGCGACGGACGTGGACGCATTGGCCGCCGCCGCCAGGGATGCGCCGGCAGCGGACAGGGTGACGACCGCCGACGCTTCCGGAGCGTCCACGGTATTGACGGACTCCTGCTCGCGGCTGCGCAGCGGCACAGCGCTTGAAGCGGAGCTGGTCGCGGTTGTTGCGAGAGCAGAGATCATGATGTGCCTCCACGAAGGGTTCCGCGGAATCGGCCAGCGGATGCCGGGCGGGGAGAAGTCCCCACCTGCTTACCTTTTCAGGGCATGTTCGGTTTTTCGGCCCGCTCCCGGATGACTTTAGGGCGATTTATGAAACCGATACACTTTTTTTCCGGCGGGTTGACGGATTTGGCAGTTCATCGGGGGGTGACGCCGGGAATTCAAGGGTTTACCCTGAAACTCCATTTGCGGTCACAACACCGCATACCGTCCCGGTCGATGGTTCACGGCGATGAACAGATTCATCACCACCGCAGCCAGCACCGAATACGCCACCCGCTCCGGTGAGATGACCGTCAGGGCCAGCAGCACGATGGCGCAGTCCATGGCCATCTGCACCTTGCCGGCGCGCCACCCCTTGGCCTTTTGCAAATAGAGCGACACGATGGTCGCACCGCCCAGGCTGGCACGGTGACGCGCCAGGAACAGGCAGCCCGACCCCAGCAGCAGGCCGCCCAGCACCGCCGCATAGGCCGGATGCAGCCGGTCGATGGCGAAGAGCCGGGGCGAAAACTCCGTCATCAGGGACAGCAGCGCGATCGAGATGAAGGTCTTGATCGTGAATTCGCGGCCCATGCGCGTCCACGCGAACCAGTAGAACGGCAGGTTGATCAGGAAGAACAGCCGCCCCAGGTTCACATCGGTGGCGTAGTGCAGCACAAACGCGGCGCCCGCCGTGCCGCCCGTGAGCAGTCCTGCCTGCGCAAACAGGATCAGCGCCAGTGAGACAAACAAGGTGCCGGTGAATATGGCCTGGGCATCCTCAAACAGGGTGTGTGAGCGGATGGTCAGGTCGTCCATCGTCGCCGGCGCCGGGGTGGTGGCAGCGGCATCGACGGGGGGGTGCAGGGGTAAGTCACTCATCCCGTAGACGAAGCAGAAAACGTGCCGGCGAGTATCCCCCGGGAGAACCCTGAGAAGGGTCGAGGCCACGCTCTAAAGGAGGCGAACGGCGGTCATCCTGCGCGGATTGGGGCGGCTGAACGCGAGAAGATGCGCCGGCATGCGCGGCGACCTCAGCGGCGCGACTCGATGTCAGCCGCGTCCCGCTTCATTTCTCGGGCATCAGGGCCAGGACTTCCTCGAAGGAATAGGCCGTGCGGCGGGGACGGCCCTCGGCAATCGGGTCCTTCGTGGACTGCCCGGAAGGCATCACCAGCACCACATTGGCATTGGGCAACTGCGCCAGGCAGTCGTTGAGCAGGCGAGCCTCTTCAGGGTCGTGCTCCTCCACCGAGGCGCCCACCACAAAGACCGTGCCAATTGCTTCCAACTTCGCCTCATCGGGCGCGCCGGTCAGCTCCTGCGCCGTGACGTGGCGGGCGTCGAAGCGGCTGTCCCGCAGCACCCGCACGAGGATCTCCGCCACCAGATGCGCGCCGCGGCCGCCCATGCTGATGCACAGCATCACCGAGCCGGCCGGCACATCCAGCGCGCCCTGCCACTGGCCTTCGGTCTGCAGACGATCCTGGCGCAGGCGCATGCCAAGGTCGGCGCCGTCCAGCACGGCGGCCTTTCGGCGCCGCGGCAACGGGGTGTGCGTCAGGCTGGCGAAGACCTGCGCGATGACCTGCTGCGCGGCCAGGCGCTGCTCCGGGGTAATCAGGTTCTGCTCGAAGTCGCGACGGGCCAGCTCCATCGCCGGCATCACCACTCGGTCGCAGTAACGGGCCAGGGTGCGTCGCTTCAGGTAGGCCCGCGCATCCGCCAGGATCTCCACCGCATTGCCGCTGATGCTGCGCTGGTAGAAGCGCTGGCTGTGGTCCAGCGCCGGCGCGTCCCCCAGCAGCACATCGAGAAACGACAGCGCCTGCACATGGCGACCGGCCACCACCAGGCACAGCGTCAGCGGCGTGGAGAGCAGCAGTCCCACCGGCCCCCACAGGGCGCTCCAGAAGATGGCCGACACCACGACCGAAAACGGCGACAGCCCGGTTGCATGGCCATACAGCTGCGGCTCGATGACATGCGCCACCACGACTTCCACCGCCAGGAAGATCAGCAGCGTGGACACCATCAGGTCCCAGCCCGGTGCCATCGCGGCGGACATCACGCCCGCACACAGCGCTGCAGCGGGAAAGCCTACATACGGGATGAACCGCAGCAAGCCCGCCAGCACCGCCCAGATGGTGGCGTGCGGCACATGGGTGATGAACAGCAGCAGCCCAATGACCAGCCCGACGCCGACGTTCACCAGGAACTGCGACACGAAATAACGCGACAGCCGCTGGCCGGCGTCGTTGAAGGCTGCCGTGGCCGCACGCACATCGTGGCCGCCCACGAGTCGGATCAGGCGGTCACGCAGGGCGTCCTGTTCCAGCAGCGCGAAGATCAGCACCAGCACAACGATGCCCACGACGCCGACCGGTCCCCACACGGCGGCCAGGAACTGGCGGATGAGCGTGGCGCTGGTGTCGGGCTTCGGGTCGCCCGCGCCGGCAGACCGGTCGTTGCCGTCGGCGTCGTTGCCGCCCATCGAGCGAGAACTGCTGTCGGCGGGCACGGCCAGATCGCCAATCATGCGACCGGCGCGGCCTTGCGCTTCCTGCAACTGGTCCAGCGTCATCATGCGCAGCCGCGTGACCTTGGCGCGCACGTTCTCCTCATAGGCGGGCAGCTCGCGCGACAAGGCGCCCAGCTGCATCACCAGCACCATCGCAATGCCGGCCACCACCAGACCGGCCAGTGTCAGCGTACCGATGGCCGCCGTGGTCTGGTTGAGCCCGAGGCTGCGCAGCTTGCGGACCACAGGCGCCATCAGGAAGCTCAGCATGGCGGCCAGCGTCAGCGGCTCCAGCACTTCTCGGCCCAGGTACAGCACGGCCAGCACACCGAGCCCAACCAGGAGTTTGACGGGCAGCGGCGTGGCGGCGGCGGGAGGGGTCGTCTGGGCGCTCATGCGGGCTCGCTGTGCTTGCTCATGAAGACGCTGTTGGGGTCTTCGGCGTAATCACCGAAGGGGCCGCAGCGGCGGTATCCCAGCCGTTCGTACAAGCCGATGGCGTCGTGCTGGAGATAGCCGGTCTCGAGGGTGAACTGGCGCACGCCCCGGGCTCGGGCTTCCGATTCCAGCAGCGCCAGCAGCGCGCGGGCGATGCCCTGACCGCGATGGCTGGGCAGGGTGTACATGCGCTTGAGTTCTCCGTAGTCCGCCCCCACCACGATGGCGCCGCAGGCGACGGCCCTGCCCTCCCCGTCTCGTGCCACAGCAAACAGCACGTGGGGCTGGGACAGCGCGGCCATGTCGATGCCGTGGTGACTCTCCGCGGGATACAGCGGGATCTGATAGGCGTCCAGCGCCTCGATGAGCGCGATGACGTCCGGCTGGGCGGCAGGTTCGAGCGATACGGTGATGGCGGTAGGCATGGGAACCGTCGGGCGCCGGAGAGGCGCCGGGGGAGTGCTGGGCAGGACATTCGGCGCGCAGGGGCGCCGTTGGGGGCGGAGTCTACGGGGTTTCGGTGACGGGCGCGGGTGCTGTGTCAGGACGGGCGACGTTGCGCGAGAACGGTTTCATAGACCGCCAGGTCGGCTTCGGAAAAGCAGCAGAAAGTGACGGCGACCGGCAGCGGCTGGGCGGTCAGCCACGCGTCGACCGAGGCGACCGCCACCTGCGCCGCCAACTCGATCGGATATCCATAGGAGCCGGTGCTGATGCTGGGAAACGCAATGGATTCGATCGAGTGATCCCGGGCGAGCTCGAGGCTGGTGACATAGCAGCTGCGCAGGAGGGCTTCCTCGCCATGAGCGCCTCCGCGCCAGACGGGACCGACCGTGTGAATGACATGACGGGCGGCGAGCCGAAACCCGGCGGTGATCTTGGCCTGCCCGGTCTTGCATCCATTCAGGGCGCGACACGCCTGTAGCAGGTCCGGGCCCGCGGCCCGATGGATGGCACCGTCCACCCCACCGCCGCCGAGCAAGGACGAATTGGCCGCATTGACGATGGCATCGACCTCAAGGGTGACGATGTTGGCGCGGACGGCGTCGAGTGGTCGCATGGTGGAGGTCCTTGTTGCTCAGGGTTCACCGCGGGGGCTGAAGGTCCGCGGAAAGAAGACCGGCATGGAGCGGTCCTTGAGCCGGTATCCCATCGGCGGGCGATGGGACGCACTCTCCACCACGCCCGCTTCCTCCAGGAAATCAGCCGCCATCATGCGCGTGCGAAACCCGCTTTTATCGACGGGACGTCCCAGAACGATTTCATAAGTTTTCTGGAGCTGCGGCAAGGTGAAGGGCTCGGCCAGGAGAAAGGCGGGCAGCGACGTGTACTCGACCTTGCCGCGCAGGCGATCGACCGCGGCTTTCAAAATCTGTGCGTGGTCGAATGCGAGTGAGGGTCCGGCGAGCGCGGCGTCTGCCTCGAACCAGGCCACATCGGCCGCATTGGCGCCCTTGGCCAATTGCACGTCCTGGGCCGGCATGAGCGCGAAGTAAGCATGTGTGGACGACCAGCCGCGCGGGTCTCGCGTGGCACTGCCCCAGCTCCCCAGTTGCTCCAGATAGGGGCTTCGCACGGCCGTCTTTTCCAGCAGCTTGCGACGTGCGCAGGCCAACAGGTCTGCATCCCGCTCGATGTCCACAAAGCCGCCGGGCAGCGCCCAGCGCCCCGGGTATGGGTCGGAGGTGTCCAGCGGGCGTTGCACCAGAAGCACCTTTAGCGCTTCGTCCAGAACCGTGAAGATCACGACGTCCACCGTGGTGTACGGGCGTGGGAAATCCGGCTGTTGCTGGCGGGGAACTTTGGGGGCCATGGCTTGAAACGACTTGACGCGTGGCATCGGATGGTTGTACTGTACACCTTATTAAGATGTACAAAACAACTAATCGATCATCGCCATATGGGATGGGACGAGGTCGAATCATGGATGGACATCGGGAATGGCCTTTGCAGGCGTCCCGAATCAGAGGAGGAATGGAAATGCAAACACCGTCGAAGCTGACGTCGATCAGCAAGTTTTTGAGTCTGGTGCTGCGCCACCAGCCGGAGAAGATCGGACTGGCGCTGGATGCCTCCGGCTGGGCCCGCGTGGACGATTTGCTTCAGAAGATGGAGGCGGCCGGCCAGCCCCTCTCCCGCGAGGCATTGAGGGAGCTCGTCAACGCCAGTGACAAGAAGCGATTCGCGCTGAATGACGATGAGACGCTGATTCGCGCGAATCAGGGGCACTCGATTGACGTGGACCTGGACTTGCCCGTCATCACGCCGCCTGCGGTGCTTTATCACGGCACCGCCTCACGCTTCGTGGAATCCATCCTGAGCGGCGGGCTGGACCGGCGCGCTCGGCATCACGTGCATTTGACCGAGGACGTGAGCACCGCCGTCGCCGTCGGGACGCGGTATGGGGATCCTGTGCTGCTGCGCATTGATGCCGCACGGATGGCCAGCCTGGGGCATCAGTTCCGCTGTTCGGCCAATGGGGTGTGGCTGGTGGAGGGCGTGCCGCCGGAATTCATTGAACGCGTGGAATCAGGAACTGACAGCGAGAGCATTTGAATTGCGTCTGCGGTCTGCCGAGTGATGCTCATAGGGCGGGATCTTGCAATCGTCGGCCCTAGGCTGGGAATGGGCGCTCGACTAGTCGTCGATGAATGTCCACGAGTCCGCACCATCGAATCGGCGGATCTGGACATGCTGAAGCAACTCCGGCGGGAACATTCGCAGATTGACCCCATGCCAGGCGTCCGGCTGAGGCCGCAAAGGCTCCCAATGCGTGGCACACCCGCAGACCCGGCACCGCATGGTGCGCAAGGTCTTCTCGCCCCAGATGTATTCCTCCAGCGCCCTCGGCTCAGCGCTCAGCCCGACAGTCGTCCAGTCGAATACGCCCCATAGGGCGCCTAGGCGGCGGCATATGGAGCAGTTGCACTCGGTCGCTCGAGAGGGAAGATGCGGCAGGCGTAGCTGGACCGCTCCACAGTGACATGAGCCATGCAGAAGATGCTCCACCGGAATTGCTCCAATGCCCCAATGAAAGCGAGTGTCCGGTATCGGGGCATCATCGAAGTGATCGGCAATAAAAAAAGCCAGTCCGAAGACTGGCTTTAATGCCTTGGCTGACAAGGCGATCTTGGCGGGAAGGGGGGGATTCGAACCCCCGGTACGGGGTTACCGTACGCCTGATTTCGAGTCAGGTACATTCAACCACTCTGCCACCTTCCCTGATTCGGTGACGCCCTCATTCGCCGGCTTTCGCGAAAGCTTCTGAGGTTCAACGCGCCAGCCCTGAAAAGTTCTTCGAACTTCGTTGAGCCGTCCGCGCCTCGCTGGTTGACTGCGAGAAAGACCGAGAGTGTAGCAGCGTTTTCAGGCGCCGAACAAGTGCCCGCGCATCTGCGTGCGATTCATCGCAAACACGCCCCCGGCACCTCATCAGCAGCTCATCAGCACCGTTCCGAACCGCTGAGGCCCGTGAAGCACCTATCACCAGATTAGGGCCCAGGGCTTTGATGCCCTAGGCCTTCAGGCCCTCAAGCCTTCAACACCGCCTGCCCACCCAAATAGGGCCGCAGCGCCTCCGGCACCTCGATGCTGCCATCTGCCTGCTGATAGTTTTCCAGCACCGCCACCAGCGTGCGCCCCACCGCCAGGCCAGAGCCGTTGAGCGTATGCACCAGCTCATTCTTGCCCTGGGCATTCTTGAACCGCGCCTGCATGCGACGCGCCTGGAAGCCTTCGCAGTTCGAGCACGAGCTGATTTCGCGATAGGTGTTCTGCGCCGGCAGCCACACTTCCAGGTCATAGGTCTTGGCCGCGCCAAAGCCCATGTCCCCGGTGCACAGCGACATCACGCGGTAGGGCAGCCCCAGCTTCTGCAGCACGGCCTCGGCGTGACCCACCATCTCTTCCAGCGCTTCGTAGCTCTTCTCCGGATGGACGATCTGCACCATCTCCACCTTGTCGAACTGATGCTGGCGGATCATGCCGCGCACGTCCCGACCGCCGCTGCCCGCTTCCGACCGGAAGCACGGGCTGTGCGCCGTCAGCTTGATCGGCAATTGCGACGCGTCCAGCACCTGGTCGCGCACGGTATTGGTCAGCGAGATTTCCGACGTCGAGATCAGGTATTGCTCCACGGCTTCCTCATCGCCACCGCGCAGCACCCAGAACATGTCTTCCTTGAACTTGGGCAACTGGCCGGTGCCTTCCAGCACCTCGCGGTTGACGATGTAGGGCGTGTAGCACTCGGTATAGCCGTGCTGCTGGGTCTGCAGGTCCAGCATGAACTGCGCCAGTGCGCGATGCAGCCGGGCGATCGGCCCCTTCATGAAGGTGAAGCGCGAACCGCTCAGCTTCGCACCCGTCTCGAAGTCCAGGCCCAGCGGCGCGCCCAGGTCCACATGGTCGCGCGCAGCAAAACCCAGCTCGCGCGGCGTGCCCCAGCGGCGCACTTCCACATTGCCTTCTTCACCGCTGCCCACCGGCACGCTCTCATGCGGCAGGTTGGGCACGCTCATCAGCATCTGGGTCAGTTCGGCCTGGATGCCGTCAAGACGCTCGGCGCCCGCTTTCAGTTCGTCGGCAATGCCGCCCACTTCCGCCATCAGCGCGCTGGCGTCTTCGCCCTTGCTCTTGAGCTGGCCGACCTGCTTGGACAGCGAATTGCGCTTGGCCTGCAGTTCTTCGGTGCGCATCTGCACCTGCTTGCGCTCGGCTTCCAGCGCTTTGTAGCGGTCCACGTCCAGGTAGGGCTGTGGCGTCTTGCGAGCCTGCAGACGGGCGATCACGCCGTCCAGGTCCTTGCGCAGTTGGGTAATGTCCAGCATGGGAGTTCTCTTCGATGTTCTTGGAGGGTCAGGCCGACGCGCGGTGACCATCACGGCGCGTCAGGGAGAGGTCGAGTCGCAGGAGCGCTCGAGGTCGAGGCGGGTGCCGCGGGCGCCATGCCCGTGGCCCTGCCCGGCAGCGATCAAGATCGTTCGCTGGTGACCTCGGCCATGGACTTGTCACCCAGGCCCATCGGCAGCGGGAAGCGCACATGCTCTTCCACACCCGGCAGCTTGCGCACGGTGGTCGCGCCCAGCTGGCGCAGGCGATCGATCACGGCCTGCACCAGCACATCCGGCGCCGACGCACCGGCCGTCAGGCCCACCTGGCTGCGGCCGTCCAGCCATTCGGCCTGGAGGTCTTCCGCGGCGTCCACCATGTAGGCGGGGGTGCCCAGCCGCTCGGCCAGTTCACGCAGCCGGTTGCTGTTGGAGCTGGTGGGGCTGCCCACCACGATCATCACGTCCACCTTCGGCGCCAGCACCTTGACGGCGTCCTGGCGGTTCTGGGTGGCGTAGCAGATGTCCTGCTTCTTGGGCTCTCGCACCTGCGGGAAATGGCGCTTGACCGCTGCCAGGATGTCCGCGGCATCGTCCACGCTGAGCGTCGTCTGGGTGACGACGGCCAGCTTCGACGGGTCTTTCACCCGCACATGGGGCACGTCCGCCGCTTCTTCCACCAGGTAGATGCCGTCGCTGAGCTGCCCCATGGTGCCTTCCACCTCGGGGTGGCCCTTGTGGCCGATCATGATGAACTCATACCCCTCGCGGTTGAGCTTGGCCACTTCCACATGCACCTTGGTGACCAGCGGGCAGGTGGCATCAAAGACCTGGAAACCCCGCTGCGCCGCTTCCTGGCGCACGGCCTGGCTCACGCCGTGGGCCGAGAACACCAGCGTGGCGCCGGGCGGCACGTCCGCCAGGTCCTCGATGAAGATGGCGCCCTTGGCCTTGAGGTCGTTCACCACGTAAGTGTTGTGCACGATCTCGTGGCGGACGTAGATGGGCGCGCCGAATTTCTTCAGCGCCCGCTCGACGATCTCGATGGCCCGGTCCACGCCCGCGCAGAAACCGCGCGGTTCCGCCAGGATGATGTCCTTGTTCAACTGCATGTCCGCTCCGCTCACAACACACCAATCAGTTGCACTTCAAAGCTCACCGGCTGGCCCGCCAGCGGATGGTTGAAGTCGAACAGCAGCCAGTCCGGCCCCACCTCACGCACCACGCCCGCATACTGGCCCTGGCCGTCCGGGGTCGGAAACTGCACCACATCCCCCACCTGATAGACCTCGGTCGGGTCGCCCAGCTCGCGCATCAGGCTCAGCTTCACCCGCTGCATCATCTCCGGATTGCGCTCACCGAAGGCTTCGCCCGGCCCCAGTTCCAGCACGGTGCGGCTGCCCTCCGCCAGCCCGATCAGCCGGGCCTCGATCGCGGGCGCGAGCTCGCCGGTCCCCAGCGACAGCGTGGCGGGCTTGTCGTTGAAGGTGTTGATCACGTCCTGGCCATCCGGGCCGGTGAGCCGGTAATGCAGGGTCAGGAACGATCCAGGTTGGACGAGGTTCACAAGTCAGGGGTATTTTGGAAATCGAAGCTGGATTTTAGGCTTGAGCGCTGCCCAACTCCCGAGAGCGCTTCAGATGACCTTCCTGAACCTGCCCATCGACGCCCGCCCGCGAGAAAAACTGCTGGCCCGCGGCCCTGACGCCCTGTGCGACAGCGAACTGCTGGCGGTGCTCCTGCGAACCGGCCTGCCCGGCCAACCGGTGCTGGCCCTGGCCCGCGAACTCCTGGACCGCTTCAACGGCCTGGCCGGCCTGCTGCGGGCCTCGCCCGAGGACCTGGCCGAGGTCCGCGGTGTGGGCCCCTCCAAGCAGGCCATGCTCGCGGCCGTCATGGAGCTGGCCCGGCGCGGCCTGCGTGAAGGCCTGTCCGACCAGCCGGTGTTCGAATCCGTGGACGCGGTGCGCACCTACCTGCGTTTGCAACTCGATGCCCTGCCCTACGAATGCTTTGCCGTGATGTTTCTGGATGTCCGCCACCGTCTCATCCGCATGGACAACATGTTCCGGGGTACCCTATCCCATACCATTGCGTACCCCCGCGAGGTGGTGAAGCGCGCGCTGGCCCTGGAGGCCGCCGCGGTCATCCTGGCGCACAACCATCCCTCCGGCCATGCCCAGCCGTCCGACGCTGACATCCGGCTCACCCAGGCCATGAAACAGGCCCTGGCACTGGTGGACGTGTCGGTGCTGGACCATTTTGTGGTCGGCGCGGGGAACGTTGTTTCCATGGCCGAATTGGGTTTGATGTGAACGATCGCCTGCGCAGCCTGCAAGACCTGCAGACGCTGCACCGAGAACTCCGGATCCGCCAGCGGGCGGAAGAAGAGCGTCGCGAACGCGAGGCGGCGCAGGCGCGCCTGCTCGAGCAGGAGGCCCGCATCTTCGAGCTGACGGTCGGCCCGGTGGTGAAGATGCCGCAGGCCAATCGCGTGCTGCTGAGCGGCGACCGCCCGGCGCCCGAGCCGGTGCAGCGCATGCTGGATGAACAGCAGGCCTGGAAGCAGGCCCTGTCGGACGACTTCGACGTGGACTCCCTGCTGGAGACGGACGACACCCTCTCCTTCCGCCGTCCGGAAATCACCCAGGAGTCGGTCCGCAAGCTGCGCCGCGGTCACTGGGCCCTGCAGGGGCAGATTGATCTGCATGGACTGCGCCGCGACCAGGCCCGCGAAGCGCTGGGCCAGTTCATCCACGACAGCGCCCGGCGCGGCCTGCGCTGCGTCCGGGTGGTCCACGGCAAGGGCAATGGCTCCCCCGGTCGGGAACCGGTGCTAAAGGCCCGGGTGCGTCGCTGGCTGGTGCAGAAGGAAGAGGTGCTGGCCTTTGTCCAGGCCCGTGCCAGCGACGGCGGCAGCGGCGCACTGATGGTGCTGCTCAACGCCACCTGAGTCGCCTGCCCTCGCCGCCGCTGCGGCCTTCCCCGGCTCCACGGCGTCCCCTCTCTCCGCCCTGCCCCGCAGCCCGTGGCCGACACCCCGCGGGTTTGCACCCGTTGTTTTGATGCGTGGCGCGCTGAAAAGCCGTTGACGGTCCCGCGAACAGCCCCTAGTCTGGCCTCACGCCGGCGTTGTTGACATCTATTCTCAACTACGTATCCATCGATTCGATGGGGAGGGATTCGCATGCCTTCAGTAACCGTTCGCCCATGGGGCGCGCCCGGTCACACCCGCACGGCGGGTTTGATCCTGGTGGCCGTCGTGCACGTGGCCATGGTGGCCGCCCTGGTGGAGGGCTTTCGGCGCCACGCGGCGCCGAAGCCGCCGCCGCTGACGCAGGTCCAAATAGACATCGCCCGCACGCCACCGCCGCCGGTCACGCCGGTGGAGACGCCGCCGATGCCGCAGATCATGGAACCGACGCCCCGCTTCGTGGACGTGCCCGACATACCGGTGACCCCTCCGCCGGTGGCGCCGTTGATCTCAACCGAGACCGTCACGCCGACGGTCCCCGGCAACATCAGCCCCAGCACCGAGGGAGGCGCTGCCCTGAGTACCGGCAACACGGGCGGCACCGCGGGCACCTCGGGTCTGGCAACCCGGGACCCGGTGGCCCCTGGCCTGGTCTGCACGTCGATGGGAGCCCCCGTCATGCCAGCGGTGCAGTGGAGCGGCGAAGCCGCCTTCCGGGCCGTGGCCGAGGTGCAGGGCGGGCGTGTGGTGGCGGTGGACATCCGGGCGCTGCAGGGCGGCATGGATGCCCGCACCCTTCGGGCCTTCACCGCGTCCATTGAGACGGCGCTGCGGCAGACCTATGTCTGCCCGGGCAACCACCGCTTCCAGCAGGACTTCGGCTTCCGAGTAGATTGATCGCTGAAAGATCGCTGATCCGCGCTCCCGCGCGGGTCGGCGATCTCAATGCAAGGTCATGCTGACTTGCGGGTGGAAGCTGGAGGTAAAGACGTGCAGCAACTGCTCCGGCCGGAAGGCGCCGACCGCGTCAGCCCCCTGCCAGTGGGTGTCGATGGCATGTTCCAGCCCCTTGAGCACGCAGAAGGACATGAAGGCCCCTTCTGCTTCCTCGCTCTCCATGTCCACCAGTTGCAGCCGCAGGCAGGCGGAGCGCAGGAACTCCAGCATCAGGCGCGGGTTGGACGTGTTCGGGCATTGCCCTGCACAGATCTCGATGTCCTGTCGCGCATCGTCGGACAGCCAGAGCTGGCCGTCTTCGATACGGACATGGAGCAGGTCGGGATTGGCATCGATGCCGACCACATCGTCTTCATACGGTGTGAACATCATGGGCTCAACGGTAGACCATGGCGCCGCGCCCGTGTTCATCGAGCCCCCGACGGGAAGGCCAGTGCTGTTAGAAATGCACGCGTCAGAAGACCTTGCGGACGGGCGGCGCCTGGTTGACCATCCAGTCGGCGGTGTTGCCGAAGGCCGCCGTCAGGCGCTCCCGCAAGGTGGCGTCCAGGCCGCATTCGGTCATGGCCTGCGTCATGCAGGCCATCCACTGGTCGCGCTCGACATGACCGACCCGAAACGGCATGTGCCGCGCGCGCAGCCGGGGGTGGCCGAAGCGCTCCACGAAATAGTCCGGCCCGCCCAGCCAGCCGCAGAGGAACCAGAACAGCTTGTCCCGGGAGCCTTCCAGCGTGGTGGGATGCACCGAGCGCAGCTCGGCAAAGCCCGGTTCCAGGTCCATCAGGTCATAGAAACGGTCCACGAGGCGACGGACCGCCTCCTCGCCGCCGACCCACTCGAACGGAGTGGCCGGGGCTGCCTGTCCGCCTTCGCTCATGGCTGCGCGGCCCGCTGCTCCAGCAGCTTGGTGGCCAGGGCGCGGATGGCCTGCGCTGCGTCAGAGCCGGGATAGTGCTCCAGCAGCAGCTGCCGCTTGAGCACCGCCTGACGCACCATCTGGTCGTTTTTCACTTCCGACAGCAGTTCCAGCTTGAAGGTCTGGCCCGGCGTGGGCCCGACAAAGCGCTGCAGCACCTGCTGCAACTGGCCGCAGATCAGCTTACCCTCGCCCGGACGGTTGGCCTGGTTGATCACCAGACCCACATGGCGGCGGTTCTGCTGGGTGGCCAGCACCTTGATGGTGGCGTAGGCATCGGTCAGCGAAGTGGGCTCGGGCGTGGCCACCACCAGCACGTCGTTGGCCATGGAGACGGCAAACAGCACGACGTCCGAGATGCCGGCGCCGGTGTCCAGCACCACCCAGTCAAAACGAGGCTTGACCGTTTCCAGGATGTGCAGCAGCTTGTCCCGCACATCGGGGGTCAGGCGGGAATACTCCACCATGCCAGAGCCGGCCAGCAGCACATGGAAGCCGCCAGGGGCCGGCAAGATCGCCTGTTCCAGGGTGCAGCGCTCGGTGAAGACGTCGTGCAGGGTCAGCTTGGGGTGCAGGTTCAGCACCACGTCCAGATTGGCCAGGCCCAGGTCCGCGTCCAGCACCAGCACGCGTTCGCCGCGCGCCGCCAGGGCCGCCGCCAGGTTGGCAGAGACGAAGGTCTTGCCCACGCCGCCCTTGCCGCTGGTCACGGCCAAGGTGCGGGCGCCTCCTCGGGCAGGTCTTGCAGCAGGAGCTGTTGTCATGCTCATTCACTATCCTGTTGCGTTACGGCGAACAACATGCCTTTTTCTTCGGCGGTGACCAGGGAGTCGATATGGCTCTCCAGGCAGGCGCGGTTGCGGCCCTCGGCCTTGGCACGGTAGAGCTGGCGGTCGGCCCGCTCTGTCCACAGCAACGCGGAAGACCTCACCCATTGCGGCGCAAAAGCCCCCCCGATGCTGATGGTGGTGGTCAGCGGCGCGCCTTGGCCAACCTCCACCGTCAAACTTTCCACCCGCTCGCGGATCCGCTCCGCCACGGTCACCCCATAGGTGGTGGGGCAACTGGGCAGGATGATGGCGAATTCCTCGCCGCCGATCCGCGCCACGGTATCCATCGGACGCACCATCTGGCCGATGGAACGCGCCACCGCCCGGATGACCTGGTCGCCCGCCGCATGGCCGTGGTTGTCGTTGATCGCCTTGAAGTGATCAATGTCCAGCACCAGCAGCAGGGCCGGCTCACCGGAGCGGGCGACCCGGTCCAGTTCCCGGTCCAGGGCCATCTCGAAGCTGCGTCGGTTGACCAGCCCGGTCAATGCGTCCTTGCTGGAGAGGTCACACAAAGCATCCACGATGCCTTGCAACCACACCTGCGTGTAGGGCTCGGCATCCGGAAGCATGGCACCGGCCTGCTGCAGCAACTGCAGGGCAAGTTCCAGGCGCAAGGCATGCGCTGGGATGAGACGGGGCGGTTGATCCAAGGCGATCCGGCGGCGCGAGGGGTGATTCCGAAGCAGTCTAGCAGTGCCATCCCCCCACATGGGGTCAAAAAAAGAGGCTGGAGTCCCACCTCTTTCACACATCTTTTTACGCTCTAGCGCTCAAACTAGCGATTGCCGACAATGGCGTTCACCATAACGGGGTTTGTTGGAAGGTTTGATCGACCCCTTGGTGCTACGGCATCCCTAACATCAAAGAAGTTCTGCCCTATGCGCCCTGGACCCACGGCTGCGGCCTCCCCCGTTGAGGCGATCGACCATGAATTCAGTTTCAGCCGGGCGGACTTCGACCGCGTCCGGCAACTGATCTACCAGCATGCCGGCATCAGCCTGCACGACGGCAAACATGCCATGGTCTATAGCCGGCTGTCCCGGCGCCTTCGAGACACCGGCCACCGCTCCTTCGCCAGTTATCTGGAATGGCTGGAGAGCATCAGCGGCCCGCAAGGGGAGCAGGAATGGCAGGAATTCGTCAATTGCCTGACGACCAACCTGACCTCCTTCTTCCGGGAAGAGCATCATTTCCACTCGTTGACGGATGACCTCAAGACGCTGACCGGGAAACCTATCCGCATCTGGTGCTGCGCCGCCTCTACCGGCGAAGAGCCTTATTCCATCGCCATGACCTGCCAGGAATCCCTGGGCAGCAGTTCCGGCGTGCAGATCATTTCGAGCGACATCGACACCAATGTGCTGAACACGGCGCGTCGCGGGGTGTATTCCGCCGAGTCCCGGGGCTTATCTCCTCAGCGCTTGCGGCAATTTTTCCTGCGCGGCACGGGTGCCAACGAGGGTCGCATCCGCGTGAAGCCCGAATTGGCGCGCATGATCGAGTTCCGGACGCTGAACCTGATGAATGCGCAGTGGTCTCTGGGAGATCCCTTCCACATCGTGTTCTGCCGCAACGTCATGATTTATTTCGATGCCCCGACGCAGCGCAAGGTGCTGGAGCGCATCCATCGGGTCATGCGTCCGGGGGGGCTGCTGTTTGTGGGCCATTCCGAAAACTTCACCGAGTCGCGCGACCTGTTCCGGCTGCGCGGCAAGACGATTTACGAGCGCGTCGGCTGACCGGCCGCCTCGCTGCTGCGCACAAGATCCCGATGTACAACCCCTTTGGATTGTTGACCTCATGAGCATGCCCAACGCCTCTCAAGCCCTGCTCAACAGCACGGCGCTGGCCAGTGCCGGTGCGGCACGGGTGGCCCAGCTCAAGACGCAATCGCGCAAGCAGGGAGAAGCCTCGTTCTTCTTCTACGACGCGCATTTCAAGAATGCCGCCGTGAAAGTGCTGCCCGGCGAGTACTTCGTGGACAACGAGGACCTGCTGGTGATGACCACGCTGGGGTCCTGCATCGCAGCATGCCTGTGGGACCGCCATGCGCAGATCGGCGGCATGAACCACTTCATGCTGCCCGAAGGCCACGGCGACTCCGGCCGCTACGGCTCCTTCGCGATGGAACTGCTCATCAACGAGATGATGAAGCGCGGCGCCAGCAAGGGCCGGATGGAAGCCAAGATCTTCGGCGGCGGCGCAGTCATCGCCGGCATGAACACCATCAACGTGGGCGAGCGCAACACCAACTTCGTGCTGGACTACCTGAAGACCGAACGGATTCCGGTGGTGTCCAAGGACGTGATGGATGTCTACCCCCGCAAAGTCTGCTTCCTGCCGCGCAGCGGCAAGGCCATGGTGAAGCGGCTGGCGGCCACCAACGCGGATGCACTGGTGCAGCAGGACAAGGTCGCCGCCCAGAAAGCACAACCTGTGGCCAGCTCGGGCGGGTCGATCGACCTGTTCTGACCCGGCTGCCGTATCGAGGAGTAAAAAGAGATGGCCAAGACCACAGTCGTCGTGGTGGACGATTCCGCCCTGGTGCGCAGCATCCTGACCGAGATCATCAACCGGCAGCCGGACATGCAATGCATCGGCGCCGCCAGCGACCCGCTGGCCGCCCGGGAGATGATCCGCAACCTGAATCCCGACGTGATCACGCTGGACGTGGAAATGCCCAAGATGGACGGGCTGGATTTCCTGCAGCGCTTGATGCGGCTGCGGCCGATGCCGGTGGTGATGGTCTCCACGCTGACCGAACGCGGCGCGGAGGTCACGCTCAAGGCGCTGGAGCTGGGCGCGGTGGACTTCGTGGCCAAGCCCAAGATCGGCGTGGCCGACGGCATCCGTGCGCTGGCGCAGGACATCACCGACAAGATCCGCATTGCGGCCAAGGCGCAGATCCGCCGCCTGCCGCCGGCACCGACCGCCGGCGCCGTGGGCGCGACCGCGGCCCACAGCACGGCCGCGGCCCGGCCTGCGGCGCCGATCGCCAGCCTGGGTCGGTTGTCCACGGAAAAAATCATCTTCATCGGCGCCTCCACCGGCGGCACCGAAGCGACCAAGGACGTGCTGATCAACCTGCCGGCCGACTGCCCGGCCGTCTGCATCACGCAGCACATGCCGCCGGGTTTCACCCGCAGCTATGCCGCGCGACTGGACGGGCTGTGCAAGATCCGGGTCAAGGAAGCGCAGGACGGTGAACGGATCCTGCCCGGTCACGGCTACATCGCCCCCGGGGGCATGCATTTCAGCGTGGAGCGCTCCGGCGCCAACTACATCGCCCGCGTGCAGGACGGGGAGCCGGTGAACCGGCACAAGCCTTCGGTGGAAGTGCTGTTCCAGTCCGCCGCCCGGGTGGTGGGCCAGAACGCGCTGGGCATCATGCTCACCGGCATGGGGGCCGATGGCGCCAAGGCGATGAAGGTCATGAAGGACGCCGGCGCCTACAACTTCGTGCAGGACGAGGCCACCTGCGTGGTCTTCGGCATGCCGCGCGAAGCGATCAACGCTGGAGCGGCCGACGAAGTCCTGCCGCTGCAGCAGATCGCCACCCGGCTGATCGAGCGGCTGCGCAGCACCGCGGGCATGTCGCTCAACCGCGTTTAAATTCGGGGGGATGAACATCCCCTCTTCCCGAAGACCTCAGGTCTGCGTACTCGGCAGCGCAGAGCCGGGCTCCCAAGCCTATGAATTGGCCGGCCTGGCCGGTGATCTGCTGGCGCGACTCGGCGTGACGCTGGTCAGCGGCTGCGGAAGCCCCGCGACGCGAGTGGCGGCAGAGCGAGCCGTGGCGGCGGGTGGCCTGGTGCTCAGCATCGTGCCCGCCGGGGAGATGCCGCCGCCGGATTGGCCCGCCACCGTGGTGGTGCCCTGCGGCATGGGCGATGCACGCAACCTTCTCATGGCCTTGTCTGGCGACGCCTGCCTGGTCATCGGTGGGCGAGCCGGCACCATCTCCGAAGTCTGCCTGGCCTGGCTTCACAAGCGTCCGCTGCTGCCTCTGGTGGGCTGCGGCGGTTGGTCGGAATCGCTGCCGGACCACCCGCCCGATGAGCGGCAGAACTCCCCCATCCTGCCCTGGTCCTCGGTGGAGGAGCTCGAAGGGCAGTTGCGCCAGTTGGGCCTCATCCGCTGATCCCTCGCGCCGTCCTTTGTGCCGTGCGGTGCGGGGATGGAGGCCTGAGCCAGCACCGTGGTCGCGGTGGTGGCCTTGGCGGCTCGTGCGACGCCTGACTGCGCAGCCTGCTCCTGCCGATTGCGGGCCTGCATCTGGAGGTCGGCATTCTGGTCGGTGAAGCCGAATGCGGCGCTCGCCAGCAAGAGCGAAGCGAGCACACTGGCCAGCGCCAGCAGCAGCTGACTCGGGACCCACGGGAGGTCCACGTCCGAAAACTGATTCAGATCGGGCTCATTCATCGTGGCCTCCTGGCGGTGGCATTCAAGGCGGGGGTGGTGGCGGGACGTCATGGGGTTATGCTAGGTAGCCAAACCAACCAATCCAAACGCTTTATCCTGGCCTGACTGGTAAGCCCCTCTAACCAATCAGCGGAACTTGGCCCGCTGACCCGCCCGATGCGCCCGCCCCGCCTGCCCCTCCAATACCTGGCCGCCTTCCGCGCCGCCGCGCTTGCGCAGAACCTGCGCGCCGCAGCGGAGCAACTGAGCCTCACCCACAGTGCCATCAGCCAGCAGATCCGCGCGCTGGAGCTCCAATTGGGCTTCCCCGTCTTCGACCGGCAAGGCCGCCGCGTCGTGCTCAACGCAGCCGGTCGCGCGCTGCTGCAAGCGGTCGAGCGGGCCTACCAGGAACTGGACGCCGGACTGCGCTCCGCCACCGCCGCCCATGGCCTGGAGCAGCGCAGCCTTCGCATCACCGCCCTGCCCTCCTTCTGCCAGCGCTGGCTGATGCCGCGACTCAACCGCTTCCATGCCCGTCACCCCGAGGTGGCGCTTGAGATCGACGCCAGCCAGCGGCTGATGGACCTGGAGCGCGACGGTTATGACGTGGCCTTGCGGCAGGGCAAGGGTTCATGGCCGGGACTGGTCAGCGAGCCGCTGTTCGATTCCACGCTGCTGCCGGTCGCGTCCCCGGCGCTCGCCCATCAATTGATCGGGCTGCCACTGGAAGCGCTGGCCGAGCAGCCGCTGCTGGGCGATGCCGATCAATGGTCCGACTGGTTTGCGCTGTGCGGCGTCAAGCGACAGGTCACGCCGGTGGCCACCTTCAACGACGCAGGCCTGCTGCTGATGGCCACCGAGCAAGGCATGGGCATCGGCCTGACCCGCGAGCTGCTGGCGGCCGATGCGCTGCTGGAGGGGCGCCTGGTGCGGGTGGCCCCGCGTCAGCCGGTGCTGCATGAGCCGCAGCACTATCACGTGGTCTATCCACCCGGCATGAAGGGCAACCCCGCGCTGACCGCCTTTGTGGATTGGCTGCACGCCGAGACGGCGCAGTCGCGGGCGGCGCTGGATGCCGCGCTGGAGGGTCTGAGCGGGATTAGCGCCTCATGAGCGCCTCATGAGCGCCACACCAGCGTCAGCGTCGAACGCGACAATTCTGCAGCGTCCGACGCCAGGCTCAAACGTCCGGCTCAAGAAGTCCAGCTCAAGACGCCAGGAACAGCGCCTGCAGGTCACTCAGGAAATCAAACCCTAGCGGGGTCGGACGGATCACGGCGGGGTCCGGATCCAGCAGGCCCTTGGCCCGCCCTTGCGCCATTGCCTGCGCAATGCTGGAAGGCGGCAGACCGGTGCGCTCCAGGAAGCTCTGCATCGACACCCCGTCCTTCAGACGCAGGGCATTGAGCATGAACTCGAAGGGCAGCTCCGATCGCGCCACTTCGTTTTCGTTCGAGACCGCCTGCCCTTCCAGCGCCTTGGCCATGTAGGTGGCCGGATCGCGCCAGCGGACCTGCCGCAGCAGCCGATGCGCAAAGGACAGCTTGCCATGCGCGCCGGCGCCGATGCCGAGGTAGTCGCCGAACTGCCAGTAGTTCAGGTTGTGCTGGCAGCGATGCCCGTCGCGCGCATAGGCCGACACCTCATACCGTGACAAGCCCTGGATGGCGGTGCGGTCGGTGATCAGGTCCAGCATGTCGCTGGCCAGGTCCGGATCCGGCAGATGCTCCGGCGGCTGGTTGGCAAAGCGGGTGTTGGGCTCGATGGTCAGGTGGTAGACCGACAGATGCGGCGGGCGGTAGGCCAGTGCCTGATCCAGGTCCTGGGCCAGGGCGTCCAGCGTCTGGCCGGGCAGCGCATACATCAGGTCGATGTTGAAGGTGCCAAACGACCGGGCCGCTTCCTCGATGGCCGCATGGGCCTGCTCGCTGCTGTGGACACGTCCCAGCGCTGCCAACTGCGCGTCGTCGAAGCTCTGCACACCGATCGACAGCCGCGTCACACCCGCCTGCGCAAACCCTGCAAAGCGCTCGCGCTCGAAGGTGCCGGGGTTGGCTTCCATCGTGATCTCGCAGCCGGGCTCCAGCGGCAGCCGGGCCCGCAGGTCGGAGATCAGCTCCGCGATCTGCGACGGCTTGAACAGGCTGGGCGTGCCGCCGCCGATGAACACGGAGATCACCGGCCGCCCCCACACCAGCGGCAGCGAGGCTTCCAGGTCGGCGCGCAGGGCGGCGAGGTAGCGGGCGGCGGTGTCGTCGTCCAGTTCCTTGCCGGCGCGGAACTCGTGCGAATTGAAGTCGCAGTACGGGCACTTGCGCAGGCACCAGGGCAGGTGCACATACAGCGACAGCGGCGGCAGCGCCGACAGGCTCAGCGTGCCGGGGCGCATCATGCGGATGATGTCAGCCAAGGTGCCAGGCCTCGCGCATCTGCCGCAGCAGGTCTTCGGACGCCAGGGCCCGATGGCTCAGGCGGTTCTTCTGCTCGGCACTCAGCTCGGCCACGCTCTGGCCCAGCGACGGAATGAACATCAGCGGGTCGTAGCCGAAACCGGCTTCACCGCGCGCCGACTGGAGGATCTCGCCATTCCAGCGACCCATGGCGATCAGCGGCTCGGGGTCGGTGGCCGAGCGCACGGCGACCAAGGCGCAGACAAACCGCGCACGGCGGTCGGCCTGGCCGGTGAGCTTGTCCAGCAACACGCGGTTGTTCTCCGCGTCGCTCTTCTCGAAGCCGAACAGCGTGGCATAGCGGGCGGACAGCACGCCGGGCGCCCCGCCCAGCGCCTCCACCGCCAGGCCCGAATCGTCGGCCAGCGCCGGCAGGCCGCTTTCGCGAGCGGCATGGCGGGCCTTGGTCAGGGCGTTCTCCACGAAGGTGTCGAACGGCTCCTCGGCTTCAGGAATGCCCAGGCTGCCCTGGGTGACGAGTGCCAGACCGAGCGGCTGGAACAGCGCCTGCAGTTCCTTGAGCTTCTTGGCATTGTTGGAGGCCAGGACCAACTTCATCGCTTGCTCCTCCGCAGACGTTCAAAGACCCAGGGCCTGTCGCTGAGCAACCAGCAAGTCGCGGATGCCCTTCTCGGCCAGGTTCAGCAGCACGTCCACTTCCGCGCGGGTGAAGGCCACGCCTTCGGCGGTGCCCTGCAGTTCCACGAAGTGACCGGCGCCGGTCATCACCACATTCATGTCGGTGTCGCAGGTGGAGTCTTCCACGTATTCCAGATCCAGCAGCGCCTGGCCGTCCTTGATGCCGACGGAGATGGCGGCCACCGCGTCCAGCAGCGGCGACTGCGTGATCTTGCCCTGCGACAGCAGCCAGCTCACTGCATCATGCGCCGCCACATAGGCGCCGGTGATGGCTGCGGTGCGGGTGCCCCCGTCGGCCTGCAGCACGTCGCAGTCCAGCTGGATGGTGCGCTCGCCCAGCTTCTTCAAGTCGAAGACCGAGCGCAGCGCGCGGCCGATCAGACGCTGGATTTCCTGCGTGCGGCCGGTCTGCTTGCCACGGGCGGCTTCGCGGTCGCTGCGGGTGTGGGTGGCACGCGGCAGCATGCCGTATTCGGCGGTGACCCAGCCCTCGCCCGAGCCCTTCTTGTGCGGCGGCACCTTCTCTTCGACGGAGGCGGTGCACAGCACCTTGGTGTCGCCGAACTCGATCAGCACCGCGCCTTCAGCGTGGCGGGTGTAGTGGCGGGTGATGCGAACCGGGCGCAGGGCGTCGGCCGCGCGCCCTTGCGGGCGGCTGGCAATGGCGGTCATGGAATGTTCCTTCAGCGGGGTTTCTTGCCAGCGCGACGGATGGCGTCCTGGATCTCGCGCACGGCGCTGTCGATCTCGGCTTCGTCGAGCTGTTCCTGCCCGGCGCCCTGGATGGTGGAGGCAAAGCCCTGGTCGTCCAGGTCCTGCGTGGAAATGGAGTCGGGCGCATCGCCCTCGCCTTCCCATTCCACCGCCAGCGCGGTGACGTTGTCACTGCGGGCGCCGGCCTGGCGCAGCGCCTGTTCCACCAGCTCGGGCACCGCATCGGCAACGGTGCGGGCTTCGCTGAGCAGGCGCAGGATGTCGGCGTCGCTGACCGAGCTCCACAGACCGTCGGAGCACAGCAGCATGCGGTCGCCGTTTTGCAGCAGCACGGGGCCGTTCACATCGATCATCGGCTTGCCCGGACTGCCCAGGCAGGTAAAGAGGACGTGACGGTTGAATCGCTCGGCACCGGTCGCATGGCGGCCGAGGGCTTCCTGCAGCTCGCTGTAGGAATGGTCCCGGGTGCGGGCAATGAGTTCGGTATCCCGGGCCAGGTACATGCGGGAGTCGCCGCAGTGGGCCCACCAGATCTGACCCTGCTGCATCACCGCCACCACGACGGTGGTGCGCGGCGTGTCGCTCATGCCGCGCTCGGCGGCATAGGCCAGCAGTTGCTGGTGAGCCAGCAGCACGGCAGTTTCCAGGAACTGGGTGGGATGCGGCAGCACGGGCTGCGCATCGCGTTGATACAGCGCGGCGACGTTCTGCAGCGCCATGTGCGCCGCGACTTCGCCGTCCGGGTGGCCGCCCATGCCGTCGGCCAGGGCAAAGAGACCGGACTCGCGGGTATAGCAATACCCCATGCGGTCCTCATTCTTTTCCCGGCCGCCACGGCGGCTGACCTGATAGACGGAAAACCTCACGCCTTGGCTCCGGTCTTGAGGTTCTCGAGCTGCAGCTTCAGGCGTTCACTGAAACTGAGCTTGGTGTAGCGGCGCTCGGTCTCCCGCGACAGCTCCTTCTGCAGCGCAAACACGCTCTGCGGACGGGTCAGCGGGTCCAGCGACATGCACCATTCGGTCACTTCCAGCAGGTTGTCCGAATACACATTGCGCAGGCGCGACAGGCTCAGGCCCAGGCGGTCCTTTTCCAGGCGCTGCGGCGCATCGTTGGGCGGATAGCCCTGCATGCAGGCGTAGATACAGGCGCCGATCGCGTAGATGTCGGTCCAGGGGCCCAGCGATCCGTCGCGGCGGTACATCTCCGGCGCGGCAAAGCCCGGGGTGTACATCGGGCGAATGAAGTTGCCTTCCTTGGACAGCACTTCCCGCGCCGCGCCGAAGTCCAGCAGCACCGCCTTGTTGTCGTTGGTGATGAAGATGTTGGCCGGCTTAATGTCCAGGTGCAGCATCTTGTGCTGGTGCACGATGCGCAGCCCTTTCAGGATCTCGTCGAACAAGGACCGGATGGTGGACTCCCGGAAGACCTTGTCTCGCTTCAGATCCCGTGCGGTCACGATGAAGTCCTGCAGCGTGTCGCCCTGCAGGTAGTTCATGACCATATAGACGGTCTCGTTCTCTCGCAGGAAATTCAGCACCGAGACAACGCTGGGGTGCGAAATTTGCGCGAGTGAGCGGCCTTCTTCAAAAAAGCTGCGCAGCCCCAGTCTATAGAGGGGCTGTTTTTCCGGTTTGACGCGGGGCGTCAGTTCTCCGGGTGATCGTTCGGCCAGTGATGACGGGAGGTATTCTTTCAGGGCCACCAAATGATGGTCGGGGTCTTCGGCGAGGTACACCACGCCGAAACCACCCGCAGCCAGTTTTTTGATGATCTGATAGCCACCCACCACCGTGCCTGCGGGCAGGGGCGCCGGTTTCGGCTTTGACATAATCGCGGTTCGATTTCTCTACCGATAGCTGATGCCAGTTTACAGCATGACCGGTTATGCCAGCGCCACGGCACAACCGACGACCTCCGGCGAAACCCCTAGTGCTCCCGTCGCCGCAGGCGTCACCGTGGAGGCCCGGTCGGTGAACGGGCGATTCCTGGATTTGAGCTTTCGCATGCCCGACGAGCTGCGCGCATTGGAGCCCGCCTTGCGGGAACTGGTGACCAGCCAGGTCAAGCGCGGCAAGATGGAATTGCGCATCGCGATGCAGCGCGAATCCGAGAGCACGGTGCCCAATCCGCAACCCGATCAACTCAACCGGCTGGCGCGTCTGGAAGAGCAGATCAAGGCCTGGCTGCCGAAGGCGCAAGGCCTGTCGGTTCAGGAGGCTTTGCAGTGGTGCAAGGGCGGCAGCGGCGGGCCCGCTCCTGCCGATGAACAGGTGCTGGAAGCCGCGCGGCAGTGTCTCAAGGGCTTCCTCGAAGCGCGTGAGCGCGAGGGTGCCAAACTGGTGACGATGCTCAAGCAGCGCGTGGCCACTTTGCGGCAGTTGGCCGACCAGGCCGAGCCGCTGATTCCGGCCGCCGTGCAGCGTCAGCAGGAGCGTTTCCTGGAGCGCTGGAAAGAGGCCCTTTCAGCGGCTGGCGCGACCACGTCAGTGTCCGAGCAATCACTGCAGGAACGTGCGGTGAATGAGGCCGCGGCCTATGCCCTTCGCATTGACGTTGCCGAGGAATTGACCCGCCTTCGCTCCCACCTGGATGAGGTGGAACGCCTGCTGAAAAAGGGGGGCGACATCGGAAAACGGCTGGACTTCCTGATGCAGGAGTTACACCGTGAAGCCAATACTTTGGGTTCCAAGGCGGTGGCAATCGAGCTGACCAATATCTCGGTCGAGATGAAAGTCGCGATTGAGCAGCTTCGCGAGCAGGTGCAGAACATCGAATGACCGGGCCCTGCGGGGCCTGGCGCTAAAATTGCCCGATGGAATACCCCGGTAATTTGTTCGTTGTGGCCGCCCCCAGCGGGGCTGGCAAGTCCAGTCTGGTCAAGGCGCTGCTGGAGCTGGATGCCAAGCTGACCGTCTCCGTCTCGCACACCTCCCGGGCGCCGCGCGGCCAGGAGCAGCACGGGCGGGAGTACCTGTTCGTCGGCCCGGAGGAATTCCGCGCGATGGTCGCCCGAGGCGAATTCTTCGAATGGGCCGAGGTGCACGGAAATCTCTACGGCACCTCGCGCAATGCCATCGAGCAGCGCATCTCTCACGGCGAAGACGTGGTCCTGGAGATCGACTACCAGGGCGCTCTGCAGATCAAGAAGCTGTTCCCCCACGCGGTGCTCATCTTCATCCTGCCGCCCAGCTGGGATGAGCTGCGCCAGCGCCTGATCCGCCGCGGCGACACCGAACCGGAGGTGATCGCCAAGCGCATGGAAAACGCCCGCAACGAGGTGGCCCAGGCCCGGCACTTCGATTTCGTGGTCATCAATGCCGTGTTCGAGACGGCCTTGTTCGACTTGAAAGCCATCGTGCAGGCACAACGGCTAAAATACCTGACTCAGCAACGGAACCGCTCCGCCGTGTTCCGGGCGCTCGATCTCATCGAGTGAGTTCAAAGCCCGCCCCTCGCTGGCTTTCAACCCACTCCCTTCACCCTCCTCCAGGACATCAGCATGGCCCGCATCACCGTTGAAGACTGCCTGACCAAGATCCCCAACCGCTTCCAGCTGGTGCTCGCCGCGACCTATCGCGCTCGCATGCTCAGCCAGGGCCACGCCCCGAAGCTGGAATCGAAGAACAAGCCGGGCGTGACCGCCCTGCGTGAAGTCGCCAACGGCGACGTCGGCGTGGAAATGCTGCGCCGCGTGCCGGTCTGAGCGCACAACGCCCCTTGCGAAAGGCGCCCCCTGGGCGCCTTTTGTTCTTTTGAGGCCTCAGCAGTAGCCCCTGCACAGGAAAGCCTGCATGCCATGGGTTAAATTTGGCATATGGGTCTCCGCTCCTTCGCTACCGCACACATTCCTGGCCTGACCGGGCTCGCTGGCCCGAAGGCAGCGCCTGCCCCTGCGTCCGAGGCGTCGTCCTTCGACACCCTGGTGACCCGGCTTCACTACCTGCCGAAGTCCGACATCAAGCGCATCCGCGAGGCCTACAAGTTCGCCGACGAGGCCCACCTGGGTCAATTCCGCGCCAGCGGTGAACCCTACATCACCCATCCCATCGCCGTGGCGGGGCTGTGCGCCGACTGGCGGCTGGATGCGCAGGCCATCATGGCCGCGCTGATGCATGACGCCATGGAAGACTGCGGCGTCACCAAGACGGAACTCATCGAGCGCTTCGAGGCCCCCACCGCCGAACTGGTGGACGGCCTGACCAAGCTGGACAAACTGCAGTTCTCCACCCGGGAAGAATCGCAGGCCGAGAGTTTTCGCAAGATGCTGCTGGCCATGGCGCGGGACGTGCGCGTCATCCTCATCAAGCTGGCGGACCGGCTGCACAACATGCGGACCATGCAGCACATGGCGTTCGACAAGCGCCGCCGCATCGCCCGTGAAACCCTCGACATCTACGCGCCGATCGCGCACCGCCTGGGCCTGAACGAGATCTACCGGGAACTGCAGGAACTCTCCTTCCAGTACATCCACCCCTGGCGCCACGCCGCGCTGGCCAAGGCCGTGACCAAGGCCCGCGGCCATCGGCGTGACCTGGTCACCCGCATCGAGCGCGACGTGCAGAAAGCCTTCGCCGAAGCCAATTTGCGGGTGGAGATTCAAGGGCGTGAGAAAACGCTGTTCAGCATCTACAAAAAGATGAGCGAAAAACACCTGAGCTTTGCCCAGGTCAGCGACATCTTTGGCTTTCGCGTCATCGTGCAGGACCTGCCCCAGTGCTACTGGTCGCTTGGCGTGCTCCACCAGCTCTACAAGCCGCAGCCGGGCCGCTTCAAGGACTACATCGCCATCCCCAAGCCCAACGGCTACCAGTCGCTGCACACCACCCTGGTCAGCCCGCTGGGCACCCCGGTGGAATTCCAGATGCGCACCGAGGCCATGCACATGGTGGCCGAAAAGGGCGTGGCCGCCCACTGGCTCTACAAGAGCAAGGGCGACTCCAAGGCGGCGCAGCAACTGGGCTCGCGCTGGCTGCAGTCGCTGCTGGACATCCAGGACGAAACCCGCGACGCGACCGAGTTCCTGGAGCACGTCAAGATCGACCTGTTCCCCGACGCGGTCTACGTCTTCACGCCCAAATCCAAGATCATGGCGCTGCCCAAGGGCGCAACGCCGGTGGACTTCGCTTATGCGATCCACTCCGACGTCGGCGACCACTGCGTGGCGGCCAAGGTCAATGGCGAAGCGGTGCCGCTGCGCACCGAGCTGCGCAGTGGCGACGTCATCGAGATCGTGACCGCTGCCGGCGCGCGTCCCAATCCGGCCTGGCTGAGCTTCGTGCGCACCGGCCGAGCCCGCTCCAAGATCCGCCACTTCCTGAAGAATCTGGAGCAGGAGGAATCCCGCGAGCTGGGCCACAAGATGCTGGCGCAGGCCCTGCGCGCCGAGGGCCTGGCCCTGCCCAGCCTAAACGAGGAAGAGACCGAAGCCGCCGCCCTGTGGCAGGACCTGGCCCGCTGGGCCGGCAATCGGCATGTGGACGAGCTGCTGGTGGAAATCGGCCTGGGCCGCAAGATTGCGAGCATCGTGGCCAAGAAGCTGGCACGCACCCTGTCCGAGCAGGGACAGCGGCCCGACGCCGTGCTGCTGACCATGGGCCGCTTTGCCACCGACGATGCGCCGTCCCAGGGCCAGGTGCTGATCGACGGCAGCGAAGGCGCCTCCGTCCGGCTGGCCACCTGCTGCCGCCCCATTCCGGGGGACGACATCAAGGGGTATCTGGGTCGCGGCGAAGGCCTGGTCATCCACACCGGTGAATGCGCGGTGGGCCGCCGCCTGTTCCAGCGGGACAGCGAGCACTGGATCGCCGTGGGCTGGGCGGAAGAATTGAGCCGGAGCTTCGAGGCGGAAGTCGGCGTGCTGATGCGCAATGGCAAGGGCGTGCTGGCGCAGATCGCCACCGCCGTCAGCAGCGCGGAAGCGGACATCACCCACATCGCCATGAGCGACGATGCCGCTCAGCGCGAGACGGCCGAGATGACGCTGCTGCTGGCCGTGCGCGACCGTCTGCACCTGGCCGACACGCTGCGCACGCTCAAGCGCTCCAATGCGGTGATGCGGGTCTGGCGCGTCAAGCCTTGACGGGAGCCGGGTAGGAGACCTCGATCACTTCGATGGTCTCCACGCCCACCGGCGTCACCAGTTGCAGCTCATCGCCCTCACGGGCCTTGAGCAGCGTCCGCGCAATCGGCGACACCCAGCTGACCTCGCCGGCCAGGCTGTCCGATTCATCGATGCCCTTGATGGTGATGGTGCGCTCGACGCCCTTGCCGTCGGCATAGGTGACGGTGGCGCCAAAGAAGACCTGGTCGCTGCCGTAGTGTGCGCTGGGGTCCACCACCTCGGCGATGTCCAGGCGCTTGGTCAGGAAACGAAGGCGGCGGTCGATTTCGCGCAGCCGCTTCTTTCCGTAGAGATAGTCGCCGTTCTCGGACCGGTCGCCGTTCTTGGCCGCCCAGGACACGGTCTCGACGATCTTGGGCCGCTCCACATCCAGCAGCTGCATGAATTCGCTGCGCAGCCGGGCGTAACCGGCCGGCGTCATGTAGTTGCGCGAGCCCTTGGGGATGGCCGGGAGCGACGGGCTGTCGTCGTCATCCGGATCCGCTGCGTCACTTTCCTTGGTGAATGCCTTGCTCATGCCTGCATTGTGGCGCCATCGAGGGCTGAGCGCGCAGCGGACCGGCCGATCCAGGCGGCTTAGCGGAAGCGGCCGGGGTCGCTCAGGTTCAGGATCGCGTCATTGAAGTCGCCGTCGCCGTTGCCGCGCTGGTCTTCAAAACCGAGGGTGTAGCCATTGGCGGTGCGATTCACCCGGCCGTGATCCAGCCCATCGACATTTCGGGTGGTACCGGCGCGGAAGGTGTTGCCCTCAGGCGTCTGAATGCGGAACTGGACTTCAGAGCCCGGCGACGCATGAATGATGGATTTGTCGCCCGCATCTTTGGAGTGGGCCAGATGCTGCCAGGGGCCGCCGTTGACGCGGTATTGCATGTTGTCGTTGAAGGCCGCGTCCGATTGGCCCACCTTGACCTGCAGGCTGCCGCTGGACCCCATGGTGTAGCTGCCTCGCTCGGCATTCCAGCGACCTTCACGCGGTGCGCCGCCACCATGGCCGCAATGGGCGCCAAAACCCCCGCCGTGGCCCCAACCGGCTCGGCTGCCGCAGCCGCCCCAGCCACCCCAACCGTGACTCAGGCCATGGCTGGCATGCTGCATCCAGCCGTGGGCCAATCCACCACCGAAGCCGTGAGGGGGTCGAAAAAAGGAAGGACTCGCGGCGCGACCCCACCCCTGAGTCGGGCTGAAGAAGCTCGACGCCCAAGGGTTGAAATGCATATTGAAGTTGTTCATGAATGGACGATGACTTGAATTGATTGGAATGCATGCATCGTCTTGGAGTTGGACGTCTGGGACGTTCACAACAGATGCACGCGACAACTCAAGTGCGGCTTATCCACAAACCGGTTCAACTGACTTCGGGGGGCGTCCCTTGCGCTCACAACCTGCGCGCGCAAAAGAAAGAGAAAAAGAAAAAGAAAAAGGCCAGTGCTGTGAAGCACTGGCCTTCTGATTTGGTGCGGCTGGCAGGATTCGAACCCACGACCCCTTGGTTCGTAGCCAAGTACTCTATCCAACTGAGCTACAGCCGCACGACTTTTGAATGTCAGACGCTACCGTCGTGGAAGCAACGTCTGCAGTTTATGGTGAATCGATCTAAGTTTGAATCAAAGCTTCAAGCCTGATCGATGTCACTGTTTTTCTGGTGCGGCTGGCAGGATTCGAACCCACGACCCCTTGGTTCGTAGCCAAGTACTCTATCCAACTGAGCTACAGCCGCTGAAAGACTGCGACTATAGCATGCATTTTTGGGCCTCAGCAAGAACTGGCTGCGCGATTGCGAGTACCGCTCGGTAATCGCCCACCTACACGGTCCCCGCGCTCAGTCCCGCATTGAGTCCCGCGCTCAGTCCCCGAGCCGCGCAGCCGCTTCAAAGCAACGTGCACGGCGCTCCGCGTCCCCATCGTTGTCGGCCATCTCGGCCAGACGCAGCCAACTGCGGCGACGCCCAGCCACCGACAGCTCCCGGTCCTCCCCCGCCTGCTCCAGCATCAGCCGGGCCTTGCCCCACAACTGACGCTCGGCCAGTGCATGACCCAATGCATACGCCATGGTCATGTCGCGCGGGAACCGTTGCACGGCAAACTCCAGCCGCTGCAGCCACTCCGGCCCCAGGCCTGGCATGCAGGGCACCAGTGCCTCGGCCAGCGCGCGCCGCTCATCGTCGCCCTGGTCGCCGATCGCGTCCCAGAACGGACGCAGCCAGCCCCGGCCGTCCTCCGGCGCGCCCAGCGCAGCCGCTTTCTGCGCGGCGCGGGCCGCCACGAAGACATCACGCCGGTCGGCCGCATCCAGTTGCTGCCAACTGGCGCGCAACTGATCCACGTCCCGCGCTTCCTCCAGCGCCTCACAGGCCAGCGAGCGCAGCAGGCCTTGTGCTGCCGATTTGGAGAAGCCCTGATGCTTGGCCAGCAGCCGCGCCGTACGCAGCGCCTCCAGCGGCTCATGCGCCAGTCGGCTGCCTTGCAGCTTCAGGCGCAGCGCCTGGGTGCGACGGGCCACGCCCGGGCCCAGTTCCGCCAGCAGCGACAGCGCACGCTGCGCATCCCGGTCGTCCAGCGCCCATTCCGCGGCCAGCAGCCGCGCGCCCTCTTCCTGGGGACGTGCGCCGGAGCTGCCCTGCGCGGTCTGCAGCGCCAGCCGCAGATGCTCATCCCGGCCGCGCCGGTCCTGCAGGCGATGCGCACATTGCGCCGCCACCAGATGGGCCAGCGCCATGAAGGCACCGTCCTGCGCCAGGTCCGGCGTCATCGCCTGGATGTTCAAGGCCCGCTCGGCGGCCTTCTGCGCCCGGCTGTAGCGGGCACCGAAGAATTCCGCCAGGGCTTCGCGCAGGGCGATCTGGGCACTGCGCTCGCGCTGCGCCATGCGCCACAGCCGGGCGCGCTTGGGCAGCGTCAGCAGCGCATCCAGCGACTGCATCAGCGTCATCAGCGCAAAGCAGCCGCCAAACAGCAGCAGCAGGAACAGATTCAGCGACAGGTCCATGCGCCAGCCGCGCCAGTAGAAACTGGCCAGACCGTCGTTGTTCCCCAGCGTCAGCGCCGCCACCACGGCAGCGACAAACAGCAGCACCAGCCAGATCACCATCCGCATGGCGCTGTCCTCAGCGGGCGACCGCGCTCAGCGCGGCCAGCGTGTCATCGGGACGCGGCACCTGCACCTGGCGGGCCTGGCCTTGCACCTGGCGAAGCAACTCGGTGGTGATGGCCAGCTTGCGCGAACGGTCGTCAAAGTAGCGCTCCAGCATGCCCTGCGCTTCGCGCAGGTCGTTCTGGGCGGTGTCGAACTGGCGGCTCAGCAGCGCCAGACGGGCATTGAGCAGGCGCAGCTTGAGGTTCTCGCGCAGGAAGAACATCTGCTCGGGCGCCATCAGGGCCGCTTCCGGATGGTCGATGCGGGTCACGCGCAGCAGGCCGCGGGCTTCACGCCAGACGTCGCTGGAGAGCTGGTCCCACTTGTCCCCGGCGCCGTGCCAGACGCGTTCCCACCAACCCGCATTCGGGTCCAGCGGCGCGCTGGGCGCAGGCGCCGCTGCTGCGGCGGGACGCGCCCCCCGGCCGGCGGTGGCCGGCGCACGCGGAGTATCCAGGCCCGGCTGGCTCACGGCCAGCAGCGGCAGGTCGTCGACCTGACGGGCCACTTCGTCGAGTTTGATGGTGAGGGTGGACACGTCCACCACGCTCACCGCCTTGATCCGATCCAGGTCCCGCACCACCGCGCGGCGCACCCCTTCGAGTCGCGGCTGGTGATAGCGGGCCAGCCGGTCGTCGGCCTGCCGCAGCGCCGACACCAGCGGCTCTGCACTGCCGGTGATGGCCGACTGCTGCATGGCCACCCGCAGCGAGGCTTCGATGTCGCCCACCACGTTCTCGTCCCGCGACCGGGTCATGGACTGGATCAGCGTTTCCAGCTGCTCGCGCTGCAGGGCGACTTCCGCCAGCTTGGCGTCGAGCAGGGCCACCTTGGCGGCGGTGTCCCGGGCCAGTTCCTGCGCCTGGCGGGACTGGTCACGGGCGATGTTGGCATCGCTCTGGCTGCTGTCCTGGCGCCGCACCAGTTCCTGCTCCGCCTGTTTCAGGCGTTGCTGGCTCTGCCAGGCCAGGCCCAGCGCCAGCAGGGCGATCAGGCCGACAACGGCCACCACGGCCTGCGACAGCGTGGCGCCGCCGGTCCGCGGCGACGGGGTGGGGGTGGAAGGCGCCGAAACGTCGGCCGCTGGGGTGTTGGTCTCGCTCACGTCGGGGATTCTAGGGGGGACCCTGCCAACCGTCGGAAAGCCTCGGCCACTGCGGCGGCGTCAGGTCGCACCAAAACCACATGTACGAGGCCCAGCGCACGTGCGCGGGCAGCGATTCGTTCATGGGTGGCGACGGCGCGGACGATGCGCCAGTCCACCGAGATCGCGGTGCCCGCCGACCCGCCCGTATCGGCGTCCGTCCCGCACTCCGGTGACGTGGGGGCGCCTGAAGGGCCAGAAGGTTCTCCGACCATGTCCGCCAGGTAGCCGACTGCTTCCGAGCTGCTGAACAGCCACACATGGTCCTGCGGCAGACGCAAGGCCGTGGCCAGACGCTCGCGCCCGGCCGAATCCAGCACCGGGCATTGCCGCCGGTAGACGCTGACCGCCTCGACCTGCGCCCCGGCCTCCCGCAACCGGTCTCCCAGCCATTCCCGGCCGCCATCGCCCCGCACCATCAGGGCGGCGCGCCCCGTCCAGTCGTGACCCGCCACCCGCTGGATTTCCGGCCACAGATGCTCGGAATCCAGGCTGTCCGCCCCGGGCGGCGGCTGCACGATCAGCCCCGCCGGCACACCCGCCGCCTCCAGCGCCTGGGCGCTGCCGGGCCCCACCGTGGCGGCCAGCACGCCGTCCGGCCAGGCCATGGCATCGGGTCGATGATCAAAGAAGTGACGCACCGCATTCGGGCTGACAAACATCACCAGCGCCTGCCGGTGCAGATCGGCCCAGGCCTGACGCGCCGGCCCAGCCTCCTCGTTCGGCACGATGTCGATCAGCGGGAAGGCCAGCGTGGGCACGCCCAGCGCCGCCAGTCGTTCGGACCAGTCCCGGGCCTGCGCCAGCGGACGGGTCAGCAGCAGCCGCGGTCCGTCCGCCATGGGCTCAGACGTCCCCGAGATAACCGGCGGCGCCACGGTCGCGCAGGGCCTGGGCGGCCTGCTGGCCGAGGGCCTCGGCACTGGCCAGGTCCGTCACGGTGGACGCGGCCGCCGCGCGCAGCAGGGGGCGGTCGGTCTCGACGGGATGGCCCAGCGCGGTGGTGAGCTTGAGCACCCCCGCCTCTTGCCAGACCGCATGGGCGGCCAGCGGCATCGAGCAACTGCCGCCGAGGGCGCGGGAGACGGCCCGCTCCGCCACCACGGCCAGGTGCGTGGGGGCATCGGTCATGGCCTGCAGATGCGGACGCAGCGCCTGATGCGTCGCACGGATCTCGATGCCCAGGGCACCTTGCCCCGCGCAGGGAATCATCTCATCGACGCTGAACCACTGGCGGATGCGATGGTCCATGCCCAGCCGCTTCAGGCCCGCGGCGGCCAGCAGAATCGCGTCGTACTGTCCTTCGTCCAGCTTGCGCAGCCGTGTGTCCAGGTTGCCCCGCACCGGCTCCACCCGCAGGTCGGGGCGCAGGTTGCGGATCTGGGTGACCCGGCGCAGGCTGGACGTGCCCACGCAGGCGCCCTGCGGCAGCTCGGCCAGCGACGCGTAGCGCGGCGACACCAGCGCATCCCGCGGGTCCTCACGCTCGAGCACGGCGGCCAGCACGAAACCCTCGGGCAGCTCCATCGGTACATCCTTGAGCGAATGCACCGCCAGCTGCGCCCGGCCGTCCTCCAGCGCGTTCTCCAGCTCCTTGACGAACAGCCCCTTGCCGCCCACCTTGGACAAGGTGCGGTCCAGGATCTGGTCCCCTCGCGTGGTCATGCCCAGCAGGGACACCTGCAGGCCGCGCGACTGCAGCAGCGCCTGCACATGCTCCGCCTGCCACAGCGCCAGGCGGCTTTCGCGCGTGGCGATCACGAATGCTTCTGTTTGCGTCATGGGGCCGCATCGTAGCGGAGCGCGGCCTCGCAGCCATCAGGCCTCCCACCCAGACGAAGTGTTGGTTGAGCGATATCGAGGTTTGTGGGGGCCGTGCGCGTCAGTCGCCCGGGTGGAAACTGATACAGTCAAATGCAGGTAACTCGGTTACATCGCCCCGCCCTGCCACTCCCCCTCAGCCGCAAGACGACGCCATGCCCGCCAGCTCCGCCTCCCGCTCCCGTTCCGCCAAGGCCGCTTCCGCGGCTGCCGCTGCGCCCGCCCCTGCGCGTGCCGCCAAGACCCCGCGCAGCAAGGCCCCGGCGCCTCGCGGCAAGGTCAGCCCGCCACCGGCCGCCAGCCGCGCGGCCAAGGACAAGAATCAGCCGTTGATGGAGGACATCCGTCTCCTGGGCCGCATTCTGGGCGAGGTGATCCGGGAACAGGAAGGCCGCGAGGCGTATGAGCTGGTGGAAAAGGTCCGCCAGCTGTCGGTGGCCTTCCGCCTGAAGCGGGATGCGCAGGCCGGCAAGCAGATGGACAAGCTGCTCAAGAGCCTCTCCGGCGAGCAGACGGTGAGCGTGATCCGCGCCTTCAGTTATTTCTCGCACCTGGCCAACATCGCGGAGGACCGCCATCACGTGCGCCGCCGCGAGATCCACGACCGGGAGGGCAGCCTGCAGCCCGGCTCGCTGGCCTATGCGCTGGAGCGCCTGTTCGAGGCGGGCGTGCGGCCCGGCGAAGTGGCGCGCACGCTGCAGAACGGCTTTGTCTCGCCGGTGCTGACGGCCCACCCGACGGAAGTCCAGCGCAAGAGCATCCTGGATGCCGAGCGCGCGCTGGCCGAGCTGGTCACCCAGCGCGACCACCTGCACACCGACCGCGAAAAAGCCGCCAACGAAAGCCTGATCCGCGCCCGGGTCACCCAGCTCTGGCAGACCCGCATGCTGCGCT
Organism: Roseateles depolymerans; assembly: GCF_003387155.1. Classification (GTDB taxonomy): domain Bacteria; phylum Pseudomonadota; class Gammaproteobacteria; order Burkholderiales; family Burkholderiaceae_C; genus Roseateles; species Roseateles depolymerans. Next base: position 832,982 of record NZ_QUMT01000001.1, on the reverse strand, counting down.
ACTCCAAGCTGACGGTGGCCGACGAGATCGAGAACGCGCTGAGCTACTACCACGCCACCTTCCTGCATCAGATCCCCAAGCTGTATGCGGAGCTGGAGGAAGCGCTGCCCGGTGAATCGCTGTCGTCCTTCCTTCGGATGGGCCAGTGGATCGGCGGCGACCGGGACGGCAATCCCAACGTGACGGCCGACACGCTGCAACTGGCCCTGCGCCGTCAATCGGAGGTGGCGCTGCGCCACTACCTGACCGAGCTGCATGCGCTGGGCGCAGAGCTGTCGATCTCGCTGCGGCTGACGGGTGTCACGCCGGCGATGCAGGCCCTGGCCGAGCGCAGCCCGGACCGCAACGAACACCGCATGGACGAGCCTTATCGCCGCGCCCTGACTGGCATGTATGCGCGACTGGCCGCGACGCTGCAGGAACTGACCGGCACGGAAGCGCTGCGCCACGCAGTCGCGCCGCAATCCCCCTACCTGACGCCCGACGAGTTGCTGGCCGACCTGCGCACCATCCAGGCCTCGCTCGAAAGCCACCATGCCCAGGCCCTGATCGCGCCGCGCCTGAAGCCGTTGATCCGTGCGGTGCAGGTCTTCGGCTTCCACCTGGCCACGCTGGACCTGCGACAGAGCTCGGACCAGCACGAAGCCGTGGTGGCCGAGCTGCTGCGCACCGCGCGGGTGTGCGACGACTACAGCGCGCTGGATGAATCCGAACGCCGCGCGCTGCTGCAGCGCCTGCTCAACGAAACCCGCCCGCTGCGGGTGCTGGGCATCGAGTACAGCGAGCATGCCCGTCGTGAGCTGGCCATCTTCGAGACGGCCCGTGAATCCCTGCGCCGCTACGGCCGTGAAGCGCTGCGCCACTACATCATCTCCCACACCGAAGATGTGAGCGACCTGCTGGAAGTGCAGCTGCTGATGAAGGAAGTGGGCCTGCTGCGCGGCACGCTGGACGGCGAGGCGGTCAGCGACCTGATCGTCGTGCCGCTGTTTGAGACCATCGCCGACCTGCGCCATGCGCCGCAGATCATGCGCAGCTTCTACGAGCTGCCGGGCATGGCGGCCCTGGTGCGGCGCTCCGGCGGTGAGCAGGACATCATGCTGGGCTACTCCGACTCCAACAAGGACGGCGGCGTCTTCACCAGCAGTTGGGAGCTCTACCGCGCCGAGATTGCGCTGGTGCAGCTCTTCGATGAGCTGCGCCAGCAGGGCCCGCTGACCCTGCGCTTGTTCCATGGCCGCGGCGGCACGGTCGGACGGGGCGGCGGCCCGAGCTACCAGGCCATCCTGGCCCAGCCTCCCGGCACGGTGAACGGGCAGATCCGGCTCACCGAGCAGGGCGAGGTCATCAACTCCAAATACGCCAATCCGGAGATCGGCCGGCGCAACCTGGAAACGCTGGTGGCGGCCACGCTGGAGGCCACGCTGCTGCATCCGACCAAACCCGCACCCAAGTCCTTCATGGAGGCGGCACAGGCGCTGTCGGACACCAGCTTCGCCGCCTACCGCGGGCTGGTCTACGACACCCCGGGCTTTGCCGACTTCTTCTTCGCCGCCACGCCGATCCGCGAGATCGCCGAGCTCAACATCGGTTCCCGGCCGGCGTCACGCAAGGCCACCCGCGCGATTGAAGACCTGCGCGCCATTCCCTGGGGCTTCAGCTGGGGACAGTCCCGCATCACCTTGCCGGGCTGGTGCGGTTTCGGCTCCGGCGTGGCGAGCTTCCTGGGCAAGGGCGCGGACCGGGACGAGAAGCTGGCACTGCTCAAGCGCATGTTCAAGCAGTGGCCCTTCTTCCGCACCCTGCTGTCCAACCTGGACATGGTGCTGGCCAAGGCGGACCTGGACATTGCGCAGCGGTATCTGGAGCTGGTCGAGGACAAGCGGCTGGGCAAGAAGATCTTCTCCGCCATCCAGGCTGAGTTCCAGCGGACCGAAGAGGCGCTGGCGCTGATCACCGGCGACGGGCACCGCCTGGCGGCCAATCCGGCGCTGGCGCGCTCCATCGAACACCGCTTCCCCTACATCGATCCGCTCAACCACCTGCAGGTGGAACTGATGCGACGGTATCGCGCCATTCCCGTAGAGAAGCGCGCGGAAGATCCGCGCATGGAGCGGGTGCAGCGCGGCATCCATCTGTCGATCAACGGGATCGCGGCGGGGCTGCGCAACACCGGCTGAGGCGCCGAATGGGAACCGCCGTGGCAGCTCAGCGCTGCCCGGCGAGCGCCTCCCTCACGGCGGCGACCTGGCGGCGTGACACGGCCAGCCATTCATTGACATGGGCCACCCGCACGGCCCAGCCCAACTCCCCTCCCGCTTCCCCGTCGCCGTCCCCCACCGTGGGCACGTGCCGCTCCAGTTCCCGCACCGCGGCCTTGGCCACCAGCGCATTGCGATGCACACGCAGGAAGCGGTCGCCCAGGCGCTGCTCAAGATCGGTCAGGGACCCGTCCATCACATGGCTGTGGGTGGCGGTGCGCAGCGTCAGGTACTTGAGCTCCGCCTTGAAATACAGCACCTCGGCCAGCGGCACGCGCAGCAGCCGTCCGCGCTCGGTGATGTTGATCACCGGCCCGTCGTCCGCCGGCGGCGCCTCTTGCGGATTCCGGGACTGGGCCGCTGCACGCTCCACCAGCCGCTGCGCCGCGCGCGCCAGGCTGGCCTGCAGCCGCTCACGCCGCACCGGCTTGGTCAGGTAGTCCAGCGCTTCCAGCTCGAAGGCCTGCAGGGCGTGCTGGGCATGCGCCGTCACGAACACAATGGCCGGTGCCAGGGGACGCCCCATCAGCGCCTGCGCCAGCCCCAGCCCGTCCAGGCCCGGCATCTGCACATCCAGCAAGATCAGGTCGCAGGCATGGTCCCGCAGCCAGGTCAGGGCCTGCTCACCGCTGGCCGCCTCGGCCGCCACTTCGGCGCGTGGCTCTGCGTTGGCCTCCACCAGGCCGCGAAGCCGCAGCCGCGCCAGCGGCTCGTCGTCCACGATCAGCACCTTCAGCGTCGGTTGGGTCAGCATGTCGTTCCCTGTTCGATCAGCCAAAACACTCAGCGCGGCAGCAGGATCCGCACCATGAAACGGGTGGGCGACGGGGCCACCTCGATACGCGCCGCGACGTCATGCATCAGCCGCAGGCGCTGCTTCACATTCTTCAAGGCCAGCCCATGACCGCGAGTGCGCGCCGGGGCGCCCACGGTGTTGACCACCCGGATCTCCACCTCGCTGCCGCGCACGCGGGTGAGGATGCTCACGTCCCCGCCGCGGTCGTTGGGCTCCACCCCGTGGCGCACCGCGTTCTCCACCAGCGGCTGCAGCAGCAGCGGCGGCACGCGCACATCATTGCCGTGCGGATCAATCTGCCAGTCGATGCGCAGCCGCTCGCCAAAGCGCAGTTGCTCAATGGCGAGGTAACGCCGCGCCAGGTCCACTTCCTGGGACAGCGGCACGCCTTCCGTGCGCGGGCCCGTGTCGGCCAGTGCCACCCGGAACAGCTCGGCCAGGTCTTCCAACACCTCCTCGGCCCGGGACGGATCGACGCGCACCAGCGCGATGGCCGTATTCAGCGTGTTGAACAGAAAGTGCGGCCGGATGCGCGACTGCAGTTCCACCAACCGGGCCAGGGCCTCGGCCGGCGCTTGAGCGCGTTCGCGCAACATCAACCAGAACAGCAGCAAGCCAGCGCCCAGGGCACCAAAACCCGCGGCGCCAACGCGCTGCAGCGGTGTCAGCAGGTCCACCCCCAGCAGCACCAACAGCCCGGTGCCCAGATGGGCGCAGGCGGCGCCCAAGGCGATGGGCAGCCCCCACTGCGCGAACTGCGGCAGCCGGGCCAGCAGGTGCTTGAGGCCGCAGACGATCAACAGCCAGGACAGCAGCGCCGTCATCGACGCCACGGTGCCCGTGCCCATCGCCCAGGCCCATCCCACCAGCGTCTCATGCGCCATGGCCAGGCCCAGGGCCTGCACCAACTGCACGCCCAGCACGGCCCGCAGCACCAGTCCCACATGGCACACGTCAAACCGGCGGCGCGGGTCGATCAGCGGGGTGGGCGGCATCGGCCGGGTTTCCAGCCGCGTGTCCTCCCAGGCCGCCTGTGTGGAGGGTGCCGCCTGAGACTGTTGTGCGCGTGTTGGGGGATGCGCCCGATCGGCCATGGGGTCTTGGTCCTCGCCCTTTAGAATCGTGCGCATTCTCTCCCACCGGGTTGCCGCTGGCCGCCCGGTTCGCCACAAGACGTGACAGACCGCTCACCCGCCGCGCTTCCGATCCCCCGCCCCGCGCCCTCCCGGCCGGCCAGGGGTGCACCGGCGCCGCGCGAGGACGAAGGCCGGTTACGACTTGCTCCGAAGTTACTGTCCGTCCGCTGAGTCCGCGATGTCCAATCCCTCCGACAACCAACTGGCCAACAAATCCCAGGCCTGGTCCGCCCTCTTCTCAGAGCCGATGAGCGACCTGGTCAAGCGCTACACCGCCAGTGTCGATTTCGACAAGCGCCTGTGGGACGCCGACATCCGTGGCAGCCTGGCCCATGCCGACATGCTGGCCGCCCAGTCCATCATCAGCGCGGAGGACCATGCGTCCATCCAGCGCGGCATGGCGCAGATCCGCGAAGAGATTGAATCCGGCCGCTTCGAGTGGAAGCTGGACCTGGAAGACGTGCACCTGAACATCGAAGCGCGCCTGACGGAACTGGTGGGCCTGGCCGGCAAGCGGCTGCACACCGGCCGCAGCCGCAACGACCAGGTCGCCACCGACGTGCGCCTGTGGCTGCGCGGCGAGATCGACGTGCTGGTGGGCCTGCTGACGGAACTGCAGAAGGTGCTGGTGCGCCAGGCCGAGCGGCATGCCGACGTCATCCTGCCGGGCTTCACCCATCTGCAGGTGGCCCAGCCGGTGAGCTTTGGCCACCACATGCTGGCCTATGTCGAGATGTTTGCCCGCGATGCCGAGCGGCTGCTGGACGCGCGCAAGCGGGTCAACCGCCTGCCGCTGGGCGCCGCCGCCCTGGCTGGCACCAGCTACCCGCTGGACCGTGAACGCGTGGCCCGCACGCTGGGCATGGAGGGCGTGGCGCAGAACAGCCTGGATGCCGTCAGCGACCGGGACTTCGCCATCGAATTCAGCGCGGCTGCGTCGCTGATCATGGTGCACATCTCGCGCCTGTCGGAAGAGCTGATTCTCTGGATGAGCCAGGCCTTCGGTTTCATCGCCCTGCCCGACCGTTTCTGCACCGGCTCCAGCATCATGCCGCAGAAGAAAAATCCGGACGTGCCGGAACTGGCCCGCGGCAAGAGCGGCCGGGTGGTGGGCCACCTGATCGGTCTGATCACCCTGATGAAGGGCCAGCCGCTGGCCTACAACAAGGACAACCAGGAAGACAAGGAGCCGCTGTTCGACACCGTCGACACGCTCAACGACACCCTGCGCATCTTTGCGGACATGATGGACGGCCTGACGGTCAAGGCCGACGCCATGGAGCGCGCCGCGCTCAAGGGCTATGCCACCGCCACCGACCTGGCCGATTACCTCGTCAAGAAGGGCCTGCCCTTCCGCGACGCCCACGAGGTGGTGGCCCATGCGGTCAAGACCGCGCAGGCCCAGGGCGTGGACCTGTCCGCGCTGAGCCTGGACGCGCTGCGGCAGTTTGACCAGCGCATCGAGAACGATGTGTACGAGGTGCTGTCGCTGCAGGGCTCGCTCAATGCCCGCAATGTGCTGGGCGGCACCGCGCCGGCACAGGTGCGTGAGCAGGTGAAGCGTCATCTGGTCAGGCTGGGTGGCTGAGAGGGGCAAGGTGCCGTGAAGCCGTGAAGCCATTAAAGCCCGCGACTCCCATGACGCCGCCCCGTCGCCCCATCATCGCGATTGCCACGGCAATCGCCCCTATCTAGCGAGGACATCCCCATGAGCACCCTGGACTGGTCGGACACCCTGGTATTGAACCAACCGGAGCTGGACCACACCCACGAGGAATTCGTGGACCTGCTCAACCGCTTCGGCGACACGCTGGACCGCGGCGAAGACGCACTGCCCGCCTTCAAGGCGCTGCTGGCCCACACCGAAGAGCACTTCGCGATGGAAGAGCGCTGGATGGCCGCCACCGGTTTCGAGCCGGAGAACTGCCACAGCAGCCAGCACGCCATGGTGCTGAACGTGATGCGGGAAGTGGTGCGCTACGCCGAGGAACTGGGCGACCGCGAGCCGATGCCCATCGTGCGCCAGGAACTGGCGCAGTGGTTCCCCGGCCACGCCGAAATGATGGATGCAGCCCTGGTCTACACCATGCAGCAGCGGGGTTTTGATCCGGCCACCGGGGAAGTGAAAGAACCGGCCCTGGAAGGCGCCACGGCCGGCGGCGGTTGCGGCAGTTCCAGCTGCGGGCACTGAGCCGCTTCACGCAGTCGGCCGATGGCCGCAGGTAGTAGCCACGGGAGCCGGCTCTTGGCCCCTGCTGACAGCCTCTGCCCTCTGTGCCGCCACAATGCGTCATGGCTGATTCGACGCCATCGCTGCCCGATCGCCTGATCGCCCATCTGGACATGGACGCCTTCTATGCGTCCGTGGAGCTGCTGCGTTATCCGGAGCTCAAGGGCCTGCCGGTGGTGGTGGGCGGACGTCGCGCCCACACCCCGCAATTGCGGCCGGACGGCACGCGCGAGTTCCACAAGCTCCAGGACTACACCGGCCGCGGCGTGGTCACCACCTCCACCTATCCGGCGCGTGCGCTGGGGGTGTTCTCCGCCATGGGGTTGATGAAGGCCGCGCTGCTGGCGCCCCAGGCCATCCTGCTGCCGGCGGACTTTGATTCTTACCGCCACTACTCCCGGCTGTTCAAGGCCGCTGTGAGAGAGATTGCGCCGGTCGTCGAGGACCGCGGCATCGACGAGATCTACATCGACCTGACCGACGTGCCCGGCGTGCGGGACGCGGTCGGCCACGACCCGCTGGGCGGCGTGCGATCGGTGGCCCGGGAGATCAAGAATTCAGTGTTCAGCGCGACCGGCCTCACCTGCTCGATTGGTGTGACGCCCAACAAGCTGTTGTCCAAGATCGCTTCGGAGCTGGACAAGCCCGACGGGCTCACCGTGCTCACCATGGACGATCTGCCCACCCGCATCTGGCCGCTGCCGGTGCGGCGCATCAACGGCATCGGCCCCAAGGCGGGGGCGCGGCTGAATGAGCTGGGCATCGAGACGGTGGGGCAACTGGCGCAGGCGCCGCAAGAGCTGCTGTCGCAGCATTTCGGGCCGGGTTACAGCGTCTGGCTGCATCAGGCCGCCTGGGGGCTGGATGACCGGCCGGTGGTGACCTACAGCGAGCCGGTGTCCATCAGCCGCGAGACGACCTTCGAGCGGGACCTGCATGCCAAGCGAGACCGGGCCGAGCTGTCCGCCATCTTCACCGCGCTGTGTGAGCAACTGGCGTCGGACCTGCAGCGCAAGGGCTACCAGGGGCGGACCATCGGCATCAAGCTGCGTTTTGAAGGCTTCCGGACGGTGACGCGAGACCTGACGCTGGACGCGCCGGTGCAGGATGCGGCGTCCATCCGCCATGCCGCCGGCCAGTGCCTCAAGCGGGTGGACCTGACGCAGCGGCTGCGGCTGCTGGGTGTGCGGGTCGGGAAGCTCAGCCGGCCTGGTGCGGAGGAACCCGGGCGGCGCGGCAAGCGAGGCGCGGGCAGCAATGCGGGAGCGCCGCAGGCGGCTGGACCGGTGCCGGAGACTTTGCCGCTGTTTGAATGAGTGCGTGATCGCGGCGGGTCACTCGCCGTCGGGCGGCGTGCTTGGGTTCGGTGCGGTGGGTGCGGTGGGTGCGGTGGGTGCGGTGGGTGCGGTCGGCACCGCAGTTGGCAGCCTCCACATCCACACGCCGACGCACAGACAAACCAGCGCCGGTAACCAAGGCAGCACCGGCATCAGCCACGCAGAGATCAGCGAGCTGACGGCCATCATGCCCCAGGCCATCTGCTTGGCTCGCAGCGGGATGGCCCGGGTGGCGCGCCATTGCCGGACCATCGGACCGAAGCGGGGGTGGGTCAGCAGCCAGGTCTCGCAGCGCTCGCTGCCCCGGGCGAAACAGAATGCCGCCAGCAGCACGAACGGCGTCGTGGGCAGCAGCGGCAGCACGATGCCGATGATGCCCAGCAAGAGGCTCAACCCGCCCGCCAGCATCCACGGCCAGCGACGCCAGTGCGGCCGTGCGGCGACCCGGGCGGCAACCTGGGTGGCGTCCTGCGGCGGGGGCACCTCTTGCGGTTTGATCATCCCGCAACTGTAAAGGACGACGCCTCGCACGCTCCGCACAAACGCCTCTCCCCGACCGCGGTCAAAAGTCCTAGCATCGGCGGCATGAGCGTCATCACCTGCATCGAAGACCTGCGCCAATTGGCGCAGCGGCGTGTCCCCCGCATGTTCTACGACTATGCGGACTCCGGCTCCTGGACCGAGAGCACCTACCGCGCCAACGAGTCCGACTTCCAGTCGATCAAGCTGCGCCAGCGGGTGGCGGTGAACATGGAAAACCGCAGCACCGCCACCGAGATGATCGGCCGGCCGGTGGCCATGCCGGTGGCGCTGGCGCCTACGGGGCTCACCGGCATGCAGCATGCAGATGGCGAGATCCTGGCGGCGCAGGCGGCGGAGGCCTTTGGGGTGCCGTTCACGCTGTCCACGATGAGCATCTGCTCCATCGAGGACGTGGCCGCCCACACCAAGGCGCCGTTCTGGTTCCAGCTCTACGTGATGCGGGACCGGGGGTTCATCAACAGCCTGATCGACCGGGCCAAGGCCGCGCGCTGCGGGGCGCTGGTGCTGACGCTGGACTTGCAGATCCTGGGTCAGCGCCACAAGGACCTGCGCAATGGTCTGTCCGCGCCGCCGAAGCTCACGCTGGCGAATCTGGTCAACATGGCCACCAAGCCGCGGTGGTGCATGGGGATGCTGGGCACGTCACGGCGTCAGTTCGGCAACATCGTCGGGCATGTGAAGGGGGTGGAGAACATGGGGTCGCTGTCCGAGTGGACGGCCAAGCAGTTCGACCCGCAGCTCAGTTGGGACGACGTGCAATGGATCCGCGACCGCTGGGGCGGCAAGCTGATCATCAAGGGCATCATCGATGAGGAAGATGCGCGGCTGGCGGCGAAGACCGGCGCGGATGCGCTGATCGTGAGCAACCATGGCGGGCGTCAGCTGGATGGGGCGGAATCGAGCATTCGCGCGCTGCCGCGCATCGTGGAGGCGGTGGGGGACCAGATCGAGGTGCATCTGGATGGCGGCATTCGCTCGGGGCAGGATGTGCTGAAGGCGTGGGCGCTGGGGGCGAAAGGCACCTACATCGGGCGTGCGTTTCTGTATGGGCTCGGCGCTATGGGGCGGCCCGGGGTCACGAAGGCGCTGGAGATCATCCACCGGGAGCTGGATCTGACGATGGCGTTCTGCGGGCACCGGCAGTTGACGGCGGTGGATCGGAGTATTTTGCTGCCGGGGACGTTTCCGGAGTAGCGGGGAAGTGGGCCGCGGCGGCAGGCTGCCGCAGCCTCGTTCGAACAGAGGCAGCCGACATCGTCGTCCAGCCGGCGCATGAGCTGCGATGCAACATTCAAGCGTGCGTTTTGCGCGTCTTTTGCATGAGGACGATGAGCGCTAACAGCTCAAAGTTAACATTGGGACCATGAAAGGGGCCATTGACCCGTCCTCCTTCCGGCGCGCGGCGAACCTCGCAGTCGGTCCCGCCTCACTTCGAACTTCAGGCCGCTCTATGTTGCGCACTACATTGCCCAAGCTCTTTGCCGTTGTTGCCATGTTTCCCGTTCTCGCAATGGCCGACTGCAATAGCAAAGACATCATGGAGCTGGGAAAGACGGCATTTCTACCGATTGTCAAGAGCGACCTCAATGCAAGTGATGGACTCTTTCCGTTTCGCGGACAGCTGCAGGCGAAGAACTGCAGCGGCATGTACTGTTCGCTTGACTTCAAGGTCATTGACGTCGTCTACGACGATATGGCGGAACTCTATCGAAAGAAATTCGAGATAGATGTTCCACCGATAGAACAGATCACCACAAGTGGGAAAATCGACTTCCTGCCCATCGAATCATTGGTGGTTGGCAGTGAATGGCTTGTCACCGTTACCAGCTTTGTGATAAGCCGCCCTTCGTCTAATGCCCCGCTGACGCCAAGATGCGTTGAGTGGTTGGCTGAGATAAGGAACAACCAGGTCATATACCATCGCGGCAAATTGCGCCTTCCCTATAGCGCTGCGAAAGCCAAATTACTCGAACCGCTAACCAGCGACGGAGGTGCAGCAGTTGAAAGAGCATTTGACGATCTGTTTCAAACGCTGTGCCAGCAAATCCTGCAAGTGGACGAAGCGAGCACGGACCCTGAATTGCATCGGGCCTGTGCGAAAGCCCGCGCTGGCAAGTGATCTTGAACGCTGACGTGAGCTTCGCGGCGAGCCAGATCGCCGGTCGCCCAGTGGACCGCGCCTGACCTCACGGCGAGCTCGGCTGAGGCTGTCGAACGGGTTTTGCAGACCTTCCCTATAACCTCATGCGTAGCGTCGGTGGTTAGTTCAAAACTTACGAACCTCTCGTCCTGCGTAACGAGGAGTCCAAAAAGCTGAGGCATTCCGGGGAAGTCAATTTTTAGATTGACAACGATGGAAGTCCCCCAGTGAATGCCTTTCCCTTCCCCAACCGTTCTCAGCGCTCCGGGCAAGGGGTTCTGCCGCCAATGTCGCCTCAGATCGAATCCGGCGCTCAACTTCAGCATTCTGCTGCTGCACGTTGCGCTGCTTAGGTGGTCCTTGTCGCATGGGACGCCTAACTTTGAAGATCAGCGGGCAGCAAATGCCTTCGCTGCAGCGACGTTTTAGCTGCCACAGCCGCGAATCTCACGGCTTAGGCCGGAAGCTGATGATGAGTACAGACGGCACCTTCCCATCAACATCGCGAGGCATTCGATTCGCTTTCAGTACTGCCCTTCGGACCGACTTATCCCAACTTTCGCTGCCGCTGCTCACGATGACCTCAGCGTCGATCACTTCGCCATTGGGTCGGGTGGAGACTCGGATCTCTGCGACAGGATTCCCTTCAACGTCATCTGGGAGAAGGATGTACGGAAGGATCACAGCACGAACGCGCTGCGCGTAGCTACCCTCAGCCTGACTTGCGGCAACCGGCGGAACCAGCGTGGGTTCTGGTGCAGGGGTTGCGCCGACGCCAGCGCTCGACATCAAGATCGAAATGGACAGTAGTTTCCGCAACGTCATCTTATCCCTAAAGTTTGACTGCCCCGCCCGCTGAAGGCAATTTGCTGCACGCATGGGTTAACCATGCGGGTTGCCGGCAACTGCGTACTGAATCTCGCCAGTGTCCTGCCACAGCTTTGACGTATAGAAGATCACCCATCCCCAAGGCTTTTCGACGGTGGCTGAATCGATCACCCCCCATTCATCGCCAGGCGGCAACTCCTCGGACTGCGCCAATTGACTCGCGACGCGCTGGCGAGCTTCTTCGAAGGTCATCATGGCAATGGCTGAAACTAATGGAAGTTCACTCGACCGGGTGGTTATACAGCACATTGTTGATGTGCCGTAGGCGCCGCCAACCATTGCGTTGCCGCCAGCGTCAATGCGCGGCGCCCGTAGCGCTGCACCCATTGCACCGCATAGCCATTGCACCTGGAGTGGCCAACCCTCACGACCGACAACTTGCGCATCGACGATGGCTGCTACGAAATCCGTGGCCGGGACGCTGACGGCAATTGGGTGACCCTGACCTTCGAACCTGCCACGCTGGCGGTCCTGGAGCTGGGAGTCCGATTCCGCCCTGGTGCCGACACCTCGCGCTACTGGGCGGGCACACGCGGTCAAGTAGGCAAGTCCAACAAGCCGCATCCCACCAACTAAGTAAGAGCGG
>NZ_QUMT01000001.1:0-820970 GCF_003387155.1 Roseateles depolymerans | reverse complement strand
CCGTTCCGCCCTGGTGCCGACACCTCGCGCTACTGGGCGGGCACACGCGGTCAAGTAGGCAAGTCCAACAAGCCGCATCCCACCAACTAAGTAAGAGCGGCTCAAGCAAAAAGCCCCGCACTGACCATGCCAGCGCGGGGCTTTCTTTCAGGCTTCAAACGCTCACAGCCGTTCATTTCCTTCAGCAGTCGGTCGGCCTTGTCCACCACCTTCATCTGCCACAGCATGTAGCGCGCATCCAGGCAGATGCTGCGGGTGGTCTTGTCATTGAAGACCCAATCCGAAATCAGCGCATCCAGCGTGCCGTCAAACAGCAGCCCCACCAGTTCGCCCTTGCTGTTGAGCACCGGCGAGCCGCTGTTCGCGCGCGCTCCGCGACATCCAGCATGCCAACCCGGTGGGCATTGAACATTCCTCGATCCACAGATCACTCACCGACCTCGCTGACGTGAAGCGCCAGCACTGGTCGCTCCAGCGTCCGGCTGCAGCCGCCACGGCAGCGAACTCTCTGGATATCAAGCACAAAGGATCCCCACGATGAAACGTCTCTTGCCCATCGCCGTCTTGATCGCGCTGACCGCCTCCGGCGCGGCTCGGGCCAACGTCGATTGCCACCGAGCCACGGCCGAGTGGCAGCCGCGCGAGGCCGTGACGGCCCGGGCGACCGAACTGGGCCTGACGACCGACAGCTTGCGCATCGACGATGGCTGTTACGAGATCCGCGGCCGAGACGCTGACGGCAATTGGGTGACCCTGACCTTCGAACCCGCAACGCTGGCGGTCCTGGAGCTGGGAGTCCGCTTCCGCCCTGGTGCCGACACCTCGCGCTACTGGGCGGGCACACGCGGTCAAGTGGGCAAGTCCAACAAGCCCCATCCCACCAACTAAGAGCGGCTCAAACAAAAAGCCCCGCGCTGACCATGCCAGCGCGGGGCTTTCTTTCAGGCTTCAAACGCTCACAGGGCGTTCATTTCCTTCAGCAGTCGGTCGGCCTTGTCCACCACCTTCATCTGCCACAGCATGTAGCGCGCATCCAGGCAGATGCTGCGGGTGGTCTTGTCATTGAAGACCCAATCCGAAATCAGCGCATCGAGCGTGCCGTCAAACAGCAGCCCCACCAGTTCACCCTTGCTGTTGAGCACCGGCGAGCCGCTGTTGCCGCCCGTCGTGTCCAGCGTGGCCAGGAAGTTGACCGGCACCGAGTCCAGCGCCTTCACACCGTACTTGTCGAAGTTGCGGGCCTTGATAGCCGCCAGCTGCTCGGCCGGGGCGTTGAACTCGCCCGTGCCGGTGTGCTTGGCCACGATACCGCGCAGCGTGGTGAAAGCGGTCCAGGTGGTGCCATCGGTGCCGGGGTTGCGGCCCAACACCTGGCCGAAGCTCACCCGCAGCGTGCTGTTGGCGTCCGGATACACGGCCTTGCCGCGGCTGCCTTCGAAAGCGATGAGGGCACGCATGGCACCCGCATAGGCTTCCTGGATCTGACCCGCCAGTTCACGGTCACGCGTCTCGCGCGCTTCGTCATCGGCGTGCAGGGCCACGGCGGCCTTCACCATCACATCGGTGCTGGCGGCGAAGTCGGCCGGCGTGCGACCCAGCCAGGCCTGACGGCCACCGGCATCGGCCAGCTTCGAGGCGGCATACAGCTCGTCCACACGCGCGGTGACGGCAGCAGCGTCCATGCCCTGACGCAGACCCAGTGCCGACAGGAAGGCAGCATTGAGCTGATCAGCCGGTTGCGCCAGATACTGGACCAGGAAGTGGCTCACCACCTTCTTGTCGGTCACGGCATCGAAGCGGCGCTCCGCAGCGTCCATCGCCTGGCGACGGCGCAGTTGGTCACGCTCCTGGTAGCCGGTCTTGCGCTCGGCATCGGGCTTTTGCGACTGCAGGGCCTGCTCGTACAGGTCACGCGCCTGGTTCAGCAGGCTGGGCGTGGCGTAGCTCAGCAGGAACTCGCGGCGGGTGATGGCCTGACGCTCTGCCAGCAGACGGTCCACATCGGCCAGCGACGGGCCGTACAGCTCGCGGCGCTTGGCATCGGCATTCACCCAGGCCTTGAGCTCCGCATAGGCCGCCTGCTTCTGCGGCAGGATGGCTGCGTCGGCATAGCTGGCCAGTTGGCCTTGATAGTTCTTGTAGTAGTTGCCCACGCCAGCCACGGTGTTGGCCAGCTTGATTTCCGCATCGCGACGGCCGGCCGTGGCTTCACGGATGGTGGCCAGTTGCTCGCCCATCGCCTTCACGCGGTTGGGCATTTCCCAGTTGAAGGCGAAGTCCACTTCCGACGGCAGGCGCAGACGGTTGGTGCGGCCGGGGTAGCCGGCCACCATCACGAAGTCCCGCTCGTTCAGCGGCGAGCTGGCCATCTTCAGGAAGTGCTGCGGCTGGTAGGGCTTGTTGTTGGGGCTGAAGTCCGCCGGCTTGCCGTCCGGGCCCACGTAGGCGCGGTAGAAGCTGTAGTCGCCGGTGTGGCGCGGCCACATCCAGTTGTCGGTGTCGCCACCAAACAGGCCCACGCCCTGCGCCGGCGCATGCACAAGGCGCACGTCGCGGATCTCCAGCTGCTTGATCAGCTGGTACTGCAGGCTGCCGTAGAAGGCGTAGACGTTGCAGCGATGGCCGACGTCCTTTTCGCATTCGGCCACCAGGGCCTTCTCATTCTTCTCGATGGCATCCACACGGGCCTTGCCCTTCAGGGCGGCCGTCTTGGCATCGATGATCTGGTTCGTGACATCCGTCAGCGCCACCGTCACCAGCACGCGGCTGCCCGGTGCGGCCGGCAGCTCGTCCTTGAGCGTCGGCGCCAGGAAGCCGTTCTTGAGCAGGTCCCGCTCCGGGGTGGAGTTGAACTGGATGCTGCCATAGGCGCAGTGGTGGTTGGTGACGACCAGACCCTGCGGCGACACGAAGGAAGCCGTGCAGCCGCCCAGGCTCACCACGGCTCCCATCGGGTAACCGATGGGGGTGGACAGGCGCGTCGGGTCAATGGCCAGACCGGCCGCCTTCAGATCCTTGGCCACCTGGGGCAGCTGCTGCGGCATCCACATGCCCTCGTGAGCCTGTGCGGACAACGCACCCAGAGCCAGTGTGGCCCAGATCAAACTTTTCATGCAGGACTCCTGTCCAGACGGAATTTTGAGAAGGGCGCAACCTTACACGACCCCGGGCCCACTGACCCCGTGCGGTTGGACACCCCCCGAACAACGGGTGTTGTCTTCAGGCCCGCAAAACAACGCCAAACATGTCACACCTTAGGGATTTCCCCGGTACTGACAGCAAACTTACAATCGGCGGTCCCTTTCCCATCACCCGATCCACGTCCTTTTTCCGCAGTCCAGGAGCCCGCCATGACCCTTCAACAGCTCAGTCAAGTCAAGCGCTGGATGGTCATGCACAGCGGCCGCCATCCGGTGGAGCTGGCGGTGTGGAACGTGGTGCTGACGCTGTGGATGCTCGGCTTCATGGGCGTGCCGGGCGTGCTGCTGATCAAGGCCTGGATGGCCTTGCCGCTGTGTTTCGGGGCGTGGATGCTGCCCATGGCCTACACGGGCGGCAGGCGGCGCTTGCATCAGACCGGCCGTCTGCGCTGCGATTGGCTGACGGCGCTCTAAGCGCGTCGGGAACGCTGGGCCAGGGCCCGCGAAGAACGCGCGATCCAGTGACGGCGCCCCACCCAGGCCTTGGCTCGGAGGGGTGGTGAGTGCTCCGGGCGGAGCCGCCGTAGCAGCGTTCAGCCCAGCTTGCGTGCTGGGCAAAGCCGCCAGCGCAGCGTTCAGCCCGGCTTGCGCGCTGCCCGCAGGCGCCGCATCACCGGCTCGTTCAACTGGCGCGTGAGCTGATTCCACTTGGCGCTCACCTTGTCGATACGGGCCAGCAGTGGATCGGCCGTGGCCTGGTCCCCGGTCTTCAGCGCCCAGATTGCATACTCGGCCCAGACTTCCACACTGCCAAAGCGTTCGCTGGCGGACTCGAATTCCGCTCGTGCCGCACTGTCCTGCCCCAAGGCGGCCAGGCTCCGCGCGGCCAGCAGGGCCACGGCTTCGGCCCGGAAGGTGGGCTGCTCGGCGCGCATGCTTTGCACATGCTCCCACGCCTTGCCGGGATTGCCGGCTTCCAGGAATGCACGCGCCGCGCCCAGACGGATGTCCAGGTCCTTGGCAAACGGGCCCTGCAGGCAGGCTTGATAACGCTCGGCCGCTTGGGTCGCCTCACCCGCGTCCAGCAGTGCGGCCGCCAGGCGCATCTGATTCTGAGCGGTGGGCGTCTCTTCAAACGCGGCATGGGCCTCGCGCAGCTCGCGCCCCGGGTCCATGGCACGGGCGGCGGACCGCACGACGCGGCGAGCACTGCGCTCCAGCCTCGAATGCGGCAGCACGATCACGAACAGGTAGACCAGGCTGCCCAGCAGCGGGAACGAAAACAGGATGATCAGCCAGTACAGCTGCTGACCATTGCGCACCACGTGCACGGCGCAGAACAGCGCCAACAGAATATGAAATCCGATTCCGACGAAGGGCATCGCCGCCTCCCTGCCATGATTGTTGTGATGGAACGGTCACTGCGACCGGGTCCTGGCTGAGCTCTTGAAGGCTGACGGCTCAGGAACCGGGGCATATTGTCGGCGGTTCCTGTGTCAGTGCCCTTGTTGTGTCAGCGCCTTTGGTAAATACGGACGTAATCCACCTCAAAGGTCCGCGGCAGCACGGCGGGATCCACCCAACCGGCCATCTCTCCGCCGATGGCCAGGTTCAGCAGCAGGTACTGCGGCTTGTTGAACGGCCAGCTCGCGCTGCCTGTTCCCTTGTTGACGTAGGTGTGGAAGGGCTTGCCGTCCACGGCGAAGACGATGCTGTCGGCTGTCCAGGTGGCCTGGTAGTTGTGGAAGGCGGAGCAGGCGTCGGGCACCTTCAGCTCAGCGCCGTTGCCGCTGGTGCCTGCGGTCGATCGAGTGTGGATGGTCGCGGACACGGTGTCCGGGTACATGCCCACGTGTTCCATGATGTCGATCTCTCCGCTATCGGGCCAGGTGTCGGCGGTGCCCAGCATCCAGATGGCGGGCCAGGTGCCCTGCCCGCAGGGCATCTTGGCGCGTACCTCAAAGAAGCCGTAGGTCCAGCTGGCTTTGCCGCGGGTGATCAGCCGTGCGGACGTGTAGATCTGGCCGCCCCAGTCGGGCTCGGCGCTCATTGACGCCTTGCGTGCCGTGATCAGCAGCTTGCCGTCCTGCTGCCGCGAATAGTCCGTCTTGCCGACCGCGTAGTACTGCTCTTCATTGTTGTACCAGCCCGTGCGATTGGCTT
Source organism: Roseateles depolymerans (assembly GCF_003387155.1). Lineage (GTDB taxonomy): Bacteria > Pseudomonadota > Gammaproteobacteria > Burkholderiales > Burkholderiaceae_C > Roseateles > Roseateles depolymerans. Next base: position 815,667 of record NZ_QUMT01000001.1, on the reverse strand, counting down.
CGGTGTCGTAGACCCACTTGGTGGCGTCGGGAAGGCCGGAGCCGTTGAACTCGTCGTTCCACACCAGGGTGTAGCCGGAGGGGACGTCGGCGGAGTGTTGGATGGGCGGAGGGTTCGGGGCGGGGGCGGGTGAAGGAGCAGGCGCCGGTGAGGGCGATGGCGATGGCGATGGCGATGGGGAAGGCGACGGCACAGGCGCTGGCGCAGGTGCGGGCGCGGGTGCAGGAGCAGGAGCAGGAGCAGGAGCAGGCGATGGTGCTGGTCCCGGCGCAGGTGCCGGCGCGGGCGACGGCCCGGGGGCAGGTGCAGGTGCAGGTGCAGGTGCAGGTGCAGGTGCTGGCGATGGTGCAGGCGATGGAGCTGGCGCAGGCGACGGCGATGGCGCATTCCCCACTGGCCGTTGCGGATCCGTGGTGTCGTTGCTCCCCCCGCCGCAGGCGACCAGGAACAGGCATGCGAGGAGAGGGGCGAATTGTTTGGGGTCCATCGGGGTCCGTACTTGATGTCTGACTACTCAAGGTCAGTATCAAGAGTCCCCTGGGGCGGGCTGTCATGACATGTATCCGAGGGCGGGAGCCCCGGACGTCAGTGAGGGAAGCGCGACTTCGGCTTCACGGCAACAGCAAGCCGTCGACCTACGGATGCGGCCCTCTGCATCCCGTTACCTTGCTCGTGAAGCGGAAACAGAGCGGGAAACAGTGGAGCAAACAGAGAAGCAAACAGAGAGGCCAACAGAACGGGGTTTGTCAGCGCCTCAGTGCGCCAGCCCGATCCACTCACCCCGACGCTGGAAGCTGTCGAAGATGCGCTGGGCCAGATCGCGCAGCGTCTCGTCGCCACGGGCGTAGGCGCAGGCCAGCCGGTCCAGCGCGTAGCTGCGGTCGTACACCATCCGGGTGGCTTGCAGCTTCATGCCTTGATCCGTCATCAGCGCTTCCAGCTGCCAGAGATCGTCCATGGCGGCAGGGCCGCTCACGGTCAGGCCCAGGTCCGGCACCCAGCCATAGGCGCCGTGGGCTGATTCGGGCAGCAGGTGGGGCGGGATGGGGGTGGCTTGCATGGCGGGCCTCGAAGAATCCGGAGGAACAGGTCGCCATGATGCGCGGGCCCGGCGCCAAACTTGAGCCGGAAAAGCAGGGCCAATACCGGCCAGTTCAAGGCTTCAATCCCTCAGGGGACTTCAGCGTCCCGGCTTCGCAATGAAACTGGACAGCTCCTGGCACCAGGTGGCCGCCTGCATCTCCATCTCCTGCAGGGCCTGCACATCGATGCCTGCGTCCTGCAGCATCTTGGCCGACGCTTCATTCAGCGCCACCTGATGGCTCTTCTTCTCCAGGTACACCACCCGCTGGATGCCGACCTGGATGATGGACTGAACGCATCTCGGGCACGGGTACTGCGTCGTGTAGATGGTGCTTCCGGTCAGCGGCAGCACCACGCAGTTGAGGATGGCATTGACCTCCGCATGCACGATGTAGCTGTGACGGGAGTGCAGCGGGTCGTTGTCGTCGTCCTGCCAGTAGGTGGGGTCGTTGTCGTCACAGCCACGCGGCAGGCCGTTGTAGCCCACCCCGACGATCTTGTAGTCCGCGCTGGCAATACAGGCGCCATTGCGCTTGCGGCTGTCCTTGGACCGGGCACTGGCCAGCAGGGCCACGCCCATGAACATCGAATGCCAGTCGATCAGCGGCCGGTTGTCCATGTCAGCGCCCCGCCATCGTCACGCCCTTGTTGGCCAGGGCGTCTGCGCGTTCATTGCCGGGGTCGCCGGCATGGCCCTTCACCCAGCGCCATTCCACCTGATGCAGCTTGCGCAGGGCATCGAGCCGCTGCCAGAGCTCGGCATTCTTGACCGGCTTGCCATCCGCCGTTTTCCAGCCCCGGCGCTGCCAGCCGCTGATCCATTCCGTCATGCCTTTGCGAACATATTCGCTGTCGGTGTAGATGACGATGTTGCAGCTGCGCTTGAGCGAGGTCAGGGCCTCGATGACGGCCGTCAGCTCCATGCGGTTGTTGGTGGTGTTGGCCTCGCCGCCGCAGAGCTCTTTCTCATGCCCGCCGCTGCTCAACCAGGCGCCCCACCCTCCCGGGCCGGGATTGCCCTTGCAGGCGCCGTCGGTATAGATGACAACGCTCGGTTTGCTGATGCGGGGCGCCGCAGGCGCGGAAACTTCGGTCATGGTGGTCTGATTCTGCACTTCAAATAATCGGGCCCGGTCGGGCTCACTTCATCCGCCGATGGGGCTGCTGGTTCAAGGCCACCGCAGGCGCCGCCTTCGCTGCGCGGGTTTTCTTGCGGGCCAGGCCGATCAGCCGCATGCCATGCACCCGCTTCACCGCCACCACGCCATACAGCGCCCCCAGCACCGTCCACCACTTGCCACCCGGCTTTTCGATCCATTGCCAGCGGTCCAGCCAGGCCTGACTGACCAATGGCGGCCGATAGCAACCAAACGCGGCGCGTTCGACCTCAAATGACAGCAAGCGGAGCCAGTCCCGCAGACGCCAGTAGCCGATGTACTCGCCTTCATCCGGCAGGAACAGACGCGGCGGCCGGGTGTCTCCATGGTGGGTGCGCTGGAACATGCGCCCATTCACCCGGGCCAGATTCTGCCTGAGCGCCCAGAGACTGGCCGGATTCAGCCCCAGAATGACCACCCTTCCCTCCGGACGCAGCACGCGCTCCACTTCCCGCAGCACCCGATGCGGATTGCCGGTGAGCTCCAGCGTGTGCGGAAGAACGACAAGATCGAGGCTGTTCGCTTCAAATGGCAGCGCATCGAACTCACAATACAGGGCAGCCGCGGAGGGTGCCGGCAAAGCCCGGGGCTCCGGCAGCACATGCAAGGGCATGATGCGGCTGTCCGGCAGCCCGGAGGCCTCTACCGGGTCGGACGTTGAAAGATGGGCTGAAGGATGGGCTGAAAGAGGCGCTGGAACATGATCCATCACCAGCCAGCGTTGCGGCATGCGGTTCGCCCGCAAGCCTTCCAGCTGGGGAAGCCCCAACTGCATCGCATGGAAACCAAACAGGTCGACCACTGCGGTGTCGATGAAGGATTGCTCCCAGGCCAGCAGGTACTGGCCGGGGGGCGTGCGTAACCACGCCGCCAGCTCCTCGGCTGCCAGCCCGGGAGCGGGCAGCACCGACTCTACAATCGGCGCCGGGTCATCGTCCTGGCTCGCTTTCGTCATTGCTTGGACCGCATGGAACTGATTGCCCTTCCTGCCTTCACCGACAACTACATCTGGCTGCTGCACAACGGCAGCCAGGCGCTTGTCGTGGACCCGGGCGAAGCCTCTCCGGTGAAGGAGGCGCTGACCGCCCGGGGACTTGAGCTTCAGGGCATTCTAGTGACGCACCACCATGGCGATCATGTCGGCGGCCTGTCTGAACTGATGGAAATCCTGGCGCCGACCGGTCAGGTCTGGGGCCCCGCCCACGAAAAGATGCCAGTCCCCGTCCAACCCATGCAGGGCAACGACCACTTCGAGTGGTTAGGACAAGCGGTCGAAGTGTTGGACGTGCCGGGTCACACCGCCGGCCACATCGCGTTCTACCTGCCGGCGACCTCGCAAGGCCCGCTGCGCACCCCCATTCTGTTCTGCGGGGACACCCTGTTCTCCGCCGGCTGCGGCCGCCTGTTCGAAGGCACGGCGTCGCAGATGTACGACTCCTTGAGCCGGCTGGCGGCGCTCCCGGGCGAAACCCGCGTGTGCTGCGCCCACGAGTACACCCTGTCCAACCTGCGATTCGCCCGTGCGGTCGAGCCCGGCAACGAGGCCATCGTCCAGCACGAGGCCTGGTGCCAGTCCGAGCGAGCCCACCATCGCCCCACCCTGCCCTCCACCCTGTCCCTGGAGTTGCAGATCAACCCATTCCTGCGTTGCAGCCAGACCGAGGTCCGGCAGTCGGCGCAACACTTCGATCCGCGCGTCGGCCCTGAACCCGCATCGGTGCTTGCCGCTCTGCGCCAATGGAAGAACGAATTCCGATGAATCGACTCCCCGCCTATTTCCGCCTGCTCCACTCGCTGTCCAGTGCCTCCACGATCCAGGACGGCGCCCCCGGCTCCTACAGCGCAGCAGCACCCGTCTCCCAGCGCCGCCGTCTGGAGGCTCCGCGTTCACGTCCGGCGCTGACGCTGATCGCGGCGCTGGTGTCCCTCACCTTGGCCGCTTGCGCCGGCGTGCCGCGCGGCACGCCATCCGGGGCTGCGGGTACGACGCCGGCCAGCCCTCTGGCTGCGGAAGCCGCGGCCTCTGCCGCGACCCCGGCCGGCATGGATGCCCCGCAGATGCCCAAGACCTCGGTGGCCGCAGCGGCAGCCGCTTCCGGCGCCGCCGCGCCCGAAGACAAACTGGACGTGCTGCTGGAAGACAACCTCAACCCGGGTCAGAAGGTGGACCTGGATGCGCCCAAGACCCATGTTGACCTGTGGTCCCGCATCCGCGCCGGCATGGCCATGCCCGAGCTGGACAACGACCTGGTGCGCAAGGCGGAAGACTGGTACAGCACCCGTCCCGACTACGTCGCCCGCATGACCGGCCGCGGCAGCCTGTACCTCTATCACGTGGTGGAGGAAGTGGAAAAGCGCGGCATGCCGATGGAACTGGCCCTGCTGCCCTTCGTCGAGAGCGCCTTCCGCGCGGATGCCCAATCCACGGCCAAGGCAGTGGGCATGTGGCAGTTCATGCCCGCGACCGGCCGGGACTTCGACCTCAAACAGAACATCTTCCGCGACGACCGCCGCGACGTACTGGCCTCCACCCGTGCCGCGCTGGACTATCTGCAGCGCCTGAACAAGATGTTCGACGGCGACTGGCAACTGGCGCTGGCCGCCTACAACTGGGGCCAGGGCAATGTGTCCCGTGCAGTGGCCCGCAACCAGAAGCTGGGCCTGCCGGCGGACTACGACAACATCCGCATGCCGGATGAAACCCGCTACTACCTGCCCAAGCTGCAGGCCATCAAGAACATCGTGATGCATCCGGAGACCTTCGGACTGGAACTGCCGGCGGTGTCCAACCACCCGTACTTCCTGTCGGTCAACATCGACCGGGACATCGACGTGGCGCTGGCGGCCCAACTGGCCTCGCTGGATGAGGAGACCTTCCGCCAGTTCAATCCGCAGATGAACAAGCCGGTGATCCTGGCGGCCAGCAGCGGACAAATCCTGCTGCCCTACGACAACGCCAGCACCTTCGTCACCAACCTGGAAAAACACCGCGGCCCGCTGGCCACCTGGACTGCCTGGGTGGTGCCGCGCACCATGAAGCCGGCCGATGCCGCCAAGCAGGTGGGCATGAGCGAGGCGGGCCTGCGCGAGATCAACCGCATTCCGGCCCGCATGCTGGTCAAGCAGGGCTCGACGCTGCTGGTGCCGCGCAATGCCTCGCGCGACAAGGACGTGTCCGAGCATCTGGCCGACAACGCCAGCATCATGTTCGCCCCGGATGTGCCGCCGCTGCGGCGCGTGTCGCTGAAGGCCGGCAAGGGCGAGACCGTGGCCAGCGTGGCGCGCCGGTATCGCATCAGCACCACGCAGGTGGCCCAGTGGAACCGGGTGAGCACCAAGGCCACCTTCAAGCCAGGCCAGGCGGTGGTGGTGTATCTGCGTGAGAACCAGCAGGTGGTGGCGGAGGCGGAACCGGCCAAGGGCCGCGCCAAGCCGGCCGTCCGCGCCACGGCCACGCGCACGCCGACCAAGGTGGCAGCCAAGAGCCCGCGCAATGCCAGCAACAGCAAGGCCCGCACGGCGCGGGTGGCCACCAGCAACCGCAACGGCGGCGGCAATGTGGCGACGGCCAAGACACCGTCCACCACGACGCTGCGCTGAGGCCTGTCGATACCACGCGTGTGGAGGCGGTCTTCCCGAAGACCGCTGGCGAGATAAAAAAATGGCGCTCCGAGGAGCGCCATTGTTATTTCAGGCGGCCGGGTGCCGCTTCAGGCGAAGAACAACGCTATGGACGTCGCCACACCCAGCACCCACACCAGGCTGCGCAGCGACGCAAGGTCCGCCAGATACAGCCCGATGAACACCACCCGCAGCACGACGAAGCTCACCGCCAGCAGGTCGATGCGGCCCTGATCCAGATGCATCTGCTGCGCCGCCAGCACCCCGGCGAAAAACAGCGGCAGGGCCTCGAAGCCATTGGCCTGCGCCGCATTGGCGCGGGCCTGCCAGCCGGTCTGACGGCTGAGCCAGCTGCGGGGGTCGTGGTTGTCGAAGCCGCCCTCACGGCGACGCTTGCCGTAGCCGCGGGACTTCGCCAGCGCTGCGCACACAACCGGCAGCAGCGCTGCAACGATCATGCAATAGTTGGCCACCGTCATGAAGGTCTCCGATCCACCAAGGCATGGGCGATGGTGCCCAGGTCGACATATTCCAGCTCACTGCCCACCGGAACGCCCCGCGCCAGCCGGGTGCTACGCAGGCCGCGGGCCTTGAGGGCCTCGGCCAGCACATGGGCCGTCGCCTCGCCTTCTGCGGTGAAGCTGGTGGCCAGAATCACCTCTTCCACCTGACCATCGGTGGCCCGCTCCAGCAGCGGCGCCACGCCGATTTCGCGGGTGCTGATGCCGTCCAGCGGACTCAGGCGCCCTTGCAGGACGAAGTAGTAGCCGTGGTAGGACGCGGTGCGTTCCATCGCAGCCTGGTCCGCCGGCGACTCCACCACGCACAGCAGGCGGGCATCCCGCTTGGTGTCCTGGCAGATCTTGCACAGCGCCGTCTCGCTGAAGGTGTGGCAGCGCTCGCAGTGGCGCACATGGCGCGCCGCCTCCTGCAGGGCCCGGGCCAGGGCGTCGGCCCCGGCACGGTCATGCTGCAGCAGGTGATAGGCCATGCGCTGGGCCGATTTCTGGCCCACCCCGGGCAGCCGCCGCAGGGCTTCGATCAGATGGTCGAGTGCGTTCACCCGCGTCCGTTCAGAACGGGAACTTCATGCCGGGAGGCAGGGGCATGCCGGCGGTCAGCTTGCTCATCTTTTCCTGGCTGACTTCTTCGGCGCGGCGCACGGCGTCGTTGAAGGCGGCAGCGACCAGGTCTTCCAGCATGTCCTTGTCGTCGGACAGCAGGCTGGGGTCGATGGCGACGCGCTTGACGTCATGCTTGCAGGTCATGGTGACCTTCACCAGACCGGCGCCGGACTGGCCTTCCACCTCGATATTGCCGAGTTCTTCCTGGGCGCGCTTGAGGTTGTCCTGCATCGCCTGGGCCTGCTTCATCAGGCCTGCGAGTTGACCCTTCATCATGATGGTGATCCTTGTCGGTTCAGAGAGGTTTGATGGACCCCGGCAGAATGCGCGCGGTCTTGAACTGCGACAACAACTGCTGGACCTCGGGGTCTTCGAGAATGATCGTTTCGGCGCGACGCTGACGCGCCCGGGTCGCCATGGTATCGCGCAGCGCCGGGGAGTCGGTGGCGCGGCCCGCCTCAATGTCCAATTGGACGGGCACATCCAGGTGGGCAGAGAGTGCAGCCTGGAGCTTGTCCTGCAGCGCCGGCTGGCGCAGGGACTCGCGTTCCACCCGGAAACGCCAGCGCTGTGGCGACGCCTGGTCGTCGATGGCGACGCATTCGGCTTGCAGCGCCAGTTCGCGCGCAAGGGCGTTCAGGCCCAGCTGGGGCACGAGACTGGCCCAGCGTTCACCGAAGGCGGTCGGGACGAGGGTCACTTCCTCCACGGCGGTGGAGAGGTAGATGCCGTCTCCGCCATTTCCGCTGTTGCTGCCATTTCCGCTGCCAGCGCCTTGGGCGGCGGCCGGGTCCAGGTCGGCGAGGTCACCGTCCAGCATGGACGGGCCGACGCTCATTTCCTCGTCGGAGGGCGGCGGCACATCCAGCCAGGGCGGAGCGCCATCGTCGTCGTGCGGGGGAGACAGGTCCTCGGGCGGCTCCGCCGGCTCAGACGGCTCGGCCTGGACCGGGGCAGCGCGAGGGCGCAGCCGGTCGCTGAAGCGGGTGGCCGGGGCGCCAGCGGGGGCCGCGCGGAGCTGGCCGGTGCTGCGGGCAGCGGGGGCTGAAGGCGCGGGGGCGTTTGCTGGCGTCGTCGCTGCAGTTGCCAATGCGACTGCGGGCGCCACTGCATCCGCTGCTACCGCTGCATCCCTTGCAGTCGATGCGGAGCGCTGGGCGCAGGCCGATGTCGCTGCTGGGGCAGGAGCCTCGGCGGAAGACTTGACCGACACGGCGCTGGACGACGAGCCCTCGCTCGGTGCCTCCGAACGGACCGTTGCACCGGGGTGCGTGGACGCCGCGAAGTCAGGGTCTGACGACGCAGCATCCCATGGCGGTGCTTCACGATGCGCTTGAGCGCCGCGCTCATCGCCAGATTTGCTGGACGCGCTCGAGTGGGTGGAGGCGTCCGCGTCGGTGGCCTGTGGGGTCGCGTGTGGGGTCGACTGTGCAGTCGCGTCTGGCGCGGCCTGTGCAGTGGCCTGTCGCTGAGGGTGCGAGTCGCCATCAGCAGCCTGCGTGGGCGTAGCTGATGCTGGGACGGCATCGGCTGCATCAGCTGCATGGCCTGAATTGCCTGCACTTCCCGCACTGCCTGCCTTCGACGCATCGGATGCTTCGCGTCCATCGGATGATGGGACCACGGCGATGCTCGGTGCCGACGTGGTTGCTGCGCTTGGCACGGTGGCGGGACTTGCCCCGTCGGCTGCCTCCGTTGCAGACGGGGTCGCGGCCTGATTGGCCGGCGTCGCCGCGCCTGCGACCGCTGCCGGAGCGCCTCTGAGGGCAGATCCATGCGCGGTAGCGGCCCCGGCCGACGCGCCGACAGTGGCAGCACCACCAGCCGGCGCACTGCCAGCCGTTGCACCGCCGACTGACGCGTCACCCGCAGCAGCCCCACCAGCGCCAGCACCGATGCTGCCAGCCCCTGCACCGCCCATGCCAGCGGCACCGCCGCCCCCGTTCGGCGCGCCGCCGCCACGCGGCCCACCGCCTTCCGGCCGGAAGGCCATCATGCGCAGCAGCACCATCGTCAGCCCCGCATACTCATCGGGCGCCAGCGGCAGCTCCTGACGGCCATGCAGCGCCATGCTGTACATCAGCTGGATCTCATCCGCCGGCAACTGGGTCGCCAGCGGCAGCAGTTCGGCCAGGTCCGGGTCAGACGCATCCAGAGCGCCCGGCGCAGCCTGCGCCACCGCCAGATGTTGCAAGGCCACCGCCAGATCTTCCAGCGTGCCACCGGCCGACAGGCCCATGTCCCGCAGCCGGTCCGAGGCCCCCACCAGCGCCACGCCGTCGCCCGCCACCAGTGCCTGCAGGATGCCCAGCACATGGCCGCGGTCCACGCTGCCCAGCATCTGGCGCACACCGGTTTCCTTCAGTTCGCCGGAACCAAAGGCGATGGCCTGATCGGTCAGCGACAGCGCATCCCGCATCGATCCACGGGCCGCACGGGCCAGCAGCCGCAAGGCGCCGGGCTCGGCCGGCACCTGCTCGATGGTCAGCACCTTGGTCAGATGCTCCAGCACCGTCTGCGGCGCCATGGGTCGCAGATTGAATTGCAGGCAGCGCGACAGCACCGTCACCGGCACCTTTTGCGGGTCGGTCGTCGCCAGCACGAATTTGAGGTATTCCGGCGGTTCTTCCAGCGTCTTGAGCATCGCGTTGAACGCGGTGTTCGAGAGCATGTGCACTTCGTCGATCATGTAGACCTTGAAGCGCCCGACCACCGGCTTGTAGACCGACTGGTCCAGCAGCTGGGAGATTTCCTCCACACCGCGGTTGGAGGCGGCGTCCAGCTCCACATAGTCCACGAAGCGGCCGGCATCGATGTCCCGGCAGGCATCGCAGACGCCGCACGGGTGGGCGGTGATGCCGCCCTGCCCGTCCGGGCCGATGCAGTTCAGGCTCTTGGCCAGGATGCGGGAGACGGACGTCTTCCCCACCCCCCGGGTGCCGGTGAACAGATAGGCATGGTGCAGCCGCTGCTGTGTGAGTGCATTGGCCAGGGCCTGCACCACATGCTCCTGACCCATCAGCTCCTCGAAGGTACGGGAGCGGTACTTGCGTGCGAGGACCTGGTAACTCATGGCGCGGCATTCTACGGGGGGCGCCCGACCCGCCGGCGGGACCGGTCGAAGGGTTGACCAGGGTTTGTCAGTAGAGGTGAAGGATAATCCCCGCCCATGAGCACCCACGCCCCCCAAGATTCCTCCTCCGGCACCCTGAGCTATGAGCAGGCCGGTGTCAATTACGACCTGATCGATCCGCTCAAGGTCAGCGCCCAGCGCGCGGCGGCTGCCACCGCCGGGCACCTGTCGGCGCATGGCTTCACCGAGGTCAAGGCCTCGCGCGGAGAGTCCGCCTACGTGGTGGACGTGGGTCCGTTCTACATCGCCTCCATCGTCGAATGCCTGGGCTCCAAGGCCCTGGTGGCCGACGAAATGGCCACCCTCACCGGCAAGAGCTACTACGACGGCATCGCGCAGGACACCATCGCCATGGCGGTGAACGACCTGATCACCGTCGGCGCCACGCCGCTGGTGGTGCAGGCCTACTGGGCGGCTGGCGGATCGGACTGGTTCGGCGACGCCCAGCGGGCGCAAGCCCTGGTGGCCGGCTGGAAAAAGGCCTGCGACACCTGCCAGGTGGCCTGGGGCGGCGGTGAGACGCCGGCGCTGGCGGGCATCGTGGAAGCGGGCCGCATCGACCTGGCGGCCTCCTGCACCGGTCTGATCAATCCGAAGGAACGCCTGTCGGTGGGCGACAAGCTGGCCGACGGCGACGCCATCGTCCTGCTGGCCTCCAGCGGCATCCATGCCAACGGCCTGAGCCTGGCCCGCAAGCTGATCGAGCGCCTGCCGCAGGGCTACCTGACCGAGGTGCAGCCCGGCCTGACCTACGGCGACGCCCTGCTGGCCCCGACCACGCTCTATTCCCCGGTGACCGAGGCCCTGTACAAGGCCGGCATCACGCCGCACTACTGCGCCAACATCACCGGTCACGGCTGGCGCAAGCTGCTGCGTCACCCTGGCAAGTTCACTTACCGCATCCACACCGTGCCGCCGGTGACGCCGGTGCTGAAGTTCATCCAGCAGCATGCGCAGCAGGACGACCGCGAAGCCTATTCCACGCTCAACATGGGCGCGGGTTTTGCGCTGTTCGTGAAAGCGGACCAGGCGGCGAAGGTGGTGGAGATCTCCAAGGCCTGCGGCATTGACGCCTGGGTGGCGGGAGCGGTGGAAGCGGGCGAGAAGCAGTTGCTGATCGAGCCGCTGAACATCCGCTTTGGCGACGACGACCTGCAGCTGCGCTGATGGCACGGGGGGCATCTCCCCCCTGCTCCGACGGATTGACTTTGGCAGGTGCGGTGGCGAAGCTCACCCTCCATGGACTGGTTCTACCTGCCGATGGTCAAGATGCATGCACTGCTGGGCTGGTGCAGCGTGGTCCTGTTTGTCGTGCGCGGGCTGGCGCATCAGTTCGGCGCGGTCTGGGTGATGGATGCGCGGCTGCGCACGCTGGTGTTCAGCAGCCATGTGCTGATCGTGGTGTCCGGCCTGAGCCTGTGGGGCGCCTTGCACCACGACCCGACCACGGAACCATGGATGGTGGGCAAGTTCATCGCGCTGGCGGTCTACTTCACGAGCGGGCACTTCGCGCTGGGGCGCGGGGAATTTCGCGTCCTCGAATACCTGGTGGCGCTGATGGCCTTGGCGTATGTGGTGGCAGTGTCCGTCACGCGGGACGTGGCGTTGGGCTTGTAGCCGGCCAAGCCACGCGCTTGAACCGTCGGTCTTCGTCGCGACGCTCGCTCACCCCACCAGACGCCAACCGGTCGCCCACAGCTGCTGGACGGCCAGCGCGCAGAGCTCCCGACGCAGCGCCGTTGGACGCACGCCCGGCCGACCTTGCGACGCCGCACTGAGCCATTGGGGGCCGGCCTGCGCCGACAGGCGGGGCTGGCCATGACGGTCGGCGCGCAACAGGGCCAGACGCCAGGCGGCGGTCAGACCGCGGCTGCGGGATTCATCGGCAAGGACCCCGATCCAGTCATCCCCATGCAGGCGATGAGCGGCCTTGAGCAGGTCCAGATCCGAAGGGGTGTGCTGGAACTCGGCCACCGGTTCGCCCCAGGGGTCGCGCAGGACGCGGACGGCGGGCTGGGCGACGTTCAGGGGCCGGGCCGCACGGCGGCGGGACAGCAGAGCGTCGAACTGTGCGAGGCGAGCAGACATGAAAAAACTCCGAGAGCCCACAGAATCACCGGCGTTTGCCGGCCCGGGGGCATCATCGGAGCCGCAACGCTTTAGCCGTACTTGTTGACCGCCCGCAAGTAGTTGGTAAATCGGCGGTGGACGTTCGCGCGGAAAGCGCAAGGTCCGTGACGCATTCTAAGCACATCCGGCGGTGGTGCGTGAAGGTGCCCACGGACGGACGTGCGAAGGATGTGATGCAGATCATGTTCTGGCTTTCCGGTAGGGTCTCCACACTCGCGTACAATGCGTCCCTGACGGGCCTCCTCGCATGGAAGCGCGGCCAACCGGGTCAGATGGGGAACCAAGCAGCCCTAACCGTTGTAACCAGTGCCGGGGGTAAGGCTCGTCACCTTATTCAGCAAGCAACCGCCTTGGGGCGGTTGTCCTTTTGAAAAACCGCCTTCGGGCGGTTTTTTCGTTTCCCCCTCCCCGTTTCCCCTCCTTCGTGGTGCTACCCCACCCCTGCCCATCCCGCTAAGCTCCGCCCCGCTGAACCCGGAGCATCCAAGACTCCGGACAGCGTGACTGACATCAAGGAGTGAGGAGATGGCGCTTTTACGTGCCTGGTTGGTGCTGTTCCTGATCTGGGCCGCCTGTGTCGGGCTGACCTTGTGGGTGAGATCCCTCAGCCGCCAGCAAGCCTTCGCCTGGCTGCGGCTGTCCCGATGGCTCGCACTGGGGGCCGCCATGGCCCTCGGTCTGGCCACGCTCATCGTCCAACTGTTCTGAGGAGGAGGGAACCATGTCCCCATTCAAGCCCCGTTCCATCACCACGACCGTCGCGCTGCTCACGCTGGCCGCGCTCACCACCGCCTGCACCCGCATCGAGACCGGGGAAGTCGGCCTGCGCGTGGGCGTCGACAAGCAGATCAGCGGCGCCGAGCTGCTGCCGGGCAGCTTCAACCAGACGCTCTTCGGAGATGTGCTCACCTTCCCGGTGCGCGACATCGCCGTGGTCCTCGAAAACAAGAACCCCCTGACGGCTGACAACAGCACGCTCAAGGACTTCGACATGACCCTGGTCTACTCGGTGAACCCGTCGTCCGTCTCCGATCTCTGGACCACCAAGAGCCGCAGCTTCCATACCTACGACAGCGCCGCCAAGGACTGGTACCTGATGCACGGCTACATGAACACCGTCGCCAACAACGCCGCCTACAAGGCAGTGCGGGAATACAAGGCGCTGTCCGTGGCCGACAACCGGCAGAAGATCGAGGCCGAGATCAAGCGCATCGTCACGGAAACGCTGACCTCGGAAGGCTTGGCGTCCTCGCTCTCCGTGTCGCTCGTGCAGGTGCGCAACGTGCTGCCGGCGGACGACATCATCGCCTCCGCCAATGCGGTCGTGACCGCCCAAAATGCCCTGCGCGCCAAGGAGATCGAGGTGGAAACCGCCAAGAAGGAAGCCGAGCGCATTGCCGCGCTGAATGCCAACAGCAAGGCGATCGAATACATGAACGCGCAGGCGCAGCTCAAGATTGCCGAAGGCATCGCGGCCGGCAAGGTGAACACGATCGTGGTGCCCTATGACTTCAAGGGCATCGTGAACGCCAACACCAAGTAAGCGGGCATCGAAGCGCCGCACGCCAGAACCGAAGATCCTCTCCAGCCACTGAGCCGAAGGCAGCGGCGATGACCCGCTCCAGGCGGCAAGCCAACCGGCTTTGCCACTGTCGAACCTTTCGGAGCAGCGGCTGGACATGGACCCCCAAGCGTGGAACGGGCGGCGAATCGATCACTCTCACCGGCACGGCGGCCCGATCGACATCGTCTATTTGTGGGTGGACGGGTCCGACCCGCTCTGGCAGGTCAAAAGGCAGCAGGCCTATGCCGCCTGGGCCAGTCGCCATGCCGGCGACCTCGCCGCTTATGGCAACGTGCTGGGCCGGTTCCGCGACAACGAAGAACTGCGATTCAACCTTCGCGCGCTGGAGCGGTTCTTTCCGGACCATGGGCAGGTCTACATCGTCACCGACGGTCAGGCGCCCGCCTGGCTGAGCCATGATCCCGGCATCACGGTCGTTGATCATCAAGACCTCATGACCGGCAGCGACCTGCCCGTCTTCGACTCCGGCCATATCGAGTCGTACATCCACCGGATTCCGGGTCTGTCCGAGCGCTTCTTCTACCTGAATGACGACATCTTCTTCGGCGCTCCGGTCGACCCGGCTGAGTGGTTCGGCACGCCACTCTCCATTGCCATGGAGGCGGCGCCGAGCGACATCCCCGACGCGCCTGTCCCCACGGAAACGGCCCTGGTCAATGCCGCGGCCCTGTCACGGCGCTGGCTGCGCGCGCAATCTCCCGATTACCAGCACGACCCGCGTCTGTGCGCCCATGCACCGCGTCCCCTGCTGAGAAGCGCGATGTTCGAACTGGAACGGCGCGCCCCCGAGCTCTTTCAGCAGGTGCGTTCGACCCCCTTCCGGTCCTGGCGCGTGCCGCCCATCGTGTCCGACCTGGTCTTGCGCTGGATGATCCACACCGGCCTTGCGGCCCCGGTCACACGAGACCACCTCTACATCGCCACCGGGGCGGAAGAGGCGCCTCAGTGCTTTGAACGTCTGGCCGAGCGCTTCGGCGAATGGTCATTTTTCTGCATCAACGACACCTGCGATGACGCTTCAGCCGACGACGCCCGGCTGCTTCAAGTGCGCGGGCAACTGGGCGCTCTGCTGCCAACGCCCTCCCGGTTCGAGGTCCCTGACGGCATGGCGCCGCATGCATCGGTGCCCTGCCCTCACGCGCCCGCCGCGTCCCGCGCAATGCCGCTTCAACCCCTCACGGCGCCGCCGCCGGGGCATGCACATTCACCGTCCAGTCCCGCACCGTCACCGACCACAGCGGGGGCTGCTGCAGTGTGAGGCCGGCGGCCTGGTAGGCGCCGTCCGAATCGCCTTGATCCGGCTCGCTCAGGATGGCTGCGGGCTTGAGGCTGCGCAGCACGTCCCCGTCATTGAAGTAGCCCTTCCACACCGGCTTGGTAATGGCGCCGGAGCCCCAGAACAAGGTGGACGCCCAGGGACCGATCACCAGTTGGTCATTCCACCGCTCCTCGGCCGCCAGCCTGCGCTGGGTGTCCCGGATGGCGTAACTGCGTCGCTCGTAGGCTTTCGCGTAATCCCGCGCGTCCAGGCCCAGCACCACCACCAGCGCCGCCACGACGGCATGTCGCCATGACACGGAAGCATTGCGCTTTGCACGCGCGGGATTGCGCTCCACCCACATCCACGCCGCACACAGTCCTGCCGCTCCCAGCAGCCCCAATGCCATCACCAGCGACAGGAAGTACCGACTGGGCAGATAACTCAGGGTCAGCTTGTGCAGTTCAATCAGCACCCAGGCCGCGGGCGGAGCCATCAGGGCCACCCACTGCCGCTGCTGGGCCTTGTTCACCCGCACGGCACGCCATGCCACGGCTGCCGCAGCCAGCCCCACCAGCACCAGCAGCCACACAGCCCACAGCCGCCGGTCCGTCGCCAGCGTATGCAGGTTGTCGGCCAGGCTGTGCAGCAACTGGGACAGGGACGACGACCCTCGCGAGCTCTGCGAGCCCAGCACGAACTTCATCAGCACGCGGTTGGGCCAGTACCAGCCCACGGCAAACACCCCCGCCATGACCGCGGCGGCCACGCTCGACCCGACGACATTGGCCAGTGCCGCACGCCACCCCGTGCGCCATTCATCCGGATTGAGGATCCAGGCCAGCACAAAGGCCACCGGCGCAATGACGGCCGCATACACGAACTGGACCTTCATGCCATAGGCCACAAAGATCAGCACGGCCGACAGCGCCCAGGTCCATCGCCCCGCTCCCAGCAGCCGCTGGTGCACCGCCCATAAGGCGCCGACGACCAGGAATGCCGCCGTCATCTCCACCAGCGCCAGATGCGCGTAATGGAAGGGGTAATACGACAGCGCCAGCACCGGCAGCCCGACCAGCACCGCGCGGCCCAGCGTCGAGCGTCCGGACGCCACGACCGCCAGCAGCAGCGTGCTCAGGCCCAGCATCGTCAGACGCATCACCGTCATCGAGTCCCCGACGCCCTTGAGCACGCCCCAGGACAGCAGGGCATACAGCGGCTCCTTGATGACGCCGTCGGACTCGGCCAGGTCCAGCGTCCCCGTGCGCATGGCATTGCGCACCTGCGCGGTGTAGAGACCTTCATCGGTCCACGGCCCGCGGCTGAATCCCAGGCTCGCCTCCGCATCCGACATCACAAACGGGAGATGCAACCCGATGACCCCCGCCAGGACGGCCAGACACAACCACCACCGCCATCCACGCTCTTGCTCTTGCTCTTGCTCTCGCATGCCACCCTCGTTGGCTGAGGGGCTGGGGTCGATGCCGCCACGTTGTCTCGGGTCGCAGCGGCACGGACCGCTCAGGGCCCCAGGTTGATTTTGATGATCTTGTTGTTGCTATTGTTGGCGATATTGTCCTTGTCTCCGCCATTGGTGGTGGAGAGCCAGAGGTTCCCGTCAATCGAAGGCTCCACGGTCTTGATCCGGCCATAGGTGCCCCGGAACAGTTCCTGCGTATTGATCAGGCTGTCGCCACTGATCTCGTGCCGATAGACACGTTCCCCACGCTGGCAGGCCACATACAGCGCCTGCCGCACGATGGCGATGCCACTGCACGAGCCATCCGCCACCGGATAGGTCCGCTTCGGCGCAATGAAGCCCGCCGTCGCACAGCCGGTGCCGCTGCGGGAGAGCGTGCCCTCGCAGATCGGCCAGCCGTAATTGCCGCCCTTCTGGATGAGATTGGTCTCGTCCATGGTGCTGTCGCCGAATTCCTGCTCCCACAGCCGACCCTGCGCATCGAAGGCCAGCCCTTGCGGATTGCGGTGCCCATAACTCCAGACCAGGTTGCCGAAGGGATTGTCGGAAGGGGTCGTGCCATCGACATTCATCCGCAGCACCTTGCCGCTGAGGTGGCTGGTGTTCTGGGCAAAGTCGCCGTTCTGGGCATCGCCCGTGGCCACATAGAGCTTGCCGTCGGGGCCATAGCGCAGTCGTCCGCCGTTGTGGTACTTGTTGCGGGCGATGCCGCTGAGCAGCACCTGCAGGGACGACAGGTCCAGTGTGCTGTTCACATACCTCACCCGCACCACCCGGTTGTCGGTGGGTGTCGTGTACATGATGTAGAGCCAGTTGTCGGTGGTGGGGAAGCCCGGCGCGGCGGCCAGGCCCATCGCACCGCCTTCACCGTCCGTGCCGGCGGCATTGGGCAGGGCGCCGATGGAGGTCTTCACCCCCGTTGTGGGATTCAGCCGCACCACGTCCCGCACGTCCCGGCGCGTGTAGAGCAGTTGGCCGTCCGGCAGGGCCAGCATGCCCCAGGGGAGGTCGGTCTCGGTGCTGACCTGCGTCACCGAGCAGACGGCGCTGCTGCAACTGCCGCCGGTGGTCACGCTCACCTCGGTGGAGCGGGTCGAGGCATTGTTCTGCGCATCCCGCGCGGCGACGGCATAACGGTAGGTGGTGTTGGCCGCCAGCGCATTCTCGGTGTAGGTCAGCGCCGCGGTGGAGCCGATCTTCGTGCCGTTGCGATAGAGGTCATAGGCCACCACGCCGACATTGTCAGTCGCGGCATTCCACTTCAGCGCGACCGAGGTGCCGGTCGCGGAGGCCGTCAGCCCGCCGGGGACCGTGGGCGGCTGGGTGTCCGACGAGCACTGCGGCACGCTCACCGGCAAGGTGGCGCTGGCCTGGGAGACATTGCCCGCCGCGTCTCTGGCATTCACGTAGAGCCCCCAGTTGGCGCCGGGGCTCAGCGTCAAGGTGGTGGCCAGCGTATTGCCGGTCACCGTGGTCATCTGCTGGCCGTCGTGATAGACGTCGTAGAAGGCCACGCCAATGTTGTCCGTGGAGGCGGACCAGGAGAGCGTCGCGGAACGGCACTGCAGATTCGAGACGGCCAGTCGCGTCGGTGGCGTCGGCGCCTGGGTGTCGATGACCACGCCGTCGTTGCGGACCCAGACCTGGTTGCTGGTGGCGCGACAGGTGTAGAGGATGACCGGGGTGCTGGCCGCGGTCAGCCCTCGGTAGACATCCAGGCAAAGACCGGACTGCCGGCCGGTGATCGTGCCATTGTTGTTGTAGGTCCATTTCTGATTGGCCTGGCCATTGCAGGTGTAGGCCACCACGACGGTCCCGAGCGCCGTGCCTTGCTGATAGGCGTCCAGGCACCGCGTGCCATTCATCACCCGGATCTCGCCGGCGGCGGTGAATTCGAACACCTGGTTGGAGGCGCCATGGCAGTCGTAGATGATCATGGCCGCGCCCGGCGCGGAGCCGCTGCCGCCCTGGACATCCAGGCAACGGCTGCTGCCCTGCCCGACCAGCGTGGTGGTGGCGGCCTGGGCCGCGGCGGGCCAGCTCATCGCCGCCACGACCCCCAGGGCTGCGAAGACGGCGGAACACCAGGACAAGAATCGACCGGCATGCATGGCTGTGTCTCCTGCTTGTAGGTCCCGGTCGTCAAGGCGGCGGCCGCGGCTAGGGCAATGTAGCGCTGGGCGGCGGCGGCGCGGTCGGCTGACACTGGAAGAAGGGGCGGTGCAATGTGCGCTGGGCCGCTTTGCGGATGCGGATGCGGATCCGGGTGCAGGTGCGCGGATCGCCTGCATGATTGGCGGCATCATTGCGGGCACGTTGACCTGCACGCTCACCCGCACGATCGCCTGACACCATGACTTCCCTCGAGGCCGCCGGCCCCCACACCCGCAACCCCGCCACGACGCTGAACACCGATCGGTTGACACTGCGGGCGTCCCATCCGCTGCTGGCGCCGGCCATCAGCGACTTCCATCGCCGCAACCTGGCGCACTTCGCGCCGTGGGAACCGCCGCGGTCGGCGGATTTTCTGGAGGTGGAGGCGACACGGGCCCGACTGGCCGCAGAGGTCCTGTCCTTCGCGAATGGACAGATGTGGCGCTACTGGCTCGCCCGTCATGAGCAGCCGGACGAGATCATCGGCCAGTGCCAGGTCTCGATGGTCTCGCGCGGCGTCGCGCAGAACGCCTGGCTTGGCTACAACCTCGATGCGCTGCAACAAGGCCGCGGCTACATGCAGGAGGCGCTGGTCTGCCTGATGGGCGAACTCTTCAGCCCGCCAGTCCGGTTGCACCGCATCCAGGTGGCGGTGCGTCCGGACAACGCGCCCAGCCTCCGGGTGATGGCCCGCATGGGCTTCCAGGAGGAAGGCCTGTGCCGCGACTATCTCTTCATCAACGGCGCCTGGCGGGATCACAAGATCTTTGCGAGTGTCAACCCTCATTGGCCGCGAACCGAAGCCCCGCAGATGTAGCACACGGCGTGGCAACCGGGCTGCAGTTGTCAGCCAGCATGCCTCGAATGGGGAAGTGACGCCCGGCGGTGCCCAGGGCGAAGATGCAGATCCACTGCGCAGTCCTTCCGCCTCCCCCTCCACTGGTCGTCGCCTTGAGTGCTCCATTTCCTCGAACGGCCTGGGTGTGGCTGAGGGTCGGCCCATCCCTGAGGATGTCTTTGTGCCCATCGCTTGGCCCCTCCTCGGGCGTTCTCCTGGGCACAAGGATAGGCATGGTGCTGGGTAGGTTCCTGCGCCTGGTCCTGTTTCTGGTCCTGGGGCTGGGCACCCTCCCCGCCTACGCCCTGGACCGGCATCGCAGCTTCGAGCAACTGCACCACAGCCGCTGGACCGCCAACGACGGCGCCCCCATCGGCATCCGCAAGATCAGCCAGACCGCCGACGGCTGGCTCTGGCTGGGCAGCACCTCCGGCCTGTACCGCTTCGACGGCGTCCGCTTTGAGCAGTTCGTCGCCGCAGAAGATCCGGAGTTCGGCGCCCGTCCCGTGAGCACCCTGGCCGCCGCGAGCAACGGAGACCTGTGGGTCGGCCTGCTGGACGGCGGCATTGCCCGCATCGACCCGCGCGGGCACCTGACCGTCTATCCCCTGCCTGCGGATCTCCCCAGCTTCCAGACCACCAAGCTGGCGACCTCGGCGAGTGGCCAGACCTGGGCGGTGGTGTCCGGGCAACTGCTGGTCTTCGAGGGAGGCCTGTGGCGTCATCCGGACGCCTCTTTCCAGGCACCCGCCACACCCCCCGCCGGGCTGCACACCGACGCCAACGGGGCCTTATGGTTGGCCTCCGACGATCGATGGTGGAGGCTGGACCCGGAGCGGCAACAGTTTGTCGAAAGGGTCCGCGGGCTCGCTGCGGGGCGGGCCATCCGCATCGTTGGGGGCATCAGCTGGGTGGTCACCGCAGACGGACTGCATCCACTGCCCGGCAGCGAACGGCCCAGCGGCCCTGCCGTCCGTCAACCCGACTCCTCCGCCCTCTGGATCGACGATCAGGCCAATGTCTGGAGCGCCTACTGCCCCGCGGGCCTCTGTCGCACGCAGTTGCCGGTCGACTGGACCACCGCCCGGCGCCCGCTGCACCTGCCGCCGGTCACCGAATCCTGGACCCGCCGCGACGGCCTCACCAGCGACATCGGCATGACCGCCCTCGAAGACCGCGAGGGGAACCTGTGGGTGGCCACCCAGTCCGGACTCGACCGTTTTCGGGACACGCTGCTGGCCCGCTTCACCCCCTCCAGCGCTGCCACCAACTTCCTGCTCCAGTCCTACCGCGTGGTGGACCCCGGCGGCCCCTTGCGGCAACACCTGCTGCTGTCCGCCGTGGATGCCGAGCATGGCAGCCTGCTGTGGCGGTGGAATGAACATCAGGGCTTCAGCCCCCTCGAATGGTCCCGCGACCGCGGACGCATCCGCGCCTTGCATCGGGACGGGGAAGGACGTGAATGGGTGGGCAGCACGACAGGACTGTGGCAGCTCCGGGGCGCCCAGGCACGCCCCGTCGCGCCTCCCGCTGCGGCATCGACAGCGCCCTCCTGCACCCAGCTGCTCAGCAATCGGCAGGGCTTGTGGGCGCTGTTCCCATCGGTGGGCCTGCAACTGCTCCGGGACGGCGCCTGGCAGACGCTGCCCTTCCCCGGACTGCAGGACGAGCGGCCAACCGCCTTTGCCCTGGAAGGCGCAACGGCGGTGTGGACCGGGTATGCCAACAACCGCCTGATGCGCCATGACGAGCAGGGCGCGCAGCTGTATGACAGCCGGCAAGGCCTGGCCGTCGGCGCGGTGAACTATGTCTACAGCGGCCGATACGTGCTGGTGGGCGGCGACCGCGGCCTGCAGATGCTGCATCAGGGGCGTTTCCGCAGCCTGCGGTCCACCCAGCCGGAAGCGCTGCGGGGCATCACCGGCGCCACGGAAACGCCGGCGGGCGACCTCTGGCTCAACGGCGTTCGCGGGGCGGTCCGTGTGCCGGCCGATGCGCTGAGCCGGTGGGTCGCGGACCCGCAGACTGAAGTGGCCCTGCAGGTCTTCGACAGCGGCGACGGCTACCCGGCCGCCGCCATGGCCCTGGGCCCGCAGGCCAGCGTGGTCGCCAGCGGACCGGGTCGGCTCTGGTTCGCCGGGCTGGAGGGCATCGCGGCCCTGGACCTGGATCGCCTGCCCGCTGCCAGGCCCGGCCCCGAGGTGCAATGGCTGGCGGTGGCGGCGGACCAGCGCTGGCAGGACGCCCGGGACGATCTGGAGCTGCCTGCCGGGACCCAGACCGTCTCGGTACGATTCACCGCGCTGGCGCTGGGGGCCCCCGAGCGGGTGCGCTTCGAGGCGCGCCTGATGGGGGTGGACACCGACTGGCGCCCGCTGGGCAGCCAGCGAGACCTGTCCTACAGCCACCTGCCACCGGGCCGCCACGAACTGCAGGTCCGGGCCTCGCTGGCCGACGGTCCGCCTTCGCCCCACCCCGCAACCCTGCGCTTCATCCTCCAGCCCACCCTCCTGCAAAGGCTGTGGATGCGGGTGCTGTTGGCGTTGGCGGGGACTGCGCTGCTGGCGTCCGTGCTGCGCTGGCGCCTGGGCCTGCTGGCGCGGCGCGAGCATGACCGGCTGCGCATTCGCATGGACGAACGCGAGCAGCTCGCGCAGCAGCTCAACGACACGCTGCTGCAGGGGCTGCACGGGCTCACGCTGCACTTCCAGAAAGTGGCGAACCGGATGCGGTCGGAAGACCCGAACCATCCTCTGATGGAAGCTGCGCTGAACCGGGCGGATGAGCTGATCCTGCAGGGCCGGGAACAGGTCAGCGCCCTGCGCAATACGCAGCGCCTTGAGCAGCAGGATGTGGCGGTGATCTGGTCCAGGCTGGGCGAGCGGCGGGCCGCCGAGCAGAAGATCGACTTCCTGATGGAGGTCGAAGGCGCCTCACGGCCTTTGCGTCCCCATGCAAAGGCCGCATTGCAGGCGCTGGGCAACGCCATGCTGGCACAGGCCTTTGCGCGGGTGACCGGTACCGGCACGGGCACCCGCACCGGGGCCGTGCGGGCGCGGCTCATCTGGCGTTGGTGGGGCCTGCGCCTGGTGGTGACCGCCGATCAGCAGGGTGCGGCCGCGGCGTCCCCCGAGGGGCTCACCGCAACCGCCGAACGGGACACCACCGCGCAGGACTCCCTCGAGCAGCGCGCCCGCGCTCTCGGCGGATGGATCCGCACGGTTCATTCACGCCGCAATGCCGACGGTGCCTCGTTCAGCCTGTCGCTCTGTGTGCCGGCCTTGCGTCTTTACGGCTATGAAGGCTGGCCCTGGTCCGTGTCTGGCGGTTCCGTCACGGGGCTGGAGGATGGCAACGGCTGAAGGCCCGCGCTCGGAAGGGAGGGAAGCAGCACGCCCTGCCGCGTCATCCGCTCGCAGTAGTCAGTCGCGCGGTCGGACAGCTTGGCATCGATGTTTTTCATCAGCTCCTCAGGCGTCAGCTGCAGATACATGCAGAGCTGATACATCGACCCCAATTCATAACGCAGCTGCGGGAAGGACTGCTTCAGCAGCTTGACACCGGCGATCTGCTCCTTCCAGTGGGGCGCGATGAAGCTCAAAGGGGGCACGAGCGCCTCGACGCCGTACCGGGACAGGCGCAGCGGCGAGCAATGCCACCGCACGTCCGCCAGACTGATGCCTGCACGCACGATCGGGGTTTCGTCCAGGCGCGTTCTGATGGGTTTTCTCTGCCAGTCCCACAGCTCAGACGGGGACAGGTCACGCGCCGGGCGGGAGGGATCGAGGAGCTGAAGGCCGGCTCGTTGCAAGGTGTCGCCGTGCAGACAAAACCTCAGCATCACCTCGGGGTCACGCTCCGGCCAGCGATCAAAGATCGCCAGCATCAGCGCGGAGACGGTGGGATGGCTTTCAATGAGGTCGGCCAGCAGGTGTCGGACCTCGGTGCCGCTGACTGCACCCCCGCTGTCTCCCTGCATCAGGGCCTGCAGATAGCCGTCCGGCCCCTGGAAGGTCTGCTGGGCCAGGTTGCCAAGGAAGGGCGGTACGACGATAAGGGCCATGCCCGGTGCACAGTGCACCCGCCACCCTGTCACCTCCTTTGCGGGATTGAGGCACAGGGGGGTTCCATCGCCCAGAGTCACGTCAACAGCGCCCAGGCGACAGGGGTGCGACGGCGGCAGTCGGGCCAGCAACTGCGGCGCCATGCGGTCCAGGACCTCGTGCCACTGTCCCTGTCTGAGCGCTTGGGCGAGCGCTTGCGTCCTGCTTCTCAGCGCCACCGGGATCGCGTCATTCAGTTCGGAGGCCCGCCTGGACGATGACGGCCCTGCAGCAGTGTGGCCCCGCGCCTGCAGCCAGGCCGACAGCGCGGCGTGACTGCCGCGAGGACCGGGCTGCGGCGGCGTCCGATCGTGCGGCGTCGGTTGCAGCCCCGGTTGCGGCGCCAAGTGGCCCCCCCGTTGCGGTGGGGAAAGCGGCCTCTCCTCAACGGGCCCGCTCTCGAGCCAATCCGCGAGGATCTGTCGCAGCCGCAACACGGAGACCGGCTGCGCCAGCTCGTTCTCCAGCGTCAGGGCCAGGGCATCCAGGAGGTCATTCGGTGGGCAGCGAAACTGGTTGTCGGCCCGCCCGTGCGCGGGAATCGCCACCTGATCCGGCCGCAGGTCCCCGGTGAGGGCGGTGTGCAGTTCCCACCCGGTGTCCCTGCGGACCGCCGTCACCAGCAGATAAAGCGAGGACGGGTCTACAGGCCCCGGAATCGGCTGACCCGGCGCACACCACACAGTGGCCGGCCAATCGATCCAGGATCGCAACGCTGGCAGGGCCGCCCCGATCAGCGACACCAGCGCAGCGCCCTGGTCCACCGGAAAGCGGTGCTGCGGGTCCCGGAGCAGCCAAACGAGTTGATCGCGTTCGGCGGGCGTCAAGCGTTCCGCGATGCTGCCGCCCGGCTCGACCCGCCACGCACCCGCGGCGCCATCGCCCGTCGCCAGTTCCAAGGCAGAAGGGCTGGCCGCAACGACAGCTTCATCGTGCATCGGCCGCCCGGTGGACATGAGGTACATGGCAGAGTCCTTCCCGGCCGCACGCGCAGCCGACTGCGCTATGTCCCCACCGGGCCCCCACCGAGTTCGGATCTCCCCTGCATCTGCGCGACCGGCGAGTCCTCGCATTCTTCCCACGTCATTCGATAGCGGTAGGCTTCGACGGCGTCGAGTAGGTCGCTCCCAACATAGCCCTTCAGCATGGCAACGGACAGCCGCAGGTACTTTGCGAGCTCATCCATCGTTCCGAACTCATAGCGCAGGCTCGGAAGAGCGTCCTTCAATTGCTCGACACCGGGAACGTCCTTGGACCTTTTCGCGCGCGGGAGCGTGGGCGTGAAGCCATGTTGCTGAAGCAGTTGCACCCCGTTCCCCGACAGCCCCAGCGGCGAGAAATGCCAGCGGTAATCCGCCACACTGATGCCCTCACGGAGCATCTGATCCTGGCTCCAATGCATGTCGGGCCTTTGATGCTGCCATTGCCTCACCTCCTCGACCGTCAGGTCTCGCGCCGGCGCCGCGATACCCAGCAGCTGCTGGGCAGCCGGTTGCAAGGTCTTGCCATGCAGGCAGAACCGCAGCATCAGCTCGGGGTTGCGCTCGGGCCAGCGATCCAGAATGGCCAGGATCAACGCTGGGAGCAGGGGCTGTTTTTCGATCCGATCGGCCAGCAGTTGCCGGGCCCCGGCCGCCATCGCCGGCGAAGAGTACCGCCCAAAGATCAAGGCATTGAGCAGCGCGTCCGAACCTGCAAACATGGCCGGTGGCACCGTGCTGGCTCGGCTTGTGACCTTGACGAAGAGACCTTGTGGATCACAAATCACTTCTCGGGGCTGGCCCTGCTCACCGATCTGGGTGCGCAGGCGCCGACCATCGCCGAAGGTGATGTCGACCTTCCCCAAACGAAGCGGATGCGTCGAAGGAAGCCGGGCCATCAACATCGGCGCCACACGGCCGAGGACATCATTCCATAGCCCTTGCCTCAATTGCTCGGCGAGCGCGAGTACACGGAGGTGGAGCGACGTCGGAATCGAGGGGATCGACTGGGAGGCAGGCGCGGAAAGCGCGGCAGGTGCTGAGGGTGCTGGAAGTGCTGCGGGCGCTATGGACGCTGCAGGTTCTGGAGACGCCGGCGGCGATACAGCCGCCAACGGCCGCTTCAGGAGCGCCACCGCATGGAGCGGGCTGCCGAGGGCGCGTTGCGGGAACCCCGGCATCCGGAGCGAAGAAGGCGCCGACATCATCGCCTCTTCGTCGGCGGTGTCCAGCCATTGCGCCAGTTCACGGCGCAGGGCCGAACCGGGCGCTGCCCCGCCCCCCTGCGGCGCGAGGCCGCAGCCGGGAATCTTCCTCGGGCGCGCGTTCTCGATCGTCTGCACCACGACGTCCAGGAGGTCGTGCGGCGGGCATCGGAACTTGTTGCACACCGGCACGTGCGCGGGGAGCGCCGTCTGTTCGGGATGGAGGTCCGAAGCCAATGTGGAATGAAGCTCCCACCCGCCATCCGTCCAGACCGGCGCCACCAGCAGATAGGGGCCGGGATGCGAGTCGGGCGTTTGCATCGTTTGATCCGGCGTGCACCAGCGCACTGCGGGCCAGTCCCGCCAGGAGGGCAACGCAGGCGCGGCCGTCTGGAACAGCCACGCCAGTGCCGCGTTGTCCTCCATCTCAAAACGATGCTGCGGATCGCGCAGTTGCTGCGCGAGGCGCTGCCGGTCGACCCGGCCCAGCGCCGCCAGGCCGCCGCCGCCCGGCCACTCGGGCAGATCGGGAGAGGCCGATGCGGCCCTCAGCGGCGGCGCCAGCGGGGTCATCGCCGAGGCGGCGTCATCGTGCATCGGCATCGGAGTCATCAAAGGGTACAAGCGCATTCCTTTCAGGCTGCACGCGCAGCCGCATGCGCTATGTCCCCGCCCGGTCCCGACTGAGTTCGGGCGCTTCCAGAACACTCGCCGCTTTCAGCGCCTCGCGATAGGCCAAACCCGCAAGATGCCGGTCTGTCGGCACCTTCCTGCTCACCATGTCCGGCCGCTGCCGCAGGAAGGCTGCGAGCGCATACAGCGACCCCAGTTCATAACGAAGTTCAGGGAACGCTTGCGCCAGCGCTTCCCACGCCGAGGTCTGCTGGGCACTGTTCATCACCAGCACCCCCAGGCGCGCCTGCTTGAGGGCCTTCAAGCCATGACTGGAGACCCCCATGGGCGACAGATGCCAGCGCGCGTCGGCAATACACAGGCCCTCCTGTTCCATCCACTCCTGCGTGAGCTGCAGCAAGGCCGCCGGGGCCTGCCAATGCGCGATTTCCACGGCCGTCATGTCGCGCAGTCCCGGCGAGGCGTTCAGCAATTGACGCCCGGCAGGCCGCCATTGATCGCCATGCAGGCAGAACCGCAGCATCACCTCAGGATCCCGGTCCGGCCAGCGTTTGAAAATGGCCAGCGACAGCGCCGCCACCTCGGTGTGACGCTCGATCAGATCCGCCAGCAGATGCCGCGCCCTTTGCGCCGCCGCAGTGTCTTCAAAGGGTTTCCCCAGCAAGGCAGCCAGGTAGGCGTGAGGCCCAACGAGGTAGTGGAAATCATCCGATTCGGGCGCAGGCGACACCTCCGCCTCGGCGAACTCCGCGGCCCATCGAATCTGCCTGGCGGGCTTGCCGGCCTCTTCGCCACCAAACTCCAGCACCTGGCCATGGTCCAGCCTGATCGCCACCTTCCCCAGTCGCAGCGGGTGCGAGGGCGGCAGCCTGGCCAGCAGTTGCGGCGCCACTCGTTCCAGCGCGGTGTTCCAGCCGCCTTCTCGCAAGAGGGTGGCCAGCGCGAGCGTCTCGGTGATCAGCGGAGAGGCTGCCACCGGGCTTGCCGGGCTTGCCGGGTTCAGCGGGGCCAGCGGGCTCAACGGGCTTGGCTGGGTTTGCGGGCTTGGCTGGAGTTGCGGGCTTATCTGGGTTTGCGGGCTTAGCGGACTCAGCGGAAGTGGCGAGGGCGGAAACGCGAGTCGTGGCGACGCAGACGGCCACATGGATGGCGGCACACAGGACGACGAAGGAGGAGACAACAAGGGCGACGACGGTCCGAGTGGCTCCGCCGCACACGCGGGCGACGTGGAGCCAGTCCCGGGAGACAGGCGCGAAGGGAACTGCTGCGGCGAAGGGCCCCGCGTCTGCTGACGAGACGGTGTCCCCTCCAGCCAGTCCGCCAACGCCCTGCGCAGCGACATGCCGGGCCCTGCCCCGCTTCCGGACCGTTCACCTTCGATTCTTGGCGACGTCCAACGCAGCACGTTCTCGAGCGTTTTCACGACCACGTCAAAAACGTCATTCGGAGGACATCTGAATCGTTGAGCCGAAGGGAGATGCGCGGGCAATGCGCAAGGTACCGGGCCCGCCGCCATGATGAGGGCCGCATGCAGCTCCCGCCCGTGTTCGGTCGCCGCCGGCCCGATGAGAAGAACGGGCCCACTGCCATCGATGGAACCGCGATTCGTGTCCCCAGGTGCGCACCACACGATCGGGGGCAGCGGGAACTGGGGGGCCAGGGCAGGCGCGGCTTGCGACAGCAAGGGCAGTATCAGCCCCATGTGCGTGAGATCGACGCGATGAAGCGGGTCCCGAAGCTGATGCATCAGCACATCCAGGTCGGCCACCCAGAGGGTCGGCCCGCCGCTGCAGGAGGTCGTGCCAAACGTGCAAGGGTAGGCCAAGACCTCCGAAGGTGCCAACGACGGCAGCGGGGTCATCTCTACAGGATCGGCGCCGGGTGCCAGGCGGGATGCTAACAATGGGACCATGCAGGTTCTTTCCCGGCCGCACGCGCGACCGAACCCGCTATGTCCCCGGTGAGGCCCGGACAGGTTCGACCGTCCGGCTTCGGGGCACCCTCGATCGGGGAAGTGACTTGTCCCGGGTGAACCGGGACGATGCGTTCCGAAGTTCTGCTCCGCCCCTCTCCGCCTCCATGAGTTGCCACCGTTTCGGTCCCTTCCTGCTTCTGGCTTCACGTCGCCAGCTCTTCGAGGGCACGCGACAGGTGAAGCTGGGCGCACGCGCGCTCGACCTGCTGGTGGTGCTGGTGGCGCGGGCCGGTGAGGTGGTCAGCAAGCAGGAGCTGATGGCGCTGGTCTGGCCCCAGGAAGTGGTGGAGGACAACACCCTGCGTGTTCACATGGCGGCGCTGCGAAAGGCCCTGGGCGCTGGTGATGGCGACGCCCGCTACATCGCCAACGTCGCCGGAAGAGGCTACAGCCTGGTGGTGCCCGCCGTCTCAGTGGCGCCGCCGCCACTGGACGAGTTGCCTACCGCCCCGGCACCGCTGGATGAAAGCGCGCCAGCGGCCGTCGCCACCGGCTTGCCACGGGCCCAAGCATCCGCCTTCGCCGGTGCCGTTCCGTCGGCCGCATCGCCGACCGGGTCGGCGACCGCGTCGTCTGCCTCATCCTCTGCCTCGCTGTCTGCCTCTGCCTCATCCTCTGCCGCATCGTCTTCCCATGCACTGCCCCGTGCAACCGCGGCGCGGACCACGGCCCCGCGCGGCGATGTCTCCAGCGCGCTGCTCGGTCTGGCGGCCCTGTCCGCACTCGCTGCGGAGGAAGGAGGCGCGCTGGCCCCGACACCACCGGGATTTCAGCAGTTGCCACGCCCCTCCGGTCCCTTGCTGGGCCGCGAAGGCACGGTCGATGCGCTGGACCGTCAGCTCTCGCGTTACGGCTTCGTGACACTGGTGGGGCCCGGCGGCATCGGCAAGACCAGCGTGGCGCTGGCCGCTGCGCGTCAGTTGCACCCGCGTTATCCAAACGGCCTGTGGTTCGTGGACCTGGCAACGCTGCCGGCCCTGGCCAGTCCGATGGATGTCGCCTTTGCCGTGGCCCGCGCGCTGGACCTGGACCGCAGCATCGAGGGACTCTTCGAACGCCTGCGCCTGCATCTGGGCGCCGCCAGTGTCGGCGAGCGCCGGCTGCTCATCCTCGACAACTGCGAGCACGTGGTGAAGTCCGTCGGCCAACTGGTGGAGAGCCTGCTGGCCGCCCTGCCCGGCCTGCACCTGCTGCTGACCAGCCGGGAGCCGCTTCGCGCCGTGGGGGAGCAGGTCTATCTGCTGCCCAGCCTGCCGATGCCCGGTGACCCGGTGCCGTCGATGGCCGAAGCCTTGCACTCCCCGGCGGTGCAGCTGTTCGTGCAACGCGCCCAGGCGGCCGACCAGACCTTCGACCCGTGCGACACCGATGCCGGATGGATCATCCACATCTGCCAGGGCCTGGACGGCGTTCCACTGGCCATCGAACATGCAGCGGCCATGGTCCGGACCTTTGGCCTCAAGGCCCTGGCCGCCAGCCTGGACGACCGCTTCCTGCTGCTGTGCGGCGCGCATCGCAATGCCATCTCCCGCCACCAGAATCTCCAGGCCTTGCTGCGCTGGGGTTACGACCTGCTGAGTGAGCCGGAACAGCGCCTGCTGCGCTGGCTGTCGGTGGTCCGCGGGCCGATCGCGCTGGCCGACATCCTCAGCTTCGTGGCGCCCGCCACCATGGACCGGCAGCAGGTGCTGGAAGTGGTGCACAGCCTCGTGAACAAGAGCTGGCTGTTTCCCCGCCCCGGCGATACGCCGGGCTACCGCATGCATGCGATGGCCCGCAGCTTCGCGCACCAGATGCTGATGGAAGAGCAGCGGCAACCGCTGGCAACAGCGCCGCTGACGCAGTCGGGCCTGTCGATGCTTCCTTCAACGCTGCATCGGCTCGCGCCTGCGGCGCCTCATCCCACGCTTCCCTCCCACCTCAACGACTGAGCGCTGGCGACGCGACCCCAGCGCGCAAGTGGGCGTCCGGGCGAGGACCGCCCCGAAGCTTGCAGAAAACCTTCGGCCCGCTTGCGGCGACCTGTCGTGTACGTACTTGCACGATAGGCGTGCACAAGGGCGACTCCGACGATGACGTGACGTCCGGCGCACCGACGCCGCGGAGGAGACCCATCACATGAACCGACATCTGGCGCGAGGCCTGTTCCTCGCCCTGGTGGCCCTGGGCTTCGGCCTCGGGTCGTTTCGCTACACGATCGGACGGCTGGACCATGCCGGGCCGGGCCTGTTCCCGCTGGCCATCAGCGTCATGCTGCTGCTGGTGGCGCTGGCCACCATGGCACGCGCGCTGGTGGAGCCGTCGGAGCGGCTCGAGCTGAAGGTGAGCAACATCGGCCTGATCCTGGGGAGTCTGTGCGCCTTCGCCCTGGTGTCCAAGCTGGTCAACATGTCGGCCGGCATCGTGGTGATGGTGTTCCTGGCCACAGCGGCCGGCCGCGATTACAGCTGGCTGCGCAACGTCAAGATCTCCGCCGGCCTGCTGGCCATCGCCTTCGGCTTCCAGAAGCTGCTGGGCCTGAACCTGCCGCTGCTCTGACATGGACGTCCTCAACAACCTCGCGTTCGGCTTCAGCCACGCCCTCACGTTGCAGAACCTGATGTTCTGCGCCATCGGCTGCATGGTCGGCACCCTGGTGGGGCTGCTGCCCGGCCTCGGCCCGCTGGCCACCATCAGCCTGCTGCTGCCGCTGACCTACAGCATCCCCACCACCGGCGCGCTGATCATGCTGGCGGGCATCTACTACGGCGCGCAGTACGGCGACAGCGTCAGTGCCATCACGATGAAGATTCCGCATGCCAGCAGCATCGTGGCCTGCATCGACGGCTACCAGATGAACCTCAAGGGCCAGACGGGACTGGCGCTGTTCACCGCCGGTGTGTCCAGCTTCATCGGCGGCACCGTGGCGATCGTGGTGCTGGCCTGGCTGGCGCCCAGCCTCGGAGAGGTGGCGTTTCTCTTCGGGCCGGCGGACTACTGCGCGCTGATGCTGCTGGGCTTCCTGTGCGTGAGCTTCGTCACCACCGGGCATCTGCTCAACGGCCTGGCCATGTGCCTGATCGGGGTGCTGTTTGGTCAGATCGGCACGGACGTCAACAGCGGTGTGGAGCGCTTCACCTTCGACCAGCCCTTCCTGGCCGAAGGGGTGGGCCTGGTGAGCGTGGCCCTGGGCTGCTTCGGCATTGCGGAGATTGCCAAGAACCTCGATGCCCGCAATGAGCGCACGCCCTTCAACGGCAAGATCCACCTGATGCCAACCTGGCCGGAATTCAAGCGCATCCTGCCCAGCGCCCTGCGCGGCAGTGCGGTGGGGTCCTTCCTGGGCATCCTGCCCGGCGGCGGCCCGGTGATCGCCCAGTTCGCGGCCTATGCGCTGGACAAGAAGGTCAGCAAGTACCGGCACGAGATCGGCACCGGCGTGATCGAGGGCGTGGCCGGCCAGGCGGCCGCGGACGAGGCTGCTTCCCGCACCAGCTTCATTCCCCTGATGAGCATCGGCATTCCCGAGAACCCGGTGATGGCGCTGATGATGGGGGCTTTCATCATCAAGGGCATCCAGCCCGGGCCCAACATGATCGGCGGGCACCCCGACCTGTTCTGGGGCCTGGTGGCCAGCATGTGGATCGGCAACGTGTTCCTGCTGGTGCTGAATGTGCCGCTGGTGCGCTACTGGCTGTCGGTCTTCAAGATTCCCTACAACGTGCTGTTCCCGTCCATCCTGTTCTTCTGCTGCATCGGCACGTTCAGCGTCAACAACAACCTGGACGACATCTTCGTCACCGCGCTGTTCGGGCTGTGCGGCTATGTGTTCATGCGGCTCGACATGGACCCGTCGCCGCTGATGCTGGGGTTCATCCTGGGGCCGATGCTGGAGGAAAACTTCCGGCGCGCGATGCTGATCAGCCGCGGCAAGTTCGACGTGTTTGTGCAGCGGCCCATCAGCGCGACGCTGCTGGGGTTGATGGCGGTGTTCCTGGTCTGGCAGCTGGGCAGCTTCGTGTGGACGGCGCGGCGCCGGGCAAAGGCGCAGGGCGCGGCGCAGCCGGCGCCGGTGGAGGCCTGAGTCTCAGCCCGTGCTCAGCATGCCCTTGTCTTCGATGAACTTCACCACCTGATCCAGGCCCGCGAGGGTCTTCAGGTTGGTCATCACGAAGGGACGGCTGGGCCGCATGCGGCGCGTGTCCGCTTCCATCACGGACAGGTCCGCGCCCACATGTGGCGCCAAGTCCGTTTTGTTGATGACGAACAGGTCGCTTTTGGTGATGCCGGGGCCACCTTTGCGCGGGATCTTCTCGCCGGCGGCCACGTCGATCACGTAGATCGTCAGGTCGCTGAGTTCCGGGCTGAAGGTGGCGGCCAGGTTGTCGCCGCCGGATTCGATGAACACCACGTCCGCATTCGGGAACTGGCCCAGCATGCGGTCGATGGCCTCCAGGTTGATCGACGCATCCTCACGGATGGCGGTGTGCGGGCAGCCGCCCGTCTCCACACCCATGATGCGCTCGGGCGGCAAGGCGCCGCTGATGGTGAGCAGGCGCTGGTCTTCCTTGGTGTAGATGTCGTTGGTGATGGCCACGAGATCCCAGCGGTCGCGCATGGCCTTGCAGAGCATCTCCAGCAGCGTGGTCTTGCCGGACCCCACCGGGCCGCCGATGCCGACACGCAGGGGAGGCAGCCGCTTGCTGCGGCCGGGGATGTGGTGAAGGGCGTTGCTCATGATCGAAACAGTCGGGAGTATTGGGTTTCGTGGCGGGCTGCCAGGATGGACAGCATGGGGGCGAACAGCTGCCGCTGATGAGGCGGCGTGGCCAGGGCGGTGGCCACCGCCGCAGGGATCTCGGCGGCCAGGCGGGCCAGCACGCGCTGACCGGCCGTCTGGCCCAGCGGCACGGCCTTGAGGGCGGCCTGGACCTGGTTCTCGGCCCAGCCAAAGGCCTGCGCCTGCAGGGCCTGGGCCAGCGGGACATCCACGGTGGCGAGCGCCAGGGACATCACCAGCGCGTAGTGGGGCGGTGGCCCGATCCGGTCCAGCAGCGCCAGTTGGTCCGCGGACGCCATGCCCTGCGGCCGCAGCCACACCAGCAGCGACTGTCCCATCTGCTCGCTTTGCAGCCTCGACTCTGCGCCATCGCGGGTCTGGCGGAGCCAGTCGGCGATGGCGCGGAGGGTGGCTTCGTCGCCGCCTTGCCAGGCAGGGATGGCGTGCGCCATCGCCGCCAGGTCCCCACGGGCCAGCAGGGCCAGCTGCTGGGAGAGCCAATGGGCGGCACTGACGTCGTTGTGCACGAGGCCGTGCTCCACCGCCGCTTCCAGCGCCTCGGAATAGGAGAACGCGCCGATGGGCAGCGCCGGCGAGGCCAGCCACATCAGGCGAAGCATCGGGGCGATGGGGTCAGTGGTTGTGGCTGTGACCATGGTCGTGGTCGTGGTCGTGGTCGTGGTCGTGGTCGTGGGAGTGGTCGTGGGAGTGGTCGTGAGCGTGGTCGTGGGAGTGGCCGTGGGAGTGGTCGTGAGCGTGGTCGTGGGAGTGGCCGTGGGAGTGATCGTGACTATGCGCGTCGCCGTGCTCATGGCCATGCCCATGGCCGTGGCTGTCGTCGTGACTGTGACTGTGGTGGTGACTGTGACCGTGCCCACCGCTCGCATACGCCCCGTTCTCCGGCTCGAATGGCTCCTCGACCGTATTCACGATCAGATGCATGGCCCGCAGCATGTCCGCCAGGACATGGTCCGGCTCGATCTTCAGATGATCCGGTTGCAGCTCGATCTGCACGTGGCGATTGCCCAGGTGATAGGCCGCCCGAATGAGATCAAAGGGCGACCCGTGCGAGGTGCAGGCAGTGATGCGCAGCAGCGACTGCGGCGCGGCAATCACCCGCACCAGCGATCCGTCCTCCGCCACCAGCACATCGCTGCCCCGCACGGCCGTGCCTCGCGGCAGGAACACGCCCAGCGTCCGCCCCTGGCTGTCGATGGCCTGGAAGCGGCTTTTCTGACGCGTGTCCCAGTCCAGGGTGACCGTAGCGGCCCGCTTGAGGAGCACCGAAGCCAGCCCCTGGCCACGCGCGAGAACTTTGGAGACTTGAATCATGAGAAAGCCTGTGTAGCCTTTGGAGCTAGTGAAGAGCGAGGAGTCGGAAGACCTCCTCATCTGCACTCAAAACAGAAAGTACCGCTGCGCCATCGGCAACACCGTGGCCGGCTCGCAGTGCAGCAGCTGCCCATCGGCGCGCACGGCATAGGTCTGAGGGTCCACGTCCATGCGGGGGGCGTAGTCGTTCAGGATCATGTCCTTCTTGCCCACGCCGCGGATGCCCCTCACGGCCACCGCCGTCTTGGCCAGACCGTAGCGCTGCTGCACCCCCGACGCCAGCGCCGACTGCGACACGAAGCTCAGCGATGCCCGCGCCAGCGACCCGCCAAAGCTGCCGAACATCGGGCGGTAATGCACCGGCTGCGGTGTCGGGATGGAGGCATTCGGGTCACCCATGGCGGCCATGGCAATCACCCCGCCCTTCAGGATCAGCGACGGCTTCACCCCGAAAAACGCCGGCTTCCACACCACCAGGTCGGCCCACTTGCCCACCTCGATGCTGCCCACCTCGTGGCTGATGCCATGCGCAATCGCCGGATTGATGGCCAGCTTGGCCACATAGCGTTTCACCCGCGCATTGTCGTGACGCTCCGAATCCCCCGGCAGCGCGCCGCGCTGCAGCTTCATCTTGTGCGCCGTCTGCCAGCAGCGCAGGATCACCTCACCCACCCGGCCCATGGCCTGGGAATCGGAGCTGAACATGCTGATCGCACCCAGGTCATGCAGGATGTCCTCCGCCGCGATCGTCTCCTTGCGGATGCGGCTCTCGGCGAAGGCCAGGTCCTCGGCAATGGCCGGGTCCAGGTGGTGGCACACCATCAGCATGTCCACATGCTCGTCCAGCGTGTTGATGGTGTAGGGCCGCGTCGGATTGGTGGAGCTGGGCAGCACGTTCGCTTCGCCCACCACCTTCAGGATGTCCGGCGCATGGCCGCCGCCCGCGCCCTCGGTGTGGAAGGTGTGGATGGTGCGGCCCTTGAAAGCGGCCACGGTGTCCTCCACGAAGCCGCTCTCGTTGAGCGTGTCGGTGTGGATGGCCACCTGCGTGTCGGTAGCCTCGGCCACATCCAGGCAGTTGCTGATGGCAGCCGGGGTCGTGCCCCAGTCCTCGTGCAGTTTCAGGCCGATGGCACCCGCGTCGATCTGCTCGGTCAGCGCCTCCGGTCGGCTGGCGTTGCCCTTGCCCAGGAAGCCCAGGTTCATCGGGAAGGCGTCCGCCGCCTGCAGCATGCGCTCGATGTGCCAGGGGCCCGGCGTGCAGGTGGTGGCGAAGGTGCCGGTGGCCGGGCCGGTGCCGCCGCCCAGCATCGTGGTCACGCCACTGGCCAGCGCCTCTTCGATCTGCTGCGGGCAAATGAAGTGAATGTGGGAATCGATGCCGCCCGCGGTGACGATCATCCCCTCGCACGCGATCACTTCGGTGCCGGGGCCGATGATGATGTCCACCCCCGGCTGCGTATCCGAATTGCCCGCCTTGCCGATGGCCACGATGCGGTGGTCCTTCAGGCCGATGTCCGCCTTGATGATGCCCCAGTGGTCCAGGATCACCGCATTGGTCAGCACCGTGTCCACCGCCCCCTGGTCACGCGTGCGCTGGGACTGGGCCATGCCGTCCCGGATGGTCTTGCCGCCGCCGAACTTGACCTCCTCGCCATAGCCGCCGGCCCGCAGGGTCAGGTCCTGTTCCACCTCGATGACCAAAGCGGTGTCCGCCAGGCGCAGGCGGTCGCCGGTGGTCGGGCCGAACATCTCGGCGTAGGCGCGTTTGCCGATGCGAGCCATCAGAGCGCTCCTTGAATCAAGCCACGGAAGCCCCAGATCTCGCGGGCCCCACCGATCGCCACCAGCTCCACCGTCCGCTGCTGGCCCGGCTCGAAGCGAACCGCCGTGCCGGATGCGATGTTCAGGCGCATGCCGCGCGCGGCCGCGCGGTCGAATTGCAAGGCGGCATTGGTCTCGGCGAAGTGGTAGTGGGACCCCACCTGGATGGGACGATCCGATCCGTTCACCACGACCACCGTCAGGGTGGCCCGTCCCGGATTGAGGGTGAGCTCGCCCTCGTCGGTCAGCAGTTCGCCGGGAATCATGCCCACACCATGCGGGTCAGCAGCCCCAGGCCCAGCAGCGCGACCGACGCACCGGCCAGTCGCGACCACAGCGGCGCCAACGTGCGCAGCCGCAAGCCCAGCATCAGGCCCAGCGCATGCAGCAGGAGCGTGGCGGCCAGCATGCCGACCAGCGCCTGAACCCCTTGCAGTTCCGCTCCGTGCGCCAGCCCATGGAAGACCGCAAAGGCGCCGACCAGACCGGCCGAGGCCAGCGGCGCCAGCGACCAGCGGGCCGCCGCCACCAGGCCCAGCACCAGCACCGACGCCGCCACCATCGGCTCCACCATCGGCACTTGAAGGCCGGCCCGCGCAAGCGCCACGCCCGCCAACGCGCCCAGCAGTAGCCAGCCCACGAACGCCAGCGGCGCAACCAGCATGCGCCGGCCCTGCTGGGTCAGCGCGCTCCAAAGACCCACGGCCAGCATGGCGGCCAGATGGTCCAGCCCTGTGAACGGATGCAGGAAGCCGGCCGACAGGCCATGGTCGTGCGGCAAGCCCTCGCCGGCATGGGCCAGCGCCAGGGTGGGCAGCGCAGCCGCCATGGCGGCCAGGATGACGCCGAAGCGGCGGGAAGCGATGGTCAGCATGCGGGTGGGTCCTCGAAAATCAACTGTCGTTCGGATCAGGCGATGGGCTGATGCACCGTCACCAGCTTGGTCCCGTCCGGGAACGTGGCTTCGACCTGGATGTCCGGAATCATCTCGGGCACGCCGTCCATCACGTCGTCACGCGTGAGCAGCTCGCGGCCCTCCTTCATCATCTGCGCGACGGTCTTGCCTTCGCGGGCGCCCTCCATCACCGCGGCGCTGAGGTAGGCCACGGCTTCCGGATAGTTCAGCTTCAGGCCCTTGGCCTTGCGGCGCTCGGCCAGCAGCGCGGCGGTGAAGATCAGCAGCTTGTCTTTTTCTCGGGGCGTCAGTTCCATGGCGGTCACCCGTGGGGTGGGAGTCTCTGGCCGATCTTCTAGCAAGCCCCATGCCGGTGCATGCTCACAAACCCGGGCGGGACTCGGCACAGATCGTGCATTCGCGCTCTTCCTGTCATGGAGCCCGCCACCGCCTCCCCATCAGCGTCCGCGTCCGCGTCCGCGCCTGCTCCGCAGCACATCATCAAGCTGCGGCGGGACTACAACGCCTGGGTGGCCGATGAAACGCTGGAAGACTACGCCCTGCGCTACACGCCGCAGCGCTTTCGGCGCTGGAGTCCGCTGCGGGTGGCCAACACCGCCTTCGGGGCCGCGTCCTTCCTGATCCTGGAAGCCGTGGGCGCCACGCTGCTGCTGCATTACGGCTGGACCAATGCCGCCTGGGCCATTCTCACCACCGGTCTGATCATCTTTCTGGCCGGCCTGCCCATCAGTGTCTACGCCGCCCGCCACGGCGTGGACATGGACCTGCTGACCCGCGGCGCCGGCTTTGGCTACCTGGGCTCCACCCTCACCTCGCTGATCTACGCCAGTTTCACCTTCATCTTCTTTGCGCTGGAAGCAGCGGTCATGGCCTATGCGCTGGACCTGGCGCTGGACATCCCGCCGCAATGGGGCTACCTGATCTGCGCCCTGGTGGTCATCCCGCTGGTGACCCACGGCATCTCGGCCATCAGCCGGCTGCAGGTGCTGACGCAGCCCTTGTGGCTGGCCCTGCTGATCATGCCGTTTGCCTGGGTCGCCTGGCGCCAGCCTGGTGCATTTGCCGGCATCACGAACCAAACCGGGTCGCAGTCCGGCACTGCGGCCTTTGATCTGCACGCCTTTGGTGCCGCGCTGACCGTGGGGGTGGCCCTCATCACGCAGATGGGCGAGCAGGCCGACTACCTGCGTTTCATGCCCCGCAAGACCCAGGAGAACCGCCGACGCTGGTGGGCCGCCGTGCTGCTGGGCGGGCCGGGCTGGGTGCTGCTCGGGGTGCTGAAGATGCTGGGCGGGGCGCTGCTGGCCTATCTGGCGGTGAGCCATGCGGTGCCGGCAGAGCGGGCGGTGGACCCCAACCAGATGTACCTGGCAGCCTACGAGTATGTGTTCCCGCGCTACGGCTGGGCCGTGGCCGCCACCGCGCTGTTCGTGGTCATTTCCCAGCTCAAGATCAATGTCACCAATGCGTATGCAGGCTCGCTGGCCTGGAGCAACTTTTTCTCGCGCCTGACCCACAGCCATCCCGGCCGCGTGGTGTGGGTGGTCTTCAACACGCTCATCGCCTTCATGCTGATGGAGATGAATGTGTTCGATGCCTTGGGCCATGTGCTGGGCCTGTACGCCAACATCGCCATCGCGTGGATCATGGCGGTGGTGGCGGACCTGGTGATCAACAAGCCGCTGGGGCTGTCCCCGCCGGGTATCGAGTTCAAGCGGGCGCATCTGTACGACGTCAATCCGGTGGGCGTGGGCGCGATGGCGCTGGCCTCGGTCCTGTCCATCGCCGCCCACCTCGGGGTGATGGGCTCGCTGGCCCAGGCCTGGTCGGCCATCATCGCCATGATCACGGCGCTGGTGACGGCGCCGCTCATCGCCTGGGCCACGCGAGGGCGTTATTACCTGGCCCGCAGCTCTGAACCGGCCGCGCCAGGTACTGCGCCAGGTACTGCGCCTGGTACTGCGCCCGGTGATGCGCCCGGTAGCGCGCCAGGTACTGTCCCCGGTACGGCGCCGAACGCCGGCCCCGCGCTAGAGGTTGCCGCGGTCCATCGCTGCGTCATCTGCGAGCGCGACTACGAAGGCCCGGACCTGGCCCATTGCCCGGCCTACCGCGGCCGGATCTGCTCGCTCTGCTGCACCCTGGACGCGCGCTGCGGCGACCTGTGCAAGCCCCACGCGCGGCTGTCCGAACAATGGTCCCGCCTGATGCGGCGGGTGCTGCCGCGACGCGCCTGGCCCTATCTGGACACGGGCCTGGGTCATTACCTGCTGCTGATGCTGGTGATCACGCCGGTGCTGGCCGCCATCTTCGGCCTGCTCTATCACCAGCAACTGCAGCAGATGCCCCTGGTGGACGGAGAAGCCGCCCGTGCCTTGCAGCAGGGCCTGTACGGCGGATTGCTCAAGGCCTTCTTTGCGCTGCTGCTGGTGGCCGGCACGGTGGCCTGGTGGCTGGTGCTGGCCCATCAGAGCCGGGAGGTGGCGCAGGAGGAGTCGAACCGGCAGACGCAGGCGCTGGTCCGGGAAATCGATTCCCACCGCCGCACTGACGAAGCCCTGCAAGCGGCCCGTCAGCAGGCCGAGCGCGCCCAGGCGGCGGCGGAAGCAGCCAATCAGGCCAAGAGCCGCTACATCAGCGCCATCAGCCATGAATTGCGAACGCCGCTCAACAGCATCCTGGGCTATGCGCAGCTGATGGCCGCCGATGCCTCGCTCGCGCCGCAGCGCCGCCAAGCCGTGCAGGTGATCAAACGCGGCGGCGAGCACCTGATGCGGCTGATCGACGGCACGCTGGACATCGCTCGCATCGAAGCCGGGCGGCTGACCCTGGAGCCGGCGCCGCTGCGGTTTGCCGACCTGCTCCAGGACCTGGTGGACATGTTCGAGCCGCAGGCCAGCGCCAAGGGGCTGGCCTTCCGTTTCGAACCCTCCGGCGCCCTGCCCACCTGGGTGCGTGCCGACGAGCAGCGGCTGCGCCAGATCCTGATCAACCTGCTGGGTAACGCCATCAAATTCCCCCGCGACGGTGCGGTCACGTTGAAGGTGCGCCATGGTCGCGAAATGGCCACGGTGGAGATCACCGACACCGGCCCCGGCATGGATGAGCAGGAGCTGGCCCGCATCTTCGAGCCTTTCACCCGCGGCAGCAGTGCGGGTGGTGCGGGCGGCAGCACCCCGGGGGCCGGACTGGGCCTGACCATCGCCCGCATGCTCACCGAACTGATGGGCGGCGAGCTCACGGCCAGCAGCACGCCTGGCCAAGGCTCCACCTTCCGGGTGCGGCTGTTCCTGCCGGAACTGCATGGCCGCATCCCGGACCGGGAGCTGCCGCGCAGCGTCGTCTCCAGCCTGATCGGTGGCGCGGCTGGCAACGGCCCCCACGGGGTCCAGCGGCTGCGCATTGCGGATGCGTCTCCCCGGCTGCTGGTCGTGGACAACGAAGCGGAAGACCGTCAGTTGCTGATCCAGTTGCTGGAGCCGCTGGGCTTCGTCGTAAGGGAAGCGTCCAGCGGCCATGATGCGCTCGACCTCGTCGCCGCCGGATGGGTGCCCGACGCGGTGCTCATGGACCTGGCCATGCCCGGCATCGACGGCTGGGAAACCATCCGTCGTCTGCGGCAACGGCTGCCCTCGCTCCAGGCGGTGGCGGTGGTGTCAGCCAATGCCTTCGAGCGCGGTCAGGACAACGATGCAGGCATCACTCCGCGCGATTTCATTCTCAAGCCGGTTCGCCACGAACTGCTGCTGGACTGGCTGGAGGAGCGGCTGTCGCTGCGCTGGATGACGTCCAGCACGGCCCCGCAGACCCCCGAGCCGCCACAGCCCCGACTGCAGCCCCCGCCCGCGCTGCTGACCGGACTGCGCGAGGCGCTGACCCTGGGCTACTACCGCGGCGTGCTGCAGCAACTGGACCAGATCGAGGCGGCCGATACCCGCTGGCGGCCGTTCTGCGAAGCCCAGCGGGAACTGGCCCGCCAGTTCCAGTTCGAGGCCATGCTGCAGACCCTTCCCCCCGTTGCCACCACCCTGCCCTGACATGAACACCCCGCTGCCCACCTCCGTCGCCGCCTTGCTGGAGCAGCAGGAGGGCGACCGCGTCCTGCTGGTGGACGACGTGCCCGACAACCTGTCGCTGCTGCATGACGCGCTGGATGAACACGGCTACACCGTGCTGGCCGCCACCAGCGGCGAAGCCGCGCTGACCCGCGCCCTGCAGGGCCGGCCCGACATCGTGCTGCTGGACGCGATGATGCCGGGCATGGACGGTTTCGAGGTGGCCAGACGGCTCAAGGCCGACCCGGCCACGGCGCACATCCCCATCATCTTCATGACGGGCCTGACGGAGACCGAGCATCTCGTGGCGGCGCTGCAGGCCGGCGGGGTGGACTACGTGACCAAGCCGCTGGACCCCCGCGCCGTGCTGGCCCGCATGCAGGTGCATCTGCAGGGCGCGCGGCAGGCCCGGCAGACCCGGCAGGCGCTGGACGCGTTTGGGTATGCCAGCATTGCCGTGCGGGCCAGCAGTGGACGGCTGCTGTGGCAGACGCCGCTGGCGCGTGAGCTGCTGCAGCTCTACTTCGGCACCATGGCGCCCACCACACCGCCGCTGGTGTTGCAGTGGCTGCGCCGATGCCTGGAGGGGATGGGCAGCGTGGGCGGTGCAAACGGTGCGAGCGGTGCAGTAGGCATGGGTCTCCAAGACAGCGTCAGCATGCCGCCGGCCGAGCCGCCTCGCCTCACCGCGGAACTCGGAGCGCGGCGGCTCAGCTTCCGGCTGCACCATTGCATCGGGGGCGAGGACGGCCCAGGTCCCGGGGGCGACTGGCTGATTGTGATGCGGGAAGTGTCCGACGCTGCGGTCATCCGGTCGCTGGGTCTGTCCTTCAACCTGACGGCCCGGGAGGCGGAGGTGCTCTACTGGGTGGTGAAGGGCAAGATCAACCGGGACATCGGAGACATCCTGGGCGCCAGCCCGGCCACGGTGAAAAAACACCTGGAGCGCATCCACGCCAAGCTGGGCGTTGAGACCCGCACGGCGGCGGCTTCCATGGCCCTCACCCGGGCGAGGGAGATCCATCCGCAGTGGGAGCTCTGAAGTCGGTGAAAGACGATGAGCGCCTATGGCGCCCATCGCGCCGATGACCGCCGAGCAATACCCATCAAAGCCGGGTGATCTGTATCCGGCCTGGCTCGGATTCGTTGACGTACTTCAACAGTGTGACCCCGCTGGTGTCGGTGGCCACGGGCGGCTCTGCATGATTGCCGGCGTATTGCACCGGCTCGCGGCTGCGGCTGAGACTGAGGCTGCGGTGTTGCGCGGTGGGTGCGGGTGAGCCCGGGAAATCCAGTGGTCCCACAGAACTCGGAGACCCCGGCGAACCCGCTGAACCCTGCAGGGCCGGCGACGAGGACCGTGACAGCAACGCGGACGTCGAGGCGACGGAATGGGTCGGCGACGTCGCGGGGCGCGACTTAGCGAGCCCAGGTGCGGCCTCCCCTTCCTCCATGGCGGTCACCTGCGCCAGTGAGGGCGCCGGCGTCGGCGTCGGCGGGTTTCTGACATCGAATCCGCGTGCATGCACCGGATCGGTCCAGAAGGGATAGGTGATCACCGTCAGCGCGGCGGCGGTCAGCTCGGTCAGCCAGTCCGCGGCGGTGAACGCATTGGCCTCTCCCACCACAGGGCTGAGCAGCCGCGTGAGGGTGTTGTCGGCCAGCATCGTGTCATAGAGCTGGTTGAAACCGGCCACGAAGCAGCCGCGCGCGGTCATGGTGTCCCAATGCAGCGGCGTGCGGATGGCCTGCGCTACATCCCCGCTGCCAATGCGCAGCCGCGGCACCGTCGAGCGGCCGTGACGCGTCATGTGGTTGGCGTACAGCAGCGACATCAGGTCCACCGATTCCCCCGCCGCATTGGCCAGACTGCGGGCCAGCAGCCCGGGCATCAGCAGACCCGTGGCGGTGGCGTCCGGCGCGGCGGCAAAGGCCCGGCTCACCCCGAGCTGGTTCACCGCATACGCCCCTCCCGCGACTGCGAGCGAGCGTTTGGTGGGGCCGCTGTCAGGGTCCGAGATCATCGGGAAGCGGGCCTGCACCGCGTCGCGCAGCAACGGATACAGCACCACCTCCGCCAGCCGCAGGCCGGGGTTGGTGAGGGTGCCGGTGGCCACTGCCAGGCCGCAGGTGCCCAGGCACAGGCCGGTCAGCACCATGCGTGTCAGCCGTGAATAGGGGGTCGCCTCCTGCTGGCGATGGTCCCGCCACAGCAAGGCCATCTGCC
Source organism: Roseateles depolymerans (assembly GCF_003387155.1). GTDB lineage: Bacteria > Pseudomonadota > Gammaproteobacteria > Burkholderiales > Burkholderiaceae_C > Roseateles > Roseateles depolymerans. The sequence continues at coordinate 772,095 of NZ_QUMT01000001.1, read as the reverse complement.
CCAGGATCGGAAGGCCCATGGCGCCCGCGCCGATGAGGGTGCGGGTGAGTTCCGACGTGCCGCTGGCCAGGGCCAGGTCGATCGCGCGGCCGACGGCCTGCCGGGCCAGCGTGGTCAGGCCGACCGAGCCCAGCGACCGCACGGTCGTGTGCCCGAAGTTCAGCGCGGTGCGGCCCAGGTCGGTGTCATCCATGCGGTCCGAGAGCTGCCGAAGTCCCGCCAGCACGGCCAGAAGCCGGCCGCTGGGGCCGCTGGGCCGGGTGCCGTCGGTGGCCTCGCGCACCGCTCGCTGGAGGTCCGGAGGCAGGCCGTGGATATTGCCGTCCTTCAGATAGCTTTCGATCTGGATCGTGCACGCTTGCAGGGGGTCGCCGCTGCGGTGGGGGTCGGGGCCAGGGCTCGGAGACGCGGACGCCCCGTGTGCTGGGCTCGCAGTACCGATGCGGGCGTTGCCGATTGGTTCACTATGAGCGCTATGAGCGCTATGAGCGCTATGGGCGCTACGGGCGCTACGGGCGCTGCCACTGCGGAAGCTGGCGCTGCTCGCGCTGTTGCTGCTCACACTGTCCCTGCTGACACCGGCGTTGCTGAGACGCTCGACCTCGCTGTCCAGGTCGTCGGAGTCGTCTTCCCAGTTCATTTCGAGCAGCTTCGCTTCCTGGAAGCAGTCGGCCCTGCGCAGCCGTTCGGCCAGGCTCAAAGATTCCTGAGAGGAGCATTGCTGTGCCACGTCATCCACCCAGTCAGACATCCCCAGAAAGGATTCGAACGGCGGCATGGTCAAAACGGTATGACCCAAGCCGTCGGGGAACTCGAACGTGGCCCCGTGGGAGCCCACCGACGAATGAGCCGAGGCACCCGCGGACGACCCACCGGGCGACGTGCTCCGCGACGCGTGCAGGGAAGTGCGCGGGGTGTGGCCCGGAGTATGGCCCGGAATATGACCCGGAGTATGGCCCGAGGTACGGCCCGGGGTGGGTACTTGCGAGGACCGCGACGACGGAAAGTCCGGTTCGTCCTCGATCTGGATATGCACGTCCGGGGCGAACGCCGACGGGCCGCTGGAAGAGTGGGGGCGGGAGTACATGGCGCCTCAGTCGGCGCGCTGCTCCGCGCAGTTCAGGCCCTGACAAGAATGGTCAGGGCCCCGCGATGCGGCGGAAGGCCGCGCCTCCCAGCCGCATGCGCCGCGATCAGGGATTGATGCGCAGCATGGTGCCCTCACGGGCTTCGGCCACCTGCTCCTGTCCTCGACCGATCTGGTAGTAGATGCGCAGGTACTTGGTGTCGCCCACGGCCGGGTCGCGATCCGCCAGGCTGTTGTCCACCTTGATGGCGAAGCCACCGCCGCGGCTGATGTTGCGCAGGCGGGCGGTCACGTCCACCTGGCGGTTGCCGGTGCCGTAGGAGGCGCGGTTGATGATGACGCGGTTGTCGGTCTGGGCCGGCGGTTGGTAGCCGCCGTTTCCGGGGCGACCGTCCCAGCCGCCGCTCCACTGGCCGTCGCCCCAGTTGCCACGACTCCAGCCGGTGAAGTTGTTGCCGTCCACCCAATCGCCTTCGCGATAGTCGAAGTTGCGGATCTCGCCATTGCGACCGCGGGCGGTGATGCGCAGGGTCTTGCGGTAGCCCACCGCCGGGTCTTCGCGGAACAGCTCGTTGGCCAGCTTGAAGCGACGGTCGGCACGGGCGAGTTCCTTGAGACGGCCGGTCACGTCGATGTTGCGGTCGGCGGTGCCGTAGCGGGCTTGCAGGATGGCCCAGTCGCCATCGTCCTCGCGGTCGTTGCCGCCGCCCTGACCCGGACGCGGGCCGTCCCAGCCGCCGTTCCACTCATGGTGGCCCCAGTCGCCGCGGCTCCAGCCGGTGAACTTGTTGCCGTCCACCCAGTCGCCCTCGCGGTAGTCGAAGTTGCGGAACTCGCCGTTGCGGCCCTTGGCAATGATGCGCAGGGTCTTGCGGTCGCCAACCGCCGGATCGTTGTGGAACAGCTGGTTGGCCACCTTGAAGCTGCGGTCGGACCGGGCCAGCTCCTTGAGCCGGTTGGTCACGTCGATGTTGCGCTGCGCCGTGCCGTAACGGGCATTGACGATCTGCCATTCGCCGTCGTCGCCGTCGTAGGCCCAGGCGGTCGAAGCCGTGGTGGCGGTGATCAGGGCCAGCGCCATCATCAGGCAGCGAGCCAGCCACTGCAGGAAGGATCGGGACGACCGGTCGACGCCGGTCAGGATGGAAAGTGCCTTCAAGGAAGTGCTCCGGAAATCAGAGGGACGGATTGTTGCTTCAACGCATGAGGCGCCCGCCGAGTGGACCGCCCGATGTTGCGCAGGTGTTACAGGCCGTCTCAGCCGCCGTACGCCATCCGCCGTATAGGTCGGCGCGCGGGGTCTCCCTAGCATCGCCCTGTCCTTTTCCACTTTCCTCTACCTTCCTGGAGCCCAGACATGCCCGCACCGTCTTCCCGCCGCCACGCCGTCAAAGTCCTGGCCGCTGCCAGCGCCCTGGCCGGCCTGAGCCTGACCGCCCTGCCCGCCCTGGCCGCCGACACCATCAAGGTGGGCGTGCTGCACAGCCTCTCGGGCACCATGGCCATCTCCGAGACGGTGCTCAAGGACACCGTGCTGATGGCCATCGATGAAATCAATGCCAAGGGCGGTGTGCTGGGCAAGAAGCTGGAGCCGGTGGTGGTGGACCCGGCGTCCAACTGGCCCCTGTTTGCGGAAAAGACCCGTCAGCTGCTCACGCAGGACAAGGTGGCCGTGATCTTTGGCTGCTGGACCTCGGTGTCCCGCAAGTCGGTGCTGCCGGTGGTGGAGGAACTCAACGGCCTGCTGTTCTACCCGGTGCAATACGAGGGCGAGGAACTCAGCAAGAACGTGTTCTACACCGGCGCCGCGCCCAACCAGCAGGCGATTCCGGCGGTGGACTACCTGATGAGCAAGGACGGCGGCGGTGCCAAGCGCTGGGTGCTGCTGGGCACCGACTACGTCTACCCGCGCACCACCAACAAGATCCTGCGCGCCTATCTGCACAGCAAGGGCGTGAAGGACGCCGACATCGACGAGAAATACACCCCCTTCGGCCACAGCGACTACCAGACCATCGTGGCCGACATCAAGAAGTTCTCCGCCGGTGGCAAGACGGCAGTGGTGTCCACCATCAATGGCGACTCCAACGTGCCTTTCTACAAGGAGCTGGGCAATGCCGGCCTGAAGGCCAAGGACGTGCCGGTGGTCGCCTTCTCCGTGGGCGAAGAGGAACTGCGCGGGGTGGACACCAAGCCGCTGGTGGGGCACCTGGCGGCATGGAACTACTTCATGTCGATCAAGAACCCGACCAATGACGCCTTCATCAAGAAGTGGTCAGCCTATGCCAAGGCCAAGAACATTCCCGGCCACAAGGACAAGCCGCTGACCAACGACCCGATGGAGGCCACCTACATCGGCATCAACATGTGGAAGCAGGCCGTGGAAAAGGCCAAGAGCACCGATGTGGACAAGGTGATCGCCGCCATGGCCGGCCAGACCTTCAGCGCGCCGTCGGGCATCACGTCCAAGATGGACGAGAAGAACCACCACCTGCACAAGTCGGTCTTCATCGGCGAGATCCGGGCGGACGGTCAGTTCAACGTGGTGTGGAAGACCCCGGCACCGGTCAAGGCCAAGCCCTGGAGCCCGTACATCCCGGGCAACGAGTCCAAGCCGGATGAGCCGGCCAAGAAGTGAGTTGATGGTGCCGCCCCGCCCGGCCTGATGCTGGCGGGGCTTTCTTGCGCATGGAGTCCACAATGCAATCACCCCTGCCCTGGCTGTCCAGGGTCCTCGCCTGGGTCCTGATGGGACTGTGCCTCGGCGGGTTCTCCCTGGCCGAGGCGGTGACGCCGCAGCAGGCGCTGGCGCTCGCGCAAGGGGAGACGGACGACCGCATCGCCGCGATCGATGCACTGGTCGCCGCACCGGATGAGCGGGCCGTGCGGGTGCTCAAGGCCCTGGCGGAAGAACGGCTCAAGCGGGCCGGCGACCGGGTGCTGATCCTGGACGGTGAACAGCTCACCGATGCGGTCACCGGCGCAGCAGTCTCTCCGGCCCCCGAAGGCCTGGAGGATGTGATGCTCAACAACCGGCTGCGCAGCGAGCTGGATGGGGCACTGGCCAGCCTGCGCCTGTCCAGCCCCGATGCCCGCGAGCGTCTGGCCGCCGCCCGCGCCCTGCTGGATGCCGGCGTGGATGAATCCAAGGCCCCGCTGCTGGCGCGGGCCCTGGCCCAGGAGAAGGATGACGCGGTCAAGGAAGCCCTGGCGCTCACCCAGGCCGCGGCCCTGGCCGCCAGCACCGATGCCGCCAAGCGCTTGCAGGCGGCCCGCCTGCTGGGCGAGTCCCACAGCCCGGAGACGCGGCTGCTGCTGAACCAGCGCCTGGCGGAAGAGCAGGACCCGGCGGTCGTGGCCGCGCTACGCAAGTCGCTGTCGCAGGTGGAATCGACGCTGGCCTGGGGCGAGCGCCTGGGCGCGCTGTTCACCGGCGTCAGCCTGGCCAGCATCCTGCTGCTGGTGGCACTGGGGCTGGCCATCACCTATGGGCTGATGGGCGTGATCAACATGGCGCATGGCGAGCTGATGATGATCGGCGCCTACGCCACCTACCTGGTGCAGGTCGCTTTCCGCCAGTGGATGCCGCCGACCTGGTTCGGCGCCTATCTCGTGGTGGCGATGCCGGCGGCCTTTCTCGCGTCGGCCGCGGTCGGGGCGCTGCTGGAGCGCACGGTGCTGCGCTGGTTGTATGGACGGCCGCTGGAGACGCTGCTGGCCACCTGGGGCCTGAGCCTCATCCTGATGCAGGCGGTGCGCAGCCTCTTTGGGGCGCAGAACGTGGCGGTGGAGAGCCCCGGCTGGATGGCCGGGTCGCTGAACCTGCTGCCGGGTCTGGCCCTGCCGACCAACCGGCTGGTGATCATCGTCTTTGCAGTGGCGGTGCTGGGCGGCATGGCGCTGCTGATCGGCCGCACACGGCTGGGCCTGTTCGTGCGGGCCGTCACGCAGAACCGGCCGATCGCGTCCTGCATGGGCGTGCCGACCGCCCGTGTGGACACCTATGCCTTTGCGCTGGGCTCGGGCCTGGCGGGCCTGGCCGGCTGCGCCTTGAGCCAGGTGGGCAATGTGGGCCCGGACCTGGGCCAGAGCTACATCGTCGATGCCTTCATGGTGGTGGTGCTGGGCGGTGTGGGGCAACTTGCCGGCACGGTGCTCGCGGCGCTGGGCCTGGGGCTGGCCAACAAGGCGCTGGAGGGCGTGGTGGGCGCAGTGCTGGCCAAGATTGCGGTGCTGGTCTTCATCATCGTCTTCATCCAGAAACGACCGCAGGGCCTCTTTGCGGTGAGAACGCGATGAGCCGCCCCGCTGCCTCGGCTTGCGCTACGGATTCCGCCACGCCCTTTGCTTCTCCCTTTGCGACCCCGCCGTCTTCATGGATCGCCTGATGACTTCCCGCCTTCCCTCCTCTCCCGCCATGGGTCCGTCCATGGGCCCGTCCTTGGCCGCGCCCCTGACCCTGCCCACACCGCCCGCGCTGCTCAGCCGCGCCGGCTGGATCGGCCTGGCCCTGGCGGTGCTGGTCGCCTGCCTGGTGGTGCCGCTGCTCAACCTGGCCCTGCCGCCGCAGCATCCGCTGCATCTGGATGGCTACTGGGTGAGCCTGCTGGGCAAGTTCTGCTGCTACGCGCTGTGTGCCCTGGCCATGGACCTGATCTGGGGCTTCACCGGCATCCTGTCGCTGGGGCACGGCCTGTACTTCGCGCTCGGCGGCTATGTGATGGGCATGTATCTCATGCGCCAGATCGGCACCGATGGCCAGTACCGCAGCGCGCTGCCGGACTTCATGGTGTTCCTCGACTGGAAGTCCCTGCCCTGGCACTGGACGCTCAGCGGCAGCTTCAGCGCCACGCTGCTGCTGGTGCTGCTGGTGCCGGGCACGGTGGCCCTGGTGTTTGGCTTCTTCGCCTTCCGCTCCCGCATCCAGGGCGTGTATTTCTCCATCATCACCCAGGCCATGACCTATGCGGCCATGCTGCTGTTCTTCCGCAATGAGACCGGCTTCGGCGGCAACAACGGCTTCACCGACTTCAAGCGCATCCTGGGCCTGTCGATCACCACACCGGGCATGCGCATGGTGCTGTTCGTGCTGAGCGCGCTGGCGCTGATCGGCGCCTATCTGGGCCTGCGCTGGCTCACCCGCGCCAAGTTCGGGCGGGTGCTCAGTGCGGTGCGGGACGCGGAGTCGCGGCTGATGTTCTGCGGCTACTCGCCGCTGCCCTACAAACTGGCGGCCTGGGTGCTGTCGGCCCTGCTGTGCGGCGTGGCTGGCGCGCTGTATGTGCCGCAGGTCGGCATCATCAACCCCAGCGAAATGAGCGTGGCCAATTCCATCGAGATCGCCATCTGGGCGGCCGTGGGCGGACGCGGCACGCTGGCCGGCCCGATTGCCGGTGCCTTTGTGGTCAACGGCGCCAAGAGCTGGCTCACCCAGGTGGCCCCGGAGTTCTGGCTGTATGTGCTGGGGGCGCTGTTCGTGGCGGTGACGCTGTTCATGCCGGACGGCATTGCCGGGCTGGTGCGCCGGCTGCGTCGTGCACGGGCCTCGGCAGCGTCCGGCCAGGAGGCCGCATGAATCCCGACCTGCTGGAGCAAGGCACCGAACGTCTGGCCCGGGCCAGCGGCGCGGGTTATGGGCGCGTCGTGCAGCCGGGCGCACTGGACCTGACGCATGGGCGCATCCTCTACCTGGAAGACGTCCACGTCAGCTTCGACGGCTTCAAGGCCATCCGGGGCCTGTCCATCGACATCGCGCCGGGGGAACTGCGCTGCATCATCGGACCGAACGGCGCCGGCAAGACCACGATGATGGACATCATCACCGGCAAGACCCGGCCCGACAGCGGCACGGTCTACTTCGGCGGCACCATCAACCTGCTGCGGCACAGCGAGGCCGAGATTGCGCAGCTGGGCATCGGCCGCAAGTTCCAGCGCCCGACCGTCTTCGAGGCGCTGACCGTCTACGAGAACCTGGAGCTGGCGCTGCAGGGGGACCGGCGCCTGCGTGCATCCGTCTGGGGGCGACTCACCGGCGCGCAGAAAGACCGGCTGGCCGAGGTGCTGGTGCTGATCCGCCTGGCCGACCAGTTGCAGCGCCCGGCCGGACTGCTGAGCCACGGCCAGAAGCAGTGGCTGGAGATCGGCATGCTGCTGGTGCAGGACCCGCGGCTGCTGCTGCTGGACGAGCCGGTGGCCGGCATGACCGACCAGGAAACCGAGCGCACGGCCGAACTCATCCTCACCCTCAAGGGGCGGCACAGCATCATCGTGGTGGAGCATGACATGGGCTTTGTGGACACCATTGCCGAGAAGGTGACCGTGCTGGCCGAAGGATCGGTCCTGGCCGAGGGCACGCTGGCGCAGGTGCAGGCGGATGAACGGGTCATCGAGACCTATCTGGGGCGGTGACCGCCATGAACGACGCAATGCTCAGTGCAGAAGGCATCCACCAGTACTACGGCGGCTCCCACATCCTGCGGGACGTGTCGGTGAGCGCCAGCCCCGGCCGCATCACTGTGCTGCTAGGCCGCAATGGCGTGGGCAAGACCAGCCTGCTCAAGAGCCTGATGGGGCTGGTGCCCATCCGCTCCGGCACGGTGCGACTGGCCGGCGAGGACATCAGCCGGGCCACGCCCTACCAGCGCGCACGAGCGGGTATCGGCTACGTGCCGCAGGGGCGCGAGATCTTCGCCCGCCTCACGGTGGAGGAGAACCTGCGCATGGGCCTGGCCAGCAAGCCGGGCGGCACGCCGGTGCCCACGCATCTGTATGAGCTGTTTCCGGTGCTGCAGCAAATGCTGCGGCGGCGCGGCGGGGACCTGTCCGGCGGGCAGCAGCAGCAGTTGGCGATTGCACGGGCGCTGGCCTCGTCACCGCGGCTGCTGATCCTGGATGAGCCGACCGAAGGGATCCAGCCCAGCATCATCAAGGACATCGGACGGGTGATCCGCCGCCTGGCCGATGAAGGCCTGGACGGGCATCCGGTGGCCATCCTGCTGTGTGAGCAGTACTACGATTTTGCGGCCGAGCTGGCCGATGAGTTTCTGGTGCTGGAGCGCGGATCAGTCATTGCGCGGGGCGACCGTGCCGCGATGCAGCAACCGGAGATCCGGGGGCTGGTGGCGATCTGATCCCGGCTCGCGCCAAGCGCTCGCCCGATGCCCGATGCCGGATGCCCTTCCGCGTCGGGCTTATTGCAGCACCGGCGGTGTGGGCGTCCCCGCCCGCACGGTCGCCGCCGCTTCGGAGAGCATCTGCCGCAACCATCGCTGTGCCGCATCCAGCTCATGCCGCACATGCCAGACCTGGCTGATGTCGATGTGCGGCAGCTTGAACGGCAATTCCCGGCTGGCCAGCAGGCTGCTGATGCCGGTGGCGGGGATGAAGCTGTTGGGCAGGACGGTCAGCAGGTCGGACTGCTGCACCGCCAGGCCTCCGGTGAAGAAGCTGTTGACGGTGATGGCCACGGTGCGCTGGCGACCCAGCGCCGCCAGGGCGTCATCCACGAAGCCATGCGGCCGACCGGCAAAACTCACCCGCAGATGCTGGGCCGCGCAGTAGGCATCCAGCGTCAGCGCTTCGGGCGCAGCCAGGGGATGGTCCCGCCGCATCACGCACAGGTACTGGCTGACATAGAGCGAGGCCTTGCGAAAGGCTTCGCCCCCGGGCTGGCCCATCAGTGTGACGATGTCCGGAAAGAAGCCGATGGCCACATCGGCGCGGCCTTGCTCCAGCATCTCGCGCGGGTCCCGCGTGGTCAGCGGCACGATGCGCAGGCCCACATGCACGCCGTCTTCCAGGAAACGCCGGGCCAGCGCCGGCACCACCAGCGCAGCGGTGGCGTCTGCCATGGCCAGGGTGAAGCTGATGGTGTTGCCAGCGGCCTTTGGGTCGAAAGCCTGGGGCGCGAGAGCGTCCTGCAGATTGGCCAGCGCGGTGCGGATGGTCGGCCACAGGGCCAGCGCATGGGGCGTCGGAGCCACGCCGGTGGGCGTGGGAATGAACAGTTCCTCGTTGGTCGCCTCCCGCAGGCGCCGCAACGCGTTGCTGACCGCCGGCTGGGTGATGGACAGCCGCTGCGCCGCGCGCGTGACATGGCGTTCTTCCATCACCACATCGAACACCCGCAGGAGGTTGAGGTCCAGGGTCCGGAAGTTGACGGGGCGGGAACTGTGCATGGCTCGATGCTAGGGGAAAGGCCGGGTCATTCGCGTCAGTGATGACCCGATTCTGCTTCTCAATTGGGCAGGACTACGTAAATACCCCAATATCACGCCAACGGATCTGCAGCAGGTGCTGCAACCGTCCACAAGGACCCACCATGCACACCCAAGTTTTTGAAGCTCCCCTGCAAGTCATGCCCGCCGACGTTCAGCGCGCCGGCATTGCACGCGAAGCGGGCGAACGGGTGGTGGCCATTGCCAGCGAAGTGATCGGTCTGATCGAGCTGGGCGCGCGTTTCATCGGGGAACGCCGTCTGCGTGCCGCCATGCTGGCCGCAGCCCGTCAGGAAGACGCCGCCCGTCCGGCGTTCGCCGACTCGCTGCGCCGCGCCGCCGGTCATTCCTGGCTGTGAAGCCAAGCGGCCTGCGGGCCGCTGCCCACTGCGCGCGTCATTGCCTGCCCTGGATCGGGCGAGCGCTCTGAGCCGCAGGCCGCCCGCCACATCCGGGCGGGTTATTCGGATGTGAAATACCTCACATCGACCAGAGACGGGGAACCTGGGCCGGGAGGCCCCACAGGGTCTGCCGCCAGGTGGACCAGCAGGCCCTGAGCAACTGGGCCACCGGTTCCACCACCGGCCCGACGGCCCGCACCACCAGCACACGGTCCTGCGCCGCCGTGGCGCCGGCCAGGCGTTGCAGGGGATCGGCTTCGATCACCGCGCGGACGGCCTCCAGGGCCAGCTCCCGCCGCTCCCGAGGAATCGCGTCCCCGGCGGCAAAGATCAAGGTGCCGAGGCAACGCTGGCCGGACAGGCCGAGCGGCCCGTGCATCAACACGGCATCCTGCGCATCGAGCGTGCCCCGCTCCAGCCAGTGGCCGGGCAGTTCCAGATGCTGGGTGAAGCGGCCGTGGTCGAACGGCTGTCCGGCTCCCGGCAAGCCCAGGGCGGTGATGTCCCAGGCCAGCAGTTCGGCGCCCGGCGCCAGATCAAAGACCGCTTCGTTCAAGGCTTCGCAGCCCGGGTAGGCAATGGCCTCCAGCGGCAGCCATTCCAGCCGTGCACCGGCCTCCAGCCGGGCATGCACCCGCTGCGTGGCGGGGGCGCCGTGTGGGCTGCGGTAGAACCGCGTCGCGCCTGGCGTGGTGATCAGCGCGTGCGCCTGCGTGGCCAGGGTCAGGCGGATGTCGAGCGTGTCCCCGCCGACCAGCCCGCTGGGCGGATGCACCAGCACGCTGTGACACAGCGCATCGCCTTCCGGATACAGGCTCTTGAGCAGCCGCAGCGGCCCTTCATGGGCATGGCTGACGACGCAGCGTCCGCGCTCGACACGGTAGTCGGCGCTCAGCCGCGCGAGCCAGGTCTTGTGGGCGAGGGTCTGCACCGGCTCAGGTCGCGGCTTTCTGCCAGAGTTCGTCCAGGCGCTGGAAGCCCCAGGCGGCCGGGTCCTCGCGGCCGACGATGCGGTCGCCCGCGCCTGCGGCGGAGAGGTCCAGGATCTGGGTGGGAATCGGCATCTGCGATTTGGTCGAGTAGAAGACCCGCACGCGGGGCGCGGTCAGCGCGGTGGTGTTCTGGTCCAGCACCACGGCCAGACGGCCGGATTGCAGCTTGACCAGCGTGCCCACCGGATAGATGCCGACGCACTTGACGAAGGCCTGGAACACCAGCGGGTCGAAATGACCGTTCCACTGCGCCATGCGGGCCAGCGAGGCGGCGGGGTCCCACGCATTCTTGTAGGGACGGTTGGAGGTGATGGCGTCGTACACGTCGCACACCGCGCCCATGCGGGACATCAGCGTGATCTGCTCTCCCGCCAGCTTGGCCGGGTAGCCGGTGCCGTCCATCTTCTCGTGGTGATGCAGCGCCACGTCCAGCGCGGAGGGCGGCACGGCGGAGCCGTCCTTGAGCATTTCATAGCCGCGGGTCGGGTGGCCGCGCATGATGGCGAACTCGGCGTCGGTCAGCGCGCCGGGCTTGTTCAGCACATCCAGCGGCATGGCCATCTTGCCCACGTCGTGCAGCAGGCCAGCCAGTCCGGCCTCGCGGGTGGTGGCTTCGTCCAGGCCCAGTTGACGGGCCAGGGACACCATCAGCGCGCAGACCGCCACCGAATGCATGTAGGTGTAGTCGTCCTTGGTCTTGAGCCGCGCCAGGCTGATCAGCGCGGAGGGGTTGCGCACCACCGAGCTGGCCACTTCTTCCACCAGGGGCAGGCATTGCTCGGCGTCCACCGCCTTGCCCAGACGCGCCTCGTTGAACAGGCTCATCACCGCCTGCTTGGACTTGTTGACCACCTGCGCGGCCCGCTCGATTTCCTCGCCCATGGTGGCCGGCTGCCGGTCCAGCGACAGGGTGGGCGTGGACTTCACCAGCGCCGGGGCTTGCGGGACGGGTTCGGGTTCAGGCTCGGGGGCCGGGGCCGGCGCGGGGTCTGAAGCGGATTGCCCCACGTCCAGGCCCTTGGAAGCATCGATCCAGCAGAACGGAACGCCGCTGGCCAGCAGCGCCTTCACGTCTGCCGGGTCGGTGAGCACGAACTTGGTCTTCCAGAAGGGATGCGACAGCCAGGACCCTTCAAGGCCGTGCAAATACATTCCTAAGGAGACCTGAGCGGTGGGAATCTTCTTGAGCATGGGAGGCTTCGACCAAGGCAGCACAGTATGGCGCCCTCCTCGTGCGGCGCCCCCAAAAGACCTACAAAAACGGAATGACCGCAAAAAAAAACCGCCCTGCGAGGGCGGCTCTTGTCGGCTTGGCTCCCGAGGGGCGTCTTCCACCCATCGGTAAATTTAGCCGAAATCAGGGTCAGCGAAATTTGGACTGGGGGACGGTCCGGAGTTCACCGGGCAAGCTTGCCAAATATTTCGCCAATGACTTCAGTTCAGCGTGACTGAATTGCTTCACCTGGGCGGCCATGATGGCGTTGCCGCGACCGAGATGGGGGTTGCCCTCGGTCTGGTAGGCCTTGAGGGCGGCGTAGAGGTAATCCGGATGCTGACCGGCGATCTTGGGGTAGGTGCCGTCGATCGGCTTGCTGAAGTTGGCGCCGTGGCAGCTGGCGCAGTTGCCCTTGTCCAGCAGGGCCTTGATGTCGGCGGGGGGCGTCACCGTCTCGGGGACGGCGGGCACCTGGGCCTGCTTCTCGTAGTAGGCCGCGATGTCGGTGATGTCCTGGTCGGACAGCGACTGGGCGATGCTGCGCATCGTGGGATGCTTTCGCTCGCCCTTGGCATAGGCATGCAGGGCGGAGGCCAGGTACTTGCTGTTCTGGCCGGCGATCATCGGGACCTTGTACACCTCGGGGAAGGTGGCTTGGTAACCCGGAATGCTGTGGCAGCCAATGCACATGGCCACCTTGCTCTCCATGGGCACGGACGGGCCGGCCGCAGCGGGGGATGACGATGATGCACTGGTCTGAGCCGCAACAACAAAAGCACTACCAGCCAGCACCAACGCAAAGGATGTCTGCAGTTGTCTTCTCATGCTTGCATCTTCATCGATTTGGGCCGGCGCGATTATAGGGGGGCCCCTATATACTGGTTTTCACTCTCTGCGCTAGACACCTGCCCATGAAATTCCAAGGCACCCAGGATTACGTCGCCACTCCGGACCTGATGCTGGCCGTCAATGCGGCCATCACCCTGCAGCGGCCGCTGCTGGTCAAGGGGGAGCCGGGCACCGGCAAAACGCTGCTGGCGGAGGAAGTGGCCCGTGCGCTGAACCTGCCGCTGCTGCAGTGGCATGTGAAGAGCACGACCAAGGCGCAGCAGGGCCTGTATGAATATGACGCCGTCAGCCGTTTGCGGGACAGCCAGCTGGGGGACGACAAGGTCCGGGACATTGGCAACTACATCATCCAGGGCACGCTCTGGCAGGCCTTTGCGTCGGACACGCCGGTGGCGCTGCTGATCGACGAGATCGACAAGGCCGACATCGAATTCCCCAACGACCTGCTGCGCGAGCTCGACCGGATGGAGTTCTATGTGTACGAGACCCGGCAATGGGTGCGTGCCAAGCATCGTCCGCTGGTCTTCATCACCTCCAACAATGAAAAGGAGCTGCCGGACGCTTTCCTGCGCCGCTGCTTCTTCCACTACATCAAGTTCCCGGAGGCGGACACGATGCAGGCCATCGTGGACGTGCATTTCCCGGAGCTCAAGAAAGAGCTGCTGGCGGCAGCGCTCAAGACTTTCTATGACGTTCGCAAGCTGCCGGGCCTGAAGAAGAAGCCCAGCACCTCTGAGCTGATCGACTGGCTCAAGTTGCTGCTGGCGGAGGACATTCCGCTGGAAGCGCTGCAGACGCAGGACGAGCAGGTAGCCATTCCGCCGCTGGTGGGTGCGCTGCTGAAAAACGAGCAGGACCTGACCCTGTTCGAGAAGCTGGTCTACATGCAAAGCCGCAACCGCTGATGGGATGGGCTTTCCTTCAATGCCACAGGTCCCTGCCAACGCCTTTTCCGCCCCGGTGACACTCACCGGCCCTCACGCCCGGCTGGAGCCCTTGTCCCACTCGCATCTGGACGGCTTGATCGAAGCGGTTCAGGACGGAGGCCTTCACGACCTCTGGTACACCTCGGTGCCTCACCCGGACCGTATGGCGGAAGAGATCGACCGCCGATTGCGACTTCGCGACGCCGGTGAATGGAACCCCTTCACCAGCTTCGATGCGCAGGGCCGCGTGGCGGGCATGACCAGTTACCTGCACATCGACGCCCAGCATGCGCGGGTGGAGATCGGTGCCACCTGGACGCGGGCCAGTTGCCACCGCAGTGCGCTCAACACGCAATGCAAGCTGCTGCTGCTCCAGCATGCCTTCGACACGCTGGGCTGCATTGCGGTGGAGCTCCGCACGCACCGGCTGAACCAGCAAAGCCGACGCGCCATCGAGCGGCTGGGTGCGCAACTGGACGGCATCTTGCGGGCTCACCAGCGCCTGCCCGATGGCAGCTTGCGTGACACCTGTGTCTACAGCATCACGGCCAGCGAATGGCCGACCGTTCGCAACCATCTCCAGTGGCAACTGGACAAACCCCGGAACTCCGCCTGATGCCCACCGTGAAAAAGACTGCCGCCCGTGCCTCGGACCTCGCCAGCCAGGGCGACCCGGAAGCCTCGCTGAAGCGCACGAAGGCGCGCGGCAAGAAGGGCCCTGGCAAGCACAAGGACGCCTCCGAAGGTCCTGGTCTGGACGTCGCGGCCCTGTGGGCAATGGACCGTGTGGGGGTGCCCAGCCTGTCGCCGGATGGTGCGCAGGTGGTGGTGCCGGTCACCCGCTACGACATGGACAAGAACAGTGGCAGCAGTTCGCTGTGGCTGCTCTCGACGCTGGGTGGATCCCCGCGTCGCCTCACGCAGGCGGGCGACAAGGACGGGCAGCCGCAATGGAGCCCGACGGGCGACGACATTGCTTTCATTGCCCGGCGCGAGCAGGCGGGGGACAAGGATGACGTTCCGCAGCTCTACCTCATCCCGCCGGACGGCGGCGAAGCGCGCCGGGTGACGCATCTGCCCTTTGGCGTCGAGTCCTTCAAATGGTTCCCGGACGGTCGACGCATTGCCTTTGTTTCCTGGGTGGACCCCACCCGCAAGGGGCCAGCGGGCCAGCACGCACGCCGCCAGGAAGACAAGGACCGCAAGGCCACGGGCTACGTGACTGAAGAGGCGCTGTACCGCTACTGGGACCATTCCTTGCCGATGGGCCGCGTGCCCCACCTGCATGTGCTGGACCTGGACAGCGGGCGTGTGCGCGACCTCTTCGAGGGGACCGACTATGAGCTGAGCCGCTCCGAGCCGGACGCCACCACCTTCGACATCTCGCCGGACGGCCGGCGGATCGCCTTCAGTTTCGACCCGGCGCCGACCAAGATCCTGGACTACCGCAACGCGCTGGCCGAGATCGATGTGCGCAGCGGCCGGGTGCAGGTCCTGCTGCAGGATGCCGACTGGGACTTCTCGGCGCCGAGCTACAGCCACGCCGGCCACCACCTGGCCTTCCTGGCCAGTCACCAAGGCCTCAAGCACACCATGCCGCACTGGATCGCGGTGCTGGACACGCAGGGCAACTGGGCGGTGCTTTCCGAGGGCTGGGACCATGACGTCGAGGCTCCGCTGTGCTGGGACGAAGACGACCTGGGCGTGCTGTGCCTGGCGGAGGACCGCGGACGCCGCCACCTCTGGCGCTTTGACGTCAAGACGCTGAGCGCTTTCATCCTCTTCGAGGGCGGCCATGCCGGCGCCTTCGCACTGGAAGCCGGCACCTTGGTGGTCCAGCACGACAGCGTCGCCTTCCCGCCGCGCGTCTCCGTGGTCGAACGCGAGGGCGAGGCCGACGAACAGCAACTGCGCCGCATCGACGCCTTCAACGACGACCTGCTCGCCCGGCACGGCACCGGCCGCCATGAGGAGGTCTGGTACGAGGGCGCGCAGGGCGACGCGGTGCAGATGTGGCTCATCTACCCGCCGGGCTTTGACAGCCGCAAGAAGCATCCGCTGATGCATGTCATCCACGGCGGCCCGCACACGGCCTTCGGAGACAGCTGGCACTGGCGCTGGAACCATCAGGTGATGGCGGCGCAGGGCTTTGTGGTGGCCTGCGTCAACTATCACGGCTCCTCCAGCTTTGGTCAGGCCTTCCTGGACTCCATCACGCACCGCTGGGGCGAGCTCGAGCTGCAGGACATTGAAGCCGCGACCGACCTGCTCCTGACCCGTCCCTGGGCGGACCGACGCCGCGTCTTTGCCACGGGTGGCAGCTACGGTGGCTACATGGTGGCGTGGATGAATGGTCATGTCGCACCAGGCCGCTATCAGGCGTATGTCTGCCATGCGGGCTGCTACGACTGGCAGGCCATGTTTGCCAACGACGCCTATCACTGGCATGCAAAGGAACTGGGCGCTGCTTACTGGGACCGGCCCGAGCGTGTGGCGGCGCAGAGCCCGCACAGTTTCGCGAAACACTTCAACACGCCGACGCTGGTCATTCATGGCCAGATGGACTACCGCGTGCCGGATGCACAGGGCCTGGCTTACTACAACACGCTCAAGGCGCGGGGGATCGATGCGCGCCTGCTGTGGTTCCCAGACGAGAACCATTGGGTGCTGAAGCCGCGCAACAGCCAGCTCTGGTATCAGGAGTTCTTTGACTGGTTGAAGCGCTACGACAAGAAGTCGAAGAAGTCTTGAGGGGCGTCCCCGCCCCCCACGCGGCCGCAGCCTGATGCCGCCTTGAGGCTGAATGCGCGTTGATGTTGGGCTGAGGATGTCCGCCAGAAGAGCGCCCGTTGAGGCGCTCTTTTCCTTCGTGAGGCTGTTTGGTCTTGAAGGGGGAAGCGGTTGCGGGTCATCGACGTTCGAAGCGTGCTCAACCGCCGCACACCCCGCGTTTTCGTCGCAGTGCTGGGTGTGTCGGAAGCAGCCTAAGGGCCAGGGGAATTTCGTAAGTCAAGGAATGAATGGCTGGCGAAGCCAGACAGAAGGGACATGGAGAAATTCCCCTGGCCCTTAGGCTGCTGACCGCTCCCACCTTGGAAGACCGCCTTCGCCCCCCCCCCCCCCCCGATGCCCCGAATTGAAGCCCCCCCGGCATGGATAATGCCCTGACGTCCTGCAGTTCAAGGGGAGGCCCATGCTGATCCAGTTCTTCTACACGTTACGCGCCGCCAAGCTCCCGGTCTCGGTCAAGGAATACCTGACCCTGCTCGAAGCCCTGCGCGCGGGTGTGCTGGACGATGACGGCGGCCCCACGGTGGACAAGTTTTATGCCTTGTCCCGCACCACCCTGGTCAAGGACGAGGCTTTGTTCGACAAGTTCGACCGCGCCTTCGCCGCCTACTTCAAGGGTGTCGAGCTCATCACCGACCTGACCCGCACCCTCCCGCAGGACTGGCTCACCCGCCAGCTGGAGCGCGAACTCACGCCTGAACAGCTGGCCCAGCTCAAGGCCATGGACTGGGACGAGCTGATGGACACCTTGCGCCAGCGCCTGCAGGAGCAGAACGAACGCCACGAGGGCGGCAACCGCTGGATTGGCACGGGCGGCACCAGTCCTTTTGGCAATGGCGGCGTCAACCCGCGCGGCGTGCGCATCGGCGGCCCGGGCGGACAGCGCAGCGCGGTCAAAGTCTGGGAACAGCGCGCCTACAGAGATTACGACGACCAGATCGAACTCGGCACCCGCAACATCAAGGTCGCGCTGCGCCGCCTACGCCGCTTTGCGCGGGAGGGGTCCGACATGGAACTGGACCTCGACGACACCATCCACAAAACGGCGGCCAACGCCGGCATGCTCGACATCCGCATGGTGCCCGAGCGCCACAACAAGGTGAAGCTATTGCTGCTCATGGATGTGGGCGGCACGATGGACGAGCATGTGCACCGTGTGGAAGAACTGTTCTCCGCGGTCAAAAGCGAATTCAAGCACCTGGAGTTCTTCTACTTCCACAATTGTGTCTACGACCACGTGTGGCGCAACAACCGTCGCCGGTTCAGCGAGAAGACCTCCACCTGGGATCTCATCCACAAATACAACCGCGACTACAAGCTGATTTTCGTCGGTGACGCCACCATGAGCCCCTACGAAATTTTGCAGCCCGGCGGCAGTGTGGAATACAACAACGAGGAAGCCGGCGCGCAATGGCTGCAACGGCTGACCCAAGCCTTCCCGAAACACGTATGGATCAATCCCGAGCCGGCGGGTGTGTGGCAGTACCGCCAGAGCATCGCGCTGATCCAGCAGCTCATGCAGCAGCGCATGATGCCGCTGACCATGAGTGGCCTGGAACAGGCGATGCGCGTGCTCAACCGATGAAGCGTTGGCTGGCACTGGCCCTGGGGGCCGCCCTGGTCACTTCGTTGAGCGGATGCGCCCTGCTGGGGTCGGACAACAAGGCCGAGCTCAAGGTCGCCGCGCCCACCGAACTGCCCGAAGGCAGCACGCTGGTGGACCGCCGCCGCCTCGAAGCCTACGAGCTGACCGTGGACGCACCGCCGGAGCTGCGGTCCCTGCTCATGACCCACCTGGACCTCGCGCGCTTCCGCGACACGCCGGACGACCAGGCCCTGACCGCGGCCGAACTCCGCCGCCTTGCCGCAGTGGCGCCCGAACAGGCGCGGCAACTGCTGGAAACGGCAGGGTATTTCAATGCCAAGGTCCGTACCGAGGAAGTCGGCGACCTCAGCGACGGCGTGCGCAACCTGCGCCTGGTGGTGGACACCGGCCCGCGCGCCCTGGTCGGCAGCCTGGACCTGCGGATCGAAGGTCCGCTGCGGGCCATGGCCGAGCGCGGCGACAAACTCGCCACCGCGCTGGAACGCACCCTCACCCAAAGCTGGCAACTGCCGCCCCACTCCGGCTTCAGCCAGGGCGACTGGGCGGCCGCCAAGAACGCCCTGCTCACCCGCGCCCGCGCCCAGGGCTATCCGCTGGCGCGCATGACCCACAGCCAGGCGGTCGTGCTGGCCGACGAGAACACGGTCGACCTGGCCGTCACGCTGGAAACCGGCCCGCTGTTCACCCTGGGCGAGCTCAAGGTCGAAGGCCTCAAGCACCAGCCCGAAGCGGCGGTGCGGCGCCTCGCCGGCTACAAGGAGCATGACCCCTACAACGAACGGCTGCTGCTGGACTTCCAGGAGCGCCTGCTGGGCACCCAGCTCTTCGACAGCGCCAGTGTCGAGATCAATCCCGAGCAGGTGACGCCCGAACCCGGCGTCGAAACGGTGGAGGTGCCGGTCACCGCCAAGCTGCGGGAAGCGGCCCGCCAGCAGGTCACCACCAGCGTCGGTTATCACACCGTCAACGGCCCCACCGTCGGGATCGAACACACCCACCGCAAGCCCTTCGGCCTGAACATCCGGGAGCGCACCAAGCTGACCATCGGCCGGGACAACAGCTCCATCGACACCGAAATCAGCTCGCATCCGCAGCCCAACATGCAGCGCAGCCTGGCCGCGTTCTACGCCGAGCGCCTCAAGTCCGGGGACCAGGTCAACGTCAACCTGCGGGGCCGGGTCGGTTATGCCCGGGAGACCGACCCTGAAGACCGCCTGCAATACATCGAAGTGCTGCGCTCCTGGGAGCATGCGCCCAATGTGCAGACGACCATGGCCGGTGCGGTGTCGGTGAACCAGCAGAACATCTGGCGCCGCGTCGACTCCAAGCTGTTGCCCACCAAGGGCTGGACCGCCAGCGTGGTCTTTGGCGGCGGCTGGGCCAGCAGCAATACCGAGCCCAACGGCCCCTTCGGCAAGGCGGTGGGCAAGTTCTATTGGTACACGCCGCTGCCCGGCCGCTGGCTGTTCTCCAGTCGGGTGGAAGCGGGCCAGATCATTGCCAAGGGCAAGCTAGGCCTGCCGGAAGCGCTGCGGTTTCGCACCGGCGGTGACGACACCGTGCGCGGCTACGGATTCAACGAGCTGGGCCCGCTGGACTCCAATGGCAACCAGACCGGCGGCCGAGTGCTGCTGGATGGCAGCGTGGAAGTCTCGCACCCGCTCACGCCCAAGATTCCGCAGCTGATGGGCGCCGTCTTCATCGATGCCGGCCAGGCGTCCCAGAACTGGGGCGGCTACAAGCCGGCCTACGCCGTGGGCACCGGCCTGCGCTACCGCAGTCCGGTGGGCGTGCTGCGCATGGACTTTGCCAAGGGCAACCTGGCCGACAAATACCGATTCCACTTCAGTGTGGCCATTGCGCTATGAGTGAGCCGCAGGATTCCCAACAACCGGCCGAGGCGGTGCCCGCCCGCGCCAGCCGACGCCGCCGCGCCGCGCGCGGTCTGGTCTGGACGCTGCTGGCGATTCCGGTCCTGATCGGCCTGCTGCTGCTGGCCCTGACCTGGGGGCTCAAGACCGAACGCGGCACGGCCTGGGTGCTGTCTCAGGTGCCGGGCCTGTCGCTGCAGAACGCACGCGGCCGGCTGCTCGGCGACTTCGACGTGGACCGCGCCGAGCTTGTGCTGCCGGGCACTGAAGACCGCATCGTGCTGGAGCAACTGCAATGGCGCGGCCTTCGCCTGGCCTGGAACCGTTCGCCCCTGCTGTGGGGCGAGTTGCAGGCGGACCGCCTGGCGGTGGCCCGGCTGCGGGTGCAGATGGCGCCCTCCCCCAGCACCGGCGCACCGCAGCCGCCGGCCCATCTGATCAGTCCGGTGGCGGTGAGCATTGCGGACCTGGACGTCGGTGAACTGTTCGTGACCGGTCTGGCCCAACCGCTCAAGGGGCTGCGCGGGCAGGCCCGCATCGGCGCGGACGGCGGTGAGCATCACCAGTTGGAGCTGCGCTCGCTGCAATGGCAGATGCTGACGCTGTCCGGCCGTGCCCAGATCCGCACCAACGCCGACCTGGCCCTGACCAGCCAGTGGCGACTCAGCCAGCCGCAAGGCAAGCTGCCATGGACGGCGCCTTTCCAGCTGAACGGCCCGCTGCGCGACCTGAACCTGCAGGGCCAACTGGAGGCGGCGCAGCAAAAGCTCCAGGTGGCCGCCCAGGTCCAGCCGTTTGCGGCTTTCCCGCTGGCGCGGCTGGAGACCGATGCCAAGGACCTGAACCTGGCCGCCCTGCTGCCGGACGCCGGTGTGCCGCACACCGGCCTGACGGGCCGCGTGCTGCTCACGCCCAACAAGGACCAGTCGCTGACGCTGAAGGCGGATCTGTCCAACACGGAAGCGGGTCGCCTGGACCAGGACCGGATTCCGCTGAAGTCCCTCACGCTGGAAGCCCTGCTGGACCCGGCCAACTGGACCCGTCTGCGCCTGCCCAAGCTGGATGCGCAGCTGTCTGGTGGCGGTCGCCTTCAGGCCAGCGGCCAGACCAGCGCGCGCGACGGCTCCGTGCTGACGCTGCAAATCGACGGCCTGGACAGCCGCCAATGGCATGCGGACTGGCCCCTCATCCAGGCCCGAGGCACCGTGAAACTTGGCACCAAGGCCAGCCTGACCGGTGCATCGGCCGACGATGAGTTGCAGGTCGATGGCCGGCTGCAGGGTCGCCTGGGGCAAGGCCAGTGGCAGGCACCGCTGGACGTGGTGCTGGATGCCGACCTGCGGCGCCAGTCCGTGGTCCTGAATGCGTTTGAAGCAAGCTCAGGGCCGGCCACGATCAAGGCGTCGGGCGAGCTGACCCTGACCGACGCCATGACGCTGAGCGGCGGCTGGCAGACCCGGCTGGACGCGAGTGTGCAGGGGCTGGACCTGCGACGCTTGCAAGGCGGCAGCGGGAAGGCCAGTACGACGGCCGGCGGGACGCCCAATGCAAGGGCCAATGCAAGGGCCAACGCAACGGCCAGCACTTCAGGGGCACCGATCGGCGGCGCCGGCACCCAGACCCTGAACGGGCGATTGCAGGCGCGCTTGCAGTCCGTCCGCGGCAGCCTCTGGCCGCAGGGCCAGGCGCAGTTGGATGTGCTGCCCAGCGTCTGGCAGAGCCTGCCGCTGCAGGGCCAGGTCCGTTATGCACGCCAGGGCGCCGGCACGCCCGACCTGAATGCCGACCTGCGCCTGGCAGACGCCACGCTGCAGGCCCGCACCCGCATCGACCCCGCCCTGCGCCAGGGTGGCGAGCAGGTCAACCTGGCCATCGACCTGGCCGCGCCCAATCTCGCCAGCCTGCAGCCGCTGCTGCGCAGCCAGTGGCCGACAGCCACGGTGCAAGGCGCCTTCACGGCCTCCACCACGGTACAACTGGTTCGACCAGGCTCGCGACAGGCGCTCTACACCAGCGACGGCAAGTGGGACCTGCAAGGCTTTGCTCTGGGCGGTGTGGCCGGACTGCCTTCGGTCTCCGCGCGTGCGTCCAGCATGGGGCCGAACACCGCCAGTGCCGGCGCCGTGCCGGGTGGCAGCGGGAGTACCGGTGCAGGGTCCCGGGCGGGTCCATCCGCTGGACGGACGGTGAATGCAGCCTCGGCCGGCAGTTCGTCGGTGCCGCGCAGCACCTCGCTGGGAGGCAGTGGCAGCAATGCTGCTTCCAGCAGGGGTGCCACCGCCAACGCAAGCGCCAATACGAATACCGCGACCACTGGCAGCTTGGCCCCCATCCAGTTGGCCAGCGGCAGCGGGGTCTGGTCGCTGTCGAGCGTGCGGGACGCCAAGCTGTTGTGGACCACCCAGCTCAAGCAACTGCGGGTCGCGCCTGCCCAGGTGCAACTGGAAGATGCCACGCTGAATCTGCAAGGCAGCTGGGCCCAGCACAAGCTCAGCCTGGAGACACAGGGCCGACTGCCCTTGCCCCCCATCCTCACGGCCCCGACCAACAGCAAGGTCGTGGCGCGTGCCGCGGCAGCCAGCGGTGTGGTGGTGAGCGGCCTGCAGCTTGACGCCAAGGGTGCCCAGGCGCAGCTGTCGCTGCAGGGCGGGCTGGAGTCGGATCCCCTGGTCGCCTGGCGCCAGGGCGGCCAGTGGCAGGCCCGGGACCTGATGCTCAACCTGCGAGCCAATCAGGTGAACGATGCGCTGCTCAAGGCCGGTCCGCTGGCCGCCACGGTGCGACTGGAACCACAGATGCAGGTCCGCCAGGCCAGCCTCGCGCCGGGTCGCCTGGAGGTGCTGGGCGCCGGCATCCGCTGGACCCGCATGAGCTGGCAGTCCCCTGCCGACTGGGACCTGCAGGCCGACCTCGAACCGCTGGCAGCGGCGCCGGCACTGGCCCGCCTGCAGCCGGACTTCGGCTGGGGCGGGGACCTGCGCATCGAGGGCCACTTCAACACACGGCGAGACGCTCGCAACCTGGCCATCGACTTTCTGGTGTCGCGCACGGCCGGTGACCTCACGGTGACCGATGAAGTCAGCACCCAGCGTTTGGGGCTGACCGACCTGCGCCTGGGCCTGCAGGCCGACCGCGGCGTGTGGCATGTGGTGCAGGGCGTGGCCGGCCAGAACATGGGCGCGGTGGGCGGCGCGGTGACCTTCCGCATGAACGACCCGCTGGCCTTGCCGGACAAGGACGCGAAGCTGGAAGGGTCCATCGAATCCCAGGTGGACAACCTCGGCAACTGGGGCCCGTGGGTGCCGGCCGGCTGGCGTCTGGGCGGCAGCCTGCATGCGTCCATTGGCCTGGGCGGCACGCTGGGCGCCCCGGAAGTGCGCGGCCAGATCGGCGGCCAGAAGCTGTCGCTGCGCAATGCGCTGATGGGCGTGGACATGAACAACGGTGCACTGGTCATGACCATGACCGGCACGCAGGCCCGGCTGGAGAGCTTCACCGCCAAGGGCGGCAATGGCCAGATCAGTGCCCAGGGGGATGTGCGTTTCGGCCGTGACCCCAGCGCCCAACTGACGCTGACCGCCGACACCTTTGCCCTGCTGCAGCGGGTGGACCGGCGCGTGGTGGCCAGCGGGTCCGCGCAGATCCATGCGCAGGCCCAGTTGCTGGGCCTCAAGGGCCGCTTCGTCATCAACGAGGGCCTGTTCGATTTCTCCCGCGGCGATGCGCCTCAGCTGGACAGCGACGTGCAGGTGGTGCGCCAGAACGCGCAGCCGCGCACGGAGATCAACGGCAAGCCGCTGCAGGTCAAGCTGGATGTGGATGTGGAACTGGGCCGCCGCCTGCAGCTGCGCGGCTACGGCATCGACACCCGCATCCGTGGCGCGCTGCATCTGGCCCAGGACGGCCAGCCCCGTCCCACGCTGGAAGGTGAGGTCCGCAGTGAGGGCGGTACCTTCAATGCCTATGGGCAGAAGCTGGATGTGGAGCGCGGCGTGTTCACCTTCGTCGGGCCGCTGGACAACCCGCGGCTGGACGTGCTGGCGATCCGGCCGGGTCTGGAGAACGACGCGGTGCGCGTGGGCGTGACCGTGACCGGCACGGCGTCGAACCCGCGCATCAAGCTGTACTCGGATCCGGACATGAGCGAGACCAACAAGCTGTCATGGCTGGTGCTGGGCCGCTCGCCGGACAACCTCGGTCGCAGTGATACGGCGCTGATGCAGCGCGCGGCGATGGCGCTGATCAGCGGCGACGGTGAAAGCGCCAGCGACAAGCTGATCCACCGGATCGGGCTGGATGAGTTGTCCTTCAGCGGCGAAGGGGACGATGCGAGAGGCACGGTCGTGCGCCTGGGCAAGCAGATCAGCCGCGGCGTGTTCGTGGCCTATGAGCGGGGCCTCAATGCCACCACCGGCAACTGGCAGCTGATCTACAAGCTGGCACAGCGCTTCACGCTGCGGGCCCAGGCGGGGGAGGACCAGCAGGGGCTGGATCTGATCTGGATCTGGAAGTGGGAGTGAACGGCGCCGCTGGGGCTGTGGCTCGACGGCTCAGTGGCTCAGTGGCTCGGTGGCTCGGTGGCTCGGTGCCTCGGTGGTTCGACGGCTCGATAGCTCGTTGGCGGCTGGGCGCTGATCCGTCGGCTCGGGAAGGCCTGGCGCCGCCGATTCGCTTAATGTGCCGCGCTGGCCACCGCACGGGCCCTGGCCTGCCGCACAAGATCGTCGAAAGCCGCCACGGCGGCTTGGCGATCCGGACTGCGCAGCATGTCCACCACCCGTCCCTGCCGGGTCAGTGATGCGGTGAACTGGCCGGAGTCGGCACTCCACACGAGACGGGCGACGTCATCACCGATCCGCTCGCGTCGCAAGGTCTCCACCGCCTGCCCGACGACGGTCGAGGCCTCGGTCGCCGCTGCGGTGGATTGTGCTTGTGCAGGCTGGCGGCTGGGTGATACGGCAGATACAGCGGGCGTGGGGACAAGCCCCCGGCCGCCGCCGGTGTTCGCGTTCGCGCTCATGCCCGTGCCCGCGCCTGTCCCCGTGCCCGTGCTCATGACCGTGCCGGCGGCCGCGCCACCCGTCGAGGTGGCATAGGCCTCTCTCGCCTGGCGGACTCGCTCGAGGTCCATCTCGTCTACCTCGTCGTCGGCGGCAAGTCGCTCCCGCGGGACGGGAACCGTCCGAAGATCCTGACCGCCGGGCCGCAGCGCTGGGGCGGCGCCGGGCGAAGGGGCCGCTGCACCCGGTCCTGCGCTGCCGCCAATGCCTGCACTCGCCATCCCGGGATTCACTATTCCAGCACTGACGATCCCTGCACTGCCTGTCCCTGCATTACCGATACCGGCAATCCCCATCCCGGCACTGCCCGCCCCTGCATTCGAGCCCGCATCGCCCCCGGCGCCCGCATTGCCCGTGGCCCCTGCATTCAGTTGCCCCAGCAGCACCGGCCGTCCGACGTCCCCCAGCGCCGCTAGGCGCCGGAAGCTGTCGAAGTTGAGCCAGGCTTCCGCCTCGTTCACCGGCTTGAGCGTGCGCCGCAGGCTCCCCTGCATCGAGACGCTGACGTAGTACTGCCGGGACGGCTGATAGAGCCACACATCGATGCGGGCGTCGCCCATGTCGGCGCGACGAAGCAGCGCCAGATCGCGACTGGTCATCCGGCTGCGCAGCTCCGCGATGTTGCCGGCCTCCACCTGCGCGGCGCGACGGGCGTCGGTCTGCCCCGCAGCCGCCGCGCCGCCATTGGCGGAAGCACCAGCGGCCCGAGCGACCCGGGGCTTGGCTGCACGTTGCCCCTCTGCCGCCCAGGCAGGCGGGCTCCCTGCCAGCGCCATCATCAGCGTGATCACCAGCGTCGCAGCCCCCCACCCGCGAAGCCCCCGCAAGGGGCGCGCGCGCAAACGAGGCGGGCGTGGCAGGGGCAGCATGACGAGAGATTCAGTTCGACGAGTCTTCGGGCGCCGGAAGTGTCAGGCAAGACAAGATCGGATTCTGAACATGACACCGGCCGAGTTGTAAGCGACCGTGGCTAAACCCGTGTTTAAACAACGGTTTGAATGGGGATGTTCACCAAGCTGGGCGGTCCCCGGCTTCAGGGCCGGTTCAGGGCCGGGCCACCGCCTCCACCTGGATGCGCAGATTCACGTCCATCTTGAAGCCCCAGTCCTTGCCGGCGCTCAGGCCGAAGGCCTCCCGGTTGAAACTGCCCGAGGCGTCCGCGCCGCAGAAGTCACGCTTGTGCATCGGATGAGGCATGCACTTGAGCTGGTGCACCGTCAGCGTCATGGGCTGGGTCTTGCCGTTGAGGGTCAGCTCACCGACCACCTGGCTCGGCACACCGCCCTTGGCGCCGTCAAAGCGGCCCTTGAAGGTGGCGGTGGGGTTCTTCTCCACATTGAAGAAGTCCTTGCCCGTGGCCCAGTTGTTCATCGCGTCGAGCCCGAAATCGATGCTGGCCAGGTCCATCTGCACCTCCACGCTGCCGGCCCCGGTCGCCTTGTCGTAGACGATGGTGCCCGCGCTTTTGTTCAGTTTGCCGCGCCAGTAGGACAGGCCCATGTGGTCGGCTTCGAAGCTGGGATAGGTGTGGGTGGGTTCGATGTCGTAGGTGACGGCGGCGGCTTGAGCGGCTTGCACCGTTGCGCCAAACATCGCCACGCAGAGCGCGGGCAGCAGCAGGAATTTCATCTGCGGTCCTTGTTGGAGTGAAGCGCAACGCCCTGGAAGGAAAGGGCGATTGGCGGGCTCATCATCTCCGCCACAGCAGACCGGCGCAAGACCGAAAAGAGCGGAAAAAAGGGGGGTGTACTGGGGGTTCAGTGGAGGGTGCAGCGAACGGCGAGCTGCGGCGTCAGATCCAGCCCAGCCCCGACAGCACCGCCACCACGCCCATGCCAAAGGTCATGAACGCATAGAAAAACGCCATCTTGGGCGTGGACGGGCAGGACATCCGGGTGCAGAACCAGATCAGGCCGCGCAGGAAGAACGTCTTGTGGCTGAAGAAGTAGGCCGCCAGGAACATGCAGCCCCAGACCATCAGAAACACGCCGACCGCCACATCCCGCGAGGCCGCCGGCGCACGCAGGGCCGCCACGGCGACCAGCGCAAGCAGGCAGATCAGGGCAAAACCCAGGACTCCGCCGCGTTCTTCTGGGGTGGATACGGGCAGGGTCGGATGGGGGTCGTTGGTCTTCATGGCGAGTCTGCGGAGGTGAGGCCACTTGGGGGTCTTCCCCGTGGGAGATGGCGATGGTAACCACCGAATGAAGACCTTGAGGCGCTACGGCGCACCTTCGGCCCAGCAGCCTGCCGGAGAATCACCATCGCCCCATGATTGAAGCGCCACCTCCGATGCGGATTGAACAGCCGACTTTTCCTCTCTCCAACGAAGCCTTCGCGGCTGCGCTGCGAACCGGCCATGGTCGCGCCATGCAGCAGCTTGAGCGCCATGGAGCGGGTGGACTGGAGGCTGACGTCGTTGCGGCCTGCTTGTCGTGCCTCACCTATGACCCGCAGTGTGAGGCAGAGCGGGCGCCCTGGCTGGCCGCCCTCGTCAAACGCGCGAAGCTCGATGCGGCGGTGTTGAAGGCGATCGAGGCAATGGCTCAGCCTCTTTCGCCCGAGAACCATCCGGACCTGGAGCAGCGCAGCGCCCTCCTCAAAGAACTTGCCGCCGCCGGTTCGAACGACGCCAGGCGGCTGCTGTATGCGTCGTTGGCGCGCTCGTCCGATACGTCGGATGTGGTCGGGGCCGAGCAGATCGTCGCACTCGATGGTGCGGACGGCCTGAAACAGGTGGCCCGCCAACTTGGACGTTGGTTGCAAGCGGACCCCGATTTCAGCGTCGATGACGGGCTGATCGCAGAGTTTGACGAGTCCACAGGCGCCGAGGACGGATTGGCGATGCTCGAACGCGCGGCCGAGACCGACGCCGATATCGCAAGCTATCTGGCCGGCATCCGCAAGGCACGTGAGCGACAAAAGCCCGCGTCCCCTCGTGTGGACCTCGCGGCGTACACCGGCTCGGAGATCGTCGCGTACGTTGACAAGAACCCGAAGGACCCCTGCTACTGGTTCAGGCGTTGGGGGGCCCAAGCGTCCACTGAGCAGCGCGAGACGGTGTTCGCAGCGCTGCTGGCGTCGGGCGATGCCGAGCATGTCAAACGCCTGTGCCGATGCTTTTCAAAGACCGGTGTCCCGCGCTTCGACGGCCGGCTCCTTCGATGGATGGCCGATGCTGACGCGCAGGTGCAATGGGCCGTGGTGAGAGCTTTGGCCTCGATCACGGACCCGGAGCTGCGGCGGGTCGCCCTGCACCAGATCGCCGAAGGTGATACGGCCATGGGCATCGCCCTGGTCGTGAACAACTTCGAGGCGGGTGACTTCGGCCTGTGCGTCCAACGGCTCAGAGGGATCGATCTCAGGCGGACAAGTGACGCGGACAAGGTCCACCTGCTCCTCGAAGAGCTGATGGACCTGTGCGAGGCGCATCCCGGGGTGGAAGCGCTCGACGGTCTTCTCTACGTGTATGAGTTCTCGCCTTGCTCGATTTGCCGCAGGCGGGCGGTGAAGGCCATGCTGGGCACGAACTCAGCCCCGGCGTGGGTGCGGGCTGAGTCGGCATTCGATGCGGACCCGCAGACGAGAGCCCTTGTCGGAGCCGCCGGCTCGTCCTCAAGCCGGGTGGTCCCTCCGCCAGGAATCGAACCTGGATCCCGCGCTTAGGAGGCGCGTGCACTATCCATTGTGCTACGGAGAGGCGGTCATGCGGGCGGTATTGTGCCTCAAGCAACCGGGCGATCGGAGCCACTCAAGCAGGCCAATGAGCGAGGCAATGGCCCTGGTTTTTGACGGAGAACGGGGGGCAGGCGGGCCGTGGACAGATCAGCGACGGATCATTGGAGGGTCGGTGGGCAGACCCGCGCCGCCATCTCCGCACGAAACCGGGTAAATAAGGGGTAAACCGGGCTCTCTCCTCGGGCCGGGAAATTGCCTCGGGCCTATACTGGCACAAGGCTGAAGTGTGTCCGGCATGCCTGCATGGCGCCACGCGGATCGGCCACTGCTGTACCAAAAAGGATTTTTCGCATCATGGGCGCCAAACTGAAAGTTGCGGGCTGGGTCGCTTTGGGAGCGATGGCCGGCGTGTTGACCACGATGCAGCTGCAGGCCAATGCGCGCAGCACGGCTGTGCCGCTGCCCCTGGAAGAGCTGCAGCAGCTCGCGGCGGTCTTCGGCATCGTCAAGTCGGACTATGTGGAACCGGTCGACGAGAAGAAGCTGATCAACGACGCCATCTCCGGCATGGTGTCCGGGCTGGACCCGCATTCGCAGTTCTTCGACAAGAAGAGCTTCAAGGAATTCCGCGAAAGCACCTCCGGCCGCTTCGTCGGCGTGGGCATTGAAATCGGCATGGAAGACGGTCTGGTGAAGATCGTCTCCCCCATCGAAGGCTCTCCCGCCTTCCGCGCCGGTCTCAAGAGCGGTGACCTCATCAGCAAGATCGACGAGACGGCCGTCAAGGGCCTGACCCTGGACCAGGCCGTCAAGCGCATGCGCGGCGAACCCAACACCAAGGTGACGCTCACTATCTACCGCAAGAGCGAAAGCCGCACCTTCCCGCTGACCATCACGCGGGAAGAGATCCGCGTGCAGAGCGTGCGGACCAAGCTGGTGGAACCGGGCTACGCCTGGGTCCGCGTGAGCCAGTTCCAGGACCGCACCGTCGAGGACTTCACCCAGAAGGTGGCCGACCTCTACAAGCAGGACCCCAAGATCAAGGGCGTGGTGCTGGACCTGCGCAATGACCCGGGCGGCCTGCTGGAAGGTGCCGTGGCCATTTCCGCGGCCTTCCTGCCCAAGGACGTCGAGGTGGTCTCCACCAATGGCCAGATTGCCGACTCCAAGGCCAGCTACAAAGCCAGCCCCGATTTCTACGCCCGTCGTGGTTCGGGCGACCCGCTGCGCAAGCTGCCGGACGCGCTCAAGAGCGTGCCGCTGGTGGTGCTGGTCAATGAAGGATCGGCCTCCGCCAGCGAAATCGTGGCCGGCGCGCTGCAGGACCACAAGCGCGCCACCGTGATGGGCGCACAGACCTTCGGCAAGGGCTCGGTGCAGACGGTTCGCCAGTTGGGCCCGGACACGGCGGTGAAGCTGACCACTGCGCGTTACTACACGCCGAGTGGCCGCTCCATCCAGGCCATGGGCATCGTGCCGGACATTCCCTTGGACGAGACAGCCGAGGGCAATGTCTTTGCCGAACTGCGCATGCGGGAAGCCGACCTGGAAAAGCACCTGGCCGGCAGCAACGAGAAGGCGGACGATGCCCGGGTGAAGGAACTGGAGAAGCTGCGTGAGGAGCGTCGCCAGAAGCTGGAAGCCGAATATGCCAAGCGCGGCGAGCCGCTGAAGCCGCTGCCCGAGTTCGGCAGCAATGAAGACTTCCCCCTGCAGCAGGCGCTGAACCAGCTCAAGGGCAAGCCGGTGGTGGTGTCCAAGACCGCCATGGAGCGCAAGGCTGAAGCCAAGACCACCAAGGAATGAGCGGTCGCCCCGCCATCCGCGCTGGCTGATGCCGCGCGTGTCGTGGAGAGCGTGACATTTTGAAAGAGGCCCTGCGGGGCCTCTTTGCTTTTGGGGCGCCGCCGTGGATCGATTCATTTGCGGCACCCGCGTGGCTCGCAGAAACCGCATCAAAGCGCACCGCCCGCCCCATGCGCTTCAACCGTGTCAATGCAGCGTCGCGCTCCGCTGTTCGCATTCATCGCACTGCAGGCCATGCGCATGAACGTGACAATTGAAAACGAATTCACACGCACGGCCGCCGTTCCCCGTGGATGCGGGGCGGGCACGCGCGACGGATGCGGCGAGACTGGCCGCTTCACTTTTCAAGGCATTCCCACATGGCGAGCAATTCGATTCGCGTGCTGGATTTGACCGCACGCGTGGGCGAACTCGCCATTGAGCAGGTGGGCTCAGCGTTGTCGGGGCATCCGGGGCAAGGTCCGGGTCATTACTCCGTGTCGCTCAGCGGCACCGGCAGCGGCCCTGCGTTCGACTGGATCCGACCCGCCATCGGCGGCACGACCGCACCGGACGACATCGCACCGCGAGCGCTCATCCTCGTGCTCGGTCCTGGCTCGCAAGCCACGGCACGCGCCGCACTCACCCAGGCCTGGGCCCAGGAGGTGGACTATGTCCGCGTGCTGATTCTGCCCAGCGCCATCGTGGAAGAAATGACGCTGATGCCCTTGGTCAAGGAGCGTCAGTCCACCACGACCCATGTCTACCGCTTGCCTGACAGCAGTCCCGAAACCCTCTGGTTTGTGCTGCTGGAAGAGTTCAACAAGATCGTCGCCCAGTTCGCGATTGATTTCTCCACGAAAGACGGAATTTCCCCCATGAACAACCTCAACGATTCCATCCAGGCTTGCATGGCCATCGACGGCGCCATGGCTGCCGCGCTGGTGGACTACCGCAGCGGCATGTGCCTGGCCCAACAAGGCACCGCCCTGAATCTGGATCTGGCCGCTGCCGGCAACACGCAGGTGGTGCGAGCCAAGCTCAAGACAATGGAATCGCTGGGGCTGCGCAAAGGCATTGAAGACATCTTGATCACCCTGGGCGACCAATATCACCTCATCCGCCTGGTGCCCAACAACGACGGCCTGTTCCTGTACCTGGTGCTGGACAAGGCCAAGGGCAACCTGGCGCTGGCTCGCTACAAGCTGACAGACATCGAGCGCGGGTTGAAGGTCTAAGTTCCCGAGCCGCGCTGACGGAACGGTCGCTTCATTGGAGCACGGCCCTGCGCTTGGACTGGGTCTGGGACGCAGCGTGGGCCGGTTCAGCATCCGCGCCATTGAGGGAGGCTGAACGCCCCACCCGTCGTTGAGCAGCTCTTTGCGCCCCTTGCGGTTGCAGGGGAACGCCCGCGAGCTTGGCCAGATGCTCGACCACGCCGGGCACTTCGAGGGCACACTGCACAAGCAGTGCGGCCGGGTCGCTCATGTCTGACTGACCCGATTCCCATTTGGCAAAAGCAGCCTCTCCGGCACCAAACAGCCGGGATGCCTCTCGCTGGCTCAGGTCGTAAGTCTCTCGCAAGCGCTTGAGCAGGCCCCTTGACACGGCCGCAGGCGTCTGAGCCAGCGCGGCTTCAATGCGCTTGTGGTTGAGGTCATACAAGGACAAAGGCACCACCGCCTCACCGCAATGCCCACACACCATCTGCAGGCAGCCCGGCACCTGAACGGTTCGGCGGCCTGCCTTCACTGCATGGGTGTAGGTCACAGTGGTCAGCGCGTCTGCTTCACAGAAAGGGCAGTTGAGGGACATGGCAATTTCCTTCAGTAGAGGCTGCGGTGAAGAGAGAACACCAGCAAAGCCGGGATGCTGGTCCGAACGGTGAACTTGCAATAGATCCACGGTTCGTGGGCTGGATGTTCGACGCCAGTGAATCGGTTGAAGCCCATGAGA
Source organism: Roseateles depolymerans (assembly GCF_003387155.1). Classification (GTDB taxonomy): domain Bacteria; phylum Pseudomonadota; class Gammaproteobacteria; order Burkholderiales; family Burkholderiaceae_C; genus Roseateles; species Roseateles depolymerans. The sequence continues at coordinate 739,662 of NZ_QUMT01000001.1, read as the reverse complement.
TAGGAATCAGCCTTCATCGGTGGCTGGTTCACCTTCCCACCGGGTAGACACCATTCCGAATCGTTGTAGCGCGCCTTGTGCAAACTAAGGATGAAGCGGCAGATGTCAGAGGAAGACCAGGCGAGATCCTCCAAGACAGAGGCCTGTGCGGAACTGCTCAGCTGCACCGACATGACACCGTTCGCGACAGCCTTCTGAACGGCCGCAAGATTCCAGCATTGACGCCTGATCTTTCGCTCGAAGTCCGTGCAGTCCCGGATCGGCTTGGTCAGTGGGGGTGGGGTCCATCGATCGAAGCACACGAATGATACCTTAAAGATAGCGGTTGCAAGGATGATTTCGTGGGCTCAAGAGTGCCCTCAGCGACCTCCGAGCGGCATTGCCCATCCATGCGGCATTGGCCTGCATCCCACTTGAACCGGGCATTTCCGCCACTCGCCCAAGGCAAAGTTCCGTTCGCCCCTCCGATCTCCCGCCTCCTGCCCTCCCCCCTCTGCGGCGCTATGCTTGTCAGATGAATGACGAGCAACTGCTGCGCTACTCGCGGCACATCCTGCTGGACGACATCGGTGTGGAGGGTCAGCAGCGCTGGATGGACGCCCATGCGCTGGTGATCGGCGCTGGTGGGTTGGGGTCGCCGGTCGCGCTGTATCTGGGCACCGCCGGCGTGGGCCGCATCACGCTGGTGGACCACGACCATGTTGACCTGACCAACCTGCAGCGTCAGATCGCCCACACCCAGGCCCGGCTGGACCAGCCCAAGGCCGCGTCCGCTGCAGCCGGCATCGCCGCCATCAATCCCGAGCCGCAGGTCCATTCGCTGGTCGCCCGCGCCGATGACGCGCTGCTGGACGAATGGGTCCCGCAGGCCGACGTCGTGCTGGACTGCACCGACAACTTCCAGACCCGCCACCGCATCAACGCCGCCTGCGTGCGCCACGGCAAGCCGCTGGTCTCCGGCGCGGCGCTCGGCTTTGATGCGCAGCTGAGCGTCTACGATAGCCGCGGCGGCCGCTTCCCCTGCTATGCCTGCCTCTTCCCGCCCGACCAGCCCCCGGAGGAACAGCGCTGTGCCGTCATGGGCGTGCTGGCCCCGCTGGTCGGCATCATCGGCAGCATGCAGGCCGCGGAGGCGCTCAAGCTACTCAGCGGCATGGGCAGCACCCTGCCCGGCCGCCTGCTCATGCTGGACGGACGCCGCATGGAATGGACCGATCTGCAGGTGCTGCGCGACCCTCACTGCCCCTGTTGTGGCCGAGCGCCGGCCGCCGTGCAATAAATCGCCGCAGCACCCACCGCCCGCCCCCCAGGACGCACAAAAATTAAGTGAAGACGCCCGTAAGCTCTCGGGCCACCGCATCATGATCAGAACCGACAAGCTCACCGCCCGCAACTTCCCCACCGCACAGGAGGAGGTCAGCCAGCCGACGGCGTTCGACACGAACCCGCCGGACGCCTACCGCCTGGCCTTCGCGGACACCGACTTCCTGGTCCGCCCCGAATTGCGCCCGGTGCGCATGCAGTTGGAACTGCTCAAGCCCGAGCTGATCCAGCAGGAACTCAACATCCAGTCCACCGTGGTCATCTTCGGCAGCGCCCGCATTCCGGACCGCGCCTCCGCCGAAGAAGCCCTGGACGCCGCCCGCAAGAGCGGGGACACCGTCGCCCTGCAACGCGCCGAGCGGCGTCTCCTGATGAGCGGCTTCTACGAAGAAGCCCGCCGCTTCGCCCGCCTCATCACCGAACAGACCGCCGACCACCCGCATCCGCTCTACGTTGTGACCGGCGGCGGCCCCGGCATCATGGAAGCGGGCAACCGCGGCGCGCATGAAGCGGGCGGCCGAAGCATCGGCCTGAACATCGTGCTGCCGCACGAGCAGCGCCCCAACGAATACATCACCCCGGAGCTGTGCTTCCGCTTCCACTACTTCGCGCTGCGGAAGATGCACTTCCTGATGCGCTCGGTGGCCCTGGCGGCCTTCCCCGGCGGCTTCGGCACGCTGGACGAGCTCTTCGAAACCCTCACCCTCATCCAGACCGGCAAATGCCGTCGGCGCCCCATCCTGCTGTTCGGCAAGGACTTCTGGTCGCGCCTGATCGACTTCGACCTGCTGCTGGACACCGGCATGATCAGCCCCGGGGATGAGCAACTGTTCCATTACGTCGAAACCGCCGAAGAGGCATGGGCCTTGCTGAAGAAGGAATACGACATCGGCCTGCCCGCCTCCGCCGCCCCTCAACAGGAGTGAACCTCATGAGCAGCACCCAGCAAGTCAGCCTGATCGGCGCCCCGACGGACGTCGGCGCCGGTGCCCGAGGCGCCAGCATGGGCCCCGAAGCCCTGCGTGTGGCCGGCCTGGTCCAGGCCCTGCGCAACCATGGTGCGGACGTGCTGGACCGCGGCAATCTGCAAGGCCCGGCCAACCCCTGGCTGGACCCGGTGGAGGGCTACCGCCACCTGGAGGAAGTGACCGCCTGGAACCAGGCCGTGCACGACGCCGTCTACGGCGAGCTCAGCGGTGGGCGCATGCCCATCCTGCTGGGCGGTGACCACTGCCTGGGCCTGGGCTCCATCTCCGCGGTGGCGCGCCACTGCCGCGACACCGGCAAGAAGCTGCGCGTGCTGTGGCTGGATGCCCATGCGGACTTCAACACCAGCCTGCTCACCCCCAGCGGCAACATCCACGGCATGCCGGTGGCCTGCCTGTGCGGCTATGGCCCGAAGGAACTGGTGGAGATCGGCGGCCATGTGCCGGCCATCGATCCGAAGTGGGTGCGCCAGATCGGCATCCGCAGCGTGGACCCGGGCGAGAAGCGCTTTGTCCATGAAGTGGGCCTGGAAGTCTTCGACATGCGCTACATCGACGAGATGGGCATGCGTCACACCATGGAACTGGCGCTGGCCACGATGGACGCCAACACCCACCTGCATGTGAGCTTCGACGTGGACTTCCTGGACCCGGACGTGGCCCCAGGCGTGGGCACCACCATCCCGGGGGGGCCGACCTACCGCGAAGCGCAGCTGTGCATGGAAATGATCGCCGACACCGGCCGGCTGGCGTCGCTGGACGTCATGGAACTGAATCCAGCGCTGGACGTGCGCAACAAGACGGCGCTGGTGGCGGTGGATCTCATCGAATCGCTGTTCGGCAAGTCGACCCTGATGCGCAAGTAAGGACGGGGCTCGGCGTCAGAGCGAAGCCTCGTCGAGCGCGGGCTTGCACCCAGGCTGGGATGCAGGCCCAGGCCGCGCTTCAAGCCAGAAGGCTGCGGAGGCCCTGCCCCACCCGGCGAGCAATGCCATGGGTCATTCGGCGGGTCATTTGGCGGGTCATGCGGCGGGTCATGCCGGGGCCGATGACGACGCCACCGCGGTCGGCACGGACGTGGCCGCCGGTGCCTGCATCACCCTCACCAGCGCATACATCACGCGGTTGGCGGGCGTCGGCACCCCCAGCGCCTCGCCGCGCCGCACGAGATAGCCATTGAGGTGGTCGATCTCGCTGGGCTTTCCACGCTTGAGATCCTGCGCGGTCGAGGACAACTGCCCCGGCATGGTCTCGGCAATCTTGCGCACGGCCGCATGCACGTCGCCCGACACGTCCACGCCGCTGGCCCGGGCCACTTCCAGCCCTTCATTCACCAGGTCGTCCAGCACCGCCCAGACGCCCTCCCCCTGCACCAACTGCCCATACGACTGCTGTGTCACCGCCGACATCGCGTTGTAGGCGCAGTTGATCAGCAGTTTGGCCCACAGGGCGCCGCGTGCGTTGACTGAAACATCGGTGGGCACGCCGGCCGCGATGAAGGCCTGGGCCACCTGCTCCGCGCCATCGGCCGGCTCGATGATCAACTCGCCGCGGCCGTAGTGCTTCACATGCCCCGGCCCGATCATGCCGGTGGCCACGTACACGACCGCAGCCGACACCGGTTGAGTCAGCACCTCACGCAGCCGCTCGGCGTTGTCCACGCCGTTTTGCATCGACAGCAGCAAGGTGTGGGGAGACAGGAAGGGCTGCAGCTGCCGCGCAGCCTCGATCGTGTCCGTTGATTTGACGCAGAACAGCACCACATCCGCGCCCTGGGCGGCGGCGGGCTCGGTGTCCGCCTTCAGTGGAATCTGCACATCGAAAGTGGCGGTCTCCATGCGCAGACCGTCCCGCTGGATGGCCTCGACATGCTGAGGACGACCGATCAGGGTCACGTCATGCCCCGCACGGGCCAGCACACCGCCGAAATAGCAGCCCACAGCCCCGGCGCCCATCACGGCGATGCGAAGCGGTCCGACCGCAGAGGTCCCGGCGGATGTCGCAGCAGAGGTCGCGGCAGAAGTCGGCGCAGTGGCCCCAGCAGTGGACGGGGTGGAGGGCATGGTCATGGGCAATCTCCTGCAAGCAAGCGGTCCAGCACCGCGGTTTGGCGTCCGGTTGGCATTCCTGCGCCATCGGCCGGTCGCGGAGGCGGGCACCGTTCAACGACACGCGCCGCTAACGCAAGGCAAGGCAAGGCAAGGCAAGGCAAGGGCATAGGCAAGGGCACGCGCCGGCGAAGCAACAAAAGCCGCCGATGACGCGCGGAGCGATGTTAGGCCGATCCGCCCGCCGCGTGCGGCGTACTGACAATCCAGCCTTCCAGCGGGTCGGCATCCGCCGGCATGCCGTACTGAGGCTGCTCGGATGCCCACGCGGCCTGCAGCAGGCACAGCACCGCATCCAGCTTGTCGCCGCTGCCGTCGTCGGCCAGTTCGTCGCGCTGCGCATGGCTGAGCTTGAGCCGCAGGCCCAGGCGGCTCCGGCCCTGCTCCAGTGCGTCGATCAGGTCCTTGCGGGCAATCAGCCGCTCCGGCGTCTGTTTGGCCTTGTCGTCGCTCTTGTAGCTGCGCGAGCCGATCAGTTCACGGGCCAGCAGGCCGGGATAGGCCTCCAGCGCCACCCGGTCCGGATCCCCGGCATGCAGCCCCGGCAGGCTCACACCCGCCTGGATCATCGGCGGCACCCCGGCATGCATCATGAACGCCACGGGCGGGTTGACCCATTTCATGCTGGGCGAAGCCCCGGCGGGCCCGTCGCAGACCCGGTGGGCAAACTTCTTCCCCACCGGCCGTGCGGCGCAGAAAGCGGCAAAGGTGTCCCGGATCTGCTCGCGGCTGAGCGCGGCGTAGTGCGCCATCAGCGGCGCCCATTCGGTGGGCCAGCCCAGCGTCGTCACCAATTCCCGCGAATGGCCGAAGGGCAGGTCAAAGCCGCCGACCCAGCGCTGGCCCGGGGCAGCCGGTTCGGCCAGCCAGGCGGCATAGTCGGTGAGCGAGGTCAGTGCCCGCTGCGATTCCAGTCGCACCACCGCCCCCTGGCGCCGGCCAATGGCCAGCCGGATCGGTTTGCGGGCCGTGGGGGCACTGGAGAAATCCACGCCGATCAGCGTGAGGGACGAAGAGGAACTGCTCATGACAAGGGGCTGGAGGATGCGCGGGGACGCGTGATGGAGACGCCGCGGGGCGTGACGTCGATGGGCGTGAAGTCGATGGGCAAGGGATTGATACGGATCGGGCCCACACGCGGATCAATAGGCGGATCAATAGGTGGATCAAAAGGTGGATCAAGGCGCGGTTTGATCCGCCGCCGGAAACGCCATCGTCACCAGTGTCCCCTGCGGCTGCACCGCCTCCAGCGACACCGTCCCGCCATGCAGCGTCACGATCTCCCGCACGATGGCCAGACCCAGGCCCGACCCCTGTGCATCGGGTCGCGCCCGGTAGAAGCGTTCAAACGCCCGCTCGCGGTCGGCCTCCGACATGCCGCAGCCGTTGTCCTCCACCTGCACCCGCACCTGGTCCCCCGACCGCTGCACCCGCACCGTCACCGTGGCGCCCCGTCCGGCGTATTGCAGCGCATTGTCCAGCAGATTGCCCAGCGCCTCGCGGATGAGCATCGGGCGGCCGTCGATGGTCGCCCCGTCGGGCGCATCGTCCACGCCCAGGTCCATGTCCGCTGCCAGGGCTCGCGGCACGCAGGCCAGCGCCACCGCCCGGCACAGCGCCGCCAGGTCGATGCGTTCAACCGGCAGCGCCGACGCGCCCTCCGGCCCCGAGCGGGCCAGCATCAGCAACTGGCTGACCAGATGGGCACTGTGCAGCGCGCTCTGATGCACCTTCTGCAGCCGCGCCATCACCTCCTCGCTGCGGTCGGTCCGCACCGCCTGCAAGGCCAGCTCGGTCTGGCTGCGCAGCCCCGCCAGCGGGGTGCGCAGCTGATGGGCCGCGTCATCGATGAAGCGCCGCTGCACTTCCATGCTCCGCCGCACCTTTCCGAGCAGCGCATTGACCGCCTCGGCCAGTCCGCGCACTTCCACCGGCGCCGTGTCCAACCGGATCGGGGCCAGGTCTTCCGGGTCGCGACCATCCACTTCTCGCCGCAAGGTCGTCAGGGACGACAGCCCCGCTCGGATGCCGAAGTGCACCACCAGCGTCAACAGCGCGCCCAGCAGGGACAGGGGCAGCACCGTGTCCAGCAGGATGCCGCGGGCCAGCGCCCCGCTGCTGGCGCGGGACTTGGCCACCTGCACCAGCAGCGCCTGCTCCGGCGCGTTGAGCCCACCGCCCATGCGCACATACAAAGCGGCCTGCCGCACCGGCACCACTTTCTCCCCCTCGCGCATCTCGCCGTTGTGGAACTCCGGCAGGCCCCAGCGTCGCGGCTGCCCTTCCGGGATCGGCGGCAGGTGCTGATTGCCCAGCACGAAGTTGCCGGGCGGCGAGCTGACCATGTACATCAACCGGTCGTTCGGGTCGGACTCCAGAATGTCCTGAGCAGCGCGCGGGAAGTCGATCAGCAGGCCGGACTCCAGCGGCTGGATGCGACGGGCCAAGGCGCGCGTGGCGGTGGAGAGGGACGCGTCGATCTCGCGGTTGGCATACGAGAGCGCCAGCTTGAAAGTGAAGATGCCGGCCGCCGCCCACAGCACGATCTGCGGCAGGATCAGCCACAGGAACAGCTGGCGCTGCAGCGAAAGTGTCGGCGGGGCCGACCCGCGGGCGCTCATCGGGTGGCCGTCTCCGCGCCGTCCGGCGAGCGATCCGGCGCGGCCTCGGGCGAACGATCCGACGAACGATCCCCAGACCGGTCGGCAGCACGATCGGCCTCGAGCAAATACCCAAGCCCGCGCAAGGTGCGGATGTTCATCCCGCTCTGCGCCAGTTTCTTGCGCAGCCGGTGGATGTAGACCTCGACGGAGCCGCTGCCGTCGGACGCGCCGTCCCCGCCCGCCCAGGCGGCGGTGATCTCTTCCTTGGTGACGACGTTGTCTCGGCGCGAGATGAGCAGCTCCAGCAGGCACCATTCGCGCTGGGTCAGGTCCAGCACCTCGCTGTGGAGCAGTGCCCGCCGGTTGGGGCGATCCAGCACGAGTCCCGCCGGAGAGTCGCTTGGCTCCTGCGCGGAGGCCTGCCCGCGCCGCAGCAGCGCATTGACCCGCGCCAGCAGCTCGGGGAAATCAAACGGCTTGACGAGATAGTCGTCCGCGCCCGCATTGAGCCCGTTCACCCGGTCGTCCACCCGGTCGCGGGCGGTGAGGATGAGCACCGGCACCCGCGAGCCGCTGCGCCGCGCCTGTCGCAGCACGTCCATGCCATCCACATAGGGCAGCCCCAGATCGAGGATGGCGACGTCAAAGGGTTGACGCGTCAGCAGATAGTCGGCCACCGGACCGTTGGGCGCATGCTCCACCTCGAAACCGGCGCCCTGGAACTGGGACACCAGCGCATCGGTCAGCATGGGATCGTCTTCGGCGATCAGAAGTCTGGGCATGGGCAACAACAAGGGCCGGGGATGGCAACCGCGCAAGCGTAACTGATCGGTTCCCGCCGCTGCACCGGGACAGGGCATTCACGCCCTGCACCGGGGGGAACGTCAGCCTTCCCGGGAACCCCTTCAAGGCTTAACAAACCCTGATGTTATCTGCCTTCCATTGTTTAATTTTCAGTTAATTTTTCTGCAAAGACTCGGGGCAGCCTCGCCCTGAAATGGCGCAAACACGTGGTAGCGAACAGGGATTTAGGTAGTAACCCTGGGGAACTCCTTTTCATCTTGTTTTAAAGTTTCGTTCAAGTTGAGAGGGACTCAGTCCCCGCCGAGGAGTCAAGACGATGCCGCCCTGCGGGCCGCCGGATTGCCATCTCGGATTTCCAAGCCGCTCACTACAGGCCACCGGACATGAACGCTTCGTCTCGCCCCGCCTCCGACTCCTCCGCCTCTGCGCCGCGCTACGGCATGCCGCTGCTGACCGCGCTGTTTTTCGGATGGGGTCTCATCACCTCGCTGAACGACGTGCTGATTCCCCACCTCAAGGCCGTGTTCTCGCTGAACTACGTGCAGGCCATGCTGGTGCAGTTCTGCTTCTTCGGCGCCTACTTCCTGGTCTCGCTCCCGGCGGGACAAGTGGTGCGCCGCTGGGGGTACCAGCGCGGCATGGTGATGGGGCTGGTGATTGCCGCCATCGGCTGTGCCCTGTTCTATCCCGCCGCCACCTTCCAGACCTATGGCTGGTTCCTCGGGGCGCTGTTCGTGCTGGCCAGCGGTGTGACGCTGCTGCAGGTCGCGGCCAATCCGTATGTCACCTTGCTGGGCCCGGAGCAGGAAGCCTCCCGCCGCCTGACCTGGACCCAGGCCTTCAACTCGCTGGGCACCACCGTCGGGCCGCTGTTCGGCGCCTCGCTGATCCTGGCTGCCGCCGACTCCGTCGCCGCTGAAGCCACTGCTGTGCGCGGCCCCTACCTGGGTCTGGCCGCCGCGCTGCTGGTGATTGCCGGCGTGCTGATGGTGGTGAAGCTGCCCAAGGTCGGTGACACGCAGGACGCCCGCGCTGCTGCCAGCACCCCGCCCGCCTGGCGCCACCGCCATCTGTTGCTGGGCGTGCTGGCCATCTTTGTGTACGTGGGTGCTGAAGTGTCGATCGGCAGCTTCCTGGTCAGCGTGATGAGCGCGCCGGATGTGGCGAGCCTGTCGGGCAGCGATGCCGGCCACATGCTGGCCCTGTACTGGGGCGGCGCGATGGTGGGCCGTTTCATCGGCGCCTGGCTGATGAAGCGCATGTCGGCCGCCCGCCTGATGACGGGCTGCGCAGTCGGCGCTGTTGTGTTGCTGACGGTGGCCATGCTGGCCGGCGGTCACCTGACCATGTGGGCGCTGCTGGCCATCGGCCTGTGCAACGCCATCATGTTCCCCACCATCTTCTCGCTGGCACTGGAACGCCTGGGCCCCCGGACCGAACAGGGCTCCGGCCTGCTGTGCATGGCCATCGTCGGCGGTGCGCTGGTGCCGCTGGTGCAAGGTGCGCTGGCCGACAGCCACGGCCTGCTGCCGTCCTTCGTGGTGCCGCTGGTCTGCTACGTCTACATCGCCTACTACGCCGCGCGGGGTCACCGCGTGGTGCCGGTGGCCACGACGACGCCGGCCGCCGCTGCCGTGCGGACCTGAACACAGGAACCTGGGCACAGGAACTTGAGCACAGGCAGGCCCGTGCCTGCCTTGCCACCTTGATCAGCGACAACTGCTGCCGCGATCTGAGACTTTTCACCATCACGGCGCATCTGCACGGCCTTCCTGGGGCCGGTCAGCATTGACGCGAGGCGCGAGTCGCCCAATGCTTGGGCATGTTCCAACGCGAGCTGGCCCGTGCCCATGATCTGAGCCGTCGCGGCGCCTACCGTGACGCCACCGACGCACTGGAGCGCTCCCTGGCCGTCGCTGCCGACGACCGGGAGCGTGTGCACATCCTCACCGCGCTGGCCCACATTCTTCCCCGCCAGGGGGACTTGCAAGCCGCGCTGCGCCGGGCCAGCGAAGCGGTCGCCCTCGCCCGCCAGACGCCCGGCGACGGCTTTGAGGCCCGACTGGCCGAGGCGCTCACCGAACTCTCCTTCGTTTATGCCCAGTTCCAGATGGGCCGGGATGCGGCGCAGGCCGCCTGGCAGGCGCTGGCCGCTGCGCGCCAAGCCGGTGACCGGGTGCGGGAAGCCTGGGCCCTGAACCGGCTCGCGGTCTCCTACGCCGCCATGGACCAGACCGAACAGGCCTGCCAGGACACGCTGCAGGCGCTGGAGATTGCACAGGCCCAGGTCGATCCGCACAGCCCGCACGGTGACCGCGAACTGCTGCTCTCCTGCCTGAATAACCTGGCGCATTTCTGGCTGCAGGCCCATGGCGAGGCGCTGCGCAACGGCGACCGCACCGGCGCCGCGGAAGCCCTGGCCCAGGCCGGCCCCTACGCCCAACGCGCCGCGACCCTGGTGCGGGAGGAGCCCAACCCCTTCATCATCGCCGTGACGCTGTCCAACCAGGTGGAGCAGTTGCTCGGCAGCGGCGACCTGGTGCAGGCCGGCGGGCTGATTGACGAATACGAGGCGCTGGCCGTGCGCCACGGCTATGCCGGCATGCAGCGCCAGGCCCGCGCCCAGCGGGCGCTGATGGGCCTTCGCGGCGATGCCTTGGCGGTGGACGCGGCGGTGGCCACCATCCAGCATCTGCTCTCCGGTCAGGATCCGCCGCCGCTGCCCGCCCGCATGCGCCGACAGATGTCGCTGGCCATGTACCAGACCTGCAAGGCCCGTGGGGACTTTGCCAAAGCCCTGGCGGCGCATGAACAGCTGTCCGAACTGGAGCGGCAGTCCGCCCGCAGCGCGATGGCGCTTCAGACCGAGGCCATGCTGATCCGCCAGGAATTCGAGCAGGCGCAGGCCCGCGCCGAGCATGCCCTGCAGGACGCCCGCCGTGAACGTGAACGGGCCGACCATGCCGAGCAGGAGCACAGCAAGCTCAAGCGACAGGCGGACGAGCTGGGCCGCATGGCTCATGAGGATGCGCTGACCGGCCTCAACAACCGTCGCCATGCCGAATTCGCCCTGCCGCTGCTGGTGGAGCGGGCGCGGCAGGAGCGCAAGCCCATCGCGCTGGGCCTGCTGGATGTGGACTTCTTCAAGCGGGTCAACGACACCTGGGGCCACGGCATGGGGGACCTGGTGCTGCAGCAGGTGGCCCTGTGCCTGCGCAAGCAGTTGCGCGCGGCCGACCTGCTGGCGCGGGTCGGGGGCGAGGAGTTCATGCTGGTGTTTGTCGGCGTCCCCGCCAGCCGGGCGCTGGACATCTGCGAGCGGCTGCGGGCCGCCATTGCGCGTCACAGCTGGAAGGACCTGGCGCCCAACCTGCAACTGACGGTCAGCATCGGGCTGAGCACGGCGGAGGCACCGCAGCAGCCGCAGCTGCTGGTGGAGATGGCGGACCAGGCGCTTTATGCGGCCAAGCACGGCGGCCGCAACCGCGTGCATGCAATGAGCTGCTGAAAGTCCCTCAGGCCAGCCGGAACACCGACACCGACTGCGACAACGCGTCCGCCTGCTGCTGCAGGCTCTGCGCCGCGGCGGCCGATTCCTCCACCAAGGCTGCGTTCTGCTGCGTCATCTGGTCCAGCTGCGAGATGGCCGAGCCGATCTGGTGAATGCCACTGCTCTGCTCCGCCGTGGCATGGCTGATCTCCGACACGATGCGGGACACCCGCCCGATCGAGTCCGAGATCTCGCGCATCGTGCCACCGGCCCGCTCCACCAGTTCCGCGCCGCTGGCCACAGCCTCGCCGCTGGACTGGATGAGCTGCTTGATCTCCTTGGCCGCTTCGGCGCTGCGCTGCGCCAGCGTCCGCACTTCCGCCGCCACGACGGCAAAGCCGCGGCCCTGCTCGCCGGCACGTGCGGCTTCCACGGCGGCATTCAGCGCCAGGATATTGGTCTGGAAGGCGATGCCGTCGATGGTGCCGATGATGTCGGCAATGCGGTCGGAGGAAGCGCTGATGCGGCCCATGGTCTGCACCACGTCCCCCACCACCGCGACGCCGCGCTCGGCCACTTGGGCCGCCTCCGACGCCAGCGCATTGGCCTGGCGGGCGGAGTCGGCGTTGTGCTGCACGCTGGCGGTGAGCTGCTCCATGGCGGAGGCCGTTTCCTCCAGGTTGGAGGCTGCCTGTTCCGTGCGGTTGCTCAGGTCCTGCGCACCGGCGGCCACTTCGCGCGAGGCGGTGGCAATGCTGTCGGTGGCGCTGCGCACTTCGCTGACCACGCCGCGGATGGACACCTGCATGCCCTGCACGCCACGCATCATCGCGGCCGTCTCGTCGCTGCCCTGTACCTGCACGGCTTCGCTGAGGTCCTTCTGCGCGATGCGCTCGGTGGTGCGTACCGCCACATCCAGCGGCGCAAGGATGGAGCCGATGTTGAGGAAGGTGAACACGCCGATGCCCAGGGCGCCCAGCACCATCACGGCGGTCAGGGCCAGGCGCACATGGCGTTCCTCGGCATCCATGCGCTGCACTTCGCTGGCGCCGCGCTCCACCACGGTCTTGGTCAACTCCGCCAGTTGCTTGTCCATCTCGCGGATCGGGCCCTTGATGGGCTCGGTGGCCCGGTTCACCTCGGCGGAATCGGTGAAGTCGTCATTCAGGACGCGTGCCACGATGCCGTCCAGGCCGCTCTTGTAGCTGACCAGGTTGGTCTTCATGGCGGCGGGAATCGATTTGACCGCGGGCGGAACATCCAGCGCCTCGATGGCTTCCAGGCTCTTGAAGGTGCTGTCGTAGGCCTTCTGCCAGTCCTGGTGGTAGCGCTTGACGGCGCCCTGCTCGCCCATGTTGATGATCATGTCCTTCTCAAAACGGCGCAGGTTGCCGACGCCGGCGCGGACATCCGCCAACTGGGCCAGCGATTCCACGTCATTGCCGACGTAGTGCTCGAAGTCCTTCTTGGTCTTGGCCATCGCCCACAGACCGTCGCCGCCAATGATCAGCAGCGCCAAAACCGACAAGAGACCCAGCGCCATGAGGCGCGCCCGGATGGTGTAGTTGCGCAAGGACTGCATACCTTCCCCAACGATGTTTGTGATAACTGCTCAGCGTAGCAAACGTCGTACGGGAGGAACAAGTCCGCAGCCGCGTGGTCCTCGAAATTACCGGGTTTCCGGCATGGTTGCGCAACCGTCTTCGGTGACGGGAGCAGGTCGAACCGGCCTCAGCGATCAGGCGCCCCAGCACGCCTGCATGACCGCCTCAAAACGGTGCGTCCGCGCCGCATCCCGCAGCGGCTGCGACACGCCGGCCACGAACACCTCGCGCCAGGGCTGCCCCTGGCTGGCGAAGATCAGCCCGTCCATCAACGCATCGGCGGGCAGGCCCGACAGTCCGCAGCCGGCCACGTCCAGCACCAGGAAGTCCGCGCGGGCACCGGGCACCAGGCCCCAGGCGCCCAGGCCGGCAGCTGCGGCGCTGCCCTTCAGGCAGGCATCGAACAGCCGCGCAGCGGTACTGGGCTGACGGCCCGGCCAGGCCGCCACATTGCGACGCTGCTGGCCCAGCCGCTGCCCGTACTCCAGCCAGCGCAGTTCCTCGACCCAGAAGCGGGTGACCTGGCTGTCCGAGCCAACGGTCATCGGCACGCCTGCCGCCAACCAGCCCTCCAGGTCCGCCAGGCCGTCACCCAGATTGGCTTCAGTGCCCGGGCAGATCACCACCCCCGCACCGCTGGCGGCGATGCGGTCGATCTCACCGCGCGTGCTGTGGGTGGCGTGCACCAGTTGCCAGCGCGGATCCAGCCCGTAGTCGGCCAGGGCGGCCAGGGGCCGCTGACCGGTGGCGGCCAGGCAGTCCCTCACCTCCTGCTGCTGCTCGGCCACATGAATGTGGATCGGGACGGGGGTGGTGCCCACGCGCTGCTGCAGATGCCGAATGTCTTCCGGATGCGCGGCCCGCAGCGAATGCAGCGCCACACCCGCCGACACCAGCGGCAAGCCGGCGGCATTGATGCGCTGGCAGGCCCGCCAGACCCAGTCGGCATCGGTGCGGAAGCGGCGCTGGGTGTCGCGCAATCCGGTCTCGGCGAAGCCTGCATGGGCATAGAGGACCGGCAGGAGCGTGAGGCCGATGCCCACGTCGCGCGCCGCCTCGGCCAGCGCCCAGCTCATGGCCAGGTCGTCGTCGTAGGGCTGCCCGTCTTCGCGGTGATGCAGGTAGTGGAATTCGCAGACCTGGGTGTAGCCGCCTGCCAGCAGCTCGGTGTAGAGCTGCGCGGCAATGGCTCGCAACTGGTCCGGCGTGATGCGCAGCGCCACGCCATACATCCGTTCGCGCCAGGACCAGAAGTCGTCGCTGTCCCTGGCCCGCTGCTCCGCCAGGCCCGCAAACGCGCGCTGGAAGGCATGGCTGTGCGCATTCACCAGACTGGGCAGCACCGGGCCGTCCAGGCGGCGGGCGCCTTCCGGGGCCGGCAGGCCCGCCCGTACATCCAGCCAGTGGCCGTCAGCGCCGACCCGCAGCAACACATCGGGTTGCCAGCGGCCGTCCAGCCAGGCCAGGGGGGCGTGAAAGAGCGTGGTGGCGGTCATGCGGTCGGGCGGTCCACGGGGGCCGTCGAACGCGATGGGTTGGCCATCAGGTAGGCCTGCAGCAGCAGGCTCAGCACAGGCCGGATGCGCGCCATGCAGGCCTCGTCCAGTTCATAACCGGTGTAGCCCAGCTCCCGCTCCACCATGTAGCAGCGGTAGCACATCTCCATCTGCACCACCTGCTGGCCCAGTGCCGGGCGGCCGTACTGGCGGGTGATGTAGCCGCCCTTGAAGCGGCCATCCACCACCCAGGTGAAATCCTGCTGCGCGTTCAGCACGATCTCCATTGCATCGCGGGTGATCTTCTTGCAGGACTGCCCGTCCACCGTGCCCAGGTTCAGGTCGGGCAGTTGGCCATCGAACAGCCAGGGCAGGCTGGACCGGATGCTGTGCGCTTCAAACAGCAGGGCTTGGCCGTGTTCCTGGCGCAGCCGCTGCAACTCGCCCTGCAGGGCCTGGTGGTAGGGCTGCCAGTAGGTCTGCAGGCGGCGCTGCTTCTCTTCGGGGTCCGGGGCGCGGCCTTCCTTGTAGAGCGGCTCGCCGGTGAAGAAGCGGGTCGGACAGAGTTCGGTGTTGGAGGCGCCCGGATACATGGGCGTGTCCTCCGGCGGGCGGTTCAGGTCGATGAGGTAGCGCGAATAACGCGGGATGATCAGGCCCGCCCCCAGCGCCTCGGCGATCGGGGCGTACAGCCCTTCCAGATGCCAGTCGGTGTCCTCGCTGCCCAGGGCCCGCTCCACATAACGGTCCTGCTGATCGGGCGGAATCTCCCGCCCCACGTGCGGCATGCTGATCAACAGCGGGGTGCGGCCGGGCCGCAGTTCATACACCTCATGCTTCATGCTGTCTCCTCACACGACGGGCCGCGCAGGCGCCGGCTCATGGGCACGGCCCTGCAGGACCGTGGCGCGCCGTGGGTTGCGTCCAAAGTAGTAGGCCAGTTCGCGCGGATGGGCGGCATCCCAGACACAGAAGTCCGCACGCTGACCGGCCACCAGCTGTCCCCGGTCCGGCAAGCCCAGGGCCCGGGCCGAATGCACGGTCAGCCCGCGCAGGGCTTCTTCCGGCGTCATGCGGAAGAAGGTGCAGGCCATGTTCATCATCAGCAGCAGCGACAGGCCCGGTGAACTGCCGGGGTTGTGATCGGTGGCCAGCGCGATCGGCACGCCCGCCCGGCGCAGGGCCTCCACGGGCGGCAGCTTCGTCTCCCGCAGGAAGTAGAAGGCACCGGGCAGCAGCACCGCCACCGTGCCGGCGGCCGCCATCGCCTGAATGCCGCCGTCGCTGAGGTATTCGAGGTGGTCGCAGGACAGCGCCTGGAAGTCCGCCGCCAGGGCAGCGCCGCCCTGGTCGCTCAGTTGCTCCGCATGCAGCTTGACCGGCAGGCCCAGGCGTCGGGCGGTCTCGAAGACACGGCGCGTCTGCTGGGGGCTGAAGGCGATGCGCTCGCAGAAGGCGTCCACCGCGTCGATCAGGCCGGCGTCCTTCAGCGTGGGCATCCAGGCGCAGACGGCATCGACGTAGTCGTCGGGTCGGCCATCGAATTCGGGAGGCAGCGCATGCGCGCCGAGATAGGTGGTGCGGACGGTGATGCCCAGCTCGGACAGGCTCCGCGCCACCCGTAGGCAGCGGGCTTCGTCATCCAGTGACAGTCCGTAGCCGGACTTGACCTCCAGCGTGGTCAAGCCTTCGTCCATCAGCGCCCTGGCGCGGGCCAGGGCACTGGCACGCAGGCTGGCCTCGTCGGCAGCGCGGGTGGCCGCCACGGTCGAGCGGATGCCGCCGCCGGCGCGGGCGATGTCTTCATAACTGGCACCTTGCAGGCGCATTTCGAATTCGGCGGATCGCTCCCCGCCGTAGACCAGGTGGGTGTGGGGGTCGATGAGGCCGGGCGTGACCAGCGCGCCCTGCAGGTCCACTTCCGCGTCCAGGCCCACGCGCAGGTCTTGCGGGAGATCGGCCAGCGGCCCGACCCAGCGGATCTGGCCGCCCTCGGTCAGCAGTGCCCCGTCCGGCACCAGGCCCCAGCCCTGTGCCTGTGCCAGGGTGACGAGGTGGCCACCGCGCCACAACTGCCGGCCGCTCATTCTGCGCTCCAGAGCAGCCACCAGGCCGGCCCGTGGCTGTCACCATCATCAAAGACGCAGCTCTGCGCGGCCGGCGCCTCGCACCACGCCAGGGTGTGCGGCGCCACCGGCACGGCCCGCGCGCCGTGGATCAGCAGCCCGCCGCGTTCGGTGAACAGGCCGAACCAGTCCACCTCATGCGGAATGACCGGCCGTTCTGCCGGCTGCACGCGGAAGCGTCCGGCGCCCCGGCGGTGCATGGCATTGAAATCCCGCGTCGGACCCTGGATCAGCCGGCAGTCCGGCGCGTCTTCCCCCGCGAACTGCAGCAGCCCGTCACCGGGACGACGCTGCGACCCCAGCAGTTCCACACCGGCGCCGCTGAGCACACCGAACCAGCGGTCCACGCCGGGGAAGGCAGAGAACGGGCCATCGCGGTCGATGTCCGCCACGCTGATGCGCAGCTTCCAGTCCGCCACCGTCGGCCAGGCCAGCAGCTCACGCGTCTTTCCGCCACCGTTGCGCCAGGGCACCGGCGTCACATCGTCCGCGCAGATCCGCATCCAGCTCATCCCACCCTCCTCCACGCGGCTCGTCCCCATGCGGCTTGCACCCATGCGGCTCGCACTCACGCCATTCATGCCTGAAAACTCCCCTGCAACATCCAGCGACCCCCCGGATGCACCAGACGCACCACGGTCACCACCTGTCCCAGACTCAGCGTGCAGCGTCGCACCACGAGGCAGGGCTCGCCGCGGGGCATGCCCAGCAGCTTGGCCTCCAGCGGCGAGGGCCGCTGGGCTTCGATCGTATAGCGGGCTTCCGACAGGGGCGCCACTTCCAGCAGGTAGTGGGTGGGCGTGACCTGGGTGAAGTCCTGGGCCTGGTAGTCCGGCGCACAGGCCGGATTCACCAGGCGGTCTTCGCATTGCACGGCCACGCCATTGTCGCGGTGCACGATGATGCTGTGGAACAGTCGTGCACCTGGTTGCAACTGGAACTCGGCGGCTTGCGCCTCGGTCGCCGCCACTTCCTCCAGCAGATGGACCTGCGCCTCATGCTGATGGCCCCGCGCGGCGATCTCGTCGTGCACATCCCGCACCGTCAGGGTGGACGCGATGCGATGCAACTGGGCCACGAAGCTGCCCACGCCCTGCACCCGCTCCACCATGCCTTCCTGATGCAGCTCGCGCAGCGCGCGGTTGACGGTCATGCGGCTCACGCCGAAGGCTTCCGTCAGCTCCGCCTCGGACGGCAGGCGTTCGCCCGGCCGCCACCGGCCGCTGGCAATGCCTTCGCGCAGATGGGTCTTGACCTTGAGGTACTGGAACGCGGGACCGGAGGGGACAACCATGGGCGCGCATCCTACTGGATGCAAGCTTGTATAGACAAGTCAGGACCGGGTCCACATAATCGCGCCCCATCGGCATCACCGAACGACTTCAGGAGACCCGCATGAGCGCCCAGCCCCGCACCGTCCGCGCCCCCACCGGCACGCAGCTGCACTGCAAGAACTGGCTGATCGAGGCCGCCTACCGCATGCTGCAGAACAACCTGGATCCGGCGGTGGCCGAGAACCCGGACCAACTGGTGGTGTACGGCGGCATCGGCAAGGCGGCCCGCAACTGGGACTGCTTCGAGGCCATCCTGGAGACGCTGCGCGGCCTCAATGAAGACGAGACGTTGCTGATCCAGTCCGGCAAGCCGGTCGGCGTCTTCCGCAGCCATGCGGATGCGCCGCGGGTGCTGCTGGCCAATTCCAACCTGGTGCCCGCCTGGGCCACCTGGGACCACTTCAACGAGCTGGATCGCAAGGGCCTCATGATGTATGGCCAGATGACGGCTGGCTCGTGGATCTACATCGGCTCGCAGGGCATCGTGCAGGGCACCTACGAAACCTTCGCCGAGGCCGGCCGCCAGCACTATGGCGGCGACCTGTCCGGCCGCTGGGTGCTGACTGCAGGCCTGGGCGGCATGGGCGGCGCACAGCCGCTGGCCGCCACCTTCGCCGGGGCCTCGTCGCTGACGATCGAATGCCAGCAGTCCCGCATCGATTTCCGTCTCAAGACCCGCTATGTGGACGAACAGGCCAGCAGCCTGGACGACGCACTGGCCCGCCTGCAGCGCTACACCGCCGAGAAGAAGGCCGTGTCCATCGCCCTGCTGGGCAATGCGGCGGAAGTCCTGCCGCAACTGGCTGCGCGGGTGAAGGCCGGCACGGCCCCGCGTCCGGACCTGGTGACCGACCAGACCTCCGCCCATGACCTGATCAACGGTTATCTGCCGGTGGGCTGGACGGTGGCGCAATGGAAGGAAGCCGCTGCCGATCCGTCGCGGCATGCCGAGCTGCGCCAGGCCGCCGCCCTGGGCTGCGCGGTCCATGTGCAGGCCATGCTGGACTTCCAGGCCATGGGCATTCCCACCGTCGACTACGGCAACAACATCCGGCAGGTGGCCCTGGACCAGGGCGTGAAGAACGCGTTCGACTTCCCTGGCTTCGTGCCCGCTTACGTCCGCCCGCAGTTCTGCGAAGGCCGCGGGCCGTTCCGCTGGGTGGCCCTGTCCGGCGATCCGGAGGACATCTACAAGACCGACGCCAAGATCAAGGAACTGTTCCCCCACCACGCCGGCGTGCACCGCTGGCTGGACATGGCCCGCGAACGCATCAGCTTCCAGGGCCTGCCGGCCCGCATCTGCTGGCTGGGCCTGGGCGAGCGGCATCGCGCAGGCCTGGCGTTCAACGAGATGGTGCGCAGCGGCGAATTGAAGGCGCCCATCGTCATCGGGCGGGACCATCTGGACTCCGGCTCGGTCGCCAGCCCCAACCGCGAGACCGAACGCATGCAGGACGGCTCGGACGCAGTGTCCGACTGGCCGCTGCTCAATGCCCTGCTCAACACCGCGGGCGGGGCGACCTGGGTGTCGCTGCACCACGGGGGCGGCGTGGGCATGGGCTATTCGCAGCACAGCGGCGTGGTGATCGTGTGCGACGGCACCGACGCGGCGGCGCGGCGGATCGAACGGGTGCTGTGGAACGACCCCGGCACCGGCGTAATGCGCCATGCCGATGCTGGTTATGAAAGCGCCCAGCGCTGCGCCCGCGAGCGGGGCCTGCAGTTGCCGATGCTGGACCGCTGATCCACACGGAACCTCGATCCTTTGAGCCTTTGAGCCTTTTGTCCGCCCACACCGGACGCCCGAGCCCCACCATGACGACCCCTCTCGAACTCATCCCCGGCCAGTTGACGCTGGACCAGCTCCGCCAGATCCGAAACGGCGAGGTGCGCCTGACGCTGCACCCCTCGGCAAATGCCGCCATTGCCCGCAGTGCCGCCGTCGTCCAGGCCGCTGCGGCCGGGGACGACCCGGTCTACGGCGTCAACACCGGTTTCGGCAAGCTGGCCTCCAAGCGCATCAACAAGGACGAATTGGCCGCCCTGCAGCGCAACCTGATCCGCTCGCACTGCGTCGGCGTCGGCGCGCCGCTGGCGCCGCCAGTGGTCCGCCTGATGCTGGCCACCAAGGCGGCCTCGCTGGCGCGCGGCTTCTCCGGCGTGCGACCGGCCGTGGTGCAGTCGCTGCTGGACGCCTTCAATGCGGGGCTGGTGCCCTACGTGCCGGCGCAAGGCTCGGTCGGCGCGTCCGGGGACCTGGCCCCGTTGTCCCACATGACGCTGGCGCTGATGGGCGAAGGCGAGATGCTGGTGGACGGCCAGCGTCGTGCGGCCCTGCCCGAGCTGCAACGGGCCGGCCTCGCGCCGCTGGTGCTGGAGGCCAAGGAAGGCCTGGCGCTGATCAACGGCACGCAGACCTCCACCGCGCTGGCGCTGGAAGGCCTGCTGCGTTTCGAGACGGTCTATGCCAGCGCCATCGTCACCGGCGCGCTGAGCCTGGATGCAGCCCGCGGCAGCGACGGCCCGTTTGATCCGCGCATCCATGAGGTGCGCGGCCAGCCCGGCCAGATCGAGGCAGCCGCCGCCTACCGCGCGCTGCTGACCGGCAGCGCGATCCGCCAGTCCCACCGGGACGGCGACGACCGCGTGCAGGACCCCTACTGCCTGCGCTGCCAGCCCCAGGTGATGGGCGCCTGCCTGGACCAGGCCCGTTATGTGCGCGACGTGCTGCTGCGTGAAGCCAATGCGGTGACCGACAACCCGCTGGTGTTCGCCGCCGACGACGGCAGCAGCGCCATGATCAGCGGCGGCAATTTCCATGCGGAACCGGTGGCCCTGGCCGCTGACGCACTGGCCTGCGCGATTGCGGAAGTCGGTGCCATTGCCGAGCGCCGCATCGCCATGCTGATCGACACCGGCGTGTCCCGCCTGCCGCCCTTCCTCACCGCCAATGCCGGCCTGAATTCCGGCTTCATGATCGCCCATGTGACGGCCGCGGCCCTGGCCAGCGAGAACAAGTCGCTGGCCCACCCGGCCAGCGTCGACAGCCTGCCCACCAGCGCCAACCAGGAGGACCATGTCTCCATGGCCACCTTCGGCGCCCGGCGCCTGGGCCCGATGCTGGACAACACCGGCCACATCGTGGCGATCGAGCTGCTGGCAGCCGGCCAGGGCATCGAGTTCCTGCGCCCGCTGCGCAGCTCCGACACCCTGGAAGCGGTGCATGCCCTGCTGCGTCACCACTGCCCGCCGATGCCGGACGACCACTATCTCGCCCCTGACATCGAAAAGGCCGCCCGCATCGTCGAGTCGGGGGAACTGGCAACATTGCTGAACAAGAGAGCTGCTATGGTGCTGCTGGACTGATCCAGCCTCGCACTGCCCCATGCCCGCCTTCCTGACCGCCCTCGCTCCCGCGACCTTTCTCCTCCGCCTGAAGGCGGGTCCCACCCTGGACCGCAGCGCAGCGCGCAGCGGATGCGGGCCTCTCGCTGTTGCCCTGACCCTGGCCCTGGCCCTCGCCTTGGCCTCCGTCCTGACCCGTCGGGTGCTGACAGGCCTGGCCTTACTGCTGATGACCTGGCTGGCGGCCGACGGCGCGCAGGCGGCCACGCGGGTGAAGTTCGAGATCGACATGCGGGAGGAGATCAGCGCCGGCCGCTTTGATCCGGCCAAGGACCGGGTGGGCATCCGCGGCGGCGGCCCGCTCAGTTGGGACCGTCCCCTCTACGCCTACCCGGCGCCGTCCAGCCGTGGATCAGCCCCCGACGACACCGCTGCCGAATCCGGCCTGTGGGTCGCTGAACTGACGGTGGACCGGGCGCCGATCAATGGCGCCCTGCTCTACAAGTTCCGCATCGAACGCCCCAACCAGGGCAGCAGCGACGGCTGGGAACCCGGCCCCAACCGCAGCCTGGAGCTGGTGGCCGACCGGGTGCTGGTGGCCCGTGCCTTCGGAGCTCCCGCTGCGCCCATCTCCATCAGCCGCGCCGGGCATATCGACGCCTGGCTGCCGCTGGGCGACGATCGCATCTCCCCGCGCACGCTGCAGGTCTGGCTGCCGCCCGGTTATGAACAGCATCCGGACCAGCGCTACCCAGTGCTGTATCTGCACGATGGACAGAACGTGTTCGATGCCGCCGCCGCCGGGGCCGAATGGGGCTTCGACGAAACCGCGCAGCGTCTGGTGGTGGACGGCGAGATCCAGCCGCTGATCATCGTGGCCGTGGCCAGCGGCCCCAGCCGGGTGGACGACTACACGGCCACCCGCATCGACCGGGATGGCCTGCCGCAGGGCGGCAAGGCGGCGGACTATGCCCGCTACCTCATCCAGACGGTCAAGCCCGCCATCGACCAGCGCTACCGCACCCTGCCGGACCCAGGCCACACGGGCGTCGGCGGCTCGTCGCTGGGCGGCATCCTGAGCCTGTGGCTGGCGCTGCATCATGACGATGTCTTCGGCGGTGCGCTGGTGGTGTCGCCGTCCCTGTGGTGGGACAACGAATTCCCGCTGCGGGACCTGATCCGCACGCCGCTCTCCGGTGCACCGCGGCCCAAGCTGTGGCTGGACATGGGCACCGAGGAAGGCGGGACGGCCATCAAGCAGTTGCGGGTGCTGCGAAGCACGCTGCTGAACCGGGGCTGGAACCGCAACGACCTGAACTACCTCGAAGCCGCTGGCGGCACCCATGACGAAACCAGCTGGGCGGCCCGCGTGGCGCCGATGCTGATCTTCCTGGACCGCACCGTGTGGCCGGGCAAGGCGACCCCGCGCATGCCCAAGGGCTCGGACGATCCCTTCCCGCCGGACATGCAGCGACTGCCGGAGCGGCACGGCCGCTGAAGATCGCCGTTCAGTAGCGCCCCGTCGCCCCCGCCACCCGCAGGTAGACGTAGGCCACCCAGGCCACCAGCGCCCGCCGCAGCATGCCGCGCAGCCCCTTGCCGTCGGGCTGCTCCACCCGGCGGGACTGGGCCACCGCCGCATCGAAGGCCCGCACCACATCGCCCGCGAAGCCGGCATCCTGGACCACCACGTTGGCCTCCAGGTTCAACAGCAGGGACAGCGGATCGATGTTGCTGCTGCCCACCGTGGCCCAGTCGTTGTCCACCACGCAGACCTTGGCATGCAGAAAGGCCGGGGTGTATTCGAAGATCTGCACGCCGTGGCCCAGCAGCTCGTCATACAGCGCATGCGCGGCCAACGCGGCAATCCGGTAGTCCACCTTCCCTTGCAGCAGCAGACGCACCTGCACGCCGCGCTTGGCGGCGTCCTTCAGGGCACGGCGGAAGCGGTGTCCCGGGTAGAAGTAAGGGGTGATCAGGTCCACCCGGGCAGTCGCGCCGCGAATGGCGTTCACATAGGCCCGCTCGATGGTGCGGCGTTGTCGCAGGTTGTCCCGCAGCACAAAGGCCACGCGCACCGGCGGCAGCTGGCGCGGGTCCGTGACGCGATGGCTCGCCCGGGGCATGCGCACCCGGCGCATCAGCCGGCGCGCCCGGCGCATCGGGGCGGCACTGCGCACCATGGCGCGCAGCTCGTCGCCAAAATCATGGCCCAGCCAGGCCCGAGTCCACACCGCCCGCACGGCCTGCTCCACCGGCCGGACGACCGGGCCCCGCAGCGAGGCGGCAAAGTCCAGCCGCGGCGTTTCGGTGCGACCGTGATGCAGGTCCACCCGGTCCTCGATGATGTTGATGCCGCCCACGAACGCGACATCCCCGTCCACCACGCAGAGCTTTTGATGCAGCCGGCGCAGCTGTCCCGGATGCAGCCAGTTCCACCAGCGGTCGATCGGGCGGAAGACCGCCAACGCCACCGGGGCCTGGGCCAGTTGCTGGCGCAGCCAAGCCAGGCTGGACTTGGAGCCGAACCCGTCCACGACCACCCTCACCCGCACCCCGCGCAGGGCGGCGCGGCACAGCGCCTGGGCGGTGGCCAGGGCGGCCTCGTCATCGTGGAAGATGTAGGTGGCCAGCCAGACCTCATGCCGGGCCTGGTCGATGGCCGCGATCTGCGCTGGAAAGAGGGCATCGCCGCCGCGCAGCAGTTCCACGGCATTGCCGCCGCTGAAGCTGGGCTGGGTGCCGAGGGTCCAGGGGAAGTGGGTGTCCTGCGGGCGTTTCAGGCAGCACTCCTTGGCATCAGGCGTCCAGGACCAGTTCGGCCAGCAGCGGCAGATGGTCCGACATGCGAGCCCAGCTCGGGCCGCGCGGCACCTTCATGTCGACGCAGCGCAGGCCACGCACGTAGATGCGGTCCAGCGCAAACACCGGCACCCGCGACGGAAAGGTCGGCAGACGGGCCCGGCCCGGCACCACGGCGCGCGCCAGGCCCCCTTCCTTCATCGGACCATCCAGGCGTTCGCCCCAGTCATTGAAGTCGCCAGCGACCACCAGCGGCGCATCGGCCGGCACATGGTCGCTGATGAAGCGGGCCAGCCGCTGCACCTGACGCACCCGGCTGCCGTGGATCAGCCCCAGATGGGCCACCACCGCATGCACCTCCCGTCCCTGCCAGCGCACCGGCACGTGCAGCAGGCCGCGCTGCTCGAAGCGGTGGTCCGACACGTCGTGGTGGCCGATGTCGCCGATGGGGTAGCGGGACAGCAGGGCATTGCCGTGCTCGCCATGCCGGGTGATGGCGTTGGTGCGGTAGGCCACCTCGTAGCCCTCTGGTGCCAGGAATTCCGCCTGGCCCTGCTCCGGCCATCCGAACCAGGTGCGTTCAAACTGGCGCGCCTCGCGATGGTGGAACAGCCGCACTTCCTGCAGGAACACGAGGTCGGCATCCAGCGCCTGCACGCCCATGCCCAGGTTGTGGATCTCCAGCCGCTTGCTCGGGCCCACGCCCCGCACGCCCTTGTGGATGTTGTAGGTGGCCACCCGCAGCCGGTCCGCGCTCTGCGCGGGGCTGGTGTCGGTGGTGGCGGAGTTGCTGACCGCCGCATGCCGGGGGGTCGGGCGGGTCATTGCTCGGCCCCCAGCGCGGTGTCCGCGCCGACATGCGCCGGCAGTTGCAGGATGGCTTCGGCGTTGGAGGGGGAGAAGCACAGGTCCGCCGCCTCCCGCCAAGGCAGCCAGCGGTACTGCAGATGTTCGCGCGGGGCCAGGGTCACCGCCGTGCCGGCGGGCACGCACAGGCCGAAGACATGTTCGGTGTTGTGGGTGACGCCGGGGGCATATCGGTGCCGCCAGACCGGGTAGATCTCGTAGACATTGGCCAGGCCCCAGTCGGACAGCGCGTCCGGCGGGAGACCGTCCACCGCGATGCCGGTCTCCTCGAAGACTTCCCGGCGCGCGGTCTCGGGCAGCGGTTCGTCCAGGCGGTCCTTGGAACCGGTCACGCACTGCCAGAAGCCCGGCCGGTCCGCCCGCTCCAGCATCAGGACCTCCAGGGCCGGCGTGTGGATGACCACCAGCACGGATTCCGGAATCTTGTGGGGATGCAGCTTGGGGACATCGCTCATGGGCGAAAGCATATCGCAGCGCCAATGTCCCCCAGGGTGCAGGGTCGGGTGCAGGGTCGAAAGCCGGGGGCGGGAAATATTTCCATCATGGGTTTTGCTGGCGAATGACATGCCCTGACACACAGGGGCGCCCTGCGCCATTCGACACCTGACATGCCCGCTTCAGCAATCAAGCTTTACCTGCGCTGCATGCATTGGGGTGCAGATGTCCGGTTGGACGGAAGCAACGCTTTCCGAACAGCGCGGAGGGGGCGGTATTTGGCCGATGGTCGCGGATGCGAATTTGCAGAATTCACTCCATCGCAACCGGCACCGCAGGAGGGCCCATGACCTCGATCTCCAACAATCCCCTGGTCGCTTCGCGGCAGCTCACCAGTCGCCCCAGCGGCAGTTATGAGATCAATGCCCGCGAATACGGCACGGTCGCCGCGTCCGCCATCGGCGCGACACAGGCGCTGTATCAAGGCACCGAAAACGCGGTGAGCGCCATCGTATCCCTCAGCGAAGAAGGCCTGCAGGCGCTGGAGAGCGGCGCCAGCAGCGTGGGCCATGCGCTGAGTGAAGGCGCCACGCTGGTGGGAGAAGCGGCGAGCTCGGTCGGGCATGCGCTGGGCGAAGGGGCCTCCGCGCTCGGCGAGGCCGCTTCCGCCGTGGGCGAGGCCCTGAGCAGCGGCGCCACCTCGGTCAAGAACGCGGTGGTCAGTGGGGCGCACAGCCTGGCCAACGGCGTCAGCGCCGTGGTGGACGAGGTGGAAGACGTCGGCAGCACGGTGGCCGGTTATGTGTCCGCCGGGGCCGTCGCCGGGCGTGCGCTGATCGACGAGATCCTGTGATGCGCCCCCCGCGCCAGCCCTCTCGCCTGCCCCGCAGCCGGGGCGCCCTGGCCCTGTCGGTGGTGGTGCTGGCCACCTCGACCGGCCTGTCTGGCTGCTCGCTGTTCAGTCCCCTGCCGACCATCGAGCTGATCAAGGCCAGTGCCAGTGCCGCCACGGTGGCCATCGGCCAGGGACCGAACAAGGCCAGCAACACCGTGTTCCAGGGCAACGCGCTGCCCCGGCGGGTCTGCATCGAATACAACCGGTCGCTGGCCATGCCCGACTTCGTGCCGGCGCTCATGGCCGAACTCAAGCAGCATGAGGTGTCGTCCCGCGTGTTTGATGTGGGCGTGCGCCCCGGGGACGACGAGTGCCCCGCCTGGTTGCACTACCAGGGCCTGCAGCAGTGGGACAAGCCGCCGCTGTCCGACCAGATGCGGCCCTATCTGGCACAGGCCACCCTCAGCCTGCATGACGCCGGCGGACGCTTGATGTCGGCCAGCAGCTATCAGAGCGAGGACGCGGTCATGGGCCTGGGCAAGTGGGGATCGACCCGCAACAAGCTGGCCCCGGTCGTCACCGCCTTGCTGACCGGGTTCGAGAGCTGACGCTGCGCATTCGCAATCCCTCACCGTCAACGTCACCCCCTTCATACCGCCGCACGAGGTCCTCATGTCCAAAACCACTATCACCGCCCTGCTGATCGTCACCCTGCTGGCCACGGCCTGCGCCTCCCGCGATCCCATCCTGGTCCAGGACCCGGTCCATGTGATGCCGCCCGCTGAGCCCGCTTACGTCGAGCGCACCAACAACGGCGCCATCTACCAGCCCGGCATGGCCGCCGCCTCCCTGTTCACCACCGAGCGGCGCGCCCGGCAGGTCGGGGATTCGCTCAAGGTGGTGATCAGCGAATCCCTCAACGCCAACCAGAAGACCAAGACCGACACCAGCCGCGAGAACGCGCTGTCGGTGAAGGGGCCGGGCGGCTCCAGCAATGTCGGCCTGATCGACAAGCTGCTCAAGGCCGACGCCTCCGCGTCCGGCAGTGATTCCTACAAGGGAGACGGCAGCACCCAGAACAGCAGCAGCTTCAACGGGCAGATGGCGGTGTCGGTAATCAACGTGCTGCCCAATGGGCACATGGTGGTCGCAGGGGAGCGCAGCGTGGCCATGAACGGCGGCATCAACACGCTGAGGTTTTCCGGCATCGTGAATCCCCAGGACATCCGCAGCGGCAACCAGGTGGCATCCACCGACATCGTCAATGCACGCATGGAGCTGGTGGGCCGGGGGGAAGTGGCGGATGCCTCCCATCGCAGCTGGCTGCAGCGGGTGCTGGCGAGCAGCTTGTCGATCTGGTGATGTCGCCCGATTCTTTGACAGGCATGCAGGCTGGGGGTCACGACTAGCAAACTTAGGTAGGTCTACCCGATTCAGTCAGCATCTTTAGGGGAGCGCGCGCGGCGAGTTGTCGTCTGAAACTGCCATTGTTCATACACAAGGCAGTCATCATGAACTCGAGCACCCACCCCCAAAAGTCGGCCGCTTGGCCGCACGCTGTTGAACCGATGAATGAGCTTGCGCCGGGCACCCGTGCGGCAGCGACGCCGGGGATGGCGCAGGCGTCCGTGCCGGGTGCGGTGAAGGCAGGTGCCGGACGCACCGGTCTCCGTCGAGCAACCAGCGCGGACGACGATCGGACCGAGGAGGGCCTGACCCCTCAGGACGATCGGCCAGCGGAAGAGGCGGCGGCATCGTCGTCCGAGCCGGTTATCAGCGATGCGGGCCTGTCGGGCTTGCAGGAACCGGGCGGGGCCTTGACCGAGATCGCCGAAGAGGAAGAGGAGGACAAGGCCGGCCTCCTGCTGTTCGGATCCGGCGGCATGGCGGCGGCGCTTGGGCTGGGTGTGCTTGCTCCGCTCGTTCTGGCGGGTGGCGCCGGACACGGCAGCGGCGGGCCGCAGCCTCCAGTGACAGGTCCCACGGGAGCTGGACATTCGGTGGATGACCAGGCAGGCGCAGGCGCAGGCAGCGGCAGCGGCAGCGGCAGCGGCAGCGGCAGCGGCAGCGGCAGCGGCAGCGGCAGCGGCAGCGGCAGCACTGGCACTGGCACTGGCACTGGCACTGGCAGTGGCAGTGGCAGCGGTAGTGGCACTGGCGACAACGGCAGCACTGTGAACCCAGACGTCAGCCAGGAAGCCGGGCATGACGCGTCTGGCGATCCAGGCGCGCCCTCCGCGCCCAACCCAGAAAATCCAGTGACGCCGGTCGATCCCATCGATTCAGTCGGTCCCGTCGATCCCACCGGCCCCACCGATCCTGCCGCTCCCGTCGATCCGTCTCTCCCGACAGATCCGATCGTGCCGGTAGATCCGGTGATCCCGATAGATCCTGTGGTTCCAGTCGATCCCACCAACCCGGTGGACACCGTCGAACCGGTCGATCCCATTGATCCCATTGATCCAGTGGATCCAGTGGATCCCGTTGATCCCACTGATCCGATCGATCCGGTTGATCCCATTGATCCAGTGGATCCCGTTGATCCCGTTGATCCGGTGGATCCGACCGCCCCGGTGGATGGCACAGACCCCGTCGACGAATTTCCCCCTCCGAGGCCCCAGCCCCCGTCGCTCTCCACCACCGCACCGACATTGACCCTGCTGCGTGACACCGGCGCGTCATCCACCGACCGCATCACCGCGGATGGCACCCTCCGAATTCAAGCCCTGGACCCTGACCGCCCCTGGGAGTTCAGCCTGGACGGCGGGACCGTCTGGGAACTTGGCACCGGCCACCAAATCCCCGCAGCCACCTTCCTCGGCCCCGGCGCTCACACCGTGCTGGTGCGACACACCGACGGCACTGCGGCCACCAGCGACGTCGCCAGCCTCAGCTTCGAACTGGACACCCAGGCCGACGCCCCCCTGCTGGCCCTGGCCGAGGACACCGGCGTCTCCGCCACGGACCGCATCACCCACAACGGTCAGATCCAGGTCACGGCGCTGGAGCCTGGCGCCGTGTGGGAGTTCTCGCTCGACGGCGGTGCCACATGGACGGCCGGCCAGGGCGACACCCTGGACTTGGCGGCCGTCAGCGGCGCGGGCGACCATGAGGTCCAGATCCGCCAGACCGATCTCGCAGGCAACGTCAGCAACGCCGTGCACATCGACCTGACGCTGCTGCTGGACGCCCCGGCCCTGGACCTGCAGACCGACGCCGGGCTGCAGCTCCAGACGTCCCGCGTGTTGGGCATTGCAAGCGCCCTGCAGGGCGTTCCCCTGGTCGACACCCTGGCGGAACTCAGCCAGACCGATCTTCGAACGCTGTCCCTGCGCATCGACAGCGGCCTGGCCCCGGACGACTGCCTGCGGTTCGACGACGGCCCGGTGCTGGACCAAGACCTGCACGCCACCCACGCCACGCTGGCCGGCGTGACCGGGCTGACCTACCACTTCGACGCCCAACTGGGACTACTGACCCTCCAGAAAACCGATGGCAGCGCGCTGACCGGCATGGAAGCCAGCACGCTGGCCAATGCCTTGCGCCTGGTGAGTCTGGCTGCGCTGCCCACACCCGGCGACCGCAGCTTCTCCTTCTGGGGTGAGGACCTCGCCGGTAACGTGGGCGACCCGTCCACCGTGCGCATCACCGTGGACATCCGCTCACCGATGCTGGACCTCAACGGCGCTCTTGCCGGCGTGGAGCCCCTGACCCATGTCCATTCCCTGGAAGGTCCGGTTCGCCTGTTTGCCAGCGACCTGACCCTCACTCACGACAATCCCGAGGCCCGCTACTCGCAGGTCACCCTGCGCGGCTTCGGCGGCGGCACCAGCTTCGAGGACCAACTGGCCAGCCAGACCGGCCCGTCGCTGGTGACCCTCACCGACGGACTGCAGTGGCAGCTGGGCGACACCGTGTGGACGGTGAGCCGGATCTCCACCCGTTATGCCTTTTCCACGGCGGACGGCTCGCTGGCCAGCCAGGAGGCAGTCACTGCGCTGCTGGAGTCACTGCGGCTGATGAATCCCCTGACGGAACCCGGACAGGGCGAGCGGCGCTTCACCGTGGTGCTGACCGACCACGTGGGCAATACCGGCGTGGCGTCCGGCT
This sequence comes from Roseateles depolymerans, assembly GCF_003387155.1. GTDB lineage: Bacteria > Pseudomonadota > Gammaproteobacteria > Burkholderiales > Burkholderiaceae_C > Roseateles > Roseateles depolymerans. The sequence goes on along the minus strand of NZ_QUMT01000001.1, from coordinate 709,394 downwards.
CCGTCATCCTGGACCAGACCGCGCCTGTGGCCGACCTGAACGGACTGGCGGTCGGGCAGGACCACGGCATGCAGGTGGTCGCCGGCGTGGGCTGGATGCTGCCGCTCTTCAATCCCGCCACGGCCGCGCTCCTCGACGACAGCCCCATCACGGTGCTGACGCTGTCCTTCTCTTCGGCGCTCTCCAACGTCTTCCAGGGCCAGGCCGGCCAGCAGGAACGCATCGGGCTGTCCGATGGCGACGACACCGATGGGCTGGGCCATGCCCTGGTGCTGGGCCAGGGCGGGACCGTGGTGGACGATCAAAGCGTGCCGGGGCGCATCATCACCCTCACCCTGTCGGGCGATGCGTCGCGTCCGGTCCTCACCCTGACCGCCGATGCGCCGCTCACGCCGGAGCAGGTGTCGCAACTGCTGCAGCGGCTGCGCTATGAAGGGGAGGCAGGCGCGGCCCTGGGGGTGCGCGAGATCGCCGTCACCGCCACGGATGTGGCCGGCAACACCACCACGACGCCGAGTCTGGCCCAGCTGGAGGTCCTGCCCGTGGGCACGCCCCTGGTGTTCCTGCACCCGGACACCGACAGCGGCACCTACAACAGCGACAACATCACCCGCATGGATGGGTCGGCCGACAGCCCGTTGCGTCTGCGCGGTGCAGGCCGGGCTGGCGCCACCCTGCACATCTACCTGGATGCCAACGGCAACGGAACGGGCACGGCCGATGAACGCGTCGGCACCGTCGTGTGCGACGCCCAGGGGCGGTGGGAGCTGGCGTTGCCCGCGCGTCCGCTGGCCGATGGCCAATATCCGTTCATCGCCGTGGACCCGGATGCGGGACTCGTATCCCCCACGCTGACCGTCACCGTGGACACCCGTCCGCCGGCCAGCGCCTACGACATGGGGGACTCCGTGGCGCTGTCGCCGCGGCTGTTTGGCGTGTCCGACGCCTTCGAGCGCGTGGTGGTCGAGATCGACACCGACAACAACCTGCTCAACGGCTATGAACTGCGTTATGAAACCCGCGCCGACGCGGCCGGGCAGTGGCTGCTGGACACGCGTGTGGACCGACCCGTCGCCGGGACCTTCCAGCCGTTCATGAACGGACAGACGGTGCAGACCCGTGTCACCACCTTCGACATGGCCGGCAACGCCACCGTGCGGGAAGACGCGGCGCCGGCCATCGCCTCGGTGTTCAACCTGTCCGACGCGCATGTGGTGGAAGGCGTGGATGGCACGCGGGAGCTGGTGTTCATGGTCACCCGCAGCGGCGATCTGAGCAGCGACGGCAGCGTGCAGTGGTCGGTGGACCTGTTGCGCAGCTCGGCCACCGACAATCCCGCCGGCCTGCTCTCCGATACCGACTTCACCGGCGCGGCGTCCGGACAGGTCCGGTTCGCGGCCGGCGAGACCCAGCAACTGGTGCGCTTCACCGTCTCCGGGGATTACTACCGCGAGGTGAACGAACGGCTGATGGTGAATCTGGAGCATGCGCAGGGCGGCACGATCGGCGACGGTCTGGGCATCGGCACGATCTACGAGGTGGACATTGACCACACGCAGGCCGCCTACAGCATGCGCAACCTCAATCCCAACCTGAACACGGCGGCCATTCGCGTTCGGCGGTCGTCGGACAATCAGGAGCAGGACATCGGCTTTGATGCCAACGGCAACCTCGACACCGTCGCGCTTCTGAACTTCGTGGGCCGCAGCAGCGGCGACACTGGCTACGTCACCACCTGGTACGACCAGTCCGGCCACGGCCGCGACATGGTGCAGGCCAATGCCTCGATGCAAGGCGTGGTGGTGGACGGCGGCGTGCTGGTGACCCGGGCGGACGGCTCCGCGGGCATCAGTTTCAACAGCCGCAATGGCGCCTCGGACGATTTCATGACGACCAACGGCGTGGCCGGGACCGATTGGACCAGCGCGTTGATCTATGCCAAGGTGCAGTCGGAGGGTGGCCAGAATGGCTCGTTGTTCAACCTTGGGCCCAGTGGCTATGGCCGTTTGAGCGCCCACTACCCCTCCAACGCAAGCGATGGAGGCGGTTATGTCTTCGATGTGTCGGAATGGGATCGCGCGGGCCCCGGGCGCCTCAACCGTGAATTGACCTCAGGCCATCAGTCGCTGATCGGTCTGGCCAACGACGTGGTGTTTGAAGCGCATTCCGGCAACACCACGGCCGGGTCTGCAGAACTCAATTACACGAACGCCGCACAAGCCATCTTCGAGAACGGCATTCGAGTGACGTCGGACGCTTCGATGTTCGATCGCTTCTCCACCACCAACCAATGGTTCCTGGCTCGCCATGGCGTCGGCAGCGAGTACTACCAGCGGGTGATCTTCAATGAGTTCATGGTCTACCTGGACACCGGCAACAGCGCGCCCAACATGCGCTCGCTGCTGGGCACCGCCAACGACGACGTGCTCACCTATTCTGGCGAGAGGCAGTTGCAACGCATCGACGGCATGGCAGGGAACGACACCCTGTATCTGTCCGGCGCCACCGATCTGGACTTCGGCCAATTCAGCGGCGGCGTGCGTGGCATGTCCCAGGTGTGGATGGACAACGGGCAGGCCAACACCCTCACGCTGACCACCGCCACCCTCACCGCCAATGGCAATGTCCCGCTGACGGTGGTGATGGGGCAAGGCGACAGCGTCGTGCTCAACGGACAGCGCCTGAACTATGACGCCCAGCAGGCGCAATCGCTGGTGATCGGCCTGGACGGCGACGAGGTGCTGTTCAGCACCAGCCGCAATGACGTGCTGCGCGGCGGCGCCGGCGCGGACACCTTCACCTGGCGCGCGAACCAGGGCGGCGTGGACACGGTGGTGGACTTCAGCGATGCGCAAGGGGACCGCCTGGACCTCAGCCAGCTCCTGCAGCGGATGACGGCGGGCCGGGAAGAGCTCTACCTGAACAAGCAGATCGATGCCAACGGGCAAGTCGTCGTGCGGGTGGACACCGACGGGCGCGGCCACTTCCAGGATGCGGACCTGATCATCCAGCTGGGCGCCGCCCATCCCATCGACCCCATCACGGTGGTCACCCACTATGGCACCGTGGTGCTGTGATCAGGGGGGCGAGAGCCGACGCGCCAGTTGTGCGGCCGAAGCGGCCAGTGCGCCCAGCTCCCGCCGCAGCGTGGCGGCGGTCGCGCCGGACTGCGCCAGCGCCGACAGGGCTTCGCTGAGCGCGGTGGCCTCCCACGCCGCCTGAGCCAGGTCCGCTGGACCTCCGGCGGCCGGCTGTTGGTCAAAGCGGGCCAGTTGCTCCAGCCGGGCCGGCAGGGCGGACTGGCCCAGCACGGCTTCCAGCCGCTGACGCTGTTGCTGGTGATGCCAGCTGGGCCCCAGCGCGCCCCGGTCGGCCATCAGCTGGCTCAGGCGCGCATGGGCCGCTGCCTGCACGGCGCGGGACTGCAGGCCCTCGCCCAGCGCCAGCGCTTCCTGCGCATGCGCCAGAGCTTCCTCGTCCTGCAGCTCGCTCAGCAGCAGCAGGCACTGCGCCTGCAGCCACCGGTAATCACAGCGGCGGGCCTGGCGCAGGGCCGATCGCGCCAGGGACAGCGCCTGTGTCGGATCGCCGCTGTCGCGGGCCCCGCGCGCACGATGCCAGCAGGTTTCGGCTTCATAGTCGCGATGCCCCACCTGACGGGCCGCGCGCTGGGCCTGGTCCAGCAAGGGCACGGCCGCCTCAGGTCCAACGGTCGCCCGGCTGGCCACCGCCCGGTTCAGTCCGATCTTGGCGCGCAGATAGGCATCGCCGACCAGACCCGGGTAGTGACGCTCGGCCTGGTCCAGCACCCGGCCCCCGCGGGCCCAGTCGCCCACCGCAAAACACAGATGCGCCAGACCGATGCGGGCCAGGCAGGCCCAGCGGGTGTCGTCCTGGGTGAGCTCCAGCGTCTGGCTCCAGGCGTTGCAGGCCTGCAGATAGTCGCCGCGCTGGTAGTGCAGCCGGCCCAGGGCCTCGCTCAGCTCGGAGGCTTCTTCACGGGCCGAGGCGTCGGCCCGATGCTGCGCGCGGTCCAGCGCGCTGGCCAGGGCCGCTTCCAGCGCCGCTTGCAGTTCCGGTCCGCGGCCGCAGCGTTCGAGAACGAAAAACAGGCCCAGCAGGGCCTGTACGGGCGGGTCTTCCCCGCCGAGATCCACCACCCGCTGCAGCACCGGCAGGGCCAGTGCCGGACGGCGCATCAGCAGACGTTCCCAGCGGGACAGGTCCCGCTGGGTCAAAGGCGCGGCTCCCGGCATGGCGGTCTGCCGACCCGGCTTATTCAGCCGCAGCCACCGGGTTGCGCAGGCGGATGTGCAGCTCGCGCAGCTGCTTTTCATCCACGAACGACGGTGCACCGGTCAGCAGGCACTGCGCGCGCTGGGTCTTGGGGAAGGCGATGACGTCGCGGATGGATTCCGCCTTGGTCATCAGCGTCACCAGACGGTCCAGGCCGAAGGCCAGGCCGCCGTGCGGGGGCGCGCCGTATTGCAGGGCATCCAGCAGGAAGCCGAACTTCACGCGCTGCTCTTCCGGGCTGATGTTCAGGGCCTCGAAGACCTTGGCCTGCACGTCGGCGCGGTGGATACGCACCGAGCCGCCGCCCAGCTCCCAGCCGTTGAGCACCATGTCGTAGGCCTTGGCGATGCAGGCACCCGGGTCGGTGGCCATCAGGTCCTCATGGCCGTCCTTCGGCGCGGTGAACGGATGGTGCACCGCAGCCCAGCGGTTGTTTTCCTCGTCCTGCTCGAACATCGGGAAATCCACCACCCACAGCGGGGCCCAGCGGTCCTCGAACAGGCCGCTGGTCTTGCCGAATTCGCTGTGGCCCACCTTCAGGCGCAGGGCGCCGATGGCGTCGTTGACCACCTTGGCCTTGTCGGCACCGAAGAAGATCAGGTCGCCGTCCTGTGCGCCGGTGCGGGCCAGGATGTCGGCCACGGCCTTGTCGTGCAGGTTCTTGACGATGGGGGACTGCAGGCCTTCACGGCCCTTGGCCAGTTCATTGACCTTGATCCAGGCCAGGCCCTTGGCGCCGTAGATCTTGACGAACTCGGTGTAGCTGTCGATCTCGCCGCGGCTGAGCTGGGCACCGCCCGGCACGCGCAGGGCCACCACACGGCCGCCCGGGGTCGTGGCGGGGCCCGAGAAGACCTTGAAGTCCACGTCGCCCATCACGTCGGTCAGCTCGGTGAACTCCAGCTTCACGCGCAGGTCCGGCTTGTCCGAGCCAAAGCGGTGCATGGCCTCGGCATACTTCATCACCGGGTAGTCGCCCAGCTCGACGTTCAGCGCCTTGCGGAAGACATGACGGATCATGCCTTCGAACATGGCGCGGATCTCTTCCTCGGTCAGGAAGCTGGTCTCGATATCGATTTGGGTGAATTCCGGCTGGCGGTCGGCGCGCAGGTCTTCGTCCCGGAAGCACTTGGTGATCTGGTAGTAGCGGTCGAAACCGGCGACCATCAGCAACTGCTTGAACAGCTGCGGGGACTGCGGCAGCGCGAAGAACATGCCGTCATGCACCCGAGACGGGACCAGGTAGTCGCGCGCGCCTTCGGGCGTGCTCTTGGTCAGCATCGGGGTCTCGATGTCGACAAAGCCGTGCTCGTCCAGGAACTTGCGCGCTTCCATCGCCACGCGGTAGCGCAGCATCAGGTTGTTTTGCATGTACGGGCGGCGCAGGTCCAGCACGCGATGCGTCAGGCGGGTGGTTTCCGAGATGTTCTCGTCATCCAGCGGGAACGGGGGCGTGACCGAGGGGTTCAGCACTTCCAGCTCGTGGCACAGCACTTCCACCTTGCCGCTGACCAGGTTGCCGTTCTCGGTGCCGGCCGGGCGTGCACGCACCTTGCCGACCAGCTTCAGGCAGAACTCGTTGCGCACGCCTTCGGCCACCTTGAACATCTCGGGGCGGTCCGGGTCGCAGACGATCTGCACCAGGCCCTCACGGTCGCGCAGGTCGATGAAGATGACACCGCCGTGGTCGCGGCGGCGATGGGCCCAGCCCATCAGGGTCACGGTCTGATCCAGCAGCTTTTCGCTGACTTGGCCGGCATAACAGGTACGCATGGAAACTCTCCGGAAATCGGTTCAATGGGGCGCGCTGGACACAGTCGCGGGCCCCGATACAAGGGTCAAAAGGGGCGCTGGCGGGGTCGGGGCGACCCTCAGGGCTGAGCGCTTGCCGGGGCGCTCAACCCGGTCAATTTCGGGCGTTCCCCGCAGCGGGCAGCGTCACCGGATGGGTGGTGTCCCCGGACGCCGGCGCCACCACGCCCATCGAGATGATGTACTTGAGGGCTTCATCCACGCTCATGGCCAGCGGCCGCAACTGGGCGCGGGGCATGATCAGGAAGAAACCGGAGGTGGGGTTGGGCGTGGTCGGGACGTACAGGCTCACATGCTCGTCGGCTGGGTCGCCGCTGAGCGTGGAGAGCTGGTCCGCCACCTCGCCGGCCGGCTTGCCGGTGACGAAGGCGATGGTCCAGGAATGGGGATGGGGATAAGGGACCAGCACCGCTTCGCGGAAGGCATTGCCGCTGGAGGAGAACAGCGTGTCCGAGACCTGCTTGACCGAGCTGTAGATGCTCTTGACGATGGGGATGTTGTAGAGCAGCCGGTCCCATTGGCGCAGCCACCACTGCCCGAACATGTTGGCCACGAACATGCCGGTGAGCATGAGCGCGCCCACCAGCACGACCACGCCCAGACCGGGCACTTCATGCAGTTGTTTGAGCGACTCGCCGGCGGATTGGGGCAGCACGGCGCCGACGGCGGACAGCAGCCAGATGAAGACGCTGTTGATGATGCCGAGCACCCACAGCAGCACCCAGACGGTGATGGCCAGGGGCAGCCAGACCAGCAGGCCGGTGATGATGTACTTTCTCATGCCTGGGTCCGGCCTTTCCGGTCAGTGGCAGGCGCAGCCGCCGCCACAAGAAGCGCCAGACGTGCTGGACGAGCCGGAGGACGACTCGCCCCCTCCGCTGGAAGAAGCGCTGGAAGATCCGCTGGATGGGGTGTCAGCACCGGCTGAAGAAGCCCCCGCAGCGGCGCCCGCACCGCCGGCAGTTGCCGGGGCGCTGGTGCCGCCGGAGCCTCCACGGAAGTCGGTGACATACCAGCCCGAGCCTTTGAGCTGGAAGCCGGCGGCCGTCACCTGTTTGCTGAAGGATTCCGCGCCGCAGGCCGGGCAGGTGGTGAGCGGCGCATCGGACAGCTTCTGCAGCACGTCCTTCGCGTGGCCGCAGATGCCGCAACGGTAAGCGTAGATCGGCATGGTATCGCCCTGGGTCAAAAACCCGAAATTATATAGAGGAGCGGCGACCCGCCTCGGGGCGGGGACGCCCGGCCCCGCCGCGGCCCCCGTCAAGAGGGGGGCCTTCCCCCTTCTGCCGGTCACGGCGTGGCGCTTTTGCCTCAGATCTTGTGGTGCGATCCGTGCGTGTTGCGGATCGCCTGGGGGCCCAGCGAGCCCACCAGCATGCCGACGATGCCGGCCAGGAAGCCGGCCAACTGGGCCGGGAACTGCTCCCCGGCGGGCGTCAGCAGGAACAGCAGCCAGGCCACAACGCCCAGGGCGATGGCAAACAGGGCGCCCTGCGTCGTGGCGCGCTTCCAGTACAGGCCGAAGACCAGCGGCACGAAGGCCCCCACCAGGGTGACCTGGTAGGCGGCGGACACCATTTCATAGATGGACGTGCCCTGCAACGCCACGGCATAAGCGCAGACGCAGATCGAGAAGATCAGCACGGCGATGCGCATCGTGCGCAGCTCCTGCTTGTCCGACACCCGAGGGAAGAACTGGCGCCAGATGTTCTCGACAAAGGTGACCGAGGGGGCCAGCAGCGTGGCAGAGGCCGTCGATTTCAGGGCGGACAGCAGGGCACCAAAGAAGAGCACCTGCATCACGAAGGGCATGCGCTCGATCACCAGGGTGGGGATGACCTTCTGCGGATCTTCCGCGATCAGCTGCTTGGCCTCCTGCGGCATGATGATCAGCGCACTGACCACGATGAACATCGGCACGAAGGCAAACAGGATGTAGCAGATGCCGCCGATCACCGGGCCGCGGGTGGCCGCTTTCTCGTCCTTGGCCGACATCACCCGCTGGAACACGTCCTGCTGCGGAATGGACCCCAGCATCATGGTGATGGCTGCGCCCAGGAAGAACACCACGTCGTGGAAGTTGGGCTCGGGCAGGAACTTGAACATGTCCTGGCTGGTGGCCAGGGCGATGACCTTGTCCGCCCCGCCGGCCTTGTCCGCGGCGAACCAGGCAATGATGGACAGGCCGACCACCAGGATGATCATCTGGATGAAGTCAGTCACGGCCACCGACCACATGCCGCCGAACAGGGTGTAGGCCAGGATGGACGCGGTGCCGATGGCCATGCCCACCGGGATGGAGATGGCACCGCCGGACAGCAGGTTGAACACCAGGCCCAGCGCCGTGACCTGGGCGGACACCCAGCCCAGGTAGGACAGGATGATGATGAAGCTGCAGATCACCTCCACCACCCGGCCGTAACGCTCGCGGTAGTAGTCGCTGATGGTCAGCAGGGTCATCCGGTACAGCTTGGCGGCGAAGAACAGGCCCACCAGGATCAGGCAGGACCCTGCCCCGAACGGGTCTTCCACCACCCCATTGAGCCCGGTTTGGACAAATTTTGCGGGGATGCCCAGCACCGTCTCCGAGCCGAACCAGGTTGCAAAGGTCGTGGTGATGATCATCACCAGCGGCAAATGACGCCCCGCAATCGCGAAGTCGGCCGTGTTCTTCACCCGCTTGGCGGCCCACAGGCCGATGGCGATGGTGACAAGCAGGTAAAGGATGACCAGAGTCAAAAGCATGGCGTCGGCCTTGGGAACTTTCTGGGGGAAGTCGGGGTGGGAAAAAGCGCGCGGATTATCCCTGGATCGCGGGCAGGGCCGCATCGGGTCTGCCCGAATTCATCGAACTTGCCACGAATCGGCCGCTACTGACCGGCACCAGGGCGCGCGCCCAGGGCACTGACGACCAGATTCAACCCCTCAATTCACTGACTTCAAGGAGATCCCACGATGGGAGCAAACCTGATGGGCGGCATGGGCGCCGGCAACCCGCTGTCCAACATGCAAAACCAGATCAATCAGCAGCAGATCGACGCTGCTACGGCAGCCACCAGCCGCGAAAACACGCAGACCACCATCCAGAAGATGGTGCAGGACGCACACAACAAGAAGCAGAACATGGCGGTCGAGCAGGTCAATTTCACGTCCGCCATGGCCGGCAAGATCGATCTCAGCCACTGAGGCTGACTCGCTGGGGCTCATCCACTGAGGCGGCTTCAATGAGGCTGCTTCAATGAGGCGGCTTCACTGGGCCTGATTCACTGGGCCTGATTCACTGGGCCGGAGCCCGCGCGCTCCAGCCCTTTCACGCAGGCGACTGACGCCAGTCGCCATTTCTCTCCCCTCTTTTTTCACAAGGAAACAACATGACTTCACCGCAACCCAAGATCCAGGTCAACAACTACTTCGACACGCCCGGCATGCCCGGCATGCACGGCATGCACTGCCATCACGGCGGCTTCCGCTCCATGATGGGGGCCTTCGGCGGCGCCATGGCCTTTGGCATGCTGAGCAACATGCTGAGCAACCCGGGCTTTGGCATGGGCTTTGGCGGCTATTCGCGCTTCTTCTGAAGCCGACGCGCAAGCCTGAGGGACCTGTGAGGTCCTGGCCTTGACCCGAGTGGGGCAGCGTCCCGAAGGACACCGCTCCGCCGCCGCCCTTGACCGACCCGGAGAAGGGGCGGCGGCCTCGCCCCAAGTCCGACCTCGCACCCTCTTCGTGCTTGCGCTTGCAGACCTGGCACCAGGCTTGACCTCCTCCCAGGGACCGTCCCGAGCCCAGGTCTGGTGCCAGGTCTGTGCACGCGCCGGCTCGCCGGCGATGAGCGCCACGGGCCAAGGCCCACCGCCCTCGCCCGGCCCCGCGCCCTTCCCTTTCTTTGATCCGATGAACCTTTGACCCAGGAGCACCGTCACCGGCGCTCCAAGGAGCCCCCATGACTTCTCTCGACCATCACCACGCGTCCTCCGTCCTGGAGGCCCCCTCGCATCCTGCCGCCATGACCCTGTCGGCCGACGATCCCGATGCGCAGAAGCGCCTGTGCATCGCCGGCCTGATGGACCGTCATCCCGAGACGTTCGCCGCGCCCACCTCGGCCCCGACCTGGACCGAATTCGTCGAGCGTCAATGCGTGCCCCAGGACCATGAACTGGCCACCTTGAACCTGGCCATCGGCCGCCTGGTGCAGGTGATGCGCGTGGCCCAGTCCAGCATTCCTGATGTCGGCGACCTGCCCAGCCTGTTGCAGCGCGCCCAGCAGGAAGGCGTGGGCGATCTCGAGCCCGATGCCGCAGTGGAGTCGCTGGCCTCGCCGGACGCCGCGCCGGAAGATGTGCAGGTGATGGCACGCGCCATGTCCCTCTACAAGACCTGCGTGGCCAATGGCGCCGCCCAGGGCGACGAAATCACCAACGCCATCGATGCCGGCTTCGCCCTGGTCCCGGTCACCAGCGCCTTCATGCAGAGCCTGGTCGACACCGCCAAGGAAGTCACCCTGATCGATATCCGTCACGCATTGGGGCTGAACGCATGAACCCGCTGGACTTCCCCTCCCGCCTGGTCCTTCCGTCGCAGCCTCTGAACAGCGGCACGGGCGGCGGCGCTTCCAGCCCGTCCTTTTCGGAAGCCCTCGCGGACGTGGCCAGCATTGCACGGGACATGACGGCTGAACGTGTGTCCATCGCCAATCAGATGCGCCGCATCGTCAATTCCGGCGACACCACCCAGATGCCGGCGGTGCTGACCCGCCTGCAGGATGCCAACGCACGGCAAGAGGTGATGGCCACCGTGCTCACGAAGACGACCTCTGGCATCGACCAGATCGTCAAGATGCAGTGAACGCCCTGCTGTTGATCGCTCGCGGCAAGCGCCGAGGCCCCTTCCGCATGGGATGGGCCTCGGCGCTCCTGGTGCTGGCGCTGGCGGGATGCAATTCGTCGTCCGAGCTGTATGCGGGCCTGAGCGAGCGAGATGCCAACGACATCACCGCCGCCTTGAGCGACCACGGCATCGATGCCCGCAAGACCGCATTGGGCAAACAGCTGTTTTCGGTCAGCGTGCCGGCCTCGGACTTCAGCCGCTCCGTGGCGCTGCTGCATGCAGTCGGCCTGCCCAACAGTTCCTTCACCCGCATGGGAGACGTGTTCAAGAAGGACGGGATGATCTCCACGCCGACCGAGGAACGGGCACGCTTTCTGTATGCCCTGTCCCAGGAGCTGGAGAGCACCCTGTCGCAGATCGACGGCGTGGTGCTGGCCCGCGTGCATCCGGTGCTGCCGGAGCGGGTGGTGCCGGGCGAGCCGGTGCTGCCCAGTTCCTGCTCGGTGCTGATCAAGCATGTGCCGGGCTGGGACACGGCCGCCTATGAGCCGCGCATCCGCAAGCTGGTGCTGGCCAGCATCCCGGGCCTGGCGGACACGCCCGAGAAGGTCGCGGTGGTGTTCGTGCCTTCGGAAGCGCTGGCGCTGCATCAGATGTCCCGGGGTGGCGGTTCGACCGGCACGCCGGTGACGTCGCCGACCTTGTCCACGTCTTCTGCGTCGTCCACGTCAAGCACGGCCATCGGGTCGAACGCCTCGGGGATCTCGTCCCCGGGCCGGGCGTCCGGTGCGAACGACGTCGTCGCCGTCAGCAGCGCCCCCCTGAGCGCCACCGGCGAACCCTTGCCACGCCGCAGCAGCGTCAATGCATACGGCTGGCTGATCGGGGTGGCGGCGGTGGTGATCGGCATCGGCGGCCCCTGCGCATGGCTGTGGTGGCATCGCCGCCGGGCACAAGCCGGGACCGGGAACGCCACGACCGCCCTCGCCGACCCGGTGGAGGAGCAGTGACATGCAACCCGCCGCCCTCGACGCCGAGGCGCTGGACGCCTGGTGGACCTTATGGCACGAACCCTGGCGCCAGGCCCACCCCGGATGGTGGACCCTGTCCCAGCGTCACGACGCTGCGCTGACGCCTCGGACCCCAGACGCGGAGCAGACGGGTGACGGTGGAGGCGCTGACCAGGGTGATGACAAGGGTGATGACGCCGGCGACAACACCAGCAACGAGGCGATCCACCACACGGTCGAGGGCCTCTTGTCCCTCTTCGCGGAAGGCTCGCCGGAGTGCCGGCTGGGTCATCGGTGGTTCTGCCGCCATTTCGGCATCGACGCCGCCCTGCCCCACCCGCGGCCTTTTCCCGCCGCCGCTGGCATCCCCCTGCCCTCGCTGCCGCTGGCGCCCGACGACCTGGTGGCTGCGGCCACCGCGCTGGGCCGCGTCGGTTACGCCAGCCATTGCCTGACGTCCTCCCGCCAGGGGCTGGCCCGCCTGTTCTCGCAGGACACCCAGACGGCCGGGGACGCCGACGCCTGGCGCGACGCCCTTCGGCAGGCGCGCGCCCGACCGCTCACGGTCGAGGGCGTCCAGGCCCCGCCGCAACACGGCAATGCCCTCGAACTGCAACGCTGGGCCCTGCCACTGATGGCCCGGCTGATTGAAGACGCGGTGCCCGGCGCCTGGGCCCGTCTTCGGCTGCGTGTCGATCCGCAGTGTTTCGCCCTGGCGCCCATTGCGCCCACTTCCTATTCCCCCGCGCTGCAACGTCAGGCCTGGCGCATCTGGCGTGCGGCGGCGCTGTCACCCTCTTTCGCTGTATCCCCATGAAACCGGCACTCCCCCCCCTGACCTGGCGACTGGCTCGTTCGGAAGACGCTCCCGTCATGACCCAGATCTACAACGAATCCGTCGCCAGCGGCGGCATCAGCCCCGCCCTGTCGGACGCCTCCGAGAACGGCATGGCCTACCTGCTGCTCGAAGGCCGCCGCAACGGTTGGCCCACGTGGGTCCTGACCCACGGCGAAGAACTCATCGGCTGGGCATCGCTGCGCCGGATCGGCTGGGGCGGGCCTGCCTGCGGCGCCGTGGCGGACCTGTGGCTGTACGTGGCCAAGTCCTGGCACGGCAGCGGCGTGGCCATGCAGATGGCGCGTCGCGTCCATCCGGAAATCGTCCCGCGGGGCTTTGACACCCTCACCTGCTGGATCCTGGGCGGCAACCGCCGTAGCCTGTCCCTGGTGCGCGGCTGCCGGCTCAAGCGTTGGGCCGTACTGCCGGGCGTCGTCCAGTTCGGCGATCGCAGGAGCGACGTGGAGATCTGGGGCGTACGCGCCGACGACCCGCAGTGGCAGGACTACATGACGCGGCTGGATGCACGCTACCGGCGGCTGGAAGCCCGCAAGGCGCTGCGCGGAGATGCGGTTGCGGACGCGGATGCGGTTGCGGGGGCTGAAGTCGAGACCACGGCCGGGGACGAAGCCGAAACCGCGGTCGGCGCGGAGTTCCTTCCCACCGACGTCCACCCGGACGCTGCGGTGCCCTGCGCGGCCTGACGGCCCGCCCCACCCCTGCAAGGAACCGACATGTCCGTGATGCAGTCCGATCTGCTGGTGCTGATCCAGGCGCTGCTGCTGTCCATGGCACGCACCCTGGGCATGCTCAAGTTCCTGCCCTTTCTCTCCCAGCAAAACAGCAGCACCACCATTCGCAGTGCGCTGGCCCTGGGCCTGAGCCTGCCTGTCGCGGCCGGACTGTGGCATCCGCTGGTGGCGGCCTCCCCCAGCCCCGCGATGCTGGCCGTCCTGCTGATCAAGGAGGTCATGCTGGGCACCCTGCTCGGCATGCTGGCGGCCCTGCCCTTCTGGGCCATCCGCGGCATGGGTACGTTGATCGACAACCAGCGGGGCGCCAACGCCGCCCAGCAGGTCAACCCTTCGCTGCAGGCGGACGCCACGCTGATCGGTGAACTGGCGGAGCGAGGGCTGGTCGCGCTCCTGGTGCAATGGGGGCTGCTGCAGACCGTTTTCAACGTGCTGACCGACAGCCACGTCCAGTGGCCAGTGCTGGCGCTGCTGCCCGACCTTGGGCCCCACCAGCACGGCATCCTGGCTGCATTGGCCGGCGTGGTCACGCAGGCCATGGTGCTCGCCGGTCCGGTACTGTTGCTGCTGATCCTGATCGAGCTCGGGCTGGCGCTGGTCAGCACGGCGGTGCAGGGCTTTGACGTGTATTCATCCGCCATGGCGGTCAAGACCCTGCTGGCCCTGGTGATCCTGGTGCTGATGCTGGCCCCGGTCCTGGAGACCAGCGCCCAGGACGCCCTGCGCTGGTGGCAGGAAGGCCTGCCCCAGACGCTGGGCCTGGCGCCCTGGCCCTGATCGGGAGGTCACGATGGGAGACAAAACCCTACCGCCGACCCCACAGCGGATTGAGCAGGCTCGCGAGGATGGCCAGGTCGGCGTCAGCGAAGAGGCGGTTCGCATCGTCAAGCTGCTGGTGATGGCCGAGCTGGCTTTCGCGGCCGAGCCACATTGGCGGCGGCTGTTGTCGGAGTGGATCGACACCGCCCTGGCGGCCGCCACCACCCCTCAGCGCATCAGCCTGTCCACCAGCATGGAAGCCCTGCTGCCCGCCGTGCTCTGCATGGTGGCGCTGGCCGTCGTGCCCATGGTGCTCGCGGCCCTGGTCACCCTGGCCCAGACCCGCTTCAACGTCGCGCCCAAGGCCCTGGAAAAAGGCGTGGAGAAGCTGAACATCGGCAACAACCTGCAGCAGCTGGTGTCGGCCCAGAAGCTGTTGATCCCGCTGCTGGGACCGATCAAGGGCGGGCTGCTGCTGTGGATGATCTATCTCGAATTGCGGGACCAGTTCCCGCAGATCGGCCTGGTCTACCGGGCCAGTCCGGCCCAGGGCTGGGCCATGACGATGACCCTGATGCATGACCTGGTGATGCGCTGCGTGGTGGTGCTGATCATCCTCATGGTGGCCGACATCCTGCTGCAGCGGTACTTGGTCTGGCGTGAACTGCGCATGGACCACAGCGAGATGAAGCAGGACTACAAGCAGGCCGAGGGTGACCCGATGCTCAAGGGCATGCGCAAGCAGACCGCCAAGGAAATCGTGATGGGCGACTCGCCGCCGGCCAAAGACCAGCAGCGCCCGAGCGCGGTGGTGGTGAACCCGGAGCACATTGCCGTGGCCTTGCTGTATGAGCCGGATGACATGCCGATGCCGGTCATGATGGCCGCGGTCACGGACGAGCAGGCCCGTGAGCTCAGGCGCCGCGCCCGGACCGAGGGCATTCCGATGATCAAGTACGTCGCCCTGGCCCGGCACCTTTTGGCCAGCGGCAAGCCGGGCGAGCCGATTCCCGATCACACCTGCCGGGCGACGGCGCTGCTGTTCAAGGTCATCGAAGAGTATGAGCGACTGGCACCGGAGTTGCTGCGCCCGCCCTTGGACATCGAAGAGATGACCATGGGCGAGGACGAGGAGGAAGGGGATATGAATGACTTCATTCCCCTGGCCGAGGTGGACGAGGAACTGGGCGCTGCGATGTTTGACGGACCTTGAGACCTTGAGACCTTGAGACAGGTCATGGGTTGGAGGGCCGCAGGTCATGCGGCTTCTTCCACAATCTGCTCGATCAGCATGCCGAATTTCTCATGCCGCCGCGTCCGTTGCCGATGCGTCTCCTGCGCCTGAAGCAGCGCGACCTCGGCACGCTCCAGGGCCTGTTCACAATCGGTGACGGCCTGCCTGCAAGGGGGAATGCTGTCCAGCAGGCGCTGGTCCGCCTCCCGCCATCGGCGCAGCGCCATTCCGGCGTCGGGCGACGCCTGGCGTTCATCACGAAGCCGAATCCGCTCCTGCGCCACAAAGGCCACGCGGTCCTCCAGCGCTTGCCGGGCCTCTTCCAGTGCCAGGCACGCCTGCTCCTGCGCATGGCGCGCCCGGGCGAGTGCGGCTTCCGCCAGGCGGGCGCGGCGGCCCGCCAGCGACTCCATCATGCCCAGCGGCCGCAGCCGTCCATCGGGCAACGGGTCCGGCGCGATTTCATGCGGCCAGCGCGCAGGCGCCTCGGCCAGCCCATTGGCATTCATGCCGCCCCGCTGGCCAGCGCCATCATTCGGGCAATGCTGTCCGCCGTCGGTGCGGAACTGCGGGTGTCCTGACGCAGGAACTCGATGACCCGGGGATAGTCCGCCACGATGCGGTCCGTCTCCGGATCCTGCCCGCTGCGGTATTCCCCCAGTTTGACCATGAGCTCGATGTCGCGATAGCCGGACAGCACCTGGCGCAGTCGCGCCGCGGCCTGGCTGTGCTCACGCGGCACGATGTTGGACATCACCCGGCTGAGACTGGCCAGCACGTCCACGGCGGGGTATTGCCCCTGTTCGGCCAGTTTGCGGGACAGCACGATGTGGCCGTCCAGCAGGGAGACCGCCTCCTCCGAAATCGGATCCGAGCGCAGTTCCCCTTCCAGCAGGACAGTGTAGAGCGCGGTGATGCTGCCGCCGGCGGCATTGCCCGCCCGCTCGATCAGGCGTGGCAGCAGGGCATACACGGAGGGCGGGAAACCGGCACGTGCAGGCGCCTCGCCGGCCGCCAGGCCAATCTCCCGCTGCGCCCGGGCCAGCCGGGTGAGGGAATCGATCATCAGGAGCACGTTCAGGCCCTGGTCGCGCAGCGCTTCGGCGATGGCAGTCGCCGTGAAGGCGGCCCGCACCCGCTCGATGGAAGTGCGGTCGGAGGTGGCGCAGACCATCACGGTGCGCGCCATCAACTCCGGCGGAAATTCATGTTCGGTGAATTCGCGGACTTCCCGTCCCCGCTCACCGATCAGGCCCACGACGATGACGTCGGCCGGACTGCCTCGCCCCACCGCCGCCATCAGGGTGGTCTTGCCGCAGCCAGGGCCGGCAAACAGCCCCACCCGCTGCCCTTGACCCAGCGTGAGCAAGGCATCGATGCTGCGCACGCCGGTGGGAAAACAATCCTTGATGCGCCAGCGCTCCACGGGGGGCGGGGCATCGGCCACCACCGGTCGTAGCACCACACCGGGCTGGCCGGGCATCAGCGCGGGCTTGCCGTCCAGCGGCATACCGAAGCCGTCCAGGATGCGGCCCTGCAGCGCAGGGCTGACGGCGACCTGATGGGTGGTGCGCAGCGGGCGCACCATGCAACCAGCCGAAATTCCTTCCAGCGGTGTCAGGGACGACAGCAGCACCTGCGTGCCCTGGAAGCCCACCACCTCGCACCGCCAGATGCGCGAGGGCCGCGCCGGATCGAACACCTCGCACAGTTCACCCACGCTGGTGCCGGGAATCCGAGCTTCAATCAGCATGCCAGTGACCCGGTGCACCTTGCCCAGGGTGGACGTCACCGGCACCCGGGCCATCGCAGCCCGCATGGCGCTGGTCTGGGCCTCCAGAAGGACGGTGTCGGTCACCATGGCAACAACACGCGCTGAGGTCCATCAAACACCAGGGTGCCAGCCTTGATCTCCATCAAGCGCCATCGGCCGACGGCATCGCCCGGCAGCAACACCTGACCGCTGGTCAGCACCACCCGGCTGCGTGCGCCCAGGACCACTTCCCGGACTTCAAAGGGCAAGGTGATGTCGACGCCGCCGCGCACCACCGTCACGCCGCCGCCGGATTTCACGCGGTCGTTGCGGCCTGGCAGCGGGGTCGGGTCGGGGTCTGCCTGTCGAGTCGGAAGGTCCTGACCGGCTGAGGCGGAGATGCCGGCGGTGGCCGATGTCCTGCCCGCGCTGAACGGCGGGGTCCCGCCTGGCCGGGCGAGCGCAGGACCCGCGGCATCCGCAGCCATCCCAACGGCACGCTCCGAAGCAGGGGCTGTCAGCGCGAGTGGGGCCTGCGCGTCGAACAAGCCCAGCTGGCCCGCCAAGGCCAGCAGGCCGCCCGCCGTCAGCAGCGCGCCCGCGCCCACAATGCCCCAGGTCTTCCAGCGCTGCCGTCCCCGCAGGAGGGACGAGGCGGTTCCCGACCGTGTACCCGTGGCACGACCCGCCAGACCGGCGGGTCGCGAGGCCGGGTCGATATGCCAGGGCGAGTCGTCGCCGTCGGCGGCCATCATCCAGTCGTCCAGGGGTTCCGAAAGGTCGGGGGGCCGGTGCCAGTCCGCGCGCGCTGAGGGGGCGCTGGCCTCGTCGGACGCTTCAAGGCCTTGTGCGTCGTCGTCAGAGGCCGCCCATTCGTCAGCTTCGACCGGCTCCCGGGCGACAGGGCCGCGCTCGGAAGGATCGACCCATGCGGCCCAGGGCGCATCCATGGGTTGGACCTCCAGCCACAGTCGCTCCAGGCCAAAGGGCTGACCCGGCGCCAGTTCGACCGTGCCGACGACCGGCGTCCCGTCTTCCAGCAGCAGGCCTTCATGCATCGAGGTCAGTTGCAGTCCGCCGTCGGCCCCAATGGCCAGCTCCAGCAGATGGGACGGTGCGTGATCGTCCAGCAGCAGCAGGTCACAGTCCTCGCCCTTGCCGACCAGCAGTGGCTGGTCCAGCGGCAGCGCGGCACCGGCTTGCAGGCCGCTCAGGACACGCAGTTCGAGGAGGACAGGCCCCGTGGCCGCTGGCGAGTCATGGTCATGGTCTTGGTCATCGTCATGGTCAAGGTCGTCGTCGCGGTCAGGGTCATGCGCATGACCCAGGGCGTCCTCGTCGTCATGGTCATGATCGTGGCCATGGACGGGGTCCTGCACCTGGACATCCGGGTCTGAAAGAAAGTCCATGTCAGTACTGATCGGTATACCCGGAGTAACCGGTCGCGGCCGAGACCACGCTCAGCACATTCACCCGGTAGTCCGGTGGAAGCTCGGACATGCCGATGACCGACATCTCCGGAATTCGTTCCGCCAAGAGCTTGCGCACATGGGCGCGGATGTCCTGGGCACAGACCACCACCGTCGGATGGCTGTCGCTGACCGAGCTCAGGTAGGCGCGTGACAACTCGTCGCAGATGTTGTCCGTGCTCTGCGCATCCAGGGCGAGGAAGTCGCCGTAGGCCGTCTGGCGGACGGACGAGCGGATGGTCGATTCCAGTTCACTGTCCAGCACCAGGGCACGCAGCTCGCGATTCACCGACTGGCTTTCGCAGATCTCACGCTGCAGCGCGGCGCGAATGCATTCGGTCAGCACGGCGGCATCCCGTTCGCGCGGGCCCCAGTCGATCAGGGCATTGAGGATGACCGGCAGGTTGCGGATGGAGACCCGCTCGCTGAGCAGGCGCCGGAACACTTCGGCCATCCGGCTCAGCGGCAGCGCACGCTCCAGTTCCTTGGCGACTTCGGGCATGCGCTGCCCCGTCCAGGTGACGATGCGCTGGCATTCCTCGATGCCGAAGTAGGCCGGTCCGTTGCGCAGCATGACCTCTTCAGTCAGCGACTCCAGCCGCTCCCAGCAGTCCTGCACATCCGACGGTGGCGGCGTGAGCTCATCGATCTGCGCCTGCGGCATCCAGAGCCGCACCGCGCCGGCCATGCCGCCCCGCAGTTCGATCTGGTCCGGCGGCAGGTTGAACTGGCTGCCGTCGTCCTGCAGCCAGGAGCAGGTCTTGAAACCTTCCCGCAGCCGAAGGCCAAATGAACGGACCTCGCCATGGCAGAACTCGATGTCCACATCCTCCAGCGGCACCGATTCCTCGGCATACACCGTCGGCATCATCAAGCCCATGCGCATCAGCAGCCTGTTGCGGGTGGTGCGGCACTGGTTGATGGCCTTGAGCGCAGTGTCGGGATCGATGCGGTTGCTGACGCGCACGACAAAGGCCCGGATGACGTCGAATTCCCCTTCCGGCTTGACCTCTTTCGCCTTGTTGCGCTCTTCTTCTTCGTTCTTGCGCATGGCCCGGAACATGGCCACCAGGCCCACGCTGGCGGACGCCGCCGACAGGCAGACAAACGCCAGCAAGGGCATGCCCGGCAGAAGACCGAAGGCCAACATCGCGCCACTGGCCGTCACCCAGGCCTTGGGCTGGGCCAGCAACTGCTCGGTCAGCTGCTTGCCGATATTGCCGCCCGCCCCGCCGGGCTTGGACACCCGGGTGACCAGCAGACCGGCGGTCATGGACATGAGCAGCGCTGGAATCTGGGCGACCAGTCCGTCACCGACGGTGAGGATGGAATACACGCGCAGGGCCTCGGAAGCTTCCATGCCCCGCTGCAGCACCCCGACGGCCAGGCCGCCGATCAGGTTGACCAGCACGATGACGATGCCCACGATCGCGTCG
Organism: Roseateles depolymerans; assembly: GCF_003387155.1. Classification (GTDB taxonomy): domain Bacteria; phylum Pseudomonadota; class Gammaproteobacteria; order Burkholderiales; family Burkholderiaceae_C; genus Roseateles; species Roseateles depolymerans. The sequence continues at coordinate 689,208 of NZ_QUMT01000001.1, read as the reverse complement.
CCCTTGGCGAACTTCATGGTGCCGTCCATGGCGCCAAAGAACTGACTTTCCTCGGTGAGCTGGTCGCGCTGGGTCTTGGCGTCCTGCTGGGTGATGCCGCCGGATTTACGCTCCATGTCGATGGCCATCTGGCGGCCCGGCATCGCGTCCAGCGAAAAACGGGCGCCCACTTCGGCGACCCGCTCGGAGCCCTTGGTGATGACGATGAACTGCACCACCGTCAGCACCAGAAAGATCACCAGACCCACGATGAGGTTGCCGCCCACAACGATCTCGCCGAACGCGGCAATGATGTGCCCGGCTTCGGCGTTCAGCAGGATCTGCCGGGTACTGGCCACGCTCAGCGCCACGCGGAACAGCGTCGTCACCAGGAACAGCGAGGGGAAGGCGCTCAGGCCGGTGGTGTGCTTGATCTGCATCACCAGCACGATGAGGAAGGAGGAGGTGCAGAGGTTGACCGCGATCAGCAGGTCCAGCAGCCAGGTCGGCACCGGGAGCAGCATGGCGAAGACCACGGCCACCACCAGCGCGGTGACCACGATCTCCGCCCGCTCCCCGCTGGGGGCGAGCCGGGCTGCCAATGCGCGAGAAGCCGCCGCGGCGCCGGTGACGCGTCCGGAGGCGGCGGCAGGCGGGGCCGCCCCGGCCGATGAGCCGGAGCTGGGGGTGGAAGCGGCGAAGGGTCCGGGCGTGTCCATGAGCGGTCAGTGCGAACCCGAGGTGCGAGGTTCTGCGCCTCAGGCCGGGATCGTCGATTCCGTCACGCGGCCGGAGCGGCGTTGGGCAAGGCCGCGCGGTTGAGCTGGCCGGCCGGTCCGAGGACACCTTGCCGGCGGTAATGCAGGCCCTGGGCCTCGCGCAGGCAGGTCTGGACGGCGGTCTTGGCGTCGATGCTGATCCAGACCGGTTCCGGATACTGGCTGACCTGCTTGAGCAGCGCCTGGTCCAGTTGCGAGCTGCGCTGCGGCCCCACCATCTTGAGCAGGTCCGTGCGCAGCTTCTCCAGTTTGGGCCGAGGCGCCGCCGTGCGGCACAGGTCCATCAGCTGACGCAGCAGCTTGGGCTGCTCGCCGGCGGGCAGCCCGATCGCGTTGCTGAGCCCGGTGGCATGGTCATCCATGGTGCGCAGCACGGCCATCATCTGGGCCAGCGCCACGCTCAAGCCGACGAAGGCCGCAGGCGATTCGAATTGGCCTTCGTGCGGCAAGCCATGCACCTGCCGCGACAGCGCCTTGAGCCCCTCGGACGATCCCACCGCGTCCATCAGCATGCGCGGGCTGGGCGGGGAGGACAGCAACTGCAGGAGCGCAGACGCTGGGGCGGACACCGGCGTGTCCTGCTTTTTCTGAGTGGCCTCGTAGACCTTGATCAGGTGGCGGATCTGCTGGGCGTCCTGATGTTCCAGCTGACGCAGCGCCTGCAGGGTGGCCTCCGCTTCGGGCCGCTTGTCGCGCGTTTTCTCGATGAGCGACTCGGCCATGCTGAGCAGGGCAAAACGTTCCGCCGGGCGGTGGGACAGCATCTTCAGCCGCTCCAGGGCGCCGTGGGGATCCGCTTCGAAATCCCGCGCAAAGATGCGGGCCTGGGTGCGCAGCAGCTGAAAGCCCTGCTGCCCCTCCATCAGCCGCATCACCGCCACGACCTTCTCCACCGGCAAGGCGCCGCGGATCAACTCCGCCTCCTGCACATGACGGTCATGGAGCTCGTCATGCACTTCGGCTTCCTCGCGCTCACTGGCCTGGAAGGTGATTTCTTCAAAGGCGTCGGCGCCCAGCCCGGCGGAGGGCGGGCGCGGCAGCGGGGTGTCCATCGGCGGCTGAAAGGCCGCCTGCTGGCGCTTCTGCACCTGGCGGGTCTGATCCGCCACCTGGAAGGGGCTGACATCGACATCGGCAAACCGGTGCAGGTCGGATGAGAGCGGGAGGCCGGCGCCGGTCGGCGCGGTGGGACTGATGGCCATGGCAATTCCTTGGAAGACGGGACCGGGGGGACGAGTGACAGGCAGACGGTTGGACGGTGGGGCGATGCGTGGACCGATCAGGGAAGCACGCGGGCGGTGACGATGAACAGGCGTTCCCGTTCTTCGCTGATGACACTGTCTCCCCGGAACAACCAGCCCAGCAGCGGCACGCTGTCCAGGCCGGGAACCCGGCTGTGGGAGGACTCGCTGTTCTGCCGCCGGTAGCCGCCCACCACCAGCGACTCGCCGGGACGCACCACCGCCTGGGTGCTGACGGAGCTGTTGCCCACGCGCGGGTCCGAGGCGCCAGCGCTGCTGTCGCCAAGGGCCCCGTCGTCGATGTCCAGCGTGACGCGGATGTTGGCGTTCTTGTCGTCGCCCAGCACGCTGGGCGTCACGCGCAGCATGGTGCCCGCGCTGACACTGCGCAGGTCGGTGGTGCGCTCGCCCACCAGCCTCACGTAGACCGACTGGCTCATGTCCAGCACGGCGGCATGGTTGTCCTGGGTCAGGATGGAGGGGCGCGACATGACCTGGGCCTGTCCCCGCGACTCCAGCGCGCGCAGCCGCAGGCTGAGGCGGTCGGTGGCCCAGAGCACCATGGAGGAATTGCTCGCCGGGCTGCTGCCGTCACTGCCGATGTTGCCGGCCGCATTGAGCTGCACCCGGGCCGCGCCGGACCCGATGGCCAGGTCGGCCGCCCATTCCCGCAGCGCATTGGCATTGACGTCGAGGATGGTCACATTGATCTCCACCTGCCGGGTCGGCACGTCGAGTTCAGCGATCACCGCGGTGTATTCGGGCTTGCGGGACGGGAGATCCCACACCAGCACGGCATTGAGCGGTGGGTAGGCACCGATGGTGGGCAGCGCGGCCCGTTCCTGGCGACGCCGCTCTTCTTCCACGGCATCCGCCGGGTTGGATCCTGGCGTGGATCTCTTGCCGCCAGCGGCAGCGCCGGGGATCAGGGTGTCGGGCAGTGGCGAGGCGAGGAAGGATCGTGTGCCGGCACTGCTGTCCGCGAGCCCATTGAAGGGCGACGGCAGGCCGCCGAGCGCGGCCGGTAGCGACGCGGCGCCGCCCAGCAGGCTCGATGGGCCTCCGGCCCCCAGGCTGCCTCCCAGGCCAGCCCCACTCCCGCCCGCTGGGGAAGACCCAAGGCCCAAGCGGTTGCTCAACGCATCCAGCCGCGCGTTGGACGCGGGGCTCATCAATTCCTTCAGCACCGAGGCGAGGCCGGGCTGCCGCGTCGTGAGGCCGCGCACCTGAACATCGCGGTCCTGGGCCACCGCATGCTTGAGGCGAAACACCATCAACTGCGGGCGCTCGGGCGCCGGCGCTGCCGGATTCGGCGAGACCAGGAAGCTGCGCACCGCCTCGACATAACTGGCAGGACCTTCCACCAGCACGGTGGGCGGATCGGTGTCCAGCTCGCCCCAGCCAAAGCGCGACTCGAACAGGCCCAGGCCGATCAGGGCCTGCCGGGCTGCTGCCGCGGTCTGGCCCGTCAGCTCGACCCGGGCGCGGGCCGATGCCGACTGCGGGGACACATGCAGCACCCCGCGATACACATACCAGTCCAGCGACAGGCTCTGGGCCAGTTGGTCCAGAAAGGCCGCCGGCGCACTGCCGCGTGAAGGCAGCGCCAGCATGCGGCGCTGACCCAGCTTGGCACTGGACAGCTTCAGCTCCACCCCCATGGTGTCGCAGAACTGCTGCAGCACGGTTTCCAGCGTTGCGTTGTCATCCGCGCGGTTGCTGTAGAGGATGTCCTTCCAGCCGGCGGGCGTGACGGCCTGCGCCGGCAGCCAGCACGAGAACAGGCAGGCGGACAGGCAGGTGGACAGGGCCAGGCTCGGTGCCCAGCCCCGCTTGAGCCGCAACAACGAGGAGGTCTGCGTGGCCATCACAACTTGCCCGCGACTTTTTTCAGCAGCCCATGACGCAGCTGCAAACCGATCTGGGCCGCCCAGTCGGCGCGCTGGAGCTCCATCTTGGCTTCGAGGAAGGTGCGGCCGCCAGGGCCATCCAACACATCGACGGATTGCAGCCGCTGCTGAATCTCCACCTCGCGCGAACGCAGTTGATGGACAAAGGCGGTCATGGGGTCGTTGTAGCTCATGGGGAATGCTCGGAAAGAGGAGAGGCCGGCGCAGGGCCGGGGGACGGGACGGCAGCGCGCTCGCTGGCGCTTTCCGTCGGAAGGGGGGCGCTCTCGACGCTATCGGCGCTGGGGGGCGCCAGCGGGACGGATTGCAGGGCAGTGCTCAGCGCCTGCAGGTTGGCGTGGAAGTCGGCCCGCACGGTGCCGGCGGAATGCGACAGCACGCAGGCGCCGCGCGGCAGTGAGGGATCAGGGACCAGGGTCCAGGGGAGGTCGGGGCGCAGCGGTGCAATGAGCGGCAGGTCTGCCGGATGCAGCTGCACGGTGGCCTCTTCTTTCAGCGACAGGGCCGACCATTCCGCCAGCACCAGTTGCACGCTGGACTGGGCCGGCCAGGCGTCGGGCAGTTCCACCATCAGGCGCTGCAGCGCATCGCGGGCCACCTGGGCCACCAGCGTGGCGGCCGTGTCCCGCACGCCGCGGCGCTCGTCCTGCAACTGCTGGGACAGCTGGGCCGCGCGCGCCAGCACCATCGATTCGCAGGCCGCGCGCTGGCGGGCCAGCAGGTCCTGCTGACGTCGTCGGGAGCGGCGCAACTGCGCTGCACAGCGCGAACGCACGGCGCGGACCAGGTCCGACGCCTGCGTGACCACGCCGAGATCGGCCGCGGACAGCACGCCGTCCGCATCTGCCAGCAGATGCGGAGTGTGGGCAAGCGTCAGGCGGCGGGCAATCGGAAACGGCTTCATGGTCTTGGGTAGTTGCCGGCAACGCACGCGCGGTTCTGCCGGCTCGGGCCCCGACATTGACCAAGCGCAGGGTGCGTCCACGCACCCGGAACCCATTTGTCATGTGACCCCTACTGACCTGACGTTTTTTTGCAAACGCCTTGTCCCTCCCTCCCTTGTCCAGGCAGTCGCCCCTGCCCGATTCATCATGAATGCCCCCACTTCAGGCCGCGCAGCGCCGTCTGCACGGCCTCTCTCCTTGCGCCGGGTGACCGGCCTTCAGGCTCGCTTGTCCCGTCAGTTGTCGGCGGGGCTGGTGTGGCCGCTCGACGATCCGGATCTGTCGCTGCGCAGCGCCGAGCTGCTGCTGTTGCCGGCCCCCGTCTCCGACCTCCAGGCCCAGCCCTTTCTGCATCTGCAGGGTCGCCATGGCCCGCTGCAGCTGATGGACGCCAGCCTGCTGACGCTGCTCACCGGCGTGCAGTACCCGCCAGACACCCCCACGACGGTGGTGCATGAATTGCACCGCCTCTCCCTGGCTCGGATTCCCCCCGCCTTGATGGAATGCCTGGGCGGTCCATTTCACCTCCTTGAGACAGATCAAGCACACGCCGCGACCGATGCCGGTGATTCACCTTTCCTGCCTTGTCTATTGACCTTGACCGGCATCAATGACGAATGCCACACCTTTCTCCTGCACGCGCAGGCCCACACGCTCTGTGAATGGACCGCGCATGCGGGTTGGCAGAGACATGCACTTGATCTGCACGCGGCCACTGCACTTCCCGAAGCCGTTCGACGCCTGAGTTTCTCGGGGGGACTGCACCTGGGCCGACGCCCCATTTCCGCCGCACGACTCGCTGCCATCGGGGTGGGCGACGCGCTGCTGATCCCGCTGGACGGACCGGCACTCAAGCCCCCTGCCCACATGCTTTTGGGATCGGCACTAGTCAATGTTTGTCAGCTCGCCGATGACTCCTATGTATTCCAAGGATGGGTCGTCGACGCCCCTGCCCTTTCCAATCCTTCCCATGTCAAGGCAATTGAAAAGGTCCCCACCATCATGGATGCATTGAAAGTCGATCTCGATTTCATCGTCGGCCGACTGTCGATGACAGTCGCTGAACTCACCGCGCTCAACAGCGGTCGAATTCTTCCCCTCGAATTGGCCACGCCGCCGCATGTGCGCATCGTTGCGCACGGCACGGAACTGGGCAGCGGTGAATTGATCGAGCTGGACGGCCGTCTGGCGGTCGAGATCACCGACTGGGGTAGCCGGCCATGAATATCGCCGCCTACGACCCGGTCTCGCTGGTGCTGCTGCTGGCCGGCATCGCCCTGCTGCCGCTGCTGATGGTCTGCACCACCGCGTTCCTGAAGATCTCGATGGTGCTGATGATCGTGCGCAACGCCCTGGGCGTGCAGCAGGTGCCGCCCGGCATCGCCGTCAATGCGGTGGCGCTGGCCGCGACGCTGTTCGTGATGGCGCCCATCTTCAACGAGATGGCGGGCCGGCTGCAGCTGACCTCGCCTTCGCAGGACCGGTCGGGGCGGCCCTCCAGCAGCACGACGCCCGCCGGCAGCAATGCAACTGGCGATGCAGGTGCGCCGCCCAGCCGCGGCGGCCTGGGCCACATCGCCTATGCCGCCGAGCCGCTGCGCGAGTTCATGTTGGCCAACACCCTGCCCGAGCGTCGTCAGCGCTTCGTGGAACTGGCCCAGCGCCAGTGGAAGCGCAGTGCGCTGGGCACCCCCCATGAGCGCGACTACGTGGTGCTCATCCCCTGCTTCGTCGTCTCCGAGATGGAGATGGCGCTCAAGGCCGGTTTCGTTCTTTATGTCCCGTTTGTGGTCATCGACCTGCTGCTGTCCAACCTGCTGCTCGCCCTGGGCATGCAGATGGTCTCGCCGATGGTCGTGTCCCTGCCGCTGAAGCTGCTGCTCTTTGTGGTGCTGGACGGATGGACCCGCCTGTTCGAAGGCCTCGTGGCCTCTTACGCCTGAAGGAGCGCGCCATGGTCGAGACCATCGCCTTTTTCCAGAAGGGCCTGCTGGCCGTGATCTGGCTGTCCATGCCCAGCCTGATCGTGGCGGTCATCACCGGCGTGGTGGTGTCCCTGCTGCAAGCCGTGCTGTCCATGCAGGACCAGAGCATTCCCTTCGCCGTCAAGTTGCTCGCCGTGGGGGTCACGCTGGCCGCCACCGGGCGCTGGGTGGCGCTCCAGATCCTTTCACTCGGCGAGCAAGCCCTTGCGGCCCTGGCCACCTTCGGAGGCCGACCATGAGCCGCGTCCCCTGTCTGTCCCCGGCGTCTGCCGCGGGGAACATTTCCGCCCATGAAGACCTGTCCGCCGTCACCGGTCGTGAGCCAGGTCCGGGCGCTTCACCAGCCCTCAACGATATGACCGAACAAGAACATGAAGCGCGGAATCGTCAGCAGCAGGTCTTGACGCACATCGTCCGCATCGCCCGTGAATCCCGCAACGACTCCAGCAAGCTCAAGCGCTTCCTGCGCCGGTATGAGCGCTCTCCCGGCGAGCTGGACGACATCATCCAGGACGCGCTGCTGGAGGCCACCCGCTGCAGCGACCGGTTCATGGCCAAGTCGTCGGTGGAGACCTGGTTCTTCGGCATTGCCGCCAACGTCGCCCGCAACCATGTGGCCCGCAGCGCCAAGCGCAGCAGCCAGCTGGAAAGCCTGGACGCCACGCCGCACATGGTCGATGGGGAACTGGCCCAGCGCAATGGCGAAGCCGTGATGGATGTGAGCCAGTGCGTGTCCTACCGTCAACTGGCGAAGGTGGTGGACGACACGCTGGCCGGGCTCTCGCCCGACCTGCGCGGCACCTTCCACCTGGCCTGCCTGGAGGAGGAGTCCTACCGGGATGTGGCGGAGATCCAGTCGATTCCCATCGGCACGGTCCGCTCGCGGGTCAACCGGGTGCGCACCCTGCTGCGCTCGAAGCTGCAGCAAGGCTTCGCCGACTTTGCGACGCCGGGCTGAGCCGGGCTGATCGCGTTTAAAGCGGGGTCTAAAGCGGCGCTTAGATCGGCGCTTAGATCGTCGTTTAGATCGGCATCCAGCGCAGCACCACCTGGCTGACCACCAGTGCCACCATGAAGCCGGCCACGCCCCACACCAGGCCCTGCAGCAGGTGATTGGTGCGGCGCTGTTCCGCCAGCAACTGGCGGGTCAGCTCATCACGGCGGCTGTCGCCCTGCTGCTTGAGCGCCTCGTGCATCAAGCGGGGGAACTCGGGCAGCATCTGGGCGAAACGCGGCGCCTCCTTCTTCAGATGGTGCAGGAAGGAGCGCCACCCCACCTGCTCGTCCATCCAGCGTTCCAGGAAGGGCTTGGCCGTGGCCCAGAGGTCCAGCTCCGGATCCAGCTGCCGGCCCAGACCTTCAATATTGAGCAGCGTTTTTTGCAGCAAAACCAGCTGCGGTTGAATCTCGACGTTAAATCGTCGTGAAATCTGAAACAGGCGCATCAGCACCTGGCCCAGCGAAATGTCCTTCAGCGGCTTGTCGAAGTGCGGTTCGCAGACGGTGCGCACCGCCCCTTCCAGTTCATCCACCCGCGTTTGCGGGGGGACCCAGCCCGATTCGATGTGCAGTTCCGCCACACGTTTGTAGTCGCGGCGGAAAAAAGCGATGAAGTTCTGCGCCAGGTAGTCCTTGTCGACCTCGGTCAGCGTGCCGATGATGCCGAAATCCAGCGCCACATAGCGCCCAAAGGTCTGCGGCTCCAGGCTCACCTGGATGTTGCCCGGGTGCATGTCGGCATGAAAGAAGCCGTCGCGGAAGACCTGGGTGAAGAAAATCGTGACGCCGTCGCGGGCCAGCTTCGGAATATCCACCCCCGCTTCGCGCAGGCGGTCCAGCTGGGAGATGGGCACGCCCCGCATCCGCTCCATCACGATGACCTCGCTGGCGCACAGCTCCCAGATCATCTCGGGCACCAGCACCAGTTGCAGGTCCTGCATGTTGCGACGCAACTGGGCGGCATTGGCGGCTTCACGCACCAGGTCCAGCTCGTCGTGCAGGTAGGTGTTGAACTCGGCCACCACCTCGCGGGGCTTGAGCCGCCGGCCGTCCGCCGAGAAGCGTTCAATCCAGCCCGCCAGGGTGCGCATCAGGGCCAGATCGTCCTCGATGACGTCCAGCATGCCGGGCCGCAACACCTTGACCGCCACCTCGCGACCGTCCGGCAGCACCGCGAAGTGCACCTGGGCGATGGACGCACTGGCGACGGGTTCGGCGTCGAAGCTGGCGAAGATGTCCTCGATGCGGCGGCCGAAGGCCCGCTCGATCAAGGCGCGGGACTGCTCGGCCGGGAACGGCGGCACGTTGTCCTGCAGGCGGGACAGCTCGGCCACCATGTCCGCCGGCACCAGGTCCCGGCGGGTGGACAGCAGCTGACCGAATTTGACGAAGATCGGGCCCAGGCGCTCCAGCGCCATGCGCAGGCGCACGCCGCGGGGCTCGTCCCAGGCGCGGCCCACCGAGATCAGGCGGCGCAGGAAACGGAAACGACGCTGCTTGAGCGTGGAGAGCGCCAGCTCATCCAGGCCGAAGCGGTACAGGGTCCAGACAATGACCAGCAGGCGGGAGAGATATCTCATGAACACCCGCCGGTCAGGCCCGTCCCTGTCCGTCCGGCATGAAGCGGCCGGCCTGACGGGCCAGCAGCGCCATGCCCTGGGCGGCGGCACGGCCGACGCGTCCCAGTTGATGCGCCACGGCCGGGCCGGTGATGGCCGCCAGGTCGTCCTCAATATCCCATCGCAGGTTGTCGATCAACCAGTTGATGTCGCCTGCCAGTTGCGCGTCCCCCAGCACCCGCACCTCCGGACGCTCGCCGGAGAGCACGCCAAAGGCGGCTGCCGCCGGATTGGATGCTTCCAGTTGTATTTCCAGGTCCGGTTCTTGCTCTTGGGTTTCCCCGTCATTCAACCGTTCCAGAAGACCGGCGGGCGTGATGCGCAGACGCAGGTCGGGCGCGGCAGGCAACAGGCGGGGCCACCCCGCCAGATGCAGCCGCACCGTCTTGCCAGCCTGCGGCGCCAACCGTGTCGTCACGACCGGCTCGCGCGACATGACATGGTTGAGCAACAGCGTGATGCGATCCTGCACAGCAGGGGCCAGGAGCTTGGACCATTCTTGAAGCATGGGGCGGATTGTAGGCAGACCCAGCCCGAAGGTAGGGGGTCGCTGGTTACGAGTGGGGTGAAGGATTTGAGAGAGAATTTCCGGCTCCGGCCGGGACAAGGGGGTAACCCGGCCAGTCATGCCCCAGGCATGGCCGGAACGGGACAGGTGCGGAAAGCGCCGCCAGAACCGGCCAACCACAAGCCGGATGGGCAGCGCGGCTCAGCAGAGCCGGCCATCGGCCGGGCTGCGGAGCATGGCCGGAAGGCCAGTCCGTGGCATGAGGGAAGCAACCAAGGACCACAGGGTGATGTTTGAGGATCGGAACTACAAGAGAACGTTCTACAGTGCGCCGCAATCGGTCCAGTCCTTCATCGCGGCGTTTCTCGAGCCCAGCCTGATCGTCCTGGTCTATCTCGCGGTGCTGGCCTGGTTCGGGGAACCGGTCATGCGCTCCACCTACACGCTGTGCATGCTGGTGTTCGCGCTGACCTTCCCGGGACGCAATCATTTCGGGGAGCATCCGGCCAGTGCCGTGACCGACATCATCGGTTCATGGCTGATGCTGCTGCTGATTCTTGGCATGTTTGCCTATGCCACCAGCAGCCTGCACTACTTCGAGCGCGATGTGCTGATGTGGTGGGCCATCCTCACCCCGCTGAGCCAGATCGTCGCAGTGGAGATTGGCCGGCAGGTGCTGCGCTGGCGGTCGCGCCAGCCCTGGATCCGCCGCTCGGCCATCATCGTGGGCGCCGGCCCGCTGGGCGCCAAGGTGGCCCGGGCGCTGGAAGCCGGTCCGATGAAGGGGGTGGAACTGCTGGGCTTCTTCGACGACCGGCAGGACGACCGCCTGCACGGCGACACCAGCGGCCGCATCCTGGGCACCCTGCCGGAGCTCAGTGACTTCGTCCGCGCGCACGGCGTGCGGGAGGTCTACATCACCCTGCCGCTGGGCTCGCAGCCGCGCATCGTGCAGTTGCTGGAGCAGGTGCAGGGCACCACCGCGTCCATCTTCTTCGTGCCGGATGTCTTTGGCATCAGCATCATCCAGGGCCGCCTGCAGGACATGAACGGCGTGCCGGTCGTGGGCATTCTGGAAACACCATTCACGGGCGTGAATGAGGTGGTCAAGCGCATCAGCGACATCATCCTGGCCAGCCTGATCCTGCTGCTGATCTCGCCCATCCTGGTGGCGCTGGCCATCGGCGTGAAGCTGAGCTCGCCCGGGCCGATCATCTTCAAGCAGCGCCGCAACGGGCTGGATGGGGACGAGATCATCGTCTACAAGTTCCGGTCGATGCGCTCCATGGACAACGGCGCGGTGGTCAAGCAGGCCACCAAGGGCGACCCGCGCATCACCCCCTTTGGCGCCTTCATCCGCCGCACGTCGCTGGATGAGCTGCCGCAGTTCATCAACGTGCTGCAGGGCCGCATGAGCATCGTCGGCCCCCGGCCCCATGCGGTGGCCCACAACGAGGAATACCGCCAGATCATCAAGGCCTACATGGTGCGCCACAAGGTCAAGCCGGGCATCACCGGCTGGGCCCAGGTCAACGGCCTGCGCGGCGAGACCGACACCATCGACAAGATGAAGGCCCGGGTGGAATATGACCTGGAATATCTGCGCAACTGGTCCCTCGGGCTGGACCTGCAGATCATCGTACGCACCGTGCGGCTCATGGTCTTCGACCGCCACGCCTACTGACCCCCCAAGAAGAATCAGGAGCCCACTCGTGATGACCCCCCTTCATCGCCTGCCCCGCCTGCCGCGCCTGTCACGCCAGACGTCTCCCTGCGCACGCCCGGCGGCGCTGCCCTGGCTGCTGGCGGCCGGCCTGCTGGGTGCCAGCGCTGGCGCCTCGGCCCAGAGCAGTGGCGCCCCCTGGTATCTGGGGGCGGCGCTGTCGCAGCAGTATGCGAACAACGTCTTTCGCGAGAACAGCGCCGAGAACAGCGACCAGTTCACCACCCTGACCCTGCTGGGCGGCGCCGACGTGCGGCTGGGACGCCAGCGGCTCTATGCCAACACCAAGTGGATGGACAACCGCTACAACCACAACGACCAGCTCAACAACCGGGGTTTTGACATCCGCACCGGCATGGACTGGTCCACCGTGGGTGATCTCTCCGGCAACCTGACCTATCTGCGCAAGCGCTACCTGGCCGACTACAACGCCACCTCGCAGATCGCGCCCACCACCGACCGCAACATCCAGACCGACCAGAGTGCCGAGGGCACCGTCCGCCTGGGCCTGCCCTCCACCACGCCGCTGGCGCTGGAAGGCGGTTATGTCTACCGGACGCGTGACTATTCCCTGGCCAGCTATGTCAGCCAGGAATACCGGCAGGGCGCCACCTCGCTGGGCCTGACCTACAGCCCCAGCAGCCAGTGGCGCTTCGGCGTGGCCGGTCGCTACACCAAGGGCCACACGACCGACACCGACTTCAAGTACTCCCGCCGGGACCTGGACCTGACGGCCGGCTGGACGCTGACCGGGTCGTCCAACCTCAATGCCCGCATCAGCCGCAGCAATGCCGACAACTTCAATGGCGTCACCGGCTCGCTGATCTGGGACTGGCGGCCGGGCGGTCGCTGGAACCTCAGCACCCAGATCTCCCGCGACACCGGCGTGGAAACCTACTACCTGGGCGTGGCCAACGTGGTGTCGGACTACAACCGCATCACCACCTCCGCCCAGGTGCAGGGCAGCTACCGCCTGACCGGCAAGCTGAGCCTGACCGCAGGCGGCGGCTATTCGCGGGTCAGCCGTGACGACCGCAATTTCAACACCGGCAACAGCGACAGCAGCCGTTTCTACAACGCCGGCATCAGCTGGCAGGCCACCCGCGCGGTGACCGTGGGTTGCAGCTACAACCGCCAGAGCCGCAGCTCCTACAGCCTGCTCTACACCTACGATGCCTACACGGCCGGCTGCTATGTGCAGGGCGTGATCCAGTAAGACCACCAGGGACCCAGAATGAGCACCACCATCTTGTTGACCGGCGCGACCGGCTACATCGCTTCCCACACCTGGCTGGCGCTGCTGGCCGCGGGTTATCGCGTGATCGGCGTGGACAACTTCAGCAACAGCTCACCCAAGGTCCTGGACCGGCTGGCCGAGCTGAGCGGCCAGACGCCGCTGTTCGAGAAGCTGGATGTGTGTGATGCGGCGGCGCTGGACCGCGTGTTCAGCGAGTACCAGCCCGCCGCTGTGGTGCACTTTGCGGCCTTCAAGGCGGTGGGCGAATCCACCGCCAAGCCGCTGAGCTACTACCGCAACAACCTCGACGGCCTGTTGACGGTGTGCGAGGTGATGCAGCGCCACGGCTGCAAGCGCATCGTGTTTTCGTCCAGCGCCACCGTCTACGGCCAGCCGCGCTCGCTGCCGCTGCGCGAGGATGCCGAGCTGATGGCGGTCAATCCCTATGGCGCCACGAAACTGATTGGCGAGGGCATCCTGCGCGACCTGGGCGCGTCCGATCCCGCCTGGCAGACCGCCTGCCTGCGTTATTTCAATCCGGTCGGTGCCCACGAAAGCGGCCGCATCGGCGAAGACCCGCGCGGCATTCCCAACAACCTCATGCCCTACGTCACCCAGGTGGCGGTGGGTCGCCGCGCCAAGCTGAGCGTCTTTGGCAACGACTACGACACCCCGGACGGCACCGGCGTGCGCGACTACATCCACGTGGTGGACCTGGCCGAAGGCCATGTCGCGGCGCTGCGCTTCCTGCTGGACGGGAAGGAATCCATCTGGGTCAACCTCGGCACCGGCCGCGGCTACAGCGTGCTGGAGCTGGTCAACGCTTTCGCCAAGGCCAGCGGCCGCGAGATCCCTTATGAAATCGCTCCGCGCCGTCCCGGCGATGTCGCGGCCTGCTATGCCGACCCCACACTCGCCCGGGAACGCCTCGGATGGACGGCAAAATACGACCTGGCGCGGATGTGCGAGGACAGCTGGCGTTGGCAGTCCGGCAATCCCAATGGCTTTGAGGGAGCAGAAGTTTGAGCAAGATCGACGTCCTACCGGTGATCATGGCCGGTGGCAGTGGAACGCGGCTGTGGCCGCTGTCCCGCGCGGGCTACCCGAAGCAGTTCCTGATCCTGAGCGGCAACACCAGCCTGTTCCAGCAGGCGGCGGACCGCCTGGCGACGCTGGGCGCCGAGGACATCGCCGTCAGCGCCCCGCTGGTGGTGGGCAATGAAGAACACCGCTTCATGGTGCTGGACCAACTGCGCGAGCAGCACATGAGCCCCAGCGCCGTGCTGCAGGGCGGGACCGATCCGGTGCTGGTGGTCGCCCCGGCGGACCAGACCGTCACGCAGGCCGATGCCTTCACCACCGCCGTGCAGACGGCCATCCGCCAGGCGCAGGACGGCGCCATCGTCATCCTGGGCATCACGCCGGATCGTCCCGAAACGGGTTATGGCTATATCCGCGGCCAGGCGGACGGCAACGGCCTGCGGGTCGAGGCCTTCGTCGAAAAGCCGGATGCCGACACGGCCCAGCGTTATCTGGACGAAGGCAGCTACTTCTGGAACAGCGGCATGTTTGTGCTGCGCGCCTCGACCTGGATCAAGGCCCTGCAGCGCTTCCGTCCCGACATCGAAGCCGCCACCCGCGCATCCTTCGACGGCCGCAGTGCCGACGGGGCCTTTGTGCGCCCGGCCAAGGACGCGTTTGCGCAGGTCCCCAGCGAATCCATCGACTATGCGGTGATGGAGCACTGCCCCGGCAGCGAATTCCCGCTGCGCATGGTGCCGCTGGACGCCGGCTGGAACGACCTGGGCGCCTGGGAAGCGGTCTGGCAGGTGGCGCCCAAGGACGATGACGGCAATGCCAGCCGCGGCGACGCCATCATTGCCGACAGCCGCAACACGCTGGTGCATGCCACCAGCCGCCTGGTGTCGGCCGTTGGCCTGGACAACATTGTGGTGGTGGAAACGCCGGACGCGGTGCTGGTGGCCGACCGCAGCAAGAGCCAGGACGTCAAGAAGATCGTCAATTCCCTCACCGCCAGCCAGCGGGGCGAGCACAACCTGCACCGCAAGGTGCACCGCCCCTGGGGCTGGTACGACAGCATCGACATGGGTGAGCGCTTCCAGGTCAAGCGCATCATGGTCAAGCCGGGCGCCTCGCTCAGCCTGCAGATGCATCACCACCGGGCGGAGCACTGGATCGTGGTGTCCGGCACGGCCGAGGTCGTCAACGGCGACAAGACCATCCTGCTGACCGAAAACCAGTCCACCTACATCCCGCTGGGCCAGGTGCATCGCCTGTCCAATCCGGGCAAGGTGCCGCTGGAAATCATCGAGGTGCAGTCCGGGTCTTATCTGGGCGAAGACGACATCGTCCGCTACCAGGACACCTACGGCCGCAACTGAGGGATCGGCGGCGCGCTCAAAACCGGATACAAAGCCGGCTACAAAGACGTCCGTGACAGGACAAGAAGCGCACGCTTGAAGAGGAGAAGGCCGTGGCTGTGATCGCCGTTGTAGGTCTGGGATATGTGGGGCTGCCGCTGGTGGTCGAGTTCGGCAAGCTGGGCCGCACCATCGGTTTTGACATCTCGACCGACAAGGTGGCCAAGTGCCGCGCGGGCACCGACCCGTCGCGGGAGTTGACCGACGAGGAAGTGCGGGCCGCCGTCCACGCCGAATATCACAGCGATCCGGCCTGCCTGGCCGAGGCCGACGTCATCATCGTGGCGGTGCCCACGCCGGTGGACGAGGCGCATATTCCGGACTTCCGCCCGCTGGTGGGCGCGTCGGCCAGCGTCGGCCGCCACATGAAGGCCGGGGCGGTGGTGGTGTTCGAGTCCACCGTGTATCCGGGCGCGACCGAGGAAGTCTGCATCCCGGTGCTGGAGCGGGAATCCGGCAAGGTCTGGAAGCGGGACTTCTTCGTCGGCTACAGCCCCGAGCGCATCAACCCGGGCGACAAGGAGCACACGCTCACCAAGATCCTGAAGATCGTCTCCGGCGACACGCCCGAGACGCTGGACATCGTCGCCCGCACCTACGAAAGCATTATCCGTCCGGGGGTGCATCGCGCCTCCAGCATCAAGACGGCGGAAGCGGCCAAGGTCATCGAGAACACCCAGCGCGACCTGAACATCGCGCTGATGAACGAGCTGGCCATCATCTTCGACCGCATCGGCCTGGACACCTCGGAAGTGCTGGAAGCGGCGGGCACGAAGTGGAACTTCCTCAAGTTCAAGCCGGGACTGGTGGGCGGCCACTGCATCGGCGTGGACCCGTACTACCTCACCCACAAGGCGGACATGCTGGGCTACCACCCGCAGGTCATCCTGGCGGGGCGCCGCATCAACGACGGCATGGGCAAGTTCATCGCGGAGCAGACCATCAAGCAGATGATCGCCGCGGGCAGCTACATCAAGGGCGCCAAGGTCAACGTGCTGGGCCTGACCTTCAAGGAAGACTGCGGCGACCTGCGCAACTCCAAGGTCATCGACATCATCCGGGAGCTGGAGAGCTATGGGGTGGAGGTCTGGGTGACCGATCCGGCGGCCGCCGCGGATGAAGCCATGCACGAATACGGGGTTAAACTCCACCGATTCGAGGATCTGCCCCGGGCGGATGCCATCGTCGCCGCGGTCGCCCATCGGGAATACAAGGCACTGGGCGTGCAGGACCTGTGTGGCAAACTGGTGGACGGAGGCGCCTTCATCGACGTGAAGGCGGCGTTTGCAAGTGACGCGCTGCGGGCGGCCGGGCTCAAGGTCTGGCGGCTGTAAGGCCGCTCATGCCGCTCATGCCGGTGAGGCGAGCAAGGCCGACGCCAACGCTCGCCCGCTGCTGAAGCGCGAGGCTGGCTGCGCAGGGGCGGAGGCGCAGAGGCAGAGGCAGAGGGCCTGACCGGCCTGAGAGCGGTTTGCACGAACAACGGTGGATGAACCGGAGTGCGGCGCGCTGCTGACTCAGCCGCTGATTGCCTCCGCCAGAGCCGGGTCGCGACGAGGCGTTGACGGCAGATCCATTTTTGCGAGCTATAAGGGATATTCGACTCATGACGATCCTCGTCACCGGCGGTGCCGGTTTCATCGGCAGCAACTTCGTGCTGGACTGGCTTCGCTCGTCGGACGAGCCTGTGGTCAACCTGGATGCGCTGACCTATGCCGGCAATCTGGAGAATCTGGCCAGCCTGAAGGACGATGCCCGCCACGTCTTCGTGCAGGGCGACATCTGCGACCGCGCACTCGTGGACCAGTTGCTGGCCACCCATCGTCCCCGTGCCATCGTCCACTTCGCGGCGGAAAGCCATGTGGACCGGTCCATCCACGGCCCGGGCGCCTTCATGCGCACGAATGTGGAAGGCACCTTCACCCTGCTGGAAGCGGCTCGCGCCTATTGGGGCACGCTCGAAGGCGAAACCCGCGACGGCTTCCGCTTCCATCACGTCTCCACCGACGAGGTCTATGGCTCGCTCCAGCCGCAAGACCCGCCGTTCTCCGAAACCAATCCCTACGAACCCAACAGCCCCTACTCCGCGTCCAAGGCGGCGAGTGACCATCTGGTGCGGGCCTGGCATCACA
This sequence comes from Roseateles depolymerans, assembly GCF_003387155.1. Classification (GTDB taxonomy): domain Bacteria; phylum Pseudomonadota; class Gammaproteobacteria; order Burkholderiales; family Burkholderiaceae_C; genus Roseateles; species Roseateles depolymerans. The sequence continues at coordinate 671,711 of NZ_QUMT01000001.1, read as the reverse complement.
CGTATGGGTTGCCGGTGGTGACCACAAATTGCAGCAATAACTACGGACCCTATCACTTCCCGGAGAAGCTGATCCCGCTGATGATCGTCAATGCGCTGGCCGGCAAGCCGCTGCCGGTGTATGGCGATGGTCAGCAGATCCGCGACTGGCTGTATGTGACCGACCATTGCTCCGGCATTCGCGCGGTGCTGGCGGGGGGGCGCGTCGGCGAGACCTACAACATCGGCGGCTGGAACGAGAAGGCCAACATCGACATCGTGCGCACGGTCTGCGCGCTGCTGGATGAACTGCGTCCGGATGCGGCGGGGCCCTACAGCCGGTTGATCACCTATGTGAAGGACCGTCCGGGCCACGACCGGCGCTACGCGATCGACGCCCGCAAGATCGAGCGAGAGCTGGGCTGGCGTCCGGCCGAGACCTTCGAGACCGGCATCCGCAAGACGGTGCAGTGGTATCTGTCGAACGAGGACTGGGTGGCTCGTGTGCAGTCGGGGGCCTACCGCGACTGGGTGTCGAAGCAATACGGCGCAGGCCAGACGAACTGAGGCGCGGCCATGAAACTGCTTTTGCTGGGCAAGACCGGACAACTGGGCTGGGAGCTGCAACGCGCCCTGGCGCCGCTGGGCACCCTCGTGGCGCTGGACCGCCACGAAGGGGGCGACCTCTCCGACAACGACCGGCTGGCCGCCACGGTCCAGCGCGTGGCGCCGGACGTGATCGTGAATGCAGCGGCCTATACCGCCGTGGACAAGGCCGAGTCTGATGCGGCGGCGGCCCGTCAGATCAATGCCGCCGCGGTGGGCCTGCTGGCCGCGCAAGCGCGTGCGACCGGGGCGCTGCTGGTGCACTACAGCACCGACTATGTGTTTGACGGCAGTGGGGATCAGCCCCGCGATGAATCGGCAGCCACCGGCCCGCTGAGCGTCTACGGCCGCACCAAGCTCGAAGGCGAGCAGTTGATCGCCGAGCAGGGCGTGGACGCACTGGTGCTGCGCACCAGCTGGGTCTATGCCGCGCGCGGGGGCAACTTTGCCAAGACCATGCTGCGCCTGGCCGCTGAACGCGAGCAGTTGAAGGTGGTGGCCGACCAGGTGGGCGCGCCCACCGGGGCCGACCTGCTGGCAGACATCAGTGCGCACATGATCCGCGGCGCCCTGGCCGACCGCTCGCTGTGCGGCACCTATCACGCCGTGGCCAGTGGCGAGACCAACTGGCACCAGTATGCGCAGCATGTGCTGCGCCGTGCCGCTGCCAAGGGGGTGGCCCTGAAGGTGCAGCCGGACCAGGTGGAGGCCATTCCCACCTCGGCCTATCCGGTGCCGGCGCCACGCCCGCTCAATTCACGTCTGGACAACCGCCGCCTGCAATCCCGGTTTGGCCTGGTGCTGCCCCAGTGGCAGACGGGCGTGGACCGGATGCTGGACGAGATCCTGTGAGGCCCCGCATGTCGACCACTCCCCAGACTTCCTCCGAGACCACTTCCCGCAAGGGCATCATTTTGGCGGGGGGCTCCGGCACGCGCCTGCACCCGGCGACGCTGGCGCTGAGCAAGCAGTTGCTGCCGGTCTACGACAAGCCGATGGTGTACTACCCGCTGAGCACCCTGATGCTGGCGGGCATCAGGGACATCCTGCTGATCAGCACACCGCAGGACCTGCCGCGCTTCGAGGCGCTGCTGGGCGACGGGTCGCGCTGGGGCATCCGGCTGGAGTATTGCGTGCAGCCGTCGCCGGACGGCCTGGCCCAGGCCTTCATCCTGGGCCGCGACTTCATCAACGGCGCCCCCAGTGCCCTGGTGCTGGGCGACAACATCTTCTACGGTCACGACCTGCTGGGCCTGCTGCGCGCGGCGGACGAGCGCACGGAAGGCGCAACGGTCTTTGCCTACCATGTGCATGATCCGGAGCGTTACGGCGTGGTGGCCTTCGATGATGGCAAGCGGGCCTTGAGCATCGAAGAGAAGCCGCTCAAGCCCAAGAGCAACTATGCGGTGACGGGCCTGTATTTCTACGACCACCAGGTGTGCGACATTGCGGCGGACATCAAGCCGAGCCCCCGCGGCGAGCTGGAGATCACCGACGTCAATGCGCGGTATCTGCAGATGCAGCAGCTGAAGGTGGAGATCATGGGCCGCGGTTATGCATGGCTGGACACCGGCACGCATGACAGCCTGCTGGAAGCGGGCCAGTTCATTGCGACCCTGGAAAAGCGCCAGGGGTTGAAGGTGGCCTGTCCGGAAGAAATTGCGTACCGCCGGGGATGGATCACTGCGGAACAAGTTGAGCGTTTGGCGCAACCAATGCTGAAGAACGGGTATGGCCAATACCTGAAGCAATTGCTCAACGAGAAGGTGTTTTGATGAATGTGATTCCGACCGCGCTGCCGGAGGTGATGATTCTTGAACCCAAGGTGTTTGGAGACGCACGCGGGTTCTTCATGGAAAGCTGGACGGAGCCGAAGTTCAATGCGGCTGTCGGTGCCGACGTGCGTTTTGTGCAGGACAACCATTCGCGCTCCAGCCGCGGCGTGCTGCGGGGGCTGCATTTCCAGCTGGCGCCGCATGCGCAGGGCAAGCTGGTGCGCTGCACCGCGGGTGCGGTGTTTGATGTGGCGGTGGACATGCGTCGGTCCAGCCCGCGCTTTGGGAAGTGGGTGGGGGTGGAGCTGAGCGGGGACAACCATCGCCAGCTGTGGATTCCCCCGGGTTTTGCGCACGGCTTTCTGGTGCTGAGCGACACGGCGGACTTCCTCTACAAGACGACCGATCTGTATGCGCCGCAGGCGGAAGGCTCGGTGCGGTGGGATGACCCGGCGATCGGCATTGAATGGCCGGACACCGGGGTGGAGCCGAAGCTGGCGGAGAAGGACGCGAAGGCGCCGCTGCTGGCGGACGCAAAATTCTTCGACTGAGGCAGACCTGCCGATGGCTGCGCCGCTGCTTCATCTGATTGCCGGCGCGCGGCCGAATTTCATGAAGCTCGCGCCGCTGGTGCGGGCGTTGCGGGACGATGGTCGGCTGGCCTGGCGGCTGGTGCATACCGGTCAGCATCAGGATCACGCGATGAGTGGCGTGTTCTTTGAAGAGCTGGGTTTGCCGCCGCCGGATGTGTCGCTGGGCTGTCATGGCGGGAGTCATGCGCAGCTGACGGCCCGCATTCTCCAGGCTTACGAGCCGGTGGTGCAGGCGGACCGGCCTGCGGCCTGTGTGGTGGTGGGGGACGTGGACTCCACGCTGGCATGTGCGCTGGTGGCCCGCAAGCTGGGCGTGCGGGTGGCGCATGTGGAGGCGGGGCTGCGCAGCGGTGACATGCGGATGCCGGAGGAGATCAACCGGCGCGCGACGGATGCGATGTCGGACTGGCTGTTCACGACCGAGCCGAGTGCCACGGCGCATCTGCGGCGGGAGGGGCACGCCGAGGCGCAGATCCATGAGGTCGGGCATGTGATGGTCGACAACCTGCTGTATCAGCATGCGCTGCTGGCGGGTGTGGATCGGCAGGGATGGGAGGGGCGCGCGGAGCAGGTGTCGGCGCTGCAGGCTGCGGGACGGTATGGGGTGGTGACGCTGCATCGGCCATCGAATGTGGACGATCCCGTGCAATTGGCGGCACTGCTGAACGCCATGGCGACGCTGTCGGAGCGGTTGCCGTTGCTGTTCCCGGTGCATCCGCGGACGCTGGGGCGGATTCAGGCGCTCGGGTTGCGGCTTCCTCCCTCGCTGATGCTGCTGCCTCCCCTGCCCTATCGTCCGTTTCTGGCACTGTGGAGTGAGGCGGCGCTGGTGCTGACCGACAGCGGCGGACTCCAGGAAGAAACCACGGCGCTGGGGGTGCCGTGTCTCACCATTCGCGAGAACACGGAGCGGCCGATCACGGTGGAGATGGGGAGCAATCGGCTGGTGGGGGTCGATGCAGCGAAGGTTCTTGCCGCTGCACATTCAACCCTGGAGGCATTGGATCGCGGTGAACGGCCAGGGAGCGGGATGCGGCCACCGCTTTGGGATGGGGCGGCGGCGAAGCGGATCGTTTCGGTTCTTGCGGCGCAGATCTGAGGGGGCGTTTCTTTGACTTCGCTTGAAGCCACCAACCGGGCCCCCTTTTGCTCCATGTCCCCCGGACCCTCCGGGTCCTCCTCCTAATACTTCCGCAAAAGGGGGCCCGGTTGGCGGCTTCCGACACCGTGCACGCCCAAGGGCTTCAGGAATGAGGCGGCTCCGAAATCTGTGCGGGCTCGGTAGCTCCCATCAAGACAAAACCCCTGGTGCCGTTGCCCAGTCTCAGTGAGCAATAACACCAGAGGTTCTTACTTCTGCGTCGAGCCTGCGACTCTGAACCGAATACGAGTCGTCGCGGCAGCCCCACTGTCAAGCCATCCGTCGCGATGCGGGCGGGCGGAGATTCGGAGCGGGTTGGGGTCTTAGTTCGTGTCGAGGGCAGGCATGGCCTTGACGAGGTCGTCGATGGCTTTGACCTGCTGGAGGAAGGGCTTGAGCTGCGACAGGCGCAGGGCGCTGGGACCGTCGCAACGAGCTTCTTCGGGCTTCGGGTGGGATTCGAGGAACAGGCCTGCCAGTCCGATGGCCATGCCCGCACGGGCCAGCTCGGTCACCTGACCGCGACGGCCGCCGGAGGCTGCGGCGCCCGATTCACGCTGCTGCAGTGCGTGGGTGACGTCGAAGATGACCGGCTTGTTGCCGCTCACCTGCTTCATGACGCCAAAGCCCAGCATGTCCACGACGAGGTTGTCGTAGCCGAACTGTGCGCCACGGTCGCACAGCATGACGTTCGGGTTGCCGCCTTCTTCGAACTTCTCGACGATGTTTTTCATCTGCGGCGGGCTGACGAACTGCGGCTTCTTGATGTTGATGACCTTGCCGGTCTTCGCCAGGGCGATGACCAGGTCCGTCTGTCGGGCCAGGAAGGCGGGCAGCTGCAGCACGTCGCAGACACTGGCCACTTCAGCGGCCTGGAAGGGCTCATGGACGTCGGTCAGCACCGGCACGTTGTGGGCCTTCTTGACCGCTTCAAAGATCTTCAGGCCCTGCTCCAGGCCCGGGCCCCGGTAGGACTTGATCGACGAACGATTGGCCTTGTCGAACGACGCCTTGAAGACGTAAGGGATGCCCAGTTCCTGGGTGACGCGGACATATTCGCCGCAGACGTCCACCGCGAACTGCTCGGACTCCAGCACATTGACGCCGCCAAACAGCACGAAGGGCAGCGCGTTATCGACCTGGATGTTGTTGATCTTGACCATGGGGATGACTTCCGGGGTTAGCCCGGAAGTATCCCATTTTGCGGGGCGCCCCTGCACCCCCCACTCCCGTCACAACACCAGCAACGTGCCCCCTCCACCGCACTGCCCAAGCAACCGCCGCAGTCCTCGGTCTGAGAAGGCGCACCACGTCACCCGCAGCAGTCCTCGGTTCGGGAAGGTGCAGGGCCGGGTGCCTTTTGCGGAAGTCAAGGAAGGAATGGCCCGCGCAGCGGGACAGGAGGGACATGGAGCAAAAGGTGCCCGGCCCTGCACCTTCCAGCGCAGCCCACCCACATCAGCCACCGCAGTCCTCAGTCCGGGAAGGTGCAGGGTCGGGTGCCTTTTGCGGAAGTTAAGAAGGGAATGGCCGGCGCAGCCGGACAGGAATGACATGGAGCAAAAGGTGCCCGGCCCTGCACATTCCAGCGCGGCCCACCCACATCAGCCACCGCAGTCCTCAGTCCGGGAAGGCGCAGGGTCGGGTGCCTTTTGCGGAAGTAAAGAAGGGAATGGCCGGCGCAGCCGGACAGGAATGACATGGAGCAAAAGGTGCCCGGCCCTGCGCCTTCCAGCGCAGTAAACCGGCCCCTTCACCCAACAGACCGCGCCCGCCGCGATTAACGCGCCGGAATTAACGCGCCGCGATCTTCCCACTCCGCCCGATGGGGTGATGCTCGATCCCCATCGACTTCATCATCGCCGGCTCATACAGATTGCGGCCATCAAACACCACCGGCTGCTTCAAATCCGTCTTGAACCGATCGAAGTCCGGCGTGCGGAATTCCTTCCACTCCGTCACGATGATGAGGGCGTCGGCTTCCGCCAGCGCATGCTCGGCGCGTTCGCAGAAGCTCACGCCGGGGTTGGTCGAGAGGATGCGGGACGCTTCGCTCATGGCCACCGGATCGTAGGCCGCGATCGCTGCGCCGCGCTCGGTCAGGCCTTCGATGATGGTCAGGGCCGGCGCCTCGCGCATGTCATCGGTGTTGGGCTTGAAGGCCAGGCCCCACAGCGCAAACCGCTTGCCGGCCAGGTCTTCGCCGAAGCGCGCCACCACCTTCTCCACCAGCACCTGCTTCTGCCGGTCGTTCGCCTCTTCCACCGCGTTCAGCACCTGCAGCTCCTGACCGTATTCACGGCCAGTACGCACCAGCGCCTTCACGTCCTTCGGGAAGCACGAACCGCCATAGCCGGCACCGGCATACAGGAACTGATAGCCAATCCGCGGGTCCGAGCCGATGCCGCGACGCACCAGCTCGATGTCCGCGCCCACCTTCTCCGCCAGCAGCGCCAGCTCGTTCATGAAACTGATGCGGGTCGCCAGCATCGCATTGGCGGCGTACTTGGTGAACTCCGCGCTCTTCACGTCCATCACCATCAGGCGGTCGTGGCTGCGGGTGAACGGCGCGTACAGCGCGCGCATCATCAGCGTCGCCTGCTCGTCGTCCGAGCCCACGATGATCCGGTCCGGCTTCATGAAGTCTTCGACCGCAGCGCCTTCCTTCAGGAACTCGGGATTGGACACCACCGCGAAATTGGCGGGCACGCCGCGCTTGGTCAGCTCTTCGCGGATGGCGGCGTCCACCTTCTCGGCCGTGCCCACCGGCACCGTGCTCTTGTCCACCACCACCTTGTAGTCGGTCATGCGCTGACCGATGGAACGGGCCGCGGCCAGCACATATTGCAGGTCGGCCGAGCCATCTTCACCGGGGGGCGTGCCCACCGCGATGAACAGGATCGTGCCGTGATTCACCGCCACATCCACATCCGTCGTGAACTGCAGGCGACCGGCGGCCACATTGCGCGCCACCACGGCGTCCAAGCCCGGCTCATGAATGGGAATGCCACCTTCGTTGAGCACGCGGATCTTGTCGGGATTCACGTCGAGGCACACCACATGGTTGCCCATCTCGGCCAGACATGCGCCCGTGACCAGGCCCACATAGCCGGTGCCAATCGTCGTAACTTTCATGCGATAACTCCCAAGGGTCATTCCAAATACTGCCCAGATTCACAAATTCCCAGCCACACCGCGGCCGGGACACATTCCTGTACCGGCGCCCGGTGAGCAAGCCGGGTGCCAGCATCGCTGACAAACGTCAGCGCCTTGTCTCAGATCTTGTAATAGTCGCGATACCAGGCAACAAAGCGCTTCACGCCCTCTGTCACCGGCATGGCCGGCCGGAACCCGGTCCAGGCGGCCAGTTCTTCCACATCCGCATGCGTGGCCGGCACATCGCCGTCCTGCAGCGGCAAAAACTCCTTCTGCGCCTCACGTCCGAGCGCCTGCTCGATCGCCTGGATGAAGCCCATCAGCGGCATCGGCTGATGGTTGCCGATGTTGAACACTCGATACGGCGCGCTCGACCGTGCCGGATCCGCCTTCACCGGGTCGTAGTCCGCATCGGGCGTGGCCACGCGATCCAGCACCCGCACCACGCCTTCAGCGATGTCATCGATGTAGGTGAAATCTCGAATCATCTGCCCGTGGTTGAACACCTTGATCGGCTCACCCGCCAGGATGGCTTTCGTGAACAGGAACAGCGCCATGTCCGGCCGCCCCCAGGGCCCATACACCGTGAAAAAGCGCAGCCCGGTCGTCGGCAGATTGAACAGATGGCTGTAGGTATGGGCCATCAGCTCATTGGCCTTCTTCGTGGCGGCGTACAGGCTGACGGGATGGTCCACGCTGTGATGCTCGCTGAACGGCATCAAGGTATTGCCGCCATACACGCTCGAGCTGGACGCATACACCAGATGCTCCACGCTGTGATGCCGGCAACCTTCCAGCACATTCGTGAACCCTGAAATATTCGAGTCGATATACGCATGCGGATTCACCAGCGAATACCGCACCCCGGCCTGTGCGGCCAGATGCACCACCCGGTCAAAGCCATGCTCGGCAAACACCTGCGCCATCCCGGCCCGGTCCGCCACGTCCATCTCGATGAACGAAAACGCCAGATGCGGCGCCAGCCGCGCCAATCGCGCGTGCTTCAGGGTGGGATCGTAATAGTCGTTGAGGTTGTCCAGGCCGACCACCTGATCCCCACGCGCGAGCAGGATCTGGCTGACATGCATGCCGATGAAGCCGGCTGCGCCGGTGACGAGTACTTTCACGAGATCTCCCGATCGCTGCTCTGAGGACGACGCCTATTTTCCGCGCAATGCTGCTGCACCATCATGACCCCTCCCCCCTCAGTGGGGTGGCCCCACCCAACGACTGAAGTTGCAGCCCCCTCGCCCCACGACGCAGGTCCCGCAGGCCTGGCGCACACCGCACCGCTCGTTTCCAAATCCTCGCAGTGCACGTTCTGAGCCGCCGAAGGCCCGGGGGGCATTGGCGGAAGTCAAGGAAGGAATGGCCCGCGCAGCGGGACAGGAGGGACATGGAGCCAATGCCCCCCGGGCCTTCGGCGGCGAGCGCGGGCAAAGAATGCGTCCCACCGCCGCCCTGCCTCCGAACAAGACGCCCTGTCACAGCCACCTCAGAAGTATTTCGACGTGCCACTGGGCGCCCTGAACCACATCAACAGGAGCTGCGTCCCAATTTCCCAATGCATCCGAGCCCGATCCTTCCGCCCTCGAACGAGCGCGAGCGCGGCTCGTCCCCAGCGTGAGGCGATCTTGTCGGGCCACCGGTTCCTTGGATAGGCGAAATACGCAATCGCCACCTCTTCGTTGATGGTTTTGCGCACATTCACATGGGGGTTTTCGTATTTGACCGAAGGATCGTCCACCCGCATCACCCGCCCGTGCCGGCTCCGGAAATACCAGGCTGCCCACTCCGCGTCTTCCGCTGAAAACACGTCCACCCGAAACGGTCGTTCCTTCACCAGCCTGGTTGGCAACAACGAACAGGCGTTGGACAACCCGTTGTAGCCATCGAATTGTTCCGCCCCGATGATGTCCATCGCGACCTGCCCGGAAGGAGCATTCCGCCAGTAGACCACCTCGATGCCTTGCGCCTGCGCGGCTGACAGGGCCCGCTGCACCACCTGGGGATCGTCCAGCCGCACATGGGCACTGATCAGCAGCGCATACGGCTCCGCCACCGCGCCCATCCCCACATTGATCGCCACGGAGTAGTTGAAGACCTCCTCGGGATAGGCCACCACCTCCCCCATCCGCAGCAAACGCTCCCGCACTCCCGCATCCCGCGAAGAGTCCACGAACACGATCCGCGCCGGCGCCCAGCTCTGCGCCTTCAGTGAGGCGACCACCTGCTCCAGCAACGGCGTGCACGCATGCGTGCGAATCACTGCCGCATAGCTGCGCAACTCGGTGGCACTCACGAACGACCTCTCCAGGATGCCATCGCCGCCCCCACGCTCATGCCTGCGCCGGCGGACGCAGCCAGCGGCGCATCATTTGATACCAGCCCTCGGCCCACCACCCCTGCTTCATGAACTGCCGCATATCCGCCGCATCCGGCCGGAAGCCGTAGTACTCCGAAAACACCTGCAGCAGCATCAACTGCATCGTCCGCCCCTGCCCCTGCCCATGCTTGGCATACATCAGCTGGCAGGCCCTCAGCACCTTCTGCTTGGATTTTGACGAGATCCGATCCGGCCGCGGCGCCACGTCAAACACATAACTGGGCAGGTCCAACAAACGTCCCGGCCCATGCAGCTTCAGGATGCGATAGAAGAATTCCAGATCCTGCCAAGCCGGCATCTCTTCGTCGAACAGCCCGGCCGACACAAACCGGTCACGCGGCCCGAACAGCTGATTGCCCACATGATTGGCCTGCAGCATCATCTCCGCCGTGCAGCGACCGACCTTCGCGCTGTACCAGCGCTTGTCCCCACTGCGGAACTCATACTGCACATACAGCACCGAGGGCTGATCCCCCATCGACGTCAGCAGATGCCAGTAGGCCAGCAACGCCTCGATGTGATGCGGCTTGAACTCATCGTCATCATCCAGCCCGGTCAGGAACACCCCGGTGCTGGCCCGGATCGCCTCATTACGCGCCGCACAGGCCCCGCGCCCCTTCTCATGCCGCAGCACCTTCAGCCGCGGATCCTGCAGGGCGCGCTCCGCCAGCCAGCGCGGCGTCTCATCGGTGGAGCCGTCGTCCACCACCACCAGTTCCACATTCCGATAGGTCTGTCCCAGCACCGACTCCACCGCGGCACGCATCGATGCCAGCCGGTTCTGCGTCGGCATGTAGACCGAGACCAAGGGCGATTCACTCATGTCCATCTTTCATCTCAAAACCAGCAGTCGGGCCGGCGCCATCAGCGCCCGTCCAGCACCGCCTTGCCGCGCGGAAACCAATGCTCCGCCGCCCACAGCAGCAGCAGCGTCAACCCGGCGGCACACAGCCACAGCCCATCGCTGCGGCGCAAACCCACCGACCGGAGCATCTCGATCATCATCGGATGCAGCAGATACAGCCCCAGCGCATAACGCCGGCCCCAATCGGCCAGCCGCTCCATCATCGGCGTGGCCGGCAGCCACAGGCCCAGCGCCATCGCGCCCACGCCCATCAGCACCGCGCCCACATGCAGCTGCAGCTCGATGGCCTGGCCTCCCTTCCAGCGAACCGCCATGCCCTGCGCCACCAGCAGCAGCGCGCCGCCGACCAGCAGCACCGGCCACCACCGCGCGAGCGTGCGGACCGGCACGCTCGCAAGCTTGATGCCAAGCCACACCATCGCCGCCCCACCCAGGAAGCGGCTGGCAAACATGGTGGGCCAGCTCACCCGGCCCATGGCGCACAGCGAGTCGATCACGCTGGCCAGCAGGATCACCGCGGCAATGCCCCACCAGGCCCCCCGCGCCATGCACCAGTCCGGCCGTGCCGCCGCCAGCAGCACCCCCGCCAGCGCCGCATGCATGAACCACAGATGGCCCCAGACGCCGCGCACGATCGCATCCTGCGACAGGATGCGCTCCAGCGCTGCCTTGGGCCCCAGTTGCACGGCATGCAGCAGCGCATACAGCAGCGCGCACACCAGCGTGATCTGCAGCAGCCGCCCGGCCGAGCCCAGCGCGGACGCGGCCCAGTTCGGCCGCTGCCCGAGGAAGAAGCCCATCACCACGAAGAAGAAGGGCACCACCCAGCGGCCGGCGGCCATGGTGAGCTCCATGGCAGGCACCGGCCATTCCGGGAAACGACCGACATGCAGGCCCACCACCAGCACCGCACCAAAGATGCGCAGCGCATCAATGCCGGGCAGCCGCCGGGCCGCCCCGCCGGAGGTCGTGGCAGAAGCGGCGGGCACGCCGACGGCCGGCGCAGGCGCGGCCATCGCCACGGCCGATGCCGCCGATGCCGCGGACCCTGTCTCTGCCGATGCCGATGCCGTTCTTCCACCCATGCCGCTGCTACGCCTTCCCTTTCAAGGTGTTGAGCAGGACCTTCGGCGACTGACCGAAGACCAGACCCAGCACACTGAGATATACCGCGGCGCCAAGGGCAATCAACATGCCGAGCTGCACCTTGGCGGGTAACGCGGTGTGAGCGAGCGCGAGGTCCGCGCCCCACAGCGCCAGGCCCATGGCCAGGGATGACACGACCGGTGCTTTCATCTGGCGCCACAGCGGTCCCGGGGTCGCCTGCAGCCAGCGGCCCATGCACACGATCGTCACCAGGAAGTTCAACAGATTGGCGACGAAGTAACCTGCTGCTACACCGACCACGCCGAACTGCGCACCGGCGAAGAAGCCGACCAGCACCGTGGCCGTGTTGAAGATGCCCAGATAAAACAGCGCCGCGGTGCGCCCCTGCGAGGTCAGGGTGGAGCCGATGGTGCTCATCAGCGACTGCATGATGCCCACCGGCGCCAGCCAGCCCAGCAGCGGTGCCACGATGGCCCACTTCGGCCCCAGCACCACATCCACGAAAGGCACCCGCAGCGACCACAGCCCCACCATGATGGGCATGCTCAGCAGCGAGATGCCGCCCAGCACCTTGAAGTAGACGTCGCGCACGGCGGCCAGGTCGTCCTGGATGCCCGACAGTCGCGGCAGCAGCGCGCGGCCCACCACCCAGCTCATGTGCTGCACCGGGAACAGCATCAGCTTGTAGGCCATGCCGTACTGGCCCAGCGGGCCGGCGCCCAGCACCCGGCCGATGATCATGCTGTCGGCATTGCGGGCGAAGTAGTTGATGAAGTTGAAGGCGGTCAGGCTGCCGCTGAAGCCCCAGAGGGAGCGGAACTCCTCGCGGCTCCAGGTGCGGCCCGGCTTGAAGCCGGACTTGAACCACAACCAGGTGCTGTTCACGCCGATGGTGAACAGCGTGGGCACCACGAAGCTGTAGACCCCCCAGCCCGCCAGCGCACACGCCACCGACAGGCAAAGCCCACCTACCTGGGTGAACACATCCAGGATGGCCAGCTCACGAAAGCGGGCGTGCCGCTCCATCCAGGCCTGATGCACCGCCGTGGTGGCGCCGAGCGGAAAACCCAGCGACATCAGCAGCATCACCGGGAACAGCTCCGGCTCGCGGAAGAACACCGAGATGGGATAGGCCGCCGCCGCCAGCACCAGGCCCAGGCCGACGCCCAGGCCCACGTTCAGCCAGAACACCGTGTCCGCCAGGGTGGGGGTGAGGCTCTTGCGCTGGATGATGGCGGCCCCGGTGCCCATGTCGCGCAGCAGGCTGGCGAAGGTGAGCACCACCCCCGCCAGCGCCATCACGCCATACGCGGACGGCGGCAGCAGCCGCGACAGCACCACCACGCTGACCAGTTGCCCCAGCACCTTGCTGGCCTGCGCCACGCTGAGCCAGCGGACGCTGTGCATCATCCCGCTCAACGCACACCTCCGGCCTGGGCGGTGTAGAACGCCTCAAGGGCACGCTGGCAGATCTGGAGATCGAATTTGCGCACCGCCAGCTCGCGGGCCGCGCGGCCCATGGCGGTGCAAAGGGCCGGGTCGGCCAGCAGCCGCTCGATCTGCGAGGCCAAGGCGTCCACATCCCCTTCCGGGAAGGCCAGGCCGGTGCGCTCCGGCTCGATGCCTTCATCGCGTCCGCCCATGGCCGAGGTCACCACCGGCACCCCGCAGGCCTGCGCCTCCAGGATGGAAATCGGCAGGCCCTCCGCATCGCCGGACTGGCTCACCACGCTGGGCAGGCAGAAGATGCGGGCCGTGCCCAGCAGCTCGCGCACCCGCTGGCTGGGCTGGGCGCCGAGGAAGTCCACCGGCGCGTTCAGCTCGGCCGTCAGGGCTTCCATGCGCTCGCGCAGCGGACCGTCGCCCACCACCTTCACCCGTGCCTGCGGGAAGCGCTGATGCACCCGAGCCATGGCGCGGATCAGGAACTCCAGGCCCTTCTTCTCGACCTGTCGGCCGACAAACAGGATGTGCGGCTCACGCTCGCCGGCCGGAGCGCCGCTGGGGGCGAAGTCCCGCGTGTCCACGCCGATGAAGAGGGTGTGCAGCTTGTCGCCGGAGATGCCGTAGGCCGACATCGCCTGCGCCCGCACCGCTTCCGACACCGCAATGAACGAGACGCGCGGGTCGGCCGCCATCTCCCGCAGGCGGCGCGGGTAGTCCTTCATGTAGTCGCCGCCCTGCCCGCTTTCCCACCAGTCGGGCCGGGTGTGGATGTCGTAGCCATGCAGGGTGACGACGGTCGGCAGGTTCAGGCCCTTGAGCCAGGGCCAGGCCAGCACCGCATCGGTGGCGAAATGCACATGCACCAGCGACGGACGCACGCCCTCCGCATCCGGCCAGGTCAGCGGACGCAAGGCGGCGGGCAAGGGCCAGCCCAGACGCCGGTACAGCCGCCAGCGGATCGCATCCACGGTGCCGGTGGGCGACAGGTCCAGCAGCTGCGGGTCCAGCCCGTCCAGCGACAGGCCGTTCAGGCACAGCCGCTGTCCCACCAGCGTGGCGCGCCAGTCCCGCAGATGCAAGGCCTGCTGCCGGACAAAGGTCTCGGACAGGGGCAGCAATTCATCTCGAACGACAAGAACTCGTCTCAATCGGATTTCCCTCAACTCAATTCATCATCAGGTCGGGCCCGCCGCGCTCACGCCTTTGGGGCGCTCTCGCAGCGGGGATCCAACCCTGGCCGGCTGACCAACCTCGTTCAGGCCGGCAGGCGTCGCCGTATTCGCATCCCGCTTCCGGATCTGCATTCGGAGCCGCAGCCGCATTCGGCGCCGTATCAGCAGCCGCATCCAACTCCGCACTGGTCTCCGCCAGGGCCCTGGCCGCCCGACATCGGCCCATCGGCCTGTGTCGCCCCATGCAGCCGATGCGGCCTGTCTGTTCACGGTCCCGCTCAGCCCGCCACCGGCTCCATCTGCAGACGCGCCCGGCCGCGGATCTGCTGCTTGAGCGCATTCATCGCAGTGCGCATCTCCCAGGGGTCGGCCCGCCCGCCCAGGCCGAAGCGCAGGGCCCGCGACGCCAGCCCCAGCGGATGGCGGTCCACGAAGGTGCGGCGCCAGCGCAGCTCACGTTCGGCCGCCTCGCCGGACCAGGCCGATCCGGAACGGGCCAGCGCATGCACCATGCGGGCATAGTCGTCCGCATACTCACGGCGGCCCTTCACATCGATCAGCGCCTGGCCATGCGAGCAGAACGGCACCGGATCGAACGCAGCCTGCCCCGACCAGCGCGCCAGCAACCCGCCCAGGTGGCGCGAGATCCGACCCGACATCTGCAGTTGGTCCCAGTACTTCTGACGGCTGACGCTGCCGCTGTGGAAGCGGTAGCGCAGCACGTTCTGCGGCAGGTTGATGCCCTGGCGCTGCAGCGCCAGCTCGCTGAACAGCAGATAGTCCTCTGCCAGGTTGGGCACTTCGATGTCGGCCTGCGGATCGGTGGCGCGGAACATCGACTGGCCGTAGCGGATGCCGCGGTCACGCACCGCCTGGCTGCGCAGGCTGATGGTGGGATGGGCAAAGACGTTGCGGAACAGCGCGCAGCGCGCCAGTTCGTCCTTGTCCGTCGGATGCGTCATCGCGCCGATCTCCTGGCCCTGCGCATCGATCATCACCGACTGCCCGCCCACCAGCACCACGTCCGGGTCCCGCTCGAAGGCGGCATGGGTCAGGGCCATGCGCTCGGGCAGGCATTCGTCATCGGCATCCATGCGCATCAGGTAGGGCGCCTCGATCAGGCCCAGCCCTTCATTGAGCAGCCCCGCCAGGCCCTGGGCTTGCGGGAACGGATGCAGCTCGATGCGCGGGTCCTGCGCCGCCGCACGGGCCACGATCTCGGCCGTGCGGTCGGTGGAGCCATGGTCCAGCACCAGCAGTCGCCAGTCGCGCTCGGTCTGCGCCTGCACGCTGGTCAGCGCCTGGCTCAAAAAGGCTTCGCCGTTCTTCACCGGCATCAGCACATCAAACAAGGCCATGCATGCCCCTCGCTACGTTCATCACCACGCCCCTGTTCACGACAGACGCTTCCTGGCCCGCGAAGCCCGCCACAGCAGGCCCAGCGCAAACGGCACGCCGTCCACCAGATATCGATGGGCCAGACGGCCCGGCTCCTGCACCAGCCGGTGCAGCCATTCCAGCCCGGAGCGCTGCATCCAGCCCGGGGCGCGTTTCACATCGCCGGCCACGAAACTGAAGCTGACGCCCACGCCCAGGTACCAGGCGCTCGGGGCCAGCGGACGCAGGCGGGCAATGAGTTTTTCCTGCTTGGGCGAGCCCAGGCCAATGAAGACGATCTGCGGCTGCCAGTCGATCAGCAGCCGCTCCAGGCGGGCCATCTCCTCGGGCTTTTGCTCGAAGCCAAAAGGCGGGCAGAGGCAGCGCACCGTCGCTTCGTGCCCCTGCGGCAGCAGAGTCTTCGCCGCCGCTTCCGCCGCGCCTTCGTTGCCGCCGATGAAGGCCATGCGCAAGCCGGCCGCATGCGCGCGGGTGACCAGTTGCACGAACAGGTCGGAGCCGGTCAGGCGCGCCGGCAGCGGCGTGCCCTGCAACTGGCTGGCCCAGACGATCGGACGTCCGTCCGCCGTGAACACATTGGCATCGGCCACCAGGGCGCGGAATTCGGGCTCCTGGCGCCAGCGGCGCAGGATGTCGACATTGGGCGTCACCACCCAGCCGCCGCGCCCGGCGAGGGCTTCGGCCACGATGTGGTCGGTCAGCTGCGGGACGGTGCTGGCCACGAACGGCAGGCCGTCCACCGCAATGGTGGGCAGCACGGCCGCGGAGGCCGACGTCGCGGCGGGCGTCACGGAGGCGGAAGGGGTCATGGGAAGACGGGCACTCATCAGGCAGAACGGGCCGGGGGCGCCGTCACAGATCTCGTTTGGTTCGCACCCACTCGACCTGGCGCTTGAAGACAAAGCGCAGGTAGAGCGGGACCTTGGACAGCAGCAGCAGCGGCGCGCCGGCGAGTTCGGACAGGCTCAGGATGTCGTCGGCCCAGCGCTGCTGCGCAATGACGATGGCCCCCACCAGCATCAGCACGCTCAGCAGCGCCACCCCCATCGGCGCCCACCAGCCCAGCAGCACGGCCAGCAGCAGGGTGACCATCAGCCAGCCCACCTGCATCAGCGCCAGCAGCGTCAGCGGCGGCACCAGCATGTCCAGCACCTGCAGCAGCTGGGCCCCGCGGCCCGGCCGCATGGAGCGCCACAGCAGACGGGGGCCCTCGCCCACCAGCATGGCCAGGTGGCCGTGTTCCCAGCGGGTGCGCTGGCTGGCGGCGCCTTCCTGGCTCTTGGCAAACACGCTGGTCACCAGCGCGTCCTCGCACAGCAGCGGGGGCGCGCCGAGCTGGGCCAGGCGCACGCCCAGCTGCATGTCTTCGGCCAGATGGCCGCTGGCCAGCGGCGCCTGCACCGCCACCGCCCATGGGAAGGCCATGCCGGTGCCGTACAGGCCGCAGGGCAGTCCCAGCTGGTGCATGCCACGCGGCCGCACCAGGTTCTTCACCCGCATGGCGAATTCGGCGATGCGCGCCTTCAGTCCGTCATTGGCCGCTTCCATCAGGTAGGTGGCCTGCACCGGCCGGCCGGTGGCATGGGCCACCGAGGCGATCCGCGGCAGCAGGCGCGGGCCCAGCTCGCAGTCGGCGTCCAGGATCACCACCACATCGGGCGCATGCCCTTCCTGGATCGCCAGCGCTTCCAGGTGCCGCACGCCGAAGTCCAGCGCGAAGCCTTTGCCGCGGTCGGTCGCATGGGTGCGCTCCACCACGGTCACATCGAATTCACGCGCCTGGGCGGCGGTGTCGTCGGTGCAGTTGTCGGCCACGACCAGGATGCGGTCCTGCGGCCCCAACTGGGCCATGGCCTGCATCAGGGTCGGCCGCAGGCCCCGGCCCTCGTTGTGGGCCGGCATGACCACGGCGATGCGTTCGGGCCGAGGGTGCTCTCGCTCGGTCCGGTCCGGCAGCAAGGCCAGCACCACCTGCGCCAGCAGCAGCAAGGCCGGGACGGCCAGCAGCAGGCTCAGCATCAGCACCAGCAGCCAGGGCAGGCCCTGCAGCAGTTCAAGCATGGACATACTCCTGGAAGAGATCGGCCAGCCGCTCGGCCTCGACATCCACATCGTGGCGCATCAGCACCCGTTGGCGCGCCGACTGGCCCATGGCGGCCAGGGCACTGTCCTCGGTCCGCAGGCAGGCCAGCATGGCGGTGGCCAGCGCCGGGGCGTCACCGGCCGGCACCAGCCAGCCATTCTCGTCCGGCAGCACCAGCTCGGGTATCCCCGCAATGCCGGTGCTCACCACCGGGCGGCCCAGGGCCATGGCTTCCATCACCACCACCGGCAGGCCTTCGGCGAAGCTGGCCAAGACCAGCGCACGGGCGTCGATCAGCTCCTGGCGGACCTGGTCGCTGCTGATCCAGCCGGTGATGCGCACGTGGCGCTCCAGGCGGTGGGCGCGGATGCGCTCTTCGATGGCGCCGCGCAGCTCGCCGTCGCCGGCCAGCACCAGCTCGAAGTCCGGTTCCTGCGCCGCCACCAGGGCAGCCGCCTCGATCAGCAGCAGATGGCCCTTCTGCTCGGACAGGCGCCCGACACAGACCAGCCGCCGGCCGGTCGGCGGGGCGGCATGAACCTGATGGAAGGCCGGCTCCAGCCCGCAATGCACCACCCGCACCTTGTTCCAGTGCTGACGGTCCACCCAGCGGTACAGCTGGCTGCGGCAGAAGGAGGTGATGGCCACCACGAAGCGTGCGCGGCGGATCTTCTCGCCCAGGTGCAGGAACTCGGGCTTGTCGAATTCCTCGGGGCCATGCACGGTGAAGCTGTAGCCGGGGCCGCCCAGGGCCTCGACCAGCATGGCCACTTCCGCCGAATTGGTGCCGAAGTGCGCATGTACATGGGTGGCGCCGGCCTCTCGCAGCATCCGCAGGGCCACGCAGGCTTCGGCCAGGTAGACGAGGTGCAGCGGCCAGGGCCGGTCGGCCCGCAGGCCAATGCGCAGGGCCAGGCGCAGGGCCTGGAGAAAGCGTCCCGGGGCGCGCACGGCTTCGGACACGAAGGCCTTGGCCAGTGCCACGCCGCCGCCTTGCAGCAGGTATTGGGTGCGGGCCTTCTCGGCCTGGTCCTGCGCATCCGGCGCCGGGTCGTCCCAGCCGCGAATCGCCAGCCGCTGCACCGGCACGCCATGCTTCTCCAGCGCCAGGATCTCGCGACGGATGAAGGTGTGGCTCACCTTGGGATAGTGGTTGACGAGATACGCGACCTTCACGGAATTCCTCGGGACAACGGGGGGCTGAGGGTGGGACTGACGGTGGGATGGAGGGGCCGACGAGGGGCTGCCACCCACCGGCCCCCCGGCGACGGCCGCGCCGGGGCGCGATGATGCAGGCGCCGCTGCCGGCGCCTCAATGACCTTGGTCATGCCCGTCGGCCCGGACAACGGGGACATCGGCGCTTGCGGCGACGCGGGCGCGCTCATGCGCCGGCCACCACGCGCAGGTCGGCGCTGGCACTGCCGCTGCCCGAGGCCTTGACCGACGTGCGCACCGAGGCCACGCCGTCCGGCCAGTCAAACTTGGCGCTCTTGCCGTTGTCCAGCTCGCCGCTGTCGGCCAGCGTGCGGCCGCCGCGATCCTTCAGCTCCACCCGCAGGCGGGCGTCGCCGGTGCAGCGTGCGGTGAGGCGGCAGGCCTGGCCCGCCTGGGGACGCGCCCAGGTCACGCCGCTGAGCTGCCGGTTGCCTTCCACGGCCAGCACCGCCTCGCGGGCGTCCTCGAAGACCACCGCCTGGCGCCAGGTGTCGTAGCGCGCGCGGGCCGTGCCTTTGACGGCACGCCAGTCGCCGCGCATGGACAGCACGTTCATCGGCGCGTCCAGGTCCACCGGCCGGTCGTTGCCGTCCAGCCAGCCCTTGGCCGACTTGACTTGGCGCAGGGCGCCGCGCAGCCGCTCCAGGTCGTTGCCGACCTGGCTGTTCCAGCCGTTCTTCAGCACGATGGGGAAGCGGGCGCCGATTTCGGCATAGATGCAGAAGGGCGTGCCGTGGTTGCGGTCCACCACGTAGCCGCCGTAGCGCTTGAGCGTCTCGCCGATCTTGCGCATGCTCAGGTCGCCCAGCGAGCGGATCTCGAAGTCCGGCGGCAGCATCAGCAGCGCGCCTTCGGGAATCTGGCCCTTGTTCTGCTCGAAGCCCCGGTCGGCCGAGGTGGCGGGGAAGATGTAGCCGGGTGAAGGGCTCAGGCCGGAGAAGGTCAGCGACATCGCCAGCGCATGGCGGTAGAGCGGCTCGCCGTCCTCGATTTCATGGCTGCGGATCAGCCCGCCCATGGTGGGCACGCCGGCGGCGCGGGCGCCCTGGAAGTAATGCGCCGGGTCTCCCCAGCCGCGGCCGTCCAGGCGGGTCCAGGCATATTGCTGGGCGCGCCAGTCGTCGCCCACCTTCTTGAGCTGGAAGAAGGAATGGATGATGCCGGCCTGCGGGTCCACCAGATCGGCATGGCCGTCCGAGCCGCTGGCCGGCAGCACGCTGGCGGGCCAGCGCGGGATCAACACTTCCGGGACCATTGCTTCGGCATCCGGATCCCAGACGCCCTTCTGGTTCACCGGGCCCAGCACGCGCTGGGGTTGGTCGTCCGGGCTGCAGAGGAAGACGCCGACCGAATACTTGCCGCTTTCGATGGCCGGGAAATACGCGTCCTTGGGAATGCTCCAGCTGTCCAGCACGGGATCGATCGGGCGGCAGTTCCAGGGCGACTGGGCGGAGAACGGGCGCTCGGCGGTGCCGAAACGGGTGGAGCCGCGGCCTTCACCGCGCTCAGCGCCACCACGGCGCTTGTCCTGGCCCTTCTCGGACCCTTTCTCGGCCCCCTTCTCGGCCGACTTCTCCTGCGGGTCCTGCCGCTGCTGGGCCCCGGCCAGGCCCGGCGCCAGGGCGGCAGCGGCCAGCCCCAGGCTGGCGCCGCACCAGTGGCGTCGATCCCATTGCATCGTCATGTTGGCTACCCTTCCGTACTTCCCTCGATCACGCCGACCCACGACCAGTCAGGCCGCGAGTCACCACAAGCCATGCGGGTGGCCACCCCTGTCTCGATTCAACCGCCGATCGATGTCGGCGATGTTTTTATAGGTTCATCCGCCCCCGGTGTCCGGGACATGGGGGACACAGCGGCAGCTGGAGGCACCGCATCGGTGCCGGTGGACGCCGCCGGTGCACTGGTCGTCGGCAAGGGCAGGATTCGTGCCGGGTTCCCAACGGCGGTCGCCCCCGGGGGCACGTCCTGTAACACCACCGCCATGGCGCCGATGCGGCAGCCGGCGCCCAGCCGCACACCGCCGATCACCTGCGCATAGGCCCCCAGCTCCACGCCGTCTTCCAGCACCGGGCAGGGGCCGTCCGGCACGCGGTTACCCAGCGTCACACCTTGTCGCAAGGTGCATTGGGCGCCGATCACGGTGCCGGGATTCACGAAGATGCCGCCGAAGTGCCAGATGCGCAAACCGGGACCAATCCGGCAATCCTTGGGCAGGCTGATGCCGGTCACGGTTTCCACCACCCGGAACATCAGCCAGTAGGCCTTGGTGCGCCAGCGCCGGCCCATGCCAGGCGGCATGGCGTCCACGCGCCGGCCAAACCGGTAGACCCACAGGGCCCAGAGGGATTGCTCGCGCCGCCAGGCGCGTGCGTCGCCGCAACGCGCCAGGTCGGCTTGCCAGTCCCGATCCGCATCCGCCTGGCTCATTTCATCAAGATCTTTCCGGACAAGGCATTGAGCGGCGCGTCCGAGACGAGCGTGCCGCCGACGGTGGAGACGGTGCCGGCATTGCCGCTGTAGGCATACACCGCCACGCGCGCATAGTTGGCCGGCCAGTTGAAGGTGGCCACGGCGCCGTTGGCCAGCTCACCGCTGTCATACAGCTTGGTGCCGCTGTTGTCATACAGGGCCAGCCGCAGCCGACCGCCGCCGCTGCAGCGGGCGGTGAGCTTGTAGGGCGTGCCGGCCACCGGCTTGGCCCAGGCCACATTGCTGATGGTGCGGGTGCTGTAGTTCACCTGCACCACATCCACCGCGTTGTAGGGGAAGACAACCGCCTGCTTCCAGGTGTCGTAGGTCCCCAGCGGCGAGCTGCGCTGCAGCGACCACTGTCCCCGCATCGACAGGATGTTCAGCCGCTGCTCGGGCACGATGGGCGCGCCGTTGCCGTCGATCCAGCCCGACACGCTCACCACCTGCCGCAGCGCCGACCGCACCGCCTGCAGCTCATTGGCTGTGGTGTTGTCCCAGCCATTGGGCATCAGGTTGAAGTTGCTGCCGTTTTCGGCGTAGATGACAAACGGGGTGCCGTAGTTGCGGTCCACCACATAGCCGCCGTAGCGCTTGAGCGTTTCCGCCACCTTGCGCAGCTTGAGATTGGTCAGGCTGCTGGTGTCGAAGGTCGGTGGCAGCATGAGCAGCGCGCCTTGAGGGATGCTGCCGGTGTTGGTCGTGGCGGCATTGCTGTCGGCGGAAGTGGCCGGATAGATGTAGGTGGTGGCCGCGCTCAGCGCGTTGTAGGTGAGCGAGATCGCCAGCGCATGCCGGTACCAGCCCAGCCCGTCGTCCACCTCCGCCTTGCGGATCACGCCGCCAATGGCCGGCACGCCCACGGCGCGGGCGCCCTGGTAGTAGTGGCCGCCCTCCCCGAAGCCGCGGCCCGCCAGCGGCGCCCAGGCGTACTGGCCGGCGCGCCAGGTGCCGTTGTCCAGCCGCAGCTGGAAGAACGAATGCACGATGCCCATGGCCTCGTCGATGATGTCGGCATGCCCGTCCGAGCCCGACGCCGGCACGACATTGGCCGGCCAGCGCGGGATCACCACGGTGGACCGGTAGCTCTCCGCATCCGGATCCCAGATGCCGCTGGTATTGCCCACCGGCGGATAGACGGTGACCGACGGGTCCGACGCCAGCGCCTTGAACACGCCGGTGGACCAGGTGCCCTCGGCGACCGTGGGGTAATAGTTGGACGTGGGGATGGTGAAGTCGCTCAGCACCGGCGCCACCGGCTGCATGTACCAGGGCGAGAACGCCGCGAACGGCGTGTCGTAGGTGCCGAACACCCGGGCCGGCGCGGTCTGCGCCGACGCCTCGGGCGCCAGCATCAGGTCGGTGCCGCACAGCATCACCGCCAGCGCACCGGCCGCGAGTGCGCGTGCCGGACGATGGGCCGCTTGGGACCGATCGGGCGGATCGTCTCCCAGCCACGCACGCGCGGACCCGGCGAGCCGCCCCCTATCGCGGCGAGCGCGGTGAGCGGGATCAGCGCGATCAGCGCGATCAACGGGTTGGGGCGGCCCTTGCAACGGAGTGCGGGGCGAAGAGAACAGCGATGACAGCGAGGGTGACGTCATTTTCAGACCTCCTTCAACCGCCGGCCGCGCCCTGCCCCGACACGCTTGGCCAGCTCGTTGAAACGCCGCTCCACCTGGAAAGTGGAAACGTGCGCAATACCGAAGACCACCAACAACAGCAACGGTCGCTTCAGATATTTGACCCAGAGATCACCGCTGCCCAGCCAGGTGGCCGCCAGGGGCAAGTGCCACACATAGAGTGCATAGGAAATGGAAGCGATATAGGCAAATACCGGTCCTCCCAGCCAGATCGAGAGTCGATGCCTGGGCTGCGCCATCAGCGCACCGACGAAGGCTGCAGCCGCATAAGGCCGCAGGTAGGTCAACGGGTTATACACCTCATGGCTGAGGAAACTGCCCGCCATCAGTAACAGCAGGAAAGCGGGCACCATGCTCGGGCGAGACAAGACCTGGCGCACCGCCGGCCAGAAACGCGAATGCATCACCAGGGCCAGGCAGGCCCCGGCCAGCAGGTCGTCGGCGCGGAACCAGGTCACGCTGGAGGCGGTGATGTCGTGCGAGATGCGCATGCCGGTGAAGGTCATCAGCAGCGCCGGGAACAGCCACCAGATGGCCCGCACGCGCAGCCACAGCATCAGCGCGGCCAGCATGTAGAACTGCACCTCGACACAAAGACTCCAGAAGTGGTCGATCGGGGGCACCAGCCGCTGGGGCGGCAGGTTGGCGTAGAAGAAGAGATAGCTCAGCGCCGTCTCCAGGTCCACCGGTCGGAACCACCACACCACCGACAGCGCAATCCAGGCCGCCGGCACCACCCGCAGCAGCCGGCGGGCCAGAAAGCTCGACACCGGGGGCCGCTTGAGCAACTGCCCGGTGATCAGGTAGCCGGAGAGGATGAAGAACAGGGCCATGCCGAACATGCCCAGCGATTCATTGAGCGGAATGCCCCCCAGGGTGAAGGGCATCAGGTGGGTCCACAGCACCGCCAGGATGCTGATGGCCCGCACGCCATCCAGCACCGGGTAATGCTCGGCGGTGGGGCTCGGTTCGGAGATCGGGCGCGGCGGTTCAGCCGCCGGAGTCAGGTTCGCGCTCACCGGGGACGGCCCTCCGGGCCCACACCGGGTCGGCGGTCGGGGCGGCCGTCAGAGCCGCGGCCGTTGGTCGCGTCACGGCCCGTATGGCCCCGGCCCGGGCCACTGCGGCCCGAGGCACCGCGGTTCCCGCTGGTGCCCTGGAGCGCACCGGCCTGCGCCGGCACCTGCCGCGTCAGCCCCATGGGCACGGTGTTCAGCCAGGCCGTGGCGCTCACCGACCGCTCGGCGGCCGCGCCCGCTTCCCCACGCGCACGCGCCTGGGCACTGGGACGGATGCCCCAGGTCCGGCGGTAGCGGCCTTCCCGCAGGCCGTCCGGCACCAGCCGCATGGCCAGCGCGCACAGGCAGCCCATGCAGAACCAGAAGTACCAGTTGTAGATCAGGTAGGCGAACATGTTGTCCGAGCTGGACACCAGGAAGTTCGCCACCAGCAGGCACATGCCGATCAGCGCCAGCAGCGGCTTGACGCCGAACAGCCGCCGGATCATGCGGGCGGTGCTGAAGTAGAGCCACAGATAGGCGGCCAGGCCCAGTGCGCCCAGCTCGAAGAAGGTCTGCACCACGGCGCTGTGAGCGCCCCACTTCATCACGCCGGCCATCGAGAAAAATTCCTGCGACAGGGCGAAGAAGGACTCGGCGCCATACCCGGCCAGATAGCGGGTGGGCGACATCCAGGTGAGCGCATCGGTCCACAGCAGCTTGCGCCAGGCAAAGGAATTGAGCTTGGCGTACTGCACCACCTCATTGCCTTCGGTCAGGCCCATCACCCGCTCCCGCAATTCCGGCAAGGCCATGAAGCCGGCCGCGCCGATGAGGACCAGGTAGACGAGATAACGCCGCTCCCGCACCAGGCCGTAGACCGAGAAGATCAGCAGCACCGAGATCCACGCGCTGCGTGTCTTGGTGGTGTAGAGCAGGCCCAGCAGCAGCAGCATGTAGCCCACCACCACGGCGGTGGTGAAAAAGGTCTTGCCGATCTGCTGGCTCTTCCATCGATAGAACAGCACACCCAGCGACAGCACCAGGTAGAAGGCCAGGATGTTGGCGTGGGGGAACGGACCGCCGTACCGCAGGCCGGACTCTTCCAGCGCATCACCGCCGCCGGCGGTGCGGCCCATGGCGATGTAGGCCAGCGAGACCAGCGCCACCGGCACCGACGACCAGGTGACGATCTTCAGCATCTTGTTGAAGTCATCCTCGTCCTGCACCAGGAAGAAGGCCACCAGGAACAGAGCCACCACCGACAAATACCCGAGGAACAGACGGATGGCCGCCATTTTCTCCGGCGAATACACCAGGCCCAGGGCCTGCATCAGCAGCAGCGGCCCCCAGACCCACCAGGCCTGCTTGGGCAATCGCTTGGGATCGCGGGAGATGATCAGCGCCGCCAGCAGAATGACCAGGGCATTGAGCAAGCCGCCCAGGCCACCGACCGCGGCCATGCGGGCCTGCTCGAAGATGGGATTGGCGCCCGCCCGGATCAGCAGCACCACGATCAGGAAGGCTTCGCGGCTGTAGATGAAGAGGAAGGCGGTCAGCATCACCAGCGGCATGACGGCCAGCATCACCGGCTTGTCCTCGGCCACGCCGCCGATCAACACGCTGGCCCAGCCGATCACCACCGCACCGACCGCCAGGCCGATCAGCCCGAGGAAGCCGGCACCGTCCATGCCGTAGGCCACGCTCCGCCACAGCCGCAGTCCTGTCCCCCACCAACGCAAAGATAAGTCCTTCACTGCAAGTCGCTTCCTGTCGCTGCCCGTCTGTCCGTCCGCCCTGCGTGCTCAGCGCACCAGCAGGCCGCGGCTGGTCGCCGGCACGGCCGCGACCATGTCCTGCAGGAAGGACTCCATCAGCGCCTGCGAGGCCGGCGCGTCATCGGCCTTGGCCAGGCGCTGCGACACACGCACCAGCACGCCGTCCGGAATGCGGCCCTTGAAGCCCTCCTGCAGGATGTACCAGCGGGCCTGCAGGCCATCGCCACCATACATGTTGCCGATGCGGATCCAGTAACGAACTGCCTCAAAGCCGCCGCCGCGGGCTTCGGTGAGGATCTGGGTGGTGGGGATCGGCGTGGCGCGCGCCTCGGTGCTGATGGCGTGGCCGCTGCCGATCTGACGCACGGCAAAGCCCTGTGCCGGATAGCAGACTTCCGGCCGGTGTACTTTCACATCCTGCCGCTGGCGTTCGCCCCAGGCCAGGGCCAGCATGATCATGTCGCCGCGGCTGTTGGCGTAGGTGCGCATGACCGTCTGGTCGTAGGGCTGTTCCTGCACCGTCTCCACGCCCTGGGCCACGTCCACCTGCGTGGTGGAGTCGGCCACCACGCGCCAGTCGCCAAAGGTCTTGGGCACGACCGCATCCAGGCTGGGGGCATTGCTCATGGCCTGCAGCCGCGGCGTGGCCAGCCAGGCGCAGGCCGCAGCGGCCATCATCACCAGCAGGCCCATGATGGCGGTGTAGATCGAGAACCGCGGGATGCGGGCCGCCGCCGGCACCGGGCGTGCGGCAGCGTCGGGAGGAATGGCGCTCATGCGGCCTCCTTGTTGCCATGACGGCGTTCCACCCGCAGCGACAGGGCGCGCAGCAGGCTGTCGGTCAGCACGATCAGCATCAGCGCGGTCAGGAACAGCGCCATGCCGGAGAACTCGTGCATGAAGCCCTGCCCCACGTCGTCGCCGAGATGGTAGGTGAGCAGGGCCAGGATCAGGATGCGGATCACGTTGGAGCAGTAGGAGATCGGCACGATCAGCAGCGCCAGCGTGAAATTGCGGAACACCGATTCATGGCGCACCACATTCATGTAGAGCAGGCCAAGCGCTTCCAGCGTGAACAGCGAATTCAGGCCGGCGCAGGCATCGGCCACCATCAGCTGGTAGGAGCCGATCTGCAGGATCACGCCGGAGCGCGCCACCGGATAACCCAGGTGGTACATCAGCTGCTCGGCGCCCCAGGAAGCGGCCAGCTTCATCGGCTGGGTGATCACGTCCACGATGGACGCCGGCAGCGGCACGGCAAACAGCAGCAGGAAGAAGGCGAACCAGTAGCGACGAGCGATGCCCGGCCCCAGCAGCAGCAGCGCAATGCCCAGCAGCACCGGCAGCAGCGAGCCCAGCTCCAGCAGCGCAATCGACTGCGAGCGGCCCAGCACATAGGCCGCAGTCCCCAGCAGCAGCACGATCCAGCCCAGCACTGGCGCCGGACGCGCCTCGAAGCGCTCGCCCTGCCCGGCGAGCCGGCGGGTCTGGAAATAAAAGTACCAGGCCGACAGCGCCAGCACGATCGGACCATGGCTGTTGCGGTCTCCGCGCCACGGCCCGTGCATGAAGTCGATGAGGGTGGGCACGTACATGACCGCCAGGCCCAGGGCCAGCATCACCAGCACCAGACGGTTGGCAGCCCAGAACGGCCCGAACCGGGGTGCCACCCGGCCCGGGTCGCCGGGGAGGACATTGCGCGACATGACTTTCACTGGATTCCCTGCGAAGGCGACAAGACCGGGCCACCGCATGCAGCGGCGACCCTCGGCAAGCGATGCGGCTCTGCGGCCCTTGATCAGTATTGGTTCATGACCGTGCCCAGCAGCGTCGTATTGATGCCGTCCAGGCTGTCGGTCAATTCCTGCAAGGCCAGCACGCGCGAGCGGTCCTGGCGGGCGAGCACCAGGGCGGCGCCGCAACGGGAGGCCACGATGGAGGCATCCGCGCCGTACAGGGCGGCGGAGGTGTCCACCACGACGTGGTCGAACTTGCCGGCCAGCTCCCGCATCAGCATGCCGAAGGCGGGCCGCTCCAGCAGTTCCACCGGGTTGGGCGGCACCGCGCCGACCGGCAGCACGAACAGGCTGTTCATGCCTTCCACCTGCTGGATCACCCGCGGCTCGCTGCGGCCCGACAGGATGGACGACAGACCGGCCTGGTTGTTGACGTCGAAGATCTCGTGCTGACGCGGGCGGCGCAGGTCCGCATCCACCAGCAGCGTACGGCCCCCCAGTTGCGCCAGCGTGACGGCCAGGTTGGCGGTGAAGTAGCTCTTGCCATCCATGGTGTCGGGGCTGATGACGGCCAGCGCCCGGCGCGGTTCGCCCTCACGGTACAGCCGCATCATGATCTGGCTGCGGATGCCGCGGAAGACTTCCGCCTGCGACGAGAACGGTTGGTTCAGCGCAATCAGTTCCGGGCTGCGGCTCTTGCGCTCGCTGGCCGCATACGGGTAGTGGAACTGCTTGGACAGCGCTTCCAGCACGTCTTCCGCATTCGCATAGCCCAGGGCCACGGCCGCTTCGCCGAAGCGGATGCCGCGCTCGCGCTGGTACTGCAGCACGCGCTCGACCTGGTCGGCGCTGAGGTTGCGGGTCTCGGCGATGATGGCGCCGATGGACCGGTCATGCAGACCGGCGGTAGGTTTGGAAGTCTGGGCGTCCACGGGTTTGCTGGAGGCGTAGTGGAGGGGTTCCTTCAGATCGGACATCAAGCCGCTCCTCGCGTGGCGTGGCCCAGCAGGCGGCGTTCAGCCGCCGGCAGAGCCTTGTTGGGACGCTTGTTGGGGGCGGGCAGCACCCCCAGCATCGGAATCTGCAGGAGCGCCATGACGTCGTCGGCATCACGGATCTTGCGGTCGCGCATCTCGAGCAGCAGCGCCATGCCGATGGCCAGCACCAGGCCCGCCACGAAGGCCAGCGCGGTGTTCAGGCCCACCCGCGGCGAAGCCGGACGCAGCGGCGTGGTGGCTTCGGTCAGGATGGAGATGTTGCTCTGGGTGCTCTGGCTTTCCAGGTTGGTCTGCGTCAGGCGGGTGGCGATGCTGTCGTAGCCGCGCTGGGCGCTGTCGACCTCGCGGATCAGGCCGGCGGCCTCGTCACGCGCTTCCTTGAGCTTCATCACCTTGGCGCGCTGCGCCTCCAGGGCCGCGCGGATCTCGGATTCGCGCTGGCGGTTGATGGTGTTGGTTACGCCCACCGCGCCGGTGACGCGGCGGATTTCCGCGGCCATCTTGGCGCGCAGGTCGGCCACCGAGGCCTTGGCCTCGATCACCTGCGGATGGGCGTCGCCGTAGCGGGTGCTCAGTTCCTGCAGCCGGGCTTCCGAACGGCTCAGCTCGCCCTTGAGCGAGGACACCACCGGATTGGCCAGCACATCGGGCAGCGTGTCGCTGCCGCGAGCGGCGGCGCCCTGGCGGCTGTTGGATTCGGCGGTCACCGACTGCACGGCCACCAGTTGCGAGGACAGCTCGGACAGGCGCGAGCTCTCGATGTCCATGCGCTCATCGGTGGCCAGGATGCCGTGCTCCCGCTCATAAGCGGACAGCTTGGACTTGGCGGCTTCCAGCTTCTCGAGCGCGGCCTTGGACTGCTGCTCGAAGTAACCGGCGTACTGGCGGGCCGGATCGACCCGCAGCTCCAGCGTGGTGCCCACATAGGCCCGCACGAAGGCATTGGCAAAGGCCGCGGCGGCCTCGGGTTCCGGCGACTTGTAGGTCACCATCAGCACATTGCTTTCCTTGGACGGCTTGACCTCCATGTTGCCGCGCAGGCCGGAGGCGAGCCACTGCTCCATGCTGCCCTGGCCACCGGTGGCCGCCATCCACTGCTGGCGGACGTCGGGGTTGTCCGTCAGCTTCAGGTCCTTGACCACCCGCAGGGCCACACGATCGCTGGCGATCACGTCGACCTGCGTGTTCATGTAGGAGGGTGAAGCCAGGCCGGGGTAGATCAGGGCGGATATGGGATCGGGCTTGGCATCGATGAGTACCGACGCGGCGGCCACATACTTCGGCTTCATCGACAGGCTGACGCCGAGTGCGGTCAGGGTGGTCAACACCACCACCAGCAGCACCAGCGACCAACGAGCCAAGATGATGGAAATCAACTTGCTGGGCGTCACGACTCACTCCTTCGCCGGGCCCTGTCGGCCCGGCTGCTTGCACCGGCTGCAGAGGCCAGCCGGTCTTCTCGAAATCAGAACAGGCTTTCGCGCACGTAGATGACGTCGCCATCCTTGAGCGATTCATCCATGGCCGGCTTGAGCTCCTGCACC
Organism: Roseateles depolymerans; assembly: GCF_003387155.1. Taxonomy (GTDB): domain Bacteria; phylum Pseudomonadota; class Gammaproteobacteria; order Burkholderiales; family Burkholderiaceae_C; genus Roseateles; species Roseateles depolymerans. The sequence continues at coordinate 641,620 of NZ_QUMT01000001.1, read as the reverse complement.
TTGCCGTCCGCGCCCTTGCGGTGCACGCGGATGCCGCGGTCGGTGCCGCGCAGCGTCAGGCCGCCACCCGCGGCCAGGCCCTGCAGCAGCGTCATGCCGCGCTCCAGGCGGATCTGGCCGGGCTTTTGCACTTCACCATAGATGTAGACCATGGGGAAGCGGTCCACCCACAGCACGTCGCCGTTCTGGATGATGAGGTCCTGCTCGCGGCCGTTCGGTCCGAACAGCGTGGGCAGGTCCACTTCCATGCGGAAAGGTTTGCCGCCGCGTTGACCGGACACGACCAGCAGGTCGCCGCCGGACGGGGCCACGCCGCGGGCATTGGCCAGCAGGTCGGTCAGGCGGGTGTCGGCCAGCTCCAGCGGATAACGGCCGGGCTGGTTGACCGCGCCCAGCACGCTGGCCTGGTTGCCGGTGACCTTCATCACCAGGATGCTCACCTGCGGCTGCTTGACGAAGTTGCCCTTGCGCAGGCCTTCGGCAATGCGGTTTTCGGCTTCGCTCACCGACAGGCCGCCCACCCGCACCGGGCCCAGCAGCGGGTAGGAAATGGTGCCGGCTTCAGAGACCCGGGTCTCCAGCGTCAGGTCCGCATTCTGGAACACGGTAATGCGGATGGCATCGCCGGAGCCCAGGCGGTATTCGGCGGTCGCGCCGGAGGCGAGGCCCACCGGAGCGGGCTGCGAACCCGTGGGGGCCGTGGTGCGCGGGGCGCCGGTCTGCGCCAGGGCGCTCACCGACATCATCAGCGCCAGGGCGCCGGTGGCCAGCGGCTTCAGGAGGTTCCGCGTCTGAATCTTCATCATTTGATGCCCAAGCCCTTCGAAATAGTGCTGTTGTCCAAGCCCGTGGCGCTGGAGGCCGGCTCGGTGACGGGGTCCGGCGTCAGGGCCGGCGTGGGGGTCGGCGAGGAGGCGGCTGCCTCGGCGAACTTGCCGACGTATTCAATCTTGGCGTTGTCACGCAGGGTCTTCACATCCTGCGTAATCAGCTGCATGCGGCGTTGGCCCAGCAGGAAGCCTTCAATGGCAGGACGGGCCTGCTCCAGCGTCACCGGTTGCAGACGCGACCCAGCCAGATAAATCACCATCAGGCCGTTGGGCGACGGGGCCGCCGCATGCTGGCCGTCCTTCATCTGCGACAGCACCTTCAGGCTGCCGGCCGCGACCTGCTCGGCCGCACGCACCGACTGCGTGCCGACGAACTTGATGTCGTTGCTCTTGAGGTACTCCACGAAATCCGTCAGCGTCTTCGCATCGTTCAGGCGAGCACGAATCTCGTCCAGCTGTTCCGGACGGGCCTCGATGTTCAGTTCCTGGACGTTGTAGATGCGGCGTTCGGTAAAGAGTGCCGGGTTGTCGTTGAAGTACTTGCTGATCTCCTCATTGGAAGGCTTGGTGGCCTTCTCGCCGAGGCGTTCCGCATAGGCGCGGGCAATGATCTCGCGCTTGGCGGTCTCGATCTGCTGCACCACCCGCGGGTCGCGGTCGAGCTTCAGGTCCTGCGCCTTTTGCACCAGCAGTTCCTGGTCGATCAGACGCTCCAGAATCTGGCGCGAGGCCGGCTCCACCTGCTCCTTCTTGAGGTTGGGCTGACGCTGCAGGACGTAGTTGATCTGGTGAACGGTGATCTCTTCCTTGTTCACCTTCGCAGCGGTCTGCGACGCCTTGGCTCCACTGCCCCCTCCGCAGGCGGCGAGCGCGATCGCCACCATGGCTGCGGCCGTCAGGCCCGCCAAGCGAAATCCGTTGCAGTTGAACCGCTTTCTCTTCAAGTTCATGGCTTCGACTCTCGTTGTTATGCAAGTCCCGGCGACCCTCACGGGGCGACCCACGCTCTCACGTGAGCGGCGAGTGTAGCCGTGCGCCATGACGGTAAACCCTGATTCCATGCGGACCGGACCCCCTCACTCCCGAGACTGAGTGGGTGCATAGCAAGAATGACTCCTGCCCTCGCCAAGCGGTGTGGAAACGCCCCCTTGATCGAGGGGGGACAGAGGGAAGAGAACGGTCGAAGAGCGCCCGAACGCGGGTCCGGGGCCGTCTTCAGGGGGATGGCGCCGATCGCGGATCGGCGCTGGCTGGCGCTCCCGCGCCAGATGCAGTCGTCACGTTTGTTGACGACTGCGACAGGTCATCAGCATTTGATACCGACATGCAAGGCGACCACGCCGCCGGTCAGGTTGTGCACATCGACGTGACCGAAACCGGCGGTCTTCATCATCGCCTTGAGCTCGGCCTGCGCCGGATGCATGCGGATGGATTCGGCCAGATAGCGGTAGCTGTCGGCATCCCCGGCGATCATCTGGCCCAGGCGCGGCAGCACCTTGAAGGAGTACCAGTCGTAGGGCTTGCGCAGCGGCTCGGCGATGCGGGAGAACTCCAGCACCAGCAGGCGGCCACCGGGACGCAGCACCCGGCACATCTCGGCCAGGGCCAGGTCCTTGTGGGTCATGTTGCGCAGGCCGAAGGCGACCGAGACCAGGTCGAAGCTGTTGTCCTTGTAGGGCAGCGCTTCGGCATCACACAGGTTGGTGGGCAGCACCAGGCCTTCGTCCAGCAGGCGCTCGCGACCGGTGCGCAGCATGGCTTCGTTGATGTCGGTATGCACCACCATGCCGCGCTCGCCCACTTTGCGGGCGAAGGCGCGGGCCAGGTCGCCGGTGCCGCCGGCGATGTCCAGCACCTTGTCGCCGGCCTTGAGGTTGGCCACCGCCACGGTGTAGGCCTTCCAGGCACGGTGCAGGCCCATGGACATCAGGTCGTTCATGATGTCGTAGCGCGAGGCGACGGAGTCGAAGACGCCGCGCACGCGGTTGGCCTTCTGGGTTTCGTCAACGGTCTCGAAGCCGAAGTGGGTGGAGCTCATGGCGGATCCTGCGGGAATGTTCTTGTTCATCAGTGGCTGCTGCAGCCGTGGCCACTGCCCTTCTCGGGCATGGGGGCGTCGCGATCCAGGCCGGCGGCGGCCAGGCGCGCCTCGTAGTCCCGCATCAGCTGGTCCTGGTCGCGGCCCAGCTGGTAGAGATAGGCCCAGGTGAAGAGGCCGCTTTCATGGCCGTCGGAGAACAGCGGCTGCAGCGCATAGTGGCCCACCTGCTGCACGGCCACGATCTGCACGTCCCGCTTGCCGGTCTGCAGCACTTCCTGGCCGGGGCCGTGGCCCTGGACTTCGGCGGACGGGCTGCACACCCGCATCAGCTCGAAGGGAATGCGGAACCGGGCGCCATCGGAAAACGCCAGCTCCAGCACCTTGGACTGCTGGTGGACGACGATGTCGGTCGGGAGCGGAGAGGAAGAATCGAGGCCGGCCATGCTTGTGGAATCCAGTAAGAACCCAAGTGTACCGGCAGGCAAAAAAAACCCGCCGACTCGCGCCGGCGGGAATCAACAGGTGCCCCGTTCGGGCCCAGGGCACCCGGCTTACCAAGCGAGGTGATTGGCAAGAAGGGCCATCACCACCCAAGCGTCAGCGAATAGCTGCCGGCGCCGCCGCTGTAGTAGGTCACCCGCACATAGACGGTGACCGCGGCCGAGGTGGTGTTGGTGTAGGTGAAGCTGTCGGTCTGACCGGCACTCAGAGTGCTGGATTTCAGGGTCGAACCGGAGCTGTTGTAGAGGTAGAGGTCGTAATCGACCCCCGCGGCATTGGGCAGGGACGCCGTCAGCGTCTTGCCGGCGCCCAGGGACACGGCGTAGTAGTCGGTGTCGGTGGTGCTGGACAGTCCGCCGCTGATGGTGCCGCCCGGCGCTGCGATGAGCTGCGCGGTGGCCCGGGTGTTGTTGGACGCGGTGGTCTCCGGGATGGTCGTGCCGCCGCCGCCCCCGCCACCGCCGCTGAGGATGGCGGTGATGGCCGCATTGGCGTCCAGGATGCCGGTGCCGCACTGGCTGCAGGTGGCCGGGAAGGCCCGGGCGCTGCTCTTGAGGGCCGCGGTGATCTCGTCCGGCGTGGCAGTGGGCTTGACCGCATACATCAGCGCGGCCACGGCGGCCACGTGCGGCGTGGCCATCGAGGTGCCGGAGTAGTAGGCATAGCTGTCCGCGCCCGGCGTGGTGGTGCCGGCGTTGAGCGTGGAATAGATGCCGTTGCCCGAGCCCGAATCGCCGCCCGGCGCCGCCAGGGCGACGATGGAGCCGTAGTTGGAGTACGAGGCCCGTCCGCCGCTGCGGTTGGTGGCCGCCACGGTCACCACGCCGGCGCAGCTGGCCGGGCTGAAGTTGGCCGCATTGGCCGCCGAGTTGCCCGCCGCGACGATGACGCTGGCACCGCGGGAGCGGGCGCCGTTGATCGCCGTCTGGGTGGTGGTGTCGCAGGCACCGCTGCCGCCCAGCGACAGATTCAGCACCTTGGCCGGATTGGCGTTGGCGGGAATGCCGGAGACGGTGCCGCCCGAGGACCAGGTGATGCCGTCGGCAATGTCGGAGGTGTAGCCGCCGCATTTGCCCAGCGCCCGCACCGGCAGGATCTTGGCGTTGTAGGCAATGCCGGTGATGCCGATGCCGTTGCTGGACTTGGCGGCAATGGTGCCGGCCACGTGGGTGCCGTGCCAGCTGGAGTTGGAGCCCGGCACGCCGGAGCCGCATTCATTCGTGGCGTAGTAGTCGCCCGGGTCCAGCGCGTCGCTGTCGCGGCCATTGCCGTCCACGGCCACGGCGGTGTCGGCAATAAAGTCGTAGCCGGCGACGGTGGAGGTGCCGCTGTTGACGGCGAACTGGCCGCTCAGGTCCGCATGCGGGCGGTAGCCGGTGTCAATCACCGCCACCACCACGCCGGCGCCGGTGGACTGGTCCCAGGCTGCCGGCGCGCGGATGCCGCCGGTGGTCTCGAACAGGTCCCACTGGTTGGCATAGCTGGGGTCGGTGGGCGTGGCCATCGCATACATCTTGCGATCGGGCTCGACGTAATCGACGTTGGCGTCGCTGGCCTTGATCTGGGTGGCCAGGTCACGCAGTTGCGACAGACTCAGCGCGCGGTCCAGTTTGAAGACGTGGGCGCCGGTGCCGGTCTGGCGCAGCAGGCTCACCCGGGCGCCCCACGGCGCGGCCAGTTGCTGCAGCGTCTGGGTGCGGGCACCGAGGGCGTCGCTGGCCACCGGGTGGGCCTGCACGGCCACGCCCAGTCGCTGCTGGACGGCCACGCTGCCGTCCTTGTATTTGACGATCAGACGATCGGTCTGCTCGGGCAGCGGCTGGCGTGCCGCCTGGATGTCAACAGTGGGCACACCGGCGAATGCCGACGATCCGACGGCAAAGAGTCCGAGGGCAAGCGCACGGGTGAGCTTTGTCAAACGCATCATGCTGTGGATCTCCAAGGTTACTGTGGCCCGTCCGATCCCACTGTTCATCGAGTGAAAGCGGTCTCAACGTGGAACGGAGTGTAGGAATGACTCACCCGGGCCGGTGCGTCCCCCTGCAAGACCTGACAGGAAAGGAAATCCCTTAGAAATCAATTGTTCACAAATGTGATGCGCAGCCATGCCGCCCTGGGCCGTGAGGCGCGCAGCGCGCTACAGGGCCGATGAACACGGGGGCGTGGGCCCAATAGGCTGACTATTCAGTCGGCATGCCAGGGTCTGCAAAAGGGCGGCGCATCAGCGGCGAATGCGCACTCGTGTCACACCGGGCTGTGGCAATGAATGCACAGCCCTTCATTTGCGCAAATGAATGAATGGCATGAGCAATGGCGCAAAGCGAATCAACGCAGCGGCAACCGCATCACCTTGCGCGCACTCCACTGCGCGCCGATGAGAATGGACGCCATCAGCCACAGCGGCGCAAACGGCACGCTCGCAGTGGCGAGCATGCCAAAGCCCATGGGCATGGCCACGGTGGCACCGTTGCTCGCCAGCCCCCGCAGACCCAGGGCCTGCCCGTGCCGGTCCGGGGGCGTCACCTGATGCAGCTTGGCCAGCACCATGGGCTGCACCGAGCCCAGCGCCGTCCCGAGAATGGCCGAACCCACCATCAGGCCGGCGGTCCCGGGCAGCCAGGCATAGATCACCAGGATGCCCATGGCCATGGTGATGGCCGAGCGCAGCGCCTTCATCTCGTCGAGATGATGGGCCCAGCGGACGATGGCCAGCCGCACCAGCGTGGCGGCGGCGGCGAAGCTGCCCAGCACCAGGCCGATGCCCGACGCGGACAGGCCCTTGGCATGGCCGATGACCGGCACCACAAAACTGTGGGCGTCCCAGCAGGCCGACATGGCCACATTGATGATCAGCAGATGCCGCAAGGCGGGGTCGCGCAACAGGTCCCAGGCCGGCCGCGGCTTGCCCGAGGCCGTGCGCGCCGGGGCCGGCGTGTGGCGCGGTACCCGCAGGGCCAGATGCCAGGCCAGCAGCGGCAGCAGCACCGCCAGCGCGAACGACCAGCCGTATCCGGCGTGGTCCATCAGCAGGCCGGCCACCACGGGCGCGACCGCATTCGACACCGCCGGCCCCAGCGCCACCCAGCTGAACACGCGTTTGAGCTGGGACGGGTCCGCCGCCATCAGGCCAGCCTCGCGCTGGATGGCCACGGCTGCCACCGCCACCGCGCCGCCACACAGCAGGCAGCTCAGCGCGATCAGCGGGAGGGCATGCAAGCGTTGGCCCAGCAAGGCCAGCAAGGCGCCAATGAAGCCCATGAGCACGCCCACGCCCACCGGCCGGTGGAATCCGTGGCGGTCCGCCAGCCGGCCGGCCCACAGGGACAGGCCCACCGGTGCCACCGCGAAGAGGCTCTGCAGCACGCCGACGATCCATTCACCGTAGCCGCCATCCAGCACCCAGAGGCTGGCGGTGACCCGCGTCACCGCCATGCAGGCATGTACCGCCATCAGCGTGGCGATCACCGCGGGAAAGGCCCGGCTGACGCCCGAGGCGGTGGGACCATCCGGCGCGGTGGGATCGGTCATCCCGCCGGGTCCTCGTCCACCTGGCCCAGTTGCAGCACGCGGGACATCTGATCGTCCGGCAAGGCTTCCACCGTCTTGAGGCGGCGCGTCATGGCGCGGGTGCGGACCTCGGCGGCGTCAATCGTGTTGCTGGCTTCTTCCAGCTTCTTCTTGGTCTTGGCCAGCACTTCGCCGAACTTGCCGAATTCCGTCTTCACCGCGGACAGCACTTCCCAGACTTCGGCCGAGCGTTTTTCCAGGGCCAGGGTGCGGAAGCCCATCTGCAGGCTGGAGAGCGTCGCCAGCAGCGTGGTGGGGCCGACCAGCATCACCTTGTATTCCCGCTGCAGGGATTCGGTCAGGCCGGGGCGACGAAGGGCCTCGGCATACAGGCCTTCGGTGGGCAGGAACAGCAAGGCGAAGTCGGTGGTGTGCGGCGGGCCCAGGTATTTTTCGCGGATGGTCTTGGCTTCCAGGCGCAACCGGGTCTCGATGGCGCGTCCGGCCTGGTCGGCGGCCGGCGCATCGGCCCGCTCCTGGGCGTCGAGCAGGCGCTCGTAGTCTTCACGCGGAAACTTGGCGTCGATCGGCAGCCACAGCGGCTGGCCGTCGTCCCGCTGGCCCGGCAGCTTGAGTGCAAACTCCACCCGCGCCCCGGTGCCCGGCACCGTCTCGACGTTGGAAGCGTACTGCTCCGGGGTGAAGACCTGCTCCAGCAGGCCCGCCAGTTGCACTTCGCCGAAGATGCCGCGCGTCTTGACATTGGTCAGCACGCGGTTGAGCGAGCCCACGTCCCGCGCCAGGGTCTGCATCTCGCCCAGGCCGCGGTAGACCTGCTCCAGGCGCTCGGCCACCTGCTTGAAGCTCTCGCCCAGGCGTTGTTCCAGGGTGGCGTGCAGTTTTTCATCCACCGTCGCCCGCATCTGCTCCAGCTTCTTTTCGTTGTCCTGCTGGATGCTCTGCAGCCGGGCCTCCACCGTGCGGCGGGTTTCGGCCAGGCCGGCTTCGTTGCGCTGCGCCAGGGCCTGCAGCTGTTCGGTCAGCAGGCTGCCCAGGCGGGCGGCGGCGGCGTCCTGGGCTTCACGGGCGGTGGCCGCCTGCTGCGCCAGCGACTGCTGCAGATGACCAAGCTGGACGCGGAAGCTGTCGATCTGCTCATTCTGCGTGCGGGCCACGTCGCCGCCCTGGGCCAGCAGCGACTGCTGGAACTGCGACAGGGTGGCCAGCGTGTCCTGGCGCAGCGCGCTGTTCACGCGGTTGAGCTCGTCGCGCAGGGAACGGTCCAGGCGCTCGCTGGACTGCTGGATCAGCGGCGCCACCGGCTCGGCCTCCTGCGCGGGGGCGGCGGTGCGGCGCAGCAGCAGCACCAGCAGGGTCAGGGTGATCAGGGACAGGGCCACCAGGCCCAGCATCAAGGCATCAACAAACGTCATGTGCGGATTGTCTCAGCCTCCGCAAGCTCAGCGCTTGAGCACTTCCGGGTTGAGTGCGGTGGGTGGCGTGCCGCCGGTCAGCGCGGCAATCAGGTTGTCCACCGCCAGATTGCTCATCGCCCGTCGCGTGGCCACGGTGGCGCTGGCGATGTGGGGCGTCAGCACCACGTTGCTGCAGGTCAGCAGTTCGGGATGCACCGACGGCTCGCCCTCGAACACGTCCAGGCCCGCGGCCGCCAGCGTGCCGGCCTTCAGGGCCCGGGCCAGGGCGGCATCGTCCACCACGCCGCCACGGGCGATGTTGGTCAGCGTGGCCGTCGGTTTCATCAGCGCCAGGTCTCGTTCCGCCACCAGATGGTGGGACGACGGGCTGTAGGGCACGACGATGACCAGGTGGTCAGCCCGGCGCATCAGCTCGTCTTTCTCCACCCAGGTCGCCCCCAGCGGCGCTTCCTGATCCGCCGGCAGCGGGCTGCGGTTGTGATAGAGCACCGGCATGCCGAAGCCCAGGTGCCCCCGGCGTGCAATCGCCGCACCGATGCGGCCCATGCCCAGCACGCCCAGGGTGGCGCCATGCACATCCGCGCCGGCGAACATCGTCACCGACCAGTGCTTCCAGGCGCCGCTGCGCAGGAAATGCTCGCTTTCGGTGATGCGGCGGGCCGTGGCCATCATCAGCGCGAAGCCGAAGTCGGCGGTGGTCTCCGTCAGCACGTCCGGCGCATTGCTCACCAGCACGCCACGGGCGGTGCAGGCGGGCACGTCGATGTTGTTGTAGCCCACGGCCATGGTGCAGACCGCCCGAAGGTCGGGGCAGGCCTGCAGGAGCGCGTCGTCGATGCGGTTGCTGCCGCTCACATAGACACCGGCCTTGCCCTGGAGGCGGCGGATCAGCTCGTCATAGGGCAGCGGCTGGTCCGTCTCGTTGGTCTCGACATCGAAATGGGGACGCAGCCGGTCAACGATGTCGCTGAACGTGTTGACGGCCACCAGCACCTTGGGTTTGCTCATCTCGGATCTCCACGGGTCGCAGGGCGTTCGGTCCATTCTCAACCAAAGCCCTGTGCCGTGGCGCGGGGCCAGGGCCGCTCAATCGAGGAAGCGCACAAACCCGCTGACCGGCTCCCGCTCGGTGACCAGCGTGTTCTCCACCGCCTGCGGGTCGGCATACCCCAGGGCCATGCCGCAGACCAGCATCTGTTCCGGCCCGAGGTTGAGTTCCTCGGCAATCAGTCGGTGGAACTGGGTGAACGCGGCCTGGGGGCAGGTATGCAGGCCATGCGCCCGCGCCGCCACCATGACGTTCTGCAGGAACATGCCGTAGTCCAGCCAGCTGCCCTGCTGCATGACGCGGTCGATGGTGAACATCAGGCCGACCGGGGCGTCGAAGAAGCGGTAGTTGCGGCCATGCTGGGCATGCATCCGCGCCTTGTCGCCCTTGGTGATGCCCAGCAGGCCGTACAGGTCCCAGCCCACCTTGCGGCGGCGGTCGATGTAGGGGGAGACCCACTCGCTGGGGTAGTAGGCGTATTCCTCGGCGTGCTGCGCCAGTTCCTCGGGGTTGTTGTAGGCCGCCTGCAGGCGCTGCACCAGGCGTTCACGCGACGCGCCGGTCAGCACATGCACCTGCCAGGGCTGGGTGTTGGTGCCGGACGGCGCGCGGGCGGCCACCTGCAGGATGCGCTCCAGCGTCTCGCGGGGGACGGGGGTGGGCAGGAAGGCCCGCATGGAATGGCGAGTCTGGATGGCGGCTTCCACGGCCGCGGTCTGCTCGGGCGTGGGAGGGGTGAATGGGGAAGGGGAAGAAGGCGACGGCAGACTCATGAACGCTCCAGGGGCCGGAGGGCCAGTTGATAGGCGGGTGGCAATTCCGCCACCGGGCGGCGGGTGCCGCGGTCCACATACACATGCACGAAGTGACCGGCCGCCGCGCTCATCGCCTCGCCCTCGGCGAACAGGGCGATGTCATACCGGACGCTGGACCGGCCCCGCCGCGCCACGCGCAAGCCGGCTTCCACCTGCTGCGGGAAGGCCAGCGACGCAAAGAAGTTGCAGTGGGTTTCCACCACGAGACCGATGACCGCTCCGTGGTGGATGTCCAGCGCGCCCTGGTCGATCAGGTAGCGGTTCACCGCCGTATCGAACAGGCTGTAGTAGACGACGTTGTTGAGATGGCCGTAGAGGTCGTTGTCCATCCATCGGGTGGGGACCGGCACGAAGCAGGCGTAGGCGCTGCGGGGCTCAGGGCTGGGGCGGTCGGTGCTCATGGGCGCTGATTCTTCCACTGCCAGGCCCTGGCGCGCTGTCGCCTAGGGAACCTCCGCAGCGGCTGCGATGGGGCGCTACATGGCTGCGGCGTCCAGCCTGCTTCGCTCAGGGCGCTGAAGTCCGCACGACGGTATTGGTGTGGACACCTCTGGGAACATAGTCAAACACCAGCAGCGACACCTCGCCCTGCCCCAGGTTGATGCCGCGGTGGACGACCTGCCGCTGCTCGACCAGCGTTTGGCCCGGCGCGTAGACCTGGCTGTTGCCGCGCTCGTCTTCCACCCTGATCGACCCGCTTTCGACATAGGCGTAACGCTGTTCGGGATGAAGGTGCCACGGCAGGTTGGCCCCCTCGCGAATCACATAGCGATTGACCAGCAGCCGCAAGGGACCGTCGGGCATGGTGATGGGCTCACCGACATAGTCGCTGGTGAATAGACCTTCGGCGGGCCTGGGGGGTGTCTGCGCGGACGCGGCGAGAACGGGAGGCCCTCCAGGAGCACTGGCGCGAGAATCTCTGACCGGGGGGCCACCCGGTGCAACGCTCGCCTGGGCGCCGGGGGCGAGCGCGCTCCGGTCCGGCCGTCTCAGGTGCTGCACCACCAACACCTGGGCCCCGACCCCATCCGCCGCAGACCATGTCTGGCGTCCGTCATCCAGCGCCCACTGGCCGGCCTCCAACCGTTGTGGACGCCCCCCGCCGCGGGGCTCGATCATCAGTTGCCCCTGCTGCACCAGCGCCTGCCGCAAAAGCAGCCGCTCCGGGGCAACGACTCGCTCGCCTGGCGCCAGACGGAGGGTCGATACCTGGACCATTGGATGCGCGGGCAGCCTGACTCGAGATCCGTCTGACAACGCATCGACGTTGGCGAGCGGGGTGATGGCGGCCGCAGCACCCATCTGACCGGGCGCGGCTTGAATGAGGGCGGGCGGCTGCAGCAGGGCCGCCTGGGCGAGGTGCATTGGGCACGGATCGGGGGGCAGAGCAGGTATCAACGGGCATCTCCAGCAGTGACTGCGCTTGAGTGCCCGCCAATGCCCATTCGGTTGACCCCATCTGGAGGTAGCTCCTTTTAACGTCCCCTCGGCGCGATCCGAAGGGCCCGTCGACAGGGGTTGCCGCTGTGGCGACTGCTGTGGTGGCGGCCGTGCTTGCGCCTAGGCCTGCGCTTAGGCCTGCGCCCTTGCTTGGCCCCACCGTTTCCAGTACTGCGCCGCCGTCCGCAGCGTCTGCTGCTGAACATCCACCGTCACCGATAGATCCTCTCCGTACCCCCCGGCCATGCTCAGCGCCACCGGAATCCCGCGCCGGTACAGTGCCTCCAGCACCATGTCATCGCGCTGATGCAGCCCCTGCGCGCTCAGCTTGAGCCGCCCCAGCCGGTCCCCCTCATGAGGGTCGGCCCCCGCCAGGTAGAAGGCCAGGCCCGGCGGATGGGCCGCCGTTCTCATCCAGACCTGCTGCAGCGCATCTTCCAGCGCTTCCAGGTAAACCGTGTCCCCGCAATGGTCGGGCAAGCCGACATCCAGATCGCTGGCCTCCTTGCGGAAGGGGAAGTTCTTCTCCCCGTGCAGCGACAGCGTGAACACACTGGGATCGTCCGAGAAGATGCTGGCCGTGCCATTGCCCTGATGCACATCCAGATCAATGACCAGCACCTGCAGTCCAGGTTGGGCGGGATGCGCACGGTGGTGCTCACCCTGCAGGAGCCGCGCGGCCACGGCCACATCGTTGAACACACAAAAGCCGCTGCCCTTGTCCGCATAGGCATGGTGCGTCCCGCCCGCGAGGCTGGCAGCCACGCCCTCTTTCAGTGCGGCACGTGCGGCGTGGACCGTGGCCCCCACCGAAAAGAGGGAGCGCCTCGGCAGGCTCTCCCCCCAGGGAAATCCGATCTCGCGCTGGGCGGCTGCACTCAAGGTGCCATGCAGCACCGCATCCACATAGTCGGGGGTATGGACCAGCAGCAGTTCCTCCCGCGTGGCGGGCGTGGCCACCTGGAGCCGCAGCTCACCCGGATCCCGTTCCAGCCGCTCCCGCAGCATCTGGTATTTGCTTTGCGGAAACCGGTGCCCTTGCGGCAGCGCCAGGGTGAGATGGTCATAGTGAAAAGCGAGCATGAGCAGCACCATAGCGCCGAGCGCATCCGGCCGCATCCGCAGGGGAATGCTGCTGCGCAGCAAGGGTGGACCGGCTATTCGACTGGGGACGCTGGATCTTCATTCCCCATGGGTACGCAAAGGCCCGGCCCGTGGACCTTACGAGCCCATTCCAGAAGCCATCAAACAGTCTTGTGCAGTGCAACAAAAAGAGCTTGCAATCTGTTTTGAGGCCCCTATACTTCATTCCATGTTGCAGCGCACCATGCAGTGAATGGGGCTCGCAACCGGCCTTCAGCCAGCCGTATTTCACGTGGCTGATCGTGCACCCAAACCCTGCATTCCCTCGCATCATTAGGAGATTTCGCATGCTGACCGCTGAACAACTGCTGGCCGCCCACCGTAGCAACCTCAACGCTGTGTTCGGGCTCACCGGCAAGGTCTTTGAAAGCTGGGAAAAGCTGGCGGAACTGAACATCCAGACCGCCAAGACGGCCCTGAGCGAAGCGGCTGAAACCACTCAAGCCGCCCTGTCCGTGAAGGACGCGCAAGAACTGATGGCCCTGCACGCCTCGCTGCTGCAGCCGACCGCCGAAAAGGCCGTGGCCTACAGCCGCCATGTGTACGACATCGCCACCTCCACCAGCGCTGAATTCAGCAAGCTGGCCGAAGCCCAGGTGGCCGATGCGCAAGACAAATTCGGCAGCGCCGTCGAGAACGTGACCAAGAACGCGCCGGCTGGCACGGAAAATGCTGTTGCATTGGTGAAGTCTGCTGTGGCGGCCGCCAACAACGCTTATGAAAGCGTTCAGAAAGCCGTCAAGCAAGCCAGCGAGATCGTCGAGAACAACGTCAACACCGTGACCAACACGGCGTTGAAGACCGGTCAGGTCGCGGCCCGCGCTCCGAAGCGCGCCACCGCCTGAGGTCCGTACCCTTTGTCTCCTCGGTACCCAAGGAAGCTAGGCTTCCCAAGTGCCCTTCAAGCCCAGCGTCGCCGCTGGGCTTTTTTTTCTCTGCCCAGCGTCGCCGCTGGGCTTTTCTTTTGGGCCCGGGTCAGTTCGTCGGGCTCAGTTGGGCCTCGGTCCGGCTGGATGACGCGGCGCCTGCGCTCAGCCCCTCCACCGCATCCCGCACCACCTCCTGCACGATCTGCTCGCGCAACGCCTCACGATCGTGCAGCGGATAGCGCTGCAATCCAATGGTGAGCACCAGGTAGCCCATCAGCTTGGTGGTCAGCAAGTCGCATTGGCGGCGAATAAGGGTTTCATCCGCTTCCACGCCGTCCGGCGCGCACGCAGCCACCCGCTCACGCACCAGCCCCAGCAACCGGTTGTAGACCGGCTTCTGCGCCTCGCCAATCTCCGACAGGGAGGCGCTGCTCTGGGACAGATAGATCATCCGGAACTGCTCCGGATGCCGCTCCCAGAAATCCATCGACCGCCTGACGTGGGCTTCCAGCACCTTGCGCGGACCGCGCTGGTCGCTGGAGGCATCGAGCAGCTCCGCCGTGAGGGCCTCGAAAATCTCGATCCACAAGCCGTCCAGCAGGGCCTGCTTGTTGGCGAAGTAGCTGTAGATGGCCATGGTGGAAATGCCCAGCTCATGCGCCAGACGGCGCATGCTTAAGGCCTCCACGCCTTCTTCGCGATAGATCTTGCGCGCACGCTCCATCATTTCGCGCTTGAGGGCCGCCATCTCGGCCGGGCCGCGGCGCAGACGCGTGGTCGTGCGCTCTTCGTGTTGTTTCGTGTCCAGAATCTTCTCCCTTGACTCGTACCAATGTCCTGCCAACAGGATGACAACGTTGGTGTCGCTGTACGTTAAACCGGTTTACCGTGAGGTTTGAATCCTCTTGAACCCTCAGTTGTGCGGGTGTCGGCGTCCGGTCGTTGGTGTTCGTACGTGTACGACATTGCAGGCAAGCGGCATGCCTGAGTCACGCATGCGCCACTTCAGCGGGGCAATCGGTGATCCAGGCCCGACGGTTCCGAAGCAGCGCATACTTGCGGCCCATGGCGACCCGCACCCCCGTATTTTTTCCGACTGCAGAGGACTTCCGTCAATGGCTGGACCTGCATGCGTCGACCGCCACCGATGTGGTGGTGGGTTTCTACAAGCGCGGCACCGGCCTGCCCAGCATGGACTGGCCGGAATCGGTGGACGAAGCCTTGTGCCATGGCTGGATTGATGGCGTGCGGACCCGGATCGACGACAAGTCCTACAAGATCCGCTTCACGCCCCGCAAGGCCGGCTCGATCTGGAGCGCGGTGAATGTGGCGAAGATAGAAGCGCTGATGGCGGAGGGCCGGGTGAAACCGGCCGGCCTGGCGGCCTTCGAGCGGCGCACCGATGCGCGCACCAAGGTCTATGCGCATGAGCAGGAAGAGATCGAACTGACGCCCACGCAGGAGGTGACGTTCCGCCATCATCCGGCGGCATGGGCCTTCTTCCGGGCGCAGGCGCCGAGTTATCAGCGCAGCAGCATCTGGCATGTGCTGAGCGCGAAGAAGGCCGAGACGCAGGCCGCGCGGCTGCAGCGGCTGATCGAGGCGTCGGAGCGGGGCGAGCGGCTCTGAGCGGCTTTACGCCGCCGTCATTGAGCCAGCGGCCTTCGCCGCTTCAGCGCGTCTTGGCCGCAATCGTCCGGCGGATCTGCGGCAACATCGCGGTGGCGGCCTCGCGGCCCACCTGGATGGCACGGCGCCGAACGGTGAAGTCCGAGCCACTGAAACCATCCAGACGCGGACGCAGCACCACGTCCGCCTCCTTGAGCTCATACTGGCTGATCGACCGGCCCATGATGGAGAAGGTCTGCAGCAGCATGCGCATCGCATCCCCTGGCACCTTGGGGTCGGGCGGCTCGCTGATGTCCACCGCAATCACAACGTCCGCGCCCATCTGCCGGGCGTAGCGCACGGGCACCGGGGCGACGAGGCCGCCGTCGACATACTCACGGGTGCCGATCTTGACCGGCTGGAAGACCGCCGGCACGGCGCTGGACGCGCGCACGGCCGTGCCCACATCGCCCTGGCGGAACATGATGGGCGTGCCGTCGCCCAGGTCGGTGGCGACGATGCCCAGCGGGACGGGCAGTTGCTCGATGGAGCGGTTGCCGGTCTTGTCGCGGATGAATCGGGCGAGCGCTTCACCCCGGATCAGGCCGCGCATGGGGAAGGTCCAGTCGGTGATGGCACCTTCGTCCATGGTCTCGGCCAGGGTGGCCAGCTCGCGGCCATTGCGGCCGGAGGCGTAAAGCGCGCCGACGAGGCTGCCGGCCGAGGTGCCGGCCACGAGGTCGACCTTGATGCCCTGCTCTTCCAGCACCTGGATGACCCCCACATGCGCGAACCCGCGGGCGGCACCGCCGCCAAGCGCCAGCCCGACGCGGGGGGGCTTGGGCGCGGGTTTGGGCGTGATGGGGGCGGGCAGTTCGGTTTCGACCGGGGTCTGCACGACCGGGGGGACGGTGGGGGGCGGCGTCGTCGTCGTCGGCAGGACGGCGCAGGCGGAGAGGACCAGCACGCAGAGCGCAGCCACCGCGCGCTGGAGCCACGGGCGCGGACCGGGAGAGACAGGGGCACAGGACATGGCGGGCGATTCTATGGGAGCGGTGTGAAGGCGCTGTGAGGCAGCCGGACGCTGAGGTCGAGCAACAATGCGGCATCCATTCGATTCAGGAAAACAAGTCCATGAATGAACCGTCTAAGCGCCCGTGGGGACGTTGGGCGCTGCGTAGTTTGGCCGGGGTGCTGGCGCTGGTGTTGCTGGCCGGGGTGGCGGTGTGGCTGCTGATCCGGGGCAGCTTGCCGCAGTTGGATGGCACGCTTGAGCTGCCAGGGGTACGGCAGTCGCTGGAGATCTCTCGGGATGAGCGGGGGACAGTGACCCTGGCCGGGGACAATCGGCTGGACCTGGCCCGCGGGCTGGGATGGGTGCATGCGCAGGAACGCTTCTTCGAGATGGACCTCACGCGGCGGTCCGCCGCTGGGGAACTGTCCGCGCTGTTCGGAGAGAAGGCGCTGGAGCGGGATCGTCAGCGGCGGGTCCATCGGCTGCGGGCGCGGTTGACGGAGCGCTTTCAGTCCCTGCCTCCGCACGAGCAAGCCCTCCTTCAAGCCTACACCGACGGGGTCAACGCCGGGCTCCACGCCCTGCCCGTGCGGGGGTGGCAATACCTGTTGCTCCGAGCCACGCCGCAAGACTGGACGCCCGTGGATTCGCTGCTGGTCATCTCCGAGATGTACTTCATGCTGCAGTCCAATAGCTTCGAAGCGGGGTTGGAGCGGGTGCTGGTGCGGGAGAAAGCCGGAGATGTGATGTACCAATGGCTCTATCCGCGCGGGGGGCGGTGGGATGCTCCGCTGGATGGAAGCCAAGTGGCGGCGCCCGTCTTGCCAAGTGCGTCTGATCTGGATCTGAGGGTGGGGAGGAAGAAGTCTCCTGCCACTGATCTGGCGACCGGGGGACAGGTGGTGCGGGGGGATGCGCCCCCTTTGGTGGCCAGCGCGGAAAGGGGTGACCCGGGGCCTGTTTGCTCCATGTCATTCCTGTCCGGCTTCGCCGGCCATTCCCTTCTTAACTTCCGCAAACAGGCCCCGGGTCACCCCTTTCCAAATAGCCAGGACTGCTGTGGGTGTGATGCGCGCACTTCTGAGGTGGCTGCGCTTGATGAGCCGCAAGTGGTGGGGAGTAATAACTGGGCCGTGGCAGGTAGTCGCACGGTTCATGGGGGGGCCATCCTGGCCGATGACATGCATCTCGGACTCGGGGTGCCCAGCATCTGGTTTCGGGCACAGTTTCAGTTCGGGAAAGGGGATGGTGCGGTTCGTGCCGCTGGCGTGACACTGCCCGGTCTCCCCGCTTTGATCGTCGGGAGCAACGGGCATGTGGCCTGGGGCTTCACCAATGCCTATGGACAGTGGTTTGATTGGGTGGAGGTGCCCGCCGACGCAAAGCTCACTCGGCATGACGAAGTGCTTCAGGTCCATAAAGGGGCCGCGCAGTCATTTGTGGTGGAAGAGCTCGAGGGCGCGCCCGTGGTGGTCACCGAGGACAAGCGCCGCTTCGCGCTGCATTGGGTCGCCCATGAAGGCGAGGCCTATTCCCTGGTGCTGGACGACATGCTGAAGGCTCGCCATGTCAGCGATGCGCTGTCCGTGGCGCAGCGTGCCGGCATGCCCCATCAAAATCTGATGGCGGCCGATCGGGAAGGTCAGATCGGCTGGACCATCGCCGGGCGACTTTGGTCGCAGCGGGGCATCGAGGCCACGCAAGGCCGGCTGGCAGAGGTCGCGCAGATGCGTCACACCTGGCTCAAGCCCGAGGAATATCCGCAGGTCCTGTCGCCCGCACAGGGTCAGCTCTGGACCGCCAACAGCCGTCAACTCGGTGGTGAACTTGCCGAGCGGCTCGGGGACGGCGGCTTTGATCTCGGGGCCCGCGCCCAGCAGATTCGGGATCGGCTGTCGGAGCGGCCCCGGCACGACGAAAACAGCATCGGTGAGATCCATCTGGACGATGAGGCCCGCTTCATGCGGACCTGGTCGAACCGGTTCCAGACGCTGCTGAAGAACCATCCGGACCGCGCGGCCCTGGCACAGCTGCTGGCCCAGTGGAATGGGCGGGCAGATGCGGATCAGGTGGCCTACCGGCTGGTGCGAACGGCACGCCTCAATACGCTCAACGTACTGTGGCTGTCGTGGACGAGGCCCTTCCTGGGCGAGCGGCAGGACGACGAGAAGCAACGCATTCGGTGGCGCAATCAGTTCGAATATTCAGCCGTCCAGGCCCTGGAGCAGCAGCCCGCCCATCTGCTGCCCGTCGACTATGCGAGCTGGGACGCGCTGCTGCTGGCACAGCTGGATGCCGCCGCCAAGGAGATGTCCGCGGACGGGCCGATGGCGCAAGCCACCTGGGGGCGCCAGAACTCGAGCCGCATCCAGCATGTGCTGGCCAAGGCCATTCCGCCGCTGTCGCGTTGGCTGGACATGCCGTCTGCCCCGCAAAGCGGCGATACCAACATGCCACACGTGGCCGGTCCCGCCTTCGGACAGTCGCAGCGCCTGGTCGTGTCGCCAGGCCGGGAGGAGAACGGCTGGTTGTCGATGCCCGGCGGTCAGAGCGGGCATCCGCTGTCGCCCTACTACGGAGCCGGGCATGACGACTGGGTTCATACCCGCCACACGCCCCTGCTGGCCGGGCCCGCGCAGCATCGGATGACGGCAGTGGCACCCTGACTAACCCCAGGGTGCTCTTGCGAGTCGTCTGAAGGAAACGCTGAGGGACAGTCCGGTGAGCCGATGGCCGCCGGGCGCGTCCGTTTGTGCAGGGGGCCGCGCGGCGTCGGCTTAGACGGGCGTGACGTTGAACACCTGTCGCAGGTAGGCCAGGAAGGTCTGGTCCTCGCACATGGTCTTGCCCGGGCTGTCCGAGAGCTTGGCCACCGGCTGGCCGTTGACATGGGTCAGCTTGACCACGATGTTCAAGGTCTGCAGGCCCATGTCGTTGCTCAGCTTGGTGCCAATGCCAAAGCCCAGCTGGACGCGGTCAGCGAAGTGGCGGTAGAGCGAGAGCGCCTTGGGCATGTCCAGGGCATCGGAGAACACCAGGCGCTTGGTGTGCGCGTCGATGCGCAGCTTCTCGTAGTGGGCCAGGGCCTTTTCGCCCCAGACGACCGGATCGCCCGAGTCGTGTCGAAGGCCGTCGAAGAGCTTGGCGAAGTACAGGTCGAAGTCGGCCAGGAAAGCATCCATGCCGATGACGTCGGTCAGCGCAATGCCCAGGTCCCCCCGGTATTCCTGCACCCAGTCCTCCAGCGCGGCCTTCTGGTGGTCCCGCAGGCGCACGCCGGTGGCCTGGTAACTCTGCAGGTATTCGTGGGCCATCGTGCCGATGGGCACCAGTCCCAGTTCCTTGGCCAGCAGCACGTTGGAGGTGCCGCGGAACAGCGTGGGCAGCTCAGTCTTGAGCGTCGTGAGCACTTCGCGGTGCCAGTCGCCCGAGAAGCGGCGGCGCAGGCCAAAGTCGAAGAATTGGAACGGGTGGCGGCGCGGAGGCTCGTCACGCTCGAAGGCGCGCAGCAGTTCAATCTTGTCGTGCAGGCGGCGGCGGCCCTCGGCCAGCGCCGGCACCGGGTCGAAACGGCGGAAGTACAGCTCGTTGACCATCGCCAGCAGGAAAATCTCGAAGCCCATCACATGGACCTGCGGGCCCCGCACCACGATCTCCAACCGGTCACCGTCCGGCTGAATGGAAACGAAGTCGCGCTGGAAGCGGAAGATGCGCAGGAAGTCGATGAAGTCCGACTTCATGAAACGCAGCGTGCGCAGATACGCCAGTTCGTCCGCCGCAAAGCTCAGCGAGCACAGATGGTCCAGCTCCCGGGACAAATCCCCCACCAGATCCGCCAGCGGGTACTGCGGCGTGTTGCGGCATGCAAACCGGTATTCGGCCTGTGCCTCCGAATGCCGATGCAGCATGGCCTGCCACATGGTGAACTTGTAGAGGTCGGTCTCGAGCAGGCTGCGGATCACTGGGGCCGTCATGCGGTCGTCTCCAGGGCCGCATGACGGCCCCACGGGTCTTGAAGGTGGCTGCCACTGTACCCGCGATGCCGTCCCCCCGCAGGCATCACAGGTCATGCCCAATGTCATACCCGATGTCATGCCCGATGTCCTACCCGATGCCCTGCCCATTGTCATACCCGATACTGCCCTCCCGTGAGCCCACCGCCCAACGCCCGATCCATGCCCGCCCCGCTGCACCACTCGCCCATTCCGGCGAGAACCCAGGACTCGCAGCACAGGCCATGGCCCCCCACCACGCAGGCCCAGCTGACGCTGCTCGCGCTACTGTGGGCACTGCTATGGGTGCTGCTGTGGACGCCGCTGTCGGCCCGCGCCCAGATCCCGGTGCCCGTGGATCCGCCCCCCGACATGGCCACCGCACGCAAGATGGTCTACGGCGGCCCCGTCTGGCAGGACCGACGTGTGAATGACTTCTTCGGCGGAGGCTCCCGCGTGACCGTGCGCGCCACCGTGACCGAAGTCTGGCGTCAACGCTACAAGGAACAGAGCACCGACCAGCTGATGGTGGTCTACCAGCTCACCCCCGGCCCGCGTGAACAGTTCCAGTGCCAGGCCTGCGTGCCGGCGCTGGGCGCCGCGCTCTTCGCCGCCGATGAGCGGGGGCGCTGGCAACTGCGGGCCCGCGGCCGACTGCTGATGGAGGGCGCACCCGGCGCTGGCGCCGAGGACCTGCAGATGGTGCAGCTCACCGACGATCAGTGGGCGCTGCGCAGCCGCCGCCTGGATGTGTCCGCCGGACTGGAAACCCGCAGCGAGCGACTGGTGGTGGATCCGGGCGTGTCCCCGACCCGTGACGCGGGACCTCGCGAGCTGCGCGTGGCCTTGAATGAAGGCTTCAAGGACAAGGCCGGCCCCCTGGCCTGCGGCTCCGGCGCGGCGCCCCAGGCGACCGGACTGAGCGTGCTGAGCCCCGGCACCGGCCCCCGGGTGGAAGTGGTGCTGCGCTTCAACGAAGGCCCCTGCCCTCGGCCGGAACCGCGCATCGTGCGACAGCGTCTGGTGCTGCGGGATGGGCAGTTTGTCCCCGACGACGAGGCTGCCTCCGCGCCCCAGCCCTGAGCGGACGCTCCCCGCTCACGGCAGCTTGTAGGTCTGCAAATGGATGCTGGTCTCGGTCGCGCCAATGCCCTTGATGAGCCGCACCCGCTCCAGGATGTCCGCCAGCTCATTGAGCGTGTCAGCCCGCAGCTCCGCCAGCAGGTCCCAGCGGCCGTTGGTGTCGAACAGACCCACCACCCCCGGCTCCCCCAGCAGGATGCCCACCACCTCCCGCGTGCGGTTGCCCTCCACGGCAATGCTCATCCACGCCGTGATCTGCTTGGGCGCCACATCCGCCCGCAGCCGCACCGTGTAGCCCACGATCTGGCCGCTGGACTCCAGCTTGTCCAGACGGTTGGTCACGGTGCCCCGCGACACCTTGAGCTTGTGCGCCAGCGCGGCAATGCTCTCCCGCGCGTTCTGCCTCAGCAAGGCAATGAGTTGGTGATCCAGCGTGTCCATGTGGCTGTAGTCCCAAGTTGGGGCGTCCGCGCGGCAGACGCCCGGGATAACCCCTAGTTCCCTTCAAAACGCCAATTCTCTCTGACGAATTGCGCAATCTCTTCGCATTCTTGCGCAGGATTCTGCCTTCCGGTTGGCATCCCGGGTCTTCAAGATTCAACCCATCGCCACTTCCCGTGTTTGCCCATGACCCGATTGCTCACACCCCGAGACGTTGCCCGCATCGTCCACCACCACAGCCTGGCCACCACGCTTGGCCAGCTGGCGCAGGCCATCGCCCAGGACTACAGCCGCTGGGCCGCCTTCGACAAGAGCGCCCGCGTGGCGCATCACTCCACCGACGGAGTGATCGAGCTGATGCCCATCTCGGATGGCCAGCTCTACAGCTTCAAATACGTCAACGGCCACCCCAAAAACCACCAGGTGGGTCTGCCCACCGTGATGGCTTTCGGCGTGCTCGCCGACGTGGCCACCGGCACGCCGGACCTGCTCTCCGAACTCACCCTCAGCACCGCCCTGCGGACCGCCGCCACCTCGGCCCTGGCCGCCCAGCACATGGCACGCAAAGATGCCCGCGTGATGGCACTGATCGGCAACGGCGCCCAAAGCGAGTTCCAGGCCATGGCCTTCCACCACCTGCTGGGCATCCAGGAAATCCGTCTCTACGACATCGATCCCGCCGCCACCGACAAGCTGGAACGCAATCTGCGTGCCATCCCCGGCCTGCGCCTGGTCCGTTGCCAGAGCACCGCCGAAGCGGTCCGCGGCGCCGACATCGTCACCACCGTCACCGCCGACAAGCGCAACGCCACCATCCTCACGCCCGACATGCTGGAACCGGGCATGCACATCAACGGCGTGGGTGGTGACTGCCCCGGCAAGACCGAGCTGCATGCCGACGTGCTGGCCCAGGCGCGTGTGGTGGTCGAATTCGAACCGCAGACCCGCATCGAAGGCGATCTGCAGCAGATGCCGGCCGACTTCCAGGTCACCGAGCTGCACCGCGTGCTCAGCGGCGAAGTGCCGGGCCGGACCTCGCAGGAAGAGGTCACCGTGTTCGACTCGGTCGGCTTCGCGCTGGAAGACTTCTCGACCCTGCGCTGGCTGAACGAACAGTCGCTGGCGCTGGGCATCGGCCAGCCGCTGTCGCTGATCCCCGCCATGGACGATCCGCGCGACCTGTTTGGCCAACTGGCACAGGGCCGCTCGACCAGTGCGGGCAGCAGCGCCGAGGCGCCCTCCTCGCCCACCTCGCCCGCCTCGCCGGCCATCAAGGCCGCGCTGGAGAGCCTGGCTGTTTGACGCTCCTCGACTGGGGGCGCCGCCAGGCGCCTCCATCGACCCGCCTGAGCCAGCTGCCTGAGCCAGTGGCCCGAACCGGGTAACAGTCAAACTTTTCGTGAATTGCTCGCACGGCGCTCCCGGCCCCTGACGAAGGCCCGTTGCGGAGCCCCCCAGCGCCGCCGATGATGCGGAATACGTGCCGATGTCCGGCGCGCGCACCGCTCATCCATGCCGACCAACGCAACGGGTGTGCCCTCCACGGAGAAGGGCCACTGGCTCCAGTTCTCCGTCACCACGGCCGTCGCCGGCCTGCTGCTGTGCCTGATCAACCTGCACTTCGGCATGGTGGAGCTCAGCCGTCAGGCCGAGGGCATTGGTCATGCGCTGCTCGAGCGAGTCACCCCGGTGGCCGAATCCGAGCGTCCCGGCAGCCTGCGGGACGCCCTCGCCCATTACGACACCCTCTCCACCCTCACCCTCTGCCGCGGCGTGACCTGCAGCCGGGAAACCGGCCAGGTCGTACCCCGGCCCAGTTGCACCAGCAGCCCCTGGGACAGCTGCGTGGAAGTGCGCTCGACCACCGAGGCGGACGTGTCCCTGCAACTGCGCCTGAACGCCGCCAGCGTCTATGAAGACCTGGGCCGCGATCTCAGCGTGCTGCTGGGCGCCCAACTGGTCGGCATGATGGTCTGGCTGCTCAGCTCCCGGCGCCAGCGCCACCAGCTGCGCGAGACCGAGCAGCGCCTGCGCCGTGCCGCCAGCAGCGACCCGCTGACCGGCCTGCTCAACCGCGGCGCCTTCGACGAGATCATCGAAGAAGCGCTGCAACAACAGCCGCGGGATGGCTGGATCCTCTATCTCGACCTCGACGGCTTCAAGAGCATCAACGACCAGCACGGCCATCCGGTCGGCGACGCGGTGATCGTGGCCGTCGGCGGACGCCTGCGCAATGCCTTCCGCAACGACGGCCAGGTGGCCCGGCTGGGTGGCGATGAATTCGGCATCCTCGTCACCGGCTCGCCGCTGCGCAGTTTCGATGCGGTGGTGAAGTCGGTGTTTGATGCGCTGGAAGCGCCGGTCGCCGCCCATCGCTTGTTCCTGAAGGTGGGCGGCAGCGTCGGCGTGGCGAGGCTGGATGCGGAGGTCGTGTCCGCCTCGGAAGCCCAGCGCCGTGCCGACATCGCCATGTATGAGGCCAAGCGGCGCGGGCGCCATCAGGCGGCCGCCTTCGACACCAGCCTCGACCAGGCCCGCCAGCAGGACTACCGCCTGCGCATGGACCTGCGCAGCGCCCTGGCGCGGGACGAGCTGCATGTGGCCTATCAACCGCTGGTGACCGCCAGCGGCCAGTTGCACAGCCTGGAAGCGCTGGCCCGCTGGACCCATCCGACGCTGGGCCCGATTCCGCCCGATGTCTTCATTCCGCTGGCCGAATCGTCCGGCCTCATCGGCGCCCTGGGCCTGTCGGTGATGGCGCATGCCTGCCGCGACCTGGTGGCCCTGCGCCGCCAGGGCATTGCGGTGCCGACGGTCGCGATCAACCTGTCCGCCCAGCAACTGGCCGATCCGCTGCTCACCCAGCATCTGCTGACCCATGTGCGTGCGGCCGGACTGACCCCCGCCGACCTGGAACTGGAGATCACCGAATCCGCCATCATGAAC
Source organism: Roseateles depolymerans (assembly GCF_003387155.1). Classification (GTDB taxonomy): domain Bacteria; phylum Pseudomonadota; class Gammaproteobacteria; order Burkholderiales; family Burkholderiaceae_C; genus Roseateles; species Roseateles depolymerans. The sequence continues at coordinate 616,905 of NZ_QUMT01000001.1, read as the reverse complement.
ACCGACAGCCATGCGCCGGATCAGGTGGAGCGGCTGTCGGCCGAAGGCTTCGAGATGGCCATCGATGATTTCGGGACGGGTTATTCCTCCTTCGCCCGCCTGCAGACCTTGCCCGCCCGCACCCTGAAACTGGACCGCAGCTTCATCCGCGGTCTGGACAGCCCGCATGGCCAGTTGCTGGCCCGCACCATGCTGGACCTGGGCCGGCAACTGGGCATGATCTGCGTGGCCGAAGGCGTCGAGACCCAGGCCCAGGCCCAGTGGCTGCTGGGCCATCGCTGCGAGGTGCTGCAGGGGTATCTGATCGGCAAACCGATGCCGATGGCGGCGCTGGCGCAGTGGGCTCGCGAGCGGCGTGCGCCACCGCCACCGAGCGCGACGTCAACGGCGGTCTCGCCCGTAGCGGTGGACTAGACTCCAGCGCATGGATTTTGCGCCACTCCTGAAAGAGATTGGCCGCGGTACTCGCGGCGCCCGAGACCTCACCCGCGACCAGGCGCAGGACCTGTTCGGACGCATGCTCGACGGCCAGGTGCCGGACCTGGAGCTGGGTGCCCTGCTGATCGCCATGCGCATCAAGGGCGAGAGCCTGGATGAGCTGCTGGGCTTCGAAGCCGCCATGCAGGCCCGCACGGCCCGGCTGGACGTGCCGCCCGGCCCCCGCCTGGTGCTGCTGCCAGCCTTCAATGGCGCCCGCAAGCAGGCCAACCTGATGCCGCTGGTGGCGCTGCTGCTGGTGCAGTCCGGCATTCCGGTGCTCATCCACGGCCGTCACGACTTCGACAGCCGCATCAGCCCCTTCGAGCTGCTGGACGCCCTGGACCTGAGCGCCGCGGATTCGCTGGCGGCTGCCCAGGCCCAACTGGCCGCCCGGCGGCCGGCGGTACTGCCGCTCGCCCGGCTGAATCCCGGCCTGGACGCCCTGATGGCGCTGCGCCCCCGCATGGGCCTGCGCAACAGCAGCCACAGCCTGGGCAAGCTGCTCGACCCGGCGCCGGGCCGCAGCGTCCGGGTGGTGGCCGTCACCCATCCCGAATATGTGGACAGCATGGCGCAAGCGCTGCCGCTGCTGTGCCAGGGCGGCAGCCGCGCGCTGCTGATGCGGGCCAGCGAAGGCGAGGCCTATTTGCATCTGCGCCGCAAGGCCCACCTGCAAGGCTTCGCGGATGGACAAGTGTGGGATCTCCAGCCCGATCCCAACGAGGACCTGGACGTGCCCCTGTCCAGCGCCTGCGAGCCGGCGGAGAACGCTGCGCTCATCCGCGCCATGCTGGCGGGAGAGGTCCCAGTCCCCGAGCGCATCCAGTCGCAGGTGCAGGCACTGACCCGCCTGGCCACGGACTGAGGACGCCTTTGCAGAATCCTTCATATGCTTATTCAAGAATAAGCAATCTACGATTTTGTAGTTCCCATATATATAAACCGTTCATAGAGTCTCTACTCCCGGCCAGCCCTGGGCCAGCCGCGGTGTCAGTACGACGCGGCGGGCTGAACCCAGGCCGGCGCTGACATCGCTGCCATGTACGCCTATACCGATTTCGACCGCCAGTTCGTCCGCGCCCGTGCGGCCCAGTTTCGTGACCAGCTCGAACGCCATCTGGCGGGCCAGCTGCCTGACGACGACTTCCGTGCGCTGCGTCTGCAAAACGGCTGGTACATCCAGCGGCATGCACCGATGCTGCGCATCGCCGTGCCCTATGGGGTGATGGACAGCCGCCAGATGCGGCAACTGGCCCGCATCGCCCGCGAGTACGACCGCGGCTATGGCCACTTCACCACCCGCCAGAACCTGCAGTTCAACTGGATTCCGCTCGCCCAGGGCGCGGACGTGATGGACCTGCTGGCCGACGTGGACATGCACGGCATCCAGACCAGCGGCAACTGCATCCGCAACATCACCAGCGACGTGACCGCCGGGGTGGCCGCCGACGAGCTGGTGGACCCGCGCCCCTACGCCGAAGTGCTGCGCCAGTGGAGCACGCTGCATCCGGAATTCGCCTTCCTGCCGCGCAAGTTCAAGATCGCCATCTCCGGCGCCGCCGAAGACCGTGCCGCCATTGCCTGGCATGACATCGGCCTGCAGTTGCGCAAGAACGACGCCGGCGAGGTGGGCTTCCAGGTGCTGGTGGGCGGCGGCATGGGCCGCACGCCGGTCATCGGCCAGGAGATCAATGCCTTCGTGCCGTGGAATCACATCCTCGTGTACCTCGAAGCCATCGTGCGGGTCTACAACCGCTTTGGCCGCCGGGACAACATGTACAAGGCGCGCATCAAGATTCTGGTCAAGGCCGAGGGCCAGGCCTTCTTCGATGCGGTGAATGCCGAATACCAGCAGATCCTGGACACCGACGAGGGCGGTCACGAGCAGATCATTCCCGATGCGGAACTGGCCCGCGTGGCCGCCAGCTTCGTGACGCCGGCAGGCGTGTCGCCCGCCCCGTCCACCGACATCTTCGCCGGCGCCGATGCCGCCTACCGCCGCTGGCTGGAGCGCAACGTGCTGCCCCACCGGGTGAGCGGCTACCGGTCGGTGACGCTCTCGCTCAAGCGCGTGGGCCTGCCGCCGGGCGATGCGACTGACGCCCAGATGGACGCCGCCGCCGACCTGTCCGACCAGTTCAGCCACGGCGAACTGCGCGTCAGCCACGACCAGAACCTGCTGCTGCCCTGGGTCCGCGAAAGCGACCTGCCCGCGCTGTATGCCGCCGCCAAGGCCCACGGTTTTGCCACCCCCAACATCGGCCTGCTGACCGACATGATCACCTGCCCGGGGGGCGACTTCTGCGCCCTGGCCAATGCCCGCTCGATTCCGCTGGCGCAGGAGATCACCGAGCGCTTCCAGGATCTGGACGAACTTTGGGACATCGGCGACATCGACCTGCACATCAGCGGCTGCATCAACAGCTGCGGCCACCACCACAGCGGCCACATCGGCGTGCTGGGCGTGGACAAGGACGGTACCGAGTGGTACCAGATCACCCTGGGCGGCTCGGACGGCTCGACGCTGTCGGGTCCGTCGGTCGCCGGCAAGGTCATCGGCCCGTCCTTCGCGGCCGATGAGGCGGCCGATGCCGTCGAAGCCGTGATCGCCACCTACCGCCGCGAACGCCAGGCTGGCGAACGCTTCATCGCCACGGTGCGCCGCATCGGCCTGGACGCCTTCAAGCAGGCCGCCAACGCCATCCGCCGCACCACCGCCGCCCACTGACCGCCGCCACCGCCATGAAGTTCGTTTCCAAAGCCCAAGACCCCTGGCACCTGTGCGCCGGTGAGGACGGTCCCCAGCCGCATCCGGCGGCTGCCGATCACAAGCTGCTGACGCTGGAGCAGTGGCACGCCGTGCGCGACACCTGGCCCGCGGGCCTGGCCACCGGCGTGCTGCTGCCCAACGATGCGGACGTGGCCGATCTGGCCGCCGACCTGCCGCGCCTGGCGCTGGTGGTGGTGCAGTTCCCCAAGTGGGTGGACGGCCGCGCCTACACCCAGGCCCGCCTGCTGCGGGTGCGCCATCGCTTCACCGGCGAGATCCGCGCCATCGGCGAAGTGCTGGTGGACATGATGCCGCTGCTGCAACGCTGCGGCGTCGATGCGGTGCAGTTGCGCGCGGACCAGAACCAGGCCGCCGCTGAACGCGCGCTGGGGTTTTTCCCGGGCCACTACCAGGGCGACGTGGTGGACCACCGCCCGGCGTTTGCCCGCACGGACGCCTGAGCCGCACCATGACGATGAACACGGCTTCCTCGCTGCCCGAGTCCTCGGCTCTGCCGGGTACTGCATCGGCCTTGCCGGGCGCCGCCCCGGCAGGCCCGGCACAGCCCAACGGCAGCGCCATCAGCCTCTACGCCCGTGCCACCGACGGCTTCGAGGAACGCCTGGCCCGCACGATCGAGGTGCTGCGACAGGTCGCCGAAGAATTCGGACCCGCGGCGGTGCAGTCCACCTCGCTGGGCGTGGAAGACATGGTCATCACCGACCTGATCGCCCGCCATGATTTGCCGATCGCCCTGTCCACGCTGGACACCGGCCGGCTGCATGCCGAAACCCTGGCCCTGATCCCGGCCATCGAGCAGCGCTACGGCCGCCAGGTCGAGGTCTTCCGCCCGCCGCAGGAGCAGGTGCTGCACTTCGTACGCACCCACGGCGAAGACCCCATGTACCGCAGCATCGAGCTGCGCAAGGCCTGCTGCGGCCTGCGCAAGCTCGAGCCGCTGTCCCGCATGCTGGCGGGCAAGCAGGCCTGGATCACCGGCCTGCGCCGCGAGCAGAGCCACAACCGCGCGGACGTGCCGTTCCAGGAGCCGGACGGCCAGGGCCGCACCAAGATCAACCCGCTGGCGGAATGGAGCTGGGCGGATGTCTGGCACTACGTGCAGCAGCATGCCGTGCCCTACAACCCGCTGCATGACCACTTCATGCCCAGCATCGGCTGCGCGCCCTGCACCCGTGCCATCTCGGTGGGTGAGGACTTCCGCGCTGGCCGCTGGTGGTGGGAATCGGATGACGCCAAGGAATGCGGGCTGCACAAGTCCCACGGCGAACCGGCCCCTGCCACTGGCACAGACGCTTCCGCGTCCTCGTCCTTCCCGTCTTCCTCCCCTCGCACCGGAGCCCCGGCATGAACGCCCCCGTGAACCTGGAACAACTGCTGCCGCTGGCGGACCATCGTCATCTGGATCATCTGGAAGAAGAGGCCATCTTCATCCTGCGTGAAGTGGCGGCCGCTTTCGAGCGCCCCGCCCTGCTGTTCTCCGGCGGCAAGGACTCCTGCGTGGTGCTGCGCCTGGCGGAAAAAGCCTTCAAACAGCGCGTGTCGCCCGACCCGCGCGGCGGCTCCGGTCCCAGCCAGGAATTCAAGGGCAAGCTGCCCTTCCCGCTGGTGCATGTGGACACCGGCCACAACTTCCCCGAAGTGATCGAGTTCCGCGACCGCCGCGTCGCCGAAATGGGCGAGCGCCTGGTGGTGGGCCATCTGGAAGACTCCATCCGCAAGGGCACCATCCGCCTGTCGCATCCGCTGGAGTCGCGCAACGGCCACCAGACGGTCACCCTGCTGGAGACCATCGAGGAACACCGCTTCGACGTGCTGATCGGCGGCGCCCGTCGCGATGAAGAGAAGGCCCGCGCCAAGGAGCGCATCTTCAGCCACCGCGACAGCTTCGGCCAGTGGCAACCCAAGGAGCAGCGCCCCGAGCTGTGGAATCTCTTCAACACCCGCATCCGTCCGGGCGAGCACTTCCGTGCCTTCCCCATCAGCAACTGGACCGAGCTGGATGTGTGGCTCTACATCGCCCGCGAAGGCATTCCGCTGCCGTCGCTCTATTACGCCCATGACCGCCAGGTCATCCGCCGCAAGGGCCTGCTGGTGCCGGTGACCGAGGTCACCCCGCCGGAAGCCGGCGAGCAGGTCGAAACCGCCCAGGTGCGCTTCCGCACGGTCGGCGACATGACCTGCACCTGCCCGGTGGAAAGCCCGGCCGCCAATGCCACCGACATCGTGGCCGAGACGCTGACCGTGACCGTGAGCGAGCGCGGCGCCACCCGCATGGACGACCGGACTTCGGACGCCTCCATGGAACGCCGCAAGAAGGAAGGCTATTTCTGAGCCCGGCTGTTGCCGCGTTCCGCCAGTTTGGACCCGCTATGACCACTTCCACCGCACACAAGATCCATCAGTCGGATGTCGACACCACGCACCGGGCGCTGCGTTTTCTCACCGCCGGCAGCGTGGACGACGGCAAGAGCACGCTGATCGGCCGCCTGCTGTTTGACAGCCGCGCCATCCTGGCCGACCAGCTGGACACGCTGGCCAAGCGCGCCGCCGGCCAGCCGATCGACCTGAGCCTGCTGACCGACGGCCTGGAGGCCGAGCGTGAGCAGGGCATCACCATCGACGTGGCCTACCGCTACTTCGCGACCAAGCAGCGCAAGTTCATCATTGCCGATGCACCGGGCCACGAGCAGTACACGCGCAACATGGTGACCGCCGCCGCCGGCAGCGATGCCGCCGTGGTGCTGGTGGACGTGACCAAGCTGGACCTGTCCGCCGACACGGTGGCGCTGCTGCCGCAGACCCGTCGCCACAGCCTGCTGGCCCATCTGCTGCGCCTGCCCAGCATCGTGTTTGCGATCAACAAGATCGATGCGGCGGCCGACCCGGGCGTGGCCTTCCGCAAGGTCAGCGCTGCGCTGACGGCGTTTGCCGAAGCCGCCGGCATCCAGGTCACGGCCATCGTGCCGGTCTCGGCCCTGCGCGGCGACAACGTGACCCAGCCGCTGGAAGCCGACTGGTATGACGGCCCGTCCCTGCTGCAGGTGCTGGAAGGTCTGCCGACGGTGCAGGAAACCGTGGAAGCCCAGCTGATGCTGCCGGTGCAGTACGTGGCCCGTGAAGGCGAAGGCACCGGCAACCAGCCGCGCACGCTGTGGGGTCGCATTGCCCAGGGCCAGGTGCAGCCCGGGGACACGGTGCAGATCCTGCCCAGTGGCGAGACCGCCGTGGTGGCCGCGCTGCGCCATGCCGGCGAGACCGTCACGGCCTGCGTGGCCGGCGAATCGGCCGGTGTGGTGCTGGACCGCCAGATCGATGTGTCCCGCGGCGACTGGATCGTGGCGCCCGGCGCGGCTCAGCCCACTCGCAGCTTCCAGGCCACGCTGGCCTGGCTGGACACCGAAGCCGCCGTGGTCGGCCGCAAGTACTGGGTGCGGCACGGCAACCGCTGGGTGCAGGCACGCCTGACGGCCATCGAGCACCGCCTGGATGTGCAGACCCTGGCCGAGACCGAAGCCCACGAACTCAACGTCAACGAGATCGGCCATGTGACGGTGGAACTGCAGGCCGAGCTGCCGCTGCAGCCCTATGCACAGAACCGGGTGGGCGGCGCCCTGATCGTGGTGGACCCCACCAGCAACCGCACCAGCGGCGCGCTGCTGGTCCGCTGAGGCGGCCCCCGCACCGACGAGCAAGGACCGACATGGGCAAGGTGATTTTTGTGAGTGCAGGCCCCGGGGCCGCCGACCTCATCACGCTGCGCGGGGCCCGTGCCCTGGCGCAGGCGGACGTGGTGCTGTTCGACGCGCTGACCGACCCGGCCCTGCGCGAACTGGCGCCGCAGGCCCGCTGGCTGGACGTGGGCAAGCGGGGTTTTTGCCACTCCACCAAGCAGACCGCGATCAATGCGGTGCTGGTGCGCGAGGCACGCCAGGCGTCGGTCGTGGTGCGGCTCAAGGGCGGCGACGCCAGCGTCTTCGGACGGCTGGAGGAAGAGCTGCAGGCGTTGTCGGCAGCCGACATCGCCTGGGAGATCGTCCCCGGCGTCACGGCGGCCCTGGCCGCCGCGGCCCAGACCAGCCGGCCCCTGACCCGACGCGGCCAGGGCCGCAGCGTCAGCCTGACCACCGCCATGACCCAGGAGGGCGAACTGCGCGCCTCCCGCACCGCGGACACCGAGGTGTTCTACATGGCCGGACGCCAGCTGGCGGGCCTCTCCCGGCAGTTGCTGCGGGCCGGATGGCCGGCGGACACGCCGGTGAGCGTCGTCTCCCGGGCCGGCTGCCCGGACGCCCTGTCCAGCGACCATCAGGTGCAGGACCTGGCCGCCGCCGGCATGCTGCACCGGGGTCGCCCGACGGTGGTGGTGGTGGGCGCCGGCGCTGCGGCGGTCCCGGATTTCCAGGAGGGCGCAGGGGCTGACACCCCTATGACCAGTCAAGGAACCACGCAAATCCCCGCAAACATCGCCCCCGAGACGCTGGCACAAACCCTGAACGATTAAAATCCGCCGTTTTAGGTCGTCCCCTCAGGCCCGTCTGAAGGGCCCAGCCACTACAAGAGCCGCTCATGACCCACGTTGTCACCGAAGCCTGCATCCGCTGCAAATACACCGACTGCGTCGATGTTTGTCCCGTCGATTGCTTCCGCGAAGGCCCGAACTTCCTGGCCATCGACCCCGACGAGTGCATCGACTGCGCCGTCTGCATTCCGGAGTGCCCGGTCAACGCGATCATGCCGGAGGAAGACGTCCCCGGCGATCAGCAGATGATGATCAAGCTGAATGCGGACCTGGCCAAGAAGTGGCCCAGCATCACCAAGCGCAAGGCCTCCCTCCCCGACGCCGAGGAGTGGAAGGACAAGACCGGCAAGCTCGATCAGCTGGTCCGCTGACCGACGCATCTGGCGTCCTTCCGCCGCCCGCAGGCCGGCACCCCCTCTCATTGAATGGAAAAGCAAGTGACTGAAGCGACCTCGGCCCCGCACGCGGGCGTGATCGAAACCGATGCCGTCATCGTCGGCGCCGGCCCGGTGGGCCTGTTCCAGGTGTTCGAGCTGGGCCTGCTGGAAATCAAGGCCCACATCATCGACTCCCTGGCCTACCCCGGTGGCCAGTGCATCGAGCTCTATCCGGACAAGCCCATCTATGACATTCCGGCCCTGCCGGTGGTCACCGGCAAGGAGCTGACGGACAACCTGATGAAGCAGATCGAGCCGTTCGGCGCGACCTTCCATCTGGGCCAGGAAGTCACGACGGTCGAGAAGCAGGAAGACGGTCGCTTCTTCGTGGCCACCAGCAAGGGCACGCAGTTCCTGACCAAGACCATCTTCATTGCCGGCGGTGTGGGCTCGTTCCAGCCGCGCACGCTGAAGGTCGAGGGCATCGACAAGTACGAGGGCTCGCAGGTGCACTACCGGGTGCGCAACCCGTCGCAATTCGCCGGCAAGAACCTGGTGATCGTCGGCGGTGGCGACTCGGCGCTGGACTGGGCGCTGAACTTCTGTGGCGGCAATGACGACGGCAATCCGCACAAGGCGGAAAGCGTGATCCTGGTGCACCGCCGCGACGGCTTCCGCGCCGCGCCGGCCTCGGTGGCCAAGATGAAGGAACTGTGCGACGCCTACGAGATGCAGTTCATCGTGGGCCAGGTCAGCGACATCGACGAAGGCGACGACATGCTCAAGGGCGTGAAGGTCACCGGCGGCGACGGCGTCACCCGTGTGGTGCCGGCGGACCAGGTGCTGGTGTTCTTCGGCCTGTCGCCCAAGCTCGGCCCGATCGCCGAATGGGGCCTGGCGCTGGAGCGCAAGCAGATCCTGGTGGACACCGAGAAGTTCCAGACCAGCGTGCCCGGCATCTTCGCGGTGGGGGACATCAACACCTATCCCGGCAAGAAGAAGCTGATTTTGTCGGGCTTCCATGAAGCCGCGCTGGCGGCCTTCGGCGCGATGCCCATCATCAATCCGGACAAGCGCGTCCACCTGCAATACACGACCACCAGCCCGAAGCTGCACAAGGTGCTGGGCGTGGAAACGCCGGTATTCGACTAAACGCAGCGCGGGGGTTGTCTCCGCGCCAGGCAGCGAATCCCGCTGCAGATCTGAAACCCGCCCCGGCGCCAGCCTCGGCGGGTTTTTTCATCTCCCGCGCGGAGCTTGCGCCAGCAGCCGCTTGCGCACCGCGTGGATGTTGTTGCGCAGGGCGTAGAGCTCCTCCGCATAGGACAGCGGCACGGCAATGCGGTGCGTGACGCGGTCCAGTTCGTCCAGCTCATCCAGCAGGGTCTCGCGTTCGCCCTCGCCGGTTTCCAGCTTCGCTTCCACCTCGCGCAGCCGCGCATACCAGCGGAACACGCGCGAGCGCACGCGGAAGGTGTAGAGCGGCGGCACCACGCGCGACAGCGGCAGCATCAGCACCAGCAAACCGCCGACCACCAGCCACATCCGCTCCAGCAGATTGCCGGCCCAGAACGGCAGGTAACGCGCCCAGGCGGGCGGCGTGCCGTTGATGGCGCGGTCGCCCTCCGGGCTGACCGGGAGCTCGCTGGTGCGGGTGTTGGGAAAGTCGCGGGCGGCATTGAACCAGCCCGCGGCGCTGTGCTGGCTTTGGGCGGCCTGGGCGAAGAGCTGGCGCAAGGCGGGGTGCGTCTGCTCGCGCGACAGCAGCGATGTGGTGGTGGCCAGCAGCGGGACGTCATGCGCGGGCAGGTTGGACGCCAGGTCCACCACGCCGCGTGGCAAGGTCACGGTGGAGAGAAATGGCAGGTGGCGAGAGTAGGCCTCGTTCTGATCGAAGGACATGAGCGCAATGGCCGGGTCGCGGAGCAGCGAGCGGATCACCTCCGCCTGCGGTGCCGAGATCAGCACCGCCGCATCCAGCCGGCCCTGGCGCAGCGCGGCGCCTGCGGCATCGGGCGGCAGATCGGACAGGCGCAGGTCGGCCGGCTTGAGTTGATTGAGGGCCAGCAACTTCTCCACGATCTGCGGCACGCCACTGCCGTCCTGGTCCACATTCACCCGCAGGCCACGGAGTTGGGTCAGGTGTTCCAGTTCGCCGCCGGGTTGCCGGCGGGCCAGGGGAAGGTCGCGGCGGTAGAAGACCCAGATCGGCTCGTAGAACAGACTGCCCAGCGAGACGATGCCGGCCTCGGTATCGGCGACCGGGTCGGCCATGCCGCCGCGCACGAAACCGACGTCAGCCGTGCCTGCGCGCAGATGCGCCAGATCGTCCTGCGCGCCTTCGCTGGGGATCAGCTTCACTTGAATGCGGTCACGGGCCAGGGTCTTTGCGTAGCCCTCGCCAAAGGCGGCATAAGCGCTGCCGGCAGGGCCTGTGGCCATCCGCACCTCCCGGGGCGGTTGCGGGTCCAGCCACCAGTACGCGGCCACGAGCAGGCCCCCGCCCAGCAGCAGCAGTGGGCCCATGGAGACCAGCATGTCGCGGACGGTCTGGACAAAAAGGCGCAGGCGGCGGGTGGAGTTCCAGTGTTGGATGGGGGTCATGCGAAGAGGGCTGCGTTGGAAGCTGTCTTGGTGCTGCGCCCACCCGCGACGATGCGCGTGAAGGCCTGGCGGCCGGTTCGATCGGAGAGCCAGCAAGGCATGTTAAGGGTCAGCCCATCAGTCGTTTCCGATGCGCCGTGAATTCCCACCAGGCCCGCGCCGGTCCGCCATTCATGAATTCAACCGCCGACAGGAAGACATCCAGGGTGCAGGGGTCGTGGCGCACGCCAGTCACCTCGCACAGCTGCTGAAACAGCGCCACTGGATCCGCCCCGGCCAATTGCGCGGGCGACTGGATGCCCAGACGCTGGAAGTCCTTCGCGGTCGCGGGTCCGACATTGGGTAAATCGGTCAATGCCCGCACGCGCTCTCGATCGACCTTGTCAGGGCTCATTGGGGAATCTCCTCGCAGCGTCCATTGGCCGCAGTCGCCGATGGTAGAGGCAGCCGCACCCGGGTGGCGTGGTGCACGCACGCTGTATCTGGCTCGTGTCTGCGAGGTTTCCCCTATGTCCGCCCGCCACACCCGTCTCCACGCCCTCGCCCCGCCCATTCATCCTCCGCCCTGATGCCCAATCCGAGGGGTGCCTAAGGACACCCGGGAACAACGCTTCTAGACTCAGCGTTTTTCCACCCGTCCGGTTCATCTCATGAGATTCAAACTCGCAGGCGCCGCGCTGGCGTTGATGATGGCTTTCCCCGCGGTCCAGGCTCAAGGCCCGGTTCCGACTCTGGGCCCGGTCACCCAGCCGCTGTGGCTGCGTCAGTCCAGCATTTCCCCGGATGGGCGACAGATCGCCTTCACCTTCCAGGGCAATCTCTACCTGGTCCCCACCGCCGGCGGCACTGCCCGGCTGCTGGTCTCCAACGGCAAGCACAATGCCGCGCCGGTCTGGTCGCCGGATGGCAAGCTGCTGGCGTATGCGGCCAACGTCTACGGCAATGACGACGTCTTTGTGGTGTCCGCAGACGGCGGACCCTCGCGTCGCCTGACTTTCAATTCGGTGCCCGAGGTGCCGATCGCTTTCTCGCCCGATGGCAAGTCGGTCGTGTTCTCGGCCCAGCGCCAGGACGGCCGCCTGAACCTGGGCTTCCCCTCCCCCGCCCTGAGCGAGACCTATCAGGTCAGCATCGACGGCGGCCGCCGCCCGACGCAGCTCTTCAGCGAGCCCGCCCTGGCCGGCCGCTACAACAAGGCCGGCAGCCTGCTGGTGTATGAAGACTGGAAGGGCTATGAAAACGCCTTCCGCAAGCATCACATCTCGCCGGTCGCGCGGGACATCTGGGTCTGGGATGCCAAGACCGGCCAGCACCGCAAGCTCACCAGCAGCGGCGGCGAGAACCGCAATCCGGTCTGGTCCGCCGACGAGACCAGCATCTACTACCTCAGCGAGCAAAGCGGCTCGATGAACGTCTGGAAGATGCCGCTGGACAATCCGTCCGCCACCCGCCAGATCACCCGTTTCACCAAGAACCCGGTGCGCTTCCTGTCGGTGGCAGCGGACGGCACGCTGTCCTATGGCTACGACGGCGAGCTCTACACCCAGGCCGGCGACGATGCCCAGCCGCGCAAGGTCGGCGTGACCATTGCGGCCGATGCCTTGGTGCCGACCGTTGAGAACGTCAAGCTGACCGAAGGCGCCACCGACATGGCGGTGAGCCCCGATGGCAGCGAGGTGGCGGTGGTCGTGCGGGGCCAGGTGTTCGTGACCTCCGCGGAATTCGGCAACACCCGCCGCATCACCGACGGCCCCGGCCAGAAGCGCTCGGTGAGCTTCAGCCCCGACGGCCGCAAGCTGCTGTATGCGTGCGAGCAAAACGGCCAGTGGAGCCTGTGCGAGGCCGCGCTGGTCGGCGACAAGAAGGTAGTGCCCAACTTCTTCAATGCGCCCCGCGTGACGACCAAGGTGCTGCTGAAGAATGACCACCAGAATTTCCAGCCGCGTTATTCGCCGGACGGCAAGCAGGTGGCCTATCTGCAGGACCGCGCCGCCCTGCATGTGCTGGACATCGCCACCGGCAAGACCCGTGAGGTGATGGATGCGGAGAACACCTATTCCTACGAGGACGGCGATCAGTGGTTCGACTGGGCGCCGGACGGCAAGAGCCTGCTGGTGCAATTCGTGGACCGCAACCGCTGGGGCCAGGAAGTGGGCGTGGTGCCGGCGGACGGCTCCGGCAAGCTGGTGAACCTGACGAACAGCGGCTACGACGATGTGCATCCGCTCTTCGCTCGCCAGGGCCAGATGATGGTGTGGCTCACTGACCGACAGGGCCTGCATGGCAACGGCGGCGGCGCCCGCCTGGATGCGGACATCTTCGGCATGTTCCTGACCCGCGCCGCCTTCGACCGCTACAACCTGGACAAGGCCGAGTTCGCGCAGCTCAAGAAGCGCGAGGACGAGGACAAGAAGTCCGACGACAAGGACGACGAGGGCCAGGGCAAGGACGGCAAGGCCGCGGACAAGAAGGAAGCCAAGAAGGACGAGAAGAAAGACGACAAGAAGGCTGAGGGCAAGCAGCCGCCCGCCAAGCCGGTCGTCATCGAGATGGAAGGCCTGGAAGACCGCGTGGCACGCCTGACCACCGCGTCCGGCGACATCCGCGACTTCGCCGTCACGCCCGACGGCGAGCAGCTCTTCTACGTCATCAAGGAGGGCGACGGCTACGAGCTGTGGCACACCCGGCTGCGCGACAAGGAAAGCCAGCGCGTGGGTGAACTGCCAGGCGGGCGCATCGAGTCCGTGGCGCTGTGGCTGGACGCCAAGGGCGCCAACGGCTTCGTGATGGCCGGTGGCCGTGTGCAGAAGTTCAAGGTGCCCGAAGGCTCCGGCAAGGGGGAGATCCGAACCGAGCCGGTGAAGTTCACCGCCGAGCTGCGCATCGACCGCGGCGCCGAGCGGGCCCAGATGTTCGACCACGCCTGGCGCCAGACGCAGGAAAAGCTCTATGTCTCCGACATGGGCGGTGTGGACTGGGGCTACTACCGCAAGGTCTATGAGCGGCAACTGCCGTACGTGGCCGATGGCACCGACTTCGCCGAGCTGCTCAGCGAAATGCTCGGCGAGCTGAACGTGTCCCACACCGGCAGCGGCTACCGTCCTGCGCCGAGCGGAGATGCCACCGCCTCACTGGGTCTGTTCTACGACCAGGCCTGGCAGGGGGCCGGTGTCAAGGTCACCGAAGTGATGGAAGGCGGACCGCTGGACACGGCCAGCAACAAGCTCAAGGCGGGCATGGTGATCGAGGCCATCGACGGCGAGACCATTGCCGCCAATGCCGAGTTTGATTCCCTGCTGAACCTGAAGGCAGGCAAGCAGGTGGTGCTGTCGGTGCTGGACCCGGCGACCGGTCAGCGCTTCGAGCAGACGCTCAAGGCCATCAGCATCGGCGCCGAGCGCGAACTGCTCTACAAGCGCTGGGTGCGGCGTGAGCGCGCACTGGTGGACAAGCTCTCCGGCGGTCGCCTGGGCTATGTGCATGTGCGCGGCATGAATGACGGCAGCTTCCGCCAGACCTATGCCGACGCCCTGGGACGCGCCAGCGGCAAGGAAGCGCTGATTGTGGACACCCGCTTCAACGGCGGCGGCAACCTGCATGACGAGCTGGCCACGCTGCTGTCGGGCAAGAAGTACCTGGAGTTCATGCCGCGCGGCCAGAGCCTGGGCTGGGAGCCGACCTCCAAGTGGGTCAAGCCTTCGGCCGTGCTGATCAGCGAAAGCAACTACTCCGACGCGCACCTGTTCCCCTGGACCTACAAGCACCTGGGCATCGGCAAGCTGGTCGGCATGCCGGTGGCGGGCACGGGCACGGCGGTGTGGTGGGAAACCATGCAGGACGGCGCCACCTACTTCGGCATTCCGCAGGTCGGTTTCCGGGCGCAGAACGGCGACTTCATGGAGCGCGCGCTGGTGACGCCGGACATCGTGGTGCCCAATGACAAGGCCCGCCTGGACAAGGGCGAGGACCAGCAGCTGGAAGCGGCGGTCAAGTCGCTGCTGGGCAAGTGATGCTGGGCTGAGCGTCAGGCCTGCGCGGGTCTTTCACAGGACCTGCGCAGGCCCGGCGCCGGCCACCTCATGGTGGCTTGAAATGAACAAGGGGTCGGCCCGTCTGGGTCCGACCCCTTGTCTTTTGGGAAGCGCCAGGCGCTTCCGGCCGCTTCAACAGGCTGCGTCAGCCGGCCTTGTTCTTCAGCTTGCCCTTGGGCAGCACGGACGTCATGGGAGCGATCGGGCGGTCGGAGACCGACGAGGACTCCTTCACCGGCCCGGTGTCCTTCTTGGGCTTTTTGCTGGACTTGTCATTGCGTTGTACGCCTTTGGGCATGGTGGCTCCTTCTCGATCAGCCAAATCTGTGGGGTGGACTCTACTACCACTGAGCACCGTCGTTGGCGGACAACGGGCGGTTTGCACCGGCCAGTAGAATGCGCTGAGTCGGTGGCGCTGTCACCGACGTTCGCTAGGGGTGCTGGCCCGGGAAACCGCGGTCGGCTGAGAAAGTCCCTTTGAACCTGATTGGCGGCTTTGGCTGCCAGGCCGCGGAGCAATCCGCAGTCCGAGTTAATCCTCGCGCAGGGAAGCAAGCCTACCGACCTTCGGGTCTTGTGCATTCTCGGGGCCGCTCAGCCCCGGCCGCCTCCAGGGGCGCCGACGAATGCGCGCGGTCTGCCGACCTGCCATCGCATGTGTCCTCACGATGGCATCTCCAGTTTTCTCCCTCTCTCCTTGTGCGGCTCGCCCGCTGCTGCGGTCGGCGCGCGCGCCTCGCCTGTCCCTGATCGGTGCTGCGCTGATGGGCGCCGGCTTCATGTCCGGTGCCTGGGCGCAGGCATCCGCGGATCAGCCTGCCTCGTCGCCTGCATCATCCACTGCCGTGTCCCGCGCCGCAGAGCCCGGCACCGCCCTGCCTCAGGTGACCGTGCGGGGCAGCAATGCGCAGGCCTCGCTGTCGGTGGGCGGCTTCGGCGAAACGCCGCTGGCCAAGCTGCCGCTACAGGCCAACGTGATCACCAGCGATCAGCTGGCAGACCGCGGGCTGACGTCGCTGGCCGGGCTCACGTCCGTCGATGCCAGCGTCAGTGACAGCTACAACTCGACCGGTTATGTCTCGTATCTGAAGATCCGCGGCTACGACCTGGACAACCGCTTCAACTACCGCCGCGACGGACTGCCGATCAATGCGGAAACCGCGCTCAACCTGAGCAACAAGTCCAGCGTGGAGGTGCTCAAAGGCACCAGCGGCATCCAGGCCGGCACCAGCGCACCGGGGGGCTTGGTGAACCTGGTGGTCAAGCGCCCGACGGCAGACCTGACCACCGTCAAGCTGGGCGTCAGTGAGCGCGGCACCACGGAAGCCGCGTTGGACTGGAGCCGCCGCTTCTCGGATGCCTACGGCCATAACAACGCCTTCGGCCTGCGGGTGAACCTGCAAGCGTCGCACCTGGCCCCTGAGCTGCGGGACGCCAAGGGCAACGAATGGCTGATGGCGGTGGCGGGTGACTGGCGCCTCACACCGGACACGCTGGTGGAGGCAGAAGTGGAGCTGAACCGCCACAGCCAGCCCTCCCAGCCGGGTTTCAGCCTGCTGGGCACGACGCTGCCGGATGCGCACAGTATTGATCCGCGCACCAATCTGAACAACCAGCCGTGGAGTCAGCCGGTCGTCTTTGAAGGACGGACGGCCTCGCTGCGGGTGCAGCATCAGGTGACGGCGGATTGGAAGCTGCAGGCGCATGGGGCCGTTCAGCGTCTCGTGACGGATGATCGACTGGCCTACCCCTTCGGCTGCACCGCTGCGGACGGCACCTATTGGGCCAGCAGCTACTGCCCGGATGGCACCTTCGACCAATACGACTTCCGCAGCGACAACGAACACCGCAATAGCGCAGCGCTGGACCTGTCGGCGCAGGGCCAACTGACGCTGGGTGGCATGCGCCACGAGGTGTCGACCGGTGTTCTGTTCAGCCGCTTCTACAGCCGGCTGCAGGGCCAGGCCTACAACTACGCCGGCACGGGCGACATCACCGGTTCGCTGCCGACCACGGCGGACCCGACGCTGGGCGGCGCCAACACCAACCGCGACGAGCACAGCACCGAGCTGTATCTGCGTGACGCCGTTCAATTCAACGCGCAGTGGCAAGGATGGGTGGGCTTGCGCCACACGCGACTGAGCCGTGGCAGCTACCAGGTGAATGTGGCGGCCGGGGAAGAAGCGCGGACCCAATACCGCCAATCGGTAACCACCCCGTGGCTGGGCGTCAGCTACGCGATTGATCCGCAGCTGATGGCCTACGCAAGCTGGGGCGAAGGCATTGAATCCGATGTGACGCCCAACCGCACGGACTACGTCAACCAGGGCCAGGCTTTGCCGGCTCTGCGAAGCCGTCAATGGGAACTGGGCTTGAAGGCCGGTAACCGGACGGTGGACTGGTCGGTCAACTACTTCGAGATCCGCAAACCAACCAGCCGTGACGTGACCGATGACGCGACCGGCAACCTGGTGCGCCGA
Source organism: Roseateles depolymerans (assembly GCF_003387155.1). Lineage (GTDB taxonomy): Bacteria > Pseudomonadota > Gammaproteobacteria > Burkholderiales > Burkholderiaceae_C > Roseateles > Roseateles depolymerans. The sequence goes on along the minus strand of NZ_QUMT01000001.1, from coordinate 599,623 downwards.
CCCGACGGCACGCAGGACCATCGCGGCGTGGAAGCGCAAGCCGACTTCAAGTGGACGGGCGGCGGCCTGCAAGCCAGCGTGATGCGCCTGCATGCGCGGCGTCACGGCAGCAGCGACAACAGCCTGAACGGCCTCAAGCCGGTGAACGTGCCGGAGTCCTCGGCCAAGTTGCTGGGGCGGCAGGCGGTCTGGCTGCCGGGACTGGAGCTGCAGGCCGGGCTGGTGTTTGAAGGGCGCCGCATGGTGCTGCCGGACAACAGCCTGAGCATCCCGAGCTGGACACGGCTGGACCTGGGCGCCCGGTATGAGCAGATGGTGGGCCGCCAGACGCTGGTGTGGCGGGCCGGCGTGGACAACGTCACGGACCGCCGAGCCTGGCGTGAGTCGCCCTACCAGTATCAGCATGTGTATCTCTACCCGCTCGCAGGCCGCACGTGGCGTGCGTCGGTGGAGTGGATCTTGTGATGCGCTAAATTTTCTGTGTATACTCTTGGTCTCCCTTCCCCGATAGCTCAGTCGGTAGAGCGCCGGACTGTTAATCCGTAGGTCCCTGGTTCGAGCCCAGGTCGGGGAGCCAGAGGGAGCCCAATCAAGCCGTTGCCCGACCGAAGGCAGCGGCACCAGAATCAGGTCGATAGGACTTGAAAAGACTTTTCCTCGATAGCTCAGTCGGTAGAGCGCCGGACTGTTAATCCGTAGGTCCCTGGTTCGAGCCCAGGTCGAGGAGCCAAATCTGAAGCCCCGTCATCGCGAGATGTCGGGGCTTTTTCTTTGGCCGGGGCGAAGGCGTTGCTTCCAGCCCGCTGACGTCGTTCCGCACTTTGGCGAGGTAGGCACGCCGGCCACCAATGCGCGTTTTGTATCATCGACGCAAAAAGGGAGCGTCATGACAACAAGCGAACAAGGCACCGACTCAAGGGTCGCGGTTCTGGTGGACTGCGACAACACGTCCCCCGAAATCCTGGGACACGCGTTACGCGTGGTCGCACAGTTTGGACGAGTGGTTCTGAGACGGGGTTACGGGAACCACACGGCACTGGCAAACAAGTGGCAGGAGGCACTGGTCCGCTTGGCTTTCACGCCGTGCCTTCAGTACCAGTACGCAGCAGGCAAAAACACCTCGGACATAGCCTTAGCGTTGGACGCCCTCGAGGCGCTCTTCGATGGACGAGCAGACACCTTCTGCCTCGTCACCAGCGACTCCGATTTTGCCTACCTGTGCCGAAAGCTGCGCGAGCGCGGTGCGACGGTACACATCATTGGTGAAGCCAAGACTCCGGACGCTTTGCGAAACGCCAGCGACCAATTTTTCGAATGGATGCCTTCCGAGGCACCGCAACCGGTTGAAGCCGGGACCTTGAGTAAAGCTCCCCCGACGGCCAAGCCGAAGATGCGGCCGAAGTCGGTTGTCAGTGCCGTCAAGCTGCTTGCCGCCGACTCGCCTGACGGGCGTGTCCATGTGGGGCTGTTGGGGTCTTACCTACGGCGCACAGACCCCGCTTTCTCGCCTCAGACGCATGGCCACTCAGGACTGGTAAGCATGCTGAAGACTTACGATCTACTCAGTGTTCGTCAGGAAATGGGAGGTCATTGGACAGTGACCCTTTCGTCGCGCAATGAGGTTCCGGAAGCCGCCACCGCTCAGTAACACCCCACATCAGAAGAATGCTGAATGATGACAGGGGAGCTTACGCCTTCAGCCTTGCTCCTCCGCTCCGGGCACGATGTTCCGGTCCAGGAAGTCCATCCACATCATGTTGAAGCTGCGGATGTTGACGACCAGCGCTCGCTCTGGTGCAGAAAAGTGACCAAGGTGACTTGGTCCGGATCCCGGAGTGAAGGACAGTCCTGATCTTTCATCCGCATGAACGGGTCGGCACGCAGGCTGATGTCACAGTCTCGGCCCTACCCCGCCCACCATGGCCCGACACAACCCTTCCGCCGACGCATTCAAAAAATGGCAAGATGGATTCGCTGATGCCCCGACTGATCCGAAGTGGCAGAAGTGGGACTGCGAAATCCAGCTGGCGGTGGGTGAGTACAACCGTCACCTTGCAGCGACTCCCGGCTATCTGCCGCTGGACTGGCTGACCATCAAGGGAATGATCTGGGTCGAATCCGGCGCTGCCCACAGCGAATGGAATCGCCGGGTCATGCAGATTGGGGTGGAAGGCGATCCTGGCCTGGCGTCACTGCTCTCCGGCAGCGAAGGGGGAGAACTCATCATGCCCCCCAATCTGAAAAGCCGCCTGACGGTCGGCTCGGTGCGGACCATTCCCGCAGACAACATCCGCGCTGGCATCGGCTTCCTGCTGATGCGCCATGCGCGCTTCGAATTCCGCAATACGCCGTCGGCGGACCGCCAGACCTACACTGTGCCGGTGAAGCCCGGTGACAGCCTGAACAAGATCGCCCGGAACAACGGCACCACCGTTGAGACATTGAAACGCCTCAATCCGGGGGCGACTGTGCTGCGACCGGGTCAAACGCTGAGCTACGAAAAGGCTTCAATCCAGAAGACGATCGCGGGCTGGAAGTCGATGAACTCGATCTCCATTGCCGACCTCTACAACGGGGGTGGTGACGCGACTTACGCCAGGAAACTCGACTTCGTGGCCGGCCTCATTCGAAACACCGGAGCGGTTGCATGCGCACAGTGATGTTGGTGGCACTCCTGGCCCTTGGGACCTCGGCCTTCGCACAGGACACATCGGACGAGATTCCCACCGAACGTGAGCTTCGGGAGGCCTGTGCCTTCGAATCGTCCGGCGTGCGCGAGTGCCTGGACAAAAAGGCCAAAGAGAGTGAAGTGACGTTGAAGGCCGCTGAGACTGCCTTCGCCACCGCTGTGGACCGCTGGGACGCGGACGCGAAGTACGTGACGCAGACACGCAAGAAGCTGTCCGACGCGGCTGCTGCGTTCGTCAAGTACCGTGCAGCGCAATGCGCCTGGGCCACCTCCCTGGGCGGCGGCGCCATCGGCAACGCCCTTGAAATGCGCCGGCTGGCTTGCGTGGCCGAGCTCAATCTCCGCAGGGCGGATTCATTGCAGTCATCAGCGAAAGAACTGCGGCCACGCTGATTCTGACTTTGTGCGCTTGAATGTATTGGCCCAGCGAAACCTGCTCAGGTCAGGCCGCTAATGCATACGCCTGAGCGGGAGTTCTAATATTCAGCGCCTGGTGTGGACGCCGGTGGTTGTAGAAGTGGATCCAGTCACCGATCAGGCGGCTGGCGTGCTGCAAGGATTCGAAGCGGTGGCGATGCACGTACTGCTCCTTGAGCGTGCGGATCCCCCGATCGACCAGGCCGTTCTGCTCGGGACTGTGCGGCGTGATGAACTCCTGGCGCAGGCCGTAGCTCCTGACCAGAACGGTGAAGTTGCGAATGGTGAAGACCTCGAACTTTTATTCCGTAAGTCCCTAGTTCGAGCCCAGGTCGGGGAGTCAAAATCGAAGCCTCATTCGCGAAAGCGGGTGAGGCTTTTTTCTTTTTGGCTCTGTCCAGCTATTCACGCGCCCTGAAGACGATGGGATCGCGGAAGGAGCGGATCATTTGCAGGCAGCGCTTTCCATCCGCAACTGCATGCCCGGGGCTGCTCTGGAAACGACGGTGCACTCTTGGTACCCCGTCAGTGGGCGAACGAGTGCCTGGGTCGTCGCACGGTAAAGGCATACCGCATAGGGGTCCTCAAGCACGGCGACCTTCCAGGTCAAGGTTTCCGTCGTCCAGCCCTTTGCGTCACGCGTCGTTGAGTCCTTGTCGTAGATCGCGCCGTCGGACTTGGTAGGAGGACCGAAATTGACTCGGAAACCTGTCAGTTCGTGCACCGGGTAAGGATCCGCTGTGATCGCAGAGAACCCTTCCGGAACCTCCTTGAGCGACTGCTCGGTTCTGGGCAGTGCCAATGGGCAGGAGAAGGGCTCTGGCGCTGCGATGCCCATGGATGCGGCCATGCCAGTCGATACAAGAGCGAGTGCCCGCAGATGACGTGTGACGATGGCGCACGGCTTCAAGATGAGAGATTTGTGCTCCAACATGCTCACATCCGGGACGCCACCAAGGTGCTCGGCATAGGCGCGAGTGGAAATTGCCTGGGCCTTCATGGGTTGGGTCGCCATCACACAAGCAGAAGCTAGAGGTTCTGAGCGTATGCAGTGCTCGGACGCGACGCATGTGACTTCGGTCATCACCCGCAGCACATGCGTCGCACCTACCATACGATTCCGTTCCCGGCTCAGCACGAGCGGTCAGCGTGATCTCCACGCCAGCCGAGATACCTGGCTGTAAAAATCCAAGCCGATCTTCAGAGGTCACCCGGAGACGGCGTTAATTCCAGCTCACCAGCAAAGAGGACGTCGATGACTGCCCGAACCCCTCTCACCCAGCAGCACGAACCGCTGCTGTGGGAACTCTCGGATCGTTATTTTGCGGATGAGCATCTGCGCTACCACGCCGCTCCCCAACAGCAGATCGATGCCATTCGATCGGTCCTTTCCGACTTTGATGCAATCGAAGCCATGCATCTGCCGGACCAGCTCTACACCCACAAGCGGCTGAATCTGCTGGACGCGGCGCTGGAGATCCTTCTCGAGTCGCCCGAGACGGTGAACCAATCCTCTTCATACGCCGTGGCTTTCGCCATTGATGGCTTGGCGAGAATTCCCAAGCGGTTTGCGAAGAACTCCCCCTACGGCTCCGCATGCACGACCTTCTATGCCCGCGCGCACGAAGCGATCTACCGACACCACCCCCAACGTGACGAGAGTTGGGACGCGCCGTTTCAAGACTTCAAGGCGGCGGTGCAGCGCGTGAATGAGGCGCCACGTACGCACGCCGAGGGGTCTCTGATTTCAGCCGGGCGGCATGTTGAGCTGTTCAAGCTGGGCCCGACCATGCCTTGGATGTCTGTGAGCGGCGGGGCCGTGTCTGTTTAGCGCGCGCGTGGCATCGGCGCACCCTAAGCAGTGACCTTGCGCTTCACCCACCATCGCGCCAGTCGCATCGGACTGTCAATCAAGTGCGAGCTGAACATCGGAGAGCAGCGACATGCTGATTGAAGGTGGCAAATACCGCGCTGCTAAAAGCCCGGGTTAGTCGCGGCCCGAAGGCACAGCTTCAACCCAGATCGTTTGGCCGGGGTGATGCTCTTCAATGGTTCCGACCGCATCACTGACAGAGTCCGGGTCGTCGATGGAGTACACAAATCGACTGAGGTTCGGATGCCCCGCCTGCAGATAGTCGGCTTCAGTGATTGCGTCGGCCCCACACCACACGGCATCGTCAGACTTGGCTGCTCGCAGCGCTGAGACCAGGCCGGCACTGGTGATTGCAAGGAAGATCATTCAAAGAGCCAATCAACTTTTCCGTTCGCGGTTGGGCCTTGACCGCCACGCAGGGCATGACCAGCACAGAACCAACACAAAAGCCCAAATGGCGTGCACCAGATCAGCGAAAAACCGTAGCTGACTCGCACACGCCTGGACGCTGCCTGCTTTGTATTATCCAGATGGGCGAGGGAGCAACATGACAACAGGCGAGCAAGGCAACGAAACAAGGGTCGCGGTTCTGGTGGACTGCGACAACACTTCCCCAGAGGTCCTAGAAGACGCTCTGCGTGTAGTCGCCCAGACGCCCTTGAAGCCCTCTTCGACCGGCGAGCAGACACTTTTTGCCTTGTCACCAGCGATTCGGACTTCGCGTTTCTGTGTCGGAAGCTGAGAGAACGTGGCGCCACCGTTTACATCGTCGGTGACGCTCTCCTCGCGCAATGACGTGCCAGAAGGGTCCACACATCAGTGAGCCATCGGAGGCGAAGTCCCAGGAAGTCTGCACAGCAAGATGGTCTACGGGAACCAGTGCGCGATCAATATGTCCTCCTCGCTCATGCGCTCGGGCATCGACATGAAGACCTTCGCGGGCGCTCGGTCCTGCGAGACGGAAAACAGAAAGGCCGAACCCATCTGGTTCTGGCAAGTGCCATGAAAATTATCCTGCTGAGCGTCCTAGGGCTCCTCATTGGCGCCGCCGTTTTCGGTGTCGCTTCGTACGGCCTGGTGGATCTATTCGCCTCTTGGTACGGCCCCAGGTACATCAGATCTGATCAGGACATCGGGCAGGCCTACGTGTGGTCCTTGGGCTTCATGCTGATTTGTCTGATTGCAGGAGCGATCACTGGTTTCCGAGCCGCAAGGAAATGGACCGGCCGCACTTGAGCATGGCATCCGGGTACAGAGGGTTGACCGCTGCGAAAACCGTTCAAGATCTTCGGCTTACCAGCCTCCTTGGCGCTCGTCACCTCGGACTGTTAATCCGGAGCTCCCTGGTTCGAGCCCAGGTCTGGGAGCCAAAATCGAAGCCCTGCTTGCGAAAGCGTGTGGGGCTTTCCTTTTTCCCTGCGAGTTCTTAAAAGTTCGGTCACACGCTACAAAAATGGTGTAAGGATTCCGCGCCGGCTTTGCGAGCAAAGCGCGAGCCATTGAGCCAGCGACAAACATAATTCGAGGCGATTGCCACCTGGCCCCTCCCCCCCATTCAAAGCTTTCAGCCCCCGCCATCTGCCTCTACGCTGGCGCATCCACACGACTAAATGGATTGCACAATGGCTGAAACCGCTTCCCAAGGCGAGCTGATCATTGACCTGGAAGCCTTGTTCGAAGGGGACCCGACGGGCATGGAACTTCGCAGGCGTATCGAAGACCTCTTGCCCCACGACTTCCCGCCCGCACTCGCAGCGCAATTGCTGCTGAACATCATGGACACGTTCTCGACCCCAAGCCAGCACCTACGGGAAGCCTTGAGGACAGAAGCTGCCGGGATGTCGATAACAAGCCTGCACTTAGAGAACGCAACCGAAGCCGAGGAGTACAGCCGGATTTTCCAGGGACGTCTCGAAGGGAAGTCTGTGGCGCACTGACCGCTGATCACCACGCTCCTGCGCCCTTGGGGCTGCGGACTCATCGGGATCTCCGCCAAGTTCCTGGCGGGCAACCGCGAGACCTTTCGTACGTTGTCGTGGTGCGTCCAACTAGCCGTAGCGGCGGCCGTCCTTCGCGATGCAAAGCAGCCGCTTCAATGTGGGAGCCGATGTTCAGCGATCGCTCGCCACGCGTTGAGCGTCATCCCCGGATGCGTCACTGAATGCAAACTCGACGTCGCGCTCCCCACGGATGGTGGGAATGGCCACCAAGGTGCAGGGAACGGAGACCGAAGCTTCCGGCCCCATGACCCAATTCCCGTCTTCCCAGAACGCGATCGCTTCGAGTCGGTCCTTTTGAGGAATGAAAGAAGCCGAGCCATGCACGTCGGTGTCCTTCACCTTGAACAGGATGATGGCCTCGGTGAATGCGTCGGTCACGTCCGCCGTATTTAATACGGGGCATTGGTCGGTTTCGTCAGACGCTTCGTCTTCCGCGCCCGCCTCCCATGCCCACACCCACACGGGGTGCTGCAACGCCACGCGCAACGTGATCTCATCCAGCGGAACGGGAGGCCCAAACTGCAGTGACATCATCGAAGAAGTGGGCATAGTCTCAATCCATTTGATCAAGCAACAGCTTCGCATTGTCGCCATAAAACTCGGCAGAACCGTTGTTGCTGACAACGCTCGAACCGAGCCGCGGGGCCTTCCCTGAGAATCGTCCCACCCACCCCAATGATCTGATCATGCTCATCAAGCATTACATTGCCGCAGCCGCGCTGGCCTGCACCAGCGCCGTGTGCCAGTCGGCGCCCTATCCCGAATTCGCCATCACGCAGGTGAGTGACGAAGGGCGCCTCCTGCTCATTACCGCAACAAAGCTCGACCCGAACAGTGTCGTTCAACTGCAGTATTCAGCGCCCAAGTCCGGCGTGGCATGCTGCCAGCGACTGAAGGCCAGCCAGTTCAAGCCCAGCAAAGCGGAGGTCGTCACCGGTAACGAGCTGACAGATGGGGAGGGCTTTGTGTATGAAGCTCGCGTTCCGTCACACTGGTTCCGAGATCCGTTCATCGGCATGGCGGCTGTCGGAGCGTTCAAACACGCTCGAAGTCAAGACGATCTGCTGGAGGGCACTGCCATGGACAACAAGCCCGTCAGAGCCGCCCTGTGCACCAGCTCGGAAGGCGTTCACCTCCAGGCCACGCGCGGACACCAGGTCCAAACGCATCTGTATCTGTGGCTGGGCTATGACATTGCCGACCCCACCTGCAAGCTCGCGCCAAAGACGAAGTGAAGGCATCCGCCCACGGAGACCCAGGGAATTTCTGAAGCCAGCCCTACAGTCCGTCGCCCCATGGCCGATATTGAGGCAAGCCTTGATCACTCGCCATGCAAGTCACCCGCGCCGTCACCGTCGATTCCTCCAGTAGCCAAACGGCTTCGTCGGGCTCGGGGACCGATGCGCAGATCGCGCGCTTGCAAGCGCAGCTGAAGCAATTGCAGAAGCAGGCGAAAGACCTGGCCAGCGACAACACCTTGCGCGCCGCCGACAAGGACAAGCGCCAAAAGCTGCTCCAGGCGCAGATGCAAATGGTGATGGCGCAAATCGCGGAAGTTCAGAAGGCCGCTGCTGAAGCCGCCCAAGTCAAGACCGACGCGAAGCCTCAACCCATCACTCAACCCATCACTCAACGCATCCCTCAAGCCAATCCGGCCGCTCGCACGGACGCACAGCCGGACACTCGCACTCAGAGCACCGCCACTCAGCGACTGGATCCGCGGGGGCAGTATCTCGACGCCTACGCTTGATCCCAGCCCTCGCTGAGCGCGTCGACCAGCACACTCAAAAGCCTGCGGCCCGAAACCGGCCTTTCGCCCTCGCATTCAATGCATCCCGCGCAATGGGATGACACACGCCTGCAAGCCCTTTCCTTGCAAGACCGTAGCGCCCCACGTACTATCCATCGCAGCTAATAGAGCCAACCACTTCACTCCTGATGAGAGGGCTGTACGGCCTCGACGAGTAGAGTGCGGGAGGACCCTTTGAGTGCGACATCGCCCATGGGCCGGAATGTGCTGCGCCGTCGCGTGACAGGCGTTGCTGCGCTCGCCATCGCCTTGGGAGGGCTGGCACTGAGTCGGCGATCCACCGCCCCTGCCCTCATTCCGCAAAAGCTCTCCATTGCCTTGCCTCAGGCGCCGCATGCCGCGCTCATTCATCTTGCGGATGCCACCGGGCTGTTTGCAACGTATGGTTTGACGGTTTCCGTCTTGCCGCAAATTCATGGCAAAGCAGCATTGGCAGAGGTCGTGCGGGGTAGTGCGGACCTGGCGGCCGCAGCGGACGTTCCGCTCGTGGTGGAGGTGCTGAAAGGATCCCCTCTAAGCATCGTGGCGGCGGTGGCCAATGCATCCAATGAGTTGGCGGTGATTGGCCGACGCGATCGCGGCATCACCTCCCCGGCGGACCTCCGGCAACGGCGAGTGGGAGTGACGCTGGGCACCAGCGCTGAGTATTTTCTCTGGGCCTTCATGGTGCGTTATCGCCTACCGCCGCAGTCACTTGCGCTGATCGATCTCCCACCGAGTCTTTTGGTTGAAGCTCTGCGAGACGGCACCGTGGACGCCATCGCAGCCTGGCAGCCAGTGAGGAACGAAGCGGAGCAAAGCCTGAGCGGAGCCGCGACCTTATTCACCGCGCCGGACGCCTACCCGCAGAAGTATTCGGTGGTGGCTCACAAAGACTTGCTCTCCAGCCGTCCCGAATCATTACGCCGACTGCTGCTGGCACTGCTGGAGGCCGAGGCTTTTGCGGAAGAATTTCCCGTGCGCGCCAAGACACTCCTGGCGGAGCGCCTGCGTTTGACCCCAGCCGCGATGGACCCCGCCTGGCAAGCACTGGACCTCGGAGTCAGCCAGCAACAGGACCAAATGGTCACGCTGGAAGACATCGCCACCTGGGCGATGTCCCGCGGCTACGCCCCCAAACAGTCGATGCCGAATTTCCTCACTCATGTCGGCCTCGATCCCCTGCTGGCCGTTCGTGCGGATCGGGTGACGGTGGCACGATGAAGATCAGCCACAAGGCGCAAATCGCTGCTGCGCTCATGTTCGGCGCCATGCTGCTCATTGCCGCCAGCATTGCCTGGGCCAACGCCCAGGTGAGCGCCGCGGTCGAACAGCGGCGCCACAGTGCCAGAATTGCCAGCGCCTTGAACGATTTGCGCATGGTGTCCTTCGAATACCTGCTCAATCACCGTGAGAGAGCCCGGTTGCAGGAGAAGGCCGTCTGGGATCGCCTGAACATCCTGGTGTCCCAATACGGCGCTGGCGACGACATCTCCACGAAAACGCTCGCGTCATTGCGTGAGAACCTGCAGGCTAGCCACCAACTGTTTCTCGAGGTTGAATCCGTTCATTCGCAGGGGGTACCGGATGACGAGATTCAGCGTCGCTTCGAAGCGCAACTGTCCAGCCGGCTCCTGGTGCTTCAGCAGCGCAGCCTTGTGGACGCCGCGGAGATGATCGAGGATGCCGGCATGCGGATCGACGCGACTCAGCATCAAGTCGTGATCGTGACCGCTTCGGGGTTGGGGCTGATGGCGGTGATCACGGGGGCGTCCATGTGGATTTTCCGGCGTGATGTGCTAGGCCCTATCGCCCGCCTGGAGCAGGCGACCCGGGAGCTGACCGCCGGCAACTGGGCAGTTGAACTCAACGCCAACACCAACGATGAACTGGGTGAAATGGCACGGCGATTCGACGCGATGACCCGCGCGCTCCGCGATTCATTCACCCGCCTCGAACTGGCCAATCGTGAACTGGTTTCCCTAAATAGTGAGCTCGAGTCCTTCAGCTATTCGGTGTCTCACGATCTCCGAAGTCCGCTTCGCAGCATGGATGGGTTCTCCCTGGCGCTCCTGGAGGACCACGGCGACAAACTCGACGATGAAGCCCGCGACAGCCTTCAGCGTATACGAGGCGCCAGCCAGCGCATGGGCCGCCTGATTGACGAACTGCTGGGGCTGGCCCGGGTCACAAGGGCGGAGCTGAGGATTCAGGAGGTGGATATCAGCGCCATGGCTCGGGAGGTTGCCGCCGACCTGACGCGCACCCAACCCGACAGGCAGGTGCGCTGGGAGATCGAGGACGGCATCCGGGTGCAGGCCGACCGCGCGCTGATCCAGATCGCCATGCAGAACCTGCTCGACAACGCCTGGAAGTTCACCGGCAACACGGCGGACGCGGTGATTCGTGTCGGCCAACGCTTTGAGAACGGCGAGCGGATCTGTTTTGTCTCGGACAACGGCGCCGGGTTTGACATGGCGTATGCCGATCGATTGTTTGGCGCCTTCCAGCGACTCCATCACGAGAGCGAATTCCCGGGCACCGGGGTCGGCCTGGCGATCGTGCAACGCGTCCTGCGGCGTCATGGCTGGCCCCTCTGGGCCAAGGCGGCGCTGGGCGCCGGGGCCACCTTTTCCTTCCGTCTCCAGGAGCGCACCCATGAACGAGGACAGTAAAGTCATCTTGCTGGTGGAAGACAACCCGGATGACGTCGCGTTGACGCTGCGTGCATTCAAAAGAAGCCATTTGATGAATCCGGTGGTGGTGGCGCGCGACGGGGTGGAGGCGCTGGACTACCTCTTTGCGCGAGGCCCCCACGCGGGACGGGCCGGGACCGATCTTCCAACGCTGGCCATCCTCGATCTCAAATTGCCGCGGCTCGATGGACTGGGAGTGCTCAAGGCGCTTCGGGCAGACCCTCGCACGGCTCTGCTGCCAACGGTCATCCTGACTTCTTCGAAAGAAGAGCAGGATGTGGTCTCAGGCTACAAGCTGGGCGCCAACAGCTATGTGCGCAAGCCGGTGGACTTTTCGGAGTTTGTCGAAGCAGTGAAGGTGCTGGGCATCTACTGGCTGGCACTGAACCAAATGCCACCGTCCTCGGGATCGCCATGAATGAACTGACTCGGGTTCGGATCCTGGTCATCGAGGATTCGGAGAACGACGCTCGCCTGGCCATGCGCCTGCTGCGGCGTGCCGGATTCGAGCCGGACTACCATCGCGTCCAGGATCTCCATGGCGTGCAGGCGGCACTGGCCCAGGGCCACTGGGATGCGGTGATTTCCGATTTCAGCATGCCCGGGTTCAGCGGCATGGATGCGCTGGAAGCGTTTCGGGGTGCCGGGCTGGACATGCCCTTCATCTTCGTCTCCGGCACGATTGGCGAAGAGACGGCAGTGCGTGCCATCAAGGCCGGTGCCAGCGACTATGTGATGAAGGACAACATGAGCCGCCTGGCGCCGGTGCTGGAGCGTGAGTTGGTGCAAGCGGCTCGTCGCGCCGCCCATCGGGACGCGGAGGCCGAGTTGAGACGCTTCGAGCAACAGCTGGCCGAGGCGCAGAAGATGGAGTCCCTCGGCACGCTGGCGGGAGGCATTGCCCACGACTTCAACAACATCCTCAGCGCGATCCTGGGCAATGTGGAGCTGGCCCGTGGGGAACTCCCCGGTGATCATCCGGTCGTGGCGCTGCTGGGTGAGATCCAGAAGTCGGGACTCCGCGCGCGCGACATGGTCCGCCAGATTCTGACCTTCAGTCGCCGCGAGTCCCACCAGCTCCGGCATGTGGCCGTGCAGCCGGTCATCCACGAGACCTACGGCCTGCTTCGCGTGACCCTGCCGGCCGGCGTGGACCTCGAATTGGACTTGATGGATGAGGTCCTTCACGTCAATGGTGACGGCACCCAGCTTCAGCAGGTGCTGATGAATCTGGGCACCAATGCATGGCATGCGCTGCCCGGTGAAGTAGGAAGAATTGTGCTCGGCCTTGAACGCGTGGATCTGGATGCCTGCGCGGCAAGATCGCTGTCCGGCTTGAGCGCCGGCCCTCATGCGCATCTGTGGGTGAGCGACACCGGCATCGGCATGGACGAGGCTACGCGCAAACGGATCTTTGAACCCTTCTTCACCACCAAACCCACGGGCAAGGGGACGGGTCTCGGGCTCTCCGTGGTACACGGCATTGTGGTGGCGCATCAAGGCAGCATTGCGGTGGAGAGCACGCCGCACCAGGGCAGCACCTTTCATCTGTATCTACCGATCGTGCCGCCCGCATCGCTGACCGAGACGATGGGACCCGGAGAGGCCGACTCCATTCAAGGGCATTGCGAGCACATCCTGTATCTGGACGACGACGAAACGGTGTCCCTGGTCGTTGTCGGTCTGCTGGAGAGGGCCGGCTACCGCTGCAGTAGTTTTCTCGACTCTGCTGCAGCGGTCGCCGCCATTGCCGCCGCGCCTGAGGACGTGGATCTTCTGGTCACGGACTACAACATGCCCGGCCGTACCGGTCTGGACGTCGCGCGCGAGGTGGCGCGGATTCGTCCGTCCTTGCCCATTGTCATCAGCTCCGGCCTGATTACGGACGAATTGCGGGAGAGTGCCGAACAAGCCGGCGTCTGCGCAGTGCTCGAGAAGGAGGACACCTTTCTCAAGCTGCCTCAGTTGGTGAGACGGGTACTGGCCGGAAGGCGGTGACGGCATCCCATCGGTCGCCCCCGTTATCGATGGCACTCGGCAACCTCATCGAAGCCCCCCAATGCCGCACAGGGGCAGCCGTCAGGGCAACTTGCCGAGGTTCAGCATCCAGAGGCGCCAATGGCCGTCCACCTTCTTCAGCGTCGTACTGATGGACATTGCCGTTTGCTGAGCGTTCATGCCGACCCTGGTGATCTCAGTGGTCACTGCCGCGTCGCAAGTGACCGCGGCAGCCCCCTGACCGCCCACGGGGTTGAACTGATATCCCGGCGCCACGACCTTCTCCGCAAAAAAGGCGCGAATCTGTTCAGGCGTCCTGGCAGCTTCAGACACCAGCCCTGCCGCCTGCACATCCGGCCCGACCACCAGGGCGCTGTCGTCGAACAGTGAGAGCGCCTTATCCACTTGACCCGCATTGACGGCCGCCCAGAACTGCCGTCGCACGCTCACCACCTGCTTCACATCTTCAGCGCCCGCAACACATGCGGATGACGGTGACACCGGCGCCTGCTGCTGCTGCGGTGGCGGCGCAGCGCAGCCGACCATGGCCAGCGCAGCGATGACAACGACGAGAGAAGCGCGTGGCCATCCAGCCCCTAGAGAAACGAGCTGCACCTTGGACCTCATTCCATCTGCTCACGCAGTTGCTTCGCCTTGTCCCGATAGAACTTGGCGGACGCTTTGTTCCCCGCGCGCTCGAAGCGGTCCGCCGCTGCCGTCGCGGCTTTGGCTGCTTCTTCAAACGACTTGATGATCAGGCTGCGGTCTTCGGTGCCGATCAGCTTCCCGCCACGAAACTCGCCCGCGCCAAACCCTTGGCCGGGCTCGTCCAGTACACCCAAGGCCAGCTCGCCCTTGACGACGCGGCCGAAGAACATGCGCTTGACGGTGGCGCCGTCCTGCTCTTTCAGCACGCCCAGGCCGTTGGCGGCGTCACCCGTGCAATCGCCGTCCCAACGCATCGAGGAAGCGGCCCAGCCTTCAGGCGCAGTCGCCACACGGCAACTCGCCACGGCAGGCAAGCTCGTGGCCGCAAGGGCAGCAGTCACGATGACAGAGCGGAGATAAAGGTCAAACTTCAGCATGATGAAGGACGGTTTTGATTGCCAGCAGTATGGCATCCCGCCACCCTCTACACTCACGTCCCATCCCCCTGACCGGCCCCTTTCTTACCCCCGCACCGCCCGCCGGATGCGGCATAGGACACCTTCCCCTTGCACACTCTGGAGCAACTGCGCGCTGGCGCCCTCAAGGGCGTGCGACGCCTCACCCTCACCAATGCCGGCCTCACCGCGTTCCCCGACGAGATCTACGACCTGGCCGACTCGCTGGAGGTCTTGGATCTCAGTGGCAATGCGCTGCAGTCGCTGCCGGACGATCTGCCTCGCCTGTTGAAGCTGAAGGTCCTGTTCTGCTCCAACAACCCGTTCACGGAACTGCCGACCGTGCTGGGGCGCTGCGCCCATTTGGAGATGATCGGTTTCAAGGCCAATCAGCTCCGCCATGTGCCTGAGGAAGCCCTGCCACCGCAGCTGCGCTGGCTGATCCTCACAGACAACCAGATCGGCGCCCTGCCAGAGACCATCGGTGAATGCCGTCATCTGCAAAAGCTCGCGCTTGCAGGCAACCAATTGCGCGCATTGCCGGACAGCCTCGCGCAATGCGAGCGACTCGAGTTGCTGCGTATTTCGGCCAACCAGCTTAGCGCCCTGCCCGAATGGTTGTGCACGATGCCGCGGCTGACGTGGCTTGCTTTCGGCGGCAATCCCTTCAGCCTGAGTCACGAAGCGGCGGCGCTGGCACAGGCGCCGATTCCGGCTGTCCCGTGGGATCAATTGACGCTGGACCACTTGCTCGGTGAGGGCGCATCCGGTCACATTTATCGCGCCCACCTGCCCGACGGCGCTCCGGTCGCACTCAAGCTGTTCAAGGGTGGACTGACCAGCGACGGCCTGCCCGACAGCGAATTGGCCGCTTGCCTGCAGGCGGGTGCCCATCCGCAGTTGATCTCGGTGCAGGGTCGTCTTACCGGTCATCCGACCCAGACGCAGGGTTTGCTGATGCCGCTGATCGGCCCGTCATTTCGCACGCTGGCGGGGCCGCCCAGCCTTGCATCCTGCACGCGTGATGTCTACGCCAGCGATGGCAGGCTGCCCGCACGGACGGTGATGCAACTGGCCGCCGGGCTGGCTTCCGCCCTGCAACACCTGCATGCGCGCGGCCTGCTGCATGGCGACCTGTATGGCCACAACATCCTGCACGATGGCGAGGGTCGAGGCCTGCTCGGCGACTTCGGTGCAGCGTCATTCCTGCCGGCTGCACCCGCCCATCAGGTGGAACGCCTGAAGCGGCTGGATATCCGCGCGATGGGCTGTCTCTTCGAGGAACTGCTGGAACACGGCGACCCACTGGCGCCCGATGACCATGCTTGGCTGAGCGCCCTGCGGGACGCCTGCCTACTCCCGGATCCTGCCCAGCGTCCGAGTGCCGGCGATCTGGTCGCAGCATTTCAGTCCTGAGGAAACACAGTCGATTCGCCGTCACGCGAGACGACTCCGACTGGCCCGCACGCTGTTCGGCGCATGCCCTTTGTCGGATCCGTCGTTGCACCGCCGATATTCAGGCAAACATCGGATACGACGCCCCCTTGACCGAATCTACCCTTACCACACCTGACTCGATCAAGCGGGCCAATGCCACCTCTGTCGCTTCCTCAGTGGCATTCGCCCCAAGGAACGACTTCAGTGACCGCCACAATGATGTTGGCTTGACCGGCCGCTTGTCACCCATCTTGCGCAGGCTGTCAGTCAGCTTCTTGAGTGTGGCCGCAGACACCTGAACCTGGCCTTTTGGCATGGCAGCCACCTTCTTGACCGCAAGCGACGCCTCGGCCCCATCGCCAGCGGGTGCTATGTCCGGAGACTTCTTTGCCGGCGCAGGTTTCTCCCCCTGGGTCAACTTTTTGGCCGGCACGGCCTTCTTCGCGGTCACCGAGGTCGGAGCTGCCTTCGCGTCCGCCGGCTTCTTCGCTGCTACTACCTTCACCACCGCCTTCTTCGCAGCCGGCGCATTGACGGCCACGTTCTTCACTGAAGCCTTCTTCGCGGGTGGCTTCAC
Source organism: Roseateles depolymerans (assembly GCF_003387155.1). Lineage (GTDB taxonomy): Bacteria > Pseudomonadota > Gammaproteobacteria > Burkholderiales > Burkholderiaceae_C > Roseateles > Roseateles depolymerans. The sequence goes on along the minus strand of NZ_QUMT01000001.1, from coordinate 583,044 downwards.
CTTCCCATGCGGCTGTCGGCGAACCGAGAACCCCAACGCTCTCGCATGCGCCAGCATCGGCTCGTAGCCCTTGTCATTGGCAACCACAACCATCTTCGAGTCTGCATTCCTCGATGCTATGTAACCCATGTAAAACGATAGATGGAAGTCCAGCGCGTTCTTTCCAGTCTTTGCAATCGGCACTGACGTAGCAGCGGCTCCGAACGACGCGAAGCGCTGCTCGACCCCAACTTGGTGCGGCCCGTGGAATACCCAAACCTGCGCCGCATCCGGCACCAGCGCTCGCAGTTCGGCATCGCTCGGCTGCACATTCTCGTAATCCAGCAAGACATGCGTACCGCGCAGCAGTGCACGTGTCGGTGACTTCCGAGCGATGGTGTGCCTTGCCGGGTGCTTGATCGCGTTCTTGGATAACTTGTCCCACACCGCCTGCCAGACATCAATCTGACAGTGATCCGCCACCTGCAGCAGGTGGAGAAGGACATCGGCGACCCCTTCGCCAATGCGTTGCTTGGCTGCTGCGTTCAGGTGCGCATGCCGAGACTCCTCAGGCGTCTGCCACTGGAAGATTGCTGCCAGCTCTGCCGCCTCGACCATTAGCGCCGTGCTCAGGTTTTTGGGGGTGTGAAACTGCTGCCAGTCCCGTTCTGCCGCAAAGTGCCGTAATTCGGCCTGTACCTCACCAAGATTCATCCCAGCCTCCCGTCTTTAGGCGAATCTTGCCATCCCCGGGCCTTCGGGTTAAGCCAGACGGTCTCGGCTTGGAAGTGGCGACAGGCCATTGCCGCCAGTGGTCGGAGATATCCCCTACGATTCGGCTTATGTCTACCCTGCCCCCTTGCCCAAAGTGCCAATCCGCCTACACCTACGAGGACGGTGAACAGTACGTCTGTCCTGAATGCGGGCATGAATGGTCCGCGTCTGAGGCGCCCGTCGCAGCAGTCGGCGATGACGTCCGGGTCATCAAGGACGCCGTGGGCAACGTGCTCCAGGACGGCGATTCCGTCACCGTCATCAAGGACCTCAAGATCAAGGGCTCTTCCCTGGTGGTCAAGGTCGGCACCAAGGTGAAGAACATTCGACTGACCGATGGGGATCACGACATCGATTGCAAGATCGACGGCATCGGCGCCATGGGGCTCAAGTCGGAATTCGTCAAGAAGCTCTGACGCACTTCCCTCGCGTCTTCCGCTTCACGGGCGCACTATCCCCGCAGAAACCAGACCTTCGCAATGCCCCGCTCGGTCACCTCGTAAATGGCTGCCGCCTGCACCGGTGCGTCCGGAATGCCGGTGATCAGTTCCTGGTCAATCACCTTGTTGCCAAACACCATCCGGTTCACCAGCTTGGCATGCAGCTCCGGCAGGTTGAAGCGGTTGTCCCGGTAGTGTTTCCTCAACGCCTCCCGCCCGACAAGCGTCGGTTGCGGATTCGGCAGCGAATAGACCTCCACGTCGTCCGTATATTCGGCGACGAATCGTTCCAGGTCTCGCGCGTTGTAGGCGTCGAGCTGACGTTGGGCAAAGCCCTCGGGATCGAATGTGAGCGACATGCCCAGGATGATAGGGCAGGCATCCCCTCCACCCCGTCATAGAACTGTCATGAATGGGACACATACTGCCCGGCATAACAACAACAAGAAGAGGCAAACATCCAAGAACACCACACCCCCAAGAGCGGCACGCCCTCAGCGAACGCAAGCCGCCACCCTGAACGCGAAGACGTTCTTCCCCGATTGCTCCGGCGCTTGCGCCAACTCCGATGGGCCCGGCAAGTCCGGCGCCACGAGGGCCGACTGCGCTGGCTGGCCCGCCAGAGCCAGTCCTCCCCGCCCCCACCCCTTCCAGACGCGCTCAGGACCGCTTGGCTCGATCAGGTCGCCGCGGACCATCCTGAATGGCGCCCAGGACCCGAAGGCTGGCAGTTGGCCGCTCACGCCCTCGTCCAGTTCTTTGACGCCAGCGCCGCCACCGACAAGCCCTGTGCACTGCCGTCGCGCGCCGCGGACCTCGTCTGGCATCTCTGGCTGGAGATCGACGCTGCCGGACTCGCAGCCTGGCAGCGCGCCCGCTACGGGCGGCTCCTGCCGCATCGTGAGCACGTGCCCGGTGAAGACACAAAGACATCTCTGGCGCGATGCCTGGTCCGGGCCTGCCGGGTGGAGCGACGCTCGCCCGTCAAGGGCCAGTTGCCGCTTCTGTTCCGCGTGGACAGCTTGCTGAACACACCGGAAGGATGGGCTTACCAGCGGCGCAAGGACGGGGTGCTGGTGCACCATGACCTGGACTCACTCGGACAAGCGCATCCCCACCCCTGGCGCCACGATGAGCTGCGCCCGGCCGCGCTGCTCGGGTTCGGACTGATCGGGATGACGGAGGCGCAGCTCAGGCCCAAGCGCCCGGAAGACCGCGACGGCGGCGGTGGCGGCAGCAGCTGTGGGAGCAGTTGTGGGACCAGTGGCGGAGCTGGAGGTTGTGACGGCGACGGCGGATGCGGAAGCAGCTGCGGCAGCAGTTGCGGGAGTGGCTGTGGCAGCTGAGCACCGCTACCGGATCATTGCCATGGCGCTGTGGCTGACCTTCGGCATCCTTAGCCTGACGGCCTGCCTGATTCTCCTGGCCGCAGATGTGGCGACCTATCGGACCTTGCAGCAGGTCACTGTCGCCGTGCAAGAGCTCCACATCGCCACACAGACCAGCGCGCTGGAGGATATCGGACCGGCGATCCAGATCGACACAGAGATGACTCTCAGCACCCCGCAAGGACTGCGGATCGTGTCAGAGTCTGTTGTACTCAAGCCCGACAGGGCCCGGCAGAGGGTTGCTGAGCTGGAGGCACTGCGGGGCCGCACGGTGGAGATGTTCCTTTCGGATGAAGCGCCACACAGCTTCGCTTTTACCCGCGACTTCAACCCGCGCGGATTGATCGCACTCGCATTCGTGCTGGTGCTCCTGGTCTTTCCACCGGTGCTCGGGTTCTGGGACCTATCGCGCGCAGCACAAGGCACTCAGGCTGATTGACGCTACGCCCCGCGCGGCGTGCAAAGCAAAATGCCACCGTCGTGATTGACCACCACGGCGCGGCTGCCCGGCACGATGCTGACCAATCCCTCAAGGGGCCAGTCCTGCGGCGTGATTTGGTGGAGGGCGATGCGGTGGATGGCGGGTTTGGAATGCCCGAGGTGGAAGATCACGACGGGCGCGTCCTTGCCGACCCGCATCACCGTAGAGGACAGAAGGCTCCTCACGTCATCCTGCACCTCTTCGTAGCGCGCGCCCGCGCGCTGATGCGGCGTGTCCCACAAGCTCCACGGGTCGATCTTGCGCCAGCTGGCGCTTCGCGCCGCGTCGAACAGCGTGACCCATCTTTCACCCAATTGCTGCGACACGAATGCATCGACAAACGCAGAGAAATGATGCCGCGCCTGCTCATCAACCTCGAGTTTGGGGCCGTGAGACTTCATTGCTTGGCCGCGGGCGCTTCCGGCTTGGTCCCACTCAACGCGTTCCTCACCGCCGCCAGCGTGGCGTCATCCTTCCGCTGCAATCGCACCGTGGCCGAGCACGCGCTGAATTCTGCCGGTCCGTTCCCCTTCGCAAAGACCAGCAAATGCATGCCCGGCGACAGTTCCGCCGGAATGGATGCAATCTGCGGTCCATCCGACTGGTAGTTGTAGTCGCTGAATGGTGACCGGATCACGCTCACCTGCTGTGGCTGCCCTTTGAGCACGGTCTCCACCTCAAAGCTTGCGTCAATCGACGTCTTGTCGTTCAGCAAGGTGGCCACCTTCACTTGGGCCACGAAGATATGGTCGTACTCCGCCACCATCGACGCCAGCGGCTGCCTAGCACAACTCATCCCCCACGCAGGCGCGATCGCTGCGGCCAACACGCCGACACTGAACAGACGAAATGAGTGAAGCATGGCGAAGCTCGATAGCCTTTGATGCCCACAGTCTACGGGCGCCCACGATAGTCAACGTAACCAGCCGCACGTCCCCTGATAGCCGCGCTTGGAGGCCGGGCGCCACTTCCACCGACTAACGTACGCGATTGCTTTGATTTAGCGGTTGAAACCACCCCATTGCTGTTCCTAAACTGACCAAAAGCGCCGTGCGTGTTTCAAACGCCCAGGCGGGTCGTTTCACTGGGAGGTGAACCATGGGCTATGAAGCACAAGTGCTTTGTGAACTCGGGACAGAACGACAAACGGTGCTGGCGCTGCTGGAAGCCCAGGAACTGGTGCTGCGCGGCGCCTTGCGCCGCCGATTCCTGATTGCTTACATGGCCGCCCCACGTGTGGACCGCGGCGCATTGACGTTCGAATCGAAGGACGGCGACACGGTGGCGCTCCACCTTGGCGATGAACTGGCCCGCAAGTGGCTCAAGAAGATCCAGACCCCGCCACCCCCCCTGGCGGCCAAGCTGGGCATCTCGCCCCAGGAACCGGCTGCGGTGCTGGCGCCGGTGACCGATGCGCATCTGGCCCAGGCCCTGCACGGTGCGACGACCGAGGACATGAACCGCGCCACCGTCCTGGTGGCGATGCTGCACTCGATGAGCGACCTGCACGCCGCTGTGGCCCAGCATGCCTCCATGCCCTGTCGCGGCCTATGGCTGGTGCACCGCAAAGGGCCAGACGCCGCCCTGCCCGATGCGCGCATCCGTGAGGCCATGCGCGAGCTGGGCTACAAGGATCACAAGATCACGGGCGTGTCCGACGAGTGGACGGCGACCCGCTATGCCAAACCGCAGCAATGAGGCCGCCCCGATGGCCTTGAGGCTTCAACGCCCTTTGCGCTGCAACCCCTCCCGCGCTCGCTCCAGCCACTGTGCAGCGACCCCCAGCGCCTGACTGCCTTTGCCCAGCAGCGTCGCCAGTTCCGCCTCTGCACGCTCTTTCAGCGTTTCGTCCTTGTCCGGCAGCGGCGGCAGGATGTGGGCAAAGTAGCTCTTGCCCAGCAGTCGATGCAGCAACCGCTCGCCCGGGAACGGCTCATTGTTGTTGAGTGCCCTGGCGCCCTTGAGCAGGTTGCGGATGTCGTATTGGGTCGGGCTGATGTCCGGCACCTGCTTCGGAATGCCCAGCAGGGTGTAGACGCCGATACGTGCCGTGCGCACCGAGCATTCCATGGTGAAGATGATGTCGTTGCGGGTCTCGACGAACTGCCCCATCAGCGCCAGGTTCGTGCACCCCTGCGGCACCACATCCGGCCGATCTCCGGCGGCCCGAGGCATGAACTGCGCGGTGATGTAGGGCATGAGCGAAAGCCGGACCTTGGTCTGCGCCGCCACCGCGTCCACCTGGTCCACGATACCCAGGTGATAACAGAGCTCCGCCAGCACTTCACGCCCGGTGCATTGCGGCATGGGCTTCTTGACGTTATTGCCGTCCTTGTCCATCAGCAACGCGTAGACCCACAGCACCAGCACATCCTTGGGCTGGTCGGGGAAATGCGGCTGCCGATTGCAGGTGAAGCTGAGGACCCAGTTGGAATCGGTGAAGGTAATGATGCCGCCGGTGACGGTCTTGCCGGAATACGGGTCATTCACCGACAGCGCCTTGAGCCGATCCACCAGCGGTGAGGGCCGGCAGGTCAGCGTGGCGGATTCCCACATGGAACCGGCCACATTGCCGTAGAACTTTTTGGGCTTTCCAAACACCGGTGACTTGAGCGAGAGGTTCTTCCAGAGCAGCCAGTCGCTGTCCTCTCCCGGTTCTTCATTGCCCCGCTGCAGCACGGGCACTGTGTCCATGTCGCCATAGGCCGTGCCTTCGGTCATGGAGCCGGTCAGCGCAAACACCACGTCATGAGGGCCCACGGCCAGTCGCTGATCCTGCCCCTGCACCTTGCAGCGGATGCCGGTCACGGTCTTTTGGCTGCCCAGCTCGACCAGGTCCAGGTCATAGGCCCGGGTCGCCCATTGCACCTTCACGCCGTGCGATTGCAAGTGCCGCATCAATGGCACCACGAAACTGTCCCACTGGTTGTACTTGGGGAACACCAGGGCGGACATGTCCGTCAGCCCGTCGATGGCGTCCAGGAAGCGGTGCATGTAGAGCTTCACCTCCAGCAGGCTGTGCCAGTTCTCGAAGGCAAACATCGAGCGCCACAGGAACCAGAAATTGGTCTCCAGGAAACTGCTGCTGAAGAAGTCCTCGATGGTCACGTCATCCAGGTCTTCCTTGCGCTTGAGCAGCAGCTTCACGATTTCCAGCTGATGGGCACGGCTCAGGCCCAATGTGGAGAAGTCGCGAATCTCGCCCTGGCGATGCATCAGCCGGGCCTTGGACCAGTTGGGATCGTGGTCATTCACCTGCCGATATTCGTCCAGCACGCTGTAGCCGGGCGGCAGCTCCAGCGCCTGCACGTCCTGGAACAGGTCCCAGAAGTTGTCGTAGTTCCAGTTCATTTCACGGCCGCCGCGAATCAGGTAGCCCTGCTCCGCATTGCCGCTGCCGTCCAGCGACCCACCGGCGATGTCCAGCGTGTCCAGGAGGGTGATGTCCTCTCCCTTCATGCCGCCGTCGCGGATCAGATAGAAGGCCGCTGCCATGCCGGCAATGCCGCTGCCGATGATCCAGGCCTTGCGGCCGGGCACCGGTGGCACCCGCGGACGATGACGGGAATACGGGCCCAGCATGTCCGGCGGCGGCAGCGTGTCCCGGGGCCCTTTGTGCCAGAACCCCTGCGTGGCGTCGGCTTCGACGCGGAAGGCCTCAGGCGCTGGGGCCTGATGGAGACCGGACGAGGACGGAAAGGAGGACGGAGAGGAAGACAGAGAAGAGGACGGCGGAATGCTCGCGTCGTGCGTCGACATGCAGGGGCCTTTCTGAATTGCCGGAAGGGACCGGACGAAGACCAATGTATCGATCGACGTCCGGTTGTCCCTTGATGTTTGTCAGCCCGCGCGCCGTCGGCGTCGCGGACTGGCCGGCATCCATTCTGTGAAAGGCCTGTGTGCTCAGCGTGAAGTCGCAGGCAGGCGGAACCGGTCCACCTGCGCAGCGAGTTGTTGGGCCTGGTCCCGCATCGACGCCGCCGCCGCTGCGGTCTGCTCCACCATGGCGGCATTTTGTTGCGTCGCCTGGTCCAGGTCCTGGATGGCAGCGCCCACCTGGCTGATGCCGTCGGTCTGGGCCCGCGTGCCGGACGCCACATCGCGCAGCAGTCGGTCGATATGTCCGGCGCCCTCCACGATGCCGGCAATCGCCTGGCGCGCGTCCTGCGTCACCGCCGTGCCGCGCCGCACCGTCTCCATGCTGGTGTTGATGAGCGCCTTGATCTCCCGCGCCGCTTCGGCACTGCGCGCGGCCAGCGTGCGCACTTCGGTGGCCACGACGGCAAAGCCGCGGCCCTGCTCACCTGCGCGGGCCGCTTCCACGGCCGCATTCAGCGCCAGGATATTGGTCTGGAAAGCAATGCTGTCAATGATGGCGGTGATGTCGCCAATGCGATGCGCAGACACGTCAATGGCCTGCATGGTCTGCGCCAGTTCGGCCATGATGGTGCCGCCATTGCTGGCCAGCGTCGCATTGCTGCTGGCCATCCGCGTGGCCTCTTCCGTGCTGTCCGCCGTGGACCGCACGGTGCCGCCGATCTGCTCCATGGCAGAGGTGGACTCCTCCAGATTGGCCGCCGCCTGCTCGGTGCGGGCGGACAGGTCGGTGGAGGCCGCCGCGATCTCGGAGCTGGCCGACACCATGCCCACCGACGATTGCCGCACCTGCACGACCATGGCCCGCAGGCTGTCCTGCATCGTGCCCATCAGCAGCATCAGTTGAGCCGCTTCATCCCGCCCCCAAGGCGAAGGCCGCGTGGTGAGATCCCCTTCCGTCATGGCCTCCAGATGGCGGCCGACCTCGCGCAGCCCGCCGCGCATCACCAGGTAGAACGAGAAGAACAGATAGGCGGCCACCAGCAGGCAGACGGCGGTGATGGCCACGATCAGTTGCCGCGATCCCTGCGTGCCGGCAATCCGCGCCTGCAGCAGCTCTTGCAGCAGCGTGGTGCTGCGGCCGGACAGGGCCCGGAGTTCATCCACGGCGGTCTGCCCCACCGCGTTCAGGCCCTCGACATCCTTCTTGAACTCAGCCCCGAACCAGCGCTGGTCCGCGGCTGCGAAGAAGGCATCGGCCGCCTGGGCCCCCCGCTCCGCCTGGAGCCGCTCGCGCACGTCCGGGTTGAACTGCCCGGCATGACGTGCGGCGTTGCGCACGTCCCCGACGGCTTCGCTGCCGTGATACCAATAGCCGTAGAGCTTGCGCAGGGCCGCCGCAGACGGGTCGGCTGCCAGGCTTCCACTGACCGCGCGGGACCGCGAGATGTCCTCGATGACATCGGAGATCAGCGCGCCCGAGAGCGTCATGAGGTAGTAGGTGTCCTGGTCCGGGTCCAGGGTCAGGCCCGAGGTATCGAGCGCCAGGTCGCGCAGGCCCATCAGCTCAGTGACCAGGCGCTGCAGCCGTTCATCCAAACCCGGGCTGCCGGCCTCCAGGCCGCCCCGCACCAGCGCCGCCCGTGCCGCGTCCACCGCCGCGACGCCCTCATGCAGATCCAGGCCTTCCGGCAGGGTCTTGGCCATCGTCTGGAAGGCCTTGGCGGCCTCGTCGATGGCGGACATCTCCACCTTCGGCGTCATGCCCGACAGCACCTGCCGACGTTCCTTCTGGACCGCGATCAGCCACGGCTCCAGGGACTGGACCACCTGCACCCCCACCAGCTCGCCGCGGGCAAAGTCGATGACGAGCTGGCTGTTGCGGTAATACGCGCCACTGAGCAACAGCAGCGGCACCAGGAAGGACAGCGTGATCAGCCACGCCTTGGCCCCGAAGTGCAGTTGCCGGAAGAGGCGCACGCCCAAGGCCCACGGGCCATGATGTGCAAAGAAGCTGCCCCCGTGAGTCGCGTTGCCTTTGTCTGCAACCAGGCCTGCCGCCAGGCCGGCGTTGACGTCCATCCTCGTCCCCATACACATATTGATACGGGGGCGGAGTGTGCGTGCAATTCGATAAAAATGATCGACCGGCGAGCCGACAAATTGTCAAACTTGTCTAGGAGTTGGCGACGCTTAGGGAAAACCTCAGAGGGGGTGTCCCTCAAAGCAGATGGCGCAGCCCCGCCCAAATGCCGGCGACCGCGACGCCAGACACCAGCCACACCAGCACCCGGCGCACGCCAAGGAAGTAGCGCGCCCGTTCGGCCGGGTCCTTGATCCAGTCGCGTCCGAAGGGGGGCTGCGGGCCGATCACGAAAAAGAAGAGCGGCAGCAGCACAAACACGAGCATGAAGCCGCCCCACAGCAGGTTGGAACTGAGCGACGACAGCGAGGGCTGCGCCGCATGCCACTGCTCGAAGGCCATGCCGCCGAGTGCGGCCCAGATGCCGGCCGCCGCTGCCGTGGCTTGATTGGGCTTGATCGTCATGCCGGGCACTCTAAGCCGGGCTGCGGCCTTGCACCATCGGGAAACGACCGGCCCTGCACTTCGGAAATCCGGGCGCCATTCACCGGCCGGGCGGGGTCAGTGCGTCGTGCGGCTCCTGCGCCATTCCACATAGCTGGCCAGCTCCGGCAGGGGCAGGAAACCCTCGTCCTGCGGGTCGTCCGGCACCTCGCACACCTCCACCACGTCCACATCACTCGCGGCGGATTTCTCGCCCAGGGCGGTGTCCAGGATCACCAGCAGGCCGTTGGCAAACGCCTGTTCCTGTTCGTCCTCGAATCCCGGCATGGCCACGCGCAGGCCCAGCACGTCCGGGGCGTCCTCGTCCACCAGCGGCTGGAACCACATCTTGCGGGGGTCCAGGTCCAGGCCCTCATAGCGGATGCCGAACTCGAATCCCATGGCCGGCTTCAGTGCCACCACGTCCCACCCCTCCAGGTCCGGTGCCACCGAGACCATGGCTTCCACCAGCGGGAACAGCTCCCAGTCCCCTTCGGCGGTGATGACCAGCTCCCGCACGTCATCCCCAGGCATGGACACCTCGAACCACAGCCCTTCATCCACCTGCTGCAACTGCCCCAGCAGCTCGTCCCAGAACGGATGCTCCGGCGATTCCAGTGCATCGAGATCGTCCTGATGGGCCTTGACCCAGGACCAGAAGGCATTGATCTGCTGCGGGTGGACGGTGTCTTGCATGCGGTGTCTCCGATTTGCCGCGATTATCGACGCGCAGGGCCTGCGTGCTTGTCTGAGAATGCGGCATGCAGTTCAACCGTATCCGCGCGATTTCCCTGGACCTGGACGACACGCTCTGGCCCTTTCGCCCCTGTCTCGTGAGAGCCGAAGCCGCCTTGCTGGCCTGGCTCCAGGCCCATGCGCCGGGCACGCGATCGGTCCTGTCCGACCCCACCACCCTCATGGCCTATCGGGCCCGGGCCCATGAACGCCATCCAGAACTGCGCGCCGACCTCAGCGGCCTGCGGCGCGCTTCCATTCGGGCATTGCTGGAAGACTGCCGGGAAGATCCGGCCCTGGCGGAGGCCGCCTTCGAGGTGTTCTTCGCCGAGCGGCAGCGGGTGGAGCTGTTCCCGGAAGTGGCCCAGGCCCTGACGGCACTGAGTGAACGATTGCCGCTGGTGGCCTTGACGAACGGCAATGCCTGCATCCACAAGGCAGGCGTCGGCCATTTCTTCAAGGGGGCCATCAGTGCCGCCGAGCTGGGGGTGGCCAAGCCCGAGCCACAGGCTTTCCATGCGGCAGCTGCCCTCGCGGGTGTGCATCCCTCCGAGGTGCTGCATGTGGGCGACGATTGGCATCTGGATGTGGCGGGCGCGGTGGCGGCCGGGGCCCAGGCCGCGTGGGTGGTGAGATCGCCGCAGGCGCTGGGCATCGCCGCAGGCGCCGCCCATGGATTCGGGCCTCCCGCGGGGCTCGACGCAGTGGATACCGGCGCGGTGCCGCATCTGCGTGTCAACGATCTTCAGGAGTTGTTCGACCAGCTCAGCGCGGGCATGGCCTCAAGCCGGCCCGCTCAGCGATCCACGGTGTAGGGCAGCAGGGCCTTCGCCGCTTCGATCCGCAGCGCCAGGGGAACGGCGCTGTCGTTCATCACATGCAGCAGGAAGTGGCGAGGGTCGTTGAAGGACTGCGTCACCAGCGCGACGGCGGGGGCCTCTTCCCCGCGCGGCGCCGCCTCCTGGGTGATGGCCTGTGCGGGCGACTTGCTGGCGCGGTCCCCCACCGCGTCGGCCTCGATCGCCAAGCGCTCCCACGCGTCCTTCCACTGCGCCGGGGAGACGCTCCTGATCCCGCTCAGCAGCTCCGCCTGTCCTTCCTCGTTGGGAGGAAAGTCCACCCAGGGCGTCTCCTCGAAGACCGGCGCGAGGCCGGGCGCGACAAAGGCGGACCATTGGTCCGGCATTACCGGCTCCGGCACGCGGCGGGCATGGGTCCAGGGCGCCTGCGCGTCGGCCCGGGTCGGAAACGTCCGCACCCGCGCGGGTTTCACGGCGGGCAGGAAACGTCGCTGCAGCGCCTGCAAGAAGCGCTCTGCATCCTGCGCCGGCACGGCCTGCGCGAGCGACCACCACAGCTGGAAACTTTGCTCACCGGAAATCGCAATGGCCGGCGCCGGCAGGTCCAGTTCCTCCTGGACCGCGCGCCACAACGCAGCCACCAGCGGCCATTCCACCGGACGCCCGATGTCCAGCACCATCGCCCGCGTCTGGCCATCCGGCCCCAACAAGGCGTCCGCGCCGGGGCCGAGCGCTTCGGAGGTGCCATTCGGGGCAGCATACAAACGGTCGAATTCGGTGTGGTAGCGGCTCATAAGGTCATCGGGGAAATCAAAACTCCGCATGCAGCGTGAAAGCAGCACTCTACTGGACACCGCCCCACCCCACCTGAGGGGCGGGCGCTGCACAGGCAGGCGGATTGCGTGTACCGTTCGCGCCAGACGGCGGTGACGCTGCGACCCCGGGGAGCCCATGAATCCGACCGATGTATGGCCCGGCGTGGTGGCGGTGCTGCTGGCATTGTTGACCACCCGCCTCCTGCCGCATGGCGGTCCGCTGAAGACTGGCGAGACCGGCCCTAGAGGCCAGAGCGGCCAGACCGGCGCATCCCGCTATCGCAGCATTGACGGCCTGCGCGGCTACCTCGCCCTGGGCGTCTTCCTGCACCATGCCGTTCTCTGGCAGGGCTATCGCGTCTCCGGCGCATGGACGCAGCCGCCATCGGCGCTGTATGCGAATGCCGGCAAGGGCAGCGTGGCCCTGTTCTTCATGATCACGGCCTTCCTGTTCTTCGGGCGGCTGCTGGACGCCAGAACGCGGCCCATCGACTGGACCCGCTTGTTTTTCGGTCGATTGACGCGCCTGGCGCCCGCCTACCTGGTCATGCTGGCGCTGCTTCTGATTGTCGTGGCGGTCATGACCCAGGGCCGCCTGCAGGTCGATGCCTCCACCCTGCTTGGCAGCCTGAAGGACTGGCTGCTGTTCACCATCCCGGGGCGGCCGGATCTCAATGGCCTGGCGCGCACCGAGATTGCCGTGGCCGGCGTTACCTGGTCCCTGCCCTACGAATGGATGTTCTACGCGGCGCTGCCGCTGCTGATGCTGCTCACCGGGCAGCGGCCCGGCCTGGCGCCGCTGCTGGTGCCAGCGGCCGCCTGCAGCGCCTTGCTGGTCTGGCGCCCGTCCATCGGCAACCTCATGCCGTTTGCGGTGGGCATCGCGGCCGCTTATGGGTCGCGGTGGGCCCCAATGCAGCGCTTCGCGCGGACCCCTGCGGCGTCGGCCGTGACACTGGTGAGCCTGATCGGGGGCTTCTGCCTGCCAACCTCCGCGCTGTCGCCGCTGCCGCAGGGGCTGCAGGCGATGGCCTTTGTGCTGATCGCTGCGGGCAATGACGTGTTTGGCGCGCTGGCCTCCCGGCTGTCGATACGCTTGGGGGAACCCGCCTACAGCGTCTATCTGCTCCATGGCCTGGTGCTGTTCGTGGCCTTCCAGTTCATCGTGCCCGGTGGCTTGGGAGTGCCGGCTGCATCGCTGAGTGCCGGTCAGCACTGGGGCGTGGTGTGGGCCGCAACGCCGGTGGTGATGGTGCTGAGTCACTTTTGCCATCGGTATGTGGAGCTGCCCGGCATGGCCCTGACCGAGCCCTGCCTGCGACGCTGGCGGGCGCAATCGGCGCAATGGATCCACGGGGCGCACCGGGCGGCGTGGGCGCGGCGCGTCACCGCCTTTTTGGCGTCTGAATTGACGAAACGACGCTGACGCCCGCAAGTGACCGCATCGAACCCTGCTTTTCGTCAATTCACCGTCACAATCGCCCGGCACAATGCAAGGCATCCGAGACAAACAACCGACTGCGACATAGGGCAGAAAGCTGGAACCCGTCACCAGCGTCCGGATACCTTCTTCGACAAGCCACCGCCTCAACCGCGGTGGCTTTTTTCATTGCCTTCTTTCATTGGGATGCGGGATGTAGCGCTTCCGCATCGAGGCGGCTGCCCTCACCCATGCCGCTGCTGCGCTCACGTTGCTTCTTCATTGCCGGTGCCTGGGCCAGTCACTGCCGTGCGCGTACGGTTTTCCAGGGCGTCGCATTCAGCCATCACCGCGTGTAAAGAACCATAAAACCAGACGCTTCGCAGCGGGTGGTCGGCGTACAGCGTGCGATCCTTCGGCCTCTTTTCAACTCTGACACGAAGTTCGCCGCGTCCCGCGTCCCAGCCGCCGCCAAGTCCGGACCGCTTGCATCGCCGTTGCTCTTGCCTGCTCCGATGACACGCACCTGCCACCCTGCCTTGCGTCCGATCTCCCTGGCCCTGCTGACGGCCCTGAGCGCACTCGCCGCGCCCCCATTGCGGGCCCAGACGGCACCCGCGCCGGCGCCCACACCGGCCGCCGCACCGACTCCCTCGGCTGCACCTGCACCGGCCACCGCGCCCACCAAGGCGCCAGCTCCCGCCAGGACGCCCCCCGCGGCGCCCAGCCCGGCCTCCACACAGGCCCCCGCCCCCGCCGCGCCTGGCGCCCCGAGCAGCCCCCCGAAGTCGCCGCGCGCTGACGAAGACCCGCAGCAACTCAACCGCGTGGAAGTCCAGGGCCGGTCCAGCGACGATGCGCAGCGCCGCGCCTCCACCGCATCCAAGATCATCATCGGCCGCGAGGAAATCGAGCGCTATGGCGACAGCACCATCGGCGAAGTGCTCAAGCGCCTGCCGGGCGTGACCACTGGCGGCCGTCCAGGCCGCGGCGGCGAGGTCCGCATGCGCGGCATGGGCTCGGGCTACACCCAGATCCTGGTGAACGGCGAACGCATGCCGCCGGGCTTTTCCCTGGACGAGCTGCCGCCCGACCAGATCGAGCGGATCGAAGTCATGCGCGCCCCCACCGCCGAATTCGGCGCGCGGGCGGTCGCAGGCACCATCAACGTGGTGCTGCGCGAGGCCCTGCAGCGCCGCCTCAACGAGGTTCGCGCCGCACTGGCCACCGAGAACGGTGAGGTCCGCCCGCACCTGAGCTGGACCCGCAACGACAAGCTGGACGACCACGGCAGCGCCTACAACCTGACGGTCAATGCCATGCAGAACCGTCAGCAGGAAGACATCAACAGCCGCACCGTGACCCTGGTGCCGGACACCGGCGACCAGACGGTGCTGCAAACGCTGGGTCACACCGCCAACACCCGCAAGTCGATCAACATGACCGGCCGGGTGCAGTGGCGTCTGGACAATGGCGACACGCTGGCTCTGCAGCCCTTCGTGGTGGTCAACCGCGGCACCAGCGCCAGCACGTTCGACCAGACCCAGACGCCGGAGATCGCCTCCGGCCCGGACCACTACAACTTCAACCACGTCGAATCACAGGGAGACAACCGCTCCGTGATGGCGCGACTGAATGCGCAGTGGAACAAGCGCCTGAGCGATGTGAGCCGTCTGGAGATTCGCGCTGGCGTGGGCCGCATGTCCATGACCGGCAACAACAACCGTCGCGAGTATGAGGACAGCACCCTCACCCGCACCCAGGACGATCACACCAAGAGCCGCGACACCTCCTGGAGCTTCAACAGCAAATACAGCCATCAGTTGCCGGACGAGCACAACCTCGTGGCCGGCGTGGAGGGCGAAGGCACCGGCCGCAACCAGACCCGCAATTGCCTGGAGAACGGCAGCAACTGCGCCTACCTGCTGGATTTCGGGGATGACGTGGATGCCTCCACCCGCCGCCTGGCGGCCTATGCGCAGGACGAGTGGAGCGTGGGCAAGCAATGGGGCTTCTACGCCGGGCTTCGGTGGGAAGGCATCCAGACCGACAGCAAGGCCGTCAACTACAACGTCAGCAACAGCTCCAGCGTGTTGACGCCGCTGCTGCATGCGGTCTACAAGCTGGACGAGAAGAGCCGCGAGCAGATCCGCGCGAGCCTGACGCGCAGCTACCGCTCACCGCAGCTCAATGACCTGATTGCGCGGCCCAGCGTCAACTCGCAGTACCCATGCCTCAACGGCGTGCCCTGCGGCACCAATGCGATCAACTACCCGGACCGCATGGGCAATCCGGACCTGAAGCCGGAGATGGCCACCGGTGTGGAGCTGGGCTGGGAAAAGTACATGACCAAGGGGGGCCTGATCAGTGCCAACCTGTTCTATCGCCACATCAACGACCTGATCCGCACCGTCACGGCGCTGGAGGATGTGAGCTGGTCGGCGCAGCAGCGCTGGGTATCCAAGCCTCGCAACATCGGCACGGCGCAGACCTGGGGGCTGGAGCTGGAGGCCAAGTTCCGGCTGGACGAATATCTGACCGATGCATGGCCGGTGAACATCCGCAGCAACCTGTCACTGTTTCACTCGGAAGTGGCCGGCATCCAGGGGCCCAACAACAAGCTGGACCAGCAGCCGAGCTACACCGCCAACCTGGGCGCTGACTACCGACTGCGCAGTCTGCCGCTGACGCTGGGCGGCTCGATCAACTACACGCCGTCCAACACCATCCAGCAGACGACGCTGACGGAAATCAGCAGCGACAAGAAGCGGGTGTTCGACGTCTTCGCCACCTGGGCGGTGTCATCGGCCACGTCGCTGCGCGTGTCCGCGACCAACCTGGCGCCGCTCACCTACGGCACCGGCAGCGTCTCCATGGTGCCGGCGCGTTATGCCGCCAACGGCAGCCTGCTCAGCCCCGCCAAGATCATCACCGGCGAAAGCACCGGCCGCAGCTTCACGCTCTGGCAGGTGCGGCTGGAAATGAAGATCTGACAGGGCCGGCGCCGGGCCGTCCCAAGGCGGCCCGTGCCCCCCAGGGGGGCGGATGGATGCGCCCCGAGGCGCAGACAGCCGGGGGCTCCATAAAGCAAAAGAGGCCACCCGACTGGGTGGCCTGAAAGGTAGTCATCGAGGGCGATCACTACCTGGGCGACGGGACCGACCAGCGTCGGTCCCCCACGAGAATCGTCACGGGGCCGCCAGAGCGGGGCAACCATCCCCGGCGGCGGATCGCTTTATCGGTTGACCGCGGCCGTCCGCTGCTTGGCCATGGCCGAGCCCGACGGAGACCACAGGGTCGCGCTCAGCCCCAGCACCATCACCCCCATCACCATCCACATCAACGGCGTGATGCGACGGCGGCGACCAATCGGCCGCGGACGTGAAGATGTGCGAGCTGCGCGCAATTGGGGCGGTACTTTGTAGGGCGAGAGGCGCTGCAGACGGACGGCTTGTTTGCTGCCGTCACTTCTGGACACAACCTCGAAGCTGACGCGCTCACCTTCCTGCGGCGCCTGCCCGTCCATCGGGAATGCAGACACATGAACGAAGAGCGCTTCACCGCCCTGTTCGGGCATGACCAGCCCGTGTCCACGTTCCCCGTACCAACTGTTCAAAGTGCCTTCGAATCGCATGGTGACCTTCCCCCTCGCATGAACTAGAAAGACCCCGGGTGTCTCATGTCCGGGGTACGGGACGCATCCTGCCCAGACTGGCGTCCCGTGGGGCAACAGCCTGTAAGCGCTGCAACGCCCCCGTCCTTCCCCTCAAATGAAGGGGTGTCAACCGCTGCGAAATCAGCTCAACGCCGATCAGGGCCGATCAGGCCCATCAGGGTTTAGACGGCAGTTGCCCATCCACCCCCTGCACATAGAACTTGATGCCCTGCAGGAACTTGTCGTCGGCCACCTGGTCCTTGGCCAGCACCTCCTTGCCGTCCTGGCCCACCAGCGGGCCCTTCCAGATGACAAAGCTGCCGTCCTTCAGACCGGTCTTGATCTTCTCGACGCGCGCCTTCACCTCCGCCGGCACGACGCTGTTCAGCGCGACCAGGTCAATCGCCCCTTCCTTCACGCCCCACCAGCTGTGCCGGCCCGCGCCAGCGGCCCAGCTGCCGTCCAGCGCCGCCTTGATGCTGGCGCTGTAGTAGGGGGTCCAGTTCACCACGGCCGAGGCCAGATGCGCCTTGGGGCCATAGCTGCTCATGTCCGAATCCCAGCCGAAGGCATAGATGCCGTTTTTCTCGGCGGTCTGCAGCACGGCGCTGGAATCGGTGTTCTGCATCAACACATCGGCGCCGGCATTGATCAGGGTCTGCGCGGCATTGGTCTCCTGCGGCGGGTTGAACCATTCATTGACCCACACCACCTTCACCGTCGCCTTCGGATTGGAGGCGCGCGCGCCGAGGGTGAAGCTGTTGATGTTGCGAATGACCTCTGGAATGGGAATGGAGCCCACCACGCCCAGCGTGTTGCTCTTGGTCATGGCGCCGGCCACGACACCGGCGAGGTAGGCGCCTTCGTAGGTGCGGGCGTCATAGGTACGCATGTTGGCGGCCTGCTTGTAGCCGGTGGCATGCTCGAACTTCACCTGCGGACTGTCCGCCGCCACTTTGAGCATCGGCTCCATGTAGCCGAAGGTGGTGCCGAACACGAGGCTGTTGCCCTGCTGCACCAGGTCGCGGAACACCCGCTCGGCATCCGCGCCCTCCGGCACTTTCTCGACGAAGGTGGTCTTGATGCGGTCGCCGAATTCCTGCTCCACCGCCTTGCGGGCGTTGTCGTGGGCGAAGGTCCATCCGCCGTCGCCGACCGGTCCGACATAGGCGAAGGCCACCTGCAAGGGCGCACTGGCCGACGACGCCGGTCCGGCCGCGCCGGAGGCACCGCTTTCGCCCGAGGCGGCAGGCGCTTCGTCCTTCTTGCCACACGCCGCCAGCATCACCACGGCGGCCGCCGCCACCAGCAACGGACGGCGCAGCCGGCGCGCCGCAGCCGGGGTCGCGGCGCAGGATCGAGCCGCCGCAGCGGAGACCTCGGTGGGCGCCTGGGCGCGGAAGAAGGAAGACAGGACAGACATGAAGACTCCGGAGTGGGATCCAACAGGGGCAGCCGGTGAGGGCCGGGCCGGCATCAGGCGCCGGGGTGGAAGGGTTTGCCGAGCGACGCCGGCATGTTGGCGCGGATGAAGCTCTCGTTGCGCGAGATCAGCACCAGCACGACGATGGTGGCCAGGTAAGGCAGCATGCTCAGGAACTGGCTGGCGACCTGCACGCCCTGCCCTTGCAGGTGGAACTGAAGCATGGTGACGCCGCCGAAGAGATAAGCGCCCAGCAGCACCCGTGGGGCCCGCCAGGTGGCGAAGCTGGTCAGCGCCAGGGCGATCCAGCCCTTGCCCGCGATCATGCCTTCCACCCACAGCGGCGTGTAGACCACCGAGCAATAGGCGCCTGCCAGGCCGCACAGCGCGCCGCCTGCCATGACGGCCAGCAGGCGAATGCGCCGCACCGGATAGCCCAGCGCATGCGCCGCCTCCGGCAACTCTCCCACCGCCCGCAGCACCAGCCCCGCCCGCGAGCGGGCCAGCCACCAGGCCAGCCCGGCCGCCAGCAAGAGGGTGAGGTAGACCAGCGGATGCTGCCGGAACAGCGCCGGGCCGACCCACGGCAGGTCGGACAGGAGCGGCACCGCGAAGCTCGGCCGTGGGCCCAGCGTGGCCCGGGTGTAGTCCTGCCCCACAAAGGCCGAGAAGCCGGCGCCAAAGAGGCTCAGCGCCAGCCCGGTGGCGTACTGGTTGGTGCCCAGCATCACGACCAGCAGGCCGAAGGCCAGCGCCATCAAGGCGCCCGCGCCCATGCCGGCCAGGAACCCGACGACATCGCTGCCGCTGTGCACCGTGGCGGCGAATCCGGCGATGGCGGCCATCAGCATCATGCCTTCGGCGCCCAGGTTCACCACACCGGCCCGTTCATTGATCAGCAGCCCCAGCGCGGCCAGCGCCACCAGGGTGCCGGCATTCAAGGTGGAAGCCACCAGCAGCGGCAAGGCGTCCATCAGTGGGCCTCCTTCGTTGCGATCCAGCGCAGCCGGTAGTGGATGAGGGTGTCGCAGGCCAGCAGGGTGAAGAGCAGCAGCCCCTGGAACACCCCGGTGATGACCTTGGGCAGCCCCAGCCGCGATTGCGCCAGTTCACCGCCGATGTAGAACATGCTCATGAGCAGCCCGGAGAAGACGATGCCCACCGGATGCAGCCGCCCCACAAAGGCCACGATGATGGCCGCGAAACCATAACCGACGGGTACATACGGCGTGAGCTGGCCCAGCGGACCCGCCGCCTCCAGCCCACCCGCCAGGCCCGCCAAACCGCCCGACAACGCCAGCGTGCCCCACAGCGCCGCCCGCGACGAGAAGCCGGCGTAACGTGCCGCCGCAGGGGCCAGGCCACCGACCTGCCACGAGAAGCCCGCCATCGACCGGAACATCAACCACCACACGCCCACGACCGACACCAGCGCGATCCACACGCCGATGTGCAGCCGCGTGCCGGGGAACAGGCGGGGCACCTGCGTGACCGGCAGGAAGGTGATGGTCTGGGGGAAGTTGTAGCCGCCCGGGTCCTTCCAGGGGCCGTAGACGAGGTACTGCAGCAGCAGCTCCGCCACATACACCAGCATCAGGCTGACCAGGATTTCATTGGCACGGAAGCGGTCCCGCAGCAGGGCCGTCACTGCGGCCCAGGCCATGCCGCCGACCGTCCCAGCTAGGAGGATGAGCAGCACGATCCAACGCCCCGTCTCCGGGCCGGCCTGCATCGCGACCCAGCCCGCCGCCAGCGCACCGACGATGTATTGGCCCTCGGCGCCGATATTCCAGACATTGGCGCGGAAGGCCACTGCAAGACCCAGGGCGATGAGGATCAGCGGGGTCGCCTTCAGGCCCAGCTCGCCCCAGGCGTAGGCATTGCGCACGGGCTCCCAGAAGAACATGCGCAGGCCCTGCAGCGGGTCCTTGCCCAGCGTGGCGAACAGCACCACGCCAATCAGCACGGTGCACAGCAGCGCCAGCAGTGGCGACAGCAGCGACATCCGGCGCGAGGGCTGGGGACGCGGTTCAAGCCGGAACATGGGCGCTCCCTGTCTCATCCGAGGCATCCGAGGCATCCGCGGCATCCACGCCCGTTGGACCGTCTTCCCACAAGCCGCTCATCCACAAGCCGATGCGCTCCACGCTGGCCTGCGCCACGGGCAGCACCGGGGACAAGCGCCCCCCGGCCATCACCACGATCCGATCACTCAATTCCAGCAATTCGTCCAGCTCCTCACTCACCACCAGCAGGGCGCAGCCCTGGTCGCGCAGGGCCACCAGCTCGGCCCGGATCTGCGCGGCTGCTCCCACATCCACGCCCCAGGTCGGCTGCGCCACGATCAGCAGCCGCGGTGCCGCGGAGATCTCGCGGCCCATGATGAATTTCTGCAGGTTGCCGCCGGAGAGGCTGCGTGCCGCCGCACCCGGGCCCGCCGCCCGGACACCGAAGCGTTCGATGATGCGGCCCGCCAGCGCGGCAGCGCGGGACGGCGACCAGTGGCCCAGGCGCCCGACCGGATCGCGGCGTGTCAGCAGCGTGTTTTGCGCCAGCGACAGCACCGGCACCGCGCCGCGGCCCAGCCGCTCTTCCGGCACATGGTGCAGGCCCAGGGCCCGGCGCTCGCGGGGGCCCATCGGCCCCAGGTCATGGTCGGTGCCGTCATCGGCCGTCCAGATCAGCGTGCCTCGGGGCGCGCGCCGGTCCTCGCCGGAGAGCAGCCGCAGCAGCTCCTGCTGACCGTTGCCCGACACACCGGCCACGCCGAGGATGTCGCCGGCCTTCAGCGTCAGATGCAGGTCGTGCAGCGTCACGCCGTGCGGGGAGTCCGGCGGCGCCTGCAGGCCGCGCAGTGACAGGCGCACCGGCGCGTCGCGGCGCGCGGTGCGGGGCGGTGGGCGCTGCGGCTCGGCACCGATCATCAGCCGGGACAGCCCCGCCGCGGTCTCCTGGCGCGGATCGACCTCCCCGGTCACGCGCCCGGCGCGCATCACCGTGCAGCGCTCGCACAGGGTCCGGATCTCATCGAGCTTGTGGCTGATATACAGGAGCGAACAGCCCTGGGCCGCCAGCTGGCGCAGGGTGACAAACAGCGTCTCGACCGCCTGGGGCGTCAGCACCGAGGTCGGCTCATCCAGGATCAGCAGCCGCGGCCGGGTCATCAGCGCCCGCAGGATTTCCACCCGCTGCCGCTCCCCCACCGACAGCGCATGCACCGGGCGCTCCGGGTCCAGCGGCAGCCCATACGCGGCGGACAGGTCCTGCACCCGCTGGCGCACCTCGTCCAGCGACAGCGACCGGTCCAGGCCCAGCCAGATGTTCTGCGCCGCGGTCAGTGAATCGAACAGCGAAAAGTGCTGGTGCACCATGCTGATGCCCAGCGCGCGGGCCTGCGCCGGATGGCGCACTGCCTGCACCTGTCCGTCCCACAGCATCTGCCCGGCATCGGCCTGCACGGCGCCCACGATGATCTTCATCAGCGTGGACTTGCCCGCGCCGTTTTCCCCGAGCACGGCATGGATCTCGCCGGGCGCCACCTGCAGCGAGACGTCGTCGTTGGCCTTGACGCCTGGATAGGACTTGCTGATGTGTCGGAGTTCCAGGCGTGGCGTCATGGCAGGGGAAGGTTACGGGCTGCGGCGGTAGCGGGCCCGGCCGGCCACGTAGCTGGCGACCAGGTTGCGTTCGTCGGAGAGGGTGATCCAGGCAAAGACCTTTTCATGGAGCTCGCGCGCCAAGGACAGTCGGTGGTCCGCGACCGTGCCGTGGGCCCAGTCCCAGATGCAGACATCGGCCAGTGTATCCATGCCGAAATGCCCGATTTCCTCCGACAAACCCAGGGCCTGCGAGGCCCCCAGCGTGGCCGCATGCAGACCGCACCAGGCGGTCAGCCGCTGGCCGTTCAGGGCCTGCACCTTGTACCCGTCCGCCAGGGTGCGCTGCGTGGAGAGGGAGGTGCCGCCGCCGACGTCGCTGGCCACGCTCAGCCGCACGCCGGCCGCCTGCGCCCGGGGCCAGTCGAACAGGCCGCTGCCCAGGAACAGATTGGAACTGGGGCAATGGGCGATCTGCGCGCCGGTGCGGGCCAGCACCGCATGGTCCTGGTCGTCCAGCCAGATGCCGTGGGCCAGGACGGAACGCGGATGCAGCAGGCCGACGCGGTCGTACACGTCCAGGTAGCTGCGGGCATCGGGGAACAGCCGGGCCACCCAGTCCACCTCGCTGCGGTTCTCGGCGACATGGGTCTGCATGTAGAGCGACGCGTCCTCCCGGCACAGCCGACCGGCCATGGCCAGTTGCTCCGGGGTGCTGGTGGGGGCGAAACGCACGGTCACGGCATAGGCCAGGCGGTCGCGGCCGTGGTGGCGTTCGATCAGCGCGCGGCAGTCGCGTTCGGCCTCGGACACATCGTCGCGCAGGCCATCCGGCGCGTGGCGGTCCATCAGCACCTTGCCGGTGATCAGCCGCATGCCGCGCCGGGCCGCCGCATCGAACAAGGCGTCGGCGGAGACCTTGTGGACGGTCGGGTACACCACCGCCGCGGTCGTGCCGTGGGCCAGCAGTGCATCCAGGAAGCGTTCCGCGCCGGCCTGGGCCACCAGCGGGTCGGCATATCGCTGCTCGGCGGGGAAGGTGTAGGTGTTGAGCCAGTCCAGCAGCTCGGTGCCGTAGGACGCAATCACGTCCAGTTGCGGGCTGTGCACATGGGTGTCGATGAAGCCGGGCAGGATCAGCCGGCCCTGGTGGTCTTCCCGCTGCCAGCCGTCGCCGGGATCGGTGGCGGAGACGCCCACCACGCGGCTGCCCTCCACCAGCAGCCAGTGGTCGGGACGAAAGCGCACGGCCGGGTCGTCCACGCGACCCCAGGCCGGTGTGCCGGTGAAATCGAGCAGGTCACCACGCAGGGCGAGGCGGTCGGCGGCGGGAGGCAATGCGGTCATGGTGTGGGACACAGGGCGGCAAGCGGGACAGGACGGGAAGAGATGGGGCGGCGCGAGGATGGGGAACCAAGACTGGGCGCAACCGCGGAATCAAACGGGCTTGACCAATTCCTTGGCCACCTCCCGCACCTGCTCCCGCAGCCACCGCAGCGGGGCACTGTGGTGGCTGAGGTCATGCCAGAGCTGGTAGTAGGTCATGGGCGGAAAAGCAACCGGGCAGCGCAGGATGGTGACGGGCAACTGGTCCAGATAACGACGGCAGAACAGGCGGCCGGTGGTGAGCACCAGCAAGCTGCGCGCCACCATCTGCGGCAACTGGCCGAAGTGGGCCCCGCGCACGGCAATCCGGCGCTCCAGCCCCAGCGACAGCAGATGCTGCTCGATCACCCCCGACTGGCCCGGGCTCAGCGGCATGGGCGCCAGATGCTGGCAGTCCAGGTAGCGCTGCTGCGTCCAGGCGCGGGCACTCATGCGGGCGGCCGGATGCTGCTGGCTGACCAGGCAGACCACCTCGTCCGTCAGCAAGCGGCCCATGTGCAGCTCACCCGGCGGTTCCAGCCAGTTGCCGATCACCAGGTCCACCTCGCCCCGGGCCAGGGCGGCGCGGTAGTCATAGTCGGCGGTGAGCGGGTGCAGGTCCAGTTGCACGCCAGGGGCCTGGCGCTGCAGGCGGGTCACCAGCTCCGGCAGGAACAGCGGGTCCAGGTAGTCGCTGGCGGCGATGCGAAAGCGCAGCTCGGCGGTGGCGGGGTCGAATCCGCCGCGGCGAAGCCGGGTGCCAAAGAGCTGGTCCGCTTCCCGCAGCAGGCGTTCGGCGGGCGCCAGCAGCTCCAGCGCAACGGTGGTGGGCGTCATGCCCGCGCCACTGCGCACCAGCAGCGGGTCGCCCGTGAGCGCACGCAGGCGCCGCAGCTTCTCGCTTATCGCGGGCTGCGTGCTGCCCAGCCGCAAGGCGGCTTTGGAGACACTCCGTTCGACGATCAAGGTTTGCAGGACCCGCACCAGTTGGAGCTCGATCTTGTCGAAATCCAGCAGCGCCGTCATATTGAATTCCGCATACTCACCATGCGGCAGATCCTATAACCATTCCGCCATCGAAGGAGTACCGTTCGGGTGACCCATTGCGCCCTTACCCTTGCCCGCATGACAGCCGCCCGCCCCATTCGTTTTTTCCACCGCGGAGCCATCCGGTCGGTGTCCGGGCTGCAGCCCACCACCACGGTGCTGCAGTACCTGCGGGAGCAGGCGCATCAGTGCGGCACCAAGGAAGGCTGCGCCGAGGGCGACTGCGGCGCCTGTACCGTGATGGTGGGCGAGCTGGCCGCCGATGGGCAGGCCGTGGCGCTGCGCAATGTGAATGCCTGCATCCAGTTCCTCCCCATGCTGGACGGCAAGGCGCTGCTGACGGTGGAAGACCTGGGCAGCAGCCGGGACCTGAATCCGGTGCAGCAGGCGCTGGTGTCCTGCCATGCCTCGCAATGCGGCTTCTGCACGCCTGGGTTTGCGATGACGCTCCAGACGCTGTATGAGCGGCACCAGGACGACGGCACACGGCCCAGCCGGCAGCAGTTGGCAGATGACCTGTCAGGCAACCTGTGCCGCTGCACCGGCTATCGGCCGCTGCTGGACGCGGGTGAGCGCATGTTCGACCTGCCGGTGCGGCGGCTGGACCGCGCACCGCTGGTCCAGGCTTTGCAAACACTCGCTGCCGACGCCCCCTTGACCTATGAAAGCCCCGCGCGCGACGGTGGCGCGCAGCGGGTTCATGCGCCGCAGTCGATCCAGTCGCTGGCGGCGCTGTACGAGGCACAGCCCAAGGCACGACTGGTGGCCGGCGCCACCGACGTGGGCCTGTGGGTCAACAAGCAGCATCGGGACCTGGGGGAGGTGATCCTGCTGGGCCGGGTGGCGGCGTTGAATCAAATCTCCAGGGACAACGGCCTGCTGCGGATCGGTGCCGGCGTGGCGCTGGAAGACGCCTGGGCGGCGCTCGTGGCCGAGGTGCCGGAGCTGCGGGAGTTGTGGCTGCGCTTTGCCTCGCCGCCGGTGCGGCATGCCGGCACCCTCGGGGGGAACATCGCCAACGGATCACCGATCGGGGACGGGGCGCCGGCCTTGATGGCACTGGACGCGGAGGTGGTGCTGCGTCGCGGCGAGCGTCAGCGACGGATGCCGTTGGCGTCGTTCTATCTGGACTACATGAAGAACGCCATGGAGGCCGGCGAGTTCCTGGAGGCGCTGGAGGTGCCGCTGGCCTCCCCCACCACGGCTCGCCGCCTGCGGGCCTACAAGATTTCCAAGCGCTACGACAGCGACATCTCCGCGCTGTGCGCCGTGCTGTCGGTGCGGGTCGATCAAGGCCGGGTCGAGCAGGCCCGCCTGGTCTTCGGCGGCATGGCGGCCATCGTGAAACGCGCCGCCGCCGCGGAAGCCGCGATGCTGGGCCAGCCCTGGACCGAGACCACCGTCGCTGCGGCCGCGCAGGCCCTGTCCCAGGACTTCCAGCCGCTGACCGATCTGCGGGCCAGCGCCGACTATCGGCTGCGGGTGGCCGCCAACCTGCTGCGACGCTTCTGGCTGGAAACGCGGGACGACGCACCGCTCGCCCCGCAGGCAGTCAGTGTCTGGCGCCTGGGGGCCCACGCCTCCCCAGCGCGCCCAACGCCCAACACCCCCGGAGTTCAGCCATGAACAAGCCGCTGGACCTCCCCCTGCCGGTCCTCGACCCGCAGCCCCAGGTGGGCGTGAGCCGTGCCCATGAGTCGGCCCACCTGCATGTGAGCGGCGAGGCGGTCTACACCGACGACATCGCCGAAGTCCGCGGCACCCTGCATGCGGCGCTGGGCCTGTCGCCAATGGCGCATGGCCGCTTGCAGTCCATCGATGTGGCGCTGCTGCGCCGCCAGCCCGGCGTGGTGGACGTGATCACCGCCGCCGACCTGCCCGGGGAGAACAACTGCGGCCCGCTGCTGCATGACGACCCGCTGCTGGCCGACGGGGAGCTGCGCTATCTGGGCCAGCCTGTGTTTGCCGTGATCGCCACCGACCGAGAACTGGCCCGCCGTGCCGCCGCGCTGGCCCGCACCGCCATCCAGGCCGAGCCCCTGCCGCCCGTGCTGACGGCCCGCGAGGCCCATGCGCTGGGCCAGTACGTGGTGCCGCCGATGCACCTAAAGCGCGGTGACGCGGCCACCGCGCTCGCCCAGGCGCCGCACCGGCTGGACGGTGAATGGTCCGTCGGCGGGCAGGAGCAGTTCTATCTGGAAGGCCAGATCAGTTATGCCCTGCCCCAGGAAGACCAAGGGCTGCTGGTGCATTGCTCCACCCAGCATCCTTCGGAGATGCAGGCCCTGGTGGCCCATGCGCTGGGCGGGCTGGCCCATCAGGTGACGGTGCAGTGCCGCCGCATGGGCGGGGGGTTTGGCGGCAAGGAATCGCAGTCCGCGCTGTTTGCCTGCATCGCTGCCGTGGCGGCGGCCCGCTTGCGGGCGCCGGTGAAACTGCGGGTGGACCGCGATGACGACTTCCTGGTGACCGGCCGTCGTCACGGCTTCGACTACCGCTGGACGGTCGGCTTTGATGACCAGGGTCATCTGCTGGCCGCGGACATCGACCTGATCTCCAACTGCGGCCACAGTGCCGACCTGTCTGCGCCGGTGATGACCCGCGCGCTGTGCCACTTCGACAATGCCTACTGGCTGCCCAACGTCAGCATGCATGGCTACTGCGCCCGCACGAACACGCAGAGCAACACGGCCTTCCGGGGTTTTGGCGGACCGCAAGGGGCACTGGCGATCGAGATGATCCTGGACAGCGTCGCCCGGCGGCTGGGGCTGGACCCGCTGCTGGTGCGGCAGCGCAATTTCTATCGGGACGGGTGCGACGTGACGCCCTACGGCCAGCCGGTGGAAGACAACCTGCTGCAGCCGCTGACCGACCGGCTGGTGGCCACGAGCGACTATCACGCGCGCCGCCAGGAGATCGATGCGTTCAACGCCGGCAGTCCGGTGCTCAAGCGCGGTCTGGCGCTGACGCCGCTGAAATTCGGCATCTCCTTCAACGTGGTGCACCTCAACCAGGCCGGCGCGCTGGTGCACGTCTACACCGATGGCTCGGTGCTGGTGAACCACGGCGGCACCGAGATGGGCCAAGGGCTCAACACCAAGGTGGCCCAGGTGGTGGCGCAGGCGCTGGGCGTGCCGCTGTCGCGGGTGCGGACCAGCGCCACCGACACCAGCAAGGTGGCCAATACGTCGGCCACGGCCGCCTCCACGGGCGCAGACCTCAATGGCAAGGCGGCGCAGGACGCGGCGCTCAAGATCCGGCAGCGGCTGGAGCCGCTGGCGGCGCGGCTGCTGGGTTGCGACGTCGAGGCGCTGGTGTTCGAGGCGGGCTGGGTGCGGGTGGCGGCCGGGGCCGGTTCGGCGGACCCATCGCGTCGCATCGCCTTCACCGAGCTCGTGGCCAAGGCCTATCTGGAGCGGATCCAGCTGTGGAGCGAAGGCTTTTACGCCACGCCCGGTCTGCACTGGGATCGCACGACGCTGACCGGCAAGCCTTTCTTCTACTTTGCCTATGGCGCCGCCGTGGCGGAGGTGGTCGTGGACACCCTCACCGGCGAGTCCCGCGTGCTGCGAGCCGATGTGCTGCACGACGTGGGCCAGTCGCTGAACCCGGCGCTGGACATCGGGCAGGTGGAAGGCGCGTTCGTGCAGGGCCAGGGCTGGCTGACCACCGAGGAGCTGGTGTGGCATCCGAAGTCCGGGCTGCTGCTGACGCATGCGCCCAGCACCTACAAGATTCCGACGGCCAATGACATGCCGGCGGATTTCCGGGTGGCGCTGTTTGATGCGCCGAATCGGGCGGACAGCATCCATCGCTCCAAGGCAGTGGGAGAGCCGCCGCTGCTGCTGCCGTTCTCGGTGCTGCTGGCGATCAAGGATGCGGTGGCAGCCGCCGGGCCGGCGCGTTGCGATCCGCCGCTGCGGGCGCCCGCGACGGCGGAGGCGGTGCTCCGTGCGGTGGACGCCGTCCAGGGCGCTCAGGCCGCGGGGGGTAGTCAGCGCGCTCCGGCCGTATAGGGCGTATTGGTCGTATAGGCCGTGTTCGCGGCGTGCAGGTCGCGTGAAGCCGCTCCCAGCCTGGCGGAGGGAGCGGTCGCAGCGTGCGTCTGAGGCCGCGGCTTGCCGGGCTTCAATGCAGCATCAGGTCCACATCCTGCCCGGGGTCACCGGCGCCATCCAGCCGCAACCGCAGAAAATCCAGGTCCAGATGCAGGTGTTCGACCAGCTCGGGCACCGCCACCTGCAGCGCCTTGACGGGGTCGATCTGCTGGTCCGCCGCATCGGCCAGGACTTCGGCCAGGTGCAGCACCGCCGCCAGCAATGAGAACGGCCGGATCTCCAGCGGCGCATTGGCGTCCTTGAAGGCTTCCACCAGGCCGATCGGAAAATGCCAATGCTGCGCCAGGGCCGCCGTGACGTCGGCGTGGGTGCAGGCAAAGCGATGCATTTCCAGGGAGAAGCGGCTGCCCGGCTCCGTGGCATGGGATTCCACTTCCGCGATCTGCACCGGCTCGCGCATGGCCATCAGCAGTTGTCCCGTGCGAAGCATGAGGCCGGCCAGGTAAGCGGTATCAGCATCGCCTTGCAGGAGCTTGCACAGGAGTCTGGCGTAGCCCGCCGTGCGCACGCTGTGCCGCCAGAAGCGCTGGCGGTCCAGGCCCTGGACCTGCGGAAAGCTGCCGGAGAGGCTGGCGGCCATGGCCAAATTGCGCAGAGTTTCCAGGCCGAGCGCCATGGCAGCGTCCTGGAGGGTGGCAATCGTGTGAGAGGGGCTGTAGCGCGCCGAGTTGGCCAGGCGCAGGACCTTGGCGGACAAGGTGGAGTCTTTGCTGATCAGGTCCGCAATCTGAGGCAGGGTGACGTTGTCGTCATCCAGGCTGTGCAGCAATCGTCTGCCGACCTCGGGCATGACCGGCAGGTTGCCGTGCCCACTGAAGAACCGTTCCGCGCTGGAGTTCATCGCCATGACCGCCCCTGGAGGGTTGCTCGTGGCGCCTGAGTCTATGCCGGTCTTTGGGCGGCGGCTAGGGGTGGATGAGCGTGGGGTGGGGCCGGATGCTCGTGCATCGCGATGGGCGGTCGGACGTCACGGGGGAGCGGTTTCATGGCGAGTGGGGGCATTCACAGGGGCGTCATGTGTCGCCGGTCAGGCGTATAAGCGCGATCCGGTCCAGGAGGGTGATGTGGTAGCCGTCGACCTGGACGAGGCCCCGTTTTTCGAGCTGGCGCATCATGCGGGAGAAGGTTTCGGGAGAGACCGAGAGTTGGGCGGCGACATCGCGTTTGCGCTCCTGCATCTGGAAGACCGTGTGAGCGCCGGCGCAGCGCATGAGCCAAGCGGCGACGCGGCGCAGGGCGTCCTTGGAGAGGACGTCGTGCAGGTCGCTGTTGCACAGGCGCACCTGGCCGGCCATGGCCTGCAGCAGGGACAGGGCGGGGGCGCAGCGGCTGGCGAGGAAGTCGCGGGCGAGGTGGAGCGGCCATTCCAGCACCACCGTGGGCGTGGTGAGGGCGCATGCGTCCAGGTCGTGGGCCTGGCCCAGCCAGGCGGTGTGCAGGTCCAGCCATTGGCCGGGGGAGACGGGGCGGCGGAGTTGGAAGCTCTGCATCAGGACATCGGCACGGCCCAGGCGGTTTCGGCCGAGGCCGGCGGTGCCCTGGCAGACTGCGTAGAGATGGGTGGCCATCTGGCCCTGGCGGAAAATGGCAGCGCCCTGGCGGAAGGCGCGCAGGCCGACCAAGCTGTTGAGCAATTGCCGGGCGTCGTCGGCAAGGACGTGGCCGCTGAAGAGGGGCGTCCAGTCGATCAGGCGTTCCGCCAAGGGGGACGAGACGATGGTCTCGCCGGCAGGAAGCGGGACGGCGGGGGTGGGTAAGGCACCGGATGGAACCGGCGGCGGGGGCGGCATCGGCACCGACGCAGTCTGCGTTCCGCGCGCAGCAGCCGCGGGCTGGGCAGCGCGCTCGGGATCTTCAAGCCAGGGAGTGGGGTCGGACACGGGGCAGAAGTCAGAGCCGAAAAACAGCACTGTCGCGTGTCGCAGTGGGATCGGGTTTGCGTCAGGTCAAGATCTGGCTCGGGGCCGTCGTTTGGGGGGCTTGGGGTTGATACGGCGGTGGCGCGCTCTTTCTGGGGGGAGCAGGGTCTCGAGAGCCCTGGGGTCAGTGCACTCCGCTGGAAGGTGCGGACCCGGGCACCTTCCGAGACCCTGCCCTGCCATCAAGCACTGCGATCGAGTTTCTCGTCAAGCCGGCCATCGTGCCACGCCATCACGCGCCGCGCGTGGCAGGACAACCTGCTTCACCATCAAGACCAAAAACCTTGCGATCAGCCTCCGTGTCTATCAAGACGACGCGGCGCTTCGCAAGCCACCACCATCCCCACATTCAAGCACCGTGTGGCGGTCGGGACGCGGCTCAATCGGTCAGCGAATCAGGAGTGCGCGGAAGTCATTGACGTTGGTCTGTGTCGGGCCCGTGATCAGCAGGTCGCCCAATGCCTCAAAGAACGCATAACCATTGTTGGCCGCCAGCAGTTCCGCAGGCTTCAGGCCCAGCGCCTGTGCTCGCGCCAAACTGTCCGGCGTGATGTAGCCGCCCGCGTTGTCTTCCACACCATCAATGCCATCGGTGTCGGCTGCAAGGCCCCAGATCGACGGCTCGGCGCCGAGCGCCAGGACGCAACCCAGCAGGAATTCGCCGGCACGGCCGCCACGGCCCGGGTTCGGCTTGAGCGTGACCGTGGTCTCGCCGCCGGACAGGATCACGCAGGGGCGCTGGAAGGGTTGGCCGTGGCGTGCGACCTCACGAGCCAGTGCCGCATGAACACGGCCTACGTCGCGGGACTCTCCCTCGATTTCGTCGGAGAGCACATAGGCTGGCAGTCCCAGGCGGCGCGCGGCCTCGGCCGCCGCTTCCAGGCTTTGGCGCGGCGCGGCAATGATGTGCTGTTCGTGCCCGTGGAAGCGCGGGTCGCCGGGCTTGGGCGTTTCCCAGTCGCCACGCTCAAGCGCCTGCCTGGCCGTGGCGGGCAGTTCAATGCCGTAGCGGCGGCAGATGTCCAGGGCGTCCGCGCAGGTGGTGGCATCCGGCACCGTGGGGCCGGAGGCAATGATGGCAGGGTCGTCGCCCGGGACGTCGGAAATCATCAGCGTCAGCACGCGGGCCGGGGCGCAGGCCGCCGCAAGGCGGCCGCCCTTGATGGCAGAGAGGTGCTTGCGGACGCAGTTCATCTCCTGGATCGGGGCGCCGCTGGCCAGCAAGGCACGGTTGACCGCTTGCTTGTCCGCCAGCGTCAGGCCCGGAGCAGGCAGGCTCAGCAGGGCCGATCCGCCGCCAGAGATGAGGCAGATGACAAGGTCATCGGCGGTGAGTTGGGTGTCCTGGACCAGGGCCAGCATGCGGGCTGCAGCGCGCTCGCCAGCGGCGTCCGGGACCGGGTGCGAGGCTTCGACAAGCTCCAGGCGCTGAGGACGGTAGTCCGGTGGGATGTGGCCATAACGGGTGATGACGAGGCCAGACAGCGGTGCGTCGGCCGGCCAGGCCGCTTCCAGCGCCTGCGCCATGGAGCCGCCCGCCTTGCCCGCTCCCAGCACCAGGGTGCGGCCCTTGGGCGGCCTCGGAAGGTGGCCCGCCAAAATCTTGCCAGGCAAGGCGCGCTCGACCGCCACCTGGTAGAGGTGGCGCAGGAAGGCGCGAGGGTCTTGGAGAGCGGTGTCTGCTTGCATCGGTGTCCTGCCTGTGAGCCAGCCGTCAGGCCCCAAGGCCTCATCATGAGACTTTGGGGCGGGTGCGGTCGGTCAGCTCAGTTCGTGGTTGGCCAACAGTTCAACAGCGCGCACCAGGGCGGAATGGTCCAGTTGGTCCCAGCCCTGCGCCGCGCAGGCCTGCATGAGCTGCGCGGTGTTGGCTGTGTTGGGCAGGGACAGGCTCAGGGCCTTGGCGCTCTGCAGAGCCAGGTTCAGGTCCTTTTGGTGCAGGCCAATGCGGAAGCCGGGATTGAAGGTGCGCTTGATCATGCGCTCCCCATGCACTTCCAGGATGCGGCTGGAGGCAAAGCCGCCCATCAGGGCCTCACGCACCTTGGCCGGGTCGGCACCGGCCTTCGACGCAAAGACCAGGGCTTCGCTGACGGCCGCGATGTTCAGGGCAACGATGATCTGGTTGGCCACCTTGGTGGTCTGGCCCGCACCAGCACCGCCCACCAGCGTGATGTTCTTGCCCATGAGCGCGAACAGCGGCTGGATGCGCTCGAAGGTCTCGGGCTTGCCGCCCACCATGATGCTGAGCGTGCCCGCCTTGGCGCCCACCTCGCCGCCGGAGACCGGCGCGTCCAGCCAGTCGGCCCCCAGCGCTTCGATGCGCGCCGCGAAATCCTTGGTGGCCATCGGCGAGATGGAGCTCATGTCCACCACCGTCTTGCCCTTGGACAAGCCCTCCGCCACGCCGTTGGCACCAAACAGCACCAGCTCGACGTCCGGCGTGTCCGGCACCATGGTGAAGATGACGTCGGCCTTGCGGGCCACCTCGGCAGCGCTGGGCAGCACGGTGACGCCCGCAGCCACCAGCTCGTCCGGCACCTTGCTGCGGGTGTGGACAAACAGGCTGTGGCCACCCTGCGCCAGGCGCAGCGCCATGGGGGCGCCCATGATGCCCAGGCCAATGAAACCGATGTTGGTGCTCATGACTTCTCCTTCAGATCTCAGGTTCGGAATCTCGGGTTACAGATACTTGTCGCGCAAGGCCTGCGTGGCGCCGCGGAAGACGCCCAGGTCGCTGCCCACGGCCACCATGGTGGCGCCCATGCCCATGTAGCGGCGCGCATCGGCTTCCACCGGCGCCAGGATGCCCACCGCCTTGCCCAGGCCCTTGACGGTCTGGAACACGCTGGCCATGGCAGCCTGCACGTCCGGGTGGCCCGGGTTGCCCAGGTGGCCATAACCTGCGGCGAGGTCCGAGGGGCCGATGAAGATGGCATCCACGCCCTCCACCGCCGCAATCTCGGCCACGGCGTCGACACCGGCCGGGCTTTCGATCTGCAGGCTGACGCTGATCTGCTCGTTCACGCCCTGGAAGTAGCCCGGGATGGTGCCGTAGCGGTTGTTGCGCTGCGAGACCGAGACGCCGCGGATGCCCTGCGGCGGATAACGCGTGGCCGCCACCGCCATGCGGGCCTGGTCCGCCGTCTCGACGAAAGGCACGAGGAAGTTGGAGAAGCCGGCATCCAGCAGTCGCTTGATCTCGACAACGTTGTTGCTGGACGGACGCACCACCGGCGCGCTGACACTGTCCTTGAGCGCCATGAGCTGCGGCACGAAGCTGATGACGTCATTGGGCGAGTGTTCACCGTCCAGCAGCAGCCAGTCGAAGCCAGCCACGCCCAGCACCTCGGTGGTGATCGGGTTCGCCAGCGAGCACCAGCAGCCAATGAGCGGTTCCCCCGCGATCAGCCGCTGGCGGAAGGTGTTGGGGAAGCTGCTGTAGGGCGTGGTGGGCGTGGGCATGGAGGCTCCTTGGATCCTGGAAAACAGTCGGGGGGCAGTGCGGCGCTCAGTCCAGCTTGATGCCGCTCTTGGCCACGACACCCGCCCAGTTCTGGCGCTCCTTGGCAAAGAAGGCATTGAACTCGGTCGGGTTCATCGTGTTGACCTCGGCCCCTTGCGAGGCCAGGCGAGCGCGCAGATCGGGCGAGCGGATGATGCGGATCAGCTCGGCGGAGAGCTTGTTCATCGCCGCAGGTGGCAGGCTGGTCGGCGCCAGGATGCCCTGCCAGGTGCCGGACTCGAAGCCCGGTGCCCCCTGCTCGGCAATCGTGGGCACATTGGGCAGCAGAGGCACGCGGGTGGCCTTGCTCACACCCAGCACCTTGAGCTTGCCGTTCTGCACAAATGGCAGCGTGGCCAGCATGCCATTCATCAGCACCTGGGTCTGGCCGGCAATGGTGTCGGTGACCGCCTGCGAGCCGCCCTTGTAGGGGATGTATTCCCACTTGGCGCCGGTAGCCGCCGCGACGGCGAAACCGGCCAGATGTGGCGCGCTGCCCATGGCGGTGACGGCGAAGTCGATCTTGGTGGTCTTGGACAGGGCCACCAGCTCCTTGAGGTTGTTGGCGGGCACAGAGGGATGCACCACCAGCATGTGCGGGCTGTAGGCCAGCATGGCAACGCCCTTGAGGTCCTTGGAAGGATCGAACGCCAGCTTGGTGTAGAGGGACGGACTGATGGCCAGGGCGGTGACGTCGCACATCAGCAGTGTGTGGTCGTCAGTGGCCTTGGCCACGGCATCAGCGCCCAGGTTGCCGCTGGCGCCGGGCTTGTTGTCGATGATGATCGGCTGCTTCAGCGCCTCGGCCAGCATCGGCTGGATGGCCCGGGCAATGATGTCCGACGAGCCACCAGGCGTGTAGGGCACGATGATGCGCACCGGCTTGGTCGGCCAGGCCTGCGCCCAGGCGCCACTGGTGCCCAGGCTCAGTGCGGTGACTGCGGTGGCCGTGGCCAGCAGGCGCAGCAGCGGGCGACCGGCGAGTGCACCGGAGGCAGTGGATGCAGCGGCGACGCTGCGACGGCTCAATCGGATCATGGACATGTCTCTCTCCAAGGGGGTGGAAGGCCAGTCACCGGGGCGGCGGGATCTTGCGATCTCCTTCAGGACTCTCGGAGGGAGCGCGCCGTCGGCGGTGGGATGCAGGTCAAGCGGGGGCCGGGCTGCCGCTGCGGGCGGCCCGGTGCGTGCGGAGCGTTCAGCGCACCATGCAAGGCCGTTTCGGATCGAAGCGCCAGCCGGGGATGAGGTGCTGCATGGCGATGGCGTCATCGCGGGCGCCGAGGCCGTGCTGGAGGTAGAGCTGATGCGCGGCTTCGACGGCGTCCATGTCGAGGGTCACGCCGAGGCCTGGGGTGCGGGGCACGGCCACTTCGCCGCCGACGATGCGCAGCGGATTGTTGGTGAGGTGCTGGCCGTCCTGCCAGATCCAGTGGGTATCGATGGCGGTGAGGCGACCGGGCGCGGCGGCGGCGGCGTGGGTGAACATCGCCAGCGACACGTCGAAGTGGTTGTTGGAATGGGAGCCCCAGGTCAGGCCGAAGTCGCGGCAGGCCTGGGCGACGCGCACGGCGCCGGACATGGTCCAGAAGTGCGGATCGGCGAGCGGGATGTCCACGGACTGCAGCGCCAGCGAATGGGTGAATTGGCGCCAATCGGTGGCGACCATGTTGGTGGCGGTGGGCAGGCCGGTGGCGCGGCGGAACTCGGCCATGATTTCGCGGCCAGAAAAACCGTCCTCCGCGCCGCAGGGGTCTTCGGCGTAGGCCAGGACGGAGCCGAGATCGCGCAGGAGGCGGATGGCGTCCTTGAGCAGCCAGCCGCCATTGGGATCGAGGGTGATGCGGGCGTCCGGGAAGCGGGCCTTGAGGGCGCGCACGGCCTCGACTTCGACTTCTCCGGCGAGCACGCCGCCCTTGAGCTTGAAGTCTTTGAACCCATAACGGGCTTGCGCGGCTTCAGCCTGGGCGACGATGGCCTCGGGCGTCATGGCGACCTGGTGTCGCTGAGACAGCCAGGCATCGCTGCCCTGCTCGTCCTCGGGATTGAGATAGGGCAGCCCCGTCCGCGTGCGATCCCCGACAAAAAATAGATAGCCAAGCATGGGCACGGCTTCGCGCTGCTGCCCTTCGCCGAGCAACTCACAGACGGGCACACCGAGGTGTTGCCCGAGCAGATCCAGCAGTGCGCACTCGACGGCGGTCAGCACATGAATGGTGGTGCGCAGATCAAAAGTCTGAAGCCCCCGCCCACCCGCATCAAGGTTCTGAAAGCGAGCCCGCACCTGCGCGAGCAATGCATTCCACCGCGCCACGGGCTGCCCAACAAGCATCTGCCCCGCCTCTTCAAGCGTCTTCCGAATCGATTCGCCACCCGGCACTTCTGCCACGCCGACGCGCCCCGCGTTGTCCTCCAGGACGAGCAGATTGCGCGTAAAGAACGGCGCATGCGCACCGCTCAGATTCATCAGCATGCCATCGCGCCCTGCGACGGGAATGGCCCGCGCCGACTTCACCAACGGACTCGTCATCACGATCTCCACATCCACAACACCGCCAGCGCCGTGCGCTACCAGTCACTGACCACTGCGCCACCCAACGGCGCGCCTCACAGCACCATCACCCGCCACCCGCGCCCTCCCCCGCATCCCACCGCCCCCAACAGAGGGCGGCCGCCAGGCCTAGAGAGGCGCTCAACACGTCCTGCCGCCCGCCCCCAGCGAAGACCGGAGATCCGGCTTTGCCGGGCTCCGTCTTGCCCCCTTGGGGGGCGCGCGTCAGCGCGTAGGGGGGGGGCAACAATCTAGTCTGCAGTGATTTTTCGGGTATCGATGAGTTGCTTCCAGCGGTTGAACTCAGCTTTCTGGAAGGCCTGGGCCTGGTCCGGGTGGCTGGCCACGACCTCAAACCCCAGGTCCTTGAACTGCTTCTGCAGCGCCGGGTCCTGCAGCACCGCGTTCATATCCTTCTCCAACTGCGACCGCAGCGCCGGCGCCATGCCACGCGGCACCGCCACGCCCTGCCACGAATACACATCCGCGCCCTTCACCCCCAGCTCGCTGAGCGTCGCCACATCCGGCAGCACCGGCGACCGCTTGTCCCCGGTCACCGCCAGCGCGCGCAGCTTGCCGGCCTGGATGTGCGTGAGCACCGAATTGATGTTCTGGAACGACGCATCGATCTGCGCCCCCAGCAGGTCACTGATGGCCGGGCCGCCGCCCTTGTAGGGCACATGCAGGCCCGACGTGCCCGTCTGCAGCCAGAACAGCTCCGCCGTCAGATGGTCCGACGACCCGTTCCCGGACGAGCAGAAGCTCACCTGACCAGGACGCTTCTTCAGCTCCTCGATCACATCCTTCATCGACTTGAGCGGCGACGAGGCCGGCACCACCAGCACATTCGGCGCCTGCACCGCCACGGTCAGCAGGTCCAGGTCCTTGAGCGCGTCGTACTGCACGGCCTTGAGCAGGTGGGGCGCGATCACAAAGGGCCCGAGCGACGACACCAGCACGGTGTACCCGTCCGGCGCCGCCCGCTTGACCTGCG
The DNA here is from genome assembly GCF_003387155.1 of Roseateles depolymerans. Classification (GTDB taxonomy): domain Bacteria; phylum Pseudomonadota; class Gammaproteobacteria; order Burkholderiales; family Burkholderiaceae_C; genus Roseateles; species Roseateles depolymerans. The sequence goes on along the minus strand of NZ_QUMT01000001.1, from coordinate 545,657 downwards.
CGGTGCCCAGCGTGCCGGTGGCGCCCGGCTTGTTGTCCACGATCACCGTCTGGCCCCACTTGGTCTGCAGCTTCGCGCCCATGGCACGTGCCAGGAAGTCGCTGGTGCCGCCCGGTGGGAACGGCACGACCAGGGTGACCGGTTTGTCGGGGAAGCCGGCCGCGAGCGCGGGGCTCAGGGGGCCGAGCGACAGCGTCGTCGTCAACCCGAGGGTGAAAAGGGCAGAGGCCAGGCCCGAGCCCAGGCGGCGGATCAAGCGATTCATCAAGTGTCTCCAGTGGACGACCCCTGTCCTGCCAGCGGACGGGACCGATTTCGAACGGGTCACTCTCTCAACAGCGTGTGGCGACCTTGTTGTCAGTCATCATACAAGTGGATCCGCAGGACTGACAACCGGCAAGGCCATGCCTGGGGATCAGGACTTTTACCGAGAAGCGGTCGGGCACAAGCTGCGCAGCCCGGACCGAACGCCCTTGACCGAGTGCCGCTGACCTACTGCCCGTGACCTTGACCCTGCAGCGCAAGGGCGGCCCGCCGGCGACGCTCCCGGCTGTTGGCCAGATGCGTGCGCATGGCCGCACGGGCGCCCTCGCTGTCCTGCGCGGCGATCGCATTCAGGATGCTTTCGTGCTCGGCATTGACCCGGCGCAGGTAGTCGCGCTGCGCGGCTGCGTCGGGCTGCTCGGTTGACAGACGTGCCCGGGGGATGCTGGGCGCGCCCAGGGTGGTCATCAACTGCTCGAAGTGCGGGTTGCCGGTGGCGCGGGCGATCTCCAGGTGGAACTGGAAGTCCGCGCCCACCGCGTCCCGGCCGGCTTCGGCCGCAGCCGCGAAGGCACCCAGCGCGTCCCGCATCGCGGCCAGCTGCGCCTCGGTGCGGCGCTGGGACGCCAGCGCCGCCGCTTCGGTCTCCACGCCAATGCGCAGCTCCAGCACGGCCACCACGTCGTTCAGTGTCGCCATCTGGTCCGCCGTGATGCGGAACGCACCGCCCTCCCCCATGCCCAGCACGAAGGTGCCGATGCCGTGCCGCGTCTCCACCAGCCCGGCCGCCTGCAGCTTGGAGATGGCCTCCCGCACGACGGTGCGGCTGACGTCGAATTCCGCCATGATGGCCGCTTCAGTCGGCAGCTTGTCCCCGGCCGCCAGCCCCCCGGTACGGATGCGCTCACCCAGGGACTCGACCAGGCCATGGGCCAGGCTGCGGGGACGACGTGTGGACGGACGGGCGTTCATGAGCGGCGGCGATGAAAGGCGAGTTGTACGACAACCAAAGGGCATTGACCACCGGGCTTTCACCAGCGCGGTGAAAACTCCCCCGGCAAAACAAAGCCGGCCCAAGGGCCGGCCGTGCGGTGAGTCATGGAAGCGGCAGCGGGCGGGAGGCAGGGGGCCCGCTCAGACCAGCACCCGCTCGATGCCGCCGTTGTTGGCATGCGCCACATACTCCGGCATCCACTGCTCGCCGAGGATCTGGCGCGCCATCTCCACCACGATGTAGTCCGCCTCCAGCAGACCGTTCTGCAGGTCGCCCCCGTAACGGCTCAGGCCCTGCAGGCAGCTCGGGCAGCTGGTCAGGATCTTGAGATTGTCCTGCTCGCCGACCTTGCCGGTGCCGCGCAGTTGCGCCTCGGCCTTGCGCAGTTCCTCTTCCTTGCGGAAACGGACCTGGGTGGAAATGTCCGGACGGGTCACGCCCAGCGTGCCGCTTTCGCCGCAGCAGCGCTCGCTCTTCATGACCTCGGGCCCGACCAGCGCCTTGACCGTCTTCATCGGGTCCTGCAGCTTCATCGGCGAATGGCAGGGGTCGTGATAGAGATAGGCCTGCTTGCCCTGCAGCGTGATGCCCTTTTCCAGCAGGAATTCGTGGATGTCCACGATGCGGCAGCCGGGGAAGATCTCCTCGAACTTGTAGCCCTGCAGTTGGTCATAACAGGTGCCGCAGGACACCACCACCGTCTTGATGTCCAGGTAGTTCAGCGTGTTGGCCACGCGGTGGAACAGCACCCGGTTGTCGGTGATGATTTTCTCGGCCTTGTCGAACTGGCCGGAGCCGCGCTGCGGATAACCGCAGCACAGGTAGCCCGGCGGCAGCACCGTCTGCACGCCCGCATGCCAGAGCATGGCCTGGGTGGCCAGGCCCACCTGGCTGAACAGGCGCTCCGAGCCGCAGCCCGGGAAATAGAACACGGCTTCCGCATCCGACCGGGTGGTGGCCGGATTGCGGATGATGGGCACGTAGTTCTTGTCCTCGATGTCCAGCAGTGCCCGCGCAGTTTTCTTGGGCAGGCCGCCCGGCAGCTTCTTGTTGATGAAGTGAATGACCTGCTCTTTCACCGGACCGTTGCCGACGGTGGCCGGCGGGGCCTGCGTCTGCTTGCGGGCCAGGCCGCCCAGCACCCGGTTGGCCATGCGCTGGGCCTTGAAGCCCACGCCGACCATGGCGGCGCGCGCCACCTTGATCGTCTCCGGATTGGTGGCGTTGAGCATGAACATGGCCGCGGCATTGCCAGGGCGGAAGCTCTTCTTGCCCATCTTGCGCAACAGGTTGCGCATGTTCATGGTGACGTCGCCAAAGTCGATCTTCACCGGGCAGGGATTCAGGCACTTGTGGCAGACGGTGCAGTGGTCCGCCACGTCCTCGAATTCCTCCCAGTGCTTGATGGAGACGCCCCGGCGGGTCTGCTCCTCATACAGGAAGGCCTCGACCAGCAGCGAGGTGGCGAGGATCTTGTTGCGCGGGCTGTAGAGCAGGTTGGCGCGCGGCACGTGGGTGGCGCAGACCGGCTTGCACTTGCCGCAGCGCAGGCAGTCCTTGATGGACTCGCTGATGGCGCCGATGTCGCTCTGCTGCATGATCAGCGACTCATGCCCCATCAGCCCGAAGCTGGGCGTGTAGGCATTGGTCAGGTCGGCGAAGGTGGTCTGTGAACCGGGCGCCGGGCGCAGCAGCTTGCCCTTGTTGAAGCGGCCTTCCGGATCGACCTTGGCCTTGTAGCTGGCGAAGTTGGCCAGCTCGTCATCGGTCAGGAATTCCAGCTTGGTGATGCCGATGCCATGCTCGCCCGAGATCACCCCGTCCAGCGACCGCGCCAGCGTCATGATGCGGCCCACCGCCTCATGCGCGGTCTGCAGCATCTCGTAGTTGTCGGAGTTGACCGGGATGTTGGTGTGCACGTTGCCGTCGCCGGCATGCATGTGCAGCGCCACCCACACGCGTCCACGCAGCACCTCCTTGTGAATGCGCTTGCATTCCTCCAGGATGGGCGTGAAGGCGGCACCGGCGAAGATGTCCTGCAGCGGCTTGAGGATCTGGGTGCGCCAGCTGGCGCGCAGCGTGTAGTCCTGCAGCAGTTCGAAGAAGCTGCGGCCCTCGGGCTGCTGCACGTCCAGCTGCTGCATCCAGGTGCGCCACAGGGTGCCGATCTCGTCCAGCAGCGACAGTGCCTGCTGCACCCGGTCTTCCAGCAGCTCGGCGCTGGGGATCTCGCCAGCATCGTCGCTGCGGCCCAGCGGCAGGTGGCCGCTGGCGAAGAAGTCCCGCAGCGCGTCCACCAGCTTGAGCTTGTTGCGCAGCGAAAGCTCGATGTTGATGCGCTCGATGCCCAGCGTGTATTCGCCCATGCGAGGCAGCGGGATCACCACGTCCTCGTTCACCTTGAACGCATTGGTGTGCTTGGAGATGGCCGCGGTGCGCTTGCGGTCCAGCCAGAATTTCTTGCGCGCATCGGCGCTGACGGCAATGAAGCCCTCGCCCGAGCGGCCATTGGCCAGGCGCACCACCTCGCTGGTGGCGCGGGCCACTTCATCGGCGTCGTCGCCGACGATGTCGCCGATCAGCACCATCTTGGGCAGGCCGCCGCGCTTGCTCTTGGTGGCGTAGCCCACCGCCTTCAGATAACGGTCGTCCAGATGCTCCAGCCCGGCGAGGATGGCCCCGCCCGGCTTCTTCATCTCGGCGAACATGAAGTCCTTGATGTCCACGATGGACGGCACGCATTCCTTCGGATTGCCGAAGAATTCCAGGCAGACCGTGCGCACATGGGCCGGCATGCGGTGCACCACCCAGCGGCAGCTGGTGATCAGGCCGTCGCAGCCTTCCTTCTGGATGCCGGGCAGGCCGGCCAGGAACTTGTCGGTGACGTCCTTGCCCAGGCCTTCCTTGCGGAAGGTGCGGCCGGGGATGTCCAGGCGCTCGGTGCGCTCGAGCTTCTTGCCGGTGGCGTCGAAGTAACGCAGCTCGAAACTGGCCACCTCCACGTCATGGATCTTGCCCAGGTTGTGGCCGATGCGGTGCACCTCCAGCCACTTGGCTTCCGGCGTGACCATGCGCCAGGAGGCCAGGTTGTCCAGGGCCGTGCCCCAGAGCACTGCCTTCTTGCCGCCGGCGTTCATCGCCACATTGCCGCCCACGCAGGAGGCTTCGGCCGAGGTGGGGTCGACCGCGAACACGAAGCCGTGCAGCTCGGCCAGGTCGGACACCCGCTGGGTGACCACACCGGCTTCGGTGAAGATGGTGGGCACTTCCTTGTCCATGCCGGGCAACACCATCATCTCCACGCCGCGCATGGCTTCGAGTTTTTCGGTGTTGATGACGGCGGTGTTCCAGACCAGCGGCACGGCGCCGCCGGTGTAGCCGGTGCCGCCCCCGCGCGGGATGACGGTCAGGCCCAGTTCGAAGCAGCCGGCCACCAGGGCGGCCATTTCGGCTTCGGTGTCGGGCGTGAGCACCACGAAGGGATATTCGACCCGCCAGTCGGTGGCGTCGGTGACGTGGGCCACGCGCGAGAGGCCATCGAACTTGACGTTGTCCTTGGCGGTGTGGCGGGCAAACACCTTGGTGGCCCGCTTGCGCAGCTCGGCCACCTGCTCGAACTGGTGGGAGAACGCTGCCACGGCCGCTTCGGCGGCGGTCAGCAGTTCACCGACCCAGGCGTCCCGCTGCGTGTCGTCTTCCGGATGCCGGCGGCGCTGCACCTCGGTCAGGCGGTGGCGCAGTGCGCCGATCAGCGCTTCCCGGCGCTTGGGGTTGTCCAGCAGGTCGTCCTGCAGATAGGGGTTGCGCTGCACCACCCAGATGTCGCCCAGCACCTCATACAGCATGCGGGCGGAGCGGCCGGTCTGGCGCTCGCCGCGCAACTGGTCCAGCAGCTCCCAGGCGCGGGCGCCCAGCAGCCGCAGCACGATTTCGCGGTCGGAGAAGGAGGTGTAGTTGTAGGGAATCTCGCGCAGCCGGGGAGCGGGCGCGTGGGTCTGGATCAGATCGCCGGCCATCGCGGGGTCGGCGGGCATCAGGAGATGCGGTGCATTCATGGCGGCCAGGTGCGTGAACACCCTGGGTTGCGGCCCGGCGCTTGGAGAGCGGCGGGCCAGGCTGAGACACTGGAAACCGGACGGCGAACCGTGGCCCCGGGATCGGGCGTCGCCCGGACTTTTGGTCCGCCGGCACGGCTGAACAGGTCAGCCGCCGGAAGTGGCGTTCGCGAAAGGCCTGGATGTCGGCCGGCCCGGGCGGGGCAATGGACGGAATCCTACCTTAGCGACAGAGGGCCGCCGTGGTCAGGGGCCTCTAGGGAACCAGCCCGGGCTCCCCAATCCCTGGGTTCTCCCGAGTGTTCGCTGTCCGCAGAGCGGTCAGACGTGTCGTGACGGGTGTCACAATCCCTTCATAAGCTCTGCGGCGTCCCGTGACGCCGTCACAACACCCTCTTGAGCATCGGAGACCCATGAAGACTTCCCTGCTTGCTGCCGCGCCGGCAGCCCTGCTCGCGGCCGCCCTGGTCGCTTCCCCCCTCGCCGCACAGGCCCAGACCGAGATCCAGTGGTGGCATTCCATGGGCGGTGGCCTGGGCGACTGGGTCAACGACCTGGCCAAGGATTTCAATGCCAGCCAGAAGGACTACAAGGTGGTGCCGGTCTACAAGGGCGCCTATGACGAGTCCATGGCCGGGGCGATTGCCGCCTTCCGCGCCGGCAATGCGCCACATCTGCTGCAGGTTTTCGAAGTCGGCACCGCCACCATGATGGCCAGCAAGGGCGCCGTGGTGCCGGTGGGCGAGGTCATGAAGCAGGCCGGGGTGAAGTTCGACACCGCCGCCTACGTGCCGGCGGTGGCGGGTTACTACACCGCCCCCAATGGGCAGATGCTGAGCTTCCCGTTCAACAGCTCCACCACCGTCCTGCACTACAACAAGGACGCCTTCAAGGCCGCCGGGCTGGATCCGAACAAGCCGCCGTCCTCCTGGCCGGAGGTGGCCGCCGCCGCCGCCAAGCTCAAGGCCAGCGGCCACAAGTGCCCCTTCACCACCAGTTGGGTGGGCTGGACGCAGCTGGAGAGCTTCTCCGCCTGGCACAACGTCGAATACGCCACCCGCAACAACGGCTTCGGCGGGCTGGACGCACGGCTGGTGTTCAATTCCCCGCTGCATGTGCGCCACATCGAGAACCTGGCCAACATGGCCAAGCAGGGCCTGTTCGTCTACAAGGGCCGCGGCAACACGGCCGACGCGACCTTCGTGTCCGGCGAATGCGCCATGGAGACCGGCTCGTCGGGCCTGTATGCCAACATCAAGAAGAGCGCCAAGTTCGCCTCGGGCATCGCGCCCCTGCCCTACTACCCGGACGTCCCCGGCGCACCGCAGAACACCATCATCGGCGGCGCCAGCCTGTGGGTGATGGCGGGCAAGAAGCCGCAGGAATACAAGGGCGTGGCCGCCTTCCTGCAATACCTGGCCCGTCCGGAAGTGGCCGCCGAAAGCCACAAGCGCACCGGCTACCTGCCGGTGACCAAGGCGGCGTATGAAATGACCGAGAAGAGCGGCTTCTATCAGGCCAACCCCGGCACCGATGTCGCCGTGACGCAGATGATCCGCAAGACCACCGACAAGAGCCGCGGCGTGCGCCTGGGCAACCTGCCGCAGATCCGCACCATCGTGGACGAGGAAATGGAGCAGGTCTGGGCCGGCCGCAAGACGGCCAAGCAGGGGCTGGATGACGCAGTGCGTCGCGGCAACGAGCTGCTGGAACGCTTCCAGAAGTCGGCCAAGCTCTGATGAGCCAGGACAAGCGCGTCGTCTTCCGCTCGGGATGGCTGCCCTGGGTGCTGCTGGCACCCCAGGCGGCCGTCATCGCGGCGTTCTTCTTCTGGCCGGCCAGCCAGGCGCTGCTGCAGAGCCTGCAGCAGCAGGATGCCTTCGGGCTGTCGGTGGACTGGGTCGGGCTGGACAACTTCCGGCGCCTCTGGGAGGACGCCGGCTACCTGGCGTCCTTCCGCACCACCGCGGTGTTCTCGCTGCTGGTGGCGGTGCTGGGGCTGGCGATATCGCTGCTGCTGGCGGCCATGGCCAACCGCGTGGTGCGGGGCGCCACGATCTACCGCACACTGCTGATCTGGCCCTATGCGGTGGCCCCGGCCATTGCGGGCGTGTTGTGGCTGTTCATGTTTGCGCCGTCCATCGGCGTGGTCTCCTACGGGCTGGACCGGCTGGGCTTCCAGTGGAATCACCTGCTCAATCCCAACCACGCCATGACGCTGGTCGTCGCGGCGGCGGTCTGGAAGCAGATCTCCTACAACTTCCTGTTCTTCCTGGCCGGGCTGCAGTCCATCCCGCGGTCGCTGCTGGAAGCCGCCGCCATCGACGGCGCCAGCCCCTGGAAGCGTTTCTGGACCATCACCTTCCCGCTGCTCTCGCCCACCAGCTTCTTCCTGCTGGTGATCAATGTGGTGTATGCCTTCTTCGACACCTTCGGCATCATCGACGCGGCCACGCAGGGCGGCCCCGGCAAGGACACGGCCATCCTGGTCTACAAGGTCTACTACGACGGCTTCAAGGCCATGGACCTGGGCGGCTCGGCCGCACAGAGCGTGGTGCTGATGGCCATCGTGATCCTGCTGACGGTCATCCAGTTCCGCTTCGTCGAGCGCAAGGTCAATTACTGAACGGGTGTCCTCATGGTTGAACGCCGACCCGCGCTCACACTGCTCTCCCACCTGATCCTGGTGCTGGGCGTGATGATCGTGGCTTTTCCGCTGTACATCGCCTTCGTCGCGTCGACCCAGACCGCCGATGCGATCGTGCAGGCCCCCATGCCAATGGTGCCGGGCGCCCATCTGCTGGACAACTACCAGGCCGCCCTCACCGGCAGCGGCACCGGGGCCGGCTCCAATGCCCCGGTCGCCCGCATGATGTGGGTGAGCCTGGTCTGCGCGGTGCTGATTGCGGTGGGCAAGATCGCCATTTCGCTGCTGTCGGCGTTTGCGATCGTGTATTTCCGCTTTCCGCTGCGGCAGCTGTTCTTCTGGGCGATCTTCGTCACGCTGATGCTGCCGGTGGAAGTGCGCATCGGGCCCACCTACCAGGTGGTGGCCGACCTGAAGCTGCTCAACAGCTATGCGGGGTTGACGGTGCCGCTGATCGCGTCCGCCACGGCCACCTTCCTCTTCCGGCAGTTCTTCCTGACGGTGCCGGATGAACTGGTGGAAGCGGCCCGCATCGACGGCGCCGGTCCGATGCGCTTCTTCCGCGACGTGCTGCTGCCGCTGTCGGCCACCAGCATCGCAGCGCTCTTCGTCATTCAGTTCATCTACGGCTGGAACCAGTACCTGTGGCCGCTGCTGGTGACCACCGACGAGCAGATGTACCCCGTGGTGATCGGCATCAAGCGGATGATCAGCGGCGGGGATGCCGCTAACGACTGGAACATCATCATGGCCACCGCGGTGCTCGCCATGATTCCTCCCGCCCTCGTGGTGGTCCTGATGCAACGATGGTTCGTCAAGGGCCTGGTCGATACCGAAAAATAAACATGGCAAGCATTTCCCTGCGCAATGTCGTCAAGCAGTACGGCCATGGGGCCAAGGCGAATCCGGTCATCCACGGCGTGAATGCCGAAATCCGGGACGGTGAGTTTGTGGTCATCGTCGGCCCGTCGGGCTGCGGCAAGTCCACGCTGCTGCGGATGGTGGCTGGACTGGAAGAGATCAGCGGCGGCGAAATCGACATCGGCGGCCGCGTCGTCAACGACGTGGAGCCGGCCGATCGGGACATCGCCATGGTGTTCCAGAACTATGCGCTCTACCCGCACATGAGCGTGTTCGAGAACATGGCCTACGGGCTGAAGATCCGCAAGCTCAGCGCTGACGAGATCCAGACCCGGGTGGACAAGGCCGCGCGCATCCTGGAGCTGGGCCATCTGCTGCAACGCAAGCCGCGGGAACTCTCCGGCGGTCAGCGGCAGCGGGTGGCCATGGGACGGGCCATCGTGCGTGACCCGCAGGTGTTCCTGTTTGACGAGCCGCTGTCCAACCTGGATGCGAAGCTGCGGGTGCAGACCCGGCTGGAGATCCAGGGCTTGCACCGCGAGCTGGGCGTGACCGCGCTGTTCGTCACCCACGACCAGGTCGAGGCCATGACGCTGGCCCAGCGCATCATCGTGATGAACGCCGGGCGCATGGAGCAGTTCGGCACGCCGGAGGAGGTGTATGGCAAGCCGGCCACCACCTTTGTGGCCAGCTTCATCGGCTCCCCGGCCATGAACCTGCTGCGGGGACAGGCCCAGGGCGACCGCTTCGTGGTGGGCGGCACGTCGCTGCATCTGCCGTCGCCCGCGCCGCGCCAGGGCGAGCTGGTGCTGGGCGTGCGGCCGGAGCATGCCCTGCCGCTGAGCGGAGGCGCCGGCCAGAGCGAACGGCCGGATCCGGCCGCCTGGCCGCTGCGGGTGGAGTTTGTCGAGATGCTGGGCGCCGAGCGGCTGGTGTATGGGCATCTGGGCGGCGCCCCGCATGCGGCTGATCGACCGGTGGGCCATCGCACCACGAATGATCCGACCGCTTTCACCCTGCGCATCGCGGGGACGGACCATCCGCCCCATCCCGGTGATACTGTCTGGATGCAGGCACCGGCCGTGCGCCTGCACTGGTTCGACGCCACCACCGGTCGGCGTGTGGAGGAGTGACACATGGACGCGCATCCCTGGCCCTGGTCCCTGCCCTTCTGGATTGCCCATCGCGGCGCCGGCAAGCTGGCGCCCGAGAACACGCTGGCGGCCTTCCGGGAAGGCGCCCGGCACGGCTACCGGGCCTTTGAATGCGATGTGAAGCTCAGCGCCGACGGCGTGCCCTTCCTGCTGCATGACGCGACGCTGGACCGCACCACGTCCGCGCGAGGACGGGCGGCGGACCGGACATGGGCGGAACTCTCCCGTCTGGACGCCGGGCGGTGGCACAGCCGCCTTTATGCCGGTGAGCCGCCCGCCAGCCTGGAGGCCATTGCCGCCTTCGTGCGGGTGAACCAGCATGCGCTGAACATCGAGATCAAGCCCACGCCCGGCGATGAGCGGCGGACCGGGCAGGTCGTCGGGCAGGAAGTGCTGCGGTTGTGGAAGGAAGCCGGGACGGTGTCGCTGCTGTTCAGTAGCTTCGAGCCGGACGCCCTGCGAGGCGCCCGCGAAACGGCCCCGCAGGTGCCGCGGGCCCTGCTGCTGGACAAGCTGCACCCGGACTGGCTCGCGACGGCGCAGTCGCTGGAATGCCGGGCCGTCGTCACCCACTATGCGCTGATGGACCAGCCCATGGTGGAGCAACTGCACAAGCTGGGCATGAAGGCGCTGGTCTACACGGTGAACGATGCGGCGAGCGCGCAGTGGCTGATCGGCAACGGCGTGGACGGCATCATCACCGATGCGGTGGATCGGTTCAGTCCAACGGCTTGAACGCTTCAAAGATGGAAGGGTTGAGTCTGGGGTGATTGAGCCGCGGATGAGCGGCGGATACGCCGGTTGGCTCATGCAGCGTCGTTTCGCAGAGCGTTCACCGACCGAGCGACGGGTCCCGCAGCTCGTCCAGCGAGATCATTCCGTAGATGCAGGTGTCTCGGGGCGTTGCGTCCACGCCCAGCATGTCGTTGCGCAGCAGGCCTTCCAGCTGGAAGCCGCAGCGCTCTGCGACGGCCCGGCTGGGTCGGTTGAGGGCGTCGGTGCGGATCTCCACCCGCAGCGCACGCAACTGCGAGAACGCGAGCCGCGTCAGCGCGCAGACGGCTTCACTGGCCAGCCCACGGCCGGTGGCATCGGGCGCCAGCCAGTAGCCGATCTCGAAACGCCGCTGCGGCCAGTCCAGCCGCATCAGGCCAGCGCCGCCGCACAGCCGGCCAGCGCCCCCTTCGGGCGCCCGCTCGTACAGGAAATACGCCAGGTGCTGGCGCGTGAGGAATTCCGCCAGCATGCGGCGCACCACCGCTTCGGACTCCTCCACGCTGGGCATCGTCTGGGCCCAGGGCATCCACGGCTGCAGGTGGCCGAGGGAGCGCTGGATGGCCCGGTTGAGCACGGCACCGTCTCCCACGCGGGGAATGGTGAGCAGCACCTGCTCGGTGGCGAGCAGCTCGGGCACCTGGATCAGGACGGGGTCGGTGGCTTTCATGTTCATCCGCGAAAGGCGCTCAAGCGCAGGCATGCCGGTGACGGCGAAGTCCTGTCAGTTGCCGTTGGCGGAGTGAAGGTTCAAACCACCGGGTTGGGTTTCCACGCCCAGCATTTGATGCTCGTCCGCGACGGTCGGCAAGCTGCGCACGCTGCGGATGGCGTTCAGTCGCATCGCCAGCAGCGTCAGCAGCAGCGCGCCAACGCCGGAGAACAGCAGCGCGGCACGCAGGCTCACATGCTCGCCCAGCCAGCCGCCCAGCAATGCGCCGGGACCGGCGGGGATCAGCGTCAGCCAGCGGATGGTGCTGGTCATTCGCCCCAGTAGGGGAGCCGGCGTGACCGCCTGGCGAAGGGACAGGAAGTTGATGAAGATCAGCACGGCGCCGAGGCCGAAGGCAAACAGCGCCAGTCCGAACGCGCCCACGCCCCAGGCATTGGCCGGTGCCAGCGCCAGGGACAGCCAGCCCAGGCCCGTGATGCCGAAGCCGGTGATGAGGCAGGGGCCAGGACCCAGGCGGGCGCTGATGCGGTGGCCGAAGATGCTCGCCAGCACGGTGCCCGCGCCCAGGGCAATGTAGGACAGGCCCACGCTCTGGGCGGAAAGGCCCAGCACCCGCGTTGCAAACAGGATCTGCACCACCTGGGCCGCCTGGTTGCACATCTGCCAGCCGCCGACGGCAACCGCCAGACTCAGCAGCAGGGAATGACGGCAGACAAAGCTCACGCCGGTTCGCAGGTCTCGCCAGAAGTGGGCCTGGCGAGGCCGGCGCAGGTGCTCCACCACATGCACGCCGCGCAGGATGAGCGCGGAGCTGAGCAGCAGCAGTGCGTCCACCGCCAGCGCCATCGGCGCGCCGAGCAGCTTGATCAGCGCCCCCGCCACCCCCGGCCCGGCGACTTCGGCGCCGGAAGAAGCCAGCGAATTCTTCGCATGGGCTTCCACCAGGCGGTCCGGCTTGACCACCTGTGTCAGCACGATCTGCGCGGCGCTGCCCGCCACGGTGTAGACGGTGCCAAGCAGGAAGGCCACGAAGTACAGCCAGGGCATGCCCAGCCAGCCCATCCACGCGGCAACGGGCACGCTGCCAACAGCCACTGCCAGGCTCACCTCGCCCACGATGTACACCGGCAGCTTGCGCACCCGGTCCAGCCAGACGCCGCCCGGCAGCGAGAACAGGACGAAGGGAATGATCTCCATCGCCGTGAGCCAGCCCATTTGAGTGGGACTGGCATGCAGCAGCAGCGCGGCCGTCAGCGGCAGCGACAACATGGTGATCTGGCCTCCCAGCGAGCTGATCAGGATGGACGACCAGAGGCGGCGGTAGATGACATCCCGCAGCAGGTCACCGGCGGGGATGCGGCACAGGTCGAGCCATCGATCGACCAGAGAAAGGGGCGAGGCGGACGGCCTGGCGGACATGATTCACTCCGGAGAGAGGCGGGACGCACACCGCGGGCGACATCTCGGTCGCGCCATCGCGGATGCGCGCAAGGGAAGCGCCAGGATCGGCAGAACGGACAGGCGCGCCACAGGTGTCACAGGTGCCACAGGCGCCCCACGCCCATTGAGCACCCGGAGGACGCTCAATGCGGCCTCTTCACCCTTCACGTGCCGACCAAAGACCCCGGGCGATTCTTCCAGGGCTGCGACCGTGGGCAGGTGTCAAGCTGGCAACAGGCGGAAAAATCCGTCACCGTACGACGCTGGCGACGCTGCCGACACGGCCATTGACGAGGCCACCGACAGTGCGGCGTCCGGTCTGGTGCGGTCAAGCAGTTTGGTCATCGGAGCGGTCCCGGTTGGCGAGGTGGATGGATGCTAGCAGTGCGTCGCGGGCGGTCACAAGTGAAGAACGGCACGGTCCCCACCAAACGCTTCATTCATTCAACGATTCATTCATTCAACGCCTCATTCACCCAACGCTTCATTCATTGAGCGCAGCGTTCATCAAGCGCCGCATTCATCCACCGCTTCACCGTCCGACTGCTTCACCAGCCCACCGCCGCCCCATCCCGCCGAGGGTCGCTGGCCGCAACATACCCTTCCAACGCCGGATCGCCCAGGCGCCAGATGAACTGGCCCGCGCCGAAGTCCTGGTAGCTGTCGTGGATGTCGCCGATCTGGTGGCCTCTCTGGCGCAAGCCTTCGATCGTTTCCGGATCCATGCCGGACTCGACATTGATCGACAGCCCCTGGTTGAAACGCCACCGCGGCGCATCACAGGCGGCCTGGGGATGCTGGTGGTAATCCAGCATGCGCACCAGGGTCTGCATGTGGCCCTGCGGCTGCATGTTGGCGCCCATCACCCCATAGCTCATCTGCGGCTGGCCGTCCTTCATCAGGAAGGCCGGAATGATGGTGTGGAACGGACGCTTGCCGGGGGCGACCACATTCACATGGTCGGCATCGCGGGTGAATCCATGACCGCGGTTCTGCAGCGAGAGTCCGTAGCCGGGCACCACCACGCCGGATCCGAAACCCATGTAGTTGCTCTGGATGAAGCTCACCATCATCCCGGACTCGTCCGCGGCCGTCAGGTAGATGGTGCCGCCCTTGACCGGATTGCCGGCCTGGAAGTCCTGCGCACGGTTCATGTCGATCAGACGGGCGCGGCTGGCCAGGTAGTCCGGGTCGAGCATCTCATGGGCCTGCACCCGCATGTGCCGCGGGTCCGCGACATGGCGGTAGACGTCGGCGAAGGCCAGCTTCATGGCTTCGATCTGGACGTGCTGTGAGGCCACGCTGTCCACCGGCATTTCGGCGACGTTGGTGTGCTTGAGGATGCCCAGCGCAATCAGCGCCGCAATGCCTTGCCCGCTGGGAGGAATCTCGTGCAGCGTGTGGCCGGCGTAGTCCATCGACAGGGTCTGGACCCATTCGGGACGGTAGGCTGCGAAATCAGCGGCCGTCATGGCGCCGCCGCACTCTCGGGAAAAGTTTTCGACTGCCGCGGCAATCTCGCCTTGATAGAAGGCCTGGCCGCGTGTCTCGCCGATCAGGCGCAGGGTGCGGGCAGCGTCCGGAAAGCGGAAGATTTCTCCGACCTCGGGCGCGCGGCCCCGGGGCAGGAAGGCCTGGGCGAAGCCGGGCTGGCGGACGAGGTCTTTCACCTCGGCGGCCATCGACCACTTGCGCTGCACGATCACCGGGACCGCATAGCCGCGCTCCGCGATCTCGATGGCCGGTGCCATCAGGTCGGCAAAGGGCAGCTTGCCGTAGCGATCGCTCAGCGCCACCCAGCCGCCCACGGCACCGGGCACCGTCACCGCGTCCCAGCCTCGCGTGGGCAGATGCAGACCGGCGCCGTGGCGGCCATCGAAATAGTCAGGGGTCCAGGCCTGCGGCGCCTGGCCGGAGGCATTGAGCCCCTGCAAGGTCTTGCCGTCCCAGACGATGGCAAAGGCGTCCGAGCCCAGGCCATTGCTGCAGGGCTCGACCAGGGTCATGCAGGCGGCCGCGGCGATTGCCGCATCCACGGCATTGCCACCCTGGGCCAGGATGCGCAGTCCGGCTTGCGCCGCCAGCGGGTGCGACGTCGACACGACATTGCGGGCGAAGAGCGGGGAGCGGACGCTGGGATAGCCGCGCGTCCAGTCAAAAGCGTGCGAAGGCATGAGGTCTCCATTCGAGGGCCAAGCGCTGCGGCCCGAGTCAGGCGGCATCTTGTCTTGAAGCGCAGTCGCACGCCAGCGGGCAAAGCCTGTCTCCGGCTGCCGTGTTGCTGAAGCGTGAACGTAACGCAATGCAAAGCAGCGGATTCAGTGTCAACACTGTGTCGTCAGCGGGCGTTGTCTGCTTACCTTGTTCAACACCCCTGGAGTCAACCAGATGCAAGCCCTGAAGACCGTGAAGACCCTGTCCCTGATCCCCGCCCTGCTGATCGCCGGTGCAGTCATGGCCCAGACGCCTGCAGCTCCCGCCGCGACCCCGGCCCCGGCCAAGACCGAAGCCAAGGCTGAAGTGAAGACCGAGACCAAGGCGGAAGGCACGACCGAGAAGAAGACGACCAAGCACAAGGCTGGCACCAAGCATCACAAGGCTGAGAAGCCGGCTGCCAAGGCCTCCGAAGCCGCCAAGTAAGCGCTTCCAGGTCGAAGGTGCCGCCTCGAGCACGGCACCTCTGCGCGAAAGCCGCCCCAGTGGGCGGCTTTTCTTTTTTCTTGCGGCGGATATGGGGTGAGGCGAGGACTGCCCGTGCCAGCGTGTGGCTGTTGCTGTGCCTGGGCCAGCTTATGAGGGAGACAGCTTGTGCGGCCGCCGGCGGGTGAGGCGCCCGGCGGGGTGTTTCAGGCCGCCTGGGCCAGACGGGCGATGGGGATGACGCGTGAGGTCGACCCGCTGGCGCAGGTCACGCCGTGAGCCGCCGCGCAAGCCTGCAAGGCCTCGTCGAAGACCTGGCGTGCGCAGTCATGGCAGCTGCCGCAGGCCGATGCCACACGGGTCTCGTCCTGCAGCACTTCAAAGTTGTGAACGCCGTCGGCCACGCTTCGGCGGATATCGCGGTCGGACACTCGATGGCAGAGGCAGAGGATCATGGGGGCGTCGGCAGCCGTTCCTAAGATGGGCCAGATGCTAACGCAAACAAGAATTCCTCTCAATTGGTCGCGCAAGACCTTTGATCGCGTCGGGATACAAAAAAAACCCCGCCGGGGCGGGGTTTTGTCGGCGACCCGGGCGGGTCAGGGGCCGTGGTCAGGCGGACGGGCCGTCGCCCACCTGGCTCTGCAGCCAGTTCTGCTCGCCGATCTGCGCCACCAGGTCGATCTGGGTTTCCAGATGATCAATGTGATCCTCGGTGTCCTTCAGGATCTCTTCCAGCACTTCGCGCGAGACGTAGTCCCGCACCGACTCGCAGTAGGCGATGGCTTCCTTGAGCAGCGGATGCGACCCGGTTTCGATCTTGAGGTCGCAATGCAGCACCTCCACCGCGTTCTCGCCGATAAACAGCTTGCCCAGGTCCTGCAGGTTCGGCAGGCCTTCCAGCATCAGGATGCGATCCATCAGCTTGTCGGCATGCTTCATCTCTTCGATGGACTCCTCGTACTCGTGCTTGGCCAGGCGCTCAAAGCCCCAGCTCTTGAGCATGCGGTAGTGCAGGAAGTACTGGTTGATGGCCGTCAGCTCGTTCTTCAGCTGCAGGTTGAGATATTCGATGACCTTGGCATCGCCCTTCATGTTCTTCTCCTCAAACGAAATCTGACATTCATCAACAACGGGCGCGTGGCCCGCAACGGGCGCATTCTCGTCCAGTCCCTACCGACTGTGGGGACAAAACCCATGCTCACCGCTCTTTTTGCGAAGCGTTCGCAGCCGTACTTGCAGGCACAGCGGTCTCGACAACGACACGACATCGGCATGGCCATCGCCGCCGGTGCAGGGCCGCATCGCGGAAGGCTGAACACTCGTCCGCAGCATCCACGCGAGATTTAGTTTGCTATTGCGAATCGTTCTCATCTAAGATGTGGACATGACTGCTTATCACCCCACCCCGACCGAGGCCCTGTCGGCCGCCGCGCTGGATATCAGCACGCGCGTCGCCGCATCAGGTTCGCCGCGCCACGATGCGGCTTCCCTGCCCCAGCGGCGGCGCGTCAGCAGCGAGGCGCTGCTGGGCAACGAGCGGGAAGTGGAGATCGAGCACTCCGGCCAGTTGTACCGGCTGCGGCTGACCTCGCTGGGCAAGCTCATCCTGACGAAATAGCCTGCGCTGGCTTGGCGGTTGCGGCGAGCAGGGCCTTGCTCGCCGGACCCTGAGCCAACGGTGATCCCGAGGTCACGCGGGATCCCCATGGCCCCGTGACCGCCGGGTTCGGACAGACGGATTTCCGCATCCCGCGAGCCCACCCGTTCTTCTCTTCTTTCTGTAGCCCCCACCACGCACAAGCCCGCGTCGCGCCAGCCCGTGCGAGTTCCTCCAGGACCTCAGCACCATGTCTCTGCGCCAGACGCCTGTCGCGCTTGCCCTTTCCGTCGCTCTTCCGTTCGCCTTCGCGCAGACCGCACCGAGCGCGCGCTCCGACGACTCCAGGAGCCCCGCTGCGACCCCGACGCCCGCCTCCGCGAGCACACCGCCTGCCCAGCCGCTCGGCGATGTCACCGTCAGCGCCACCCGCACCGAGCGCGCGACCGCCTCCGTTCCCAACACCGTCACCGTCATCACCCGCAAGGACCTGGACCGCCGCGACGCCCGCGACCTCAAGGACCTGCTAAGCGACGAAGTCGATCTCTCCGTCAAGGCCATGACGCCGCGCTTCACCGCGGCAGGGGCCTCGACCGGCCGTGCCGGCAACGAAGGCATCAACATCCGCGGCCTTGAGGGCAATCAGGTGCTGATGATGGTGGACGGCATCCGCGTTCCGCAGAGCTTTGCGTTTGGCCCCTTCGCCAGCGGCCGTGCGGACTTCGTGGATCTGGACAGCCTCTCCACCGCCGAAGTGCTGCGCGGCCCGGCGTCCACCAGCTACGGCAGCGATGGCCTGGCCGGCGCTCTCGTCATGCGCACCCTGTCCCCCGAAGATCTGCTCAAGGACGGGAAGACCTTCGCCGGCTACACCAAGCTGGGTCTCCAGACGGTCGACCGCTCCAAGACCGCCAGCGCCGCCGTGGCTCTGCGCAGCGGCGACTGGTCCAGCCTGATCCAGGCGTCGATCCGCCGCGGCCACGAGACCCGGAACCAGGGCGACAACGACGCCTCCAACAGCACCCGCACCGCCCCCAACCCGACCGACATCGACACCCACAACGTCCTGGCCAAGCTGGCCTACCGCGTGAATGCGGCCCACCAGCTCACCGGCACCGTGGAAGTGCGGGAGCGCAAGATCGACACCGACGTGCTCACCGGTGTCTCCGTGCCCACCGCCACGCCGGCCTCCACCGCCGTCATCGGCCTGACCGCCAACGACCGCATGGACCGCAGGCGCGTCTCGCTGGAGCATCGGTACGAAGACCTCAATGCCACGTGGATCCAGCAAGCCACCACCCACGTCTATGTGCAGGACAGCAAGACCGAGCAGTTCTCCGCCGAAGACCGCTACACCGCCGCCGACCGCACCCGCTACACCCGGTACGAGGAGCACCTGATCGGCCTGAGCTCGCAGGCGCAGACACAGTGGAACGAGCACCGCCTGAGCTACGGTGTGGACGTCAGCCGCAACACCATCGAAGCGACGCGGGACGGCACGGTGCCGCCGGCGGGAGAGACCTTCCCCAGCCGCCCCTTCCCCAAGACCCGCTACCAACTGGCCGGCGCCTTCCTGCAGGATGAGATCGAGCTGGGCACGGTCTCGCTGATCCCCGCCCTGCGCTTCGAGCACTACCAGCTCACGCCCAGCACCGACGACTACACCGGCACCGCGGTGAAGCTCTCCGACCGCGCCGTCACGCCGCGGCTGGGGGCCGTCTGGCGAGCCACCGACTGGCTGCAGCCGTATGTTCAATGGTCACAAGGCTTTCGCGCGCCGACGCCGGACCAGGTCAACAACGCCTTCGCCAATCCGCTCTACGGTTATTCCAGCATCGGCAATCCCGACCTAAAGCCGGAGCACGCCAACAGCTGGGAACTGGGCGTACGCGGCCAGTGGGGCAGCACGGTCCGCTGGCAGCTCAGCGCCTACGACAACCGCTACCGTGATTTCATCAGCCAGCAGGTGGTGAGCGGATCACTGGCCACCGCCAACCTCGTCTACCAATACATCAACCTGAGCCAGGCCCGCATCAAGGGCGTGGAAGCACGGGCGGTGTGGGACGTGGCACCGGGCCTGTCCCTGCAGGCCGCCGTGGCCCATGCCGAGGGGCACAGCACCGTGGACGGCGTGCAAGCGCCTCTCAACACGGTCCAACCGCTGCGTGCCACGCTGAAGGCGCGTTACGAGCGCGATGACTGGTCCGGCTGGGCCAGCCTGCAGCACAGCAACCGCAAGAAGGCGTCCGACATCAGCAGCGGCACCACGCCCTTCTACGCGCCGGGGGCCTACGACGTCGTGGACCTGGGCGGCGCCTACCGCTTCAACAAGACGCTGAGCCTGTCCGCCGCCGTCACCAACCTGTTCGACCGCAAGTACTGGCGCTGGAGCGACGTCACCGGTGTGACGGCCAACAGCACCGTGCTGGACAGCTACACCGCGCCGGGCCGAGCGCTGCAGTTGTCCCTGCGGGCGGACTTCTGACCGATGCCGATGCCGATGCCCCATGCCCATGCTCACGCCCGATGCCCATGACCGCCAAGGAGCCTCTTATGCATGATGCCCGCTACACCGCCCTGCGCCAGGCCTTTGCCCACGCACGCCACGACCGCCGCGCCCGCCACCGCGACATCGCGCAGGCCCTGCACATCTCCGAAGGAGAACTGCTGGCCGCCCACCTGGGTTCGTTCACCACCGACGAGTCCCCGCTGACGGCGATTCGCCTGCGCCCCGACTGGCAGGACCTGATCGAGTCCCTGGAGCCCCTGGGCACGGTCATGGCGCTCACCCGCAACGAGGCCTGCGTGCACGAGAAGGTCGGCGTCTACCGTCAGGTCAGTGCCTTCGGTCCCCAGCGCCAGACCGGCCTGGTGCTGGGTGGTGAGATTGACCTTCGCCTTTTCTACCAGCACTGGCAGCACGGCTTTGCCGTCACCGAACGGCTGGCCGACGGCGCCCTGCAACGCAGCCTGCAATTCTTCGATGCCGCCGGCGTGGCCTTGCATAAGGTCTTCCTCAAACCTGAGAGTGACCGCGCTGCCTACGAGGCGCTGGTGGCCCGCTTCCAGTCGGGCGACCAGTCCCCAGGCCTGACCGTGGGGGAAGCCTGGCAAGCGCCGGCGGAGCGTCCCGACCAGGACATCGATGTCGCCGCCTTCCACGCCGAATGGGCTGATCTGCGCGACACGCACGACTTCTTCAGCCTGCTCAAGCGCCACGGCCTCAGTCGCACGCAGGCATTGCGGCTGGCGCAAGCTCGATTCGTCCAGCCGCTTCCCCTGTCCAGCGCCCAGGACCTGCTCAGCCGCGCCGCCCAACAAGGCATCTCGATCATGGTGTTTGTGGGCAACCCCGGCATCATCCAGATCCACAGCGGCCCCATCCAGAAGGTCGTGATGATGGGCCCGTGGATCAACGTGCTGGATCCGGGCTTCAACCTGCACCTGCGTGAGGACCATATCGCCACGGCCTGGCTGGTGCGCAAGCCCACGGTCGATGGGCTGGTCTGCTCGATGGAACTGTTCGACGCACAGGGCCGCACGGTGGCGATGCTCTTTGGCGAACGCAAGCCCGGCCAGGCGGAGCGATGCGACTGGCGCCAATTGCTGGAAAGCATGGCGGAAGGATCGACGGAGGCCACGCCATGCTGACCCGTCGTCACTGGCTGGCCACCGTGCCCGCGGTGGCCGCCTCCCAGGCGCTGGTCAGCATCCCGCTGCTGGGCCTGCACCGCAGCGCGGCCGCTGCGGCGCCCCGCGTGATCAGCGTCGGTGGGGCGCTCACCGAGCTGATCTACGCCATGGGCGCTCAAGCCGATCTGGTGGGCGTGGACAGCACCTCGCTGTTCCCGGCCGAGGCCACGCGCCTGCCCAACGTGGGCTACGCCCGAACCCTGGCCGCAGAGGGACTGCTGTCGCTCGCCCCGACGATGATCGTGGCCACCGAGGAAGCCGGTCCGCCCGCCGTGCTGAACCAGCTGCAGTCCGCGCGCATTCCCCTGCATGTGCTGCGCGCAGACCACCGTTTCGAAGGCGTGGTGGATCGCACCCGCAGACTCGGTGAGCTGATGGACCGCCCTGCACAGGCCAGGGCCTTGATCGACGGCCTTCAGCAGGCCTGGGCGCAGACGCAGCAGACCGTCAGCCGCGTCAGCGCCGGTCACCGCCCGCCGCGCGTGCTGTTTGTGCTGTCCAACGCCGGCAACCAGGCCCGCATCTCCGGTCGCGCAACGGCGGCCGACGCCATGATCCGGTATGCCGGCGCGGTGAATGCGCTGGGCGAGGTGCAGGGCTACCAGGCGCTGTCCCCGGAAGCAGCCATCGCTGCGGCGCCGGACGTGATCCTGGCGACCTCCCAAGGAGTGGAGGCCGTCGGCGGTGCCGATGCACTGCTGCGGCTGCCGGGCCTGGCGCAGACCCCCGCGGCGCGGCAACGACGTGTCGTGAGCCTGGAAACCATGGAAATGCTGGGCTTTGGCCCGCGGCTGCCGCAGGCGCTGGCCAAGCTGGCCACGGCGCTGCACGCCGGTGCGATGGGCTGACCCTCGGGCCGTCACCGTCACGCAATGACCACAACGTTCTGCCATCACGTTCCGGCATCACGCGCTGACCGTCAAGCCCCTGCCGACGCGATCTGACCGCCATCCCCATGACCACTCTGGACCCGCCTCTGCCTGGCCGCCTGGCCCTCCCCGATCGTCGCCGTGCATGGCCTCGCTCGGCACTGCTGATGGCCGCCCTCGCGCTGGCCACTCTCACGGCGGTGCACCTCGGCGCCGTGTCCATCGCTGCCTCGGACTGGCTGGCCGGCCCCTGGCAGGGCGACGTCTCGGGCGCTGGCGCGCACGTCCTGTGGCAGCTCCGGCTGCCGCGGGTGGTGCTGACCCTCAGCGTGGGTGCGGCGCTCGGTCTGGCGGGCACGCTCTGCCAGGCGCTGTTCCGCAATCCGATGGCCGAGCCGGGGCTGCTGGGCGTCACCAGTGGCGCGGCGGCTGCCGTGGCGCTGACCCTGACGGTGTTTTCCAGCCTGCATCTGGCCTTGCCGGCCGCTGCACGTCTGTGGGTGACGCCGACGGTGGGTTTCCTCGGCGCGCTCCTGGTGTGCGTGGCCCTGCAACGGCTGTCCCGCTGGCTGGCGCCGGGCTCCATTGCAGCACTGCTGCTGTGTGGGCTGGCCTTGCAGGCCATGACCTTCGCGCTGGTGGGCCTGTGCAGTTTCATGGCCAATGACGACCAGCTTCGCGCCATCAACTTCTGGACGCTGGGCTCTCTGGCCGGCGCCACCTGGACCATGGCTGCCGTGATGATGCTGGCGCTGGTCCTGCTGGGACTGTGCGCCCACGCCCTGGCCCCCAGGCTCAATGCGCTGGCGCTGGGCGAGGCCGCGGCGGCGCATGTGGGCATCGACGTGGACCGGCTGCGGCGCGCTACCGTCGCCATCGTGGCCCTGCTGGCCTCGCTGTCGGTGGCCTGGTGCGGCAGCATCGGCTTCATCGGACTGATGGCCCCTCACCTGGCCCGGCAGCTGGTGGGCGCCGACCTGCGCCGCATGCTGCCCACCGCCATGATGTCGGGCGCGCTGCTGCTGCTGATCGCGGACACACTGGCCCGCACGCTGGCGGTGCCGGCGGAGATCCCCGTGGGCGTGTTCAGCGCGCTGATCGGGGCCCCATGGTTCCTGGTGTTGCTGCGCAGCGCCGTGCGGCGGATGGGGAGCGCATGATGCTGGTGCTGCGCCAGGTCGGTCTCCAGTTGGGCCGCTTGCGCCTGGGCCCGGTCCACCTGCGGCTGGACGCTGGCGAGCGGGTGGCCATCCTCGGCCCCAGCGGTGCTGGCAAGTCCACGCTGCTGCGCTTGATCGCCCGCGAGCTGCCACCGACCCAGGGCGAGGTGCTGCTGGACCGTCGCCCCCTCGCCCAATGGTCGGCCGCGGACCTGGCCCGTCGCCGTGCGGTGCTGCCCCAGCAACATGGCGTGGCGTTTGGCCTGCCGGTGGAGCTGGTGGTGGCGCTGGGTCGCGTCGCGCGTCAGCAGGATCCGGCGCAGGAGCGCATCGTTCAGGAGGCGCTGGTGCAGGCGCAGGCGGATCATCTGCGCGGTCGCCGCTTCGACACCTTGTCCGGCGGCGAGCAGGCTCGCGTGCAACTGGCGCGCGTGCTGGCGCAGGCCTGGGACGAGCGCGAGGGCCTGCTGCTGGTGGACGAGCCCCTGGCGGCCATGGACCCGGGCCTGACCCTCTCCCTGATGCAGGCACTTCGACACTTCGCCGAGCAGCGCGGACATGCGTTGGTCGCGGTGCTGCACGACCTGAACCTGGCGATGAACCACTTCGATCGCTTGTGGATGGTCAAGGACGGGCAGCTGATGGCCGACTGCGATGCGCTCCCCTCCACGCTGCCGCTGCTGGAGCAGCTCTATGGCACTCGGCTGCGGATGCTCCAGGATGAATGGGGCATCGCGGTGCTGCCGGTCATGGCGCAGCAGACAACGCGCTCGAGGACGGAGGCCTGCCGATGAGCGTGCTTCGCTTCGGCGAGGGTCTGCCGCAGCATCGGCATAAGCGGCGCATGGACGAGGCTCGGGCGCAACAACGGCCGGAGCGGCGCTTGGACGAGGCTCTGGAACAGCATCGGTCCGCGCAGCACGTGCAGCACGTGCAGGACGTGCAGGACGCACAGGACGCGCTGCGCGAGAGCGTGCGTTGGCCCAGCCGCCATCACCGCCGTGACCCGGCCGATGAAGCCCCCCGCAGCTCACTGCGGGACTGGCCCGTCATGCGGCCCTCGTGGCCGAAGCGCCGTATCACGAGCGGATGGGCTGCCGCCGCGCTGACCCTGCATGGGCTGCTGCTGTCGGCACTGTTGGCCACACGTCCGTTGACGGTTGCGCCGCCCCACCCATCGCTCCCTTCCTTGTCGTTGGGTGTGGTGAATGTGCGGCTGCTGCCGGCCCCATCGATGTCCCTGGCTGCATCGCATCAAACGGCGCTTCCTTCGATGCCGTATCCGCCCGCCCCCCATGCCGTGCCCCCGCCACCGATGCCGCTGCCCATCCCGGCTGTGATCCTCGCGGCATCCAACGAATCGCTGTCCCCGGCGCCACCTGCAACGAAGACAGAGGCAGCGGACAGGGCCCATGCGTCCGACGTCCCCTCGCCGGTATCGACCGACCGGTCCATCGCCCCAGCGCTTGGACCGACGCAAACGCCACTTCAATCGCCCACATCGCCGCAGGTACCCATGCAAGCACTGTCGCAGCGGCAGGACTTGATCAACCCCGGCGCGCCACGCACCACCACCGACCGCTCGCCACCCACCCCATCCTCCGATCAGCCCGCTTCATTCCCCGCGAGTCACCAGTCCTGCCAGGACACCCAGACGACCCGCTACTACCCGGCGCTGCTTCGTGAACGCGGAGTCCAGGGTCAGGTGCGGCTGCGGGTCAAGGTGGACGAGCACGGCCGTGCGGCGGAGGTGCTGGTCGCCAGTGGCAGCGGCTTCCGGCTGCTGGACGACGCGGCCCGGCGCGTGGCCGAGTCCTGCCCGTACGTCCCTGCGCGCCGAGGGGACCAGCCTGTGGCGAGCTGGATCGAATACGCGGTCCGGTTTGCACTGTCGCCGCACCCATGACCCATCGCCCGATTGAGAAGGAGTCCGTCCCATGTGCGACAAAACCACCCTGTTCAGCCGCCTGCCCCTGGCGGAACCCTTGCCTGCGTCTTCCGGATTCGACGCGGCCGGACGCCAGCTCGGCGGCTTGCCGCTCCAGTCGCCGCTCAAGAAGTCGAACGGACCGGATGCCAGCCCGGCCGACCTGCCGTCTGCGCGCGGCTCACGCCGCCGTCGGCTCTGGGAGTTGCCCACCCAGTCCTTGTGCCCCGTCATCGGGGTCTGCCTGCCGATGCAGGTGCTGCGTCGGCGGCTGGGCAAGGTCCTGGGCGGACATGCGCAGGGCAATGACTATGAGCTGCACTGCGGCGCCATCAATGAATGCGGCCATCGCGGCACGGTCTCCGAAGCGCTGCAGAAGGAACTGGACCAGCGTTATGCGATTGCGCTGAAGCAGTCCGCCCAGCACAAGACGCCGGAGGCACTGGGCCGGTTCTGGACGGCAGCGCAGGACGGCAATGACGTGGCCGGGGCGCTGTGGGCCACGCTCACCCACGCACGCTGTGACGCCGCCCTGCAGGAGCAGGTCCTGCGGGACATCCACATGCTGCAGCATCAGGTCGGCGCCGCGAACCGGGCGGACCTCCAGCGCATGGACGCGCTGGAGGACGAGAACGCCGTGCTGGGCCGCGAGCTGGCGCTGGCCCAGTCACGCAGCACCCGTCTGCTGGCGGAGCGGGCGCAGCAACTGGAGACCAGCCAGGCGGAATGCCTGCGCCTGCGGGGCGAGTTGATGGGCCGGGACATGCTGCTGGCGGGCCTGCGGGACGAGATGCAGCAGCTGGAGGAGAGCGTGCCGGGACTGAAGAGCCGGCATGAGCAGGCCAAACAGCTGCAGCATCAGCAGGAGCGCATCCACCACCTGGAGCGGGCCCTGCTGGCGGCGCAGCAAACGGCGGAACGTGAGCAGCGCCGCGCGATGGAGTTGCAGCGGCAGGTCGACACGCTGCAGAGCCGGCTGGAAGCGCCGACGGCCGACCTGGCACCGGCCGCCGAGCCGTCCCTGCCGGCGCTGGACGAGCGGGCGGTCCTGTGTGTCGGCGGGCGTCCTGCCGTGGTGCCGATCTACCGGCAGCTGATCGAACGCACCGGCGGCCGCTTCCTGCATCATGACGGCGGGGAGGAAGACGCCGTGGCCAAGCTAGACGCCAGCCTGGCAGCCGCCGACCTGGTGATCTGCCAGACCGGATGCATCAGCCACGATGCCTATTGGCGGGTGAAGGACCACTGCAAGCGGCATGGCAAGAAGTGTGTGTACATCGAGTCCCCGAGCGCCAGCGGTCTTCGACGGGCCCTGTGCACGCTGAGCGATGCGGGCTCGGCGCAGGCCGACGAGGACGCGAGACCGATCACCAGGGAATGACGCAGCTACCGAGGCGGACTGAATGCGCCAGGCGCCACCATTGATAATCCGGGCATGCCCTGTCCTGCGCCGGATACCGCCTCTCACCATGGATAAAGTCTTGCTCCAGCAGTTGGTGCTGGACCGCCTCGCCGACGATCTTCGACACACGGAACAGGCCGCGCGAGTTGCCCATGAAACCGCCACGCACGAAGAGAACATCGCGGAAAACAAGTACGACACCCTGGGGCTGGAAGCGTCCTATCTCGCCACCGGCCAGGCGCGACGGGCCGAGGCGATCCGTCAGGCCATGACGCAATGGCGGTCATTCCGCCCTCGTGCCTTCGAGCCCGGCCAGGACATCCAGATCGGCGCCCTGGTCTGCCTGGTCGATGCCAACGACCAGCAGCAACTGCTGTTCCTCGGTCCTGACGGCGGCAGCATGAAGCTGGTCAGCGAAGGTCATGAGGTCCAGGTCATCAGTGGCGACGCTCCATTGGGACGCGCCCTGCTCGGCAAGAGCGAAGGGGATGAAGTCTCCCTTCAGGCCGGGCCGGGTCGGCGCCAATGGGAAGTGTTGTGGATTCACTGAGGGCCATGTCGGCTCAAGGCTGATCCGGCGTTTTGGCGACCACCTCCGGCGGCGGCACCGGCCCGGAGCGCCGGGGCCCCGTCTGCCCTGGGCCGGGCAGGTGTCGACGTGACCCCAGCCGATGCGCATACAGCCAGGTGAATTCCGCACCCACCAGGAACACCTGGGCGGAGTAATAGATCCACACGAAGATCACCGCCACCGATCCAGCCGCGCCGAAACCGCTGGCCACGCCGGTCTTGCCGATATAAAGCCCGATCAGCACCCGCCCGATGGTGAACAGCGCCGCCGTCACCGCCGCGCCCACCCACACATCCGACCACGCCACCTTCACCCGCGGCATGACCTGGTAGATGGCGGCAAACACCGCGGTCGTCATGGCAAATCCCACCGCGGCATTGATCCCCTGCAGCAGCCATTCCCAGCCACCGAACCAGCCGCCCCACCACTTGCCCAGGGCCGACACCACCGCGCCCGTGACCAGCGACACCAGCAGCAGGAAGGCCACGCCCACGATCATGCCGAAGCTGAGCAGGCGCGCCCGCAGCAGGCTCCACAGGCCGCTGCTGCGGGCGCGTACGGGCGCGCGCCAGATGCGATCCAGCGCGTCCTGCAATTCCGCAAACACGGTGGTCGCCCCCACCAGCAGGATGACCACGCCCACCACCGTGCCCAGAATGCCGGTGCTGGGCTTGCTCACATGCGCCAGCATCTCCTGGATGCCCTCGGCGGCCTGCGGGCCCATCAGCCCGTCGATCTGACCGAACAGTTCGCCCCGCACCGCCTCTTCGCCGAACACCAGTCCTGCCAGGGAAATGACGATGACCAGCAGCGGCCCCAGCGAAAACACCGAGTAATAGGACAAGGCGGCGCCCATGCTGGGGGCGTAGTCGTCGATCCAGGCAGAGAGCGCGTCCTTGACCAGCGCCCACCAGGTGCCCGGTGAACGACGGGACCATACGACCGCAGGCGCTGCGGCGGAAGGACCGGACGGGTCGCCCGTTGGCGACGCAGGGGGAAGCTCTGGATGGATCACGGACATGACGGTGGCACCTCGGCAGCGTCCCGCCAGGTGGCAACCGGCGCTCCCACCGTGTGGCGTTCCGGTGACTCGACAAGCCGCCGGGCCGAGCGCACAGTGCCGCATCGTCCCACTCTCGCAGCTCGGAGCATTGATGTTCGACCACGTCAAGTTCGGCGTCCGCGACTACGCGGTCAGCAAGGCCTTTTATCTGAAAGCCCTGGCCCCATTGGGCATTACCGGCGTGCACGAAGCGCATGGCGGCATCGAGATCGTCGGCGAGGGCGACTCGTCCCTGTGCCTGGAGCAGACGGACAAGACACCGGCCCCGCTGCACATCGCCTTCGTGGCCCACAGCCGGGAGACGGTGGACGCCTTCCACCGCGCGGCCCTGGAAGCGGGCGGTCGGGACAATGGCGCACCCGGTTACCGCCCGCGCTATCACGCCGGTTACTATGCCGCGTTTGTCCTCGATCCGGACGGCCACAATATCGAGGCTGTGTTCCATGAACGCGCTTGAATGTCGGCATACGTCATGAGGGCATAAGAACCTTTCAATGCGGATGAGATGGCACAAGGAAAACGAATTTCTGTCGACATCAGCGAAGACGCCCTGAGTGCCATCCGGGCCCTTGGCGCGGCCGCCAAGGCCGCCCGCACGGCGGCCGGAGAGAGTCAGGGCGCAGCCGCCACGCGCCTGGGCGTCCACGTCCAGACCATTGGCCGCATCGAGTCGGGCGAAGCGGGCGTGGCCATCGGCCATGTCTTCGGATTGCTGGCGCTGTACGGTGTCCTGCCGCCCGGCCCGGGCCTTGGGTCCTGACGCGCGTGCAGTCCTCCGGGAGGTTGCTTCATGCTGATTGAAAGGACCTGGCTTCGCTGGCTGACCGCCACCGCGGTGCTGGGTGGGGCCACCTGGCTGAATGTTGTCCTGCAGCCTGCCCTGGACGGGCGAGCGCCCCTGCTGCCCTACTTCCCCGCCCTGGTGGTCGTCGGCCTCACCTGCGGCCTGAGCTCGGCCCTGCTGTTGCTGCTGCTCTCCTGCCTGTGCGTCCTGTACTGGTGGATCAAGCCGATCGGGGCCTTCTGGCCCATCGAATCGCTGGCCGATGCGTTGCTGCTCGTGCTGTTCATCTGTGCGGGCCTGCTGGTCTCGCTCGTGTCGGCCTGGGCCGGCCGCTTGATGGAGAAGGAACGGCTGATCCGACGCCGCCTGAATCTGGCCCTGGCCGCCGGCCGCATGGTCACCTGGGACTGGGATGTCGCCACCGGCTTTGCCACGACCGCCGGCGGCGTGCGCGAACTGTTCGGCACCCGCTGGACCACGATGGACGACATGCTGGCCAACCTGCCTGAGCAGGACGCCCAGAAATTCCTCGAGCGCTACCGCTATGCCGTGACCTCCGGCGGGCGCTTCAGCCTGTCCGCGCCGATGACCCGCCCGGACAACGGCGAGATCGTGTGGGCCCAGATGGACGGCTACGTCACCCTGGACGCGCAGGGACGCGCCGCCCATGCCTACGGCGTCACCGTGGATGTGACGGCGCAGCAGGAGGCGCTGCGGGCCAGCCAGGCTGCCGAGGAGCGTTTCCATCTGGCGCTGCAAAGCGGCAAGGTCATGGCCTGGGAATGCGATCCGCAGGGGCGCTACACCTGGGCCTACAACGTGCCCATGGGCCTTCGGCGGGAGGACCTGATCGGCGCGGAAGTCGGCAGCCTGGTCGGCCAGCCCGAATATGCGCAGATCATTCGGGACGCGGTGGTCACCGGGGACACGGTGAATGTCGCCCAGCATGCGACCCATGCCGGCGGCACCTTCCACCTGCTGACCTCGCTCAAGCCCATCCGGGATGCGGACGGCCAGGTGCGCCGGGTGCTGGGGGCCACCGTGGATGTCTCCGAGCTCACCGCCGCCCAGGAACAGCTGCAGCGCGAAAACCAGCGCAAGGACGCCTTCCTGGCCACGCTGGCGCACGAGCTGCGCAATCCGATGGCGCCCATCCGCTACGCGGTCACCATGCTGCGGCAGGCCCATGGCGATGAGGTGCGACAGCGCGCCGTGGACATCATCGCCCGCCAGTCCGGCCATATGGCGCGCTTGCTGGACGACCTGCTGGACATGAGCCGCATCACGCGCAATGTGATTGAGCTGCAGCGTCAGGTCATCGACCTGCGCAGCGTGGTGCGTCAGGCGCTGGAGGCGGTGGAGCCGCTCTATCACCAGATGAAGCATCAGCTGTCCCTGTCGCTGCCGGCCACGCCGGTGCTGGTGGACGGCGATCCGACGCGGCTGCAGCAGGTGCTGTCCAACCTGCTGGACAACGCCGCCAAGTACTCGCCCGTGCCTGGGGAGGTGCGGGTGGAAGTGGCGGTGGACAACGGTCATGCCAAGGTGACGGTGACCGACACCGGCATCGGCATCGCGCCGGACCAGCAGCCGCAGGTGTTCGAGCTGTTCACCCGCCTGGAGGACAAGGGCAGTGGACCGTCGGGGCTGGGCATCGGCCTGGCCGTCTCTCGCCAACTGGTGCTGCTGCACGGCGGCAGCATCCATGTGGAGAGCGAAGGCGTGGGCCACGGCAGCCGGTTCGTGGTGTGCCTCCCGGTTGCGCAGGCCACGTCCCCGCAGGCCGACGAACGGGATGTGCAGGCCGTCTCCACGACCGCATCGGCAGGGCGTCGCGTGCTGGTCGTGGACGACAACGTCGATGCCGCGGACACCTTGTCCGAGGTGCTGCGTGGGGCCCATTACGACACGGAGGTCGCCTACAGCGGCGAAGACGCGCTGGCGCGCTTCGAGCAGATGCGACCGCGCGCGGTGCTGCTGGACATCGGGCTGCCGGGCCTGTCCGGGCTGGAGGTGGCGCGGCGCATGCGCAGCACGGTCCAGGACACGCCGCTGACGCTGATTGCCATCACCGGCTGGGGCCAGCATGCCGACCGCGAGGCCACGGCCGCCGCCGGCTTCGATGCGCACCTGGTCAAGCCCATTGAATTCGGCGACCTGGAGCAGACGCTGACGCGCCTGCTGCAAGCCGAGCCCGCCTGACGGGGGGACCGTCGGCGGTTCGCGGCGCGCCCGCGTGCCGGGCCCAAGCCTGGTGATGCCCGACCCGCCCTCAGGCGATCGCGCGACGCAGGTTCTCCCGCGCCCGGGCTTCCCATTGGTCCTTCAACGGGGCCAGGCTGTAGAGCGACGGACGGTCCAGGAAATTCTTCAGAATCTGGCGGCGCTTGAAGCGGAAGACGATGCCGGTACAACCCCGCGAGCCGGGTGGTCGGTGTGGCCTCGAAGCTGCCTGCCGCGGTCACATTGGCAACAGATGGTGAACAGCCACCCATCAGTGGGAGTGGGCCCCACTCCTGCTTGCGATAAGGTGCGCGTCGCATCCAGCCTTTGCCGGTGGTTGCCCCCTTCCCTCTCGCTCGGAGTCGCTTCATGACCGATCTGTCCTCGCCGGTGTCCCACGGCTTGATCCTGCCCGCTGGCGCTGCCGTCCCCCGCACACGCGCCTGTGCCGGCCGGGCCGGCCAAGCCAGTCGCATGGCCGGTCTCGCGCTGGCGCTGGCCGGCGCCGCCCTGCTGGCGGCTTGCGGCAAGCAAGGCGCGACCCTGGGTGAAGGCGGCTCGGAGATCAGCGGCTCGGCAGGACCGGCTGGCGCCAACAAGGCCAACCGCGAACTGATGAAGTGCGATGCCCCCGTCGCCACGCTGGCCCTGGTGGAGAACCCCAACGGCTATGTGATGACCGGCGCCAACAACCTGCCCACCACCCCGCTGCCGCTGGTGCGCCTGCTCGCCCAGCAAAGCGGCTGCTTCCGCGTGGTGGACCGCGCCGCAGGTCTGCGTGCCACCATCAAGGAGCAGGAACTCAAGGACGCCGGCATCCTGCGCAAGGAAGGCAGCACCGTGGCCAAGGGCAAGGGCTACGAGGCCCAGTACACCCTCACGCCCAGCCTCACCTTCAGCGAGCAGGACGCCGGCCGTCAGGTAGGCGGCCTGCTGGCAATGATTCCAGGGCTGGCGCGCTTCGTTGGGGCCGCCGAGCATGTCAAGCTGAAGGAAGCGCAGGTGGCCCTGCTGCTGACCGACAACGAAACCACCGAACAGGTGGCCGCCGCCACCGGCTCGGTACGGGTGACCGACCTGGGCATGGGTGGACTGGTGCTGGGCAAGCTCGGCGGCGCTGCCGGCGCGGGCTGGGCCAACAGCAATGAGGCCAAGGTCATCGCCGCAGCTTTCCTGGATGCGCACAACCAGCTCGTGGTCCAGGCCCGTGCGCTGGCGGCCAAGGACCTGCCCGAGCCGGTGCCCACCCGCAAGGTCAAGGCCGCGCCGACTGGCACGGCCTCCTGAGCCCGGTCAGCGCTTGAAGGCGGCGCAAGGGTCTTCGCGCTTGGGCGCGGGGGCCAGCTCGATCCGGTCGTAGGGGACGGTGGCCGAAGCGGCGGACGAAGTGGCGGAAGGGCTCGAAACGATGCCTGCCCGACGCTCCTCAGGCCCATCTGGCTCCAGGTAGCCAATGGACTCGATGTCGGACGCCGCCACACCCGCCGCCTGCAGATACACCGGCACCGCCACGTCGCGGCGCACATGTCCGTTGCCGGCGATGAGCACCACCCGCTTGGCGCCGCCGCTGCGGGCCTGCAGCAGGGCCTGGGCCATGGCCGCGTCCCGCGCCCGCTGCGCGTTCACCATGCCCGGCAGCATCGAGGCGGGCATGGCCCCGCAATGGCCGTCCTGGATGTCGCGCACCAGCGTCTGCTGCTGGTCGTCGGTCCAGGCAGTGCGGTTGCGAAGGGCCAGCAGATCCGACGGCCAGGCCGTGTCGCCTTCCCGCACGATGCGCCTCACCACGTCCCGTTCCAGGTTGCCGCCGCGCAGTCCCGCGCCGTGTTTCACCACCACGTCCAGCACCGGCTGATGGAGCGGCCAGCCCCAGGCCTTCCGGTCGAACTGGCCGGCCTGCAGCACCTGGTCGAGCGTGACCGGCGGTTCGCGCAGCGCTTGCGCCAGGGCGGCGTCCCGGTCCCGGGACATCTGTTCCATGACCACCACCGTGTCCGGCTGCTGGTCCAGCAGGCGCTGCAGCAAGGCAGCCCGCGCCTGGTGATGCGCCGGGTTGTCGTGGACCTCGCCGAGCAGCACGTAGTGGGCGTCGGGACGGACGATGGGAACTGACGGGACCGCTGGGGCGGCGGTGGCCTGCGGTGACGTGGACCCGCCCGCACTGGCACAGGCCGTCAGGACGAGCCACGTGAACGCCGCCGCCATTTTGGCGACGATGACACAAGGGCGAAGAGACACAGACAGGGCAGTGTTCATGACTCACCGGATGCTGGTCATCTCCCGCATCGTCTTCACCGCACCGGCGCCCATGGCGGCGCCGAAGCGCTTGGCCAGGCGTTCCGCCACGTTGTCGCGCGGGGTGTAATCCACCACGTCCTCGGCCTTGATCACTTCCCGGGCCACATAGTCCAGGTTGCCCATGCCATCGGCCAGGCCCAGCTTCACCGCCTGTTCGCCGTTCCAGAACAGACCGGAGAAAGTCTCCGGCGTCTCCTTGAGCCGGTCGCCACGGCCTTCGCGGACCACCTTGATGAACTGCTGATGGATCTGGTCCAGCATGGCCTGCGCATACGCCTGCTGCTTCGGCGAGACGGGAGAGAACGGATCGAGCATGCCCTTGTTCTCTCCAGCGGTCATCAGGCGGCGCTCCACGCCCACCTTCTGCATCAGGCCGGTGAAGCCAAAGCCGTCCATCAGCACGCCGATGGAGCCGACGATGGACGCCTTGTCCACATAGATCTCGTCGGCGCCCGCCGCGATGTAGTAGGCCCCCGACGCACACATCTCCTCGACCACCACGTAGACCTTCTTGTTGTGCAGCGCCTTGAGCCGCCGGATCTCGTCGTTGACGATGCCCGCCTGCACCGGGCTGCCGCCGGGAGAGTTCATGCGCAGCACCACCGCGACCGTGCCCGGGTCTTCAAAGGCATTCTTCAGCGCGGAGACGATCAGTTCGGCACTCGCTTCAGTGTCCGCCGCGATCTCGCCCCGCACTTCCACCAGCGCGGTATGCGGCGCGGCACTGGTGCCGCCGTGATGCCGCTGGGACGCGAACATCCCCCACACCAGCAGCAGGAAGGCGCTGGCCCACAGCAGCCGGAAGAAGATCTTCCAGCGACGCTCACTGCGCCGGTCGCGAAGGTATTCGCTGGCAAACTGCTCCAGCACCTGCTCATACGGACGTGCGGCGGACGCCTGGCCGGCGGTGCCGGCTGTGGACCCTGCCGATGCACGGGCCGACGCACCGGTCGGCGGGGTGCTGAACATGTCCTCCGGTCGCTCGGTGGCGTCCGGAATCGGGTTCGGCAGATCGTTCGGGTTCTGATTCATTCAGTCCTCAAAGGCGGGACGGGTGTCCCGGGAAGGGGTCCAGTAGACCTGTCCGTCGCGTTCCTGGACGTCCAGGCGGGTCAGGCCGATGCGGCCGCACATGCCGGTCACGCAGCGGCCGTCCAGCGGGTGATACACGGCGCCGTGGATGGAGCAGATGATGTAGCGCTTGTCCCGGTCCAGAAACTCGCCTTCCTGCCAGTCCATCTCGGTGGGCACGTGGGCACAGCGGTTGAGGTAGGCCACCACCTGCCCTTCGAAGCGCAGCGCGAAGGCGGTGGCGGACTGCCGGAAATGCAGCACGTCGAAGGTGTGGGCCTTGCCTTTTTCTTCCAGCGCCGCGGAGGCGCACAGCAGCACGTCGGTGTCAGGCATGTTGCAGCAGCCAGGCGTGCAGACTGGCGACATCATGGGCCACCAGCAGCGGGTCGTAGGCGAGCAGGCTGTCGTGTGCATGCGCCCCGTAGGTCACCGCCACGGCGGGACAGCCGGCATTGCGCGCCAGTTCCAGGTCGTGGCTGGTGTCCCCGATCATCAAGGTGCGCTCCGGCTCGGTACCGAACTGGCGCATCAGCTCCAGCAGCATCTGCGGATGCGGCTTGCTGGCGGTCTCGTCGGCGGTGCGGGTGCCGTCGAACAGTCGCTGCATCTCCACGGCTTCCAGGGCCTCGTCCAGGCCGCGGCGGCTCTTGCCGGTGGCCACGGCCAGCCAGTGGTGCCGGTCCTTCAGGTCCTGCAGCATGGCGGGCACCCCGTCGAACAAGGTCACCTCATGGGCCGACGCGAAGTAGTGATGCCGGTAACGCTCACCCAGTTTGGGATAGTGCGCCGGGTCCAGGCCCGGCAGCGCGTGGCGCAGCGCCTCCACCAGCCCCATCCCGATGACATAGCTGGCGCGCTCCCGGCTGGGCGGCTCCAGGCCCAGGTCCACCGCGGCGGCCTGCATCGACTTCACGATCAGGGCCGTGGAGTCGAACAGGGTGCCGTCCCAGTCGAAGACGATCAGGTCAAAACGTTGTGGCATGGGTCAGGTTCGGTCAGACGGTGGGCGCCGTCTTGCGCAGCGCGGCCAGCAGATTTTCGCAGGCCGGCGGCAAGGGGGCGGTGAGCGTGAGCTCTTGTCCCGTGGCGGGATGGGTGAATCGCAGTTCCCGGGCGTGCAGGAACATGCGGTCAAAGCGCAGCGCGCCCCGTGCCATCAAGCGGTTGGCTTCGAAATCCCCGTATTTCGGGTCGCCGACGATGCTGTGGCCTTCATGGGCCAGGTGCACCCGGATCTGATGGGTGCGGCCGGTCTTGATGGTCACGTCCAGCAGACTGTGCTGGGGCAGCTTTTCGGTTACCCGCACCAGGCTGATCGACCGCTTGGCCTGGTCGGCGGACGGGTCCTGCGGGTTGGGCACCGCCCGCACCCAGCGTTCGCCGTCGCTGCCAACGAACTTCAGCAGCGGCACATCCACCACCTTCTTGGATGCCGACCAGTGTCCCCAGACCAGCGCAGCGTAACGCTTGCCGGTTTCCCGGTCGCGGAGCTGGTCCTGTAGATGGTTCAGGGCGCTGCGCTTCTTGGCGATCATCAGCAGCCCGGAGGTTTCCTTGTCCAGTCGGTGCACCAGTTCCAGGAAGCGGGCCTGGGGACGGGCCCGGCGCAGTTGCTCGATCACCCCGAAGCTGACGCCGGAGCCGCCATGCACCGCCACGCCGGCGGGCTTGTCCACGACGATCAGGTGTTCGTCCTCGAACACCACCGGGAATTCGCGACCGGGCACCGCGCTGTCGTCAGCCTTGTCCGCCAGACGCAGGGGGGGAACGCGGACCACGTCGCCGGCCGCCACCCGCGAGTCCGCGCTGCACCGGCCCTTGTTGATGCGCACCTCCCCGGACCGGATGATCCGGTAGACCAGGGTCTTGGGGGCTCCCTTGAGTTCGCGCATCAGGAAGTTGTCCAGGCGCTGGCCGTCGGAGCCGTCGTCCACGGTCAACAAGCGAACGGCGGGAGTCGGGGTCGGTGCGGGTGGGGCTGCTGGCGCGGCTGTGGGTGCGGCAGCCCGCTTGGAAGACGCCTGCGGAGCCTCCTGGGCAGACGCCTTTGCAGGCCCCTTTGCAGGCCCCTTTGCAGGCCCGTTTGCAGCCCCATTTGCAGCCGGGTTAAGCCCCTTCGTAGACCCGTCCCTTGAGCGCGTGGCACCCCGGGCAGTCCCTGGGGCGGCCTTGCGGGCTTTAGCCCCTATAATGCTGCTTGCCACGTTCGCGTTGTAAGTGTTTGATTTTTCTCATTTTACCTGTGCAGGCACTTGTGCGGCGGCCCCATTGAGGCCTTCTGCGCGGCGCAACAACAGCGTGGTTATGGTTGTGCAACGCCCTCTCGGCCTCGTCGGGCCCGTTCCCCAAGTGAGCGGGCAGTCCAGGCTGCGGGACGGAAGAGCAACGTCGTCAGAACCATGCCGTGTGGCCGCTTCAATATCAGGCGGTGCCGGTACAACAACAAGGTTTCACGACGTCAGGATGGAGGCTTGCGCCTGCGTCCTGGCGTCAGCGCCCAGGCTTTTTGTCCGGATGATTCCCCCAGTCCCCCTCACCCCCCGCCGCCAGCGTGCGCGTCCCGGCTCTGCCCGGACGCTGGTCACCGGCCGTGGGCGGGCCGTGCCCCCGACCTGTTCGGGGACATGCTTGCGGGCCGGAACAGACGGACCGGAGCCCGACGCGCACGCGCCAACGCTGCATCACTAAACGGACGTTTTGTCCGTTGTCTGCAGTCCAGGGCGATTCCTTCCTCGGTTCTCTCGCGTTTCTCGTGCATCGGTTGAATCGCCCGCCGGTCAGACCCAATATCCGGCGGCGGTTCTGATGTGGTTCGGCCGAGAACATTCCTCGGCCGTGGAGGAGAACTGATGAAACGCATGCTGATCAATGCGACGCAGCAGGAAGAGCGTCGCCTGGCCATCGTCGATGGACAGAAGCTGCTGGATTTCGAAACCGAAATCGAAGGCCGCGAACAGCGCAAGGGCAATATCTACAAGGCAGTCGTGACGCGGGTCGAACCCTCGCTCGAAGCCTGTTTCGTGGATTACGGCGAGGACCGCCACGGCTTCCTGCCGTTCAAGGAAATCTCCCGCCAGTATTTCCGCGAAGGCGTGGACGTGCGTTCCGCCAAGATCCAGGACGTGATCAAGGAAGGCCAGGAACTGCTGGTCCAAGTGGAGAAGGAAGAACGTGGCAACAAGGGCGCCGCCCTGACCACCTTCGTCTCCCTGGCGGGCCGTTACCTCGTGCTGATGCCCAACAACCCCCGTGGGGGTGGCGTGTCGCGCCGCATTGAAGGCGAAGACCGCGAAGAGCTCAAGGAAGCGCTTGACCAGCTGGACTACCCCAAGGGCATGTCGCTGATCGCCCGCACCGCCGGCATCGGCCGCAGTGCCGCCGAGCTGCAGTGGGACCTGAACTACATGCTCAAGCTGTGGACCGCCATCGACGAGGCGGCTCATGGCGGCAAGGGTGCCTTCCTGATTTATCAGGAATCGTCGCTGGTGATTCGCGCGATCCGCGACTATTTCACCGCCGACATCGGCGAAATCCTGATCGATACCGACGACATCTTCGAGCAGGCCCACCAGTTCATGACCCATGTGATGCCGGAGACGGCGCACAAGGTCAAGCGGTACCGGGACGACGCCCCGCTGTTCAGCCGTTTCCAGATCGAACACCAGATCGAGACGGCCTTCAGCCGCACGGTGAACCTGCCCTCGGGCGGCGCCATCGTCATCGACCACACCGAAGCGCTGGTGTCGGTGGACGTGAACTCGGCGCGCGCCACCCGTGGCGGCGACATCGAGGAAACCGCCACCCGTACCAACCTGGAAGCGGCGGACGAAATCGCCCGCCAGATGCGTCTGCGTGACCTGGGCGGGCTGATCGTCGTGGACTTCATCGACATGGAGGAGTCCAAGAACCGCCGGGATGTCGAGCAGCGTCTGCGCGACGCCCTGCGCCAGGACCGCGCCCGTGTGCAGTTCAGCTCGATCAGCAAGTTCGGCCTGCTGGAACTGAGCCGTCAGCGTCTGCGCCCGGCCCTCTCCGAGGGCAGCCACATCACCTGCCCGCGCTGCAACGGCACCGGCCACATTCGCGACACCGAATCCTCCGCGCTGCAGATCCTGCGCATGGTGCAGGAGGAGTCGATGAAGGACAACACCGCCGCCGTGCACGTGCAGGTGCCGGTGGAAGTGACCAGCTTCCTGCTGAACGAGAAGCGCACCGAGATCACCAAGATCGAGCTGAAGCAGCGCGTGACCGTGCTGCTGGTGCCCAACAAGCATCTCGAGACGCCCAACTACAAGCTGGAGCGCCTGCGCCACGACGACCCGCGTCTGGAAAACCTGCAGGCCAGCTACACCATGATCGAGGAGCCGCAGGACGAGGTGGGCATCACCCGTCGCGGCGCCGAAAAGGCCAACAAGCAGGAACCGGTGATCAAGGGCATCCTGCCCGAGCAGCCGGCCCCGATGCCGGTGCCCGCAGCGGCCAAGCCGGCCGCCGAGCCTGTCGCGGCAGCGCCCACGGCACCCGCTGCGCCGGCCGCACCGGTGGAAGCCGGCGGTGGCTTCTTCGGCTTCATCAAGCGTCTGTTCGGCGGCACTCCGGCGCCGGCACCGGCCCCGGAAGCCGAGGTCAAGACGGCAGAACCGGCCCGCAAGGAGCGCGGTGAGCGTCAAGGCGAGCGCGGGGGCCGTGGTGGCGACCGTCAGCGTCGCGGCGAACGCAGCGAGCGCGGCGGTGAACGCGGCGAGCGCGGTGACCGCGAATCCAAGGCGCGCGATGGCAAGGGCCGTGGCGACCGCTCCGAGCGGGGTGATCGCTCTGAGCGCGGTGACCGTGGTGACCGTGCGGATCGGGGCGAAGGCCGTAGCGACAAGCCGCAACAGGACGGCGCCCTGCGCGCTGAACGTGGTGAGCGCACCGAGCGTGGCGATCGCGGTGACCGTGCCGAGCGTGGTGAGCGCAGCGACCGGGGCGACCGTGCCGAGCGTGGTGACCGCGGCGAACGCGGTGGCCGTCGCAACGAGGCTCGTGGCGAGAAGCCGGACACGGCAGCCGCTGACGGTGCTCCGCGCCAGGACCGTGGCGAACGCACGGAACGTGGTGATCGTGGCGAGCGCGGTGAAGGCCGCCGTCGTCGTGAGGAGCGGGGTGACCGCGCGCCGCGTCAGGACGCAGGCGCCGAGGCCGTGCAGGACCAGGCCCTGAGCCTGGCTGGCACGGACGCGGCACAGGCCGAATCCCCGACCGCATTCGCCGACACGCTGCCGGACGGACTGGCGCTCAACACCGAAGCCGGTGAAGAGCGTGGCGGCCGCCGCCGTCGTCGCCGTGGCAACCGCGGTGAACGTGGCGCGGAAGGTGCGGAAGGCATCGAGGGCGTGGAAGGCACGGAAGGCGCAGCCGCCGTGGACATCGACGCCGCAGCCTCGGCGGAACCGGTGGCCGATGGTGCCGACGGGGAAGCTCCTGCCGGTGAAGACGCCGAAGGCCAGGGCCGTGATGGCCGCCGCCGTCGGGGAGGTCGTGACCGTTATCGCCGCGACCGCCGTGAAGGCGACGCAGGCGGTCAGGACGCCGCTGCGGAAGGCACGCATGGCACGGAGGTCGCCGCTGAAGGCACGCAAGCCACGAACGCCGTCGCGGCGGATCAGCCGCAGCAGGCCGACCTGGGCGCGGACGTCGCTGCCCCGGTGAGCGCACCTGTGCACGCACCGGTGGTGGTGCCGCAAGCTGCTCCGGTGGTCGCGGCCCAAGCGGCCCCTGCCCCGGCAGTGGCGGCTCCCGCAGCACCGGTCGTGCCGCGCTTTGAACTGCCGCTGGCCGACCTGAATGCGGTGGCCGAGAGCGCTGGCCTGGTCTGGGTCAACAGCGACGCCGACAAGATCGCCGCTGCCCAGGCTGCCATCGCCGCCGAGCCCAAGGCCGCGCCGCTGGGCCGTGCACCGGCGCCGGTCGTGGTGCTGGATGAAGGTCCGCTGGTGCTGGTCGAGACCCGCAAGGATCTCAGCCAGTTCAAGCTGCCTTTCGAAGCCTGAACCGACGAAGGACGCTGAGGCGTCTTTCGTCCGCGCAGCCGCCGCGGCCTGGGCCCGGCGGCTCTTTTTTGTCTGCCGTTTTTTTCATGGGCACCACCGTGCCCGATCCGCTGGCCACACCCGTGGCCTTGATCTCGCTGGGAGACCCCCTTGAGCCTCACCCCCTCTCATCCCTTGCCTGCAGGCGCCGGTGCCGGTGCCGCCCCGGCTGCCGCGCCGAAGATGCCGTCGCAGGTGCCCTTCATCATTGCCAACGAAGGCTGCGAGCGCTTCAGCTTCTACGGCATGCGCAACATCCTGACGGTCTTCCTCATGACCAGCCTGCTGCTGGCCATTCCGGAGCCGCTGCGCAAGGGCGAGGCCAAGGAGATCTTCCACACCTTCGTCATCGGGGTGTATTTCTTCCCGTTGCTGGGGGGCTGGCTGGCCGACCGGTTCTTCGGCAAATACAACACCATCCTCTGGCTGAGCCTGGTCTATTGCGTGGGCCATGCCTGCCTGGCGATCTTCGAGAACAACCTGCGCGGCTTCTACACCGGCCTGTTCCTGATCGCGCTGGGCTCGGGCGGCATCAAGCCGCTGGTGAGCTCCTTCATCGGTGACCAGTTCGACAAGACCAACCGGTCGCTGGCGCAGAAGGTGTTCGATGCCTTCTACTGGATCATCAACTTCGGCTCCTTCTTCGCCTCGCTGCTGATGCCCATCTTCCTGGACCGCTTTGGCGCCAGCGTGGCCTTCGGCATTCCGGGCGTGCTGATGCTGTTGGCCACCCTGATCTTCTGGAGCGGCCGTCGTCGCTACGTGCATGTGCCGCCGACGGCGGCGCAGGACCCGCACGCCTTCCTGAAGGTGGTGCGCACGGCGCTGCTGGCCCGTCGCGACGGGGAAGGCCGTCCGGGCCTGATCATTGCTGCCCTCGGGGCGATGCTGGCCCTCGGGTCGCTGGCGATGTCGCCGCAGTGGGGCTTTGTGATTGCCTTCTGCTTTGCGCTGGTGCTGCTGATGTTCTTCGGCGGCGTCGGTGCCTGGATCCAGCTGCCGCGCGCTCGCGGCGTGCATCCGGACGAAGCGGTGGAAGGTGTGCGCACGGTGCTGCGCCTGCTGGTGCTGTTTGCGCTGGTCACGCCGTTCTGGTCCCTGTTCGACCAGAAGGCATCGACTTGGGTGCTGCAGGCCGACCAGATGAGCAAGCCCGAATGGTTCAAGTCGTCCATGATGCAGGCGATCAATCCGGCGCTGGTCATGATCCTGATCCCCTTCAACAACGTGGTGCTCTACCCGCTGCTGGAGCGTGCGGGCGTCAAGCTCAACGCGCTGCGCCGCATGGGCGCCGGCATCGCCCTGTCGGGCGTGGCCTGGATCGTGGTGGGCGGGCTGCAGCTGTGGATCGATGGCGGCCAGAGCGTCTCCATCGTCTGGCAGGTGCTGCCTTATGCGCTGCTGACCATGGGTGAGGTGCTGGTGTCCGCCACCGGTCTGGAGTTCGCCTACAGCCAGGCGCCGCTGGCGATGAAGGGGGTGATCACCAGCTTCTGGAACCTGTCGGTGACCATCGGCAACCTGTGGGTGCTGGTGGCCAATGCCAGCGTGAAGGGTGAGTCGGTGACGGGCTACATCCAGAGCACCGGCACCAGCGTGACGGCGTTCCAGATGTTCTTCTTTGCGGGTTTTGCCCTGGTCGCTGCGCTGCTGTTTGCGCTGTATGCCCGCGGCTACCAGCTGCAGAACCGCTACCGCGACTGATCCACTGGCCGGTCCCCTGCCCCGACGGCCCGCATGCCGGGGATGGCGGGGACCACCTCCCGCATCAGGGCGGCGAATGCCCGCAGCCGTGCCGGCTGATGGCGCCGTGAGGGAAAGACCAGCGAGAACGGCAGCGGCATGGCGCACCAGCGGGGCAGCACCCGCACCAGCCGGCCGGCGTTCAGGTCGTCCATCACGGCCCAGTGCGATACGGCGGCCAGGCCCAGGCCCTGGCGGGCGGCCTCGATCAAGGCGAACAGGCTGTCGGTGCCGAAGCGGAAGTGGATGGGCACTGGCAGCACATCGCCGCCGCCTTGCGGCCGCAGCCGCACCTCGTCGCGATAAAAGGTGGTGAGGGCCAGCCAGGGCTGGTCGCCCAGCGCGACGGCCAGTGCGTCTGGCGCCAGGTCATCCAGGCCCTTGGGCAGTTGCTGGACCACCTCTGGCGCGGCCACGAGCACGCGGGGCACTTCGGCCAGCGGCACCATGATCAGGTCGGGCCGCTCCACCTGGCCCACCACGACGGAGCAGTCCACCGGTTCGCGGCTGAAGTCCGGCAGTTCATCTTGCAGCATCCACTCCACCGACAGGTGGGGATGCTGTTTCATGAAGCGGCCCAGCACCTCCATCAGCTGGTACTGGCCGAAGGCATGCGGGACGCGGACCCGCAGTCGGCCGCTCAGGGGCTGACCGTGCTCGCCCATGTCTTCGCTGAGGCTGGTCCAGCCGTCGATCAGCGGGCGGGCCTGGGCCACGCAGCGCCGGCCTTCCTCGGTCAGGCGCAGGCCTCGGGTGGAGCGTTCCACCAGACGGGCGCCGAGCAGGGATTCCAGCATCTGCAGACGACGGCTGACAGTGGGCTGGGTGGTGCCGAGTTGCTGGGCCGCTGCCGAGAAGCTGCCCGCCTCCACCACCTGCAGAAAGGTCTGCAGCAGCGACAACCGGTCCTGCCCTCCCAGGTCGCGGACTGGCTCCAGCGGTCGTTCGACGCCGCGCTCCCTCATCGGCTCGCCTGCCGGTTCGCTCAGCGGCTGTTTCCTGGGGTCGTTCGTTTGCTCACTCATGGGGACCGTCCTCTTCCGATGCAATCGTCCGATTCATACGTGCGAGGTATAGCACTTGTGCGACCGGGCCGTCTTCTGCCGCGGCTGCTGCATCGCAACAATTCCACTCAGCTCCTCATTCCGCCGTGCCGTTCCAGCGAATGTGCCGGCTCCCGAAAGGTCCCTCATGTCTGTCCTTCCTTTACCCAAGACCGCTGGCCCAGTGCCGGCCAACGCCTCGCATGCGGGGCATTCCGGGGCGCAGCAGGCGGCGCCGGCCCCGGCTCTGATCGTCCT
Organism: Roseateles depolymerans; assembly: GCF_003387155.1. GTDB lineage: Bacteria > Pseudomonadota > Gammaproteobacteria > Burkholderiales > Burkholderiaceae_C > Roseateles > Roseateles depolymerans. Next base: position 502,376 of record NZ_QUMT01000001.1, on the reverse strand, counting down.
GATGGCGGCCTCTGCGGGCCTGGGCGCGGCATCGCTTTACTACAGCCAGCCGATCCTGGCCCCCCTGGCCGACGACCTGCACGCCAGTGCGGCGCAGATTGGCGCCGTGCCCATGCTGACCCAGCTGGGATACGCGGCAGGCATTTTGCTCCTCACGCCGCTGGGGGATCGTTTTGACCGGCGCAAGGTCATTCTGACCAAGTTTGTGCTGCTGGTGCTGACCTTGCTGCTGTGCGGCCTGGTGCCGGCCTACACCCCCTTCCTGCTGGCCAGTGCGCTGCTGGGCCTGACGGCCACCCTGGCTCAGGACGTGGTGCCGATGGCGGCAGCGCTGAGCCCGCCGGACCACCGCGGCCGTATCGTTGGCCAGGTGATGACGGGCTTGCTGCTGGGCATCCTGCTGTCGCGGGTGATGAGTGGCGTGGTGGCGCAGGCCTTTGGCTGGCGCTGGGTCTTCATGCTGGCTGCGGGTGCCCTGACCTTGGTGGGCCTGCTGAGCTGGCGCCTGCTGCCGTCGGTTCGCCCGGCGACGGCCACGACCTATCCGGCGCTGATGCGTTCCCTGCGGGGCCTGTGGCAGGCCTACCCGTCGCTGCGGCGGGCCACGCTGGCGCAGGGCCTGATCTCGCTGGCCTTCAGCGCGTTCTGGTCCACCCTGGCGGTGATGCTGCACCACCGCTTTGGCCTGGGGAGTGCTGTGTCCGGCGCCTTCGGACTGGCGGGTGCTGCGGGTGCCCTTGCAGCGCCGCTGGCTGGCCGCGTGGCGGACCACCGGGGCCCGGGGCTGGTCACCAAGATCGGCGCACTGATCACGGCGCTGTCCTTCGCGGCCATGTCGATCACGCCCCTGCTGGACCGCTCCGCGGCGATTGTGCTGCTGGTGGTGCTGGCAATCATCTTCGACTTCGGGGTGCAGGCCACGCTCATCGCCCACCAAACCATCGTTTATGGGCTGGACCCGGCTGCGCGGAGTCGCCTCAACGCCATCCTCTTCACCGGCATGTTCATCGGCATGGCGGCGGGGGCTGCTCTTGGGAGCCTGCTGTTGAGCCAGTTTGGCTGGGTGGGGGTGACGGCGCTTGCGGCGTTTGCCAGCTTGGTCGCGCTCGTTTTGCGGATGACGGCGGAGAGCGACTGAACGGTTTTGGTTTTTTGTGAGGTCGGGTCGGAGGGAGGCTGTGCCCCTCCCCCTTTTCCTTCATGTCCCCCGGACCCTGCGGGTCCTCCTCCTTTACTTCCGGAAAAGGGGGAGGGGCACAGCCTCCCTTCGATCGACCGAGTGGTGCGGGAGAGGTGGTGTGCGGAGAGCCTGCCGCATTCGTGATGTTGGTTGTTTGGCGCGATCGCTTGAATCGCGGTCCGCAACCAGTCGCTCGACACTCACCGTGATCGGCTCCCTACACAGCCATCACCTCGGTGCCCCGCAGGAGGTTCAAGGCAGAGCTCGGTGATGGTGAGGAGAGGGTATGCGTTGCCCCTTTCCGTAAGTAAAGGAGGAGGACCCGCAGGGTCCGGGGGACATGGAGGAAAGGGGCAACGCATACCCTCTCCGCTCGCCCCTCACGTCGCAGGACCTCTCCCTGTCGAAGTCCCAAGCGGCCCCCCCGGCAGGAACAGCCTTTGCCGCCTCCCGGTCATGAACGCCCCCGACCGCACAGTCCACCTCTATTTGTTCGACGGCTTCGCTGACTGGGAAGCCGCCTTTGCCACCGCGGGTATCCAGCAGCCCGACTTCCAGCAGACGCCGGGTCGATGGCAGGTGAAGACGGTGGCGGCTGCCGGTGCCGGACTGGTGAGATCGGCCGGGGGGTTGTCGGTGCTGCCGGACATGCGGCTGGACTCATTGTTCCCGCAGGACAGTGAACTGTTGATCTTGCCCGGTGGCCCTGGCTGGGATGTGGGCGAGCACATGAAGGCGGCGCACAAGGCCAAGGACTTCCTGGACCAGGGCCGGCGCGTGGCGGCGATCTGTGGCGCCACGGCGGGACTGGCCCGTGTCGGGGCGCTGGACCAGCGCCGTCACACCAGCAATGCGGCCAGCTATCTCAACGGCACGGGATACGCAGGCGGCGACCAGTATGTGGATGAACCGGTCGTGCTGGACCAAGGCCTGATCACTGCCGGCGGCATGGCGCCGATCGAATTCGCGCGAGCGATTTTCGAGACCCTGGACATCTACAACGCCGAGACGCTGGAGGCCTGGTACCAGCTCTACAAAACCGGCAAATCCGCCTGGTTCGCCCGCATGGCGCAACGGGCATCAGAAGACTGAACGCGCGCCACAGGCCAGCATCGAACCGTCGCCTCGCGCCGCTCAAGGCAGTCGCGCCAAAGCCTCCAGATAACGCGGCGCCAACATCAACTCATCCCAGGTCAGCGGCGCTGATTGCGGCAACAACGCTGCACGGCGGGCTTCGCTGTCGATCGCAGGGTGCCAGCGCCCGTCGGACTGCGCCTGGCTCAACCCGTCGAGCAGCTCATCAATCGCCTGCCCACCGGACTCCAGACTCTGGTTGCACAGCAACACCAGATCACACCCCGCGTCCAGCGCCGCCATCGCCGCCTCGGTAAAGCCCACCGGCCGACCTTCGATGACCCGTGCCCCCGCCATGCCCAGATCGTCACTGAACACCGCGCCCGCAAACCCCAACCGCTCCCGCAGGATCTCCTGCAACCACCGCCGACTGAAACCCGCCGGACGGCTGTCCACCTTGCGGTAGACCACATGCGCCGGCATCACCGCCGACAGACTCAGGCTCAGCCACTCGAACGGCCGCGCATCTTCCGCAAGAATCGCCTTCAGGCTGCGGGTGTCCACCGGCACATCCACATGGGAATCGGCCGCCACATACCCGTGGCCAGGGAAATGCTTGCCGCAACTGGCCATGCCCGCCAGCGCCAGCCCCTGCATCAGGCTCTGGCCCAGCAGACTCACCACCCGCGGGTCCCGATGGAAACTGCGCGACCCAATCACGCCGCTCAAGGACTGATGGGTGTCGTCGTGATGGTCCAGGTCCAGCACCGGCGTGAAACTCATGTCCACCCCGCAGGCCCGCAGCTCCAGCGCCAGCACCAGCCCCGTGGCCGTCGCGGCCTGGATGGCCCGCATGGCATCGTCCATCCACAGCTCACCGAGGCTGCGCATCGCCGGCAGCGCCGTGAAGCCGTCCGTGCGGAAACGCTGCACCCGTCCGCCTTCCTGGTCCACCGCAATCAGCAGATCCGGTCGCAGCGACTTGGCCTCGGCACACAACGCCGTCAGCTGGGCACGGCTTTCGAAATGACGGGCGAACAGAATCAGCCCCCCCGTCAACGGATGCTGAAGACGCCGACGGTCATCCGCCGTCAAGGCCGTGCCGGCGATGTCCAGGATGACGGGCGCGTGCAAGGATTCGGTCATGCTCGGTTCACTCTCGGGTCTCCACGACCACAAAGGCCGCGGCATAGTCGGTTTCATCGGTCACGGTGACATGCGCCGTCAACCCCTTGGCTTCGAACCACGTCGCCAGCGCGTTGTGCAGCCGCAAGCCGGGCTTGCCGCTGGGCGCCTTCACCACCTCGCAGTCCCGCCAGGTCATCGGCATACGCATGCCCATGCCAATGGCCTTGGAAAACGCTTCCTTGGCCGAAAAACGGGTCGCCAGATAAGCAATGCCCCGCGCCGGCACCCGTTGGTAGCGGTCGTGGAACACGGTCAGCTCGTGCGGTCCGAGCACCTTCTCGGCAAACCGCACGCCTCGACGCTCAAAGGTCTCGCGGATGCGGCGGATGTCGCAGATGTCGGTGCCAATGCCGTAGATCATGTCGGTCCGCCCCCTCAGCGGGCATAGGCCCGCTGGATGCTGCGCTGGTACTCTCGCACCGCTTCGCCATACCCCAGCTCCAGCGCATCGGCCACCAGGGCATGACCGATCGACACCTCCGCCACGCCCGGCACGTCCCGCAGGAAACGCGTCAGGTTGTCGCGGTTCAGATCGTGCCCGGCATTGATGGCCAGCCCCTGCGCCAGCGCTGCACGGGCGGTGTCGGCAAAACTCGCCAGCACCGCCGCCTCCCGCTCGGTGCCAAAGGCACTGGCCCAGGTTTCGGTGTAGAGCTCGATGCGGTCCGCGCCCAGCGCGGCCACGTGGGCCATCATCTCCGGCACCGGGTCCATGAACAGGCTCACCCGCACGCCCAGCGACTTGCATTCCGCAATCATGGGCCGCAGCCGCTCCGCGTCCGCCGGCAGATTCCAGCCATGGTCGGAGGTGAACTGGTCTTCGCTGTCCGGCACGAATGTCGCCTGATGGGGCCGGGTCTCCCGGATGAAGTCCATCAGGTTCTGGGTCGGGTTGCCCTCGATGTTGTACTCAGCATGCGGCCAGGCCTTGAGCAGCTCTGCCAGCTCACGCACGTCCTGCGCGCGGATGTGCCGGCCATCCGGCCGCGGATGCACCGTGATGCCTTGCGCGCCCGCTTCCAGGCACAGCTGCGCCGCCCGGGTGACGCTGGGAATGCCCAGGTGGCGGGTGTTGCGCAGCAAGGCCACCTTGTTGACGTTGACGGACAACGCGCAGCGCGCGTCGTGACGGAAGCCTTCAGGGGCCATCAGGGGATTCATGCAGGGAACTCCGGTCAGTTCAGCAGCTTCTGGACATCCAGCAGCACCTGCCGCGTGCGCAGCGGCCGATGCCCCAGATGATAGTGAAGCAAGGCGCGCAGCAACGGCTTCAGGGCCGATCCCGCGTCGTCACAGGCCGCACGCAGCGCAGGCATGGAGCCATGCAGCAGCGCCGCCTGCAGTTGCACCAGCGCCTGCCCGGTGAGCTGCGGCGCATCCTGCGTCGGCACGACCACGCCCGACTCCGGCGACAACATGTACAGCCGCTCCGGGTCCAGCGCAGCCTGCGTCGTGGCCAGCACACTCAGGTCGGGCAGCAGGCCACAGTCGGCCAGCAGGCGAAGTTCAAAGGCACGCAGCGCCGCCTGCGACCCGTCCGGCGTCTGCAGCAGCGGCATCAGGTCCGCATAGGCATCGAACAGCGCCGTGTGCGGGTCCTGGCGCGGCAGGAATTTGAGCAGCAGCTCGTTCACGTAGTAGCCGCTGAAGAGCGCGGCGCCGGTGGGCAAGGTCTGTCCGCCCACCCATTCCGCGCCGCGCAGCGTACGCACCTCGGCCGCGCCTTCCTCGTTCATCTTGGACGGCTTGCTCAGCGTCACCTGCAGCCGCAGGAACGGCAGCAGCACGCCCCGCAGCTGGGAATAAGGCCGCTTGGCGCCTTTGGCGACCACCGCCAGCCGGCCATGGTCCCGGGTGAAGAGATCCAGCACCAGGCTGGTTTCGCTCCAGTCGTAATGGTGAAGCACGTAGCCCTGCACCATCAGCGGCTCACTCACTCATAGCCGTAGCTGCGCAGATGTTCTTCCGAGTCCGCCCAGCCGGAGCGGACCTTGACCCACAGCTCCAGGAACACCCGAGCATCCATCAGCGTTTCGAGCTCCTGGCGGGCTTCCGAGCCGATCCGCTTGAGACGCTCCCCGCCCGCACCGATGATCATGCCCTTCTGCGCGTCCCGCTCCACCACGATGCTGGCGGAAATGCGGCGCAGGTTGCCCTCTTCCTCCCAGCGGTCGATGACCACGGTGGCGCTGTAGGGCAGCTCGTCGCCCGTGAGGCGGAAGAGCTTTTCTCGGATCATCTCGCTGGCCAGGAACTTCTCGCTGCGGTCGGTCAGCGCGTCCTCGTCATAGAACCACTCCTGCTTGGGCAGGTAGGGCTTGAGGATCTGGAAGAGACGCTGCACGTCCGCATCCTTGCGGGCCGACAGCGGCACGAATTCGGTGAAGTTGCGACGCTCCTGCATGCTCTTGAGCCAGGGCATCATCTCGGCCCGGCGGGTGACCGCATCCAGCTTGTTGGCAATCAGCACCACCGGCTTGTCCTGCGGCAGCAGCGACAGCACCTTGGCATCGTCCAGACCGAACTTGCCGGCCTCCACCACAAACAGCACCAGATCCACGTCGGACAACACGCCCTGCACCGTCCGGTTCAGGTTGCGGTTGAGGGCGGAGCTGTGGCGAGTCTGGAAGCCGGGCGTGTCGACGAAGACAAACTGCGCCTCCTCCACGGTCCGCACCCCGGTGATGCGATGGCGCGTGGTCTGGGCCTTCTTGGAGGTGATCGACACCTTCTGGCCGACCAGCGCGTTGAGCAGGGTCGACTTGCCGACGTTGGGACGGCCGACGATGGCGATCAGGCCGCAGCGGTTGTCGCCTTCATAGACGTGCATCGGCGGGGCGCCAATGCCTCCGCTGACGCCGCTGTCTTCGCCGTCGTCCTCGTCGTCGCCCTCGGCTTCATCCGAATCGTCGTCTTCGTCATGACCCTGGCCGTGATCCTCATCATGACCGTGCAGGTCATCGGGTGAGTCCGCCTGCAGCGCGTCCTGCGGGCCGGTGACCTCGTTCAGGTCATCGGCATCATCACGGGCGCGCGCATCGAGCGCGGTCGAGTCAGTAGCAGCCGGTCCGGAGACCGGGCCGCCGCGAGAGGTTTTTTTCATGGGGGTGCCTTTTGCTTAGTCGCGCAAGCCGCCACCGGGCTTGTCGCCAGCCAGCAGCTCATCCAGGAGCTGCCGGGCCGCTTCCTGCTCCGCCATCCGGCGGGAGCGGCCTTCGCCCGTGCGCGCGAGGCTGAGCGCGGGCACTTGGCATTCAACGGTAAAAGTCTGGGCATGGGCCTGCCCGCGGGTCTCGACGATGCGGTAGGCCGGCACCGGCAGCTTGCGCGCCTGCAGCCATTCCTGCAAGGCCGTCTTGGCGTCCTTGGCCCATTGGTCGATGCCGCTGCCGGAGATCAGGTCGCCCAGCAGACGGCGGACGATCTCGTTGGAGGCCTGATAGCCGCCGTCGAGAAAGGCGGCGCCAATGACCGCCTCCAGCGCGTCCGCCAGGATGGACGGACGCTGGCCGCCACCGCCACGGGCCTCCCCTTCGCTCATGCGCAGGGTGGCCGGCATCTGCAGTTGCAGGGCCAGGCGGTGCAGGCTGTCTTCGCGCACCAGGTGGGCGCGGATGCGGGTGAGGTCGCCCTCGTCGGAACCGGCAAACCGCTCATAGAGCAGGGCCGACACCGCCAGGTTCAGCACCGCGTCGCCCAGGAATTCCAGGCGTTCATTGTGCTGCTGCCCGAAGCTGCGATGCGTCAGCGCACGCTGGAGCAACTCCGCCTTGTTGAAGCGGTAGCCCAATCGCTGCTGGAGTGCATCAAGCGCTTGCGGGTTCATGCGTGTCCTTCAATGGCGTCCTCAGCGAGTCTCGCCCTTGTATTTGATCAGCAGATAGACCGGACCGCCCAGCGACACTTCCTTGTCGTAGGCAAAACTGATCTTCACCTTCTCGTCCTTCTTGGTGATGATCAGGTCGTTCGGCTGGATGCTGACGATCGAATATTCAACTTCCTGCGTACGGGCAAATGCCGCGCGCGCCTCGGCCACCGACGAAGGACCGCTGGTGGCAATCTTTTCCACCGCCTTGAGGATGGTGAAGTATTCCATCACCGTCGGCGTGACGCGCATGCCCACAACGGCCAGGAAGGCCAGGATGACGCCCCAGAACAGCAGGCCGAACAGGCTGACGCCGCGCTGGCGACGACCCAGGCGCGCCGGACGGCGGGCGCTGGTGGCCTGGACAGAGTGGCTGTTCACGGTGGTGGTGGTGCTGGCCCCGGTCATGTCTGGTTCTCCCATTCCTCGAAATTCACTCGACGATCAGTCGTTGGCTCGATGCGCTGGCACCGGCCTTATTGGATGCTGCCAATGCGCTTTGGATTCCCGAAGTTCATCCACACGACAAAGGCCTTGCCGACGATGTTCTCATCCGGCACGAAACCCCAGAAGCGGGAATCCTGCGAGTTGTCGCGGTTATCGCCCATCATGAAGTAATGGCCTTCCGGCACCTTGCAGGTCACGCCTTCCAGCGTGTAGGTGCAGTTCTGGGAATACGGGAACTGGGCGATCGGGCTGAGCGGGCCTCGCGGCTGCGGATCGACCAGGATCTTGTGCTCCACCACACCCAGTTTTTCGGTGAACAGCGGACGGATGCGCATGGACCCCGGATCGTCATCAAAGAAGTCGCCCTGGGCCTGCGTTTCCACCTGCTTGCCGTTCACATACAGCTTCTGGTTGAGGTAGCGGATTTCGTCACCGGGCAGGCCGACCGCCCGCTTGATGTAGTCCACGCTGGGGTTGAGCGGGTAGCGGAACACGACCACGTCCCCCCGGGCCACGTCGTGATTGCTGATGATCTTCTTGTTGATCACCGGCAGACGCACGCCATAGTGGAACTTGTTGACCAGGATCAGGTCGCCGATCAGCAGCGTCGGAACCATGGAGCCGGACGGAATCTTGAAGGGCTCGAAGAGGAACGAGCGCAGCAGGAAGACGATGAGAATCACCGGGAACAGCCCGGCGGTCCAGTCCAGCCACCAGGGCTGGCGCAGATGCGGCTCGGCCACCACCTCGCGGGCGGCAGCGGTGGCTTCGGCGCCGCGCCAGCGCTGCTCTTTCTCCCACGCCTCGGCCGCGATCTGGGCCTGGCGCCGGCGGGCCGGCTGGAAGTAAAAGCGCTCGGCCGTCCAGTAGCCCAGCGTGACCAGCGTCAGCACAAACAGCAACAGCGAGAAATTGCCGTTCCAGTAGCCCGAGAACCAGCCGCCCAGGTAGGCGATCAGGGCGGCATACAGCAGCCCGGTCAGTGCACTCATCGCGTTCATTCTTCGACTTGGAGGATGGCCAGGAAGGCTTCTTGCGGCACCTCCACCGAACCGATTTGTTTCATGCGTTTCTTGCCGGCCTTCTGCTTCTCCAGCAGCTTGCGCTTGCGGGTGATGTCACCCCCATAGCATTTTGCCAGCACGTTCTTGCGCAGCGCCTTGATGTTCTCGCGGGAGATGATGTTGGCGCCGATGGCGGCCTGGATGGCCACGTCATACATCTGGCGCGGAATGATCTCGCGCATCTTCGCCGCCACCTGGCGGCCGCGGTACTGGGACTGCGACCGGTGCACGATCAGGGACAGCGCATCGATGCGGTCGCCGTTGATCAGCATGTCCACCTTCACGACGTCGGAGGCGCGGTATTCCTTGAACTCGTAGTCCATCGAGGCATAACCGCGGGAGACCGACTTGAGCTTGTCGAAGAAGTCCAGCACGATTTCCGCCAGCGGGATTTCGTAGGTGAGCATGACCTGGCGGCCGTGATAGGCCATGTTCAGCTGCACGCCGCGCTTCTGGTTGGCCAGCGTCATCACCGGGCCGACGTATTCCTGCGGCATGTACAGATGCACGGTGACGATGGGCTCACGGATCTCGCCGATCTTGCTCTGCTCCGGCATCTTGGACGGGTTTTCCACCTCGATGACTTCGCCGTCGTTGAGCTGCACTTCGTACACCACGCTGGGGGCGGTGGTGATCAGGTCCTGGTCGAACTCACGCTCCAGCCGCTCCTGCACGATCTCCATGTGCAGCAGGCCCAGGAAGCCGCAGCGGAAACCGAAGCCCAGCGCCTGGGAGACTTCCGGTTCGAAGCGCAGCGAGGCATCGTTGAGCTTGAGCTTTTCCAGGGCGTCGCGCAGCTGGTCGTATTCGCTGGCTTCGGTGGGATACAGACCGGCGAAGACCTGCGGCTGGATTTCCTTGAAGCCGGGCAGCGCCTCGGTGGCCGGGCCCAGGTTGTTGGGTTGCTTCTTCTCGACGGTGATGGTGTCGCCCACCTTCGCCGCGGCCAGTTCCTTGATGCCGGCGATGATGAAACCCACCTCCCCGGCGTTGAGCCGGTCGCGCGGTTCGGACTTAGGGGTGAACACGCCCAGGTGCTCGGCGGGGTAGACCGCGTCGGTGGCCATCATGCGGATGCGCTCACCCTTGCGCAGCGTGCCGTCCACCACACGGACCAGCATCACCACGCCGACGTAGTTGTCGAACCAGGAGTCGATGATCATCGCCCGCAGCGGAGCTTCCACCTGGCCCTTGGGGGCCGGCATGCGGGTGATGATGGCTTCGAGGATGTCGTCCACGCCCATGCCGGTCTTGGCCGAGCAGGGGATGGCGTCGGTCGCGTCGATGCCGATCACGTCCTCGATCTCCGACTTGGCCCCTTCCGGGTTGGCCTGCGGCAGGTCCATCTTGTTGAGCACCGGCACCACTTCCACGCCCAGCTCCAGCGCGGTGTAGCAGTTGGCCACGGTCTGGGCTTCCACGCCCTGGCTCGCGTCCACCACCAGCAGCGCGCCTTCGCAGGCGGACAGCGAGCGGCTGACTTCGTAGGAGAAGTCCACGTGCCCCGGGGTGTCGATCAGGTTGAGGTTGTAGACCTGGCCGTCGCGGGCCTTGTACTGCAGGGCCGCGGTCTGGGCCTTGATGGTGATGCCGCGCTCGCGTTCGATGTCCATCGAGTCCAGCACCTGCGCTTCCATCTCCCGGTCCGACAGGCCGCCGCAGCGCTGGATGATGCGATCGGCCAGAGTGCTCTTGCCGTGATCGATGTGGGCAATGATGGAGAAATTGCGGATGTGGTTCATGGACTCAGTCGGAGGCCGCGGACCCGGAGACTGCCATGGGAGCACCGTGCAGAGAACGGCTCCCGGGCCTGCCCCAGGGCGGCGAAGCGTGGCCCCTTCGTGGGCTCACACGGAACATATGAGGAACTCGGGGTCACGTGTGCCACATGCGCCGCTGCCCTCGTGTGGCGGACGGCAGATGCAAGCCTGCGGGACATAAAAAAAAGGCACGTCGAAACGGTGACGCGCCTTCCAACAAAACGTATGGCAACTGCTTGTTGGGCTTTCATTGTAGCCAAAAGGGCCGCGCTGAAAACCGCATGGATGCGAGCTTTGCGGGCGTTGCCCTTCGCCAACAGGAATTTTTTCAACAGGTTATCCACAAAAGCTTGAGGACATCCTGTGGATCAATCCAGCCCTTTGCAGAGCCTTCCTGATTCCCTGTCGCAGTGGCTACAAAGAGAGCCGGACGCGGTGCGATTGTAGCGGAGGGCAGCATCAATCCCGTCGGTTGGTCACATCCGCTAGCGAGCACCAACCGACGGAAATCGTGGACAGGTTGCTCGCAGAGCGGACTCAGATTCCGCATCACGGAAAGCCCCAGACGGGCGGTGGGTTGAAGGCGCATGGCAAGGGTTAACCCTGACAGACACCCTCCCCCCACCTGGTTAGCCCTTGCCCGGCTTCAAGACCACGAAGCTCGCGGCATCCCCGCGGCGCACCAGCATCTGCAGGGGCTTGTTCTTCTCGGCCTTGGCCAGCACCGCCTGGAACTGCTTGATCGTCTTGACCTCGGTGTTGGCCACCGACAGGATCAGGTCGCCTGCACGCAAACCGGCGCGCGCTGCGGGACCGTCCACCGCATCGATCTTGATGCCGGCGCTGAGCTTGAGCTCCTTGCGCTGGGCATCGGTCAGCTCGCTCACCGTCAGGCCCCAGGCCTGGGCGCCCGTCTGCACCGGCGCTTCGGGTTCAGGCGTGGCTGGTGCGCGGTCATCCGGCAGGGCTTCCAGCGTGGCGGTCAGGTCCTTGTAGCCACCGCGGCGGAACACCTGGATCGTCACCTTCGAGCCCGGGGGCGTGGCGGCGGCCAGGCGGCGCAGATCGACCGCCTTCTCCACGGGCTTGCCGTTGAACCGGGTGATGACATCGCCCAGCTCCAGGCCCGCCTTCTCGCCAGGGCCGCCCGCCGTGATGCGGGTGACCTGCGCGCCCAGGGGCTTGCCCAGGCCGATGGCTTCGGCCACTTCCTTGCTCACGTCGTCCGGATAGACGCCCAGCATGCCGCGGGTGACGCGGCCCTTGCTGCGCAGCTGATCGGCCACGCGCATCGCTTCATCGATCGGAATCGCGAAGGAGATGCCCATGAAGCCGCCGGACTGGCTGTAGATCTGGGAGTTGATGCCGACCACCTCGCCGCGCAGGTTCAGCAGCGGGCCGCCCGAGTTGCCCGGGTTGATGGCCACGTCGGTCTGGATGAGGGGCAGCAGGTCGCCGGTATCGCGTGCCTTGGCGCTGACGATGCCGGCGGTCACGGTGTTGTCGAAACCGAAGGGCGAGCCGATGGCCATCACCCATTCACCGACCTTGAGCTTGCCGACATCGCCCATGCGCAACATGGGCAGGCCGGTGGCGTCGATCTTGAGCACGGCCACGTCGGTGCGGCGGTCCAGGCCCACCACCTTGGCCTTGAATTCGCGCTTGTCGGTCAGGGTGACCATGACCTCGTCGGCCTCGTCCACGACGTGGGCGTTGGTCATCACGTAGCCGTCGGCGCCGATGACGAAGCCGGACCCCAGGCCGCGACGCTGGGGCGACGCATCGTCGTCATCGTCGTCATCGTCGGGGGACGGCATGTTGGGCGTCCCTGGCGCGTTGGGCGTCGGAGCGCCCTTGCGCTGCGGCGGCACCGGGATGCCGAAGCGGCGCAGGAATTCGCGCATCTGCTCATCGAGCTGGGCATTGGTGCCCACCTTGATCTTTTCCGAGGTCCGGATGTTGACCACGGCCGGACCGGCCTGCTCGACCAGCACGCTGAAATCGGGCAGTGCCCGGGCGAGGTCAGCCACGGGTGCCGGGGCGGGCGCGGGAGCCGCTGCCGAGGCAGGGGCCACCGGCGTCGCCTGGGCAGCCGCCTGGGCGACCGCATGCAAGGGCGCCTGCAGCGCGGCGGCGCCTGCGAGCGCCAGGGCAAGATGACGGAACGGTTTGGACATGAAGACTCGCGTCAGGAGCAGATCAGAGGAACAGAACTTACATCATGCACGGAAATGCTCAGGTTCGTGCCATGAAGAGGTGAATGCGCAGTAACGACCAGTGGCCGGCCTGCTGCCGCCGGGACACCGCCAGACAGGAGTGGCGCCAGAAGCGCCCTTCACTGCCGATCGGGACCAGCCGCAGCAGCAGCCAGTGCTCGCCATCCAGCAGCACATGAGGGGTCACGGCCACGGCGGGACGACCTGGGTCGATGCCTGCTGGGGTGGCGTTGGCAAGCGGCTCGCCCGCGGCTGCGTGCTTCGCAGCCGCATCGGTGGTGACTGCGTGCTTCGCAGGCACATCGGTGGTAGCTGCGTGCTTCGCAGCCGCATCGGTGGCCGCGGCCGGCTCCCACCACCATTGCTCGCCATCCCATCGCAGGGATGCGGCGAGCGGTGACTCCGCGCGCACCCGCACCTGCCGATCCGTCACCCACAGCGCAGCGGCCAGCAGGCCAGCCGCGATGACCATCAGTGTGCAGAAAGGGGACGTGAGTTGCAGCAGCACCGCCAGCACGGCGGTGAGCAGGCCGGCCGCCCGCAGCACATCCTGCACCGCCTGCCACGCGGGATCCGGCGGACAAAGAAAACGCCGGGCCATCGCTGCACGATGAACCCGGCGTGGGGGAGTGGCCAAGGCCTGCGCGGTCATACGTTCACCGCGCGAGGGCCGTTCAGACCCGCTTGAAGATCAGGGTGCCATTCGTGCCGCCAAAACCGAAGTTGTTCTTGGCGGCATATTCGATGGGCATCTTGCGCGCTTCATTGGCGCAATAGTCCAGGTCGCAGGCCGGGTCCTGATTGAAGATGTTGATGGTCGGCGGGGCGATCTGGTCGTGGATCGCCTTGACGGTGAACACCGACTCGATGCCGCCGGCGCCGCCCAGCAGGTGGCCGGTCATCGACTTGGTCGAGGACACCACCAGGCCGTTCTTGGCATGGTCGCCGAAGGCCTGCTTGATGGCGTTGGTCTCGTTGGCATCGCCCAGCGGCGTGGACGTGCCATGGGCATTCATGTACTGGATCTGGTCGGGGTTCAGACCGGCATTGCGCAGGGCATTGCGCATCGAGCGGGTCGGGCCGTCCACATCCGGCGCGGTCATGTGGAAAGCGTCGGCACTCATGCCAAAGCCCACCAGTTCCGCATAGATCTTGGCGCCACGCTTCTTGGCGTGTTCGTACTCTTCCAGCACCAGGACACCGGCGCCCTCGCCCAGCACAAAGCCGTCGCGATCCTTGTCCCAGGGGCGGGACGCGGTCTTGGGGTCGTCGTTGCGGGTGGACAGGGCACGGGCAGCCGCGAACCCACCCACGCCCAGGGGCGACACGGTGGATTCGGCGCCGCCGGCCACCATGACGTCGGCGTCGCCCGCCTCGATCATGCGACCGGCCTGGCCGATGCTGTGCAGCCCGGTGGTGCAGGCCGTCACGATGGCCAGGTTGGGGCCCTTGAAGCCGCACTGGATGGACACGTGACCGGAGATCATGTTGATGATCGAGGCCGGCACGAAGAACGGAGAGATGCGGCGGGGGCCGCGGTTGGTCAGCTCCGCATGCGTCTCTTCAATCATGGGCAGGCCGCCGATGCCGGAGCCGACCAGCACGCCAATGCGTTCGGCCAGTTCGGGCTGCAGCGCCTCGCCGGTGGGCAGACCCGCATCCCGGATGGCCTGCAGTGAAGCGGCCAGCCCGTAGTGGATGAAGGTGTCCATGTGCCGCGCTTCCTTCGCGGAGAAATATTCCTCCACGTTGAAGCCCTTGACCTCCCCCGCGAATTGACAGGCCAGGTTGCTGGCATCAAAACGGGTGATGTGATCAATGCCGGATTGACCAGCCACGATGTTGGCCCAGCCCTGCTCGACCGTGTTACCCACGGGACTGATCAGGCCAAGACCGGTGACGACGACGCGACGACGGCTCATGCTCTATGACTGAAGTGATACTGCGGGAACGCCTCGGGGCTGCGCTGCTGGAGCGCGCCCCCCATGGATCAAGCCTTTTGGTGCTTGACGGCGTAGTCGATCGCCAGCTGAACGGTGGTGATCTTCTCGGCTTCCTCGTCCGGGATCTCGATGCCGAACTCGTCTTCCAGGGCCATCACCAGTTCCACGGTGTCCAGAGAATCAGCGCCCAGATCGGCGACGAAGGCCTTTTCATTGGTCACATCGGCTTCAGGCACGCCGAGTTGCTCGGCGATGATTTTCTTGACACGTGCTTCGATATCGCTCATGACTCCTCCAGGAGGGGTTTGCTAGAACAACCCGGGATTCTAAGGCCTTAGAGTGGCGCCCCTAAGATCAGGCGCCCCCGAGGCGATCGGTTCCCTTGGGAACGTGAACGCGCTCGGACTCTATCAGCCCCACACCGGCCGGGTGAATCCGGTGGGCACCCACCCTTTTGGGAAGCGGGTACCACGATGCGTGAAATGTAGTGGCGGGCGAGGCCCTCAGCTCATGTACATGCCGCCATTGACATGCAGCTCTGAGCCGGTGATGTAGCCCGCTTCCTTGGATGCCAGGAACGCCACCGCACTGGCGATTTCCGAAGGATCGCCCAGCCGGCCCAGGGGAATCTGTGCCAGCAATGCGGTCTTCTGGGCTTCGGGCAGGACATCGGTCATGTCGGTGGCGATGAAGCCGGGCGCCACGCAGTTGACGGTGATGTTGCGGCTGCCCAGCTCCCGTGCCAGGGCACGTGTCATGCCCGCCACGCCGGCCTTGGCCGCCGCATAGTTAGCCTGGCCGGCATTGCCGGAGGCACCCACCACCGAGGTGATGTTGATGATGCGGCCCCAGCGCTGCTTCATCATCGTGCGCATGACTGCCCGGCTGGCGCGGAAGACGGCCTTGAGATTGGTGTCCAGCACCGCGTCCCAGTCTTCGTCCTTCAGGCGCATGGACAGCATGTCGCGGGTGATGCCGGCATTGTTGACCAGCACATGCAGGCCACCGTCCTGCTTGGTGATGGCATCCACCAGGGCTTCCACCGCGGCGCCATCATTCACATTGAGGACCACGCCCCGGCCGCCCAGCGGCTGCAGCGCCTCCGAGATGGCCTGGGCCCCGGACTCGCTGGTGGCGGTGCCGATGACGGTAAAGCCCTTGTCGGCCAGGGTCAGGGCGATGGAACGGCCAATGCCCCGGCTGGCGCCGGTGACCAATGCGACTTGCTTGCTCTCACTCATGGAAATCCTCAGCTCGGTTCAGCGTGCTCTAAAGGCGTTCTCTAAAGGCGTGCTCTCGCAGCGTGCTCTTCGGCCCAGCCTCAGGCCAGCAGGGCCTTGGCGTCCGCCAGCGAGGCGGGATCCAGCACGGTGGTGCTGGCAATCTCGCCGTCGATGCGCTTGGCCATGCCCGCCAGCACCTTGCCGGGACCGCACTCGATGATCGTGCTCAGGCCGCGGGCCTTGATCGCCTGCACCACCTCCACCCAGCGCACCGGGCCGAAGGCCTGGCGGTAGAGGGCGTCACGCAGGGCGTCCGGGCTGTCGGTCACGGCCACGTCGATGTTGTTGATCACCGGGAAGGACGCCGGCTTGAACGCCACCGCGGCCAGCTTGTCGCGCAGGCGATCGGCGGCCGGTTTCATCAGGCTGGAATGGAAGGGAGCCGACACCGGCAGCGGCAGCGCGCGCTTGGCACCGGCCGCCTTGAGGGCTTCCATCGCCTTGTCGACACCGGCCTTGCTGCCGGCAATCACGGTCTGCTTGGGATCGTTGAAATTCACGGCTTCCACGACCTCGCCACTGTCCTTGGCGACCTGCAGGCAGACGTCGCGCACGACCGAAGCGTCCAGGCCCAGGATGGCGGACATGGCGCCGGTGCCCACCGGCACGGCCTCCTGCATGGCCTGCGCACGGAAGCGCACCAGCGGCAACGCGTCCGCCAGGCTCAGCGCCCCGGAGGCGACCAGTGCGGTGTACTCGCCCAGCGAATGACCCGCCGCGGCGGCCGGCACCAGACCGGTTTCCGCGATCCATGCGCGATAGCAGGCCACGCCGGCGGTCAGCATGACCGGCTGGGTGTTGGTGGTCAGGTCCAGCTGTTCCTTCGGGCCCTGATGGATCAGCGCGCCGATGTCTTCCCCCAGCGCCGCCGAAGCTTCGGCCAGCGTGCGGGCCACCTCGGGATGATCGCCCCAGGCGTCCAGCATGCCGACGGATTGGGATCCCTGGCCGGGGAAGACGAATGCGAAGCTCTTGCTCATGGCTGTCGGATCAGTCGGTAGTGAATGGAATGGAAATGAAGAGTGAGGGGGAGTGCGGGGGCTGGTTCAGAAATCCAGCAGCACCGCGCCCCAGGTGAAGCCGCCGCCCACGCCTTCAAGCATGACGGTGTCGCCCCGGCGGATCTTGCCGGACCGCACGGCAACGTCCAGCGCCAGCGGAATCGAGGCCGCGGAGGTGTTGCCATGCTCGTCCACCGTGACGATCAGCTTGTCCAGGGACATCTTCAGCTTCTTGGCCGTGCCCTGCATGATGCGGATGTTGGCCTGGTGAGGAATCAGCCAGTCGATGTCGGCATCGGTGCGGCCGGCCTTGTCCAGGACGGAGCGCGCCACCTTGTCCAGCACGCCCACGGCCAGCTTGAACACGGCCTGGCCGTCCATCTTCAGCAGCGGATGGCCCAGCACCTCACCGCCGGACACGGTCCCGGGGGTGCACAGGATGTCGACATGACGACCGTCGGCGTGCAGTTCGCTGGCCAGGATGCCGGGCACGTCGCTGGCGCCCAGCACGACCGCGCCGGCACCATCGCCAAACAGCACGCAGGTGGTGCGGTCCTTGAAATCCAGAATGCGCGAGAACACTTCCGCGCCGACGACCAGCGCCTTGCTCGCGGCACCGCTCTTGATCATCGAATCCGCGACGGTCAGGGCGTAAACGAAGCCGGAGCACACCGCCTGGACATCAAAGGCCGGGCAGCCGTGGATGCCGAGCTTTTGCTGCAGCAGGCAGGCGGTGGAGGGGAAGACCATGTCCGGGGTGGACGTGGCCACGATGATCAGATCGATCTCTTCAGCCGCCACGCCCGCGGCTTCCAGCGCAGCGCGGGCTGCCGGCAAGGCCAGGTCGCTGGACGTAGTGTCCGGGCCGGCGAAATGGCGGGCATGGATGCCGGTGCGCTCGACGATCCAGTCGTGCGATGTCTCGATGCCATCCTGCGCCAGCCGGTCGGCCAGCGCCTGGTTGGTCACCCGGTCACCGGGGAGGAAGCTGCCCGTGCCGAGGATGCGCGAGAAGCGTGTCGAAGCAAGGGGGGAAGTAGGGGCGGAAGCAGTGGTCATGCAGCGTGGACAGCCGGGGCTGCCGTGTCTCCAGCATCGCCGCCCTCCTCACTGGCAGGCGCCGGTAGGGCCTGCATCGTTGCGACGATTCGATCATGAACCCGGTCTAGAAGCCGGTTGCGAGCCGCATCATAAGCCCTGTTCAAAGCCTGCTCGAAAGCAAACGCATCCGCCGAACCGTGGCTCTTGAAGACCAAACCCCGCAGTCCCAGCAGGGCCGCGCCGTTGAATCGACGATGATCGACGCGGTTCTTGAAACGTTGCAGGATCGGCATGGCCAGAAGAGCGACGATGCGGGTCCAGCCACTGCGGGTGAACTCCGCACGGATGAAGCTGGAGATCATGCTCGCCAGCCCTTCGGCGGTCTTCAGGGCCACATTCCCGACAAATCCGTCACACACGACGATGTCGGTGGTGCCTTTGAAGATGTCATTGCCTTCCACGTTGCCATGGAACTTCAGGGTGTCATGGGCATGCGCTTCGCGCAGCAGTTCACCGGCACGTTTGATGGTCTCGTTGCCCTTGATCATCTCCTCGCCGATGTTCAGCAGGCCGACGGTGGGCTCTTCCTTGCCATCCACGGCGGACACCAGTGCACTGCCCATCACGGCGAACTGCAGCAGGTGCTCGGGGCCGCAATCCACATTGGCGCCCAGGTCCAGCACCGTCGTGAAGCCGCCATTCTGATTGGGCATGACGGTCGCGATGGCAGGGCGGTCGATGCCGTCCATGGTCTTGAGCAGGTACTTGGCCACCGCCATGAGGGCGCCGGTGTTGCCCGCCGACACACAGGCCTGCGCGAGCGGGGCCTCGCCATCGCGGCCGGCCTTGAGCTGCTGCAGGGCCACGCGCATGGAGGAGTCCTTCTTGCGGCGCAGGGCCACCTCGATCGGATCTTCCATGGTCACCACCTCGCTGGCCGCCACGATGCGGCAGCGCGGCCAGTTCGCCGCCTCCGCCAGCGCCTGCGGCTGACCCACCAGCACCAGTTCGGCCTGCGGGTGGTTCGCCAGGAAGGCCTTGCAGGCGGGCAGCGTGATGGAGGGGCCGTGGTCACCGCCCATGCAGTCCACTGCCAGCCGCAAAGGCGTCAGGGGCGACGTAGGCGACGCAAGGGACGAGGACTGCGGAGCGTGGGTGTCAGACATCGAAACCAATGAGGGACGAGACCAATGAGGGACGGAGCAAGGGGCAGGCAGAACGCAATGACGAGCCGATCACCTTACGCGAGGCAGCGCTGGCGGACAAGCGTTGCCGCCCATGGACCCAACGGGCCATGACCGAAGCGATTCCAGCCCAGCCACCGCAGCAAAGTCTTTCCGGCAAAGCAAAAGCCCGGCAACGCCATGCGCTGAACCGGGCTTTGGAAGCAACACTGTGGAAGCTCAGGTCTGAGGAGACCGATCATGGCGCCGAGGCACCATGACATCGCTGTGGGCGACAGATCGTGACCGACAGGGTCGGGACGATCAGGCCGCGTCAGCCTTGGTCTTCAGAACCTTGCGGCCACGATAGAAGCCGGTGGGGCTGATGTGGTGACGCAGATGCACTTCGCCGGTGGTCGGCTCGATCGCGGTACCCGGGGTGCCCAGGGCATTGTGCGAACGGTGCATGCCACGCTTGGAAGGCGACTTCTTGTTTTGCTGAACGGCCATGAAATTTCTCCTAAAGGCTTCGGCGCGGTGATCAAAAAAACTGATCAAGCTTCGTGAAAGTCGAGGCCTGCGATGGTTTTGCGCTAGGGGTGGTGGCAGATGAAGACCACAACCGATGCCTCGGCCCAGCCATGCCCCAAAACGAAGCCATGAATTCAAGTGTTCATGACCTGCCAATGGGCCAGTAAGCCGGGAAAGCCCGCGAGTGTAGCACAGCGCTTTCAGGCTTTACCAGCCGTCCCCTTCTTGAGAGCGGCCAATGCCGCAAAGGGATGGGGGCGCTCTTTTTCCGCTTCCTCTTCCAGCTCGTCCGGCTCGGCCAGGGGCAGGGGTTCCGGGCAAACCTCGTGGCGGGGCACCAGCGGCAACGCCAGCAGCAGCTCGTCCTCGGCCAGTTCCTGCAGATTCAGGACGCGGGGCAAGGCCAGCACGTCGTCTTCGCTGTCCATGTCCAGTTCAGCGGCCTGGTCTTCGTCCCGCACAAAGCGGAACCAGCGCGACATGGCCACCTCCTCCACCACGGGCTGCAGGCAGCGCTGACAGGTCTGGGCCACCTGGGCCTGGGCATCCAGGCGCATCCAGATCTGCGGCTCACTGCCACGAGGCGTGCGGATTTCGCCCTCTGCAGCCCAGCGCACGGCGGGCCAGCCGGAGGCGGGCGCTTCGGGGGCGGCGGTGTCGGCCAGACGCGGCAGCTCGGCGGCAGGCCATTCGCCATCCAGCGATCCGCCCTCACGGGCAAAGGATTCCACATCCAGCTTGAGAGGATTCAGGGCTCGGGACTTCATGCCGCAAGTGTACGAGCCCGGCCGCCCGTCGCGCCCGTTGCGTCCGAGCGGGAACGACGGCGCCCGGAGAGGCGCAGGCCAATGGGAGAATTCGCGCCATGACCCCTCCTGCCGTGATGACTCCCTCGCCGACACCCCGTCTGGTGCTGGGGTCCACCTCCCCCTACCGACGCGAACTGCTGCAGCGACTGCAGATCGCCTTCGACGTGGCGGCTCCCCGCGTGGACGAGACGCCGCTGCCGGGTGAAGCCCCCGAGGCGCTGGCCCGTCGCCTGGCGCTGGCCAAGGCCCGCGCCGTGGCTGCGGATCATCCCGACGCGGTGGTGATCGGCTCGGACCAGGTGGCGGACCTGGACGGCCAGCCGCTGGGCAAACCCGGCAGCCATGAGCGGGCCGTGGCCCAGTTGCGCGCCATGCGCGGCCGCACGGTGATCTTTCACACGGCGCTGGCGGTGGTCTGCGAGAGGAGCGGCTTCAGCGCTACCGACCTGGCCCGGGTCGAGGTGCGGTTCCGCGCTCTGAGCGACGAGGAGATCGAGGCCTATCTGCGGGCCGAGCAACCCTATGACTGCGCCGGCAGCGCCAAGGCGGAAGGCCTGGGCATCTCGCTGCTGGAGGCGATCGTGTCGGACGATCCGACCGCGCTGATCGGCCTGCCGCTGATCCGCACCTGTCAGTTGCTGCGGCAGGCGGGGATGCAAGTGCCGGCCCTGTCCGCCCTGCCCGCCTCCCCCAGTTCCCCCACCACGTCCCCCACCTCTCCCCTCACTTCCCCCGCCTCGCCCGGAGACCTCCAGTGACCCTCGGCCGCCTCTACCTCGTCCCCAACACCCTGGATTTCGGCATGGACGGCCAGACCGTGGACCTGCGCGAAGTCCTGCCCGACGCCGTGATCGCCCAGGCCGCCCGCCTGACTCACTGGGCCGCCGAGAATGCCAAGACCACCCGCGCCTTCCTCAAGCGGGTGGACGGAGTGCATCCGCTGGCGCTGCCGCTGCAGCAGCAGCAGATCCTGGAACTGCCGCGGCCGCCCAAGGGCCGCACGCCCGCCCCCTCCGCCTCGGACGACGCTGCCTGGCAGGCCCTGCTCGCCCCCGCCCTGCAGGGCACGGACGTGGGACTGATGTCCGAAGCCGGCATGCCGGCGGTGGCCGACCCCGGCGCACGCCTGGTGGCTGCCGCGCACGCCGCGGGCGTCCCGGTGATTCCGCTGGTGGGCCCCAGCTCGCTGCTGCTGGCAGTGGCCGCCAGCGGCATGAACGGCCAGAGCTTCGCATTCGTGGGCTACCTGCCTACCGATGGCGCGGCGCGCCAGGCACGCCTGAAGGAGCTGGAGGCGCATTCGGCCCGGGAGCAACAGACCCAGCTGATGATCGAGACGCCCTATCGCAACAGCGCGCTGCTGCAGGCGCTGATCCAGCAGCTCAAACCCGGTACGGTGCTGTCGGTGAGCTGCGGGCTCAGCCTGGCCGACGCCTGGACGCACAGCGCGCCGGTGTCGCAGTGGAAGAAGTCGCCGAAGAGCGTGCCGGACAAGGTGCCCGCGGTGTTTGCCTTTCTCGCTGGGCGGTGAGCACCGGGGCCGCGGACAGACGAAAAAAATGGGCGCGACCCTCACAGGTCGGCCCATGTCTTGATCTCGGTCAGGCCGGCGAGCCGGCCCGACATCAGGATTCGGTCGTCACCGGTTTCTTGGCGCCGAACAAGGCGGCCACCTTCCGCTTGGGCTTGATGTTGCCCACGGCACCGGCAGCGCCTCGCGACGCGGACGGTGCGCCCGCAGAAGCACTCTCCCAGCTCGGCGGCTCGGCGCGGTCCGAGGCTTCGTAAGGCTTGTCGAACAGCGGGTCGTACGGCGTGCGGGGCTGGGAACGAGCGACCGGAGCACTGCTGTAGGCCTCGTCGCGACGATCCTCGCGCTCCCGGCGCGGACGCTCCTCGCGGCGAACGTCCCCGCGTCCTTCTCCGCGTCCTTCAGGGGCGCCGTCCCGGTCGCGGCGCTCGCTGCGGCGGGGGCGGTCGTCCTCCAGCTGCAGGGGCTCGAGTTCCAGCTTGCGCTTGATCAGCTTTTCGATCTCGCCCACCAGACGGGCATCCGACCGGGCCACCAGCGTGAAGGCCAGGCCGGAGGCGCCCGCGCGGCCGGTGCGGCCAATGCGGTGCACGTAGTCTTCGGCGTTGAAGGGCACGTCGAAGTTGAAGACGGCCGGCAGGTCGGCGATGTCCAGGCCGCGGGCCGCCACGTCGGTGGCCACCAGCAGTTCCACTTCACCGCGCTTGAACGCTTCCAGCGACTTCAGGCGCTCGTCCTGCGACTTGTCCCCGTGCAGCGCAGCGGTCTTCAGGCCGTCACGCTCGAACGAACGGGCCAGGCGCGCCGCACCCAGCTTGGAGTTCACGAAGACGATGGATTGGGTGATCTGGCGCTGACGCAGCAGATGCAGGATGGCCGCCCGCTTGTCGTCATCTTCCACGCTGAAGAAACGCTGCTCGACGGTGGACGCGGTGGCATTGGGGCGCGCCACTTCCACCAGCTCCGGCTCCTGCAGGTAGCTTTGGGCCAGACGCTTGATCTCCGGCGAGAAGGTCGCCGAGAACAGCAGGGTCTGACGCGCCTTGGGCAGGTAGCTGAGGATGCGTTGCAGGTCGGGCAGGAAGCCGATGTCCAGCATGCGGTCCGCTTCGTCCAGCACCACATACTCGACCTGGTTGAGCACGCAGTTCTTGGCTTCGATGTGGTCCAGCAGACGGCCCGGGGTGGCGATCAGCACTTCCACGCCGCCCTTGAGCTGCAGCGTTTGGGGTTTCATGTCCACACCGCCGAAGACGCAGGCCACCCGCAGCTGGGTGTGCCGGGAATAGGCCTTGACGTTGTTGGCCACCTGGTCAGCCAGTTCGCGCGTGGGCGCCAGCACCAGGGCGCGGACGGGGTGGCGGGCTGGCGAGGCGCTGGCATTCTCATGCTTGAGCATGCGCTGCAGCAGCGGGATGGAGAAGGCGGCGGTCTTGCCGGTGCCGGTCTGGGCAGCGCCCATCACATCGCGGCCTTCCAGCACAACGGGGATGGCCTTGGCCTGGATCGGCGTCATCGTCGCGTAGCCCTGGTCAGCGACGGCGCGCAGCAGCTTCGGATCCAGCGGCAGCGTGTCAAATCGCGGGCTTGGCGTCGGGGTGGTGTCTGTCATGGGGGCGGATTATCCCTTATGCCCCGCATTCGGCCCAAATCAGGCCCAAAACCATGAAACACCGGGTGTCCGGCGGTGCCGGGCGGGGCGGCCCGGCGCAGGGGCCTCACTCGGCGCGGCTGTTGCCCGGCAGCTTGCGGGGATCGCCCCGGAAGACCATCCACTTGGGGGTGCGGAAGCGGACGATGCGCCAGTACAGCGCCACGTAGACGACGCCGAACAGCACCATGCAGGCCAGGATCATCGGGGTCGAGTCCCAGAACAGCAGGGCCGGGGCCAGGGACGAGATGCACAAGGTCCAGAGATACGGCGCGGTCATCGAGTTGCGGCGGGTCATGGCGCGCGCATCGCGTGCGCCAATCGCCCATCGCATCAGGCGTCGATAAATCAGGGAATGCAGATGGATGCCATCCGGCGCGCCGGGGGACACGTCGCGCAGTACGCGGCGCCGGTAGATGGAGAACACCGTCTCGAACACCGGGTAGATGCAGACCATCAGGGCGAAGAGCGGCGACACCTCGCTGTGGCGCGAGATCAGCAAAATGCCCATCTCCGCCAGGTAAAAGCCCATGAAATAGGCCCCGCCGTCGCCCAGGAAGATCATGCCGGCCGGATAGTTCCAGACGAAGAAGCCCAGGATGGCGCCCACGCCGGCCAGGGCCCAGAGGGCGAGTTCCACGTCCCCGACCTGGTAGGCGACATAAGCCAGGGTCAGCAGCATGAGGCTGACGCACATGGACGACAGCCCGTTGAAGCCGTCGATGATGTTGACCGAGTTGGCCACGCCCGCCACGGTGAAGACGGTGGCGACAAAGGCCCCGGCGGCGGTGCCCACCACCAGGTCCAGCCCGGGGATGTCGGTGCGGGTGATGGCGGCGCCCAGCACGAAGACGCCCAGGGCGGCCGACACGGCCGTGGCCAGCAGGCGCTTTCCAGGGGACACCCGCTTGGTGAAGTCCTCGATCAGGCCGGCGCCGAAGGCGGGCAGGCCGCACAGCAGCAGCAGCAGGCCGAGGCGGGCGTGACCAGCCGAGGGCATCAGATAAGCCGCCGCGACCATGCCGGCCAGGCCAGCGAAGATGCCCACGCCGCCGATGCGAGGCACCGGGCGGGCATGGAATTTCTGGGGGCCGGACAGATCATGGTCGGCCGACAGATGGCCGTGCCGGGTCGATGAATGCACCACATAAAGGGTGATCACCGCCGCCACGGCAAAGGGGATCAGCAGGAACAGCATGCGCGGCAGTGTAGCGAGCCCGTTTGGGCAAATAGCGGTTTTGGCGCCACAACGTGCTCTTAGAATGCGGCGGCTTGCTGTCGGGGCCCTGGGGCCCTTGCAGGTTCGGTCCAGCTTTCCGTGAGACTTCGCATGCCTATCAGCGCCCTTCGCGCCCCTGTTTCGGCCTTTGGTGGCCTGACCCGATTGGTCCGCCACGCGGGTGTTGCCGTGCTAGCTTGTGGCTTGAGTGCAGGCCTGCTGGCGGCCCATGCAGCCGATAACGACACGACCGGGTCAGGGTCCGGGTCCTCGATCTATCAATCGAGCGGCGATGGCGCCACTGGCCCCTTCCGATTGAACACTGGTCGCAGCTCGTCAGACACCAATCAGGCCACGTCGTCGACTGGGACCATGGTCCAGCGTCAGCGTTACGTCCCCAACGAGTTCGAGATCTACGTCAACAAGCAGCTGGGCATCGACCTCAAGCAACTGGAAGAGCAGCAAAAGCTCGATCGCCAAGCGGAACGCACCAGCACTCTCACCGCGCAGTACACGGGCGCGGGCGCCGGCTCCACGCGCATCAACCCCGACAGTGTCGTCCGCCGCCTGGGCGCAGACCTCATCCTGGATGAATCTCTAACAGGCAACGCCAGCGCCGATGGTCCGCGGGAAGCGCCCGCCGATTACCTGATCGGCATCGGCGACGAAGTGCAGGTCACGCTATGGGGATCCGTCGACGCGGACCTGCGGTTGACGGTCGATCGAAGCGGCCGCATCACCGTTCCCCGGGTCGGCCCCATTCTGGTGGCAGGTGTGCGCTACGGTGACCTGAACGAAATGGTGCGCTCTCGCGTGGCCCAGGTTTTCAAGAACTTTCAGGTGAGCACAACGCTGGGCAAGCTGCGGTCGATCCGCATCTACGTCACCGGCTTCGTGGCCAAGCCGGGCGCCTACACGGTGAGCAGCCTGGCGACCCTGGTGTCGGGGCTGATCCGCGCGGGCGGCCCGTCGGGCGCGGGCAGCTTCCGCAACATTGAGCTGCGCCGCAACGGTCAATTGGTGGCGCAGTTCGATGCCTACGACTTCCTGCTCAAGGGGGACAAGGCGTCCGACCGACCGCTGCAGGCCGAAGATGTGATTCACGTGGGGCCGATCGGTCCGCAGGTGGCCGTCCTGGGGAGCGTTAACAAGCCCGCCATTGGTGAACTCAAGCCCACTGAGACCGTGAGCGACGTGCTCGCCATGGCCGGTGGGTTCAGCGCCGTCGCCGACCGGACGCGGATCGCCGTTGAACGCCTGAGCGACCGCAACGACCGGCGCATGGTGGAGCTGGCGCTGCCTCAGCAACTCGCGGCCAGCATCACGAACGGCGATGTGCTGCGAGTGTTCAGCAGCGTCAATGCGGAGCTCCCGCTGTACAAGCAATACAAGCGAGTGCAGGTGGAAGGAGAAGTGGCACGGCCCGGCGAGTATGTGCTGCCGCCCAATGCAACCCTGGTGGATGCCATCACCGCGGCGGGCGGTTTGACGCCACAGGCCTACCTCTTCGGAACCGATTTCTCCCGGGAGAGCGTGCGTCGCTCGCAGCAGGAGAACTATGACCGCGCACTGCGAGACCTGGAAACGGAATTCACCCGCAGCACCTCGACCCAGCGCACGGCCAATGCCGATGAGGCCCAGGCCCAGGCGGCCCGCGCCAGCAACACCACCCGTCTTGTGGAACGGCTGCGGGCGGTTCGCCCGACAGGCCGCATCGTGCTGCAACTGGACCCCAACGCCTCCACCCTGCCCCCCCTGACCGTCGAAAGCGGCGACCGCCTATTGATTCCCGCACGCCCCACCACCGTCGGGGTGTTCGGAAGCGTGTTCAACGGGGGCAGTTATCTGCTGACCGAGGGCAGTTCGGTCGATGACGTTCTCAAGCTGGCGGGTGGCCCCACACGCGGCGCGGACCCCGGCAGCATGTTCGTGCTGCGCGCCAACGGTAGCGTGATCAGTGCTCGCCAATCCAACAGCGGCTGGTTCGGGTTCAACTCTGCGATGACCAACCTGCCTGCTTTGCCTGGCGACACGGTCTTTGTTCCAGAAGAGCTCAACAAGACCACGTTCATCCAGGAGGCGAAGGACTGGACACAGATCCTGTATCAGTTCGGCCTGGGCGTTGCTGCACTGCAAACCCTGAAGAACAACTGATGACCGGATCGTCCCCCATGTCCGCAGCTCCTTCCCACGTGCCGTCCAGCGACAGCAGTTCTCTCGCCGCGCCTTCATTCCAGGTGGGCGCCACCCTGCTTTCGCACTGGCGCCTGCTCATCGCCGGCCCCATTGCAGCGGGTGCTCTGGCGTTGGGCGCGACCTATTTGATGGACCCGATCTACACGGCCAAGACCACCTTCCTGCCGCCGCAGCAGCAGCAGGGGGCGGCGGCGGCGGCGCTGCAGTCCCTCGGTGCGCTGGCAAGCCTGGCGGGTGGCTCCGGTGCGGTCAAGACCCCGGGCGATCAATACGTGGCCTTCATGCAAAGCGTGACCGTCGAAGACCGGATCGTCGAGAAGTTCAAGCTCATGGAGCCGGCCAAGGCAAAGTATCGATTCGAGGCGCGGAACTTCCTCAGAAAGTCGGCGCGGATCGAGCTGGGCAAGAAGGATGGCCTCATCAGCGTCGAAGTCGATTCGAAGGACCCCCAGTTGGCCGCCGACATTGCCAACCAGTATGTGGAAGAACTGCGCCACATGACGGCGAATCTGTCCTTGACCGAGGCGCAGCAGCGGCGGGCCTTCTTCGAGGAGCAGCTGAAAAATTCGAAGGAGCAACTCGCGCGGGCCCAGCAGGAGCTGCAGACGGTGGGCTTCAACCCGGGTGCCTTGAAGACCGAGCCCAGGGCAGCGGCGGATAACTACGCACGCGTCAAGGCCGAGCTGACCGCGGCCGAAGTGCGCCTGCAGTCCTTGCGTCGATCCCTCACCGACACGGCGCCGGAAGTGCAACAGCAGTCCGCCATCATTGGCGCCCTGCGCAGCGAACTCAATCGTCTGGAAGCCAGCAGCAGCACGAATGCGAGTGACTACATTGGCAAGTACCGCGAGTTCAAGTACCAGGAATCGCTGTTTGAGCTGTTTTCCAAACAGTACGAATTGGCGCGACTGGACGAGAGCCGGGAGGGATTCCTCATCCAGGTGATCGACCCCGCCATCAAGCCGGAATACAAGAGCAAGCCCAAGCGCGCCCAGATCGCCCTGGTCACCGCATTTGCCACGGGGCTCGCCCTGTGCGCCTTCCTCATATTGCGTCAGTCGAGACGCTTCAAGCCAGGGGCCGCCGCAGGCGCGTGAAGCAGCGGCGTCGCATGGTAAAGTGGGTGCGCTCAAACGTTGAACACACTCCGTGCCCCGCTCCGCCGCCACCAACGATCTCGACTACGCGCTGCTGCAGCAAATCGAAGATCACACCGAAATCAGTCAACGCGCGCTCGCACAGGGACTGGGCGTCAGCGTCGGCAAGATCAACTACTGCCTGCGCGCTGTGATCGACCGAGGCTGGGTGAAGGTGAACAACTTCCGACGCGCAGACAACAAGATCGCTTACATGTACCTGTTGACGCCCAGCGGCGCCATGGCGAAGTTGCGCCTGGCTCGCGACTTCCTCGCGCAGAAGGAAGCGCAGTTCGAGCAGTTGCAGCGCGAGATCGCCATCCTGCGCTCCGAGCTTTCGCAGAGCGACCCAACCCGCGTCGAGGAGACCTCCGCGGACAGCCCTGAGAGTTTTTGATGTTTGCGGTCACCATTGCCAACGGCAAGACGTTCTCTGCCGCCGAAGGGGAGTCGCTCCTGGACGCGGCCTTGCGCCAGCACATCACGCTGGATTACAGCTGCCGCACCGGCCGTTGCAGCACCTGTCGCAGCCGCGTGACCGCCGGAACCACCGTGGCGCTGCGCGACGAAACCGGCCTCAGCGCCTCGGAGAAGGCCGAGGGCTTTGTGCTGACCTGTGTCCGGGGTGCCTGCTCGGACGTCTCCCTCGATATCGAGGACCTGGGCGACCTGGCCTTGCCCGAACCCAAGACAGTCCCTTGCCGCATCCATGCACTGGCCAAGCTTTCGCATGACGTCGTGCGGGTCGTGCTGCGCACGCCGCCCGCCACTGCGCTGGCATTCCTTCCCGGCCAATACATCGACGTCATCGGGGCCGGGGGGCTGCGCCGCAGCTATTCGGTGGCCAACGCGCCGCAGGATGACCACCTGATCGAGCTGCACATCCGCGAGGTGCCTGGCGGCGAGATGAGCCAATACTGGTTCCGGGACGCCAAGCCGAACGACCTCCTTCGCCTGCGCGGACCCCTGGGGACCTTCTTTCTGCGGGGCCACACCGACCGTGATCTGGTCTTCCTGGCCACCGGCACCGGCATCGCTCCTGTCAAGGCGATGCTCGAAGGCCTGGCCCGCGCCGATTCGGCCACCCTGCCCCGATCCATCCATGTGTACTGGGGGGGGCGCCAACCTGCCGACCTATACTGGCGGCCCGAAGAAGACCACCGGCTGGACGCATTGCGTCCGCTCCTGAGCTTTGTTCCGGTGCTGTCGCGCGCGGACAGCGCCTGGGAGGGGACCCGGGGCCATGTTCAGTCCGCGCTGCTGGCGCAGGGGCCGGACCTGCAAAACGCAGTGGTCTATGCCTGTGGCTCGGACGCCATGATCCGCGACGCGCAGACTCAGTTGACCCGCAAGGGCCTCGCTTCCGGCAGTTTCCATTCCGACGCCTTTGTGAGCTCGGGCGCAGCCTGAGCCCTTTTGACGATCCACGATTCCATAGGACTTCCATGAAAGCAGTCATCCTGGCCGGTGGCCTGGGCACGCGTCTGAGCGAAGAGACGGCCCTCCGACCGAAACCCATGGTGGAGATCGGTGGAAGACCGATCCTGTGGCACATCCTCAAGATGTATTCGCATCACGGCGTGAATGACTTTGTGATCTGCTGCGGCTACAAGGGATACGTGATCAAGGAGTACTTCGCCAACTACTTCCTGCACATGTCTGACGTCACCTTCGACATGCGGAGCAACCGCATGGAAGTGCATCACAAACGGGCCGAGCCGTGGACCGTGACGCTGGTGGACACCGGTGATGATTCGATGACCGGCGGCCGCTTGCGTCGGGTGGCCGAATACGTCCGCCATGAAGAAGCGTTCTGCTTCACCTACGGCGATGGCGTGGGCGACATCGACATCAGCGCGACCCTTGCATTCCACAAGCAACACGGCAAGGCAGCCACGCTGACCGCGACCTACCCACCTGGCCGGTTTGGCGCACTCGACATCCAGGACCGTCAGGTCAAGGCATTCAAGGAAAAGCCCAAGGGTGACGGCGCCATGATCAACGGCGGATTTTTCGTGCTCTCGCCGCGCGTGCTGGACTACATCAGCGATGACAGCAGCATTTGGGAGCAGGAACCCCTCATGGGCCTTGCCCGCGATGGGGAGCTGATGGCGTTTGAGCATGAGGGATTCTGGCAACCCATGGACACCCTGCGGGACAAGCACCACCTGGAAGAACTCTGGGCCTCCGGGAAGGCTCCATGGAAGCAGTGGGACTGAGCCTAGTGAACATGACCAACCCTGATTTCTGGCAAGGCAAACGCGTCCTTCTCACTGGGCATACCGGTTTCAAGGGCAGCTGGTTGAGCTTGTGGCTTCAGTCCATGGGCGCAGTCGTTCGTGGCCTGGCATTGCCCGCACCGACGGAACCGGCGCTGTTCAATGTGGCTCGGGTCGCCGAGGGCATGGAGCATCGCATCGCCGACATTCGCGACCTGGCGGCCGTGCAACGGGAGTTCAACGACTTTCGTCCGGAGATCCTGTTCCACATGGCCGCGCAGCCGCTGGTGCGCCTGTCCTACCTGCAGCCTGTGGAGACCTACGCGACGAACGTGATGGGCACGGTCCATGTCCTGGAAGCTGCTCGCCAGGTGGGCACCGTCAAGGCGATCGTCAACATCACCACGGACAAGTGCTATGAAAACCGCGAGTGGGTGTGGGGCTATCGGGAAGACGAGCCGATGGGAGGGCACGACCCCTACTCCAACAGCAAGGGCTGTGCGGAGCTGGTGAGCAGCGCCTACCGCCGTTCCTTCCTCAAGGACGCCCACATCGCGATGGCCACCGCACGAGCGGGCAACGTGATCGGTGGTGGGGACTGGGCGCTTGACCGGCTGCTGCCGGATGTCCTGCGCGCCCTGGAGCAGCGTGAGCCCGTGCTCATTCGCAACCCCCACGCCATCCGACCCTGGCAGCATGTGCTGGAGCCGCTATCCGGCTACCTGCTGCTGGCCGAGCGCCTCTACACCCACGGACAGACCGATGCGGAAGGCTGGAACTTTGGCCCCCGCGATGAAGATGCTCGTCCGGTCCAGTGGATTGTCGAGCACCTTTGCTCAAAGTGGGGCAAGGATGCCGGCTGGACCCTCCAGCCCGGCGAGCATCCGCACGAGGCCCATTTCCTCAAGCTGGACATCTCCAAGGCGCGCCAGCGCCTTCAATGGGCGCCACGCTGGTCACTGGAAATCGCCCTGTCCCGCATTACCGAGTGGCACCAGGCCTGGCTGAAGGGCCAGGACATGCGTGCCTTCACCCTGAACCAGATCTCCCAGTACCGAGCCAACGCATGAGCACTACCCCCGTCCATTTCCAGCCGCAGCTTGACAAGCTGCGCAGCCAGATCAACGAACTCGTCCAGCAATACGCGGACATTGCCTATGCGCCCAAGCCGTTCGTGCCGGGCCAGAGCGCCGTGCCGGTGTCGGGCAAGGTGATCGGCGCCAAGGAGCTGCAGCTGATGGTGGAAGCCTCGCTGGACGGCTGGCTGACCACGGGCCGCTTCAATGCGCAATTCGAGCAGCGCCTGGCGCAGTTCCTGGGTGTGAAGTACCTCATCACGGTGAACTCCGGTTCTTCGGCCAATCTGGTGGCCTTCTCCGCCCTGACCAGTCCCAAGCTGGGCGACCGCGCCATCAAGCAAGGTGACGAGGTGATCGGCGTGGCCGCCGGTTTCCCCACCACCGTCAACCCCATCCTCCAGTTTGGCGCAGTGCCGGTGTTCGTGGACGTGGATCTGGCCACGCACAACATCGACGCGAGCAAGATTGAAGCCGCCATCACCCCCAAGACCAAGGCCATCATGCTGGCCCACAGCCTGGGCAATCCGTTCAACCTGGACGTGGTGACGGCACTGTGCAAGAAGCACAACCTGTGGCTGGTGGAGGATTGCTGCGACGCGCTTGGCGCCACCTATGACGGCAAGCTGGTCGGCACCTTCGGCGACATCGGCACGCTGAGCTTCTACCCCGCCCACCACATCACCATGGGCGAAGGCGGCGCGGTGTTCACCAACAACCCCGAGCTCAAGCTCATTGCGGAGTCCTTCCGCGACTGGGGCCGTGACTGCTATTGCCCGCCCGGCAAGGACAACACTTGCGACAAGCGCTTCTGCTGGACCAAGGAGCAACTCGGCGGCGACCTGCCCGACGGCTACGACCACAAGTACACCTACAGCCACCTCGGCTACAACCTCAAGATCACGGACATGCAAGCCGCCTGCGCGCTGGCCCAGATGGACCGGGTCGAGGAGTTCATTGCCAAGCGTCGTGCCAACTTCACCTACCTGAAGAACCGACTGCAGAGCTGCGCGGAGTTCCTGCATCTGCCTGAGGCAACGCCGAAGTCCGAACCCTCCTGGTTTGGCTTTCCGCTGGTCCTGAAGGAGACGGCCGGCGTCAAGCGCGCTGACCTGATCAACTTCCTGGAAGAGAACAAGATCGGTACGCGCCTGCTGTTCGCCGGCAACCTGACCAAGCAGCCGTACATGGCGAACCGGAATTTCCGTGTCAGTGGCGAGCTGACCAACACGGATGTGGTCATGACCCAGACGTTCTGGCTGGGTACGTTCCCGGCGCTGGGCACGGAGCAACTCGACTACATCGCTGACAAGCTGGAAGAGTTCTTCGGACTGAACTTCTGACTGGGGGCTGCATGGAACTGGTGCCCACCCGACTGCCCGGCTGCTTCCAGGTTCGTCCTTTTTTCGCCAAGGACGACCGTGGCAGCTTCGTGAAGACCTTTCATGCGGAGCGCTTCGCAGAACTCGGTCTGCCCGTGTCGTGGCGCGAGGAGTACTACTCCCTGTCGCATCAGGGGGTGATACGCGGCATGCACTTCCAGACCCCGCCACACGACCATGAAAAGCTGGTGTATTGCCAGCAAGGTCGGGTGCTGGACGTCGTACTGGACCTGCGCAGGCAGTCCTCCACGTATGGTCAGCATCTGGCGATTGAACTGGACGCCGCTCGTGGGGACGGCCTCATGATTCCCAAGGGGATGGCGCACGGTTTCCTGGCGCTCACACCTGAGGTCATCATGGCCTACAAGGTCACCACCACCTATTCGCCAGCGCATGACGCCGGTATCCGCTGGGACTCATTCGGGCTGGACTGGAAGGTCGAACAGCCGATCCTCTCCGCCCGAGATGCGGCCCACCCTGCTTTTGCGGACTTTCAGTCGCCGTTCTGACCATGAAGCTCTTCATCACCGGGGGCACTGGCTTTGTCGGCTCCCACCTGATCAATCAGGCGCATGCGGCTGGCCATACGCTGGTGGCACAGCGTCGCCCGGGCAGCCAGTCCCGCCTGAAGCTGGACCGCGAGCCGCAATGGGTGGACCGGGCGTTGGACGGTGACTTCACCGCCGAGCTTGAGGGCTGCGATGCCGTGGTGCATCTGGCGTCACACACGCCCAACCCTCCCTACGCACCGCTGGATGAATGTCTTTACTGGAATGTCTTTGCAGCCGTGCACCTGCTGCAGCAAGCGGCCGCGCTCGGCATCCGGGATGTCCTGGTGGCAGGCACCTGCTTCGAATATGGGGAAGCCGCACAAGGCCTTGACGTCGTCCCTCCGGCGACCGACATGCGCCCCTCCCTGAGCTATCCCATCTCCAAGGCTGCCGCGACCACCGCCTGCCTGGGCCTGGCGCGTCATCTCGGCCTGCGTCTGCAAGTGTTGCGCATCTTCCAGGTCTTTGGCGACGGGGAAGCCGCCACGCGATTCTGGCCGTCACTGAGGGCAGCCGCCCTGGAGGGTCGCGACTTCGCCATGAGTGCCGGCGTTCAGGTCCGAGACTTCATTCCCGTGCAGGACGTTGCCCGCCAGTTCCTGGCGGCGCTGGACTTCAGCCAAGTGGAACCGGGACGCCCACAGGTACGAAACGTGGGAACCGGCCATGGGCAAACGCTGCTGGCTTTTGCCCAGCACTGGTGGGCCCACTGGCAGGCGACAGGTCAACTGGTGCCAGGACAGGTCGGTCTGCGGCCTGGCGAGCTGCCCAGACTGGTGGCCGACATGAACAGCGTCCACATCGCGTGAGTCCGCTCCTTCGGTCCACAGCCGGTGTCGCGCGACACAGGGGACGCCGCTCATGAATGCCGCCAAACCACGCTCTGAGCTGAAGTGGGGCTATTTCGCTCAGGCCCTAAATATTGGGGCCGGCCTGCTGCTGCTCCCTGCGGTGGTGCGCAGCCTGCCCTCCGAAGACGTCGGCATCTGGTTTGTGTTCATGACACTGACCAGCCTGGCGCAGTTGCTGGAGCTGGGCTTTCTTCCCACCATTGCCCGCAACACGGCCTACCTGTTTGCCGGTGCCCGCTCGCTGGCCGGGCACGGTTTGCCCACGGACATGCACACCAGCGGGCAGGTGGATCCTGGACTGCTCGCCGATCTGACGCAAGCCGCTCGCAGGATTTATCGATGGGTCGCCCTGCTCGGTGGTCTGATCCTGATGAGCGTGGGCAGCCTGTATGTGCTGTCCGTGATGACGCCCACGCAGGACCGCGGCATGGTGCTGGGCGCATGGTGGCTCTACGCAGCGGGCAACATCTGCAATTTCTACTATGGCTATGTGAACGGTCTGCTGCAGGGCCGTGGTGACGTGGTGGCCGCCAACCAGGTGGTCATCGTGACTCGTGCCAGCATGCTCGCTGCCGGCATCCTGGCCCTGTCCGCCGGCGGTGGCCTGTTGGGGCTGGGTGCCGCCACCTTCCTCGCCAGCGTCTCCGGAAGGTTCGTGGCCATGCGGTTCTTCCGACGCGGCGCCATTGCGCTGCCCGAGCGATCGCGTGAGTCCATCCAGCACACGGTGCAGCTGCTGTGGCACAACGCCAGCCGGCTGGGGGTGGTGCAGGTCGGGGCTTTCCTTATCCAGCGGGCCAATGTGCTGGTGGCGTCCAGCTTCCTGGGCGTCAGCGCGGCAGCCAGCCTGGGATTGACGGTGACCCTCCTGATGACACTCAGCGGAGTCGCTGCGGTGATTCTTCAGGTCCGCATGCCGCGCCTGGCGT
Source organism: Roseateles depolymerans (assembly GCF_003387155.1). GTDB lineage: Bacteria > Pseudomonadota > Gammaproteobacteria > Burkholderiales > Burkholderiaceae_C > Roseateles > Roseateles depolymerans. The sequence continues at coordinate 467,070 of NZ_QUMT01000001.1, read as the reverse complement.
CGGCACAGGCCACCCGGGACATCCACGCGCTGCGCGGGCTCTATGGGGAAGTGTTGCTGATCGCCTGCGGTGCATTCCTGGCGGGGCTGTTGGTGATGATCGTGGCCGGCAACTGGTGCCTGCAGCTCCTGCACAGCAAGACCCTGCTCCTGCCCACCCCCCTGCTCTGTTGGCTGGGCCTGATCATGCTGCTGGAACTGAACCATAGCCTGGCCGCGGGTTATCTCACCACACGCAACCAGGTGCCGTTCGTGCGGGCCGGCCTGCTGTCCGGCGTCCTGATCTGCCTGAGCAGCCTGGCGCTGGTCAAGCCATTCGGTGTTGCGGGACTGATTGCCGCGCAAGGCGTGGTCCAACTGGCCTACAACAATTGGAAATGGCCTCGGGAGGCGCGGCTGGACCTGGGTGTCGGCTGGCTTGAACTGCTGTCTCTGGGATTCCAGCGGATCCTCGGCCGCCGCCATCCCCATGCTGACGACCCACAGAACGTACGTCCATGAACGCTTCCCCTTCCCACGCGTCCCCTGCTGCGGCCCCCACGCCGCAAGCACGAGTGTTGATCGCTGGACCTCAACTTCAAGCGCAGGGCCGGCCCCGGCTCTCCATCGCGATTCCAACGTTCCGGCGCTTTGACCTGCTGAGTGAGGCAATCGCCTCCGTGCTGGCGCAGCGCTTCAGCATTCCGGTGGAACTGCTGATCGTTGACAACGACCCGGACAACGACACGCAGGCGCTAGAGGCGATGCAGGCCTTTGCAGGGCACCCGCTGACCTACTACAAGAACCTCACGAATGTGGGGATGGTGGCCAACTGGAACTGCTGCATGGCCCTCGCACGCGGCGACTACGTCACCATCCTGCACGACGACGACCTGCTGGAGCCCAGCTTTGCAGAAGAGGTGAATCGCCATCTCGGTCCGGGCGGCAGCGCTGGCTCCGCCATTGCGTGGCGGCATGGCGTGCTGGACGAACGGGCACAACGTCCGCCGACGGCACCGCCGTCGCGGCTGCGTCCGCTGAAACAGGCCGTCAAGCGACTGCTGGCGCCGCTGCGCACCAAGGTCCAGCAGCATTCCGTGCACCATCTGTTCTTTGCCAACCCGTTCGCCGGCACGTTGGGAATCATCCTGCACCGGGACAAGGCGATTGCGCTGGGCGGCTTCGATCCCCAGCAGCATCCGATTGCGGACTACGATTTTTGGTGCCGCTGGACAGCCGCCTATGGCGCCCTTCCCATCTGGGCCCGTCCGGTGAGTCTCTACCGCATGCGCCAGAACGAATCCATGCTGCCGCAAACACGTTCCGCCTTTGTCAGCGGATCGCGACAATTGCGCGAACGAATGATTGCCAGCGGAGCGGTGCCTCGCTTTTATCGTCACCTCCTGGATCCACTCCAGCGCACCCAGCAAACATCCATCGAAGAGGATTGGCGTGAGGCCGGTCAGGCACCGATGTCGCGTCTGATGTCACTGAAGCTACGCGCCTGGCGTCTGTTCACTTCCGTGTTGTGCGGTCTGGAGGCCCGGCGACCCCATCACACTCGTCATGGTTCGCTGAGCTCATGAAAGTCCTACTCATTGGTGGCACCGGCTTCGTCGGTCTTAATTTGGCCGAGGCCCTGGTTCGCCATGGTCATGAAGTGCACATCGCCGCGCGCTCCAGCGCGCCGACCACTTTCGCGCGCAAACTGCCGGCAGTAAGCTCATTCCACCTGATCAAGGATATGGCGGTGGAGCCTTTGATGGCGCTGGTCCAGTCCTGCGAGATCGACTGCGTCGTGGCCCTGGCTTCCAGTCTCATTCCTTCCAGCAGCGCTGCAGACTTCGACAGGGAGCTGACGCAGACCATCGTGCCAACGTTCCGGTTAATGGAACAGCTGGCCCGCCAGCAGGTGCGCTTTGTTTATGTCTCCTCCGGGGGAACCGTCTATGGCGCGAGCACGCAAACGACGCTGGACGAAACCACACCGCTGCGCCCCATCAGCCATTACGGCTACTCGAAGCTCATGGTCGAGCAGTACGTGGAATTGATGGCGCGCACCCAGGGGCTGCAGCACATGATCCTGCGGCCGTCCAATCCATTCGGACCTTTCCAGAATCCGCATCGCAAGCAGGGGCTGGTTGCGGTGGCGGTGGAGAAGATGCTGCACGGGCAGCCCATCGAGATCTGGGGAGACGGTTCCGTTGTGCGGGACTACCTGTGGGTGCAGGACCTGGCCGAGGCTGTCGCACGACTACTCGTGGCGGAGTCAGCCTGGGGACAGACCTTCAACATTGGCGCCGGCGTGGGCCACTCGATCATTGAACTCCTCGATCTGCTGCAGCAACTGACCGGCATTTCTGCGGATATTCGCTTCCGTGAAGGGCGCGCCGTGGATGTGCAGCGGATGGTGCTCAACATCTCCAAGCTTCGCAGCGTCGTGCCCTTCGAACCCCTCGAACTGCGCGAAGCCCTGAGCCGCTACCTCGACGATCTGCACCGCTGATGACCCCCAACCCGCTCCTCGCACTGGCGATTCCCACCTACAACCGCAGCGAGATCCTGCTGGAAAACCTGCGTGCCATGCTGCCGGAGCTCATGGCGCATCAGGTGGCCGTCTTCATCTCCGACGACAGCACCGACGACCTGACCGCGCAGAAGGTGCAGGTGCTCCAGCAGGAGTTTCCGCTGGTGACGTATCGCCGGAACGATCCAAGGCACGGCCACGACGCCAATTTTTTTGCGACGGTGTCGATGCCAGACACGGACTATGTGTGGTACCTGGGAGACTCCGTCTTCCTGCAGCCCGGGATGCTGGGCCAGGCGCTGGAGGCGCTTGCGACCCACCGGCCCGACCTCTGCTTCGTGAACGCATACGTTCACGACGACCACACCCGTCTCATCGAAGGCGACGATGTCCACCCCTTCCTGCTGGACCGGACCTGGTATCTCACCTTGTCGGGTGCCACTCTTTACGGACGGGCGATCCGGTCGCTGCCGGTGGCGGAGTCACGCAAGGCCTCCTGGAAGAACTTTCCGCAACTGGGCCTGATTCTGGAGGCCTGTTCCCTGGCGCCTCGCCGGCTGCTTTGGCTGGGGCCCAAGGGGATTGCGTTCAACCGGAAGAAGTCCAGCTACTGGCTACAATCCGCCTTTGACGTGTTTGTCAAGGACTGGACCGCGCTGATCCGGTCGTTCCCGACCCTCTTCAGCCGGCAGGAGCAGGATCGCATCATCCGGTCGCATGCGGTGCAGACGCAGCTGTTCAATGTCGTCAGCCTCGTTCAGCTGCGAGCGATGGGCGCGTTGACGGTGCAATCGTTGAAGCTGCATAGACAGGCATTTGCCGTCGCATCCCCCATTCACCCCTTGTGGGCGTCGGTGGTGGCACGAGTGCCGGTGCGAGCGATCAACGCCGCGCGCGCTGTCAACGTGTGGCGACGAAAGCGCAAAGATTAGGATTCTCTGCCGATGTTATCCATCGACATCCTCTTGCCGGTCTACAACGGCAGCCAGTTCCTCCAGGCCCAGCTGGACTCGCTGCTCGCGCAGACCCACACCCACTGGCGCTGCCTGATGCGCGACGATGGCTCCAAAGACCGCTCCCTGGAGATCCTTCGCGCTTATCAGGCGGCCCATCCTGAGCGCTTCCAACTGATCGAGGACGGCTTGGGCAATCTTGGCACCGTCCGCTGCCTTAACGCGCTGAGTACGCACGTCACATCCCCCGTGTTCGCATTCTGCGACCAGGACGATGTCTGGCAGGCCGACAAGCTCGCCACGTCCCTGGCGCACCTGCAGGCGCTGGACTGTCCAGAGGGCACTCCGGGCCTGGTGTTCTGCGACATGACGGTCACCGATGCAGCTCTGGCGCCCACGGCCGAGTCCTTCTGGGACACCCTGGATGCCCGTCCCTATGCCCGTGAGCTGGCAGGGCTGCCGGTGATCAATGTGGTGGCAGGCTGCACCATGATGGGCAATCGCGCGCTCCTGGGCGCCGCGTTCCCGGTGCCCGAGGGCGCGCCGATGCACGACTACTGGGTGGGCATGGTGGCCAAGTACACCGGACGCATCCAGGCCATCGAGCAACCCTTGATGCTGTACCGCCAGCACGGCCGCAATCAGTGCGGCGTCTCCCGGCGCGGCCCGCTGCTGCAGCGCCTGCTGGGGCGCCTCAAGGCCATCGATCGTTTTCGCGCACAGGCACACAGTTCCCGGTCTTTGCGCCTGGTGATGCTGCAGGCACTGGTCTCGCGCCAGTGGCCAACCCTGAACCTGCCCGAATGCCGCCGGGCCATCGCGGCCGAACAGGGCAGCCCCGTTCGCCGCCTGGCTTACCTGCTGTCCCACGGCATCCGCCCGGACCATGCATTCAGCTATTGGCTGGCCTGACGCCATGAGCGCTCCATGAGCATGCCCCCGCTTCACGCCGACACCTGGAGGCCTGACGAATCCGTCCACCGACCGCGTCAACGCATTGCGCTGGGCCTGTCGCTGGCGTTTTCGCTGGCCACGCTGTTGCTGACACGGCATGCGCAGGTGCCTGGTCTGAGCAGTCTTACCGCGCCATTTGCGCTGCTGATCCTGATGGGCACCCTGCACTTCAGCAAGGTCACGCTGGCGGTGGTGCCGATGCTGCTGTTTTGCTGCGTGTCGCTGGTGGTGTCGGTGTTTCTCGGCAACGAAGCGTCGGTGGGCCTGCGATTCCTGGTCATCACCATCGCCACGCTGGTTGCCTTTGGCGTGCGCTCCCAGCCGGTCTCCCCTGCCTGGGCCTTGTTCCCGGTGGCGCTGCAGGCGCTTGGCATTGCAATCCTGTCCATCACCCTGTCGGTGATGCAGGACCCGCTCATGGGGGGCGCCGTGCGGGCCTACGCCATCACCAGCGACTGGGGCGATGTCTACACGCTGGACGGGCTGTATTACCGCGTCCAGGTGATCGGCAATGCGCTCATCCCCCTCCTTTTCGCTGTGTGCCTGTGGCAGCCGCCCACGCGGTGGCGGCGGTGGGGTTTGATCCTGGCCGTCATGGGCCTGCTAGCCGCCGGCAACCTGACCTATTTCCTGATGGCCGGCCTGGCGGTGTTCCTGCGGTTCAAGGCGTACTTCTACACCCACACCCGTACCTGGCTGACAGTGTTCAGCGTGTTGGCGGTCGTGGCGGTGGCCAACTCCGACGTGGGCATCCATTCGGTGACCCGCAAGTTCGACGGCGCAGGCTCGTCGATGGGCGTGCGCTTCGACCAGATCGACGCGGTGATCCGCGCAACCGACACGCTGCCGGCGGCTGTGTTGACCGGTGCCGGGCTGGGCAGCCGTTTCCCGAATGGGCGTATCAATGACTATTCGGACAGTCTCTACATCGAATTGCAGGCGTTGTTCGTTGGCTATCAACTAGGGTTGATCGGTGCTGCGATCTATGGCGCCACGCTGCTGTACTGCGCACGCCACACTCTAAGCCGCGAGGGGCGGATCATCTTCTGGCTCTACATGCTCTCGGGCATCAGCAACCCCTACATCCTGGACACCAACCAGATCATCGCGACGATGCTGCTGGTACACCTGTTCCCGCGCACGCCGCATCCATCCGGTCTCAGCCCAAGCCCCGGCGAGCCCGCCGTCCCGGCAATGCGGCCGACCCCGACCGTGACGCCCGGATCTCCGGCTGCCTGATCACTGCTCCACTGCCTCACTGCCTCACAGCCTGCTGCCCATGATTGAACGAATTGCGGCCATCTATACGACCTACCGGCCCGATGCTGCCTTCCGCAGCCGGGTGGCCCCACTGGCTGCGCGTTGCCAGGCCGTCATCGTGGTCGACAACACGCCAGGCGGACACGACTTCGGCCATTGTCCGGAGCTGACCCTGCTGCAGGATGGCCACAACAAGGGCCTGGGTGCCGCACTCAACCAGGGTATCGACAAGGCGCGGGCGCTGGGCTGCGATGCCGTCATCCTGTTCGATCAGGACAGCACCCCGGGCCCGGACTTCTTGCAGGCGCTGGCCGATGGTCTGCAGTCGCTGGGGGGTGAACGCTGCGCAGTAGGCCCGCTGATGCTGGACGACTCGGTCCTGGAGAAACAGGGGCTTCCCGCCATCAGCCCGCAGGTCCAGGCGCGGCCGGTCACCTGTCTGGCGACCTCCGGCATGCTGTTTCCCCTGCGAGACCTGCAGCCTGAAGACCGCTTCTCCGAGGAGCTGTTCCTGGACTTCGTTGACTTCGACTGGTGCTGGCGGATGGGCCAGAAGGGTTGGCGCCTCTTCAAGCTGGCCAATGTTCCCATGGCCCATCGCCTCGGACTGGCACAGCGCAGCGTGCTGGGCATGCACTATCACGTCCCCGCCCCATACCGCCACTACTTCCAGTTCCGTGACACGCTCAGGCTGCTGACCTTCCGTCATGTTCCGCTCTATTCCAAGCTGCGTCTGGGGGCTCTCCTGCCGCCCAAGTTCCTGGTCTACCCGTTCATCCTGGACCGCGGCGCGGAGCGGCTGGGGTGGATGCTCAAAGGAATCCGCGACTTTCTGATGCGTCGCTGGAGCGCGGGTGCAGCCGCAGCCCGTCTGCAAGGGGGACAATCGGCCCCGCGCGGCGGCGTCACGCCGCAGTAACGTTCTCACAGATCAAGAATTCTCCCCAGGGACCCCTCTTTCATGAATCAAATCATCTTTGTGGCCGGCGGTGCCGGATTTGTCGGCGCGAATCTGGTCCCGCGACTGTTGGAGGAAGGCGCCGTGGTCGTCGTGGCGGACAACTTCTGCCGCGGCCTGCGCGATGCGCTTCCCCACCATGAGCGGCTGCATGTGATCGAGGCCGATCTGGCCGATCGAGCCGCCACGGCCCAGGCCTTCGAACAGGCCGCCGCACTGGGCCCTCTGAAGGAAGTCTGGCACCTGGCTGCGAATTCGGATATTCCCGCTGGTGTCGAGGACAGCGATGTGGACTTCAAGGACACGTTCCGCACCACCTTCGAGCTGCTGCGTGCCATGCGCGCACATGGCGTGAAGCACTTCCATTTCGCATCCAGTTCCGCGGTCTACGGCGATCTGGGCAACCAGCCTTTGCATGAAGGTCTTGGCCCTTTGCTGCCGATTTCCAACTACGGCGCGATGAAGCTGGCTTCCGAAGCCCAGGCCAGTGCGGCCGCCGAAAGTTTCCTGGAGCGGGTGAACCTCTTCCGCTTCCCGAACGTGGTGGGCGTGCCTGCCACCCACGGCGTCATCCTGGACTTCATCAACAAGCTCGCACGCACGCCGGACAATCTGGTCGTTCTGGGAGACGGCACGCAGCAGAAGGCCTACTTGCATGTGTCGGACCTGGTCAATGCCATGCTGATGGTGCGGGCGCGCAATGACAGCCGCAAGGTGGAATTGGTCAACATCGGCCCGACGGACGAAGGCATTACGGTGCGACGCATCGCCGAGATGGTGGTGGCTCGCGTGGCGCCGACGGCCACGCTGAGCTTCGGTCAGGGTAACAAGGGCTGGGTGGGGGACGTGCCCAAGTTCACCTACCTCACTGACAAGATGCAGGCGTATGGCTGGCAGCCCAGCGTCAGTTCCGCAGGCGCCGTGGAGCGCGCTATCGACGAGATCGCACGCCAGCAAGGGCATTGACCGGCCAAACCATGTCTACTACACGTTCCACGCCGGAGCTCCGCGCCGTGCCCCGCGTCACGGTCGTGATGCCGGCCTTCAATGAGTCCGCCGAGGTCATGACGGCCAGTCTTGACAGCATCGCTGCCCAGACACTGAAGGACTTCGAATGCCTCGTAATCGACGAAAGCACGAAGCCGGAAGCGGCTGCCACCTGCCGGGCACTGTGTGAGCGCGATGCCCGCTTTCGCTACATCCATCCGGACACCCGCATCGGTCTGGCCGCAAGTCTGAACCTGGGCATCAGCCAGGCACGTGCCCCCCTGATCGCCCGCTTCGATTCCGACGACATCTGTCTGCCTTCACGCCTGGAACGCCAGGTCGCTTTCCTGGACCAACATCCGGATGTCGATGTCGTGGGCGGCGGGCTGGAGATCTTCAGCGCGGACCGCGGGGTCATCGCCGTGCGCGAGTACCCGCCGGATCACAAGACCATCGAACGACGCTTCCAGACGACCACCCCGATCGCCCATCCCACGGTGATGATGCGCAAGGCGGTCCTGGGAGGCACCGGCCCCTACGATCCGAGCTTCCGCTTTGCGGAAGACCTGGACCTGTGGTTGCGTCTGCTCAACCAGGGCGCACGCTTTGCCAATCTCACCGAGGTGCTGGTGCGCTACCGCCAGCAGTCGACGCGTCGCAATCCCCAGCACTGGCAATTCAACCTGCGCGCACGGACAAAGAACTTCAGCACACGGCAACTGCCGCGGCGCCTGTTGGGTCTGCTGGCCATCGCCACCTGGCGCATCATCCCGGCCCCCATCCAGGAGCGGGTGTTCCACCACTTGCTGCTTCGAAAAGGTTGAACCGGCCTTGCCCCTGTCCTACGACCACCCCATGACTCAGCCCTCTGGACCCTGCACCGTGGCCATCCTTGCCGGTGGCATGGGTACTCGACTCAAGGTGCGCACCGGCAATCTGCCCAAGCCGATGGCGCCCATCCACGGGCGTCCCGTGCTGCAGCATCAGATCGAGCTGTGCCGCCGCCACGGCTTCACCCGCATCGCCTTGCTGGTGCATTACGAACACGAAACCATCCGCGCCCACTTCGGCGACGGGAGCGCATTCGGGGTCGAACTGCACTACTGCGTGGAGGGGGAGGCGCGCGGCACCGCCGGCGCCCTCGTTGATGCGCTCGGCGCGATGGACCGCCGCTTCCTGGTGCTGTATGGCGACACCTTTGCGGATGTCGACCTCTCGGCCCTGTGGCGCCATCACTCCGATGCCGAGGCTGCCGCCACGCTGCTCCTGCATCCCAACGACCATCCGCACGACTCGGACCTGGTGGAAGTGGACGACCAGGGCCGGGTCCTGGCGGTGCATGCTTACCCGCATCCCGACGGTGCGGCCTACCGCAACCTCGTGAATGCGGCGATGTACGTGATGGAACGCGACGCGTTGCCGGGCGTCATCCCCCTGGACCGCAAGTCCGATCTTGCCAAGCACACCTTCCCGGCGATGCTGGAAAAGGGGCTGCGGCTGCAGGCGCATGTCACGCCGGAATACATCAAGGACATGGGCACGCCGGAGCGCCTGGACAAAGTGGAGCGCGACATCACTGCGGGCCTGCCGGAGCGCCTCTCGGGTCGCAACCCGCGCAGGGCAGTGTTCCTGGACCGCGACGGCACGCTCAATGTCGAGGTCAACCACCTGTCCCGCCCCGACCAACTCCAGTTGATTCCCGGCGTGGGGGATGCGGTGCGGCGTCTCAATCGCGCGGGGGTCCTGGCGGTGGGGGTGACCAACCAGCCGGTCGTGGCGCGAGGGGACGTGACCTGGTCAGAACTCGAGCGCATCCATGCGGTGCTGGACCATCAACTCGGAGCCAGCAAGGCCTACCTGGACCGGATGTACCTCTGCCCGCACCATCCGGACAAAGGCTTCCCCGGCGAAGTTCCAGCGCTCAAGATCGACTGTGACTGCCGCAAGCCGCGCACCGGCATGATCGATCGCGCCGTGCGGGAGCTGTCGATTGACCGGGGTCAGTCGTGGATGATCGGCGACACCACAGGGGACCTGTTGGCCGGGCAACGCGCAGGCCTTCGGACCGTGCTGGTGCGCACCGGACACGCCGGCCTGGACGCGAAATACGACGTCGAGGCGGACTATGTCATGCCGGACCTCTCCGCTGCGGTGCATTGGATTCTGGACGGCCATCCCACCCTGTCCCGTCGGCTGCTGCCCGTCAGTGCCGCCGCGGCCAGTGCGCGTCTGGTGTTGATCGCCGGCCCCGCCCGCGCCGGAAAGTCGTCCACGGCCCGACTGCTGGCGGAGCAACTGCGGGATGCTCGCACGGCGGTGCATGTGCTGTCCCTGGATGGATGGCTGCGTCAAGCCGGCGAGCGTGTGGAAGGCAGTGGCGTGCTGCAACGCTACGACCTGCAAGCGTTCAAGGCCGCCCTGCTGCCGGTCCTGGCTTCCAATGTCCGGCACCTCGTGCAGGTTCCGACGTATGCGCGGAAAAGTCGCGAAGTGCTGCCCGGCCGCCAGGTGTCGATCGGCCCTGAGGACCTGGTGATCGTCGAAGGCGTTCCTGCCTTGATGGATCCGGAACTGAATGCCCTGGCGGATGTTCGCGTCTTCCTGGATCTTCCCGACACGGAGCGTCGCTCCCGCCTGAGTGCCGACTACCTGTGGCGCGGCGAAAACGACGCTGATCTTCAACATCGCCTGGATTCCCGTGAACGCGACGAAATCCCGGTCGTGCGCGCCAGCGCCAGCCAGGCCACGCATCATCTTTCGACCACGACCAGCCTGTCATGATTCTTAGCAAGACTCCCCTGCGCATGAGCTACGTCGGCGGTGGCAGTGACATGCCCGCCTTCTACCGGGAAGAACTGGGCGCCGTGCTGTCGACCTCCATCGACAAGTACATGTACATCGCCGTCAACCCCAAGTTCGACGGCCGTATTCGCTTGAGCTACAACCAGACCGAGGAGGTCGACACGCCGGCGCAAGTGGCTCATCCGCTGGTGCGGGAAGCCTTGCAGCTGCTGGACATCCCCGGTGGTATCGAGATCGCGTCCATGGCCGACATTCCCTCCAAGGGTTCCGGTTTGGGATCGTCCAGCAGCTACACCGTGGGCCTGCTCAATGCGCTGTATGCCTACAAGAACCAGTTCGCCTCCAAGGCGACGCTGGCGCGTCAGGCCTGCGAGATCGAGATTGACCGCTGTGGCGAGCCCATCGGCAAGCAGGACCAGTATGCGGCCGCGTTCGGAGGCTTGAACCTCATCCGCTTCCATCCCGACGAGGCCGTCTCGGTAGACCCGGTCATCTGCAGCCCCGCGCTGCTCAAGACGCTGGAAGATTCGACGCTCGTGTTCTTCACCGGCCGCACCCGCAGCGCGTCCGCGGTGCTGGCGCAACAATCCAAAGCCTTGGCACTGCCCGACCGCAAGGCGCTGATGCGCCGCATGGTTCAGCTGGCTTTTGACCTCAAGACCGAGCTCGAGTCGGGAACGCTCGACCACTTTGGGACCATCCTCGACGAGAATTGGCGTCTGAAGACCCAGTTGTCGGCCGGTATCAGCGACCCTCAGATTGACGGCTGGTACGAAGCGGGAAGGCGCCACGGCGCGCTTGGCGGCAAGCTGCTGGGCGCCGGCAATGGCGGCTTCATGATGTTCTTTGCTCCGCCCCACACCCATGCGGCCATTACCGCCGCGTTGTCCGATCTGCTGCCGGTGAAGTTCAACTTTGACCGTACAGGTGCCCAGATCGTGTTCTATCAACCTGCTGCCTGAATCGAATCCTCATGACTACTCCCTTCACCGTTGCCAATTACTTCGCGGCTCATGCGAAGGTCGCCAGCTCGATGAACCTGGACCAGTTCCAGGCGGGCGTTGACCTCATCCGAAGCAAGTTCGATGCGGGCAAGAAGATCTTCACCTGTGGCAACGGCGGCAGCGCATCCACCGCGTCGCACTACATCACCGACTGGAACAAGATGATCAATCTGGCCACTGGCCGGAAGTTCCGCGGCATCTCGCTGTGCGACAACATTGGCGCGATCACCGCCTTTGCGAACGACCTCTCCTACGACGAAGTATTCGCGGGGCAGCTCAAGTCGATGATGGACGAAGGCGACCTCGTCATCGCCATCAGCGGCAGTGGCAATTCGCCCAACGTGGTGAAGGCAGTGGAGTATGCGAACGCACATGGTGCCGACACGCTGGCCGTGGTGGGCTATGACGGCGGCAAACTGCTGCCGCTGGCCAAACACCATATCCTGGTGCCGTCTTTCGACATGCAGATGTGCGAGGACATCCATCTGATGTTCGGTCACATGGTCATGAAGACCCTCTGCAACAACGACATCAAAATCACCGGCCTCGAGTGACGAGTGCCCATGAGGACGGCTCAGGCGGCTGGCTGTCCTCAGGGGGCCTTCGGTATTGGTTCGTGCAGGGGCGTGTCGCGCGGCTCCAGCAGGATGAACGGAACCTCTTGCGCCAGGAATGCCTGACGGTCCTCCGTTCGGATGAAGGGCGGCGCATGGTCTCCCACGATGGCGACATACGGCGTTGCGTCGCTGTCCTCTAGTTGGGTGGCCATACCCCGCAGAAGGGCGCCCAACTGACCGACCAAAGCACAGCTGGCCGCGCTCACTTCGGCGCGGGCACATAACCCGGCCAGTTGCGGACTCTGCGGCTCCGAGCCCGTGGAGAGCGGCAGGTGCGTGTCCAGGGTGACCACGTAAGCCAAGCGCCGAGGTTTCTGGACCGTTTGAAGCGCGGTACGGAGCACCTCCTGGTCGCAAATGCCGTTGAATACCGCGTGGCAATCCTTGACCTGGGACGCGCTCTGTTGATAGTCGAAGTGGTGCGCTTGCAAGCCGGCCACCGCCCACCACCGGTTTCGGTCAAACATGGACAGCTGAAACCCGTGATAGCCCACGGCAACGAATTGATCAGCGCCAAGTTGATGCGGCAGGCAATCGCGGCTTTTGTTGGTATCCAGCATGTCGTAAGCGCCGTCCAGCCCGCAGAGCACCCGGAGTTCACCGTGCGTGGTGGAGCCCGAGAATCGCTCCTTGCCCGACGTCAGCGTCCAGCGCTGCAACAAAGCGGGCGACTGAATCTGCCGCATCAGCCAATCTTTCAGTGACGGGCTGACCGGCTGCCCCATGGACTCCACCAGCACCAGCAAGACGCTGCTGGAGGGGTGCGTCGCGTGCCACTGCAAAATGCTGTCCCGTGCATGGGAGGGAATCGGCTGCAAGCCCTTCGCTTGCGGCGACACTGCCTGCTGCATCTTGTAGAGGTTCCATACGGGGCTTCCGCCCACGTTGTACGGCTCACGCAGCTTGTCCTGGCCGATCCCGGCCATTTGCATCGATCCGTTCAGGCCGTCGGCCAGCAACACCCCTGCGATCAAGGCGATCTGGATCGCGGCCATCGGGGCTCGCCAGCGTTTGAGCAACTGCAGCAGCGTCAGCAGATACAGCGCGCCCATGAAGAGCATCGCGAAAGCTGCCCACGTCACGAAGGGCGCCAGGTCCATCATGCTGAGGAACCGGACCGAGCCGATAAAGTCGGCGACGTTCAGGAAGTGGTAGTTGAGCGATGCGATGCGGACCACATCCACCAACAGAGCTGCCGCGAGCACCAACCAGCCCAGGCGGGCGCTGATGGAAAAGACCAGAATGGCCAGCATCAGGTCTTCATTAAAGATGGGGCGCTGGAAGCTGTAGAAGTTCTTCAGCACCCAGAAGGGCAACTGCAGCGCGACGTTCAGACCGACCACATAGAGCCAGGCCGAAGGGCTGATGACATTCCGGAAACGCGCAGCACTGGCGCCGCCGGCAAAACCCGCCGTTGAGCTGATTGGTTGATTCATGGAAGGCAGTTCCGAGGAAACGCGGGACCTCAGAAGAGCGTCCGGGCAATGCGTGACGGTTTCTGGTGACCGTCATCATCCGGTCATTATCAGTCAGGCGCCCGACACATTACCTCGGTACTCGGGAAGGAACCGCTTCAACCCTTCCACCACCGTCTCCCTCGACCACTCCTGCCCCCCCGCAGCGGCCCTCACCCACTCCACCACCGCCCCATCCGCCGCCAGGTCCCCCAGCCGCGCGATCCGGACGCGAGGCACCTGCGTCGCCAAGGTCGTATCCGCATCCGCGATCAGCTCCTCATAGAGCTTCTCCCCCGGCCGCAGCCCGGTGAACCGGATGCCGATGTCCTGCTCGCTGCGCCCGGCCAGCCGGATCATGTCGCGAGCCAGGTCGACGATCTTCACCGGATCGCCCATGTCCAGCACCATCACCTGACCGGACTCCCCGATGGCCGCGGCCTGCAGCACCAGACGGGCCGCTTCTGGAATCGTCATGAAGTAGCGGATGATGTCCGGGTGCGTCACCGTCACCGGGCCGCCCTTGGCAATCTGTTCCTTGAACTTCGGGATCACGCTGCCGCTGGACCCCAGCACATTGCCAAAGCGCACCGCCATGAACTTGGTGCCGTGCCCTTGCGCCGCCATGTGGCTGATCACCAGCTCGGCCGCCCGCTTGGTGGCGCCCATCACATTGGTCGGATTCACCGCCTTGTCGGTGCTGATCAGCACAAACCGCTCCGCCCCCGCTTCAGCGGCCGCCACGCAGGCGTGGTACGTCCCCAGCGTGTTGTTGCGCAGGGCCGCCCAGGCGTTCTCTTCCTCCATCAGCGGCACATGCTTGTAGGCCGCCGCATGGAACACCACCTGCGGCCGCTGCTTCTGCATCACGAAGCGCAGATGCGGCAGGTCCTTCACATCGCCGATGAGGCGCACCAGCGGCAGGTGCGGGAATTTCTCGCTCAGCTCCTGCTCGATCGAATACAGCGCAAACTCGCTCAGCTCCAGCAGCACCAGGCGCGACGGACCATAACGCGCCACCTGCCGGCACAGCTCCGATCCGATCGAGCCGCCGGCGCCGGTGATCAGCACCGTCTTGCCGCTGATGCAGTCGCTGATGCCGTTCTCATCCAGTTGCACCGGCTCGCGGCCCAGCAGGTCTTCGGGCTCGATGTCCCGCACCTGGTTCACTGCCCGGCCGGCCAGCAGTTCCTCGCTGCTGGGCACCGTCAGCACCGGCAGAGAGGTCTGGCCGGCCAGGGCCAGTGCACGCCGCCGCTCCACCGCGCTGGCCGCCGGCATGGCCACGATCACATGGGTGATGCCGTGCAGGTCCGCAAACCGCGTCGCCTCCTGCAAGGTGCCCAGCACCGGCACGCCGCCGACCCGGGCGCCGCGCTTCTCCGGCGCGTCGTCCAGATACCCGACCACCACCCACCCCGCCTGGTGCTGGATGCCGGCCACCAGCAGCCGGCCCGCATCGCCGGCGCCCATGACCAGCGCGCGGCGCTGCTCCAGCGCACTGCCGCTGATGCGGCTGCGCATGTGCTCGTAGAGCATGCGGTAGCCCATGCGCATCATCGCCAGCGCCATCAGCGTGAAGACCGGATGCAGCGCCAGCACGGCGCGTGGCACCGCCGTGAGCTGCGCCATCAGCACCACCACCGCGGCGGTCAGGCCCGCCGTCACGCACACCGCCGCCAGACGCTTGACCTCCCCAAAGCCGGAGAACCGCCACATGCCCTTGGGCACCCGCAGCAGCCACAGCAGCAAGCCATACACCGCGACCACACCCAGCATCACCCAGCCGTCATACCCGGGCCGCGCGCTGAACCAGCGTTCAAACCCCAGCCGGAACAGATAGGTCGCCTGCCACGCCAGCGCCACCGCCACCATGTCCAGGCCCAGGGCCAGGGTCTCGCGATAGGGACGGATGCGCGTCAGGAAGGCATCCAGGGACAACCAGTTCATCGTCAGCAGTCTCGTGTCGAGGCCAGGGGCTTCATGGGGAAAGGGCCTGCAGGGTTCATCGGCGCAGCACGCCCAGCGTGGCGAAGATCAGTCGCACATCGGTCACCAGGCTGGCCTGGCGCACGTAGTCCGCCGCCAGCCTCAGCTTGGCCGGCATCACCACTTCCACATACTCGCGCTCGGGGTCGGCCGCGCGGGCCAGCAGTTCGCTTTCGTTGCGAAAGCTCAGCGACGCCGGATCGGTGATGCCCGGCCGCACCGACAGCACCACCTCGCGCAGGTCCGCCGGATACAGCGCCACGTAACGCGGCACCTCCGGCCGCGGCCCCACCAGGCTCATCGCACCGCGCAGCACGTCCCACAACTGCGGCAGCTCGTCCAGCTTGCTGGCGCGCAGGAACTGGCCGCTGCGGGTGATGCGCGGGTCCGCGCCGATGGTGATCTGCGGCCCCAGCGCGGGCGCATCCACCCGCATGGTGCGGAACTTGTGGATGAGGAAGGTCCGGCCAAAGCGCCCCACCCGCTCCTGGCGGAACATCACCGGGCCGGGGGAGTCGAGCTTGATCCACACCGCCACCAACAGCAGCACCGGGCTGAGCAGCAGCAGGCCCAGGCCGGAACAGATCACATCGAACAGTCGCTTTCCCATGCGGGCCTCAAGCGGCACCCAGGCTCTGGCGCACCGCGGCAATCACCCGCTCGACGTCCGCATCGGTCATGGCGGTGTAGAGAGGGATGGTCACGGTCCGCTCGTAGGCCTTCTGCGAATGCGGGAATCGCTCGGCCGTCAGGCCGTAGCGCTCGCGCCAGTAGGGATGCTGGTGCAGGGGCACGTAATGCACGCTGCAGCCAATGCCCTGGGCAAACATGCGCTCGATGAATTCATCGCGGCTGACCTCCGCCTCGTCCGACAGGCGCAGCACGAACAGATGCCAGCTGTGCGTGTCCCCTTCCACCGGCTGCGGCGGCAGGATCAGCGGCAGGTCGGCCAGCGCCTCGAAGTAGCGCTGCGCGATCTGCTCGCGGCGCTGCTGGAAGGCCGGCAGCCGCTTGAGCTGATGCAGGCCCAGGGCCGCGGCGATATCGGTCAGGTTGTACTTGAAGCCGGGCGCGACGATCTCGTAATACCAGCTCGGCACCTTGGCGGTGAAACGGTCGAAGGCGTCGCGGTTGATGCCGTGCAGTCGCATGATCCGCGCGCGTTTGGCCAGTTCCGCATCCCGCGTCACCAGCATGCCGCCCTCGCCGGTGGTCATGGTCTTGTTGGCATAGAAGCTGAACACGGTGGCATTGCTGCCCATGGTGCCGATCAGCTCCTTCTCCAGCGTGGTGGGCAGCGCATGGGCCGCGTCTTCCACCACCTTCAGCCCGTGCTTGCGGGCAATGTCCAGCAGCGACAGCATGTCCACCGCCAAGCCCGCATAGTGCACCGGGATGATGGCCCGGGTACGCGGCGTAATGGCCGCCTCGATCTGGTCGATGGCGATGTTCAGCGTCTTGGGGTCGATGTCCACCAGCACCACGTCCGCGCCCAGGTAGCGCACCACCTCGGCGGTGGCGGTGAAGGTGTGGGTGGTGGTGATCACCTCGTCGCCAGGGCCGATGCCCAGGGCTTCGAGCGCCAGGTGCAGGCCCGCGGTGGCCGAGTTCACCGCCACGCATTCGATCTGCGGCTCTCCCAGGAATTCGGCAAAGGCCTGCTCGAAGCGCTTGGCCTTGGGGCCGGTCGTCACCCAGCCGCTGCGCAGGGTGTCCACCACTTCGGCAATCTCTTCCTCGCCGATCTCGGGCAGTGCGAAGGGCAGGAAGGGGAGTTTCTCAGTCATGGTTGGAATCGGTGTTGGAGACGGTCAGGCCGTGGGATCGGCCGGTTTCTCGATAAGGGCCAGGACATGGGTGCGCAGCAGCGGCACCAGGTTGAGCATGCGGTAAGTGGCCGGATGCAGCCGGCAGGCCGCGCGCGCCAGCGGCGGCGCCAGCGTCACCCGCCGGATCGTGGCCTGTCCCTGCGGAAACAGCGCACGCATCCGCCGCACCGGAACGCCCCGCACATCCGGATTGCGCGGATTGTCGACGATGAAGTCATACCAGAGCACCGCGCCCCCCGGCCGGACCCAGCGCCACATGGCTTGCGCCAGCCGCTGCTGCAGGGCGTCGTCCAGGATGGACGAGAACACGGTGGACTGCATGACCAGATGCTGGCTGCCCGCCTCGATGTCGGCCTGAGACGCATCGCCGGCCAGCAGGCGCACGGCGCCCGGCAGCGTGGCCCGGGCGGCTTCAAAGCGCTCCGGCAGCAGTTCGATGCCGGTCAGGTGCTCCGGCCGCAGGCCGATGCGCAGCATGTCCATCAGGTTGCCACCGGCGCCGCAGCCCACCTCGGTCAGGCGCCAGTCGGCCACGGGGCCGAGGCGGCCGGCCCGCGCTGCCAGCAGCCGCAACTGCTGGGCCTGCCGCTCATGCAGCATCTGCCAGACCTCCGGCCGCAGCAGGCTGTAGCGTTCAAGCCCGCCCAGGCGCTCTTCGCGCCGGGCATACCGCTGGGCAATGGCCTGGAGTTCCTGATCCTGGGGCATGGGGGGCGGGTGGATGGGTGGCTAAGGCGAAACGAGCGACGACTGCGGCCGGATGCGAGCGTGATCGGCGGGAGTGATGACGGACTTCAAGCCGCCCTCACCCCGACACCGCCTCGATGAAGCGCTGCGCCAGCACCGGATAGGTGTGATGCTTCATTACGAAGTCCCGCCCGTTGCGGCCCATGATCTCACGCTGCGCGGCCGGCAGGCTGGCCAACTGGCGCAGGCCGTCGGCCACGGCCTGAGGATCCTGCGGCGGAACAGTCAGGCCGGCACCGGCTTCAGCCACCGGATCGTTGCCGGCGTCGACCGAATGCAGCACCGGGCGCTGCGCCATCATGTAGTCCATCAGCTTGTTGGGCGCGATGCCGAAACGATAGATGGGCGTGCGCTGCCAGCCGATGTAGGCGATGTCGAAGCCCTGCAGCAGCGTCGGGATCTGGGCCTTGGGCACCGGCGGGAACAGGCTCACATGGGTCAGGCCCTCGTCCCGCACGCGGGCCTCCAGCCGCGCCCGCTCATGGCCGCCGCCCACCAGCACAAAGGCCATCGGGCTGTCCTTGAGCCGCTTGGCCGCATCCAGCAGCACATCCAGCGCATTGGGCTGTCCCATGGAGCCGGCATATCCCACCACCGTGCGGCCCGCGGCCCGCTGCGTGGCCAGGTGCGCCTGGATGGCCGCATCCAGCGGCTCGCCGCGCCCCTGCCATTCATCCAGCGTGATGCCGTTGGGGACGATGTGCAGCTTCTTCAGGTCCAGGCCGTGCGCGGCCATGTGCTGATGCACCTTGGGCAGCATGGACACGACCACGTCCGCATCCCGGTAGGCGTCGTTCTCCGCCTTCTGGCACAGCATCGCGAACGGATGCCGGGGCGACATGCCCGACAGCTCGATCGGAGAGAGCGGCCACAGGTCGTGCACCTCGTAGACCAGCTTGGCCTTTGCCAGCCGCGCCACGCGTCGCGCCACCCACACATCCATCGGATAGGTGCTGGAGGCGATCACCACATCCGGCTCGAATTCCCGCGCCAGAATGTCCGCGTCCTTCCAGACCTGCCGGCAGAAGGACCAGATGTTCTTGACCCTGCCGAAGCCGTTGCCCTCGTACTCGGGCGTGTCGTAGAAGTGGTAGGAGACGCCACTGAGCTGTGCGCTGCCCGGGTCCGGCTGCAGCGTGCGCACGTGGGAGTAGGACGCCCCCAGGATCAGCACCTGATGCCCCGCCCTCACCCACTCGCGGGCCAGGTAGAAGGGGCGGAATTCCATGCCGTGCTTGGGCGAGCCGGCGTAATGATTGATGAGAAGCAGCTTCATAGGGCGTTGAGTCGAGCCACGAAGCGCTTCACCGCCGGGCCGAAGAGGGCGTTGTGCGCCACCCAGGCCCGGTTGGCCGCGCCCATCGCATCGATGTGGGCATCGTTCACCAGGGCGTCCAGACGCGCCGGCAGGCCCGTCAGCGCGTCCTGGTCGGACAGGATCAAGCCGTGGCGCCCCTCGCCCAGCAACTCGTGGTTGGCGGGCAGGTCGGACAGCACCGGCAGACATTCATGGGCCATGGCCTCGATCACCGAGACGGAGACCGAATCACTCTCCGGCAGGCTCAAAAACCAGCGGGCGTGGGCGTAGTGGCGACCTTGCGCGACGGCATCGAGCCGGCCCAGGAATTCAACACGATCGGCAAGGCCCAGGCTGCGCACCTGATCTTCAAGCGCGGCGCGGAGCGAGCCATCGTTGGCCACCAGCAGGCGGGCCGCCGGCTGCTGCGCGGCCACCACGGCAAAGGCCTCGATGACGCGGTGCGGGCGGTAGATCGGCTCCAGGCCGCGGTTGGCGTAGAACAGCCAGGGCTGCTTGCGCACGTTCTGCTTGGGCAGGGCCTCGAGTCCGAACGGGAAGGTCATGACTTCGCCCGCGCCCAGCTCGCGCATGCGCTGCGCCATGTGCTCGGAGTCGGAGGTGGTCAGCGTGCAGGCCTGCAGCACCTGGCGCGTCAGCCAGCGGTAGCCCCAGCCCTGGTTGGGCGTGACCAGGATGTCGCTGCCCCAGGCGGAGCCCACGATGCGGGCCCGCAGCCGCCAGCCCTTGCGCGCCGCCCAGGCCAGCGTGCCGTGGGAGGTGAGGTAGTGGGGATGCAGCCAATCGGCATCGACCTTGGCCAGCCACTGGCCCAGGCGGGGCAACTGCTTGATGACGGCCAGGTTGCCACCGCCGTGGTCGGGACGGGTGTCCAGGGCCAGGCGGCGGTCTTCCGGAATCAGGAAGCTGAACTCGGGCGCAAAGCCGCGGGTGGAGGCGGCCCAGAGCTCGACCTGGTCCACCAGGGCACGGGCCCACTTCAGGAGATGCGGACTTTCTCCGTCACCGATCAGGACAAGTCTCATGGGGATGAGGAAGGCGTGGTGGGCGAAGCGGAAGACGGGCCGGAACGCGCAGTGGAGGTGGGCGCGGTCGGAGATGGCATCGGCGGTGCAACCGTTTCAGCCGCTGCGTCCGCCGCCATGAGCGCGCCAGGCAGGCCCCCGGCCCAGGCTTCGTAAAAGGGCATCAGCTCCGGATGCTCGCGCAGCAGACGCTCGTCCATGCGGCGGGTGTCGCCCACGACCTTGGCCGGCTGCCCGGCCAGGATGGCGAAGTCCGGATGTTCCCCGCTCACCAGGCTGTAGGCCGACACGATGGAGCCGCGACCCAGCCGTGTGCCAGGCAGCAGCGTCGCATGGGCGCCGACGAAGCAGTAGTCGCCAATGTCCACCGGGGCGGTGAAGTAGGCCTTTTTCTCCGGCACACGCACGTACTCGCGCCCGTACAGCCGGATGGCCGCATGGCTGGAATGGGTGAAGATGCCGGTGAAGAAGCCGATCTGGCAGCCCTCGCCGATGCGCAGGCCGTAGGTCGCATCCAGCACGCTGAAGTGGCCGATGAACACATGGTCGCCCACGTCCAGGCGCTCGCGGGCAAAGACGACGGTGGTGTTGCTCAGGCGCGTGTGGGGCAGCCAGGTGCCGTCACCGCGCACGAAGCCGCCCACCATGCGGGTGCCCCACAGGCGCGAAACCAGCATCTTGACCGGCTGCCAGAGCCTTCGTCGCAGGCTTGCTTTCATGTGGCGAAGAGTCCGTCCTTGTGTTTCCAGTGCGCCAGCGACCAGAAGTAATAACCGAAGTACAGCGCCATCGTGGCCGAGACGCCCCAGGCCGCGCCGATCAGGCCGCCCTGCACCAGGCCCAGGTACAGGCCGGCCACAAAGGCCACCTGGCCCACCAGCGCCAGGCGCAGCGCCCAGCGCTGGGCCTGCCAGGCCATGGTGGTGACCGACAGCGGCGAGGCAATGAAATGCACCGCGACATACGGGGCCAGCGCCCGCGCCAGTGCGCCGGCATCCTGCCAGCGTTCGCCAAAAGCCCAGGAGAACAGCGACGGGCCCCAGACGGTCAGCACCGCCGCCAGCGGCACGGCGAAGGCCGCCAGCGCCGCCATGGCCTGTCGCACCAGCCGCAGTGCTTCTTCCGGAGACCGGGCCGCCACCAGACGCGGATACAAGGTCTGCGACAGCGCCCCGCCCACCAGGCCCGCCGGCGCCTTCAGGTAGCGCAGGGCCAGGGCCCAGTAGCCAGCAGAGGCGTCGCCGGCCAGACGGGCCAGCAGCAGCAGGGCCACACTGTCCTGCAGCGCGCCGGCAAAGGCATGCGGGGTATTGAGCAGCGGAAAGTCCCTGTGGCGACGGGCCATGTCGCGAAGATCGGCCAGGTTCATCGCACCGAGCGACCGCCAGCCGTTCACCGGCCGAGCGACCGTGGCCAGCCACACGGCGGCGGCCAGGCCCGCAAGGATCGGGCCCAGCAGCAGCCCGACGGCGCCGAAGGCCGCCAGTCCGAGGGCCACTTGCAGCAGCGCGGCGCCGCCATACTGGACCAGCCGTGCCGCGGCCAGCGCACCGAAGGCGCTGGCGCGGGTGGCCCACATCGTCATCGCCTGCGCCAGCGCGCCGGACAGTACCGCCAGGCCCAGCCACAGCGCCAGGTCCAGGTCCTGCCAGGTGGCCCAGGCCCAGCCGATCAGCGCACTGGCCAGGGTGACGGCCAGCAGCACGCGCAGGCACAGCGCCATCAGGCGGGCCGCGTGGGTGACGTCCTTCTCCAGCGGCAGGGCGAATTCATAGCGGGCGCAGCCCACCACGGCCACATTGGTCGCCACCGTCCACACCAGGCTGAAGTGACCGAACTCGATCGGCGAATACAACCGCGTGATCCACGGCCCCAGCAGCAGCGGCAACAGCTGCGCCAGGGCGCCGCCGGCCAGCAGGGTCAGCGTGGCACGCAGCATGGGATCAGGCGGTGCGCACGGGCGCGGCGGTGGGGGGCGTTGCCGTGCCGGACGCGGACGCGGAAGCAGAAACGGACGCGGACGCGGTCAGGGTCCCGGATGCGGGCGCGCCCTGCGTGTCGGCCAGTGCCAGGCGCAGGGCCGCGACCACCTCGTCCTGCTGGGCCTCGGTCAGGTCCGGGCTCATCGGCAGGCTCATCACCCGCGTGGCCGCCGACTCGGCA
Source organism: Roseateles depolymerans (assembly GCF_003387155.1). GTDB lineage: Bacteria > Pseudomonadota > Gammaproteobacteria > Burkholderiales > Burkholderiaceae_C > Roseateles > Roseateles depolymerans. The sequence goes on along the minus strand of NZ_QUMT01000001.1, from coordinate 444,505 downwards.
TGCGGCAGTGGTGCCGGCACCCGGCAGCGGTCCGCATAGGCCGCCTGGCGATGCAGCGGGCGGGGATAGTGGATGGCCGTCGGAATGCCGGCCGCCTTCAGGTGCTGGATCACCGCTTCGCGATGATCGACCTGCACGGTGAACTGGGCCCAGACGCAGTCCCGGTCCGGTCGCACCGCCAGGCGCTGCAGCGGCAGGTCGGCCAGCAACTGCTGGTAGCGGTCGCCCAGCGTCAGGCGCTGCTGGATTTCCCAGTCGAAGCGCTCCAGCTTGCCCAGCACGACCGCGCACTGCAGCGTGTCCATGCGGCCTCCCACGCCGACGCGGGTGTGGGTGTAGCGCTGGCTTTGTCCGTGCACGCGGATCTCGCGGGCGGCCTGGGCCAGGGCGTCATCGTTGGTGAAGAGCGCGCCGCCGTCCCCATAGCAGCCCAGCGGCTTGCTGGGGAAGAAGCTGGTGGCGCCCCAGGTGGAGAGGCCGCAGGAGCGGCGCGCGGAAGTGGGTGACTGTGCAGGTGACTGAGCAGCTGACACGGCGGAGGACGGGGCGGAGGCTTGGGCGCCTGCGCCTGCCGATGCACCAGTCGTCGCACCAGCCGTCGGACCAGCCGATGCACCACCGCGATAGCTGGCCCCAAAGCTCTGCGCCGCGTCCTCGATGACGGGGATGTGGCCATGCCGCGCCGCGATGGCATTGATGGCGTCCATGTCCGGCACCTGCCCATACAGGCTGACCGGCATGATGGCCCGCGTCCGCGGCGTGATGGCCGCTTCAATCAGGCGGGCGTCGATGTTGCAGGTGTCGGGCTCGATGTCGACAAACACCGGCACGCCGCCCAGCAGCACGATCACCTCCGCCGTGGCGGCGAAAGTGAACGGGGAGGTGATGACCTCGTCGCCGGGCTGCAGGTCCAGCGCCATCAGCGCGATCAGCAGCGCCTCGGTGCCGCTGGCCACGGTGATGCAGTGCTTCACGCCGACAAAAGCCGCCAGCTTGTGCTCCAGCTCCTGCACCTCCGGCCCCATGATGTACTGGCCATGGTCCAGCACCGCCTGGATGCGGGCGTCGATGGAGGTCTTGAGCGCGGCGTACTGCGACTTGAGATCGATGAAAGGAAGGCTCATGCCTGGGGCTCCAGCGGCTGCACCCGGTGCAGGCCGTCCTTGTTGAGTTCGTACACCTCGCCGCTGCCGGGGCAGGTGGCGCGGCCCTCGCCGGACACCGGGAGGTCGAGTTTTTCGCCGTGGCGGCTCATCCACCCGATCTGGCGGGCGGGCACGCCCACCATCAGCGCATGGGGCGGCACATCGCCCTTGACCACCGCGCCGGCGCCGACAAACGAATATTCACCCAGCGTGGTGCCGCAGACGATGGTGCAGTTGGCCCCCAGCGTCGCGCCGCGGCGCACCAGCGTGCGGCGGTATTCGTTCTTGCGCGGGACGGCCGAGCGGGGGTTGTAGACATTGGTGAAGACCATGGACGGGCCGCAGAAGACATCGTCCTCCAGCGTGACCGCGTCGTAGACCGACACGTTGTTCTGGATCTTCACATTGCGGCCGATGCTCACGTCATTGCCGACGAACACGCCCTGCCCCAGCGAGCAGTCCGCGCCGATGCGCGCTCCCGCGCAGACGTGGCTGAAATGCCAGACCTTGGTGTTCTCGCCGATCTGCGCGCCGTCATCCACCACGGCCGATTCATGCTTCCAGAAGCTCATGACTCAGAACACCAGCGGCAGGCCGACCCGCTGGCCGTCGCGGGCGCTGCGGTAGCAGGCGATCAGCAGCTCCAGCGAGCGCAGGCCTTCGTAGCCGTCCACCTGGGCGTGGGCTTCACCGCGCAGGGTCTGCAGGACGTTGTCGTAGTAGGCGGCATGGCCGAAGCCGTAGACGCTGGTGGTCTCGTAGCTGGCGTTTTTCACCAGCTCGTCGTCGGGATGGGGCGTGTCGAAGGCCCAGTGCTCGATCTTGTTGACCGCCGTGCCGCCGATCTTGACGGTGCCCTTCTCCCCCAGGATGGTGATCGAGCCCTCGAGATTCTGCGGATAGGTCAGCATGGTGACGTTGATGCTGGCCAGGCCCCCGTGGCGCAGGCGCAGGCTCATCACGCCGGTGTCCTCGGCCTCGATGTCGCGGGCGAGCGTGCCGGTGTAGGCATGCACGTTGTCCACCGGGCCGACCAGCCAGTCCAGCAGGTCCACATAGTGGCTGGCCTGGTTCATGAAGGCGCCGCCGTCCATGTCCCAGCGGCCGCGCCAGCGGGCAGCGTCGTAATAGCTCTGCGGGCGGGTCCAGAACACATTGACGGTGCTCATGAAGATGCGGCCGAAGCGGCCCTGGTCCAGCGCCTTTTTCACCAGTTGCACCGTGGCATTGAGGCGGTTCTGCTTGACCACGAACAGCTTCACGCCCGCATCCCGGCAGGCGCGCACCATGGCCTGGCCTTCGTCGAACTTGGTGGCCATGGGCTTTTCGCTCAGCACATGACGGCCGGCCCGGGCGGCGGTGATGGCCTGCTGGGCATGCAGCCCGCTGGGGGTGGAGAGCACCACCAGATCGGCGTTGCTGCCGGCCAGCAAGGCGTCGAGCGAGTCGAAGCCCGGCACGCCGGTCTGGGCCATGGCCTCGGTCAGCGCTTCGGGGCGGTTGTCGCAGACGGCGACCAGTTCGGCCCGGTCCTGATGGCGGCCCAGCGCTTCCAGGTGATTCTTGGAGATGCGGCCACAGCCGACCAGGGCGACACGGATCTTGCGGTCCAGGATGGGGAACTGAGGCATAAACAGCACAATCGACGACACAACGCGACGCCACAACGCGACGAATACCGCGCACGCCTGCGACGACAGCGCCAGGCACGCACGAACAAGATCGAAACAGACCCTTCCGGGGTCTGGAACAGTCCATCAAGGGGCCCGCCAGGCGACCAAATGCCGACGGACGGGCCAAGCGGCAAATTTTAAGGGCCTATGACCACTTAAAATGCCGCCAGCTTCAACGAGTTCATGATGAGCCAGCCCCACGCCCCCTCCCCCGCGCCCGATGCACAGGCCCAGCCTGCCCAAGACGAGAACCAACTGATCGCCGAGCGCCGCGAGAAACTCGCCGGCATCCGCGCCAAGGCCAAGGCTGAGGGCAAAGCCGCCTTCCCGAACGATTTCAAGCCCCAGCACCGTGCCCAGCCGCTGCAGTCGCAGTACGGCGAGGAGCCGAACGAGACGCTGGAGCCCAAGGCCGTCCCGGTCAGCGTCGCCGGCCGGATGATGCTCAAGCGCATCATGGGCAAGGCGAGTTTCGCCACGCTGCAGGACGCCACCGGCCGCATCCAGCTGTTCCTCTCCAAGGACGCGCTGGGCGAGGAGGTCTACAACGCCTTCAAGCACATGGACCTGGGTGACATCCTGGGCGCCGAAGGCACGCTGTTCCGCACCCGCACCGGCGAGCTGTCGGTGAAGGTGACCACGCTGCGCCTGCTGACCAAGAGCCTGCGCCCGCTGCCGGACAAGTTCCACGGCATGCAGGACCAGGAGCAGAAGTACCGCCAGCGTTATGTCGACCTGATCACCGACGACAAGGCCCGGGACCGCTTCGTGGCCCGCTCCAAGGCGGTGTCGTCCATCCGCAGCTTCATGGTGGACAACGGCTTCCTGGAAGTCGAAACGCCGATGCTGCACCCGATCCCGGGCGGCGCCAATGCCCGCCCGTTCGTCACCCACCACAACGCGCTGGACCAGGAAATGTTCCTGCGCATCGCCCCGGAGCTGTATCTGAAGCGGCTGGTGGTGGGCGGTTTCGAGCGGGTGTTCGAGATCAACCGCAACTTCCGCAACGAAGGCATCAGCGTCCGGCACAACCCTGAATTCACCATGATGGAGTTCTATGCGGCCTACTGGACGCATCACGAGCTCATGGACTTCACCGAGGAAGTGCTGCGTCATGCCGCGCGTGCGGCCACCGGCAGCGCCGTGGTCAGCTACGCCGGCAAGCCGGTGGACCTGGAAAAGCCCTTCGCCCGCCTGTCGGTGCGGGACTCGCTGATCGCACACGGGGGCCTGACGGCCGCCGAGGCGGACGACGCCGCCGTGCTGCGCGACAAGCTCAAGCACCACGGAGAGGAAGCCCCCAAGCACTGGAGCCTGCCGGAGCTGCAATTCGGCATGTTCGAAGCCGTGGTGGAAGAAAAGCTCTGGGAGCCGACGTTCATCATCGACTATCCGGTGGAGGTATCCCCGCTGGCCCGCGCATCGGACGCCAACCCGGCAATTACCGAGCGCTTCGAGCTGTTCATCACAGGTCGTGAATACGCCAACGGCTTCTCCGAGCTGAACGACGCCGAAGACCAGGCGGCCCGCTTCCAGGCCCAGGTGGCCAACAAGGACGCTGGCGACGAGGAAGCGATGTTCTTTGACGCCGACTTCATCCGTGCGCTGGAATACGGCATGCCCCCCACCGGCGGCTGCGGCATCGGCATCGACCGTCTGATGATGCTGATCACGGACAGCCCGTCCATCCGCGACATCATCCTGTTCCCGGCGCTGAAGCGGGTCTAAGGCGGGTCTAAAGCAGGTTTGAAGCAGGTCTGAACCGGGTCCGCCCCGGGCTGCGCAGCCCAGCTGCACCCTGGTCGGAACGGTCCGCAAAGGTCCACAAAAAAGCCGCTGAGGCGAACCTCAGCGGCTTTTTCTTTTTTGGGCGGGTGGCAGCGTCTTCGGGCGGCGCCTGTGACCGGTGACCGACCGGTGAGCGCGCTCCAGTTGCGCTGTGAGCGCCGGCTTACTTGCTGGCGACGCCTTCCGACGCAGCGCCCTTCTTGGCCACGGCAGCCTTGTCGGCAGCCTTCTTGGCGGCGATCTGGCTGGCGGACGGGCCGCTGACGCCGTTGCTCAGGGCGCCCACGCCGGCTTGCTCGGCGCTCAGGGCGGCGATTTCGCCGGATTCACGGGCGGCTTGCAGCTCGGCCAGCACTTCGGCGCGGGTCTTGGCCGCCGGGGCGGTGGTGGTGTCAGCAGCAAAGGCGGCACCGGTGCTCAGCAGGGCAGCGGCGATCAGAGCGGTGGCGGAAAACTTGTTCATGGCGGTTCCTCTCGGGTGTTCATCCGGACTCCGCACTCCTTGCGTCGTCCATGGATTGAACTGTAGGCGCCGCCCCCTAGGGGAAACACTAGCCGCGGTGGAAAGATCCGTTCACGGATCGTCAACAATCGCCCGGCCGGGCGGAGCGTGATACCGGCGGACGTCAAGGATCAGGTGGGCCATGCCCGCCGGGGCCGCGCCGGGTCCGCCGGGGCCGCCAACGCCGCCTAGCGCGCCTACTCCGCCTAGCGCGCCTACTCCGCCCAGTGCGCCAGGCACCGGGCGCGTCAGGTCCGCCCGGTGCGTCGGATCAGCGGTGCTTGAAGGACGGCGCCCGTTTGGCCAGGAAGGCGTCCATGCCCTCGCGCTGGTCGTCGCTGCCGAACAGGGCGTGGAAGTAGCGTCGCTCCACGGCCACGCCATCGGTCAGCGGGCCCTGGTAGGCCAGATTGACCAGTTCCTTGATGAGCATGGTGGACGGACCGCTGAAACCATTGATGGTCTCCGCCGCCGCCAGCGCTTCGCTCATGAGCTGATCAGCCGGCACCACGCGGGACACCAGCCCGGCCCGCTCGGCCTCGGCCGCATCCATCATCCGGGCGGTGAGCAGCATGTCCATGGCCTTGCTCTTGCTGACCGCACGCGGCAGACGCTGGGTGCCCCCCGCGCCGGGGATGATGCCCAGCTTGATCTCCGGCTGGCCGAAGCGGGCCGTGTCGGCGGCGATGATGAAGTCGCACATCATGGCCAGCTCGCAACCGCCGCCCAGCGCAAAGCCAGCCACCGCCCCGATCACCGGCTTGCGCACCTGCAGGATGGTTTCCCAGTTCTTGGAGATCAGGCCGCTCTTGAAGGCGCTCATGAAGGTGTGCGGCGCCATGGTGGGGATGTCCGCGCCGGCGGCAAATGCGCGCTCGCTGCCGGTCAGCACGATGCAGCCGATGCCGTCGTCGGCATCGAAGGCCAGCAGCGCACGGCCCAGCTCGTCCATCAGCGGATCGCTCAGCGCATTGAGCTGCTTGGGCCGGTTCAGGCGGATCAGACCGGTCTTGCGGTCGCCGCTGCCGACGATCTCCACCAGGATGTTCTCGAAGGTCACGTCGGTGATCGACTGGGATGTCATGGGCAAGTCTCCAGAGGGGCGGTGGTCCGCCATGGGCGTCGTTGATGGCGGCAACTATAGGCCGGCTAAGGCCTTCCCCACCTCGCCGACCTGCCGGTCGTCCAGCGGTCGGCCTACTCCGACGGCCGCGACTGCGTACGGTACTGCGAGCCAGGCGGCGTCCAGAACACGGCGCCGAAGGAGGTCTCTTTCAGGTTCACCGGCAGCTCCCGGGCATCGAGCTCGGCGCGCAGTCCGTCCAGGCCCGTCTCGGACGCCATCACATAGCCGGCCTCCAGCACATCGCCGTAATGGGCTTCGGTGTCGCCGACCGCCAGCTCGACCAGGTCCTCGACAGCGTCCGCACCCAGCTCCCAGATGTGCACGTCCTGGTCGGTGGCGAAGGTCTTGATGCGCCAGGCCCGGCCTTCGGCGGCGAAGAACTGGATGGTGTCGAAGGCGTCTTCCGTGGCCGGGGCTTCGGTGTTGTTCAGGTAGCTGCTTTGGATGGACAGCTCGAACAGGATGAGTTGGTGGGGAGCGGACATGCCGGCATGCTACGCCACGAGCGGCGCCTGCGCCCAAGCCCTCAGCGCCCAACCTGCGACGCAGAGGGCCCCGCCACGCTGGCCGACGCGGACTCCGACCCGGACGCGGGGGAGGAAGCAGGCGCGGCCGCCGGCATCGCCTGCAGCGGCGCTTCCTTCAGCGTCAGGTCGATGTAGCTGCTCGCATCCTTGCTGCGGTTCTGCCAGATGCGGATGCGCACCGGCAGGTATTGCAAGGACGGCGCCAGCCACATCTCCGTCTCCATGTCGCCCCAGGTGTCGGTCATGTCGGAATCGACATGCCAGGCCTGCAGCGGGCCCATCGGCGTGTCCACGGTCTCCAGCGCGTCGCGCACCACATAGCGCCACAGATGCACACGGCGCGGCAGTGCCAGCGGAAGCTGCACCAGCCAGCCCGGCTGCGCCGTCTGACGCCCGGTGAGGAACATCCAGGTCAACTGCACGAACTGGCTGGCCGCGTCCTGGGTGCTGTCCTCCCGCGGCGACCGTTGCCCGTTGGCCAGCACCACACCGCCGTCGTCGAACAGCAGCGACACCTTGCGATTGCCACCGGCCAGGCCGCCGTTGACTTCGTCAAAACGACGCGGCATCAGCCCGTCCGGGCCGATCATGCCGTCGCTGCTCAGCCGACGCGTCATGAGCGGCGCGAACGACGGGCCGATGCTCGCTTCCAGATGCACCTGGTAATGCGCGCCCTCTCGCAGCCACTGCACCCGCGCCTGGCCGTACACCGGGCCGCGGTAGTTGCCGGTGAGCTGGTAGTGCATCTCGGTGGACAGCGGCCATTCCATGCCGGGCTGATAGTCGCCCGGCGTCTCGGGCAACTGGAGCGCCCCAGGAGACTGCAGAGCGTCAGGCGGCGCCTGCGTCGTCGGCGCTGGCGTCTCAAGCGGCGACAGGCGGGACGGTGTGGTCCCTGGCGCCCCGGTGGTCGCGGCCAGGCCCGGCTTGACCTTGACCGCCTCTGGCCCCGGTGTGCCTTCCGTCCCCCGCGGTCGCGTGGCCATCGGCGGCGGCGGCGCGGCAGGTTGCAGCGCCCGCACGAACACGGCCTGGATCCGGTCAGGCTCGGGCGTGTCCGGCGCCCAGGTGCCCAGCAGTTGCTGCGCGCCCCCCAGCAGGACCAGATGCAGCACCACCACCAGCAGCGTCAGCGCCGCCAGGAGGGCGGTGCGACGCTGGCTCAGCCCCCCAGCCATGCACGCCGCAGGCTTTGCGCGCGGGCAGGCGCCTTGTCGAACACACCCAGGCAGATCGGCCGCGCCAGGCTGTCCTGCAGGGGCAGCGACAGCGTCAGGTTGAGCATGCGCTGGTCCCGCGCCACCAGCAGCTGCAGCTCCTGCGGATGCTGCGGGTCCAGCGTGAGCATCAGGTCGTCCAGCTTGTGCACCCGCCAGCCGTTGCAGGCTACGATCTCGTCGCCGGCACTCAGGCCCGCGGCCAGCGCCGCGCTTTCAAGCAGCACCTGCTTGACGGTCAGGCCTGCGTCGGTGTCCTGCACCCGCAGGCCCAGTCGCTGGGCCAGGGTGGGCTTGTCGTGGGTCCAGCGCACGCCCAGGCGCTCCAGCAGCGGCGGCAGCGGCAGGTCGTCGCAGCCCTCCACCCATTGCTGCAGCAGTTGCGACACCGCTTCCCCGCCTAGCTCGGCCACTCGGCTGAAGATGCGTTCCTCGCTCACCGGACCGCCGGCGGACTCGCGCCACAAGGCGCGCATCACGTCGTCCAGCGAGCTGGCGCGTTCGGCGCTGCGCAGGGTCAGGTCCAGCGCCAGGGCCACCATCGAGCCCTTGGCGTAGTAGCTCACCAGCGCATTGGGCGCGTTCTCGTCCTGGCGGTAGTACTTGGTCCAGGCCTCGAAGCTGGACTGGGCCACGCTCTGATGCTTGCGGCCCGGCGCTCCCAGCACCTGGGTGAAGGTCTGGCCGATCAGCTTCAGGTAGCGCGGCTCATCGATCAGGCCGCTGCGCACCAGGAACAGATCGTCGTAATAGGAGGTGAAGCCTTCGAAGAACCACAGCAGCCGGGTGTAGTTCTCCTGGTCGTAGTCGTAGCGGGCGAAGACGTCCGGACGCAGCCGCTTGACGTTCCAGGTGTGGAAGTACTCGTGGCTGATCAGGCCCAGCAGCTTCACGTAGCCGTCGCTCATCTCCGGCTGGCCCAGGCGCGGCAGGTCGCGGCGGGACGCGATCAGCGCGGTGCTGGCGCGGTGCTCCAGGCCGCCATAGCCGTCGTCCACGGCATTGAGCAGGAAGACATAGCGGTCCATCGGCGGCCGGCCCTTGGGGCCGTGCCAAAAATGCATCTGCGCTTCGCAGATCCGCTGTGCGTCCTTGAGCAGCCGGTCCGCGTCCATGACCGGCAGCGCGCCGGACACCACGAATTCATGGGGCACTCCGCCCGCCACGAACTCGCCGCGCCAGAAGCGGCCCAGCTCGAACGGATGGTCCACCAGCTCGTCGTAGTCGGCCGCTTCATACAGCCCGCTGTCGCTGCGGGTCATGGCGGTCGCCACGTCCCAGCCGGCCGGCAGTCCCACCAGCTCCAGCCGATGTACCAGCGACTCCTTGCCATGCACCCGCAGGCACAGGCTGGTGGGATTGAAGAAGCCGCGCTGTGCATCCAGGAAGGCCGCGCGCACCGAGGTGTCGAAGGCATAGACCGCATAGGTCACCACCAGGGCGCCGCGGCCGTTGCAATCGAACTCCCAGCGGTTCTTGGACGTCTGATGCGGCGTGAGTTCGCGACTGCCCTGACGGGCCGTGACCGGTCCGAGATGGCGGGAGAACTCCCGCACCAGATAGCTGCCGGGGATCCAGACGGGCAGGCTGAGCACCTGTCGCGCGGCGGGTGCTGGCACGGTCACGCTCACCTCGAAGCGGTGGGCATGCAGGTCTGCGATGGCAATACGGTACTGGATCATGGAGGCAAGCCTACCAAGGCTTGGCGCCTATCAACACCGGCATGGGCGGCTGTCGCTCTATTTGAGGGGGGTGTCCCCGAGGCGACGATGGGCGCTCACGCCAGCGGTCGCTCAATGCGCTTCAAAAGAGAGTCGCCTGGGCCGCAAGGAAGCAGCACAGCGCCGCCACCGCGCTCAATCGGAAGCGCAGCGTCAGCCAGGCGCCGGCGCCCATGGCCGGATAGAGGCGACGGTCCACCAGATAGCAGACGATCAGCATCACACCGTGCACCACCAGTCCGGCATCGGGCTGCATCATCGAGGCGACCCAGGCCACCAGCGACGGCACCACACCCCAGACATAAGGACTGGGAGAAGGGATGGATTGCCGGAAGGCCAGGCCCCAGTGGATGGCGCCCAGGAAGGAGACGATCACCGCCGCATAGTTGGTCAGGCCCCGGACGGCGTAGACATGCGCCTCGTCGCGGACGAGCCAGGTCAGGATCGTGCCCAGCACAAAGGGAATCAGCCCCGCATAGCCCAGTCTCAGCGCGACGGGGTTGGGAGGAAGCACGGTGCGTTCGTTCATGGATCCAAAGAGCAAAGGAGAGTCGGTGGCGCGAGGCGGTGCCGATCGATCTGGCGCCGATCGATCAGGACTTGGCCGCGCCGGTGGTCTGGGTCTGCAGGCGCTGCTCGAGCTGGTCGGCGCTCAGGGCGCCCGGTGCGCGGGTGCCGTCCTCGAAGACGATGGCCGGCGTGCCGTTGACCTTGAGCTTGCGGCTCAGTTCGACGTTGCGGTCAATGACGCTGGCATCACACTTGGCGTCGGGGCGGGGCAGCGTCACGCCGCTGACCATCCAGTCGCGCCAGGCAGCGGTACTGTCCTTGGCGCACCAGGCGGCGCGGGCCTTGTCAGGCGAGTCGCCGCCCAGGATGGGAATGACGAAGGTGTAGACCGTCACGTTGTTGACCGCCTGCAGCGACTGCTCGAAGCGCTTGCAGTAGCCACAGTTCGGGTCGGCGAAGACGGCGATGCGGCGCTTGCCGTCGCCCTTCTTCCAGACGATGGCGTCCTTGAGCGGCAGGGTGGAGAAGTCCACCATGGTGATCTTGGTGATGCGGTCCTGCGTCAGGTTGCGGCGGTTCTTGAGGTCGAGCATCTCGCCCTCGATCAGGTATTGGCCGCTCGCGTCGGTGTAGCGGATTTCGGTGCCGATGCGCACTTCCCAGAGGCCGGGGATCGGCGTCTGGCGGACTTCGTCCAGCTTGATGTCCTTGGGCAGCGCGGCGCCGAGGTTCTTGCGGATGGTGTCCTCGTTGGCCTGCGCGGTGCAGCCCACCAGGGCCAGCGCGGCGGTGAGCAGGGAGAGGGTGAACTTCATGTCGGGTTCCTTCAGGCTCCGGCAGGGGCCGGAGTCGGTTGATTCTTGGGCCGGGTCACGTTGGGCGGGCCACGTTGGGCGGGTCAATGACCCAGGGCCCGTGCGGTGAGCCACTTCTTGATCGGTCCGGCCCGGTCCACGAGGCGCAGGCCTTCATTGCGCAGCCGGGCGATGACCGGCGCCTGGCTGGCAAAGCCCCGCAGCAGGCTGTCGGTGAGCTCGCCCATGGCCCAGGTCGGCGTCAGGCGGGCGCGGGCATAGCGGCGCAGCAGCTTCTCGTCGTCCAGCGTGCGCCAGGCCTCACGGGCGACGATCACGTCCACCAGGGCCTCGACGTCGGCCAGACCCAGGTTGAGGCCCTGCCCGGCCAGTGGGTGCACCAGATGGGCGGCATCGCCCAGCAGCACCCAGCCAGGACCGCAGAGACGGTCGGCGCGGGCCAGTTGCAGCGGCCAGGCCTGGCGTTCGCTCGCCAGGGTCAGGGCGCCGACCTGGCCGCCGGTGGCTTCCATCAGCGCTGCTTCGAATTCGGACTTGCCGGCCGCCAGCAGGCTCTGCGCCCTCTCGCGCGGCAAGGACCAGACAAAACCGTAGCTGCGCCCCGCTTCGGGGCGGTCAAACGGCAGCAGGCCCAGGATGTCCGGGGAACGGAACCATTGCAGGGCCACGCCGTGATGCGGCTGGCTGGCCACCACGCGGGCGGCGACGCCCAGGTGACCATAGTCGTGACGCTCGAAATGCACCCCGTGCTGCATTTGCGCGGTGACCGACTCACGGCCCTCGCACAGGGCTTCCAGCGTCGCCGGCACCGGCGCGCTGACCCGCTGCACATGCGGAGCAAAGCGCAGGGCGGCATCGAGCTGGTCTTCCAGGGCAGCGGCGTCCACGATGTGCGCCAGCTCCCCCACGCCCTGGTCCCAGGCGCTGAAATGCAGCGAGGCACCGGCGCGGTCGCCCATCACCCGCATGTCATGCACGGGGGTGCGGGCATCTTCCGGAAGGGTGTCCCACACACGCAGCCGGGTGAGCAACCGCACGGACTGGGCGTTCAGCGCATAGGCGCGGACATCGCTACCGGGCTGGACGCTGCGACCTGGCGTCGCTGCCGCCGCCGGGCCGTTGGTCATTCCCGCCAGGCTTGCCGTGCCCGCCATGCCGATTTCTGCCGGGGCGCCGGCAGTGGCCGACTTGCCCAGCAAGGCGACACGAAAGCCTCTGGCGCCCAGCGCCAGGGCCAGACTGCGGCCGACGCAGCCATTGCCGCGCACCAGGACGTCGAACTTTTCCATGTCGGGGATTGTAGGCAGGGGCTTGAGGGCTGCCGTCGCGGGCCGCTTAAAATGTTGATCTGAAGGTAACCACGGGGCGATGAGATCTCCCGGGGGAGCCCTGTTGCCTGCTGCCGCTGTCTGTCATGTGGCTGCCGGCCTCCCAGCAATTCCGAAAGCCCCCCATGAGCCTCAAATGCGGCATCGTGGGCCTGCCCAATGTGGGCAAGTCCACCCTGTTCAATGCGCTGACCAAGGCCGGCATCGCCGCCGAGAACTATCCTTTCTGCACCATCGAGCCCAATGTGGGCGTGGTGGAACTGCCCGATCCGCGCCTGCAGAAGCTGGCCGAGATCGTCAAGCCCGAGCGCATTGTTCCGGCCATCGTGGAATTCGTGGACATTGCCGGCCTGGTGGCGGGTGCGTCCAAGGGTGAAGGCCTGGGCAACCAGTTCCTCAGCCACATCCGCGAGACCGACGCCATCGTCAACGTGGTGCGCTGCTTTGAAGACCCGAACGTCATCCACGTGAATGGCAAGGTCGATCCGATCTCCGACATCGAGGTCATCCAGACCGAGCTGTGCCTGGCCGACCTGGGCACGGTGGAAAAGAGCCTGCACCGCTACAACAAGGCGGCGCGCTCCGGTAACGACAAGGAAGCCGCAGCGCTGGTGAAGGTGCTGGAGAAGTGCCAGGCCGCGTTGAACGAAGCCAAGCCGGTGCGTGGCATCGATTTCAGCAAGGAAGAGCTGGTCATCCTCAAGCCGCTGTGCCTGATCACGGCCAAGCCGGCCATGTTCGTGGGCAACGTGGCGGAAGACGGTTTCGAGAACAATCCGTTCCTGGACCGTCTGAAGGAATACGCCGCCTCCCAGAACGCGCCGGTGGTGGCCATCTGCGCCAAGACCGAAGCGGAACTGGCCGAGATGGAAGACGAAGACCGTGCCCTGTTCCTGGCGGAGATGGGCCAGGATGAGCCGGGTCTGAACCGCCTGATCCGCGCCGGCTTCAAGCTGCTGGGTCTGCAGACCTACTTCACCGCTGGCGTGAAGGAAGTGCGGGCCTGGACCATCCACATTGGCGACACCGCCCCGCAAGCCGCGGGTGTGATCCACACGGACTTCGAGCGCGGCTTCATCCGTGCCCAGACCATCGCGTTTGACGACTTCATCCAGTTCAAGGGTGAACAAGGCGCGAAGGACGCCGGCAAGATGCGGGCGGAAGGCAAGGAATATGTGGTGAAGGATGGGGATGTGTTGAACTTCTTGTTCAACGTCTGATGAGCAGACCGTCTTTCCTGACGCATCAGGAAGGACGCTGAACTCAGGAAAGCATCAACAAAGCCGCGTTCTTACGCGGCTTTGTCGTTTCTGGACGTAGCCAGAAATTGCGCGAGCAGGACTACCAACTCACTGAGCACCGCAACCTGTGCACTGCCGCGGAAATGGGGTAATTGAAGTTTTATTGGGGTAATGACTGACGAAAATACCCTTATCCAGCACAGGACGTCACCAGCTTGGGCGCACCCCTGGCTGGAAGTGTGGGTGGTGATCAAAGGCCGTCCGCAGATCGCCATCGCCCTCATCTGATCCGGTCTCTTTTCCCACATCTGCCTCTGTACCTCGCCCCGAATGAGGCGCACAGTTCACCCAAACACCGCAGGCATCACCACCATGGAATGGGTCCCTACCGTCTTCATCGCATTCAAGCTCGTCGTGCTGGCCATCGGCATGTTTTATGCCGTCAAGTGGCACTACGACCAGGGCAAGAAAAAGGGCACGGAAAACCAGCGCGCCGTGCTGCTGATGGGCGGAAAGCTGCTCGCCCTCTTTGTGGTGCTGGCGGCGGTGCTGCTCTGGGTGACCTTCGATGTGGCCACCTTGCTGGGCATCGACCTGCGCATGTCTTGAGGCCTGCGCGGCAGACCGGCAGCAATCAGGAAGACAGCCGGCGTTGATTCATCACACGCAACACTCGTTAAGAACATTGCAATAGACGCAACGACCCCTGCGGTCCAAGATTTCGGCCTCCTCTCTTTCAAAGGCCGTTGCATGCAGTGTCCGCTCCGCCCCATCCCTTCCGCAACTGACTTCCGAGGTCCATCTCTCCCTCGCTCAGCGCGACGCTCCGCCCCCGGCGCCCGGGTCCGCATGGCAGCCCTCGCCGCAGTCGCCGCTGCTGCTTCACTCCTGTCGGCCACACCCAGCTTCGCCGCCGACGCCCTGGTAGCCATTTCTTCCGGTGGGTTCGCCGAAGCCTTCAAGGCCCTGGCCAAGGACTATCCGTCCCGCGCGGGCGCCCTGCCCGTCCAGACTGAGTTCGGCCCTTCCATGGGCAAGACCCCGCAGGCCATCCCCGCGCGGCTGGCCCGCGGCGAGCCGATCGACGTGGTGATCATGGTCGGCCCCGCACTCGACCAGTTGATCGCAGACGGTCTGGCCGACGGCAGCACCAAAGTGGTCCTCGCGGATTCCTACATCGCCTGCGCCGTCCCGGCCGGCGATCCGAAGCCCGACCTCAGCACGCCTGAGGCTGTTCGAGACGCCTTCCTCCAAGCCCCCAGCGTCGCCTGGTCCGACAGCGCCAGCGGCGAATACATCCAGCACGAATTGCTGGCCAGGCTGGGCATCGAGGCCCAGGTCAAGGCCAAGGGCCGGCAGATTCCCGCCACACCGGTCGGGGAGATCGTCGCGCAGCGCAAGGCCGCCTTTGGATGCCAGCAGCGCAGTGAGCTGCAGCCCGTCCCGGGCATCGACATCGTCGGCGAGTTGCCGGACGTCATTCAGAAGATCACACCCTACGCCGCCGCTGTGGTGCGCAGCAGCACACGCCGCAAGGAGGCGATGGCGTTCATCCAGTTCCTGGCCTCCAGGGACAGCGCCCCCACCGTGGCAAAAAGCGGGCTTCATCCACGCCAGCCTTGACCGACCTACCAGCCACGGGCCATTCCCCTGACGCGCTGGCGCCCTGACGCCCCGGTGCGTCCACCCTCACGCGGCGCGCCGGACGCCAACCCAAGGCGCCGGCCACCCCGCGTGAAGCAGTCCCTCTCACCGCGCCTTGACGATCCCGCGATACAGCAGGAAGGTCGCCACCAACCCGATCGCACCGGCTCCACTCATCCAGAGCCCGGGCGCCGCCTTGTCACCGGTCACCTGGATCAGCCAGGTCGACACCAGCGGCGTGAAGCCCCCAAACACCGCCGTGGCGAGGCTGTAGGCCAGCGAAAAGCCCGTCGTGCGCACCTCTGGCGGCATCACCTCCGTCAGCGCGACGATGGTCGCCGCGTTGTAGCTCGCATAAAGGAAGGACAGCCAGAGCTCCACCACCAGCATGCGCTCGAAGCTGGGCCCACTGGTGAGCCAGGACATGGCCGGATACGCTGTGAGCACAGTCAGCAGACTGAAGGTCAGCAGCAGTGGCCAACGGCCGATGCGGTCGGACACTGCCCCCATCACCGGCAGCCAGATGAAGTTGGACAGGCCCACGCAGAAGGTCACGACAAGCGCACTGGTGGCCGACAGATGCAGCACCGACTTGCCGAAGGTGGGCGTGTAGACGGTGATGAGGTAGAAGGACACCGTGGTCATGACCACCAACATCATGCCGGCCCCCACCAGCGCCCAGTTGCGCACCATCGAGGCCATGATCTCGCGCAGTGTCGGGTGATGCTTGCGGGCCAGGAAGGCCTCGGTCTCCGCCAGCGAGCGACGAATGTGGAACACGAACGGCAGGATCAGCGACCCAATCAGGAACGGAATGCGCCAGCCCCATTCGCTGATCTGCGCAGCGGACAGCCACTGGCTGAGCCCGTAGCCCAGCGCTGCCGCTACCATGATGGCCGCCTGCTGGCTGGCCGACTGCCAGCTGACGTAAAAGCCCTTGCGCCCGGGCGTGGCCATCTCCGACAGATACACCGACACGCCGCCCAGCTCCACGCCCGCCGAGAAGCCCTGGAGCAGTCGGCCGACCAGCACCAGCACCGGCGCCAGCACCCCGATCGACGCATAGGACGGCGTAAAGGCAATCAGCACTGTGCCGCAGGCCATGATGGCCAGCGTCAGGATCAGGCCCTTGCGGCGGCCGATCTTGTCGATGTAGGCGCCCAGGATGATCGCGCCCAGGGGCCGCATCAGGAAGCCCGCACCGAAGGTGACGAAGGTCAGCATCAGCGACAGGTATTCGCTGCTGGTCGGGAAAAACGCCTGCGAGATGTAGAGCGCGTAGAACCCGTAGAGGAAGAAGTCGAACATCTCCAGGAAGTTGCCGCTGGTCACGCGGATGACGGCGCCCAGGGCCGCCTTGCGTGGCAACGGGGCAGCCGCTGCACCGCTGGATGCCAGGGCGGTCGGATGTTGGGGCACGGCCGGGGCCGCAGCGGCGGCCGTACGGCCGTCTGTGGCGCCTCCCGGCGCGGAGCTGTAGACGCTCATGAGAAGTCTCCGGAAATCTGGTCCTTTGCAGCCATCATGCGGTGGGTGCAACATTGACGGAAGTGCAAAGAACAGAATGATTGGTGCGCCGTGAGAATCAATTTCGATGTCGCCGAATTGGCGGCCTTTGTGGCGGTGGCGGAGCGGCTGAATTTCCGGGCGGCCTCCGAAGCGCTCTTCATTTCCCCGTCGGCCCTGAGCCGCCGGATCGACCGGCTGGAGGAGGCGCTGGGCCTGCGGCTGTTCGAGCGCACCACCCGGCGCGTGGCGCTGACCGAAGACGGCCGGCACTTCCTGGCCCATGCCAGTGACGCATTGGCTTCGCTGCAAAACGCCATTTCGGATGTCAGCGAACGCGCGGTGCGCCGCACCGGCGTCGTCACCATCGCCTGCATCCCATCGGTGGCCAACCATCTGCTGCCCACCGTGCTGTCGACCTTTGCATCCCGCCATCCGCACACACGCCTGCGCATGCTGGACCAGAGCGCCCCGCTCGTCCTGCAGGCCGTCTCCGAAGGCACGGCGGACTTCGGCATCAACTTCCTCGGCGCGCAGGACCCGACCATCGACTTCACGGCGGTGGTGAACGAGCGGTATGTGCTGGCCGTGCCCGCCGGTCACCGCCTCGCCCGACAGCGGGCCGTCGGCTGGGAAGAGCTGGTGGACGAGCGCTTCGTCTCCCTTGCTTCCGGCAGCGGCAACCGCATGCTGCTGGACAACGCCATGGCGCAGGCCAAAGCCCGCCCGGTGGCGCATGTGGAAGCCAATCACGTGGAGGGCGCGATGGCGCTGGTGCGCGCGGGCCTGGGCGTCAGCGCCATTCCGGGGCTGGCGCTGGCAGGCACTTCCAGCAAGGACCTGGTGGGCATTCCGCTGGTCCGCCCCGCCGTGAGCCGCACGCTGGGGCTGATCGCTCGCAAGGGCCACCAGTTGGCGCCGCAACCGGCGGAGCTGGCTCGCTTGCTGATGCAGAGCCTGCGCGCTCACGCCCGGCGAAGCGCGAAAACCGGCGCATCCGCAGTCCTGGACAGCCCCCCAGCCGGGTTAGGCACTCATACCAAAACATGATGGTGCGCCCGGGGCCTGCCACCTAATCTGCGAACACCGCTTCAGCACTGTCACTTGAAGCGTTTCGGGACTCGGCGCGCAGCGGATGCGCAGGCGTAGGTCCCCGTCCGGAGGCACCCGTCCCAGCGACGGGTGATGTGGCATGAAGACAAGTTGGAATGGAGAGCAACCATGCTGAATGGATCATCCCCACGCATCCAGGTGAGCGTGAAGTATGTGGACCCGTTGGTGGCCGCCGGTTTGACCACGGTGCTGTCGCAGCAGGTGGATATGGAAGTCGTGGAGGACTCGGGGGAGGTGGGAGACCCCGGCACCGCGACCCGGGCTGCAGACCGTCCCGCCCAGGTGATCGTGGCGGACTATGCCCGCGCCCTCTCGCTGGCCGCTCATCGCGAGGCCCAGCGCCGCCACCAGCCCGCCCATGCCGGCGCGCGGCCGGCGATGAAAGTCCTGGTGGTGACGCCTCATGATCGCGAACACGATGTGCGTTCGGCCCTGGAGGCCGGTGTGGACGGGTATCTCGAGCTGGGCTGCGACGTTGGGGAACTGGTCTGCGGTGTGCGCCAGCTGGCAAGGGGAGCCCGTTACCTCAGCCAGATGGCGGCGGCGCACATCGCCTCCAGCATGGGCCGCTCCACCCTCACCTGCCGCGAGCTCGACGTCCTGTGCCTGGTCGCACGCGGCCACAGCAACAAGGCGGTGGCCAACCGGCTGGACATCTCTGAAGGGACGGTCAAGGCCCACATGAAGGCCATCCTGGGCAAGCTCAACGCCAACACCCGCACCGAGGCGGCCAACATTGCGCTCCAGCGCGGACTGATCGGCGAACGCGCCACGGCCTCCTGACCATCCGACCCCGGTGCCCGCGTCCCGCAGGCCGGGGCTCGCGCAGGTGCCGACACCTTCGGTAAGCTCCAGGCAGGTCGACCAACGGGAGTCCGCTCCGTGCGCCTGATCCGCCTTTGTTGCCTGCCGACAGGCCTTCGTGACTGGCCCGTCGGCTGGGCCGGCCTGATGAGTCTGCTGCTCGGGCTTTGCATGAGCGCCCCAGCCTCGTCACAGACGCCGGACGCTTCCCCGCCCGCCAGCGATCACGCTGCGAGTGCAGCCGTCCAGGTCTTCCTCAACAACCGGGCGGTCGCGAGCTTTCGGGCGGACGGGCTTCGAGGCACTGCCGGCGACCGCGCCGCACTGGCCCAGCAGGCCATGGCCGATGCGCTGGCAGCGGGCGGTCCGGGCAACGTGACCCGGGTCGAAGCGCCCGACGCGGTGCGCTTCGACATCGATGGTCGCCCCGTGTTTTTTCTCACTGCCGCGGACGTGGCCGTCCTGCCCGGCTCAGGCGCCCTGCCCGCCGCGGCCTACCGGGTGCAGCGGCGGCTGGAACTGGCCATCGCCGAGCACCGCGAAATGCGGGATCCCCGTCGCCTTGCCATCGCGACCGTCTCCGCACTGGCCGCGACCGCCGTGGCCTGGGCCGTGCTCTGGGCGCTGCTGCGCGGACGCCGATGGCTCAGCCGGTCCCCGCTCAACACGCTGGAGCAGCGCCAGGGGCTGCTCGCCTCCTCGCTCAAGCCGGTGGGAAGAGCCCTGAACGGGCTGATCGCCGGCCTGGCCTGGGCCCTGGGGCTGCTGCTGGCGGAGCTCTGGCTGACCTGGGTGCTGCGCCAGTTCGCCTACACACGGCCCTGGGGCGAGCGCTCCAGCACCTGGCTGCTGGACGTGGCGGACCATTTCCTTGGCGCCATCGCGCAGGCCGTGCCCGGGCTGAGCATTGCCGTGCTGATCTTCCTGCTGGCCCGGGGCGCCACGCTGGCCAGCGCGGCCTTTCTCGATCGCGTGGCCCGCGGGGAGGCGCGCCTGGGCTGGCTGGACGCGGACACCGCCATGCCCACCCGCCGCTTGTCCAACGTCGTCATCTGGCTGTTTGCGCTGGCCATGGCCTATCCCTATCTGCCGGGCTCTCAGAGTGACGCCTTCAAGGGGGTGAGCGTGCTGGCGGGCCTGATGCTGTCGCTGGGGGCCTCGGGCGTGGTGGGCCAGGCCATGTCCGGGTTCTCGATGATCTATTCGCGGTCGATGCGTGTGGGCGAGTACGTCAAGATCGGCGACACCGAAGGCACGGTGGTGGAAATGGGGCTCTTTGCCACCCGCATCCACACGGGCCTGGGCGAAGAGGTGAGCCTGCCCAACACCGTCATCTTCAGCCAGCCGGTGCGCAACTTCTCCCGGCTGGCCCAGGGGGGGCGCTTCGTGCTGCACACCAGCGTCACCATTGGCTACGCCACGCCCTGGCGACAGGTGAATGCGCTGCTGATGGAGGCGGCGCGCCGCACGCCCGGTGTGGCCGAATCACCCGCGCCCTATGTGGTGCAGTCGGCCCTGTCCGACTTCTATGTCGAATACCGGTTGTGTGCCCAGAGCACCCAGGCCGCAGCCCAGCGACGGGTCGAGGCGATGAGCGCGCTGCATGCCCATGTGCTGGACGTCTTCAACGAGAACGGGGTGCAGATCATGTCGCCGCACTACCTGGGCGATCCGCCACAGGCGCAAGTCGTGGCGCCGTCCGATCCGTGGGCCGCCAGGACGCCGCAGCCGCCCCTGCAGCCTGGCGCCTGAGCCTGAGGCTGAAGCCCAAGAAGCGCCGTCAGAGGGGCGCAGGACTAGATCGTCCGACCGAGCGCCTGCGCAATGCAGCGCATCATCTCTTCGGTGCTGAAGGGCTTGTTCAGCAGATGCCACGCGCCAACGGCAGCAGCCCGCTCCGCATCGCCGTCGCCCTGGTGCGCCGTCATGAAGATCACGGGGAACTGGTAGCCCCGCTCCCGCAATTCGCGGCAAAGCTGGAAGCCGTCCAGGCCCGGCATGACCACATCGGTCAGCAGGCATCCCACCTCTCCCAGGGCGGGATGGCTCAGCAGCGACTCACCGCTCCCGAAGAGCTCGACGTCCACGTCGTACGACTTCAGCAGGCTGCCGAGCGCGGCGCGCAGGGAGTCATCATCGTCCACCACGGCAACGACCCGTTCACGTTTCAAGATGGCGCCTCCAGACTGCTGCCGATGCTCATGAGGGGGCCGCGGGGCGCCGGCTGAGCAAGCGGCACACGGCTCACGCCACCCGGTCGCCGGAAAGCAAGGGGACGGTCGGGGTCCACTCTAGGACGGATCCGCGCCGCTGACAGTCATACCTTCGCACTATTGAACCCAACCTCGTCTGCCGGTAGGGTGTGCTGCCGTCAGATCTGGATGGGGCAGATGCCCAGTTGCTGCGCCTGCACCACCAGCATCGCCAGCGAATCCGCCTCCATCTTGCGCATCACCTGGGCGCGGTGGATCTTCACCGTGATCTCGCTGATGCCCAGCTGGTCGGCAATCTGCTTGTTCAGCCAGCCGGCAGAGACCTTGGCCATCACCTCCCGCTCGCGGGGCGTGAGGCTTTCATACCGGACACGCACGCCCTCGGCCTGCCGATCACGCGCGCGCCGCGCGGCGTCCTTGGTCAAGGCGGCATGCACGGCATCGAGCAGTTCCTGCTCGCGGAAGGGCTTGGCCAGGAAATGCTCGGCACCGGCCTTCATGGCGGTCACCGTCATCGGGATGTCCCCGTGGCCGGTGATGAAGATGACGGGCACCGGATTGCCGCGCGCCACCATCAGGGCCTGCGCATCCAGCCCGCTGGCGCCGCGCAGGCGCACATCCAGGATCACGCAGCAGGTGCGGTCCGGAAACACGTACTGCTGAAGCTCGGCCGCCGACGCCAGCGTCACGACGTCGGACCCCAGCGACCGGAACAGGCTGCTCAGCGCCTGGCGCACCTGGTCATCATCATCCACCACCACCACGGTGCTGTCTTCCAGAGAGGCCGTTGCCGGTCCCATGTCACTGCTCCTTCATCCATGCCGCGGTCTCCGGAGAAACCGACGGCGTCTCTGCCAGTGGCAGGCTCCAACTCATGACCGTGCCGCCGGCGTCCGCGCGCAGGGCCCGCAGCGTCCCGCCGTGAGACGTCACGATGCTGCGGCAGATGGCCAGGCCCATGCCCAGGCCGTCCGACTTGGTGGTGAAGAACGGATCGAAGATGGTGTCCAGCAGCGCGGGATCCACCCCCGGTCCAGCATCCTCCACCCGGACCACCACCTGCCCGGCCTCCGCCACCGAACTCAACCGCAGCCGACGCCGCTGAGCTGGCACGTCTTCCATCGCTTCCATCGCATTGGTCAGCAGGTTCAGCGCGACCTGCTGCAACTGGGCCCGGTCCGCCATCACCGGCGCCGGAGCGGCCAGGGCCAGATCCACCTGGACCTGGCGCGCGGACAGATCCGCCGACAGCAGGGTCAGCACGTCCTGCAGCAGCGCATCCAGGCTCAGGCTCTCCGGTTGCGGCGGAGCCTGTCGAGCCAGCGTGCGCACGGCCCGGATCACCTCGGCCGCGCGCAGGCCGTCCTGGCGGATGCCGATCAGGCCGGCGGTGATTTCCTCGATGTTCGGGGCTGCCCGGTTCAGCCAGCGCAGGCTGGCGTCGGCCCGGGTGACGATGGAGGCCAGCGGTTGATTCACCTCATGCGCAATCGCCGCCGACAAGGTGGCCAGCACGGTGAGGTGGGAGGTGCGCACCAGTTCTGCCCGGGCCGAACGCAGGCCCATCTCCGCCCGCAGCCGCCGGTCGCTTTCCGAGATCAGTTCCTCATAGAGCCGCGCCGACTCCAGCGCGATCGCCACCTGCGGCAGCATCAGGCCCACATGGGCCGTCCGCTGTTCATTGAACACGCCCGCTGCCAACCCGTTCTCGAAATAGATCACGCCGTCCAGCCGATCCCCGCGCAGCAGCGGCATGCACAGCGCGGATCGCAGGCGCCCTTCCCTGCCGGCCTGCGCCGGACCGCCTGGGAGGGCGGACCCGTCGGCCAGGACCAGCGCCTGCCGGGTGCGGGCCACGGTGTTGAGGATGCTCGACGGAATGCTTTGCCCGGTGGGCGGCGCATTCGCCTGCACCACCTGCACCTGCCCTTTCACCACCCGCGCGGAAGCGGTCAGCCGGAAGTCGCCGTCCCGACGCAGCAGCAGGGCGCCATAGGTCGCGCCGGCGTGGACCATCAGGTGGGTCATCAGGGTCTGCACCAGCGGCGTCATGACACTGTCGCCGGAGAGGGCCGTGGCGGCGCTCACCCCCAGCGCCCAGGCCGCCTGCCCCCAGGCGTTTGGCGTCCCCGGCGCTTGCCATCCTGCGTCCTGCCCGGACACCGCGGCAGTCGGTGCGCGGCGCTGCGCGGTCAGCAGGAGGGCCTCCAGGCGCTGGACACAGGCCTGCGCGCCCCATCGGCGATAGGCATGGCCCGCCTCCCGCAGGTAGGCCAGGGCTGCGGCGTCCAGGCCATGGGCCAGGCTCAATTCACCCGCCCACTGCAGCGCCAGGGCCTGCTCATGCACAAAGCCGGCCGCCCCTGCGCTCAGGGCGGACTGTTCGAACCCGGCCATCGCTTCGAGCGTCCGGCCCTGCAGCCGCAGCCGTTCGCTGATGAGCAACTGGAGCTTGCTCTGGAAGGTCTGCGGATGGGCACCGGCCCAGCGCCGCCATCGTGGCAGCCGCTCGTCCAGGTGGGCGATCACGGCGTCGGGGTCGTCCCGCCCGCGCTGGGAGCGGGCGAGCGACAGGCACAGATAGAGGTCGGCGTCAGAGATGTTCACATGGGCGGGGGCCGACCATGCCAGGGCGTCCGCCTCCTGCAGCAGCCCCACCGCTTCGTCATAAGCGCCCACCTGGAACAACGCCATGCCGCCGTACAGCCAGTTCCAGAAACGGGTCGGCAGCGAGTTGGCTTCGGCAATGCGCTGCAGGGTGGCCTGACGGAGCGCCTGCACAGGACGGAGCGCCTCGTGGGACTCACCGCTGCCGGTACCACTGCTCGCCGTCCCACTCAGCGCCTCACCAACCGCCCCAGTCACTGCCTCACTCACCGTCTCGAGATACTGCTGCTGCGACAACAGCAACAGCTCGATATCCCGGTACTGCATCATGCGGGTCAGTTCAAGACCCTCGTCCAACTGCTCCCGCACCAGCGCCAGCGGACGCCCCATCACCAGCAGGTCGGACACGATGTGGTTGTAGGCATAACAGGCCATCGTCGCATCGCCACTGGCCAGTCCCAGTTGCACGGCGCGCTGCACATGGGCCAGGGCGAAATCCATCGGGCGGGTCCAGACGGAGCATTGGTCCACCGCCACCAGGGTGGAAATCCGCTCCGACTCGAAGCCATGCCGGTCGATCATCGACAGCGCGCAGAGCCCGAAGGCCAGCGCGTCGTCATAGGCCTCATAGCGGCTGGCGCACTCCACCCCGAACCAGGCCAATCCATGGGCCGACTCCGGCGTTGCGCCATGGCGCACGGTCAGCTCCACCATCTTGGCCAGATGCAGGAAGCTGATGCCGTCCTTGACGAACACCGACGACAGCAAGGTCTGCAGCAGGCCCATCGCCGCGCGGATGCGAGGGTCGTCGGTCAGGGGCAGATCGGCCAGCGCCTGCACGCCGCCGTGTGCCTGCACCAGTGCCATCGTGTCGCGGTGGGCCGCCCGCATCTCGTCGGGGGCCGGATGGCGGCGCAGCGGCACTTCCAGCAGTCCCAGACCGTTCAACGCAGCATCGATCGCGCCTTCGTAGTCGGAACGGATGGTGCACAGCACGGCCTCCAGGCGATGCGCGGCCGCCCGATGCAGCGGGCTCAGCTCCCGACCCAGCAACTGCAGGATCTGCACGCCCGCTTCCTCCAGGCGGGCCTGCGCCAGCAGGGACTCGCAGTGCAGCACATGGACGCCGAACGCCACTGCGGGCTGCTCCGTCCACAGACGCTCCTCCATCAGCTGCAAGGCACGGCCGATGCAGCGGGTGGTCTGCGCCCAGGCGGAGGCCCGTCGCGCCTGGAGTCCGGCGCGCCACAGGGCCGCCACGTAGGCGTCCCGCTGCGAGGGCTCGAGCGGATGCCCGTCGGCACGCTCGATCTGGTTGCTGATGTCGAAGGCATGCGCCGTCAGGTCGTCCTGCCAGTGCAGCAACATGGCGTCGGCCACGAAGGCATGCACCTCGGCGGTCCGGTCGGCCGGGATCAGCGAATAGGCGGATTCCAGCACCCGGTCATGTTCGAAGGCATAGCCGTCGGACGTGGCGGTGATCAGCCCGGCCTCGATGACCGGCCGCAGCGCCTCGGCCAGGTCCGCCGCGGACAAGCCGGACAGCCGCGCCAGCAGTCCGGCTTCACATGCCATGCCGACACTGGCCAGATGCTGCGCCACCGCGGTCGCCTGCGCCGGCATACGGCCGAAGCGGTGCACCATCAGGTCCAGGACGGTCTCACTGTAGGGCGCGTTGGCCAGGGCCGATTCATTGCAGGTCCAGCCGCCGCGGTCGGGGTCCCGATGCAGCACCTCCTCCTCCAGCAGCGCCCGGATGAGCTGATGGGTGAAGTACGGATTGCCGCCGGTGCGGCGATGCAGCGCGGACGCCAGACGGTCCCTGTCCGCCGCCGCCTCCTGCCCCAGCACGGCCAGCAGCAGGTCGCCGACCTGGGTCTCGGTCAACGGAGGAAGGCCCAGCTCGGTCACGCCGATGGCACGTGCACGACTGGCATGACGGGCCTGGGTCATGCGACTGAGCACTTGCGCGGCCAGTTGGCCATCGACGCCCGCATCGCGATAGGCACAGATCAGCAGCACACCGGGCGGCGGCTGCTGCACGAAGGCTTCCAGCAGGCCTGCGGTGGCATCGTCGGCCCATTGCAGGTCGTCGAGGAAGACGACCAGGGGGTGGTCCTTCGTGGCGAAAGCTCGCAGGGACTGCAGCAGCGCCTGCTCCATGCGCGCGCGGGCCTGGTCGGCACCGACGTTGGAGAGCGCAGGGGTGGGCCCCAGGACATGGGCAATCGCCGGCACCAGCGCCACCACCGCCTGGCCTTGCCCGTTCAGCAGCTCCAGCCAGCGGCTGCGGACCGTCGCAAGCGTCTGGCCGTCAGCGCCCAGCAACTGAGCGGTGAGCGCCTGCAGCACCTGGGCCACCGACGCAAAGGGAATGTCCCTTTGCTGCTGGTCGCATTTGCCGTAGGCCGCGCGTGCGCCCTGGGCCGAGGCTTCCTGCAGCAGCGTGTGGACCAGGGTGGATTTGCCGCTTCCTGCGCGGCCGCCCACCTGCACCACTTCGCTGTCGCCCGTGCTCATCACCCGCGCGAGAGCCGACGCCAGAACGGCTTGCTGCGTCTCCCGTCCGACCAGCGGCGCTCCGGCGAGGTCGGCCACGGTCCGCGGCAGGGCGACCGGCCAGCCGGCCAGGGAGCCGGTGGACTTGAGCACCTGCTGCAAGGCCGTCAGCTCCGCCAGCAGCGCCGACGCGGAACCGATGCGCGCCGCCGTGTCCTTGGCCATGAGCTCGTCCAGAAGGCGGCTGATGACCTCGGGCACATCCGGTCGGCACTCACTCGCCCGACGCGGCGCGGCGGCGGCGTGCACATGGGCCCATTCGACCGGCGTGCCTCCGACCAGCGGCCATGCGCCGGTCAGCAACTCGAACAGACAGACCCCCAGCGCATAGAGGTCGCTGTTCACCGTCGGGACCACGCTGGGGTCCACCGTCTGGCCCTCTGGGAGATCGGTGTGGAGCTCCGGCGCCCGGAACGGCAGCGCTCCCGGCTCCAGCGGCACGGACGGCGCCTGGGCGCCCACAGCAGCCAGCAGCATCACGGGGCTCGTGGCGGCGCGGGGGTCCACCAGGCAGTGCTCGGTGCGAAGGTCTCCATGCACCCGTCCTGCCCGGTGCAAGGTCTGCAGGGCAGTGGCGGCCTGCACGGCCAGCGTCACGAAGGTGTCCAGCGTCACGCCTGTGGCGCCCAGCCGACGAAACGTGGTGAGGCCTTCACCGGCGGGGTGGACCAGCACGAGGCGGTCCTCCAGCCAGAGGCTCGCCGGCGGCTGTGAAGAAGGAAGCGCCGCCTGCGCGGCGCACTGGGCCTCCCGCTGAAGGCGCTGGCAGGCCGCGGTGTGCGCGAGCGGCGCCTCCCGGATCAGCCAGGTGAGGCCCACGTCCGGCTCCTGCACCAGCCGCGTCCGAATGCCGCCGCTGGCCGGCAGCAGATCGTCCACCAGCGGCCGCGCGCCGACCAGCCGGCGCGGGTCGGGGAACGAGGGAGGCCGTTCTGAAGCAGGAAGGTCCGGGTGCATGAGAGGTGGAGGCAAAGACCAGCCCGGACGCACGCCCACAGGCGGCCAGGAAGGGCCGCCCTTGCGGCGCGGCACTGCCACCCGCAGGGGTGGTTGGCTGTAGGCTGGGGTCGCGGGAGTCTAGGAGAGTGTGCGCCCGGAGAAACTTACTCGATCGGGGAATTGCCAGGGCGTGCCAGCCGCTCGTCCCTGCCTTGAAGCCGGTTTCGGTTTCACTAGGGAAACTCCCTTCCTCCCTCCCTGACTTTGAGCGTGCCAGGGGATCCGTTCTCGCGTTAGGCTGAGCCCATGCGGGATGCCTCCGTCCAAGCGGCCTCGATCACGCCTTCGGCCTCGCCCTTGCGGCGCTGGCTCGTTTCGCTCGGACTGAATGCGGCCATCGCCGGGGTGTATGCCGCCCTGGGCATCGGCGCGCTGCTGGCCATCGTGCCGCCGGATGGCGCTGCTCCGGTGTACCCCGCCGCCGGCCTCGCCGCGGCTGCGGTGCTGCGCTGGGGTCCGCGGGTGCTGCCCGGCATCGTGGTCGGCTCCCTGGCGGTCAATCTGCTGCCGGAGATGCGCGGCTCGTCCACCTTGACCGGCTATCTGATCATTGCCCTGGCCGCCGCGCTGCAGGCCTGGGTGGGAGTCTGGCTGGCGCGGCGCTGGGTGGGGCCGGTGCCGCGGCTGACCGAGCCTCGAGAAGTGCTGCGCTTCTACCTGGCCGTGGCGGGCCTGGCCTGTGTCATTGGCCCGTCCGTCGGGGTGGCGGTGCTGTCCGCCTCCGACACGGTGTCCTCGGGCGGCGCACTGTCCCACTGGCTGGCCTGGTGGCTGGGAGACGCCATCGGGGTCATGCTGGTCACCCCGCTGGCCCTGAGCCTGTTCGGACAGCCCCGCAGCCACTGGGCGCCGCGTCGGCTGAGCGTGGCGGTGCCGATGCTGCTGGCCTGCGGACTGCTGATCGCCGCCAGCTACTACGTCGCGCTCAATGAGGAAGCCCGGCGCCGGCATGCCTTCGACCTGGAGGCCGAAGCCACGCTGGACGTGCTGAGCAACGCCCTGCTGCGCCCGCTCACGGCGCTGGAAGCCAACCACAGCCTGCTCACCGTGGCCCCCTCCATCGGCCGCGCGGCTTTCGAGCGGGCCCACGCAGAGCGGCTGCTGGGCAGCGCGAGTGTCTATGCGCTGGGCTGGTCCCAGCGCGTCCCGGTGACGCAGCGCGACGCATTCGAGCGGGCCGCGCGGGCGGACGGTTATCCCAGCTACCACCTGCACGAGCGCCAGCGCCCCGGCGACCTGACGCTGGACCCCAAGGAAGACCTGCTGGCCATCCGGCTGATCGTGCCGTTCGCGCGCAACCAGAATGCACTGGGCGTCAACGTGCGCAGCATCCCGCAGGCCCGTGCAGCCCAGGACCTCGCCATCGCCACCGGTCTGCCGTATGCGGCAGAGGGTTTTCCCCTGTCCCAGGACATCGGCACTCGGGCGGTGGGCGTGGTGATCTACCGGGCCGTGTACCAGGACGGGGATCGGCTGGCCGGCGACCCACCCAAGGTCCGCGGCCTGGCCTTTGCCACCCTGCGGCCCGAGGCGCTGCTGCACGAGTCCATGCCGCCGCAGTCCACCCATCTGGACTTCTGCCTGCTCGACCGCACGCCGCAGACGCGGCAGGTGCTGCTGGCCGGTGATGACCGCTGTCTCGCGCTGCCGGCGGCCATGCCGATGCGGCAGCAGGCGGTGAGCTTTGCCGGGCGGCAGTGGGAAGTGGTGGTCTATGCGCCCAAGGGCCTGCCGATGCTGACCGGCCACGCGGCCCTGGCCTTCGCATTGGCCGGGCTGGTCTGCACCAGCCTGCTGGGCGTGCTGCTGCTGGTGGTCACCGGCCGGGCGGCCCGTGTGGCGGAACTGGTGGAAGAGCGCACCCAGCGGCTCCGCGAGAGCGAGGAACGGTTTCGGAACATCGTGGAGCATGCGCCCATCGGCGTGGTGTTCACCGACCTCAACGCCAAGCCGCAGACGGTGAATCCCTACTTTGCCCAGTTGGTGGGCTACACCGAGGATGAACTGCGCCACCTCTCCATCCTCAAGCTGACCCATCCGGATGACCGGGCGGAAGACAGCCGGCTGGGGTCGTCCCTCATCCGCGGTGAGATCGAGCGCTACAGCCGCATCAAGCGCTACATGAGCAAACAGGGGCGGCTGATCCCCGTGCGGGTGTGGGTGTCGATGCTGCGGGATGCACAGGGCGAGCCCTTCCGCCTGGTGGGCGTGGTGGAAGACATCGGCGAGCGGCTGCGGCTGGAGGAACTCGAGCGACTGCATGAAACCGCCGAAGCTGCGCACCGGGCCAAGAACGAATTCCTCTCCCGCATGAGCCACGAACTGCGCACGCCGCTGAACGCCATGCTGGGGTTCTCGCAGTTGCTGGAAGCGGACCGCGACCCGCCGGTGAGCAGCCGGCAGCGGGGCTGGGTGCAGCACATCCAGCAGTCCGGCTGGCATCTGCTGGAGATGATCAACGACGCGCTGGACATGTCGAGACTGGAAGCGGACGACATCCGGGTGGACCTGTCCCCGCAACCGCTGCCACCGATCCTGGCGGACAGCCTGGCCATGGTGGAGACGCAGCGCCAGCGCCGCCAGGTGGAGGTGCATCTGGAAACGGAGGACGACCTGCCGCAGGTCATGACCGACGCCACGCGGCTGCGGCAGATCCTGACCAATCTGCTGAGCAATGCGATCAAGTACAACCGTGAAGGGGGACAGGTCTGGCTGCGTGCGACCCGAACCCCGGTGGGCAGCGTGGCGCTGAGCGTGACCGATACCGGCGCGGGTCTGACCGAGGCCCAGCGGGCGCAGCTGTTCCAGCCCTTCAACCGCCTGGGCCGGGAGTCCGGTGGGATCGAGGGAACGGGGCTGGGCCTGGTGATCACCAAACGGCTGGTGGAGCGCCTGGGCGGCCAGCTGGAGGTGGTCAGCGCGCCGGGGCAGGGATCGAGTTTCCGATTCGAACTGTCACCCGCCCCGCCTCTGCCGGCGGCCGCGCAGCGTTCTGCCAGCGAGCCCGAACCCGGCACCCATCAAGCTTGAACACTGTGTGCAAGCTAACGCAACAATCGGGCGCGATTTCTGCCGCATGATGCTTGCAGTGGCGCCGGATACCTTTTGGGCTTTGTGACAAGGACGGCTGAGTGGAAGTTTGAGCCATGCCTCATTCGTCAGCAGGACATTGAAATCGGCAAATGTGATTCAAACGATAAATTTGCCGCTTGTTTTTCCTTCAACACTGCCCTACACAAGTTCACAAAGGCCTTCTGTTTGGCCCTTAGCACTCCAGCCCCATGAGTGCTAATATTCATCGCAACACCAGTGATTCAACTGGTTCAGGAGATTCCAAGACATGTCCAACAGCCTTGCATTGAAGACCAGCAATCCTTGGTCCCTGGTGCCGTCGCTGGGCAACCTGGATGCATACATCTCCGCGGTCAACCGTCTCCCGATGCTGACCGCAGAGGAAGAACAGGATTACGCCCAACGCCTCAAGACCAAGGGCGATGTGGAAGCCGCAGGCCGCCTGGTGCTGTCGCACCTGCGCCTGGTCGTTTCGATTTCCCGCCAATACCTGGGTTATGGCCTGCCTCAGGGCGACCTCATCCAGGAAGGCAATGTCGGCTTGATGAAGGCCGTGAAGCGTTTTGATCCCGATCAAGGTGTTCGGCTGGTCAGCTACGCCATGCACTGGATCAAGGCCGAGATCCACGAATACATCCTCAAGAACTGGCGCCTGGTGAAGGTGGCCACGACCAAGGCTCAGCGCAAGCTGTTCTTCAACCTGCGCTCGATGAAGCACAGCCTGAAGGAAAGCGCGCAGGACCAGCAGCGTTCGTCCCTCACCGAGCGTGAGATTGACCTGGTGGCCAAGGAGCTGAACGTCAAGCCGGAAGAAGTGCTGGAGATGGAAACCCGTCTCTCCGGTGGCGACATTGCGCTGGAGCCGCAGGGGGATGACGACGGCGAGAGTTTCGCTCCCATCGCCTACCTGGCCGACGAATCGCAGGAGCCGACCCGTGTGCTGGAAGCCCGCTCGCGGGACACGCTGGCCAGCGACGGTCTGCAAAAGGCGCTGGACGTGCTGGATCCGCGCAGCCGCCGCATCGTGGAAGAGCGCTGGCTGAAGGTGAACGACGACAGCTCCGGCGGCATGACGCTGCATGAGCTGGCGGCAGAGTACAACGTGTCGGCCGAGCGCATCCGCCAGATCGAAGTGGCGGCCATGAAGAAGATGCGCAAGGCGATGGCCGGTGAAGACGTGGCGGCTGCCAAGCCGGCGGCGCGCAAGTCGTCCAAGGCGGAAGTGGCCGAAGCGGCCTGACGCTCAGCGACGGGAGGCGAGGCCTCTCCGTTGCGCTCCGTCGAAGATCAAGGGCTCCCCAACGGGAGCCCTTGTTGTTTGAGAGCTTCGTTATCTCTGGCTTTCGCGACCTGCGCGCCTGGCCGTTGGCAGGCCTTGCCCATGCACTGCGCACCCTGCGTGCATCGGGCACCGCGCACCGCAAGGTAAAGTGCCAACACTCCGGCCCGGTCGGAGTCTGGAGACTCCATGCCGATCTGCTTCATCCATGGTCATCGCCCTCGCCCTGACGCGGAAGTCGCCGCGCTGATGTCCGCACTTCATCAGGCCATGCTCGACGCCTTTCGGGTGCCGGACGATGATCACGACATTCGTTATGTGGAGCACCGTGCGGCCCACTGCCGCATTCCCGGCGGCAAGACCCAGGACTATCTGCTGGTGACGGTCCACATGTTCCCGGGCCGTTCCGTCGAGGCCAAACGCACGCTCTATCAAGCCATCGTGCGCAGGTTCGCCGAGGCCGGCACACCCGCCAACGAGGTCAACATCCTGCTGCAGCCCCTGCCGCTGGAAGACTTCGGTCTTCGCGGCGGCCAGGCTGCCTCTGACCTGGACCTGGGGTTCAAGATCGACGTCTGAATCAGGACGCTGGATCGAACATGAACACGCGCAGTTCCTGATCGCAGCGGCACGCCGACGCCAGTCGTGAGGCCCAGTGCACAGCCTCCTCGCGGGACGGCAGCTCCAGCACCGCGAAGCCGCCGTTGATCACCGGCCCGTCGGGGTAGCCGCCCTCGGTCACCGCGCCACCGGCGCCCACCCGCACAGGCGCCACCGCTTCATCGACGCCGCCGGCAAACACATACACCCCTGCACGCTTGGCGTCTTCGATGACGGCTCGCGATTCGCGGCCAGCCGCTTCCAGGGCTGCACCGGAGGCGGTCATGGCCCAACTGGGGAATGAAATCAGGTATTTGCTCATGGCACGCTCCACGGGTTTTGCGCGGACCCAAGGCCCACATTGGCCCGAGTATCATCCGCCCGCCCGATCCTGAGCGAGTCCCGCGCGCCGATGCCCTCGACCCTTCCTACTGCTGGCTCGACCCCAGGCGTCCCACGCCGGCAGCGGTCCATCCAGCGGCAGGGCTGGCGCACCGGAGGGAGCGGCTTGTGGCGGCTATTGCAGAGCGTGGCGCTGGCCGCGTCGGCACTCACGCCAGGAATGGCGCTGACTGCGGCGACCTCGACGCCGGCAACGCACTCAGCAAGCTCGACACTTGCAACGCCCTCGGCAGGCTTGGCCCGCTCGACGCCCGCAGCGCTCTCCGCAAGATCCGCGCTTGCAGCCCCTTCGGCGGTCACCCTGGCGCCGCCCGCCCCCGCCCCGCTCGTGGAGTTCAAGCACGACGCCTGGACCATCGAACAGGGTGCCCCCAGCCGCATCAACGCCATCACCCAGACCCGGGACGGTTATCTCTGGATCGGGAGCGTGGAAGGCCTGTTCCGGTTTGACGGCGTGAGCTTCGAGCCGATCCGCCTGGAGGGCGATCAGGGCCAGCGCCTCGTGGTGTCCAGTCTGCTGGCCACGCGGTCGGGAGACCTCTGGGTCGGTCTCGGACGCGGCCGCGGCGTGGCCCGATGGCGCGACGGCCGCCTGGTCGATGCTCGCATGCCCAACCCGTCCCGCGAGGTCAACGACCTGCAGGAAGATCCGCAGGGCGGCATCTGGGTCGCCCGGGGCGGACGCAGCACCGGCATGCTGGCGCGGTTTCACGACGGACGCTGGGAAGAGCCAGGGCCCGAGACCGGCTTGCCGGCCCAGCCGGTGTGGCAGTTGCACTTCGGACGGGATGGCCGGCTGCGGGTGGTCCTCTCCGGCGCGCTGGCCGTCGCCGACTTCACCCAGCATTCCAACACGACCGGCCAGGCCAACCAGGCCAGCCAGGCCACCCTCAAAACCCTGCGCTTCCAACTGGTCGAAACCGGACTGTCCCCGCGCGCCAGCCTGACCGAAGACACCCACGGCCAGCTCTGGCTCTCGGACGCCAATGGGCTGCGCGCGCTGCAGCGGTCTGCCAGCCCGGACACTGCCTTCCGCTACCCGAATCCGGTCGGCGGCTCGCGCCTGATCTTCGACCGCCAGGGCGACCTCTGGACCACGACCTTCAACAGCGGTGTGCTGCGCATCCAGGCCCCCGGCCACCCGCTGACGTCCGCCCGCAAGGACGCGCGACGCATCGCGTCGTTGCAGGCCAGCGCCGGCCTCACCTCGGACCAGACCCGTGCGCTGTTCCAGGATCGCGAAGGCAATGTCTGGGTCGGCACGGAACTGGGCCTGGACCTGCTGCGGCCTGCCAGCGTGGTGGCCGACCCCGACCTGCCCGCCAATTCGCCCACCAGCTACCGCCTGGCCGTTACCCGTGACGGGGTGGTGTATGTGGCGGATGCCAGCGGGCTGTATGCCATCGCGCCGGGCGAGCGACCGCGCCGGGTGATGGCGCTGGAGAGTCCGGCGGAGGCCCTGTGCGACGCGGGGGAACGCGGCGTCTGGTTGTTCCTCGCCGACCGGGTGCTGAAGGTGGATCCGGACCGCGTGACGCGTCTGGCCAAGCCGGTCCGCGGCACCGCCTATGGATGCGCCGAAGATCAAGAAGGCCGCCTCTGGATGCCGGGCCTGGACCAGGGGCTGCACTGGTGGCAGGACGGCCACTGGCAGCGCTGGCCGGAGGCCTTGCCGTCCGCCTCCCTGCCCGCCAATGCGGCACGGGATCGTGGCGGGCGCGTCGCGGTGGTGTTCCGGGGACCGCCGCCCAGCGGCGACACGCCCTTCCTGGCGTTGGACATGAGTCGCTCCGCCGTGGGTGGCATCGAAGGGCTGCTGCCCTCGCAGGCAGGCCTGCTGATCAGCGGCAGCCTGGGCCTCGGGCCAGCGATCGCGACGCCTCCGGGCTCCCCACCCCATGACGCCCTGAAGCCGCCTCCGGCCCTTGCAAACCCTGCGAACCCTGCAACCCCTTCAGCCGCCTCAAGCGCTTCAGCCCGTTCATCCGCTCTTCCCAATGGGCCCCTTGCCCTGGCGCTCCCCGCCTCGGCCCATCCCTGGGCCGCCTCGGTCAACGGCCTGACGCAGACGCCGGCCGGCGACACCTGGCTGATCGGGGACGCCGGCATCGTGC
The DNA here is from genome assembly GCF_003387155.1 of Roseateles depolymerans. Lineage (GTDB taxonomy): Bacteria > Pseudomonadota > Gammaproteobacteria > Burkholderiales > Burkholderiaceae_C > Roseateles > Roseateles depolymerans. The sequence continues at coordinate 410,000 of NZ_QUMT01000001.1, read as the reverse complement.
GGCTGCGCACGGCCGATCTGCAGGCAGCGCTCCAGCAGCCGGGCGCTGCCCTGCCCTATCGCGTCTTCGACTTCAAGGACGGGCTCAACAGCTTCGTGCAGAAGGCCCCGGGCGCCCAGGTCGTGACCGGCGCAGACGGCAGGGTCTGGTTCCTCACACGGCGCAATGTGCAGCGCATCGACCCCGCCACGCTGGCGCCCAACCCCTTGCCCCCGCCCGTGCTGGTGCGCGCCGTGCAGGCGGGGGATGACACCTTTGCCGCGGGGTCCTCGCTCACCTTGCCGGCGGGCACCACCACTGTCAGGATCGACTTCACCGCACTGAGTTTTCCGGTGCCGTCCCGCGTGCGGTTCCGGCATCGACTGGTCGGTGCCGAGCAGGAACGCTGGAGCGAGCCACGACCGGACCGCAGCATCGTGCTGCAGGACCTCAAGCCCGGGCGCTATCGGTTCGAGGTCATGGCCAGCAACAACGATGGACTGTGGAACCCGCAGCCGGCCCAGCTGGCGTTGTCCATTCCGGCCACCTTCACCCAGTCCCTGGTCTTCAAGCTCGCAGTCGCCGGCGCGGTCGGGCTGCTGCTGTACTCGCTCTACCTGATGCGCATCCGGCGGATCCTTGCACGGCTGCGGGAGCGCAGCGAGGACCGCAGCCGCGAGCGCGAGCGCATCGCCCGCGACATTCACGACACCTTGCTGCAGAGCGTGCAAGGCCTGATCCTGCGATTCCATGCGGTGGTGGGGCGGATGCAGCATGAGCCGGCCTTGCAGCAATCGCTGCATCAGGCGCTGGACCGGGCCGAAGCGGTGGTCGTGGAGGGCCGCGACCGCCTGCAGGGACTGCGACGCGCCAGCGGCAGCGACCTGGAGCAGGAGCTGCGGCTGCTGGTCCAGGAAAAACCGTTCTGCGCCGGGACGCAGGTGAATGTCTCCAGCTCGGGGCCGCACCGGAGGCTGCGTCCGCATGTGTTCGACGAGGTGCTGTGCATCACCGGGGAGGCGCTCTTCAACGCCGCTCGTCATGCGCGGGCCTCCGACGTGGCCGTGCACATCGACTATGGGCGCCACTGGTTCACGGTGCAGGTGCATGACAACGGCATCGGCATGGTGCGCACTGGCAAGGATGGTCACAGCAGCCACTTCGGCCTGCTCGGCATGAAGGAACGTGCGGCGCGGGTGAGCGCTGAGCTGGACATCAACGGCCAGGCCCGACCCGGCACGCAGGTGTCGTTGCGGATCAAGGCGCGGATTGCCTACGCACGAGACACCGGTTGAGCAGTGGGAGAATCCACCGACCCCTTCTCGACCCTCACGTTCTGCGGAGTTTTCATGAGCACAGCGCACTTCTATCCCGTCGGCACGCCCGGCGTCCCCTGGGGCGATGCGGAGCGTCAGGCCTGGCGGGAGCGGCAGGTGCGCAGCCGCAGCTACCAGGACGATGTGGTGGCGCGCATGGACAGCCTGGGCGACCGGCTCGAGTGCCTGCGCTATGGAGAGATCCAATACGGCGACCAGACCTTCCCCCTGGTCGCGGCCCGCAGCCGGGACTGGCATCCGGACCTGCCGGTGGCCCTGGTGACCGGTGGCGTGCATGGCTACGAGACCAGCGGCGTGATGGGGGCCTTGCGCTTCGCGCAGGACCATGCCGCGGCGTACGCGGGGCGCTTGAATGTCCTGGTTGTGCCCTGCGTGAGCCCCTGGGCCTATGAGCGCATCAGCCGCTGGAACTACCACGCCATCGATCCGAACCGGAACTTCGGCGCACGCCGCGAGGCGCAGGAATCCTCCGCGGTGATCGCGCTGGTCGCGCCGTATCTGGGCCGCGTGCTGGTGCACATCGACCTGCACGAAACCACCGATACCGACATCACCGAATTCCGCCCGGCCCTCGCCTCGCGCGACGGGAAGGCCCTGGAGCCTGAAACCGTGCCGGACGGTTTCTACCTGGTGGGGGACAGCGAGACCACTCGTCTGGACTTTCAAGTCGCCATCATCGACGCAGTGGCGAAGGTCACCCACATTGCACCGCCGGATGCGCAGGGCCACATCATCGGCTTCCCGCTCAGCGCACCGGGGGTGATCGAGTTCCCGGTGAAGACGGCGGGCCTGTGCGCCGGGTTCACCGGGGCACGGTTCACCACCACCACCGAGGTCTATCCGGACAGTCCGCGCACGAACGCTGCAGAGTGCGAAGCCGCGCAGGTGGCGGCAGTGCGTGCGGCCTTCGACTTCGCGCTGGCGCATGAGCGCGACTGAAGGGCCACGGAACGGGCGATTGAACGGCGGTTGAACGGGCGATTGAACGGGCGACTGAACGGGCCGCTGACCGAGGCTGAACGGGGCGCCTGATCAGCCCCCGCGAGCACGCCTCACTGGCCGGCCAGCAACAGCTTGATGTCGCTCATCAGCGGCTGGGTGCCGGCCCCATAACGCGCATACACCCGCACCCGGCCCTCGGGGTCGAACAGGAAGCTGGCGGCGGTGTGGTCCACGGTGTAGGTGTCCGGCGTGCTGCCGGCCTTCTGCGTGTAGTAGACCTTGAACTCCTTGGCCGTTTCCTTGATCTGCTCTTCGCTGCCGCGCAGCGCCACGAAGCTCGGATCGAAGCTGGCCAGATAGACCTTGAGCAGCTCGGGCTTGTCGCGCTGCGGATCCACCGTCACGAACACGCCCTGCACCCGGTCACCGTCCGGGCCCAGCGCCTTCTTCACCTGGGCCAGTTCGGCCATGGTCGTGGGGCAGACGTCCGGGCACTGCGTGTAGCCGAAGAACACCACCACCACCTTGCCCTTGAAATCGGCCAGCGTGCGCATGCGGCCATCGATGTCCGGCAGGCTGAAGTTGCGGGCGTAGTTGGCACCGGTCAGGTCCACGCCCTGGAAGCTGGTCTTGGCATCGGACTTGACGCCCAGCTTGTCGCAGCCGGTCAGCAGCAGTGCGGCACTCAAGGCCGCGCCCAATGCAGCCAGGCCCAGGGTACGTCGGACGATCATGTGTGAACCTTTGGAACGAAAACTTCAGAGGCGTCGGAGGCGTCGGAGCTCGCGGACTCAGCCGAGCCACGGGCTCAGATAGTGATCCAGCAGCAGGGCCCCGAACAGCAGGGAAAGATGGAAGAGCGAGAAGAGGAAGGTGCGCCTGGCCAGCGCTTCCGAATACGCGCGCCACAGCCGCCAGGCATAGTGGCAGAACATCAGGCCCAGGATCATGGCGGCGGCCAGGTAGAGCCATCCGCTCATGCCGGTGAGGAAGGGCAGCAGCGTCGCCGCGAACAGCACCCAGGTGTAGAGCAGGATCTGCAGCCGCGTGAATTCGTTGCCGTGCGTCACCGGCAGCATGGGCAGGCCGGCCTTGCGGTAGTCCTCGCTGCGGTACAGCGCCAGCGCCCAGAAGTGCGGCGGTGTCCACAGGAAGATGATCAGGCACATGAGCCAGGCTTCCGGACCCAGTTCGCCGCGCATGGCCGCCCATCCCAGCACCGGCGGCATGGCGCCGGACGCGCCGCCGATGACGATGTTCTGCGGCGTGGTGGGCTTGAGCAGCACCGTGTAGATGACCGCATAGCCGACGAAGGTGGCGAAGGTCAGCCACATGGTCAGCGCATTGACCCAGATGTAGAGAATGGCCGAGCCGACGGCGCACAGCACGGCGGAGAACAGCAGCGTCTGGCGACGGCTCAGTTCCCCCCGGGCGGTGGGCCGCCAGGCGGTGCGTTTCATCTTGGCGTCGATCTGCTGCTCGATGAGGCAGTTGAAGGCGGCGGCCGCACCGGCCACCAGCCAGATGCCGGCGGTGCCTGCGATCAGCCGCACCCATTCCTGCCCCTGCGGCAGACCGGGGATGGCCAGGGCCATGCCGATCACCGCGCAGAACACGATGAGCTGCACCACGCGCGGCTTGGTCAGTTGATAGAACTGCCACCATCGGGAAGGCATGGCGGCCTGAGTCAGGGAAGTCATCTCACAGGATCCAGAAAAACCGCCTGGCGGCCGGCCTTCAGACGGGCCAGCACCAGGGAGCAGATCAGCAGCAGCGCCGCGGCGCCGCCGGTATGGGCCAGCGCGGCCACCAGCGGCCACCCCAGCACGACGTTGGACAGGCCCGAGGCCACCTGCCAGGCGCCGACGGCCAGCAGGCGCCAGGCCCAGCGGCGGCTTTCGCCGCCCTGCCGCCACAAGGCGGCGGCGAGCGCCAGCAGCGCCACCACCACCACCAGGGCGCCCACGCGGTGGGTCAGGTGGATGGCGGTCAAGGCCTCGAAGGGTAACCAGTCTCCGTGGGCCCCACGCCCCAGCTCGCGCCAGATCGTGAAGCCGTGCTCGAAATCAGTCGGCGGCCACCATTGTCCCTGACAGGTCGGGAACTCCCGGCAGGCCAGCACCGCATAGTTGGTGCTGACCCAGCCGCCCAGGGCCACCTGCACCAGCACCAGCAACGTGAACAGCAGCATGCCCACCCGCAGGCCCCGGCTCGCCTTCAGCGGCTTGGGCGCATAGGCCTCGGCTTGCCAGGCCAGCAGCATCAGCAGGCCCAGCGCCAGCATCAGATGGGTGGTGACGATGGCGGGGAACAGCTTCATGGTCACCGTCAGCGCCCCGAACATGCCTTGCACCAGCACCCACACCAGGGAGGCGGTGGCCCACCAGGGCGACAGGGACGGCTCCAACCGGATTCGGCCTGAACCTGGCGGCCCACCTGAACCACTCGACCCACGCGGACGATCAGCGGCCCCACCCGCGCGTGCGCGACCGGCGTGGACATGCTGCCGCCAGCTCTGCACAGCCAGCACGAGGATCAGGAAACCGACCGCGCTGGCCAGATAGCGGTGCAGCATCTCCACCCAGGCCTTGCCGTGGGTGACCGGTCCGGTGGGCATGGCGGTCTGGGCGGCGTGGATCTCGTCGCGGGCGCCCAGGGGCGTGGCGGTGCCGTAGCAGCCGGGCCAGTCGGGGCAGCCCAGGCCAGAGTCGGTCAGGCGGGTGAAGGCGCCGAACAGGATCAGGTCGAAGGTGAGGAACACCGTCATCACGGTCAGCGCGCGCAGGCGCTGGCCCGGTGTGGCGCTGCGCTGGCGCAGGAACCACCACAGCAGCGGCCCACCGCCGAGCAGGGCGGCCATCAGCAGCAGTTCAAGCAGCGGGGCGAAATCGAATCCGGTCATGCGTGGCTCTCAGCGCCCGGGCCGGTCCCAGCCGGCGTTGGCGCGCATCAGTCGTTCCAGGTCTTTCTTGAACTTGCCCGGATCGGGCTGGGCGGGCGATCGCAGCATCCAGCGGCCCATCGGGTCCACCAGGAACAGGTGCTCGCCCATGCGGTGTCCGGGGGCGGGCATCAGCCAGGCCTGCAGGGCGGCGGTGGGCGCGCGCAGCAGGGTGACCTTGGGTTCGTGGCCGATCAGGGCGTCGAGCTGGGCGGGGGTCAGGCTGACTTCGTCGGGCAGCAGGACCAGCTTGTCCAGGCGGTCCCGGTCCTTGCCGAGCATCTCGCGCAACTGGCGCTGCATGAAGAGCATGCGCTCGCAGCCGTCGTTGCAGCGGGCCTGGGCATCGGGGACATAGGTGAGCAGCCACTGGCCTTGCAGCGACTGCGGATTCACTGCGTCGCCGCTGAGGGTGCGCAGGGGCAGGTCATGCGGCAGGTCGCGGGTGGGGGTGATGAGGTCGCTGTAGGCGGAGCCGCGCAGGTCCAGCACGTAGAAGCTGAAGTAGGAGGCGATCACGGGGGCGGCGCAGACCAGCAGCACCAGCCACATCGTCCAGTGGCGACGGCGATTGCCTTCGGCGTTGGTGACGGGCAGGCTGTGGACGGCCAGGGTCACCGGGCCGTCAGGCGGCATCGGTGTCTGGGGAACTGCGTCGACGGCGGTCTCTCCGGAGAGGGGCGAGAACTTGGAACCAGACATAAAGACCCAGAATGAGCGCAGCGAGCGCAAACCATTGAAATGCGTAGCCGTAGTGTTTGTTCACGTCCACCGCCGGGGCGGGCCAGTGGCGCAGCAGCCCATCGGAGGGGGCGCTGGACGCTTGCGGCGAGGGCGTTTCCAGCAGCACCAGGGGCAGCAGCCGCACGCCGGTCTCGTCCTGAAAGGCGGGCAGTTCCACATTCTGCCGGATTGGTCCTGACCTCACGGGCGACCCGAGTTCGAAGGCCCGCGACGGCGCGGCCGCAATGTGGCCTTCAATCCGCACATCGCCCTGGGGCAGCACAAGGGTGGGCAGACGCTCGCGCTGAGCGGCATCGCGGGGCACCCAGCCACGCTGCACCAGCACCGACTCTTGACGGCCTTTCAGCTGAAAAGGGGTGAGCACGAAGAAGCCGGCTCGCCCGTCCATGGGCCGATTGTCGAGAAACACTGTGTGGGCCGGCTGCGCGTCCCACTGCCCGACCAGTTGCGCATGCCGATGCAACAGCGCTTCAGGCAGCGCTTCATCGGCCTTGGGCAGTTGCTCATTGGACAGCGGGGGCAACAGCGCGCGCTGCTCCAGCGCCTGCTGAAGTGCGATCTTCTGAGCCGCGCGATCCAACTGCCAGCGCCCGAGACTGATGGTGACGACGAGGCCGACGAGGGCAGCGACGGCGACGACCCAGCGCCGATCAGCCACGTGGTGCTTCCTTGCTGCGGGGGTGGTCTTTCCCGAGGGAGGGACGAAGGCCCCGAGTGGAATAATGGCTCATCATGAAGATCATTGTCACGCTGGCCTTCATCGGCATTTTGGGCGCCTTGTTCAGTGCGGGCATTTTGATGCTGCGCCGTCACAAGGGCCGGGCCAGCATGGCCAATGCCTTGGCGGTGCGGGTGGGCATCAGCGTTGCGCTGTTCCTATTCATTCTCTTCAGCGCATGGATGGGCTGGATCCACCCCACCGGCATCACCTTCACCCGCTAGCCAGCGAAGCCTGCACACCGCAGGTGTGCCGACACTTCACCAGCGCGCCACCCGCAGCACCCCACCCTGCCCCACCAGCCGCTCCCTCTGCACACCGAAGGTGTGCTAGGACGCGCGCAGCGCCGTCCCACCTCCAACGGAGCCCGCGGAACTGGCTCTGCCAGGCCGCTGGGCTCGCCCCCTGGGGGGGCCGCCGTCAGGCGGTAGGGGGGACAACTTCTCTCCAGGCCGCTGGGCTCGCCCCCTGGGGGGCCGCCGTCAGGCGGTAGGGGGGTTAGAACCAGTAAATTATGATGTAGAGGCCCAGCCAGACCACGTCCACGAAGTGCCAGTACCACGCGGCGCCTTCGAACCCGAAGTGGCGGTCCGGCGTGAAATGCCCCTTCATCAGCCGCAGCGTGATGAACAGCAGCATCAGCATGCCCACGAACACGTGGAAGCCGTGGAAGCCCGTCAGCATGAAGAACGTCGAGCCATACACCCCCGACGTCAGCTTCAGATTCAGCTCATGGTAGGCATGCACATACTCATAAGCCTGGAAGCCCAGGAAGGTCAGGCCCAGCAGCACGGTGATCCACATGAAGGCAATCGCCCGCGCGCGGTGACTGGCAATCAGCGCATGGTGGGCCACCGTCAGCGTCACGCCGGAGGTCAGCAGCAACGCGGTGTTGATCGTTGGAATCGGCCACGGCCCCATCACCTGGAAGGGCTCGACCGTGCCCGCCGGTGATCCGGTCGCGCCCGGCGAAGCGCTCGGCCACACGCCCTGGAAGTTGGGCCACAGCAGCGAGTTGTCCAGGCTGCCCAGCGTCGGCACCGTGTACCCGCGAGACCAGAACAGCGCGCCGAAGAAGGCCGCGAAGAACATCACTTCCGAGAAGATGAACCAGCCCATGCTCCAGCGGAAGCTGGCGTCGATGCGGTCGCTGTAGAGACCGCCTTCGCTTTCATGGATGGCATCGCCAAACCACTGCTTCAGCACAAAGGCCCACCACAGCAGCCCGAACAGCAGCGACCAGGCGCCCCAGTCATGCCCATTGATCCACTGGCCCGCACCCAGGATCACCCAGAACAGGCCAAAGGCGGCCATGGCCGGATGGCGGGAAGGTCCTGGCACAAAGTAATAAGGGGTCTTGCCGTGAGTCGTTGCCGACATACCTTGTTCTCCTCGAATGCTTGCGATCTCGTCGATTCCGGTACTGCGTTCTTGATCTCTGACCAGGGGTGACGCGACGCGGGGCCTCAGGTGCCCGCCACGCCGCTGCCCACCACCCAGTTCACCAGCAGCAGCAATCCCACCACAAACAGCACCGCGGCCAGCACGCCGGCCACGACCACATGCAGCGGATTGAGCTGCGACACATCCTTGTCGTACTCCGACCCCTTGCGGATGCCGAAGAACGACCACATCACCGCCCGCAAGCTCCCCAAGAAGGAGCCTCTGCGCTGCAGGGCCTGCTTGAAATCATCACCGGGACGCGGAGCGGTCATGTCCGCGGCTCCTGTCCCTGGCCCTGCTCCTGGGCCCTGCCCTGCACCGGTCCCGGCGTCTGCACCGGCAAGGCCTGCGCCTGCACCTTCACCGCCGACCCACCCTTGCCCGGAATCTCGAAGAAGGTGTAGCTCAGGGTGATGGTCTTCACATCCCTGGGCAGCTTCGGGTCGATCACGAACACCACCGGCCACACCTTCTGCTCGCCGGGCTGCAGCGTGTATTCATTGAAGCAGAAGCACTCCAGCTTGTTGAAGTAGGGTGTGGCCTGCTTGGGCGCATAGCTGGGGATGGCCTGGGCTGCCATCACCCGGTTCTGCACATTCTGGAAGGTGTACATCACCGTGGTCAGCTCGCCGGGATGCACATCCATGTGACGCACGGCGGGCTTGAAGTCCCAGGGGCCGCGGGCATTGGTGTCGAATTCCACGCTGATGCGGCGGCTGTAGTCGACCTGCGTGTTGCGCAGGTCTTCCTTCTTCACCGCATGCTGCCGCTCCCCCAGGGCCAGCACATTGATGCCCAGCGCGGTGCAGACCGCGCGGTAGATGGGCACCAGCGCATAACCGAAGCCCGCCATCATGGCCACCACCACCAGCAGCTTGCCGGTCATGCGCAGGTTGTCCCTGCGGATCCAGGCGGCCAGCGGTCGGCGGTCCATGGCGTCGGGTCCTCAGCGTCCCAGCCAGATGATCTTGGCCACAAAGCCAAGACCGAACACCAGCGCGACGCTCAGCAGCACGAGCGCCAGCTTCAGGTTGCTCTTCTTCTGATCGTCGCGAATGCTCATGGCCGGGTCAGCTCACGATGCGGGTGGCGGTCACGTCCAGCTTGGGCGGATTCTCGAAGGTGTGGAACGGGGCCGGCGACGGCACTTCCCACTCCAGGCCTTCGGCCGCTTCCCAGGGCTTCTGCGGGGCCTTGGCGCCCTTGCCGCGCATCATCGGAATGACCACGAACACAAAGAAGTAGACCTGCATCAGACCGAAACCGAACGCGCCGATGGAAGCCAGCATGTTGAAGTCGGCGAACTGCATGGGGTAGTCGGCATAACGACGGGGCATGCCGGCCAGGCCCAGGAAGTGCATCGGGAAGAAGGTGACGTTGAAGAAGATCAGCGAGCCCCAAAAGTGGATCTTGCCGCGCGTCTCCGAATACATCACGCCGGTCCACTTCGGGCCCCAGTAGTACACGCCGGCAAACAGCGCGTACAGAGAGCCGGCCACCAGCACATAGTGGAAGTGGGCCACCACGTAGTAGGTGTCCTGGATCTGGATGTCGATGGGAGCCACGGCGCAGATCAGGCCGGTGAAGCCGCCCATGGTGAACACGAAGATGAAGCCCACGGCCCACAGCATCGGGGTTTCGAAGGTCATGGAGCCGCGCCACATGGTGGCCAGCCAGTTGAAGATCTTCACGCCGGTCGGCACCGCGATCAGCATGGTCGCGTACATGAAGAACAGCTGGCCGGTCACCGGCATGCCGGTGGCAAACATGTGGTGGGCCCACACGATGAAGGACAGGATGGCGATGGAGGCCGTCGCATACACCATCGAGGCATAACCGAACAGGCGCTTGCGAGCGAAGGCCGGCACGATCTGGCTGATGATGCCGAAGGCCGGCAGGATCATGATGTAGACCTCGGGGTGCCCGAAGAACCAGAAGATGTGCTGGTACATCACCGGGTCACCGCCGCCGGCCGGGGTGAAGAAGCTGGTGCCGAAGTGACGGTCGGTCAGCGTCATGGTGATGGCGCCGGCCAGCACCGGCATCACGGCGATCAGCAGGTAGGCGGTGATCAGCCAGGTCCAGGCGAACATCGGCATCTTCATCAAGGTCATGCCGGGCGCCCGCATGTTCAGGATGGTGACGATGATGTTGATCGAGCCCATGATGGACGACGCGCCCAGGATGTGCATCGCAAAGATGCCGGCATCCATTGAGGGGCCCATCTGCAGGGTCAGCGGCGCGTAGAGCGTCCAGCCGGCGGCGGGTGCGCCTCCGGGCATGAAGAACGAGCCCACCAGCATCAGCGCGGCCGGGATCATCAGCCAGAAGCTGAAGTTGTTCATCCGCGCGAAGGCCATGTCGGACGCGCCGATCTGCAGCGGGATCATCCAGTTCGCGAAGCCCACGAAGGCCGGCATGATGGCGCCGAACACCATGATGAGGCCATGCATGGTGGTGAACTGGTTGAACTGTTCCGGGTTGAAGAACTGCAGGCCCGGCTGGAACAGCTCGGCGCGGATGCACAGCGCCAGGATCCCGCCGATCATCAGCATCGTGAAGCTGAACAGCAGGTAGAGCGTTCCGATGTCCTTGTGGTTGGTGGCGAACACCCAGCGACGCCAGCCGGTCGGCGCATGGTGATCGTCATGATGGTCATCAACGTGGCCGGTCGGGTGATCAAGCACTGCACTCATTTGGGAAGTCCTCGTCCGTCTGATGCACGGTTAGACACGGTGAGACACCGCTTCAGGGTCCGTCGTTGGGGCGCGTTCATTTGGCCCGCTCGGCCACGACCTCGGCGGGCTGAACGACCTGGCCGGTCTTGTTGGACCAGCTGTTCTTGGTGTAGGTGGCGACAGCGGCGATTTCCGTGTCGTTCAGGATGGCCTTCCATGCCGGCATCTGGTTGCGGCCATTGAGCAGCACGTGGATCTGGTCGGCATGGGTCTCCGACAGCACGAGCTTGGAGCCGTCCAGCGCCGGGAACTGGCCGGCGCCCTTGCCGTCAGGCCGGTGGCAGACGGCGCAGTTGGTGGTGTAGACCTTCTCGCCGCGGGCCATCAGCTCGTCCAGGGCCCAGACCTTGGAGGGGTCGTCCGCCTTGGCCGCGGCCTTTTTCTGTTCTTCCGCCACCCAGGCGCTGTAGGCCTGCTGGCTGAGCACCTTCACGTGGATGGGCATGTAGGCGTGTTCCTTGCCGCACAGCTCGACGCACTGGCCGTAGTAGTCGCCTTCCTGTTCGGCCTTGAACCAGGTGTCCCGCACGAAGCCGGGGATCGCGTCCTGCTTGACGCCGAAGGCCGGCACCATCCAGGAGTGGATCACGTCTTCGGCCGTGGTGATGACCCGCACCTTCTTGTTGACCGGCACGACCAGGGGGTTGTCCACCTTCAGCAGGTAGTTGTCGACATCACCGGGCTTGCCGGAGTCCGACAGGGCGCGCTGCGAGGCGTCCAGGGTGGAGACGAAATGGATGCCGTCGCCTTCGCCCTTGATGTATTCATAGCCCCACTTCCACTGGTAGCCGGTGGCCTTGATGGTGAGGTCGGCATTGGTGGTGTCCTTCATCGCCACCACGACCTTGGTGGCGGGCAGCGCCATCAGGATCACGATGATGAACGGCACCACCGTCCAGGCGATTTCCACCTTCACGCTTTCATGGAAGTTGGCCGCGACGGCGCCCTTGGACTTCCGGTGCTTGAAGATGGAATAGAACATCACGCCGAACACGGCGACGAAGATGAGCAGGCAGATGACCAGCATCATGTTGTGCAGCCACGCCTGTTCATGCGCGATTTTCGTGACTGCCGGATGCAGGTTGAGCTGATTGACCGCCGGCCCACCGGGCAGGTCGTTCACGGCCAGGGCCGACTGGCTGGCCAGCGCGACCGCTGCGGTCATCGCCAGCTGGCTGCACCGTCGCACCAGCGGATGCACATCACTGTTCATCATCGTCATGGTTCGTCTCTTCATCCAGTCTTTCTTGAGCTCTCGTCACCCGGGTCTCCACCAGGCGGTGTCGAAGGGCGATCTCCAGGGACCCCAGGCCCCCAGACCTCGCGGGGCGCGCCAGGGCTCACCGGGGCCTGCAGACGTACGGCCATCGGGTCGGAATTTTAGCCCACGCCCCTTTTTGGCCTTGTCCACGCTTTCACCCACGGCAAAGCCGTGCACCAAAGCTGGACTATGACTGCCGCCGAGGGCGTCAACCGCCCTGGAATACCCTCAGAGCGCCCTTCCAGAACGCTGTCCGCAACGCTTGACTCGCGTCAATTCTCACTCGACCGGCGGGCGTTGGGACCTGCCGATGGGGTCAGTGCTTGCCGGGTCCGCGGATCATGGCCCGCATCTGCTCCAGGGACACCTCGGTCTGTGCCGCCACTTTGACGCGCGGCTGCGGCTTGAAGGCATGGCCGTAGACCAGCTCGACGCTGAGTCCGAGGCGGCCATCCGGCCCGCGCAGGGATTCCAGCGCGGCCAGCAGCCGTGAATGCCACTGGCGGCCGCGCAGGCCGGGCGTGCGCAGCACCGACACATTGCCGCCCAGGGCGCGCAGGTCGGCCAGCAGCGATGCCGGGGTGGCCCAGGTCAGGCGCAGGTGCTCCTGGTCCATGACGGGATCGGCGAAGCCGGCATGCACCAGCATGTCGCCCAGGTCATGCATGTCCACCCACTCCGGGGTGGGAACGCCCCACCCTTGCTGGGTATAGAGCTGGCGGAGTTCGAGGAAGCTGTCCGGCCCAAAGCAGGAGAACATCAAAAAGCCGTCCACGGCCAGTGCCGCATGCCACTCAGCGATCAGACCTGGCTTGTCCGTTTCTGCATGCAGCTCCATGTTGGACCACAGCAACTGCGCCGCGCCGGCGGGCGCCTGGGCGACCAGCTCGGGCGTCATGCCGCCGCGCAGCCGCTCCAGCATCGACTGCATCCAGCCGCGGCGCAGGCGCTGCTGCCAGTGGGCGCGGACTGCGTCGTCCGGTTCGCACCACTGCTGCACGGCCTGGGGATATTGCTGGCGCAGACCGGCGTCGCCGCCGCCCACCGAGGGGCGGCGCTGAAGCACCTGCGCGGGTTGAAGTTTGATGACGGGCAGACGGTCCAGCATGCGCTGGGCGACTTCCTGATGCAGCCAGGGCGGCTGCTCGGCCAAGGCCAGACGACGGCGCTGCCGCCGTGCCGCCGCCGCATCAATCTGCTGTGTGCCTGGCGGCAAAGCCTCGTTCCCACTCATGGGGCGAGATTGTAGGCGGCGCCGGGAGACCTCATGACGCGGGGGAGTTTGGAAGGATCTCGTCGGATGAGTCAAAGGAGAGACGGTCGTGCTGAAGCGTTTGTTCCCACGTTGGCGGATGGGTCTGGGCTGGCCAGGGCAGTGCCTGCTGTGCCGTCAGTGGTGCCAGGGGCGCTGCTGCCCGGACTGCACCCGCCGGCTTGAGGGCGATGACCGCCCACGCTGCATCACATGCGGGCTGCTGCTGCCCGAGGGTCTAGCCGGCGAGGACGACCTCGATGCATGGGGCCCACCCTCCGCGAGTCCCCACTTCCATTGCGGTCGCTGCCTGCAAAAGCCCCCTCCCCTGCTGCGCTGCGTGGTGGCGCTGGATTACGCCTTCCCCTGGGACCAATGCCTGCAGGCCCTGAAATTCCGCGCGCGGCTGGAGATGGCGCCCTTGCTGGCCCAGTCACTGGAGGCAGCGCTGAGCCGGGCCCAGGCCCCACGGCTGGCACTGCCGGCGGCCACGCTGGTGCTGCCCATTCCCTTGTCTGCCCAGCGCCTACGTGAGAGGGGTTTCAACCAGAGCCTGGAGATCACGCGGCACCTGCCCGGGCGGCGACAATACCGGGTGTGCGCCCGCACCCTGGTGCGGACCCGGCATACCCAAAGGCAGTCGGAGCTGCCGCTGGCCGAGCGCCTGGCCAACCTGCGTCGGGCCTTTGCGGTGACGCGGCCTCTGGACGGTCAGCATGTGGCTATCGTGGATGACGTGATGACCAGCGGCGCGACCCTCTTCGAAGCGGCGGCGGCCCTGCATCGGGCGGGCGCGGCCACTGTGCAGGCCTGGGTGGTGGCGCGCACGCCCTGACGCGTGAAGGCTGGTGCGCAGCGAACCGGCGCGAGAGTTATTGGAAGGATTTCATGTTCAACATCGTGCTGGTGCATCCGGAGATTCCGCCCAACACAGGCAACGTCATCCGCCTGGCGGCCAATACCGGCTGCCGGCTGCACCTCATCGAACCGCTGGGGTTCTCGATGGAGGACCGCCTGCTGCAGCGGGCGGGTCTGGACTATCACGAATACGCCCCGGTCCTGCGCCATGCCGACTGGGACACGTTCCTGGCGGCCGAACGGCCGGACGAATCCCGCCTGTTTGCCTTCACCACGCGGGGCAGCCGGCTGCTGCCGGAGGTCGAGCTGCGCGGGGGGGACTACCTGGTCTTTGGCTGCGAGACGGCCGGCCTGCCGCCGGCGCTGCGGGACAGCTTCCCGCTGGCGCAGCGCGTGCGCCTGCCGATGCGCAGCGGCCAGCGCAGCCTCAATCTCAGCAATGCCGTGGCGGTGGCGGTCTTCGAGGGCTGGCGCCAGAACGGCTACGTCGACGGCGTGTGAGGCCCAAGGAAGGACGACTTCGAGCGCCCGCTGGCGGTCAATGGGCGCTCGGTGTGGGTCGCCTCGCAGGCAGCGGCTCGCGCCGCTTCACCATTCCGACTTGGCCTGACGTCCCATGAGCGCTTCCATGGCGCCATGCGTATCCAGGCGGCCTTCCAGCACATCGACCACGGCGGCGGTGATGGGCATTTCCACGCCCAGGGACTGAGCCCGGGACAGGACGGTGGGTGCGCTGTAGACGCCTTCGGCCACATGGCCCAGGCGTTGCAGGATGGCGGGCAGGTCCAGGCCTTCGGCCAGCAGCAGGCCCACGCGGCGGTTGCGGGACAGGTCGCCGGTGGCGGTCAGCACCAGGTCGCCCAGCCCGGCCAGTCCCAGCAGGGTTTCCGGCTGCGCGCCCAGCGCCAGGGCCATCCGCTGCATCTCTGCCAGGCCGCGGGTAATCAACGCAGCGCGCGCATTCAGCCCGGGCCCCTTCTTGCCTTCCAGTTCGGCGGCCAGACGCAGCCCGTCGGCGATGCCCACGGCGATGGCCATCACATTCTTCACTGCCCCGCCCACTTCCACCCCGACGGGATCGGCCGACGAATACACCCGCAGCCGCTCGCTATGAAACGCCTGCACGCCCAACTGCGCCAGTTCGGCATGTTCCGACGCGGACACCAGCGCCGTGGGCTGCCCTGCAGCCACCTCCTGCGCAAAACTCGGCCCTGACAACACGCCGGTGGCCAAGTGCGGCACCACCTCGCGGGCAATCTCATGCCCCAGCTGACCGGTGCCGGCCTCAAACCCCTTGCACAGCCACAGACAGCGCGAGCGAGGCGGCAGCACGGCCAGCATGCTGCGCAGCGCGGCCATCGGCGTGGCGACCACGATCAACCCGTCCTGCCCATGCGCCAGCGCGGCGGCCAGATCGCTGCTCAGGTGCAGCGACTCGGGCATGGGCGCGTCGGGCAGATAACGGGCATTGCGCCGGTCGACCTGCATGGTGGTGACACTGGCGGCATCCCGGGCCCAGAGCACGACGTCGTGGCGGGCGCTGGCGGCGATGGCCAGGGCGGTGCCCCAGGCACCGGCGCCGAGCACGCTGATCTTCATGCGCAGGAGAGGATCGGACATGGTGGTCAGAGAAGGACAAAAACCGGAACGGACCAGCGTCGGACAAACGTCGGACGGGACAAGGCCCGTCGGGGACCAGAAGCAGAAACGCCGGCCGGGCGGTTGCTTCCGCGGGGCCGGCGCTGGTCAGGCGGGGACTGCTCAGTTGGGAGCGGATTCGCCGCCGGCGCCCAGGGCCTGGGCTTGCTGTGCTTCGAACATGGCCTGGAAGTTCACTTCGGTCAGCAGCACGGGCGGGAAGCCGGCGCGGGTGCAGACGTCGGACACGATGGCGCGCAGATAGGGGTAGATCATCTGCGGGCAGACGATGGCGAGGATGCCTTCGAGCTGTTCCTGGGGCACGTTGCGGATCTCGAAGATACCGGCTTGCTTGGCCTCGATCAGGAACAGGGTCTTGTCCTGAACGGTGGTGGTCACGGTGGCGGTCACGCTCACTTCGAACAGGCCTTCGGCGACCGGTTCGGCGGACAGGGCCAGCTTGATATCCACTTGCGGCTGCGCCTGCTCCAGCAGGATCTGCGGGGCATTGGGCTGCTCCAGCGACAGGTCCTTGAGGTACATGCGCTGAATTTGGAACACGGGGGTGCTGTTGTCGTCGGCCATGCTTCTTCCAAAAATGGGAAGGCCCGCAGGCGCGGGCCGTGAAAAGCATTATGGCACTGCCGGTCCCGCCTCCATGAAGGGGGATCACCCAACATGAAACGAAGCGCGAGTCACGCTTCTGCAATGTCCCGCCCGTCTGCAAAGACGAGCGCCCCGCAGTCTAGCCCCGGCAACACACCTCCGCTCACGCGGACGAAGATCGTTGCAGTCCTCGGTTCAGGAAACAGGGAGCCCGGGGCCTCTTTGCGGAAGTTAAGAAGGGAATGGCCGGCGAAGCCGGACAGGAATGACATGGAGCAAAGGGGCCCCGGGCTTCCTGTTTCCGGCGCGTAGGCAACTAGCCCCCGCCAAACTCACCCTGCGAGCAACGGCTGCAGCGCACCCTTTTGGTCGAGCGCGATCAGATCATCACACCCCCCCACATGGGTCTCACCGATGAAGATCTGGGGCACCGTCCGACGCCCGGTCAGCGCGATCATGGAATCCCGCTGCGCCGGATCCAGGTCCACGCGGATTTCTTCAATCTGATCCACGCCGCGCTGCTTGAGCAGGGACTTGGCCCGCACGCAGTAGGGGCAGACCTGGGTGGTGTACATCTTCACGGCGCGCATCGCCTTACCTCCAAAATGCTGTTGAGCCTCCGAGGAGGCTCCACGGTGAGCCGCAAGGGCGGGAATCAGGCCGCGGACTTCTCCACCGGCAAGCTGGCTTCCCGCCAAGCGGCCAGTCCACCGGCCACGGGCACCACTTGCGTGAAGCCCTGACCACGAAGGATGCCAGCCGCGCGACTTGCGCGTGCGCCGGTCTTGCACATCAGCACCAGCGGCAGGGCCTTATTGGAGGGCAGTTGCTTGATCGGCTCGCCGGTGGTGAGCAGATTCAGGGGGACGTTCCGGGCGCCCACAGCATGCCCTTGGGCGAATTCTTCGGGCTCGCTCACATCAATGAGCACGCCTTTCTCACGGTTGAGCAGCCGCACCGCCTCGGCCGTGCTCACGCCGCCGGCCTTGCCGCGAAACGAGGTCCACAGCAGCAAGCCGCCGGAAATCACCGCCGTCAGCACCAGATACCAGTTGTCGATCAGGAATTTCAAAGCCAGGCCCAACCAATGAAAACCGCAGATTATAGGTTTCGCCCCACGAAACAACGGGCTCGCCGGCGTCTGACCGGGAGCCCGTCTTCAGGGGTGATGTGAGGGCGCGCCCTCGTTCGCTCACAGCCGGAACGTCGACACCGCCGTCTGCAACGCCCGGGCTTGCTGCTCCAGACTGTTGGCAGCGGCGGCCGCCTCCTCCACCAGCGCCGCATTTTGCTGCGTCATCTGGTCCAGCTGCAGCACCGACTGGTTCACCTGCCCGATCCCCTGGCTCTGCTCGGCCGACGCCGCCGTGATCTCGCTGATGATGTCCGACACCCGCTGCACGCTCGCCACGATCTCGTCCATCGTCGCGCCGGCATCCTGCACCAGCCGCGAGCCCGACTCGACCCGCTCCACGCTGGCGCCGATCAGCGACTTGATCTCCCGCGCCGCTTCCGCACTGCGCTGCGCCAGCGACCGCACTTCCCCGGCCACCACCGCGAACCCACGCCCCTGCTCCCCGGCCCGCGCGGCTTCCACCGCGGCATTCAGGGCCAGGATATTGGTCTGGAACGCGATGCCGTCGATCACCCCGATGATGTCGCCAATCTTGCGCGAGCTTGCGGTGATCTCGTCCATCGTCGACACCACCTGCCCCACCACTTCGCCGCCCCGACGCGCCACCGTCGCCGCCGAGCCCGCCAGCTGATTCGCC
This sequence comes from Roseateles depolymerans, assembly GCF_003387155.1. Lineage (GTDB taxonomy): Bacteria > Pseudomonadota > Gammaproteobacteria > Burkholderiales > Burkholderiaceae_C > Roseateles > Roseateles depolymerans. The sequence goes on along the minus strand of NZ_QUMT01000001.1, from coordinate 391,771 downwards.
TGGCTCGCCGCATCGGCGCTCTGCCGCACCGTCTCGGTCAGCTGCTGCATGTTGGATGCTGTCTGCTCCAGCGACCCGGCCTGCTTCTCCGTCCGGGTGGACAGGTCCTGATTGCCGGCGGCGATCTCGCGGGACGCCACCGTCATCGAATCCGTGCCATTGCGCACTTCGCTCACGATGGCCTTGAGCCCCTGCGCCGTGTCCCGCACGGCGGCCAGCAGACTCTGGTCGGCGCCCGGCGCCACCTGGATCTGCTGCGCCAGATCGCCCTCGGCCATCTGCTGCATCACCTGGCGGGCGTATTCCGGCTCCCCGCCCAACTGCTTCCACACGCTGTTGATCAGCAGCCACGACCCCAGGCCCAGGCACAGCACCACCACCACGCCGCTCACCACCGTCACCAGCACGCTCGCCGACACCCCGCCTTCCGCGCGGGCCAGCGACGCATCGAAACTGCCTTGCGCGTCCTTGCCGGAAGCGGCCAGCAGATCCGCCAGCGCCTTCTGCGCTGCCTGCATCTTGGGAATGGCGCCCGCCTGGTCGCCCTGCTTGATGCCCAGGAACAGCTGCGCCGTATCCACCGACGCGGCGTAATACGCCTCGAACGCCTTGTCCAGCTGGCCGCCCTCGTCGGCCCGGCCGGGAATCGCCTTGATGCCGGCAATCACCTTGCGCATGCTCGCGGCCCGTTCCCCGGCTTCATCCAGCCGCTTCTTCTCCCCCTCGGCCACCGCACTCTGGATGGTGCCGCTGAGGTTCTCCAGCTGCGACGACAGCTGCGTCGTCGCCACCAGGTAGGGATAGTCGGCCTCTCCCAGCGCGGTGATCGCGCCGGACGTCCGGGTGGAAAAGAACAGCACCACCGCGATGCCCACCGCAAAGATCAGCGCCGCCACCACGGGCAGCATCGCGATTCGCGTCTTCAGCTTCATCTTCTGTCTCCAGCACACGCGCAGGCGCCGACCTGGGTGGGGCGGCGCCTGCGGCTTTTGCATCGTCTGCAGGACGTCCTGCGCGAACGTCCAGGTTTTACTCAGCGCCAGGCGCTTCAGTCAACGCTGAGCACCACCTTCACCGAGCTGTCCACGGCCGACTTCTCGATATAGCCGATCGCATCCGGATTACCGGCCACGAACTTCTTCACATCGGCCGAGCTGCCCAGTTCCTTGGGCGGCGTGCCCTTGCCCGAGAACACCAGGCGCGACCAGGCCGCCTTCACCTGGGCCGACGACTTGCCGGTGGCCTTGGTGTAGAAAGTCTCGCGCGCGCCGGCGCTTTCCGGCAGGTCCACCGCCACGGCGGCATTGCCATTGGGCAGCGCATTGCTCTTGCCCAGGAAGATCGACGCGACCTGGTCCGCCGTCATGCTGGCCACGGCACTCTTCGGATTCACCACCACGGCCACCTGGGCCTGTGCTGCCACGCCCGCCACCAGCAGCGCGGCGCCCACGATCATCTTGTTCATCTTGAATTGCATCTGGGACCTCGCCGCTTAGAACACGAAATCAACCGCCAGGCTGTAGACGCCGACGCGCTGGTTGGCGAAGCCAGGCTGCGGGTTGTAGAACTGGCCGGCACCGGTCGTCTTGATGCTGTCGTACTGGGCCTTCACGGCGATGTTGCGCATCGCGTCCCAGCGCATGCCCAGGGCGATCGTCTTCTGCGGCGTGCTCTGCGAGCTGGCCACTGCGGCCACGGTGGCATTGAGCACCGACGGCGCCGGCACGGTGTTGTTTACATTCAGGCTGTCCGTCTTTTGCTGCGACAGCGTGGCGTAGGGCGTGAACTTGCCGATGCGATAGCCCAGCGTGGTGTACCAGCCGGTGGTGTCCGGCACGAAGGTGTCGGTCTTGCGCTGGGTGTATTCAGCGGCGGCGACCCAGTTGCCTTCGTCATAGGTCAGGCCGATGCTGGAGAAGGTCGCGTCCTTGCCATTGGGGTCGAGCTGATCACCAATGCTGGCGTAGGGCGTGGCGCGCAGCGCGGCGACGAAGGTGTTGACCGTGGCGTTGTGGACCGTCACCTTGCCCATCACATGACCCACACGCAGCGTCAGGCCGTCCATCAGCTCGGCCGATGCATTCAGGCCGACCATGTCCTTCAGGTCCACCTTCACCCGACGCACATACGAAGAGCTCTGGCCGGCGAAAGCGCCCAGCGTGACCGAATGACCGGCGAGCTGCGTCGTCCAGTTCACGTCACCGCCATCGAAATGGCTGACCGGCACCTGGCCGTAGACATCGATGGGCGGACGCAGCCAGGTGTTGGCATAACCGACATCACGGAAATCCGACACCGCAAAGAACGGGGCGCCCATGCGGCCCAGACGGAAGGCCAGGCCCGGCGTTGCCTGGTATTTGCCGAAGGCCCATTCGATCTGCGGCGTCCAGCTGCCCTTGCCGTTTTGCTTGGTCAGCACCTGCACGGTGGCGGAGAACTGCTGGTTGAACTTGGCGGCACCCTGCACGCCCAGCTTGGTGTCGACGTCGGCGCTGAACGACTTGTCGGCGCCATGGGTCTGGCCGGGGATGACATATTGCGCGCCGTCCTTGGACGTGCCCACCACACCGACCGTGCCGAAACCGGACAAGGAGAACATCGACTCCTGCTGGGCCTGGGCTTGCGCGCCCACGGCGGCCATCGCCAATGCTGCACCCAGCGCCACCGGCGTCAGACGCCCACTCTTCACAACCATCATGGAGGAACTCCTCATTCTTCGTTACCAACTACACCGACACCTCACACGGCGGACCGGTCGCTTCGGCCAGAGCCCTGGCACACCCGCATTCGTCCGACGCGAACCTGTTGTCGGTCCTTCACAAACCTTCTTGATCCCGCAGCCCGAGAGGGCTGCCTCTAGAATCCGCGCAGTCCGCCGGAGACCGGCAAAACCTCACGGATCCCCATGTACAAGCTCGTGCTCATTCGCCACGGCGAATCCACCTGGAACCTCGAAAACCGGTTCACCGGCTGGACCGACGTCGATCTGACCCCCACTGGCGTCGCCCAGGCCCAGCAAGCGGGCCGGCTGCTCAAGGAAGCCGGTCTGGACTTCGACGTTGCCCATACCTCCGTCCTCAAGCGCGCCATCTGGACCCTGTGGCATTGCCTGGACCAGATGGACCGCCAGTGGCTGCCCGTGCGTCACAGCTGGCGCCTGAACGAGCGCCACTACGGCGCCCTGCAGGGCCTGAACAAGGCCGACATGGCCAAGCAGTACGGTGACGAGCAGGTGCTGGTCTGGCGCCGCAGCTACGACACCCCGCCGCCGGCCCTGGAAGCCTCCGATCCGCGCAGCGAGCGCAGTGACGTCCGGTATGCCGGACTGGAGCCTTCTCAGATTCCGCTGACCGAATGCCTCAAGGACACGGTGGCACGGGTGCTGCCCTATTGGAATGAGCAGATCGCGCCGGCTATTTTGTCTGGTAAGCGAGTGTTAATTGCGGCCCACGGCAACAGTATCCGGGCCCTCGTGAAATATTTGGACAACATCGCGGACGACGCGATCGTTGGCGTGAATATTCCCAACGGCATACCGTTGGTTTACGAATTGGACAAGGATTTGAAGCCCATCAAGAGCTATTACCTGGGCGATGCGGAAGCGGCCGCCAAGGCCGCTGCTGCGGTGGCCAGCCAGGGCAAGGCCTGAAGGGCGGGGGCTGGGAGTCGCCGCAGTCGGGGACATTATTTCAGTATGTCCGTCACCTAGGCGACACGGAATTTCCATTCATTGCAGTAGCCCGGTCCACCATAATAAAAAACCCCGCACATGCGGGGTTTTTTATTGGGTCTTTAGTAAGACTTTAAATATCTCGACCGTTCATTAGTCTCGAAATTCGCGAGTACCTCTATCCGGACGCGGTAATCATTCACGCTGACCGCAGTGAATCCGCTACCAGACGCGAAATGCACACTGAATTGCTGGCATGAGGCACCGCATTGCTGCTCCAGACCTGCCGCACGCCGGCTTCATGCAGCGCGGGCAGGGCATCGCCATTGAACAGGGCATGGGTCACCGCCACGTCCACGCTGGTGGCCCCGCGGGCCAGCGCCTCCCGGGCGGCGCCCATCAGCGTGCGTCCGGTGGAGGCCATGTCATCCAGCAACACCACCGGCCGTCCCGCCACCGCCACGTCGGGAAACGCCAGTTGCACCTGGGTGTCGCCGTGACGGACCTTGCGTCCGATGGCATGGTCCAGCCCACCGGCCTTTGCGGCATCAGCCACCCATTGGCCGGATTCCTCGTCCGGCCCCACCAGCAGCGCGCCCGGCACCTGGTCTGCAATCCAGCGGCCCAGCAGGCCGGCCGCCGACAAGGCCAGACCCACGCCGGGCGGCATCACCTCGTCCAGGCTGCTGATGCGGTGCAGATGCGGGTCCACCGTCACCACCCGGTCGAACTGGGTGGCCAGCAGCGCGGCGATGTGACGCTGGCTGACCGCCTCGCCAGGGGTGAACTCCTTGTCCTGCCGCATGTAGGCCAGATAGGGAGCGACCAGGGTCAGACGACGGGCGCCCCAGGCACGGGCGGCTGGCGCGGCAATCAGCAGCTCCACCAGCCGGTCGTTCGGAGTGTGCTGAAGGCCGCGCAGCAGCACCACCTCGGAGGGCAGCGGCTTGGGCAGCACCAGTCGCAGTTCGCCATCCGGGAAGCGGTGTCGGCGGATCAGGCCCAGCGGGCAGTCCAGTGCGGCGGCCAGACGGTGGGCCAGCCCTTCTTCATCGTCGAATGCCAGCAGCATGCGCCACCTCTCTCTTACTTCAGTCGCCAGGTCGGTCACCCGGCCGGTCGCCGGATGGGTCGCCCGCTCAGGGCGGCGGCAAGGCCGCCGACAACCGCTGACTCAGGATCTCGGCCAGCGCCCGCCGTTCCATGCCATGGGTCTCGATGAGCGGCAGTCGCTCGATCCGGATCGACAGGTCCCGGGCGGTCAGGATACGCCACAGGCTTTCCATCAAGGTCATCTGGCCGATGAAGCGGGCGTCCTCGCTGTAGGGCTGGCCCGGCTGGTGCCAGCGCAGCACCACCGGCTGCAAGGGGGCCCCGACACTGATGGCCGCCTGCAGCAAATTGGCATGCAGCGGCAGCAGCGGATACCCAGGACCGGTGGTCCCCTCCGGGAAGACGGCCACCACTTCGCCGCGCTGCAGCGCTTCGGCGGTCTGGTGCACCACCCGCAGCGCGTCGCGCTTGCTGGCCCGCTCGATGTAGAGCGTGCCCACGGCAGTCGCCAGGCCGCCCACCAGCGGCCAGTGCTGGATGTCCGACTTGGACACGAAACGCGCTTCCGGCATCACCGCATGCATGGCGGCAATGTCCAGCCAGGACACATGGTTGGCGGTGATCAGCCGGGCGGTGTCCGGCGCCGGCCCGACCGACTCCAGCCGCACGCCCAAGGCCCGCAGCATCTTGGCCGACCACCAGCCCACATAGCCGTGGCGCTGGTCGGGCGTGAGCCCTTTCCATCGGACGTTCACGATCCACAGACCGTGCACCAGATGGGTCAGCATCCGGACTACCCGTCCGGCCGCCACCAGCGCCCGCATCAGGCGGCCGCTTCCGTCACCAGGGATTCGTAGGCCACCGTGCCCGCGACCAGCGTGAACCGCACCTGGCCGGGCAGTTCAAAACCGGTGATGTCGAAGGCAAAAGGCGTGTGCTTGCCCTGGCTGACCAGGCGCTCGGGCGTCACGGCGCCGGAGGCTTCGGGATCGAAGACGCAGACATCGCCCACGCCACCCTCCACCAGGCGGCCGGCGCTGGCCGACAGCGAGCCCAGCGCCCCGCCCAGCACTTTGACCGGACGCGCGGTGATCACATCCAGCGCGCGGGCCATCGGCAGGCCTTCGTCCTGGGCCCAGCGCAGCGCCAGGCTCAGCAGCAGTTCCAGACCGGTCGCACCGGGCGTGGCTTCCGCGAAAGGCAGGTGCTTTTCGTCGGTGGAGACCGGGTTGTGGTCGCTCACCAGGGCATCGATCGTGCCGTCCGCCAGACCCTGGCGCAGGGCGTCCCGGTCGCGCTGCTGGCGCAGCGGCGGCTGGAGGCGGAAAGCGGGGTTGAAGTAGCCGATGTCCACATCGGTCAGGTGCAGCGAGTTGATCGACACATCGGCCGTCACTGGCAGGCCTTCCTGCTTGGCACGGCGCACCAGGTCCACGCCGGCGGCGCTGCTGAGGCGACACAGATGCACCCGGGCGCCGGTGGCCCGCACCAGTTCCAGGATGGTGTGCAGGGCGACGGTTTCGGCGGCCACCGGCTCGCCGGACAGGCCCAGGCGCGTGGCGACCGCGCCGCTGGCGGCCACGCCACCGCTGAGCCAGGGGTCGCGCGGATGCAGCCAGAGCGCATAACCGAAGCTGGCGGCGTACTGCATGGCGCGCTGCATCGTCAGCGTATTGCGGATCGGCTCGGCGGCATGGGAGAAGGCGACGCAGCCGGCTTCGGTCAGCTCGGCCATCTCGGTCAGCGTCTCGCCGGCCAGTCCGCGGGTGATGGCGCCCAGCGGGAACAGGCGGCAGCGGCTGAGCTTGCGGGCGCGGAACTTGAGCATTTCCACAAGGCCCGGCTCATCCAGCGCGGGGTCGGTGTCGGGCGGGCAGACCAGGCTGGTCACACCACCGGCGGCGGCGGCGGCCAGTTCGCTCTCCAGCAGGCCTTCGTGCTCGTGCCCCGGTTCGCGCAGCCGCGCGGCCAGGTCCACCAGGCCGGGGGCCACCACCAGGCCGGTGGCGTCGATGGTGCGGTCGGCGGTGAAGTCACCCACCTGCCCCACGCCGACGATACGGCCCGAGGCAATCGCCAGGTCACCCGTCTGGTCCAGGCCCGAGGCGGGGTCCAGCAGGCGTCCGTTCTGAATCAGGATCTTCATACAGTGCTCCAGCCTCTCTTCAAGCCTCGTTGCCGGCCAGGATGGACATCACGGCCATGCGCACCGCAATGCCGAAGGTGACCTGCGGCAGGATGACGCTGTGCTGGCCATCGGCCACGCTGGACGAGATTTCCACGCCGCGGTTGATGGGGCCCGGGTGCATCACGATGGCATCGGGCTTGGCCAGGGCCAGTTTCTCGGGGGTCAGGCCGAAACTCTTGAAGTACTCGCCGGCGCTGGGCAGCATGGCGCCGCTCATGCGCTCGTTCTGCAGGCGCAGCATGATGATGACGTCGGCATCGCGCATGCCTTCGGCCATGTCGTGGCACACGCGCACGCCCATGTCCTTCAGGTCACCGGGCACCAGGGTCTTGGGGCCGACGGCGCGGATCTCGGGCACGCCCAGGATGTTCAGGGCATGGATGTCCGAGCGGGCCACCCGGGAGTGCACGATGTCGCCGACGATCGCCACCGTCAGCTGGGTGAAGTCCTTCTTGTAGTGACGGATGGTGTACATGTCCAGCAGCCCCTGCGTGGGGTGGGCATGACGGCCGTCACCGGCATTGACCACATGCACATGCGGCGCGCAGTGCTGGGCGATCAGATAGGGGGCGCCGGACTCGCTGTGGCGCACCACGAACATGTCGGCATGCATGGCCGAGAGGTTGGCCACCGTGTCCAGCAGGGTCTCGCCCTTGGCGGTGCTGGAGCGGGCGATGTCGAGGTTGATCACGTCAGCGGACAGGCGCTTGGCGGCGATCTCGAAGGTGGTGCGGGTGCGGGTGCTGTTCTCGAAGAACAGGTTGAACACCGACTTGCCGCGTAGCAGCGGCACCTTCTTCACTTCCCGGTCGTTGACCGACAGGAAGGTGCCGGCGGTGTCCAGGATCTGATGGATGACCGCGCGGGGCAGCCCCTCGGTGGAGAGCAGGTGGACCAGCTCGCCGTGCTTGTTCAGTTGGGGGTTTCGTTTACTCAGCATGGTCATTTCACGTCAAAGCTGAACCGTCCGTCGGTGTCCTTGGCCAGGCGCAGGCGCTGCTCGGGCGCCAGGGCGACGCGGGCGGCGGAGAAGGCCGGCTCGATCGGCAGTTCGCGGCCGCCGCGGTCCACCAGCACGGCCAGGGTGACGCTGGCGGGGCGGCCGAAGTCGAACAGCTCGTTGATCACGGCGCGGGTGGTGCGGCCGGTGTAGAGCACGTCGTCGATCAGCAGGACGTGACGGTCGTTGATGTCGAAGGGCAGGCGCGTGTGGTCGGTGGTGGCGCTCATGCCCTTGGAGCCGAAGTCATCGCGATGCAGGGCGCTGGAGATCACGCCGTGCTGGCCGTCGAGCTGCAGGTCCTGCTGCAGGCGTTCGGCGAGCCAGGCGCCGCCGGACCAGATGCCGACCAGGGCGACCTGGGGCTGCAGCAGCCGGTGCACGCCGCGGCGCAGGTCCGCATACAGGGCTTCTGCATCGAGAAGGAGAGTGCTCATGGAGATTCCCGGAAATACTGTTCGAGGATCAGGGCGGCGCTGGCGGCATCCAGGTCGCGCGCGCCTTGGGACTGGGCTTCGGCGCTGGTGTAGCGTTCATCGACTTCCAGCACCGTCAACTTGAAGCGTCCGCGCAGTTGCCCTGCAAACCGCTGCGCACGCTGGGTCATCTCATGGGGCTGCCCATCGGGGTGCCGGGGCACGCCGACGACCAGCGCATCCGGCTGCCATTCCTGGATCAGCTTGCCGATGGCCACGAACCGCGCGTCGCCCTGCTCCGCAATCGTCCGCAGCCCCTGCGCCGTGCCCAGCAACCGATTCCCGCTGGCCACCCCAATACGCTTCGTCCCGAAATCAAAACCAAGCAGCTGCACAGGCACCTTCTCAGCACCCATCACGCCGCCCCCGCCCAGTCGCGCAGCGACGCTGGGCCCATCCGGCCACGCCCGTGGAACTGGCTCTGCCAGGCCACCGGGCGGCGCCCCTTGGGGGCAGGAGCGAAGCGACTGGGGGGCTTGATTTATGCATGCCCTGCCTCTGGGCTGAGCATGCGGGGGTCGATGCCGAGGAGCGCCAACGCCTTTTCGTAGCGTTCCTCGATCGGCGTCTCAAAAATGATCTCCGGCGTTGCATTCACCGTGATCCAGCCGTTGCGCCCCAGCTCCTCTTCCAGTTGCCCGGCCGCCCATCCGCTGTAGCCCAGCGTGATCAGCACCCGCTTGGGGCCCGCGCCATGCGAGAGGGCCTCCAGCACATCCCGGCTGGTGGTCATCTCCAGCCCGCCCGGCACTGCCAGCGTGGCGTTGTAGTGATTGCCCTGCGCGTCCAGCGGTTCATGCAGCACGAAGCCGCGCTCCGTCTGGACCGGCCCCCCGTAGAACACGGGGCGAGCCGCCAGGTCTTCATCCGGCAGTTCCAGTTCGACCTTCTCGAAGAGGTTGCCCAGGGTCAGGGAAATCGGTTTGTTGATGACCAACCCCAGGGCACCCTTCTCGTTATGCTCGCACAGGTAGACCACTGACCCGGCAAAGGTCTCGTCCACCATGCCCGGCATGGCGATCAGGAACTGGTTGGTCAGATCGATGCGTTCCTTGGACATGCGGGCATTCTATTTCACCGACACTCCCCGTCCATGACGAACGCCTCCTCCCACGGCGGCTCCAGCGCCGCCCCCGATCCGAACACCGCCCTGGTCTGGTTCCGCCGCGACTTGCGGGCCGACGACCATGCCGCCCTCTTCCACGCCCTCAAGCGCCACACCCGGGTGTTTTGCGTGTTCGTGCTGGACACCGACATCCTGGACCCCCTGCCCCGCGCCGACCGCCGTGTCGCCTTCATCCTGGACGCGCTGCGGGTGCTGGACGCCGACCTGGGCCGGCTGGCCGACGGTGCCGGCCTGATCGTGCGGCATGGCCCGGCCCGGAAGGAACTGCCCGCCGTGGTGGCAGCGCTGGGCGCGGGCGCGCTCTACTTCAATCACGACGACGAGCCGGACGCCCTGAAACGGGACACCGCCGTCGGCGACGCCCTGCTGAGCCGCGGCGTGTCGGTGCAGAGCTTCAAGGACCATGTCATCTTCGAGCGCTCGGAGATCCTGACCGGCAGCAGGCAGCCCTATGGCGTGTTCACGCCCTACAAGAACAACTGGCTCAAGACCGTCAACGACTTCTACCTCAGCGCCTACCCGGTCAGCCGGTATGCGCGCCACCTGGCACCGCTGACCGATGCGCTCCAGGCCGACCTGGCGGCCCTGCCCGCCTCATCCCGCTCCCACGCCAAGGCCGCGACGCCGAAACACCACCGACGGGTGCCGACGCTCGAGGAGATCGGATTCGAGTCGGTGGCGGTCAACCCCAAGCTGATGGACGGCAGCGACGGCGCACAGCGGCTGTTCAAGGACTTCCTCACCCGCATCGACCGCTACGACGAGCAGCGGGACTTCCCCGCCGTGAAGGGCCCCAGCTACCTGAGCGTGCATCTGCGATTCGGGACGGTGTCCATCCGCCAGTTGGCCCGCGAAGCCAGCGCCCGGGCCCGCAAGGGCAACGAGGGCGCGCAGACCTGGCTGTCCGAGTTGATCTGGCGCGATTTCTACCACCAGGTCATGCATCACCATCCGCATGTGGTGGGCCAGGCCTACCGGCCGGAATACGACCGCATCCAGTGGGAAAGCGGAGCCGAGGCCGAGCGGCTTTTCAAGGCCTGGTGTGAAGGACGCACCGGCTACCCCATCGTGGACGCCGCCATGACCCAGCTCAACGAGACCGGCTACATGCACAACCGGCTGCGCATGGTGACGGCCAGCTTCCTGATCAAGGACCTGGGCATCGACTGGCGCTGGGGGGAGCGGTACTTCGCGCAGCAGTTGCTGGACTTCGACCTGGCCGCCAACAACGGCGGCTGGCAATGGGCGGCCTCCAGCGGCTGTGATGCGCAGCCGTATTTCCGCATTTTCAATCCGGTCAGCCAGAGCGAGAAATTCGATGGCGACGGCAAATTCATCAAGCGCTACCTGCCGGTGCTGGAGAAGCTGCCCCCGAAGCTGATCCACGCGCCCTGGACGGCCCGCGCGGTGGAACTGCAGGCCTGCGGCGTGACGCTGGGCCGCGACTATCCGGAACCGATCATCCGGCACGAGGTGGCGCGCATGGCGACGCTGGACCGGTATTCGGTGGTCAAGGACCGCAAGCTGCCGGAAGGGGCGGCCGAGGCCTAGCCTCAGGTGCTGGTGCTGGTGCTGGTGCTGGTGCGGGTTCTGTGCTGGTGCTGGTGCTGGCGCTGGCGCTGGTTGGGCGGCGGCGCCGCCTTCAGTGCACCACCGCGCTGCCGTCCGACGGCAGCGACTCGCCATGGGCCCGGCACTCCGCCAGATTCAGCAGGCCTCGCGCGCTGATGGCGTCGCGGGGATACACCGCCACACCGACCGAGCAGTGCAGCAGCAGCGGCCGTCCGGCCAACTGGAAGGGCTGGCTCAGCGCCTCGTCCAGCCGCTGCGAAAGCGCCTCCGCATCCGCAGCGGTCGCCACGCGGGACACCACCAGCGCAAACTGCTCATCCGCATGACGGGCCAGCAGGTCCGATTCGCCGGTGCAGGCCTTCAGACGCTGTCCCAGCTCCACCAGCATCGGCGCGGTGGCGGCCGGCCCGTGGGAGAGCAACAGGGCCTGCAGTCCCCGCAGCACCACCACGGCCACGACCACCGGCTGGGCCTCGCCGCGCAGCACCCGCAAGACCTGGTCCAGCCGCTCCAGCAGCGCGACCTGGCCCAACAGCCCGGTGACCGTGTCCCGCAGCAGGGGCGACATGCGGGTCTGGCGTCCGGTGGCCGCCTCGCTCTGCAGCAGCTCTTCGAGGTCGTTGAACAGCGTCTCCAGGCCGGTGCCCTTGTCGTAGAAGCCGTCCGCCCCGGCCTTGATGCACAGGTCCTTGTAGAGCTCGGCCGACTGCTGGCTCAGCATCAGGATGCGTCCCTTGTAGCCACGGCCGCGCAACTCTCGCAACACATCGAGGCCGGTGCCGACGGCCAGGTTCATGTCCAGCAGCACCGTCTGCGGCTGCAGCCAGTCGATCAGCGCGATGGCCTGCGGTGCCCCTTCGGCCTCGCCAATGACGCGGGCTCCCGGCATCAGGTCCAGCCTGGCTGCCAGCAGTCGGCGAATGGCCGACGAGTCCTCGACGAGGAAGATATCCATGGGACGCTTTCTTCAGATGCCGCCCGTCGTTGAGCGGCTTGGCTCGCATCTTGAGCCCACCGCGTGACCGCGTTGAGAAGCGTGCCTCGCAAGCCGGTGTGGGGTGTCCACCAGAGCTCTTGTACTGAAATCACCTACAAGGTCGGGACAGCGGTATCTGCGTGACAAACCTGTCGCCCCACCCCCCCGGATCGCGGGGGGAGCACGGCCGCAGACGGGGCCTTACAGCGCATCCGTCAGGCCATGCTGCAGGCAGTACTTGGTCAGCTCGGTGTTATTGCGCCAGCCCGTTTTCTCCAGGATGCGGGCGCGATAGGTGCCGACCGTCTTGGCCGACAGGTGCATGGTGTCGGCGATCTCCGCCGGCGTCTTGCCGGCGGCAATCAGGAGCATCACCCGATGCTCCTGCGCGGACAGCTGCTCATGCGGCAACTGGTTGGGCGCATGACCGCTGAGCAGCCCCAGCAGATGGTCCGCCATGGCGGCGGTGACGTAGCGGCCGCCGGCCAGCAGCCGCTGCAGCGCCTGGACGAGTTCGTCGGTGGCCTTGTCCTTGGGCAGGTAGCCGGAGACGCCCATCTGCAGCAGCCGGGCCGCATAGGCCGACTCGGCATTCAGGCTGAGCACCAGGACCGGCACGTTCTTGATGGCACGCAGGATGCGGCTGGCGCCTTCGGTGCCGGTGGCATCCGGCAGCGACAGGTCCAGCACGATGGCATTGGGCGGCTCGGCCTGCCCCAGGCGGAGGGCGTCGGCAATGGTGGATGCTTCATCGATCTGGGCATCCGGCCACTGGGAGTGGATCAGCTGCTTGACCCCCAGCCGCATGATCGGATGGTCATCAACGATCAGAAACCTCATCCCAACCCTCCTCGTTTTCAATGGCAGCAGATCTGGACGCCGGGCCTGAACCGGAAGCGGCCTGCGCCGACGTCGCGTTCGGCACGGCCATTTTCATCGGCACACGGACTTCCACCCTCGTGCCCTGTCCGGGGGCGGGCCCGAAACTCATCTCGCCCCCTGCCAGTACGGCACGCTCTCGCATGTTTCTCAAACCGGATGCATCGGCCCGGATCTGGCCGGGCCCGACGCCATCATCCTGGATTCTCAGCCAATAGTCGCTCCCCTCAAGCCGTGACTCGATGGCCAGATGCTGGGCCTGTGCATGACGCAGCACATTCGTGGCGGCTTCCTGCAGCAGCCGGAACAGCTGGTTGTGCTGCTCAGCATCCAGTCCTTCGTCGGAGCTCAGGTCCAGCGTCACGGCCAGGCCCGATTGGCGCTCCAGGCCCTGGGCGTAATGCTGCACCGCGGCAGAGAAGCCGAAGTCGTCCAGCAGCGGGGGTCGCAGGGCGGAGGCAATGCGACGCGCGGCGCCGATCACGTCGTCCGAGATGCCCAGCAGTTCATCGAGCATCGGCTCGCGCGTGGGGGCCAGCTTGCGGGTCAGCGAGATCACCAGCATCTTGCTGGCGGTGCCGAGCTGCCCGAGCTGGTCGTGCACTTCGCGGGCCAGGCGCCGCCGCTCGCCTTCGACGCTGCGGTCCAGTTCAGCCGCAAAGCTCTGGATGCGATCAAGCGCGTCGCGCAGGGCCTGGGTGCGCTGGTCCACCACCGTCTCCAGGTGCGCATGGCTGTCGCGCAGCGCGGCTTCGGCTTCGTCGCGGCGCTTGCGTTCTACCCAGAGGGCCAGCAGCGCGGCGGCCACCAGGGTGCCGCCGACCACCGGGAAGATCTGGGCCAGCAGTGCCGTCTGCTCCTGCTGCTCCCGCACGGCGGATTCAATCTCATTGATGCGTTGCTGCTGCAAGGCGTCCAGCCGGTCGAGCTCTCCGCGAATCTCGTCCATCAGCTGCTTGCCGGCCACCCAGGCCTGCACATTGCGAATGGCGGCTTCGCCGAGCTTCCAGCGGCTCTCGACATTCTGGGCCAGTTGCACACGCCGGTCTGCAATCAGTCGGTCCAGACGTGCAATGGCCGCGTCCTGCGCATCGCCGGAGCGCTGCAGGGCGGATTTCAATTCACCATAACGAGGATCGAGTTCCCGCAATCCATGGTCGTAGGGCTGGAGAAAACTGGCATCCCCCGTAATGAGGAAACCGCGTTGACCGGTTTCCAGGTCCACCAGCAGATGATTGAACCGGCTGATCAGCACCTGCGTGCTGAATGCATGGGCGCGCACATTCTCCAGACGGGTCAATTCGCCCAGGCTTCGGTATTCACCATAGGCGGTCACCACAAAGGCCACACAGCCGGCCAGCAAGAGGCCCGCGGCCACCGGGAAGCTCAATATGCGCATGCAGATGGGGACCTGTCGGCCCGCTTGGTCTGTTCCGCGGTCATTGTCCCTAGCACTGGTTGAGTCATTGCCCACCCCGACCCGGTTGAATGACCACCCCTTCGCGTCAGACGCGCAGCCCCCACCCTAGAGGCGGGCGTGAATAAATGCAAGCCCGGCGCGGCCTGCAATGGCGATGAACTGGCCTGGAAGGAATGCCAGACAGTGTCCGGCATGCGAGCAATGCACTGAAGCGAGTGCAGAAGCGATCGTCGAGACGATTCAGAACAGCTCGACGTCGCTGGTATGACTCGCTTCGGACATCTGGCCCTGCGCAATCAGCGTGGCATGGCTCTGCACCTGATTGCGACCGGCGCCCTTGGCGTGATAGACCGCCTTGTCGGCGCGCTCGAAGGCGCCCGCCGGCGAGTCACCCGCGCGGATCTGAGTGAAGCCGATGCTCACCGTGATGCGGCCCACCTGCGGGAAGGCGTAATGCTCGGTGTTGTGACGGAAGCGCTCAAAGGCATTGGCGGCGTCTTCCTCGTTTTCGCAGCGCATCAGCACCACGAATTCCTCGCCCCCGAAACGGTAGAGCAGGTCATTGAAGCGGAAGGTGTTGCGCATCAGGCGCGACAGCAGCAGCAGCACTTCGTCGCCAATCAGATGGCCGAAACGGTCATTGATGGATTTGAAGTGGTCAATGTCCAGCACGCCCAGCCAATAGCGCGGATGCACTTCCGTCTGGCGGCGCTCTTCCTGCCCGCTGCTGGCGGCCCGGCCGGGCAGCTCGGACACAGCCTTGAGGAAGCTCTCGTCAAAGGTCTTGCGGTTGAGCAGACCGGTGAGGGTGTCCCGCTCGCTGTAGTCCAGCAAGCCCTGGAAGTTGTGATAGATGCGCAGCACGCTGATGACCAGCCGCTGGGACGACGGGCTCGGACGGCTGGAGGTCTGCAGTTCCAGCACCCCGATGACCTCGCGCTCGGTGGCGAGCGGGAAGTAGGTGATCCACTGCTTCTGGTCGCGGTCCTGCAGGACGGCACGTTCCTTCAGGCACTGGTGACGGCGGGGGACGTCTTCCAGGCGCGCCAGCTTGTCAGGGTCGACCCAGACCGAGTCTGCAGTCGCCACCGTGTCTTCGGCGCGCAGGCGGGCGCGGGTCAGCCACCGCTGCTGGCCGGGCTCGCCGACACAGCGGTAGATGGCGACCGACGCCGGGGTTTCCAGAAGATCACGCAGGGCCGTGACCAGTGTGACGTCCATGACGTCACGGTCACGAAACCCGGTGAGTTCTGCAAGATGATCAACGACCTGAGGCATGGCGCTGTTTCAATCCACGCCCATCCGTCGGGCGTTACGACACTACCGCCTGACCGGCGAGGTTTTGAGCAGTGTATCGACCGATGAGTCCCAAAAGGTGCTCTTCGTCGTAGGGCTTGCCCAAATAGTCATCAACCCCCAATTGCTGCGCATAGTCGCGATGCTTTTGCGCAATCCGCGAGGTGATCATGATCACCGGCAGATTCCGCAGACGGGCATCGGCACGCAGGTTGCGGACCAGGTCGAAGCCGTCCATGCGCGGCATCTCGATGTCGGAGAGCACCACGGCCGGCAGTTCATCGCCGGACAGACGCTCCATCGCATCCAGGCCGTCCTTGGCCAGCAGCACGCGGTAGCCTTCGCGCTCGAGCATGCGCTGCGTGACGCGGCGCACGGTGAGCGAATCGTCCACCACCATGACCAGCGGCGGCAGCGGCTCGCTCGGCTTCTCCACCACCACCTGCGCGGCGGCGCTCAGGTCATGCACGCGCTGCTGCGCGGCATGGCCGTAACGGTTGGCCAGCGCGACCGGGTTGTAGATCAGGGCCACGTCGCCCGAGGCCAGCAGGCTGATGCCCGCCAGGCCCGGCACCTGCATCAGCTGCGGTCCGAGGTTCTTGACCACGACTTCCTGGTTGCCCAGGACTTCGTCCACGTGCAGGGCCAGACGCTGCTGCGCGCTGTGCACCAGCACCACCGGCAGGGTACGGCCCTGGGCGATGCCGCGCTCGCTGGCGTTCATCAGGCCGCCCAGCCAGTAGAAGGGCAGTTGCTCGCCGGCGACCTGCATGAAGCCGTCCTGGTAGGCCTTGTCCACCTGGTCGGCGGTCAGGCGCTGCACCGACAGCATCAGGCTGGCGGGCACCGCCACCTTGCGGTCACCGTAACGCAGCACCACCACCTGCGTCAGCGCAGTGGTCAGGGGCACGCGCAGCTCGAAGCTGGCGCCCTTGCCCGGCGTGGAGTCGGTGATGACGTAGCCGCCCAGCGTGTTGACTTCGGAACGGACCACGTCCATGCCCACGCCACGGCCGGCCATTTCGGTCAGCGACTCGGCGGTGGAGAAGCCCGGCTCGTAGATCAGTTCCATGAGCTGCTTGTCGGTCAGTGCCTGACCCGGCTGGATCAGACCCTGGCTTTCGCCGCGGGCGCGGATGCGGTCCAGGTTCAGGCCGGCACCGTCATCCGTGAAGCGCACCTGGATTTCGTTGCCTTCCTGATGCAGGCTCAGCACGATGCGACCCAGCGGCGCCTTGCCGGCTGCTTCACGGGCAGCGGCCGGTTCAATGCCGTGGACCACGCTGTTGCGCAGCAGATGCTCGAAGGCGCCGGTCAGACGTTCCAGCACGGAACGGTCCAGTTCCACGCCGCCGCCGCGCACTTCCAGCTGGGCCTGCTTGCCGCTTTCGCGAGCGGCCTGGCGGACCACGCGGTGCAGACGTTCACCCAGGCTGCTGTCGAATTCCACCATCCGGGTGCGCAGCAGGTCGTCCTGCAGTTCACGCGTCAGGCGGGACTGGCCCGCGAGTTCGTCTTCACCGGCCGCCACGTTGCGCTGCAGACCTCGCTGCACGGTCGCCACGTCGTTGACCGATTCGGCCAGCATCCGGGTCAGTTCCTGGAAGCGGGTGTAACGGTCGAACTCCAGCGGGTCGAAGTCCTTGCCGGTGGCCTGTGCGGCTTCCTGGCGGGCGGCGATGCGGGCTTCAGCCTGCAGCTCCAGCTCACGCAGTTGCGTGCGCAGACGCTCCAGGTTGTCGTCCAGGTCGCCCAGCAGGGTGCGCATCTGGCCCAGTTCGGATTCCAGACGGGCGCGGCGGATCGCCACTTCGCCGGACAGGGCCGCCATGCGCTCCAGCAGCACGCCCCGCACACGCACTTGCGCGGCAGGCGCGACCGGGGCGCTTTCCATCGGTTGACCCAGGTCGGCCACTTCGCTGAAGTGGGCCCAGTCGATGTCGATGTCGGCTGGCACAACCGGTGCCGCCACGACGGCGGGCACCTGGGCTTGGGGCTGAACCACCGGGGCTTCGGCCGGGGCTTCGACCGGTGCGGCGGGTGCAGTCACCGTCTCGGCGACGGCTTCAGCAGTCGGCGCTTCCTCCGTCTCCAGAGCAGGCGCCACGACGGCGTCGGAACCTTCCACCGGCAGCTCGGCGGCCACGGGCGCTTCCGTCTCGATGACGGCGGGGACCTCCACGGCCTCCACCACATCCAGCAGTTCCACCGGCTCGACGGCTTGCACCGCAGCAGGTGCTTCGACCGGCGCAGGGGCCACCACCGGAGCGGCCACCGGGGCCACCATCGGCGCGGGCACCACCGGCGCCGGATTGCGCCAGTCACGCTGCAGGTTCTGGAAGCTGTACTCGAGCGCGTCGGCGGCGTCCTGCAGGTCGGTGACCTGGCCATGGTCGGCCGCGCCATCGCCCATCAGGCGTTCGATCTGGGACTCGAGGTTGTGAGCCTGTTCACCCAGGCGCATCGCACCGGCCAGGCGGGCACCACCCTTGAAGGTGTGCAGCACCCGCATGCAGGCCGAGGCGCGCGAAGCGTCCTGTGGCTGCGAGGCCCATTCGCGCAGGCCGGCATGCAGTTGACGCAGCAGGTCTTCGGCTTCTTCCTCGAAGATCGGCATCAGCTCCGGCTCGATCTGGTCGGGCAGGCTGAAGTCGAAATCGTCGTCGGCGAATTCGTTGACGGATGCGTCAGCGGATGTGTCAGCGGCGGGCACCACCGCAGGCGTGGGTGCGAGATAGGCCGGCACCGGCGCTTCCGTCGCATGCGCAGCGGTCGACACCTCGTCCAGCGACATGGCCAGCAGGCCTTCGTCGCTGTCCAGGGCGCCATCGGGCAGCGGCGCGCCGGGCTGGAACAGTTGCAGCTGCGCCAGCAGCTCGCCGTCGACTTCCTTCAGGAAGCCGGCCGCGAACTGATGCAGCAGGCGGCGGATCTCGTCCGAACCGCGCTGGAACAGCGTCGGGTCGGCCACCTCATGGCCTTGCGCGCGGCCCAGCGCATGCTCCAGCGCACGGGCCAACGTGGACAGGTCGTCGAAACCGACGGTGGCGGCGCTGCCAGCCAGGGCATGCGCCAGCGGCTCGGCATCCTGCGGCAGCGGCGACTGCGGCAGCAGCGACCATTCGGTCAGCTCCACCTGCAGGCGGCGCGAGCGCTCATCCGCCTCATTGAGGAAGATGTTGAACAGCGCAATGCTGATGCGCAGATGACCGATGACCTTGACGCCTTCGTCGCTGTCTTCGGCGGCGTCGGTGTCTTCGTCGGGCACGTCGGTGTCCACCGCGGTGCCGCCCACCAGGCTCAGCACAGGCGCGGCGGCCGGCACCGGGGCGAAGGCCTGCTCGATGATCGGCTCTTCTGCCGATGCGGCGGCAGGTGCTTCGGCCTGCACCGACGGGCTGCTCAGCAGCTCGCTGTTCAGGTCCAGATGCAGATCGACCGATTCGGTGGAGGCATCAGCGTCGGCGGCAGCAGCAGCGGTCGAAGCGTCGGCGGCCACGGGCTGGTCCAGGCTGGAGAGATCCAGCAGGTCCAGGTCCAGGCTGTCGGCACTGACAGTCGCGTCGGCAGGCAGCGCAGGCGCTTCCACCACGTCGTCGATCGGCAGCGGCATCGGCTCGGTGGCGTGGACTTCCTCGGTGTCGAGGTCAGTCGGCCAGCCTTCCGGCATGTCGAGCAGCGGCGCTTCGTCGGCGGTGGCCACGGGCAGCGTCGGCACGTCCACCAGCTCGGGCACTGCGGGCGCCACATCCAGCGATGCTTCGGCGGAGAGAGCGGGCAGGTCCAGCGCGACGTCGAGTTCGGGCACGTCGCGAGCCGGGGCCGTTGCCTCGGACGGGAAATCCAGCGACAGGTCCAGCGTCGGCTCGTCCACGGCGGCCGTTACAGAGGCTGCAGACGCTGCGGCGTCGGCAGTCAGCGGCGGGACGTCCAGGGCCGGCAGCTCGAGCGAAGGCAGACCGTCGGCCACCACGGGCGTGGCGGCTTCCAGCGGTGCCAGCGGACGGTCGTCCAGGGTCTCGACGGCGGTGGGCCGCTCGGCCACTTCCACCACCTCGGGCACCTCGGCGACCTCGATGATCTCCGGCACTTCCACCAGTTCGGGCACGTCGGCGGGAACGATCACCGGGGCAGCAGCAGCAGCAGCGGCAGCCGCAGCAGCGACAGGCGCCGCAGCAGCCACGGGCGCCGCAGAGATCTGCAGCGGTGCGTAGCGGTTCTCCAGACGCAGGGCATCGGCCGCGGCACGGAACGGCACGCTGCTGTAGCCGTGCGGACGCTTCTCGCCAATGGCGGTCGCCCAGGCCTGGAAGGCGTCCAGCGCTTCATGGCTCAGACGCAGCAGGTCGGCATCGGCCTGCGGATGCTCGGAGAGGCGATGGTTGTAGAGCTGTTCAAAGGCCCAGCCGGCTTCACCGAACTCATTGAGCCCCACCATGCGGGAGCTGCCCTTGAGCGTGTGGAAAGCGCGGCGGACGGTGGTCAGCTCTTCGCGGTTGCTGCTGTCGCGGGCCAGCACGGCCAGCGCGTCGCGGGCGGTGGTGACCACTTCGCCGGCTTCTTCCAGGAAGATTTCCAGCATCTCCTGGTCGACTTCCGCTTCTTCCTGCGGAATCGGCGCGGACTCGGGCACGGCCGGCGGCGCCACCGGGGCCGAGGCCTCGATGAACTGCTGCAGCGACTCGGCAGCGGTGTTTTCCTGCCCTTCGCTCAGCAGTTGCTGCTGGGCTTGCTGGGCAGCCTGGGCCAGGTTCAGGTCGTCCGCAGCGCGGGCTTCCTGCGAGATGCGTTCCAGGTCGCGGGCCAGGTCTTCGGCCGGACGATCGCCCTGGGCGACCGCGGCGGCCGTGGCCTGCAGCTGGTCCAGCAGTTGCGGGGCCGGCGCCTGTTCGGGCGCTTCGTTGGCGGCTTCGGCGACCGGGTGATGTTCGCTCTCGCGACCCACCAGCGATTGCAGCAGGCCGCTGGCATCGTCGAAGCGGAACATGCGCTTGGCCAGGTGCGGCTGGACGCTGAGCATGTCGATCAGGAAGCCGAGCGCACCGAGGTTGTTGGCCAGACGGTCGAATTGGGCGCGCGGACCCGGCAGGGCCGGATCCACTTCGGTCTGGGCCAGCTCATCCACCTGGTCGCGCATGCGCAGCGTGGCCTGGGCCGCCTGCGACAGGCCCAGCACGCTGAACACGCCGCGCATGGTCTGCAGTTGGCTCGGCACCGGGATCAGGAGATCACGCTTGGTGGGGTCGCGGAAATACTCGTCGCACTGGCGCTCGACCTCCGAGAGGCTGGCGCGCAGTTCATGCACCACCGAGCCCAGGGTCTGGCGGTCCGCCACGCGGCGGTACAGCTCTTCCATCCAGGCTTCCAGCGGCTCGGGCGCCTGGCCCTTGGCCACCGCCTCGATGCGACGGGACAGGTTGACGACCCGTTCGGCCTGCTCCGGCTGGTCGAAGGCCTCGTCTTCCAGGGCCGCTTCCAGGTAGAGCATCGCCGTGGCGATTTCCATGGCCAGGGTCGGCTCGGGCGCACGGCCCGAACGCAGCGTGGCCACGACGGCACGGCGCAGCGTGTCGCCCAGCACGTCCCCGCTGGGGAAGAGCTTTTGCAGCGACTCGGCCACGCCGGCGAATTGTTCGTCCAGGCCGCCCAGACGGTGGGTCTCGCCTTCAGCGGCGGATCCCCAGGATTCCTTGGCGGTGGCGACGCGGCGCTTGGCCGCCTGCACCCAGGTCGGGTCGATCTTGCCCAGCGTGTCGTCGCGGTAGTCGACGGACGGGGCCTCGATCAGGCCGTAAGCCACCTGCACGGCTTCCAGACGCGGCGCGGTGCCGGGGGCCGGATGCTTGGCGGCGGCGGCAAAGAACAGCAGGTCCTTGGCCAGACGCTCGGACGGCGCCGCATCGCGGCCGGCGCGCAGTTGCGCCAGCAGGCGCGAACCCAGACGTTTGACCAGCGTGTCCACCGGCAGCAGGCCGCGGGACTGGGCTTCGAACTGGGCAGCCGCCAGCAGCCACAGCGTGCGGCCGTGGGGCTGGGTCTGGGTCAGTGCCAGGCCGGCGCACAAGTCGCTCAGCAACTGGCCCTGTCCGGGCGCAGGCGCGCGCATCTGCTTGAGCAGCAGGGCCTCGAAAGGCGCGCGCATCTGTTCAGGCGTGAGGGCGCGCACCGACGTGTCGGCCGCCAGGTCACGCCAGCGGAACTCCTGGGTCCACAGGTCGGCCGGGTGAATGCGGCCTGCCCCGTTGAGTTCCTGCAAGGTCTGGTAGGCCGGGAACAGCGCCAGCGAACTGGGCTGGCCGCCGGCCAGGGTCTTGGCAATGAAGGCCAGCACGGCGAAGTCGGCCCGCTCGACCGCTTCCACCTCCGCCACCGACACCAGGGCCGGGTTTTCGGCCAGTCGGAACAGCGTGGCCTCGGCGGCGCGCAGCAACTGCGCGGCAGCCGGAAGGCTCACCACCGACAGCACGCCGGCGGCCTGGTGCATCTGTTGGGCCGCTCCCTGCAGCGCCGGGCTGGGCTGGCCTTCGCCGCCCAGGGTGGAAACGCGCGCGTCGGTATCGCGGAGCACTCGGCGCAGGGCCTTGTGCACCGATTCCAGCGTGCGACGCAGTTCCTCCTGGACCCAGGCCAAAGGGCTCAGGTCTGCCGGGAACTCGGATTCGCGCGAAAGGTCCATGCTCGCTCTTTATTGTCGCTTTGTAATGTGGGCGCTGTGGTGGCGTGCGCTCACGTGGCCGTGATCCCTGGTTGCCGATGAGGGCAGTCGGGGATCAGTTGGTCACCTTGAATCGCGCCACCGACTGCTTCAGCGCTTCCGCCGACCGGGACAGCTCATGCACCATCTGGGCCGTGGAACGCGTACCTTCGGAGGTCTGTTCGGTCACCGCGAAGATGTGCTGGATGTTCGCACCCACCTCGTTGGCCGCACGGGCTTCGTTCTGGGCAACGGTCGTGATCTGACCGATCAGTTCGTCCAGGCGACGCGACACCGCGTCGATGTCTTCCAGGGCGCGACCGGCCGCGTCAGACAGCTTGGTACCTTCCACCACCCCCAGCGTGGACCGTTCCATAGCGGCCACGGCGTCGTGCGTGTCGGTCTGAATGGTCTTGACCAGCGCGGCAATCCGGCGCGTTGCGTCGGCGGAGCGTTCCGCCAGTCGCTGCACTTCTTCCGCCACCACCGAGAAGCCGCGACCGGCTTCACCGGCGGACGCGGCCTGGATGGCGGCGTTCAGGGCCAGCACGTTGGTCTGTTCGGTAATGTCCGAAATCAGCTCGGTGATCTCGCCAATTTCCTGCGACGACTCGCCCAGGCGCTTGATTCGCTTCGACGTTTCCTGGATCTGGTCCCGGATCTGGTTCATACCGCCGATGTTGTTCTGCATGGCCTGCAAACCCTGTTCAGCGGCCAAACGCGACTGGCGGGCCACTTCGGCCGTCGTCTGCGCCTGCGTGGACACGTCGTTGATTCGGTGGGCCATCTGCAGCACCGCTTCACCGGTGGCGCGAATTTCGTGCAGCTGTTCGGTCGAGGCGGCCAGCAGCTCGGTCGAGGTCTGGTCCACCTGGGCGGTGGTGTCGGTCACCCGCACCGCCGTGGTCTGCACCTGATGCACCAGGCTGCGCAGCTCTTCCACCGTGTAGTTCACCGAGTCGGCAATCGCGCCGGTGATGTCTTCCGTCACCGTCGCCTGGTGGGTCAGGTCACCTTCAGCCACCGTCTGCAGTTCGTTCATCAGACGCAGAATGGCGGCCTGGTTGGCGTCGTTGACGCGCTTGGCTTCCTGCTCCTGCGCCTCGGCTTCGCGACGCTGTTCGTCCGCGAGCTGGGCACGACGGGCCTGGTCACGCACATACAGCTGCAGGAATCCGACCGCACCGCCCACCAGGGCCAGCAGCGACAGCACCATGCCCACCACCAGCACCAGGCTCAGACCACCGGCAGCGGCCAGGTCGGTCGAGAGCTGGCCCAGGTCCTTACGCAGCACTTCGCTGTCGTTCAGGATGGCGGTCTGCGCTTCCCGCGAAGCCACCAGGCCCTGCAGGTTGGACAGAATGGCGGTGGCCTGGGTGCGGGTCTGGTCGTACTGGCCCAGCAGCACCTTCAGGCGCTCACGCACCTGCGGATCCTTGGCACCGTTCAGGCGCAGTTCCGGGTTGCCGTCCAGCAGCGCCTGGGCGATTTCACGGAAGGCGTTCAAGTCCTTGCCCAGCAGGAACACGGCCTCGGGGCTCACGCCGTCCTGGGTCAGGAATTCGTTGGCGGACTTGCCAATACGCTGGGTCAGCATCACCAGCTGGCCGACCGCGGCCACTTCGCCGGTGGAGGCATTGCCCTGGATGGACAGCGAAGCCACGGCTTCCGCGCTTTCCAGCAGGTCGGACGACTGGCGGTTAATGGCGCGCAGAGCGGCGCCCACCTGCGTCAGCACCTTTTCCTGGGCCAGCATCACCTTGGTGTTCTTGTCGGCGCGCTCGATCATGGGGGCGATCTTGTCGAGCAGCGGCTTGACCGAGCCCGGGGCTTCGGCCAGCGTGTCCGATCCGTCCCGCAGGCCGGCGATCACGCTGGTCAGCACCTGCGAGCTTTCCTTCATTTCAGGGAAGGCGTTCTTGTTGCCCAGCAGGGCGGTGGAGACCGCCTTGGCCAGACGCTGCGATTCCGTCATCGCCTGACCGGCGCCAGCCACCTGGTCGGCGGCGCGGTTCGAACCCACCAGGCTCAGCGTCACCGTCAGCACGGTGCCCACCAGACCGGCGGCCACCAGGGCCGTCAGCAGGCCGGTGCGGCGCGGAGGCTGGGGCGGCAGCTTCTTGGGCATGGAGCTGGGCGTTTCCACCGCCGATGCGGTCGGCTGGAAGCCGGCACCGGTTTCCTGGAATTCGGCCGTGGGCTGGGCAGTGGTGATGATCGAGGGCTGGAAGTCCTGCGATTCATCGGCCGCGGCCGTGTTCTCGGTCGAGGGGCCGGTGTCGTCGATGTCGACGTCCGCCTTGCCCTCGTTTTTGCCCTTGTTCTTGATTTTGTCCAGGAAGCTCATCACACCCTCGTTTGGTCTCGTTTCGTCGAAGCTGGCCGTGTCCGGCCGCGTTCAGGCATCAGTTCAAAACAATGCGCAGGAATTGGGGATGCAGGATCAGTGCATCCAGATCCAGCACCTGCCAGCGCCGGCCCTGCCCGTCGCGCATGCGCATCGGGGCGAAGTCGGGATGGCCGGCCGTGTCCGGCTCGGCCTGAAGCTGTTCGTCGCCGCGCAGGCCGAGGAGCTGGTCCACCAGCAGCGCGCAGTTGATACCCAGCTCCGGGTTGATCGACACCAACCGATGGGAAGGCGTCAGGGAAGTGGCGCCCCGCAGGCCCAGGAAGGCCGACAGGTCCACCACCGTGTGCAGGCCGCCGCGCAGGTTGGCCACGCCCAGCATCCACGGCTGGGTGTAGGGCACCTGCTGCAGCGGCACAGGCGTGAAGATTTCGCCGGACTGCTTCAGGGGAAGCAGCAAGCCCAGGCCGGCACACTCCACGGCCAGCCAGTTGGCGGCTTGCGGCGTCTCTCGAGCCGCCTGCATCCGTTGCGCCAGGCGTTGCTGGAGGTCTCGCAGGGCTTGCTTGTTGGCCATGGTCTCAGCCCAGCGCCTTGATCTTGGCGATCAGCTCGTCGGCCTTGACCGGCTTGACGACGTAGTCGCGCGCGCCCTGGCGCATGCCCCAGACCTTGTCGGTTTCCTGGTTCTTGCTGGTGCAGATGACCACCGGGACGTCGGCATAACGCTCGTCGCGGGTGATGGCGCGGGTCAGCTGGAAGCCGTTCTGGCCAGGCATGACCACGTCCATCAGGATCAGGTCGGGCTTTTCTTCCTCGAGGCGCTTCATCGCTTCTTCACCGTTTTCGGCGGTGCGCACGGTGTAACCGCGCTTGGTCAGAAGGTCGCTCAGGTGATGCAGCTCGGTCTTCGAATCGTCGACGACCAGGATTTTTTGGATGGACATGGATGCTCCCAGGTAGCGCGGCCAGACATCGGCCGCGATGGCCTTTTTGTCAGGGATGATGAGATTGACAGGAAACTCGGAAGATCAAACGCCGCGAAAACGCGGCGGTGTGAGGTTGTTGACGTTCAGGGCTCTCGCCGGTGTTGCTGGACTGCTTGCAGCAACTGGTCTTTCGTAAACGGTTTGGTCAGATAGTCCTGCGAGCCCACCATCCGGCCGCGGGCCTTGTCGAACAGACCATCCTTGGACGACAGCATGATGACCGGCACTTGTGAAAACTGCGGGTTGCGCTTGATGATGGCGCAAGTCTGGTAACCATCCAGTCGCGGCATGAGGATGTCGCAGAACACGAGGTCCGGCTGGTAATCGCTCAGCTTGGCGAGGGCGTCGAAGCCATCTTCAGCCAGCACCACCTGATGCCCGCCCTGCTTCAGAAAGATTTCTGCGCTGCGGCGAATGGTGTTGCTGTCGTCGATGACCAGCACCTTTGTGGCCTTGGATTCCAAGCTGTTCTCCGTAAGTGTCAGACCAGGGTCGTCAGTGTTGTTGCGATTCGGGGCTGCGCGACGGATGAAGCCGGGTGCTTCCGTGATCCGTTTCGCGCCAGCGGCCAGTTCGTGCGCCGAGGTCGGGCGGTCCGTGCCGCCCCGACCTCAGATCTGGACCATCTCGAAGTCTTCCTTGCGGGCTCCGCACTCCGGGCAGGTCCAATTCATGTTCACATCTTCCCAACGCGTGTTGGGAGCGATACCGTGCTCAGGGTCTCCGGTGGCTTCGTCATAAATCCAGCCACAGATCAGGCACATCCAGGTCCTTGCTTCGCTCACGATGGGTTGACTTTGCATCACTACAATGATCGAAAGATTGTAGCCACGCCCCCTGGGTATCCCGGAGGGCAGAAGTACCGATGAAACAACAGTTAAAACCGGTCCTTCGTCACATTTCGCGCATCCGTTCACGGCTTCCCGCCGCCCATCCATGAGCCGTCAAGACCTCACCTCCCCAGACCCCGATCCGACCGGCACCCAGCCCGGCGAGGACCAGGAGTCGCCGCCCCCGGCCTGCGTCATGAGCTTCAACGCCAGCGACCCCAGCGGCGCCGGCGGCAGCGCCGGTGACGTGGCCACCATCGCCGCCATGGGCGCCCATGCCCTGCCGGTGGTCACCGCCATCGTCATGCGCGACACGGCCGAGGTGTTTGACCACCAGACGCTGGACGGCGACTGCATCGTCGAGCAGGCCCGCTCCATCCTGGAGGACGTGCCGGTGGCCGCCTGGAAGGTCGGCTTCCTGGGCAGCGCCGAAGGCATTTCCTCGGTGGCCGAGGTGCTGTCCGACTATCCGGACGTGCCGCTGGTGGCCTACCTGCCCAGCATCTCCTGGCTGGACGAGGAGCAGCAGCAGAGCTACCTGGATGCCTTCCGGGAACTGGTGCTGCCCCAGACCCTGGTGCTGGTGGGCAACCACAAGACCCTGAGCGACTGCCTGCTGCCCGACTGGGACGCCGACCGGCCGGCCTCACCGCGGGAACTGGCCGTCGCCGCCCATCAGCATGGCGCCGCCCATGTGCTGGTGACCGGCATCAGCCTGCCCAACCAGTATCTGGACAATGTGCTGGCCGGGCCGCAAGGCGCCATCACCGGCGAAAAGTTCGAACGCTTCGAGGCCAGCTTCGTCGGCGCCGGGGACACCCTGTCCGCGGCCCTGGCGGCGCTGCTGTCGGTCGGGTCCGAGCCGCATGATGCGGTCGGCGAGGCGCTGGCCTTCCTCGACCAGGCCCTGGAAGCGGGTTTCCGCCCGGGCATGGGCAATGTCGTGCCGGACCGCTTCTTCTGGGCCCTGCCCCCGGGCGAGGAAGGCGGGCCGGACGGCGAGGCCACGACCCCGGAAGAGCCCGTCATCGACGAACCGCCGACCCGCGGCCCACGCCGCATCCACTGAACCAAGGTCCTATGAGCCAGAACGATCTCCTCTTCGAGCGCGCCCAGCGTGTCATCCCGGGCGGCGTCAACTCGCCGGTGCGGGCCTTCCGCGCGGTCGGCGGCACCCCGCGCTTCATCGCCCGGGGGGAAGGCGCCTACATCGTCGATGCCGACGGCAAGCGCTACATCGACTACATCGGCTCCTGGGGGCCGATGATCCTGGGTCACGGCCATCCGGCCGTGATCGAGGCGGTGCAGCGGGCGGTCACCGAGGGGCTGTCGTTCGGCGCCCCCACCGAGCGCGAGATCGAACTGGCCGAGGAAATCCTGCAGCTGGTGCCCAGCTGCGAGCAGGTGCGGCTGGTGAGCTCCGGCACCGAGGCCACGATGAGCGCCATCCGCCTGGCGCGGGGCGCGACCGGCCGCAACAAGTTCATCAAATTTGAAGGCTGCTACCACGGGCATACCGACGCCCTGCTGGTCAAGGCCGGCTCGGGTCTGGCCACCTTCGGCCACCCCACCAGCGCTGGCGTGCCGGAAGCCACGGCCCAGCACACGCTGGTCCTGGAATACAACAACGTCCAGGCCCTGGAAGAAGCCTTCGCGCTGCATGGGAAGGAACTGGCCTGCGTCATCGTCGAGCCGATTGCCGGCAACATGAACTTCGTGCGCGCCAGCGTGCCCTTCATGACCCGGCTGCGGGAGCTGTGCACCGAGTCGGGCGCCCTGCTGGTGCTGGACGAAGTCATGACCGGCTTCCGCGTCGACCTGCGCAGCGCCCAGGGGCACTATGCCGACCTGATCCCCGGTTTCAAGCCGGACATCAGCGTCTTCGGCAAGGTCATCGGCGGCGGCATGCCGCTGGCCGCCTTCGGCGCCAGCCGCGACATCATGAAGCACCTGGCCCCGCTGGGCGGGGTCTACCAGGCCGGCACGCTCTCGGGCAACCCGGTGGCCACCGCCTGCGGCCTGGCGACGCTGCGCGAGATCCGCAAGCCCGGCTTCTTCGACGCCCTGTCCGCCCGCACCCGCCGCCTGGTGGACGGCCTCAGCGCCGTGGCCCGTGAACAGGGCATTCCGTTCTGCGCCGACAGCCAGGGCGGCATGTTCGGTTTCTTCCTGCTGCCGGAGTTGCCGCAGAACTACACCGCGGTCATGCGCACGGACAAGGAGCAGTTCAACCGCTTCTTCCACGCGATGCTGGACGCCGGCGTCTACCTGGCCCCGGCCCTGTATGAGGCGGGTTTTGTCTCGGCCGCCCATACGGACGCTGATATCGACGCCACCTTGCACGCGGCCCGGGACGCCTTCCGCCAGGCGCTGCGATAGCCCCATGCCGGTGGTGGCCGGGCAGGCCCTCGGGCCGGCGCCTGGCAAGCCCCGGTCCGGCACTGTCGCGATCAGCCCACCTTGAGACAGGTATTACTCTTGCTTACCCTTTGGTACAGCAGCTGAAGCACGAACCATGCATATCCACATCCTGGGCATTTGCGGCACTTTCATGGGCGGTCTCGCCGCCCTGGCCCGAGAGGCCGGTCACCGGGTGACCGGCTGCGACGCCAATGTGTATCCGCCGATGTCCACGCAGCTGGAGGCGCTGGGCATCGACCTGATCGAGGGCTATGGCGCGGACCAGCTGGACCTCAAGCCCGACCTGTTTGTGGTGGGCAATGTGGTGACGCGGTCGTCGGAAGGCCGTTTTCCGCTGATGGAAGCCATTCTGGATGCGGGTCTGCCCTACACCAGCGGTCCGCAGTGGCTGGCTGAGCATGTGCTGCAGGGGCGCCATGTGCTGGCAGTGGCTGGCACGCACGGCAAGACCACCACCACGTCCATGCTGGCGTGGATCCTCGAAGCCGCCGGGCTGGCGCCTGGATTCCTCATCGGCGGCGTGCCGCAGAACTTCGGGGTGTCGGCCCGCCTGGGCGGAGGACGGTATTTCGTCATCGAGGCCGATGAATACGACACCGCCTTCTTCGACAAGCGCAGCAAGTTCGTCCACTACCGCCCCCGCACCGCCGTGCTCAACAACCTGGAGCATGACCACGCGGACATCTTCCCGGACCTGGCCGCCATCGAGACCCAGTTCCATCATCTGGTCCGCACCGTGCCGCCTTCAGGCCGCCTGGTGGTGAATGCACGTGAGGAATCGCTGCAACGGGTGCTGGGCCGCGGCTGCTGGAGCGAAGTGCAGCGTTTCGGCGCCCGCAAGGAAGAGCCGGGGGCCCTGCGCGCCCGGGGGGAACCGACCTCCTTCGACGTCCTGCGCGGCAGTCTGAAGGTGGGCCACGTCAGCTGGGAGCTGCTGGGGGAACACAACCAGCTCAATGCGCTGGCGGCCATCGCTGCCGCCGAGCATGTGGGCGTGGACCCGGAGGCCGCCGCCACGGCGCTGTGCGGCTTCAAGAGCGTGCGCCGCCGGCTGGAGCTGCGCGGCGAGGTGCGCGGCATCAAGGTCTACGACGACTTTGCCCACCACCCCACCGCCATCCACACCACGGTGGACGGCCTGCGCCGCCGCATCGCCCCGGCCGAGCGCATCCTGGCCATCTTCGAGCCGCGTTCCAACACGATGAAGCTGGGCACGATGAAGGCCCAGTTGCCCTGGGCGCTGGAGGAAGCCGACCTGAGCTTTTGCAACCAGGACGGCCTGACCTGGGACGCCCGGGAAGCGCTGGCCCCGCTGGGCGACCAGGCGGTGGTGGGGGCCTCGGTGGACGATCTGGTGCGCCTGGTGGTGGCCGCAGCCAAACCCGGCGACCACCTGCTGTGCATGAGCAACGGCGGCTTCGGCGGCATCCACGAGAAGCTGCTGGCGGCGCTGAAGTAAGCTCTGCGTCGTCGGTGAGAGGCAGGCATGCCGGCTGCCTGGGCCTCAGTCACCGATCTTTTCACCGCAGAGTCTTTCCACCGTCCCCTCTCCCTCCAGGAGCACCGACACGATGAGCCCTCCCGGCAAGCCGATTCCCGCGCTGCAAAACCGTTCCTTTCTCTGCCTGCTCACCCTGGTGACGGTCGGCTTCGGATGGATCCTCTGGCCCATGCTGGGCTCGATCTTGTGGGGCGTGGCCCTGGCCATCGTCTTCCGCCCGGTCTACCTGCGCCTGCTGCGCAAGGTCAAGCGGCCCAATGTCGCCGGGGTGCTGACCATCCTGCTGATCGTGGTGTTGGTGGTAGTGCCGATGACCTATGTGACGGCGGCGCTGGTGCGCGAGGCGACGGTCCTGTATGAGATGTTCAAGTCCGGCAAGTTCGACTTCCACACCTACGTGCAGCAGATCTATGCCGCCACCCCGCGGTGGGTGATGGACGTGCTGGAACGGCTGGGGCTGCAGAACCTGACCAGTCTGCAGGACCGTCTGGGCTCGGCCCTGAACCAGGGCAGCCAGTTCGTCGCGACCAAGGCGCTGGGGTTCGGCCAGGACACGTTTGACTTCGTGGTCAGCTTCTTCGTGATGCTGTATCTGCTGTTCTTCCTGATGCGCGACGGGGAGCAGCTGTCCAAGCGCATCCGCGATGCGGTGCCGTTGCAGGACGCGTACAAGCGCCAGCTCGGTGACAAGTTCCGCACGGTGATCCGCGCGACGGTGAAGGGCAACATCGCGGTGGCGGTGCTGCAGGGCGCGCTGGGCGGGCTGGCCTTCTGGGTGCTGGACATTCATGCGCCGGTGCTGTGGGCGGTGCTGATGGCCTTCCTGTCGCTGCTGCCGGCGGTGGGCGCGGCGATGGTGTGGGCCCCGGTGGCGGTCTACCTGCTGGCCACCGGCGCGATCGGCGCAGGCCTGGGGCTGCTGCTGTACGGGACGCTGGTGATCGGCCTGGTGGACAACCTGCTGCGTCCGCTGCTGGTGGGCAAGGACACGAAGATGCCGGACTACGTGGTGCTGATGACCACCATCGGCGGCATGGCGGTGTTCGGCATCAATGGCTTTGTGATCGGCCCGCTGATCGCTGCCATGTTCATCGCGGTCTGGGACATCGTGGCCGCCGAGCGGCGTTATCCGGATGACCGCACGGGTTGAATCATCACTCGCGCTGCGCTCATGAGCCAGCGCCAAGCACCCACAAAAAAAGGGCCGGTTCTCACCGGCCCTTTTTGCTTTCCGCTCAACTGCGGGTCATCGTCGCCTTCAGCGTGGTGCTCAGCAGATCCAGGCTCTCCGCAATATGGGCCTTTGTCTCCACCGACTGCCCGCCCTTGGCTTGCGCCGCGCGCAGCTCCGACTGCAGCTGCGTAGCCTGGTAGCGCATCAGCGCATAGGCGTCGGCGAACTGGCCGGTGGCATTGCTGTGGGTCAGGTTGGCCTGCAGGCGGCGCAGATACTCCCGCTGCAGGTTGCGGCGCAGACGGTCGATCTCGCCGCCGGTCTTGAGCTCGCTCCAGATGGAGGACTGCAGCGTCCCATACACCTCATTGAGGGAGATGATGCCCTTGCGCTGCGAAGCCGGCACATAGTTGGGCAGCTCCATCAGGCGCACTGCCGTGCTCACGCTCAGCAGACGATTCAGGGCAGCCAGTTGCACCGCGGACACGGCCGCCGGAATGCTCACCCACTGCGGACGCGCGAATTCCACATAGTCGGTCGTCAGCGAACTGAGGAACTCCGGCTTGAAGCGGAAGCTGTCCGCACTGAACAGGCCGGTAGCCAGGAAACGCAGTGCTTCACGCTGCTTCGCCGGATCCACCGGCGCCAGCGCCGGACGCGCCGCCCCCGGCACATCCCGCGTCGTGTACATGCCGCCGACATACTTGCCCACCAGCTCCGACGAACGGGCCAGTTGCATGAAGCCGTTGATCAGCGACCGACGCTGGCGCAGCGGATCTTCACCCGCCACCGGCTTGCGGTTCTGCACCCGATTCCACAGTTCCTGCGACAGCTTCAGACGCTTCTGATAGTAGGACAGCGGGTCGTCGCCCAGGTCGAACCGGTTGATCATCGGATCCATACCGTCGTAGGGACCGAAGCCCCCCGCATCGGTGTCGTCCGCATAGGCATGGCCCGGCTCGTTGTTGCGCGAGGCGATGCGGTTCAGCTCGGTGTCTTCCTGGTCCTTGGCCACCGGCTTGTAGGCGTATTCAATCGCCCAGTAGTCATACGACCCCAGCGTGGTGTTGTTGTAGGTGGTGGGCGCCTCGCCTTCCAGCGGAATGTTGTAGGCGTTGTAGTCCATCACCGAACCGGAGATGCCGTGGGCATCGGTGTAGGCCTTGTCCTTGAGCTGCGCCTGCGTCACCGTGGTGGACGCCTTGAAGTTGTGCTTGAGGCCCAGGGTGTGACCCACCTCATGCATGATGACGTCCTTGATGCGCGCCTGCACGAAGGCCTCGGCCTCCGGGCTGTTGGGGTCGATGTCGCCCCGCGCTTCCAGGATGTCCAGCGCGAAGTTCATCTCCGACGCCGCATCCATGGCGTAGGTGCAGTAGCTGGCGTTGCGGCCTTCGCGCCAGCCCTGATTCATCTGGGCCAGGGCCTTTTCCTCGTCGCTGAGGCTGGTCAGGCGGGGCACGTCTTCGCTGATGAAGGCGCGGCCGCCGCGCGAGAACACGTCGCTCATGCCGATGTCGGCATCCAGGATTTCGCCGGTGCGGGGGTCCACATGCGAGGGGCCGATGGCAAAGCCGACATCCGAGCCGACAAACCAGCGGATCGACGCATGCTGCGCATCCATGTTGTCCCAGTCGGCATCATCGGGCTGCTGCTTGGCCACCACCGCGTTCTTGAAGCCGATCTTCTCGAAGGCCTTGTTCCATTCCAGGATGCCGGCTTCCACCGCTGGGCGGTATTTCGGCGGAATGTTCTTGTCCATCCAGTAGACGATGGGCTGCACCGGCTCGGACAGGGCCGCGGACGGGTCCTTTTTCTCCAGGCGCCAGCGGTTGATGTAGTGCACCCGCGAATTGGCCTTGCTGTCGTCGCTCAGGTCGTTGAAGGACTCGGTGAAGTGACCCAGGCGACCGTCCGCACGGCGGGTGGGCATGGCGGCCTCCGGCAGGGCTCGGAAGTTGTAGACAAAGCCCATGAACATCGAGCGCGGGTCCGGGGTCACCATCGGCGGCGGCGGCACCGGCACCGGCGGCGCGACCAGCGGCGGGGCCGGAATGCGAGGGGTGAAGTAGTGCACCTTGGCGCTGAGCGTGCTCAGCGTCTGGTCCGCCCGGGTCGCCTCGAAGTAGGAGTTGCCGCGGTCCACCGAATACGGCAGGCGGAAGGCCGCTTCCATACGGGTGCTCATGCCCGGGATGTCGGTCAGCAGCAGGCCGGCGTCCACCAGGAAGGACTTGCGCTCCGGATGGTCCGCGCTGGCCACCGGGCCGGCGGCCAGCAGGCTGGGCGAGAAGGCTTCCTCGACGGCGCGCTTGCCGCCGCCCTCGGCGCGGAAGCGGGTGTTCAGCGCCACCAACTGGATGGTGTTGCCCACGCGGCGCCATTCGGCCATCACGTCCGGGCCCATCTGGCTGGCGTAGAAGCCGCGCTCACCAATGGAGCTGGAGATGTTGATGGTGAACAGGAAGGGCTTGTTCAACATGGCCCGCGGGATTTCCAGCCAGACCTTTTCATCCTTGCGCAGGATGGGGAACAGGCCGTCCTGGCGCTTGGTGTCCTTGGACACTTCGGCAAAAGGCTTGGGGGCGGTGGGGTCGGCGGGCGGGCGGGCCGCGCTCATCGGGGCGCTGGCGCCGGGCGCACCCGGAGCGCCGGAGGCTGCCGTGGCCGGAGCCGTCGCCGCTGCGGGCGCAGGCGGCGCTCCCGCGGGGGCACCACCGCCGGCAGGCGGCGTGGCACAGGCGCAGAGCATCAAAGACGCCAAAGCAATGGCGGACAGCTTGATCGAATCCGAAGTGGTCATGAGGCGGATCGGTGAAAGTGGAGTCGTTGCGGTGTCGGGTGGCGATGGCTGCCGACCGCAGTGATGAAAGAGGACCTAAGCCATGGGGAAGGCGTGAGCGGGGACGAATGTGCGGCGCGCCAGGGGCGTCGTCAATTCGCAAAAGCCAGGGAATGCAGGCGAAAACCTATCGCCACCCTACGGCGGTGCGATCAGCGATGACTACAGCGCACGCCCGGCAACGGTACCCGAGTGCCCCGCCCATGCCAAAAGTCAGCCGATGAACCGTCAATGACCGGGATGCTCAGGCGGCGAGCCTTCTGTCCCCGAGCCATGCCCCCTCCTACACTCCACCGCCATGAGGTCCACGCATCCCCCCCGCCGCACCCATCTGCTGTATTTGCATGGTTTCCGCTCATCGCCGCAGTCGGCCAAGGCGCAGCGCATGGTCCGCTGGGTGGCCGAGCACCGGCCCGACCTGGTGCTGGCCTGCCCGCAGTTGCCCCCCTCCCCGCGCGACGCCATCGCGCTGGCCACCTCGCTGGTGCAGGACTGGCCGCGGGACACGATGGCGGTGATGGGCAGTTCCCTGGGCGGCTTCTATGCCACCTATCTGGCGCAGGCCACCGGCGCCCGCACGGCACTGATCAATCCCGCCGTCGATCCCGCCCGCGACCTGGCGGCCTACATCGGCGAGCAAACCATCTGGCAAAACCCGCAGGAGCGCTTTTACTTCCGGCCGGAATTCGTCGGCGAGCTGCAGGCGCTGACGGTCGGGCCGCTCGCCCATCCGGAGCGCTTGATGGCGGTGATCGCCAAAGGGGATGAGCTGCTGAGCTGGGAGGAGATGGTGGGCCGCTACCCGGGCAGCCACATCCGGCTGCTGGAAGGAGGCGACCATGCGCTCTCCGACTTCGATACCCACCTGCCCGCCATCACGCAGTTCCTCGGCTTGTAGCCGGCTGGGTGGCTGGGACTGGATGACCGGACGTCTCAGCGCGATGGTTTGCGGATGGCCCACACCAGCAGCGCCGTCACCAGCACCGTCAGCACCACGATCAGGCCGACCACCACGACAAAGCCGTGGGGATGATCGATGAAGGGCAGTCCGCCCACGTTCATGCCGAACAGGCCCGACACCAGGTTGATCGGCAGCGCCAGCACCGTGACCATGGTCAGCAGGTACAGCGTGCGATTGTTTTCCTGGGCCACCAGCGCCGCGGTTTCATCCTGCACCGCCCGGATGCGTTCCTGCAGCGCCTGGATGTCCCGCAGCACCAGCGCGAATTCCTCGCTGGCCTGCTGAAGCTGCTGCTGGTCCGACGAGGTCACCCAGGCGGGTGGATGCGACAGCATGCGCAGCAAGGCACTCGGTTCCGGCGCCAGCAGACGCTGCAGCCGCACCATTAGACGGCGCAGTTGCGCCACGTCGTTGTCGGTGCCGGGACGACGGCCGGCCAGCAGCGCATCCTCGATGTCATCGACCCGCTCCGTCGCCTGGCGCACGATGCGCTGGAGTTCATCCGCCTGGTCCCGCAGCAGGTGGTCCAGCAGGCCGAGGGTGGACTGAGGCCGGTCGCCGCGCTTGACCGCCATGCGCAGCCGGTCCACCGACCGCAGCGGCGAGCGCCGCGCGCTCAGCACCAGATGCTCGCTGACCTGCATCCACAGCGTGGACACGTCCTCCACATCAAAGGAGAAGTCGAAGGTGACGTCGTTCAGCACCGCAAACAGCTGGTCCCGGTCGCGCTCGATGCGCGAGGAGCGGGACCCCGCCTGCTGGGCCTCCATGAAGCTGTCGGCCAGCACTGCATGGCGGGCCAGCCAGGGCATGGCACCGGCATGGCTGAGGTTCAGGTGCAGCCACACATACCCGCCATCCGGTTGTTCCAGCCGCGCCTGCGCCTCGGCCAGCGTCGGCAGCGCCTCGGTGGGCCGCTCGGGATGGATCCAGAAGCCGCAGATCAGCCCATTCGTGTCGCCGCCGTAGGACGCGACCTGGGGGGCCGACAGTGGGTCGGGACGCGCCGGCGATGAAGCCGGTGAAGCCGCAGAAGTCGATGAAGCCGATGAGGGCACCGAGTTCGATGGGGGCGGCGGGGACGACGCAGGCGGCGCCACATCGGACGCCGGCGAGTCGGACAAGGGTTCAGCCATCAGCGGAGGTTCCAGGAAGACGAGCAATCGCCTGCCCCATGCGCAGCCGCTGGCCGGTGCTCACCCCGTCCAGCAGCGCCACGCCGGGCGGCAGGAACACGATGATCGTCGAGCCTTGCTCGAACCAGCCCATTTCCTCGCCGCGTGTATGCGAATGGCGACAGTCGAACCGATGCGGACCGGGATGGTCCGGCCGCAGCGTCAGGTCCAGCGCATGCAGCCGCAGGCTGGCCACCAGGATGGCGGCCACCGGCACCAGGGCGATGGGGGTGCCGTCCGGCAGACGGGTTTCGATCGCCGCCCGGACATTGCGGCAGAACAGCCGCTCCACCCGCTTGAGCGCAATCGGATTCACATTCCAGGTGTCGCCGGCCAGATGGGTGACTCGCTCGATGGTGAGGTCGGCCGGGGCATGGAAGCGGTGGTACATCGACGAGGTGAGCCGCAGCGTCAGGTAGCTGCCGTTCAAGTAGGGCGCCGCCC
The DNA here is from genome assembly GCF_003387155.1 of Roseateles depolymerans. Classification (GTDB taxonomy): domain Bacteria; phylum Pseudomonadota; class Gammaproteobacteria; order Burkholderiales; family Burkholderiaceae_C; genus Roseateles; species Roseateles depolymerans. The sequence continues at coordinate 354,737 of NZ_QUMT01000001.1, read as the reverse complement.
GCTGCGCATCGCCGAACAGCTCCTGGATGCCGTAGGCCATGCCTTTGGCCTGCAGCGCCATGCCGCGCTCGACCCGGCCGAACGCCCCCACGATCGCATCACACGGGCTCACCAGCACCCCGGGATCGGCATCCACCGGACGGACGCCCGGACGCAGGCGCCGGGTGAACACCTCCCGCAGGCTGCGGTAGGCGCGTGGTTCCGCTTCGCTCAGGTCCAGGTCGGTGAACAGCCGCCAGACCGCCACCGACAGCCGGGTGAGCCCGGGGCTCTCGATGCGGCTGTACCAGCCCATGAACCGGGTCAGCGCCAGCCGGGGCACCCGGTTGGTGAGCAGGAAGTTCAGCTGTTCCTGCTGGGTCAAACGATCACGCCAGCTCGCCAATTTCATAGACATGTCAATCGGATCCGGTACATCTCGCCACTGTGCCAACCCTGTGTGACAAGACAGCACTTTGAGGCCATTGCCATGAACCCAGAATTGCTCTCCGCGCTGGCTGCTGCCGGCTTGCTGACCGCCGCCCTCGCGCTGGCGCCCAAGGGCTGGCGACGCCTTCAGCTGTCCCGTGCCAAACACCCGTCGCTGGCGGGCCACTCCCGCATGGCGGTGCGGCTGGCCCGGCTGATGCCGACCCAGCGATTCGGCGACGACCGTTTCTTCGATGCAGACGACGCCACCCCCGAGGTAGTCCAGCGCCGCCGGGCCAGTTTCGAGGCCCTGTCCCGAACGCTGCAGGAACGTCACGCCCGCAGCATCGAGGCCACGGCGGCGCTCAAGCCTGGCCTGCCGGACCTGCAATTCACCAGCGGCTACCGCGTGCCGCCGCCGTTCAGCCCGGTGGTGCAGAAGGCGCTGCCGCTGGGGGCGGTCATGCGTGCCAGCGACGGCCACTGGCTGACCGACCTGGACGGACAACGCTTCATCGACCTGGCCGGCAGCTACGGCGTCAACCTGTTCGGTTATGCCTTCTACCAGCGCTGCATTGCCGAAGGCAGCGCGCGGGTGGCCGAACTGGGCCCGGTGCTGGGCGTCTATCACCCGCTGGTGCAGGGCAATGTGCAGCGGCTGCTGGCCCTGTCCGGCATGGACCAGTTGTCCTTCCACATGTCCGGCACGGAAGCGGTGATGCAGGCGGTGCGCCTGGCCCGCTACCACACCGGCCGGACCCACCTGGTGCGCTTTTGCGGCGCCTATCACGGCTGGTGGGACGAGGCGCAGCCGGGCCCCGGCAACCCGCTGCCGGCCGAGCGCACCTACACACTGCGCGATATGCATGCGCGCAGTCTGCAGGTGCTGCGCACCCGGCGGGACATCGCCTGCGTGCTGGTGAACCCGTTGCAGGCGCTGCATCCGAACCGGCCGGCGCCGGGCGATGGGTCGCTGGTGGACAGCTCGCGGCGCGCCGCCTACGACCGGGAGGCTTATGCCGCCTGGCTGCGGGAGCTGCGGCAGGTCTGCACCGAACGCGGCATCGCGCTGATCTTCGACGAGGTGTTCATGGGCTTCCGACTGGGCGTCGGCGGGGCGCAGGCCTATTTCGGGGTGCAGGCCGACCTGGTGACCTATGGCAAGACGCTGGGCGGCGGGCTGCCCGTGGGCGTGGTGTGCGGCAAGGCCGCGTGGATGAAACGCTATCGCGAGGAGCGACCGGCCGACATCTGCTTTGCTCGGGGCACCTTCAATACCCATCCGTATGTGATGGGCGCGATGTCGGTGTTCCTGGATGCGCTGGAAGATCCGGCCTGGCAGCAGACCCTGGTGGAGCAGGACGCCGTGCAGGATCGGCGTCGGGCGCAGCTCAACGCCGCGCTGGAGGCTGCGGGACTGCCGGTGCGTGCGGCCAACATGTCGTCGGTATGGACGCTGTATTACCTGCAGCCCTCGCGCTACAACTGGATGCTGCAGTACTTCATGCGGGCCCAGGGGCTGGCGCTGAGCTGGGTCGGCACCGGCCGGATGATCTTCAGCACTGACTTCACCGATGCCGATTTCGACGAAGTGCAGCGCCGCCTGCTGGTCGCTGCGCAGGCGATGCGCGACGGCGGCTGGTGGGCCGGGCCGGACGATCTGACGAATCAGTCGATCAAGCGCCGGCTGCTGCTGGAGACGCTGGGGCTCGCACGCTGACCGCGTGGCCAGTCCGGGCCACCTGGGCCGCGGCCCGGCTGCGGGCGCGTCAAGGGGCCGACGCCGCCGAAGCCGCAGAACGCACTGGGGACGCTGTTCCGGTAGCGCTGGGGGCTGAGGCCGAAGGTGCAGCGGACGCTGGGGCGACGGTTGCGCCAGTGCCAGCGGCAGAGGCGGCTGCCGGTGCCACGGGTGCTGGCGCCGACGAGGTCGCGGCTGCAGCCGCGGCCCGCTCCCGGATCTCCTGGGCCACCTCATCGACCGCCTTGACCACGGCTTCCGGATGGTCCCGCTGGATGTAGTGCCCGGCACCTTCCACCGGCTGGATGCCCTTGCCACCGATCAGCGGCAGCCAGTTCGGCTCCAGGCCATGCACCATGGCCTCGAAGCCGCTGATCGTCTCCTCCTGCGTGTACACCGTTCGGGTGAGCACCCGCACCGGCACGTCCGGCCGGCGCTTGGGCAGCAGCGCATCCACGCAGTCGGTCTGCTGCAGGTATTCGGCCTGCATCATGCCGCGGAAGACACGGCGGCTCATGCTCTCCAGCATGTTGGCCATCAGCGGCACTTCCACCTGCATGCGGCGGGTGTGCATCGGATGCACGGCATCCACCAGCACCAGCCCGGCCACCTCGTCGGGATACAGGCGCGAAAACGCGTATTGGTAGAGGCCCCCCATCGAATGCCCCACCAGCAGATACGGCGGCTGGATGCCCGACGCATGCAGCAGGTCATGCAGTTCGGTGGCAATGCCGCAAGGGTTGCGCGGTGTGGGCGGGGTCGCGGTGCTGTCGCCGTAGCCGGGGCGATCGTAGGCAAACACCGTGTAGCGGTCGCGCAGTTCGCTCAGCACCGGCACCCAGGGGTCCCGGCCGTCGCCGATGCTGGACTGCAGCACCACCACCGGCTTGCCCTGCCCCACATAGGTGTAGACCACCGGCCCTCCCACCAGCCGCTGCGTGCCGGTGTTGGGCATGGCGCCGCATCCAGCCAGCACCGCCGCGGACAGCGCCAGCGGCCAGGAGAGGGGCCGGGACAGGGGCCGGAATGTCGGCCGGTATGTCGGCCGGAACAGCGAAGACAGCAGCGCCCGTCCCGCGGACGTCAGGGACCAACCAGACGCCAGAGAACGGCGCCAGCGCAGCAACCACATGCAGCAACCTCCGGAGGGAATCAGACAGGCGGCGAGCCGTCCGGAGGCCTCCACAGGCAGCGCTCAGGACATGCAGGTCTCTCAGGCCACCTGCTCGCCGTGTCCGGCATTCTGCCGTTCCATCAGCACGTGATGCATCGGATCCATGCGCTCACCGCGCAACAGATGCAACGGGGCGCGGTGATAGAGCTGGATGTCGTGGAAGGGGTCGGTGATGATCTTGGTGGCCCAGGCCAGGCCCGTGCGCAGGTCGCGGGTCACCGCCAGTTGCAGCACCCGGAACACCAGGCCGCCGACACCCAGCCAGAACCAGAGCAGGCCCAGCTGGTGCAGATACTCGGTGAAGCTGGCGGCCGGGGTGAACAGGCCGAACAGCCCCGGCTGCAGCCACAGCGCCACCGGCGACGCAGCCCACAAAGCCATCAGCACCACCTTGCGCCGCAGGTTGTAGCCAATCTTGATGGCTTCCTTGTGGGCATGGGTGGCCTGGTTGATGTCGTCGAAGCCCTTGGGCTCGAAGAAGAAGTGGCCGGCCTGGCGGCTGGTCATCGACACGCCCCAGGCCAGCAGCGCGGCCCAGGCCGGGTCCACCAGCAGCAGGCCGTAGGCGACCACGAAGCAGCAGGCGCTGAGCAGGTGCAGCGACTGGTTGATGCGGCAGTGGTGGTAGTAGCGGTGGTCGTCCCAGCGCTGTTCCTTGAGCAGGTCCAGAAAGTCCTTCATGCGGCCCTCGTCCAGAAGATGATCCGTCGGTGAGACTGCCGCCGGTCGGCCCCGTTTCGGGCAGGCACGGCGCTTTCATGGCGCTTGTGCGACGGCAGTGTGGCGACTGTGTCGCGGCGCTGTTTCAGGCGCGTGACGGTCGCAAGCGTCACACAACTGTTGCGAAGCGCGACCATCATGCCGGTCATGACAAGCGCACCGATCGAACTCGAGGTGGACGAGCTGCCGACCCGCCAGCGGCACTTCCGCGTGGCGGTGGTGACGGAAACCTACCCGCCGGAAGTCAACGGGGTAGCCCGCAGCATCGCCTGCGTGGTGAAGGGTTTGCAGGCGCGGGACCATGCGGTCCAGCTGCTGCGGCCGCGTCAAGCCGGGAGCGATTCGAACGGCCCCGGGCATGACGAAGTGCTGATGCGCGGTCTGCCGGTACCGCGTTATCCGCATCTGCGCATGGGGGTGGTGTCCAAGCGCACGCTGATGCAGCTGTGGGCGCCGCGGCGGCCGGATGTGGTGCACATTGCCACCGAAGGCCCGATGGGCTGGTCGGCGCTGCAGGCGGCTCGTCAGCTCAAGCTGCCGGTGGTGTCGGAGTTCCGCACCAATTTCCATGCCTACGCCCAGCACTACGGCATCGGCTGGTTGCGCCGGCCCTTGCTGGCTTACCTGCGCAAGTTCCACAACCGCTGCCACAGCACGATGGTGCCCAATGCCACGCTGGCGGGTGAGTTGATGGCGCAGGGGTTCCGGCATGTCAACGTGATTGCACGCGGCGTGGACACGCAGCTGTTCGACCCGTCGCGCCGCAGCGAGACCCTGCGCGAGCAGTGGGGCGCGGCGCCGCAGGACCCGGTGCTGCTGCATGTGGGCCGGCTGGCTGCCGAGAAGAATCTGCAATTGCTGGTGGACCTGTGGCCCGTCGTGCGGCGCCATCATCCGCGGGCCCGCCTGGTGCTCGTGGGCGACGGTCCGGCCCGGCCGGAGCTGGAGCAGCAGTTGCCCGGCGCCATTTTCGCCGGCATGCGCCATGGCGAGGACCTGGCGGCGCACTATGCCAGCGGCGACCTGTTTGTCTTCCCCAGCGTGACCGAGACCTACGGCAACGTCACGCCCGAGGCGCTGGCCAGCGGCCTGCCGGTGCTGGCGTATCACTACGCCGCGGCAGCCTTGCTGGTGCGCAGCGGCGTCAACGGGGCGACGGTGCCGCTGGGCAGCCCGGCCGCGGCCTTTGCGGACCGGGCGCTGGAGCTGCTGGCGGACCGTCAGCGGCTGAGCGCCATGCGCGTGGCCGCTCGGGATGGTGCGGAGTCCATGGGCTGGGACGGCATCGTGCAAGGCATCGAGCAGGTGTATGCCTCGGCCATCGACGGCACCAGCGTCGCGTTGCGGGCCGGCGCCGGATTGCTGGCGCCCGCTGTGCGGGCCTGAGACTCGTCGTCCCTTCACCTCGTGGCCTCGTCATCTGGTGGCCTCGGTTTCGGTTCGTCGTCCACTCTCGCACGCACTTCGGCGCTCCTGCAAACGCGCACGCTTGGGGCTGGCCCTTGCCGTCAATCCGGCGGTCGTTGGACGCTGGCTCGGACGCTCACTCCGACAACACGCCGTGCCGCGACGGCAGGTCCAGCGCCACGGAATCCGCCCCGCGCCACAGCCGACGCAGCATCAGCAGCAGCACACACAGGCTCACCAGCAGACCCAGGCCGCTCATCAGCCACACCAGCGGTACCCCGGCGGCCTGCAAGGCGGCGTAGGCGCCCAGCATCAGCAGGATGCTCAGGTTCTCATTAAAGCCCTGCACGGCGATCGACCGGCCCGCGCTGAGCAGTTGCACGCCGCGATGCTGCAGCAGCGCATTCATCGGCACCACCATTGCGCCGCCGACCGCGCCCACCAGCACCATGGCCGGCAGCGCCCAGTCCAGCGTCCGAACCCAGGGGGTGGCCAGCATCAGCAGGCCGAGCATCAACCCCAGCGGCAGTACGCGGATGGCGTGGTGCAGGCCGATCCACCGACCCGCCAGGCCCGCGCCCACCACCACGCCCACCGCCACCGTCGCCTGCAGATAGGCCCCCTGGTTGAGCCGCAGCCCCAGCACGTCCTGCGCCCACTGCAGCACCGCCAGTTGCAGCGTAGCGCCAGCGCCCCAGAACAGCGTGGTCATGGACAGGGACAACCGACCGCCCTTGCGGTCCCGCCAGAGCGTGGCGTTGGCCGCCAGGAAGTCCTTCATGATGGCCAGCGGCTGCCGTGAGCTCGGCGCATACACGGCGCCGCTTTCCGGCACCCGCAGTTGCAGGCCGGCCGCCAGGGCATACAGCAGCAGCAGCGCCAGCAGCGACGCCACCAGCGGACTGCGCAGCGGCACACCGGCCACTGCCGCCATCCACCAGGGGCTCACCAGCAGACCACCCACCAGCGTGCCCAGCAGCACGGAACACACGACCGAGACCTCGATCCAGCCATTGGCCGCTACCAGGCGCGACGCCGGCACGATCTCAGTGATCAGCCCATATTTGGCCGGTGCATAACAGGCCGCGGCCACACCGACCACCGCAAAGGCCGCCAGCGGATCCAGCCCCATCACCATGGCGCCCACGCCGACCGCCTTGAGCCCATTCATCCAGGTCATGAGGGCCGCCTTGGGCATGGCGTCGGCGATCAGGCCCACGACCGGCGCCAGCGCCACATAGGCCACGGTGAAACAGAGCTTGAGCAGCGGGGCCCACCACACCGGCTGCCCCATCTCCCGCAGCAGGGCAATGCCCACGATCAGCAAGGCGTTGTCCGCCAGGGCTGAGAAGAACTGGGCCGCGATCAGGGTGTAGAAACGAGGAGGCATGGTCGCGGCGGACGGGGCCGCAGAAAAATCGGAGTGTGTGAGGGTGAGATGACGCTGGCTTGACCGAAGCTTGACAGCGGTTTGACAAGCCCAAGTCAGCGCTTTGGCCGGGGATGACCCGCAGATCTGCCAGAAATGCTTCACAAACCCCGCAAAAGCCGCCGTCCGGCGCCTGGCAGGGGTCGGCGCAGGAACGAATTGACACCTCGGCCCCCGCCCCCGCCGCTCGACCGTCGCGCCGATCAGCGACAATGCCGCCGCTATGTTTGCCCTCTTCGAAGACGCCGGAAAATTTCTCGCCGGCCGCGTGATGTCCGAAGCCGAATCCTCGATGCAAATCGAACTGGATTCAGGCAAGCGCGTCAAAGTGAAATCCGCCAATGTGCTGCTGAAGTTCGACAAGCCCTCCCCGGCCGAACTGATGGCGGACGGCCAGCGGCTGGCCCAGGAGATCGACCTGGACCTGGCCTGGGAATTTGCGCCCGAGACCGAATTCGGTTTTGCGGACCTGGCCCGCGACTATTTCGACGTCAAGGCCACCCTCAGCCAGCAGGCGGGTGCGCTGTTCAGGCTGTTCGAGGCGCCGCATTACTTCCGGCGCATGGGCCGGGGCCAATTCAAGAAGGCGCCGGCGGACATCGTCAAGGCGGCGCTGCTGGGCATCGAGCGCAAGAAGCAGATCGCCGCCCAGATCGAGGAATGGGCGACCGAGCTGGCCGCCGGCCGCTGCCCGGCCCCGATTGCGGAGCAGATCTACCGTATCTTGTTCCGCCCCGACAAGAACGGCCCGGAATACAAGGCATTGGTGGAAGCAGCCCGCCGCAGCCAGAAGGCGCCGCTGGACCTGCTCAAGGATGCAGGGGCCATCACCAGCCCTTATCAATTCCACTGGAAGCGCTTCCTTTTCGAGCACTTCCCCAAGGGCACCGGCTTCCCCGCCCTGTCCGCTCCGGCCATCAAGGACGAGCTGCCGCTGGCGTCGGTGCGCGCCTTCTCCATCGACGACTCCGCCACCACGGAAATTGACGACGCACTGTCGGTGCAGGGCCTGGGCACCGGCACGGTGGTGTTCGGCGTGCACATTGCCGCGCCGGGTCTGGCCATCCAGCCGGACTCGCCGGTGGACAAGGTCGCGCGGGACCGCTTCAGCACCGTCTACATGCCGGGCTGGAAGCTCACCATGCTGCCCGATGAGGTGGTGCAGGCCTACACGTTGATCGAAGGCCGGGACTGCCCCGCCGTCAGCATCTACCTGACCCTGGACGAGGCGACGCTGGAGATCACCGGCCGCGAAACGCGCCTGGAGCGGGTGCCCATCGCCGCCAATCTGCGCCACGACAAGCTGGACAAGGTCATCACCGACGCCACGCTCACCGGCGCCGAACCCGCGGACTACGACTTCGCCCCCGAACTGGCCTTTGCCTACCGCCTGGCCCGGGACCTCAAGGCCAAGCGCGAAGTGGTGCGCGGCAAGCCCGAAACCTTCAACCGGCCGGACTACAACTTCCGCCTGGAATGCAACGGCGACCATGAACCGGACGGCAGCGAGCAGGTCAGCATCGGCGTGCGCCAGCGCGGCGCGGCGCTGGACCTCATCGTGGCCGAGGCCATGATCCTGGCCAACAGCAGCTGGGGCGCCTACCTCGCCGAATGCGGCGTGCCCGGCATCTACCGCAGCCAGGCCAGCCTGGCGCCCGGCATCAAGGTTCGCATGGGCACCAAGCCGGCGCCGCATGCGGGCATGGGCGTGTCGCAATACACCTGGGCCACTTCGCCGCTGCGCCGCTATGTCGACCTGGTCAATCAGTGGCAGATCATTGCCTGCGCCCGTCATGGACGTACCGCCGCCCTGGTGGCGCCGTTCAAGCCCAAGGATGCGCAGCTCTTCTCCATCATCTCCGGCTTCGATGCCGCCTACAGCGCCTACAACGGCTTCCAGTCCGGCATCGAGCGCTACTGGACGCTGCGCTACCTGAAGCAGCAGGGCATCACCGAGCTGACCGCCTCGGTCATGAAGGAAGGCCTGGTGCGCGCCGACGACCTACCGCTGGTCTTCCGCGCCCTGGGCTGCGAACAGTTGCCCCGTCACGCCCATGTGAAGGTGCGCATCACCGGCCTGGATGAACTGACGTTGGACGTGCACGCCAGCCTGATCGAGCGTCTGGACACGAACGACGCGGCGCAGGATGCCGGCGACGCCGAAGAGGATGAAGAGCCCAGCGGCGTGCTCACCCTGGCCATCGACGTCAATGCGGAGGACGCCGCTGGCGCTCCTTCTGAACCGGCGCCCCCGGGCGCTGCCTGAGTGCCTCCCATGCCCAAGCTCAGCTACCTGCAGACTGCGCTGATTGTCTCGATCGGCTTTCACGCGGCCCTGATGTTCGCGGTCAAGACCATCCCTCCTGAACAGCTGGACCGGCTGTTCCAGGACACGCCGCTGGAAGTGATTCTGGTGAATGCGCGCGGGCATGAGGCGCCGACCAAGGCGCAGGCGCTGGCGCAGGCCAATCTGGCCGGCGGCGGGGATACGGACGCGAAGGTGCGGGCCACCTCGCCGCTGCCGCCTTCGCCCAAGATCGAGACCGGCGACAGCATCGAGGTGCAGCACAGCCAGATCCAGCAGCTCCAGCAGACGCAGGAGCAGCTGCTGGTGCAGGTGCGCCGGGAACTGGCCCTGCTGCCGGCCCCCGATCCGCAGCGGGACAAGGGCAGCCAGGAAGCACGGCAGCAGGAAGAACGCCGCCGGCAGCTGGTGCAGTTGCTGGCCGAGATCGAGAAGCGGGCGAATGAGGAGAACTCGCGTCCGAAGAAGCGCTACATCAGTCCGGCCACGCAGGAAGTGGTGTACGCCCAGTATTACGACTCGCTGCGCCGCCGCATCGAGGCCCGGGGCACCCGCGACTTCCCCACCTACCAGGGCCGCAAGCTCTACGGCCAGTTGATCATGAACATCCATGTGGACTGGCGCGGCCGGGTGGTGGAAACCGACATCGTGCAGAGCTCGGGCAACCGCGTGCTGGACCGCCGCGCCGTGGCCATCGTGGAGGCCAGCGGCCCCTTCGGCGGTTTTACGCCGGCGATGAAAAAGGGCGCTGAAGTCCTGGTGATCACGTCCCGCTTCCGCTTCACCCGCGAGGACGGGCTGGAAACGACGATGACGGCCAACCCGTCCTGATCCCCATGAGTGAGCCTTCTTCTGCGCAAGGTCCGGGTCCCGCGGCCATGGATCGATATGCCGTCGCCGGCAACCCGGTGGCCCACAGCCGGTCCCCGGATATTCATGCCGCCTTCGCCCGCGAGACCGGGCAGGTGCTGACCTATGAGCGACTGCTGTGTCCGCTCGACGCCTTCGAAGCCACGGTGCGCGCCTTCGCCGCTGCCGGCGGACGCGGCTGCAATGTCACCGTGCCTTTTAAATTTGAAGCGGCATCGCTGGCGAGCCGGCTCACCCCCCGGGCGACACTGGCTGGCGCGGTGAATGTGCTGCGGTTTGATGCAGACGGCTGGCTAGGCGACAACACCGATGGTGCGGGCCTGGTCTCCGACCTGCAGCGTAATGCCGGCAGGCCGCTCGCGGGCCTGCGGATGCTGCTGATCGGGGCGGGCGGCGCCTCGGCGGGCGTGCTGGGCAGCCTGGTCGCGGCCCGACCGGCCGAAATTCATATCGTCAACCGCAGCCCGGACAAGGCCCTGGCGCTGGTCGCCAGCCACCAGGCCTTTGCCGACCATCACGGCGTGCGCCTGCGCTCCGGCGGACTGGACCAGACCGACGGTCGTTATGACGTCGTCATCAACGGCACCAGCAGCTCCCTGAGCGGCGCAGGGCTGCCCCTGCCCCAGCCGGACCGTCTGGTGCTGGCCGCCGGCGGTGTGGCGGTGGACATGATGTACGGCAAGCCGGCCCAGGGCTTTTTGCGCTGGGCGGCGGACCAGGGCGGCCCGTCGGCCTGCCTGCGGGATGGCTTGGGCATGCTGGTGGAGCAAGCAGTGGAATCGTTTGAGCTGTGGCGCGGCGTGCGCCCGGACAGTGCCCCGGTGCTGGCCGAACTGCGTCGTCAGGTGGAGGCCGCATGCTGAGACAGTTCATGCGACTGGTGCTGATGCTGATCGTCAGCATCCTCTGCCTGCAACTCTTCTTCGCCGCCCGCATCGCGCTGATGGCGGTGCTGCCGCCGGAATCGACCAGTTTCCAGCGCACGGAGATCCTGCGCCTGGTGCGTGAAAAGGGCTCCGTCGTCTGGGCGCAGCGCTGGATGGATGCTGACCAGATCAGCATCAACCTGAAGCGGGCGGTCATCGCCAGTGAGGACGCCGGTTTCAATGAGCACGGCGGCGTGGACTGGGAAGCGATGGAAAAGGCCTGGGAGCGCAACCAGAAGGAACTGGAGCGGGCCGAAAAACGCGCCGCCCGCCTGGCCGTCACCGCCCCGAGCAAACCTGCGCCCATGGCCAAGATCGTGGGCGGGTCCACCATCACCCAGCAACTGGCCAAGAACCTCTTCCTCAGTTCCGAGCGCACCTTTGTGCGCAAGGGCCAGGAATTCGTCCTCACCTACATGCTGGAGGCGCTGCTCAGCAAGCAGCGCATTCTGGAGCTGTACCTGAATCATGTGGAGTGGGGCGAAGGCGTGTTTGGCGCCCAGGCCGCCGCCCGTCGCTACTTCCAGGTCGATGCCGCCCGGCTGAGTCCGCAGCAGGCCGCCAACCTGGCGGTGATGCTGCCGGCGCCCAAGCGATTCGAGAAACGCCCACGTTCGCCCTACTTGCTCAGCCGTGCAGGCACTATTGAGGCTCGTATGGGTGCCGTGGAGTTGCCATGAGTTCCGAACTGAGCACCGAGATCGCCGCTGCGGCGGCCCGGTTGATTGTGGAAGAAGGCCTGGAATACGGACCGGCCAAGACCCGAGCGCTGCGCGCCCTGGGCCTGCCGCCCCGCACCAAGCTGCCGGACAACGACGAACTGGAAGACCAGGTTCGGGAATACCTGTCGATCTTCTGCGCGGACACCCAGCCGGCCGAACTGGCCGCGCTGCGGGAGGTGGCCGCGGTCTGGATGGAACGGCTGGCGGAGTTTCGCCCCCACCTGACCGGCGCCGTCTGGCGCGGGACCGCCACCCGGCTGTCCAACATCCATCTGCAGCTGTACTGTGACGACAGCAAATCGGCGGAGATCGCCCTGCTCAATCAGGGCGTGGATTACGACGTCGGCCAGGCCCGCAACAGCCGTGGGGACACGGTGGACCAATTGATCCTGGATGTGCCCTGCCGCGCCCTGAATGAACGGGTGACGCTGGCGCTGACCATTCTGGACTACAACGACCAGCGCGGCGCGCTCAAGCCGGATGCCCGGGGACGCACCGAGCGGGGCGACCTGACCGCGCTTCGACACTTGATGAAGGACGCCTGATGCAGCGACGACATGTTCTGGGATGGGCCGCCGTGGGCGGCGTGGCGGTGGCGGGCGGCGCCCTGCTGGCCTTGCGCCATGAGCGCGAGGCGGCTGCTGGTGCGAGCGCGGGTGCAGGCGCCGGAGCACCGGCGACCGGCCCCCTGTCCGAGCCGGCTGCTGCCTTCTGGAACGCCAGCTTCGACACCCTGGACCAGCAGCCCTACCTGCCCGCGCAGCAACTGCGCGGCAAGCCGCTGCTGCTGAATTTCTGGGCCACCTGGTGTGCGCCTTGCGTCAAGGAACTGCCGGAAATCAATCAGTTCCACGAGGAATTCGCGGCCAAGGGCTGGCAGGTGCTGGGTCTGGCCGTGGATGCGCCCACGCCGGTCCGTGGATTCCTGGCCAAGCTGCCGCTGCGCTTCCCGGTTGCCCTGGCCGGTCTGACGGGCACCGACCTGTCGCGCCAGCTGGGCAACAGCAAAGGCGGCCTTCCCTTTACCGTCGCCTTCGGCGTGCAAGGTGAGCCGATCTGGCGCAAACTGGGGGCCACCAACCTCGAAGAGCTACGCCAAATGGTGGCAACTAGCAAAGTTTGAGCTGCCGTCAAGCGCCAAACGGGGGAGGCCCTGGCATCTGGCATGCCATAGCCAAGTGACTGGGCAGGGTCAAGCCATTTATTTTTGTGAAGCTGCCTGGATCTGGGGGCAAAAGGCGTAAAGTCCAGCCTTTTACGCTTCTAGTGTCTTCGCTCTAATGAGTCAGGACCGGTCGCAGATGCAGATTCTTGTTGTTCACGGCCCCAACCTCAACCTTCTCGGCACCCGGGAGCCCGAGGTCTATGGCGCGCACACTTTGAAGCAGATCGACGACGATCTGCGGCAGAAGGCGCAGGAAGCCGGCGCGCAGCTCGACACCTTCCAGAGCAACCACGAGGGAGCCCTGGTGGACCGCATCCAGGCGGCCGGGCGCGACGGAACGCGCTTCATCATCATCAACCCGGCGGCCTACACCCACACCAGCGTGGCGATTCGCGACGCGCTGGCGGCGGTGGCGCTGCCCTTTGTTGAAGTTCACCTGTCCAACATCCACCGCAGGGAGTCCTTCCGACATCACAGTTATGTGTCGGAGCTTGCGGTGGGCGTGATCTGCGGGCTGGGCCCTCTGGGGTATCAGCTGGCCTTGCAGTACGCGCTGAATCATCGCGGCGCCTAGCCTTGCGGCCGGGCCCGTGTCGGGCACAGACGAAAACACAACCTTCCCCGTTGGAGAAACCCTATGGATTTGCGCAAGCTCAAGACCCTGATCGACCTCGTGTCCGAGTCGAACATCTCTGAACTTGAAATCACCGAAGCCGATGGCAAGGTGCGCATCGTCAAGTCCGATGGCACGCCCCTGGTGGCGGCCATGCCGGTGATGCAGGCGGCCCAGCCGATGGTGCCCGCCCAGGCCGCAGCGCCCGCCCCCGCCGCCGGTGCTGCGCCAGCGGCCGCGCCGGCTGCCCCGGTGGAAACCGGCCATGTGGTGAAGTCGCCCATGGTGGGCACTTTCTACCGCGCCTCCAGCCCCAATGCCAAGCCCTTCGTGGAAGTGGGTCAGCAGGTCAAGGAAGGCGATGCCATCTGCATCATCGAGGCGATGAAGATCATGAACGAGATCGAAGCCGACAAGTCCGGCACCATCGTCAAGGTCCTGGCCGAGAACGGTCAGCCGGTGGAATACGGCCAGCCGCTGATCGTCATCGAATAAGGCGGCGGCATGTTCAAGAAGATCCTGATCGCCAACCGGGGAGAAATCGCCCTTCGCATCCAGCGCGCCTGCCGCGAACTGGGCGTGAAGTCGGTGGTGGTCTACTCCGAGGCCGACCGCGACGCCAAGTACGTCAAGCTGGCGGATGAAGCGGTGTGCATCGGCCCTGCCCCGTCCGCCCAGAGCTACCTCAGCATGCCGGCGATCATCGCCACCGCCGAGGTGACGGACGCCGAAGCCATCCACCCCGGCTACGGCTTCCTCAGCGAGAACGCGGACTTTGCCGAGCGCGTGGAGCGCAGCGGCTTCACCTTCATCGGCCCCACCCCGGAAAACATCCGGACCATGGGCGACAAGGTGGCGGCCAAGCAGGCCATGATCAAGGCCGGCGTGCCTTGCGTGCCGGGCTCTGATGGCGCGTTGCCGGACGATCCCAAGGAGATCGTGCGCATTGCCCGCACGGTCGGTTATCCGGTCATCATCAAGGCCGCTGGCGGCGGCGGTGGCCGCGGCATGCGGGTCGTGCACACCGAGGCGGCCCTGGTCAATGCGGTGCAGATGACCAAGGCCGAGGCCGGTGCGGCCTTCGGCAATCCGCAGGTCTACATGGAAAAGTTTCTGGAGCATCCGCGTCACGTGGAAATCCAGGTGCTGGCGGACGGCTTCAAGAATGCCGTCTGGCTGGGCGAGCGCGACTGCTCCATGCAGCGCCGCCACCAAAAGATCATCGAGGAAGCGCCGGCACCCGGCATTCCGCGTCGCCTGATCGAGCGTGTGGGGGACCGCTGCGCGGCCGCCTGCAAGAAGATGGGCTACCGCGGCGCGGGCACCTTCGAGTTCCTGTATGAGAACGGCGAGTTCTACTTCATCGAGATGAACACCCGCGTGCAGGTGGAGCATCCGGTGACGGAACTGGTGACCGGCATCGACATCGTGCAGATGCAGATCCGCATTGCCGCGGGCGAGAAGCTGCCCTTCACCCAGCGCAACATCACGATGCGGGGCCATTCCATCGAATGCCGCATCAATGCCGAAGACCCGGTGAAGTTCATCCCGTCGCCTGGCCGCATCACCATGTGGCATCCGCCGGGTGGCCCCGGGGTGCGGGTGGACTCGCATGCCTACACCAACTACTTCGTGCCGCCCAACTACGACTCGATGATCGGCAAGATCATCGTGCACGGCGACACGCGGGAGCAGGCGCTGGCGCGCATGCGCATTGCCCTGTCGGAGACGGTGGTGGAAGGCATCCAGACCAACATCCCGCTGCACCGCGAGCTGATGGCGGACGCCAAGTTCATCGAAGGCGGCACGGACATTCACTATCTAGAATCGTGGATGAGCCAGCACAAGCGCTGACCCTCCCCTGTTGACTGACGCCTTCGGGCGTCCCCGCCCTCAAGCGCGGGCCCATCGGGCCGCCTTGGGGGCTTCACGCTTTCTGGAGCCACCATGAGCACGAGCGACGCCAAGTTGCACGAACTGATCCTGATCTGCCGCGAAGAGGACGTGGAAACCGTCAGCGACGCGTTGATGGAGATCGAGTCCCTGGCGGTCTCGGTGGAAGACGCCGATGCGGACACCCCGATCGAGAACGCCCTCTTCGGCGAGCCCGGCATGCCGGCGCCCAAGGCGGGCTGGGACCGCTCGGTGGTCAAGGCCCTGTTCGAGACCGAAGCCCAGGCCACTGAAGCGGCCACGCTGCTGCTGGCGCAGGATTGGGCCAGCGACGTCCATGTGCAGACCATCCAGGCGGTGGAAGAGCAGGACTGGGTGCGGCTGACGCAGTCGCAGTTTGCGCCGGTGGAGATCACGCCCACCTTCTGGATCGTGCCGTCCTGGCATGAAGCGCCGGCGCAGGCCCGGCAGAAGATGCGGCTGGACCCGGGGCTGGCCTTCGGCACCGGCTCGCATCCAACGACCCGGATGTGCCTGCGCTGGATTGCGGCGCATGGGGATGAGGCGGCGGGCTGGGACCGCGTGCTGGACTACGGCTGCGGGTCCGGGATTCTGGCCATTGCCACGGCGCTGTTCGGGGCGCGTGGCATCGATGCGGTGGACATTGATCCGGCGGCGGTGCAGTCGTCCCTGCAGAACGCGCAGGAGAATCAGGTCAGCATCCATGCGGCGCTGCCCGATGCGGCGCAGGGCGAATATCCGGTGGTGCTGGCCAACATCCTGGCGACGCCGCTGAAGCTGCTGGCGCCGCTGCTGTGCAATCACCTGGCGCCGGGCGGTCACCTGGTGCTGGCCGGTATTCTGGAGCGCCAGGCCGACGAGCTGAAGGCGGCGTATGCGCCGTTTGTGTCGCTCGAGGTGGCGGACCAGGAAGATGGATGGATTCTGATGACGGCCCGCCGGGGTTGAAAACTTCGGGCTTCGGGCTTCGGGCTTCGGGCTTCGGGCTGCGGCCTCGAACTCGGGGCTCAAGCGAAGGCTCAAGGCTCGGAGCTGAAGGCCAAGCGCTGAAAGCTGAGAGCTGATCACTGATGAGTGACGACAGAGGGCTGGGAATCGTGATGGCCACTTGTCCTGGTGCCCGCCACGAGCGTCCTCTGCAATTGCGACAAATCGTCTCTGAGCCCGTGGCGGAGCGCCTTGGGCAGGGGACGAGCGTCAAGGACTGACCCTGTTTCTGGCATTATTCCGCCCATGAATCTTGCGACTCGCTGCACCACCTGCGGCACCATCTTCCGGGTGGTGCAGGACCAGCTGCGCGTCTCGGAAGGCTGGGTGCGCTGCGGCCGCTGTGCCGAGGTCTTTGATGCGCGCGAGCAGCTGTTTGACCTGGAGCGCGACAGTCCGCCGCCATGGCCACCGGTGGCCGGTGCGCCTGCGCCGGCCGTGCGTCAGCCGGCGCTGCAGGCTCCGGCCCCGGCACCGGCGGTGACCCCACCGCCGCCTGCTTATGCACCGCCGCCTGCTTATGCACCGCCGCCTGCTTATGCACCGCCGCCCGCGTTTGCGCCGCCGCCGCCTGCCTACACCCCGCCGCCGACTTTTGCGCCGCCGCCGGTCACTCCGCCACCGTCTTCGCGGGATCTGTCGCTGCCCGGTCGTGGGCCGGAGCCGGGGGCGACGACGTTCCCGAGCCAGTCGATGGCGGCTGCGTTTGACGATTTGCCGCGCCGCATGCCGCCGCCGCCGATCGAGCCGCCGCGGGACAGTGGCTGGCTGGCCAATGATGACAATGAGCTGAATCCGTTTGCACCGTCGCGTCCTTTGCCGGGCGACTTTGACGATGACGACGGGGATTCATTGCTGCCGTCGCCGCGGCACTACAGCCGGCCGCGCAATCGTGCGGTGGGGGGTAGCGGGCGTGCGCAGCCGCCGGCGGTGCCGGAGTCGTCGTATGGCGAGGACCGGGTGGAGCCTTTCCTGACGGCGCCGCCTGCGCCGGCGGTGGATGCAAGGTCGCATCTGCCCGAGCCCAAGGGCATGCGGTTTGAAGAGGACGAGTTGCCACCGCCGATGGCGGATGACGAGCGCCCGGATGTCTTGCTGAACCTGAGTTCAGCCACGGCGGCGCAGCTCAAGACGCAGGAGCCGTCGCTGGACCCGCGGATTCCGGTGCGGGCGCCGGTGGATCCGGGCGAACCTTCGCTGATGCCGACGGCGCAGACGGATGTGCCGATGACGCGTGCGGAGCGCAAGGCGGCCGAGAAGGCAGCGGCGCGCGAGGCGGCGGAGGCAGCGCGCCGGGCCAAGGAGGAGGCCAAGGAAGCGGAGCGGGCGGCCAAGGAAGCGGAGAAGCAGGCGCGCGAAGCTGAGAAGGAAGCGGCGCGAGCGGCGAAGGATGCGGAGAAGCTGGCGTTGCTGACGCGCAAGGCGGCGGAGAAGGCGGCCAAGGCGGAGGCGCGGAGCAAGGGCCGGGAGCCGGCGGAGGCTGCGGCGTCGGTGCCGAGTTTTGTGCGCAAGGCTGAGTCTGCGCAGCGCTGGCACCGTCCGTGGGTGCGGGCGACCTTGGGCACGGCGGCGTTGGGTTTGTTGGCCGGTGTGGCGGGCCAGATTGCATGGCAGGGGCGAGAGGCCATTGCTGCGCAGTATCCGTTTGCGCGTCCGATGCTGCTGAAGATGACGACGGCGATGGGCCAGGAGCTCAAGCCGTGGCAGCACATTGAGGCGTTGAGTGTGGAGAGCAGCAGTCTCAACCCGGCGGGCGAAGGCAACCATTACCGGCTGAGCCTGAGCCTGCGCAACCGCAGCAACTGGGACGTGGCGCAGCCCTGGGTGGATTTGAGCCTGACGGATGCTTCGGGCCAATTGGTGGTGCGCCGCATGCTGTCCCCACAGGAACTGCACGCCACGCAATCGTCTTTCACTGCCGGCGCCGAGCAGCAACTGCAAGTCGTTTTCGACAGCGGCAACACCAAGATCAGCGGCTACACCGTCGAACTCTTCTACCCCTGAAGCGCCCACCCGCGGGCCGCCCAAGCGAGCACCGGACGCGGTTCACCGCACCTCGCTGCACCTAGTCGCGCCGGACGCGCGAAGCGTCGTCCAAGCGGGGCTGTGGGTTCGCTGCGAGGGCCACCCGCCGGGCCGCCCCAAGGGAGGCCCACAGCCCCCTCGGGGGGCGGTGTTTGGCTGGCCCTAGGCCAGCCAAACCGGGGGCCAAAAAAAACCCGGCCGAAGCCGGGTTTTCATTCAGGTGCCTGAGGCTCAGGGCTTGTTGCCGGTGGGGAACGGCCAGGCCGCTTGCGGGCTCAGCGCGGTCTTGGCAGCAGGCGCGGGAGCGGCAGCGGGCTTCGCAGCAGCGGCAGCAGGCGCAGGGGCAGCGGCAGGCTTGGCAGCAGCCTTCTTGGCAGAGGCCTTCTTCGCGGCCGGCTTCGCAGCAGGCTTGGAAGCCTTGGCAGCGGGCTTGGCAGCGGTGGCCTTCTTGGCGGCCGGCTTGGCGGCGGGCTTCGCAGCCTTGGCAGCGGGCTTGGCAGCCTTGGCAACCGCCTTGATGGGCGGCTTCTTGGCAGCGGAGGCCTTCTTCGCAGGTGCAGCGGCCTTCTTGGCAGGTGCAGCCTTCTTGGGAGCAGCGGCCTTCTTGGCCGGTGCAGCCTTCTTGGCCACAACCTTCTTCGCAGCCGGAGCAGCCTTCTTGGCGGCAGCAGCCTTCTTCGCCGGAGCAGCCTTCTTCGCTGCAGCAGCCTTCTTCGCCGGAGCGGCCTTCTTTGCAGCCGGAGCTGCCTTCTTGGCCGGAGCGGCCTTCTTGGCGGCCGGAGCCTTCTTGGCCGGAGCGGCCTTCTTCGCCGGTGCAGCCTTCTTCGCTGCAGCCTTCTTCGCCGGGGCGGCCTTCTTGGCCGGAGCGGCCTTCTTCGCAGTTGCCATTTCAGTTCTCCTTGATCAAGTGGAAATAGCCCTGCCCGTCAACAACCGGTTGTTGCCAGTGCAGGTATTCATTGCCCATGAGTCGAGGGAGTTCGCCACGGTGCAATGAATCAGGGTGCGATGCAGGCCGCCGCTTCTGTGTCGGTCGGTGAATTGCATCGCCAATCTTGATCTCTTCTCTTCAGTCAAACAGTCAACAGTTCAGGGGTTGCTCCGGCCGGGGACTTCATCAGTCCCAGGACAGGGCACCGCCCGATTGGTATTCGATCACGCGGGTCTCGAAGAAGTTGCGTTCCTTCTTCAAGTCAATCATCTCGCTCATCCAGGGGAACGGGTTCTCTTCATTCGGGAAGAGAGCCTCCAGACCGATCTGGGTGGCGCGACGGTTGGCGATATAACGCAGGTAGCCCTTGAACATCGCTGCATTCAGACCCAGCACGCCGCGCGGCATGGTGTCTTCGGCGTAGCGGTATTCCAGTTCCACGGCCTGCTCAAACAGCTGCTTGATCTCGGCGCGGAACTCAGGCGTCCACAGATGCGGATTCTCCAGCTTGATCTGATTGATCAGGTCAATGCCGAAATTGCAGTGCATGGATTCGTCGCGCAGGATGTACTGATACTGCTCGGCAGCACCGGTCATCTTGTTCTGGCGACCCAGCGCCAGGATCTGCGTGAAGCCGACGTAGAAGAACAGGCCTTCCATCAGGCAGGCAAACACGATCAGCGACTTCAGCAGCGTCTGGTCCGTCTCCGGCGTGCCGGTGACGAAGTTGGGATCCATGATCGCGTCGATGAAGGGGATGAGGAACTCATCCTTGTCGCGGATCGACTTCACCTCGTGATAGGCATTGAAGATCTCGCTCTCATCCAGACCCAGCGACTCCACGATGTATTGGTAGGCGTGGGTGTGGATCGCTTCCTCGAAGGCCTGGCGCAGCAGGAACTGGCGAGCTTCGGGCGCGGTGATGTGGCGATAGGTGCCCAGCACGATGTTGTTGGCCGCCAGTGAATCCGCGGTCACGAAGAAACCAAGGTTGCGCTTGATGATGCGGCGCTCGTCCTCGGTCAGACCATTGGGGTCCTTCCAGAGAGCGATGTCGCGAGACATGTTCACTTCCTGCGGCATCCAGTGATTGGCGCAGGTGGCCAGGTACTTTTCCCACGCCCACTTGTACTTGAACGGTACGAGCTGGTTGACGTCGGTCTGGCCATTGATGATGCGTTTGTCCGCGACGTTGACACGTCGGGCGGCGGCGGGTGCAGTGAGGTCCGCCGACGCTGCATGCGATGCAGGGTTTGAAGCGACGGACTGACGCGCGGCGTCCATGGGGGTCATGGTCGCTGCGTGAATCGGTGCACCGGAGGCCGGCGCGCTGCTCGAAGGTTTACGGTCTTCTTCCCAAACCAACATGGTGGTCTTCCTATCGTCGCGGATTATCGGAGTGTTGTGTTCAAACACAAAGGACTTCTTGACTTCAGCGCCACTTCCCTGTTGCTGGTCCGCATCGCATTTCGCTTCCGAGGAGGCGCGCGGCGTGGGTGCATGGAGCGCTGAAGCGGCGGGTGTGAGGTCCGCCGGAAAGTGTTCATCGATGCTGCCGCGCCGCTTCTCCAAAAACGCGCGACGCCCGGAAACATCGATGAACACTCGCATCGCGAGCGTCAGCCCGACTTTTCCGCAAGGCTTGCCGCAGATGATTCACGCATCTGACGGCAGCCTCGCGGCCTTCATCGGGACTTCAATGAGACTTCATTGAGCCTTCAACAACTGCTTACTGGCAGGCTTCGCAACCCGGGTCGTCAATGGCGCAAAACTTGACGTCGGTGGCCGGCGTCGAAGCGTCAATGACGGGCGAGACCGAGGTCTCGACTGCAGCTGCAGCCACCGGTGCGACCGATGCCGCCACCGGCGCGGCGTGCATGCCACCGACCGAGCTGCTCACCGAGTTGAGCTGGCCGGCGTTTTGCACCGTGCTCTTCTCGGCGTGCGTCGCGCCCATGGTGCGCAGGTAGTAGGTGGTCTTCAGACCACGCTGCCACGCCAGCTTGTAGGTCTCGTCCAGGCGCTTGCCCGATGCACCGGCCATGTAGATGTTCAGGCTCTGCGCCTGGTCGATCCACTTCTGGCGACGGGCGGCGGCTTCCACCAGCCACACCGTGTCCACTTCGAAGGCGGTGGCGTAGAGCTGCTTGAGCTCTTCCGGCACGCGGTCGATGCGGCGCAGCGAACCGTCGAAGTGCTTCAGGTCCATGACCATCACGTCGTCCCACAGGCCCAGCTTCTTCAGGTCGCGGACCAGGCACTCGTTCACCACGGTGAACTCGCCGGACAGGTTGGACTTGACCGACAGGTTGCCGAAGCAGGGCTCGATCGAGGCGTCCACGCCGATGATGTTGGAGATGGTCGCGGTCGGGGCGATGGCCACGCAGTTGCTGTTGCGCATGCCGTCACGGGCGATCTTGGCGCGCAGGCTGTCCCAGTCCAGGGTGGCGGAACGGTCCACGTCCACATAACCGCCGCGGGCTTCGGCCAGCAGGTTCAGCGAGTCGATCGGCAGGATGCCGCGGTCCCACAGCGAACCGCGGTAGCTGCTGTAGCGGCCACGCTCGGCGGCCAGGTCGGTGGACGCCCAGTAGGCGTGATAGCAGACGGCTTCCATCGAACGGTCGGCGAATTCCACCGCGGCCTGGGAGGCGTAGGGCACGCGCAGCTGGTACAGCGCATCCTGGAAGCCCATGATGCCCAGACCCACCGGACGGTGACGCAGGTTGGAGTCACGCGCCTTCTTGACCGCGTAGTAGTTGATGTCGATGACGTTGTCCAGCATCCGCATGGCGGTGGACACCGTCTTCTTCAGCTTGACCTGGTCGATCTCGCCGTCCTTCAGATGCTGCGCCAGATTGACCGAGCCCAGGTTGCACACCGCGATTTCGTTGTCGTTGGTGTTGAGCGTGATCTCGGTGCACAGGTTGGACGAGTGCACCACGCCCACGTGCTGCTGCGGCGAGCGCACGTTGCAGGCGTCCTTGAAGGTGATCCAGGGATGGCCGGTCTCGAACAGCATGGTCAGCATCTTGCGCCACAGGTCACGGGCCTGCATGCGCTTGAACAGCTTGATCTCGCCGCGGTCGGCCTTGGCCTCGTAGGCGACATAGGCCGTCTCGAAGGCCTGGCCGAACAGGTCGTGCAGGTCCGGGCAGGTGGACGGGCTGAACAGGGTCCAGTCGCCGCCTTCGATGACGCGCTTCATGAACAGGTCGGGAATCCAGTTCGCCGTGTTCATGTCGTGGGTACGACGGCGGTCGTCACCGGTGTTCTTGCGCAGCTCCAGGAACTCTTCGATGTCCAGGTGCCACGTTTCCAGGTAGGCGCAGACGGCGCCCTTGCGCTTGCCGCCCTGGTTCACCGCCACGGCGGTGTCGTTGACCACCTTCAGGAAGGGAACCACGCCCTGGCTCTTGCCGTTGGTGCCCTTGATGTGGGAACCGAGGGCGCGCACCGGCGTCCAGTCATTGCCCAGGCCGCCGGCGAACTTCGACAGCAGCGCGTTTTCCTTCAGCGCCTCGTAGATGCCGTCCAGGTCGTCGGCCACCGTGGTCAGGTAGCAGCTCGACAGCTGCGAGCGACGGGTGCCGGAGTTGAACAGCGTCGGGGTGCTGGACATGAAGTCGAAGCTCGACAGCACTTCATAGAACTCGATGGCGCGGGCTTCGCGGTCGATCTCGTTCAGCGCCAGGCCCATGGCCACACGCATGAAGAAGGCCTGCGGCATTTCGATGCGGGTGCCGTCGACGTGCAGGAAGTAGCGGTCGAACAGGGTCTGCAGGCCCAGGTAGTCGAACTGGAAGTCGCGTTCGGCCTTCAGGGCGGCGCCCAGCCTGGCCAGGTCGTACTGCTGCAGACGCTCGTCCAGCAGTTCGGCCTGCACGCCCTTCTTGATGAAGGTGGGGAAGTAGTCGGCGTAACGGGTGGCCATCTCGGCCTGCGTCACTTCCTCGCCCAGGATTTCCTTGCGGATGGTGTGCAGCAGCAGACGGGCGGTGGCGCGGGTGTAGCCGGGGTCCTTCTCGATCAGGGTCCGGGCAGCCAGGATGGCGGCCTTGTGGACCTCGTCCATCGGGACGCCGTCATACAGGTTGCGCTTGGTCTCGGCCAGGATCGGCTCGGGCTTGACGTCAGCGCCCAGGCCTTCGCAGCTGGAGACGATCAGGGCGGACAGCTTGTTCAGGTCGAGGGGCACGCGGGTGCCGTTCTCGGTCACGCTGATGCCGGACTCCAGCACGGCAGCCTGCTGCGCCTCGCCCTGGACCTTGCGCTCCATGGAACGACGCTCGCGATACAGCACATAGGCGCGGGCCACTTCATGGTGACCGCCGCGCATCAGCGCCAGCTCGACGTGATCCTGCACGTCTTCAATATGGAAGGTGCCGCCGCCCGGACGCGAACGCACCAGCGCACGCACCACGGCTTCGGTCAGCGCATCCACCGTCTCGCGCACGCTGGCGGACGCTGCACCGCTGGTGCCATGCACGGCCAGGAAGGCCTTCATCATGGCCACCGCCACCTTGCTCGGCTCGAAATGCACCACCGCACCGTTGCGGCGGATGATCTGGTAGGCCTGGTAGCCGCCGGCGGCCAGCGGTGCGGACTCACGGGGAGTCTGCGCCAGGCCCGCTTCGGCGGTCGGTGTGACGGCGACTGTCTGCATGGGATCCTCGTCTGTTCTGGTTCGAAAAAACAAAAAGCAACGCCGTGCCCGGACAACCCGACCGGGCCAGCGTCATCAAGTAATGGGGTGATGCAAGAAGCGTTTTTCCGCCGTGATGCCCCACACCATGACCTGACCGGCGCGCAAGCGGCGCGGGGGCATCGGAGCAACTGCGGGGAAGGCGTTCATCGCTGGTTTGCGAAGTCAGCAGGATAGCATGCGAGACACTATATCTAGGGTCTGGTCTACCTTCAAGCAACTACCAATAGCGTTACGAGCTGGGAACCGACCTGGGCATGTCAGCCCTCTCAAGCCCTGTCCCCGCACAGCGCCGATGGATTCGGGACCTTCGTTTCAAGGCCAAGGATTGACGCGGCTTGCGGGCCCGAAATGCCTGCAAACACGCATCATCAAAGGGGCTCCGGCAAGGCCGGTCCGATGGGGCCATCGGGCGGCACCGGACGGCTGTCACAGGTGATCAGGACAAGCCCCATCTAGGGGCTTCCCGAAGAGACAACGACGGGGCGGTATGCGTCCATGCCTGAGCGCCAGAGGGAGGATGAGGGCGCACGCGGGCGCGCAGGATCGGCATCCGCACACCCGCGGCCGATCGCAGGATCAGTTGTCGTCAGCCCCGAGCGAAATGCCCAGGCGGGCCATGCGGTAGCGCATCTGGCGCAGCGACAGTCCGAGACTGGCGCCGGCCGCCGTCCGGTTGTTGCGGTAGTGCTCGAGCGCGCGCAGCAGCAGGCGCTTTTCCACTTCGTCCAGGTAGGTGGCCAGGTCGGACGGCAGCGGGGCTTGGCCCAGCGCCTCGGCCGGCAGCGGGACGCCTTGCGCCAGGTCGGCGGTGTCGGTCACGGCCTCCGGCACTTCCTCGGCTTCGAGCAGTGCCTCGGGCAGGTCCAGATCGGCCACATCGATGGTCTCGCCGCCGGACAGGGCCAGCGCCCGATGCAGCAGGTTCTCCAGTTCCCGCACATTGCCGGGGAAGCTGTAGCGCCCCAGCGCCGCCAGGCCCTGCGCCGTCAGTTGCGGCACCGGCTCCACGCCGGCGTCGGTGGCGATGCGCTCCAGCACCCGGGCGCTGATCGGCGCCAGGTCTTCCATGCGCTCGCGCAGCGGCGGCACGCGGATCTGAATGACATTCAGCCGGTAATACAAGTCCTGCCGAAACCGCCCCGCCATCACCTCGGCGGCGAGGTCCTTGTGGGTGGCGCTGAGCAGCCGGACATTGACCGGCATTTCCGCCACCGCGCCCACTGGACGCACCGAACGTTCCTGCAGCGCGCGCAGCAGCTTGGACTGCATCGCCAGCGGCAGGTCGCCGATTTCGTCGAGGAACAGCGTGCCGCCCTGGGCGGCCTGGAAGAAACCTTCGCGGTCTTCGGTGGCACCGGTGAAGGCGCCCTTGCGATAGCCGAAGAACTCGGCCTCCAGCAACTGCTCGGGAATGGCGCCGCAGTTGACGGCAATAAAGGGTTGGGGACGGCGGGCGCTGACATCGTGGATGGCGCGGGCCACCAGTTCCTTGCCGGTGCCCGACTCGCCATTGAGCAGCACCGGCGCCATGCTGCGCGCCACCTTCTCGATGAGCTGACGCACCTGACGCATGGCGGCCGAATCACCGACCAGCCGCTCCAGCGCTGACACCGGCCCGGCCGCTGCCACGCGGCCTCGCGGCAGCGCCGCCTTGCGAGAGGCTTCGACCATCGCGGCACCCATGGGCGTGACGGTCGGCGCATCGGACTCGTGCGGCGGTGGGGAGGCGAGCGGCGCGGGGGACAGCGGGCGGTTGCCAAACATCGTTGGCGCAGGCGCAGTGGCCGAAGCCGACGCTGAGGCGTAGGACGGCTGGGATGCCGGTGAGGCCGGTGAGGACGGTGAGGCCGGCACCGCGGAAGCCGCGGAGGAAGGCGACGCCGCCGACACCGCGCCCGTTGCCGGGAATGGCGCAGGCCCGCCCGCGCTGCCGGGCGACGGTGCACGCGCGGCCATCGTGGAGGCCGACGACTCGGGTCGGGGCACCCGTCCCAGCGCCGAGGCGACCACCATGCGGAACTGGCGCAGGTCCACCGGCTTGGTCAGGTAGTCATAGGCGCCGGCCTTCAAGGCTTCCACCGCATTCTCGGGCGAGCCATAGGCGGTGATCACGATGGCGCGCTCGCTGCGGCCGCGCTGCTCCAGCCACCGCAGCACATCCAGTCCGGTGCCGTCCGGCAGTCGCATGTCGGTGATGACGGCGTCGTAGCGCTTGCTGTCCAGCAGCGCCAGCGCATCTTCAACGGTGCCGGCGCTGTCCAGTGCAAAACCTTCCCGCAACAGCGTCATCTCATACAGGGTGCGCAGGTCGGGTTCGTCATCGACCACCAGCAGTCGGGAATCAGCGCTCATGGGTAGTGTCTTGGCCAGCAGGAGAGGCGAGGCGGGGCAGCAGCACACGGAACTCATTCACGTGCTGCGACTCCTGACGGTGGAAGTCGATCTTGGCACCGTACCGCTCGCAGAGTTCCCGACAAATGTACAGGCCCAGGCCCGTGCCTCGGCTTCGGGTTGAAAAGAATGGTTCGAACAAGTGTCGTTCTACCTCGGCCGGGATGGGATCGGCGTCGCTCAGCACCGACAGACGGACCCACTCCGTGCCTTCCTGCATCACTTCCACACGCACGGCCGCCGGCATCGGGCGGGCATGGCGCAGGCCGTTGTCCAGCAGATTGATCAGGACGCGGCGCAGGTGGTGCGGGTCGAAGCTCACCGTGGCTGTCTCGTCCAGGCTGATGGCCAGGCGCAGGGGGCTGGTGTCGTCCTGGGGCAGTCGCTGGGTGGCGGCCCAGTCCGTGCAGTATTCACGCACCAGCGGGGGTAACTGCACCGTCTGGGGGATGGAGGCAACGCCGGGGGCCACCTCCATCACATCGTCCACGATGCGCTTGAGCCGCTCCACATTGCCGGCCACCATGCGGGTCAGCTGCTCCAGGCGCGGCTGGCCGGCGCAGTCTTCTTCCAGCA
The DNA here is from genome assembly GCF_003387155.1 of Roseateles depolymerans. Taxonomy (GTDB): domain Bacteria; phylum Pseudomonadota; class Gammaproteobacteria; order Burkholderiales; family Burkholderiaceae_C; genus Roseateles; species Roseateles depolymerans. The sequence goes on along the minus strand of NZ_QUMT01000001.1, from coordinate 327,725 downwards.
AGGCATTGGCCTGCGCAATGGCGGTGAGCGGGTTGCGGATCTCGTGCGCGATGCCAGCCGAGACACGACCCATCGCCGCCAGCTTCTCCTGCCGGTTGCGGGCTTCGAGGTGGCGGTTGTCTTCGACGAACAGCACACACAGGTCGTCCCCGTCCAGGGACCGCATGGTGAAGCGCATGCGCACATGCAGCGAGCGCTGCAGGCCGCCGCCGAAGTCCAGCAACACGTCGCGGCCGGTGTCCGGCCAGCTGCGTTCGCTGTAGGCCTGGGTCAGCGCCCGCAGCAGGGGCGCCCAGGTGGGGGTGGCATCCAGGCGGAAGGGGCCGGGGCGCAGGGTGGCGCCTTCGGCCAGCAGCGCGCGGGCGGCGGGATTGGCGGTCCGCACCAGGCCGCGCCGGTCTGCCACCAGCACGCCTTCATCCATCTCTTCGATCACCAGGCGGTTCAGATCGGCTTGCTGGCGCGCATATTCCAGGCTGCCGCGGGCAGCGCGTTCCTCGCGGGCCAGACGGCTGGCCAGCTCATTGGCCAGCAGCGTGACGACGAACAGGCCCACGCCCAGCAAACCGGCCTGGCTGATCCGCAGGCCGCCCTCCAGGCCCATCATCACCGCCCACACCGCCACCGCCAGCAATTGCAGGCTGGACAGCGCCGCGCAGGCCAGGGCGGGCAGACGCGGCAACAGGGCGCCGGCCATGAGCACCGGCATGAACAGCAAGGCGCCATAGCTCAGGCCGGCCGGGTCCCACCATTGCAGCAGGCTGAAGAGCGCCAGGTCCACGCCGATGCTCAGCGTGATCTGGCGCCAGCTCAGCGACTGGCGGTCGGGGGTGGGCGGCCAGGTGCCGCCGCCGAACCAGCGGGGCAGGATCCAGGCCAGCACTGCCTGCACGCCGTAGAGCAGCGACAGCCAGGCCGCCCAGGCACTGGGCCGGGCGCCCATCAGGCTCGCCAGCGACTGGGTGGCCAGCAGCGCCAGGCTCAGCGTGGCACGCGCGCCCATGAAGGCGCGGTACAGGCGCTGGGTGGTGCTGATGCCGGAGGCGCGGGCGGAAGTGTCGGACAAGGGCATGGCGGGCGGTCGGGGCGGTCGGTGCTGTGCGGTGCTGTGCGGTCTGTGCGGTTGGGACGATCAGTGCGGGCGGGCTCGGGCGGACTGCGGACTCGAGCGGGCGTCAGCAGTGCGCGGGTGGGTGGCGCCCCAACATCAGGTCAGCCGGGCCTCGAACCGACTGCGATGCTCCGCGCAGCAGAAGTGGCCGCCCCGCCCTGGCAGCGCCTCGCTCACCGGCAGGTGCGTGCCACATTCGGCACAGTCCACCATGCGTTCAGGTTCCGGTTCAGCGGCGGCAGCGGCCGGCGTGGCGCTGCGCGGTGTGGGCGGCGGGGTGCTGCGCTCAGGCCGGCCGCGCTTGAAGCCCAGCACAAAGAAGAACAGTGCCAGCACCAGCACCCAGAACAAAAGTTTCATCACGACGGTCCGATCACCAGCTGCGCTGCAACACCACTTCCAGCACAAAACGCGATCCGGCATAGGACAGGAGCAGCAACCCTGCCCCGAAGTACAGCCATCGCGTGGCCCGGCGTCCGCGCCATCCGAACACACGGCGTCCGGTCAGCAGCCCGGTCAGCACCACCCAGCCCATCACCGCGAACAGAGTCTTGTGGTCCCAGCGCCAGGTCGGGCTGAAGGCCCAGCCCAGCAGCAGGGCCAGCGACAGTACCACCACACCGGCGCCGACAAACTGAAAGGTCAGCCGCTCCAGCCGCAGCAGCGGCGTGGCCAGCATCGGGCCGCCCTGCCCTTTCTGCGCCCGCATCTGCTTCTCGGCCCGGTTGAGCATCACCGCATGCATCACCGCCACGCCGCACAGGCCGTAGGACGCCAGCCCCATCGCCCAGTGCAACGGCGCCAGCGCGGAACCGGCCTGTGGGCGATACTCGCCAGGGAACAGCCACGCCAGCAACATCACGATCAGGCCCAGCACACTCAACCAGCGCTGGGCCGAGGGCAGCGGCAGAAAGCGACTCTCCACCAAGTACACCCCCAGCACCAGCCACAGGGTCATGGACAGCGACGGGGCAAAACCGAACCGGGCGGCGTGCATCAGGGCGCCCTCCGGCCCCGGCGCACCGATGCCGGCGATGTCCGTGACCAGCGCGGCCAGGTGCAGGCACCAGGCGACGGCCAGGATGGCGCGCCAGGTATTGGGTCGACGGGTGGCCCAGACGGCGGCCAGCGTGTAAGCCAGAACACCGGTCATGCTGAGCAGTGTCAGCAGCAGGCCGGCGGGCTGTTCCGATCCGAACGATAAAATCATCCGCAAAGTGTAATGAGACCCGCCGCCTTTCAATCGGCGTTTGAACAATGGCATCCACTCTCACCGACCGCCTGAGTCGCCTCGTCAAGACGATGCGCGGGCAGGCCCGCATCACCGAAGACAACGTGCAGGACATGTTGCGGGAGGTGCGCATGGCCCTCCTGGAGGCGGACGTGGCCCTGCCCGTCGTTCGCGACTTCGTCGCCCGCGTCAAGGAAAAAGCGCTGGGCGCCGAGGTGGTGGGCTCGCTGTCCCCCGGCCAGGCGCTGGTGGGCATCGTCCACAAGGAACTCGCCGCCACCATGGGCGAGGGCATTGCGGACATCAACCTGGCCGCCCAGCCGCCCGCCATCATCCTGATGGCCGGCCTGCAGGGCGCCGGCAAGACGACCACCACCGCCAAGCTGGCCAAGCACCTGATCGAAAAGCGCAAGAAGAAGGTGCTGACGGTCTCGGCGGACGTGTATCGCCCGGCGGCCATTGAACAGCTCAAGACGGTCACCGCCCAGGCCGGCGCCGAGTGGTTCCCGTCTGCGCCGGACCAGAAACCGCATGACATCGCGCTGGCCGCCGTGGACCATGCCCGCCGTCATTTCTTTGATGTGCTGCTGGTGGACACGGCCGGCCGCCTGGCCATCGACGAAGCCTTGATGGCGGAAATCCGTGACCTGCACGCCACACTCAAGCCGGTCGAAACCCTGTTCGTGGTGGACGCCATGCAGGGTCAGGACGCGATCAACACCGCCAAGGCCTTCAAGGAGGCCCTGCCGCTGACCGGTATCGTGCTGACCAAGCTGGACGGCGACTCGCGCGGTGGTGCGGCGCTGTCGGTGCGGCAGATCACTGGCGCGCCCATCAAGTTCGCGGGCGTGTCGGAGAAGATCGACGGCCTGGAAGTCTTCGATGCGGAGCGCCACGCCGGCCGCGTGCTGGGCATGGGCGACATCGTGGCCCTGGTGGAGGAAGTCCAGAAGGGCGTGGACGTCGAGGCGGCGCAGAAGCTGGCCGAGAAGCTCAAGTCCGGAGACGGCTTTGACCTGAACGACTTCCTGGCCCAGATTTCCCAGATGAAGAAGATGGGGGGCCTGTCCGGCCTGATGGACAAGCTGCCCACCCAGATGACGGCCAAGGCCGGCGCCGCCGACATGGACAAGGCCGAACGCGACATGAAGCGCATGGAGGGCATCCTTAATGCGATGACCGCCAAGGAGCGCCGCCAGCCGTCGCTGCTGATGGACGGCAAGTCCAAGGCCAGCCGCAAGCGCCGGATTGCCGCCGGTGCCGGCGTCCAGATCCAGGAAGTCAACCGCCTGCTCAATCAGTTTGACCAGATGCAGGGGATGATGAAGAAGATGAAGGGCGGCGGCCTGATGAAGATGATGAAGAAGCTCGGCGGCATGAAGGGCATGAAAGGCATGATGGGCGGCGGGGGCGGCGGCATGCCGTTCTGACCGAGGACGGTCGGTGGCGCCGCCTATTGGCTGGCGACCTTCCGCCCGGTCCTGGCCTCCATAACGAAGGGCTCCCGAGGGAGCCCTTTTGTTTGTGCGTGACTGCTGTGCTTCAGCGTTAGGCCTGAGTCTTGTGGCTGACTCTTGTGCCCGACGCGCTCTGCCCCGCGTCGCCAGTGATTACTCGAGCAGCGCTTGCGCGAATTCGCGCGCGTCGAAAGTCTGGAGGTCTTCCAGCTTCTCGCCCACGCCGATGAAGTACACCGGCACCGGCCGCTCCCGCGCGATGGCGGCCAGCACGCCACCCTTGGCCGTGCCGTCCAGCTTGGTGACGATCAAGGCCGTCAGGCCCAGCGCCTCGTCGAAGGCCTTGACCTGGGTCAGCGCGTTCTGGCCGGTGTTGCCGTCCACCACCAGCAGCACTTCATGCGGCGCGCCTTCCTGGGCCTTGCCGATCACACGCTTGATCTTCTTGAGCTCTTCCATCAGGTGGAGCTGGGTCGGCAGACGGCCGGCCGTGTCGGCGATCACGACATCCGCACCGCGCGAGCGGCCAGCCACCACCGCGTCGAAGGTGACGGCCGAGGGGTCGCCGCCTTCCTGGCTGACGATCTGCACGCGGTTGCGGTCGGCCCAGACCGACAGCTGTTCGCGAGCCGCGGCGCGGAAGGTGTCGGCGGCGGCGAGCAGCACGTTGGCTTCTGCATCCGCCAGATGGCGGGTGAGCTTGCCGATGCTGGTGGTCTTGCCGGCGCCGTTCACGCCCACCACCATCATCACGGTGGGCGAGTGCTCACCGATGACGAGTTGACGCTGCAGCGGCTGGAGCAGTTCGGTGAGGGCATCGACCAGCAACAGGCGGACGGCTGCGGGGTCGGTGGCTTTCGTTTCCTTGACCCGGCGCTTGAGGTCCTGCAGCAGGAATTCAGTGGCCTTGACGCCCGCGTCGGCCATCAGGAGCGCGGCTTCCAGCTCTTCATACAGCTCGTCGCTGATCTGGGTGCCGGTGAACACCTGGGCAATGCTGGAGCCGGTCTTGCGGAGACCCTGGCGGAGCTTGTCCATCCAGCTCTTGCGGGGGGCGGGTTCCGGGGCGGCGAGGGGGGAGGCGACCGGGGCGGAGATCGGGGCGGGACTGGCGGAGACCGGCGCCGGAGGCGGTGCGGTAACGCGGGCCGGTGCGGCGACAGGGGCCGTTGCGGCTACAGGGACCGGGGGAGAAGCCGGGACCGGCGGAGAAACAGGCGCCGGTGCGGCCACGACGGCGGGCGCGGAAGTAGGCTGCGCGGGGGCAGGAATTGCCGGGCTCGCTGGGACCGTCGCCACTGGCTGTTGGGGCGGTGCGACAGCCGCAGGGGACGCCGAAGGCGCCGCCGGTGCCGAGGCTGCCGACGGTGCAGCAACGGGGGCTACCGCCGGGGCGGGCGCAGGCGCAGGCGCCGGAGCCGGTTCCGCAGCGGGGGTGGCATCGGAACCGAAGCCCAGTTTTTTCTTGATGAAGCTGAACATGAAGGGGACTGCTCGCCGTTTCGATCGCCTTTTTTCGGCGGGGCTTGCATTGTCGTAGAAAACCTTGCTATAGTCGCGTTCTTCGCAAGGCGCTTTAGCTCAGCCGGTTAGAGCGACGGAATCATAATCCGCAGGTCCGGGGTTCGAATCCCTGAAGCGCCACCAAACAACATCTACTCGCCCAATAAGCGTTTAGATCGAAAAAGCCACCCTTGAGGTGGCTTTTTTCTTTGGTCAAACTTCACTCATGTAGCCAGCGCGCGGGTCACTTCTTGGGGCATCTCGAGCGCGCTTAACGCAACGGACCCTGCGATAGTTGCGCTGCAAAGGCCGCAGCGGACGCCCCCCCCCCCCCGATCATGCAAGCGAAGTGGGCGCCCAGCAGCGGACATGATGTCTGTTCATCCCTCCCCATCCAGCACGAAAGTCCGGAACACCGCGCTCGAAAACTTCGGCGCAGGGCCTATGACGTTGCAGACAACCAGCCCATTCATCGACTGAACCGCTGGCGCACTTCGACTATCCGGCTCACCAAGTGAACCTCAGCCATCGGCTTCGGGTTCGCGGTCTGATGAAGCATCCGCATCGTCTAGTAAACCGCCCCGAAGCGCCGGCCAAAGGCAGTTCAGGCAACGACAGGTGCTACTGCGTGTCGGCGAAGTGTCATCGTCTGGCGCACGCTTTCGCCAGACGCTCGGCAGGTTTGCAGCCGCTTCTGCTGCGGCAAGTTCTTCGAGAGTCACCTTCAGCACTCCAAATCTGAGTTCAATACCGCGCTCAAGAGGCGGACGGTCTATTGCCACCCACGGAGCGCCTTGCGCATGCGCCGTCTTACCGGCAATCAGCACGCTCAGGAGAGAAGTAAATGGGTTCTCTACGCACCCTCCGCCTCCCTTTGCTCAGTACGCTGCTTGAGCGCTGCATTCTTCGCTGAGCCTTGATCCCCGTAATGAATCTCTCGATGACATGCGGGGCAAAGAGCCGCAACGCACGAGGGATGGTCCAAGCCACCATCGGAAAGTCGAGTGATATGGTGCGGCTCAAGGTAAGGCGATCCGTCGGCCCGGACGAAGGGCGCCGGTCTGTCGCAGCTTTCGCATACACCTGCAGCGCGCAGAAGCACGTAATCGCGCACCGCTCGGCTTCGCTCGTACACAGCGCGGAGCGCGTGCATGCCGCCAAGCCCCTCACGCGGCTTAAGCGCTGCGAGTGCACGGCTACGGGCCTCTTGCAGTGACTTTGGCTGAACGTACCCAGCAGCCACTTCAACAGGAAGCACCGCGTCCTCTTCCAACGTCCGCACGGGAAGGAGATGAAACACGATCAGCTTCCGCGGGTCGCCATTTCGGTCCGGCCCGATAGGGCACGTGTGGTTGGCGTAGATGAACTCACCTTTGTACTGTTGGCCCTTCCCCTTACCCAAAGCCTTGAACACGTGCAGAGATCTTCCATCCTGGGCGTGCCGAGCAATAGCCAAGTTACCGTTGGTCATCTTCATATCTCCGACCTGACCCTCACCGGTGTACGAAAAAACTCCGTTCTCGTCGAAATGATCCTTGTAGCCATACTGCTCACCAGACTCGCCGGTGAACAGAAAAACTGCTGGGGCGCGCCTTGACGGGGCAATCCCGCTTTGCCTGCTGCCGCCGAACGGGTCGTTGATCTCGGGCCAACGGTCGTACACGCGGTTCAATTCAAACCGCAAGACATAGCTGTCAGCATTCACTTGTGCCATCCCCCCTCGTCTCGTTATCAGACTTTGACGGAATACATGCCGCCCATGGACGCAATAAGGCGGGTCCATCCTTTACCAGTATTTTGGCCCCGAGCGTCCTTAAAAGGTGACTTCACCGCAACGGCCGTTACCCCCATTCAGGCGTAAGCTCCCCTCGCAAAGCAGACAGTGTCGCAATCAACTATCGTTGAGCGCGGTTAAGAAAGCAGCATGATCACGATCTCAAAGCCCTATGCCCCTATGATCATCGCCGCAGTCCGCGACGCGGTGATTTACCAAGAGGGTCTGCTTCGGAGTGAGACGCTTCGTGATCGTGCCGACCACGAAGAGCACTACATGCATTTGACGCAGTTCTTCGAGTATGTACAGAACGAATAAAAGCGTCACGAAGAAGAGATCGGCTGCCCGCTCGAGAAACTTCTGTAAATCCCATCAAGGCCCAAACCCCGAAGTTGCCGACGGCAGTCCTCCGCATTTGTAGTTGGGTCCTGCGCCGCGTGATCAGCGGCGCTCACTCAACCGGAGGCAGAAAAACACTCCAGGCTCAATAGCCTCGTGTAAGACCTGAGTCTGCCGCCAAAGGCAAAGCCTTTACAGCGGACCCGGTGAAGTTCCCCCCCTCCCGACCTACGCGCTTGGCGGCAGCTTCGCCGCACGCGCACTGACCCGCTGCCGGATCGCCTCACGCCACACCTCTTCATTCGGTTCAAGCGCAGGAAACGCCACTACAGCCGGATTGATCACTTCCCCCATGATCGTCGCCATGACTCGTCCAACGGCTTGCTTCAAGTCTCTATGCGCCGTCTCGGGGATCGTGGCGAGCGCATTCGCCAGCGCATCGTCCAGCGCCGCCATCGCATCGATGCCTCCATCGCGCAGCGCTCTTGCGCATTCAATCGTCGGCAAGTTCATCCGGCATTCCTGTTCAGTCAATGAATCAATCACGCAAAGGGTAACCCAATCGATGCGCGACCCGGCCCACCGCCAACCGTGGCGCCACTCAATCGCCAGCCGTTGGATCCCTCACATGGAATTCCGTCGCGTCAAGCAAGGGCCTTTGGCTGCTCGTTGAAGCACATCACCAGGTCGCGCACAGACTTCACCCTGCCGTAGTAGGGATTCGCCTCGATGTGGTCGAGGGATCGTCCGGTGCGCCTCGCCACCTCGGGCGCAACAGCCATGTCCAGGGCGTCAGAATCAATCAACAGCGTTGGTAGCGTGTCGGACGCCAGCACCGGAAACGATGGATGCGCGAACGCAAGCTCCTCCTGGAGCGCCTCATACACCGCGCGAATGATCCAGGTGTCCACCCGGCGTGTATCAAAGCTCCTGGCGAATTGGCAGATGGATTCACCGTCTCGCGAAGCCGCCAGTTCGGAGAACCGCATTCGCGCGGCCTTCGTCGTGGCCCGGACCCAAATCCCGATGAGAGCACCACCAAGACCGAGCAGCAGCAGCGCTTGAATGGTGAAGCACCAGAAGATGCCCAGCACCGCCACGCCACTCAGCCCAAAGAACACGACTCGAGAAACCCGTGACGGCGCTTGACGCTTTGGCATTCTCCGAGACGGTGTTCGCATCGCATGCTCCCAGGGCTTTCTGGAAGTTTGACACATCCGTTGAGTGCCAATCGTCGCGAACCCAGCCTCGTCGGCGAGCTAGGAAGACATCGGCCGCAGCAATGCCGGAATGGACGACGCCAGCAATGCAACGCCCGAGCCGGTGAGCAGTGCCAGGACCAGCTGACGAAACTGCGCCTCTGAGATCCCGACGTAGAGCCGGCTGCCCAGCAGCGTCGGGATCAGCATCGCTGGCGCCACGACGGCGAACAGCGGCAGCACTTCCCGCGTGACCAGCCCCTTCGACAGGTAGACCGCCATGGTCACCATCAGCGCGGAGAGATTGAAATTCTGGATGATGGCGCGTTGCTCATCCTTCGGCAGACCGCGTAGCGTGCACCACAGCGTAGGCACCGTCCCGGTGAAGCCGCCAAGCCCCCCCATGACGCCGCCGAGGCCTCCCACCACGGCATCTGCAAGCCGACCGCCGCGAGTGATCCTCGGCAGGCGCCGGGCGAGCAGCATGGCCGGACACCAGATGACCAGGAAGCCCCCCAGAATGGCCTTGAAGACCTGGGTATTGATCAGCGGGAGGATGGCCACGCCAATCGGGATGCCGACCACGCCCCCCATCAGGAATGGCGCCAATCGCTTCCAGTCGAATCCTCGACGCACTGTGAATGCCGCAATGAGCTGGCCGGTCAAGGCGCCGAAGACGGCCAGTGTGGCCGCGGTGGTCGGGTCAAGAGACCAGGCCTAGAACGACATCGCGGTCAGGCCGAATGCGAATCCATACAGGCCCTGGACAAAGCCAGCACAGATGGCGCCAATCACGACCATGGTGATTTGATCCATAGCTCCTCTTCGTCGGCGCTTCGCCTTGCATCGAGATAAACGGCCCGCATGGCAGTCCCAGGCCGGAAGTAAAGAGCCGCAGGGTTTTCGGTTGCGACTCAGCGGCGGATGCATTCTGCCCTGCCGTTGCACCGCAAGCTGGCCATTGCCGGATGGCTCCATACTTCGGCCATGACGCGCCTCGTACTGCTTCCCGGAATGGACGGAACCGGTGAGCTCTTCGACCCTTTCATTGCCGCGCTCCACGGCATCATCCCCACCTCCGTGGTCCGTTATCCGGCACACCTGGCGCGTTATGAGTCGCTCACAGCCTGGGCCAGTGCCACATTGCCGACCGACGAGCCGTACGTTCTGCTGGGCGAGTCCTTCTCCGGCCCGATTGCCCTGACCCTGGCCGCCGAACGCCCAACGGGCCTGTCCGGCTTGATCCTGTGCGCCAGCTTTGCGCGCTGCCCCAGTGTCTGGCTGACGCGCATGCGCCCCGCGCTTGGCTGGCTGCCGCCACTGCCGCCACCACGCGCACTCTTGCGTCATCTGCTCTGCAATGGCGATCAGGCGAGTCCCGAGACGTTTGCCGCATTGCAATCCGCCGTGTCCCGCTCCACGCCGAGGGTGCTGTTGGAACGACTACGGGAAGTCGCCTCGGTGGACGTCTTGGCGACTGTCAACAGGATCGAAGTCCCTCTGCTGTACCTGCATGCCCGGCAAGACCGGCTCGTCTCAATCCAATCCTTTCAAGAGATTCGCCGAGCCCGGCCCAGCACGCAGTTGGCTGAATTCGATGCGCCTCATCTGCTGCTTCAGACTGCGCCCGAGGCCACCTCATTCGCGGTGCGGGAGTTCCTGGACGCTCAGCGCTGACCGTGACCCGTGCACAGCATCCGCCCCGTCGCGCCCCGCATCCAGCAAGCTCCCGCCGCCACCCTGCCCCGCCCAGCGCCCAGCACTTTGCGGTGGCACGCCCAACCGCCGCACAAACACGTCCCGCAAATGCCGACATTCCCGGCACCCGGTTTCCCGCGCTATCGCACGGCGGTCTGAAGGCTTCCAGCCGCGGTCAGCGACGCGGCGGCACCCACTCAGTGAGCACCACCGGATGCGGCGTGTTCGTCGCCTTGCTGCGGGAGCGGCTCTTGCGCTCGAAGCCTGGCACGGTGTCCGCACTGGCCTCGGCGTACTGCGACATCGGCACCCGATGCGCATCCCAGACGCCGGTGATGTTCTCCGGTGGCACGCCGCCGCGTATCACCACCTCCTGCGACGCCTTGGCGGTGTTGAGGCTGGAGCCCTTGCCGGTCGGAAACACCCGCGCGGCTTCATACGGGTTGGTGAGGTCGTAGGACTCGCGGTCCAGCGGCTTGTTGAACCGCGCCACGCGTCCACCAGGGCCGCCTTCGCTGGCCCATGCGGAGGCCACCTTCGCGCTGCGCGTCGCAGAGACGAATTCGCTCTTGGTCTTGGCACGGCTGCCGGCGGTGATGTGCTGGCTCGCGGTCAGGTTGGGGTCGTAGCCTTCCGGCGGCCTCAGTCCACGGCGCGGATCTTCATCGCGGCGCAGGGACCGGTACAGCACATTGGGGTTCTCGCTGTCCGACTCGCCGTCCGACAGGTGATGCAGCGCGCGAGTGCGCGGCGGATGGCTGGACATGGCCGGCGCCGCGCGTCGAGGTTCCGGACCGCCCCACGACGCTGACGACATCGAAGGCGGTTGCGAATACCCCGAAGGGGCCTGCTGCCCGTAAGAAGGGCGCGGCGACGACGGACCCACAGCGGGTTGTGAATAGCCGCTGGACTGTCCATACGGGGACGCGGGGGCGTACGGTGAATACCGGGGGGGAGAAGTACGGTCGATCGGCATCTGGACTCCGAAAAATGAATGACCCGTTCGGGCTGGTCCAGCGTAGGCAGCGGGCCGTTGGCATCGGTCCCGAGGTGCGAAGCGAGCAATGCCCGCGCGAAGTGCTCGAGGTAGGATGCCGCGGTCCATTTCCTGGAGTCCGCGCGTGACACGCTCCGCTCGCTTGCTGGCGCTGATACAGACGCTTCGCCGCCATCGCCATCCGGTCACCGGCGACGCCCTAGCCTCCGGGCTTGGTATCAGCCTGCGCACGCTGTACCGGGACATCGCCACCTTGCAGTCCCAAGGCGCCCAGATTGATGGGGCGCCCGGCCAGGGTTACATGCTGCGCGAAGGTTTCGTGTTGCCGCCGTTGATGTTCACGTTGGAAGAAATCGAGGCGCTGGTGCTCGGCTCGCGTTGGGTCAACAGCCGGGAGGACCCCAGCCTGGCGTCTGCGGCCCGCGATGCACTGGCCAAGATCGGCGCAGTGCTGCCGCCGCACTTGCGTCACGAACTCGACACCACCACGCTGATGGTGGGTCGCTCCGACGCCCCGGGGCTGGACCGCGATGTGATGGCGCTGCTGCGCAAGGCCATCCGCAGTGAGCACAAGGTGCAGATTCAGTATCGGGACCTGCAGGACAGCGTCACCGACCGGATCGTCTGGCCCTTCGCGCTCGGGTTCTTCGACCAGGTGCAGGTGCTCGTCGCCTGGTGCGAACTTCGGGGCACGCACCGTCACTTTCGTGCAGACCGGATCGAACAGGCCCAGGTGCTGGAGGAACGTTCTCCGCGGCGCCGCACGGTCCTGATCAGGGATTGGCGCCAGCAGCAGGGTCTGCCGGCTACTGACGGAATTTGACAGACCCGCTTCCTAGCATGACCAGCACCGATTCACAAACACGGAGTTCCAGGTCATGTCTCATCCCAACTTTGTCCTTCTCTACGTCAAGAACCCCACCGACAGTGCAGCCTTCTATGCCGCCTTGCTCGGCGCACCAGTCATCGAGGCTTCGCCCACATTCGCCATGCTCAAGCTGGACTCCGGTGTCATGCTGGGGCTGTGGGCGTCTTCCGGGGTCGAGCCGGCCGCGACCGCGCCAGGAGGCTGCGAGTTGGCCATCGCGGTGGCGAATGACGAGGCCGTGCAGGCGCATCTGGAGGCATGGCAACTGGCCGGTGCCCGCTTGCTGCAGCCGCCCACCCTCATGGACTTTGGCTACACCTTCACCGTGGCCGATCCTGACGGGCATCGACTCCGGGTGTTTGCGCCGCGGCGCGCTTGACGATCATCCGCTGTTGGGTCCCCGTGACGCCACCCTCATCTTCCATGTCCTCCAGACCTGCCCTGCACTTCGACGCCGACGCCCCGCAGCTCGCCCGTGAGCTGATTGGTGCCTTGCTGCTGGTGGACGGCGTCGGAGGGCTGATCGTCGAGACCGAGGCTTATGCCATGGACGATCCAGCCTCCCACAGCCATGGCGGCCCTCGTCCGCGCAATCGGTCGATGTTCGGGCCACCCGCGCACGCCTATGTCTACCGCTCGTACGGCATTCACTGGTGCCTGAATGTGGTGTGTCGCGAGGCAGGCCATGGCGCAGCGGTGCTGATCCGCGCCTTGCAGCCGACCCATGGCGTGGCGCTGATGCGTCAGCGTCGCGGCACGGAGAATGAACGACTGCTGTGCGCCGGCCCCGGCCGTGTGGCGCAGGCCCTGGGCATCACGCAAGCGCATGACGGCCTACCGCTGGACCAGCCGCCCTTCGAGCTGCGCCCGCCCGATCATCCGGTCGAGGTGGTGACGGACGTGCGCATCGGGATTTCCAAGGCAGTTGAACTGCCGTGGCGATTCGGACTGGCCGGGTCGCGGTTCGTGAGCCGGCCTTTTCCGCGTGAGACGACGGGAGCGTAACTCCAGCACGCCCGCAAGCTTCACCGGGATCAGGTAATCGGTGCCGGATTGAACAGCACCAGCGCGTTGTGCAGCTGATGCCGCTCCGCCCAGGTGCGTCGGCCGCTGGCCACGTCCAGCATCAGCTGGAACATCTCCCAGCCCATCTCGGCAATCGTCTTCTCGCCGTCGGCAATCAGTCCGGCATTGACGTCCATGAGGTCATGCCAGCGCCGTGCCAGATCGCTGCGGGTGGCCACCTTGATCACCGGGCACTCGGCCAGTCCATAGGGGGTGCCGCGGCCCGTCGTGAACACATGCAGGTTCATGCCTGCCGCCAATTGCAGCGTGCCGCAGATGAAATCACTGGCCGGCGTGGCCGCATAGATCAGGCCGCGCTGGCCATTGAGCCGCTCGCCCGGGGCCAGGACGCCGCTGATGGGCGCGCTGCCGCTCTTGACGATGGACCCCATGGCCTTTTCCACGATGTTGGAGAGTCCGCCCTTCTTGTTCCCGGGCGTGGTGTTGGCACTGCGGTCCACGCTGCCGCGCCGCAGGTACGCGTCATACCAGGCCATCTCGCGGATCATGGCGTCGGCCACTTCCGGCGTGCGGGCCCGCGAGGTGAGCTGCGCAATGCCGTCCCGCACCTCGGTGTTCTCGCTGAACATCACTGTGGCGCCCGCTCGCACCAGCAGGTCGGCGCAGAAACCCACCGCGGGGTTGGCGGTCACGCCGGAGAAGGCGTCACTGCCGCCGCACTGCACGCCCACCACCAGCTCGGACGCGGGCACGGTTTCCCGGCGGCGGGCATTGAGCCGTTCCAGATGCCGGCGGGCGGTCTTCATGATCGACTCGACCATGGACATGAAGCCCACATGCTCGTTGTCCTGCAGGCACACGACGTCCAGGCCCGCCTGGGGATCACGTTCGTCGCTGATGGGAATCACGCCCGGCGGCAGCAGGCGCTCGGGCTGGAGCTTCTCGCAGCCCAGGCTCACCACCATCACTTCGCCGCCGAAGTTGGGATTCATGCTGATGTGACGCAGCGTGCGGATGGGAATGATGGCGTCGGGGGCGTCGATGGCCACGCCGCAGCCGTAGGTGTGCTCCAGGCCCACCACGTCATCCACATGCGGATAGAGCGGCAGCAGCTCCGACTTGATCCGCTGGACCGCGAATTCCACCACCCCGGCCACGCATTGCACGGTGGTGGTGATGGCCAGGATGTTGCGCGTGCCGACCGTGCCGTCGGCATTGCGGTAGCCCTCGAAGGTGTAGCCCTCCAGCGGCGGCAGGTCCGGCGCGACGACGGTGGCCTTGGGCAGCCCCTCCAGCTCACGAGCGGCCGGCATCTCCAGCAATCGTTCATGCACCCAGCGGCCGGCCTCGATGGCTTCGAGCGCGTAGCCGATGGGCACGTTGTAGCGCAGCACCGGGGCGCCGGCGGGCAGGTCCACCAGCGCCACCTTGTGGCCCTGCGGCACCTTGTCCTTGAGCACCAGTCCGCCCGGCAGCACGGTGCCAGCGGGCAGCCCGCCATCATTGGCGACGATGGCGACGTTGTCCGCCTCGTGGATCTTGATGGTGAGAGGGGCGTTGGTGTTGGTGTTGGCGATGACGCTGTTCATCATGATCTCGTTCCTCCTGGCCGGATGCTGGGAAGGCCTCAGGCCTTGAGCTGCACGCGCTTGATCTCGCCCACCACCAGCACATAGCTGACGACGGCGATCACCGCATGGACCCCGACAAAGACCAGCGCCCCGTTGAAGGAATGGGTGGTCTGCACGATGTAGCCGATGACGATCGGGGTCGTGATGCCGGCGATGTTGCCGAAGGTGTTGAACATGGCGCCGCTCAGGCCGGCAATCTCCTTGGGGGAGGTGTCCGACACCACGGCCCAGCCGAGCGCGCCCAGGCCCTTGCCGAAGAACGCCAGGGCCATGATGGCCACCACCAGCCACTGCAGGTCGACGTAGTTACAGGCAATCATCGACGTGGACAGCAGCATGCCCACCACGATGGGCACCTTGCGGGCCAGGGTCACCGAGTGACCGCGACGCAGCAGCCAGTCCGACACCACGCCGCCCAGCACGCCGCCCGCGAAACCGCAGATCGCGGGAACCGCCGCGACCAGGCCCGCATTGAGCACCGTCATGCCGCGCTCCTTGACCAGATAGACCGGGAACCAGGTCAGGAAGAAATAGGTCAGCGTGTTCACGCAGTACTGCGCGATGTAGACGCCCAGCAGCATGCGGTTGGTGAGCAGCTGCTTGAGATAGGCGAGTTTCGGACCTGCGGGCTTGGCCGTGCGGGCGTCCTGCCCGGCCAGCAGGGCGCCACCGGATTCAATGTGCTGCCGCTCGGACGCGCTGACGCCGGGATGCTCGAGCGGGCTGTTGTGCATGGTCTTGAGCCACACCAGTGACAGCACCACGCCCAACGCGCCCATGAAATAGAACACGTCCTGCCAGCCCAGCGCATGGACGATCCACGCCATGATGGGCGCGAACATCACCGTGGCGAAATACTGGGCTGAATTGAAGATGGCGGAGGCGGTGCCGCGTTCCGCCACCGGGAACCAGGCGGCCACCATGCGGCCGTTGGCGGGGAAAGACGGTGATTCGGCCAGGCCCACCATGAAACGCAGGGCAAACAGCGCGATGACGGCGGTGGCGGCATCGAAGTAGTGAACGGCGCCCTGCAGCATGGTGAACAGCGACCACAGCAGGATGCTCCAGGCATAGACCTTCTTGGCGCCGAACCGGTCGAGCAGCCAGCCGCCCGGCAGTTGTCCGGCCACGTACGACCAGCTGAAGGCCGAGAAGATGAAGCCCATCTGCACCGAGCTGATGCCCAGTTCCTTGGACAGCACCGGGCCGGCGACCCCGACAGTCGCGCGGTCCGCATAGTTGAGGACCGTCACCACGAACAGCATCGCCAGGATGCCGAAGCGGGCCCGACTGCTGGTGGCGCCCGAGGACGCCGAAAGCGAAATCTGCATGTTGTCTCCTGGGGTCGGGTGAGCCGGTCTGACGCCAGCTGGTACCGTTACCATGGATTGATGATACCGGTACCAACTTCGTGGTCAACGCCGACGCGGGTAAACCATGAACCGCCTCCCCACCGGCCCGGGATGACTTGCCCTTTGCATCTTGACGGAGTTCGCTTCTGAAACTTGCGGCGGATCCGCATAATCCAGAGCCACACAAAAGCGGGCGCGCCATGCCGCCATCGACGTCCGCAGGGAGGCCTCATGAACACCGATCTCGTCTTCGCCGACGAACTGCCCGACGACGCCGCTGGCAGTCACCGCTCACGTCCCTTGTCCCCCTGGGTCGTGATGGTGGTCGACGATGACCCGGCCGTGCACCAGGTGACGCAACTGGTGATGGATGACTTCGAGTTTGCCGGCCGCAAACTGCAGTTCCTCAATGCCTACACCGCCACTGAAGCGCGTGACCTGCTGCGGAGCCGGCAGGACGTGGCCCTGGTGCTGCTGGATGTGGTGATGGAGTCCGAGCACGCCGGGCTGGACCTGGCCCGCTACATCCGCGAAGACCTGGGCAACCGCCATGTGCGCATCGTGCTGCGGACCGGGCAGCCGGGGCAGGCGCCGGAAGAGGACGTGATCAAGTCCTACGACATCAACGACTACAAGGAAAAGACCGAGCTGACCAAGCGCAAGCTGATCACGGTCTTCTACTCCTCGCTGCGCTCCTATCGGGACATCATCACGCTGGACCATGCCCGGCAGGCGCTGCGCCGCTCCATCGAGGCCATCACGCAGATCCACGATGCGGGCAGCCTGCGGCATCTGGCCTCGGCGCTGCTGGATCAGCTGGCCCATTTGCTGGGGCTGGAAGTGCAAGGGCTGTGTGCGAGCCGGATGGCGGCTTATGCGGCCTCCCAGGGGGAAGGCGCCCTGCGGGTGCTGGCCGCCACCTCGGAATTCCAGGGCTTGCTGGACGAATCGGAGGTGGCGCATCTGCCTGCGGATGTGAAAGGCGCGATGGAGCAGGCACTGGCCACCCGGCAGAGTCATGCTGACGGGGAGTGCTTCATCGGGTACTACCGCACCCACACCGGCAACGAGAGCCTGCTGTACATGCGCTTCTCCGAGCCGATCGACGAAGAAGGGCAGGAGCTGCTGCAGATCTTCTGCGCGAATGTGGCGATTGCCTATGAGCGCTTGCTGCTGTCGCAAACCGGCGCCGCGGCTCCCATCCAGCAAGGCCGCTAGCGCCCCGGCCGCGAGGCGATCCCACACCGCGGGACTGCCAAGCCGCTAGCGCCACGTCTACGGGGCCAACAGGCCAACAGGCCAACAAGCCAACCGGCAACCAGGCCGCGCCGTATCATGCCGCCCGTTCTCTCCGTCCTCGGTCGCCGACGCGGCCGGCATCATGCTGCATCAAGTCCGCCTCTTCTTCATCGCGCTGCAATTCTTCACCCGCGTGCCCATCCCCGGCTGGACCGGTTTCCAGCCCGAATGGCTGCACCAGTCGGCACGGTACTTTCCGCTCGTCGGCGCGGTGGTGGGCCTGTGGTCCGCCGCCGTGCTGTGGCTGGCGATGCTGGTGTTCCCGAACAGCGTCGCCGTGGTGCTGGCGATGGCCGCCAGCATCTGGCTGACCGGCGGCTTCCACGAGGACGGACTGGCCGACACCTGCGATGGATTGGGCGGTGCGGTGAGCCGGGAGCGGGCGCTGGAGATCATGAAGGACTCGCGCCTGGGCAGTTACGGCGCCCTGGGGCTGTTCCTGATGCTGGGCCTGAAAGCCGCCACCCTGGTCGGACTGGCCGATGCCGATCCCACCCTGGCCCTGACCGCCCTGCTTTGGGCCCATCTGGCGTCGCGCGCGGCGCCGGTCTGGCTGATGCATGCCCTGCCCTATGCCGGGGATGCCGCCCATGCCAAGGCCAAGCCGCTGGCTACCCAGATCGGCGGCGCAGAACTGGGGATGGCGATGGGCACGGTGGTGCTGGCCAGCGGGCTGTGGGCCTGGCTGCTGCCGGACGACATCCCGCTGCTGCTGGGCGCCATCGTGACCGGCGCGGGCCTGACCTTCTTCATGCAGTCCCTGCTGGAACGCCGCCTGGGCGGCTACACCGGGGACAACCTCGGTGCCACCCAGCAGGTGGTGGAAGTGGGCGCGCTGCTGGCCTGCCTGGGGCTGGGGGCCTACTTTTGAGCGGAGAGACATTCAGCGTCTGGCGCCATCCGCGGCCAACGGGCGCCAAGGGCCTGTGCGTGGGCGCCCGGTGTGATCTGCCGGTGCCCGCCCGACGCGCCAAGCGACTGGCACGACGCATCCAGGCGCATGCGCGCCGGCATCGACTGCCGCATGAGATCTGGACCTCGCCACTGCGCCGATGCGCCGACGTGGGCCGCTGGCTGCGGCGATGGGGTTGGCGACATCACCAGGATGCGGCGCTGCTGGAACTGGATTTCGGCGACTGGGACGGCCGCCCGTGGTCGGACATCCCCAAAGCGGCGATGGATGCCTGGGTGGCCGATTTTGCCGGCAGTCACCCTGGCGGTGGAGAGAGCCTGCAGATGCTGCTGGCAAGAGCGAGCGGCTGGCACGGCGCCAAGGCAGGCGGCATGGTGGTCAGCCACGGCGGCTGGATGCTGGCGCGCCGCTGGGTGTCCGAGCATCCCGACCGGACCCCAGCCGCTTGTGAATGGCCGTCACCGCCCCGCTATGCAGAGCGCTGGACCTTCGACACGACGCCAGCTGCGAGCACTCAGCGGGACGCGGGGAACAACGTGGCGAACAACCCGACAAACATCCTGGGTCCGACGCAGCGCTGAAGCGCCGTGTCTGACACGTGGAAGATAGACCCTCAGGCCGCCTCGGTCAGCCGCAGATACTTCTGCATCAAGGTTTCCTTCGACTCCACATGCGCCGGGTTCACCGGGATGCAGGCCACCGGGCAGAGCATCACGCACTGCGGCTCGTCGAAATGGCCGACGCATTCGGTGCACTTGCCGGGGTCGATCTGGTAGTACTCCTCGCCCATGGAGATGGCGTGGTTGGGGCACTCCGGCTCGCACACATCGCAGTTGATGCATTCGTCGGTGATCATCAAGGCCATGTCAGACTCTCCTGGTGTGCTGCGCCGCGTCCGTCCACCGGGCGGGCAGCACCCCTTCATTCCTTGCCCGACCCGCGAGCCAGGCGTTCATCCAGGCGTGCACGCACCAGCGGCGACACGAACTTGCTCACATCCCCGCCCAGCGTCGAGATCTCGCGCACGAAGGTGCTGGAGATGAACTGGTACTGGTCCGACGGCGTCAGGAAGACGGTCTCCACATCGGGCATCAGCTGCCGGTTCATGCCGGCCATCTGGAATTCGTATTCGAAGTCGGAGACGGCGCGCAGCCCCCGCACCACCACCTTGCCGCCCTTTTCCAGCACGAAGTTGCGCAGCAGCCCCTCGAAGGCCACCACCTCGACATTCGGATACGGCGCCACCACCTCCCGCGCCATCGCCAGGCGCTCTTCGATGCTGAACATCGTGCGCTTGTGATGGCCGGCGGCCACGGCGAGCACCAGCCGCTCGAACAGGCGGCTGGCCCGGCGCACCAGGTCTTCATGACCCAGGGTCAGCGGGTCGAAAGTGCCAGGGTAGATGGCAGTCAGCAGGGTTTGGGAAGTCAAGGGGTCGCTCCAGGGCCACTGGGTGGGACGGCCCCCGATTATCCGTTGCGCTGGAAGAGTCGGTAGTGCACCGCCCCGGCACGCCCTTCCCGCCATAGGGACAGGCCCAGTTCGGCCGGCGGCTCCAGGGCTTCCGGGGCTTCGAGATAGAGGAGGCCCTGCGGTACCAGCAGCGGGGCGGCGGCGCGCAAGGCGGGCAGGAACAGGTCCTGCGCAAAGGGTGGGTCCAGCAGCACCAGGTCCAGCGACGCGGGAGCCGCGCGACGCATCCAGGCCAGTGCATCGGCCGCCTCGATGCGCATCGGAGCGGTGCCGTCCTTGTCCAGGCGCTTGAGGTTGGCCCGCAACTGGGCCGCCAGGCCAGGGTCTTTCTCCAGCAGCGTGACCTGGGCGGCGCCGCGCGATGCGGCCTCGAAGCCCAGCGCGCCGCTGCCGGCGAAGGCATCCAGCACACGCCAGCCGCTCAGGTCCTGGCCCAGCCAGTTGAAGAGGGTTTCGCGGACACGGTCGGGCGTGGGACGCAGTCCCGGCCGGTCCGCCACCGGCAGCTTGGACCGCTTCCAGACGCCGCCCACGATGCGGACCTCGCTGGGCCCGCGGGACGCGCCGCGCGGCGCCTCGGTGCGCACGTCCGGCCGGCCATCGGCCTTGGAACGGGCCGTGCGCGGTGTTCCGTCTCGTCCGCTCATGTGCGGACCGGAATGCCCTGGCTGGCCATCAGCGCCTTGGCCTCGCCCACCGTGTGTTCGCCATAGTGGAAGATGCTGGCCGCCAGCACCGCATCGGCCCCGCCGCGGGTGATGCCGTCCGCCAGGTCCTGCAGCGAGCCGACACCGCCCGACGCAATCACCGGCACCGGCACGGCGTCCGCCACGGCCCGGGTCAGGTCCAGGTCGAAGCCGCTGCGGGTGCCGTCGCGGTCCATGCTGGTCAGCAGGATCTCGCCCGCGCCCAGCTCGGCCATGCGCACCGCCCAGGCCACCGCATCCAGCCCGGTGTTCTTGCGACCGCCGTGGGTGTAGACGTCCCAGCCCTGGCCATCGGCCCGGCGCTTGGCATCGATGGCCACGACGATGGCCTGCGCGCCGTATTTGTCCGACGCGGCGCGGATGAGCTCCGGCTCCGCCACCGCGGCGGAATTGAAGCTGACCTTGTCCGCACCGGCATTGAGCAGCCGCCGCACATCCGCCACCGAGCGCACCCCGCCGCCCACCGTCAGCGGAATGAAGACCTGCGAGGCCACCGCTTCGATGATGGGCAGGATGAGGTCGCGCCCGTCGCTGGTCGCGGTGATGTCGAGGAAGGTCAGTTCGTCGGCGCCCTGCTCGTTGTAGCGCGCAGCGATCTCCACCGGATCACCGGCGTCCCGCAGTTCAACGAAATTGACGCCCTTGACGACCCGGCCGCCGGTGACGTCCAGGCAGGGGATGATGCGTTTGGCCAGCAAGTGCTCAGTTCCCGTTCAGTTCATCCGCCCGGGTCTGGGCGGTGGCGAAGTCGAGGTCGCCGGTGTAGATGGCCCGGCCGCAGATGACGCCCTGCACGCCTTCGGATTCGACGGCGCACAGCGCTTCGATGTCCTTCAGGTTGGACAGGCCGCCGGAGGCGATCACCGGAATGCTCAGCGCCTGGGCCAGGCGCACCGTGGCGTCGATGTTGATGCCGGTGAGCATGCCGTCCCGACCGATGTCGGTGTAGATGACGCCTTCAATGCCGTAGTCCTCGAACTTGCGGGCGAGGTCGACCACTTCATGGCCGGTGAGCTTGCTCCAGCCGTCGGTGGCGACCTTGCCGTCCTTCGCATCCAGGCCCACGATGATGTGGCCGCCAAAGGCGGACGCGGCGTCCTTGAGGAACCCCGGGTTCTTCACCGCGGCGGTCCCGATGATGACGTAGGACAGGCCGTCATCCAGGTAACGCTCGATGGTGTCGAGGTCCCGGATGCCGCCGCCCAGTTGCACCGGGATCTCGTCGCCCACCTCGCGAAGAATCGCCTTGATGGCGCCTTCATTCACGGGCTTGCCGGCGAAGGCACCGTTCAGGTCCACCAGATGCAGGCGACGGGCGCCGGCATCCAGCCAGCGACGCGCCATCTCGGCGGGGTCTTCGCCGAAGGTGGTGGAGTCGTTCATGTCGCCTTGTTTGAGGCGGACGCACTTGCCGTCTTTGAGGTCAATCGCGGGAATCAGCAGCATGGCCGAATGCGGGTGGTGGAAGGTGGAGGAAAGGGGGACTGAGAACAGCGCAGGAATGATCCGGTGTTGAGCGATGCAGGGGCAGGGATCAAGGGATCAAGGCTTCCAGTGCAGGAAGTTGCGATAGAGCGAAAGCCCGAACGCGGCACTTTTCTCAGGGTGGAATTGAGTGGCAAAAATGTTATCCCGCGCCACGGCGCAGGTAAAGCGCAAGCCGTAGTCGCTCTCGCCCACGCTGTGCTCGGTGGCGGTGGTGCGGGCATAAAAACTGTGCACGAAGTAGAACCAGCTGTCGTCGGGCACATCGCCCCACACCGGATGCGCCCGCATCTGGTGCACGCGGTTCCAGCCCATCTGCGGCACCTTGTAACGGCTGCCATCGGGCTGGCGCTGGCCGTTCAGCTGGAAGCGCTGCACCCGGCCCGGAATGAGGCCCAGGCCCGGCGTGTCCTGCTCTTCGCTGTGGTCCAGCAGCATCTGCATGCCCACGCACACGCCCATCAGCGGCTTGTTGGCGGCGGCATGCAGCACCGCTTCCTTCAGGCCCGAGTCGCTCAGCTCGCGCATGCAGTCGCGCATGGCGCCCTGGCCCGGCAGCACCACCCGTTCGGCGGCCATCACCTCTTCCGGGCGGGCGGTGATCACCACCTGCACGCCCTGGCCCTCGGCGGCATGCTGCACCGCCTGGGAGACCGAGCGCAGGTTGCCCATGCCGTAGTCCACCACGGCGACGGTGCGGGGGCTTGTCATCACAAGGTCCCCTTGGTGGAGGGGATCACACCGGCGGAGCGCGGGTCCGGCGTCATGGCCATGCGAAGCGCACGGCCGAAGGCCTTGAAGATCGTCTCGCACTGGTGGTGGGCATTGTGGCCCTTGAGGTTGTCCACATGCAGGGACACCAGCGCATGGTTCACGAAGCCCTGGAAGAACTCATAGGTCAGCTGCGTGTCGAAGGCCCCGATGGCGCCAGCGGTGAACTTCACATCCATCGCCAGGCCCGGGCGGCCGGAGAAGTCCACCACCACGCGCGACAGCGCTTCATCCAGCGGCACATAGCTGTGGCCGTAGCGGGTGATGCCCTTCTTGTCGCCGATGGCCTGCGCCACCGCCATGCCCAGCGTGATGCCCACATCCTCGACCGTGTGGTGGCCGTCGATGTGCAGGTCGCCCTTGGCGTCGATGTCCAGGTCGATCAGGCCGTGACGGGCGATCTGGTCGAGCATGTGGTCAAAAAACCCGATGCCGGTGGACAGATGGGCCTGTCCGGTGCCGTCCAGGTTCACTCGGACGCGGATCTGGGTTTCCTTGGTGTCGCGGCGGACTTCGGCGATGCGTTCGCTCATGTTGATTCCAGGGGCGGGTCAGTCGTCAGGGACAAAACGGAGAAAAGGGACAAAACGTGCGGTGGGCCGGGGCGATGCTTGGGTGGGCCTTGGGCTGTGCGGGATCTCGTGAACCTGTGCTCAGGGTGCCACAGAAGGGGCCAGGTCCGCCAGCACGCCGCGCAAGGCAGTGAGCATCGTGTGGTTCTCCTGCGGCGTGCCCACCGTCAGCCGGACACAGCCGGCCAGCAGCGGGTGCATGCCGGAGACATTCTTGATGAGCACGCCACGGGCCTTCAGCCCCGCATGCACGGCGTTGGCATCGGGCACTCGGGTGAGGATCATGTTGCCCTCGCTGGGGAAGGCCACCACGCCGGGCAGGCCTGCCAGCTCGGTCAGCAGGCGGGCCCGCTCGGCCCGCAGCTCGGCAGCCTGCTGCTCATAGACGTCGGCATGCTCCAGCGCGAACAGACCGGCCTCGGCATTGAGCACGCTGATGTTGTAGGGGGGGCGCAGCTTGTCGACGTGGTGCACCACCTCGGCGTGCCCCATCAGGTAGCCGATGCGGACACCGGCCAGGCCGAACTTGCTCATCGTGCGCATGACCAGCACATGCTCGTAGCGGTCCAGCAGGCCCATCGCATTGCGGGCGGCAAAGGGCTGGTAGGCCTCGTCGATCACCACCAGGCCGGGCGCGGCCTGCACCAGGCGCTCGATGACGTCCGGATTCCACAGGTTGGCGGTCGGGTTGTTGGGATAGGCCAGGTACAGCAGCGCCGGCTGATGCGCCTGGATCGCGGCCTGCATGGCGGCCTCGTCCAGCTCGAAATCCGCGGTCAGCGGCACGCCGACGAAATTCAGTCCGAGGTAACGCGCCGACAGCTCGTACATCACGAAGCCCGGCACCGGGGCCATCACCGTCGCGCCGGGACGCGCCACCGCCAGCGACAGCAGAGAGATCAGCTCGTCCGAGCCATTGCCCAGCATGATGCCGTTGTGCGCCGGCATGCCGGCATGGCGCGCCAGCGCCTGCGCCAGTTCCCCGGTGCGCTCGCCGGGATACCGGTTGATGGCGACCCGTCCCAGGCGCTCCCCCAGCGCCTGTTGCAGCGCCTCGGGCAGACGGTAGGGGTTCTCCATCGCATCCATCTTGAGCAGGCCGGCGGCGCTGTGCACCTGATAGGCATGCAGGGCGCGGACATCGTCGCGGATGTGATCGAGAGCTCGGGTCAGGAAGGCAGTCATGCGGAACGCTCAGCGCGGGTCAATTCGGCCATTTCGGCCGGTTGGACCAGCAGCGGGTTGAGGATGGTGACGCTGTCATAGAGCTGCTGATGCGGCAGCGTCAGGCTCAGCAGCAGGTCGCAGCCCTGCACCTTGGCAGCGGCCACGACGAGGGCGTCGAGATAAGGGAGGTTGAAGCGGCTCTCCAGCGACCAGGCCGATTCCACCGTGGCGTGGTCGATGGCCCACGGCGACCATCGCTGGTAGCGCCGCACTTCGGCCCGCGCATCGCCATTGGGCATGGGCGGCTGGATGCGGGTGGTGATGGTGCGGTAGAACTCGTTGAGCACCTGGCTGGACACGCGGCCCAGCCGCTGCTGCCACAGCACCTGCAGCCAGCGCATGGCCTGGGCGCGGCGATCGGGGAAGGCGCCGTCCTCGCTCTGGATCAGGACGGAGGTGTCCACGAACACCGGGCTGGTCAGGGCAACGGTCGGGAGGGCGGTGGCCATGGTCGTCATCCGGCCAGCTCGCGGCCGGGATAGTCCCCGCCGTCGGACGCCCAGGTGCGTTCACGATGGAGCCAGTCCTGCAAGGCGCGCTCGTACGCATCGTCGGACCGCATCTTCTCGGCGAGCAATTCACCGACCAGTCGCGACACGCTGGTGTTGCGCCGTGCGGCTTCCAGCCTCGCCCATTCGGCGACGCTGTCTTCCATGGTCACGGTCACGTTCTTCATGGGAAGGATGCTACACGAAGTTCGTGGTGCACGAACTTCGTGTCCCTGCTGTGCATCGGGATTTTTGCTGACCGGTGCTCTTTGCAGGCGTTCCAGCAGGCGTCCTGCCAGGCTTATTGGTAGGTCACCGTCACGGTCAGGTTGTCCGTGTACGTCCCTGGCGGCACCGTCAGTTGCCGACCGGGAATCCGCCCATACACGGTGAAGGTGAGGCCCGGCGTCAGACCCAGGGCATCCAGCAGGACGGAGCCGGACGCCCGGCTGGTGGCGGACGTGCCGTCTCCCCAGACGGTCGTGTAGTTGCTGTCCAGATAGACGTTGTAGGAGAGGGTGTTGGCGCCGGACGCCATGCGGCGCGTGCTGAAGCTGGTCCCGCCGCCCTTGCCCAGGTCGATGGTGAAGGGCACGAGCAGGCCCGCGACACCCCCGCAGGTCACCTTGACGCTGCCGGTGGAGTCGGTGTTGCCAAAGGCCAGTGGGTTGTAGGCGGCAAAGACGATGTTGGTCACCACCACCGAGCAGGTGCAGACCGCCGGCAGGCAAAGGGCTTGCGCGCCCCCGGCGGCCAGCAGTCCGGCCAGGAGGGTGGTGCACAGCCGCAGATACTGCCTACGCCACCAATGCCGCCAGCGCTGCCTGTCCTGCCAGCCCCCCCGCTCCGGCCACGGCGCACCTTCGGGTCCGAGGCCGTCGCGTCGGGATGTCCAGCATTGAGTCATGGGTCGCTCCTGGTTGAGGACGGTGGGGGCGCAAGCGCCTTGCAGGTCACCCGCCCCAGATCCGGCAGTTCACGATCTGCCTTGGGCAGCTCGATGCTGGCCTCGCAGCCCCCTCCTGGCCAGCGGACGTCCAGCCGGTGCGGCCCGGGCGCCGCACCCAGGCCGGCCACGAACGCCCGCCCGTCCAGGCCCACCGGGAAGCTGCGCATCTGGCCCACCGGGCGCAGGTCGGCGCCGGCCGGCACAGGATGGCCCTGTTCATCCACCAGCGTGAAGGTGGCGGTGCGGCTGACCCCGATCGGGAACCGGATCAGCGACGCACGACGCGCCGCCGGGGTCACCTGCAGGTCCAGCGATTCGATGTCCGCGTCCAGCGGCAGGTCATCGGCGATCACCCCCACCCGGTTGACCTGGTAGCCGCGCAAGGTGGGCAGGAAGGCGCGGCCGCTGCGGTCGGTGCGGGCGACCACCTGGTTGTCGTGGGTGACGCGGACATTCGGCTGGTCCGCCACTTCCACCACCGCAAAACCGCCGTCCACGCGCCGACCGGCATACACACTGCCGTCCAGCCAGGCCAACCCGCCGCCGATCCCCGCCCGCAGATCGGTGCGCCCTTGCGCGCGGGCAATGCCGCCGCTGAGCGCCACATGCCGATCCTGCCACTGCGCCTGCAACTGTCGACGCCCGCCGGACTCCGCCAGCGCCTGATAGCCCAGGCCCTCACCGGGCGGCGGGTTGTTCTGGAACTGCAGTTGCCACTGGTCCTGCGCCGGCTGCCCGCCGCCGCGCTGGCCCTGCCAGCTGGTGGAGACGCTTTGGTGATCCCCGATCGGCAAGGTCCAGAAGACCGACACCGCGGTGCCTCCACCATGGCCCGCCTTGAGCATCGACAGCCCGACATACCCCCAGGCGCCCAGGCCGCGGCCGGCATTGAAGGTCCACAGCCGGGTGCCCGGATTGATGAAGCCCTCCGGCGACGGCCGCTGCAGCGTGCCCTGGTAAACGAGCCCGGCCCCCAGCCCCCATCCCTGCCACTGCGTCCCCACGGTGGCCGATCCGCTCCAGCGAGGCGACACCGGCTGTCCCCGCTGCACAAAGCCCGGCGAGGCCCGTCGCACCTCGACCGCCCCGCTCCATCCGAACCCCTGCCGTTCCACCCCCAGCGTGCCCAGCCACCCGCTGCGGGCCTGCGCATCCCGGCTGCGACTGCCCGCGGCAGACAGGTTGAGCGTGCCCCAGTCCTGCAGCAGCCACAGGCCGGAAGCGCCCACGGTCTGCTGATCTGCCGCCAGTTCGCCGCGGCCTTCGGCGGTGAAGCCGCTGTTGATGCCCCGCCGCCACGTCAGCTGGGTCAGGCCCTGGCCGTAGCGGTTGCTCTGGGTGCCGTAGTTCTCCCGCACCCATCCCAGCTCGACGCTGTAGGCCGTGAGGCCCGGCTTGAGCAGCGACGGGCTGATGTAGTAGGGCTGCACCACCACCTGCTCCCGGCCCAGCAGGTCCTTGACCACCGTCCGGATCTCGCCCTGGCCGGTCACCAGCGGCAGGTCGCTGATGTCGAATGGCCCAGGCTGGACACGCCCCTGCAAGCGCTGGCTGTTGTTGACGAAGACGTCCACGGTGGAGGGCAGGCTGGCCTCGCCCTTGAGGGTCGGCAGCGGAAAGCTGAGGAAGCCGGGTCGCAGGCTGAAGTCCGTGGCCCATTGCACGCCGCCCATGCGCAGCGCCCGCCCCCAGCTGCCGGCATCGCTGATGACGTCGCCCAGCCGCAGCGTGGCCAGCTGCTCGGGGCGGTCCCAGGTCCAGCGGGTGTCCAGACGGGTCCAGCCGCGTGAACTGCGGTAGAGCATCAGATGGTTGAGATCCCCACGCCCGGTCAGCAGCCCCAGTTCCGCCAGCCCGTCCAGGCTGCCCTCGCCACCCACGCGGCGCTGCCATTGCAGGTCGTAGTTGGTGAACAGACCCAGTTGGGCCGGCAAGGTCACCTGGGTGGCCATCCGGTCCAGCTCGATCTTCTGATCGCCAAAGGCCTGCGGCGGGGCCTCCAGCTCCAGGGTCTGGCTGAGCTCCTCGATGCGCCATCGCACCAGCGCGCCTGGCGCATCGCTCAGGACCAGGAAGAGCTCGTTGTCGATCATGCGCGGCGGCGTCGAAGGGGGGCGCAGCTGCAGCTCCTGCCAGAGCGTCTGCGGCAGCGCCAGGCCTTCGGGCACCCGGACGGCACGAACGGTCTGGGGTTGGGCCTGGCCGTTCACCCGCAGGCCCAGCAGCAGGGTTTCGCCGAAGCGCGGCGCGGCGGCGGCCCGCTCGGCAGCCAGGCGCTCCAGCGTGCGCTGCAAGTCTTCAGCCGACGTCTGTCCGACCGCTGCCAGGGGCGCGGCCAGCAGCAGGCTCCACCACTCACTGCGTGCCCGCGCCCAGCGCGACATGCTGCAGGCCCTGGTCAGTCATGACCTGGAGCGTGCCGGAGGGATTGGACGGGGTGGCAATGCGGAAGGTGCGCTGCTCGCCGGGAAAGATCACACTCTGTCCGCCGGACACGGCCAGCACCTTGCTGTCGCCCGTCGCGCCGGCCAGCCGCAATTCGCTGACCTTCATATGCACATTGCCGTTGTTGGCCACGGTGGCGACGGTCTCGCCGCTGGCGGTGCGCTGCACCTGCCAGGTCTGCTCACGCCGGACCTGGTTGGGCGCCACATACACCGGCACCCGCAAGGCCACCAGCACCCGCACCTGTCCGGACACGCGGTTCTCGCTGGCCCGGGCCACCGGCACTTCCCGCAGCACCATCCGGTAGGTGGCCTCCTGCTGCAGGTCGGGGGTGCGCCGCAGCCCCAGCCGCAGGATCTGCGTCTGGCCAGGCTGCAAGGTGAAGATGGGGGGATTGACGATCAGCTCCTGCGTCGGCGCATCCAGGTCCTGTCCGGCCTGACGGGTCCAGGCGATGGCTTCGGCCTGCATCACCACCACGTCATTGCCGTTGTTGACCACCTGCACCGTGGCCCGGTCGTTCTGCCGGTCCAGATGCACATTGACCGGCATGATGCTGACGTCCGCCGCCCAGACGCTCAGGCTGGTCATCAGCCCTGCGGCAGCGAGCAGCGCGCCCAGGCGCCGGCGCCAGGTGCTTGTGACGGGAACTTCTTCGAGTTTCGCCATCGATGTCCTCCTTGGTCGCGGTGGGGACCGCGGGCCTCAATAACTGATCGTCACCGTGACCGTGTCGGTATAGACCCCCGGGGCCATGCCGGTGAGCGAGGGCAGGCGTCCGTAGATGGTCACGCTCTGCGTGTTGCCGGTGCCCAGACCGCTGTAGGTGGCGCTTGCGGTGCCATTGCCCCACACGGAACTGCGCCCGCTGTCCACATACAGCTGATAAGGCAGGGTGTAACTGCCGCTCTTGAGCAGTCGACCCGCGAAATTCGTGGCACTGCCGGCATTGACGCCAGCATTGAGCGACAGGGTGTAGGGCGTGGTCGCCGTGCATTGCACAGTCAGGGTGGACGTGGCGTCCACCGCGCCCGCATTGACCGGATTCAAGGCATTGCCGAAATTGAGGGTGCTGCCGGAGACCGTGCAGGCACTGGTCACCAGCACCGAGGATCCGAGCGAGCTGTTCACCGTGCCGGCGTTCGCCTCGTGCGCCATGACAGTGGCACCCAGCGCAACCGCCGTCAGCGCCATACCCTTGAATGCAGGACTGAGCCAACGCATAGGCAAATGGTCGGGCTCATGGGCCCGTCCTTGATGTGTCCAGGTGCAGGCTAAAAGCGGCAGCGCTGAAATGCAAGCCGCTTGCGGGTCAGCGGCGTTTCATCAGGGAGACAACCGCTGTACGGCAATGCCTGACACCGCAGTGCAGCAAACTTTGACACGGGTCGGTCGATTCCCCGCTTGTCCCCCGGTTGGGGGTGGCCGATCCGTGACATTGGGCATGGCTTCGCCTGTACGTTTGCGTTCCAATCCTTTTTATCAATTCAACGTGCCTCGCAGCCCAGGTCTGGGTGTCAGGACAGAAGCCCGCTTCTTCCTTCTCATGAACCCCGTGCTCCGACTCCTGACAACCGCTTCACGACTGACAGCCGCCCTGTGCGCCGCCCCCCTCCTGTGCCTCCCGGCACTGGCAGCCCCCAGCACTGCCAGCGGCAGCCTGGAAGTGGGCGCGACCATCGTGGTGGCCTGCAATGTCTCCGGCAACACGCTCAACTTCGGCACCGCCATTGACCCGCTGCAGACCACCGGCGCCATCGATGCCAGCACCACGCTGGCGGTCACCTGCACCCGCACCACGCCTTACAGCGTCGCACTGAGCGCCGGCGCCAATGCCGGCGGGCTCAATGCCTTCGGGTCGCGTGCCATGAAAAGCGGCACCCACAGCCTGGCCTACCAGCTGTATCTGGATGCGGCGCGCAGCCAGGTCTGGGGCAATGGCACCAACAGCAGCGTCTACACCGGCACCGGCAGCGGCAACACCCAGCAGCTGACCATCTATGGCCGCCTGCCCTCGGTGGCGCAGGCGGTGCCGGGCGACTACAGCGACACGGTGACGGTGACCATCACCTACTGATCTTCACGACATCACCGGCCCTGCTGACCGCGCTGCCGTGCCGACTGGCCTCAGGCGGACGCGGACTTATAGCGCTCCAGCCAATGGGCATAAGGCGCGGGCAGCACCCAGGCCGGACGGTCCTGCTGCAGCTTCATGGCCGTGTGATACGGCCAGTGCGGATTGGCCAGCTGGGCGCGTCCCACCATCACCAGGTCCATCTGGCCTGACGAGACGGCATGCTCGGCCAGCTCGGGCGTGTCGATGCCCCACGACGAGGCCACCGGCAGACCGGCTTCACGACGCACCCGCTCCGCGATCGGCCCGAGGAAGGCCGGGCCCCAGGGGATCTGCGCATCCGGCGTGGAGAAGCCCACGCTGACGTTGAGCAGGTCCAGCCCTTCGTCTCGCATCTGGCGCGTCAGCCCGATGGCTTCGGCCAGCGTCTCTTCATCACGGCCGTCAAATTCGATGACGCCGAAACGCGCCGTCAGCGGCAGCGACTCCGGCCACACCTGGCGTACCGCCTTGAGCGTTTCCAGCAGGAAGCGGCCGCGGTTGGCGGCGCTGCCGCCGTAGGCGTCCGTGCGCTGGTTGGCATGCACCGAGAAGAAACTCTGCGCCAGATAGCCGTGCGCGAAGTGCAGTTCCAGCCACTGGAAACCGGCGTCGCGCGCGCGGCGGGCCGCGGCCACGAAGGCGTCCTGCACGCGCTGGATGTCTTCCACCGTCATCGCCTGCGGCACCCGCGGCAGATGCTTGCCGAAGGCCACGGCGGACGGCGCCATCGGGGTCCAGGCCCGGGGGTCGCCAGCGGGAATATGGTCGTCGCCCTCCCAGGGACGGTTGGCGCTGGCCTTGCGCCCGGCATGCGCGATCTGGATGCCGGCCACGGCACCGGCCGCCTTGATGGAGGCCGCGATCTCCGCGAGACCCTGGGCGTGCTCGTCGCTCCACAGGCCCACGCATCCCGGCGTGATGCGACCTTCCGGCAGGACGCCGGTGGCTTCCACGATCACCAGTCCCGACCCGCCACGCGCCAGGCCGGCGTAATGGGCGCGGTGCCAGTCATTGATCAAGCCGTTGTCGGCGCTGTATTGGCACATCGGCGGCACGGCAATGCGGTTGCGCAAGGTGACGCTCTTCAGGGTGAAAGGGGAAAACAGACTTGACATGGAATTCTCGGAATGGAGGGAAAAGACGGGGGCGATCCGTGCAAGGACCCTTAACTGAGGTCACCCCACCCTGCCTGCAAGCCGACGCCATCGCCGCACGGGCGCATGCCGGACGGATCCAGCGACAGCCCGTGGTTTACCCCGACTCCGGACCCGCCGATGCCGAAACGGTCACAAAACTTGATGAAACCGTCGTCGCAGCGCCGCCACACCCCAGGGTCCGCCATCCCCCGCAATGTGACCTTCGTCCTAATGCTTTTTTGTGGTGCGTCCCTAAACTTCTTTGCAACTAAAAGCAATTCGGGCAAGAAGACCATGTGTATTCCCTTGCGAGTCTGGTGGGCGGCGGCGCTGACCGCGGTGTCCTGCGGCGTGCTGGCCCAGGTGCCTTACGTCTTCAGCTACAACCCGGGGCCCAATCGCGGCACCAAGTGGGTGGTGAAGGCGTCGGACGGCATCACCGAGTCGGCGGCGTCGGTCCTGACCGATGCGCCGCGTGCCGTCTGGGCCCGGGTCTGCTACACGATCGGCCCGTCCGACAGCACCGTGACGCTCTACACCCAGACCGGCAGCAAGGAGCCCAAAGGCACCGAAATCGCCTGGGGCGGCTGCGCAGACGTCTTCGGCACCAGCATCTGGATCGGCAATCCGCATGGCCAGCCGGTCGGTGGTTATTACGGCATTGCGCCCGCCACGCCAGCGCCCTGACGCCGTTTCCCACCCTCACTGATCCCTCGGCGCGGTGGCCCCTGGGCTGCCCCCGCCGTCCTTTCGCCTGTTCTCTGTTCCCTGTTCCCTGAAGAACCCCTCTGGAGGAATCCTATGTCCGCAGTCCTTGCTCCCCTGGCCCGGTCGGTCCTGACGCCCGCTCTCCTGCTCTCGCCGCTGCTGCTGGCCGGCTGCCTGGCCACCGCGCCGACCATGGGCGAGAACAAGGGCACCGTCTCCGGCGCTGCCGGGGGCTCCACCGCCGAAAACCAGAACTCCAAGCTGGAACACTGCGACGAATCCCTGGGCACCCTGGCCCTGTACGAAGATCCGGCCGCACCGTGGTGGTCGCAGATGCGTGAGCGTCAACTGGGCTCGACCCTGCCGGTCATCCGGCTGATGGTCCAGCAGAGCAACTGCTTCGTGGTGGTGGAACGCGGCAAGGCCTTCGCCAACATGGAACGTGAACGCGCCCTGATGCAGTCGGGCGAAACCCGTGCCGGCAGCAACTTCGGCCAGGGCCAGATCGTGGCGGCCGACTACACGCTGAGCCCCGAAGTCCAGTTCTCCGGCAAGACCGGTGGTGGCGGTGGCGGCATCGGGACCGGCGCCATCGGCCTGATCACGGCCGTGGCCGCCAGTGTCAACCAGAACGAAGCCTCCACCACGCTGCTGCTGGTGGACAACCGCTCGGGCGTGCAGATCTCCGCGGCTGAAGGCACCGCCAAGAACTTTGACTTCGGCGTGCTGGGCGGCGGCCTGTTCGCCAACACCGCAGTGGGCGGCGGCGCCTATGCCAAGACCCCGGCCGGCAAGGTGGTGACGGCGGCGTTTGCCGACTCCTTCAACCAGATGGTCAAGGCCCTGCGCAACTACAAGGCGCAGCAGGTCAAGGGCGGCCTGGGCACCGGCGGCCGACTGGGCGTGTCGGGCGGCACGACCGCTGCGTCGCAGGAAGCGGATGCGGCTGCGGCCAAGCCCGCAGCCAAGCCGGCCGCCAAGCCGGCCGCCAAGAAGCCGGCACCCAAGCCCGGTTCGACCACCACCAAGTAAGGCCAGGGGACACGGAGGTCGCGCAGTGGCGCGCCTCCGTCGCCGGATCAGGGTGTCGCCAAATTTGACAGCCTCTGTCCGGCGATGCCCGGCGATGTCCGGCGCTGGATCCTGTCGCTGCCTTGCTGCGCATGAATCAGTGACACGCCGCCGTCTGCACTGCCAAGGCGCCGCATGCACCACAGACGTGTGGTCCAGCTTGCACAGGCTTGGCACTGCACGCACCACACCGTCGCAGCGGGTTGGATATAAGTGCGCCATCGCCACCGGAATGGCCTGACAACACTCGGCATCCGCAGCGTTCTCGTGGAGCCACTTCTCTCAATCGGCACACCCGACCGATTCACGAACAGCCTTGTCACCTCCGCTTACACCCTTCTGGATTCCGGAAGGCGGCGATACGGACAATCGGCTATTAGGTATTTCCACGGTTCGCCGCTGTCCCGGATTCGCGGCAGCGGGCCCGCGAATTGCTCCGCCGCGTACGGCGTAGAACTCGCGTCTCTTGGCATCTTTTGTTCTCCCAATGACCTCTTGAAAGGGGCTGCATGCTTGCGCGCGTCGTTCCAGGCGACCCACGCGTTCTCACGGCGCTGCTGGACAGCGTGGCCCAGGCCTGCGGTGCGCAGGCCTGCGAACTGGTGTGGGACGGTCAGGTGGTGGCCCGCGGTCAGGGCTCCGCAGGCGAAGTGCTGGCCGCGCTGGACGTGGACTGGGAACATGCCTCGGCCCAGCTGCGGGTCATGGCCGCGCAGCCCCGCACGCTCACCCGCGACGAGATGCGCGCCTTCCACACCGCCACGCAGACGGTGCAGACCTATCTGGACGCCACGGCGCGCTGCGTCTCGCTGGCCCGGGAGCGGCCGCTGAGTGACAAGCTGCTGGCCGCCCTCGAATACCTCACCGATGCGCTGATCCTGCTGCGCTCGGACGGCATGGTGGAGTTCGTCAACACCGCCTTTGAACATGCCACCCAGCGTTCGCGCCATTCCCTGGTGGGGCGTCCCTATCACGAGTGTTTCCCCGCCAGCGCCCTGCAGCGGCTGGACGGTGAAGCGCGTCCTGCCCTGCTGGCGGGCCGGCCCTACGCCTTCGAGGACCACATCGAACGCCTGGACAAGTGGTTCGAGTTCCGCGCCTTCCCCTGCGAGGACGGGGCCATCGTCCTGCTGATCGACATCACCAGCCGCAAGGCCGATGAAGCCGCCCGCCAGCAGCTGGAAGACAAGCTGCTGCGCGCCCAGCGGATGGAGAGCCTGGGCACCCTGGCCGGCGGCATCGCCCACGATTTCAACAACATCCTGGCCGCCATCCTGGGTCACGCCGGCATGGTGGCCGATGACGCCCCCGCCGGCTCGCCGCTGCGCGGGCACATGGACCAGATCCGCCGCGCCGGTTCCCGGGCACGGGAACTGGTCGAGCGCATCCTGGCCTTCGCGCGGGGCGGCGGCGAGGAATTCAGTCGCCAGCCGCTGCAGCCGCTGGTGCGCGAGGCGGTGGACCTGCTCAAGGCCACCCTGCCCTCGTCGGTGCGGCTGCAGGTGGACCTGGGCGACGAGTCCTGCGTGGCCACCGTCAGTCCGTCGGAGATGCAGCAGTTGGTGCTGAATCTCTGCACCAATGCCTGGCAGGCGATGGAAGGCAGCCAGGGCACCATCCACATCCGGCTGCGCTGCGTCACTGTGCATACGCCGCGGGTCTGCACCATCGGGCAACTGGCGCCCACGCAATATGCGGAGCTGTGCGTGGAAGACGACGGCGTGGGCATGACCGAGGCCATCAAGGCGCGCCTGTTCGAGCCCTTCTTCACCACCAAGCCGCGCGGCCAGGGCACCGGCCTGGGCCTGCACATGCTGCACGGCATCGTGGACGCGCACAGCGGCGCCATCGATGTGCGCTCCACACCGGGCGTCGGCACCTGCTTCATGGTCTACCTGCCCGTGGTGGAATCCCAGGGGCCGGTCAAGGTCGAGGCCCTGCAGGAAGCGATGCGCCCCGGTCATGGCGAGCCGGTGGCCTATGTGGACGACGACCCGATCGTGCTGATGATGGTCGAGCAGTTGCTTCTCAAGGCCGGTTTTGCGGTCACGGCCTTTGCGTCGCCGGACGAGTTCCTGGCGGCCATGCAGTCCACGCCCGGCCGCTTCCAGGTGCTGGTGACCGACTTCAACATGCCCAACATGAACGGTGCGGAGCTGGCGGTGGCGGCGCGGGCGATCGACCCGTCGCTGCCGATCGTGGTGACCACCGGTTTTGTGTCGGAAGAGCTCGAGGCGGCCGCGGCGTCCCTGGGGCAGATGGCGGTGCTGCAGAAGGCCCGCTCCTATGAGGAACTGGCCGAGCTGACCGCCCTGGCCGCGCAGGGCTTCCCCGAAAGCCGCTTCGGCGATACGGGCCTGGCGATGTTATGAGCGCGGGGCGGCGGGTCGCACCACCAGCACCTTCAGCGCCCGCTCCGGATCCACATCCTCGAAGGCGGCAGGGTTGGGCAGCCGCTCCACGACGTCGAAGTCCGGCGCCTCGGTGCGGATGAGGTCACGCAGGAACTGCGTGTCCAGCTTGGGCGTGTTCAGACACACCAGGGCTTGCCCTTCCGGCGCCACCAGCTCGGGCAGGCGCCGGATCAGGCGCGCATAGTCCTTGGTCGCCACGAAGCTGCCTTTCTGGAAGCTGGGCGGGTCCATGATGACCAGGTCGTAGGGACCGCCGCGGCGGATCTTGGCCCAGGAGTTGAAGATGTCGTGCGCCAGGAACTGGGCCCCCTGCGACACGCCATTGAGCTGATGATTGCGCCGTCCGATGGACAGCGCCCCGGAGGCCATGTCCACATTGACCACTTCCGAGGCTCCCGCCTGCAAGGCCACCACCGAGAAGGCACAGGTGTAGGCAAAGAGGTTGAGCACCTTGCCGCCAGGACGTGACTGGGCCCACTGCCGCACCCATCGGCGGCCTTGCGCCATGTCCAGGAAGAAGCCGTGGTTCTGCCCATGCAGCAGATGCACGCCAAAGCGGGTGCCGTCTTCGTCCACCTCATGCGGGTCGGGCACCTGGCCGGCCATCAGGCGGTTGGTCACCCGGAATTCATCGCGCTGCTGGAACACCCAGTTCAGCGGTTCGCCCGGGGCGATCTCGGCCCAGCGGCGGTGCAGGGCGGCATCCAGGGTCTGCAACTGCTCGTCGGGCACGGGCGCGAAACTGGTCAGCAGCAGCACCGGCGGGAAGGCATCCAGGGCCCATTGCTCATGACCGGGATAACGGCCACCACGGCCGTGGAACAGGCGCACCGCCTGAGTCGGTCGGTCCAGGGTGGCAATGTGGTCGAGCAGGGCTTGCATGGGGCGCGGCGCCGGAACAGGGCACCAGGGAGGTCAGCAGGGCCCGGCAGTGTAGTCAGTCTCCATCCGCGCGTGCCTGCTCATAGGAACCGCGCACCGCCCGTCAGCCCTCTGTCACTCAGGACTTGCCGAGCAAGGCGTAAGGTCCGCCTTTTTCCAGCGCACGCTGGTAGGCCGGCCGGGCATGGATGCGTGCCAGAAACTCCGTGATGCGCGGCTGCCGCGCCGCTTCACCGCCCCGCGCCGCCGCCGCTTCCAGCGGGAAGCTCATCTGCACGTCGGCCGCGGTGAACGACGCTCCGGCAAACCATTCGCTCTTGCCCAGCTCCGCCTCCAGATAGTTCATGTGGTTGGCGATCTGCGGCAGCACAAACGACGACTTCGCCTTGCCCGCAATCGCCTTGGCAATCGGCTTGATGAAGAACGGGACCGGGCCGGACTCTATGCGGTCGAAGACCAGCTTGAGCAGCAGCGGCGGCATGGCCGAGCCTTCGGCATAGTGCATCCAGTAGCGATAGCGCAGCGCCTCGGGGGTGCCGGGAGCCGGCTTGAAGCGTCCCTCGCCATACCGGTCCACCAGGTATTCCAGGATGGCGCCCGATTCGGCGATCACCAGCTCGCCGTCGGTGATGACCGGCGACTTGCCCAGGGGGTGCACCCTTCGCAGTTCGGGGGGTGCCAGCATCGTCTGCGGGTCGCGCTGATAGTGCTTGATTTCGTAGGGCAGGCCCAGCTCTTCAAGCAGCCACAGCACCCGCTGCGAGCGGGAATTGTTGAGGTGGTGAACGGTGATCATGCGGGGAGTCTACTGAACGAAGGAAATGGCATCGAAGAGGCGCTGCAGCTTGGCTGCGCGGGTAGGCGCCACGAACTGACGCGCCCAGGCCAGCCGGCCCAGCAGGGGCGCCCGCAGCGACAGGTCCACGGCGGGCTCGCGGCCGAGGCGATGCATCTCGGCGCGCAGGCGATCGTAGTCGGCGCGCGCGATGTGCGGGGTCTCGTTCA
The DNA here is from genome assembly GCF_003387155.1 of Roseateles depolymerans. Taxonomy (GTDB): domain Bacteria; phylum Pseudomonadota; class Gammaproteobacteria; order Burkholderiales; family Burkholderiaceae_C; genus Roseateles; species Roseateles depolymerans. The sequence goes on along the minus strand of NZ_QUMT01000001.1, from coordinate 289,878 downwards.
CGACCAGGCCTGTCACCGTCTGCCGGCCGCCGGCGCGCATCAAGCGGGTCTTGTCCGGGCGCAGCCGAAAGCCCTCCTCTTCCACGATGGCCTTCACCCAGGCATGCAGGGTGACCGCATCCAGCGCCGGTGTGCCGGCGCCGGAGAAGACCAGATCGTCGGCATAGCGGGAGTACTGCGCGCCAAATCGCGCCGCCAGGCCGTCCAGGCGAAGGTCCAGCCGGAAGGCACAGAGGTTGGCGAGCTGGGGCGAGGTGGGGGCGCCCTGCGGCAGGTGGGGAGCGGCGAGCCGGCGGGTGTCGATCCACGTCAAGCCGCCGTCATCCTGCAGACGCTCCCGGACCGCTCGCGGCGTGCGAACGGTGCAGAGCGTGGTGAGGTATTCGGCCACCGCTTCCTCCATGCCGAGCGTGCGGAACAGGGCCCGGATGCGGGCCGCACCGATGCCGGGAAAGAAGTCCTGCAGGTCAAAGCGGAACACCCAGTCCTGCCCGGCATGCAGCCCGGCGTGGCTGGCCACATTGCGTCCCGCGACGAACCCATGGGCGGCTTCATGCACCGGCACCAGGTCCAGCAGGCTGCGCAGCAAACGTCGCTGCACCGCCTTGAGCGCGGGCATCGGCGCCTCGATCAAACGAAGGCCGCCCCGCCGCTTGGGCACCAGCACGGCGCGGTAGTGGCGAATGGCCTGCACATGGGGACGATGAGGCCGTGCCTCCGCCTCCCGATAGCGCTGTGCGGGTCCGGCCAGCACGTCCAGCATCGACAGGTCGATCCCCAATCCGGCCGCCAGGTCCGCCACGGTGTGCCAGGCAGGCAGGGGCAGATCTTCCAGCGCAAAGGGCGGCGGCGTCATGCGGGCCGGGCGCAGCAACAGCCGACGCACCTGCAGGCGCGGACCCGCGGGATCCCAAGCGTCGAAGAATTCAGGACGCTGATCCAGATGCTCGGCCAGGGTGCGCGGCGTCATGCCGAGCCAGACGGGTGCGCTCAAGCTCGCCAGGTGCTGGCACAGCGGCAGCAGCCAACGCCGGTGCTCCTCACCGACGCAGGCCATGCCCCGGCCCAGCAGCGCCTGGGGGCTGCGACCGCCCGGCGCGTCGTCGTCCGTCTGGAAGGCGCGGGCCAGCGCCAGCGCAATCCAGCGGGGATAGGTCAGGGACGCCGAGGAAGTCATGACGGTCGAGGGCAAGTCAACAGGGACGGGCCGGTTCGGACTGCCGCCGCGCCAAAAAGGTGACTCCCGTCTGCCAACGAGCCGGTCCTGCGAGTTCTGTGTTGCGCGAAGCGCAAGGCGGATCTCGCGCCGGAATGCGTCACTCAATGCGATGCCACGGGGATGCCCCGCGGCCCGGAAGCCAGAGCCTCCGACAGGCTTGGCGAACAGGAGTCGGGCGGATTATGGCGTTGCTTCATGACGGGGCGGCACCCCTCTTGCCCAAGAGGCGCACGCGGCCCGCACGGGCCGCTCCGAACGGCGCTCATGCACACCTTCGAATGGATCATCGCCCTGCTCCTGGGGGCCGCGCTGCTGGCCATGCTGGCGCGGCGCCTCGGCGCGCCAGCACCGGCCTTGCTGGCGCTGGGCGGCATGGCCCTGGCGTTCTGGCCGGGCAGCCCGACCTGGACGCTGGACCCTGAACTGGCCCTGGCGCTCTTTGTGGCGCCGGTGCTGATGGACACTGCCTACGACGCCTCCAAGCGCGACCTCAAGGCCAACTGGCGGCCGGTGGCGGGCCTGGTGCTGGCGGCCGTGGGGACCACCGTGGTGGTGGTGGCGGTGGTGAGCCGCTGGCTCATTCCCGACATGCCCTGGCCCGTGGCGGTGGTGCTGGGCGCCATCGTGGCACCGCCCGATGCGGCGGCCGCCACGGCCGTGATGCGGCAGCTGCGCCTGCCTTACCAGGTGCTCAATGTCCTGGAGGGCGAAAGCCTGCTCAACGATGCCAGCGCCCTGCTGATCTACCGGCTGGCCCTGATGACGGTGATGGCCGGCATGCCGGGTCCAGGCACCCTGGCGCCCATCCTGCTGATGACCGTCGTGGGCAGCGTGGTGGCCGGTGTGGTGTTCGGCTATTTGCTGCGTCCACTCACCCGGCACAGCGCCCATGCCCCGACCGCGCTGGTGATCCAGTTCTGCTGCACCTTCGGCGTGTGGATCGTGGCGGAGAAGCTGGGGCTGTCCGGCATCCTGACCATGGTGGCCTTTGCCATGACCAGCTCGCGCGGCGGCGGCACCACCATTCCGGCTCGACTGCGGGTGCCCATCTTTGCGGTGTGGGAGACCGTGGTCTTTGTGCTCAATGCCTTTGCCTTTGTGCTGATCGGATTGCAATTGCGACCGATCTGGCAGCGGCTGGGCGCCTCCGGCACCCATGAGGAGGCGCTGATCTTCGCCACCGTCGTGCTGGGCGTGACCATCGCGGCCCGGGTGGCCTGGGTGATGACCTACAGTGCCTTCACCTCGCGGCACGGCGCGCTGGCGGACAGCGCTCGCACGCATCCGGCCTGGGCCGGGGGCATGGTGCTGTCCTGGGCCGGCATGCGGGGCATCGTCACGCTGGCAGCGGCCTTTGCCGTGCCGGAGCGCCTGCCGGATGGGTCACCCTTCCCGTATCGCGACCTGATTCTGCTCAGCGCCTTCGGCGTCGTCTTCGGCACGCTGGTGATGCAGGGCTTCACCCTCAAGCCGCTGATCCGCTGGCTGCGCATGGAAGACAACGACCCGGTCGGGCAGGAGGTCCGCAACGGGCGCATCCAAATCTACCAGGCGCTGCTGGCCTCGATTGAAAACGACACCTCGTTTCCGGCGGCCCTGCTGCGCAAGGAATACCAGGCGGTGGTGGACATGAATGCCAAGGACCGGGGCGAGACGCCCCTGGAGGAAGTGCCCGGCGGCCCGCTGCGCCGCCAGGCGATCGAGGTGGCGCGCCAGAAAGCGGTCGAGCTGCGGGAGCAGGACGTGATCGGCGACCACGCCTACCGGGTGCTGATTCAGGAACTGGACTGGGCCGAGCTGTCGGCGGGCGGCGCGGTGGAGGACTGATCGATGCCGTGCGTCCAGCCCGGCACGTTCACGTAGTAGCGAACGGCGCGCCCTGCACCCGACGACCGGAGCACGCCCGCCGCCACCAGCGCCATCAGGTCCCGGGTGGCGGTCGCCTTGGAGGTGCCTGTCATCTTCATGTATTTGTCGGCATTGAGCCCGCCCTGGAAGCCGCCATCGCCGTCGTCCAGAAGACGCTGGACGACCTTGCGCTGCCGCTCCTGCGTCATCTGGTGGGCATGCTGGTCCCAGAAGGCGCGCTTGACCAGGGCGCTTCGGATGACGCCGGTGGCGTGCCGACAGGCCGCCGCGAACTGCTGCACCAGCCACCGGATCCAGGCCGTCACATCCAGATCGCCGCGCTGGGCCTGGTTGAGCTGGTCGTAATACGCCTTGCGGGACGCGAGCAACTGCCCCGACAGGCTGTAGAGCCGCACGGAGCCGCCCTGGTGCTGGGCCAGCGCCAGATCCATCACTGCACGGCCCAGCCGGCCATTGCCGTCCTCGAACGGATGGATGCTTTCAAACCAGAGATGCGCGATGGCGGCACGGGCCAGTCCATCCAGCGGCGTGGCCACCCGATCAGACGTAAGCAGCCTGGACGGCGTCGTGTCGGCGAACCAGGCCAGGAAACGTTCCATTTCCGCCCGCACGGCGTGGGACGGCGGGGCCTGATAGTGCACGACCTCCCGACCGGGCTGGCCACTGACGATCTGCATCGGGTCCTCATGGTCGCGATAGCGCCCCACGGCAATGCGCACGATGCCGGACGTGCCTCCCGGGAACAAGGCCGATTGCCAGCGGCAAAGACGATCTTCATCCAGGGGCTGGTCGAGGGCGGTCACCGCGTCGTTGACGATGTCCACCAGGCCGTCCACATGCCGGTCGGCCACGCCTTCGTCCGAGAGCCCCAGGCGCCGCATGACGGAGGACCGGACGACCTCGGCGGCCAGCGCTTCCCCTTCAATGGCGGCAGTGGCCACCACTTCCTTGGAGAAAGCATCCAGCGTCACCTGGTTGGCAGCATCCATGCCGATGGCATGGGCTTGGCCTTCCAGTTCGCCCAGCGCCCGATGTGCCTCAGCCAGTTCGGGAAGCGCCGCGGTGCTGTCAAAGCGAAAACTCGGCCAGTCAGGCCGCTGCCAGATGTACATGAGCCGCATATTAGCCGAATCGGCTCAAGAAATGAGCCGATTCCTTGAATATTCGGCTCACATCATGAGCCGAATATCGAGATTTACGGCTCATCCGATGAGCCGTTTCGCGTCTTTGTCGGCTAACCCCTGTCGCTATCGCCGCCATTGAAACTGTTGTGGTCACAACGCAAGTTCGTCGTCGTAACCTGCCCCCTCGCCTGCATCACTGATGTGTCACCGATGTGCGGGATGCTGAGCCCGCCACTCACCGAGGAGAAGCCCGATGACCACTGAAGCCAAGTGCCCCGTTGCGCACGACAAGCCCAAGACGCCCCGCACCAACAGCAACTGGTGGCCGGACGCGCTCAACCTGGCGCTCCTGCACCAGCATTCCGAACTCTCCGACCCGATGGTGGAGGACTTCGACTACCGCCGGGAGTTCCAGACCCTGGACTTGAACGCGGTCATCCAGGACCTGCACGCCCTGATGACGGACTCCCAGGACTGGTGGCCGGCCGACTACGGCCACTACGGCCCCTTCTTCATCCGCATGGCCTGGCACTCCGCCGGCACCTACCGCATCTTCGATGGTCGCGGCGGCGCCCGTTCCGGTGAGCAACGCTTCGCCCCGCTCAACAGCTGGCCGGACAACGGCAACCTGGACAAAGCCCGGCGCCTGCTGTGGCCGATCAAGCAGAAGTACGGCCGCAAGCTGTCCTGGGCCGACCTGATGATCCTGGCCGGCAACGTGGCCCTGGAATCGATGGGCTTCAAGACCTTCGGTTTTGCCGGTGGCCGGGAAGACATCTGGGAACCGCAACCGATCGACTGGGGCCCCGAGTCCACCTGGCTGGGCGACGAACGCTACAGCGGCGACCGCGAACTGGCCAATCCGCTGGCGGCCGTGCAGATGGGCCTGATCTACGTGAATCCGGAAGGCCCGAATGGTCGCCCCGACCCGGCCGCCTCCGCCCGCGACATCCGCGAGACCTTTGCCCGCATGGCCATGGATGACGAAGAGACCGTGGCCCTGACCGCCGGCGGCCACACCTTCGGCAAGGCGCACGGCGCTGGCGAGGCCCATCACGTGGGCGCCGAACCGGAAGGCGCCAACATCGAAGAACTGGGCCTGGGCTGGAAGAGCAAGTACGAGAGCGGCATCGGAGCCCACACGATCACCAGCGGCATTGAAGGCGCCTGGACTCCCACGCCGATCCAGTGGGACAACAGCTACTTCGAGACCCTGTTTGGCTATGAATGGGAACTGACGAAGAGCCCGGCCGGGGCCCATCAATGGCGGCCGAAGAACGGCGCCGGGGCGGACGCCGTGCCCGATGCCCACATCCCTGGCAAGCGTCACGCGCCGATGATGACCACGGCTGACATGGCGATGCGGGTGGACCCGGTCTATGAAAAGATCTCCCGCCGCTTCATGGCCGACCCGGCCCTGTTCGCCGACGCCTTTGCCCGTGCCTGGTTCAAGCTGACCCACCGCGACATGGGCCCGAAGACCCGCTACCTGGGCCCGCTGGTGCCCAAGGAAGACCTGGTCTGGCAGGACCCCATCCCCCCGGTCGATCACGCGCTGGTGAACGACGCCGACATCGCCGCGCTGAAGAAGACTCTGCTGTCCTCCGGCCTGTCGCCGCAGCAGCTGATCAAGACCGCCTGGGCTTCCGCCTCCACCTTCCGTGGCACCGACCTGCGTGGCGGCGCCAACGGCGCTCGCATCCGCTTCGCGCCGCAAAAGGATTGGGAAGTGAACGAGCCGGCCGAGGTGGCCAAGGTGCTGTCCACGCTCACCGAGATCCAGAAGCAGTTCAATGCAGCGCAAAGCGGCGGCAAGAAGATCTCGCTGGCCGACCTGATCGTGCTGGGCGGCTCGGCCGCGGTGGAAGCGGCGGCACGCAATGCCGGACACCCGGTCACGGTGCCATTCACGCCGGGTCGCATGGACGCCTTGCTGGAGCAGACCGACGTCAACTCCTTCAAGGTGCTGGAACCGGCCGCGGACGGCTTCCGCAACTACTTCCGCGTCGGACCCACGCCGAGCGCGGCGACCGCCCTCATCGACCGGGCGGCGCTGCTGACGCTGACGGCGCCGGAGATGACCGTGCTGGTGGGCGGCCTGCGCGTGCTGGGCGCCAACTACGGCGGATCCTCACTGGGCGTCTTCACCCAGCGCCCGGGCCAGCTGACGCCGGACTTCTTCAGGAATCTGCTGGACATGCGCACCGCCTGGCAGAAGTCCGAGTCTCAGGCCGGTGTGTTCGAAGGCCGCGACCGCAAGACTCAGGAAGTGCGCTGGACCGCGACATTGGCTGACCTGGTGTTCGGCTCAAATGCGCAACTGCGTGCCTTGTCGGAGGTCTACGCCTCGAGCGACGGCGAATCGCAGTTCGTCACTGACTTCGTTGCGGCCTGGACCAAGGTCATGAACCTGGACCGTTTCGACCTGAAGGCCAAGCCCTAAGCCGGGGCAGGCTCTCCGTTAGATGCTCATCCATGCAAACGGGCGCCCTGCGGGCGGGCCGGGGCCTGTTTGCGGAAGTCAAGGGGGAGGAGCCGAAGGCGACGGAGGACATGGAGCAAACAGGCCCCGGCCCGCCCGCAGGGCGCCCGTTTGCATGGATCCCGCCTCCCGGCGGGATCCATCATTTCTGCTTATCGCTCCAAAGCACCCCCCCGGTGGCCCAATTTTGGCGAGCGACATCGAAGAACAGCACATCCACCGCATCCGGACTGCCGCCCAGCACCCGCACACAGGCGGCGGTGAGTTCCTTGGCCAATTCGGCCTTCTGTTCCGGCGTGCGGCCTTCAAAAAGTTCTACGCGCAAGGTCGGCATATGGCGGTCTCTCGGTTGGGAGCCGACATTGTGCAAGAGCCCCTGCATGGCGAGCCTTCGCCAGCGGACGAGGCGCCCGCACGATGGGCCGCCGGTGACCCACGCGCGGGCCCTGCCATTCGTGACTTCCTGCACAAACCCATCAACAGCGCCTATGAAAGAGCGCTGCTCAATCCCCCGGAGTGGTGAGCGTTTTGCGCATCTTCACCCATGGCGGGCGCCTGCCTTCACTGACAGAATGCGCCCCAACAAACATTCGAGGGAGTTGAGATGTCGGGAAGTGCAGACCAACGATTTGCGGCACCGCAAGCGCACGTCGAAGACGTGACGGGAACCAACGACCCGGTCCTGGCGGACCGCGGAACGCGCCTGCTGGCGGCCATTGTGGATGGCCTCATCCTGGCCGCGCTGGCCTGGGCGTTGACCAATGTGCCGGTCGTCAATGCCCTGCTGACCCCGAAGGACGAAAGCTTCTTCGCCCTGAACGTGGGCGCACTGCTCGTCGGCTACCCGCTGTTCCTGGTGGTGCAAGGATGGTGCCTGGTGCAACGCAGCCAGACCCTGGGCAAGATGCTTTGCGGCATCCGCATCGTGCGCACAGACGGCAGCCCGGCCAGTGCTGCCCGCCTGCTGGGCCTGCGCTACGGCGTGGGCTACCTGACCTCCATCAGCTTCGTCCTCTCTTCCCTCTACGGCATCATCGATTCGCTGCTGATTTTCCGCAGCTCGCGCCAGTGTCTGCACGACACCATCGCTGATACGAAAGTCATCAAAGCCTGAGCGTGACCGTTGCCGTCTCCGACCTGCGGGTCGACACGCTCGCGCCGGTCGAGACGCCGGAGGGCATCGTGCTGTCGCTGCGCCCGGCCGGACTGGTCTCGCGCAGCATGGCCTTCCTGGTGGACCTGCTGATCCGCCTGCTGATCGATGCCGGCCTGGCGCTCGCGCTGGCGCCGCTGGGCCGCATGGGCATCGGGCTGCTGCTCATCGCCATGTTCGCGGTCGAGTGGATCTACCCCATCTTCTTCGAGCTGGGCCGCGCCGCCGCCACGCCCGGCAAACGGATCTTCGGCCTGCGGGTGGTGATGGACACCGGCCTGCCGATCACGCCCGCGGCGTCCGTCACCCGCAACCTGCTGCGCGCGGCCGATTTCCTGCCGCTGGGGTATGCCTTCGGCATCATCACCCTGCTGCTGAACCGCGAGTGCAAGCGTCTGGGGGACCTGGCGGCCGGCACCCTCGTGGTCTATGCGGCCCCGGTCGTGCTGCATGACGTGCCGCCCCAAGCCCCCAGCCTGGCACCTGCCCGGCCGCTGAACCCGCAGGAACAGGCCGCCATCCGCGCCTGGGCCGGTCGTGCCCGGCGCCTGACACCGCAGCGCTTCGAGGAACTGGCCCTGCTGGCCACCTCCGTGCTGCCGGCACCGGCCCCGGATGAAGCGCCTCGCAGCCCGTCCGAGCGCCTGCTGGGCGTCGCCCAGTGGTTGATGGGAAAGCGCTGATGACCCCGATCCGTTTCGAGGCCGACTATGGCGGCATGTGGGACGCTCTGGCCGAGCAGTTGAAGGTGGCCGAGGCCGGCAAGCCGGTGGACGGCGCCCTGCTGGCCTCCCGCTACCGGCGCGTCTGTGAGCACCTGGCGCTGGCGCAGTCCCGTGCGTATCCCATCCATCTGATGGCGCGGCTGGAATCGTTGGCGCAAGACGCGCACCGCATCCTCTATCGCCGGCAGGACTATGGCCTGGCCGCGCTGGGCCATCTGCTGCGCGTCAAGCTGCCGCAGACAGTCCGCGACCAGCGCCGCTATGTGCTGCTGGCCTTCCTGCTGTTCACCGTGCCGCTGGTCATCAGCTTCCTGATGGCCTGGCTGACGCCGGACTTCGCGCTGCGGGTGATGGACGCCCAGCAGCTGCGACGGATGTCCTCCATGTACGCGGACGGCAGTTCCGCCGTGGGCCGCCTGCGCGAAGCCAGCACCGACTGGCAGATGTTCGGCTACTACATCTTCAACAACATCGGCATCGGACTTCGTTGCTTCGGCGCCGGCATCCTGGCCGGCGTGGGCAGCGCCTTCGTGCTGCTGTTCAACGGCCTGCAGATCGGCACCGTGGCCGGTTACCTGCAGCGCGACGGCCTGGGCCACAACTTCTGGCCCTTCGTGGCCACTCACTCGGCCTTCGAGCTGACCGGCATCGTGCTGTCCGGGGCTGCGGGCCTGCGCATCGGGCTGAGCTGGCTCTCGCCGGGTCGGCGCAGCCGGCTGGAGGCCCTGAAGGTCGCCGCGCGAGAGTCGATTCCGATCATCTACGCAGCCTTCTTCCTGCTGCTGGTGGCGGCCGGATTCGAAGCCTTCTGGTCCTCGGCGGCCTGGGTGGAGCCGTGGGTGAAGTTCCTGGTGGCCGGACTGTGCTGGCTGCTGGTGGTGCTGTGGTTGGGATTGATGGGACGGGGAATGCATCGTGCGGGTTGAAGGTCTGGCGGTCATGCTGCGTCCGCGCAGCCCTTACGAAGCATGCGACCTGGGCCTGGCGCTGGTGCGACACCATGCAAGGTCGCTTTGGCGCTGTTTTGCGCCGGTGCTGCTGGCGGTGGCCCTCCTGGCGATGTGCGCCGTGGAGGTGGCCGACTGGCTGCCGGTGTTCCTGATCTTCTGGCTCAAGCCCTGGATGGACCGCACCTTGCTGTTCGTGCTGTCGCGCGCGGTGTTCGGCCAGGCCACCCACTGGTCGGACCTGTGGGCCGCCCGCCGTATGGTGTGGGGGGGCCAGTTCTTTCGCACGCTGCTGTGGCGACGTTTCTCGCCCTGGCGCGCCTACACCCAGCCGATCGAGCAACTGGAAGGCCAGACCGGCAGCCGGCGGCGCAAGCGCACGACGTTGATGCTCAAGGACAACCGCGGCGCCGCCACCGCCTTGCAGGTGGCCTTTGCCCATGCCGAGGCCGTGCTGCTCTATGGCCTGCTGGGCCTGGTGTGGTGGATGGCCCCGGAGGACAGCCGCAACCAGGTGATGGATTGGCTGCTGCATCTGGGCAACGAAGAAGGCCGCGCGGTGATCAAGGACCTGCTGACGGCCGGCATCTACACCGCCGTCGTGCTGTTCCTGGAGCCCTTCTACGTGGCCGCCGGTTTTGCGATGTACCTGAACCGGCGCGTGGCGCTGGAGGCGTGGGACGTTGAACAGGAGTTCCGCCGTGCGTTTGCGTGAGGGTTTTGCAAGTCTGCGGGTCCTGCCGCTGATGCTCGCCCTGATGCTGATGACGGTGGCGGTGCTGCCGAGTCCCCAGGCCCACGCCGCGGACGCGGGCGACGGCGAACCCGCGCAGAAGTCCGGAAGCCGTGTGGTGATGCTGACGCCGAAGCCCGTAGCCGCCAGCCAGGTGCAAGCCGCCGCCTCGGCCGTGGCTGCGGACCCGCTGCTGGGGGGCCAGGAGAAGACCCGCTACCTTCGATTCAAGGACGACAACGCCCGCAAGAAGGACGAGCCGGCCAAATCCTCGATGGCCGAGTGGTGGGTGGAGCTGATCAAAAACCTGGGCACCGGCCTGCGGATCGCCATGTGGCTGGTCGGCGCCGCGCTGTTCGTCTGGGTGCTGCTGCGGCTGCGCGAGTGGCTGAAGCTGCGCGGCGGTGCGCCGGTGGTGGCCGCTGTCGCCCCCACCCATGTCGGCTCGCTGGACATCCGCCCCGAAAGCCTGCCCGACAGCATTGGCGCCGCCGCCCGCGATCTGTGGCAGCAGGGTCAAGCGCGGGCGGCCCTGTCGCTGCTGTATCGCGGCGCGTTGTCGCGGCTGGTGCATGTGCATGCGGTGCCGATCCGTGCCGCCAGCACCGAAAGCGACTGTCTCAGCCTGTCCGAGCCACGCCTGGCGCCGTCCGCCCACCAGTTCCTGTCGCGGTTGGTGGGAGGCTGGCAGACCGTGGCCTACGCCGGTCGAGACCTGGATCCGCTGGACTTCGAGCAGCTCTGCGCCGGCTTTGATGCCCACCTGGGCGAAGGAGCTGCCGCATGAACCGCGAACGCGCCTTGTGGCTGGTGGCTGTGATCGTGATCGCGCTGGGGGCCTTGTGGCTGACCCAGAACACCGAATGGGCCGAACGCAGCATCTGGCGCGGCGCGCACGGCGAAGCCAAGACCAATCCCGTCTATGTCGCCGAGCAGCTGCTGCGCCAGCTGGGCGCGACGGCGGAGCATCGGGACACGCTGGAACAGCTGCCGCCGCCGACGGCCCGGCTGGTCATGCTGTCGGACGACTGGTCCGTGGTCCCGAACCGCGCCGAGAAACTGCGCAATTGGGTGGAGCACGGCGGTCATCTGGTCCTGTTGACGGCATCGACCTGGCGTGAGACGCCGCTGGATGAATGGGTGCCGATCAAGAACGAGTTCGTCAATGAAGTGCCGCGCAGCGGTTCCCGTGCGGCCGCTCCCCCCGTACCCGCTGCCGCGCCGAGCGTCCCGTCGGCCCAGCGGGGCCAAGCCGCGCCGGAAGACGACGAGGAATGCGACGAGGACTGTGACGACGACAGCGCCACCGATGAAGACGAGGCCGACGAAGAGGACGCTGCAACCACGCCGCCTGCGCCCTCCGCACGCCCGCCCGTGGGTGTCGCGACGGCCGCCAGCGCAGCCGCCCCGGCGACGGCGGCATCGCAGGCCGCTGCCTCCGACATGATCAGGCTGTCCGCCTGGAACCAATGCAGCCTGTTCCAGCCCAACCTGCGGGTGAAGATCGTCGGCAACCGCCGCGCGAGCTGGGCGGTGCACCAGGCACCGGGCACCCAGGGCCTGCGAGTGGACATGGGCCAAGGCACGGTGACGGTGCTCAACGTCGCCCCGCGCGCCTTCATGGACACCCAGTTGCTGGACTGTGACCATGCCGTGCTGCTGACCTCGGCCCTGCAAGTCGAACCCGGCGCCACCGTCTGGTTCTTCCTGAACGAGAAACGGGAAGCGCTGATGCCGTGGCTGTGGCATCAAGGCTGGATCGCGGTGGTGCTGGGCGCCCTCGCGCTGGCGGCTGCGCTGTGGCGTCGCGCCGTGCGTTTCGGTCCCGGCCTGCCGGTGCCTCCGCGCCTGCGCCGCTCCATCGCCGAGCAGGTGCGCGGCATGGGCCACTATCTCTACCGCCACGGCAGCGAAGCGCTGATGCTGGCGCAGCAGCGTGCGCTGGAAAGCACGGCCGCCCGGCGGCTGGTCGACTACGCCCGCCACCCGCTGCCCGAGCGAGCGCGTCGCATCGCGCAGGCCACGGGCGTTTCCGAACACGACCTGCTGGCGGCACTGTCCGCCAAGTTCTGCACCCGTGCGGAGCTGCCGGCGCGGCTGCAGATTCTTGAACAGGCGCGCCGCCGTCTCCAGACCCATCAACAAGAAAGACCTCCTCAATGATCAAGCCCGAAGAGCTCAAGCTGGCAACGCAATGGCTGCATGCGCTGCGTCAGGAAATCAGCAAGGCCGTGGTGGGCCAGACCGCCGTGGTGGAGCAGTTGCTCGTCGCCGTGGTGGCCTCCGGTCACGTGCTGGTGGAAGGGGTGCCGGGCCTGGGCAAGACGCTGCTGGCCCGGGCGCTGGCGCAAGCGGTGCGGCTGCAATATGCGCGGCTGCAGTTCACGCCGGACCTGATGCCGGCCGACGTCATCGGCCACAGCGTGCTGGACGACACCGGCGGCGGCCTGGGGCGGCTGCGGGTGCGCAAGGGCCCGGTCTTCACCAATCTGCTGCTGGCCGATGAAATCAACCGCGCACCGGCCAAGACCCAGAGCGCGCTGCTGGAAGTGATGCAGGAATTCCAGGCCACCCTGGAAGGCCAGACGCTGGCGTTGCCGCGGCCCTTCATGGTGATGGCCACCCAGAATCCGGTGGACACGGAAGGCACCTATCCGCTGCCGGAAGCGCAGCTCGACCGGTTCCTGCTGAAGATCCTGATCGGCTACCCCACCCATGCGGAAGAAACCGCGGTGGTGGAACTGGTGACCACCGGCCGCGCCGGCCACGAACTGCCGCTGGATGCGGTGCAGCCGGTGCTGGACGACGTGCAGGTGCAGGAACTGCAGCGCCTGGCTGGCCTGGTGCATGCCGACACCAAGGTCATCGACTACGCCGTGCGAGTGGTGCGGGCCACGCGCAACTGGCCGGGCCTGGAATTCGGCGCCGGTCCGCGCGCCAGCGTGGCGCTGGTCCGTGCGGCCCGCGCAGTGGCGCTGATCAACGGCCGCGACTTCATCACGCCCGACGACATCGCCCGCCAGGCGCTGGCCGTGCTGCGCCATCGCGTCACCATGGCGCCGGATGCGCAGATCGAAGGCCGCGACATGGATGAGCTGCTTCAGGCCGCGCTGCAGAGCGTGGAGGCGCCGCGCCTCTGATGAACACCGTGCGCCGCGTCATCCTGCCCACCCGCATGGCCGTGTGGGTGCTGCTGGGCCTGTGCCTGGCCTTCACGGCCGTGCTGGCCGCGGGCGTGCCGGTGGCCCTGGCCGGTCCTGCGGGGCTGGGCCTGCTGGCCCTGCTGGCCGCCCTGGCGGCCGCGGACCTGTGGCGCAGCCTGCGGCTGTGGGCGCAGGCCGGTCCACGGGTGGAGCGCCGCCTGCCGGCCGCCTTTGCCATCAATGCCTCGACCGAGCTGCGACTGGACGTGGTGAACGACGGACCGCTGGCCTGGCAGCTGCAGGTGTTCGATGAACTCGACCCGCTGTTCGACTTCGAAGGGCTGCCCCTGTCCCTCACGGTGGACCCGCAGACCCGCACGCCGCTGCGCTTTCGGGTCATCGCGCGGCAGCGCGGCATTGCCACCATCGGCCGCACGCAACTGCTGTGGCGCACGCGGGCCGGTCTCTTCGAGGTCCGCCAGACGGTGGGCGATGCCCAGCGGCTGCGGGTCTATCCCAACTTTGCCGCGCTGGCGCGGTATGCGTGGCTGTCTGGCGATCGCCGGCTGGCGCAGATGGGCATCAAGAACTTCGTGCAGCGGGGCCAGGGCACGGACTTCCGGCAACTGGCGGAATACCGCCGCGGAGATCCGCTGCGCCACCTGGACGTGAAAGCCTCGATGCGGCACCGCAAGCCGGTGGTGCGGGAGTATCAGGACGAGCGGGACCAGTGCGTGATGTTCCTGCTGGACTGCGGTCGCCGGATGCGGGCCGACGAAGGGTCGGACGGTCAGCGCGGCACCAGCCACTTCGACGATGCGCTGGACGCAATGATGCTGCTGGCTTATGTCGCCCTGCAGGAAGGGGACGAGGTGGGCGCGATGACCTTCGGCACCGCCGAGACCGACCGCCGCGATTGCGCACCGCGCAAGGGCATGGGCACACTCAATGCGCTGATGAACAAGATGCACGACCTGCAGCCGGGGCATCACCACTCCGACTACCTGGCGGCGGCCGAGGACATGTCCAAGCGGCTGCGCCGCCGCTCGCTGATCATCGTGCTGACCAACTTCCGCGACGAGGACGCGCCGGAACTGCGTCCGGCGCTGGCGCTGCTGCGGCGCCGGCATCTGGTGCTGCTGGCCAGCCTGCGGGAAACCGCCCTGGGCGTGATGCAGGAGCAGCCGATCCACAGCACCGAGGATGCGGTGACGGTGGCCAGCGCCCACATGCTCTCGCAGGCCCGGCAGGACGCCTTTGCCCGCGTGGTGGAGCGCGATCGGCTGTCGGTGGACGTGGAGCCGCAGGCCCTGGCGGCGACGCTGGTGAACCGATATCACCAGGTCAAGCGCTCAGGGCTGCTGTGAGGGCTGCTGTGACGTCCGTGCGGCTGACGCCGCACACCGGGGCCTGACCGCGTCAGAGCCCCAGATCGCTCAGGCCCGGATGGTCGTCGGGACGACGACCCAGCGGCCAGTGGAACTTCCGATCGGCTTCACGAATGGGCTGGTCATTGATGCTGGCGTGCCGGTCCGTCATCAGGCCTTGGTCATCGAATTCCCAGTTCTCGTTGCCATGGCTGCGATACCACTGCCCGGCGTCGTCATGCCATTCGTAGGCGAACCGCACGGCGATGCGCCGCCCATCAAACGCCCAGAGTTCCTTGATGAGCCGGTAGTCCAGCTCACGGATCCACTTGCGCTCAAGCAGGGCGCGGGCTTCATCGCGTCCCCGCGGAAACTCGGCGCGGTTGCGCCAGCGGGTATCCGGGCTGTAGGCCAGCACGATGCGGGCGGGATCCCGGCTGTTCCAGCCATCTTCGGCCAGACGGACCTTCAGGATGGCGGATTCACGGGTGAACGGGGGCAGGGGCGGGCGGGTGTCCATGAGAAGTCCTTTCAATGTAGACAGACTTGTCTACGTGCCCGAACTCTAGAGCATGTGGACAGACTTGTCTACAATGATCTGCATGTCTTCATCCGGCCCTTCCCCAACACCCCGATCAGCGCCCGAGCCTGACCGGTCCGGCACCGCGATCACCCCTCCCGGGCTGCTAGTCGATCCGGCGACGCTGGACCAGCTGTCCGCGCGCGACCGCATCCTGCACACGGCCCATGACCTGTTCTACCGGGACGGCATTCGTGCCACCGGCATCGACCGCGTGATTGCCGAATCCCGCGTCACCAAGGTCACCTTCTACCGGCACTTTCCCAGCAAGAACGAATTGATCGTGCAGTACCTGGCGCTTCGCCATGAGCGCTGGATGGGCTGGTTCACCGATGCCCTGCAGCGGCACGGCGGCCAGGGGGTGCCGGCGCTGGTGGAGTCGCTGCGGGAATGGCTGGCGTCGCCCACCTTCCGGGGCTGCGCCTTTCTCAACAGCGTCAGCGAGATGGGCACCTCGCTGCCCGAGGCCGTGTCCCTGACCGCGCAGCACAAGGACGACATGCGGGAGGCCATCGGCACGTTGCTGCCGGCGTCGCCGCAGCGCAAGCGTCAGGCCGCGGCACTGGCCCTGGCGGTGGACGGCGCGATCGTGCAGACGCAGTTCACCGGCGCCAGCGAGGAGCCGCTGCGCCAGCTCAAGTGGCTGGGCGAGCGCGTCGTGTCGGGCTGAATCAGCTCCGGGCGGCCGTGGGCCCGCCTGGTGCACCGGCCGTCTCGTCCGGCCGCACGGCGGCCTTGATTGTGAACATCACCCACTCCGGCCGCATGTTCAGTCGCACCGGATAGATGCTCACGCCCAATCCGCTGGTGATGTAGAGGGTGCGCCGGTTCACCCGCACCCAGCCGTGGGTCTGCTTCACCGGCCAGCCATGCGGCGCCACGATGGAGCCGTGGAAGGGAATCCAGACCTGTCCGCCATGGGTATGGGCCGCCACCGTCAGGCCCGAATCGCGCGGCAACTGGCGCGCGCTGGCCGGGTCATGCATGAACGTCAGGGTCTCGGCGCCAGCCGGCACGCGGCGCAGCGCCTGGACGGGATCGCTGTGGCCGGTCATGCGGTCACCGATGCCCACCACCCAGACCGACGTGCCCGGCAGCGGCACGGCATCGTTCTGCAGCACGGTCACGCCGGCCGCCCTGAGCGCCTGGGTGAACCGCGGACCGTTGGTCCACCAGTCATGATTGCCCAGCACCGCATACACGCCGTGGGTGGCCCGCAATTGGCCCAGCACCTCGGCCACCTGCTCGGGCGTGGTGCCGTCCTCCCCGCGGCCGAAGATGAAGTCACCCGGCAGCAGGACCACATCGGGCTGCGCCGCATTGATGTCCGCCACGATGGCCCGGGCGCGGTCCAGGGTCATCACGCTGCGCAAGGCATCCTGGCCCATGTGCCAGTCGGAGGCGACCGCGACCTTCAAGCCCGGCGGTCCGTCCCAGCCCGACACCGAGACGTCGAACCGCCGCTGGGCCACCCAGCGGGGCTCGATCAGCACGGACCAAACGGCCAGGAGCAATAGCGCTCCCACCAGGACCAGCAGCAGTCGCACCAGGCGACCGAACCATCGGCGCAAAAAGCCAACGAAGGGGGACGATGAAAAAGAGGAAGCCGGCACGACCACCAGATGACAAGCGGATGTAGATCACAGGGTATCACCCGCCGGTCTTCGCAAGCTTCGTGACAGCCTGTTGACAGCTTTCTTCAGTGGCCGTTCAGTTTCCAAAGTCAGGATTCCCCCCATGGATACCTTCCTGCCCCCGGGGCATTTCCGGCCGTCGGAGGCGCTTAACGGCAGCGTTAGCGGCAGCTTTAGCGGCAGCTTCAGCGGCGGCCTTGCAGCGCCTCAGGCGTCCACGCTGGCGCCGATGGCCCCTCGCGCGCCGGCGCGTGACGCCCTGCCCACGATGTCCTGCATCGTGCCCAGCTTCAACGAAGCGGCCTGCTTGCGCGAGCTGCTGCCGCGCCTGGCGGATGTGCTGCAACTGCACTGCGCGCACTGGGAAATCCTGGTGGTGGACGACGGCAGCCGGGACGACAGCGCCGAGGTGCTGCGCCAGTTGTCCGCCCAGCCGCGGCTCAGCGGGCTGAAGGTGCTGCGCCTGTCCCGCAACTTCGGCAAGGAGGCCGCGCTCAGTGCCGGACTGGTCCAGGCCCGCGGGGACGTGGTGATGATGCTGGACGCGGACCTGCAACACGATCCGGCGCTCATCCCGCAGTTTCTGGAGGCCTGGCGGCGGGGCGCCGACATGGTCTATGCCGTCCGCCGTTCCCGCGACGATGAAGGCAGCCTCAAGCGGGTGGGCACGCGCCTGTTCTACAGCCTGCTCAACCGGGGTGCGCGCTTTGCCGTGCCGCCGGACGCGGGCGACTTCCGACTGATGGACCGCCGCGTCGTGGACGCCCTGCTCGCGCTGCCCGAGCGCAATCGGTTCATGAAAGGCCTGTACGCCTGGGTCGGCTTCAATACCCAGGCCCTGCCCTACCAGCCCGCCGCCCGGGCCCATGGGCACAGCAAGTTCCGCCCGCTGCGGCTGGCGCAGCTGGCCCTGGACGGCCTCACCGCGTTCACCAACTGGCCGCTGCGTGCGGTCAGTGCCTGCGGCATCTTGCTCGCGGTGCCAGCCATGCTCTACGGCCTCTACCTCACCGCCATGTATCTGATTTACGGTCACAACGTCAGCGGCTGGACCACCATCGTCGTGAGCCTGATGCTGTTCTGCGGGCTCCAGTTGGTGTCGCTGGGCATCGTCGGGGAGTATGTGGGCCGCATCTTCGAGGAGGTGAAGGGCCGGCCGCTCTACCTCGTGAAGGAGCAGTGGGGACAGGGGCTGGAGGCCTCCGTCACGCAGGGCACTTCCACGGGCGTCACCCCGAGCGTTGCCCCCGTCATCATGACGGGCGTGGAGGCGAGCGCGATGGCCGGCGTGGGCTTAGGGACAGGCTTAGGGACGGGCTTGAGGACGGGCTTCCTCACGGGCTCCCACCCCAGGAGCCACTGATGAGAAGCACCCTCAAGGCAACCGTGGCCTCCCACCGCGAGAGGGGCTCACCGGACCTGGCGGCAGCCATCGACCGGGACCGCCCTCGCAGCCTGCGCCGGGAACTGGCCTGGGTGGCCCTCCTGTCGCTGCTGTGGCTGGCGTGGAGCGCTGGCCTGCGTCCGCTGGAACTCCCGGACGAGGGCCGCTACGTCGGCGTGGCGTGGGAAGGCCTGCGCAGCGGCCAGTGGCTGGTGCCGCTGCTCAACGGCGAGCCCTTCTTCCACAAGCCTCCCCTCTTCTACTGGATCACCGAAGCGTCGATGTCGCTGTTCGGCCAGAACGCGCTGGCCGCGCGGGCGGCGCCGCTGCTGGGCGGCTGGATATCGGCGCTGTCGCTGTGGCTGCTGCTGCGTCGCTGGTCGGGCGTGCAATGGGCCCGGGCGTCGCTGATGGTGCTGCTGGCCATGCCGCTCATGTTGCTGGGCAGCCAATACGCCAATCTCGACATGCTGGTGGCCGGCTGCGTCAGCGCAACGGTCTGCCTGGCGGCCGATGCCCTGCTGCGGCATCAGCAAGGTCTGCCGTGGCGACGGATGATGCTCGCCGCCCATGCGGTGGCGGGCCTGGGCGTGCTGGCCAAGGGCCTGATCGGGTTCGTGCTGCCGGGCCTGGTGATCCTGGCCTGGCTGGCCTGGCGCCGCCGCTGGCGCGATCTTCCCCTGCTGTTCTGGCCGCCTGGCCTTTTGGTGATGACGGCGGTGGCCGCGCCCTGGTATGGGCTGATGCAGATGCGCTTCCCGGAGTTCCTGCATTTCTTCTTCGTGGTGCAGCACTTCGAGCGTTTCTCCGGCAGCGGCTTCAACAATGCCATGCCGTTCTGGTTCTTCCCGGCGGTGCTGCTGGCGGCGTCGCTGCCGGCCCTGCCCTGGCTGGCGCTGGGGCATCTGGGCGGAAAGCCCAAGGAGCCCCGGGACGAGACCGGCCTGCCCGCCCTGATGGTGATCTGGCTGGTGACCGTGGTGGTGTTCTTCTCGCTGCCGCAGTCCAAGCTGGTGGGCTACATCCTGCCGGCCGTGCCTCCGCTGGCGGCGCTGGTGGCCCTGGCGTGGCAGCGGCTGCAACCCGGCACGCCCCGCATGCGCCTGTGGGCCTGGGTGAGCCTGGGCCTGTCGGCGGCGCTGAGCATCGGCACCGTCATCGCCCTGACGGTGTCGCCCCTGCGCACCACACGCGCGCTGGCGGAGGACCTGCGGGCCCAGCGGCATGCCGGTGAACCGGTGTTCATGCTCAACCGGTTCGACTACGACCTGCCGATGTATGCCGGGCTCGACGCCCCCGTCTGGGTGCAGAGTGACTGGGCCACTGAAGATCCCATGGCGCGGGACAACTGGCGCAAGGAACTGGCGGAGACCCGCCGCTTTGCCCCCCAAGACCCGTCGCACCTGATCGACGAACCGGCCCTGCTGCAGGCGCTCTGCGCGACCCCCACCGCCTGGGTGGTGGCCTCCACCCGGGACGCACCGGCCCTGCCGTGGCTGCAGCCCATCGAACCGGTCTCGACACGCCGGGGCCTGTCCCTGTGGCGGCTGAGCCCGCGCCAGCTGAACTGCGGCGCCGGCGGATGAGTCACGCCTTCGACCCTCCCACCCTTGCAACGCACCCGCGGCAGCGGCGCCTGTGCATCTGCGCGGACGACTTCGGCCTGCATCCCGCGGTGAACGATGCGGTGCTGCGCCTGGTGGCGATGGGCCGGCTGCAGGCCACCAGCGCCATGGTGGGCGCGCCGGCATGGGCGTCCGGAGCCCTGGCGCTGGGGTCGATCGATGCCGCCCATCTGGACGTGGGCCTGCATCTGGACCTCACCGAATATCCGCTGACCGTGCCCGCCCGCAGCCTGACGGGCTGGCTGCTGCAGGGCCTGAGGGATGTGCAGGTCCTGCTGCGGGAGGTGCATGCGCAGCTCGATGCCTTCGAGCAGGCCCTGGGCCGCATGCCAGCCTATGTGGACGGCCACCAGCATGTGCATCAGTTCCCCGGTGTGCGGGACGCGCTGCTCACCGCGCTGACCGCCCGTTATCCCGGCCAGCATCCCTGGCTGCGCTCCACCCGGCCCGGCGGCGGCGGCCTCAAGCCCTATGTGATCGATGCGCTGGGACGGCGCGGCCTGCAACATCACGCCGACGCCCTGGACTTTCCGCAGAACCGGCGATTGCTGGGCGTGTATGGCTTCGATGCGGACGCCCATCGCTATCGGCACCATGTGGACGCCTGGCTCGCCGAGGCGCAGGACGGCGACCTGCTCATGTGCCATCCGGCCCTCGCCCCGGTGCCAGGGGACCCGATCGCAAGGGCGCGTTGCCAGGAGTTCCTGGTCTGGTCCGATCCTGCCCTGTCGCCATCGCTGATGGCGGGCGAGTTGCAGCTGCTGCCGATGAGCCAGATGCTCAAGGGCTAGTCCCCCCACCTCCTTCTCTTTGCGGACATCGGGCGGCAAGTCCGGCCACGTGCGCTACGATGGGCCGGTTGTGGCATTTCAACGCACGCCCCACACAACCGGAGGATTTCGCGATGGCCACCAAACCCAACTATCAGTACGAGAAACGCCAGCGTGAGCTGGCCAAGCAGAAGAAGAAGCAGGAAAAGGCGCAGCGCAAGACGACGCCCATCCCGGGCGAGCCGGCTCCTGCGGACCTCAAGGAAACCGGCTGACCGCTCAGTCGCCCTTGTCCAGCACCGCCCGCACCCGGGCGGCCAGTTCGTCCAGGGTGAAGGGCTTGCCCAGCAGTTCCACCCCGGCATCGAGCACGCCGTTGTGGACAACGGCATTGCGGGTGTAGCCGGTGGTGAACAGCACCTTCAGCGACGGCCGGCGCCGACGCACCTCGTCCGCCAGCTTGCGGCCGTTCATGCCCGGCATCACCACATCGGCAAACACCAGCGCGATCTCCGGGTGGGTGTCGATGAGATTGAGCGCCGCTTCACCGCCGCTGGCCTCCAGCACGCGGTAGCCCAGCTCCGTCAGCGCCTCGACGGAAGATCGGCGCACCGACTCTTCATCCTCCACCACCAGCACGGTCTCTTGCCCGTCACTGAGCGGCATGACGGGGGGCGTGTCGGTCGCGACGTCGTCTTCCGCCGCATTCAGCAGGCGCCGCAGGTAGATCTTGACCGTGGTGCCCTGCCCCGGCTCGGAGTAGATGCGCACGTGCCCGCCAGACTGCTTGACGAAGCCATACACCTGGCTCAGGCCCAGGCCGGTGCCGCGTCCCACTTCCTTGGTGGTGAAGAACGGGTCGAACGCCCGTGCAACCACATCGGGGGTCATGCCGCCGCCGGTATCGCTCACCGCCACCATCACATACTGGCCGGCAGCCACGCCTACCTGCTCGGAGGCGTAGCGTTCGTCCAGATGCGAATTGGCGGTCTCGATCGTCAGTCGGCCGCCGTCGGGCATCGCATCGCGGGCATTGACCGACAGGTTGAGGATGGCGTTTTCCAGCTGGTTCGGGTCCGCATGCGTCAGCCACAGGCCGCCGCCCAGCACCGTTTCCACCTCGATGGCACCGCCCATGGAATGCCGCAGCAGGTCCGACATGCCGGCCACCAGCCGGTTGACATTCAAGGCGGACGGCCGAAGCGGCTGCTGCCGTGAGAAGGCCAGCAGACGCTGCGTCAGCTGGGCCGCACGCTTGGTGGCATTGCGGGCGGAGTCCACGTACCGCATGGCCAGCGCATCGTCCCGCAAATACTTGCGCGCCAGCAGGTCCAGCGAGCTCACCACCACCGCCAGCATGTTGTTGAAGTCGTGCGCGATGCCGCCGGTGAGCTGGCCCACCGCTTCCATCTTCTGCGACTGCCGCAGCGCTTCTTCGGTCCGCAGGCGGTGATCCAGCTCTTCCTGGACGCGCCGCTCCAGCGTGTCGTTCAGCTCCCGCAGGGCCTGGTCGGTGCGGTGGCGCTGGGTGACGTCCTGGAACAGCACCGCCACCTGACGCCGCTCGACCGGTTCCACCCGGAAGGCCGCCAGCTCCAGATACCGGCCGGTGCGCTCGAGCTCCCGCTCGAAGCGGACAGGCACGCCGCTGAGCAGCACGTTGCGGTAGATCTCGACCCAGCCCTCGGCTTCGTCCGGCACCATGTCCCGCACCTTCTGGCCCACCACATTGGGGATGCCGGCATTGGCGGCATAAGCCGGGTTGGCCAGCACGTGCACATAGTCGCTCAGCGGGCCGTGCGGGCCATCGAGGAATTCGATGACGCAAAACCCTTCGTCGATGCGTTCGAACAGCGTCTGGAACTGCCGCTCGCTTTCGTCCAGGCGGCGCAGTTCCAGCACCTTGGCGGTGGTCTCCACCACGCTGCACACGAGGCCCTGAATGCGGCCGGACTCGTCCCGCAGCGGCGTGTACTGGAAGCTGAACCAGGCCTCGGACAGACTGCCGTCGCGGTCCACCTGCAGCGGCAGGTTTTCGATGTTGACGCCCTGTCCGGACAAGGTGCTTTCGATCAGTTCGATGACATCCGGCCAGACCTCACCCCAGACCGACTTCAACGGCGCTCCCATGGCCGCCGGGTGCTTGGCCCCGAGCATCGGCACATAGGGCGCGTTGTAGATCATGGTCAGCGCCGGTCCCCAGCTCAGCCACATGGGCACGACCGCGTCCATCACCATCGACACCATCGCCTGCAGCGACGCCGGCCAGTGCGCCGGATCGCCGAGCGGGGTCGACGCCCAGTCGGTGTCCCGCAGCAGCGGATGGACACGCGGGTGGCCCGGTGGCAGGGGATGGCCCTCGGCCAGCACGGGCGTCTGGGGAACGTCGTCGATCATGGTCCTCAGTATCGCAGCCCGGCCGTGACGTTTTCCTCAGGAGATCCATGCAGACCGGGGATGCCGGCCCCATGGGCGCTCTACAGACCGCCCGAACGCGCGAACGCGCTGACGCCCTAAGGCCTTAACGGCGCCGGCCGGAGGCCTGGGCCGATGCGGCTTCTGCAGCCGCCGCCCGGAGCTTGTCCTTCTTGCTGGGGCGGCGTCCCTTGATGCCGCCATTGGGATCCAGGCCCCGCGGTGCATCGGTTGCAGAGGCGCTGGCGCCCAGTCCGTCCTGTCCGTCTTCCGCGCCGGAGTCCGGCAATCCGATGGCAGCGCCGGCCTTCGGCTCGAAGCCCGGCACCGTCTCGCGGGTCAAGCGGTAGCCCTGCCGTTTTTCGATCAGCCGGAAATGCGCTTCCGCCGCCTCGCCAACAAAACTCACGGCCAGGCCGGATTCCCCCGCGCGACCGGTGCGGCCAATACGATGGACATAGTCCACCGCAGAGCGCGGCAGGTCGTAGTTCACCACCACCGGCAGCCGCAGGATGTCGATGCCGCGGGCGCCCAGGTCGGTGGCCACCAGCACCTTCAGCGCGCCGGCCTTGAAGTCGGACAAGGTCCGCATCCGTGCGCCCTGGCTGGCATCGCCGTGAAAGGCAGCCGCGGCCACACCGGCGCGGTGCAGCTTGTCGGCCACATGGTCGCAGGCATAGCGGGTGGCGACGAACACCAGCACCCGGGACCATTGACCCTCTTCGATCAGATGACGCAGCAGCGGCGTGCGACGGGCGTCGTCCACCCGGATGGCGCGTTCCTCGATGCGGGCCTGGTCCAGCGCGGTGGCCTCGACCTGGATGCGCACGGGGCTTCGCAGGCAGGCGTCCGCCCACTGCTGGACGCTGTCCGGGAAGGTGGCGGAGAACAGCAGCGTCTGCCGCTTGGCCGGCAGCAGGGACAGCACCTGCTGCACCTCGTCCGAGAAACCGGCGTCGAGCAGGCGGTCCGCTTCGTCCAGCACCAGCAGGCCCACATCGGACAGCTTCAGTCCGTTGTGCTCCACCACATCCAGCAGGCGGCCCGGGGTGGCCACCACCACCTCAGCGCCGCCCCGCAAGGCCATCAGCTGAGGGTTGATGGACACGCCGCCATACAGCACCGACACCTTCACCGGCTCGGAGAGGAACGGCGAGAGTTGACGCAGCGTCTCGCCCACCTGCACCGCCAGCTCGCGAGTGGGCACCAGCACCAGCGACCGCGTGCGGCGCAGCGCCGGACGCACCGCGGCATCGATCTGCTGCATCAGCGGGAAGGCATAGGCCACCGTCTTGCCGGAGCCGGTTTCGGCACTGGCCTGCAGGTCCTGGCCGGCCAGCGCGGGGCCGATGGCGGCCGTCTGGATGGGCGTGGGGGCTTCGAAGCCCAGTGCCTCGGCCGCGCGTTGCAGCGCCGGGGACAGTCCCAGGGAAGCGAAGGTGTTCACAGGCGGCGCACCTTCACCGATTTACCCTTCACCTTGCCGGCATTCAGGCCGCGCAGCGCCGCGTCCGCGATGCTGCGGTCCACCGCCACATAGGTGGAGAACTCGTTGACGTTGATCTTGCCGATCAGGCTGCCGTCAAAGCCCAGGTCCTTGGTCAGCGCGCCCAGCACATCACCGGGGCGGATCTTCTCCTTGCGGCCACCCAGGATCTGCAGCGTCACCATCGGCGGCAGCAGCGGCTGGCCGCCGGCCTGGTCGGTGAGCTCGGACACCGGATGCCAGATGCTGGCAGCGCCCTGCAACTGTTCGATGCGGCCCACCCGGCCCATGTCGTCCATGCTGGCCAGGCTGAAGGCCCAGCCCTCCTCATCGGCCCGCCCGGTGCGACCGATGCGGTGCACATGCACCTCTGCATCGGGCGTGATGTCCACGTTGATGACGGCTTCGAGCTGGGCAATGTCCAGGCCGCGCGCGGCCACGTCGGTGGCCACCAGCACGCTGCAGCTGCGGTTGGCAAACTGCACCAGCACCTGGTCCCGTTCGCGCTGGTCCAGGTCGCCGTGAAGTTCCAGCGCCGCCAGCCCCTGGGCCTGCAGCACCGCCACCAGATCGCGGCATTGCTGCTTGGTGTTGCAGAACGCGAGCGTGCTGGCCGGGCGGAAGTGGTTCAACAGCAGGCCAACGGTATGCAGCCGGTCCTGCTCCTCGACCTCGTAGAAGCGCTGGCGGATCTTGCCGGCGGCATGTTTTTCGGTGAGCTTGATTTCCTGCGGGTCCCGCATGAAGCGCGCGGCCAGGGACGCCACACCGTCGGGATAGGTGGCCGAGAACAGCAGGGTCTGCCGGTTCTTTGGGCAGGCCTGCACCACCTGGGCGATGTCTTCGGCAAAGCCCATGTCCAGCATGCGGTCCGCTTCGTCCAGCACCAGGGTGTTCAGAGCCTCCAGCGACAGCGTGTCCCGCGAGAGATGGTCCAGGATGCGGCCCGGTGTGCCCACCACGATGTGGGCCCCATGGGCCAGGCTGGCCAGTTGGGTGCGGATGGGCACGCCGCCGCACAGGGTCAGCGTCTTGATGTTGTCTTCGGCACGGGCCAGGCGACGGATCTCCTGGGTGACCTGGTCGGCCAGCTCGCGCGTGGGGCACAGCACCAGGGCCTGCACCGCAAAACGGCGCGGATTGAGATTGGCCAGCAGCGGCAGGGTGAAGGACGCCGTCTTGCCGCTGCCGGTCTTGGCTTGGGCGATCAGGTCGCGACCGGCCAGCGACAGGGGCAGGCTGGCGGCCTGGATGGGCGTCATCGTGAGGTAGCCCAGTTGCTGCAGGGTGGCCTGCATGGCGGGCCCCAGCGGCAGGCGGGCGAAGGAGGTGGCGTCGGATGATGCGCCGGATGATTGGCCGGATGGGGCGCCGGACGGGGAGGCCTGGGTGGCCAGGGGCGCAGCCGCAGGGGCGGATGCCCCCGGGCCTGTGGAGTCAGTGCGGGTCATACGCAATTGTCGCGGCTTTCCGGCCGGAAGCCGCGTGCAGGGCGATGCGTTGCACGCTCCCAGCGGCAGGAATGAACCTTTAAGGGCCTGCGGACGGCTGGTGGCTGCCTTCGCCTTCGCCTTCGCCGTAGCATTGAGGATGTCGCCGCTGGCCCCCGCCGGCCTCAAGGGTCAAAGCGCCTTGCGGGCCGGCATCTCGGGTCGCCGCGTGCTCTGGACGCCGACATCCAGGCAGCCCGCCGCCTCCAGCGACGCCTCCACCGCGCGCTCCCAGTCCGTGTGCGGCACACCCTGCCGCCCGAGCGCATGCGCCAGCGCCGCGCCGGACATGTAGAGGGGCTCGCGCCACAGGTAGCGCATCTCCATCATCTCCCGGAACAGCGTGACGAACGGCGCGCCCAGCGGCAGCACCCACCAGGGGAAGCGGGTCATGCGCGGGGTGCGGCCGGTGCGGCGTGCCACCACGCGGCGCACGGTCTCGGCCATGCGGTTGCCGTCGGCGTCCCAATGGCCCTCGAAATGGAAGCGGGCAAAGGCCGGGCCGCTGGCACGCTGCTCGATCAGGCGCTTCATGGTCTCCGCCACATCGGGCAGATAGGCCCACTGGTGGCCGACGCCCTCGCGGCCCGGTTGCTGGATCTTGCGCACAGGCTGGCCCGCGGTCACCAGGCACTGCGTGAACCAGCTGTTGACCGTGCCCGGCCCGAAGAAATCGCCGGCCCGCAGGATGATGACCCGGAAGGCGCCGCGCTCCGCGCATTGCTGGAGGCGACGTTCCATCTCCACCCGGATGGCGCCCTTGCGGGTGACGGGATGCTGCGGCGCGTCCTCGCGGGGGCGGGGCAAAGCGTCCGGGCCGAAGTTGTAGACGGTGCCCGGCAACACCACAGTGGCGCCCTGTGCAGTGGCGGCGGCCATGGTGTTGTCCAGCATCGGCAGCACCAGCTCGCTCCAGCGCTGGTAGCCGGGTGGGTTGACGGCATGGACGATCACGCCGCAGCCTTGGGCGGCCGCCATCACGTCGTCCCGGTGCATGGCGTCGCCGCGCAGCCAGAGGATGCCGTCGCGCTGTTCCTGCGGCACGGTCATGCCGCGCCGCAGCGCGCGCACGGTCCAGCCGGCATCCCGAAGCTGGCGTGCAACGCTGCCGCCGATGCCGCCCGTGGCGCCCAGCACCAACACGGTCCGGGAGGTCAGTGGATCGAAGGGCGCGCTGTTGGCGAGTGCAGGGGCGGGTGCGGGTGCGGGTGCGGGTGCGGGTGCGGGTGCGGGTGAGTCTGCCACCGTTGGCGCGGGCGCACGGCTGTCCGCATCTCTGGCTCGACCAGTGGCGTCCGCGGCGGGAAGATCGAGCGATGCTGCAGCCCGCGTGAGGTCAGACACATTGGGGCGGATGGGGGTCATGTCGGCACTCCGTTGGAAGGGATGCGATGGATTCTGGACACCGCGCCTCTTGCTGAAAACTACCGAACATCGACCAGCCGCTATACATTTGCGCATGACCTCATCGATTGCCTGGGAGTGGTACCGCTCCTTCCTCGCGGTGCTGCGCGAAGGCTCCCTGTCCCGGGCAGCGCGAGCCCTGGACCTGACGCAGCCGACTGTCGGGCGCCATGTGGCCGCCCTGGAGGCAGGCACAGGGCAGACGCTCTTCATCCGCACGCAGGCGGGCCTGGTGCCGACCGAGGCCGCGCAGGCGCTGCGCCCGCTGGCAGAAGCCATGGACAGCACCGCCGCCGCGCTGGAGCGCACCGCCCGCAGCCAGGGGGATGGCATTCGGGGCGTTGTGCGCGTCACAGCCAGCGAGGTGGTGGGGCTGGAGGTGCTGCCTGCGCTGCTCACCACGCTTCGGGAGGCCCATCCCGGTCTGGTGGTGGAACTGGTCATCAGCAACCAGGTGCAGGACCTGCTGCGCCGCGAGGCCGACATCGCCATCCGCATGACGCAGCCTCGCCAGGAAGCGCTGATCGCGCGCCGCGTGGGCGTTGTGGAGGTGGGGCTGCATGCCCATGCGCGGTACCTGGCGCGGCACGGCACGCCCCAGTCGCTGGACGAGCTCAAGGACGAGCGCCATACGCTCATCGGCTACGACAACGACGTGCCCTACGTCCGCGAACTGGCGCGACGGTTTCCGATGCTGGCGCGGGACCGCTTCCAGCTTCGCGCCGACAACGATATGGCCCAGCTCGCCCTGATCCGGGCCGGCGCAGGCATCGGCCTGTGCCAGGTGGCGCTGGCGCGGCGCGACCCATCGTTGCAGCGGGTGCTCCCCGATGCGCTGACCATTCCGCTGGAGACCTGGATCACCATGCACGAGGACCTGCGTCACAGCCCCCGCTGCCGGGTGGTCTTCGATGTGCTGGTGGAGGGGCTGGCGCAGCACATCGGCGTGGCGGCCGAGTCGTCGTCATGAGCACGATGGCCGTGGCTGGCGCACCGACGTGGTCGCAGCGCCGAGTCCTCGTTGGTGAAGCGGGGAAGCGCCTGTCAACGGGTCTATGAAAACCGGATGAAGTCGCTGAATCCGACCGATGAGCGTCTCAAGGATGCGCCCTCTGTCGCGGGGAATTGCTGACGGTGGGCCTCAGTCGGCCAGCACCAGCCGCCCATCAGGAAAGCGCCCGGCCATGAAGTCCACGAAGGCCTTGACCTTCGGACTGGCCAGCCTCCGTGAGGTGTGCAGCACCCACAGCGCCACCTCTCGCCCGGCCACCGGTCCCCAGCTCACCAGCTCGCCCCGCGCCAGACTCTGAGCCACTGCGGACTCCGGCAGCATCGCCACGCCCGCACCGGCCAGCACCGCGTCCCGCACCATGAGGATGGACGAGAGCCGCAGCACCACCTGCGGCGCCAGGACCCGTCCGTCCTCCAGCGTCCATGTATCCCCGGCGCTGAAGGCCGAGACCACGGCGGGGATCGGGAATGCCGTCGAAGGCGCCATCGCAGGGGTTGTCGAAGGGGTTGTCGCAGGGGCTGTCGCAGGTGCTGTGGGAATGTTCGGCCCAGGGCCCGCTGGGGCCACCACCAAGAGCCGGTCCGTTGCAAAACAGCGCCCCACCAGAGCACTGTCCATTCGGGGGTTGGGACGGATGGCCACATCGAAGCGCTCGTTGACCAGGTCCACGAGCCGGTCTTCCGCCACCACCTCCAGCGTGACGGCCGGATGCAACTGGCGGAACTCCGCGCATAGACGGCCCATCGCCAGTTGCGAGAACAGCAGCGGCGCCGCCACCCGCAGCAGCCCCCGCACCTGACCCGTGCCTTCGGCGGTGGCCGCAAACGCCTCCGCGACCTCGCTCATCGGCCCCTCGGTGCGGCTGAGCAGCAACTGCCCGGCTTCGGTCAGCTCCAGGCCCTTGGTGCTGCGCTCGATGAGCCGCACGCCAAGCTGTTCCTCCAGCTCGGACACCCGCCGGGACAAGGTGGCCTTGGAGCGACGGCTCGCCCGGCTGGCACGGCCAAACCCGCCGTGGGTGGCGACCAGGTTGAAGTCCGCAAGGGCATTGAGATCCATGTGTTCCAACTTTGAGACGGCGCGTCCACATTCTGGCGCCTGTGTTTATTGCTTGCAACAACCTATCGTTCAGTCATCGCAACCCACCCCACCACGGAGTTTTCTCATGACCATCCTCGTTACAGGCGCCACTGGCACCATCGGTTCCCTCGTTCTTCAAGGTCTGGCCCAGCGCGGTGCCAGTGTCCGGGCCCTGGTCCGCGAGACTGGCAAGGCCGCCCTGCCGGCCGGCGCCAGCGAAGTCGTCGCGGACATGTCGGACGTCGCCTCCATGCGGCAGGCCCTGACCGGCGTGCGCAGCCTCTTCCTCATCAATGCCGTGACACCGGCGGAAGTCACGCAGGGCCTGCAGACGCTGGCCCTGGCCCGCGACGCCGGCATCGAACGGATCGTCTACCTGTCGGTCATCCATGCCGACCAATACACCGACGTACCGCACTTCACCGGCAAATACACGGTCGAGCGCATGATCGAACAGCTGGACCTGCCGGTCACCGTGCTGCGTCCGGCCTATTTCATGCAGAACGAACGGCAGGTTCAGTCGGTGATCCAGGGCTACGGCGTCTATCCGATGCCGATCGGCTCCGCGGGTGTCGCCATGATCGACACCCGGGACATCGCCGATGTGGCCGTGGCCGAGTTGCTGCGCCGCGACGGGGCAGACACTGCGCTGCCTCGCCTGACCATGGACCTGGGCGGCCCGGAGCTGTTCACCGGTGAATCGGCGGCGAAAGTGTGGAGCCAGGTGCTGGGCTGCGAGATCCACTACGGCGGGGACGACCTGCAGGCCTTCGAAGCGCAGCTGGCGCAATACGGCCCGGGCTGGATGGCCTACGACATGCGGCTGATGATGAACCGGATCCAGCAGCACGGCATGAAGCCTGAAGCCGGCACGGCGCAGCGGCTGGAGGCGCTGATCGGGCATCCGCTGCGCACTTATGAGGCACTGGTCAAGGAACTGGTGGCCACGGCGGCTTGAGGCGCGCAAAGGGCCTCCGGGGATGCGTTCAGCCCTTGTGCTGCGGATCCTCGGGGGGCCTGAGCGCGGACTCTGCCTCGGGCGCGGGTCCGGGCGTTGGTTCGGGCGTTGGTTCGGGCGCTGGTTCGGGCGCTGGCTCGGGCGCCGGTCCGGGCACAGGTTCGGGCCCCAGTCGCGCCAACTGCGCCTGCGCCAGACGGTGATAGATCGGCACGCTGATCCAGCGCGACATCAGGCTGGCCATCAGTGCCGCCGCCATCAGGCTCAGCACCATGGCATGCCCATCCACCATCTCCATCACGATGATGAAGGCGGTGATGGGTGCCTGGGTGACGGCTGCCAGAAACGCGGTCATGCCGATGGCAATCATCACCGCCGCGCCCTCCTCGGGCCCGGCCAGTTGAGCCAGGTCGCTGCCGATCCCCGCCCCAATGGCCAGCGACGGCGCAAAGATGCCGCCCGGCACACCGGACCACACCGCCAGCCAGGTGGCGACGATGCGCAGCGTGACGTAGAGCACGGGCAGGTCCAGGTGGCCTTCCACCAGCCGCCGCGTGTAGCCGTAGCCGCTGCCGTCAGTGGCCCCGTGGCTCACCCAGCCGATCACCGCGATCGCCACACCGCAGGCAAAGGCAAAACGCACCGGGTACTGCGCCCGCAAGCGGCTGAAGCGGTCGTCCCCACCCAGCAGACTTCGCTGCAGCAGCCGGGAAAACACCCCGCCCAACAGGCCGCAGGCCACCACGGTGAGCAGGCCGGGCCACAGGTGGGACCAGCTCAGGTGTTCCACTCGCAGGCGCCCGAAGTAGCTGGCATTGCCGAACACCGACACCGCCACGAGGCCCGCGAGCACGATGGCAGCGATCAGCAGGCCGCTGGTGCGCTGCTCGATCTTGCGGGTCATTTCCTCGATGGCGAACATGACACCCGCCAGCGGTGCATTGAAGGCAGCGGCAATGCCGGCGGCGCCGCCTGCCACCAGCAGACCCTCATGATTCAGGGGCGAGCGGCGCGGCAGCCAGCGCTGTGCATGCTGCATCACCCCGGCGGCGATCTGGACCGAGGGGCCTTCGCGTCCGATGGCCAGCCCTCCCAGCAATCCCCCGGACACCAGCAGCAACTTGGCCAGGCTCAGCCGCAGCGACACAAACATTCCCATGCGGGCTGCTGGCACCTGCGGCGAGAGCGCCGCCATCACCTGCGGGATGCCGGAGCCCGCAGCGCCGGGGGCGAAGCGACGCGTCAGCCAGACCAGGGCGGCGGCGCAGCACGGTGTCCACACCAGCGGCGCCCATGGCGACCACTGGCGCAGATGGTCGAAGCCTTCAATGGCCCAGTCGCTCAGCCAGGTGAACATCACCACCGCCAGACCGGCCAGCACCGCGTACACCAGCACCACCGTGCGGGCTAGCCACTGCCGCCAGTCGGCCAGGTCATGCCGCATGGCGGCGAGGATGTCGGGCTCGGCGTCCGCGTGAGGAGTGGAGGGCGACGGCGACGGCTGAAATGCGTCGGGCCGCTGTGGTGGCTGCTGCGGCTGATGCGGCTGGGGCGGCTGCTGCGGCTGGGGCGTCTGGGGCGTCTGGGGCACTTGTTGCGGCTGTTGCGGCTCCTGCGGCCGTTGCGGTTGCGGTTGCGGAGCAGGAGCGGAGGGCGGCGGCGCTTGCGAATCCATCATCCAAGTATCGCGCGCTGAGTCTTCGGGCAGGGCTCATGTCGCACGATGCAGGCCGCCCTGCCCCGCACTCCCAGGGGGCGGCATGCCGGTTGCTCTGTCGCACTCTCACGTCTTCCCCACTCCGCCATGGCCTTCCTGCGCAAGCTCATCCGCCAGCTGTCCAGCCGCGTCTTCACGCTGCCGCTGGTGGGCGTGCTGCTGTCCGCCGTGCGGAACTACGTGCTGCATCAGAGTGCGAACCAGGCCGGCAGCATGGCGTTTTCGACTGTGCTGGCCATGTTCCCGCTGGTGCTGCTGTTGTCGGCGGGCGCGGCCTTCATCGGCTCCCCGGGGGATGCGGCCGCGCTGGTCAGCCGGGTGGTGGACTACGCACCGCCGCTGGTGCGCAGCGCCATGCAGCCGGTCATCAACCAGGTGCTGGCCCAGCGCAGTCAGGCGCTGCTGGCCATCGGCCTGTTCGTCACCCTGTGGACGGCATCATCCGGCATGCAGGCGGTGCGCACCGCCTTGAACCGGGCCTATGGCATCGAGCGCGGCCTGCCGTTCTGGCGCGCGCGGCTGAAGGTCACCCTGTTCACCGTGGTGGTGGGCGGTGGCATTCTGGCGACCTTCAGCTCGGTGATCGTCATGCCCTATGTCTGGCAGGCGCTGGAGCAGAACATGGGCGTGGGACGCGAGACGGTCTGGCTGCGCAACAGTGTCCGATATGGGTCGGCCTTTGCCGTGCTGGTGGTGCTGTATGCCTTGCTGTACGGCTGGCTGCCCGACATTCGGCAACGCCTGGGCACGGTGCTGCCGGGGGCCGTCGTCGGCGCGGCCTTGTGGGTGGGCGCCGCCGCGACGCTGTCTTACACCCTGCGCAGTGCGGGCAAGCTGGCGCTTCTCTACGGAAGCTTTGCAGGCGTGGTGGCGACGCTGGTCTTTTTGTATGTCACCGCCTCCACCCTGATCTACGGCGCCGAAGTCAATGCCGTCATTCGCGAGCGGACGGATGGGAACCCAGAGGGAGAAGCGGAAGCCGATGCGGCAGCGCTCAGAGGAAGCAGCGATGACCAGGCGGCAGGACGAGCGGCGGGAGCCCGCTGACGCTGCGGATCCCCCGACGGCGTTGCGTCAGGCGCTTTCCCGGCTCCCCTGCGAGCTTTGGCGCTGGAGAATGCTGATGCTGCCGTCGCTCTCCAGAATCGCCAGCTTCATCTGAGGCAATGGACAGTCCGCCTTGCGTAGGGCCTGCTGCACATCGGCGTGGCCGATCCGGTGGCGCCGCATCACCTGCGGGAACCACGCGCCGTCGCGTCCGATCAGCACGGGAGAGCCCTCCAACCACCGCTCCAGAGGCTTGCTGCGGGAGCTGATGAAACCCAGCAGGCCATTCATCAGGATCAGCGCGCCCGCCAGGATCCAGGCGCCGGTCACCGACTCTTCCCCGCCGCTGAGTCCGTTGCTCACCGCCTCGCTCAGCAGCATCACCACCAGCAGATCAAACGGCGTGAATTGCCCCACCGTCCGCTTGCCCGAGAGGCGGACCATCAGGAACAGCGCGAAATAGATGAGAACGGCGCGCGCCAGCAGTTCCCACACCGGTACTTGCAGATCGAACATGGTCGCCCCCAGCAAAGACGGTGCCTGCACGTAGGGCATCGCCTGACAGGGGAATCCTCAAAACGCCTCTCGTACGTCGGCCGTACGGATGGGAGCATTCGCTCCGCGAGGGTTGGCGAGGCCGACCCGTGAACGACAGCGCCGGATAACCAGAGCATGCATTCGATCCTCATCGTCGACGACAACATCCATCTGATCGCCTTGATGGGCAAGATGCTGGAGCCGCTGGCCCGCGTGATTTTTGCCACCAACGGCCAGGCCGCGCTGCGCGAGATGAAGAAGTCCCGACCGGACCTGGTGCTGCTGGATCAGGAAATGCCGGGCATGTCCGGCGATGAGGTCTCCGCCGCCATGCGCGACGACCCGGACCTGAAGGACATTCCCGTGATCTTCGTCACTGGCCACAACGACGCAGAAGCAGAAGTGCGTGCCCTGACCGCCGGTGCGGTGGACTTCATCGCCAAACCGGTCCATGAAGCCATTTTGCTGGCGCGGGTGAAGACGCAATTGCGGCTCAAGGGCCTGTCCGACGAGCTGCGCCGCAGTGCCACCCTGGACGGCCTGACCGGCATCGCCAACCGGGCCGCCTTTGACAACCGCCTGGCGATTGAATGGGCGCGAGCGTCCCGCAACGGTGCGCCTTTGTCCCTGCTGCTGCTGGATGTGGACCACTTCAAGCAATACAACGACCATTACGGTCATCCCGCCGGCGACCGCTGCCTGCAGGCCATTGCCAAGGTGCTGAACGGCGTCTCCACACGGGCCAATGACCTGGCAGCCCGGTTCGGTGGCGAGGAATTTGTCATGCTGCTGCCGGACACCCCGCTGTCGGGCGCCCGAGTGGCGGCGGAGCGGCTGCGGGAAGACATCCTGGCGCTGGAAATGCCGCATGCCCGATCCTCCACGCTGCCGCTGGTGACGGTGAGCATCGGTGCGGCGCAATGGGTGCCCAGCAGCACCGAGACTGGATGCCAGTCCAGCGACCTGATCGACTGGGCCGACCGGGCGCTCTACGCGGCCAAGGCGGCGGGCCGCAACCAGGTGGTGGAACATGCGGCTGCGGGCGCGTTGCCGGGCTCGAGGGGCCATGCGCAGGCCAGCGCCGTGGTGGAGCCGCACTGATGACATCGTTCAGCGCCGAGGCCGAAGCGCACGCCCAGGACTCCGGCCGGGCCCTGCGCCCGACACTGATCCAGCTGGGCATCATCACGGCCATCGGCCTGATCTGCGCGGTCTTCGGCTATCTCATCCAGAACACGCAGAACCGCATCGACGCGGAAGAGCGATTCGCCGCGATCTCCAAGCGAGTGTCGCTGGGCATCATCGAACGCATGCACCGCTACGAGTACGGCCTGCGCGGCGCCCGCGGCGTGGCGGCGTCGGCGGACGGACAGCTGACGCGGGCCGCCTTCTCACGCTATGCCTCCACCCGTCAGATCGACCGCGAGTTTCCCGGCGCCCGTGGGTTCGGCATCGTGCTGCGCGTGCCGCAGGAGGAAGAGCCGGCCTTTGTGCTCACCCGCAGGCAACTGGACACGCCGGACTTCAACATCCGTCAGTTGCAACCCCATGACGGTGACCGTTTTGTGATCACCTTCGTCGAGCCCGAATCCCGCAATCGTGAAGCGGTGGGCCTGGACATTGGATCGGAACCACACCGGCGCGAAGCGGCGCTGCGTTCCGCCCAGACTCGGGAAGCGACGCTGACCCCTCCACTGACGCTGGTGCAGGCCAGTGGCAAGCGCTCAGGCGGCATGCTGCTGCTGTTGCCGTTGTTGCGTCCGGGCCCTTCGGTGGATCAGCCCGATCGACCCGAAGAGCAACTGGTGGGATGGTCCTACGCCCCGCTGCTGATCGAAGACGTGCTGGCGGGTCTCGATTCGGAAGACACGCACTACGTGCTGTCGCTGTTCGATCCCGACTACGACGCGGACAAGCCCTTCTACGTGGGCTCCCGGGCGGACGAAGTGTCCACGGCGCTGCAGCCGCAGCGGGTGTCGATCCCGCTGTATGGACGCCGCTGGGAGGCCGTGCTGCGCCCCACGCCCGCCTTCCTCGAATCGCTGCACCAGCAATCCCCCACGCTGCAAGCGCTGCAGGCCTGGCTGTTGGGTGCGGCCATCGCCGCCCTGGTGGCGACCGTGGCCCAGTTGGCCGAGCGCACCCGCGGCCAGCGGCTGGAACTGGCCCGCCGCGCCGCCATCGTGGAGGGCAGCAGTGACGCGATCATCGTGCAGGACCTGGACGGCGTGATCATCGACTGGAATGAGGGCGCGGAGCGGCTGTTCGGCTACACCAAGGAGGAGGCCAAGGGCCACACCGCCACGGAACTGCTGTTGCCACGCGGCAGCGAAGAGGAAGATGCCAAGATCCGCGAAACGGTGGCCAGCGGTGGCCGCGTCACCGTCTTCGAGACGACCCGCCGCGATTCACAGGGCCACCTGATTCCCGTGTCCATCACGGCTTCGGCCATTCGGGACGACAAGGGGCAGGTGGTGGGCGCCGCCAAGATCCTGCGCGACGGCCGGGAAGCCAAGGCGGCGGAGCAGCGCATGCGCGACCTCAATGCGTCCCTGGAAGACCAGGTGCGCGAGCGGACCGCGATGCTGAACGACGCGATGCGGGAAGCGCGCGATGCCAACGAAGCCAAGAGCCGCTTCCTGGCCAACATCAGCCATGAGATCCGCACGCCGATGAATGCGGTGATCGGCATGGCCCACCTGCTGAGCAAGACCCGGCTGGACGGCGATCAGGCCGGCATGCTGGAGCGCATCCGCACCGCCGGGAAGGCGCTGCTGGCCCTGCTGAACGATGTGCTGGACCTGTCCAAGAGCGAGGCCGGGGAAATGGTGCTCGAGGCCGCGCCCTTCAGCCTTCAGAAGGTGGTGACGGAGATTGCATCGATCGCCGAAGTGTCGGCGCAGCAACGCGGCATCGCATTCGTGGTCGACAGTCCCGACATCGACCAGGTGCTGCTCGTGGGCGACCGCACCCGGCTGGGCCAGATCGTCCTGAACCTGATCACCAATGCCATCAAGTTCACCCTGGAGGGCCGCGTCACCCTGCGCGTGGCGGTGGCGCCCGTCAGCGACGCGGGCACACGGGCGATCACGCTGCGCGTCGAGGACACCGGCATCGGCATTGCCGAGGACATCCAGCCGCTGCTGTTCCGTCCGTTTGTCCAGGCGGACACGTCCACCACCCGGCGCTTCGGCGGCACCGGGCTGGGCCTGTCCATCGTGCGCCAGCTGGTGGAGCTGATGGGCGGCACCATCTCCCTGCACAGCGTGCCCGGGGACGGCAGTGAGTTCGAGGTGTCGTTGAAGCTGCCCGTGGCCGAAGCCCTGGCGCCCGCCACCGGACCGGACGCCGTGGCCGTGACGCCACCACCGCAGACGGCGGCCCTTCGCGGACGGCGCATCCTGGTGGTGGATGACAACGCCTTGAACCGCGAAGTGGCGGCCCGCATCCTGAGCCTGGACGAGGCCACCGTGGTGCTGGCGGTGCATGGGGCGGATGCGGTCGAGAAGGTCCGGGCCGACGCGCACGGATTCGATGCGGTGCTGATGGATGTGCAGATGCCGGTGATGGACGGCCTGGAGGCGACGCGACAGATTCGCGCCTTGCCCGCCGACCAGAGGGCCCGGTTGCCCGTGATCGGGCTGACCGCCGGCGTGTCCGTCGAGGAGCGGTCGCAGGCTCATCAGGCCGGCATGGACACGGTGGTGGGCAAGCCGTTTGATCCCGACCTGCTGGTTCACACGCTGGTGCAGTTGCTGCGGCCGTTGCCAACGCTCAACGCGGGTCCCGCCGTGGCTCCCGCTGCGGAATCTGCTGCGGAATCTGCTGCGGCTATCGTGGCGACTATCGCCGCACTGCCCGCAACTCCGCAGGCCGAGGCGCGTCCGGCGCCGGCATGGGCCCAAACCCAGGCACAGGCACCGACACCGTCGCCAGCACGGCCCCCGGTTCCCGAGGGCTGGCCCGACCTGGAAGGCTTCAACACGGCCGCTGCCCACCGGCTCCTCAGCGGCGACGTGCATCTGCTGCGCAACATGGCCTTGTCTGTCCGGGATCTCCTGATGCGGAATGCACGGCTGTGTGCTGATGGATCCTCAACGTCAACGCCGATGCCAACACCCGCGCAGTGGCAGGCCCACGCTGGGGCCTTGCATGACCTCAAGTCGATGGCCGGATCGCTGGGTGCCACCGCGGTGATGGAGGCCGCAGGACGGGCAGAGCGGCTGCTGCGCGCCCAGGACCTGGACGCGGCAATGTCCACCATGCAAGAGCTTCAAGGGCTTGGCGCCGTGTGCGTGCAGTCCATCGAGCGTCAATGGCCGGAGGCACTGGCCGCGCAACCGGGACGCACGGCGACAGCGTCGCCTGAGTCCCCGGCGCTGGCGCAAGAATCTGGCGACCTGGCCTCCCTGCTGGCGCAGATGAAGGCCGGCGACTGAGCGCCGTGATCAGTCCTTGAGCCGTTCCACCGTGGCCAGCGCACGGAACGCCGGCCGGGCAAACAGATAGCCCTGCATCAGGTAGATGCCCTCGTCCCGCAGGGCATCCCGTTCCCCGACGGTTTCGATGCCTTCGGCCACCACTTCGATGGACATCTCGCGGCACATGCGCACCAGGTGCCGCACGATGCGGCGCCGGGAGACATCCGCATCCACATGGCGGATCAGGTCCATGTCCAGCTTGATCAGGTCGGGCTGGAAGTCCGCCAGCAGCTTCAACCCTGCATAGCCGGCGCCGAAGTCATCAATGGCCGTCTTGAAGCCGAAGCGTTTGTATTCCTTGAGGATGTCGGCGAACCAGGGGCCATCCTCGATGCGTTCGCCCTCGGTCACCTCGAAGATGATGCGGTCCAGCGGCAACTGGTAGGTATTCGCGGCGGCCAGCGTCGTGCGGATGCAGAGCTCTGGGCGATAGATGGCGTTGGGCAGGAAGTTGATCGACACCGGCACCTGCATGCCCAATGCCGCCGCACCCTTGATGGCCTTGACCCGGCAGGCCTGGTCGAAGCGGTAGCGGTTCTGCTCGGTCACCTGGGACAGCACCGACCACGCGCCCTCCCCGGCGGGCCCCCGCACCAGGGCCTCATGGGCAAAGATGCTGGCGTCGCGCAGGTCCACGATGGGCTGGAAGGCGTAGTCGAAGTCGAATCCCACCCGCTCGCCCCGGCCGCAGGACTCGCAGTCCGCTGCCGAGCCTGCGAGCGGAACAAAGCTCTCCGGGAAACTGGAGCGGGCCGCGGACGCGGAACGGATGGGCACGTTCAGGACGTTCATCCTGTCAGTCTACGGACTGCCGGCCGGCGATCCGGAGCGCCCATTCCGGGAGCATGACTTTCTGCCGCCATGTGCCGTCTTTCCGCTGTCTTTGGACCGTGCTGCCGAGGCCATCGTCTGCCATCGCGTTGCAGCGGGCTAACGGATTGGCCACGACGGTCCGCTTCAGGTCGGCATTCGCCCATCGGCCGGTGACGGACTGTCCTCATGCGACAGCAGCGGCGCATGCGCCAGCAGTCGCTCCAGCCGTTCCATCCGGTGACGATGCAAGGTGGTGATGGCGTAGAAGTTCTCGCGCAGTTCGGTGGACCGCGCCACCGTCACCAGCACCCCCGTGCGCAGCTCGTCCTGCACCACCACTTCGGGCAGCACCGTCAGCCAGCCACTGTCGCGGGCGACCAGACGCAGCATGGCCATGTCGTCGACCTCGGCCCGTAGCCGGGGCGTCACGCCGGCCGCCACGCACAGCGCATCGAACTGTCCGCGCAAGGCGTGGCGCGGACCGGGCAGGGCCAGCTCGCGGCCGTCCAGGTCCTGCGGCATGCGAAGGGTTCGTCCCCGCCACTCATTCGCGCCCCCCACCAGCGAAATCGCCTGGCTGCCAAGGAAACGGCAATGCAGCGGACGGTCCGCGCTGGCGGCCACCGCTTCGTTGGCCAGCACCACATCCAGGTGATGCTCCAGCAGGCGTGCGACCAGGCCTTCCAGCAAGCCCGACTCCAGCGACAGCGTGACCGTGGGGTCGGTCAGCAGCGGCCGGATCCAGTTCTCCAGGTAGTTGCGCGACAGCGTGGCGACACTGCCCACGCGCAGATGCTCCACGCCTTCGCTGTGGCCCTGCAGGCGCCCGAGCAGTTCACGACCCAGGCCGAAGATGTTCTCGGCATAGGACAGCACCAGTTGCCCGCGCTCGGTCAGCACCAGGCGCCGTCCACTGCGCTCGAAAAGCGGCTCGCCCAGCCGGTCTTCCAGCTGGCGGATCTGGCTGGACAGCGCCGACTGCGACACATGCAGCTGCTGGGCCGCCTGGGTGAGGTGCCCGGTCCGGGCCACCTGCCAGAAGTAGAACAGGTGCCGGAAATTCAGCTGCTCGACGCCAAACATTCTGTTTGATGGATGAATTGGTTCTGATCATTGAATTTTACAGAACCGATGGCAAGCGCCACCATCGCGCCGTTCGAGTTCTGGAGTCGGTGATGCGCCTTGTCCCCCTGTTGATGGTCGCCAGTGCGGTCCTGCCCGCCGTGCTGATGGGGGCTGCGATGCTCGCGTCGGCCTGGCGCGCGGTGTATCGGCCCGAGGGACCGGCCCCCCGTCATGAGCGCGCCGCCTGGCAGCTGTGCCACCGGCTTTCCTGGCTGGCCACCCTCAGCGCGGCCATCAGCCTGGGGCTGCAACTGGCCACGTCGTCCACCCTCCCGCCCCTGCCGTGGATGACGCTGAGCCTGAGCGGGGCCTGGGTGGCCCTGCTGGTGCAGTTGCTGGGCACCGTCATTGGCGTGTTCTCCGCCCGCTACCTGGAGGGGGAAAGCGGCCAGGCCCGTTATGCCGCGGCGCTGAGCGGCGTGCTGGCATCTGTCCAGTTGCTGCTGCTGGCCGACCACTGGCTGCTGTTGATCGGAAGCTGGGCCGCGGCCGGCATCGCCCTGCAGCGCCTGCTGACCTTCTACGCCGACCGCCCCTTCGCCCAGCTTGCCGCCCACAAGAAGCGAATGGCGGACCGGCTGGCGGATGTCTTGCTGCTGACGGCGGCAGCGCTGAGCGTCTGGGAGGTGGGCAGCGGCTCCCTGACCGCCTTGCGAGATCACCTGGCCGCTGCACCGGCCTCCCCTGTCTTGCAGGCCAGCGCCGTCTGCCTGGCCCTGGCGGTGCTTCTGCGCACGGCCTTGCTGCCCATGCACGGCTGGTTGATCCAGGTGATGGAAGCGCCCACACCCGTGTCCGCGCTGCTGCATGCCGGCGTGGTGAACCTGGGCGGATGGGTGCTGATCCGCTTCGCGCCGCTGCTGGAGGCCGCCCCCATGGCCCGCTGGCTGCTGGTCGGTGCAGGGCTGGTCACCGCCCTGCTGGCGGGACTGGTCATGCTCACCCGCATCAGCATCAAGGTGCGGCTGGCGTGGTCCACCGTGGCCCAGATGGGCTTCATGGTCATGGAATGCGGGCTGGGCCTGTACACGCTGGCGCTGCTGCACCTGCTGGGTCATTCGCTCTACAAGGCCCATGCCTTCCTGATGGCGTCCAGCGTGGTGGACGAGACACGGCGCGCGGAACTGCGCGGCGGCGCCACGCCCACGCTGCTGAGCATGATGATGGCGCCGGGATGGGCGCTGGTGCTGATCGGCGGCATGACCGCGGCGGTGCATGCGCTGTGGGAGGTCCCCGCCTGGCCGATGTGGTGGACCGCCGTGCTCGCGCTCGCCTGGGCTCCGCTGCTGTGGACGTCGGCATCGCCCATCGCCGGCGGCGCAACGTCCGACCAGCCAAGCGCGACCCGCCGATGGCTCAGCGGCATCGCCATGGTGGCCGCGTTGTGTGGCGCCGCGCTGCTGGGCCATGCGCTGCCCTTCGGCGTGATCGATGCGCCCGACACCGTCGCCGGATGGGTCGCGGCGGCCGGCATGACGCTGCTGTACGCCTGCCTGGTGCTGATGCAGTCCCATGCGGACGCGCTGGCCGGCTGGCGCCGGCGCAGCTACGCCGGCTTCTACATCGATGAATACGTGACCCGGATGACGCTGCGGCTGTGGCCGACGCGCTGGACCACCCCTGCCCCCCTTTGACGGACGACGAGGCCTCCATGCACACGATCAGCCAACACCCCGATGCGGCTCGCGATGCACGCGTCCATGACACCCCCGTGGTCGATCCGGACCCGACCTCCGCGCTCACCGGCGAGGCCCTGCCAGACCCCGACACTGCCCTCCAGCACCGCATCGAAGCCGCCTGCGCCAAGGCCTGCAGCGCCATCGCGCCGGCATGGCCGCTGGACCGAGCGATTGCGGTCAACCCGCACTGGGAACGCATCGGCCTGACGGTCCGCGAAGTCGCCGCCCGCATGGCAGTGCTCGGACGCATCCAGGTGTTCCCGCCGCGTGAGCAACTGGCGGCCGCCTGGACGTCCGGCCGCATCCAGCCTGCGGACTTGCAGGCGGCGCTGGCGCGGTTCCCGCAGGCCGATGGCGCCGGGCTCGACAGCTCTGCGCTGATCCACGCGCTGACGCAGCCAGCGGAACTGCCCAAGCTGCCGCTGCTGATCGATGTGCTGGATGACGATCCGCAGGGTCAGTCCCGCCTGTCATGGCGCCAGGCCATCACCCATCAACTCAGCCAGACCTGCGCGGCGTATTTCGACCGCCACCAGGCGGACTGGCAGCCGCGGCGCGACGAGGGCCTGTATGCGTTCTGGCGCGACACCATCACCCATGACCACGGCATCGGCGTGCTGATGGGCCTGCCCGACATCGCCCAAGGGCTGCACGTGCTGCCGCAGAACCGTCAGGCCGCCGAGCGATGGGCCCTGGAGCGACTGGGCCTGCCGGAGGAGGCCTGGGCCGACTACCTGGAAGCCGTGCTGCTGACCGTCAACGGCTGGGCGTCCTGGTGCGCCTATCTGGGCTGGGAGGCCCGCCTGCAGGGCGGCAGTGACAGCCATCTGCGCGACCTGCTGGCCATCCGTCTGGCGTGGGGGGCCATCCTGCTGGAATGCCGCGGCGGCCGCTCGGCGCAGCGGGCCTTTGCGGCCTTGCAGGTCGCCTGGGAGCAGGCGGATTCGATGATGAAGCAGGCGCATGAGCGCTTGCTGGTGGACGAG
This sequence comes from Roseateles depolymerans, assembly GCF_003387155.1. GTDB lineage: Bacteria > Pseudomonadota > Gammaproteobacteria > Burkholderiales > Burkholderiaceae_C > Roseateles > Roseateles depolymerans. The sequence continues at coordinate 246,893 of NZ_QUMT01000001.1, read as the reverse complement.
ATCTGGCAGACGGCGCTGGAGATTGGTTATCAGCGGGGTTTGGCGCGTCGGCTGCAATTCGTGTCGAGCGATTCGTCATGGACGCTGCCCTTGACGCCGCCGGACGTCCAGGCGGTGTTCTGCATCGACGTGCGCAGTGAACCCCTTCGGCGTGCCATTGAATCAGCCGGCCCGCGGGTGCAGACACTGGGGTTTGCGGGCTTCTTCGGACTGCCGATCCACTACTCGCCGTTGGGCACGCAGATCAAGCGTCCGCAGTTGCCGGGCCTCCTGGCACCGGCCCTGGCGGTGACCGAGGAAGTGATCGATGCGGAGCAGACAGAAGATGCACCGCTGCGGCAAGCCGCCCTGCAGTCCCGCGAACGGGCCTTTGCCCGCACCCGTCAATGGCAGTCCGGCACACGCTGGCCCAATGCCGCGTTCTCGTCCGTGGAAGCCATCGGCACCGGCTATCTGGGCAAGATGCTCCGCCTGCTGCGGCCCGCCACAGCGCCGCGCGATCGGCTGGAAGCGGAGGGGCTGCCCGCCCGCTACCGTCCGGTGTGCCGTCCGACACTCAGCGGCCTGGACCTGGACACCAAGCTCACGCTGGCCGCAAAGGTGCTGCACGCCCTGTCGATGGACCGGTCGATCGCCCCGCTGGTGCTGCTGGTGGGCCACGGCAGCCAGAGCGTCAACAATGCGCAGGCTGCGGCGCTGGACTGCGGTGCCTGCTGCGGTCAGACGGGGGAGATCAACGCACGCGCGCTGGCGCGGCTGCTGAACGAAGCGCCGGTCCAGTCCGGACTTCGCGAACGCGGATGGCCACTGCCTGCTGAGCTGGCCTTCGTCGCAGCCCTGCACAACACCACCACCGACGAGATGGAAGGCTTCGACCTGGATCTGCTGCCGGCATCGGCGAGGGCGCGCTGGGACCGCTTGCAGCCGGTGCTGGTGCAGGCTGGCGATCAGGTCCGGCGAGAGCGCGCCGCCTCGCTGGGACTGGACCCGCGTGCGCCGGCTTCAGCGCTGCTGGCGCACCTGCAGCGCCGCGCCAACGACGTCGCCCAGATCCGCCCGGAATGGGGACTGGCCGGCAATGCGGCGTTTGTCATCGCGCCTCGCACCCGCACCCGCGGCGCCGTGCTGGAGGGCCGCGTCTTCCTGCATGACTACGACGCCCGCCAGGACACCGACGGCAGCGTGCTGGAACTGCTGATGACCGCCCCGATGCTGGTGACTCACTGGATCAACTGGCAATACCACGCATCCACCAGCGAGCCCGAGCGCCTGGGCAGCGGCAACAAGCTGCTGCATAACGTGGTGGGGGGCCGACTGGGTGTGTTCGAGGGCAATGGCGGCGATCTGCGCATCGGGCTGGCGCGGCAGTCGGTGCATGACGGCCACCAGTGGCGTCACGAGCCTGTGCGGCTGACGGTGGTCATCGATGCCCCGGCCTACGCCATCGAACAGGTGATTCGCAAGCATGCCGTGGTGCGCCAGCTGGTGGAGCATGGCTGGCTGCATCTGTGGCGCTTTGCGGAAGGTGGCGGATTCACATGCTATGCAAGCGGGGCGTGGACACCTGTGACGCTGGGCCAGAACGCCTGACCGCGCTAGAGCCCATGCCGGCGGTGCCAGTCGGCGAGTGATTCCTTGGGATATTCATCGAACTGCTCGTCCCCCTGGCCCGCCACCACCTCGACCCAGTCCGGCTTGGAGCCCAGCATCATGTGGACATGAGCGGGCGGCGTTGGCAGCGGCGTGTCGATGGCGCCGGCATGCGGGTGCACGAGATCGGGCCAGCTTTCGTCATAGAGCCACAACGCGGTGCCGCAGTGAGCGCAGAAGTGGCGCTGACCGGTGCTCTCCTTCCCTTTCAGATGCGCACGGTAGACGCGCAGATGCTCCTGGCCCTGATGCAGCTTGAACGTGCGGTAGTCGGCGCCGAGGTTGATCGCAAAGCCGCCGGTGCCGGCCGTCTTGCGGCAGATGGAGCAATAGCAGCGCATGAAGGGCGCAGGCTCGTGGGACTCGACCGAGAACTTCACCCGGCCGCAATGGCAGGAACCGTCGAGGTGCATGGAAACTCCTTCAGCAGTTGAATGCAGATGGTCAGGGCAAATCGCCCGCCAAGCCGTACTGGCGTATTTCCGGCAAAGGCGATGCCTTGTCACCGTTTCATTGGATGTGGAGCCGTGGCAACACCCGGCACTGTTTGCAGCAAGGCCATTGCAATGGGCATTGCAAGACCTTTGTCATTCGCCAATAATTGCGGCCATCATGAAGACCTCCCAAGTGATCAAGGCAACTTTCGCCACCTGACGCGCCCCCGATCACATTCGGTGGGCGTGCGCGCCTACCGGTCTTCCCCCTGAGAACCCCGGCAGGCCCAGCGCCCTCCGGGGTTTTCTGTTTTTCAAGTCCTCACCCATGAACTGCCGCACCTACGACAAGCTGATCGCGACGATTTCCGCCCGCCGGAGTCGCGTCCGTGCGCGCCCGCGCTCCGGCATTCAGCCGCCCTCTTTCCGACGTTAGCCCGCATCAGGTGAATCCGCCTGAGGGCAGCGTCTTGCCCTCAGATTCCGAATGAAGGATTCACCATGTCTGCTTTCTCCACCCCTGTGCGCAATCTCGGCGTCATTGCCCACGTCGACGCCGGCAAAACCACCACCACCGAACGCATCCTGTTCTATACGGGGCAGAGCCATCGCATTGGCGACGTCAATGACGGCACCACCCGCATGGACTTCGATCCGCAAGAGCGCAAACGCGGCATCACCATCAACAGTGCCGCGGTGTCGGTGCCATGGAAGGGCACGCAGCTCAACCTGATCGACACGCCGGGACACATCGACTTCAACATCGAGGTCAATCGTTCCCTGCGGGTGCTGGACGGTGCCGTGGTCGTTTTCGACGGCGTGGCCGGCGTGGAACCCCAGACCGAGACCAACTGGCGCCTGGCCGACAAGTACCGGGTGCCCCGTATCGCCTTCATCAACAAGCTCGACCGCGTCGGGGCGGACTTCCTGCGCGTCGTCGCCATGATGGAAGAGCGACTCGGTGCGACGGTGCTGCCGCTGCAACTGCCCATCGGTGCAGAAGCCGGCTTCCGCGGTGTGGTGGATCTCATCACCATGAAAGCGCTGGTGTGGGAACGTGACGATGCCCGCGCGCCCTATGTGGAATCGGACGTACCGCCTGAGATGCTGGAGCAGGCGCAGGCGCATCGCACGCGACTGCTGGACACGGTGCTGGAGCAGGATGACGCGCTGCTGGCCGCCTATCTGGACGGCGTCACGCCCTCGCCGGCTGCGATCCGCCAGTGCGTGCGTCGCGGCGTGCTGTCGGGGGCGTGGGTGCCGGCCCTGGCGGGCTCGGCCTACCGCAACCGAGGTGTGGAGCCCTTGCTCGATGCCGTGGTGGACTACCTCCCGGCGCCTGAAGACGTGCGGCGCGAGGATGTCGATGCAGCCTCGTCGCTCGCGTCCGATCCGGACGGGCCTTTTGCCGCCCTGGCCTTCAAGGTGGCGGCGGACGGTCACGGGACGATGGTGTTCGTGCGGGTCTATCGCGGCCGCCTGCGGCGCGGTGATGCGGTCCTGGACGCCACCACCGGCCGGATGGAACGGGCGGGTCGGCTGTACGAAGTGCATGCGGACCAGCGCGTGGAACGGGAGGAGATCCGTGCCGGCGACATCGCCGCGGTCATCGGCCTGAAGGACACCCTGACGGGCGACACCTTGTGTGATCCTCGCAGCCCACTGCATCTGGAGGAGATCAGCATTCCGGAACCGGTGATCGAGGTGGCCATCGAGCCCAGGACCCGTGAGGACGTGGCCCCGCTGTCCAAGGCGCTGCAGTCGATGCTGCGGGAAGATCCGAGCCTGCGGATGCGGCACGACGCCGAAACCGGCCAGACCCTGCTCTCGGGCATGGGCGAGCTGCAACTGGAGGTGGCGGTCGAGAAGCTGCGTGCCCAGCACGGCGTGGAGGTCCAGGTCGGGCGACCGCAGGTGGCTTATCGCGAGACCTTGGCGGAGGTGGTGGAAGTCCATCACATCCACAAGAAGCAGACCGGCGGTCCCGGGCAGTTTGCCGAGGTACGACTGCGCTTCGAGCCGCTGGCCCGGGGTGAAGGCGTCCGATTCGAGAGCCGCATTGTCGGTGGCGCGATTCCCCGCGAGTTCATTCCTGCGGTGGAAGCGGGCATTCGGCGTGCGGCGCTGCAGGGCGTGATCGCCGGCTTCCCGTGCGTGGATTTCCAGGCCACGCTGCTGGACGGCGGTTTCCACGAACGCGATTCGTCGGCCCTGGCCTTCGAGCTGGCGGCGGCAGCAGCGGCGCGTGAAGCCTTTGCGAAGGCGGATCCGCAACTGCTGGAGCCGGTGATGGCGGTGGAAGTCGTCACGCCCGCGGAATCGCTCGGCGACTGCATTGGCGACCTGAACCGCAGGCGCGGTCTGGTGCGCGGTCAGTCGCTGCGAGGCACGGCCGTGGTGATTGAGGCGCAGGTCCCGCTGAGCGAGATGTTCGGCTACATCGGACAGCTGCGTGCGCTCTCGTCAGGGCGTGCGTCGTTCTCGATGCAGTTCGAGCAGCATGCACTGGCGCCGAGGAAGGTGCGGGAGGCGGTTGCTGCGGCTTGATGCCGTCGGCCCAACCCGCGAACGCGAACGGTCCGCCGTATGCCGCCAGCGAGTCTGTCAGCGAGTCTGCCAGTAATGAGGCTGGTGGCCCCAAGGGGCCCTGTGTGAGCAGGGCCCTTTTTTTTATGACTGAGGCTTTGCCTCGAGCTCCGCATCCAGCCGGAAGGTCGCCACCACATCCGACAGCTGCCGCGCCTGGTTCTTCAAGCTCTCCGCCGCCGCAGCGGACTGCTCCACCAGCGCCGCATTCTGCTGCGTCATCTGGTCCAGCACCGTGACCGCCGCTCCGACCTCGCCGATGCCCTGGCTCTGCCGGTCCGCCGCCTGGCTGATCTCGCCAATGATGTCGCTGACCTTGCGGACGGAGGCGACCAGTTCCCCCATCGTGTCGCCGGCCTCCACCACCTGGCGGCTGCCGCCCTCCACACGCTCGACCGATTCCCCGATCAGCGCCTTGATCTCCTTGGCTGCCTCGGCACTGCGCTGCGCCAGGCCTCGCACCTCGCTCGCCACCACCGCAAAACCGCGCCCCTGTTCACCGGCCCTCGCCGCTTCCACGGCCGCATTCAGCGCCAGGATGTTGGTCTGGAACGCAATGGTGTCGATGACGCCGGTGATGTCCGAAATCTTGCGGGACGACAGGTTGATGTCACCCATGGTGCGAACGACCTGCCCGACCATCTGCCCGCCGCGGTCCGCCACGGTGGAGGCCGACGTCGCCAGCTCACGCGCCTGCAGCGCGGCTTGCGCGCTGTGCCGCACGGTGGAGGTCAGCTCCTCCATCGAGGCCGCGGTTTCCTGGAGGTTGGACGCCGTCTGTTCGGTCCGCTGGCTCAGGTCCAGATTGCCGGTGGCGACTTCATCGCTGGCAATGCGGATGCTTTCCGCGCTTTGCCGCACCTGGCCGACGATTTCCCGCAGCGACATCTGCATGTCCGCCAGCGTCTGCATGAAGGCGGCGACTTCGTCACGTCCCTGCACCACGATGTCCGCGGTCAGGTCGCCGCGAGCGATGCGCTTGGCCACCTCGGACGCCCGGCCCAGCGGCGTCAGGATGGAGCGCACCAGCGCCAACATCAAGCCGCTGACCAGCGCAATGATCACCACCAACCCGCCCAGACGAATCTTCGATTGCAGCGAGGACGATGCCTGGTCTGCCTCCCGCTCGGCGATGACCGCCGCCTGGGTGTCCTCCACCCATTTGTTGAACACCGTTCGGGCGGTGTCCAGGTCGGCTTGTGCCTGGCCAGCATAGGCAAATGCAGCCGACGGATCCATTTTGGCGTCCACCACCTGCTGCAGGATGTCGGCCAGCGGCTTGACGTGGGCCTCGAAGCCCGCCAGCGCCGGCGCAAGCGCCTGTTCCCGCTCCGGGGTCGTCATGACCGACTTGAGCTGGGCACGCATGTCCGCCACCGTCTTCTTCCACTGCGCATGGTGCTCGCCGGCTTCGTTGGTGTTGTTGCCATTGAGCATCACCGACTGCTCGAGCCGCTGGATGCGCTCCAGGGAGGCCAGGATGCGGGCCGTGTCCTGGGCCGTCTGGCTCTGCCGGTCCAGCAGGTCCGAGGAGCGGTTCTGCAGGTGGTCCAGGCTGATCGCCGACCAGGCCCCCAGCCCGATGATCAACAGACACAACAGCAGCGTGCTTCCCAGCAGGCGCTGTCGGATCGAAAGGTTGCGGAGGAATCTCATGGACACCAAGCCTCTCTGCTCTCAATCTAGCGGTCTCTCCCTTCGTCACCGGATGTGCCGGAGGGGGCCTGCTCTGATTCTGCGACACGGTCAGCCCCAGCGCTTCCGACGTGCACACGGGGATTGTGAAATGCTGCCAGGCAGTCCGGAATGCCGATTGGGACATGCCTTGGTTCAGGGAACTGATGGCGTCGGCCGCCGCGTCCCTGTGATGCCCCGGCGCATCGACCGCCGGGACCTGGACATTCATCCGATATCCTCTGGCGGCCTGAAAGCGGACAGTTCATCCCGTTGTCCACCCTTTCAGGAGATCACCATGAACTTTGCCAAGCTGACCATCGCCGCCGCCGCACTGACCTTCGGTCTGGGCGCCCATGCCGCCGAGCCGAGCCCCCAACCCTCCGTGGTGATCGTCCACGGCGCGTTTGCCGACGGCTCCGATTGGGCCAAGGTCATTCCCCTCCTGCAGGCCAAGGGCGTGCGGGTGACGGCGGTGCAGAACCCGCTGACTTCGCTGGACGATGACGTCGCAGCAGCCAAGCGCGCCATTGACGCGGCCCCTGGCAAGGTGGTGTTGGTCGGCCACTCCTGGGGTGGCACGGTGATCACGCAGGCCGGCGCCAACAGCAAGGTCGCCAGCCTGGTCTACGTGGCGGCCTTTGCGCCCGATGCAGGCCAGGCGGTGTCCGACCTGGGCAAGGCCTATCCCGCGCCGGCTGGCGTGGCCCACATCCAGCCGGATGCCGCCGGTTACCTGCGGCTGACGGACGAAGGCATGAGCCGGTACTTCGCCCAGGACCTGCCCGCTTCGCAAACGTCGGTGATGGCCGCGACCCAGGGGCCGATTGCCGCCAAGGCCTTCGGCGAAAAGGTCAGTGTGGCAGCCTGGAAGACCAAGCCCAGCTGGTATGTGGTGGCGGCCAGCGACCACATGATCCAGCCGGCGCTGCAGCGCGACTTCGCCAAGCAGATCAATGCCCGCGTCACCGAGGTGAAGGCGAGCCACGTACCGCAGCAGTCGCAGCCCGCTTCGGTGGCCGCGGTCATCCTGGACGCTGTCCAGAACTCTCGCTGAACGCATGAGCCCCCACGCCGCCACCATCCCGGTATTTGATGCCATCTCCGCGCTCGCCTTCGTCGGGGACCTCAGCATGGGCCAGCCAGTGGATCACTCCGCACGGACGGCCTGGCTGGCGGCCCGCCTGGCGGAGGTCAGCGGCGAGGATCGCGACACCGGGGTGAATGCGGCATGGTCGGCACTGCTGCGGTGGTGCGGTTGCACCGCCAACGCGCCCGAATTTGCCGAGATGATGGGCGACGACGTCGGGGGGCGGCGCGCCATGCTGGCGCAGACGTCCCAGGCGGAAGCCAGCCGGCTCGCGGCCAGTGTGGGTCCGATGGCGCGCATCCATTGCGAAGTGACCGAAGTGGTTGCCAGGACACTGGGGCTGCCCCCCGCCGTGCAGGCGACCATGCGCTACATGTTCGAGACCTGGGACGGTCAGGGACAGCCCCAGCAACTGCGCGGCGAGGACGTGCCGCAGACCGTCTTCCATGTGTCCGTGGCGGGCGACCTCGAGATCCTCACGCGCACCCACGGACTGGTGACCGCGCTGCAGGTGATGGATGAGCGTGCGGGGAGCCGCTATCCGGCGACCATGGTGGCGTTAGCCCGCCATCATGCGGCCGAGTGGATGGATGCCCTGGATCAGGGCGGCGCTTCCAGTCCCGCCCTGAAGGCCGCGTTTGGGACCCACGACCGTCTGGCAGCGCTGGAGCTGGTGGCGGACGTCATCGACCTCAAGTTTCCCTGGATGACCGGCCTGTCGCGCCGCGTGGCCGAGACGGCCCGCCGATGTGCGGAGCGGCTGGGCCTGGGCGCCGATGCACAGCTTCGGGTGTACCGGGCCGGCCTCATCCACGGCATCGGCCGGGCGTCGGTGCCCAACCTGGTGCTGGAGGCTGGTGCGCCTCTCGGCGAGGCGGATCAGGAGCGTGTGCGGCTGGTGCCCTACTGGGCCGAACGCGCGGGGCGACGGATCGAGGCGCTGCGGGAAGAGGCCCTGCTCGCCTCTTACGTGGAGGAACGCCTGGATGGCTCGGGCTACTACCGCGGCGTCGCCGGCGACTCCATTTCGGAGGAGGCGCGGGTACTGGCCACCGCAGTGTGTGCCGTGCGTCTCCAGACCGGTCGGCCGGGCGCAGCCCCACTGGATGAGGCCGCCACGCTGGCTCACTTGCAGGCGGAGGCACAGGCCGGTCGATTGGATCCGGACGTGGTGCGCGCGCTCGATGACAGAGCGGTGTCCGGTCCGGCCGCTGGTCCGGACGCCAGCCCGGCTGCGGGCCCGGGTGCGTCCCTGCTCACCGACCGCGAAATCCAGGTGCTTCGCCGCATTGCCTGTGGCGACAGCAACAAGGAAGCCGCGCGGGTGTTGAGCATCAGCCCGAGCACCGTCCGCGCCCATCTCGAGAACATCTTCCGCAAGCTGGAATGCACCACGCGCGCCGCGGCCACGCTCAAGGCGGTCACCTTGCGGCTGATTTGAGACACACTCCACGGTCACGGCGTCCGGCTGGCCGTTCGAGGACTTCACCATGACGAGAACGATCACCACCCTTGTAGCGGGATTGCTGGTGGCTGGCGGCCTGGCGGGCATCGGCCCGCGCCTGGCCGCCGGCGAACTGTCTTCGTGGAGCCAACCCGCAACGGCGCAGGCGCCTTTGGTGGCTCTCTCTGGCGCCACGGGCTGGCTGAACGCGCCGGTACTGCGCCCGGAGGATCTGCGCGGGAAAGTCGTGCTGGTGGACTTCTGGACCTACTCCTGCATCAACTGCCTGCGCACCCTGCCCTACGTCAAAGCCTGGGCCGAGAAATACAAGTCGTCCGGACTGGTCGTGATTGGTGTGCACACCCCGGAGTTCGCATTCGAGAAGATGCCATCGAATGTGAAGCAGGCGGTGGACCAGTTGGGCATCGACTACCCGGTGGCCCTGGACGCGAGCAATGCAGTGTGGGATGCCTTCGGCAACCGGGCCTGGCCGGCGCTGTATTTTGTGGATCGCAACGGGCAGCTCCGGCAGCGTCAGTACGGCGAAGGTCGCTACGCGGAAGCGGAGCAACTCATCCAGCGGCTGTTGAAGGAGGCCGGCGCCGCGGCGGTGCCTACGGGCCTGGTCACTCCGCAGGGTGCTGGCACGCAGGCCGCGCCCTCGGGCATGCGGGCTGGATCGGAAGAGACGTATCTCGGCATTGCGCGGGCGGAAGGCTTTGTGTCGGCGGGGGGTGGCTACCGATTTGCCAAGGACCATGCCTGGCCGGTGACGACGGGACTTCGCAGCAACGAATGGACGCTCGCCGGCACCTGGACGAACGAGGCCGAGTACGTGCTGGGTCGCCAACCCGGAGCACGCCTGCTCTATCGATTCCGGGCCCGTGATCTCCACCTCGTGATGGGCACGGAGGGCCAGGCGCCGGTGCGGTTCCGGGTCCGCATCGACGGCAAGCCGCCCGGGGATGACCACGGCAGCGACGTGGACGCGCAGGGTTTTGGCACCGTCACCTCCCACCGGCTTTATCAGCTGGTGAGACAAAAGGGCTCCCCGGTGGAGCGGACCTTCGAGCTCGAGGTGCTGGAGCCGGGCCTGCGCGCCTACGCGTTCACCTTCGGCTGAACCGGCGCCGCCGGCGAGCGCTCAGAACGCGCTCTTGACCACGCCACCGTCCACGCGCAGTGCTGCGCCGGTCGTGGCCGAGGACAGCGGGCTCGCCACATACGCGACCAGCGACGCCACCTCCTGCGGCGTGGCGAATCGACGGATCAGCGAGGTCGGGCGCACCTTGTCGAAGAACTCGGCCTCGACCGCCTCGAAGGACGTGCCGCCGCTGCGGGCCATTTCCTGGACGAAGTCGCCCACGCCGCGTGACCGCGTCGGCCCCGGCAGCACGCTGTTGACGGTGATCCCCGTCCCTGCGACGGATTCGGCCAATCCGCGGGACACCGCCAGCTGGGCGGTCTTGGTGACGCCGTAATGGATCATCTCGGCAGGAATCTGCACGCCGCTTTCGCTGGAGATGAAGATGATCCGTCCCCAGTTGGCGGCCTTCATGCCCGGCAGCACCAGGCGAGACAGCCGGACCCCGCTCACCACGTTCACATCGAAGAAGCGCATCCAGTCTTCATCCGGGATGTCCTCGAAGGGCTTGGGTTCGAAGATGCCCAGGTTGTTGACGAGGATGTCGATGCCGGGGAAGCGCTGGACCACTGCCTGGGCGGCGTCTGCCTGGCTGAGGTCTCCCGCGAAGCCCTCGACCGTGCCGCCGGTCTCCGAGCGCATGCGCTCGACCACCTCGTCCACCGACGACTGGCTGCGCCCATTGACGATCACCCGCGCGCCCTCCTGGGCCAGCGTGTGCGCAATGGCGTGGCCGATGCCGGCCGTGCTGCCGCTCACCAGAGCGGTCTTGCCTTGAAGTTTCAGGTCCATGTTGACTCCATGAAAGGGCCCTTCCACAGGGCCCGGTGATTCCACCTGAGAGGAGGCGCCGCCCGGACATCGCGAGGGTCCGCCCGGCGGCAAGACCGCCTCAACGCTTGCCGAGGAACTCCACAATACCGCGTGTGGTGGCTTGTGGCTCTTCTTCCATCAGCCAGTGGCCCGCCCGCGGGATCACCAGTTCGGTGACGTCGGTGGCCGCATTGCGCAGGGTGACGGCTTCCAGCCCCGCAAACGACTTCTCGCCGCCAATCGCCAGCACCGGCATGGTGAGCTTGGTCTTCATCGCCAGCTGGTTGTCCTTGGCGTCGGTACGGAAGGCATGGAACTGGGACAGCGACGCCTTCATCGCACCCGGGAGGGCATACAGCCTGGCGTAGTGATTGCGCGTGCTTTCATCGATCTTGGCGGGCTGTCCGCCGAAGTCGTTGTAGAAACGATCGAGGAAGATGCGCTCGCGCCCCTTGACCAGGCGGAAGACGTCTTCGCCATAGAAGTCGAAGTGCCAAAGCCTGGGGTCGCGCACCACTTCGTCCCAGGGAGGAATGCCCGGAAGCGGTGCGTCCATCACCACCAGCCGGGTCGTTTTGGCCGGATAGCTGGCAGCGTAGGCATAGGACACCATCACGCCGATGTCGTGGCCGACGACATCGGCCTGCTCGATCCCCAGTTGGTCCAGCACGCCGCGGATGTCCTTGGCCTGGTTCATCTTGTCGTAGCCCGCCTCGGGCTTGGCGGACAGACCCATGCCGCGCAGGTCCGGAATCACCACCCGATGGGTTTTCACCAGCTCGGTGGCCAGCGGCGTCCACATGTCGCCGGTGTCCCCGAAACCGTGGATCAGCACGACCGCCGGGCCGGTGCCGCCCACTCGCACATGCAGGGTGGTGCCATTGGTGGCGATGTCGCGGGTCTGGAAGCTGGAAGGCAGGGGCTCCACCTCGGCCCGGGCGGGCTGATGGAGGGTCAAGGCGGACGCGGCCAGCAGGGCCGTCGTCAGGACATGTCGAAGATGCAGTTTCACGGGCTACTCCTTGGAGAGAAGATGGGGGATGGGACTTGGAGGGCTGTCGGTCCCTTGAAACATCCGGGATCGATGGATCAGAGTGTGTGGGCCGGGCCGCGCGGGGAGAAGCCGTTGAAAGCAGGAACTGCTGTTCTCCGGAACCGGACAATCCAGCCCTCGGTCCTCGCGCCGCCGGGTATTCCTGTTCTTCGGTCCACCGGTGCTCCGCTAGGATGCAGCCCATCTCGTGAAGGCGCCGCTGGCGCTCTCTCCCATGCTGAAGCTCGAGGGCATTGCCACCTTTGTTGCCATCGCCGAAGCGGGGTCGATCAGCGCCGCTGCAAGGCGACTGTCCCTGTCGAAGTCCGTGGTGAGTGAACGGCTGGTGGAGCTGGAACGCAGCCTGGGCGCCGCCCTCTTCCAGCGCACGACGCGCAAGCTCACGCTGACGCAGGACGGGTCGGCCTTCTTCGACCGGGCGGCCCGCATCCTGGCGGAGGTGAACGAAGCGACGGCGGAGGCGGCAGAGCGCCGCGGCACGCTGGAAGGCCCGATGCGGCTGTCAGCGCCGGTCACCTTCGGCCGGATGCATCTGGGGCCTGCGCTGTATCCGTTTCTGGCCCTGCATCCCGGCATCTCGCTGACACTGGAACTGGATGACCGGCGGGTCGATGCGGCCGCCGACGGCTTTGATGCCGTGATCCGCCACGGCGTCGTGGACGACTCACGGCTGGTGGCCTGGCCGCTGGCGCGCAGCCAGCGGGTGCTCGTGGCCTCCCCGGCTTACCTGGAACGGCATGGCAGGCCGGAGTCTCTCGACGCGCTGGCGGCGCATCGGGCCATCTACTACTTCAACCGCGGCATCGCCGACTGGACGTTTCTCGGAGAGGCGGGTCCGGAACGGATCCGGCCTCCCGCAGCGCTCAGGGTCAACAATGGGGATGTGATGCGGGATGCTGCCCTGGCAGGGCTGGGGGTGGCGATGCTTCCGGGGTTCATCGTCGGCCCGGACATCGCGCGGGGCCATTTGGAAGTGCTGGACGTCGGGCGGCAGGCCCCCGAGGAGGTGATCTACCTGGCGCATTCGGAAGGCCGCCGAGCCTCCGCCAAACTGCGGGCGCTGGTGACGTTTCTCCGGGAGGCATTCGGTGATCCGCCGTACTGGGATGCGCATCTGAACCCGGCGCGTCAGGAGGCGAAGAGCGTCCCGGCGCCGGTTGGGACGATACGCACCCGGCCTTAGGCGAGGAACGCGGGTATCCAGCGTCCATCCGGCTGGGGCGGCACGCCGGTCTTCATGGCGATTCGGACGGCGGCACTTCCGCACGCATGGCCTGCAGGCATTCGTCCAGCACCGCATGCAGGCGGGACACCAACGGTTCACCGAGCTGCTCGTTGAAGGCCTGCTGGGCCCGCGCCCACTGCTTCTTGGCCGCCGCCTGCATCTTCACGCCTTCGCTCGTGGCTTGGACCAGACGACTGCGGCCATCCGTCCCCTCCATGATCTCCGCCCATCCCTGGGCGACCAGCACCTGCAAGTTGCGGGTGAGCGTGGACGCTTCCATCTCCATGGCTGCCGCCAGCTTGCCCGGTTGCACCGGACCCAGCCGCACGATATGCGACAGCAGCGAATACTGAGTCGTCTTCAGGCCTGCCTGAGCGACGTATTCGTCAAACATCTGGCTGACCCGCCGGGAGACCTGCCTCAACTTCAGGCTGCTGCATCCCTTGGGCGCGGACGGGGAACGGGAGGGCATGACTTTCTCCTCGGCAAGAGGGTCAACTTGTATCTACAATCATTGTATCTGCAAACGTTGGAGCCCATTGATGCTCGCCAAGGCCACCTCCACCGCTCTGCGCCAACGCGGCATCCATTACGCATGGGTCGTCGCAGCGGTCACTTTTTTCGCCATGCTGACCACTTCGGCAGCACTGGGTCTTCCCGGCGCCATGTTGCAGCCCCTGAGCCGGGAGTTTGGCTGGACGACGGATCAGCTGTCTTCCGTTTTCGCCGTCCGCTTCGCGCTGTTCGGCCTGCTAGGCCCCTTCTCGGCGCTGTTCATCGCGCGGTTCGGGCTCAGCCGGATCATGGTCGCTGCGGCAAGCCTGATTGCCGTCGCCATGGGCCTGGCCACGATGGTGACGCAGCTCTGGCAGCTCTTCCTGCTCTGGGGCCTGGTGCTGGGCTGCGGCACCGGGCTGACGGCGCTCGTGCTGGGTGCCATGGTGGCCAACCGCTGGTTCACCCGCAATCGTGGTCTGGTGGTGGGGTTGTTTGCGGCCAGCACGGCGACCGGGCAGCTCATCTTCCTGCCGGCCGCGGCCTGGATCATCGAGCACCTGGGATGGCGATATGCCGTGTTCCCGATCGTCATTGCCTGCCTCGCGGTGGGCACACTGGCGGCGCTGTTCATGCGGGACCATCCGCGGGATATCGGCCTTCGCGCCTTTGGCGACCCGGAGGACGCAGGGCTGGAGGCTCCCGTTGCGCCTCCTGCCTTCAACCTCCGCACGCCCTTCCTGACCTTGGTCGAGGCTTCGAAGAACCGCACGTTCTGGATCCTGGCCGGGACGTTCTTCATCTGCGGCCTGAGCACCAACGGACTGGTGCAAACCCACTTCATCTCGCTGTGCGGCGACAACGGGCTCAGTGCGGTGCCCGCCGCTTCCGTCCTGGCGATGATGGGCGCTTTTGACCTGGTGGGCACCACGCTGTCGGGCTATCTGTCCGACCGCTTCGACAATCGCAAGCTGCTCTTCTGGTACTACGGCTTGCGGGGCCTCTCGCTCTACTGGCTGCCGTTCTCGACCTTCAGTCTCTATGGCTTGTCCCTGTTCGCCATGTTCTACGGGCTCGATTGGATTGCGACCGTGCCCCCGACCGTGAAGCTCACCGGGCAGGCCTTCGGAAAGGAAAAGGCCGGGCTGGTGTTTGGATGGGTGTTTGCGGCCCATCAGCTGGGAGCGGCCGTGGCGGCCTACGGTGCCGGGCTCACCCGCACCCTGCTGCTGACCTACACCCCCGCGCTGATCGCGGCGGGCACTGCCTGCGTGCTGGCTGCCATCCTGGTGATGCGCATCCGTGCAAGGCCGGCAGCGGTCAGTCCATGAGTCACTGACGAACGCGCTGGGTGTGCGGGGCTCCCCTGGGCTCGGGACGAATCAAAACGGCTAACACGGTTAAAGCGGCTAAAGCGGCTAAAACGGCTAAAGGCTGGCGCTCGGTTGCCGAAAGCCACTGAGCGCCGCTGTATTTAGAGCTCAGGGAGAACCAATGAACGTCACCGCCATCCCGGCTGCCAGCCCCTCCTACGCCAGAAGTGCCAGCCAAGCGCCCTCGGCACCAACCTTCAGCGCCAGTGCGGCCGCCAGCACGCTGGACCGCAACTCGTCCACCATGCTCACGCTGACCTATTCGGCTCCCGACTCGGCGGAGCAGCAGACGCTCTACGCCAAGACATTGGCTACGAGAACGGGCCCGATGCTCGCAGCTGACGACAGCATCAAAACCATCGAGGACCGCTTGCAGAAGTTCCAAAAGAACCTCGCGCTGGCTCGTCCGGATTTGGCCAAGACAGACTGGGACATCACCGTCAAGGACGGCAAGATCAAAGTCACAGGGGATATTGACCCCGACGACAAGCGCTCCATGGAAGCGCGCCTGAACAACGACCAAGCGTTGGTAGGCGCGGTGAAGTCTTATATGGGTGCGGCGAACGCATATCTCGAGACCAGCGCTGACAACCCCGCCTACACGGCGATGAACGGATTCACCGGCAAATCCACCCTCTACAACTTCAAGGAAGTTGGCAAGCAACTCGAAGGCAAGATCTCCTTCAAAGAGTTGATCGCCGCTTCTTGGAGCGCCTACGACAACCCGAATGGCGGCGAAGCGGCGGATCCGGGCAACTATCGCGGCGCCACGTCGCTGGAGATCCTGGCGTCCCGGCTCACTTCGACGGCGCTCTCTGAGGTTTGATCGCTGCCCTCAAGCCAGCCCTTGCGTGACATGGTTGTTCTCTTTCAACCCCACTCGCGCAAACTTGAGCGCCTTGCCGTCGGCATCCGAGAACCCTGCGGGCGACCGAAGTCGCTGGAGCTGACGAGGGGCGTTTCTCGTAGCTCGGCAGCGTACGCCCAAGTTAGCCAAATGCCGCCCCCCCTGTTGACATGCATCTAAGTCGAGAGTGGGATCCTAGGTTAAACAATAGGTTAGCTCACTCTGAATCACCGCTCTTGAGAAACGGTGCTCATCCAAGTTGAGAATTTCCTGTCGGCCCATCACTGAACTTGAGAAATTTCCCAGCAGGGCCTTGATCGGAGCACAAGCCTCGTCCCGGATGCTCCGTGCGAGGAACCGGATTACTCGAAACCGTCCAGCGAAGGCATTGGCGGGGAGCCGGACAATCGCCGCCTTACGCTCCTGTAGCGCAGCCGCCCGTAGGGCAGCTCGGAGTCCGACCAGATGGCAGCGATCTCGGAGAACCTGTGAAACGAATCGGAGTGGCGCCAGAAAAGTTCGTGATGGTTAGCTCCGAGCTGGCTGAGAAAGCAGCGCGGATACGCATGCTCACGGCGGTGGAGGCTCGATCGCTTGTGGAAATGGCTCCCAAGATTGCCGCCAGGCCCATGCTTGGGAAACCTTCTTTGCGGCGGCGCAAGCGGAAGAAACGTTAAAGGGCCAAAGGACGGTAGTCCAGCGACAGATCTGCCGATGAGCACTTTGCTGCCCGCTGCAGGCTGGTCAGAGTCATTCACCCTCAGGCCATCAATGTCGTCGTTCGCCGCAAGCGGTCCTCGGCTGTCATGCGCGAAGGACGTTAATCAGTGCCTTCAGCCCCGCGGATAAATGGCCATGACTGGGGTAGTACAGATGCAAACCATCGTCTGGGGCGCACCAATCGTCAAGGCAGCGGAACAGCGCCCCTTCTTCCAGGTGCTCGACTACGCGGTTGTTCCAGACATAGGCCAAGCCGCAGCCCTGCAAGGCAGCCTCGACCTTCAGCTCTTGACCATCGAGCGTTAGCGGGCCGTCAACTTCCACTTCCAGGGACTCACCCTCACGGGAGAACTCCTAGTTGAAGATCGCACCGCTGGGAAAGCGGTACCGTCTGCAGCGCGACCAAGCTCGCCGTGCGAGCCCTGTCCGAGGGGCTGCGCGCCGAAGCACCTGCGGGCGTTCGCACCACCATCGTTTCGCCGGGCGCCGTGGAGCCCGAGCTGAAGCTGGGCTCCACCGGCCAAGATTAGGATGTGGCGACCGGTCAAGCGGGATCACCCAAAGGTGAACAAGTAAGCAGTGGCGCCCGAGTCGAGGAACTCGATGCTGAAGGTGCGGTCGGCGATTTGGCCGGTCTGCCGTACGAGTTGGTAAAGGCGCTGTTCCGTGACGACACCAGTGCCATCCGCGCTGACGTCCGAGCCCTGCGCTTCGCCCGGCTCCTTGCCGTCGACCAGTACCCTGAACCGCACAGGCCGACCGTCACTACTCGGCCCAAGGACTAGGTGTAGGTCCCTGGAATGGAAGCGATAGACGATGCGGCCCCTTGAGGAATCTAGGACCGCTCGCTCGCGACCGATGGTCCATCGGCCGGCGAGGCCCCAATCATTCAATCTCAGGTCCCTGGGCAGGGTGTACTCAGTGGCCGTGTCTCTCGCAGCCGCAGGTCGCGACGCGAAGTTGCTGGCACGTTCGTAGCCAATGTAGGTCTCTGCAGAATGCAGAGCAACTTCGTCTGCGGCTGCTTGCACGCCTTGTGCAGGCACTTCAGCAACGCCGCCCGCAACGCTGACGCCGGACTCGCGCAACAACTGTTGAATCACATGCTCGGATTCAGCGTGATTCCCCTCGCCAAAATGTTGATGCCGGATTTGCCCCTTGCTGTCGATGAAGTAATGTGCGGGCCAGTACTGATTCCGGTAGGCCCGCCAGATGGCGAAGTCGTTGTCAACTGCCACGACATAGTCAATGCCCAAATCCTTAAGTGCCTTTCTCACGTTATCGACATCGCGCTCGAACGCGAACTCGGGAGCATGCACTCCGACCACCACCAAGCCCTGCGGTCCGTACTTCTTCGCCCAAGCCTTGACATAGGGAAGCGTCCGGAGGCAGTTGATGCAAGAGTAGGTCCAGAAGTCGACTAGCACCACCTTGCCACTCAAGGAAGCGTTGGACGGACGGTTGCCATTGAGCCACTGGGTGGCCCCGTCCAGCGGGGGCGCAATGCCAAGCTCCGGAAGTCTGGGGGCTTCTCCGTTGGTGCGCGTCACGGTCAACGCCGCTCTCTCCGAATTCGTCCGGGCCTCGCCCCCCAGCTTGGCGAGCAGCCGCTGTTCCAGCCCGCCCGTGGAAGCTACGGAAAGATTTGCCAGCGCACCGGTGTCGAGCCCAAGCGCGATTGCGGCGACACCCGCCAGCATGGCAGCACCCAAGACTTTGCGGATCCCTTCCCCTGCACCGATGGACCGCTTCATCCCGGCGAACACTTTCGCTCCGAGAAGGAGTGCAGCCCCCATCGAAGTAGCAGCGCCCGTCGCGTAGGCCAATAACAGCAGACTGCTGGACAGGCTTGCCCCTTGAAGCGCCGCCCCTGTAAGGATCAGTCCCAGAATCGGGCCTGCACAGGGCGCCCACAGCAGCCCCGTTGCCGCGCCCAGCACGAAGGATGCGCCGACACTGGGCGGTGCCTCGCCTGAGGCGGATTCCGAAAGGCGTGAACCCAATGCGACGAGGGGGCGCGTGAGCCGGTCTGCAACACGAGGCCACAGCAACGTGGCGCCGAAGAGCGCCACCAGCGCCAGTGCAGCCCATCGCCCGTATTGATTCGCGGCCACAACCCAACCACCACCGACAGCAGCGAGTGAAGCCACAAGTGCGAACGTCAAGGCCATGCCAACCAGCAGGGGTAGGCCACTGCGCAGAAAGGGGGCCTGCGCGCGGGAAAAGACAAACGGCAGTACGGGAAGAATGCAAGGGCTAACGATGGTTAGCACGCCGCCGAGGTAGGCGAGCAGGAGTAGAAGCATGACGTTGAACTCGTGTAGAAAGAAGTGTTGATTGCCGCCGAAAGTCACCAGTTAGAAGGTGTGGCTTTAGAACGCGCGCCACGCGCCTGCTAGGCCGATCTTGACGCCGTCGCTTCCGCGGAGGTGACGCCATAGAAATAGTCGGCATAGCTTCTGTCGTAGCTGGAGACTTCCAGGTGTGGAACCCTTGCATCAACTGCAGTGGTACGGGGTCTGTTGCCTCCGGCGGCGGCGGCTGTGGCTTCGGCTGCGCCTCGCAGCCGGAGCTCAAAGCGAGGGCGAGGATGGCCGAGGTGGCAACTCGGATAGAACTGAAGTTCATGCGGACTTCTTGGTAGATGCAGTGCGCGATGGTTCGGATGCTGGGCCGCCCGGCGGCAGGGCTTTGGAAGGCGCGGGCTGAGCAGGCCGATGCCAGACTTGCGTCTTGCCAAAAAGGGGAATGAAAACGTAGGGCCTCACGACCAGTTGATCGCCGTCCAGGGCGAGTCGAACGCTGTAGGTCTTGGCGTTTTCGCGGTTGTAGATCTCGCCGCGAAGCGTCGCGTTGTCGCTTGATGGTTTCAGCCCCGTGAGGATCTTCATGCCCAGAGCGGAGCGTTTATCCGCGGCGTCCATCGTCTGGCCTGGCGCACTCATCGACTTATTCCCCAGGACGCGGGTCACGGTGCCACACCATGCGTCTGCACACGGAGCAATCTCCACTTCGAGATTGCCGGAATCGGTGATCCAGCGGCCTTGGAAACCTGCCTGAGGCTGGGCAAATGAATTGATTGCTGCTACTGCGAGGACAGCAAGTGCAGCCAGAGAACGACTTTTGAGCATGCGAACTCCATAGGTGGGAGCTCGCATTGGGCAGGCTTGAGTTGTCGGGCGCTTATCCAGCCAAGCTGTTTTTGTATGACCGTATGTCAGGCGGACCCAAGGACAAACTGAGATACAAAAGTCAGGCTTACATCATGTGCTCCGATCCGACCGACTCCTGTAGAAATGAGCTAGCCCCCTGATTCACCGGACACGGTCTATCGCTTATCTTTGAGGATAGGAGTAAGACTGTGAATACGACTAGGAATACGCCCATCGAGGTGATCACGACGGACCAGCGGCGCAGACGATGGTCCGTGGCCGAGAGGGCCGAACTGGTGCGCCGCACCTACGAGGCCGGCTCCAGTGTCTCGTTGGTGGCGCGCCAGACCGGCGTCTCGGCGAGCCAGCTGTTCCAGTGGCGCAAGCTGGAGCGTCAGGGAGCCCTGACGGCGGTGTCTGCTGGAGAAGCCGTGGTGCCTGCGTCCGAGCTGGCCGCAGCACGAGCCGAGATTGCAAAGCTACAGCGTGTTCTAGGCAAGAAGACGCTGGAGAACGAGATCCTCAAGGAGGCCGTGGAGTACGCTGCGGAAAAAAAGTGGATTGCGCGCTCGCCCTTGTTGCCGACGGACGACGACCAGTGAGGGTCGTGTATGAGGCACTGGGCGTGGCGCGCTCGCATGTTCATGCGCTGCGGGGCCGACCGCACGCCTGGCAGGACGGCCGCAAGTCCCGTATGCCGCGAGAGGACGAGGCGTTGGTTGGCGAGATCAAGGCGCAGATTGCCGACCTGCCCAGCTACCGTTACCGGCGGGCTTGCGCTCTGGTGAATCGGGAACGCAAGGCTGCGTCACTTCCTCGGGTCAACGCCAAGCGGGTATACCGCGTGATGGCTGAACACGCTCTATTGCTCCCCAAAGCACCGAAGCGAACGGCGTCGAGCCGTCGCCATGATGGCACGGTAGCAGTGACGACATCCAACACCCGTTGGTGCTCTGACGGCTTCGAGATCAAGTGCGACTCCGGTGAAACGGTGACGGCCACGTTCGTCAAGGACTGCTGCGACCGGGAAATCATGGCGTGGCGCGCCTGGGCGGGCAAAGGGCTGCCTGGTGAGCCGGTCAAAGAGATGTTGATTGAGGCAGTGGAGCGGCGATTCGGATCGGTCGAGGGCGTCCCGTCGCAGCGGGTGGAGTTCCTGACAGACAACGGCGGCGCATACATTGCAGCAGATACCCGACGGATCGCCAGGTCGCTGGGGCTGGAGCCGATCAACACGCCGGTGTGCAGCCCGCAGAGCAACGGCATGGCCGAGAGCTTCGTCAACACCTTCCGGCGGGATTACTTGAGCCGCATGGACCTGACGGACGCTAGGACGGTGATGGCGCAGTTGCCAGCAGCCTTCGAGCACTTCAACGAGGTGCACCCCCACTCGAGTCTGCAAATGAGGTCACCTTGGGAGTTCAGACGTGAATTGAGAGACCAGCGGCGCCTGGAGATTCCAGCGCTAAATTGCGAATAGCCCGTGTCCGGCTGTGCAGGGGCAAGATCAGAAAGTGAAGATGGCCATGTCAGACCACATCCTCATCGTCGACGACGACCCCGACATCCGCGAGATGCTTGTCGACTACCTGATGCGCCAGGGATTGCGAGCCAGCGGCGCTGCAAGCGGCCGAGAGATGCGGGACGTGCTCGCTAGAGAGCGGATAGATCTGGTCGTTCTGGATCTGATGCTTCCCGGAGAGGATGGAATCAGCTTGTGCAGAGAGCTCCGAGCGCCCAGGCAACCATCGCTCCCGATCGTCATACTCAGTGCTCGCTCGGACGAAGCCGATCGGATCCTTGGCCTTGAGCTTGGAGCGGACGACTACTTGTCGAAGCCGTTCGCCGCCCGTGAGCTTTACGCGCGGGTCAAATCGGTGCTGAGACGTACGCGGATGATGCCGCCTCAGATCCCTGCAGAGGTTCCCAGATCGCAGCTCAAGTTTGGAGACTGGATCCTGGACACCTTGGGTCGCAACCTTGTCGACCACGACGGAACAGTCGTACGTCTCTCGGGCGCGGAATACCGGCTTCTGCGAGTGCTGTTGGAGCATCCACAGCGCATCCTTTCCAGGGAGCAGTTGTTGCAGCTCACGCAAGGTCGCGAGGCGGACGTCTTCGACAGGTCGATCGACCTTCTGGTCAGCCGAGTTCGCCAGCGGCTACGAGATGAGCCTCGGGAGTCGCGCTACATCAAGACCGTGCGCAGCGAGGGCTACGTGCTGTCTGTGCCCGTTCAATCCATGTCTTCTTCCAGCGAGGGCTCTTGAAAACTCCTCGAACGCTGCTAGGGCGCTTGGTCGTGGTCATCGTTGTCAGCATGACGCTGGCCCAAGCGTTGACCTTTGTGTTTGTGCTCGCGGAGCGCAGCCTCAGGATGCGCGGGATGATGGTGGACTATCTCTCCGCCGATGTCGCGAGCTCTGTCGCCATACTGGAACGCCTGCCGGCGTTCGAGCGCGGTATGTGGATCGAGCGACTCCAGCGTCCCAACTATCGGGTTCGATTGGGTGACGAGGGCGGGGGGAGCAGTCCTTTAGAGAGCCCCAGCGGCATGGCAAAGACAGTTTCGCAGTCCCTGTCTCAAGTACTGGGGCAGACAGTTGTCGTCAAGGAGAGCAGTGGCGCCGATGGAGATCTTCGACTTGATCTTCGCTTGCGCGACGGCCAACCTGTTTCAGTGTTGATCGGACCGCCAAGCCTGCGTCTCTCGCCATGGCTACTTGCAGCATTGGGCTTCGAGCTAGCGCTTCTTGTAGCCGGCTGCTGGCTAGCCGTACGGCAGGTTACGCAACCCCTGAAGCAGTTGGCGGATGCGGCGCGTTCGCTCAGACCCGGCAAACGCGGAATCGCGTTGCCGCGTGTGGGTCCGTGTGAGGTGCTGGATGCGGCCGAGGCATTCGAGCAGATGCGGCAGCGCATCAACGAACACCTCGAAGAGCGCGTTGAAATGCTGGGCTCGATTTCGCACGACCTACAGACGCCGATCACGCGGATGCGACTTCGGGTCGACATACTCCGGCAAGAGCCCCTCAGAGACAAGCTCCTGGCTGACTTGGCGCAAATGCAACATCTGGTAGAGATGGGGCTCGCCTACGCCCGGACCAGCCAGGCAGTCGAGGAGCCACTTGTTCCCACGGACTTGGTTGCGCTTCTCGAAAGTACCATCGCTGACTACTCCGACGCGGGCAAGGCGGTGATTTGGACGGGAGGTGCCGCCCGCAATACACGCACCCGACCCAAAGCCTTGCATCGGATCGTTGTCAATTTGATCGACAACTCACTCAAGTTTGCAGGTGCTGCAGAAGTAGCCCTGGAGTCGCGCGCCGACGCCATCGAGATCAGCGTCATGGATAGAGGCCCTGGCATCCCGCCAGAGGCCATCGACAAGGTCATTCGGCCCTTCTATCGGGTCGAAGGCTCGAGAAGCCGCGAGACCGGCGGAACGGGCCTGGGACTGGCGATCGTTCAGCGCTTGCTCGTGCATTGCGAAGCGGAGTTGATACTGCGCCCGCGAGAGGGCGGTGGCCTGGTTGCGAAGGTTCGACTCCCTGTATAGCGTCGTTGCCCCCTATTGAGCGCGGGTTCTGTTGGATCAACCGCTTGCAGGTTCTGGCCTTGATGAGGGTGGTCCAGTTGCACCAAACCCACACTGGAACCGATGCGGAACCGCTTGCAATCATCGGCGAACCGGAAGTCATCCATGCGCTCGCAAATCTGCTCCGCCAAGCCTCGCGCCTGATCGGCAGGGCAGTGCGCCAGGATGACTGCAAACTCCCCCGCGAGTCGGACCAGCGGGTCGCGTGCGCGCACTGACTCTGCGAGCAATTTGGACACCTACCGCTGTCCAATGGAGCGAAAGTTTCAACTTAGACGACGAACTTCCCAAGTTAGCCGAATCTCGACACCCCCCTTGAAACGTCACAACCCGTCCCTATAATCCTGTTGCTAGCACTCAGCGCCGCCGAGTGCTAACAGTTGGCACTGAAGGGTGCTAACCGCATTCTTGTGACGGGTCGGCCTCTCGTAGCCGGCTCAGACATCAAGTCCGACACAGTCAAGGAGATCAGATGAAACTGCGTCCTCTGCACGATCGCGTGATCGTCAAGCGCCTCGAGAACGAAACCAAGACGGCCTCCGGCATCGTCATCCCCGACAACGCCGCCGAAAAGCCTGATCAGGGTGAGGTCTTGGCCGTCGGCCCGGGCAAGCGCAATGACAAGGGTGAGTTCGTTGCCCTGAACGTGGCCGTTGGCGATCGCGTCCTGTTTGGCAAGTACAGCGGCCAGACCGTCAAGGTTGACGGCGAGGAACTGCTGGTCATGCGCGAAGAAGACCTCTTCGCCGTCATCGCCAAGTAAATCCACCCGGTCTCAACGCGGCGCGCTGGCGTCACGGGGGCCCTTTCGATCCTGGCACCGCCCTCACGGGCCCTGCCACCGGACGGCCCCGCGCAACCAGCCCGCCGCGTGCCACGCAACCCACAGCTTTCACCGCCTGCGGTACTCCCTGCGTCGCGTGGCTGACCTCTCACTACTGAATTCGGAGAATCTCACATGGCAGCAAAAGACGTTGTCTTCGGCGGCGAAGCCCGCGCTCGCATGGTTGAAGGCGTGAACATCCTGGCCAACGCGGTCAAGGTCACGCTGGGCCCCAAGGGCCGTAACGTGGTGCTGGAGCGCTCGTTCGGCGCCCCCACCGTCACCAAGGACGGTGTGTCGGTCGCCAAGGAAATCGAGCTGAAGGACAAGCTGCAGAACATGGGCGCCCAGATGGTCAAGGAAGTCGCTTCCAAGACCTCGGACAACGCCGGTGACGGCACCACCACCGCCACCGTGCTGGCCCAGGCCATCGTGCGCGAAGGCATGAAGTACGTGGCCGCCGGCATGAACCCCATGGACCTGAAGCGCGGCATCGACAAGGCTGTCGCCGCTCTGGTCACCCAGCTGAAGGCCGCCTCCAAGGCCACCACCACCTCCAAGGAAATCGCTCAGGTCGGCACCATCTCCGCCAACAGCGACTCCGAAGTCGGCCGCATCATCGCTGAAGCGATGGACAAGGTCGGCAAGGAAGGCGTGATCACCGTGGAAGACGGCAAGTCGCTGGAAAGCGAACTAGACGTCGTCGAAGGCATGCAGTTCGACCGCGGCTACCTGTCGCCCTACTTCATCAACAACCCTGAGAAGCAAGCCGCACTGCTGGACAACCCGTTTGTCCTGCTGTACGACAAGAAGATCAGCAACATCCGTGACCTGCTGCCGACGCTGGAAGCCGTCGCCAAGGCTGGCCGCCCGCTGCTGATCATCGCTGAGGAAGTGGACGGCGAAGCGCTGGCGACCTTGGTGGTCAACACCATCCGCGGCATCCTGAAGGTCGTGGCCGTCAAGGCTCCGGGCTTCGGCGACCGTCGCAAGGCCATGCTGGAAGACATCGCCATCCTGACCGGTGGCAAGGTCATCGCTGAAGAAGTGGGCCTGACCCTGGAAAAGGTCACCCTGGCCGACCTGGGCCAAGCCAAGCGCGTCGAAGTGGGCAAGGAAAACACCACCATCATCGACGGCAACGGCGCTGCTGCTGACATCGAAGCCCGCGTGAAGCAAATCCGCGTGCAGATCGAAGAAGCCACCAGCGACTACGACCGTGAAAAGCTGCAAGAGCGCGTGGCCAAGCTGGCCGGCGGTGTTGCCGTGATCAAGGTCGGCGCTGCTACCGAAGTCGAGATGAAGGAAAAGAAGGCACGCGTGGAAGACGCGCTGCACGCCACCCGCGCTGCCGTGGAAGAAGGCATCGTGGCTGGTGGTGGCGTGGCACTGCTGCGCGCCCGTCAGGCCGCTGGCACCATCAAGGGTGACAACCCTGACCAGGACGCCGGCATCAAGCTGGTCCTGAAGGCCATCGAAGCCCCGCTGCGCGAGATCGTGGCCAACGCCGGTGGCGAACCGTCGGTGGTGATCAACACCGTGCTGGCCGGCAACGGCAACCACGGCTTCAACGCTGCCAACGACACCTACGGCGACATGATCGAAATGGGCATCCTGGATCCCACGAAGGTCACCCGTACCGCCCTGCAGAACGCCGCTTCCGTGGCTTCGCTGATGCTGACGACCGAATGCATGGTCGCCGAATCGCCGAAGGACGAAGGCGCCGCTCCCGCCATGCCCGGTGGCATGGGCGGCATGGGCATGGACATGTAATGTCCACGGACAGGGCCTGGCCCTGTCCCCGCAGTCCCGCTGCATCAAAGGGTCGCTTCGGCGACCCTTTTTTTTCGTCGATCCGTGGGGAGCGCCGCTGGGGGCTGCAGGCACCTGCGACGCGCGGGCCGTTACAAATTCGCCCCCCGCGGCCCCGGCCCTGCGGGTTGCTTCGCCCGCCTTGGCAGGGGATGCACGGCCGGTGCGGCAAAGCCCGATAATGGCGGCGCACTTACATATTCATGATGGTTCAAGCGCCTTCGCAGCAATCCCTGGTCCTGGAGACCCTGGCTCATGTTCCCTCCCTGGCGCATGCCGTCTACGGCGGCATCCAGGACGAACTCAAGAGCCGTCTGGAGCACCATCAGCTGATGGCGGGCTGGTCCAAGCGCCGGGCGCATTTTTCGGCGGACCTGGAAGCCTCGCTCAGCCGACTGCTGAACCTGGCCGCCGAAGGCAAGGACCCGCTGGCGCGGGACCGCCAGGTCATCCACAGCGACAGCCTGAGCCTGAGCCTGGTCGATGAAAACCAGGCGCTCAAGGACGTGGCCATTGCCCACGTCATCACCACCATCGAAGACAGCACCCGGGCTGAACTGCATCAGCTGGGCAACTTCTTCGGCGCGCTGCGCGGCATTGCCCGCCCGCTCAAGAGCGACAACCCGCTGCGCGCAGCCGTCTTCGCCCATGCCCTGTCGCGCGCCATCGAAGGCGTGGACCTGGACGCCGACGGCCGCTACAAGCTGATGCGCATCGCCGCCCTTCCGCTGGCGCGGCAGTTGCAGCCGATCTTCACCCTGCTGTGCCGCGAACTGCGGCAGGCGCAGCTCAGTGGCATGCTGCAAAGCCATGGGTCGGCGGTGAAGGAGTCCGACCTGCGCATGCGCCAGTTCAAGGCGCTCAACCAGAATCCGCAGGCGCCCAACACCACGCTGGACGAAGTCGCGCTGCTGCTGGACGCCGTCACGCGTCCCCATCAGCTCGATGAAGTGGTCAGCCCGCGCCTGGGTCCCGGCGCACCCGGCAGCGCCAAGGGTGGCGACCTGCTGTCTCGTCTCTACGACCAGATCCTGGCGGACACCAGCCTGCAGCCGCAGCTCAAGGTGTTGATGGGCCGCTTGCAGGTCGCCATCGTGCGGCTCTCCCGCCTGGACGTGACGCTGCTCAAACGCCAGGACCACCCCACCTGGCTGCTGCTCAACCGCATCGCCGCCCATGGCGCCGGCTACCGCAATGCGGACGACCCGGGCCTGCTGGCCTTCCTGCAATTGGTGGACCGCAGCATCCAGCCGCTGATCGCGGCGGAGCAACCCGCTGCCAGCCAGTTCAAGCAGGCTTTGGTCGAGGTGGAACGCTACATCCGGGAGCAGGCCGAACAGCACAGCCAGCCCAGCACCGGTGCCCTGGAGCGGCTCGACCGCGAACAGCAGCGCCAGGAATGGCAGCGTCTGCTGCGCGAGCAGTTGCAGCACCAGCTGGACGATGCCAATGCCGGCAAGTTGATGCGTCGCTTCCTGCTGGGCCCCTGGGTGGAGGTCATCGCCCAGGCGATGGTGCAGTTTGGCCGGGAATCCGAACAAGCCGCGCTCTACGTGGATCTGGTGGACGGGCTGCTGCACAGCGTGCAGCCGCATGCGGATGACGTGGCCCGTCAGCGGCTGCGGGCGCGCTTGCCGCAGTTGGTGCAGTCGCTGGAACAAGGCATGGACAGCATCTCGCTGCCGCCGCTGCAGCGCCAGGCTTTCATGAACGAGCTGATGCGCCAGCATGGCCGTGTGCTGCGTGGCCTGCCCGCCGATGAAACCGTGGCCACCGACAGCGCACCGCGCCGGCCGGCACTCACGCCGGAAGAGGTGCTGCAGCAACTGCTGGCCGAGCGTGAATCGCAGCTGCCCTCGCGCTGGGCGCACGAGCGGGTCGACCGCGGCCAGCTGCCGACCGTGCCGATCGGGCTGTTCGCCGACGAACGCTCGCCCGACGCCAAGGTGGCCCTGCAGCAGTGGATCAACGGCATGGAGATCGGCAACTGGTACCACCTGTTCATCAAGAGCGAATGGGTGACTGCGCAGATCGCCTGGATCAGCGACAGCGGCCAGCTGTTCCTCTTCGTCAGCCAGTTGCCGGACGACCGCCATTCGCTGACGCGCGGCGCGCTGGAGCAACTGGTGGTCAACGGCCTGATCACCATGCTGGAGCCGGAGCCGTTGCTGCAGCGTGCCATCGGCACGCTGATGCAGGACCTGGAACAGCAGCGCTGAGGGGCATCGTGATGTTCTCCCGCCCCGGACTGGCGCGGGCGGCGGCCTGGTTGACGGCCGTCTGCCTGCTTGTGCCGTCCGCACACGCCGGTCCGATCGCGACGCGAGGCTTGCAGCCGTCCGCATCGGTCACACTCGCTCCGGTCAGGCCCTTGTCGGTTGCCCAGGCGCCGGTCCCCTTGCCGCTCCTTCAGGGCGACCCCGCCACGGTGTCCAGCCCCCGGCCGACCGGTCCTCGAGCGCGCCTGGGCCTGGTGTTGTCCGGCGGCGGCGCACGCGGCCTGGCGCACGTGGGCGTGCTCAAGGTGCTGGAGCGGGAACACATTCCGGTGGACGTGATCACCGGCACCTCCATGGGCGCCATCATTGGCGGGCTCTATGCCAGCGGCATGTCCGCCGACAGCCTGGACCACGAACTGCGGCGCATCGCCTGGGACCGGCTGTTTGCCAGCCGGGTGGATCGTCAGGACCTGTCCCAACGCCGCAAGGAAGAGGACTTCGAGTTCTCCGCCACGATCGAATTTGGCCTGCGCAATGGCGAGGTCCGGGTGCCCACTGGCACGCTGTCCAGCCGAGGCCTTGAAGCGCTGCTGCGCCGGCTGACGCTGCCGGTGCGGGACGTGACGGATTTCGACCGCCTGCCGACGCCCTTCCGCGCCGTGGCCACCGACATGGAAAGCGGCGCCGAGCGGGTGCTGTCACAGGGCGACCTGGCCCTGGCCTTGCGGTCCAGCATGAGCGTGCCCGGCGTCTTTGCGCCGGTGGAATGGGAAGACCGCATCCTGGGGGACGGCGGCCTGGTCAACAACCTGCCCATCGATGTGGCCCGCGGGCTGGGCGCCGAGCGGGTGATCGCGATCAATGTCGGCACCCCGGTGGCGGGTCGGGAGTCGCTGAATTCGCTGCTGGGTCTCACCTCCCAGATGATCACCATCCTGACCGAGCAGAACGTGCAGCGCTCACTGGCTTCGATGGCGGCCGGCGAAGATCTGCTGATCACGCCCAGGCTGGGCAAGCTCACCTCGGGTGACTTCGACAAAGCGCCGGAGTTCATCCGCCTGGGCGAAGAGGCGGCCGAAGCCATGCTGCCGCAGTTGCGCGCCTTTGCGGTCAGCCCCGATCTGTATGCGCAATGGCAACAGGCCCGCAGCGGGCTCAAGCCGCCGGCGCCGCTGGTGGCGGCCATCCAGCTGGAAGGCAGCGAGCTGACCAATCCGGAGCGGCTGCGCAGCCAGCTGGAGTCCAGGCCCGGCGTGCCCTTCGACAACAGCAAGGCCGAACGCGACATGCGCTTCCTGTCCTCCAGCGGCGACTATGAGCGGGTGGACTATCACGTCGAGAAGCGGGACGAGGGCGAGACGCTGGTCTTCAACCTGGAAGACAAGCCCTGGGGGCCCAACTACTTCCGCGTCGGCATGGACCTGTCCACCGACTCCAGCGGCGACAGCTTCTTCAACCTGCGCATCAGCCACAACCGGCACTGGCTCACGGACACCGGCACGGAATGGCGCAACCAGGTCACCATCGGCGAGACGCCGCGGCTCTACACCGAGCTCTACCATCCGCTGGGCCTGCGGCTGGGGCTGGCGGACGACTGGTTCGTTGCGGGCTGGGCCGAGGCCAACCAGCGCAAGCAGATCGTCTACAACGACAACGACCCGGACAACGCCACTCTCGGACAGGCCCGGGTGGTGCGTCGTGATGCCAGCGTAGGCGTGGACCTGGGCCAGCCCTGGGGGCGCTGGGGAGAGGTGCGGCTGGGCGTGGTGCGCCAGATCCGGTATGCCAAACCCGACCTCATCACCCTGCTCTCCCCCGAGTTCGGCAAGCTGCGCTGGACCAGCAACGAATCGGGGCTGCGGCTCAAGACGGTGGTGGACCAGCTGGACTACGCCAACTTCCCGCAGCACGGGTATCGCGTCACCGCCGAGGCGGAAGCCGGGCGGCAGGACAACAAGAACCTCAACAGCGGCAAGTTCGTGCGCGTGAGCGCCGACGGCACGATGGTGCAGAGCTTCGGTGGCCACACGCTGAGCTTCTACATGCGCGGCGTGGCGGTGCAGCAGCCTGATGACTCAGGGCTGGGCGGCTACACGCTGGGCGGCTTCCACCAACTGTCGGGCTACCAGCCCAATCAGCTCAGCGGCAATGCGTTGCTGTTCACCCGCGCGACCTACTACCGGCGGTTGAACGATTCCCCCTTCCTCTCCCGCGGGTTCTTCGTGGGGGGCACGCTGGAGGCGGGCAACACCTGGACCAGCCGGCGCGACATCAACCCCAAGGACCTGCGGTATGCAAGCAGCATCTTCCTCGGGTCGGACACCGGACTCGGGCCGCTGTATGTGGGGCTGGGCTATGCGCCCAAGGCGGGGACCTCGCTGTACGTGTTCATCGGCCGGCCCTGATCGATCGCGGGCCAGGGTGCCCGCCGATCACACGCCGTCCTCGTCCTCGTCATCCGACGACAGCACACGGGGCGCACGGTGGGCCCAGTCGTAGATCAGCTCGGCCGCATCATCCAGGCCCTGCTTGTTCAAGGCAGAGAACAGGCTGACCGCGATGTCGGAGTCTTCAGTGGCCAGCACCGCCAGTTCCTTCTCCACCTGCGCCAGTGCAGCGGCCCCTTCCTTGCGGTTGAGCTTGTCGGCCTTGGTGAGCAGCACCAGCAGGCTGACCTCGCCCGCTGTCACGCGGTCGGAGACGAACTCCAGCAACTGCTTGTCGAGGTCGGTCAGGCCGTGACGTGAATCCACCATCAGCACCACGCCCGACAGGGTTTCGCGCTGGCTGAGGTAGTCGGCCATCACGCGCTGCCAGCGCAGCTTGGCGTCGCGAGCCACGGCGGCATAGCCGTAACCGGGCAGGTCGGCGAACAGGGCGTCCGGAGCGTCCTTGGGGCCCAGCACAAACAGGTTGATGTGCTGCGTACGACCCGGCGTCTTGGACGCAAACGCCAGGCGCTTTTGCTGCGCGAGTGTGTTGATGGCCGTGGACTTGCCCGCATTGGAGCGGCCTACGAAGGCGATTTCCGGCAGCGGGCGAGCCGGCAGCGTCTCGGGCTCACCGGCTTCGCGCGTGTCCTCGTCGCCGTCGGCCTCGATGCCATCCTCCTCACCGTCATCACGGGCGAGAGCGTCATCGTCTCCATCGGAGAGGTCGGTGTCCTCCCACGATGCCTGTTCAGCGGCCAGCCGCTCATCGGTCTCGTCGTCGGGCTCCTGGCCCGGCAAGATGCCGTTCTGAGGCAGATGATGCAACTGGCTCGCCGTGGTCAGGAACCGGGCCGTGTGGGTCCAGGCCAGGGCGCGCTTGGCGGGCGTCACGGTGTCGGTCGGCTCGGGGGCTACAGGGGCGGCCACGGCATCGCGTCGCTTGGGGGCGGCGGCCTGAGGGCCGGCCTGGGTGGCCTTGCCCGCTTTGGCGCCAAGTGTTGCCCCTGCTTTGCCGCCCGTTTTGAGCGGACCCTTGCTCGACGATTTCTTGCCCGACGATTTTTTGCCCGGTTTGCCCCCAGACTTGGCCAGCTTGGCCGCCTTGGCGTCCTTCGCCGCCTGCACGGCCGCCGACACTTTCAGGCCCTTGGGGCCCGAACGCTTTTCACCCGGCGCCCGTTCGGAAGCGGCCGCTGGGTCAGGCGTTGTCCCTGATGTTGTTCCCGGACTTGTGCGGCCTGCGGGTTTCCCTGGGGTCGCCGAAGCGGGTTTCTTGTTGGAATCGGTCATCGCGCTTCGGGTGTCAAAGAGACCCCATTGTAAGATTTCTCGGTTGCGCTCATCCAACCCCTCAACATTCATGAAGACTGTCTCTTTCTTGTTGTCGAGCTTGGTTCTGTTGTCCGGCGCTGCGTGGGCGGCGGACAACCAACCCGCTGCCAAGCCCGATCTTGCCCAAGGTCAAGCCAAGGCCACCCAGATCTGCGCGGCCTGCCATACGGCTGACGGCTCCCGGGGCCTGTCTGCCAATCCCATCCTCCAAGGCCAGCATGCGGACTATCTGGCCAAACAACTGCATGAGTTCAAGGCCGGCAAACGCGTCAATGCGGTGATGAACGGCATGGCTGCCGCCCTCACCGATGACGACATCCGCAACGTCGCTGCGTTCTACGCCAGCAAGCAGGCCAAACCGGGTTCTTCCAAGAACAAGGAACTGGTCGCGCTGGGCGAGAAGATCTACCGCGGTGGCATTGCCGACAAGCAGGTGCCTGCCTGCGCGGGCTGTCACAGCCCCAACGGTGCAGGCATCCCGGCGCAATACCCGCGCCTGGCCGGCCAGCACAGCGAATACACCGAAGCGCAATTGACCAATTTCCGCGCCGGTGCCCGCGCCAACAACGCCGCCATGGCCGCGATTGCCGCCAAGCTGAACGACCGAGAAATCAAGGCCGTGGCCGACTACGTGGCCGGCCTGCGCTGAACCCGGCGGTTCCCGCACGGGGAGATCTGACCCGCCCACGGCCCCGGGGGCGGTCCTCTCCAGACACAAACACCGGTGCTCGCACCGGTGTTTGTCCATCTGCAACGGCATGCACCTGCTTGTTACATGGGCAGATGGCATGCCGCGCGGATGCCCGCGACAATCGCCCCCATGATGGCCCCCATGACCGAGAAGTCTTCCGTTCCTCCCGCTGACAGCGCCCTGGCGGGTCCATCTGCTGGACCGTCCGCAGCGCCGTCCCATCCGGCGTCCCGTGGTCGGGTCGCTCTCGCCGACGCCATGGAGCTTCTGGCGTCGATGCGTTTCGCCATTTCCCTGCTCGTGGTCATCTGCATCACGGCGGTGATCGGCACGGTGGTCAAGCAAAACGAGCCCCTGAACAACTACGTCAACCAGTTCGGTCCGTTCTGGGCCGAGCTGTTTGGCCGGATGAGCCTCTACACCGTCTACAGCGCCTGGTGGTTCCTGCTGATGATGGCGTTTCTGGTGGTCTCCACCAGCCTGTGCGTGGCCCGTCATACGCCCAAGATCCTGCGGGACTTCCGCAACTACAAGGAATCAGTGCGGGAGCAATCGCTGCAAGCGTTCCGCCTGAAGGGGCTGGGTTACCTGCACATGGGCCCGGAAGCCTCGCTGCAGCAGCTCAACAATTGGCTGTCGGCCCACGGCTGGCGCGCCCGCGCCCAGGTGCGCAACACCGGCGTGATGATCGGCGCCAAGAAGGGTGCGGCCCACAAGGTGGGGTATCTGGCCGCCCACTCGGCCATCGTGCTGATCTGCCTGGGCGGCCTGTTCGACGGCGACCTGCTGGTGCGGGTGGTGATGTGGGCCCAGGGCAAGTCCATCTACCAGGGCTCCGACCTCAACCTGATGGCGCCGGAAAACCGCCTCGGCCCGGGCAACCCGAGCTTTCGCGGCAACCTCTTCGTGCCCGAAGGCAACCGCAGCGCGGCCGCCCTGCTGAACATGCCCACCGGCGTGGTGCTGCAGGAACTGCCGTTCGAGGTGGAGCTGAAGAAGTTCAAGGTGGAGTACTACGAGACTGGCATGCCCAAGCTGTTTGCCAGTGACATCGTCATCCACGACCGGGACACCGGTGCCACGCTGGCTGCCACCGTCAAGGTCAACGAGCCGGTCACCTACCGCGGCCTGACGCTCTACCAGAGCAGCTTCGAGGACGGTGGCTCCGAGCTGCAGCTGCGCATGCGCAACCTCTCCGGCAATGATGAGGTGGACCTCACCGGCAAGATTGGCGGTGCCATCCAGATGGGCCAGGGGGACGCGAAGTCCACGCTGGAGTTCTCCGACCTGCGGGTCATCAATGTGGAGAACCTCGGCGGCGCTGCTGGGGGTGAGGCCGCTGAGGCCGCTGGTGCAGGTGCGGGGGGCGCGAGCGCCGCTGCCACCGATGTGCGCCGCGTGGACCTGGTCGGCCGCCTGGAGCAGCACTTGGGTGCCGGTGTCAGCGTGGGCGCGAAGAAGTCGCTGCGCAATGTCGGCCCGTCCTTCAGCTACAAGATCCGGGACGCCAGTGGCCAGGCCCGCGAGTACAACAACTACATGCTGCCGCTGGAACTGGAAGGCCAGCGTGTGTTCCTGCTGGGCGTGCGCGAATCCCCGAGTGAAGGTTTCCGCTACCTGCGGGTGCCGGTCGATGCCCAGGACAGCATGGACGCCTGGCTGTCGATGCGACGCGCCCTGGCCGACCCGGCCCAGCGCAGCCGCGCCGCCCGTCGTTATGCCGAAGCCGCCGCCCCCAGCGACAACGCCAGGACCCGCGAACAGCTGGAAGCCACCAGCCTGCGGGTGCTGACGCTGTTTGCCGGCGCCGAGGGCCTGCAGGTCAATACCCCGCAGCAAGGCGCTTCCATCGGCGGCCTGCCGGCCCTGTCCGACTTCGTCGAGAAGGAAGTGCCGCAGGCCGAGCGCCCTCGGGTGTCCGAAGTGCTGCTGCGCATCCTTAACGGCAGCCTGTTCGAGCTCTACAAGCAGGCCCAGCAGCAGCAGGGTCAGCCCGTGCCCGAACCCGGCCCCAAGACCCAGGCCTTCATGACGCAGGCGGTGTTGTCGCTGTCGGACGCGATGTTCTACCCCTCTCCGATGGTGCTGCAGCTCAAGGACTTCAAGCAGGTCCAGGCCAGCGTCTTCCAGGTCACCCGGGCGCCGGGCCGCACGCTGGTCTATGCCGGCGCGGTCTTGCTCATCATCGGCGTGTTTGCGATGCTCTACATTCGGGAACGCAGGCTCTGGATCTGGCTGGAATCGGCGCCGGGCCGTTCCGAACAGACCCGCGTCCGCATGGCCATGTCCAGCAACCGGGACACGCCTGACCTGCCCACGGAATTTGAAGCGCTCAAGCGGCAGTTGCTGCATGAGGAGGCCTGACCCCATGACTACCACCACGTCCACCGTCGAGAGCCGGCTGCATGCCGACACCTCCACGCTTGAATCCACCCTCGCGGCCTCGTCTCGTTCGCTCGTCGTGGGCAAGCGCGGCTGGTGGGCCGGGCGCGACCTCACCGACTGGCTGTTCGCCGCCGTGGTGCTGCTCGGTGCCGCCTTCGCCTTCACCCGGTACCAGGGCTCGATGGATGTCTACGAAAAGGGCATCCTGCTGGGGGCCACGCCGGCGCTGATCGCGCTGGGCTGGTTCTGGCGGCCGCTGCGCCTGCTCTGCGTCGTGGTGGGCGCGGTCAGCCTCCTGGCCATCCAGCTGTACCTGCGCCAGACCGACAGCTTTGGCGCCGACCTCGCCGCCGCGGACAAGGTCTTCCTGCTCAAGTACATGTTCTCCAGCCAGAGCGCCATCTTGTGGATGAGCGTGCTGGTCTTCATGAGCACGCTGTTCTACTGGCTGGGCTTCTTCAAGCGCGAGGGCGGCCACAGTGCGGCGGAAGCCATTGGCAGCCGGCTGGCCTGGGGCGCGGTGGGCATGGCGCTCATCGGCACCATGGTCCGCTGGTTCGAGAGCCATCAGATCGGCCCGGACATCGGCCATATCCCCGTCAGCAACCTCTATGAGGTGTTCGTGCTGTTCACCTGGCTGACGACGCTGATGTATCTCTACTACGAGCAGCGTTTCAAGACCCGCGCACTGGGCGCCTACGTCATGCTGGTGGTGAGCGCGGCGGTCAGTTTCCTGCTCTGGTACACGGTCGCCCGCGATGCCCACGAGATCCAGCCGCTGGTGCCGGCCCTGCAAAGCTGGTGGATGAAGATCCATGTGCCGGCCAATTTCATTGGGTATGGAAGCTTCTCGCTGGCGGCGATGGTCGCGCTGGCCACGCTGCTCAAGACCGCACCGCCGCGCAGCCTCCACATCGGCCTGATCGGGGTGCCAGTGGGGCTGGTGCTGGTGCTGCTGGCCTTCCGCGCCGGTGCCACGCTTACGCCTGAAACCGTCGCCGGCCTGGATGGGTGGGCCGGCAAGATGGCGGGTGTGGCGGTGTTCCTGGCCTTGTGTGTGGCCCTGCGCGGCCCGCTGACGGCGCGGCTGCCCTCGCTGGAGTCCCTGGATGACCTGATGTACAAGGCCATCGCGCTGGGCTTTGCCTTCTTCACCGTCGCCACCATCCTGGGCGCCTTCTGGGCCGCCGAAGCCTGGGGCGGCTACTGGAGCTGGGACCCGAAGGAGACCTGGGCCCTGATCGTGTGGCTGAACTATGCCGCCTGGCTGCACATGCGGCTGATGAAGGGCCTGCGGGGGGTGATTTCTGCCTGGTGGGCACTGATCGGTCTGCTGGTCACCACCTTCGCCTTCCTGGGCGTGAATATGTTCCTCTCCGGCCTGCATTCTTACGGAACGCTGTAATTCCGGTCGGATTTAAGGTCCGGCTCAGGCAGGGCCGGGGCGGATGACGTAAGGTGCGTCCATCCGCCCATCCCGGGCGACCTGAAGAGGTTGGCCATGCATTTCCTGCGACAGCGACACGGACCGCACATCCCGTCGTCCGAGATCACCCCGCGCGCCGCTTACGACAGCCGTCGCGACTGGCTCAAGTCAGCGGGCGCCCTTGGGCTGGCCGGCCTGGGTGCCGGCCTCGGGCTGGAGGCAGCGGCGCAAACCGCCGGTCCCGGCAAGCTGGCCAAGCTGCCGGGCGTGCGCAGCAACGTCGCGGGCGCCATGGCCATGGACAAGCTGACGCGCTATGAGGACGTCACGTCCTACAACAACTACTACGAGTTCGGCACCGACAAGAGTGACCCGGCCCAGAATGCCCACACGCTGAAAACGCGTCCCTGGACCGTCGCCATCGAAGGCGAATGCGCCAAGCCCGGCCGCTTCGGCATTGAAGACCTGCTCAAGCTGGCGCCGATGGAAGAGCGCATCTACCGCCTGCGCTGCGTCGAGGGCTGGTCGATGGTCATCCCTTGGGAAGGGTATTCGCTGGCCGAGTTGCTGAAGAAGGCAGAGCCCACCAGCAAGGCCAAGTATGTGGAATTCACCACCCTGGCGGACAAGGCCCAGATGCCGGGCGTGCGCTCCGGCGTGCTGGACTGGCCCTACATCGAGGGCCTGCGCATCGATGAAGCCATGCACCCGCTCACGCTGATGGCCTTTGGCCTGTACGGCGAGGTGCTGCCCAACCAGAACGGCGCGCCCCTGCGCCTGGTGGTGCCCTGGAAATACGGCTTCAAGTCGGCCAAGTCCATCGTCAAGATCCGCTTCACCGAGCAGCAGCCGGTGAGCAGCTGGACCAAGGCTGCCCAGCAGGAATACGGCTTCTTCTCCAACGTGAATCCGAAGGTGGACCACCCTCGCTGGAGCCAGGCTACCGAGCGGCGCATCGGGGAGGACGGCTTCTTTGCGAAGAAGCGCCCGACGCTGATGTTCAACGGCTACGAGTCGCAGGTGGGCCAGCTCTATGCCGGCATGGACCTGAAGAAGTTCTACTGAGCGGACGGAGCTGCCCTTGACGACGTCCGCACCCGCCCCGGCACCCGCGCCCGCACCCACGCGTGCCGCCCGTGCCGCCCGCCATCCGCTGCTGCATCCGGTGGCCAAGCCGCTGCTGTTCGTGCTGTGCCTGCTGCCCCTGGCCTGGTATGCCTATGGCGTGATCACCTATCAGCTGGGCGCCAATCCGGCCGAGGCGGTCATCCGGGGTCTGGGAGACTGGACGCTGCGCCTGCTGTGGGTGACGCTCGCCGTCACGCCGCTGCGGCAGTGGACCGGACAGCCGGCCCTGGCTCGGTTCCGGCGCATGCTGGGGGTGTTCACCTTCTTTTATGCCACGCTGCATCTGGTGGCGTATTCCTTCCTGGACATGGGGCTGGACCTGCCCGAGATCCTGAAGGAC
Source organism: Roseateles depolymerans (assembly GCF_003387155.1). Taxonomy (GTDB): domain Bacteria; phylum Pseudomonadota; class Gammaproteobacteria; order Burkholderiales; family Burkholderiaceae_C; genus Roseateles; species Roseateles depolymerans. Next base: position 209,006 of record NZ_QUMT01000001.1, on the reverse strand, counting down.
ATCGCCAAGCGGCCCTTTATCCTGATGGGCTTCGCCGCCTGGCTGATGCTGCTGCCGCTGGCCGCCACGTCCTTCAACCGGGCGATCAAGGCGCTGGGCGCCAAGCGCTGGCAGTGGCTGCACAAGCTGGTCTACCTGATCGCCATCGTGGGCCTGATGCACTTCATCTGGATGCGGGCCGGCAAGAACAACTTCGCCGAGCCGGCGGTGTATGGCGGGATCCTGGCCGTGCTGCTGGGGTGGCGGGTGTGGAAGCGGATGGCGTAGGAGGCTTGGTAACGGGCCCGGTGAGAGGCCCGGTGAGAGGCCCGGTAAAAGTCCCGGAAAGACCGGCTCTGGCCGCATTTGCGCCCGATCCCGGATAATCACGGGTTTTCCCCGCCGGCCACCGCCTCCCATGACCGACGCCCACCACGGCTCCAACGGGCCCCACCCTTCAGATCGCCCGGACAGATCGGACCATTCCGATCGCTCCGAGCGCTCCGAGCGCTCCGATGGGCCGCAAGCGGACCTGCTCGCCCCACTGCCCACGCTCCCCGCCGTCCTGGACGCCGTCATCATCGGCGGTGGGCCGGCCGGCTGCAGCGCGGCCAGCTGGCTCGCCCAGCTGGGCTTGAGCGTGGCCGTCATCGAACGCGGCTCGCGGCTGTGCGGAAGTCTGCAGGCCCTCACCTACCACCAGGACTGGCTGCTCGGCCAGCCCGGCGAAAGTCTGGCGGCGCTGGGTGACCGATATGCCAGCCACGTCCAGGCCCTGCCCGGCGTGCATGTGCTCCTGCACCGCAGCGCCCATCATCTGGACTGGCAGGCGGAGCAAGGCTGGCAGATCCATCTGGACGGGGACACCCCCGGTGCCGCCGCGGCGGACCATGCCTTGCGCGAGCCGCTGCGGGCCCGGGCGCTGGTGCTGGCCACCGGGCTGACGCCGCGACACCCGACGCCCCTGTACCCCGCCTCCGCCCGGCACGGCCGGGTGCTGGACGCCATCGAGCTTACCGCGCGACGCGAGCAACTGCCCCCCGGCCGCGTGCTGCTGCTGGGCGGCGGCGACAACGCGGTGGAAAACGCCCTCTTCCTGCAGGCCCATGGCCACGAGGTGACGATCTGGTCGCGCTCTGACTGGCGGGCCCAGACACATCTGCTGCAGCAGTTGGACGCCCAGCCCGCCATCCGCCGCCGACCGGCCCAGGCCATGCCGACCGCCGTGACCGCCCAGCCAGACGCTGTGCAGGTCTCGTCCAAGGCCTACGGCGACGAGCAGTTCGACCATGTCGCCGTGCTGCTGGGCTATGAACCGGAAGCGTCGGCCTGGCTGCTGGTGGCGGACGCCCTGCAGCGCGCCGGCGTCACCGCCCCGTCCCAACCCTTCCGCGACGAGCCCCGTTTCGGCGTGCTGGGGCTGTTCGTGGCGGGGGATGCCAGCGCCCGTCAACACCCCTGCGTCCAGACGGCGCTGGGCGACGGGGTCGTGGCCGCCAAGCAGGTCGAGGCCTTCCTGCGTCCACTGCGCGAAGCCCAGCCGCCCGCCAGCCTGCGCCGCAACAACCGCCAGGTGATCCACATCACCGGGCTGCGCTTCGGCGCCAACCTCGGTGTGCTCGACTTCGAACGCGAAGGCCCCCAACCGATCCAGGTGGATGCGGAGGTCAACCTCGGTGCGCAGATGATCGTCTCGCGCGACGCGGACATCGGCCACGTGCTGGACTACCGCCGGGTGCGCCTGATCATCATCGATGAATGCACCGCCGAACACACCGACCTGCTGGAAGCCCTGCTGGGCAAGCTCTGCACCCGGCTGATGAAGCTGCCGGGCGTGGTGGGCGTGCGCATCAAGGTGACCAAGCTGGAAATCTTCCCCGACTGCCAGGTGGCCATCAGCGCCGAATGCGGGCAGTGGTGACCGGAACCCGGCCCTGACCGCGAACGGCGGCGGGGCCCCATCGGCCTGACCGATACAGAGATAGGACTGACCATGATTGAGACCACGACCGCTGCTGCTCAGAGCGCCGATGCCGTTGCCGCGGAGGCTGCCGCCAAGAAGCATGCGCATGAGATGAACAAGCTCTCCAAGCGCCTGCACCGTCAGGTCGGCCAGGCCATTGCCGACTTCAACATGATCGAGGACGGCGACAAGGTCATGGTCTGCCTGTCCGGCGGCAAGGACAGCTATTCCCTGCTGGACATCCTGATCAACCTCAAGGAGAGGGCCCCGATCAAGTTCGACATCGTGGCCGTCAACCTGGACCAGAAGCAGCCCGGCTTCCCCGAAGACGTGCTGCCGACCTACCTCAAGTCGCGCGGCGTGGACTTCCACATCGAGGAGCAGGACACCTACTCCATCGTCAAGCGCCTGGTGCCCGAGGGCAAGACCACCTGCAGCCTGTGCTCGCGCCTTCGCCGCGGCATCCTGTACCGGGTGGCCGGCGAGCTGGGCGCCACCAAGATCGCGCTGGGCCATCACCGGGACGACATCGTCACCACGCTGATGCTCAACATGTTCTTCGGCAGCCGCATGAAGGGCATGCCGCCCAAGCTGGTCAGTGACGACGGCAAGAACGTGGTCATCCGTCCGCTGGCCTATGTGCGGGAGTCCGACCTGCAGCGCTGGGCCGACCATCGCGAATTCCCCATCATCCCGTGCAACCTCTGTGGCAGCCAGCCCAACCTGCAGCGCGCCACGGTCAAGGCGATGCTGCAGGACTGGGACCGCCGGTTCCCGGGCCGCGTTGACAACATGTTCACCGCCATGGGCAACATCGTGACCTCGCACATGATGGACCGGTCGCTGTTCCCGTTCGAGACCATCAAGGCCACCGGCGCGCCGGTGCAGGACGGTGACATCGCCTTCGACGAGGAAGAACACTGCGGCACCAGCGCCCCGGCGCCCGCATCGGTCATCCGTCTGGTGCGCGACGACGAGCAGGAATAACCGGAGCGAAACCGGATCCTTACCTGCCCCCAACAGACAGGGTCAACCGGACACGGTCACAATCGTTGTGATGCCGAGGGCACGCGGACTGCCCTGGATGACACTCACACGGCATCGACACGGCATTGATCTCTGGAGGCCCGTATGTTCTCTTCGATTCGTCGGCTGGCCCTGGCCAGCTTTGGCGCTGCGGCAGTGCTGGCCCTGACCGGCTGCGCGGCGCTCAACACCGTCTCGGCCGAGGTCCAGACCTTCGGCAGCTGGCCCGCTGGCCGGCAGCCCGGCACCTATGCGTTCGAGCGCATGCCGTCGCAGCAGCAGAACGAGCAGGCGCAGGCCCGTCTGGAGGACGCCGCGCGCGCCGCCCTGGAAAAGGTGGGCTTCACCGCCGCGCCGGATGCGAAATCGGCCGATGTGCTGGTGACCCTGGGCGCCCGCATCACCCGCACCTCCGCCGCCCCGTGGGACGACCCACTGTGGTGGCGCTGGAACGGCAACTATTTCCAGTGGCGCTACGGCCCGGCCTGGCGACCCTATTACAACCGCTGGGGCTTCGCCTATCCGATGGATCCGATGATGGAGCGTCGGTACGACCGGGAAGTGGCCCTGCTGCTGCGAGACCGCAAGACCAACGAGCCGCTGTATGAGGCGCGTGCCAGCAACGATGGCCTGACCGAAGGGGACTCGCGCCTGCTGGCGGCCCTGTTCGAGTCCTCCATGGCGGACTTCCCGCAGACACGTCCGGAGCCGCATTCTGTGTCCGTGACGCTGCCGCCGGCGCCCTGAGCGGCCTCCTGACAACGCCTTGGCCAGCCCAACGATAATCGCGGTTTTCCACTGGAAGCCGCGATTTTTCTATGTCGCTCAATATCGTTGTCATGGCTGCGGGCAAGGGCACCCGCATGAAGTCGTCCCTGCCGAAGGTGCTGCACAAGCTGGCCGGCCGGTCGCTTCTCAAGCATGTGCTGTCCAGCACGGCGGCGCTGCAAGCGCAGGCCCGCATTGTGATCACCGGCCATGGTGCGGACCAGGTGGAAGCCGCTGTCGCCGGCGACGGCATCCGCTTCGTGCGCCAGGAACCCCAGCTGGGCACCGGCCACGCCATTCAGCAGGCCGTGCCGGCGCTGGAAGCCGGCGGCACCACGCTCATCCTCAGCGGTGACACCCCGCTCATCAGCACCCCCACCACGCAAGCCATGGTGCAGGCCAGCCAAGGCCAGAAGCTGGTGCTGCTCACCATCCACTATGCCGACCCGACCGGGTATGGCCGCATCGTGCGCGACGGCGACGCCGTCAAGGCAATCGTCGAGCACAAGGACGCCACGTCCGAGCAGCGACTGATCCGCGAGTGCTACACCGGCATCATGGCGGCGCCCACCGAGGCCCTCAAGCGCTGGGTCGGCCAGTTGAGCAATCAGAATGCGCAGGGTGAGTACTACCTCACCGACATCGTGGCCATGGCCGTGGCGGAAGGGGTGCCGGTCGTTGCGGTCACGACAGCGGACGAGACAGAAGTGCTGGGCGTCAACAGCCCGTCGCAACTGGCCCATCTCGAGCGCCGTTTCCAGCGTCAGCAGGCCGAAGCGCTGATGGACGCAGGCGTGCGCCTGGCCGATCCCGCACGCCTGGACCTCCGGGGCACGCTGAGCTGCGGACGTGATGTGGAGATCGACGTGAACTGCGTCTTCGAAGGCACGGTCAGTCTGGGAGACGGTGTGCGGATCGGGGCCAACTGCGTCATCCGCAATGCCACGATCGCAGCGGGCGCCCGCATCCATGAATTCACCCACATCGACGGCGAAGCGGCCGGTGCCAGCGTCGGCGAAGGCGCCCTGATCGGCCCGTTTGCCCGTCTGCGCCCGGGCGCGCAACTCGGCGCCGAGGTGCACATCGGCAACTTTGTGGAGGTCAAGAATTCGACCCTGGCCAAGGGTGCCAAGGCCAATCACCTGGCTTACCTGGGCGACGCCACGGTTGGAGAGCGCGTCAATTACGGCGCCGGATCCATTACCGCCAACTATGACGGCGCCAACAAACACCGCACCACCATCGGGGCGGACGTCCATGTGGGCTCCAATTGCGTGCTGGTGGCCCCGGTGACCCTGGGAGACGGCGCCACCATCGGCGGCGGCTCCACCATCACCAAGGATGTGGCGCCCGGACAGCTGGCCGTGGCGCGCGGTCGACAAACCGTGATATCTGAATGGGTTAGGCCTGTCAAAAAGAAGTGAGGGGTTCAGAATCCCTTTAAGCTGGCTTTGCGTTCGGGCGGTCTGTGGCATGTTGACCGTGACATGTGCATCAGATCCCCCGTCGCAATGCGGCCTGCCCCCCGGACCACGGGAGGCGACCGGGGCCAGGCTTGCCTAGCATTGGCCCTGTTGTAGATCCACCTGGGTGTTCCATGGCGATCCGTACTGCTGACACGACCGAGCTGCTGCCCCTGCGGGATGACGATGTCGCCCTGCCGGAAACGGCTGCATTGGACGGGCTGATGAAGTCTCTGGCGTCGGAGGCGGACACGCCCGAGGACCAGGCTGCGCGCAGCGAAGCGCTGGAGCGCCTGGCCCTGTCGCACGCGATGTGCGACGACGCCGCGCAGGCCTGCTTCTATCTGTGCCGCAGCCTGGGTCTGGCCCGACAACAGACGCCCACCCAGGACGGCCAGTCAGGCCCTGACCTGGACCTGCTGTTCCAATTGCTGGGCGCCCTGGCGGACCTGCCGGCGGAAGTCAGCGCCCTGCCGATGCCGGAAGGCGAAGCCGATGGCCTGGGCGTGGCGGAACTCTGCCACCAGCTGGCTGCGGCCCGCGAGATGACCACCGCAGCCTGGAACGAGGCGGCGGAAATGAACCCGGTCGTTGCCACCTGCCCGGCAGCACCGGCGCACGCGCTGCACTGAGCGACGCGCAAACGCGCCACACGGGTCGTGGCGGCGCCTGCCTCTCAGTGGCTTTGACTCACTGACCGATGCCCGCGCTCGTGGCCGGCGATCAGCCGGCTCACCCGGGACACCGACAAGCCCAGTTCCCTCGCCAGCGCGGTCATCGACTGCCCGCCTTCGGTGTGAGCCCGGTACAGCGCTTCTTCCCGCGAGCTGCTGTTTCTCAGCCATTCCCGCAAGGCGCGGGGCCGGGGCGCACGAGGCGCCCGTTCACTGAGGTGGACCGTCCGCTGCACGAAGGCAGCATCGCCCAGGAAGATCTGGTGGCGCAGCTGGCTCCAGATGTCCAGTTGCGGATCGGATTCCACCAGGCCGTAATAACGCTGGGCGGCCCGGCGGCGGTCGGACGCCGTCTGGGGCCGTCGTCCGAGCACATGACTCCACAAGCCCTCCACTTCCAGCCACGGCGGTGAGTCCGCCATGCCGGAATGCGCCGGGAAGCTGCTCCAGGGCCACCGCGCCGGATCATCGACCAGCGCATCGCGCACCCCCACCAGTTCCACATACCGGCAGGCATCCAGCAGCAGATGGTCCCGGTCCACCAACACGGCCTTGAAGCGCCCCTGAAAGACGTGACCCGTGCGCGCATGCCGTCGGTTGAAGGCCTGGGTGTAGACACCATTGAGATGCCGCATCAGCCGCGACAAATTGGCCTGGCGGGTGAAGATCAGCAGCTCGTAGTGCAGGCTGCCCAGCCCGTAGGCCAGCACCTGGGCATCAAAGCGCTTCGCGGCCTGGTCCACCAACTCGAGCATCAGGCGCCGGTCTTCGTCGTCAGCGAACACGGGCTGCTCCCCCCGTGTCGCCACGTGGTAGACAGCGCCTGGAAATTCGATGCGAAGGGGCCTAGCCATGGCAACAAGCTAGGCGACGGCTCCCCAAAAAACAAGGCGCCCGACCGCTGATCTCAGCGACACGGACGCCTGCCTGATTGGTCCCCGGATCGATCGCCTAAGCTGTGGATCGCCCCGGCCCGGGATCAGCTCTTGCCTAGCTTGGCCAGCACCTGCATCACGGCGTCTTCGCCCATGTTGCGGGCGTCGGCGAGCTCGCCGCCCAGGGTGGCGCCCAAGACCTGACCCTCCGGGCTCAGCACGGCCACCGTCGGGATGCCCTTCTTGAGGGTCACGCCCATCTGGTTGGCCACGTCGACGTTGCGATCGAATCGACCGACATTGACCTTCACGACGACAAAGCGCTTGTTCACCTCATGCGAGAGCGACCCATGGCCCATGCCCCGGTTCAGCGCCAGGCAGTCCTTGCACCAGTTGGCGCCATAGATCACCAGCACCTGCTTGCGATCGGCGGCCGCCTTGGCAATGGCCTCATTGATGTCGACCCGCGCGTCCGCCTGCTCGTTATAGGGGCCCTCGTTCGGGGTCTCCGCCGCGTGCACGGCCGGCAGGGCCACCAGGGCCCACACCGCGGCCATCAGGAAGGTCGTGGTTCGTCGTTTCATCGCGTCAGTGTGCCATCAGGAGCAAGCGCTTGCGCATCGAGGGCCCATATCGGAAATACCGATGGGCGCATGCGGTACAAACGCAGCTTCGACCACTTCCCTTCATCAGCGGCCCATCGCCGCCCATCACACCATGGCCTCCAGCCTTCTTGCCCTGATCGATGACATCACCACGGTGCTCGACGATGTGGCCCTGCTTTCCAAAATGGCCGCCAAGAAAACCTCCGGCGTGCTGGGGGATGACCTGGCGCTGAATGCACAGCAGGTCAGCGGCGTCAGCGCCGACCGGGAACTGCCGGTGGTCTGGGGCGTGTTCAAGGGCTCGCTGCTCAACAAGGCCATCCTGGTGCCGGCGGCACTGGCCATCAGCGCCTGGGCGCCCTGGGCGGTCACGCCGCTGCTGATGGTCGGCGGCGCGTACCTCTGCTTCGAGGGCGTGGAAAAGCTGGCTCACAAGTGGCTGCACAGCGATGCGGAGGATGCTGAAGAAAAGGCCCTGCTGGAGGCGCTCAAGACCCCCGGCGCCGACATCGCCTCCCTTGAGAAAAGCAAGATCAAGGGCGCCATCCGCACCGACTTCATTCTGTCGGCGGAGATCATCGCCATCACGCTCAATACGGTGGCCAACGAGCCCTTCCTCTCGCGCGTGCTGGTGCTGTCCATCGTCGCACTGCTGATGACGGTGGGGGTCTACGGCCTGGTGGCCGGCATCGTGAAGCTGGATGACGCGGGTCTGTGGCTCAAGCGTCAGGCCGCGGCATGGCAGCAGAGCCTGGGCGGCGCCCTGCTGGCACTGGCGCCCTGGCTGATGAAAACGCTCTCGGTGCTGGGCACGGCGGCGATGTTCCTGGTGGGCGGCGGCATCCTGACCCATGGCTCGGCCACGTTGCACCATGGCATCGAGCAGGTGGTGAACAGCCTGGGGGCGACCGGAGTGGTGGCGTCCACGCTGCAGCTGGTGGGTGATGTGCTGGTGGGCGTGGTGGTCGGAGCGGCGGTGCTGGCGGTCGTCTCGCTCATCCAGAAGTTGCGCAAACGCTGAAGCGCCGGGGCTGGTAACGTGCAGCAGCTGGCACCGGCATCGCGGAGAATCACGGCATGAAGACGCATCAGATCGAAATCCAGAAGTTCAAGGCCGCCTCCAATTCCAGCCACGGCACGGTCAGCTTCAAGGTGGACGCGCTCATCAGCGCAAGGCAGCCGGTGGAAGGCATCGAGCCCTCCAGCCTGGTCACCATGAGCGAAGCCAATGCGCGGGTGCTGATGGCCCTGCTCAAGACCCAGCTCGCCGAATTCGATGGCCGCAAGGCCCGCAGCCAGCGCTGAGCGCTCGGGCTGCACCCACTTTTGACGGGTCCCACGGACTCGCCCCTGATTTCTGAAAGTACCGAATCACCATGGAACTGCCGCAGTACCAACCCGAGAAGGCGGACTATCTGCCCCTGACTGACGACGAGCTCCAGGACCTGGACGACTGGCTGTCCGAACTGCCCACCGATGCCGCGATGAACATCGAGGCCATCGACGGCTACCTGAGCGCCCTGCTGCTGAGCCCGGTCTCGCTGAGCGACAAGGCCGGCGCCGACTGGATGGCGCCCGTGTGGGGCGGCGGCGACCCGTTTGCCAGCGGCAAGCAGCGCAAGCGGGTGGCCCTGCTGCTGCTGCGCCATGTGCACAGCCTGTCGGTGCAATGGACCTCGAAGCAGGACGAGTGGGAGCCGATCTTCAGCATTGCGGAAGACGGCGAACAGCAGCTGGTGGATGCCGAGGACTGGTGCACCGGCTTCATGATCGGGGTGGACCAGGACAGCGAGGCCTGGGCCCCGCTGTTCGAGCACACCAAGACTGCGGCGGCGCTGGCCCCCATCGCCCTGCTCGGTGGTGACGAGGAGCAGCTGTCCGCCGAAGACGCCGAGAAGCTGACCGACCTGCACTGGCGCGATGCGCTGAGCCGCGAAGTGCCGGAAGGCGTGCTGACGATGTGGACGCTGCGGCAAGCGGCGGATTAAACGCCGCCCAGCATCAGGCGGACTAACCGCCGCCTGGCCTCAGGCGGCCAGCGCCAGCACCCGATAGTGCCCCAGCGGCTCTTCCGCCCGCGGGGCGGGCTCGGCGTGGGCGTCGGCGGACATCGCATACCGCCCGCCCTGCGCGATCCGCTGCAAGCCCACCTCCACCACGCCCAGCATGCCGAGCGCCTCCCGCAGGTTGTCGCGCACGGCCGCGGCGACGATCAGGGCTTCATCGTCGTCCGAGTGCGTGTCTTCGTCGATGTAGTCCCGCTCCAGCCGGGCCACCAGCTCGGCGCAGGCGGCCGCTTGCTGCATGCGTTCCCGCACGGTCTCGAGCGCCACGCGGACGGTGATGTCGCGTCGCGGCGCGAGCCATTCCGCATTGCCGGGCATGAAACGGCTGCGGGTGGGGCACATGCGGGAGCGGTACAGAAATCCGTCCAGGTCCGCGTCGGAGAGGTCCGACAGGGGTCGCAGGTCCAGCAAGGCAATGACGGGGGGCTGGGCAGCCGCCTGTGCAGCCGCCTGTGCAGCCGCTTGTGCAGCCGCTTGTGCAGGGATTTGTGCACGGGGCTGAGCGCAGGACTGAGGGAAAGGAATGCAGGTAGGGTGCGTCATGGGGAAGCTCCGGGTCTGTCCATCAAAGGGATGGCTCATGATTCCCGCACCGCCGACGCATTTCATTGAAGAAAATCAAAGCCAAGGCCCACCCCTTTCACACCATTCATCTTGACTGGCGGAAGGCAGTGGGCCTTGTGACGTGAACCCGGGAGAGGCTCAGCGAATCTGAGTGGCCATCGGACGCGAACGTCCGATAGCCGGGGCGCTGTGACGCCGCAGCGCTCAGCGAGCGGCGGTGCCCAGATGCTGAAGCCAGAAGGCTTCATACTTGCGATGCTGCCCGACCGGCTTCACCGCGCCGCCCAGTGCATGCACGCCATCCGGATCCAGGTACAGCTCGACCAGCCCGTCCTTGCCCGACTCCAGCAGCGCCCGGTAGACATTCACCGTGTCCTGATACAGCACGTTGGGGTCCTGCATGCCATGCACCAGCAGCAGCGGCTTCTTCAGCTGGCGGGCCAGCGGCAGCAGCGAGTACTTGCGCAGCACGGGCTTGGTCCGGTCCACCGGGCCGATGGTGCGGCCGCTGTACCAGGAGTTGTAGTTCTCCCATTCCGTCGGGCCCGCGCCCGCGATGCCCGCGGCGAACAGATCCGGCTTGGTGTAGAGCGTGTACTGGGTCTGGAAGCCGCCAAAGCTCCAGCCGTTCAGGCCCAGCCGGTTGCCGTCCACACCGAAGTTCGCCTTCATGTAGCCCACCAGGTCCTCCAGGTCTTCCGCCTGCGGCTGACCCGGCTGCTGCCAGTTGGCATCCGCAAAACGCTCTCCGTAGTTGGAGTGACCACGCGGGTCCACCGTCACCGTCACGTAGCCGTACTTCACGGCCATGTACATGGCAAAGAGATAGCCGGTGTTCTGGAAGCTGTCGGTCTCCACCAGGTGGCGGTCATTCAGCGGACCGCCGTAGACATAAACGATGCCGGGGCGCCGGTCACCGGCCTGCCAGCCGCGGGGCTTGAAGACATAGCCCTGGATCTGGTCGCCGTGGCGGTTGGCATAGCTGAAGCGCTCCGGCTGTGCCACGCTAACCTTTGCCCAGGCCGGATCGTGGCTGCTGGTCAGCACACGGCCCGGCTCGGCCGGCTGGGTGGTGGCCTGACTCTTGATGAGCTTGAGCTCGGGCAGGTGCGCCCAGTCACCGGCCACCGCCGCCAGCCACTGGCCATTGCGGGAGACGGTCGCATTGCGGTGGTACTCCGGCGCGCGGCCCAGGGCGGTCATGGCACCGTCCTTCAAGTCCACCCGCCACAGGTTCATGGCGGCGTAGTCGTCCTTGTTGGCCACCACGAACATCGTGCGGCTGTCCGGCGTGAAGCCCAGCACCTGATAAGCCTCGAAGTCCCCCTGCACCAGCGGACGGACGGCACGGTCGCCGCCTTGCAGCCGCATCGCATAGGGCTGGCGCCAGCCCTTGTCGGCCAGCATCACCACCAGGTCACGGCTGTCCGGGGTGAACTGCGGGGTCATCACATTGACCAGCTCATGGTGGATGGGGGCACGACGCTCGACCACCACCACCGGCTTGCCCGACGGCTCGCCCAGGTAGACGCGGTACAGGCCCTTCTCACGCTCGAAGGTGGCGAAGGCATAACGACTGCCGTCGCGGGCCCACACCACCGGGGACATTTCGAACCACACGTCGCCGCCCGGGTGGGTGAACACCGGCTCCGGCTGGCGGGTGGGGGTGTCGCCGGCAGCCGGAACGGGGCGGATGAACAGGGCGATGGCAGGCAGGCCACGCTTGTCGTCCGAGACTTCGCGGTCCACCTTCTTGGCGGTGGCAAAGCGCTCGCTGTAGTTCATGATCTCGACCTGACGGCCGGGCTTGGGCGCAGGCTTGCCTTCCGGCGTCGTCAGCGGCGCCTCGGCCAGCAAAGCCATCCAGCGGCCGTTCTCGCTCAGGGTCGTCTGCGCGATCTTGAACTTGCGGTCTTCATCGTCCGGGTTGAACAGCTCGCGGTTGATGACTTCCACCCCGCTGCTGGCCAGTTGCACCCGCAGCACGCGCTTGTCGTCCTGCACGATCACGGCGCGGTCGTCGGGGGTGTAGGCCACCGGCTTGAGCATGCGGTCGATGGACAGCAGCGGCTGCGCCCGATCGGCCCCCACCTTCCAGCGCAGCAATTGGCCGCGGTAGCTGAAGGTCAGCTCGTCGGCCTTGCTGGCCCAGACGAATTGCGTCACGCCCGGATAGAGGTCTTCCGGCTTGAGCTTGTCGCGGGCCTGCTGCTTTTTCAGCTCGTCCCGCAGCTCCCAGAGCTCCATGTCCTTGGGGTCCTTGCCGGACTTGCGGGCGTCCGCACTGGCAGCGCCGGACGCTGCTGTGGAAGCGCTGGTCGCCGAAGCAGCGGACGAGGCCGAACTCGCGGACGACGCCGCAGCATCGCCCCAGGCGGCCTTTTCCGCCGCCTTGCGGGCGTCTTCCCGGGCCTTGCGCTGGGTGAGCTCCACCTTCAGCGCTTCCAGGGCCTTGCGCTCCCACTGGTCCAGGTCGACCTTTTCGCCGCGCAGATAGGCGGCCTGCGCCTCTTCCCGGGCTTGCCGCTCAGCCTGCTCATCGCGCTTTTGCTGCAGCTTGCGGGCGAAACGGTCCAGGTTTTCCGGCGTTTCGACCATCGCCATCAGCGTCGGCGAGGTGACGCGCACCGTCTTGCCGGTCTGCGTGTCGTGCACATACAGGTCGCTGCCGGGCTCCCCGAACGGATTCCACAAATACGCCAGATATCGCCCATCGGCGCTGAACCGGGCCTCCTTGGCCGCTTCGCCTCGATAGGACTCGGCACGGAACAGCTGTTCCAGGGTGAGGGTTGAGGGGGTTGTCGCTGCCACGGCCGCCGGGGCCGGCGCGGCCGCATGGGCCACGGTGCCGTCCCCCAGGGCCAGCCCGGACGCCAGGGTCGCCAGCGCCACGGTGCTCAGGATCCAATGCTTCAAGTTCGCTCTCCACCCCCCAGTTGTCGGGGGAGCGCAGATTCTAGAAATGTTGGCAACACCTGCTTACCGCGTCCCCGTCCACCACGGACGGTGACCGCGCGTTAGACACCCAGGCTTTCCCTGACTTGCAGGGAAATCTGTTCGCAAAAGGAACCGATCATGAAATCCCTGCTGATCGCATCAACCCTGGCCCTGGCCGCCCTGACGGCGCCCGCGGCGCATGCCGGAGACGTGGGCGTCTCCATCAGCGTGGGCCAACCCGGCTTTTACGGGCAGATCCAGCTGGGAGGCGGCTACCCGCCGCCGTCGGTGATCTACACCGAGCCGGTGCTGGTGCAGCGGGTCTATGCCCCGCCCCCTCCGATCTACCTGCGCGTGCCGCCCGACCATTACCGCCACTGGGCCCATCACTGCGGGTACTACGGTGCCTGCGGCCGTCCGGTGTATTTCGTGCGGGAAGACTGGTATGCGCGGACCTATGCCCCTGCGTATTACGGTCCGGCTTACCGCCCTGGCTTTGTGCCGGGACCGCCGCACGGCTATCGGGTCGTCGCACCCCCGCCCCCCCGCTGGGAAGGCCGCTGGGATGATCGACGCGACTGGGAGCGCCGTGAATGGCAGCGGCGCGACTGGGACCGCCGAGGGGACGACCGTCGGGACTGGGACCGCCGGGGCGATGACCGTCGGGATTGGGACCGCGGTGACCGTCACGGCGGCTGGGACGACCGCCGCGGCGGCGGTCATCACCATCACTGAGACCGCTGACGCCCTGTCGCGTATAGTGGGTGCATCCGCGCGCCGTGGCGGCGTGCTTAGCCGCAGCCCACCATGTTCACCAAAGTCATCGCTGCCCTGGGTCTCCTGATCTGCGTGCTGCTGGCCGTGGACATGGCCCTGCCCTGGCGTTACCAGCAGGCCTGGCGCGCCAGGATGCGGCGAGCCTTTGGCCCCTCCTCCGGCAGGCTGTCGGAGCGCCTGGCGGCCCTCGGGCTTCGCTTCAGTTCACGGGAGCGCCGACGCGCCGCCCATGACGCCGCCCGCGATGCCATCGCCCGCGCCAAGCAGCGCGCCGCGAAGTGGGATGGCAACGTCTATCACAGCGACGAATTCGAGCGACGCCAGCGGCGCAAGCCGCATTAAACGGCGGGGCCGCAGCCCCCGCCTCGCTTGAGCCGCTCGCGCCCTTAGGTCCGCGCCAGCACCGGTGCCAAGGCCCGTCCGGTGTGCGTGCCCCGCGCCACCAGGGTTTCCGGCTGCCCCTGCGCCACCACCTGCCCCCCGGCCGAGCCGCCTTCCGGCCCCAGGTCCAGCACCCAGTCCGCCTCGGCGATCACATCCAGGTCGTGCTCGATCACCACCACGCTGTGCCCGCCATTGACCAGGCGGTGCAGCACACGGATGAGTTTCTCCACGTCCGCCATGTGCAGCCCCACCGTCGGTTCGTCCAGCACATACAGCGTGTGCGGCGGCTTCTGACCGCGACGGGTCACGTCGTCCCGCACCTTCACCAGCTCCGACACCAGCTTGATCCGCTGCGCCTCGCCGCCTGACAGCGTCGGGCTTGGCTGCCCCAGCGTCAGGTAACCCAGCCCCACGTCCTGGAGGAGCTTGAGCGGATGCGAAATGTTGGTCATGGCCGCGAAGAACTCCACCGCCTCATCCACTTCCATCTGCAGCACTTCGCCGATGCTCTTGCCACGCCAGCTCACCGCGAGGGTTTCGGGGTTGAAGCGTTGACCGTGGCACTGGTCGCAAAGCACTTTCACATCCGGCAGGAAGCTCATGGCGATGGTGCGCATGCCCTGGCCCTCGCAGGCCGGGCAGCGGCCCTCGCCGGTGTTGAAGCTGAACCGGCCGGGGCCATAACCACGGGCTTTGGCTTCCAGCGTTTCGGCAAACAGTCGGCGGATCGCGTCCCAGAAGCCCACGTAGGTGGCGGGACAGCTGCGCGGCGTCTTGCCGATCGGCGTCTGGTCCACTTCCAGCACCCGGTCCACCTGCTGATGACCTTCGATGCCGGCGCAGCCCTGCCAACGGGACGGCGCCTTGCGCAGCGGCACGGCCGCGGCCATGTTGGACAGCAACACATCCCGCGCCAGGGTGCTCTTGCCGGATCCGGAGACGCCGGTGATGGCCACCAGCCGATGCAGCGGCACTTCCACCGTCACCGATCGCAGGTTGTGCAGCGACGCATCCAGGATCTTCAGACGGGGCTGGTCGGCCTGCGACAGGTCCACCTCCCGGCGCGGCTGCACCGGATGGACCAGCGGATGCGACAGGAATCGACCGGTGAGCGATTCGGGATTGAGCGCCAGCTCTTGCGCCGTGCCTTGCGCCACCACCTGGCCGCCGCGCTTGCCGGCGCCCGGTCCGATGTCGATGATGTGGTCGGCGCGGCGGATGGTGTCCTCGTCATGCTCCACCACGACCAGCGTGTTGCCCTTATCGCCCAGCGTCGACAGCGCCTTGAGCAGGATCTGGTTGTCGCGCGGGTGCAAGCCGATGGTCGGCTCATCCAGCACATAACAAACGCCCTGCAAATTGCTGCCCAACTGGGCGGCCAGGCGGATGCGCTGGGCCTCGCCGCCGGACAGCGTCGGTGCTGCGCGGTCCAGCGTCAGATACCCCAGACCCACCTCTTCCAGGAACTCGAGCCGGCCGCGGATCTCGGACACCACGTCGCGTGCGATCTCGGCATCCCGGCCGGTCAGTGCCAGGCCAGCGACCCATTCCCGGGCCTCGGTCACGCTCCATCCGGCGACGGTGCCGATGGTCTCGTCCTCGAAGGTCACCGCGCGCGCCACCGGATTCAGCCGGGTGCCGCAGCAGTCCGGACACGGCTGGTCGCTCAGGCCTTCCACTTCCGCCTCTTCAGCGGGGAAGCTCTGTTCACGGCCGCGGTTGTCCTTGTCCTGCTGGCTGTCGTCCAGCGCCTTGCGCTGCTCACGCGTCAGCGCCAGGCCCGTGCCCACGCAGGTGGTGCACCAGCCGTGCTTGGAGTTGTAGCTGAACAGGCGCGGGTCCAGTTCGGGATAACTGGTGCCGCAGGTTGGGCAGGCCCGCTTGGTGCTGAACACCCGCAGCTCGCCGATGCCGGTGGTGGGCCGGGCATTGCGGATCGCGTCCTGCAGGCCATCCAGCGGTGCCAGCAGATGCACCACGCCCTTGCCCTGGTCCAGGGCCTTGGCCAGCAGCTCGCGCAGCTCGGCTTCCGACGCCGGGCTCACCACCAGGTCGCCCACCGGCAGTTCGATGGTGTGCTCCTTGAATCGGTCCAGGCGCGGCCACGGGCTGGTGGACAGGAACTCGCCGTCCACCCGCAGATGGGTGTGGCCGCGGCCCTTGGCCCATTTGGCGAGATCGGTATAGACGCCCTTGCGGTTGACCACCAGCGGCGCCAGCAGCCCCACGTGGCGACCCTTGTAGTCGCGCATCAGCTGCGCGGCGATGGCCTCCACGCTTTGCGGACGCACCGGCGTGCCGTCGATGGCGCAGTGCTGCACGCCCAGCTTCACATAGAGCAGACGCAGGAAGTGCCACACCTCGGTGGTGGTGGCCACGGTGCTCTTGCGCCCGCCGCGCGACAAACGCTGCTCGATGGCCACGGTGGGCGGAATGCCCCACACCGCATCCACTTCGGGCCGGCCAGCCGGCTGCACGATGGACCGCGCATAGGCATTGAGCGATTCAAGATACCGGCGCTGGCCTTCATTGAACAGAATGTCGAAGGCCAGCGTGCTCTTGCCCGACCCGGACACGCCGGTGATCACGTTGAAGCGGCCGCGCGGAATGCTCACGTCCACCGACTTGAGATTGTGCTCGCGGGCATTGACGATGCGGATGGCCTCGTCCGCCTTGCGACGCTGGCGCACCAGCGACTGCAGCGGCCGGCCTTCGGCCGCGATCGGCACCGGGGCGCGATCCATGTCCAGCGCATACTCGCGCAAGGCCTTGGCGGTGTGCGAGGTCGGATGGTCCTTGATCTGCTCCGGCGTGCCGACGGCCACCACATGGCCGCCGCCTTCGCCGCCTTCCGGTCCCAGGTCGATGACCCAGTCGGCGGCCCGGATCACATCCAGGTTGTGCTCGATCAGGATCAGCGAATGACCGGCCTGCAGCAGCTTGCGCATGGCCCGCATCAGCTTGGCGATGTCGTCGAAGTGCAGGCCGGTGGTGGGCTCGTCGAAGAGGAACAGCGTGCCCTTGGTGGCCGTGGCCTGGCGCGGACGCGAGGCCGCCTCGGCCAGGAAACCGGCCAGCTTCAGACGCTGCGCCTCGCCGCCGGAAAGGGTAGGCACCGGCTGACCCAGCGTCAGATAGTCCAGGCCCACATCGGACAGCGGCTGCAGCTTGTTGACCACTTCGCGGTCGTCGCGGAACACGGTCAGGGCTTCGGCCACCGTCAGGTCCAGCACATCGGACACGCTCAGCTGCCGTCCCGCCCGCTCCAGCTTGACCTCCAGGATCTCCGCACGGAAGCGCTTGCCGTCGCAGTCTGGGCAGCGCAGGTAGACGTCCGACAGGAACTGCATCTCCACATGCTCGAAGCCGGAGCCGCCGCAGGTCGGGCAGCGGCCGTCCCCCGCATTGAAGCTGAACATGCCGGCGCCATAGCTGCGCTCCTTGGACAGCGGCGCTTCCGCAAAGCGCTTGCGGATCTCGTCGAACACGCCGACATAACTGGCCGGGTTGGAGCGGGCCGTC
Source organism: Roseateles depolymerans (assembly GCF_003387155.1). Taxonomy (GTDB): domain Bacteria; phylum Pseudomonadota; class Gammaproteobacteria; order Burkholderiales; family Burkholderiaceae_C; genus Roseateles; species Roseateles depolymerans. The sequence goes on along the minus strand of NZ_QUMT01000001.1, from coordinate 191,403 downwards.
TTGCCGATCGGCGACTGGTCCACGAAGACCGCATCCGCCAGCCAGTCCGCCCCCAGCAGACGGTCATGCTCGCCCGGGGTTTCGGTGGCCTGGCCGAACCAGCGGGCCAGCGCCGGATACAGCACGTCCTGCATCAGCGTGCTCTTGCCGGAGCCGGACACGCCCGTCACCGCCACCATGCGCTGCAGCGGGAATTCCACATCCACATTGCGCAGGTTGTGCTCGCGGGCGCCTTCCAGGATGAGGCGCGGCGTGTGCTCGTCCACCACGCGCTTCAGGCCCATGCCCACATGCTTGCGGGCGCCCAGGTAGGCACCGGTCAGGGTGTCTGCGGCGCGGATGTCCTCAGGCGTGCCGTCAAAGACGATCTGCCCGCCCTGCTGACCCGGGCCAGGGCCCATGTCGATCAGGCGGTCGGCGGCCAGCATCACGGCGGGATCATGCTCGACCACCACCAGCGTGTTGCCGGCATCCCGCAGGCGGCCCATGGCCTCGACGATGCGGTTCATGTCCCGCGGATGCAGGCCGATGCTGGGCTCGTCCAGCACGAACAGGGTGTTCACCAGCGAGGTGCCCAGCGCCGTGGTCAGGTTGATGCGCTGTACCTCCCCGCCGGAGAGCGTGCGGCTTTGACGGTCCAGCGTCAGGTAGCCGATGCCCACGTCCACCAGGTACTTGAGACGGTTGCGGATCTCGTCCAGCAGCAGCTTCAAGGCTTCATCCAGCATCGACCCGGGCAACTGGAGATGGTCCATGAAGGTCCGCAGCCGGTGGATGGGCAGCAGCATCAGGTCATGCACCGACAGGCCGGGCAACTGCTCCAGCTGCTCCCGCGTCCAGCGCACGCCTTCCGGCAGGAAGCGCTGGTAGTGCGTGCCGCCTTCATCCGCCGCCAGGGCCTCGTCGGCCAGTGCCTTGGAGCCAATGCGCCACAGCATGGCTTCGGTCTTCAGTCGGGCGCCGCGGCAGGTGGGGCATTCGGTGTAGCTGCGGTATTTGCTCAGCAGCACCCGGATGTGCATCTTGTACGCCTTGCTCTCCAGGTAGTCGAAGAACCGGCGCACCCCGTACCACTGCTTGTTCCAGTTGCCGCTCCAGTTGGGGCTGCCCTCGATCACCCAGTCCCGCTGGGCCTGGGTCATCTGGTTCCAGGCCGTGTCCCGCGGGATGCCGGCCTCACCGGCGTACTTGAGCAGGTCGTCCTGGCATTCCTTCCAGGCCGGTGTCTGCATCGGCTTGATGGCACCGCCGCGCAGGGTCTTGCGCTCATCGGGAATCACCAGGCCCAGGTCCACGCCAATCACGCGGCCAAAGCCGCGGCAGCTGTCGCAGGCACCCATGGCCGAATTGAAGGAGAACAGCGCCGGCTGCGGATCCGCATAACGGATGTCGCTCTCCGGGCAATGCAGGCCGGTGGAATAACGCCACAGCACCGGCTCGGCGCCCTCCTCGGCCGGCAGCACATACACCGACAACCGGCCACTGCCGCGCTTGAGGCCCAGTTCGATGGCTTCCAGCGCACGGGACTGCTCCACGCCCTGCACCCGGAAACGGTCGGCCACGACGTCCAGCACCTTGCGGCCGTCCTTGACGCGTTCCGCCTGCACGCGGGTGAAGCCGGACGCGGACAGCCACTGCTGCACTTCCTCCGGGCTCACCGACTCCGGCAGCTCCACCGGGAAGGTCAGCACCAGGCGCGGGTCGTTGTCGCGGGTGCGGGCCAGCAGATCGGCGTAGATGGTCTGCGGCGTGTCATGGCGCACCGGCAAGGCGGTGTCGCGGTCGAAGAGCTCGGCCCCGCGCGCGAACAGCAGCTTGAGGTGGTCGTTCAGCTCCGTCATCGTGCCGACGGTGGACCGGCTGGTGCGCACCGGATTGGTCTGGTCGATGGCGATGGCGGGCGGCACGCCTTCCACCTTGTCCACCGCCGGACGGTCCATCCGGTCCAGGAACTGGCGGGCGTAGGCGGAGAACGTCTCGACGTAACGACGTTGCCCTTCCGCATACAGCGTATCGAAGACCAGGCTGGACTTGCCCGACCCACTGGGCCCGGTCACGACCGTGAGTTCCCCCGTCCGGAGGTCCAGGTCGAGGTTCTTCAGGTTGTGCTGGCGGGCACCGCGAATGCGGATATCGGCGTCTGACATGCTGTAGGCAGCCTCAATGCGGGTAGAGGCCAAAGATTCTAGGGAGTGGTACTGACAGGAACTGACAGCAGCGGAATTGGCCTTGATCAAGTCGGCCCATCGTGTCGCGGATCGCCCTTTAGGGGGAGGTCGCCACATTTCCGGGGAGGCCCGGTAGCGCAGACCTGTCGGCTTCGCGCATGATTTCGTCATCAATTGAAAACCGGCGGCGTTTGACGCATGGTCTCGTTACGGTTGTCAAGGCCCGGCAAGGATGGACTGCTTCGTACTTGCTACTCTTGCACGGCTGAGGCAACAATCAGACCTGCTGGCCCTTGGCAGTTTTGGCAACTTTGGCGGCACCTATCAGGGATTACCCCAGGTCATGGATGACAGGGGCTACAACACATGGACAGACACGACGGCCATCTTTTTCCCGAGACCTCGTTGGTCTTGATGGCGTCTGACGCCTCGCCTTCCGCCAGCCCCGTTTCCGGCCCGGCGGCGGATGCCAGCACCTCCGGTCAGCGCCCTGAGCCCGGAGAGAGCTTTGTGTTGCTGGTCGAGGACAACCCGATCAACCAGGTGGTGGCGCTCGAATTCCTGGCGCTGATGGGCCTGAAGACGCAACTGGCCCGCAACGGCCAGGAAGCGCTGGACCTGTGTGAGCGGGAAGCGCCGAGCCTGGTGCTGATGGACATCCAGATGCCGGGCATGGACGGACTGGAATGTGCCCGCCGCCTGCGTGAGCAGCAGGCCCAGGGGCGGCTGCCCCGTTTCCCCATCCTGGCCCTGACGGCCCATGCGCTGGACAGCGACGTGGCGGACAGTCTGAAGGCAGGCATGGACGAGCATCTGACCAAGCCGCTGGACTTCCTGACCTTGCGCCGTCGCCTGGCACGCTGGCTGGACTTGCCTCAGCTCAACGACTGAGCGCAGCGCTGCGCGCACCTCGGGCAGGCTTGGCTTGCATGCGCTTGCGTTTGCGCGCCTGCATCAATCGTTCGATCGCTCAATCGCTCGGTGGGTCGCTCGGGCGCACGGTCGCTCAGTCGTCCAATCGCTCGCTCCCTCAATCGCTCCGCCGCCCCAGCTCCGGCCAGCGGGCCAGTTTCTCGTAGAGCGTGGCCCGTGAGATGGCCAGCAGCCGCGCGGCCGCCACCCGGTTGCCTTTGGTCCGGCGCAGCGCGTTGGCAATGGCCTCCCGCTCCAATTGCGCCTTGCGGGCCGACAGCGTCGCGGGCGCAGCGGCGTCCTCGGACGGAAGGGCCGACTGAACAGGATCGACGCGCGACGGCTCCTCCGGCCTTCGTGGGCTGAGCGGAAGGGCTGCCATCGAGCCGGGCGTCCACGGGCCCACCCGCAACGCAGCACCGGCCTCGGCGCCGGAGCGGCCCTGCGTCGGCAGCCAGGCCTCACCCACGTTGCCAGACCCGGCGGGCATGGCGACCGCAGGCCGCTCACCGACCTCCATGGCCGCGGCCGTCGGCCCCGAACGGGCGTCCGCCACGACCGTCGCCGCCGCCATCAGCGGGGCCAGATCCGCCGCCGTCAGCACCGGACTGCTGCCCGCCAGAAACGCCTGCTCCAGCAGATCCCGCAGCTCCCGCACATTCCCGGGCCAGCGACGCCGCTGCAGGGCTGCCAGCGCCGAAGCGCCCAGGGACTTGGGCGGCAGGCCGCCCCGGCGGGCCAGGTCTTCCAGCAGCACCTCCACCAGCGCCTCGATGTCCTCGATCCGCTCCCGCAGCGGTGGCACCCGGATCGGCAGCACATGCAGGCCGTAATACAGGTCGGCCCGGAAGCATCCGCGCCGCACCATGTCGGCCAGATCCCTGCGGGTGGAGGCAATCAGCCGCACATTCACCGTCCGCGACGTCCAACCGCCCGGCATCGGCATCTCCTGCGAACGCAGCACATGCAGCAGCTTGGCCTGCAGGGCCAGCGGCAGGTCGCCAATCTCATCGAGGAACAGCGTGCCGCCGTCCGCCAGTTGCAAGCGTCCCGCGAAGCTGTCGTCTGCCCGCGGGGCCCGGTCTGGCGACGGTCCAAACAACTCCTCGTCCAGCAGCGCTGCCGGCACCGCGGACACCCGCACCGTCACCAGCGGCTGGGCCGCGCGGCGGGAGGCGGCATGAATGGCATGGGCCAGCAGTGATTTGCCAGTGCCCGGCTCGCCCATCAGCAGCACCGGCGCGTCGGATTGGGCCACCCGCCGGGCCTGGCGCTTGACCTCCTGCGCCAGCGGGCTGCTGCCCACGAAGTCGATGATGCGATGCTCCGGTCGGCGCTGCAGGCGCTGGGCCAGCGCGAGTTGCCGCCGGGTGTCGTCGAGCTCGGCCTGCAGACAGGCCAGCCGGTCCATCAAGGGCTCGACGGACGGATCTGCGGCCAGCCGCGACCGGGGCGCCGGACTGTCCGAATCCCTGGGCTTCTCGTTCATGATGTCTCCTGGTGGGCGCTCAGGACCCACTGCCTCGTCTCGGGCAGCTTTTCAGGCCAATGTAGCAGCGTGCGGGCGGAACGGAGTGCGGGTTAGGGAGCAGCCACAAGCGACCCAAATCGCTCTATAACCCGCGCCATGGTTGGTTCCTGGACTTCCTCGCGCGCAACACGCCAGTGGCGGGTGGCGGCCCGCCGCAGACCGGTCGGTCAAGGGCATGAAACAGTCGCATGGTCTGATGGTCCCTCACCTTGATGACCTTGTTGACTTCGATGACCTCTATGCGCTGGACAGCATCGACGCCCCCCGCGAAGACTTCACCCGTGGGGACATCGCCTGCCCACGAGCAGTGACCACCTGCCTGTCATCCCCACCCACATTCCCACCCACATCCCGGCCCGTGACGACCCCTGCTTCGCGGTCCACGGCCAGCCCATGCGCCCCCGCTCACGCGGCGCGCCCCAATGACCACGATGGAGACATGTCATGACTGAAGATCAAGCCCGTTCACGCCGCCAGGTCCTGCGTCAGGCGGCCGGTACGTCCCTGGGCCTGCTGGCCGGGTCGGCGGGCTGGCCGGGCCTGGCCCGCGCCGAACCCGGCTGGCCGAACAAGCCGGTGACCTGGGTCGTGCCCTTCCCGGCCGGCGGCGGCACCGACACCTTTGCGCGACCCCTGTGCGCCCAATTGACCAAGCAGACCGGCCGCCAGTTCATCATCGACAACAAGGGCGGCGCGGGCGGCACCGTCGGCGCGACGCTGGCCTCCAAGGCGTCGCCGGACGGCTACAGCTTCTTCATGGGCGCGGTGCACCATGCCATCGCCCCGGCCATGTATCCGAAACTGGACTACCGGCTGGAGGAGGACTTCATTCCGGTGGGCCTGCTGTCCAGCGTGCCGCAGGTCATCGTGGTGAATCCGTCGAAGGTGCCAGTCAAGGATGTGGCCGGCCTGCTGGACCTGCTGCGCAAGAACCCGGGCAAGCTGAACTACGGCTCGGCCGGCAACGGCACCTCCCACCATCTGGCGGGGGAGCTGTTCAAGATCCAGACCAAGACCTTCATCACCCACATCCCCTACCGCGGCGCCGGGCCGGCCCTGCAGGACCTGATCGCCGGCCAGGTGGACCTCATGTTCGACGGCCTGGCCTCGTCCGCCACCCACATCAAGAGCGGTCGCATCAAGGCCCTGGCCGTGGGCGCGGCCAAGCGGGCGCCCGGTTTCCCCGACATTCCGTCGGCGGTGGAGGCCGGCATCCCCAACTACCAGGTGGCCACCTGGTACGGACTGTGGGCGCCCAAGGGCACGCCCAAGGACGTCATCACCGCGATGCAGGCCGAGCTGAAGAAGGCCTTCGCGACCGAAGAGCTGCGCGCCATCTGGAACGGCCTGGGCACCGACACGCCCAACCTGTACGGGGACGCCTTCGGCAAGTTCGTCCATGGAGAAATCCTGCGCTGGGCCGAGGTCGTCAAGACCAGCGGAGCGAAGCTGGACTGAGGACAATGGGGGTCATGAGCACTTCTTCCGCTTCCCGCCGCAGCGCCAACCTGTTCGAGGCCCTGCGGGCCTCCTTCCCGCAAGACCTGGACCGCTGGGCCATTGAATGCGCCGACGGACCGGACATCGGCCAGCGCTACACCTGGCGTGACCTGGACCGCGCCACCGCCATGATGGCCAATCTGCTGGCCTCACTGGACCTGCCCCCGGCCAGCCGCATCGCCGTGCAGGTGGACAAGAGCGTGGAAGCGCTCATGCTGTACCTGGCGGTGCTGCGCGCCGGGCATGTCTACCTGCCGCTGAACAATGCCTACCAGGCCGCCGAGCTCGAGTACTTCATCGGCAATGCCGAGCCGGCGGTGGTGGTGTGTGCCGGCAAGAACTTCGGCTGGGTCAGCAAGCTGGCCTTCCAGTCGGGCGTGCCCTGGGTCTTCAGCTTGAATGACGACCGCACCGGCACCCTGCTGGACCGGGCGCTGCAGATGAGCGACGTCTTCGAGACAGTGCCGCGCCAGGCGGACGACCTGGCCGCCATCCTCTACACCAGCGGCACCACCGGGCGCAGCAAGGGGGCCATGCTGAGCCACGGCAACCTGCTGTCCAACGCGCAGGTGCTGGACCGGTACTGGGGCTGGAGCACGGAAGACGTGCTGATCCACGCCTTGCCGATCTTCCATGTGCACGGTCTGTTCGTGGCGTCGCACGGGGCCTTGCTGGCGGGCGCCCGCATGCTGTGGTTCAACCGGTTCGATCCGGCGGCGGTGGTCGGCCGCCTGGCCGAGGCCACGATCTTCATGGGCGTGCCCACGCTCTACGTGCGCCTGCTGGAGCAAAGCGGGCTGACGCGGCAGGCCTGTGCCGGCATGCGGCTGTTCATCAGCGGGTCCGCGCCGCTGCTGATCGACACCTTCCAGGCCTGGCAGCAGCGCACCGGACACACCATCCTGGAGCGCTACGGCATGAGCGAAACCGTGATGCTGACCTCCAACCCCTACCGCCCGGACGACGGCGACCGGGTGGGCGGCACGGTGGGACGTCCGTTGCCGGGCGTCGGCCTTCGCATCCTCGACGACGCGGGTCAGCCCTGCGGACCCGGGGACATTGGCCATATCCAGGTCCAGGGCCCCAATGTCTTCGGCGGCTACTGGCGCATGCCGGAGAAGACCCGCGAGGAATTCACCGCCGACGGCTGGTTCAAGACCGGCGATGTCGGACGCGCTGACGCCAGGGGCTACGTCACCATCGTCGGTCGGAGCAAGGACCTGATCATCTCCGGTGGCTACAACGTCTACCCGGCGGAGGTCGAAGGGTGGCTCAACGAACTGCCGGGCGTGGCGGAATCGGCCGTGATCGGCGTGCCGCATCCGGACTTCGGTGAAGGCGTGATTGCCGTCGTCGTGCCACGGGCCGGTGCCAGCCTGCAGGGCGAGGTGCTGATCGCGGCGCTGAAGGACCGCATTGCCAACTTCAAGGTGCCCAAGCACATCTTCATCCAGACGGAGCTGCCTCGCAATGCGATGGGCAAGGTCCAGAAGAACGTGCTGCGGGAGCAGTTGGGGAAGACCTTTGCCTGAGATGCGCGAAGCGGGCGCCTCAGGAGCCGCGGAAGCCGCAGGCGCAGTGGATGGCGCAGGCTCAGCCGATGCCGCAGGCGCCGCGACCGATGCCGCCGGGCTGGACAACAGCGCCTGCCCGCGCTGCGGCGGCGGCTTCCACTGCGGCGTGGCGGACGGTCACTGCGCCTGTTTCGGCCTGCGCCTCACCGATGCGCTCAAGGCCCAGCTGAGCCGGGACTATCCCGGCCAGTGCCTGTGCCTGCGCTGCCTCTCGCAACTGTCCCAAGGCTCTGAACGCCCCACGGCCGCCGAGGACCTGACGCCGGACTGAAGCGCTGTGCCGCGCCACCGCTGGCGCCCGAGTCGAGAAATAGTCGTGGTCTCCCCCACAGCATCGGGCTATGACGCCGCGCCCGGGACGGGGAGAATCGCCGCATGCCCTCCGCCGTGCCCAACCGGTCTTCGGAAGCCGCCCCGCTGGCCCAGCGACTGCTGGTGCTGGGGCCGTTCCTGTCCCTGGGGCTGGTGCTGGTGGTGTTGTGGAGCCTGGTGGGCTGGTTCTCGCTGATCTATCCGCGCTCGCTGATCCAGGACGTGCAGTCGGAACTGCAGAGCACGGCCGACAACGCCGCCGGCGAAACCGACGCCCTGCTGCGGGAGGCCGAAGGCAACCTGCGCACCATGGACCTGCTGCTGCTGACGCGGCGCACCAAGGAAGAAGGCCGGGACGCCACCGTCAGCCTGCTGGCCGACACCTTGCGGGAAGGCTCCCGCGGCGTCACCGACTTCATGCTGGCGCACACCGATGGGCGGCTGTGGCGCATCCCGTCGGGCTCAACGCCCCTGGTGGAGCTGGGTCCCGACAGCTTCCTGCAGGAACTCAAGGACGTGCGTGCCCAGACGGTGGTGGTCGGCGGGCCGCTGCGCTTGCGCCCGGGCGCGCGCCTGGTGCTGCCGCTGTCCACCCGGCTGAGCGGCGACCGCGGCCAGTTCCAGGCCGCGGTGGCGCTGATCGATCTGGACATGGTGCTCAAGCTCTACCGGGCACGCCTGCAGCGTCCAGGACAGGCGATTTTTCTGGAGCGAGAGGACGGACTCGCGCTGGCCCGCGTGCCGGAGGTGCCGGAGCTGCTCGGCCGCAACGTGGTGCAGGATCGCCCCGACCGCAAGCTGCCGGCCAGTGCCCCGCCGGGCGGACGTTTCGAGATCGGCGAGGCCTCCCTGGACGGCAAGGACCGGGTGGTGGCCTACCAGACACTGCGAAGCTTCCCGCTGCGGATCTTCGTGTCGCTGGAAGAAGACCGGGTGCTGGGCGGCTATCTGGTGCAGCGGCGGGCGGTGCTGGGCTTTTCGCTGCTGGTGAGCCTGACGGCCATCGGCCTGATGCTCTGGTTCACCCGAGTTCAGTCACGCGCCCGCCTGGCGGAGGCCGAGCGCCAGGCGACGGCGGATGCGTCCCCGATGGGCCTGTTCCGGGCGACGCTGGACGGTCGCACCGTCTATGCCAACGAGACCTACCTGCAGCTGATGGAACTGGACCGGGCGCACCTGGCCTGGGGCTGGCTGGAACGCCTGCCGGTGCAGGAACGCGAGCCCGCGCGGCAGGACTGGATGAAACGCGTGGCGGAGGGCCAGGCCATGGACCGGCTGCGGCATTTCCGGCGCTCCGATGGCACCGAGATGGTGCTGGCCGTGCGCACCCGGCCGATGCGGGTCCATGGCCGCATCGTCGCTTATGCCGGCACCGTGCTGGACGTGACCGAGCCGGCGCGCCAGCAGGAAGCAACGCGCATGCTCAGCGCCATCATCGACAGCTCGCCCGATTACATCGTGCAGACCTCGCCGCAGGGGCACATCGTCTACCTCAATCCGGCCGTGCGCAGGCGCCTGGGCATGGACCGGGACACGCCGCCCAAGGACCTGCACCAGCGCCAGTTCTTCGTGGACGGCGGCGAGCGTTTCGAGCGGGAGATCCTGCCGGCGGTGATGCGGGATGGGCACTGGCATGGCCGCTGGGCGGTGCGCATGCGCTCCGGCGGGGAACTGCCGGTGGACTGCACGCTGATCCTGCACCGCGACGAGAAGGCGACCGTTCGCAACTTCTCCTGGATGCTGCGCGACATCACCGATGAACTGGCGGTGGAGCGGGAGCGTGAGCGCAGCCAGGCGGTGATGAGCGCACTGGCCCACAGCAGCGCCGTGGAAGTGCTGGCGGTGGACACCGAGCAGCGGGTGATCTTCTGCAACCGCACGATGGAACAGAACCTGGGGCTGGCGCCGCGAGCCTGGGAGGGGTGGACCGCCGAGCAACTGCTGGGCGAGCAGCGCTATGCACTGGCACGGCTCCAGATTGAACGGGCCCTGAAAGGCGAGACCAGCGTCGAGGAATGGCGGGACGAGGCCGCGCAGGACCGCGGTGCGCCGCGCTACATCGAATGGAGTTACGGGCCGCTGCTGGGCGAGACCGGACAGCCGATCGGCGCCTATGGCGTGGGACGGGACGTGACCGACACCAAGGAGGAGCAGATCCGCCTGCTGAAAGCCTCCAACACCGACCCGCTCACCGAGCTGCTCAACCGCGCCGGCTTTGCCAGCCATATCGACACCGCCCTGGAGCGGGCACGGGACCGCGGGGAGCTGGTGGCGCTGCTCTACCTGGACCTGGACCGCTTCAAGCCAGTGAATGACCAGTACGGCCATCCGGTCGGCGATGCGCTGCTCAAGGCGGTCGCCGGACGCCTGCGCCATGCGCTGCGTCCGCAGGACCTGGTGGCGCGGCTGGGCGGGGACGAGTTCGCGGTGTTCCTGCACCATGTGGCCAAGGTCGAGGACGCGCAGGTGGTGGCGGACAAGCTGGTCCACGCGCTGAGCATGCCGTTTCGCATCGGCGCTCTGGAGCTGCACATCGGCACCAGCGTCGGCTACTGCGTGCAGTGGGCGCGGCAGGCGGACATCAATGCGCTGGTGACCCAGGCGGATGCGCAGCTCTACCGGGCCAAGCGGGCGGGTCGGGGTCAGGCCTGCGGCAGTGTGTGCGCCTCCGACGTCACGCCGGCTGCTTGACCCGCATCAGCGTGAGCTGCAGCAGCTTGGCATCGGCACTGGCGCGGTGCCGCCTCAGTTGCACCTCGGCGCGGACCTGCTGCTTGACGTCGCCAAAGCGCAGGGCCTCGTCCTCGCTGAGCAGGCGGCGCAGGTCGTCCAGCTTGAAGCCGGGCTGCATGCCGACGCTGTCATACAGCCGGGCCAGCCAGCTGTAGTCGTAGGCCCAGCTGTCGCTGTAGACCGTCTGGCCGGACAGGCGGCTGTTGAGTTCCTGGGCCACCCACTCCCGCGGACGACCATGGCGCTGGAGCAGCTCCCGCGAGATGCCGTGCAGCGCTTGCGCCTGCGGGTCCCAATGGTCCCAGTCGGGCGCGGGCTGGATGAGCGAGCAGAACGGCAGGCCCTGCCCTTGCACGAAGCCGATCTCGATCGGGTAACTGCCGCGGCCGAAGCCGGAGGCTTCCAGATCCAGGATGGTGGGCATGCACTGCATGACCCCCAGTATGCAAGTGCCGGGCCAGCCTGGGCGGGGAAGGCCTCCTCGAAACGAGGGACGTCGGTCGGCAGGGCGGAATCAGGCCAGGGATTCGCTGGTCGGCGGAGCGCTCGCCGCGCGACGGCGCTCGATCACCTCCCACGCATCCAGGCCGCCCTCCAGTGCCAGCACCCGGGCATGGCCGCGGTCCTGCAGCTGACGGGCGCCCGTCACGGCAGAGATCTCGTTGGGGCAGTTGCAGTAGAGCACCAGCAATCGGTCCTTGGGCAGCTCTTCGGCCTTCGACGCCAGACGGGCCAGCGGGATGTGCAGCGCCTGCGGCAGGCTGCGCGGGTCGGCGGCGCGGCCAGTGTCGCTGCGCACGTCGATGAAGACCGGTGTCATGTCCTGGTCCAGCAGCGCTGCGGCATCTTCCACGCTGATGCGTTCGATCTCGCCCTGTTGACGGGCCATGCTGCGACGCCGCCACCAGCGCCAGGCCACCACCACCGCCAGCAGGAGGCCCAGCGTGACCAGAGCCCACTTGCCGGCATTGGCCAGCACGTCCAGCACATCCTGGATCTGGTCGCTGAAGACCAGGCCCAGGCCCAGGAAGCACAGGGTCCACACCAGCCCGGCCACCGCGTCATAGGCGATGAAGCGACGCCAGCCCATGCCCAGTGCCCCGGCCATCGGCGCCGCCACCACCGAGATGCCGGGCAGGAACTTGGCCGCCAGCAGGGAACTGCCGCCCCAGCGAGCAATCAGGCTTTCGCTCTGGCGCACGCACACATCGGGGGACAGGGAGACGCGGCAGAGCAGGCGCAGCACGCGATGCCCGTGGATGCGGCCGGCCACGAACCAGAGGGCATCCCCCAGCACGTTCGCCAGCACCGCCGACACCACCAGGCTGACGCCGGACAGCCGCCCGGCCGCCGCCAGACCGCCCGCCACCACCAGCAGCGGAGCTGCCGGCAACGGGGCCCCAATGCGCGCGGCCAACGTCACGAGGAAGATGAGCAGGAAGTCGTGCTGGATGAGCAATTCGATGAGGGCGCGCATGGGCGTGATTGTGGCGGCAGACGGACAGGCCCATCGCCGGTGGGGCGATCCGCCGCGTTGCACAGGCGCGAAAGCAAGAGCGGCGGCCTCTCCCATCCGGGTGTCGCGCCGATCTACGGCCGCCCCCACGCGTGGCACACTCAAGCTCCCCGACCGCTTTCCACCCCATCGCCGTGCCCCTTCACGCCCCCACGCCGCTGATCGAGTCCCTGAGCCTGAAGGCCGGGGGCGCCACCCGCATCCACCTCAAGATGGAGGCGCTGCAGGTGCCGGGCTCCTTCAAGATCCGGGGGGTGGGCCACGCCTGCGAGACCTATGCGCGCGGCGGTGCTCGCCGTTTCATCAGCTCCAGCGGTGGCAATGCCGGACTGGCGGTGGCTTATGCCGGCCAGCGGCTGGGTCTGCCGGTGCTGGTGGTGGTGCCGGAGACCACCACCGAGCGGGCGAAGTCGCTGCTGGCGCTCTTTGGCGCGGACGTGCGGGTGCATGGCCGCACCTGGCAGGAGGCGAATGAGCTGGCAACGAGCCTGCTGACCCCAGACGCTGCCTTCGTGCATCCCTTCGACGACCCGCTGCTGTGGGACGGTCATGCCAGCATGATCGACGAGGTCGTCGCCAGCGGGCTACGGCCGGACGTGGTGGTGGTGGCGGTGGGCGGCGGTGGGCTGCTCTCCGGCGTGATGGCCGGGCTGGTGCGCAACGGCCTGGCGGACATCCCGGTGCTGGCCGCGGAAACCACCGGCGCCGCGTCGCTGAAGGCGGCGATGGACGCCGGCGAGCCGGTCAGCCTGCCGGCCATCACCAGCATCGCCACATCGCTGGGCGCCAAGCGGGTGGCCGACCATGCCGTCGCCCTGACGCAGACCCATGACATCCGCAGCGCCCTGGTGTCGGACGCCGAAGCCGTGCGCGCCTGCCTGCGCTTCATGGACGACCATCGGGTGCTGGTGGAGCCGGCCTGCGGTGCGGCGCTGGCGGTGGTGTATGACCAACCCGAGCGGCTGGCGCCGTTCAAGAACGCGCTGGTGATCGTGTGCGGCGGCGCAACGGCGACGCTGTCGCAGTTGCAGCAGTGGGACCGGGAGTTGTCCGGCGGCGCGATCAAGGGGTGATCAAGGGGCCATCATGCCGCGTGCCAGCCTGCCCACCCGGGCAAGCGCTTCGCGGCGGGTCGCATCGAGGTCGCAGGCAGCGGTGAGTCGCAGGCCGCTGTCATAAGCGCGTCCCAGCGTGAACACGCTGCCCGGCACGAAGCTGATGCCATGCAGCCGGGACTGGGCCAGAAGCCGCTGGGCACTGAGCCCTTGCGGCAGCGTCACCCAGAGCTGATGCCCCGCGTGGCTGCGCTGCACCGTCGTGCCGGGGGGAAAGTGCGCCAGCACGGCTGCGGTCCAAGCGCTGATTCGTCGCAGCAACTGGCGCCGGAGTCGGCGCAGGTGGCGATCAGCATCCTCGCTGCCCAGAAAATCCGCCAGCACCTGGTCGTGCAGTCCGGGCAGCAGTTCGCCATGCACCGCCCGCGCCGCCATCAGTTGCACCCGATGCCGTCCGCTGGCCACCCATCCCACCTGCATGCCGACGCCCGTCACGCAGGCGGTGCTGCCGCAATGCAGCACCCGATCGGCCTCGTCCAGGGCCTTGAGCAGCGGCGGCGCGTCAGGGCGCAGCGTCAACTCACCCAGCAGGTCGCATTCGATCAGGGGCAGCCCATGCCGCGTGCACAGCGCCACCAGCGAGCGGCAGGCCGCTTCGTCCCAGGCCATGCCGTTCAGGGCGGACGTGGCCAGGTCCACGATGCAGACGGCAGGGCGGTCCGTCTGGATGCGTGATTCCAGGTCGATCACCACGGGCGAGGTCGCAGTGGGTGCAGCCGCAGCAACCCCGGCGGACGGTAGCCCAAGCTCCAGGACCCGCAGCCCCCGCGACTGCAGCAGCTCCAGCAGACGAAGCGGCACCGGGCTGGTCACCGCCACCGCATCGCCGGGACGCGTGAGCGCTTCCAGGCACAGACTCAGCGCTTCGCCCTCCCCCGTGGTGACCACGAGGTCAGACTCCTGCACCTCGCATCCCCGACGCCGCAGGCGCTGGGCCAGTTGCTGTTTCAGGCGACCGGAACCGCCCACCCATCCACGCGCCAGCGCGGCAGCGTCGTCGCGGACATGGTGGCGGGTCCATCGGCGCAGTGCGGCCAGCGGCAGGAGATCGTCGGGCAGACCCAGGTGCCCCAGTGACAGCTGACCGTCGCGGTGGGCCGCCAGTGCCATGAGGCGTTCCCGCCGTGTATCCAGGGCCTCCGGGGTGACCGACGTGGGCGGCGGCCCGCCCGTTTCTGCCCCATCGGACGCCCCATCGGGCGCCACGCAGGAAAAGAATCCCAACCTCGCACGGGCTTCGATCAGGCCCGCATCCTCCAGGCGATGCAGGGCATGGGTGACGGTGGAAAGGCTGGCGCCATGGGTCTCGCACAGCTCACGCACCGAGGGCAGCCGCGCGCCGGGCGGAAATCGTCCATCCCGCAGCGCCTGCGCCAGATGCGCCGCCAGCGCCTGGTAGCGGAACTTGGCGGGGGCGTCGTCAGGGGCGGAACGGGGAACGGGGAGGTGCAAGGGGGCAGGACGGTGGCTCAAAGGTCCGCAACGATACCGCGCGGAGCGGCGCCTGGATCGATACAGGGCGGTGCGGCGTAGATCGATACAGGGCCGGATCAGGCCGAGGGTCATCGCAAGTCGGCTTCACCCCCAGGTCCGACCCGCTTCGAGGCGACCATGACCGCAGGTGGGTTGCACTGCGGTGCATCTACTCCCATGGGGCGGCGACCCTGTATCGATCCGACACGGCCCTGCCTGGCTCTGCCGCCGTTGCGCATCGCTGCCTAGAGTGCGAGCTCCTTGCCTCCCAGGTCTGCGCGATGCTCCTCCTACTTCGATTTCGACTGCCACTGCGACTACGGCGGCTGCTGCAACTCCCCCTGGGACGGCTCCAGTCGGCCACCTTCCGCTCGCTGCCGGGCCCCGCCCGGTCGCTGCTGACGCTCGAACTGCTCAGCAGCTGCGCCATGGGTCTGGGACACACGGCGGCGCTCTCCTGGCTGGCGGAACGGGGCGGGCCTGGCGCGCTGGTGGTCTTCAGTGCGTGGCTGGCCCTGACCACCCTGGTGGGCCTGCCGGTCCTGTCGCCGCTGGGGGACCGGTTCGCCAAGCCAGGCCTGATCCGGTGGGGATCCCTGGCCCTGGGGCTCATCGCGCTGCTTCAGGCCCTGCTCGCCTGCGCCGGTGTGCTGGGCTGGCAGATGCTGGTCATCACCGGCGCGCTGGCAGCCATGGCGCAGGCCGTCACCCAACCCGCGCAGGTGGCCTTGCTGCCGGATCTCGTGGCGCCGGGGCATCTGTCGCAGGCCATTCGCCTGCGTCGGGGCTGGCAGGCCATTGGCAGCCTGAGCGGACCGCTGCTGGCAGGACTGGCCCTGGCCTGCGGCGCGCTGCAGGCCTCGCTGTGCCTGCATGCGTTCGTCGCGGGCCTGTGCGCAGCAGCCGGCCTCGCCCTGCGCGGGCCGGCGATCCGCACCGTTGATGTGGGCCGGCCGCCCTGGCTCGATCTGCTCCGGGCAGGCTGGCGCGCCAAATGGCAGGTGCGGGTAGACCGGTGGTGGACGCTCTCCGGTGCGCTGATGATGCTGTTCTACGGGCCCGCTGTCGGGCTGCTGCTGCCCCTGCGTCTGCAGGCCCTGCACGCCTCGACCGCATGGCTGGGGCTGTGCCAGGCGGCGCTTGCCATGGGCGTGCTGATCGGTGTGCTGGGTGTTGCCGAAGCATTGATTCAGCGCCTGGGGCGCCACCGCGCCATGATGACGGCCGTGGCTTTGTGCGGCCTTTGCATCGGCGCCCTCTCCGCCTGCCGGCATCCGGCGATGGTGGCCGGCCTGCTGGCGCTCATGGGCGCCTGCACCTCCCTCACCCAACTGACCGGCCAGACACTGCGCTCACTGGCCATCCCCGAAGACTTCCGCTCGCGCATGGCGGCCGCACAGCTCACCGTGGCCTCGCTGGCGGCCACGGGCGCGCCGATGCTCGCCGGCGGTATGCTCCTGCAGTGGCGGGTGGAAACGGTCTACGCGCTGCACGGTGCCGCTTTCCTCGGTGCCGGCCTGCTGCTGCTGGCCGTGCCGGGTCTGCGCACCTTGCTGGGCCTGTCCGCCGCGGACGCAGTGGGCTGGTATGAGCGTCAGTATCCGCAGGCCTTCCGTCGTCCAGCTGCCGTGCCAGCGGCTTCACGAAACCGTCATCCGGCCCCTGAATCATCGGCCGTTTCACACACCAGGACCAAGGCGGGACCATGAGCGGGAGTTCGAAAGAGGATCGGGGCGCGGAGCCGACCAGCAGCGCGTCAGAACAACCCGCTGCGCAGCGGAAGTCCGACGACCGGGACCTGGTCGCCCGCATCCGCCGCGACCTGCTGGACGGCTATGACGAAGAGCTGGAGCTCGAGATCGAAGACCGCGCCGTCGACGAGGCCCTGCTCTCGCTGGACGTGAATGGCCACGAGCACAGCGATCGGCTGTCCTACTTCAAGCATCTATTCCGACTGCAGCGCGAGCTGGTCAAGCTGCAGGACTGGGTGCAGCACACCGGTGAGAAGGTGGTGATCCTGTTCGAGGGTCGCGATGCGGCCGGCAAGGGCGGCGCCATCAAGCGCATCACCCAGCGGCTCAACCCGCGCGTGTGCCGCGTGGTGGCCCTGCCCGCCCCCAACGACCGCGAGCGCACCCAGTGGTACTTCCAGCGTTATGTGCCTCACCTGCCTGCGGCTGGGGAGATCGTGCTGTTCGACCGCAGCTGGTACAACCGCGCCGGCGTGGAACGGGTGATGGGCTTTTGCACCGAGAACGAGGTGGAGGAATTCTTCCGCTCCGTGCCCGAGTTCGAACGCATGCTGGTGCGATCGGGCATTCGCCTGATCAAGTACTGGTTCTCCATCAGCGATGAAGAACAGCACCTGCGCTTCCTCGGACGCATCCACGACCCGCTGAAGCAGTGGAAGCTCTCGCCGATGGACCTGGAATCACGCCGCCGCTGGGAGGACTACACCCGGGCCAAGGAGTTGATGCTGGAGCGCACCCACATCCCCGAAGCACCCTGGTGGGTGGTGGCCGCGGACGACAAGAAACGCGCCCGGCTCAACTGCATCCAGCATCTGCTGGACCATTTCGACTACCAGGAAGTGCAGCGCACCGAGGTGCGCCTGCCGGAGCGGGAGCGGCATGCGGACTACTCCCGGCAGCCCGTGCCGCCGGAGATGTTCGTGCCGGAGCGGTTCTAGGCTCAGGCTCCCGGCTCAAGCCTCCGATTCACGCCCGCGCTTCCAGCGCCATCTGGCGCTCCAGCACCGCGCCCAGCAGGCGGGCGGCCCCGGCGCCATGGTCCAGGCCCGTGCGGGCCAGCGCCGCCTTCAGCTCGTCCAGCAGCGGCTGCGAGGCGCAGTGCTGAATCATGCTGAGGGCGCCGTCGAAGTCGCCGTTCTCCACATGCGCGATGACTTGGGTACTCCAGTTCTTATCCATGGTGATTCGCTTTCTGTTGAAGGGGCTGGATCACTCAGCGTGACCCGATCCCAGGCGGCCTTGACGGCAAACGGCATGCCTCTGGGCGGACTTCCTCTTGTCCTACAAGACAACGCCGCATCCGCTGGCAGTCCCGGGCAAGACGGACAGATACCGTAGCGGCAACTCCCAACGACATCGAAGCCGCCATCATGAACGCCCAAGCCCAAGCCCGTGCTCACAGCCCTTCCCTGAACGCGCCGTCCACCGCGGTGCAGGCAGCCAATGCCGACGCCGTGGCAGCGGGAAGTGTGCTGATGTCGCTGTGCTTCCGGGCGGAAGATGTGCAGGCCATGGGTCTGGCCCGTCGCTGGACCGATGCTGCCGTGGAGGAGCTGCAAGACCTGGCCCGCCTGACCGATCCGGTCGATGACGAGGCCGCCGAAGTCGAGCTTCGTCAGGCGATTGCGCAGAATCCTTGCGAGGTCCAGGCCTTCGCCGACCTCACCGCCTTGCTCAGCCGCCAGGGGCGCCATGACGACGCGCTGGAAGTGGTGGACCAGGCGCTGGGCTGGTGCAGCGACGTGGCCCTGCTGCAGCTGCAGGCCGGGCGCGTCCTGTCCGCCGCCGGTCGCAGCGTGCAGGCCATCCATGCCTATCATCGTGCGCTGGCCCTGGATCCGATGCTGGGCGATGCCCACTATGAGCTGGGCCTGCTGTATGAGGACATCGGCGAGCCGCGCCGCTCGGCCCGTCATTTCCGGGCCTACAGCCAAGTCATCGCGCAGCCGGTGCAGGCCGACCCGATCAACTGATCCCGGCGCGCGCGGCGCAGGAGTTGGAAAGCGGGCGGCAGGCCCGCTTTTTTGCGTGCGGCGTTGATTCAGTCGCCGCTGCGATCCACGGGCCGCATCGGCCGGATTCTTCGAGGCTCGGTCGCGTCAGCGGTCAGCATGCCGGTGGTGCGCTCGTGGGCCTGCGCGATCAGCGGGTCGATCAGCGCCGCTTCCGGCAGATTCGCCCAGTACCGGCGCGGCATCTCCTTCTCCATCATCGACACCTTCAGCCGCGCTGGATTGAAGATGCTGCGGTAATAGGTCAGCCAGAGTTCGGCGCCGGCATCCATCGGCGGCACGTCTTCACGTCGGCCGGCCGGCCCGGTGGTCAGCGTCTGTCCATCCCACGACAAGGTGCAGCGCGGCGTGAGGATCGCCCAGCGCATGTTGGCAAAGCGTCGCGCAAAAAAGGGCGCAGCCGCTTCCTCGACAAAATGGGGCGGCTCGAACCAGGCGAGGTACTGCTCGCCCTGATCGTCCTGCACAGGAAAAAAGCGCACGAACGCATGCATCTTGTGGATGGCCCGGCGGACGTCGCGCGCCATGTGATCGGCACGGCGGCGTTCGGGATCGAGCGTGTCCATCCACTGCGAGGGCGACTGCTTCAGGCGCCACAGCAGCCGGTACATCAGCGCAAAACGCTGGGGGTCGCTGTGCAGCAGCGCCGCGTCACACAGGCGCACGAAACCGGCCGGGACGGTGAAGCGGGATGACGCGGCAGGCGGGGTGTCGGCGTCCTCGTCCTGCATCGAACTGAACAAGTCGTCGGCCTGCCCGACCGTGGCCCACACCACCTGGTCTGGCGGGACATCTGCCGCCGCCAGTGCTCGTGCCTGGCGACGAAAACCGGCCACGTCCGCCGGCCCTTGCAGAACGACGCGCCTCATGCGAACAGCCCCAACTGAACGGGTGCATGAGTGGGTGCATGAGCACGATCCGACGTCGCGGGGGCCGCCCACTGCCGAAGGAGATGCTCACCCACGTCACCGCGAGGCCGGTGCCCGTCCACCTCCACAAACGGCAGCACCTTGCGCAGCCCCACCTTCATCTGCTGCAGGTCTTCCGCGCGGATGCGGCGCAGGCGCCTGGCCTGCAGCAGCTTTCCCACCGACTCCACGCCCAGGCCCGGCACCCGCAGCAGCAGTTCCTTGGGCGCTGCATTCAGGTCCACCGGAAAGCGCTCCGGATGGGCCAGCGCCCAGGCCAGTTTCGGGTCCACGTCCAGGCGCAGCAGGCCGGTGCCGTCGTCCACGATCTCCTCATGGCCAAAGCCGTAGAAGCGCATCAGCCAGTCCGCCTGGTAGAGCCGGTGCTCCCTCACCAGCGGCGGCGCCTGCAGCGGCAAGGCGCGGGATGCATCCGGAATGGGGCTGAAGGCCGAGTAGTAGACCCGGCGCATGCGATAGGTGCCGTAGAGCGTGGCGCTGCTGCGCAAAATGCTGCGGTCATCGCTGCCATCGGCGCCGACGATCATCTGGGTGCTCTGGCCCGCCGGCGCAAACCGCGGCGGCTTGGCCGGTCGGGCCCCCGCCCCGGGAATGACGCGGATGGGCACCGCCGCGGACGACTTGCGCGCCTCCTTGGCATCGTCGATGTGCAGCTTGAGCCGGCCCATCGAGCGGCGGATGGCCACGCCGTCCTTTTCCGGGGCCAGTTGTTGCAGGCCTTGTTCGGTGGGCAGTTCGACGTTGATGCTCAGCCGGTCCGCATAGCGGCCGGCGCGCTGCAGCAGGTCCTCGCTGGCATCGGGAATGGTCTTGAGGTGAATGTAGCCGCGGAAATCGTGCTCTTCCCGCAGCACTCGCGCCACCTCGACCACCTGCTCCATCGTGTAGTCCGGACTCTTGACGATGCCGCTGCTGAGAAACAGCCCTTCGATGTAGTTGCGGCGATAGAAGTCCAGCGTCAGGGCCACCACTTCATCCACGCGAAAGCGCGCCCGCGCCACATTGCTGGAGGCGCGGTTCACGCAGTAGAGGCAGTCGTACTGGCAATGGTTGGTCAGCAGGATCTTGAGCAGCGAAATGCAGCGGCCGTCCGGGGCATAGCTGTGGCAGATGCCCATGCCTTCGGTGGATCCGATGCCTTTGCCCTTGGACGAATCGCGTTTGTCCGTCCCGCTGGAGGCACAGGAGGCGTCGTACTTGGCGGCGTCGGCCAGGATGGCCAGCTTGCGTTGGGTGTCCATGGAAGTGTTGTCAAAACTGCTGGATGAATATACAGGCTTTGCCAACTTGTTTGTGTCAGCAAGCCTTGCGATGTGGGTATTCATCCGCGTGTCGCCACATTGACTCAGGATTCATGCAGGCAGGCGTGTCGGTTCACACGGGCAGGCGTGACGGTTGCCTGTGAAGCACTCCTTCATTCCCTCCACGCTCCCGGTGCCCTCATGACGTCCACGCTGGCTCGAAATTACCAGTGCAGTTGCGGCAAGCCTGTGTTCTTCCGCAACTCCTCCTGCCTGTCCTGCGGCTCGGCGCTGGGCTATGTGGCGGACGAGGGGGCGCTGCGCGCCATGCGACCCACGCAGGCGCCGGACCGTTTCCATCTGGACGGAAATCCGTCGGTCACCTATCGCCGCTGCCAGAACTTTTCCAGCGCCATTGGCTGCAACTGGCTGGTGCGGGATGACGGCGGCACCACGGCCCCGCTGTGCCTGAGCTGCCGCTTGAGCCGGATGATTCCGGACCTCTCGTACCCCGGCAATGGCGAGCTGTGGCGCCGTGTGGAAGCGGCCAAGCGGCGACTGGTCTCCCACCTGCTGGGACTGGGTCTGCCGGTGGTTCCGAAGGCGGACGACCCGCAGCGCGGACTCGCGTTCGACCTGCTGCATTCACAGCCCGGCATGCCGGTGATGACAGGCCATGCCACCGGCGTCATCACCATCAACATCGAGGAAGCGGACGATGCCTACCGGGAGCGGGCTCGGGCGCAATTTGGGGAACCCTACCGGACCCTGCTGGGGCATCTGCGTCACGAGGTCGGGCACTATTACTGGGACCGGCTGGTGGCCGGCACGGAGTGGCTGGCACCCTGCCGGGCGCTGTTTGGCGATGACCGCGAGGACTACGCTGCCGCGCTGAAGCGCCATTACACCCAGGGACCGGTGCAGGGCTGGCAGCGGCGCTACATCTCCGCCTATGCGGGCGCGCATCCCTGGGAAGACTGGGCCGAGAGCTGGGGCCACTACCTGCACCTGCGCGATACGCTGGACACCGCCCAGAGCTTCGGTCTGGTGGCGGACGCCCAGTGGCTGGAGGGGCACGAGCGACAGGAGCCCAGCGTCTCGCCATTCAAGCCCAGCGACCTGTGGCGGGAGGATCACCCCACCGGCGCGGAATTCCTGACGCTGCTGCATGACTGGGTGGCGGTGACCTGTGTGATGAACGAGATGTCCCGCGCGATGGGACAGCCCGACTTCTATCCCTTTGTGCTGCCGGCGGCGGCGGTGGCGAAGCTGCACTTCATCCATTGCCTGATCGATGCCCATGTGCGGGGCGCGCTTGGGGCGGAGCCGGAGGTGACGGCAGCGTGGGGGGCAGCGACGGTGGCAGCAGGCGGGCCCGCGGAGGTGGCAGCATGATCCGGATGCAACTGCACTTCGAGCTGGACTATCTGGTGAAGGATGCCCGGGCCAGCCTGCTGTTCAACGTGCAGCCGGCGGTCACGGCACTTCAACAGGTGGCGCAGGAACGCATGGAGCTGACGCCCGGCTCGACCTGGCATGAGCGGGAGGTGCCCGGGTCGTCGAACCGGCTGATCAGCGTGAAGGCGCCGGCGGGGCGGTTCCACCTGACCTATGAGGCGGAGGTAGCAGCCCAGCCCGTGCTGGAGCCAACGTCCCCGCTGGCGGAAGCGGATGTGGCCGGCCTGCCGCACGACGTGCTGCTCTACCTCATGCCGAGCCGCTATTGCGAGTCGGACCGGCTGATCAATTTTGCGGAGGCAACTTTCGGCCACCTGCCTTCGGGTTATGCGCGGGTCGTGGCGGTGCGGGACTGGGTGCGCAAGAAGCTGCGTTATGCCAGCAGCGGCTCGACCACCCGCACCTCCGCGGTAGAGACGCTGACCGATCGCGTGGGGGTGTGCCGGGACTTTGCCCACGTGATGATCGCCCTGTGCCGCGCCTTGAGCATTCCGGCCCGCTATGTGACCGGCACGGACTTCGGGGCGGACGCGGGCAAGCCGATGGACTTTCATGCCTACGTGGAAGTGTGGCTGGGCCAGCGCTGGTATGTGTTCGACCCGTCGGGCCTGGGCATTCCCATGGGCTATCTGCGCATCGGCACCGGCCGCGACGCAGCGGATGTGCCTTATGCCATGCTCTTCGGCGATGTGACCTCGGACTATGCACCGCTGGTGCGCGTGAAGGCGGTGGAAGGGCCGGGGCTGGAGTTGCCGCGGCATGTGGAGGAAGCGCTGTCCACAGCATGACTCACATGCAGCATCTGGTGAACGCTTCGTTCAAGAATGCTTCGACGTCCGGCATGCCTTGTCGATCCATCCTTTCACACCGACGCCGTGCATCGGCGTGACGAATTTGTCGGCACTTGCACCGTAGGCCACCTTGTCGGCTTGATACTTGCTTTCTGGAGGCCCGGGCGTCAGAGGGGTCAGACAGGCCAGGAAAGGTAAGACAGTGCTGAGTGCAGGCGAAGTGCGGGGATGGGGACAGTGGGCCTACCAACTGTGGCAACGGGAAGCCGTGTCCGGCAGCTTGCGCGCCTTGCTGGCCCTGGCCTGCGTCATGGCCGGCTGCTGGTGGGCGGGGCGGATGTCCGCCGCCTTGCCGCTGCTGCTGGGCGTGATTGCCAGTGCGCTGGCGGAGACCGATGACAGCTGGCAGGGCCGGCTGCGGGTGCAGGTCATCACGCTGCTGTGCTTTGCTGTCATGGCGCTGGCCGTTCAGGCGAGCCTGGGGCACCCGTGGCTGCTCGGGGGCCTGCTGGCGGCCGCCGCCGTCGGCCTGACCCTGCTCGGCGCACTCGGCGAGCGCTATCGCACCATGGCCTTCGCCACGCTGGTGCTGGCCATCTATGCGTCGCTGTCGTCCAAGCCCCATGCGGTCGAAGCCATCGCCTTCCTGCTGCTGGGCGCCGCCTGGTATGGGGCCATCTCCGTCCTGTGGGCCGCGCTGCTGCCGACGCCGCCCGTGCGCCAGCACCTGGCCGCCGTCTATGAAAGCCTGGGCGAATATCTGCGCCTCAAGTCCGGCCTGCTCGAACCCGTGCGCGGCGCCGATCTGGAAGGACGTCGCGTGGCGCTGGCCCTGCAGAGCGGCCGCGTGGTGGACGCCCTGAGCCGCTGCAAGGAAGCGCTGTTCAGCCGCAGCGGTGCCGGCACACCCGCGCCCTGGTTGCGGGAAGCGATGCAGGCCTACTTGGTGGCGCAGGACGTGCACGAACGCACCAGTTCCTCCCACGAGCATTACGAAGTCCTGTCCCAGCAGTTCTTCCACAGCGACGTGCTCTACCGTTGCCAGCGGCTGTTGGCGCTGCTCGGGCGGGACTGCCGCAGCCTGGCCCGCCACATCCGGCGGCAGCCGCCATGGAAACGGCACGGCACGACGGCGCACGCGATCGAAGATCTGCATGAGGCGCTGCGCCATGTGGAACAGACGCCCGGCCCCTGGACCGAAGGTCGAGCGCGAGGGCTCGCGGCCCTGCGCGGCCTGGCCGCCAACCTGAGCGCGCTGGACCGCTCGCTCTCCAGCGCCCTCCAGCCCCCCGAACAGTCCGCCGACACGACCCTGCTGGACCGCGATCCCCGCAGCCTCTCCGAAGCCTGGCAGCGGCTGCGCGCCCAATGGAACTGGAGCGCCCCGCTGCTGCGTCATGCGCTGCGTCTGGCGGTGGCACTGACGGCCGGTTATGCGGTCATGCTCAGTACTGGCGACAGCCACGGCTTCTGGATCCTGCTGACCATCGTGTTTGTCTGCCAGCCCCAGTACGGCGCCACCCTCACCCGATTGGCGCAGCGCATCAGCGGCACGGTGCTGGGGCTGGTGGTGGGATGGGCGCTGCTGCGCCTGTTCCCCGACCTGCTGCTGCAAGCGGGATTCACCGTGGCCGCCGGCGTGGTGTTCTTTGCCACCCGCCACACCCGCTACACGCTGGCCACGGCGGCGATCACCTCGCTGGTGCTGTTGTCCTTCAACCAGGCCGGCGACGGTTTCGGGCTGATCCTGCCCCGCCTGCTGGATACGGTCGCGGGCAGCGTGATTGCAGGGCTGGCGGTCTGGCTGATCCTGCCGAGCTGGCAGTCCCATCAACTGCACCGGTTGGCGGGGCAGGCGGCGCGCGCCCAGGCCCAGTACCTGCGCGAGATCATGGCGCAGTACCAGTCGGGCAAGCGGGACCACCTGGCCTACCGCCTGGCCCGCCGCAATGCCCATCTGGCGGACGGCGCCCTGTCCCGCGCGCTGGCGGCCATGCGGCTGGAGCCGGCGCGCGCGCGGATGCTGGCGCCGCAGGGCATGCGGTTTCTGGTGCTGTCGCACACGCTGCTGAACTATCTCTCGGCACTCGGCGCGCATCGCAACCAGCGGCTGGCGCTGTCGGACGAGGCCGCCCCATCTCGGGCCGCTCACCTGCTGGTCACGACACTGGAATCGATGGCCAACGCGCTCGAGGCGCAGCCGCCCGGCGTGGCGCAAGATCTGGACCTGCCGCAGGATCTGATGACCGCCCTGATGACGCCGGCATCGGCTTCCGAGCCAGGCGCTGACACCTTGCGTCTGGTCCAGGCCCAGCTCGCGCTGAGCCTGCGCTTGCTGCCCGAGCTGCATGCGCAGGCGGTCGCCCTGGTGGCGCCGCCGCAAGACGACGTGGACGGTGCGGGCGATGGCGCTGCCGGCGATCTGCGGCTCAGCCGCTTCCGCTGACAGGATGAGGGGACTCCGACCGCAAATACTTCCTGGCCTGCCGGGTTCAAGGCGTACGATGCACGCATAGACCGTGAGGTTGTCAACCCGACGTCCTTGGTGCGCTCTCACCTTTGTTGAGCGTCCCAGCGTGCTCGCCTTGATCGCTTGGCGCCTCTGTTCTGGCCATATGTCATGGCCAGACCTACAAGGAATCGGGACATGCCGTCACTCATCCAGTCCCGCGCGAGGTCAGCATGCTGATCCGCATTCACCTGGCGAGCCTTCGCGGGCTCCGCATCACGTCGTTCGACCAGGTGTCGGTGGGACGTGCCGGCCAGCGGGTCGGGGACATCGTCTTCCAAAGGCCGGAGCCATCGCAGCGGCGTGAGCTCTACGTGCACGCGTCTGCCGCGGACATGGCGGGCGCCGCGCACGCCATCCAGTTGGCGCTGGACCCTGATCGCGGCGCCAACGGCTGGATCGCGCAGGACGGTCCAGAGCATCCCCTGCTGGCCTGAGCGCCGCGCGCCGTGGCATTGCACCGGCAATGGCCCTTTTCACAAAAGGTCACCTGCTTGCCGCAGCTCACGTGTTAGAGTCGGCTCCATAGATTCGCCCAAGACCTTTCCTCTGAGGTCTTTTTCTGCGGCCCCGCTGGTCTCCCCAAGACCCCTTCCTGCGAGCGGCTCGCTTCAGCATCACCCCCCGCTGTCAGTTCTTGCGTGTGTCTTACCCTGTGTGCGTCCGCATGCCGGGAACTTTCGTTCATCCTTCAAGGACACATCATGACCACCAAGCAAACCGGCACCGTGAAATGGTTCAGCGACGACAAGGGCTTTGGCTTCATCAGCCCGTCTGACGGCTCCAAGGACCTGTTCGCCCACCACAGCGAAATCCGCAGCGACGATGCCCGTCGCAGCCTCGCCGAAGGCGCGCAGGTTGAATTCGAATCGAAGAACGGCCTCAAGGGCCTGCAAGCGACCAACATCCGCGTCTTGTGACGCCGGGGCCGCAGGTCGGCCCTCTCTCTTCTCTTTCTCTTACAAGAACAATATGCAACACAAGAATCTTGCCGTGGGACGCTATACCGTCTCCCCCATGAGCCACGCCGCCACTGAAGGCCACTTCGTCGCGTCAGTCTCGATTCGATCCGGCTCTGGCGCGTCCAGCACCGATCGCGTCTGGCGTTTCACCCACCAATTCCCGTCGTCGGCTTCGGCCCTGCGTTACGCCACCACCGAAGGGGCGAACTGGGCGCGTCGCCACTGATGGATTGAGCCAGGGCGCACGCAAGCCGGGCGCCCCGGCGGTGACGATCAGGCTGCGCGCAATGCCGCGTCGGGCCGCGCCCGGGCCACCGCCCGGCGGCGTCGCCACCACAGCCACAGGCCCGTGCCCAGCAGCAGCGTGGGCAGCAGTCCGAACACACTCCACACCACGCGCAGCACCGCGCCAAACGCTTCGGCACTGTGCAACGGGAACAGCCAGTTCAGCAGCACATTGCCGGCGGGCGCGTTCAGTGGGTCGTAGCGATTCAGCACGACGCCTTGAGGACTCAGCCGGACGCGGGTGTTGCCCGTGTCGGCGCGTGGTTCTCCGGGCTGCAGCAGCCTCACTTCCACAGGACCATTGCCGACCGGCATCGTCACGCGGCTCCAGCGCGCGGCAGGAAACTGCTGCTGCGCCATGTCCACCCAGTCGTCCGGGGAGGCCTGGTCGTTTAGGCGGGTGTCCGGCTTGTCGGTCTTGTCGGCCTTTGAGATCGTGCTGGGTGTCGTGTCGGGCGTGGCCTTGGAGGTCGTCTTGGCACGAGCCATGCGGACATCCGCCTGCGTTGGCAGCACGGCAGCGACCCACGCACGTGCCGTGTTGCCAAACACCAGCGCGGCGCCGGTCAGGCTGATCAGCAGCAGCACCGGCAGCAGCCAAAGCCCCACGGTGCGGTGCACGTCGTACCAGCGCCGCGCGGGTGCTGAGTCCCACCGGATGGTCAGCACACGGCGCCACGATGCCCAGCGCAGCGCCTGCCGCGGCCAGGCCAGCACAAGGCCGGTCAGGCCAAGTCCGAACAGCACCAGTCCGCCGGTCCCCGCCACGGTGGCACCGCTCTCGCCACTCCAGAAATAGCGGTGCAGTTCATAGACCGTCGGCACGAAGTGGGCAGCGTCCCATCGCACGAGCCCGCGGTCGCGAAAGCCCAGATACCGTCCGCAGGTGGGGTCGATGAAATGCTCGCGACGCACGCCTTGCCGGTCGCGGCGTTCCCACACCTGATAGGCCGCTCCCGCTTCATGCGGTGCCACGACGATGCCGGCCTGGCGACCTGGAGCCGCTTGCGCGAGCAAGGCCAGCACACGGGCCACGGGACGGTCCTGGGCAGTGCCTGCGACACCGGCCCCATCACACGTCGGCAGCGCACGGAACCAGCCAGGATTGAGCGCCGCATCGAGCTCCGCCTGCCAGACCAGCAGACTGCCGCTCAGGCCCAGCACCACCAGCACCAGTCCCGCCATCAGCGACACCCAGCGATGCAGCCAGCTCAATCCCTTGCGCAACACACCGTCTCCTTAGAAGCTTCGACGCCAGCTGAGCGTCAGTGAACGACCGCGACCGGCGTAGTAGTCGTCATTGGTGCCCGAATAGTTGGCCTGCGAGTAGTAGGTCAGGTAGCGACGGTTAAAGAGGTTCTCCATGCCGGCGCCCAGTTGGCCCCAGGGTGAATCCCAGCTCACCGAGACATCCGACACCGTGTACCCCTTGAAGCGTTCCTCCAGCGACGTCTTGCCGGAGAACTTGCCCACGTTCGCGTCCCGCGAGAAATACACCGACTGGGTCCAATGCGCCTGCCAGCCCGGCGCCAGACGCCAGAGCGCGCCCAGCACGAGCTTGTCCGGACCCTGCGAGCGTGCGCCGAGGTCCAGGTCCAGCGCGCCGCCGGCGGTGCTGGCGGTCCGTCCGCGGGTCAAGGCATAGCTGCCGGTGAGCTGCCAGTCCCGCGTGGGCCGCCATTCACCGCTGATCTCGAAACCGCGCACGGTGATCGGCACGCGCTGCAGCGAGCCGATGCCATTGCTCACCACCAGTTGACTGCCCAGGTCCGAATGCGACCGGTAGACCGATGCAGACACGCTTCCCTGTGCCCCGCGCCAGGCCAGCCCGGCCTCGACGTTGTCGGTCAGGATCGGCTGCAGGTCCACCAGCGTGGTGACCGAGCGCCCCGCCGTGTTGACCGCCCGCAGGATCAGGCCCACGTCCGGCGATCCAAAGCCCTCGTTGTACGACACGAAGCTCGACCAGCCGCTCTGGCCGAAGCGCCAGACCGCACCAAGGTTTTTCACCAGCTTGCTGGCACTGCGCTCGCCCCCTTGCACCGCGCGGCTGCCGTAATAGGCCAGGGTGCTGTAGTCGTCCACCCGCAGGCGGCTGTGTTCGTCGCGCAGGCCACCGCGCACGGTGAACGGGCCCCACTCATATTCGAGCTGGCCGAAGGGCGCGAGGCTGCGGTAGGCCATCGGCGGCACCCAGACGCGGCCGGTCTGCGTCAGCCGCTGCTGGGATTCGTCGTCCAGGTAGTCGGTGCCCAGCGTCAGTTCCAGGCCCGGCGTCCACAGGTCCGGACGCACCCAGCTGGCGCGCACGCCCCATTTGTCGGCCTTGATTTCGCTCTGGTCCACCAGCGTGCCGACGGGCGCGATGCTCGCATCCTGGAAGGTGGTGATCACGCCGCCGCTGTAGCGGGCACTGAAGTTCTGCTTGAAGAGCTGCACGGAGGCAGCCCCCTGCGCCAGATCCGAATGGGTCCATTCCAGGCTGGCGGACCGCACCTCATTGCGCGGCGCCTCATAGGGCAATGTGCCGCGAGCCGAGGTGGTGGGCTGGCCGGTGGCGCGGTTGCCGGGCACATCCACCCGGTCGTCAAAGCCATCAGCGTGGTAGCGGTTCAGCATCAACTGCACGCGCTGAGGCCCGAAATCTTTGCCGATCTTGAGGAAGCCGTCGGCCGATTGGTGCAGGGACTCGGTGGCCAGCGCCCGACCGGCACCGTCCACGCCAATGTCCTGCGTCCGGGCGCCGACGTAGGCCACCACGTCGAAGTCACTCTTGTGCTCGACCATGTAGCCGGCCTTCCAGTTGGCGGTGTCGCCATGGAACTGGGTGCCGTATTTGAGTTCGACCGTCTGGCGGGTGCCCGGCTCGGTCGGACGGCGGGTGATGGTGTTGATGATGCCGCCGGTGGCGCCCATGCCTTGCGCCGCGGATGCGCCGGAGACCACCTCGATGCGGGAGACGATCATCGGATCGGCGAAATAGCCTTCCCGTCCGCCCAGGCGCAGGGGATTGGTCTGGGGAATGCCGTCGAGCAGCAGCAGCGCATTGCGGCCGCGCAGCCCCTCGCCGAAGTTGCTCAGTTTCTGGCGCGAGGGCGCGTAGCCGGGGATCTGCAACGCGAGCAAGGCGCTGGGGTCCTCGCTGACTAGGCCCTGGGCCTCGATCTCCTGCCGGCTGATGACGCTGACGGCGCCGGGGATCTTCTCGAGCGCCTTGGCGCCCCGGGTGGCTGTGACCACGACCTGTCCCAGCGTCTGGGCGGTTTGGGCGGTTTGGGCGGTTTGGGCGGTTTGGGCGCTTGGGGCGGTGGGGCCGTTGGCGGGGATGCCCTCGGTGGCAGCGGCGCCCGGCTCAACCGACGGTGTGGCCGCTGTAGCCGGTGTGGTGGGCACAGTCGGCGCGGCCTGTGCCGTTTGCGCCTGGGTGGAGGACAGACCAAAAAGACAAACGCTGGCCCAGGCCAGCGCATTCAAACGCAACTGCATGGAGGACTCTCGAAGAGCAGACTCGGTGGGGTGGACAGGGCCACCGGCTAGTCCGCCACAACGGTTGGCTGAGCCCCTTGGCGGGCGATTCTATCCGTTGTTGAGAATTGCTCTTATTTGGGCACCAGTGCCGCATCAGTGCCGATTAAGGCAGGTGCGGTTGTAGTTGTCCTGCATGGTCTGGAGCAGTTCGCGCTGGCGGTCGTTCAGCGACGCCAGATTGGCCCGCTTGTCCGCGATGACGGCCCGCATATTGGCGCACTGGTTGTCCACCCGCTGGCTCTCCGCGAGCTGCGCTGCGGCCGCCTGACGCTGCTCGATGCGCGCGCGGTCCTGCTCCCGCCGCTCCGCATAGAGCTTTTCCTGGGCGTCACGGACCTGGAACTCGCAGCGGGTGCGGTAGTCCTCATACAGACTGCGCAGCGTGTCACCGCGGATGCCTCGCACGGGTGCGGTCCGGATGGCTTCTTCCATTTGGGCGCATGGACCAGTGAGGTACTTGGCGTGCTCGGGCGGCTTCGGAACCGTCGGGGTGTAGCTGTAGGAGCGGCTCTGGGTCTGGCCCGTGTCCACCGGGCCGGCGGTGCCCAGCTTGGTGGAGCCGTTGGCAGCGTCGGATGGTCCGGCGCAGGGGCGATCCGAGTAATACACCTGCCCGGTGCCCGACGTGCAGCGGAAGGTGGCAGCCGCTGCGCCATCAGAGAAGGACAGGGCCATTGAGGCCAGGAGGACCAGCAGCCAGACGCGCACGGGCATGGATTTGTCAGATTTGTGAGCCAATGTGAACGCGCATTGTGGAAGCGCTTTCGGCTCCCGCCGCGAGAGGGAACCCGCTCTCCCCCTTGAGGGTGAGACGGGTGTTGCGGATGGGCGTCACAGGATCTTTCAGCACCTGCGCGCGAAGCGCTGAAGCACGCCACCGCCGCCAGTCCCCATCATTTACCGGGCCGGGGCGGCCTCATAGTTCAATGGCACCCACTCAAACGCCGCGCCGACCTTGCGGATGTGCCCCACGCCCGGGAACGACAGGTGAGCCGCGGCGATCAGCGTCCGGCTCTTGGCAGCGGATGAGAAAAGACTGATGCGGCTCTCGCGCGCGGCCACCGCGCTGGAGTCATAGGTCACGGTGACGTCCGGATGCGGAAGCTGAAGCGCCCCCACATGCACCAGGTCGCCCACGACGAGCAGCGTCTGGCCCTCACTCGAGAAGGCATAGCTCAAGTGACCTGGGGTGTGCCCGGGAGACTCGACCACGGACACCCCTTCATCGATCGACCCCGCGCCTTCAATGGCCCGCAGATGACCCGACGCCTTGTAAGGCGCGAGGGACGTCACCGCAGCGTCGAAGAATGTCGACAGAAATGACGGCGCTCGCGCCTTGTCTGCCTCCGAGTTCCAGTAGTCGATATCGGCCTTTGACGCTCTCACGACGGCATTCGGAAACACCGCCCGGCCGTTGTGGATGATGCCGCCCACATGATCCTTGTGCAGATGCGTGAGCAGCACGAGGTCCACCTGCTCCGGTGCATAACCGGCAGCGCGGATGTGCCGCTCGACCTGGCCGCAGCAGTCGCCATACAGCGCACCGGCGCCAGCATCGACCAGGATCAGCTTCTTGCCGGTATGGATGAGGAAGGCGTTGATGGATCCGGCCGGTGGCCTGCTGAGGAATTTTCGGTCCAGGGCCTCGCCAATTTGTGCGGGGCTGGTCCCCTGCATCACGGTGTCTGATACTTTGCATACCTGCCCAAGGCCGAATGGCAGGTCCGAAACTAGACCCCGCGACTCCCTCTAGGGCCCAAAGCCCGAAGTAAAGACTGGGGCTGGATTCGGTATTCGACGTTGTAGCTCGGACGGTGTCTTCATCCGTGAGCAGCCCTGAGGTCCGCCACCTTCTCGAAGCACTGGATGCCATGGCATGACCTGGAGGCGTGCACAACATGGCTTACTCCAGCACATCTCAACGCGTCAAGCGACCTGCCAGAAGTGGCACGAGCGCCAGAAGCCCCGCAAGCAGCCAGAACGCGGTTGAGAGGCCCACCACTTTCGCGAGGAACCCAACAAGGGCCGGCCCAAGGAGCACTCCTGCGTAGCCCGCCGTTGTAACTGCAGCGACGGCGAAGGCAGCCGAGCTTGCTCGCCTCTTGGATGAGTAGTCCGCTCTGACCTCGTCGTCCTGACATCCGCTGAGCAGCGTTGTGGTTCACAGCCCCTGTAGTTCCGTCTCAGCCCGTTGCACCAGCAGCCGCAATGCGCCCGCCCATCCCGCTGCCCCCCTCGTACAGGGGAACGAGAAGGGCGCAGCCCCGTAAGTGGCTGGTAACTGATTGATACAATAGGCCGCACAACGAAGAGACCAACACAGGCACATCAGGGAGGCCGTGTGAGCATTTCCATCCGCGACGTGGAGGGCATCCTTTCCGCGCGCAATCTGCAGAACCCATCGCTGGATGCGCTGCGGCCGGACCACCAGCCCTATCGGACGCTGCTGCTCCAGCCATCCGGCCCCATCTTGGCCGACGACACGCGCATTGGTCCGCTTGACCTTCAGTTGGCTGACCAGCAAGCCCGCAGCTTCCTCGAGCTTGCCATGAAGGGTGGGCACCATCTCGTGGTCACGCCGGAGTACTTCCTCCCCATCTCGACGCTCGTGTGGGCCGTTCAGGGCCCGACCTTCCCTGCGGTGGGGACGCTATGGGTTCTCGGGTGCGAGAGCATGACTCCGAAGCAGCTCGAAGGTTTGGTGGAGGCCTGCAGCGGGCATGCGGACGTCATCTTCGAGAAGGATGACTCGGCCGCGGTGCAGGGCGTGTATTTCGACCCGGTGGCGTACTGCTTTCAGACGAAGGATGGAGAAGGAAACTTCAAGCGGGTGGTCTTGATTCAGTTCAAGACCATCTCGTCGCGCGACGCCCACTTTTTCGAGAACAAGAATCTCCGCTGCGGAACGACTCTCTACCAGTTCAAGGGCGACGAGGACGTGCTCTCGCTGGCCACCATCATCTGCTCAGATGCCTTCAACGTGGCTCAGGACGACCTGTTGCGAAGGAAGCTGTCCAACCTGGCGACGCTCATCCACATCCAGCTGAATCCGAAGCCGAGGCATTCGGACTACCTTCGATATCGCATCGACACCTTCAGCAAGAACAAAGCACTCAACAACTGCGACATCGTCTGCCTCAACTGGGCCGAGAACATGGTGCAGTACGACGCTCCTGGCGGGAAGCACGAAGCATGGAAGAACGAGAGCGGCTCAGCGTGGTACATCTCCGACGACCGCTGCTCATCAAAGGACGAGGAAGTTGAACGAAACGAGCGCCTTGGCCTGTACTACTCGCGTCACGTCAAGCATCGCCACGTTCTGCATTTCCACTTCGCTCCCGCCGCATTCGAGCTCACCGTCGCGAAAATTGCTCAGACCGGCTCGTACGTTCATGACAACGTCACCGGCCCCAAGCTGGATGCCAGGTACACCTGGGACAGTGGCAGCCAAACTTGGGCATCGAACGCCGACTCTCCGGAGTCAGGTCTCACGTCGCTCTGCTCATTGACCGAGCGGGTCGGCGAAGCCTTCTCCACGCTCCGAGCCAGCGATAGCCGCCTTCGCATTGAGCGGGCAATTGCGTTGTCGTGTGGATTGACCAGCAGCAAGCCGAGTTGGTATGGCGCTGCGAGCCTGGAATCCTGCAGGCTCGGCGAAGACGAAGTTGTCCGGCGCGACACCCTCGCGTTGGACCGCGATGCCTCCGCACAGTCAACCCGTGAGGAGCGCGCGAAACGAGTGGGCTCTCTGAACCACATCCTCAGTACCGAGACGCTGCCGTTCAACATCCGAGACCTCGGCAAGGGCGGTATTCGCGTGGATTGGCGGCCGGACAAGCCCCACGTGAACATCTACAAAGATGGGGTTCAACCAGCCCTCGTCGCATACCTGGGGATGGACCCTCACCCTGACCTGGTGCGTGGGGTCGGAGACGCCGCCTTCGAGTTATTGAGGCTTGAGAACAAGCAGCATCAGGACCGTGTGGCGGTCTGCTATCGCGACCAAGACGGGCGGGCGGTGTTTGCGCGCATGACGCAAGTTACTGATATCACCCGCGGTGGCGGCAAGGCCACCAACATCGACGAGGGGCTTTGAATGGAGCAGCTGGAATCGGCCCGCAAGAAGGTTGTCGAGCTACTTGGCCAAGTTGACGAGGTGGACGACGGCGTCGTCCGCGCGGAGCGGTCCTACAACGGTAAGTGCTACGCCGTTGCCTATTTTGACCTCGCTGACGACATCGTCGCCAGAGCAAGCTCGCTTCAGGACTTCCAAGAACGGATTCTCGGCGATGACTTCTTCGGCACCCCCGGAGACTTGCGTTGGAACAAGTACCTCTACTTCGTCGCTGGACCTAACTCACGCAGCAACGGTGGTTTCGAGAAGGCGAAGGCCACCATTGAGTCGGACAAGGAGTACGCGCGCAAACGCGTGGTGACGGAGGAAGAGCTCGAGGCACTTCTTGGCAACGTCAAGCACTTCACGCCCGGTACCGGCGACAAGGACTACAACGTCGTTGCCGAGTGGGAGAAGCGCCTAAGTGCCGTTGGCCTCGACGAACTCCTCGACAAGCCGACGCGGAAAGACGTCGTCGAGCGCATCGGCTCGGGAACAGTCGCACGCGTGCCCGTGGCAGAGAAGGTAGTGGCTCTGGTTGATGCGGATAGGCCCTTAGCTAGCACTTGGTTGGAGCGAATCTCCATCGACAAGTTCCGCCCGGTGCATGACGGTGAGACCTACAAGTTTGGGCAGGTGACGCTCATCGTCGGTCCCAACGGCACAGGCAAGACGTCCCTTCTTGAAGCCATCGAGCACTTCTATTGCGGCTACAACCGCAGACCCGGCACCTCAGGCAACCCAAAGATTTCCGGCACGTTGGTCGGCGCTGCCGCCCCAATCGCCTCGCCAACTGACCCGGGGCGCATTCGCGCACGTTGCATCAGCTGGTACAACCGAAACGAGCAACGGTCCAACCGAATTCTTGAAGCATTCACCCGCTTCAACTTCCTCGACACCGATGCAGCCTTCCGTCTGGCGACCGACTCGGGTGCGGACGCGCCCGACATCCCGGGCGACCTGGGCCGACTGCTGGTTGGCTCTGACGCGTCCGGGATATCGGACTACCTCTCGAAGCTCGCTCCAGAGGTCACAACTGCGCTCACTGGCGCGGTGTTTCGCGCCGATGACCTCACCACAAAGCTCACCGAGGCCCAACTCCAGCTCAAGGAAGTCCAAGGTCGTCCGTCAAACAGCAAGGCCCTCGCAGACGCTTTCCGTGCCGCTCTGGTTGCACTGAAGTGGAAGGCAGCACCGCCTGCAGGCCCGCTCCCGACGCAAGAAGAGAGTGGCAGCCTGCAAGAGAGCATTGGCCACCTTGAAGGCGTCCTATCTGCCGGCGCTGGCGCCACAACCCCGGCCGCGCTGTCGGCGCGCATCGAAGTCGTCCGGCAGGCCCACGAGGCCGCCAAGCCGTTCGAACTGACTCGCGTCGAGAGCGCGAAAGCCTCCAAAGAGCACGGTGACGCGGCGCTACGCGATGAGCAGACCGCAGGTTTGCTCGACCGATGGCTCACTTATCTGAGCGCGGGTTATGCGACCACGCTCGCTCGATACCAGGCCGCGAAGGTCAATGCTGATACGGCGCTTGGCAAGCTCGGTCGATACGCTGCTGCCGACACTCCAGAAGTGCCCGAGGAGTACGCAGGAATCTCGCTGGAAACCGCGTTGCGCGAAGCGCGGTTGAACCTGCAGAACGCGGAAGCTCAGGTTCTGAGCCTTGAAAAGCAGGCTGCGGCGTTTGGCAAGCAGGCGGCCCTGCGTGCAGAGGCGGCCCGCCAGCTACAGAAGGCGGCGCAAACTTCTTTGCACTCGGGACACCCTCCGGACGACTGCCCCATCTGTCGCGCCAAATATCAGCCCAGCGAACTTGCCAGTCTGATTGCAAACATCACAGTTGCGCTCGAGCAGCCTGCGGAACTTTCCTTGGTGTCGGAAAGCTTGATTAACGCACGCAGGGACGTCGAATACTTTCAGGGGTGGGTCAAGTTCTTCAACTTCATTACGAGTGCAGCTGACTTCCTTGGCATCCCTCCCGACGCCGAGTGTGCAGAACTTCCACGGACGATTATCAAACTAAAAGCTGGGCTGACGCAAGCAGACGCTGAACTCCAATCAGCGGAGAAGGACTGGACGCAGCTATCAAACTCCGGGCTGTCTTCGAACGAACATGACCTTCTTCTTTCGAAAGCCTCTGTACTCGTAGACACGGTTGACGAGATTTATGACCGTTCAAAGGTTGAATCCCTGAAGCAGGCCCTTTTGCTTGGCGCCGCAGCGTCGAAGCAAGTGCAAACACAATCCCTTCAGCGTCTACGTGAGGCAGAAGGCCAGTTGCAGCTTAGACTAACGGCTGTACTGAGCGATTCTTGGCCCACCCGAGCGGGCAGGGATAGTGGATTCGCTGGGCTCCAAATCTTGCTCCAGGAGACAACCGCAGTTCAGAATCGCCTGGACTCCCTGTTGCGCATGGTCGAAATTGCTGAGCACCAGAACCTTGCGGACGTCTCCAACGCTCTGGTTTCGGCGTCAATGCTGCTGGCTCAGACTTTGGAGGCGGCAAAGGCTGAGAGCACATCGTCGCAGACCATCATCGAACTGAATTCCAGCATAGAGCGGCTAACCAACCAGTCGAACGCGGCCAAATCACGCGTCAAAAATCTCCGCACCGCTTCCGAGACTCTGGATGCACTGCTGCTGGAATGCTCAATTGAACATGCGACCAAAGAATCTCTGCTTGCCATCGGCGCTCAAATCAATGAGATTTTTAGCCGCATTCACGCGCCGAACGAGTACGAATATGTCGGCAGCGATGGGACCCTCTTGCGAACAGTCGCGACAAACCAGACGAGAAACCTTCAACAAGTAAGTACAGGACAACGTGCCGCATTCGCACTATCTGTATTCTTGGCGATGAATCGAACAGCGGCTGCGGCGCCGCCCGTCATACTTATCGATGACCCCATTGCACACATTGACGACCTCAATGCACTATCCTTCTTGGACTATCTTCGCGACTTGGCTGTAAATTCCAATCGACAGATATTCTTTGCTACCGCCGACACAAAGATTGCCGCACTCTTCATTCGAAAGTTTGGCTTCCTCGGCGACGCGTTTAAGCAGATTCCACTGTCTCGGGAATCCAAACAACCGCCCGCTCCAGTCGCGCCCTGATTCAGAGCCAAGTGGCACGACGCGGAAAGGGCTGAGCCACCGTCTTGGCTTGGCGCAAGAGTTGCGACCGATGTGGCCCATCAGTCGCAACTTATGGGGCCAAAATTGCTGCTGTCGGGGTGCAACGGAGCGACGTCTTTTCTCGAAGGTCTCGCTTTACGGGAACGGTTTGCCGAAAGTCGCGTTTTATGGGGTCGATTAGTCTCGGCATACGGGCCCAAAGTCTCGGCATTTGGGGCATCGAACAACTCACCCACACTGCCCCACAAACCCACAAGCCGTACAGAACTCACACCCATCCCGGTGAATGACGGTGAGGTTCCCGCACTCCGGGCACTTCTTGCCCGCCATGGCCGGCACGCCGGCCGTGGTGGCCACCGTCCGCCCGCTGCTGGCCGGCGCCTGCTGCAGCAGCCCCATGTCCACCAGCGGGAAGCCCTGCTCATCCAGCACGCCCAGCATGGCATAGCGATGGATGATCAACCGCGCCACATAGGCCACCGTGGACGGCCACACCTGCTGCCGCCGCTCGCCCGACAGGGTCGGCACCGGCGCCATGAAATGCCCCAGCGGCTCGCCCACATTCAGTAGCTTGCGCAGCTTCATGCCAATCCAGCCCGGGTCCAGCACCCGCATGTCCAGGGACAACAGACGCGCCAGGCCATCCAGCGCCTTCGGATAGTTGCCCGAAAATCCCATCGCACACGGCCGGGTCACCGAGCCGCCCTCCGGCGTCGGCAGGCTGACCTCCTTGAGCGTCAGCGTGAACACCTCCCCGGTCGCCGGGTTGTCCACGTCCACTGCCCAAGCCAGCGTCCCCATCGTGCCGGTGCGAGGTTCCTCGCGCGAGAACATCGCGTCCATCACCGGGGTGGGTCCCCCGTCCTGCAAGGCGCCCAGTTGCTCGCAGCGCCAGCGGATCACCGCCGCCGTCGCGGCCACCACGCCAGGGAACAGGCGGGGCTCGCCCATCGGCGGCATCGGCATTTCAAAGGAGCGCTCCTCGGCCACCGTCGCCAGCGCATCCAGCTTCAGGCGCAGCCAGGCGGTGTCATTGGTGCGCAGGTCCATCGACAAGGTCTTGGCCAGCGCCGACAGGCCGCGCGGTTGCTCCGCCCCGTTGACCCACACCTCGAAGGGCAGCGTGCGGCCGAACAGTCCCGCCTCCGGCCCTTCCGCCGGCAGCTCCCCCACGAACAGCGCAAAGTCGCCATGCGGATGCCGGATCATGGTGGACCAGGCCGGATTGCCACCGGGCAGCTCCGGACGGCTCGGCCAGCGCAGCGACGCCAGCACCGGCTTGGGCAGGCGGTCCACCCGCAGCCGCTGGTTGGGTCCCACCTCCGGTTTGAGCGGCTCCGGCTGGGCCACCGGCTCCACGCTCAGCACCGACCCCAGCACCTGGTTGGGACGATAGGTCGCCAAGCCCTTCAAGCCGCTTTTCCAGGCCAGCCGGTACAGGTCCTGGAAGTCCTGGTAGGGATAGTCCGCCGGCACGTTCACCGTCTTGGAGATGGACGTGTCCACATACGGCGCCACCGCCGCCACCATCGCCTCATGGTCGGCGGCCTTGAGTTCCAGCGCGGTCACGAAAGCCTCCGTCAAGGGCGCGTCCGCGCCATGCAGGTGCCGGTACAGACGCCAGGCATGGTCCTCCACCGCATATTCCTTGAAGCTGTTGTCCGGCATCCGCTTCTTGCGGGTGTAGCTCCAGGAGAACGGCGGCTCGATGCCATTGCTGGCGTTGTCGGCAAAGGCCAGGCTGATGGTGCCGGTCGGGGCAATTGACAGCAGGTGCGAGTTGCGCAGGCCCTGTGCCCGGATCTTGTCCTTCAGCCACGGCGGCAGGCGGGACGCGAAATTCCCGCCGGACAGGTACAGGTCCGCATTAAAGAGCGGAAACGCCCCGCGCTCCACCGCCAGATCGGCGCTGGCTTCATACGCCGCATCCCGCATCACCTCGCTGATGCGCCGCGCCATCTGCCGCGCCGCTTCGGTGTCGTAGCGCAGGCCCAGCATGATCAGGGCATCCCCCAGCCCGGTGAAGCCCAGACCCACCCGGCGCTTGTTGGCCGCCTCCTGCGCCTGCTTGGGCAGCGGCCAGGGTGTGACATCCAGCACGTTGTCCAGCATGCGGGTGGCCACACGGCATACATCGGCAAAGCCGGCTTCGTCGAACCGCGCCTGCGGGCCAAAGGCGTCCTCCACGAAGCAGGTCAGGTTGACCGACCCCAGGCAGCAGCAGCCATACGGCGGCAAGGGCTGCTCGGCGCACGGGTTGGTCGCGCTGATGGTCTCGCAGTAGTGCAGGTTGTTGTCCGCATTGATGCGGTCCAGGAACAGAACGCCCGGCTCGGCATGGTCGTAGGTGGAGCGCATCACCTGGTCCCACAACTTGCGAGCTCTTACGCGTCGATACACCCACTGCCCGTCGGCCCGCTGGACGGCCCCGGCCGCCCGCACCTTGGCGCTGGGAACGGCCTTGTGGACCAGCTCCACCTCGGCGTCCGCCTCCACCGCTTCCATGAAGGCATCGGTCACGCCGACCGAAATATTGAAGTTGCGCAGGTCCCCCTGGTCCTTGGCGTGGATGAATTCTTCGATGTCGGGATGGTCACAGCGCAGCACCCCCATCTGAGCGCCGCGACGGGATCCGGCGGACTCCACGGTCTCGCAGCTGCGGTCGAATACCCGCATGTAGCTCACCGGTCCGGACGCACTGGACTGGGTGGATTTGACCCACGCGCCTTTGGGCCGGATGCGGGAGAAGTCATACCCCACGCCGCCGCCCCGGCGCATGGTTTCGGCGGCTTCCGTCAATGCGGTGTAGATGCCGGGAACCCCGTCTTCCTCCTCGGCAATGGAATCTCCGACGGGTTGCACAAAGCAATTGATGAGCGTGGCCGACAACTCGGT
Source organism: Roseateles depolymerans (assembly GCF_003387155.1). Classification (GTDB taxonomy): domain Bacteria; phylum Pseudomonadota; class Gammaproteobacteria; order Burkholderiales; family Burkholderiaceae_C; genus Roseateles; species Roseateles depolymerans. Next base: position 150,959 of record NZ_QUMT01000001.1, on the reverse strand, counting down.
CCCCGCTGCCGATGCAATGCGTCCGGCCGGCACAAAACCGCGCTGCTGGGCCTGCAGGAATCGCGCTTCCCAATCCTGCCGATGCTCCGGCGATTCCGCCTGGGCCAAGGCCCGCGCCACCCGCCGCCGCACCTCTTCCAGGTCGCGCTCATGACCCTTGGCGTACTTCTCAAGCAGCACTTCCGCGCTGATGTCCTGAGCGGGCAGCGTGTCCGCGCTCGCATGCGGGAGGGCGGGAACAGCGGAGGGCACAGAAGGCTGGGTCATTCGAAACTCCACAAGGCGATCGAACGATATTAGTCCTGCCAATGACTACCGACCTGAGCTACATCAAGACACAAAGCTGCAACTAACGGCCCGTGAGCAGCCACTCCGCTGGGAAGCCCCAATGGGCCAATGCACAACAGCGGACTATTCTTGAATCCCATGAACCCCGACAAGGTCTTGCGATCCAGCCCCGGCACCCTCGGTGAGCTGGAACTTGAATGCGCTGAAGCCCGACGCCTGATCCAGGACGGGGACTTCACTGCTGCCCGTGATCAGCTGCTGGCCCTGCAACGTGCCCATGGCGACGAGCATGCGCCGCTGCAGGAAGCCTTGAGCGCCCTGGCCGAAGCCGAGCAGGACTGGGCCGCCGCGCTGCGCTTTTACAAGCGTTTCCATGCGCTGGCGCTGCAGGCGGGCAGCTCGCCCCTGGCCTCGCGGGACCAGTTGTTGTCGCGGTTGGCGGAGCATCAACGCAGCTCGCCCGACCTGTCCTGGTGTCTCGTTGCGCTGGGCGCTATTCGCGCGCCGGCCGGTGTGCTGCCGCAAATGCTGCGTCAGCAATGCCGCTCGCAGGATGTGCTGGCGCTGGGCAAGGGCGAAGCGATGCTGATGCTGCTGCATGACGTGGACCTGCCCACCGGCCGCAAGGTCTGCGAGCGGCTTCGCACCGTGTGGTTCCAGCAACACTCGGGCGCTGGCGCCCTGGCCATGGGCCTGACGGCCTGGCGCGGCCCGGGCGACACCGGCGGCGCCTTCCTGGCGCGGGCCGAAGGCGCCCTGGAGCGCAGCCAGCGCGAAGGCGGCCCGCTGCGCACCGGCTGACTCGGGCGTCGCTGGAAGGCAGTCGGCAATCGGCAATCGGCAATCGGCCATAGGCAATCGCCGACGACCCACCGCTCGCGCTCGGTGAGGGTCGCCGCTCTCCCTCAGAAGGGGTTGTAGGTCTTCTCTCGGCGGTAATGGATGTAGCCCACGCTGGCGCCTGCCCGCAGCCCCACACCCAGCCGGATCGGCGCCAAGGTGATGCCGTCCGCCCGCTGGTAGTTGATGCCGGCGCCGCCGACGTAATACAGGCTGCCGTCGACGCCGGGGAAGCGGCGGTAGATGGCCGCGGGCTTGGGCAGCTTGTAGACCAGCGTGAAGACCTTGGACGCATTGGCACCCAGGTCGAATCCCACCGACGGCCCGGCCCAATACACCTGCGCGGTGCCGCCATGCTTCATCACCAGCGTGCCGTCCCCGTAGCGCAGCCCCACCGTGATGGCCGCCCCGGCTTCCTGGCCCTTGATGTAGGCATTGGGCCGGCCCTGTTCCTTGAAGGCCTTCTCGATGACCTTGGCCAGCCCTTCGGTCGTCTGGCCGAAGAACTCGGCGGCGTCCTTGAGGACGGAGTCCTGGTCGAAGGTGTCGTCTTCGTCGTTCTTGTCACCCCTGTCGCCGGGGCTGCCCTTGTCTTCGGCCGCCAGCGCCGGCCAGCTTGCACCCGCCGCCACAGGCAGGATCAGCCCGCCCGCCGTCAGCCGCCCCAGCCGGGTCAGCGCGCCGCGGCGAGACGCGGCCAAGTCTTCGGACTCCATACGATTCATGCTCACTCTCCGGGTTTTCCATGAGGCCGGCGCACAAAAGGGGTGCGGTTCTCCGGTCGGACACGTTTTGCAAGACGATGCTACGCCTGCTTGTGACAAACGGCGCGACAACCCGGTGCGCCGTTCTATACACTGCGCGAACGCCAACGCGGAGGGTCGCGGAACGACGACAAGATTGGCAGATGAAGACCGATCCACCGATTCCTATCGACGACCCATCCGCACACAAAAGCGAAGATAAGCAGCAAGGAGGACCCCCGTGAGTGATTTGCCCCGTCTGGCGAGAGCCCTGGAATATCTGGACATGGCCTCGGCCCTGTACATGGCCGGCGGTGCCGATCATTCCGCACAGTTGCTCGCCGCCGCCGGTGAGCGCTTGCTGGGGGACCTGGCGCGGTTGATCCAGTCGCCGGAACACGGGCCGGAAGTGCAGCAGTTGCTGTCACGGGTGGCGCAGACCCATCCGGGGTATTCGCTGCCGGAAGTGCCTGGGCATGCGCCCAATCGACAGCTGCAGCAGATGATGTCCCGCGAGGATTCGCCGGAGCTGATGGCGCTGCGCCAGGCGACTTCGGCGCTGCTGCGGGCGTCTTGGTATTTGCTGGAAACGATGGGCCTGGAATCGCTGGCGCCGTCGCGCCTGCACCAGGCCATCGAAAAATCCACCATCTACGCAGAGCTCTAGACCCCCCCTACGCGCTGCGCGCGCCCCCCAAGGGGGCAAGACGGAGCCCGGCGGAGCCGGATCTCCAGTCTTCGCTTGGCTCGGGCGACAGGGCGACTGGGTTCACCTATCTCGGGCAAGCGGTCGCCCTTGGTCGGGGGGCAGCGGCGGGCTTTGACGAAGTGCGTCGGGAAGCGGATAGTCTGCCGAAAACGCCGGAGTTGTGATGTCCAACGATTCAAACCGCGAACGCCGTCATTTCTCGCGTATCGCCTTCGCCAGCGCCGCCCACCTGGTCACCGTCGATCACCGCATCACCGTCCAGGTGCTCGACCTCTCCCTCAAGGGCGCCCTCCTCCAGTTGCCCGATAACGCCCCCGTGGAACCCGGCATGCTCGCCCTCCTCGACCTGCCCCTCCACCCCCACGACGGCCGCATCTCCATGGCCGTCCAAATCGCCCACATCGACGCCTCCAAAGCCGGCCTCCTCAGCCTCGGCATCGACCTCGAAAGCATCACCCATCTGCGACGATTGATCGAACTCAACCTCGGCGACCCCGCCCTCGCAGAACGCGACCTTCGATCTTTGGCCGCCTCCCCCGCCTGACAGCCAACACCGAATCGCGTCCACGATTCGGTTCCTCGACACGTCACCGTGTCAGCACCTCGGCGTGTCAACGCACTGCCGTGCGCCGCATTGCCGCGTCAGCGCACCCAGCTCACTGGGCAATGAACCGCCGCAGCACCTCGAAGGCCGCCACCGGATCGTCCCGCCAGGCACCGTGACCCACGCCCGGGAAACGCGCCAATTGGCGATGTTGCGCCGGCAGGGCCTCGAAAATCTCCAGCGCATCTTCCAGCGGGCAGACCGGGTCGTCCTCCCCCACCATCACCAGCACCGGACACATCGCGCGCGCAAGACCCTGCAGCAGCCCCAGGTCCTGCTTCTCGCCCGCCACAAAATGCAGCAGGATCTCCAGGTTGGCCAGCGTGCGGCTGCCCGCTTCCGGGTCCGCCGCCGGCTGCGTGTTGTAGAGGTGTCGCACACCCGACCAGTACGCCTCAAACGTCGCATGGCTGGGATGGGCCCAGAACCCCTCCGCCAGCGCCCGCGCCTGCGGCCCGCCGCGCCGCTCGAAGGCCGCCAGCTTGCGCTCCAGACCCATGTGGTGCGACGTGCTCGACAACACCACCTTCGACGCATGCCCAGGGTGCCGGGCGATGTAGCGCTGCGCCACAAAGCCGCCAAAGGACTGCCCCAGCACAATAGGCTTTTCAATGCCCAGCGCGTCGCACAGACGCACCACATCGTCCGCCCACACATCCAGGTTCCATTCGCTGGACGGACGCGGGTCGCTGCGACCATGTCCGCGATGGTCGTAATAAACCACCTGCGCCAGATCCGTCAGTTGGCCAAAGGCCGGCTTGAAGGCACTGTGGTCAAAGCCCGGCCCGCCGTGCATGCAGATCAGCGTGGGCTTCTCCCGCATGCGCGGGCCGTCCGGCACCAGACCCGCCCCGTCCACATCCACATAAAGGCGAACGCCGCCACCGATATCGATCTTCATAGGCGCCAGTATGCCGCGCCGCAGCTTGTCGCCTACATGACGACGAGGGCTCGCAGCCCGTCCCACAATGGTCCGCACAAGACGAAGCAACGGAGACTGCCATGGCCATCGACGCCCCACCCCGGTTGGAGGGCGAGGACCCGCAGACGCACTACCGCATCTGCCCCTTGTGCGAAGCCAGCTGCGGGCTGGAAATCCGCACCGCCGCCGCCACGGACGGCACCCCCGCGCGCCACGTGGTGAGCATCCGCGGCGATGAGCAAGACCCGTTCAGCCAGGGCTATCTGTGCCCCAAGGGCGTCGCCCTCAAAGACCTGCATGAAGACCCCGATCGCCTGCGCCAGCCCATGCGCCGCGAGACCGACGGCCGATTCGTGCCGATCAGCTGGGCGCAGGCCTTCGACGAGATCCACCGCCGCCTGCCAGCCCTGCGCCAGACCCACGGGCCGGACGCCGTGGGCCTGAGCATCGGCAATCCAGCCTCTCACAAGATCGGCCTGTTCAGCTACTTCCCAGGACTGGCGCGCGCGCTGGGCACCCGCAACATCTTCTCCGCCTCGACGCTGGACCAGATGCCCAAGCAGCTCGCCTGCGGCTGGATGTACGGCCACTGGCTGAGCGTGCCGGTGCCGGACCTGCCTCGCACCGACCTGTTGATCATCCTGGGCGCGAACCCGGCCGTGAGCAACGGCAGCCTCTGGACCGTGCCGGACTATCGCGGCAAGGCCAAGGCGATGCGCGCCCGTGGGGGCCGCATCATCGTCATCGATCCGCGCTTCACCGAGACCGCACAGGCCGCCGATGAGCACCATGCCATCCGCCCCGGCGGCGATGTCTTCCTGCTGCTGGGCATGCTGCACACGCTGTTCGACGAAGACCTGGTGCGTCCCGGCCGACTGGCCGATCACATCAACGGCCTGGACAAGGTGCGCGCCCTGGCCGCGGACTTCCCCCCCGCGGTCTGTGCCCCGCAGGCCGGTCTGTCCGAGTCCGTCATCCGCCAGTTGGCCCGCGACCTGGCCGGGGCCCGCAGTGCCGCGCTGTATGGCCGCATCGGCACCTGCACCCAGCGCTTTGGCACGATCAACAGCTGGCTGATCGACGTGCTCAACATCCTCACCGGCCACCTGGACAGCCCCGGCGGTCTCATGTTCCCCAAGGCCGCCGCCTTCGCGGCCAATACGCTGGGCCGACCGGGCCAGGGCAAAGGCGTCACCACCGGCCGCCGCCACAGCCGCGTCAGCCATGCCCCCGAGGTGATGGGGGAACTGCCCATCAGCTGCCTGGCCGAAGAAATCGAGACACCGGGCGACGGCCAGATCCATGCGCTGATCACCGTGGCCTGCAATCCGGTGCTGTCCGCGCCCAACGGCGCACGGCTGTCCCGCGCCCTGGACGGGCTGGACTTCATGATCAGCCTGGACCCCTACATCAACGAGACCACCCGGCATGCCCACCTGATCCTGCCGCCACCGTCCCCGCTGGAGGACTGGCACTACGACCAGGTGTTTGCGCAGCTGTCCTGGCGCAATCATGCGCGCTGGTCGGGCCCGGTGTTCCCCGCCGAGGTCGGTGCCGACGCGCCGCAGTCCGAATGGCAGACGCTGCTGCGCCTGACCGCCATCGTGAACGGCCAGGGCCCGGACGCAGACCTGCAGGCGCTGGATGACCAGATGCTGATGACCGAGCTGCGTCGCAGCGCCGGTGACCGTGCGGCGGAATGCCTGTCGCTGCTGGACGGCGGCGCCGGACCGGCCCGCTGGCTGGACCTGGCCCTGCGCACCGGTCCCTATGGCGACGGATTCGGCCACACGCCCGACGGGCTGACGCTGGCCAAGGTCCGCGCCGCGCCGCACGGCATCGACCTGGGCGAGTTGAGCCCCCGCATTCCGGAAGTGCTGCGCACGCCCTCAGGTCGCATCGAGCTGGCGCCTGCCGCGCTGCTCGCCGAATTGCCAACGGTCCAGGCGGCGCTGCAGCGCCCGCTCACCGACGAACTGCTGTTGATCGGGCGTCGCGAGACCCGCAGCAACAACAGCTGGATGCACAACCTGCCGGTGTTGGCCAAGGGCAAGGAGCGCTGCACCTTGCTGATCCATCCCCAGGATGCTGCCCGCGCCGGCCTGGGTTCCGGCCAGATGGCGCGGCTGGGCAATGCCCGCGGCAGCGTGCTGGCGCCGGTGGAGCTCAGCGAGGCCATGCGACCCGGCGTGGTGAGCCTGCCGCATGGCTGGGGCCACGATCTGGCCGGGACGCAGTTGCGGCTGGCCGCCCAGCACCCGGGCGTCAACATGAACCTGCTGCTGGATGAGGACGACCGGGATCCGGTGTCCGGCACCTCGGTGCTGTCGGGCGTGGCGGTGCGTCTCAGCGCGGCGGAAAACGCCCCGACAACAGACCACTGACCAGCTCCAGGTGGTGCATCAGCTGCCACTGCCGGGCCAGCGCCTGCGTGGGCGGCACGCCGCGGATGTGGCACGCAACGAAACGGCGCACCGCTTCGGTGGGACCGAAGCAGGCATCGCGCCGGTCCAGGGCCTGGTGGAACTGCTGCAGGGCGCGCACGAAGCGGGCCTCCGCCAGGCGCTGCGGCGGGAACTGCCGCTCCGCCACGAAGAACTCCAGGCACAGCGCCCGGTCCATCGGCCCGCCGATCTGATGGAAGCTGAGATGGAAACAGCCGGTCGGCCCGCTGCCCGGATACGGTAGTGACGGCAGGCAGGTGTAGTCCGAAAAGCCGGGCCCGCCCACCTCGCGGTAGCGGGAGACCGCATCGGAGAAGAAGCGGCGCTCCTGCAGGAATCCGCCCAGCCCCACCCGCTTGAGGGCTTCGGGCATGCTCGCGTCCAGCGGCTCGACCCACACCACCGGCACCGGCGCCAGCCGCTCGCGCAGGGCGGTCGAGCAAGGGCCGCTCTTGAGAAACACCCGCCCCACGTGCAGGCCCTTCAAGGCGTCATACAGATGCATCAGCGACGGCGGCTCCTCCGCCATCACCACCCCCACCACCTGGCCTGCGAAGCTCTGCGCAAACAGCCGCACCACCTCCAGCGTCACCCCGCCATGCAGCAGCAGCGTGGGACACAGATGCTTGCGCGGCTGGATGGAGGCCATCAGATGCCGGCCCCAGCTCAGCGCCGGGGCGGCGCCGACGCCGTCGAATTCCTGCAGCATCGGATTGACCACCATCCACACCGGCAGCCCCTCGTCCTCGCAGGCCTGCAGCGTGTGGGTGAGCGAGGCCAACACATGACGCACCGGCTCGATCACCGGCTGGACACAAGCATCGGCGGCCAGCAGCGGGACGGACTGGCGCAAGGCCAGCATTTCCTTCTGCATGCCGTGAAGGTAGGGAAAGTACATGGGATCGCCACAAGTCACACCAGGGGCGCTGATGATGCAGAGTGCGCGGGCGCTCGTCAGCGATGGCGCTTGCTACGTTGCGTTGAATCAAGCTAGCAAATGCGATCCCAATTGCGGCTAGAGATCCACAAATATTGGTAGTGGAGCGGCCTGAAAAACTGATTCAACGCCGGGCTTGAACTCGTTGTCAGACCCCTGCGCAGCGCCCATGAAAAACGGCATCGGCCGCTGCTGCGAACCGATGCCGTCGGAGGCCAGGTACCCCGTCGTTCAAGACGCGGGACGGTGGCCGGTTTGCGGGGCGCTTCGCTCCTTACTGCGTGCGCGCGGCGTCCTGCTGAGCCGGTGCCGGCTCGGTCCCGCCGCCCAGCACCTTGTAGAGCTGGACCTGGTTCTGCAGATGGGCCAGGCGCACCTGCAGGGCCGACTGCTGCGCGGCAAAGCTGGACCGCTGGGCATCCAGCAGGTCCAGGTTGGACGCAGCACCGTTGCGGTAGCTCAGCTCCACCAGTTGCAGACGAGAGGCTTCGGCCTCGGCCTGTGCATCCTGCGCGCGCAACTGCTCGTCCAGCGTCGCACGACCGGCGAGCGCATCGGACACTTCCTTGAAGGCGGTCTGCACTGCCTTCTCGTAGTTGGCCACGGCAATCTCGCGATTGGCCTTGGCCGCATCCAGGTTGTTGCGGTTTTTGCCGAAGTCGAAGAGCGGCATCAAAGCGGTGCCGCTGATGCTCCAGGCACTGCGCTTGAACAGGTCGGACAGGGCGCTGCTGGCGGTACCGGCGCTGGTCGTCAGCGAGATGCTCGGGAAGAAGGCTGCGCGGGCCACGCCGATGTTGGCTTCCGCCGCCACCAGTTGCTGCTCGGCCTGACGCACGTCCGGACGCTGGATCAGCACTTCCGACGGCAGACCGGCCATGAGTGCGCCCATCGTCTGGCCGCTGAGCGGCTGCGCGGGGGTCAGCGTGTCGGGCAGCGGCTGGCCCACCAGCAGGGTCAGGCTGTTCATGTCCTGCATGCGGGTGCGCTGCAGCTGGGCCAGCGTGGCGCGGGCCGATTCATACGACGACTGCGCGGTGTTCAGGTCCAGCTTGGACGAGGCGCCGTTGTCGAACTTGAGCTGGGTCAGCCGCAGGCTGTCCTGGCGGGTGGCCAGGGTCTGCTCGGTCAGCTTGAGCAGCTCGTCATCCGCCTGCACTGCCAGGTAGGCCGTGGCCACGCTGGAGATCAGCGAGATGCGCGCAGTGCGGGCCGCCTCGCCGGTGGCCAGGTAATTGGCAAACGACGCTTCGCTGGTGTTTTTCAGGCGGCTGAACAGATCCAGCTCATAGGCATTGATCTGCAGACCGGCCTGGTAGGTGCTGACCACGCGCGTGTCGCCGTTGGTGGTGGTCTGCGGTCCGCGGGTGCCGGTCAGGCCGACGTTCACGGTGGGCCAGCGGTTGGCCGACGCCACACCTGCCTGCGCACGGGCCACTTCCACATTCAGCAGGGCCACGCGCAGGTCGCGATTGTTCTTCAGCGCCAGGCTGATCAGCTCGCGCAGACGGGCGTCATGGAAAAACTGCTCCCACTGCAGCTGGGCAGCGGCCTGGGCGCCGGGGGCTTCCGCCCCGGGCCCCTGCGGCCACTGGCCCGCCACCGGCGCCTCGGGACGCTGATGGTCCGGCGCCAGGTTGATGCAGCCGGTCAGTGCCAGGGCCGCAACGGCCGAGGCCAGGACGGTCAAACTGTTTTTGATCATTCGAATTCTCCGTGGGGCCCCGGCTTGCGCCGGGGCTCGCAACGTTCATCACACGCCGTCGGCGTTCTTGACATTGGTGCCGTCCAGCTCATGCGCATGCATCTTGCGCTGGCGCTCGCTGCCCTTGAAGAAGCGGCGCACCACCAGGAAGAAGACCGGCACGAAGATCACGGCCAGCAGCGTGGCGGTGATCATCCCGGACAGCACGCCGGTACCGATCGCGCGCTGGCTGGCCGAGCCCGCGCCGGAGGCGAAGAACAGCGGCGTCACGCCCAGGATGAAGGCCATCGACGTCATGATGATCGGGCGGAAACGCAGGTGGGCGGCTTCGAGGATGGATTCCACCAGCCCCTTGCCTTGCGCCTGCAGGTCCTTCGCAAACTCGATGATCAGAATGGCGTTCTTCGCGGACAAGCCGATGATGGTGATCAGGCCCACCTTGAAGTAGACGTCGTTGGGCATGTCGCGCAGCGTGGCACCGGCCAGCGCGCCCAGCAGACCCAGCGGCACCACCAGCAGCACGGCCAGCGGGATCGACCAGCTCTCATACAGCGCAGCCAGGCACAGGAACACCGCCAGCAGCGAGAACGCCAGCAGGATGGTGGCCTGCGAGCCGGACAGCTGTTCCTCGCGGGACAGACCGGTCCACTCGTAGCCGATGCCCGGCGGCAGCTTGGCGATCATGCTTTCCAGCTCCTTGATGGCCTGACCGGTGGACGCACCCGGGGCCGCATCACCGGCCAGGCGCATGGCCGGGTAGCCGTTGTAGCGGGTGGCCTGCATCTGACCGGTGATCCAGCGGCTGGTGGCGAATGCCGACAGCGGCACCGCCTTGCCATTGGCGTTGTTCACGTTCAGCGCCAGCACGTCTTCCGGCGTCATGCGCTTGGGCGCATCGGCCTGCACCACCACCCGCTGCATGCGGCCGGCGCTGGGGAAGTCGTTCACGTAAGCCGAGCCCAGCTGGGTGCCGAGCGTGGCCGCGATGGTGCTGTAGTTGACGCCCAGGGCCTGCGCCTTGGCACGGTCGATGTCGATCTGCAGCTGCGGCGCATCTTCCAGACCGTCAGGACGCATGCCGGTGATCAGCTTGCTCTGCGCAGCCATGCCCATCAGCTGGTTGCGAGCCGCCAGCAGAGCCTCGTGGCCGAGGCCGCCGCGGTCCTGCAGACGCAGGGCGAAGCCGGTGGCGTTGCCCAGTTCCGGAATCGGGGGCGGCGACAGCGGGAAGATGAAGGCGTCGCGCACGCCGCCCATCATCGCCCCGAAGACGCGGCCGGCCACGGCGCTGGCGCTGTGCTCGGCGCCCTTGCGCTCTTCCCATGGCTTGAGCGGCACGAACACCAGTGCGGCGTTCTGGCCCTGGCCGGAGAAGGAGAAGCCGATCACGCCGATGGTGTCGGCCACTTCCGGCTGCTTGTGCAGGAACTGCTCGACGGCGGCCACGGCGGCTTCGGTCCGGTTGGACGTCGCGCCCGGGGGCAGCTGCACGTTGACGATCAGGTAACCCTGGTCTTCATTGGGCAGGAAGGAGGTGGGCATGCGCACATACAGCCAGCCCACCACCGCCACGATGGCCACGAAGGCCAGCATCATGGTGGCGCTGCGCTTGAGCAGACGCGACACCCAGCCCTCATAGCCCTTGGCCGTGCGGGAGAAGCCGCGGTTGAACCAGCCGAAGAAGCCGCGCTTTTCGTGATGGTGACCAGCGTCCACCGGCTTGAGCAGCGTGGCGCACAGCGCCGGCGTGAGCGACAGGGCCATCAGCGCGGACAGCGCCATGGACGCCACCATCGCCAGCGAGAACTGGCGATAGATGTTGCCCACCGAGCCGGCGAAGAAGGCCATCGGCACGAACACCGCGATCAGCACCGTGGTGATGCCGATGATGGCGCCCGAGATCTGGCCCATGGCCTTCTTGGTGGCCTCGCGGGGGGACAGGCCCTCCTCGCTCATGATCCGCTCGACGTTCTCCACCACCACAATGGCATCGTCCACCAGGATACCGATGGCCAGCACCATGCCGAACAGCGTCAGCACGTTGATGGAGAAGCCCAGCGTCAGCATGATGCCGAAGGTGCCCAGCAGTGCCACCGGCACCACCAGGGTCGGGATCAGCGTATAGCGCCAGTCCTGCAGGAAGAGGTACATCACCAGGAACACCAGGATGATGGCCTCGACCAGGGTCTCGACCACTTGCGAGATCGAGATCTTCACGAACTTGGACGAGTCATACGGCACCGCGTACTCGACGCCAGCCGGGAAGTACTTCTTCAGCTCTTCCATGCGCTGCTTCACCGCCGTGGCGGTGCCCAGCGCATTGCCGGTGGGCGAGAGCTGGATACCGATACCGGTGGACGGCTGGCCGTTCAGGCGGGCGTAGGTGGCATAGCTCTGGCCGCCGAGCTCGATGCGGGCGACGTCCTTGAGCTTGACGGTGGAGCCGTCGGTGTTGGCGCGCAGGACGATGTTCTCGAACTGCCCCTTGTTCTCCAGCTGGCCCTTGACCACGATGGTGGCCGACATCGTCTGGCTGGTGGTGTTGGGACGGTCACCCAGCACACCGGCCGGCACCAGCGCGTTTTGCGCGGAGATGGCGGTGTTGACCTCGGTCGGGGTCAGGTTGTAGGCCAGCATCTTGGCCGGGTCCAGCCAGATGCGCATCGCGCGCTCGGAACCGAACAGCTGGGCCTGGCCGACGCCGGGCACCCGCTGGATTTCCGGGACGATGTTGCGCGCGGCATAGTCGCCCAGCGCAATCGGGTCCATCGAGCCGTCCTTGGAGGCCAGCGTGACGAACAGCAGGAAGTTGGAGCGGGACTTGTCCACCTTCACGCCCTGCTGCGTTACCGCCGACGGCAGTCGGGGTTCCGCGCGCGAGAGGCGGTTCTGGATTTCCACCTGCGCCAGGTCGATGTTGGTGCCGGACTCGAAGGTCACGGTGATCGTGCCCGTGCCGTTGGCCTGGCTGACCGACTCCAGGTAGGCCAGCCCGGGGGCGCCGTTGAGCTCCTGTTCGATGACGGAGATCACCGCCTCGTCCAGGGTCTTGGCGGACGCACCCGGGTACACCACGCTCACCACCAGGGAGGGCGGCGCGACGGTCGGGTACTGCGCCACCGGCAGCTGGGTGATGGCGACGCCGCCAAACACCAGGATGAAGAGAGCGATCACCCACGCAAAGATGGGGCGATCAATAAAAAAACGTGCCATGTCTTGAATCCTTCCTGAGCGTCAGGGCTCAGTGGCTGGCGGCCGAGGCGCCCGCGGGGGCACCACTGGCGGCGCTGGCCGGCGTGAAGGGCACCGGATTGACCGGCGCGCCCGGCACCATCATCTTTTGGAAGCCGTCGGCGATGACCTTTTCACCGGCCTTCAGGCCGTCCGTCACCACCCACTGGTTGCCGACGGCGTTGCCGATGCGGATCTTGCGGGACTGCGGCTTGTTGTCGGCGCCCACGACCAGCACGGTGTCGCCGTCGCTGCCGCGGGTGACCGCCTGCTGCGGCAGCAGGATGGCCGAGGGCAGTTCCGCCTGGGCCAGGCGCACGCGCACGTACTGGCCAGGCAGCAGGCTGTTGTCCGGGTTCGGCACTTCGGCGCGCAGGGTGACCTGGCCGGAGGTGGTGTCCACCGTCAGGTCGGTGAACAGCAGCTTGCCGGGACGGCTGTAGACCGTGCCGTCATCCATCACCACCTGCACCTGGGCGGCGCCGGTCCCGGCGCTGCGCAGCTGGCCGTTGGCCATGGCGCGGCGCAGGTTCTGCACCTCGTTGGCCGACTGGGTGAAGTTCACATAGACGCTGCTGACCTGCTGGATCAGGGCCAGCTGGGTCGCTTCGGTGGAACTGACCAGGGCGCCCTCGGTCACCATGGCGCGGCCGATGCGGCCGGAGATGGGTGCGGTCACGCGGGCGTAGTCCAGGTTCAGCTTGGCCTGCACCACGGCGGCCTTGGCGGCCGCCACATCGGCAGCGGCCGACTTGGCGGTGGCCACCGAGGTGATGTAGTCCTGCTGGCTGATCGCCTTGGCTTCGGCCAGCGGCTTGTTGCGCTCGGCCTGGGCATTGGCCTGGGCATAGTTGGCTTCAGCCTTGGCCACGTTGGCATTGGCGCTGTCCAGCGCGGCCTGGTAGGGGGCCGGGTCGATCTGGAACAGCGGCTGGCCGGCCTTCACTTCAGCGCCTTCGGTGAACAGACGCTTGAGCACGATGCCGGTCGCGCGGGCCCGCACTTCTGCGGTGCGCAGCGCTTCCACCCGGCCGGGCAGCTCGTTTTGCAGGGCCACCGCCTGGGTGCCCACTGTGACCACGCCCACCTGGGCGGGCGGCATGCCGCCGCCCTTGCCAGGACCGGCGGCCTTTTCATCCTTGCCGCAAGCGGTCAGGACAGCGGCCAGCGCGACCACTAGCGGCAGCAGATAAAGCACGCGGGCATGAGCCGTCGTGGGATTAGGGCGCGCCGCCCCCGGTTGTTCTTGTGACTGAGGGAAGGACATCACGATGGGGTTCCTCTTGTGCATCAGGGGTGGCTTGTTGGTGTTTTTACGTAGCGTTTTCAGCGTCGGCGCATCATCGGCAAAGGTCGATCCTCCTGCAACGCCCGCTGGGTGAACGGCCGGTTAAGGCGGCCGGCCAGCGAACGGGCGCTCGGGATGGAGAACTTCGCCGGACGGGCAAGGCCCAATCGACTACAGAACGGGCTGGAGTATATACATACATTCGCGCATGTATGTTTACCCCTCTACAATGCCGGACATGGCCCGACGAACAAAACAGGAAGCCCAGGAGACTCGCACCCGCCTGCTGGACGCCGCTGAACAGCTGTTCCATGAGCGGGGCGTGTCCCGCACGTCCCTGCAGGACATTGCCCAGACGGCGGGGGTGACCCGTGGCGCGGTGTATTGGCACTTTGAGGACAAGGTGCAGCTCTTCGACGCCATGATGGAACGCGCCACCATGCCGCTGGAAGAAGGCATTGAAGCGGCCACATCGCCGTCGCCGGACCGTCCGCTGGAAGATTTGCGGCTCGGTCTGCTGAACGTCTTTCACTGCACGGTCAACAACACCCGCACCCGCCGCGCCTTTGAAATCGCCAATCTGCGGGTGGAATTCGTGGGGGAAATGGCCCGCATCCTGGAGCGCAAGGTGGCGGCGCACCGGGACTGGACCCTGCACAACCGCAGCGCCTTCGAGCGGGCGATCGCCCTGGGTCAGCTCCCGGCCGACCTGGACACGCAGCGGGCGGCCATTGGCCTGATGGCGCTGGTCGGCGGCCTGCTGCACCACTGGATGCTGGATCCGGAATCCTTTGACCTGGTGGAACTGGGTCAGGCGCAACTGGAACACTACTTGTCCAGCCTGGCCGTGCCAGTGGCCAACCGCTTCCCGTCGCTCACCGAGGCTGAACGCCGCACGCTGGGCCGGCAGGCGGTCTGCGACGCCAATCGCTCCCGCGATGCCACGCCGGCGGATAGCCCCGCCCCCCCGCCTGCGGCGGACCCCACCTGACCGCTTGCAACCATGAACGTTTCCGACCTGTTCAAGTTTTTTGGGCACGCGAGTGTCTACGAGCCGTTCGACGACTTCCTCCTGACCCTGGGCGTGAAGAAGCGGCCCAAAGACTCCGACGACTATCCGTACATCTTGAAGCTCAAGGATGCGGGCGTGTCTCTCGGCTTTGAAGACGATCCCGCCGATCTTGGGATCGAACGCAAGAGCGATGGAACTTTCGTGTTCGCAAAGGTCCACCTCGATCTCACCAAAAAGGGCGGTTTCTCAGGCGACTTGCCATTCGGCGTCGGGAAAGCCCGGACGAAAAGCGAGATCGTCGCCATTCTGGGAAAGCCATTGTCTGAAGGAGACAAGCCGATAGGGGACGGCGTCGGAATGACCTACTTTGTGGACGGCTTGGTGTATGTCTTCGTGTGGGCCGATCGAGCGGCGACTCAGCTGGAATACGTCAGCCTTGCCCTGCCGAACGACGCAGACCGGCAACACGGACACGCGCCCGATTCAGCGCATTGACCCGCCATTTGCCCTGCGAAATCCCTGGTTTTGTGAGGTCTCCCCTGGGGTGAACCCCGAGGAGCGGCGACAATGTCCGGTTACCCCCGCCGAGCCGCCGCCGTGTCTGCCATCCTGCCTCCCACCTCCGCGCCCGAGTCCGACAAGAGTTCTGCCAAGAATACCGGCAAGGGTTCTGGCCAGAAGTCCGGCTCGAAGTCCGCCTCCGCTGCCAAGGCCCTGACTGCCTACCGGCCGTTCTGGGCCAAGCGCTTCGGCCCGGCCCCCTTCCTGCCGATGTCGCGCGAGGAGATGAACCAGCTCGGGTGGGACAGCTGCGACATCATCATCGTCAGCGGCGACGCCTATGTGGACCATCCCAGCTTCGGCATGGCGGTGATCGGTCGCACGCTGGAGGCGCAGGGGTTCCGCGTGGGCATCATCGCGCAGCCGGACTGGCAGTCGGCCGACCCCTTCCGCGCACTGGGCAAACCGAATCTCTTCTTCGGCGTGGCGGCCGGCAACATGGATTCGATGATCAACCACTACACGGCTGATCGCAAAATCCGCTCCGACGACGCCTACACGCCGGGCGGCGAAGCCGGCAAGCGGCCGGACCGGGCCACGCTGGTCTACACCCAGCGCTGCAAGGAAGCCTACAAGGACGTGCCGGTGATCATCGGCGGCATCGAGGCGTCACTGCGCCGCATCGCCCATTACGACTACTGGCAGGACAAGGTCCGCCGCAGCATTTTGGTGGACTCCAAGGCCGATCTGCTGGTCTATGGCAATGCGGAGCGGGCCATCATCGAGATCGCCCATCGGCTGGCGCAGAAAAAGCCCATCGAATCCATCACCGACGTGCGCGGCACCGCCTTCATGCGGCGGCCGGACGATCCGTCGCTGGACGGCTGGTTCGAGATCGACTCCACCGAGGTGGACGCGCCGGGCAAGGTCGAGGCGCTGATCAACCCCTACATGACCACCGACGAGGTGGCGGCTGACCAGGGCACGGATTGCGCCAAGCAGCAATCGCAGGCGAGCCAGGCGGCTGGCGCGGCGACCGGCGCTGCAGCCTCGGGCGCCGCCGCTGCGACCGCCCCGGCCTCCGCCGAAGGCAGCGCGCCCGCCAATGCCCTCTCCGCCGCCATGCCGGAGGTCAAGCCCATCCGCATCGTGCGTCAGCCCATGGCCCGAACGGGTCAGGATGGCCGCGCCCTGATCACCCCGCGGGACCGCACCGTCATCCGCCTCCCGGCCTACGAGAAGGTCAAGAGCGACCCGGTGCTGTATGCCCATGCCAACCGCGTGCTGCACCTGGAGACCAACCCGGGCAATGCCCGCGCGCTGGTGCAGCGGCACTCCTCCAGCGGCGTGGACCGCGACGTCTGGCTGAACCCGCCTCCCATTCCGCTGACGACCGCGGAAATGGACCACGTCTTCGACCTCCCCTACGCCCGCAGCCCGCATCCCCGCTATGCCGACGAGCAGGGCGGCCATGACGGCAGCACCAAGATCCCGGCGTGGGAGATGATCCGTTTCTCGGTGAACATCATGCGCGGCTGCTTCGGCGGCTGCACCTTCTGCTCCATCACCGAGCACGAAGGCCGCGTCATCCAGAGCCGCAGCGAGGACTCGATCATTCGCGAGATCGAGGACATCCGCGACAAGGTCAAGGGCTTCACCGGCATCATCTCCGACCTGGGCGGCCCGACCGCCAACATGTGGCACATCGGCTGCAAGAGTCCGGAGATCGAGGCGGCGTGCCGCAAGCCCAGCTGCGTTTATCCCGGCATCTGCCCGAACCTGCACACCGACCACGGCCCGCTGATCAAGCTCTACCGCCGTGCGCGCGGCCTGCGCGGCGTCAAGAAGATCCTGATCGGGTCCGGCCTGCGGTATGACCTGGCCATCGAGTCGCCGGAATACATCCAGGAGCTGGTCACCCATCACGTGGGCGGTTATCTCAAGATTGCGCCGGAGCACACCGAAGGCGGACCGCTGTCCAAGATGATGAAGCCGGGCATCGGCACCTACGACCGCTTCAAGCAGCTGTTTGAGCAGGCCAGCGCGGCAGCCGGCAAGAAGCAGTACTTGATTCCCTACTTCATTGCGGCGCACCCCGGCACGGCGGACGAGGACATGATGAACCTCGCCCTGTGGCTCAAGCGCAATGGCTTCCGCGCCGACCAGGTGCAGACCTTCTATCCCAGCCCGATGGCCACGGCCACGGCCATGTACCACTCCGGCAAGAATCCGCTGAAGAAGGTGACGCGGGACAGCGAGGCGGTGGACATCGTCAAGGGCGAGCGGCGCCGTCGCCTGCACAAGGCCTTCCTGCGCTACCACGATCCCAACAACTGGCCGTTGCTGCGCGAGGCGCTGAAGGAGATGGGCCGCGCGGACCTGATCGGCAACGGCAAGCATCACCTGATTCCGACCTTCCAGCCGGCCACCGATGGCGGTTATGAGTCGGCGCGTCGGAAGAACTCGACGCAGGCGGGACAGAAGACGGCGCCCAACAAGCCGCGAGCCGGTCAGATCCTGACCCAGCACACCGGCTTGCCGCCGCGGGAAACCGGGGCGGCCAAGCGTCCGGCGGTGGGGCCGGCACGATCCGGCACCACGGCGACCGCGCGGGCGGGGGGTGTGGGTGGCCAAAAGATGGGCCAAAAGATGGGCCAAAAGACAGGGCAACGCGCTCATGGCGCGCAAGGCGCTCAAGCCCCTCAGCGCAGCGCCAGCCCTGTGCGCAGCAACACCTCCGCACGCAGCGGCACCCCAGTCCGCAGCGGCGGGATCAAGCGCGGCCGTCCCTGATCCGGAGCGGTCACGAGGCCTGGCTGGCCTCGTGGGCAAAGCGGTTGATGGTGGCGTTTCGGGCTGCGCCCATGCCGAGGGCCGCCCCGAAGGCCGCCGTGAGGGCCACCGTGATGGCCACCCTTAGGGCTGTCCAGGCTCGCGTTCCCGCGCCGGTTTGACAAAGCGCCAGACCCGGCGCGCCAGCGTCAGCCAGGTCCACAGCCGTGCCAGACGTCCGGGCTTGCCGAACAGGCGGGCCAGTCCGACCAGCCCGCCGATGCCCCCCAAGGCTCCCAGCGCCTTCCAGGCCTTGGGCAGGCTGCGCATGAGGCGCCACACGCCCTGGGCCCGGTCCGCCCACTGCAGCGGCTGTTCCAGGCTTCGCACGTCCTGGGCCAGCTGAACCCGCAGCTCCGCACTGCGCAGCTGAAGGTCAATCTGGCGCAGCTTCAGCCGCTGCTGCATGTCACGCCACATCAGCCCGCCTCCGTGTCACCCAGGGCACGCGCGTCCCGGGCCAGCTCGGCCAGACTGGCGCCAAAGGGGTCGCCTTCCGCCAGTTGCCGCTTGGCCCATTGCCAGCTCAGCACCGCCGCCAGGGCCATGCCCAGACCCAGGGCCAGTCCCAGCGGGGCCCGCCAGGTGTCCGGCACCCAGAGCAGGGCGGCGAAGATCAGCATCAGCAGCGAAGCCACGCCCAGCAGCAGGGCCAGCAGCAGGCCGGTGAGCGCGGCAAACAGGCGCAGCAACTGGGACTGAAGCTCCACGCCCAGCAATTCCAGACGCACCCGCGCCAGCGACAGCGTCCGGGCGGCCATCCGGCGCAATCGGTCGGCCAGATTGAGCTCCTGCGACTCCATGTGACTTTCTCCTCGTCCTCGACCGTGTCACCCTACCACTGAATCGGGGGAAACGATGGCGTACAAGCCACATCGGAGAGGGAGGCTTGGGCTAAAGTCAAGGCAACGTCTTGCGCCGCCGCGCATGGGCGTCACGACAAGGTTTCTCAATGTCTGATCGCCAGCATCCGTCGAACTCTGCCGTCGTCGAGGACGACGACGTGCTGCAGTTTCTGGACGACCCAGACACCAGCCGCGAGACCCCGCCCAGCGCCCTCCCCTGGCGCGTGCTCATCGTGGACGATGACACCGACGTCCACAAGGCCACGGAACTGGCCATGCAAGGCCTGCTGGTCGAAGGCCAGCCGCTGAGCTTCCTGCATGCCCGTTCGGCCCTGGAGGCCCGTCGCCTGCTGTCCCGCGAGCAGGACATTGCCGTCGTGCTGCTGGACGTGGTGATGGAATCGGACGACGCCGGTTTGCAACTGGTGCGATATATCCGGGACGAACTGCAGCTAAGCGCCATCCGCATTGTGCTGCGCACCGGCCAGCCGGGTTATGCGCCGGAGATCGAAACGATCCAGGCCTATGACATCAATGACTACAAGACCAAGTCGGAGCTGACCCGCACCCGTCTGTACACGGTGCTGACGGCGGCCATTCGCTCCTACCGGCAGATCCGCGCGCTGGAGGCCAGCCGCGAAGGCATGGAAATGATCGTGGAGGCCAGCGCGGAGCTGGGCCGGCTGCGCGGCATGCAGAGTTTCGCGGAAGGGGTCATCACGCTGCTGAGCGCGCTGCTCGGCACCCTGCCGGACGGACTCGTGTGCGTGCAGAGCGAAACCGACCCCAGCGGCGAAGCGCGGGTGATCGCGGCCGCCGGCCAGTACAGCTCGCTGCTGAACCGTCCACTGCGGCATCTGCCGGTGCAGCGGGTGCGACAGCTGCTGAGCCGCGCCTTCACCCTGGCGGACCATCTGCATGACGACGGCTGCACCGTCATGTACTTCGGGCTGCCCAATGGGCGGGCGATGGCGGTGCTGGTGGAGGTGCCGCGTCCGCTGGGGGACCTGGACCAGCAGTTGCTGCGCGCCTTCAGCTCCAACATCGCGGCCGGTTTCGAGAACGTGGTGCTGTATGGCCAGCTCTCGGACCAGGCCTACAACGACCCGCTGCTGCAGCTGCCCAACCGCACCCGTTTCATCGAGGTGCTGGAGCAGAACCTCAAGTCTCCGGACGGCATCACGCTGGCGCTGATCGACCTGGACGACTTTGCCGACATCAACGACGCCTTCGGCCACCGCTTCGGCGACCAGGTGCTGCAGGCCGTGACGCTGCGCATGGCGGGCCAGCTGGGCCACAACACGGCCATGGCACGGATCTCCTCCAATGCCTTTGGTCTGCTGGGGCCGGAAGAGCTGGTCAATGGCGACCGCATTGCGGAGCTCTTCCAGGACCCGTTCACCGTTTCGGGCGAGCGTTTGCAGCTCAGTGCCACCACGGGCCTGGTGCGACTGGCTGAATCGAGGGCGCTGGGTTCGGAGCTGCTGCTGGATGCGCAGATTGCGCTGAAGCGGGCCAAGGCCATCAATCGCGGCGCCTCGCAGTATTTCCATGCCGAAATGGGCATCGATGCCCGTGAGCGCTTCAAGCTGCTCAAGGGACTGCGGGCCAGCTTTGAAGAGCGGCGGCTGTTCGTGGTCTACCAGCCGCAGGTGGAGCTGGCGACGCAGCAGGTGATCGGGGCGGAGGCGCTGCTGCGCTGGCGCACCTCGGACGGCCAGTTCGTGCCGCCGGACCAGTTCATTCCCTTGGCGGAGCAATCGGGGCTGATTGTCCCGATCGGCGAATTTGTGCTGCGCACGGCGTGTTTTCAGATTGCGCAATTGCGGCGCAATGGATTCAGTGACTTCCGCATTGCGGTGAACATCTCGCTGGCGCAGTTCCGGCACCCGGGTTTCATTGATTCCATTCGGCGCGCATTGAGGGATGCCGAGATTCCGGGCGGTGCGCTGGAATTGGAGATCACTGAATCGATGGCCATGGAAGAGATTTCCACGGTGCTGCGCGTGTTGGCGGAGATCCGCAGCACTGGCGCCACGGTGGCCATTGATGATTTTGGAACGGGGTTCTCGTCGCTCAGTCAGCTCCGTCGCCTGGATGTGGAGCGTCTGAAGATCGACCGCGCCTTTGTGCACGAAGCGCAGAGCAGTGCGGCCGGCGCCACGATTGCGCAGTTGGTGGTGAACCTGGGCTGCAGCCTCGGCATGCGTGTCGTTGCCGAGGGCATCGAGACGGAGGAGCAACGCCAGCACCTGCTGGCGCTAGGGTGCCACGAGGGTCAAGGCTGGCTCTTCGCCCGCCCCATGCCCGCCGACCAGCTCGAAGAATGGATCAGGAATAGGCCCCCCAGTCGCTAACGCTCCTGCCCCCAAGGGGAGAACACTGGCCCCCCAGTCGCTTCGCTCCTGCCCCCAGGGGGCGCCTCCCAGCGGCCTGGCAAAGCCAGTTCCGCGGAAGGACAGGCCCCCCAGTCGCTTCGCTCCTGCCCCCAGGGGGCGCCTCCCAGCGGCCTGGCAAAGCCAGTTCCGCGGGAGTGGCTGGAGGGAGGCCCCAGTCTGCGACTGGGGCCGTTTTTTTCAGCGTCGCGAGATCAAGAGGCCCAGCAGGAGGCCGACGCCGGCGGCGACGCCGATCGATTCCCACGGGTTGGTGTGAACGTATTCGTCAGTGGCCTTGCCCGCCGCCTTGGCGCGGTCGATGGCGGCGGACTGGAAATCACCCAGGCTGCCCTTGGCACGGTCCAGCGTCGCCTGCACACGCGCCCGCAGCTCCGACGCCGTGGCACTGGTCTGGTCCGACGTCGCGCGCAGCAGCGACTCCGCGTCCGTCACCACCTGGTGCAGATCCGCCAGCAGACGGTCGGAAGGATTCTTGGCCATGCTTTTTCTCCTGTTCGTTGAGTTGCTGTTGCAGTGATTCCATCAAGGAATCCAAAGAACCTGGTCACCCTCGCGGGTTCATCACACCTTGTACGTCGTTCCCACCCCTCGCAGCAAGTCAGTCCAGGTAACCGACCCCACTGCACGGGCATCACGCGAACGGTTATTGATTTTGGTCATGCGCCGGATCGAGATCCTGCACAAGAAAATAGCCGTCACGCTGTTGTCCAAACACTCGCAATACCTGTCCCTCCAAGGCCTCCAGCACGGGGTCACGGATCGGATGCCCGCCCTGCCTGCGCAGCAGCACCCGCCGCCCGTCCTCGAGCACCAGCAGCAGCGCCGGCCTTTCGCTTTTGCTGCCACCATCAATCACCTCACGGACCAGCCGACCCGACAAGCAGGTGCGGCCGTCCGCGTCCGGAGGAAACTCAGCGGGCATGCATGCGCCTCACATGCAGGAGCGTGCCGTCCTGCTCGGTCACGACCAGCGCCAGCAGGCGCGCCGCGTTCCATCCTTTGAACACATGGATCCGCCGCTGCCCTGGGGCCCCAGCCACCGTGTAACTGACCCGGCTGCAGGTGGCCGGCGACAGGCCGGACTCCTTCAGCATGGGCTCGATGGCCGACTGCACCGCCGAGGACGGAGGCTGATCGCTGGACTTCAAAGTGGGCAAGGCGCGTGCCAGGTAACGTCCGTCGCGCTCCAGCTTTTCCCGACGAAGCCCACGCACGCCGCGGTCCTGGACCGTCGCGAAGGCTTTGCGGTAGGCCTTGGTGCGGGTCAGCGCATGGCCGGCGAAGGTCACCGGCTGCAGGGACGGATCGCCAAGCAGGTAGAACTGGCCCAGGGTCTTGAGATCCATCGGATCGAGATGAGTGCGCTCGCCGGCAAATTTCTGCCGTGCTTCCAGCAATGCGCGTCCGGTCGACGCGCCGGAGAGCACCCGCTGCAGGAAATACTGGCACAGCAGGTCCGCCGAGCCGTTGCCCTCGCTCGGGCCGTAGGCGATGGTGGTGCTGCCCAGAAAGGCGCAGGCACCGTCCCCCAGATAACGCAGCGCCATCGGCCATTGGCCTTCCGCCAATGCCGGGTCGAACAGCTGCGCCCCATAGCAGCATTCAGCAGCGACCACGGTGCCCGCAGTGATGCGGTCACGGATGAGCGCGGAGCGATGAGACACCGGATAGTCGTCCCCCTGCTGTCCGTAGTACTCCGGCATGTCCTTCTGCCCATGGCAATTGATGAAGTGCATGCGCGGCGCCAGGTCGGCCTTGGTCCAGCGCGGGCCCTGCGGCGGCGAGAGGTGCAACTGGTCGGCATGGCCAAAGGTGTTGGTCAGGCTCAGGCGCGTGGAGGCCTGCCACACCTCGGCCGACAGACCGAAGCTCTCCAGGTAGTTCTCCCTCGGCTGCGCCTTATGACGGGCTGCGGCACGGATCAGTTGCAAGAGCAGGTCGGGCCGGTTCGCGCCCGCCAGGTCGGGCAGCCGGCCGACCACGCGGCTCGGGCCCATGAAACGGTTGGGATCGGTGCTGTAGGCGGCGTCGCAGGCATAGGGCAGGTCGCTGGGCACGACCGGGTCGCTGTCGCCCAATTCACCGCCGTGGGCGGGATTGCGCAGCGGCACCATCGGCAGCACATCCGGGCCGCCCAGCAGCACCACGTAGTGGGGGGCACGCGTCTGCACCAGGGCGTCGATGGCCTTCTTCAGCAGGCGCGCATCGGCCGGCCCCTGCACCGGCGCCAGCCCGATGGCTTTCATCGGCGCGGTCATGTCGATGGCCAGGAGCTGCGTCTCCAGACCGCGGCGCTGGTCCGCAGCCACCAGTTGTTTCAGTGCGGCCTCGATGCGGGCCAGTCCTTCGCTCCGATACTTGCTGCGCAGGGCGCCGCGATGCATGACGATGACTTTGTCCATGATGTCCTTCCCTGTTGGAAGTCCGATTGTGGACAGGACGCACAAGCGCCGCAATCAGGCGCCCCAATCAGCGCCGCGATCAGGAGCCAGCGTGTGCCGCGCAGGCGCCCAGGCTCACGTTTGACTGAGCTGGCCACAATGGACGCACAATCCAGCGCATCGCCTCGCGCAGCAGCCCCAGCAGCTACCAGCAGCCCTCTTCATGCCGGCCTTCGATCTCTTCAAGCGCATCTCCCGAGCTCCGACCAATCCCGGAGCGGCGCCCCCCTCGAGGCAGTTCGACGTCGCCGACCTGTATCGCGGTCCCATCACCACCGGTGCAGACGGTAGCGCCGATCCGGTGCGTCTGGATGAGAAGCTCCGCCAGGCTTATTTCTGGATCGTCAACCACGCCATCATCAGCCCGCATTACGATATCGAGTTCAATGACGGGCCGCCCACCACCTTCACCGTGGGCGACACGCGCCGCACCCTGACGCTGCCTTCGGCGCAGAGCTATTCCAGCTTCATCCTGCTGCCGCTGCTGACCTTTGCCACCCGCCGCAAATGCCTGTTTGTCGGTGGCCCCGGTCGGGGCAAGACCGCCAGCGCCCTGCTGATGGGCGTCCTGGCCGGCTACCCGGTGCGGGACGTGCGCCGCGCCATGCAGCACGGCCATCCGCAGATGACGATCGCGGACCTGCTGGGCAACCCCCTGCCCGGCGACCTTGTCCAGGCCCAGCGCATGGAGGACATCCGCATTGCATGGCGCAGCTGGCTGGGCATGCGGGTGAAGATCGTGGACGAATACAACCGCATTCCCACCCGCACCCAGAGCGCGCTGCTCACGGTGATGGGCGACAACTATGCGGAGATCCTGAACCACCTCTATGAATGTCCGGAATCTGCCTGGTATTTGACGGCCAATGACGACCAGGGCGGCGGCACCTACCAGGTGATCGAGGCCCTGCGCGACCGCATCGACGTGGTGGTCCAGGCCCTGGCCTTCAATCCCCGCTTCCTGGAAGAGCTGCAGATGCGGGTCGAGGAAAACCTCAAGCCCGAGGAGATGGTGCCGCCGCAGATCGTCTTCACCGAGCAGGAGATCGACCAGATGGGCGAGGCCATCCGCGCCATCGAGATGCCGGCGCCGGTGCGACGCCGGCTGGAATTCTTCTGCAGCCAGTTCGAGCTGCTGGAGCCGGCCGGCGTGCAGTTCGAATACATGAGCAAGGACACGGCCCGCCTGTCCGGCGTGGAATGGGCCGAGGTGCTGGCGGCGGACAACGGCCGCGACCGCATCAAGGACCTGGGCTGTCAGACGATGAACGGCGTCTCGGTGCGCAACCTGATGTCGCTGCTGCTGTATGCGAAGGCGCTGGCCTACTTCCGGGGCCAGGCCCGCGTCGAGCTGGAGGACCTGCGCCAGATGCTGCCCTTCGTGCTGCACGACAAGCTGCAACCCGACCTGGAGGCGCCCTTCTTCTCGGTGCCCGGTCATGCGGCCTATCGGACGGATCGCCTGAGCTGGCTGCGCCGCTTGTTCGACTTGTCCTGCGAAGAATATGACCGGCTGGACCTGGACCGCGACGATCCGGTGGGCCGTCTGGCGCAGACCTTCGCCGCCGGCCTGGATGGGGTCTCGGAATCCGAGACCCGCAAGCGTCTGGCCGCCATCGAGCGCCTGGTGGGCGAGCTGGTGAAGGGCCGCAAGCTGTACGGCCCGCTGCATGACGACCTGCAGAAGCTCAAATACCTGCATCAGCGCTACACCAACTATCTGCACTGGCTGCGCACGCAGTAACGGAGGGGCGAGGACATGCTGATCTCCCCGCCCCTGGCCCAGGTGCTGGCCGCCGGACGGCGGCAGTTCAACCAGCGCGTGGAAGAGACCCGCCGCCGCACGCCGGGTTTCGATGGGGCCGCCTTCTCCGCCTTCCTGCAGCATCAGCTGGATCCGCTGGTGTCAGCCGTCCACGCGGTCACCCCGGCGCGCACGGCCGCCGTGACCCTGGCCGCCTACGACATCGCCCTGGTGCTGTGCACGCAGGGCCTGGCCGGTCCGGGCGCGCGCCTGCCCCTGCTCAATGACACCTGGCGGACCTTGATGCCCCGGCTCGCATCGCTGATTGCTGAACAGCCGCATGACCTGCTGGGCGCGCTCAGCAATGCCGCGGTGCATCTGGGCACGGTGGAGGGTGCGCGGCCGGCCGAATGGGTGGCCCTGATGGCCGGGCTGGGCCCGCGTTGCGACACCCCGGCCCAGTTGCTGGCGCTGGGTCAGGTGCTGGCCTGGCGGGCCGGCCTGGCCCACTTCAGGAACGGTGCGCTGCGGGCCGCGGCGGCACTACCCGAGCCGCTGCAGCGCGAGGCCCTGCTGGTGCCGCCGGACACGGCGCCCGACGTTTGGCGCGGCAGGCTGGAAGCCACACCCTGGGCAGGCCCGGTGGCGCGGCCGGACGGCTGGACCCTGGGCGATTTCACCGGCTTTGGCGGGCGCTTTGCCACGCCGCCGGAGCTGCGTGTGGCCGACGCAGGGGTGCTGGTGCGCAGCGGTGGCCGGCACTTCATGGCGGTGGCCGACGCGTGTGGGGCGGTGCTGATGGCCAGCACGGCACACGCGTTCGATCAGGGCCAGGCGCCACAACGGCCGGCCTCCGTGCGCCTGCGCGGATCGACCCTTCTGTGGGCCGACCGCGAGCTGGCCCTGGATCTTCCGGAAGAAGGACTGGTGCTGGCCAGCACGGCCCACACGCTGGCCGTTGCATCGCCGTATTCCCATGCCTTGCGTCTGGTGCCGCTGTGAGGGACAGGCCCATGACGACGACATCCGTTTCCGCCACCCCTGAGCCCCAGAAGCCGATGCCTGCGCTGAGCGTCCTCGAGCGCTGGCAGCAGGCCTGGCCCGAGGCGCTGGCCCACTGGAGCCGCTACACCCGGCTGCAGCTGCCGCATCTGTGCGAGAGCCGCGTGGAGGCGGCCGACCAGGGCCTGCAGGGCAGCTTCGCCATGATCCGGCTGGTGGATCAGCGCATCGTCATCGACCTGGCCGCCATCACGGCGCTCGGGCTGGAGGACTACGGCGTGGAGATCCTCGCCCATGAGATCGGCCACCACGTGCTGGTGCCCGGCAACATGACGGATCAGCTGCGCCTGCTCGCCCGCATCCGGGCCGGTCTGCCCACGCTGGAGCGGCTCGCGCCGATGGTGGCCAATCTCTATGCCGACCTGCTGATCAACGACCGACTCCAGCGCCAGCAGTCCCTGCGACTGGCGGACGTCTACCGCCGCCTGGCCGGCGAACGCACGCCGGGCACCACCGAGGTGACCAGCCGCGTCTGGGATCTGTATCTGCGGATCTATGAGCAGTTGTGGAGGCAGCCGCCCGGCAGCCTGGGGTCCGGCCCACGAGACGCGACCCTGGATGGCGACGCCTGGCTGGGGGCGCGACTGGTCCGGGTGTACGCCTCGGACTGGCTGGCCGGTGCAGGTGGATTTGCCGCGCTGCTGCTGCCCTATCTCGTGGAAGATGCGGAACGGGCCGAGCAGGGCGCGGTGCAACATCTGATGGACACACGGTCTGCCGGTGAAGGCGCCGAGCCGTATGGCGGACTGGAGATCGACGACGGCGAAGGTCAGGTCCGGCATCCGGCGAGCGATCCGGCCGTCACCGGCGACGACGCCGCCGAGACGACGCACGAGCACCGCGAGCCGGCGGAAGACGCGGCCTCGGACCTAGCCCACGGGCAGTGCCGGGAGCCGTTTGAATACGGCGAACTGCTGCGTGCCGCCGGCCTGACGATCGACGACCATGAAGCCGCCGTCCGCTATTACCGCCAGCGCGCCCTGCCCCACCTGATTCCATTCCCGCGCCGCAGCCGCCCCGGACGCCCCGAGCCGCTCGTGGAAGGCCTGGACCCCTGGGACATCGGGGATGCGGTGGACCTGATCGATCCGCTGCAGAGCGTGCTGGTGTCGCCCCGCGTCATCCCGGGCGTGACCACGGTGCAGCGCCACTATGGCGAGGACCCGAGCCCCCTGCCGGTGAAAACTCCCATCGATCTGGACCTGTATGTGGACAGCTCGGGCTCGATGCCCAATCCGCAAGTGCGGGTGTCCTATCCGAGCCTGGCCGGCGCCGTCATCGCGCTGTCGGCGCTGCGGGCCGGGGCCCGGGTGCAGGTGACGCTCTGGAGCGGCAAGCAGCAGGAGATGCACACCGACGGCTTTGTGCGCGATGAAGCGGCGATCCTGCGCATCCTCACCGGCTTTTACGGCGGCGGTACCGCCTTTCCGATCCACCGCCTGCGCGAGACCTATCTCACCGCCCGTGCGCGCAGCCGCTTGACCCATGTGCTGATGATCTCCGACGACGGCATCAGCACGATGTTCGACCGCGATGAACGGGGCAACGACGGATGGGACATCTCCGCCCGCGCGCTGTCGGCAGCCGGCGGCGGTGGCAGCATGGCGCTGCAACTGCCGGAAGGCTGGGAACAGATGACCTCCGGCTGGCAGGCGCAGGCCCTGGAGTGCCTTCGGCGCGCACGTAAGCAGCAGGGCTGGGAGATCCATGCCATCCGAGACCTGGAAGACCTGCTGGGCTTTGCACGGGGCTTTGCGCGCCGGCATTACGGGTGATCGCGTGCACCGCGGGATGTACGCCTTCCATGGATTCCGCCGCTTGCGCGAGCTCCGCAGCTTCGACGTCCGATCACGCCCGATTTGCGACAATGCCCCTTCATCGCCTGCTCCCGCGCAGGCCTGACTGCCCCACCCTCATGCTGCTGCCCGGCCCCCCGCTCGACACCCTGCTGCGCCGCCTGACGGACCTGCCGCCGGACTTCCTGGACGAGCCGCGGACCGACAAGGGCGGGCAGGTGCACGTGGCCGCCGTCGTCAACGACCTGCTGGCCCGCGGCCCGGGACGTGCCTCGCTGCAGGAGCTGCGTCGATTCGAAGGGCGCAGCGCCGATCTGCCGCGGCTGCGCATGGCGCTGGTCATGGCGTGGCTGCTCGCCGACGACAGCTTCGCGTCCAGCCGCCTGCCGCGCGCCGCCCTGCTCCATGTGCTGGACGACACGGCCCACGAGCTGGCCGGGCTCGCCCCGGTGCCGACCTATCTGAAGGATCCGGACCGCCGCGAGGAACTGGTGCGGGTGGTGCTGGCGCGGCTGGATCTGCGCCCCGACGGAGAAACTGCGGCGCAGGCCGCTGACCGCCTGTCCGCCCTCAGCGCCACCGAGCGGCGGCGTCTGCTGGAAGCCAGCAAGGCGGCGCAGGCACGGGCGCGTGAGATTCGCGAGGCGCTGGTCAAGAAGGCGGCCGAGGCCTCGGCCGACAAGTGGACCCGCGAGTGACCGGCATGCCGCTGCGCGAGGAGGACCTGGCCTTCTGTCCCACGCTCACCGAGGCGGGCCAGCGCATGCTGGACTTCCTGCGGGAGCATCCGGCCGCGCCGCGCTTCACCAACCAGAGCGGGCCCCGGTTGCTGGCGGCGGAGGTGGAGGCGCTGCGGGACTTCGTGGCGGACGTGCAAAACGCTGACGTCGGCTGGCCACCCGGCGGCCGGCCGGACTGGCTGGACGACTTCGTGGCCCAGACCTGCCGGGAGGTGCCGGCCTACCGCGAGCTGCCCACACTGTCGGGCGGATTCGACGCCCTGCCCACCACCCGCCGCGCCGATCTGGCCGCCGACATTGCCCGCTTTGTGCCGGACCCGGTCCCGGTCGACCGGATGATCAACTTCCGCACCACGGGCACGACCGGGACCCCGCTGCTGATTGCCTCGCATCCGGTGGTGGCCGCGCGCTACCTGGCGTTTCACCTGCGGGCGCTGCGGCGCGTGGCGGTGCAGCCGCATCACCGGCGCGGCCAGGTGGGCGTGGTGCTGCTGGGCATGCAGCAGCGCTGCTTCACCTACGTCAGCGTCACGCCGCTGATGGATGAATCGGGACTGGCCAAGATCAATCTGCATCCCGGCGATTGGCGTCATCCGGACGACCGCACCACCTACCTGGATGCGCTGGCGCCGGAGGTGATCGCCGGAGATCCGCTGTCCTTCGGGGAGCTGCTGACGCTGCCCCTGACCTGCCGCCCGCGTGCGCTGCTGTCGGTCGGCATGACGCTGTCCACCGGCCTGCGGCAGGCGCTGGCGCAACGTTTCGAATGCCCGGTGCTGGACCTCTACTCGATGAACGAAGCCGGGCCGATCGCCGTGTTCGACCCGGCGCTGGGCGGACACCTGCTGCTGCAGCCGCGGCTCTATGTGGAGATCCTCGATGACGAGGGGCATCCCGTGCCGGACGGAGAGCGCGGGGAAATCACGCTGACCGGTGGCTTCAATTTTTGCCTGCCGCTGCTGCGCTACCGCACCGGGGACCACGCCGCTTTGGTCCACACGCCGCAAGGCCCGGTGCTCAAGGGCTTGATGGGGCGGGCACCGGTTCGCTTCCGGACGTTTGATGCGCGCTGGATCAACAACATCGACGTGACCCATGCCCTGGCGCCGTGGCCGCTGACGCAATATGCGCTGCATCAGCACGCCGACGGATCGCTGCAGCTGCGTGTGCCTGCGGCGGCTCTTGACCAGGGACCTGCTCTCACCGGTGCATTGACTGCGCTGCTGGGCCCGCTCCCCGTCGCCCTGGCCCCGCTGCAGGCGGACGACAAGGTTCTGCAATACACATCCGACCTGGAGGCCTGCGGGCCATGACCGATCCGATCGAACTCAGCGCCAGCGCCTTCACCACCCTGTCCATCCTGCTGGCGGCCCGCAACAGCGTGCACACCTGGTGGACCGGCATCGTGGGTTGCGTGCTCTTTGCCGTCACCTTCTTCCAGGTGGCGCTTTATGCCGACGTGACGCTGCAGGGCTTTTTCCTCGTCACCAGCGTGCTGGGCTGGTGGCACTGGCAGCGCGGCCAGGGGGGTGCTTCGAAACCGATCAGCCGCACGACGCGTCGCGAATGGACGGTCGCCGTGCTGATGTCGGTGGCGGTGACCGGCGGATATGGATGGCTGCTGGGTCGCCTGACCGATGCCTATGCGCCCTTCCTCGATTCGGCGGTGCTGGCCTTGAGCGTGGTGGCACAGATCTTTCTGCTGCGTCGTCGGCTGGAGAACTGGCCGGTGTGGGTGGTCGTGAACACCTTGTCGGTGCCGCTGTATGCGAGCCGGGGGCTGTGGCTCACGTCGCTGCTCTATGCCGCTTACTGGATCAATGCCTGGTATGGGTGGTGGACCTGGCGACGCCTGTATCGCGCGCAGAGCCGGGCTGCTGAGTCCGCACCCGGCGGGATGAGCACGGCCATGGCATCGGTGCCTGCGGGCCCTCTCGCATGAGCGGCCCGCACGTCCTTCCGCGACGGTTCCCGCGCGGCCTGGTGGTGGGCAAGTTCTGCCCTCTGCATCTCGGGCACGAACACCTGATCCAGCACGCGCAGCAGCACTGCGACGAGCTGGTGGTGCTGAGCTACACCGAGCCCGGCTTCCCCGGCCTGGACCGGGAACGACGTGCGGCCTGGCTGGCTGCACGTTTTCCGGCGCTGCGCTGCCATGTCCTGGACCCTGAACATCTTTCGCGTTTGTGTCATGACCATGGCGTTGCGCCCCGGCAGATTCCCGCGGACGACGCCCCTGGAGACGTGCATCGCCACTTCGTCGCCGGATTGATGCTGGATCTGTTTGGAGGCCCGGTCCAGGCGGTCTTCACCAGCGAAACGTATGGCGACGGCTTTGCCGCGGTCCTGTCACAGGTGTTCGGAGCACCGGTGCGCCATGTCTGCGTCGACCTGCATCGAGTGCAGGTGCCCGTCTCGGGCACGCAGGTGCGAAGGGACCCGCTGGCCCATCGGCATCTGCTGAGTCCGGAAGTATTCGCCGACTTCATGCCCCGCATCGCGCTGCTGGGCGGGGAGTCCACCGGCAAGACCACCCTGGCCCGTGCACTGGCGCAGTCGCTGAACACGGCCTGGGTGCCGGAATTCGGGCGCACGCTGTGGGAGCAGCAGGCGGGACGCCTGAGCTTTGAGGACATGGCGCTCATCGGCAGCACGCAGATCGCGCATGAGGTGCAGCAGGCGCAGCGCGCGCAGGGCTGCCTGATCTGCGACACCACGCCGCTCACCACGCGTTTGTACAGCGAGTGGATGTTTGGCCAGGTGGACCCCGTTCTCAGCGCAGCGGCCGAGCGCCGCTACACCCTGACCGTGCTGTGCGACACCGACATTCCGTTCGAGCAGGACGGCACCCGGCAGGCGGCGGACTCCCGGCTGATGCAGCAGGCGCGCTACCGGCAGGAACTCTCGGACAGGAACGTGCCGTTTGTTGAGGTGTCGGGCTCGCTGGACCAGCGTCTGTCGATGGCGGTGCGGGCGATTCAGGCTGCTGTGAAGCGGGAGGATGGCGCGCATCCGGTGAAGAGCGCGCCATAAAGAAAAAGGCGGCCGAAGCCGCCTTGGAGGCCACGGGCCGCGGCGCTTGCCGACGGCCCGAGCCGTATCGTCAGAGTGAATTCAGGAAGGCCATCAGCGCCTTGCGGTCCGACGTGCTGAGGTTGACGAAGCGCTGACGGCTGGCCGCTGCTTCACCGCCGTGCCACAGGATGGCCTCGGTCAGGGTGCTGGCGCGGCTGTCATGCAGATAGCCCACCTTCACGCCGGTGCCCGCCACGTATTCCGTGTAGCCGATGCCCCACAGCGGCGAGGTGCGCCACTGGTTGCCGGCGGCCTGGGATTCCACCAGGTTGTCGGCCAGGTCGCTGCCCATGTCGTGCAGCAGCAGGTCGGTGTAGGGACGGATGGTCTGGTTGCGGTTTTCCGCCAGTTCGGTGCCCAGGCCGGTCTTCATCTCCGCCACGTGGCAGGCCGTGCAGCGGATGGAAGCGAACACCTTGGCGCCGGCGGCCACCTGCGTCGGATTCACATCCAGGTAGGGCAACGGCGTCACGCCCTTGGGGAATCCGCTGGTCAGGCTGCGCTGGGCGGGCACGCCCAGCAGGCCCACGTAGCGGGTGATCAGCTGCAGATCGGCTTCAGACAGGCCCTTCTCCACCTTGTTCTTGTTGCACTGGGCCGGGCCGGCCAGGCAATCGCGGTTGGGGTAGAGCGGCGAGGTGACCGACATGTCCAGCAGGGCGGCATTGGCGGACTGGTGACGCAGGCTGACCTTGGCGGCCTTCCAGCCGTAACGTCCCACCCGCACCGCGCCGGTTTCCGGGTCATAGACCAGGTTGGCCTGACCCTTCACGCCGTCCTCATCCGGCGTGCTGCGCACACGGGCCAGGATGTCCGCATCCGGAATCGCTTCCAGCAGACCCATGCCGATCATCGGCTGCGCGGCGCGCAGCGAGAACACGGCCGGCGTCGGGCCGTCGAAGCTCACCCGCGGCTTGCTCAGCGTCACGGCCGTGCCGTCGGCCAGGGTGACGGTCTTGGTGTCGAAGCCGGCCACGCGAACGGCCATGCCCCAGTCCTGCGGCGCACCGGTGGTCAGCGAACGGGCGTTCATCTGGACCGCCAGGCCGTAGGTCGGGTGCGGCACCTGCTTGCCGTTGGCATCCACGGCGGCGGTGCGCACGGCCATCGTGTCCAGGCGCTGGTTCAGCACCTGAGGCGCCAGGCCGCGCCCGTTGTTGATGTGGCAGGCAAAGCAGGTGGACTGGTTGAAGCGCGGGCCTTGCAGACCCACGCCGGCGGTATTGCGGTCATTGCCGGCTTCATTGTGGTCACCGGTCCACATGTTGGTGTGGATCCAGCGGCGGCCTTCGGTGAAGCGCTGCATGTTCTGCATGCCGATCTGCGTGCTCGGCTGCTGGAACATGAAGGTGGCGTTGTCGGCGTAGTCGTAGGAGATGGAGCCGGTGCCGCCCAGCAGTGTTTCTTCCGGCAGCGGCGCATTCAGCAGACGCGGCTGCACACCGTACCAGGGCCGCAGTCCGCTGCCCACCACGTAGGTCACTTCGTTGGTGTAGTAGCGGAAGTTGCCGTTGTCGCCGATGGCGTCCATGGCGGCTCGGCTGGAGAAGAACGAGCCCGTGAACTCGATGGCATCGCCCACCTTCAGATTGCGGGAGGCCACGTTCTTGCCGTTGGGCACCAGCACGCCGTTGGCGTCGGCGGAAATGTCGCGATAGCCGGGCACTGTATCCAGCACCACCGAGCAGCCGTCATTGGCGCCGATCACACCGTTGTAGCCGGTATTGGGCTTGGCCAGTGCGCCTTCGGGCGGCTTGGGCACCACGGGGCAGGAGGTCAGGTCCTTGAAGCCGTCGGTGTAGGTGGTGTTGTCCAGCAGTTGGCCGGGCGACATCCAGCCGTACCCAGTCACCCCCGGATCGTCGAAGCGGCGGAAGAACGAATGACCGCCACCGCGCTGCGCCTGCTGGTAGTACTGGTTGATGATGATGCGGGGCTTCGTGACGCCGGCCACGCGGCTGTTGTCGATGAACTCCACGCCCCAGGTGCGGTTCTTGAAGTAGTTGGCGATGAAGTTCAGGTAGGCGCCGGGGCCCTTGTCGCGCGGCTTGCCATTGGCATCGACCGTATCGTTGGTGCCGTAGCCGATTTCGGCCCAGTCTTCACCGCGCTCACGGGCATGGCGCGAGCGGCCGACGAAGCCGAAGCGGGTCACCAGCGTGCCGTCGGGCAGGCTGAACTGCACCTGTTCCAGCGGCGCCGTGATGGGCGGGGTCATCACCGACGCGCCGACGGGCGGCGTGGGGATGGCCGAGGTCGTCACCGAGGCCAGCGTGTTGTCGCTGCCGGGGGACTTGAAGCTGACCTCGAACAGGGAATAACCGTACTGCGTGGCCCGGGCCACGCCCTGGATCTTCACGTAGCGGACGTTGGCATTGAGGTTGAAGAACTCTTCCGTGCCGCCCTTGCCGCCGGCCACATAGCGCAGCTGGTACCAGGTCTGGCCGTCGTCGGAGACAAGGATCGAGTACTCCTTGCCATAGGCGTTCTCCCAGACCAGCTGCATATAGCCGATGGGGGTCTTGGCGCCGAGGTCGAACTGGATCCAGGCGGCATCGTCCGGCGCGCTGGCCCAGCGAGTGGTCAGGCTGCCATCCACGGCCTTGTCGGGCCCGTTGTTGTTGTTCTCGGTCGCGCTGGACGTGGCGGCGGCCACCTTCAGGGTCGTGCCGGGCTTGCTGATGTCGATCCCGGTGGGCAACTGCAACGAGGTGGGCAGGGACGGCGTCGCGGCGCTGTTGCCATTGCCGGTGGGCAGCGTGCCAGTGGCGGGAGGCACGGTCGATACCGGCGGCAGTTCCGGTTCCGTCTCCGGGCCGGAGGCTGCCGGTGCGGGCGCGGGGGCTGGCACCGGCGCAGGGGCCGGCGTACCGGCGGACGGATTGGTATTAGGGTCCGACGAAGAGGACGATCCGCCGCCGCAGCCTGCCAGCACGCCGACGGCGCTCAGGGCGATGACAGCACTGGCCACCAGGCCTCGCGCGAGGGAGGGCGGGGGCGGACACGCCAACTTGTGGTCGGTCTCTGATACGTTGTTGCGCATATGCGCTCCTGCAAGTCCGAAGGATCAAACCCCGGTGGCGCGCGATCACGCACCCCGGGAGGTATTTCCCGGTATTTCTTGCAGGGAGCGTGCCGGTTGCGTTTGGCAACAAAGTGGTAGCTACCAGTTCCTCTGACGTACTGAAAACCACGCCTAAAGAACTACAAAGAGGAGACACCGTGGCTTGCGAGGCCGCCGGTTTTTGTCAGGCCCGACAAATAGTGTCAGCCGACGAAGCTACCTCGGTCGAAGACGTCGCGAAATGTTGCAGGGACTGCAGTGTGGAGCGGCATGCTTTCATCGCACGGAACAGGCGAAGGCCGCGCACGCCTGATACTTTGATGCAGACCGTCCCCAAGAGTCTCGATCTGAGAGGACTTGAAAGCGTGCGTGCTACTCGCTGTTTCCATCGCTGCCGTGGCGGATACGCCCATGCGCGACAACGGGTTCTAACATGCGCGCACTTTCTCAATCGATCGCTGCGATGTCTGTCTTGCCTTCGTCCCCGATGTCTTTTCACCTGCGCCTGGCCCCTTTGCTGAGGACCTGCGCCTGGTTGGCGGGTGTGTTGTGGGTGGTGACGGTGGGCGTGGAAGCGCTGGCGCAGTATCGGACGGGGGCGTTCCCGTCTGTCCCGGCATTGATTCGGGTCATGGCGTTGCCGCTGGGCCTGGGCGCCCTGCTGGCGTTGGTCGACCTTGTGGTGGTGCTGGCCTACCCGGTGCGGGTGTTGCCGGAGGGCTTGCGCGGTTTCAATGCCTGGGGTGCGTACAAGACGGTGAAGTGGGGAGACATCCCGTCGGTGTCGCCGGCATCGTTGTTGCGGATGCGCTACCTGCGAGTCCCAGTCCCCGCCTCGACATGGCCGATGACCGTGCCGTTGGCCCTTCGGGACCTGCCCGGCTTTCTTGCGGCGATCGAGCAGCATGCTGGCCCGGAGCATCCTCTGGCCGCCGCTGTACGCCTCGCGCTGCAAGCCCGCTCCGAGGCGCCTGTGGCCACTGCGACGGCTGCAGACCCAAAAGTGGAGCCTTGATTCAGCGCAGCAGCGCACCGCACCGCACCACTCCCCCACTCTCAGCAGTTCACGATGCCGGGATCAGGAAGGCGGGGGGCCCTTCCCCGGAAGTCAAGGAATGAATGGCCGGCGAAGCCGGACAGAAGGGACATGGAGGGGAAGGGCCCCCCGCCTTCCTGATCCGAGCGCAGTCAAAGAACCCGCGCCCTCACCCTTGCCTTTTGGCCAGCACCGCGCGGCCTACGCGAGAGGCGGGCGGCCGCCCCAGCACTCCCGAGATAAACGCCCCAGCGTCCACCAGCAGATCGAGGTCAATGCCTGTCTCGATCCCCAACCCGTGGAGCATGAACACCACGTCCTCGGTCGCCACATTCCCTGTGGCGCCCTTTGCGTAAGGGCAGCCCCCCAGCCCTGCCACGCTAGCGTCGAAACTGTGAATGCCCATTTCCAGACAAGCGTAGATGTTGGTCAACGCCTGCCCATAGGTATCGTGGAAATGCCCGCTCACCTCCACCAACGGGAAGTGTTTGAGCGCCCGTTCCATCGCAGCCTGAACCTGACGCGGCGTCCCCACCCCGATGGTGTCGGCCACGCCGAGATGGTCCACCCCCACCGACCGGAGCAACCCCGCCACCCGGTCCACCTCATCGGGTGACACGGCGCCCTGATACGGGCACCCCACCGCGCAGGACAACGCCCCCCGCACCTTCAAGCCTGCCTCATGCGCAGCCGCCACCACCGGAGCGAACCGCTCGATGCTCTCCGCGATCGAGCAATTGATGTTCTTCTGCGAAAACGCCTCCGACGCCGCGGCAAACACCACCACCTCGTCCGGCCGCGTCGGCAGGGCGGCCTCCAGCCCTTTCATATTGGGCACCAGCACGCTGTAGCGCACGCCGGGCCGCCGCTCCACCGCCGCCATCACGGCGGTGTTGTCGGCCATCTGCGGGATCCACTTGGGCGACACGAAGCTGGTGACCTCGATCTCCTTCAGCCCTGCCGCCTGCAACATCCCCACGAGCTGCGCCTTCTCGGCCGTCCCGACCTGGGCCTTCTCGTTCTGCAGCCCATCCCGCGGCCCCACATCCACGAGTGTGACCCGGCTCGGTAGCGACCCGGACGAGCGATTGAACATCGCATTCATCGACGACTCCTTCAGCCCTGCGCCCGCAGACGAAGCAGCTCGGCACCGTCCCCGACCTGATCCCCGACTGCAAACAACAACTCGTCCACCACCCCATCCCGCGGTGCGGTGATCGTGTGTTCCATTTTCATGGCCTCCATCACCGCCAGCGGCTGACCCTTCGTCACGGCCTCCCCGGGCTGCGCCAGAAACGCAATCAGCTTGCCCGGCATCGGCGCACTCAGACGACCGCCCTCGCCGCTGCTCTGGCCCGCATGCGCCAGCACATCCACCTCGGTCACCAGGGCCGAGCCGTCCGCGCCGAACACCGCCACCTGCTCACCCACCTTGTAGGTCCGCACCCGAACCCGCTGGCCGTCCAGGAACAGCTCGTGGTGCTCAAGACCGTCCGAGCGCAGGCTCAGCGGCAAGGTCTGCCCCGCCACCGTCAGCGTCTGGCTACCGTGATGGTGACGCGCCAGCAGCACCGTCTGATGGTCGCCATGGATCTCCAGCTCAAACCGCCGCTGCGCCGCGCCAAACAGTCGCCAGCCATCACGACGACTCCAGGGATCGGCGCTTTCCGTCAGGCCTTCCTCGGCCAGCGTATGCGCCACCACGGCAGCAGCGGCTTGCACCACCGGCAGGCCGGGCTGATCGAACAGCACGTCCCGCTCCCGCTCGATCAAGGCGGTGTCCAGATCCGCGCCGGTGAACGACGCGGTCGCCGCACAGCGCCGCAAAAACGCCACATTCGTCTGCAGCCCCACGATATGCGTGTCCCGCAGCGCCGCATCCAACCGGGCCAGCGCCTGCTCACGCGTGTCGCCATGCACGATCAGCTTGGCGATCATCGAGTCGTAATAGGGGCTGATCTCATCGCCCTCCCCCACGCCCGAGTCGATGCGCACATCCGCCGGACGGAAGGCCACATGCTCGGGCCACCGCGCCACCGACAGCCGTCCAGTGGCCGGCAGGAAGCCGCCATCCGGATTTTCGGCGCAGATGCGCGCCTCGATCGCATGCCCCTGAATGCGCAGGTCCTGCTGCCGCATCGGCAGTGGCTCTCCCGCCGCCACGCGCAGTTGCCACTCCACCAGGTCCAGCCCGGTAATGGCCTCGGTCACCGGATGCTCCACCTGCAGCCGGGTGTTCATCTCCATGAAGTAAAAGCGCCCGTCCTGCTCCGCGATGAACTCCACGGTGCCTGCGCCCTGATACCCCACCGCACGCGCCGCCGCCACCGCGGCAGCACCCATCTCGGCGCGCCGCTCGGCCGTCATGCCGGGCGCCGGTGCTTCTTCCAGCACCTTCTGATGGCGCCGCTGCACCGAGCAATCGCGCTCGAAGAGATACACGCACTCGCCGTGCGCATCGCCAAACACCTGGATCTCGATGTGCCGCGGACGCTGCACATAACGCTCGATCAACACCGCGTCATCGCCGAAACTGCTGATCGCCTCACGCTTGCACGAAGCCAGCGCCGCATCGAACTCCTCATCGCGATGCACCGCCCGCATGCCCTTGCCACCGCCACCGGCGCTGGCCTTGATCAGCACCGGATACCCGATGCGCGCCGCCTCCCGACGCAGCAGCGCCGGGTCCTGGTCGGCCCCGTGATAACCGGGCACCAGCGGCACGCCGGCCTGTTCCATCAAACGCTTGGATTCCGCCTTCAGCCCCATCGCCCGGATGGCCGACGGCGGCGGGCCGATGAACACCAGGCCCGCCTCGGCGCAGGCCTGGGCGAATTCCTCGTTCTCGCTCAGGAAGCCATAGCCCGGATGCACCGCTTCCGCACCGGTGCTGCGGGCCGCCTCCAGGATGCGCTGCCATTGCAGATAACTGTCACGCGGCGCGGCGCCGCCCACGTGGACCGCTTCGTCACAGACCCGCACATGGCGGGCCTGCGCATCGGCGTCGCTGTAGACCGCAACGGTCTTCACGCCCAGGCGCCGGGCCGTGGCGGCCACGCGGCAGGCGATCTCGCCGCGGTTGGCAATCAGGATCTTCTTGAACAAGGTTGTCTCCTCAAGCCCCGGGTGCCTGGCGCGCCGCCGCTTGTGGCTGCGGCTGCCGGCACGCTCCGGTGGTGGTGGTCGGGAATCGGGCCGCCCGACGCGGCCTGGGTCGTTCGACCCGTTCAGCCCTCAGTGGCGGTGGCCGCAGGCGGCCGATGCGCCGGCACTGTCGGCCTTTGCACATGCGGCTGAGCCTGCGTCCGAATGCGATGCGTCCGCGCTCAAGTCCGCCTCGGTCGCGCAGTGCATGCCCAGCCGGTCGATCAGCTTGCGGTCCTTCTCCGCCTGCGGATTGCTGGTGGTCAGCAGCTTGTCGCCGTAGAACATGCTGTTGGCGCCGGCCAGGAAACACAGCGCCTGCATCGTCTCGGGCATCTCCTCGCGGCCGGCCGACAGGCGGACCATGGCACGCGGCATGGTGATGCGGGCCACGGCGATGGTGCGGATGAACTCGAACGGGTCCAGCGCCTCGGTGCCGGCCAGCGGCGTGCCTTCCACCTGCACCAGGTTGTTGATGGGCACCGATTCCGGATAGGGATCCAGATTGGCCAGTTGCGCAATCAGGCCGGCGCGCTGGCGACGGGTTTCGCCCATGCCCACGATGCCGCCCGAGCACACCTTCAGGCCCACGCCGCGCACACGGTCCAGCGTGTCCAGACGGTCCTGGTACGTGCGGGTGGTGATGATCTGGCCGTAGAACTCCGGCGAGGTGTCCAGGTTGTGGTTGTAGTAGTCCAGGCCCGCGTCACGCAGTTGCTCGGCCTGGCCGTCCCCCAGCATGCCGGCGGTCAGGCAGGTCTCCAGGCCCATGGCCTTGACCTCGGAGATCATCTCGCCGATGGCCTCCAGATGACGCTCCTTGGGCGAACGCCAGGCGGCCCCCATGCAAAAGCGCGTGGCGCCGCTGGCCTTGGCGGCCCGGGCGGCTTCCAGCACTTCCTCCAGCGGAATGAGCTTCTCCGCCTTCAGGCCGGTGTCGAAATGCGCCGACTGCGGGCAGTACTTGCAATCCTCCTCGCAGCCGCCGGTCTTGATGGACAGCAGCGTGGACAGCTGCACCGCATTCGCATCGAAATGCTCGCGGTGCACCTGCTGCGCGCGGAAGAGCAGGTCATTGAAGGGCAGCTCGAACAGGGCTGCGATCTCATTCACCGTCCAGGGCTTGGCGTTGCGGCGCTGCTCGTCGGTGGTGGGCGTCAGCGTCTGGATCTGGTTGACGGTCTGCTTCATCGTCATGCTTTCAAGGCGTTCAGCAGCCGAGGCTGCTGGAGATGCGCGGCCACGGCCGCAGGAGAGGGATCGGTCAGTCGGGGCACATGGCCCCAGCACGGCCCGCCCGCGATCGGGTCCAGGCGCGCGCTCAATGCGGACAGATTGTCCGCCACATGGGGTTGGTGCGGGTCGGCGGTGTTGGCCACCCAGCCTGCCAGGCGCAGGCCGCGCGCGAGGATGGCCTCGGCGGTGAGCAGCGCATGGTTGATGCAGCCCAGGCGCAGCCCCACCACCAGCACCACCGGCAGGCCCAGGTCCACGGCCAGGTCGGCGGTGTCCCAGGTGTCGGTGAGCGGCACGCGGAAGCCGCCGACGCCTTCGACAAGCGTCAGGTCGGCCTTGGCGGCGGTGGCCTGGAGGGCGGCGAGCAAGGCCTCGCGATCGATGCTCCGGCCTTCCAGCCGGGCGGCGATGTGCGGCGCGCAGGGTTCGCGGAATTGCAGCGGGCCGACTTCGTCCAGGGTCAGGCCCAGGGTCTGCGCGGCAT
Source organism: Roseateles depolymerans (assembly GCF_003387155.1). Taxonomy (GTDB): domain Bacteria; phylum Pseudomonadota; class Gammaproteobacteria; order Burkholderiales; family Burkholderiaceae_C; genus Roseateles; species Roseateles depolymerans. The sequence goes on along the minus strand of NZ_QUMT01000001.1, from coordinate 109,837 downwards.
GCAGCTGAGCCACATCCTCGTTGACCCAGTGCCCCTGCGCGTCCAGGGCCTGCCCGGCGGCCAGCGACTTGATCGGCGCCACGCGCCGGCCCAGTTGCTGGAAGGCATGGGTCAGGCCGGCGGTGATGCAGGTCTTGCCGATTTCCGTGTCGGTGCCGGTGATGAAGAACCCGTTGAAAAGTCCTTGGGATGGCGTGGCGCTCATGCGCAGTCCTCCAGAGCGGCCAGCAGCCGGTCAACGTCGTCGTTCGTGTGGGTGGCGCACAGGGTGACGCGCAGGCGCGCCTCGCCCTTGGGCACCGTCGGCGGACGGATGCCGGGCACTCGCAGGCCCTTCTGCTCCAGGGCCGCCGCCAGCGCCATGACCTCCGCATTGCCACCGATGATCAGCGGCTGGATGGGTGTACTGGAAGGCGCCAGGCGCCACGGCAGGGCCGGATGCCGGTCCAGCAGCGCCGTCATGCCCTGGCGCAGGCGCGCCTGCAGGGCCGTGAGCTGCTCGCGCCGCTGCTGCCCTTGCGAACCGCGAATCAGGGAAAAGCTGGTCAGCAGCGCATGCTCGACCGCAGGCGGTGAGGCGGTGGAAAAGATGTAGTTGCGGGCCGCTTGCAGCAGGTAGTCGGTGATGGTGGCATGGGCCACCACAAAGGCGCCCGCCAGCCCGGCCGACTTGCCCAGCGTCCCCATGACGATCAGCCGCTCACTGCGCAGACCGAAATGCTCCACCGCGCCCGCGCCGGAGGCGCCCAGCACGCCGAAGCCATGCGCATCGTCCACGATCAGCCAGGCATCGAATGCCTCGGCCAGGGCCAGCAGGCCCGGCAGCGGCGCGATGTCGCCGTCCATGCTGAACACGGCATCGGTGACGATCAGCTTGATGCGGGCGGTGCTGGCCGCCAGCCGTGCTCGCAGGTCCTCCAGGTCCACATGGGCATAGCGGGTCACCGTGGCCTTTGCCAGCCGGGTGCCGTCGATCAGCGACGCATGGTTCAGCGTCTCACTGAAGATCTCCGCCTGCGCATCCCCCAGGGTCGCCACCACCGCCAGATTGGCCATGTAGCCGGTGCAAAAGCCGATGGCCTTGGCGTTGGGGATCCAGGGCGAGAACCAATCGGCCAACTGGCTCTCCACCTCATGGTGCGCCCGCGAATGGCCGCTCACCAGCGGCGAGGCGCCGGAGCCGCCGCCATAGATCTGCGCGCCCTCGGCCAGCGCCTGCGCAATCTCGGGATGCGCGGCCAGACCCAGATAGTCATTGCTGCAGAACATCAGCAGCTCACGGGCCAGGCCATCTGCGCCGCGCACGATCTGGCGCGGCGCGGTGCCCGTCTCCGCCACCCGCGTGAAGCGCGTCAGGCTCTGCGCACGCAGGTCATCCAGCTTGGCCTGCAGGTGATCAAGCAGCATGCAGGACCTCCTCCAGCGAGGCCTGCACCGCACCGGCCAGGAAGGCCGCCGCGCCTTCATCGATGAGGTAGGGCGGCATCAGGTAGACGGTCTGGCCGATGGGGCGGATCAGCAGTTCGTGCTCGCGAGCGGCGAGGTGGAAGCGTTCGGAAAAACGCTCGACCTTCGTTGTGACGTCGAACGCCAGGATTGTGCCCCGCTGCCGCAGATGCGACACCTGCGGATGCGACGCCAGCGGCGCAAAGGCCGCAGTGAGCAGACCGGCCTGCTGCTGGTTGGCGGTGAGCTGGCCGGCATCGAAGCGGTCCAGCACCGCATTGGCCGCGGCGCAGGCCAGCGGGTTGCCGGTGTAGCTGTGGGAATGCAGGAAGCCGCGCGCCACGTCGTCCGACCAGAAGGCCTGGTAGACCTCGTCGGTGGTCAGCACCAGGGACAGCGGCATCGTCCCGCCGGTGATGCCTTTGGACAGCAGCAGGAAGTCGGGCCAGTCCTGTGCCGATGCCGGAGCCACCTGGTCCCACGCGAAGAAGGTGCCGGTGCGGCCGCAGCCCACGGCGATCTCATCGGCGATCAGGTGCACGTCGAATTCGCGGCACAGCGCCCGCACCTGGCGAAGATAGGACGGCGCATGCATCACCATGCCGGCGGCGCCTTGCACCAGCGGCTCGACGATCACCGCTGCGACATGGTGGGCCCGCTCGCTCAGCAGGGCCCGCAGGTCGTCCAGCGCCTGCTGCTCATTGCCCAGGCGCTGGTCCGGCGAGGTCACGATGTGGGCCTGCATCAGCAACGGGTCGTAGGCATCGCGGAAGACCGCGACATCGGTCACCGCCAGGGCGCCGATGGTCTCGCCGTGATAGCCGTTTTTCAGGCACACGAATTCGCGCTTGGTGTCCCGGCCCCGGTTGCGCCAGCTGTGAAAGCTCTGCTTCAGCGCGATCTCCACCGCACTGGCCCCGTCGCTGCCGAAGAACAGATGGCCCAGCACGCCGCCGGTGCGGGCGGACAGGCGTTCGGCCAGCCGCACGGCCGGCTCGTGGGTGCAGCCGGCCAGCATCACATGCGGCAGGGTGTCGAGCTGATGCTTGATGGCGGCGTTCAGCGCCGGATCCGCATGGCCGAAGAGATTCACCCACCAGGAGCTGTTGGCATCGAAATACCGGCGGCCCTGGTGGTCGTACAGCCAGGGCCCTTCGCCGCGAGCAATCGGCAGCGGTGGCACGCGCTCGGCGCGCGCCATCTGGGTGCAGGGATGCCACACCGCGCGGAGGCTGCGGCGTTGCCAGTCGTGTTGTACTGCTTCAGACATGGAAAACGGACATCAGAAGGTCACCGGTCCCGGGCGAGGCGCTGGGTCGCGACCTGCCAGAGGCCTGGACATCAGCCCAGCCAGGCGGGGCGGGACTTGTTGAGAAAGCTCTGCACACCGTCGCGGCCTTCCGCGCTGGCGCGGATATCGGCGATGCGGCGGGCGGTGTCGTCCCGCAGCGCCTGGGTCAGCGGCGCATGCGCCACGTCCTGCACCAGCCGCTTGCAGGCCCGCACGGCCATTGGGCCATTGGCCACCACGGCGTTGCACAGCCCCTGAACGGTCTCTTCCAGCGTCTCGGCGGTGGCCAGCGCATGCACCAGGCCCAGGCGGTGCGCCTCGGCCGCGGAGAACCGTTCAGCGGTGACGAAGTATCGCCGGGAAGCCTGTTCTCCCATCGCCCTCACGACATACGGGGCGATGGTCGCCGGCAGCAGACCCAGCTTGGCCTCGGAGAGGCAGAACCCCGCCGTGTCCACGGCCACCACGATGTCGCACACCGACACCAGGCCCACGCCGCCGGCGTAGACGTCGCCCTGCACCTGGGCGATCACCGGCACCGGGCAGTTGTAGAGGGTCCAGAGCATCTGCGCCAGGCGGGACGCATCGGCATGGTTGTCCTCCCAGCTGTAGCCGGCCATGGCCTTCATCCAGTTCAGGTCGGCGCCGGCGCAGAAGGCCTTGCCTTCCGCAGCCAGCACCACGGCGCGCAGCGAAGTGTCCTGGCCCAGCGCCTCGAAGGTCTGCGTCAGCTCCTGGATGACGACGTCGTTGAAGGCATTGCGCACATCGGGCCGGGCCAGGGTGACATGGGCCACCGCCCCCTCGCGGGACAGCCGCAGCGTGGTGGTGGGAGGCAGGGGGGGCAGGCTCATGGCTGGCTCCAGACAACGGTTCGGTTGATCGCGTAGAGGCGACAGGGTTCTTCGGCCTGGGCGCCCTCTTCGCAGCGGGCCAGGGCGCGGGACGGCGCGTCGTCCCCGGTGGCGAATGCGGAGCGCGACTGGCCGTTCATGGCGAAGGCCCGCGGTAGCGGCGCGGCAAGGAAGGCGCGATACAGGCGCTGCAGCTCCGGCGTCGGCACGGGCAAGGCGGAGAGGTCCGCCACATCCGCGCGGCCCGTGTCGTGGTCGGGCGGGTACAGCAGGGCGCCGGGCAGGTCCACGCCCAGGGGCCGCAGGAAGCTGTCCACGACGGGTTGCCACTGGTCGTTGGCATCGGTGAAGAGGCGGTGGCCTTCCTGGCCGACGGGTGGCAGCAGCTGCCAGCTCATCCGGCCACCGGCCGCCTGGTAGGCCTGTGCCCACTGACGGGGCCAGCGGGTGCCGAAGAGATGGTCGTTCTCGGCATAGAGCCAGAGCGTAGGGACGGCACGCGGCGCCAGCCGTTGCAGGCTGCCCAGGCGGGCGATTTCCTGCTCCAGCAGATCGGGGCGGCAGGGACTGGCGGCAGCATCGGGCCGGCCACCGTGGCCGCCGGAGACGTTGACGACGGCCAGGACCGACGCGCGGCCGCCAGCCGCCGAAGAGGCACCGGCATCACGCCCGGTGTCGGACAGCTGGGCCAGCGCCGCGAGCGAGGCCAGCCCACCCACGGACTGCCCGACCAGCACGGTGCGGGAGGCGTCGATGTCCGGCTGCGCGGCCATGAAGCGCAGCACTTCCGCCACCTGCTGGCCTGCGGCATTCAGCGCAGCGGTGTAGCGGGGCTGGTCACAGCGCAGGTTCGATTCAGGGTCACCGACCGAGGCCAGTTCTCCATATCCCAGCCGCAGGGGAACCGCCACCGCATAACCCTTGCGGACGAAGAAGCGCGCGGCCGATTCGTAGCGCTGCCGCTCATAGCGGGCGCGTTCGCGCCAGTCACGTCCGTGGTTGATGAGGGCCAGCGGGAAGGGGCCGCGGCCGGCAGGACGGAAGACGGTGACCGGCAGATCGCCACTCACCACACGGCCGGCCGAATCGGTGACCCGCACCGGCACTCGCTCGATGCGCTCACGCAGATCCGGCGCCCACGGGCCTGCGGTGCGTACGGGGACGGCTCGGGCGGAGGACGCTGGCACGGCTTCCGTCTGGGCGTGGACGGAACGCGCCGGGCCGAAGAGCGCGAGCAGCGCTCCCAGGAGGGTCGCCATCAGCAGGCCTGTCCGCTCGGACCTCATGCCTGACCCGCTCCTGCTTGCGGCGCGTGCCCCAGCGCCTTGCGCATCAGCACGCTGCGGTAGGTCTTGCCTTCCCACTGCACGTCCCCCAACAGGGCATAGCCGCGGCGCTCATAGCGCTGACGCAGAGCCATCGCCGGCATGGCGGTGTCCAGTGCGACGGCGGTGTAGCCCTCCCGCCGGGCCCAGTCCTCGGCCGCATCCATCAGGCGCTCGCCAAGGCCTTTGCCCCGGCAATCCGGATGAACCGCCAGTTGCGACAGGATGGCGGTTCCTGCCTCGGTGAAGCAGGGCGCATCCAGACTCCACGCGTCCACGCCGGGTCGATAGGGGCCGCGCACCATCACCGTGCCCACCAGACGCCACCGACCGGGCGCATTCCCGGACACAGTCTCGGGCACATGCTCCTGCTCGGCCACGATGCATTGCCCGACCGACACCCGCTTGGCAGTGAGAGACACCGGCTGATCGACTGCGGTGAAGTTCCAGCCTTGCGCCGCAAGCGACGCATAGGACTGATGCAGCAGCGCGGTCAGGGCTTCCAGCGAGTCGGCGGCGGTCAGCGGGCGCAGACGGATGTCTGACGTTGCGGCTGTCATTGCCACAGTGCTCGTAGAAGTGCTCGTGGCAGTGCGGGCGACGATGGGCGTGGAAGCAGCGGTCATGGAGGCCATCCAGGCAGTTCAAGTCCCGGGATCTTCACATGCGGAAGACCCCGAAACGGGTCTCCGGAATCTCCGCGTTCAGCGACGCGGACAGGCCCAGGGCCAGGACACGCCGCGTATCGGCGGGGTCGATCACACCGTCGTCCCACAGCCGCGCGCTGGCGTAGTAGGGATGCCCCTGCGATTCATACTGCTCGCGGATCGGTGACTTGAAGGCCTCTTCCTCCTCGGCGCTCCACTGCCCGCCCTTGGACTCGATGCCGTCGCGGCGCAGCGTCGCCAGCACCGAGGCGGCCTGCTCGCCGCCCATCACCGAGATGCGGGCATTCGGCCACATCCACAGGAAGCGTGGCGAATAGGCCCGGCCGCACATGCCGTAATTGCCGGCGCCGAAGCTGCCGCCGATGATCACGGTGAACTTGGGCACCTGCGCGCAGGCCACGGCGGTGACCATCTTGGCGCCGGCACGGGCGATGCCTTCGTTCTCGTACTTGCGGCCCACCATGAAGCCGGTAATGTTCTGCAGGAACACCAGCGGGATCTTGCGCTGGCAGCACAGTTCGATGAAGTGGGCGCCCTTGTTGGCACTCTCCGCAAACAAGATGCCGTTGTTGGCGACGATGCCCACCGGCATGCCCTCGATATGGGCGAATCCGCACACCAGCGTGTTGCCGTAGCGCGCCTTGAACTCATCGAATTCGCTGCCATCGACGATGCGGCTGATGACCTCGCGCACGTCGAAGGGCTTGCGGGTGTCGGTGGGAATGACGCCGTGCAATTCGGCGGGGTCGTGCAGCGGCGCCCGAGCGGGCTGCATTAGCAACTCGCCCTGCTTGCGCCAGTTCAGCCGGGCGACGGACTTGCGGGCAATCGCCAGCGCATGGGTGTCGTCTTCCGCCAGATGGTCCGCCACGCCGGACAGACGCGTGTGCACATCGCCGCCGCCCAGGTCTTCGGCGCTCACCACTTCGCCGGTCGCGGCCTTCACCAGGGGCGGGCCGCCCAGGAAGATGGTGCCCTGGTTGCGCACGATGACGGTTTCGTCGCTCATGGCCGGCACGTAGGCGCCGCCGGCGGTGCAGGAGCCCATCACCACGGCGATCTGCGGAATGCCCTTGGCGGAGAGGTTGGCCTGGTTGAAGAAGATGCGGCCGAAATGGTCGCGGTCCGGGAAGACCTCGTCCTGGTTGGGCAGGTTGGCGCCGCCGGAGTCCACCAGATAAATACAAGGCAGGCGGTTCTGGTCCGCAATCTCCTGCGCCCGCAGATGCTTCTTGACGGTAATCGGGTAGTAGGTGCCGCCCTTGACCGTCGCGTCATTGCAGACGATCACGCATTCCACGCCGGACACCCGGCCGATGCCAGCGATCACGCCGCCGCCCGGTGCCGCGTTGTCGTAGAGGTCCAGGCCCGCGAGCGGGGCGATTTCCAGGAAGGGGGTGCCCGGGTCCAGCAGCATTTCCACCCGGTCGCGCGGCAGCAGCTTGCCGCGCGCCACGTGCTTGGCGCGGGCCGCTTCACCGCCCCCCTGGGCGATGGTGGCCAGCTTCGCATTGAGATCGTCGATCAAGGCCTGCATGGCGGCGGCATTGGCCTTGAAGTCGGCCGAGCGGGCATTCAGCTGGGTGGACAGCACGGGCATGAAGTCTCCTGGGCGCCCGGCTCCGTCGGTGGGATCCGGGCTTTGTGAGTAAGGCTCAAATTTTTGCGGATACTCTTGCAGACACCGCCTTGTGGGCGATTTCCGCACCCAGCCTCCGGGGCCACCTGACGGAGCCGGAAGCGGGTCGCGGCGCGAAGCATACGCGAGAAGAGGGTAGGCCAACAACCACACTTGAGCTTGGCTCAATAACTGGCCACAATCCGGCCCTCATGAGCCCCCCTGCCCCCTTGCGTCCCTCCTGTGACGGCGTTCCCTCGCCTGACAGCGCCGCCAGCGTCTCCAGTGCCGCCGGCGTCGTCAGCGGCGCCAGCGCGCTCAGCACCTCCGGCAGCCTGCCGACGCAGCGGCGCTCACCGGTGGGCGCTAAGGCCGAGCAGCGGGTGCGGGACATCCTGCGGGCCAGCCGCGCGGTGTTTGCAGAACGTGGGTACGAGCGGGCCACCACGACGGAGATCGCCCAAAGGCTGGGGATCTCCGAGGCCACGGTGTTCACCTATTTCCGCGGCAAGCGCGAGCTGTGCATGCGGGTGATCGGGGACTGGTACGACGAGATCATCGACGCCATCGAGTCCGGGCTGCCACGGGAGCGGCCGGTGCGGGACCAGCTGGAATTCGTGGTCCACACCCACTTGCGGCTGTTCCTGATTCAAGGGACGGGGCTGTGCGAGCTGGTGCTGTCGGAGGGACGCAAACGCGAGGCGACGCTCACGCTCAGCCAGGATGAGGGTCAGTCCTTCGGCGCGGCATTCGTGGAACTGCAGCGTCGCTACACGGCGCCGCTGATGGACCTGCTGTCACGCGGCCAGAAAACTGGGGAAGTGCGGCAGGACATTCCGCTGCGCATGCTGCGGTCGCTGGTGTTCGGCCCGATGGAGCACCTGCTGTGGGAGGTGATCATCGCCGGCCGAGAGATCCAGGTGGACCGCGCCGCGCGTGATCTGGTCGCGCTGCTGTGGCCGGCGCTGCAGGCGCCGGACCATGAACTGCAGTCGCTGCGCAGACTCAAGGCCCAGGTGGGCGCCGCGCTGGCAGAAGCGGACAGCGGGGCGCGCTGAGGCCTGCCCCAGCACTCCGTTCGCTAGCGACCCCGCACTAACGGCTTCACAGCCGATCGTGATGCGGTGGACCGAGTCTTCAACGATACAGAGGGCGATCGAGGGCGTTTGAGCGAGGGCGTGTCCGCTGATTCTGATATCTGGGCCAATGAACTGAGACTGTCCAGCATGATCACGTTGCCAGCGCGCGTACGCACGGCGACTGCGAGCTCGCCGCCCATCGCTTCAACATATTTACGCAGAGTGGAGAGCAGCAGGTCCGACCGCTTCTCCAGCTGAGCCACTGCGTTTTGCTTGACGTTCAGGATCCGCGCCACTTCGTCTTGCGTCTTGAGAAACGCGGTCCGCACTTGGGCCAACGAGTCCGCGTGACTGATCATGTCTTGCGCCAATCGCTCGGCCTTTTCCTCAACGAACTGCTGGTCTTCGGGGGAGAGCTCTTCAATGAGGCTCTTCAGCGTGGTGGTCATAGACATCCCTTCTTGCTGCTGCCCAGTGCCTTCAAGTGGTGGTCAAAGCGTTGATCGGCCTTTTTAATCAATGCCCTGTAGAAAGCGGCTTCGTCGCGCCCTTGCTTGTCTCCTGCAACAAGCAGGCAGGCGTTGCGTTCAGAGTCAAAGGCAAATGCCGTTCGCCATACCTGTTGGCCTTGATGCGACTTAAAACGAAGCTCCTTCATGTTGCTATGTCTCGACCCATTCAATGTATCAACGTGAGGGCGTCCGAGCTTGGGGCCTGCTCGTTCCAGCGATCTGGCTGCCGCCAGCAACTCACGTCGGACTTCGGGGTCGAACAATCTGAACTCTGTCAGGAAATCCTCATGAAAGATGACTTGCCAATCGTTTCGGGGCGCGTCTGCTGTCGTCGATGGCCCAGGACGATTGGAGTCTGAAGTGCCTGATTTTGCCACGATCATCATTCCTACGTGATATCACTCTAAGATTATTCAGATCCATCCAGGAAAGCGCACCAGGAACGGTCAAAGTTCCTCCATCAGGCCGCTGGCTTTCGCGGGCCTGTGGGTGGGCCGCTCGACGCTGTTACCCTTGTGTCCACTCGAAGGTCTCTCTCCCGATGCAGAAGCTCTCCCCCGTCAAGGTCGTTGCCGCACTCACCGCCATCCTGATGGCCGTTGTCTTCCTGGTGGTCGCCACCCGGATGCGTGAAGGCGCCGCCGGCATGTTCTCGGCCGCGCGGGCCAACACGGCCAAACGTCCCCCGGCTTCGGCGCCTGCGGTGGAGCCAGGCGCCCGGGCCTCCGGAAGCCGCGTCATCCCCATCGGGGTGGTGCCAGCCTCCGCGCCGACGCGCTGACCCCGCCCTCCGCTCTCCGCCATCCGCCATCCGCCCTCTCCCGCCAGCCCGGGCGATCACGCAACCCGTCCGTAGGATCAGGCAAGCAAACCCATCCGTTTTTGGATACGCTTGCCCACCTTCGCCCCGGCGCCGCCGCCCATCCGGGAGGAACGACCGTGGCAATCCCCCGGAGGAGAGTCATGACAATCAAGCTGACGGTCAATGGAAAGCCGGTCTCGCTGGACGCGGACCCGCAAATGCCCCTGCTGTGGGCCCTCCGTGAGCAGCTTCAGCTCACCGGCACCAAATTCGGTTGCGGCATGGCCCTGTGCGGCGCCTGCACCGTGCATCTGGACGGCCAGCCCGTCCGCTCCTGCCAGACGCCGCTCGAAGCGGCCAACGGCAAGAAGATCACCACCATCGAAGGCGTCGGCGCCACACCGGCCGGCAAGGCGGTGCAATACGCCTGGCTCAAGATCGACGTGCCTCAGTGCGGCTACTGCCAGAGCGGCCAGATCATGAGCGCTTCGGCCCTGCTGGCCGGCAACCGCAAGCCCACCGACACCGACATCGACAACGCCATGAGCGGCAACATCTGCCGCTGCGGCACCTACAACCAGATCCGCGCTGCCATCCACGACGCGTCGGCCCAACTGAACAAGGGAGGCCGCGCATGAGCACCGACCTCCTCACCCCGGCCGGCGCCAGCCGCCGCTCGCTGCTCAAGGGCGGCGCCGCCCTGACCCTGTCCTTCACGCTTCCGCTGGCCGCCGGCCGCCTGGCCCAGGCCGCCCCAGCACCGGCCGGCACGCCCAGCAACACCTTCGCACCCAACGCCTGGCTGCGCATCACCCCGGACAACCGCGTCACCGTGGTCTGCGGCTCCGCGGAGATGGGCCAGGGCGTGCTCACCGCCATCCCGATGATGGTGGCGGAAGAGCTGGACGCCGACTGGTCGCAGGTCAGCGTTGAGCAGGCGCCGGTGGACCAGGCCTACAACAATCCGATGTTCGGCATGCAAGCCACCGGCGGCAGCACCACCGTGCGCGCCCACTGGACGCCGGTGCGCCAGGCCGGCGCCGCCGCGCGCCAGATGCTGGTGGCCGCTGCGGCCCAGCAATGGAAGGTGCCGGCTGGCGACCTGCGTGCCGAGCGCGGATTCGTCATCGGCCCGGGCGGCAAGAAAGCCAGCTACGGCTCGCTGGTCGGCACCGCCGCCACGCTGCCCGTGCCCGAGAAGCCCGCGCTGAAGGACCGCAAGGACTTCCGCATCATGGGCAAGCCGACCAAGCGGCTGGACAGCGCCGCCAAGATCAACGGCACCGCCAAGTTCGGCATCGACGCGCAGGTGGACGGCATGCTGATCGCCGTCATGGCCCGCGCCCCGATTGCCGGCGCCAAGCCCAAGGCCTTCGACGAGGCCAAGGCCAAGGCCGTGCCCGGCGTGCGCAAGGTCATCACCCTGCCCTCCGGCGTGGCCGTGCTGGCCGACGGCTATTGGGCCGCCCGCCAGGGGCGTGACGCCTTGGCCGTGGAATGGGACCTGGGCGCGCATGCGGATCTGTCGCAGGACAAGATCTCCACCACGCTGGACCAGGCCCTGGCGGACGCCAAGGCGGTCGCCCGCGAAGAGGGCCAGGCCCCCGATGCCGCCGCCACCCGCATCGAGGCGCAGTACGACGTGCCCTACCTGGCCCATGCCTGCATGGAGCCGCTGAACTGCCTGGCCTGGGTGCAGGGCGACTCGGTCACCATCTGGGCCGGCACGCAGAGCCAGGGCCCTGCGCAGGGCATCCTGGGCCAGGTGGCGCAGGTGACGCCGGCCAAGGTGAAAGTCAACACCCTGCTGCTGGGCGGCGGCTTCGGTCGGCGCTTCGCCCCAGACTTCACCATCGACGCCACGCTGCTCTCCAAGATCAGCGGAAGCCCGGTCAAGCTGATCTACGCCCGTGAAGACGACATGGGCGCCGGCTTCTACCGGCCCACCTCGCGAGTGCGGTTCGCCGCGGCGCTGGATGACCAGGGCCGTCCGTCGCAACTGAAGGCGACCGTGGCCAGCCCGTCCATCATGGCGGCGTCCGGCTTCATGAAGATTCCGGACACCGGCGTGGACAGCATGGCCGTGGAAGGCCTGGCGGACCACCCCTACAGCATCCCCAACCAGCGCATCCTCTACGGCCGCGCCGAGCCGGGACCGCAGGTGTGGTTCTGGCGGTCGGTGGGCCATTCGCAAAATGCCTTCTTCATCGAAAGCTTCATCGATGAACTGGCGCACACGGCCAAGGCCGACCCGCTGCAATACCGCCTGGCGCTGCTGGACAAGCAGCCTCGCGCCAAGCGGGTGCTGGAGCTGGCGGCCAGCAAGGCGGGCTGGAAGACCCCGGCGCCCAAGGGCCACTTCCGTGGCGTGGCGGTCGCGGAGAGCTTTGGCACCTTTGTGGCGGAAGTCGCCGAGGTGTCCGTGGGGGACGATGGCGCCATCCGCGTGCACAAGGTGACGGCGGCGGTGGACTGCGGACAGACCGTCAATCCGCAGACCATTGCCCGCCAGATCGAAGGCGCGGTGGTCTACGGGCTATCCGCCGCCCTGTATGGCCGCATCAGCTTCAAGGACGGCAAGGTCGAGCAGAGCAACTTCCACGACTACCCGGTGCTGCGCATGAACGAGATGCCCAAGGTTGACGTGCATATCGTGGACAGCAACGAAGCGCCCGGCGGCATCGGCGAACCCGGCACGCCGCCGATCGCGCCGGCGGTGGCCAATGCCATCTTCGCGGCCACCGGCAAGCGGCTGCGTGCGCTGCCGTTCGACACGGCGGCCTTGAAGAAGGCTTGATGCACGCACGGCGTCCCTGACCAGGTGACCCGCTGATCCGCTGACCGGGTTAACGGGCTACCAGGTTAACGGGCTGCCGGGTTACCGGGCGACCGGGACCAGTCGGCCAAGACCTAGGCGCCTCCTGCGTGGAGGCGCCTTTTTTTTCGGCCGCCAGTCCACGCGCTTCAGCCTGCGGGCGGGTAACCGGCTTCCGTCAGCACCGCCGCCAGTTGGTCACGCGGCAGGCCGCTCTGGACCTTGACCGTTTTCTGCTCCAGGCTCACCTGCACGTCCGCATGGCCGTCCGCGCTCTTGAGGGCCTCGGTGACGGCGGCCAGGCAGTGGCCGCAGCTCATGTCGGGCAGTTTGAATTCATGCATGGATCACTCCCGGCGTCAGTTCAACAAACAAGGCGCCAAGCCTAAACCTTTCCACCATGGGAAGGTCAAGCGCATCCGCCCCTCTCCCGGGAGGGGCATGGTCTTGACCTTCCCATCATGGCAAGCTTGAGACTTCCGCCATGAATACCGCTGCCCCTACCCTCCCCTCGCCGTCCGCCGGCGCCAACGCTGGCGTCCCCCTGGTGGAACTGCGCCTGCCCATCCAGGGCATGACCTGCGCCAGTTGCGTGCGACGCGTCGAAAAGCGGCTCAACGCGGTGCCCGGTGTGGCCGCGGCGGAAGTCAACCTGGCGACCGAGCAGGCCACCGTTCGGGCCGAGGCCGCGCTGCCGGTCCAGGCCCTGAGGGAGGCGGTGCAAGCCGCAGGCTTCCAGGTACCGGAGCAGTCGACGCAGCTCGTCATCACCGGCATGACCTGCGCCAGTTGCGTCGGCCGGGTGGAGCGCGCCCTGCGAAAAGTGCCTGGGGTGCAGCAGGCCGACGTGAACCTGGCCACCGAGACCGCGCATGTCAGCACCCTGGGCGGCGTCAGCCCGGACGCCTTGATCGCGGCGGTGACCCAGGCCGGCTATGCGGCGAGGGAGGCCGGTGGCGAGACCACCGGCGAAGCAGCAGCCCCCGCCCGGCCGCCGTGGTCCCACACCGGTGGGCCGGTGCTGGTGGCGGCGCTGCTGTCCGCCCCGCTGGTGCTGCCGATGCTGGGCATGCTCGTTGGGCAGCACTGGATGCTGAGCGGCGGCTGGCAATGGCTCCTGGCCACCCCGGTGCAGTTCTGGCTGGGCGCCCGTTTCTACCGGGCCGGCTGGGCCGCCCTCAAGGACCGCAGCGGCAACATGGACCTGCTGGTGGCCCTGGGCACGAGCGCGGCTTATGGGCTGAGCGTCTACAACCTCCTGACGGCCTCGCCCCACGCCGGGCACGACGGGGCCCCGCTCCCGCTGTACTTCGAATCGTCCGCCGTGGTCATCACCCTGGTGCTGCTGGGCAAATGGCTGGAAGCCCGGGCGAAGCGGCAGACGCTGGGCGCCTTGGCGGCGCTCAAGGCCCTCCGTCCGGAGACCGCCCGGGTGCGACGCAACGGTCAGGATCTGGACCTGCCGATGGCCCAGTTGCAGCAGGGAGACCTGCTGGTGGTCCGGCCCGGAGAGCGTATGCCCGCGGACGGCCGCATCACCGAAGGGCAGAGCCTGGTGGATGAGTCGATGATCACCGGCGAAAGCATGCCGCAGTCCCGCGGCCCCGGCGACCGGGTGGTCGGCGGCTCGGTGAATGGCGAAGGACTGCTGCTGGTGACGGTCACTGCGCTGGGCGCTGAATCCACCTTGTCGCGGATCGTGCGCATGGTCGAGAACGCACAGGCCGGCAAGGCGCCGATCCAGCGGATGGTGGACCAGGTCAGCGCGGTCTTCGTGCCGGTGGTGATCGCACTGGCGCTGCTGACCGCGGCGGCCTGGGGCCTGCTGGCTGGCGACGGGTCCCAAGCCGTGATCCACGCTGTGGCCGTCCTGGTAATCGCCTGCCCGTGCGCCCTCGGGCTGGCCACGCCGGCGGCGATCATGGTGGGCACCGGGGTGGCCGCCCGCCACGGCCTGCTGATCAAGGATGCACAAGCGCTGGAGCAGGCCCGCAGCGTCACCACCGTGGTCTTCGACAAGACCGGCACGCTCACCGAAGGGCGGCCGCAGCTCGAAGCGCTCAGGCCCTTGAATGGCCTGACGGAAGCGGACGCGCTGAGCCTGGCCGCGTCGCTGCAGCAAGGCAGTGAACATCCGCTGGGCCGCGCGGTGCGCGAGGCCGCTGCAGAGCGCGGCCTGCAGGGAGCGCCCGCCACGGACGTGCGGGCGGTCGCCGGCCGCGGCATAGAGGGGCTGGTGCAGGGACGCCGGCTGATACTGGGCAGCCGCCAGTGGCTGGTGTCGCTGGGAACACCCGCCGCCACGCTGGACGACGCGGCCGCCAGCGCCCACGCGCAGGGCATGACGGTGTCCTGGCTGGCCGAACACCCCGGCGACTCGGCGCCGTTGCCGCTGGCGCTGCTGGCCTTTGGCGACCGCCTCAAGCCCGAGGCCGCTGCGGCCGTGCGGCAGCTGCGCGAGATGGGCCTGCGCACCGTCATGCTGACCGGGGACAACCGTGCCGCCGCACAGACCGTGGCGGACACGCTGGGACTGGACGAAGTACACGCCGAGCTGCTGCCGGAAGACAAGGCCCGCCACGTGGCACAGCTGCGCAGCGCCGGTGCTCAGGTGGCAATGGTGGGAGACGGCATCAACGATGCCCCCGCGCTGGCCGCAGCGGATGTGGGGATGGCCATGGGCGGCGGCACGGATGTGGCGATGGAAACCGCCGGCATCACGCTGATGCGCGGTGACCCGCGTCTGGTGGCCCAGGCCATCGGCATCTCCCGGGCCACCGTGCGCAAGATCCGCCAGAACCTCTTCTGGGCCTTTGTGTACAACCTGCTGGGCATTCCGCTGGCCGCGCTGGGGCTGCTGAGCCCGGTGATCGCGGGCGCGGCCATGGCGCTGTCCAGCGTCTCGGTGCTGGGCAACGCGCTGCTGCTCAAGCGCTGGAAAGGAGACGCCCGATGAGCGCCATGCCGCCCGTCAAGGACTCCGGCACCGGCCCGGCCGGCGCGCCGGTCCACCCCGAGGCCCGCTGGACCATCAAGGAAGCGGCGGAGCGCTCCGGCGTTTCCGCCAAGATGCTGCGCCACTACGAGCAGCTCGGCCTGCTGCCGCCCGTCGCCCGCACCGAGGCGGGGTACCGCCTCTATGGCGAGCGGGAGGTCCACCTGCTGCGCTTCATCCGTCGCGCCCGGGACCTGGGGTTCTCGATGGCGGAGATCACCGAGCTGCTGGCCCTGTGGCGCAATCGCCGCCGCGCCAGTGCCCAGGTCAAGCGGATTGCGCAGACCCATATTGCCGACCTGGACCGTCGCCTGGCCGAGATGCAGGCGATGCGGCGCACACTGGCCGAGCTGGCCGACTGCTGCCGCGGGGACGACCGCCCCGACTGTCCCATTCTTGACGATCTTGCCGAAGGAGGCTCCCGATGACTCTCGACCCCGATGCCGTCCCTGCCCGCTGGGAGCGCCTGCAGGCGCACCTGGGCGATGTGGGGGGACTCACCATCCGCCGCGCCCTGCCCACGCCCAAGCACCGCATGGTGGGGGCCTGGTGTTTTCTGGACCATGCCGGCCCGGCGGACCTCGCACCGGACCGTCCGATGCGCGTGGGTCCGCATCCCCACACCGGGCTGCAGACCTTCAGCTGGTTGATCGAAGGCGAAATCCTGCATCGCGACAGCCTGGGCTCGGAGCAGGTGCTGCGTCCCGGACAGGTCAACCTGATGACAGCCGGACGCGGCATCAGTCACTCGGAAGAGTCGCTGACCTCACGCCTGCAACTGGCGCAGCTGTGGATTGCCCTGCCCGATGCGGTGCGGCACATGCCGCCCGCCTTTGAGCATTTCCCGGTCATGCCGCACTTCAAGACCGGCGACTTTGACACCATGCTGTTGATGGGTGAGTTCGGCGGTCACCGTTCTCCGGTGCCCAGCCACACGCCGCTGCTGGGCATGGATCTCAGCGCGACCCATGCGGCGCAGGCGGAGCTGCTGCTGCATCCCGACTATGAATATGGCTTGATGGTGCTGGAGGGCGAGATGGTCGTCACGGTGGGGGATGAATCCACCGGCCTGAGCACGCCCGGGCAACTGCTGTATGTGGCGCCGGGGGCCCGGTCGCTGAAGCTGCTGTCGGGTGGGGGCCGCAGCCGCGCGCTGTTGCTGGGCGGGCCGCCGTTCAATGAGCCGGTGTTGCTGTGGTGGAACTTCGTGGGCCGCAGCCGCGAGGAGATGCACGGCTATGCGGCCGAATGGAACCAGCATGAGGACGGCAGCGTCTTCGGGGCCGTGCACGGTTATGTGGGCCCACGCCTGTTGGCGCCGCCCGTGCCTGCACTGAAGGTGCCGGTGGCGCCGGAGCCCCTGTCCTGACGAGTGGCGCTTCGCAGCTCCATCTCCGGGGAGCTGTTGGCGGACGAACTGGTGGACCCATCGCCCTCGGACGGAGGCGCCAGCATCACCAGGGCATCCGCCAGGGGATTGATACCCGGCTCCCGATCGGGGGGCGACGGCGCGTGGGACAGCTCCGGCAACAGCTCCTTGATGCGCTGGGCCAATTGCGCCATGTCAACAAGGCTCCAGGATGAGCTCGAGGGCGTGTTGAAGGCGCGCAGGGTGGTCATGAGATCGACGCCCATCGCGTCCTGCAAGAACTTCAGGGTCTGCGTCAGCGCCGTCTGCTGTGCAGCGGACGGTGGCGTCGACGGCCCGAGCGGGTAGCGATAGGCGATCTCGAAGACGTCCCCGACACGGTTGAGGATGTCGTGGGCCACGGGCAAGACCAGCGAAGCGAGCCGGTTTTCGATGGCGCCGGCCGCCTGGTTCAGCTCTTCCGCCGTGACGGTCGGCAGCGGCCGGTTCAAACGAGCCCGGTCGGGGCTGAAGCCAAAACCGTCCAGCAGCGCAGCGACCATCCTGTCGGTGCCAAAATTCTGGACCCGCTGGGCCATATTGGCTTGTCCGGCAATCCAGATCGTCAGCGCGCGCTCTTGAAGCAGGGCGCGAAAGCCGTTCGCAGCGCTCCCCCCCGGGACTCGCGCCTGCAGCGCGTGGAGGGCGCAACCAAAGGCTCTGCCGGGCGGCATGCTATGGGTGACCAGCGCCCGGGTGAGCTCTCCACAGAGGTGGGCGCGATCGCTGCTGCTCACCGGGGCGGCGGACTCCAGCTGATGGATCAAACGTTCGAGCCAGCGTTTGCCGTGCCCCATCATTTCGGCATTGATCTTGTCGCTGCGTTCCATGTCCCGCCGCAGCTGGGCTGTGGCGGTCGTCAGCGACTGCTGCTGACCCGGGCCCGGCAGGACGTGCGCCAGCCTTTCCAGCGAAGCGTCCAACTGGGCTCTCACCTGCTCGGCATTCGCAGTGCGCAGGTAGGTGCACATGGGCATGTCGCCCGTGTAGTACTCGCCGCGCAGCAGGTCTGAACCGCCCGAGGAACGCCCGGCCGAAGAGGCCAGGGCCGCAGCCCCCGGTGACAGCGTGGACCGTTCCACGAGCGCAGCCGATGGGCCCGAACGAGTGTGGGAGCTGGGTCCCGGGTCGGTGGAGTCGCTGGGGTCGCTGGTGTTGTGGGGGGACGCAGGGTCCAGCCCCGACCCGGACGGTGCGCCCCCCGAGATCGGAAACGACATGAGCCGCCCTCCTGAAGTACCGAAAGTCCTTCAGTCA
The DNA here is from genome assembly GCF_003387155.1 of Roseateles depolymerans. Lineage (GTDB taxonomy): Bacteria > Pseudomonadota > Gammaproteobacteria > Burkholderiales > Burkholderiaceae_C > Roseateles > Roseateles depolymerans. Next base: position 91,767 of record NZ_QUMT01000001.1, on the reverse strand, counting down.
GGGCGGCGCCGTCAGAAGTTCAGGCGAAGCGACCCGCCTGGAAATCCCGAACCGCCTGCAGCAGCTCCCCTTCGGTGTTCATGACAAAGGGGCCGTACTGCGCAATCGGCTCGTTCAGCGGCTTGCCTGCGATCAGGATCAGCCGCGCGCCCTCCTCGCCCGCCTCGAAGCGCACGCCATCCGCGCCGGCCGTGTTGGCCAGGATGGCCATGCGGCCCGCGGGCACCTTGCAGCCGGTGTCAAAGCGCACGTCGCCCCGGTAGACATACAGGAAGGCGTTGTGCGTGGACGGAATCGCCTGCTCGAAAGACGTGCCGGGCTGCAGATGGATGTCCAGGTACAGCGGCTCGGTGGTCTCGCGCTGCATGGCGCCGTCCACCCCGTGGCTGCTGCCGGCAATCACGCGCACCGTGGCACCGGGCAGCCGGGCTTCCGGGATCTCGCTGCTGGTGATGTCGCGGTACCAGGGCTCGCACATCTTGTCCCGGCCCGCCAGGTTCAGCCACAGCTGGAAGCCCTCCATGCGGCCTTCCTGCTGCTCCGGCAGTTCCGAGTGGACCACGCCGCGGCCGGCCGTCATCCACTGCACGCCGCCGCTGCCCAGCAGGCCTTCATGGCCTGCCGAATCACGGTGGCGCATCTGGCCTTCGAGCATGTAGGTCACGGTCTCGAAGCCGCGGTGCGGATGGTCGGGGAAGCCGGCGATGTAGTCGTCGGCATTGTCGGTGCCGAAGGCGTCCAGCATCAGGAAGGGATCCAGCCGCCGCTGCAGGTCATGGGTCAGCACGCGGGTGAGCTTGACGCCCGCCCCATCGCTGGTGGCCATCCCCTGCACCAGGCGCTCGACCTGACGGGGCCTCGCAACGGTGAAGTTCGGGGAAACAACGGCAGACATGACAAGGTCCTTTCCTTCAGAGGAGTCGGTCAGACCGCCCAGCGGCGGGCGGTCGGGGAACGATCAGGCCAGCACCGAGGCGATTTCGGCGCGTGCACCCGCCAGGCCTTGGGCGGTGGCTTCAGGGCCCATGTTCAGGCCTTCGGCGTAGATGAAGTCCACGTCGGTCATGCCCAGGAAGCCCAGGGTGACCTTCAGGTAGGGCACGACGTTGTCGGTCGGCTGGCCACGATGCACGCCACCACGAGTGGTCACCACGATCACCTTCTTGCCGGTCACCAGGCCTTCAGGGCCGTTGGCGCCGTAGCGGAAGGTCACGCCGGCACGGGCCACGGCGTCGATCCAGTTCTTCAACTGCGAGCTCACGCCGAAGTTGATCATCGGCGCGGCCAGCACGATCACGTCGGCAGCCTGCAGTTCACCGATCAGGCTGTCGTTCAGGGCGACGCGGGCCTGCTGGTCGGTGCTGCGCTGCTCGCCCGGGGTGAACAGAGCGCCCAGCGTGGCTTCGTCCATCGGAGGCAGCGGATTGGCCGCCAGGTCATGCACGGTGGTCTTGGCGCCGGGGTTGCGGGCCACGAGGCCGGCCACGACTTCGTTGGCCAGCAGGGTGGAGACCGAACCTTGGCCGTCATGCAGGCGGCGGGCGCTGGAGTTGATTTGCAGAATGTTCATGGTGACTCTCCGGTTGCATCAGGGGTGTGAGGGAATGGCTTCACTGTATTGAGAACCCCGGAGCATCAGAAGCCCACCGATTGGATAAGATTGTTCCATTGAACGAACAATCGGGCCGAGCGCCCCTGTGGCCATGAGTCTGGATGCCGATGACCTGCTGGTGTTTGCCCGTGTGATGGAGGCCGGCAGCTTCAGCCGCGCGGCGGAGCGCCTGCATCTGCCCAAGTCCACCGTGTCGCGGCGCATTGCCGCGCTGGAGGAGCGCCTGGGAGAGAAGCTGCTCCAGCGCAGCACCCGTCGCCTCACGCTGACCGATTTCGGCCAGGGCGTGCTGGACCATGCCCGCGCGCTGGCCGGCGAGGTGGACAGCGCCCTGGCGCTGGCCCTGCACCGGCAAAAGCGCCCCACGGGTCGCCTGCGGGTGTCGATGCCGGCGGACTTTGCCCATCAGATGCTGCGCCCGATGCTCAGCCAGTTCGTGGGCGACTATCCGGAAGTGCAGCTGGAGCTGGACCTGTCTCCCCGCCGTGTCGACCTCATCGCCGAGGGCTTCGACCTGGCGGTGCGCATGGGAGAGTTGCCCGCAGACAGCCAACTGGCCGCCCGCCGCATGGCCGTTTTCGGCAGCGGGCTGTATGCCTCACCGGCGTATCTGCAGCGGCATGGCGAGCCGCAGATGCCCGAGGGCCTGATCAGCATGCATGGCCTGATGATCCTGAGCCGCGGTGGGGATGCCTTGCCATGGCGCCTGTTCGCCCATCACGAGGCCGCCCCGGAGGACCAGCGCACCTGGGTGGGCGTGCCGGAGCGGCGCACCCTGGCCAATGCGCCGGACATGCTGCTGCAGATGGCCCGGGACGGCCTGGGCATCACCTGGGTGGGCAACCAGTACGCGCAGACCTTTGTGGACAACGGGGAGCTGGTGCGGGTGTTGCCGCAGTGGTGTGCGGAACCCAGCACCTGCTGGGCGGTGTTTCCGCAGCGGCGCTTGATGCCGCTGCGCACCCGGGTGTTCCTGGATGCCATGGCGGCGACGCTGACGCCGCTGGATCAGTCGGCGATCTTCGAGCGCTAGACCTGCAGCGCTGAAGCTTCAGTGCCAGAGGCTCAGCGCCAATGGTTCAGCGCGACGGCTCCAGCGCTGACACATCCCTACGAGCGGGCCATTGCCGGCGTCGTCACTCCATCTGGAAACCGATCTCCACGCTGACCGGTCGAGGCTTGGTCACCGGTGCGAAGCGCCACTGCTTGACGGCGGCCACTGCGGCGGCGCTGAGCTTGCGGTCCGGCGACTTGAGGGCTTCCACGCCATTGACGGTGCCGTCCGGCTGGACCACGAACTTGACCATCACCGAGCCATTGCGCTGCTGCGCCAGCAGGGCCCGGGGATATTCCGGATCCACCTTGGTGATCAGGCGCAGGGGCGACTCTTCTTCCGGCAGCGGGGCCGGTTCAGGCTCCGGCTGCTGGGCCGGTGCGGCGGGCACGCCCACGGTCGGCGTCGTGGCGGGGGCGGCCATGGCCATGGTCTCGGGGATGCGGCCGGTGTAGGCCGGGTTGGCCTGCGCGACGGTCGCGGCGGCACCACTGCCGGACCCACTACCGGACCCATTGGCTGAGGCACTGCCTGAGCCCGCAGCACCAGACGTCAGCGAGGTGCGGGTCAGTCCACCGGCATCACCACGCTGCGCATCGGCCGGGCTGGCACTGGCCACGGTGCGGCCGTCGTCACTGTCCGCCTTCTTCGCGGGCGCCACTGCCTTGGCCACCTGGGCCTGCGGCTGCGGCTTGGGCTCCGGCTTGGCGTCGCTCTTGGCCTGATGCTCGGGTTTCTTGGTCTCGCCCTTTTCCGCGTGGAACTTGATCCACTGGAAGACCTTGTCGGCATCGCGCTTGGCGCGCTCGACGTCACTGAGCTGGGCTTTGCCGTCGGCAGTGGCGGCCCCCGAGGCGGCGGCGCCGTTGGCCCCGGGCGAGCTGGCACCGGCCGCCTGCGCCCACGCGCCTGCACCTGCCAGCATCAAGCACACGGACAGACAGCTGGGTACCAGGACCCTGCGAGAACGACTGCTCATGATTCCCACCCTCTTAAGGCAATGCCGCTTCTTCTTTGTAAGCAAACCCGCGGCGAGTAGCGACAAAGTGTAAGAAGTCACCCCCGCGACTGCTGCTCGGTATTTGCCCGAGGTTTGTGCCCTCTTTGCTGCACTCGTCGGAAAAATCACAACTCGGGTCCGATCCCGTGCAAGCCCCATGGCGACGGGTTTGTAACGGAGACAGCCCCAGACCGCCCCATACCGGCCCTGACCGCCATGCTGCGGTGCACATGGCCCTGCGACGGTGCAGGGCCAGGCCGTGCGCGGCGCCACCGCTTGAGCCCGGGCACCAGCGCCCCCTATACTGCGCGCCTGCTCCGGGGAGCCCTGGGCCGCACAACGCGGCACGGGCTGAGACATGGCGATGAAGCCGTGGACCCGCTGAACTTGATCCGGTTCGTACCGGCGTAAGAAGAGCCTGCCCCTCGCGCCCATTGTGGTGGCCATGCAGGGACCCTCCCATCCGCGGCGGGTCCGCGACATGCGCCCCGGCGGCGCGGCCGGGTCCGGGCCACTCGCGCCCGCGACCGGCCCAGGCCCAGCCTCCGGTGCTCCACCGGAGACCCCTGATGTCGCAACACCTGTCCCCTGCTACCAGCGCGCAATCCGCGCCGCTTCCCTCTTCGTCCACCCCGGCGGCTGAATCGTCGCCCCTGGATGTGCAGCAGCGCCTGGCCGCCAGCCGCGCGCCGCTGCCGGCGTCCACCAAGACCTATGAGCCGGGCACGCTGTTCCCCGACCTGCGGGTGCCGCTGCGCGACATCCAGTTGACCAACGGGGAACGCATCGCGGTGTATGACACCTCCGGCCCCTACACCGACCCGGCCCAGGCGACCGACGTGCGCCGGGGCCTGCCCACGCCCCGCGCCGCCTGGATCCAGTCGCGCGGCGACACCGAAGCCTATGAAGGCCGCCCCATCCAGCTGTTCGACGATGGCCTGCGCGAAGCCACCCAGCAGCAGGCGCTGCGCGCGCAGACCGACGCGCTGACCCGCCAGCCGCGTCGCGCCCTGCGCGGCGGCAACGTGACGCAGATGCACTATGCCCGTCGCGGCATCATCACCGCCGAGATGGAATACGTGGCCATCCGCGAAAACGGCCGGCGCGCCTGGATGAAGGAGTACTGCGCCGATGCCGAGCGCGAAAGCCGCCTGCGGGGCCAGGGGCTGGGCGCCAGCATCCCCGGCTTCATCACGCCGGAATTCGTGCGGGACGAGATCGCCCGCGGCCGCGCCATCCTGCCGGCCAACATCAACCATCCCGAGCTCGAGCCGATGATCATCGGCCGCAACTTCCTGGTGAAGGTCAACGCCAACATCGGCAACTCGGCGGTGAGCTCGGGCATCGAGGAAGAGGTCGAGAAGCTGGTGTGGGCCACCCGCTGGGGCGCGGACACGGTGATGGACCTTTCCACCGGCCGCAACATCCACACCACGCGGGACTGGATCATCCGCAACAGCCCCGTGCCCATCGGCACCGTGCCCATCTATCAGGCGCTGGAAAAGGTCGGCGGCGTGGCCGAGGACCTGACCTGGGCGCTGTTCCGCGACACGCTGATCGAGCAGGCCGAGCAGGGCGTGGACTACTTCACCATCCATGCCGGCGTGCGCCTGCCCTTCGTGCCGATGACGGTCAAGCGCCGCACCGGCATCGTGTCGCGCGGCGGTTCCATCCTGGCGAAGTGGTGCATTGCCCATCACCGCGAGAACTTCCTCTACACGCACTTCGAAGAGATCTGCGAGATCATGAAAGCCTATGACGTCAGCTTCTCGCTGGGCGATGGGCTGCGGCCGGGCTCGCTGGCCGATGCCAATGACGAGGCGCAGTTCGCCGAGCTGCGCACGCTGGGCGAGCTGACCAAGATTGCCTGGAAGCATGATGTGCAGACGATGATCGAAGGCCCGGGCCATGTGCCGATGCACATGATCCAGGCCAACATGACCGAGCAGCTCAAGCATTGCGACGAAGCGCCGTTCTACACCCTGGGCCCGCTGACCACCGACATCGCGCCGGGCTATGACCACATCACCAGCGGCATCGGCGCGGCCATGATCGGCTGGTTCGGCTGCGCCATGCTCTGCTATGTGACGCCGAAGGAGCATCTGGGGCTGCCCGACCGCGACGACGTCAAGCAGGGGCTGATGGCCTACCGCATCGCGGCCCATGCGGCGGACATTGCCAAGGGCCATCCGGCAGCGCGGGCGCGGGACGATGCGCTGTCCAAGGCGCGCTTTGAGTTCCGCTGGGAAGACCAGTTCAACCTGGGGCTGGATCCGGAGACGGCACGGGAATTTCACGACGAGACGTTGCCCAAGGACAGTGCCAAGGTGGCGCATTTCTGCTCGATGTGCGGACCCAAGTTCTGCTCGATGAAGATCACGCAGGACGTGCGGGACTACAGCGCCAAGCTGGAGGCGGACGCCGAAGCCGGCATGCGGGCCAAGAGCGAGGAATTCCGCACCGGCGGCAGCGAGCTCTACATCCCCATCCAGCCGGCCTGAGCCATGGCCCGCATCGTGATCGCGGGGGCGGGCCTGGCCGGCCGTCTCTGCGCCTGGGCGCTGGTTCGCAGCGGTCATGCGGTGACGGTGTGCGACCCGTCGCCGGATGCGCAGCCGCATTTCGACGGCACCGGGGCTGCCGCCTTTGCCGCCGCTGGCATGCTCAGTCCACTGGCCGAGCAGGAACAGGGCGGTGCGCGGGTCGCCGCCTGGGGCTGGCGTTCGCTGACGCTGTGGGCGGGGCTGGTCCAGGCCCTGCGACCGGCCGAGGTGCCGTTCCGGCGTGACGGCAGCCTGCTGCTGGCGCATCGCAGCGACCTGGGCGCGGCGCAGCGCATCCTGGCCTTGATCCCTGGCGCGCAGGCGCTGGATTCCAACGCACTGCACAGCCTGGAGCCGGCGCTCGTGCCGGGTCTTCACGGCTGGCTGCTGCCGGGAGAGGGCCTGATCGGTCCGGTCGCGGCCATGCACGCGCTGGCGCAGGCGCTGACGCCGGCGCCAACGCAGTCGGGGATCAGCGTGGACTGGCGCTGGGGCTGCCCGGTGCTGTCCGTGTCGCCAGGCCAGGCGCGGCTCGCTTCGGGCGAATGGCTGCGGGCGGACTGGGTCATCGATACCCGGGGCCTGGGCACCGCGCCGGATCTGCCCGTGCGCGGCGTGCGGGGCGAGATCGTCACGCTATCGCTGCCCGGCCACGGGCTGCGCCGCCCCGTGCGGCTGCTGCATCCCCGTCACCGGGTGTACCTGGTGCCCCGGACCGATGAGGAACTGGCGGTCGGCGCCAGCGAGATCGAAAGCGGGGACCGCAGCCCGGTCTCGCTGCGCTCGGCGGTGGAGCTGATGGCCGCGGCGCACAGCATCGTGCCGGCGCTGGCGGAAGCCCGCATCCTGCGTCTGGATCGGCATCTGCGGCCGGCCCTGCCGGACAACCTGCCGATGACCCATCACGAGCCCGGTCTGCTGCGGCTGAACGGCCTGTACCGACACGGCTGGCTGCTGGCGCCAGCGCTGGTGGAGCAGTTGCTGGCCGCGGCCGGGCTGGCGCAGCTCCACGCACTGGTGAACGTGCGCCCTCCAAGCCTTTCCTTATCTGCTCCGTGATCCCCCATGACCACCGCCCCCATCACCATCCGGCTGGATGACCGCGAACTGCAGTTGCCCGCAGGCAGCCACCTCTCCGACCTTCTTGCGCTGGAGGCGCTGCAGCCGCTGCCGCCCGCCGGCGTGGCCACCGCCCTGAACGGACGCTTCGTTCCCCGTGCAGCACGCTCGACCACGCCCCTGTCCGACGGTGACCAGGTGCTGCTCTTCCAACCCATCGTCGGAGGCTGACATGTCCGCTTTCCACTCTCAGCCCGCACAGCCGCCCTCTCTTTCATCGGCGGCCGATCCCCTCCGCATCGGTGACGTCTCGTTGACCAGCCGTTTCTTCCTCGGCACGGCCGGTCACCCCAGCCCGCAAGTGCTGCGCGAGTCGATCGAAGCCTCGGGCAGCGAGGTGCTCACCGTCGGCCTCAAGCGCACCCTGCAAGGCGACAACGGCGCCCTGGCCCATGCGCTGGCCGACGCCCGTGCCCGCGGCGTCCGGCTGCTGCCCAACACGGCCGGCTGCCGCAGTGCCCGGGAGGCCGTGGCCCTGGCCCATATGGCCCGTGAGCTCTACGACACGCCGTGGATCAAGCTCGAGGTGGTCGGTGACGACCACACGCTGCAGCCCGATCCCATCGAGCTGCTCAGCGCCGCCACGGAGCTGGTGCGCGAAGGCTTCGTCGTGTTCCCCTACTGCACCGAGGACCTGGTGATGGGACGGCGACTGCTCGACGCCGGCTGCCCGCTGCTGATGCCGTGGGGCGCGCCGATCGGCTCCGGCCAGGGGCTGCTGCACCTGCCTGGCCTTCGGACCCTGCGGGAGCGCTTGCCGGACACGGTGCTGGTGGTGGATGCCGGCATCGGCGCGCCGTCCCAGGCGGCGCAGGCGATGGAGCTGGGCTTCGATGCGGTGCTGCTCAACAGCGCGGTGGCGCAGGCGCGGGATCCAGTGCGCATGGCCGGCGCGTTTCGCCAGGCCGTCGCGGCGGGTCGTCAGGCCTGGCGTGCCGGGCTCATGGCCCCGCAGTCGATGGCGGTGGCCAGTACGCCGGTCAGTGGTCACGCCTTCCTGCTGGGGGACGCGTAATGCCGCCACTGGTCCCCCATCCCTCGCTGCCCTCTCCCTGGTCCCCCGATGTCGATCCGTGGGCCCTCTCCCTTCGTCCCTGGACGCAAGACCCGACGCCACCGCTGATGTGGAGCGTGGCCGGCACCGACAGCGGCGGCGCCGCAGGCCTGGCGGCGGACACCCGCGCTGCGGCGGCCCTGGGCGTGCACCTGTGCACCGTGGTGGCGGCCGTCACAGCCCAGCATTCCGAAGGCGTGCAGGGCGTCTTTCCCGTTCCTACGGCGACCTTGCGAGCGCAGCTCCAGGCGCTGCGGTCGGACCTGCCGGCGCGTGTCATCAAGACCGGCCTGCTGGCCAGCGCGTCCGCGGTGGACGTGCTGCTGGCGCAGCGCGGGGATGCCTGGCTGGTGGTCGATCCAGTGCTGGGGGCCACTGCCGGTGGCGCCAGTTTCTGCAACGACGAGCTGCTGGCGGCCTACCGGCATCAATTGCTGCCGCAGGCCGTGCTCATCACGCCCAACCGCCGCGAGGCCGAGCGGCTGCTGGGCGTCGCGGCGGGGCAGTGGCCTGTGCCGGAACTGGCCCGTCGGCTGCGGCGACTGGGCGCGCAGGCCGTGTGCATCACCGGCGGGGACGACGAGTCGTGCGGGGCCCTGCCGGACGGCACCGCACTGGCGCTGGACTGGCTGGACTCGCCGCTGGCCACCGGCTGGATCGCCTTGCCGCGCCTGCAACCGCCCCCCGGTCAGCGGCTGCACCACCATGGCTCCGGATGCACTTTCGCCACCGCGGCCGCCGCCGCGCTTGCACGCGGCTTCCCGCTGCCGGATGCGGTGATCCTGGCCAAAATGCTGACGTGGACAGCCCTGCGCGACGGCCATGCCGCCGGCGCCGGGCCTGGTCCGCTGCGGCCGAACGCCGCCTTCATCGCAGACGCTTCAGCGATGCCGGTGATGTCCCAGTCGGATGAGGAGCTGCTGTCGCCAGCGCTGCTGCAGCAATGGACGCTGGCGCTCCAGGGCCGGCCGGCGCAGGGCGGCGACTTCACCCACGGCCTGTACGCCATTACGGACCGACCCGAGCAGGTGGCGGCGTTTGCGCAATCGGGCGTGTTCAGCCATGTCCAGTTGAGGATCAAGCGCGGCGCCGCCCAGGAAGGGGCCGGGCCGCATGACGACGCGTCCTTGCGAAGCAGCATCCGGCAGGCCCTGGCGAGCGGCGCCGACCACCGCTGCGCCGTCTGGATCAACGACCACTGGCAACTCGCGCTGGACGCAGGTGCGACCGCCCTGCACCTGGGACAGGAGGACTGGGCCGGCCTGACGCCGGCGCAGCGCCAGGACTTGCAGCAACGCTGCCAGCAAGGTCGCCTGCAACTGGGACTCTCCAGCCACAGCCTCTGGGAGCTGTGCCGGGCGCGCGCGGTGGCCCCCACCTACATCGCCTGCGGCCCGCTCTGGCCCACCACCACCAAGGACATGCCCTGGCAGCCGCAAGGCCTGGCGCAACTGGGTTGGTGGACCCGGATGGCCGGTCGGCCCGTGGTGGCCATTGGCGGCATCCTGGACGACCACCAGGTGCAAGCGGCCTGGGAGGCGGGGGCGTCCGCCGTGTGCCTGGTGCGGGCGGCGCCGGACTGGCTGGCACGCTCGCCGCAACGATGAGCGGACCGACCTGGCCCACCAGGCCTCCCTGACCCACCGTGTGCCGACCGGCCAACCGCGCGTCAGCCGGTCCCCCACCCCGGCATGCGACGGTCGTTGCGGTCCCGGCGGCGAGGATGGCTCCGATGCGCCATCGTTGAGGGGATGGCGCATTTGTCCGGCTTCCGAATAATGGGCCCGTCGCTTGCCCTGCTGCCCGGCATCTCTTGTCGTCGCACTCCATTCGGGAACATTCGTGGCCTGGTCCTCCGCATCGCCGCCCTCCCCTGCGCCGTCGCCGCCTCCGGTCGTGACGCCGCCGCTGCTCAAGCCGATCCCGGACTGGCAGGAGCATGAAAAACCGTCGATGCCGGGGTCCCCCTCCATGCCCTGGCATCCGCCCTGGCGGCGGGCCGCCTATGCGCTGGTGGCGGTGCTGGTGGGCATTACCGGCGCACTGGGCAGCGGACTGGTCACCGCCAATCTGCCGGTGCTGCAGGGCCAACTGGGCTTGACGCCTTCGCAGGGGGCCTGGCTCTCAGCCGCCTACGTGATGGTGAATGTGACGGCCAACCTGCTCGTCTTCAAATGCCGCCAGCAATTCGGCATGCGCTGGTTTGCCGAGGTGGGACTGGGCATCTACGCCATGCTGGCCCTGCTGCATCTGGCCGTGGGTGGCTTTGCCACCACGCTGATGGTGCGCGCCGCCAGTGGCCTGGCCGGCGCTGCCTGCAGCACGCTGTGCCTGCTCTACATGCTGCAGAGCATGCCCCGGACCCACACCGGCAAGATGCTGGTGATCGGCGTCGGCATTGGCCAGTTGGCCGCGCCGCTGGCCTGGGTGGTGTCCCCGGCGCTGCTGGATCAGGGCGGCGGCACCTGGCACAACCTCTATCTCTTCGAGGCCGGACTGGCGCTGTGCGCCTTCGCCAGTGTGGTCATGCTCAAGCTGCCGCCGGGCGTGCAGATGAAGGTCTTCGAGCCGCTGGACTTCCTCACCTTCGCCCTGATGGCGCCCGCTGTGGCCATGGTGGTGGCGGTGCTGGTGCAGGGCTACCTGCACTGGTGGCTGGACACGCCGTGGCTGGCCTGGCTGCTGATCGCCGCGCTGGTGCTGGTGACGACGGCGGTGCTCATTGAGCATCACCGGGTGAATCCGCTGATCCAGACGCGGTGGTTTGCCAACGGCGCCACGCTGCGTTTTGTGCTGGGCGGGCTGATCCTGAGGTTCCTGACCGCCGAGCAGTCGGTGGGCGCGGTCAACTTCCTGCGTGCGCAAGGCATGGGGCCGGACCAGCTCCAGCCGCTCTTCGCGGTGGTGCTGGCCGGCATGGTGCTGGGCATGCTGGCCTGCTCCATCACCTTCACGCCCAAGACGCTGATTCCGCAGATCCTGCTGTCCATCGTGCTGTTCGCGGTGGCGGGGCTGCTGGACCACCACCGCACCAGCCTGGACAGGCCGCAGGACTTCTTCCTGAGCCAGTTCCTGCTGTCGGTGGGGGCCGGCATGTTCATGGGGCCGCTGATGCTGATCGGCATCGGCCAGGCGCTGAAGAACGGGCCGGCCTACATGGTGACCTTCTCGGTGATGTTCTCGATCACGCAGACGCTCGGGGGGTTGGTGGGGTCGGCGCTGCTCAACACCTACCAGTTGCATCGGGAGCATGAGTTTTCCGCGTCGCTGGTGGCGACACTGGACCGGACCGATCCGATCGTTTCGCAGCGCATCGCGGCGCAGGGCGCGGCGCTGTCGGGCGTCATCAGCGACCAGGTCCTGCGAGCGGCGCAAGGCGCGGCTCAACTGGCGCAAGTGGCCCGGCGGGAATCGAATGTGCGGGCCTACAACGATGTGTTCATGTTCAGTGCCATGACGGCCATCGGGTTCCTGCTGTGGCTGCTGGCACTGCTGGGGCGGACGGCCTGGGCGAAACGGCGCGAGGCGGCGAGGGTGGCTCGGGACGCCGTGGGGCCTTCGGCGTCCGGGCCGACGCCGCCTTCGGGGTCGGCCGTGCCTCCACCTACATCCGGGTCCGCGTCTGCTTCCGCGTCCGGGTCTGTGTCCGCGTCCGTGCCCGTGCCCGCGCCCGCGCCTGTGAGCGTGGCCGCACCGCACCCATCGGCGCCATCGTCGCCCTCCGCTGTTACTGCCGGGAGTCGTCCTGCATGAGTCCAACGCCGCCCTCCAAAGACCCTCGCCCGGATCAGGGACTGCCCGCGCCCGGTGCTGCTCCCGCTGCAGTTCCAACTTCAACTCCAGGGCCCGCTTCTGCTCCAGCGCCCGCTTCTGCTCCAGCGCCCGCTTCTGCTCCAGCTCCAGCTGCTGCTCCGGAGACGCCGACGTCCTCGGCGCCTGCGACCCCAGCGCCTGCGGATCCGCCCGTCCGCCCGATTCCGGGCTACCCGCCGGAGCGCTCCACCTCCACCGCCCCCGCCGATGCTCAAGCGGCCGCCGCGCTCGATCTGGCGTCGTCGTCCACATCGACGGCCAGCGCGGACATTGCGCTGCCGACGGACAGCACCTTGCCTGAGTCCGCCGCCTACGCGCCCGCTTCCGCGAACGGGGCAGGCGTTCCTCCTCCCTCACCGCTCTTGCAGTCGTCACCGACGCCCTCTGCATCACCGACCCCTCCTGCAGTTTCTTCTCCGATGGCTTCACCTGCTTCTCCACAGTCCGCTCCGACAGCCACTCCGTCGGCAACACCGTCTGCTGACCCAGCGACTCCAGCGGCTCCGGCGTCTTCAGCGGGTTCGGCGCCCGCTCCAGCGGCTCCAGCGGCCCCTGCGCCTTCTGCGGCTGCAGCACCCACTCCGTCGCCTGCCTCACCGCCCAAATATCTGAAGGCCTCCACCACCGCCATCGTGCTGATGCTGGTGGTGATGGCGGTCGGCATCGTCCTGATCCTGCGCGCCTGGGAGCTCGGCCCCTTCAACAGCAGCGTCGAGACCACGGACAACGCCTACGTGCGCGGCGCGGTCACGGTGCTGTCGCCGCAGGTGAACGGCTATGTGGTGGAGGTGCTGGTGAGGGACTTCGAGGACGTGCAGGCGGGACAGCCCCTGCTGCGCATCGACGACCGGCTCTACCAGGCCGCCGTGGACCTGGCGCAGGCGCAGCGCGCCAATGCCGCCGCGCAACTGGACAACTTTGCCCAGTCCCAGGCGCAGAACCAGGCAACGCTCTCCGCGTCACGCGCGACCCTGGCCTCGGCCCAGGCAGAACTTGCCCGCGCCGACGCGGAGCTGGGCCGTGTGGAAGCGCTGGCCCAGAGGGGTTCGGTCTCCCTGAATGAACGCGACCGGGTGCGCAGCAGCCATCGTCTGGCGCAGGTCAATGTCGAGAAAGCCAAGGCCGACATCCGCATTGGCGAAGAACGGGTCAAGGCCACCACCGTGGGCCGTGCCGGACTGAAGGCGCAGGTGGAGGCGGCGGATGCGCAGTTGGCGCAGGCCCGCATCAATCTGGCCAACACCGTGGTGAAGGCGCCGGCCAGCGGGCAGGTGAGTGAGGTGTCGGTGCGGCTGGGCCAGTATGTGTCGGCGGGCTCGCAGCTGCTGTTCCTGGTGCCGCGGCAGTTCTGGGTGGTGGCCAACTTCAAGGAAACGCAGACCGGACACATGCAAGTCGGGCAGCCGGTGAGCTTTCGGGCGGATGCGCTCAAAGGCGTGACCTTCACCGGACGAGTGCAGCAGCTCGCACCGGCGACCGGCTCCGAATTCAGCGTGCTCAAGGCGGATAACGCCACCGGCAATTTCACGAAGGTGGTGCAGCGCCTGCCGGTGCGGATCGCGCTGGATCCGGATCAGTCGATGGCTTCGCGGCTGCGGCCGGGGATGTCGGTGGTGGTGAGCGTGGACACGGCCGCCAGTGGGGCCGCGAGTGGCGCCGCAAGTGGCGTCGCAAGTGGCGCGGCAGGCGGTGCGGCAAGTGGTGCGGCAAGTGGTGCGGCGAGTGGTGCGGCGAGTGGCGCCGCAAACTCCGGTGCGACAGGTCGGAGGACCGAAAGCGCGCCGGGCGCTTCGGTACGCAGTGAAGGAGCTTCGCGATGAGGAGCAGGCCTGTCAGGGGGTGTGGCCCTGTCCTGCCGCTGGCCTTGTGGATCGGAACGGGCCTGTTGACCGGATGCGCGCCGACGATTCCACCGCCGCCTGAAACCGCACAGGTCACCGTTCCGGCTCATTGGCGTCACGACGCGCCCGATCCGCAACGTGCTGGCCCAGGCGCTGCTCAGAGCGCCGCTCAAGGCGCAGCTCAGAGTCCTGCGCCAACTGCTCCTCAGGGCACCGCGCAAGGCGCAGCTCAGCCCACTTCGCAAAGCATGTTGGCGAGCACGCCGCCCGGCAGTTCGCAGGACTCGTCGCAAGGCACTTCGCAAGGCACGTCACCCGGCGCAACCTTGGTCGCCCCTTGGTGGAAGGTTTTCGGAGACCCGGTGCTGGACGCGCTGGTGGACCGCGCCCTGGCCCACAACAGCGACCTGCTGCTGGCGGGTGCCCGACTGGAGGAAGCCCGCGCCACGCTGAGCGCCAGCCGCGCAACGGAATATCCGACGCTCAATCTCCAGGTTCCGTTCCAGGCCACGCGCACGCTGCAATCGACCGGTGTCTCCGACAGCCGCGTCATCCAGCCGGCCCTCGCTGCCAGTTGGGAACTGGACTTGTGGGGCCGCAACCGGGACCTGACCCGCGCCGCTGCGCTGCGCCTGCAAGCCAGCGAGGCGGACCAGCGCGGCGCGGCGCTGAGCGTGTCCGCCACCACGGTGCAGTCCTATGTGGCGCTGCTGGCGCTGGATGCGCAGTTGGCGCTCTCCCGCGCCACGCTGGTGTCCCGCCAGGAGGCCCTGCGCCTGGCGGAGGATCAGGCCCGCGTGGGCTACATCTCCCAGCTGCAACTGACCCAGGCGCAGGCGGAGTATGCCTCGGTGGCCCAGACCATTCCCCAGCAGGAGCTGGCCATCCGCCGGCAGGAACATGCGCTCGCCTTGCTGACGGGGGACACGGCCCGGGACCAGCCGCGCGGCCTCGCTTTTGATCAGCTCAGCCTGCCCGCGCCACCGGCCTTGGTGCCGTCAGCCCTGCTGGAGCGGCGGCCCGACATCGTGCAGGCCGCACGCCAGCTGGCCGCCACCGACGCCACGCTCGCCGCGCGGCAAAGCGCCTTTCTGCCGCAGGTGTCGCTAAGTGCGTCTGCGGGCCGTCTGTATGTGAATGCGCTGGACTACGACCCGATTCGCGTCTGGTCCATCGGCGCGAGTGCGCTGGCCCCGATCTTCGATGCCGGCCGCCTGCGGTCCCAGTTCGACATTGCCGCTGCACAGCGAGATCAGGCGGCCTTCACCTACCGGTCCCGAGTGCTGACGGCCTTGTCGGAAGTGGAGAACGCACTGGCCGGTCTGGATCGACTGGCCGAGCAACAACGCTTTGCGCTGCAGCGGCGAGATGTGCTGGCCCGTTCACTGCAGTACGCCCATGACCGCTATGAAGCCGGCTACGCGGGGTATCTGGAGGAGCTGGATGCGCAGCGCAATCTATTTGCGCAGGACAATGAATTGATCCGGATTCAGCAGACGGCGCTGGAGAACCGCATTGCCTTGATCCGGGCCTTGGGGGGGCCGCTGCCTTGACCCCCCCTGCGCTTAGCGACGCCCCTTCGCCGGCCGCTTCGCACCCGTGGTGTCTGCCGGCGCGGTCGTGCCCTTCACGGCCGCCTGTGCCAGCTTGAAGAACACATCGGTGTTGTCGATCACGCCGGTGAACGCCAGCGCGCCGGGACCAAAGGCCGACAGCGGAATGTCGGTCGCGGTGTGGACCGCCGACTCGCCAGGCACCTGCCCCGTCACCAGGTAGTCTCCCAGCGCATCGTCGCGCTCCAGCGGCGCGGGCGGGTACCACTTCAGCGGCTCGGTCTTGGCCATCGGCTGCTGCGAGTCCCGCATCGGCGTGGCATTGGTGCGCCAGTCTTCATAGCGGTCTGCATTGGCCCCGTAGCCCACCAGCAGGCGGTAGTCGATGTCCGTGGCCTCCGGATAACCATCCGCTGCCAGACGGTAGCGCGGGAAGCCGGCCTTCTCGTAGACACCCACCACCTTGTCGCGCAGATTGGCCGCGCCCTTCTTCTGGATGGCTTCCTGCAGCGCCTTGTCGGTCAGCATCGAGCCGCCGATCAGTGCAGCGCCGGAGCATTCATGGTCGGCGGTGACGATGACCAGCGTGTCGCCATTCTCACGGGCGAAGTCCTGCGCCACCTGCACCGCACGGTCGAACTCGATCGTGTCCAGCATCCAGCGCTCGGTGTCCATGTTGTGAGCCTGCTTGTCGATGGACGCGCCTTCGATCATCAGCACGAAACCCTTGGGCTGCTTCTTGAGCGTGTTCAGCGCCGCACGGGCCATTTCGTCGAGCATCGGCTGGTCGGGGAAGCCATAGTCCTCCACCACCGTGCCGGTCAGCCCTTTCTTCGCGCCGCGCCGGCCGTCGATCTTGTCCAGCGCCACATTCATGTTGGAGAAGGAGAACAGGCCCAGCAGCTTGTCCGCGCCGTCCGCGGCCATCAGCGCGGTGCGGGTGGGGGCATAGCGGTAGCCGGCGGACTGGAAGTCCTTGATCAGGTCGCGGTCCTTGTCCTTGGCGCCCGGCGCCACGCCCCAGCGCTTGACGATGTCGGCGGTGTGCGCATCGGTGCTGGAGAAGGCGTAGTCGTTGGCTTCCGCACGCTCGGAGCCCGGCGTGCCCGCAGGCAGGAACCACTTGCGGCCGCCGCCCAGCAGCACCGTCAGGCCGGTGCGCTCACGGTCGTCGAAGAACTGGTCGACGATGCCGGTGCCGGCGCCGCGGTTGCTGGTGTGCACGGCATTGCCGGCCGGCGTGGCATCGAACACGTCGGCCGTGGTCACGATGCCCAGCGCCTTGCCTTCGGTGCGGTGCAGATATTCGGACAGGTATTCGATGCGCGGATTGTCGAAGGCATCGGTGGTGTCGTCGGGGAACACCCCCTCTTCATTGTTGTTGTTCTTGTTGCCGGACACATAGGAGGTCATGCCCGGCGACGAATCGGTGACCACCGAGTTCAACGATGCGGTCTTCACCAGCGCGGTGGCCGGGAAGCTGTCCATCGCCAGCGGCGTGATGACCTTGCCCTGCGCATAACCACCCTTGACGATACGTGCCGCCGTGCGCTGGGCCGCGCCCATGCCGTCACCCAGCAGGATGATGACGTTCTTGACCTTCGGGCCCATCGCGGTGGCGAAGGGCACAACGTCGAAGTTGCCGCGGGCCGTCGCGGTCTGGCCATCGGCCTGCGTGGCTTCGATGCGCAGTTCATGGCGGCCGGGCTTGTCCAGGCTCACCGCGCGCACGGTGGCGATGGCCGTTTCGGCGGTGATGCCCTTGACGCAGCCGCTGGCGCAGTCGCGCAGGGCCACATTGGCGGTCACCGGCTTGCCATCGATGAAAAAGCGGGCGGCGGTGATGCGCTGGCCGGCATCGGGCTTGATGGTGGCCTGCAGGTCAAAGCGCTGGCCTGGCAGGAAGCGGGCGATCACCGGCTCGGGCTGGCCGCTGGCGAACAGCTCGCTGGGCGGCGTGAGTCGGGTGACCGTGGGCGCCGCCTGAGCAGCCGTCACGGCAAGGAGGGCGCTGGCGGCGGCCAGCAGGGTCGGCAGAGGTTTGGAGATCATGGCGCCTGGAGGTTCGTGGAGGAGACTGTGGTCAGCCGATGGCGCCGTGCAACGCACGGCACGGCACGGCTGTAGAGGATCAATGCGCGTGAGGCGGAGAGGACGGGGCCGGGGCCACGGGTTGGGACTGCAGCGCCTGCGGCGGGAGTTCGAGGCGGACCCAGGACACACGTCCGGTCTCGTCCTCGACACGCCCGACCCGCAGGCGACCGGTCAACACCAGCAGTCCGTCCTGATGCGGGACGAGACGGTCTTTCTGCGAAGGGTCCAGCTGAACCGTCACCGTGGACGGCGGCAGGTCGTCGGCTTCACCGTCGGCATGCTCGCTCATGCGCACCGGACGGGGCGTCAGCCAGAAGCGACCCGGCCGCGGCTGTTCCTGCGCCACCATGTAGCCGACCAGGCGCACGTTGCGGCCGTCGGCCGCCAGCAGCGCCTCGGACAGGGCCAGGCCGTGGTCGCCGATGGGCTGACGGAAGAACTGCGAGAACTTGAGCTCCAGGGCTTCGCCCGACGGGGCCGCAGCGGGCGACGGTTCTGACGCGGGAGCGGCTTGAAGCCCAGCGGC
This sequence comes from Roseateles depolymerans, assembly GCF_003387155.1. Lineage (GTDB taxonomy): Bacteria > Pseudomonadota > Gammaproteobacteria > Burkholderiales > Burkholderiaceae_C > Roseateles > Roseateles depolymerans. Next base: position 73,558 of record NZ_QUMT01000001.1, on the reverse strand, counting down.
GAGCAGCGCGGCCGACAGGCCGACGAGCAGGCGGATGGGAAGACGGACGGGGCGGCGGGCAAGCGTCATGCCCAGGGAGCGATTGGCACACATGCGCGCGGATTCTTACGGGGCGCTGTGACAGATCAGTGACAGCGCGCCAGCGCAGCGGTCCTTGGCCCACGCTTCGCCGGACCTGTACGGCGGCGCAAGCAGCCACCGTACGAATCCCCCAAGAGAAACTCTGTTGACCCTTTCGACGCGACAAGGCTTGACGTCGCAGGGCCCCACCGCGAAGCTTGGGTGCGTCCACCGACGCTGCGCGGTCCTTCGCAGTCATGGGCCCATCACGGGTCCGCAGGAATGCCATGAGCTTGTCGACACAGCGGCTGCAAGCCCTGTATACGCGCCGCGCCCCCGTCTACGACTACGAACTGATGGCCGTTGCGCCCTTGCGCGAGGAGGCGATCCGGGCGCTCGAGCTGTCCCCAGGAGAGACGGTGCTGGACATCGGCACGGGCACCGGGCTGAGCCTGCCGGGCCTGGCCCAGGGAGTGGGCGACAGCGGCCGCATCGTCGGCATCGAGCCGTGCGAGGCCATGATGGCGCAGGCGAGGCGACGTGTCTCCGCAGCGCCTTGGCACACGCCGGTCGATCTGCTGGACAGCCCGGTGGAAGAGGCGCTGCTGGAGGGCGTTCTGCCCGCCCGCAGCGCCGATGCTGCCCTGTTCTTCTTCACCCATGACGCCCTGCAGCAGCCGCAGGGGCTGGATCGCGTGCTGAAGGCGCTCAAGCCGGGCGCCCGGGTGGTGGCGGCGGGCCTGGTGTGGGCGTCGCCCTGGTGGCCGCTGAGCAACTTTTTCGTGTGGAGCGCCGCCCTGCATTCGATCGAGCATCTGGACCGGCTGGACCAGCCCTGGCATGACCTGTCGCCGCGGCTGGCCAGCGCCGAGGTGGAGCGGCGCTGGCTGGAGTCGGTCTACCTGCTCAAGGGACGGGTCTGAAGGCCCGCCTCAATCCTCCAGCGGCACGAAGATCCAGAGCAGCAGGTAGAGCAGGAAACCGCTGCCCGCGCAGGCCACCAGCAGCACGAACACGATGCGCCAGAACCACGACGGCAGGCCACTCAGCCGGCCGATGCCGCCGCACACGCCGCCCAGCCAGCGGTCCCAGCGGCTGCGTCGCAGCGCATTGAGGGCATCCACCGCGGGTGCGCGCGGGCTGCTGCCATACGCCGTGCGCGGACCTTCGCCGGCCGTCCAGGACCCGGAGCCGCCAGGGCCTTCGAAGCGGCCTTCCTGGCGCCCGCCAAAGGGGCCTTCCTCGCCCAGCACACGCGCCTTGGCACGGGCGAATTCCTCGTCGCTGAGGACACCGCGTTGATGCAGGTCGGCAAGTCGCTGGAGTTCTTCGCTGGCGGACATGATGGGCTCCTTGTCGCTTCGGACGCTGCCGGGATGGCTGGCGTTCCGTTCATTTCCTTCCATGCTTCGCAGCGTATCGATCGGGGCAGATTCCTCGAGTCGATTGCGATCAACTGCGGACACCCGCGACACAGTGCAGCGCGCAGGGGCTGAACCGGTCTGGATGGCCCTGCGCGCCTGTGGCGGGTCGGTCCTGCACTAGCATGGGCCCTGTTGCCCTGTTGCCCTGTTGCCCTGTTCCCCTGCGCTTGATCGCCACGCCCATGACACTCGACACCCTTGAAATGCAAACCCGCGAGACGCCGCGCTTCAGCATCATCGTGATGCATGGACTCGGCTCGTGCGCGGACGACCTGGCCCCGCTGTGCCAGGCCCTGGACCTGCGGCCCGTGGTGCAGCGCGCCGGCGGCTTGCGCTTCGTGCTGCCCAATGCACCGCAGATCCCGGTGACCATCAACAGCGGCATCCGCATGCCCGCCTGGTACGACATCCGTCATGGCGACCTGAGCCAGCGGGAAGATGCCCAGGGCCTGCGCCAGTCCCAGGCCCTGATCGAGCAATTGATCCAGCAGGAAGAGCAGGAGCACGGCATTCCGCCGGAGCGGGTGGTGCTGGCCGGGTTTTCGCAAGGCTGCGCCATGACGCTGCTGACGGGGCTGCGCCATCCGCGACGGCTGGCCGGGCTGGTCGGCCTCAGCGGCTACCTGCCGCTGCTGGAGAGCACCGAGGCCGAACGCCACGCTGCCAACGCGCAAACGCCCATCTTCCTGGCGCATGGCGACCACGATCCGGTGGTGCAGCCCGCCCGCGCCATGGCCGCGCTGGCGGAGCTGCAGCTGCTGGGTTATCCGGTGCAGTGGCAGACCTACCCCATGGGCCATGAGGTCTGCCAGGAAGAGATCAGCGACCTGCAGCAGTGGCTCTGCGAAGTGCTGGTGAAGGCGGGCTGAGGACACTGCGCTGCCATCGCAGCCATCGCAGCCATCGCAGCAATTGCTGGCTTGGGCACCGCGGCGGTGGCTTGTACAAGCGCTGCGATGGCGATCAGACCGCAGGTTCGGTTTTGGAAACCTGCCGGTGCGCCAGTTGGCGCCATCCGCACGACCGGTCCACCCATCGACCCGACCTGAGGGCGGCTTCGGGAATGTCTTTGTTCCGAAGGCCGCCGCGGTTGATATAACGCGCCATCCCTTGCCTTGCCGGACGCGTCCGGTTTTCACCTTCGGCCCATGACTTCCCAGCTCTGCCCCATCTTGCCGACCCTGCCGCTGCCGCCGGTCTCGACCTCTTCGCCACTGCTCACCGCGTCGACGTCGGCTCATGCCCGGATGACGGCGCTCTGGGCTCGACCCCTGTTCGTGTTGCCAGTGGCTCTGTCACTGGCGCTGTCCGGATGGCATGGCGGCGTGAATGCTGCAACGACTGGCCCGACAAGCGCAAAGGCGGACGCTAGCATTCCAGCGGCCGATGCGAGCGACGCGGCCGCTAATGCCGCTAATGCCGCTAATGCCGCTAAGGCTGGAAAGGCGGCTGTGGCACCCACCACACCGCCCGCCCAGCTCACCGCCGTGGCCGCTGCCGTGGCTGCGCAGACCACTGCCGCACCGCGCCCGCTGACTTACGACGTCTACGCCAACTGGCGCAGCATCCAGGGCACCCAGCTCAGTCGCGACGGCCAGTGGGTCGCCTACGCGCTGGTGGCCCAGGAGGCGGACGGTGAGCTGGTGGTGCGTCACCTGACCGATGGCCGCGAATGGCGCGCACCACGCGGCACCGCCCCCGTGTTCAGCGCTGACGGCCATTATGTCGCCTTTGCCGTGCAGCCGACACGCGCGGTGCTCGACCAGGCGAAGAAGGACAAGAAAAAGGGCGACGACGCGCCCAAGGCCGGCGCGGCCGTGATGGACCTGAGCACCGGCACCGTGGAGACGGTGGAACGGGTGAAGCGCTTTGCCTGGCCGAAGGACGGCGGTAGCGTGCTGGCGATGCTGCTGGAGGCGGTTCCGGCGAAGAAGGACGCCGGTAAGGAAGCTGAGGCGAACAAAGCCGATGCCAGCCGGGACGCCGTTGGAGACGCCGAGGAAGATGCGAGCGGTGAGCTCGATCGCGCCGCTGTTGTGAGCAGCGACGCCGACCTCTTCGCCGACCAGGAAGCCAATCCCGAGGCCGCCGCGCTGGCGGCCACCAAGAAGACACCGGGCACCGAGCTGGTGGTGCTGGATGCGGCCACCAATACGCGTCAGACGCTCAGGGACGTGGCCGACTTCGTCTGGTCCGACGACGGGCGTCGCCTGGCCTACGTAGTCTCGGTGAAGGAATCACCTGCGGCCAAGCGCAAGAGCGGGGAAGGCGCTGGGCCGGTGGCGTCCGGCGCCGCTGCTGCGGCCGGTGCATCGGCAGCATCCACGGAGACCAGCCCGACCGGCATGCCGGCCGCATCGGCACCCGCGTCCGCATCCGCATCCGCATCTACATCCACATCTGCACCGACATCCGCAGCACCAGCACCCGCATCCGCCAGCACCGGCACCGTCGTCCCCCTGCTGGCCGACATCGGAGCCGCCCGCGAAGGCGTTTATCTGCTGGACCCGGCCCGCCCGGACCACAGCTCCGCCGTGCTGCGCGGCGCCGGCAGTTATCGGCAGTTGAAGTTCGATGCGCAAGGCGAGCAACTGGCCTTCGTCAGCAACCGCGATGCCATTGCCGAACGGGCCGCCACGCGGATGAGTGACACCAAGGCGGCGGACAAGACCTCGGACAGCAAGCCCGCCCCCACCCCCTACAAGCTCTACCTCTGGCGCAGCGGTGGGCCCGCAGGCCTGTCCACCGACGTTGCTGCCGCTGCGGCCCAGCCGCTGGTCAGCGCCGACACCGCCGGCATGCCCACCGGCTGGAGCCCGAGCGAATTCGCAGCGCTCAGTTTCAGCAAGGACGGTCAGCGCCTGTTCCTCGGCACCTCGGAGACGCCCAAGGCCGAACCCGCCGATGCGCCCGAGCCGGTGAAAGTCGACCTGTGGCACTGGAAAGATCCGGAGCTGCAGTCCGCGCAGAAAGCCAAGGCCGAACGGGAGAAGCAGCGCAGCTACCGCGCCGTGGTGCATCTGGCCTCGTCGCTGGACCAGGCCCGCTTTGTCCAGTTGGCCCGCAAGGACCTGCCCACCGTGCAAGTCAATGAAAACGCCGACTTCGCCCTGGGCCTGAGCGACCTGCCCTACCGCCCGCTGCGGTCCTGGGACGGTGAGTTCACCGATGCTTATGCCGTGAACCTGCGCACCGGCGAAGCCCGGCTGGTGGCCCGGCAGCAGCGCCAGGTGCCGACGCTGTCACCGGCCGGCCGCTACATCCTCGGTTTCGAAGCCGCACAGCGCCGCTGGACGGCGTGGCGCACCGACACCGGCGCAGCCAGCGTCCTCACCGCCCGCCTTCCCGCCCGCTTTGACAACGACGAGCGCGACGTCCCCGACCTGCCCGAACCCTACGGCATGGCCGGCTGGACCGACGGCGACCGGAGCGTGGTGCTCTACGACCGCTACGACCTCTGGCAGGTGGACCCGCAGACCCTGCAGGCCTCGAACCTGACCCAGGGCTGGGGACGCCGCCAGCAGCTGCAACTGCGCCTGGTACCGCTGGACCCGGAAGACGCCGACAAGCGCCCGCTCGACAGCGGCGCATGGACCCTCTCGGGCACCAATGACCGCACCCGCGACAGCGGCTACTACCGGGTGGCGTCCTCCGGTGGACAGCCCGCGGTGCTGATCCAGGACCAGAAGATGATCGGCGGCCTGATCAAGGCCAAGTCCGCCGACCGCATCGTCTTCACCCAGCAGACCTTCCGCGAATTCCCGGACCTGTGGACCTCCACGCTGGACCTGCGCCAGCCGGTGCGCATCAGCCAGGCCAATCCGCAGCAGTCGCAATTCGTGTGGGGCACGCAGGAGCAGATCGAGTACACCGCCGCCGATGGCCGCAAGCTGCGTGCGCTGCTGACCCGGCCGGACAACTTCGACCCGTCGAAGAAGTATCCGCTGATGGTCTACATCTACGAAAAGCTGTCGGACAACCGCTATCGCTACGTGCCGCCGGCGCCCGCGCAGAACATCAACGTGACGCGCTATGTGAGCAACGGCTATATCGTGCTGCGCCCGGACATCGTCTACACCACCGGCCATCCCGGCCGCAGTGCGATGAACACGGTGCTGCCGGCCATCCGGCAGGTGGTCGCCAAAGGGTATGTGGACCCCAAGCGCATCGGCATCCAGGGCCACAGCTGGGGCGCCTACCAGATCAACTACCTCATCACCCACACGACGATCTTCCGTGCGGCGGAGGCCGGTGCGTCGATGGCCAACATGGTCAGCGGCTACGGCGGCATCCGCTGGGGCGCCGGCATCAGCCGCGCCTTCCAGTACGAGCATGGACAGAGCCGCATCGGGGCCACGCCCTGGGAGCGCCCGGATCTCTATGTGGAGAACTCACCCATCTTCCGCGTGGACAAGGTGCAGACGCCCTATCTGACCATCCACAACGACGACGACGATGCCGTGCCCTGGTACCAGGGCATCGAGTTCTTCACCGCCCTGCGCCGTCTGGGCAAGGAAGCCTACTGGTTCAACTACAACGGCGAGAAGCACGGGCTGAAGGACCGGGACCACATGAAGCACTTCACCGTGCACATGGGAGAGTTCTTCGACCACTATCTGCTGGGGTCGCCGCGGCCGGCGTGGATGGACCAGCCGGTGCCCTACCTGGAGCGCGGCAAGCGGGATGTGATGGGGATGTTCAAGCCGAAGGACGGGGAGCCGTCGGCGACGGTTCAGGCCCTGACGTCCTCGGGGACGCCTTCGAGGACTGCGGGGACCGCTGCAGGCGCGGCTGCAGCAAGCGGCTCCGGGGCTGCCTCGGAAACTGCACCGACGAGTGCCTCCCAGGCCGTGCGCCCGTAAACGTTCAGCACCAGCGCGGCGCCGGTGAGCAGCACCAGCAGCAGCACCAGGGCCGCCGCAACGGCAGCCCAGCGCCCCATCAGCCGCGTCGCCAGGCTCTGGGGCGCCAGCGCCTTGGCCAGCGCGCTGTCCGCGCTCAGCAGCAGGCTGCCACCATCGGGCAGTTGCACCGGCACCGGCGTGCCGCGCCAGCGCTCGCCGACCTTCAGGCGCTTGCGGGCATAACGCCGGGGCGCGCCGTCCATGGCAGCCGCCAGGCTGGTGTCCATCTCGCGAGCCCACGCCGCCGTTGATTCGCTGGAATGCGGCACCAGTTCGAGGTGCTGCCCGTGGATGCGCACCAGGGCCATTCGGGGACGCGGGTCCCGGCCGTTGAACCAGCGCGCATTGGTCGAATAGACCTCGGTCACGGCAAAAGGCTCAGGCCAGGCCCAGCGCGCGACCGGATGGCCCGGTCGCGTTGGCACGGGCCAGGGCCGGTGTGTCGAGCGCGGTGCGCAACTCATCGGCATGGGCGTTCATGGCCTCGACCCGCAGGCGGGCCAGGTGGACCGCCAGGAACGGCCAGTACAGCCCCATCGTGGGCACCAGCAGCCAGCCACGGCTCAGCAGCAGTTGGGTGGCCGGGGAATGTCCGCCGCGATGACTCGCGCCGGCACCAGCCCAGCGAAGGCGTGAGCGGGCAGTGAGGACCGGCGGGAGCACGGCGACGGCACGCGGTGCAGCGCCCAGCCGTTGGCCCAGGCGCATGCCGCGCCAGCTCAGGTGGTGGAGACGAAAGCGCCGGATGCGCATGGACAGCGCAGCAGCCCCCAGCATCATCACGCCCAGCATGGCCGCGCCGGTCCACAGCGGTTGCAGCAGCGACAGCCACACCCCCACCACCAGCACCAGCCCCATCAGGCGGTGAGCCAGCATGCGATGGGGGGCGCCGTGGAAATTGAAAGGGTCGCCGTCCAGCAGGGTGTGACGCGCCCACCATTGCAGATCGCGGCGCTGGGCCCAGGGGGCGTACAGGCCCAGGGTGGCCACGCACAGCAGCAGATGGATGACCCACAGGCGGAAGTATTCGCTGCCGGTGCCGGTGAAGCGCAGCCGGGGCGCCGCGCTGTCAGTCCATGCGCCGGGCTCGGTGGCTCGGATCTCGGTCGCGGAAGGCGCCGCGGACAGTGCAGTGGCGCTGCCGGTGGCGAAAGCGCCGGCGGACGCGGCGGCGGACGCACGGGCGGCCTCCTCGACTCTGCGGCTGCCCGCCTGGGCATGGCTCCAGGCCACCACCGCGTCAAAGCGGACCGGGCCCGGGGCGCGGCTGGGGGTCGCCTCCACGTTCAGCACGATGTCCACGTCTTCCTCGTCGAAGAGATCCGACGGAAGCGTGCTGACGAAGTCCTCGTTCTCGTCGGCGCTTTCTTCCATGCGAAGCGCCGGCGCTCGCTCGACGGGGGATGGTGCGTCCCACGACGGGGGCGCACCGGACGCGCGTCCGGTCGGCGACCAGGACGCCCCGGTCCGGGCGATGAAGTTCATGTCGGGTCCTGCGGTTCCAGGCGACGGCAGATGCCGCGGCCCAGCCTCCCACTGGCGGGTGTTGCTCTCTTCCACGTCACACTCCCCTGAGTCCCGTCTGCGCGGGCAATGGCGGTGAGTCTAGGAGAGCGCCGAAAAAGGTGTGCGCAGCAGGCGGTGGTGGAAACCCGGGTGGTACCGCTACACCTGTGACGGAAACCGCTGATTCGTTGATTTCGGCACACCCTGCGCGGCTGGCGGACCGGTGGACTTGAATCAGGCGGGAAGACGACCGCGCTGCAGGGATTGCAGGTCGGCGCTGCTGGGCTGGAAGTGGGTGACCAGGGCGTCCATCAGGGCGCGCGCCTTGGCGGAGTTGTCGGTGCCGTAGTTGCAGACATAGACGTCCAGGGTGACGGCGGCCAGTTCGGGCCAGGTGTGAAGGGCCACATGGGATTCCGCCAGCAGCAGCATGCCGGTGAGGCCGCCCGGCTGGCCGTCGGCGCCGTCCGGAAAGCGGTGCCAGTGCTCGCCCACGACGGTCAGGCCTGCGGCCTCGGTGATGCGTCGGCACTGGACCGCCAGACCGGTGGCGTCCACCAGGCGCGCGAGGTCGGCGCAGCCACGCAGGTCGGCGGTGAGATGCAGTCCGTTCATGGACGGGCAGTGTAGGACCGCCGCGGCCCGCGGTGCTGCGGCCGGACCTCAGCGTTCGGCAGGATGTCCCGCTTCGGCCAGCAGGGCGAGGCAACGCTCTTCATGCTGGCTGATTTCGGCGAGGGTGACCTCGATGTCGCTGAGCTGCTGGCGCAGTTGGCGGCGGTGCTGGTCGAGCACGGAGAGAAAGGCGCGCAATTGCGGCGCGGTGTCGGACTGGCTGTCGTACATGTCCACAAGCTGTTTGACGTCCTGCAGCGAGAGGCCCAGGCGCTTGCCCCGCAGGGTGAGCTTGAGCCGGGTTCGGTCGCGCTGGGTGTAGACGCGGTTGCGGCCCGCACGGGCCGGGGTGAGCAGGCCCATGTCTTCGTAGAAACGAATGGCGCGCGGGGTGATGTCGAATTCGTTGGCCAGCTCGGTGATGGTGAACAGAGGGCCGGCGCCGACATGGGCTTCGGGCAGGCCGTCGTTGCTGTCCGCCAGCAGCCCGGCGGGTTCGCCACCGGAGAGCCCGCCCCCAGGAAGCTCAGGGAGGTCGGGCGGAAGGGTCGGGCGGGACTCGGTGCTCATGGCTACACTGCGGTGACGTTGACGTAAACGTAAACCTGAAGTCTACCGCCATGGCCAATCCGCGCGAATCCGAACTGTCCTACCCCCTTGGTGATCAGCTGCCCGCCCCCGGTGAGGTGCTGGAGGTGTTGCCCGGGCTGCGCTGGTTGCGCATGGGGCTGCCGTTTGCGCTGGACCACATCAATCTGTGGCTGCTGAAGGATGAGGTGGACGGGCAAAGCGGCTGGACGATCGTGGATTGCGGGATCCACAGTGAGCCGACGAAGGCCAACTGGGAGACGATCTTTGAGCGGCATCTGGACGGGCTGCCGGTGCTGCGGGTGGTGGTGACGCATTTCCATCCGGACCATATGGGGCTGGCAGACTGGCTGACGCAGCGGTGGAACTGCCGGTTGTGGATGAGCGCGACGGACTATCAGCTGGCGCGGGTCGCCTCGTCGTCGACGGTGGGGATGGGCGGCGAGGCAGCGGCCGCGTTCTTCGGAAGCCACGGGCTGTCGGATCCGGCGTCGCTGGAGAAAATCCGCGGGCGGGCCAGTTATTACCCGAACATGGTGCCGGCCGTGCCGCCTGCGTTCCGGCGCTTGATGGACGGGATGGAGCTCAAAATCGGCGACCACGCGTGGACCTGTCTGGTGGGCCATGGGCATGCGCCGGAGCACATGAGTCTGTGGTCGGAGTCGCTGGGGGTGATGATCGCCGGCGATATGGTGTTGCCGCGAATTTCCACGAACGTGTCGGTGGTGGACGTGGAGCCGGAAGCGGATCCGCTGCGACAGTATCTGGATTCATTGGCGCGGCTGTTGCCGCTGCCGGAAGACACGCTGGTGCTGCCGGCGCATGGCAAACCATTCAAGGGGCTGCATGCGCGGATCGATCAGTTGCAGCAGCATCATGCGGAGCGGCTGGCGGAGGTGCTGGCCGCCTGTACGGCCAAGCCCAGTCACGCGGCGGAACTGCTGCCGATGATGTTCCGGCGGCCGCTGGATTTACACCAGACCACATTTGCCATGGGGGAAGCGGTGGCCCACCTGAACCATCTCTGGTTGGGAGGACAGTTGCGGCGCCATCTGGGTGATGACGGGGTGTATCGGTTCTCGGCTTGAAACCAGTCGCCGCCGCCCCTTCCGGGGGCGGCGGCGCTGAGCCTTGTATGCATCAATTAACGTCAGCGCGGATCGACCGAACACAGCGCAGGCTGCGGAAATCGTGGCGCCGCACGGAGCAGGCTCCAATCGTGCTCAGATGCGGTGATGACAGCGTTGGCGAGTGTGCATCCCACCAGGAATGGGGGACAAGCCCCCCCTAAGGGGGAAAACCCGGCAGAGGGGCCGGGGGGCGGGCAATCTTGGGCTCCTGGCAAGGGTAAATACCGGGGGCGTGGGGGGGGGGTGCACTGCCCATCGAAGACGGGGAGGCGGGGTCTGTTTGCTACGTGTCCCTCCTGTCCGGCTTCGCCGGCCATTCCTTCCTTAACCTCCGCAAACAGACCCCGCCTCCCCGTCTTCTCACACCCAGGACTTCCACCAGTCCAATCGGACGTTGCGGATCAGCGAGGGCTCACCCACGCTGCTCTCAATATCCAACCATCGGTGCGTGGTCGTGGTCGTGATTCGGTGCGCCGCTCTGGACGTCCGAGTCGTCACCGTCTGCATCCATCAACGGGAGCACAGCCTGCTTGAGACGGTCGCGCGCCAACTCATAGTCCGGCATGACGGAACGGACCACCGCCCAGAAACGAGGACTGTGGTTCATCTCCAGCAGGTGCGACAGCTCGTGTGCGACCACATAGTCAATCAGCGCCGGAGAAAAATGAATCAGGCGCCAGTTCAGTCGGATGATGCCGTCCGCATTGGCACTGCCCCAGCGCGTCTGGGCCGATGACAGACGCAAGCCCGTCATCGTGACCCCCAGCTGCTGAGCAAAATGCCGGCAGCGCGGCTCGAACCAGGCCTTGGCCTGCCTCTGCAGCCAGGCCTGCACCGTGTCACGGATCTGGTGCGGCGTGGCCGTTTGCGGAAGCCCCAGGTACAGCATGCGACGCGCCACCGTGGACAAGGTGCCCTGCGCATCACTGCGCCCTTCGTCCAGACGCGCCCCAGTCAGGCTCGGGTCCAGCACAACGATCAAGGGCTCACCCAGGTAAGGCAGGCTGCAGCCATCGCCCCAATGCACCCGCGCAGCCTGGGTTCGGCGTGCTCGCTCGCGCTGTTCGACCAGCTTGCGCAGGATCCACTCCGCCTTCTGCTGCAAAGCCTTGTCGATGTCGCCCAGCGCCACCCATTTGGGCGCAGAGACACGCAGGCCATCCTCGCTGACCGTAAAACCAATGCTGCGGCGTCGCGCTCGCTTGAGCTCGTAAGGCACCGGCTGACCATGCAGCACGACCTGGCGCAGCGCAGCGCCGTCCGCACGCGGACGGGGCGAAGGCGTCAACGTCGTGGCATCCGGTGAGAAAAAGGACGGTTGCCGGGTGAGCGGGGGCTGAGGCCCCTGCGGTCGCGGCGGCTGCGCCGGCGCAATGGATGCGAGGTCCTGTCCAGGCCCGGCAGCCGGCCCGGACACCGGCACGGGCGCCGCGGCAGGCGGTACAGCGGGGGAAGAGGCAGGAGGCGGGGCGCTGTCAAAGAGGGACAGCTGGGTGAACTTCAGCAGTTCGGCCAGGCCCCGCAGCTTGGAAGGCGGCATGGGCGCAAAGTGTACTCAGACCGGTGCCGATGCGGGAGGGGCCGCGACCGGAGCCGGGGCGCTGGCCGGATAGGCGTCCGGGTCGAGGCGGCGCATTTCCGCTTCAATCCAGCCCTGGACTTCCTGCATGAGTTCCGCCGGCGCACGGCCCGTGCTCGGAATCTGCGGGCCAATGGAGATGTCCACCACACCCGGACGCAGCAGGAAGCTCTTGCGCGGCCAGCAACGGGCAGCGTTCACCGCAATGGGCACCACCGGCTGTCCCGTCTCGACCGCCAGGCGTGTGCCGCCAGTCTTGTAGTCGCCCGCCGTGCCGCGCGCCACACGCGTACCCTCAGGGAACATGATGACCCAGGTGCCCTGCGCCGCCAGGCGCTTGCCCTGCGCCAGAACCTTGGACCAGGCTTCGCTGCGCTTGCTGCGGTCGATGTGGATCATGTCCAGCCGCGACATCGCCCAGCCAAAGAACGGCACGTAGATCAGCTCGCGCTTGAAGACGTAGGCCAGCGGACGCGGCATCAGCATGGGATACGCAAAGGTCTCCCAGGTCGATTGATGCTTGGACAGCAAGATCACCGATTCCTTGGCACCCGTGGGCAGATGCTCCATGCCGCGCACCTTCCAGCGCACGCCGCAGATGACCCGCGCGCCCCACATCGCCACCGTGAGCCAGCCGGCACACATCCAGTAGAGCCGGGTGCTGCTCAGGAAGGGAGAGACCAGCACCACCGCCGTTCCCCAGGGAATGACGGTCACGGTGAGCCAGAGGACAAACAGCAGGGAACGCAGGGCAGCGAGCATCAGCTCAGGTCTCCAGGACGGGATTCGGGAACAGGCGTCACGCCCCGCGCATCCGCACGGGCACGACGCTCTTCTTGGATCAGGGTTTCAGCAAAGGACGCCAGGTCCGGATGGACCCGCACGCCCGGCACCAGCGCCAGTTGCTCCTGCAACTGCTGCTCGTCCACGCCCGCCATGCGCTCGCCGCGCAGCAGGTGCGGACGGCAGCCAGCCGCCATCGCGGTCTGCACGTCCCGCATGGACGCGCCCACCATGTGCACCTGCGGCAGATCGACGCCAAACCGCTCGCCAATCTGTTCGATAAGCCCAGGCAGCGGCTTGCGGCAACTGCAGTTGTCTTCCGGTGCATGCGGACAGAAGAAGGCCGCATCCAGCCGGCCGCCCTTCTCCGCCAGCAACTGGTTGAGCCTCAGGTGCACCGCATTAAGCGACGCCATGTCCAGCAAGCCCCGCCCGATGCCGGGCTGGTTGGTGGCCATGACGGTGTGCCAGCCCGCGTGATTCAGCCGCGCCACCGCTTCCAGCGCCCCCGGCAAAGGCTCCAGCTCTTCCGGTGCCTTCACATGGTCGTCGCGATAGCGGTTGATGGTGCCGTCCCGACCCAGGATCACCAGCTTCATGCCATGCGAATGCTCGGACCGGTTGGGCATCTTGTCTGTCCTTGGCCGATCAGGCCGCCAGGCGGGAAAGGTCGGCCACGCGGTTCATGGCGTCATGCAGACGCTTGAGCAGCGCCTGGCGGTTGGCCCGCAGCGCCGCGTCGTCGGCATTGACCATGACATGGTCGAAGAAGGCATCCACCGGCGCCTTCAGGGCCGCCAGGGCCTTGAGGGAGCCCGCGTAGTCGTGCTGCTCAAAGCGCTCGTCCGCCTGCGGACCCACCGACGCCAGCGCCTCCGCCAGGGCCCGCTCGGCCGCTTCCTGCAGCAGCTCGGGCTTGACCTCGGTCGGCAGCTCGCCTTCGATCTTCTTGAGGATGTTGCCCACCCGCTTGTTGGCCGCCGCCAGCGACGCAGATTCGGGCAGCGCCGCAAAGCTGCGCACCGCTTCCAGACGACGCGGAACGTCCCCCAGCCGCGCCGGCGCCAGGGCCAGCACGGCATCGACTTCCTGGGCGCTGAAGCCCTGGTCGCGCAGGCTGACCGCCAGGCGGTCGGCGAAGAAGCTCAGCAACGCATCGGTCGGGTCCTGGATCAGCTCGCCAAAGGCCGGCAAGGCCGACTGGATCAGCGCCGGCAGCTCCAGCGGCAGATTCTTTTCCACCAGGATGCGGATCACACCCAGCGCATGGCGGCGCAGGGCAAAGGGGTCCTTGTCGCCAGTGGGCAATTGGCCGATGCCGAACAGGCCCACCAGCGTCTCGAGCTTGTCCGCCAGCGCCACCACCGTGCCAGTATGGTTGCGCGGCAGCGCGTCGCCCGCAAAACGCGGCTTGTAATGGTCTTCGATGGCGATGGCGACCCCGTCGCGCAGGCCTTCATGACGGGCGTAGTAGCCGCCCATGATGCCCTGCAGCTCGGGGAACTCGCCCACCATGTCCGTCAGCAGGTCGGCCTTGGCCAGCAGCGAGGCTTCCTTGACCTTGCTGTCCAGCACATCGAATTCGTCCTTGGCTTCCACCGTGTAGGGCAGCGTGGCCATGCGCAACTGGTTGACGATGCCGTGGGCAATCGCCCGCACCCGCTCGCTGCGGTCGCCCTGGCTGCCCAGCTTGCCGTGGTAGACCACCTTGGCCAGGCCCCCCACCCGGTCCGCCAGCGTGCGCTTGCGGTCCTGGTCGAAGAAGAACTTGGCATCGGCCAGGCGCGGACGCACCACACGCTCATTGCCTTCGATGACCGCGCTGGCATCTTCCGGATGGATGTTGCTCACCACCAGGAAGTGGTTCGTCAACTTGCCGTGCCCGTCCAGCAGCGGGAAGTACTTCTGGTTGGCCTTCATCGTCAAAATGAGGCATTCCTGCGGCACCGCCAGGAACTCGGCTTCGAACTGGCAGGCCAGCACATTGGGCAGCTCGACCAGGGCGCAGACCTCGTCCAGCAGCTCCGGCGCGTCGATCGGGGTCAGGCCCAGCGGCTCGGCCTTGGCCTGCAGCTGGCGAACGATGTCCGCGCGGCGCTGCTCGAAGGAGACGATGACGGCGCCCTCTTCCCGCAGTTGCTGCTGGTAGCTGTCGGCCTGGCGCAGCTCGATCTGCGACTGGCGGGCTTCGAAGCGATGGCCGCGCGTCGTCCGGCCGGCCTGCAGCCCCAGGGCCGACACGGGCACCACCGCGTCCCCATGCAGCGCCACCAGACCATGGGCGGGACGCACGAACTTCACGTCGCTCCAGCCATCGGCCAGTTGATAGGTCATGACCTTGGGAATGGGCAGGCGGGCCAGGGCCTCGTCCAGCGCCTTCTGCAGGCCCTGCACCAGCGTGACGCCGGGCACGACCGTGTCCAGGAACAAGGCTTCGGCCTTGCCGTCCGGCGCGCGCTTGAGCTGCGGCACCACCGACGCATCCGCCCCCGCCGCCGCCAGCTTCTTCAGCAGCGCCGGCGTGGGCTGACCCGCGGCGTCCAGCGCCACGCTCACCGGCATGAGCTTTTGCTGCACCGCGCGGTCGGCCGCCTTGTCAGCCACCTGGCCGATGTGCACCGCCAGCCGGCGCGGCGTCGCGAAAGGGGTGACCACGGCATCCGCCGCGGCCAGGCCCTGGCTGCGCAGGCTGTCGGCCAGCACGGCAGCGAAGGACTCGCCGAGCTTCTTCAGCGCCTTGGGCGGAAGTTCTTCGACAAACAGTTCAACCAGCAGAGGGGAGGTGGGGATGTGGCTCATGTCGGTCGTCGGGCTCAGGCCGCCTTCTTGTCGCTGTTCTTCTTCTCGATCTGGGCGAGCACGTCGTCCGCCCAGTCCTTGGGCGCCATCGGGAAGCCCAGCCGCGCCCGGCTGTCCACATAGCTCTGCGCCACGGCACGGGCCAGGTTGCGGATGCGGCCGATGTAGGCGGCACGCTCGGTCACGCTGATGGCGCCCCGGGCGTCGAGCAGGTTGAAGGTGTGGCCGGCCTTGAGCAGTTGCTCGTAGGCGGGCAGCGCCAGTTGCTGCTCCATCAGGAACTTGGACTGCTTTTCATGGGCGCCAAAGGCCTGCAGCAGGAAGTCGACGTCGCTGTATTCGAAGTTGTAGGTGGACTGTTCCACCTCGTTCTGGTGGAACACGTCGCCGTAGGTCAGCACACGACCGGACGGCGAGGTGGCGTCGGAATAGACCAGGTCATAGACCGAGGCCTTGTTCTGCAGGTACATCGCCAGCCGTTCCAGGCCGTAGGTGATCTCGCCGGTGATCGGCTTGCAGTCGATGCCGCCCACCTGCTGGAAGTAGGTGAACTGCGTGACTTCCATGCCATTGAGCCAGACCTCCCAGCCCAGGCCCCAGCAGCCGAGGGTGGGGTTCTCCCAGTCGTCCTCGACGAAGCGCACGTCGTTCTTCTTCAGGTCCAGGCCCAGCGCTTCCAGCGAGCCCAGATACAGCTCGAGGATGTTGTCCGGTGCCGGCTTGAGCACGACCTGGTACTGGTAGTAGTGCTGCAGGCGGTTGGGGTTCTCGCCATAACGGCCGTCCTTGGGACGGCGGCTGGGCTGCACATACGCCGCCTTCCAGGGCTCCGGACCGAGCGCGCGCAGGAACGTGGCGGTGTGACTGGTCCCCGCGCCGACTTCCATGTCGTAGGGTTGCAGCAGGGCGCAGCCTTGCTTGGACCAGTATTCCTGCAGGCGAAGAATCATTTGCTGGAAAGTCAGCATGGAGCATCGACCCCTGGACAACGGGGCATATTGGAGAAAGCGCCCATTCTAGGGAAGTTCTGGCTCAGGCCGACCGCCGCGCACGCATCCCGGACTGCCCCCGGGACGGCATCCGGCCCCCCGCGAGGCCCAGCCCCACGCCCAGTACCGCCACCAGCCACAGCGGCCACAACCCCGCCGCAGCCAGCCAGCGGGCATACGGCGTCTCGCCGCGACGACCTTCGACGGTCACTTCCAGCACGCCCGCCTGCTCCGCCGGCAGACGCGCCCGCACCTGCCCCTGATGGTCCACCAGCGCAGTGGCCCCGGTATTGGTGGCCCGCACGATCGGACGCTGGAACTCCAGCGCCCGCATCTGCGAGAACTGCAGATGCTGGTCCTGCACCATGCGGGGCCCGAACCAGGCCAGGTTGCTGGCATTGACAAACACAGTGGCCGACGCCTCGCCCTGGTCCAGGGCGCTGGCCACCACATCCTCGCCGAACAGATCCTCATAACAGATCAGCGGACGCAGCCGCTGCCCGCCCAGCACCAGCGCCCGTTGATGGGTGCCGTGGGCCTGGTCATCCATCGGGATGCGCATGGCGCGGACAAACCAGTGAAAGCCCGGCGGAATGAATTCCCCGAAAGGCAGCAGGTGGCGCTTGCCGTAGTCGTACGGCTGGGCCACGCCCAGGGCGACCAGGGAGTTCACAAACCCTTGCTGCTCATTGCCCAGGAAGGTGCCCAGCAGCAGCGGGCGCTGTTGCGCGGCCTGTTGCAGGCGCGCGACCGAGGTCGGCTCCAGCCAGGCCAGGGGCAGCGGCAGCACCGATTCCGGCGTGATCACCACCTGGCCACGGGCGGATTCGACCAGGGCCGACAAGCGGTTCAGGTTGTCGTCGAAGCGGTCCTTGTCGAATTTCTGGTCCTGCGGAATGTTGGGCTGCACCAGGGAGACGGCCAAGCTGCCGGCCGGCTGCGTGAAGTCCCGGGGCAGCAGCGGCCCCAGCGCGCCGATGCCCAGCAGCAGGACGCCCAGCTGACGCCAGGCCCCCAGGGCCAGCGACGCCGCCAGCGCAGCGCTCAAGGCGGCGATACCGTAGACGCCTATCCACGGCGCAAAAACCGCCAGCGGCCCCTGGGTGTGGGCATAGCCGCTGGCAATCCACGGGAAACCGGTGAACAGCGTCGCCCGGCCCAGCTCGGCCGCCAGCCACAGGGCCGCAGCCCCCAGCGCGCGGGTCCAGGCCGGCCCCGACAGGCGTGCCGCCAGGCCCAGCGCCAGCGCGTAATACAGAGACAGGAAGGCCGCCAGCAGCAGCACCGCCAGCGCCGAGACGGCCGCCGGCAGATGACCGAAGTCATGCATGCTGATGTAGAGCCACCACAGTCCGGAGGCCAGCCAGCCTACGCCGAACAGTCCGCCCAGCAGGGCGGCACGGCGCGGCCGACTGCCCAGCGCGGCCCAGAAGAGCGCCGCCAGGGCCAGCGGCTGCAACCACCAGGCGGGGCTGGGCGCGAACGCACCGGTCTGCAGCACGCCCGCCAGCAGCGCCAGCAGGGGGTGACGCAGCACGGACAGGCGCGAAGGGGCGGGCAGACCGCCCTGCCCCAGGAAAGAACCCGCGCCGCGCATCAGCCGCTGCTGTCGTCGGCTTCAGTGGCGGGTACGCGGATCACCTTGAACCAGCGCACCGCACCGCCGCGGTTGATCATGACCGCAAAGCGCAGGCCGGCCAGATCGACCGACTCCCCCCGACGGGGCACCCGGCCATGCTCATGGGCGACCATGCCGCCGATGGTGTCGAAGTCCTGGTCCGGCAGGGTCAGGCCGAACGCCTCGTTCACCGCGCCGATGGTGGCGTCCCCGGCCACCCGGAAACTGCCGTCGGCCAGGGTGTAGATGCCGGCATCGCTATGGCCGACGTCGAATTCGTCCTCGATCTCGCCAACGATCTCCTCCAACACGTCCTCGATCGTGATCAGGCCGGCGGTGTTGCCGAACTCGTCGATCACGATGGCCAGATGGTTGCGGTTGGAGCGGAAATCCCGCAGCAGCTCGTTCAGGCCCTTGCTCTCAGGCACGAAAACTGCCGGGCGCAGCAACGCACGCAGGTTCAGCTCGGGCGCCCGCTGGAGCTTGAGCAGATCCTTGGCGAGCAGAATGCCGATGATGTTGTCCCGCTGCCCGTCATACACGGGGAAGCGGGAATGGCCGGTGTCGATCACCGCACCCAGCAGTTCATCCACACTGGCGTGGATGTCCAGCAGGTCCATGCGGGGCGCTGCCACCATCACATCGCCGGCACTGAGCTCGGCCATGCGCAGCACGCCTTCCAGCATCTGCCGGGACTCGGGCGCGATGAGCTCACGTTCTTCGGCCTCCGCCAGGGTCTCCATCAACTCGCTGGTGGAGTCGGGGCCCGGATGGAGGAATTCAAGGACGCGGTCCAGAAGACCGCGATGGTCGTTGCCACGCCCGCCATGTTTGGCGGGCCGACTAGGCTGAGGTTCAGACACTGCAGTGTGTGCCGTGGTGGAGGAGGCGTCAGAATAACGCATTGACATTGACATTCGCTTGAACCACAGTCTTTCGCCCCCATTTGCCGGGCCCAAGCTCCTTACTTTTGGTTGTACACCATGTCGACAGCAGCATCGAATGCACCCGCAGCCTCAGCAGCCCCAGCGGAGGGACCCTCGGCCGCTCCCGGCCTGATCCCCGCCACCATCCTCACCGGGTTCCTCGGGTCGGGCAAGACGACGCTGCTCAAGCGCGTCCTGACCGAAACCCATGGCCAGAAGATCGCCGTGATCGAGAACGAGTTCGGCGAGGAGAACATCGACAACGACATCCTGGTGAGCGACACCCAGGAACAGATCATCCAGCTGAGCAACGGCTGCGTCTGCTGCACCATCCGCGAGGACCTGCGCACCACCCTGACCGACCTGGCGCGCCGCCGCCGCACCGGCGAGCTGGATTTCGAGCGCGTGGTGATCGAAACCACCGGCCTGGCCGACCCCGGCCCGGTGGCCCAGACCTTCTTCATGGATGACGAGATCGCGGAAACCTTCCTGCTGGACTCCATCCTGACCCTGGTGGACGCCAAACATGCCGGGGACCAGCTCGACACCCGCCAGGAAGCGCGCCGCCAGGTCGGTTTTGCCGACCAGATCTTCCTGAGCAAGACCGATCTGGTGGACGACGCCGCCGTGGACGCCCTGGCCCACCGCCTCAAGCACATGAACCCGCGCGCGCCGCAGCGCCGGGTGCATTTCGGCGAAGTGCCCATTTCCGAGGTGTTCGACCTGCGCGGCTTCAATCTGAATGCCAAGCTGGAGATCGACCCCGAATTCCTGAGCGTGGAGGAGCATGACCACGACCACGATCACGACCACGATCACGGTCACGGCCATGACCACCATGGGCATGACCACGACCATGAACACGGGGAGCACTGCAACCACCCCCACCATCACCACCATGACGACGACGTGAAGTCCTTCGTCTTCCGCTCGGACCGGCCCTTCAACCCGGCCAAGCTGGAAGACTTCCTGGGCGCGATCGTGCAGGTCTATGGTCCGAAGATGCTCCGTTACAAGGGGGTCCTGAACATGAAGGGCACCGACAAAAAGGTCATTTTCCAGGGCGTGCACCAGCTGATGGGCTCGGACCTGGGCCCAAAGTGGGCGCCGGAAGAACCCCGAATCAGCAAATTGGTCTTCATTGGTATCGATTTGCCGAAAGACATCCTGCTTCAGGGGCTGGAAGGCTGCCTGGCTTAGTGACACACTGTTTGATCGGTCCGGGATGCGGGACGTGGCTACAATCGCCGCGCCCATGCCCGGACTGGCAGGTCCGCCCTCGCTGATAAGCGCCGCTAGGAGAGTAACGTGAGCAAGACCCCGGCCTCCAAGACCAGTGCACCGAAGGCAGGCGCCAAGGTTGCCAAGCCTGTGGCGGCCAAGGCCGCAAGTAGCGCTGACGCCCCCGAGGCGGACGCTCCTGACAGTTCGGTCGCCACGCTGGACGCTCCCGTCCAGCGCGCGACTGCCTCTTCAACCCTGAATCAGAACACCCGCACCGCCGTGAAAGCCGACCCCAAACTCGCCAATGCCTGGAAATCCAAGCCCGGTGCTGAACTGACTGACGCTGAAGTGCTGGCCATGCCGGACAGCGAATACATGAACGACAAGCAGGTGGAGTTCTTCCGCGCCAAGCTGACCCAGCTCAAGGAAGACATCCTGTCCAACGCCGGTGAAACCACCGAGCACCTGCGTGAAGACACCTCCATCGTCCCCGATCCGGCCGACCGTGCCACCATCGAGGAAGAACACGCCCTGGAACTGCGCACCCGCGACCGCGAGCGCAAGCTGCTGAAGAAGATCATGCAGTCGCTGACCCGTCTGGACAGCGGCGAATATGGTTACTGCGACGAAACCGGTGAACCCATCGGCCTGGGCCGGCTGATCGCCCGCCCGACCGCCACCCTGTCGCTGGAAGCTCAGCAACGCCGTGAACTCAAGCAGAAGATGTTTGGGGACTGAGGTCTGCTGACCTGACCCGCATCGATGTCCGGAACTGTCCAGAGAGAAGCCACCAAAGCATGACCGACTCCACCACCAAAGACGGCGAGAGCTTCTTCCGCAAGGTGGCTCGGTTCGTCGCCAACCCGACGACGGACTGGGCGGAAATCAACTCGCGCCAGGACGACCCGGAAGCGGACGCGGCCAAGGCCGAGCTGCGCGCCATGGTCGAGCGCAAGCGGCGCAACGACTTCGTCCGCAAGCGCGAGCTGGACATGCTGCGCCGCATCCGCCGGGAAGGCCTGACCCCCGAGCAACTGGCGGCGCTGGGCGGTCATGCCACCTCCGGCATCGACGAACTGGGCCGCATCAGCGAGATCAACGGCAGCCAGACCAGCATCAAGTCCAAGATCGACCAGATCGAGCAGCAGATGGTGGGCGAGAGCTTCGCGCCCACCCAGGTGCAGGGCCAGCATCCGCCGGCTTTCTTTGAAACCAGCACCCGGCCGGTCAATTTCAATCCCACCCAGCCCGCTGACAACATCGGCGCCCGTGCCCCGGCCTTCGCCCCGCCGCCCGCCACCGTGGAGCGGCTGGACCTGTCCCCCGCGCCGTCGGCCGCCAACATGGGCTCGGGCCTGTCGCCGCAGAGCACCGGTGCCGCAGCGCCCATCCCCGAACTCAAGGCCGCCATCCCGACCCTGACCTTCCCGGTCGCCGACCCGAGCGATGTGGAAGTCAACGAGGTGGTGCACGACGCCGAACTGGACGAAGCCGTCATTGCCTTCGCCAACGGCGACTACGAACACTGCGAACGCAGCCTGGCCGACCTGACCCGTGAAGGCGGCCCTCGCCACACCCATGCCGACACCTGGCTGGTGCTGTTCGACCTCTACCGCGCCACCGGCCAGCAAGCCAAGTTCGAAAATCTGGCCAACGACTACGCCCAGCAGTTCGGCCTGTCGTCGCCGCAGTGGTTCTCGCTGCCCAAGCTGGTGGCCGAAGCGGTGCAGCAGGAACGCGCCCCGCGCGGCAACAGCACCACGGTGGCCTGGTCCTGCCCGGAATATCTGGACGTGGACGGCGTGCTGCAGATGCGCAGCCGCTGCGAGAACCTGCCCCTGCCCTGGGTGCTGGACTTCCAGAACCTGCGCCAGATCGATCCGGAAGCCTGTGCCCGCCTGCGGGAAGTCTTCCGCGCCTGGGCCCCGCAGGCGCTGGACCTGCGCTGGCTGGCCGGCGACCACTTCTTCCAGGTCCTCAAGGACCAGGCCCCGGTCGGCGCGCGTGATGCCGACCCGGTCTACTGGATGGTGCGCCTGGAGGCGCTGCGTCTGGCCAACCGTCCGGACCAGTTCGACGAAGTTGCCATCGACTACTGCGTCACCTATGAAGTCTCGCCGCCCTCCTGGGAAAAGGCGGAGGCCCATGTGCGGGTCAGCGGCAACAGCCTGTCGACCGCGTCGCCCCATTCGTCGGTGCAGCCGGCCATGGACACCGGCATCAGCTTCCTCGAATCGACCATCACCGATGCGCTCAGCACGGCGGCCCAGATGGAGCTGTCCGGCCAGCTCAGCGGCGACATCAGCGAAACCCTGAAGCTGATGACGGATCAGCTGGGCCCCGCCTCGCTGGTCAACATCGCCTGCCCAAAGCTGATCCGCCTGGACTTCATGGCCGCTGGCGACCTGCTGAACTGGGTGCTGGCCCGCCGCAGCGAAAACCGCGCGGTCCAGTTCACCGACGCCCACCGCCTGGTGGCCCTGTTCTTTGGTGCCATGGGCATCAATGAACATGCCCGGGTCAAGGTCCGGCACGTCTGACGGCAGACGGCTCCTGAAACGCCCCCAAAGAACGGTCTCCAGGGTCCCCCGGAGACCGTTTTTCATGGGGTGTCTGTCAGGCCTGGCCGAAGTGTCGGCGTGCACCGCGCACAACCCTGCCGCCGTGTCTCCTTTCGTCCGTTTTCCCTCTTGTGAATCCCGCATCCGCCCCACACTTGGAGAGTCCAAGGCTGTTTGCCCGGCTCCGCCATGTCACAAGAATCCTCCCCCTTGCCGCCCTATCACGGCACCACCATCGTCAGTGTCCGCCGCGGCAACCAGGTTGCCATCGGCGGTGACGGCCAGGTGACCCTGGGCACCATCGTTGTCAAATCCACCGCCCGCAAGGTGCGCAAGCTCTATCAGGGCAAGGTCCTGGCGGGTTTTGCCGGTGCAACGGCGGATGCGTTCACCCTCTTCGAGCGCTTCGAGGCCAAGCTCGAGAAATACGAGGGCAACCTCACCCGGGCCGCCGTGGAGCTGACCCGCGACTGGCGCACCGACCGCGTGCTGCGCCGCCTGGAAGCCATGCTGGCCGTGGCGGACCGCACGACCTCGCTGATCATCACCGGCAACGGCGACGTGCTGGAGCCGGAACAGGGCATCGTGGCCATCGGCTCGGGCGGCGCCTATGCGCAGGCGGCCGCCAAGGCCCTGCTCAACCACAGCGAGCTCAGCGCCGCTGACATCGTCAAGCAGTCGCTGGTCATCGCGGGTGAGATCTGCATCTACACCAATGGCAACCACACGCTGGAAGTACTGGAATGAGCGCTAGCATGACGCCGCAGGAAATCGTCTCCGAACTGGACCGCCACATCGTCGGCCAGGCGGATGCCAAACGGGCCGTGGCCATCGCGCTGCGCAACCGCTGGCGCCGTCAGCAGGTGGACGACAAGCTGCGCTCGGAAATCACCCCCAAGAATATCCTGATGATCGGCCCCACCGGCGTGGGCAAGACCGAGATCGCCCGCCGTCTGGCCAAGCTGGCCGACGCCCCCTTCATCAAGGTGGAAGCCACCAAGTTCACCGAAGTGGGCTATGTGGGCAAGGACGTGGACAGCATCATCCGCGACCTGGTGGACATCGCCGTGAAGCAGGAGCGCGAGCGCCAGATGCGCCTGCAGCGCACCCGTGCAGAAGATGCCGCCGAGGAACGCATCCTGGATGTGCTGGTGCCCCCGCCCCGCTCCACCGGCTTCACCCCCAGCGACAGCACGACCGCAGCGACCGGCGAAAACACCGCCCGCCAGACCATGCGCAAGCGCCTGCGCGAGGGCTCGATGGACGACAAGGAAATCGAGATCGAGCTGGCCGAGCCCAAGCCCACCATGGAGATCATGGGGCCGCAGGGCATGGAAGAGATGACCGAGCAGCTCAAGGGCCTGTTCTCGCAGATGGGCCAGGCCCGTCGCAAGACGCGCAAGGTGCGCATCGGCGAAGCCATGAAGCTGCTGGTGGAGGAAGAAGCCGCCAAGCTGGTGAACGAGGACGAGATCAAGACCACCGCCCTGACGAATGCGCAGGACAACGGCATCGTCTTCATCGACGAGATCGACAAGGTCGCCAGCCGGTCCGAGCACGGCGGTGCGGATGTCTCCCGCCAGGGCGTGCAGCGCGACCTGCTGCCGCTGGTGGAAGGCACCACCGTCAACACCAAGTACGGCATGGTGAAGACGGACCACATCCTCTTCATCGCCTCGGGCGCCTTCCATCTCAGCAAGCCCAGCGACCTGATCCCCGAGTTGCAGGGGCGTTTCCCCATCCGGGTGGAGCTCAAGTCGCTGTCGGTGGCCGACTTTGAAGCGATTCTCTCCAGCACGCATGCCAGCCTGGTCAAGCAATACCAGGCGCTGCTGGCCACCGAAGGCCTCACGCTGGAGCTCAGCCAGGACGGTATCCGCCGACTGGCGCAGATCGCCTACGAGGTGAACGAACGCACCGAGAACATCGGCGCGCGGCGCCTGTCCACCGTGCTGGAGCGGCTGCTGGACGACATCAGCTTCGACGCCCACAAGCACGCCGGCCAGACCATCACCCTGGACGGCGCGGCCGTGGACGGCAAGCTCGGCGCCCTGGCGCAGAACGAGGATCTGAGCCGCTTCATCCTCTGATCAGGGATCGGCGGGGATCAACGCGAGTCCTTGGGCGGGACGCCAGTCGGGACTTCCCACCACCCGTCGTGAAAACAAGACGCCAGGGCGACCCCCTGGCGTTTTTTCTATTGGCTTCACTTCGGAAATGCCTACAGTGCCCGGCCAGCGCATCAGGCGACTCCGCTGCGCACAGCCCGGACAACCGCCTTGCTCCCTCGCCCGTTTGAAGCCTCATGATTGACGATACCGCCCGACGAGAAGTCCTGGCCCGCCTGCGGCGCGCCGAAGTTGAACACGACGCCAAGGTGTTGCTGGCGGTGGAGTCCGGGAGCCGGGCCTGGGGATTCGCGTCGCCCAACAGCGACTACGACGCCCGCTTCATCTATGTGCATCGACCGGAGCGCTACCTGTCGGTGGGGCTGGAGGAGCAGCGGGACGTCATCGAATATCCGATCGTGGATGACATGGACATCAACGGCTGGGACCTGCGCAAGGCGCTTCGCCTGTTCTGGAAGTCCAACCCGGGGTTTGTCGAATGGGTGCAATCGCCCATCGTCTATGAGAAGAACGGCAGCTTTCACCGCCGTGCGCTGGCGCTGCTGCCCACCGTCTATTCGGTGGAGCGCGGCATCTACCACTACCGCAGCATGGCGCAGACCAACTTCCGGGGCTACCTGCAGAACGAGCAGGTGCCACTGAAGAAGTACTTCTACGTGCTGCGTCCGCTGCTGTCGGTCCGGTGGTTGGAGCGTTATCAGCGGCCGGCGCCGATCGAGTTCCAGCGGCTGCTGGAGATGGCGGACAAGGTGCCCGGCCTGGTGCCGGCGATCCAGGACCTGCTGGTGCTCAAGCAATCGTCCCCGGAGATGGGCTTGTCGCCCCAGGTGCCGGTCATTCAGCGCTTTATCGAGCAAGAGCTGCAGCGACTGGAGCACATCCGCCCCGACCCGCAGCCGCGTGCGGAAGTGGAGCCGTTGCTGTCGGAGCTGTTCCGGACGGTGTTGAAGGAAACCTGGGGCTGAGCGCAGCCCCGGCGGTGCGGGCCACGCGAGCCATGCAGGCCTGCGGGCTTACGGGCCTGCGCTGGGCGCAGCGCTCAGAGCGCCAGTCGATGGGACTGCAAGGCCAGCAGTCCGTCGAAGATGAGCGAGTCGATCAGCTCATGCGGGATGTCCAGCGAGGGTGACACCTTCCAGCCCGCGCCACCGGTCATCAGCGTCACCGGCACCTGACCGCAGCGGCGCACCATGTGGCGGTGCATCCGCTCGATGGCGCCGGTGATGGCGTAGTTGCCGCCGCTGGTCAGCGCATCGGAGGTGTTGGTCGGGAACTCGCGCACCTCCCCGGTTGGCACACGCAAACCCGCCGTGCCACCTTCCAACGCCCGCAGCATGATGCCGTGGCCGGGGAGGATCAAGCCGCCAAGGAAGCGGCCATCGGCGTCCAGAGCGTCCACGGTGACGGCCGTGCCCACCATCACCACCAGCGCCGGCTGCGGGGGCCGGCCCGGGTTGCGGGCCAGCACGTGGTGGCGGGCGCCGATCATCGCCACGAAGCGGTCCGTGCCCAGGCGGGTGGGATGGTCGTAGCCGTTGGTCACGCCGCCGGCCTGCGCCGAGGAGGCGACCCAGCGCGGCTCCAGGTCCCAAAGTTCCTCGAGCTGCTCTTCCACGCGGTGGCGCATGCCATCCCCCGCCACATTGCAGCCCAGCAGGCTGCCAGGCGCGGGCAGGCTGGCCCAGTCATGCTCGGCCAGTTTTTCGATGTTCTCCAGGAACTGCGCCCCATGCGCCAGCATGGGACTGCCTGGTTGCGGCCCGGCATACAGCGCCCACTTGAGGCGGGTGTTACCGATGTCGATGGCCAAAAAGCTCATAAGTTCACGCGACGCTGGGACAGACGGCAGGTTAGCAGCGTTTCTCCTCAAGACGGTGCGCGCGGGCGTCGAAGAGACTGGGGTTGGAGAGCTGACTCTCCATTTTTCTGCGTTTGATGCACCATACGGGGGCAGGTGTGGACCCAGGTCCACCGTCTCCGACTTCCGAAAGTGCCGATCATGAAGATGTCGATAGCCACCCGCCTGTGGATTCCCGTGATCGTGATGGCCACGATGACGGTGCTGATGTCCACCGGCGCTGCGGTGCGCACGCGGGCGCTGCTGGCGGCCTCGCAGGTGACGCAGGAGAAGCAGCAGCAACGCTTCGAGCTGGCGCTGCGATGGCGCGGTCTGACGGAGGCCAATGCCAGCCGTGTGCAGGGCGGGCTGGCCGCCAACGACATGGCGGTGGCCGAGGCGATGAAGGCGGACATTGCCCGCACTACCGAGACCATCACCGAGGTGCAGAAGCAGCTCGAAGCGCTGGTGGATGACGATGCCGACAAGGCCGCCATGGCAACCGTGGCCGAACGTCGCAAGGCCTACATTGCGGCGCGCAATGAAGCGATGAAGCTCAAGTCCGACGGGCAGGTCGAGGCGTCGCATGCCGCGCTCAAGCAGAAGGTGGTGCCGGCCATCGAGCAGTACCTGGAAGCGCAACAGGCGTTTGTGAAGCTGCAGCAAGCCAAGGCCACGGCGCTGCGGGAAGCCGCCGGCGCGGAGCGCATGCGCACGGTGTGGGGCGTGGCGGCGGTGATGAGTGTCATCGTGCTGCTGCTGGCGGTGGCGACGGCGTATTTCGTGCGCACCATTTCCACGCCGCTCAAGCAGCTGGTGGTCCAGGCGGGACGGATCGGGGACGGGGATCTGTCCGACCAGACGCAGCAGGTGCGCGAAGATGAAATCGGCGAGGTGCAGCAGGCCCTGGCGCAGATGACGGCCTCGCTGCGCACGATGATGATGGGCTTTCGCGGCAGTGTCGAAGCCATGCAGACGGCCAGCGCGGAAATTGCCAGCGGCAATGCGGACCTGAGCCATCGCACCGAGCAGACGGCCTCGAATCTGCAGCAGGCGGCGTCTTCGCTGGCGCAGCTCACCGGCACGGTGCAGCAAAGTGCGGACAGTGCGCGGACGGCGAATCAGTTGGCCGGCAGTGCTGCGGAAGTCGCGCAGCGAGGGGGCGCGGTCGTCGGACAGGTGGTGGGCACGATGGGCGCGATCGATGCGAGCGCCAAGAAGATCAATGACATCATCGGCGTGATCGACAGCATTGCTTTCCAAACCAACATCCTGGCACTGAATGCGGCCGTGGAGGCGGCACGGGCCGGTGAGCAAGGTCGGGGATTTGCCGTGGTGGCCAGCGAGGTGCGGGCGCTGGCGCAGCGCAGCGCGGGGGCGGCGCGCGAGATCAAGAGCCTGATCGGGGACAGCGTGTCGAAGGTGGAGGCTGGGTCTCAGCTGGTGCGGGAGGCCGGCGAGACGATGCAGGAGATCGTGGCCAGCGTGCAGCGGGTGTCGGACATCATCAGCGAGATCAGCGCCAGCACGGTGGAACAGAGCCAGGGCATCGGCAGCGTGAATGGCGCGGTGGCACAGCTGGATCAGATGACGCAGCAGAATGCGGCGCTGGTGGAAGAGTCAGCGGCCGCAGCGGAGTCGGTGAATGAGCAGGCGAGGAAGTTGACGCAGCTGGTGGCGCATTTCAGGACGGGGGAGCGGTAGTGTCTCCCCAGGCAGTCCCGGTGTACTTCGTGCGGGCTGACAACGACGACGGAGAAAGTCTGGACCTGATCGTCCGTGCACATTCCTCCGCGCAAGCCGTGGCCCTGTAGCGCGGCTATTACGAGCTGGCCGATGGGGCGCGTCCTTTATGGGCTGGCGTCGTGCCTGGCGTCACCGGCGAGGGCGTGGGTGCGGTGAGCTGGGCTGACATTCACCCCGGCTGAGGACGTAGACGGCCCGCCCCGAAAAGGCAGCCGGATGCCGCCATTACCGTCCGTCGGACTTGAGCAGGTCCACCAAGGACGGAGCGTCGAGCACCGGATGTCAGACAGCCCCACGCCTAGACGCTGCTCCACTGACACGATGGTCTTCAGCAAGCGTAGGAACTCGAAGACCAAACAGTACGCCCACCGCAAGACCCGCCACGTGCGCGGACGAAGCGACACGCTCGGAGAGCAGCTCGGCGCCCACCACGGACACGGTGACGATCCCGATGAGAGTCAGCGGGAATCCTTTTGGCAATACGCGCGGATTGCGCCACGCTGAAGCAATGAGCAGCCCGAACATCGCGAGCACGGGTGAGGAGAGGCCCAAATAGCTGTCGAATTCCGGCGTTCCAAACGCCATCTGTGCCAAGGGTCCGACGACCGTCCCGGAAGCAAAGATGATGAGAGACCTGCCGGCCCCGAACAGCCCCCAAACGATAGGTCCCGTAAACAGCAGCAACATCGCGTTGTTTGCGTAATGAGCAAGCCCTGCATGGAGGAAGCTTCCGCTCAATACACGCCACCACTGCCCCTGCTGAAGCACCTCGCTGTAGACAATCCCATACTGCTCGACCACCGACTCCAGACTGCCCAGCCTATCCTGAAGAAGCAGCTGCGTTGCTCCCGACAGTCCCAATAGCAGCGACCAGGCGACGAGCCCGACTCTTGGTGCTGCAGCCGTCTGCATCCATCGGAAGAAGAGCGCTCTTTCCCCGATACCGGAGGCGGTCCTCAATGCGGCAAAGTAATCAGTTGCGATGGTTGCTGCAACCAGCCCAAAGAGCAGTGCGTAGCTTGCATAGCGCGGTGTTCGTGTCATCAACGCAAGACCGATGAGCACGAGACAAAAGCCGGTCCAGCTAGACACGGCAAGCCGACAGCTTCGTCTCACGGCATCCATTGCGCGACCTCGAAACTGGCGCTGATAGACCGGTGGGAGAAACCTGCGGTCTCCGGGCCCCGCCACCAATGTCAGGCTGGTGGGACTCCATGAACGGAGATCGGATTTGAGCGTGTCGGCGTCTGCGTCGCGAGACACGCGATGGCGCCACTGCGCCCAGCCCTGCCCGTCATGCCTGGGCAATGATTTCAGTTCCCGCCACACGATTCCTTGTCCTTCAGAGAAGCACCGTCAATGAAAGCTCGGTCTGTAAGCCAGCGAATCTGAATGCTGCTGTTTTGCGGCTTGCTCCGTCAATGACAAAGATCGGCAGGGAGCGTGAGCGCTAGTGCCACTGGGCATCTTCGACAATCGCGTCGGCGGCGGAGTCGGTGAATGAGCTGGGAGCGGAAGCTGACGCAGTGGGTGGCACGGTTCAGGATCGGCGCGTGGCGCGCCGCGCCCCCATCACCCACCCGCCGGATCTGCTTTACCGTCCGTCGGACTTGAGCAGGTCCACCAAGGACGGGTCCAGGCCCTTGGGCGGCTGGCTGCAATCGGCCTCCACCCACTTGTAGACGGTGGTTTGCTCCATCTTCACGGGCGTCCCCTGGGGCGTGGTGCCTTCCATCTTCCAATTCAGCGTCGCGCTCGTTTTGCCGCTGACCTTGTAGGTGCCTCGCCCGCTACCCTTGAGCTGCCCATTGCAGCTCATCTGGATGGTGCCGCTGTTGGCGTCGCTGGGGGATGCGGTGAAGGTGCACTGTTCCGTGCTTTGCGGCTTGGGCAATGCGAAGCTTTCGGTCTCCTGGCAGGCCAGGCTCGGAGACCCTACGGGCAGGCCGAGTTGCTGCATGCCGGACACCAGCGCGCTTTTCTGCTGCGCAGTGAGCGCGCCCTTGATGTCCAGGATCGAAGGCAGCTTCTGTCCGTTGATGGTGCCGGCTGTGCTGCTCGCCCACAGACCGGGCTTGACGTTCACCGTCTGGGCGTTGACGCCGCCAAAGGCCGCGCACAAAGCGGCGCCCAAGGCTGCCCCGCGAAAGAAATTCTTCGTCATCCCGAGTCATCCGTTGAAGTGATGGGTCCAGCTTAAGGGCGCCGGGAGGGCCGCCAGCCCCCGCTATGAGGGACTTCCGTGAGTCCGAAGCGCCATCAATGTCAGCGTTCGTTACGCACAGGCCCCGTGGCGCGTTTGGGAAGCTGCACCACCTCCACTGAAGTGCGCGCGCGCAAGGCAGCTTGCGCCTCCAGGACCGTCACGGGTCGCCGGGTCGCCGGGTTCTTACATGGGCGCCCCGTTCATGGGTGGCGTCCTGTTGCACCGATGCGCTGGTGCGCGACCATCATGAAAGACGATCGGATCCCGAGCCCTGCCAGGACAAACACACGATCCGCGAGCGCAGCGGCGCCGCTGACGTTACCCTGTGCGCCTTGTTCCACAAGAACGGGCCGACTCTGCGGAGGGACACCTGGTGCGCGGCACCAGCTTCTTCGCAGGTCCACGCCCCGCAGACCGCCTGATGACCGCTGCATCCCTACGCCCCTGGCAGGTCTCCGTCGGCGGCATCACTGCGCTGATGCTGACCGTGGGCATCGCCCGTTTCGCCTACACCCCCTTGCTGCCGCTGATGCATGCCCAGGCCGGTGTCGGGGATGCGCTCGGTGGCGGGCTCGCCGCCATCAACTACGCCGGCTACATGAGCGGCGCCTTGATCGCATCGCTGGTGGAGGCGCCGCAGTGGCGCTACCGCCTGTATCTGGCGGGCCTGCTGCTGGGCCTGCTGTCCACGGCGCTGATGCCGCTGGCGCCATCGGTGCCCCTGTGGGCGCTATCGCGGTATCTCGGCGGACTGGCCGGTGCAGCCGGCATGCTGCTGGGCTCCGGCCTGGTGCTGGGCTTTCTGATCCGGGCGGGCCGCCGGCCTGAGCTTGGGGTGCATTTCATGGGACTGGGCCTGGGCATCGTGCTCTCGGCCATCGGCGCCATGAGCATGGACGCCTTGCGATGGGACTGGGCCGCGCATTGGTGGGGATTCGTCGCCATCGGCGTCGCCCTGCTGGCCCTGGCCTGGCATTGGCGCCCTCCGCTGCCGCCGCCCCTGGCGCCAACGGCCCACACGCAAGGCACCGCGCCGAGCACCACCTGGATGCGCCTGATGCTGGCCGCCTACTTCTGCGCTGGCTGGGGATTTGTCATCCACGCCACCTTCACCGTCGCCATCGTGGAGCGACAACCCCTGCTGCAAGGGCAAGGGCCGTGGGCCTGGCTGCTGGTGGGGGTGGCGGCGACACCAGCGGTCTTCCTGTGGGACCGGATCGCACGGCGTTTTGGTGATCTGGAGGCGCTGATCGCAGCTTTCGCGTTGCAGACGCTGTCCGTGGTGTTGCCCGCCATGTCCGACGGGTTGGCCGCGGCACTCACCGGCGCACTGCTGTATGGCGCCACCTTCATCGGCCTGGTCAGCCTGACCCTGGCGCTGGTGGGCCGACGCTCACCCGGCAATCCGGGCAAGGCGATGGCTCGGCTGACACTGAGCTATGGCGCTGCACAGGTCTCGGCGCCTGCGCTGGCCGGTGCCATGGCTCAGGCCAGCGGCAGCTATCGCGGGGCGCTCTGGATCACTGCGGCGGTGCTGGTGGTCGGGCTGGTGCTGGTGGTGGCCCTGCGCAGGCTGGAGCAGCAGCGGCCTTGAAGGATCGCCACGGCCTCGGCACTCACGGGTCGCTCGTCAGGCGGCCGGCTCCCATGCCCGGCTCACCGCCTCGCCCACATGCGCACGCCAGCTCTCTGACAAGGCCACCACCTTGCCGATGACCAGCAGCCCCGGGCTGGGCATGCCATGGCGCTCGATGTCGCCGGGCAATGCCTCCAATGTCGTGAAGCAGTCGCGCTGACGCGGCGTGTGGGCAGCGCTGACGATCACCGCAGGCGTCTGCGGCGACAGCCCGCCATCGATCAGCGCGCGGCAGATCACGCCGGCTCGCGTCAGTCCCATGTAGACGACCAGCGTCAGCCCGCTGCGCGCCAGCGCTGACCAGTCCGGTTGCTGCCCATGTTCCCCGTTGTGGCCCGTCACGAAGGCCACCCCGGGCGTGCAGCGCCGGTCCGTGACCGGCACTCCCACCGAGGCCGGCGCCGCCAGCCCCGCGGACAAGCCGTTGATCACTTCAACCGCCAGCCCCGCTTCCCGCAGCGCATCCACCTCTTCACCGCCCCGCCCGAACACAAACGGATCGCCGCCCTTGAGCCGCACCACGCGGGCGCCTGAGCGGGCTTCCCGGATCATCAGCTCGTGGATGAAGCGCTGTTCGGTCGACACGCAGCCGCCCCGCTTGCCCACCTTCAGCACCCGCGTCCGGGAGGGCAGGCATTCCAGTAATCGGGCATCCACGAGATCGTCGGTCAGCACGACGTCGGCCTGTTGCAGGCAGCGAAAGGCCTTGATCGTCAGCAGCTCCGGGTCACCCGGACCGGCTCCCACCAGCCAGACCGGACCGGTGCGGCCGGGCGACGTCGCGCCATGGGGGTTCTGGGCTGAACTCATATCACCTCCTCCGTGGACTGGGCCCATCGACGCAGCGTGGGCAGGCACGAGCCGCAGGACGTTCCGCAGCGGAGCGTGGCCTGCAGATGGGCCAGACGCTCGCTGGGGGGTGCGTCCGCATGACGGGCGAGACACGCCTTGATCGCGTCTTCCCGGACGTTGAAGCAGTTGCAGACTTGCGGACTGAGCCCCTGGGCCGGACCTTCGGCCTCGGGTGCCAGCAGCCGGCGACTGAACGGCGCCACTGGCACTTGGTCCCGCCAGAGCGCGTCCAGCCACTGAGCCTCCTGGCCTTCGCCCACGCGCAGCATCGCCTGGAGTCGCGCATCGGCGCCGGTTCCGGACAGGCGCAGCAGGCGGCTGCGTCCTCGCTGGCTGTCGGCATATCGCAGAACGCCCACGCCGGTGAGGCCCAGGACGCTGGCCAGAGCCTGCACGACGGCGTCCGAGGGACGATCGGCGAAGGCCAATTCCAGGGACCAGCCTTCCAGTGGCTCCTCCGTGGCAGCCTCGGTGTGCGTCAGTGTTGTGGCAGTCGCTGTCGCGGTCCCAGCCGCACTGACCGGCGCAGGCAGGCAGCACGCATACGCCGCCTGGTCCATCAACCCACGCAACTGGCGTCTCAGCGCCGCCCCCTCACCCGGCCCCACCCAGGCCGCGCCCACCAGGCGCCACGGCAACTCAACTGGCGTCACCGCCACGGCGGCAAACTTCAATTCCGGTTGGCGCGCATCCGGGCAGAACGCCGGCTGCGTCACGGCATTCACCCCGAGTTGCCCTTGTCCCCCGACGAACTCACTCCCCCAGTGCATCGGCAACCAGGCGGACTGCGGCGTCAACACAGCGTCCGATTGCAGCGGCAGGATGACCGACCCGCGGCGGGACGTGACCCGCACCAGCGCCCCATCCTTCAACCGACGCCGTTCCATATCCGCCGGATGAAGATGCAGCGCCGGCGTAGGCGCATGCGCAAACAAGCGCGGCACCGTACCGCTGCGGCTCATGCCGTGCCATTGATCCCGCAGGCGACCCGTGCTGAGCGCCATCGGAAACCGGGCGTCCTGCCGGTCCGCCGGCATCGCAAACGGCCGCACCACGAAACGGGCCCGACCATCCGCATGGGCGAAGCGCCGGTCCTCGTACAGCCGAGCCCGCCCCTGCTCCGCCCCCGCGGGGAACGGCCATTGCTGCGGCGCCGCCTCCAGCCGTTCATAACTCAGGCCGGAGATATCCAGGTCCTTTCCGCACGTGGCCGCCCGATGCTCCTCCCACAGCTGCTGCGGCCGGTCCCAGGCAAACAGGCTGTCGGCCCCCGGGCGGAGGACGGCTTCCATGCGCTGCGCCACGTCCCGCACGATCTGCCAGTCCGGTCGGGACGCGCCAGCGGGCGGCACTGCGGCGCGCACGCGGCTGATGCGGCGCTCGCTGTTGGTCACCGTGCCGTCCTTTTCACCCCAGGTGGCGGCGGGCAGCAGAATGTCGGCGAAGTCGGCGGTGGCCGTGCCGCCGAAGGCTTCCTGCAGCACCACCAGCTCGCAACGGGACAGCGCCTCACGCACCAGCGCCTGGTCCGGCATCGACTGGGCAGGATTGGTGCAGGCAATCCACAGCGCCTTGATCTCCCCGCGCGCAGCCGCCTCGAACATCTCCACCGCCGTGCACCCAGGGCGATCCGACAGCGGATCACAGCCCCACAGCGCGGCGATGGCGGCCCGGTCCTCGGCGGACGCAGGATCCCGATGCCCCGGCAGCAGTGTGGCCATGCCGCCGGTCTCGCGTCCCCCCATCGCATTGGGCTGGCCCGTCAACGAGAAGGGCC
Organism: Roseateles depolymerans; assembly: GCF_003387155.1. Lineage (GTDB taxonomy): Bacteria > Pseudomonadota > Gammaproteobacteria > Burkholderiales > Burkholderiaceae_C > Roseateles > Roseateles depolymerans. The sequence continues at coordinate 38,669 of NZ_QUMT01000001.1, read as the reverse complement.
CAGCGCCGGGCCGGCCAATCTGTCCGGTCGCCAGATGCAGGTGGATCAGCGCCGTGTTCTTCGCCGCCCCGCTGCTGCTCTGGTTCAGGCCCATGCAGTAGAGAGACAGGCTGGCCGGTGAGCGGGCAAACCACTCTGCCGCCTGCAGCACCTGCGCCTCCTTCAGCCCCGTCAGCCGCGCGGTCTCGGCAGGCGTCATGGTGCGCACCAGGGCCTTGAGCGCGTCAAAGCCCTCGGTATGTTGGTCGATGAAGGGCCGGTCGATCCAGCCCTCCCAGATGCACGCATGCAGAAGGCCCTGAAACAGCGCCACATCGGTGCCGGGACGCAGCGGCAGGTGCAGGTCGGCGAACTCCGCAGTCTCCGTCCGCCGCGGGTCCACCACGATGATCTTCAGGTCTGGCCGGGCCGCCCGCGCCGCCTCGATGCGACGGAACAGCACCGGATGCGCCCAGGCCGTGTTGGTGCCGGCCAGGAACAGGCAGCTCGCCAGGTCCAGGTCCTCATAACAGGCCGGCGGCGCATCCGCGCCCAGCGTCTGTTTGTAGCCCACCACCGCCGCACTCATGCACAGCCGTGAGTTGCTGTCGATGTTGTTCGTGCCGACCAGACCCCGGGCCAGCTTGTTGAAGGCGTGATAGTCCTCGGTCAGCAACTGGCCAGAGATGTAGAAGCCGATGGCATCGCGACCATGACGGGCCCGCAGGTCCAGCAGCCGGTCCGCGATCTGCTGCTGCGCCGTGTCCCAGTCCACCGGCTGGAAGGACGCGCGCCGGTCCGCTCGCCACGCCGGCTGCAGCAGGCGCTGATGTTGCCGCACCATCGGACTGGCGGTGAGATGCAGCGTGGCGCCCTTTGTGCAGAGCCGCCCCGCATTGGCAGGATGGTCCGGATCCCCCCGCACGCCGGTGATGCACGGCCCGTCCGGCGTCTCGGTGGTGTCGATCAGCACACCGCAGCCGACGCCGCAGTAGGGGCAGGTCGATCGCGTGGTGCGGCCCATAACGCGGTGCTCAGCAGTTGACGCGGGTGCAGGGGCCGGCCTTCACCGGAGGCAGGTCCACGCCCACTGTGTCCAGTTCCTCGCCATCCAGCCACACCTGCCCCGCTTCGACCTTGACCCGAAACACCGGTGTGCGGCCTTCATCGGGCTCACGGGCACAGCCGCTGTCCAGCGAGATGGTCCAGTTGTGCAGCGGACAGGCCACTGCGCCGCCGAAGACGATGCCCTGGCTCAGCGGTCCGGCGCGATGCGGGCAGCGGTCCAGCAACGCGTGCACCTGATCGCCCGAGGTACGGAACAGAGCCACTTCCGGGCCCCGCTGGCGGGAGACACGGCGGGCGCCGAGCACGGGGATGTCGGTGACGGCGCAGATGGAGATCCAGGTCGGCATGGCGGCTCCTCAAGGGTGGGACTGCAACGCAGGTGAGGGGGCGGAGGCGGCTGAGACAGGCATCGCAGAGGAGGCAGGCAGAGCGGGCACCGCCAGCAGCGGATCAAACTGGCGCAGATCCACCTGCGCCTTGGTGAATTCAAACCAGGGGTCCGGCTCTCCATCGAGCGCGAACTGCAGCTCGGCCCACAAGGCACGGCGGCCTTCGTGGTCTTCCAGGATGCGCTGCTTCACGTGGTCCAGGCCCACCCGGCTGACGTAATGAACCGTGCGCTCCAGATACCAGCCCTCCTTGCGATAGAGCTGCATGAAGGCGCCGGTGTACTCCAGCACCTCTTCCGCGGTCCGGAGCTTGGTGAAGAAGTGGGCGACCTCGGTCTTGATGCCGCCGTTGCCAGCGATGTACATCTCCCAGCCGGAGTCCACGCCGATGATGCCGACATCCTTGATGCCGGCCTCGGCGCAGTTGCGCGGACAACCGCTGACCGCGAACTTGACCTTGTGCGGCGCATACATGCGCCACATGGCTCGCTCCAGGTCCTTGCCCATCTGGGTGCTGTCCTGCGTGCCCATGCGGCACCATTCGGAGCCCACGCAGGTCTTCACCGTGCGCAGGGCCTTGGCATAGGCATGGCCGCTGGGCATGCCGATGTCCCGCCAGACATGCACCAGGTCTTCCTTGCGCACCCCCAGCAGATCGATGCGCTGGCCACCAGTGACCTTGACGGTCGGGATGCGGTATTTGTCCACCGCATCGGCAATGCGGCGCAGCTCGGCGGCCGAGGTCTCTCCGCCCCACATGCGCGGGATCACTGAGTAGGTGCCGTCCTTCTGGATGTTGGCGTGGCTGCGCTCGTTGATGAAGCGCGACTGCGGGTCGTCCACCGCTTCCTTCGGCCAGGAGGAGATCAGGTAGTAATTGAGCGCCGGCCGGCAGGTGGCGCAGCCATTGGGGGTGGACCACTGCAGACGCTCGAAGACATCGCTCATGCGCACCAGATGGTCGCGGAAGATGGCGTCGCGCACTTCCTGGTGGCTCAGCTCGGTGCAGCCGCACACCGCCTTCTTGCGCGGCGTGGCGGAGTAGTCGCCGCCAGCGGTGAACATGATCAGTTGCTCCACAAGGCCGGTGCAGGACCCGCAGGATGCGCTGGCCTTGGTGTGCTTGCGGACCTCCTCCAGCGTGAACAGGCCCTTGTCCTTGATCGCCTTGCAGATGGCGCCCTTGCTCACGCCGTTGCAGCCGCAGACCTCGTCGCCATCGGCCATGGCGGCCGCCTTGTTGTGGCCCTGGTGGCCGACATCGCCGATGTTGCTCTCGCCAAACATCAGCCGGTCGCGGATGTCGCTGATCTTGCGGCCCTCCCGCAGCAGCTTGAAATACCAGCTGCCATCGACGGTGTCGCCATACAGGCACGCCCCCACCAGCCGGTCGTCCCGGATGACCAGCTTCTTGTAGACCCCGGCGAAGGGGTCGCTCATGACGATTTCTTCGGTGCCCGCCCCGCCCATGAAGTCTCCGGCGGAGAACAGGTCGATGCCGGTCACCTTGAGCTTGGTGCTGGTCTGGCTGCCCAGATAACGGCCGATGCCGAACTGCGCCAGATGATTGGCGCAGACCTTGCCCTGCTCGAACAGCGGCGCCACCAGGCCGTAGGCGATGCCACGATGCGCGGCGCATTCCCCCACGGCGTAGATGCGGGGGTCGGTCACCGTCTGCAGGGTGTCGGTCACCACGACGCCGCGCTGGCAATGGAGGCCGGCGCTCTCCGCAAGCGCGGTGTTGGGACGGATGCCGGCGGCCATCACCACCAGATCGGCCGGAATCTCCTGCCCATCCTTGAAACGCACCGCCATGACGCGGCCGTCTGCACCGCCGATCAGGGCCTCGGTCTGCGCCCCCATCAGGAAACGCAGGCCGCGGTCTTCCAGCGACTGGCGCAGCAGCGCGCCCGCCTGGTCGTCCAGCTGGCGCTCCATCAGCCACGGATGCAGATGGACCACGCTGACCTGCATGCCGCGCAGCATCAGCCCGTTGGCCGCTTCCAGCCCCAACAGGCCGCCGCCAATGACCACGGCGTGGCGGTAGCGCTGCGCCGCCTCGATCATGGTGTTGGTGTCGGCAATGTCGCGGTAGGCGATCACGCCGTCGAGCTCCTTGCCGGGCACCGGCAGGATGAAGGGCGACGAACCGGTGGCCAGCAGCAGCCGGTCGTAGACGGCTTCGGTGCCGTCGTGCGCCACCACGCGGCGGTTCACCCGATCAATCGTCTCCACCCGCTTGCCCAGGTGCAGCGTGATGCCGTGCTCCTCATACCAGGACAACGGGTTGAGGATGATCTCGTCCAGCGTCTGCTCCCCGGCCAGCACCGGGCTCAGCAGGATGCGGTTGTAGTTCGGATGCGGCTCCGCGCCGAACACGGTGATGTCGTAGAGATCCGGGGCGATCTTGAGCAGCTCTTCCAGCGTGCGCACGCCGGCCATGCCGTTGCCCACCATCACCAGTTTCATCTTCTTCATGCGGACACTCCAGAGAGGAGAGAACCAACGCCTGACGCCAGGGATCTAGGCCTGCGGCTCAGGCCGCCGACGCCTCGCCGTGACGGTGGCGGGTGTAGAGGAAGTCGATCACCGCCTTGCGGGCCTGCATGTAGACCGGGTCCTCCGCCAGTGCCACCCGGTCCCGGGGGCGTGGCAGCGTCACTGGATGGATCTCGCCGATGGTGGCGGCCGGGCCATTGGTCATCATCACGATGCGGTCGGACAGCAGCACCGCCTCGTCCACATCGTGCGTCACCATCACCACGGTGCTTTGGGTGGCGGCGACGATCTTCAGCAGCTCGTCCTGCAGATGCGCACGGGTGAGCGCATCCAGCGCGCCGAAGGGCTCGTCCATCAGCAGCACCTTGGGCTCCATGGCCAGCGCGCGGGCGATGCCCACTCGCTGCTTCATGCCGCCGGAGATCTCATGCGGGCGCTTGCTCATTGCATGCGCCATGCCGACCAACTGCAGGGCCGCTTCGGTCCGGGCGACGAGCTGCGGCCGGGCTTCGCGCGCACCAAAAACGGTCTCCACCGCCAGCATCACATTGTCGAAACAGCTGAGCCACGGCAGCAGCGAATGGTTCTGGAAGACCACCGCGCGCTCCGGCCCCGGGCCGGCGATTTCGCGGCCGTCGCACAGCAGTCCACCGCGGGTGGGCCGCAGCAGGCCGGCGATCAGATTCAGGAGCGTCGATTTGCCGCAGCCGGAATGGCCGATCAGCGAGACGAATTCCCCACGGGCGATGTCGAGGGAAATGTCCCGCAGCGCCGGGAAACGGCCCTGCCGGGTGATGAAGGTCATCTCGGCCTGCTGCACGCTCACAAAGGCTTGAGTCATGTCGCGCTCCTCATTCAAAGCGGCGGGCCAGCGAGACCAGCGCCCATTCCAGCAGCATGCCCACCAGGCCGATCACGAAGATGGCGATGATGATGTGCTGGACATTCAGGTTGTTCCATTCATCCCAGACCCAGAAGCCGATGCCCACGCCCCCGGTGAGCATCTCCGCCGCCACGATCACCAGCCAGGCGGTCCCCACCGACAGGCGCACGCCCGTCAGCAGGTAGGGCAGCACGGCCGGCAGCAGGATGCGGGTGACCAGCTTCCATTCGGACAGGCGCAGCACACGGGCCACATTGAGATAGTCCTGCGGCACCCGCTGGACCCCCACCGCCGTGTTCACCACCATCGGCCATATGCTGCAGATGAAGATGGTCCAGATGGCGGCCGGATTGGCGCTCTTGAACACCAGCAGGCCGATCGGCAGCCAGGCCAGCGGAGACACCGGCTTGAGCAGGCTGATGAGCGGGTTGAGCATGCGGCTGGCGAATTCGAAACGGCCGATGACAAAGCCCAGCGGAATGCCCACGGCTGCAGCCAGGCCGAAGCCCAGGCCGACGCGCTGCAGCGAATTCAGCACGTTCCAGCCGATGCCCTGGTCGTTGGGGCCGTTGCGGTAGAACGGATCGGAGAAGAGCTTGACCGCGGCGTCCCAGGTCACGCCTGGCGTGGGGAAGGCGCCGCCCTTCTGCGTGGCAATCTGCCAGCACAGCAACAGCAGCGCCATGCCCGCGACGGGCGGCAGCAATTGCCAGGCCCATGCGCGCAGCGCCGTGAGCATCCGGTCGCGAAACGGCGGGACGCCCGAGGCACTGCCAGCCGCAGGGCCGCCTGCGTCGGTGGCGCGCGTGGCAAGCGCTGCGGGCGTTGCGTGTGTGGCTGCGTGCGTGGCGGACGTTACGGACGACGCGCCATCGCCTGCGCCCGCCTCCTTGGCCATCAGCGGCACGACGTTTGCAGCGGGGACTGCCGGCGGCGCCGGGCTGTCGTCACGCGGGGAATGGAAGACGGCACTCACCATGTCTTGCTCCGGGTTGGATGGAAGCGGTGGAAGCGAGGGAAGCGGCGAAGTCGATAGAGCAGGCAGCGGGGCTGCGGCGTTCACGCCTTGACCTTGAAGCTGTCGGCATACCGCGCCGGGTCCTTGCCGTCCCACACCACGCCGTCCATCAGCTTGCTGCTGCGCATGCTGTCCTTGGGCACACTCACCCCAAGGGCCGACGCCGCGGACTTGTAGAGGTCGATCTGATTGATCTGCCGCGCCACGCCGAGATAGTCCGGATGCTCCTTGATCAGGCCCCAGCGCTTGTGCTGGGTCAGGAACCACATGCCGTCGGACAGGTACGGGAAGTTCACCGCCCCGTCGTTGAAGAACTTCATGTAGTGCGGGTCGTCCCAGGTCTTGCCCAAGCCATTCTGGTAGCGACCCAGGATGCGCTGGTTGATGGCGTCCACGCTGGTGTTCACATAGGCCTTGTCCGCAATCGTCTCGGCCATCTTCTGCTTGTTGGAGAGGCTGGCGTCGATCCAGCGGCTGGCCTCCAGCACGGCCATGACGACGGCGCGCGCGGTGTTGGGATACTTCTTGACGAAGTCACCGGTCGTGCCCAGCACCTTCTCCGGGTGGTCGCGCCAGATGTCCTGCGTGGTCACGGCGGTGATGCCGATGTTGTCGATGATGGCCCGGTGGCCCCAGGGCTCGCCGACGCAAAAGCCATCCATGTTGCCCACCCGCATATTGGCCACCATTTGGGGCGGCGGCACGGTGATGACCTTGGCCTCCTTCATCGGATGGATGCCCGCACTGGCCAGCCAGTAATACAGCCACATCGCGTGCGTGCCGGTGGGGAAGGTCTGGGCGAAGGTGTAGTCCCGCTTGTCCTTCTGCATCACCTTGGCCAGCGAGGTGATGTCGCTCGCGCCGGCATCGGCCAGCTTGCGGGAGAGCGTGATGGCCTGCCCGTTGTTGTTCAGGGTCATCAGCACGGCCATGTCCTTCTTCGGACCGGCCACGCCCAGGTGCACGCCATAGACCAGCCCGTACAGCACATGGGCCATGTCCAGCTCGCCGTTGACCAGCTTGTCGCGCACACCCGCCCAGGAAGCCTCCTTGGTCGGCACGATCTTGATGCCGTATTTCTTGTCGAAACCCAGCGCGGCGGCCATCACCACCGAGGCGCAGTCGGTCAGCGGAATGAAGCCGATGCGGACTTCCTCCTTCTCCGGCTTGTCCGATCCCGCAGCCCAGGCCGTGGGCAAGGCCGACAGGCCTGTGAGTGCCGCGCCGGTGGCGAGCAACTGGCGACGCTCAGCACTCATCAGACCCTCCTGTGTGGTGGTGGAACGCTTGGAATCCTTCGAACCTGGATGCATGCGGGGACCTCCGGATCCGCGGGGGCTGCAACCCGCGGAAGGCAGACAGACAAAACAAAAAGGCGCCTCGATCACTGGCCTGCCGCATGGAGCGGCAGACACCGGATCGGACGCCTTTGTCCAATTTCGCCGATGGCTTCGAGGGTCACGCCGTTGTGGCCCTCACTCAGTCCTTTGCAGGAAGCGTGCCAGCGGGGCTCAAAGCGATGGCATGCTGCGGGGGTTCTCCTCTGAGAGCCGTTCCATCACAGGCAGGCACGCGGCCAGCATGCCTCGGCGCTGGCTGGCCCCGCCATGCACGATTGCGTGGCATCGCGCGTTGCATTGGTGCGTGGCCTTGGTGCGCTGGATGGGTGCGCGGCGGCGATGCGTCCATGTGCTGCCGCCCGCCTCGCGTCAGCCGGGCCGCAGCAGGTCGTGCGCATCGATGACCCGCTGCGCTACCTGCACCAGCGTCTCTCCGCGGTCCATGGCCAGCTTGCGCAGGCGTTGATAGGCCTTGTCCTCGTCCAGGCCCATTTCGCTCATCAGGATGCCCTTGGCCCGCTCGATGTGCTTGCGGGAGGCCAGCTGTTCCTGGGCCTTGTTCAGCTCGTCGCGCAGCGCCCGGTCTTGCTCGAAGCGGGCAATGGCCACGTGCAGCACCGGCGCCAGGCGCTGGGTCTGCAGGCCCGCCACGACATAGGCGCTGACCCCGGCCTGGATGGCGCGGCGCATGGGGGTCTGGTCGGCGTCTTCGGCGAACACCACGACCGGACGCGGCATGCGGGCCGACAGGGTCGCCAGGTTCTCCAGCGTGTCCCGCGTCGGAGACTCCGCATCCACGATCACCACATCCGGCTGCAGGCGCAGCACGCAGTCGTGAATGAGGGTGGCCTGCTCGATCACGCCCACCACCTCGCAGCCCTGGCGCGCCAGCTCTTCGCTGATCAGATGCACCCGGTGGGCGCCATCATCGATCAGCAAAACCCGCAGGCCCTGGGTGGCAGGCAAAGGGACGCCGGCGCCCTCTGGGGAGGGATCCGGCGCAGCAGTGGCGGGGGGACGTGGGGCTTTCACATCGGGCCGCGGGCGCAAGTTCCATGCCGTCGGCCCGATCGCTGCTTTCAAGGGTATACCCTTGGATCCCGTTTACGTTAACGTCAATCGACGCCTAGAATCGGCCGCATCGGGATGCCCAGCGTCGCCACGAGCGACACGGTCCGCACACAGACGGGCGCGGGCGACCCAGCAGGAGACTATCCATGACCGAGCTGTCCGCCGAGTACAAGGCCCTGGCCGAGTACCGCCCCACCCACAAGGTCCGCTTCGTGACCGCCGCCAGTCTGTTCGACGGGCACGACGCCGCCATCAACATCATGCGGCGCATTCTTCAGGGCATGGGGGCGGAGGTGATCCACCTCGGCCACAACCGCTCGGTGGACGAGGTGGTGACCGCCGCCTTGCAGGAAGATGCCCAGGGCATCGCCGTCAGCAGCTACCAGGGCGGCCACGTCGAATACTTCAAGTACATGGTGGAGCTGCTGCGCCAGCGCGGCGGTGAAGGCATCCAGGTGTTCGGCGGGGGCGGCGGCGTGATCGTGCCGGCCGAGATCCGCGACCTCAATGAACACGGCGTGCGCATCTACAGCCCGGAGGACGGGCAGCGCATGGGCCTGCAGGGCATGATCGGCGAAATGCTGATGCGCTGCGACAAGGCGCTCGCTGCTCAAGCGCCCTACTCCCTCGATGCGCTGCAGGGCCACGATGAAGCAGCCTGGCGTGCGCTGGCGCGCGTCATCACGGCGCTGGAGAACGAGCAATCCGACCCCGGGTTCCAGGCCTTCACCCAGTCCCTGCGCGACGCCGCCGCCGGCCTGCGGGTGCCTGTGCTGGGCATCACCGGCACCGGCGGTGCGGGCAAGTCCAGCCTGACTGATGAGCTCATCCGCCGACTGCGTCTGGATGAGGACGATCGCCTGCGCGTGGCGGTCATCTCCATCGACCCGTCGCGGCGCAAGAGCGGCGGTGCGCTGCTGGGCGACCGCATTCGCATGAATGCCATCAGCCCCTGGGCAGCGGGGCCGCGCGTCTACATGCGCTCGCTGGCGACGCGAGACTTCGGGTCCGAGATCTCCAAGGCGCTGCCGGATGTGATCGCGGCGGCCAAGGTGGCCGGCTTCGACCTGGTGATCGTGGAGACGTCCGGCATCGGCCAGGGGGACGCCGCCATCGTGCCGCATGTGGATGTGCCGATGTATGTGATGACGCCGGAGTTCGGCGCGGCCAGCCAGCTCGAGAAGATCGACATGCTGGACTTCGCCGAGTTCGTGGCCATCAACAAGTTCGACCGCAAGGGCGCGGCGGATGCCTGGCGCGACGTGGCCAAGCAGGTGCAGCGCAATCGCGAAGCCTGGGGACGCAAGCCGGAAGAGATGCCGGTCTTCGGCACCATGGCCAGCCGCTTCAATGATGACGGCGTGACGGCGCTCTACCAGGCCCTCAAGCCGCGCCTGGCCGAGCTGGGCCTGGGCCTGACCGGCGGCCGCCTGCCGGTGGCCAGCACCCGCTTCAGTACCCACCAGACGCCCATCGTGCCGCCGGCCCGCGCCCGGTACCTGGCCGAGATCGCCGATGCGGTGCGCGGCTACAAGCGTCGCGCACGGGCCCAGGCCCGGCTGGCGCGTGAAGTGCAGCAGTTGCAGGCCAGCGCCACCATGCTGACCGAGTCGGATGGATCGTTCGACGTCACCGCGCTGCAGACGCTGGCGCAGGCCCGCCAGGCGCGGCTGGACGCCGATGCCCGCGAGCTGCTGAGCCGCTGGCCGCAGGTGCAGCAGGCCTATGCGGGCGATGAATTCGTCGTGAAGATCCGCGACCGCGAACAGCGCACCGCCCTGGTCTCCACCAGCCTCTCCGGCACCCGCGTGCGCAAGGTCGTGCTGCCGCAGTATGAAGATCACGGCGAACTGCTGAAGTGGCTGATGCTGGAGAACCTGCCCGGCTACTTCCCGTTCACCGCCGGGGTGTTCCCCTTCAAGCGCGAAGGCGAGGACCCGACCCGGATGTTTGCCGGCGAAGGCGATGCCTTCCGCACCAACCGCCGCTTCAAGCTCGTGTCCGAAGGCATGCCGGCCAAGCGCCTGTCCACCGCCTTCGATTCGGTGACGCTTTACGGCGCCGACCCGGCGCCGCGCCCCGACATCTACGGCAAGGTGGGCAACTCCGGCGTAAGCATCGCCACGCTGGACGACATGAAGGTGCTCTACGACGGCTTCGACCTTTGCGATCCGGCCACCTCGGTCTCGATGACGATCAACGGCCCGGCGCCCACCATCCTGGCGATGTTCATGAACACCGCCATCGACCAGCGCCTGGAGCGCTTCCGCGCCGAGGAAGGCCGCGAGCCGAGCGCGGAAGAAGCGGCTCAGCTGCGTGCCACCGTGCTGTCGCAGGTGCGGGGCACGGTGCAGGCCGACATCCTGAAGGAGGACCAGGGCCAGAACACCTGCATCTTCTCGACCGAGTTCTCGCTGAAGGTGATGGGCGACATCGCCGACTACTTCGTGCGGCACAACGTCCGCAATTTCTATTCGGTCTCGATCAGCGGCTATCACATCGCCGAGGCGGGCGCGAACCCCATCTCGCAGTTGGCCTTCACCCTGTCCAACGGCTTCACCTTCGTGGAAGCCTATCTGGCCCGGGGCATGCACATCGACGACTTCGCGCCCAACCTGAGCTTCTTCTTCAGCAACGGCATGGACCCGGAATACACGGTGCTGGGCCGGGTGGCGCGCCGCATCTGGGCGGTGGCCATGCGCGACCGCTACGGCGCCAACGAGCGCAGCCAAAAGCTCAAATACCACGTGCAGACATCGGGCCGCAGCCTGCATGCGCAGGAGATCGCCTTCAACGACATCCGCACCACGCTGCAGGCGCTGATTGCCATCTACGACAACTGCAACTCGCTGCACACCAATGCCTACGACGAGGCCATCACCACCCCCACCGAGGAATCGGTGCGGCGGGCCATGGCCATCCAGCTCATCATCAATCGCGAGTGGGGCCTGGCCAAGAACGAGAACCCGAGCCAGGGCGCCTTCATCATCGAGGAGCTGACCGAACTGGTGGAAGAAGCGGTGCTGGCGGAATTCGAGCGCATCGCCGAACGTGGCGGCGTGCTGGGCGCGATGGAGACGGGCTACCAGCGGGGCCGCATCCAGGAAGAGTCGATGCACTACGAGATGCTCAAGCACACCGGCGAGTACCCCATCATCGGCGTGAACACCTTCCGCAATCCGCATGGGGACCCGGTGCCCGAGCACATCGAGCTGGCCCGTTCCACCGAGCAGGAGAAAACCAGCCAGCTGCAACGCCTGGCGGCCTTCCAGTCCCGCCATGCCGACGCCAGCCCGGCCATGCTGCAGCGCCTGCAGCAGGCGGTGATCGACAACGGCAATGTGTTTGAAGTGCTGATGGACGCGGTGCGGGTCTGCTCCCTGGGTCAGATCACGTCGGCACTGTTCGAGGTGGGCGGCCAATACCGGCGCAGCATGTGACATCGGACACCCTGGGGAGGACCCTCCCCCCCTTGGCACGAGGACTGCATTCTGGCACCTTAGGGCGCCCCGCACGACCTGGCGCTTCGGATCGCCAGGCGCCAGGTATCCTCGTCAGCCAAGCTCCAAAGGCGCGCACTCGGGAGGTGCACGATGGGACTGCTCCGGAATGTCAATACAGGCACCCGCCTGGCCCTGGCCTTTGGCCTGATGCTGGTGCTGCTGGTGTTGATCTCAGCACTCGGCATCCGTGGCAGCGGGCGCGTCTTCAGCGAGCTCAAGACGCTCTATGAGGACCGCACCCTGCCGCTGAAGCAGATCGGCGACATCGACGGCCTGATGCTGCGCAACCGCATCCTGGTGATGGAGATGCTGCGCGAGCCCGCCCGTCTGCCCGAGCTGGACGCACAGCTGCAGACCAACATCGGCAAGGTGTCCGAGATCTGGAAGACCTACCTGGCCACTTACCTCACCGACGAAGAGCGACGCCTGGCGTCGGCCTTGACGGAGGTCCGCACCCGCTATGTCAAGGAAGGCCTGCTGGCCGCCCGTGACGCGCTCAGGAGCGGCGACGTGGCGGGAGCGCAGGCGATGTACGGCGAACGCATCGTGCCGCTGGGCAACCAGGCCAAGGCCGCGATTGATGCGCTGCTGGACCTGCAGGTCCGGGTGGGCGCCGAGTCCTATCGTGAAGCCGAAGCCACCAGCGCTTCGGTGCGGCTGTGGTGTCTCACTGCAACCGGCCTGGCCGTTCTGCTGGCAATGCTGGCCGCCTGGATGACCACCCGCTCCATCACCGAGCCGATGAAGGAAGCGGTGACCTTCGCCGAGGCGGTGGCGGAAGGCGACTTGCGAGAACGCAGCGCGAGCACCGGCGCGGACGAAGCGGCTCGCCTGGTGGCGGCCCTCGCGGCCATGACCGACTCCCTGCGAGGCATCGTCACGCGCGTTCGCGGCAGCAGCGAAAGCATCGCCACCGGCTCCAGCGAGATCGCCACCGGCAGCCTGGATCTGAGCCAGCGCACCGAGGAACAGGCCAGCAGCCTCCAGGAGACGGCTGCGTCCATGGAGCAGCTCACCAGCACGGTCCACAACAACGCGGCTACGGCGGGACAGGCCAATACCCTCGCATCAGAAGCAGCCCGCGCTGCAGATGCCGGCGGGACCGTGGTGTCCGACCTCGTCAAAACCATGGACGGCATCAGCGCCTCGTCGCGCAAGATCGCCGACATCATCGGGGTGATCGACAGCATCGCCTTCCAGACCAACATCCTGGCACTGAATGCGGCGGTCGAGGCCGCGCGCGCCGGAGAACAGGGTCGAGGGTTTGCGGTGGTGGCCTCCGAGGTGCGGGCCCTGGCCCAGCGGTCGGCGCAGGCAGCGCGCGAGATCAAGACCCTGATCACCCATAGCGCCGATCAGGTGGCCTCCGGCTCCCAGCGGGCGGGCGATGCGGGTCAGGCGATGCAGGGCATCGTGGGGCAGGTCCGCCAGGTGAGCGTACTGATCGAGGAGATCGCGTCGGCCAGCCAGGAGCAGTCGCGCGGCATCCAGCAGATCGGTCTGGCGGTGACGCAACTGGACCAGGTCACGCAGCAGAACGCCGCCCTGGTCGAGGAAAGCAGCGCGGCCGCGGACAGCCTTCAGCAACAAGCCGCGGAGCTTGCGGATCTGGTGCGGGTCTTCAAGCTGGCCTAGTTCTGGGTAGCGCATTCGTAAGCCTGGCGTAGGAACTGTGAGGACAGCGCTGCCCCGCGCAGCGTTGTCCCGGACGGCGGCCTCCGGCCGTGACAAGTGGCTCAGTCGCCCCTGCCCGTGCGCTTGCCGCTCGCGTCCCCCGACTCCCATAATCAACGTACACATCATGAGACGTTGGGGGTTGCGATGCTGTTCCAGAAACTCAACCGGATGAAGATCACCACGCTGCTGCAGGTCGGCTTTGCGGCGGTGCTGGCGATGGCGGCCTTGATGACCGGCGTCGGCGTCTACAAGCTGCGCGAGATGATGCGTCTGAGTGACGCGCTGCATGAGCAGGAGCAGCGCCGCACCATGGCCTTCCAGTGGCGCGGCTCCACCGAGCTCAACCTGAACCGGGTGATGTCCATCGCCAAGTCCGGCGGTCAGCAGCAGCTGATCGACTATCTGGGCGGGCAGATGAGCAAGACCACCGAGCGCATCAATGAGCTGCAGGCCAAGCTCGAGTCCGACATCGAGGACAAGGACCAGAAAGCGCAGATGGCCCTCATCGCCCAGGCCCGCAAGCGCTACGTGGACATTCGCAAGTCCGTGATGGAGGCCATCAAGGCAGACCCGGCCAGCGGCCAGCGCCAGGTGGACCAGACGCTCGCACCTGCGGCGGCCGACTATCTGGCCACCGTGGACAAGCTGACCGCGTTGATCGCCGAAGACACCGACGACTTCGCCAAAGAGCAGGCGCGGCAGGCCCGTGAGGCCGCCAGCCTGATGATCGTGCTGACCGGACTGGCCGTGGTGCTGGGCGTGCTCATCGCCTGGCGCATCACGCGCTCGGTACGGGCACCGATGGTGCATGCCGGCGAGGTGGCCGCCACCATCGCCAGCGGGGACCTGAGTCAGGACATCCATGTCGAGCGCAGTGACGAGATCGGCGTGTTGCTGCGGGAACTCAGCCGCATGCAGGACTCGCTGCGGCGCATGGTCAGCCAGGTGCGGGAAGGCACCGAGACCATCAACGTCGCCACCCGGGAGATCGCCACCGGCAACCAGGACCTGTCCGCACGGACCGAGTCGACGGCGTCCAATCTGCAGGAGACGGCGTCGTCGCTGGAAGAGCTCACCGGCACGGTGGCCCACACCGCCAGTTCGGCCCGTCAGGCCAATGACCTCGTCAGCGAAGCCCGCAATTCCGCGTCCAAGGGGGGCGCAGTGGTGGGTGAGGTGGTGCAGGTGATGCAGCAGATCGAAACCAGCTCGCGCAAGATCAACGACATCATCGGCGTGATCGACGGCATCGCCTTCCAGACCAACATCCTGGCGCTGAATGCGGCAGTCGAGGCGGCCCGGGCGGGTGAACAGGGTCGCGGGTTCGCCGTGGTCGCCGGCGAGGTGCGGGCGCTCGCCCAGCGCAGTGCCACGGCCGCCAAGGAGATCAAGGCGCTGATCGGCGAGAGCGTGGAGCGGGTGTCCGCCGGCACCCGTCTGGTGACCGATGCCGGCGAGACGATGAGCGAGATCGTGCAGGGCGTGCGACGGGTGGCGGAAATCGTCAATGAGATTGCCACCGCGGCTGCGGAGCAGAGCGGCGGCATCGGGCAGGTGAACGTGGCCGTCCAGCGGCTGGACGAGATGACGCAGCAGAACGCCGCCCTGGTGGAAGAGTCCGCGGCGGCCGCCGGTTCCCTGCAGAACCAGGCCCAGCAGCTCAATGAGCTGGTCAGCGCGTTCCGGTTGGTCAGGCGCTGAATGCTCCAGCAAGCCCACCCATCAAGGAATCACGGCCAGGAACAGAAACACCACAAACACGACCATGTGGACCGCCCCCTGCAGGACGGTGGCTCGCCCACCGCCCAGGGTCAGGCCGCCTACGATGAAGGTCAGGAACAGCAGCACCATGCTCAGCGGCGAGAGCCCCAGCACCAGCGAATGCGGGAACAGGGGTGAGAGCACCGCCACCGTTGGAATCGTCAGGCCAATGCTGGCCAGACCCGACCCCAGCGCGAGGTTCAGACTGGTCTGCAGCCGGTTGTGAAGCGCCGCGCGAACGGCGGCCACCGTCTCGGGCAGCAGCACCAGCAGCGCCACGATCACCCCCACCAGCGACGGCGGCGCGCCGATGCTGCTGACCGCTTTCTCGATGGTGGGTGCCAGCAGTTTGGCCAGGCCCACCACCCCCACCAGGCACGCCATCAGCAGTGCCAGGCTCACCAGCGCCACCCGGTTGCTGGGCGGCTCGGCGTGGGTGTGCTGGTCGTCCGCACCGGTGACCGGCAGGAAGTAGTCGCGGTGGCGGACGGCCTGCACGAACACGAAGGCGCCATAGAGCACCAGCGACACCGCGCCCGCGAAGAACAGCTGGCTTCGGGTGAAGGTGGGGCCCGGCGAGCTGGTGGTGAAGGCGGGCAGCACCAGCGTCAGGACCGACAAGGCAGCCAGCACCGCCAGCGTGGGGCTGGTGCCGTCCACCCGGAATCGCAGCACCTGATGCTTCCATCCGCCGACCAGGATGCACAGTCCCAGCACGCCGTTGCACACGATCATGATGGCGGAGAAGACGGTGTCTCTGGCCAGCGTATTGGTGGTTTCGCCGCCTGCCAGCATCAGCGAGACGATCAGGGCGACCTCGATCACGGTCACCGCCACCGCCAGCACCAGTGAGCCGTACGGTTCACCGACCCGATGGGCGACGACCTCGGCATGGTGCACCGCCGCGAGCACCGCGGCGATCAGCAGCACGCTGACCAGTGACAGGACCAGCCATCCTCCACCGCCGCCAAGTCCCAGCAGCGCGCCAACGGCGGCCACGGGAGCCAGCAAGGTCCAGAGGGGCAATGCCGCGGGCAGGCGGCTCAGGAAGGAGGAGGTGGTGGTGGCAGACATGGTCCGAGCATAGACCACGCCGCGCGGGGGCCGACGCGGGCCCAGGCTTCAGGCGCTTGCGTCCGGCGCGAAGGGCGGCCTGCCGGGGTGGGCACCGGTGGACGATGCAGGCGCCGGCGCCGCGCTGTCCTGCACATGGACGCGGTTGCGTCCCGCGCCCTTGGCTTGGTAGAGCGCCTGGTCCACCAGCGTGAAGAGCTGTTCCGCGCTCAGATGCTCATGCGGCTGCGCGATGACCACGCCGGCTGACACGGTGATCCGAAAGACCTCCCCGCATGCATGCCGGATCTGCAGCGCCTGGACGCCCTCGCGGATCTGCTCGACCAGCCGGGAGGCGCCGGCCTGGTCGGTGGACGGCAGCACCAGCACGAATTCTTCGCCGCCCCATCGGCCCATGACATCGGACGCCCGCAGCCGTCGCCGCACCTCCGCCACGAAGCATTGCAGCGCCGTGTCGCCGGCGCTGTGGCCGTGGGTGTCGTTGACGACCTTGAAGTGATCGAGATCCAGCAGCACGAAGCCCACTGGCGTGTTCTCACGGCGCCCGCGTTCCAGTTCATGGCGCAGCAGCGCATCGGCGGTGGCGCGGTTGAGGCAGCCGGTCAGCGCGTCGGTGGAGGCCATGTCCTCCATGCGCCTGGCCACGCGCTCGAAGTTGGCCAGCACGAAGCCGAAGCCGGCGCCGATGAGGCAGATGAAACTGAAGAGGAAGGTCAGGCCCTGGCCGAGGCTGCTTTGCAGAAGGTGCTGATAGTCCTCGGGATGGCGCGCGGCATGGACCGCTCGCAGCAGCAGGCTGCCCGTGGCCAGGATCAGGGTGAGGGCCACGCTGCGCAGCGAGTATTCGGCGCGCCAGCCGGGACCCAGCAGCACCCCGATGCCGGGCAGCAGCAGCGTCGCGAACAGCAGCGAGATGCCGATGGTGCGCAGATACAGGGGCCAGGCCAGCATCCAGGCGATGAGCAGGCAGGCGACGGCCGGGGCGCCCCACAACCACCAGCGGGGCAGGCCGCGCCCGGTGACGTGGCGATGGATGCCTTCGCAGTACATCACGATGCCGACGGCGATGAGGCCGTTGCCCCCGACGGCAGAGAACCAGAGCGGGAGGAAGATGCGGGACGCGAGGAGGCAGAAGCCGAAGAGCAGGAGCCAGGAGCCCCAGGTCCAGACGCCCAGGTCGAGATAGCGCAGACGGCTCCGACGGGCTATCCACAGTTGAACACCCAGCATCGCAAAGCCGCTGAGCAGTGCCAGCATCAATGTGGGGATGTGAATCATCACCGCAAATTATGCGCTCTGTGGATACAGGCCCCCCAGTCGCTTCGCTCCTGCCCCCGAGGGGCGCCACCCGGCGGTCTGGCAAAGCCAGTCCCGCGGGTGTGGCTTGATGGGCACGGCCACGGGGGCCGTGCGGGGGGCGGCGGAGCGTGGGAGCTTTGGGCAGGAGCGAAGCGACTGGGGGCTACATTCTTGTGATCAGGGCTTGGGCGGCGGCGGGGGCGCGTTCCTTGGCGCCGCTGATGAAGAGGAGGTAGACGTCGCGCGGCTGGGGCGCGGGGACGTGGCTCGGGTCGATCAGGGGCAGGCCCGTCGGCTGGGAGCCGGATTGCCAGGTGCGCACGCTCGCGGCAAGGGCGTCCAGTGTCGGCGCGTCAACGCCCGTGGTCAGCTCGGAGCGGGTCCGCATGATGCGGGTGTAGACAAAATCCGCGGTGAGATCCGGGAGGGGCGGGTAGTCGTCGGATTCGGTGAAGACCACTCCCACCCCATGTCGGCGTGCCAGCGACAGGAAGGCCGGCGTGCGGAAGCTGTCGTGACGGACGTCCACCGCATGTCGCAGCGGCAGGCCCGAGAGCTTCGCCGGCAGCAGGTCCAGGAATGCCGCGAAATCGTCCGGGTCGAAACGCTTGGTCGGCGCAAACTGCCACAGGATCGGGCCCAGCTTCTCGCCCAGCTCCGACAGCCCACTGTTGAGGAAATGCTGGACCGACTCGCCCGCCTCGGCCAGGACGCGCCGGTTGGTCGTCAGGCGGTGGGCCTTGATCGAAAATTCAAAGCCGTCCGGCGTGGCCTCGCGCCATTTGGCAAAGGTCGCCGGACGCTGCGTGCTGTAGTAGGTGCCGTTGATCTCAATGACGCTCAGCCGGCGGCTGGCGTAGTACAACTCCTTGGCCGCTGAGACCTCCGGCGGGTAGAAGGTCTCGCGCCACGGTGCATAGGTCCAGCCCCCCACACCCACCCGGATCGATGCCGTCCCTGCAGCGGAGGAAGCTCCGCGAAGCTCGCTCATGTCGTCTCCAAGAGTTGATTCAGGCGGCTGCGGCCCCGCCGAGTCACCGTCAGCGCCCGGCTGTCCAGCGCCGGCTCCAGCCAGCCCTGCGCCAACAAGGTCTGCAGCCACACCGCTCCCAGCGCACCGCCCAGATGCGGCCGCCGCTCGCTCCAGTCCATGCAGGCACAGGCCGGGCGCCGACGCCCCTGCTGTGCCGCCCCAAGATCCACCCCGAGTGCCTGCCAGGCCTCCAGACCCAGAGGCAGGATCAGATAACCACCGGGGCTGCCCTCCTGCGGCTCGATCCAGCCGCGACTCAGCGCATGGTCATGCAGGCGCACGCCCCATTGGCCCGCCAGGTGGTCGTAGCACCGCCGGGCCTCACGCAATGCAATCGGTGTGCTCGGCTCAAAGCTCGGGCGGGCTTGACCCGCCACCACCAGCAGGGCCTCCAAAGCCTGCCCGACCGTGTCGTCCGCCAAGCGGTAGTAACGGTGCCGCCCCTGCGCCATGCAGACCACCAGTCCCTGCGACAGCAAACGTGCCAGATGCGCACTCGCCGTCGAAGCGGCGACCTCGCCGACCGCCGCCAGCTCGGTCGCCGTCCGTGCATGTCCATCCATCAGGCAGCACAGCATGCGCGCTCGAACGGGCTCCGCCATGCTCCCCGCAATGTGGGCCAGCGCTTCGTCCGCGGTCAGGTGCGCATTCATGTTTCGATCCTAAGCGAAGCATGCTCGTCGGCAGTGGCAGACCATGTCGGTGTCCCCGGTTTCACTCCCTTCCCACCTGTCACCCATGCCCCCCACGACGCCCTGCCCCCATGCCTTGCTGCATCACCCCGATCTGGGCGTGCGCCCGCCCGGTCAGCCGCGGCCCGCCACGCTGGCCCGTGCAGGCGGCCCCCTGGCTGACGTGTTTGTCCGATGGTTGCGGCAACGGGATGACGCACGGCATGCCGGGGAGAAAGCGCTGCTTACCCAGGTGCTGCGATCCCTGCCCGATGAAGCGGTCCGGCGCGAGGCGCAGCGGCAGGCTGCTATGGCGGCGGGGGAGCATGGCTGGGACCACTGGGTCTGGGCCGTGCCTGCTGCGACCGTGGCCGGGCTGCTTGGGATGAACATGGGCTCGGTGGATGAGCAGCGTGCGTTGGTGCGTCGCCTTCGAGCGGTCGCAGCGGCGCTGGCGGAAAACGCTTCGCCCTGCGCGGTGCAAGCCGGGAATCAGGCGACCGAGGCGCTGCTGCTGGCCCTGCGTGACGCCGAGGCCACGGCCCCGGATGCTCCGCTGCAGCATTCCTGGCTGCATGGCACCGCTGGCTATCGCTGGGCCGATGCGCTGACCGGCCAGGCCCATCGGCTGTCGATGCTGTGGCAGAGCCATGAAGCCGGGACGGCGCTGTTGGGGCATGGGCTTCTTCATCTGGTGAGGACCGGGTTGGCGCCGGGTCGCGAAGGGCTTCGCGACATCGCCAGTGGCGGCGGTGCCGTGCGGCTGACGCGTCGGTTTGCGCAGCGGACGACCGAGGTGTCAGGGCGCCTGGTGGCGGCCGGCACGCTCTTGGCGGTCTCGCTGACAGACCGGTCTCTGATCTTCGGCGAAGGCCCCCATCGGTGCCCCGGCGAAAGCCTGGCCCTCACGACCGCGGAGGCTGCGCTGGAATGGGCGGCTGGGCAGACGGTGCGTGCGCTGCCTGCGGGCCATTACACAGTTGCGTTGCCCAATATGGCGCTGGTGATGTTTGAATCGGGGGCGTCTCCAACGCTCGACCAGGGAGACGTCGCATGATCGCGGTGATCTTCGAGGTGGTGCCGGCCGATGGCCAGCGTGAGCACTATCTGCAACGGGCCGCGGACCTGCGATCGGTTCTGGAGACGATGGATGGGTTCATCAGCATCGAACGTTTCCAGAGCCTGAGCGACTCGCGCCGGATGCTGTCCTTGTCGTTTTGGCGTGATGAGGACGCGGTGCGGGCCTGGCGGCAGTTGGACGAGCATCGGGCCGCGCAGGTGGCCGGGCGCGCAGGGGTGTTTCACGACTATCGGCTGAGAGTGGCGGAGGTGGTGCGAGACTACGGGCTGCATCAGCGCGACGAGGCCCCGCGCGACAGCCAGCAAGTGCACGGCGGAGCGACTCCGCGGTCACGGTGAGGCCACAGACTCCGTACGCGAGGCAGGCATGCGCCGTGCTACAACGCCGTATTCAAGGAGAGCCTGCATGTCCCGTTCTGATCGTTTCCCTTTCGCTTCCCAGCGCAAAATCCTGCAGACGATGGCCGCCACCGGCCTGGTCGTCGCCGCCCTGGCAGTTGTCTGGCCCGGCAGCGCCCACGCTGCCGAGTCCGATGCCATCGGAGAGGTGGACACGGTGTTCAAGCTGATCGGGCCCGATCACAAAATCGTGGTGGATGCCTATGACGATCCCGGCGTGCAAGGGGTCACCTGCTTTGTGTCTCGCGCCAAGACCGGTGGCGTCAAGGGTGCGTTGGGGTTGGCCGAAGACAAGTCGGATGCGTCGATCGCATGTCGTGCCGTCGGGCCGATCAGTTTTCCGAAGCCGCTGCCGCGGCAGGAAGAAGTATTCTCGGAACGACGCTCGCTCGTCTTCAAGCGGCTTCGAGTGGTCCGAATGATCGATCCGAAGCGCAATACGCTGGTGTATCTGACGTATTCGGATCGGGTGATCGAAGGGTCGCCGCAGAACAGCGTGACAGCAGTGCCGGTGGATCGGGGGACGCCGATTCCGTTGAAGTAAATGCTTCTTTGCCTTCGCTCGAAAGTCACGGCCGGGGGCTTCTTTGCTCCATGTCATTCCTGTCCGGCTGCGCCGGCCATTCCCTTCTTAACTTCCGCAAAGAAGCCCCCGGCCGCGCCTTTCTGATACGGTGGTCCGCCACGTACTTTAAGGAGCGGCTGTCCTCCGGTAGTGGCCTGCCTCGCTTTGTTTGCGGCGCAAATCAATCGGTCGTGGGGGTCTTGTGCGCTGTGTTCTAGGCAGTGCGGTTCAAAGCGAATCCTTCATCCAACCAGCCAGTGATGCCGCCGATCATCAACTTGACCGGTCGGCCCAGTCGCGCCAGGCGCACAGCGCCACGGTGCCCACCGTTGCAGTGTGGGCCCGCGCAATAGACCACAAACAGCGTGTCCTTCGGGTATGCGGCCATCTTGCCCTCGGTGATCTTGCCGTGCGGCAATGACATCGCGCCCGGGACATGCCCCTCCGCATACAACGCAGCACTGCGCACATCCACCAGCACAAAACCCGGCTCCCCGCTCGACATCGCGTCATGCACGTCCCAGCAGTCCGTCTCAAAGCGGAAGGCCTGCTCGAAGTGCGCCAATGCGTCCGCGCTGGCTGCTGGCGGCACAGCAGTCACAGCATTGGTTGGGCTTGTGGGCAGAGGGGGGGTCGGGATCATGCCTGCTCCTGCGTTGGCGCTTTGAATGCAGTCAGTGTCTCGTTGGATCACCGGGCGGGCCAGTGGCGCGCGCGACAGGGATCGGTAAGATCCCGCCATGCCGCATCTCGTTGCCATCCTCGCCTACGACCGTCTGTGCATGTTCGAGTTCGGCTGCGCCGTGGAGCTGTTCGCGCTGGAGCGGCCCGAGCTCGGCGTGGACTGGTATCGGCATGCGGTGTGTGCCGTTGAGCCAGGCCCGCTGCGCGGGACCGGCGGGGTGCAGGTCCAGGCCCCCTATTCCCTCGCCATGCTGCGGCGGGCAGACACCATCGTGGTGCCCGGGTGGAGAGATGCCCGTGAACGCCCGCCCGAGGCCCTGCTTCGGGCGCTGCAGAAGGCCCATGCGAGAGGCGCCCGCGTCTGCAGCATCTGTTCCGGCGTCTTTGTGCTGGCCCATGCAGGACTGTTGGACGGTCGCCGCGCCACGACGCATTGGCGCTACGCGCAGCAACTGGCCGAAGCGTTTCCGTTGATCGAGGTGGACCCGTCGGCGCTGTACATCGACGAAGGGACGGTCATCACGTCCGCAGGTTCAGCGGCGGGGTTAGACATGCTGATGCATCTGGTCCGCAAGGATCACGGCAGCCCGGTGGCCAATGCGGTGGCCCAGCGGCTGGTGATGGCGCCGCAGCGAGATGGCGGGCAGGCGCAGTTCGTGCCGCGTCCAATGCCCAGCAGCAGCGATAGCCCCATGGCCCGTTTGCAGGCCCATCTGCGCGCGCATCCGCGAGAGGACCATCGGGTGGCGACGCTCGCCCGTCATGTGGACATGAGTGAACGGTCCCTGCAGCGGCACTTCAAGGCAGCCACCGGCATGGGCGTGATGGACTGGCTGGTGCAGGAACGGGTCGCACTGGCCAAGGAACTGCTGGAAACTCGCCCCGCGCTCGACGTGGAAGCCGTGGCCGATCTGTCAGGACTCGGGTCGCCAGAATCGCTGCGCCATCACTTCCGACGCCTCGGCCTGCCCGCCCCCTCTCGTTACCGTCGCCAATTCGGATGACGCTCGTCAAGTGGGGGGCCCACCGGGTCGGTAGCGGGGGCACGGTGGGGCCACAATGGGGCAGCTCCATCCTGGCAGGCCCTCGCGGTCAGCCCCTTTGCGATGCGCTTTGACGTCCCGACGCTCTTCAGCCTGCTGTTGATCCTGTCCCTGGCACTGGCCGTTTTGCTGCCCCTGCAACTGGGCTGGCGGGACAGCCCCGGCGCCCGCTTCGCACAGCTGGCCGCAGCGACCCAGGCCGCCGGCTGGGCCCTGCTGTTGCTGCCGCCCGAAGGGCATGCGCTGGTCGCCACCCTGGCGCTGGGACTGCTGAGCCTGAGTCTGAGCCTGCTGTGGATGGCCACGCGACAGTGGCTGCCGGACCGCTGGGGCCGCTGGCTGCATGCAGGCCTGCCCATGGTGCTGATGCTGGGCTATGGGCTGGGATGGCGCGACCAAGGCTTTCGGCTGGCATGGTCCAACGGATGCCTGGGCCTGCAGATGCTGGCGCTGGCAGCCAGCGTGATGCAGCCCGTGAAACCCGTCATCAAGCGCGCCCCCTCGGACCACCTGCGCTGGCGCCTGCTGCTGGCCGTGAGCCTGGGAGGCGCCGGCCTGCTCAATCTGGCCCGGGCCTGGCTGGCCGGCATGGGCGCCGATGCCCTGCCCCGCTTCGATGCGCCGCATCCGCTCAACACGGTGTTCGCCGTGACGGCCAATGTCTGCGTGCTGACCGTCGGCATGGCAGTGCTGGTGGCCTGGCGCGGCCAGACAGAAGCGGAACTGCGCCGGCTCAGCCAGGTGGACAGCGCCACCGGCCTTGCCAACCGCCGCGCTTTCCAGCAGCGGTCGGTGGACATGATCTCCATGGCCCGGCGCTACAACGAGCCGCTGATGCTGCTGGTGATGGATTTGGACGGGCTCAAGACCCTGAACCAGACCCTGGGCGAAGACAAGGGCGATCAGGCCATCCAGCTGTTCGCCCGCTGCCTGGATGAGCAGAAACGCCTGGGTGATCTGGTGGCCCGCATCGACGGTCAACGCTTTGCCGTGCTGATGGCACGTTCCGATCTGGTCGGCCCCCCTGCCCTGGACCGGCGACTGCGCCATGCGCTGCAGGAGGCCGCAGGCCCGACGCTCGGGGCGCCGCTGAGCTTCTCCGCCGGGTGGGGGAAACTTCGCCCCGGCGATCGCAATCTGGACGATCTGCTGCAGCGCACGGAAACCGCCCTCTACGCCGCCAAGCATCAGGGTCGGGCACGGCTTTGCGCAGAGCCAGGACTCGAGGCCGAGCTGAGCATCGCGGCATCCGCCTGAATCCATCGCGCGAATACCGCCCACCCTTGCACAAAAGCGCCCGCCCGGAGGGTGCGCTGGCACACGGCTTGCGTCAGGGTTTTCCAGGTCCCGTCCACAAGACGGACAAGTCGTTTCGACCTGGAGTTGCCCGTTCATGTTTGCTGCCCTCAGTTCCGTCTCCGCTCCTGTCCGCGCCGCCCGTGGCGCCAGTGCCAAGGCCAGCGACGCCCTGCTGGCACCCGCCGAGCAGCGCGCACCGATCCAGATCGTCCAGCTCAACTCGCGTGACCTGCAGTGGCTGCCGGCGCTGACCCATTTGCTGATCGACAACGTCCATCAGGGCGCCACCCTGGGATTCCTCGCCCCGCTGTCCCGCTACGCAGCGCTGGATTACTGGCACGGGGTGTTCGCCCGGCTGGGCCAGCATCACAGCCTGTGGATCGCCTGCGAGTCGCAAGCGCCCGGGCGCCTGCTGGGCGCCGTGCAGCTGTCACTGTGCCCGCTGGCCAATGCGCACCATCGTGGGGAGGTGCAGCGGCTGATGGTGCACACCCAGGAACGGGGCCGGGGCGTGGCCAGCCATCTGATGAGCCGGGTGGAATGCACGGCCGCCACGCAAGGGCGCTACCTGCTCCAGCTGGAGACCTGCGCGGACTCTCAGGCCGAAGCCGTGTTTGCCCATCTGGGCTGGCAGCGGGCCGGCCAGATTCCGGATCACTGCCACGGCGCCGAAGGTCAGCTGCAGAATGTGGCCATCTACTACAAGCGCCTGCCTCACCTGGTCTGAACGACTGGAGGCGGCGGGCCCTCGCCCCGTACGTCGCCGCGGCTCATTCCGTGCCGCCGCGGGCGCCCGTCCTGGACCGTTGCGGGCCCTTCTGAACCTTTCTGCGCCTTCGGTGGCGCCCCTCCCCCATGCCCTTGATCACCTTGACTGCACAGGACCGTGACTGGATGCCGGCTCTGGGAGAGCTGTTCTTCCAGGTGGTGGACGAGGGCGCCTCCCTCGGCTTCCTGGCGGATGTGGACGAGCCGCAGATGCGGGACTACTGGGAGCAGGTCTTCGACCAGATCGGGCCGCGGCACCGGCTGTGGCTGCTGCACGAAGGCTCGCAGGTGCTGGGCACGGTGCAGTTGTCCCTCTGCGGCAAGCCCAATGGGCGCCACCGTGGCGAAGTGCAGAAGCTGATGGTGCATCCGTCGGCGCGCCGCCGCGGCGTCGCCGTGCAGCTGATGGCCGCTGTTGAAACCGCCGCCCGCGAGGCCGGCCTCAGCCTGCTGGTGCTGGACACCACGGCCCAGTCGCCCGCCGAGCATTTCTACCAGTCTCAGGGCTGGCAACGCACCGGCGAGATTCCGCGCTTTGCCGCCAACCCGGACGGCACGCTGCACGCCACGGCGGTGTATTGGAAATTGCTGGACTGAGCGGACAGCGCCGCGACCGTACCGGGCGGCAGCGGGCCGTAGCGGAACGTAGCGGCCCGTAGTGGCCTATAGCGGCATTTAGCGGCCTAAGGGGCCCGCAGCGGGGCTTCAACGCGCCAACCGCAGCAGCTTGCCACTGTCGGTGAGCATCAGCAGCGCGCCGTCCTGCGCCTGGATCACATCCCGGATCCGTTCCCCCAGGCTGCCGTAGAGCTTCTGCCGGGCCACGACCTTGTCCCCGTCCAGCGTCAGCCGCCACAGCGCCTGGCCGCCCAGCGCACCCAGGAAGAGGTTGCCGCGCCAGGCCGGGAACATGGCACCGGTGTAGAAGGTCAGGCCCGAGGGGGCGATGGAAAGCGGCACCCAGGTGGTCAACGGTTCCTCGAAGGTCGGGGCCTGAGTCCCGCCGCCGATACGGCAGGCCTCCCCGACCGGCGAGCCATACGGGCAGCCGTAGCTCTTCACCGGCCAGCCATAGTTCTTGCCCGCCCGGGCGATGTTGATTTCGTCGCCGCCTTGCGGGCCGTGTTCGCTGATCCACAGCTCGCCGGTGACCGGATGCAGCGCCGCACCCTGGACGTTGCGGTGACCGTAACTCCAGATGCCGGGACGGGATGGCTTGCCGAAGTCCGGATTGCCCGCAGGGATGCTGCCGTCGCGCTGGATGTGGATGATCTTGCCCAGCGTCTGCATCAGGTCCTGCGACGGCTCGCCCTTCATCCGCTCGCCCGTGGTGATGAACAGCGTCTTGTCGCGCGCGAACACCAGGCGCGAGCCGAAATGCCCCCCACCGTCCACCTTGGGCTGCTGGCTGAAGATGACCTGCACATCGACCAGGGCCTGGCCCACCAGCTTGCCGCGGGCCACCGAGGTGCCCACCAGGCCGGATTCCTTGCCTGCACCGGGTTCGGAATACGACAGATAGACCCAGGGGCTGCCGCTGCTGAAGTCCGGGTCGATGGCGATGCCCAGCAGGCCGCCCTGGCCCTTGTCGGCAACGGCCGGCACGCCGCTGATGGTGGCCAGCGTCTTGCCGGTGGCCGACAGGCGCAGCAGGGAACCGCCCTTTTGCGTGACCAGCAGGTCACCGCCCGGCAGCTGGGCCATGCCCCAGGGACGGTCCAGGCCCGTGGACAGGGTCTGCAAAGGGATCTCCGCTTCGGCCTTGTCGGCCGCCGCGTTGTCCTGCATCAGCGGTGGGGCGGCCAGCACAGGCGGGCTGATGAGAACGGCCAGGGTGGACAGCGTCAGCGCGGGCCCCAGCCCGGACAGCAGGCCAGACAGCAGCATCGACACGGTCCTGCGGCGCCCGGCGCGCGGCATCGTGTCCCTCTGCGGGCCGACGCCGGTCGGTGCACCACTGCTGTTTTGAAGGCTGCCTGCCTGCCGCATCACCATCACTGTCGTCACTCCTGGTTGGGTTGGGTGGGGTCGGGTTGAAAGGCGCAGTCTATGTCGAGCCTGGATCGATCGGGCGGCTCCTGCGCCCTCTCCTTCTGCGGCCGGCCACGGGATTTCCTCGGTTCCAGGGACAGCACGCCGTTGGCGGCAGCGGCCGGACCCTTGTGCCGCAGCGGCGCATCCTCTACGCTGGCCGCAATCAGGCATCAGCATCCAGGCTCCGAGACCTTCCACAACGCACGACAGCGAGAGGAGCGAGCCATGTCCCCATCCTTAGCCCTGACCCCATCGGGGCCAGTGGATGCCATTGCGTCCATCAGAACCCTGGCCTTGACCGGCCCGGCCGGCGCCGGCAAGACCACGCTGGCCGAGGCGCTGCTGCATGCGGCCGGTGCCGTCAAGACCGTCGGCTCCGTCGAAAAAGGCAGCACCGTCAGCGATGACGACTCGCAGGAGCGGCGGGCCCAGCACTCGCTGCACACCGCCATGCTGCACGTCGAGCACGACGGTCTTCACCTGCAGATGCTGGACACGCCGGGGTCCCCGGATTTCATCGGCCAGGCGCTGCCCGCGCTGGAAGCCGTGGAGACGGTGGCGGTGGTGATCAATGCGCAGACCGGCATCGAGCTGATGGCGCTGCGCATGATGGAAGCAGCGGCCCGGCGCGGGCTGACGCGGCTGGTGATCATCAACAAGATCGATGTGCCCGGGGTGGATCTGCCGGGGTTGCTGGCGCAGGTGCGCGAGACCTTCGGCCGAGAATGCCTGCCGCTGAACATGCCCGCCGCCGGCGGGACCCAGGTGGTGGACTGCTTCTTCGGCTGCAGCGGCAGCGGGGACCTGGGATCGGTCGAGGACGCGCACCGGGCACTGGTGGAGCAGGTGGTGGAAGTGGACCCGGCCTTCGTGGACCGCTATCTCAACGACGGCGATGTGCCCGCCACCGAGCTGCATGCGCCGCTGGAGCAAGCCTTCCGGGAAGGGCATCTGATCCCGGTGTGTTTTGTGTCGGCCCGCCAGGGCGTGGGCCTGAGTGAGCTGCTGGGCGTGATCGAGAAGCTGCTGCCCAATCCTTACGAGGCCAACCCGCCACAGTTTCTCAAAGGCGAAGGCGATGAGGCCGAGCCCCTGCAGGTGACGATGGATCCGCAGGCCCATGTGGTGGCCCATGTGTTCAAGATCCTCTCCGACCCCTATCTGGGCAAGCTCGCGATGCTGCGGGTGCATCAGGGCACACTCAGGCGCCATGCCCAGGTGTTCGTGGGGCATGCCCGCAAGCCGGTGCGGCTGGCCCATCTGATGCGCTTGCAGGGGCGCCAGCATGTGGACATCGAGCAGGCCTTGCCGGGTGAGCTCTGCGCCCTGGCCAAGCTGGACGAGCTGCACTTCGATGCGGTGCTGCACGACGCGCCGGAAGACGAGCATCTGCATCTGGCGCCGGTGGAGCTGCCGATCCCCGTGCACGGCCTGAGCCTGCGCCCCACCCGCCACGGCGACGAGCAGCGCCTGTGGGATGTGCTGTCCCGCCTGGTGGAGGAGGATCCCTGCCTTCGCCTGGAACGCGCGGCGGATCCCGAGGCCGGCTCCGCACAGTCCGGCGAGACGCGGGTCTATGGACTGGGCGACCTGCATCTGCGCTCCCTGCTGGAGCGGCTGAAGGAGCAGTACAAGGTGGACGTGGTGGCCCAGCCGCCACGGGTGGCGTATCGGGAGACGATCTCCGCGGTGGCGCAAGGTCATTACCGGCACAAGAAGCAGACCGGCGGCGCCGGGCAGTTCGGAGAGGTGTGGCTGCGGGTGGAACCGCTGGCCCGGGGTGCAGGGTTCGAGTTCCAGGATGAGGTCAAGGGGGGCGCCATTCCCGGCGCCTTCATGCCGGCGGTGGAAAAAGGCGTGCGGCAGGCGCTGGCACGGGGCGTGGTGGCCGGATATCCGCTGCAGGACCTGCGGGTGACGGTGCTCGACGGCAAGCACCATGCGGTGGACTCCAAGGAGGTGGCTTTCATCACCGCCGCCCGCAAGGCGCTGGTGGCCGCGGTGAAGGAGGCCCGGCCCCTGGTGCTGGAGCCGATCGTGACGGTGGAGATCACCGCGCCCGCCGCCGCCACCGGCGACATCACCGGGGACCTCGCCGCCAGGCGCGGCCAGGTGACGGGTACACGCAGCCCGGTGCCCGGTCAGATCGTGGTGCTGGGGTCGGCGCCGATGGCTGAGCTTTCGAGCTATCAGAACCGGCTCAATGCCTTGACCAGCGGCCAGGGCCGCTACACCGTGGCACTGTCCCATCATGAGCCGGTTCCGCCCTCGGTCCAGGCGCAGTTGGCGTCGCAGCATCAGGTGCAGGACGACGAATAGCGGCTAGCAATAGCGGCTAGTGATTGGGGGAAGCCTCAGGACGCGTGCGGCTGTTGACGCAGTCGGACGGGGCCTGGTGAACGAAGCTTTATCATGCCGGCATGTGTTCCGCCCCCCGCGACGTCGCGCAGATCCGTTTGGACAACGCGATGCGCCTCTTCGAAGAATTCGTTGCCGCCACCGTCAAGCACCCCGATGCCGCCGCTCTGCGCGGGCTGGAGCGGCGCTTCGCGGAGCGTTTGCAAATCCAGCCCAGTTACTGGAGCCAGATCAAGAGCCGCTCCCGGCAGATCGGCGAGCGGCTGGCGCGCCAGTTCGAGCAGTTGAGCCACAAGCCCATGGGGTGGATGGATCAGGAGCACGGGGGGGCCAGCGGCGGCACGGCCGGTGCCTCCACCCTCTCGATGGCGACACCTGGCGCCGCGCCGGAGCCGTCGCCCGGACTGCCGCAGGATGATGATGAGCGGTTCATCGTTGGCCTGGTGCTAACCTACTACCGCCGGCATCCTCAGCGGGCGCGGACGCGCTTGCTGGATCTGCTGGGGGAAGTCCTGACGCCCGGGGCCGCATCGGCCGCGCCTGCGCCTGCTGCGGGGGGTGCAGCGGGGCGGGCGAGCGTTGGGGCTGGTGCTGCGGGGAAGTCGGCGTCAGGTTCTGCGGCCGGGAAGCCAGCGGGGGCCGCTGCTGCTTCCGGCGTCTCCGAAGCGGACGCGTGGCGCAAGCTGCAGCAGAGCGTGGCACCGCTCAAGCCTAAGAAGCGCTGAGCGGGCACGGTTCTATTGCGGGCACCGGCAGGCGAAGGATGAAATCCTGTCGTTCCAAGCGTCACCGACGTACTCCGCATCGCTGTTGAAGGTGATCTCCTCCCCCTTCTGGTCGCGGTGTTCCCAGGCAACGATCTTGCAGCCTGGCGAGACTCTGAACGACGAAATCTTGTCGTTGAATTTGCCGCCGACGTACTTGGCCATCTTCTTTCGCCCCAGGGTGTATCGGTCTCCGTGAAAGCCGCGGTGCTCGTAGGCGTAGCAAGCACCGTCACGGCCAGTGAATTGGCCGGTCTCATTCGGGCCGTGAACTTCTCTCCCGTTCTCGTCAACACCGATGCCGACGACGTCGTTGCAAGCTTTTGGCGGCGTCGTGGGGGTGCACTGCGCCGCGGCGCCAGCACAGAACGACAACATCACGGCGGGTACCGCTGCGAGAGCCATCGATTGGAGCCAGCACCTCGAGCGCGAGCTGGAGAAACGTTGATCACTTGATACATCGGCCAAGGCGATCTCCTGAGGGAACGGTCGAAATTCATTCTCGACTCCGTTCTGTGGACGCTCAAGTCTCTGAGGTAGGGATGGCAATTGGGCATTGCAGGGTTTGTGCCCTCCGGGCCGAGCGAATCAAGCCAGTGCCGGAGCGACAACGCCGTGGGCCGAGCTGCCTGCGCGTCAAGGGTGTATTAGGCAGTCGCTGACGGTTCAGCCCTGCGCACGCAGCGATTGCGCAATCACTCTGGGGATGTGATCTCGCCAATGCGGCAGCTCCAACGACAACCCTGCCACGTCCCGTCGGCCAGCGACAACACTAGATAAAAACCACTTGCGCTTGATAATCGAGTGTTTATCATTTGCGCAACTTTTGAGGCGGACCGGTGCTTAAGCGCACTGCCACATCCGCCCTTGTTCCATCACCGCTGTCATCACCAGGAGGCTTCTTATGGCCAAGTTCACCTCACCACGCGCCCAGCAGACGCTGACGATGCGCAAGCCACGCAATCCGCATGTGGCCCCCAGCCTGAAACGCGCGGCCGGCCGACATGGCCCATGCGCCGGCGCCAAACGTCAGCAGGCCCAGCAGACGCTGCAACGCGAGTTGCGGCACATGCACGAACTCAGTCCATGAACGGCTGAGCTCCCGGCCCCCGGAGGAACATCCCCGGGCGTCAGGGAGGCAGCCCAGGGAGATCCCCATGTCTTCGATCATTTGCATGGCCGACGCCCATCGTCGTCTGGCCGATCCCCGCGGGTGGCGGGAAGTTGTTGCCAGTCGCCTGCTCCAGCTGGGCGGGCGGCTGATCCGCTGGGCCTGGCATCTGGCGCCGGCTCCTCGGCAGGCGATGGCAGAACCCCTTCTGGAGTTCAGTGCGCTCGGGGCGGGCGCGTCGGAACACGGCGCGCTTTATGTCAACGGTCAACTGGTGGGCACCCTCGCGGGCGTCCGGCGTCTGTGATGGCGCCCGTGTGGATCGCCCTCATCGCCGTGCTTGTGGGCATCAAGCTGGCGGATGCGGAGCCGATATACGATCAGAGCACCCCGTGCGTCACTGCCCACAAGGCCCAGCCCGATCATGAGCGAACTGCCTCCTCTTCCTGCGCCGGCACCCCCGGCCCAGCCCATGCTGGAGCAGCCGCTTCGCGACCTGGCCGCATGGACCGCCCACCTTCGCCATATGACTATTCCAGTCCTGGCGAGTACCAGCGAGCAGCTGGAGCTGTGGCGATCCAATGAGGACGCCGCAGACGCCCATCTGCTGGGCGAGATCCTGAACAAGGATCCGCTCATGACCCTGAAGCTGCTGGCGCATGCCGCGTCGCAGCGCTCCAGCCGGCTGCTGACCGACGCAGAAACGGTCACTGCCGCGCTGGTGCTCCTGGGCATCACCCCTTTCTTCAAGGCCTTCGGGCCGCAGCCCACCGTGGAAGAGCGGCTGGCCGGTCGCCCCGAGGCCCTGGCCGGTCTGCAACGCGTGCTGCTGCGGGCCGAACGGGCTGCGCGATTTGCGCTGGGCTTCGCCGCGCATCGGGCCGATCCGGATGCGGAGGTGATCCACAGCGCCGCGCTGCTGCATGACTTCTCGGAGATGCTGTTGTGGTGCGAGGCGCCGGCACTGGCGCTTCAAATCCAGCAGTTGCAGGCGGCGCAGCCTGGGCTGCGCAGCACCGCCGCACAGCGGCAGGTGCTGAACATCGAGCTGGGCGATCTCGAGCAGGCCCTGATGAAGGCCTGGCACCTGCCAGAACTGCTGGCACAGATTACCAACGACAAGAAGGCGCGGGACCCGCAGGTCCGCTGCGTCATGC
Organism: Roseateles depolymerans; assembly: GCF_003387155.1. GTDB lineage: Bacteria > Pseudomonadota > Gammaproteobacteria > Burkholderiales > Burkholderiaceae_C > Roseateles > Roseateles depolymerans. Next base: position 6,142 of record NZ_QUMT01000001.1, on the reverse strand, counting down.
TGGCCGTGAGGCTGGCGCGGCACACGGCGCTGGGGTGGGAGAACCCCGCCATTCCAGACGACCTGGCGGAGATTGGGGAGCTGCTGACGCTCTCCCCTGCTCATGCGCTCAAGCTGCTGCATGAACTGGACGGGACGCCTGGTTGATGGCCAGAGGTCAGTCGCTGATCGTTGGTTGCTAGTCGTTGGTTGCTAGTCACCGATCGTCGGCCACCGGTCACCGTTTATACGGGCAGTGCCGTGGTGTTCTTGAGTCGGTCCAGCACAAAGCTGGTCTTGCAGTCCTGCACACTGGGATGTTTCAGCAGCGTCTCGGTGATGAACCGAGCGTAGTGAGACATGTCTTCCACCAGCACCCGCAGCAGGTAGTCCATGTCCCCGGTCAGCGCTGAGCACTCCACCACCTCGGGCCAGCTTTGCACGGCCGCCCGGAACAGATCCATCGGGTTGCGTTTGTGGCTCTCCGTGTGCTTTTCCAGCCGGACATTGATGTAGGCGGTCAGGCCCAGGCCCACCCGCTCCGGGTTGAGCAGAGCCACGTAGCCCGCGATCACGCCCGCTTCTTCCAGGCGGCGCACTCGTCGCAGGACGGCAGACGCCGACAGGTTGGCTTCCGCGGCCAGCGCGTCATAGGTCATGCGGCCGTCCGCCTGGAGGGCGTGGAGGATGCGTCGGTCGATCGCATCAAGCTCGATCTGCTTGTCCATGGCGCCATTCTTGCAGGATTCCTGCGCAGATCCATCCGCCAGGCTTCATATCGCATGAAAACTGCGAGGGCCGACGCCTACAGTCTCACGAATTGATTTTCGACAATTCTGGAGACTCGCATGGCTTTCACCCCTTGGGACAACCCGATGGGCACCGACGGTTTTGAATTCATCGAATTCGCCGCACCGGATCCGGCCGCCCTGGGCGCCTTGTTCACATCGATGGGATTCGTGGCGGTCGCCCGGCATCGCCACAAGAATGTCACGCTGTACCGGCAAGGGGATGTGAATTTCATCGTCAATGCGGAGACCGATGCCTTCGCGCAGCGGTTTGCCCGTCTGCACGGTCCTTCCATTTGCGCCATCGCCTTCCGCGTGAAGGACGCCGCCTTTGCCTATCGTCGCGCACTGGAACTGGGCGCCTGGGGCTTTGATAACAAGGCCGGCCCGATGGAGCTGAATATCCCGGCCATCAAGGGCATCGGGGATTCGCTGATTTATTTCGTGGACCGCTGGCAAGGCAAGAACGGTGCGGCACCCGGCGAGATCGGCAACATCAGCATCTATGACGTGGACTTCGTGCCGCTGCTCGATGAGCAGGGCCAGCCGGTGGCCTCGCGACCCAAGGGCCATGGCCTGACCTACATCGACCACCTGACCCACAACGTGTTCCGGGGTCGCATGAAGGAATGGGCGGAGTTCTACGAGCGCCTGTTCAACTTCCGCGAGGTCCGTTACTTCGACATCGAAGGCAAGCTGACCGGTCTGAAGTCCAAGGCCATGACCAGCCCGTGCGGCAAGATCCGCATCCCCATCAACGAAAGCAGCGACGACAAGAGCCAGATCGCGGAATACCTGGACCTCTATCACGGCGAAGGCATTCAGCACGTGGCGCTGGGCACCGACAACATCTACGCGACGGTGGAAGGGATGATTTCCACCGGCGTGCAGTTCCAGGACACCATCGACACCTACTACGACCTGGTCAGCAAGCGGCTGCCGGAGCATCAGGAGCCGCTGGATGAACTGCGCCGGCTGCGCATCCTCATCGACGGCGCCGCTCATCAGGGCGCGCCGCATGAGTTGCTGCTTCAGATCTTCACCAAGGAAGTCATCGGCCCCATCTTCTTTGAGCTGATCCAGCGCAAGGGGAATGAAGGCTTCGGTGAAGGCAACTTCAAGGCATTGTTTGAGAGTATCGAGCTGGATCAGATCCGGCGCGGGGTGCTGAAGGCTGAGGCCTGATCCCCGGATCGACCGGCGCCGCGTGGACCAACTGGATCGCGCGGTCGTAGGCCTGGGGTTCGAACACCAGTTGCAGGTGGCCCCGGGCCGGCAGATGCAGCTCTCTCGCGCCCGGTAGCAGTGCGGTCTCGGACGGGAAGACGATCTGGTCGCAATGACCGTAGAGACAGTCAAAGTGACCGCCCAGGTTGTGTGGCTCTTCCTCGGCCAACTGGAGCAGCCAGGGGGAGTCGTCCCGCATCTGCCGTGCGTTCACGGTAGAGCCCAGCCGCGCCAGAAGGGTGCCGCGATGCGGCGTTCCCAACGTCAGAATGCGGTGAATGCGGTCGGGCGCATGGCCCACGCTGCGCCACCAGGCGCGGGCGCTTAAGCCGCCCATGCTGTGCGCCACGATGAGCGGCGGTGTGCCCGTGAGGGCCTGCAGGCGGCGCATCGCTTCGTCGATCGTCGGTGCGTACAGGTCGATGGACCCGAAGGCCGGCTCCTGCGTCACCGCGATGTAGGGAATGCCATCGGCGCGCAGCCGTTGCATCCAGGCATTCCACAACCCCCGATTGCAGCTATAGCCGTGCAGCAGCATCACGCCCCGCGGCGCGCGCGTGTCGGCCGGCAGATGGTCCGGGAAACGTTGGGCCCTCCAGGGCTGGTCCCAGTTGAAGACCCGCGTCACCGCGATGACCTCCCGCCACCAGGCGGCAAGCAGGTCACGCCAGGCGGCGGCAGGGAGACCAGGCGCCGGCGGGAAGAACCGCAGAGCCAGAAAGCTCGGCAGCATCACCAGCGCCGGGCCGGCCACAAAGATCGCCAGGACGGCCAATCCGGCCCCGGCTCCGTAGCGGGAGGCCACCCAGGCGGACAACAGGGGTCCCACCAGCCAGCGGAACAGGGAAGTGAAACGATGGATATGGCCGTTCATCAGGGAGCACGTGGCGCAGAGGAAGTGCGCGAAGTGTAGGGGCCGCGAGTGACCTGCCCTGTCCAGCAGACTTTTTGATCGGAGGTTTCAGGGGCAACTTGTGCCTCGAACGCAGGCCTGTCATTAAGGTGACGGTGGGCTTAGGGCAACCCCCTTTGCCCGAACCGCCCTGTGCCGCGAGCATAGGCTTTCATACTGCCTGGGGGACCTTCCGCCCGAGGCGCATAAAGAGAGCGACGGAGACATGACTGCTGTGACCATGACTGCTGAAACACCGACCGTGACCTATGCCGACAAGCCTTGGCTGGCGAGTTATCCGCAAGGCGTGGCGGCTGAGATTCCGCTGGATCGCTATGGCTCGCTGGTGGAGCTACTGGAAGAGGCGTTCCGTGTGCATGCTGGCCGGGATGCGGCGGTGTGCATGGACCAGCGGCTGACTTTCGCGCAGGTCGATGAGCATTCCCGGGCGCTGGGTGCCTGGCTGCAGGGGCGCGGGCTGGCCAAGGGCGCACGGGTGGCCATCATGATGCCCAATGTGCTGCAGTACATGGTGACCATTGCCGCCATCCTGCGTGCGGGGTATGTGGTGGTGAACGTGAATCCGCTGTACACGCCGCGGGAGCTGGAGCATCAACTCAAGGATTCGGGGGCGGAAGCCATCATCGTCCTGGAGAATTTTGCGAAGACTTTGTCCGAGGTCATTGAACGCACGCAGGTGCGGCATGTGGTGCTGACGGGGCTGGGCGACATGCTGGGCGTGCTGAAAGGGCCGCTGATCAATTTTGCGGTTCGGCATTTGAAGAAGATGGTGCCGGAGTTCCGGTTGCCGATGACACAAGGTCGCAGCGTGACGCGCTTCAAGCAGGCCCTGTCCCAGGGCGCGCATGCTCAACTGCAGCCGGTCACGTTGCGAGCCGACGATCCCGCATTCCTCCAATACACCGGCGGTACCACCGGCCTGTCCAAGGGTGCGACGCTGCTGCATCGCAATGTGGTGGCCAATATCCTGCAAAGCGAAGCCTGGTTCTCGCCGATGCTGGGCAAGCTCGGCAATAGGCCGCTCACCATCGTCTGCGCGCTGCCGCTGTATCACATCTTCGCGCTGACGGCCTGCTACATGCTGGGGGCGCGGCTGGGGATGATGAACCTGCTGATTCCGAACCCACGCGACATTCCTGGCTTCGTTGCGACCTTGCGGAACTACAAGGTCAATATGTTCCCGGCGGTCAACACGCTGTTCAACGCGCTGGCCAATGACCCGGCGTTTGCCAAGCTGGATTTCAGCGAGCTGGTCATCTCCAATGGCGGCGGCATGGCGGTGCAGCAGGCCACTGCCGAGAAATGGCAGCGCATCACCGGGTGCGCGGTGGTGGAAGGTTATGGGTTGTCGGAAACGTCACCGGTGGCCACCGTGAATCGTCTGGACCTCAGCAGTTTCAACGGGTCGATCGGGTTGCCGGTGCCCAATACCGAGATTGCGATCCGCGACGACGCCGGCCGGGATGTGCCGCTGGGGGAGCGCGGCGAGATCTGCATCCGCGGACCGCAGGTGATGGCGGGCTATTGGAATCGGCCGGAGGAAACGGCGCAGGCGATCGGCCCGGATGGTTTTTTCAAGACGGGCGATATCGGCGTCATGGACGAGCAGGGTTTCACCCGCATCGTGGACCGGAAGAAGGACATGATTCTGGTGAGTGGCTTCAATGTCTATCCGACCGAGATCGAGCAGGTGGTGAACATGCACCCCGGCGTGCTGGAGTGTGCGGCGGTCGGGGTGCCGGATCCCCACTCGGGGGAGGCGGTGAAGCTGTTTGTGATCAAGAAGGATCCCGCGTTGGCCGAGGAAGACCTCAGCGCCTATTGCCATGCCCAGTTCACGGGCTACAAACGCCCCAAATACATCGAGTTCCGGGATGACCTGCCGAAGACCAATGTGGGCAAGATCCTGCGGCGGGAGCTGCGGCAGCACTGATCAGGGAATAGCGCGGCCATGGCGATGGAGTGGGTGCCTGGTGTGGTGGTGTTGGAGCGCGGGTGGCTGTCTTCCAACAACATCGTGATACGGGCGCCTGCTTCGGCTGCGCCTGGCAACCCTTCTCACGGTGGGAATCCGGACGCTCCTGCGGGCGTTGCCGTCGTGGTGGACACGGGGCATGTGCGGCATGCCGCGCAGACGGTGGCCCTGATTGAGGAGGTGACGAAAGGCTGCGGCCTGGTCGCGGTGCTCAACACTCATCTGCATTCAGATCATTGCGGCGGGAATGCAGCAGTGGCCGCGAGGTTCAACGCGCCGGTCCTTATTCCGCCGGGCGACTTTGAGGCGGCTGCGAAGTGGGACGAGAGTCGCTTGAGCTTCAAGGAAACCGGGCAGTGGTGCGAGCGGTTTGCGCCAACAGGGCGCCTGATGCCGGGAAGCCACTTGCCGGAGCCTTTTGACCGCTGGCAGATCCATGCGGCGCCGGGACACGATCCGGCCTCGGTGATTCTGTTTGATCCACTTACCCGGGTGGTCATCTCAGCGGATGCGCTCTGGGAGAACGGCTTCGGCATCGTGTTTCCAGAGCTTCAGGGGCGGGATGCCTTCGCCGAAGTGGAGGCGAGTCTGGATCTGATTGAAGGCCTGCAACCGGCCTCGGTGATTCCAGGGCATGGGGCGCCGTTCACCGACGTCTCCGCAGCACTGTCGAAGGCGCGCGCCCGTCTGACCCATTTTCGGCGTGAACCGTGCCGCCATGCGCTGCATGCGGCCAAGGCGCTGATGGTATTCAAGGTGATGGAGTCGGGGGCAATCTGTCCTGACGACTTGGTTCGGTGGGCGGGGGAGACGCCGATCTTCGCCAGGATTCAGCATGTTGCCGAAGGCGGACCGGACGGCCGGGACGCTTTGCGTGAGGCCGGTCGTGCGGAATGGGTCCGTCCATTGATCCAGGAACTTCTGCGCGCGAGGGCGTTGGTGGTGGATGCGAACGCCGGCAGGGGCGATTGGTTGAAGGCGGGTTGAGTCTGGTTTGAGCTCAAAGTGCTCGGTAGATAACCGCTGAGTTGCAGCGTTAATCGGATGGTTTGCGCTATCTCAACGCCCCTGCCCTGCCCCGGCCAGTTTCCGTTGCACCATTCAGTTTTGACGCACAAAAAGCAAAACCCCTGAACTGCTGGAGTTCAGGGGGTTTGCAGGGTTAATAGCCTGACGATGACCTACTTTCACACGGGAATCCGCACTATCATCGGCGCTGAGTCGTTTCACGGTCCTGTTCGGGATGGGAAGGGGTGGGACC